>OZ241870.1:0-5991024 GCA_965202875.1 Gammaproteobacteria bacterium | reverse complement strand
CTCATGTCTGGCCTCTTCGGATCTGGTCTCTTCCGGGCCGATCCCCGCGGGGAGGCGCCGGGGAGCCCGCGACGGCTCCTGGTCGGCCCGCATCACCCCCGCCGGGCGTAGCATCGGCAAGGATACAGGGCGATGCGCGAGCCGCAACGAAGAATCGACCGGTCCGGCAATCCCGCCGGCGTCTCCGGGCAGGGCCGCGCCCTCGGGAGTCCGCGGCCTTCGCTGCCGTCCGAGCGCTCGGTCGGGTCGAAGACTCGCGGAGAAGGGGCTACTTCAACGTGGTCAGCATCCGCACCCAGAGCGCCGTCCGCGGCACCAGCGAGGAGTAGTAGAGCTGCTCGTGATCGGTGTGCGCGCCCTGGCCGTCCACCCCCAGGCCGTCCAGCGTGGGGATCCCGAGCGCGGCGCTGAAGTTGCCGTCGCTGACGCCGCCCGAGCCCGTGTCCTCCAGCTCGAAGCCCAGCTCCGCGGCCAGCGCCCGGGTGTGCTCGAAGAGTGCGGTAATGCCTTCGTCCTTCCGGTATCCGGGACGGTTCATGCCCCCGCGCACCTCGATCCCGGTGTCGGGGCCGAGCGGCGTCAATCCCCGGATGCGCGCGCACATCTCCTCGGCGCTTGCGGCGTCGGGGACCCGCAGGTCGACCTGCACCCGGCACTCGGCCGGAACCACGTTGGGGAAGGTGCCGCCCTCGATCACCCCGACGCTCACGGTGATCTCCCGCTCGTAGTCGGTCATCGATTCCAGGAGCAGCACCTGGTGCGCCATCTCCCGGATGGCGTTGCGCCCGTCCCGATGGCGGGCTCCGGCGTGCGCGGGGCGTCCGCGCGCCACCACCTCGAAGTCGCCCGAGCCCTTGCGCGCGGTCACCACCTTGCCGCCGTCGCGCGCCGGCTCGGTCACCAGCACGTACTTGCTGGCGAGCGCGAGGCGTTCGATGTGCTCGCGCGAGGTGTGGCTGCCGACCTCCTCCTCGGGCGCGTACAGGAAGGTCACCGGCAGCGAAGGGGACATGCCCAGGCGTGCCAGATGGCGCATCGCATGGAAGGCGACGTAGGCGCCGCCCTTCATGTCGTAGATGCCGGGGCCGAAGACCACGTCGCCGTCGCGCTCGACCGGCCGGCGGCCCGTGAGGGTGCCGATCGGGTGCACGGTGTCGAGGTGGCTGAGCACCAGGATGCCGGGGCGCTCGTCGTCCGGGTCGCTACGCGCGATCAGGACGTCGCCGTAGCCGTCGCGGCCGGGGATGCGCTCGATCCGCATGCCGATGCCGCGCTGATCCCCCTCGACCCGATCCGCCATGCGGTTCACCGCCGCCGCGTCGTTCGAGGGCGACTCGATGTCCACCCACTCCAGGATCCCGTCGAGGATCTCCTCCGCGTCGAGCTCCGGAACGTTCTTCTTCCTGCTCATGGCTGCCCCTTTGCGTCTTGTCCCGCTTTCCCGGATCGGGATTCGGATACCATGCGACCCCATCGCCTGCGTCTCGCGGCGGGAGCCGGCGCGCGATTGTAGCCGGGCAGGGAGGGGCAAACGATGAAGGCGACGGTCATGAAGGCGGCGGTCTGCCACGAGTTCGGCCGGGCACTGTCGATCGAAGAGGTGGAGATCGACCCGCCGGAACGGGGGGAGGTTCAGGTGCGTCTCGCCGCCTGCGCGCTCTGCCACAGCGACCTCATCTACGCAGAGGGCGGCTGGGGCGGCCCTCTACCGGCGATCTACGGGCACGAGGCCGCGGGCGTGGTGGAGGCGGTGGGTCCCGGGGTCGTCGCTCCCACCCCCGGCGACCATGTCGTGGTCACCTTGATCCGCGCCTGCGGACACTGCTTCTTCTGCCGGAGCGGGGCGCAGACGGTGTGCCCCACGCCCTTCGTGCGGGACGAGGGCGCGCATCTGCGCACCCGCGACGGCCGCCGCGTGCACCAGGGCCTGCGCACCGCCGCGTTCGCGGAGCAGGTGGTGGTGGACGCCTCCCAGGTGGTCGCGATTCCCGACTCGGTACCGCTCGACAGCGCGTCGCTGCTCGCCTGCGGCGTGATTACCGGGGCGGGTGCGGTGCTGAACACGGCCCGGGTTCCCGCGGGCAGCAGCGTGGCGGTGGTCGGCACCGGCGGCGTGGGCCTGAACTGCGTGCAGGGCGCGCGCCTGGCCGGCGCCGATCCGATCATCGCCGTCGATCTCGCGGACGAGAAGCTCGACGCCGCGAGGCGCTTCGGCGCCACCCGCACGGTCAACCCCGCCCGGCAGGATGCGGTGGACGAGGTGCGGGCCGGCACCGGCGGGCGCGGAGCCGACTACGTGTTCGTCGCCGCCGGCAGCCGTGCGGCGGTGACGCTGGGTCTCGATCTCATGCGCCTGGCCGGCACCACGGTACTGGTGGGCATGCCGCCCGACGGGGAGACGGCGGAGATCGAGATTACCGGCTTCGCCGGCGGTGGCCACCGCATCATCGGCAGCAAGATGGGCTCGACGCTGCCGAGCCGCGACGTGCCGGCGCTGGTGGACCACTACCGGGCCGGACGGCTCAAGCTCGACGAGCTGATCTCGCGCCGATACCGGCTTGTGGAGATCAACGACGCCATCGCGAGCGTGAAGCGCAACGAGGCGCTCCGCAACGTCATCGTGTTCGACCCCCCGGAAAGCGGTACCCCCCGGTAGCGTCCGGGCCCGGTCCTGCACACCTCCCGCGTGCCGCCGGCCGCCTGCGCACCCGGTGAATGAGCGGCGGCTACGGCGTTCACCCCGGGGCTGGAACGATCGGGCCGATCCGGGCCAGATGCGCCTCCTTGGCGGGCTCGTCGAGGAACGAGCCCTCGATCGAATGGCGGGCCAGGGCGAGCAGGTCCGGCCGGCCCAAGTCGAGCGCCTCGGCGACCGCGATGAAGTTGTCCAGCAGATACCCGCCGAAATAGGAGGGGTCGTCCGAGTTGACCGTGGCCTTGAGCCCGGCGTCGAGCATGCGCTTCAGCGGATGCCGCCGCAGATCGGGGACGCCGCGGAGCCGGAGGTTGGAGAGCGGGCACACGGTGAGCGGGATGCCGCTCGCGGCCAGGCGGCGGACCAGCGCCGGGTCTTCCAGCGCACGGTTGCCGTGGTCGATCCGGTCCACCTTCAGCAGGTCCACCGCATCGGCGACGTAGGCGGCCGGGCCTTCCTCGCCGGCGTGGGCGACCAGCTTCAGCCCGGCCTCCCGGGCCGCAGCAAAGAGGCGCCGGAACTTCGCGGGCGGATTGTCCTTCTCGGTGGAGTCGAGGCCGAGGCCGGCGATCCGCCCGCCGGCGACGTAGGGCTCGGCCTCGCGAAAGGTGGCGAAGCCCTCGTCTTCCGGCAGGTGGCGCAGGATGCAGAGGATCAGCAGCGAGGTGACGCCGAGCCGCTCGCGCCCCTCGGCCAGTGCGGCCAGGATGCCGTCGGTGACGGTGGAGAAGGGGACGCCGCGCGCGGTATGCCCCTGGGGGTCGTAGAACACCTCGACGTGGACGGCGCCGTCGGCGGCGGCGCGTTCCAGGTAGGCCGTGGTGAGGTCGTGGAAGTCCTCTTCCTCACGCAGCACGTTCATCCCCTGGTAGTAGACGTCGAGGAAGTCCTGAAGCTCGGTGAAGCGGTAGGCGTCCCGGATCTCCTCGACCGAGCGGAACGGGACCTCGACCTTGTTCCTGGCCGCCAGGCGCATCAGCATCTCCGGCTCGAGCGAGCCTTCCAGGTGCATGTGCAATTCGGCCTTGGGCAGGCCCCGGACGAACGATCTCACGTCCATTTCCGTTTCCATCTCAACCTCCTTTCCAGCCGTCCCGGCCGGCTCGGGTTCTCGATCCGGCACCGCCGGACCCGAAGCCGGAACTGCGGCTTCCCTTCTCATGGCTTGTCATCGATCCGGACGATCGCAAGCGCAATCGCTGCACCCAGCATCATGGCGCCTCCGATTTTGTTGACGACACGGCTGCGCGATCGGGATGGGCTTGAAATTCTCAATATCGAACCGGATGCCGCATAGATGCACGCAGCCAGGAATTCGACTGCTATGTAAATACCACCCAACGTCAGCAATTGTCGGAAATAGGGATGATCGGGAGAAACGAACTGGGGAAGGAAAGCCGTAAACAGCAGCACTGCCTTCGGATTCGTCATCGCTACGATGAATTCTTCTTTCGCCAGAGAGATACCGTCGAATCCACGGGATGTATCGATCGGATCGTAGTGGAACCTGGAAAACCACATCGAGAATCCAATGTATGCAAGATAGCAGACTCCGATCCACTTTATCGTGAGAAAAACCACCTCCGACGTCGTAATGACCGCCCCGAGTCCTGCCGCAACGGGGAGCAGCATCAGGGAAAATGCAAGGAACCGTCCGGCCAGGCTGAATACGGTCGGGTAAAAGCCGGCCAATGCGCCGTGCGACAGCGAAAGGATGTTGTTCGCGCCGGGAGAAATGGCCACGATGAAGGCGGCAGGCAGAAAAATGGATAGCTGGTATGGCGTCAGCATCGATCGTCATCCCCGGATCGCCCCGCGGGTGTCCACGACGGCGATCACGGTCGCCCCGATCGGATCCGTGTGTCGCGGGTTGCACGGAAGGCAGGGATCCACCCTTCAATGCCGCTCATCGTGCCACCCCCACGACGATGGAAGGGAGGGCGGGGATCCGCCGGACGCCTTCGAGGCCGAACCCCGCCTCGCCGAGGAGCGCGGCGTACTCGGCGGCCGTCCGCTCCCTGCCGCCGGTGGCCGTCAGCAGATGCAGGTCGCACAGGCTGCCGGCCACTCCATTCCCGGGCATCACCATCTCCACCACGAACAACCGGCCCCCGGACGGCAGCGCGCGGCGCGCGCGATGGAGAAGCCGAAGGGCCGGGGCGTCGTCCCAGTCGTGGAGGACGCGGGCCATCACCACCGCGTCCCCCTCGATTCCCCAAGGCTCGAAGAGGTCCGTGGACCGAAGCCGTACCCGGCTTCCCGGCTCCCGCCGTACCGCCAGCCCGACGACCTCGGGACGGTCGAGGACCGTGATCCGCAGCTCCGGGTACTCGTCGGCGAGCAATCCCGCCAGCGTCCCGTATCCGCCGCCCGCGTCGATCACGTGCTCGTCGCCCCGCAGGTCGAGGGCGGCCGGCACCGCGGGGTAGTCGTGCAGGGCATAGCTCGCCAGCATCCGGTGGTGGGCCGCCGTGCGGTCGGGGTCGGCGGCGACGTCGCCGAAGAGGTCCGGGGGAGTCCAGCCGGCGCCGCGCACGGCCTCGGACAAGGTCTCCCACCTTCGCGGGAAGATGCGGCCGTACTCCCGGGCGGCGTCCGCGAGGGTTCGGGAGTGCCCGGCCTCCAGATGCCCGCCCCGCTCCGTCGCGCGCCACTCGCCGTCCACCTTCGCCACCAGCCGCAGCTCCGCGAGGGCGCGCAACAGCCGCCGCGTACGGACCGGGTCTAGGCCGCGGCTCCGGGCTGCGACTTCCCCGGCGGTGGCCGGCAGCGCCTCGAACACCCCCAGCTCGACGGCGGCACATATCGCCTGCGTGCGCCAGAAGCCCGTCATGTCGTCCGACAGCGCGGCGAATTCGCTCCTGAGCGCCGGGCGCAGCTCCACCACCCGGCGCCCGGCTTCGTCGATGACCTCGAGCCCTCCATCGAAGCGCTCGACCCGGGCCTGTCCGTTGTAGAAGGGCTCCACCGCCGCGAACCGCCTTGCGTACACGGAGCGCCCCGTCTCGTCGATGTGCATCCAGCCGTCTTCGTCGCGCGCCCGGGCGCGGCCCTTGTGGAACACGTCGAGGTCGAGGAAGCGGGTCCCGTGCACCGGCTCGCCCCGCGGGTCGATATGGGTCGAGCGGCCATCGCCGGACTGCACCACCGCGGCGCCGTCGCGGAAGTCTCCCGCGTACCGCCACCGGACATCGTAGGCGGGCTTCCCCTCGGGGGTGACGTGCAGGTAGCCGCCGTCGAGTTCGCGGACCGCGCAACGTCCGCCCTGGAAGTTGCCGCACCAGCCGAAGCGCGCGGCGGAGAGGTCCGAGCCGTCCGGGCGGACGTGGCGCCACCCGTCCGGCGCGGCCACGGCGGCGAGACCTTCGTAGAAGCCGAAGGTCCGGCGGAAGCGCCGGCGGTAGGCGGCCGTGCCGTCGATCCGGATGTGCCAGGCTTCGCCGCCCCGCCGCACGGGGGCCAAGCCCGGCGCGTGGAACGCGAGGACCTCGTCGAAACGTTCGGCGTAGAACGGAGCGCCGTTCCGAACGTGGTGCGTGCCCTCCGGGGAGACGCCGGTGTCCGTCCAGGTCATGGTCCGGCCACGAGGGGCCGGCGCGTGCCCTCCGGGAGTACGCGGACGCCTCACCGCTTCGGCCCGGCCGGAACGGGCCTTCGCATGTTGCAGCCGAGGCACAGGGCCCGGCTCCGGTACGTATCCGCCAGGGTCCGGTAGCGCTCCCCGTTCCAGATCTCCATCAGCCCTCGTTCGTGCAGGTTCCCGAAGTCGCCGAGCGTCCGCCGCTGCGCATCGGGCGCGCAGCAGGGGTCGAAGCGTCCCTCGGCGCTGATCCATGCCTCCCGGCCGAGGAAGGGGCACGGCCCGCCGGGGGCGAGGTCGTCTTTCGCGTCCTCGTCCAGGGGGAAGACGTTGTCGAGCAGGATGTGTCTTCCGTTGGGCAGGGGGCGTTCGGCGGCGGCTTCCCGCGCCGCGCGGACCGCGTCGTTCCAGCGCCGGACCGCCTCCGGACCGCGGCGCATCGACTGCCCTTCGATCTCGTCGAAATGCGCCCACAGATGGTGCCCCTTGACCCTGTCGATCCCGAGCTCGACGGCCAGGCGCACGACGTCGGCCAGCTCGGCGACGTTCGCTTCGAGGAACGTGAGCTGGAACGTGACGCGGCACCGGTTGCCGCCGCCCGCCGCGTGCGCGTCTCGAACCGCGACGAAGGCCCGGACGTTGGCCAGGACCTTCTCCCAGCTCGATCCGAGCATGATGGCTTCCTGGGTCGCCTTCGTGGCCCCGTTCCAGGAGATCTTCACGTCGGAGGCGACCGGGACGATCCGTTCCGCCCACGCCTTCGCCCCATGTCTCGGGAAGGTGCCGTTGGTGGTCAGGTTGAGCCGCACGCCGTACTGCGCGCAGAGCGCCAGGATGTCCTCGAAGTGCTCGTAGAGCAGCGGCTCGCCCATCGTGGAGGGGATGATCTCCCGGAGCCCGCCGGCCCCCGCCGCGTCCGCGACCACCCGGCGGACGAGGTCGATGGGCATCAGCCGGCGGGGCCGCCCCTCCTTCCGGCGCGCGGCTTGCCGCGGACTGTGGGGAGAGTGCTCCTCGCACATGATGCAGCGCATGTTGCAGGTGTCCGGGTTCGTATCGAAGGTGATCCGCCACGGACCCTTGCCGATCCGCACCTTCGCGCTGTCGCGGCGCTTCAGCACCCGCCGGTAGAGACCTTCGATCGCGCGGGCGTGGTCTTCGATCGCCGGGACGTCACCGCTCTCGCTGAACGCGTAGCCCCGCCGGCCGAGGCGCCGGGCGAGGCCGGGGTCGTCAACGAACCTCTGCATCCGGCCGGCGAGGGATCGATGCGACCGGTGCTCGAACAGCAGACCGTTGACCTCGTGACGGACGTACTCGGCCATGCCGCCCGCATCGGCGGTGATCACCGGCACCCGCGCCTGCTGCGCCTCGTGGATGACGAGCGGCGAGTTCTCGACCCACACCGAGGGGACGACGATGGCGTCCACCCGGTTGAACACGTCCCGCACGATGTCCCGGTTGCGATACTCCGGGAGCCACTCCACGCGATCGGCCTTCCCCTCCGGAAGGCTCCGGGCGAGCGCCTTCAGGGCTTCCGTGTCCTGGCCTCGCGGGCGTCCCCAGATGCGCAGCATCGCCCTCCCGTTCACGCCGCCGAAGGCCCGGATCAGGTCGTGGATCCCCTTCGCCGGGATATGCGTGCCGATGTAGCCGAAGGTGAAGGGCTCTCCCGGCGTGCGCTCCCGGCCGCGCAGCCGCGCGAGGTCGAAGCCGTAGTCGAGGCAGACCAGCTTGCGCTCCGGGATCCCGAATTCGTCGCGATACCGGTCGTGGAGGTATCGTGCGGGCGCGACGAAGAGGTCCACGAACTCGGTCATCTCCCGCAGGTGGCGCATGCGCCGCCCCACCCACCCGGTCCAGTAGCCGACGTCCGCCTCGTGTTCCTCCGGGGCGCCGCCGAAGCTGCGGGCGTAGCAACGCTCGGCGCACTTGCGGTCCTCCTGCCCGCCGCACGCCGCCCACGGGTCTTCGGGGTCCTCCGGGAAGGTCTGCATGAACTGGCCGCGGGGACACATCGTCCAGTAGTCGTGCAGGGTATGGACGACCGGGATGGATCGCCTCGCGGCCTCGAAGGGCAGGGCGCTCGACAGGTGGTTCAGGTGTCCGACGTGCACGACGTCCGGCCCGATGCGGTCGAGCACCTCGGCGAAGCGCCGGTCGATGCCGGGCTCCCGGTAGCGGTCCCGGTTGCGCGGGTTGTTGACGACGTGGAGGGTGGTTCCGGCGTGGTCGGGGTCCCGTTCGATGCGCATCCGGAAGTCCGGTGCGAAGGGGTCTTCCTCGCGGGTGAACACGTGGACCTCGTGGCGGCTGGCGAGCGCGTGGCAGAGGATCTGCGTATGGATCTCGGACCCCGCGTTGTAGCGCATCGGGTAGCCGTGGATGACCTGGAGGATCTTCATGGGACGATCGACTGGTATGGGACGGCCGCCCGGTATTCGAGCGCACCGGGTTCAAGGCGAAAATCATGGATCAGGCGTGCCAGGCCCTGCCGAAGCTCCACGTGCGGCGCCCAGCCGAGCAGGTTCCGTGCGCGCGCCGGGTCGCCGTGGAAGCGGGAGACGTCGAACGACCGCGGCGGCGCCTGCACGATGGCCGCCCCGGTCCCGGCGAGCTCCGTCGCCAACGCCGCGAGCCGCCCGAGCGAAACCGGCCGGCCCGTGAGCAGGTGAACCGGCGGCGGAGGCGGGGTCTTCCCGTCCGCCAGCAGGTCGATGATCGCGACGATGCCGCGCGTCGTATCGTCGATATGTGTGAAGTCGAACGTGTGGTCCGCGCCTTCCACACGAAGGACCTTCCCCTCCACGGCGCCCCGGGCGAACGCCGGAACGACCCGGTCCGGGTGGTCGCGCGTGCTCCCGTAGACGTTGGAGAGCCTGACGATCGCGGCTCGCAACCCTTCGTCCCGGGCAGCTTCCACGAGCCGTTCGCCCTCGACCTTCGAACGCCCGTAGACGTTGATGGGCCGGAGCGGCGCGTCTTCGGTGACGGGCAGGCGGCCGGGCTGCCCGTAGACCTCGCGGCTGCTGGCGAAGACGACCCAGGGCCGCCGCGACGATTCCGCACGCCCCGCCGAGGCTGCCGCGATGACGTTGCGCAACCCGCAGACGTTGACCTCCCGGCAGGTTTCGGGCTCGCGCTCTCCCCACACGACGCGGGAGACCGCGGCGAGGTGCACGATGCCGTGGCAGCCGTCGGCCGCGTCCCGGACGCGCCCTGCGTTCCGCACGTCGCCTTCTTCGCCGTCCGATCCCTGGAGGTCCAGGCCGGTGACGTGCGCCCCCCGTGCTTCGAGGGCCGTGCGAAGGGCGGACCCGACCAGCCCTTCCGAGCCCGTGATCAGTATCCGGTGGTTCCTCATCCCTTTTCCAACGGCATTGCCCTGCCCGCCGCCCCGGCGACATGAGACGCCGGGGCGGCGGCGGGCGGGGAAGCAAGGCTACTTGGCCTTGGGTGAGGGTCCCGACTTGGACGGATGTTCCGAAGGCGGACGGTCGGGATGGTCCCGCGCCTTCCAATACCGATCGTTGTTGGGGTTCAACTGGTTCGCGCGGTTGTCGCGCTGTTTCCCTTGAGACGTCTTGGACTGCTTGGACATGATGGCTCCTCCATTTCATGGCCTCGGAAGACCGCCATACCCTCCACGGATGGGAGGCCGCACGGAAGAGGGTGCATACGCTGATGCGTACATGGGGTCTGAGGCGGTGACGAGTCTGACCCCACTGCACGAACATTTCAATCCACCGGCTGGTTCTGGCGCCGTCAGGCGCTTCATCCACGACTCCACGCCGGACCCCCGGCGCTTTCGGCAACCTCCCCCGACCGATTTTGACCGCCCCCGAGGCGGGGGTTATGGTGCGGCCATGACCACCAAGCGCAAGCTGCCCATCGGTATCCAGACCTTCCGCACCATCCGCGAGGAGGGCTGGTACTACGTGGACAAGACCGCCTACGCACGGCGTCTGGTGGACGAGGGCACCCATTACTTCCTGTCCCGCCCGCGTCGTTTCGGCAAGAGCCTGTTCGTGGACACCCTCAAGGAGCTGTTCGAGGGCAACGAGCCGTTGTTCCGGGGTCTCGCCGTCCACGACCGCTGGGACTGGTCGGTACGCCATCCCGTCGTGCGGCTCGACTTCAGCGGACGGAGCTTCACCGAGCCCGGCCATCTCGACATGAACCTGGCGGCGCAACTGGACGGGATGGAGCGGCGCGCGGGCATCGGCACACCACCGTACCCCGCCGGACCGGAACGCTTCGCCCACCTGATCGAGACGCTGCACGAGCGCACCGGGCAGCGGGTGGCGGTGCTGGTGGACGAGTACGACAAACCCATCCTGGACGCCCTGGCAAAGCCGGAGCTGGCCCGCGCCAACCGCGACGCCCTGCGCGGGCTGTATTCGGCCATCAAGTTCAGCGACGCGCACGTGAAGCTCACCTTCCTCACGGGGGTGAGCAAGTTCTCCAAGGTCGGCCTCTTCTCCGGCCTGAACAACCTCGTCGACATCACCCTGGACCCGGCGTACTCCGCCCTCTGCGGCTACACCGAAAGGGATCTGGACACCGTGTTCGCACCGGAGCTGCCGGGCCTGGACCGCAACGAGATCCGCCGCTGGTACAACGGCTACTTCTGGCGGGGCGAGGAGAAGGTCTACAACCCCTTCGACATCCTGCTGCTGTTCCGTCGGCGCGAGTTCAAGGCCCACTGGTTCGAGACCGGCACGCCGGCCTTCCTGGTGGAAACGCTGCTCGAGCGCAAGATCGCTACGCCGGCCCTGGAGTCCGGGATCGCCGGCGACGACCTGCTGTCCACCTTCGACGTGGACGAGATGGCCACCGAGGCGCTGCTGTTCCAGACCGGCTACCTGACGATCGCGAGCGAAGAGGACTGCAACGGGGAGACCGTCTACCGGCTGGAGTATCCGAACCACGAGGTGCGCCGGAGCCTCAACGGCAGCCTGCTGCGGGCCATGACGCCGGACACCCCGCACCGGGCAAAGGCCCCCGCTCATCTCCGCCAGCTCCTGCGGGAGAACGACTTCGAGGGGCTGGAAGCCCTGTTCCGGTCGTTCTTCGCCGGCATTCCCTACCAGTGGTACACGAAGAACGACGTCGCCCGCTACGAGGGCTACTACGCGAGCGTGTTCTACTCCTGGTTCGCGTCTGCGGGGCTGGACGTGCGGGTGGAGGAAAGCACCAATCACGGTCGTCTGGACATGGCGGTGCTATTCAACGAGCAGGTCTGGCTGTTCGAGTTCAAGACGGTGGGGAAGGCGCCGGAAGGGACCGCGCTGGCGCAGATCAGGGAGAAGGGCTACGCGGACAAGTACCGGCATCTTGGGCAGCCGATCCACCTCATCGGGGTGGAGTTCAGCCGCAAGGAGCGCAACGTCGCCGCATTCGCGGTAGAGCGCGCCTGACGGCGCCGGACCGGCGAGCGCCCCACGAGGGGCCGTCCTGTCCTCTCCGTACCGGCATGGGAAGCGGCGCCTGCCTCACGCCCCGCCGCCGGGGTCGAGGAGCTGGATCCAGTGCCGCACCGGGGCCGACGCGGCGGTGGCGAGGTGGGCGAGGCAGCCGATGTTCGCGGTGGCGATCGCCTCCGGGCGTTGCGCTTCGAGGTGCTCGATCTTGCGCGCGAGCAGGGCGCGCGAAAGCTCCGGTTGCAGGATGGAATAAGTACCGGCGGAGCCGCAGCACAGGTGGGCGTCGTTCACCACGGTGAGCTCGAACCTCGCGCGTTCGAGGACGCCCTCGACCACGCCCCGCAGCTTCTGCCCGTGCTGCAGCGTGCACGGCGAGTGGAACGCGACCCGCCCCGGTGTCTGCGCGGGCACGAGGCCGGACGGATCCTCCGCCGCCACAATCTCGCTCAAGTCCCGCGCGAGCGAGGAGACGCGCTCCGCCTTCCCGGCGTAGACCGGGTCGTCTTGCAGCAGCTCCGCGTACTCCTTGACCTCCAGCGCGCACGCGCTCGCGGTGATCGCGATGGCTTCGGCCCCCGCCTCGATCTCCGGCCACCACGCGTCGATGTTCCGGCGCATCATCGCGCGCGCGTCCTCGTGCGCGTGCAGGTGGCGGCTCGCCGCCCCGCAGCAGCCGGAAGCCGGCGCCGGCACGTAGCTGATGCCGAGCCGGTCCAGCACCCGCGCCGCCGCCGCGTCGATGCCCGGCGCGATCGCGCCCTGCACGCAGCCGCCCAGCGCGAGCACCCGCCGCGCATGGCGCGGCGCCGGCCAGGGGCCGGCCGGCTCGCGCGGCGGGATGCGGTGGGCGAGCCGGCCGGGAAGCAGCGGGCGCGCGAGCCGGCCGAGCCCGAGCAGCGGGGCGAAGCGTGTTCGGTACGGGATGACCGCGAGCAGCGCCCGGCGCTCGATGCGCTCGGCGAGCGGGCGGCCGACGCGCTCCTCCACGAGCGCACGCCCGATGTCCGCGAGCCGCCCGTAGCGCACCCCGGACGGGCAGGTGGTCTCGCAGGCGCGGCAGGTGAGGCAGCGGTCGAGGTGGGTCCGGGTGCGCCCGGTCACCTGCGCGCCTTCCAGGAGCTGCTTGATGAGGTAGATGCGTCCGCGCGGGCCGTCGAGCTCGTCGCCGAGGAGCTGGTAGGTGGGGCAGGTCGCGGTGCAGAAGCCGCAGTGCACGCACTTTCGCAGGATCGCGTCCGCCTCGCGCCCCTCGGGGGTCTCGCGGATGAAGTCGGCCAGCCGGGTCTGCATTCGGGGCCTCCGATCTCCTACCCGTGAAATCCCGGGCGAAGTGGCGATGAATCGTCCGCCGGCCGGCTTTCGGGCTCGTGGAGCCACGGGAATGCGGGTGTCCCGCCCGCTTTGCCGTGTGGCGGGTCTCCGGCGGCGGACCTCCGGTCCGTGCTTGCGGGCGAGACGCCCGCGCTCCCAGGAGACCGAAGATCCACGATGTCCAAGCGGGCGAGACGCCCGGGTCCCGGAGGGATACGCCGCTCCCGGGCTTGGGACCGATGATCGGTTCCGGCGACGTCGGGTCGGAGGATTCGCCCGCGGCCGTCGGCCGGCAGCCGGGTCCGCATTTCAGATCCCCTCGTACATCCGGCCGGGGTTGAGGATGCCGGCCGGGTCGAAGGCGGCCTTGATCCTCTGGTGGAGCTTCAGCACCGCCGGGGCCGGAGGATGGAACACCGCGCCGGTGCGGTCGCCGCCACGAAAGAGGGTTGCGTGTCCGCCGGCGCGTTCGGCGGCGGCGCGCACCTCCGCGGCCGGCGCATCGGTGCGCAGCCAGCGCAGCGCGCCGCCCCAGTCGATGAGGCAGTCGCCGGCGACGTCCAGGGCCGCGGCGCCGGGCGGCGCCGACACCCGCCACAGCGGCGGGCCGCCCCGGGTGAAGAAGGGCAGGGTCTGTTCGCGGAGTGCCGTCCAGAACGCCTCGCCGTCGGCCGCCTCGCCGTCGGCCGCCTCGCCGTCGGCCGCCTCGCCGTCGGCCGCTTCGCCGTCGCTGGTCGTCCCTCCGCCGACCGCCTCGCCGTCGCCGATCGTCTCTCCGTCGATCCTCTCGCCGCCGATCGCTCCGATCGCGGCGGCCACCCCACCCGCCGTACCCGCCAGACGCACGCGCAGGCGCTCTCCGTCGTGGCACGCGCCGGTGATCGGCAGCGGCTTCGCGGCCCAGGCGTTGCACCGCGCGATCGCTTCCCCGGCGCTCGCTTCGAGCACGACGGTGCGCACCCGCGCCGGGCGCGGCAGCACCTTCAGGGAGACTTCGAGCAGCACCCCCAACGTGCCGAACGCGCCGGTCATGAGGCGTGACACGTCGTAGCCGGCGACGTTCTTCATCACCTCGCCGCCGAAGCGCAGGGCCTCGCCCCGGCCGTTCAGCACCCGGGTGCCGAGCACGAAGTCGCGCGCCGCTCCGGCATACGGCCGGGCCGGGCCGGAGAGCCCGGCCGCGACGGCGCCGCCGATGGTCGCCGCCTCGCCGAACGCGGGTGGCTCGAACGCGAGCTCCTGCCCCTTCTCCGCGAGCACCGCCCGCACCTCCGCGAGCGGCGTGCCGCCGCGCGCGGAGAGCACGAGCTCGGTCGGCTCGCAGGTGACGATGCCCCGGTGGCCGGAGACGTCGAAGCGCTCCGCCTGGGTGAGGCGGCCCAGGAAGTCCTTGGTCCCGCCCCCGGTGATCGCGAGCGGCGTGCCGTCGCCGGCTGCGGTCCGGATCCGCGCGCACAGGGATTCGGTCAGATCGGCGTCCATCGATCGAATCCGTCGCAGCAGGCCGGGGGCAGGACAACGTCGGTTGGGTGGAAGGTTTGCTCGAGCCTCGACGGTGACAGGGCCTTCGTCGCCATGTACGGGGCGGAGGCGGTGTCCCGGCGTCCGGCGCCGTCTGCGGCTCGCGGGTGCGTTATCCGAACAGCTTCAGCGCGGTCACGATGGCGACGATCGCGCCGCCCTGGATCCAGAACATACGATACATCCGCCCTTCGAGCGCTTCGAACCTTGCATTCATCCGCGCTTCGAGGGTGTCCAGGTCCGTCTTCGTCGCGAGCTCGTCACGGTCGGCCGTAGCGGCTTGGCGCAACGCTTCGGCGTGGGCTTCGGCTTGCTTGCGGTCGATCCCGGCCGCTTCGAGGTCGCGTGCGGCGCGAAGGGTGTCGAAGGTGGTCGAGGCCATGACGTGCTCTCCCGGGATGCACCCTGTCGCTCTGGGCGCCAGGGATGGCGTCAGGGCCGTCCATCGTGGCGCGGGCGACGGCCGCTACGGCATCCTCGTCCACCCGATCCGTCTTCGAGCTCCGAGCGATGCTCCGGCGCTTCCTGTGCAATGCGGACGATGCCTGTCCTGAAACTGTACACCACGCAGGAGCTTCGTGCCGTAGAGCAGGACGAAATCGAACACGCCCTCGCCGTTGGGCGAGGCCGTCCACCAGTGCAGGGGTTCGCGGATTGCGGCCCGTGGCTGCGCGGTGGTCCTCGATGCCGGCGAAGCGAGCCGCCCATCCGGTTCGCCGGACCCGCCCGGAGCTTCAGAACCGCTCGATGTCCGCGAACGGCAGCCGGCCGCCGTGCACGTGCATGGCCCCGAACTCGGCGCAACGCTGCAAGGTGGGCACCGCCTTGCCGGGGTTGAGCAGCCCGCGCGGGTCGAACGCGCCCTTCACGGCGTGGAACTGCGCGAGCTCGGGCGAGGCGAACTGCACGCACATCTGGTCGATCTTCTCCACCCCCACCCCGTGTTCGCCGGTGATCGTCCCCCCGACCTCGACGCACAGCTCCAGGATCCGCGCCCCGACGCGCTCGGCCGTCTCCAGCTCGCCCGGCGCGTTCGCGTCGTAGAGGATCAGCGGGTGCAGGTTGCCGTCGCCGGCGTGGAACACGTTCATGATGCGCAGGCCCGATTCCTCGGAGAGGGCCTTCATGCGGTTCAGCACCGCCGGCAGCTCGCGCCGCGGGATGGTGCCGTCCATGCAGAGGTAGTCCGGCGAGAGCCGCCCGGCGGCGGGGAAGGCGGCCTTGCGCCCGGCCCAGAAGCGTGCGCGCTCGGCCTCGTCGCGCGCGACGCGCACCTCCGTCGCCCCGCAACGGTCGAGCACCGCGCGCACCTCCGCGATCCGGTCCTCGACCTCCGCCTCGACGCCGTCGAGCTCGCAGAGCAGGATGGCGGCGGCGTCGGTGGGGTAGCCCGCGCCGCAGAAGTCGTCGGTGGCGCGGATGGCGAAGTTGTCCATCATCTCCAGCCCGGCGGGGAGGACGCCTCCGGCGATGATCGCGCCCACCGCCGCGCCGGCGCTCTCCACGTCGTCGAACGCCGCGAGCAGCACCCGCGCGCAGGCGGGCTTCGGCAGGAGCTTCACCTTGATTTCGACCACCACCCCGAGCAGCCCTTCCGAGCCGGTCATCAGCGCCAGAAGGTCGTAGCCGGGGGCGTCGAGGGCGCCGCTGCCGATGGTGACGCGCTCGCCGTCCACGGTGATGACGGTGAGCTCCAGGACGTTGTGCACGGTGAGGCCGTACTTCAGGCAGTGCAGCCCGCCCGCGTTCTCCGCGACGTTGCCGCCGATGCTGCACGCGATCTGCGAGGAGGGGTCCGGCGCGTAGTAGAGCCCCAGCGGCGCGACGTGCTCGGAGATCGCGAGGTTGCGCACCCCGGGCTGCACCCGCGCCACGCGGTTGACCACGTCCACCTCCAGGATGCGGTTGAGCTTCGCGAGGCTGAGCAGCACCCCGCCGGCCAGCGGCAGGGCGCCGCCCGAGAGCCCCGTACCCGCCCCCCGTGCCACCACCGGCACGCCGAGGCGGGAGCAGGCGCGCATCACCTCCTGCACCTGTTCGACCGTCTCGGGGAGCACCGCGACCAGTGGCACCTGACGGTACGCGGTGAGCCCGTCGCATTCGTAGGGCTTGAGGGCCTCCTCGGTGTGGAGCACCGAGGCGTTGGGGAGGAAGCGGCGGAACGCATCGAGCAGGGCGCGCTTGCGCGCGTCGAGGTCGGCCGGCGCCGCATCGCAATCCTTCGCCGGCGCATCGCTCATCGCATTCCCCTCCCGTGGTGATGCAGATCGAGGTTGGAAGGATAGCGCGCCGGGGAGGGGATTGGACGTCGCCGTATCCCGGGAATGCGGATCCTTTTCGGACACGCCGTCCCGGGGGACACCGGTTTTCGGCATTTCCCCGGCGCCTGCTTCGTCGGTCCGAGGCGGGGCTTTGCTCGACGTCGCCGGATTCGGATTCGCAGGGGGAATGTGGATGCGATGCAAAAACGGCGGGGCGCGAGTATAAAGTGGACTTCAGGCGCCGGTGGACGACCCGGGCATGGATTCGGCATGGACCGCAGGCTCTCGAAGAAATTCTCCGCCGCCTTCCGCTCCTCGTCCGGCGCCGGCGACGAGGAGGAGGAGCCGCGCGCCCCGGGCTGTGCGGATGCGCCCGGCCCCGCTGCCGCACCCGTGAAGCCTGCAACGATGGAGCCGTTGTCCGCCCCGAGCCGTGCCGGTCCGGCCGACACCCTCGTCCACGTCGACCTCACCCGCCAGCGACTGGAGCTGCGGGTGCGGGGCGAGACATGCGGGACCTGGCCGGTCTCCACCGCCGTCAACGGCCCCGGAGAGCGGCAGGGCAGCGAATGCACCCCCCGGGGCCGCCACGTCATCCGCGCCAGGATCGGCGCCGGCGCACCCTCCGGCGCCGTCTTCGTCGCCCGCCGCCCCACCGGCGAGCGCTACACCCCGGCGCTCGGCGCCGCGCACCCCGGACGCGACTGGATCCTCACCCGGATCCTCTGGCTCTCCGGCACCGAGCCCGGCCGCAACCGCCTGGGCGACGTCGACACGATGCGCCGCTACATCTACATCCACGGCTGCCCCGACGACGCCGACGTCACGACCCCCGGCTCCCACGGCTGCATCCGCATGAGGAACGCGGACGTCATCGACCTCTTCGACCGGGTGGAGGCGGGAACGCCGGTGGTGATCGAGGCATGATCGCCGCCGGCTCTCCACCCTTGCACCGGGAGCGCCCCTGCTCCGCGAAGATGGTGAGCGGGCGGGGGCGTGCGTGAATCGTCCGTATACCACCGGGAGAGTCCGCCCATGATCCGACTCTACGACAACCATCTGTCGGGCAACGGCTACAAGCCGCGCCTCCTGCTCGCGCATCTGGGCCGGTCGTACGAGCGGATCGAGATCGACATCCTGAAGGGCGGGAGCCGGACGCCGGAGTTTCTCGCGATGAACCCCAACGGCCGCATCCCCGTGCTCCGGCTCGAAGACGGGACCTGTCTCGCCGAATCCAACGCGATCCTGTGGTATCTCGCCGAGAGGACCCCCTTCCTGCCGGCCGATCCGCTGGCCCGCGCCCTGACCCTGCAGTGGATGTTCTTCGAGCAGTACAGCCACGAGCCGAACATCGCGGTCGCACGCCACTGGCTCCAACACGCCGGAATGACCGAGGCGCAACGCGCGCAGCTTCCCGCGAAGCAGGAAGGCGGACGGGCCGCGCTCGCGGTCATGGAGCGCCACCTCGGGCGGTGGTCCTGGTTCGGCGCGGGGGCGATGACCGTCGCGGACGTCGCCCTCTACGCCTACACCCACGTGGCCGGGGAGGGCGGCTTCGACCTTTCGGACTACCCGAACGTCACCGCCTGGCTCACCCGGGTGGCGGCGCAGCCCGGACACGTTCCGATGCTCCCGGCGCCGGAGGGAGTCGTCTCCCCGGGCGTATAACGCGGGTTGCGCACTTCGATGGCCGGGAATCCAGGGACTGTTCCGATTGAAGTGGATTCCCGTCACCCGCACCCGCTTCCACGAGCACATGCTTTCGCGAGCACAATTCGCGGAGCCTGCACCGCGGAAGCGGGGGAATGACGGCCTGAATCCATGCCGCCTCGGATGCCGGGCGTGGACTGGTCCCACCGAGACTGGTGGTTCCCGCGCACCTGCCGATCCCCTACAATCCCCTCCCGCGCCCGGAGAGGTGCCGGAGTGGCCGAACGGGGCTGACTCGAAATCAGTTGTCCCTTCCGGGGGACCGGGGGTTCGAATCCCTCCCTCTCCGCCATACCATGCGCGTAACCGGCTGGAAACGAAGGATTTTCGGAAGCAGCAGATTCGCGTTGCCCACACGATTGACCCCATACGGACGCGGATTGCACCGGAACAGTCAAGAACCGATTGGAGCAACCTGCCCGTCCGGGTACACTCCCTTCCGGCTTCCGGGCCGGCCTCATCGAAGCGCTGGATTGGTCGGGGTTGCGCGCCAAGCGCGCGGCTCTCTCCCCGCCCCGGCCTCCGGGTCAGGGCGGGGCCTCATGGAAGCGCAGGCGCCGCCAGGCTCAAGCGCGACCATCGCGCGACCTTTCCGGCCCGGAAGCCGCCGCCAGGAAGAACGCGCCATGTCGCCCGAGCTCATCGCCATCATCGTTGTAGGGCTGTCCAACGTCGCCGGGCTGGCCTTCCTGTGGGGACTGCATCGCGACGTTGCCGACTTGCGCGAGCGCATGGCGCGGCTTGCAGGGTTGTTCGAGGGGTTCACCCGCCGCGAGCCGCCCGCGCCGAGCACGGGCGCGCCATGAGCGCCGCCGCCTTCGACACCTACACCGCCGCGAAGCGCCTTCGCGCTGCCGGCTTCGACGAGCGCCAGGCGGAAGCGGCCGTGTCGATGGTGCGCGATGCGGTCGGCGCCGACCGGGAGGCACTGGCCACGAAGGCGGACCTCGCCGCCGCCATCGCCGCCCTCGAAGCCCGGTTGACGTGGCGCCTGGTGGGCATCGCCGCCGCCATCGTCGCCCCCGTGAAGCTCATCCCCGGCCTCGACTGACCGCCGGGCAGCATCCACGTCACCGCCCGCGAGGGCGCTATCGCGCCGCTACCGTGTCGAGCACGGCGAGGGTGACCCGGCACGTCGAGCGCCGGGCGCTACCTCATACACATTGACATACACAACGAGCCACGCCAGCGCCAGGCGCTACCGGCCAGATACCGCCGCTTGGATGGCCGCCTCCCTCCGCCCCGCACGTCAAGCGCCGGCACGCCCGCACGTCGAGCGCCCGACGTCGACGGCCGCGCGTGGCGAAGCCTTGAAGCGTGGAGAAAACCGGGGGGTAGGGGTCAAACGCGAACCCCGTGGGGGGGCCAAGCGCTCGCTCGGCGACGGGTCTCTATATGCGCCGCCCGTCCCGTTCGAGTCGTTCATCGCGTCCCTCCCGGTTGCGCTCTCAAATGCGCACGTGGCGTTGTGCGCATTTGTGCGCGTCGTGTGCGCACTTGCGCCGCCCGCGAGCACGACCCGGACCTCGCCAGGCGCCGGGCGGCTTCGATGCCTTCGTCGGCGCCGCTTACTCGCCATCGGATGCCCTCCGGTAGTCATCCCCGAGTCGTTCCCCGGGGGTCGGGCCGGGCGCCGGCGTGCCTTCGTCCACCGGGGCTCGGGCCGCCCGCCGGCGCGCAAACTCCGGGAATTCCCGCTCCCATTGCGCGATCGCCTTGTCGCGCGCCGCTTGGCGCCGCCGCTCCCGTAGCGCCCGCCAAGCCTCACCCGAGGGCGGCGCGTAGTCGGGATGCCCGTGCCGTTCACTCGCCATCCTTCGCCCTCCGGTAGACGTCCCCAAGTCGTTCCGTTCCGGGCGGTTGCGAGGGCAGGGACACCGACGCCTGCGCGTCTTCTCTCCGGGAACCCCGGTTTGCGAACCGTTGAACCGTACGGACCCTTGTTTTGCAGGGGTTTCCGCACTCTCCGAACCGTTACACCCCTCATTGCCTGTAACGGTTCGCGAATCGCTGAAAGTGCTTGTTTCATGGCGTTGTAACGGTGTAACGGTTCCGATCCCATCTCCTTCGGGAAGGTAGGCGTTCCACGCCTCCGCAAACGCCGCACGCTTGTAGCCCTTCGCGATCGGCTGGCCCGCGTCGAACCGGAGCGTTTCCGCGTTCACCCCGTAGCTCGCCAGCATCCGCCCGCGTGCTTGCGCCGTGAGCGGCTTGTTGGTCTTCGGCATGGACTCCCAGGGTCGTTCGGGCAGGATGCGCAACGCCTCGTCGAGAACCCCGGACTGGATGCGCTCCGGGTTGCCCTTCGCCTCGAACACCGCCCTCACGTCGGCGAACAGCATCGTCCCGAGCGTTTCCCCATCGGCGAAGGTCCCGGCGACGGCCGCGAGCGCAACCGCGGCAGCCCGCCCCTTCTCCGGCCACCCACCGCCCGCCGCGTCGGCGATGGCGAGCAGGGGCCGCCAGACTTGGGCAATGCGCCCGATCCGCCCGCGCATGTCGGGGTCCGCCTCCCGGAGCTTCGATAGATGGTCGTCGCGCCAGCGGGCGCACTGGCGCCGGACGTCTTCGCCGGCCGGATCGCGGTCATCGCGCAGCTCGGGACAGGCGCGGGTCGCGCGGGTCATCGGCACCACGATGCAGCGCGACGTAAACGCATCGTCGATCGGGGCGAGCCTCAGCCCGCTCAGCACCTTCGGGGCAAAGGTCGAGAACATCCGAACCTCGCCCGTGTCCTTGTTCGTGCGGGGAACATTTGCGAAACGACTGGAAAAGCTCCCGAGCAGGATCGTCTTGGTCGGGTCGTCGGGGTTGCGCCGCTTGAGCACCCCTTGAGCTTCATCGAACAGCAGCGTCGGCGCCGCATGCTCGATGATTCGGAAGATGGCCGCGGCCGTCGTGTCGCTTACCGGGAAGGGGCGCGGCACCATCCACGAAATCAGATCGGTGAGATGCGTCTTGCCGGAACCTCGCTCCGGGGCCGTGATCATCAGGTTCGGCGACACGGGGAAGGCGCGGAAGCTCCACGTGTAGAGCACCCACAGCGCCACGGCGACGGCGCCACCTTCGGGCAGGCTCACGTAGCGCTCGAGAAGCGCCACCAGTTCATCGAGCAGCGCCGCACCGTCCACCGGCGCATCCCACGGTTCCGAGTCCTCGAATTCGACGGGCCGCCCGGGCTTGCCGTCCCCGCCGTTCGCATCGCCCGCGCCCATCGCCCGCTCAAGGTCGGCGAGGGGTCACGCCGGCCTTCTTCAGCAGCGCCTTCACCCTCGCCCAATCCGCCGGCGTCTTGGAGCGCATCCGGGCCAGCGCTTCGGCGTGCTCGTACGGGGCGCCCGGATCGGCCTTGATGAGCTGGAACAAGTCCTCGGGTAGCCCGGCCCGCTTCAGGGCCTCGACGGCCGCCGCCTCGCGGTCCGCATCGTCGGGAGACACTGGCGTAGATGCGCACAAACCCGCGTGCGCACTTGTGCGCATTTGCCGCATTCGTTCGCGTTGCGCCGATGCTCCGCTTGGTGCTCGGGACACCGCGTACTCCGTCCGGTGACCTCGACCTCGCATCCGTCCCATTCGCACACCCGCGCGCTCACTGGCGGACCTCCCGAAGTACGTCGTTGAAATCGCCCTTGTGCGGACGGCGGATCTCCACGTTCCGGCCTTCCGCTTCGAGTCGGCGGGCCAGGGCCGCCGCGGCTCGCAGTCCGGCGGCAGTTGGATCGAGCGCAAGCCGGACGTGCCGAGCGCTCACCCGCCCCGGACTGGAACCGCTCGGGGAACGCCTCCCGGAGAACCCCTCCCGGAGAACCCCCCGAACGCCTTGTGCCTGACGTCCGCCGGCTGGCCGTCGATGCAGCCGCGGCAGCCCACCCGTGCGCCGCCCCGGCCGCGTCCCACGTGAAAGCGGTCCGTCCCTCCGCACACCGGGCACGGGCCTACGTGCTCGCCGCTCCGGTTGCGCAGATCGAGCCGGGTCGCCCACTCGTCGACGCCGGGCAGGGGTTCGCGGGGCCGCGCGTTCATGGCGCCACTCCCGGCCCAGGACCCGCACACCGCCAGCGTCCGGCAGGGCAGGCGCCATCGGGGCACCGCCGGCACGGCACGCGGTCACCGTCAGGGAAGCGCAGGACGCGGCAGGGCCGGGTGAGCGGACTCCCGCGGTAGCCGTAGCCGCCCGCGGCAGCTCGCGGGCCGTTCATCCGTCCCACGCCCAGCGGGCAATCTGCGCGATCAGCCACCAGGGCAGCATCCAGAGCACCACAATCAGGACCCACTTCCCGATTTCCTTGAGCACCCCGTCGCTCGCCTCCGTGCGCGTCTCCGTGCGCCGTGCACCCCAAGGGCGGCCAGCGGCCGGCGAGCCGGCCACCGCCCCGGCCGCCCGCCGCATCCGCCCGCTCCCGGGTGCCCGCGACGAATGCTTGTCCCGGAAAGCGGCGCAACGCTTCGACAACTGGCCATCCGGGAGACGATGCGGGCCAGGGGCGCCACAGTCCCGGCAGTCGCCGGCGGCTTCCCACCGCGCCCGCTTCGCCCGCATCGTCTCGCCGTACTGGCGCCGGCCGCTCATCGGCCCGCCATCCTCGAAGAAAGATTCACAGCCCGGGAGACTGGCTGTGGCTTGTGGTTCCGGCATTGCGCATCCAATGGGAAAAGTCAAATTGTCCGGCGCCCCGATCGGGGTACGTTGTTGCCGAGCGCCATTACGAGGCGCTACGCCGCCAACTACCTCTGCACAGTGGTGTTGATCGATTGGCTCCGGCCCACCTGCGCAGGGCAGGACACTCCCCCGGAACTCGGTGCGACCATGCCCGTGCCGCCTGAACCGATCATAATCACTGTGCAGAGGGACTACTTCGTCGATGAGCGTCCTTCCCGAGGAGGCCGTCGCCGGGCCGTATCACCGCCTTGCCCGACGCCATGCGCGGATACGCCCGATGCCGGGCACGGCAAATCCTCCACCGCCTCATCGACGTGCCCGCCGACGTGACCCTCACCGGGCAAGGTCCAGGCGCGGTTCCACCGCCGCGCCCACAGCACTTGCCCGTCATCGCCGCCTCCGGTCTACTGGACGAGCCGGCGACGGTGCCGTGACATGGTCGCGCATCCGCCGAGGAGGGCGCCGCATGGAGATCAGGGAAACCGTCATTCGCCTCATGACCCGGCTCGCGATCGAGCATGGGGCGGTGAACCTCTCGCAGGGGTTCACCGACGAGGCGCCCGTGTACGATATGGTGTGGGGCGGGATCTCGGCGATGATCGGCGGGACGGAGGAGGGGGTCGCGCAGCTCGAATCGACGACCCTGGGCGAGATACTCGCCGAGCGCGGCGCCGGTGGCGCCAACTCGCTCGACCTCACCCTGAAGGAGCTGCTCGCAGGCGTGCGCAGCCCGCGCGACCGGCTCAACCAGTACTCGTTTCCTTTCGGGCTCCCGGAGCTCCGGCACGCGATCGCGGACTACATCGGGATGCTCTACGGCCACCGACCGGACCCGGAGGCGCAGATCACGGTGGTGCTCGGGGCGAGCGAAGGCATGGCGGTGGCGTTCCGCTCGCTCCTCGAACCGGGCGACGGCGTGGTGATGACGCAGCCCTACCACGAGCTGTACCCCTCGCAGGCGGCGATCTTCGGCCTCGTGCCGAAGCTCGTGACGTTGCGCGAGGACCGCGGGGCGGGAACCTGGCGGCTCGACCGCGACGAGGTGCAGGCCGCGGCCTCCGACCCTGCGGTCAAGGCCATCGTCGTGAACTCGCCGCAGAATCCCACCGGCAAGGTGCTGAACGAGGATGAGCTGTCGTTCATCGCGGAGCTCTGCCGGGCGCACGACCTCTTCGCGATCACCGACGAGATCTACGAGCACATCATCTTCGACGGCCATCGCCATGCGTATCTGGCCGGCTTCGAAGGGATGGCCGAGCGCACCCTGGTGGTCAACTCGATCTCGAAGACAGGGCGCTCCACGGGATGGCGGATCGGCTGGGTGATCAGTCCGCCGGAGCGCACCGGGCGGCTGCGCGCAGTGCACGACAACCTGGTGGTCCAGGCGCCGACGCCGCTCCAGAAAGGAGCGGTGTCGCTGCTGCGCCAGGATCGGGCGTTCTTCGCCGGCATCGCCGAGGACTATCGAAGGAAGCGCGATCTGCTCGTCCAGGGTCTGCGCGAGGTCGGCTTCGCCGTCACCTCGCCCGAGGGGGCGTACTACCTCTTCGCGGACTACCGCGGCGTTCCTTCGCTCGCGGCGATGTCCCCGACCGAGGCCGCGATGCACCTCGTCCGGGAGGTCGGCGTAGCGACGGTGCCCGGCGACAACTTCTACGCCACCGGCAACGAGGGGGACCGCTACCTCCGTTTCGCGTTCTGCCGCTCGGTCGAGACGATTGAGGCGGGTCTGGAGCGGCTGCGCACCAGATTGTGAGCGCGGCGCGGCCGGCAGCGGCCGACATTGGCCGTGACCGAAAAGCTCCGATCGTGACACGCGCACGCCAGGACAAGTCCTCCGTCCGGGCTCCGGGCGGATGCAGGTAGCCCCTTACCCAAAATCTTCGGCAAAACGACGAAGAATGATCCGCCGCCCGGCTTCCGATTCCCTATGTCGGATTCCCGGAAGCGGTGTGTCCTGGGAGCGGCGCATCCTGACGGATGCGGGCGTCCCGCTCGCATAAGCCTTGTGACGGGCCTCCGGACCCGGATCTTCGGTCCGCTACGGGCGGGGACGCCCGCGCTCCCAGATTCATGACCGGCGCTTGGTTCCGGCTATGCCGGGTTGGATACTTGAGCCGATCTGCAAGGGGCATCCGGGCGATAGGCACGTCGAATCCCCTGTTCTGAGGCTGGAATGATCAAGGTCGACCGGGAGATTCCGCTTAAGTGCCTACTTATGAACGTCCGTGGGATTCGAGCACGGCGGTGTCCGGATGGGTGGGTGGAAGGGATGATGGGGAGCCGGCGGCGTGGGCAGCGCCGACGGACCGGGGGCAACGTGGTGGTGGTCGAGTCGAGCCGCGTCGCGTGATGGGATGGGGGCCCGTGGGTGGCCGGCTCTCCTGCCGCGCTTGATATCTCATCGGCGTTCGCTTGGGCAACGGTTGCTGCAATTCCCGCTCACGCTCCGGAACTGGGTCGTGTCACCGGGATTTCGCGGCCTTTTCGACCGTCCGAGCGTCTGGTTGTGACGATTCAATGATGCTTCCGGGCTTGGCGGGAATTGCTGCAACCGTTGTCACGCCTTCGGCCGTGCCTCCCGCGTATGATACGGGCGCCCCCGGCATACCGGAGCCCGAACCGCCTTGGAACGTCCCATGCCCGTGGTGTCGCTGCGGATGCAGGACGTGCAGATGCCGATCATCCCTTGGGTCGGCGAGCTCATCCGCCGCACCCCCGGCACCATCTCGCTGGGGCAGGGCGTGGTGGACTATGCGCCGCCCGCCGCTGCCCACGAAGCGCTCACCCGGTTCTGCGCCGAGCCCGCGCGGCACAAGTACCAGCACGAGCTCGGCATCCCGGAGCTGCGTGAGCGCATCGCGGCCCGGCTCGCAGCCGAGAACGGCATCGACGCGGACCGGTTCTCGCTGATGGTGACGGCCGGGGGCAACATGGCCTTCCTCACCGTGCTGCTCGCGATCTGCGATCAGGGCGACGAGGTCGTGCTGGTCAAGCCCTGGTTCTTCAACCACGAGATGGCGGTGCGGATCATCGGCTGCCGGCCGGTGGTGGTGGCGGCGGACGAGCGCTACCAGCTCGATCTCGCCGCGATCGAGGCGGCCGTCGGGCCGCGCACCCGCGCCGTGGTCACCGTCTCGCCCAACAATCCGAGCGGGGCGGTGTATCCGGAATCCGACCTGCGGGCGGTGAACGCGCTGTGTGCGGCCCGGGGCCTGTACCACGTGAGCGACGAGGTCTACGAGTACTTCCTCTTCGACGGCGCACGCCACTTCTCCCCCGGAGCCGTCGCCGGCGCGGAGGCGCATACCGTGTGCATCTACTCGCTCAGCAAGTCGTACGGCTTCGCGAGCTGGCGGGTCGGCTACATGCTGTTTCCCTCGCCGCTCCTCGAAGCGGTGAAGAAGATCCACGACACCAACGTGATCTGCGCTCCCGCGGTCTCGCAGCATGCGGCGGTGGGGGTGCTCGACGCCGGGCGGCAATGGGTCGAGGAGCGGCTCGAGTCCATCGCGGCGATGCGCCGGATCGCGCTCGATGCGTTGTCGGGCCTGGGGGACCGGGTGACGGTGCCGCGCTCCGACGGCGCCTTCTACTTCCTCGTCCGGGTGCATCGGGGCGGGGACTCGGTGGAGCTCGTCGAGCGCCTGATCCGGGAGCACCGGATCGCGGTGATCCCGGGCGCGGCGTTCGGGATGGACGATGGATGCTACCTGCGCGTCGGCTACGGAGCGGCGGGCGCGACGGCGATGGAGGAGGGGATGCGGCGGCTCGTGGCCGGCATCCGTGCGCTCGACGACCGGTAGCGGCTAGCGTCGCGCTTCGCATCGGCGGGGGAGGGCGCCGGTGGTCTCGACGTCCTCGATGCGGGCGCGCGCCGGCGCGTCGTTCATGCGCCGGGGTGGCGATGGGGCGGGCGACGCCGGCGCTCGAGTCCTCGATCGGCTACGCGCCGGCAGGCTGGTCACGCGCCGGGGAGATGCTGCCCGTCGAACGAAAGCTGCCGCCACGCCTCGTAGCAGGCCACCGCGACCGCGTTCGACAGGTTCAGGCTGCGGCTGGCCGGGCGCATCGGGATCCGCAGTCGGCGCCCGGGTGGGTAGCGAGCCAGGACCGCGTCCGGGAGCCCGCTCGTCTCGGGACCGAACAGAAGCGCGTCTCCTGCCTGGAACGAGACGTCGCAATGGCGGGTTCCGCCCCGGACCGAGAAGGCGAAGGTGCGCCGCGGGGAGTGGACGGCGTCGAAGGCGTCGAGCGAGGCGTGCTCGCGCACCGTCGTCCATTCGCGGTAGTCGAGGCCGGCGCGGCGCAGGCGCGACTCGTCGAGCCGGAATCCCAGCGGCCCGACGAGGTGCAGGACGCAGCCGGTGTTGGCGCAAAGCCGTATGATGTTGCCGGTGTTCGGAGGGATTTCCGGCTGGTAGAGGACGATGTGGAGCATGGCCCTGGACCCGAGTGACCGACGGCGGCTCGCGGTCGAGTTCTGCGGCCTGCCGTTCAGCACCCCGCTGGTACTGCTCTCGGGCTGCGTGGGGTTCAGCGAGGAGTATACCCGGGTCGAAGGGTTCTCGAACCGGGACTCCGGCGCGGCCTGCCT
This sequence comes from Gammaproteobacteria bacterium, assembly GCA_965202875.1. Lineage (GTDB taxonomy): Bacteria > Pseudomonadota > Gammaproteobacteria > HK1 > HK1 > HK1. The sequence goes on along the minus strand of OZ241870.1, from coordinate 5,963,263 downwards.
GAAGGGGACGACGCCGGAGCCGAGGTTCGGGAACGCGCTCCATCGGGTCCGGGAGACGCCGGGTGGGGGGGAGTGCTCGACTCGGTCGGGTTGCAGAACCCCGGCTCGCGGGCGGTCATCGACGAGATCCTGCCGTCTCCACGCCGGTGGCACCGCCGCCGACGATGGCGATCTTCACTCTCCCGTCGCCTGAATCGGCGGTCGTCCGGGCACGTGAAGCCCGCAGGCAGTGGTTCAGCAGCCAGCAGCCGTTGCCGGAATCGCTCCGCGTCCTCGCGGTGATCCAGGAATACGCAGTGGGACCGAACGCCCGGTTCACCGAAATCGTTCGACACCGAGCCGACCGCGATGACCAGATAGTCGTACCAGGTAGTCGTATGGTATGCGCTGGCGGGCCAGCAGTTCGGTCCCGTCGTCGTGCATGGGCGCGATGACGATCTCGCAACTCTGCCGGTCCCCTCGCGACGTCCATTTGCGACGCTCAGCGGCGGTCCACGGGAGCGGCAAGGCGAGCAACGCGATCCGGGGAAAGGATCGATGCCGCTCGAGTCGCCGGGTGGACGCGAGCACGAAAGCTCAGCCATGCCCTCGGGCAGTTTTTTCGAATTGATCGTTGGACATCGTTCATCTCCTGTTTCGTCTTGCGGTTGTTCCCGAATCGCGCTGCCCGCCTTCCCGGATCTCTCTGGGAGCCCCGATCGGCAGTGCCATGTTCGCTCCCTCTGGCGGTCGCCTTTCGCGGTGGCGGCGATGCCGCGCCGGCAGGCATCGGCGGCGGCGGTGTCGCCCGCCTCGGTACACGCCTTCCCCAGGAGATTCCACGCCGCGGAGTAGGCAGGGTCCAGCGCCGAAGATGCGATCGGGGCCGTGGCGGGGTCGGGGGCGTTCGAGACATGCCCTGCCGAGGCCGAAACGCACCCGCCGGGTCGTCCTTGCCGGCCGCGACCAGTGCCCCCAGGTTCGCGATGAGGGTGTCGCGCGTCACCGATCGACCCTCAGCCCCCCCGGAAGGCCGGCGAGAGCAGCACCAGGAGGGTGAAGATCTCCAGCCGCCCAAGCAGCATCGCCAGAGACAGGAGCCACTTCGCGGTGCCACTGATCCCGGCAGAGTGGGAGCCGACCTCGCCGAGACCCGGGCCGAGGTTGTTCATGCAGGCGGCGACGGCCGAGAACGCAGTCACCTGGTCGAGCCCGGTCGCCATCAGCGCGAGGAGCAGCAGGTAGAGGTACCGCAAGGCCTTGGCGGTCTCGGTGATCCGCGGCGTGAGCTTGGAGTCCTTCAAGAGAAAGGGGCGACCACGTGAAGCCGTCACCGCGTGCAGGCTGTGCCGGATGGCGGGATTTCGACCGTCGCCTCACATCCCCCAGACCTCCACCGGCACCCCGTCCTTCGACCGCCGCTGCCGGCGAAACACCTTTTCCTCCCAACTCCGCCCCTCACGCCGGTCGACCACCACCAGATGCCCCGCCTCCGCATCGCAGCGGGCCATGTACCCCGCCGTCTGCTCCACCCCCTCCGACACCTTGCCCTCCCACCCGTCCTTGTCCCGCACCACCTTGCACTCCACCACGTACTCCCGTACCCGCTCCCCCTGCGGCCACATCAGCAGCAGGTCCACCCGGCCCCGGCCCAACCCGTACTCCCGCTCGATGCGTCCGCCCCCGTTCACCACCCGGTGCAGGTACGCCTGCAACAGAATCTGCGGCCACGGCTCCTCATACAGGAAGCGGTTCTTCCAGTGCCCGGAGTGCCGGCGGAAGAAGTCCTGGAACGAGGCCAGGAGCTTGTCCACGTCCAGGCCGCCGGCCTCGTCCACGTACCATTTCGTGTCCAGGTCCAGCTCCTCCTGCACGATCCAGCCCAGCTCGCGCGGCACCACCTCCGCGTAGATGGGGTTGGCGATGCGCACCGGCGCATCGCGCGCAATCAGCCCGAGGTCGCGCACGTACTCGACGTCCTGGCCGGTCGCGCGCCGCTCGTCCACGCCGCTGAGCATCGGCTCGACGACCCGGCGCACCCGGTCTTCCCGCAGCTTGTCCGCTAGCTGGTCCAGATGCGTCACCCGGCGCACGATGAGCCCTTCGCGCGCCTCGGCGACGTCATCGGCGGTGATGGCCCGCGAGCGGTCCCGCCCGGCCTTGCTCTTGAAGCAGGTCTCATACGCCAGCGCGTTCACCAGCCACGGCTGGCCCAGGGTCTGGGTCCAGATCGCCTCCCGCGCCCCGTCCGTGAACGCCTGTCCCGTCTCCCCGGTGTGCTGGTCGAGCAGCGCCAGCGTCTCCTCCTGCGTGAAGTCACCGAGCCGCAGTGACTTCGCCACGATGTTGAAGGGGCTGCTGGTGGAGCGGATGCGGTAGTCGCGCACGTCGCGCAGCCCGCACAGCACCACGCACTGCGGAAAGCCGTCCGGGCGCATGGGATAGCCGCCCCGCAGTTGCTGGAGCGTGGAGAGCAGGGGGTCGCCCTGGAGGGTGTCGATCTCGTCGATGAGCAGCACCAGCGGCTTCGGCGACGCCTCCGCCCAGCGCGTCAGCGCTTCGCTCAGCGCCTTGTCCGGGCCGAACTCGGCAAGGATTCCGGACCACTCCCCGGCCAGGAAGTCGTCGCCCAGCGTCGAGCGCGCATCCGAGCCCAGTCCGGCAAGCACCGCCCGCATGGCCCGCTGTACGTCGTCGCGGGCCGTGCGTGCTGCCTCGACGGTGGTGTACAGGCATTGGTAGCCCTGCCCGTTGAGCAGGTCGCGCAGCGCCAGGAGGGCGGAGGTCTTGCCGGTCTGGCGCGGCGCGTGCAGGACGAAGTACTTCTTCATCCGCACGAGCGCCAGCACCTCGTCGAGGTCGAAACGCGCAAGGGGCGGAATACAGTAGTGATCTGCGGGGTTGACCGGACCGGTGGTGTTGAAGTGGCGCATGATTCGGTTCCTCGCTTCCCCCGGCGGCGCGTTCGCGTACCGGCCGATGGGTTGTTCCAGGCCGCCGCCGGTATGACCGCTTTCGCTCGGCAACGCCTCCGAGCCCATCCGGCCAGAGCGCGTGGCTCGAAGCCGAGGCCGCGGTGTGAATCCCCCCTGTCCGAACAACTCATCCTTGAGATCAAGCAACGCCACTACGCCGATTGGGCCGATCAACCGCTTCCGGCATTGAACGGGCGGACACCACGCGATGCAGTACGTGTCCCGCCAGCCACCCTCGCACCACTCGTCCTTCACCGCACCGACGACCACGAACACGTCCGGCACCACCGACGCCCGCGGGTTCCCCTCCTCGTAGTACACGAACATGTCACCGCTGGCGTAGACGTCCGGACGCCCGGCGAAGTGCTCCCGGAGTCCGCCGATGGTGTCGATGATGCAGTCGCGGTAAACCGGGGTCTCAGCCATCGGCTGGCCGTCCGCGCTGGGATACTCGACCGCGACGGGAGTGGGAGAGCGTTGGGGATCGCTCATCGGCGAGTCCTCCGGGACAGGACGGGAGCGCCACTGGAATTGTCCCGAGCGACGATAGCACGGGCACGTTTGCGTCCTCGAACCGAGCGGCCTGCGTGGACCGTCCGTGACGTATCGGCCTGGTTCCGCCGGCATCGTGCAGGGGACAACCGTTGTTCCGTCGCCCGCGCGGGTCCGCCCGTGCACAATCGCCGATGGTGGCGCGTTTGCGCAGCCACCGGCGCAAGGAACGACTGGTTCTGCGAACTCCGGGAAGTCATCGTCCAGGGCATCGGCGCACCGGCGACCCAGCCACGAAAGGGCTGATTCTCGACGCCCCGGCGGCGAAAGGCACGGGCCTTGGGTCCCGCAAGACGCAGGCCGCCGGAGACCGTCCACCGGCCCACGCCTCGAAACCGCTTTGCCCGGGCGAGATCGGGGAAGACGATGGACCTGGCTGCTCCGGCGCCCGGTTGCCGTCCGTCACCCGGAGCCGGTCAGCTCAGCCACAGCATCGCCTGCGATCCCGTGGCAGAGCAGGCGACGTTTTACGCCTTCGCGCTCGGGGATGGAGAGAGGGGCTTTGCGGCCTTCGCGGAGGTGGAGGCGTATCGAGAGACCGGGAGATTCCGGTCGTGCCGGTTTTGTTCGGGGGGCGCTTTCGTTCGGTTGCCCAGACAAGCGCGTTCATGGAACAGGCTTACGGTGAGCCCTCCGTGCTCGGGGGTGAGCGGGAAGGCGTCGTCTTGCGACTGGCGCGAGGGTTTCCGGCGGCGGGGTTCCAGGACAGCGTCTGCCAGAGCGTCCGCACCGGCCATGTGCAGGGCGACGGACACTGGACGAGGTGGTGGAAGCCGTGTCGGATCGTACGGCAGACGGGATCATCCCGACCGCCGGTCGTCCGAGGCGATACCGACGCGACGACTTCAAAGCTCGGAGGGTTGGACAGAGAGCGTGCGGCGGCCGACGCGACGGTGGGCCGGTTCCTGGAGAAGCCGGAGCATGGTGCCTGACGGTTGGTGTTCGGCAAACCCGGATAGCCGCCTTGCGCGGGTGAACCCGGAGCAGCACCTGCGGGCCGGCTCAGGGGGCGATGACGGTGGTGGAGCAAGCACGAAGCCGCGGCAAGACCGGAACGAGCGCCGCCGTCAGGCGGTCGGTGGCGGAACATTGGTCGGAGGCACTTGCTGGAGCGGTCGGATCCAGACACTCATATCCCCATCCACGTATGCTTGACCTCCTCGTCCGCATCGAGCGCCGCCGGCGTGCCCTCCCACCGGATGCGGCCCTTGCCCAGCACGTACACGCGGTCCGCGAGCCGGGCCGCGAAGGGATAGTTCTGCTCCACCAGCAGCATGGCGAGCCCCTCGGCCTTCAACCTTCCGGTGATCGACGCGATCTCCTCCACGATGACCGGCGCGAGCCCCTCGGTGGGCTCGTCGAGGAGCAGCAGGCGTGGCGCGAGGGTGAGGGCGCGCGCGATGGAGAGCATCTGTTGCTCGCCGCCGGAAAGCTGGGTGCCCATGTGGCCGCGCCGCTCGGCGAGCCGCGGGAAGGCTTCGTAGACCCGGTCGAGCGTCCAGCCGTCCGGGACGCTCGCCAGCGTGAGGTGCTCCTCCACCGTCAGCGAGGCGAAGATGCCGCGTTCCTCGGGCACGAAGGCGACGCCGAGCCTCGCGACGCGATGGGTCGCAAGCCTCGTGACGTCGGCGCCGTCGAAACGCACGCGCCCGGAGCGGGCCGGCACGATCCCCATGACGGTCTTCAGCGTGGTGGTCTTGCCGGCGCCGTTGCGTCCGAGCAGGGCGACCACGGCCCCGCGCCCCACCTCCAGCGAGAGCGCCTGGAGCACGTGGCTCCGGTCGTAGAAGGCGTCCACGGCGTCGAGCGCGAGCAGGCTCGGCGTGCCTGCCGCGGCTCCCGGTGAAGCCGCCGGCCGGCGCCGTGTCCCTCCCTGTTCCCGTGTGCCCATGGTATGCCCGTCACGTCCTCGGGTGCCGGCCTGCGTCCATGCCGCAGCCTTGTCCGTAGGTGCGCGTTCCTTCCGTCCCCTCTGGAGCCCCCGGCCGGTGCCGCGCCCCTCCCGGTTCGGGCGTGCTCGTTCCGGGCATGGTCATTGCGTGCCCAGGTAGCGGCTTCTGACCAGATCGGAGTCGCGCACCTCCCGCGGCTCCCCCTGGAGCAGCACCTTCCCGTAGTCGAGGACGGTGATCCGGTCCGCGAGGCCGAAGACCACCTCCATGTCGTGCTCGATGACCAGCAGGGTGAGCGATCGGGGCAGCGCCGCGATCATCGCCCGCATCGCCGCGGTCTCCTCCGGGCTCATCCCCGCGGTGGGCTCGTCGAGGAGCAGGAGCTTCGGCTCCGGAGCGAGGGCCATCGCGATCTCGAGCTGGCGCTGGGTGCCGTAGGAGAGCTGCCGGGTCACCGTGTCGAGCACGTCCCCGAGGCCGAGCGCGACGGCCCGGGCCTCGGCCGATTCGTGGACCTCCCGGTGGCGCGCGAGCGGCTTCCACGCGACGTGGCAGACGCGCTGCGCGATGGCGCAGGCGATGGAGAGGTTCTCGCGCACCGTGAGGTCCGCGAACAGGTTGTTGCGCTGGAAGCTGCGCCCGAGGCCGAGGCGGGCCCGCCGATCGGGCGGGGCGCGGGTGACGTCCCTCCCCGTCAGATGCACCGATCCCGCGTCGGGGACGATCTCGCCGGCGATGACGTTGAACAGCGTGGTCTTGCCCGCCCCGTTCGGGCCGATGAGCCCGTGGCGCTCGCCGGGCGCCAGCGCGAGGGTCACCGTGTCGGTGACCACGAGGGAGCCGAACGCATGGGTAATCGCCTCGGCCCGGAGGATCGGGGCTTCCATCGCGTTCATTCCCGTCTCCCGCGCCGTCCGTTCGCCGGGAACCGGTCGCGGGATGTGTCGCCGGCAAGAGGGACCGCCGCTACGACGGGTCCGCCCGAGAAGGCCGGTGCGCTCACGGCGCCCACGTTCACCCCCGCCGCCCCCGACGCCCCCGACGCAGGATCGCCGAGAGCCGGCCGTACAGCCCGTCGCCGGCCAGCAGCACCACCGCGATGAAGAACAGCCCCATCACGAACTACCAGTGGCTCGCCGGATCCGCGGAGAGCTCGATGGCCTCCCGGAACGCGCCCATCCCGAAGCGCGCACGTGCTCGAACCTGTGCTCCGGCCTCATCCTGTCGAGAACGCCACCGATGCGCTCGGGCAGGCACTCGTCAACCAGCACTCTCATCGGCCACAAGGCCAAGGCGGGTGCTTCGCGCCCGATGATGCTCGCGAGCACACTTGCTCGATCCCCCTGACGTACTCGTTGTCGATCCGCTCGACGGCGAACCGGACCTGGTCTTTGGTGACGGTCGGGAAGTCGCTCAGGAAATCGCCGATGGTATGGCCGTCCCGAAGGTAACCGGGCAACTGGGACACGCCCACCCGCGTGCCGGTGAAGCAGGCGATTCCGCCGCGTATGTCGGGCGTTGAGCGGAACACCTCGTCCGGGTGCGGTTCAACGTTCGATTGCTTGCGCATGGCATCTACTCCGTCGGATCGACCCCGGTGGTACCGATAGTATAGGCCGCCCATGCCGGGCCATGCGTGAACGCGCGAAACACACTCGGCCAGTCCGGTGGGCGCCATGCCACCCCGCCTCTGCGCCAACACCACCCTGTCCCGTCACATCCGTCAGCCGAGATGCGGCGGAGGGCGCCCGCCCGGCCTTCCCGCCCCGTCCGTGGCGAGTACGGACACTCGCTTTGACTTTGACTTGACGGCAGCCGCCTTGCGGCGAACAATCCGCTACGGAGCACGCCATGACCGCCAGCACCTTCAACCCGCTCGAAGCCGCCCGCGACCTCAAAGCGGCCGGCATCGAAGCCGAGCACGCCGAAGCCATCGCCGAGGGGATGCGCCGAGCCGTCAGCGCCGACCGTGACGAGTTCGCGACCAAGGCCGACCTCGCCGCCCTCGAAGCGCGCATGACCGCCACGCTCTACCGCGCCCTCTGGTTCCAGGGCGGAGCCATCATCGCCATCCTGACCGCGCTCCGGTTCCTGCCGATCTGACCTCCGCCGACCCCGGCGGGGGCAGGTCTCCGGTCGAGCCGGGGACGAGCTCCGCGCAAGCCTGCCCTCCGCCCGCGCATTGTGCTACGGCGCCGGCTTGTTCAGAATCGGGCGCCCGGACGACAGGGAGCCGTTCATGCCGCGCCGCAAGAAGACCCCGACGGCCCCGGAAAGCGCGAGCAGCGAGGCCGTCACGTCCATCAAGTATCCGGCGACCCGGAAGAATATCCCCTTGGCAGGACTCGAAGCGCAAGGCTTCGTGCGCGAGGAGGCGGCGGTCTACCACCGGCACGATCCGCACCTGCCGCCGGTGCTGCGCTCCTCACCCGACCCCGCGGCGACCGACAGGTTGCAGGAGCTCCTGGCCACCGCCCGGCAGCGTGCGCTGTCCGGGGAGGAGGCGGGGATTCTGGCGGCGGCGCTGGGGCGCTACGAGCCGTGGCTGGAATGGAGCGGCAAGCGGGAGAGACCGTGGTTCGAGGTCGATCCGGTGGCCCTGCACATGCACGAGCGGGTCTCCACCCAGGCCGTCCTGCGGGTGCTGGCGCGGGAGGACGTCCACCGGGACCTCTTCGCCGACCCGCAGCAGGACTACGCGAAGGCGGTGCAGTTCTACCGCCACGACGTGGACTGGACGAACCGGATGATCCTCGGGGATTCCCTCCAGGTGATGGCGAGCCTCGCCCGCCGCGAGGACTTGGCGGGCAAGGTGCAGATGATCTACGTGGACCCGCCCTACGGCATCAGGTTCGCGTCGAACTTCCAGCCGCAGCTTGGCCAGCGCGACGTGAAGGATCGGAAGCAGGACCTGACCCGCGAGCCGGAGATGGTCAAGGCGTACCGGGACACCTGGACGCTCGGCATCCACTCGTACCTCGCCTACCTGCGCGACCGGCTGGCGATGGCGAGGGAGCTGCTTGCCGATACCGGCAGCATCTTCGTGCAGATCAGCGATGAGAACCTGCATCGCGTGCGATGCGTGATGGATGAGGTGTTCGGGGCGGATGCTCGTATAGCGCAGATTGCCTTCGTCACTACAGGTGGTCAGACTTCCGGCGTCCTTCCGTCCGTAACCGATTTCATTCTTTGGTACGCAAAAGACATGGACTCCTTCAGGGGACGGGTAATCTATGCAAGTCGCGGAAGCAGAGAACAACTACCAGCAACTCTTTCCTGGCATCTTTTAGGAAATTCCGGAGAATCGCGGCGGCTATCCAAGCCAGAGTTGAATCGCGCCGATAGTCTTCCAGGGAAGCTTTATTGGTTGGCGGATCTGCTCTCACGTAGCGGTAGTGCGACCACCCAATACTCCGTTTGCTACGAGGGAAAGGCTGTTGTCCCTCATCGTGGAGGTTGGCGAACGGACGAACAGGGCATGAGTCGGCTGAAACATGCGGAGAGATTGGAGTGGAAGGGGAAGGTGTTGCTTTTTCGCCGCTACCGCGATGATTTCTGGTTATCCGAACTCTCGTCGCTATGGACCGACACCCAGCAAGGAGGATTTCGTCAAAGTGACAAGATATATGTTGTTCAAACCAACCGGAGGGTCATCGAGCGTTGCATCCTCATGTCTACAGATCCCGGCGATCTGGTGCTCGATCCAACGTGCGGCAGCGGCACGACGGCCTTCGTAGCCGAGCAATGGGGCCGTCGTTGGATCGCCATCGACACCAGCCGGGTAGCCTTGTCACTGGCCAAGCACCGCCTGATGACCGCCAAGTTCGACTACTACCGGCTTCGCGCATTGAACGCCGAGGACGGGGAGCGCAACCCCCACGGAACCTGGATAGCTGAGCCGGACGAGACTGGCAAACCGACCGGCAAGCGATTGACCTTTAATTGCCGGACACTGCCCCACATTACGTTACGCAGCATCGCCCGCAACACCTCGCTCGATCCCATCTTCGCCAGGCACGAGCCGATCCTTGCCGGGAAGCTCGCCGAGTTGAACCGTGAAGTCGCCAAGGTCGGCGCGAACCTGAAATCAGCGCTGGCCGCCAAGCTCGTCGGCAAGCACCGCGAGAAGGGAGCGGCAGCGGTCACGGACGCCGACCTGCGCCGCTGGCTCCTGCCGGACACGCCTCCCGAATCGCTCAAGGCCGCCCCCGCCCGCAAGCCGCTGAAGGGCCTCACGGCCAGACAGGTCGAGAAGTACCGCGAGAAGATCCCGCGCGGGGAGTGGCAGGAATGGGAGACACCCTTCGACACCGACCCCGACTGGCCGGAACCCTTGCGGGAGGCGCTGATCGACTACCGTGCCGCGTGGCGGGCGAAGATGGACGAAGTCGACGAGTGCATCGCCGCCAACGCGGCCTCGGAAGAGTTGGTGGACAAGCCGGAGATCGTCAAGGGCACGGTGCGCGTTTCCGGGCCGTTCACGATGGAAGGCGTGATTGCGGTGGAGGAAGGCCCGGACCGCTCGGACGGCCCCGAACCTCTCGCCGGTCCCGGATCGTTTGAGGGTCCTGGGCCACACAGCGGTCCCGGATCGTTTGACGATCCCGGACCGCTCGGCGGTTCGCCCTCTCCTATCGGCGGGGCTCCCGACGGTGAGCTGGAGGTCTTCGAGGCGGACGACGCGGGAGACGTGGCCGTAGCCAATGCCGAGGCGCACATCGACAAGGTCATCCGGCTGCTCAAGGCGGCGGGGGTGGACTTCCCGGGCAACCGGAACATGAAGTTCGGCCGCATCGAGCCGCTGACCGGTGCGGCCCTGATCCACGCGGAAGGCGAGTGGCTGAACGGCACGGGGGAAGAACGAAGGGTCGCCGTCAGCATCGGCCCGGAGGTCGGCAACGTGGCCGCGATGCAGGTGGAGGATGCGATCCGGAGCGCCAACCGGGCAGGGTACGACGACGTGGTGTTCGCCGGATTCGGGTTCGACGCGGCGGCGCAGGACGCCATCGAGAGCGCCAGCCATCCGAAGCTGCGCCTGCACATGGCGCTGATCCGTCCGGACGTGGCCATGGACGACCTGCTGAAGACACAGCCGGGCAGCCAGCTCTTCACCGTCTTCAGCGCGCCCCGCGTGAAGGGTCCGATGCGCCGGGAGGACGGAGAGTACGTCGTCGAGGTCGAGGGCATGGACGTCTACGACCCGGTGAGCAACATGCTCTTCCCGACCGACCGGCAGCGCATCGCGGCATGGTTTCTCGACACGGACTACGACGGCCGGACCTTCTGCATCTGCCAGGCGTTCTTCCCCGACAGGAGCAAGTGGGACCGGCTGGCCAGGGCGCTCGACGACGTCGGCGCGGTGGAGCGGGGCGCATTCGACGCGCTCGGCGGCCTCGTGAGCCTTCCCTTCCCGAGACCGTCCCGGTTGGGCCAGGGACAGGCATGGCGGGTGGCGGTCAAGGTCATCGACCCCCGCGGCAACGAAGGGCTGCGGGTGTTGACCGTACCCCACGGCGATTGAATCCCGCGCATGATGCCGAAGACGTCCATGAACGGACTTCCGGCGCCGGTCCCGCCGGTTCACTCGTCGCCCGGTGCCCGCCGCCGTGTGGCGTCCGCACGCCGTTTGTCGAACTCGGACACCCCGTTGCAGGGGTAGCGCACGTCGGTGGCCGTCGACCTCGAAGGGCTTTCTCGAGATCCCTGCCGGGGGTTCACGAAGATGTTGATCGTTTCCGTTTCCTGTTCCTACAATCCTCACCGCACGACATGGGCAGGAACCGGCAGCCCGCACTAGCCAAGAGGAGGCCGAGCCATGAAGAGGGAAGACATTCAGATGGAGGTTGACCGGAACTTCAAGGCATTTCAAGAACAACTCCCGGATCTCGTTTTGCGCGAAGGGGGCCGGTTCGCGCTTATGAAGTCCGGCGAGTGCGTCGATTTTTTCGACACGGCGCGCGATGCACAGACCGCAGGACGCAGGCTCTATCAGGATGGAATCTTTTCCGTCCAGGCGGTCAACCCGGAAGCCGTGGACCTTGGCTGGTACTCCCATGCCTTGCGTTAGCGGGATGTGGGATCGACGTGGATTGAAGATCCAGGTCGGCTTCGTGGATTCGGCAACACGGGAAAAAGTGGAGGGCCGAGCAGAGGCGGATCCGGCCGCTGCTTACCACATGCCTGGCGCCAATGTGCTTGGCATCATCGACACGGGTGCGACAAGCACGGCCATATCGGAACGTGTGGTTGAACAGCTTGGGATACCGCCCATCGGGAAAGTCCATCTGAAGACCGCGGCCGGTACGAAGGAGGCGAATACATACCAAGTCGACGTCATTCTGTTCTTCGGGAGTCAGGTGATCCCGCTGACGAGCATGACGGTGACCGAATTCGAAGCAGGATCGGAGGATGGGGAGCCCCAGGCCCTCATCGGTCTTGACGTGCTTCAAAAAGGATCACTGAGCATGGATTTCACTGGCCACTATACGTTCTGTGTTTGAATACATGGATGGGGGCTGGGGTGGCCGACCGCTCCTTGTTTTTTTCCACCAGGGATTATTGCTTTCGGTCGTGCCAAGTCGAGGGTCGAACATATGATCGAACGCATCGCCATCGAGAACTTCAAGAGCCTGCGAAGCGTGGACCTGACGTTGGGACGGGTGAATCTGTTCGTCGGGACCAACGCGAGTGGAAAGTCGAATTTTCTCGAAGCGCTGCGGGTGCTGGAAGGCATAGGCAACGGCTTCACGATCGGAGAAGTCCTCAACGGAAAGCCGAGGAGTGCGGCCAACGAGGTATGGGAAGGTGTTCGTGGAGGAAGTAGATATGCGTGTTTTTCCGATTCGTCCGGAAAAGATGAAGTGACGATCAAAGCACTTGGTGGGTTGGAAGAATCAGATCGGATGAAATGGCAATACGGGATTGCATTTTCATCGAAAAAAGGGGAAATAGTCGATGAAACCATCCGAATGGGTGAAGGACGCATGGAGGATGGATTCAATTATTCCCGCAGGGACGATATTGAAATATATGAAGATCCATATCTTCCGTTCTTGTCAATACTTACCTTTAGACTATCTTCTCCATTCGAGAGTCTGGAATCTATAATTGAAAATACAGAATGGGGGAAATTATTTCTGCATTTTCATATGCAAAAAGATCATAGAAGTAAAATTCTATTTCCAATACCTCTCATACGTCTGCCTCAGTTTTTTTCAAATGCTCAATCTATCGATCCAAGACATGAAGTACTCGGATCTTATTCTCAATCCAGTAGTGCCCGGCGCATGGGTAATCACGGGGAAAATTTCGCAGCCCTGATCAAAACGATCTGCCAAGATGAAAAGCTCAAGGACACTTACCTTGCATGGTTGCGTCAGCTCCGTCCGGAAGAAGTGGACGATGTCGGAACGTTGCCTGGCGTGGTCGGCGAACCGATGTTCATGCTCCGGGAGAACGGAAGGGAGTTTCCGGCGCCCGTCCTGAGTGACGGCACCTTGCGCTTCGCAGCGCTCGCGGCCGCCTTCTTCCAACCTGATATGCCCGCCATCATGACGATCGAGGAGATCGAGAATGGCATTCACGCAAGCCGCTTGCAGATCCTGCTGGAGCTGATGCGCAGCCAAGCAGAAGCCGCGAATACTCAAGTTTTCGCAACCACCCACTCGCCGGCGATCCTGGACTGGCTTCAAGAGGAGGATTACAAGACCACCTTCCTGTGTACACGGAGCGAATCGACGGGTGAATCCAGGATCCGTTCCTTGGCCGACGTGCCTGGATTCATGGATCTCATCAAGAAAACACCGGCTTCCGAATTGTTCTCGGAAGGCTGGTTCGAAGCGGTGTCATGAGCTTCACCGTGCTCGTCATTCCCGAAGATCCCGTGCTCAACGGCCACATCCTGAAGCCCTTGACCAAGGCCGTCATGGCGGATGCCGGCAGGCCCGCCGCGAAGGTGGACGTGCTGAGCAACCCGAGGGTCCGCGGATACGACCACGCCGTACAAGTCATCCGCGGCGAGCTTCCGGGAAGATACCGCTTCAAGGACTTGTGGCTGTTCTTCCCGGATGCCGACAAGGCCACCAGCGAGGCCATGCAGGCTCTGGAGGAACATATCGCCGAGCAAGGAATCACGTTACTGTGCTGCGCCGCACAGCCCGAGTTGGAAATCTACGCCTGCGCCGCGTTCCGCGACGAAATCCCGGGATCGGGCACTTGGGAAGAAGCACGCCGCCATCCCCGGATGAAGGAGGAGATCTTCGCGCCCCTGCTCGCCAGCCACGGCGACCCTCGCAGGCCCGGCGCGGGCAGGGATCTGATGATCGACCGCTCCCTGGAAAACCTGCCCCTCTTGTTCCGACTCTGCCCCGAGCTCCAGCATCTCCGCGATCGAATCACCGCCCATCTCGGCGCATCCGAAACCTCCAACCCTGCACCGAACCCCGCATCCTGAGCCATGCCCGAAATCCACATCCCCATCCAGCCGGTCGAGGATCCCATCCTCTGCTCCCCCTACGAGGAGCCCGGCCTGCATTGGCTCTACGACACGAAGACGGGCACGCCCTCGAAGGTTCCGGCGCGCAGGGAGGCGAGCTACTGGTACAAGAGCGAGCGCACCGGCAGCGCACAGCGGTCCCTGCTCACCGAGGAGGAACGCGACGACCTGCCCCTCGTCAACGCGCTCCGGGAGGACGTGCGGCGCTGGCGGAGGTCCGGTTGGCAGAACGCTTCGGAGACGACGAAGAAGCTGCTCCGCCACTGGTGGCGCGAGGACCGGACGCGGCGCCTGTTCTTCTGCCAGCTCGAAGCCGCCGAGACGATCCTCTACCTCCGGGAGATCCTGGCCGCGGGCCGGAAGCCGCGCTGGAAGCCGCGGCTCTCCCCGGACGAATTCAGGATGCTGGAAGCGGGGCGCAATCCCAGGCCGGACGAATGGGTGGCGAAGGTTGCGCAGCATCCCAAGCTTGCCGACGTTCCCAACGAGGCCGGGGCGGCGCCCATTCCGCGCCATGCCTGCAAGATGGCCACGGGCGCCGGCAAGACGGTGGTCATGTCCATGCTCATCGCCTGGGCGTTCTGCAACCGCGGCACGAAGCCCGGCGACCCGCGCTATCCCCGCCGGGTGCTGGTGGTCTGCCCGAACCTGACCATCAGGGAGCGCCTGGGCGTGCTGCGCCCCGGCGCTCCGGGCAACTACTACGAGAGGTTCGACCTCGTGCCCTCCTCGCTGCGCCCCGAGCTGGCGAAGGGCAAGGTGCGGGTCACGAACTGGCACGTCCTGAGTCCGGAGCCCGACGTCATCCCGGTGGGCGGGGTGCCGGTCGGCAGGCTGGGGGACGAGACGCCGGAGGCGTTCGCCCGCACCCGCCTCGGCGACCTCTGGGACGACGAGCCGCTGATGGTGCTGAACGACGAGGGACACCATGCGTACCGCCCCGCCCCGGTCGGCGGGAAGGCGAGGCTGTCTTCCGAGGAGAAGGCGGACCGCGAGCAAGCCACGGTCTGGGTGAGCGGCCTGGACCGGATCCACGCCGCCTGCGGGATCCGGCTCTGCGTGGACCTTTCGGCGACGCCCTTCTACCTCCACGGAAGCGGCTATCCCGAGGGCTCCCCCTTCCCCTGGATCGTCAGCGACTTCAGCCTGGTGGACGCCATCGAATCGGGCATCACCAAGATCCCCCGCCTCCCGGCCATCGACAGCACGGGCCGTCCCGACCCCGTGTACTTCAAGCTGTGGGAGCACGTGACGAGGCGCCTCAAGCCGGGGGATCGGCTGCCGGGAGGCAAGCCGAAGCCCGAGGCCGCCTACCGCGAGGCGGAAGCCGCGCTGCTCACCCTCGCGGGGGAGTGGAAGGAGCGCTTCGACCAGTTGCAGGCGTCGGCCCCGGGGCAGGACCGGACCCCGCCGGTGATGATCGCGGTCTGCGACAACACCGACCTCGCGGAGCACTTCCACCGGATGATCTCGGGCGAAGAGCGGGTGGAGGCGGCCGGAGCGGGCGGGAGCGGGACGGCCGCGGCCGGGGCGGCCGACGAGGACGAAGACGAGAACGGCGGCAACGGTGACCACGGCGACGACAGTGGCAACGGCGACGACGGCGAGGGCGGATCGCCCGAAGGCCGGCGAAAGAAGAAGGCGAAGGCGAAGGCGGTCAAGCGCTACGGCGCGGGGCTGCCGGGGTTTCCCGAGCTGTGGAACCGGGACGGCGCCGAGGTCACGTTGCGCATCGACTCGAAGCTGCTCGCGGCGGCGGAGAGCGAGGACCCGAACGCCACCCGGAAGCACGCCGCGGAGGAGCTGCGGAAGATCGTTTCGACGGTAGGCGCCCCGGGCGAGCCGGGGGAGCACATCCGTTGCGTGGTGAGCGTCAACATGCTGAGCGAAGGCTGGGACGCCAACAACGTCACCCACGTCCTGGGACTGCGCGCATTCCACAGCCAGCTTCTATGCGAGCAGGTGGTGGGGCGGGGGCTGCGCAGGATGGATTACACGCCCGACCCGGAAACGGGACTCCTGACCGCCGAGTACGTCGATGTCTTCGGGGTGCCGTTCTCGCTCATTCCCTTCAAGGGCCGCCAGCCGGGGGGCGGACCGCCGCCGGAAGACCATCCTAAGCATGAGGTCAAGGCGCTGCCGGAGCGCAAGGCGTTCGAGATCCGGTTTCCGATCGTCGAAGGCTACGTCGTGTCGCTGAAGAAGAACCGCGTCATCTGCGACCTCGACGCGGTGGAGCGGACCTCGCTGGACCCATGGGCCACGCCGACCGCCGCCTTCGTGCGCCCGCAGGTCGGATACCAGATCGGCCATCCGGGCGCATACGGCGGATTCGGTTTCGAGGAGGTGGACCGCGGTCAGTACTACGAATCGGTGCATCCGCAGACGATCGCGTTCGCCATCGCCGTCGAGATCGTGCGGGTGCTCACGCAAGCCGCCTATCCCGGCAAGGAGCGGCTGCGATGCGAGAGCCGTCGGAGCCTGTTTCCCCAAGTGCTGCACATCGTCCGGGGCTATCTCCGCGAGCGCGTGGACCTGAACGGCCTGCATCCCTGCGATGTCGGGCTGCAGACCTACGCCCGGCGCATCGTGGACCTGCTGGTCGCCGCGATCCTGCCCGACGACTCGGAGGACGAAGCGCCGTTGCTGCCGCGGTTGAACCGCTACCGGCCCATCGGGAGCACCGAAAGTGTCCACTTCAAGACGGTGAAGCCCGTCCAGGCGACCGTCGCCAGCCATCTGAACCACGTGGCCTGCGACACCGGCGCCTGGGAGCAGGCCGCGACGTTCCGGCTCGAAACGCTGGCGAAGGACGGCGTCGTCCGCTGCTACGCGCGCAACGACCACCTGGAGTTCAACATCCCCTTCGAGCTCTACGGCACTCCACGCGCCTACGAGCCCGATTTCATCGTGCGGCTGGCCGACGGCCTCAACGTCGTACTGGAAATCAAGGGACGATCGCACGACGACACGGACGTGAAGCACCAGGCGGCGAGACGCTGGGTGGCCGCGGTCAACCACTGGGGCCGGCTCGGCGAATGGGCCTTCCTCGTCTGCCGGGACCCGCAACGGCTCGATGCCGATTTCGCGAAGCTGGTTGACGCCCGGACGGCGCGGGAGGGTCCGGAGCAGCCCGCACCGCTTCGGAGGTGAGAGCGTGGCGCCCGGTGTACGGCCGAGTCGTGAATAGAAGAGGGTTCATGTTCCAGCTCCAGCAGTTGCTGCCGTCCCTGCGCATGGGTGATCGCCTCGGCCCGGAGGATCGGGGCTTCCGTCGCGTTCACCCCCGCCGCTCCCGCCGCAGGATCGCCGAGAGCCGGCCGTAGAGCCCGTCGCCGGCGAGCAGCACCACCGCGATGAAGAACAGCCCCATCACGAACTGCCAGTAGCTCGCTAGATCCGCGGAGAGCCCCAGCGCCTCCCAGAACGCGCCGTCCGAGAGCTCGTGGCGGAGCAGGACCAGCACCGCCGCGCCGGCCGCCGCGCCGACCAGGCTGCCCATGCCGCCGACGATGACCATGATCAGCACCTCGCCGGAGACGGTCCAGAACCCCAGGTCCGGGGAGACGAAGCCGGTGTGCTGCGCGATGAGCGAGCCCGCGAACCCGCCGAGCGCGCCGGCCAGCACGAAGGCGGCGAGCTTGTAGCGTTGCACGGGGCAGCCCAGCGCGCGGACCCGGCTCTCGTTGCGGTGGATGGCGACGAGCATCGCGCCGAAGGGCGAGCGCACCACCACGCGCAGCAGCGCCCAGACCAGTACCGCGGCGACCAGCACGAAGGCGGAGAACACCTGGGGCTCGGCCGCGTCGAGCCCCAGCGCCGAGAGATCGGGGCGGGGGATGCCGGCCATGCCGTCGTCGGCGCCGAACTCGCGCGCCTTGAAGAAGTAGGCGTAGACCATCTGGCCGAGCGCCAGGGTGATCATGATGAAGAACACCCCGCCGACCCGGATCGCGAACACCCCGGCCACCGCGGCGAGGGCGGCGGCGCACCCCACCGCCGCGACGGTGGCGGCCGGGACCGGCCAGCCCAGGAACACCGTGAACGACGCGGTGGCGTAGGCGCCGGTGGCGAAGAACGCCGCGTGCCCGAGGGAGACCAGGCCCGCGTAGCCGACCAGCAGGTCGAGGCTCATCGCGAGGATCGCGAAGATCGCGATCTCGGCCAGCACCTCGTGGCGGAAGAAGTCGCCGCCGTACCAGGCGACGCCGGCCGCGACGGCCAGCGCGGCGGCGGCGGGCAGGTGCAGGGGGTCGCGGCCGAGCATCGGAACGGCCGGATCAGTGGGTCCGGCGCACCGGGAACAGCCCGTGCGGCCGCACCAGCAGGACCACGGCCATCAGCGCGTAGATCGTGACCCGGGCGAGCTCCGGGGCGACGACCTGGCCGTAGGTGTCCACCATGCCGATGACCAGCGAGCCGATCACCGCCCCCTTCAGGCTCCCGGGGCCGCCGACCACCACCACGATCAGGGTGAGGATGAGGATGGACATGTCCATCCCCGGAAAGATCGAGAACACCGGCGCCGACACCACCCCCGCGAGCCCCGCGAGCCAGCACCCGAGGCAGAACACGAGGAAGAACGCGCGCTCGACGTCGATGCCCAGCGCCGCGACCATGGTCCGGTCGTCCACCCCGGCCCGGACGACGGCCCCGAGCCGGGTGCGCTCCAGCCCGACGTAGAGGGCGGCGAGCACCGCGAGGCCGATCCCGATGATGAACAGCCGGTACGCCGGATAGACCTCGCCGAGGACGTGCACGCGGCCCGCCAGCGCCTCCGGGATCGGGATGGTGTGGGGCAGCACGCCCCAGATCATGCGAACCGCGTCGAAGCCGACGAAGATGAGCCCGAAGGTCACCAGCACCTGGCGCATCGGGCTCTGGCGCTGCATGTGCCGGAGCAGCACCGCGTAGAACACCGCGCCGACCAGCGCCACCCCCAGCGGGGCGAGCGCGAGCGCGACCCAGAACGAATCGAACCACCGCACCGTGGACAGCGCGAGGTAGGCGCCCACCATGTAGAGCGTCCCATGCGCGAGGTTGATGAAGTTCATCATCCCGAACACCACGGACAGCCCGATCGAGAGCAGGAACAGCAGCATCGAGAGCTGCAGCCCGTTCAGGGTCTGGACGATCAGGAATCCGGGTTCGAGCAGCATGGCGCGGGCCGTGCCGGCCGGGCCGGCGGGAAAGAGGGCCTTCCGTGGCCGGCGCCTGCCCGGCCGGCCGCCACGTCGGAACCGCCCTCGCGCCGCCGAGGCCCGGCGCCTGCCCGGCCGGCCGCCACGTCGGAACCGCCCTCGTGCCGCCAAGGCCCGGCGCCTTCCCGGCCGGCCGCCACGTCGGAACCGCCCTCGTGCCGCCAAGGCCCGGCGCCTTCCCGACCGCTGAACACCGCCGCGTTGACGCTCGCGATCAGGCGTTCCAGCGCCGCCGGGCCGCCGAACACCCGGGCGGCCTGGTCGTAGCCGCCGAGACCGGCGAAGGGGTGGGCGTCGAAGTCGTAGTCCTCGAAGCGGTCCATCGTCATCGCGTCCGCCCGGATGCGGTTGCCGATGAGGCCGGCCCAGCGCGCCTGCTCGGCGTCGAACGCCTGTGCGCCGCGCCATGCCTCGACGTGCAATCCGAGCTCCGCCGCGCGGGCCTCGTGCGCCTCCGTGCGCACGATCCTGCCGTCCTCGTCGAGGGTCACCCAGTCGCGGCTCGCCGGGTCGATGTGGTCGTCCACGTCCAGGGTCAGCAAGGTGCGCGGCGTGGCGGGTCCGTAGGGCGGCTGTCGCGGCTCCGCGACGACCCCGCCGGTGATCTCCCCGTCGTCATCCCCGTGGAAATCGCTCACCCCCACGAAGTCGAAGATCGTGAACCCGGTCTTGCGGATGTGCGGCGCCTTGCGGGTGCCGCGCCCGCGCATCTGCCGGTAGAGGATGGCGCTCCCGGTGAAGCGCGCCATCACCAGGTTGACGACCTCCGGGCAGTCGAAGCCGGTGTCGAGCATGTTCACGCTGACCAGGATCTGCGGGAACTCCTCCTCCTTGAAGCGCCTGATGACGGCGCTGGCGTCCGGGGAGGGTCCGCCGCCCACGTCGCTGACGACGAAATCGGCGTAGCGTGTCGCGGGATGCGGCTTCAGGTCCGCGAAATGGTCGTCGAACATCGTCGCCAGGGTCTCGGCATGGCGCCGGGTCACCGCGAAGACGATGGTCTTGCCGCGGCTCGGGAAGCGGCGGACGCCGTCCCGGCCCGTGAAGCCGCTGTCGAGCACTTGGCGGAACTCCCGCACGACGGCGCGGTTGCGCTCCGGGATCGTGAACCTCCGCTCCAGCGCCCTGGGGTCCACCACGATGCGGCCGGCCGCCCCGAACAGCTCATCGAGCTCCGCCCGCGTGGCTTCGTCCATCGAAGACCAGTCGAGCTCGTCGCGCCCGACCTCGAAGCCGCCCTCGGCCGCGGTCTTCACCGTCATCGCCCGGTAGATGCGGTAGGGCGCCAGCCAGCCTTCGGCGATCGCCTGCGGCAGCCCGTAGCGGAAGGTCGGCGCGTCGAGCTCGAAGAAGCGCAACGTGTCGCGCACGAAGCGCCCATCCTCGGGGTCGGGCGGCTCGCCGGCGCCCGCGGTGCAGGGCGTCGCGGTCAGGCCCAACTGGATGCCGTCGAAATGCCGCAGCACGCCGCTCCACTTGCCGTAGATCGAGCGGTGGCATTCGTCGGTGATCACCAGGTCGAAATAGCCGGACGAGAGCGCGCGGTACTCGGCGATCATGGTCTGCAAGGTGGCGATGGTGATGCGCTTGGCGCGGTCGAAGCCGCGGCCCGGGCGCAGCACGTGGCAGGGGTAGTCGCGGAGATGGTCGGTGAAGGCGTCCTCGGCCTGTGCGGCCAGTGCGATCCGGTCCACCAGGAAGAGGACGCGGGTGACCGCGCCGGCCTCGAACAGGCGCTTGACGAAGGCCGCCGCGGTGCGGGTCTTGCCGGTCCCCGTCGCCATCTCCACCAGGAGCTTGCGCCGCCCCCGCGCCACCTGCGCCGAGAGCGCCTCGATGCAGTCGAGCTGGTAGCCGCGGTCCGCGATCTTGCGGTCGATCGGGACGTCGGCCAGCGCGCGCCGTACCGCTCGCGCGGCGATCCGGCGTTCCAGATCGTCCTGGGAGTAGAAGGTCGCGATCTCGCGGGCGTGGGCGTCCCGGTCGCGGTCCAGGAAGCGCACCTCCTCGCCGTTCGAGAGGAAGACGAAGGGGACGTCGAGCCGCGCCGCGTAATGGATGCCCTGGTCCTGCGCGGCGAGTGGCCGGGCGCTCGCGCGCTTGGCCTCGACCACGGCCATGGGCCGCCCGGCGCGGCTGCAGAGCACGTAGTCGGCGCGCGAGCCGTCCGGCAGCGCATGTTCGAACCGGACGCCCACGCCGTCGGTCAGATCCCATCCGGCGTCCGCGAGCAGGGTGTCGATCCTGACACGGGAGAATGCTTCGGTGGGGCCGGCGGTCATCGGCTGGCTACGTCCGGGTCTTGGCGGAGGGTTTCAGGCGTCGGTGCATTATCCGGGTGTCCATACCGGGCCGTCAGACTCGGCACGGGCGCTGGATTTGCCCGCTCCTTTCGGTCCGACGAGGATGATGAGCTGCCTGGGCGGCGTCTGACCCGCATTGTCGCGCAAGGTCAGCCGAACGCAAACGCCATATTGCCGGCATGGACGGGGGTGCACACGGCAGGTCGAATCAGCCTTTGCGCTCGGGACCTCCGGCCGTGTGGTCGCCGCCGAGACGCCGTTACAGAACGCGCGCTGCATCGCCTCCATCATAGCGTTCCGGCATCCGGTCTCAGGCAGAACCGCTCTCTGGTGGCTCCCGCATCCGGCGGTCCAGCTCTCGAACCGGGATCCCCAGCAACTCGGCAGCCTTCGGCTCGGAGATCGCCCCTTCCGCCAGGGCGCGCAGGCACAGCCGCTCGAATCGCCGGGGCTTCTCGCCTTCCTGGATCGCGAGAGGTTCCTCACAGGGCGGGTCACGCCAACCGCGGCGCTTGAATTCGTCGAACAAGCGCCGGAAGAGGGGCTGGCCGAATATGCCCAGATCCTTGCAGCGCCAGGTGAGGGCTTGCACACTGACCCCGAACAACAGCTTGAGCTTGAAGAGCTCGTCCCATCCGACCGACGTGCGGCGCTTGCCGACCTCGGACCAAAGCGCCTCGGCCGGCATGAGAAACGCGCCGGCGAAACGATGCGCCGCCTTCTCGCCGTCCACTTTCCTGCCGATGGCGTCCAGAACCATGTGGCCGAGCTCATGCGCTATCGTGAAGCGCTGCCGCTCACCCCAGTGGGCGCCGTTCACGACGATGACGGGTACGGCGTTTCCGCGCGTACGGCGAACCCGCGCCGTCAGGCCGTCGATGTTCTCGGCGAGGGTGACGGACAGCACCTTCACCCCACGCCCTTCCAGGATTTCCACCAGATCGGGGATCGGCTCGATCCCCAGGCCCCAATGGCTCCGTAGCGCGCGGGCTCCCCGGTCCGCTTCCGCAACGTCGTTGACGACCGGAAAGGGCGCATCGCGGGGCTTGTCCCACTCCACGCTGGGCAGGCGGAGCAGTTCCTCGACCATGAGATAGCCTTCCAGCATGCGCAGCACCAGCGCTTCGACCTGGGCCACCTCCCGCTTGCTCGCGACCGTCTTTTTCCTGAAGTCGACATCCTCCAGCACCATTTCCTGATCGCCGACCAGGTAATCCACGGAAACGCCGAGCGCGTCGGCCAGCGCGATCAGGACTCCGGATCCCGGCATCGACTCGCCTCGCTCGTACTTGCCGATCGCCTGTGCCGTGACACGATTTCCAATCGCGGCCTCCAGACCCCTGAGTGACAACCCGGCTGCGGCGCGGGCAATCTTCAGTCTTTGTCCAATCATCCGCCATCTTCTCTTGACCGACTGTTTTCAATCATCCAGTATTCATGCAGGTTGGTAAACCGAATGGTCTCGCTTCGGACGAGATCTCCACAATCACAGAGAAGCTGATCCCATTCTTGCCGTACCAAGCCATCCGGGTAGTATGGGCGCATGAAGACGACGCTCGATGTCCAGGACGGGTTGCTGGCGAGAGAGAAGCGTTACGCGAAGGAAGTCGCCCGCCCGTTGCACAAGGTGGTCGAAGACGGGCTCCGCAAGGTGCTCGCCGTGCTCCTACCGCGCTGCATGAACGCCGGCACCCCCCGCTACCGGCACGCGAGGGCAGGCTTCGACACCCTCACCCCCGTCCGCGACCTCGAAGCTGCCTGCATCGAGCGCCAGCAAGCCGAAGCCATCGCGAAGGTCGTCAGCCACGGGGATGCCTGCCTCCGGCCACGACCGGGGGAACGCGCCGCCCCGAAGGTCGCCCTGATTTTCAAGGAGACCCGTAATGTCCAGTTCCGTGAGGGTCATAGCGATCGGCGACGATCCCAGACACCTGGACAGCTTGATCGAAGGGCTGAGTGGATACGATACGGACCTGCTTCGGATCCACTTTACCGGTGAGAGGCCGGATATTCCCGCATGTCCTCACGTGCGGGTCATCATCTCGGATCTCCGTCTCCTCGGTGGCGCCATGTCCGACCCCGCCGAGGATTTCGCGGTGATCGGCAGTCTCCTGGAGGACGTGATCAAGCCGGTCGATCCCTACCTGATGCTGCTGTGGACGCGGTACCCGGATCATGCCTCCGCCCTCGGGACGTTTCTGGACCGGCTTCGGAACGTAGCCAAGCCGGTCGCCGTCCTGCCGTTGCCGAAGGCCGAACATCTCGACGACAGTGGCGCCGTCGGAAACCGGACGGCTTTGGCCGACGAGATCAACGCCGCGGTCGGGGGATGGCTCGGTTCGGAGGGCGTTCTCGGTCTGCGGGGTGGATGGGAGCCGATCGACGATTACGAGGTAGACTCGCTGATCGAGACGATCTACGCGGCTCGACGGCACGACACCGGCCGCCCCGCGGAGCTCGAAGACTGATGTACCTTTTCGATACCGACGTTCTCAGCAACCTGATGAAGCGATCACCTTCCCATGATCTGCTGAAGATGATAGGTTCAGTGCCGGTCGGGAGTCAGTTCACCTCCAGTATCACGTTGGGGGAGCTGGTGTACGGGACACGGAGGAGGGGATCGGGAGTCTGATGGAGAAGATCGAAGAACGTGTCACGGCGAAGCTGCCGATACTTACTTCGATGCGGATGCAGCCAGACGATATGGCGGGGTTCGGGCAGAACTGGGGCGTCAAGGGACTCCGATCGGGGATGCCGACGTCAGAATAGCCGCGATTGCACTTGTTCGAAGGGTGATCGTGGTGACGGGAAACATCAGACATTTCCAGAAAATTCCGCACTTGACCGTGAAGAACTGGCTGTGACTCGATACATTGCGCTGGTTTCCGATCCGAGCAGGCTGTTATGATGGAAGGCAACGGAACGGGTAGGGCCGCGATCTGATGATGAGACGTAACACCATGATAGTTCCCAATTATACTATTGTGCCTACGATCGTAGTATTGGAGAATGGTGACACATACCATGTCTTTGCTTCGTGACATTCAGGATTCCGCTGTCGACTCTCAAGTGCAACTCACTTCGCTTCTCCGGAAGTGCAAGATCTTGTCAGTACGCCTTGGTAGCGCCGAATTTGAAAAATGGATCGATAATGAATTGAATGGTTATTCTTTAGAAGATACAGTTCCGGAATATCGTGTATTACAGGTGAATTCCAAAGGTCATTTTTTTGGACCATTCGGATCTATTCGATATGCGGATATTCCTTTATCTCGCATCCCAGAAGAATTGCATGAAATTCTACATACCGCCTTTCTCACGCAATCCATTGCTTCTTTGGAGTCACTTGTAGAGAATGCAACCAATGGATCGGCGATGGAGCCGTGGGGTCCTGATTTGGTTGCGTATGTTGGACGAAATATCTATAAAGGTATGAATTGTGTGCAGGCATGGAGGGTTATTCCAATAAATTCCGTTGTTGCTGCCATAGATAGTGTTCGTACTCGTATTCTCAATTTCGTGTTGGAAATAGAAGCCGAAATTCCCAACGCTGGAGAGATACCCATCAACTCAGTATCTATACCAAAAGAAAGGGTAACTCAGATCTTCAATACATACATCACAGGGAATGTCGGGAACGTCGCTACTGGAAGCACGAATATCAAACAGAAGACCCGGATGAGTGAGCAAAAAGAGAAAATTTTTGCAGATATGCTTGATGTGCTCTCAAAAATGGATGCCGATCCAGATGCCATTTCTCAATTATCGGACACGGTGGAAGAGATGAGGGACGCCAAGGAATCGGAACGATTCAAGGCCGCCTATCAGAAGTTCATGTCAATCCTTGCAGACCACATGCAAGTATTTGGAACGGTATTGGCTCCATATCTGCCAGCATTGTCCGAGATGTTGCCATAGCGATCACTGGCAAAATCGGCGCATTCATCAGTTTCCAATTCAAACAAGCAACATCGCGATCAGTCTGACGGGGATCTGTATTATCGTCACGGTAAAGATGGGTTAGCCTGCGGAGAGTAGAGAAAGAAAGAGAGGAGTCATTGCTTCACAACAAATTTAGGATTTGTCTTTTCTCCTTTCTCGTTTTGCCGGCAACTGTTCACGATGTCCGTCATGACATGCTGTCTTGGTTCGGGCTGCGTTCGATGCAGCAGAACAGGTATGACCCGGGAACGGTGCCGATCACACGCCATCCCCCAGCAATCGGGTCATGAGAGAAACGCTCAGGGCTGAAGCGGTATCCAGGGAAGATTCGGTGGTGGTGGCAACATCGCGCGCTGCCGCAACGACTTCTGCGAATCGATTCTGAAGGCCGAGCGGTGGAACAAAGAGGGCGCAAGCCTTGACGTCGGACGTGGAGATGGTGTTGAGGCCGGAAGTTGTCTTCCCACTCCGGAGCAGATGCTGGCGACCGGATGTCGTATTCAGGTAGGCGCACGCGAATTCCGGGACGATTGAATCACGATTGGGACGTACCCGGATCAAGTGGTTCTGGTGCACGCAATCCCTGACGCTGCCATCCCATAGTGCCGATCTTCCAATTTCTCCCGGATTTCCGTGACCTTCGACAATGAGCAAATCGTTGCGTCGCAGCCGCACTCTGCCAAATTCGTTTTCGGTGAGACGTATATGCTTGATCTCGCTGAGAACGAGCCGATCCCGGAGCACGTTCGCTACACGAAGGTATGGCTTCTTCAAGGGATGATTTGCGCGTTTCCTTGTGACCTGCAAACCTCCTTGAACTTCGCTCATATCTCCCAGGCGTCTCCGCTTCCATCTCATGGGGTTCTCGATAGGATCACCGAACATTTTGATAAACAGTGCCGGTATCAAATCACGGAGATATTTGTTTACCCGATCGCATAAAATTTCGATGCGTGCGGTCCGGTTCAGAATGTCGGCGATCCGCCGTTGCGCGTCGAGTGCAGGGAGGGGAATTGGAGTGTTTTCCATGAACGATTTGGGAACGCGTTGTTGGCCTGCCGTGCCAGTGAAATACCGCTTCGCTTTCTCTCTGAATCGTAACTGGCGAACGAAGTGATAAACGTATTCACCGAGAACCTTGTCACCGGGTCGGAGGACGTAGAATTCCGTTGAGCCACGACCGACACCATTGGTCAGGTTGCGGGCCAAGGCCGCCTTGCCGTTTTCCATGCACGGGGTGATTTTTGCGAAAAGCACATCGCCATCTTCGAATGCCGTGAAGCCCTTTGAAACATCCACGAGACGCCGATCTTCGTGAGCCGTGATCATCCCGAGCCGCTCATCCACGGCAGCCATCGGGACGAAACTCACGAGCATGTCTTCTTCTGGAATTTCGGATTTCCTGATGCGCGGATTGATAGTGCATATCTCTCCGAGAGGAACCCGAGGATAAATATTCATTCCCCCACCACCCCCCGCACGGCATCGGCAAGCTGGTCGATCTCCTCCAGGATCTCGCGCTCCACCGCCCTGAGCTCGTCGAGGAGCTCCAGCGGGTCGCGGTGCTCCACCCGGGCGCGGCTCTGCGGGCGGTAACGCCCCGCGCTCAGGTTGAAGTCGGCGGCGCGGATCGCCTCCGCGTCGGCGAACCACCACTTCCCGCTCCACTCGGCGTCCCGGTCGCGCTTCTTCCAGGTGGCCCACAACGCCGCCCGATCCTTGAACGCCGCGACGAGGGCCGGCAGGTCGTCCGCCTCGATCGGCTGGTCGTGGTTGGCGTCGAGCTTGAATCCGTCGTGGTCGGCGTGCAGGAACAGCACCTGCCCGGTCGCTCCGCCCTTGCGGAAGACCAGCACGGAGGTCTTGACCCCGGAGTAGGGGTTGAACACCCCGCCCGGCAGCGACAGGACGGCCTCGACGCTGTGGTTCTCGACCAGCTTGCGGCGCAGCTCGCGGTGCGCGCCGGTGGAGCCGAACAGCACGCCCTCGGGCAGGACGACGCCGCAACGCCCGCCGTCCTTCAGGTGGTTCAGCATGTATTGCAGGAACAGCAGCTCGGTCTGCGCGGTCCGGCCGACCTTCACCTCCTCGACGATGCGGTCCCGGTCGAGCCGGCCGGAGAAGGGCGGGTTGGCGAGGATGACGTCGAATCCCTCCGGCGGCAGACCCAGCTCCGCCTTCGCCGTCCGGTCGAGGGTGCGGGTCAGGGCGTCGCGACGCGCGATGCGCACCCGGTCCAGGCCGCGCAGGGTCAGGTTCATGGTGGCGAGGCGGACCATCTGGGGGTCCACGTCGTTGCCGAAGAAGGTCGCCTCGTGCAGCCGGCGCACCGCATCGCGGCCGAGCAGGTCGCCGAGGCCGCGGCGGATGGTCTGGCCGTCCGCCTCGACCTCCTCGATGCCGTCCGGCGACGAGTTCGCGAGCCGGATGTGGTCGTAGGCGCCGACCAGGAACCCCGCCGTGCCCGCCGCCGGATCGTAGACGGTCTCGCCCAGGCGGGGGTCCACGAGCCGGACCATGGCCCGGATGACGTGGCGCGGGGTGCGGAACTGCCCCAGCTCCCCCGCCTGCCGGATCTGGCGCAGCACGTGTTCGAACAGGTCGCCCTTGGTGTCGGCGTCCACCCGTTCGAGGTGCAGGTCGTCGATCTGCGAGACGACCTGCGAGAGCACGGTGGGCTCGTCGATGACCAGGCGGGCGCCGTCCATGAAGTCGGTGACGCCCCCGGCGGCGAGTCCGGCGTAGAACGGGAAGACCTCCTCGCGCACCCAGGAGACCAGCCGCTCGCCGTTCAGGGCCTTCGCCCACGAGGACCAGCGCAGCCGCTCGCCCGGCACCGTCTTCGCGTTCGGGCGGTGGGCGTTGCGCGGGTTGCGCAGGCGCCATCGTCCCTCGAAGACGCTGGCGCAGGGAGCCGCCTTCGGGCGGCGGGCGGCACGGACACGCGCGGCGTCGGCCGCCTCGAACATGTAGAAGAAGATGAGGAAGCTGAGCTGTTCGGCGTTCTGGGCCGGGTTGGGGTAGCCGCCGCCGTAGAGATGGTCGCGGATGCGGTCGATACCGCGGCGCAGATCGGGGGTCAGGGGCATGGGTCTCGTCAATCCTCCATTGCCGGGGGGCGACCACCGGACGGCCCGCCGCCCTGTGGAGCTTGAAGACTGATGTACCTTTTCGATACCGACGTTCCCAGCAACCTGATGAAGCGATCACCTTCCCATGATCTGCTGAAGAGGGTGGGATCGGTGCCTGTCGGGAGCCGGTTCACCTCCAGTATCACGTTGGGGGAGCTGGTGTACGGAGCGGAGCGTTGCACTGCCCCGGAAGTTCCCGAATTACGAAAGTCAAGTCCTCGCAGGGAAGGAGCGGACGATCCCGCGTTTTCTCAATGACCGGACGAGTTTTCCATTGATCCATTCGGCGCCGATGAAATCCTCGTCCAGGGACTGCTGAATGGCTGTTCCTACTTTCTTCAGGTTGTAGCGTCTGATCTCTCCATCGCCTTTGATGGCGGCAGCCAATCGGGCGATCTTCTCGGCCGTGAGCTCGACAAGGTCCTCGTGCCAATCGTTGACCCCGGGATCGGGAGTCTGCCCCTGAACCCTGTCCCGTCGAATATCGCATCGCGCCAGCACCTCTTCCGGTGCAATGGCCAGATCGAGATGTGCCAGACTGTCCCGGGTGACGGCCAGCGCGGCGACCACCCGTTCCGTCTGATCGTCCGCTTTGTCGAGCACGAAGACGGACAACCGGTTCTGGCTGGTCATCAGGCATTTGACCGCGTCCGCCTGAGTCTCCTGCGATCCAAGCCACGGCAGGCCGTCCCAGTGCCGTTTCTGGCTCAGCTTTCGGCAAATCATCGCCACGAAAATCAGCTCTCCAGGGAGCGGACGAGGTCTTCCAGGTCCTCTCGAAGCTCCGGCACCGTTTCTCTTTCGAGAGCCTGCCGAAGGTGGGAGACGGCGGTACGTTCATCCAGACAAGCCAATGCCGTCGCGGCCGCATCACGCACCAGGGATGACGTGTGATGGAGCCCCATTGACAACAACTCGACGACAATGGGGCGTATGGCGCCCGCTTCCTGACGCGAAGCCCATTGCAGAATCTCGGACAACACTTCCGGGCTCGTGCCGCCGTGGATCAATCGTCTTCTCAGAGATCGCAGAACCGCGATCGGATGGTAGGCACACAACCGCTGAAGGTCCTCGGAAAACCGGCTCTCGACACCGGCTTCGAACTGCTGGTCATGAGCCGCCAGGCACAGGCGATCCAGTTGTTCTTCCACTTGGCGAGGAATGGGGAAATCCGGGGAGCTCTCGTTGATGGAAACGAAACCGGCATTCCTCTCCACCCTCTCCAAGGCCACGGCATCGACGAACTCGATGATGGTATTCCCTATTCGATCTCGAAATGCTTCGTCCGCCCACCGTTCGGCATGTCCGGTGGAATCGTTGCGCACGAATCGATACCGGCACGATGTCCGGCTCGAAGGTTCCGCGGCCGTACCGAATGTGCTGTCCGTATACCGCGGCGCAGTGGCGCCCAAGGCAATCATGCTGGTCACGAAACGTCTCCCTTGACGGCGATTTCATTGCCGGCGTCCACGAGCTCGTTGAAGATTTCCGACACAACGTCCTTGTCCAACGTGCGATCGAATTCGGGGATCGTGTTGATGTCGAACTCCAGTCGGCAGATACCTCCCGGATTCGACCGTCGGGCCACCTTCGGCGGCCGTTCTCCGTCTCCGGATACATCCACGAAGGTTTCGATGATCTGCACCGCGGACCATGTGGAAATGCGATTGATTTCCAGTCCCTCGACGTCGCAGGACGACGTACGTCTCCTGTTGATCCGGTAGAGGAAGTCATGCGTATTCTCCGGCTCTACGTCAACTCCCCGCAGCAGGCCGTCGAGCTTTCCGTATGCGTCCGGCAGGCTTCCGGCCGGAAGCAGCAATTCGCTGCCATACCCGAGCCTGTGGAGGGATGGACAATCGGCGAGCCATTTCAGCATCAGAGCCCGAAAGTCTTTTTCCAGAACCTCATACGACCCCACCACGGGCGGCAGATCACGGTGGTGGCCGATGCCGGGACCAGGGAGCAACCTCCAATCGATTCGATTGATACTCACTTCGACGCGAAGCCGGCCGTTCAGAAACGGCCCTTCCTCCCTGACCCGCTGCTCCCGTGGCCGGTTGTACACTTCGTCCGGCGCGTGTCCGAGCAGCGGTTCCCAGAAGTGCGCCCGTGCCGGGTCAATCGCGTCGCTCAGGAACACGGAGAGCCGCAGCTCCTCCGCGTACCAGTCACCCAAGCTGCATCCGTCCATCAACCCGTTACCCCTGTCTCGCCGGCATCCGCCGCTCGATTGCGGTCGTCGGACCTCCCAGGTCCCTGTCGTGCCCGCGTGGCGTCCACTACGACCTCGACCCTGCCCGGATCACCCTGAAACGATACACCACATCGGCTTTGATCCGGTCACTGTCCGCGGGGGCTGACCGGGTCATGAGAGAGGCTGTAGCGGCTGCGGCGGTTTTGGCTGCCTGGATGTGCAGGTGCTCGATGCGCACCCGGTCCAGGCCGCGCAGGGTCAGGTTTGGTGGCGAGGCGGACCATCTGCGGGTCCACGTCGTTGCCGAAGAAGGTCGCCTCGTGCAGCCGGCGCACCGCATCGCGACCGAGCAGGTCGCCGAGGCCGCGGCGGATAGTCTGGCCGTCCGCCTCGACCTCCTCGATGCCGTCCGGCGACGAGTTCGCGAGCCGGATGTGGTCGTAGGCGCCGACCAGGAACCCCGCCGTGCCCGCCGCCGGGTCGTAGACGGTCTCGCCCAGGCGGGGGTCCACGAGCCGGACCATGGCCCGGAAGACGTGGCGCGGGGTGCGGAACTGCCCCAGCTCGCCCGCCTGCCGGATCTGGCGCAGCACGTGTTCGAACAGGTCGCCCTTGGTGTCGGCGTCCACCCGTTCGAGGTGCAGAGCCAAGCCTCGCCGTGCAATCCGAGCTCCGCCGCCCGGGCCTCGTGCGCCTCCGTACGCACGATCCTGCCGTCCTCGTCGCGAAGACGATGGTCTTGCCACGGCTCGGGAAGCGGCGGACGCCGTCCCGCCTCCAGCGCCTTGCGCCATCTTCCAGGGTCCGTCCGTACGCGCTGTTCCGGGAAACGGCGGCCTTGGAGGGCCGGGACCATTGCGCTTCGCTCGGCTTGGTTACGCATGATTCCCAGCCGGATCGGGGACTCGATCAAGGCATAGGTGGAGTGCGCAAGGCGACGTATGCGAGCCGTGCGCGAGGTGACTTGATTGCATCGCAATCGTCGAGTAGGTTGGATTCCCGGACCCTCGGAGGGCGTGAACATGGCGAGCATCACCATCCGTAATCTCGACGACGACGTGAAGGTCCGGTTGCGCGTGCGTGCGGCGGGCAACGGCCGTTCCATGGAAGAGGAAGCGCGGCTGATCATGCGCGAGGCCGTCAGCCGGGAGAGCGTACCGGAGAAAGGCTTGGGCACGGCGATCCACGAGCTGTTCAAGCCACTCGGCGGCGTCGAGCTGGAGTTGCCGCCACGCGAGCCGATGCGCGAACCGCTCCGCTTCGATTGAAGTGGCGCCTGGCGATGGTGTTGCTCGATACGAACGTGGTGTCTGAACTGATGCTCGCCGCCCCGAGCGCGGAGGTTCTCGCTTGGATGGACGATCTGCCGGCCCGGCAGTTGTTCGTGTCCGCGGTGACGGAGGCGGAGGTCCGCACCGGCATCGCTGTCTTGCCCGAGGGCGCACGCCGCCGGGTGCTTGCAGACGCCGCCGAACGAACTCTGGACGGTTTGTTCGCGGGCCGGGTTCTGCCGTTCGACAGCGGCGCGGCGCGTGCGTTTGCGGACATCGCAGCCGCGCGCCGCGCCGCCGGGCGTCCGATCTCGCAGTCGGACTGCCAGATTGCGGCGATCGCGGTTTCGCGCGGGATGGCGGTGGCGACACGGAACATCCGCGATTTCTGCGGAACCGGCGTTGACGTGATCGATCCGTGGCGGGGCGCATGAACGGTTCACCCGGGTCGGATGGGGTCTCCCCCCGGCTATCCGCCCGCCCGGCGCGGCACGGCGAAGGCCTGCGGTGGCAGCGCCGGTGAGCGACCAGACACACACTTCAGGGTGAATCTCGCGAATCGCCGGGTGAGCGGTCACACCACGTTCACGGATCGGATCGTCCGCGCCACCTTTGCCATCGTTGCCGCCAAGCTGCTTTGAGCCTCACCCGTCCGGAGCCCGGCCGGCCGCCTGAGCGCGTGGCACACTGCCGCCTGCGTCGCGTGCAGGGCGATGTCCCGTGCAGGGCGATGTCCATGGTGCGCACTTGTGGCGATTGGTGCTGCGGCTGACTCCGGAAGGGAGAGGAAAGGGACGGCAGGGGCGGCGTGTGGTTCACGGACCATCCGGCGGAGGGCGTGCCGCCGAAAAGAGTGGTATACGTCGGTCCGTCCCATGAGCTCGAGGGAGGACCGGCTGTGGTCGTCACCGACAAAGGCGCCATCCGTAAAGTTGGCCGGGTCTCGACAGGAATGTCGGTCAGGACGGACGGGAAAGCTTCACCGTCGCTCGTGACTCTGCCCGAGGTCGTGATGGAGCGGCTGCGCAAGGCGGACGGGCACATCAACAGCGCAGAGCGCAAGCTGGGCTTCCGCAAAGTCGAGCGGGGGATCTGGTCTGCCGTGCAGGCGAAGGCCCGATTCGCGGAAGCGTGGCTCTGGCTGGACGAAGCAGGGGTCGAGCTTCCGCCCCTGGAACGCTACCTCGCCCGGAACGTCGTGCGAGAGCGTCTGGAAGCGTTCCAGCGCGCACCCAAGTCCGATCTCATGGTGACGGCGTGGGAGGAGGCCGAAGCGGCCGAACAAGCGGTTCGGGAAGTGGAGCTCCCCGCCCTCACCGGCTATCGGCCCATCGTGGATAGAACGTTACTTGAGGAGAGCATTTCCAGAAAACATCGATTCATCGATGCATTACACGGAATAAGGCGTGTCGTGGAGGACGTCGTAGCCAAGCGTTTCCTGAACTTGCGTCGCGGGGACTGGGTACGTTTGGAGAACGGGGACATCGGGCGCGTCCAGAGGTTGGAGGGGCTCACCGTTCGGGTATTCGTGCCCGCCCCTTACCCGAGGCTCCGGCACTGGTATGGGCTGCTGCTTGAGCGCGTCGAGCCTCCAACGGTCGAGGCTCCGGAAGAAGGCTGGCGCGGAAGAGCCTGTTTCGTCCTGACGACTATCCGGCGCCTGCCGGCGCACCGTACTCCACCGACGTTTGCTCTGCTGTCGAAGTGCGTATGGGACGAGACGAGGGGCACATGGAATGTTGGTACGTTTCTTTCGGAAACCGCACCGTCGATATTCCCTTTTCCGAAGACGGCCAACACCAGCTTCCGGCGCTGCTCGAATGGCTGCAAACGGTCTCAAGGGGAGAGCTCCCCATCGCGATCGAATTGGACGATGAAGGTCTTGTGACGACAATGATCGCTCATGCTTCCGGCCCTGCTCGACTCTTCGTCCGTGTGATCGAGCCTTGGGACGAAGAAACAGATGCAGTGGCCGCGGTGGTGGATCGCGACTCCTTCCTCGATGCATTCCGTTCCGAGCTGGAAAGACTCCTGCGAAGACGTTTCCCCGATCCGAGAGATTGTATGAACGAATCGATAATAGACTTCGAGGATATGCAGGAGCATCCTTTCATGATCCGAAAGTAAGAAGGATATCCGCATCGGTCGTCCGTCGTATGCCTCTCCAAAACGAGATCCTGCGAGGTTTCAGGCTGCTTTACGAGAATCACCCGGTATCCGACGTCCCGCGCCACCTGCATGCTGCGCAGCACTTCGCTGCTCGTCAGCGTGGACTCGCGGGTGAACGTGCGTTCCTCACGTAGCTATGCCGCCGACGGCCGAAGTCTCACTCGTTCGGCGATCTCGCAACCCTTCTCGATCTCTGCCCGGCGAAGCTCCCAGGTCTTTTGCAGGTTCAGCCAAAGCTGTGGTGTCGTCCCGAAATATCGAGCCAGCCGGAGCGCCGTATCCGCGCTCACCCCACGCTGGCCGTTCAGGATCATCGTGATCCGGTTCACCGGCACGCCCAGCGCTTTCGATAGCGCATTGGCCGAAAGCCCGATCGTCTCGATCTCCTCGCGCAAGATCTCACCCGGATGCACCGGCCTCATCCCGTTCCCCGCGTTCATCGTCGTCCCCTCTCGGTGGTAACACGATCTCCACGTCGCACGGCCCTTCCTCGGTCCAGCGGAAGCAGATCCTCCACCGAACGTTGAGGGGCGCGACGGAGGGGATCGGGAGCTTGATGGAGAAGATCGAAGGGTGTGTCGCGGCGAAGCTGCCGAATCATCGTCCAGCCGTCTGGCGATCCTCTACATGCAGGCCCGGGATCCCTGCGAAGTCGCTCGCGTTTCGCGTGAGCAACGTCGCGTTTCGGAAAGCAGCCGTCACACCAATCACGATGTCCGCAGCGCGACGGCGCGGCGAGCCGAGCTGACGAAAGATCTCCGCGGCAGTTGCGGCGATCTGCTCGGAACAATGCCGTCGGTAGTGAAAAACGATCGAGCCGTAGCCAGTTGTTCCGGTGTTCGGGGACCGCGCGAGAACTCGTACCACGCCACGGCGCTCATCTCGATCAAGTGCCCGGATTCCGCGATTTCCAGCAGCCATCGTCTATCCGAACCCGATCCACTGAGCGCGTGGACGAGGAAATCCGTGTCAACGTGCACGGCCATCAGAATCCCTCGTCCTGCTCCTTGAGCCGTCGCACCTCTTCCTCCGCGTCGTGGCCTTCGAAGAGATCGAACAAGCGCTTGAGGAGGCGGACTCGTTCCTGCCGCCGATCTTCCGGAAGACCGAGCACGGCTTCGCGATGGCGAACCACCGCCCGGCGGACGGCCTCGGCAGTCGAGCAGTCGTATTGCAGGGCAAGGGCCTGCGCCGCCGCCAAGGTGTCGTCATCAAGCAACAGCGTCGTTCGTTTGGACATCGACTACCCACCTCGGATCCATCAACACCGACGGGAGGGGATCGAGCGCCGCAACCCTGCATCCCTGCTGCGTCAACCGTTCGGAGATCGACCGGCCCAGCTTGCCGATCCCCCGGCCACCATCGCGACCCTTTCAGACATATCGAGGCGATCTGCGCAGCCCGGCGGCGCGACACCGGCCGCCTCGTGTTCCGTTCGTGCCCCGGCTCCCGCACCACCACGGATTATGCGCGCTTTCGGGAGCCACTGACACCGACTGGCTGTCGTCGAGGTTCTACTTGCCCATGTCTGCCGTCAGGGCCGCGTAACGTGCCAATCGTGCCCGAACCTCCCCTCTCGGCAGCCGGCATCCCGGATGGGTACCGATGGCGTCGAGCCCGTCATGCGGCTGCCGGACGGACGCAACGGCGACGTGAAGCATCTCGTCCATCGGCCACAGGACACCATGACGACCCACGCGCCCGGCGTTGGTCAACCGCCGCAGCACACACCGTTGTTCGCGCCGTCGCTGGCGCCGCCCTGTCCACGCCACGGCCCGGCGGACACTCGCCCCCCGCGGACGATTGCCGGCCTCTGTCTATTCCGATAAACTGTTACCTGTGACGTAACGAAAAAGAGACAGCCATTGGACATCGCGTTCCGGACCCGCAAGCTCGAGAAGACCTTCAACTCTGCGGTCGCTCTGCAGCGGGCCTACGGGGCGCGGATGGCCAGGGTGATCATGATTCGGCTCGCGGTTCTGCGGGCGGCCCGAAATCTGGCGTTGGCGCCGACTTCACGGCCGGAGAGGACCCACCGGCTACGTGGCGACCGGGACGGCCGGTACGCGGTGGACCTCGTTCATCCGCATCGGCTCGTTTTCGAGCCCGATCACGCGCCGCTTCCGCGCACGGAGGACGGAGGGGTCGATGCCGGGCAGGTGACCGCGATCGTGATCGTCGAAGTGATCGACTATCACTGACCAGGGAGACGAAGATGGCGCGTGCAATCAATCAGTACCGGCCGGACTATGCGGTTCCTCCGGGATGGGTCCTCGGGGAACGTCTGGAGGTGCAGGGCATCTCTCATGCGGAGTTCGCGCGTCGGTGCGGGCGCTCGTCCAAGCTCATCAGCGAGATCATCGCGGGGAAGGCGCCGCTGGAACCGGAGACCGCGCTCCAGTTCGAGAAGGTTCTGGGGGTGGACGCCGGCATCTGGTTGGGTATCGAGTCCGACTACCGGCTCCATCGTGCCCGGGAGAGCGAGGCGGAAGCGGCGGCCGCGTCAGCCGATTGGGCGAAAGGCTTTCCGGTTGCCGAGCTGGTGAAACGGGGAGTCTTCGAGCGGCCGGAATCCGAAGCGGATGCCGTCACGAAGCTGCTTTCGTTCTTTGGCGTCGGCTCGATGGATGCCTGGACCGCCCGCCATGCCATTGCGAACGTCGCCTATCGGCATTCGCCAAGTTTCAGGAGTGACGAGGCAGCGCTGGCGACCTGGCTTCGGCTGGGCGAGCGTGAAGCCGAACTCCAGGATTGCGCGAACTACCGTGAAGCCGGATTCAGGAAGGCGGTGCAGCAGGTTCGGGGCTTGACGCGAGGGCCGGTTGTCGAGGCATTGGAGGGCGCCACGGAGCTTTGCAATCGGGCGGGGGTCGCGCTTGTCCTGGTTCGGCCGCTTCCGAGGACCGCGCTCAGCGGAGCGGCTTGGTGGCTCTCGCCCCGGAAGGCGGTGATCCAGCTCAGTGCGCGCCACAAGTCGGATGACCACCTCTGGTTCAGCTTCTTCCACGAAGCCGCACACGTCCTGCTTCACAGCAAGAAGAGCGTCTTCGTCGATGAGTTGAACGGCGGCGGGACCGAGCTTGAAGAGAAGGAAGCGAACGAGTGGGCGTCGAGGACCCTGGTTCCCCGGCGCGAGTGGAAAGAGTTCATCGCCACGTCGCCGCGCAGCAAGCTTGCGGTTCGGACGTTCGCCGAACGGCAGGGAATCGCGCCCGGCATCGTCGTCGGCATGCTTCAGCATGAGGGGCTCCTTCCATGGACCCATCTCAACGGCCTCAAAGTGAGGCTGGAGTGGCAGGAGGCTGGGTAGCTTTGAAAAGGCGGGCGGATGCGGCGGCGCCTTGCGGGTGCCGCGCCCGCGCATCTGCCGGTAGAGGATGGCGCTCCCGGTGAAGCGCGCCATCACCAAGTTGACGACCTCCGGGCAGTCGAAGCCGGTGTCGAGCATGTTCACGCTGACCAGGATCTGCGGGAACTCCTCCTCCTTGAAGCGCCTGATGACGGCGCTGGCGTCCGGGGAGGGGCCGCCTCTATCCGCATCTTCGGGGGTGCCAACTTGATTGCTTGTTCTGCACCTGCTATTGGTTTTTGGTGGATTGATTACCTCTACGAATCGTTTACTATGAAACAATTCGCCAAAGGGAGAAAGATAGATGCCGCTATAGCCACTTCCGAATTTCTTTTTGATCTTCTTGTCCAGTTTCTTTAAGTATTCATCAACTCCAGCCCTTTGGTCCAACACAATGATGAGCTCAAGATTGGCATTTCCTGCGCCGTGATCACCCATGTATTCGATTAGCTGTTTTATGGATAGATGGTCATAATAGGCTGAAATAGCCCAAATACGCCTCAATTTCTTCCCCGGTAAAGCCAGGAGTGCATTAAAATTCGGGGAATCTGCATCCGGTATTGAAACCAATTTCATTTCACTCATCCCGAAATCACCTTCGTTGGCCGCTGCAACGGCGGCTTGGCGCCCACCTTCGCTATGTGGGAAAGCAGGCTGGGAATGCCGGGATGGAACTCGTCCGTCAATGGATCTCTGCGGATGAATCCCGTGTGCTCGCCTCGCTGGATGACGGCGCCTACATGATCAGCGTTGAACGTAGCCTCTCCCATCTCATCGGCCAAGGCGTTCTCCACTATGGCCTCCACGCTGCCCAAGTGCAGGCGCTGGCCGTCCGCCGAGAGAATGGCTGCGGCAATGTCGGCGTAGGTGCCCAAAGGCTTGCGTAGCGGCGATCCTTTGGCGCACTGAAGCTCGTTGCGTCTGGCGGCATAGAGCTCCGCCCGCTCCAAATCCATGGCCGGCCTGGCGGCGTCCACATGGGTGAATGTGACTTTGCGACCGCCTGACGGCCACTCCTTGAGCAGTTCGTTGCAGGCGGCATGCCCCCACGCTTGCAGGAAGTGCGGGTAGCCCTGCGCGTCGCGCACCATGGCGTCCAGGGCTTTCGGGTCGATGTCGGCGCCCATCTTCAAAAGCGGCTGGCGCAAGGCTTGGGCCGATTCGCCGTTGCCGAGAAGGCGCAGGCCCATCCTCATGCCGGGCGCCAGCCGGTCCCAAAACGTGGACTGGGCACCCTGAAGATGGTGCGGCAGGTCCGGAGTCCCGGCAAGCAGCAAACCCAATGGAGCGCCGCGCTTCTGGATGCTCTGCACGGCGTTGAGCAGCGCGTACGCCACGTCCAAATCGAGCGTGTGCGCCTCGTCCACAATGAGCAGCAGGGGCGACTCGCGGCACTGGCGCTCCCACTCGACCTCCCATTCGCGCACACTCGGCGCACCTTGCAAAGCAGTACGCTCGCGCTCTTCGGTTTTGCCCCAGTCTCCTGAAATGGGGGTGCGCAAGCCAACCTTCGTTTCTTTCCCGCGACGCTCGGTCGTCCGCACCTGCGCCATGGCCTTCCTGCCGATCGTGGCGGTGGTCAGTTCGCCCATCGACCCTAGTTCCGACGCCGGCGTATCCAATGTGCGCACACCAAGACGTCCGGCCAGGATGCGCAACGCCTCGGAGAGCGCTGTCTTGCCGAAACCCCTGGGTGAAACCAGCGCGGCGTTGCTGGACGCTTCCTCCCGGTCTCGCAGGGGCTGCAGGATGTTCGCCTCCACCGCCTGCAATTCCCTGTCGCGCCCTGCCAAAAAGGGCGGCAGAGCGCCGGGACGGGGCTTGAAAGGGTTTTTGGGTGGTCGTTCCCGGGCCATTGCCGACACACTCGGTTCTGCCGGTTGCTCGCTTCGAGCATAGCACGACGGGGACAGGAGGGGTGCTGTCAGGCTCTCCGGGAGGCTTGCGCCGTGGATTGCGGAGCTTGCTGAAGCAAATAGGATTTGAAGGACGGGATGCCGACTTCGTATTGCATGCCGCTGGGCCGGAGCAGGCCGCGGGCCAGCGGGCCGCGCAGCGCGGTTTCTCCGGCTGCGTCTTCCCCGCAGAATTCATACAGAGTGCGTATTCCGGCCCAAAGTGATCACCGAATCCGGTCCAAAGTGATCAGTGATTCCGGTGGAAAGTGATCTGAGGTGCAGGGCATCTCTCATGCGGAGTTCGCGCGTCGGTGCGGGCGCTCGTCCAAGCTCATCAGCGAGATCATCGCGGGCAAGGCGCCGCTGGAACCGGAGACCGCGCTCCAGTTCGAGAAGGTTCCGGGGGTGGACGCCGGCATCTGGCTGGGTATCGAGTCCGAATACCGGCTCCATCGTGCCCGGGAGAACGAGGCGGCGGGGGCAGCCAGGGCAAGATCACTAAAAATGTATTGACATCAACAAGTTTTGTGATCTAATGGCGTCTTCATCAAAGAGATGGAGATGGCAAGAAATGAACACGACAGCCCCTGCAAGTTTGATCGAGCATTTCTCAAAGCTGGAGGATCCGCGAGTCGATAGAAACAAGAAGCATGAGTTGATTGATGTCATCGTCCTGTGCGTGTGTGCGGTGGTCAGTGGCGCGGAGGGATGGAGTGACATCGAAGAATTTGGGCGCACGAAGCTGGAGTGGCTTCGCCGCTATGTTCCGCTGGCCAATGGGGTCCCGGTAGACGACACGATTGCACGAATCATCTCGGCGCTGTCGATGAGGGGTTTTCAGGACTGCTTCATGAGCTGGATGGAAGATGTTGTGAAGTTGAGTGATGGTGAGATTATTGCAGTGGACGGGAAGACGCAGAGGCGTTCCCACGACCGCAAGCGGGGTATGAAGGCGTTGCATATGGTGAGTGCTTGGGCATGTGGCAATGCAGTGGTGCTTGGGCAGGTGAAGACGGAGGAGAAGTCGAACGAGATCACGGCGGTGCCGGAGTTGCTGGATAAGCTGGAATTGTCGGGGTGTATCGTGACGCTGGATGCGATGGGATGCCAACGAGCGATAGCGAAGCAGATCAAGGAAGGGGGAGGGGATTACGTGTTGGCGGTGAAGGGGAACCAGAGGCAATTGAGCAGGGAGGTTCGGAGGTATTTTGATGCGGCACGGGAGAAGGATTTCGAGTGTGAGGGGATTGAGAACGACGAGACGGCGGAGGATGGTCACGGACGGGTAGAGTCCAGGAGCTATTATTTGTCCACCGACCTGAGTGCGTTGTCATGTGTGAAGAAGTGGGATGGGTTGAGAGCGGTCGGGATGGTGGAGTCGGAGCGCTGGAATGATGGGCGTGTGAGTATTGAGCAACGGTACTACATTACGTCGCTGGAAGATGTGGAGACATTTGGGCGAGCGGTGCGTTCACACTGGGGAATCGAGAATGAGCTGCACTGGAGATTGGACGTGACGTTTCGGGAAGACGAGAGTCGGATTCGTCGGGGTAATGCACCGCACAATATGGGAGTGATTCGGCATGTGGCGGTCAATCTTCTGAAGCGTGAGTCGACGAAGATCAGCGTCAGGAAGAAGCGTATCCGGGCGGCATTGAACGATGGCTTCCGAGATAAGGTATTGATGGGACAGTGATTTTATATGCGGTTGCCCTGCGGGGGCAGCCGCGTCAGCCGATTGGGCGAAAGGCTTTCCGGTTGCCGAGGAGGCCGAGTAGCTTCGAACGCGAATGTCTCGCATGTTCGGGGCTCCGCCAGGACCCCGGGCGACGTCGTCCGGCTTCAGCTCGCGGGATGCAGGACGACGGGCAGCTCGGTATAGCCCCGCACGAAGTTGGAGCGGGTCCTCTTCGGCGCTCCGACCACCTCCACCGCATGGAAGCGGGCCAGGAGCTCCTCCCACAGGATGCGTAGCTGCATCTCGGCCAGACGGCTGCCCATGCAGCGGTGGATGCCGTAGCCGAAGGCGATGTGACGGCGGGCGTTGGCGCGATCGATGATGAACTCGTCCGCCCGATCGAAGACCTCGCCGTCGCGGTTGCCGGAGACGTACCACATCACCACCTTGTCGCCCTTCCCGATCTTCCTGCCGCGAAGCTCGACGTCCTCCAGGGCGGTGCGGCGCATGTGGGCCAGCGGGGTCTGCCAGCGGATGATCTCGGACACCATGTTCCCGATCAGGTCCGGGTTCCGCCGCAGCTTGTCGTACTGCCCGGGGAACCGGTTGAGCGCCAGCACGCCGCCGGAGATGGAGTTCCTGGTGGTGTCGTTGCCGCCCACGATCAGCAGCAGGAGGTTGCCCAGAAACTCCATCGGCGGCATGTCGCGGGTCGCTTCGCTCCGGGCCAGCATGGAGATCAGATCGATCCCGTCCTCGTTCCCGATCCTCCGGTCGCGCAATCTGGTGAAGACCTCCAGGCACTCCCGCAGCTCGGCGCGGCGTTGCGCCTGATCCGCCACCAGCCCGGTTTCGGGGCCGCCGGTGGCCACGTCCGACCAGCGGGTGAGCTTGCGGCGCTGCTCGAACGGGAAGTCGAACAGGGTCGCCAGCATCCGCGTGGTCAGCTCGATGGACACCGTATCGACCCAGTCGAAGATCTCGCCGACGGGCAGGCCGTCCAGGATCTCCGTCACGTTGTCACGGATGATCGGCTCCAGCCGCATCAGGTTGCGCGGCCACACCACGGGATTCACCGCCTTTCTCTGCACGTCGTGCTCGGGCGGATCCATGGCGATGAACGAAGGGGTCAGGAAATCCTCCGGCTGATCGACGATCGTGATGTTGAGCCGCGACGAGAAGACCTCGTGGTTGGCCTCCACCGCCTTGATGTCGTGGAATCCGGTCACCGACCAATAGGGGCCGGCCCAGCCGTCGCGGTGAAAGTGTACGGGGTCTTCGTTGCGTAGCCGCTCGAAGTAAGGCCAGAGGGTGTCGTTCCGGAACAGGCTCCAGTCGCTCACGTCGAGGGCGTCGAGCGGCATCTCGCGGGCATGCCGTCTCGCCTCTTCCAGCGAGTCGGGATACGTCGGTCTGCTGTCCGATTTCCTGTGCATCGTGTCTCGACCGGACGGAAGCGGAAATCATCCATTCCCCGGAATCCCCATCCCCATCCCCATCCCCGGTCTCCGGGCGTCCCCTGGATCACGACAACCAATGGACATGGGATCGCGTGGTTCTCGTACATGGCTTTGATTCAGTCAACTTGCCCGGGATTTCACGGGCAGGAGACCGGGGAGAGGCGCCCTCCCGCAGCGGGAGAGCGCCCGGGGAGCCTTCGGGATCAGAGCATGCAGCCGTTCGGTGGGTCCTGCACGTTCGGGAAGGTGTGCTTGATCACCGCCCCCACCGAATCGCCCATCTCTTCGATGCGCGCGACGTAGATGTTCTGGATCACGTTGTTGGTCTTCGGATCGATCCGGAACGGCCCGCGCGGCCCGTTGAACTGCACCTCGTGCATGGCCTTGACGAGCGCCGCCTTGTCGTCGGTCTTCCCGCCCGTCGCCTTCAACGCGTCGACGATGAGGCGGACGCTGTCGTACGCGGCGACCCCGAACTCCGAGGCGTCGCGCCCGTGCTTCGCCCGGAACTGCGCCTGGAACGCCCGGTTCTCGGGGGTGTCGATCGACGGGTAGTAGTTGAGCGCGCCCAGGGTGCCCGTCGCGTCCGCGCCCTGCTTCTTCACGTAGAGCGCGGAGTTGAGCCAGCCGGCGCCCGCGAGCTGCACCTGGTCCTTCATGCCGAAGGCGGCCCACTCCTTCATGAACTTGATGGCGGGCCCGCCGGCGAAGAACACGTAGACCACGTCCGGATCGGCGGCCTTGGCCTTCGCGAGGTAGGGGCCGAAGTCCTTGGTCTCCCCCAGCGGCGGGTATGCCTCGCCGGCGATGGTGCCGCCGGCGCCGGTGAACCCGGCCTCGAAGGCGTCCATCATCTGGTGCCCGGCCGCGTAGTCGAAGGCCATGAGGAACGCCTTCCGGTAGCCCTGGCCGGCCAGCCACGGCCCCATGTCGCGGTTGATCTGGGAGTTGGAGAACGACG
Organism: Gammaproteobacteria bacterium; assembly: GCA_965202875.1. Lineage (GTDB taxonomy): Bacteria > Pseudomonadota > Gammaproteobacteria > HK1 > HK1 > HK1. The sequence continues at coordinate 5,919,811 of OZ241870.1, read as the reverse complement.
TGCGCACGATCCAGGGGCTGCACTGCTCCCCGGTCAGGGCGTCGTTGCCGGCGTTGGTGATGATGAGCGGGGTCTTCGAGCCGTGGACGTAGTCGCGGACCGCGCCGGCGACGGCCGAGGAGATGATCCCCACCACGACGTCCACCTTGTCGCGCAGGATGAGCTTCTTGACCTGCGCGAGGCCGGCCGCCGGCTTCGATTCGGTATCCGCCTTGACGAGCTCGATCGGTCGTCCCGCGACCTCGCGGCCCAGGTCGTCGAGGCCCATCTCCAGTGCGGCGTCCTGGTCCTTGCCCAGCCCCCCGAACACCCCGGAGAAGGGCAGGAGCACCCCCACCTTGATGCTCGACTGCGCGCTCGCGGCGCCGGCGGCTCCGGCGAGCAATCCCGCCGCGAGGGCGGCGGCCATGGTTCGTTTCCTGATCATGATTCGTTCCCTCTTGTTCCCGATCCCGGTTCCGGCGGATGCCGGCGCACCGATGCCGCATTTTCACCCGCGCCACGGATGGCCTGTCAAATGGCTCCCCGCCTCCCCGGCAATTGCCGCCAGGCCCGGAAACGACCACAGGACCACCGCAGCCGGACGCAAACGGCAGGGAGCACCGCGAAATGCGACGACACGACCGTGTCCGGGGCGTCGGGGCGGGAGCCACTGCCGTTCCCCTGCCCGGCCAGGGCGGTTCCACACAACGGACCGGCGCCGTCCCCGCGGGCGCAACGGTGCGGTCCCAACGTGCGCCTTCCAATCCCGCCAACGGGCGCCGTCCCGCGGGCGCAACGGTGCGCGGCAAGTGCCATAGTCGGCCCATGCGCTTCTTCAACACCGAAGGGCCGGTGCGCCCGGACGACCACTACGGGATTCCGCCGCTGGAGCGGATGGACGTGGAGGAACTGCTGGGGCTGATCCGCGGCAAGCGCTACTTCGTGCTGCACGCGCCACGCCAGACCGGCAAGACCTCCGCGCTCATCGCCCTGCGCGACCTCCTGAACAGCGGCGAAGTGGGCAACTTCCGCTGCGTGAACGTGAACGTCGAAGTCGGCCAAGTGGCGCGTGACGACACGGCGCGGGGTATGCGTTCCATTCTGAGCAGCCTGGCCGACAGCGCGCTGCTGCTGGGCGACGACTATCCCGCCGGGGTCTGGCTCAACGTCTCTGGCCGACATGGGGCCGGAGAACGCTCTCAAGGGGTTGCTCATCCGCTGGTGTGTGGCGAACCCGGTGCCGCTGGTGCTGCTGGTCGACGAGATCGACTCCCTGGTCGGCGACACCCTGCTCTCGGTGCTGCGCCAGCTCCGCGCCGGCTACCCGCAACGCCCGGAGGGCTTCCCGCAGAGCGTGGTGCTGTGCGGGGTGCGCGACATCCGCGACTACCGCATCCGGTCCAGTGCCGGCGAGGTCATCGCCGGCGGCAGCCCCTTCAACGTCGCGGCGAAGTCGTTGCGCATGGGCGACTTCACCGAGGCGGAGACGCGGGCGCTGATGGCGCAGCACACCGAGGAGACCGGCCAGCCATTCTCCCCGGCGGCGCAGGAGGCGGTGTGGACGCAGACCCGCGGCCAGCCGTGGCTGGTGAACGCGCTGTGCGCGGGGGCGTGCTTCGACAACAAGGCCGGGCGGGACCGCTCGCGTTCCATCGAGGTGGACGACGTCTACGCGGCGCGGGAGGAGTTGATTCTCTCGCGGCGCACGCACCTGGACCAGTTGGCGCACAAGCTGGAGGAGGAGCGGGTACGGCGGGTGGTCGAGCCCCTCCTGAGCGGCGGGGAGGTCCGGCACGACGGCCGCGACCTGGAGTACCTGCGCGATCTGGGGTTGCTGGCGTCGGACTCGCCGCCGCGCATCGCGAACCCGATCTACCGGGAGGTGGTGCCGCGCGAGCTGGGCTACGTGTTGCAGGACAGCCTGGACATCCAGGCGAGATGGTACGTGCACGACGACGGCGGCTTGAACATGACGAAGCTGCTGACGGCGTTCGGCACCTTCTTCGGGGAGCACGCGGAGCACTGGCTCGGCCATCTGGGGCCGTACCGGGAGGTGGCGCCGCAGCTCATCTTGCAGTCGTACCTGCAACGGGTGGTGAACGGGGGCGGACGCATCGAGCGGGAGTACGGGTTGGGGCGGGGCAGGACGGACCTGCTGGTGCTGTGGCCGCGGGAGTCGGGGCAGCCCTCGGACCTGTGGGAGCGGTTCGTGGTGGAGTGCAAGGTGTTGCGGGACTCGGACCGCAAGGGTCTCGCGTGGACGGTGGAGAAGGGCGTGGAGCAGACGTTGGGGTACATGAAGCAGTGCGGGGCGGAAGAAGGGCTTCTGGTGGTGATGGACCGTCGCACCGTCGCGAAGGAGCCCAGGAGCAGCGAGGACACGGAGGACCGCGGGGGCGGCGAGGGCGAAGCGGCTGGAATTCGACGAGAAGTTCCTCGTGTTGAAGGGCGGCGACCTCCGCGACCAGTTCGGCGTCAACCAGTGGCTGGAGCAGCCGCACGTCATCACGTCGCTGGATCTCGCCAAGCGGAGCGAGATCCTCCCCGGCTTGCGGCAGGTCCGGTGGGATCTGGTCATCGTGGACGAAGCGCACCGCATGTCGTGGACGCCGCCCGCGCGGAAGACGGGGCGCTACGCCCTGGGGGAGCTGCTGCGGGATACGGCGGACCACCTGCTTTTGCTCACCGCCACCCCGCACAAGGGCGACCCGGAGAACTTCAGCCTCTTCCTCCAGCTCCTCGACGCCGACGCCTACGCGGACGTGAAATCCATCCGCGAGGCGATGGAGCGGCGCCGCGCGCCCTTCTACCTCCGCCGCACCAAGGAGGCCATGGTCCATTTCCCGGAACGCAGGCCGGACGGCACGTGGGCGGCGGAGAAGATCTTCCCCCGGCGCATCCCGCATACGGTCGCGTTCCAAATGGACGGCGCGGAGCTCGACCTCTACCAGGAGGTCTCCCGCTTCGTGAAGCGCCAGAGCGCGAAGGCCGCCGCCCGGGGGACGATCCGCGCGCCCGCGCGGTGGGCTTCCTGATGTCGCTGTACCAGCGCCGGCTGGCGTCCAGCATCCATGCGCTACGGAAGAGTCTCGAAAACCGCGCACGGCGGCTCGAAGAAGGACTGAAGCAGGCCGAGGTCCTGGCCCGCGCCGCGCCGGCGGACCTCCCCGGCCCGGACGAGATCGAGGAGATGGAGGAGGGCGAGCGCGAGCGCCTCGAAGGGATGCTCGAAGCGGTGACCTTGGCCGCAAACGCCGAGCAGGTACGGGAGGAGGTCGCCGAGCTCCGGCACTTCGCGGGGCAGGCCCGGGCGGTCGAGGCCTCCGGGACGGATGCGAAGCTCGCAAGGCTTCGGGACCTGCTCCGCAACGAGGGCTTCTTCGACCGGCCCGGCAAGCGCCTGCTCGTCTTCACGGAGTTCCGCGACACCCTCGACCATCTCGTCGGCCGGCTGAAGGACTGGGGCTTCGCGGTCGGGACCATCCACGGCGGGATGAAGCCCGGCTCGCGCGACGAGTCCGGCACGCGGCTCCACTCCGAGCAACGCTTCCGCGAGGGCGCGATCCAGGTCCTGGTGGCCACGGAGGCGGCGGGTGAGGGGATCAACCTCCAGGTCTGCCACGTCCTCTTCAACCCGGTCGCCGGTCGCCGCTCGATGCGGTAGGGAGCGCGCGCATACCTTCGAGCCCGGCCGCACGCCCGCGGTGCTGCGCCGCTACGAACGCGACCCGGACTGGAAGCTGCCGGCGCTGGCGGACCGGTATCCGCGCTGCTCCACCGACCGCGAGACGGCGGAGAAGCACGCGCTGGAATGGGTCACCCCCGGCCACCCGCTCTTCGAGGCCGTCCGCCGGCATACGTGCGCCGAGGCCGCCGGCGTGTTCGGCACGGGCGCTTCCTTCCACTCCTTGCAGCACGCCCATCCGGCCCGGATCGACTTCTACCGGGCGCGCATCGTGGACGGCCTGGGACGGACCGTCCACGAACGCCTCTTCGCGGTGGAGACGGATCACCGGGGCGATCGGCGTCTCCGGGAGCCGGGCCTCATCGGAAACTTCGTTCCCGCGCCGGCGCCGGAGGCGCTGCCCGAGGTGGCGACCGCGCCCGAGCCCTCCGCCTGGCTGCACGAGCACACCCTGTCCCCCTTCCTCGAAGACACCCGGCGGGAACGGCAGGCGGAGGTCGGGCGGGTGCGGGAGGAGGCGGCGTACTCCGCCCATCGAGGCGGGCGTGAGCTACATCCGCTTCTTCCCGGTGAACCCGGGAATGCGTGTCCGTGAGTTCTGCGAAGGGGCGGTTCACTCACTCCCCCGGCAGGACGTGGACGTCCTCCGCCGGCCACGACGCCCACATCGTCGAGCCCACTTCGAGGGCCAGCGTATCGAGCTCGCGCTGCTGTTTCTGCACCCGGAACGCGCTGCCGCCGGGGGCTTCGAAGTGCAGGGTCACCACCGAGCCGATGAACTCCTCGCCGATGAGATCGAGGCGCACCTCGTTGCCCGCGCCCGTGGGCCGTCCGCCGAGCGCGATCCGATCGGCGCCGACCACGAACGTGATCCCGCCGCCCGGCGCGCGCGCGAAGTCGTCCGGGACGGCGGCCCGGAGGGTGCCGAGCGCGGTCTCCGCCGTCACGACGCCGTCACGATCGTCGGTGACGGTGCCGGAGATGATGTTGTTGGCGCCGACGAACTCCGCGACGAACCGGTTCGCGGGGCTGCGGTAGACCTGCTGGGGCGTCCCGATCTGTTCGACGACCCCGCGGCTCATGATGACCACGCGGTCCGCCATCGCGAACGCCTCGGACTGGCTGTGGGTCACGTAGACGAAGGTGATCCCGAGATCGCGCTGCAGGCGCGCGAGCACCGCCTGCATGCGCACGACGAGGTTCGCGTCGAGTGCGCTCATGGGCTCGTCGAGCAGCAGGATGCGGGGCTCGGTGACCAGCGCGCGGGCCAGCGCCACCCGCTGGCGCTGGCCGCCGGAGAGCCGGGCCACGTCGCGGTCCGCAAGCTCCGCGATCTCCATGCGTTCGAGCCAGGCCATCGCCTTCTCGCGCCGCGCCGGCGCCGGGATGCCGCGCATCCTCAGCCCGAACTCCACGTTCCTGCGCACGTCGAGGAACGGAAACAGGGCCAGCGTCTGCCACACCATGGGGGTGCCGCGTTCGGCCGGGCTCAGCTCGTTGGCCCGGCGGCCCTCGATGCGGATCTCGCCCTCGCTCGGGCGCTCCAGGCCCGCGAGCATGCGCAGCGTGGTCGTCTTGCCGCAGCCGCTCGACCCCATGATCGCGACGAACTCGCCCTCGCCGATCGCGAGATCCAAGCGCTCCACCGCCACGGCGCCGCCGAAGCGCTTGGCCACGCCCTCGAAGACGACCAGCGGCTCGCGTCCGGGCCCACCCGCACGCATGCGTTCAGGCTCGGGCACGCCGGGGCTCCCTCGTCATGACGAGGACCTGGGCGACGACCACCAGGGTCATGGAGGTGATGAACACGAGGCTCCCGATCGCGTTGATCTGCGGGTCGACGTTGCCCTGGAGGATCTCGAGGATGACGACCGGAACCGTCTTGTTGAGCCCGGAGACGAACCAGGCGACGGCGAACTCGTCGAACGAGACCGCGGCGGTGAGGCAGAGCGCCGCCACGATCGCGGGCGCGGTGAAGGGGAGGATCACCGCCCCCATCGCCCGCCATTCGCCGGCTCCCAGGTTCCACGCCGCCGCCTCCAGGCTCGGGTCCATCTGCGCGAGCCGGAGCCGGATGACGGCCATCGCGAAGGGCGAGCAGAGGACGACGTGCGCCACGACGATCGAAACGAGCCGGCCGGACATCCCGATGCGCGAGAGCAGCGCGAGCATCGCGAGCCCCATGATCACGAGCGGGATGGTGGGCGGCAGCAGCGCGAGCCCGAGGTATGCGCTCTTGCCGAAGAACCTGAAGCGGTAGTCGGTGTACGCGGTGCAGAAGCCGATGAACGTCGCGATCACCGCGGTGCACGCCGAGACGATCGCGCTGTTGGCGAACGCCTCCCATACGTCGGGATCGTTGAAGATGGTCTCGTACCAGTGCAGCGTGAAGTGTCCGAGCGGGAGGGTCGGGAAGCGGTCGGAGTTGAACGAGAACACGAAGCTCGCCGCGATGGGCGCGAACACGAATGCGAACACCACCACGACGTAGCCGCGGAGGAACCAGGCGGTGGCGCGCTCGACGCTCATGCGCGCCTGCGGTACGCGAGCGCGACCGCGGTGAAGGCCACGGCGAACAGGGTGGCGATCATGGTCACCGCCACCACCGCCGCGCGCGGCCACTGCTGGCCCGATTTCGTGGTGTCGACGATGAGGATGCTCAGCGTCGGCGGCTTGCTGCCGCCGAGGTAGTAGGGGCTCACGAAATCGCCGAAGGAGAGGATGAAGCAGAACGTCGCCGCGATGATCAGCCCCGCCTTCGCCAGCGGAACGATCACCACGAACACCGCCTTCAGCCGGCCGCAGCCGAGGTTCCACGCCGCCTCGACGAGGTTGCGGTCCACGTTCGCGAGGCTGAAGAGCTGCAGGACCACCACCAGCGGCAGGCTGAGCGTGAGGTAGCCGACCAGCGTCCCGAACCCGGTGTTGAGCATCGGCCAGGGACCGAGCCCCACGGCCCCGAGCAATCCGTTGACGACCCCCGCGTCGCCCAGAAAGATCTGCCACGAGTAGGCGCGCACGAGGTAGCTCGTGAAGAACGGGATGATGAGGAAGAACACCGCCCAGCGCCGCACCGCCGGCGAAGTCCTGAACGCCAGTGCGCAGGCGCAGGGGAAGGCGAGGATGCTGGTCACCGCGGTCGAGAGCAGCGCCATCGCGAAAGTGAAGCCGAAGGCGTCCCAGAAGTATCCGCGCGAGTACATCCTGACCCAGTTGACGGTGTCGAACCCCGGCACCATCCGGTAGTTCCTGACCAGCCAGAAGGTGAGCGCGACCAGAAAGCACAGCGGAAAGACGAAGAACACGAGCTGCCACAGGACCATGGGCATGGCCCAGGTGAGGCCGTAGAACGAGACGGTTCTGGTGCCTCTGGCCTGCATCGTTCACCGGTTCCCGGCCACCGCCGCTCCCGGCGCGACGCCGCCCGCCCCGGCCGGAGCCGGGGTTGGCGTGCGGTCGTTCACGCCGAGCCTGACATGGGGCCGGGCAGGCGACGGCGCCGCCCGCCCGCCCCGAATCATGCGTTCTTGTACTCGGACCAGAAGTCGTTCCAGTCCTCCAGGCTCTGCTGCCTGGGGATGTCGCGGAAGTGGATCCGCCCTTCGCGGCGGAGATCCACGGCGTTCCTCTTGCCGAAGACCATGCCCTGGCGCTCGGCCTCCGCGGGGTCCGCCGCCTGCAACGCCTTCCACCCCGAGCGGTAGGGGAGGATGCCGGGGTATGCCGCCATCCGGGCGGCGCGCACCTGGCCCGGCCCCGAGGTCATGTACTGGATGAACTTCTTCACCAGATCCTGCTTCTTCGATCCCTTGCCGATCGAGAACGACTCCGTCCACTGGATGCCGCCCTGCATCGGAACCACCGAATCGACCGGCGCCCCGTCCTTGCGCAGCACGCCGGTGATCCAGTCGCCGATCCCGCACATCGCGTGGATCTGGCCGTTCTTGAGCGACGAGAACGTGCCGCCGTAGTCGAAGAAACCGCCGACCTGGGGTTTCAGCGAGAGGGTCGTCTCCCGGAGCCGCCGCCACTGGTCGTCGCCGATGTCGAAGGGGCTCGGGTCGTCGTTCCCGTCGCGCAGGCTCAGGCAGCCGAGGTTCGGCAGATGCCAGTCGAAGTGGCCGACCTTGCCCGCGAGCTTTTCCATCCACAGCACGTCGTAGTCGTTCGCCTCTTCGTGGCTGACGATGGTGGTGTTGAACGACACCCCGAGATAGCCGAAGCGGACGATCACCGAATAGAGCCTGCCGTCCTTCCAGTGCCCCGGAAAGCTCCGGTACTCGGGGAACAGGTCGTCGAGCGGGTAGTCGGCGGGGTCCATCTCCTCGATGTAGCCGGCCGCGTCGAGCTGCTGCACGAACTCGGCGTCGGAGAGGATGACGTCGTAGGTGCCCGGCGGCGACTGGGCGATGAGCGCCAGCATGTTGTCCCCGCCCGCGTAGTACTTGGGCTTGAACTTCACGTTGTGCATCTTCTCGAATTCATCCACGATGTCGGGCTCGCCGTGGCCGTACCAGGCCAGCATGTTGATCTCGGTCGGGGCCGCGAGCGCCTTGCGGCCGGTAAGCACGAGCGGCGCGGCGAACACGCCGGCCACTGCCCCGCCGGTCTTGAGAAAGCTCCGGCGGGAGGTCTTCTGGAGCGCCGTCGGGCGTCGTGTCTCGGTCATTGGGCTCCTCTCCTCGTCAAATGGCGTGCTTCCGATGAATTCCCCGGGGGCGGAGCTGCGGCAGCGCTCGGGCCGGCCGCTACGCAGGACCGCCACGGCGATGGTAGCCTGCATTCCCCGCCGAATCACGGTTGCGGGAGCGGGGCCGGCGATTTCCGCCAATGCCCGGATACGGTCGGGTTGTCGGGATTTCGCAGCTTTTTATGCCGCCTGAGCGTCTGGTCTCGACGGTTCAATGGACGTTTTCGGGCTTGGCGGAAATCGCTGGCGCAGGGCCGTGTCCGGGACGTTCCGGGAGGGGGCGACGCCATGAACCGCTTTGAATTCCGAAAACGATTCAAGACGGTGGGGCCTGCGGTGCTGCCGGTCATCCACGCGCGGGACCGCGGGCAGGTCGTTCGCAACGTGCGGGTCGCGGCGCGCGAAGGCGCGCACGGCGTCTTCCTCATCAACCACGATTTCGGGTTCGAACGGCTGCTGCCCATCGTCCGCGAGGTGCGCGAACGGCTCCCCTCGCTCTGGCTCGGCGTCAACTTCCTCGCCGTGACCGGGGCGCGGGCGTTCCCGGTGCTGGGGGAGCTCGAACGCTCCGGCTGCGTGGTCGATGCGTACTGGGCCGACGACGCCCGCATCGACGAGCGCGCGGACGTGCAACGCGAGGCCGGCGCGATCGCCGAAGCCCGCCGGGAGAGCGGGTGGAGCGGGCTCTATCTCGGCGGCGTCGCCTTCAAGAAGCAGCGGGCGGTGGCGCCGGAGGATTTCGAGACCGCGGCGGGAATCGCGGCCCGGCACATGGACGCGGTCACCACCTCGGGAGTGGCGACGGGACGATCCGCGGATCTCTCCAAGATCGAGGCGTTCCGCGCGGGATGCGCGGATCGGGCGCTCGCCGTCGCCTCCGGGGTCACGCCGGACAACGCCGGCTCGTACGCCGGGCTCGTGGACGCCATCCTCGTCGCCACCGGCATCAACCGCCCGGGGAGCTTCTACGACGTCGAGCCCATGCGGCTGCGCCGGCTCCTGGCGGCCTGCCGCGAGGCCGGCGCGGGCGAGCCGGAGCCGAATCCCGATGCCGGCCGGTACCTGCCGCTCATGGCCCCGAACGTCAGAGGCGGGCGGTTCGCGTGGCTGGACCCCTCGTCGATCTACATCAACGCGAGCGCGTTCCATGCGCTGGTCGATGATCTGGTCGCGCCCTTCGATCCCTCGGGGATCGACGTGGTCGCCGGCTTCGACGCCATGGGGTTCGTGCTCGGGAGCGCGATCGCGATCCGTCTCGGCAAGGGGTTCCTGACCATTCGCAAGGCCGGAAAGATGCCGGTCGACACCGATGCGGTGGACTTCGTGAACTACACCGGGCGCACCGGACGGATGGAGATGCGCAGGCCGGCGTTCGCGCCGGGGACCCGGGTGCTGCTCGTCGACCAGTGGGTGGAGACCGGCGGCACGATGGACGCCGGCATCCGGCTCGTCGAGCGCCAGGGAGGCGTGGTCGCAGGCGTCGCCGCCGTGTGTATCGAGGAGACCGGCGGTGGCGCCGCCTGTCGCGACCGCTACCGGTGCTCGACCGCGGTGCTTCCGGGGACGGCGGAGCAGGATCAGTGCAACCGCAAGACGATGGACCACTTCGCGGGCTTCGATCCCGCCTGCTGTTTCCCGGAGGTTCCGTAGCGCCCGGTCTCCTGGTCTCGGCGGGTGCGTCCCGGTCCGAAGCTCCCCGGACGTGACAGGCTCGACTGATTGATCATCATCGGAATTTGTGGCCGGGCAGGGTCGCTTCTACCCGACCAAAATGGTCAACGACTCGATTGGGACGGAATTTCGGTTCCAACGTCCGGTCGGGGGCCGCCGCCCCGTCGGTCCTCGTTCCGATGGCAGAGCTTCGGGAACGGCGGCCGGCGCTACGCCACTCAATGCCGATGGTTCGCATTGCCGGGTGAATCCGGCATGGTCTATTCTTTCGGGTCTATTATGCGGCGGACGATTCGAGAGATTGTCGCTCCCGGGAGGCCGCTTTGCCGTTCAACCCCAAACGCAGAATCGCCGCCGCCCCCGATCCGGATGCTCTGGAGGATCTGGCCGCACGCGTACGTTATGGCGGTAATCCCGAACACAAGCGCAACCCCGGCGATTTCGGATTGACGCCGCCTGCCCGGCCACGGGCGGACAAGTCGAAATGCGATTGGGCCGGGATCGTCGAGCGGGCGGTCGCGTTGCGCCTGCTGCGCGAAGGTATCCGACGGGGGCTGGTCAGTGAACAGCGGCGCGGGGGGTATCCTCAAAACGTCTGGGCGCTCACGAACGACGGCTACCCGCTGGAAGCACAGTTGGAAAACTCCGTATCGGGCGCCTGTCACGGATATCCGATGCCTGAAACGGATCCGTTCAGGGACGTTGTCCTTGAACACTGGACAACGATATGAGCACCGGGTTCAAGATAGATTTCGCATGGATCCCCCGAGATTTCGGCGACGCGGTGGAACGCCTGTCGTTGGCCGGAATCACGATCGAAGCCGGTGGAGTCACCGTGACGAAAGTCGAGGACTCCGAGGCCAGGACGACGAGGCCCGAGATACACGTCTCGGCATTCGATCTCGCCACGTGGCTGGTGGCGACTGCGGTGGGAAGCCGATGGAGACGGCTTGTCCTGGAAGATGAGCCACAAGATGGGCGCCGCCGGAAACGGATATCTCTGGCCCGACGTGGAGTTCGTCAGTGGCGGCGACACCGTGCGTATTCGAGCCCGGCCGACCAGGCTCGGTGCCTCGCATTCGTTGCGATTTCTCAATGAGGTGGACGTCCACATCCCCGCACGGAATTTCGAGGAAGGGGTTCGGGACTTCGTGGAAGCCGTCGTTTCGAGGGTCAGTTCCTTCGGTTCCCGGAGAGCGGGCGATCTGTCCGGAGCAGACAACCTGTCCGCGGCATGGCGTGAGCTCGGCGAGGCAATCCGACACCCGGAAACGAGCTTCGCGCGCATCATGGAAGCCCGCATGGGTCTTGACGCCGGTGAGGCGGATCCCGCCTTGCTGAGGCGGCTGCACGAAGCGGCAGACTCCGCCGGCCGGGGCGCGATGGGGGAGTTGGCCGCATCCTCCGGGATCGGGGCACTGGCAAATTTTGAAGTGTTGTGGGAAATCGTCCGCGATCGTTCCCAATCCCTGTCTCTGGACATCTCGCCGGACATGAGATCGGCGGTTGCCCAGACTGCACAGGAGAATTGGAAACCATGGAGGCAAGGTGTCTCGGTGGCCGCGCTGGCTCGCAGGGAGTGGTCGTGTGGAACCGGGCCGATCCGTACGGAGAGTCTGGCGGAGCTGTGCGACGTTCCTGCGAGCTGGATTACGGATTTTTCAGATTCTTCAGATGAGGCAAGGGCGCCAATCCCCGCCGGTGTCCGGAATGTCGAAGGGAACGGCGTCCTCAAGGCTGCCCTCAAGAAACGCTACCCCACCGGCAGGCGGTTCGCGCTTGCCAGAATCATCGGCGATCACCTGGTGGCCGGGGAGGGCGAAGATCTTTTGCCGGTGACGGATGCGCACACGGATCGACAGAGGTTCCAGAGAGCATTCGCCCGGGAATTCTTCTGTCCGTTCGACGCACTTCGAGATTACTTGGGGAACCGGTTCCCGGACGACGAATTCATGGAGGACGCGGCCCTTCGCTTTGACGTGTCACCGGTGCTCGTCAGGAATGCTCTTGTCGACAATGGTGTGGTGGGGCAGAGGGCTATCCTGCGTTGTCCGAGATCGGGGAATTATGAATAGGAGGTGAGGGGATGACGAAGGCGGCAGCGCCGTACCGGGTAATGCGTTGCCATCGAGTCTTCCGGTCGAGTATTGGGCGGCAAGGCCATCGGCGAGCCGGCGAGCTATTCGAACCTCGCTTCGGCTCTCGTGACGTTCAGGAACTTTCCGAAAGAAATTCTCCGCGCGCGGCGGCGCTCGACGACACCGAGCGCGGTCCGCGTCTTCGGATGGTTGAGGCGTAGATGACCGATCAAAGCGCGAATTCCGGCAAGACTGATCGGTTCCCGCCAGATGGGCCAATCCAGGGTGTGGGCACCGTCGGATTCACGACCTCCGCCAAGGAGTGAGAGGCGTACCTTGCCGGATCGCTGCCTCGGAACCACGGTCAACACGGAGAGGCCCGCTGCGGCGAGCCGGTTGGCGCCGTGCTGCGTGGTTTCCTTGGTTTTTGCGTCGGTCGGATCTCTCGCGCGCAACGCATGCGGAACTCGAAAGCCAGCGATTACGGTCCCGGCTTCTCCGCTGCGAGCCGCCAGTTGGCGACGTCCAGACATGGAAGCGGTTCCTGATCCGGCGCCGGATCGAGGAAGTCGAAGAACGGCCGCCCGAGGCCGTGATGGCTCCCGATCAGCCACAGGACAAGTGCGGGATCGTGTGCGTCCGCAAAACGGGGATGCGCCGGCGCAATCCTTACGGAGAGCGCTTCATGCCGCCAGCCCTCCGGCAGCCCGGCGCGCTTCCCGGCGCCCGGCGACCATGACCGTCCGCTTTTGGCCAGCGGCGGAACGTCCGGACGATTCCAGGGATCGCCGCCCGAGAGCATGATCTGGAAACGCCGGTCGGCCTTGCCGGCATCGTGGAGATACGCCGCGAGCCGAAGATCGTCCGTGACTTCCTCAAGGCCGAGTGTTTCGGCGAAACGCTTGGCGAAGCAGGCGACCCGGTTCCCATGATCGCCGAGCTCCACCGGTCTGCCGGAGGTGTATGAGACGCTGTCGTCTTCCGTCGCGGGCGCGGCTTCATCCGACGTATCTCCGTCTTCGACCCCCTGATCAGCCACGAAGATCGCACCTTCTTCACGACCTCCAGGGTAAGGAAAGCGGATGTCGAGCCGGCCGCGTTTGGGGTGCTGCAACGCCTCCAGTCCGTTCCGCATCGCCGACAGCGCCGCTCCGTGGCCCTCCTCCTCTTCCGACTCTATCGCGTCCCTGGACGGCAGCACGTCGAGCAGCCGGCCGATCCGGTCGTCGGCGGTGGCGCCTTCGTCCTGGAGTATCTCCGACACACGGCTCCACGGAACGTCGTCTTGCACGAGGCCGCGCGCGACCCGAACCGCGTACCGCCGCCCTCGAAAGGGCTTCGCCGCGTCGTTGGCGATGTCCTCGACGGGGCGGTCGGAGTCGGGCGCCCAGCCGAACCGGTCGCAGCCGCCGTATTCGGCGGGAACGATCAGCATGTCTCCGGGCCGCAACTCATCCGGCTGCACGAGGCGGGTGCGCGCGTCGCCTGGCCCGGCCCAACGGAACGATGACCGCCCATCCTTACGGCTCGCGGTCATCCCGGACGCTTCGTCTTCGCGCTCGGGCGCATCGGACAGGGTGTCGAGCGACGCCGCATCCCTCGGCGCCCGGCGAAGCCATGCCCGCGCGGTCCACAGGGGAACATCGACCGCCTCGGCGGCACGGGGCGGGACCAGTCGAAGCAGCTCTTCGATCTCGTCCCATCGCGCGCTCTTCAGATCGTCTTCCGTAACATCGCCGCGCCAGACGAGGAAGACCCCGGCGGCCGTCCGTTCGGCTCCGTGCAGGAACAACCCGATGTCCGGGTCGGCCGCGGGCCGGGGTGAGGTCTGTGACCACAGATCGAGATAGGCCGGCATGACGACCGGAGCGCGCGACCGTTCCGCCGCGAGATCCTCATGAGCGATGCCGATTTCCTCCAGGCGTCTCGGCAGCGCCTCGACGCCGAAGTCCACCGTCCCGCCTTCGGCAAGCCTCCGGAGCGCTTCCCACGTCAGGCGGATACGGTCGCCATAGACCGGATCGACGGCCTTCCTGGCGATATCTTCGGTACAGGCGAGGATCGCTCCCTCCGCGGGAACCTGCCGCCCGGCGCGGTTCAGCCGGCCAAAACGCTGGCGGAGCGCATCGAGGGAGGCGGCCTGGGTCACGAGGCCGTCGAGGTCGAGGTCCACCCCGACTTCCAGGCACTGGGTCGCGACGATGAACAGAGGTTTGGCTTGCGAGCGGCCCTTCGTCCCGGTTCGGAAGGGGGCCAGCCCTTTGACGATCCGTTTCCGGCCCACATCGCGCGACCGCCCGATCATCAGCATCGTCTTGAACCCGTCTTCGGTGTTCAATTGGTCGAAGACGTTCCGAGCCAGAGCGACGCGGTTGACGACGACGCCGACGGCGAGCGCCGAGACCCCTTTCCCCCGCAACCGTTCAGCCATCGTGCGAGCGACCCCGGCGAAGGCTTCCGCAATGGCTGCGGGCTTCCCGCGCACCACGTCCAGCGTGACGGGCTTGCGCGCTTCGAGCCGTTCTTTCAGTACGGGATGGGTACGATCCGACGGCGAAAGTCGAAGGGGTCGCTTCGCTTCCGATCCCGGCGTGGCGGACAGGAGCGCCGTCCGTACTCCCCGTACTCCGGCCCTCCCGATGTGTCGCACCGCGGCGAGCGTCTGCCGGAACGGCTCGGACAGATGCGCCTCGTCCAGGAGGATCAGGCTGTCGGTCCCGAGCAGGCCGGCATGGACGGGCTTCATGCGGTCCGATACGCCGTATCCGCGAAACAACAGCCGCGAGCCGATCTGATCGACGGTGGAGCAGAGGATCGTCGGTTGCGTGGGCGTACGTGCCCAATCGTTCTCCAATGGCGCCCCGCCGCGAAGCCGCCGGGCGACTTCCCTGACGGCCTCGTCCGCTTCCACATCGTCGCACAGGGCACAGCAAAGCTCGCTGGCGATCTTCTTGGCTCGCGTGTATGCATCGTCCACCACGATGTGCCGATCCACGACCAGCGCAATCCGCAATGCGGCTTTCCCTGGCGCATCGGCGCGCAATGCCAGATGGAACACGGCGGCGTCCATTGCCGCCGTCTTTCCCGCGCCGGTCGGCAGATCCAGCACGTCCGGCCATTCGTCGCACTCGGCGAGGAGATCAACCAGATTCTGCTGCCAGGGAAACGGGCCGCGGCCATGAACGGCCCGGAAGAAGTCGTCGAAATCGGCGGGACGAAGTTGCATGGTCAGCTCCCCATGCCGCGGCAGAGACCGAGGCCGGTGAACCGCCCGGCGCCGAGGAGGACGGGACCGCGCACGTCTTCCCCGAAGTCGATGATCGCATGGACCAGTTGCCGGCTCGCCAGCGATTTCGGCGCCTTCCAGCGGGTCCAGGACGGCTCGCCCGCCAGGAGCCGGGCGGACGGCAGGCCTTCGACGGCCGAATGCTTGCCGACACGAATCCGATCCGGGTCCGGGCGCGGCAGCCCGGCGTTTTCGCATGCGCTCGCGACGAGCTCCCGCATTTCGGCGCCGTCCTTCCGCTTCAGGTGCCGTTCGAGCACGACCGGTGTGGCGCTGGCCCAGATGCGCGACGGCTTCAGATAGGGTTCGGACGAAAGCGACCGTTTCTGCGTTCCGTCCCTCGGAACGGGGGTGAGGCGCAACGGCTCGGTCAGAGGCGGACCTTGCAGTGTCAGGACACGCCGTTCCCCGTTCAGAGCGTAGTGCGCCACCCGTTCGAACGCCGCGCGGAAACCTTCGATTCGGTCGAGCGTCGTCCCGCCCGGCGGGATCAAAGCGAAGCCCAGGACGCGCCCGTCTGCATGGGGAAAGCCGGCAAAGGCCAGTGGAACGATCGCGAGATGCGGAAGCCGGGTCGGTGCTCCGCTCGGGGTATGGCCGGACACGACCTCGGGGATGGCGTCCTCCCGTCCCGCCTTTCGGTAGCCGCTCATCAAGGTGTTGCGCAGCACCCGGCAAACGAGGGCCGTCGCGCGGACGTCCGGGGCCTCATTGCTCGGATGGTGGTTGGCTGGCTGATCTTCACAGTGGCGCGGACCGAGGGGGGAGAGCGTGCAAACACACCCCGCGCCTGCGGATTACGGGGACCGCCGCAGATCTTCAGCCACGCCCTGCGCGATGGCGATGGACGGGGCCGTGGGTGAGGGGAGAGCTCAGATTTTCTCAAGCAGACTGAAGTACCGGCTCCGTGACATTCCGGCGGTACGCATGTTGCTCCGGATGATGTCCAGGCCCACTTCGGCGTATTTCGGAACGATGACGGGCCGGAGAACGCCCGGTTTGCTCAGTACGACGTGTGAACCGGTAGTGCGATCCTGCGTAAAACCGTCCGCCTCGAAGATCCTGACCAGCGTCCGCCAGTCAGTGGGCGCGAGCTTCACCATGCGCCACCAGCGGGATCGGGACCCGGACCATACGCCCGTCCTCACTCCCGTCCTCGGCCGGCTCGGGACCCGCATCATCCGGTTCGAAGCCGCAGTCCTTCAGAACCTGTTCCAGGGTGCCGCGGGCAAAACAGGATTCGATGAACAACTGCAACGCTTCGACCAGATTGGCAAGGGCGGCTTCCTCGTCAGGTCCTTGACTGTACACGTCGAACGGCGGACAGGAAGACACGAAACGGCTTCCGTCCTGCCGTACTTCGGCGGGAACGGACACTTCAATCCGGATTCTGTTCGCCATCCGTCGAATCCTCCCCGGTTCGTCGCGGCGGAAAGATACTCCTCGCCGGTGCAGGTGTCATCGGGCCGAGGCGCATCCGTCGCCCGAGCCGAGCCCCGACCGCGAGCGTTTCGGCCACGTCATCGAGGCGGGTCCGCCCGGTATCGGCCGGGACCGACAGCGGGAAGCCGGGCCGGCGACGGGACTGCGCGTGAGCGTCAGGCCACCTTGAGCAGAGCCTCCAGATTCATGTACGCGATCAGCAAGAGGGTGCGCGCGGCGCCCGAGGGAGCCCGGCGGCCGGCCCTGTTCCCGGTCCTGGAGCGTGCGGACGGAGACCCCGAGCAAGGCGGCGAAGCGCGCCTGCGACTCCGCCGCTCATGCGCCAGCCGCCTCCCGCACCCACTCGTAGCCTTTCGATTCGAGCTCCAGAGCCAGCTCCTGCCCGCCGGAGGTCGCGATGCGTCCGCCGCTCAGCACGTGGACGCGGTCGGGGACGATGTGGTCGAGCAGGCGCTGGTAGTGGGTGACGAGGATCGTCGCCCGCTCCGGGCTCCTCAGCGCGTTCACGCCGTCCGCCACGTCCCTGAGCGCGTCGATGTCGAGGCCGGAGTCGGTCTCGTCGAGGATGGCGAGCTTCGGCTCCATGATCGCGAGCTGGAAGATCTCGTTGCGCTTCTTCTCGCCGCCCGAGAAGCCGACGTTCACCCCCCGCTTGAGCAGCGATTCGTCCATGTGCAGGACTTCGAGCTTCTTGCGCACCAGGGTGAGGAAGTCCATCGCATCGAGCTCGGGCTCCCCGCGGTGCTTGCGCACGGCGTTGACCGCGGCCTTGAGGAAGTAGGTGTTGTTCACCCCGGGGATCTCGACCGGGTACTGGAAGGCGAGGAAGATCCCGGCGCAGGCCCGCTCCTCCGGCGAGAGGTCGAGCAACGGACGGCCCTCGAAGAAGACCTCCCCGCCGGTGACCTCGTAGCCGTCGCGCCCCGCGAGCACGTGGGCGAGGGTGCTCTTGCCCGAGCCGTTCGGCCCCATGATCGCATGGACCTCGCCCGGTGCGACCCGGAGGTCGATCCCGTCGAGGATGTCCTTGCCGTCCACGGCAACGCGAAGGTCCTTGATTTCGAGCATTGTTCCCGATCCGTGAGCAAGTAAGGTGTAGGAGTAGAGGGCGGGGAGCAGGGCAGGGGTTCCGGCCCGGGGCGCGCGCCGGCCGGGTCAGCCGACCGCACCTTCGAGGCTGACTTCAAGCAGCTTCTGCGCCTCCACCGCGAACTCCATCGGCAGCTCGCGGAACACTTCCTTGCAGAACCCGTTGACGATCATCGAGACCGCGTCCTCCTCGCCGATGCCCCGCTGACGGCAGTAGAAGAGCTGGTCGTCGCCGATCTTCGAGGTGGTCGCCTCGTGCTCGACCTTCGCGCTCGGGTTCTTCACCTCCATGTAGGGGAAGGTGTGCGCGCCGCAGCGGTCGCCCATCAGCAGCGAGTCGCACTGGGTGTAGTTGCGGGCGTTCTCCGCCCCCTTGCCGACCTGGACGAGGCCCCGGTAGGAGTTCTGCCCGTGCCCGGCCGAGACCCCCTTCGAGACGATGGTGCTGCGGGTGTTGCGCCCGAGGTGGATCATCTTGGTGCCGGTGTCCGCCTGCTGGCGCAGGTTGCTGAGGGCCACCGAGTAGAAGGCGCCGACCGATCCGTCCCCGCGCAGGATGCAGCTCGGGTACTTCCAGGTGATGGCCGAGCCGGTCTCCACCTGGGTCCAGGAGATCTTCGAGCCGGCGCCGCGGCAGTCGCCGCGCTTGGTGACGAAGTTGTAGATGCCGCCGGTGCCGTGCTCGTCGCCGGGGTACCAGTTCTGCACCGTGGAGTACTTGATCTCCGCCCCTTCGAGGGCGACCAGCTCGACCACCGCGGCGTGGAGCTGGTTCTCGTCGCGGGCCGGGGCGGTGCACCCTTCGAGGTAGCTCACGTAGCTCCCCTCGTCCGCGACGACGAGGGTGCGTTCGAACTGCCCGGTCTTGGCCGCGTTGATGCGGAAGTAGGTGGAGAGCTCCATCGGGCAGCGCACGCCCTTGGGCACGTAGCAGAACGAGCCGTCGCTGAACACGGCGGAGTTGAGCGTCGCGAAGAAGTTGTCGGTGTAGGGCACGACGGTGCCGAGGTACGCCTCGACCAGCCCGGGGTGCTCGCGCACCGCCTCGGAGAACGAGCAGAAGACGATGCCTTGTTCGGCGAGCTTGTCCTTGAAGGTGGTGGCGACGGAGACGCTGTCGAACACCGCGTCCACCGCCACCCCTGCGAGGGCGGCGCGCTCATGCAGGGGGATCCCGAGCTTCTCGTAGGTCTCCAGGAGCTTCGGATCGACCTCGTCGAGGCTCTTCGGGCCGTCCTCCTTCGACTTCGGGGCGGAGTAGTACGAGATCCCGTCGTAGTCGATGGGGGGATGGTGGAGGTTCGCCCAGCGGGGCTCGGACATGGTGAGCCAGTGGCGGTAGGCCCGCAGGCGCCATTCGGTGAGGAACGCGGGCTCGCGCTTCTTGCGCGAGATGAGCCGGATGACGTCCTCGTCGAGGCCGGGGGGGACGGTGTCGGATTCGAGCTCGGTCACGAAGCCGTGCCGGTACTCGCGCCGGACCAGGGCGTCGACTTCGGCGTTGGGGGTGTCCATGCGCCGGTTTCTCCTCTGATGGGCGTGCGGCGACACTGAATTTCCGATGCCGCCGAATACCTGACCAAAACAATCGGATACTCTACGATTATTCGGCCGGAACGATCAAGAATTCGATCGCGAGTGGGAAGCCCGCCCTGCGGGGGCGACTGTCGCCGCAGCCGGTGTGTGTACGCTGGTGTCTCGCGTGCTGCCCTGATTCGTCCACCGGATCGGGTCGAGGCCGGTCATGCGCCCGCTGCCGATCCGGGAGCGCACCGTGGCATCCCTCCGGCTCCGCCTCCCGACATCTCGACGATGCGCCGGCAAGGCGCAGTGTTCGGGGTATCCGGCAGCATTTCCGGGTCCACGGTGCGGCGCGGCATGCTGCGCGGCGGCCCGTCGGCTCCGCGAAAACCGGGCATACCGCTCACGACGTGCGCTATCATCTCCGGGCAACGTCGCGATTGCCGGAGGGATCCCGATGGCCACCGCCGAAACCGACCTCGCCGCCGAGCTCGCGCGCATCAAGCAGGCGCGGGTCGTCAAGAGCTTCTGCTACACCTGCCCGTGGCAATGCCCGACCGAGGTGTACGTCCGCGACGGCAGGATCGTCTACCACAAGGGGAACTCCCGGGCCCCGAACAACATCGGCTCGCGCTGCGCGAAGGGGATGGCGAGCGGGTGGGTGGTGCAGGACCCGGATCGGTTGAAGTACCCCATGCTGCGCACCAACCCGAAGGGGGAGCCGGGCCGGTTCCGGCGCGCGTCCTGGGACGAAGCATTGGACTTCATCGCCGGCAAGCTGGCCGAGATCAAGGAGCGGTGGGGGCCGGAGGCGGTCGCGTTCACCTGCCACCACGACCCGAACACCGTCTTCTACTGGCATCTGCTGCGGGACCTCTACGGCAGCCCGAACATGTACACGCATACGTCGGGCTGCGAGCAGGACCGGCGCTCGGCCTGCCTCACCCTGTTCGGCCACGTCTTTCCCATGCACGACTTCATCCACTCCCGCTACGTGATCCTGTGGGGGATGAACAACCTCGGGGCCAACCAGGGGCTGTGGGAGAGCCGGGAGCTCATCGAGGCGAAGAAGCGGGGCTGCAAGCTGGTGGTCGTCGACCCCAACTTCACCGAGACCGCGCAGAAGGCCGACGAGTGGCTTCCCATCCGGCCCGGCGCGGACGGCGCCCTGGCCCTTGCGATGTGCCACGCCATCGTCGAGCAGGACCTCTTCGACCGGGACTTCGTCTCCCGCCACTGCGAGGGCTTCGACGGGTTCCGCGAGCATTTGCGCGAGCGCGGCTACACCCCGGAGTGGGCGGAGCCGATCACCGGCATCGAGGCTGGCCGCATCCGGCGCATCGCGCGCGAGTTCGCGACCACCAAGCCGGCGATGTCGGCGATCTTCAAGGGCTCCGGCTACTACACCAACGGCGCCGACGCGGGCCGCGCCTGCTACCTCCTCGACGCCATCTGCGGCGAGGTGGACAAGCCGGGCAACCTGGTGCTCAAGGACTGGGCCCCGCTCGGCGCCCCGGTCGAGATCCCCGACGACGCGAAGGCCGCGCCCTCGAAGGACCCGCTGCACGTCGCGATGGGCTACCCGCTCGCCCCGGACCTCCCCAACTCCCGCCTGCCCGACGCGGTCATCGACGGCAACCCCTATCCCGTCAAGGGGCTGTTCGTGCAGTCGAGCAACCCGGTGATGAGCGATCCGAACCGGGACCGGGTGAAGGAGATGTTCGCCCACCTGGAGCTCGCGGTGACCTGCGAGCTGTTCATGAGCGAGACCGCGCTGGAGAGCGACGTGGTGCTGCCGGAGACCTCGTTCCACGAGCAGGCGGAGATCCGCCAGGGCATGTGGAAGGGCCCGGAGGTGGTGCTGTGCCAGCCGGTGGTCGAGCGCGTGGGGGAGGCGAAGCCGCCCTACGAGATCGTCAAGGCGCTGGCGGAGAAGATGGGGTTCGGCCGGTACTTCCCCTACGAGAAGTGGGAGGATTGGGGCGAGTTGATGATGAAGGACGTCCCGATGTCGCTCGACGCGCTGAAGGAGCAGGGCTTCTGGGCCGGCGAGCTGCGCTACCACCGCGTGCCCGAGGGGCTGCCGACCCCGTCGGGGAAGATCGAGATCCGCTCGCAGCAGTACGAGGACGCGGGCTTCGACCCCTATCCGGTGTGGTCGGAGCGCAGCGTGAAGCCCGACGCCGACTTCCCCCTCCAGCTCACCCACTCGAAGCTCAGCATGCACTGCAACATCGTCACCCAGAACAACCCCCTCCTGATGGAGATCTGCGGCGAGAACTGGGTGGAGATCAACCGGGCGGACGCCGCGAAGTACGGCATCGAGGACGGCGGCTACGTGATCGTCGAATCCCCGAAGGACAGGATCCGGATCAAGGCGCAAGTCGTGGAAGGTCTGGTGCCCGGATGCGTGAGCGTCCGGCACGGGCACGGCTTCGGGCACTGGGCGATGGGCTCGGTGGCGCGAGGGAAGGGCGCGCATTCGAACAACCTGATGGACACCCATACGAGCCCCGTCACCGGGGCCAACTGCTACAACGAGTGCAAGGTCAGGGTGTACCCGGCGCCGGCGGGGGGCGATTCATGACGGCGCCGGCGGCGGCAATCCGCCGGTGGCACGTCAGGGTATACCCGGCGTAAGCGGCCGGCCGACCGCGGGCCAGCCGCGAATTACGGCCACGGGCTGAAGCCCGGAGGAGATGCGTCATGCAACACGGTTTCTACTTCGACCACACCCGCTGCGTGAAATGCCACGCCTGCGAGATCGCGTGCAAGAGCTGGAACGAGGTCGAGGTCGGCCCCCGGTGGCGCGAGGTGGTGAAGATCGAGAGCGGGACGTTCCCCGACGTCCAGGCGATGAACGTGTCGATGGCCTGCATGCACTGCGGCGACGCCCCGTGCCGCAGCGCGTGCCCGGTCGGCGCGATCGACAAGCGGGCCGACGACGGGATCGTCGTCGTCGATCCGGACAAGTGCATCGGCTGCGGGTTCTGCACCTGGGCCTGCCCGTTCAACGCCCCTCAGCTCTCCGCCGCGGCGGGGAAGATGGAGAAGTGCAACTTCTGCCAGACCCCGGGACGCGAGCGCCCGCTGCACCTGCCGCGCGCCTGCGAGGAGATCTGCCCGACGGGCGCCATCCGCTCCGGCCCGATGACCAAGCTCGCGAGGCTGGGCCGCGAATCCGCCGCGGCCCGGCTCGGCTCCACGCAGGGGTTGCCGGGGCTGATGGTCCAGGCGCACCGGTCGTTCGGCCCGGGGGGCGCCGGCTGACGGGGGCTGCCCTCCGGTGCAGGCGCGCGCATTGCGGTGGTCCAGGATCCTCTGCCTGAGCAGGTGTGTCCCCCACGGCCCGAAGGGGACTCGTCCACCATTCCACAGGACTGCTTTTCCGATGTCCCCCGGTGACGGAACGGATCATCATTCTTTAGCTTCTACCCACAAGTTCTGCGGAAGACGTTTCGGGCTTGGCGGAAATTACTACTTCAGCGGCGCCGGGACGGCATCGCTCCGCACCAGCTCCCAGCCGTGGAACACGAGCGCCAGGCCCGTGAACCGCACCGTGGGATACTGCCGCCCGAGCGTCTCGTCGGACAGGTAGCGGCGGAGCTGCGCCTTCGCCTCCTCCACCGCCGCGTCCACCGCCCGCTCCCCCCGCTCGCCGCGCTTGACGTACTTGAGCTCGACCACGTAGCTCGCGAGGTTCGGCGCCAGGCAGATGTCGGCATAGCCCCCGCCGAGCTCCCGCTCCGAGTGGAACACGAAGTGCCCCGTGGTCCCGAGGTAAGCGGCCAGGAACCCTTGCAGCACCTTCTCCCCCGCGATGTAGTCGCGCACCCCGCTCTGGCGGGCGACCGCGTCGGCGAGGTAGTCGAACACCGGGCGCCAGGCGCCGCGGCAGGCCATCTCGTGGATGCGCCGCTCCAGGGCGTAGATGTCGGCGGTGAACGCGCCCATGTCCTCGAAGGCCTCGCGCAGGTGGCCGTAGAGCAGCCGCTTGACGCTCTGGCCGGGGATGCCGAGACGCGGCCTGCCCTCGACCGTCCCGCGGATGCCGAGCAGACCGAAACAGTGCAGCAGGGACAGGAAGTTCTCCCGCTCGGTCAGCCGCATCAGCGGAAAGCTGTCCCGGATGTGGACGTCCACCCGCTCCTCGGCGACCCCCTGGCGCAGCAGGTCGAAGTTGCCGTTCAGCTCGGCCTCGCCGGTGGGGACGTACTCCGGTGCATCCATCCGGACCCGCGTCCTCCGGACGCGCACTCGCCTGGCGGTTGACCAGCAGCAGGTGGCGCAGCTTCCCGTAGTCGATGCGGATGTTGCTGTCGATGAACTCGTCCGGTGGCGTCCCGTTGGCGATGGACTCCCGCAAGTAGTACAAGCACCATGTCGGTGTTGTAGAGGTCGCGGGTCGCGCCCTTGGCGAAGCGGTAGCCGTCGTACCACTCGCGCATCAGGGCGAGGACGGCATCGGGGTCCTGGTCGAATACGCCCGCGCGCCGGTACGTCTCCAGCATGTCCCGCACCTCGGCCTCGGTGAAGCCCAGGACTTCGCTGAACCCGGACCGCAGGCTGACGTTGGCGCCGATGTTGAAGCCGCTGGTCACGTCGTCCATGGTGATCGGCGACACCCCGGTCACGAACAGCCGCTCGATGGCGCCCGCCCTGTACCGGCCTTCAGGGTGGCGAAGAAGTTGCCGAAGAAGCCCTCGCCGTGGGTGAACGAGTGGTACGCCTCCGCCCCCCGGTGGGCGAGGATGGTGTTGGCGAAGTTGTCGTACCGTCGATCATCACGTAGAGCGGGATGCGGCGGTCCCGGGTGTACAGGAACAGCTCGTCCAATTGACCGCTGATCGACCGTCGCTGCAGGATGGCGCGCGCCGCGTCCTCGTCGAACAGGTCGCGGTTGCGCCACAGGGTGTCTTGGACATCGAGGGTGCAGTGCTCGTCGAAGCTCTCCTCCAGGGTCGGCAACGCCTGCTTGAACGCGGGGAAGTCGAAGTACAGCACCACGTAGCGGCTGCGGTTGCCCGTGGGCTCCCTGCCGATGTCGGTGCCGGCGAAGACGGCGTCGAACTCGTCGGCCACGGTGCGATCGTAGTAGGCGTCGAGCATGGTGAGCCACAGCGTCTTGCCGAAGCGCCGCGGACGGATGAAGAACACGAAGCGCTCCTGCTCCAGGGTGCGGATGAAGCGGGTCTTGTCCACGTAGAGACAGCCGTCGAGGCGGACGCTGCGGAAGTTGCCTCGCCCGCAGGGGATGGGCGGGTACTGGACCGGCGTGTCGTGGACATGGCTCGCTCCAACCCGGCACGGGGTCCGGGGGAGTCTGACCGTCCACGCCGGTCGCTGTCTACCGCGTACTGCCCACGAAAACGGAACGACTCCGAAGCAACGCCGGATCGATGAGTCAGCGCCGGCGGCGCGGATCCTTGCCCCGAAACAGCCGGTGGAGGCTGTGGAGCAAGTTCGGATGCGCAATCGACAGCAGCACCTCCGCCAGGAGGCGGCGCAGCCCCTTGCCATTTGCGCGAAATTCGGCGCAGAGCCTCGCCCGATGTCCGCGGAGCAGCAGGCTCTCGTAGTATCCGCGGCCCTTGCAGGACACACCCTCGTCCCCGCTCCACCCCGACAGCAGCACGCGCACGCCTCGTTGCGCGGCGCATCGCTGCACGACTTGAGATGTTTACGCCCGAATGGACGACGTCGTGCCGGAGGACGGTGAGCACGTCTTCGGGTCCGGGAAACCGGTGGAAGACCTGCAGCCCTTCCTGTTCGCAGACCGCATCGATGAGGGCGTATTTCCGCGCATGATCCTCGCGGGGCAGCCGGCCGCCGAGCTCCGGCAGCCAACAGAAGGCGAGCGGCGGCGGACGGCCCTGGCGCCGCAGCTCGCGGGTCGCGAGCACCGCGACGGAGGACGAATCCAACCCGCTGCTCAGATGGACGCCCACGGGGTCCGCGCCTCGCAGACGGTCCTTCACCGCCCGCGAGAAAAGGTCCACGAACGCTTCCGCGTGGACTGCGTCCGTGGTCGGCCGGGTCTTCGGCGCCTGTTCCGAGCGCCAGTACCGGTCCAGCCGCGTCGCGTCGCCCTCGACCGTGAGCGCATAGCCGGGGGGCAGCTTGCGCAATCCCCGGAAGAACGTGCGGTCTGGCGACCAGAAGCCGATTCTGGTCAGGAACGCCGCCACCGTGGCTTCGTCCAGCTCGCAGGAGACTCCCGGCGCGGCGAGGACCGCTTCCACCGAGCTGGCGAAGATGAAGCGGTCCGGCGTCCGGGCGTAGTAGAAGGACCGCACGCAGACGGGGTCCCAAGCGCAGGACGGCCGACGGTGGCGCGCGTCCCATACGGCAAAGGCTGTAGTCGCCGAGCAGGTGGTTCGGGCAGTCCCGCCCCCAGCGGGTCCAGACCCGGAGGATCAGGTCGCCGTCCGTGTCAGGCCGGAGCGTTCCGCGCCGGACACGCCGAGCTCGGCGCAGAACGCCCCTCGGTCGTCGGCCGGCGTCCGCGGCCAGGACCAGGCCCGCGTCACGGTCGAAGCACAGCGCGGCTTCGACCCGGTCTTTCCCGGTGGCGGATGCGGAAAGGCGCCGGCACCCCAGGCCCGCCATGCCCTCCGTCCACCGCGCGCCGCCCTCCCCGTGGCCGCCGAGCGCCGCCAGCATGGCGTCCAGCCCGTCCCCATTCACCCGCCTCGCCCGGCATCTCACAGATGGCGCCATCGCGCAGATGCAACCCGCAGATCGCGTTCATGAAGCGATGGTATCGTGGCGGATGGGTCCATTGATGCGATCACCGACGAAGATACCGCCACCAAGCGCGGGCAGCGCCTCGGTTTTCGCGACACACGACACACGCCCAACTGGACCGCCAAGGGTTTCCCGGAGACTATGATCAGGGTCAACAAGCAATCAATCGGCCCGGCCACCACCGGAGACACCGCCATGACCGCCAGTATCTTCGACGCCCTTTCCGCCGTCCAGGACATCGAAGCGGCCGGCATCGAGCGCCGCCAAGCCGAAGCCATCGCCGAAGGGATGCGCCGCGCCGATGCACTTCTCCCGCCTCCTGCCCATCTCGACCGCTACCTGGAGGTGCGGGGCGGCGTGCTGGCGTGGCCGAACGTGAACGAGCAGCTTTCCCTTGAACGCTTCGCTTTCGGGATCGCCGAGGGAGGAGTAGTCCACCTGCCGGCCGGTCGAAGCGATGCATGATGGAACCATACGGAGGTTCCGATTGATCGACGGGCGCTCCGACCTCCTGCGCGACACGGGACGCGCTGCCGACGAAGCGCAGCTCGATGCCTTGCGCCGCATGGGGGCCGGTGGCCGGCTCCGGGCGGGGCTGCGGTTCAGCCGGTCGATGATCGCCCTCTCTCGCGCTGCATTGCAGGCACGGAACCCCGGTCTCGACGAGCGCGCGGTACGGCTCCTCTGGATCGAGGAGAATTACGGTGCCGCGCTCGCCCGGGACGTGGAGCGCCACCAGGAAGCCGTGGGATGGACGGGAACGATGATCTCACCATCGCCCTGACGCCGCTGATCGACCTTCTCGATCGGCTGGAGGTCTCCTGGTACGTGGGCGGCTCCGTTGCGAGTACGGTGCACGGCCGCTTTCGGGCGACGAACGACGTCGACGTGATCGCGGACCTGCGCGAGGAGCACGCGAGCGTGATCCGCACCGCCCTGGAGGCGGACCACTTCGTCGACGAGGAATCGATCCGCGAAGCCGTGCGATGTCGATCGAGTTTCAATCTCGTCCACTTCGGTACGGGTCTGAAGATCGACGTATTCGTTGCGGCCGACTCCGAATACGAAGCCGGCGTGCGCGCCAGACGTGTATCGGAGCCGATCGGCGATGCCCGGAGGACCCGGCGCCTGTGGATTGCATCGGCCGAAGACACGATCCTCGCCAAGCTCCGGTGGTACCGCCGCGGCAGCGGGATATCGGAACGGCAGTGGCGTGACGTTCAGGGGGTGATCGAGCTGTGCGGCCATGGACTCGACGTCGGGTACCTGTGCAGATGGGCCCCGGTGCTGGGCATCGCCGATCTGGTCGAGCGGGCGCTTGCGGAGGCCGGCATCCGTGATCGATCAAGGGCCTGATCCACACGGAGCTCATGTCCGGCATAGCCGTCTTTCAGGGCGCCGGGATTCGGGGTATCCGATGAACGAACCGCTCCGACCACACTACGAAAGCCGATCTCGCCACTGCTGCACCTGCCGTGCGTCTGCGAGGAGATCTGCCCCACCGGTGCAATCCGTTCCAGGTCGATGACCGAGCTCGCGAGGCTCGGCCGCGAATCCGCCGCGGCACGGCTCGGCTCCACGCAGGGGTTGCCGGGACTAGTGGTCCGGGGGCACCGGTCGTTCGGTCCCGATGGCTGAGGTGAACCCGCCTGACATGTCCCTTGAAAGGGGATCGAGTGGTCCGGTGTGCGGCGAGCGGTCAGATGAGGCCGAACACGCGAAGGCCGACGGCGAACATGACGGCCGCGAGCAAGCCGACGGCCCATCGGAGGGTCCCGATCTCGGCGCGAAGGCTGGCAGGAGCCGTATTTGTGGCGAGGGTGTTCCTGAGCTGGGTTTCGAGCCCGGCAAGGTCGGCTTTCGTGAGTGCTTCCCGGTCGGCGGTAGCTTGGCGGACCGTACCGGCGATGGCATCGGTTTGGAGACGCTCGACCCCGACCGCTTCGAGCTCGCGGGCGGCGATGAGGATGTCGAAGGTGCTGCTCGCAGCCAAGGCCGGCTTGTTGCGGCGATTTCGTTATGCGTGTCGGCTCGGTGGTGAATGCTGAAACGTCCGCGGATTTACTCCGTGGTGACCACCTGATTTCTTCGAGTCACCGGATCTCCCATAACTTCTTGTTTTATTTGGCTCCCCGGGACGGGCTCGAACCGCCGACCTAGTGATTAACAGTCACCCGCTCTACCGACTGAGCTACCGGGGAAGGGAAAGTGGCGTATGCTACGCGCCGCACGGGAGGCGGTCAACGAATTCTCCCGCTCGGATCGGCTGTCCTGCCGGCGCCTGAAAGCTGCGCATCCCGCGCCGTTCACAAGATTCGGGGTTAGGGTACCTCTTGGTATGCCCCTGTCGCCGCCGCCGGCAGGCGGCCCATGTGTCCGCATCGTTCGACCGTCGTGACATTGTGCGATTTGCATCCATGACATTCCTGCGTCCATGAGCACCCGACCCCTCGCCGTCGTCTCCGACTTCGCCGCGGCCGGCGACCAGCCCGCCGCGGTCGAGCGGCTCATCGAGGGGATCGGGGCCGGGCTGGCCCACCAGACGCTCCTCGGGGTCACCGGCTCCGGAAAGACGTTCACGATGGCGAAGGTCATCGAAAGGGCAGGGCGGCCGGCTCTGGTACTCGCTCCGAACAAGACCCTGGCCGCGCAGCTCTACGGGGAGATGCGCGAGTTCTTCCCCGACAACGCCGTCGAGTACTTCGTCTCCTACTACGACTACTACCAGCCGGAAGCCTACGTCCCCTCCACCGACACCTACATCGAGAAGGACGCCTCGATCAACGACCACATCGAGCAGATGCGGCTCTCGGCGACGAAGGCGCTGCTGGAGCACGGCGACTGCATCATCGTGGCCACCGTGTCCTCGATCTACGGCCTCGGGGACCCGGTCTCATATCACGGGATGGTGCTGCACCTGGTCCGGGGCGAGACCGTCGACCAGCGCTTCATCCTCCGGCGCCTCGCCGAGATGCAGTACACGCGAAACGAGGTCGAGCTGCACCGGGGAACGTACCGGGTGCGCGGCGAGGTCATCGACGTGTATCCGGCGGAGTCGGAGAAGGACGCGGTGCGCATCGAGCTCTTCGACGACGAGATCGAGAGCCTGAGCCATTTCGATCCGCTGACCGGAGAAATCGTCCGCCGCGTGCCCAGACTCACGATCTATCCCAAGAGCCACTACGTCACGCCGCGCGAGCGGGTGCTGGAGGCCATCGAAGCCATCAAGGAAGAGCTGATCGAGCACCTCGCGGCGCTCCGTGCAGCGAACAAGCTCGTCGAGGCGCAACGTCTGGAGCAACGGACCCGCTTCGACCTCGAAATGATGACCGAGATCGGCCACTGCAAGGGGATCGAGAACTACTCGCGTTTCCTCTCGGGCCGCCGCCCCGGCGAGCCGCCGCCGACCCTGTTCGACTACCTTCCGTCCGATGCGCTCCTGTTCATCGACGAGAGCCACGTCACCGTGCCGCAGCTCGGGGGCATGTACCGCGGCGACCGCTCGCGCAAGGAAACGCTGGTCGAGTACGGATTCCGTCTCCCGTCGGCGCTCGACAACCGGCCGCTACGCTTCGACGAGTTCGAACGCCTCGCCCCCCAGACGGTCTTCGTGTCCGCGACGCCGGGACCCTACGAAGAGAGGCACGCGGGAGAGGTGGTGGAGCAGCTCGTCCGCCCGACCGGGCTCGTCGACCCCCACGTCGAGGTGCGTCCCGCCTCGACCCAGGTGGACGACCTGCTCTCCGAGATCCACCGCCGCACCGATGCCGGCGAGCGGGTGCTGGTGACGACGCTGACGAAGCGGATGGCCGAGGATCTGACGGACTACCTCGCCGAGCACGGGGTGCGGGTGCGGTACCTGCACTCCGACATCGATACCGTGGAGCGGGTCGAGATCATCCGTGACCTGCGGCTGGGCAAATTCGACGTGCTGGTTGGGATCAACCTGCTGCGCGAGGGCCTGGACATGCCGGAAGTGTCACTGGTCGCGGTGCTGGACGCCGACAAGGAAGGATTCCTGCGCTCCGACCGCTCGCTGATCCAGACCATCGGCCGGGCGGCCCGCAACATCAACGGCGCCGCGATCCTCTACGCGGACACCGTCACCGGCTCGATGCAGCGCGCGATCGACGAAACGAACCGGCGCCGGAGGAAGCAGATCGAGTTCAACCGGGCGCACGGGATTACCCCCAAGGGGATCCGCAAGGCGGTGGCGGACATCATGGAGGGCGCGCACGCGGGAGCGCCCGGCGCGCTTGGCTCGCTGCGGCGCTTCGCGAAGGTGGCGGAATCGATCGGCGAGTACGCGAGCATGACGCCCTCGGTGCTCGCCGCACGTCTGCGCAAGCTTGAGCAGCAGATGTACAGGCACGCCGCGAACCTCGAATTCGAGGAGGCGGCCCGTATACGTGATCAGATACGTGGACTCCGTGAGACGGGGCTCGCGGTGGTGGCCGGTGACGATTGATTCGGCGACCGGCTCGTCACCCGGCACTGATGGATCCTGGACGATTCCGCTCTTGCGGGCGCGGGCTCGACTCGGTATCGTTTCCCGTCCTCGACAGGCGCGTAGCTCAGTGGTAGAGCACCACGTTGACATCGTGGGGGTCGGTGGTTCAATCCCACTCGCGCCTACCATACCGGACACCATCGCAGGAATACCTTTCCCGGCGGGATCGCCCGTTTGTTCCGGGTCCGGCCACCCCGTCTCCGCCTCTTCCCCGAAGGGGGAAGCGTATCTCCGAGCGTCGGAGGGCGGGTTCCGGAATGCAGGTATCGGGAGGGGGGCCATGCGAGACGACCGGGCGATTTTCGCGAGGCGGCTTGAGTCTCACCTGTTCCGTCAGTAGACTCGCGCGGCTTGGTTGTTGCGGTTGCCGGAAACCCGCACGGCTCGGCCCACACGCTTGATGCCGGTGGACGAGGTGGCAGGAGGCGCGTCTGCATCGAGCGCGACCCTTGCCTTCCTGACTTCTGACATTTGGGAGATGTGACAGATCGCCGCGGAAAAACGAAATCGGATCAACGGCGAAATTTTCGCCGAAACGGTACGACTCATCTCGGAGGAGGGAGGGCAGATCGGCATCGTCGGCCGGAGCGAGGCTCTGGACATGGCCGATGAGGCGGGACTTGATCTCGTTGAGATATCACCGAATGCGGAGCCGCCGGTCTGCCGGCTGATGGACTTCGGGAAATTTCTCTTCCAGCAGAGCAAGCGTCGCGCTGCCGCGAGGAAAAAGCAGTCGCACGTTCAGGTCAAGGAAATCAAGTTCCGGCCGGGGACGGAGGAAGCCGATTACCAGACGAAGCTGCGCAACCTGAAACGGTTCCTGTCGCATGGTGACAAGACGAAGGTGACGCTGTGGTTCAGGGGCCGGGAGATGCGTCACCAGGAACTCGGAGCCAAGCTCCTGCAGCGGGTCGAAGCCGATCTGCAGGAACTGGCGAAGGTCGAGCAGTATCCGAGAATGGAAGGCCGGCGCCTTTCGATGGTGCTGACGCCGAGGAAATGATCCGTCGGGTCGTGCCGGCGAAGTAGCCGGTACAGCATGAGGGAGCGGGTTGGGACATGCCCAAGATGAAGACGAGCCGCGCTGCGGCAAAGCGCTTCAGGCGCATGTCGGGAGGGCGGTTCAAGCGCAACCAGTCGTACCGCCGTCATATCCTGACGAAGAAGAGCACCAAGCGAAAACGGCATCTGCGGCATCACGAGGTGGTGGCGGCGGCGGACACCCCCGGCGTCGAGCGGATGCTGCCCTACAGCTAGGAGAGAGTCGATGCCACGTGTCAAACGGGGAGTGACGGCACGCGTCCGGCACAGGAAAATCATCGCCCAGGCCAAGGGCTATCGGGGGCGGCGCAAGAACGTATTCCGAGTCGCGAAGCAGGCCGTAATCCGCGCGGGGCAGATGGCGTACCGGGACCGGCGCCAGCGCAAGCGCCAGTTTCGCGCCTTGTGGATCGTGCGCATCAACGCTGCGGCCCGGGAGAACGGACTCTCCTACAGCCGGTTCATGAGCGGTCTCGGCAAGGCGGGCATCGAAGTCGATCGCAAGGTCCTCGCCGATCTCGCGGTCTTCGACAAGGGTGCGTTCGCCCAGCTTGCCGAGCAGGCCAGGACCAGCCTCTGAGACGCCATCCGCCGCGGTGGCGGGAAGTCGTCGATGAAGGGGAAAGGCCGAAAGTCCTTTCCCCTTTTCTGCGTATGGAGTCGCCGCAATGAACGACCGGGTCGATGATCTCGTCCGGGAAGCGCAGGCGGCGGTCGCCGCGGCGGAGAGTCTCGGCGTGCTCGAGGACGTGCGCGTCCGTTTCCTCGGACGGCAGGGCCGGGTGACGGCGGAATCGAGGGCCATCGGCACACTGGCGCCCGAACTGCGCCCGGAGGCCGGGAAGCGGCTCAACGACGGCAAGCGGGCCATCCGGCAGGCCCTCGATGCGCGCAAGTCGGCGCTATCCGCGGACGCCCTCCAGGCGAGGCTCGCATCGGAGCGCATCGACGTCACCCTGCCGGGACGCGGCCAGTCGAGCGGCGGCCTGCATCCCGTCACCCGTACGATCGAGCGTGTCTCTTCCCTGTTTCGTGCGATGGGCTTCGATGTCGTGGAAGGCCCGGAGATCGAAGACGACTACTACAACTTCGAAGCCCTCAACATCCCGGCCCACCACCCCGCGCGCGCCATGCAGGATACCTTCTATTTCCCGGACGGACGCTTGTTGCGTACCCACACTTCGCCGGTGCAGGTACGGGTCATGCAATCACGCCGGCCACCTCTCAGGATCATCGCCCCCGGCCGGGTGTACCGCTGCGATTCCGATCAGACCCATACCCCGATGTTCCACCAGATCGAAGGACTGATGGTCGGGGAGGACGTGAGCTTCGCCCATCTCAAAGGGATCCTTCACGAATTCCTGCGCCACTTCTTCGAGGCCGACGATCTGGAGGTGCGGTTCCGTCCCTCGTACTTCCCGTTCACCGAGCCCTCGGCCGAGGTCGACATCCGCGGCGAACGGGGCTGGCTCGAGGTACTCGGCTCGGGGATGGTGCATCCGAAGGTGCTCGAAAACTGCGGGATCGACAGCGAGCGCTACATCGGGTTCGCGTTCGGGATGGGGATGGAGCGTCTCGCGATGCTCCGCTATGGGGTCGACGATCTGCGATCGTTCTTCGAGAACGACCTCAGATTCCTGAAGCAGTTCAGCTAGCGCGGGAAGGTCGGCATGAAGTTCAGCGAGCGCTGGATCCGGGAATGGGTCGATCCGACGATCGGAACGGATGCACTCGCCGCGCGGCTGACCGCGGCCGGTTTCGAGGTCGAATCGGTCGAACCGGTCACCGGAATGATCGAGGGCGTGGTGATCGCGGAGGTCGTCGGGATTGCGCCGCACCCCGGAGCCGACAAGCTGTCGATCTGTACCGTCGACGACGGCGGCGGGCAGACGCGCAACGTCGTGTGCGGAGCGCCCAACGTGCGCGTCGGTATGCGCTCGGCCTTCGCGCGGGTCGGGGTGCGGCTTCCTGGCGGTTCGAAGCTCCGCAAGAGCCGGATCCGGGGCGAAACCTCGGAGGGAATGCTGTTTTCAGCCCGCGAGCTGGGTCTCGGGGAAGAGGCCGACGGCATCCTGGATCTCGCGATCGATGCGCCACCCGGCATGGATCTGGTCGAGGCGCTCGGGCTCGATGATACGGTCATCGAGGTCGGGGTCACGCCGAACCGCGGCGACTGCCTGTGCATCGCCGGGATCGCCCGCGAGGTCGCGGCCGCGAGCAACGTCGAGGCGCGCCCGCCCGAGCCCGCGGCGGCGGTGGAGCCCCGCGCCGACGACGCGTTGCCGGTCGTGCTCGACGCGCCCGTGCGCTGCCCGCGTTACGTCGGTCGCGTGATCCGGGGCATCGACCCGACGGCGAAAAGCCCGCTCTGGATGACGGAGCGACTGCGACGCTGCGGAGTGCGCCCGCTGTCGGCGGTGGTCGACGTCACCAACTACGTCATGCTGGAGCTCGGACAGCCGATGCATGCGTTCGATCTCGGCCGCCTCGACACCGGGATCCGGGTCCGCGACGGCCGCGCCGGCGAGTCGCTGACCCTCCTCGACGGTTCGACCGTCGCGCTCGACGCCCACTCTCTGGTGATCGCCGACGAGTCGCGGCCGGTGGCGCTCGCTGGAATCATGGGCGGGCTCGAAAGCGGGGTCACCGGCGAGACCCGGGACGTCTTCCTCGAAAGCGCGTGGTTCGAGCCGCGCGGCATCGCGCTGGAGGCACGGCGCCGCGCAATGCACACCGATGCCTCGCACCGTTTCGAACGCACCGTCTCGCCGGACCTGCAACGGGACGCGATGGAGCGGGCCACTGGACTGCTCCTCGGGATCGCCGGGGGCGTGCCGGGCCCGGTGGCCGAAGCGGTTGCCGGCGGGCATCTCCCGAGCGCCGGATCCGTCACGTTGCGGCGCACGCGCATCGGGCGCGTGCTCGGAGCCGAAATCCCGGCGCATGAAGTCCACGATGTCCTCGTCCGCCTCGGGATGCGGGTGGAGGAGGCGCAAGAGGGCTGGACCGTGACCCCGCCGCCATATCGTCCGGACGTTGCGGCGGAGATCGATCTCATTGAAGAGATCGCGCGGATCGTCGGCTTCGAGAACCTGCCGGGGGCGGCGCCCGTCGCCGGACTGGACATTGCCGCGGAGGCGGAGAGCCATGTCGACGTCGGACGTATCCGCGGGTTGCTCGTGGACCGCGGGTACCACGAAGCGGTGACCTACAGCTTCGTGGACGCGGACTTGCAGGCGCGCATCGCGCCGGGGCTCGAAGGCGTCGCGCTCGCCAACCCTATCGCCTCGAACATGGGGATCATGCGCACGACGCTGTGGCCTGGCCTCGTCGGCGCCGCGGCGTACAACGTCAACCGCCAGCAGCCTCGGGTGCGGCTGTTCGAGACCGGGCTCGTCTTCATCGACGATGGCGGCGAGCTCCACCAGCCGCCGATGATCGGCGGGATCGCGGTAGGAGCGGCGGTCCCCGAGCAGTGGGCGCATGAGTCCCGGCCCGTCGATTTCTACGACGTCAAGGGCGACGTCGAAGCGCTGCTCGCGTTGTCGGGACAGGCGGTCGAGTTCATCGCGGGGTCCCATCCGGCGCTGCATCCGGGCCAGATCGCGGTGATCGTTCGAGGCGGCGAGCGTATCGGTATCATGGGTACGCTCCATCCCGCGCTGGCCTCCGGATTCAGGCTCGACGGGGCGGTGCTGTTCGAGCTCTTTCTCGATGCCGCCGCCACGGGCAGCCTCCCGAAATTCCGGGCATTGTCGAAGTTTCCCGCGGTACGACGGGATCTTTCGCTCGTGCTGCCGGAGGCGATCACCTCCTCGGCGGTCCGGGAATGCATCGGACAATCCGGTGTCGATGTGTTGCATAAGTTAGAGCTGTTTGATGTGTATCACGGCGAACGCATTGATTCAGGGATGAAAAGCATTTCATTGGGCTTGACCTTCCAGTCGCCATCCCGCACCCTTGACGATACGGAGGTCAACACGGCACTGGTCGCGATACTGGAGTCCTTGAGCAGGTCGGTAGGAGCGGTGCCGAGGGAATGAAATGACGCTCACGAAAGCTGACATGGCGGAGAGGATCTACGAGGATCTCGGCCTGAACAAGCGCGAGGCCAAGGATCTGGTCGAGATCTTCTTCGAAGAGGTGCGCGCCACCCTGGAGGCAGGTGATCAGGTCAAGCTGTCGGGGTTCGGCAACTTTGCCCTGAGAAACAAGAACGAACGCCCGGGACGAAATCCCAAGACCGGGGAAGACATTCCGATCACTGCACGCCGCGTCGTCACCTTCCGTGCCGGACAGAAATTGAAGGCCCGCGTGGAGACCTATGCTGGAGACATCAACAGATAGCGTTCTTCCGGTCATTCCGGGGAAGCGTTACTTCACCATCGGCGAGGTCAGCGACCTCTGCGGCGTGAAACCGCATGTCCTGCGCTACTGGGAGCAGGAGTTTCCGCAGCTCGCGCCACTGAAGCGCCGTGGAAACCGGCGTTACTACCAGCGGCAGGACGTGATGCTCATCAGGCAGATCCGAAGTCTCCTCTACGAACATGGATTCACGATCGGGGGCGCTCGCCGGCGGCTCTCCGGTGAGGAGGTGAGGCTCGACGCGAACCAGAGTCGCCAGATCATCCGCCAGTTCCGCACGGAGCTCGAGGATGTCCTCATCATTCTCAAACGCTGAACCGATCGGGTATTCTCTCGTCATCGGGGCGTAGCGCAGCCTGGTAGCGCACCTGAATGGGGTTCAGGTGGTCGGAGGTTCAAATCCTCTCGCCCCGACCAATCCTTGCCGATCCGCTCAGAGAAAGCCTCCGAGTGGAACCGCGCGGATTCGTTACGCATGATGACCACCACGATTGCCGTCATCGCCGTTCCTCTCTCCCCGGCTGCCCTAGTGCCCGGACGCTGCTGGAGAGCGATCTGATCGACCGTTCCGATACGCGTACTGCGTGCGGCCGAGCCACGCACCGTACGCGAGCCGCGGTGGCCGCCGGCAAAGGACCGTACGGATCCACGGCGCTGTCGCGAGCCATCGAGAAGATCGTCGTTACGTTTTTTGTCCTGTTGCCGGTGTGCGTCGGTGCCGCTGACTTCGAGGCGGCGGTCCGAGCCGCTGAAGAGGGAGACTTCGAGACCGCGCGCCGCGAATTTGCAGCGCTCGCCGCGCGCGGAGACCCGCTCGGCGAAAACGGGCTCGGGGTGCTGTACGTCCGCGGGCAGGGCCTGGAACAGGATCTCGAACGTGCGGTCGAGCTGTTCCGCTCCGCGGCGGAGAAGGGGCTGCAGAGCGCTCAGAGGAACCTCGGAGAGATGTACGCCGGGGGCGTCGGTGTGGATCGTGACGACGAGGCCGCCCTGCATTGGCTCAATCTCGCAGCCGCCCAGGGCGATCCGGGCGCACAGCTCTCCCTCGGCATGATGTACGGGGAGGGCAGGGGCGTCGAGCGGGACTACGCGAAGGCGATGGAATGGTTTCGCAAGTCCGCCGAACAGGGGAACGCGGAGGCACAGGCGAACATCGGGCATCTGTACCGGGCGGGGTACGGCGTGGAAAGGGACTACGTGCTTGCCTACGCCTGGTACGGAGTGGCGGCCGCCAACGACTTCGAGATGGGGCCGGATCTGCGGGAATCGGTCGCGGAATACCTGACGCTCTCACAGCTTGAACGGGCGCGGAAGATCGCCCGCGGGATCTGGAAATCACAGGGCGCGCGCGACTGACGGCGGCGATCGAAGCCGTGACCGCCCGCGGGCCCGGGGCAGCACGGTCCGCGCGGGCTCAGTACCGGTAGTACTCCGGCTTGAACGGTCCCGCCGGATCGACGCCGATGTATCGCGCCTGCTTCTCGTTCAGCTTCGTGAGCCGGACCCCCAGCTTGTCGAGATGCAGCGCCGCGACCTTCTCGTCGAGCTGCTTCGGCAACACGTACACCTTTCTCCCGTAGCGCTCGGGGTGCCGCCACAGCTCGATCTGGGCGAGCACCTGGTTGGTGAACGATGCGCTCATCACGAAGCTCGGGTGTCCGGTCGCGCAGCCGAGGTTGACCAGCCTCCCCTCGGCCAGAACGATGAGCCGCCGCCCGTCCGGAAGCTCGACCTCGTCGACCTGCGGCTTCACGTTGTGCCACCGGTAGTTGCGCAGCGCCTCGATCTGGATCTCGGAATCGAAGTGGCCGATGTTGCACACGATGGCGCGATCCTTCATCCGCCGCAGGTGGTCGATGGTGATGACGTCGACGTTGCCGGTCGCGGTCACGAAGACGTCCCCGAGCGGCGCCGCCTCGTCCATGGTGCGGACCTCGTATCCCTGCATCGCCGCCTGGAGGGCGCAGATCGGGTCGATCTCGGTGACCACGACCCGCGCGCCCTGGCTTCTCAGGCTCTCCGCCGAGCCCTTGCCGACGTCGCCGAATCCGCACACCACCGCGATCTTCCCGGCAATCATGACGTCGGTGGCCCGCTTGATGCCGTCCACCAGGCTCTCGCGGCATCCGTAGAGGTTGTCGAACTTCGACTTGGTGACCGAGTCGTTGACGTTGATGGCCGGAGCCCGGAGGGTGCCGGCCTTCTCCATCTCGTAGAGGCGCTGCACGCCGGTGGTGGTCTCCTCGGACAGGCCGCGCACTCCGTCCATCAGCGCCGGGTACTTCTCGTGCATGACCGCGGTCAGGTCGCCGCCGTCGTCGAGGATCAGGTTCGGGCGCCAGCCCTCCGGGCCTTCGATGGAGCGGTCGATGCACCACCAGAACTCGTCCTCGGTCTCGTTCTTCCACGCGAAGACGGGGACGCCGGCGGCGGCCACCGCCGCCGCGGCCTGGTCCTGGGTGGAGAAGATGTTGCACGAGCTCCAGCGCACTTCGGCGCCGAGCGCGGCCAGGGT
This sequence comes from Gammaproteobacteria bacterium, assembly GCA_965202875.1. Classification (GTDB taxonomy): domain Bacteria; phylum Pseudomonadota; class Gammaproteobacteria; order HK1; family HK1; genus HK1. The sequence goes on along the minus strand of OZ241870.1, from coordinate 5,881,188 downwards.
CTCGATGAGCACCGCGGTCTGGATCGTCATGTGCAGGCATCCGGCGATCCGCGCCCCGGCCAGTGGCTGCTCCGCGCCGTATTCGTCGCGCAACGCCATCAGGCCGGGCATCTCCGTCTCGGCGATGGCGATCTCCTTGCGTCCCCACTCGGCGAGGGCCAGGTCCCTGACCTTGAAGTCTTTGCTGGTCGTCATCTCTCACGCTTCGCTGATGGTTCGATGGGTGGCCCGGCACAGGGCCGGGTACTCGTTCTCCCTCCGTATGGGAGGGATCATTCACCAACCGGCTTCTGATTCCGCGACGCCGGCCCCCTGCGGACGGCGCGTCCCGGGAATGGAGCGTCCCGCCCACTGTGCCATGTGGCGGGCCTCCGGCCCGTTGCGGGCGAGACGCCCGCGTTCCCAGGAATGCATGGATTCCCGCTTTCGCGGGAATGACCAGGGTGAGCGGGACGCCCGCGTTCCCAAGGGCGCCTCCCAGCCGTCATTCCCGCGAAAGCGGGAATCCAGAGACGCCGGCATTCCCGCGACGCATGGATTCCTGCCCCCGCTTCCGCGAGGACATGCTTGCGCGGAGCCTGCCCCTGCGAAAGCGGGGGAATGTCAAGGCGGGCGGGACACCGAGTTCCCAGAGCGCGCCGCCCCCAGGTTCACGACGGGCGCCTGGCTCCGACGATGCTTGGCCGGGGTCGCGGCCGTATCGCTCCCGGCCCGGCTCAAGCACCGAATACACTCCTGAGATCGGGAACCAGATCGGTGCGCTCCCAGGAGAAGCCGCCGTCGGCGTCCGGCTCGCGGCCGAAGTGACCGTAGGCGGCGGTGCGGCCGTAGATCGGCCGGCTGAGGCCGAGCCGCTCGCGGATGCCGCGCGGCGACAGATCGACCAGCTCCTGCAGGACGTCCGAGAGCTTCGATTCGTCGGCCCGTCCCGTGCCGCCGGTATCGACGTAGACGGAGAGCGGCTTCGACACCCCGATGGCGTAGGCGACCTGGATCGTGCAGCGCTCGGCCAGACCGGCCGCCACGACGTTCTTCGCGAGGTAGCGGGCGGCATAGGTGGCCGAGCGATCGACCTTGGTGGGATCCTTGCCGGAGAATGCGCCGCCGCCGTGGGGGGCCGAGCCGCCGTAGGTGTCGACGATGATCTTGCGTCCGGTGAGCCCGCAATCGCCGTCGGGGCCGCCGACGACGAACCGGCCGGTGGGGTTGACGTAGAACTCGTCCTCCGGGCACATCCACCCGTCCGGCAACACCTCCTCGACGAAGGGACGGACGAGCTCCCGCACCTCGTCCTGTCCGAGCGACGCATCGTGCTGGGTCGAGACCACGACGGAGGTCGCCGCGACGGGATTGCCGTCTTCGTAGCGCAACGTGACCTGGCTCTTCGAATCCGGGCCGAGCCCCGGGGTCGAGCCCGCATGCCGCGCGTCGGCCATCCGCTTGAGGATCCGGTGGGAGAAATGAATGGGGGCCGGCATCAGCGCCGGCGTCTCGCGGCAGGCGTATCCGAACATCAGGCCCTGGTCGCCCGCCCCCTCGTCCTTGTTCCCGGAGGCGTCGACGCCTTGGGCGATGTCCGCGGACTGCGCGTGGAGATGGATCCGGATCTCGGAGTCCCTCCAGTGGAACCCCTGTTGCTCGTAGCCGATCTCGCGGATCGCTTCGCGCGCCCGGTGTTCGATTTCATCCTTTCCGATGAACTTGCCGCATCTCACTTCGCCGGCGATCACGACGAGGTTCGTCGTGCACAGCGTCTCGCACCCGACGCGCGCCCCGGCGTCGGCGTCGAGATACATGTCGACGACGGTGTCGGAGATGCGGTCGCAGACCTTGTCCGGATGGCCCTCCGAGACCGACTCGCTCGTGAATAGATGGCTTGCCATGATTCGGTGTCCTGATGACGTGAAAGGGAAGGGAAGTGCTCCGGCCGCAGCGGCGAGCCGGAAGGCCATGGCGTGGACCCGTGCGTCGTCTTCCGGTGCTCAGCGCACCCCGGCTGCTTCGAGGATCCCGGGCACCTTGTCCTCCCACCCGATCGCCATCACGTGCACGCCCCGGCACATCGGGCGGATCGCCTCGATGATCGAGGCCGAGAGCGCGCTGCTCGTCGCGGCACGGTCGCTCGCATCCGCGAGCTTGCGGATCAATGCCTCCGGAACGTCGATGCCCGGCACGTGCTCGTTCATGTAGGCGGCCATCTTCGGGGACTTCACCGGGAGGATTCCGGCCAGCAGGGGTACCTCGAGCGAATCGACCTTGTTCACGAACCGTTCGAACGCGCCCGGGTCGTAGACCGCCTGGGTCTGGAAGAACGTCGCGCCCGCCTCGCGCTTCTCGGCCATCCGGTCGATCTCCTTGTCGAGATCCTTCGCTCCCGGATTGACGACCGCGCCGATGCAGAACTCCGGCGATCCGTCCAGGGCGTTGCCGGCCATGTCGGTTCCGTTGCGCATGCCCGCGGCGGCGCGGATGATCGCAGCGGATACGACGTCGAAGACGCCCTTCGCGTCGGGGTGGTCTCCGTTCTTCGGAGGATCGCCCCCCATGAAGGCGATGTTCCGTACCCCCAGGGCCCAGGCGCCGAGCAGATCCGCCTGGATCGCGATCCGGTTCCGGTCGCGGCCCGTGATCTGCATGATCGGCTCCAATCCGTGGTCGAGCAGAAGGTGGGAGACCGCCATCGGCGCCATCGCCATCCGTGCGGCGTGGGAGTCGGTGACGTTGAAGGCATCCACGTGACGACGCAATGCCCGTGCGCGCTCCAGGAGTGGATCCAGCGACGTACCCTTCGGCGGCGTCAGCTCGCTCGTGACGACGAACCCCCCGCCGTCCAGTGCGGTTCCGAGATGACTCACGACTTGCTCCGAGTGTCCGGCGCGCTCCGCGAGGGCGTGTCGAGAAGATGCCGGGAGCCGGCGCGGCCGGCTTGGCGCAGGCCGCCGGCCGTTCGCGGCGACGGCGCGCGAGCATACGGCATCCTCCTCGCATCCCACAATCCGATCCGCCGGGCAAGGGCTTCCCGACCATCCGCAAGGCGGGCAAGCTGCCGGTCGAGGTCGAATCGGCGAGCCTCGCGAACCCCGCCGGCCGTGCCCAGGACCTGGAGATCTCGAGTTTCGGGATTCGCTGACCGAAATGGATTCCCGCTACCCGCTTTCGCGGGCACAAGCTTCGCGGGAATGACGTCATTTCAGCGAGACGCTTTGCTTTCAGGCTGGCCGTCATTCCCGCGCAAGCGGGAATCCATCGCCTGATTCAGGCATTTCGAATCCCGAAACTCGAGCTGGAGATGCGGGCGCCGCCGTCGAGGGAGGCGCAGGCGCACGGGACATGCGGCCGAATCCGACACGAGGCGAGCCCGGGAGGACTTGGCGGCAGGTCGTCATCGGATGATGATCGTGGTGCTCCGGGCTTCCGGACCGAACCGCGGCCCACCGGTGCGTACTTCCCCGGAGCGTGCGGGCGCCCGTATCCTTCACCGTCCCGCGGCCCGGCCGGCAGAGGCAATCGTTCGACCATGCGATACTCGATCTTCTCCCTCGCCCGCAACGCGCTCAGCCACCATGAGCGCTGGCCGGCCGCGTGGCGCAGCCCCGAGCCCAAGCAGTCCTACGAGGTGGTCATCGTGGGCGGCGGGGGCCACGGGCTCGCGACCGCGTACTACCTCGCGGCCCTGCACGGGATCAGGGACGTCGCGGTGCTCGAGAAGGGCTGGCTGGGGGGCGGGAACACCGGCCGCAACACCACCATCATCCGGTCGAACTACCTCTGGGACGAGAGCGCCCACCTCTACGAGCATTCGCTGAAGCTCTACGAAGGGCTCGGCCGGGAGCTCAACTTCAACGTCATGCTGAGCCAGCGCGGGGTGCTGAACCTCGCGCACAACCTCCACGACCTGCGGGAGCTCTCACGCCGGGTCAACGCGATCCGGCTGAACGGAATCGACTCGGAGGTGCTCACGCCGGCGCAGATCAAGGCCATGGTGCCCATCCTCGACACCTCGCCGAACGTCCGCTACCCGGTGCTCGGCGCCTCGCTCCAGCGCCGCGGGGGGGTCGCGCGCCACGATGCCGTCGCGTGGGGATTCGCCCGCGGCGCCGACGCCCGCGGCGTCGACGTCATCCAGAACTGCGAGGTGACCGGGATCCGGCAGCGCAACGGCACGGTGGAGGGGGTCGAGACCTCGCGGGGCTACATCAGGGCCGGGAAGGTCGGGGTCGTCGTCGCCGGGCACGCCAGCGTCCTCGCGGCCATGGCCGGGTTCAAGCTTCCGATCGAGAGCCATCCGCTGCAGGCGCTGGTGTCGGAGCCGATCAAGCCCATCCACCACTCGGTGGTCATGTCCAACGCGGTGCACGTCTACGTCAGCCAGTCCGACAAGGGCGAGCTGGTGATCGGGGCGGGGATCGACGGGTACAACTCCTACGCGCAACGCGGCAGCTTCCCGGTCATCGAGGATCAGATGGGCGCCCTGGTCGAGCTGTTCCCGATCTTCTCCCGCCTGAAGATGCTGCGCCACTGGGCGGGGATCGTGGACGTCTGCCCGGACGCGAGCCCGATCATCTCGAAGACGCCGGTGAAGCACCTCTACTTCAACTGCGGGTGGGGCACCGGGGGGTTCAAGGCAACCCCAGGCTCCGGCTGGGTCTTCGCGCACACCATCGCCCACGACGCGCCGCATGCGCTCAACGCCCCGTTCACCCTGGACCGCTTCGCGAGCGGCGCGCTCATCGACGAGCACGGCGCCGCCGCGGTCGCACACTGAGAGGGGAGGGCTGCGATGCTCCGGATCGGTGCGCAGGCGGTGTTCGCGGTGGCGGACGTCGCCGTCCCCGAGCGGAAGGAACGCCGCCGGTGCTGCTGATCCACTGTCCCTGGTGCGGGCCGCGCGAGGAGAGCGAGTTCCGTTGCGGGGGCGAGGCGCACATCGTCCGCCCGGAGCGCCCCGAGGCGCTCTCGGACGCCGAGTGGGCGGACTACCTGTTCATGCGCACCAATCCGAAGGGCCCGCACCGTGAACGATGGGTGCACGAGGCCGGCTGCCGGCGGTGGTTCAACGTGGAGCGTGACACCGTGACCCATGAGATCACCGCCGTGTACCGCATGGGCGAGGAGCCCCCGGAGGCATCCGCGACGTCCGGCGTGGCGCCCGGAAGGAAGCGATGACGGACACGCCCTTCAGGCTCCCTTCCGGCGGGCGCATCGACCGCGAGAGGCCCGTGGGCTTCTCGTTCGACGGCCAGCGCTACACCGGCTACGCCGGGGACACGCTCGCCTCCGCGCTGTTCGCCCACGGCGTGCGCCTGGTCGGGCGCAGCTTCAAGTACCACCGCCCGCGCGGGGTGGTGACCGATGGCGCCGAGGAGCCCAACGCGCTGGTTCAGCTCGGTATCGGCGCGTCCGGCGAGCCGAACGTACGGGCCACCCAGATCGAGATCCACGAGGGCCTGAGCGCCACGAGCCAGAACTGCTGGCCGAGCGTCAGGTTCGACGCCGGTGCGGTGAACGGGCTGATCAGCCCCCTGATCCCGGCCGGCTTCTACTACAAGACCTTCATGTGGCCGGGGAAGTGGTGGATGAAGTACGAGTACTTCATCCGGCGGGCGGCGGGGCTCGGACGCGCCCCCACCGGACCGGATCCGGATACCTACGACAAGTCCCATGCCCACTGCGACGTCCTGGTGGTCGGCGCCGGGCCGAGCGGGCTGGCGGCGGCCCACGCCGCGGGCCGGACCGGCGCGCGGGTGCTCCTGGTCGATGAGCGGCCCGAGCCCGGTGGCCATCTGTCCGGTACCCGTCAATCGATCGACGATGCGCCGGCCGGGGAGTGGATCTCGGCCATGGTGTCCGATCTCGCGGGGATGGAAGAGGTGCGGATGCTGTCGAGGGCCACCGCCCTCGGGTACTACGACCACAACTACCTCACCGTCCTGGAGCGCCGTACCGATCATCTGCCGTATCGCGAGCGTCGCGGCCGTGCCCGCCAGCGCCTGTGGAAGGTGCGCGCGAAGCAGGTGGTGCTCGCCACCGGGGCGCACGAGCGTCCGCTGGTGTTCCGGAACAACGACCGCCCGGGGGTGATGCTGGCGTCGGCGGCCCGGAGCTACGTCAACCGGTACGCGGTGCGCCCCGGCTCCAATGCGGTGGTGTTCACCAACAACGACAGCGCCTACGACCCGGCGCTCGATCTGGCCGACGCCGGCTTGCGGGTGACGGTGGTCGACGTCCGGACGGAGCTTTCCGACGCCCGGCGCGCGCAGTTGCGGCGTCGAGGTGTCGAGCTGCTGGCGGGGCACGCGGTCACCGACGTCCGGGGAGCGAAGGCGGTGGCCGGGGTCTCGGTCGCGGCGCTGAACGCCGCCGCATCCGCGTACACCGGCGGACACCGGAAGATTCGATGCGATCTGGTGTGCATGTCCGGGGGCTGGAATCCGGCGGTGCACCTCTTCTCCCAGTCGGGCGGCCGGCTCGCCTTCGACGAGACGAAGGGCGCCTTCGTGCCCGGCGAAGCGCGCCAGGCGCAGCTCTCGGTCGGGGGCTGCAACGGGACCGGTGCGCTCGCGTTCGCCCTGTCCGAGGGACGCGAGGCGGGGAAGGCGGCTGCCGCGGCGTGCGGGTTCCGCAAGCGCGGCGGCACCTCGCTGCCGAAGGTGGACGTCGTCGACGAGGCGCCGATCCGGCTGCTCTGGACCGTGCCCCCGCGCCACTCCGGCCGTCGGCTCGACAAGCACTTCGTCGATTTCCAGAACGACGTCACCGCCACGGACGTAGCGCTTGCGGCGCGGGAGGGCTACCGCTCGGTCGAGCATCTGAAGCGTTACACCACGGCCGGGATGGGCACGGACCAGGGCAAGACGAGCAACGTGAACGCGCTGGCGATCCTCTCCGAGACCCTGGGCACGGACATCGCCGCCACCGGCGCCACCACGTTCCGCCCGCCTTACGTCCCGGTGACGTTCGGTGCGCTCGCCGGCCGCGACGTCGGCGACCTCTCCGATCCGGTGCGCACCACGCCCATGCACCAGTGGCACGTGGAGCAGGGCGCGGCCTTCGAGGACGTCGGGCAGTGGAAGCGGCCGTGGTACTACCCCCGCGACGGCGAGTCGATGCGCGAAGCCGTCGATCGGGAGTGTCTCGCCGCGCGCAACGCGGTCGGCCTCCTGGATGCCTCGACGCTGGGGAAGATCGACGTCCAGGGATCGGACGCGGCGGAGTTCCTGGAGCGGATCTACACGAACGGGTGGAAGCGGCTCCCGGTCGGGCGATGCCGGTACGGCCTGATGTGCACCGAGGACGGGATGGTCTTCGACGACGGCGTCACCCTGCGGCTCGGCGAGCATCGCTTCCTCGTGCACACCACCAGCGGCAACGCGGCCCGCGTCCTCGCCTGGATGGAGGAATGGCTGCAAACGGAGTGGCCCGAGCTCGACGTGTACTGCAACTCGGTGACCGAGCAGTACGCGACCGCCTCGGTCTCCGGCCCGCTCGCCCGCCGGCTTCTCACGGGGCTGACCACCGGCATCGATCTCGACAGGGAGGCGTTCCCGTTCATGAGCTGGCGCGACGGCCGCGTCGCCGGACTCCCGGCCCGGGTCGCCCGGGTCTCGTTCACCGGCGAATCGGCCTTCGAGGTGAGCGTACCCTCGGGCTACGGCCTCTCGCTGTGGACGGCGCTGGTGCAGAGCGGCCAGCCCTACGGGATCACCCCCTACGGCACGGAGGCGATGCACGTCCTGCGCGCCGAGAGGGGGTTCATCATCGCCGGCCAGGACACCGACGGCACGGTGACCCCGATCGATCTGGGCATGGGGTGGATCGTCAGCCGGAGCAAGGATTTCATCGGCAAGCGCTCGCTCGACCGCGCCGACACCGCGCGGACGGACCGCAAGCAGCTCGTGGGGCTGTTGACCGACAGCCCCGGGGAGGTGCTTCCCGAGGGCGCCCAGATCGTGGACACCGTGACCCAGCCTCCGATGCGCATGATCGGCCACGTCACGTCGAGCTACTTCAGCGCCAACCTTGGACGCTCCATCGCGCTGGCGCTGGTCGAGGGCGGCCGCCGCCGTCATGGCGACAAGGTCATGGTGCCGCTGGAACGGGAGGTGGTGCCCGCGCGCGTCACCGAGCCGCGGTTCTTCGATCCCGAGGGGACGCGCGCGCATGGCTGAGCGACCCAGGGCTGATCGACATGGGGCTGATCGATACCGGCGCCGGAGTGCGCTCGCCCATCTGGGGCTCGAAGCGAGGGCGTCGGAGCCCTCCGGCAACGGAGCGGGGATCGTGCTGGGCGAATGCCGGCCGCGCGGCCTGCTGGTGTTGCGCGGGGAGCGCGGGGACGCGCGGTTCAGGGAGTCGGTCTCCGCCGCACTCGGGCTCGAGCCCGTCGCCGAGCCATTGACGGCCGTCCGGCGACGCGACGTGGCCATGCTCTGGCTCGGACCGGACGAATGGCTCGTGGTCACCCCCGACCGCCGCGCGGAGCGCATCGAGCGCGAGTTGCGCAACGCGCTCGACGGGCAGTGCGCGGCGCTGAGCGACGTCTCCCACAGCCGAACCGTCCTTGCCCTCTCGGGCCCCGATACGCGCGCACTGCTCGCCAAGGGATGCCCGCTCGACCTCCACCCCCGCGTATTCGCCCCGGGGCGTTGCGCCCAGTCGAAACTCGCCAAGTGCCAAGTGCTGATCCACCAGCTAAGCGAGGCGCCGGCGTTCGAGATTTACGTTCACAGCAGCTTCGCGCAGTACGTCTGGGAGTGGCTGGAAGACGGCGGGCGGGAGTTCGGACTCCGGGTCGCACCGATGGAGTAGGGAGGCCGCGGCCCGCGCTTTCGCGTACGTACGAAGGTGCGTTTTTTCCCCGACGAGTCGATCGATGAGCAGCCGACGAAGTGCACGGTGCTCCCGACCCGCGTCGAGCTCGATCCGATTGGCGGCGGATGTCGTTCCGCCGCGGCTCCACGGCGGACCATGACGACACATGACGCGTGAGCTGCCCGCTCACGGTCGCAGTCGTTGCTCCGTCCGCAGGGACCCCCGGTTGTCCCCCGATGCTTCGGGGGGGAATTCGCCGCGGATACGCCTAATGTTCGTGTGGAGGATAATAAGGCGCAAGCGCCTCCACGGCGCTCTCGAGCTCCGCCACCACCTCGGGGTTCGCGTTCTGCTTCGCACGCATGGCGGCGACGATGACCGCATGATGCCTCTGCAGGCGTTCAGTGTAGTCCTCCTGTTTCGCCTTGACGCGCTGGGTCAGGAAGTAGTCGCTGATGGTGGCGATGACGCGTTGCGCGTGCTGCTCCTTGTTCATGACCCATCTGACGAGCTGGTTCCGGGACTGCGGATCGGCCTTGGCGGCGAGATCCGCGATTTGCGTCACCGCTTTGCGTATCGTCGCAACGTCTTCGAGCATCGACACGACTCGGGCATTGTCGTCATAGATGCCGCACGGAATTTGACAATGCGCTTGCCCGGACACCGGAAGGGAAAGCAGCAGTGCCGCCAGCGTCGCGCTCAAGTACCGCTTCTTCATGGTCATTTGATTCTCCGTTTCGGATCTGCACGTTCGGCCAGCAACGAGGTCCGAGCGTACCTTGGTCGTGCTTGGCTTTCAATCCGGCTTCCTGACCCTGGATTCGGTGAAGTCGTCGGTGGATCGAGGAGGGGAATACCACGGGGATGCGTGGTACAGGCGGACTGTTGTAGCACGGCCGGCGCCCTGGGGGACGGCAAGAGCCGCAGGGTCGGCAGGGGCAGGCGTTCAGAGACGAACGAGCTCCGATGCCGAACCGAGCGGACCCGCCGGAGGACATTCGCCCGCGCCGTCCTCGCGTATTCGGTATCCTCATCGCCGCCGGACGGCGGGGATCGTCGGTTGCGCCCGCAGGCGTCCCGTCCACACCACCCGGACACCCAGACCACATCAGGAGGACAGGACGTTGGCCAAGAGCGACATCGGGATTGCCAGGGAGGCGACGCAGAGGCCCATCGCGGAGATCGGCGACCGCCTGGGGGTCCCGCGCGAGGCGCTGCTGCCGTACGGACACACGAAGGCGAAGATCGACCTCGGTTACATCGATTCGCTCTATGGACGCGAGGACGGAAAGCTCGTGCTGGTCACCGCGATCACCCCGACCCCGGCCGGCGAAGGCAAGACGACCACTTCGGTGGGGCTCGCCGACGGACTGAACCGGATCGGGAAGGAAGCGCTGGTCTGTCTGCGCGAGCCGAGCCTCGGGCCGTGTTTCGGGGTGAAGGGCGGAGCGGCAGGCGGCGGCTACGCGCAGGTGATGCCGATGGAGGACATCAACCTGCACTTCACCGGCGACTTCCACGCCATCGGCGCGGCCAACAATCTGCTGGCGGCGCTTCTCGACAACCACGTCCACCAGGGCAACACCCTCGGACTGGACGCCCGGCGCATCTCGTGGCGGCGCGTCGTGGACATGAACGACCGGGCGCTGCGCGAGATCGTCTGCTCGCTGGGCGGCATCGGGAACGGATTCCCGCGCGGCGACGGCTTCGACATCACCGTGGCCTCCGAGGTGATGGCGATCTTCTGCCTCGCCGCGGATCTGGAGGATCTCCAGCGCCGCCTCGGCAACATCGTGGTCGGGCAGACCCGCGCGCGCGAGGCGGTCACCGCTCGCGATCTCAAGGCCGACGGCGCGATGACCGTGCTGCTCAAGGACGCCCTCGCCCCGAACCTGGTGCAGACCCTGGAGAACAACCCGGCCGTCATCCACGGCGGCCCTTTCGCGAACATCGCCCATGGCTGCAACTCCGTCATCGCGACCCGGACCTCGCTGAAGCTTGCGGACTACGTCGTCACCGAGGCCGGGTTCGGGGCGGACCTCGGCGCCGAGAAATTCTTCGACATCAAATGCCGGAAGGCGGGCATCGCGCCCGACGCGGTGGTGCTGGTGGCCACCCTGCGCGCGCTGAAGATGCACGGCGGCGTGGCTCTTGCGGATCTCGGGCGGGTGGACGTGGCCGCGGTCAGGGCAGGGTGCGCGAACCTCTCGCGCCATCTCGCCAACCTCCGGCGGTTCGGGGTGCCGGCGGTGGTGGCGGTGAACCGGTTCTCGGCCGACACCGAAGCGGAGCTCCAGGCCGTCGTCGACGCCGCCGGCGCGCAAGGCGCGAGCGCGATCGTCTGCTCCCACTGGGCGGACGGCGGAGCCGGGACCGAGGCGCTGGCGCGACACGTGGTGGAGATGATCGAGGCGGGGGAGGGCGCGTTCCGGCCCCTCTACCCCGACGAGATGCCGTTGTGGGAGAAGGTGGAGACGGTGGCGAAGCGGATCTACGGAGCCTCCGGCGTCACCGCGCCCGCCATGGTGCGCAACCGGTTCAAGGCGCTGCAGGAGGGCGGGTACGGCCATTTCCCCGTCTGCATGGCGAAGACCCAGTACAGCTTCTCCACGGACCCGTCGCTCAAGGGCGCCCCGGAAGGCCACGAGGTGCCGGTGCGGGAGCTGCGGCTCTCCGCCGGAGCGGAGTTCGTGGTGGCGATCTGCGGCGACATGATGACCATGCCCGGCCTGCCGAAGGTTCCGGCGGCCGAAGGCATCCACATCAACGAGGACGGCCGGATCGAGGGGTTGTTCTGACATCCCCGGGTTGGTTGCGCTGGCCGCAGGCTGCATCGTGGAGAAAGCAGGCCACTGACGGCTCTCGCAACCCGCGGTGCGGATCCATAGAATTACGCATAATCAATATTATGTCAAATTAAGACTTCCCGATGTGCGTGGCGAAGACCCAGTTCAGGTTCTCCACAGACCCGTCGCTCAGGTGCCGGTGCGGGCGCTGCGGACTGCGGCGACACGATGAGATGCGCTGTTCGCCTGTAGCCATTCGGACGGATATCGGATGCGGCGAGGCGTCACCAGCCACCGGGCGAAACCAGCCACCGGGCGAAACGCCACGGACCCGGAGCGGATGATGGGTCGGCTCGGGGCGTTTGGTGCCCGGGACCGGAGTCGAACCGGTAAGGCCGCGATGGCCGGCGGATTTTACGTACCACCATAGCTTTCGCTACCGCGCCTGTCCGGCGCGTTTCGTGGTCTGGACTATCTCTTTGCCATATGCCTTCCGGCACTTAGGCAGGGGCCGTCTAGCCTCTACACTTTCCCATGCGTCGCATGGACTTAGCTCGGGATCGCCATCAGCTCGACCTGTTAAGGGTTCCCCGAATTTGACCCCTGTGCACCCACGCGTTTCCCCGTGGGGGACCCTGGCGAGTCCGCTGCGTCTGCCTGTTCCGCCACCCGGGCAGGCGGCTTGGCAGAATAGAGAGGTGTTACGGAAATGTAAACGAGACTGGAGGCTGAGGTCGGAATCGAACCGGCGTACACGGCTTTGCAGGCCGCTGCATAACCACTCTGCCACTCAGCCTGGGAATTCCCGATGCCGGTGGTCGGTATCGGGCGGGAGGTGTCTGGAGCGGGAAACGAGACTCGAACTCGCGACCCCAACCTTGGCAAGGTTGTGCTCTACCAACTGAGCTATTCCCGCCACCACGGACTGGACAGCGTAAAAAAAGGACGCCTCCCTGTCAAGCAGTTCGACCGGTGGCCAAGTGCTCCCGCTGAAGAATTACAAAAATCTCCTTTATTTCATGTGGTTACGTATATTTGAGTCGAAAAGTTTACGAGAATGGAAATCCCAACTCTTTGATTTTTCCGAGATTTCTGTCTTGGCGGGAATTGCTGACCGGTGGGCTGCATACCGGGCAGCCTCGCCCCGCCCGCCCTGCCCCCCCCCCTGCCCCCCCCCCCCCCCCCCGGCTTCGACCTGCCCCAAGTCTGCACTGGGACCCGCTCCGATTCAGCTCATGGCGGCTCCGTGGGCGTTTCCGGCTCGGCGGGGACCCCCAGCCTGTCCGGCGGCGGTTCGGCTCCGCCTTCACCCGAGGTCATCACCGGCCACGCCGCGTGCAGGTAGACCACCATCGACCAGATCGTGAGGACCGTTGCCACGTAGAGCAGCAGGGTTCCGGCCCGGTACATCGGGATTGGGCCGAGATCGTGGCGATACAGCATCAGCAACAGGGCCGCCATCTGCGAGACGGTCTTGATCCTCCCGATCGTCGCCACCGCCACGGTCGCGCGCTGTCCGAGCTCGGCCATGAGTTCCCGTAGCGCGGAGACGACGATCTCGCGACAGACGATGATCGAGGCCGGAACGGCGATCCACGGCGTTGGATCGTGCTGGACGATGAGGACGAGTACGACCGCCACCATGAGCTTGTCGGCCACCGGATCGAGGAACGCGCCGAAGGTGGAAACCTGCGACAGCCGGCGGGCGAGGAAGCCGTCCGCCCAGTCCGTGGCCGCGGCGAAGGCGAAGATCGCGACGCACGCCTGCGGCGCCCACGTGAACGGAAGGTAGAAGGCGATCACGAGCACCGGCACGAGGAGGATCCGTGCCGCGGTGAGGGTGTTCGGCACGTTCACGATGCTTCCCGGAAAGCTTCGTGGATCGCGAGGGCGAGATCGTGGCTGATGCCCCGCACACGCACCAAGTCTTCGACGCCGGCTCGAGAGACTCCCTGAAGTCCGCCGAATTCGCTCAACAGCCGTTGCCGGCGCCGGGTACCGATCCCCGGGATCCGCTCGAGCACCGAGGCCCGCCGGGCGCGGCTGCGCCGGTTCCGGTGCCCGGTGATCGCGAAGCGGTGGGCCTCGTCGCGGATCCGCTGGATCAGATGGAGCGCGGCCGAATCGGGTGAAAGTACGATCGGGGCGGCGCGGTCGGGAAGGAAGAGCTGCTCGAGTCCCGGCTTGCGGCTCGTTCCCTTGGCAATTCCCGCGACGACGACGCCGGAGACCTGGAGCTCGGCGAGCACATCGAGCGCCTGCTTGAGCTGCCCTCGCCCACCGTCGATCAGCAGCAGATCGGGAAGCACCGCCTCCTCGCGCTGCAACCGCGTATACCGGCGTTCCAGTGCGCTACGCATCGCACCGTAGTCGTCGCCCGCCTTTGCACTGGCCACGTTGAAGCGCCGGTAGTCGGATTTCTTCGCTCCGTCGTGCTCGAAGACGACACAGGACGCGACCGTCGATTCGCCGCCGGTGTGGCTTACGTCGAAGCACTCGATGCGCCCCGGCGGCTCGTCGAAGCCAAGCAGATCCTGTAACGCCTCGAATTGCCCGCGCAGGTTCGCGCGGCTGGCGATCCGCTGCTGGAGCGAGAGTTCCGCGTTGTCCACGGCCATCGCGACCCAGCGCGCCCGCTCGCCGCGCACGTTGCACCGTATCGAGATCTTCCGTCCGGTCTGCTCGCCGAGCGCCTGTTCCAGGACGGCGAGCCCGTCGATCGCGTTACTGAGCAGGATCTCATCCGGAACCGGGCGCTCTCGCCCTGCGCGCGAGAGGTAGTACTGCGGGAGGAACGCGCGCAGGAGTTCGCCCGCCCCGGCGTCGCCGCCGTGCGCCGGCCGTAGCGTCCGCGAGCCGAGGCTCTGCCCGTTGCGGATGACGAACAGCTCGACCACCGCCACCCCTTCGCGTGCGCGCGCCGCGACCACGTCAACGTTTCCCTTCGCGCCCGAGACGTATTGCCGGGCCTGGACCCGACGCAAATTGGCGATCTGATCGCGGTAGCGTGCCGCCAGCTCGAACTCGAGCGCGTTCGACGCCGATCCCATGCGCCGCACCAGCCCGCCGACCATTTCCTCGCTCTTGCCTTCGAGGAACATGATGGCGTGGCGGACGTCGGCGCCGTACGCCGCCTCGTCGACCAGTCCGACGCACGGGGCGGTGCAGCGCTTGATCTGGTACTGCAGACAGGGCCGGGAGCGGTTCTCGAAGAACGAGTTCTCGCATTGGCGCACGCGGAACAGCTTCTGCAACTGAGTCAGCGTCCCCCGCGTCGCTCCCGCGCTCGCGAAGGGACCGAAGTAACGGCCCTTCCCCCGCCGGGCGCCACGGTGGAAGGACAGCCGCGGGAACCGGTCTCCGGTGGTGACGTGGATGTACGGAAAGCTCTTGTCGTCACGGAGTACGATGTTGTAGCGGGGGCGGTGCTCCTTGATCAGGTTGTTCTCGAGCAGCAGCGCTTCGGTCTCGGTGTGGGTGACGGTCACCTCGACCGAGTCCGCGTGCGACATCAGCGCGCGCGTCTTGGGCGCGAGTTGAACGGGGGGCCTGAAATAGTTCGCAACGCGTTTCTTCAGGCTACGTGCCTTCCCTACGTAGAGGACCCGCCCCAGACGATCGAGCACGAGGTACACGCCCGGATCGTTGGTGAGCGTTCGAAGAAAGGACTGCGCGTCGAACTCGGAGGGGTACGGTTCCAAGGCAAGTGACGGGTACGTGGACTCTCATACTGTACCGCGCGGCCCACGGGAGCGAAATCAGCGGGACCGGCTCCTGACACTCCTGACAGCAGCCGCTTGCACCCTTGACGTCAAGGATGGCAGAATTCTGGAGGCCACGATCATTCGTGAGATGGGCATGAACCCCGGAGCCGAGGACATCGCGCGTAGCGACCTGCCGCCACTGGCCGAGGTCCGCAGGAACAGGCGGATCCGGTGGTACAGGTGCCCCATCGATCGGGAAACGCTCCGGGAGCTCGCCGAGCCCAGCGATGCGCGAGGTCTGCTCCAGGCGACAGGACACCTCGCGATCTGGGCGGCCACGGGCGCCCTCGCCTACTACTTCTTCACCCTCGAGAGATGGTGGGGCTTCTGCCTGTTTCTGTTCCTGCATGGCACCGTTGCCGCGTTCTTCACCGCCCCGCATCACGAGCTCTGCCATACCACCGTGTTCAAGACGAAGTGGCTCAATGAATTCTTCTTGCGCGTGTTCGCCTTCCTCGGCTGGTTGAACTTCGAGATCTACCGGTTCAGCCACAGCCATCACCACCGCTTCACGCTCTTCGTGGAAGGGGACCGCGAGAAGGTGATGCCGGAGAATCCGTCGCTTCGTCCCTTCTACCTGCTGCAGCTCTTCACGGTCAGTATCACCGGCGGATACCACTCACGGGGATTGATGCCCACGCTGAAGAACTTTATCGGGATCGCCCTGAACCGCTTTGACAATCCCTTCAACTACTGGGGTCCGGAGCTCTACGAGGGGCACCGTGAAGAGCGGATGAAGGCGGTGCGGTGGGCGCGGCTCGTGCTGCTCCTCCACGCTGCGCTGATCGTTTTTTTCGTCGGCATCGGGGAGCCGATCCTGGCGGTTCTCGTATCGGGCTCGGTCTTCTTCGCAAGCTGGCTCCGGTACTTCGTCGGTGTGCCGCAGCACTGCGGCCTGCAGAGCAGCGTTCCGGACTTCCGGAAGTGCGTCCGCACCATCACCCTCGATCCGGTGACGCAGTTCCTGTACTGGCACATGAACTGGCACGTGGAGCACCACATGTATGGCGCAGTGCCCTGCTACAACCTCGAGAAGCTGCATCGGGCGGTCGCCGATGACATGCCGGAGCCCCGCACGCTGATCGGCGCCTGGAAGGAAATGCGCGAGATCTGGAAACGCCAGCAAAAGGAGCCCGGCTACGAGTACGATACGCCGGTCCCGCCGCCGCAGGCCCGCGAGCGCGGGGACGATAATCCGCTTGCCGCGTCCATGGGAGGCTTGGCGCCGCGTGCCCTGGCCTGAGCGGTACGTACCGGGACAAGAGGCAGGTCGATGGCGGTCACCGTAACTTCCGCGCAGCGAGAGCAGTTCCAGTCCGAAGGCTACTTCGTGGTCGAAAGCGCGCTGGACGCCGAGCTGCTCGACGTTGCGCGATCGGCCTGCGACCGGGCACGAGCGGCGCTTGAGCGGGACATGCGCGAGCGGGGTGAGACCCGCCACGACTACATCTCGATACTCGGCAGCCGCTACTTCCTGAGGAATTGGCGCACGCGGTATCCGGAGCTTCGTCGCGTTCTGTTCAACGATACGACGGCGGCGCTTTGCAGAGCCACGACAGGCGCTACCGCCTACCTGCACAACGAGCAGTTCGTCGTGAAGCTCTGCGAGCCCACCAGCACGTTCGCCTGGCATCAGGACAGCGGCTACAACGTCTACCGGGGAGGCGCCGAGCACCACCCCCCGTATGTCACGCTGTGGTTGGCGCTGGACGATGCAAGCCATGACAACGGCACGATTTCGCTGCTTCCCTGGTCGGTCGCCGGTGGCGGCGAGCTGCTCGTGCATCGCTGGGACGAGGCGACGGAGTCCTGGGTCGGTTACGACGGCGACGAGCAGGGCATCGAGATCGAGGCGCCTGCGGGAAGCATCGTGTGCCTCTCCAGCTTGAGCCTGCACCGGAGCGCGCCGAACACCACGGAGCAGCCGAGACGGAGCTACGTGATCCAGTACACGCCGACACTCTTCAGACGAGCCAACGATTTCTCTGCCGTCCGCGGCGGTACGCAAACCGACCTGCGCAGCGCAGGAAGCATCTTCTCCGAAGGGGACCCGTTCCTGCTGGACGGGCGACGCGTCGACGATGCCGACCAGGCGGCACCCTGAGCCTCACCCCCCTTGTTCACCAGCTCACGGCTGCGGACGCGGGTCTCGCGCCCACATCCTCCCACCGCTACTGCAACGACGATTCATGGTAAAGGTAAAGGTCGGCACTGGCTCCAGTCGGCTCCCGGATTCCCTTCAAACCGGACGTCGGCGTGCAAACTCCGGCTCAAGTGTCCCGTAGAGGCGACGGAAGACAGCCCGTCGGCTGCCGCAGGCGTCCACGAGTCCCGGCACGGGTTCGACAATGTGGGAGACCGGCGGGGGAGCGCAAACGACGGATGGCTCCTCCCCGGTCACGGCGAGGCGTGCCAGCCGCGCTGCACCGAATGCGGGGCCAATCTCACCGCCGGTGGGGTAGTGGAGGGACCGCCCCAGCACCGACGCCAGGATGCGGCCCCAGTAGCGACTCCGTGCACCTCCTCCAACCACCGAAATCGCATCGATTCCGGCTCCGGCCTTCAGCAACGCGTCCTGCCCGTCGGCGAACGCGAAGGCCACACCTTCAAGGACGGCCCGCGCCAGCCCGGCGCGGTCGACGTCGTGGGTGAGACCGAAGAACACCCCCATTGCCTTCGGATCGTTGTGTGGTGTCCGCTCGCCGGAGAGGTACGGAAGGAAAACGAGGTCGCCGCGACGGTCCCCTGCCGCTTCGACCTCATCCAGAAGCGAAGCCTCGTCGGTGGCGCCCGTGAGTGCCGTCACCCACTTCAAGCAGGAGGCGGCGCTCAGGATGACGCTCATCTGGTGCCACGTGTCGGGGAGGCAATGACAGAATGCGTGCACCGCTTGTTCGGGATTCGGCGAGAACGCGGGGTTCGAGACGAACAGGACCCCCGACGTGCCGAGCGACAGGAAGCCCGAACCCGGCGTGACCGCACCGATCCCGGCCGCTGCCGCGGCGTTGTCTCCGGCGCCGCCGGCAACCGGCACCCCGGCGGGCACGCCCCACTCGGCCGCGACCGCGGCCCGAAGCGAGCCACCCGGCTCGCTTCCCTCGACGAGGCGTGGCATGTGGTCGCGTGAAAGCCCGGTTGCCGCGAGCATGGGATCGGACCACTCGCGCGCCGCAACATCCAGCCACAAGGTCCCGGACGCATCGGACATCTCGGAGACATGCTCGCCGGTCATGCGAAGGCGCACGTAGTCCTTGGGCAGTAGCACCCTCGTCACCTTCGAGAAGACCTCGGCCTCGTTTCCGGCCACCCAGATCAGCTTGGGCGCCGTGAATCCAGGCATGGCGAGGTTGCCGGTGATGCTTCGCGAGGCCGGCTCGCGCGCCTCCAGCTCGTCGCATTCGGCAACGCACCGCCCGTCGTTCCACAGGATTGCCGGCCGTAGCACGCGGTCTTTCGAATCCAGCAGCGTGGCGCCATGCATCTGCCCGGAGAGACCGATGCCCTTCACAGCCGCCGATGCCGCCGGGTTCGCGCGCTGAATCGCAGCCACTGCGCGGCATGTCGCACGCCACCAGTCTTCGGGGTTCTGCTCGGACCACAACGGCCGTGGGCGGCTTGCCTCCAGAGGTGCGATCCCGGTCGCTACGATTTCCTGCCGATCGTCGGCCAGAACCACCTTTACGCCGGAGGTTCCCAGATCGATCCCCATGAACACCCTTTTCAACCCTCGAGGCCGGTCCGTTTCATCGCCTTGCGATCAAACGGTCGTCCAGACATGCACGCAGGGCAGGAGACGCCAAAGAATGCGTAGAAGAGCGCAGGCGCTGTCCGTCATGTGCAACGCCTATTCGTAGATACTTCTCATCTGCCAGCAATCGAGCGAAAGCAGCTCCGATTCCTGGCCCTGGGACAGCAGAGAGACTCCGGTGCTGTCCTCGCGCTCCGGATAGACCCGAACCGCGACGCATTGCCTCTCGTTCACGAAAACCTCGACGACGCTCCGGTCGACGAATATTCGCAACCGGACCGGTTCGTCGGGTTCGATGAATACCGGCGCCGACTCGGGGGGCCGCGACAGCGCATCGGGCAGCGTCGACGCGCGGGAGGTATCGATCGTCACGACGCTTTCGTAGCGAACCGGATTCGAGAGAATCGTCGAAACGACCAGGTTGGAACGAACGTCGTCGGCGAACGGTTCCCGGTACTTGTACCCTCTCTTGTTGAAGAAGCAGATCCGCGTACATTCCTCCTTGTTTGCGGAGCGAAGGACGTCGACTTCGAACATCGACGCACGTTTCGGGTCGATTTCGATCTGCAACTCGATCGTGTTCCCCTTGACGTCATCGAGGACGATCTCCCGGTTCGCGGGCAGGATGGTCCGGCCGACGTGCCGGTGGCCGTACCTCAGGGAATCGATGTCTCCGGCAGGCTCGATGTTCAGGTCGTACTTGCCGCGGAGCGTCAGGCGCCTCGGGAGTGTCAGAATCTGGTCCCAGTCGCGCGCATACCGGGAAGGGTCGCCGTCCACTCCGCCGCTCGCGCTCCGGTCTCCGAAGAAACCGCCCAAATAGTCGTTCATCCTGTACGTGGGTTTGCCCGGGTTCATGTTGAACAGGGCGATGACGCCGCCGTTCCCGTCGGGTGCTGCCGTGGGCGCGTGAACGCCACCCGGGAATGCGGCGCCGAAATTGAACAGGCCGTGCGCATCGACGACGAACTTGTCGCGTTTCCGATCATAGTCGCCGAGCCAGTATTGGCCGCCGCTCATGTGGCTGAAGAACATCAGGATGTGTCGATCGCCCATCGGCCAGAAATACGGGCATGCACCATCATCCCCCAGCACCGTGAACCGGTCGCCTTCGATGAAGGTGTGGAGGTATTCCCAATCCTCCAGGTCCCGCGAGCGAAACAGGTATTCGGTGGCGATGTGCTTGCCGTCGGGTCTGTAGGGAACGATTCCCGCGGCCAGAGCGTAGTACGTTCCGTCCCTGGACCAGAGGCAGGGATCGAAGACCGCGTAGGGCAGGGGCGCTTCGCCCTCGGACCCGAACGGGATCACGGGGTTGTCCGTCAGCTTCTCCCAGTTCAACAGCAGCGGATCGCGGGATACGGCGACCATGTTGCCGAGCCCGACACCGTGATAGATGGCGATGACCCGGTCCCCTTCGACGAGTGTGGCGCCGGAGTAACACCTGTCCTCCGGCCCCGGATGGAGCGCATAGGGAAGGTCGCGCCAGTGGATGAGGTCGTCGCTGACCGCGTGTCCCCAGTGCTGTCGCGTATCGTCAGGCGGACAAGCCTGATAGAACAGGTGCCAGCGCCCGCGCCAATGGCACAGCCCGTTCGGATCGTTGAGCGTGTATTCAGGATTGACGTAGTGATAGATCGGGCGATGGGGGTCGGCCGCCTTCTCCCTTCGCGCAGCGATCATCCGCAGCACCAGGGGATCCGCTTCCAGTTGCCTCTCCTGCTCCTCCAGTGTCTCGGCGAAGGTGTACCTCGGGACCCGCGAGGGCGGGAATTCTCTCCTTGCCACTCTCTGCACTCCTTCGGTCGCGATACCGACGCGCCCGGCTGATTTCATTCCCCGGCTGGCTGGTACGCCGCACGTTCCGGCGCTATTCACCCGATTCCATGATGGCCATGGCTGCCTCCTCCTTCATGGACGCCCACAACCGCGCGCACAGCTCGACGAACGCCGGGTCAGCTTCCGTGCTGTCCGTCCGAGGTCGTGCCAGAGAAACTGGAACGCTCTCCTTGATCCTGGCGGGCCGCCGGCTCATTACCAGGACGCGGTCGGACAGAAACACCGCTTCTTCTATGCTGTGTGTAACCCATATGATCGTCTTTTCCCTTCCGGCCTGCTTCTCCTTTTCCCAGATGTCCAACACTTCCTCCTGCAGGATCTTCCTCGTCTGGGCATCGATCGCCGCCAGGGGCTCGTCCATCAGCAATATCTTCGGATTGTTGGCCAGCAGCCTCGCGAGCGCGCATCTCTGCTTCATGCCGCCGGACAGCTCGTGCGGATACTTCTTCTCGAATCCCGTGAGATGCACCAACTCGATGAATTCCCTGGAAATTTTACTCCGTTCGTTCTTGTCGACGCCCCGTACCTTCAGACCGAATTCAACGTTTTCCACCACCGTCTTCCATGGGAACAAGGCGTAGTCCTGAAAGAGCAGGCCGCGGTCCGGATCCGGACCGTCCACGTTTCGCCCCTGGACCGCCACCATGCCTTCATCGATCGAATCGAGACCCGCGATCACCCTGAGCAGGGTCGACTTGCCGCATCCGCTGGGTCCCACTATCGAAACGAATTCTCCGGAGTGAATCTCGGCATCGACGCCGTCCAGCGCCATGACCACTTCATCACTCTTCGGCTTGGTGTAGGTCTTCTTGACGCTTTCTATCCGTATGTACTGCATTGCCATCTCGCCGGAATTTTCGTTCATCTTCCTTCGGCAATCTCCATACCCGATCGAGAAATCACCGTATCTTCAGTCCATATCGCCACGGCGACAGGCTGTTTTCCAGAATCTTGATCCCCGCATTGAACAGCAATCCGCAGCAACACAGGAGCAGCATCATGAGTATGACGGTTTCGAAGCTGTACTGAATCCTGCCGTGCATCAGCAGGTAGCCTATGCCCTCGTTCTTGAATATGAGCTCGGCGGCGACGATGGCCGACCATGCGTATCCCAGTGAAATGTTCTGACCGGTCACGATCAGGGGAACGGAGCTCGGAAGCACGACCTCCCGGAACAGCATCCAGCTATCGGGCTTTACGCCCAGATTCAGCGCGGCATCGACAAGGTTGCGATTGACCTCGCGTACACCCGCTATCGTATTGAAGAAGGTTGGAAAGAATGCGCCGAGGGTGATGATCAATACCGAAGACAGCTCCCCCATTCCGAACCACATGATCGTAAGGGGAATCCAGGCCATGATGGGTATCGTTCGCCCGATATGAATGACCACCTCGCAGAACTGCTCGGCTTTCCTGTACCAACCCAGAAACAGTCCGAGCGGGATGGCAAGAGCCATGGCGAGGAGGAATCCGAGCAGCACGCGTCGCATGCTGACGCCGACATGGATGAACAATTCACCATCCAGGGTCATTTCCCAGAACTTGAACAACACCGCCTCGGGACCCGGAAACAACGCCTCCAGGAAGATCTCGTTGACGTGCACCAGATGCCAAACCAGGACCAGGGCAGCGGGCAATACCAGGGGACGCAGCCATTTCCACGGGAATTTCTCCATCGACCCGGGTTTGGCGACAGTGGTGGTCATCATTCGGAAATCCCGGCCCGCCATCGGGTCAGATGCCTCTCCAACAGCCTGAGCAGATAGTCGATGAGGAAACCGCAGAGACCGATGAGCAGCATGGCGAGCACGACCCGTTCGGGAAAATGGAACCGCCGGTTGGCCTCGATCATCCAGCCGAGGCCGTTCGACGCGGCCAGCATCTCCGCGGCCACGATGCCGCCCCACGCATAGGTGAGGGCGATTCTCATGCCGGTCATGATGTGGGGGACGGCGCTCGGGAACACCACCTCCTTGAAGAGAAACCAGCTATTGCGTTTGACGCCGAGGTTCAGCGCGGCATCGACGAGGTTCTTGTCGACGTCCTTCACTCCGGAAATCGAGTTGATCAGGGGTGAAAAGAAGGCATTCAACGCGACGATGAAGTAGCTCGCGGCGTTTCCGATCCCGAACCACAGGAGCGCCAGGGGGATCCATGCGAGGCCCGGCAGTTGACGAAGAAAGGTGATCGTCAACTCGGTGTACTTGTCGAGGGTCCTGAACCAGCCGATGGCAAGCCCCAGTGGGATGGCGATGCCGACGCCGATGACGTATCCGACGGTGAATCGCTGGAAACTGTTCAGGATGTGATAGAAGATGTCGCCGCTTGCGCTCAGCTCCCAGAGGGCAATCACCACGTCCTGCGGCGCCGGAAGCATGATCTCCGGGTACACCTCGGCACGGTTGAGCGCGTACCAGGTGACGAGGAGCAACGCCGGCAGCACCGACCGGAACAGGACTGGGTGCAATTTCTGCACAACGATGCTCTGGCGGATATCGGCGCGATGCGTGGTCAGCGACTTCCGAAGGGTTCTATTGATACGACCTGGAGGGTGGGTATGGCCGAACACGTGTCCGGCCATACCCCGACCGGTCAGACGACGGAATGGTTAGCGATGTACGCCCGCCGGTAGCGCGTCACATCACGTCCTTCGCTTCCCACTTGTCCATCATCCACATGGGATAGCCCCGCACATCGGCCACGTCGGTTCTCGTCATTTCCTCGACGGAAGGAACGCTGCCGGCCATTTCCCATGACTTCTTGTCGAGAGGTGCCGTGGCGCTGAAGTATTCCTTGACCATGGCCCACTTGACCGGTCGGCGGATGCGTCCGGCGGCGTGAAGCATGGGAGCGCCGTTGACGATCGCCTTCAGATCCCCTTCGGTGAGCCAGGGCCATGTCCGGTGACTCATGGTTATGGAGGCCGCGAACTGCGCCATCACCTCCTCTTTCGGAAGGCCCCACAAATCCTTTCCCCATTCGTAGGCCATTTGCTGTCCTGCCGGCGTGCTCTGATCGTTCGCCTTTGCCGCCTCGACCATGGCCAGCATGAAGGCTACATACAGGTCCGGGTGCTCGTCGATCAGCTCTCGTCGATAGCTGTTGTATCCTCGATACAGGATGAAACCCTCCGGGTGCGCTCCTGCATTCTTGAAGAAGTCGACCTTTCCATCCGGGCCGACAGGACCCTTCCAGGCGGAGCCGGGCACGCCCTCGTTGTTGACGAGAAACTTGGCTACGCCCCTGTGTCTCATCAAGAACGGAATGACGGCGTGAGACACGACGGCGTCCAGGCCCTTTGGAAACAGCATCGCCTCGCTGGGGCTCATGTCCACCATCTCAATCCCGAGCTCTTCCGGTCCCTTTCCGTAGGCTGCACGGAACAGCGCATCGCAAAAACCGTGCTGTCCGGAAGCAATGCGCAGTGCAATCCTTGCCTTTTTCTCCACCAGTTCGTCCAGGGTACCGATGGTGCTGTCGGGGCGAACCATCAGGGTGTTGCCGTAGCCGCCATCTCCGGGAGAACCCAGATACACGGGCAGCTCGTTGGAAATGATGGTGGCGGCAGGTGATTCGCCGTGGTGTGTCCAGTCGAGCTCGCCCGCCAGGACACCCTCCAGAGCGGCGACCCCGGTTTGAGCCTCGACCTGATTGAGGGTGACGTCGTATCCGAACTGCGCAGCGTACTTGACGAACAAATCGTTCTTCAGATTGTAGTGTTCCAGCAGATGGCCCGGATACGTCGGAAAATAGGCGGTGTTTATCGTCATCGTCGTCCGGGCCGAAGCAATATACGGGAACCCGACCGACCCAGCGGCAACAACCAAACCGGCGGTTCCCGTCTTCTTGACGAAATCTCTCCGAGTTAAACTCATTTGTGTGTACCTCGCATGGTTGTGGATAGCTGAAAGTGGTTACGTTGCTGCTGCATCCGGCTTCCTCGCGAAATCTCCCGGGATGTGCTCCACGAACTCCTCGTCGGGAGCTTCCGCACGGTAGCGGATTTCTTCCGCCACCGCCTCCAGCATGGCTTTGCGCTTTGTGCTCGGCCTCTTCGTCCCGGGGCCTTTGAATACCCGCGGCGACCACGGCGCTCACCGACGCGAATTCACCCCGTTCCACCATCGACTTGGCGAAAGCGTGGTGTTCGTCGATGAAGGAGACGGCGGATTCGACAGTCATGTCGCTACGGTATCATGCAATCATCCCGCTATCAACCCCGATGTGTCAGGAGTCCGTAGTCTGTCCGGTGTAGTAGCACGTCAATTGTCCGGTTTTGGGGACCTCCGATGAGGAGGTGCCCCAAGACGGACGGAGCTGCTACAGGAGGTCCGGAAGATGCGATTCGAAGAGGCCTGTGGCGGATGGCAGGAGAGGCGTCTGACGCAGGAGGAGGCGGCGTGGATGCCGGGGGTATGCGAGCATGCAGCCTGCCCCCGCGAAGCTTGTGCCCGCGGAAGCGGGTAGCGGGGGTGGACCGTGTGCGGCTGACGCAGTTCGGGCGTGCGATGCGCCGGCTCGGGGTGGAGAGGATTCCGGCCTGCTCGCCGGAGGCGCGTGGTCCCCGCTTCCGCGGGGATCACGGGTGCGAGCGGATGTTCGCGACCCACCAGAGCCTGCCCCCGCGCAAGCGGGGGAGCGGCTGCCCAAGGAACTTGCGGCGCGGGGCATCGACACGATGGACGGTGCGAACCGGTATCTGGCCGAGCGCTACCGTGCGGCGTTCAACGAGGAGTTCTCGGTCCCGGCGGCGGAGTCCGGCACGGCCTTCGTGCCCTTCATCGGTCCGGAGTTGGCCGACATCCTGTGCGAGCACCATGAGCGCACGGTCGGTCGGGACAACTGTGTGAGCTTCGAGGGCAAGCGGCTGCAAATCCCCGCCCGTCATTCCCGCGAAAGCGGGAACCCACCGCTGCCACTTCATCAAGGTGCGGGTACACCGTTACCCCGACGGGCGCATGGCGGTGTTCCACGGGCCGCGCAAGCTGGCCGAGTACGAGTCCGACGGCTCCCGGGTGGCGCACGTGTGTCCCGCGCCGGCCCCCGCTTGCGCGAGGGCAGGCTCTGTGCCGCAGTGGCTCGCTGAACGTCCCCGGTGCGGGGCACTCGACTTGGGATTCGTCCCTCTCAGCGTCTCGGGGGCCGGGCTACCCGCCTGGACAACTCGCTGTGCCCCGACGTGTTCGCCCTGCCGCCCCCGCTTTCGCGGGGGCAGGCTCTTCGCCACGGCTCCCCCCGTTTGCGCGGGGGTCCCCGCGGCTGCGGTTGGCGCGATCTGGCAACCCCGATGGACACCATCGGAAGTGAGGTCCCGAATCGGGAATCGGCTCCTGTCCGCAGCCGATCCGCCCGCACCAAGCGGGGCACGGTCAGCCCACCGACCCGCCCCACCAAAGCGGACAATGTGCTATAAAACCGGACAGTTCTATTTGTTGCCAACATCCGCGGAACCGGCGGAGCTCCATCGGCGCACGGCACACTGCCATTCCGGCTGTCCGAGTATCTGGACACCGCGTGGCGTCGATCGATCCCGCCGTGCCTGTCCACGTGTCGCTTCACCATGCCATTGCGGCGACTCGGACGGTCTGCATCTTGAAGGTTCCAGATTCCGGGGGGCTTGGCCGTCTTCGGGATCGGCGTAAGCGCCCGGCGCGGGAGCTGCCGCCCGGAGGCCGCGACCCCGCACCGGAAAGCGCCGGACTACTCTTCTCCCTCGCGCGTTTCGAGCAGTCCGTGCCGATAGGACAGATGGGTGAGCTCCACGTCGTTCGACGCGCCGAGCTTGCGCATGATCCTGGTGCGATAGGTGCTCACCGTCTTGGGGCTCAGGCACAGGCGCTCGGAGATGGTCTGGCGATCGTGCCCGTTGCTCACCATGACCATCACCGTCAACTCGCGGGGCGTGAGTGTCGAGATGGGAGAACTTCCCGGGTTCAGCTTTTCGACCACCATGCTCTGCGCTACTCCCGCATCCACGTAGCGCTGCCCATCCGCGGCTCTTCGTACCGCCGTCACCACTTCCGCCGGATCGCAGCCGCGTGTCAGATAGCCGCATGCACCGCTCTCCAGCGCACGGCCCGGGATCGGACCT
The DNA here is from genome assembly GCA_965202875.1 of Gammaproteobacteria bacterium. Lineage (GTDB taxonomy): Bacteria > Pseudomonadota > Gammaproteobacteria > HK1 > HK1 > HK1. The sequence goes on along the minus strand of OZ241870.1, from coordinate 5,854,149 downwards.
TCGGCGTGGTTCCCGATCAGAACGACCTCCGGCGGCCCCTCGCTCCGCCCCAGCCTTCGAGCCACCTCGAGACCGCCGATGTCAGGGACTTCCATGTCGATGAGAAGTACGTCGGCCCGTTGCTTGCGGGTCAGCCGTATGGCGTCTTCGCCGCGGCCGCATTCGCCGAGCAAGGAGATGTCCGTCTCCTCCCTGAGCAATCGAATCAATCCGTTACGTGACAGTCGATAAGTGTCGCAGACGACGACGCCAATTCTCTGTTTCATGCTTGCTCTCCTTCACTTCAGTGCACTCTTGTTGTGTGGGTGGTACCGCCAGCCGTGAGCGGCCGAAGCGAGTCTAGTGGCAGAGGGCGGCGGCCGAATTGCTTGCAAGCCTCCGCCTTCGTAGGCGTCAGTCGATAGATGCGGATCAGGGTTGACAATCCGCCTGTAATATGATCGCAGAAGCTCCCTGCCCGTTGGGGATCCGGGGCGAACCTGCGTGAGGATGGCTCAGCAGAGGTCGGATCGTGGAACGGCGCTAGGGCCGATCCGTATCCGGTTTCATCCGGGTGCGATGCGCTCCAGCATCGGGAGGACAAAAGCCGCGAAGCGCTTCGGGTTCTCGCTCATCGGGAACGGGCGTGCTCGCCGATCTCCATCGGGCATTCGACATTGCCGCCGCCCCTGGGCCGCACCCACTCGAGGCGGGCGACTGAAAAACTCCCGATTCGCTTCAAGAAGAGCCGGAATCGATGGGTCCATGACGAGGTACCGTCAAGCATTCAGTCCTGGTTCAAGCGCGATAACGGGAACTCCCCGAGGTTATCCTCCGGCGATCTTCGGCATCAGGTGCACCTCGCTGTCTAGCTGGATCCGCGAGAAGAGCGCGTCCTGGTGGATCTCACCGTCGATGGCGAGCGCGATTCCCTCGTCGAGGTGCGGGGCGAGCGCCGGGTAGCGCGCACCGAGCTTATCGAGCAGATCGCTCACGTGGGCCGCGTCGACCTCCGTCTCGACGTCGCCGTCGGCGAAGCGCCGGAAGCTGCCGGTGAAGACCACCCGCGCCACCGTCGGGCTCTCAGTCCGCCGCTTCCGGGAGGCGTGCGGCGTCGACGGCCTTCAGCACCTTCGGCGGCGACATGGGAAGATCCGTGAAGCGGATCCCCAGAGCGCCTTCCACCGCGTTGGCGATGGCCGCCATCGGGGGGATGATCGGGGTCTCGCCGACCCCGCGCACGCCGTAAGGGTGGGTGGGGTTCGGCACTTCGACGATCACGGTGTCGATCATGGGCACGTCGGAGCAGACCGGGATGCGGTAGTCGAGGAAGCCGGGGTTCTCGAGCTTCCCGTTCTCGTCGTAGACGTACTCCTCGTTCAGCGCCCAGCCGATGCCCTGCACCGCCCCGCCCTGCATCTGTCCTTCCACGTAGCCCGGATGCACCGCCTTGCCGGCGTCCTGGACGGCGGTGTAGCGCAAGATCTCCACCCTCCCCGTCTCGCGGTCGACGTCCACGTCCACCACGTGCGTCCCGAAGCTCGGGCCCGCGCCCTGGGCGTTGATCTGGGCGCGGCCCACGATCGGCCCGCCGGTCTTGCCCGCGAGCCTGGCGAGGTCCGCGAGCGGCAGCGGCTCGAACTCCCCGGCGTTGGCGCCGGCCGGCCGCGCCTCGCCCTCGACCCACTCCACCGCATCCACGGGGATGTCCCAGATCTTCGCCGCCCGCTCGCAGAGCTGCCCGATCATGTCCTTCGACGCCTCGATCACCGCCATGCCGCTCGCGAACGCGGTCCGGCTCCCGCCGGTGAGGAAGGTGTAGCCGAGGGAGGACGTATCGGCGATGAGGGGGCGGATCGTCTCCACGTCCACGCCGAGCGCCTCCGCCGCCTGGAGGCACAACGCCGCGCGCGAGCCGCCGATGTCCGGCGTGCCGGCGACCAGGGCGATGGTGCCGTCCTCGCCGAGGTTGAGGTTCGCGCAGGTCTCGCCGCCGATGTTGAACCAGAACCCGGACGCCACCCCCCTGCCCTGCCCCGGCCCGAGCGGCGCGCGGTAGTGGTCGTGCGCCCTGGCCGCTTCCAGCGTCTCGACCAGTCCCACCGGCCCGAACGTCGGGCCGTAGGCAGCCCGGGTGCCCTCCTTCGCGGCGTTCTTCAGCCGCAGCTCCACCGGATCCATCCCGATGGCCTTGGCCAGCTCGTCGATGACGGATTCGACCGCGAACTCCGACTGCGGGGCGCCGGGGGCGCGGTAGGCGGTCGCCTTCGGCCGGTTGACCACCACGTCGTATCCCGTGACCTCGACGTTCGGAAGGTCGTAGGGGGCGAAGGCGCACATGCAGCCGGGCTGCACCGGCGAGCCCTGGAACGCGCCCGCTTCGTACTTGAGCTCCGCCTCTCCCGCGGTGATCCGGCCGTCCCTCCTCACCCCCACCCTGACACGGATGCAGGTGCCCGGCGCGGGGCCGGAGGCGCGGAAGACCTCCTCGCGGGACATGGTCATCTTGACGGGGTTGCCGGATTTGCGGGAGAGCATCAGCGCCAGCGGCTCCAGGTACACCACCGTCTTCCCGCCGAAGCCGCCGCCGATCTCCGACGCGGTGACGCGAAGCCTCGACACCTCCATCCCGAGGAGCTTCGCGCAGTGCCCGCGCACCACGAAATGCCCCTGGGTCGTGCACCACAGATCGGCCTGGCCGTCCTCGGAGAAGCTCGCGACGCACGAATGCGGCTCGATGTAGCCCTGGTGCACGGGCCGGGTGCGGAACTCGCGCTCGACCACCATGTCCGCCTCGGCGAAGCCCGCCTCGACGTCGCCATGCCCGAACTCGACGACCTTCGCGACGTTGGAGGGCGTCTCCGGCGCCGGCTCCACCCCCGCGGTGATCATGTCTTCGTGCAGCAGCGGCGCGTCCGGGGCCATCGCCTCCTCCACGTCCATGACGTGCGGCAGCACCTCGTACTCGACTTCGATGAGGTCCAGCGCCTCCTTCGCGGCCCGCTCGCCGACGGCGGCCACCGCGGCCACCGGATGTCCTTCGTAGAGGACCTTCTCGCGCGCCATCACGTTGCGGACGACGTCGCGGTAGTTGACCAGCATCTCCCCGGCCGGCACGAACTCGGAGGGGAGATCGCTGAAGTCGTCCCGCGTGACCACCGCCTTCACACCGGGCAGGGCGAGGGCGCGGGAGACATCGATCGACTTCAGCCGGGCGTGGGCATGGGGGCTGCGCAACACCTTGCCCACCAGCATGTTCGGGAGGTGCGCGTCCGCTCCGAAGCGCGCGCGGCCGGTCACCTTGTCGACTCCGTCCGGTCGCACCGGCCGGGTTCCGATCCATCGGGTGGCGCCGTTCGCCTTCCCCTGGGAACCATCGGTCATCGTTCAGCCTCCTGGGATGAAAGGGCGTATTCCCTGGCCGGATCGGCGGCGCTTCGACGCCGGCGATTGCGCATCGGCGGATCGCGGGGCAACCGCTACGCGGTCGCCCCTCGCATCTCGGCCGCCGTGTCCAGCACGGCGCGCACGATCTTGTCGTAGCCGGTGCACCGGCAGAGGTTGCCGGCCAGCCAGTAGCGGACTTCGGTCTCCGTCGGGTCGGGATTGCGATCGAGCAGCGACTTCGCGGCCACCAGGAACCCCGGCGTGCATACGCCGCACTGCAACGCGGCATGTTCGAGGAACTTCGTCTGCAACGGGTGGAGACGGTCCCCGGTCGCCATCCCCTCGATGGTCTCGACGCGGCGCCCCTCCGCCTCCACCCCCAGCATCAGGCAGGCGCAGACGAGCCGCCCGTCGACGATGACGCTGCACGCTCCGCAGTCGCCGGACGCGCATCCTTCCTTGCTCCCGGTCAGGTGCAGCTCGTCCCTGAGCACGTCGAGCAAGGTTTGCTCCACGTCGCAGAGGAACTCGACCGGGTCGCCGTTGACGGTGGTGGTGACGTGCGCCTTGGCCATCATGCGTTCCTCGCTCTTTCGACGGCGGTCCGTGCCGCCCGCGCCGCGAGCACCCCCGCGACCTTCGTCCGGTACTCGGCGGTGCCGCGCTTGTCGTCGATCGGGCGGCAGGCGGCGCGCGCGGCGGCGGCCATCGCCTCGATCGCGGCGTCGCCGCAGTCGGTGCCGGCGAGCGCCGCGCCCGCCTCCTCGACGAGGATCGCGGTCGAGGCGACGGCGCCGAGGACCACCCGCGCCGCGGCGCAACGCCCGTCCTCGCCGAAGCCCAGGCTCACCGCCGCGCCCACCACCGCGATGTCCATTTCGGTGCGGGGGATGAACCGCAGGTAGGCGTCGGCCGAGCGCGGCGGACGTTTCGGGAATACGAAGGCGACGACGAACTCCCCGTCGCCGAGCGAGAGCTGTCCGGGTCCGGTGCATACGTCCTCGACCGGGACGTGGCGCGTGCCGTCCGGCCCCGCGATCCGGCACGTTGCGGCGGCGGCGATCAGGGCGGGCACGGTATCCGCCGCGGGGGATGCGTTGCAGAGGTTGCCGGCCAGCGACGCCCGGCCCTGGATCTGGGTCGAGCCGATGAGCTCGGCGGCCTCGACCACCCCCGGCCACGTTGCCTTCGCCGCCGCGTGCTCGCCGAGCTCCGCTCCGGTCACCGCGGCGCCGACGACGAGGACGCCGTCTTCTTCCCGGATCTCGCGGGTCTCCCCGATCCCCTTGATGTCGATGATGACGTCGGGAGCGATCGTGCCGGCGCGGAGCTGTACCAGGAGATCCGTGCCTCCCGCCAGGACGCGCCCCCTCGGCCCGCCCCCCGCCAGGAGGCCCACCGCTTCCCCGATGGATTCGGGTGCTTCATATCGCAACTTGCCCTCTCCTCTTCGTCAGCGCGGCAAGGAACTCCGCCTCGTCCGTACAGGCCAGCGCCGCCTCGAACACCGCATCCTCGGACGATGCGGCGAACACCGGATCGGCCAGGAACCTCTCCGAAACCTCCACGCCTCGCGAGAGCAGCATCCGTCGCGCCATCTTCGCCAAGGCGTCCGCCCGGCCCTTGCGCTCGCCCTCGGCCAAGCCCTCTGCCCGGCTCTGGCCGCGCAGGGAACGCAGCATCGGATCGTCGTCCGGCCCCGTCCCCTCACCCGCACCCAACGCCGCACCCACCCGCTCCAGCACCGCGCACGTCTCCGCCGAACGCACCCGCTCGTTGAACGACACGTGCGCCTCCTCCGCACTCCAACCCGGAAACGCACGGCTCTCCGCCGACTCCCGGTATACGCCCCCTTCCAGCACGTGAATCGTCAGCCCCGCACGACGGCGCTTCGGACGGCTCACCGCACGGTAGTTCGGCACCTCCACCCACACCTCCGGGAACCCCCACGCCTCGTACAAACGCAGCTTCCCCCGGTACACGTCCGTCGTGTGGTCCACCTCCAGCACCACGTCCGGGAAATCATGCTCCCCCCACTCCATCGCCACCGCCCCCGGCAGCCGCGCCCGACCGGGGTGCAGGTACACCGACTGGTCCGCCTGCAAGATGCGCCACGGCCTGCCCCGCTCGTTGCGCACCATCAGGTCCATCGAGCCGTAGCAGGTGATGGGCGAGCCGCGCACCTGGGCGATGCGTTCCACCAGGCCCGGCAACGCGCCCCCCGGCTTCTCGTGGTAGGGGCTGTTCGGCTCGCAGACCCAGGCGGTTTCGGTGGCCCCGTCCCAGAACTCCAGCCGCCCGTCCCAGGTTTCCAGCTCCTCGCGCGGAAGGTGGATGGGCTTGCAGCCGGGGAACGCCAGCTCGGAGGACGGCGGATGGTCCAACAGCGGGTTGCGCTGGCGCCGCGGCGCCTCGCCCGTGCGGGTTTCGATGAGTTCATGGGTAGCCATGGAACGGCATGGTACGCCAGGGTAGCGGGTGAATCCAAACGTCGAACGCCTCCCCGGCAATTCCCGCCAAACCCGAACACATCCATCGGATCACTACGACCAGACGCCCGGAAGGCGGAGAAGGCCACGGAATCCTGATGACACGACCCTGTCCGGGACGTCGGCGGGAATTGCCGACGCCTCCCGGTACGGCGGCCACTCCGGCTGCCTCTGCCCGGAGGGTGGCCGGACGGGAGGGTGGCCGGAACTTGCGCGCCTCCCCCCATACCACGCAACATGAACCTGCCCGCCGGTGACGCCCCGCGACCCACGGCTTCATCCCCGTCCGCGTCCGGATTCGTCCCCTGGCCGGAAAACGCCGGATCACCGGGGAGTACCCACCATGCACTTCGACGCCTTTTTGCCGGAGCGGATCCCTCTGGCCGGAGCCGGAACGGAAGCCGCCCGGCTCGAACGGCTCGGAATCGACGCGCTCTGGTCGGTCGAGACGCGCCACGACCCGTTCTTCCCGCTGCTCGAAGCCGCGCTCGCGACCGAAAGGCTCAAGGTCGGGACGAACATCGCGGTGGCGTTCGCGCGCACGCCCTTCTCGATGGCGCATACCGCATGGGACTTGCAGGCGGCGAGCCGCGGCCGGCTGCTGCTCGGGCTGGGCACCCAGGTGCGTCCCCACGTCGAGCGCCGCTTCTCCGCCCAGTTCGACCATCCCGCCGCCCGGGTGGTGGACTATATCGACTGCCTGCGCGCCGTCTGGAACACCTTCCAGACCGGAGCGCGCCCGGCCCACGAGGGCCGCTTCTACCGCTTCACCCTGATCAACGACTTCTTCAACCCGGGGCCGATCGACCATCCCGACATCCCGGTCTACCTCGCCGGAGTGAATCCCCGGATGGCGGCGGCGGCGGGAGAGGCGGCCGACGGCTTCAGCGTGCATCCCATGCACTCGCCAGAATACCTCCGCGAGGTCATCCGCCCCGCCGTCGCCGAGGGTGCGCGAAGGCGCGGCAGGCCGGTGGAGGACTTCGCCCTGATGGCGAGCTGCTTCGTGGTGGGCGGTGAGACCGAGTCCGAGCGTAGCCGGTCGGAGCGCGCGGTTCGGCGGCAGATCGCGTTCTATGCGTCGACGCCGGGCTATCGGGGGTTTCTCGATTTCCACGGCGAGCTCGATGCGGCGAAGCGGCTCAGCGCTCTGATGCGCGAGGGCCGCATCGCCGAGATGCCGGATCTGGTGAGCGACGCCCTGCTCTCGGCGGTCGCGATCTCCAAGGCCGACGGCGACCTCGGCAAAAGCCTCCGGGCCCGTTACGCCGGGAGGCTCGTGCAGCGGGTGGCGTTCTATGACGGCATCCCGTCGGACGCGGACGATCGGCAGCGGCAAAAGTTTATCTAATTTATCAAGAATAAAAATAATTATCTTAAAAATCAATAAAATAACATAAAAATTTAAAGTGATTTATTGGATTTTCACCACTGCTATCTCGGCGAACGGTGTCGTAGGGATCCGATTCCAGCCGATTTCAGGGACAATCGCCGAGGTCGGATCGGACACTGGCATCCCGTTGGGTGAGGAATGTTCACCGGCGTGCAGACCGCCCCGCTCCGGGGCGAGCCTCGCAGGCGAACGCCACGGCCGGAGTGCATTCATCGAATCCACTCGAACCACGCGCGAGACCGACGCGGCCCGGGCCACGGACTCCCGGCCGCACCGTCGCCACGACCTTCGACTTGTGCGGGACTCAGACCGACAAGGCGTCCTTGCCCGGTTCCAGCGCGGGAAGCCGGCAGGTCAGTGCTTCGAAGAGGATCTTCAGCGCCGCATCCGAGCGCGCCAGCGCGCTGGTGACGACGACCGTCGCGCGCACGCTACGCCGCGAGATCTTCACTTCCCCGGCATCGGTGAAGGCCGGCCGCGCATGGATGCGGCGCAGGGTGAGCACCGCCATCCCCAGCGCCCACAGGCAGAACCGGCGGATGCCGGTCTCGCGGGCCGGGATGAGCAGCGTGAATCGCAATGCGTTGGCGAGGTGATGTCGGGCGATTGCCACGAGGTTGAGCAGGCCCTCGATGAATTCGGGGGGGGGGCGCCCGGTGGACAGGGATCGCAGATCGAACCCGGTCGAACGAAAGACGTCTCTGGGCAACCAGCAGGCGCCCCGGCGCTGGTCGTCCCACAAGTCCTTGAGGATGTTGGTCATCTGCAACCCCTGCCCGAAGGAGACCGACAGCCAGAGGAGGTCTTCTCGCCGTTCGCCGATCTCGGCAGAGTAGTCGCAGAGCAACTCGGTGAGCATCTCCCCCACCACCCCGGCGACGTGGTAGCAATAGCGATCGAGGTGGGAAAGGTCGTCCAGGCCTTCGAGCGTCGCATTGCGCTGGAACTCCGCCATTCCGCACGACATGATTCTCACGCAACGCTCCAGGGCGCAGCGTTGCGCTGCGCGAAACCCACGGGTGATCCGGACGACCCTGGCGGTGTTGGCGACCAGATCCCGTTCGCTCTCGAGCATTGCGGGCGACAGCAGCGGGTGAAGCTCATGCGCAAAGGGCTCCGCCGCCTCGCGGCCCGCGACGACCTTGGCGAGCCGCTCCGAGAACCCCTGTTTCTGCGCCGCGGACAGCACCGGCTCGTCTTCGATGGTGTCGGCGATCCGGCACAGGAGGTAGGCGTTGCCCACCACGTTGCAAAGCGGGTAGGGGAGCTGCGGAATGGTGAGTGCGAAGGTACGGGAAACCCTCCGCAGGATACTGGCCTGGTAGTCGAGATCGTCGCTCGCCGACCCCCTTGTCGAGGCCGCCGATGACAGAAGCGCCGCCGTCATCGCACCCGGCTCCTCACCCCGATCCGCGACGTATCGAACCGCACGACGACAGGCCGGCGGCGGCACGGCTCAATGGGGGCCTGTCCGCTTATTATGGCATGAGGATCGTGGATCCCGTCGTCTGCCGTGATTCGAGCGCGCGATGCGCCGCCGCCGCATCCGCCAGAGGAAAGGTCTGGTTCACGGTGACGCGCACCACGCCCCGTCCGACGACGTCGAACAGCGCTTGCGCCGACGCCTCCAGATCGGCGCGGCTCGCGGTGTAGGTCATCAACGTCGGCCGTGTGAGGTAGAGCGAACCCTTGGCGCTCAGGACCCCGACGTCGAAGGAATCGATCTTTCCCGACGACTGGCCGAAGCTCACGAGCATTCCTCTGGTGGCGAGGCAGTCGAGGCTGCCTTCGAACGTATCGCGCCCGACCGAGTCATAGACCACCGACACCCCGGTCCCATCCGTCAGTTCCCTGACCCGCTCGACGAAGTTCTCCCGGGTGTAGAGGATCGGGTGATCGCAGCCGTGCGCCCGGGCAAGCGCCGCCTTCTCGTCGCTGCCCACGGTGCCGATGACCGTCGCACCGAGATGCTTCGCCCACTGGCATGCGATAAGGCCGACGCCGCCGGCGGCGGCATGGAACAGGATAGTCTCACCGGACCGCACTGGACGGGTCCGGCGTAGCAGGTACTCGACGGTCATGCCTTGCAGCATCATCGCCGCGGCCTGCTCCGAATCGACGCCCTCCGGGATCTTCACGACCTTCTCCGCCGGCATCAGGCGCTCCTCCGCGTAAGCGCCCACCGGAGGCGCCGCGTAGGCGACCCGCTCACCGGCCGCCAGCGATTCGACACCGTCCCCGACCGCCTCGACGATCCCGGCGCCCTCCATCCCCGGAGAGAAGGGGAGCGACGGCGCAGGATAGAGCCCGGTGCGGAAGTAGACGTCAATATAGTTGAGTCCGACCGCTTCGTGCCGGATCCGGACCTCACCCGGTCCGGGCGCGCCGACCTCGACATCTTCCCACTGCATTACGTCGGGGCCGCCGGCCCGGTGGATTCGTATCGCCTTGGACATGCATCCTCTCCTTCGTCGGTTTCCCTCACCGTCCGTCCCGCTTGCCGATGCCGGCTCCCGGCGGGCGCGGAGGATTGCGCATACTACCCGTGAAGCCACGGCCTTGACCAAACCCGTGCCTCCCGGGCAGGGACTCCGCTCGGGCTTGACGGGTTCCGGCCCGCCGGCGATACCTGCCATTCCTCGGAGCGTATCGGCAAATGCTTTCCGTTTTCCGGAACAATGTGCCCGGATCCGGCGCGAAGGATCGGAGCGGAGATTGACCGTGTCCGGCTGGTTCTCGCCCGCATCCAGGCTCGAGCGCAAGGCGGCGCGCGCCTTCCGGCTCAAGGACTACCGCGCCGCGGTCCGTCACCTCGAAGGCCTGCTGGGGCATGTCGGCGAGAACCCCAACACCCTGCACGTACTCGGGCTCTGCCATGAACGGCTCGGCGACGACACCGCCGCGTTCGAGTACGCGAGACGCTCGGCCGCGGCCGGAGAAGACCACTTCGAGGCGTTGCGCCTGCTTGTCCGGATCCACCTGCGCCGGGATGAGGCCGGCGCCGCCCGCGATCTGGCCGCGCGCGCGCTCGCCCGCCTGCCGCCACCGGCCGAGCCGCGCAGCCTGGGCCGGCTGCTCCGCGCTCTCGCACGGGAAAGCGACCCATCGCTGGCCGCATACGATTTCGAGCTGCAGGAGTGGATCCGGTGGGCGCGGGAGTTCGTCGATCCGCCTCCGGCAAGGCGCGGGTGAGCATCAAGCGCCCCGCGGCATCGTCATGGGGTGCCGGAGAGGACCTTTTCGAATTGTGATACTGCGCCGGGCGGACAACGGCTCGCCCTGATTCTTCGTCCGGACACCGGACACTTGGGAACAGCCGTCACGAATTCCTGGCCGGGACGATGGTGAACGATGTCCCGGTGAACGGGTAGACTGCGCGTTCCGGGACGGACAAGCCGCTCTGCAGGGGACTTCCAATCCATGATCTACGCCCTCGGTGACCGCCGCGTCGAGACGCGCGGGGCCTGTTACGTGGCCGACAGCGCGGTCGTGGTCGGCTCCGTGGTCCTCGGCCACGGCGCGAGCGTCTGGTTCAACAGCGTCGTTCGCGGCGACAACGACGGCATCACCATCGGCGACGGCACCAACATCCAGGATGCGGCGGTCCTCCACGTCGACGAAGGCATCCCCCTCACCCTCGGCGCGAACGTGAGCGTAGGCCACCAGGCGGTGCTGCACGGGTGCACAGTGGAGGACGGCGCCCTGATCGGAATCGGCGCGGTAGTGCTCAACCACGCGGTGGTCGGCCGCGGGAGCCTCGTCGGGGCGAACGCGCTCGTCTCCGAGGGAAAGGTGATCCCGGAGCGCTCTCTCGTGGTCGGGTCGCCGGCGCGGGTGGTGCGCACCCTGACCGCAGAGGACACCGCCGGCATCGAGCGGATCGCCCGCCACTACGTCGAGAAGGCCCGCTGGTACCGCGAGAAACTGCGCAGGCAGGAATGAAACGGCCCCGCCGGAACGGGACGGGATCAACGACAACCCTTCGGAGCCGTCAATGGCGACAGGATTCCTCTACGACCGCCGCTTCCTCGACCATGACGCGGGTCGCGGCCACCCGGAGCGCCGGGAGCGCCTGATCTCCACGATGCACTACCTGGAGGGCCGCGGCCGGCTCGGGGATCTGGTGCGCGTCGAGGCGGCGGAGGCGGACCCGGCGTGGATCGAAACGGTGCACGACGCGAGCTACGTGGCCCGCGCGGAAGAGACGTGCCGGGCCGGCGCGCCCTTCCTCGACGTGGCCGACGTCGGGATCTCGCGCCGGAGCAGCGATGTGGCCCGCCTCGCGGCGGGGGGCGCCCTCGCGCTGGCCGACCGCATCGTCGCGGGCGAGGTCGACAACGGCTTCGCCCTGAGCCGTCCGCCCGGCCACCACGCCGAGCGAGGCATGGCGCTGGGGTTCTGCCTGTACAACAACGTGGCCATCGCTGCGCGCTATCTCCAGCGTGCACACGGAGTAGACAAGATCCTCGTCATCGACTTCGACGTCCATCACGGCAACGGCACCCAGCACACGTTCGAAGAAGACCCTTCGGTGATGTACGCCAGCACCCACCAGTACCCCTGCTACCCCGGGACGGGCGCCGAATCCGAGACCGGGGTCGGCCGAGGCACGGGGACGACGGTCAACTGTCCGATGCCGGCCGGGGCCGGAGACGAGGAGTACCGGCGCGCTTTCACCGGCCGCCTCCTCCCCGCCGCCGGCGCCTTCGCTCCTGAATTCGTGATCGTCTCCGCCGGGTTCGACGCGCACGTCGAGGATCCTCTTGCGCAGATTCGGGTGAGCACCGCCGGTTTTGGCTGGATGAGCGAGCGGATTGTGGAGCTCGCCGACCAACATGCCGGCGGGCGCGTGCTGTCGATCCTGGAGGGGGGATACAACGTCGACGTGCTGCCCCTGTGCGTGGAGGCGCACCTCGACGCACTCACCCGCACCGGCGCACGGTGACGACTGCGTAAGTACGACGGCAGGCCAAAAGACACAGGCACCGGGACGGCAACTCCAGCCGGCATTGCCGGTACCGTTGTTGGCGCGGTACCCGGCCGAGGGCTGCCGCGTCCGTCGCCGGCGCAATGGTTGGACGCACTGACGATGAGGCGAGCGGGTCCACGTCGACAAACACGCCGGAGATGGCAGAGACGTGCTGCAGGATCAGCCGTGATCGTGGGGATCCGAGGTCCGGCGCCCGGCTTTCGCGCGAGCGCCTCCGGCTCCGTCGGCGCGGCGTTCGGCGATCTGCTCCAGGTAGCTCCGGGACACCCCGCCGGTGACGTATTCGCCGGTGAAGCATGAAGTGTCGAACTCCCGCAGCCGCGGGTTTCCGCGCTGCACCGCGTCGACAAGGCCGTCGAGGGACTGGTAGAAGAGCCGATCCGCACCGATGGCCCGGGCGACATCGCCCTCGCTGCGGTTGAACGCGATGAGCTCCCCCGCGACCGGCATGTCGATGCCATAGACGTTCTGGTAGCGCACCGGCGGCGCCGCCGACGCAAAGTAGACCCGCCGTGCGCCCGCGTCGCGGGCCTGCCCGATGATCCGCCGGGAGGTGGTGCCCCGCACGATCGAGTCGTCCACGAGCAACACGTTCTTGCCTTTGAATTCGAGTGCGATCGCATTGAGCTTGCGCCGCACCGATCGATTGCGCTCCGTCTGTCCGGGCATGATGAACGTCCGCTCGACGTACCGGTTCTTCATGAAGCCTTCCCGGTACTTCACCCCGAGATCATAGGCGAGCGGGAGGCACGCGGTCCGGCTGGTCTCGGGAATGGGGATCACGACGTCGATGTCGTGGTCGGGCCATTCGCGGACGATCTTCTCCGCGAGCGCCTCTCCCATGCGCAGCCGTGCCTTGTAGACGGAGACGTTGTCGATCATCGAGTCGGGACGCGCGAGATAGACGTACTCGAAGATGCACGGGGCGTAACGCGGCTCCTCGGCACACTGGCGCGCGTGCACCTTGCCGTGGAGAGTGATGATCATCGTCTCTCCGGGCGCCAGATCGCGCACCAGCTCGAACCCGAGCGCATCGAGCGCGACACTCTCCGACGCCACCATGTATTCAGGGCCCTCGCCCGTTTCCCGGACGCCGAAGCAGAGCGGACGGATCGCGCACGGATCGCGGAACGCCACGACGCCGTAGCCGAAGATCAGCGCCACCGCCGCGTAGCCACCGAGGCAGCGCCGGTAGACGCCGGCCATCGCATCGAAGACCGTGTTCTCGTCGAGCATGAGCCGGTGCGCGCGCGCAAGCTCGCCGGCGAAGACGTTGAGAAGGATCTCGGAGTCCGACTCGGTGTCCACGTGCCGCAGACCCTCGCGGTACACCTCCTCCCCGAGCGCCTCGGCGTTGATCAGGTTGCCGTTGTGCGCAAGCGCGACACCGTAAGGCGAGCCGGTGAAAAAGGGCTGGGCTTCCTCCGCCGACGCGCTCCCCGCCGTCGGGTAGCGGATGTGTCCTATCCCCAAGCGGCCACGGAGAGCATCCAGGTGGTGTGGCCGGAAGACGTCGCGCACCATTCCGTTGTCCTTGCGCTGGTGGAATCTGCGATCGCATGTGAAGATGCCCGCGGCGTCCTGTCCGCGGTGCTGCAGCGCCATGAGCGCGTCGTACAAGTCCCGGCCGACATCGGTCCGGCCGACGATCCCGGCGATTCCGCACATCGCAGCCGCATCCGTTGGGCGTGACGGCCGGCACCGGCATTCAACCCCGCCGGGCGGCCATGCCGGATCATACTCGGGCGCGCAGCGGGAAAGCATCCGATCGGGTCGAGCGCGATACCCTCCGCTCGAAACCGCCGCCCATCCGGCGGCCACTCCGGCAACCAGCCGCCGGCAGCTTCGTTCAAGCCCCTGCCTGGTTCGTCTTCGGGCTGGAAAGGGCGTCCTGGCCGGTCGTCGGATCGGATTCCAGGTCGGATTCAGGATCTGGGTCCGGATCTGGGTCCGGTTCAGGCTCCAGGTCGAATCGGAGTTGCTCCTGAAGGTTCGGAGGAAGAAAGACGCGGATCTCGTTCGCGACCCGCTCGAAGTGCGGCAGAAGCATCGACTCGCGCCACCACGGATCCCGAGGCAGCGGCGTCAGCGTCCCGAGCAGCACCAGCAGTCCGACGACCACGACTCCGCGCAGCACGCCGAACACGATGCCGAGCGTCCGATCGGTGCCCGACATGGCGGTCTTTTCCACGAGCAGACCGATCAGGCGGATCGCGATCCCGGAGAGCAGGAGCACTCCGACGAACATCGCGACGAACGCGATGCCGAGGCGTGCGGAGGGAGTCGCCACGTAGGCTTCGAGCATGACCGCGACCTCGCCTGAGAAGGCGAGCGCCACCCAGAACGCCACAATCCAGCCGACCAGCGACAGGGCTTCCCTGATGAACCCGCGCATCAGGCTGATGACGCCGGAGATACCGACGATGGCGAGGATCGCGTAATCGATCCAGATCATTCGGGACGTGTCCTTCCGCCATCAGGTACGAAGTTCCCCCGGCATTACGTGCCGGCCGAAACTGCATGCCGGTGATGCCGCGGACACCGGCGGACGGCGCACCGGCGGCGCAACGAACGGCCGTCAGCCGCTCTGGTAAGGCACTACGATGCCTTCGAGTTGCAGCTCGCGTCGCAGCTTCTCCGCCGAGTCCTGCGCCCGCTCGCGATCGGACATGGGCCCGACGAAGACCCGGGTGATCTCGCCTTGCTCCGATGCTCCGGATTCGATGAACGCGGGGTAACCCTTGGCGTGGAGGCGAGCGCGCAGCGCGCGTGCGTTCTTCGACTGGAGGAAGCTCCCGAGCTGGATCGCCCATTTTCCACCCGAGACCGCCGCGGGCTGCTTCCCGGACATCTCGCGTGCCGGCGAGTCGGTTCCGGCGCGTGCGGAGGAAGATTCGGTCCGGGGAGCGGGTTCGGCGGATTCGCGGGTGGACGGAGGCGCCGGTGGTTCAGTCGATGCGGGGGCAGGCACGGGCGCCGGTGCTTCAGCAGGTTCACGCGCGGGCGCGGGGGCC
Source organism: Gammaproteobacteria bacterium (assembly GCA_965202875.1). Classification (GTDB taxonomy): domain Bacteria; phylum Pseudomonadota; class Gammaproteobacteria; order HK1; family HK1; genus HK1. The sequence goes on along the minus strand of OZ241870.1, from coordinate 5,838,897 downwards.
TCGAAAGGCTCGCCGCGCGACGCCGCGTCCGCACTCGATGCGTCACGCTCGCGTTCGCGGTCCACCTCGGCATCGAGGCGCGGGGGTCTTGTCCCTTCAAGCGGGATGGTTTCGGGCTCGAACCGGTGCTGCGGGCGCTCGGGGCTCGGGGTCGTGGAGAGCTCTTCGAACGCGTCGTGAGGCGTATCGAGCAGCATCGGGATGAACAACACCGCGAGCGACACGAGGACGAGCGCCCCGACCAGGCGTTGCTTCAGGCGCTCTTCCATCGCTCAAGTTTCCCGGCGACATTGCTGAAGTTGCAAGACGAAAGTCCTGGAACTCGTCGGTTCCCTCCGAGGAACGGTCCAATCAGCCGATTGGATTCGGTGCCGAGTTTCCCCGGCCGATCAGGTAGATCGCGCCCAGCCCCGCTCGGAGACCCACAGGGTCGGGGTTGCACGAGGCCGTCGCCGAACCGATTGCAACCGTTCCCGGTCGGGCGGCCGACTCGCATTCGACGAGACGGGTTGCGCGAGACCGCCGCCGAACCGATCACAACCGCGGCGAAGCGCGCTGCCGTCATCCGAGGCGCTCCCCGCGTCGCCGTGTTCTCCTGCCGGTTCTCAAGTGGCGTCAGCGGCGTCACCGAAGCGGTCGAAGAGGTATGCCGTCGAGGCTCCAAGGACAATCCAGAATCCCCCATTCGCCAGCAACGACATGTAGATGAACACCTGCTCGAGCTCCGCCGGCACCGAACCACCGTGTTGCTCAGGCTGTGGTGCTCCCACGAGGTGTGGCAGGATCAGGGGAACCACCCCGATGAGTCTGAAATACCCCGGCGCAAAGGCGATCATGGCAAGGCCGCCTCCGGCGAGCACGACCGTCGCGACCCACCAGAATTGACGCGCCTCCAGATCCGCGGTCGCCGCGCCGGGCAACACGGGCGGCAAGCCCAGCGCGGGGGCCACGTTGAACGTCACAAATCCCACGAGCCCCCAGACAACCCCCTGCCGCCAATTCACCCGTCCACGCAAGGCATGACAGGCGGTCAGCAGCAAGGCGAAACCAATCCCTGCCCCGAGGCTCGTGATGGTGGTGGAAATCGTGCGCCCCATCCCGTCATCGGGAGCCCAGGCGCCATGCCCGTGCTCATGCTCATGAGTCCCAAGCCCATGAGGATGGCCTTCAGTCTCACCGCTGCCGGTGTTCTCATGACCTTCCGCCTCGATAACTATCGGCACAACCAGAAGATGGTAGCCGACGGCCATTGCGACCCCGGCGACGGCGCCGCCGAGGAGCGCCGAGAGAAAGATACGCCTGACAATGCTCCCCGGCATCGCCGCCGAGCTCCTTCTCGTCAGTGGCAGGGGAACGCCATCCCGTGCCGGACGTCATGCGCCGCGTTGTGCAGTGCCTCGGGGGCGAAGCCCCCCCACGATCATGAAGGTCCCGAGCAGCAGGGCCATCGTCACGCCGGCCATGGTCGCCCACGGCATCGTGGCGACACCGGCCTTGGCGCCTTCGGTGATTGCAAGAAACCTGGCCATCACAGTTCTCCCTCGGTCGTCCGTTCTTCGCGATCAAGACAAGACCTTGATGCTTCCCTCGTGCCCCGTTTTACGTGCCGCCGGGCACTGCGCAACGTGGTGGACCCTGACGAATGGATTGAGGGTCCGGATCATCCGTTCGACCTTTGCCACCCGGCTTTCGGACACCAAGTCGATCCTGTTGATCAGAATGATGTCGGCGAAGACGATCCGATCCCGGTCTTCGTCGCTCCGGGCCAGATTCCTCAGAATGTCCGCGCAGGACGTTCAGGTGATCGAAAACATCGTGGTTGGCGATCCGGAATCGCCGAGTCGTCACCCGGCGACAGGAATGTCGGCAACTTTCGCCTGGAGCTTGGCGTCGATCTTCTCGAATCCAGTCTCGCGGGGGCGTGGACGTGCAACTCGGCGTACGAGAACCATCGGTTGCCTCACGGTGCCCAACCAGGATCAAAAGCCTACCGTTCCGTCCGCCTGAAGACAACGGCTCCAGCGCGTCTTTTTGATCGACGTCGGACGCTACCCGTACCACGGCGACGCTCCGCCCCATCGTTTGCAGAATCCGTCTGCAAACGACAAATCACATCCTGGACCCTCGGAAACAACCCTCTCATGGCGTCAGAACCAGTTCGGCCTGGCGAAGGACCCGCTCGACGGTCACGAACGAGCCGAAGACTACGATCTCTTCGTCTTCGCCCCGGATTCCGAGCGCCGTTTCAAAGGCAGCCTCCACCGAATCGAAGGTCGAGGCCGCCACGCCCGTGAGTTCACCCGCGAGGCCCCGGGCGTCACGCCCGCGGGTTCCAGGCAGCGAAGCGAAGTGCCATGCGTCGATCTCCGGGGCAAGCGCGCGCAGCATGGCCCCGGCATCCTTGTCACCCAGGATCCCGCACACCGCGTGACGCGCCGGGCGGGGCCGGAACGTCGCGAGATAGTTCGCGAGCGCTTCCGCGGCGAGAGGGTTGTGGGCGACGTCAACCAGGACCCGGGCAGGCGCGTCGAGCCATTGCAGCCTGCCTGCGACCCGCGTGCCTGCGACCCCGCTCCGCAACGCATCGTCGCTCACGCCGAGGGTCGGCCGCAGCGCAGTGAGCGCGGCGAGACAGGTCGCGGCGTTGTCGATCTGATGACTCCCGGGTGGTCCTGGCAGCGGCAGGCCGTCCACGGTGCGGTCGGGGCCCTGCCACCGCCAACGATTCGAGCCGGGTTCGGCCCCCTCGACGCCGTAGTCGCGCCCGAGAATCAGGCACGGGGCTCCGATTGCGCGTGCGTGATTCACGACGCTCTCCGGCGGCGAGCCCTCGCCGATGACGCAGGGCACACCCGGGCGCATGATCCCGGCCTTTTCGCGGCCCACCGATTCCCGATCGTCTCCGAGCCAAGCGCGGTGATCGACGTCGATCGCGGTAATCAGGGAGACGCTCGGTTCGAAGGCGTTGACCGCGTCCAGCCGGCCGCCGAGGCCCACCTCCATCACCGCGACGTCGACCCGCGCCCGCTCGATGATGTCCGCCGCCGCGAGGGTCCCGAATTCGAAAAAGGTGAGGGATACGTCTCCGCGCGCTGCATCCACGCGCTCGAATGCCTCGATGAGCGCCGCGTCGGACACTGCCTGCGCTTCGATCCTCGTCCGCTCGTTGTAGCGGACGAGGTGCGGCGAGGTGTAGGTCCCGGTGCGCAGCCCGGCCGCGCTCAGCATGGCTTCGAGGAACGCAACGCACGATCCCTTGCCGTTGGTGCCCGCGACCACGATGCGCGGCGGCCCGCAAGGGTCGAGTCCCAGCGCGTCGCGGACGCGCCGGCAGCGTTCCAGGCCGAGATCGACCGCCTTCGGATGCAGGGTGGACTGCCATTCCAGCCACTCGCCGAGCGATCGCCGCCGCATCGGACTCACCGCACGCATCTCTCGCGCGCCGCACCGTTGGTCGGCAGAGGACCCCGAGCGTCAGGGAGACGGCTGATGCGTCAGCATCGCGAGCAGGCTCGCGATGGTGTCGCGCTGCTCGCGCCGATCGACGATCATGTCGACGGTCCCGTGCCTGAGCAGGAACTCGCTACGCTGGAATCCCTCCGGGAGCGTCTCTCCGATCGTCTGCTCGATGACCCGCGGGCCGGTGAAGCAGATGAGGGCGTCGGGCTCGGCGATGTTGACGTCGCCGAGCATTCCGAGGCTCGCCGTGACCCCGCCGGTCGTCGGATCGGTGAGCACCGAGACGTAGGGCAGCCGCCGTTCCCGGAGCCGGGCGAGCGCGGCGCTGGTCTTCGCCATCTGAAACAGCGCGAACAGCCCCTCCTGCATCCGCGCCCCGCCGCTGCACGCGAATGCAACAAGGGGAATGCCCTCCTCGAACGCCGTGGAGGCGGCACGGGCGAAGCGCTCCCCCACCACCGACCCCATCGAGCCCGCACGGAATCCGTACTCGAACGCGACCGCCACGAGCGCGATCCCCCGCACCCGCCCCATCATCGCAACGAGGGCGTCCTTCTCACCGGTGGCCTTCTGATCGCTCGCGATCTGATCCCGGTATTTCTTGCCCCCCTTGAACTTGAGCACGTCGACGGGCTCGACCTCGGCGCCGATCTCGACCTTCGGCTCCTCGTCGAGGAAAAGTTGGAGCCGCCGGCGCGCGCTCTGGCGTATGTGGTGCCTGCACTTGGGGCAGACGTCGACGTTGCGCTCCAGCTCCGCCCGGTAGAGCACCGCGCTGCATTGGGGGCACTTCGTCCACAAACCCTCCGGGACGGCCCGCTTGCTGCCGCCCTCGGTACGGATCCGGGAGGGCAGAAGCTTCCCGAACCAGCTCATGACTCCACCGCATCCATGGCCCTGCGCAGGGCCCCGACGAAATCGGCGAGGACGCCAGGGAGTGTTTTCGGGGCGCCGGCGTTCGCCTCGACACGCGCCACGATCGCGCTCCCGACCACCACCGCGTCGCTCACCCGCGCGATCCGGGCGGCGGATTCGCCGTCGCGGATCCCGAAGCCTACCCCCACCGGGAGATCCGTGACCCGCCGGATGCGCGCCACCCGCTCCCCGACTTCGGTGACGTCGAGGGTAGCCGCGCCGGTGACCCCCTTCAGCGAGACGTAGTAGACGAATCCACTCGCTTCGCGGCAAATCCGGGCGATCCGCTCGTCGTCGCTGGTCGGAGCGATGAGAAACACCGGGTCGATCCCTCGCGCCCTCATCTCGGGCAGGAGCTCTCCCGCCTCCTCGGGAGGCAGGTCCACGGTGAGGAAGCCGTCCACGCCTGCCGCGGCGGCGCGCTCGGCCGCCTCGGCGTAGCCAATCGCCTCCAGAGGATTCAGGTAGCCCATCAGCACCACCGGCGTCTCGCCGTCACGCTTGCGGAACTCCTGCACGATCCCGAGCACGGTCTCGAAGCGTGTACCCGCCGCGAGCGCCCGCTCGCTGGCTCGCTGGATCACCGGCCCGTCCGCCATTGGATCGGAGAACGGGACTCCGAGTTCCAGGAGATCCGCGCCCGTCTCCACCATCGCGTGCATCATCGGGACGGTCGCCGCAGGCGATGGATCGCCGGCGGTGACGAAGGGAACGAGGGCGGTTCTCCCGCGCTTCCCAAGCGCCGAGAACCGGGAAGCGATCCTGCTCATATCCGGATCCCCTCGATCGCCGCGACGGTCTGGATGTCCTTGTCCCCGCGCCCCGACAGGTTCACCACGACGATGTCCTCGGCGCGCATCCCGGCCGCGAGTTTCGCGCCGCAGGCCAGCGCGTGGCTCGATTCAAGCGCGGGGATGATCCCTTCGGTGCGCGTGCATTCGTGAAACGCCGCGAGCGCCTCGTCGTCGTTCACCGCGACGTAGGTCGCGCGCCCGATATCCTTGAGCCAAGCGTGTTCCGGGCCGACGCCAGGGTAGTCGAGCCCCGCGGAGATCGAGTGCGCCGGCGTGATCTGCCCGTCGGAGTCCTGCATGAGGTAGGTGCGGTTGCCGTGGAGCACCCCCGGGCGCCCCGCCGTGAGCGGGGCCGCGTGCCGGCCCGTCTCTACCCCGGCCCCACCCGCCTCGACTCCGTACAGCGCCACGTCCGCGTCGTCGAGGAAGTGGTGGAACAGCCCCATCGCGTTCGAACCGCCGCCGACGCACGCGACGCAGGCGTCGGGCAGCCGGCCGGCCTGATCCAGCACCTGGGTGCGCACCTCGCGCCCGATGATCGCGTTGAAGTCGCGCACCATCGCCGGATACGGATGCGGGCCGGCCACCGTGCCGATGATGTAGTAGGTGTCGTCGACGTTGGCCACCCAGTCGCGCATCGCCTCGTTGAGCGCATCCTTCAGCGTCTTCGAACCGGACTCCACGGACACCACTTCGGCGCCGAGGAGCTTCATGCGGAAGACGTTGGGCGCCTGGCGCTCGATGTCCTCCGCGCCCATGTAGACGACGCATTCGAGCCCGAGCCGCGCCGCCACCGTCGCGGTCGCCACGCCGTGCTGCCCGGCTCCGGTCTCCGCGATGATGCGGGTCTTGCCCATCCGTTGCGCGAGGAGCGCCTGGCCCACCGTATTGTTCACCTTGTGGGCGCCCGTGTGGTTCAGGTCCTCGCGCTTGAGGTACAGGCGCGCGCCGCCGATCGTCCGTGACCACCGGCGCGCTTGGTAGAGCGGCGAGGGCCGTCCCACGTAGTCCTTGAGCTCGGCGGCCAGCTCGGCGAGGAATTCGGGGTCCTTCGCGAAGCGCTCCCAGGCCTCGCGCAGCTCCGCCACCGGACGGACCAGCGTTTCGGCGATGAATGTGCCGCCGTAGGGCCCGTAGTGGCCCCGCTCGTCCGGATAGCGGCCGGTGAGCCGCTCTTCAGCCTTGACGTTCGCCAGCTTCGCCATCGACCACCTCCCTGATGAAGCATTCCATTCTACCGGGGCCCTTCTTGCCGGGCGCGCTCTCGACCCCGCCGCTTACGTCGACCGCGAACGGCCGGCGAGCCGCTCCCCGGCTTTGAGTTCGCACGCTTCGATACGGACGACCTCCCTCACGAAGCGCTCCATGCGTTCGGGGTCCTTCTCACCGGGCGCGCTCTCGACCCCGCCGCTTACGTCGACCGCGAACGGCCGCACCCGGCGGACCGCGCCGGCGACGTTCTCCGAGGTCAGCCCCCCGGCGAGGATGAGCGGGCGGCCGACGTCACGCGGCACCGCGTTCCAGTCGAAGCGCTCGCCGGTCCCGCCCCACAGCGTGTCGTGGTGCGCGTCGAGCAGCAACGCCCGGGCGTCGGAGTAGCGTGCCGCCGCGGTCATGACATCGGCACGGGTGCGCACGCGCACCGCCTTCACGTAGGGTTTTCCCGCTCCGGCGCACAGTTCCGGCGGTTCCCCGCCGTGAAACTGCAGCAGATCCACCGGCAGATCGTCGACCGCGGCTTCGATCTCGTGAGGCGTGGGATTCACGAGCACTGCGACGACCGAGATCATCGGGGGCAACGCCGCGCACACCGCACGCGCCTGCGCGCGGGTGACGAACCGGGGACTCGGTTCATAGAGCACCAGTCCGATCCCGTCCGCCCCCGCCTCGGCTGCCGCGCGCGCGTGCTCCGGACGGGTGATCCCGCAGATCTTCACTCGCGTACGTCTCACCGGACGGTCTCGATGCGATGGGTAATTGGCCCGCTGATCGTCGTACGGGGCGGCGCCCCGCCGGAGCCGGAGCGCACCAATGACGCTACCAGAGTGCATCCGGCAAGGGTACCGCCGGAATACCGGTCGTCTCGGGGTAGTCGACACCGACAAGGTAGAGCCCGTACGGCGCCGCGGTCACGCCCGCCGCCCGCCGATCCCGCGTCGCGAGCACCGACGCGACCCAGCCGGCATCGTGCTTCCCTGCCCCGACCTCCAGCAGCGTCCCCGCGATGTTGCGCACCATGTGCTGGAGAAACGCGTTCGCGTGCACGTCGATGACGATCCTCTCACCCTCGCGGGCGACCTCGATCCGGTGCAGGCATCGCACCGGGTGCTTCGCTTGGCAGCCCGTGGCGCGGAACGACGAGAAATCGTGCTCGCCGACGAGACACTGTGCGCCGAGGTGCATGAGCTTCGCGTCGAGGGGACGATATTCCCACGTGGCCCTTCCGGCGAGAAGGGCGGGTCGCGTGCTCCGGTTCACGATGACGTAGCGGTAGCGGCGCCGCAACGCCGAGAACCGGGCGTGAAACCCGCCGCCGACGGACCGGGCCCAGCGCACCGCCACGTCCGGCGGAAGCCAGGTGTTCGTACCGCGCACCCAGGCCTGGGCCGGACGGTGTGCGCCGGTGTCGAAGTGCACGACCTGACCCGTGGCGTGGACACCGGCATCGGTGCGTCCGCCGCACATCACCCGCACCGGCGATGCCGCGACCCGTCCCAGCGCTCGCTCGACCTCACCCTGGACCGTACGTCGATCGGGCTGGCGCTCGAAGCCGTGAAACCGGCTTCCATCGTATTCGAGACCGAGCGCGATTCGCATTCCGCGGCGTAGGCCTGCCGTGCCGTTCAGGCAAGCCTCGTCAGCATGGCCAGAGCGATCTCCCGCTGCTCGGCGCCGCCTTCGGCCAGCACCTCGTCGATGAACCGGCGGGCGTTTTCAGCGTCGCCCATTTCGATGTACACCTGCGCAATGTCGATCTTCGTCTGCACCTCGCCGGCGTCAGGCCTGTCGAATGCGAGCCTTTCGGTTCCTCCGCCGCCCGGCAGGTTGCCATCGAGTGGTGTGTACGGCTTGCCCACCGAGTCGACGGAGTCGCCCGTGCCCGGCTCGAAAGCGACAGGTCCCTCGGCGTTTGGATTGAACGTCCGGTCAGCTCCGATCTTCGTCGGGTCTGACGTGAGTCGGGCACTGGTGATCGGTTTCCCGGCGTGGGCTTCGGCATCAACCGACCGATCGCCGAAACGGTCGAGGGCCTGACCGCCGGCCACCCTGTCCGTGGGCCCGATCATCAACGATGGCGTTCTGGCAGCGGCGTCGGCGAGACCCCGGACGTCGAACTCGTACTCCCCACTCGCCTCATCGCCCCACGCTTCCTCGGCGGAATCCGGCACGGTGCCGGGAAAATCATCCCGGATCCGATCATCGAAGGAGTCGATGATCAGGCGGATGGGGGCGTTGTCCGCTTCCGTCCCGGCATCGGCATCGGTCCCGGCAAGGCGCGGACGCTTGCCCCCGCGTACGTTCAACGGCCCTGTCGCCTGCTTCGTCGCCGGGCTGTCGGGGCCGGAACGTGGAACCCCGTGCTCCTCCACGTTGTCCATGGAGCCGGCGTCCGGCGCGAGGCTGCTCCAGCGCTCGACGACCGCATGGTCCGGCGCCTCGGCCGTCGCGGTGTCGTCCGCGATGCGGAAGCCGCCTTCGACGGCGGCGGAATCAGCCGCGGAGTCAAAAGCATTGCCCTCGCCGGTCGAAGTCCGGCGGCGCTGGAGCAACGCTACGGCACCGAGCAGCATCAGGAGCAGTCCGGCGCCCCCGGCCAGGAATACGGGATTGGCCGCCGGGATGTATCGACTGAACGGCAGCATGTCGAGGGCGGTGTCGATCATCGACTTCGGTGGCTCCGTTGCCGCCGGGACGGGCACGATCCCGGTTTCCGACCGCTCAGGCGCCGTCTCCGCCTCCAACGGCGTCGGAGCCCGGGTCGTCTCCGCTTCCGACGGCGCCGGGGCCGGCTTGACTTCGTTCAATTCCCTCAGCTTCAACTGCAGGACCGTGATCTCCTCGTCCTTGATCTCGACAAGCTGGAGCAAATCCTCGACCTGTTGCTCGGCCCCGGTGAGACGCACCATGATCTCCTCGTTCTCGAGACGCTTCGCATCCGCCTCCTCGACCGCGAGCGCAAGCTCGTTACGCAGCGCTCGGAGGTTCACGGCCTCTCCCGGCGCGGCGTCCGGGGACGTTTCCGGCGACACGACCTCGAGTCGTCCACCCACCGCCGTCTTCGTCTCGGGAGAGGATGGTGCAGGGGTCGGAACCGGACCGGCAGGTGCGGCGGGCGTGGGAACAGGAGCGGCGCGCGTGGGAACGCCATACCGTTCTTCGCGATACTGTTTCCAAGCCGAATGCTGGCGCCGCACCTCGGCGATCGCCGCCGCCGTGTCGTCGGGTCCGATCTCGTCCCGGGCCGGAATGCGCAGGATCACGCCCTCGTTCAATCCGTTGACGTTCCCGAGGGTGAATGCTTCGGGATTCGCTTCGAGCAGAGCCAGCATCATGCGCTGGACACTGACGGAGTCGTCAGGCCGTAATCGCGCCGCGAGCGTCCAGAGCGTGTCTTTCGCCCGAGCGGGCCCATAGGCGGCCTCGCCCGCCGCGCTGCCTGACATCCGCAGCGATGAATCCGATACGTCAACGGCACCCACCGCACGGCTTGAGTCAGGCGACGGCGAGTCGGGCGCGGGCGCGGTGGATCCGAGCCCGCGTTCCGCCTTGAACGCCGTTTGTGGAATCGTCGATGCATCCGCCGCGTCACGGATCGGCGGGATCAGATACAGCCTGTATCCCCGGACAAGGTGCCCGTGCGACCACTTGACGTTGACGAGGAGGGTCAGGAGCGGCCGGACGATCGGCTCAGGTGTGTGCAGGTGAATGTAGGCGTTTCCATCGTCACGCTCATCGACGGTGAACTCGATGAGCGCAAGATGGTGCGTCCACTCCATCCCGGCGATTTCAAACTGGGACGGTGAGCCGAGGACCACCTTCATACCCTCGAGGGTATCGGCCCGGACCTCATGCAGAGGGATCCGCGCGTCCAGCGGCTCATGCAGCATGGAGCGGATCTCGATCGCCCCCAGCTTGAGCGCAAGCGCGGCCCGGGGAGCGAATACCATCAGACACACCATGCACAGCAAGAGCTTACGCATCACCCCACCACGCGACGAGCGCACGACGGCCGCCGTCCACCCGGACAGCTTCTGCCGGTGACGGGAGCGTTCCGATCTCTCCGGGACCGGTGACTCAGAGGTGGTCCTTCACCAGCATTTCGGCGATCTGGATGCTGTTGAGCGCCGCCCCCTTGCGCACGTTGTCGGACACCACCCACATGTCGAGCCCCCGCGGATGGGAGATGTCCTCGCGGACCCGGCCCACGAACACGGCGTCCGTTCCCTCCGACTCCGTGACCGCGGTCGGATAACCGCCGTCGGCCCGCTCGTCCATCACCACCACACCGGGCGCCGCGGCGAGGATCCCGCGGGCTTCGTCCGCGCTGAGCTTCACGCGGGTTTCCATATGGACGGCCTCGGAATGACCGTAGAACACCGGAACCCTGACCGTGGTCGGGTTCACCCGGATGGCGTCGTCCTCCATGATCTTCCGCGTCTCCCACACCATCTTCATCTCTTCCTTCGTATAGCCGTTGTCCATGAAGACGTCGATGTGGGGGAGCACGTTGAACGCGATCTGCTTCGGATAGACCGCGCTCTCGGCCCGCTTGCCCTCGCTCAGGGCCGCAGTCTGCCTCGCCAGCTCGTCGATCCCCTCCTTGCCGGTGCCCGAGACCGACTGGTAGGTCGCGACGTTGATCCGCTCGATACCAGCCGCCGCGTGGAGCGGTTTGAGGGCGACGACCATCTGAATCGTGGAACAGTTCGGATTCGCGATGATGTTGCGGTTGACGTACGTCATGAGCGCATTCGGGTTGACTTCGGGGACGACGAGCGGAACGTCGTCCTCATAGCGGAACTGCGAGCTGTTGTCGATGACCACGCAGCCGGCCTTCCCGGCTCGCGGCGCGAATCGGGCCGAGACCGACGCACCGGCGGAGAACAATCCGATCCGCGCCTTCGAGAAGTCGAACTCCTCGAGATCCGTCACGGTATGGCTCTCGCCCCGGAACCGAATGCACGACCCGGCCGAGCGCCGGCTCGCGAGCGGATAGAGGTTCCCGACGGGGAAATCACGCTCTTCGAGGATCGAGATCATCGCCTCGCCGACCGCCCCGGTCGCTCCGACCACCGCGACGTCGAACATGCTGTTCATCTTTTCAACCCCTGACATTTCGGTGGCGGATCACCGGCCACACCCGTTGCTCCTGCATTACCGGACGACGACGAGAGCAGGCGTCTCGTCAAGGCGGCGTTTCCGGCCACCCCGGCCCGCCACGGTGCGCTCCCGATGCGATCGCCACCTGCATCGCCGGAGGAAACAGGCGCGAGCCTTACCTGCCGGCCGTGGCGTGACGCCGCCGCATGGCCGTGACGCCGAGCATCACCAGAAGGAGGATGACGCCCCAGACCAGGAAGCCGGAGTTGATCGACAACGGCACGTCACGCTTGAACAGCAGCATGTCGAAGGCGGCGGCGATCAGCGACTGCTCTGTTTCCGACGGCTCGGAGGCAGGCGTCGGCGCCGCCTCCGACGGCGCCGCAGCCGGCGCCTGCGATGGCTCCGGCGCCGGCTGCGCATCGACCGTCGCCTTCAGGGCGGCGATCTCCTCGTCCTTGAGCTTGATGAGACGATACAGCTCCTTGATGTGGTTCTCGGTCTCGATGAGGCGCGACCTGATCTCCTCGTTCTCGAGGCGCTTCGCGTCCGCTTCCTCCATCGCGATGGAGAGTTCGTTGCGCAACGTCCGGACATCCACGCCTTCATCCACTGCGGCAGCATCCGGGGACGGTCCGGGTGACAGGACTTCGAGCCGGCCGCCCGGAGGCGTTCCGGCGTCGGAAGACGACGGTGCGGAGTCAGGCGCCGGGGCAGCAGGGGTCGGGGCGGGAGCCCGCGCCGCAGCCGGTTCGGTGCGAACCGTTGTCGATGCTCTGCGCCGGCCTTCACGGTACTCCTGCCACGCCAGATTCTGACGCTTCACCTCGGCGACCGCTGCCGACCGATCTCCAGGACCAATCTCGTCCCGGGTCGGGATGCGCAAAGTCACGCCCGCGCTCAACGCATTGATGTTCCTGATGTAGAAGGCTTCGGGGTTCGCCTCGAGAAGCGCCAGCATCATGCGGTGCACACTGACGGAATCATCAGGCCGGAGCCGCGAAGCGAGCGGCCAGAGGGTCTCGTTCCTGCGGACGGGTCCATAGGTGGAGCCACCCGCCGGGCGGCTTTTGACCACCGCCGCCGGGGATGCGGGCGTCGTAGCGGCGGCATCCGCCGCTCCGCCCGCGGTTGGCGAATCCGGCGTGGCAGAGAGGGCGTCGGATCCCCTTCCCCGCTCCGGACGGCGGGTCGCCACCGCACCGGTTACGCCACGGGCCGCCGGCGCGAGGTCCAGGTTGTATCCCCGGATGGCGTGTCCGCCCGGCCAATCGACGTCGATGAGGAACGTCAGAAACGGCTCGATGACCGGATCATACGTCCGCAAGTGGATGTGTCCGTCCTCGCCTTCCCTGACGGCGGCGAACTCGATGAGCGTGAGATGGAACGGTCGCGGCACCCCGGCGGCCTCGAACTGGGATCGCGAGCCGAGCGTCACCCTCATCCCCTCGATGTCGCCGATCCGGACGTCATGCAGGGCGATCCGCGCGTCCAGCGGCTCATACAGCGCGGATCGGGCCTCGATCGCTCCCAGCTCCAGCGCGGACACGGTCCGCGACGCGAACATCAGGAGACACGTCACGCACACAATCGACTTACGCATCACTGCCGAGTCCATCTATCGCCACCCCGCATCCCGTCACTGCAACGAGCACGACGCCTCCGCATCCGAGCGTCGTCCGCAAGTGGCGGACGCAGCCGGATGCCCGGTGCTCGTGGCGCAAAGATCATCCCACCCTCTTCGACGACCTGGACGCCGGAGCCCTCTTTCCCCCTGCACACGCCGCCGGAATCCATCCACGTCGGAGCCCCGGGACCGGGTGCGGCGCGCCCGCTAAAGCGCCGCGACCACCGCGTCTCCCATCTCCGCGGTACCCACCACCCTCGTGCCCGGCGACTCGATGTCCGCGGTGCGCAGTCCGTCGTCGAGCACCCGGCCGAGCGCCGCCTCGATCCGATCCGAGAGCGCCGGCGCGCCGAGCGAGTAGCGCAGCATCATCGCGACCGAGAGGATGGTCGCGAGCGGATTCGCCACCCCCTGCCCGGCGATGTCCGGCGCGGCTCCGTGGATCGGCTCGTAGAGACCCTTCCCCGTGGCGTCGAGCGACGCCGACGGCAGCATCCCGATGGATCCGGTCAGCATCGACGCGAGATCCGACAGGATGTCGCCGAACATGTTGGAGGTGACGATGACGTCGAACTGCCCCGGCGCGCGGACGAGCTGCATCGCCGCATTGTCCACGTACATGTGGCTCAGTGCCACGTCGCCGTACCGGGACCCGACTCGCGCCGCCACCTCGCGCCACAGCTCGCTCGCCTCCAGCACGTTGGCCTTGTCCACCGAGCACACCCGGCCCGAGCGCCGGCGCGCGGCCTCGAACGCGGCCCGGCACACCCGCTCGATCTCATCCTCGGCGTACACGAGGGTGTTGAAACCCTCGCGCCGCCCGTCCTCGCGCTCGCGGATCCCACGCGGGCGGCCGAAGTAGATCCCGCCGGTGAGCTCGCGGACGATCAGCACGTCGAGCCCGCGGACCACCTCGGGCCTGAGCGTCGATGCGCCCGCGAGCTGCGGCCAGGCAATCGCCGGGCGGAAGTTCGCGAAGACGCCGAGCTCGGACCGCAGGGAGAGCAGGCCACGTTCGGGGCGGTGGTCGCGATCGAGCCCATCCCATTTCGGCCCCCCCACCGCTCCGAGCAATAGGGCGTCACAGGCGCGGGCGCGTTCCAGCGTCTTCCCGGGCAGCGGCACTCCATGCGCGTCGATCGCCTCTCCGCCGATCGGCGCGTGCTCGATCTCGAACCCCGCATCGGCTGTTCCCCGCAGGGCTTCGAGGACCTTCAGCGCCTCGGCGACGATCTCCGGGCCGATGCCGTCGCCGGGAAGCACCAGAATTTTTCGGTTCATGTTGCTTCCTTGCGAAGCGAACGGGGATCGGACGGGAACGAGGCTCGAAGCCGGGAATACGCAATCGACGTCGCCCGACGTCGCCGGGGTGGCGCTCCTGTACGAACCACGCCCCGACCCGGCGTCGTTGGAACCGGATTCCGGGCGAAGGGTGCATCCCCGCTCCGTCCGCACTCACTCTTACGGAAAGGCGCTAGGATAGCTAAAGTCGCGAACCCGCGCATACCTGTAGCGCCACACCGTGCCCAGCCGCCCCCGTGCCCGATCGATCTCTCCTCCCTGACGTCGACTTCGCCGCGCTCACCGAGTCGGTCCGGCGCCGGGGGGCGGAGCTCGGCTTCCAGCAGGTCGCGATCACCGGCATCGACCTGAGCGCTGACGAGGCCGCGCTGCTCACGTGGCTCGACGCCGGCTACCACGGCGAGCTCGGGTACATGGCGCGCCACGGCACGCGCCGCGCACGGCCCGCAGAGCTGGTGCCAGGGACCATCCGCATCATCAGCGTGCGCATGGACTACCGCCGCGACGGCGCCGACCCCGAGGAGGTGCTCGGCGACCCGACCCTCGGTTACGTGTCCCGGTACGCGCTCGGGCGCGACTACCACAAGCTCATCCGCCGCCGCCTCCAGCGCCTCGCCGATCATATCGAGTCCGAAGCCGGCCCCTTCGGCTACCGCGCCTTCGCCGACAGCGCCCCGGTCATGGAGAAGCCGCTCGCGCGCAACGCCGGGCTTGGATGGATCGGCAAGCACACCAACCTCGTCAACCGGACCGCCGGCTCCTGGTTTTTCCTCGGCGAGCTCTACACCGACCTGCCCCTGGACACGGACGCCCCGGCCGCGGACCATTGCGGGACCTGCCGCGCCTGCCTCGACGCCTGCCCGACCGGCGCGATCGTCGCCCCCTACCGGCTCGACGCGCGGCTGTGCATCTCCTACCTCACCATCGAGCTGCGCGGGCCGATCCCCCCTGCCCTCCGCCCCCTCGCAGGCAATCGCATCTTCGGGTGCGACGACTGCCAGCTCGCCTGCCCCTGGAACCGTTTCGCCCGCCCGAGCCCCGAGGCTGACTTCACCCCGCGCCACGGGCTCGACGCCGCCGCCCTCGTCGATCTGTTCACCTGGTCGCGCGAGGACTACGAGAAGCGCACCGAGGGGATGGCGCTCCGCCGGCTCGGATACGAGCGGTGGCTGCGCAACCTCGCGGTGGCGCTCGGCAATGCCCCGCCCTCGCCTGCCGTCACCGCCGCGCTCGCGAGCCGGAGCGACGATCCTTCGGCGCTCGTGCGCGAGCATGTCGAGTGGGCGTTGTCACGCCACGGGGGAGACGGCGCCGGATCGAACCCTGACCGCGCGACGCGGGAGGCGCCGTGACCGTCGCCCCCCTGGAATCGCGGCCCGGTGCATCAACGTGGGTCCGTTTCGGCGCGGATTCGAAACGCGGATAATCGCCCCGCCAGCCTCGCCGCCCGGCGACCTCATCCGGTTCTTCTCCGAGGAAAACGACCATGGAAGACATCAAGGCAGTGATCGAAGCTGCGTTCGAGCGGCGTGGCGACCTCTCCCCCCGGCACGCCGACCCCGCCGTCAAGGAGGCGGTCGCCGAGGCGATCGCCCTGCTCGACGCGGGAAAGGCGCGAGTCGCCGAGCCCGCCGCCGGCGGCTGGGGAGTCAACGAGTGGCTGAAGAAGGCCGTGCTCCTCTCCTTCCGGCTCGACGACAGCCACGTCATGGAAGGCGGGTTCACCCGCTACTTCGACAAGGTCCCGACCAAGTACGCAAAGACGGACGACGCCGGGTTCCGCGAGCGCGGCGTCCGCGTGGTGCCGCCGGCCGTCGTGCGCCGCGGGTCCTACGTCGCGCCCGGAGTCGTGCTCATGCCTTGCTACGTGAACCTCGGCGCGTACGTCGACAGCGGCACCATGGTCGATACGTGGGCGACGGTCGGTAGCTGCGCCCAGATAGGAAAGAACGTCCACCTGTCGGGGGGCGCCGGCATCGGCGGGGTGCTTGAGCCGCTTCAGGCGAGTCCGACGATCATCGAGGACGACTGCTTCATCGGGGCCCGCTCCGAGATCGTCGAGGGCGTGGTGGTCGAACGGGGATCGGTGGTCTCAATGGGGGTCTACATCGGCCAGAGCACCCGGATCTACGACCGCGAATCCGGCGAAGTGTCGTTCGGGCGGATCCCCACCGGGTCGGTCGTCGTCTCCGGCAGCCTGCCTTCGGGCGACGGCAGGTACAGCCTGTACTGCGCGGTGATCGTCAAGCGGGTCGACGATCGCACGCGATCGAAGGTCGGGATCAACGAATTGTTACGGACGTTGTAGCGCGCCCGTCGTTCGTCTCCGAAGACTGACGGAAGAAGAGCCCCGAGGTCCGTCGGGGCTCTTCTTCGATCGGGTGATGTGCCGCCGGACGCGGTACGCCGTTGGCGCCCGGTTCAGTTCGCCATGTCCTTCAGACCCTTCAGCGGCTGGATCTTGACGACGGTGTGCGCGGGCTTCGCGGCAAACGTCATCTCCTCTCCCGTAAAGGGATTGGTGCCCTTGCGCGCCTTCCTCGCCGGCTTGCGCACGGTCTTGATCTTCAGTAGCCCCGGAAGCGTGAACATGCCCGGCCCCCGCTTCTTGATGTGACGCTGGATCTGCCCTCCCAGCGATCCCAGGACGTCAGCGACCTGCTTCCTGGTCAATCCGGTCTCTTCCGCGACCGCCGACAACAACTGCGCCTTCGTCATCGGCTGCTGCGGTGCCGTCACTTTTGCCATTGCTGATCCCCCGCGTAATGTGAAATTGTCTGTCGGGCGGCCTGCGCGGCCCCTCCCGTTCGACCACGCTGTTGCTTTACCGCCCACGTACTCTGCCGCTCCACCCTGTTTCGGCCGGCTCGACCGTCGTGCGCCCCCCGGAAAACGGGCTCCGATTCAGAGCGCGAACCGGTGGCAATCATAACCATCGCATTTTCACAATACCATCATCGCGCTGACGCGGCGGAGCGCCTGCCGCGTCAGCGCGAAAGACGCCGGTACTCGGCGATGAGCCCCGCGGTCGAGGCGTCGTGCGTCCGCGCTTCGCCGGGGTCTTCGAGCTCGGCCGCGATGTTCGTCGCGAGTGCCTTGCCGAGCTCCACCCCCCACTGGTCGAAGGAGTTCACCCTCCAGATCGCGCCCTGAACGAACACCTTGTGCTCGTAGAGCGCGACGAGCGCACCGAGGGTGAACGCATCGAGACGCTCGAACAGCAGGGTGTTGCTCGGGCGGTTGCCCTCGAACACCTTGTGCGGTGCCAGCGATTCGACGTGCCGGGCCGGAGCTTCGTCCGCTTCGAGCCTGGCCCGGACCTCGGCCGCGGTCCTCCCCTGCATCAGCGCCTCGGTCTGGGCGAAGCAGTTCGCGACGAGAAGCCGATGCTGGTCTTCGAGGGGGTGTCCGCAACGTGCCGCGACGATGAAGTCCGCGGGCACGAGTCGCGTGCCCTGGTGCAGCAACTGGAAGAATGCGTGCTGCCCGTCCGTGCCCGGCTCGCCCCACACGATCGGCCCGGTCGCGTGGTCCACGGGCGTCGAATCGACGGTTGCCCGCTTACCGTTGCTCTCCATGTCGAGCTGCTGCAAGTGGGCGGCGAAGCGGTCGAGGCGCTGGTCGTAGGCGAACACCGCATGGGTCTCGGCCCCGAAGAAGTTCGCGTACCACACGCCGAGCAGCGCGAGGATCACCGGCATGTTCCGCTCGACCGGCGCGTCGCGGAAGTGGAGGTCCATCGCGTGTGCGCCGGCCAGCAGCTCGCGGAACCGCACCATGCCCGCCGTGATCGCGATGGGCAGCCCGATCGAGGACCACAGCGAGTAGCGACCGCCGACCCAGTTCCACATCGTGAACACGCTGCCGGGGTGGATCCCGAACTCCACGGCCGCCGCGCGGTTGGCGGACACCGCCGCGAAGTGCCGGGCCACCGCGGCGCTGCCCACAGCGCCCTCGCCGCCCACGGCGACTCCGTCGCCATTGCGGGCGGGACGCCCGTGTCCCAAAGGGACACGCTGTCCCGAGGAGACACCCCGTTCCCGGGATACCGCCTCTCCGCCTTGACCGGTTCTGCCGCCCAAGGCGCTGGTGAGCCACCGGCGCGCGGCGCGGGCGTTGGTCATCGTCTCCAGCGTGGTGAAGGTCTTGGACGCGACGATGAACAGCGTGCAGGCAGGGTCGAGTCCCGCAAGCGTCGAGGTCAGGTGCGCGCCGTCGACGTTGGAGACGAAGTGCACCCGCGGCCCGCCGGCGTGCGGCGCGAGCGCGCGGCAGACCATCCGCGGGCCGAGATCGGACCCGCCGATGCCGATGTTGACCACGTCGGCGATCCGCTGCCCGGTGTAGCCGCGCCACCTCCCCGAACGCACCGCCTCCGAGAAGCGCTCCATCGCGCCGAGCTCGCGCTCGACACCGGCACGCATCGCGTCGTACACCTCGCAGACCGGCGACTCTCGCGAATCACGCAGTAGCGCGTGCAGCACCGAGCGGTCCTCGGTGGTGTTGATGTGTGCACCGGAGAACATCGCGCGGGCCCGCTCCGTCACTCCGCACGCGCGGGCCAGCGCACGGAGCAGGCGCATCGTCTCGTCCGTCACCCGGTTCTTGGAGTAATCGAGCAGTATCCCGCAGGCGCGCAACGAACAGCGCTCGAACCGGCCCGGATCGCTCTCGAAGAGATCGCGCATGTGCAACGGCTCGACCAGGGGGTGGTGCGCGGCGAGAGCGCGCCACGCGGCGGTATCCGTGAGATCCGTCATGAGGTGCCCTGAGGACCGCGCGCCGGCCCCGTGCCGCCGCGAGGACGATGATAGCCCCGTCGAGCGTTCATGAGCCGTTTCCCCGACCCGGCATAGCGAGGCCTGGCTTCCGGAGACCCCCGCCATCCGCTCTCGCGGGCGCGACCTTCCCGTCGACGCCGGGCGTGGCGTCCCCTGCGCCTTCCGCCAACAGCCCGGCCCGGCACCGATGCCCTGCGCGCATACCGCCTGCACGCATACCGTCGGCCGTCCTGGCGATCAGCGGCGAGGAATGCGGTGCCGAGACCCTATATTTGCGTACCATCGGCCCTTCAATCGATCAACCGACCCACTGCAGAATACCGAGATCCACGACATGTCCGACTCTCCACTCCTTCTCGCCATCGATCAGGGCACGACCAGCTCGCGCGCGATCGTGTTCGACGCCCACGGCGCGATTCGGGCCGTGGCCCAGCGCGAGCTCACCCAGTACTACCCGGCCGGCGGCCGGGTCGAGCACGACCCGGAGGAGCTCTGGTCCGCGACCCTGGCCGTCACCCGCGAAGTGCTCGCCGCAGCAGGCGGGACCGTCGCCGCGATCGGTATCACCAACCAGCGCGAGACGACGGTGGTCTGGGATCGCGCGACCGGCGCACCGATCCACCGCGCCGTCGTGTGGCAGGACCGCCGCACCGCCGAACGCTGCCGCGCACTACGCGAGGCCGGGCACGAGCCCATGGTGAGCGAGAAGACCGGGCTGCTGCTCGACCCGTATTTCTCTGCCACCAAGCTCGCCTGGATCCTCGACCACGTCGATGGCGCGCGCGAGCGTGCGGCGGCGGGCGAGCTCGCATTCGGGACCATGGACACCTTCCTGATATGGCGCCTGACCGGTGGAGCCGTGCATGCCACCGACGCCACCAACGCCTCGCGCACCCTGCTCTTCGACATCCACGCCCAAGTCTGGGACGACACTTTGCTCCAACTCTTCGACGTCCCGCGCAGCGTGCTCCCCGACGTGCGCGACAGCGCCGCCGACTTCGGCACGACCTCGCCCGATGTCCTCGGACACGCCATCCCCATCGCCGGGGTCGCCGGCGATCAGCAGGCAGCGACGTTCGGTCAAGCGTGCTTCGAGCCCGGCATGGTGAAGAGCACCTACGGCACCGGCTGCTTCGCGGTCATGAACACCGGCGCGGAGGCGGTGCGCTCGCGCCATCGGCTGCTGACCACCGTAGCTTGGCGCCTCGGCGGCGAACCGACCTTCGCCCTGGAAGGCTCGATCTTCGTGGCCGGCGCCGCGGTGCAGTGGCTGCGCGACGGCTTGGGGGTGATCGAGACCGCGGCGCAGACCGAGGCGCTCGCGGCCGGCCTCCCCGATTCCGGCGGCGTCTACCTCGTTCCCGCGTTCACCGGGATCGGCGCCCCGCACTGGGACCCCGATGCCCGTGGCGCGATCTTTGGTCTCA
Source organism: Gammaproteobacteria bacterium (assembly GCA_965202875.1). GTDB lineage: Bacteria > Pseudomonadota > Gammaproteobacteria > HK1 > HK1 > HK1. Next base: position 5,818,271 of record OZ241870.1, on the reverse strand, counting down.
CCCTCGACACCGGCCCTGCGCATCTCGCACGCGCCACGCTCGAGTCCGTCTGCCTCCAGACCCATGATCTCATGGTCGCGATGGCGGCCGACCGCGGGGCGGAGATCGACCGCCTCCGGGTGGACGGCGGCATGGCCGGAAACGCCTTGTTCCTGCAAACGCTCGCGGACGTCCTCGGCGTCACCGTCGAGCGTCCGTGGGTCACCGAGACCACGGCGCTCGGCGCCGCCTGCCTCGCGGGCCTCCAGACCGGCGTCTTCCACTCGCTCGACGATGTCCGGGAACGCTGGGGTCGTACCGCGGAGATCACCGCGCGGATGCCGGAGCGAGAGCGTGACCGGCTCGTGCGAGGCTGGAAGAGCGCGGTCGCGCGCACCCTGGAGCATCGGGGATCAGCAATTCCCGCCAAGCCCGAAAACGTCCGTTGAATCGCCGCAACCAGACGCCCATACGGTAGAAAAGGCCGCGAAATCCCGGTTACGTGGCCGTGTCCGGAGCGTTAGCCCATCATTACCACCATGAGCTGCGATCCAACGGGAATTCGTCTCGATTTCGCCGATTTTCGTGCGTAACCGATTGATGTGTCGCCATCCGGCGCAGAAGGGCGGGGTCCACCGCCCCGGCGTCGTTGAGGGTCCACAGGGTGGGCGCCGGCGCCTCCTCCAGCAGCCGGTTCATGAACACCTTCGAGCCGCCGCCGGCCCGCGGTCCGCGAGACCCGGAGGAGAGCAAGCGCCCGAAGATCCGCAGACCCGCGAAGGGGTCCGAGAGCAGATCCTCCATCTCGTCAAAGCTGAGGAGCGAGCGGCGCCCCCGGGCGGTCAGGCGCTGGGCGAGCCGGAGCTCTTGCAGCCTCTCGTTGCGGGTGGGCTCGTCGCCGTCGTCGTCCGCTTCGCCGACGCTGTGCAGCTCCACCCCGAGCCGCCCGGCCAGCACCTTGCAGAGCTCGGTCTTGCCGGTGCCCGGAGGCCCGTACAGGAGGACGTTCACGCCCGCCGCACCGGTCTCCAGGGCGCCCCCGAGCAGCTTCTCGACGTGGTCGCGGTCGTGCCCGAGATGGTCGAAGTCCGACCACTCGAGCTCGCTCGGGGATGCCTCTCCCAGCAGCAGGCGGTGCACGTCGAGGCCGGGGCCGCCGGGGATGGTGGCCAAGCGGTGCAGCCGTTTGACGAGCGTGAGCTCGCCGTCGTTGCCGTCGATGCACACGAGCCCCGTGCGCACGAGAGGCGCATCGGCCCGGAAGCGGCGGAGGATCGCGTTGGCCGATACGCCGAGGAGCGCGGACAGCGCCGGCCCCTTGAGGTTGAGAGGGGATCCTCTGAAGGAAGTGTGTCCGAACACGTCGTCGATCGTCGACTCGATCATCGGCTGCGTGTGGTAGCGCAGCATGAGATCCAGGATGGCGACGTCGGTTCGATTGAGCTCCATCGTCCTTCCAAGGCACCGGAGCCGCTGCGCCGTCCGATCGCTGCGCGCGGACTTCGCCGCCGCACACTTGCTCCGCAGGGCTTCCCCGAGGCGCCTCCATAGCCTTCCGGTCGGTCCGTCCGCGCAGCCTTCGAGAGCCTGGAGCTCCTCGGGGGCCAGGAGGTCGTCGAGGTCCGGCCCCTGATGGCCGAGGCTCGCCGGGAGCGCGCGGGACCGCTTTCTTCTCCTCCCGGGTGCCCGGGACGCCCCCTTTCCGCTCCCGAGCAACGTGCGGTTGCCGTTGTCGGTGATCCATTCGGCCAGCTCCTTCGCCTCCCGATCCCGGTGGTGAAGGCACGAGGCGGCGTTGGCGAGATAGTGGACGAGCAGGCGTTGTTCATGGACGGTCAGCATGGCTCTCTCCGTGGCTGTGGGGTGTGGAGGAGAGAGGCTACGGCGCGTATACGTCAGATTCGGACGTGTTGCCGTATCGCCGTCAAGAGATCGCGCTCCCTCCCGGACAATGCCGGCCCACGACCGCCGTATGCGCCGGGGTACCGGTGTCTGCCCCATCGCCGACGACATCCTTGAAATCTCTGTGCCTGCCACCGAGATTTCCTGGTAGATTCGCCCCATGATCCATCGCGACAAGCATGTTCGCGCCGTTCTGCGGCGGCTGCGGTCCTTTCCGGTGGTCGCCATATCGGGTCCGCGGCAGATCGGCAAGACGACCTTGGCGCGGCAGGTCGCCGATGCCTATTCGGGGGCCGTGCATCATCTGGACCTGGAGAATCCCGCCGACCTCAACAGGTTGCTGGAGGACCCCGTTCTCGTACTGGACGAGCTGCGCGGCCTCGTGGTTCTCGACGAGGTGCAGCGTCGCCCCGATCTCTTCCCGGTGTTGCGCGTGCTGGCGGACCGCCGGCCACGACCGGCGAAGTTCCTGGTGCTCGGCAGCGCCTCGCCCGACCTGATCCGGCAGTCGTCGGAGTCGTTGGCAGGGCGGATCGACTATTACAACCTGGGCGGGCTGGGGCTGGACGAGATCGGCCGCCCACTCGACCGGCGCTGGTTGCGGGGCGGCTTCCCCGAGGCTTGGCTGGCTCGCTCCAACCCCGCCGCCTTTCTCTGGCTGGAAAGCTTCGTACGGACTTTTCTGGAACGGGACCTGCCGCAGCTCGGCGTTCGTGTGCCGGCGCCGGCCATGCGCCGTTTCTGGACGATGCTGGGCCACTGGCACGGACAGGTCTGGCAATCGTCCGGGTTCGCCCGCTCCTTCGGCGTTTCCGACACCACGGTGCGGCGCTACCTGGACATCCTGACGGGCGCCCTCGTGGTACGCCAACTGCAACCCTGGCATGCGAACGTCGCCAAGCGGCAGGTCAAAGCGCCGAAAGTCTATCTGCGCGACACGGGCATACTGCACGCCCTGCTCGGCATCGGGGACATGCGGTCGCTGAACTCCCACCCCAAATCCGGTGCGTCCTGGGAAGGGTTCATGATGGAGACGGTCATCGACATGCTGGGCCTCCACGACGACCAGGCCTACTTCTGGGCCACCCACGGCGGCGCGGAGCTCGACCTGCTCATCACCCGCGGCGCCACGCGCATCGGCGTCGAGATCAAGCGCACCACCGCACCGAGGGTCACCCGTTCGACCCGCATCGCCCTCGATGACCTCGACCTCTCCGAAGTCATCGTCGTCCACGCCGGGCGGGATTCCTGCCGCCTGGCCAAGCGCATTCGCTCGGTCGCCGCCGGCCGGCTGCACACCGACCTGGGGTTGCGTCCATCCTGAGCCCTTCCTTCCACTTGCCGATCGCTGCCCTGCCATGAGCGCGAGGGGAATGCTCGCCCGCTCCGCTTCATGGCGCGCTTCCGAGCCTGGCCAGATAGCTCGCCAGCAAGCCCGGATGGACGGCCTGGAGCGCGCGGCGGAGCGCGATGCTCCGCTCGTCCAGGCCGGGGTGGGCCAGGAGCGCGATCATCACGTCGAAGGCACGGTCCGGGGCCTCCTCCCCGCGGCAGGGCGCGAGGACCCGGGCGAGCCCGGCGTCTTCGAGCAGCATCCAGGCGGGGAACCACCGGGGCGATATCTCGGGCTCCAGATCCTGCTCCCGGGCGAGACGCCAAGCCCTTCCCACCGCCCAATCCGGGAAGTCCGGCGCCTCGACCCGCTTCTCGAACTCTCCGGGGGCAAGCCGGCACAGCGCGAACCAGTGCTCGATCGCCTTCGTGCGGTTGCGCAGCCACCATTGCGCCTCCGCGAGCCGCGCGAGCAGGACGGGCTCCCTTTCATGTCCCTGCACCGCGTGCACCGAGCGTTCCAGGCTCTCCCAGTCGAGGCCCTGCCGGTACGCCCAGCTCGCATGGCGCCGGGGGCGGCGGGGGTCGAAGCACGCCGGCTCCAGTGCCCGGCCGACGCCCCGCCATAGCGGCGCCAGGAAATCCCGGCCGCCGGCGCCGAGCAGCGCCGAGGCGGCGGGCAGCCACTCCCGCTCCAGTCTGTCGAGACGTTCGAAGCCCTGTCCGGGGCCTTCGGGATCCGGCGCCTCCAGCGCCTCGACCAGCGCCGCGGCATGCGCCCTGTGTGCATGACCGGGGTCGAGGCTGGTGAGGTGTCGCAGCTCCCTCCCGGCCTTGCCGGCGTCGCGCGCCCGCAGTGCATCGAGCAGCGCGTTGACCGCCACGGTCCCGGCGCTGTCCATGAAGAGGTCGAGCTGTCCATGCTCCCGCGCCCGGAGAAAACGGGTGTTCAGCAACCCGTTCAGCGCCGGGTCGTGGGACGCTGTCAGATCGGTCCCGGCATTCCCTTCCCAGCCGTGATGCGCCGCCGGCTCGGCGGCCAGGTCGAGCGTTCGGGCCCATGCCTCCGCCGCATCGAGCAGCGCCCGCGCCTCGTGGACCCCGCCGGTCAGAGCCCCGTCCAGACTCGCAAGCGTCCCCTTGCGCCATGCCCGATAGTCCTTGTAGGAGAGCCGGTTCGTTGCCAGCAGCAGCTCGATCGGTGCGTAGGCGCCGTGCTCCAGCAGAAGCTGCTGAACGGCCGTCTGTACCTCCATGATCCACGGCTCCCCGGCAGCCCGTGGCGGTCAGGACGCAATCGTAGCCCCGGACGCGACGGACGGCGAGACCGCCCGGTCTCATCCGCTCCCGTCACCGGATGAGACCGAAGGCGTTGCCGAGCGAAAGCGGTCATACTGGCGCTGGCCTGGAACAGCCTGCCGGACGACGGGGCAGGCGTTCACCGATGGGGCGCGGGAGGCGATCTGGACCCAGACCCTGGGCCAGCCGTGGCTGGTGAACGCGCTGGCCTGGGAGACCTGCTTCGAGCGCAAGGCCGGGCGGGACCGCTCCCGCGCCATCACCGCCGATGCCGTCGCCGAGGCGCGCGAGGGGCTCATCGTGCGCCGGGTGACGCATCTCGACCAGTTGGCGGACAAGCTGCGGGAAGACCGGGTGCGCCGGGTCGTCGAGCCGATGCTGAGCGGGGCGGACGAGCACGCCTTCTCCAACCGCGACGTCGAGTACGTGCGCGACCTCGGGCTGATTGCCCGCGATGCGCCGGTGCGCATCGCCAACCCCATCTACGCGGAGGTGGTGCCGCGCGAGCTGGGCTGGATCGTGCAGGAGGAGCTGGACCTGGACACGAAATGGTACGTGGACGAGGCCGGCGGCCTGGACCTGGACAAGCTCCTGGCGTCGTTCCAGGACTTCTTCCGCCGGCACTCCGAGCACTGGAAGAACCGCTTCCTGTACGAGGAGCCGTGGCCGCAGATCCTGTTGCAGGCGTACCTGCACCGGGTGGTGAACGGGGGCGGTCGCATCGAGCGGGAGTACGGGTTGGGCCGGGGGCGGGTGGACCTGCTGCTGATGTGGCCGCAGGGGGAGCGGGTGCGGGAGTACGTGGTGGAGTGCAAGGTGGTGCGTGAGAAGGACGGGTGGGAGGGCAAGGTGTCGGAGGGGGTGGAGCAGACCGCGGGGTACATGGCCCGCTGTGGGGCGGAGGCGGGGCATCTGGTGGTGGTCGACCGGCGGGAGGGGCGGAGCTGGGAGGAGAAGGTGTTTCGCCGGCAGCGGCGGTCGAAGGACGGGGTGCCGGTGGAGGTCTGGGGCATGTGAGGCGGCGGTCGAAATCCCGCCATCCGGCACAGCCTGCGCACTGCCAGAGGACGAACTCCGCAAGCATGCCGTTTCAACCTCTGCCCGGCGTTGCGTTGGAACGGGTGTGCCGGATCGGAGGCTCGCCTTCAGGCGCACATGCCCCGTCACTCGACGAGTGTGCGCAGGAAGTCCGCCACCGTCATGACCCGCACCCCGGACGTGATTTCAGGGCGATTCATGAAATGGCCAAAATCCCGCGAATCTCCCGTCAACAGAATGCCGGCCCGGCAGGCCAGCGCCGCGCTTCCACCTCGAACCACGACTTCAAGGGCCGCCACAGGGGCGCGGCGCCCGCACCCAACTCCTGAGACCGGCCATGGCCGCCGCTGCCGTACACGGCCGGCGCGCCGACGCGCGAGAGATGACGGACTGAACCGCACGCTCCCTCGTGCGCCACCGACCGCGCCGGCGTTTCGACCAGGCGGGAATGGCTCCGCCACCGCCCGTGCCGATTCGGCCCGTCGATTTGCTATTCTCGCCTCCGCTACCCAAGGGCCGCGATTCCCAAGGACGATGGACGAGCGATACCTCCCCGAGACGGTGGAGCGCGAGGCGCAGGCGTACTGGGACGAGAACCGTGCGTTCGAGGTCCGGGAGGATCCTGCCCGCGAGAAGTTCTACTGCCTGTCGATGTTCCCCTACCCCAGCGGGAAGCTGCACATGGGGCACGTCAGGAACTACACCATCGGCGACGTGATCAGCCGCTACCAGCGCATGCGCGGGCGCAACGTGCTCCAGCCGATGGGGTGGGACGCCTTCGGCCTGCCGGCGGAGAACGCGGCCATGCAGAACCAGGTGCCGCCCGCGCGCTGGACCTACCGCAACATCGAGTACATGAAGGAGCAGCTCCGGCGGCTCGGGTTCGCCTACGACTGGAGCCGCGAGCTGGCGACGTGCCGGCCCGGGTACTACCGCTGGGAGCAGTGGCTGTTCACCCGCCTGTTCGAGCAGGGGATCGCGTACCGCCGGGAGTCGGAGGTGAACTGGGACCCGGTGGATCGGACGGTGCTGGCCAACGAGCAGGTCATCGACGGGCGCGGCTGGCGCTCCGGCGCGCTCGTCGAGCGGCGCAAGATCCCGCAGTGGTTCCTGCGTATCACCGACTTCGCCGAAGAGCTGCTGACCGAGCTCGACCACATCGACTGGCCGGAGCCGGTGAAGACGATGCAGCGCAACTGGATCGGGCGCTCCGAGGGCACGGACATCGATTTCGAGATCGAAGACCCCGAAGCGGAAGATCGTGACGCCGGCAGCGACCGGCTGCCGCTGCGCGTCTTCACCACCCGCCCCGACACCGTCTACGGCGCGACGTTCATGGCGGTGGCGGCCGAGCACCCCCTCGCCGCGGAGGTGGCCGAAAGGCGCGAGGACGTCGCCGCGTTCATCGAGGAATGCCGGCGCGGGGGCACGACGGCGGCCGAGCTGGAGACGATGGACAAGCGCGGCATGCCGCTCGGCCTGGACGCGGTCAATCCCTTCAACGGCGAGCGCATCCCCGTCTGGGTCGCGAACTTCGTCCTCATGGGGTACGGCACCGGCGCGATCATGGCGGTGCCCGGCCACGACGAGCGCGACCACGAGTTCGCGCACCGCTACGGGCTCCCGATCCGGCAGGTGATCGCCCCCGCCGACGGCACCGAGGTGGACGTCCAGGCGGAGGCGTGGACCGACAAGGAGAACGTCGTCGTCGTCAACTCGGGGGAATATTCGGGGCTCGGCTTCCGCAAATGCTTCGACCGGATGGCGGACTGGCTGGAGGAGACCGGCCGCGGCGCGCGGCGCATCAACTACCGGCTCCACGACTGGGGCGTCTCACGCCAGCGCTACTGGGGCTGCCCGGTTCCCATCGTGCACTGCGGTTCTTGCGGGATGGTCCCGGTGCCCGACGAGCAGCTTCCGGTCCTCCTGCCCGAGGACGTGGACGTCGAGGGAGGCGGCTCGCCGCTGGCCCGCCTCCCGGAGTTCGTGGAGACCGCCTGCCCGAAGTGCGGCGCGGGCGCACGCCGCGACACCGACACCTTCGACACCTTCATGGAGTCGTCGTGGTACTTCGCGCGCTTCTGCTGTCCCGGCGCGGATGCCTCGAAGATCGACGCCCGCGCCGACTACTGGATGCCTGTCGACCAGTACATCGGAGGCATCGAGCACGCCATCCTGCACCTGATGTACGCGCGCTTCTACCAGAAGCTGATGAACGAGGCGGGGCTCACGAAGGTGCGCGAGCCGTTCTCGAGCCTGCTCACCCAGGGGATGGTGGTGGCGGAGACCTTCTACCGCGAGGCGGACGGCCAGCCCCGCTACTACGCTCCGGCCGAGGTGGAGGTCGAGCACGACGCCAGGGGCAGGATCACCGGCGCCCGCGCCCGCTTCGACGGGAAGCCGGTCGAGGTCGGCCCGATCGAGAAGATGTCGAAGTCGAAGAACAACGGGGTGGACCCGGAGGACATGATCGCCCGCTACGGCGCCGACACCGTCCGGCTCTACATCATCGAGACCTCGCCGCCGGACCAGATGCTGGAGTGGTCCGGGAGCGCGGTCGAGGGCGCCGCGAGGTTCCTGCGAAGGCTGTGGCGCACGGTGCGCGAGCACGCCGAACAGGGGCCGGCCCCGGCCCTGGACGTGAGCCGGCTCGACGGCCCGGCGCGCGAGCTGCGATGCCGCATCCACGAGACCATCGCGAAGGTGGGCGACGACGTGGGGCGCCGCTACAAGTTCAACACCGCCTGCGCGGCCTGCCGCGAGCTCGTCAACGAAGTCGCCGCGTTCGAGGCGGCCGCATCGGATGCGGGGGACGACATGCGGAGGAGCGTCGTGCGCGAGGCGCTCGAAGCGGTCGTCCTCATGCTCGCTCCGGTGGTCCCGCACGTCTGCCATACGCTGTGGCAGGCGCTCGGGCATCGCGATCCGGTCATCGACGCGCAATGGCCCGTCGCCGACGAGGCGGCGATGTCGCGCGACGTGATCGAACTCGTCGTCCAGGTCAACGGCAGGCTGCGCGGCCACGTCAGCGTCGGCGCCGATGCGGATCGGGAGGCGATCGAGCGCGAGGCGCAACGCAACGGCAACGTGGCCCGGTTCATCGGCGGGAAGCCGATCCGGAAGGTCGTCGTGGTGCCGGGACGGCTGGTCAACATCGTCGTTTGACCGGAGATGCCGATGACCGCTGCGTCTCCACCCGGATCGATTCGGCATCCGCACGCCGTCATGCGGCGACATGGAGTGCGGATGCCATGAAGTCCCGTGAAACGCGCCGAAGAATCACCGGTGGCTCGTGGATTCCCGCTTTCGCGGGAATGACGGCAGCGGTGCTCCGGGTGCTTGCCGTCATTCCTGCGAAGGCGGGAATGGCGGGGAGTGCTCGTGCGGGAATGACGGCGGCGGTGCTTCGGGTGCTTGCTGCCGTTCGCGCGAAAGCGGGAATGGCGGGGAATGCTCGTGCGGGAATGACGGCGGCGGTGCTCCGGGTGCTCGCCGTCATTCCCGCGAAAGCGGGAATCCACGTCGGTCCGCGCCATGGCAGGATCGGAACATCGTCCGGTGGGTTCCGGCATCTCGTCCTGGCCCTGACGGTCGCGGCCACCGGCGGATGCGGCTACCAGCTTCGCGGCGCCGTTTCTCTCCCGCCCGGCCTCGACGCGATCCGCATCGCGGGACCCATCGACATCCGCAACGCGCTGACCCAACTGCTCGACAGCGGTGGAGTCCACGTCCAGCCCGTGGGCGGCTCGGCCGAGGCGTTGCTTCAGGTCAGCGGCGAACGGTTCAACCGGCGCGTCCTCTCCGTCGATCCGAACACGGGGAAGGAGAGTGAATTCGAGCTGGCCTACCAAGTGACGTTCGAGGTGACCGGTGCGGAGGGCGAGGAGCTCATGCCGGAACAGACGGTGTCATTGATCCGGGACTACGTGTTCGACCGGGATGCGGTGCTCGGAAAGAGCCGGGAGCAGAACGTGCTCCGCGTCGAGATGCTCCGCGACGCGGCGGCACAGATCGTGCGCCGTATTGCAGCGTCGTTCGGGCGTTGAGCGCGCACGGCCGGGGGTCCTTGCGACGGCCGCGGACATGGTGTTACGTTCTCTACGGATAGTAAAGGCGATGCTTACCACAAACCGGGCAGGAGGAAGTGAGGAAGAAGACGAGCGGGTAACCTCACACTTCACCCGATGTCCCCCGGCGCCTATACCATCATCGGAACCGGGATCGCACCCGCGGTCCTGAACGTCGCGTTGTTTGCCCGGCTCCGCGGCGACGTCCAGGAACACGGAAAACAACTCGCCCAGCTTCGCGAGCGCATGGCCAAGCTTGAGGGGCTGCTTGATGGACTCCGGGAAGCGGTCGTCGGGCGACGCTGAAGCGCCCTGCACTCCCACCCTCCTCCGCGGTTGCTTCTCGTCCACGCCTCCGGTTGGGCTGAATTGGTGAGGAACGCGGAGGAACAGGACCACGTCTAGCCGTGCGTGTCCGGCCCGAGCAGCTCGAACGTCATCTCGCGCGCGGCCTTGCGAGCATCTACGTCGTCCACGGCGACGAGCCCCTGCAGCGCGAGGAATCCCTCGATGCGATCCGCGCCGCCGCGCGGGCGGCAGGGTTCGGCGAACGCATCGTGCTGCACGCCGAGTCCGATTTCGACTGGAACGAGCTACGCACCCACGCCTCGAACCTGTCCCTGTTCGCCGAACGGCGACTCATCGACCTAAGGGTCCCGGGCGGCTCACCCGGCAAGGACGGCGGACCGGCGCTCACGCAGTACGCGGCGGATCCGCCGCCGGACATGGTGCTGCTGCTGTCCTGCGGGCGGCTCGACCGCCGCTCGACGGGCACCAGATGGTTCAAGGCCCTCGAAGGCGCGGGGGACGTGGTGGAGGTCTACCCGGTCCGAGCCCGCGATCTACCGCGCTGGATCGCGGCCCGGTGCACGGCGCGCGGCGCCGCCGTCGAGCGCGACGCGGCCGAAGCGCTCGCGGAGCGTAGCGAAGGAAACCTCCTCGCGTGCGCGCAGGAGATCGACAAGCTCCGCCTGCTCTGCGATGGGCGTCCGATCACCGTGGACGACGTCATGCGTACCGTGGCGGACAGCGCCCGGTTCGGGACCTTCGACCTCATCGACCCGGCCCTCGAAGGCAACGGCGCGCGCGCCCTGAGGATCCTGCAGGTGCTGCGCGAAGAGGGGGTCGAGCCCTTCCACGTCCTCGGCTCCCTCACCTGGGCGATCCGTGGCGTGTGCGCCATTGCGGCCGGCCTCGAAGGCGGCGCCCGCTTCGACGATGCGCTACGAATGGCCTCCGGCGGATGGTGGAGCAGGAAGCCCGCCCTCCAGCGCGCCCTCGGACGCATGCCCCGCCGGGGCTGGATCGGGTTGCTGGACGTCGCCGAAGGCGTCGACCGGTGCCTGAAGGGTGCGCCGGCGCGCTCCGGGGCTTTCGTGCGATGGTCCCGTGCCGACGCCTGGGCCGGTCTCGAACGGCTGGTGCTGGGGATGTGCGGGGTGAAACCGCTCCGGGCCGCCCCCTATAATTGACGGCGGGCGCTCGCCATCGAAGCCTTCGCCGATCGGAGTCTTGGAGAACGTTGAAGAGATTCGTACAGACGCCGGAGCGGATTGGGGAGTCGGGTGTTGGACACCGGCTCTCCTGGGAACGCGGGCGTCCCGCCCGCAACACGCCGGAGGCGTGGTGGGCCTTTCGGGCGCCCCGTCCCTTGGCCATGACGAGGCTCGCTCCTGTCGTGACGGGCTTCGCCAAGGGAAGCGCTTCCCGGGAATGCGGGCATCTCGCACGCATGGACAATCAATCGGACCTTCGGCCCCGGACCTTCGGTCCGCTGCGGGCGGGACGCCCGCGTTCCCAGGAGATTGGTACGGGACCGTGTTCATGACCGCTCGTCTCCCGGTTCCGACTCCGCCGAGCCAGGAGAGCCGAACCCCAAGCCAGGAGAGCCGGACCCCAAGCCAGGAGAGCTAGACCCATGGTAGCGACAGAGGCAATGAGCGTCGGCGTGGCCCCGTATCGCGACGCCACGGGAGCCGTCCAATTCCCGCAAACCCCGCAAGCTCCGCCATCCACGGAACCTCCGGCCGAAGACCTGAACGCCTACATGCTCGACCTCGGCGCCCGCGCCCGCGCCGCCTCCCGGTCGCTTGCGCGCGCGCCGACCGAAGCCAAGAACGCCGCCCTCCTCGCCATCGCGGACTCGATCGCCGATCGGATGCAGGCCATCCGGTCGGCAAACCACCAGGACCTCGACCGGGGACGATCGGGCGGCCTCGCCGCCCCGTTGCTCGATCGCCTGGAGCTCACCGATGCGCGCATCCGTTCGATGGCCGAGGGACTGCGCCAGATCGCGGCGCTGCCGGACCCCGTGGGCGAGATCGGCGAGATGCGGATGCGGCCCTCGGGCCTTCAGGTCGGGCGGATGCGCGTGCCGCTGGGGGTGATCGGCATCATCTACGAGTCGCGGCCCAACGTCACCGCGGACGCGGCGGGGCTGTGCCTGAAGTCCGGCAACGCGACCATCCTGCGCGGCGGCTCCGAGGCGCTGGCCTCGAACCTCGCGATTGCCGGGTGCATCCACGAAGGGCTGGCGGCGGCGGGACTGCCCCGCGACGCGGTGCAGGTGGTGGAGACGAGCGACCGCGCCGCGGTGGGGATGCTCATCGCCATGGACGCGCACGTGGACGTCATCGTGCCCAGGGGCGGCAGGGGGCTCATCGAGCGTCTGGGCCGCGAAGCCCGCGTCCCGATCATCAAGCACCTGGACGGCAACTGCCACGTCTTCATCGACGACCGCGCCGACCCCGACATGGCCCTCACCGTCGCGGTCAACGCGAAGACCTACCGCTACGGGATCTGCGGGGCGATGGAGACCCTGCTGGTCGCGCGCGGCATCGCGCCCCGGGTGCTCCCGGCCCTGGCGAAGCGGCTCGCGGACGCGGGGGTGGAGGTCCGCGGCTGCGAGGAGACCCGGGCGCTGACGCCGGATGCGGCTCCGGCCACGGAGGAGGACTGGGGGACGGAGTACCTCGCGGCCATCCTCGCGGTGCGGGTGGTCGGCGACGTCGACGAGGCGATCGCCCACATCGGGCGCTACGGCTCCGGCCACACCGACGCCATCGTGACCGGCGATCTCGCCCGCGCGCGCCGGTTCATGGCCGAGGTCGATTCGAGCTCGGTGATGGTGAACGCCCCGACCTGCTTCGCCGACGGCTTCGAGTACGGGCTCGGGGCGGAGATCGGGATCAGCACCGACAAGCTGCACGCCCGCGGCCCGGTCGGCCTCGAAGGGCTCACCACCCGGAAGTTCATCGTGCTCGGCAACGGACAGGTACGCGGCTGATCGACGTTCGCATCGACAAACGCAGCCTTCGCGGCCACGACGGCCGCGCGGCGCGGCTCGGCCCGGGGCCGTAGCGCGGGACGGTGGCCGCGGGCCTCTCCGAACCGCCGGCCGAGTCCGTGCCGCGTCACGGGTCCCCACCTGCCCGGGCCGTCGGGGTCATGGGCGGAACGTTCGATCCGGTGCACTGCGCCCATCTCAGGCTCGCTCTGGAAGTGCGCGCGGCCCTGCGTCTCGACTCGGTCCGCCTGATGCCCGCCCCCGATCCACGGCTGCGCGAGCCGCCCGTGGCGAGCCCCGAAGTGCGCCTGCGCCTGCTCGAAGCGGCGCTCTCCGACGTCGAGGGGCTCGAAGCCGACGGACGGGAGCTCCGGCGTCCCGGGCCGACGGTGACCGCCGACACGTTGCAGGAGCTGCGCGAGGAGCTCCCCGACGTTTCGCTCTGCCTGATCCTGGGGATGGACGCGATCTCCCGGCTCGACGCCTGGATCGACTTCGAGCGCATACCCGCGCTCGCCCATATCGTCGTCACCGAGCGTCCCGGCGCCACCGTGCCGCCGCGCGACGGTGCGGTGGCGCGCTTCCTGCGCGCACGACGGCGCGACGACCCCGGCGCGATCCGCAGCGCCCCCGCGGGGTTCGTCGTCTTCGTGCGCGACCTTCCCTTCCTGGACGTCTCCGCCACCCGCGTGCGATCGCTGCGCGCGCGCGGAGAATCGATCCGGTTCCTCGTGCCCGACGGGGTGCACGACATCATCACCAGAGAGGATCTCTATGCCCACCGATGCTGAAGCTCCGGCCCGCCTCGCCGCCCCATCCAAGAGGCGTCCCATGCCCGTCGATGCCGATGCCCTGGCCCGCCTCGTCACCGGCGCCCTCGAAGATCGCAAGGCACAGCGCATCACCGTGCTGGACGTCCACGCGCTGACCGACGTCACCGACGTGATGGTCATCGCCTGCGGGCGGTCCACCCGCCAGGTCAGGGCCACCGCCGAGCACGTCATCGAGCGGTCGAAAGCCGCGGGCTGCCGGCCGCTCGGCGTCGAGGGGCTGCGCGAGGGCGAGTGGGTGCTCGTCGATCTCTGCGACCTCGTGCTGCACCTCATGACCCCGGAGACCCGCGAGACCTATCAGCTCGAGAAGCTGTGGGGCGGCGCCAGGCGCTCCCAGGCGCAACCGAAAGCCGGGTCCGCCTGACGTCGGGCCGTCCGCGGCGGGTCCCCCATGCCTGCGCTCTGGATTCCTCGTACGCAATGCGGATACACCTCGTCGCAATCGGTCGCCGCGCTTCCGGATGGGAGCGGGACGGCTACCTGGAGTATGCGCGCCGCATGCCGCCGGAATTCTCGATCGATCTTCGCGAGATCCCGCCGTCGAAACGCGGCAGCCGGGATTCGGCTGCGCGTCGCATCGATGACGAGGGCAGGCGGCTCCTCGCGGCGGTCCCGGACGGCGCCCGCGTCGTCGCGCTCGACGAGCGCGGCGCGGCGTGGACGACCGCCGCGCTCGCGGATCGGATCGAGCGCTGGATGCCCGAGGGGCGTGATCTCGCCCTGCTCGTCGGCGGGGCGGACGGTCTCGCGCCGGGGTGTATCGCGGCGGCCGAGCATCGCTGGTCGTTGTCCCCGCTCACGCTGCCGCACGGACTGGTGCGGATCGTCGTCGCGGAACAGATCTACCGGGCGTGGACGATCTTCCGCCGCCATCCCTACCACCGCGCGTGATCGGACGGCGACGGCACCTTCGGGAATGAAGACTTCCTGATCGTGGTGGTGATCCGACCGTTCCGGCCCGGGTTCGGGCAGGGTGCCGAGGGGGAATCCCCGCCCGAAGTGGCGATGGTCCGACCGTTCCGGCCCAGGCTCGGGAGAGTATCCGGACGCCCGGAAATGACGGCTTGGCGGCCGCAACGATGATCCACCTCGCCTCCAAATCCCCACGCCGGCGAGTACTGCTCGACCAGATCGGCGTCGACTACGCCGTCGTCGACGCTCCGATCGACGAGACCCGGAGAGACGGAGAGCCTCCCGAGCGGTTCGCCGCGCGGATGGCGTGCGAGAAGGCGCGGGCCGGGCTCGCGGCGCTCGGGGACGCGCGCATCGCGCCGGTGCTCGCTGCCGACACCGTGGTGGCGCTCGAAGAACAGGTGTTTGGAAAGCCCCGCGACGAGGCGCACGCGGTGGCGATGCTCCGGGCATTGTCGGGGCGGATGCACCACGTGATCAGCACGGTGGCGGTCGCCGGCATCCCCGCCGCCGGAACCGGCAAGGGGCAGGACGCCGCGGGAGACGGCGGGGTCGAGGGCGCCGGCGATGCCGGAACCGACCGGGCGCCGGACGCTGCCGGAAACGTCGAAGTGGCGAGCACCCATGCTTGCGGCACCCGAGGTGGGCGCACGGACGATGAAGCATCCCGGACAAAGATTGGTCCGTGCGCCGGTGATGCGTTACGGATCATGACGAGCATCAGCCGGGTCTGGTTTCGCGACATTCCATACGACGAATGCCGCGCGTACTGCGCGAGCGGCGAGCCGTTGGACAAGGCCGGTGCCTATGCGATCCAGGGGTACGCCGCGAGCTTCGTCATCCGCCTCGACGGAAGCCACTCCGGGGTGATGGGGCTTCCGCTCTTCGAGACGGCGTTGCTGCTGCGCGAAGCCGGCATCCGCGTCTGAACACGGCGCCGGTGCTCCGCACCGGCCGCCCGGTGCCCGCGGATCGAGCGCACCTGCCGCCGGCTGTTTTTGCAGCCGGTGACTGCAAGGCCGCGACGGCCGGCACGGGCGAAGCGGTCACGGATCGGCGGTCAGGCGCAGACAGGAGAGTGCGTCGCCGGCGGTGTCCACCGCGCGCAGGATCGCGCGCTGGTCGGGGCTGAGGTACCCGGCGTCGGTCATCCGGTCGAGGAATGCGATCAACGCATCGTAGTAGCCGTCGACGTTGACCAGGACGGACGGCTTGGCGTGGATGCCGAGCTGGGTCCACGTCCACATCTCGAACAGTTCGTCCATCGTCCCGATGCCGCCGGGGAGCGAGATGAACCCTTCGGAGAGTTCCGCCATCAGCGACTTCCGCTCGAGCATCCCGCTCACCGCGCGCAGCTCGGTGAGGCCTTCGTGCAGGTGCTCGCGCTGGAAGAGATCGCGCGGGATGACTCCGATGACGTGGCCCCGTGACGCGGTCGCCGCGTCCGCCAGCGCTCCCATCATGCCCCGCCCCCCGCCGCCGTAGACGAGGGTGATGCCGCTCGCCGCGATCGCCGTGCCGAGTGCGCGGGCGGCCTCCAGATACGCAGGTGCGCGGCCGTCGCGCGAGCCGCAAAATACACAGACGCTTTTCATGCCGGTCGAATCTCCGTCCAATGCCGTCGTGGGCTCGATCACGGGTTCGATGACCGGCCCGCTCGCCAAGCGCCCCGCCCATCCGGGTGCAGCAGGCCCTTGTCCGTGAATTCTTCGACAAAGTGACGAAGAATGGTTCGCCCACCGGCGTCCGGTTCGGCCATGCCGGGTAGGGAGGAGGAAAATCGATGCCGGCAGACGTGCAGTTCAACCGGGAGATCGAATTCAAGTACGGCGCGCTCGAAACGGTCGCGCCGTACTTGCGGCGCTTGATCGCCCGCAATCCGAGTCCGTTCACGTTCCACGGCACCGGCACCTACGTGGTCGGACACGGCCAGGTGGCGGTCATCGACCCCGGCCCGGCTCTCGACGATCATATCGAAGCCCTCGTCCGCGGGCTCGGAGACGAGACCATGACCCATGTGCTCGTCACCCATACGCACCGGGACCATTCGCCCGGCTGCGCGCTGCTGCGCCGCTTCACCCCTGCCCCGACGTACGGATTCGGACCGCACGGTTCGGGACGGCCGAGGGCCGGCGAAGAGGCAGTGGAGGTAGAGGAAGGCGCGGACTTCGAGTTCACGCCCGATGTCGTGGTGCGTGACGGAGACATCATCGAATGCGACGGTTTCAGCTTCGAGTGCGTCCACACCCCCGGCCACACCTCCAACCACGTGTGCTACCGGTTGCGCGAGGAACAGGCGCTGTTCTGCGGCGATCACGTGATGGGCTGGTCCACCACCATCGTGTCGCCGCCGGATGGCCACATGGGCGCCTACATCGCGAGCCTCGAACGGCTGCTCGAAACCGGCGACCGCAGGTACTGGCCCACTCACGGGGCGCCCATCGACGATCCGCGGCCATACGTCCGATCGCTCATCGCACACCGCCGGCGGCGCGAGCGCGAAGTCGAGGCATGCCTGCGGGACGGACTCGACACCATCCCCGCGATGGTGAAGCGGATGTATCACGACCTGCCGCTCCGGATGCATCCGGCCGCGGCGCGCTCGCTGCTCTCGACGATCATCCATCTCCTCGAGCGGGGGATGGTGACGTGCGGCGGGCCGCCCTCGGTCGATGCGCGCTACGCGCTCGCGGAGGCGAATCCGACGGCTCCTCAGAGATAGCGGATCACGCGGTGCCGGCCGCGCGTCGAGAACACCGGCCGACCCTCGGGCAAGGAACGGGCAGGCTCGATAACTTCGCCGACGAATCCGGCCATGAACCGGGTGACGTCGATGGTCGGGAGGGTTGCCACGTCCGCGAGCGGCACCCACGCCAGACGATCGAGCTCGCCGTCGCCGTCGAGCCCGTCATGTCCGTGCTCCAGCCAGGTGAGGAAGAACCGCGCATGAAAGCGGATGGGCAGGCGCGTCGGAGTGATCGCCCGTCCGAGGTAGGCGAGCCGGCCGAGCGCGGGCGCGACGCCGCGCCGTCGCATCTCGTCGAAGGTCGCGCCGGTGGCGCCGCCGACGTCACCGGGCGCCGCGACCATGACCCCGGCCTCCTCGTAGGTCTCGCGCACCGCGGCGGTCGCGAGGGCGGTCGCAGCGGCGGCGTCGCCGCCGACCCCCATGGCCCCGAGGTGTGCGAGATCGAGCCGCGTCGCCGGCTTCGCCGCCCGATCCGCGTGCTCCACCACGCCGCCGGGAAATACGAAGTAGCCGGGCAGGAAGCGCGCGTCGCCGCGTCGCCGGCCCATCAGGCATACGACGGCTCCGGGATCGGTGCGGCGCACGACGATCAGGCTCGCGGCGTCACGCGGTCGAACCGGTGTGGTCGGCGGGGAGTCGCTTGCGCGGTGGGGGGGGGAATCCACGAAAGTGCGCGGCGTCCCGGCCACGGTCACACCGACCCGCTCGTCTGCACGATCACGCCCCTTGCGTTCACCCCTTTTTCAAGGTCCTCGAACGCCTGCGGGGCCTCGTCGAGGGTGTAGGTGCGGGTGATCATCGCATCGAGGTCGAGCCGGCCCCGGCGGTAGAGGTCGAGGTAGAGGGGGAAGTCGACCTTGGTGTTGACGCTGCCGTACATGCACCCCACCACCGACTTGCCGGTCAGCGGCAGCACCAGCGGGCTCACCGAGAAGCGCTCTTCCATCCGCCCTACCCCGACCAGCACCGCGGTCCCACCGCGGCGCACGGCCTTGATGCACTGTTCGATGGTCCTGGGGTTGCCGATGACCTCGAACGCGTAATCGACGCCGCGCCGGCCGGTCATCTCGAAGATCTCCCGCGCCGCGTCGCCCCCCGGTGCCACGGAGTCGGTCGCGCCGAGCTGCCTGGCGAGCGCCATCTTCTCCGCGCTCAGGTCTACCGCGATGATGCGCGAGGCGCAGGCGATGCGGGCGCCCTGGACCACCGAGAGCCCTACCCCGCCGCAGCCCCACACCGCCACCGTCGAGCCGGGACGCACCGCCGCGGTCCTGATCGCGGCGCCGACCCCGGTGGTGACCCCGCAGCCGATGAGGGCGGCGGCCCGGAACGGCACGTCCTTCGCCATCGGAACCACGCAGATCGCGGGCACCACCGCGTACTCGGCCATGTTGCCGAGAAACGACATCACGTACACGCGCTCGCCGTTGCGGCTCACGCGGGTGGTCCCGTCGAGCAGGTTCCCGTCCTGCTTCGCGACGGTGCAGAGCCAGGGTTCGTCGCGCACGCAGTGGAAGCATTCGCCGCAGTGCGGGATGAACGAGAGGATGACGTGGTCGCCCGGCGAGACGTTGGTGACCCCCTCCCCGATCTCCTCGACGATCCCGGCGCCCTCGTGCCCGAGCACCGTCGGGAAAGGGCTCGGGATCGTGCCGTTGATGATGGAGAGGTCGGAGCGGCACACGCCGGTCGCCACCATCTTCACCAGCACTTCACCCGTGCGGGGCGGCGCGAGATCCACGTCCACGACCGAAAAGCTGTCCTGCGCATCAGCGACGACTGCCTTCATCTGCGGGCCTCTCCCGTCAATGGACGCCGCGAACCATACCGCGCCGCACCGGCGAGGGCGAGCGCTCGGGCATTCGGGCGGAGATCCGGGCGGCAATGCGCGGCCTGTGCCCCGAATCACGATTTCACGGCAATTCCGGCGATCCGGACCGAGCGCCACCGGTCACGGCCGCTCGACCGGGCCGTGTCGGCGAGGGCAGGCGCTCGGGGAGCCGGGAGCAATGTCCGCCGATGCGCCGAACCACGACCACGACTTCAACGCGTTTCCCGCGGTCCGGTTCGGGCATCCGGTCGCGGTCGCTCGGCAGACGTTTTCGGGCTGGGCGGGAAGCGCCGGCGTTCGAGCCCCGTGCGCCCCGCCTCGCCGACGACCGGCCCCTGCGCTCACCCCGCCGCGTCCATCTTCTCCACGAGCGCGGCCACCGCCCGCTCGAAGCAGGCGAGCGGCGCGTTCACGATCCCGGCTCCCACCTGCCCGACCCCCGGCTCCCGGTGGGCGATGCCGGTGTTGATGACCGGCGCGAGCCCGCTCGCCACCACCTTGCGGGCGTCGACCCCCGCTGGCACTCCGGCGAAGTTCAGCGCGGGGATCGTCCACTCCGGGTTCCGCGCCGCCGTGATCTCGTACATCGAACGGGTGTGGCCGAGGGCCGCACCGGCCCCGCCCGCGCCCACGAAGCCCGCCACCGCCGGCGACGCGCCCATCGCGAATCCGCCGAGGCCCACGGTCTCTACGATCGTCGAGTCCCCCATGTCGGGGTTCGCATCCTCCACGGTGAAGCCCGGGAAGTAGAGCCCGCGCGGCATCTCGACGGGAGCGGTGAACCAGCGATCGCCGGTGCCGGCGAGCCGCACCCCGAATTCGGTGCCGTTCCTCGACATCGCGGTGACGATGCTCGCGCCGTCGATCCCCCGCACCGGGTCCATGATCGCCTTGCCCATCGCCATCGCCACGTTGAGGAAGAACTGGTCGTTGCCGCCGATGAATTCGAGCACCTCGGCGAGCAGAGCGTGGTCGCGGGCTGCGCGGGCGAGGCCGGGTGCGAGCGCGCGCAGCAGCAGACCCGTACACGCAACGTTGCGCTGGTGCATCTCGTCGCCCATGGAGAGGCCGCGAGCGACCAGCGCCTTGAGCGCCACCCCCTCCCCGGCGCACAACGCTTCGCCCAGCAAGGGGGCGAGGGCAGACGCAAGCCACCGCAGCCGGTCGAGGACCGCGTCGTCGTTGCCGCCGAAGCGCATGACCTTGCCGAGCCCCTCGTTCACCGTGCAGTACGCCCGGTTCCCGAAGGCCCGGTTCTCCACCACCATCACCGGCATCGTACGCGTGGTCAGCCCGGTCATCGGGCCGACCGCTTCGAAGTGGTGGTTCGGCGCGAACCGGACCCCGCCCGAGGCGGCGAGCGCGGTGGCGGCCTCCAGGGCCGGCGCCCAGCCTTCGAGCACGATCGCCCCGGCGACGGCCCCGCGCATCGGACCGCACATCCGTGCCCATTCGATGGGCGGTCCCGCGTGGAGGATCATCCGATCCTCCAGCCCGCCGACCACTTCGCCGGCCGGGCGCACGTCAACGAGCACGGGATCGGCTGCGAGCATCCGCTCGACCGCGGTCGCGTTGGCGGCTTCGACCCGCGCCGTCAGCCGGGGGTCCGCCCCGGTAATCCGGTCCAGCGCGTCCAGCACCCGCGGGTCCGCGCTCGCCGGCGGGGTCCAGTCGACGTCGACCACCGGGACGCCGCCCGCGCGCAGATCCTCCGCGAACCCTGGCAGGCCGACGTTGACCACCCGCGGCCCGCTCGAAAGGAGATCCGCGGCGGTCAATTCAAGTCACCGGAGCGTGGGGCCGCTGCCTTTTCTCGACCTCCCGGCATCGGCCGCATGACGTAGCTGCCCGGAGCATCCTCGATCGTGGGAAGCCCGCCGGCGCCCGGCATCCGGGCCGGGACCTCCCCGCCGCCGAACCGCTCGAGCCACCGATTCCAGTGCGGCCACCACGAACCCTGGTGCTCGTGTGCCCCGGCGAGCCAGGCGTCGGGCGAGGCGGGGGTATCCGCGGCCGTCCGGTAACCGTACTTGTGCTTGGCGGGAGGATTGACGACCCCGGCGATGTGTCCCGAGCCTCCGAGCACGAACTCCACCGGACCCGCGAAGAGCTGCGTGGTCCGGTAGGTCGTCTTCCACGGCGCGATGTGGTCTTCGACCGTCGAGAGCACGTAGGAGGGCGTGGTCACCCGGGTGACGTCGACGGCCTCGCCCGCGAGCGTGAGGCCGCCGGGCTCGCGCAGCCGGTTCTCGAGGTACATGTGGCGCATGAAGAACGTGTGCATCGCCGCCGGCATGTTCGTCGGATCGCTGTTCCAGAACAGGAGATCGAGCGCGGGCGGCTCCTTTCCGAGCAGGTAGTTGCCCACGTAGAACGACCAGATCAGGTCGTTGGCCCGCAACGAACGCCAAGTGTCCGCGATCTGCCGCCCGGAGAGGCAGCCGCGGGCCGAAATGGCGGATTCGAGGGCAGGGAGCGTCTCCTCGTCGAGGAACACTCCGACCCCGCCCACGTCGGAAAAGTCGATCATCGTCGCGAGATAGGTCGTGCTCGCAAGCCGGGCGTCGCCCTTCGCTTCGAGCCACGCCGCGAGCGCGCCCAGCAGGATCCCGCCGAGGCAGTAGCCCACCGCGTTCACCTCCCTCTCGCCGGTCGCGCGCTCGATCGCATCCAACGCCGCAAGCGGCCCTTCGAGCATGTAATCCTCGAAGCCCTTGCCGGCCAGGGACGCATCCGGGTTCACCCATGAGACCATGAACACGCTGCAGCCCCGGTCCACGAGCCACCGGACCATGGAGTTCTCCGGGCGGAGATCCATCACGTAGAACTTGTTCATCCACGGAGGGACGAGCAGCAGCGGCCGGCGGCGTACCGAGGGGGTGGCCGGTGCGTACTGGATCAGCTCGATGAGGTCGTTGCGGAACACCACCTTGCCCGGCGTCGCGGCGACGCTTTCCCCGACCACGAAGGACCCCGGCGCGCACATCCGCACGTCGAGCCTTCCGGTTTCCGGATCGATATCGCGCAGGAAGTGCGCCACACCGTTGACGATGCTCGCCCCGCCGGACTCGAAGGCGGTGCGGAGGGCTTCGGGGTTGGTGGGAAAAAAGTTGGTGGGGGCGAGTGCGTCGATCACCTGCCGGGCGGCGAACTCGATCTTGCTCCGGTCCCGCGCGTCGAGCCCCGCATCGGCCGGCAGGGATGCGCAGGCGCGCGCGTTCACGAGGTATGCCTGCTTCAGGAGGTCGAACCCGAGGAGATCGTTCCAGGCGCGATCCAAGAACCGCCGGTCGTCCTCGTCCGGCTGCGCCACCGGCTCCGCCCCGATGCCGAGCAGGCAGGAGGCGCCGTACGTCCAGAGCGCCCCCCAGGCGCTGGCGAGGTCGATCTGGGCGCCGATGAGGTGCGAGGGCTCGGCCGCGAGCCGGGACCAGAAACGCCCCGTAGCGGCGCCCAGGTGGAGCGGATCGATCAACCGGACGACGCCGACCGGCCCGACGCCCAGGTCCGGACACCCCCCGGCCGCCGTCTCCCCGCTTCCCGCCACCGTACCCTCCCCTGCCGTTGCATCCGAACCATTGCGCCGCCGCGGCGCGCGCTCCCGCCCGCGAGGCGTCGAATCCATTCCTTCGGGAGACCGGTCCATCAACGCTCCTTGCAACGTCTTTCACGTTGCCGGTCCTTGAGCCGGCTGATTTGTGCGTCGCACAATACAAGGATAAGGGCATGTCCCACCTGCGGCAACACCCGGGCGGCGCCCGAGCCTTGACCGTGACCGCGGGTCGCCCGTAACTTCGCGCGCCTCACCCTCCACCCCAAGAGACCGGACGATGCCCCTGCCAGCGCCCGCCGCCCCGCGAAAGCACCTCCACACCCGCAACGTCGAGTGCCGCGGCTACCTCCGGGACGACGGGCTGTGGGACATCGAGGGGCGCATCGTCGACACCAAGACCTACTCCTTCCCCAACCGCCACCGGGGCGAGGTCCGGGCGGGAGAGCCCGTGCACGACATGTGGCTGCGCCTCACCATCGACGACTCGATGCGGATCCGCGAAGTGGAGGCGGTCACCGACCACGGCCCGTTCCGTACGTGCGCGGCGATCACCGCCCATTTCAAGCGGCTCGAAGGACTCACCATCGGCCCGGGGTTCCGGCGCGCGGTGCGCGATCGGGTCGGCGGGCTGCAGGGGTGCACCCACCTCGCCGAGCTGATCGGCCCCGTCGCGACCACCGCGTTCCAGACGATGACCGCGCGTCGGCACGACGGGAAGCAGCAGGAGGCAAAGGCCGGCTCGCAACAGCGTGAGCGCCCGACGTTCCTCGACACCTGCCACGCACTCGCAAGCGACGGCCCGGTGGTGAAGGAGCTGTGGCCGGCTCACTACACCGGCGGCGATTGACGCCCGGACAGCCGACGTCGAACTACCCGAACTGCCCCGTGGCGACGAAAAAACGGATCCGTGCACCCTCCAGGAGCGGCTGATGCCGCATCCGGCGTTGCGCGACGCCGCCGCAACGGTGCACGCGCCCGCGCCTCCGGATGCGCGGATCGTCTCCCTCGTCCCGAGCATCACCGAGCTGCTCTTCGACCTCGGGATCGGGGATCGGGTGGTCGGGCGCACCACGTTCTGCATCCACCCGCGCGACGGCGTCGCAAAGGTCCCGCGCGTGGGCGGCACCAAGACCCCGCGCCTCGACCGTATCCGCGCGCTCGAACCGACCCACGTCATCGTGAACGTGGACGAGAACCGCCGGGAGGACGCGGACGCGCTCGCGGCGTTCGTCCCCAACGTGATCGTCACCCACCCTCTCGGCCCGCGGGACAACCTCGCGCTCTACCGGCTCATGGGCGGCATCTTCGCGAACGGCGAGGCCACGGACGGCCTGTGCAACGCGTTCGAGCGCGCGCTCTCCGCGCTGGAATCCTCCGCCCGCAGTCTCCCGAAACGGCGGGTTCTCTACCTCATATGGCGCGATCCGTGGATGACCGTTTCGCGAGACACCTACGTCTCCCGGACCCTTGCCCTCGTCAACCTCGACACCATCGCCGGCGACGGCAGCGGGCGGCGTTACCCCGAGATCACCCTCACCCCGGAGCTTCTCGGCGGCGTGGACCTGGTGCTGCTCTCCAGCGAGCCCTTTCCGTTCAAGGAGCGCCACGCCGCAGAGATCCGTGCGCTTGCCCGCGCACGATGTCCCGGCGTCCGGTTCTTCGACGGGGGGATGGCGTCATGGTACGGATCGCGCGCAATCCGGACCATGGACTACCTCGCGCGCTTCGCGGCAGGGATCGACGATACCGGCGCCGGACATCGGCCCGCTCGCGCCGCGGCGGGACCCGGCGGGGCCGGGTAGCCGCCCCCTCCTCCGGCATCGCTCCGGCCTTCGGGGTCAAGGCGGTCTTCCCGGTGGAACCCTCTGCCTCCGGGGCACGCGGTCATGCCTTCATCCGCCCGCTCGCGGGCCGATTGCGCACTTCAACGAAGCCGCCGGGCAACCCCGGCTTCTCCCCATGCCGCCGTCCGGGTGTCCGAACGCTCGAAACCGCAGCGTGCCATGACCCTGATCTTCCTGCTCCGATGATGGGAACGTTTGAAATGTTCCAGGGACACCGCCCCGGTCCGCCTGTGTGAACCCCGGCGACACCGGCCACCTTGTCGGTGAACCGCTTCGGATCGGGCAGCGCTCAACGAAGGCCGGAGTCTGAACCCCGGCGACACCGACATCGGCCGCTCGATGACGGCCGCGTCGCGCGGACGCTCAACGAAGGCCGGAGTCTGAACCCCGGCGACACAGTCGGCTTGACTTGTAACATCAAGCCGTTGTTGTCCGCTCAACGAAGGCCGGAGTCTGAACCCCGGCGACACGCGCCCGGCCGCGTAGGACGTGCGCAGGTTCGTGCCCGCTCAACGAAGGCCGGAGTCTGAACCCCGGCGACACGCGGAAATAAAAACGGATGGACGTGCATCCCGTTGACCGCTCAACGAAGGCCGGAGTCTGAACCCCGGCGACACAGGCGATGCGTGCGGGCGTGCGGCTCCACGCCGAGGCCGCTCAACGAAGGCCGGAGTCTGAACCCCGGCGACACCCCCGGCCCACGTCCTCGATGCGTCGTTCGAGGTGTCCGCTCAACGAAGGCCGGAGTCTGAACCCCGGCGACACCTGCCGCCGCGCATCGGCCAGGGCGTCGGCCAGATCGTGCGCTCAACGAAGGCCGGAGTCTGAACCCCGGCGACACGCCCGGCCGCGAGCTGCCGGACGCAGACGGTGAAGGCCGCTCAACGAAGGCCGGAGTCTGAACCCCGGCGACACCGCACCGAGCACATGGGCGAGCACCGCGGGTACCGCCTCGCTCAACGAAGGCCGGAGTCTGAACCCCGGCGACACACCATGTCGGCGCCACGATGGGGTAGCCGGCGAGCGCCGCTCAACGAAGGCCGGAGTCTGAACCCCGGCGACACGGCCGACCACGATGGGCGCCTCGTGCAGCGACGGGTCCGCTCAACGAAGGCCGGAGTCTGAACCCCGGCGACACGTGCCGTTGGACGCGCCGAGCACCTCCTCCGGGAGGCGCGCTCAACGAAGGCCGGAGTCTGAACCCCGGCGACACCCGGAACGAGCTTCACACCCTCGACGCGGGATTCGCCCGCTCAACGAAGGCCGGAGTCTGAACCCCGGCGACACCCCGGTTCCAGTCGGCATCTCGATGCTATCCCCGAAACGCTCAACGAAGGCCGGAGTCTGAACCCCGGCGACACCGTCACCGCCGCCACCCGGCCGCTCATGGTGTCGCTCGCTCAACGAAGGCCGGAGTCTGAACCCCGGCGACACCTACGACCCGAACGACGTCCGCGACGGCGAGGCGCCCGCTCAACGAAGGCCGGAGTCTGAACCCCGGCGACACCCCATGCCGGTCTGGTCCATCGCGACCCGGGACACGCGCGCTCAACGAAGGCCGGAGTCTGAACCCCGGCGACACGCTCGTCGGTGGTGCTCATGACGTCAGCCGCTCCAGCCGCGCTCAACGAAGGCCGGAGTCTGAACCCCGGCGACACGTTCGGTGCGCGCGGCCGGACCGGGCTGCATCGCGCGCGCTCAACGAAGGCCGGAGTCTGAACCCCGGCGACACCGGCCCGCCGCCCATGGCGCTGGCGCGTCCGGGCGCCGCTCAACGAAGGCCGGAGTCTGAACCCCGGCGACACCGGCGGCGGCGATGCGGGCGGCGACGAGTGCGGCACCCGCTCAACGAAGGCCGGAGTCTGAACCCCGGCGACACCCAGCACATTCGTGCGGCCCGGCACGCCGCAGACGATCGCTCAACGAAGGCCGGAGTCTGAACCCCGGCGACACCTTCAGGATGTAGCCCCTCACCTCGTTGTGGTCGAACGCTCAACGAAGGCCGGAGTCTGAACCCCGGCGACACCTTCAGGATGTAGCCCCTCACCTCGTTGTGGTCGAACGCTCAACGAAGGCCGGAGTCTGAACCCCGGCGACACGATTTTCGAGCTCGAAAAGTGTTGACACGGCGAAACGCGCTCAACGAAGGCCGGAGTCTGAACCCCGGCGACACCCGTGGGCTTGACTTGCAGCATTAGCCCGTTCAGATCCGCTCAACGAAGGCCGGAGTCTGAACCCCGGCGACACTGATCCGGCTGCCGGCGACCTCGGCCTCCAATGCGGTCGCTCAACGAAGGCCGGAGTCTGAACCCCGGCGACACCGCCTGCACCTAACGCTCACGGCCGCTCCTCCAGCCGCGCTCAACGAAGGCCGGAGTCTGAACCCCGGCGACACCCTCGCGGTCGAGGGCGACGTGGTAGGTCTGCTCGACCGCTCAACGAAGGCCGGAGTCTGAACCCCGGCGACACAGGTAGGCGGCGATTTGTCCTGCCACGACCGGCGTGCTCGCTCAACGAAGGCCGGAGTCTGAACCCCGGCGACACTTGCTCTACGTCAACGCGGTCTACACAAACGGCTACCGCTCAACGAAGGCCGGAGTCTGAACCCCGGCGACACTTCGCGTCGAGCACACGTCCGACCACCCGCAACGCCGGCGCTCAACGAAGGCCGGAGTCTGAACCCCGGCGACACCCCCTGCGGCAGCGCGAGTTGTGACCTCGAAGTACACCGCTCAACGAAGGCCGGAGTCTGAACCCCGGCGACACGCGCCGATCGCGGCGGCGGTCTCGATGTGCGAGTAAATGCGCTCAACGAAGGCCGGAGTCTGAACCCCGGCGACACCCACCCGCAGCCGGAACCCGGCGGAGACAACTGGAACGCTCAACGAAGGCCGGAGTCTGAACCCCGGCGACACACCACCAATCCGGACACAAATCCATCGGGAAGGGGCTGCGCTCAACGAAGGCCGGAGTCTGAACCCCGGCGACACGATGTCATCTGCGTCTCCTTTCGGGGTGGGCCGTCGCGCGCGCTCAACGAAGGCCGGAGTCTGAACCCCGGCGACACGTTCGTTTGGCTTGGCGCGTGGACGGCGGCCACGAACGCTCAACGAAGGCCGGAGTCTGAACCCCGGCGACACTTGCCCGCGAGGGACAGCAGGGGAAACAACGTGGACGCTCAACGAAGGCCGGAGTCTGAACCCCGGCGACACCGCTTCGTGCACCAAGTCCCCGCGGGAATTTCGCTGCGCTCAACGAAGGCCGGAGTCTGAACCCCGGCGACACAGCTGGCCGAGCCGTGCTTGGCGCACACGGTGGGGACGCTCAACGAAGGCCGGAGTCTGAACCCCGGCGACACCCCTAATCGCAGTGACCTGCGGTCCACTTGGGGCGATTTTATCCCAATTCGCTCATCGGTCTACCGATCCAGAGGCCAGACCCCCCAATTGCGGTGCAAGATCGCGCGATGGCGTGACGAATTCACCAGTCGGCCGGGCCATTTTCCATCCTCTGCCGCCCCCGGATCGGGAATCACCGGAGGTTCGCAACCTCCCTTACAGGACCCACGGCTTCCCCAGAGCGTGTTCCTGGCGCCGGCCCAGACGGAGCGTCGCAGCTTCGATCCCGCCGGGAAAGCGATAGACGAGCACGGAGTCTCGGTCGCGGTCGATGATGTCTTCGACCTCCCCGACGAGTCGGGCCAGCCTCGCTTTGGAGAGGCGGCATTCGAAGACCGAGAACTGAACCCGTTGCCCATACTGCTCGCACACGTCCGCGAGTCGTCTGAGGCGCGAGGCGCCCGTGGTTTCCGTATCGGCGATGTCGTAGGCGATCAGTACGTCCATGGGTCATGGAAGGACGAATGGCGGATACGCGGGGAGGTCTCCGCGAAGATGGCGTGCGAGCAGGGTTGCCTGGACCGAGGGTATCGCCCACCGACCAACCTGCCGTCCGAGAATCCGGTGCGGAACTTCGGTTTCCTTGTGCTCTTCCCATGCCTTGATCAGAGCGGTTCTCGCATCGTCGCCCAGATAGACCCCGCCGCCCGGGGTGTAGTCGAAGCTGTCGGGTCCGACTTGACGCCGGCGCACCAACGACACCACGAACCGGTCCGTCCATGCGCGCAGTTCTTCCGCAAGGTCGAGCGCGAGGGAAGGCCGGCCTGCCCGGGGGCGATGGAAGAATCCCATCTGGAAGTCGAGACCGACACTCTCCAGCGCACCGGTGCATTCCGTCACCAACAGTCCGTAGCAGAAGCTCAGCATCGCGTTGACGGGGTCCCGCGGCGGCCGCCGTGTTCTCGATGAGAATCCGAACTCGGCGTCCGCCACGACCTGCTCCACCGCCCTAAAGTAAATCCGGGCGGCGTCTCCCTCGATACCCCGTACATGGTCACCCGTCGCGGCCTCCACGAGACGCGCGATCCTTTGCCGGATCTGCTCGCTACGGTCGGCGAGCCGCTTGCTGCCCACCGCATCCTTCTCGTCACGCGACCAGCGGCCAACGACCTTCCGACTGTTCTGGAGCTTCGCCGCAACGATCGCCCTCGACAGATCGAGGGAGCGGGAATCGTCCGTGACCGCCTCGAACAGGGCCTTGCGAAGGTGGACGTTGCCATTGGTCGCACCGTTCACGACGAAACGGACGCCGCCGCCCCGGTGCAGGGCCGCGACGCGAATTCCCCGACGCACGCACGCATCCAACGCTTGCATGGTGATCTGCGCACCGCCCAGCACCACCACCGCATCGAGCGCCTCCAACGGGACACGTCGGCTCCCTTCGGGGGATGCCACCGTCAACGATCCTCGCCGATGCTGGATCCGCGCCCGATGATCGCGAACGTAAAGGGTATTCAGGTAGCGCATCCGAACACGACGCCGGACATGTACCTCTGAACCTTGCGCGTCGAATTGGTCACCCCCGGCAGGCAGTGATGCAGAAGCTGGCACCCCTCGCACCGTTCGTCGTCCGGGGCATCGGGCAGAACCCCCGTCAGTAGCTGTTCCCGAATCGCATCGATCGCGGCCATGGCCTGACTTCGCAGCCGGCCGGTGAGCTCGACCTCCACGCGCCGTCTCGGTCCCCCGTACCAGACGCTCCCCGCCGGGACGGAGATCCCGAGCATTTCTTCCAGGCACAGCGCCTGTGCACAAAGCTGAAGGTCCGCGGCGAGGCCGTGCCGGACGCCGGATTTGTACTCCACCGGACGGACCGTTTCGCCGTCCATCTCGACGACATCGGCGCGTCCGGACAATCCCAGCGCCTCCGACCAGAGAGGAATGCCGCGCAGTACCCGACGGCCCCGCTCCACGCGGTGCTGCCCACCATCTACACGCCGGTGCGCCCGCGAGCCCCTGACGGTGTGAACGTTGTCGGACCAGACACCGTCGCAGTGGATCAGTGCGCACTGGCGCGGGCAGTAGACGAAGTGCTCGATCGCGGAGATCGGTATGACGGGTTCGGGGGTCACAGCATCTCCGAACCGATACCCCTTGTAGGGTCGCTCGATCCCCTGCTTCGGTACTCGACGCTCCGCCACCCGGCGTGGACGCCGAGGGGCGCCCAGGTTTTCTTGCATCCAGGGCTCCAGACGTCCAGCAGCGCGTCGATGCCGGCGGTGTCCAGAGGCTGTCGCCATGCGGGCCAGACGAACCATCGCTCGTTGCCTCCCGGTGCTTTCCGCCAGCCGCGTTGGCGTTCGTCCGGATCGCCGATGCGACCGCGCCGGCGGTCCGCTCCCCTGCCTCGTACCGGCAACACCGCCAAGCCGAAGAATGCCAGCAACTCGACCACGGGTTCGATCCAAGGGTCCGACGTATCCGCCAAGGATCCCAGCCGCGTGTTGTCGAATCCCAGGCCGTTGTTCTTTTCTCGCGGCGCATGCCCGACCAACGAATCACGCAGACGGTCCGCACTCACTGGCCCGGCCAGATCGTAAATCTTCAGCAATCGATGGTGCAGCCACTTCGTCGTCCCGGGTCCTGCCGGGTCGAACGGAGCGTGGGCAACCTCTCCATGTTCGTCGACGCTCAGATCGGTCATCGTCGAAGAGAGGGTCCAGGCGAAGGGATGGCCGCGCGCCTTCTTCACCCGCGCAACGAACTGCCCGACCGGCACTTTCCGCCTTAGCTCGCTATCGCCTGCCCAGTTCTCGGCAATCGGTAGATCAGCGAGGAACGCCGCGTCCGGCCACGAGGCGGCCAACGCCTCCACCGGTTCGAGTTCGTCCGATGAAAGCACTGCTACGGGCGCTCCCTCCACGGTCCAGCGCAGTCGAATCCGGGGGTCCAGCACCGTCGCGCCGACCGCCGCGAGCCAGGCATTGACCCACGAAGCGGGAAGCCCCGGGCAGGTGAACTCGTGCAT
This sequence comes from Gammaproteobacteria bacterium, assembly GCA_965202875.1. Classification (GTDB taxonomy): domain Bacteria; phylum Pseudomonadota; class Gammaproteobacteria; order HK1; family HK1; genus HK1. The sequence goes on along the minus strand of OZ241870.1, from coordinate 5,787,280 downwards.
CAGACGTCGTCCGGGGTCCCATCGACCCCTGCCGAGACCGCATGGTCGGATCGAATGACGATGGCTTCCAGCAGTGCCAGTCCCCACGGCCCAAGCTGCGCTTGCAGCCTCCGGAAGCGACTCGGCTGATCCCAGTCGATCGTCGCGAGATCCGCGTCGGCAGTGACCGATATGCCCTCCACGACCCCGCTTACGGCCCCCGCCGTACCGTCGTCGGCCGCCGGGGGCACCAGCGGACGGCCCTTCCCGTGATGGCTGATCACCAGGTGGACCAGGAGGTCGCGCTGAAGCGGGCTGCCCCAATCGGGCGCCCGCGCGAGCCACGCACGCACCAGCCGTGCGGACAGCTCCTCATGCCGGCCTCCCTTCGGCCAGCCGGACGACACGCGCATCGCCTCCCAGCGGTGCCGTGGCTCATTCGACTTCGCGAGAAGCGGGCCGGACTCACGCCGCGGATCCAACCATCGCTGGAAGCGCGGGTCGGCCTTTCCGATGTCGTGCAGCTTCGCGGCGCGCTCGACCACTTCGAGCAGATCGTCGGGGAGGCCGATCCGCTCCGCCAACCGCCTTGCCCGTGTCCCGACCGCTTGACCGTGGCTGTCCAGATCCACGGCGACGGGGCCGAGCGAGGCGCCCGGGCGGTGCCGGGGATCGTGTCGGCGGCGCACGTGGTTGTCCGGATCCACGAGCGACAGCTCGTCGAATTCGTCGCTCCGGGCTTCGTCATCGGGCTGCTCGACAAGCAGGCGCGGTACTTCGTTACGAGGCTCCAGAACGGTCGGGCGCAGCCGAGCGATGAATTCGGTCCATTCCTTCTCCTCCCACCCCGCCGGCGCCGGCGTGCCTCCGAGCGTCGCAAGGATCTCCGAGACTGCCTCCGTCCGCTCCTCCTCGTCGATGTCGCGGTCGTCTTCGGCCACCCCCAATGCGGTGTCGACGAGTCCACCGAGCTCCGCGCCGCACAGCCGCCTGATCGCGTCCGTGTTGAGCGGCAGTCCCAAGTGGGCGAGCGAGTCATCCGGCATCGGATCCGAAGCGGTGGGATTCCACCCAAACTCATCCATGTATCCAGCGTCGCTCGCGACGACGATCCGATCCCCCGGCCGCAGCCCAGCGGATATCTCCTCTACCGTGACCCCGTCCGGCGCCAGTCGGCGCATCGACTCATCCGCAAGTGTCTCGAGGGCCTCACGCGCCTCCGTCAACGGTACTCCAACGGCTTCGCGATCCATGGCCCGCGGCCAGAGCCGCCGGCCCTGGCCCGGAACGTGTGCGCGCCAGAGCAAGGCCACCGACAGCCGGGGGGCGGCGATTCCGTTGAAGTACGGCTCCACCGGCGCCTCGCCCTCGGGAGGCGTTGTCGTCTTCGTCCACTCCCACAGCAGGCCCGGAAGGACCTCGGGCGCACGGCCCGGATCGTCGTCGGGCGGCCCCAATACCGAGGCGACCGACCGCGGGGAGAGATCGACCGTTCCGTCATCGCCTCCGGCGCCCGTCTTCAGCAACCGTTCGAGCACCTTGGCCGGTTCCCGGCCGTACACCGGCCAGGTATCCGCGTCCGCGCCTTTCCCACCCCGAGACTTGGAGGGAGGAACGTGGACGTAGATCGCACGCGCGTGGGGAAAACGTCCGAGTCGGTTCAGGCGGCCCAACCGTTGGGTGAGCGCCCGGACGCCGCATCCCTCCGTCACCAGGTATTCCGCGTCGATGTCGGCCCCCACTTCCAGGGTCTGGGTCGCCACCACGATCAGGTGACGCCGGCGCACCGCATCCGCGCGCCGGCCCGTCGCCATCCCGTCTTCCGGGTCGAGTATCTGCTTACGTATCCGCGCCGCCTCGCGTTCGCGCACACGCCCGGTAAGGAGCAGGACCTCCGCTTTCGGCAGCGCCTTGCGCAAGTGCTCGAACGTCTCCCGCGCCGTCTTCGGCGCGTTGCCGAATACGAGGCACGCTGCCGGCGCGGGCGCCTCCTTGATGAGTTCAACGGCAGCCTCCGCAAGCGGTTTCGCCGTGTTGCCCTTTGCGACCTCGACGACCCGGAGGGGTTTCGCGGCGTCCAGCCGCCGACGGACCTCCGGGTGCGCCCTGTCGTCGTCGTCCAGATCGAACCGTTCGCTCTCCGGGGCATCTCCCGTCGCGGTCAACGCAACGACCGTCGGCCGCGAGCGATCCGCACCAGGAAACCCTCGCGCTTTCGGATGGCAGTCGGCAAGGGCGGGGACCAGATCTCTCAGGTGCCTCGCGAGGTGCGCCTCGTCGAGCAGAACCAGGCTGTCGACGCCGGCCATGGCGGCGTCGACGGGCCGTCGATTCGACCCATAGCCTCGGAACAGCAGACGGGAGCCGTACATCGGCAGTGTGCAAAGGATGATCGTCGGCCGTGCGGGGTCCGTGGGGGTACGCGAGGCGATGCCGCCGCGAAGGCTGATCACGTCCAGCGGAGGCGCGTCGGGATCGACCCATAGCGAGCGGAGCCGTTCGGCGACGCACTCGACGGCGCGGCGCCCGGACGGATCCAGCCCCGCGGAGCCAGGGTCGCGGAGCCTGCGCGCGATGTGTTCGGCGTGTTCGGCCGTCGAGTCCACGAGGAGGCGCCGGTTGACGACCCACCAGATGCGCGTCGGTGCGGTCCGTTCCCTCGGCGCCCGATCCGCCTGGGAGGAGAGCCACCACACCGCGATATCGAGGCAGGCCGTCTTTCCGAGCCCGGTCGGTACGCCGATCTCGGCCGGCCACCGCTCCCCCTCCGCGACCTGGTCCGCCAGACGCGCCTGCCATGGAAACGGATCCCGCCCGTTGATGGCGCGGTAGAACTCGGTGAAGGCGGGCAAGGGCGGTAACCGCGCCGGGTCGGCCGGTCGTACAAGGCCGCCGGATGTCGAACCTGCGTCAGTCATCGACCGGCACGCAGAGGCCGAAACCACGCTGCCGCCCGGCGCCGACGACGACCGGCCCCGCAACGGGCTCCGCGAATCGGAACTCGGTGTGGGAGTAGGGCAGCGCGGGACGCCCCGGGCGGTTGACCTCCACCGGCGCCAGATCGACCGCGCCGGGAAGCAGGGGCGTGCGCACCGATCGAAAGGCGACCGGCGCAGGCAGGCCGGCGTGACGGCACCAGCGGGCGGCTTCCGGGAGGCCGGGGACGCCCCGCCGCTCGTGGATCACCGGGAACGCCGTCACCCAGGTCGCCGATGGCTCTTGCCAGCGGCGTGGGTCCGCGGCCCAGGGACGCTTCTCGTCCTCATGCCGTAGCTCCACGGACACCTCGATACCCCGGCCGACGAGCGCGTCGATGGCGCGTGCCGCATCGCGGGCCTGCCGGCGCTCACTCCGGTCGGACCCTGGCGGCAGCCACAAGGCCAAGCCGTGGATGCGGCCCCGCGAGTGCGGATAGCCGACGTCCGGCAGCGCCAGGTAGCGGGCGAGGTCATACCCCGGCCGCGTGAACCCGTGACCGTGCAGGACGGCGGGCGGCTCGCCGTACAGGCGCTGGTGGCGGTCGAGGACGGCTTCCTTGAAGAGCGCGGTGAGCGCGGATACCCGCCTCCCCGAGACCGACGGGCGGAGGCGTAGCCACGCCACCACCTCTCCTCGGTCCGTCTCGTCGCGGCCACCGGGTGACCGGTACGTCTCCCGGTGCAGGAGCGCCGGGAACTGCAAGCGGGTCACCGAGGCGCCCCGTTCCCGCCAATCGTCGTACATCCGGTCCAGAAGCTCGACATCTCCCGGTCGTGGAACACCGATGCGTACATCGCCCTCCGGGTCCGGCACGAACACTTCGCCCGGCGAACCGCACGGCATCTTCGTCGCAACGCGGACGCGGACCGGGGAATCGGAAGTACCGAGATAGCCGACCCTCGCGGCGCGGCGGCGGAGCGAGGCCAGCGTACCTTTCTCGGGCGTCTCCGTATCCCAACGGTACAGGACGGACGGATGGCTGGGGACCACCCGGACGCCCGGGCGGTGCAGCCCCCCTTTCCTCCCCACATACTCTTGATGTGTGTATAGCTCTGTTTTGCTCTTCTTTATATCGGCGAATTCGCGAGGTTGTTCTACTATGAACCGAGGCTCAAGGGTTTGATGCCACGGGTCGCGCTCGGCATGGATCGCCGGCGGCGGGAGCCGTTCCAGCCAGAGGAGTTCCCGGCCATCCGTGACCCGCGACGCCTGCCGGGTCCCGTCGGCCGCCACGAAGGCGGCGAAGAGACGCGCCGGGGCCGGCGGCCACTCGCCTCGGATCAGCCTTCCGGTGACTGCGGCACCATCCGGATCGCCGCGGAAAGTCCCGTGCAGGAGCTCGACGCTGATCGCCAGCATCAGTCGAGCTCGGGCCAGGCAGACCGGATTGCCGCAGAGAGGTTTGCCTTTGGAGTGAGCCTTATCGTCGGCGCACCCCAGCCGTCGAGCGGTACGCCATGGGATTCCGCATGTTCCCGCGCCGACTCGAGGAGTGCGCGCGTCGCCTCGGTCCCGCCGAGATCGATCGGCTCGTCGCCATCCGCACCCAGCCAAGTCGCGACCGTCGATCTCGGCCGAAGCTCGGCGCCGGAACGAAGGGCGAATCCTCTGCCGAAGGCGAGCTGGTGGGCGTGCAGTCCGAGCGCCACCAGCAACGCCCGAACGGCCGCATCCGCCTCGCCTGCGTCGCCCCCCAGGCTGACCCGCCGAAGTTGGGCAAAGGACACCGTCGCCCGTTGCGTCACCCGCGCAAAGGACACTGCGGCGGCGGCGAGATCGCCTTCGCGCATGAAGGGCACTTGACCATGCCCGATTTTCGAGAGCTTAATGGACTTGCCCCCCTCGACATCCCGCTTCTTGCCGACATCCCACTTGGTTCTGTCATCTTCGTTTGAAGTGACTTCCGTGTCGTCTTTATCGGTGGTCAAGTTGAGCGGATCGCCCTTCAATCCCATGTTCCTGGTGTCAACCGACGCCGGGCGCCAGCCGATGATCTCCGAGACCCACGCACGCGCGTGCTTGGTGTTCTGACGCTTCTTGCCCAAGTGGGACTGCCAGAATCCGTACAGCAGGGCTTGCGGGAACCACGCGATCAAGGGTCCGCAGGTCTGTGCCGTGGCGCCGAAGATCGCCTTGCCGATCCCGGTCTTGAGGAAATCCTGCCCGTCCAGCATCGCGTCGCGAAGGTACGCGTCCGCATTGCGGTGAGGGAATTCGAGACTCGACAGGGATCGGGGCAGGTGCGCCGGAAGATGCGACAGCTCCGAAAGGTCGAGCTCGAATTCCGGCGCCGAGATCGAATCGCGGCTCTCCCGCAGAGCCGCTTCGAGGCGGTTCGCCTGCGACGGCACGTTGTCGATGACGATGACCTGCGTTGGTTCATCGTCCGCAGGAGAGGCCCATCGCCGGTCGCGTTGATAGGCTCCGCCCTCATAAACCGCGGGCTTGACCACCCCACCGGGTCCGGAGAGCGGCTCCAGGTCGCTGTCGATTCGGATGCCGTCGTCGAACGAGTCGTCGGCGCAGCCCGCTACGAGTGCTTCAAGGTCCATCTGCTTCGACATTCCGCATTCCTCCGTCAGAGGGTCGGGTACGGGATGAGATTATTCCATGCTGCGAGCCGATGCTGCAGAGCCCTGCTCTGCTCGCGGCCCGTGGAACATTTCAAACGTTCCCATCATCTCCTGCTCCGATCCCGTTGCGCGGCGGTCGCGAGTCCCGTTACCGTCGCGGCTTGCGGTGGGGAGGCGGCGGCCACGTCCCAAGGGGCCTGCTCCGCCCCCGCCACCGCAGCTTCCCGAACACGAAGGGGGCAGGCATGACCAACGACGTAAACGCCGCGCTCATCGAGCGGGATCGGAGCCACCTCATCCACCCGCTGCACAGCGGCGACGTCCACGCGCACGGAAAGGTCTGGGTCCGCGGAGAGGGCGCGATGCTCTACGACGCGAACGGAGAGGCGTTCATCGACGGGCTCGCGGGGCTGTGGAACAACACCTGCGGGAACGGACGCCGGGAGCTGGCGGAGGCCGCCGCCGCGCAGATGAACGAGCTCGGCTACGCCTCGGGGTACGCGGGCAGCTCGAACCCGAACGCCATCGCGCTGGCGGAGCGCCTCGCGGGGCTCGCCTACCCCCGCATCAACCGGTTCTACTTCACCTCCGGCGGCGGGGAATCGACCGACTCGAACATCAAGATGGCCCGCTACTACTGGAAGCTCAGGGGCAAGCCGGGCAAGTACAAGGTCATCTCGCGCGAGCTCGGCTACCACGGGGTCACCCTGGCCGCGATGTGCGCGACGGGCATCTCCGCCTACTGGCCGATGTTCGAGCCGCGCGTACCGGGCTTCTCCCACATTCCCTCGCCCTACCCCTACCGCTACGAGGCGCCGGAGGGCGTGAGCCAGGGCATCGCCGCCGCGAACGAGCTGGAGAAGAAGATCCTCGAAGAAGGACCCGACAGCGTCGCGATGTTCATCGCGGAGCCGGTGCACGGCGCGGGCGGGGTCATTCCGCCGCAGGACGACTACTTTCCGCGCATCCGCGAGATCTGCGACCGGTACGACGTGCTGCTCTGCGCCGACGAGGTCATCACCGGCTTCGGCCGCACCGGCCGCATGTTCGGGCTGGAGCACTGGGGCGTGCAGCCCGACCTCATGCAGTTCGCGAAGGCGATCACCTCCGGCTACTTTCCGCTCGGCGGCATCGGGGTGAGCGACGAGATCGCGGACGCCATGGAAGACAGCGGAAAGCCCTGGATGCACGCCTACACCTACAGTGCCCACCCGGTCGGCTGCGCGGTCGCGCTGGCGGCCCTCGACGTCATCGAGGGCGAGGACTTCCCCGGCCAGGCTCGAGAGAAGGGCAAGCGGCTGCTCGTCGGGCTGAAAGACGCGCTCGCGCACCATCCCAACGTCGGCGACATACGCGGCCTGGGCCTCATGTGCGGCGTCGAAGTGGTGAAGGACCGCGCCACCAAGGCCCGGTTCGTCCCCGAGGACGGCATCGGCCCGAGGCTCATGAAGGCGATGATCGACCGCAAGCTCTTCACCCGGCTCAAGGGCGAGGACGTCATCTGCCTCGCGCCCCCGATCATGGTGTCGAACGAAGTCCTCGACGACATCGTCGCCATCGTCCGCGAATCGGTGCACGAGGTCTTCGGCGCGGGCTGAAGCGGACGCATCTGCCGGACGACCGGCCCGGACTACCCGCGCGCTTCGATCGGCACGTACTCCCGGCCTTCGGGTCCGGTATAGAGGAGGCGCGGGCGATCAGGATGTTGTTCTCGATCTGCTCCATCGCCTGCACCGTCCAGCCCGGGATGCGGCCGATCGCGAAGATCGGCACGAAGAGATCCTGGGGCACCCCGTGCAGGTGGTAGACGACGCCGGCGTAGAAGTCGACGTTCACGTTGATGCCGTGCCGGGCGTAGGGGCGCATCGCCTCCACCAGCGCCTCCAGGATCGCATACCAGTGCGGCTGTCCCATCTCCTCGGACAGGCGCTTCACCCCTTCGCGCATGTGCCGCGCCCGCGGGTCCTCGGCCCGGTAGACCCGGTGGCCGAAGCCCATGACCGGCTCGCGAGCCTTGCGCTTCGCCTTGACGTAGGCCGCCGCCTCCGAGGGATCGCCGATCTCCCTGGCCATCTGCATCACGTTCTCCGCCGCCCCGCCGTGCGCCGGGCCGGAGAGCGCCGCCACCGCCGCGGTGATGCCGGCGTGCAGATTGGCCTCGGTGCTCACGACGACCCGCGCGGTGAACGACGATGCGTTCGAACCGTGCTCGGCGTGCAGCACCATGTCGGTGTCCATCAGCGAACAGGCGTCTTCGCTCGGCGTCTCGCCCTTGAGCATGTAGAGGAAGTTCGCCGCATGGCCGAGTCCGGGGTCCGCCGGCACCAGCTCCCGGCCTGCGCGGATGCGGTGGTGCGCGGTCACGATCATCGGCACCTGGGAGGTGAGCCGGATCCCTTTGCGGCGGGTCGCGTCGAGGGAGTTGTCGTGCGTTTCGGGGTCGTGCGCGGCGAGCGCGGACACCGCGGTGCGCAAGACGTCCATGGGATGCGCGTCCTTCACCGCGCGGATGACGTCTCGGATGGTGCCGGGCAGGGTCCGCGCTTCCTTCAGCGCGCCGTCGAAGGCGTCGAGCTCGGACGCCGTCGGGAGCTCGCCGTGGAGCAGGAGGTAGGCGGTTTCCTCGAAAGAGGAGTGCACGGCGAGATCGTGGATCGAGTACCCGCGATACCGGAGCTCGCCGGCCCTGCCGTCGATGAACGTGATCGGCGATCGGTCGAAGCACAAGTCCTTCAGACCGCGGTGCACCTCGGGCTGTTTCGCATCCGTCATGTGTCGCGTCCCTCTATCGAGTGTCTGACCGAACGCCGGGCCCGGATCTCCGAAGATTCACCGCATGCAGCCGGCTCCGGGCGTCTCGTCCTGCTTTGCCATGGCCCGGATTCTACCCGGCGGAATGCCGGGACGTGCGTATCCAGAGCGCGGCGACGATCGCTCGTCCCACCCCTTCTCCGGCATCGGGAGCCCGGTGAAGACCTCCGGCCCGAGAGCGCGGAGCGGCCCGGCACATCCTCCGCCAACCCACGGCCAAGTTGCGGCGGTCCGCGCCTTCTGCCCGGCGCCGACGGGGACGATGCTACCGTGGTCCGTTTCCGGACGGGCCTGCCTCTCCGATGGCGGCCCGGAGCGCGGGACCGACGCCGGAGGGGGTATCGAGCACCTCGACCCCCGCCGCTTCGAGCGCCTTGCGCTTCGATGCGCAGGTGCCCTTGTCCCCCATCACGATCGCCCCCGCGTGCCCCATCTTCTTTCCGGGGGGCGAGGCGCCACCCGCGATGAAGGCGACGACCGGCTTGCGCATGTCCCGCATGTACTCCGCCGCGTCCTCCTCCATCGCCCCGCCGATCTCGCCGACCACCACGACCGCGGCGGTGCGCTCGTCGGCGTCGAGCGCCTGTACCGCGTCGCGCGTGGTCGTCCCGAGGATGGGGTCGCCGCCGATCCCGACGAAGGCGGATTCCCCGAAGCCGGCCTGCACCAGGTTGAGGCAGATCAGCGTGCCCAGGCTCCCGCTGCGCGACACCACGCCGACGCTGCCCGGCAGGAAGACGTCGCGCTCGAACGCGGGCATGAAGCCTACGAAGCACTCGCCCGGAGTGACCAGGCCGGCGGTGTTGGGGCCGACGACCGCGGCGCCGTTCGCCCGCGCCGCCGCAAGCACCTCCATCACGTCCTGCACCGGGACGTGCTCGGTCAGGACGACGAGCCGCCGGCAGCCCGCCTCGACGGCGTCGAGGGCCGCCGCCTTCACCCCCAGCGAGGGGATGAACAGCACCGAGACGTCGAAGCCGCTCTCGCGCATCGCCTCGCGGGCGCTCGCGTACACCGGCACTCCGCAGTGCACGGCGCCCGCCTTCTTCGGGTTCACGCCCGCGACGATGCGGGTGCCGTACTCCTGCATGCGCCCGGTCCAGAACGTGCCCTGCCTGCCTGTGATCCCCTGGACCAGCACCCGCTGGTCGCCGCGAACGATCATCATGCGTCTCCCGCTTCCCGGCCGGTGTCCGCGTCCGTTTCCCGGCCCGCTGTCCGGCTCGTTTCCCGACCGGCCTCCCGGCCCGCTTCTCCATCCATCGGCCGGCAGCCTCTCAACCTGCCTTCTGCCTTCCGAGCCGTGGCGACCGCGGCGGCGATCGCCTCGTCCATCGTCTCGCAAGGGGTCACCCCGAGGCGCTCGCGAAGCATGGCCCTCGCCTCGGTCGAGCCCGTGCCGTGCACGCTGAAGAAGACGGGGACGGAGGGCGCGAGGGCCTCCCAGGCGTCGAGCACGCCGGCGGTCATTACGTCGGTGCGCGCGAACGCGCCGCAGAAGTTCACGACCAGGCATTGCACGCCGGGGTTGCCGAGCACGATCTCCAGGGCCGGCTTCGCCTTCGTGTACGCCTCGCCGCCGATCTCCAGGAAGTTCGCCGGCCGCCCCCCGTGGTGCGTGATCACGTCCATGGTGGTCATCGTGAGCCCGGCGCCGTTGGCGAGCACGCCGACGTCCCCGTCGAGCTCGATGTACTTCAGCCCGAGCGCCTGTGCGCGCGCTTCGAGCCCCGTGAGCCGATCCGGGGTCCCCCTCTTCGCGAGCGCCTCCCGACGCTTCACGCCGGAATCGTCGAGGATGAACTTGCAGTCGAGGGCGACCAGCCGCCCGTCCTCGAGCCGCGCGAGGGGGTTGACCTCCAGCAGCTCGGCGTCGTTGTCGCGGTAGGCGCGGTAGAGTGCGGCGAGAAAGTCGGCGACCGCCGCTCCAACGGCGGCTGACGCTTCGGCGGTGGCCGCCGGTGCAGAGGCGCTTGGCGCCCTGGCGTCCACCGGCGCTTCGCCGGCGCTCAGATCCAGCCCGTCGAGCATCGCGCGCGCGGCGGCGAGGCCGAACCCGCGCGTGACGTCCACCGGCGCGCGCCGCAGCCGTTCGGGCATCGACGCCGCCACCACCTCCACGTCCATGCCCCCTTCGGGTGAGAACATCACCAGCGGCCCCTTCGACGCCGCGTCGTTGAGGACCGCCGCGTAGTACTCCGACGCGATCGCCGCCCGCTCCTCGACGAGCACCGACTCGACCCGGTGCCCCGCGATGTTCATGCCGAGGATCGCCTCCGCCACCTCGCGCGCCGCCGCGGCGCCGTCCGCGGTGCGGATCCCTCCGGCCTTGCCCCGTTTGCCCGCCGGCGCCTGGGCCTTGACCACCACCGGCCCCCCGAGCGTCGCCGCGTGGGCCTCCGCTTCCTCGGCGCTCCGCGCCAAGTACCCGCGCGGAACGGCGATGCCCGCCGCCTGAAGCAACGGCTTCGCCGCGTGCTCTTCGAAATTCATGGTCCCCGTTCCCGTATTAGCCGCTCCACTATACTTTCGCCGCACATTCGAACGCCTGCAACGCCCGCATCCACCCCGCCGGGCATCTCGGCGCCTAATCCGCGGACGAGGCGGAACGCATCCCCGTGATCCTCGAATCGCCGCCGCACGACGCGAGGCGCGGTAGCTGCATGGCCAGGAGCGCGCGCGGATACTGCACCGCGTAGATCGAGCAGCGGCCCGAGGTGGTCGGCGATTGGAGCCGCGGCGTGCTGCACGGCGGCGCCGCCGTGCTCCTTGAAGAGCATGTTCCCGGACAAGCAGAGCGCTCGGATGGAGTCCCTGCTCGCCGAACGCTGACGCAAGACGCCGCGCGCGACCCGCGCCGGCGGCCATGCTTCCCCCTTGTCTTCGTCAATGGCCACGACCGGACGGCCCACTTGGCGAAGCCGCGATCATCGCGGTATCGTCAGGGCTGATCGGTGCTGCCGCGCCATGCGGACGGAAGGTGCGAGAATGGCCACGCTCGAGATCAACGGCGTCCCCATCCAGGACGATTACTCCGAGACGTTCAGCGGCCGGCTCGCCCGCGTGCTGGTGACGAGCGTCACGCGGCGATGGGCGCTGGAAGCGGCGATGGAGACGAAAGGGCTGGGACGTTCGGCCACCGTACCGCCGTGCGAGGCGACCCTGGAGCGGGAGATGGGACCGGAGGAGACGCCCGACGGCCGTCCGGGGTTCATCATCCAGATGCTGGACCGCAAGCTGGAGCAGCTCGCCCGATGCTTGGTGCTGCGGCTCCGCAAAGGTGCCCTCCCGAACCCCAGGACCAGCGTGTTCGACGCCCTGCCCGCGGATCTGGCCGAGGAATCGATCGAGATCGAAGGCACCGTCATCCAGCGCTTCGGGGACGGCTACGAGGAAGCGGCGGAGGTCTTCGGCCGGGAAGTGTTCCGGGTCCCGAAGATGGACGGCGCCTTCCTCGTCGAGCGCCGCTTCGGGGTGGTCAGGGAGGCCGTCACCGGGGGCATGTTCCTCATCCTCGCGGAGTCCGACGAGACCGCGCTCGGGGCGGCGGAGGCGGCGCTGGAGGCGGTGTCCCGGATCCCGCTGGTGGTGGTCAAGAACGCCGCGAGCGGGTCAAAGGTGGGCGCGAAGCATTACGACGACATGGTCGCGACCACCAACCACCACTACTGCCCGGCGCTCGCGGGCGACTCCGAAAGCGCCCTCCCGGCTCCGGTCCGGTGCGTCTACGAGATCATCGTCAGCGCGCCCCGTCTCGACGAAGTGCGCCGAGGCATGAGAGCCGGTATCGAGGCGGCCACGGCGGCCGGCGGGGTGTTGCACATCCACACCGCCAACTACGGCGGCAAGCTGGGCAAGGGCAGGATCCACCTGCACAGCCTTTTCGAGTAGCCGGCCTCGGCGCCCGCATGTCGAGTTGCGCCGGCCTCCGCGTCTCCGTCCGTGCGCCTGCCCGGCTGCATATGGGCTTCGTCGATCTCCACGGTGGCCTCGGCCGCCGGTACGGGGGGCTCGGGCTTGCCCTTGATCGTCTTTTCACCCGGATACGCCTGGAGCCGGCTTCCGACGTCACCGCGGAGGGGCCGGACGCGGTACGCGCAGCGCGTTATGCCACTGAAGCGGCAAAGCGCTTCGGTCTGCCGGGAGGCTTCCGGATCACCGTGGAGGAAGTCATTCCGCCGCACGCCGGCCTGGGGTCGGGAACCCAGCTTGCGCTGGCCGTCGGCGCCGGGATGGCGAAACTGTCCGGCCTCGGCGTGCGCACGGCCGAGATCGCCGCCGCCCTCGGCCGGGGAGGCCGCTCCGGACTGGGCATCGGGCTGTTCGATCAGGGTGGCTTCGTGGTTGACGGCGGCACCGCCGGGAACGGTGCGCCCCCACCGGTCGTCGCCCGACTGCCCTTCCCTCCCGAATGGCGCCTGTTGCTCGTGTTCGATCGCGCTCGTGAAGGCGTGCATGGGGAGGCGGAGATCGAGGCGTTTGCCGCCCTGCCCCGGTTTCCGCAGGCGGACGCGGCCGAACTGTGCCGGCTGGTGCTGATGGGCGCGCTGCCCGGGCTGGCGGAAACCGATCTCGATGCCTTCGGCGATGCGGTCGGCCGGATCCAGGCGCGGGTGGGGGATCACTTCGCCGAGGCGCAAGGGGGCCGCTTCATGAGTCCGGGGGTGGCCCGGGTGCTGGAGTGGCTGGTCTCACGCGGCCTGGCGGGGGTGGGCCAAAGCTCGTGGGGGCCGACCGGATTCGCCGTCTGTCCGAGTGCGCCGGTGGCGGATCGCCTCATGGCGGAAGCCGACCGCCGGTTCGGCTGCGAACTCGGCCTGGAGTTCGCCGTCGCCCGCGGGAGCAATGAAGGCGCCCGGGTCGAGACGGCCCATCCCGATTCCTGAGAAAAAAAACGGTCGTCACCGGTATCAGGTAGTCTTGTCCGTGAAATCCAGGGCAAAACGATGAAGCGATGATGAAGCAACGCGGATGTCCCGCCCGTGTCCCGGAGGGACACGCCGCTCCCAGGACGCAGATTTCCGCTTGAGCGGGGATGACCGGAGTGGGCGGGACGCCCGCGCCGCCAAGTTCACAACAGGCCCTTGGTTCCGGCGATGCCGGGTCAGGAGTACGCGAATCATGGCCAAACCGAAGATCCTCCACATGCTCGATCCCCGCGCCAACGTCAGCCCCTTCGACGTCAACATGGCGGTGGACGCGGGTTACGAGGTGGTCGTGCCCTACTCGTGCGTCACCGCCGGGGACGTCGCGGGGCTGGTGCAGGACGCCATCTTCTCAAGGCCGCCCGGACGCTACAACGACACCGGCATGTTCATCGGGGGACACGACGTCAACCTGGCCGCCGACATGCTGGAACGGGCCAGGGCTGCGATGGTGCCCCCTTTCGAGGCCGCGGTGCTGGCCGATCCGAACGGTGCCTACACCACCTCGGCCGCGCTCGTGGCGCTCGTCGCGAAGCATCTCCGCAGGAGGAGCGGCGCCGGTCTCGCGGGCCGCAACGTGCAGATCCTCGGGGGCGGGCCGGTCGGGTTGTGCGCGGCGGTGCTGGTGGCACGACAGGGTGGGCACCCGAGGCTGGTGCGCCTGACCGGGATGACCCCGGCCAAGGCGGAGCCGGTCGATCGCTTTGCGCGCCGGTACGGCGTAGAGCTCCTCTGGACCGCCGGGCAGGACGACGCGGGGAAACGCGCCGCGCTCGAATCCGCCGAGGTCGTGGTGTGCTGCGCCAGGGCGGGGGTGCAGATCCTCCCCGCGGCTCTGCTGGCGCAATGCACAAAGCTCCTGGTCGCGGCGGACGTCAACGCGGTGCCGCCGGCCGGCATCGAAGGGCTGTCGGCAACCGATGACGGGGTCGAGCTGTCCTCCGGCATACTCGGGATCGGCGCCCTCGCGATCGGAGGCGTCAAATACCAGGTGCAGCGGGGTCTGCTGAAGCGCATGACGAGCGCGGATCGCGCCATGACCCTGGACTTCCCCGACGCTTTCGATCTGGCCGGCGAAGTAGTCTCCGGGTAAGGCGGCGCGAGGCAGGAGCACACCACCGGGCGTCGCTTGCGGCACGCACTCGAAATCCTCGCCAACCTGGCGTGTCCGTCCACGTTCCCGATCTGCCATATCCTGGGCCTCCACGTTCCCGACGGCTCGATCACCGCCGCGTCCGGCCTTGTTGGGGATATGGGAAAGGGAGACGACGAATGAGCCGTGTCGATTCAATCGAGGTACACCACTACCGCATTCCGCTGCCTACGGCCCTCTCGGATTCCACCCATGGCGAAATCAGCCACTCCGGGCTTGTCGTGGCGCAGGTGCGTGACACGGACGGCGCGGAGGGCATCGGCTATACCTACACCGTGAACGACATCGGTTCGCGCGCGGTCCGCGCCCTCGTGGAGCACGACCTGGCGCCCCTGCTCGCCGGCGAGGACGCCCGCGCGATCGATCGGCTCTGGGAGTGGATGTGGTGGCACGTGCACTTCTGCGGGCGCGGCGGCGTTGCCGCCTTCGCCATGGCCGCTGTCGACGTCGCGCTCTGGGATCCAGGGGAAGCGGCGCGGCGAGCCGCTGTGGCGGCTTCTCGGCGGCCACCGCCGGGAGGTCCCGGCCTGCACCGGCAGGATCGACCTCTACTTCACGCTGGATGCGCCGCGCGAGCAGGCGCAGCGGACAGCCGCTGGGGATCACCCGGCAGATGCACGTGAGACATGGCTTCCCACGCGTGCTGCCCGCATCTCGTCCTGTCCCCCACCCCTCGTTCGATACGGTACCGCCGTTCATGCATCTGTATGCTTGTTTCCGCCGATACGCCAGAATGGAAATGAGGACTTCCGAATGAACAACGCACGGCGTGGACGGGGACGGGCCCGCGGCGGGCGCGCGGCGCGGCGGGCGGCGCGCGCCGAGGCCGAAGCCCGGCCGGCCTCCCCGCCCTACGTCACGCGCCGGGTACCGGTCTACGACGTCATGTCCGCCGAGGGACTCGAGCTCATCGAGCACAACGCGGAGACGATCCTCGAAGAGGTCGGCGTCGAGTTCAGGGACGACCCGGAGGCGCTCGCGCTGTGGCGCGGCGCCGGGGCCGACGTCGACGGCCAGCGGGTCAGGATCCCCCGCGGCCTCGCCCGCACGCTCGTGACCGGCTCCGCGCCGGCGGAATTCGTGCAGCACGCGCGCAACCCGGAGCGCAGCGCGCGCATCGGCGGCCCCCACATGGTGTTCGCGCCGGCCTACGGCCCCCCCTTCATCCGCAGCCTCGACGAGGGGAGGCGCTACGCGACCATCGAGGACTTCCGCAACTTCGTGAAGCTCACCTGGCTCTCGCCCGGCCTGCACCACGCCGGGGGCACGCTGTGCGAGCCGGTGGACCTCCCGGTCAACAAGCGCCACCTCGACATGGTCTACAGCCACCTGCGCTATTCGGACAAGCCCTTCATGGGCTCGGTCACCGCCCCCGAGCGCGCCGAGGACACCGTCTCGATGGCGAAGATCGTCTTCGGCGAGGAGTTCGTGGAGTCGAACGCGGTCGTCACCAGCCTCATCAACGCGAACTCGCCCCTGGTCTGGGACGCCACCATGCTCGGGGCGCTGAAGGTCTACGCCCGGCACAACCAGGCCACCGTCGTCTCACCCTTCTGCATCGCGGGGGCGATGTCGCCGGTGACCATCGCCGCCACCTGCGCGCAGCTCTTCGCCGAGGCGCTGTCGGGGATGGCCTTCGCGCAGCTCGTGCGCCCCGGCGCCCCGGTGATCTTCGGGACCTTCTCCAGCTCCATGTCGATGCAGTCCGGCGCCCCGACCTTCGGCACCCCGGAGCCGCAGCTCGTGCTCAACGTCATCGGCTCGCTGGCGCGGCGCCTCGGGGTCCCCTTCCGCAGCGGCGGCGGCCTGTGCGCATCGAAGCTGCCCGACGCGCAGGCCGCGTTCGAATCCGCGAACACCTTGCAGCATGCCATGCTCGCGGGGGTGAACTTCATGCTGCACGTGGCGGGCTGGCTCGAAGGCGGGCTGGCGATGGGGTACGAGAAGTTCGTGATGGACGCCGACCAGGCGCAGATGATGCAGGTGTTCCTCGCGGGCATCGACCTCTCGGAGAACGCCCAGGGGCTCGACGCGATCCGGGAGGTCGGCCCCGGCAGCCATTTCCTGGGCGCCGCGCACACCCGCGCGAACTTCGAGTCCGCCTTCTACCGCTCGCCCCTCGCCGACAACAACAGCTTCGAGCAGTGGGAGTCGGAGGGCGCGCTCGACGCCGCCAGGCGGGCCAACCGGCTGTGGAAGGACATGCTCGCGCGCTACGAGCCGCCGCCCCTCGACCCAGGCGTCGACGAGGCCCTGCGCGCCTTCATCGACGAGAGGAAGGCGGCCCAGCCGGACATGAGCTACTGACGCCAGCGGCTGCAATCCGGAACGAACTCGATCACAATTGGTGTGGTCTGGAAAGATCCGGTGATGGAGGAGAGACCCGGCGGGCATCCGGATGCCAGCGCCAGACGATTCAATCGCGGCTGGGGGCCGTCTGCCGGAACCTGAAAACGAGAGGGTGGCCGGAGCATCGTGCCGTGTCCTCCCGAAGAACCGGCAAGCTCCGGTCCCCTCGAGGATTCCGGCCGGCAGACTGAACCCGCTCCCATTCCAGACTTCGGATCCATACTGCCCGTCGCGCTCCATCCTGAACCCTTCCGTCCGTATCGGAGCACCGCGCCATGACGGGGTCGGCTCCGAAAACGCGATCGATCATCGAACAAGGAGAGAGCCGCAATGTCGGGACATGTTCTCGTCACCGGCGGCGCCGGCTACATCGGAAGCCACGTCGTCAGGCAGCTCGGGGAGAGCGGTTACGGGGTCGTCGTGCTCGACGATCTCAGCAAGGGCGTGCGCGACGCCGTGCTCCACGGCGAGCTCGTGGTCGGCGACACCGGCGATCGCGCGCTGGTGCTCGACCTGCTCCGGAAGCTCCCGGTGCGTTCGGTGCTGCACTTCGCCGCGAAGACCGTCGTTCCCGAATCGGTGGCGAACCCCCTCGCCTACTACCGCAACAACACCTGTGCCTCCCGCACCCTCGTCGAGTGCTGCATCGAGGCCGGCGTGGAGCACTTCATCTTCTCCTCGACCGCGGCGGTGTACGGCGCTCCGCAAGCCGCCCTCATCGGCGAGGAGACGCCGGCGAATCCCATCAACCCCTACGGCTCGTCGAAGCTGATGACGGAACGGATGCTGGCGGACGCATGCGCCGCCACCGATCTGCGCCACACCACCCTGCGCTACTTCAACGTCGCGGGCTGCGACCCGGAGGGACGGATCGGCCAGTCGACGCCGGACGCCACCCTGCTCACGAAGGTCGCCTGCGAGGTCGCGGCCGGGAAGCGCGACCACATGCTCGTGTACGGCACCGACTACCCCACCCCCGACGGCACCTGCGTGAGGGACTACATCCACGTCGAGGATCTGGCCGATGCCCACCTCCGGGCGCTGCGCCGGCTCGAAGACGGCGGCGAATCGCTCACCCTGAACTGCGGCTACGGTCACGGCTACAGCGTGAGGGAAGTCATCCGGGCGGTGGAGCGGGTCGCCGGCACCCCGCTCGACACGCGCGCCGCGCCGCGCCGCGCCGGCGACCCGCCGAGCCTGGTCGCGGGCACGGAGCGGATCCGGGCCGCGCTGGACTGGACCCCGAGATTCGACGACCTCGACACCATCGCCGCCACCTCGCTGGCGTGGGAGCGCAAGAGCGCCGGGCGACGGGCCACGTGAGGCGGCGTATCGGGCGGGTGCGCCGCGCGACGGGGCGCCTTCGCCCGACCGCGGGACCAGCGAAGACCCGCACCAACGATCGAGCTTGCCGCGATGGCGCGCGAAGCATGGGCGCGGTCGCGAGAACCGAGGACGACCCTGTCGGGAGGCGCCGGGGCTCGGCCGTCCCGGGATCAATCGATGTCGTTCACCGTCAAGCTGCACCCGTCGGGCCACCGGTTCGAGGTCGAATCCGGTGAAACCGTCCTGGAAGCCGCGTTGCGGGCGGGGCGATCCCTCGCGTTCGGCTGCGCCAACGGAAGCTGCGGGGAATGCCGGGCCCGGATCATCGCCGGCGAGGTCGATCGCGTGCGCTTTCACGACTATGCCCTCGCCGACGCCGAGAAAAGGGCCGGGGTTGCCCTGCTCTGTTCGGTCGCGCCCGGTAGCGATCTGGTGGTGGAGTCCACCGAGGTGTCGGGAGCCGGAGACATCCCGCGGCAGCGCGTGCGCGCCAAGGTGACGCGGGTCGAGCCCGCCTCGGACGAGCACGCGGTCGTACACTTCAGGATTCAGCGCGCTCGTGTGCTTCGCTACCTCGCGGGCCAGCGAGCAACCGTGCAGTTCGAGAACGCCCCGCCTCGCGAGTCGTGGCTCGCGAGCTGCCCCTGCGACGCGGTGAACCTGAGGATCCACGTTCGCCGCGACCCCGAAGATCCTTTCGCCGCACTCGTGTCCGGCGGGCTCGGGCGCGGCGCCCGAGCCATCGTCGAGGGGCCTTTCGGGGGCTTCGTGCTCGACGACACATCCGGCCGGACGCTGCTCTTTCTCGCATGGGACACGGGGTTCGCTCCCGTCGAGAGCCTGATCGAGCACGCGATCAACCTCAAGATCGACGCGCCGATCCGCCTCGTGCGGGTGGTACGGGGGCGGGGCGTCCCCTATCGCCACAACCATTGCCGTGCGTGGGCCGACGCCCTCGACGACTTCAGCTACCGGGTCGTCGAGACGCCGGACATCGACGAGACCTGGGACGCCCTCGCGGCGCGCGTCATCGAGGCGGCTTCCGGACCGTCGCTCGGTTCGGGATCCGATGCGATACTCGGATCAAGTCCCGGGCCGGTCTCCGGATCGGCACCCGATCCGGCGTGCAGGCCGGGATCCGGGTCACAATCGAGGCCGGCACTCGATTCGGCGTGTGATTCTTCATCCGGACCGCTGTCCGAACCTGCGCTCTGTCCATCGTCCGACCGGGCGCCGCGGTTCGGTGACGTGGACGCCTACGTTGCGGGCCTAGCCGAGTTCACCGACGCCTGCCGCCGCCTGCTGCTTGAAAACGGGGTCCCCGAGGAGAGGTTGAAGACAGACGCGCTCTGATGTGCTCGCAAAGGGACTCCGGCCCCGGGGCGTCATCGCCCGGCGCCACTTGCTCTTGATGCGCATCGCCATCGTGCCGTTCCTCCAGCGCCGGAACGCGGGCCCGGTCGCGTGGCGTTGCCCGGTGCACCGGCGGCCGGGGGAGCATCACCTTGCGGCGCAGCCGCCCGTATCCGGGGGTCGGGGCCGAACGCGGTGCCGCTCCGGCCGGCGAGGTCCGGCAGCCGGGGGTGAGGGATGGACGATCACCGGGTCTGCCTGCCGAGCAGATAATCCTGTACGTCCGGGAATCGTTCGGCGA
This sequence comes from Gammaproteobacteria bacterium, assembly GCA_965202875.1. Classification (GTDB taxonomy): domain Bacteria; phylum Pseudomonadota; class Gammaproteobacteria; order HK1; family HK1; genus HK1. The sequence continues at coordinate 5,767,531 of OZ241870.1, read as the reverse complement.
GGGTCGCCGGGGTGAATCCGACGTCGATGCGCGCGCCCGGATCCGCGCCGGCCTCGACCAGCAGCTCGCACGCGGCCCCATGCCCTTCGCGCGCCGCGAGATGCAACGCTCGGTAGCGGTAAGGATCGGCGGCGTCTACGTCCGCGCCGTACGCGAGCAGCAGGCGCAACGCGCCGATGTCGCCGCCTTGCGCGGCGTGGTGCAGAGCGGTCCAGCCGTCGGTGTCCCGCGCATCGATGCCGGCACCCGCGTCGAGGAGACGGCGTGCGACGTCGAGGTGCCCGTAGCGGACCGCAACCTGCAGCGCAGGCCGACCGTTGCGGTCGGGTGCATCCGGATGGATGCCGGCATCCAGAAGCACGACGAGCGATGCCGCATCGTCCAGCCGCACCGCCCGCAGAAGATCCCCGGATGTGGCCGTCTGCGCACCGGTGCCGGCCGCCGTTGCGAGCGCCATCGCGCCCGCGAGCAGCCCACACCCACGCGCCGTTGCGCTCGCGAGCGCCCGGCGCGTCAACGGACGGGCCTGCGAGACACGGATCCCGGCCCCGTCCGGCTCGCGGCTCAAGGCTCAAGGCTTGACGTAGCTGTAGCCCCGGGCCTGAAGATGGGCGATCTCGGCGACCCCGCTCGGCACGACGTCATCCTCGCTCACGTCGAACAGGTCGTCTTCGTAGCTGATCTTCCTGCCACGGAGCGTGTTCGCGCACACGTTGAAGCCGATCCCCTGGTCCTTGAGGTTGAGCACGCTGCTTTCGAAGTTGGGGTCCTCGTTCGCCCGCATCAGCAGCGAGAGGCCGTTGCCGTGCATCACCACGCGGAGATCGAGGTTCTCCTTGCCGACCGCGTTGATGTGGTTCTGGATGTTGCGCAACGCGCCCTTCTGCTTCTTCGGATCGTCGTAGTTGACGTGGTAGACGACCTTCTGCCTGCCGTAGCCCGTCTCCTCGTCGGCCGGGACCATGGCGGACCCGATGGCCAGCAGCCCGGTGATCAGGGAAATCAACACCGTCTTCATCGATTCTCTCCTCAGGCGTTGGAAATCAAGCCTCGTCCGTCGCCGACGGCTGCCCCCCGGTGACGGACTCCCTTGCATCATCGGCCGGATCGATGCGCAAGGCAACCGGGCGTGTCAGCCGCGTCAGGGTGGCGAACGCCCGTTCGGAGCACGTGGAAGGCCTGCGACACGGGACCGCGCGGGCGAGATGCCCGCGTTGCCGGGGACCGTCGACCGTCTCGGGAACTCGCGATCGGCCCGGCCCCCGGTCGGTCCGACCGATCCCTTTGTCCCTGTCCCGAGCCGTGTGGAAGAATACCGGCGGCGGTTCCTCCCTTCCCATATCCAAAGAGGTCCGACAGCCCATGCCAGGCACCCTCCGGATCCCTCCCGAAGGCGGAAAGATCGCCACTGGAAACGGGGCGCCGAACGTGCCCGACAATCCTGTCGTCCCCTGCGTCTCCCCGTCTCCCGCGAAGGAAGCGCGATGGACGGCGCGAACCGGATGCCGTGCTCCGAGTGCGGACCGCATCGTGATCGGGATGGCGTGCGCCGGGCGATGACGGGCCGGCAACCCGACGTCGCGCGCTGCGCGCGGCTCATCTACGAGGGGTTCGAGCACTACAACCGGCAGTTCCGGCGCATCACCGACCGCGCGCGGCGGCGCTTCGAGGAGCGGGACTGGAAGGGCCAGATCCAGGACGTCGGCGAGCGCCTGGAGCTGTACGACCGATGGTGCGCGACGATACGGCACCGGCTGCACCATGAGCTCGGCGCCGGGGCGGATCGGCGCGAGTGGTGGCGGCGGGTGCGTGACCTCTACGGCTCACGGCTCGACAACGTGCCCGACGCCGGCTTCATGAAGACCTTCTTCAACTCCATCAGCCGCCGCACCTTCGGCACGGTGGGCACCGACGGGATGCTCGAGTTCATCCATCCCGCGCCCGAGGAAGGGCTCGAATCGCTGGCCAAGCGCCGCTACCCCTGCTGGGAAGACATCGAGACCGTCTTTCGCCGGATCCTCAAGGACTTCAGATTCCGCGTGCCCTACCAGGACGCCGGCCGCGACGTGCGTTTCATGGCGGGCGAAGTCCTCGGCCACGCCGGGCGTCTCGGGATCGACGCGAGCGGCTTCCACCGGCTGGAGTTCATCGACTCCCATTTCTTCCAGGGCGCACGCGCCTATCTCGTGGGACGCATCATCCACGAACGCCTGACCCTGCCCGTCGTGGTGGCGTTCGAGAACACCGGGCAGGGCATCCGGGTGGATGCGGTGCTGCTGGAGGAGTTCCGGATCAACATCGTCTTCAGCTATACGCGCTCCTACTACTTCACGGACCCCACCTCGGTGGTGGGCGCGGTCCAGTTCCTGCACTCCATCCTGCCGCGCAAGCCCATCGACGAGCTCTATACCGTGCTGGGGAGGCTGCGCCAGGGAAAGACCGAACGCTTCCGCATCTTTTCCGATCACCTGCGCCGGAGCCGCGACCTCTTCGTGCACGCCGAGGGCGATCCCGGCCTGGTGATGCAGGTGTTCACCCTCCGGTCCTTCAACCTGGTGTTCAAGGTGATCCGCGACCAGTTCGGCTACCCGAAGAACACCACGCGCGAGCAGGTCATCTCGAGATACCGGCTGGTGTCCAGGCACGACCATGCCGGGCGCCTGATCGACACCCAGGAATTCCTGAACCTCAAGCTTCCGGCCGACCGCTTCGAACCGGGGCTCCTCGCGGAACTGCTCGAAGGAGCGGCCGAGACCGTCCACCGGGAGGGCTCCGATCTGGTCCTGAACCGCGTCTACATCGAACGCCGCGTGCGCCCCCTGAACCTCTACATCCGCGAAGCGTCGCGGGAGAGCGCCGCTGCCGCGATCCTGGACTACGGGCAGGCGATCAAGGACCTCGCGGAGACCAACGTCTTTCCCGGAGATCTGCTGCTGAAGAACTTCGGCGTTACCGCCGCAGGCCGCGTGGTGTTCTACGACTACGACGAGGTCGCGCTGGTGACGGAGTGCCGCTTCCGGGAACTGCCCGAACCCGACGACGACTTCGACCTGATGGACCCGGGGACCACGCTCTACATCGGGCCGCACGACATCTTCCCCGAAGAATTCATCAAGTTTCTGGCCATGGAGGAGGTCCTGCGGAGCGCGTTCCTGGCGGCCCACGGCGATCTGCTCACCGCGCAATACTGGCGGAACGTGAAGAACCGCCGCCTGGCCGGAGAGATCACCCACGTCGTCCCCTACAAGCGTGCGGTTTGTGTGACCGCGCGCTGAGTGGACGGCTCCTCAAGCGGGGTACCAGCGCCGGTCGAGCAGCACCTCGAGAATCCAGCGGCTGCCGAAATACGCGAGCACCAGCACCGCGAATCCTCCGAGACACCACCGCACCGCGGTCTGTCCCCGCCAGCCGTAGCGCCACCGCCCCCACAGCAGCGCGCCGAAGATCACCCAGGCGGCGCACGACAGCAACGTCTTGTGGACGAGGTGCTGGGCCAGCATGTCGCGGACGAACATGAAGCCGGTGACGAGACTCAGGCTCAGCAGGAAAAATCCGATCCCGATGAGCCGGAACAGCCAGCGCTCCTGGGTGTCGAGGGGGGCCAGGATGCGCAGCGTCCCGCCCGGGCGCTTGGTGCGGATCCGGTGCTCCTGGTAGGCAAGGATGAGCGCCTGGAACGCGGCGAGGCTCAGCACCGCGGAGGTCAGGAGCGAAATCGCGGTGTGGACGTGGGTCGTGGCGGCGCCGGCCGGAACCGCCTGCCCCGGCCATACGATCGGAACGAGCGGGGCAACCGCCACGAGCGGGAGGACGAGGACGCCGATGCCGTATTCGATGCGCCAGAACATGGCGACCCCGAACACCGTGGCCAGAACCAGCCCTCCGATCGAGAACGTCGCGGGCAGATCGAGGCTCGGCCCGCTCCAGATCGCGAGCGCCGGCCAGAGCGCTGCAACGTGCAGAACGACGCCCCCCCACACGGCGACGCGCACATGGGCATCGCGCGCCGGCGGCTCGGCCGGGGGGTTCACGAGGCGGCGGACGATCTGCGCCGCCGCCGCGAGGTACGCGACGGCCGCGAGCGCGGCAAACAGCGATGGCATCGGCGACCGGGACCGGATCGACAGGGGTTCCGAATGGTGCCAACATCGAGCGGATACGAACAGGGCGCCGGTGAGGTCCGCGGAGCCGTGCGCCCGCCTCGGGGTCCGAATCAGACCAGCAAGCGCCTCTTCTCCTCCCCCCGCATGGTCGAGGACCTCCTGCGCGCCTTCCTGCCCGGGAAATCCCTCGACGAAGCTCGACCTTCTCGACCCTCGACAAGCTCTCCGCCGAGTACGTCAGCGACGATCTGCTCAAGCGCCACCGATACGACGAACAATGGACGCGGCGGGATCGGGGCCGCCCGGTGCCAGTGGAGGTTCTTGCTCAGGGTCGAACACCGCCGGAGCCACCATGCTTCGAATTCGGTGCGCCGGAGCGTTCACGGGGGCGCCGCCGGACCGGAGCCGGCCGCGGCGAGATACAATCATCCAATGAACGCACAGGGGGACACACGGTGTTCGAGAATCTGACCAGCCGGCTCGGTGCGACCCTGGATCGGCTGCGCGGGCGCGGCCGGCTCACCGAGGCCAACGTCAGGGAGGCGTTGCGCGAGGTCCGGACGGCGCTGCTGGAGGCGGACGTCGCGCTGCCGGTGGTGCGCGAGTTCATCGACAAGGTGCGGGCGCGCGCCGTGGGCCAGGACGTACTCGCGAGCCTCACCCCGGGCCAGGCGCTGGTGCGGGTGGTCCGCGACGAATTGATCGCGCTGATGGGAGGGAGCAGCGCCGGGCTCGCCCTCAACGTTCCGCCGCCGGCTGTGGTGCTGGTCGCCGGTCTCCAGGGATCGGGCAAGACGACGACGGTCGCGAAGCTCGCACGCTGGCTGAAGGAGCAGTCGGGCAAGTCGGTGGTTGCGGTGAGCTGCGACGTGTACCGTCCCGCCGCCATCGATCAGCTCCGCGCCCTGGCGGAGCAGGTCGGAGCCGGATTCGTTCCGAGCGCGCCCGGTGAGGACCCGATCGCGATCGCCACCGGCGCGCTCGCCGAAGCGCGCCGGCGCTTCGCCGACGTGCTGCTCGTCGACACCGCGGGGCGGCTTCACGTCGACGAGCGCATGATGGACGAGATCCGGCGGATCCACGCCGCCGTCACGCCGGTCGAGACGCTGTTCGTCGTCGACGGCATGACCGGTCAGGACGCGGCCCACACCTCGAAGGCGTTCGACGCCGCACTGCCGCTCACGGGGGTCGTGCTGACGAAGACCGACGGGGACGCCCGCGGCGGTGCGGCGTTGTCGGTGCGCCACGTGACCGGCAAACCGATCAAGTTTCTCGGGGTCGGCGAGAAGACGGATGCCCTCGAAGCATTCCACCCCGATCGGATCGCATCCCGCATCCTCGGCATGGGGGACGTGCTCAGCCTCATCGAGGAAGTCGAGCAGAAGGTCGACCGGGAGAAGGCCGAGAAGCTCGCCAGAAAGATCGTCAAGGGCAAGCAGTTCGACCTTGAAGACTTTGCCGAGCAGCTCGCGCAGATGCGGAACATGGGGGGGGTGGCGGGGATGCTCGACAAGCTGCCAGGCAGCATCCCGGGGCTGCCGGCCGGTGCGCGCGACCGGGTCAACGACCGCGATTTCGTCCGCATGGAGGCGATCATCTCGTCGATGACGCTTCAGGAACGCCGCCATCCCGCCGTGATCAAGGGTTCGCGCAAGCGCCGCATCGCATCGGGCTCGGGAACGCAGGTGCAGGACGTGAACCGCATGCTCAAGCAGTTCGCCCAGATGCAGAAAATGATGAAGCGCATGCGCAAGAAGGGCGGGATGGCGCACATGCTGCAGGGGATGCGCGGACACATGCCGCCCGGGTTGCGCTGACCCGCATCGCTGCCGTCGTGGCGGGCACGCACGTCTTCACGGCCCGCCCGCGGGACGGCTGCCGCGGCGGAACGAAGCCCGCGAGCCGCAACGCCGGGGACTGCGCCTCTGCTGTCGTTCGCCGTTGCGCGAGAACGCCGAGGCGTACTTTCCCGCCGATGATCGAGGCGGGCCGGACGTGGCGGCGGGCGGAGCGTACGCGCGGTCGAATGCGTACGCCGTGCGAACCCTCGCGCCGGTCGAGGAAGCACACCCGCGACGTGATCGAACGCGCTCGACCCCTCGGCGGATGCGTTGCTCGTCGTATCGGGGCGGAACACGGGATCACGAACCGCGGTCCCGGTCGAGGACGGCGGGCACGGCCCCGTTGAGCACCTCCGCGCACTCGATTGGACCATGAGCCGCTTCGCCGATGCCCGTGTGTCAGGAGATCACCGCGGTGATCGCCGCCGCGGCCACGATGTCCTCGACCGTCGCCCCGCGCGAGAGATCGCACACCGGCCGCGCGAAGCCCTGCAGAAAGGGGCCGATCGCGCGCGCGCCGCCCACGTGCTCGGCCAGCTTGTAGCCGATGTTGCCGGCGTCGAGGTCCGGGAACACCAGGACGTTGGCCTGCCCCGCCACCGCGCTCGGACCCTTGACCTTGAGCGCGGCGACCCTCGGGACGATCGCCGCGTCCACCTGGAGCTCGCCGTCGATCGCAAGCTCGGGGACGCGCGCACGCACGATCTCCACCGCCCGGCGGACCTTCTCCACCCGCTCGTGCCTGGCGCTGCCGTGCGTGGAGAACGAAAGCATCGCCACCCGCGCGGTGACCCCGAACAGCTTCTCGGCGTTTTCGGCCGACGCGATCGCGATGTCCGCAAGCGCCTCGGCGTCCGGCTCGATGTTGACCGCGCAGTCGGCGAAGACGAGCGGAGCGCCGCCCCCGCGGGCGCCCCCGTTTACACGGGGAGCCATGATGAAGAAGCTCGAAGGGGTTGCGATGTGCCCGGCGAGACCCACCGACATCCGTCCGGCCTCGATGACCCGCGCGGTAGGCTGGTTGGCGCCGGCGACGAGGGCGTCGGCGTCGCCCGCCTTCACCGCCATCGCCGCGTAGAACAGCGGTCTTGCGAGCAGCCGCTTCGCCACCCGCACGCTCGTCTTCGGCCGGCCCTCGACGTAGAGCGCCGCGTACGCATCGAGCGCCGGGCTCTCCGAAGGCGATATGCTCTCGATCGCGTCGATCGGGACGCCCGCCGCCGCCGCTGCCGCTTCCAGCGCGGCGCGTTCCCCGATTAATATGGGACGGGCGATGCCGCCGTCGTGCAAGCGCCTCGCCGCATGGAGGATCCGCGGGTCCTCGCCTTCCGGCAGGACCACGGATCGGGATCGGGATCCCGCGCGCTCGATGAGGTGCTCGATGATGTCCATGGACCACTCCTGGCCGCGCCGCATCCGCGAGCGTAATGACCGGGCGCCGCCGGCGCCACACCGGCGCCGCGTACCCTCCTCACGCGGACGTTTCCGCCTCGGGCACGGCGGGCCCAGGCGTCCGGGTGGCGGAGACGATGCGTCCACGTTTGCGTTCGCGGAACGGCGGCGCTCCAATGTCCGGGGCAGACCGGTCCCTTCCGGTCTCGTACCGGATCACGATTTGCCTTCGTCCCGGACTCGCGCGCATCGGCGCCGCGCCTGCACGACCACGGTGCGGGGAGGGTTGGGTGATGGCTGACACGGCGCACCTTCCAATCACCGAAGCCGACTACGTCGTGGTGGGAGCCGGCTCCGCGGGCTGCGCCCTGGCCGCCCGCCTGAGCGAGGATCCCTCGACCCGCGTCCTCCTTCTGGAAGCCGGCGGCAAGGATTCCAACCTGTGGATCCACGTCCCCGTCGGCTATTTCAAGACCATGCACAATCCGGGTACGGACTGGTGCTACCGGACCGAGCCCGAACCCTCGCTGAACGGGCGCAGCCTCGACTGGCCGCGCGGCAAGGTCCTCGGCGGATCGAGTTCGATCAACGGCCTGCTCTACGTCCGCGGCCAGGCGCAGGACTTCGATCACTGGCGCCAGCTCGGGAACGCCGGATGGTCGTTCGAGGACGTGCTTCCCTACTTCATCAAGGCCGAGGACCAGGAGCGGGGGGCGGACGAATGGCACGGCGCCGATGGTCCCCTGGGGGTCGGCGACATGCGGGTGCGGCGCGACGTGTGCGACGCCTTCATCGCCGGCGCCGAAGAGATCGGGATCCCCCGCAACGACGACGTCAACGGGGCGAACCAGGAAGGTGCGGGCTACTTCCAGCTCACCACGCGCAAGGGGTGGCGTTGCAGCACCGCGGTCGGATACCTGCGCCCCGCCCGCCGACGCCCCAACCTGCAAATCGTCACCGGCGCCCACGTGCACCACCTGTGCTTCGAAGGCCGGCGCGCGGTCGGGGTGCGCTACGCCGTCGGCGGTACGGGAGGGTCGGGCGAGCTGCGGATGGGCTCGCCCGCACGGAGAGGCCCCCTGGGCCTCGAGGTGCAGGAGGCGCGGGCGCGCGCGGAGGTGCTGCTGTGCGCCGGTGCGATCGGCTCGCCGCAGATCCTCCAGCTTTCGGGGGTGGGGCCGGCGGACCTGCTGGAGCGGCACGGGATCGGGTTGGTGCACGATCTGCCGGGCATCGGCGGGAACCTCCAGGACCATCTCCAGCTTCGTGCCGTATACAAGTGCGCCCGGCCGACCCTCAACGACGAAGTGAACCACCCCTTGCGCAAGATGCTCATCGGGATCGAGTACATCCTCAGGCGCAGCGGGCCGATGAGCATGGGCGCGAGCCAGGTCTACGCCTTCGCCCGCACCCGCCCGGAGCTGGAGACCCCCGACGTCCAGTTCCACTTCCAGCCCTTGAGCGCCGACAAACCGGGCAAGGGCCTGCACCGTTTCTCCGCGTTCACCTCTTCGGTGTGCCAGCTTCGCCCGGAGAGCCGCGGCCGCATCCGCATCAAGCATCCCGACCCCTACGCCTACCCGGCCATCGAGCCGAACTACCTCGCCACCCGGCGGGACTGCGAGACCGCGGTGGCCGGGCTCAGGATGACCCGCGCGATCGCCGGCACGCGCGCCATGCGCCCCTTCGTGGAGGAAGAGCTGCTCCCCGGCCCCGACGCGCGCACCGACGAGGAGCTGCTCGAGGCGGCGCGGGGGATCGCGGAGACCATCTACCACCCGGTGGGAACGTGCGCGATGGGGCCGGGGCCGGAGGCGGTGGTCGACGAGCGGCTGCGCGTGCGCGGGATCGGGGGGCTGCGCGTCGTGGACGCTTCGGTGATGCCGGTGATCACCTCGGGGAACACGAACGCCCCGACCATCATGATCGCGGAGAAGGCCGCGGACATGATCCGCGCCGACGCGGCGCGCGGTCGGGGGGCGGTCCGCCGTTCTCCCTGACGCCGCGCACGCCCCCTCTGCCCGTGCACGATCGGCTACCCCTCGGTCATCGCGCGCCCAGCAACCGGATTGCGGTACAGGCGAGGGCCTCCACGTCCTCGGCGATCCGGAGGTCGTGAATCGCCTCGCCGGGACCCGCAGGCTCCAGGGTGGCGAGCTGGCTGTCGAGCAGGCCGGGGGGCGAAGTGGCCTTCACGCCGCGCCATTCGGGCCCGGAGCAGCGCGGGTGCGCCGGTCGGATGCACGAATCGCACATCGGCGCCGCAGGCGCGTAGCCGGTCGCGGTAGATCCGGCGAAGCGCGGAGCAGGCGACCACCATCGAGCTGCCTTCCCGGCCGGCCCGCCGCATCTCCCCTGCAATCCGGTCCAGCCAGGGCCGGCGGTCCTCGTCGGTCAACGGCGTGCCCGCGGCCATCTTGCGCAGATTCGTCTCCGGATGCAGGTCGTCGCCCTCGACGAACGTCCAGTCCATCCGTTCGGCGATCAGGCGTCCGACACTGATCTTTCCCGAGCCGCACACCCCCATGACGACGATCATCCTCGACCCTTCTCGTACCTCTGCACAGTGGTCTTGATCGATTGGCTCCGGCCCGCCTGCGCAGGGCAGGACTGGAGTTGCCCCGATTTCGTGGACCCATATGCTCCGAACCAATCTTCCAGATCGTCATTTCTGCTATTTCATTGAATTATTTGAGAAAATAGAACTCCATGTTCTATCCGGAAACCACATTTTCGGATCCGTAATCATAACGAAAGCGGATTCCTTCAAACCTCTGCGTGTCATGGCGAGCCGCTGTCGATCCATTTTCCCGTTGCCTCCCACGCTGGCGACCTTTCGGTGACACCGTGACGCAAGCGGATTGATCACGGGTTCAGCGCACCCCAGAGCGTCTGTATCGAGCAAATGCAGGTTCAGGAGAAGCACTCCGCCACCGTGACTCCTCTCATCGCTTTACAGGCACGAACCGCAAGTCATCGACTTGGGCCTACGGCCGACAACGATGCCGGAAATCAGGCATCTGCCTCCGGTCGTACTTGAATTGCATGAACGGCAGTCCGCACTTCGTCGTATATGTCCACATCGAGTTCCTCGGCGACCTCCAGCGTGATGGCAAGCGCGTAAGGGACATCGTCCTCCAGGGCTCCGGCACCGGCTCTGCAACTCACCTGAATTTCAAGGTTCTCGCCCTCGACGAACACGGCCGCTCTTTCGCCCTCAAGGATTTCGTGCTGCAAGGTTCCGCGCTGAACTGCCCGCCAGTCCGCCTGTTGCCGGCTTACTCGTAGAGGATCCTGCGGCGGGTCGAGCCAGAGAGCCGCCCTTCGCCAAGCCTGATGTCGTTGGTTGACCGGTGACAGCCACGCAAGCGTGATGGTCAGTCTTCGATGACCGCGCTGGCCACTCAAGGACGGTGGCAATGGAAAGCGGTGGATGTGCGACTCATCCTGCCCGAGCATCCCGCCGCCGAGGGCGGTTACGCGCCGGGCGGTGCATTCTTGCACCCGGTTGACGTCCACTGCGCCGTAGCCGAGCAACCGTGTGACGTATTCCTTGAACTGCCGGCTGTTGTCCTGGCTTCTCAGGAGTAGAGCCAGTATCGAGCCCGCTGCTCCCCACTCCGCTCCATGTGCCACCAGCGCCTTGAGCCAGACCGCGCGAGGGAGGCCGTCGATGATCTCTCCCCCGGGCTCTTGACGAAGCTCGTCCATGACGTCGTAGAGCAGACCGCAGGCGCGACTGACCAACGCGGTTGCATTGCTCGTGCCACGCGAATGCCGCACGGCTCCTTGATCGCCGGGGTCCGTGCCCGGGGAGGCCGTCAGTTGTCCGGGAGGAAGTGTCTGGTAGTAGACTTCGAGGGTCGTTCCACCTGCCAATGCTTCCCGCACGACAACCCGTCCACCAGCGGCCAGCACGTCGGGCTTGATCCCACGGCGATACCCCATGCCCTGTGCGTTGATCGGGCTGGGAAGACCCGTGGCGATATACGGATCGTTCCATCCGGGCGGTGGCGGCCCCGTCGATGCGTCCTCGTGAATCGAAGCCACGGTGAGCGCATTGACTGCTTCGGCAGGCGAGAGTAGGCGGCGATTTCGGGTATCGGCAGCGACAGTTCGTATCACCTGTTCCTGGAAAGTGCCGAGCAGTAGCTGTCCCGGTTGATCCGCTGACAGCAACTCAATCGATCCGGAGTAGTTGCCGACGCTCACGACGAAGAGCACCTTGTAGCGCCATGCCAGCCAATCGAGCAGCCGCGCGAGGGGACTCAGGGCCTGATCGAAAGGCCGATCCCGGATGCCGATCGACAGGTTGATGATTGATACGTGCGGCGCCACCGGCGCCTCGCCTCCATCCCCCTCGAACAGACGGCGGACCGCTCTGTGAACCAGATCGACTACGAGCGTCCCTTCGGGTACGGTTTCCATATGATTCCGCCAGTCGTACGGGTTCGGTCGAAGGATCGGGCGGACGTACAGCGGCCTCGGGAGAGGCGCTTCGCCGACGGCCAAATCGCCATGGAGAATGAGCGACGCCATCGCCGTGCCATGACGGCGGGTGACGGCCGGAGAGTCCCCCTCGAAACCATCCGGATCATCGATGACGAGCCGTCCCTGAAGCCGGCGGTGCGCCTGCAACGGAAACCCATCGAACAACGCGACGACGGGAGAGCCGGCAGGCGGCTCCTCGGGTAACGCTTCCCTGTCTTGATCCTGGAGCTCATCCGCCAGCGAAGCGGACATCTGCCCGCTGGCGCGAAAGAACTGGATCTGCTCGCACTGGACGAGATCGATGTCGGGTTCGCCCAGCTCCCACAGAGGGCGAACTCGATCCACGGGGAGATGGACCAGGAGCGCGTGATAGGCGATTTCCTCTACGTTCGCCTCGGCGATCACTCGCCCGGCCATACCTTCGACAAGGCCGACAACCCGGTTCCGGGCCGTACCGCGCTGTTCCGGGTTCCGCCGATGCCAAAGCTCGATTTCGCATGGCACTACTTCCTGACCGTGCTCAACGCGATCCCTCCAGTCATCGAGTACCCCCGTTTCCTGAAGGCGATCCCGGACCCCCCAAGCCCGCACGTCACGAAGCTGTTGAAAGAGAGTTTTCCATCTCCCCAGGCCCTGTGGAAGCCTCCCGTCGGACCGCCACTCGTTCCAAAGTGAAATCATCTGTCGCAGGGCAACTTGGTTCGTGAAGACCATGAATACGCGGCCCCGAAGGGCCTTGTCCGGTCGTGCCTCGCCATCACCGGTCAAGGCGAAGAAGTCGTCGTCCGGAGGGATTTCTTCAGCCTCGATCTCGGCCAACCACTCCATTCCCGGCACTGCTTCCACCGCGCGAATGAACTCGTCTACCGTCCCCACCATCTCCAGCACCACCACTTCCTCGGGGACGAGGTCACGAGCCTCCATTTGCAGCCGCGCCCGCCGCTCTTCCAACGTCTGCTGCAGATGCTCGAACCGTGGCGACAGCCGTTCGGCCTGGCGCTCGGGGCTCGGGCGATGGAAACTTCCGCCGCCGGGGCTTCTCTTTCGCCGCGCCAAGGGCTCTCCCGGACTCGGGAGAATCAGCAGAGGACGTTCAGGCATCGCTTGGCGCCCGCACCGGCTCAGGCGGCGACGCCGGCGTCGGGGAGCGGTCCTGCCACTGTTTCAACCGCTCGGTGACGATCGCGCGTACATCGTGGTCGGGGAGCGTGAGCACGTATTGCCGCTGTACGTCGAGAGCGAACTGCTCCAGCTCGGAGAAGCTGAGGCCCTTGAGACGCTTCGCCAGGGTGGCGGGCTTGTATCCCAGGCTCTCGCCAAGGCGTCTCTCGAAACGACAGAACCACGCCTCCGCCAACGAGAGGGTGGGCGCCGGAAGATTCAGCCGAAGCTGAAACCGGCGCCAGACCGCTCTGTCCAGCAATTCGGGGTGGTTCGTCGCGGTGATGACGACGACGTGGCTCGGCAAATCGTCGATCTGCAGCAGGAGCGAGCTGACGACCCGCTTGATCTCCCCTGTTTCGTGAACGTCGCCGCGTTCCTTTCCAACCACGTCGAACTCGTCGAAGAAGAGCACGCATCGGCGGGTGCGCACCTCGTCGAAGAGTCGGGAGAGGCGCACCGCCGTTTCGCCGAGGTAGCTGGCGATGACCGACTCGTAGCGCACTGCGAACAGCGGAACCGCGAGCTCGGTGGCGAACGCTTCGGCCAAGGAAGTCTTCCCGTTGCCGGGCGGTCCGGTAAGGAGCACCCGATGTCGGGGCTCCAGATTGTGCGCCCGCAAGAGGTCGGCGCGTCGAAATTCTTCGACCAGCTCCCGGCCGGCGCTCGCTACGGAAGCCGGAAGGACGAGATCCCCCAGCCGCCGTTCGGGATACAGCTCATGGAACGACCCGGCAACCGGTCCATTGCGGCGCGTCAAGGCCTGCCCCGGCCGGCCGTGGGCCGGGGACGGCGAAGCGCCGGCGTTCGGCAGGTCGCCGGCGTTGAGATGGGCGGCCAGGCGATCCGCCAGAACATGGTGCTGCTTTGCGCGTTCCTCGGTGACGAGGGCTTCGAGGGACTTGCGGAACAGGGGCCGATCTCCTCTGGCTCCCGCGCGCACGAGATCGAGGAGCAGGTCGGCGCGGGCCATCTCACTCACCTCCCTTGCACGAAGCCGACCGCCACCGGGGGAGCCGCGATTCGCTCGGATCAGTCATCGATCAGCCCGAGCTCCCGGAGCGGCTCCAAGACGCCGTTCTCCAGCCTGGCCTTGTCGAGCGCGCCCTCCGCCCGGACGCTGACGGAGACCTTGCCGGCCAGATCCGCGAGGTTGGCGAGGGCGCTCCACGCGCCGTAGAGCGCGTCCCGTTCGGCGGTGAACGACAGGGCGACCTCGTGTTTATCCGCGGCGGCGGGCGCCACGGGATCATCGGATACGTCGCGGTCCCGGACTTCGAACTCCCCCCCGGTGGGGGTCCCGGGTTCCGGCCCCGGTTCGTCTCCGTCGGCGGGTTCGACAGGCGGGACGGGAAGCGCCGCGGGGAGCATGAGGAACCCCGAATCCAGATCGATCTCGTCCTCCGCCACACTGCGTCCGAACGCGACGTGGCTCCTGTCGATTCGATAACGGCCGTCCTCGCCAAGGTCGGGCCGGCCCGTGGCGTAGCCGAAGAGACCGGTCTCGACGCCGCGGATGATCGCGTTGCGCAAGGCATCGGTAGTGAGCAGCCGCGGGAAGCCGAGGAACGAGAAGAACCCGGCCACGATCCGGTCGATGGCGATACCGGGTGGTTCGGACCCGTCTTCACCGACCTTGAACAGATCGAGGAGCTTTCCCGGCGCCACGGTCCCGAAGACCCGGCGCTGCACGGTGGTCAGCAGCTCCGTCAGGCGTTGATGGATCAGGGCGCGTTTCTTCTCGTCCAACGTGGTCTGAAGCGGACGCCCTTCCATCCTGACGGTGTCCAGGGCGAGTGCGCCGCCATCCGATGACGGCAGCCAGACCTCTCTGTAGAGCTTCAGAAGGGCGGACTCGGCTGCCGTCCTTTCCGTGGCGCCGCGTTCCTTGAGCTGGCCCTTCTGTACATCCGTCAGGTTGTGCTCACGCCACTTGTCCCGGACGCGCTCGACGGCAAGCAGGTAGCGGACGGCGCGACGCAGGACTTCGATCTGATCCGCCATCGGTACGGCCAGGCCCAGGCCGTTGCGGAATTCGCGGGCACGGCTGCCGTGGCTCTCGCAGACGTCGAGCGCCGCCCGTCTCTGCTCCGCCGCCGGCTGTGCAGCGAACTCCAGCGGCAGGTAGGCGATCAGGAATCGCGGCTCCCTGTCCGGCACGTCGGCGGGCTTCGCCGGCCAGACGACGGCCGACCGCTGCCCGGCAAGACGTTCTTCGAGCATCTGCCGGATGCGGGATCGAATGCGATCTTCGTCCCGTGACACGGCATCGGCTTCCTGCTCGACCAGCAGGGTGACGTTGGGGTCCTTCTTGAAGCAGTAGCGCACGCCGTCGAAATGGAGATACAGGCACTGCTCCTTCAGCTCCTTGAGACACGCCATGATGGTGGTGCTGTCGAGGTCCGGGCCGATGCTGACGCCCAGCAGGTCGGGCTCGCCTATCCCCGGAGGCAACGAATCGCCCTCTTCGCCCTCGTCCCGCCGCAGGCCGCCGAAGGAGTGCATGAGTATGGTGGTCGCGAGACGGGTGGCCGGCTGCTTGCCGGATTCGGCCGTCACCTCGCGGGAGCGCCGGTCGTCGATCCGCCGCGTCCTCGCGTTGGCGCCGACGAAGTCATGCTCCAGGCAGGCCTGAAAGTCCTCCCGCTGTCCGACCTCCTTGAAGAAGGCGACGCGCACGTCCGCATCGCGAACGGGAACGTCCCCCGGGCCGAGGAGCAGCCGCGAGCCGCCGGCGCGGTGGGCGGCGCGAAGACAGGTGGCCAGGAAACGCAGGGCGCCGCGGGTGCGCTGGAAGTCGGGAATGGCCGCCCAGCGCTCCCGCATGAGATCGATGAGGGCGGGATGAAAGGGGTAGGACGCCTTGATCCGGTCGCGCAGCGCCAAGCCTTCTTCCTCCGCCTGCCGGCGTTCCGGCTCCCCGTGCGCCCAGGCGCGGCGCATCCGGGTGAACACCTGCCGGCACGCTTCCGCCGCGTTTGCCGCGGCAGCCGGGTCGGGCGGCCCGGAGAGCAGACGGCGCTGGATCACGTTGAGGATCTCATTGCCTTCCACCGGCTCCCGGCGTTGGTCCTTGCGGGCCGCCAAGTGCTCCACCGTCCGAAGCAGGTCGGTGTATTCGAGGGATTCGCGCTTGCTCGACTGCAACGAGTACACCAGCACCGCATCGTCCACGTTTCCGACCGCCACCGTCAGCCGCTTGAGGAACGACAGCGTCTCGTCGCGAAGCGTGGTCTGTTCGACGCGAACGCCGCCGGCGCTGATGAGGTATTCCAGGATCTCGTCGAGCAGGATCAGGCTCGGGCCGCGCTTGAGCAGCTCGACGAGCGCGTCACCGCCCGGAGCGACCCGGGCTTCGTCCTGCGCTCTGACGACTTCGTAGCCCTCCGACCCGCCGAGCGCCCACGCGATCCAGCCCCAGACGGTTTTCGCGGCGAAGCCCTCCTCCGGCACGCGCTTGCCGACCCGCGCGTCGAAGAACTGGCCGTCCACCACCGCCGCGCGCACCCGCTCGGGGCGCGGCAACCCGGATGCCTCGGGTAGGGCGTCGAGCGCCGCCCGCGACCGAGCGGCGTGCAGCAGCGCGGCGAGCGTGTGGGACTTGCCGCCGCCGAAGGGCGTCAGCAGCTTGAGCACGCGGTTGCCCTGGACGCCGGTGAGCCGCCCCAGCACGTCTTCGAGCAGGGACTTCAGGCCGCGGGTGAGGTAGGACGCCTGGAAGAAGCTGTCCGCGTCCCGGTACGCCGCGGGAACCCGCGGCAGGTCCCGATCGGGCAGACCCAGGCTCTTCCCCGTCAGGTACTCCGACAGGCTGCCGAGGTCGAGCGCGAAGACGTCTTCGGAGAAATCGTCCGACAGGACGTCGGGATGCAGGTCGACGCATTCGAGCCAGGGGCGGGGTGCTTCGCTCATCGGTCGTCGCCCTCCAGGGACAGCGCCGCCTGTCCGGTGATCCGACCTTCGACCTCCCGATCATACGCGGCCCCTTCGACCACGCTCCGCCAGTTGGCGTTCAGCCGGGCGAGGGCGCGCAGCTCGGCGGTCGGCGCGGTGTCCTCCGCCCGTGGGCCGTCCAGGACCGGGGCGCAGAGCGCCTGGGTGACCAGGCGAAGCTGCTCCGGGCTCGGTCGCGCCGCCTCCAGGAACTCCCGGACCTGCACCGGCCGGTTGTCGAGCAACCAGAGCAGCCGGTGGACGACGTCGACGAGCGGTGCCGACTTGCCGTCTTCACCGATGCCGAGCCTGTCGCCGCCGCCGCGCTCCTCGAAGGTGCGGACCCGGAACTTGCTGCCACCCGCGCCCGCGCGGACCTTCTCGACCAGCGACGGCGCCGGCCCGGCCAGCCCGTCCGGACCGTCCATCTCGATGCCCTGCGGATAGCAGAAGACGTAGGCGTCGCCGGCTTCGATGGCGGACTCGCGGTAGGTGAACCGCCACAGGATGTAGAAGCGGGTGGTCGGGTCCACCGAGCCGACGGCCGCTCCGCGCAGGCCGAAGATCTCGTCGAGCATCACGTCGAGCACGACACCTTCGACCTCGCGGAGGTAGCGTTCGGCGGGCACGGCCTCGCCGTTGGCGTACTCGACCCTGGCGAAGCGCGTGTAGGCGCGAAGGCCCGCGCCGACCGCGGCCATGAGCAGGTCGGCGCCTCCGATCCCCCTGCCTCCCGCCCACAGGGTGGTCACGCGCTCGCGCGCGATGTGGTGGAGCTCCGGCTCCACCTCTGCTTCGTACCGTCCGGTCGCGGTGTCGTCCCGCCTTCGTGCGACGAAGAAGATGCTGTCGGAGAGCGCGGCGGCCCCGAGCGCGTTGACCCGCCCGCGCGACTCCGTCTGCACCGGCCACGCCTCGGTGACGGTGAGCCCGGCGTCGACCAGGGCGCGGATCAGGGTGGCCCAACCCTCCGTCGTCCGGTGGGCGTAGACGCAGACGAGCGGGGCGCCCGGCTTCAGGACGCGGCGCGCCTCCACGAACGAGCGGCGCATCAGGTCCTGGTAGTGCGCGTTCGCCTTCGCCGCGTCTCCGCCGTGCTCGCTCGGCTGGGCGACCGCCTCCCGCCGCTTCGGCGGCGCGGGCAGGGTGAAGTGCTCGGGGTAGAGGTCGCCGACGATGCGTTTCAGCCACACGTAGAAGAACGCGGACAGATCCGCGTAGTAGATGCTGCTGTAGTAGGGCGGGTCGGTGATCACCGCGTCGAAGGTCTCGTCGTCGTAGAACAGCTTCTCCGCGTTGCCGCGGGTGACGACCGACGGATTGCCGACGCCGACCTTGGCGAGCTCGCGGATGCAGTACGCCTCCCGGTCCAGCGCGAAGGGGAGGCAACCCGCGGTATCCTCGAAGCAATTGATTTCCGAAAAGTCGTAGAGCATCTTCAATGCTTGGCGATCGCCGATGGCTCCCAGGGTTATCTGAACGGAGGGTTCCCACCGCGCGAATTTGTTGAACGCAATGACCAACCGCCCGAACGCCATCGCGAACCAGGTCGCGAGCGCCCGCGCCCGATCCGCGGCCATGCCCGCGTCGCGCATCTCGGCATGGGTCTTTCGGATGTGTTTGATGAGGGTGAACAGAACCAGCAGTTGCCGGGGCGTGAACAGCTCGCGATACGTACTCATCCCATAGTTCGGAAGTTGGTCGCGGAGTTTCCCTTGAAGCGCTTCGTGAGGACGCTCACAGTCAAGTTCCCTTTCAAGAGCACGAAGACGTTTCTCGATCGTGTCTCCCGAGGGTGTCGTAGTAGACGTGGCCGGATTCAGATACAACTTCGACCGTTGGCCGTCCACAACCACGGCGGCAAGCGATTCCTCCATCCGTCCAGCGACCGCCATTTCCTTGACGTGATCGGCAGGTGCAGGGGTATTGCACGCGACGCAGACCGCCTGTCCTGCGCCGGTTTGCTCCTCCTGCCCGGAAACGTCGCGGGCAGCGGCCCCGGAGACGATGCGCCACCCCAACCGATCGCCGTCCTCGATTTCGGGGACAGCGGCCACGACACCCCCTTTCTTGCGCAACCACGCTTGGCGAACGAGAGGCACCGGAGCGGTGCAGCCGGGGCGGCGGCAGGGAACCGTGCGTACCCGGATGAAGGCCACGGGATTGGCCCGCCCGACCGTGAGCGACGGATCGCCGGCGCCCCCGAAAAGCTCCGCCTGCTTCGCGACCTCCTCGGTCGCCGGCACCTGAACGGCCGGGTACAGGTCGTCAACGTCGGCCCGCATCCGTTCGAGAACGATGCCGCTCCAGTGCTCGAAGTCATCGGCCAGCTTCGGCCCGAAGGTCTGCGGATACACCAGGGTGCACAGCTCGATCAGGTGCGCCACCGGGTTGTAGTCGAGAGCGTGGCTCTCGCAGCCGAGACGCGCGGCCTCCAGCGGAATCGCGCCCCCGCCTGCGAACAGGTCCAGCACCTTCGGCGTGCGACCGCCATGCGCCTTCCTGATGCGATCGCGGGCCTCCTCGACGATTCCCGGATCGGGCTTGAACGCGGCGAGCCTGGCGACGAAGGAAGCGGCGTCCTGACGTTCGTCGCCGGACTGTGGGGCAGGGACAAGTGTGGCGTAGATTGCGGCGCGCGATGCGGTCGTCGGCCGTCGCGCGGGCCAGTAGTGGACGAGCGCCACCGGGTGTTTGGGGTGCTTCTTTTCCTTGGCCGAGATCGCGTTGAGCGCGTCCAGAGGAAGGTAGTCTTCGATCAGCCGGCGGTCGCTCGTGTCCGTCATCATCCGGTCCGCCGCGTCGCCGTATCGGCCCCGTGGTCGCCCAGACAACCCATCTCTTCGAGAAACCGCGAAGGCGCCTTCGGCCATCCCCGGTAGTGCCTCGCCCGCGACAGGATCAAGCGCTTTCCGGCGCGGGTGACGGCGACGAAACACCCGCGGCGCTCCTCCTCCAGCGCGGCGCTGCCGTTGCCCTTCTTCAAGCTGTGCCAGGACGGCAGGATCTCTTCTGCCATGCCGATCAGGTACACCGTCTCGAATTCCTGTCCCTTGGCGCCGTGGATGGTGGTCAGCGACACCGTTCCCGGCGCCGGTACCGGTTCCTTGGAGCGTAGCTGCAACTCCTGAAGAAACCGGTCCAGGGTGGCGAACCCCTGCGCGTCCCGGATCTCACGCTGGATCCTTCGCCATGCGTTCAGGTCGTCCTTGAGGTCGTCATCCGGGTCGTTGCTGTCGAAGTAGCCGAGGATCCCTTCGATTGCGGCAGTGAGCTTGACGTTTCCGGCGGAGAGGTCGGCGATCACGTCAACCATTTCGGCGACAGGGCGTGGCATCTCGGCCTCGTGCACGGCATCCGTCCACACCTTGAGGCAGGTGAGCCGGTCGGATTCCGACCGGGACACGAGCTCGTTCCAATCCAGGGGTGACGGCGCGAAGCTGCCGAACGCCTTGACCAGCACGGCCATGTTGCGCAGATCCAGCGGCCGGTCGATCTGCTTCAGGCAGGCGACGAGCCAGCGCATCTGCGGAGACAGAAAGTCGTCACGGCGCATTGCGACCACCGCGGGGACGCCGTTGACGGCCAAGGCTTCATGCATCCTTTCCAGAAGAGATCGGTTTCTGGCCAGCACCGCGGTCCGGCCGCGGGACGCGCCATCCAGGCGCGTGATCTCATCCGCAATGCCGGCAACCTCCTCCCCGTCCGTGTCGAACTCGCGGCACTGAATCTGCCCTTCGTCCGAGGGCGGGAAGCTGCCCGGGGCTGGGGCCGGCTTGGCGGGTTGCTTCGATGCTGCGCGGCGGGAGTTGTACACGACGAGGCGGTTTGCAGCCTCGACGATGCACGGCGGACAGCGGAAATTCGTCGGAAGCTGCACCACGTGACAGGAGAAGTCCTTCACCAGCTCGCCGATCCTGCGAACGTTCGCCCCGTTCCACTCGAAGATCGTCTGGTCGTCGTCGGCAACCGCGAAGACTTCGCGGAAGTCCTGACCGGCCATTCGCCGCAGCAGCGCATATTGCGCACCGTTAGTGTCCTGAAATTCGTCGATCAGCCAGTACCGGTAGGCCCTCCGGTATTGGCGGGCCATGGCCGGATAGGCAAACAACCGGTACGTATCCAGGATGAGCGAGTTGAAGTCGAGTGCGTTGATGCGTCGAAGCTCCTCCTCGTAGAGGCGGTAGGCGCGGGCAACGCGGCCGGCGTCTTCGGCCGCCGGGCCGTTCATCGTTCCGATATGGCCTTCCGCCGACTCGGGCTCCACGAGCCGGGTCTTGAGATGATCGATCAAGGGCAGAAGTCGATGGTTCTCGTGGCGCCAATCCTGCCCGTGATCGCGGCTGAGCGCGTCTTCCAGCACCGCCTGCCGGTCCTCGGTCCGCGAGTAGATCGCGAAGTCGGGCTTGATTCCCAAATGCACGCCGTGCTGCCGGAGGACCTGCGCACAGAAGGCATGGAAAGTTCCGATGTTGGCGCGGCCTTCCAGTCCCGGCACGAGGGCGGCGACGCGGGTCGCCATCTCGTCCGCCGCCTTGTTGGTGAACGTCAGGGCGAGGATGCGGAAGCGCCGATCCGGGGACGAATCCAGCAGGCGGGCAATTCGGCAAGTGAGCACCCGGGTCTTGCCGGAGCCGGGTCCGGCCAGCACGAGCAGCGGACCATCTTCCCAACCGACGGCCTGTCGCTGCACGTCGGTCAGCTCGGCGAGAGACGCTTGCAGTGGATTGTCCATCACGTCAGCCCCGGCAGTTGCTCGATTGCCGCTCGGAACGCCGGTGGTGCGCGCAACGCCGAATCGGGGTCTTCTCGAAAGCGGACGGCGAGTAAAGCAGCGCAGTCGGTCTTCATCTTGTCCTGCTTCATTTGCGCCAGAAGCTCGTCGTTCGTCAGATCGGCGGTATCCTTGACACCCAATCCGGCCAGAATTTCGCGCAGCTCCGGATCGAGCCCGTTGGCCACAAGCTGCGTTTCGAGATCACCGGCTTCGTGTGTACGGCATCGTCTCTTGATCTCCTGGGACGGGAACCCACGCTTGACGATGGCTTTCTCGTAGCCTCTTCCTGCATCATCTCCGTCGAATACAGCAAGCCAAGGGATGTCGAGCGCTCGTGCAAGCGCCGCGAACGTGGCCGGATGGCCGTTGTTCTGGGCGTCGATCACGGACGCGCCGTGTTCATCCAGATCGTAATCCATCGCCCGCGCCACCGCGTGCATGACCAGATAATCCGCCTGCCCCTCGACGATCAGCCAGCGCTCGGCGAAGAAGATCTCTCCGCGCATCCGCCGAGCGTAAGTCTCCAGCGACTGAAGCTCGTCATCGCCGATGTAGAGGGAAGACCGATCCCGCAGATCCCTCAAAATACCTACAAGCTCGGCCTGCCGTTCATGCTGGCCGCAGCATGTGAGAAGGGCGCGATAGGTTCCTTCGTCGAGCGCTCCGGTGACGGTCAGGGTCCCCGATGCGTGCTCGTACTTCAGCCGGCCGGGCGATCGGCTCACTACGGCGTCGAGGCCGTCGAGAACGGGAACGGAAGCAGAGAAGGTCGCGGGCAACGACTTCACCCGGGTTCCTTCCTGCGTGAGGCGTACCAGGCGCAGATCCCGGAACGGCACGTGCTGAACGAAATAGGGCGAGTGGGTGGTGACGATCTTCTGGCCGGGCAGGTCTTGAACGTGGGTCCACAGGGTG
This sequence comes from Gammaproteobacteria bacterium, assembly GCA_965202875.1. Taxonomy (GTDB): domain Bacteria; phylum Pseudomonadota; class Gammaproteobacteria; order HK1; family HK1; genus HK1. Next base: position 5,744,918 of record OZ241870.1, on the reverse strand, counting down.
CGCGCGGCTTGCGGATGAAGGTGCGTTTCCGGCTCTTCCAGGGCGAGCACGGGCTCGCTGTCCGGTTCGTACAGCTCACGCACGAGATGTTCGACGAATGCCTGGAACAGGAAGATCACCGAGAGGCTCTGGATGCCCTGACCCTGACGCAGGAGCGGCAGCCACGGCGAATTGGGTTCGTTGCGCAGGATAATCTCCGCTTGGGAGAGCAGGTCCCACATCTTGAGCGGGACCATGCGCAAATCCAGCCCGCCTTCCCGGTCACGCGCGGCGATTCGGGTCGCTCCGGACAACGTCTCGGCAATCTTCTCCAGGCGCGGGTCGGCCTTCAGCAAGCGGCGGTTGAGCAGATCGAGCACGCGCAGCGCTCGCGATTCCAGGCCGGCCGGGATCTCCAGCGCCTTGAGCAGCCGCCCCCAGAACTGCGAGCGCGGCGAGAACTCGTCGCCCACGTCCCGCAAGGCGCCCAAGTAGAATACCGGCAGGTAGCGCCAGAAACGCTCGAGGTTGACCCGGCGGACGCCCGGTCCGGCGAGCGGATCACGCGCCGCGTTGAGGAACTCCCAGCTCGGTTCGAAGCTGCCGCTGTCCTCGTTCCACTTCCACCGAGTCCGCAGCATGATGAAGCGGAGGCCCGTGTTCAGGTCGAGCTGGATGATCTGGTCGAGATCCTCCGCGACGGCGTTCGGCCACTCGCCCGGTTCGGATTCTTCCACCTTGAGTTCAATGCTCACACCGTCGGACTTCTTCGGGTCGTCGGCGTCGTCGGCGAGGTGAACGTCGTACTCCGTGAACCCGGTCCCGCGTTGCCCCCAGCGGCGCGTGAGGGCGATGCGTAGCGCATCCAGGATCGCGGTCTTCCCGGCGTTGTTCGGACCCACGAACACCGTGGTTTCGCCCAGATCGACGACGAGATGCCGCATTGAGCGGAAGTTGCGGATCTCGATCCGGCTCACGCGCATCCGGCTTGGCCCCCACTTCCTTCGTTCATTCGAGGCGTCCGGTATGAGGCGTCGAGGGCGTGGTTCCCGCAACCGAGGCGTGCGGCTTCCAGCGGAATCGCGCCCCCGCCGGCGAACAGGTCCGGCGCCTTCGGCGTGCGCCCGCCATGCGCCCTCCTGGTGCGAACGCCGGCCTCCCCGACGATTCCCGGATCGGGTTTGAACGCGGCAAGCCCTCGGACGATCCGTTGCGCGTCCGCCGCCACCATCGCCGGTTTCATCTTCCGCGTCAGCACCGCGTACGCCTCCTGCAACACCTGGAAGCTCACTCGTCCGGAGCGACGGTTCCAGAGGAGCGTGAACCAGTCGACGGCGCGCGACTGCTTCCGGGGATCCGTGGTGTTGAACCGGTAGACGATGACGTTGGTGTCAACGAAGACCGGCCCGATCATGCAGCTCCTCCCGGGTCGGCTTGCGGCCGTCGACCCATTCCATCTTCCACGGCTTGATCGCCAAGAACCGCTTCATGGCGACCTCGTACTCATCTTCCCCGCGGCGCATCCCTGCCAGGAGATCGGCGATCCACCGGGACACGCTGCGGTCGTCCTCCGCCGCCCGGATCCGCAGCCACCGGGCGAGATCGTCGGGCAGCGTGATGGTGATGTTCTTCATCTCGGCTCTCCGGGTCAGCCCGCCATGAACATAGTGTGACACGAACCCTGCATCAGCGTGCCGAGCCGCCGCACGACCCGCCCGGATCGTCCCGCTGTTCCCGCGCCGCCTGGTCCACCGCGGCGACCCGCATCGCGGAGTAGCGGGCGGCCACCGCCTCCCCTCGGATCTCCTCGGGCGCCTCGTCCAGCCATGACATGTCCCGACCGAGCTCTTCTCTGCCGTGCTCCTGGAAGTTTCCTTCCCCGCTCTCCTCGCTCGGGGTACGGCTGACGTAGTACCCGACGCCGCCATCCTCCTCCGTGCCGATCTCGACCCTGCCGTACCGGCTGCGCCAGAGGGGGAACGGGATGCAGCCTGTGAACAACGAGACGTTCCAATCGGCCCGCTTCCGTTCGTCCGGCAAGCAGCCGCCGTAGCGCAGGCTTTCCCACGGCCCGGCAGAGGCTGCGAATTGGCCGCCGTCAAACAATCAGTGCGGCCATCCCGACCGCGATGCCGGGAAAATCGTGCTGGATCCTCTTGTCTTCGGTGACCAGAGAGATGCCCATCGATCTGGCCAAGGCGACGAACTCACAGTCGTAGGCGGAGCAGCCGGACTCGGAGACGAGCTCCATGACCGCGACCGAATCAATCTCGCATTCGAAGTCGGCCAGCTCGGCTTCCGCAGCCCGGACCAAGGCCTTCGCCGCGTCCGGACCCATGACCTTCCGGCGCAGGAACCCCGCAAGGATGTTGCGGAATTCGGACCTCCAGAGCTTCGGCACGTACCAGTGGTCCGTCGATCTTCGCAATGCCACCGCTTCCTCCGTGCGGGCGCCCGGAAGCCAGTAGTAGGCCAGGACGTTCGTATCGACGACCACGTTCACCGTTCACGCCCTCCCGGTGCGCTTGTACTCCTCCACCAGGGCGTGGTCGAAATGGGGAAGCCCCTTGCGCAACGCCGCCGCCTCGGCCAGAAGCTCCACCCTCCGGCGCGGAAGCCTCTCCACGTGACGCTCCAGACAGGCGATGATTTCGCCCTGCAGGCTCCGGTGATTGCGCCGGGCAGCCTCCTTCAGCCCCTCATGGAGCCCCGGCGGCAGGCTCTTGATCGTGATTGAAGCCATCGTGACGGCATCCATTCTGAAACCGAAACGCAAGTGTCGGACACCGGCACACCGGAATCAACCTGTCTGGTATCCGGGTCGCGGCTCGGGTCCCCGCCGCGGGTTTGACCGGTGGTCGACCTGAAGTCGGTCAGCCACCTCGCAACATCCTCCGGCAACGTGGCAGCGGCGGTGTGCATAGCCCGAAAGTAGTGGAACCCGGGATTCAGACCAACGAACGAACGGGTCGGGGGTTGACGATTTCCAGGGTGGACGCGAGACCTGCCGTTCATTGCCGTGCCGCTCGTTGCGCGCGCGCCGCCCTCTCCACCGCCTCCGCGGGCAGGTCGTAGTACCGGGCGGCGACCTCCCGCTTGGCGTAGTCCAGGTGCTTGGCGGGGTTCCGGATCATCAACGGCGCCGGATCCGGATCGTCCAGCGGGTCCCAGACCACGTACAGCCAGTACGTGTCCCCGAGCTGCCGAGCCTTGAACCACTCGTTGGTGGTCAGCCGGACGGGCTGGCCGCGCTTGCGGCCCTTGACTTCGATGCGGCGCACGCCGGCCACCGGGTCCCGATAGCCCGTCTGGGGGTCAGGCGGCGCCAGGCTGCGAACGTCGAAGCCGATCTTCTGGTGGCCGACCCGCTCGCACTCACGGCCCCGGATCTCCTCCCGGGTGTCGACGCCGTCTTCCGCCGCAGGCTCGGTCCACCGCTTTAACGCCGGACCGGGCTCCTCACTGTGCACACTGTCCATATAGATTCATCGGTAGATGGCCTATCGCCGGTAGGCCTTGGCGCGGCGCGATTGGACGGCAACACCGGTCATGCGGAGCCGCCATTGCAGCAAGGTCTCACTAACGCGAAAGTGGTCGGCAAGGCTTTTCGGATCTCGCGTTGTTCTGTAAACGGTCTGTAGACCTTCCCGAGGCACCAAGAGGGCTCCGGCCAGCCAATCGGCCTCCTCCTCCTGTTCTTTATCGAACGAATTCAGCAACAAATATCCTTCTGGAGAAACATCAATCCGACCGACGCCATGATCAAGTATCAGATGCGAAATTTCATGGGTCAGACTGTTACGTTGACGAGTCAGAGCGTGGGCCGAGTTCAATATGATCAAACGTGTATCGTCAAGCTGTACGGTGACGGCGGACCAACTCACCGAGTCCCGTATCGTCAATTGAGTTAGACTGTCCCTGGACAGATCAGGGACATCTTCAGGTCGCCAGACCTCAACTCCGAAAAGATCTGCCAACCGCTCGGGATCCAGTGCATCGTCGAGCGTCAACCCCAGCGTGTCTCGATATTCTCCAGCAGCCTTCTCACACCATGCCTTGAACCCCCGGCGCATCATGTCAACTCGTCGCGCACAATCAGCGCTCGCTGAGCGGCCAGGATCATCTCAGCCAAAGCAGAGGCGGTTTCTAACTGTACCGTCTGCTTCTTTCTGAAATGGACGCTGGCAACCGGACGGCGAGCGATCTCGGTATCGAAACCGAGGATCACCGATGGATCCACCCCAAGCCAGCGACAGATCTTCCTGAAGTTCTCAAGATCTGGCAGGTGCCCATTCTCTATACGCGACAAAGTAGCGGGAGAGATCCCAATCTTCGCCGCCGTGGCCCTGACTCCTAGTTTGCCTCGTTTTTCGGAAACGAGCTGAGCCAGTGAATCAAGCGAGGACGCTGACATGTAAACCCCTCCTGTTTTCGATATACATCTGTGCAACTAAGAGAGAGTCGAGTGCTTTCACCGAGCGTTCAAGGGCCAGTGCTTGGGCTGCCCCGAGGCCGCCGTCTCCATCGAACGCTCCGTCCCCCACGGCCATGTCGGAGCACTGCCCGCCATGACCAGCACCTGGAACTTGACGCCTCATCGCCTCGAAACGCTCCGCCGCGCGCGACCGGGCCCTCGCCATGATCGTGGGACGGCTGCTCCTCGACGAACAGATCTCTGGCCGAACTCGTCAGCCCGAAATATCCCGGTGAACGCCTGACCGCGCGCTACCACCGCGGGGAACGCCGAGTGCGCGCGTACCTGTTCATCTGTCTGTTGGCTGGTTTCCTGGAATGCGCCTGCATCTGGGAGTCGATGCTGTTCGATGACGAGACGTTGGTCGAAGCCTGGCGCACTTGCGCCCCCATCGCTTCGGCCAAGCCGGCCGATCGCGATCGGCATAAATCAGGGATGCCGGCGCACCGACGACGGTTTGCCCCTTCACAGCCTCGACGCCTCGACCGCTGAACTCACCATGTGCTGCCGCAACGCCTGTCGGAGCCTCGCCGACCTACGGCCCCGGCCTTGTGCCTTCTTACCGAGCCGACACCGACCCCACGCCACGCAGCACACATCGCCGAAATGTTCCGGGCGCAAAGCATTTCCGAAGACAAAAAATGGGATATAAATCAATAAATTAGGATTTCCGATCTCGGAGAACTCCAGCTCGGCTCTCGGCAGAGGCCCCGTGCGACTACGGCCGCCACAGGGTTGTGGTCCCGTATCGTTGGCCCCATCGGCTCCGCATCGATTGCGGTGCGTTTCTGATGTGAGTCGGGAAACGCTTGACATGTGCGACAAAGCGCCGGAAGATGTGTGTGTTTCACTCATTAGACACTTGACTGATGCTCAGATGCAACCTGTCCTGCCCCAGCCGCACGGGACCATTTTCGCTTCCGCCCCTGACGCACGTATCAGGGGCCAGAGGCGACGCCATGAATGAGTCCATGTTGTTGGTGGCACGCAACAACCGCTGTCTTTGGGAGTATGCGAAGCAGATAGGAGCCGCCAATATGCCGGATTGGACCGATTTCAGAACCCCAGCCCGCGATTTCGCCAGCCGGCTTGGCGGAAGGGCCTTGAAGTCGCTCTCACGAAGCCGGCATCGGGGGCGTGAAGAGTAGCCATGATGGGCGTTTCCAGAATCCTGCGGGTTCTCAGCATCGACGGCGGCGGTATGCGTGGCCTGTATACGGCCACGTATTTGTCTTCGCTGGCGCAACGATACGCAGTCACCCGAGGTACGATGGAACTCGACATCGGCAAGGGGTTCAATTTGATCACCGGCACCAGTACCGGCGCGATTATCGCCTGCGCACTGGCGGCTGGCATATCTCTCAACCGCGTTTCTGCACTCTATCGGGAACATGGTGCAGAAGTATTCCCGGTCAAGCTGCCGAACTCGATCATGGGAATGATGTATCAGGCATGCCAACGGAGCCAATACCTCAAGGCAGGTGCTGTTGCTCTCAAAAACGCCCTTCGTAATGAATTGTGCGAAACTACACTGGGCGATGTCTGGCAAACTCGGCAAATTGCAGTAGCCGTTCCGGTAGTCGAGATGTCTCGCCATCACTCCTGGGTCTTCAAGACCCCCCATCTCCCCAACACCAAACATCGGGATGACGGTTACAAGCTGGTGGACGTGTGCATGGCCGCTACTGCGGCGCCTGTCTATCGGTCCATGGCACGAATTGAAAATCCGGACACATCCGGGCATCATGTTTTCGTAGATGGTGGACTGTGGGCAAACAACCCCGTTCTTGTCGGTTTCATCGATGCCATGGAGATGACGAGTTCGGGAGATCGGATCGAAATTTTCTGCTTGGGCACCTGCCCGCGACCGGAAGGAGAATTGGTTGATGCTGACTCTCTTGATCGTGGGCTTGCGAAATGGCGATTTGGCGGTAGTGTTGTAACATTGGGGATCGACGCTCAGGAATTTGCCTTTGACAACATGGCTCGGATGATCGGACGCCATATGGATCGGGATTGCAATATTGTCCGCTTCCCCCATGGCAGAGTCCCCGCAGACATCATGAAGTATCTGGACTTGGACGAGACCTCCCCCACGGCCTTGGAAGCTCTGGTCGCTCAAGCCCAGGCCGACGTAAATGAGACCCTGAGCCGATGCAGTGACACCAAGGATGCAGATGGCCAACTCCTGAACACCCTCATGAATAGTCTGCCGCCGATCACGAAGCGGCCGGACGACCATCCCGATTCCAACACTGAGCGCCGTGAACACTACGGCCAAGGAGAGAACGATGAAAAACTGTCATGACGACATGCTCGCATTCCACAATGAAGCCGTTACACTTCCCAATAAGGAACGGACTGAGATGCGGGATCGACGGGACGTCAATCGCCGGCGTCTCAAAAGCGGTCTGAAGCGCGATGATGAGCCCTCGGCCAGAGAATGTTGTTCTCAAGGCTCCTACGCAATGCGGACCATGGTCCAACAGCCCGACAACGACTACGACATCGATGACGGGGTTTACTTCGACAAGGAGAAATTCAAGGGACCGAGAGGCGGTGACAAGACTGCTGGGGAAGCCAGGGAGATGGTGCGCAAAGCCTTGCACGAGGACAATTTCAAGCGTCCCCCCGAGACACTGAAGAACTGTGTCCGTGTGTACTACGATGCGGGCTACCATGTAGATGTTCCGGTCTATCGCCAAGTGACCGAAACAAACTTCTGGGGTGAAGAAGAGACCAGTTACGAGTTGGCGAGTAGTGACTGGAAATGCTCCGATCCTCGGTCGGTGACGAAATGGTTTCTGGAAGCCAACAAAGATCAGAGCCCGGATAGTGATAATGGTGGCCAGCTCCGTCGCATAGTGCGCTTGCTGAAGGCTTTTGCACGCAGCCGTACGAGTTGGCGCGAGCAAATCGCCAGCGGATTCATGATCACCAAGCTCGTCGTGGAGAAATACACGGCCAATTCATCCCGAGAGGATAAGGCTTTGTACGACACCATGGTAGCTATTCGTGATCGGCTTTTTTGGAGTCTGGAAATCGAACATCCCACTATCGCGGGCGAGATGCTCACGAAGGACTCGGACGACGGGCGTACCAACTGCCTGCGGGCAAAGTTGGAATGGGCCATAGCTGAATTGGAGATACTATCCGATTCAGATGTAACTCGCGAGCAGGCGCTCAAAGCATGGGACAAAGTGTTCAACACCAAGTTCTTTATTGGACGCATCGAAGGCACCAAGGCGGATAGATCGAAAAGTCAGACTATCCGCCATACAGCCTCGACTCTAGGTGTTGCAGCAGCAGTCCTGACCGCGGATACCGAGGCTTCCGACGCGGTGGACAAACGTGGTGGCGGTCGGTACGCATGATGAGGTTTCGGACCATGCAAGCGACCGGCGATCGCCTGCCACTGTACAGGTAGACCGCTTTATCGCCGGTATCGTAGGGGCAGGCAGGCTTCCGGCTCACGCACTGGACCGATACCGCAGCCGTCGTTTCTGCATGGGATGGCGGGTTCCCGTGGTTTTCTCCGACGGGACCCGCCATGAACTTCACGTCCTTGCGGATAAGGGGTTTCCTTACACCCCTGTACGAATCGCCGTAGCTGACCCACCGGATGTGCTCGCTTGGCCCCATCTTGAAGCTGAGGGGTTTCTGTGCATTCTCCCGACAGACGCCTCCGTGTCGGGCGAAGATCCTGCCGGTGTTGTGAAGTACTTTCTTGGACAAGCTTGCAGCCTGATCGATGACAGTATCCATGGGCGCAACATTGAAGATTTTCGCAGGGAGTTTCTCAGCTATTGGGACCTCTCTGCCGATACCGGAGCCCGAAAGTACGTTAGCTTGCTGGAACCGTCGGGGCCCAGCCGCCACGTGTTTATATGGCGCGGGCAAGGCAAACGAATCATCGGTGAAAGTCAAGAGGTTATGCGTCGTTGGTTAGAGCGGCAGGGCGCAGGAAAGAATAAAGTTCAGGACTACGAATTTCATGAAAGCGTATTGATCTGGTTACCGGAACCACTTGTTCCAGCGGAGTACCCAACCACGACCGCCGACGTACGGGCATTATTGGCCCGAAACCGGTCGCCAGAATCCGAGAAGGCTCTGGAGGATCTAGCTGCATCGGAGCCGGACGAGATCGATGTATTCTTAGGAGCCCCGACACCCAACGGCGCTTGCTTTGCCGCTGTGACCGTGCGGCCGCCACGGGGGACGGGAGCATGGAACCGAGGGATAAATCAGAGGACGAAGGGCTTCCGCCCAGGGCGTATGCCAAGGAAACTCCTGATTGAACGTTATCTGTCCGGAGCCACAAAGGTAGTGAAAGCATCCGTTAAACGTGCCGATCATCTCTGGATCCACGGCCGAGATCAGGATCCGCAGCAGGTGCGCTTGCGTAAGACGTGCGTCGCAATTCTAGGCTGTGGCTCCGTGGGCGCATCGCTTGCCCGGCTTCTGGCCAAAGCCGGCATTGGCAACCTGTTGCTTGTTGATCCTGGCGTTATGGACTGGCCGAATACAGGTCGACACGAATTGGGAGCGCAGTCTGTTGGTCGTCCCAAAGCTCCAGAGTTGGCACGTGAGATTGAAAAGGCGTATCCACACTTATGCAGTGTTACTTGGCGGCGGGTGCGAGTCGGTTCTGACGGGCATGACCACTTTACGGATGAGCTGGCTCGCTGTAGTCTGGTCGTAAGCACAATGGGCAATTGGGCAGCCGAGAGCTACTTGAATGATCTTCAGCAAAGAGCTGACGATTTTCCTCCGGTCCTGTATGGCTGGCTTGAGCCTAATGCCGCTGCTGCCCACGCACTACTTATTCCTCGGGGTGCGGCATGTTTACGATGCGGCATGACTGATAAAGGACGTCCGCACATCGTAGTAACGGACTGGCCGGCTGGTGGTGACGGACTTCAGATTCCTGCTTGTGGTGCATTGTTTACTCCTTATGGTCCCGCGGAGCTATGCTGGGCCCACGCCCTCCTTTCGGAAACCGCAGTCGATGTACTCATCGATCCGCCTTCGACGAGCCGCCATCGTATCTGGATTGGTTTTCGTCGCCGCATCGAGCTTCAGGGCGGTACTTGGGCCGCTAGTTGGGTCGAAGAAATGGGCGATCCGGGCATCGGCGGTTTGACCATGGAGCGAGAGTGGCCTGCCTCCGGATCATGTCCGGTCTGCGCGCGCCGAGCTTATGCGATGTGATCAAATACACGTTAGAAGAGTCGGGCCAGATCCTCATCTTCACGAAAGCGACGATCAAGCATCTGGAGCGCCATCGACAGTTACATTCGAATAGCCGCGAAGCTGGAGGCCAGCTCTTCGCGCGCTTTGAAGGCAAAAACATCTGGATCGAACGAGCGACAGGGCCTCGACGAACGGACCGACGTACACCGACCACCTTTGCGCCGAATCGCCGAGCTGAACGCAGAGAGATAAAACGACTGTTCAAGGAAGGGCTTCATTACGTGGGTGACTGGCATACACATCCTGAATCTTCTCCATATCCGTCTCAGATTGACATTCACAATTTTATGAAAATGTTTCATGAATCACGTCACAAGCTGGCAAGTTTCGTAATTGTAATTTTAGGAACTGCACCATTACCAGATGGTCTCTTTGTTGGACTATGTGATGAATCCGAGCTGCGAGAATTGGCTCCCGATTGATTCGGCAGGTATATGTCACCACAATCTCCGATCGCTTTCAACGGCACTCTCCCCATGTTCGCGTTACCCACGAGCAGTTCATTTCTGAATATGTCCTTTTCTGTATTCCTCAACGACATTTGCAGCTCGATGTAATATATCCGGGTGGACGAGTCCGCGATTCGAGAGCTCCCGGAAATGCCGATTCCGAGACTCTGAATCGAGAGGGAAGAAATCCCCCTGCTTTGAAGAGAAAGTAACCAAGCGGAAATCATGACAGATCAATTTAATATCTTCCTCTTTAAGGAAATTCGAAATGGTTCTTGCAAATTCGATATCACATGTCTTGTGTAGAGTAATATGCGGGTTAAATCCGAATTCCTTTACGGGAAAATCCGGCTTCCACCAAATTTTCTTCAACGAATCACTACGTACTCGAATGTATACGACATTCTCCGTGTGATTCTGAAATATGTCCACTCCGTGGATGAGTATCGGATCATCCCTGACGATATGCTCATACTTGACGATGTCCTCCCTTGATATTCTTCTGTAATAAGGTCCGCGAACGGTAATATGGATGTCGTTCCCCGCCTCTGAATTCCCGAATTCATGCTTCAACCCGGACAAAAGGGTATTGATTTCCGGATCGAGAAACTCCAGAAATATGAAATTGGGAGGATTTTTAGACTTGCTGCTCACAGGACCAGATACCGTCTGTATTCCGATTCAATTCTGTCATGTACAAGAGCATGGTATATGAAGCTGGAGTATCGTGATGTAGCGTCACGAACCTGATCGAGTTCGTTTTCTGGAAATTCCTGGTTGTCTTTCATTTCTTCCTTCAAGCACAGAAATCTCTCATAGTCATTCAGGAATATTCCATATCTGCCATTAAGATCGTCATCTTCCAGAAAATCCAATCCACGGGCGAATCTCCGATGAGGAGAAAGTTTCACGAATTCTCGTGCACTGGCAATGTCGTGTATCTGTTTTGTGATAATTGGAAGTACGGTTCCGAAGATCGTCAACATGCGACTGAATTTGAGATTGATGTTTTTCTTTCTCCAAGGCCTGCTGGGATTATCTCGAATAAGTTCATAGTTCAGACACAAGGTACGCCAATATCGAAGCAGGTCGTTCAAAAGAAACAACGGCCGAAATGTACTTTTACCTCGGCTGTCCCGAAAATAGTGCCGTAGAATACGATCCACTACGCCATCATAAAGCGATTGGTTGCAGACGCACCGGCTTTCCAACAGAAGCAACATTCGAGCAGTAAACAGGTTCTCGCTGTCGTCCTGTGGAGCACCCAGGGCCTCCAGCATATTGTCGAGAGAATAGACTTTGAGGTACTTCCCGTCATTACTGAAAGGACCATATTCAAGACATTTGTTTATCTGCATGATGAAAGACAAAATTTCCAGATCGTCGAGCCATTTTCTTTCGGAGTCCGGTTTTGTCGTAATAAGAAATAGATCGAGATCCGATAATTTGCCTACGTCTCCCCGACCGAGAGAACCCGACAGGTATGCTGCAACTTGCCTGTCTTGAAACAGATCTTGCCGTTCCTTCAACTGATTATGCACTTGAGCGAGCCTGACGTCTGCGTCTCGTTGACGCCTCTCAAGTTGTTGGTGCTCAAGAAGTTGATCAATGCATTTCATCATCAGTAAGCGCTCATGTATTTCGCACAGACTCCCTTTCGGCTTGCGATCGTCCGATTCCCCATTCCACGGGAGTTTTCGGCTGGGAAGCACTCCATCGCGACTTCGTATTCGCCATCCGGGGCGCCACATCCCTTCGAGCAGGTCGGCGGTCGGCCAGTCATTCGGAAACGCTACGCCCGTTCTCGGTGGCCCGGATCCGCAGCCACGGCGCGACCTCCCCCGGCAGTGAGGCCGATGATGTTCTTCACGGTGCGAACGTAACGGAGCACCGGATTCGCGTCAACGGGCGCCGGTGATCTCCGCGCCGCGCCGGTTCCCGCCCCTCACCGCCGCTCCCCCTCTCTCTGCGCCCGCGCCGCCCGCTCCACCGCCTCCGCGGGCAGGTCGTAATACCGGGCGGCGACAACCTCGCGCTTGGCGTAGTCCAGGTGTTTGGCAGGGTTCCGGATCATCAACGGAACCGGGTCCGGGTCGTCCAGCGGATCCCAGACCACGTAGAGCCAGTACGTGTCCCCGAGCTGCCGGGCCTTGAACCACTCGTTGGTGGTCAGCCGGACGGGCTGACCGCGCTTGCGGCCCTTGACCTCGATGCGGCGCACGCCGGCCACCGGGTCCCGATAGCCCGTCTGGGGGTCCGGCGGCGCAAGGCTCCGAACGTCGAAGCCGATCTTCTGGTGGCCGACCCGCTCGCATTCGCGGCCCTGCGCCTCCTCCCAGGCGACGACGACGTCCTCCGCGGCAAGCTCGACCCGCCGCTTCAACGCCGGGTCGGGCTCTTCGACGAGCTCCAGGAAGCGATCCGTATCCGTGTCGGGCGGCAGCACCAGGCAGCTCGCGACGTGGAGCCCCGGGCCATGCCGGGCGATGCGGAGCCGCTCGATGCCGGCGAGGCGTTCCCTCTGCGTGCGTTCGAGATCCGCCAAGTCCTGCTCCGCGCGCTGGCGGGCCAGCGTCACTTCCGGCTCCTTCGGCTCCCGGGCGCGTAGCCCCATCACCCGATCCTGTGACGCCCGGACGCGGGCGGCGAAGGATTTCCCGAGATAGTCGCGCGCCACGTCCGCGTAACGGCCGCGCTCGGCTTGCGCCTCCCGCCGTCGCTCCATCTGGATCGTCGCCTTGACGTGGTCGCCGATGGGGCTTTGGTCGATCTCGGACAAGGTCTCGGGCGGGTGCGGATGGGCGGGCAGATCGATGAGCGCGTCCGCCGGAATGATGCGGTAGCGGTCCGCGGCGTCGATGCCTTCCCCGATCTCCTCCCGCAAGGCCACCAACTCGGCGTGTATCGTCGTCGCCTCGCCTCTGGTGGTCTGACCGCGTATCGAAATCTCGTAGAAGTGGAGCCGCCAGGGCGCTTCCCCGAGCGGGTCCACGTACACGGCCGCCGCCTGCCCGCCAAGCCGCTCGCCAAGGAGCTCCTGCAACTTCTCGTCCACAGCGCCGTAGATCGGGTGTCCGGGGCCGAGGAGCACGGCATCGAGATGCCGATCCTGCTGCAGGTGTTCCTTGTAGAAGGTCAGCTTGCGGTAGCCCGCCTCGGGCTTTCCCAGGCGCCGGACCGCGGCGAGGCGATCGGAGCGGAGATCGGCGCGCACGTGCTCGATCCGCCACAGTCCGTCCGCCCTCGCCTCCGTCCGCAGGCCCACCGCCCGGGCCGCGTTCAGGAAGTGGGATTCGACGTAACGCGGCATCAGCCGCCGCTCCTCCGCCTCCAGGTTCGCCCGCGCGAAGGCGGAGAAGTCCACGTGGGCGCGGGCGAGAGCGATGCCGGTCGCGTCTTCGTACAGCTCGAGCTGCTTCGGATCGATCCGCTCGATCGCGTCGAGGTAGTCGTCGAGGCGCCGCGGCTCACAGGCCACTTCCCGAAGCATTTCCGGCAGGTTGACCTTGTTCAGGGAGAGCACCTCGCCGACGACGTCGAACACGCGGTCACCGAGCGCATCGCGCATCCGGTCCAGCTTGCTCAGCAGGCGCTCCAGGATGCGCCCCTCGATGACCGGCTGGCCGTCCTCCGACGAGGTGGCGACGAAGTTGAACGCATACACGTCACGTGACTGTCCGATGCGGTGGATGCGGCCCAACCGCTGTTCGAGGCGGGTCGGGTTCCAGGGCAGGTCGTAGTTGACCATCAGGTGGCAGAACTGGAGGTTGATGCCCTCGCCGGCCGCCTCCGTCGCCACGCAGATCTGACGGCTGGTCCGGAAATCTTCCTGGGCCTGCTTGCGGTCGCGCGGGTTCATCCCGCCGTGGATCTCGCAGGTCGACCAGCCCCAGGATTCGAGGTGGTCGCGCAGGTGGTTCAGCGTGTCCCGGTGCTCGGTGAAGACGAGCAGCTTGCCGCGCCCGTCCTTCAACTCCTCGAACTCCGCCCGCTCCAGGCACTGGCGCAACGCGATGAGCTTGGAGTCGTGGCCGTCTTCGCGCACCCGGCCGACGCGCGCCGCCAGGTCCCCGAGCGCTACGACCTCGGCCCGGAGCTGATCCAGTTCGAGTGCCGCGGTGGTCTCGTCGATGATCGTGTCACGGGCCGCCTCGTCGAGATCGTCCTCGTCCTGCTCCGCATCGGCGACCCGGCCGGAGATCTGTGCAAGCCGCTTGGTCCGGCGGGCAGGGGGCAGGCGGTCGAGCTCCTCGACGAGCTCTTCGAGCCGGGTCCGGCGGCGGCGCAGCGATTCGTGGATCGCGCGCGTCGAGCTCGCCAGCCGACGCTGGAAGACGGTGCGCACGAGGGCGACGCTGTTCTTTCGCCGCCCGGCCGCCTGCGGCAGGAATTCGTTGATGTAGGCGGTGACCGCCTTGTAGATGGCGTACTCCTCGGCGCCGAGGTCGAAGCTGACGGTGTGCACGTGCCGATCCGGAAACAGCCGGCGCCCGTGCAGGTCCTTGAGATCTTCCTTCAGCCGCCGGAGCGACCACGGGCAGTCCTCGCCGAGTTGCAGGACGTCGCGCCGGACCCGTCCGGCTTCCTCGCCGAAGCGATGGGGCTCGGGGAACAGGTCCCGGTCGATGAGGCGGATGAAATGCGCGAACCGGTCGTCGTCGCCGTGATGGGGGGTGGCGGTCAGGAGCAGCAGGTGGTCGCAATGCTCGGAGAGCCGTTCGGCGAGCTGGTAGCGCTTCGTGCGCTCGACCTCGTCGCCGCGGCCGGCGGAGCGCTTGGTGACGGCGCTGCACTTGTGCGCTTCGTCGATGATGACGAGGTCCCAATGCTGGCGCCACACCCGCTCCCGGACCTCGTCCTGCTTCGCGTAGTCGATGGAGGAGACGACCTGCGCTTCGCGCTCCCACAGGTTCAGGAGCTGCTGCTGGTCGTTCGCGGAGTGGATGATCTGGAACGGCTCGCCGAAGAAGCGCAGCAGCTCGTCCTGCCACTGGATGGTCAGCGGCGCAGGAACGAGGATCAGGCAGCGCTCGACGGCCTCGCGGAGCTTGAGCTCCTTGATGAGGAGGCCGGCCATGATCGTCTTGCCCGCGCCGGGGTCGTCGGCGAGCAGGAAGCGCAGCCGCGGCTGCGGCAGCATCTTGCGGTAGACCGCCTCGATCTGGTGCGGCAGGGTGCGGATGCCGGAGAGGCTGACCGCGAACTGGCGGTCGTGGGCATGAGCGAGGCGGATGCGGGCGGACTCGATCAGGAGCCGCAGCTTCTCGGGGTCCGCGGGCGGGGTGGCCGGGGCTTCCTGCGCGCCCTCTCCGGCCGCGGCAACCGCTCCGGCAACTGCCGCAGCCTCCTCGGAGGAGATGACCGCCTCGTCCAGCCCGCCGTCGGGCAGTCGGACGCGGCATTCGTAGCCGGTGGAACCGTCCGCGCCGAGCGGCCTCACGTCCTCCAGGAGGACGGGTACGTCGAAGTGCCCCGGCAGGGAGACCAGACGTCCGACCAGCGCTGCAAGACGAGTCTCGGCCATCGTTCCGGGTTCCGGGTGCTCCCCCGCTCTGCTCTCCGCCGTCCCCTCATCCGGGGCGAGGGCTCTGCCGACCGTTCAGCGCGCCCGCCGCCCGGACGGTGGCCGGCAACCAGCGCCGCAGCCGGCAGGAATTATGCGACCAAACCCCCGCGGTGCCGAAAGCGATCCGCTCCGCTCCGAGTATCGCTGCCGGGGTGAGAGAAGGCGACGAACGCCGCATTCTCGATCGGCGGCAGCGGCACCGGCACCGTCTCCCGGGCGCGGTGACGATAGTGGCTCAATCTGGAACTTTCCTCGCGTGTACCGCCCGGCTCGTCTCCCGCGGGACCATCGGTCGTGGCTGGCTCTTCGCGATCCGGATCTCTCGCACTACGACCAGCTCGTTTGCGTGCCTCTCCTGGGCCTTGCGCCAGCGGTCGATTGCGCGGGCCACCGTGCGTGCGTCGTCACCGCGCAGTCCTTCCTCTCGGAGTACGATCCGTTTGCGCTTCCCGGTCTCGATCACGATCTCGTACCAGCATCGAAGCCGCATCCGAAGCGGGGGCGCGCTGCGCGGCCCGGACAACCCGCGCGCGCCGATCCAGTGCACATAGCGGAAGCGCTTTTCCTGATCGACGCCCTGCCACCGTCCATTGATCTCTTCAGTCAGCCAGAACTTCGCACGCATCTCCTCCACTTGCCGTGCTGCGTCCATGAGCACGATCCTTCGTTCGACCCAGGTTGCCTCTCCAATCCAGGCGCTCATGGTCGGGTACCGCCCGGAGCCGATCGCCCCGGCAACCCGAGGCTGCGCGTAATCGTGCGCCCCACGCACCCAGATTCCGTTCTCGCCGTACCCCTCGGGCGCCGGTTGTGCGCAGGCGTCGTGGCCAGGTTCAATCCGGTCGATGAAGATCTCCCCGATCGAGTCGAAACCCTCATCTCCGATTTCGAACCCCTCGTCCTTCAGGATCGCGTCGAGATCCGCCATCGTGCCGTCGATCCGGTACATCGTCTCCCTCGACTTGAGCGCGCGGAGCACGAGCACCGGCCCCGGGTGCTCGGGTGGCGCCTCCTCGACGGGCACCGAGTCCCGCCGTTCCCTCCTCGTCCACCTTCGACGGGCGTGTTCGAGTGCATGCCGTGCCTGCCGGATTCGCGGGCCTGCGGTCCAGGCCGTGTATCCGTGCCCCGAGTGCCGGCGGACCGCCTCGTTGAGCCGGATCCCCGCCTCGCCGAGCGAGGACCTCGTTCCCGAGAGCGCTGATCCGATCCCCTTCACGCTCCGCACCCCAAGGATGGTGGCGACCTCCTCGCTCGTGAGCGCTGTCCCGATCTCCGAGAGCCGCTCAAGGATCGCGAGCCCGGACCAGTACCGCACGATGTCGCGCTCATATGCTTCATTCACGTCGCTTCTCCTTCCCCTGGGTCACATTTCAAACTCGACCATTGCCCGGCGACGATACGGCTGCAAGCCCGCGACCCGGCCCGCCTCGGGAAGCTACCCGTCATCGGCTTCAAGCTCGTTGGCCCTTGCCTCGATATCGGCGCATCGTTCGATGAGCGCTTCGAACGGTTCGCTGTCGTCGGGCAATATGCCGTCGCCGAGCATTGCGCGGTAATCGTCGGCAAGCGCCTCGCGTGCGGGGCCGGTGGGGACCAGTTGCAGCCCGCCCGAGACCGCCGCCTCGTAGTCGATCCGGTTCCCGGCAGCGTCCTTTTCCGGGAAGAACATCGCCTTGTGGCGCGCGACCGCATGTGCAAGGGCACGGTCGGCCAAGGCCATTGCGGCGATGCCCGCGTCGTCCAGCCGGACCAGATCGTGCCAGTGCCTGGACAGGCGGTCCCCGCGGCACCGTTCCTGCCGGCAGAAGACGTGCACGGCGGTCGTCTTCTCCCAGAACGTGCGTTCGGCCAGCATGGTGAACGGGCGTGCGGTGGGAAACGTCAGATCCGGCAGGAAGGCCGCCGCATCGCACACGACCGGCCGAAGCTCGCGGGGCTCGCCCGTCGAACGCGCGCCGAACTCCCCCATCACCTGGGGTTCGACGAAGCCGTAGCCTCCTGCGAGCACGGACTCGTAGTCGATATGAACCTTCTCCCCGTCGGCCCAAAGCCGTGCGGCGAAGCCGGCGCAGTGAAGACCATCTTCGATGATCGGCAGCGCCTGTTCCTCCACCCATGTCGAGAGCCGCGCCCGAATGGCCCTCGACCACCGCCGCTCCTGGCTGCGCGTGGGAGGAAGCGCCTCCTCGCCGGCATCGGCGGCCAAGTCCGGGGCGAAAGCGCGGATGTCACAGGTGATGTCGACGTCTTCGGAGAATCGGCGGAGCACTTGGTAGCCTTTCGCCAGAGAGGTGCCGCCCTTGAATACGAGGTCCGTGCCGAAGAGTGCATCGAACAGGACGCTCAGCGTCTGTACGACCCAGATGTCCTTCTCAAGAAGATGCGCCCTGCGGCCGCTCAGCCCTTGGGCGACCCTCAACGCGTGACGTTTGTCTTCCGCCGAAGCGCCTGGAATGCGGCGTCAACCATGCGCGACCAGCGCGCTCAGGGGCTCCGCCATCCAGATCGGCAGGAGCGCCCGTGCGGCGGCCAGCTCGCCGAAGTCCTCGGTGGAGAGCTTGGGCACGACCGCTTCGAGTCCGGCTTCGACCTCCCGGGGGCCGAGCCAGGCAAGGGCGCGGACGGCATCACCGGCCGGCCGATGGGGCGCCACCATCTGCCAGCGCGGGGCATGACGCAATTGTACGGTCAGCGCGCCGAAGTGCAGCCGGCGGCTCGGTCCGGAGGTCAGATAGACGGATCGCACCGGGTTCTGGGTGGTGAGGCCGAGAGCGTTGGCGGCGGCTCCGCCGCATGGAACGATGGCCTCGCCCCAGAGCGACGAGAGCGAGGCGATCGCCTTCTCGACCGAAGGGGCGCAGGGGCCGAAGCGGGTCTCGACGGGCAGCATGTAGACACCCTGGCAGATCCGCATGAGCTGTCCGGATCGGGCGAGCCGGGAGAGCGCCTGATCGACCGCTACCCGATTTCCCAAGTGAAGCAGGGCACTCGGGCACAGCGGGGTGGCCTCGGGAAGGGCCGAAGCGTGCTCCAGGATTCGGCTCGACAAGCTGGACATCTGTGGTGTCCGAGCATGATCTTGTCAGAAATCTAAAGGCTATAGTGACAGATTACAATGGCCCGCATCGACTCCCCTCCATCGAAACCGTCGGCCCCGATGGCCCGACCGGTCGTGCCTCTCACCCGTGCCATCCTCAACGCTGAGCGGTTTCTGTTCTCACACCCGACGCACCTGTGGTGCCCTCATCGGCCCGCGCGAGCTCGGCTGCGCTCCGAGACCGCCTCCTTCCCTCGCTTGCGTATCATCATGATGGGAACGCGTAAGCGCTTCGTAGTTCGCTCAACAGGCTGATCTTCATATGAAAAGACCCATGTCACCGCCCCGTGGCGCATCACGTCTCCTCATGTCATACGACACGCTTACACTCATTCAGCCGCCGGGGCGAGTGGATTGGCGGGAAAACGGACCCCAAGCCCGCCCGACGCGGTGTCGGAACGCGTACGAATCGGAACCGGTTTCGTAGGGAAATCGGTTGGAACCGATGGCTGTCGAACACTATCCGCACTCGATCGGGTTCCGGGCGAACGTACAGATATGACCAGCATCTCCTCTGGCTCGGTGCAGCGACGGCCGGTTCCCGTCACGAATCGGATCTATTCCACGCCATGTGGAGCGCAAATTCCTTCGCGAATTCGCCGGAAGCCGCAAATCCCATGAGAACGAGCGAGCAACCGGAATGCGCCTTCTCACCGTCGAGCGCAAGGCTGTCGAGAGAACGTTTGTGACACGGGAAGCGACCAAAACGGTCGCGGACAGCTACTAATCGTAGGAATATCAATCGATTGGACAAGCGACCGGAATGGTCGCTGCCGTTTCCGGCATGACCGGGTGTTGATTCGGTCGGATTCATCGCCTCCGGGCGCAGCCCTTCGCGCGCCGTCGCGGCTTTGACAAGGATTGCACCCGTGGTGCGTGGGGTGTGAGAACAGAAACCGCTCAGCGGTGAGGCTGGCACGGGTGAGAGGCACGACCGGTCGGGCCATCGGGGCCACCGGCCTCGGTAGCAGGCAGGAGCCAACGCGGCGATTGTGCGCAGGGCGATGGAGTCGAGCGAGAACGATGATGGAATCGTGTCCGCCGACATCCTCGCCGGCGAAGCCTCGGCGAGGATATGGATGTAGCCGCGTCAGACGGTAGATGGGATGACGACAACCCAGGGTGCGGAGCCGCGCCGTCCTCATCATCAGGGGACTGTTTCGTCGGAGAAGTCGTAGCCGATCGATCGATAGCCCGCGAGCCGCCGCTCGTACATCCGGGCCAGCACGGGAACGCACCGGTCGACGTAGTCGTAGATCCGCACTTCCCTCTTGCCGGGATGCGAGCGATGCAGCCGCCCCGTGTATTGTACGATAGTGCCCCGCCACGAGACCGGCATGGTCAGAAACAGGGTGTCCAGCCGCGCGTCGTCGAAGCCCTCGCCGATATAACGACCTGTCGCGAGGACCAGACGCTCCTCGCCCTCCGGTACGGCATCGAGGGCGGCCAGAGCTTCCTGGCGCTTCTTCGCGCCGACCCCTCCCCTGAGCACGATCAGATGCCTGGTGAACCCTCGCAGTCGGTCGGCGAGAAAATCGAGATGGTCCTTTCGCTCGGTCAGCACGATCGGCGAGCGCCCGGCTTCAAGGGAGCCGATGACATCGTCCAGGATGAGGGCGTTCCTTCGCTCGTCGCCGGCAAGCAGCCGATAGACGATCTGGATCGGGTGGCCGGTATCGCCGCCCCCGAACTCGAAGCCCGTCTCTCGAACGATCAGCCGGCGCGTGAACAGGGATGCGGCCGCCGGCGACCTCCGGTCAGCGACATAGCGCGCCGGACCGAGCTGCATCTCAAGGATCGGATGCTGTCCGTCTCGGCGTTTCGGCGTCGCCGTCAGTCCGGTCACGTAGCGCGCCCGGACCTCCGAGAGCACCCGTTCGAACGAGACAGCGGGGATGTGGTGGCATTCATCCACCACCACGTGACCGTAACCGGCCACGAGATCGACGACGACGTCCTTGCGCACCAGACTCTGGATCGTGGCGACGTCGATCCGCCCGGTCACGTGGCGCTTGCCGCCCCCGATACGACCAATGGACCCGGGCTCGACATCCAGGAACATCGCGAGCTGCGCGATCCACTGGTCGAGAAGAGGCTGCCGGTGTACGAGCACGAGCGTATTTCTGGCTCGTTCGGCGATCAGCCGGATGCCGGCCACCGTCTTGCCGACACCGGGTGGAGCGACCAGAACGCCGACGTCATGCGCTAGCAACGCGCGAACGGCGACCTCCTGAAGCTCGGTGAGCGTGCCCCGGAAACGGTACCGGATGGGCTGCCCGGCTTCCCGTTGGTCGTCGACATCGAGCGTCGAACCCAAGGCCCGAAGCAGCGCGGCCGCATCGTCCGCGCATCCTCGCGGGAGCGACACGTGCCGGGGGAAATCCTCGGCGCAGGCGATGACGCGCGGCGTCAGCGCAGTCGAAAGCCGCATGGCCTGCTTGCGGTAGAACTCCGGATTGCGGAAGGCGGCAAGGCGTTTGAGGGCATCAAGGATCGGAGACGGCAGACCGGTCTTGTCGATGAACAGCCGTTGCGCCAGAGTGGCTTCGATCCGGGCCGGGACCGACTCCTCGACGGTCGGCGCCGGAAGCATCGACCCGCGCGACGGCGCGAGAAGCCAGGGCTCCGCCGTGCCGTCCCCTTCCTCCATCCCGCTCGATCGGACCCCGAGCACTTGGCCGTCTCGCAGGGCCTGCGCCGCGATGCGCTCGACCGTCGAGGACGGGATCCGCCGCACACCGGCGAGGTACGCCCACTGGTCGAGAAAGGGGCGGAAGCCGTCGTCGACGAAAACGGTGTTGTCTCCAGCGCGCGGCTCGTGTTGCAGCGGCAGGGCGATGAGGTTGCCGAAACCGCCGCGAGGCATGGTGTCCTGGTTCGGGAACAGCCGATCGTAGGAGGACATGCCGAGCCCGTGCCGCCTCGACATCGCCCGCGTAATCAGGTGGCAGCCCATCCGGCGGGCTGCCGCCGCGGATACGGGCGCATCGAAGAAGAACCAGGCGTGCGCTCCGTTGCCCGAGCGCGACCGCTCGACCGCGACGGGCAGTCCGGCGGCTTCGCACGCGCCACGGAACGCGGCGACATCCTGTTTCCAGCCGCCCTTGTCGAAATCCACCGCGAGGAACCAGCATGTCTCGTCGGGGAGCATGGGGTAGACGCCGGCCACGTGGCGTCCCCGAAGATGGTCCAGTATCACGCGGTCGCGAACCGGGAGAAACGCCTGGTTCGGACACTCTCCGCAGCGTATGCGCGGCTTTTCGCAGACCCCCCGCATCCATTCGTTGCCGCAGGCGGGCGCATAGCCGGTCCGCCCGGTCCGGCGGTTGGTCCACAGCACCGGGAAGACGTCTTCCCGGCCCCGGAACAGGGCTCGAAACAGTGCGACTTTCCCGGCCGCGGTCGCCGGGATCAAGTCTCCGGGACCGGAGAATTCACCGGGGGTCTCCGGGTGTGGCGCATCGAAGGTCGCGAACTCCGCCTCGAGGCGCCGGAGTTCGCGCTCAACGGCGGCCCGCCGTTGCTCGATCGCCCGCAGCTCGTCCCTCTTGCGCGCAATCGCGTCCTGCAGCCCTTGCCTTTCACTGGCGGGTGCGGAATCCCGCATCGTGCTCCACCCCGCGAACAGTCGGGCCGGCGAAGCCATCCTTCCAGGTTCATGATGAAGACCGGCGACGTGCGAGGCAACTTTCTCCTCCCGGCTTCAGTTCACCGATTCGCCAAGACGTCCGCCGCGATGCTCTCGGCGACCCTGCCCGCCGATTCGTGCACCGAATCGCGCGCAAGATGCGCATAGCGCGCAGTCGTCTCGATCTTGCCGTGGCCCAACAGCTTGCCGATCATCGGCAGGCTCTCGCCGAGCGCCAGCGCCCTCGACGCGAACGAATGGCGCAGGTCATGAATGCGGACGTCGTCCAGTCCGGCGCGCGCCCGGAGGATCTTCCAGGCATCGTCGAGGTCGCGCAGATGCATGCCCGGCTTGCGGCCGGGAATGACCCACGGATTGCCGGGCACGCGCGGCAGACCGGCCAGCAGCCTCACCGCCGAGGGCGACAAGGGCACTGCTCGGGCGCCCGTCTTCGCATCGGGCAGCCTCAGCTCGTTCGCATCGAGCGCCACGTCCTCCCAGCGCAAGCGCAAGATTTCCGACTTGCGGCATCCGGTCAGCATCAGCAAGCGAATCGCGGCGACCGCGGGCGCCGAGGCGCCGCCCCGGGTCCCGGCCTCGTCCAATACCTTCCCCAAGCGGGTGAACTCCGCGTCGGTCAGGAACCGCTCCCGCTTGCGCTCGGGGTACTTGACGATGCACCGGCACGGGTTGCACCCCTCCGGCGCCATCCCCCAACCCTCGGCCAGCCGGTACATCAGCGACAGGGTGGCCACCGCCCTGTTCGCAACGAACGGCGTCTCGCACAGCCGGTGATGAAGCTCCGTGACCTGCGCGCGCTCCACCGTCGCCAGCGGCAGCTTGCCGAGTGCCGGCACGATGTGCCGGTGGACCACCGTGCGGGCCGACGCCGCGGCGCTCGGCTTGTAGCGCACCGCCACGTGCTCTTCGAGATACCGCCTCGCAAGCTCCTCCACCGTCGGCCCCCCGGCCTCCCGGGCCGCCGTCGGTTCGGGCACCGGCGCCTCGCCCGCCTTCACCCGGGCGATGATGAGCGCCGCGCGCCGACGCGCCTGCTCCGCCCCGAGCACCCCATGCCGGCCCACCGTCATCCGCTTCGGCCCGCCCGGTCCCCGCGCCTGCACGACGTAGACCTTGCCGCCCGTCGGATAGATCCGCACCCCGAAGCCGGTGAACTCCCGGTCCCGGAACACCGTGTCCTTCTCCGCCTTCAACCGCTCGACCGTGCGGTTCGAGAGCGTTCGATACTGCAACGTCGCCATAGCCGGACCTGCCCTCGTCCTCGTGCTTACGCCGCTTCCGCGCTCCGTGTCTCAAGATGGGCGCCGATGCTGTCGCCCACCCGGCTTGCCGCTGCCTTCGCCGCGCCCTGCATCAGATGGACGTACCGGGCCGTGGTCGACACCTTCCGGTGGCCCAGCAGCTTCCCGATCGCGGGCAGGCTCTCGCCGAGCGCCAGCGCTCTCAACGCATACGAATGCCTCAAGTCGTGGATCCGGACGTCTTCAAGTCCGGCCTTGGCCCGAATGGGCTGCCAGCAGGGGTCGAGGTTCGTCAGACGGCCGTTCCGTCTCTTCCCGACCACCACCCACGGGTTGCCGGACACTCGGGCGATGCCGTCGAGCACCGCCGCCAGCGGCCGGGTCAGCGGCACCATGCGCGGACCCGCCTTGGCGTCCCGCAACCTCAGCTCCCCCGCCGTGCGGTCCACGTCGTCCCAACGCAACGTCAGGATCTCCGAACGCCGGCATCCGGTCAGCAGCAGCAAGCGGATCGCGGCGACTGCGGGCGGCCACACCGAGCCGTCCGCCTCCGCGTCCCTCAATGCGCGGCCCAGGCGCCGGAGCTCCTCCGGCGTCAGAAACCGCTCGCGCGTGCGGGTCTTGTAGCGGCGCACCGACCGGCACGGGTTCCGTCCAGGCGGGATCCGCTCCCACGCCTCGGCCAGCGAGAACATCTTCGAGAGGACGTCGATCGCCGCATTGGCCATCGTGGGCATATCGCGAAGCTGGTGATGGAGCGCCGCAATCTCGCTGCGCCCGACCGCGCGCCCATCGCCGGCAAGACGTGCCTGTCGAGCACGGACCGATACGTCTCGGCGGTGCTCGGCTTGCAGTGCACCAGGACATGGGCGCGCAGGTAGCGCTCGGCGAGATCGGCCACGGTGAGCTCGGGCTCGGATGGTGCGGGAACGGGAGATTCGCCGCGCTTGATGCGGTCGATGACGACGGCCGCGCGCTTCCTCGCCTCGTCGGCGGACAGCGCGCCGTGGCGTCCGAGGGTCACCCGCTTCGGCCCGGTCGGTCCCCGCGACTGCACCACGTAGACCTTGCGGCCCGTGGCGTGGACCCGCACCCCGAAGCCGGCCAGGTCCCGGTCCCAGAAGACGGTATCCTTGGTCTCGACGGTGAGCGCATCGACGGTCCGCTTGGTGAGCCTGCGCTCGCTTCGTCTGGGCATGGCGCCTCCCCGCAGGACGTTTCCGGCGCCGGAGGGCGCAGAGAATCCGTCATCAAACCGCACACGACAGGCATCGAATCGGTGCGTATTGGAACGCAGACGTGACGGGGATGCAAGGGTCGGGAGGCCGCGAAACGGAAGAAAAACATTCGACAATAGAATCGGTTATCGCATCATGGCGTGCCCTGTCGTATCACTGGCGGTGAGGCGGATTCTTCTCCCGGTTTTCTGGACACCTGACCATTGTGCAGAGGAGGTGTCCGGATGGCAGAAAGACATGCGCCGTACGCGCCGGGGTGCCGGCGCCAGATGGTGGAGTTGGTGCGGTCCGGTCGCACGCACGGGGAACTCGCTCGCGAGTTCGGGTGCTCATCGCAGGCGATCCGCAACTGGGTGCGTCAGACCGATCGCGATGAAGGTCGTCGCGAGGACGGTCCGACGAGCGTTGAGCGCGAGGGGTTGCGACGGCTGCGTCGGGAGAATCGCCAGCTACGCGAAGAGCGGGAATGGCGATGTTCTTGTCTGCCGAAGGTAGACAGATTTTAAAAAATCCGCGGCTTGGTTCACTCGGGAGGCCGGGACGGTGCCCGGGAGGTCTTCGAGCTCGTGCTCGCCGGCGTTGGGAACCAGATCCACGACGGCCGCGATGGTCTCGACGTACAGCTCGGCGACAGGAAGCTCGATCCAGCGGCGCAACCGTGGACGCTTCGCAAGAGCTTCCTGGACTTCGCCCAATCATGCGGGGCATATCACTACTTCGAAGTCGCGACGTTCCAGCCACGCCTGGACGATACGATGTGGCGGACCGGTCCGAATGGCAGCCGAAACGAATCCATTGGCATCGACGACAACCTTCATCCGGATGGGCTCAAACGGAGCTGCGACGACGGCGGACGGCGCGCACTTCCTCCACCGAAAGCTCGACCGCATCGTCCTCGCCGAGTGCTTCGTTCTCTTCGGCAGCACCGGCAATCGCCGCCCGGGTGCTCCGCGTGAAGTATTCCCAGGCGGATTGCTCCGTCATCCCCAGAACCTCGCCGACCTGCTTCCAACTCGCGTCCGCCGAGCGGGCCTCCTTGATTCGCTCCCGACGCAACCGCTCGATCTCGCCTTCACAACGAACCCGCTCACGCAAGGCGTCGATCGGATCGGCCGGCAGGGCATCGGGTGTGATCAGGTCCATGACATCGGCCTCCCGCCTCGGGTATCCAGAGTCCGGAGACCCCGAATTTCTCACCCCTCCGGGGCAAACCAGTTCGCACGCTCCCAGCCGAACTTCTGGCCGAACACCGCCCCCAGCGCCTTCAGCCGGTCGTGGCAGGGCGCGGTACGCAACGGGCGCGCGGCAGGGCGCTCCTCGTCCGGGTAGTGGACGGTGAATACGTTGGCGTAGGCCTCCTCGTTCTTCTTCACCAGATAGGCCCGCGTCGCGTAATCGCCGAAGCGCCGCGGGTCCACCCCCAACATGTCGATGCCCGGCTCCCCCTCCACCATCCACTCCGCAAGCTGCAACCCCGCGCCCCCCGCCGCGGTGATCCCGAAGCTGTGGCCCTCGTTGAGCCAGAAGTTGTCGAGACCCCACGCCGGACCGATGACCGGGCTGCCGTCCGGCGTGTAGCAGATCGCGCCGTTGAACACCTGCTTCACCCCCACCTCGCCGAACGCCGGCACCCGGCGGATGGCCGCCTCGATGTGCGGCTCCAGGCGTTCGAGGTCCTCCTGGAACAGCTCGTACTCGCAGTCCCCGGCAGGACCGTCCACGTAGCACGCCGGGGCGCCGGCCTCGTAGGGGCCGAGGATCAGCCCGCCCCGCTCCTCGCGCAGGTACCACGAGCCGTCGGACTCGCGCAGCACCCCCATCTCCGCCAGCCCCGCCGCATGGCGGGCCTGGATCGCCGGATGCGGTTCGGTCACGACGTACTGGTGCTGCACCGGAATGACCGGCACCTCCAGACCGACCATCGCCCCGGTGCGCCGGGCGAAGCTCCCGGTGGCGCTGACCACGTGCTCGCAGACGACGTCGCCCTCGGAATATCGACACGTGAGAACCGGGCATCTACCATGCGCACAGGCGCATAAACACCTGACCGAGGTCGATCATGGTCCGATGGAACGTCGTCATATCGGAGGACACCGACCGCACGGTTCGGGGCTATCTGGCCCGGACCGATGGCAAGAAGGGCGACCTGTCCCATTTTGTCGATCGTGCGGTCCGTCAGGCGATCTTCTGGGAAACCGTCGAAACGATCCGGGAGCGGAACAGGCACCTCTCGGGCGAGGAAGCGCAGGCCCTCGCCGACGAGGCCGTGGCCCAAGTCCGTGCGGATCGTTCTTGACACCAATGTCCTCGTGAGCGCCCTGATCGCGGGGGAAGGTCCACCCGGCCGCTTGCTGGCGGCAGTCAAACGCGGTGACTGTACGCTGGTCACGTCACTCTACCAGATCGAGGAATTGAGGAGGGTCCTGGACCGCGATCGCCTGAAACCTTACATCCGGCCCGTGGAAGCCAGGGACCTGCTGCAAAGCCTGGAATCGGTCAGCGTAGTGGTCACCGAACTGCCGGAAGTGAATCTGTCGCCGGACCCGAAGGACAACCCCATCCTGGCAACCGGGCTTGCGGGTCGAACGGACCTGATCGTGTCCGGAGACAAGCAGGACGTGCTGGCTCTTCGCCATGTCGAAGGCATCCCGATCATCACCCCTCGAGAGGCAGCAGCCCGACTGCATCGGGAGACATACGGGAAAGAGGAAAGTTGACCTCCGGCATTCAGGATCGCAGCAGAACGTCAATGCGGCCGTTTTCTCCTTTGCCTCCCGGAAAGCGAGCCGGAGGACAGCTCCCGGCGCTCGACCAGCACCACGTCGGGCCACCCCTTCCTGGCGAGGTGGTAGAGGGTGCCGGCCCCGACGACGCCGCCGCCGATGACCACGACACGGGCATGGGTCTTCATGATGCGATCTCCTGGTGGTGTCGGGACGGGGGAACCGTCACGCGCCTCGGCTCAGCGTGAGACGATCGCTCGACCTTCCGCGACTGGGCAGCGCCGAGATCACGGAGATCGATACAAGGGCGGCGTAGTGGCGGCCCTGTCCCCCGTCTCGCATCGAGAGCTCGTGAGGCGTTTGCGCAAGTTCGGGTTCGCCGGGCCTTTTGCGGGCGGCAAACACCTGTTCATGATCAAAGGCGAACGACGCCTTGCGATTCCGAACCCCCACCGCCAGGAAATCTGCGAAACGGCACGTATCTTTCCACCGAGATCCTCCCGTTAAGGGTGTGTGTGAAAGCCTTCACCGCATCACGGGCAGGCCCCGGTCCCTCTTCCGCCCAGGTCACCGGGTCATTCCGTCCGCTCTCCCGGCCTGTCCCCGTTGCCGAGCCTGTTTTGCCCTTGATGAACATACCGGGTGGAACACGTTGCACATATACGCATAAGTCCATATTCTGAAGCGGGTGACGATATCGGGGGTCGAAATGAGCAACGTCCGGTGGTCCGTTGTCGTGTCCGAGGAAACGGATCGTGCCTTGCGCTCCTGGCTTGGCGCCACCGGCGCTCGGAAAGGCGGCCTGTCCCGTTTCGTCGGGGAGGCGGTGCAGGCACGGTTGTTCGAGTTGACGGTCGAGGACGCCAAGGAGCGGAACGGCGAATACCCGCAAAGCGAAATTCTCGCTGCGATAGAGGAAGCCCTAGCCTCCGGCCAATGCGGGTAGTGCTCGACACGGGTGTCCTGGTCGCGGCGTTGATTACCCGGGACACGCCGCCGGATCGCATCTACCGGGCTTGGCGCAGACGCCGTTTCGAATTGATCACGTCCGACTGGCAGTTGGAGGAGTTCCGCCGGGTGAGTCGATACCCTCGTCTGCGCCCGTACTTCAAGCCCGCCGACGCGGGCCGGATGGCGAACGGCCTGCGTTCCCGGAGCACGGTGCTGAAGGATTTACCTCGTGTTGACTCATCGCGCGACCCTGACGACAACCCGGTGCCCGCCATGGCGGTGATCGGCGCGGCGCACTACCTCGTGACCGGAGACAAGCGGGATCTGCTGGCTCTCGATCGCATGGGGAGTACGCGCATCGTTTCCGCGCGGCAGTTCATCGACGAGCTCGGCGACTGAGCCCGATGGTCGCCTCATGGGATGCGTCCGCCGCCGGCAAGGCTCTGTATTATCGGTCGCATCGGCAGTGACCGGTAGCTTGCCCGGATCGTGTCAGCGCGGATGGCTTTTCGGAGTTCAGGCCGCGACGAAGCGCTCGGCCGTCATGGGTCCGGCACGCTTACGAGGACGGCCGCTATCTCTTGCGTTTCTTGGAAAGGATGTCCAGCACTTCGAATCTCTCGCGCGTATAGCGGAATGGAACCATTATGCACTTGGTCCTTTTATCGTATAGTCTTCCGTTCTTGTAGTCTCGCGATCCAAGCAAGAAACTCAAATCGATCATCCTCAACGTATCCATAAGAACGGAGCGTCCTTTTCTCTCATAGAACGCAAACACGACCGGTGCGCTGGTAATCTCATCCTTCATTCTCTGGTGCCGTTTTATGTGGCTATATTCAATCATATAATAATCTCCTACGTTCCTTGAAGAATATTTCGTCTTGCACTTGACTTCAATTTCAGCATGACCGCAATTCCTGCATATGAAATCACCTCTCTTGACGGACGCGCCGGCCACGTCCTTGTATATTCCCATCGTTTCTTTCTGCTGAGATATCCTCTCCATAGACCATCTTGCTTCATGTGCCTGCTGCATGAATATTTCTTCTGCTCTGGTTCCGGCATAGTACTGGGGGCGAAATCAGGGCAAGATCACTAAAAATGTATTGACATCAACAAGTTTTGTGATCTAATGGCCTCTTCATCAAGGAGATGGAGATGGCAAGAAATGAACACGACGGCCCCTGCAAGTTTGATCGAGCATTTCTCAAAGCTGGAGGATCCGCGAGTCGATAGAAACAAGAAGCATGAGTTGATTGATGTCATCGTCCTGTGCGTGTGTGCGGTGGTCAGTGGCGCGGAGGGATGGAGTGACATCGAAGAATTTGGGCGCACGAAGCTGGAGTGGCTTCGCCGCTATGTTCCGCTGGCCAATGGGGTCCCGGTGGACGACAATTGCACGAATCATCTCGGCGCTGTCGGTGAGGGGGTTTCAGGACTGCTTCATGAGCTGGATGGAAGATGTTGTGAAGCTGAGTGGCGGTGAGATTATTGCGGTTGACGGGAAGACGCAGAGGCGTTCCCACGACCGCAAGCGGGGTATGAAGGCGTTGCATATGGTGAGTGCCTGGGCATGTGGCAATGCAGTGGTGCTTGGGCAGGTGAAGACGGAGGAGAAGTCGAACGAGATCACGGCGGTGCCGGAGCTGCTGGATAAGCTGGAATTGTCGGGGTGTATCGTGACGTTGGATGCGATGGGATGCCAACGAGCGATAGCGAAGCAGATCAAGGAAGGGGGAGGGGATTATGTTGGCGGTGAAGGGGAACCAGAGGCAATTGAGCAGGGAGGTTCGGAGGTATTTTGATGCGGCACGGGAGAGGGATTTCGAGTGTGAGGGGATTGAGAACGACGAGACGGCGGAGGATGGTCACGGACGGGTAGGGTCCAGGAGCTGTTATTTGTCCACCGACCTGGGTGCGTTGTCATGTGTGAAGAAGTGGAATGGGTTGAGAGCGGTCGGGATGGTGGAGTCGGAGCGCTGGAGTGATGGGCGTGTGAGTATTGAGCAACGGTACTACATTACGTCGCTGGAAGATGTGGAGACATTTGGGCGAGCGGTGCGTTCACACTGGGGAATCGAGAATGAGCTGCACTGGAGATTGGACGTGACGTTTCGGGAAGACGAGAGTCGGATTCGTCGGGGTAATGCACCGCACAATATGGGAGTGATTCGGCATGTGGCGGTCAATCTTCTGAAGCGTGAATCGACGAAGATCAGCGTCAGGAAGAAGCGTATCCGGGCGGCATTGAACGATGGCTTCCGAGATAAGGTATTGATGGGACAGTGATTTTATATGCGGTTGCCCTGGGGGCGAAATACATAATCGAATAATCTCTTCATGGTGCTACTCCTCCCTTCTCCATCGATCTCAAACGGACGAAAGGTAGACATTGTGCGGGATTACTCCCGCAGCTTCTCGTTCCCCGGATCGTAGGGCGACTCTTCGACCACCGTCGCACGGTGCATGGTCCCGAGGACGTCGATCTCCAGCGCCGTGCCGACCCCGGCAAGGTCCGGTCCGACCATCGCCAGCGCCAAGGACTTCTCCACCCTGAACCCATAGTTGCCGCCGGTCGCCCGGCCCACGAGCTCCCCGCCCGCGAACACCGGGTTGTTGCCCAAGGGGTCCGCGTCCGTGGCGTCGTGCACCTCCAGCGTCACCAGCCGGTTCGAGAACCCCCGCTCCATCCACCGATGCAGGGCGTCGCGACCGATGAAGTCCCCCTTGTTCAAGTGCACGAACCGCCCCAGGCCGGACTCCAGCGCCGCGTACTCGATGGACAGCTCCGTCCCCACCATCCGGTAGGACTTCTCGATCCGCATCGAGTCCATCGCACGGATCCCGAACGGCGCGAGTCCCAGATCACCCCCCGCCTCCATCAGCGCGTCGAATACATGGTTCTGGTACTCGATGGGATGGTGCAGCTCCCACCCCAGCTCCCCCACGTAGTTCACCCGCAGCGCCAGGCAGGGGGCGAGGCCCACGTCGACCCACCGCCCGCTCAGCCACGGGAACGCCGCGTTGGACAAGTCCGCATCCGTCACCCGCGCGAGCAGCTCCCGGGACTTCGGGCCGGCGACCACCAGCACCCCGCGCCGGTTGGTGAGGTCGTCGAAGCGCACCGAGCCGTCGCGCGGTGCGTGGCGGCGGAGCCAGTCGTGGTCGAGACGCTGGAAGGCGCCGGCGGAGACGAGGTAGAAGCTCTCCTCCCCCTCGCGCCACACCGTGAACTCCGAATGCACCCCGCCGCGCGTATTCAGCGCGTGCACCAGGCGCACCGGACCGCTGCGCGCCGGCAGGCGGTTCGCCACCAGCCGGTCGAGGAAAGGCTCCGCCCCCGGTCCCGACACCCGGCACTTGGCGAACGCGCTCATGTCCAGCACCCCGACGTTCGCCGCCACGTTGCGGCATTCGCACCCCACGGGCTCGAACCAGCGCGAACGCCGGAACGACCAGTCGTCCACCGCCTCCACCCCCTCCGGGGCGAACCAGTTCGCACGCTCCCAGCCGAACTTCTGGCCGAACACCGCCCCCAGCGCCTTCAGCCGGTCGTGGCAGGGCGCGGTACGCAACGGGCGCGCGGCGGGGCGCTCCTCGTCCGGGTAGTGGATGGTGAACACGTTGGCGTAGGCCTCCTCGTTCTTCTTCACCAGATAGGCCCGCGTCGCGTAGTCGCCGAAGCGCCGCGGGTCCACCCCCAGCATGTCGATGCCCGGCTCTCCCTCCACCATCCACTCCGCAAGCTGCATCCCCGCGCCACCCGCCGCGGTGATCCCGAAGCTGTGGCCCTCGTTGAGCCAGAAGTTGTCGAGGCCCCACGCCGGACCGATGATCGGGCTGCCGTCCGGCGTGTAGCAGATCGCACCGTTGAACACCTGCTTCACCCCCACCTCGCCGAACGCCGGCACCCGGCGGATGGCCGCCTCGATATGCGGCTCCAGGCGTTCGAGGTCCTCCTGGAACAATTCGTACTCGCAGTCCCCGGCAGGACCGTCCACGTAGCACGCCGGGGCGCCGGCCTCGTAGGGGCCGAGGATCAGCCCGCCCCGCTCCTCGCGCAGGTACCACGAGCCGTCGGACTCGCGCAGCACCCCCATCTCCGCCAGCCCCGCCGCATGGCGGGCCTGGATCGCCGGATGCGGTTCGGTCACGATGTACTGGTGCTGCACCGGGATGACCGGCACCTCCAGCCCCACCATCGCCCCGGTGCGCCGGGCGAAGCTCCCGGTGGCGCTGACCACGTGCTCGCAGACGACGTCGCCCCGGTCGGTGTGCACGCGCCATTCGCCCCCGGTGGTGCGGGTGATCGCGGTCACCGTGGTGTTGCGGTACAGCGCCGCCCCGCGCTTGCGCGCCCCGGTCGCCAGCGCCTGGGTCAGGTCCGCCGGCTGTACGTAGCCGTCCCCCGGATGGCGGATCGCCCCGACCAGGCCGTCGGTGTTGCATAGCGGCCAGATCTCCTTGACCTCGGCGGGGGTCAGGAACTCGACCTCCACCCCGATGGTGCGGGCGACGCCCGCGTACTGGTGGTACTCGTCCATCCGGTCGCGATTCATCGCGAGCCGGATGTTGCCCACCAGCCGCAGCCCCACGTTCTGTCCGGTCTCCTCCTCCAGGGTGCGGTACAGCTCGACCGAGGACTTGTGGATCTGGCCGACCGAGTAGCTCATGTTGAACAGGGGGAGCAGGCCCGCGGCGTGCCAGGTCGAGCCGGAGGTCAGCTCCCGGCGCTCCACCAGCACCACGTCGGACCACCCCTTCCGCGCGAGGTGGTAGAGGGTGCCGGCCCCGACGACGCCGCCGCCGATGACCACGACACGGGCATGGGTCTTCATGATGCGATCTCCTTGGTGGTGTCGGGGCGGGCGAACCGTCACGCTCCGCGGCTTCGCGTGCGCGCTGGATGGACTGATTACCCCGTCCCCTGCCCTTCGTTCGGTCCGGTGCCGCCGGTATGGCGCTGCGGTTCATCCATCGGGTTCATTCATCCGGGCTGATTGAACCGAACTCATCCCACTGTATGCCTGTCTCCGCCGATGCGCCAGAATCGGCCTTTGCCCGAAGGCAGGGAGCACGCCTCGCCGGCTTGTCCCCCCTCCCGTTCCAGCACCACCAACACCACTCGACGCCCCTTCTCCCAACTCTCCGCCCGGTATCGATGCTCGTAACACCATCTCCGCGGCTCCCGCGGCGGGCGACCCGGCGGACGAATCAGATACGGCCCCGCCATCCGGTCCAACACCGCATTGCCCTTCAACCGCGCCACATACCTCACCCCTCCCTCCTCCAGCCCCCTCAACAACCCCGCCTCCGGAAACCCCGCATCCATCCGCACCACCACCGACTCGCACAGCCGACCCCGACACCGCTCCACCACCCCAACGATGAACTCCAACGCACCATGCCCCAGATACGACGCCCCGCAGCGAAGCTCCCCGTCCAGCAGATCCCCCGTCTCCGCACTGCTCGCCACCAACGCCTGGTACATCCGCCGACGGTAATCCCCGTTCCATTCACTCCCAGGCTGGCCACCGTGCACCTCCACCGGCAACCCGTCCACGTCGATGTACAGCGTCTTCTTCCGCCTCCCCCCATTGCTCATCCGCAGCCGGCGACACGCCAGCTCCGTCACCGCCTCATGCAGCACCGCCAACACTCAATCCCCCCAACAGCCGCGACAGCGTCGGCTGCGACGCCAGAACCTCATCCTCTTCCAGCGGCCTCGTGCCCTCATGGCAATCACTCCCCACCCGAAGGCTCGGGTCATGACGAAGACGGTCCGCGTCATCCCGGTCCCGCCATCCTTGCCCCATCAACAGCCACTGCGTGCGCAGCAGCTCCTCCAACGGATAGCGAATCAAATCTCGATTGCGCGGGTCATGAAGACGCTCGGCCAACCACCCGATGATGCCGCTGCGTTCCATTATCTCGCGTTGAACCAACGCACCCGTCTCCGCGCTGAGATGTTCGGGGCGGGTTTCAATGGACACCGCCGGATTGAACGACGGCGAAAACAGCGCTATGGTTCCTTTCATGGCGTGCTCCGCGGATCTGTGGTGCGATTTGGACTAACACCATGATCTTACTACAGATCTCGAGCACGCCACACCCCTTCTTTCGATCCTTTGTGAATAATGCGGGCTCACCGGCGGTGAACTTGAGCCACACCCTGTTTCGGCCGGAAAACCCCGTGTTTTGCGCAGTGAACGCGCGTATGGGCCAGCATTTTCTGCAACCGTTGCGCCAGGCGAAGTCTGGTGAAGGGGGAAGGCATGTAGAAGGAGAGACATGGCGGAAACCTTCGATGCGACCCGGCAGGTGAGAGTCCTGCCCGGCCAAGGCTGGCCCCCGGCCGGAACCGAGTGTTGCGTGGTGCGGGGGTGACCCCGGCTGCGAAGCGTACACAGGGA
Organism: Gammaproteobacteria bacterium; assembly: GCA_965202875.1. Taxonomy (GTDB): domain Bacteria; phylum Pseudomonadota; class Gammaproteobacteria; order HK1; family HK1; genus HK1. The sequence goes on along the minus strand of OZ241870.1, from coordinate 5,709,882 downwards.
GCGCGCAGGCCGCGTGATGGAGCCCCGGAAGTAAATTCTTGCGGGGTCGACGCCGTCGGTTGAGCGGAAGACACCAACGCCGGTCCCGAAGGGGCCTGGGGCCGGCGCACCGCCGGGGTCTGGGAGCGGGGCATGTGTGCAAGGGTCGCCCAAACCTGGGAGGTCTCGTCTTCTCCATCGCCGGAGACGCGGCGCGGGCGCCGCGCAAAATGGTCCGGGTCCTCGGGGAGTGCGCTCGTCTCTGGGGGAGCGAAGGGGGGCGCAAGCGGTGGTCCTGCCGAGCGAAGGAGACGAAGCGGGGCGGGAGGGGAAGCGAGAAGCCTGCCCCCGCGGAAGCGGGGGTCGGAGTCGGCCGGCAGTACCGAGGAAGCCGGGGAACCTGACCTGAAGGGACCCGGTGGAGGGAAGGGGCCGACCGGGGGTGGAGCGTGCGGAGGGACGGAGGGCGGGGACGTTGGGCCGGGAGGTCATCTGGGGACGCTCCGGGAAGGGGCGATGGGTGGTGAAGCGCAAGACCGCCAAGGCCTGCCCCCGGCTTGCTGCCTGCCGGGGCAGGCTCCGAGTGGTTGAATCGGGGGACCGCTTCAGCCGGTCGCTGAAGGCGGCGGGCCAGTGGTGCCGGGCGCATCGTCATTGGAGTGTGCGAGACCAGCACGCGGCGTTGAGCCGCAAGCTGCGAGGCCACTGTGCCTGCTACGGAATCACCGGCAACGCCAGAGCGCTGCAACGCTTGCGATACGAAGTCGAGAGGCGATGGCGCAAGTGGCCGGACCGGCGTTTGGCGCGGGCGGATGACGTGGGAGCGATTCGGCAGGCTGCGCAAGACCTATCCCCTCCCCCAAGTGTGCGTAGTGCACAGTGTGTACCGTTGCGTAGCGAGTCCATGGCCCGAGGAGCCGGATGCTCGAATGGGGCACGTCCGGATCCGTGGGAGCCGCGGGCGGGTACCCGCCCGCGGCCACCCGGCACAGGAAGACACAACGGCAAAACGCCCTTTGCCGACCCAAAGCCCGAATCGCACTGCTCCGGTGAAGTCGCAGGATACGACCGCCCTCCCGGGATCCGAAACCGCCTCTGGCGCCCTCGGTGAAGCACCGGCGCCAAGACCGGCGGAGGGTGCCGACGCGGGCCGGCGGCGCCCGCGCTCCCTCACCCGGCCGGAAAACCGGTTCCGGAACGCACCGGCATGAAGAAGCAAAACGCCTCGTCCCCCGATCGTGAAGTGCTCGCCGGCGCCGTGGAGCGGGTGACCTTCCACAACGAGGAGAACGGCTTCTGCGTCCTGCGCGTCAAGGCGCGCGGGCATCGCGAGCCGGTCACCGTGGTCGGGCACGCCGCCTCGGTCTCCGCCGGCGAGTGGGTGACCGCCTCCGGGGAGTGGGTGAACGACCGCACCTACGGGCCGCAGTTCCGGGCCCGGTTCCTCAAGACATCCGCGCCCACCTCGGCCGAGGGCATCGAGAGGTACCTCGGCTCCGGGATGATCCGGGGCATCGGGCCGGTCTACGCGAAGAAGCTCGTCCGCGCCTTCGGCGGCAAGGTCTTCGACGTGATCGAAGACGAGCCCGGCCGCCTGCGCGAAGTGGACGGCATCGGCCCGGTGCGGCAGGAGCGGATCACCGGCGCCTGGGCCGAGCAGAAGGTGGTGCGGGAGATCATGGTGTTCCTGCATTCCCACGGGGTCGGGACCGCGCGCGCGGTGCGCATCTTCAGGACCTACGGCGCCGACGCGGTGCAGGTGATGTCGGAGAATCCCTACCGGCTCGCCCGCGACATCCGAGGCATCGGCTTCAGAACCGCCGACGCCATCGCCATGCGGCTCGGCATCGAGAAGACGGCCGCGGTCCGCATCCGCGCGGGCGTCGGCCATGCGCTGACCGAGGCCATGGACGAAGGCCATTGCGGCCTGCCCGCCGGGGAGCTGCTGCCGCTGGCCGCATCGCTGCTGGAGGCGCCCGAGGATCTCGTCCGCGCGGCCGTCGATCAGGAGCTGGCCGAGGGCAACATGGTCGCGGATCGGGTCGGCGACACCCCCTGCGTCTTTCTCGCCGGCCTGTTCGGGGCGGAGCGCGGCATCGCCGGCCGCCTGGACCGCATCGCCGCCGGCCCCCTGCCCTGGCCGCGGATCGACCCGGACAAGGCCCTTCCCTGGATCGAGGAGCGAACCGGACTCGCCCTCGCCCCGAGCCAGAGCGCCGCGGTGCGCCTCGCCCTGGCCTCCAAGGTGCTGGTCGTCACCGGCGGCCCCGGCGTCGGCAAGACCACCATCGTCAACGCCATCCTGCGCATCCTGGCCGCCAAGGGCGCCGGCCTGGTCCTCTGCGCGCCCACCGGCAGGGCGGCGCGGCGCATGACCGAGGCGTCGGGATTCGAGGCGCGCACCATCCACCGGCTGCTCGAAGTCGATCCCGCCTCCGGCGGCTTCCGGCGGGATGCGGACCGTCCCATCGACTGCGATCTGCTCGTGGTCGACGAAGCATCGATGGTCGACGTCCTGCTGATGCACGCGCTCCTGAAGGCGGTCCCCGACCGCGCCGCCCTGCTGATCGTCGGCGACATCGATCAGCTCCCCTCGGTAGGACCGGGCCAGATACTGGCCGACGTCATCGCCTCGGGGGCGGTCCCGGTGGTGCGCCTGACCGAGGTGTTCCGCCAGGCGGCGATGAGCCGGATCATCGTCAACGCCCACCGCATCAACCAGGGCACGGTCCCGGACCTTGGCCGGCCCGAGGGCGAGAGCGACTTCTACTTCGTGCCGGCAGACGATCCGGAGACCGCCGTACCCCTGATCCTGGAGCTCGTCCGCACCCGCATCCCGCGGCGCTTCGGCCTTCATCCGGTGCACGACGTCCAGGTGCTCTGCCCCATGAACCGGGGCGGGGTCGGCGCGCGCTCCCTCAACGTCGAGCTCCAGGCGGCCCTGAACCCGGCCGGCGAGCGCAAGGTGGAGCGCTTCGGCTGGACCTTCGCCCCCGGCGACAAGGTGATGCAGATCGAGAACGACTACGACCGGGAGGTCTACAACGGCGACATCGGCCGCATCGAGGACGTGGACCCCGAGATGGGCGAGGTCACCGCCCGCTTCGAGGGCCGTACCGCCACCTACGGCTTCGGCGAGCTGGACGCGCTGGTGCCGGCCTACGCCACGACCATCCACAAGAGCCAGGGCTCGGAGTACCCTGCCGTGGTGATTCCGCTGATGACCCAGCACTACGTCATGCTGCAACGCAACCTGCTCTACACCGGGGTGACCCGCGGCAAGCGCCTGGTGGTCCTGGTGGGCCAGCGCAAGGCGGTGGCCATCGCCGTCAAGGCCGCCACCGGGCGCCGCAGGTGGTCCAAGCTCCGGGAGTGGATGGCTCCGGAACGCTCCGCGCTTGCAGGAGAGACGACATGAAACGGATACGCGAGCTGTTCGCCAGCCGGCCGATCTTCGCCTGGGCGCTCTACGACTGGGCGAACTCGGTGTTCGCGACCACCGTCATCGCCGGCTTCTTCCCGGTCTTCTTCAAGCAGTACTGGAGCGCGGGCACGGACGCGGTCACCAGCACCGCGCAGCTCGGGTTCGCGAACTCCATCGGGAGCGTCTTCATCCTGGTCGCGGCGCCGATCCTCGGCGCCGTCGCGGACGGGGGCGCGACCCGCAAGAAGTACCTCGGCGCCTTCACCGCCCTCGGGGTCGCGGCGTCCGCCGGGCTCTGGCTCATCGGGGAGGGGGACTGGAGCACGGCCGCCACCGTGTACGTCCTCGCCTCCATCGGCTTCTCGGGCGCCATCGTCTTCTACGACGCCCTCATCGTGGCGGTGAGCCCCGCCCAACGCTACGACGAGGTCTCCGCCTTCGGGTTCTCGCTCGGCTACATCGGCGGGGGGCTGCTCTTCGCCCTCAACGTGGCGATGACCTTGTCGCCCGGCACGTTCGGGCTGGCCGGGCCGGCGGAGGCGGTGCGCCTCTCCTTCGTGATGGTGGCGGCGTGGTGGCTGGTCTTCTCCATCCCCCTGTTCCGCCACGTGCCGGAGCCGCCCCGGACCGGGGACGCGGGCTCCGCGGTGGCCGCGGGATTCCGCGCTCTGGCAAGGACGTTTCGCGAGTACCGCGCCCACCGGATGGCGGGCCTCTTCCTCGTCGCCTACTTCTTCTACATCGACGGGGTCCACACCATCATCCGCATGGCGGTGGACTACGGACTGTCGCTGGGCTTTCCCTCCGAGAGCCTCATCGTCGCCCTCCTCATCACCCAGTTCGTGGGCTTCCCCGCCGCCCTCGCGTTCGGGCTGGCGGCCCGGCGGGTCGGCCCGAAGCCCGCCCTCTACTTCGGGGTGGCGATGTACGTGGCGGTCACCGTCTACGCTTATTTCATGGATTCGGTGGTGGAGTTCTACGTCCTCGCGGTGGTGGTGGGCCTGGTCCAGGGCGGGGTGCAGGCCATCTCGCGCTCGCTCTACGCGCGCTTCGTCCCGGCCGCCCAGAGCGGGGAGTTCTTCGGGTTCTTCAACATGCTCGGACGCTTCGCGGCGATCGTGGGTCCTTCGCTGGTCGCGGTCACCGGCCTCCTCACCGGCAGCTCGCGGCTCGGGATCCTGTCCGTGGTGGTGGTGCTCGTGGTCGGGATGGTGCTCCTCACCTTCGTGCGGGAGCCGAAACACGATTCCGTATCGGATTGAACGTGGGGGAACGATCGGCCGGCCGGGTGAGGCATGCGCCGAGCCGAGGCCGAGGAGGCGGGTCCAGGCCCACGTCGTCCTTGCCCATGTCCTTGCTATGTCCCGGACGGGAGCGCACGCGCCGTCTCGACGATGCGCTCCCACGCCGCCTCGACGTGCTCGCGTCGGGTCGCGGGTCCGCCGACCGCCAGGCGGAGCACGAGCCGGCCGTCGAGCCGGGCGTGGGTGAGGTAGAGCGCGCCGGAGGCGTTGAGCCGGTCCATCAGGGCCTGGTTGAACGCATCGCCGGCGCGGTGGCGGAAGCAGACGAGCCCGACCGAGACGGGCGCGGCCAGCTCGAACTCCCCGCTTGCCTCCACCTGCTGCGCGAACCACCCGGCCAGCTCCACGCTCCGACGCACGTGCGCCCGCAGGCCCTCCGCGCCGTAGTGGCGGATGACGAACCAGAGCTTCAGCGCGCGGAACCGGCGCCCGAGGGGTACGTGCCAGTCGCGGTAGTCGATGACCTCGCCGGATTCCGTCGCGCGGTTGCGCAGGTACTCCGGAAGCACGCTCAGCGCGTCGATCAGCGCGGCGCGGTCCGCGACCCAGAAGCAGTTGCAGTCGAAGTTGGTGAGCAGCCATTTATGGGGGTTGAAGGTATAGCTGTCCGCATACTCGACTCCGTCGATGAGCCCGCGATGCTCCGGGCAGAGGGTGGCGCTGCCCGCGTGCGCGGCGTCGACGTGCAGCCAGACGCCCTCGCGGCGGCACAACGCCCCGATGGCACGCAGCGGGTCGACGGCGCCCGACGACGTCGTGCCCACCGTCGCGCTCACCATCACGGGCGTCGCGCCGGCCGCGCGGTCCGCGGCGATGGCCGACGCCAGCGCGCCGGCCCGCATCGCGTGACGTTCGTCGACGTCGACGAGCCGCAGGTTGTCGCTTCCCAGGCCGGCGATCTTCACGCCCTTCTCAATCGAGGAGTGCGCGTGCCGGGACGTATACACGGCCAGCCGGCGCGTGCCGGCGCCCTGCCGGTTGGCCGCACCGGCGGTCGCGCGTTCGCGCGCGGCGACCAGGGCGGCGAGGGCGCTGCTCGAAGCGGTGTCCTGGATGACGCCGCCGCCCGTGGTGGTCGACAGGAAGCGTTCGGGCAGCCCGAGCAGATCGACGAGCCAGTCGAGCACGTGGGTCTCCAGCTCGGTGCACGCGGGGCTCGTGGCCCACAGCATGCCCTGGACCCCGAGCCCGGAGGAGAGCAGGTCGCCGAGGATCGACGGGCCCGAGGCGTTCGAGGGGAAGTAGGCGAAGAAGCTCGGCGACTGCCAGTGGGTGAGCCCGGGGATGATGATCTCGTCGACGTCGCGCAGCACGTCGGCGAAGGGCTCGCCCCGCTCGGGCGCGGCGCCGGGCAGCTTCCCGCGAACGGACCCCGGCCTCACCTGCGAGAGCACCGGATAGCGCTCGATCTCCTCCATGTACCGGGCGATGCGATCGACGAGCGCGTAGCCGCATCGCCGGAACTCGCCGGGGGTCAGGTGCGGGACGTCGTTCATGCGGGAGCTCTCTCTCGACTCGTCGGCTGCGGGTGTCGTGTCCGAACGCCCCGATCTTCCCCGACGGGATGCGGCGCCCGGCCGCGAGCCTGGACGATTTGGAAAACGCGGCGATCCTACCTGAACGCCGCGGGCGGATCCCGCCGGGACGCGCCGCGATGGGAAGTCGTTCGCCGGCCTGCTCCATCGGTGGGAAACGTTCGCGGCGAGGCTGGACGGTGCCTGCGGCGAACGGAACGATCCGGGTTCCGGAGAGGCTGGCGATTGCCTCACGACGATCGGTTTCCTATAGTGTCTCCCTGCCTCTGACGGCTCCAGCCCTGGACGCCCTTTGTTGCTCACGCATTCGGACATCGCCGAGATCATCCGGATCGTCGATCGGAGTACGCTCGACGAGCTCGTCATCGAGGTCGGGGACCTCAAGGTCGAGGTGCGGCGCAAGGGCGCGACGACCTCGCCGCCGCCGGTTGCGTCCACGCCATCCGTTCCCATGGCGTCGACGCCCGCGCCATCTGCGACGGTCGCGGCGGCGTCGCCCTCGATCAAGCCGAGGGCGGGAGAGAAAAGCACGACCGGGCGGACGGATGGACCGACGGCGCGAGATGGCGGCGCACCGGTACCTGCGCCCGGACCGGTCGTGGGTCAGGGGCAGATCGCGATCCGCTCCCCGATGGTGGGCACCTTCTATCGGCGCCCGGCACCGGACGATCCTCCCTACGTCGAGGCAGGCGGCGAGGTGGAGGCCGATACCCCGCTGTGCCTCGTCGAAGTCATGAAGCTCTACACGACGATCTACGCGAAGACGCGGGGACGCATCGCCCGGATCTGCGCCGACGACGCCGAGCTGGTCGAATACGACCAGATCCTGTTCATCATCGACCCGACTTGACGCGCCCCGCCTCGCACCGCGGCCGCGCCGGGAGAATCTGGGCCATGAGACTCGAAGGCAAGGTCGCCCTCGTCACCGGCGCCGCCGCCGGCATCGGAGCCGCGATCGCGCGTCGCTTCGCGGCCGAAGGCGCGGCGGTGGCGATCACCGACGTACGCACCGAACGGGGCGCCGCGCTCAGCGAGGCGCTCAACGCGGACGGCTGTCGGACGTGCTTCATGCCGCTCGACGTCGTCTCCGAGCCCCAGTGGGCGACGGCCGTCGAGCGGACGATCGAGGCGTTCGGAAAGCTCACGGTGCTCGTCAACAACGCCGGGATCTACGCCCGGCGCCTCATCGGCGAAACGAGCGCGAACGAGTGGGATCGGATGATGGAAGTCAACGCGAAGGGTGTCTTCCTCGGGGTGAAGGCGGCGGTTCCGGCGATGCGCGCGGCGGGCGGAGGATCGATCGTCAACCTCTCTTCGATCGCGGGGATCATGGGCAGCGCCTACTCATCGGACTACAACGCCTCGAAAGGCGCAGTGCGGATCCTGACGAAATGCGCCGCCGTCCAGCATGCGAAGGACAACATCCGCTGCAACTCGGTCCACCCCGCGCCGATCGACACCGACATGGGACGGGAGGCACTGCCCGAGGGCGACGTCCGCGAGCAGCGGTTGCGGGAGATCCCGCTCGGGAGGGTGGGCACACCCGAGGAAGTGGCGAACACGGTGCTCTTCCTCGCCTCCGACGAGGCATCCTATGTCACCGGTAGCGAGCTGGTCGTGGACGGGGGATTCATCGCGCGTTGAGCCTGAGCACGCAAGGGGGCCGCGTCGACCCGCATCCCGTGAGGCTTGGTCGTACCGAGCGCATGGCGCGACCGGGTGCGCGAGGCGGGAATCGGAGCGCTCGACGACGCAAGCATCGAGGCCCGCGACGTGGGCGCCCTCGTCGTCGCGACCGAGAGCGACCTCTTCTCCTTGCAGCTCCCCCGGCCCTGTGGTGGCCGGCGAGCTCGGCCTCCATGGGCCGGCACCGGACGGATCGTGGCCGGCACGAGCGGTGGCGGGACCCTCCCCTTCGGCGGCGGTCCCGCCGGTGAGGAGCTGGCGCTCATCGCGCTCGACGGCGTGGACAATCTCGCACTCGGCCGGGTCGACGGCTTCGGCGGCGAGCCGCCGGAGGGCGCGAGGGTCCGGCTCGTCGCCGCCGGGCAGCATCCGCCGCACCCCGCCCAGGCCGCTCGTTACGTTCCCGAACGGGCGCCCGGTGAGGCCGGGCGTGCTTGGAGAGGCCAAGCGCCTCCCTGACTTGGCAAGGCAGCGTCAAGGAGCGCCGGCAGGGACGTCGGGGAGCGCACCTCCCGGTGACCACCGGTCATTCCCCTGCAGGTGGCGCGAGACTCTCCCCGCCCGGTGTGCATCAGGTGCTGAACACCCTACTCCGAACCTTCGGAGACGCGGCGGCGCCGTTCCGTGCGGCGGAATTCCCGTCCGCAAGGGGCCGCGCCGCCCTTCGGTGGCCGATCTCCGCGACGGCAGGACGCACGGGAGACGGAGAGCACGTGGAAACCGAGGCGGTCCGGGACGTATCCTGGGTGAACGAGCGCCGGAGATGCGGGTTCAGCCGTCCTTGACTTCCTGCAGCAGCCGCCTGTAGGCGCTGGTGAATCCGGTCAGGGAGCCTTCCAGGCGGAACAGGTCGCCGCCGGCCGCCGGCTCCGCCTCGACATGCAGCACCACCCCGGCCCGGAAGCCGTCGATCGTCTCCCGGTCGAGGGACCCGCGCGCGACGCAGCCTTCCGGGAGACAAGTGTGGAATGGGAGTTCCGCGCTTTGTCGCTCACCAGCACGCAAGCGCAGGCCGTGAGAGAACAGCAGGCCGAAAGGCGTCAGCACAACAGCCTCCATTCCCCCGTCGGCGGGCAACGGCGTCAGGGTCACCGTCAACAACGGCCGCTGTTGTCCTGACTCGCGGTCCTGCCAGATGAAGCGCTGCTCCATCGCGCAACGCCGGCCACCTTCATCTTCCTGCGCCGGCTCGACCGAGCAACGTACCGTCCAGTTGCCATAGGTCTCCGAAAAAGCACTGGGCTCGGAAATCTGCGCGCGAGGTGACCCGCTCCAGTCCACCATGACGAGCGCGGTCCCCATCAAACCCACGACGAACCATTTGCCGAATGGCATCGACATTGCCCCTCCCTGAAACCGACTCCTCCTTCCTCCCACGCGAAGACGGTCGCTCCCCGTCCGCTCGCAACGGGCAGGAGCCTTGTTGTCCTCCCCAAGGCCGACCCGCTTCCGGAAACTCGCGTTGCCCGGTGTCCCGGCGAGGCTCGCCGAAGCAACGGCAACAATCCGCCCGCGCTCTGCAAAGCGGGCACTACTCTGCCATCATACCGGCGATCAATGAATTGTTCCACCCACTCAGGCACCGGGCAGCGATTCCCGCCAACACGCCGGACACGATCATGTAACCGGCATTTCGCAGCCTTTTCCACCGTCCGAGCGTCTGGCTGTAGCGATTCAACGGACGTTTTCGGGCTTGGCGGGAATCGCCGGGTACCGGGAAGGCCGAGGCAGGGTTTTGCCGCCGGATGCGGTCGAGGCGTGCCATAGCATGGGAAAGGCGGGCAGGAGGAAGAAGACACGAAAGGCGCGGTACGGGCGGGCGGCGTCAGGGCCGGACGCCGGGCCGCCGCCCTCCGCCTCCCCGGCCCCTGCCGGAGGGCGCGGACCCACCCGGCCCCGCGTCCTGGCCGTCCTGGCCCTCGGCCTGCTGGTGTTCGGCAGCTACTTCCCCGCCTTCCTCGCCGGCTTCGTCTGGGACGACGAAGCGTTCACGGAGGCCGCGGCGGTCCGGGAGCTGTCCGGCCTGTGGCGGATCTGGTCCTCTCCCCGCGCCATCGAGAACGAAGGGCACTACTGGCCACTGGTCTATACGACCTTCTGGCTGGAGCACAAGCTGTGGGGGTTCGCCCCGGCCGGCTACCACGCCGTCAACGTCGCGCTGCACCTCGCCAACACACTGCTCCTCTGGCGCCTCGCAGGAAGGCTGGCCGTGCCCGGGGCCTGGCTCCTCGCCGCGGTGTTCGCCGTCCATCCCCTGCACGTCGAGTCCGTCGCCTGGGTCATCGAGCGCAAGGACCTGCTCTCGGGACTGTTCTATCTCGCCGCGTTCCTGGCCTTCGTGCGGTTCACCGAGGAATCGTTGCCGGACCCGGGCGGCGGCGCGGCTTCCGATGGAGGCCCCGCCTTCACGGAAGGAGGCTCCTTCGGAGAAGGCGGGGCCTTCCGGGAAACATGGCGCCTTCCCGGAAGGCGCGGACACGGCCTCCCGGCGAGACGCGGCTCGCCGTGGAAGCACTGGTTCCGGGCGCTGGCGCTGTTCGTGCTCGCGATGCTCAGCAAATCCATCGCGGTCACCCTGCCCGCGGCGCTCGTCATCGTGCAGTGGTGGAAACGGGGCCGCGTGACCGGCCCGGACCTGCTCCGGATCGCGCCCTTCTTCGCGGTGGGGCTGGCCGTCACGATCGCGGACCTGTCGCTCTACCAGGCGAGAGAGCCCCTCTCCCTCGGCTACTCCGTCGTCGAGCGGCTGCTGATCGCGGCCCATGCCCTGTGGTTCTACGCCGGCAAGCTGCTGTGGCCGGCCGATCTCATCGTCATCTACCCGCACTGGGAGGTGAGCGCCGCCGACCCGCTGGCGTGGGGTTGGGTGGCGGCGAGCGCGGCGGCGGCGGCGGCGCTCTGGCTGCTCCGGCGCCGGGTCGGCCGCGGACCGCTCGCCGGAGCGCTGTTCTTCGCGGTGACCCTGTCGCCGGTGCTCGGCTTCGTGGATTACGGCTACATGCAGTTCTCCTTCGTCGCGGATCGCTTCCAGTACCTGGCCGGCATCGGGGTGATGGCGGTCCTGGTGGGCGCCGCGGCGCACGGTGCGGGCCGCTTGCCGGAGGGGTGGCGCAAGGGGGCGGGGGGCGCCGCCGCGGCGGTTCTGGTCCTGCTGGGAGCACTGACCTGGCGGCAGTCGGAGATCTACCGCGACGAGGTGACCTTCTTCACCTGGGTCGTCTCGCACAATCCCGCCGCGCGGGGCGCCCAGGGAAATCTCGGCACCGCGTTGCTGGAGGCGCGGCGTCCGGAGGAGGCGCTGGCCGCCATGCTCGTTGCCCTGGAACAGGACCCGGCCGACGTCAAGGCCCTTGCCAACGCCGGCGCCGCGCTCGTGCGGACGGGACGGCTCGAGGAGGCGGAGGAACGGCTGCGCCACGCCCTGACCCTCGACCCGCGCCATACCATCGCCCTCCAGAACCTGGGGGAGTCGCTCAGGAAGCAGGGACGTTTCGAGGAAGCGCTGGAGTACTATCGCGCCGCGATGGAGACGGACGCGGGGAACGCCATGCCCCACGCCGGCATGGGAGACGCCCTGTTCCGGCTGGGGCGCTACGAGGAGTCCCTCCGGAGCTTCGATCGGGCGCTGGCGCGGGAGCCGGGGCTGGAGGCGGTGCGGGCCTTGCGCAGCTCGGTACTGACGATCCTGCGCCGGACGGACCGGAATTGAATCCTGCCCGTGAAAGCTCGTGCGAAACGTCGAAGGAAGGCAAGCCGCGCCCGCTTCGCCCGTAGCGGGCCGCCGATGGACGACGTCTCCGGCTGCCTGCATCCTTCCCGGGGGCCGGCGTCGGGGATGGGAGTCTCCATCACTCCGGCTCGGCGAAGCGGATGTTGAAGTCGGCCGGCGGGGGAGGCGCTTCCGGGAAGGTGCGGCGCAGGTATTCCTCGCTGTAGGTGTCCGGTATGTAGGGGGTGTAGTCCCGCCAGCGGCGGACCGGCGCCTCGTTCTCCTCGCGGCGCAGGATGCGGAGGTTGCCGAATGTCTTCTCCACCGCGTAGCCGGGAACGACGAGGTCCGGGTGTTCGGTCACGACGTGGCTGGCCGAGACCCGGAGCGTTTCGATCTTCTGAAGGTCGTTGGCGAACCCGGTCCGGGAATCGTAGAACGGGACCTTGCGGTGCAGGAAGTAGTAGCCGGGGGTGGCGAGATAGGCGCGGTCGATCTGCCACACCGCTTCGACCCCGGGAGCGGCGGCGAGGTAGCGGTACGCGGCGAAGGTGGGGTCCTGGTCGCGGAGGAACCTGATGGGCAGCGGGTTGCCCGCACAGCACGCTTCGTCCTGTTTCGGCAGCGCGTTCAGGATCCCGGCCAGGGACACCGCCGCGAACAGGGCGCCGGCCAGCCCGTAGACCGGCGCCCGCTGGCCGGTGCGGGCGGCGAGACGCGCCACGAGGTCGGCGCCGGCGAGCAGCCAGAGGGGGACCACCGCGAAGACGAAGCGGTACTCCTTGTGCGTCTGGGTGGAATGGATGAGCAGGATCAGGGCGATGGAGAGGAGCAGGAAGCCGTAGCGCCGCGGGCCGGACAGCGCCGCCGCCGCGCACGACGCGCTCAACCCCCCGCCGGCGAACAGGAGCCACACCAGGTACTGGTGCGCCGGCTTCGTTTCGTACGCGGTCCGTTCCAGGCCGAGGTTGAAGCGAAGGTTGTTGACGTAGGACTGGAACAGCCCGGCGTCCCACGTCACCGCGTCGAACACGCCGACCGCGAGCAGGAACACCGTTGCGGCCACCGCGGCGTGCACCCTCGCGGCCTTCCCGGCGCGCAGGAGCCACAGGCCGAGCAGCACGAGCGCGAAGGGCGCGTACTGGAGCCGCACCGCCGCGGCCAGGACCGCCAGGAGAGCCGCCAGCCAGGCGCCGCCTGCCGCCCGGGCCGTTCCCGATCCGTTCGGCGAGGCGCGTACGCACATCGCGAGCAACGCCATCAACAGGGCGGTCGCGGTGAGCGCGGTCAGCGGCTTGTGGGCATACCCGGCCAGCTCGTACCAGAGCGCGCCGGCCAGGAGGGCGGTCCGCGCCGCCGCTTCGTCGAAGTGCCGCCGCGCGAAGAGGTACATCCCGGCCGGAACCGCCAGGGAGATGGCGCAGAACACCAGCTCGACCCCACCGGCGTACCAGGCCGGCTGCCCGAGCCCGAGGGTGTCGAACAGCTTCAGGATCCCGGCGATCAGGCCGGGAAGCAGCAGCGAACGCGCGCCGTAGATCTGCTCCCAGTACATGACGCCGTAGCCGAAGGCGAGGCGGTGCCCGACTTCCAGGTACTGCATGTACTCGTCGAAGTGCAGCCGGGAATCGCCGGAGAGGGCGATGGCCGCGCGCACCGCGAAGGCGAGCCCGAGCACCGGCCAGAACCATCTCCAGAGCGGCTCGCCGGGGGTGCGCGTATGCAGCAGGCCGTCCGCCGCCGTGCGCAGGCGGGCGAGAGCGCGTCCGGGCAACCCCCGGGCCGAAGGCGCCTCGCGCCCCTCCGCCGGCGAAGCGGGGACGGTGCGCCGCTCGCGGGATCCGCGCTGTTCCTGGCGCATCGACCTCGTCTTGCGTCTTCCCGATCGTTGCATGAATCGAAAGATCCGTTGATTACCCCGATCAAGCCGGGGGCAGGCTCCGGGAAAGTCCGTCATTCCCCGTCATCCCCGCGAAAGCGGGGAGAAAGCGGGAATCCAGGGACTTTCGGTGACTGAAGTGGATTCCCGCTTGCGCGGGAATGACGAGCCGAGACGACCGTTCCGGCACAGGTCTTCCGGTCCTGCCCATCACTCCGGCTCGGCGAAGCGGATGTTGAAGTTGGCCGGCGGGGGGGGGGCCTGCGCGTACAGCCGGCGCAGGTATCCCTCGCCGAAGAGGTTGGTGACGGTCGGGTTGAAGTCCCGCCATCCGCGTACCGGCGCTTCGTTCTCCTCGCGGCGCAGGATGCGGACGCGGCCGAACTCCTTCTCCACGACGTAGCCGGGAACCGCGAGGTCCGGGCGGACGGTCACCAGGTGGCTGACCGAAGCCCGGAGGGTGTCCAGGTCGGCCTGCAGCTCGTTGGCGAAGCCGGCCTGGCGGTCGTAGAACGGTATCTCGCGGTGCAGGTAATAGTAGCCGGGCGTATCCAGATAGTCGTAATCGAGGTCCCATACCGCTCTCACCCCGGGCGCGGCGGCCAACCAGCGGTAAGCGGCGAACGCCGGATCCTGGCCGTGCAAGAACCTCACGGGGTGTCTCACGCCCACGCTGAACCTCTCCGTGAGCGCTTCGTCCCAGCGCGGCAACAGGTTCAGGGCGCCGGCCAGGGACACCGCCGCGAACAGGGCGCCGGCCGTCGCGTACATCCACGCCGGCCCGGGCGCGCGATCGGGCGCGCTCCCGGACGAGGCATCGGGCGGGTGGGCCGGCCGGCGAGCGTGGCCGGACAGCGCGGCTGGCGTGGCCAACCGGGCGACGACGCCGGCGCCGATGAGCAGCCAGAGCGGACCGAGGACGAAGAGGTAGCGGTATTCCTTGTGCGCCTCGATGGAATGGGGCACGAGGATCAGGGACAGCAGGAGAGCCAGGAACCCGTAGCGGCGGAGATCGAGCAGGGCCGCCGCCGTGCACAGCGCGCTCAGCCCCCCTCCGAGGAACAGCAGCCATACCAGATACTGGTATCTCGGCCAGACCCATTCGACCGCCTGCCGGTCGATCGCGAGATTGAATTCCAGGTAGGTGCGGTAGGAGTGGAACCACCCGCCGTCCCACGTCACCGCGTCGAACGCGCCGACCGCGAAGAAGAACACGATCGCCGCGGCGGCGGCGTGCAGCCCGGCGGCCTTCCCGGCGCGCAGGAGGTACAGGCCCAGCAGCGCGAGCGCGAGGGGCGCGTACTGTATCCGGATCGCCGCCGTCAGCACCGCCAGGAAGGCGGTCAGCCACGCCGCCGCCGGCCCGTCGTCGCGCGGCGCGCGCACGCACCACGTGAGCAACGCCATCGACAGGACGGCGCCGACGAACTCGGTCAGCGGCTTGTGGGCGAAGCCGGCCAGCTCGTACCAGAAGGCGCCGGCCAGCAGCGCCACCCGTGCCGCGGTCTCGTCGAAATGCCGGCGCGCGAAGAAATACATTCCGGCCGGAATGAGCAGGGAGATCGCACAGAACGCCAGCTTGACCCCGCCGACGTACCAGAAGGGCTGGCCGAGGCCCACGGCGTCGAACAGCGCCAGCACCCCGGCGATCAGGCCGGGGATCAGCCACGAACGGGCGCCGTAGAAGAACTCCCAGTAGACGGCCCCGTTGCCGAAGGCGAGGCGATGTCCCTGCTCCAGATACTGCATGATCTCGTCGGGATGGATCACGAAATCGCCGGACAGGGCGATGGCCGCCCGCACTGCGAAGGCCAGCGCCAGCACCGGCCAGAACCATTTCCACACCGGCTCGGCAGGCGTTCGCAAGTGCAGCAGGGCGTCCGCCGCCGTGCGCAGGCGGGTGAGCGCGCGTCCGGGCAATCCCCGGGCCGAAGGCGCGTCGCGTCCGTCCGCCGCCGAGGCGGGGACGGTGCGCCGCTCGCGGGGAACGCGCCTCTCCCGGCGCGTCCTTCCCGGCTTCTTCCCTCGTCTTCCCGTCCTGGCCATTACCCCGGCTCGACGAAGCGGATGTTGAAGTTGGCCGGCTGGGGGGGGGCGTGCGGGTACAGGCGGCGCATGAGCCCCTCCCCGTAGGTGTGGGTGATGGTCGGGGCGAAGTTCCGCCACCGGCGGATCGGCGCTTCATTCTCCTCGCGGCGCAGGATGCGCACGCGGCCGAACTCCTTCTCCACGACGTAGCCGGGAACCGCGAGGTCCGGGCGGACGGTCACCAGGTGGCTGACCGAAGCCCGGAGGGTGTCCAGGTCGGCATGCAGCTCGTTGGCGAAGCCGGCCTGGCGGTCGTAGAACGGTATCCCGCGGTGCAGGTAATAGTAGCCGGGCGTATCCAGATAGTCGTGATCGAGGTCCCATACCGCCCTCACCCCGGGCGCGGCGGCCAGCCAGCGGTAAGCGGCGAACGCCGGATCCTGGCCGTGCAGGAACCTCACGGGGTGCCTCACGTCCGCGCTGAACCCCTCCGTGAGCGCTTCGTCCCAGCGCGGCAACAGGTTCAGGGCGCCGGCCAGGGACACCGCCACGAACAGGGCGCCGGCCGTCGCGTACATCCACGCCGGCCCGGGCGCGCGATCGGGCGCGCTCCCGGACGAGGCATCGGGCGGGTGGGCCGGCCGGCGAGCGTGGCCGGACAGCGCGGCTGGCGTGACCAGCGCGGCTCGCGTAGCCAGCCGGGCGACGACGCCGGCGCCGATGAGCAGCCAGAGCGGAGCGACGACGAAGACGAAACGGTATTCCTTGTGCGCCTCGATGGAATGGGGCACGAGGATCAGGGACAGCAGGAGAGCCAGGAACCCGTAGCGGCGGAGATCGAGCAGGGCTGCCGCCGTGCACAGCGCGCTCAGCCCCCCTCCGAGGAACAGCAGCCATACCAGATACTGGTATTTCGGCCAGATCCGCACGACCGCCTGCCGGTCGATCGCGAGATTGAATTCCAGGTAGGTGCGGTAGGAGTGGAACCACCCGCCGTCCCACGTCACCGCGTCGAACAGGCCGACCCCGAAGAAGAACACGGTCGCCGCGGCGACCGCATGCAGCCTGGCGGCCTTCCCGGCGCGCAGGAGGTACAGGCCCAGCAGCGCGAGCGCGAGGGGCGCGTACTGTATCCGGATCGCCGCCGTCAGCACCGCCAGGAAGGCGATCAGCCACGCCGCCGCCGGCCCGTCGCCGCGCGGCGGGCGCACGCACCGCGCGAGCAGCGCCATCGACAGGGCGGCGCCGGCGAACTCGGTCAGCGGCTTGTGGGCGAAGCCGGCCAGCTCGTACCAGAAGGCGCCGGCCAGCAGCGCCACCCGCGCCGCGGCCTCGTCGAAATGCCGGCGCGCGAAGAAATACATTCCGGCCGGAATGAGCAGGGAGATCGCGCAGAACGCCAGCTTGACCCCGCCGACGTACCAGAGGGGCTGGCCGAGGCCCACGGCGTCGAACAGCGCCAGGACCCTGGCGATCAGGCCGGGGAGCAGCCACGAACGGGCGCCGTAGAAGAACTCCCAGTAGAGGACCCCGTTGCCGAAGGCCAGGCGGTGCCCCTGCTCCAGGTATTGCATGATCTCGTCCGGGTGCAGGACGAAATCGCCGTGGAGGGCGATGGCCGCGCGCACCGCGAAGGCCAGCCCCAGCACCGGCCAGAGCCATCTCCATACCGGCTCGGCGGGTGTTCGCAGGTGCAGCAGGGCGTCCGCCGCCGTGCGCAGGCGGGTGAGCGCGCGTCCGGGCAATCCTCGAAGCGAAGACCCTTCCCGCCCCTCCGCCGCCGAGGCGGGGACGGTGCGCCGCTCGCGGGAAACGCGCCTCTCGCGGCGCATCGACCTCGTCTTGCGTCTTCCCGATCGTTGCATGAATCGAAAGGTCCGTTGATTACCCCGATCGAGCCGGGAGCAGGCTCCGGGAAAGTCCGTCATTCCCGCGGAAGCGGGAATCCAGGGACTTTCGGTGAATGCAGTGGATTCCCGCCTTCTCCCCGCTTTCTCCCCGCCTTCTCCCCGCTTTCGCGGGGATGACGGGGGATGACGGGGGATGACGGGGAATGACGGGCCAGGACGACCGTTCCGGCACGGGTCTTCCGGTCCTGCCCATCACTCCGGCTCGACGAATCGGATGCCGAAGTTGGGCGGTGGGGGAGGCGCTTCCGGGTACAGGCGGCGCATGAGCCCCTCCCCGTAGGTGTGGGTGATGGTCGGGGTGAAGTCCCGCCACCGGCGGGTCGGCGGCCCGTCCTCCTCGCGGCGCAGGATGCGGATGCCGCCGAATTCCCCCTCCACCGCGTAGCCGGGAACGGCAAGGTGCGGGTCTTCGGTCACGATGTGGCTGACCGAGCCCCGGAGCGCCTCCAGGTCGGTGTGCAGGTCGTTGGCGAAGCCGGTCACCCGGTCGTAGAACGGGACCTCGCGGTGCAGGTAATAGTAGCCCGGAAGGTCGTGGTAGGGGCGGTCGACGTGCCACATCGCGGAGACCCCGGGCGCGTCGGCAAGGTAGCGGTAGGCGGCGAACACCGGGTCCTGGCCGCGGACGTACCGGACGGGAGGGGCGATGCTTGCGGCGGGCTCTTCGTCATCGTGCGGCAACAGGTTCAGGAGGCCGGCCAGGGACACCGCCGCGAACAGGGCGCCGGCGGCTCCGTGGACCAGCACGGCCCCGACCGCGCGATCGGGCGCGCTCCCGGACCGCGCATCGGAGGCAGGGACGGACCGTCGGCCGGCGAGCGCGGCGAGCCGCGTCACGACGCCCGCGCCGGCCAGCAGCCAGAGCGGGGCGACGACGAAGACGAAGCGGTACTCCTTGTGCGCTTCCAGGGAATGAACGAGCAGGACTAGGGCGGTGAGGAGGAGCACGAGCCCGTAACGGCGCGGGTCGAGCAGCGCCGCCGCCGCGCACAGCGCGCTCAGCCCCCCGCCGGCGTACGCGAGCCACACCAGGTACTGGTGCGGCGGCCAGACCCAGCCGAGCGACCGGTCGATCGCGAGGTTGAATTCGAGGTTGGCGCGGTACGAGTGGAACCACCCGGCGTCCCAGGTGATCGCATCGAACGCGCCCACCGCGAAGAAGAACACCGCCGCCGCGGCTACCGTGTGCAGTCTGGCGGACTTCCCGGCGCGCAGAAGCCAGAGGCCCAGCAGCGCGAGCGCGAGGGGTGCGTACTGTATCCGGATCGCCGCCGCCAGCACCGCCAGGAAGGCGGCCAGCCAGGCCGCCGACGGCCGGTCGCGGTGCGGCGGGCGCGTACACAGCGCGAGCAGCGCCATCAACGGAGCGGTGGCGACGAGCTCGGTCATCGGCTTGTGGGCGAAGCCGACCAGCTCGTACCAGAAGGCCCCGGCCAGCAGCGCCGCCCGCGCCGCGGCCTCGTCGAAGTACCGGCGCGCGAAGAAGTACATCCCGGCCGGAATGAGCAGCGAGATCACGCAGAACGTGAGCTTGACCCCGCCGACGTACCAGGACGGCTGGCCGAGGCCCACGGCGTCGAACAGCGTCAGCACCCCGGCGATCAGGGCCGGGGTCAGCCACGAGCGCGCGCCGTAGAAGAACTCCCAGTAGAGGATCCCGTTGCCGAAGGCCAGGCGATGTCCCTGCTCCAGATACTGGATGATCTCGTCCGGGTGCAGGACGAAATCGCCGGACAGGGCGACGGCGGCGCGCGCCGCGAAGGCCAGCGCGAGCACCGGCCACAGGAGCTTCCAGACCGGTTCGGTGGGGGTTCGCGGGTGCAGCAGGAGGCCCGGGGCGGCGTCCAGCGCCGAGCGCAGCCGCGCCCACCCGCGCTCGCGCGGCTTCGAGGATGCGGGCGAGGCACGGCCGCCCGGCCGGGGCCGCTCCTTCCCGCGCGCCTTCCTCGCCCTTCCTTCCCTCTTCGCCTTGGCCATGCCGGCGCCGTGCGTTCAGCGGTCCATCGCCCGGTCCCGCTCCCTTCCGAGGAGCGGCGTTCCCGGCACGGCTCCGGCGTCGTCCGCCGTCATTTCGGCGCAGACAGGTGGAGGATCGGCCTCGGGTTGCCGACGTACTGCCGCATCACGTCGTGCTTCCCCGCTCTCTGCGACTCGAAGTTGGCCACGTGCCAGCCGATCTGCGAGTGCGTCCACCGCCACCGAAGGCCGGCCTCGGAACCGTCGTGCGCCTCCCGTTGCTCCAGCCAGCCCAGTACGTTCCAGGACCAGGCGCCGACGAACTGCACCGCCACCGACCACAGCAGCGCCACGCCGAACAGCGCCGCCGTGCGGCGGCCGGCGACCACCCGCTCGATCACCGGGATCATCGACAGCGCCAGGAACGGGGCCGTATCCACGATGGACCGGTAGCCCCAGGCCGCGCCGCCCGCCCAGTCGTACCATTTGGCGGCCACCACGATCAGCAGCAGGGCGGCGGCTTGCAGCGGGATCAGGGGACGGTAGCGCGCCTCCCGCCACGCGAGCGCCATACCGGCGAAGCCGAACAGCAGCACCGGCGAATGGAACGCCAGACCCCGTTGCGGGCTGGCGAACAGCCCCGGCAGGCTCTCCCACAGCGGCCCCGACCAGACGTCCTCGGACCCCGTGGTCAGGAGCGCGATGGCTCTCGACGCCGTCGTCTGCCCGAACTCGAAGGGGCTGCCGAACCACCAGGCGTTGTACGCGAAGAGGACCGCGGCGAAAGGCAAGCCGCCGGCGACGTAGGCGGGCAGCCGGCGCCGGTCCGCCCACACGAGCCAGACCCCCACGCAGACCACCGCCACGGCGCTCGGCGGGCGGCACAGCACCGCCATGCCGAGCGCCGCCCCGCAGTACGCGGCGCAGCGCCGCCGCTCGGGAGAGGCGAGGAGGAAGAACGCGCCGAGGGCCAGGAAGAAGGAGTTGGCCGGATGCTGCCACAGCGCCTGGCTGCTCACCGGCCAGGTGCAGCTTCCCAGCCCGAACGACGTCGCGATCAGGAACGCCGGGAGCGGGGCCACGAAGCGCCGCGCGGCGAGGAAGATCAGCACCGCGGTGGCGGCGGTCAGCAGGGAGGCGGTCAGGGCGCCGCCGTGCCACCACCACCAGCGGTCGGACTCGACGTCGGTGAACAGATCGAGGACCGCGTAGACCGGGAGCCCCGCGAGCGCTGCGCCGATGCCGAAGGTGTTGACGTACGTGCCGGGATGCGTGGTTTCGACCACCCAGTAGCGGCCGGACGGCTTCAGCCGCCCCTGCTCGTACAGCCCGGCGGCCTCCCGGTTCCATTCGGCGACCCGATACCATCTGTCGAGGGTGACGCCGTGCGGCGCCCCACCGGGATCTTCCAACCTCCATTTGAAGGCGTCCGGCGCGTCCGGTGGGGTGAGCGAGAAGGAGTGGCGCTTCAGCAGGTTCACGCTGAAGAGCATGTTGGCTTCCTGGTCTCCGCCGTAGAGGAAGTCGCCGTTGCCCACGTAGGCGCCGAAGCAGGCCAGGAACAGGAGGACAGGCAGGGTGAAACGGGGGAGGCCCCGGCGAGGCTTCTCCGAAGGCCGCGGCTTCGGCTCGGCGACCGCGCGTCCGGTACGCCTCCGGGGCCCGTGCCTTTTCCGGGCGCTCCTTGCCATCGATCCCCCGCGTCTCCCCCCGGGAACCACCCCGGACCGCGACCGCATGGTAGCCGAGAAGCCCGGCGCCGGAAATCCGGGCTGGAAATCCGGGCCGGAAATCCCGGCCGGGACGGCGGGGCCACGCGGCGGCCGTCCGGGCTTCGATCCATGCAACAATCGAGTGGATTGCCGGGCAGGAACGAATACCAGGGGCTCCCGGATTTTCGAGACGGTTTTCCGGAGAGAAGATCAACGATGAGCGGACGTCGTCGGAACAAGGGGCGGGGACGGCCCCGTCCGTCACAACAAGCCGCAGCCCCGCGGGAAGGCAACGTCCCGCCCGCCGCCCCTTCCCCGATCCCGTCCATCGGCAACCGCGTCTGGTTCGCACCCGCGCTGACCGCGGCCTATGCCCTGCTGCTCGCCTTCACCATGTTCCACCACGAGCTGTGGCGCGACGAGCTGCAGCACTGGATGCTCGTGCGCGACAGCACCGGGCCGTTGGACCTGTTCCGCAACATGAAGTATGAAACGATCCCGAAGCTGTGGCATCTGTCGTTGCTGCCGGTGACGTGGCTGACCTCCTCTCCGGCCGGAATGCAGATCCTCCATTGGGCGATCGCCTCCACCGCCGTCTTCGTCGTCGCGAGGTACGCGCCCTTCGGCCCGCTGCAGAAGATCCTGTTCGCCTTCGGCTACTTCCCTCTCTACGAATACGGGGTGATGTCCCGCAACTACGCGCTCGGCCTGCTCTTCGCGGTCGTGGCGTGCGCGCTTCTGCGCCGGCGTCACCGGAGGCCGCTGCGGCTGGCGCTGGTGCTGGCCCTCATGAGCAACACCAGCGCCCACGGCTGTATCCTCGCCATCGGGATGCTTCTCGGCCTGATCCTCGATTACTGCCTCGAGCGCCGCGCCCTGGCGGAGGACGATGCGGTGGACGTGCGGAAGCTCTACGCCGGCTTCGCCATCGTGGCCGCCGGGATCCTGCTCGCGGTGCTGCAGATGATTCCACCGGACGACGTGACCCTGTCCTCGATGAGCGCGACCTGGCGTCACTCGTGGTATCTGGAGTGGAACCCGATCTGGCTGGCGCAGTGCCTGAAGACGATCCCGTTCGCCGTCTTCTTCCCCATCGACCCGAGGTTCGTGCCGGTGGTGGGACTGGCTCCGGAGCAGCCGGAGGCCGTCTATGGGGTGTGGACGGCGGTGGCGCTGGTGGCGGCCGTCGTTGCCTTCTGCTGGCGCAGGACGGTCGCGCTGCTCCTGTTTCTCTGCCTCGTGACGGGCTTCCTCGTCTTCTTCTACACGGTCCATTACGGCTCCTTCCGGCACCTCGGCTTTCTGCTGATCTCCCTTCTGGTGCTGGTCTGGGGCGGAAGGTATCTGGCCGGCGCCGGCCCTGCCGCCGGGCCCGGCCCCGAAGCCCGCCGCACGGTCCACGCGGGGCGCATCGGAAGCCTCCTGCTGACGGGCCTCCTGGCGATGCACGCCGTCGGCGGGTTGAGGGCGGTGGCCATGGAGGTCGAACGTCCCTTCTCCCAGGCCGGGCGCACCGCCGAGTACATCCAGGCCAGCGGCCTGGAGTCCTTGCCGATGATCGGCTACCCGGACTGGTCCGCCAGCGCCGTGGTCGGGCATCTGTCGCCGGAGAAGCGGATCCACTACGTGCAGGGAAACCGGGAGGGCTCCTTCGTGATCTCCGACGGGGCGCGGATCGGCGCCGGACCGAAGGGGACCATCGATGACCGGTCCCTGTTCTCCCAGATGCTGGCGCTGGCCGACCGCAACGACGGCAAGGTCCTGATGATCCTCGGAGGATTCGAGCTGCGGATTCCACCCGAAGAACGGCGGCTCCGGCCGCTTGCATCCTTCACGGGGGCCATCGCTCCGGATGAGAATTTCCACCTGTATCTCTACGAATCGTCGGCGGACGGGGACCGGGCGCAACCCGGCTCCGGCGCGCAGTGACACGCGGCGCCCGGCGGCGCCTGACGTTCCAGCGGAGGTTCCATTGGCTCCGGACGCCCTCACCATCGCGGTGCTCTGCCGCAACGAAGTGAAGACGCTCGGCGCAGTCATCGAGGACGCGCGCCGCACCGCGCCCGGCGCCCGGCTCCTGGTCATCGACAACGCCTCGACCGACGGCTCGGGCGACTGCGCCCGGGAGGCGGGGGCGAGGGTCGTCTTCGTGCCCGAACCCGGCTTCGGCCACGCCTGGCGCGCCGTGCTCGCTTCGGTGGAGACGCCCTGGTGCGCCGTCACCGACGGCGACGGCGAATGGCCTCTCGAGCCGGTCCTTCCCCGGCTCATCGACGAGATCGAGCGTTCGGGCGCCGACTTCCTGCTGGGCCGGCGCATCTCGAGCACCCGCCCCTGGTACGTCGGGAGGCTCGGTATTCCCGCACTCACCCTGCTCGCGCGATGGGTGCGGGGGGTCCCGCTCTCGGACCTGCACGCCGGGGTGCGCCTGTTTCGCACCGCGCCGCTCCGCGATCTGCCGATCCGCTCCCACGGCATGGGGGCGCAGACCGAGCTCGTTCTTCGGATCAACAAGGCGGGCCTCCGCTTCGCCGAAGGTCCGGTCGTCATGGCTCCCGCCATACGGGGACGCAAGTCCTATCTTCGTCCGATCCGCGACGGCCTCGCCTGCGCCGCCCTGACCCTGGGCGGCCTCGAAGTCCTCGATCTCCTTGCCGGGTGGCGCCGCTCGTAGCCCCCCGGCGCGGCGACGGACCGCTCCGCCGTCATTCCGGCGGAGACAGGTAGAGGATCGGCCCCGGTTTGCCGACGTAGTCCCGCATGACCGCGTGCTTCAGCGCTCTCTGCGGCCCGAAGTGGGCGACGTGCCAGGCGATCTGCGGGCGCGTCCACCGCCACAGGCTGGCCTTGTCGGGATCGTCGTGCTCCTCCCACTCTTTCAGCCAGCCCACCTGGCTGTAGGACCAGGCGCCGACGAACTGCACCGCCACCGACCACAGCAGCGCCACGCCGAACAGCGCCGCCGTGCGGCGGCCGGCGACCACCCGCTCGATCACCGGGATCATCGACAGCGCCAGGAACGGGGCCGTATCCACGATGGACCGGTAGCCCCAGGCCGCGCCGCCCCACCAGTCCCACCACTTGGCGGCCACCACGATCAGCAGCAGGGCGGCGACTTGCAGGGGGACCAGGGGGCGGTAGCGCGCCTCCCGCCACGCGAGCGCCATGCCCGCGACCCCGAACAGCAGCACCGGCGAATAGAACGCCAGGCCCCGTTGCGGGCTGGCGAACAGCCCCGGCAGGCTCTCCCACAGCGGCCCCGACCAGACGTCCTCGGATCCCGCCAGCGCGAGCGCGATGGCCCTCGACGACACCGTCTGCCCGAACTCGAAGGGGCTGCCGAACCACCAGGCGTTGTACGCGGCGAGGACCACGGCGAAGGGCAGGCCGCCGGCGACGTAGGCGGGCAGCCGGCGCCGGTCCGCCCACAGCAGCCAGACGCCCACGCAGACCACCGCCAGGGCGCTCGGCGGGCGGCACAGCACCGCCATGCCGAGCGCCGCCCCGCAGTACGCGGCATGGCGCCGCCGCTCGGGAGAGGCGAGGAGGAAGAACGCGCCGAGGGCCAGGAAGAAGGAGTTGGCCGGATGCTGCCACAGCGCCTGGCTGCTCACCGGCCAGGCGCAGCTTCCCAGCCCGAACGACAGTGCGACCAGGAACGCCGGGAGCGGGGCCACGAAGCGCCGCGCGGCCAGGAAGATCAACAGCGCGGTGGCGGCGGTCAGCAGGGAAGCGGTCAGGGCGCCGCCGTGCCACCACCACCAGCGGTCGGACTCGACGTCGGTGAACAGATCGAGGGCCGCGTAGACCGGCAGCCCGGTGAGCGCCGCGCCGATGCCGAAGGTGTTGACGTACTTTCCGGGATGCCTGGTCGTGGCCAGGTAGTAGGGGTACGCGGTCGGCGTCAGCCGCCCCTGCTCGTACAGCTCCTCGTCGAATGCGACGCGGCGCGCTTCCTCGCCGGCCTCTTCCAGTCTCCAGTGGAAGGAGGCCGGCGCGTCCGCCAGGGTGAGCGAGAAGGAGTGGCGCTTCAGAAGGTTCACGCTGAAGAGCATGTTGCCTTCCTGGTCGCTGCCGTGGAGAAAGTCCCCGTTGCCCACGTAGGCGCCGAAGCAGGCCAGGAACAGGAGGGCGGGCAGGGGCAGGGTGAAACCCCGGCGAGGCTTCTCCGGGGGCCGCGGGTCCGGCTCGGCGACCGCGTGTCCGGTACGCCTCCGGGGCCCGTGCCTTTTCCGGGTGCTCCTTGCCATCGATCCCCCGCGTCTCCCCCCGGGAACCGCTCCGATCCGCGACCCCATGGTAGTCGAGAAGCCCGGCGCCGGAAATGCGGGCCGGGACGGCGAGACCGCGCGGCGGCCGTCCGAGCTCCGATTCATGCAGCAATATGCCCTGCTGCTCGCCTTCACCCTGTTCCACCACGAGCTGGGGCGCGACGAGCTCCAGGCCTGGATGCCCGCGCGCGGCAGCCCGGGCCCCTTGGATCCGTTCCGCAACGCGGAATACGAAGGGATCCCGGTGTTGTGGCACCTGCCGCCGTTGCCGGTGTGGGACTTGGCGTCACCCGTGGTACCTGGAGTGGAACCCCTCGTGGCCGGCGCCGTGCCTGAAGACGATCCCGTTCGTCGTCTTCCTCCCCATCGACCCAAGGTTCGTACCGGTGGCGGGAATCACTCCGGCGCAGCCGGAGGCCGTCCGGAGTGCGGACGTCGGTGGCGCTGGTGTGGCGATACCGGAGCAGGACGCCGCCGGTGCATCATTGCTATGCTTTCCCGTCCGCCGACGGGATCCGAACCGCCTTTACGATGGGCCGAAAGAAACACAAGCCGCGCGGCAGGCAGGGAAGACGACCTCAGCAGCCGCCGGTTCAGCCGCAGCAGCGCCGCGAGCCGCTGGTTCCCCTCTCGCTCCCCGAGCTGCATCCGCTCCGCCCGAAACGGGACGCCCTCGGCCTCGCGCTGCTCTTCGCCGGCGTGCTCGTCTTCTACGCCGCTTCCACCCCGCGCACCGTGATGCTGGAGGACGACGGCCTGTTCATCACCACCGCGACCTTCGCGGGCGTCGCCCACCCGCCCGGCTATCCCCTCTACATCGCGCTCGGCTGGCTCGCTTCGCTGGTCCCCTTCGGCAGCGTCGCCTGGCGGGTCCACACGCTGAGCGGCCTCATGGGCGCCCTCACCTGCGCCGGCATCGCCTGGATCGTGCTGCGCCGCACCGGCAACCGGCCCGCCGCGTTCCTCGCCGGCGCGGCCTTCGCGGTCTCCGAGCATTTCTGGTCCCAGGCGATCATCGCCGACGTCTACACGACCAACAGCGCGGTGGTGTTCCTGACCCTGGCGTTGGTGCAGGAGGCGGCGGAACGGCGCAGCGCGCGGCTGTGGACGGGAGCCGCAACGGTGTACGGCCTCGGGCTCGCCAACCACTATCCCCTGCTGATCCTGGCGAGCCCCGTCTTCCTCGCCTTCGCCGTCGCGGCGCGGAAGGACTTCCTGGGCCGGCTCCACTACCTGGTCCCGGCCGCCGCGCTCCCCGCCGCCGCCCTCTACGGCTGGATGGTGTGGCGCTCCCAGCAGCCCCTGCCGATCAACTTCCTGGGATCCATCGACTCGTGGCGCGAGTTCCTCGCCTTCGTCGATCGCAGCATCTACGGGCACATCGACAAGAACGTCAACGCCGGCCTCACCGACAAGCTCCTCTATGCCCGGCACTTCGCGGCGCAGGCGTTGTGGCAGTTCGGGGTGGTGGGCGGCCTCGCTGCGCTCTGGGGCGCGTTCGCGTCGTACCGCAGCGGCTGGCGTCTCGGGCTCGCCTGCGAGGCGCTGGCCTTCGCGGCCAGCAGCTTCCTGCTCATCGCCCTGCTCGGCTTCAACTACGAACCCTTGCGGATCTACACCTTCCGCCCCTATCCGCTGGTCGCCTACGGCATCCTCGCGCTGTGGCTGGGCTACGGCCTGCACGCGCTGGCGCGCAGCGTGCGCGAGGGCGCCGGGCCGTCGTGGCGGCTTCCCGCGGCCTGCGTGGCCGGTGCGCTCGCGGTGGCGGCCCTCGGGGTCTGGAACGGAAGGGTCAACTACCGGCCGCACGACCGCTTCGCGGAGGAGCAGGCGCAGGCGATGCTCGACGCCGCCGAGGAGGACGGCGCCTTCGTACTGTACGCGGACCCCTTCGTCGGCCCGATCACCTATCTCCACTGGGTGGAAGGACGGCGCCCGAACCTCCGCCTGCTCGAGTACCACGGCCTGGTCTTCGCCGATCGGGTCGTGGAGCCCCTGTCCACTACGCAGCAGAAGAGCGCCGGCTGGACCCGCTTCCTCCGGGAGGCGGAGGGGCCGGTGTACTCCCTGTGGTTCGGCCCGGCCTTCTCTGCGGCGGGGCTCGCGCACCTCGGATTCTTCGTCGAGGTCCACAAGGGGGTCGGGCCGGGGCGCATCCAGATCCGGACCGACGACGCGGCCAGGGAGTTCTTCAGGAAGCTGGCCACGATGCCGGCGCCGGAGGACCTGCCGAGCGCGGTGCACCGCAATGAAATGATGAGAGGCTACGGGGAGTACCTCGGGCTCGCGCAGGTGGACGAGCAGTCCGCGCTGAACGAGTACGTCGCGGAGGTGCTGCCCCTGGCGGAAGGCAACTACTGGTCGCTGATGGGCATGTCCAAGGCGCTCGCGAGCCAGGGAGGCGAACGGCCCCTGCGGCTGGCGGAAACCTACCTGCGGAAGGCCCTGCAGCTCGCGGGGGACGACCGCGGCAAGGAGCACCGGGCGACGGAGCGCTTCGTGGAAGGACGGATCGCATGGCGCAAAGGCGATGCCGGCAGGGCGGAGACCCTGTTCCGCGAGTCCCTGCGCATCGATCGGGATCCGTTCAATCCGGCCCACCAGGCGCTCCAAGAGATGACCCGATCCTCCGCAAGCCGACCGTGAACGCCGGTGCGGCCACGGGATCGTGGGAGAAGTCGGCGCCCATCCGCACGATCACGCACGCGCTGCACGCCGAATGCACAATCTCCGGCCCTGCCGGAGGACCGCAGCACGACGGCCATGCCTTGCCGGAACGGCCGCGGCTCGGTCGCCTGAACCGGGCTTCCACCGACCTGAGATCACGACCCGGGTTCGTGCCGGGCCAGGATCCTGCCGAGGAGCGGCGATGAGCAGACGGCATGGGAGGCAGGGACGGCCCCGTCCGTCGCAACAAGCCGCAGCCCCGCGGGAAGCCAACGTCCCGCCTGCCGTCCTCTCCACGATTTCGTCCATTGGCGACCGTGTCTGGTTCGCCCCCGCGCTGACCGCGGCCTATGCTCTGCTGCTCGCCTTCACCCTGTTCCACCACGAGCTGTGGCGCGACGAACTCCAGGCCTGGATGCTCGCGCGCGACAGCTCGGGGCCCCTGGATCTGTTCCGCAACGCGGAATACGAAGGGAGCCCGATAACGTCCCCGAACGGGGATCGAGCGAGCGAATCGCCCCGTGAACAGCCCCGCGAACAGACCTCGTCCGTGAAGCCGCGAGGGAAGCGGCGAAGAACGGGCTGCTCGGGGTCTTCGGTGCGCCTCGCGAGCTTGCCGGTCCGCCCGGGGTACTGATAGACGCGGCGGGAAGGAGGTTACGCGCCTGCTCGCGTCCTTTCCGGAACCAGCCGGCCGCCTTGCGCCGTCGCGCCACCCTCTTCGTGGTACTCCGCATCCACGTTGACCTTCCACACGTCGTATTTCCGCTCGCCGGCCATGACGTTCTCCACCGCCAGCATCGCGGTCATCATCGCGTGGTCCTGGTTGTTGTACTTGTGCATCCCGTTGCGACCGACCGGATGCAGCCCCGGGCACTCCGCCTCGACGTATCGGCGAATGGTCTCCACGCGACCCACGTAGCCTTCGTCGTAGATCGGGTAGGCTTTCTCCTGCCGTATGACGAATCCGTCCCGGATCTCGTCGCTGCGGGCCAGGCCGAGTCGGACGAGCTCCCGGCCCGCCTTCTCGACCAGGGTCGCATCGCCGCTCGTCCACAGCCCGTCCCCCTCGAAGCAGAAGTACTCCATCCCGAGGCAGAGCCGGTCGTCGTCCGGGGCCATGTCGGGCGACCAGGACTTGAAGTTCTGGATGCGCCCGACCTGGACGGCCGGGTCGTGGATGTAGAGCCAGTGGTCGTCGAATCCCTCCTCCCGCCGGTCGTCCACGACGAGCCCCACGATGAGGAAGTCCCGGTAGCGCAGCCCCTGCGCCGCCGCCCGGACCTCCGCGGGCGGCGGCGGGTCGAGGCAGGCGACCAGATCGCGGAGCGCGGCGGAAGACACCACCACGTCCGCGTCGTGGCGCGTCTGTACGCCTTCGCGGTCGCGGGCCGCCACCTCCCACCCGCCGTCCCGGCGGGCCAGGCGCACCACTTCCCGGTCCATGACGATCCGCCCGCCTTGCGCTTCGATCTTCCGCCCGGCGCTCTCCCACATCATGCCGGCTCCCCTTCGCGGAAACCGGAAGGTGTTGATCAAGGTCTTGACCGTCTCCTGCGCCTGCCCCTTCCCCGGAAGGAGAGCATGCTTCAGTGCGGTCCACAACGACAGACCCCGGACCCGCTGCGCCGCCCAGTCCGCCGAGATCTCCTTGCAACGCATCCCCCACACCTTCTCGGTATAGGTCTTGAAGAAGATGTCGAACAGGCGCCGTCCGAACCGGTTGACGACCCATTCCTCGAAGTTCGCGGGATGCCGGTACGGCAGCGCGAGCGCCTTCAGGTACGACAGGACGCAGAGCGACGACTCCGCCACACCGAGCTTGCGCAGCGCGTCACCGGCCTTCAGGGGGTAGTCGAAGAACCTGCCCCGGTAGTGGATCCGGGTCTTGCGCGACAATTCGATGAACCCTTCGTCGAGGAGATCTTCCCAGAGCCGGTTCACCTCCGGGGACTTCGAGAAGAAGCGGTGCGGGCCGACGTCGCAGAGAAAGCCCTTGTACTCGACGGTGCGGGAGATTCCCCCCAGGGTTGCAGCGTCGCGTTCCAGCACCGTCACCGGATGGCCCGCACGCGAGAGCAGGTAGGCCGCCGTCAGCCCGGCCGGCCCCCCGCCGATGCACAGCGTGCGGGTTCGCACACCGGTTCGCCCCATCGCGGTTCAGACGGAGGTGGAGGCGATGACGAGGTGCAGCGCCTGCATGGCCACGGGGGAAGCCGTCAGCCCCGTCAGGGGCATGAGCAGCAGGTACCACGGGGCGGAATGGCCCTCGTGCTTCAGGTTTGCGAACAGATCCGTGGGGTCCGCGCTGTCGCCGGCCGGCAGCCAGGCTTGCAGCTCGTCGCCCCATGTCTCGTGATGGGCGAGCCCGAAGGCGAGGACCAGCGCATAGACCGCGGTCAGGCCGGCGGGGGACCAGCGGCGGGATGCAACGGGAGCCGGCATGGAACGCGGGGCGTTGCGGGAGCCGGGGTCCGGAGAAGCCGCGGATGACGACGGACCCGGCGCGGAAGTGGAGGCCATCGGCGGACGAGATCCCGGAGAGGACAAGGGAAACGCGGGGCCGCTGAACGTGCGGAGGTATGACCGGCAGTGTAGCAGCGCTGTATCCCGCGATGAATCGAAGCTCACCGGCTGCACGGCCCGGAGCCCGCCGCCGACGACCGGCTCCACCGGAATGTGCGGTCGAGGCGGCCCGCCGCCACCGCGACACGATCCCCAGGCGTCCCGCCCGGTGCCTCGCCATGCCCGCCATCCGTGCGTCCCGCCCCGGCTCCCGGATGAAACGCCACCCCGCGCGCTCTGCGTACGCGCGGGCCGGAGGCGGCGGCGTGCGAAAGCGGTCATACTGGCCCCGGCCCGGGGCCACCGCCGGGGGAAGCGAGAAACCGAACCATGCGCCACTTCAACACCACCGGCCCGGTCAAACCCGACAAGCACTACTGTATCCCGCCGCTCGCCCGTCTGGACCTGGACGAGGTCCTCCGGCTGGTAGACGGCGAGAAGTACTTCGTCCTGCACGCTCCCCGGCAGACGGGCAAGACCTCCGCCCTCCTGGCGCTGTGCGACCTGCTCAACGGGCAGGGCTACCAATGTGTGTACACCACCGTCGAAGAGGCCCGCACGGCCCGCGACGACGTGGAGCGGGCCATGCGCACGGTGCTCTCCGGACTGGGCTCACGGGCACGCTCAATGGTAAGCGACGACTTCCTGGCCACCGAGTGGGCGCGCATTCTTGCCGAGTTCGGCCCGGACGGGGCGTTGCGCGAGGCGCTGAGCCGCTGGTCGGAGGCGTCGCCGAAGCCGCTGGTGCTGCTCATCGACGAGATCGACACCCTCCAGGGCGACCCCCTGCTCTCCACGCTCCAACAGTTGCGGGGCGGCTACCCCATGCGCCCGGACGCCTTTCCGCAGTGTGTGGTGCTGTGCGGGCTGCACGACGTGCGCGACTACCGCATCCGCTCCACCAGCAGCCCCTTCAACATCGTAGCCGAGTCGCTGCGGCTCGGTGACTTCACGCAGGAGGAGACATTGGCACTGCTCGGCCAGCACACCGGGGAGACGGGCCAGGCGTTCACCCCGGAGGCGCGGGAGGCGATCTGGACCCAGACCCTGGGCCAGCCCTGGCTGGTGAACGCGCTGGCGTATGAGACCTGCTTCAAGAGCAAGGCCGGGCGGGACCGCTCGCGGGCCATCACCGCCGATGACGTCGCCGAGGCGCGCGAAGGGCTCATCGTGCGCCGGGTGACGCATCTGGACCAGTTGGCGGACAAGCTGCGGGAAGACCGGGTGCGCCGGGTCATCGAGCCGATGCTCAGCGGGGCGGACGAGCGGCGCGCGACCGGCCAGGACGTCGAGTACGTGCGCGACCTCGGGCTGATTGCCCGCGATGCGCCGGTGCGCATCGCCAACCCCATCTATGCGGAGGTGGTGCCGCGCGAGCTGGGCTGGATCGTGCAGGAGGAGCTGGACCTGAACACGAAATGGTACGTGGACGAGGATGGCGGCCTGGACGTGGACAAGCTCCTGGCGTCGTTCCAGGACTTCTTCCGCCGGCACTCCGAGCACTGGAAGAACCGCTTCCTGTACGAGGAGCCGTGGCCGCAGATCCTGTTGCAGGCGTACCTGCACCGGGTGGTGAACGGAGGCGGGCGCATCGAGCGGGAGTACGGGTTGGGGCGGGGCCGGGTGGACCTGCTGCTGATGTGGCCGCAGGGGGAGCGGGTGCGGGAGTACGTGGTGGAGTGCAAGGTGGTGCGGGACAAGGACGGGTGGGAGGGCAAGGTGTCGGAGGGGGTGGAGCAGACGGCGGGGTACATGGCCCGCTGTGCGGCGGAGGCGGGGCATCTGGTGGTGATCGACCGGCGGGAGGGTCGGAGCTGGGAGGAGAAGGTGTTTCGCCGGCAGCGGCGGTCGAAGGACGGGGTGCCGGTGGAGGTCTGGGGCATGTGACGCCACGTCCGCGCAACCACACTGTGCGCCAAGGTACGCAATCAACGGAATCCGTGTGACGTCGCGTCGCGACGCCGGGTGTCGGGGCGTTGGGGGGAAGCTGGTGTCCACCCGGCCGGATCGGCTTCCGACCCCCGAAGGGGCGCGGGGTCATGGAGCGATCTCGATGCTCAGCTCGACCGGCCCCGCCGCCGGCGGCGCCGGCGCCCGCCGCCCTCCCCTTCTCCATCCGCGCGGGCGGTCTTGCGGGCCGGCAGCACGACCGCCTTCGCGAGCTCCGGGTACGCGGCGGTCTTGTGGGGGATCGCCATCGCCTCCACGAAATGCGCCTGGAAACGGGGCTCCACGGCGGTCTCCACCTTCTCGATCCGGCGCACCACCCGCTCGATCTCGGGCCGTGCACCCCGGTCGAGCAGTGCGATCCGCGCACCGGTGCCGGCCGCGTTCCCGGCCGAGGTGACGTGCTCCAGGGCGCAGTCCGGCACCAGGCCGAGCACCATCGCGTACTTCACGTCGATATGGCTCCCGAACGCGCCGGCCAGCCGGATGCGGTCCACCCGCTCGACCCCGAGCCGGTCCATCAGCAGCCGCACCCCGGCGTAGAGCGCGGCCTTGGCGAGCTGGATGGCCCGCACGTCGTTCTGGGTCACCCGCAGCTCGACCTCGCCCCGGTGCAGCACGTAGGCGAAGGTGCGCCCGTCCTCGACGATGCGGTCGCTGCGCGCCGCTCCCCCGGGACGGATCACCCCGTCCTCGTCCACGATTCCGGCGAGGTACATCTCCGCCACCACCTCGATGATCCCGGAGCCGCAGATCCCCGTGACCGCGGCGCCGGCATCGGCGCCGGCGCCGGCGCCGGAGAACCCGGGCGCGTCCGACCACGCCTCGTTCCCGATGATCCGGTAGCGCGGCTCCAGGGTCTCGGGATCGATCCGCACCCGCTCGACGGCGCCCGGCGCGGCCCGCTGGCCGCAGCTTATCTGGGCGCCCTCGAACGCCGGACCGGTGGGGCTAGACGCCGCGAGCATCCGCTCCCGGCTGCCGAGCACGATCTCCGCGTTGGTGCCGACGTCCACCACGAGGCTCACCTCGTCGCGCTGGTACGGCGCCTCGGAGAGGATCACGCCCGCGGTGTCGGCGCCCACGTGCCCCGCCACGCAGGGGAGCACGTAGGCCCGCGCCCCCGGATGCAGGCCGAGATCGAGGGCATCCGCCTCCAGGCCGACCGCGCCGTCCACGGCCAGGGCGAAGGGCGCCTGCCCCAGCTCCACCGGGCTCAGGCCGAGCAGGAGGTGGTGCATGATCGGATTGCCCACCAGGGTCACGTCGAGGATCTCTTCCGGGGAGATTCCGCCCTGGGCCGCCGCTTCGTGGAGCAGCTCCCGGATCGCGGTACGCACCGCGGCGGTCATCTCCCGCTCGCCGCCGGGGTGCATCATCACGTACGAGACCCGGCTCATGAGGTCCTCCCCGAACCGGATCTGGGGGTTCATCGCGCCGGCCGAGGCAAGGACTTCGCCGGAGGTGAGGTCGCAGAGATGCGCCGCGATCGTGGTCGAGCCGACGTCCACCGCCGCCCCGTACGCCCGGTCCCGGAAGCCGGGCCAGACCGCGATGAGGTCGCACCCGCCGTGCACCGCGGCCGTCACCTGCCACCCGCCGGCGCGCAGGGCCGTCTGGAGGGTCTCCAGCACCGCGAGATCGCAGCGCACGTCCTCCACGCCCCACTCCTCGCGCAACGCCGCCCCGACCCTGCGCAGATCCCCGGCCGGCTCGTGCATGTCGGGCGGCGCGACCTCGATGAAGTGCAGCCGCACCACGGGATCGACCCGGATCGCGTGGACCTCGGCGCGCTTGCGCACGACCTGCCGGTGGACCTGGCTGTCGGGAGGGACGTCGATCACCACGTCGCCCCGGATCCTCGTCGAACAACCCAGGCGACGCCCCGGCGCCAGCGGCGCCCGCTTCTCGTGGTAGCGCTGCTCGATCGGCCCGAATTCGGAGAGGTGATCGGCCCGGGAGTCGATGCCGTGCTTGGGGAACTCCCCGATGCTCTGCACGATCTGGCAGCGCCCGCAGATCCCCCGCCCGCCGCACACCGAGTCGAGATCCACCCCCAGCGCGCGGGCCGCCTCGAGGACCTTCGTTCCGGCCGGGAACCGCCCCCGCCGTCCCGAGGGCGTGAAGACGACTTGCGCGCCGCCCCGGGAGCGGGGGTCTTCAGCCACGGCGGCGGCGCCGGTATGCCGGGGACCCTTGCCCGACCCGGCGGAGCCGGAGCCGGGACACGACCGGCCATGAACGTGGAAGGGCCGTGGCTCTCCCGGGATCCGGCATCCATCGCACCGACCCGGCAGGGCCGCAACGGGACGGCCGATCGTGAGTTGCTTCGGCATCCGCACACTCCGGGCGATGACGGGCCACGTCAGCGGCAGCCGATGCCGATGCGCCGGGGAGCTTCACCCGCGACGGCGGCGGCGGCCGCCGGTGCGCCGGCCCCGCTCCGCGTCGCTGCCGGGAGCCGGCGGCTCGCGGTAGCGCGCGATCCAGCGCCGGCAGTCCGGGTCGTGTCCCATCATCACGTCCGCGGCCATGCAGGTCTGGACGATGTCGCCGTGCAGGGGGTTGGTGATCGCCGAGGTCATCCCCGCGGTGATCGCCATCGAGAGGAAGGTGCTGTTGACACCGTTGCGGTTGGGCAGGCCGAAGCTGATGTTCGAGGCCCCGCACGTCGAGTTGACCTTCAACTCCTCGCGCAGCCGCCGGACGATGTGCATGACCTGCCGGCCGGCCTGCCGGATCGCCCCGATCGGCATCACCAGAGGGTCGACGACGATGTCGGCACGCGGGATGCCGTGATCCTCCGCACGCTCCACGATCTTCTTCGCGACCTCGAAACGGACGTCGGGATCTTCGGAGATCCCGGTCTCGTCGTTGGAGATCGCCACCACCGCCGCGCCGTGCTTCTTCACCAGAGGGAGGACCGATTCGAGCCGCTCCTCCTCGCCGGTGACCGAGTTCACCAGCGCCTTGCCCTCGTACACATCGAGCCCGGCTTCGAGCGCGGCGACGATGGACGAATCGATCGACAGGGGGGCGTCGGTGACCGATTGCACGAGCTTCACGGCTCGCGCGAGCAGGGCGGGCTCGTCGGCCAGCGGAATGCCTGCGTTGACGTCGAGCATGTGCGCGCCGGCCTGCACCTGGGTCCGGGCATCCGCCTCGACGCGGGAGAAGTCGTCCGCCGCCATCTCCGCCGCGAGCACCTTGCGTCCGGTGGGGTTGATGCGCTCGCCGATGATGACGAACGGCCGCTCGAACCCGATGGCGACCTCGCGCCGCGCCGAGCTGACGACGGTTTCCGTCAAGGGACGCTCCCCGTGGACGAACCCGCGAGACGGCCGGCGCCGGACGCCTCGAGCGGCGTTCCCAACGGAGGATGGATCAGGTCGCTGCGCATCGGCGGTGCGGGCGAGGATCCGGCCGCATCGGCCGCCTCCTCGGCACCGCCGTCGGGACGCAGGGCCCGGCGAAATGTTGAGAAACAGGTGGCGCGGACGACTCCGGCCGCATCCCCGATGCGATCACCGGAACGCACGACGCCCGCGGGAGGCTGCGCCACGGGGCTCGATCGTGATCCGGGCAGCTCACGCGGAGCGGCGCGCGCCCCGGATGTTGTGCTGGCGGGCGATGAACTCCTTGGCCGTCTCGACCGCCACCGCCGCGTCCCGGCAGTAGGCATCGGCGCCGACCGCCTCGGCGAACTGCTCGTTGAGGGGGGCGCCGCCCACGAGCACCGTGTATTCGTCGCGCCAGCCGCGTTCCTTGAGGGCGTCGATGACCACCTTCATGTACGGCATGGTCGTCGTGAGCAGGGCCGACATGCCCAGGATGTCCGGCTTGTGCTCCTCCAGGGCGGCGAGGAAGGCGTCGGCATCGGTGTTGATGCCGAGGTCGATCACCTCGAATCCCGCGCCTTCGAGCATCATGCCGACCAGGTTCTTGCCGATGTCGTGGATGTCCCCCTTGACCGTGCCGATGACCACCTTGCCGATGGTGGCCGCGCCGGTCTCGGCCAGCAGGGGGCGCAGGATCGCCATCCCGCCCTTCATCGCGTTGGCCGCAAGGAGCACCTCGGGGACGAAGAGGATGCCGTCGCGGAAGTCGATGCCGACGATACGCATCCCCTCGACGAGCGCATCGTCGAGGACCCGTTTCGCCGTCCACCCGCGTTCGAGCAGGATGTGGGTGCCTTCCTCGATCTCTTCCTTCAGGCCGTCGTAGAGGTCGTCGTGCATCTGCTTGACGAGCTCGTCGTCGGGCAGGGTCCGCAGGTCGAGCTCCTCGTCCTCGCCCGAACCGTCTTCGCGATCGACGTCTTCGTTTTGCACGTCTGCAACTCCTCGATGGACACCCCACGAACGGGTCACACGCCGGTTCCCGCCCGGCACCCGGCCGCGGCGCGCGGGCGGCCGATCCGCTGCACTCGATCCGCCGGAACGACCTCCGGCCGCGGTGCCCCGGCCGGTCCTGCCGCGTTCTCCGGCCGTTGGAGCGCGGTAGTCGAACCTGCTAGCCTCCGCGCGCGGCGAAGACTACCGCCGCCATGCCTTGCGCCGCAATCTCCGGACGCAATTTTTATGGATACGTTTTTATGGATACAGGGGACGTCCATGAACGACGCCGCCTCGAACCCGAGGATCATCGACGGCAAGGCATTCGCGACCGGGCTGCGCGTGAAGGTCGCGGCCCGGGTCGCGACCCTGAAAAGCCGCCACGGCATCGAGCCCGGACTTGCGGTCGTGCTCGTCGGCGAGAACCCGGCCAGCGAGGTCTACGTACGCAACAAGGTCCGGCAGACCCGCGAGGCGGGGATGCGGTCGTTCGAGCACCGCTTGCCGGCAACGGCCTTGCAGCACGATCTCCTGGCCCTCGTGCGCCGCCTCAACCAGGATCCGGAGGTGAGCGGGATCCTGGTCCAGCTCCCGCTGCCGGAGCAGATCAACGCCGATGCGGTCATCGCCACGATCGACCCGGCGAAGGACGTGGACGGATTCCACGCCACCAACGCCGGTCAGCTCGCGGTCGGCGGCGAAGGGCTGGTGCCGTGCACGCCGCTCGGCTGCCTGATGCTCCTGAAGGATCGCCTCGGCGACCTCTCGGGCGCGCGGGCCCTCGTGCTCGGCCGCTCCAACATCGTGGGCAAACCGATGGCCCAGCTACTCATCCGGGAGAGCTGCACGGTGACCGTCGCCCACTCGCGCACCCGCGATCTCGCCGGGGAATGCCGGCGCGCGGACATCCTCGTCGCGGCGGTCGGACGGCCCCGGATGGTCCCCGGCGACTGGATCCGGCCGGGGGCGACGGTCATCGACGTGGGCATCAACCGGGTCGAGGCGGGAAACGGCAGGACGGGGCTCGCCGGCGACGTGGACTTCGAGAGCGCGCTCCCGGTCGCCGGCGGCCTCACCCCGGTCCCCGGCGGCGTCGGGCCGATGACCATCGCCTGCCTGCTGCACAACACCGTGCTCGCCGCGTGCCGCCGGCACGAGGTCGTCGTTCCGGAAGACTGAACGGCGCCCCCGTCGTCGAAGACGGGCGGTCGACGACGGGCATCGAGCCATCCGGGCCGGTCGCTTCGAGTCAACGGCGTCCGTCCTGCAAACACCGTGTTGCACCTGAAGCGAACGACGCGCGCTGAACCGGCCCGAATCGAGATGCCCCTTCCCGGAGAGAAACGCGGGTTGCTCGCGTGGCGGTGGTCCGGCTCGCGGCGTGAGGCCGGGCGGCTCAACCGGGACACCACGACGATCATCGAAACCGCGAGGGCCGTCTCGTCGAACGAACGGCTCCGCAACATCGCGTTGCAGGTCAGGGACGCGCTCGAAACCGCCCATGCCCGCGGCGGTGGCGATCCTTCGCGCTACGCCCTGCTCATCCGCCATTTCAGGGCACGGCACCGCGAAGCCCGGCGGCAACGCGACGACGGCGCCCTCACCGCCCTGACCCTGGTCATCATCTACCTCCGCGCCGAGAGGCTCGGACCGGACGCAGATCCCGCACGGGCCGGGATCGACACCTTCGTCTCCGAGTGGGAACCTGCCTCGACGACCTTGCCGGAAAGCCGTCCCCCGGGACGGCTCTGAATTCGATCCGGCTCATCTCCGGCCTTCCGGTTCCGGGTTGACCGTCGTCAAGTCGGCGGTTGCGGATGCCGGTGCTTCCAGGAACGAAGCAGGAGCGAATTCGTCACGACGCTCACGCTGGAAAGCGCCATCGCCGCACCGGCCAGCGAGGGGCTCAGAAACCCGAACGCCGCCAGCGGCAGACCGACGACGTTGTAGACGAACGCCCAGAACAGGTTCTGCCGGATCTTGCGCAACGTCCGGCGGCTCACGTCGATGGCGGCGGCGACGAGCCGCGGATCCGGGCGCATCAGGGTGATGGCCGCAGTGTCCATCGCCACGTCCGTTCCGGTGCCGAGCGCGATGCCCACGGAGGCCCGGGCCAGCGCCGGCGCGTCGTTCACGCCGTCGCCCACCATGCCGACCCGGGCACCCTCGTCCTCCAGCCCGGCGACGATGGCGACCTTGTCCTCCGGCCGCGCTTCGCCGTACACGTCGCCGATGCCGAGCTCCGCGGCGATGCGTTGCGCCACCGGACCCGCGTCGCCGGAGACCAGCAGCGGCTTGACGTGCAGCGCCTTGAGCCGATCGACGGCGGCTCTGGCCGTCGGGCGCAGCTCGTCCACCAGCGCG
Organism: Gammaproteobacteria bacterium; assembly: GCA_965202875.1. Classification (GTDB taxonomy): domain Bacteria; phylum Pseudomonadota; class Gammaproteobacteria; order HK1; family HK1; genus HK1. Next base: position 5,670,612 of record OZ241870.1, on the reverse strand, counting down.
AAGCGGGCGAGCAGCGCGTATCCGTCCCGAAAGCCCGCGCCGAGCCACACCTCCGTCCCGCCCCGATGCGGCTCCCGCGGCGGCAGGTCCAGGTTCCGGTCACGAAACAGGCGGTCGTTGCCGGCCAGATAGTGCACGCCGTCCACGTCGCCCTCGATGCCTCGCGACACGTTGTTCCGGAAATGCTCCACCTCGGCCAGGCGAAGCCCGCGCCTGTCCGCCTCCTCGCGGAATGCTGCGGCGATCGGGTGTTCGCTGCCCTGCTGCAGGGAAGCCGCAATCCGCAACACCTCGTCCTCGCCGAGCCCGGCCAGCAATTCCACCTCGGCCACCGCCGGCCGGCCTTCGGTGAGGGTGCCGGTCTTGTCGAAGACCACGTGCGAGAGGCCGTGGGCCTGTTCCAGGGTCGTGACGTCCCTTACCAGGACGCCGGCCCGGGCGGCGGCGCCCGAACCGGCCACGATGGCGGTGGGGGTGGCCAGCCCCAGCGCGCAGGGACAGGCGATCACCAGGGTGGCCGCGGCGCTGACGAGAGCCTGCTCGAAACCGGCGCCGGCGATCAGCCAGGCGGCGAAGGTGAGCGCGGCGATGCCGATCACCACCGGCACGAAGACGGCGCTTACGCGGTCCACCAGGCGCTGCACGGCCGGCTTGCCCGCCTGCGCGTTCTCGACCAGCCGGATCATCCTGGCGAGGGTGGAGTCTTCGCCGGCCGCCCGGGTCTCGACGTCGATGAAGCCGTCGACGTTGATCGAGCCCGCGTTCACCGCATCGCCCGGCCCCTTGGCGACGGGGCTGCTCTCGCCGGTGATCAGGGATTCGTCGATCTCGGCCTCGCCGCGGATGACGACCCCGTCCGCGGCGATCCGATCCCCCGGCCGGCACACCGTCACGTCGCCCACGGCCAGTCGGGCGCAGGGGCGCTCTTCCGTCCGGCCGTCCGGCAGGCGCACCCGCGCGGTCTCGGGCCGCAGCGCCAGCAATTCCCGGATCGCCGCCGCCGCACCGCGTCTGGCGCGGGCCTCCAGGTGCTTGCCCACCATCACCAGGGTGATGATGAGTGCCGAGGCCTCGAAGTAGAGGTGGCCCCGCGCGGCGTCACCGAGGGCGTACATCAGGTAGCAGCTATGGAAGAATGCGGCGGAGGTTCCCAGGGACACCAGCACGTCCATGTTGGCGCCGCCGCCGCGCAGCGCGTTGAAGGCGCCGCGGTAGAAGCGCAGGCCGAACCCGAACTGCAGCACCATGGCCAGGGCCATCTCCACCCACGGCGGCAGGTGCAGATGCCGGCCGCCCTCGCCGGCCATCAGGGAAAGCACCATCTGTACCACGAAGGGCGCGCTGAGCAGCGCCGCGGCCACGATGTCGTAGCGCTCGCGAATGGTCTGCCAGTGGACGCGCCCGGCCGCTCGGCCGGCGCTCGACTCCGGGATGAGCCGGTGGCCGGCGGCGTCCACGCTTTCGATCAACGCCGCGTCGGGAACCATCAGCGACACGGCGGTCACCTCCACCCGTTCCCGAGCCGGAAGAAGCTTGACGTCGAGGACGCCGGGAAGCGCCCGCAGCGCCTCCTCGACCCGGCGCGACACGTTGCCGGTGGCCAAGCGGTCGACGTGGAAGACGCCGGTCTCGGTTCCCACGTCGTATCCGCAGCGCCGCACCACCGCGAGCACGGAGTCGAGGCCGACGACGGCCGGATCGACGTGGACCCGGGCGCGTTCCAGGGCCAGGTTCACCGTGGCGTCCGCGACGCCCCGGGTACCGTTCAGCGCACCCTCCAGGCGCGTCGAACAGGCGCTGCACGTCATGCCCTCGATGGCGAGGTCGAGTCGCTGAAGCCAGGCTGCCATTTCACCACCCGTCCGGGACCGGTACGAACGCATCGTCGCGGCGCCCCCAATCCGTGTCCTTCGGCGGCTTCCGCGCGCAAGCGGCCAAGGCCGGCCGGCAGCCACCGCACGGATCAGGGATCGATCTTCGACAGCACCTGGGTCGGAGTATCGCCGTTGCGGTAGTAGTCGGGGTGACGCTGCATCTCCTCGAAGGCTGCGTCGCGCGCGGCGCGCGATTCGTACCACCGGAACGCCTCGAAGTCCGGGCCCAGCAGATGGGGCGCGGACATCGTGTCGCCGGGAGGGAGCGCGATCCGGATCCCGTACCTGTCCATCACCGCCTTCTTTCAACGTACATCGGGTGGGTCTCGATGATGTCCGGACCATTCGGCGCGGACTGCTCAGACCCCCTCGACCACGATCATCCGGGTATTGGTGGACGCTTCGCGCAACGCCCGGGCCGGGGCGTAGACCTCGGAGCCGTGCCACGCCTTCGCACGCTCCGCGTCGTCGAACTCGATCACCACCATCCGCTGCGGTTGCCAGCCGCCTTCCAGACCGGCGACGGCGCCGCCCCGCACCACGTAGCGGCCTCCGAACGCCTCGAGCGTCGGCGGAACGAGCTTCCGGTACTCTTCGAATGTATCGGGGTCGGTGATCTCGACCTCCGCGATGACGTATGCGCTCATCATTTCCTCGCGCGGCGGTGACGGCCGTACTGCCCGGGATCGTAGCCCGCCGTGGGGCGATGGGAGGCGTTGTACGCCTGCTGGTAGTGGATACCCAATGCGCGCGCGATGTCGCCGTCGCTCCACCCCTTGCCGGCGAGGGCCCTGATCTTCGCGGCCTTCGTATCGAGCTTGGCAATCGCCGCGGGAACCGCGGGCGTTCCCTTCTTCTTCGCCTTCCTCCGGCGCGGGGTCTTCTCCTCGTCCCGCTGGCGGGCGTCCTGAGCTTCCCCGCTCTCGGGTCCAGCCTCGCGTTCGTCCCCGGTGCCGCGAGGGCTTGCTTCTTCCTCGGAAGGCTGCGCGGAGTCTTCCTCCGGGTGCGGATCGGAGATCCGAAAATGTGCTTCGGTAGGCTGCCCCGCCGTCCCGTTGACGGGGAGGATGTCCTGGGGACACGCGGAGAAGACCATCACGACGTCGAGCAGGGCTTCGAGCACGATGAAGTCGCCGGGCCGGGTGACGGGAGGGTCGAACGAGAGCGCGCCTCCGCTCTGCCACGGGATGTTCATGAACAGGTTGAGCGGGCTGGGCGTTTCCGGTGGGGTCAGGCCGAGGGCGTGCATCGCGGCCCACAGGTTGTCGGTGCAGTTGTCGTGATACTCGGTGCAGCCGAGCAATCCGTACCGGTGGCTGTCGCAGGCCGCCATGAGGGTGTCGTGGACGCCGGGCGACGTGTCCTCCATGATTTTCAGGATCGGCCTGCGCCTCGTCGTGTACAGGCGGTCACCGACGGCGGGCATGATCTTGACGAGGGTCGCGCGGGTGTGCTCCATCGACATGAACTCCCGCAGGTCGTGCTGCACGAAGGCCCACGTATCGACGACCTGCTCGCCGTGGGTGTTGATGACCTCCACCGTCTGTCCCCGCTGCATGAGGACCGCACACCCCCGGCGCGCCGGGATGGTTTGAACGTCGCTCATTGTGTCCCCCTGTTGTCGTATCGCCGCTCCGGCCCACAGCCGTGGGGCGATTGTCCTACAGTCCTCGACGATGGTCGAGCGGCCCGCGGCCCCGGATTCCGCCGGGCCGGATGGGAATTCCCGGGAGCGCGCGGAAAGAGCCTCGGATCGGGACGCGGGTGCTAGACTCCGCACCTTCCTTGCAGGAGCTCTCGCCATGTCAGCCGCATCCTCCACCACCGGGCAGGGCATCTCCACGTCCGGCGAACGGCTTCGGAAGCTCCCGAACCTCTTCGGGAGAAGCGGCCCCTCCGCCGTGGAGCAACGCATCGCCACGCTCGAGGCGCATCTGGAGCGGGAGCATCCCCTGCTCCTCGACGTCGTGAAGAGCTTCCGCAAGCTCGACAAGGTGGCGTACCGGCTCGGGATCCTCTCGCGCGAGGAATCGTTCGCGACGCAAATCCCCTGGTGGCCGCTGGTGGCCGTGCTCGGCACCTTCTCCTCGGGAAAGTCCTCGTTCATCAACTCCTTCCTCCAGGCCCGGCTGCAATCGACCGGGAACCAGGCCGTCGACGACAAGTTCACGGTGATCTGCTTCGGGGCCGAGGACCCGCCGCGCACCCTGCCCGGCCTCGCCCTCGACGCCGACCCGCGCTTCCCCTTCTACCAGGTCAGCCGCGACATCGAGAGCGTGGCCGAGGGCGAAGGGCGCCGGATCGACGCCTACCTCCAGCTCAAGACCTGCCGGAGCGAGGCGTTGCGGGGCAAGATCCTCATCGATTCGCCGGGGTTCGACGCCGACGCGCAGCGCAACGCGACCCTGCGCATCACCGACCACATCATCGACCTGTCCGATCTGGTGCTGGTGTTCTTCGACGCCCGGCATCCCGAGCCGGGGGCGATGCAGGACACCCTGCGCCATCTGGTGGGGAACACCATCCACCGGCCGGATTCGAACAAGTTCCTCTACATCCTCAACCAGATCGACAACGCGGCGCGCGAGGACAACCCCGAGGACGTCTTCGCGGCATGGCAGCGCGCGCTGGCCCAGGCCGGCCTCACCGCCGGCCGCTTCTACAGCATCTACAACCCCGACGCGGCTCCGCCGATCGAGGATCCGCAGCTCCGGCACCGCTTCGAGACCAAGCGGGAAGAGGACGTCGCCGAGATCTTCGAGCGCATCCACCAAGTGGAGATCGAGCGCGTGTACCGCGTCATCGGCGTGCTCGAGAAGACCGCGAAGACGATCGAGCACCGGGTGATGCCGGCGGTCGAATCGGCGAAAACGTCGTGGAAGCGCGCCGTGCTCTGGAGCGACGCAGTGGTCTTCGGCGGAATCGTCCTCGCGTTTGCGGCGTGGACCATCACGGCGGGCGACTGGCAGGGGTTGCGCTTCTCCGCGCCATGGTTCGACAACCTCGTCTCGACACCCTGGCTCGCGGCGCTCGTGGCCGTGCTCGCGGCAGCCGGCGCCTGCTATCTGCACTACCTCGCCCGCAAGCTCTCGGCGCGGTTCATCGCCCGCCGCATCGCCCGCAACCCGGACCTCGGCGACACGCGGGAATGGGTCGCCCGGGCCTTCACCCACAACACGAAAGCGTGGCGCACGGCCATGGCCCGTTCCCCGGCCGGCTGGGGCCGGGGCGTGCGCCGGCGCATCGCGGAGGTGGTCGCGGATGCGGATCGGTGCGTGCAGCGCATCAACGACCGCTTCGCCGATCCCTCCGGCGACGCGAAGGCGGCTCTCGCAACGGACGGAGGTCGGCCCGGCCCCACCGGATCGGTACCGGGTACCGGCATTGCGCGCCGAGCCGTCGACGGCGCCGATCGTCCCTGACATTCCCGCGGGCCATGCGCACCGGACCCGACTCGACATCCTTCGCCGGCGATCGGGATCTGTATACTGCCGCCCGCGAGACGCACGGCAGGCGGAGCTTCACGATGGATTTCGAGCGCGCACGCTTCAACATGGTCGAGCAGCAGATCCGGCCGTGGGACGTGCTCGACCAATCCGTGCTCGACCTCATGGAGCGGTCCCCCCGTGACGGGTTCGTACCGGACGAGTACCGCCGTCTCGCCTACGCCGACGTCTCCGTACCCATCGGGAACGGAGAAACGATGCTGCCCCCCAGGATCGAGGGCCGGCTGCTGCAGGCGCTCGGGATCGAGCCGGACGAACGGGTGCTCGAAATCGGCGCCGGCAGCGGATTCCTCACCTGGCTGCTCGCGCAGCGCGCCGCCCACGTGATCGGTCTTGAGCGCAAGGCGCCGCTCGCGGCTCGGGCCCGGGCGAACCTCGCCGCCCACGGGGTCGGAAACGCCACGGTGGTGACCGGCGACGGGCGCCACGGATGGGAGCGGGATGCGCCCTACGACGCGATCGCGGCCGGAGGCTCGGTGCCGGAGCCGGAGCCGGCGCTCGAGGAGCAGCTCGCGATCGGCGGGCGTCTGTTCATCGTGATCGGGACCGCCCCGGCGATGGAGGCGATGCTCGTGCACCGCACCGGAGAACGTGAATGGATCAGGGAGAGCCTGTTCGAGACGGTGTTGCCGCCGCTCGTGGGAGCCGAGGCGCCGAGGCGCTTCGTCCTGTGAATGCCCGGCCATCCCACGGACGCGCACTGCGCCGGCGCGTGAAGCTGGCGCTCGGCGCCGGGACGGTCGCGGTGGCGCTGTCCGCCCCCGCACCTGCCGAGACCCTTTTCCAGATCTACGAGCTTGCGCTGGCGAACGATTCCGAGTTCCTCGCCGCGAGCGCGGCGAACCGCGCCGCCCAGGAGATCCGGCCGCAGGCAAGAGCGGGGCTGCTGCCAAGCGCCCGCGTGCTGCTCGACGCCAACTGGAACGAGCCCCCCCAACTCGAAGACTTCGGCTACAGCGCGGTCCTGAGCATCGAGCAGCCGGTCTACCGTCCCGATCGCCGGATCGCCCTCCAGCAGGCCGACAGCCGGATCGCGCGGGCCGATGCGCTGTACGCCGCCGCACGCCAGGACCTCATGGTGCGCGTCGCCGAGCGGTACTTCGGCGTACTGGAGGCGGATGACGAGCTGAGCTTCGCGCGGGCGACCCTGGAAGCGTCCGAGCAGCAGCTCAGGCAGAGCCGGCAGCGCTTCGAGGTCGGACTCACCGCAATCACCGACGTGGAGGAGGCCAAGGCGGGGTTCGACCGCGCGCGCGCCCAGCTCATCGCCGCCGGGAACGCCCTCGATACCGCTCGCGAAGCATTGCGCGAGACGAGCGGCGAGTACCAGGAAGCACTCGCGCCGCTCGGGACGATGCCGCTGGCGGCGCCCGATCCGGCGGACATCGACCGGTGGACGGAGACCGCACTCGGGCAGAACCTGCGCCTGCTCGCTTCCCGGAACGCCACGGAGACCGCGCGCCGGGAGATTGATCGAGTCCGGGCCGGGCACCATCCCGCCGTTGACGCCGTCGGTTCGCACCGCCGGGAAGACAGGAGCCCCCTCGGCCAGACCGACAGCACGAGCATCGGCCTGCGGCTGAACCTCTCCCTTTATGACGGCGGGTCCGTCCTTTCGCGGACCCGCGAGAGCCGGCACCTGTACCAGCAGGCGCTCGACGAGCTCGAACGCGAGCGGCGCCGCGCCCAGCGCGAGACCCGGGATGCGTACCTCGGCGTCAACTCCGGCATCTCCCGAGTCAATGCGCTGGAGCAGGCGGTCCGCTCCAGCAAGGCTGCGGCGGACGCGGTGGAGGCGGGATTCCAGGTCGGTACCCGCACGTCGGTGGACGTGCTCGACGCCCAGCGCGAACTCTTCCGCGCCCGTCGCGACCTCGCCGAAGCCCGGTACAGCTACATCCTCGACATGCTCCGGCTCAAGCGCGCGGCCGGCACCCTCTCCGAAGCCGACGTGCGCCAGGTCTCGGGGTGGCTCGGCTGAGCCGCCGGTCGAGTCCGGAACGGGGGACGCCCGATGCTCCGCACTACGCGATCCGCGCACCGTTCTCGACCGGGAACGTAGGCTCGAGCAGCACGACGCCGTGGGTCTCCGACACCGCTCCCAGAACGAGCACTTCCGACTTCACGCCGGCAATCCGCTTCGGCGGGAAGTTCGCGACCGCGACGATCTGTTTCCCGGCCAGCGCCTCCAGGGTGTAGTTCCCGGTGATTTGGGCGGAGCTCGTCTTGCGTCCGTACGGCCCGAAATCGACGTCGATGACGAACGCCGGGACCCGCGCCTTCTCGTTGACCCGGACGCCGACAATCGTGCCCGTGACGATCTTCACCTTCAGGAAGTCGTCGAAGGTGATCTTCCCGGAAGGATCCATGGCGGATGGATTCGTGGTGTCGCTCATTGGTCCCCTTCCCCGCTCCGTCTCCGATCCGCCCTTGCCCTCCCCTGGGCCGCCACCGACTCCACGGCCCGGCGGACCTCCTCCGGGTCGCCCACGTACTCGTGGGAGAGCGCGTTCAACCCGCTGTCCAGGCGATACACGAGCGGGACCCCGGTGGGGATGTTCAAGCCCGTGATCGCATCGTCGGACACGTTGTCGAGGTACTTGACCAGCGCCCGCAACGAGTTTCCGTGGGCCGCGATCAGCACCCGTCTTCCGGCTCGGAGATCGGGCGCGATCCGCTCGTGCCAGAAGGGGAGAAACCTCGCCACGGTGTCCTGCAGGCACTCCGTGAGAGGCAGGTCGTCGTCGCTCAGCGCGGCGTAGCGCGGGTCGCCGCGCGGGTGGCGCTCGTCGCCGGAGGCAAGCGCGGGCGGCGGTGTCGAGTAGCTGCGACGCCAGACGAGCACCTGCGCTTCCCCGAACTCCGCGGCGGTTTGCGCCTTGCCGAGCCCCTGCAGCGCTCCGTAATGCCGTTCGTTCAGCCGCCAGCTCCGGTGGACCGGGATCCACATCAGGTCCATCTCGTCGAGGACGAGCCACAGGGTCCGGATCGCCCGCTTCAGGAGCGAGGTGTACGCGACGTCGAAAGCATGACCCCTCTCGGCGAGCCGCCGCCCTGCCCGACGCGCCTCCTCCGCGCCCCGGGCGGTGAGATCGACGTCGGTCCATCCAGTGAACCGACTCTCCTGGTTCCACGTACTCTCGCCGTGTCTGAGCAGCACCAGCTCGATGGTCGTGCCGCCCCTTGCCGCGGCAAGCGCATGAACGGAAGCCTTGGAGTGCATCCGGCCACCTCCCTGCAATCGGTCGATCTGGTCCGAGGCTGCGCGCGACAAGGCCGGCCGCCGCCGCACTCAGAGCCTGAGCCCTTTCTCTCCCCGGCCGATCGCGAGGGACCCGGAACGCACGACTTCGATGATCGACCGGTGGTCGAGGGTGTTGATGAAGGCGTCGAGCTTGGCCCCGTCGCCGGTGATCTCGATGATGTACGTCGAGTTGGTCACGTCGATGACACGGCCCCGGAAGATGTCGGCGAGCCGCTTGACCTCGTCCCGGCCGCCACCGGCCGCCCGCACCTTGACCAGCAGAATCTCGCGCTCGACATGCGGATCTTCGGTGATGTCCTGGAGCCTGACCACGTCGATGAGCTTGTTCAGTTGCTTGGTGATCTGCTCGATGATCTCGTCCGAACCGGAAGTGACCAGGGTCATCCGCGACGCGGTCCTGTCCTCGGTCGGGGCGACCGAAAGCGACTCGATGTTGTAGGCGCGGGCGGAAAACAGTCCTGCGACCCGGCTCAGCGCTCCCGGCTCGTTCTCGAGCAGAAGCGAGATGATGTGGCGCATCAGTGCTTCCTTGAAGGTCCGAACGCCGTCAGGCGGGCGCCCGGCGAAAATGGATCGGCACGCCCCCCGGGCACCGGGCGAAACCCTGCCCGCCCCACTCGGGACAGCGGTGTGGTCGCGGGCGGGCCGGGGAGCCGGAGACCTCCCCCACCCTCCTACCGCCGCACGGCCGGGAGGGCGGGACGGGACTACGCAAGCTCTCGTTCCCTCGCCTGTTGCGAGAGCACCATCTCGTTGTGGCCCTTGCCGGCCATCATCATCGGATAGACGTTCTCGGCCGGATCGGTGATGAAGTCCAGGAACACCAGTCGATCCTTCATCGCGAACGCGTCGCGGAGGGCGCCCTCCACGTCCGCCGGCTTCTCGATGGTGATCCCGACGTGCCCGAAGCTCGTGGCGAGCGCCGCGAAGTCCGGCAGGGAATCCAGGTACGAATGCGATTCCCGGTTCTCGTACATGAATTCCTGCCACTGCCGGACCATCCCGAGATAGCGGTTGTTGAGGTTGACGATCTTGATGGGAAGGTCGTACTGCTTGGCGGTCGAGAGCTCCTGGATGCACATGATGATGCTGCCTTCCCCGGTGACGCATGCCACCTGCGCATCGGGCCAGGCGAGCTGGACGCCCAGGGCGGCCGGCATCCCGAACCCCATCGTCCCGAGCCCGCCGGAGTTGATCCACCGTCGCGGCTTGTCGAAGGGGTAGAACTGCGCCGCCCACATCTGGTGCTGCCCGACGTCGGAAGTGACGTAGGCGTCACCGCCCGTCACCTCGTAGAGCTTCTCCAGCACCGATTGGGGCTTGATCACCGTGTCGGAAGGCGTGTACGCGAGGCAGTCGATCGACTTCCAGGCGTGGATGCGCTCCCACCACCGGGCGAGCGCCTGCCCGTCCGGACGGCGGTTCGACCCTTCCAGGATCCCGTTGATCTCGTCCAGCACGCAGGCGACGGAGCCGACGATCGGAACGTGCACCTTGACCGTTTTCGAGATCGACGCGGGGTCGATGTCGATGTGCACGATGCGGGCGCCGGGGCAGAACTTGTTCACGTCCCCGACCACCCGGTCGTCGAAGCGGGCCCCGATGGCGATGAGCACGTCGCAGTGGTGCATCGCCATGTTCGCCTCGTACGTGCCGTGCATCCCGAGCATGCCGATGAACTGCCGGTCCGTGCCGGGGTACGCGCCGAGCCCCATCAGGGTGTTCGTGACGGGGTAGCCGAGTGTGCGCGCGAGCTTCACCAGCTCGGGCGCCGCGTCGTCGAGGACGACCCCGCCGCCGGTGTAGATCATGGGACGCTTTGCGGAGAGGATGAGGTCGAGGGCCTTCCTGATCTGCCCCGGATGTCCCCGGGTGACCGGGCTGTAGGAACGCATGGACACGTTGGCCGGGTATTCGTAGGGGATCTTGAGGTCGGGCCGGGTCACGTCCTTGGGAACGTCGATGACCACCGGGCCCGGCCGCCCCGTGGTGGCTACGTAGAACGCCTTCTTGAGCGTGACGGCGAGGTCCCGGACGTCCTTCACGAGAAAGTTGTGCTTCACGCAGGGGCGCGTGATGCCTACGCAGTCGACTTCCTGGAAGGCGTCGCTGCCGATGGCGTGGGTGGGGACCTGCCCGGTGATGACCACGAGGGGCACCGAATCCATGTGCGCGGTCGCGATGCCGGTGACCGCGTTGGTGGCGCCCGGCCCGGAAGTGACGAGCACCACCCCTGGCTTTCCGGTGGCGCGCGCATAGCCGTCGGCCATGTGGGTCGCGCCCTGCTCGTGGCGGACGAGAATGTGCTTGACCTCGTCCTGCTCGTGGATCTCGTCGTAGATGTGGAGGACCGCCCCGCCGGGGTAGCCGAAGATGTATTCCACCCCCTCGTCCTTGAGGAACTGCATGATGATCCGGGACCCGGAAAGTTCCACCTTTCTGCCCCCTTCAAGTATCGAAAAAAACCCGCGGGAGCGGGCTTCCGCCGACCCGCGCCGGCGGCGGTTGGAAGCCGGAGCGAGGAAACGGCGTCGAACGGGCAATACTACAGGAATGTGCCGGATCGGCCATCCCCGGGTCCCGGCCGGTGATCCCCGTACACCTGGCACACCACCGCGGACAATCACCCACCCCCGCGGCGCCAGGTGTGGTAGAGCTCGGCCATGCGCAGCAGGCGTTCGGGCTTGTGGGCGCGCTTCCACTCGCCGGCCGCATACTTGTTGGCCTCCGCGAGCGTCGGGTAGACGTGGATGGTCGAGAGGATCCTGTTCAGGCCGAAGCCGTGGCGCATCGCAGCGACGAACTCCGTGACGAGGTCCCCGGCGTGCTCCCCGGCGATGGTGGCTCCGAGGACCCGATCCTTCCCCGGCACCGTCAGCACCTTGACGAGACCGTGCGCCTCACCGTCGGCGATGGCCCGATCCAGATCGTCGATACCGTACACCGTGACCTCGTAGTCGACGCCCTGCTCCTTCGCCTCGGTCTCGTTCAGGCCCACCCGCGCCACCTCCGGGTCGGTGAACGTCGCCCAGGGGATCACCGAATAGTCCACCCGGAACCGGCGGAACGTGCCGAACAGCGCGTTGACGGTGGCGTACCACGCCTGATGGGCGCAGACGTGGGTGAACTGGTACGGGCCCGCCACGTCCCCGCAGGCGAAGACGTTCGGGACGTTCGTCTGGAGGTACTCGTTCACCGCGACGGTCCGGCGCTCCGAGAGCTCGACCCCCATCTCTTCAAGACCGTACCCGGTGACGTTCGCCGCGCGGCCGACCGCCACGATCACCCGATCGAACGCAATCTCCGTCTCCTCCCCCCGGTGCTCGCAGAGGAGCCGACGCTCGCCGCCCCGTACCACGAACGCCTTCGCACGGTGCTCCACCCGCACGTCGACGCCCTCCTCGACGAAGCGGCGCATCACCAGCTCCGAGATCTCGGGATCCTCCCGGGCCAGGAGCCGCGGCAGCATCTCCACCTGCGTCACCTTCGACCCGAGGCGCGCGAAGCACTGGGCCAGCTCGCTCCCGATCGGCCCGCCGCCGAGCACCAGAAGGCGCGGCGGCAGCTCGCGCAACGTCCACAGGGTGTCCGAGGTGAGATAGCCGGCCTCGTCGATGCCCGGGATGGGAGGGACGAAGGGTCGCGCCCCGGCCGCGACGATCACGTTGCGGGTGGTGATCGTCCGCCCGCCGGCCTCCACCGTCCAAGGAGAGGTGATCGTCGCCTCGCCCTCGACGCAGTCCACGCCCAGCGCGGTGTAGCGTTCAACCGAGTCGTGCGGCGCGATGACGGCGATCACCCCGTGGATCCGGTCCATCACCCGCGCGAAATCGACCCCGAGCGCCGCCGGCTCCAACCCGTAGCGGTCCGCGTGCCTCGCCTGGTGGGCCAGCTTGGCCGAACGGATCAGGGCCTTCGAGGGCACGCAGCCGGTGTTCAGGCAGTCCCCGCCCATCCGGTGGCGCTCGACGAGGGTGACCTTCGCCCTGACCATCGCGGCGATGTAGGCGCAGACGAGGCCGGCCGAGCCCGCGCCGATGACCACGAGGTCGCGATCGAAGCGCACCGGACGGCTCCAGCCGGCGAATGCGCGCCGCGCCTTCACCGCGTCCACGACCCGCCTCGCGACGAGGGGAAAGATCCCGAGGAGCACGAAGGAGCCGATGAGGACGGGAGAGAGGATCCCCTGCAGCGAGTCGATGCGCGCGAGCTGGGTGCCGGCGTTCACGAAGACGACGGTTGCCGGCAGCATCCCGATCTGGCTCACGAGCGCGAACGTGAGGGTGCGCATCGGCGTGAGCCCCATGAGCAGGTTGATGACGAAGAAGGGGAACGCCGGCACCAGCCGCAGGGTGAAGAGGTAGAACGCTCCATCCCGCTCGATCCCGGCGTTGATCGCCTTCAGCCGGTCTCCGTAGCGCCGCTGGATCCCGTCCCGCAGGAGGTAGCGCGAGACCATGAACGCGACGGTGGCGCCGAGGGTCGACGCGAAGGAAACGGCGATGCTCCCCCACAGCAGCCCGAACACCGCCCCGCCGGCGAGGGTCAGGATGGCGGCGCCGGGCAGGGACAGGCCGGTGACCGCGACGTAGGCGATGAAGTATGCGGCGAGCGACGCCACGGGGTGTTCGCGGTAGAGCGCGTCGATGTCCGCCTGGCGCGACTTGAGGTATGCGAGGTCGAGGTAGCGGCCGAGGTCGAGCCAGAGGAATGCGACGACGAGGAGCGCGACGAGCGCGACGAGCGCGACTTTCCCTTTGTTCACGCTGTGCTCCCTGCCTTTCGCCCGGAGCACCGGATGCTGCCGGAGCGTTCCGGCGGACTCCGGCCGCGGAGCTTCGCCGCGCCTGCCCGAGGCGCCGGACCACCCTCCTGCTTCGGCACCACCGGCGCACGCAGAGCCGGCAGACGTTTCTTCGCCATTGTCCAGTCCCGCCGCTCGGGGAGCGGCGTTCCCGCCTGGCCCGAAACGGTACGGTTCCCGTCGAGCAGTGGGCGAAGTATAGATGAACGGGCGCCGGTGCCGGCTGGCGCCCGACGCCGGAATCGTGCAGAGGGGATTGTCCGGTCCCGCCGCTCGGGGAGCGGTGTTCCCGCCTGGCCCGAAACGGTACGGTTCCCGTCGAGCAGTGGGCGAAGTATGGATGAACGGGCGCCGGTGCCGGCTGGCACCGGAATCGTGCAGAGGCGACGATGCACGGCATCGAGGCGATTTCGGGAGAGCGAACGATGATCGCGCGGGACGGCCGGGCGCCGCGGGTCCTGATCGTCGGCTGCGGCGACGTCGGCACCGCGCTTGGCCTGACGTTGTGCGAAGGTGGCTGCGAGGTCATCGGGATCCGGCGATCGGCGCAGCAGCTTCCCGCTCCTCTGCATCCCTTGTCGATCGACGTGGCCGACCGCCGCGCGCTCGAGCGCATGACCCCCGAGGTGGACGTCGCCGTCTACGCCGTCGCCGCCGGCCACCGCGACGAAGAAGCCTACCGGCGTGCGTACATGGAGGGAGTCGAGGCGTTGCTCGACGTGCTCGAAGGCCGCGCCGTGCCGTCCCGAAGGGTGTTTTTCATCTCGAGCACCTCGGTCTACGGCGAGTGCGGCGGTGCGTGGGTCGATGAGACGACGCCGTTGCGGCCGAGCGGGTTCTCGGGCGAGTGCCTGGCCGCCGGCGAGCGGCGGATGCTCGCGAGCCCGATCCCCGCGACGGTGGTGCGTTTCGGCGGAATCTACGGCCCCGGGCGCGGCTGGCTGATCGAGCGTGCACGGGCCGGCGCGCGCTGTGTCGACGACCCGCCGAGGTTCACGAACCGGATCCACCGCGACGACTGCGCGGGGGTGCTCGCGCACCTCATCGCCCGGGCCTGGGAACGGCGCGTCCCTGCGGGACGCGGGCGTCCCGCCCGCATCGACGAACAGGCCGACGAACATGCCGGTGACGCCGGAACGGGCGGCGATGTGGGCTCTGACGTCCCTGCCGGTGTCGACGACGTCTATGTCGGCGTCGACGACGCGCCGGCCGCGGAGTGCGAGGTCATGGAATGGCTGGCGGCCCGGCTCGGAGCGCCGCCGCCGCGGCGGGTCCGGGCCGGTGACGCCGGGGCCGAGGGCACGGGCAAGCGGTGCAGCAACGCGCGGCTTCGGGCGAGCGGCTACCGGTTCCGTTATCCGACCTTCCGGGAGGGATACGCCGCGGTGCTCGCGGGCGAAGGGGTGCGCTACCCGTGAGGCGCTCCCGCTCCCCACCCGGTGGCTCGACGCGGTGCTGCGCAGGATCTCCGACGCGGAGATTCGATGACGGCGCTCGGCGGGTGCTCCGGCTGCTCCCGGAGCGTTCCGCGCGACGGTCGCGACGAGGACCGTTCTGCGGCGCGGAGAACCGGTGACGGCGCTCGGCGGGCGCTCCGGCCGTCCGCGGAGCGTGCCGCGCGACGGTCCAGGCGAGGACCACGCTCCGGCCGGCGCCGGAAACCGATGACGGCGCGCGTTCAGTGCGCGCTCCGATCGTCCTCGGAGAGCGCGGCGATGATCTCGTCGATCTGCCGCAGGCGCAGCAGCGGCGATTCGATCTCGATGAAATGCTGCTTGCGCGCGAGCGGGATCGGCAGGAGTTCACTCAGCCGGTAGCCGACCCAGCTCGCGTCGTCGAGGCGCGGCGTGACGTAGTGGTAGAGGGACTCGATCCGCTCGAGCAGCCGGCGCAGCAGCTCGACCGGCCCGCGGTGCTCCTGCGGCACGCCGGACGCGGGCTCCTCCGGCAGAAGGCGGGCGGGACGCCCGTGTCCCGGAGGGATACGCCGTTCCCGGGCATTCGTTCCGGCGTCGTCGCATCACATCCGGAACACGCCGAAGCGGGTCTCCTCGATCGGGGCGTTCAGCGCGGCGGAGAGGGAGAGCGCGAGCACCTCGCGGGTGCGGGCCGGATGGACGATGCCGTCGTCCCAGAGCCGGGCGCTGGCGTAGAGGGGATGCCCTTCGCGCTCGAAGCGCTCGACGATGGGGTGCCTGAACGCCGCCTCCTCCTCGTCCGGCCACGTCCCGCCCCGGCGCTCGATGCCGTCGCGCCTCACCGTCGCCAGCACCCCGGCCGCCTGCTCCCCGCCCATCACCGAGATGCGCGCGTTCGGCCACGTCCACAGGAAGCGCGGCGAGTACGCACGTCCGCACATGCCGTAGTTCCCGGCCCCGAACGAGCCTCCGACGATCGTCGTGAGCTTCGGCACCCGCGCGGTGGCCACCGCGGTGACCAGCTTGGCGCCGTCCTTGGCGATGCCCCCGGCCTCGTACTTGCGCCCCACCATGAAGCCGGTGACGTTCTGCAGGAACACGAGCGGGATCCCGCGTTGCACGCACAGCTCGATGAAGTGCGCGCCCTTCTGGGCGGATTCGGAGAACAGGATCCCGTTGTTCGCGACGATCCCCACCGGCATCCCCGCGACGTGGGCGAAGCCGCAGACCAGGGTCGCGCCGTAGAGCTTCTTGAACTCGTCGAGGCGGGAATCGTCCACGATGCGGGCGATGACCTCGCGCGCCTCGCAGGGCTGGCGCACGTCGGGGGGGATGATCCCCAGGATCTCGTCGGGGTCGTAGCGCGGCGGGGCCGGCGCCCGGGTGTGCAGCCCGATGCGCTTCACCCGGTTGGCGTTGGCGATGGCGCGGCGGGCGAGGTCGAGGGCGTGGGCGTCGTCCATCGCGTAGTGGTCGGCCACCCCCGATTCGCGCGAGTGCAGGTCCGCGCCGCCCAATTCCTCGGCCGAGACCACCTCCCCGGTCGCCGCCTTCACCAGCGGCGGCCCGCCGAGGAAGATGGTGCCCTGCCCGCGCACGATGATGCTCTCGTCGCTCATCGCCGGGACGTAGGCCCCGCCCGCGGTGCACGAGCCCATGACCACCGCGACTTGGGGGATCCCCGCCGCGGACATGTTCGCCTGGTTGTAGAAGATGCGCCCGAAGTGCTCGCGGTCGGGGAAGACCCGGTCCTGGCTCGGCAGGTGCGCCCCGCCCGAATCCACCAGGTACACGCACGGAAGCCGGTTCTGCCACGCGATCTCCTGCGCGCGAAGCTGCTTCTTCACGGTGAGGGGGAAGTAGGTGCCGCCCTTCACGGTGGCGTCGTTGCACACCACCATGCACTCGACGCCGGCGACGCGGCCGATGCCGGTGACGAGTCCCGCCGAGGGCACCTCGCCGCCGTACATGCCGTGGGCGGCGAAGAGGCCGATCTCCAGGAAGGGGGAGCCCGGGTCGAGGAGCCGGCCCACCCGCTCGCGCGGCAGGAGCTTGCCGCGCCCGGTGTGCCGGGCGCGGGCGCCCGGCGGTCCGCCTTCCATGATCCCGGCCGCGACCGCGGAGGTCTCCTCGACGAGCCGGCGCATCCGCTCGCGGTTGGATCGGAAGGCGTCCGAGCGCACCGGGAGGGAGGAGTCGAGGACGTTCATCGGGTGTGGGTCGGTGCGTTCCCCAGGCCACGGCTCCGTCGCATGTCTCCGGGCGCTGCTTCAGGTGTTCCAGCAACGCTTCCGCGGCCGACCGATCGCTCATGGCAGCTCCGGACGTTCACCGGCTTCGATCTCGGCCATGCGCGTCCCGAGCTCGCCGACCCCGATGACGTTCTTCTCGAGCAGGGGGTTGGTCATCGACGCCATCCACCGTTCGTAGTAGCCGTAGCGCTCGCGGGCATCGGCCCCCAGCTCCTCGATGCCCCGGCGCAGCTCGTCCACGCCGATGATCTGCCGCTGGCCGAGAAGCACCATGAGGGCGTCCGCCCGTTTCTCCCAGGGGGCCTTGTCGTGCTCTTCCCGGTCGACATGACCGGCTTCGAGCCCGCCCACGTCGTGATGGCGTCTTTCACTCAAATGCCTTCCTCCCGCCTCGCGCGTGCACGCCGGCACCGCCGGCCCCGGTACGCACGAACCTTGTGCGAAAAGCGCCGGCCATGTCAATGTTTGCACCGTGCGGTCTTCGGGGCTTCCCGGACTTGTGGATGGCGGGCCGGCGAAGCGGTTACCATCCGGCCGGACATCCGCGCCGGTTGCGCCCCGCCGTGCAATCGGCGGCTCATCGCGGAACAGGTAGAGGGTCATGGATCGGCGACGATTTCTCGGAGCAGGCGCCGGCTTGACGGCCGGACTGGCGGGGCTCGTCCCCGACGAGGGCAAGGCCGGGACGTCCGGCGCCGCCAGAGCGCCCCGCATCCGGCGCTACGTCACCCTCGGCAACACCGGCCTGCGGGTCTCGGACATCTCCTTCGGCTCCAGCCGGTCCTCCGATCCGCGGCTCGTCCGTCACGCCGTGGCCCGCGGCGTGACGTACTTCGACACCGCCGAGAGCTACCGCGGCGGCCGGGCGGAGGAAGCGATCGGCGAAGCGCTCCGGGGCGAACGCGACCGCTACGTCATCGCCTCGAAGCACAAGGCATGGGGCGGCGAAAGCCGCCGGCAGATGGCCACCGCCCTCGAAGGCTCGTTGCGACGGCTTCGCACCGACTACGTCGACATCTACTTCAACCACGCCGTCAACGACGTGCGGCGATTGCAGAATCCAGAATGGGCGGAGTTCACGGAGCGGGCGATGCGCGACGGGAAGATCCGCTTTCGCGGGGTGTCGGGCCATGGCGGCGCCCTCGCCGAATGCCTCGACTACGCGCTCGACAACGAGCTCGCGGACGTCGTCCTCGCCGCCTGCAACTTCGCCCAGGACCCGAGCTTCTACGACAAGCTGCGCGCGCAATTCCACTTCGTGGCGCTCCAGACCGAGCTTGTCCGGGTGCTGGAGAAAGCAAGCGCGAAGGGGGTCGGGGTCATCGCGATGAAGACCTTGATGGGCGCACGCCTGAACGACATGCGGCTCTACGAATCCGGCGGCGCCACCTTCTCGCAGGCCGCGTTCCGGTGGATCCTGTCCCGCCCGCACGTCGACGGCCTGGTCATCTCGATGACCGGCACCGCGGACATCGACGAGTACGTAGCCGCTTCGGGCACCGGCCCGATCGGCGCGGCGGACGTGTCCCTGCTCACCCGTTACGCGGCCCTGCAAGGATCGCGGTATTGCCGGCACGGCTGCAATGCGTGCGAGGCAAGCTGTCCGGCCGGGGTCGGGATCTCCGAGGTGCTGAGGACGCGCATGTACGACGTCGACTACCGCGATCCGGCGCTGGCCCGCACCGACTACGCCGGACTCGGCGCGGACGCCCGCGCCTGCCTCTCCTGCGACGGCGCACCCTGCCTGGGCGCGTGCCCGCACGGTATCCCGATCTCGACGTTCACCCGAGACGCCGCGGCCCGGCTCGGCTGAGCGGGACTGCCCGGCCCGATACCTGAACGCATGCCCGAACGACGCCTCCATCTCCGCGTGCGCGCGGGACGGCGCTCCGGGCCGGCTCGACGGGACGTCGGCCGATCCGGCGTCCGGACGCATGCCCGAAAGACGACCCGGTGGCCGGACTCACGCAAGACACCGCGACCCGGCTCGGCCGGGCCACATCCGGTGCGCGCCATGACCGTCTTCCTCGCTCATTTCCTCTTCGTCCTCGCCGCGTGGACGCTCGTCGTCAAGTACCTGTTCCCCGTCGGCTACGCCCTCGCCTACGGGCTCGCCCCCGCCACGCACGTCTACCTCGACTTCTGGCCGGTGGTGCACGTGTGGCTCGGCTGGGCGTTGCTCGCCCGTCCGCGCTACACCTTTGCGCTCGCACTCGTTGTCGCATTGCTGGAGATCGGGATCGTGGCGACGAAGTTCGTCCTGTTCCTCGGCGATCCGCAATGGACGATCTGGACGACGAACTGGTTCGTCAACAAGGTCTTCGTGCTCGGCTGCTTCTCCCTGATGCTCGGGCACCTGCTCGCGAGGAGGGAGCAATACTCGCCGCGCCCCGCGCCGGCGTAACGACGGCCAGGAACGGTCGGCGGCGTCCGGTGCAGGCGGATGTGCCTGCCGCCCGCACCGCCCTCCGGAGCGTCGTCCGACGGGCCGGTGAGCCCCCCGCAACGTGGTGATCGTACGCGACGGCCGAGGAGCCTCCGCTCACCCACAGCTCGCCGATCTCCCCCGCCGCGGCGGGCTCGCCGGATTCGGTGACCACCTTGAGCGCGTGCCCGGGCACCGCCTTCCCCGAGGTGCCGTAGCGCACGTCGCCTTCGCGGTTGGAGAGGAAGATGTGCAGCATCTCGGTCGAGCCGAGACCGCCGAGGACGGGGGCGCCGAAGCGCGCCTCCCGCGCAGCGCCGATTTCCGCCGGCAACGCCTCGCCGGCCGAGACCGCAAGGCGCAGCCGCGATGAGCCGTCGCCGCGTTCGCGGCCGGGCGGTGATCCGTCTTCCGGTGCGCGGCGGTCGTCCTGCACGCGGGCCGGACCGCCTTCGCCGGACGATGGCTCGTCATCGGGAGGACGAGCGCCGTCCTGCCCGGATGCCGAGCCGCCTCCGGTCCCGTTGACCGGCGGTAACCCGCGCCCGGCCGTGCGGGAGTCCCGCCCGCGAGTGGAACCACCCTCCCCTTCGCCGGACGGTTGCGCGAGCATCCCCCCGTAGAGCGTCGGCACGCCGTGGAAGATCGTCGGCCGGTGTTCACGCAGGAGGGTCGTCACCGCGTCCGGCGTCGGGCGGCCGGCCAGCACCGCAGTCGTCGCGCCCACGTAGACGCGCCCGCGTCCTCGATCGCGCACCGGGTCTCGTTGGTGAACTTGCAGAAGGCGACCTTGTGGGCATGGCTCGACGTACCGAGCATGCGGATGTTCGCGCCGGCGCAGAACACCCGTTCCCGATCCGATCGGAGCACCACCGCCGCCTCCGGATGCTCGAAGCGCAGCCGCTGCACCGCGTCCGCCAGCTCGACGTCGACGCCGAGGTCATGGGAGTTGAGCTTGAGCTCGTAGCCGGGGGCGAGGCCGCCGGATTCGTCGACGTCGAGCGAGAGGGTGGCGATGCGGCCCTCGATGCGCAGGCGCCAGTGGCGGTAGCGGTCCGGAGCGGTACGCACGTCGATCGGCCCGCTCCGGACGCGCGGCGGCTTCTCGGCGGCTTCGGGCATGGCGTGATGGCGTTCCGGTGGAGGCGCGCGGGGATGGTCGTCGTCGCCCCGGCCCGCTCGCGCTGCTTCCTCCCCTCCGTGTCGATGCAGTCTTTTCCAATACGAAGACGAGCCTGAAGGGAGGGCGTGAATCCAACGAGGCAGAGCCCGTAGCGCGAGGTCCGTGATCGTCGGAGCACGCGGCGGCGCGGGTCCGCCCCCGCGGCGGATGCGTTCAGAACAGCCGGCGCATCGTGATTTCGGCCCGGTTCCGGCGGTAGTCGAAGACTTCGCCGATGTTCGTGTCGCGCCGTTCGTGCACCAGGGACAGGGCCGGAACGAAACCGAACAGCTCCAGATGGTCGTTGGACACGCTCAGCCGGGAGATCGAGAGCCGATCCTCGCGGGCCCCTTCCCGCGGGGCATCGAGGATGAGCCCGTACCCCGGATTCGCTTCGTCGTAGTCGGTGAACAGAACGTCGTGGAACAGGGCGACGCCGAACCCCGTCACGCCGAGCACCGGCGGCAGGTCGGCGGTGACGAAGCCGCCGAGCCGGAGGGTGCGGGAGCTCAGGTAGGGGCGCCCGGCGCGTGCGCGCTGCCAGCCGCCGCGCGTGCCGAGGACGATCGCCGGGGTCGCCGCGAAGGACAGGTCGAGGTCGAGATCGAGGCGCGGGCCGTCACTGTCGCGGGAGCCCCGGTGGCGCCGCTCGACCCGCTCGACGCCGCCGCCGAGCCACAGGCGTTCGCCGAGGCGCAGGCCGCCCTCGACCCGCGGGCCGAGGCCGCGGCTCACCGGATCGCCGGCGGACCAGCGACGCTCCGCCTTGGCGAGCAGGCTGGCGCGGCCGTATGGAAACAGGAACTGCGGCCCCGCGTATGCCGCGAGGGTCATGTCGTCGAAGCGCCGCCCGCCATACTCGCGCCGGTAGAGGCTGCCGCCGAGGCGCAGCCGGGTCGCCGAGCTCTCGGCGACCTGCAGCGCCACCGGGTGCCGGTACTCCCCCGACGCCGAGAGGATGGCCCCGATGCCGGAGGTCTCGCGGGCGCTTTCGGGTAGCACGAACGGCAACGGCACTATCTCCCCCGTGTCCAGATTGACGCCCGGGATGCGGGAGGCGAAGGTGCTGGCCGAGGTCCCGGTGTTGACGTTGCTGTCCGGCGCGATCGCCAGCCCGAAATGTCCCGACACCCGCTTGCGCGCCTGCACCGCGGCGAGGAATCGCGAGACCAAAGCGGTGATCTCCTCCGGCAACCCGCCCGCCAGGGCACGCCGGAAGTGGTACGCCGCCGCGTCGCAGTCGTCGCCCAGCAGATGCGTGAGCAGGCGCTCCGGCGGGGCCGTGCAACGCCCGCGCTGGAACAGCACCCGAGCCAGCTCCAGCCGTGCTCCGGCAAGCCCGGGGCGCAGCTCCAGGATATGGCGGTAGCTCTCCGCCGCTTCGTCGAGCAGCGTCCGCCGGGCTTCGTCGGTCCTCGGGGCGCCGGGCCGGTCCTCCGGCAGGCTGGCCACGGCCGCGGCGGCCATGCCACGGAAGAAATGGGCGTCCGTATCCTCGGGGTAGCGCTCGGCCAGGGGCCGCAACAGATCGAGCGCCGCCCCCGGCTGGCCGGCGAAGATCATCTCCCTGGCGCGCTCCACCTCGGCGGCAATCTCTCCCGGAGCGGGGGCCCCATCCCGGGCAAGGGCGGGCACGCATGCAAAATGCGCCAGCGAAGCGGCAAGGATTGCGCAGAAGGTTCTGCTGATGGTCATCGGAACGTTGCCTTGTACCGCGTACCGTGAAAACGCCCCACCGGACGTTCCGCGGTCAGCGGGGCCGGCGCGGCCGCCGGACGCGGCCCGCGCGTTCAGCCGGCGCAGCCCTCGGTGCACGCGGCCCCGAAGCTGCCGAAAGCGCCCGAGTACCTGAAGTCCGGCCGGCCGGGATGGTCCCGGGTCTGGACGCCGGTCAGGGCGCCGGCATACCCACGCGACGTCAGAGGCCGCCAGCCCGCGGTCTCGAGGTCGGGACCGCCCCTGTTGCCGCAGAAGTTTCCGCCGAATGCCGGGTCCCGGAGATGGCTCGGTTCGCCTTCGTGAAGTCGGAGAGAAGTGCCCCGCGGCACCGGCAACGAGCCCTCCGGTTGGGCGGAGCCCGCGGCGGCCACCGCGCGGTTGTTGCGCGCCGCGACGATGACCGTCATTCACGCGGATCGGCAGAAGAAGCCATGGGTCAACGTCGACGCGGGAGCCGGCCGCGCCGCCGACCCGATCCGGCGACCCCGGATTTCGCCGGACGAAGGCTCCCGCCCACCGACTGATTCGCCCGCCGGCTAGTTGCTGCTGCACCCCTCGGTGCACTTGGCGCCGAAGCTGCCGATGATCCCGCCGATGTTGACCCCGCTATCCGTTGCTATCCGAGGATCGGGCTGCACGTACCACCAGCCCGCCGCCTCCAGGCCGTCGCGGGGGCCGTAGAGGTTGCCGCCGTATTGGGATGCGCCCCCCTCCCCCGGCACGCCGCTTTCGTAGTGCCAGGTATTTCGGGTGGAGGGGTCGTTGGCGTCCTGTCTCGGATAGTCGAGCGCGCCCGCGAAGCTGCCGTCGGCGGCGATGTCGCCCTCCACCATCGGGATGTTGTCGTTGGTGACGGCGACCCACACCCCGTCGTACCGCAGCTCTTCGAGGCCGGAGATCAGGCCGCTGATCCTGTTGGCGGCGGTGGGGATGCCGGTGCCGGTGCAGCCGGTGCCGCCGATGCAGGCGTTGAGCGTGACGTCGCCCCTGAGCACGTCCGCGCCGGTGATGACGACGTGGGTTATGCTGCCGTCGGTGATGAGCTGCCGCGCCATGGTGTGGCCCGTGAAGGTGGCGGCGATCGACGACGTGAGGTCGCTCGTCTTCAGGTTGTCCGCGTCCTGGAAGGCGTCGTAGCCGAAGGCGAACGCATGCTGGCGGAGGAAGCTCGGCGTCTGCACGACGCCGTCGAGGAACGTGAACAGGCCGTAGGCCGCGTATTCGAGATAGCGGTGCGTGTCGTCGTCCTCGGTGTCCGTGCCCTTGTCGTCCACGCCGCCATAGTGCGACAGCCACAGCTCGTAGGTCCCGAGATCCCGCGGCCGGCCGTCGTTGTTCTCGTCCGGGAGGCCCGTGTCGCGCTGTAGCTGGGTGAACGGCGCCCGCACCTTCCAGTAATAGGCCGCCTCGCCATGAGGCGACTGCGACGGCGTGCCGAAGGCGATGGTGAGGTCGTCGTGGGCCCAGTCGCCGCAAAGGGAGAGGTCCGCCTGCCAGCAGGCGCCGGAGTTGTCCGTCACGTAGCCCTGGAGCGCGGTCGCCTGATCCGCCGTCAGCGTCCCGCTCGCCTCCTCCAGGCCCAGGTCCCTGGCGTGGGAGGCGGTCATCGTGTCGCCCGCCGCCGCGCTGGCGTCGCCCAGCTTGCCGTCCGGGCCGTAGCGCCACCAAGGCGCCTCGTTGGCGGTGGTGTCGTCGGCGTTGTCGAAGTAGTTGAACTGCCGCTGCATGTCGTAATAGACCACGCCCACGCCGCCGAACTTCAGCGTCGCCCCGTCAGCCGAGAGCTGGAGCGAGCTCTCCACCTCACCGTCGGTGTTGCTGTAGGCGGTCGGCGTGCCGTCGTCTCCGTGGATCCTGGTCCTCCCCTGGTTGCGTGACTGAGCTACTGTGAAATGCCTTCCCGCCTCGCGCAGGGTGATCGCCCGCAGCGGCAGCTCGTCCCTGGCGACGAGGCCGGCGCCGGCGGCGGCGACCCTCTTGTCGGTGGCGAAGGGGACGGGGTCGGTCCGGATGGCGAGCTTCCGGTGGTCAGCTCCCCCGGTGCGCGGCGTGCGCGTGATGCTCTGCGCCTCGCCCCGGGCCACGTCCCTCTCTTCCCGCGGCAGGAGCGCGTCGGCCAGGGACACGCGCGGGTCGTAGGTGTCGGCGCGCGCCTTCTCGTCCGCCGCGTCGGCCTGGGCGGCGGCCAGTTCCTGGCGCAGCAGGGGCACCAGGGAGACCTGGGCGGTGGTCAGCGTGCCCTGGGCCTGGGCGAGCAGGGCGCGCAACGCGTCGGAAGGGTCGGCGTCCAATGCCGTCTTCAGCGCGGCCTGGGCGACGTCCAGCGCGGCCTGCGCCCGGTCCAGCGAGGTGTGCATGCTCGCCAGCACCACCACCCCGGCGCCGGACGCCACGGCCGCGTTGGCCGCCGCCAGCGCCTCGCTGGTGCGCGTGAGTGCGGTATCGACCGCCCTCAGGGCCGCCTCGGCCGCGGTCTTCGCGGCGCTCGCGGGCTGCCCCTCCAGGGACTCCTGGACCCTCCCCAGGTCTTCCCGGGCGGCGACCACCGCTCGCCGGGCCGCGCTGCGCTGCTGGGCCGTGGTGCCCGAACCCAGCGCCCCCTGCGCCGCCGCCAGCGAGGCACGCAAGTCATCCAGGGTCTCTTCGGCCGCACCCAGGGTCTCTTCGGCCGCATCGGCGCGGACTTTCTCCCGCTTCCTCGCGGCCTCGGCCTCCCCGGCGCGCGCGCGTTGCGCCGCCGCGTCCTCCTCGGCCTGCATCAGTTCCTGGCGCAACTGCGGCACCAGCGAGACCTGGGCGGTGGCCAGCAGGGCCTGGGCCTGCGACAGCGTGGTGCGCAACGTATCGGAAGGGTTCGCGCGAAGGGCCGTCGTCAGCTTGGCCTGGGCGTCTTCGATCGCCGCCAGCGCCCGGTCCAGCGTGGTGTGCATGTTCGCGAAGACAAGCAGACCGGCGCCGGAGACCAAGGCAGTGCCGTTCGGCGCCAGCGCCTCGCTGGTGCGCGTGAGTGCGGTGTCGACCGCCCTCAGGGCCGCCTCGGCCGCGGTCTTCGCGTCGCTCGCGGGCTGCCCCTCCAGGGACTCCTGGACCCTCCCCAGGTCTTCCCGGGCGGCGACCACCGCCGTGCGGGCCTGCTCGCGCTGCACGGCAGGGTCCGAACCCGGAGTGCCCGGACCGAGCGCGGCCTGCGCCGCCGCCAGCGAAGTGCGCAACCCCTCCAGGGCATTTTCGGCCGCCTTCAGGGCATCTTCGGCCGCCTTGGTCTTCCGCTCCTCGGCGGCGAGGGCGTCGGTGTCCGGCACGGTGACGGTCCTGGTGCTGCTGCAAGCGGAGAGCGCCAGCATCGAGCCCAGGATGAGCGCGAAGGAGATGCGGGGGGGATTCCTTTTCGGGGTCATGGCTGGCCGGTCCTCTGGGTCGGTTCGGGGGGGGGGGGGGGGGACGTTGTCCGCTGGCTCCCCTGTAACCATCACCATGCTTACGGTATACATCGTCTTGTTCCCTTGATTCATCGAAAAATCAGTTCAGACGTGGGGATCTTGTCGCTTCCGGATCGGCAATGTCAAGCATCCCGCACAGTCGAGCGGCACGCCGTTGAGATGGCGGAAACGCTTGCCACGCGATACGACATGCTCGCTCGGACGTTCCTGGCGTTTGTTCATCTCGCGGCAGTCAGGATCATGATACGATAATTCGTCAACACGGCTTAGTATCCCAGCGTATTCTCGTGCGCCCAATTGGGATCCTCCGGACCCAGGTCGCCGATCGGGGCGGCAAACGCATCGGCCACGACGTCGGCGACGTTGCCGCCCGTCAAGGAGTGCAGGAATGCTTCGAGGTCCTGCTTCTCCCGCTCCGCCAGGTCCAGTGGGCGGATCAGCGGCGACAGCAGCTCGTTGGGCACGCCTCCCCGATCGTAGAAGTCGATGACCTCGCGCAGGGTGTCGAAACGGCCGTCGTGCATGTAGGGGGCGGTCAGCGAGACGTTGCGCAGGGTCGGGGTGCGGAACTTCCAGCGATCGCCGGGGCTCCCGGTGACCCGGTACAGGCCCAGGTCGTTGGGGAGCTTCTGCTGCGTCACCGCGTCGATGGCCGCCCGGGGGAGGTCGGCGAACACCCCGGGGGCAAGCTGGACCCTGGTGGTCTCCGGTGTGTTCCCGCCCACCGAAGCCGCGTAGCCGAGACCGGTGTTGTGGAAGCGGTGATCGACGAACAGTGCATGGCTCCCTTCGACCCGGTGGCACACCACGCACTGCGCCTTGCCGGAGAAGAGCGCGAACCCCCGCTTGACGGATTCGTCGACCGCGTCCGCCCGGCCTCCGAAGTACCA
The DNA here is from genome assembly GCA_965202875.1 of Gammaproteobacteria bacterium. Taxonomy (GTDB): domain Bacteria; phylum Pseudomonadota; class Gammaproteobacteria; order HK1; family HK1; genus HK1. The sequence goes on along the minus strand of OZ241870.1, from coordinate 5,643,857 downwards.
TCGGTCGAAAGGCGAGTCGGCGGCCAGCAGGGTTCGCTGGTAGCCGGCCAGCGCCTGGCCGATGGTGAGGACGTCCGGCCCGCGGCCGTCGAACGCCCGCTCGAACAGGCCGTCGTAGTCGCGCATGCGCCGCAGCTTCCTGATCACGTAGCCGATGGAGGGCGCCGCCATCTCGTTGTGGGCGGTCATCGGCTGCCAGACCTGGTTCTCCAGGCTGATCTCCCGGCCGTCCAGGAACAGATGCTCCTGGTACGCGACGTTGTACAGGGTGGGCGAGTTGCGCAGCACCGAGCGCCCTTCGACCCCGACCGGGGTACGCAGCTCGTTGTTGGTGAACCCCTGCTCGGGGATGTGGCAGGCGGCGCAGGAGAGCGTGTCGTTGATCGACAGGCGGCGGTCGAAGAACAGCTTCCGCCCGAGCTCGATCTTCGCACGGGTCAGGGGGTTGTCCGCGGGGACCGGCACCGGCGGCAGGCCGAGCGGTGGGTCCAGCGCGAACCGGATGAGATCCTGCCGGGCTCCCCGCCGGTCCAGCAGGCTGCGGGATCGGGTGCGGTAGTCGTTGCGCTCGTAGCCTTCCTTGACGTCGCCGGGGCCGCGGGCCTGGCTCTCGTCGAACGCCTGCCCGGCGTCCAGCGCGCCGCTGGTGCGCGCGGGCGCCTGAAGGGCAATGGCAAGCCCGGCGGCCAGCACCCCCCCGGCGATGGCGGGAAGGCCGGCTCGTGCCGCGCGCGCCATGGGCACGTTCAACCGGAGGAAGACTCCAGAAGCAGGGTCTCCAGATCGTTCATCAGGACGTCGGGGTGGAGGAATCCGGTGCTGTAGATGTTGCGGACCCGCCGTTCACGATCGATCAGGAACACGCGAAGCAGGTGGGCGAACTCTCCGGTGTAGGCGCCGTGCTCGTCGTACTCGCGCAACGTGTACTGCCCGTAACCGTCGAGGATGGGTTGCAGGTCGGCCCGATCGCGGGTGGTCAGGAACAGCCATTCGACGCTGTTGTCCTCGTGCTTCGGCCGATAAGCCCGCATGGTCTCGGGGGTGTCGATGTCCGGATCGAAGGAGATCGAGATGAGGCGCGTGACCCGGGCCAGCCCCGGATGCCGCTCCAGCCGGGCGCGCACCAGGTGAAAGACGGCCTTGGCCAGCGGACAGCCGTTGACGTCCGTGCACCGGGTATAGACGAAGCTCAACAACACGAGACGGTCTTCCATCAGATCGGACAGGTGCGCGGGGGTGGCGTCCTCGCGCAGCACCCGGCCGTCGGCGGCGGGCATGATCGGCGGCAGCCGGTAGGTCCCGGGGGCGGGCGCCTCGTAGCCCAGGATCCCCCAGCCGGGGGCGAGGATCTCGGGGCGTGGGTCGTGGGCCGGTGCGGTCTGGCTCGTCAGGGCCGCCGCGAGCAGCGGGAGAATGCGGCCCGCCTTGACCGGAAGCGTCGGCCTCGCCGCGCCGATTCCGGAGCGCATGGGAGCGGCGACCGCCGAGGCGGTCGCGCCCCCGGCCCGTCCGTCAACGGGCGGGGAACCTCTGTCCTGTTCCTTGCGAGCCATCTTGCCGCCGCCCCGGAGCCCCGGGGCGGCTTTCGGAGCTTCCACGTCGTCGGGCTCGCGGGCCGCGGGCGTGCCTCGCGACCTACCGGACCACCGCCGCCAGCCGCGTTTCGCCGGCCGCCGGCGGCCGCTTGCCATAGAGGGCATACGCGCCGAACCGCATCTGGTGCGAGCGCCCGAGACCTTCCTCGTAGAAGTCCACCGTCCACTGGTGCTTCAGCTCCTTTCCGTCCCAGTGGTACAGCTTCACGTACTGCTCGTCGGCGTCCCCGGTCTTGTCCCAGTTGCCGAGCAGGGAGCTGGAGAAGTACACGCGCTTCCCGTCCCAGCTCTGGGAGACCATGTTGATCTGGCTGCCGATGGTCTTCTCGTAGACCTGCTTCGGCGCATGCGGATCCGAGATGTCGAAGTACCGGGCCTTGCCCTCCATGAACGTATCGACCCACAGCCCCTTGTCGTCGGCGGTGATCGAGATGTCCACGGGCAGCGGCACCGTGGAGGGATCGCCGATGTCGGCCACCGCCTTGGCCTGCCACTCGCCCGCGTCGTCCTCGTAGATCAGCCAGATCTGGGAAGTGAGCGCGGTGCTGGTGAAGCAGTAGCGATGATCCGGATCCCACGCGCAGCGGATCTCCAGCGGCGTCCCCGGCACGTCCAGCACCTTCAGCGGCTTGCGGGCGTGCATGTCCCACACCACCATGGTGTGGCCGAAGCGCTGCATGGCCGCGCTGTCCTTCAGCATCGTCCCGAAGTCCATCATGTAGTTGGACCAGCCGGTGAACGAGGAGGTCAGCATGATGTTGAGGTCCGCCTTCACCCGCACGTCGTAGCCGTACCCGTCCGCGAGCTTGCCGGACTTGACGGCGCCCCTCAGATCCGCGTCGGTGGGGATCCAGTGGGTCGCGACGTACTCGCCGGCGTTGTTGTACTCGGCCATGCCCGTGCGACCGCCGTGATCGACGTTGTTCGAGAGCGCCGTGATCATCATGCGCCCGGGCAGGGCGTAGAACGTATGCGGGCCGACCAGCCCCCCGGTGCTCTCCACGAAGTCGGTGATGACCTTGTGCAGCACGGGCTTGCCCGGGTCGGTGTGGATGTCGAACACGAAGATCCTGTTGGTGTCGAGGCCGCCGGCCCACAGGTACTTGCGGTCGTCGGTCAGCCCGGAATGGTGCGCCTCGTTGCGCCCGCCCACGGACAGCGAGCCGACCACCTGCCCGTAGGTGCCGGAGCCGGGCCTGGTGTCGATGGTGACCAGCTTGTCCTGCTCGTCCCCGACGCCTTCGACCCCCAGGGTCCAGACGTAGACGTAGTCCTCCTGGCCCTGGATCTTGGCGATGTACGGCGACATGCAGGTCTCGTCGGCCTGCGCCGGCAGGCAGAGCGCCGTCACCGTGGCCATGGCCAGATACCTGCACAGTGCGATCGCATTCATCGATCTTTCCTCCTTGTGCCGATCAACAACCTTGTGCCGATCAACAACGCTTGGACCGCGGCTCGGACCGGACCACCCGCCGACCGGCGACGGTTCCGGCACGAACCCCGACCCGAACATACGCTCGGAGCCCGCCTGAAGCAACCGGCAATCCGACACCGGTCGTCGTAAGGAGAGATTGAGTCCAGACCGGGAGGTGGGACGGGTCTCCGACGGCGCCCGCGAGACCTGCCGGCACACGGCGGCGGCGCTCCGGTCGAAGCGCATCGAGGACCTGGGGGAGGACCTGGGGGAGGATCTCGCGGGGATGCGGGCGGATCGCACGCCATGCGACGCTGCGTACCGGACGGCTCGGGAGAACCTGTGGCGGGCGAAGGAGCGGGGAGACGACGAAGAGGCACGGCGCGTACCTGCAATGGCGCACGCGGCGTTCGCGCGGGCCGGGCGGCGACGCCATGCTTGCGAAGGAGTGAAACGGAGCATCCACCGGGCCGTCGGTCGATGTGTCCGTTGCATGGCCCCGGTGTCCGTTGCATGGCCCCGGTGTCCGTTGCATGGCCCCGGTGTCCGTTGTACGCCCCCGGGAGTTTGCCGAATCGTACGGGAACGGGGACACCGGTACGGTGATGGAGTCAAGCTGGACGCTCGGGCACAATGTCGAAAGCCACACTCTGGCCGTCGGATCGTCCGCAGAAGGAACGCCGACCCGGAAGCCGAGCGGGAGGATTCGGTTTCCACGGGGAAAGAGCCGGAACGGAACAACGGTCGATGCGTCGGTGCAGTGAATCAGTGAGCCAGTGAGGAAATCAGGGAGGTACGCCATGCACGACACCATTCGGCTACTCGATCCGACGGCGGAGACGTCGCCGGCCCGGCGCGAGCGGCGCCCTCCGCCGCCTTTGCTCGAAGGCGTCACCCTCGGGCTGCTCGACATCGGCAAGGCCCGCGGCAGCACGTTTCTCGACCGGCTCGAAACGCGCTTCACGGAGCGCGGGCTCTCCGTGAAGCGCTACGCCAAACCCACCAACACCCGCACCGCGCCGGTCGAGCTTGCGCAGACCGTCGCCGAGGAGGTCGACGTCGTCGTCGATGCCCTGTCCGACTGAGGCTCGTGCACGTCGTGCAGTGTGCATGACATGCTCGACCTCGACGAACGAGGCATTCCCGGCGTGATGATCGCGACCACCGCGTTCCGGGAGGCGGCGGCCGCGCAGTCCGCCTCGCTAGGCTACGAGCCGGCGATCGTCTGGGTCCCGCACCCGATCCAGAACCGCACCGACAACGAGATCAGGGGAATCGCCGACGAAGCGATGGAGGAAATCCTGGAGAAGCTCACCGCTGGATGACCGGATCCGAACCCGATGCACCAGACTGAACCTCAGATCACCTTCCCGAGAATGGCGACGCCCCGGCGTCGAGCACGATCGGATCGAACGCCGGACTCTCGGGACGCGGTTCCACCCGCCGCCCGCGCGAGGGAAGGTCAGGTCCGGGCGGCGACGTGGAGCGAGATCGACACCACCCGCCGCCCGCGCGAGGGAAGGTCTTGACCGTCGCGTCGTTCTCGACCGGAGCCACGGCGACGTCGCCGTTCGCGGCGGTCGGCTGCCGGCGCACGATGACCAGATCGCCCGGCAGGACCCCCGCTCCGACCATGCTCTCGCCGCGTACGCGCAGCACGAACAGATAGCCGGCCGGCGCGTACCGGGCATCGACCGGCAGATAGCCGTCCGGATCTTCAATCGCTTCGCCGGGTGCGCCGGCCGGGACCCGGCCGAGCACCGGGGCCAGCACGATGCGCGGCTCCCGAGCCGCCTCGGGCAGCCGGTAGCCCCGTGCCTGATGCCGGTCGGCCACCAACCGGCCGTCCTCGACGAGCCGCTCCAGGTGCTGGCGCGCGGTCTGGACCGCGCGGAAGCCGAATGCGTCCTCGCTCTCGATCGGGAAGGACGGCATGCCCGTCACCGAGTACCCGAGCAGTCAGGGCATCAGGTAGAAACGGATCATGAAGAAGAACCACGCGACGAACAGAGGCACCAGGGGCTGGATGAGGAATCCAGGCGTCACCGGCGCAAAGAGCCTGAGCAGCGCGGGTCCGTCGCGCGCACGAAGAAGCGCATGAAGAAGAAGCTGCTGTCCTCGGGCAGGAAGAGCCCCATCCCGAACCGGCCGATCAGGGTCCACATGACCGCGCCGAGCACGGAGTCGGCGGCCAGCCCCCGGATTGGAAACGTCTCGTACATCACCCGGCGGGATCGAATGCAGCCGGGATGGAGACGGCCGCGGCGGAAACGAAAAACGCCGGGGCGGGCGGCCCGCCCCGGCGAAAGTGACGACCGGCGACCTCAGTGCGAGGAGGCGAGAACCGACTCGCCCCTCGGGATCCGGGTCGCGTCGACCATGTCCTGGGTCTCCTTGTCCGGCTCCGCGGTCATGAGGCTGACCGCCACCATCGCGACCAGGCTCACCGGCATGCCGATGATCCCGAAGCGCAGGTGGTCGATGCCGATCCACGGCTCCATGCCGGCGAAGCGCACCATGTAGAGGTACCACGTCCCGGCGATGAGCCCCGCGAGCATGCCGGCGATCGCGCCCTGCCGGTTCGCCCGCTTCCACCACACGCCGAGGACGAGCGGGAAGAAGAGCCCGGAGCAGGCGAAGTCGAACGCCCAGGCCACCGCCCCGAGGATGCTCGTGAGCTTCAGGCTCGCGATGAACGCACCCGCCGCGCCGATCACGATGAGGAGCACCCGGGCCACCACGAGCCGCGTCTTCGTCTCCGCCTTCGGGTCGATGATCTTGTAGTACAGATCGTGCGAGAGGGCGTTGGCGATGGCGAGGAGCAGGCCGTCCGCGGTGGACATCGCGGCAGCCATGCCGCCGGCCGCGACGAGTCCCGAGATGACGTAGGGCAGGCCCGCGATCTCCGGGGTCGCCAGCACGACGATGTCGCCGCGCATGAAGAACTCGTTGATCTGCAGGAGGCCGTCGCCGTTCGAGTCGACCACCTTCAGGAAGCCGACCTCGCTCCAGTTCCTGATCCAGTCGAGCGCGGTCACCTCCGCGATGCTCTTGCCGATGATGCCCGTCGCGAGGTTCGGATCGAGCACCTGGAGCTTGGTGAACGTCGCCAGCGCCGGAGCGGTGAAGTAGAGCAGGAAGATGAACAGCAGCGACCACGCCACCGACTGGCGCGCGGCCTTCACCGAAGGGGTGGTGAAGTAGCGCATCAGGATGTGCGGCAGCGACGCGGTCCCCGCCATCATGCAGAGCGTCAGCGTGATGAACCGCCAGCTATCGAGCGCGGTCGTCCCGGCCGCGGCGTGCGGCACCGTGAGCGCCCTCAGTCCCGGCACCGCCTCCGCCGGCTTCAGCACCCCGACCTGGTGCAGGGTCTCCAGCTCGCCCAGCCGCGCCACGGCGTCGCCGTAGACGAGCTGCGGGAAGACGCCGAAGCCCTGCTTGTTCGACATCCAGATGACCGGGACGAGGTAGGCGATGATGAGCACGATGTACTGTGCCACCTGGGTCCAGGTCACCGCCCTCATGCCGCCGAGCATGGAGCAGAGCAGGATGCCGAGGAGGCCGAACCAGACCCCGATCTCGAAGGGGATGTGCAGCGCCCGCGAGGCGATGGTGCCCGTCGCGTTGATCTGCGCCGTCACGTAGGTGAACGAGGCGATCACCAGCACCAGCACCGCGCAGAAGCGCGCGAGGTTGCCGCCGTAGCGCGTGCCGATGAAGTCGGGCACGGTGTAGCAGCCGAACTTGCGGAGGTAAGGCGCCATGAGGGACGCCACCAGCACGTACCCGCCGGTCCAGCCGACGACGAACGCGAGGTAGGCGTGGCCGCCCATGTAGATGCCGCCGGCCATCGCGACGAACGACGCGCCGGACATCCAGTCCGCCGCTGTCGCCATGCCGTTGAACACCGGCGGGACGGTCCTTCCCGCGACGTAGTAGGCATCGACCTGCATCGTGCGCGACAGCCACCCGATGGCGGCGTAGATGACGACGGTAAACGCCACGAACAGGATGCCGATGGTGTCGGCGCCCACCCCCATCTGCTCGAGGACGGCCATGATGCCGATGAAGACGATGAACCCGCCCGTGTACATCCCGTAGACCTTGGGCAGGTTGTCGACGAAGCTCCCTTGCATCTTCATGATGGTCCTCTCCTCACTCGTCTTCGGCCATGCCGCATTCGCGGTCGATCTTGTCCTGGGATCTTGCGAACCAGAAGATCAGCACGACGAACACGACCAGGGATCCTTGGGCGGCCATGTAGAAGCCGAGCGGGAACCCGAGAAACGACGCGTTGTTGAGCGCGTCGGCGAACCAGTGCACAAGGAACGAGAAGACGAACCAGATGGCGAGCGTGACCCACATCAGATTGCGGGTACGCTGCCAGTGCACCGTCTGGACCCTGTCGTTGTCCATTTACCACCCTCCCTTTGATGATTACGTTGCCGGAGTGGCCGCATGCACGACCGTTATCGCCCGTCGAGTACGCGCAGGTCAAGCGCAGTGATCGCAATCGCCGTGCAGGCGGCCGGCACCGCCCTGCGCCTGTTGCACCATCTTAAGGCGGCACGGTCCGTTGTGCGAGTCCGATTTGCCGAATGGCGGCGGCGGATTGCCGTGCTCGCGGCCTATCTCGGGGCAGGCGGGACGGGCCGGAAGCGGGTCGTCGCCGACGTTGCGGCGTTGCGGCACTTCCTGGACTCACGGGCCAGCCACATCGCCCAGACCACGCTCTACGGCTATCTGCGCACACGGGCCGGCACGCGCTATCCGGTGCTGTTCGAGAACGACGCGTACCTCGTCTCGATCAACTACGCGAAGTGGCAGATGTGGCTCGCCTGCCTGTCGGACCTCTCGGTGTTCGCGGGCGGCCTGCTCGCCCTGCGGGCACGAGCCGCCACCCCTGAAGAGGCCGGGGCGGTGGTGCGGCGTGCGGCCGAGGACGTCCTCGAGCGGACCGGCACACCGGACGATTCGGGTCCCCTGTTCGCCCAGGGTGCGGAGGCGGTACGCCGGCGGCTCGACCGATGCGACTGGTCCGCCGTCGCCGACGACGAGGGCGCATTCACCGAAAGCCCGGAGGCGCTGGTACGCCACGCGCCGATCATCGCGGAGCTGATGGCGCTCGACGAAGAGATCGTCCGCAATTCGGTGCGGTTCCGGTGGCAGGAGGTCCGCCGGGAGCTGCGGGCGGCGCTCGACGCGGACGCGGTGCTCGGGCGCAGTGCGGGGTGAGCCTTCCGGGAACGTCGGTTCCGCGTATCCCGCCGTTCCGCCCGCCCCTCAGTCGAACACGATGACGCTGCGCGCGACCTCCCCGGAGGCCAGCGCATCGTAGGCGGTGTTGATCTCTTCGAGCCGGTAGGTGCGGCTGATCATCTCGTCGATCTTCAGCCGCCCGTTCATGTACAGATCCGTGAGCTTGGGCAGATCGACCCAGGGCCGTGCCGAGCCGTACCACGAGCCGACGAGCGTGCGCTCGGTGCGGGGCAGGGACAGGGCGTTGACCTCGAAGGTGTCGTGCTCCGGCGCCATGCCCACCACCACCACGGTGCCGCCGGGCCGGCACATCTCGTATGCCTGCTCGATGGTCCTGGGGTTGCCGATCACCTCGAAGGCGTAGTCCACGCCGCCGCCGGTCATCTCCACCACCCGCGCCACCGCGTCGCCGTTGCCGGCGTTGACCACGTCGGTGGCGCCGAACTCGCGCGCGTACTCGAGCTTGTTGTCGAGCAGGTCCACCGCGACGATGCGATCGGCCCCTGCCAGCACCGCGCCCTGCACCGCGTTCAGGCCGACGCCTCCGCAGCCGATCACCACCACGTTGCTCCCGGGCTCCACGCGCGCGGTGTTGGTGACCGCGCCGACCCCGGTCATCACCGAGCAGCCGACAAGGCAAGCCCGGTCGAGCGGCATGTCGTCCCGCACCGGCACCGCCCCCGCCTCCGGCACCACCGCGTACTCGGCGAAGCACGCGGTGCGGGTCATGTGGTGGACGTCCCGGCCGTTGCGGTGCAGGCGCACCGTGCCGTCGAACATGACGAAGCGCGGGGTCTCGACGCCGTCGCAGAGCACCGGACGTCCCACCACGCAGTAGCGGCAGTGGCCGCAGTTGGGGCGGAAGTTGAGGATGACGCGATCCCCGGGCTTCACCCGCGTGACCCCGGCGCCGACCTTCTCCACCATCCCGGCGCCTTCGTGCCCGAGCACCATCGGCAGGGGCATCGTCCATTCCCCCTTCATCACGTGGTAGTCGGAGTAGCACACGCCGGCCGCGCCGATGCGCACCAGCACTTCGCCGTCTTTCGGATCGTCGAGCTCCAGGGTCTCGATCACGAGGGGTTGGTTGGGCTCGTAGAGCACCGCTGCCTTCATCTCCATTGGATCGGTCTCCGCTCGGTGTTCCCGGTTCCGTCTCCGTCAAGTCCGGGCGACGGGGATCACGCCACCGCCGGCAGCCCCGCCAGGGCCATGGCCACTTCGCTCTCGTCGTACTGCTCGCGCGCGAGATTGCCGGCGAAGTAGTCGGTGTACGCCTGCATGTCGAAATGGCCGTGCCCGCAGAGGTTGAAGAGGATGGCGCGGCTCGCGCCCTCCTCCTTGCAGCGCAGGGCCTCGACGATCGCCCCTTTCACGGCGTGGTTCGCCTCCGGGGCGGGGATGATGCTCTCGGCGCGGGCGAACTGCACGCCGGCCTCGAAGCAGTCGAGCTGCGTGTACGCGGTCGGCTCGACCAGATCGAGCTGCACGCAGTGGCTCACCAGCGGCGCCATGCCGTGGTAGCGCAGCCCTCCCGCGTGGAATCCGGAGGGGACGAAGGCCGAGCCGAGGGTGTGCATCTTCACCAGCGGGGTGAGCTTCGCGGTGTCGCCGAAGTCGTATGCATACCGCCCGCGGGTGAGGGAGGGGCACGCGGCCGGCTCCACCGCCACCACCCGCAGGTCGCGCCCGCCGCGCAGCTTCTCCCCGATGAAGGGAAACGCGACGCCGGCGAAGTTGCTGCCGCCGCCGGTGCATCCGACGACCACGTCGGGGTAGTCGCCCGCCAGCTCGAACTGCGCCAGCGCCTCGCGCCCGATCACGCTCTGGTGCATCAGCACGTGGTTGAGCACGCTGCCGAGCGAGTACTTCGTGTCGTCGCGGGTGGCCGCGTCCTCCACCGCCTCCCCGATGGCGATGCCGAGGCTCCCGGTGCTGTCCGGATGCTCGGCGAGCACCGCGCGCCCCGCGTTGGTCTCCTCGCTCGGGCTCGCGACGCAGGCCGCGCCGTAGGTCTCCATCATCGCCTTGCGGTAGGGCTTCTGGTCGAAGCTCACCCGCACCATGTACACCTTCACCTCCAGACCGAAGAGCGCCGCCGCGTAGGCCAGCGACGAGCCCCACTGCCCGGCCCCGGTCTCCGTCGCCAGCCGCGCGACCCCCGCTTCCTTGTTGTAGAACGCCTGGGCGATGGCGGTGTTGGGCTTGTGGCTGCCGGTGGGGCTCACCCCCTCGTACTTGTAGTAGATGCGCGCCGGGGTATCGAGGGCCTGTTCGAGCCGGCGGGCGCGGTAGAGCGGGGTCGGGCGCCACGCGCGGTACGCCTCGCGCACCGGCGCGGGGATCCCGATCTCGCGCTCGGTCGACACCTCCTGCCCGATCAGCGCCATCGGAAAGAGCGGCGCGAGGTCGTCGGGGCCGACCGGCTGGAGGGTGCCGGGATGCAGCACCGGCGGGGGCGGGCTCGGGAGATCCGCCTGGAGGTTGTACCAGGCGGCGGGAATCGCGTTCTCGTCGAGCAGATACTTGGTGGGCTCGGTCATCTCGAAGGGTTCCGTCTCGTTGAAGGGGGGTTCTCTCGGTCGAGGCGCCCGATTCTGAACAAGCCGGCGCCGTAGCACAATGCGCGGGGTCCTGGGAGCGGCGTGTCCCTCCGGGACCCGGACGTCCCGCCCGCCTCCACCCGCTCTTCGCCCGAGATCATCCGGTGGAAGTGCTCGGCGAGGTCGGTGTCGTCGCAGACCGCGATCATCGCCGGCATCCCCATCCCGAAACGCATGCTCATGGCGCTTCTGATGGCCCTTTGGCTGCGATGCCGCACCGTCTTCCACAACAGCGGTGTCGCCCGCCCATGTCCCGTCAGCATCGACAGCACGATGGTTTCATGCCCATCACGTGCGAAGCTCGTCCAATCCAGCGCCACCACGACTTCCGACCGGGCTGCGATGACATGGCCAGCCCAATGACCGAAGAACGTCCCGACATCGATCCCTTCGTTGCTCAGTAGCCGATCGACCTGCTTAATCCCATGCTTGCTCAGCGTGCCCATCGCCTGGGCCAATCCCTGGCCAATCGCATGCACCGCCAGCGACGCACTGGCAAGCACTCCCAGTGTCGCATTGGCCAGCGACAGAACTCGCTTGGCGTGCAGGTCTCCGTTATACAAGCCTGCAACAAATTTCATTATCTCGTCATGCCCCACCATCTGTTTCAGTTTCATCGTGCGCCTCCGGGCGATTCGGAGGCCCGATTCCGATCCCGAAATCAGCGTTTCACAAATTCATCAGGTCCACGCTGCGCAGGCCCTTGAAGTTCTCGATGGCGATGCGTTCGATCATATTCAACTCCCAACCCGCCACGGACGGAACCAGGGGTCCGGCGTCACGGAATCAAAAGCCGATTGGCGAACAAACCTTGGTTGTCTTGCCGAAAATTTCCTGGCAGGCGATCTACGGCCGCCGCCACGCATCGATCTGCTCTTCCAGTTGCACCAGCAGCTCTGCGATCCCCTCCCCGCGCTTTTCCGTCTCATGCTTCCCGACGATCCTGCCGATCTCCGAAGCGGAACGGCCAATCTCGGAAGCAAAAGCCTCCAGGTTGGCCTTGGCGGGGTGCTGCTGGTGTACCGCGCCTTCCAGCATCCGGGCGATCTCCTGCATCTGTCTTTCCATGTCCGAGGAGGCGAGCCCCAGCAATGCCGCGTAATCCTGCGCATTCCGTTGCAGGACTTCCCAAATCCAACCTTCCGGCGGGGTCGTTCCGGGAAGAAACAACGGCTGTACGTCGTGTCCGAATTGTTCGGCGATGGCGGTGAGGCGATCCTTCATGTCCCGGGAGTCACCGTCCAGTACGAAGACGAAGTCCTTCAGCTTTCCGAGCTTGCCGAGCGTCCGGACGTGAGAAGGGAACTCGTTCCGGCCCGTGTTCCTGCCGATGACGAAGTCCTCGTGGCGGAGCCACAATCGAGGCTGCAGAACGTCCAGCACGCCAAGGAGCACGCCTTCGGCGACTTCATCCTCGCACAGTATCGAAAGCTGGTCTCGGGACTGCCCGTAGAGGGATTTCTGGAAGATGTCCCGGTACGCGGGCATCAACCGGACTTCTGCGGTCTGTTCGTCACGGTCGAGGAATATACGGCCTTCGAGGGGCACGCTGTCCAGTATCACCGGGCTGTGCGAGGCAACGATGATCTGCAATCTCCGCCGCAGGGCGATCCGCTGCAACTCCAGCATGAGCTGCTGTTGGGTGTATGGATGCAGGCCCGTATCCACTTCGTCGATCAGGATGAGAGCGTCTTCGAGAAGGGAGATGTCCTTGGAAATACGCAAGATCGTGCGCTCGCCGGAGGACATGTGAAACTCCGAGTATCGAACGTCTCCACTTCCTTCGACCTCCGCGAACAGCAGATCGCGAGCCTGGGCGCTGATCACCGACAGCCTTTGGTAGCGCTGGCGCAGTATCCGATGGGCGAAGATGAGCAGTTCGGAAGTGAGAGGTTCGGCCTGATACTGCTTCCGCCCGATCTGCAGAACGCCTCGAACCTCGGAAGGATTGGTGAGATTGGCGAGCGTGCGAAGATAGAGACCCCGCCTCGGCTGCCTGCCTCCCTTGCGCCCCATGAAGCTGCGGTTCCACGACTTGCCTCGTTTCCAGACCATCGACAGCCGTTCATCGTCATGCAGGTAGTGAAACTCCAGTTCCGTTCGCTCGGCGGTGTCCGACAGCGCTCCCGCCAGTCTGTCCGTGAAGTTTGGAAATAGACTGCTTGGAACGAACTCTTTTGGCCCGTGGCCGGGGACACGGTAAGCACAAGCGCAGGCGAACAGCACGGTGGACTTGCCGCAGCCGTTGGGACCCGCCAATACGCTGACGGGATAGTGGAAGGGCACGCGCAGATCCCGGATGCCCCGGAGATTCCTGAGCCGGACTTCCTGAAGGACGTGGCGCCGCTGATTCTCGCTTGCCCGCAGCGCCTTCCACACTTCCTCAAGCTGCCTCGTGATCAGAGACATGTCGCCCGCTCCCTTCCTGATCTTCCGTCGTTCTCGATCTCCATTTGCTCAATCCGCACCGGAATCCACCCTCATGCGGCCCGTTGGAGGAGCTTGCGGCCGAGATCGGCGCTCGACTCCAGGGAGGAGACCATCTCTCCGCCGACGTCGGACAGCCGGGCCAGGTCGAGCCGCGGGATCTCCGACTGATCCTCGAACACCAGCATGGATTCGAATCCGAGGCCGTGTCGGTGGAAGTACGACAACATGATCGTGGCAAGCCGGGCCCTGTCCCGGTTCGGCACCCCGTACAGGAACAGCGGGATGCCGGATTTTCCCTCTATCCTGTAGTCCACCGGGTAGGCTTCGGGGTTCGGCACTTCTTCGGGCGCGTAATCGGCTCGTATCTTGTCCTCGTCGATCAGGCTTTTCAGAAGGTCGGCGAGATCGTCGTAGAACGTGGAACGGTCGGTTTCCTCGGCTTCGCGTTCGGGCTTCCTGCCGGATGCGATCGCCTTCTCGGTTGCACGGTGGATATGAGGCCGGTAGAGGGTGTCCCCGTGCTCGTGTCCCGGACCGTTGTAGCGCGCCAGCGTGAGCCTCGAACCATCGAGGGCTACATGGACGATACCACAGGAGAAATCGGCATCGTCTTGAATGTTCTGCCGTTGATAATCTCGACTCGCGCCCGCCTCAATGGGCGGAGTACACCGCCACCTCCTCCCGCACCCGCACGCTCGCCCGCCGCCGGCGCACGATCCGGGCCACCGCTTCGATTCGATCGGCAGGGGTCTGGCTGGCCCCCACCTCTTCCACCGCCTCGCATACGTCGTCCGGCGTCAGCCCTTCCAGCACTTCCGAGGCATCGAGCCGGCGCGGCGCGTTCCCGGCGTGCAGGGCGAGAAACTCCGCCCGCAGCTCCCTCGTCCCCTTGCGCCCGTGCAACCGCCACAGCTCCCGCACCCCCATTTCACCGTAGCGCTCGATCTTGCTCTCATCGACGTGCGTGATCTCGACCTCGACCACCAGGTCGGGCGCGGTGCGCTCGACGTAGGCGTCCAGGGCCGCTTCCCCTTCGGCGCGGGCCGCGTAAAAGCCTCTGGCGCGCTCGCCGACGTAGAACGCGCAGTCCGGCTCCATCCCCGTGCCGGGCGGCTCGCCCCGACCCCGAAGCCGGGTGCTGCGGATCCCCTTGGTGGCGCCGGTGATGGCGCTCCCCGCTGCGTCCACGACATGGCCGAGGATCTCGGACAAGTCCTCATGCAGGCGTGAAGGCGCCATCAAGGTGATGATCCCGCGCACCGGGTCGAGGCAGACCCGGCGGAAGCGGCGGTTCCAGTCGATGGCCGCGAGCTCGGCGATGGTGCCGGCGTCGGCGCGCAGGACGTGGATGGTGGAGCCGAGGGGGCCGGTGTACATGGTGGCGGGGACGTTCATGGCGGATCTCCCGGGTGTGAGACGGATGCCCGTCATTATGCGCCTTCAAGCGCACTGCGAACGCACCACCGGGCGATTGGGCGCATAGGTGTTCGGGAAACGCACGGCGTGCGTTTCTGCGCTTCCTTCATGGCGAGCGTCCCTTCCGGTGGTCCCGACGCGGTGGAGAACTCCGCTCGGCTCCACCCTCTTCAGCCGCTCGATCTTCAACCCGGCAACCGAGGCCCGCCCTTCGATGCGCAACCTGCCCCGGACGCCGCTTGCTTCATGGCCCGTCCTGCCCGCCGTAGCGTCCCCGATCGTCCCGCACCTGCATCGGCCGGGTCAGCGCGTTGACCGACAAGTAGTAGTGCGCGACCTGGGTCACCTCGTTCCAGTCGAAGCGGGCCGGGTCGGGGACGGGGTCCTGGAGCTTCGGGGCGGACGCGCAGCCGGTGACGACGTAGAGCCGGTAGCAGTCGCGGCGATCTTCGGCCACGCGCCGTTCGTTGGGGGTGAGGAGGATCGTCCCGGCGGCGCCCGCGAGGCCCTTGACCTCGATGAGGCGCAGCTCCCCGGAGTCGAGGTCCAGGCTGGTCACGTCGTAGCCCAGGTTCTTCTCGCTCACGTCGTAGACCTGCCGCCCCTGCGCCCGCTCGTGCTCCATCACCACCCGCATGGCCGTGGCCTCGGTGTCCAGGTCCGGCCGCATGTGGCGTACCTCCGGCGCCTCGCGCTCCGGATGCGGGAGGACCAGCACGCTGGTCAGGTGCTCCACGCCTTGCAGGGTCAGCGAGCGCTGCCCTTCGAGCTCCCGGGTGCGGCGTTCCCGCCGGGCCAGCAGCTCGGCGTGCCGGTGCTCGGCCAGGGCCAGCCGCCCTTCCGCCCCCGGCACGCCCTGGCCCCGGTCTTCGTCCGCCCTGCCGATCTCCTCGTCGGCCCGCTGGAGCAGCTCGGTCAGGGAGAGCGCGACGTGCGAGGCGACCTGCCCGATCTCCGCCTGCCGTTCCCGCCGGGTGTCTTCGAGGAAGGGGGACAGGGCGTGCTCGTGCAGCCAGGCGGAGGGCTCGGGCGCGGTCGCCACCTCGGGCAGCGCCTCCGGCGCCGGCGCGGGAACGAAGTTTCCGATGAGGCCCGGCTCCCGGAGGTGCCGATCGCCCCGGTGGTCCGTCTCCACCGCGAAGAGCCGTTCGTGGATGGTCCGTCCCAGGCCGTCCACGATGCGCGCCCGGTAGAAGTCGATCCGGGCCGGATGGGCGTGCTGCAAGGAGTGGAAGGAAGCGCCCGTGCCGAACACGCCGGCGGCCTCGGCGCACGTGTGCCGGCGGACGGCCTCGAAGAGCGGGTGGCCCGGCGTGACCCATTCCAGCGCATGCTTCTCCGCCGTCTCGCGGTCGGTGGAGCAGCGCGGATACCGGTCCGCCAGCGCCGGCAGCTTCCAGTCCGGGTCGCGTTCGTAGCGGCGCAGCACCGCGGGGGTGCGGCCGGGCTCGAAGGAATGCGGCGCGCTCCCTGCCGCATCGAGCGGCGCCCGGCGACCGCGAGGAAGAGGCTGAAGTTCTCACCCCAGCGAGTACGCTTGCAGCCCGAGGCGCAGGAGGCGCCCGTCGCCTTCGTAACCGAACCCGGTGTCCGTGACGGTGAGGCGGTCGAGGTCTTCCCGGGTGAGCGTGACCCTGCGGTAGCGTTCCGTCCGGGTTCCGGCCAGGCCGAGCTCCCACACGTCCGCGCCGTTGGCGCGCACCGCCTCCACGCGCATCGGCTCGCTGAACAGGGGGCCGCCGAGCACCTGCCCTTCGTGGAGAGGAGTATCCCCGCTCATCCTCGTTGCCCGCTGGTTCGTCTCCGTCGCCCACTCGGGCTCCGGCCCGCCCGATTACCGGGTCCCGGATGGATCCGACGGCGGCTCCGCCGCCGATGCGGCGGACAGTGTATCCCTCCAGCCTTGCTCTGCGTGGATCATGATACTGTCGGTAGTATCGTTACGCCCATGACCAGAGCCGTGAGACTGCTCGACTCCATGAGGGCCAATCCGAAGGCGGATTGGACGCCCGGCAACGTCAGAACGGTGGCGCGCGAGGGGGTCAGCCTGAACCAGCTTGCCGCCACGTTCCTCGCGCAAGGACTCGCCGCGCGGCAGGGGTCGTGAGCGGGCCGAGGGCCATCCCCGGAAGCGGAGGTGGGAGACAGGCACGATGTCTTGTGTTCCAATTTCGTCCATGGTCACGGGTCGGGGCCCGTGAACCGGACATGGGGCACTGCGGGCGGCTATGGCGCGGCCATACGCGGGAGAGATGGCGAGGCTGGCGGAGACCTTCGCCTGGGCAGAGGAAGCCGATCTGCGGCCCTTGCAACAAGCCGTTCGCATCGCCGGCCTTTCGCCGCTTCGCGTCATCGGCTCCGGTGGCTCCCTCACCGGCGCCCATGCGCTCGCCGGCCTGCATCAACGCTACACCGGCCACCTCGCCGCGGTGGCCACCCCCCTGGAAGCGATCGATGAGCCCCTCGACGCGGCCGTCGCCGTCTGGCTGTTGAGCGCCGGGGGCGGCAACGCCGACATCCTGGCGGCGGCCAAGGCGTTGATCCTGCGTGAGCCGCGCCAAGTCGGCGTCCTCTGCGGGCGGGAGACCAGCCCCCTGGCCGAATTTTGCCGCCGGCACCCATACGTCGACCTGCTGCTCTACCCACCGCCGACCGGCAAAGACGGCTTCCTCGCCACCAATTCGCTACTCGGCTTCACCGCCCTTCTCACGCGAGCCTGCACGGCCGAGTTCGGTTCGGATGCCGATTGGGAGGATGTGGTCCACCGCCTCAAGCCACTGCTCCGGGATACCGCTGATGTCCTGGAGGCGTGGGAAGCAGCCACGGAACCGCTGTGGACGCGATCCACCACGCTCGTTCTTCATGGCCCCTCATCGCGGATTGGCGCGATCGATCTCGAATCGAAGTTCACGGAAGCCGCACTCGGCCACCTTCAGATCGCCGACTACCGCAACTTCGCCCACGGCCGGCATCACTGGCTCGCCAAGCAGAGCGGGACGAGCGCCGTGCTCGCTTTCATCACCGGCACGGATCGCGCCCTCGCCGAGCGCACGCTCGACCTGATCCCCGCGGGCGTTCCCCAGGCCCGGATCGTCTTCGACGGCGGACCGAACGCCGTAGCACTTGCTTCGTTGCTCGCGGCGTTGAGGATCACGGGATGGGCCGGACGCGCCAGGGGGATCGATCCTGGACGACCCGGCGTGCCCGAGTTCGGCCGCAAGCTCTACAACCTGCGGCTCCCACGCCCCAGGCGCATTGCGGGGCTGCCGCGCCTCACGCCGCGGGAGGCCGCCGCGATTACCCGGAAAGCGGGCGTTTCTCCGGGCAGCCTCGCCGCCTTGGGTGCGCTCGGCCGCTGGCGCGATGCGCTCGTGGATTTCCTCACCCGCTTGCGCGACGTCCGCTTCGCCGGAATCGTTCTCGACTACGACGGCACGGTGGTCGATACCCGGCGCCGGTCCGAACCCGCGAACCCGGCAATGGTCTCCGAACTCGCCCGCCTCGCCGAAGCGGGCGCTCACATCGGGATCGCAACCGGTCGAGGCAAATCGGTCCGATGCGACCTCCAGGAATGCCTGCCTCGCGCTCTCTGGCCTCTCGTTCTCGTTGGCTACTACAACGGCGCAGAGGTCGCATCGCTCGATGACGACGGCGTTCCGGATGGATCCGAGAACGTCAGCGCTGACCTTCAGCCACTCGCCGACGCCCTGCGCCGTCATCCGGGTCTCTCCGAATCCGCGCGCCAGGAAGATCGCCCCTTCCAGATCACCCTCAAGGCCGCTCATGTCATGTCCGTGAGCCGGCTTTGGGATCTCGCTCGCCAAGTCATCCGCACAATCGGTGTCCGCGACGTCGCCGTCACGTGCTCCAGCCATTCGGTTGACATCGTGGCGACCGGGGTGTCCAAGCTGAACGTCGTCCGGCGGCTGCGTGAGACAGTCGGAGATGAGCCCGTCCTCGCCATCGGAGATCGTGGACGTTGTCCAGGCAACGATCATGAGTTGCTGAGCGAACCGTTTGCCCTCGGGGTCGACGAGATCAGCGCCGATCCCGCAACCTGCTGGCATCTCGGCGAACCGGGCCAGCGCGGACCGACGGTTACCCTCGAATATCTCTCGGCACTGGAAGCGCAAAATGGTCGTTTGAGGTTCGCGGCAGGATCGCTGCAATGAATCAGGATCTCGGGCTCAAGGTCCTCAGCCAGATCATGCGATGGGACGACGACCGCGCCCGCAAGGAGTTTGCCTGGCTGAAGCTGATGGCGCGTCTCAAATACGATGGTTACCGCGACTTCCAGGCCGGTATGCGTTTCATCGAAAGTCTGGTGACTTGGCTTCAGCAATTCAAACAACAGGAGCGGGAGACCGCCTACGAGTTCGTGCGCCGCACCCTCGTCTACATCGGTCCCGGCGAGATGCAGCGGCTCGTGGAGCAGTTCTATCCGTCCACCGTCCGAGACCGCCTCGTCCGCATGGTGGCGGACGAGTGCGGCATCCAGCCTTATCGTGTGCTCGCTGATAAGAAAGCCCGGGCGGCGGAGAAGCGCTTGCGCCGCCAGACCCTGTTCATGGGTTTGAGCGACGGTGCGCGCATCGACACGATCCGCCATGCCAATTCGGGCTTGCTTGGCAACGAGCAATTCGTCCAGGGCGCACAGGTCGATACCGAGAAATGGAGGGATCTGCTCGACAATCTTCGCAAGGACTTGAAAGATCAAAATGCACGATTCCGCCTCGTCTATCTGATCGACGACTTCACCGCCACCGGAACATCGTTTCTCCGATTCGATGAAGAAAAGAGGGAATGGAAGGGTAAGCTCATCCGCTTCAAGGATTCGGTGGAAAGTGCCAGGATGGCTCCCGGGGGAGACAAGCTGTTCGAAGATGATTGGGAGCTTTGCATCCACCACTATATGGCGTCACAGGCTGCCGCCTACGCGATTGGGACGCGCCTTGAAAAGGCGAAGGCAGCCGAGATCTTCCATAAAGATTGGGTTCGGGAAATGCACATCTCCTTCGGCACGATCCTCCCGCCTGATCTACCGATCAACGTGGTTCCCGGACGCCACGATGGCTTCATCAGTCTGACGCAAATTGACTACGACCCGACACTTCGCACGAAACACACCGACATCGGTGGCGTAACCCACATCGGCCTCGGCTATGGCGGCTGCGCGCTCCCCCTGGTGCTCGAACACAATACTCCGAACAACGCTGTCGCCCTGCTTTGGGCGGAGACCGACGGCGGTGTTCGAGGCGACGGCCCCGCACCAGCCATGCGGCCGCTATTTCGACGTCGCCAGCGGCACTTCTGAGAGGCGTGCGACATGGCGAATCCTTTCGAAAAACGAGCGACCGAATACTTCCGAGATGATGAAGCTTTCCTCGACGTGGTCACTCCGGAGCCACTCGCTACCTTCTTTCGGAAGCCAGCGGAAGAAGAGCGCCTTTACGATCGCTTGACGGTGATCATCGGCACGCCGGGTAGCGGAAAAACCACGCTCGCGCGGCTCTTCCAGTTCCCGACGCTGTGGACCCTGCTGCGCAATCGCAGTATGCCCAACTACAAGTCGCTGCTCGACACACTCACCGCCTGCGGAGCGATATACAACGAGAGCCCGAAGCTCATAGGCGGGCGGCTCCCACTTGAGGCTGAATACCGGGACTTCTGGGAATTCCCCTACCCGGAAGACCTCAAGACGAACCTGATGATCGCTCTGTTGCAGGCCCGCACCGTGCTGGCTTGGCTCCGGAACGTCAAAGCTTCCGGTGTACCATTTGATCAGATCGAGATCGTGCCGCGCGCCGACGCCGATGCCGCGCTCAGCGCCATCGGCGGCAAAGCGGGACCGGGGCTGCTCGATCACGCCCGTAAGGTCGAGCTCGCTATCTACAACATCTCGGCCGCGCTCGTGCCACCGGACATCGAAGACATCAAGCGAGAGGCAATCGCCGCCTATCGACCGTTCGACGTCATCGAGGAGTTCCGAATCACCAGAAGTGAGGAAACGCTGCTGCTCCGACCCCTCGTCATTTTCGACGATGCGCATAGTCTCCATCCCACTCAGTTCACAGCATTACGACATTGGCTTTCTCGGCGCGAACTCAAAGTTTCAAGATGGATTCTGACCCGGCTCGACGCACTCACCCCAAGCGACGTACTTCTGGATCGGGCAACGAGCGCCGATGAATCCGAAGAATCCGGAGTCAAGCCATCCCGCGAAATCACCGTCATCCGGATGCAAAGCAGCGGAGATCGTGCGAATCAGAGACGGACATTCCGCAAAATGGCCAAGGATATGGCAGGACGCTACCTGAGCCAGATGGAGGTGTTCAACCGCCGGCACCTCCGCAGCCTCGGTACCCTGCTGTCAACGACGGCGGAGTTACTTCCGGCTGGTAAACGCCAGCAAATCGGAAAACACGTCGATACGCTGCAACGCCGATACGGTGTCTCAGCCGAGCGCCGCCACAGACTTGAGAAGGATATCGACGATTATCTCGCCAGTACCGGGGAGAATAGCGAAGACCTGCGACTCGGGATTCTATCTGTGTTGTTCGAGCGCTACGCCAAGCGGACGCAGCCCAGCCTGTTTGAAGACACCTCCGACAATGCCGAACCCGGCCGGCCGCTGAAGGTCGACGCCGGGGTCGCCGACGGAGCCCGCATTCACCTGTTGCACAAGTACGAACGGCCTTATTTCTTCGGTATCGACACCTTGTGCGACGCGAGTTCGGAGAACGCCGAACAGTTCCTCCAACTTGCCGCTCGGCTTGTCTCGCAGTCGGAAACCCAGCTCATTCGCGGCAAGGAACCGATGCTCGCGAACAGTCTCCAACACAAGCTGCTTCGGGAACGTGCGGCAGAGATGGTACATGAATGGAGCTTCCCACAGTGTCAACTCGTTCGTCGGCTTGCCGACGGCATCGCTGCCCAATGTTTGACCAAGAGCCTGGAGGGCAACGCTTCGCTCGGCGGCGGCGCTGTCGCCTTCGGCATCCCACAAGAGGGGTTCGACACCATTCCTGAGACCCATCCGCACTTGGCGCAAGTGCTCCAGTTCGGTGTCTCTTACAACGCATTTGTACTGGTTCCCAATCACAGCACCAAGAAGCGTCTCTGGTGCCTGATCGAGCTCGGCGGCGTACTGCTGCTTCACCACGGGTTAACACTGAGACGCGGTGGCTTTCTTGAGCGCCGCGTCGACGACCTGCTGCGGTTGCTTGGCCGGGATTGAGATGGACCACGAACACCGCTGGGACCCTTGCATCGCTCATCGCGGCGACGAAGTGGACGGGTTCCTTGCCCACTACTTTGCGCAGTCGGATAGAAATGTTCTTCTTGTGGCGGGCTCTGGTTTCGATCCTCGCTCACGCACCGTTGCTACTCTGCTCAGCGAAACAGCCGCGAGTTTCCGCGCATTGCTCATTAGGGAAAATCGCCCTCGCCCGCCACAGAACCAATCGGCCCGGGCGGAAGAAAATACGAAGATTCTTCTTGCTGCGATCGTGGATCGACAAGTGGAACCGATCGATATCTTCGACTCGGACAATGCAATAATCGGTGGACGCAATGTTGTTTCCGTCATCAACCGGCAAGATTTGGAGGGCGTAACGGACGTGATCGTCGACGTCAGTGCCTTGTCGACGGGCACCAGTTTTCCGATCATCCGATACTTCGTTGAGCGTATCGGCCGGGGCAAGGGAGTCG
This sequence comes from Gammaproteobacteria bacterium, assembly GCA_965202875.1. Classification (GTDB taxonomy): domain Bacteria; phylum Pseudomonadota; class Gammaproteobacteria; order HK1; family HK1; genus HK1. The sequence goes on along the minus strand of OZ241870.1, from coordinate 5,621,427 downwards.
CGAATCTGCACGTGTTCGTCGTCCACAATCCGGAACTGGACGACAAAATTCGTTCAGTAGACAGCGATGTACCCGGCTACATTCATGGTTTCAAGGGTCGCTCGACTCTCTCTGACACGGCCGATGCGGCACGGCTGTGGTTGCCTCTGTTGGCTACCGAACGCCGAGCCGCACTCGAACGGCTGTACCGCTTCATCGAGCCTCACGACACGTGCCCCATTCTTCCTTTCCCGGCGAACAACCCTCGTATCGGTGACGAGCTGGCGGAGGAGTATCTGACGAACGAACTCGAAACCCCTTGGTCGGTCGATGCGCGCAACATCGTCTACGCCGATGAAGGAGATCCCCTGGATCTCTACCGAACTATTCTCAGGCTGGATGATCTTCGCAAGCCGGTTTTTGCGGAAACGGGAGGTTCGATGCTTGTCCTCTCTCCGGTCGGCAGCAAGGTGATGGCTCTCGGCGCGCTGATGGCGGCGCTGGAGCGCAATTTACCCGTCGCTTACCTGGAGTCAATCGGCTACGAACTCGAACCGAATGTGCCGGTGGAGATCGACCAGCCGAGTCTCATACATCTATGGCTGGAAGGCGACGTCTATCCCCAACCCCGACCGGCATTACCAACGGAACGGAGCGCCGCACGATGACCTCCGCCACTCGGCCCAGGATCTTCGGGACAGGACTGATAGCCCTCGATATGGTCATCGGCTCCGATCCCGAGACACCCATTCGGGGTTGGGCCGGTGGAACTTGCGGCAACGTGCTTTCGATACTGGCATGGCTCGGATGGGATGCCTACCCGATCACGCGCATGAACGGCGACGTGGCCTCCGAGCGCGTTCGCGCGGACATGAAACGGTGGGGTGTCCACCTCGATTGGGTCACCTGCGCGCCCATGACCGACACTCCCATCATCGTCCAGGTAATCCGGCGTGGGCAAGATGGTCGGCCCAGACACCGGTTCTCCTGGTCGTGCCCGAGCTGTGGCAAATGGCTGCCGCCCTTCAAGGCAATCACGGTCAACGTGGCGGAGAGGATCAGGCCGGCGCTCGCCGATGTGTCGGTGTTCTTCCTCGATCGCCTGTCGCGCGCAACCCTCACCCTGGCCGCCGAGGCGTCCGCCCGCGGCGCCCTGGTGGTGTTCGAGCCATCCGGCAAAGCCACCGAAAAGCTCATGGCGGAGGCAATCGCGCTCGCTCATGTCGTCAAGTACGCCGACAACCGCCTTGCCGGCATCCGCGGTGTCATGGAAGACGGCTCCGCAACCCTGCTCGAAGTGCAGACCCTTGGGGAGCGAGGGCTGAAGTACCGCCATCGGCTCGGTCGTGGCGTCTCCAACTGGATGTATCTCGTGGCGGTTCCTGCACCACGGCTTGCCGACACCTGCGGCTCCGGCGACTGGTGCACCGCCGGTCTCATTGCCAAGGCTGCGGCCGGCGGGCGGGCGGGTCTGCGCCGCGCCGGCGCTCGCGGCGTCCGGGCAGCGCTTCGCTACGGTCAGGCGCTCGCGGCCTGGAACTGCGGCTTCGAGGGTGCACGGGGAGGCATGTACTCCGTTCCCCGAAAAGCATTCGACGACCAGATTGCGGGTCTGTTCGAGGGTCGGTTCGAGGGCATCGACTATGCCCCGGTCGCAAACGTTTCGACCCGGATCGTGACCTGCCCGGCTTGTCCGTCTGCACCAGACCTCCACGAAACTGCCTCCCATCCTTGAAATCACCGGCGAAATCGGTCGTGGAGTACGTTCCCAGGCCCGAGACCAGCGGCCTCTGAAAGACGCTGCCACGGAAAACCGGGATGCAGTCCCGTTCGGCCTTCAGCAGACCTTCGCGGGGATGGCGCCGTCATGATCCTGTTTCAGGGACGTCGAGAACCTCCGCGATGCGATCGAGCTTTTCCCGGACTTCAGGATGGACTTCCTCCTTCTCCATGACGGCGGCGAGCAGGTACAGATCCCGTTTGGGCGTGCTCCTGTTCATCTCTTCAAGCAGCGGAACCAGAAATTCATCGCTTGCCTTGACGCGCACGAGCGAGACGTGGTCCCCGAAGAGATCGGTTCCTTCGGGCACGTGTTTCCGAAAACTCCTGTCCACGTCCGGCTCGAGCAGGGGAAAATTCACGAACCGCTTGACGGCCTCGGGTTGCAACAGGTAGTTCTCGATCTCGTAGCGGCGCCAGCGCAGGACGGTCAAATCGTTGCGGGTGGTCTCCTCGTCCGGCTCATCGCGGTTGTCACCGTCGAGAAGGCAAAGCGCCTGCATGTCCCGGAAACACGCCCGCAGGGCGAAGAAGTGCGCTTTCGCCTCGGCAAGGCTCCTGCCGCCGAGCCGGCGGACGAAGGGCCGTTCCAGGAAACGCCGTGCCGGATGATCGAGTATCCGCGCCCACTCGCCCAGAATCTTCTCGTCCGTCTCCCCCTCGACATAGAGCACACCACCGACTTCCCGGCCCAACAGGAGATCGGTGGTCGTGATCCGCTTGAGCGCCTCGCGGAGCGCGTCTCGCTCGCTTCTGTTTGCGAGCGTATGGGGTGTCCGGCCCACGAATCCGAGTACCCGTGCCGGTTCCGTCGCATCGAGGATGACCTCGGAGTGCGTCGCGACGATCACCTGTCCTCCGCGCTCGCGCGCGACCTTGCGGATCAGGTCGTACACCTGTTTTTGCAGGATGACGTACTGATGCGCATCCGGCTCGTCGAGGAGGATCACCGTGGCGGGCCGGGCGTACAGGAATGCGAGCAACAGGAGCACCTGGAGTGTCCCGCTTCCGGCGTTGGAAAGGTCGAGTGGACGGGTACGGCCCGGTTCGCGGTACTCGCACACGATGTACGGCTGAGCCGGCGAATAGACGGGATCGAGCAGATCGATCCGGAAGAGATCCCGGATGTGCTCCACGAGCATCCGCCAGTTCCGTTCCCTGCCGTTCTCGGCAATCTCCAGAAGGAGGTTTCGCAGGATCTCCCCCGGCCGCCCCTGGCCGACGAGCAGATCCTGCACGCCCCGGTCCCGTCTCGGCTCGTCGCGCTCGATGCCCGAGAGCGGGGGTACGTGCACGACACTCAGGTTTTGCACGGCCTCCGGGGGAAAGTTTCCGATGGCTTCGCGATCGAGGTTCTTCGCATTCCGGGGCCGCGCGTAGGCCAATTCGGCATTGGCGTACTGGATCTCGATCCCGCACTCCCAGGACCCTCCGTTCGACCGTCCTTCAACGACGATCTCGATCAGCCGCCGCGTGCCGGACATGCCGCCCGGTCCGGTGACCCTTCGATCCTCCCAGAGGAGGTTCATTTCCCGGAGCGGCACCGCGGTGACGTTCGCCCGTGGAATCGCGACGCCCGAGCGCCTGACGGCCCTGCCTCCCCGGCGCTGGTCGAGCCATCGATCGAGACCGAACTTCCAGGTCGCGATGGCCTGAAGCAGCGTAGACTTCCCGGCGTTGTTCGGCCCGGCGAGGACGACGGAATCTTCAAGCTCGAACGTCTGCTCGCGGAAGCGCTTGAAGTTCCGGATTGTGATATGCCGGATCACGGTTACCTCGGCACGGCCAGCAACATCGCGTCCAGGAGGCGTTTTTCCTCGCTCGGCGAAGGGTACAGGGCGGACAGGGCGTTCGCGAAGCGGAAGAAGTCGCTGCCGCGCTCCTGCTCGGCCTTCAGCAGGCGGCGGAGCGCCTGGCTGTGGCCCGATGCTTGGAAGAGCATCGCCGCGTGGTCCCGGTCGAGGGTGGTGGCGTCGGGCATCCGCAGCTCCGCGTCGCCGGCGACGAGGGCCTTCCCGCCGCGGCCTGGAGCGCGCTTCTTCCCGGGTGCGGACTCCGCTTCGGGAAAGAGCACCTGCTGGACGTTGCCGCTCGGGTCCTGCTCCATCCACTCCGCCACCGGGGCGGCGCCGTCTTCGCCGAAGAGCTGCCTCCCCCGTTCGGCGACGTGCATCAGCCGCACCACGCCCTTGCTCGTCTCCACGATGCAGCCCTCCCAATCGGGCAGGTGGATGCCGAGGGGCTGGGCGAAGCGGCGCACCACGTCGAAGATCAGGGTGTGGCTTTTCGGCCTGCCGCGAGGCGCGTCGTCCGCCTCGTCGCCTTCATCGTCCACAGCGGCGTCACTTTCCCAGGAAGCGGCGTCCGCGCCGGTGCTTTGCAGCGTCCGGAGAAAGAGGGCGGTCAGGCGGGCGTCTTCTTCCAGCGCCCCGGCGGCGCCGTTGCGCGCCTTCGCCTCGGCGGCCCCGAGCACCTGTTCCAGGGCGCTACGGCCCACGACCTCCCAGACCCTCTCCAGGTACTCGGCGAGCCCGACTTCGCGCCCCTCCGCGGTCTCGACCTGCCGGTAGCGGCTGAAGATCTCCAGCGCCGGGCCGATGCAGGCGAAGACCAGATCCGCCCCGCGCACGCCCTCGCCCTGGAGCCGCTCCATCCAGTCGCTCACGCGCCGGAGCAGCTCGCGGAGCACCCGCGCCCAATCGCCGACCGGCGCGTCGTCGGGGCGAGGCCGGCAGACGAGGTGGACGCTGGTGGCGAGTGCGGCGGATTCCCGGGCGCGCAGGCGCGAGCCCATCTCGGTGGCGATGGGCCAGGACCCGGTGATGGTCCAGCCGCCGCGGATCATCCCGTTGAGCAGCGCCTCCCATCCCTCGGTGGTCTTGTGGGCGAAGACCACGGAGCCGATCCCGTCCTCGCCCAGCACACGGCGGTCTTCGGCGAAGGCGTCGCCCATCGTGTCATCGAAGAACGCTCGATCCTTGGTGCGACCGTCGCATTCTCGGGTCTCGTCCTGCACCGCCTCGCGAGCCTTGGGCGAGAGCGGGTTGTCCGGATCGAAGGGGTCGCGCAACAACGGATGATCCGGCAGCGTCCGCTTGAGCCAGACGAGGAAGAAATCGGAGAGGTCCGAATAGGGGATCGCGTCGTAGTAGGGTGGATCGGTGAACCAGACGCCGGCGGCTTCGTCGGGCAAGGGATAGGCCGCAGCATCGGTGCACTGAACTTGTCCCGGTTCCGGTCCAATCCCGCTGACGGAATCCAGGGCATCCGCACTTCGCTGATATGCACTCAGAAACGATCCACTCGAATCGCATGGAGGCACAGACTCGCAGAAGTCCCATGCCATACCAATCGCCTGCCGGGCAAACAAATGTACAGGACATTCCGCATCGGGCTTCCATGGCGCCAAGGCATTGCCAAGATCAGCCGTCTTGTTGACTGCAATACCCAGGAGCGGATCAGCGGTGGATTCGAGTTCGTCATCCCGGTGTCCGTCGGCAATCAGCCTTGCCAACTCCACCAGCGCCACCTTCTGCCGCGCCGTGAACAGATCGCCCCATTGCCGCATCCCGTACCGCTGCACGCTGAACGCACGACCGGCCCCAGAACCTCCGCCGGCGGGGGTCGGCTCGTCCGGCACCGGACTCAGCCCCCGCTTCCCGCCCCGCTCCCACTCGCCGAGCACTTCGGCAAGCCGCGCCTGCGCCTCGCGCACCGCCGCGTAGTCGGCATCCGTGGGCAGCCGGTAATGGCGGCCCGTCTCACCCGGCCTCAACGTCACCACCGCAGTCATGCGCGCGCCGCCGGTGCGCTTCCCGTTCCCATCGAAGATCGCATCCGCGCCGCCGCGCTGCTCGCAGAGCTGTACCCGCACCCGTTCCGGCGGCAGGACCGCGCCGCAGCACAGGCAGGCCGCCTTCGCCCGCGTGACCGTGCCCGCGCGCACCTGCCCATCGTCCTCCGGCTCGAAGACCTCGAACTCGACACCCGGCGGTCCACCCGGCCCACCCTGGGGCCGCACCACCTTCACGCGCAACGCACGCTTGCGCTTCGGCTTCCTGCACAGCCAGAACGAGCGCATCAGCGGGATCTCCGCCCCGCAGGTCGGCGCCTCGCAACGCACCGTGCGCGCCCACAGGTAGGCGATCGGCGTCGCCCCGTCCGAGTCCTTCGGGTAGAGATCGGTCAGCGCCCTTTCCGCCGCGGCCTTGATCTCGCCGCCGGCCTTGCGCAACGCCTCGGCCAGCCCCGGCCCGTGGCGCGGGACGTCCTCCAGCATCACCTTGAGGATCAGGCAGGCGACCGGGTTCAGGTCGCTGGCGAAGGCCTCGCAGCCGAGCCGCAACGCTTCGAGCGGAATCGAGCCACCGCCCGCGAAGGGGTCCACGACCAGGGGCGGCTCCTCGCCGTGCGCCGCTCGCACCAGCGCCCGGCCCGTATCGATCCAGGTGCGGTCCGCGGCGCGATCCCAATTGGCGAAGTCGGCGATGAACTTAAGCAGGACCCGCCGCAACCCTTCCTCCGACCGGATGGCGTCAGCCCATCCTTTGGGCCGCCCGTGCATCCCCAGGAGGATCTGCCGCGCCTCCCGCCTGAACACCTCCGGGCAATGCGGGTCGCAGGGGTCCGGCAGCAGCAGCGCCATCAGCACCGCCCGCGAGGAGGCCAGCGGCCGACGCGCCCACCACAGGTGCAGGGTCGAAGGGTGCCCGTGCCGGATCGACTTCTCCCGCGCCGCGTGCCGCGAGACCTCGGCGATGGGGAAGTCGACCTCCGCCAGCCGCTTGCACGCCTTGGGGATCATTCTTTATGTCATCTTCTGCCAGGATTCATATAGTTACGATTCATCTTCAGCGACTATTCGACATTCTTCCTGCACGTGCCATCCATCTGCTATCAGGTAATTCGGATCGAAATGATCTTATGGATTTCCGCGAGAATCTACCGTCTTCCTTGCAGTCTCAATAATCTGGGTGGTGCTAATTGGCATGTTCCCTTTCTCTTCGGTTAATCCCGTACTTCTACCTTCGAAAATACATTTACCCGCAGCCAGTAGAATTGCTTCTCTAGCCTCCTCGCTGCTGGCCGCTTGAGAGAATGCATTGAACGTCTTCAGACTCAGTGCACGATGTCTGTTCGTTGTACTTTGGTGCCTGACGGCCTTGTACATCCTTGCGCACCAGCTACTTGCGTATACCATCAGTGCGACCACCCCCACCTTTATTCCTGCAGTTTCCCATAAGGTAGCATCAGGATCTATCATATAGGAGGCCCACCATTGTGAGAATACCAGAGTCCCCACCGTTGTCAGAGATCCGATAATTGCAGCTACGAGCCACCACTTGCTCTCTCTTTCTGCTCTTTCCGCTTCCTGCTGGAATTCTTCGGTGAATCCACCCACTCCAATATCTGCTGCGGCCTGTCTTGCCGCTGCCAGTATCCGTTCCAGTTCTTGGTCTTTCGCAGCGCCATCTTTTCGAATTTTATCTATTTCTTCCGTTCGCTCACGCTCCCAGCGTTCATGTTCCTCCTTTCGTTCCTCTTCTTGTCTACTACGTTCTTCCTCCAGTTTTTCGATTGCGGATTCAACTTCCTTCACCTTCCCTTGAACATCTCTTCTTCTGTATGCCAGATAGCCCATCCACGATATGCAGTTGGATCTTACTTGTTGCGTTTCATTGGGGAATCTGCTGCAAATCTGATCAACAACACCCTTGCCTCCCGTGTCAAGTGTAAATTGATCCATCTGGGCAAGTGTTTCTACAACCGCATCAATTGTATTTTTAGCTGATCGTAGATTCCCCGGTTCTACCAACTCCAAATCCATTGTTTCCAGATCTTCGCAGAGATCCAGGATATCGGACACTTCTACTTCGATCTCCTCGAAGTTGAGTGAACCCCATTCATCGCGCCGGATTATTTCTTTCTCCCGGAACGCCTTTGCTTTTGCCAGAACCTCTTTGAGCTCCCGCACGGCTTCGTTGCTTGCCACTGTTCTTGCCTCTCCAGTCCCTTGAGCTTCCCAATTTCATCTCATGCATGCGGATGAGGTCGATGTGTCCCGGCATCGCCCCCGCGACCACGGCTTCCACCGTCTCTCTCACGCTTCCAGGTCGCCCGTATTTCTCCATCAGGTCGCACAAGCGCCTGCAAGCCCGCCTCGGCCGACTGCTCAGTGTCCGAGCTGGTCAACGGAAGCGGTGCGCGAGGCCCTTGCCGAAGACCGGGAAGATCTCGCCACGTTCGACAAGCGGGCAGCGGAGCCGGAAATGACCTGCGAGGAGCGGCTCGATGATTTGAGAGCAAGTGGCGAGCGATTCACGCAGGGAGAACGGCACCGTCAATCCTCTCGGCGACCTTCATGGGAACTCCCGCCGTCGCCGCGTCGGCTCGCACCGGCCACCGGGTCCACGCGGGAGAGAAATTCGCTTCCCGTTTCGCAACGCACCAGCCATTCCCCCACCTCGGCCAGACCCTCCGGGTCCGCGATGCCGGCCAGCACCCCCGACACACGCTCGGCGGTCTCCGCCCCGAACCGCGTCGCCGCCTAGCGACGCAACAGCGCCCGTTCATGCGCAAGGCCCTGTTCGATGCCTTCCTGAAGCCACTGCTTCGGCCACTCCGCCACCCGCTCGACCAATGTCATCCTCACACCCTCCAATGTCCCCACCGTCGGCAGCGCCGCATCGCCGGGCACGAACCCTTCAGCCATCTGCCGCACCCAGTCCGCGAACGTCCGCTTCAACTCCCCGTCACCCGAGTCCCGCAGCCACTCCACCAACCGCCCCACCACCCGCACCAAGTCCGCCGGCCCGCGGCTCTGCTCCAACCCCAACACCGCCCCCATCAGGTTCCTCCCCGGCAAATCCTCCGCACCCACGTGCCGCTCGTCAACCACGAGGTAGCGCTGCGAGGGCTGGTACGGCCCCAGCTCCGGCCCCACCGGCGCAATCAGCTCCCCCACCTCCACCGCCGCCCGCCACCGTGCCGCCCCGTTGTAGAGCACCACCGGCAGCACCGCCGGCAGCCGTTCCCGCGCATCCAGCGCCCCGTTGCGCACCAGCTCCTGGTACAGGAGGCTGGTGTAGGTCAGGATGCGCAACGCCATGCGCGGCTCCTCGGTGGACTGGAACTCCAGCAGCACCAGCAGGTACAGCCATTGCCCGCGCCGGTGTATCCGCCACACGCAGTCCCCGTGGCGTTGGAGCAGTTCGTCGCTGACGTACTCGGCGGGGAGCTTGTCGAGGGAGGAGAAGTCGAGCTCGGCGAGGGCCTCTGCGGGGAGGAAGGCGCGCAGGAGGTCTTCGACCATGCGGGGGAAGGAGAAGAGGCGTTTGTAGTTCGGGTCCTGCATGGGGGCCAGCGTACCCGGCCGCGGAGTCGGCGGAATGCGCCCCCGGTGCCGACTCTTGTAGGCTGTCCGCCCGATGTGCGGCGCGGGGGAAGCGGTGAAGGTCCACCGGACAGCGGTTCGGAACCCCCCGCCCACCAACCGCCCCGCCGGTCGAATACCGTGGGGTACGACACTTTGTTCCGGCTCGATTTCCGGCGCCTTGCCTGCCTGCGAGCTGGCGAACTCACCGGGAAGGCGCGGATACGGCACGCGCTCGCCTCAGTGGACCGAGTACGCCGCCGCCTCCTCCTGAACCCGCACGCTCGCCTGCCGCCGACGGCGCACGATCCGGGCCACCGCCTTCGTCTGTTCGTCACGAGTCTGGCTGGCTCCCACCGCTTCCACCGCCTCGCACACGTCATCCGGCGTCAGCCCTTTCAGCACCTCCGAAGCGCCGAGCCGGCGCAACGTGCCCCCGGGACCCAGGGCGAGAAACTCCGCCCCCAGCTCCCGCGTGCCCTTGCGGGCGTGCAGCCGCCATAGCTCCCGCACCCCCATCTGGCCGTAGCGCTCGGCCTTGCCTTCATCGGCGTGCGTGATCTCGACCTCCACCACCAGATCGGGCGCAGTCCGTTCGACGAAGGCGACGGCGGCCGCATCCCCCTCGGCGCGGGCCGCGAAATAGCCTCTGGCGCGCTCGCCGACGTAGAACGCGCAGTCGGGCTCCATCCCCGTGCCGGGCGGCTCGCCCCGACCCCGGAGCCGGGTGCTGCGAATACTCTTCATGGCGCCGGCGATGGCGCTTCCCGCAGCCTCCACGATGTTGTCGAGAATCCCGGTCAAGTCTTCATGGGGGAACGAGGGCGCCATCAGGGTGATGATCCCGCGCACCGGGTCGAGGCAGACCCGGCGGAAACGGCGGTTCCAGTCGATGGCGGCGAGCTCGGCGATGGTGCCGGCGTCGGCGCGCAGGACGTGGATGGTGGAGCCGAGGGGGCCGGTGTGCATGGTGGCGGGGGCGTTCATGGCGGGTGTCCCGGTGGGAAACGGATACCCGTCATCATACGCATTTCACCGCACTGCGGAGGCGCCGCCGTGCGATGGAACGCACACGTGCATTTTCAGGCGCTTCGTTTATGGCGCGCTCCTTCCGGTGGTTCCGCGCGGGGGAGAACCCCTTCGGACGCCATCTTCTTCAGCAGCCGGCAAGCCCAAGGGATGGTGCTGGCGAAGTCGGCGATGAACTTGGGGAGGCTCCTCCGCGCCTCCCGCCTGAACGCCTCCGGGCAATGCGGGTCGCAGGGGTCCGGCAGCAGCAGCGCCATCAGCACGCCCGCGAGGAGGCCAGCGGCCGACGCGCCCACCACAGATGCAGGGTCGAAGGATGCCCGTGCCGGATCGACTTCTCCCGCGCCGCGTGCCGCGAGACCTCGGCGACGGGGAAGTCGACCTCCGCCAGCCGCTTGCACGCCTTGGGGATCATGGCTGCATGATTCAGCGCGGGATGACCTTGTGGACTTCCGCGAGTACCTGCCGCTTTCCTGCGTGGTCGCGGTCGGGATCCCTGCGGATGATCGACTGGTTCGGGCGGGGCCTGCCTTCCCGTGTTATGGTCCGCGTCCGCTTGCGCCTCGCATGACTCCTCCCGTCCCGGTCTCGCGCCGTTCAAGGAACAGTCTGCGGTCCTCCGCCTCGCGGGTCTTTGCAACATCCGGCTGTACCGACTCCAGCCCTTCGACGAGCTGCCGTTCGCGTCCTTCCCATTCCTGGAGCATGAACCTGATCCTGCTCGCGGTCCGTTCGAGGCTCGCCTTCTCCAGATCGTTGGCGAACCAGGCCAGCGATGCAACCCGTTCGACGGGCGTCCTCCGTGCCTTTGTCCTGCATACGGCATAGGCGGCGCCGACGGTGGCCCCGATCCCTTCGACCCCGTTTCCGAGCAGTCTCTGCACCGCCTCGTCCGCACTCAGCACGAAGGGCACCTCCACCTGCGCCCACGGGTCACCGTCCTCCCGGCGCCGCAGCAGCCAGTCGTGGAAGTCCGTCCTGCGAATCCTCCTGCGGTTGTCGCTGCTCAGGCACATGGTTCGGCGTTGCAGGCATTCGGCGATGATGAGCGCGTCGCTCCTGTCGTCCATTGCGCCCGACGTGCCGATCCAGTCCGCCAGAGACCGGACCTCGGGGTCCATGCCCCGCGCCTGCCCGTACTGGTAGATCCCGTCGTTGCGCTTCCCTTCTTCGTGCATCCATTTCACGAATCCGGCGCACATTGCTTCGAGGGTCGCCAGCGTGCGCTGCTTCCTCGCGCCCTCCGTCTCCCCGGGGCGCGTCCTCGCGGACATGCGCGCCGCGGCCCTGCCGTAGAGGGTGCGGATTTTCTCCGGCGCTTCGCGCAGGGTCTGTCCCGGGACGTATATCCGCGTGCGCGTGCGTTCGCAGCAGGCGCCGAGCATCCGCCGCGCTGCCTGCCGGATGAACAGGTTCGTGTCGATGCCCAGGGCCGTCCCCGTCACGTTCCGGCCCCCTCGGGAGGTCGAGACCGCTGACGCAGACCGTCCAGCAGCTCCTGCGCGAGCGTTTCCAGTCCGGCCGCGTGCGCCTGTACCGATGCTTCGAGCCTCGCGCCCGGCTCCCACGGTTCCGCGGGCGTCGGCGGCGCCTCGTTCCAGGCCGCCGCCGTCGCGTCTCCCAGGCTTCGGGCCATGACCGGCTCCTCCGGAACGTGCTGGATTTCGTGAGGTGTAGAGGGAGAACGGCTCCGTCAATCCTCTCGGCGACCTGCATGGGAGCTCCCGCCGTCGCCGCGTCGGTTCGCCCCGGCCACCGGGTCCACGCGGGCGAGAAATTCGCTTCCCGTTTCGCAACGCACCAGCCATTCCCCCACCTCGGCCAGACCCTCCGGGTCCGCGATGCCGGCCAGCACCCCCGACACACGCTCGGCGGTCTCCGCCCCGAACCGCGTCGCCGCTTGGCGACGCAACAGCGCCCGTTCATGCGCAAGGCCCTGTTCGATGCCTTCCTGAAGCCACTGCTTCGGCCACTCCGCCACCCGCTCGACCAATGTCATCCTCACGCCCTCCGGGGCATCCCCCGGCGGCGGCTCCGCACTGGAACGCTCCAGGCGCTCCACCACCTCCCGAATCCCTTGCTCGCGGCCCTCCTGAAGCCACTGCTTCGGCCACTCCGCCACCCGCTCGACCAATGTCATCCTCACACCCTCCAATGTCCTCACCGCCGGCAGCGCCGCATCATCGGATACAAACCCTTCGGCCATCTGCCGCACCCAGTCCGCGAATGCCCGCTTCAACTCCCCGTCACCCGAGTCCCGCAGCCACTCCACCAGCAGACCCACCACCCGCACCAAGTCCGCCGGCCCGCGGCTCTGCTCTAACCCCAACACCGCCCCCATCAGGTTCCTCCCCGGCAAATCCTCCGCACCCATGTGCCGCTCGTCAACCACGAGGTAGCGCTGCGAGGGCTGGTACGGCCCCAGCTCCGGCCCCACCGGCGCAATCAACTCCCCCACCTCCACCGCCGCCCGCCAACCGCCCCGCCGGTCGAATACCGTGGGGTACGACACTTTGTTCCGGCTCGATTTCCGGCGCCTTGCCTGCCTGCGAGCTGGCGAACTCACCGGGAAGGCGCGGATACGGCACGCGCACGCCTCAGTGGATCGAGTACGCCGCCGCCTCCTCCCGCACCCGCGCGCTCGCCTGCCGCCGACGGCGCACGATCCGGGCCACCGCTTCGATTCGATCGGCAGGGGTCTGGCTGGCTCCCACCTCTTCCACCGCCTCGCAGACATCGTCCGGCGTCAGCCCTTCCAGCACCTCCGAGGCATCGAGCCGGCGCGGCGCGTTCCCGGCGTGCAGGGCGAGAAACTCCGCCCGCAGCTCCCTCGTCCCCTTGCGCCCGTGCAACCGCCACAGCTCCCGCACCCCCATCTCCCCGTAGCGCTCGATCTTGCTCTCATCGACGTGCGTGATCTCGACCTCGACCACCAGGTCGGGCGCGGTGCGCTCGACGAAGGAGTCGAGGGCCGCTTCCCCTTCGGCACGGGCCGCGTAAAAGCCTCTGGCGCGCTCGCCGACGTAGAACGCGCAGTCGGGCTCCATCCCCGTGCCGGGCGGCTCGCCCCGTCCCCGAAGCCGGGTGCTGCGGATCCCCTTGGTGGCCCCGGTGATAGCGCTCCCCGCGGCGTCCACAACATGGCCGAGGATCTCGGACAAGTCCTCATGCAGGCGTGAGGGCGCCATCAGGGTGATGATCCCGCGCACCGGGTCGAGGCAGACCCGGCGGAAGTGGCGGTTCCAGTCGATGGCGGCGAGCTCGGCGATGGTGCCGGCGTCGGCGCGCAGGACATGGATGGTGGAGCCGAGCGGCCCGGTGTGCATGGTGGCGGGGGCGTTCATGGCGGGTGTCCCGGCGTGAAACGGACACCCGTCATTATGCGCCTTCAAGCGCACTGCGAACGCACCGCCGTGCGATGGAATGGAACGCACACGCTGTCTACCCGTTCGTCTCCGTCGCCCATTCTGCACGGCAGTCCTGCCACGGCGGTTACGGGGTACGTGGAACCCGCCGGGAGACGAAGGCGCTCGCGGAGGAAGGGGAGCCTGAAGGGGCCGCAAGCGCCCTGCTTGACGAGCCGCCTGCCGATCACGATCAGGAACGACCGGGCGCTCCGGGGCGGTGCAAGAGTGGCTTCATCGTTCGACGAATGGTGTCCGGCGCCGCCGCCCGTGTCGCGCCTGACCGTGCATAGGTCGCGGCACGCACGCATTCCTCGGCCGAGAAGCGCGTGAAGATCGCCGGCCCGGGCAGCGGCAACCGGCGGCTCGCCGAAGCCGATGCCGGCTCACCGGATCTCCATTCTGTCCGACAGGCCCAGGTCGGCGAGTATCTGCTCCAGGTCGGCCACGAGGCCGTCGGCCCTGCCGCCTTCGACCGTCGCCGAGAACTCGACCCCGAGCGTCAGCTCCGCGCCGCCTCGCAGCTTGGGCAGCAGCGTCCTGCCCAGCCGGTTCCAGACCTCCGGCGGGACGTCGCCGCGCACGCGGATGGTTCGGGTGGCAGCCGCGCCCGGCGGGGGCGCGGATTCCGAGCCGGAATCCTGTCCCGCCGCCGCTCCGGGTTCCGGTGCGGGCGCTGGCCCGAACCCCGGCTGCGGGGAAGGAACGAGGAACGGCTCCGGTCCCGAGCCCGGCCTCGCCCCCGGCGCCACTCCCGACCCCGGTTCCGGCCCCGTCCTCGGCCCCAATCCCGTGCCCGCTCCCGGCTGCATCCTCAGCGCCGCTGCCCTGTCCTTGCGGAGCAGGAACACCCCGGAGTCGAAGGCGATCTCTTCCGCCGGGACCGGCTCGCCGAACCAGATCCGCCCGTAGCCGCCGTCCGGCTGCGGACCGGAGGCGAGGCCGAAGTCGCCTCGACCCACGAACTCGGCGATCTTCGCGCGGAGCGTGGCGTCCGGGTCCAGCAGCCGGGTGAGCGAACCGTTCAGGAAGCTCTGCCGGAGGCTCGCCAGCGGCCATGCGCCGGAGGCCGCGAGCGCCGGTGGCCAGTTGCGCTCGACGTACCCCGCCCCCACCGAATCGTTGAGGAGCGCGTGGGACTTGAGCGCGGTCACGACGCGCGCGCACAGCGAATCGCCCGCGCTCGCATGGCCCGCGCCGAGGTCGATCACCTTGAGGCCGTCCGGCTCGCCCGATCCGTCCGATCCACCCAGCTCGCCCGGACCGCCCGGTCCGCCCGACCTGCCCGGTCCGCCCGACCTGCCCGGTCCGCCCGACCTGCCCGGTGCGCTCGAACCGCCCGGACCGCCCAACCCACCCGATCCACCCGGCCCGTCCAATCCCTCCGATCCGCCCGACCCACCCGGCCCACCCGCGTCCGCAATGACCACGAAGCGGTAGCCGGCCCAGATCTCGTCCTTCACCGCCTCCTCGGCGTCGGCCACCCTGGACTGGAGACCGGCCCGGTCCGAGCGGTCGAAGTCCCCGCCCAGGATCCCCTCCGCCACCTCCCTGGCCACCCGCTTCCAGGCCAGCATCAATTCGACCTTGTCCCGCAGGCCCCGCCCCGGCTGCTTGAGGCACCACACCAGCGCCGCCGGATAGAGCCTCGGGGACTTGCCGCGCCGGACCGTCCATTCCCCGACCCGCTCGCGCATACGCCCCGCGCCCGTCCACTCCGACTCCGGATCGACGACCACCAGCGTGAGCCTCGGCGTGTCCGGTATCGCCGCGCCGTCGTCCGGAAACGGCACCACGGGGAGGCGCGCGCCCCGCTCGAACTCCTTGCGGACCGCCTGGCGCATGGCCGGGCGGATCTCGGCGTCCTCGTCCAGGGAGGCACGCCGGTCGCTCACCACCTTCCGCATGGTCGGCTGGTGGCCGATCCTGAACCCGTCAGAGCCCGTGCGGCGGATGAACCAGGACTTGTCCTCCAGCGCGAACGCGGCGCTGTCCACCGACGTGGTGTCCACCTCCGGCTCGCCGAGGGCGAAGCGCAGCTCCGGCAGGTGCGCCACCTTGTCGATCTGGCCGCCGGAGGATTCGAACAGGATCGTCGTCCCCACCCGCCGGTGGATGTTGCGCAAGCTCCCCCGGGTGTCCGCGTCCAGGGCGCGGGCGTGGGCCTGCGCTCCGGCGACGTCGGCGTCGATGGCCGCGACGAGCCGGGACTCGCCGAGCTGGCCGAGCACCGCGCTGCGGAACTCCGGCACGTCGAGCGGCGCGGACCCCAGCGTGACGAGGGGCTCCGTGCGCGCCTTCGTGAACCCCTCCCGCCAGGCCCAGGAGATCCACTGCGCCAGCATGGCCAGGGTGCCGCGCGTCTGCTGGTACTGGGGTAGCGCCTGCCACTTGCGCTGGAACACCGACAGCGTGGCCGGGTGGAAGGGGAAGCAGGTCTCGAAGCGCCCGCGCAGGGACTCCCGGGCCCTGGCCTCCGTGGCGGCGCTGTCCACCGCCGTCCATTCCGGCGGCAACTGCGCGCGCCGCTCGAAGCACCAGTCCGCATACGCCTTCGACACCCGCTTGCGATGGCGCTCGGGGCCGGCGTCCCCGAACAGCCGCCGCCGGACCACCTCGCTGATCTCCGCCTCGTCGTTGGCGATCAGGTCCTTGGCGACGCGCCGGATCACCTTGGTGATGCGGTCCTGCCACTGCATGTCCCAATCCGTCATCTCGATCTGGCTGCGGGGCAGGCTGACCACCGCCGCGCCGTGGGTGGTGGCGGTGGTGGCGACGGTGAGGTTCTGGATGAAGGCGTGGAAAGGCTCGGCCATCGCGCGGTGCCGGTTGAGGAAGTTCAGGACCTCGTCGAAGAGGAGCAGGACCGGGGCGCCGGCCGCCTCGAAGACGCGGCCGATCGCGTCGGTGCCGGGGGGCGTGGTCTTCGCGGCGGGGCCGAGCTCCCGGACGCCCGGTTCGCCCGCGAGCTGCCGGGCGAGGTCGAGCCACGGCGTCTCCCGGCCCTCCCGCGGGTCCCAGGCGTTGCCGACGAAGGCCGCCACCTTCGCCTCCGGGACCGCCGGCACCCCCGCTTCCCGGAGCAGATCGGCCACCCCCGGATACCCGCCGGCATCGTCGCCGCTCGTGGCCAGGTGGTACAGGGCGGCGAGGGTATGCGTCTTGCCGCCGCCGAACTGCGTGATGAGGGTCATGACCGGAGCGGTGCCGGTGGTCCGGCCCGCGAGCCGCCGCAGCACCATCCCCGCGTGCTCGCGCAGCGCGCGGGTGAAGCAGGTACGGGCGAAGAACTGCTCCGGGTCCCGGTAGTCCGCGGGCGCGGTCTTCGCGATCACCTGTTCGAGGTGGATGGCGAACTCGTCCGGGTTGAACGAGCGGCCCTCGCGCACTTCCCGGCGGGGCGTGACGGTCTTGTACCAGGGGTCCACGGGGAGGTCTCCGAGGGTCGGGTGTCTGCGGTGTATGCCGCATTCTCGGGCTCCGGCCGGCCTGGAGTGCCGGGTCCCGGATGGATCGGCGGCGGTTTCGCCGCCGATGCGGCGGACAGTGTATCCCGAGGGGTAGCGTGGGTGGCGGAGGGCGACGGACGGGCGTGCAGATACCGGAAGTATCGATGATCTTGTTGCTATACGGCAAAGCCGTATAATCCAAAGACGATGACTGAAAAAAGGAACATCGGTACGGAAATCCTGGACGGGATCCGCGAGCTGAAGGCCGGAGAGGCGGGACGCGTCGTGAATGTGCCCTCCGTGGCCGAGGTCCGTGAAAAGACCGGTTTGTCGCAGACCCGCTTCGCCGCCTTGCTCGGGGTCCCGGTCCGCACGCTCCAGGATTGGGAACAGGGCCGCCGGGCTCCCTCGGGCGCCGCGCGCACCCTCTTGCTGATCGCGTACAGGAATCCGGAGGCTCTGCTCGAGGTGGCCTGACGCTCACGCGCAGTCCCGTTGCCGGCCCGGCTTCCCGCCGTCGATCCCGGCCGATGCCGGGCGACCCGCCTTGATGGCGTGGCCGAAACGTTTCTTGCTCGTCTCAACGATGTGGCCCTTCAATGGACGGAGTACGCCGCCGCTGCCTCCCGCACCCGCACGCTCGCCTGCCGCCGCCGGCGCACGATGCGGGCCACCGCCTCCGTCTTCTGGTCGCGGGTCTGGCTGGCCCCGACCGCTTCCACCGCCTCGCACACGTCATCCGGCGTCAGCCCTTCCAGCACTTCCGAGGCATCGAGCCGGCGCGGCGCGTTCCCGGCGTGCAGGGCGAGAAACTCTGCCCGCAGCTCCCTCGTCCCCTTGCGCCCGTGCAGCCGCCACAGCTCCCGCACCCCCATCTGGCCGTAGCGTTCGGCCTTGCCTTCATCGGCGTGCGTGATCTCGACCTCCACCACCAGATCGGGCGCGATGCGCTCGACGAAGGCGTCCAGGGCCGCATCCCCATCGGCGCGGGCCGCGTAAAAGCCTCTGGCACGCTCGCCGACGTAGAACGCGCAGTCCGGCTCCATCCCCGTGCCGGGCGGCTCGCCCCGCCCGCGAAGCCGCGTGCTGCGGATCCCCTTCGATACACCGGCGGTCACACTCCCGGCAACGTCCACGATATCGTCCAGGATCCTGGCCAGGTCTTCGTGGGGGAACGAAGGCGCCATCAGGGTGATGATCCCGCGCACCGGGTCGAGGCAGACCCGGCGGAAGCGGCGGTTCCAGTCGATGGCGGCGAGCTCGGCGATGGTGCCGGCGTCGGCGCGCAGGACGTGGATGGTGGAGCCAAGCGGCCCGGTGTGCATGGTGGTGGCGGGGACGTTCATGGCGGATCTCTCAGGGTGAAGTCGTGTGCATTCCGGTGATGCGGTTCAACAGTCGGATGCCATCAGGTTTCTCCCCGGCAAATCCTCTGCCCCTGCGTAACGCTCGTCAACCACGATGTTCGGCAACCGACGCAGCCGTTCGATGCGCAACCAGCCCCGGACGCCGCTTGCTTCACGGCCCATCCTGCCCGCCGTAGCCTCCCCGATCTTCCCGCACCTGCATCGGCCGCGTCAGCGTGTTCACCGACGTCCCAACCGAATTCTTGACCATTTTGGTCGGGTAATCGTAGGATGCCCGACCGTTTTGGTCAGGGATTCGATTCGGCGAAGGGGACGTGATCTCGATGATCGTCAACGGATTCTGCAAGGAAGTGTTCCGTGCGCCGTCGATGGGGTACGTGATCGACGCCCCCAGGGACGTGGCGGACGGCGTGAACGCGCTGAAGGGTCCGGAGCGGGCGGCGACCCTCGCCACCCACTGCCAGCGCCGGCTCGACTCCATCGTCCCCGACCGCGTCCACGTGCCGAGCGGCGGGCACATCACGACCTCCGGCGGGCAGGGTCTGGCGCTGGATCTCGAATCGAGAGGCTGCGAGTGGGTGCGGGAGGCGGCCGGCGCATGAGCGACGCGGCGGCATCGACGGCGGCGGCCCGCTACGCCGACGCCTTCGCCCGGCGCGAAGCGACTCTGCCCGGCCATGATTCGGCGGGGCCGTGGAAGGCGACGGCCGGCGCATGAGAGACGCGGCGGCATCGACGGCGACGGCCCGCTACGCCGACGCCTTCGCCCGGCGCGATGCGGCGCTGCCCGGCCATGATTCGGCGGGGCCGTGGAAGGCGACGGCCGGCGCATGAGCGACGCGGCGGCATCGACGGCGGCGGCCCGCTACGCCGACGCCTTCGCCCGGCGCGAAACGGCGCTGCCCGGCCACGATCTGGTGTGGCTGCGGGACCTGCGGCGCGCGGCCGTCGATACGTTCTCGCGCTCGGGCTTCCCGACCCCGCGCCACGAGCACTGGAAGTACACGAACGTGGCCTCCATCGAGAAGCGCGCATTCGACCTCGACGGGGCCGGAGAGTCCTCCCCCTCCGCGCCCGGCAACAGTACGGGCGATGGGCGGCTCCGCAAAGGCAACGGCGCGGGCGGGACGCTCCCCGGCGGAAACGGCACGAGCGGGGCGTTCCTCGACACCGGCGGCGCCCCGCGCCTCGTGTTCGTCGACGGCCGGCTCGACCGCGGGCTCTCGAACCTCGACGCCCTGCCGCCCGGAATCACCGTCGATGACTTCCCCCGCGCCCTCGCACGCGACCCCGCGTTCTTCGAGGGCCGGCTCGCGCAGATCGTGCGTCCGGAGAAGAGCGCGTTCGCCGCGCTCAACACCGCGTTCATGGATACCGGCGCGGTGGTCCGGGCCGTCCCGGGGACGGTCGCCGACGCTCCCGTGCACCTCGTGTTCGTGTCCGGCTCGAAGGAGCGCGAGCGCGCGTACTCCCCCCGCATCGTGATCGCGGCGGAGGCGGGGTCGCGCATCGCCGTGGTCGAGCACTTCACCGGGGTGGACGGCACCGTGTATCTCGACAACGTCGTCACCGAGATCGACGTGGCGGAGGACGCCGCCGTCGAGCACTACAAGGTGCAGCAGGCGGGGGCCGCCGCGTACCACGTCGCCGCGCTCGAAGCGAAGCTCGCGCGCGGCGCGTCGTTCCACTCCTTCGCGGTGTCGCTCGGGGCCCGGCTCTCGCGCCACGACATCGACGTGACCCTCGACCGCGAGCACGCGCGCTGCTCGCTCGACGGGCTCTACATGGCGAACGGACGCCAACACACCGACTTCCACACCAACGTCGAGCACGCCGCGCCGCACTGCGCAAGCCGCGAGTACTACAAGGGCATCGCCGGCGGGCGCGGGCGCGGGGTGTTCAACGGGCGGGTGCACGTGCACCCGCACGCGCAGAAGACCGAGGCCCACCAGACCAACCGCAACCTGCTGCTCTCGCGCAACGCCGAGATCGACACCAAGCCGCAGCTCGAGATCCACGCCGACGACGTGAAGTGCTCGCACGGGGCCACCATCGGGCAGCTCGACGAGCAGATGCTGTTCTACCTGCGCGCGCGCGGGATCGCGGAGAACGCGGCGCGCGGCATGCTCACCTACGGCTTCGCGCGCGACGTGGTCGAGCGGATCGCCCGGCCCGGGCTGCGCGAGCCGATCGGGGCGGCGGTGCTCGGGCACCTTCCGGGCGGCGACGGCTTGCGGGAGATCCTGCGGTGAGCGCGGCGGCGGACCGTTCGCCGCAATCGCGGCAGCCGCAGCAACCGCGGCCGCCGGGGCGCAACCTGTACGACGTCGAGCGGGTGCGCGCCGAGTTCCCGATCCTCGACCAGGAGGTCAACGGCCGCCCGCTCGTCTACCTCGACAACGGCGCGACGAGCCAGAAGCCGCGGCAGGTCATCGACACGCTGCGCCGCTACTACGAGGCCGACAACGCGAACATCCACCGGGGGCTGCACGCGCTGAGCGAGCGCGCGACGAGCGCTTACGAAGGGGCGCGGGATACGGTGAGGGCGTTCCTGAACGCGGCGGATCGGCGCGAGATCGTCTTCGTGCGCGGCGCCACCGAGGGATTGAATCTGGTCGCGCAGGGCTGGGCGCGGCCCCGGCTGCGCCCGGACGACGAGATCGTCACCACCACCATGGAGCACCATTCGAACATCGTCCCGTGGCAGCTCGTCTGCCGGCAGACCGGCGCCCGGCTGCGCGTCGCGCCGATCCACGACAGCGGCGAGCTCGACATGGAGGCGTTCGCGAGCCTGCTGAACGAGCGTACCCGGGTGGTGGCCGCGGCCCACGTCTCCAACGCCCTCGGAACCGTCAACCCGGTCCGGGAGATCGTCGAGGCGGCGCACGCCGCCGGCGCGGTGGCGGTGCTCGACGGCGCCCAGGCCGCTCCCCACTGCGCAGTCGACGTCCGCGCCATCGGCTGCGACTTCTACACCTTCTCCAGCCACAAGACCTACGGCCCGACCGGCATGGGGGTGCTCTACGGCCGCGCCGAGCGGCTGGAGGAGGCGGAGCCCTACCAGGGCGGCGGGGACATGATCCGCACCGTCTCGTTCGAGGAATCGACCTGGAACGACCTCCCCTACAAGTTCGAGGCGGGGACCCCGAACATCGCCGGGACCATCGGGCTCGGCGCCGCGGTGGAGTTCATGACCGGGCTCGGCATGGACGCCATCGCCGCGCACGAGCACGATGTCCTGGAGTACGCCACCGGGGCCCTCGATGCGCTCGACGGGGTGCGCATCGTCGGCACCGCGCGCGAGAAAGCGGGTATCCTCTCGTTCACCGTCGAGGGAGTGCACCCGCACGACGTGGGCACCATCGTCGACCAGCACGGGGTGGCCATCCGGGCCGGCCACCACTGCGCGATGCCGCTGATGAGGCGCTACCGGGTGCCGGCGCTGTCGCGGGCCTCGCTTGGGCTCTACAACACCCGGGCGGACGTCGACGCCCTCGTCGAGGGCCTGCGCAAGGTGAAGGAGATCTTCGACCGGTGAACGATCTTCGCGAGCTGTACGAGGAGGTCATCCTCGACCACAACCGCAACCCGCGGAACTACCCCTGCCGCCCGGAGAAGACGAACCGCTCCGCGCACGGGTTCAACCCGATCTGCGGCGACGAGTTCTTCGTCCATCTCCACGTGGACGACGGGATCATCCGGGACATCGGCTTCGACGGCGCGGGCTGCGCGATCGCGACCGCGTCCGCATCGCTGATGACCGAGGCGCTGAAGGGCCGGCCGGCGGAGGACGCGCAACGCCTGTTCTCGGAGGTCCACACGCTGCTGACCGAGGAGCGCCAGGTCGGCGAGCCCGGCGAGTTCCTCGGCAAGCTCACCGTGCTCACCGGGGTGAAGGAGTATCCGATGCGCGTGAAGTGCGCGACGCTCGCGTGGCATACCATGAAGGCCGCGCTCCACGGAGACGACCAGACGGTGTGCACGGAATGAACGGGATCGATGACGACCGGGCGCCGAGCGCAATGGCGTCCGCTCCGCCACCGGAGGATTCGGGCATGACACCCGCGACGAAAGAAGTGGTTTCTTCCGCGTCCGCCGCGGCCCCGGCGCCGCCGGAGGGCCGGGGCATGGAGCACGGGGCGGAAGATGCGGCTTCTTCCGCTATGCCCCCGTCCGGAGCCCGGGAGGGAAACATGGGGCGCACGGTCGAGGGCGCGGCCCCGGCGCCGCCGGAGGGCCGGGGCATGGAGCACGGGGCGGAAGATCCGGCTTCTTCCGCTACGCCCCCGTCCGGAGCCCGGGAGGGAGACATGGAGCGCACGGTCGAGGGCGCGGCCCCGGCGCCGCCGGAGGGCCGGGGCATGGAGCACAGTGCGGAAGATGCGGCTTCTTCCGCTACGCCCCCGTCCGGAGCCCGGGAGAAAGACGTGGAACACACGGTCGAGGACACGGCAGCTTCCGCCCTGCCTTCGTTCGAGCCCTGGGGCAGGCAGCGGGCGGCGGCGGAGGACGACGCGGCCGGCGAGGCGGACGGGGCGGCTTCCCTCGACGATCGGATCGTCGCCGCGCTGCGCGAGGTCTACGACCCCGAAATCCCCGTCAACATCTACGACCTCGGGCTCATCTACCGCATCGACCGCGACGACCTGGGGGTGGTCGAGATCGACATGACCCTGACCGCGCCCGGATGCCCGGTCGCGCAGACCTTCCCCGGCGTGGTCGAGGCCGCGGTGCAGAACGTGGAGGGCGTCGCGACGGCGGAGGTCGAGCTGGTCTGGGAGCCGCCGTGGACCCCGGAGCGCATGAGCGAGGCGGCCAAGCTGGAGCTCGGGTTCTTCTGATCCTCCCGGTGTCTTGCGGGAGATCCATCGACGGCAGGGGGCGGAAGACCCCGCCCGGCCCGGAAATGCAGGCCGGCCGGCTTCGCTGCTCCCGGGCCCGCGGTGCTGCGCAGGATCCGTCCATGCGACCGGACGACGATCGATGAGCGACTGGACGAACGTGGCCCCCGCCGGAGAGCTTGGTCCCGGCGAATACCGTGAGATCGACCTCGACGACATCGCCGTCGCGGTGTTCAACCTCGACGGCGAGTACTTCGCGATCGAGGACGTGTGCACGCACGACTTCGGCACCCTTACCGGCGGATGCGTGGAGGACGGCCGGATCATGTGCCCGCGCCACGGGGCCTGGTTCGACATCCGCACCGGGGAAGCGCTCACCCCGCCGGCCTACGAGCCGGTCGCCACGTTCCCGGTCCGCATCCACGACGGCACCGTCCAGATCCGGGACGACCGCGACGACTGAATCCGGATGGCTCAGGGCCGGCGAAACCGGCCAGGAACATGGCCCGCGCCGACCCGGCAAGCGCGAGTGCATCCGCATCGGCTCGCCATCGTCACTTCCCTCCCCCCTCGCCTTCGTCCAGCACGAGCGAGGCCGAGTTCATGCAGTAGCGCAGTCCCGTCGGCGGCGGCCCGTCGGGGAAGACGTGACCGAGATGGGCGTCGCAGATCGCGCAGAGGGCCTCGGTGCGGCGCATCCAGAGCGAGCGATCCTCCTCCTCGGCGACGTTGCTCCCGTCGATCGGCTCGTAGAAGCTCGGCCAGCCGGTGCCGGAATCGAACTTCGCCGCGGAGTCGAACAGCGGCGTGCCGCAGCAGCGGCACCGGTAGACGCCGTCGCGCTTGCAGTCGTGGTACTCGCCGGTGAAGGCGCGCTCGGTGCCCTTCTCGCGGGTTACGTGGTACTGCTCCGGTGTCAGCATCGCGCGCCATTCCCGATCCTGCTTCACCACTTTCTTCATGTCGTGTTCCTCCCGGATCATTCAGGTTTGCGTTGACGACCCTGCCGGTGACGACCGTCGCGGCCGGCTCGATCCCACCGCATCGGCGCCGCAAACGTCTGTAACGAGCGCCACGATGCGGTCGAGCGCCATGCCGAGATCCGCTTCGTCGATCACCAGCGGCGGCAGCAGCATCAAGGCGTTGCCGTGCCACCCTCCGGCATAGACGAGGAGACGTTCATCGAGGCACCTGCGCTGCAACCGGGCGATCCGGTCCGCATCGGGAGCGCCCCCGGCGTCCACGAATTCGATCGCCGCCTGGGCGCCGTCGACACGGATGGCATGGACCTGCCGGAGCTTGTCCAAGGGCGCCAGCTTGCGGTGCAGGAGAGGTTCGATCATGGCCGCGACGCGGTCCAGCAGCCCGTCGGTCCGGATCGTATCGATGGTTGCGACGGCCATGGCGCAGGCGAGCGGATTCCCCTGGAACGTGCTCGTGTGCATACCGGGCGGCCAGGCCTTGAGGATGTCGGATGGCCCCGCCACCGCGGAGAGCGGGAGCCCCCCGGAAAGCGCCTTTCCCATGATTACGAGATCCGGTTCGATACCGGAACGATGGAAGGAGAACCACTTGCCGCAACGCCCGAAGCCGGACCAGATCTCGTCGGCGATCAGGACTACACCATGGGCCCGGCATCGTGCCTGGAGGCCGGTCAGGAACGTGCGGGGCGGCACGACCACGCCGCCTACTCCCTGGATCGATTCGACGATCAGCCCGGCCGGCAGGTCATCGGCCTCCGCCAGCTCCGCGAGGCGCGCATCCAGGGCCGCCAGGCAAGCCTCGGCGTCATGCACCGGACCCACCGGATCCGAGGCATGGGGATAGGGCAGGAAGTCGACGATCCGGTCGAGGGTGGTGAAGGGGGTCCGGATCCGTGCGCCGTGCGTGACCGACAACGCACCAAGCGTGCGGCCATGGTACCCCCCCGCGAAGGAGAGGAGCCTGCGGCGGCCCGTCGCGTACTGCGCGGCCTTGAGCGCTGCTTCGACGGCCTCGGCGCCCGAGTTGGCCAATTGGAAGCAGCCGAGGCGCGCGGGCAGGATCGAGGCCAGGCGCTCGTACAGATCGGCCCGAAACGGCGACGGCAAACGCGTGCCCGTATGAACGATTCCGGTATCGAGAGCCCGTTCTACGGCCGCGCGATGCGCCGGATGGCCGTGTCCCAGGTTGCTGGTCGCCGAGCCACAGACCAGATCGAGCCAGCGTTCGCCCGTTGCCGTGCAGAGCCAGGCTCCCTGCCCGGACGTGAAGACCGGCGGCGTGCCGGTGGTGCGAAAGGTGTTCGCGGCCGCGCTTTCATGCTGCCGGGTGATTGCGAGCACCGTGCCGTCGGAGTGCGTCATTTCTCTCCCCGGCCGTCACGGCGTAACGGCACAAGTGCGCCTTCGGCCCATTGCACGGCGACCTCCTCGCCCGGTGCGGGCAACCGCGGGGGCGCCTCTCGCCGATTGAGCTCGGCATCGAGCCCCCGGCCGTCCGCCGCCCGCAGGCCGATCACGTAGGCCGAGCCGATGAAGCGGACGTCGGCCACCGTCATGACCGCACGATTGGCTTCCCGCGCCCGAGCGCCGGAGCACAGCTCGATGGCCTCGGGACGCAACCCCAGGGCAACCTGCGCACCGGCCTCGAGCCTCGGCGATGCGATCACCTTCATTCTTCCGAGCGCGCCCGCATCGCACAAGGCATATCCGTCGTCGATCCCGGACACGACGGCATGCACGACGTTGCAATGGCCTATGAATCGTGCGACGAATTCCGTTTCCGGATGATCGTAGATGATCCGGGGCGGGCTCAACTGCTCGATCGCGCCGGCGTCCATGACGGCGATCCGATCGCTCATCGTGATGGCCTCCTCCTGGTCGTGGGTCACGTAGATGAAGGTCAGGCCGACTTCGCGGTGCAGGCGTTTCAGCTCATCCTGTAGCTGCCGGCGCAGGTTTGCGTCGAGCGCGCCCAGGGGCTCGTCGAGCAGGAGCACTCCCGGGTTGATGATCAGCGAACGCGCAAGGGCCACGCGCTGGCGTTGTCCGCCGGAGAGTTGATGCGGCAAACGTGAGCCCGTGCCGGCCAGGCCGATCCGCACGAGCCAGTCCCGTGTGGCCGCGTCCCTTTCGGCTCTCGGAATGCCCCGCATCTTGAGACCGTATGCAATGTTCCCGGCAATCGTCTTATGGGGGAAGAGTGCATAGTCCTGAAACATGATGCTGGTGTCCCGCCGGTGGGGCGGCAGCTCGGTCACGTCCACTTCCCCGACGAAGACCGTACCGGTGGTGACGGCTTCGAGGCCGGCGATCAGGCGCAGGAGGGTCGTCTTGCCGCACCCCGACGGACCGAGCAGGGTCAGGAATTCACCGGGCTCTACCCGCAGGCTGAGGGGTCGAACGGCGATGGCGGCGCCGAAACGCTTGGAGACGTTGCGGAGCTCGACACTTTTCGCGCGCATGACTCAGGCTCCCGGTAACGTCGAACGTCCGGCGCCGGTGGGAGGATGACGGTAGAGACCGCCGCCACGTCCCGATCCGTACCCCCGGCCCTCGAATCCGTGCTTTCGACCCCGGTTCTCCCGAGATCGTCTTCCAGGCGCATCCGGCGCGCGGCCCGAATGCGGCATGGAATGCTCCCGCCCGCTGCCCGGATCGTCAGTCTTCATCATTCGAAAAGCGCGCGGTACACTCCCGCCCGTCGCTGCTTTCCGTAGCGGGGTTGCGCACCCGGAATCCCGGCGACCCGCGGAGGATCCTCCTCCCACCGTCTGGCGCGAGTCCTCGCGCATCACCATACCTGCCCGACACGCATGGACAACGGGGATCCGGATGTTGTACGAAGAAGACGACAGACTGCCGCAGACACTTTCCTATTTCATCCTGAACAAACTGCGTTGGCGTATCATCACCGGCGAGCTGAAGCCGGGCCAGCCCCTGCGCGAAATGGAGATCGAGGCCGACTATGGATCCAGCCGCGGGCCGGTGAGGGAAAGCCTGCGGATGCTTCTTCAGAGTGGCCTGGTGGAAACGCAGCCCCGGCGCGGGTTTCGCGTGCGCGACTATACCCCCACGGACGTGCGCAACGTTTATGAGCTGCGGGCCGCCCTGGAAGGAATGGTGGTGGCGGCGCTGGAAGGTCGCGACCTCACCCCGCTGTGCGACACGCTTCGCGGCAGGCTGAAGATCATGGAATCCTATTACAAACAGAAAGACACCGACGAATATTTCCGGGAAAACAGCCGGTTCCATCAATGCATCATCGACTTCACCGGAAACAAGCCGATTTCCCAGGTCCTGTTCTACGTCAACGAGATTTCCCTGCCCGTTCGCTACAGGTTGCTGCACGAAGGTTTCCTCTCTTCCCGGCGTTCACTCGATTATCACGAGAGGATCACCGCCTGCCTCGAGGCCGAGGACATCGCGGGCGCCAAGGCGGTGACCGAGACGCACATCCTCGAAAACCTGGAGCACGCCATGACGTTCTACGAACACCATCGCGGAATGGAGGCTCGATCTCACGCCATTCGATGATTGATCGGTGTGAGGAATTCACGAACGCCCCAAATCCCGCCCTCCCGTCCGATCCCGGCGTCCCGGAATCCGCCGGTCGGTACGCCGGCGCCCTGGATGGCGGTGGAATTGATGCCCAGACTGCCGAAGCGCAAACGCCGCAGACGCGGCAACAGCGCTTCGGAATCCGCGGTATGGAAATAGGCGGCCAGGGCGTGCCGCTCCGTCTCCATGCGGCGCAGCAACGCATCGAGCGTATCGAAGGGACGGATGGAGAGCACCGGTCCGAAGCTTTCGCAAGTGTCGAACCAGCTTCGATCGCCGCACTCCACGACCGTAAAGGGAAAGAGGAAAGGCGCTTCGGGAGGCGCGGGACCGGGCCTTTGCGACAACAACCTTTCTCCGCCGCGCACCGCCCGATCGACGGCATCGCTCAAGAGCCGCGTCGCCTCCCGGGTCCGCAAGGGGCCGAGTTCCACGCCCGCGCCGTCGGACGGCCCCGGCACGATCCGCGCCGCGTGCTCCATCAGGCGATCCCGGAACTCCGCGTAGCGCCTTGCGGCCACGAAGACCCGGTTGACCGATGAACAGGCCTGGCCCGCGGCTTTGAGCTTGCGTGCCATCAGATCCTCGATGGCGCGATCGAGACGTGCATCCTCACAGACCACGAAGGGGCAGTTGCCGCCCAGCTCGAGAACGGCTCTCTTGCCTTCCCGCGCGGCGGCGGCGGCCAGCCTCCGGCCCGCGCCGGTCGAGCCGGTGAAGCTGACGGCGCCGATTCTATGGTCCGAAATCAAGGCTTCGACGGTCCCGTTGTCCTCCGGAGCGACGAGCCGGATGAAGTCACGCGCTCCCGCTTCGTGGAAGGACTCGATGAGGGCCTGGGCACAGAGGATGCCGAGTCGGGACGGTTTGACCAAAGCGGTTGCGCCTGCCGCCAGGGCCGGCCCGATCTTGCGGGCCAGACCGGCAAGAGGATCGTTGAATGGTGCGATGAGCAGGGCTGCCCGGTAGGGGACTTCCCGGATCAGGCGTTCGGGCTCCGGTCGCCGCTCGAGTATCAATTCGTCGAGGGCGGCGCGCGCGGCCTTCAGGAACGATGCCGCGTAATCGACCTCGCCCAGTGCCTCCTCGGGCTTCTTGCCCACCTCCTGTACGACGAGATCCGCCAGTGTCCGCCGCCCGGACACCAGCGCTGCGACACATTGGTCGAGGATCTCGCGTCGTCTTTCGACCTTCTCCAGGCCGTCGAGCCCACGGTCCGCGATCTCGACCGCGCGCGCGACTTCCGCACTCGGCGTTGGTTGCCAGTGATGGAAGACGCGCCCCGTGTTCGGCGCAAGGATGGGCAGGGATACCGTCATGGGTTACGGGCCCTCCTGCGCCTGGACACCGCTCAGCATCCACCCAGGATCGCAAAAATCCGTTCCAGCTCGGCGATCGGCTTGCCGAAGCAGAGGCGGACGTGATCCGCGCAGGATGTACCGAAGGCGTCCCCCCGCAACATGAAGACGTTGCGCGCGCTCCCGGCCGCTTCGAACGCGCGGGCGTCGTCGACCCGGGGAAAGAGGTAGAAGCTGCCCTCCGCCGGATGGCAGTCCCAACCCCGGGCGCGCACGAAATCCATGGCCATTTCCTTCTCCCGGCCATAATCCGGTGGAGCGCCGTCCGTTTCGAGAAGAGCGAGGACGGCTGCCTGGGAAAGGCTCGACGCCGCGCTCACCATCGTCTGGTGCGCCGACACGATCTCTTCGAACAACCGTCCCTGCGCGGCACACAAGCCGATCCGCAGTCCCTGGAGGTGGTAGCTCTTGGAGAAGGAATCGATGACCACGAGCCGCTCGTAGGCGGGGCAGAGGCTCTTGCGCCACTTGTCATGGCCGAAGACGATGCCGGAAAAGCTCTCGTCGATCAGGAGAAGCGATCCGAATTCGCGCGCGACGTCGGCAATCGCGCCGATCTCCGTGCCGGGATGGATTCGGCCGGTCGGATTGTTGGGATTGCCGAGCACGATGGCCCGCGGGCGGATTTTCGCCATTGTCGAGGCAAGTGCGGCGGGATCGACGGCGAAGCCGTCTTCGAAGCGGGTCTCGAAGTAGACCGGCCGCAAGAACAGCAGTCGTGCAATATCCGCATAAGACGGCCAGGACGGCGCAACGATCAGCACCCGTTCGCCGGCCGTGCAGGCGGCACGGAGCGCCGAGAGGATGGCGGCCTTGGCGCCCGCGGTGATCGACACCTCGTGATCCGGCAGATTCCACTTGTCCGAGACGACGTCGCGGATGCGGATGCGCAGCTCGTCCATGCCCTGGGGAGGCGACAACAGGGTGGTGGCCGATCCCAGATCCAGGTCCACCGCGCGATCCCGAAAGGTCGGGGTGCTCAACGAGTAGGCGTGCCTTCCGGATGTGCGGGCCGCCTCGACCGCGGCGGCCAGGGCCAGGGTCGGCGATCGTCTCAGGGTCATTGCGCCTCCCGCCTCATGAAGAGAAGCTGGGCGGCGATGCCCATGCCCATGGAGAACAGGAAGACGCACACGCCTGCCGCGTTGATCGTCGGATCGAAACCGGTGACCAGCGTCGTCCAGATCTTGATCGGCAGCGTAATCTCGAAGTTCGTCAGGAAGTAGGCGATCACGAACTCGTCGAAGGCGAAGGTGAAGGTGACGATCAGGGTCGCCACGATCGCGAACCGGCACGACGGCAGCACAATCTCCACGATCGCACGCAGCCGCGAGGCGCCCAGGGCCCAGGCCGCCTCCTCGTGGCTCCTGGGGATTTGCGCGATCCGGTTGCGCAGGTTGAGGATTGCGAGCGGCAGTACGAAGAGCGTTTGCCCGACGTAGACGAGCCACAGGGACGGCTTCAGCCCCAGCGACACGAAGTACAGCCTCAAGCTGATGCCGATCAGGATCAGCGGCACCGCGAGAGGCGCCAGAACGAACAACGTTGCCGCGGTCTTGCCGGGAAAGCGCGCGTTGACGAGGGAATAAGCGCAAGCGAAGGCGATCCCCGTCGCCGTCACGCTGACCATCCCGGAGATCAGGATGCTGTTCGCCAATCCCGCCACGTACTGCGGATCGGCGAGAAGACGCTCATACCACTGCAAGGTGAACTCGCGGAACGGCATGACCTGGTAGCGCCCGCTGTTGAAAGAGAACACGAACATCACGACGATCGGGAGATAAATGATTGCGGCCGCGCTCGTGAAGAGCGCGGCGAACGCGAGGCGTATCCCGGCAGGCTGCCTGGCGGCGCCGCTCATGTTTGCAGCCTCACTTGACGGACCAGGAGCAGGAAGGGCACCGCCCCGACGACGATGACGAGGGCCAGTACCACTGCAAAGGTCGCGGCCATCGCGAGGTCGTAGGTCCCCTTGAGGGTCGAGAGCATGATCTGTGCGAGCACGGGCTTGAAACCGCCACCGAGCAGGGCCGGCACGGCGTAATCGCCGACACAGACGATGAAGGTCAGCAGCCCGCCGATCAGCCACCCCGGCGCGCTGAGCGGCAGGACGACTTCCAGGAAGCCACGCCAGCGCGTGCCGCCGAGCACCGCGTTCGCTTCCAGCAGCCGGGGATCGATGGTGACCATCACGCTGAACAGGGTCAGCGTCATCAGCATGACGCCGAACAGGGTCAGGCCGAAGATCGATGCGCCCATGGTGTAGAGGAAGCCGAGCGCCACCGGCGTATCCAGAAGTTTGCTCACGCAGTATGCAATCACCCCGCCGTCGGAGAGCACGAGCTGCCACGCGAAAGCGCGGATCATGAAGCTCGTCCAGAATGGCGCGACCAGCACGAACAGCAGGAGCATCCGCGACTTCGGCCCGTTCAGGAAGACCAGAAAGTAGGCCAGCGGATAAGCGATCACCGAGGAGAGCAGGACGACGGAGCCGGCCAGGAGGACGGTACGCCCCAGGGCGTCGGTCAGGCGCCCGGTCGAGAAAAAGGTGACGTAGTTGGCCAGCGTCACCCCCCCGGTCTCCAAGGAGGTCAGGCTGAGCCCTGCCGTATAGCCGATCGGCAGGGCAAAGAAGCCGGCGATCAGCACCACGGCGAGAAGGGCCCCGTGCCAGAGGTTCCTTACCGGTTCGCGGCGGCGGTGCTCCGGCTCGGGGAGACCTACCATTCGATTGCCAGGACCCGCATCGGCGCGCCGTCCACGCAGGTCATCTTCAGGGGGACGGCCATGAGGAAGGGCCGGTCGGTGGCGATCGCGCCGACGTCCTTCAGGTCTTCGATATAGGGAATGTGGTTGCGGAACATGGCGTGGTGGGCGACGAACTCGGCATTCTTCACGTGCCGGTCGAGCATCTCCCTGGCGACGTAGTCCTGGGGGAAGTCGAGGCAGACGCCCGCGGGCCCGCGCTCCGCCAGCCACTTGGCCGCGTCCTCCTCCAGGTTGGGGGCATTGACGTGCCAGACCCTGCTTTCGTAACCCATCTTGTTCGTGAGGTCGCTGCGCAGGATCACGAGGTCGCCGGTACGGACGTGTCCGCCGCGGGCCTCCATCATCCGGCGCGTGATCGGCTGCGGCAGGTCGAGGTCGGAGAAGTCGATGACGGAAGCTTCGCGTATGAACAGGTCGAGCCCCCGGTTGGGTAGCTCATGGATCGTCGGCCCGTCCTTGTACATGTGGCATGGGGCGTCGCAGTGGGTGAAGCCGTGCCCGCCGAAGATGAAGTGGATCTCGTCCGCACCGTCGCCTTCATCGAAGCTCTTGCCCTGGAAGAGGTCCATCTTCCAGCGCCAGTGGTTGAACAGAGGCGTGGAGACGTCGCGGAGGACCGGCCGTTCGGAGCGCCATTGCGTCAACGCGACGGGCCGGCAGGGACCGGTGGTGGCCCGGGGGACGGCCAGCGGGAGCGAGGCGAAGAACACCTCGTCCTGCCGGACGGCGCCCAGGTTTTCGCAATTCTCCGTCAGCAGCAACCCGTGCTCGTGCATACGCCGGCGGAAGGATTCGTTCCGGTTCTCGATTACCCCCTCTCCACCGGGCCGGCGCGCCTCCACGCTGTCACAAGGCAGGTCGACGGCGACGTGGAGATAACCGAGATCTCTTGCCAGATCGGCAACCTCCGGGGCGATGACCGGCGCCTTTCTCCAATATCCGGCGCGGTGGCTGGAGACCCTGTCCGCATGTCCGGTCTTGAGAACCAGGAGACGGCGAGGGCTCGTGCCGTCGAGCCTGTTTCGGAGGATATGGGGCGTGATCTCCCGTTCGCTCGCGAGATCGGCGACCGTGGCGACGCCGGCGAAGGCTTCCAGCGGATAATCGTCGAGCCGGGCGGCGCCGCGAATCTTCCAGCCCGGTGCGGTGACGCAGGAGAACCCGACCCCGTACCATTTGAGCCCGAATTCCTGGAACTCGTCCCCCCGGTGGTAGCTTTGTGAGACGAACGGAAAAGAATCCCACCGCCAGTGGGGCTCGATCATCGCCGCGCAGTCGACAACCGCCATGTCGCACTCCATCGTTGCAGGCTCCTGCCGCCGGCCGGGCCGGCGCGATTCGGGCCCGGCACGGCCGGGTCACGCCGCGGGACGGGCGGCCTCCCGGTCGGCCCGCCCGTCGCCGGTGGGGATCGAATTCCCCTGCGCCGCCCGCGGCGCCACGGTCAGGCATTCTTGAACTCTTCCCAGGCGTCGAGCCACTCCTGCCGATTCTCCGGGTCCTTGCGTGGCGAAAGGCTGGCCATGAAGACCTCCGTGAACCTGTCCAGATCGGCGAGGTTGAGCAGCTCGCGCTTGTCCTGTGGGAGCATGGCGGCGGCCTTCCTGTTCGGCACCATGCTGTAGTAGGTCCTGGCAACCGCGAGCCGGGCCTGGAACTGCGGGCCCGTCACGTATTGCAGGAACTTCCTGGCGGTATCCGGGCGGGGCGTGTTCGCGGCGATACACACGGCCTGGTCCCAGGTCACCCCTCCTTCCGCGGGGACCAGCGCCTTGAACGGCAGCCCGTCGTCGTACATGCCGGCTTGCACCCATTCTCCGGCGATGGCCAGGTCGTAGCTGCCGCCCGCCATGGCCTGGATCACCTGCGAGGTATTGCCGACGAGGCCGACCTGGGGACGCAGGCTCATGAGGGTGGATTCGAGCTTGCCGAATTGCGCCTCGGACAGATCGTAGGGCGTCGCGTTGCCGTTGTACTTGGACAGGCAGCCCATGTTCGGCAGGAACCAGTCGAACAGGGCGACCCGTCCCCTGGCGCTCTCCTCCCAGAGGACGCTGTAGCTCGATACGTCGCTCTCGGAGTACTTGTTGTGGTTGTAGGTGATCCCGTAGTAGCCGAAGCGGTTGACGATGGCGTAGAGCCTGCCGTCCGTCCAGACGGGCGGCCACTCGGCGATGAGGTCGAAATAGTCGTCGAGGGGATAATCCGACGGAGCAAGCTCCATCAGCAGCCCGTCCTCGACGGCTCTCGGGATGTAGGCGCTGGTCGGAGTGATGACGTCGAAGGTTCCCGGTGGGGAGGATGCGATCAGCGCGACCATCTCCTCGTCCGAGCCGTCGTGGATCTTCAGGTTGACCTCGATGCCCGTCGATTGCTCGAAGGGTTCCAGCATGCCCGGCTCCTCGTAGCCACCGAAGGCCAGTACGTTGACTTCTCCGGCGGCTCGGGCGGCCCGCGGCCAGAGCGAGGATCCGGCGAGCAGGGCGCCGCCCGCCAGAGCGCCCTTGCCCGCGGTCGCGAGCAGATGGCGCCGGGTCATCTTCAACGGGATGTTTCGCTTTCCAGTCATGACGTTTTCTCCCTCACGGGGACGCCTCGCTGCCCGAAGGCGTCTGTCTTGTAGATTGTAGACAATTCAGCCGAGCTACCATATCATCCGCGCTCGATGGGCTGTCAAGGGACCCTTGAAGGATCCGGCAATTCCCGCTACGTCACGTCGTGTCATCGGGATTTCGCGGCCTTTACTGCCGTCTGGGCGTCCGGTCGTGGCGATTCGATGGACGTTCTCGGGCTTGGCGGATGTTGCCGTGCAGGATCCAGCAACCCCCGCTGATGGCTGGACGAACGTAATCCGTTGAGTTTATTGAATAGTATCGAGAGAACCAATCAGCCTTGATCGAGCGGGAGGGAGGGGTTCCATGAGCGAGCCGCCCGTGATTCCACTGGCCAATCCGATCGCCAGGCACTGGAACTGGCTGGGAGATACCCTGCGCCGGACACCCGAGCCGGGGTTCCTCGCCGAGACCGGCGTCGACTGGCCGAAGCACGGCTTCACCCATGTCGATGCTCCCTGCCACATGGTGCGCGGCAGCCTGACCCTCGATGAATGCGGCCTCGATCAGCTTTGCGGCGAGGCGGCGGTGGTCGATGTTTCGGATCGGGTCCCGGCAAAACCCGTGACCGCCGATGTGCTCGAGTCGCACGGCGGCCACGTGCGCAAGGGCGACATCGTGATTCTCCGCTCGAACCTGCACCGGCGCTTCCCCAATACGTCCGGCGACTACTGGCGGAACTCGCCCTGGCTCGACGCCAGTGGCTCGAAGTGGATCGTGGAGCGCGGCTGCAAGGCCCTGGTGATCGATTTCCCCCAGGACTACAACGCCCGGGACATGAACGACCGGCTGGTGGCCAACGACGAATTCGTCGAGCATCGGATCGTGCTGGGCGCCGGGCTCATGCACCTGGAGCATGTGGTCAACCTCTGGGAGATCGGCCAGGAGCGCGTATTCCTGATCGGCTGGCCGCTCCGCCTGCCGGGAGCGGACGGCGGCCCGTCCAGTCCCGTCGCCCTGACCCGGTGGCCTCGCCCGGACCCGCGCATCGTCGACCTGTCGCTTCCGGTCCGGGCCGATTGGCGGAACCGCGTCTCGATCGGGTTGGCCAAATCCTTCGAGGCGGGAGACCCGGTCCAGGAGACCGGCGTCAGGTTCGAGGGGCACTCCCATACCCACGTCCTGACGCCCAGATACCTCAATCCGGCGGCGCCGGGGCTCGCCGGCTTCCTCGGCTCACCCCTGATCGGCCCTGCCGACGTCGTGGATCTGTCGCAGGCGCGCGACGATACCGCGATCGATGCCGGCGAATTGGAGCGCAGTCTTCCGGGAGAGCGTGGGAGCAGCATCCTGGTCCTGCGTAGCGGCTTCATGGAACGCGTCGCCTATGCCGACCCCGCCTGGCCGGATCGATCACCGTGGCTGACGGTTGCGGCGGCGGAGCTGATCGCTGCACGCGGCTATCGCGTGATAGCCGCCGATTTCGAGATCGATGCCGGCCGCAAGCGCCTGCGCAGCGGTCCGGCGCAGGCCACGGACCTGGCCGCGGAGGCGGTTCTGCTCGACAGCGGGGCAGCGCTCGTCAAGAACCTCACCAATCTGTCGGCGCTACGTACGGACCGCCCATGGCTTGCCGCGATGCCGCTCAACCTTCCGGAGGCGGAGGCGGCGCCTGCCCGGGTCCTGGGACTGGAATGGCAGACCGGAGTGAAGCCGGCGGCAAGAGATGGTGCCGGGCCGGCTTCACCCGGTCCACCACGCCGGAGTGGATCGAGGAGCGGAGGGAAGCGACCGTCCCATGTCCGAACCTTGTGATCTCGACGCCGTCGAGCTGCGGTGGCTGATAGGAACGAAGCGGCTGTCGCCCGTGGAGTTGCTCGATAGCTGCATTCGCCGGATCGAGGCGGTGAACCCGGCGCTCAACGCCATCGTCAACCCCTGCCTGGAGCGGGCGCGGACCGAGGCGGCGGCGGCAGAGCGGGCCGTCGTCCGTGGCGACAGCCTGGGACTGCTCCACGGACTGCCGCTGGGCGTGAAGGACCTGAACCACGTGGCCGGCGTCAAGACC
This sequence comes from Gammaproteobacteria bacterium, assembly GCA_965202875.1. GTDB lineage: Bacteria > Pseudomonadota > Gammaproteobacteria > HK1 > HK1 > HK1. The sequence goes on along the minus strand of OZ241870.1, from coordinate 5,584,919 downwards.
ACCTTCGGGTCGCCGTTGTTCGCCGATTTCGTCCCCGGCGAAGACGAGGGTGTCGTCGCACGCCTGCGCGGAGCCGGCGCAATCGTCGCGGGCAAGACCAACGTACCGGAGCATGGCTTCGGCGCAACGACGGTGAACCCGCTCTACGGCACCACGAACAACCCCTTCGACCCGGGATTGAGCGCCGGCGCATCCTCCGGCGGCACCGCCGTCGCCCTGGCGTCGGGCATGGTGCCCCTGGCCATGGGCTCGGACTTCGCCGGCAGCCTGCGGACTCCCGCTTCGTTCTGCGGCATCTCGGGGTTTCGGCCCTCGCCGGGGGCCGTCGCCCAGACCCGGCGGCCCTTCGCCTTCAGTCCCTTCGACGTGGAGGGGCCCATGGGGCGGACCGCCGCCGACTGCAAGCTGCTTCTCTCCGCGATGACGGGGCGGGATGCGCGCGACCCGTTGTCCCGGGAACCGGACCCTGCAATGCGGGAAGCGTCCCGCGGGGTCGATCTGGCACGCCTCAGGGTGGCGGTTTCCGAGGATCTCGGATTCGCGCCGGTCTCGAAGGCCGTGCGCCGGACGTTCCGCGAAAAGCTGGCGGCATTCTCTTCGGCTTTTCTCGCCTGCGAGGACGACGCCCCCGACACCACGAACGCCGACCGCGCGTTCCACGTCTTGCGGGGCGTCGGATTCGTCGCCGACTTCAAGCCGATGTACGAAGAGAATCCCGGAGCCTTCGGGCCGGTGGTCACCGGCGAGATCGCCCGCGCCGAGCGGCTGACCGTCGAAGACGTCGGATGGGCGGAGAAGGAGCGCACGCGCATCCTGGCGGACGCCCAGGCATTCTTCGAGGTTCACGACCTGTTGATCACACCGGCTGCATCCGTGCCGCCATTTCCTCACGAAGCACTCTATCCGGGGGAAATCGACGGCGAGGACATGGGGGGCTATCTGCGTTGGGAGGCGATCGCCTACGGCGTCACCATGATGGCGAGCCCCGCCGTCGTGATCCCCTGCGGCCTGGGTCCGGGGGATCTGCCGTTCGGCCTTCAGATCGTCGGTCCCCGGGGTCGGGACGCCTGGCTCCTGGACGTCGCCCATACCCTGGAAAACTGCTTCGCCGCGACCGAGGGGCTCGGCCGGCCGCGGCCGGACGTGGACCGCCTGGGGCAATCCTGAAACATGGAACGGCCAAACGGCGTTGATGGGAGCCCGGGGCGAACCGCTTGTCTCGACCCGGGTCGTGACCGAGGGATCCTGTATCGACAGCGATCCCTGACCAGCCATGGAGGAAGGAAGATGCAACGATCGTTTCCGGCGGTTTCGCACCGCATCGCCACGGCGGCGTTCCTGCTGACGGGGCTCGTCCTGACCGTGCATACGGCCCCCGCACGGGCCGATGCCCTCGATGAAGTCAAGAGCCGCGGCGAGTTCACCTTCGGACTCGAGGCCCAGTACCGCCCCTTCGAATTCCGCGACGACGGCAACAACATCGTCGGCTACGACATCGACGTCGCGAACGAGATTGCCAGTCGGCTGGGCGTGGGCGCCAAGCCGATCGACACCAACTGGGCCACTGTCATCCAGTCGCTCTACACCGGATCTTTCGATCTCATCCTCGGGGGCATGACGGCCACGGCGGAACGCTACGAGCGGGTCAGCTTCTCGTTTCCCTACATGGACGCCAGCTCCGGCCTGATCGTGCGTGCCGACGGCGGGATCTCCGGTCCGAAGGACCTCGGCGGCAAGATCGTTTCCGCCGGATCCGGTACGCCGCAGATCAAGCAGCTCGAGATCGCCGCCGAGGAGCACGGCGTCTCCTACAAGGGGGAGATCAAGACCTACGACGATGACACGGTCGCGTACGAAGCCATGCGTGCGGGCCGTATCGACGCCTACGCCTCCACCCTCGTCAGCCTGCTGGAATTCGCCAAGACGGCCGAGGGCTTCAAGGTGATCCCCTTTACCTCCACCCGGTGGAAGCAGGAGTTCACCTCCATGGCGTTCCGCAAGGAGGACGTCCAGCTTCGGGCCGTCTTCAACGGAGTGATCGCCGACATGAAGGCCGACGGGACCCTGGGAGCCCTGCAGGAGAAGTGGTTCGGACAATCCTTCGTCGACATCCTGCCCAACGTCGCGCCGCGGTGGTAGCCGTACGCGGGCCGGTCTTCCACCCGGCAGGCCGTCGTATCGCCCGAGAGAGGGCCGCCGTCCGCCGGCGGCCCTCCAATCTCGAACCCGGAAAGCGGCAAGGCAGGCGGAGTTGGACTTCGCTTACATGATCGAGGTGTTCCCGAGGCTGCTGCCCGGCCTGTGGATCACCATCGAGATCAGCGCCATCTCGCTGGCGCTGGCTACCATGATCGGGGTATGCCTGGGTACGTCGCGCGCCTTCATGGGCGCGGGAAACCCTCTCGCCTGGTTGCTGGACGCCTACGTATTCTTCGTGCGCGGCACGCCGATCATCGTCCAGATCTATGGTTTCTTCTTCCTGCTTCCACAAGCGGGGATACGCCTCGACACGTTCTGGATCGGGGTCATGGCGCTTACCTTCAATTCCGCCGGATACCAGATCGAGATCGCGCGGGCGGCCGTGCAATCGGTCGATAGAGGTCAATTCGACGCCGCCCTGGCGCTCGGCCTCGGCCGGCACAGGACGATCGGGCTGGTGATCCTGCCCCAGGCGTTCCGGCGCATGATTCCACCGATCACCAACGAGATGTCGCAGCTCGTCAAGGCATCATCGGTGCTCTCGGTCATCACCGTCTTCGAATTGCACAAGAGCGCGAATGCAATCGTCTCTTCGAGCTTCAAGTTCGTCGAGCTTCTGACCCTGCAGGCCGTGCTGTATCTGGCGCTGATCCTCTCCGTCAGCTCCTTCGCTCGCTGGCTCGAAACCCGCGTCTTCGACTTCGGCGGCCGCGAAGCGGATTTTGCCGTGCGCTGAAACCCCCATGCCCGGAATCGACCTCGCCTTCATGATCGCAATCCTGCCCAGGATGCTGCGGGCGGCCTGGATCACCATCGAGCTCGGCGTTCTCACGATCATCCTGAGCTGCATCCTCGGCGGCCTGCTCTCCGCCGTCCGGCTTCTGGGCCGTCGCGCCGCGCGGTGGGCGGTGCGTGGCTTCGTCGAGTTCACGCGCGGCGTACCGCCGCTGGTCCAGATCGCCATCGTCTACTTCGCCCTTCCCCGAGCCGGCCTGGTGCTCGACGAATTCTGGACCGGGGTCGCCGCGCTGACGTTCATCGGGGCCGGGTACACCGTCGAAATCGTCCGTGCGGCGGTGGAATCGCTCGACAGGGGCCAGCGGGAAAACGCCCTGGCGCTGGGCCTGAGCGAACGGCAGTCCCTGTTCCTCGTCCTGCTGCCGCAGGCCCTGCGCCGCATCCTGCCGCCCCTCACCAACGAGCTGGCCAACGTCATCAAGGCTTCGGCGCTGCTTTCGGTCATTTCGGTGAACGAGCTGACCAAGGTGGCGAACGACGTCATCTTCGTGCATTTCGTCGTCATCGAAGTGCTGATCGAAATGACGTGCCTCTACCTTGCCATCGTCGGCGGACTGATGTGGCTCTCGCGCTGGCTCGAGCAGCGCAACCCGGCATAGCGCGGGAGCGGCTCGATGGCGTCCTCGATCCGCGGGACCGTGGGCCGGATCGGCTTCCTCTGGCCGGCCGACGGGCTGAACGACGACGAGTTCCGGAGCTACCTGCCCGACGGTGTCGCGTTGCTGACCGCCCGCTATGCCGTCACCGGCAGCCTAGCGGTGGAATGCCTCGAAGCCGATGCCGCTCCGGCGCCGATCGTGACCGCGGCACGGCTGGTGGCGCCTGCCCGCATCGACGTCGCAGCGCTCGGCGACTGTGCCGGGAGCTTCATCCTCGGGCATGGACACGAGCAGGCCATGATCCGGGCCGTCGCCGGCGAGCTCGGCAAGCCGGCGACGGCCATGAGCGGCGCCATCGTGGCCGCGTTGCGGGTCCTCGGCGTGCGGCGCGTGGCGCTCGCCGCGCCCTACCGGTCCGAGGTGGTGGCTCGCTTGATCGACTATCTCGATGAGCGCGATATCGAAGTCACGAGCCATCGGGCCCTCGACCATTGCGCCGAATCGACGATCGCCGAGCTCACGCCGGAACGTTGGCACAGGGCTGCGAGAGCGATCGCGGAGCCGCCGGCAGAGGCGGTCGTACTCGGCGGCGGCGGCGTGCGCGCCGCTACGGGTGTGGATGCGATGGAGGCCGATCTGGGGATACCGGTCGTCGCCGGTCCGGGAGCGTTGATCTGGCATGCCTGCAGGCTGATCGGCGTGGACGCGACACGATCCGGCCTGGGCCGCCTGTTCTCGCAACACGGTGCGGCCCATATCGAACCATGAGGGACAGTCCGATCGATCCTGACGTTTTCCGTCGCGCGGAGTCCGGTGCGACCAAGACCTTCAGCCTGTCGGCCGATCCACCGATCTTCGTATCGGGGTCCGGCACGCGCCTGACCGCATCGGACGGCCGAAGCTATCTCGATTTCGCATCCGGCTCCGGGACCTCGAACGTCGGCCACGGCAATCCCGCGGTTCTGGCCGCGGTACGGACCCAGTTGGAGAGCGGCATCACCCATGTCGGGCCTCACTTTCACGCCTCCGCCCAGGCGCGATTCATCGAGGATCTTCTTCGGGTTCTGCCGGACGCCCTGGCCCGGCTGCACCCGGCGACCAACGGCACCGAAGCGACGGAGGCGGCGCTCAAGGCCTGCATGCACTTCACCGGCGCGCACACCTTTCTCGCCTTCACCGGCGGCTACCATGGCCGCACCCTGGGAGCGCTCGCCGTATCCCATGCCAAGGGCGCCAACGCCGGCCTGGCTCCGTTCGCCCCGGCCGCGGAGTTCGTTCCCTATCCGGGCACGGAAGAAGACGGAGAGGCCGTGACCGCCGAGGCCGTCCGGGCAATTGCGGAGCGTCCCGGAAGCGCTCCGCCCCTGGCCGGTGTGATCGTGGAGCCGCTGCAAGCGACGGCCGGCGTGCACATACCGCCGGACGGCTTCCTCGAAGCAGTCGCCGAGGCAGCCCGGGAAAGCGGTACGCCATTGATCCTGGACGAGATCTTTACCGGGTTCGGGCGTACCGGACATCTGTTTGCCCGCGAGACGTCCGGTGTAACCCCTGACCTGCTGCTCATGGGCAAGAGCATGGGCGGCGGATTTCCCGGCGGTCTGGTCGCGGGACGCGACGACATCCTGTCCGCTTGGCCGCGGGGAGCACAGTCATCGACGTTCCAGCTCCATCCGGTGACCGCCGCCGCGGGCACGGCGGCGCTCCGCTATCTGCTCGAGCACGACCTCTGCGCCCGGGCCCGAATGATCGAAACCCGGATCGAGTCGCATCGCGCTTCGCTTTGTGCCTCCCCCTTGACGAAGGATCTGCGCGGTATCGGCGCCATGTTCGGCCTCGAGGTTCGTGCGGCGGGGACGGTTCCTGGCGGCGAGGTATGCCGCCGCGTGCGATTGGCCGCGCTGCACAGGGGGCTGCTGACGTGGGAGTGCGGAACCGGCGCCGAGGTCATCGGCCTGATGCCGCCCCTGACCGCTTCAACACAGGATATGGACGAGGGGTGCGGCAGGCTCCGTGCCGCTTTGGCGGCCGTGGAGACCGACCTGGGGAACGCGGGATGAGTCCGGGCCCGGCTCCGTTCGGGGGATCGGGATCCCGGCCGTCGTGCACACGGCGGGAAAGTGGCCGGAGACTTTCCGGCCGAGTGGTTCGCCAGCCCGAAACCCCGGCCTGGAGAGGAACGCCCGGGGCCGTGGTCCCTCTGCGTCATGGTCTCCGGCGCCGGGCCTGCCGGCGATTCCCCGCCGGCGCTCAGGAAGAGAGCCCGCCGGAGAAGATCATCGCCCGGAGAAGATCATCGCGATGCCGATCACCACGACCACCGTGCCCGCGACCTGCATCGCCCCGAGCGATTCCCTCAACGCGAAGGCCGAGAGCAGCATCGTCAGTACCACGGTGCCGGTGACGATTACCGGCACCGCGACGCTCGCGGCGACCGGTCCGCCGCCGACCCCGCGAAACAGGTAGAAGTAGCCAATCTCCGCGAGCCCGATGCACAACCCCGCTCCTGCCGCCCACGCATACGCCGCCGCGGAGAGCTTCAGCACGTGGCCGCCGCGGGCGAGCAGGAGCAGCGCGAACGTGCCGGACGCGGCAAGAGCGGCGATTTGCAGGCAGATCGTCGCGAGCACCGTCGACGTCGCGGATGCCGGGATGTAGTTGCTCGACACCTTCACGAGCAGGTTGTACCCGGCGTAGAGCACGGTGATTGCGAACAGCAGGAGGATACCGGTCCACATGTCGAAGCCTCCCTTGTCGAAGTCCGTGCAGCCTCTCCGGCCTGCGCCCTCCGGCTTCGGCCCGGCATCGAGGTCTGCCGGTGCAGGGCACGCCCGTACCCGCTCGACATGCCGGCGTGGCTGCCTGCGGTCACCCCGCCTCGAGTGTTCATATCGAGCGGGCGTTCCGGCGACCGACCGGCGCACCCGCCTCCCCGCCCGACCTTGACCGACGTTCCCGCACGTCTCGGGTATCCGTCAATCCCCGGCGTTCTATTCCGCATGACTGCGCGCACGGTCCCGTCGAAGTCGGACGGCGAGTCGTCAACCAAGGGTGCCGGTATGCTCGAGTGGTGGTAGTATTCGCCCCGTCCGAGAACCAGATCGGCGATCGGAACGAGCCGGGTGGCCGGCGACGATCAACCCCAGAGATCAAGGGAGGCCCTGACGATGAAAGACAGAATGCTCCGGTGGACCATGGCCGCGGGTGCCGCAGCGGCGCTGACCCTCGGTGCCGGGTGCGCCACCACCTTCAGCGAGGGAGAGGAGGAGGTCCTTCATGAACTTGCCAAAGAACGCGACGAACTGGGTAACCCCCTGACCGCCGAAATCCAGGAACTGAAGATGCGCCTCGAGAAAGCCGAGAAGGAGGCGGAAGAGGCCAGGAAAGCAGCCGCCATGGCTTCCAGGACCGCGGACGACGCCTTGGGGGCGGCGCGCGAAGCGCAGGCCAGCGGGGCCACCAACACCGAAAAGCTCGACCGCATGTTCAAGAGGTCGATGATGAAGTAAGCCTGCTGCATCGGGCGGTCATCGGCCGGATTGGGTCCGGCCGACGGCCGCCCCGGTAGTCCGGCTCCCCACCATCACGGGAACTCCGCTTGCCGTGGCGAGAGTCTCCTTGACCAGCTCCCAGTTGATCGAAAGCCGGAAGGCGCTTTCCGGTATCGTCGCAATGAGCGACTTCATCACATCGGTCATGCTCGGGTGGGCTTCTTCGTCCGGGACGTCGGCGTTCGGATGCACTTCGATGTACAGACCGTCTCCCGCCCAACCGGCCTTGATGCCCTGATGCACGAGGGTGACGGGCGTTCCCGGCTCCACCATGTCGAAAAGCTCCACGATGTGCTCGGGATACATGCGGACGCATCCATGGCTGACCCGCATACCGATGCTGTAGGGCCGGTTGGTGCCGTGAATCAGATACGTGGGGAACCCGAGGTACAGCGCATGGGAGCCGAGAGGGTTGTCGGGTCCGGGGCGAATCACCCGGGGCAGGATCTCGCCTTTCCGTGCATATTCCTCGCGGATCGTTTCAGTGGGAATCCAGGTCGGGCCAGCCACCTTCCTGACGATGCTGGTCTTTCCGAGCGGCGTCTCCCGTCCGACCCGCCCGATGCTGACAGGCCACGTACGCACGGCCGATCCGTCTTTCGGATAGTAGTAGATCCGCATCTCCGGAACATTGATCACCAAGCCTTCGCGCAGGGTCGCAGGCAATACGAACCGCGACGGCAACCGGATGGCGGTCCCCTCGCCGGGGACCCAAGTGTCGACGTCGGGGTTGGCAAGCCTGATCTCCTCGAACCCCATCCCGAATCGTCTCGCCACGTCGAGCAAGGTGTCCTCGCGCCGCGCGAGGTAGACCTCCACCCGGCCAATCACGGACGCTTCCGCACTCGCCTGCCTCACCTCGGCATCCGCCCCCGGAGCTGGAAGCGACGCGGAGACGGCTGCTGCGACACACCACGGGGCAACCGTCCGCCGCCACCTCCGCTTCGCGACGTAGCGAGCCGAACCGGCGAGACTTCGACTGGAGTCGGCGAGGGTACGTTGTCCTTGCGGGCGCGCCCGCGTCTCACCCTCGTTCACCAACCCCAGGAGGGACGTCCGCCCCTCCGGGCCACGGTCATCGAACACCTGATTCATCTGCAAACCCCGGGACTGACTGGACCGTAGAGAAACGAAAAAACACCTGCCGGCAGAAGAACCGCCATACGAGCCGTTTCGTCCACGGGTTGAGATTTGGCCCGCGTTCAGGAGTTCCCGGCAAGCCTGAAAAATCCGTGGAATCACCACAGTTCTGCGCTCGGCCGCCCAGGACGTTTCCAATCCGCTCCATTGCCGGAGACAAGGACGCCATCCGAGGACACCGGGCGACGCAGGACATCTCGACGGCGGACCCGCTACTCCCCTTCCCTCCCTCCTTCGTCCAGGACAAGGGAGGCGGAATTCATGCAGTAGCGCAGCCCCGTCGGGGGCGGCCCGTCGGGGAACACGTGACCAAGATCCGCGTCGCAAACGGCACGGAGGACCTTGATGCGGCGCATCCAGAGCGAGCGATCCTCTTCCTCCGCGACGTTGCTCCCGTCGATCGGCGCGTAGAAGCTCGGCCAACCGGTGCCGGAGTCGAACTTCGTGGCGGAGTCGCGCAGCAGCGGCACCGGTACGTGCCGTCTCGCTTGCAGTCGTGGTACTCGCCGCTGAAGGCGTGCTCGGTACCCTTGCGGCGCGTCACGTGGTATTGCTCCGGCGTCAGCATCGCCCGCCATTCTTCGTCCCGCTTCACCATTTTGTTCATGTCGGTTTCCTCGATACACATTTTCGGAAAGGTCGAGCGATGGGGAGACTCCGCCAATCCCGAACGTTTCAGTGCAACCACCGCGACTCGGCGTCCGGACCACGGAAACCTCCGTGAAACCGCCATGCGAGGAAGGGGGGCGGTTCCCATGGTTCCAACCCGGGGGAAACACCCGTCCGGATGAACGCACAAGGTCCGGAAAGATCAGCCCGGCTCCGCCTTCATCGCGACCACGAGATCCATCACGTTGGTACCGGTCGGCCCCGTGTACACAAGATCTCCGCTCGCCTGAAGAAACGCCCCCGCGTCGGCGGCGTGCAGACTGCGCGCGGGGGCGACTCCCGCCGCGATGCCCCTTGCAACCGTGCCCGCGTCGACGAGCGCACCCGCGTCCTCCCCGGGTCCGTCGGTCCCGTCGGTTCCGGCCGCGAGCACGTATGCGCCCGCGCGCTCGCGGATCTCAATCGCCGCCGCAAGCGCGAGGCTCTGGCATCGCCCGCCCCGTCCGGGGCTCGGCGGCAACTTGACCGTCGTTTCGCTCGCCCACACGTGGACCGAGGGCCGTGCCCCGGCGATCTCGCGGCCAATGCGTTGGCCGGCTTCGAGGGCGTCCCCCTCCAGGAGCTCCGGATGTTCGACGACCTCAAGGCCGGCCGAGCGGCACACCGCGACGGCGGCGGCCCGCGCATCGGCAGGCCGGGCGATCACCTCGGTGCGGATGCAATCCGTCACGTCGCTCCCAGGAAATGGAGGCGCGCGCAGCCCCATCTCCGCGAGCCATGCCGGAAGCACGAGATCCCCGAGCGCGACGTCCTTGCTCGAATGCGCCACCAGCAGTCCCGATCCGATCACCTTCGGATCATCACCCGGCACGTCCGAGATCGCGAGATTGAGCGCCCGGCGCGGTGCGATGCGCTGCGCAAGCCGCCCGCCCTTGATGCGCGAAATGCGCTTGCGCACGCGGTTCACCGCGCCTATCGGATGGCCCTCGGCCAGCAGGTACTCGTTCACCCGAGCGAGATCGAAGGCGTCGAAGCCGTCCGGCAGGATCTCCACCAGTGCCGAGGCCCCCCCCGATACGAGCGCAAGCACGTCCGCATCGGCGGGGATCGCATCGATGAAGCCGACGAGCACCCGCCCCGCCGCAAGGCACGTTTCGTCGGGCACCGGATGCGAGGACTCCACCACATCGACCGGCCAGCCCGGGTCGAGCACGTCACCGGCGTGTCCGCGCTTCGTCACGACGAGCGCGTGCTCGATACGCTCTCCAAGGACGTCGAACGCCCCGGCCACCATGTACGCCGCCGCCTTTCCCACCGCGAAGGCGAAACGCGGCGCAAGAACCTTCTCCACGGCAAGGCGCCGGCGCACGCTTTCGCGCCCTCCCACCGCGTCGAGCGCGGCTCGATAACCATCGAACAGGAGGCGACGGGGATCCCGCGGAGTGTTGGTCGGACGGTCGTCCATGCGCTACGTCGCGACGGCCGCGCCCGCACTACGCCCGTCCCGCGCCCTGCTCTCGCCCCGTCTCCCAAAGGATCCGGTCCAGTCGGCGCCGGGCCCTCGCAAGACGCCGGGCCCTCGCAAGATGTCGGGCCCTCGCAAGATGTCGGGCCCTCGCAAGATGTCGAAGGAATCCGATCGACCTCCAGAACCGTCCACCGTCCGCCGCAGCGTCCGCAACAGGGACTGCCGCCGGTCGGATTCCGACGTCCTCCCCCCGGAAACGGCCTCCCGTCGTCCCCGTCCAGGATCTCGACAGCCTGATGCAGGCTCTGTGGCGGTCAAGGAACAGTCCCGGGGTCGGCCTCCCGGTTCCGGCTTCGCCGGATCAGGGAAGAGAACCCAGGTTCGAGCGCGGCATCAGGCGCAGGACAGCCCGATGCCTTCATTCAGAGCCTCATCGCGGGTCATGCGCCCGGCTCTCTCTCCCGTTTCGGCACGAAGCGGCGGCCCATCTGCCGCGAGCGCATCAAGCCCGATCGCGAGATCGGCGCGAATGTCCTCGAACGCTTCCAGCCCGACCGCGACCCGGATCAGGGATTCACCGATACCCGCCGCCTCTCGCTGTGCCTCCGTGATCCGGCTGTGCGTCGTCGTCGCGGGATGGACGATGGTGGTCTTCGCGTCTCCGAGGTTTGCGGTGATGGACAGGAAGCGGACGCTGTCGATGACCCGCCACGCCTCGTTCCGGCCGCCGTGCACGTCGAAGGCCACGATGCCGCCGCCGGCGCTCTGCTGCCGCACCGCCAGCGCATGGCCCGGATGGGTTTCGAGACCGGGATGGTAGACACGCCGCACCGCCGGATGGCCGTCCAGCCAGCGCGCGAGCCGCGTGGCGCTCTCGCTGATCGCGTGCATGCGGATGCGCAACGTTTCGAGGCCGTTCAGGAAGACCCAGGCGTTGAACGGGCTCATGCTCGGCCCCGCGGTACGCAGCAGCGAGAACAACGCGTCGTGGTGCGCGGCGTCCTTCGTCACCACCGCGCCGCCCACGCACCGGCCCTGCCCGTCGAGATACTTCGTCGCCGAATGCACCACGATGCCGGCGCCGAGTGCGAGCGGCCGGGACAATGCCGGCGTGCACAGGCAGTTGTCGATCACGAGGGTCGCGCCCTGAGCGTGCGCCAGTGTGCCGAGGGCGGAGATGTCCGCCACTTCTCCGAGCGGATTCGTCGGGCTCTCCGCGAAGAGCATCTTCGTCTCGGGGCGAAGTGCGCCGGCCCAGGCATCGAGGTCGGTGGCGTCGACGAACGTCGTCTCGATGCCGAACCGGCCGATGACGTTCGCAAAGAGCGACACCGTCGAACCAAAGAGGCCGTTGGCGGCGATCACGTGATCGCCGGCGCGAAGCAGCGCCATCGCGGTCACGAGGATTGCGGACATCCCCGAGGCGGTGGCGACACAGCCGGTGCCGCCCTCCAGCGCGGCGAGCCGCTGCTCGAAGGCGCGCACGGTGGGGTTCGTAAACCGGGAGTAGACGTTGCCGGGTGCTTCGTGGGCGAAGCGGGCGGCAGCCTCCCGGGCGTTCGCAAACACGAAGCTCGAAGTCAGGAAGAGCGGATCATTGTGCTCCTGCTCGCCGGTCCGGGACTGCCCGGCCCGTATCGAGAGGGTGTCGAATCCGAACCCGCCGGCGTCGACCGCGCTCATGCCACACGTCTCCTCGATCGGCTCGCCACCGGCCCGACGCCGAACTCCTGTTTCAGCGAAAGCCAAGGCGGGCTCGGCTTCGCTTTCTCCGCACTCGTCATGCGCCCGCGCGCTGAAGCGACAAATCGTACCCGAGTGCACTATAGCCCGGACCTCTCACAGGATCATCAACGGCTCCGGGAAGTCGGATTCGATTTGCGGAAACCTCTCAAAATCCGCTCCAAGATACCTGGAACCCATGTAACTCATTGAATTTAAATGAGATGTAGAGACCATGAGGGTACCGGCGGGCCATTTTGAGGGCTTCCCTTGTCCCAGGCGCGGACCGTAGCGGCGGGCGGTGCATCGCGAGCCGCGCAAAGGGGGTCGAGGCGGAGCCGGACGATTCGATCGAGCCGTCGCAAGGCGCGATGACGGATTCGAAGTCGGCGGATGGAATGAGAGGGTTGCTCTTGGCGATCGTGGCAACATGTCCGCTCCGGCTCGGCGCGAGGCCCGGGCTACCTGGAGGATCAGGTGTACGGCGAATCCATCCTCTTCACGATCTTCCTGATCTTCACCGGGGCCGCGGTCATCGCCGGGCTCGCGCTGTTCGCGCGCCAGTCCATGCTGGTCGCGTACATCGTGCTCGGGGTGCTGGTGGGGCCGTGGGGGCTCGGGCTGATCGAGGACGCGACGACCGCGCAGGGGATCGGCGAGGTCGGGATCATCTTCCTGCTGTACCTGCTCGGCCTGAACCTTCACCCCCAGAAGCTCGTGCGGATGATGCGCGAGGCGACGGTGGTCACCCTCGCGAGCTGCCTCGTGTTCGCGGCGGCGGGCGGGGCGGTGGCCTTCGCGTTCGGCTTCACCCTGCCCGAGGTGCTGGTGATCGGCGCGGCCTCGATGTTCTCCAGCACGATCATCGGACTGAAGCTGCTGCCGACGACCGCCCTGCACCACCGGCACGCCGGCGAGGTCATCATCAGCGTGCTGCTGCTCCAGGACGTCATCGCGATCGTCATCCTGCTCGGCCTCGATGCGGCGTCCCGGCCCTCGCACTCGGCGCTGGACGCCTTGCGCCTCGCGGCGGCACTGCCGGCGATCGTCGCGGTGGCGGTGGCGATGGAGCGGTGGATCCTGATGCCTCTCATCGGCCGTTTCGACCGGATCCGGGAGTACGTCTTCCTCGTCGCGATCGGCTGGTGCCTCGGCATCTCCCAGCTTGGCCACGCCATGGGGCTCTCGCACGAGATCGGGGCCTTCGTCGCCGGGGTCGCCCTCGCCCGCAGCCCCGTCGCGACGTTCATCGCCGAATCCCTCAAGCCGTTGCGCGACTTCTTCCTGGTGATGTTCTTCTTCGCGCTCGGGGCGGGGTTTCCGATCCCCGTGCTCGCCGAGGTCGCGCTCCCCGCGGCCTGCCTGGGCGGCCTGATGCTGGTGCTGAAGCCGGCGGTCTTCCGGTGGCTGCTGCAGCGCGAAGGTGAGCCGGAGCGGCTTTCGAGGGAAGTCGGGGTGCGATTGGGGCAGATCAGCGAATTCTCGCTGCTCATCGCGGTCATCGCGGCGGGCGGCGGCATCATCGGCCAGCACGCCGCGTACACCGCGCACGCGGCCACCCTTCTCACCTTCATCGTCTCCAGCTACCTGATCATGCTGCGCTACCCGACCCCGATCGCGGTCACGGACGCCCTGCGCCGCGACTGAGACGGGTGAGCGGACCGCCTCCGTCTCCTGCACGCCACCTGCGACTCGCTACGGCTGTGCAAGGCGTTCTGACAACCGCAGGGTGAGGCCGCCGGCCCCGGCCGCGCCAAGCGGGCAATCCCGGCCCGGGGTATTGGATCCCGGGATCCAGGGGGTGCGGACCATGGTGCGTTCTCTCATCTTCCGCTCACGATGGCTTCGAGGCGCCGGGCGAGGACATCGAAATCCTCGGGACACTTCTGCCGGATCGCGTCGATTCGCGAGGCGGCCTCTCTGCCCAGAGCCCTGCGGCCACCGCCGGGGCCGTCGGCGACACTGCGACGTTCGGCAAGCTTGTCGAAGTACTCCTCCTTGACGTGCACCTCCGCGCGGATGTCCGTCCAACGCCAGCGGCGAGGCAAGTCCAGGCCCGCGAGAACCCATGTCTCAAGCTCCTCCCAGGCGTTTTCCGCCAGGAAGTCTCTACCGTTCCCGAACTCTTCTTCGATGGCGTCGAGCCTCCGGCGGCGTCCCCGCTCGCCGTCCCGGTCGACGCAGAGGACAAAAACGTCCGTCATCCCGTCATAGCGTTCCACGATTTCCGCAATGCGTTCCGACTTCGTCGCCTCCGTAATACCCCCAAGCAGCGGATCCTGGCAGACTCGGACGTGCGCATTGCGTCTGCCCATGGAGCGCAGCAACCGTTCGAACAGCGGTTTCAGGATGTACTGATCCTTGCGAAAGTCTTCGGGGATGACGAGGACGTTCATTCCGCCCGATCCTCGTCTTCCCGCGTGAAGGCAAGCGCATCCTCCAGCCAGCCGGAGGCATGGAGTCGCCCCAGTCCCTGGGAACGTCGCAGCCCTTCCGAGTCGGGCAAACCGCGTACCGGACGAATCACGGCATCGTCGGTGTCGGGCAAGCGGCAAACGACGGACGTGTTGTCGAACGTGTCGTCACCGATCATGGCAAGCAGATCCGGGGAATGCGTGGTGGTGATGACCTGGATTCCACCCTTTGCGGCCTGCCCTTCGATCAGATCGAGAAGCAGCCGCAGTCGCGACGGATGGATGCCGTTGTCGATCTCCTCGAAAACGTAGAGACGCGCGACGCGCCTGTCGAGCGCCGTGGGATGCTTGCCCAGCAACGCCGCCAACATGGCGAGGAAACGCAAGGTCCCGTCCGATGCACTGTAAGCGGACACCTCTCTTTCGTTCGTCTCGCCAATCACGAGCTGGACCAGTCCGGTAACCGGATCGCGTGGAAAACCGAAATTCGCGACGTCCATTGGCGTGAGCTCGCGCGCCCATTCGTGGAACACGGCCGCGCGTTTCGGATTCGTGCAGATTTCCTGCAGGACGGTCGGCAGGTTTTCACCGCCGTCCCCGAGTACGGTCTGCCCGGGAAAAGCCGGCTTCCGCATCAGATCCGGCACTGGATCCAGGAAACGGATGCCGGCGAGAGCATCAATCACCAACTGGACGTATTCCTTGTGAGTTCGGACGACGTTCTTGTGTTCCCTGATTTGCGTGAGGGCCGGCTGATCCGGCCTGACTGCGATCCGATGGCCGTACTTTCTCTGTTCTCCGGTCTTCTCCATGCGAAGAAGAAGGTGTGCATCGTCGTCTTGGGCACGAACGGGATCGGGTGCTTCCGGATGGCTCCTGTAAATGTATCTTGGCCAGAACAGGAGCTCCTCTCTGGTGACCCGAAACCCGTTCCGACTGTCTTCGTCATACTTGACCCCGATTGAATACTGGGCAGTGATCCCGTCCACCTTCGGATGGACCTGAAGGAAGAATCCGGACTGCCCGAAGCGGATGACTTCACTCGCCGCGCCGCGAATCGGCGCCCATTCGACCTGGCCGCCGGCGCCGTACTTGCCGCCGATGATCTCCGCCAGGGTGTAGCCGCGGCCGATGCCGTGGAGGAAACGGAGAGCGTCGCGGAGGTTGCTCTTGCCGCTCGCGTTCGCACCCACGATGACGGTGAACGGACCGACGCGCAGGGTCTCGTCGGCGAAATTCTTGAAATCGACGAGTCGGAGCGAAGTAATCATGATGCCTCTCCGAGTTGCAGGACTGCTTGCGGCTTTCGGTGACGCAGAGACACCACCCCGCCCGGCGACGTGCCTCGAAAGGGGTTCGAGTATCGCACGCGCCGGACGCGATCATCTTCAATGCCCGGCTCAGCGGGTTGTCCGGCCTGTCCCCTCCTCCGTCGTTTCGACCTGGTGGTGCAGCCCGACGAGCTGGCTCGTCACCCGCGCCCGGCGGTGCCGCTCCGGGATCCAGTCGAGGATCATGCTGTTCTTCACTTCCTCGAAACGGCTGGCGAGCGTGCCCATGTCCGGCGGTGCGGCCGAGCGTTGCGATACGCTTCGCCCGGCGCCGTGGCCGAGCCACTCGATCCGCTCGACGGGCTCGACGCTGCCGTCCGGACCGCTACGCAGGGTGATGATCCGGGTGGTCGACCGATGGTCGTCGTTCTCGTACCGGACGAGGTAACGGGCGACGATCGTTCCGCCGCCCGCTCCGGCGCTCTCTCCGGGCGAGCCCGACCGGGCCGCATGCGCGTCCGACCCGGCGACGATCGTCCCGCCGCCCGGTCCGGCGCTCTCTCCGGGCGAGCCCGACCGGGCCGCGCGCGTGTCCGACCCGGCGACGATTGTTCCGCCGTCCGGCCCACCGACGATCGCCCCGCCGTCCAGTCTGGCGGTCTCTCCCGTGAAGGCCGGCTCGCGGGCCACCGCGAGCAGGGCGTCGACGAGCGGATGTCCCACGCCGCCCAGCTCGCTCCTCCGCGTGCGCATGGCCAGTGCCCGATCGAAGCAGATGCGCTCGTAGCGGGGCGCCAGATGGAAGCGCCGTTGCAAGGGGTCCGGGGTGTGGAAGGTCCAGAATTCGCCGTCGGGGACGGCGGCTCCCCCCAGGCGCAGCACCGCAGATCGCACCCAGCGGCCCAGCTCGGCGAGGGTGTGGCGGCCCTCGATACGGCGGTAGCTCTCCAGGTTGAAGCCGGTGAGGTCCTGGGCCAGGGCGCCCAGGGCTTCGCGGGCGCGGTTCGCCTCGGCGAGCATACGGGCGATCTCGGCCTCGGTGTGCCGGTAGTCGCGATCGACCAGCGCCCGCCTGAACAGGTTCTGGTAGTCGGGGCGGGCGCCGAGCAGCCCCAGGACCTCGCTGCGGAAATCCTCGGCCGGCTGGCCGCGTTCGTCGGACTTGCCGATCGACGACGCGATCTCGCGCAGCTTCTCGTCCAGCAGGCCGTAGATCCGCTCTTCGACCGTATCCTCCGCGAACAGGTTGTAGACCTGCACCGTCTCCTGCTGCCCGTACCGGTGGATCCGGCCGATCCGCTGCTCCACGGCCATGGGGTTCCAGGGCAGGTCGTAGTTGAACAGGATGCGCCCGATCTGGAGGTTGATGCCTTCGCCGCCGGCCGACGTGCTCAGGAGGAAGCGGGCGCCGTCCTCGCGCCAGAAGTCCTCCATCGCGGCAATCTTGTCCTCGATGGGGCCGCCCTTGAGTGTCGCGATCCGTTGCGCTCCGAAGATCCGCCCGAGCTCCTCGGCGAGGAAGGCCAGCGTGTCCCGGTACTGGGTGAAGATGACGAAACGTTCGTCCGGATTCTCGCGGGTGAGGTCGCTGACGGCCCGGACCAGGGTCTCGAAGCGCCGGTCCGGACCCCGGGAGACCAGCTCGACGAGCTGCCGGACGGTGGGGATCTCCTCCGGGATCCCCGTCTCGGCATAGAGGCCCTCGCCGGCCTCCTCGTCGCCGTCCAGGGTCCAGCTCGTCGTCTCGGTTTCCTCCTCGCGCCGTTGCAGGCGCCGGCGCACCCGGGCGACGTACGCTTCGGCGTCGGCGTCGGCGTCGCCGTCGCCGGTTGCGCTTGCGTCCTCTCCCAGGATCGCCCGCGCCACCGCCAGCATCTCGTCCCGGATGCGCAGGATCTCTTCGGCGAGCCCGCCTCCGCCGGTGGTCCGGGCACGGGTCCGGCGGGATTCGAGCTCCAGTTGCCGGCGTGCCAGGAGGACGAGCAGGCGTCGCCTCAGCGCCTGGCGGATCGCACGCGGGCTCGACGACATGATCTTCTGGAAGGTCGTCATCACGAAGCCGATGGCGCGCTGCCGGCGGGTCGTGCGGGCGCCGGTGACCCCCGCGGCATCGCCCACGCCCGCGGCGTCGTAGCCTTCGCGCAGGTAGTCGCCGATGCGCTCGTAGAACATCCGCTCCCGCGGCCCGAGCGGGAAGCGTTCGGTATGCACCTGGCGGCGCCGGAAGATCGGGTCGCCCCGCGGGTCCGTGACCTCGCGCCTGGTGCGCCTGATCATGACGTGGTTCAGCAATCCTCGGTGGTCGGCGACCGCCTCGGGGCCGGCGAACAACTGGTCGTCCAGGAGCTGGATCAGCGACCAGAACTGGAAGGCGTTGCCCTGGTGCGGCGTCGCGGAGAGAAAGAGCAGGTCCCGGCTGTGGTTGCGCAGCGCCTCGGCGAGGCGGTAGTTCCGGGTGGTCGTGGTCTTCTTGCCGCTGCGGGTACGCGACAGATGGTGCGCTTCGTCGAAGATCACGAGGTCCCACGGGGGGGCGGCCAGCAGGCGTTGCATCCGGCGGTGCTGCTTGAGGGTGTCGATGGAGCCGATGACGCGCGGGTACCGCTCCCAGGTCGCGGCGCCGTGGTCGCGGAAATCGCGGCCGAGCACGTCGAAGGTCAGGCGAAAGCAGCCGGCCAGCTCGTTGCGCCAGTTCTCGAGCAGCCCGGCCGGCGCCACGACCAGGACCCGGGCCGCCTCGCCGCGCGCGATCAGCTCGCGGACGAGCATCCCCGTCTCGATGGTCTTGCCCAGCCCGACCTCGTCCGCGAGGAGCAGCCGCCGCGGCCTCCGGTCGATCAGATCATGGACCAGCAGGATCTGGTGGGGCAGGAGGTCCACCCGGCTGGCGCTCAGCTCGCCGCCGGTGTTGGCGTGGGCGAGGTCGAGGGCCATTTGCCGGATGCGGTAGTCCTCGGGGTCGTCGAAGTCGCCCGCCGCCAGGCGCTCCCAGAGGTCCGCGGCCTTCTCCAGCCATTCGATGGGCAGGTTCTCCACCCGCTCGCCTTCCGGCGCCTTGAACAGCACCTTGGCCTGGTAGACGCCGAGGGTCTGGGACACGCGCAGCACCTCGCCCGTGCCCCACTCCGGATGCCGCCGCACCCGGACCTTGTCGTCGGTCCGGATCCCGTAGACCGCCGCCGGCTCGCTCATGACAGGTTGAAGGAAGCGAGGAAGTACTCGCCGCCGTGCTCGTGGACAGGCCGGACGTGGCCGAAGATCGGGCGCAACGAGACGCGCCGGTCGCCGACCTCGAACCAGAAGTCGTCGGCGTGGCGCAGCCTCGATTGGAAGACGACCTGCACGAAGCCGCCCATGCGTTCCAGCTCGTTGGCCCGGTCGGCCATCGTCGAGTGGATGAAGCCCGCGACCTCGCGCGGCGGATCGCCGGCCGCCCTCAGCACGTCCTCGAGCCCCACCACCCGGATCCGGTGGCCGGCCGGAAAGGGAAAGACCTCCTGGCGGAGCTCGCGGAGATAATCCAGCAGGCCAAGGCGATGGGGATGCGGCGCCACCCCGCCGGCCTTCGAGGGCTGCATCATGCGCTCCTCGACGATCAGGTAGCCGGCCATCAGGCCGCTCCCGCCCGGTTGAACAGCGGCGCACCCTCGATGACGGCCAGCACGCGGTCGATGGCCGCCGACCAGTCGGCCCGCTCGTCCCTCAGAAAGCGCAATCCGGCCCGAAGCGCCGCCCGCCGGCCCGGAAAACGCTCCAGCCACGGCAACACCGGCTCCCCGGCATCGGCGAGCGCGATGAGGGTGTGCAGGAGATCGACCAGAGGCGCCGTGGCGGCGGCCGGCGCCGGATCGTCCTGGAACAGGACGTTCTGGGCGGTCTGCCCGTATGCCTTCTGCAACCGCTTCCGGGCCTCCTCCAGCCGGTCGAGGGGCTGCTTGACCTCATAGGTTCGGCCGCGTCCGGTGCGGCCCCGGATGATCAGTCCGGCCCTCCTCAGATCCTCCGTGTTGACCTGCATGGCGCGCAGGCCCTTGTTGACCTTGTCCACGCCCACCTCGCCGCGCACCGGCATCAGCAGCCGGAGCCACGCATAGCTGAGCGCGTCGATGTCTTCCAGCTCCGGCGGCAACGGCCGTTCGCGGGTGACGAGCTGATCGACGATCGCGCCGATGTCCTGCAGGGCCTTGTGCAAGGGCAGGGGGTTGCCCTCGTGGTCCAGCACGCGGCCGTAGTGGGCGCTGTAGAGCTCCAGGCACTTGCCAATGCAGACGAGGCGCACGTCCGGTTCGGGCAACGGCTGGTTGCCGTAACGGCCTGCTTCGATGGCGGCGAGCTCGGCCCGCGCCCGGCGCCTGACCTCCTGGCGCACGCCCGCCCAGGAGCGGTCGGAGGGGCTCTCCCGGCGCTTGCGGCAGACGTGGATCAGGTCGTAGGCGACGTTTTCCTTGTCCTGAAGGTTCAGCGCCTGTTCGCGTTCTGCATGAACGGGGTAAACGGCAGCGATCTCGAACCCCACCTCGCAAAGCGTCTGTAACAGACCTTCCCAGATCGTGCCTTCCTGGTCGGTGTGGTGAAAAGTAAAAACCAGCAATCCATCTTCCGGAAGATTTCCATGTATTTCCCGGAATACTCCGGACAATCCGACGTAGAAGTCTTCTCGATTCTTTCCCCGAAGGTGGTTCTCTATGATCTCCTCTCCCTTTGGACTGATCTCGGGTGCGAACCAGGGATAGCGTTCTCTGAATGCAAGCTGCAACCAGACATAGAAGAAATCTGCAAGCTCGGAGTAATTGACGTTTCCGACATAGGGAGGATCGGTGATCACGACGTCAAGCGATCCGGCGTATTCCTCGGAAAGACGGTCGGAGGACCTTGCATGAATCTCTGCGGTGACCGGATCTTCGAGGGGGTCGAGTGGTTCGGAGCGTTCGCCTCCCGGCCAGCTCTTGCGGAACTCGATACCCCGCTTCAGCATCTCCATCCGCGAAAGGAACGTGTTGTTTCCCGACTCGGTACCCCACACGTTCTGCTCACAGATCGTCGTCTTGGGTTGATAGTCGTGACGTGCGAACACGCCAGCCGGGGCCGTTCCGCCCGGAGTCTTGCGTGATGGAATGTTGCGAACAAACAGATTGTTCCCTTCAAGGGTATTCGACAACGCGCACAGCAACACCTCCCGGAGTTTGTCGTCCTCCTCCGCCATGACGCCATCCAGCAGTGTCGCCAGCGCCAGCAACTGCCTCGGCGCGAACATGTCATGCCAGTGGTTGTAGTGGTGTTCAAGCAGCCGGGCGGTTTCCGCACCTTTCGGAATCCTGCTTTTCGGATACGGCAGCCTCGCCCTGTTTCGATCCCAAAGACCCTCGGCGCGCTGCAAGCTGGCTCTGTCGCTTGCGGAGAACCGCTTGAAGAACTTGCCGTTCTTCGGCAGCAACAGGCTGTCGGGCAGTGGCGCGCATTGCGCGGCGCATTGCGCGGCGTCCTCCGCAACCTCCTCCCCGAACTCCCCGAACAACGACTCCACCGCCCTCCGTTCCCGGACAGAATCTCGGGGCTCCAGATAAGCCTGAATCGCATACGGTCGAACCGGAAGCCTCCGATCCTGGGGCAGCAGACGGATGCTTTCGATGATCTTGTCGCGGTTGCCGCAGGAACACTCGAAAGCCCCGTTGGCAGGCACGTTTCCAGCGCGTGGGTCGTAGCCGTGTCCGCACGCCGGACAGCGCACCGCCTCGTCCGGCAGCGCTCCGCGCCACTGCCAGACGGCCTCGCAGGCCGGACACAGCAGTACGGTCAAGGAGACCTTCTTTCGCTCCTTCTTCCTGTCCCACGGAACCTGCAAACGCACGTCGTCATCGCAATGGGGACAATGCACCGGCGTCAGCGTCGGATTCCGCCGCCCGCGCCCCTTCGGCTTCTCCGGCTCCGGCGCATACGTCCACACCTGGTGCGGCCGGCCCTCGCCGGCGCTGCCCCGCGGGCTGTTCACCATCATCGCGGTATCCGCGATCAGCGATGCAGGCTCGACCTCCCAATCGAAGCGCTTCCTGCATCGCGGGCACGACACGTCGCGGTGTTAGCGGACCGACAGGGTCTTGTGCGCGACGAGCCAGTCCTTGAACAGCGGCACCTCGCGCTTGCAGGTCGGATCGGTGCAGATCGCGTGCTTGACCCAGAAGGTGTAGATGATGTCCGCCTCCACGTCCGGGCGCAACCTTCGTCCGGTACAGCCCGAGCAAGGACTCGCGCAACGGTGCGCCGCCGTTCCAGGCCACGGGCCGCGCCGCCAGCCGCTCGAAGGCGTCTTGCAGCGCAGCCGGATCCACCGGCTCGATCTCGGTCTTGACGATGAACCAGGCGACGGGATTGAGGTCGATGCCGATGACCCGGCACCCCAGCCGGAGCGCCTCCACCACCGTCGTTCCGCCGCCCATGAACGGATCGAGCACGACCTTGCCGGCGGTCTCCGGATCGTCACCGTGGTTGCGGTAGAACTCCTCCATGAGATCGACGGGCGTGCCGTCGGGCTTCCAGGCCGGCTTCAGCGCCCCCAGCAGGATCGCCCGGAACACGCACGACGCGCGCCGCGCGAACCACTTGTGCATCTGGTAGATGGGCTTGAAGCTGTTGCGCTCCGGCTGCGCCAGACGGTTGATCTCGACGATGGGAAAGCCCACCTCGATGGCGCGCGGCACAGAGCACGATGCCTCGGCTCCTGAGAATCGGGCGAGAGCGGGTCCTTGATCAGCCACCATGTCGATGCCTTCGGAGCCGATGCTAACCCCGGAACCACTCCGTGAACGCCAGCGTCCGCACCCGCCGGGCGACGCTGCGGGCGGAGGCGGGGAACCACGCCAGCTCGCGGCCCGCACCCTCCGGGGATTGTGCCGAGTGGGCGCGGACACCACGAAGACCCGCCGCCTTGACCCGGGCGCCGACAGGCTGGCAACGAGCGTGTGGCACCAGCCTGCCGTCTTTCTCGAAAGGATAGCTGTCGGGCAGCCCGGCAGCGCGCACGCCAGCCCGGGAATACACGTCACATGCGACTTGACGGCGCGGAAGGGCGCAGCCCATCAGGATCGGTCCCGTGTCGTCGCGGAGGTCTTCCGGCGCATACGGCCACTTGGCGATGAAGGCGCGGAGGTTCCGGCGTGCGGTGGCCATGTCTTCGTTGAGGTAGAGGGTCGGGAAGCTGCCCGGCGGGTTCCAGCGCCCGCCTTGCCGTTGCGCGAAGCTCGGGTCGAGGGGGTTGGTCCATGCCGGGTCGGCGATCCGCCACCATACATGGGCGTCCGGGAGGGTTTCGCGCCGCAACGCCATGTTCAGGCGTGCGCCCGCTCGAAGCGGAACATGTCGCGGCAGGCCGCCAGCAAGGCCGGTGTGTCGCCCCGCGCCAGCAGGTCCATCAGGGAGACGCCGCCAAGCGACGGGATGGACCGGCGCACGACCGCCGGGATGCGATCGCTCTTGAGATGGCGCACGAGCAGATCGGTGGCGGCGGCCAGATCCGAGATCGCGCCCGCGCGTTCCGGAGGCACGCCCTGGCGCAGCCACTTGCCGACTGCTTGGCGGCTCACGCCGAAGAGACGTGCCGCCTCGGCCTGGCTCAGAGCCCACACCGCGAGCGTGCGGGCGAAGGATCGCCCCGCGCGCTGCCGACCGAGGCTTTCGGTGAAGGCGTCGAGCCACGCGCCTTCGTCCTTGTACGCTCTGAATATCCGCTCGGCCGCCTCTTCCGGCCCGAGTCTCCCGAGGGCCATGCCCGCGTTCATGCCCATGCTCGCATTCATGTCTCGGTCTCCAGTCCGGGGTCTGCAACCATGTGTCAACCGCTACCGGATGTCAACTTTCGAGAGTCGGATCGGCGTCCGCCCATGAACGGATCGAGCACGACCTTGCCGGCGGTCTCCGGATCGTCGCCGTGATTGCGGTAGAACTCCTCCATGAGATCGACGGGCGTGCCGTCGGGCTTCCAGGCCGGCTTCAGCGCCCCCAGCAGGATCGTCCGGAACACGCACGACGCCCGCCGCGCGAACCACTTGTGCATCTGGTAGATAGGCTTGAAGCTGTTGCGCTCCGGCTGCGCCAGACGGTTGATCTCGACGATGGGAAAGCCCACCTCGATGGCGCGCGGCACGTTGCCGGGATTGTCGGTGGAAGCAGCCAAGGACTTTCTCAGAGGCGAAGATCGCTGGGAGCGAATACGGTGACTTCCTCGACGGACCGGAACCCCTTGTCACTCGACACCAGAGCGTCGGCTTCCAATCGAACGGCCACCGCCAGAACAACCGAGTCGTTGGTCAACAGCCCGTACCGTTTCTGGAGGTCGAATGCCGATTGCAGAAGATCATCCTGCGTGCAGCTCTCGAAACGGAGACCAAGATCGAGCAGGTTTCGCACCTTCGACTGGTACAAGCTCAGACCGCGGATGATCTCCGGCTTCCCGGCCAGGCGTGCCGCCGGGTTGCCGCCCAAGCTCCCGTGCTTCATGGCGGCTTCCGCAAGCATCAACCGGTGGGTGAGCTCCTGCCAGACGGTCTGGGGCAATACCCCCGTAATCTCGCCCTTGGAGCACCGCCGCAGAAGACGCTGCGCCTGGCCGGACACCCCCTGCTCGGCGTACACCAACACGTTCGTGTCGATGACGCACAGGCTCCCGGCGGGGATGTCGTCGAGATTCACAGATCCCAGGCATCCGCGTGCAGGATCTCGCGAAGCTGCTCGGGCGAGACCCGCATCGGCTGCTCGCAGAACGACCTGTAGGCCGCCTCCCGCCGGTCTGGCGCCGGCAACTTCCCGGTCAGGTACCGGTCCAGGGCATCCTGGATCAAGTCGCTCAACGGCCGTTCCTCGTCAGCGGCCTGACGCCTGGCCCGACGCAGGACGTCGGCTTCGATGGCGGTCCCGATTTTCTGTTTCATGCGTGTTTTCCCGTTTCAGCCTCGATCGGCAAAAAATTTCCAACGAGATTCGATGGAAGCGAACCCCGATTGCTGGACCGGCCAATACCGTCTTCCGCCCCCCAACCCGGTATAGCCGGAACCAGGCGCCCGTCACGAACCTGGGAGCGCGGGCGTCCCGCCCGCAACACGCCGGAGGCGTGGGCTTTTCGGGCAACACGGCCCTTGGCCATACAGGGCTTGCGGCTGCCGTGATGGTGCTTCGTCCAAGGAGGCGTGCCTTGGCAACCGCGTATCTCCCCGGGACATGGGTGTCCCGCCCGCTTTGCCATGTGGCGGGCCTGCGGCCCGCCTGCGGGCGAGACGCCCGCGCTCCCAGGGATCCGACATCACGGAATCTATCGCCGGGCGGCGGACGGTTCTTCGTCGTTTTGTCGAAGACTTCATGGGCAAGAGCCCTATGGCTCCCCTGCTTCACGCTGCCCCGAGCCATGAGCCGCCGTGCGCATACACCGTGCCGGGGGTCCGGCGACCCGCGCGATCACGTCCAGCTTCTCCCGGATTTCGGGATCGATCTCCGGCAACGGGACGTGTTCGACCAATTCATGGAAGCTCTTCTTGGCCATCAGGTTGGGAAGGCCGAGCTTCTCGAACCAGATGCGGAACAGGGGCGTCAGGAAATCATCGCTTGCCTTGCAGTCCGGGCTCCACGGCGAACCCAGGCCGAGGCTCCGTAGCGCCGTCTCGATCTCCTCAATGGCTTCGTGCATCGCGCTCACCCGTTTCCCAACCTCGTCCCGCACGAACAGAGGGCCGGGCGCGGCCTCACCGGCCGATGCCGCCGCCCAGGCTTCCAGGGTGGCGGGCGAACAGAGGTAGTTCTCGATCTCGCGCCGCGTCCACATCAAACCCTCCGCGGGCGATACGTCCACGCTTCCGGCCTCCAGGCGGTCGAAGAGCGCGACGCCCCGGAACTCGGGCAGCGCTTCCCGCAGGCCGTGGTAGTGGCGTCGAACCGCCGCGGGCTGGTTGCCGACGTAGCGCACGAAGGGCCGCTCCAACGCGCGCGCGGCGTCTTCGTGGCCGAGCCGGCGGGCGAAGGCCTGAAGCATGGAGAGGTCCGTCGAGCCCTCCAGGTAGAGCACCCAACCGGCCTGCTCCGCTTGGTAGTACTGCTCGAACCCGATCTCCCGCAGTGCTTTCATCACCTGGTTGCGGCCGTCGCCCAACCGGTGCGGCCGGCCGACGAAGGCGACGACCAGATCGCGATCCGCGGCCTCGTTGAGGAGCACCTCGGAGTGGCTCGCGGCGATGATCTGGGCGCCGTGCTCATCGGCTACGCGGGTCGTCATCTGGTAGATCTGGCGCTGGCGGAGGATCTCGAGGTGGGCGTCGGGCTCGTCCAGGAGGAGCACCGCACCGGGATTCGCGTACATACAGGCCAGCAGGAGCAGGGTCTGTTGCAGCCCCCGCCCGGTCGAGGAGAGATCGAGGCTGACCCCGCGCTCCCGGTAGCCGAGCACGATCTCGCCCCGTTCGGGAACGTAACGCGGCGGGTCGAGCTCCGACCCGAACAAGCCGCGGATCCGCTCCGCCAGCTTCCGCCATTGCTCGGGCCGCTCGTCATGGATCCGGTAGCAGAGATTGCGGAGCACCTCGGCCGTGCGGCCTTCCCCGATCCGGACGTTGGTCGCACCCCGGTCCAGGCGCGTTTCCGTCGCCGCCAGACCCGACATCGGCGGCAGAAAGGCGATCTCGACCGAGCCCGCCTCATCGGGGACCGGCATTCGCTCCGGGGACCGGCCTTCGGCGAGCCGGAGCGGGCGGCAGTAGAACGATTCTTGGTTGGCGTAATCGAATTCCAGGCCGCATCGCCAGCTTCGGCCGCCGGTCACCCCTTCGACGATGACGTCGACCCGGACGTTGCTCGTCCGCGGCCGTCCCTCAATGCTGCGCACATCCCGCACGTGCAGCTCCCGCCACAGGAGGTTGGCGTCCGGGATGGGGATCGCGACCAGATCGCGCCGGTTGACGGTCACCCCGGGCCGTCTCTCCGGAGCCTTCTTGCCCGAGCGCTTCTCGTTCCAGCGCCGAAGGCCGATCTGCCACAGGGCGAGGGCCTGCAGCGCCGACGTCTTGCCGGAGTTGTTGGGGCCGATGAAGACCACCGGGCTCCCGAGCTCGATCTCCGCCCCTTCGAAGCGCTTGAAGTTGCGGACAGTGAGCCGGGTCAGCATCGCAGCTCCGCCCCGTCGACGGGCAACGTCTTCGAAATTGCGGCTGCGGCACTCATTCGCCCCTCCCTGCTTTGCTGTTGCTCCCCGTATTCCGGTTTCCTCCCACCGCTCCCCTCTCGTTTATCCATCTCTCCGATCTCTCGCCGCGATTGCCCACTGGTAGCCCTTGGCCTTGTTTGCCTCCTCACGGCATTCCCCGATCCGTTCCCTTTCCCTCTCCGCATACTCGTCGTCTCTCACGGCTGTGATGAACGAGTCCCTCGCCAGTCGTGCGCACGCAGCCAGGATCCAACCCAGCTCCCTGAACTGTTCCCCTCTCTTCCTTCCCATCAGGATCAGGTCGCCGGCAATGGGCAGGTAGACTGCTTCCAGCGGCCGATCCGGCTCCTGCAACGGATCGTGCGGGACCCCGTAGCCGATTCGGCTCTCTACGACCACGCTGTCCCCCAGTCTCAGGACCGGTTCGGAGCATCGCTGTACCACGTATTCCATGTCTCGTGCGTATTTCGCAAACCCGCCTTCCTTTTCCAGTTTCTCCTTCACAAGATGGATGTGCTCCGCCTTCTCGTCCAGCTTTCCGAGCAGTCTTGCCCGATCCGGCGCCTGCTCGGTTGCGTTCGCCAAGACGTCCCGGTCCAGCGACTCGACACGTTCTGCTGCTTTGTTCATCCACGCTTCGATCTGTTCGTCCAGTTGCTCTTCTGGCACCCCGATTTGCCGTAGATCTTCCTCCACGAGCTCCCGCAGTCCCCGCGCCTGGGTCCGCAGCCTCCGGGCCAGCCGCTCCCTGGCGTCCCCTTCTTCCTGCCGTTCCTCTGCGGCGAGCTGCTTCCACCCTTGGCGCAGGCTCTCCGCCTGTACCTCCAGCATCTCCCGTGTCGTCGCCCGCCGCAGGACCAGTCGCGTGAGGATTGCCGGGATCGGCCGTGCCCATCCCGGACCGCCCCCTCCTTCCTTCCTCAGCCTCCGGATCACCTCCGCGTCCTTCGCGTCCCATTCGTCCAACAATGGGTCGACGCTCATCTCCTCGGTGCTGTAGTACCTCGTTTCTACTCCCCAGTCTCCCGGTGAGCTCACGTATACATCCTTTGCGGACCTCCTGTAGACCTTGATCTTTCCGCTTCTCCCCCTTGGTTCTGCGAATCCGCTGCTCAGCCACACCGGGATGTGGTGTTGCCGCTTCGTCGGCGTATGTCTTGTCGTGGCTCTCTTCACCCCTGCCTGGATGTCCTCGATGATGGTCCACGGGATCCCGATCCGGCCCTGGGCGCCTATCTGGAGCCAGTAGATGTCTTGTCCGTCCCCCTTTGTCCGGTCCAGCCGTTTCGCCGCCTTCAGTGCCTCCGGTCCCAGATCTTCCCTGCTCCCGCAGATCATTGCGCCGTGCAGCCGGATCCCTTTCGCCATCTCGATCAGCCGTTTCTCCTCCTTCTCGACGGACCGTTTTCCCCCGAACGCACCCTGCGCCGCGCCAGTGCCCGCGGCTTGACTGCGCCCCATCCCATCAGGAGCTTCAGCTCATCGTCGCGCATCCCCGGCAACGCCCATTCCCATGCTTCTTCATCTTTTTCCGTTGGTTCTCCCGACGCCAGCCTCCTCACCGCGTCTGCGGCTTCTTCTCCGCTCGGCTTGCCCTCCATCCCTGCGCATCGCTTGTGCAGGACGTGTCCTGCGATCCGTCTCCGTCGCGGTTCACCGATGTACGCCCGGATGTCGCTCATGCTCATCTTTCCCGCCCCTGGTCCCTCTTCGGCGCTTCCCGTGGGTATACGTTTTCGATCTCTTCCACGTTGGCGCTTGCGAGTGCCCGTCCTATCTGGTTTGCCGCTCCCGCCGGATCCACCTGGTATTTCGCCTCCACCAGGTTCTTCGTATCCTGCGCGAAGCCGTGTTCCGTCACTTCGGCCAGTGCTCTGCTCAATGTTCGACGTGTCTCCTCGGCGATCCGCTCCAACACCGTCTGGATCTCCCTTGGTGCTCGTGTCCGCGCCACCGCCATGTCGTATACGTCGCGGATCGGCGGCGCCCAGTCTTTTCCCGATCCTCTTTCTGCCAGGTCCCTCACCCACCGATCCCCGATTTTCCCTGCGAACACTTCGGCGATCGTCGCCCACTTCGCCTTCACTCCGGTGATCGTCCGCCTGCGGTTGCGCCGTTCGTAGAGGCTCTCGCTCGGGTAGATCGTGAACGGCACGTTGCGCACGTGTCCACGCATCAATGCTCCCTTCGCTTCCGGCCCCTCCGTATGACATTCCCCGACTTGCCTCAGCTTATCGAGCACCCACTGCATCTCGTCCCGATTCGGGTCCAGGTCCCGAATCACGTTGACCGTGTCCCTCTGCTCCACGAAGAAGTCGATGTCTGTCGATCTTCTGTGATGCCACAGCGCTTCCAGGAGCGCCCCTCCGCCCAGTACGAGCTTCTCGGGCCCTGTTGCCCTGCGTAAGATGTTTACCAGCAGTCGCATCTCGTCGTTGATCGTCATCGGCGCATCCAGCGTCCGCGCTCTTGCGATGCTTCTCTCTCTCACCGTCCTTTCCCATGGCTTCGCGCCGGTCCGTGGGACGTGCCCCCGTACCCGACGCATCCACTTCCGCTATACATTACTCAAACCATACCGTGCAGGTCGCCGGCTCCAGGACCAGCCACGGGGTCAGCATTTCCATCAGGGTCAGTCCGCCGTGGCGGTACACGGAGCGCGACGCCGAGGGTGCCTGGGGGCGGTTGTGGCAGCGGCCGGCGAGCATGGCGAGCCGGCGTTTCCGATCCACCCACAGTCCGGGGCGGGATGCGGGCAGTGCCTCGTCGGGGCCGAAGGTCCTGAACCGCTTGCCTTCCAGCGGGCGGTCAACGCCCTTCAGGGAAGGATCGCTCAGGCCGGCGCCGAGAAAGACGTAGCCGTGGTCGCTGGTGACCAGGACCGGACGGTCGAGCGGGACCGCCTGAACCGTGCGCTGCCAAGCCAGCTCCAGGCCGTCCCACAGGGCGTCGTACAGGGTCTCGTCGACCGCGGTGCTGTCGGTGTAGCGCTGGTCCGGGAAGCGGCTCCACAGCAGCAGCGGACCGGGGGCCGCGTCGATGGTGTGGTGGTCCCCCGGATTGCCGAAATAGAAGCAGCGGATGCCGCGCTCCCGCAATTCGGCCCGCGACGTGAGCTTCGACGGGCCGATCTCGGGCAACCCCAGGCCCAGGCGCCTCCCGACGAAGGCCTCCGTGTCGCTCGGCAGCGCCGCGCGCCCACAGTCCAGGCTCCGCACCTTGCGCCCCGAATCTCGGGCCAACCGGAGCAGTCGGGGGATCTCCCGCAAGGAGCAGCCGTCGAGCACCACCACCGCCGCGCCGGGGTTCTCGTTCATGAACCCGCCGATGCCGGACCGCTCGGACGGCGGGTCCGCGAGCTCGGCATACAGGCGGTCGCCGGCCGCGGTCATCAGGGTTTCCAGGGCGTTCACCCAGCGCTCGCCATCGAGCAGGTAGGCTTGGGGGGAACCGCCGGCCGCCTCGAACGCGGCTTCACTCCAGACCTCGTGCAGAAGCCAGCTCGACAGACCGGGCAGTCGCGGGCCGGGCCTCGTCAATCGATCGAGGTAACCGGGCTTCAGCACGGGCGCGCTCACGATGCAACCGCCTCCGGCGCCTCGCCCACGGAGAGGAACCCCGCGCTTCTGTGCGTTGGGATTACGGTGCTCACGACGCCTCCGTCTCCGGCGTCTCGTTCACCGCCGGCGCCTGGCTCACCACGGGAGCGCTCATGACACTTCCGCCTCCGGCGCCACATTCACCGCCGGCGCCTCGCCCGCCGCCGGCGCTTCGATGCGGAACCGTGCCGCGTAGGTGGCGTCCGGGACGTCGGGAAGCTGCTCGCAATGCTGTTCCAGGGTGGCCTTGTCCATCGGTCCCTGCACCGTGACGTCGATCTGTACGTCGAGGTCCCCCGTGCCGCTCAGGGCGCCGCGCCAGGCGGCCGGCTGGCTCGCGAGGTCGTGGTCGGTGTAGCTCGCGTAGATCGTGAACCGCACGGAGTGGACGACGGGATCATCGACGTCCACGAGCCGCGCCGCCGTCTGCTGGCGCAGCTCGCCCCGGCCGCGGCAATGGGGGGTGGCGCGTTCCTCGGTCATGGCGCCAGGGGGGTCGGATACCGCAGGGGAGTCGGATACCGATGGCGGCTCCCCGCCGGGCTCCGTTTCCGGCTTGGACCCTGCATCGCCCCCGGGGGGTGTGGCCTCGGGCGAAGCTCCGGCTCCGGGCGGACGGGGTTCGGGTCGCGGGACGCTTGCAGGCCACGGCGGCACGAGGACCGCTGCCGCGAGTTCCGGCTCCGTGAGGCTGACGCGCTCGGCGCAGAAGTGGCCTCGGGTGTGTTGCAGGCCGGCGATGCGGGCCGGGTCCCCGGCCAGCGACACGAGCGCCTTGGAGACCATGTCCACCGTCAAGGGGACCGGGAAGCCCAGGGTATTGCGATAGACCCGATCGATCCGGTCCACGCGCCGGTCGAAGAAGTCGTCGAGCCGGTCCCGAAGGTGCTCCTCGAACAGGGAGCCGGGAAATATCCGGGTGCGGAGGAAGGTCAGGACCTCTTCCCGCGTGCTCGCCGAGCCCAGGCTCTCTTCCTCGAAGATCGTCCGGTCCGGCGCCTCGGCCCACTCGTCGATTCGGACGTAGACGAGCCCGGCCGACTTCAGGAGGCGCACGATCTCCTGCGTGCGCTCCCTGGCGATACGCTCGAAGCGGTTGCGGCGCTCACCGCTCGATGCGGATTCGGCGAGCTGGGCCGCGGCACGGATGCCGCGGGCCAGCGCCAGCATGTCCGGATGGGCCAGATGGTCCACGCGGGCGTCGCGCGGCTCCAGCAGGAGGATCTGGTTGCGGCGCTCCAGGCCCGTGTAGAGGCCGTGGCGCTCCGGCGCCGAGAGCCGGCGGGGGGCCAGCACGTAGCGGGGAGGCTTGCGGTCCAGGGCTTCGAGTGCCTGGCGGGTCGTGGCCGGGTCCTGGAACACCACGCTGTGCCGGGTGTCGCGGAACACGTCCCGTTGCCAGATGCGCACCAGCTCCGCGCGGGCGGTCTCGTCGTTGAGCTTGACGGCTTCCAGCTCGACCTTGGCGTACTCGTTCTCTTCCGAGTCGAAGAAGAAGCGCCCCTCGCGTTCGTGGAAGTTCGTTCCGAACCGGGAGAAGGCGTCCATCCCGGCGTGCAGGCGGTTGGGGTCCGCGCCGGGTGCGGTGACGTGGCGGACGAGGTCGTCGCGGCCGAGTCCCCGTGCGCCACCGCCGGGAACGACGCTGGCCAGCAGCACCGCCGATGCAATGGCCTCGGAGAAGGGCTGCCCGGCCAGGTCGCGCTGGTTCGACGCCGCACAGTTGATCAACGTGCCGGTGGGGTCGAGGTCCTGCAAGCGATCCGTGCAGGCGCGGTCGGTGACCTTGCAGTGCGCCGCACTCATCAGGACGCTGCCGCCGTCCCTGCCGCCGTCCCTGCCGTCGTCCCCACCGCTGTCCATGGCGTCCAGCATGGCGCCGAGCAGCCCCAGGGCGCTGCGTGTGCCCTGGAAGCCGCCGCTCTCCGTGATGCGCTCGAAGATCAGCTCGATCAGGTCGGGGAGGAAGGGAAAGGCGCGTTCCATCCGTTCGAGGTAGGGAGCCGGCGTCTCGATGCCGAACTTTCGCCACGTGTTCACGTAGGAGCGGACGACGGTGCGTGCCGCATCGCGATCGCAGGTGTCCGCGTTGGAGAACAGGCGGTGCCGAACGATGGCGGCGCGATCGTCGGCGTCGCGGAAGCGCAGCTCGATGCGGGGGGTGCGTTTCAGTGTCGAGCCGGGCTCCCGGCTGCCGTCGTACACTGCCGCGAACAGCGTGATCCGGCGTCCCCGGTTGGCCTCCTCGCTCAGCATTTGCAGGAAGCCCAGGTTCTGCTGCTGCCGGGCCGGGTCGCGAATGCTGCCGATGCCGCGTTCCAGCTCGTCGAGGATCAGGACCACGTGCCGGTCGCCGAGGTCCGTGCGCAGCGCGTCCAGGTCCGGTGGCCGTTCACCGGGCCAGTCGGCGCCGAGATGCGCCGCGACCAGCGACCACAGGGCATCGTCCGGGAGCGCCCGGTCGGTCAGCTTCCGGACCACCGGCAGCGTGTCGTCGGGCGGCGTCCAGTCGTAGCCATGCGACCCTGCCCACCTCCGGGCGATCCCGGGGCTTGAGAACAGGTGGTATCCCAGCAGCAGTGCGTGGGACTTGCCGAGACCCTTGGCGGAGTGGGCGAGGATGGTGCCGGCCTGCGAGCCGCCGTTGAAGCGATGGCTCAACCCGCCGACGAGGGCGTGGACGTCCGACGAGGGCCAGGTGAGCTCCAGGAAGCGGGCGGCGTCCCGTTCCAGGCTGGTGGACGAGCCGGAACGGAGGCGCTCGAGGTCGATGACCCCGTCCAGATCCCGTGCCGATGCGTGCCGTTTGGTCAGCATGGCGTCTCGTCTATACCAGAAATCTTGACGTGTCAAGAAAATTCCTGCAGCTTCATTGGAAAACCAATTTCCGCAGCTTCACGGAAAACCGCTGCGCCGGCGGCTTCCAGGATGGGGAATACTTCACTACCTGCCGATCCCGTGCACAAGGCCGACCTTCACACGTCCGCCGTGCGCTAAAATCCCGCCGCGCAACATTCCCGCCACGATCGAAGACATGAACGACGCCACGCTCACGGCGCCGGAGGCTTCACGGACACAGCGCGAGTTCGGCCGGCTGCGCGGCGCCCTGCGCACCCGGATCATCGGCCAGGAGGCGCTCGTCGACCGGCTCCTCATCGCCCTGCTCGCCGACGGCCACCTGCTGGTGGAAGGTGCGCCGGGGCTCGCGAAGACGACTGCGGTGAAGGCGCTCGCCGCCCGCATCGAGGGCGACTTCCACCGGGTGCAGTTCACCCCCGACCTGCTCCCCGCCGATCTCACCGGCACCGAGGTCTACCGCCCGGAGACCGCGAGCTTCGTGTTCCAGCGCGGCCCGCTGTTCCACAACGTGCTGCTCGCCGACGAGGTGAACCGGGCCCCCGCGAAGGTGCAGTCCGCATTGCTCGAAGCGATGGCGGAGCGCCAGATCACGGTCGGGCGCACCACCTATCCGCTCCCCGCGCTGTTCCTCGTCATGGCGACCCAGAACCCGATCGAGCAGGAGGGCACCTACCCCCTGCCCGAGGCCCAGCTCGACCGCTTCCTGCTCTTCGTGCGGATCGGCTACCCGACCGGAGAGGCCGAGCAGGCGATCCTGCGCCTCGCGCGCGAGGAGGCGAGCCGCTCGATCGCTCCCGGCGGATCGGACGGCGGGGCGGAGCGGGTAGATGCGCCGGCCATCTTCGAGGCACGGCGCGAGGTGCTCGGCGTGTACCTCTCGGAGGGGCTGGAACGCTACCTCGTGGAGGTGGTGCTCGCGACGCGCACCCCGGCGCGCTACGGCGACGACCTCGCGCGCTGGATCGCGTTCGGCGCGAGCCCGCGCGCCAGCATCGCCCTCGACCGGTGCGCGCGCGCCCATGCGTGGCTGGACGGCCGCGACTACGTCGCGCCCCACGACGTCCAGGCCATCGCCCACGACGTGCTCCGGCACCGGGTGCTGCTCACCTTCGACGCCGAGGCCGAGGGCGTCGACGCGGACCGGGTGATCGAGGCGTTGCTCTCAAGGGTAGCGGTGCCGTGAACGCCGGCTCCGGCGCCGCGAACGTCAGGAGCGGCACCGTATGCCGGCGGCGTCGTGAACACCCGCGACGGCGTGAACCCCGATGCCGGTGCCGGAAACACCGGTGACGCATGGTGAGCGCCAGTGGAGGCATCATGAACGCCGGCAGCGCCGTGAGCACCGGAGGCGGCCCTGTGAACACGCCGGTCACCCCCTTCCTGAACGCCGGTGGAGACGCCCGCCGCTCCGGCCGGTGGGGCCTTTCGGGCGTAACGTTCTCCGCCGCCGATCTCGTGGGCCTGCGGGGGCGTGCCGCCGGCCTCTCCCTGAAAGGGCGTCGTCCGAGTCGCGGCGGGCGTTCGGGGGTGCGGGCGTCACGATTCCGCGGGCGCGGGATGGAGTACTCGGAGTCGAGGGCCTACCTGCCCGGCGACGACATCCGCAGCATCGACTGGAGGGTCACCGCACGCACCGGCCGCCCTCATACCAAGCTGTTCCACGAGGAGCGCGAGCGCCCGATCCTCTTCGTCGTGGATCTCGGCACACGCATGCGCTTCGGCACCCGGCGGGCCTTCAAGTCGGTGATCGCGGCGGAATCGGCCTCGCTGCTCGCATGGACCGCGGCCGGCGGCGGCGACCGGGTCGGAGGGCTCGTCTTTGCGGGCGCACGCACGGTCGAGTCCCGGGTCGCGGCAGGACGCGGCGGAACACTCGGGCTCATTCGCGCCCTCGTCGAGATCGAGCAAGGGTCCCGGACCAAGGGGGACGGGGGCGAAAACGGGATCGGGAGCGCACTGCCGCGCGCACGCCGCGTCGCGCGGCCCGGAACGCTGGTTGTCGTCATCAGCGACTTCAGCGAGATGGAGGACCGTACCGCGGCACAGCTCGCGAGGCTGCGCGAGCACGGCGACCTGCTCTGCGTATGGATCTACGATCGGCTCGAATCCACCGCTCCGCCGCCGGCCCGCTACCCGATCGGAGACGGCCGGCGTACCGCGATCCTGGACGCCCGCTCCGGCGAGGTCGCGCGCGCCGTCACCCGCCGCTTCGAGGGTGTCGAGGCCCGGCTCGGCGCCGTGTGCCGCCGCGCCGGCGCGGTGCTGGTACGTATCGGCTGCGGCGACGACGTCCGGGCTGTACTCCGCGGAACGTTGGGTGGGCAGGCCCGCTGCCCGGGTTCCCGCCCTGCCCCGCCCCGATGATTCCGCCGCCCCGCGCATCCCCGTGAATCCGCCGCCGAACCCCACCGACCCGCTCTTCGCACTACGCGACATCCACGTCCCCGACGCGCCAGGGCTCTGGCCTCCAGCGCCCGGATGGGCCGCGGTCTGCGCCCTCGCGGCGGTGGCGGTGATCGCCGCCGCATTCATCACCGCGCGGCGGTGGCGTGCCGGGCGCGCACGACGCGAGGCACTCGTGCACCTGCGGACCCTGCGTGCTCGTCACGAAGCCGGCGCGCCGTGTGCGGAGATCGCGATGGAGTTGTCCACACTCGTACGCCGCGTCGCCCTCTCCCGCTGCCCGCGCGAAGAAGTGGCGGGACTGGCCGACGACCGCTGGATCGCCTGGCTCGAATCGAGCCTGCCCGGGATTGGAGCGGCGGTGCGCACCGCCCTGCTCGACGCCCCCTACGCGCGCGAACGCTCTTTCGACGTGCCGCGCGCGCTCGCCGCGTGCGAGCGCTGGATCCGGCGCGTATGAGCCCGCGGTCTCTTCCGGGGGCGACCGCGGTGATCATGGCAGCCGCGACACTCGCGGCGCTCGCGTTCGGCGAAGCCCGGGCCCAAGCCATCGACGCCCGCTTCGAGCGCAACCCGATCCGCGCCGATGAGACGGTGCGCCTGATCGTCGAGGTGGATGCCGGGACCGGCGGCGTGCAGCCCGACCTCAAGCCGCTCCGGCGCGACTTCGAGATCCTCGGACAATCGTCCAGCACGCAGATCACCATCGCCAACGGCCGCCGGAGCACCCTGACCCGGTGGATCATCGAGGTGGCCCCCAGACGATCGGGGCGCCTCACCGCCGGCCCTCTGCCGGTAGGAACCATGACCAGCCCGGCGATCGAGCTGGAGGTCCTGCCCGCTGCCGCGGCGGACGCGCCGGGTGGACGGGTCGTCTTCATCGAGACGCACGTGGGGCCGGAGGAGGTCTACGTCCAGTCCCAGCTTACGTACACCGTCAGAATCTATCGGGCGGTGGAGTTCCTCGAAGCGTCGCTCTCGGACTTCACCCCGGAAGGCGCCGTCACCCACCGCCTCGGCAAGGATGCCGCGTACACCAGGATCGTCAACGGCCGGCGCCATCGGGTCATCGAGCGCCGCTTTGCAGTGTTTCCGCAGGTGAGCGGGCGGCTCGCCCTGCCCGCGGTCCGGCTCGACGCGCGCCTCGCCGAAACGGGTACCGCGCCGGCCACAAGCCGGCTGTTCGGCGAGGGGCGCCAAGTGCGTCTCGCGTCACAGCCCGTCGAGGTGATGGTGAAGCCTCGCCCTCCCGCGGCCGCAACGCCGTGGCTGCCGGCCCGCGCGATCACCCTCGCCGAGGAATGGCCCGAGGATCCTCCCCGTCTCGT
Organism: Gammaproteobacteria bacterium; assembly: GCA_965202875.1. Classification (GTDB taxonomy): domain Bacteria; phylum Pseudomonadota; class Gammaproteobacteria; order HK1; family HK1; genus HK1. Next base: position 5,547,786 of record OZ241870.1, on the reverse strand, counting down.
GGCAGGAGAACCGGTGACCTGGACGTTGCGCCTCGACGCGGTGGGGCTCACCGGCGAACAACTCCCGCCGATCGACCTCCCCGAGCTCGGCCCCGTTCGGCTCTATCCCGACCGGCCCTCCATTGTGACCCGCACCGACCGCGACGCCGTGCACGGAGCCCGCGTCCAGCGCATCGCGATGGTGCCGGGCGAAGCGGGAACGCTGAGGCTCCCGGAGATTCAGGTGCAGTGGTGGGACGTTGAGGCGGACGCATCCCGCACCGCCCGGATCCCGGCCCGGACGGTGAACGTAGCGGCGGCCCCGGTCACCGCGCAACCGGCCCGTCCCGTACTCGACGCCATCGCGGAGACGACGTCCGCCCCGGCCCCGGATCGGCGGCTCTGGCAGGGCTTCAGCGCGGCTCTGGCCGTCGCTTGGCTCGCGACGCTGGGAGCGCTGCTGCATGCTCGGGGCCGGCTCCGTCGCGGGGGTGTCGCGCCTTCGGAGCCCCCTGAACCCCCCCGCCTGCCGCGAAACCTCGCCGCGGCACGGCGCCGCGTGCTGGATGCCTGCCGCGACGCCTCCCCACGCGCGGCGCGTGACGCCCTGCTCGGCTGGGCCGAGGTGGCTTGGCCCGAATCGCCTCCCCGCGACCTCGTCGCCCTCGCGGCGCGGGTCCGCGGCGAGCCGTTCTCCAAGGAATCTTTCGCCGAAGCGGTCCTGGTCCTCGACCGCGCGCTGTGGTCGGACGAGGACGCCGCCTGGATCGGAGAGCCGCTGGCTGCCCGGCTTCCCCGCGCGATCGAGCCGCCGCCGGAACGGCGGCGCACCGTCGCGGGAGGCGGACTCCCGTCGCTGCACCCGATGTGACGCGCCGATTGCGCCCGCTCGGTGCGCGAAAGCCAGACAACAGAAGCGCCGGGCGCCCGCAACCGCACCCGCGCCGTCAAACGTCAGCGCGCGTAGCCGACCAGCTCCACGTAGCCCGAGCCGGACACCGGCGCTCCGTCCGCGCCCCGAACCCGCACCGCGCCCTCCCAATAGCGGAAGCGTCCCCGGTGTTCCTGATCCGCGGCGAGCGGCTCCACCTCGAACGCGAGGGCCAGGGCGGGAACCCGCACGGACCAGCGACCCGGATACGCCGCGCCTCCATCCGGACTCGTCCAAGTGTCGAGCACCTCCAGTGTGACGTCGTCCGCGGCGAGGCGCCGCGCCCGCCCGTCGACGTCGACGAGCACGCCGGCACTCGCGGGATCGGCGGTGCCGTCTCGGCGCCGGAGCCGGTAGAACATGAAGTCGCGGCCGTCGTCGAGGTGGAACGCGAACCAGTCCCACCCGATCTGCCCGGAACCGAGGGCGCTCGTGCTCCATTCCCGATCGACCCAGGCGTTCCCTGAAACCCGATGCCCGGTTCCGTCCACGCGCAACGACCCGGCCACGGGAAGGCGCGTGAACGAATAGTAATAGGAGGCGTTCCCGGGCTGATCGCTCTTTACGCTGAAGCCCCGGTCGCCCTGGGCGACCCAGGGCTTGCCCGGACGCAGTTCCACGTCCAGAGCGACCGCGCCGCGGGAGGCGCGCAGGCGGAGCGGAAGAAACGCCTCGCCGGCCGACACCGCCTCCCAATCCTCGACCCAGACGCGGAACGGCGCGGCGCGTGCGCCCGCGAGCCCGGCCGCGCCGCGCGCGAAACGCTCGAAAGCGTGGAACGCCCCGGTCTCGACGTCGGTTACCGCGAAGTGCGCCATGTAGACGTTGTGGCTTGCCCATCGCGACGATCGTGGAGGCGCCGAGGAGGTGAGCGCGACACGGAAGAACGTCAATTGGAACCCGAAGCGGCGTCGCGCGGGGGTCGCGAGCTGACCGGTGAAATACCACCACTCGGTACGGAACCGTTCGTGGGGACCATGGTCGCGGGGGAACTCGAACCGGCGCGGTCCGAGCGCGCGCTCGAACCCCCCGGAACCGGCGTCCCGGCCGAGGATCCGCGCCACCGGCCCGGCCGCATCGATCATCCCGGAACCGGGGTCCCGGCCGACGGGATCCACCACCGGTCCGATCGCATCGGACGCGGCAGGCGACAGCAGACCGAGCACGCAGACAAGATACGCGGCGAGCCGCACCGCCCGCGCGGAGCGTCGAACCACCGGCGCCTTCGGCGTTCGGACCGCCGTTTTCAGAAGACGCCGAGCCGGCGCCGTCCGCACGGATCCCCGGATACGCTCTCCCGTTCCCGTGGGCCCCAGGGTCGTCGTCCCACTCGGCGATCGAGCCTCACGTCCCGGAAGACGGAGCCGGCACCGTTGACCTGCGTTCCCGAGCTCCGTTCCCGCCCGCACGGTGCGCGAGCGCCGGCCCTGGGCGGGTAGCGGCGGTTCTCCGACCCTTCCTGCCCGTATGGGACCCGTCGCCGTCAATGTCAACACCTTCAATTGTCGATCCCACTGTCCCGGAGGAAACGGAACAGGCGTCGCGCGTTCGCGGTCCCGGACCCGCCCGCGCGTTCGTGTCGCGCGGCGGCGACGAGTCGCCGCAGCTTTCGGACATCCAGATCCGGGCCTGCTTCGCGAACGCGGTCGAGAGCCTCGTCGTCACCGATCAGGACGTCGCGCAGCCTTTCGAGCCTTCGGTGGCGTGCCGCCTCACGCCGGCCGGGCCGGCGTGAGGCGTCGAGGCCCCGGACGATCGGATCGGCGTCACCCTCCCGGAGCATGCGTCCGATGTACCGGATCTGGCGTCGCAAGGCGGCGCGCTCCAGTCCTCGCGCACCGGCGACCGCGGCTTCGAGCTCGGGCCAGAGAGGAAGACGGGCGAGATCGCCTTCGGGCAAGGCGACCAGCGATTCGCCAAGAGCCTGGAGCGCGAGCGACTCGCGCTTTCGTTGCGACTTCGACTTGGGCACCACGCCGGAATCGGCCATCCACGCATCCCCCTTCCCGAACAACCGCAACCCCACACCGGACAGCATGTCCCCGAACCTTTGGCGGATGGCCCACGGACAAGAGATCCGCAGAATGTACCGTCGCCATCCGCATTCCGCTCCCTCTCCCGGGAAACGGCCTCCCGTCGCCCTGCCCGGACGACCTCGACAGTCCGGTTCCGGCTCCGTGGCGGACGGGCCTTAGCCAATGACGCCCGTTTGCTTTACGGGACGGCCCCTGATATAAGGCGTGGTCTTGTCCACCGCACGCCACCCGCGGGAAGATCGAGCCATGTCCAGAGTGTGCGACGTCACCGGGAAGCGTCCGATCACCGGAAACAACGTCTCCCATGCCAACAACAAAACGAAGCGTCGCTTCCTGCCCAACCTGCACAGGCATCGGTTCTGGGTTCCGAGCGAAAAACGCCACGTCCGGCTTCGCGTCTCGTCGAAGGGCATGCGGATCATCGACAAGAAGGGGATCGAAACCGTGCTCGCGGAGATGCGGGCGCGCGGCCGCAAGATCTAGCGACTCGGCCTGTGAAGGACTGAACCGGCTCCAACGATGGAGAACACGAGATGCGCGACAAGATCCGGTTGAACTCAAGCGCCGGCACCGGACACTTCTATACCACCACCAAGAACAAGCGCCGGACGCCGGGGAAGATGGAGATCCGGAAATTCGACCCCGTCGCCCGCAAGCACGTCACCTACAAGGAAGGCAAGATCAAGTAGCCGCGCGCCGGACAGCTCGAACCGGAAAGAAAAAGCCGCCCGTTGGGTGGCTTTTTTTCACCTCGCAAGTTTCGGGATTCAAAATACCTGAATCAGGCGATGGATTCCCGCGAAGCTTGTGCCCGCGAAAGCGGGTGCGGGTAGCGAGAATCCATTTCGGTCAGCGAATCCCGAAAACTCGAGTTTTCACCAGCACGTCAAATGCGGCGAGAGCTCCCGCGGTGCGTCATACGGCGAGACCCTCGACACGCATCGAGTACGCGGGCAACGTCCGGGCGAACTCCGCGAGCGCCCGGACGCCGCTCCCTTCAGCCTGCCGGCACCACTCGCGCAACGCTTCCACCAAGTGTTCATGGGTCGCATGGCGCTGCTGCCACAACGCCTGGAGCTGGCGTTTTGACCGGTAGACGGTCTTGAGCGCGTCGCTGTAGGCGAGGGCCCGTTCCAGACGCTGTCTCGCCTCCCCGCTCAGTAGCGATTCCTCCCGGATGAGCAGCGATCGCACCGGTTTCAGGAATCCGCGCCGGCTCGATTCGATCTTCGCGATTTCCTCGGCGTGCACCCGGCTCAGCACGCGCTTCGCATAGTCGGCCATGACGTGGAACCGGTTGGAGACGAGCGCCTGAACCGTCTCGACGTCCAGGTCGCGTTTGCCGGGCACCATGACCACCTCGGGCGGAAGCTTCTTGACCCTGGCGAGACGGAGGAATTCGAGCATGCGGATGTACGCCCATCCGACGTCGAATTCCCACGGCTTGCTCGATAGCTTCGCGGAGCTCGCGAACGCGTGGTGGTTGTTGTGCAATTCCTCACCGCCGATGAGGACGCCCCAGGGGACGATGTTCGTGGAGATGTCCTGCGTCTCGTAATTCCGGTAGCCCCACCAATGGCCGACCCCGTTGATGACGCCGGCCGCGAGAATGGGGATCCAGAGCATCTGGACCGCCCAGATCGTGATGCCGATGGGCCCGAACAGGACCACGTCGATGAGCAGCAGGAGGTAGTAGCCGCGATCCGTGTACGGCTTGTAGACGTTGCGTTCGAGCCAGTCGTCCGGGCACCCGTGGTTGTACTTGGCGATCGTCTCCGGATCGCGTGCGCCGATCCGGTACAGCTCCGCCCCTTCCAGCAACAACTTCCTGATCCCGTGGATCTTCGGGCTGTGCGGATCCTCCTCCGACTCTACGCAGGCGTGGTGCTTGCGGTGCACCGCGACCCACTCCTCGGTGACGGTGCCCGTCGTGAGCCACAGCCAGAACCGGAAGAAGTGCGCCACCGCCGGGTGGAGGTCGAGCGCCCGGTGCGCCTGGTGGCGATGCAGGTAGATCGTGACCGCCGCGATCGTGACGTGGGTCATCGCAAGGGTGGCGAGGACATAGCCCCACCACGGCATGTCGATCAGCCCTGACAGCATGGATCTCCTCCTCTTTCGATCGACGCCGCGCTCTCGCCGCCCCGGCGAATCCGTGATCGGCGCAACGCCCGGACCCCTTGGCCTACCCCTCTCACCGCGGGCGATGGTGACGTATCCGGCCCCGCGGGAAGCGCGTTCGCCGGATGCGCGGAGCCAAGTCTATCCCGCATCGCACGTCAGGTCACCAGAAGAAAGAGCGGACGCCACCGGCGGAGCGGGGGGAGCAGGCGACGCCTTGTCAACCCGCGCTCGCGCCGCTCGTATTGCGGCCGGCTTCGCGGCGCATGTAGAGCTTCGCGAAGACCACTCCGAGCTCGAACAGCGCCCACACCGGCAGTGCGAGCAGCGTCTGCGATATCATGTCCGGAGGCGTGAGCAGCATCCCGGCCACGAAGGCCCCGACGATGACGTAGGGCCGCTTCTCCCCCAGCGATTCCGGCGTCGTGAACCCGGTCCACACGAGCACGACGGTCGCGATCGGCACTTCGAACGCCAGCCCGAACGCGAAGAAGATCTTGAGCACGAAATCCAGGTAGCTGCTGATGTCGGTCGCGATCTCCACGCCCTCCGGAGCCACCGCCTGGAAGAACGCGAACATGAGCGGGAACACCACGTAGTAGGCGAACGCCATCCCGAGGTAGAACAGGAACGAGCTCGAGACCATGAGCGGAAAGACGAGCCGTTTCTCGTGGCGGTAGAGTCCCGGCGCGACGAAGGCCCAGAACTGGTACAGGATGTAGGGCATCCCGATCAGGATCGCGGCGACCAGGGCGAGCTTGAACGGGGTGAGGAAGGGGGACGCCACCTGGGTGGCGATCATGCGCGAGCCCATCGGCATCTCGGCCAGCAGGGGCGCGGCGAGCAGCGCGTAGAGCTGGTTGGCGAAGGGCATCAGGCACAGCAGCAGGACCGCCACCACCAGCACCACGCGGAGCAGCCGGTCGCGGAGCTCCACGAGATGCTCCACGAAGGTCATCTCGGCTTGGGAGTCCTCGCCGTCCCCGGATCCGGAATCCTTTGCTCGATCGCTCATCGTTCGCCGACGGCTGCCGCAGCAGCGGACGCATCGTGCTTGCCGGCTCCCTCGCCTGTCGCCGGCGGCCTGGTCGTGACCGATCTCGCCGTGGCAGGATCAGCCGCCGGCGATTCCCCTGACGCCGCTTCCGTCACCACCGGGTCCGGTGTGGCCGAGTCCTTCAGGGCCGGTTCCACGGCCGCGGGGTCCGATGCGGCCGGCCCGGCCCGTGCTGAATCCGCCTGCGCGGGCCTGACGCCCGGCCCCGGCGGCTCGGCCGGGAAGATCGACCCCGCGGCGGGCTCGTTCGGAGTCGAGAGGCCGGTCGGCACACCCTCGATCGCGGCTTTCGCCTCGTTGAGCGTGTCTTTCGTCTCTTCGGCGACCTTGTGCAGGTCATCGAGTCCGCCCGCCGGCTTGTCGAGCATCTCCTTGAGTTCCTGGGCGCGTACTTCGCGCTCGATGTCGTTCTTGACCTGGCTCACGTAGTAGCGGATTTTGCCCATCCACAGCCCCACGGTGCGCGCCATCTTCGGCAGGCGCTCGGGGCCGACCACGATCAGCGCGATCACCCCGATGAGCGCCAACTCCTGGAAGCCTACGTCAAACATGGAAAGGGGCCCGACAGCGGGTTGAAAGGGGCGGCGTCGCGCACGGCGTCCACGAGCACGACACCCGGGAAGCCGGACGGCGGTTCCCGATGCGACTGCACCCGCGTCAATGCCCGCTCCTGGAAGCCTGCGTCAGGCAGGGAGCGGTCCGCCGCGGGTGGAACGGGGCAGCGCGCGCAACGACCACCGATGCGCGACGTTCCGGGAAGCCGGACGGCGATTCCGGATGCAGCGGCACCGGCGTCCGAATCCGGGCCCTTCCCTTCCGGGGAAAGACGGTGGGAACCAAGGACCGGACAAAGCGCATCAAGCGCTCTCGCGCTCCTTCGTGGATGCAGATGCGGTGCTCGGGTTCCGGTCCGCCTCTGCATCGTTTTCGATTTGGGCCGCCTCCGCCGCTTCCTTCGCCTCTTCCCCGCCTTCCTTCACCGCGCCCCGGAAGTTGCGGATCGCGGCACCGAGGTCGCCGCCCATGTTTCGAAGCTTCTTCGTGCCGAAGAGCAGCAGCACGATGACCAGTACGATCAAGAGCTGCCAGATGCTGATTCCCATAGCCTTCTCCTGGACCTCCCGGGCCCGATCGCCCTTTCGGTCAAGACTTTAGCGCAAAATCGACCCTTCCCCGCGTCGCGCCCACGCGCGGCGAGCCTTCTCTTCGCAGCCGGAGACCCCGAACCGCCGGGCCAGCTCGCCGGTCACCGCCCCGGGCCGCACGCCGTGCGCCGCGAGCAGCACCAGGCAGTGGAACCACAGATCCGCGACTTCGTGCACGAGTGCGCCGGGATCGCCGTCCTTGCCCGCGATGACCACCTCGGTCGCCTCCTCACCCACCTTCTTGAGGATCGCGTTGACCCCGCCCGCGTACAGCGACGCGACGTAGGATTCGTCGGCCGACGCCTCCTTGCGCGCTTCGATGGCCTCGGCGAGCCTGTCCAGTACGTCGTCCACGTTTCAGCGCCCGCTGCCGTAGATCCGCTCCGGCGAAACGAGCACCGGCTCGACATCGACCCATCTGCCCTCTTCGAGGCGCCGGTAGAAGCACCGTTCGCGCCCGGTGTGGCAGGCAATCCCCCCCACCTGTTCGACCACCAGCGCCACCGTATCCGCGTCGCAGTCGAGTCGAATCTCGCGCACCCGCTGCTCGTGGCCGGATTGCTCCCCCTTGCGCCAGAGGCGCCGCCTCGACCGCGACCAGAACACCGCGCGGCCTTCGCGCGCGGTGAGTCCCAACGCCTCGCGATTCATCCACGCCAGCATCAGCGGCCGTCCGGAGTGAACGTCCTCCACCACGCACGGTACGAGCCCCTCCTCGTTCCAGTGCACCTCGTCGAGCCAGCAGGACATCATTGAAATCGGCGGTGGGTCGGGCGCTGGAGAGCGCGCGTGACGGGCCGGGATGATACACGGCATCGGCACGCCTGGCGCAGGGCAGGACCGCTTCGCGTGGCGACGCGGCGGGCAGCAGTTCTTGCGGGCGGACGCGTTCCGCCTTGACCGTGCCGCCTGACGATCGCGAAACTACGCGCCCCCGCGCAAACTCCCGGACCATGGCGAAGAAGAGGATCGCGCTGCTCGGCGGCTCCGGTTTCGTCGGCCGCCGTCTCGTGGCTGCACTCACCGGGGCAGGATATGCGACCCGCGTCCTCACCCGGCGGCGCAGCCGCTCGCGGCACATGCTGGTGATGCCGACGTGCGAGATCGTCGAAACCGACGTCCATCTCGTCTCGAAGCTGAGCCTGCACCTCGCGGGCTGCGACGCCGCCGTCAATCTGGCCGGCATCCTGAACACGCACACCGGCCCCGGCGGCGGATTCGGAGACGTGCACACGGCGCTGCCCGCCAAACTTGCCGAGGCGTGCCGGTACAACCGCATCGGGCGGATGCTGCACATGAGCGCGCTCGGGGTGGGCGCCGACGTGCCCAGCGAGTACCTGCGCACGAAGTTTCAGGGGGAGCGGGCGGCACACGCGGCCGAGACCGACGGCATCGCGGTCACGAGCTTCCGCCCGAGCGTCATCTTCGGCCCCGAGGACAGCTTCTTCAATCGCTTCGCGGACCTGCTCGCGCTTTCGCCGCTCGTGTTTCCCCTCGCCTGCCCGAAGGCGCGCTTCGCGCCGGTCTACGTGGGCGACGTGGTCCGGGCGTTCCTCGCCGCGCTCGACGACGACGCGACAGCAGGGGAATGCTACGAGCTCTGCGGGCCGCGCACGTACACGCTCCGCGAGCTGGTCGAGTACACCGCCGGGGTCACCGGCCGCCGGCGGCTTATCGTCGGGCTCGGAGACGGGCTCTCTCGGCTCCAGGCCCGCGTGCTCGAACGCCTGCCGGGCAAGCCTTTCAGCATCGACAACTACCTCTCGACGAAAATCGACAGCGTCTGCTCGATCAACGGCCTGGAACGCCTCGGGATCACCCCGTGCGGCGTGGAGGCCGTCGTGCCGAGATACCTTGGCCGAAGCGAGAGGAATGCGTGGCTCGGCCGCCTGCGAACCTCCGCCCATCGCGACCGAGTGCTCGAACCGCGGCACTTCCTGCCGCCACGCAGCCGACTCATAGACGGCCGCGATGATCACGCCGGGAAAAACCGATGAGCGGAGCCTCGATGCCGCGGGTGAGGGCCATGACCTTGATCGCTTCGCCCATCTCGCCGGGCAACGTCAGCCGCTTGATCCGGGCGGTCGATCGGAGGAACTCCGGGCTGCCCGGCTCGGTGTGGGAGATCAGGTCGAGCAGGCCGCATCCGAAGAGAAATTCGCTCTGGGTGGTGAATCCCGCGACGTCGAGCCCGGACGCGGCCGCAAGCGCGCTGAAGTCGACGTGCGCGGTCATGTCCTGCAGGCCGCACAGCACGAGCGGGTCGTCGTGGGCGCGATGCCGGAAATGACATCGCAGGGTTCCGTGACGACGATCGGGGTGGTAGAGCTCGATGCGCGGGAAGCCGTAGTCCATCAAAAGCACGAGCCCGCAGTCGAGCCGCTCCGCGATGCTCGCGGCCCAGGCGTCGCGCGTCGGGCCGATCTCCGAAACGTATCCGATCGGCAGCCTGTGCCCGATCTCGTGCTGGATCGACTCCACCGCCTCGGAGAGCCAGGAGGCCGCGGGCCGCGAACGCCAGACCGGACGGTCACCCTCGAACCCGACGCAGTGCATGGAGACGCCGTTGGTGGTCACCTCGAAGCGTTCGACCGGCAGGGCATCCACGACTTCGTTGGCCAGCACCACCCCCCGGACCCCGGGCGCCGGAAGCGCATCGAGCCAGTCGACGCAGGCGAGCGCATCGGGCGCTGAGGCGGCGATGATCTTGCGCTGCCGCGCGGCCAGCAAGGCGCTCGGCTCGATGATGTGGTAGCGGACGACTCCTCGCGGCGTGATCTCGGCCAGGATCTGTGCCGCCAGCGTCCCCGCGCCGGCCCCGAACTCGATGACCTCGCTCGCCCCGGTCAACGACAGGACCTGCTCGATCTGGCGGGCCACGGTGCGCCCGAACAGCGGCGTGATCTCGGGCGCGGTGACGAAGTCGCCATGGACGCCGAAGGTGCGCCAGCCCGCCCGGTAGTAACCGAGCCGGGGGGCGTAGAGCGCAACCTCCATGTACCTGGAAAACGGGATCGCCCCTCCGTGAGCCTCAACCTCGGCCCGGACCAGCGCGTGCATCCGCTCGACGTGCGCCCGTTCGGCGGCGCCGAAGGCGGGAAGCTCCGTCAGCGCCCGCATCGTTCCCCCTCGGGCGGAGCCGCTATCATCCCGTTTCGCACGCAAGGGAGCTTCGACGCCATGCCGCCTCCACGCATCCCCGGACCCGACCGGAGCCTTGCTGCCGGATGTTGCCGGAGTGGCTCTTGAAGAACAGGACCGGGCCAGGCCGCGCCAGGACTCCGGCGACGCCCGCTGCTCGGGGGACGCATCCCTGCCGCCGCTCTTCGTACCGCACTGGATGCGGTGTCGCCGAAACGGCAGGGGCCGGTTCGCGCCGCCGGATGGCCGAGAGCGCAACGGCTTGCCGGTGAACCCCGCCACCGGGACAAGAAGCGGCGTCGCTCTGGTCACCGGCGCCGCCCGACGCATCGGGGCGGCCGTCGCCCGCGCGCTGCACCGCCGCGGCCTGAGCGTCGCGGTGCACTACCGGCGCTCCCGCGACGAAGCGCACACGCTCGTGCGTGAGCTCGACCGCGAACGCCCGGGATCGGCGGCAGCCGTCGGCGGCGATCTCCTCGAACCCGGCGCGCCCGGGCGGTTCGTCTCCGAAGTCGTCTCGCGCTTCGGATCCCTCGACGTGCTGGTCAACAACGCCTCCAGCTTCTACCCCACGCCGATCGGTGCCGCGACGGAGGGGGAGTGGGACGATCTGATCGGCACCAACCTCAAGGCGCCGTTCTTTCTCACGCAAGCCGCCGCGAGCTTCCTCGCGGCCAGGCGCGGCTCGGTCGTCAACCTCGCGGACACGCATGGACGCAACCCCATCGCGGGCTATCCCGCGTACTGCTCGGCGAAGGCCGGGCTGATCATGCTCACTCGGGCGCTCGCGCTGGAGCTCGCACCGGAGGTACGGGTCAATGCCGTCGCCCCTGGAATCGCGCTCTGGTCCGAGCACGACCACGATCCGCAGGCACGCGCGAGAGGCGTAGAGTCGGTTCCGATGCGCCGGATCGGTTCCGCCGAAGAGGTCGCGGGCGCGGTCGCGTGGCTCGCGCTCGACGCCCCGTACACGACGGGGGAAGTGCTCGCGGTCGACGGCGGCCGGGGAATCGCGACGGTCAAGACGGTCGAGATCTGAGGCGGAAGGGGCCAAGCCCGTTGTGCGCCGTATCGTCCGCGGCCGCTCCTCGCCCGCCGGATTCTGCCCCCTCCCCTGGAAACAACGTCTCGCCGTCCCCGCCAAAGAGAATTCGACGGCCTGACCACCCCGAGACCCGCTCCCCGGGGCTCAGCGACGGTACGAGCGGTTTGCCGGGCAACTCAGGCACCGGCGCTGCTTTGGCGCCGGAGCTCGGCCGAGCGCGCGTGGGCGGTCAGGGACTCGCCGCGCGCGAGCGTCGATGCGATTCCCGCCAGGCGCCGGGCCCCGCGCGATGAGCAGCCGATCAGGCTCGTGCGCTTCTGGAAATCGTAGACCCCGAGCGGCGAAGAAAAGCGCGCCGTCCGCGCGGTGGGCAGGACGTGGTTCGGGCCGGCGCAGTAGTCGCCGAACGCCTCGGGGGTATGGGGGCCGAGGAAAACCGCCCCTGCATGGCGGACCCGATCAACCCATCGCTCCGCGTCGGCGACCGATAGTTCCAGGTGCTCGGGCGCGAGGCGGTTGGCCAGCGCAAGCGCCTCTTCGAGATCCCGGACATCGATCAGCGCGCCGTGGGCGGCGAGGGAGCACGCGATGACCCCGGCGCGTTCGAGCGAGGGAAGGGCCGATGCGATCGCCGCCTCCACCCGATCCAGGAACGCGGCGTCCGGAGAGATCAGGATCGCCCGGGCCTCCTCGTCGTGCTCGGCCTGCGAGAGCAGGTCCATCGCGATCCATTCCACCGGGGTGTTCCCGTCGCAGACGATGACGATCTCGGAAGGCCCGGCGATCATGTCGATGCCCACGGCCCCGAACACGAGCCGCTTGGCGGCGGCCACGTATCGGTTCCCCGGCCCGACGATCTTGTCCACCGCCCGCACCTCCCCGGCTCCGAAAGCGAGCGCCGCGATCGCCTGCGCGCCGCCGATGGTCCACGCCTCGCCAATACCGGCCGCTTTCGCGGCGGCAAGCACCAGCGGGTTGAGCGTCCCCGACGGGGCGGGCACCGCCATGACGATCTCCGCGACTCCGGCCACCTGCGCCGGGATTGCGTTCATCAGCACCGAGGAGGGATAGCTCGCCTTGCCGCCGGGCACGTAGACCCCGACCCGATCGAGCGGCGTGACCTTCTGCCCGAGCACCGATCCGTCCTTGTCCACGTACTGCCACGAATCCTGCCGTTGCCGCTCGTGATAGTCGCGGATGCGCGCCGCCGCTTCGGTCAGCGCCGCGCGCTCTCCGGCGCCGACCGCCTTCCACGCCGCGTCGAACGCGCCATCCGGGATTCGGAGATCGGATAACGTATCCGCCTCGACCCCGTCGAAGCGGCGCGTGTACTCCAGCACCGGCGGAGCGCCGCCGCGGCGCACGGCGGCGATGATCTCGCGCACCGTCGCCTCGACGGCGGGATCGCTCTCGGCGGCGGTCGCGAGCAGGGTGTCGAAACGCTCCGAGAAATCGCTCCGCACCGAGCACAGCCGGGCGACGGCGGGTTTGGCGTTCACGCACCCTCCCCCGCTTCGCCCGCGGCGGCCAGGCCGATACGCCGGACCAGCGAAGACACCTTCCGGTGCGAGAGCTTCATCGCGGCCTTGTTCACGATCAGCCGCGCGCTGATCGGGGCGATCTCCTCGCGCTCCACGAGTCCGTTCGCAGCCAGGGTCGCGCCGGTATCGACGAGATCGACGATGCAGTCGGCAAGACCGGCGGCGGGGGCGATCTCCATCGATCCGTAGAGGCGGATAATCTCGGGCTGCATGCTCTTGCCCGCGAAGAAGCGCCGTGCCGTCCGCACGTACTTCGTCGCAACCTTCGAGGATGCCCGCACCGGCCCCTCGTCCGGGTGTCCCGCGAGGACGAGGCGGCAGCGGGCGATGCCCAGATCGAGCGGCTCGTAGAGCCCGCCGCCGGGGTGCTCCAGCAGGACGTCCTTACCGGCCACGCCGAGGTCGGCCGCGCCGTGCTCGACGAACGTCGGGACGTCTTGCGCGCGCAGCACGAGGACGCGGACGCCTTCGATCGACGTCGCGATGGAGAGCCGGCGGCTCTCGGCCGGATCCTCGTCAAGATCGATGCCGGCCCGCGCGAGCAACGGAACCGCCTCGCCGCAGATCCGTCCCTTCGACAGCGCAATCGTCAGCATGGGGCACCGGTCGCCGCGGGAGCACCGCTCATCCGGGAACCCGCCGGATACGTGCGCCGAGATTGGCGAGCTTCTCCTCGATGCTCTCGTAGCCGCGGTCGATGTGGTAGATCCGGTCAACGGTGGTGTCGCCGTCCGCCACCAGCCCGGCGAGCACCAGGCTCGCGGACGCCCGCAGATCGGTGGCCATGACCGGCGCGGCGGTGAGCCGTTCGACGCCCCGGGTGACCGCGGTGTTGCCCGCGAGCTGGATGTCCGCCCCCATGCGCAGGAGCTCGTGGACGTGCATGAAGCGGTTCTCGAACACCGTCTCGGAGATCGTCGCGGCGCCTTCCGCGATGACGTTGAGCACGGTGAACTGGGCCTGCATGTCGGTCGGAAACGCCGGGTAGGGAGACGTGCGGATGTTGACCGCACGGGGGCGGCGCCCGCACATGTCGAGTTCGACCCACCGGTCCCCGATCGTCACGTCTGCGCCCGTCTCGCGCAGTTTCTCGATGACCGCTTCGAGCATGTGCGGGCGGGTGTCCTTGATCCTGACGTGTCCGCCGGTGATCGCGCCCGCGGCAAGATAGGTCCCGCTCTCGATGCGATCGGGAAGGATGTCGTAGTGCGTCCCGTTCAACCTCTGGACGCCCTCGACGATGATCGTGTCGCTGCCCGCGCCGTGGATCTTCGCCCCCATCGCATTCAGGCAGTTCGCGAGGTCCACCACCTCGGGCTCCCGCGCCGCGTTTTCGATGAAGGTGGTTCCCGTGGCCAGGGTCGCCGCCATCATCAGGTTCTCGGTGCCGGTGACGGTCACGAGATCCATGACCAGATGCGCCGCCCTGAGCCGGCGCGCTTCCGCGTGGATGTAACCGCCCTCGACACGGATGTCCGCGCCCATCTTCGTCAGCCCTTCGATGTGGAGGTTGACGGGACGCGATCCGATGGCGCAGCCGCCGGGAAGAGAGACCACCGCCTTGCCGAAGCGCGCCAGCATGGGACCGAGGACCAGGATCGACGCCCGCATCGACTTGACCAGATCGTACGGAGCGAACAGCTCGCGAATCGTCGCACAGTCGACCTCGATGTTCATGCGCTCGTCGACCACGAGCTCGATGCCCATGCCGCCGAGCAGCTCCATGGTGGTGGTGATGTCGTGCAGATGGGGAATGTTTCCAACCTTGACCGGACCGTCCGAGAGCAAGGTCGCGGCGAGGATCGGCAATGCCGCGTTCTTCGCACCGGAGATGCGGACCTCGCCTTCGAGCGGAACGCCGCCGCCGATGATGAGCTTGTCCATCAAACCCGAGCCGGGCGCATCGGCGCCGTGGGCGTCGCCGCGAAACGATCGCGGTTCCGATCCGCCCGCCACGCGCCCGGCCGTGCGGAGCGCGAAGACCTGGAAGCACGGCCCTCCGGGAACGCGGGCGTCCCGCCCGCTGTACCGTCCTGCCGGCCTTGGATCCGCACCGGGAGGGATCCGACAGACCCGGAAACGTCTCTGGGAGCGCGGGCGTCCCACCCGCACCGCCATGCGCATGCCTTCCGCGCACGCCTTGCATTCGCGGGCCTTCGGCCCGTTGCGGGCGGGACGCCCGTGTCCCGAAGGGACGCGCTGTCCCGGAGGGACACGCCGCTCTCAGGCATCAGCGGCGGAGTTGCTCCCATTGCCCCGGCGTGTACGTGCGTAGCGCGAGTGCGTGCAGGGTGTCGTTGTCGAAGCGGTCGCCGAGGGTCCGGTAGACGAGGCGGTGCCGGCCGATCATCGGCTTCCCCGCAAACGCCTCGCTCACGACCAGCGCGTTGAAGTGCCGGCCGTCGCCGGTGACTTCAACGTGGGCACAATCGAGACCGCTCTCGATCAGCTTGCGAATTTCATCCGGCTCCATTCGGTTGTTCCGGTCAAATCCGACAGGGGATCGGGCCGTCGAACCCGCAGCCCTCAAGCGGCCCCTCCCCGGCTCGAGGAGCCGCATCTCCGGTCGTTGCGTTCTCGAAATGCCGTTGCCGGAGCACAGCTCATGATGGGCCGAATGACCGGTTGCGTCCTTATTGACCTGACGTTTCCCTGTTCTTCGCCGCGAGGCGATCGGTCAGGCCGTCAATCCCGTGACGCGCGATCTCGGCACGGAACGACGAGCGGTAGTTCATCGCAAGACTCACCCCGTCGATCGTGACGTCGAAGATCTTCCAGCCTCCCTCGCCGTGGTACATCGCATACGAGACGGGGACCTCCCCGCCGGTGGTCTCAATCAGCATCGGGATGACGATCTCCCTCTCCTTCCTCCCCTCCTTCGGATCGAGATAGGTGATCGCCTGATCCCGGTATTCATTGAGCGCCGCCGCGTAGGTGCGCACGAGCAGGAGGCGGAACTCCGAGACGAACCGCTCGCGTTGCTCGGAGCTGATCTTGCGCCAGCGCTTGCCGCCGACGACCCGCCGGGACATGCGTTCAAAGTCGAAGTGCGGGAAAATGAGCTCGTCGACGAACTCATTCAGGCGTTGCGGGTCCCTACGTAACGCATCGCGCCGCGACTCCAGCGCTTCGAGGACGTTGGAGGTCGTTTCCTCCACCAGGGCCCGTGCGGGATGCCCGGCGGCGTCCGCCGGAACCGCCGCGGGCCACGTGATCGCGATCACGGCCGCCGCGATCCTGAGCGCCTTGCAGTGCCATGTATCGACGGCGATGAACATTCCGGGTCCTCTGTTGGCCGGGGAAATACCCCCGTTACGACACCATGACGGCCGCGCACCGGCGGACGGATTGTACAGGCTCGACCCCGCGCGTGGACATCGGCGCGGAACCGGGAATGGCGGTTCACCCCCGCCGGCTCCCGGACCCACCGAATTCTCCGCCTCCGTTTCGACCGCAGTCGACGACGCCAGACGGCCTCGTGGCTCTCGTTGCGTTCCTCCCGTCTCCGCCGTAAGCATCGAAGCCGGAGGCCGCAACGTGAAACGACCCCGGAGATCAAGGCCGCGCGTCGAGCTCCGCCCCTTCCTTCTGCACCGGCATCAGATCCGCCTTCTGCACCCCGAGCCGGAGGGTCAGCGAGCTCGCGACGTAGATCGACGAGTACGTGCCGATGACGACCCCGATGATGAGGGTGGTCGCGAACCCGTGGATCAGCTCGCCGCCGAGGAAGAAGAGCGCGACCAGCACGAGCAGTGTGGTCAGCGAGGTCATCAGCGTCCGCGACAAGGTCTGGTTCAGTGAGCGGTTGATGATCGATTCGGGGGTGCCCCGCCGCATCCGGCGGAAGTTCTCGCGGATCCGGTCGAACACGACGATGGTGTCGTTGAGGGAATAGCCGATGACTGCGAGGATCGCGGCGAGCACCGTCAGGTCGAACTCCAGCCCGATGATCGAAAACAGCCCGAGGGTGATCAGCACGTCGTGGAACAGGGCCGCGACCGCGCCAGCGGAGAACTTCCATTCGAAGCGGAACATCACGTAGAGGAAAATCGCACCGAGCGCGATGAGCATGGCGAGCCCCCCCTGCTCGGTCAGCTCTTCGCCGACCTGCGGCCCGACGAACTCGACTCGTCGCAGCTCCACCGCCGTGTCCCTGGTACGGAGGGCGTCGAACGCGCGGTTGCTGAGCTCCGCCCTGTCCATGTCGTCGCGCGGGGCGAGCCGGACCAGCACGTCGCGCGCGGTGCCGAAATGCTGCACGACCGCGCCCTCGAAACCCGCGCGGTCCAGCGTGGCCCGCACCGGCTCCAGCTCGACGGCCTGGGGGTACCCCACCTCGACGAGGGTGCCGCCGGTGAAGTCGATCCCGAACCCCAGGCCCCGGAACGCGAGAGAAAGGACCGAGACGGCCAGCATCGTCGCCGAGCAGATGAGCGCGACACGGCGCCGGCTCATGAAGTCGAGGTCGAGTCCCTGCCTGATCAGTTCCATGGTTCGATCGGTCGCTGGGTTGTGAACGGGAGGCCGTCCCGCCCCGGATGCTCAGATGGAGAGCGCACTCACGCGCCGGCCGCCGTAGAACAGGTTGATGACGGCGCGGGTGCCCATGATCGCGGTGAACATCGAGGTTGCGATCCCCAGCGAAAGGGTGATCGCGAACCCCTTGATCGGCCCCGTGCCGAAACCGAACAGCAGCACCGCCGCGATGAGGGTGGTGATGTTCGCGTCGGCAATCGTCGAGAACGCCTTCTCGTATCCCGCGTGGATGCTCGCCTGGGGGGTGTTGCCGTTGCGGATCTCCTCGCGGATGCGCTCGAAGATGAGGACGTTGGCGTCCACGGCCATGCCGACCGTCAGCACGATGCCCGCGATGCCCGGCAGGGTGAGGGTCGCCTGCAGCAGCGAGAGCATGGCGACGACCAGCACCAGGTTGAACGTGAGGGCGAGGTTGGCGACGAGCCCGAAGCGCCGGTAGTAGACCGCCATCAGGGCGAGTACGAGGATGAAGCCGATCACCACCGAGCGGAAGCCCTGGTCGATGTTCGCCCGGCCCAGGCTGGGGCCGACGGTGCGCTCCTCCACGATCTCGATCGGCGCGGCGAGCGCGCCCGCGCGCAGCAGCAGGGCGAGGTTGCGGGCCTCCTCGGTGGTGTCGAGCCCGGTGATCTGGAACCGCTTTCCAAGCTGGTCGCGGATCACCGCGACGTTGATCACCTCCTCCACGATCTCCTTCCGGCGCTCGCGCACGCCGCCGACGAGCTCGGTGAACGACTTGTGCTCGATGTAGACGACGGCCATGGCCTGACCGATCTTGTCCCGGGTGCGATTCGAGAAGAGCCGCGCGCCCTTGCCGTCGAGGGTGATGAAGACCGCCGGCGATCCGCTCTGCTGGTCGATCCCGGAGGCCGCGTCCGTGATGTACTCCCCGGTGAGCATGACGCTGCGCTGGAGGAGGATCGGGGAACCGTCACGTTCCTGGTAGAGCTTTCCCGTCGCCGGGACGCGCCCGGTCGCGAGCGCCGACGCGGACTCGCCGTGGACCATGCGGAACTCCAGGGTGGCGGTGGCGCCGAGGATCTCCTTCGCCCGCGCCGTGTCCTGGACCCCCGGCAACTGGACGACGATCCGGTTCTCGCCCTGGCGCTGGATGACCGGCTCGGCGACGCCGAGCTCGTTGACGCGGTTGCGCAGCGTGGTGAGGTTCTGCTGCACCGCGAAGCGTTCGACCTCCCGCTTCGCCGGTTCCCCGATCCGGACGGCGAGCACCGGGTCCCCGGCGTTGTCGATCGATTCGACGATGAGCTCGGGTATCTCCCGGCGCACCAGATCATGGGCCCGGTCCCGGTGCCCGGCGTCGTTGAAGCGGACGATCAGCCCCCCGTTCGCGCGCACCGTGATCGCGCGCTGGCGGAGCTTCTCCTCCCTCAGCAGGGTCCGGAGATCCCCCGCGTAGCGCTGCTCCGCCTGCCGGACCGCGCCCGCGAGGTCCACCTCCATCAGGAAGTGCACGCCGCCGCGCAAGTCGAGGCCCAGGTACATCGGCAGCGCGCCGACGCCGGCGAGCCAGCCCGGGGTCGCGGGCGCGAGGTTGAGGGCGACGACGTACCGGCGGTCGAGCGTGTCTTCGAGGATCTCCCGGGCCCTGAGCTGGTCTTCCCCCGATCCGAGGCGGATGAGGATGCGGTCGGTGACCTCGGCCCTCTTCGCGGTGATGCCGGCCGCTTCGAGCCGATCCACGAGCCGGCCGAGCAGCGCCGCGTCGGCCGGGACGCCGCGCGCCGGCGAGACCTGCACCGCGGGGTCCTCGCCGAAGACGTTGGGAAGCGCGAAGACGATGCCGCAGGCGACGACCACCGCGATGAGTGCGTACTTCCACGCCGGATACTGGTTGATCATCGAGAGACCCGCGAACGGTGGCGAACGGAAGGCTTGGCGCTCACCCCGATTTGATCGTGCCCTTCGGCATCAGGGTCGCCACCGCCATGCGCTGGACCCGGACCTCCAGCCCGTTCGCGACCTCGAGCGTCACGAAGTTGTCGCCGACGTTGGTGATCCTCCCGAGCAGCCCGCCGTTGGTGACCACCTCGTCACCCCTCGAGAGGCTCGCGACCATCGCCTTGTGCTCCTTCTGCCGCTTCGACTGCGGGCGGATCAGCACGAAGTAGAACACCGCGAACAGCGCGATGAGCATGATGAAGCTGAACGTCGGATCGCCCTGGCCGCCGCCTTGCGCGTGCGCGTCCGCGATGAGAAACCCGATGACTGGATCCATGTGCGTTGTCCGCGGGGACTGCGTGGGAGGACCGTGATTATTGCGGGATACGTCCCCCGGAACAAGGTTCCCCGGCGACGCGGCGCCCGGCGAAGTCGCGCCGCCATGCGTCGAAGCGCCGGTCGGCGATCGCGTCGCGGACGTCGGCCATCAGGCGCTGGTAGTGGTGCAGGTTGTGGACGGTGGCGAGCCTCGCGCCGAGGATCTCGCCGCACCGGTCGAGGTGGTGGAGATAGGCGCGGGAGTAATGCCGGCACGCAGGGCAGGCGCACGCCGGATCGATCGGCCGCTCGTCGTCCCGGTAGCGCCGGTTGCGGATCCTGACCACGCCCCAGGGCACGAAGAGGTGGCCGTTGCGCGCGTTGCGGGTCGGGAGGACGCAATCGAAGAGGTCGACGCCGCGCGCGGCCGCTTCGACGACGTCCTCGGGGGTGCCCACCCCCATGAGGTAGCGGATCCGGTCCTCGGGGAGCCGCGGCACGGTGGCGTCGAGCATCCGGAGCCGCTCCTCGAAGGGCTCGCCGACCGCCAGGCCCCCGATCGCGTAGCCGTCGAAGCCGATCTCGACGAGACCCGCCACGCTGCGCCCGCGAAGCGCCGCGTGCATCCCGCCCTGGACGATCCCGTACAGCGCGCCCGGATTTCCGGCGTGCGCGGCGCGCGAGCGCTTCGCCCAGCGCAGGGTGCGCTCCATGGAGGCGCGGGCCCCCGCCTCGTCCATCGGGTACGCGGTGCAGTCGTCGAACGCCATCGCGACGTCGGAGCCGAGCGAGCGTTGCACCGCCATCGACCGTTCCGCGTCGAGAAACACCTTCGAGCCGTCGATCGGGGAGCGGAACTCCACGCCTGCCTCCGAGATCTTCCGGCGCGCGCCGAGGCTGAAGACCTGGAAGCCGCCGGAATCGGTGAGGATCGGCCGCTCCCAGTGCATGAAGCGGTGCAGGCCGCCGAGTGCCTCGACCGCCTCGGCCCCGGGCCTCAGCATCAGGTGGAAGGTGTTGGCGACGATGATCCGCGCGCCGAGGCCCTCAAGCTCCTCGGGGGTCATCGCCTTCACCGTGGCACGGGTCCCGACCGGCATGAACGCCGGGGTCTCCACCGTGCCGCGGGCGAACGACATCCGCCCGCGCCGCACCGCGCCGTCGCTCGATTCGACGGTGAACGAATACGCGCTCACGGGGCAGCCCGGACCCGGGCCCCTGCCCGTTCGATCAGCATGGCGTCGCCGTAGCTGTAGAAGCGGTAGCCCCGGGCCATCGCCTCCCGGTACGCGCCGAGCACCGCATCGGTGCCGCCGAACGCGCAGACCAGAAGGAGCAGCGAGGAGCGCGGGAGATGGAAGTTGGTCACCAGCACGTCCACACAACGGAACCTGTATCCCGGATAGACGAACAGCGTCGTTTCTCCCCGCATCGGCCGGAGCGTCCCGCCGGCCGCGGCGCTCTCCAGCGCCCGCAGGGTCGTGGTGCCGACGCCCACCACCCGCCCGCCACGCGCCCGCACCCGCGCCACCGCCTCGCACGTCGTGGCCGGAACCTCCAGCCATTCGCGATGCAGGGTGTGTGATTCCACCACCTCGCCACGGAGCGGAACGAAGGTCCCCGCGCCGACGTGCAGGGTGACGCGCGCGACCTCGACGCCGCGCGCCTCGATCGCCGCGAGCAGCGCCTCGTCGAAGTGCAGGCCGGCGGTGGGCGCGGCGACCGCCCCCGGACGGCGCGCATACACCGTCTGGTAGCGCTCGGTGTCCCGATCGTCCGCCTCCCGGCGGATATAGGGGGGAAGCGGCACGGCGCCGGCCCGCTCCAGGAACTGCGCGATCCCGCCCGCCCCGGCGAACTCCAGCTCGAACCGCTCGCCGCACCGGGACCGCACCACGAAGCCGTGGTCGCGGTCCACCGAGAGGAGGACGCCGTTCCTGACCTTTCCGCTTGCCCGCAGCCAGGCGAGCACCCGGTCGGGCGCGAGGATGCGCTCGACCAGGATTTCGACCCGGCCGCCGGTCGGCCTGGTCGCGAAACACCGGCCCCGGATCACCCGCGTATCGTTCACGACGACGAGGTCGGCGGAGTCCAGGTAGTCGATGAGATCGGGAAACATCCGGTGGGCGATCCCCGCCGAGGCCGCGTCCAGGACCAGCAGCCGGCTGTCGCGGCGGCGCCGCGCCGGGTGCTGGGCGATCAGCTCGGAGGGCAGATCGAATGCGAAGTCGGAGACGCGCACGGCGCGCGATGGTAGCAGAGCGCCGCCGGCGCGCCTTCCGATCCTCGCGCGGGGCCATCGTGCGAATCGGCCCCGGCCTGGCCCGCACCCCCGGGGCACCGTTCAAGGCGTGATCGGTGGGACCATCGTCACGCCCGACGACGGGTCAGGACGACGGGGCCGGCCCGCCGAGATTCTGCTTCCGGGCCGGCGCACGCCGTACAATGCCTCTTGACGATGCCTCGTCGGAGCCGGAACGCGGAAGCGCCGGAGGTCGGGATGGCCGAGGACGAAGACGTTGATCTGATCGGGAGGGAAGTCGTCTACGACGGCTGCTTCCGCCTTGACCGCTACCGCCTGCGCCACCGGCGGTTCGCGGGCGGCGTCGGGCCGGTGGTCACGCGGGAGATCCTCGAGCGCGGCAGGGTGGCCGCAGTGCTTCCCGTGGACCCCGTCCGGGACCGTGTCGTCCTCATCGAGCAGTTCCGTCCCGGCGCCTGGGCCGCGGGCCGGGAGCCGTGGCTCCTGGAGTGCGTGGCCGGAATCATCGAGCCGGGGGAGACCCCTGAAGGGGTGGCGCGGCGCGAGGCGCACGAGGAAGCAGGCTGTGTCGTCACCGATCTCGTCCCCATCGCTTCGTTCCTCACGAGCCCCGGCGCGACCACCGAGACGGTGCGGCTTTTCTGCGGGCGGGTGGACAGCGAGGGCGCCGGCGGCCTGCACGGACTGGCCGCGGAGGGAGAAGACATCCGGGCCACGGTGGCATCGGTCGAAGAGGCGGTGGCGCTGCTCGACGAGGGCAGGATCGTCAACGCCAAGACGATCATCGCGCTACAGTGGCTCGCGCGTCATTACCCTTCCCTGAAGGCGCGATGGCTGGCGGAACACCACGATGGATGACCTCGTCCTCTCGGGAATCACGATCTTTCCCCTGAAGTCCGGCGCCGGGGTGGATCTCGCCGCGAGCGTCGTGGAGCGGCGCGGCCTGCGCGGCGACCGCCGCTGGATGGTGGTGGACGCCGATGGCGCAGGCGTCACCGCCCGCGATCGACCGCAACTCCTCCGAGTGCGGGCCGAGACGACCGATGACGGTCTGAGGCTGGAGATGCAAGGCCGGGAGCCCTTGTCCGTGCCTCACCCGGCCGCCGCCACACGCGCGCCAAGGGTCCGGATCCGGGGAGAGGCGTGCGACGCCCTCGATGCCGGCGACGCCGCTGCGCACTGGATGTCCGGCGTGATCGACAAGCCGGTGCGGCTCGTCGCGATGGACGAGCGCGGCAAACGCCCGACCGATCCGGAACGCACGCGCCCCGGAGACGAAATGGGTTTCGTCGACGCCTATCCGGTGCTCGTCATCTCCCGGAGCTCGCTCGACGACTTGAACACCCGCACGCCGGCGCCGGTGTCGATGCGCCGGTTCCGGCCCAACCTCGTGGTGGGCGGCGGCCCGCCGCACGCGGAGGACCACTGGCGGCGCGTGCGCATCGGTTGGGTGGAATTCGAAGGGGTGGAGAATTGCGAGCGTTGCGGGCTGCCGGCCATCGATCCGGACACCGGCATCCCCGACCCGCGGCGTGAACCGATGCGCACCCTTGCCCGCTACCGCCGCCGCGCCACCGGGGGGGTGTTCCTCGGCCAGTACCTGGTGCCGCGCGGCACCGGGGCGATCCGGGTCGGTGATCGTGTCGTCGTGCTGGAATCCGCGGAGAGACGATGAGCGGGCGGATCCATCGATCCCGCCACGCCCGAGGCGCCCTCTCCGGCCTCATCCGACCTCGAAGCACGCGAAGAACTGCCCGCAGTCCCCGCCCGCGGCTTCGTCGAGGTACAAGGCGACAAGGCGGACCATGCCCGCCTCGCCGAGCAATCCCCCGTGCAGCATGGTGTCGAAGCGCTCGCCGCCTACCACCCGGTGACGGATGGTCAGGTACAGCCGTGAAAGCACACCGTCGCGGAGCGCGGTCTCCAGCATCCTCGGCCCCGTTTGCAGGTAGAGTCTTCGATAGCCGCGTTCGGCGAGGACATCGACCGCATCCCGGCTGCGCACCCACGGCCCGGGCCCGGTGACCACGACCTCGAATCCGGCCTTGCTCAACTCCATGATACGCGCACGAGGAGCCGCCGCGGTCGTCAGGACGTAGACCGCCCGCCGGTGTGCGGCCAGCGGATCCGGGATGGCCAGCTCGAGACTCGCGCTCAGAACGGCCACCGCGGGTTGCGCATCCATGCCCCGCTCGGCCCGCCAGCGCGCGATGTCCTGGCCGCCGACGTCGAGGCCCACCTGCAGCACGTTTCCGAGGACCCCGGAGGCAAACGCCCGCAGATAGCCGCCGTGGGTCACGAGGCAGTCGGCGTGCGCCTGCAGCTCCTGGAACAGCCGCCAGTCCCGCGGGTTGGTCAGCCCCTCGGGCAGGCGTGACACGCCGCCGGCATCCGTCACCGCGATGCGGCCGTCCAGGCTGGTGACGAAGTTCGCGTAGACCAGCGCCGGCGTGCAGGCCGCGGGCGGAGGCAGGCTTTCGCACAGGTAGAGCCCTTCGAGCCGCCGCCTGCGCGCCGGCAGGGGGAAAAGCCGGACCACCTCGCGGGGCGCCGGCGGCAACGCTGCTCCGGCCTGGTTCGGAGGTTTCACGCGGGCGATCATCGAGGGTGGGGGATGCCGCCCCGTGGGGAGCGCGGGCGTCCCGCCCGCCGACGAAGGGCCTCTTTCTGGGAGCGCGGGCGTCCCACCCGTATCGAATCGCCGGATTGGGTCAAAGCTGCTTCACGTGGGCGATGGACGATGGATGCCGCTCCTCTGGGAGCGTGGGCGTGCTCCCCGCCGGGTTTTTGCGGACATCCGTTCCGCTCCATGGCCGCAAGCCGGCGAGAGAGTCCTTGCCACCGGACAGCCCGGTTCCCGGGCAAAGCGCCGGACCCGGCCCGCTCCCCGGTTCCGGTGACGCCGTCAGTTTACACTCCGCCTTGAACCCGTCGATGAAGAAGGACACCGCCATGACCGGCGACCGGCGAGAAGATCAGACCTACGGCGAAGAAGAAATCCGGGCGAAGCTCGAAGCCGAGCTGCCGCACTGGTACTACGAGAACGGCTGGATCAGGCGCCGGTACCGGACCGGCGGCTGGAAGGGAACCCTGATGGTGATCAACGCCGTCGGCCATCTCGCGGAAGCCGCCTGGCACCATCCCGACATCACCGCCTCCTATGCCTTCGTCATCGTCAAGCTCATGAACCACGCGGCCAAGGGCGTGACCGACAAGGACTTCGAGCTGGCGCGGAAGATCGAGGAGTTCGTCCACTGGCAGCCGGGCGAAGCCGGCGGCGCGCTGGAGGGGACGCCCAAGGATCAGAGGTTCCGCTACGTCAAGTACGACTGAATGGACGAGCGCATCCTCTTCCTCACCGGCCGCCTCGCGCACGACAGCCTGTGCCGGGAGATCGAGGGCCTGAAGAAGAGGCGCTTCTCCTGGCGCGTGCACGAGCTGGGCCTGCAGGTGGCGGGCCTGATGACGGCGGACATGATCCGGCGCCGCCTGCGGGCGCCGGAGGACGTTCACCGGATCGTCGTGCCGGGGCTGTGCGGCGGCGACGTCGAGGCGCTCTCGCAAGTCTACGGGGTGCCGGTGGAGCGTGGCCCCAAGGACCTGAAGGATCTTCCCGAGTTCTTCGGCACGGCGGGCCGGCGGCCCGACCTGAGCGGGCGCCGGCAATGGCCGACGGTTCCGGCCGGCGTGGTTTCCGGCGTGCGGCTCTGCGTCGCACTCGCCCACGTGGAGGTCGAAGTGGCCCGATGGAAGGAGGACGAGCTGCGCCCCCGCATCTACTGCCGGGCGCTGGCGCGCGAAACGCACGCCGCATTCGAAGGATTCAACCGCGCACAAGCGGCGGTGATCGAAACCGCGATACCGGTGAGCCGGCTCCACATGCTGCCGGCGGAGAAGATCGAACGGGAGATGGACTACCTGCACATCGCCGTCGAGAAGACCGCCGGTCCCCGCGAGCGGGAGGCATGGCAATGGCTGGTGGATCGGATTGCCGGCTATCGCGGCGATGGGCTCTCCGCGTAGCGGGCGGCGGGCGCCAAGGTGATTGTGCCGGGGTCATTGCGCCGCTGGAACACCCGCTTGCTCGCATCCGAACGGGCGGGCAGTGCGCCGGGATCATTGTTGCACTTGCCGCAGTTCCGGGTACGCGCCTTCGGTCGGGTGGGCGGTCTGAACGACCGGACTCGCCGTCCGGCGGCACGAAGAGTGCGGGACTCACGCAAAAAAGGGCACTGGGGGACGGCGCACCGGCTTCAGGAACATCTGCCGGCGGAGATCATCCCGGGCGGACACGACGGAGTCTCAGCCCTCCAGATGCGACCACCCCCGGTAGGCGGCGACGTGGAGCGGGACGTTGTGGACGCGGATGACGTCCACCCCCTGGGCGCACAGAGCGAGAGAGGCGCCGAGCGTGATCAGGTCGTCCCCGCCCTCCCCCGCTTCCACCCCCGAGAAGCTCTTCATGAAGGACTTGCGCGAGTGGCCCACCAGCACACGCAGCCCGTGACTGCGGAACTCGCCCGCGCGCCTCAGCAGCCGTAGCGATTGCAGCCGATTCTTGCCGAAGCCGATACCGGGGTCGAAGATGATGCGTCCGAGATCCAGGCCCTGCGCGTCCCACGCCTCCATCCGCGCGATCAGCCACTGCTCCACCGCATCGAAGGGGTCGCGATCGGTGGGCAGCGTGGCCCGCGGGTCCGCCGGAACCGTGATGTGGTGCATCGCCACCCAGTCCCGGCCACTCTCTCTCGCCAAGGCAATCATGGCGGGCGAGGTCAATCCGCCGACGTCGTTGATGATGTCCACGCCGAGCTCGAGACCTTTCTCCGCCACTTCGGCGTGACGGGTGTCGAGGCTCAGCAGGGGCCGCGGCCTTTGTCCCGCAGTCCGCTCGACAAGCCGCTCCAGCACCGGTCCGACCCGGGACCACTCCTCGGCCGGGTCCACGGGTACGGCGCCCGGCCGGGTCGATTCCCCTCCCACGTCGAGGATGTGAACCCCGGCCTCCGTCATGGCCGCGACGTGCTGCTCGATCCGGGACCCGTCGAAGAATCGGCCGCCGTCGGAGAACGAATCCGGAGTCACGTTGACGATGCCCATCCACAGCGGGATGTGACGGCCCAGCGCCATCGAATGGTCGAGCATGGTCCGCTCGCCCCGGCCCGGCACCGTGAGCCGCGGCGCCAGCGCCACCAGCGGCGCCAGCACGAAGGCACGGCGGGTCAGATCGCGGTGGGGAATGATCAGCCGCTCCGTCTCGATGCACTCGCGACCCCACAGCAGGATGTCGATGTCGATGGGGCGGGGCGACCAGCGCGATCCCCCCTCGTCACGCCCGAACGCCCGCTGGATCGCGTCGATCCGGAGCCGAAGCCGATCGGGGGAGCACCGGACGTCGCATTCGAGCGCGAGGTTGAGGAAGGGCAGGTTCCAGTCGGAAGGCGCATCGTCGGGAAGCAGCGCGGGTGACTCGACCACCGGCGACACCCGCGTGACGGCCAGTCCCTCCGCTTCGAGCGCGTCAATGGCCCGCGACAGGTGGCCCCGCCTGTCCCCCAGGTTCGAGCCCAGCCCGAGAAAGACCTGCATGCTCCGAATCCCGACACTCGATGGGCTTTGCGATCCGGGCCGGCCCCCGCTCCGGTCTGCGGCGCTCGATACGACTTGCCGGCAGGCCGGGCAGGACCGCCGTCCCGCCGTCCCGGAGCTGCCGGAGCCCACGCCGCGGGTTTCCGGCTCCCGACTCCTCACCATGCAGGCATCGCCCGACGGGAATCACCTGGCTGGGCACCGGAGTACCCCGGCCGGCGCGTCGATGCCCGGTACGGACCGCTACGCGCAGGAGCGCCGTGGCCGGCGCCCGCCCCATCCTCGTTGACACGGTACGAGTCTACACGACGACACCGGACCCCTGGGGCCGGGAATCCTGCTGTCTCAAGTGGAACCGGGAGGATGCCGCAAGGGAAACCGTGCCGGCGCGGCGAGGGTGGGCCGGGTATGACGCGGACGCCCTTTCCCCGGCGTCGCCGGTGTGTCGCGCACCCGGTACACCGACGGGCTTCCTGATCCCGATCTAAGGTGTACACTCGCCCGCATCCCAGGTTCGCATCCCAGGATGGCGACACCATCGCACGAACACGGACCACCTTCGCTGGAAACGCTGCACGGCGAAGGCCACCTCGCCGACATCGACCTCCACTTCGGGCGGCTGATCGCGGAGCTTGACGGCGGTGGGGGGATGGAGCTGCCGCTGGCGGCGGCGCTCGCGAGTGCGTGGGCCCGGAATGGACACGCCTGCCTCGCGTTGCCCGAGGTGGCGGGCCGGGACTGGCCGCGGGCGGGCGCGGCGCGGCTTCCTGCACTCGAATCGTGGATCGAGGCCCTCGTCGCGAGTCCGATGGTCGCCCGGCCCGGAGAAGGAGAGCGGCGCCCGCTCGTCCTCGACCGGCACGGCCGGCTCTACCTCGAACGGCTGCGGACGGCGGAGCTGGCGGTCGCGTACGGCTTGGTTCGTCTCGCGGGAGACGGCTCGGAGCCGGAACCGGAGGGAATCGACGCGGCGCTCGACCGGCTCTTCGCCGGCGCCGTACCCGACCACCGCCCCCGCACGGCGGCCCGGACCGCCGTGTGCCGCCGGCTCTGCGTGGTGTCGGGCGGTCCCGGCACCGGCAAAACCACCACCGCAGCGTCGATCGTAGCCTTGCTCATCGAGCTGGGGCTTGCCGCCCCCGACCGCATCGCGCTCGCTGCGCCGACCGGCAAGGCGGCGGCCCGCCTCCAGGAAGCGGTGCGCGGGCAACTCCGTGCGCTCCTGTCCCGGGCGCCGGCCCTTGAAGACTTCGATCCCCGGGCGACGACGGTGCACCGCTGGCTGCTTCACCGCACCCGGGAGAGGCTCCCCGTCGATGCGCTCATCCTCGACGAGGGGTCGATGGTGGATCTGTCCCTCATGGCGCAGGTACTGCGCGCGCTGCCGGACGGTGCCCGGCTCGTCGTGCTCGGCGATGCGTCGCAGCTCGCCTCGGTCCAGCCGGGGTCGGTGTTCGCGGACCTCTGCCGGGCCGGTACCGGGGACGAAAGGATCGGAGCGGAGATCGCAAGGACCGATGCCGGAATCGGGGAGATCACAACCGGGCTCGGGACCGAAGAAAGCCGGGAAGCCGGCCGTGAGCCCGCTTCGTCGTCTTCCCCGCCCGCGATTCCGCGCAGCGGGATCGCCAGGCGACCGCCCTGGGGGTCGCCGTTCTCATCGTGCGTGGTCGAGCTCGTGCGCAACTGGCGCTTCGACGAAAGCGGCGGGATCGGGCGCCTCGCCGCCGCGGTGATGCGCGGCGACGCCGCCGCCGCGGTCGCGGCGCTCCTGGACCCGGGAGACCGTGCCGTCGAGCTGCGCTCCCTGCCCGACGCGGCGGCGTTCGAACGGCTTGCGGTGCGGTTCGCGGACGATTGGTTCGAGCCGGCGCTACGGGAAGCACGAAAGCTCCGCGGGCCGCCCGCGGAGGGATCCGGGCCGCTACCGTCGTTCCGGACACTCTGCGCCCACCGGGTGGGGCCGTTCGGGGCGGAGCGCTTCAACCGCTCGGTGGAGCGGCGACTGCGTGCCCGCGGGTACCTGCAGGTCCACGACGCCTTCTATCCCGGCCGGCCGATCCTCGTCACCCGCAACGACCCACGAACCCGGCTCTCGAACGGGGACACCGGCGTCGTAGTACGCGACCCGGCGGGACGGGCGCAGGTCTGGTTCCCGGAGCTGAAGGACGCCGATGGAAGGCCGCGGCTGGTCTCGCCCGCCCGCCTGCCGCCGCACGAGAGCTTCTTCGCCCTCACCGTGCACCGGGCGCAGGGCTCGGAGTACGACGAAGTGGCGGTGGTGCCCGGCCCCGCCGATTCGCGCGTTGCGACCCGCGAACTCCTCTACACCGCGGTCACGCGTGCCCGCCGGCGGGTGGTCGTGTACGGCTCCGAGGAAAGCGTCGCAGCGGCGGTCGAGCGCCCCACGATCCGCTCCTCGGGGCTGTGTGAGGCGCTTGCGGAAGGCCACGGGCCGGTGTGATTTTCGGGAATGCGGCGGGCGCCTGGAGAATCACGTCTGAAAGTGCCGAGATTCGTTCGCGGCGTGCCGCCGTCTCCTCCGTCCAGTCTCAGGCGAGGAACTTCGTCGCCACCTCGTAGCAGTCCTTCGAGAGCTTCGGAGCGGCGCGGACGTGCTCCAGCTCCGCACGGAGCAGGGCGCGGCGGGCCGGGTCGAGGCGTCGCCAGCGGCTCGCGGCGCCGAGCAGGCGGGCTGCGGTCTGGGGGTTGAACGCATCGATGGCCAGGACGTACGAGGAGAGGAAGCGGTATCCCTCGCCTGAGGCGTCGTGGAAGCGGCGCTGGTTGGCGTGGCAGAACGCGCCGATCAGCGCCCGCACCCGGTTGGGGTTCTCGATGTCGAACGCGCGGTGCCGGATGAGCGTGCGGACGCGGTGGATGGCGCCGGGCAGCCGGGAGGTGGCCTGGAGCGTGAACCACTTGTCGAGCACCAGGGGATCGTCCTTCCACCGTTCCTGGAACCAGTCCAGCCACTTGTCGCGCTCCGGCCGGCGCGAGTTGGCGAAGCAGGTGAGGGCGGCGAGGGCGTCGGTCATGTTGTCCGCGCTCTCGAGCTGGCGGCGGCAGTCCGTCCACACCTCCGGGTCGTCGAGCTCCATCAGGTAGCCGAGGCAGAGGTTCCCGAGCGCGCGGCGTCCGGCGTCCCCGGCCTCGAAGCGGTACGGGCCTTCGAGCCGGTTCGCCTCGCGCACGGATGCGAATGCGTCCGCGAGGCGCCGTGCGAGGGCCGCCTTCACCGCCTCACGCACCTCGTGGATGGCTTCGACCGCGATGACCTCCATCCGGTCGGCGAGGTTCGACTCCGAGGGCAGGGTGAGGGCCTCGGCGATGAACGCGGGGTCGAGCGCATCGTCGAGGAGCAGGGCGCGCATCGCGGAGACGAACCCGCCGGGCAGACCGGGGCCAGCGCCCGTGTTCGTGTCCGCAGGCCGGTCCTCTCCGGCGCCGGCGTCCACGCCCGAGCCCCGTTCCTTGCCGGGGCCGATACCCGTATCCGTGCGCCGTTCCTCTCCGGCGTCGCCGGCTCCCCTACCCGCGGGCCGGCCGCCGCCGGCGCCGGCGCCCACGCCCGAACCCCGTTCCTCGCCGGTGCCGATGCCCGGGTCCGTGCGCCGTTCCTCTCCGGCGTCGCCGGCTCCCGTACCCGCGAGCCGGTCACCGCCGGCATCGGCACCGGCCTTCGCATCCGCGACCCGCTCCTCGATCATCCGCAGCATCAGCTTCGTGGAGTACTCCTGCACCGCGTCCCAGCGGTTGAAGGGATCCGTCTCGTTCGCGATGAGGAATGCGAGCTCATCGTCGCTACGCTCGATCTCGACCTTCACCGGCGCCGAGAAGCCGCGCGCCAGCGACGGCACCGGGCGTGCGGGGACGTTCGAGAACCGGAGCACGTGGCGCGGCTCGCGGACGTCGAGCACCGCCTCGCGCTCGCCGGCAAGGCCCGCCTCCGGGCAGTGGAGCGGGAGGTTGCCCCCGTCCTCGCCAAGCAGGGCCATCCGCACCGGGACGTGCAGCGGCCGCTTCTCCGGCTGCCCCGGGGTCGGGAGCGTGCGTTGCTCCACGTCGAGCACGTATTCCGAGCGCGCCGCGTCGTATGCGCCGCGGGCGGAGAGCACCGGGGTCCCCGCCTGCACGTACCAGCGCCGGAACTGCCCGAGGTCCACGCCGGAGGCGGCCTCCATCGCCGCCACGAAGTCGCCGGTGGTGACCGCTTCGCCGTCGTGGCGCTCGAAGTAGAGCCGCATCCCCGCCATGAATCCCTCGTGGCCGAGCAGGGTGTGCATCATCCGGATGACCTCGGCCCCCTTGACGTAGATCGTGACGGTGTAGAAGTTGCCGATCTCGATGTAGGAGTCGGGGCGCACGGGATGCGCCATCGGTCCCGCGTCCTCCGGGAACTGGTGCGAGCGCAGCAGGCGCGCGTCGCGGATGCGCTTGACCGCGCGTGAGCCCGTGTCGGCGGAGAACTCCTGGTCGCGGAACACGGTCAGCCCTTCCTTGAGGCTTAGCTGGAACCAGTCCCGGCAGGTCACGCGGTTGCCGGTCCAGTTGTGGAAGTACTCGTGGGCGATGACCGCCTCGATCGCCGCGAAGTCGGCGTCGGTGGCGGTGTCGGGGCGGGCGAGCACGTACTTGGAGTTGAAGACGTTGAGCCCCTTGTTCTCCATCGCCCCCATGTTGAAGTCGTCCACCGCGACGATCATGAAGGTGTCGAGGTCGTACTCGAGGCCGTAGACCTCCTCGTCCCAGCCCATCGCGCGCTTGAGCGAGCGCATGGCGTGGGTGCACTTGTCGAGGTTGTGGGGCTCGACGTGGATGCGCAGCGCCACCTCCCTTCCCGAGCGCGTGGTGAACGTGTCCGCGACGCATTCGAGGCGGCCCGCGACCAGCGCGAAGAGGTAGCTCGGCTTGGGGAAGGGGTCCTCCCACACCACGTAGCGGCGGCCGTCGCCGAGGGCGCCGCGCTCGACCTCGTTCCCGTTCGAGAGCATCACCGGGAAGCGGCCCGGGTCCGCGACGATGCGGGTGCGGTAGCGCGCCATCACGTCCGGGCGGTCGGGGAACCAGGTGATCTTCCGGAACCCCTCCGCCTCGCACTGCGTGCACAGGTTCCCCGCCGAGGCGTAGAGCCCTTCGAGGGACTTGTTCTCGCCGGGCCGGACCGCCACCTCGGTCTCCAGCACGAACGCATCGGGGGCGTCGCGGATCGTCAGGGTCTCCGTGGCGATCTCGATCCGGTTCCCCGACACCGCCTCGCCGTCGATGCGCACCGAGCGGGTGTCGAGTCCCCGCCCGTCGAGGACCAGATCCGCCGGGGATGCGGCGGCGGACCCGGGAGCGGATGCAGGGACAGATGCGGAGGTGGCCGCGGACGTGGGAGTAGCGGGCGCAGGAGCCGGGGCGGATGCGGGAGCCGGGACGGATGCAGCGCTGTCTGCGGACGCAGGGGTGGCGGCGGGCGCGGACGCGACGGCGGGGTTGCGCCGTACCTTGAGCTTCGCCCGCACCAGTGTGCGTTCCTCGCCGAGCTCGAAGTCGAGGTCCACTTCATCGACGAGGAAGGGCGGCGGAGCATAGTCCGCGAGTCGGGTGGTGGCGGGTTCGGCGGCGTTCGGCGGCATGGGAGGGTCCTTGGCGGGGACGTGGCAGGCCACGATTATATTCGGACGGGCGGGGCCGCGGCCCGGCGGTGGGGCGGCGAGGAGCGGTGTTGGCGAGGGGAGGTTGACATCTTGATCCGTCGGCATCACTCTGAACCGGATTGAACCGTTCTGGTGCATCGATCCTGCTCGAATGAGGATGCCATGACCGCCAAAGTCCGCTTTTCCGTTACCCTGGACGAACAGGAGTATGACGAGCTCGCCGTCATGGCCCGGAAACACCGGGTCTCCATGGCTTGGCTCGTCCGTCACGCCGTCAACGAGTTCTGTGGGCGCTACCGCAGTGAAGATCTTCAGCTTCCACTGCACTTGGCCGGGACACCTCCCGAATACCGTAGCGCGTGAATGAAGGTCTCCGATGCGGCGTAGCGATCTTCCTTTCGGCAGCGAATTTTCTCCTGCCCGGATCGACCTCCCGGTCCTTCTGGAGTTGGCGCATGAACATGGAGCCGACTGGAAGGCTTTCGAGGATGCCGTTCGTGATCGGTATTTCTCTATGCACAAGACTTCCGACTACAACAAGGGCAAGCTCGCCAACAACACCAAACTTTCCTTGCGCTCCTATGGCCTGATCGGCGAGAAGGACACCACCCTCAGCGAGATCGGCAGGATGCTCTACGATCTTCGAGACGATGCTTCCGTGCTGTATGAAGCCTTCGCCCGGCACATTCTGACGAACTGCCAGGGAATGAACTTCGTCCAATGCATCCTCGACATGCAGGCATCCGGTGAGGAGATCGACCTCAACAAGCTGCGCCACTGGCTTCAGGAACGCGGCATCGTCGTCCCGCGCGGCGGGAAACACATGAGTACGTTGCGCTTGTGGCTCGAAAAGTCCGGTGTCTTCATCTCCCGTTACCGCGTGGATCAGACGCGCCTCAACCAGATTCTCGGTCTCGACGTGGAGGAATTCGAGGCACTTGCCACCTTCACACCCGAGCAACGAGCCTACCTCAAGGTCATCGTCAATCTGGATGGTGCCGGCCCGCATTTCTCCAACGACGTCGAGAAACTCGCCGTCGCCACCTACGGCGCCACCTTCAACGAAAAGAACCTGCCCAAGCAGGTTCTGTATCCACTTCGGGACGCCGGATACGTCCACCTCGAACGCGGCACCAGAGAAGCCGGTCGTGGGGCGAAACCGTTTCTGGTGACCGCCACCGACAAGCTGGCGAGCGAAGTCGTCACGCCGTTGATCGAGCAGATCGAGA
This sequence comes from Gammaproteobacteria bacterium, assembly GCA_965202875.1. Taxonomy (GTDB): domain Bacteria; phylum Pseudomonadota; class Gammaproteobacteria; order HK1; family HK1; genus HK1. The sequence goes on along the minus strand of OZ241870.1, from coordinate 5,513,311 downwards.
AACAGACCCGGACCGATCTGCGACCCATGCTGCGCAAGTCCCTCAAGGCGATCTGCAAGGAGATCGACTCGAGGAATCGCCATATCCGGGGCCTTGCTCTCGAAGCGCTTGCCTTCAAGATCATGCGCCTTGTCGATTTGACCTACGTGGCTACCCGCCTGCGCGGTGACGTGACCGGAGGAGCAGAGGTCGATCTGGTGTTCGAGAGTGCGCGGCTCGTATTTTCCCGCTGGCAGGTCCAGTGCAAGAACACCGCCCATGTGTCTCTCGACGACGTGGCCAAGGAGGTCGGACTCACGCATTTCCTCAAAAGCAACGCCATCGTCATGATCTCGACCGGCAGGATCGGCAACGAGGCCCGCCGCTACGCCAACAGGATCATGGCCGATTCCAACCTTTGCATCATCATGGTGGACGGCGACGACCTTGCTCTTGTCGAGAGCAGGCCGGCCGCGATCGTCGATGTATTCGCCCGAGAGGCCCGTCACGCCATGGATCTGAAAGAGCTCCCTCTATAAGGAAAATACGGTGTTGGAAAGAACCGGATCGGATTTCAGGACCTTCCACGAAACGTCCCTCGGACGGATCGTCCACGGTGACAGCGTGGACGTGCTCGCTGCCTGCGCGGACGATTCGGTCGATTTGATCATGACGAGTCCGCCTTTCGGGTTGGTCCGCAAGAAGGATTACGGCAACGTCGATGCGGACGAGTACGTCGATTGGTTCAAGCCCTTTGCCGCGGCATTCCACCGCGTCATGAAGAGCGACGCCAGCCTGGTCATCGACATCGGAGGCGCATGGAACAAGGGCCGTCCCACCAGGAATCTCTACCACTTCAAGCTTCTGATCATGCTGTGCGAGGAGATCGGATTCCATCTGGCGCAGGATTTCTACTGGTGGAATCCTTCCAAACTTCCGACACCCGCCGAATGGGTGACGGTACGCCGCATCCGTGTCAAGGACGCGATCAACACCGTATGGTGGCTGTCGAAGACACCCTGGCCGAAGGCGAGCAACCGCAGGGTCCTCCAACCCTACAGCCCGAGCATGCAGGAATTGCTGGCCAGGGGCTACAAGGCGAAGAGACGTCCCTCCGGCCACGACATCAGTGACAAGTTCAACACCGACAATGGCGCGGCGATTCCGCCCAACCTGATTGCGATTCCCAATACGGAGAGCAACAGCTTCTATCTCCGTTATTGCGAAGAAAAGGGTTTCAAGCCGCATCCCGCCCGCTATCCGGCCGAACTGCCCGAATACTTTATCCGCATGCTGACCAATTCCGGCGATCTCGTGGTCGATCCGTTCGCGGGGAGTTGCGTCACCGGTGAGGTCTGTGAACGCACCATGCGCCGCTGGGTCTGCGTCGAACTTCTTCACGACTACTGCGAGGCCGCTCTTGGCCGCTTTGTCCGCGATCCTCGAACGACGGCCAAATCCGCCGTCAATCCCGAGGATCCGTCCAACTATTACCGACTGCCCCGTCCCGGCATCCTGTGGAACGGGGAGGACGACGATTGGCTGCCGGAGGACGGCGGCAAGCATCGGCGCCTGAAGCGGAAAGAGACCTGGACCGGGGAATCGGAACACCCAAGGCCGGTTTCCGTCGATTGCGACGCTTCTGCCAGCCTGGCCGGGTATTCATCGAGACAAGGGGTGTTGGATTATCGGTAACCGGGGCCGATGGACTGCGACCGGAAGGATCCGGACGAGGCCCGCAGGGACGGCGAACCCATCATCGAGGCCGGCTGTTCAAGCGGTTGCGCCTTTGTCAAGCCGTCCGTCCCCGACTTCGACGCGGTCGCGCCCGTTTGCCTTCGCCGTGTAGAGGGCGCCGTCGGCGCGGGCGAGAAGATCGGTGATGGATTCATCCCGCCGGAGGCAGGCGACGCCCAGGCTCGCGGTGATTGCAACCCGCCCGGCGAAGGTGTCGAGCGGGCGGCCGGCGACCGCCGCACGAATACGCTCCGCGAGTCGGGCCGCGCCGTCGAGCGGGGTGTTGCTCGCCAGCACCGCGAATTCGTCCCCCGCGAACCGGAACAGCACGTCGCTGCTTCGGATGCACGAGCGGACCCGGGCGGCGAAGCCTTCGAGCGCCGCGTCCCCGGCGAGATGCCCGCGGCGATCGTTGACGGTCTTGAAGCGGTCGACGTCGATCATGACGACGGAGAGCGGCGCACCGTGGCGCCGCGCCAGCTCGACCTCGCGCCGCAACGACGCTTCGAGGCCGGCGCGGTTGCCCGCTCCGGTCAGCGGGTCCCGCGCCGCCGCGACGAGCGCTTCCCGGTACATGAGCGCGTTGCGCAGGGGGTACGCCAGATCCGCCAGTACGCTTTCGAGCACCGCCGCTTCGCCGGCCGAGAACAGCCCGTCGCGTGAGAACGTGACCTCCCCGAGGCCGGCGCCCTCCGGCGCCAGGCAGAGACCGCATCGGTTTTTCCCCTCGGCACCGGCCACGAAAACGGGTCCGCCGCCGCGCGACGGGACGAACCGCAGCCCGGTGTGGGGAACCAGTTCGGCCACCTTCCCGGAGAACAAGACGATGAGGGATTCCGGATCGAGGGTCTTCTGAAGCGATGCCACGAGCGCGAGCCGCCAGCCGCAATCGAGGGCGGCGGCTTCCGGCCATGGGGGGGCGCCGGTGGTCGAGCGGGTGGGCAGCGCGTACCGACGACGGCGATGGCGGTGTCCGTCCGAGTGGCTTGTCGTCACGGTATCGAGACGTCGGCGCGCGCGCCGTGGGGGAGCGGGGCGGCGGGGTCGAGGGCGTAGAGAAACCCTCCGGCGACCGTGCCGGGATCTGAGACGCCATCCGGCGGCTCCACGGGGAAGGCCCGCCGGCGCAGCGCGGTCCGCATCGGCCCCGGGTGGACGCACACGACCCGCGGCGTGCCCGCGGCCTCGACCTCCTCGGCAAGGACTTGAACAAGACCCTCGACCCCGAACTTCGACGCCGCGTAGGCACCCCAATACGCGCGGGCGCGCCGGCCGAGGGCGTCGCCGGCGAAGACCACCGTCGCGTCCGGCACGGACTGGAGCAACGGGAGGCAGATGGTCGTGACGAGGAAGGGTGCGTTCAGGTTGACGTGGACGGTGCGCAACCAGTCCGCCGGTTCCAGGTGCGCGAGCGGCGCGAGTCCGGAAAAGGCGGCGGCGGCGTGCACGATGCCGTGGAGGCGCCCGTATGCCTGAGCGATGCGCTCGGCCAACTCCGCGTAGTCCTCGGGACCCGCGCCAGAGAGGTCCATCGGATAGATGGCGGGCGGCGGGCCTCCGGCTTCGATGATCCGGTCGTGGGTTTCCTCCAGCTTGCGCACCGTGCGCCCGAGCACGATGACCTCGGCCCCGCATCGCGCGGCGCCGACCGCGATGTGGCGGCCGACTCCTCCGCCGGCCCCGGTGACGAGCACCGTGCGGCCCGCGAAGGCATCGGGTGCGGGAGAGTAGTCGCCGGGGATCGAAGTGGTCATCGCGGGCTCCGCCGGTCCGCGGGACGCTTCGAGGCGCTACGCAAAGCGCTTCGTACAGCGGGGGAAGTGCCGGCAGGTCGCGGGGTCCCGGCTCGCGAGGCTCTGCGCCAGGCTCCCCGCGACGTGTTTCCCGGCAAGCCGTTCATCCCGCGCGCCGCACGGCTCGCCACGCGATCCACAGTTTGCGGATCGGCGTAATCGACGCCGGAGGCGCGCCCGCCGGAATCGGTGTTCGAAGCGCGCCCTCCAACGCTGCGAGCTGCATATGTGCGAGGGTCCCGTAGACGAGTGCCGCCGGACCGGCAGGTTCCGGCACGTCGCGAACCGCATCGGTGAGCGCCCGGTGGGCGCGGACGCGCTCCTCGGTGATCCGCCGCGCCGCGCCGCCGGAATCGTCTCCGACGTGGTTCTCGTCCGCTCGTCGCGCCGCGCGGCCGGGATCGTCCCCGGCCGGCTCCACCTCGGGCCTCCGTGCCACGGCTGCGGGGATGTCGTCAAGGCGCCCACCGCGGGTCCCGTGAGCCGCGCCGCCGAAGTCGCCGATGCTGCGCCTGCCACCGGTTTGTCGTCCTTCCGCGGTATCGGGACCGTCGTGGTTCATCCGCACCGGCGAGCCCGGCACGGCGCACGGGATGCGCTTCAGTCCGGATCGTACGCCCGGAGCGCCGGCCAGCATTGCGGCCTCCAGGGCGGTTCCGAGAGCGCGGACGTCATCGGCGGGACCGGCGCCGGCCGCGGTCACCGCGCCGCAAAGCCGTGCCGTTCCGCCCCCGACGTCTTCACAGAAGCGGTCCCTGGCCGCACGGGACTCGAATCCGCCCGCGGCCGAGGCGCGGCCAATCGCCGACAGCATCGCGAGCACTTCCGGGTGGTGCCAGAACTTCGCCTCACCATGGCGGGTGATCGCCACCGCGACGGGATGGCGAGCGCGCCCGTCGCGTGCCTCCATGATCTCGTTGCTCCACCAATTCAGCTTGTGGGCGCGCACGTGGGGGTCGGCGACGTTCTCGATGATGTCGAGGAGAGTCCGTCTCAAGGCGTGGACGGCGACGAGCGCGGCGCGTTCGCGGGCGCTTGTGAAGAGGGTGGCGTAGTGGAGCGACGAACCGGGCGGCGCTGCTTCGTCGAGACAGTAGCGATCGGGATCCATGCGCTCACCGTACAGCACGCCCGCCGCCCGCCGTTGAGGGCCGAGTGCCTCGAGCAGCGGCTCGGTCAGCCATGCGTGCTTGTCGGTGGCGACGTCCGGCGTGCGCCCTGCCCTTCCGAGGACCCCCAGGACCGATTCCACCCGGGGAAGAGCCGGGTGCGGACCGCTCGCCCGCGCGGTGGTGTTCGAGGAAGCGGCGGCGCGCGAGGTCGATCCGCGCTGGATTGGATTCGTGGCCGACTACGCGCGCGAGCATCGGCCGGCGGCCGCGCGACACCAGAGGCCGTTCCTGGATCACGCCCGGATCGTTGTTGCCCGCGGCGCCGAAGGCCGAGCGCGCCCGCGCGTGCAGCAGGACGGCGCCGATGCGGCCGACGGCGATGACGACGGTATGATGCCCCGGCACGATGTCTTCCCGCTCGGCGGGAATCACCCGGCGGGCTCCGACCGTGGCTTCGACTGATTGCATGGGACAATGTCCGTGGCGCCGACGTCGAGGGAGCGGATGCCGGCACGCTCGCGCGTTCGGTGTTTCGCGATGGTAGATCGGGATGTTCCTTCGATCGATGGGGACATCCTTCCGCTTCCAGCCGGGAACAGCCCGGAAGTCCGTCCGGATCCCGGTGTTGAATCGAACGCCCGCTCCCTCTTTGCCGTGCCGACCCCCCTCTCGACCGTGCTCGACCGTCCGGAACCCGGTGCTGAATCGAACGCCCGCTCCGGCCTCGGACGGACGGAGACGGCGCATTGAGCGGGGACGGCCGGTCGGAGGGCGGCCGACTGCCCGTGAACGCGATCGGGTGGCACGACGGCGCCCTGGAGCTCCTCGATCAGCGACTCCTGCCGGGTGAATCGGTGACGCTGCGCTGTACCGAATGCGCAAGCGTGGCGGACGCGATCCGGAAGATGGTCGTGCGCGGCGCCCCCGCGATCGGAGTGGCCGCCGCCTACGGGGCGGTGCTCGCCGCGCGGCAACGCTATGCGGAATCGCCCGTCGCGTGGCGCGAGCGGATCGAAGCCGACCTCGAGTGCCTTGCCGCGTCGCGGCCGACGGCGGTCAATCTGGGGTGGGCCCTCGATCGGATGCGGCGCGTTCTCGGCACCGTCCCGGCCGGCGCCGATCCCGAACCCCCGCTGCTCCAGGCTGCCCGCGCCATGCACACCGAGGACGTCGCCGCGAACCGGCGCATGGGCGCGCTCGGCGCCGCCCTCATCGAGTCGCGTTGCGAGGTCATCACCCACTGCAACGCGGGCGCGCTTGCGACCGCCGGCTACGGTACCGCCCTCGGGGTCGTCCGCACCGCCCACGCGGCAGGCCGCATCGCGCACGTCTTCGCGGGCGAGACGCGGCCGTGGCTCCAGGGGGCGCGGCTCACCGCCTGGGAGCTGGTCGAGGAAGGCATCCCGGTGAGCCTGATCGCCGACGGGGCGGCGGCCTGGACGATGCGCCGGAGGCGGGTGCGCTGGGTGATCGTCGGGGCGGATCGGGTCGCGGCCAACGGGGACGTCGCGAACAAGATCGGCACCTGTTCGCTCGCGGTGAGCGCGCGCCACCACGGCGTGCGCTTCATGGTCGTCGCCCCCACCTCGACGATCGATCCCGGCTGCGCGAACGGCGACGACATTCCCATCGAGACGCGCGGAGAAGACGAACTGCTCTCGCACGCGGGCGCCCGCGTCGCGCCGGCCGGGGCCGGAGCCTGGAACCCGGTGTTCGACGTCACCCCGGCCGACCTGGTCGATGCGCTGGTGACCGAACGCGGCGTCGTGGAGGGGCCGGACCGGGATCGAATCGCGGCGTTGCTCGCCGGGGATTGACCGCCGCGCGGGCCCGTGGCGCGGGAGGGCCGTCGTGATCTGCGGCCAATCGGAAGCGTCGCGCTGGCCCGGCAGCCACCGCCGCTCCGCTCGAAGACCATGCAGAATGCGCTACCATACGGGCGCTCCGGGAGCGTTGAGGGAATGAGGGGCGTTGCAGCGACGGCGACGGACCATGCAATCCGGTAGACGATGCCGGCCGGGCCCGTTCGGGACGCAGCTCCGGTCCGCCCTTCGGCCCGGCCGCAGCCACAACGGTCGTCACGGGCGCGTATTTCGCACCGGCGTCCCCGGCCCTGACACCCGCGGTCCCGGCGTCGAAAACAGCCGCGGACGGCGCCGCGGGCACGCGGCGTGCGGATGACGGAGACGCAGGCCATGTGGGCGTTCCTCCACCGCTTCGCGTCCCCGCCGCACTTCTACCGGCTCTCCGGGCGCATGGCGCCTTGGGTCGGCTGGACATGTCTGGGCACAATGGTCGGCGGGCTCTACGGCGGGCTCGTCGCCGCCCCGCCCGACTACCAGCAGGGCGAGAGCTACCGGATCATCTTCGTCCACGTGCCGAGCGCATGGATGTCGCTGTTCATCTACGTGGCGATGGCCGGGGCGAGCGCCGTGGCCCTGGTCTGGCGGATCAAGCTGGCCGAGGTGGTGGCGATCGCGAGTGCGCCGGTGGGCGCTTCGTTCACCTTCCTCGCCCTGGTGACGGGCTCGCTCTGGGGCAAGCCGATGTGGGGCGCGTACTGGGTATGGGACGCACGGCTCACCTCCGAGCTCATCCTGCTCTTTCTCTACTTCGGGGTGATCGGGCTGTACGCGGCGATCGAGGACCGGCGCACCGCGAGCCGCGCGGCCGGGCTCTTCGCCATCGTCGGGGTGGTGAACGTCCCCATCATCCACTACTCCGTCGAGTGGTGGAACACCCTGCACCAGGGTCCGACGGTGACCAAGCTCTCGGCCCCGTCGATCCACGTTTCGATGCTGGTCCCGCTGCTGCTGATGGCGCTGGCGTTCACGCTCTTCTACGTGACGGTGCTGCTGATGCGCGCGCGCTGCGAGGTGCTGGAGCGCGAGCGCAACGCCGGCTGGGTGCGGGAACTCGTCACCGGAGAGGGGTCCAACTGACCATGCCCGAACCCCTCCTCGACTACTTCCGCATGGGCGGCTACGCCTTCTACGTCTGGTGCTCGTACGCCGTGGTGCTCGTGGTGCTCGTGCTCAACCTGGTCGCTCCCTCCCTCCGGCTCCGCCGGGTGCGCCGGACGCTTGCCCGGCAGGCCCGCTTCACGGAGGACCCGGACCCCGGGCAGGACCGAGATGACCCGTAGAGGCCAGAGGATGCTCTTCGTGGGCATGATCGTCGCCGGGGTGGCGGCGGCGGCGGGGCTCGTCGTCGCCGCGATGGGCGAAAACATGCTCTACTTCTACAGTCCGAGCCAGATCCGGGCGGGGGAGGCGCCGAGCGGGCCGAGCATCCGGGTCGGCGGACTGGTGGTGGAAGGCAGCGTGCGGCGCGGCGAAGGGCTGGAGGTCTCGTTCACCCTCACCGACGGGGCGGAGGCGGTGGACGTGCGCTACGCCGGCATCCTGCCGGACCTGTTCCGCGAGGGGCAGGGGATCGTGGCCTCGGGGGTGCTGGAGGCGGGGGGCGGGCGCCTGCGGGCCGAGGAAGTCCTCGCCAAGCACGACGAGAACTACATGCCGCCGGAGGTCGCGGAGGCGATGGAGATGGCCAGGCAGGGCGGCAAGATGACGCCGCCCCATGGAGCGCGGGAATGACGGGAGAGCCTTGCCGTTCCCGGGAGCGGCGCGTCCTGACGAAGATGGGCGTCCCGCCCGCAAAGCGGTGGCCGCCTCCTGGGAGCGCGGGCGTCCCGCCCGCAGCGGACCGAAGGGTCCGGGGCCGAAGGTCCGCGGTCATTTGCAGCGGGCGGGACGCCCGCGCTCCCAAGGGCGCCTCTCGGCCGTCATTCCCGCGAAAGCGGGAATCCAGAGACGCCCGCGCTCCCAGGAGGCACGGACATGATCGGTGAGCTCGGCCATTTCGCGCTGATCCTGGCCTTCGTGGTCGCCTCGATCCAGGGCGTGGTGCCGTTGCTCGGGGCGTGGCGCCGGATCCCGGCGTGGACCGCGGTGGCGGTCTCCGCCGCGCGGGCGCAGTTCCTGCTGATCGGGATCTCCTACCTCTGCCTCACCCACCTGTTCATCGTCTCCGACTTCAGCTTCACCTACGTCGCGCAGAACTCCAATACCGCGCTGCCGCTCTTCTACAAGGTCTCCGCGGTATGGGGCGCCCACGAAGGCTCGATGCTGCTGTGGGCCGCCATCCTCGCGGGATGGGGCTTCGTGGTGGCGACCCTCAGCGCCTCCCTGCCCGACACCTTCCGTGCGCGGGTGCTGGCGGTGATCGCGCTGGTGAGCGTCGGGTTCCACCTCTTCATGCTCCTCACCTCCAACCCCTTCGAGCGGCTGCTCCCGGCGCCCCCGGAAGGGCGCGACCTCAACCCCCTGCTCCAGGACCCCGGCATGGCCGCGCATCCGCCCCTGCTCTACATGGGCTACGTCGGCCTCGTGGTGCCCTTCGCTTTCGCGGTCGCGGCCCTGCTGGAAGGCCGCATCGACCTCGCGTGGACGCGCTGGACCCGGCCCTGGACCACCGTCGCCTGGGCCTTCCTCACCAGCGGGATCATGCTCGGGAGCTGGTGGGCCTACAGCGAGCTGGGCTGGGGCGGCTGGTGGTTCTGGGATCCGGTGGAGAACGCCTCGTTCATGCCCTGGCTGGTCGCCACCGCCCTGATCCACTCCCTGGCGGTGACCGAGCAGCGCGGCGCGTTCCGCGCGTGGACCCTGCTGCTGGCGATCTCCGGATTCTCGCTGAGCCTGCTCGGGACCTTCCTGGTGCGCTCCGGGGTGCTGGTCTCGGTCCACGCCTTCGCCACCGATCCGGCCCGCGGGGTGTTCATCCTCGCCTTCCTCGGGCTGGTGATCGGCTCCGCCCTCGGGCTCTATGCGTGGCGGGCGGCCCGCCTCGCCGGCGGCGGCAGCTTCGAGCCCTGCTCGCGCGAGACCTTCCTGCTCGCCAACAACGTGCTCCTGGTCGCCACGTCGGGGACGGTCCTCCTCGGCACCCTCTACCCGCTGCTGATCGACGCGCTGGGTCAGGGGAAGATCTCGGTGGGTCCGCCCTACTTCAACGCGGTCTTCGTGCCGCTGATGCTGCCGCTGGCCGCCCTGCTCGGATTCGCGCCGCTCGCCCGCTGGAAGGGCGACGAGTGGCGGCGCCTGCTGCGCAAGCTCCGGCTCCCCTTTGCGGTCGTGGCGATCGCGTCGGTGGCGCTGGCGCTCGGCACCCCTGCCTCGTGGGCGATGGCGGCGGGTACCGGATTCGCGCTGTGGATCGTCGCGGGGGTCGTGCTGGGGCTGCGGGACCGCCTCCGGCACCGGCACGGCGGCGGGTCCGTGCGGCGGGCGCTCGGCCGCGGCTTCACCGGCATGACCCTCGCCCATCTCGGAGCCGCGGTGTTCATTGCCGGGGTCACCTGGACCACCGGCGCGGGGGTGGAACGCGACGTGCGGCTCGCCCCCGGAGAGAGCGCGACCCTCGCCGGGTACTCGTTCCGGTTCGAGGGCATGTCCGGGCATCTCGGACCCAACTACCGCGCCCTGCGCGGCGCCCTGCACGTCTCGCGCGGCGGCGAGCGCGGAGACGAACCGGTGGCGGTGCTCCACCCGGAGAAGCGCACCTACATCAGCCAGGCCCAGCCGATGACGGAGGCGGCGGTTCACGCCGGCTTCACCCGCGATCTCTACGTCGCGCTCGGCGAGCCGGTCGGGGATGCGGACGGGGCGTGGACGATGCAGCTCCAGTACAAGCCGCTGGTGCGCTGGATCTGGCTCGGACCGCTCATGATGGCGATCGGCGGCCTGCTCGCAGCGAGCGATCGCCGGTACCGGCGCTCCCTCCGGCCGGAACGGGCGCCGGTGGCGGTGGACGGGGCGCGCGCCTATGGTTGAGCGCGGCGTACCCGCAACCTCTCCGAGCGCCGCGTTCGGGAATGATGGATGGAGGAGACTCGGGCCGGACGGGCGGATGCATCCGGCTGAAACACACGGCCTGCGCGCACCGGTCCGCCCCCACCCCGCTCGTGGATGCCGTGGCGGCCGTATCCGCGTCGATGATTGGACAAGGAGCGGATCCACCCATACCGCTGGCCGCCATCGGGGGGCGCGAGCGATGGAGCGGACCATGCACATGTTCATGATCGAACACGGCCTGCGCGCCCTCGTACTCGCCGCCGTCATCGGGCTCGCGGGCGGTGGTGCGGCGGTCCACGCGGCGAGCGTGTTCGAGCCCCGCAGCTTCGCCGACCCCGAGCACGAGGAGCGGTACCACGCCCTCATCGACGAGCTCCGGTGCCTCGTGTGCCAGAACCAGACCATCGCCGAATCGAACGCCGATCTTGCCTCCGATCTCCGGCGCGAGGTGTACCGGATGGTCGAGGACGGGCAGAGTGCGGAGGAGGTCGCCGGGTTCATGGTCGCGCGCTACGGGGACTTCGTGCTCTACCGTCCACCGCTGCGGGGTGGCACGGTGCTGCTCTGGGCCGGACCCTTCCTGCTCGCCGCGGCCGGTCTGGCCGTGCTCGTTCTGCATCTGCGCCGCCGGCGGCGGACGCCGGTGGCGCCGATCGACGAAGGCACGCGCGAACGCCTGCGGCGCATCGTCGAAACCGGGGACTGAACCCCGGGGCATCACGCCGGCCGCGCCTTGCACCGGCTTCCCCCGCGAGGGAGACGACATCCGGTATCCGAAACCAGGCCGGACGATGCGGAGATCGGCGGAGGTCGAAGGATGAGTGTTTCGCGCAGGGGGTTTCTCGCGGGCGCCGCCACGCTCGCGCTGGCGGGCGCCTCGGACATGCGAGCCGCAGCGGCGAATGCGGCGGCAACGAATACAGTCTCGCCGAATTCGGCGGCGCCGGAACCACCGGCCCTGCGCGCCGCCCCCGGATCGGCCCGCCTCGCACCCCCGGACTACCCGGAGACGCCGATCTGGGGATACGACGGACGGGTACCGGGTCCGGTGCTCCGCGTGGCGCAAGGCGGGCGGCTGATCCGCCGCTTCGTCAACGAGCTTCCCCAGCCCTCCACGATCCACTGGCACGGGATCCGGATCGCAAACCCGATGGACGGCGTGCCCGAGCTGACCCAGGCGCCCGTTCCTCCGGGCGGGGACTTCCTCTACGACTTCGTCGCGCCGGACGCGGGGACCTGGTGGTACCACCCGCACCACCGCCCGTGGGAGCAGACGGCGCACGGCCTGTACGGCGCGCTCGTCGTCGAGGAGCCGCTGCCGCCCCGGGTCGACCGGGACGAGGTCCTGCTGATCGACGACTGGCGCCTCACCGAGGATGCGCGCATCCACGAGAGCTTCGGCGCGATGATGGACTGGTCGCACGCCGGGCGCATCGGCAACTGGGTGACGGTCAACGGCGACGGGGATTTCCGGCTCCCCGCCAAGCGCCGGGAACGGCTGCGGTTGCGGCTGGCCAACACCGCGAACGCACGCATCTTCGTCCTCGGGCTGCGAGGGATGGAGGGTTGGATCGTGGCGCTCGACGGCCAGCCCCTCGATGTACCGGCGCCGATGCCGTCGCCGGAGGGCCGGATCACGCTCGCTCCCGCGCAGCGCGCCGATCTGGTCGTGGACGTCACGGCCGAAGAAGGTGCGCAGGCGCTTCTGCTTTCGTTCGACCGCGAGCGCGTCCGCCCCGTCGCCACCCTGGACGTCGCGGGCCGGTCCCGCCCGGAGAGGCTTCCGCCACCCCCGCCGTTGCCGGCCAACCCCGTCCCTCCGCTCGGGCCTCTCGCGGATGCGCGATCGGCGACGCTCCGCATGGAAGGCGGGGCCATGGGCAGGATGCGCGAAGCGGTGCTGGACGGACGGACGACGGGGATCCGCGACTTGGTGAAGGCAGGCCGGGCATGGGCCATGAACGGCCTTGCCGAGATGCCGGAAAAACCCCTTCTCACCGCATCGCGCGACGAGACGGTCCGGATTGCGATGATCAACGACACCGCGTGGCCTCACGCCATGCACCTGCACGGCCACCATTTCCGCCGGCTCGGCCAGGCCGGCCGGCTTGGCCCGCTACGCGACACCATCCTGCTCGACCGGAACGAAAGCGCCGAGATCGCCTTCGTCGCCGACAATCCGGGAGACTGGCTGCTGCACTGCCACATGCTGGAGCACGCACCCGCCGGTATGAGGACGTGGATCAGAGTGGCGGCCTGAGCGATCGTCGAACGAGGGGGGATCCCGGTGACCATTCGAACCATCCTGCCCGCACTCGCGATGCTCGTCGCGGCGATGCCCGCGTACGCCACCGGCGCCGAAGGATCCGAACGCTGGTACGACCCACCCCGGATCGAATCGGGAGGAGCCGTCTACGCGGAGCACTGCGCACGCTGCCACGGAGCACGCGGCGAGGCGACCCCGAGCTGGAGAACGAGGGAGGCGGACGGGGCGTTTCCACCGCCACCGCTCAACGGCACCGCCCATACGTGGCACCACCCGTTCCGGATCCTGGCGCAGCAGATCAAGTTCGGTGCGCCCGGAGGGGCGGGGAAAATGCCGGCGTTCCAGAGCGTGCTCACCGACGAGGAGATCGTCAACGTCATCGCATGGTTCCAGAGCCTGTGGCCCGAGGAGGTCTACCGGCAATGGTGGGCGATCCAGCAGCGCGCGTCGCAGCAGTGAGGTACGTGCGTCGCAGTTGAAGGGAAGTCGGAGCGGCATCCGCCCTCCTTCGTCGGCCCGGGGCGTCGTGGAGCCGGACCCGCCGTCGTATCCGGCGAGGCCGCCATCCGCCGATCCGGCAAGCGCCACGACGTCGAAGCCGTTCCGCCACCCCACCCCGCGCCATGCAATCGGCGTAGCGATCGCGCAAAATCCGCCTCTTCCGATCCAACGCCTGTCATCCCCCGGAGCTCCCCTTGTCCAGCATCGTGAAGCGGCGCCTGCGCGACCTCGTCCGGGCGCTCGGTCCGTCCCCCTTCTCCGGGAGGCGGGTCGGCATCGAGAAGGAGAGCCTGCGCGTCGACTCCGCCGGCTACATCTCCCAGCGGCCTCATCCCGAGGCGCTCGGCTCCGCCCTCACCCACCCCACGATCACCACCGACTTCTCCGAGGCGCTCCTCGAATTCATCACCCCCGCGTACCACGGCGTACGCGAGGTGGCCCGCAGCCTCCGCCACCTGCACCGGTTCACCTGTCCGCGGATCGGGGACGAGATCCTGTGGGCGACGAGCATGCCGTGCATGGTCACCGGCGATCGCTCCATTCCCATCGCACGCTACGGCAGCTCGAACGTGGGCGCCATGAAGCACGTCTACCGGCGTGGGCTCGGCCACCGCTACGGGCGGGTGATGCAGATCATCTCCGGTGTCCACTTCAACTTCTCACTGCCGCGGCCGTTCTGGGCCGCCTACCGGGAGATCGAAGGACACGACACGCAACGCCTCGGCGCGTTCTCCTCCGATCGGTACTTCGCGCTGGTGCGCAACTTCCATCGCCACGGATGGATCGTGCCGCTGCTGTTCGGCGCATCGCCGGCGATCTGCCGTTCGTTTCTCGGCAACGCGCCGCAGGCATTCTCCGAGATGGGACGCGGCACCCTCTACGAGCCCTTCGCGACCTCGCTGCGCATGAGCGACGTCGGCTACAAGAACAAGTCGCAGAGGCGGCTCGGGATCTCCTACGACTCGCTCGCCGGCTACGTCCGCACCCTGCACGCGGCGACCGAGACCGCGCATCCGCCCTACGAGAAGATCGGGATCGTCGTCGACGGAGAGTACCGCCAGATCAACACCAACCTGCTCCAGATCGAGAACGAGTTCTACAGCTTCGTGCGCCCGAAGCAGGTCGCCCGCTCGGGAGAGAAGCCGACCGTCGCGCTGCAGCGGCGCGGCGTGCGCTACGTGGAGATCCGGGCGCTCGACGTGGATCCCTTCTCGCCGGTCGGAATCGAGGAGGACACGATGCGGTTCATGGAGGCGTTCCTCATCCACTGCGTGCTCGACGCGAGCTCCCCCGTCTCGCCGGCGGAGCAGGACGCCATCGACGAGAACCAACGCCTCGTGGCGGTGCACGGGCGGGACCCGGCGCTGCGGCTCCGGCGCGGCGCATCGGACGTCCCGATCCTCGACTGGGCCCGCGAGATCGTCGATGCGGTGGCGGAGATCGCGGACGTGCTCGACGCCACGACCCGCATCCGGCGCTACGCGGCCGCGGTCGAGTCCCGCCGCGCCGCCCTCGACGACCCGCAACGGCTGCCGTCGGCCCGGGTCCTCGACGAGCTGCACGCGCGCTCCGAGGCGTTCTTCGAGTTCGCCATGCGCAAGTCCCGGGAGCACCGCGCAAGCCTGCTCGCGACCCCGCTGCCCGCCGGCCGACAGGCTGCGCTCGAAGCGCAGGCCGCCGCGTCACTGCGCGCCCAGCGCGAGATCGAGGCCACGGACCGGCTCTCGTTCGCCGAGTACCTCGAGTGTTACTTCGCACAGCATCCCCGGGAGGCGTAACCGGCCGGCCGCGATCCGCCTCGAATCATCATGATGATTTGAAGTGGTACTTCAGGATTGCACGACCAATCCGGCCAGGAGTCGGTGGCCCGAGCGTATCGGGGTATACTTGCGCCACGGCGTACCGGGCAAAGGCGTCGACTGGCGCGTGGGGTACCCGGAATCGGCGGGTCTCCGCCGGCGCAACGGCGCTGCCCGGAACATCCCGAAACCAGCCCAATCGAATACCGGACGGTCAGGAGGAGCACATGACGAAGACACGAACCGAACTTCAACGCATGCTTGAGGACAAGCGCCTGACGCGGCGTGAATTCCTCGGATACACCAGCGCGATGGGGCTGTCGGCCGCCGCGGCCGGCGCCCTGTGGTCCGGGCGCGCGCTGGCCGACACGTCCAGCCGCGGCGGCCACATGCGCTGCGGCCTGAACGACGCGAACACCATCGACTCGCTCGATTCCACCCAGTACAACGCGACGACGATGATCGTCGTCAGCCGGTCCATCCGGGACAGCCTCGTCGACGTCGGCACCGACGGCGCACCGACCCCGAACCTCGCGGAGAGCTGGGAAGCCACCCCCGACGCGAAGGTGTGGCGCTTCAGGCTCCGCAAGGGCGTCGAGTTCTCGAACGGCAAGAGCTTGACCACCGAAGACGTCGTCAACTCCATCAACGTGCACCGCGGGGAGGACACCAAGTCCGCGGCCAAGGGCGTGTTCGCCGGGATCAACGACGTCCGGGTCGAGGGCGACGACACCGTCGTCGTGGAGGTGGCCGACGCCAACGCCGACCTGCCCTTCGTGTTCACCGACTACCACTTCAGCGTCGTGCCCACGGTGGACGGCAAGGCCGACCTGCACTCGCCGCACGGAACCGGATGCTACTTGCTGCGCGAGTTCGATCCGGGCGTGCGAACGGCCCTGGAGAAGAATCCGAACGCCTGGCAGGGAGGCGAGCTCGGCTTCGCCGATTCGGTCGAGATCCTTGCCATCCTCGACGACACGTCCCGGGTGAATGCGCTCGTCAGCGGCTCCGTCGACGTCATCAACCGTCCCGATCTGAAGACCATCGAGCGGCTGAAGCGCGTTCCGGGCATACAGATCGTGGACGTGCCCAGCAACCTCGCGTTCACGCATCCGATGCGCACGAACGTGCCGCCGTTCGACGACAACGACTTCCGCCTCGCGCTCAAGTACGCGACCCCGCGCGAGGAGTTCGTGGACAAGATCATCTTCGGCTACGGCACGGTCGGCAACGATCAGCCCCTCGGCCCGCAGTTCCCGAGCTACGATCCGGATCTGAAGGTCCCCTACGATCTCGACAAGGCGAAGCACCACCTCAAGAAGGCGGGGCTCGAAGGCGCGCGGTTCGACATGAGCACCTCCGACACCGCCTACGGCGGCGCAGTGCTCGCCGCGCAGTTGTTCGCCGAACACTGGCAGAAGATCGGCCTCAAGCCGAACATCGTGCGCGAGCCCAAGGACGGCTACTGGAGCGAGGTCTGGAACAAGAAGCCGTTCTGTAGCTGCTACTGGGGTCCCCGCCCGGTGGAGGACCTGATCCTGTCCATCGCGTACATGTCCACGTCACCGTGGAACGACACGCTGATCGACATCCCGCGCGTGGACGAGCTGGTGGTCAAGGCCCGCGGCGAGCTCGACCAGGCCAAGCGCACCGAGATGTACCGGGAGGTGCAGCAGCTCATCAGCGCCGAGGGCGGCACGATCATCCCCGCGTTCGGCAGCGACGTGGCGGCGGTGAGCGCCAAGGTCGGCGTGCCGTCGCAGATCGGCGGCGGCTGGGAGATGGACGGCGGCCACTTCGTCAAGCGCTGGTGGATGAAGGGCTGACGCTCTGGCAGGAAACGAAAAAAAGGCGGCTCCGGCGGCCTTTTTTTCGGCATACGCCCGGAAGGATCGACGGGGGACGGCGCCTCGAAAGGGGTTCAGGCCCGCGAGGCGCGGAATACCAGGCCCGTCATTCGCCCTTCGTCCGATGTATCCTCGCCGCCCTGAACCGAAACCCCGCCAAGGAGCTCTCATGCTCGCCGAGACACTCCCGACCCCTGTCCGCCCCTTCGATACGCTGGCCGCGCACGGCGTCTGGTCGCCGGTCCTCGTCCCGCTACGCCCGGATCTCGGCATCGACTCCGAACGGTTCGTCGCCCACGCGCGCTGGTTGCTGGCGCAGGGCTGCCACGGACTCGCGATGTTCGGCACCACCAGCGAGGCGAGCTCGTTCTCGGTCGCCGAGCGCAAGACCCTCGTCGAGGAAGCGCTCGGCGCCGGCATCCCGCCCGAGCGGCTCATGATCGGCACCGGCTGCTGCGCCTTCACCGACAGCGTCGAGCTTACCCGGCACGCGGTCGACGCCGGCTGCCGTCGCGTGCTGATGCTGCCGCCGTTCTACTACAAGGGAATGAGCGACGAAGGGCTTTTCCGCGCCTTCGCCGAGGTCATCGAGCGGGTGGGGGAGCCGGGCCTCCGGGTGTTCCTCTACCACTTCCCGAGGCTCTCCGGGGTACCCGTCACCGAGGGGCTGATCGCCCTGCTCGCCGATGCGTTCCCGGAGACCGTCGCCGGCGTGAAGGACAGCTCCGGCGAGTGGTCGAACGCGCGGATGATGCTCGACCGCTTCCCCTCTCTGGCGATCTTCCCGGGATCGGAGGTCTTCCTCCTCGAGGGCCTCCGCGCCGGCGCCGCCGGCTGCATCACCGCCACCTCCAACGTCAACCCGGCAGGCGCCCGGGCCGTCTTCGACGCCTGGGAGACCGGGCGCGGAGACCCGGACGCGAGACAGGCGGCGGCGACTGCGATCCGCCGCGCCGTTGATCGGCACCCGGGCATCCCGGCCCAGAAGTACCTGATTGCCCACCACCGGAACGACCCCGCGTGGCGGGCCGTCCGTCCCCCGATGGTCGCACTGCCTGACGATGCGGGCCGCGCCCTCCTCCACGGCCTCGCCGAGACGGAATTCGACGGCGCCCGTCTCGCCGACCTGTAAACTTCCGGCGCCACGCCCGCCGGAGACGGCGGTGACCGCTTCCTTGGTGGCACGCAACGCGGACCGGCTTCGTCGCGTATGGCGCGACGCGCGGCAGTCACGTATACCTGCGCAACGCCGATCTTGCATTCGCCGGCGACACGATCACCCAACCCGGCAGAGCCGGAACCAAACGCCGGTTGCGAATCTGGGAGCGCCACCCCCGGGAATCCTGCATCTTCATGATCCCGGAACGATCGACCCCGGAACGATCGACAATGGAACGACCGACCATGCGCCACCCGACACCGAGCCCGGCGCCGATGCGCGGCCGGAGCTTCCTGATGACCCCGGGGCCCACCAACGTCCCCGACCGCGTGCTCGCCGCGATGCACCGCCCCGCCGTCGATCTGACCGACACCGGCTTCATGGCGCTCACGCATTCGTGCCTCGACGATCTCACCAGGGTGTTCAAGACCCGTAGCCGGGTCTTCCTCTACGCCGCCAACGGCCACGGTGCGTGGGAGGCGGCGCTCGCGAACGTGGTCGGCGAAGGAGATCTCGTGCTCGCCCCTTCCACCGGCGTGTTCTCCTGGGCCTGGGGCGAGCTTGCGAAGGATCTGGGCGCGGAGCTCGAAGAGATCCCGAGCGACTGGCGCAGCGGGTTCGACCCCGCCCGCATCGAGGAGCGGCTGCGCGCCGACACCGGGCATCGCATCCGGGCGGTGCTCGCGGTGCAGACCGACACCGCGACCTCGGTGACCAGCGACGTCGCGGCGGTGCGCCGGGCCCTCGATGCGTGCGGCCATCCCGCGCTGCTGATGGCCGACGTCGTCGCGTCGCTCGGCAGCACCGACTTCCGCATGGACGAGTGGGGGGTGGACGTCGCGGTCGCCGGCTCGCAGAAGGCGCTGATGGCGCCGCCCGGGCTCGCGTTCAACGCGGTGGGCGAACGGGCCTTGCGCGAGAGCCGCGCCGCCGGCGCCCGCCGCGTCTACTGGGACTGGCAGCGCCGCATGGGCGAGGAGTTCTACATGCTGTTCTGCGGCACCCCACCCGAGCACCTCATCTGGGCGTTGCGCGAGGCGCTCGACATGATCTTCGAAGAGGGCCTCGACGCCATGTTCGCGCGCCACCGCCGTCTGGCGCGCGCGGTCCACGCCGCGGTGGAGGTGTGGGGACGGGCGGGGGCGCTGGAGCTCAACGCCCTCGATCCGGCCGAGCGGGCCGATTCCGTAACCACCGTCCGGGTCGCGGACGGCATCGACGCCGACCGCATCCGCCTGCTCGCCCGCGACGTGCTCGACGTCTCGCTCGGCGCGGGCCTCGGGCCGCTGGAGGGCAAGGCGTTCCGCATCGGCCACATGGGCTGGGTGAACGAGCCCATGGTCCTCGGCGCGCTGGGCGCGGTGGAGATGGCGTTGCAGGCCTGCGGCGTGCCGTACGGAAAGGGCGGCGTCACCGCCGCGGTGGATTCCCTGGCCGCGGCCCGGTTTCCGGAGGCGAGTCGCGCGGACGCGGCGTAATCGGGGACAGGGACCGCCGCATCCGGCTGACCATCGTGGAGACCGCTACCGACATGGCACGGGCTCCGCGCGACGTTGGCCGGTCGATACACCACCGCGCATCATCGTATCCCCTGATGCAGGGCCTGCGGTGAGATGGATCGGACGGGACACACACCGGGAGAATCTCCGCATGACAATCTACGCCATCGTCCTCAACGAGCCCGATGAAACGGCGTGGCAGCGGGTCAAGAGTGGATGGCCCGACCGTCACTACATCGTTACCGACCACCTCGCATTCATCGCGCCCGAAGAAGTCATCCTTACGGAAGGCACCGCGGAAGCAATCGGGATGGACGATGAGGGAATCGTCACGGGGGTCGCCATCGAAGCGGCCTCGTACAGTGGATTCAACAAGCCCGGTCTGGGGGAATGGGCCAGGAAATTCTCATGAACGGAAACGGCAGCAACGTGAGCCGGCTTCCCTCTCGGGGCTCTTCGCCCCCAGTTGACCGTAGTGTTGGCGTGGAAGGCGATGAAGTAGCTCAGCATCTGGTCCCTCGGCCCGCCCACCAAGGCGGGCGTGATGTAGTAGCCGAGCGAGAGGATGAACACGAGCAGCACCCTGGCCCCGACCCCGGGGATCGTCTGCGGGAGGTAGACCCTGAGAAACGCGCGCAACGGGTGCGCGCCCAGCGAGGCGGCGGGGCACATGTGGTACGGATCGATGCCCTTCATCGCGCTGAACATCGGCAGCACCATGAACGGCAGCAGAATGTGCACCATCGCCACGTAGACGCCCAGGCGGTTGCGCACGAGCTGCACCGGCTCCTCCCACGCCCCCGCGGTGATCGCCAGATCGTTGACCAGCCCCTCGTTCTGCAGCAGCACCAGCCACGCGGTGGTGCGCACCAGCAGCGAGGTCCAGAACGGCAGCAGCAGGATGAGCAGGTTGCTCTGCCGGGTGGGCAGGATGGCCAGCAGGTACGCGATCGGGTAGCCGAGGAGCAGGCAGAGGATGGTCACGTTGACGCTGAAGAACACCGTGCGCCAGAGGATGTCGACGTGGATCGCGCGGTGCTCGTCGACCCTGACGATGTTCTCGTCCTCGTCGAAGTCGCGGTCCACCGATTGCAGCAGGTAAAAGGCGGTATGCGGGGGCGACGCCTGCTTCATCACCGTCCAACCACCGCTCGCCCCAGCGGGCGTCGATCCCCTTGAAGCGCTCCAGGAGGTCCGCCTCTGCGAGGATCGTCTCCAGCCCCTCCTGCTCCGCCGCGCGCCGGAGCCGGTTGGCGGTCTTCATCGCCAGCGAGCGGTAGCCCGCGACGTGGTAGTTGAGCCGCATCGCGGCCTTGCCGATGGACCGTTCCCCGGCCGCCGCGACGAACTCCTCGACGACCATCCCCAGGGTCTCGGCGGGAAGCCCTCGCCGTCCCAGGCCTGCATCAGGGCCGCGGTACGGGGCAGCACAAGCCCGATCTCCGGGTTCTCCACGCTGCGCCAGAGCATCGCGAGGATCGGAAAGACGAAGCTCACCATCAGGAACAGGAACAGCGGAGCGATGAGGCCGACGGCGCGGAGCTTGCGCATCCGCTCCGCCCTCCTCAGCTTGATGCTGAGCGGCACCCCGTCGACGGTGAAGACGCCGGCGTCAGCGCCGCCGCCGGCGGAAGCGGCGGTGGCCACGCGGCGGGTCCCGGCTTCAGGCCACGTCCAACGCCCGGCAGTCGCCCGGATGCCAGCCGATGGTCCGCGTCTGCCCCACCGCCAGCGCCGGCGCCTCGCGCGAGCGCGGAACCTTGATGATGAAGTCGTCGTGTGCGCATACGTGGACGCGCACCCGCACATGGTCGCCCATGTAGATGATCTCCTCGATCCGCGCATCGAAGCGATCGGGATAGCCCTCGGCCGGGGATCGATCCGCACGCTCTCGGGGCGTAGCGGGAGCGTGGTGCGGGAGCCGGCGACGTCGATGTTGACGGCGGCCGCCGCGACCTCCCCGCCGCCGTCGATCTCCACCGCGCCCTCCGCGCCGTTCACCGACCTCACCACCCCCGTCAGCCGGTTGTTCTCACCGATGAACTGGGCCACGAAGGCGTTCCCGGGCTCCTCGTACAGCGCCGAAGGGGACGCGAACTGCTGGATCGCCCCGTCGTTGAAGACCGCGATCCGGTTCGACATGGTGAGCGCCTCGCCCTGGTCGTGGGTCACGTAGACGATGGTGACGCCGACGTTCTCGTGGATGTGCTTCGGCTCGTACTGCATGTTCTCGCGGAGCTGGCGGTCGAGCGCGCCCAGGGGCTTCGTCCATCAGCACCAGCCGCGGCTCGCAGACCAGCGCCCGCGCCACCGCCACGCGCTGCTGCTGCCCGCCCGAGAGCTGTCCGGGACGGCGCTTCCCGTAGCCGGTGAGCTGCACCATCTCCAGCGCCCGGCCCACCTTGCGCGCGATCGCGGCCTCGTCGGCCCGACGGCTCTCCAGGGGGAAGGCGAGGTTCGCGAGGTCTTCCTCAACCATCCTTCATGCGCCGGTCTTGTTCAACGAGAAGCGGGTACCTGCGCCGGCAGAAAAGAAACGGCGGGGCAGGAAGTCGCGGTAGCTGTCCTGGTGCGACTCCCCGATGCAGAGGAAACCCGGCGGGCGCGCGGCAAGGGCGGCGATCCAGCGCTCGACCGGCCACACCGACGCCTCGACGCCGGCGCGGACCGCTTCGCGCCCGCGCCTTGGCAGGGTGAGGAAACGGCGACAAGCGCAGATGCCGATCGCGATGTAAGGCGGATGCTGGAGCTTCTCGTCCTTCAGGGTGTCGAACAGGATGTGTCCCGGCTCGAAACCGCTCAGCGGGAGATTGAATCGGTCACGGGCGCTCCGATCAATCTCGTCCTCGGTGTCGCGCAGCACGCTCGGCGAGCGGTCGTACAGGCGTCGCGGAGGATCAGCAGCAACGCGACGGCAACGACGGCGAGCCGCATCGCAACGGGCGGCTCACGCGCGGGGCCGGCGCCCGAACCGTCGTGGACGGACCGGACCGGTGCGGCTATCGAGGGGAGGCTCCGTCGGAGAACGATTCCTGCACCCGCTTGACGGCAGCGGCGCCCACTGGCGGTGTTCCTCCCGGCCGGCTACGAATTGCGAGGGGGAGCATGGCATTGCTACCGTTGTCCCGACCCGGCTCAGCCGCCTGGATCAATGACCTCGTCCACAACGCCCGCCACACCGTGCGCGCCGCTCGCCGCCCCCCGCGATGGGAACGCCCCTCTGCCTTGCGTTCGCGACGCCGTCGCCGCCGCGCAATCGACCCTCGAAGAGCGTTTCCGCCGGAACGAGCCGGTCGCCGCGCTGGTCGCGGCCCGGTCGCGGTTCGTTGACGAGGTCCTCGCCCTCGCCTGGCGCCGGTTCGGGCTCGACGATCACGCCGGCCGCGCCCTCGTCGCGGCCGGCGGCTACGGCCGGAGCGAACTGCACCCGGGTTCAGACATCGACCTGCTCATCCTCACCCGCAAGGCGATGCGTGGCGGCGACGGGGAGAAGGTCAAGAGCTTCCTTGCGTTTCTGTGGGACGTGGGGCTTGCGGTCGGGAACAGCGTCCGGACCGTGCGCGAATGCGTGGACGAGGCGAGGCGCGACGTCACCGTGACGACCAACCTCATGGAAGGCCGGCTCGTGCAGGGGTCCGCGGCCCTGCTCGCGGTGATGCACGAGCGAACGGGGCCGGGGCGGATCTGGTCGAGCCGACGGTTTTTCGAGGCCAAGATGCGCGAGCAACGCGTGCGCCACCACAAGTTCGACGACACCGGCCACAACCTCGAGCCGAACGTCAAGGAGGGCCCGGGCGGCCTGCGTGACATCCAGACCATTGCCTGGGTCGCCAGACGCCATTTCGGGGCGGAGACGCTTGGCGAGCTGGTCGGTCACGGCTTCCTCACCGCGGACGAGCTCGGCGCCCTGGAATCCGGTCGGGACTTCCTGTGGCGGGTGCGGTTCGCACTCCACGTCCTGACCCGGCGCGCCGAGGATCGGCTCCTGTTCGACCACCAGCGGGCCCTGGCCGGACTGCTCGGGTTCGAGGACGGCGACAGCCGGCTCGGGGTCGAGCGCCTGATGAAGCGGTACTACCGGGAAGTGACGGAGCTGTCGCGCCTGAACGAGATGTTGCTCGAGCATTTCGAGGAAGCGATCCTCCATGTCCGCCGGTGCGAGCGCGTCAAGCCGCTCAACCGGCGCTTCCAGGCCGTGAACGGCTACCTGGAAGTGACCCGCGAGGACGTCTTCCACCACTATCCCTTCGCCCTGCTGGAGGTGTTCCTGCTGTTGCAGCAGAACCCCGATCTCGAAGGGGTTCGCGCCTCGACCATCCGCCTCATCCGCGCGAACCGACACCGGATCGACGACGCATTCCGGGCCGACATCCGCGCCCGCAGCCTCTTCCTGGAGATTCTGCGCCAGCCCCGCGGCATCAACCACGAGCTGCGCCGGATGCACCGCTACGGGATCCTTGGCGCCTACCTGCCGGTCTTCGACCAGGTCGCGGGCCAGATGCAGTACGACCTGTTCCACGCCTACACCGTGGACGAGCACAGCCTGTTCGTGGTCCGCAACCTGAGGATGTTTGCCGACCCCGCGCGCCGCGACGAATTTCCCCACTGCGCGGACATCTTTGCGCGCCTGCCGAAGCCGGAGCTGATCTACGTCGCGGCGCTGTTCCACGACATCGCCAAGGGCCGCGGCGGCGACCACTCCGAACTCGGCGCAGGCATCGTCCGCGAGTTCTGCAAGCGGCACGGTTTCGGCGAGTACGACATCAACCTGGTCGCATGGCTGGTCCGACGCCACCTGCTGATGTCCACCACGGCCCAGCGCCGGGACATCAGCGACCCCGGAGTCGTCTCCGAGTTCGCGAGGGCGGTTGACGATCACGTCCACCTCGACTACCTCTACCTCCTCACGGTGGCGGACATCCGTGGCACGAACCCCGGGCTGTGGAACGACTGGAAGGACGCCCTGCTCCACGATTTGTACCGAGCGACGGTACGCGCGTTGCTCCGGGGGCTGGAGAACCCGATCGCACGGGCGGAACTGGTGCGCGAGACCCGGGATGAGACCGCCCGCCTGGTGGCGGAGGCGGGCTACGACACCGGGCGGGCGGCGGCGCTATGGGACAACTTCGGAGAGGATTACTTCCTGCGCCACTCCGCCGACGAGATTCGCTGGCACACCTTGAACATCCTGGACGCGAGCGCCGACGACGCCCCGCTTGTCCTGGTCCGCAACGGGCGGGGGGGCGTCGAGATCTTCGTCTACGCTCCAGACCAGAAGTTCCTGTTCGCGGCCAGCGCCTCGATCCTGGAGCGGCTGGGGCTCACGGTGCACGACTCACGGATCATGACCGGCAACCACGGCATGACCCTCGACTCCTACGTGGTGGAGGACGCCACGGCCTCTTCCGCGGCCAGCACCCGGCACGAAGAGATCCGCGCCGCTCTACGGCGCGGTCTGCGCACGCCGGCCACCGTACCGAGGACCGTACGCCGGCTCGCGAAGCGCCAGCTCAAGCACTTCACGATCCCGGTGGAGGTCAACTTCACGCGCGACGCATCGAACCGGCGCACCGTCATGGGGGTCATCGCAGCGGATCGGCCCGGGCTGCTCGCACGCATCGGCTGGGCGCTGGCCGATGCCCGGGTGCGGATCCAGAATGCGAAAATCGCGACGTTCGGAGAGCGCGCCGAGGATGTCTTCTACGTCACCGACGTCCACAACCGTCCGTTGTCCGACGCCCGCCTCGACGAAGTGCACCACGGCGTGCGCACGGCGATTGAAACCTGACCCCTGCGCGTCAACCCCCGGTGACCGGCGGAAAGAACCCGACCTCGTCACCGGCCCGGACCGATGCGCCGAGATGCGTGTACTCCAGGTTCACCGCCACGAGGACGTTGGCGGGAACCGGCCTCCCTCCGGTCGCGAGGCGCCAAACGTCCGAGGCGGTCTCCGCGCAGGCGGCGTCGACCTCGACCTCCTTGCGCCCCGTCGTTTCGCGCAAGCTCGCGAAGAACTTCACCGTGATCGTCATCTGCGACCCGCCGTCAAACGATTCGAGCTGGTATTATCGCCGTGCAGGGGGGAATCGGCACCCCTCCCCACCAAATCCCGCACCCGTGTCCTGTGGTTCCCGGCCTCTCGCGTCCCGCAACCGATGAGCGACACCCTGACCCACTTCGACGCCCAGGGCCGCGCCCGCATGGTGGACGTCGCGGCCAAGCCCGCCACCCACCGCGTGGCGGTCGCGCGGGGCGGTATCCGTATGCAGGCCGACACCTTGCGACGCATCGTCTCCGGGAGCCATCGCAAGGGCGACGTCATCGGCGTGGCGCGGCTTGCGGGCATCATGGCCGCGAAGCGCACCTCCGAACTCGTCCCCCTGTGCCATCCGATCGCCCTGACCCGCGTCGAGGTCGAGCTATGGCCGGACGAGCCGCGCAACAGCGTGGAGTGCCGCACGCGGGTCGAGACGATCGGTCCGACCGGGGTCGAGATGGAGGCGCTCAACGCCACCCAGGTCGCTTTGCTCACGGTCTACGACATGTGCAAGGCGGTGGATCGAGGAATGGCGATCGAGTCGGTCCGCCTCGTCGAGAAGCGCGGCGGGAAATCCGGCGACTGGCTCCGCCCCGAGGCCCGGACTTGACGCTACCTTCGCCTCTGCGCCGTCATGGTCGTCCGGTGGGATCGCAACGACGCACAGGACGACGGATCGGCGGCCCGCGCTCGGATTGCGCCACCCCTGCAAACTGCAAACGCCGTGCGGACAGGACTGACAATGCCCCCGTCCGAATCTTGTCATCCCGATTGTTGCAGTGCGCCTTGCACGGCGCACTGCAACCGACGGGTTATGCTACCATCGGGCGGTTCGCGATGAAATCCACAGTTCAACTGCGCACAATGAATTCCTGCCGGCGGTCTTCATCCGGCAGAACGCCACCTTGGTCCAATGAGGCGAAAAGCCGATCGGCCGGACCCGCCGGCGCAAGTCGCGCCCCCTTCAGGCTCTTGCAAATATCGATCAGCTCACTGATTTCAACGTATGTTTTGTGATACGGACGGGGGCAGGCCAAGACGAAGGCAGACAATCATGATAAGACAGCGCACGTTGAAGAACGTCATCAAGGCGACCGGCGTCGGACTGCATACCGGTCGGAAACTCCGTCTCTCGCTCAGACCCGCTCCTGCGAACACCGGGATCGTATTCCGAAGGATCGATCTGGATGTCGCGGTCGAATTCAAGGCCTCCCCCAAGAACGTCGGGGACACGACACTCTCCACCACCCTCGGCCGAGGCGCCACCCGCGTGGCGACCGTGGAGCACCTGCTGTCGGCCATGGCAGGGCTCGGTATCGACAACGCATACGTCGATCTGGACGCGCCGGAAGTACCGATCATGGACGGCAGCGCGGGCCCGTTCGTTTTCCTGATCCAGTCGGCCGGCATCGAAGAGCTGGACGCTCCGAAGCAATACATGCGGATCAAGAAGCCGGTGAGCGTGAAGGAGGGAGACAAGTGGGCTCGCTTCGAGCCCTTCGAGGGGTTCAAGGTTTCGTTTTCGATCGAATTCAACCACCCCCTCTTCCACGAGAGCGTGTGCAAGACGACCGTAGACTTCTCAACGACCTCGTTCGTGAAGGAAATCAGCCGGGCACGGACGTTCGGGTTCATACGCGACATCGAACGCCTGCGTGAGAACAACCTCGCTCTTGGCGGCAATCTCAACAACGCCGTCGTCATCGACGACTACCGGGTGCTCAACGAGGATGGACTCCGATACAAGGACGAATTCGTCAAACACAAGGTGCTGGACGCCATCGGTGATCTGTACCTGCTGGGCTATGGGCTCATCGGGTCCTTCATCGGCCACAAGTCGGGGCACGCGCTCAACAACAGGCTGCTCAACGCACTGATCGCCCAGGAGAATGCGTGGGAGTGCGTCACGTTCGACGACCAGGCCGACATACCCATCATCTACACGCAACCGATCGCGGCGGCATCAACGTAGCGTTCACCTGCCCCCGGCGCACGTCCTTCACCGGCGGCGCCTCCGTTCGATGTCTTCGGACGTAGCGCGCCGCACGCGATCCGAGGATCAGACCTCCCGGCAGACCTCGCGCCCGCACGCTGGCTGCTCGCGCAGAGCTGCCACAGCCTCGCGATGTAGCGCACCCTGCCGAGTCGCCAACGGGACGCCGGGGGGCGGGGCTGACCGCCCCCTGGACGCAGACGGCACCATGTCCGTTCGGGCCGACCGGGAGTCCGCGTCAGGCGGCGTCGAACACCTCCGAGACACTCACCGAGAATCCGTCCAGACAGACCGATTCCGCCCGCCGGCCCCGGCGGGACACACCGTGCTCGGCGTACGCGCTGCCGTCGAGAACCAGCACGGTCACGGTCTCGTCGCCGGGATTGACGATCCAGTATTCGGGAATGCGGGCCTGCGCGTAGTCCAGACGCTTGATCACCGTGTCCCGCTCGGGGTCGTCGGGGCTGACGACTTCCACCACCAGGTCGGCGCCCCGCCAATAGTCGTTCCGGCGGCGCAGATCGTCCGCGTTGCGCACGAGCAGCAGGTCGGGCTCGCGGAACTTGCCTTCGCGGATACGCAGGCGCAAGGGAGCATAGAGCACGGTGCCGCCAGGATTTCGCACGAAAGGGAGCAGCGCGCGCGAGATGACCTGGTGCCGGTCCGTGGGCATGGGGAGAACCTCGAGCCGCCCGTCCGTGAATTCCAGCAGCCGTCGGACGTGGTCGGTCAGCCGCAGGTACTGCGCTTCGGTCCACAGCCCCTGGAGCGACTCCAGATCGATCGCTGCGCCGCCGTCCGGCGGGACGACCCGCCACCCTTCCCGATGTGCCGCGACCGTCATGACCGTGCCCTCCGCAAGCCATCCCGTGAGCGCGAGCCCGGTGGATACTCGAAACGATCCGCCTGCGCCGGGCATCATAGACTCTTACCCGTGACGTCTTCGACACTTGAGTTTCGGGATTCGCTGACCGTAATGGATTCCCGCTTCCGCGGGAATGACGTCATGATTGAGCGAGAACCATCACTCCCACCCGACGACCGTCACTCCCGCCGTATCGGTCACCCCCGCTTCCGAGGGAATGACGTCATGATTGAGTGAGAACCATCACTCCCACCCACGACGACCGTCACTCCCGCCGTATCGGTCATTCCCGCGCAAGCGGGAATCCATCGCCCGATTCAAGGCGTCATGAATCCCGAAACTCGAGTTCGACAAAACGACGAAGATTTTTCCGTCAACCGGCATTTGGTTCCGGCCATGCCGGGTTGGGGAGGTCGCCGCCGGTGCGTCGAAGCTCATATGACCGGCGCCGCTCCCGACCGCCTTGCGCTTCGGGATGAAGCACCGGTCGCCGGTATACCGGGTATACCGCGGCGAAGACCTGTTTTGCGCCGCCCCGGGGTGTGCCGGGCAGGGGGCAGGCCCGCAAGCCGGGCGACCCGTCATTCGTTCGAAATCCCGGATTCCGAATCGGAACGGCCGGGGCGGTCGGCCTCCGGCGGGAAGCGGACCTCGAAGCACGAGCCGGTCGGCTCGTTCGGGCGGTACCCGGCGCTACCCCCGTGCCGCTCGGCGATCACCTTCACCAGATGCAGGCCGAGCCCGACCCCCGAGCCTTCCTCGCGCATCGCGGCGGGGCGGTAGAAGGGGTCGAAGATGCGCTCGCGCTCGCTCTCGGGGATCCCCGGCCCCCGGTCGCAGACCCGCAGCAGAACGCCAGCCTCATCCCTGGCCGCCGACGCGGTGATCTCCGCCCCGGCGCCGTGCCGGCGGGCGTTCTCGAAGAGGTTGCGCACGAGGTGGCGGAGCAGGCGACGATCTCCGTGGACGGCGGCCGGGCTCCTGGCCGGATCCGCGATCGGCTCTCCCGTCGATCTCCTGACCGACCCCCCGGTCGGATCCTCCGCCGGCTCTCCGGTGACCGCGGCATCGACCCGCGCGCCCTCCTCCGCGGCGAGGGCCAGGAGATCGATCGGCTCCGACGCTTCCAGATCCTGCACCGTCTGGAGCCGACTCGCGAGCAGCAGCTCGTCGATCAGGGTGTCCAGCTCGGCGACGTCGCGCTCGATGCGCTCGCGAAGCTCCGGACGCGGCGCACCGGCGAAGAGCTCGATCGCCATGCGCATCCGGGCGAGGGGGCTGCGCAGCTCGTGCGACGCCGAGGCGAGCATGGTGCGCTGCACCGCGACCAGCGATTCGATCCTTTCGGCGGCGCGGTTGAAGCTCTCCGCGAGCGCCGCGATCTCGTCCGAGCCCTCGATCTCGACCCGGGCGCCGAGGTCGCCGGCGCCGAGCGCATCCACCCGCGTTTGCAGCCGTTCCAGCCGGCGGGTGATCCGTCGCGCAAGCGGCCATGCGCCGACGGCGACGACGACGGCGAGCGTTGCGAGCAACCCCAGCCATCGGCCGCGGGGGCGCCGGGGGACGTGGGCCGACAGCCACCGGCCGTCCGGCAACCGGAAGAGCAGTACGGGGCCGCCGCCCGCCCGCTGGCGTCCGCCCGTTGTCCGTCCGGGCTCGGGCGGCGGCGGCGCCGGCGTCCCTGCCGATGCGATCAGCATCCGGTCGGCGCGGTAGAGGGCGAGCCGGACGCGGAAATCGTCCGCGATCAGGGCGAGGGCGGCCGGGAGCGCGGCCTCGTCCTCCGGCAGCGACCGCGCAATGAGGCGGGCCATCGCCTCGAACCGGCTCGGATGCCCGTGATCGGCATTGAGTCGATCCCGGTGTTCGTCGTCGAGATCGTGCACGAGCCACCCGATCGCGACGACGGCTCCGAACACCACGATGATGGCGACGAAGTGGAGGTAGACGCGGAAGTAGAGCTTGCTCACGCGGTGCGGTCCTCGGGGCATGGCGTTTCGATGGGCGCCTCGATGCCGGCGTTCGCCGTCGTGGCCACGTACCGCCGGTGGGCCGATCGTGGCGGGATCGTGGGCCGCCGACCGGCCGCGACAGGGCCGCGGGACGTTGCGATGCCGGCGGCGGAGGGAAGATGGGCGCGAAGGCGGAGGCTGCGCATACGGCCAGATCTTGCACCGCTTGCATCGCGTGGCGTGCGCGCGCGACGCACCCGCTCAGTCCTGCCCGGAGGCGAAGACGTAGCCGGCGCCGCGCACCGTGACGATCCGGCGCGGATGGCGCGGGTCGTCCTCGATCGCCGCGCGGATCCGGGAGACGTGGACGTCGATGCTGCGATCGAACGCTTCGAGCGCCTCGCCGCGCAGCCGGTCCATCAGTTGCTCGCGCGACATCACCCGGCCGGCGTTCGACGCGAGCGCGCACAGCACGTCGAACTGGTAGCCGGTCAGCGCGCAGGGCTCGCCGCCGATGGTGGCCCGGCGCGACGCGGTCTCGATCTCCAGCCGGCCGAAGCGCATGACTTCCCCGTCACCCGGACGCGCGCCGCCGTCGCCGCCTGCGCGGCCGTCGCCGCTTGCACGACGGAGGATCGCGCGGATGCGCGCGAGGAGCTCGCGGGGGTTGAAGGGCTTGGGAAGGTAGTCGTCGGCGCCGAGCTCCAGGCCGACGATCCGATCGGTGTCGTCGCCCCGCGCGGTGAGCATGAGTATCGGCACCCCGGAGCCCGCGCGGATCCGCCGGCACACCTCGAAGCCGTCCAGATCGGGCAGCATCACGTCGAGGATGACGGCATCGGGCTTCGTGCGCGAGAGCGCGGCGAGCCCGGCCGCCGCGTCGTGCGCCGCCTCGACCTGCATCCCGGCCGCGTGCAGGTACTCGCCGACCATCGAGGCGAGGCTCGCATCGTCCTCGATCATCAGGATCCGCCGGGTAGCCATGGGCGTACTGCAGCGCGGCGGCGGACAGGCGCCCGCCGCCGCGTGCCGTGGATGCACGGCTCAGTGCCGGCGCCGCTTGGCGAAGCGCTCGACGAGCCCTTGCCGCTGCTCCGGGTCGAGCACCTCGGAGGCCGCGACGACGGCGTCCAGCAACCGGGCCGTCGCCTTCTCCGCGAGAGCGAGCTCCGCGGTTCGGATCCGCTCCAGCGCCGCGCGGTCGAGCTGCGGGCGCGCAAGCTCCGCGATCAGGTCGCGCCGGTGCGCCCGGTGCTCGGCCCGTAGCGGGAAGATGTCGTCCACGGTCTTGGCGAGAATCGCATCGATGTGCTCGCGCTGCTCGTCCGTCGCGTCCACGCTGCCCAGCGCCCAGGCCGATGCGTGCTGCAGCCGCTCGGTCACGTGGGCGGGGTCGATCGCGCGGCCGTGGCCGAATCCGTGATGCCGGAACCCGCCCATCGCGTGACGCCATCCCCCGTGCGCGTCCGCATCGACCGCGATGGTCGTGAGCGCGCCGCCGGCGGCGCCGAGCCCGAGCAGGGCCAGCCCCGCGATCCATCCGCGTATCCGGCGCGCGCCGCTACGCCGGCGGGAGCCGGCGCCCCGGCCCGAGCCGGCACCCTCGTCCATGTTCCGTTCCGCCTGTTCCGCGTGCTTCGTCATCGTTCGTCTCCTGTCGTCGAGTCGGTCGATTGGTCGAGCCGGCTGTCGATCGTCCGGCGTCGGAACGAGACGATGGAGGGCAGACCTTTCCGAACGTTGTCCGGAAGGTAAAGTTTTGTTGCCGGTCGCAGAACATCCGCACAGATTCGAGGTTCTTGACAAAGGCAGCCCGGCAGCGGATGCGTGGCCCGCCGCCCAGACTGGCGAAGAACATCCGCGCAAGAGTCCGTGCCGCAGCCGTCCGGTCGCGGATCGACGATGCGATGGCCGGGCAGTGCAATACCACTTCGTACCCATCGCGATGCGCTACGATGACGGCAACCCTGCCGGGGGACACGGGTTCCGGATGCACGTCGGACCGATGAAAGGGCACCAGCATCAGGCATGCGCATCCGCTCCACGGACCCGCGCGATCCTCCGTCGATCATCTTCGACTACCTCACCACGGAGTCCGACCGGCAGGACATGCGCGATGCGGTCCGCTTCTCGCGCGAGACGGCGCCCGCCTCGGCGCTCGGTCAGCGCCTGGAGAGAAAGAACGACAGGACGCCGTCCGTCCCAACGCCGATCAGCACGAAGAGCGCTCCGCAGTTCACGAGGACCGTCACCAAGAACGCCAGGAGAAAGGAAGTCTTGCCGGATTTGTGACGCAGCGTTTGTTGAGCGAGAAGGGCCCCGGGCCAACCTCCTGCCAGCGACAGCAGGTGAAGTGTGCTTTCCCGGGTCCGCCAGGCGCCCCGCCTCGCTGCGGACTTGTCCATTGCGTACAGGATGTACGTGCACAGGCTCGCGAACCCATAGACGTAGAGCACCTCCGGCGGCACTCTGCCGGCAAGCGCCCAGACGCCGACGGCAACGAAAAAGAGTGCGACGACAAGGGCCGACAGGGCCGCGGGAAGCATCCGGGGCATTCCACGCCGGCTGGGCGCCGCCCGGGGCGCACCGCGCCGGGCCATGGCGTCAGACCTCCCGGTAGACCTCGCCCCCGCCCGCCCGGAACTCCTCCGCCTTCGCCTTCATCCCTTCCGCCAGCGCCTCGTCCACCTCCGCGAGCCCGTGCTCGCGGGCGTAATCGCGCACGTCCTGGGTGATCTTCATCGAGCAGAACTTCGGCCCGCACATCGAGCAGAAGTGGGCGAGCTTGTGTCCTTCCTTCGGCAGGGTCTCGTCGTGGAAGTGGCGTGCGGTGTCCGGATCGAGCGAGAGGTTGAACTGGTCCTCCCAGCGGAACTCGAAACGGGCCTTCGACAGCGCGTTGTCCCGGAGCTGGGCGGCGGGATGCCCCTTGGCGAGGTCGGCGGCGTGGGCGGCGATCTTGTAGGTCACGATGCCCGTCTTCACGTCGTCCTTGTTCGGCAGCCCCAGGTGCTCCTTCGGGGTGACGTAGCAGAGCATCGCGGTGCCGTACCAGCCGATCATCGCCGCCCCGATCCCCGAGGTGATGTGGTCGTAGCCCGGCGCGATGTCGGTGACCAGGGGCCCCAGGGTGTAGAACGGCGCCTCCCGGCACTCGCTCAGCTCCTTCTCCATGTTCTCCCGGATCCGCTGCATGGGCACGTGGCCGGGCCCCTCGATCATCACCTGCACGTCGTGCTTCCACGCCGTCCGGGCGAGCTCCCCCAGGGTCTCCAGCTCGGCGAACTGCGCCTCGTCGTTGGCGTCGGCGATGGAGCCGGGGCGGAGCCCGTCGCCGAGCGAGAAGGCGACGTCGTATGCCTTCATGATCTCGCAGATTTCATCGAAACGCTCGTAGAGGAAGCTCTCGCGGTGGTGGGTGAGGCACCACTTCGCCATGATCGAGCCGC
Source organism: Gammaproteobacteria bacterium (assembly GCA_965202875.1). GTDB lineage: Bacteria > Pseudomonadota > Gammaproteobacteria > HK1 > HK1 > HK1. The sequence continues at coordinate 5,479,471 of OZ241870.1, read as the reverse complement.
CGCGGGAGACGATGCCGGTGACCCGGCGCGCGGTCAGCGGCACGTAGGGCAGGCGGATCCCGGCGTGGATCGTGAAGTAGTCGACGCCCTGCTCGGCCTGCTCGAGGAGGGTGTCCCGGTAGAGCTCCCAGGTGAGGTCCTCGGCCACCCCGCCGACCTTCTCCAGCGCCTGGTAGATGGGGACCGTGCCGATCGGCACCGGGCTGTTGCGGATGATCCACTCCCGCGTTTCGTGGATGTTCTTCCCGGTGGAGAGGTCCATGACCGTGTCCGCGCCCCAGCGGGTCGCCCACGTCATCTTCTCGACCTCCTCCCCGATGCTCGACGTCACCGCGGAGTTCCCGATGTTCGCGTTGACCTTCACGAGGAAGTTGCGGCCGATGATCATCGGCTCGCTCTCCGGGTGGTTGACGTTGGAGGGGATGATGGCGCGTCCGGCCGCCACCTCGTCGCGCACGAACTCCGGCGTGACCTCTTCCGGGAGGCTCGCCCCGAACCCCATGCCCGGGTGCCGGTGCCGCCGGACCTCCTCCGGGTACGCCTCGCGCATGCAGCTCTCGCGGATGGCGATGAACTCCATCTCCGGGGTCACGACGCCGCGCCGGGCGTAGTGCATCTGGGTGACGTTGGCCCCGGGCCGGGCGCGGCGCGGCACGCGCAGGTGGGCGAAGCGCAACGGCGCGAGCTTCGGGTCGCCCTGCCGCTGCCGCCCGTACTCGGAGGACACGCCGCCGAGGGGCTCGGTGTCGCCGCGCTCCTCGATCCACCGGGCGCGCAACGGCGCCAGGCCCCGGCGGACGTCGATCCGCGCATCCGGGTCGGTATACGGACCGGAGGTATCGTAGACGTAGACGGCGGCGTTGCGCTCGACGCCCTGCGACGAGCGTGTCTCGGCAAGGGTGATCTCCCTGAACGGCACGTTCAGATCGGGCCGGCTGCCGGCTTGGTACACCTTCCTCGAGCTCGGAAAGGGCTGCACCGAATCCGGGTCGACACGGGCCGTCTTGCTGAAGAATTCCTGGGGGACTGCGCTCATGGCGAAAACCTCGTGCTGATCGGCGCGGATTCGCACCGGAATCGGCGGCGCAAGCCGCTGAAGAGGCGGGGGCGGACATCGCTCCGCGACACATCGAAGCTATCCAATCGACCGGACGTTTTCAAGAAACGCTTCCGGGCCTTTCCGTATCGGTCGGCGGAGACGTCGTCGCTCGGCCGCGGGCAGCCGGGCGCCCGGCCCCGACCTCACCACCAAAGCCACCCCATTGCAGTGAGCGTGAAACCATCCCGAGGACAGGGCGCACCGACTCAGCCCCTCGCGGCCCGGACCGATTCGTCGTACATCTCGGCCAGAATCTCGCGCTTGTACTCGATGAATTGCTCCGATGTCACGGTCTCAATGCCCCGCGGCCGGGGGATGTCGATGGACAGGGACCGCTTGATACGGCCGGGCCGGGCCGTCATGACGTGGACGACATCGGCGAGGAGGATGGCTTCGTCGATGTCGTGGGTGATGAACAGCACCGTCTTGTGGTTGCGTTCCCACACCTCAAGGAGCAGCGCCTGCATGAGCTGCCGGGTCTGGCTGTCGAGCGCGCCGAAGGGTTCGTCCATCAGCAGTATCCTGGGATCGTTCGCCAGCGCTCGCGCGAGCGCCGTGCGCTGGCGCATGCCGCCGGAGAGCTGGTCGGGATAGGCATCCTCGAACCCTGCGAGCCCCACCGTGCGGATCAAATCGGTCGAGATCGCCTCCCGCTCCGACTCGTCGAACCCCTTCAGGCTCGGGCCGAACTCGACGTTGCGCCGCACCGTGAGCCAGGGAAACAGCGTATAGCTCTGAAACACCATGCCGCGATCGGCCGACGGACCGAGGATGCGATCGCCGCCGAGCGTGATCCGCCCCTCGGTTTCGGCCTGCAATCCGGCCGCAAGCCGAAGCAAGGTGGTCTTGCCGCAGCCGGACGGCCCGACGATGACCGAGAACTGGTTGTCCTCGACCACCAGCGACACCCTGTCCAGGGCGACGACCGGAGCCTTCCCCTTGAACTCGAACCGGACGGTGACGTCCTCGATGGCCAGCATGCCCGTGCGACCGGATCAGAAGGTCGCCGACCAGGGCAGCAGCCGGCGGCGCAACACCTTGAACAGGAGATCGGTGAACAACCCGAGGACACCGATGGTGAAGACACCGAGCAGGATCACGTCGGTGAACAGGCCGCGCATGGCGTTCAGGATCATGTAACCGAGCCCGGTGTTCGCGGCGACGATCTCGGCAACCACCAGATACGTCCAGGCCCATCCCATGGTGACCCGCAAGTTGTCCATCACCCCCGGCATGCAGGCCGGGATCAGGACCCGCCAGATCACCTGCCGGCGATTCGCGCCAAGGGTGTAGGAGCAGTCGATCATGTCCTTGCTGACGCGCGCCGACACGTCGGCGAACAGGATGAGCTGCTGAAAGAACGTCCCGAGGAAGATGACCGCGATCTTCTGCTCCACGCCGATGCCGATCCACAGAATCAGCAAGGGAATGAGGGCGCTGACCGGGATATAGCGCATGAAGCCGGTGATCGGCTCGACCACGGCCGCGACCAACTGGAAGCTCCCCATCATGATGCCGATGGGAATCGCCAGAGCCGAGGCCAGGGCGAATCCGCACACGATGACGAAGAGGCTCGCTCCGGTGTGCTCGAACAACGACGCGTCGAGCACCCTGCGCCAGCCCGCGACCGCGACCTCGTGCGGAGCCGCGAGGAAGTCCCGGGGAGTGATGCCCCCGTAGGTCAGGACGCACCACAGGCCGGCCACGACCAGCACCGAGACCGCGCTCAGGACGACGTACAGCCCCCTCGGGATGTCGACCTTGGGTGCAAGAACCGACCGCGTGCTGGTCACCCCGCCAGACTCGCCGGCTCGCCGCCGGATGGACTCACCGGTTCATCACTGGTTCACGACATCGTACGCGACGAGCGAGGCCGGATCGAGATCGTGGTCGAACATGCCGACTTCTCGTCCCAACGCCAGCGCGTTGCCGATCGTTCCGGTGATCGTTCCGGGCATGTCCCCGGTGCCGATGAAGGCTGCGTTCATGGCCGCGTCGTAGTACTTCACACCGCCCCGGGTCTCCTTGAATACGTCCGCCTCGTCGAGCCACCCACCGACCCCCTTGGCCATGATCGCGTCGGCTTCGGCCTCGTTCGCCTTCTGCCATTCCACCGCCTTGACCCAGGCGCGGTAGAGTGCCTGGAAGTCCTGCCGGCGAGCCTCCAGCCTCTCCGCGGTCGTCAGGACGACATCGGTGATCAGTCCTGGGGACGAGGAGCTGTCCACGAGGATGTGACCGTGCTCCGCCTGGTTCCCGCGCGTAAGCCAGGGCTCCCAGGTGACTGCGGCATCGACGCGCTTGGCGACGAACGCGGCGCCCGCGTCACCGGCTGTCATGTTGACCGCTTCGACATCGCCGAGAGAGAGACCGACCTCCTTGAGAAGCACCCCCAGATAGAACTGGGAAACCGAACCTTCCGTGAATGCGACCTTCCTTCCCTTGAGCCCCGCGACGGATTCGACGTCGAGGTTCGCGACGATCCCGTCCCCTCCGTTGCTGTCGTCGACGGCGAACAGATAGCGGAACGGACGCCGATCGGAATAGAAGTTGAGCATGGTGTCGACGGTGGTGGCGCCGGCGTCCACCCGTCCGGCGGCAATCGCCGGAAGCCGGGTCTTGACGTCTTCCATGACGAGAAGCTCGACCGAGATGCCTTCTTCCTCGAAAAATCCTTTCTCCTGAGCGATGTAGAACGGCCCGTAACCGACCCAGGTGGAATGGCCGATCGTCAGCGGCTCCGCATCGACGGCCGCTGCGCCAAGAAACACCATGCCCAGGAGTGCCGCGGACATTCTCTGGAATGAACGTGCCATCATATACCTCCTCCCTGATTCTGTCGGACCGAACCCGGCTGTCGAGCGCGGCGGTCACTGCATACCGCGCAACGATGGTATCGCTTGCTCCAATCGTGTCAACTGAAAGTCCGGGCTCACGGCACCGGTGGGGATCGGGATTCAGCGTCTCGCCTCGTACACGAGGTTCCTGCCGCACCGTGCGAACAGGAGCGCGCCGACCTCGGCGGGTGTTGGTGAAGATGCCGCCGGGGCGCAGTCTCGACGGCAACATCATCCCGCAAGCCAGCGTCACTTCGGTCAGTCCCACGCCAGGGCGCGGCAGGAGCCCGGCCATGTGGACGGCGCTTTCCAGCGCGCGCAGGCCCTCGAACGAGAAGATCACCACAAAGGGGGCCACCACCGCCCCGGACACGGTCGACGGCCCGCCGATCATCAGCATTCCCAGCCGGCCCGGCTCGCCGTCATGCCGATACGACGCTCTGTTCCGTGAAGAAGCCCAATGCCTCGTCCAGCGTCACCACGTGGCAGTAGATCACGTTGATGATCTCGAGCTCCTTCTCGTGCAGCTCCATCGTCGCCGCCACGCAGCAATCCTCGACGACCACGACGTTGAAGCTCTCATCGGCAAGGCTGCGCACCGTGGAGGAGACGCACTGGTCGGTGAAGATCCCGGAGACCACGACGTTCATGATCCCCATGTTCCGGAGCGCCAGACGCATTCGTGCCGGTGAGCGCGCTGTCCGTCGTCTTGATGAACGTGACCTCGTCCTCCCGTGGGGCCAGCTCCGGCACGATCCGGCCGTCGGGATCGTCCTTCGGCAGCAACAGATGGTTGAACCCCGGCTTCTTCTGGCTGAGTGAGCGATCGCGCCCGTCGGGCTTCAGGCAGGCGATGCGCGCGAACACGTTCTCCACGTTGCGCGAACGGCATTCGGCGATGAGGCGGGCGGTGTTGGGAATCACCGTCCCGCGCATGCGCTCGACGAACGGCGCCCGGCGCCGGGCCTCCTCGGGATCTTCCTTCTTGAGGTAGTAGCTCTGGACGTCGATGCACAGATGGGCGGTCTCGGCGGGTGGCGGCGCGATGTCCTCCGGCTCCTCCGCGCCCGTGTAATAGCGATCGACAGGCGGTCTTCCAGCTCATTGGCCCCTCCCCTCAAGACCCGGTTTCCCGGCGATGTCCGGCCGGGGGGCGGCGCGCGCCCTCCCATAAAGGTAGTGTGCGCCGCATCCGGAGCACGTGCATCCTCGTCCGCACTTGCAGGGCGAGTCCCGCAAGGGGCGCAGGCGGAGCGCATCTGCGGCAGCAGCTTGCCGCTGATGTCCCGGGCTTCGCTCAACCGGGCCTCCGGCAACGGAAACACCATCCTCGGACATACCATCCTGCCGTGCCTGTTCCATGCGAAGATCCCCGCTCCGCGATTCGCACCACCCCGTCACGGACATGACGCAAACCAATCGGCGCTCCCGCGACCGCATCGCGGCCGGCACGTTCCGCGCCCACGGCACCGACATCCTGATCCGCGTGCCGGGCAAGCGCTCTCCAGCGGCCCCCGGCGCCCTCTGCGGTGCGCACCGGACGATCTCGACCCTCACCTGCCGGCACGAGGGCGGCGCCGCGCACGTTGCGGAAGCCCCCGGGCAAATCCCCTCCGGGCAGATCCCCTCCGGGCAGATCCATGGTGCCGGCAGTCGCCCCTGAATCCACGCGCCCCGCCGCCCCACCCTTCCCACCCCACCATGCTCGCCGCCATCCTGAGCGCCTGGGCCTTGCTTCTCGGCATCGCCCTCATCATGCTCGGCAACGGACTCCAGGGCACGCTGCTCGGCGTGCGGGCCACCCTGGAAGGGTTCGGCACCGGCGTCACGGGGCTGGTGATGACCGGCTACTTCGCCGGCTTCCTCGCCGGCTCCCGGATCGTGCCGCGCCTGCTCGCCGGCGTGGGCCACGTGCGGGTCTTCGCCGCCCTGGCCTCGCTCGCCTCGGGCGCCGCCCTGCTGCACGCGGTCTTCGTCTCGCCGGTCTCCTGGGGCCTGATCCGCTTCGTCACCGGGTTCAGCTTCGCCGGCCTCTTCGTCGTGGCGGAGAGCTGGCTCAACGACGCGGCCACGAACCGGACCCGCGGCCAGTTGCTCTCGGTGTACATGATCATCGTGACCGGCGGCATGGGCGCCGGCCAGCTTCTCCTGAACCTGGCCGATCCGCGCGAGTTCGCCCTCTTCGTGCTGGTCTCGGTCCTCATCTCCTTCGCGCTGATCCCGATCACCCTGAGCGCCGGACGCGCGCCGGTGTTCGAGGCGCCGGAATCCATGGGCGTCCGCGCCCTGTTCCGGGCCTCCCCGCTCGGCGTGGGCGGCGCCTTCCTGGTCGGCATCGCGCACGGCGCCCTGTTCTCCATGGGTCCGGTCTATGCCACCCGGATCGGTCTGGCCGTGGATCTCCTCTCTTTCTTCATCGCGGCGGCACTGTTCGGGGGGCTGATCCTCCAGTGGCCGATCGGCTGGCTGTCGGACCGTTTCGACCGGCGCAAGGTGATCGTGGCGGTCGCATGGGTCGCGGCCGGCGCCGCGTTCGGCGCGGGTGTGGCCGGCGCCGGCTCCTACGTGGCGCTCATCGGCCTGACCGCGCTGCTCGGCGGCATGACGCTGCCCCTGTACTCCCTGTGCGGCGCGCATACCAACGACCACCTCACACCGCGGCAGATGGTCGCCGCGAGCGCCACCCTGGTCCTCGTGAGCGGGGCGGGCCTCACCCTGGGACCCTCGATCGCCGCGGGGACGATGCGTCTCACCGGACCGTCGGGGATGTTCTGGTCGCTCGCCGTCGTCCACGGCTGCGTCGGTGTGTACGGCCTGTACCGGATGGTGCGCCGCGACCCGGTACCGCTCGAGGAGCAGCGGAGCTACCGGCCGGTGAGCTTCCGCTCTTCGCAGGTGGTGCAGGCGCTGGCGAGCCGCGAGGTACGCGACTCCCGCGACCGGGACCTCGCGCGGTGGAGCGGCTGGTGACGCGCGGCCACCGGAACCGGGTCGACACGGGGAACGGAAAGGCGAAGCTCATCGGCGACGTGGACTTCGAGAGCGAGCACCCGGTCGCCGGAGCCCTCACCCCGGTGCCCGACGGGGTCGGGCCGATGACCATCGCCTGCCTGCTGCACAACACCGTGCCCGCCGCGTGCCGCCGGCACGGGGGCGAGGTTCCTGAGGGCTGAGCGGATTCCACACGTGGCGGACAAACCGACGTCGCGCTCATCCTTCCAGAGGCACGGCGAACACCGCGTCCCGCTCGGAGACCCCTGCCCTGCCCGCCGCCGCAGACGGAGTCGACCGAATCATCGAGCCGATGGCATCATGCCTCGCCAGTTCCAAGGAGCGCCCACAACATGAAACACCCCCGCATCCTCTCGATCGTCATCGCGGCCGTCGTCGTGCTGCTCCTGATCGGCTCGCGGCTCTACGTCAGCGTGCCCGCGGGCCATGCCTCGGTCGCCACCCTGTTCGGCGACGTGCGCCCCGATCCCTACGAGCAGGGCCTGCACGTCCCCGTGAATCCGCTCTACGACTGGCACCTGTACGATGTCCGGCAGAAGAGCCACAAGGAGACCGCCAACGTCCCGTCCCAGGACCAGCTCCAGACCAGCGTCGAGGTGAGCGTCCAGTACCGGCTGGTGCAGGCGGATACGCCTCGCATCCTGCAAGGGACGGGAACGGCCTCCGACGTGCTCGCGGTGCACCTGATCCCGAAGCTCCGCTCGCTCCTGCGCGAGCAGGGCAAGACCATCAGGCGGGCCGAGGACTTCTTCCTGGAAACCACCCAGGAGGCTTTGCAGACGAGCATCCTCGAAGGGCTGCGTGAGTATCTGCGCCCGAAGGGCGTGGAGGTGGAAGCGGTGCTGATCCGCGACATCTCATTGCCTCCCTTCATCACCAAGGCCATCGAGGCGAAGAAGGAGCGCGAACAGGAGGTGGAGAAGCAGAAGGCGGAGCTCGAACGCTTCCGCACCGAGCAGCAGCAGAAGATCGCCGCCGCCAAGGCCGAAAGGGAGGCCGCCGAGGAAGAGGCCGAGCGCCGCCGCGTGCTGGCGGACGCCCAGGCCTACGAGATCGAGCGCATCAACCAGGCCATCGGGGACAACCCCAGCTACGTGCGCCTGCAAGCCCTCGAAGCGCTGCGCGCCATCTCCAAGGACCCCGCCTCGAAGCTCTACTTCATGGATGGATCGAGCCCCATGCCGCTGCCGTTGATGCACATGGGGGAGACGGAGACGCCGGCGCGCTGAGGCGTTCGGATGCGCCGCCCCGCATCCCGGACCGGGGGCGTCTGCCCGTGACCCGGCCGGGGCGGACAGGCGGACCACCGGCCGTTTCGGCCCATGCGCCGCAGGCAATACACCCGCGTCTCCATGAGGGGGGCGCCCGGCGGCGGAACACCGGGATACGCGCACCCTTGTTCGCCGGATACGAGCCCTTTTACACGGCCGTCAACACTCCCTCCGGCGCCACGCCGGGGGAGGACCAACCCGGTGTGCCCGCCGCCGGGGTTGCATTTCCGGCGCAGGCGGTCGATGACTTCGGGGAACGGGCCGTGGAGCCCCTCCGGCCATTCCGGGATGCAGCAACGCGCACCGAGGGCGGCCTCGAGCGCAGGTCCTTCACGGTTCGGGGCCATCCCTGCACGGAGCGGAGAACGATGAAACGATCGAAGCGTGAGAGATCCTTCGCCGGCGCCGTCCTCCTGGCGGCCCTCTGCGGCGCCGGCGGTGCGTGGGCCACAGCGGCCGGCAGCGGCGGGACGCTGCACGACGCCGCGGCAAGGAACGACACCGACGCCATGGCCGCGCTGATCGCGGGAGACATGGATGTCGACGCGGGCGACCATCAGGGGTTCTCCCCCTTGCATCGAGCCGCGATGCACGACCGCCACAAGGCCGCGGAGCTTCTGCTCGCGAAGGGGGCCGAGCTCGATCCGATCGCGGTAGCGAACCCGGATGAATAGGGTCCGGAGAGTTCACGAGTCTCGCCCCTGAAACTCGCCGCGGGCGCCGACGAACGCCTGGTGTCCGAGTCCCTCGGTTCCGCCCCCTACTTCGACGGCGACCCCGCCGGGGCGGTGGGATTGATCGACGAGTCCGGTGCAACCCATCTGTTATGGATTACGGACGACATGCATCCGTTCGAGGCGCTGTGCCGGCGGGACCCCTTGACCGGCCTGCATCACGCGACCTTCAAGCGGCTGTACGGCGGCAGCGGCAACCCGGGCAACGTCGTCCACATGTACTACGACCCGGAGCGGGGAACGCTGGTGGACGGCCTCGTCGAAGTGGCGCACGCGGAATGGTACGAAGACGGAGTGATGCGCCGCCGCCAGTCTTCGAGCCGTGCGGGGTCGTCGTGGAAGAGCGCGAAGTCGTCCACGTAGCGGAGATACCCCTTCGCCCGCAGCACTTCCTTGCAGAAGTGGCCGAGGTCGTCGAGGTGGAGGTTGGCGAAGAGCTGGCTGGTGAGGTTGCCGATGGGCAGCCCCCGCCGGCGCTCGAAGAGGGTGAACAGGTCGTCGCCAGGGTAGTAGAGGGGGACCGGCTCCTGGGGGTTGGCGCCGTCGATGATGCGCTCGGCGAGCGCCAGGGTGCGGGGGCAGGCGATGCGCCGGCGGAGGTCGCGCTTGAGGTGGTCGTGGTCGATGGCCGGGAAGTAGCGGTAGACATCGCAGCGCAGGACGTGGCGGGCACGGTCGCGGAAGCGCTTGTAGCGGGCCACCGCCCGATGTGTGCCCTTGCCGGTGCGGTTGGCGTAGCTTCATGGATGAAGCCGCGCTCGAACAGGGGCTCGACGGCCGCGCACAGCGCATGATGCATCACCCGGTCGCGGAAGGGGGCGGCGGAGACGATGCGGTGCTTGGGGTCGAAGACCTCGAGGGTCTTGTAGCGGTCCGGGCGGTAGCGCCCGGTGAGGAGCGCGCGTTCGAGGCGCAGCACCTCCGTTTCCAGGTTCGCGAGGAAGGCGGCCACGCCGGGCTTCCTCCGCTTGCCGGTGGCCGCCCGGAGCGCGGCGCGGCGTGCAGGGCGGGGAAGGAGGCGATGGCGTCAAACAGGGTGTGCATCGCTACGCAGTCCCGCACGCACCCCGCGGTCGCACGTCATTCCCTGTCACTCCCGCGATCGGCAGGACGGCTCCCCACGGCCTTCAGACCCGCGGTCGCACGTCATTCCCTGTCACTCCCGCGAAAGCGGGAGGGAAGCGGGAATCGGCCTGGCGCACCCACTTGCGCAGCGTCTCCGCCGTGCACCCGAACTTCGACGCCACCGAGGGGATCGCCGACCACTGCGGTCATGTTCTCCCCGGTGCTCCGACACCAGGCGCACTGCCCGTTCCCGGACTTCCGGGGAGTATCTTGTCGGTGAATTCATCTACCCTGTCCTCCCGTAGACTCAACGAGTGGAGTCCGGGATTCGCGGGGCGGTTCAGAAGCATTGGCGTAGTCAGGATTGCGCACACGAAGAGCCTGTAGTGGATTGCCGGAGCACCGCGATGTTGCCCGGACCGCTGCACCATCGCATCCAGGCGGATGAGGCCGAGCGGGGCGAAGCCGTGGAGGCGTGGATCCTCACCGAATTCCGGACGGTGTTCGAGGCTCGAAGGCGAGGGTGAAGACGAGTCCGCACAAACACCCGGGAGACCGCCGGCCACCGGCGTATCGCGATGCGGTGCGCTGGCTCGAAACCCTCGTCCGCACGCCGCCTCGCACACGCCGCGAGCGCGAGCGGCTGGGGCTCGCGCCGATCGAGTCGCTGCTCGACCGTATCGGCAACCCGCATCGCAAGATCCCGGCGATCCACGTCACCGGCTCGAAGGGCAAGGGATCGACCGCGCTCTACACCGAGGCCCTGCTCACCGCGGCCGGCATCCGCTCCGGCACGTTCACGTCCCCCCATCTCGTGGACTGGAACGAGAGGATCAGGATCGCCGGGGCCCCGATCGGCGACGCCGGGTTCGTCGACGCACTGGAAAGGGTCCGGCCGGCCGTCGCCGCGCTGCACGAATCCGATGCGGATACCGCCCCCGCCTTCTTCGATGCGCTGGTCGCCGCCGCGTTCTTGGTCTTCGCCGATGCGCCGGTGGAGACCGCGGTGGTCGAAGCCGGGATCGGCGCGCGCCTCGATCCGACCCGCGTATGCCGGGCGGTCGCCACCTGCGTGACCGGTGTCGAGCTGGAGCACGCGGACCGGCTCGGACCCGCGATCGAGGATGTCGCCCGCGAGAAGGCCGCAATCGCGCGTCCGGGCGTTTCCCTCGTCATCGGCTCGATGCCGGAGGCGGCCCGGGCGGTGCTGGAGCGCGAGGCCGCACACGCCAGCGCCCCGCTCCTGCGCCTGGGTCGCGAGATCACGGTCTGGCGCGGCGCCGGCTTCCACCCACGAGATACGTCGCGTATCGACCCGTGTCGCGGCACGTCGAGCCTTCACGGAGCGCCCGGCGGGAGCGGGGCCGGGAGCCGCACGGGTCGCGGAGACCCCGCGCCCACGGGATCATCCGCCGGCGCCGACTCCGCCGGGATCGCCGAGGTCGCCGTCGCCGGGCGAACCATCCCCGTCACGCTACGCCAACCGGGACCGCACATGATCGAGAACGCGGCGCTCGCGCTGGCGCTCGCGAACGAGACCGGCGCGCTGGAACGCCTCGACGATGCGGCGGCGGGAGCCGCACTCGAAGCCGCGGTGCTGCCCGGACGTGCGGAGGTGTTGCGCGAAACCCCGCTCGTCATCGCCGACGGCGCGCACACGCCGGTGTCGGTCGAGGCCCTGCTCGGGGTCCTCGACACCCATGCCCCGGCCAGGATCGTCGCAGTCGTCTCGGTCACCCGCGGAAGAGATGCGGCCCGCCTGTTGTCACCGCTGGTGCAGCGCGCGGAGACGGTGATCGCCACCACCGCCGAACTCTCGCGTTCACTCCCCTCGACGGAGCTCGCAAGCATCCTGGAGGCGTCCCACCCGCGCGCGGCGGTCGCCGGCATCGACCTTCCGGCCGATGCGATCCGCACGGCGCTCCGCCTCGCCGGCCGCGACGGGGCGGTCTGCGTGACCGGATCGATGTACGTCGCGGGGGCCGCGCGCCGCACTCTCCTGAGCGCGTGACCGATCTCGCCGGAAGGAAACAAGACATGCAGCCGGAACCCGAAGGCTCCGGCCGTGGTGAAGGTCAAACGATGCCGAACAGCTTGGCGGCGATGGCGAGGATGAGCGCGACTTGGAAGCCGAACATCCAGCGCATTTCGGAGCGCAAGGCGCCGATCTCGCGGTAGAGGTCGGTTTTCGTGGCGAAGCCGGAGAGGTCGGCTCTCGTCGCGAGGTCGCCACGACCGGCGCTCGCTACGGCATCGGCGGCTTGGCGCATCCCTTCGGTGATGACTTCGGCCTGGCGGCGCTCGATCCCGGCCGCTTCGAGGTCACGAACCGTGGCGAGCGGATTGAAGGTGGTGGCGGTCATGACTCGTTCTCCGGTGGCGGAATTGCCCCGTTCAGTATCGTCATATGCCGCCATCATCCATCCTAGAACACCTGTTTCTCGAAATCTCCTGCCCGTTCCCGGTGAACAAGCCTGAGGCTGCCTGCACAAGCCCGTTGTCTTCGTTCCTCACTTGGAATGACAACGTAGACGGCAGTACGCTCGGGTAGTTCTCCACGACGCCTTCCAACGTCGTCACCGGCATGACCGCGGGAGCCGTCAAGGGTTGAAGGTTGGACCCGAAGAACCGTACGCCCGTGGCCTCGGGCCGGAACGCGGGGTCGCCCGCGTTCCGGGATGGACCCGAAGAACCGTATCCCGGCGCGGCGGCAGGGCTCGCCAGAGCCGGCACACAGGCGTTGACCGGCAAAACGCCCTGCCTCGATCTTGAATTTCGACGACGGATTCGGACACCGCCCGGTGCGCCGCCGTCCGCCGCCTCGGGAGAAGCGATACGGTTCAGCCGGCCAGCGCCTCCATCGGCGCCCGGTAGTCGTAGCCGAGCGCCTCGGCCACCTCCCTGCACGTCACCTCGCCGGCATGCACGTTCAGGCCGTTGCGCAGGTGCGGGTCCCCGGTGAGGGCCTGGCGGTAGCCCTTGTCCGCGAGGGTGAGCACGTGCGGCAGGGTGGCGTTGTTGAGCGCGAACGTCGAGGTCCGCGGGACCGCTCCGGGCATGTTGGCGACGCAGTAGTGGACCACGTCGTCGACGATGAAGGTCGGATCGCTGTGGGTGGTCGGGTGCGAGGTCTCGACGCAGCCGCCCTGGTCGATGGCGACATCGACCACCACCGAGCCCGGCTTCATCCGGTGGACCATGTCCGCGGTGACCAGCTTCGGGGCAGCCGCGCCCGGAATGAGCACGCCGCCGATCACCACGTCCGCATCGGTGACGTGGCGGTCGATGGCGGTGCGGGTGGAGTACACGGTGTCCAGCGGGCGCCCGAACTGCCGCCACAGGGCCTTGAGCGCCTCGGGCGAGCGGTCGATGACCCACGTATCCGCGCCCATCCCCATCGCGATGTGCGCGGCATGGGTGCCGACCACCCCGCCGCCGATGACGACCACCTTGGCGGGCAGCACGCCGGGCACCCCGCCGAGCAGCATCCCCTTCCCGCCGTTGACCTTCTCGAGCGCGTGGGCCGCGGCCTGGATCGAGAGCCGGCCCGCGACCTCGGACATCGGCGCCAGCAGGGGCAGGCCGCCGGCGGGCGAGGTCACCGTCTCGTAGGCGATGCACACCGCCTTGCTCTTCACCAGATCCGCGGTCTGCGCAGGGTCGGGGGCGAGATGGAGGTAGGTGAACAGGATCTGCCCTTCCTGCAGCATCCCCCGCTCGCCGGCCAGCGGCTCCTTGACCTTGACGATCATCTCCGCCCGCTCGAAGACCGCCTGCGCCCCGTCGACGATCTCCGCGCCCACCGCGGCGTAGTCGGCGTCCTCGGCGCCGATCCCGGCGCCCGCGCTGCGCTCCACGATGACCTCGTGGCCGTGCAGGACCACCTCGTTCACGCTGTCCGGGGTGAGGCCCACGCGGTATTCGTGGTTCTTGATCTCTTTCGGTACTCCGATGAGCATGGAGGCGGCCTCCCATTCTGTGGGTTGTGCGGTGGACCCCCGGCGCCGGGGCTTCGCGGGCGTGTTCTTCCGCTCCTGCCGGGTCCCGTCCCCCGCGGCCGGGCCATCGCCGGTGCAGCTTCGCCCCGGTGCGCCTTCACTATGCGCCGGTGATCACCGGCGGGCAATACGTCAGAACCTGATCGCCGGAGTCGCAGCCGGCAATCGCGGCTTCGTCAGGGCCCATCCCGAGACCTTCAAGAAAATGGCATTGTTCGTGTTGATGGCTCTCTCCGTGCTCCTCCTCACCCGGGCGGTGTGGCCGGCATGATCCGAATCGGACCGGAGCCGGAGCAGATCGGCTCCGGCTTCCGGCTTCAAGCCGTACCGTTTCCGGCCCGGTCGAGCAGCTCGGCGCCCGTCTCGCACTCGATGATCCACTCCCCCACCTCGCCCAGCCGCTCCGGGTCCGCGAGACCGTTCAGCACCCCCGACAGCCGCTCGACCGTGGCGGCGTCGAACTTCCGCGCCGCCTGGCGACACAGCAACGCCCGCTCTTCGGCCCGGCCCTGCTCGATGCCGCGCGCATGGCCCTCTTCGCGGCCTTCCTCGAACCACTACTGCGTCCACTCCCGTACCTGTTCCTCGAGCATCGTCCGAACCTCCTCCAGCTCCGCCCCTCGTTCCAGCACCGTCCCCGGAAACCGGTGCACCAGCAACACCCGGCGAATCCACGCCCCGAACGCTCGCCTCGGCTCCCGCTCGCCCGGACCCCGCACCCGGTCGAGCAACGCATCCAGCCAACGCCCCAGCTCCCCCGGCGTGCGGCAGCTCTCCAGTCCAACCCACACCGACACCAGATTGCGCGCCGGCAAATCGTCCGCCCCGTATTCCCCCACGTCAAGCAGCTCGTAACGCAGCGACGGCCGGTACCGCGCAAGCCCCTCTCCCACCGGCGCCATCATCCCCCCACCGCCGCCGTCCACCGCGACCGCCGACCGTTGTACAGCACCACCGGGAGCACCGGCGGGAGCGGCCCGCCCGGAGCGACCTCCCCCTCGCGGAGCAGGTCCTGGTACAGCAGCCCCGTGCGGCTCAGCAGCCGCACCGCCAGTCGGGTCCACGGTGGACTGGAACTCCAACCGCACGTAGAGCCACGTCCCGCCGAGGCGCACCCGCCACAGCAGGTCGCCCTCGCGCCGGCGGAGATCGTCGCCGACGGAGGCGGCGGGGCGCAGCTCCAGGGTGCGGAGGTCGAGGGCATGGCTCCATCGCCTGGCGACGAACCCGCGGAGGAGGTCCTCGGCCATGCGGGGATGGGCGGACAGGAGCTTGCAGGCGGGGTCGTACGGCATGGCCGCACCGTAGCGGTTCGCCGCGTCCGCCGCACGGGCCTGGAGTCCGCGCCGTTGTAGGCGGCGAGCGCGAAGGACGTGCAGGCGAGACACCTGCTCTCGCGGAAGAACGGCATACGTCGCTTGTCCCGGCGTCGGGCGAGCCGATACAGTGCGCGTCCTGCCTGCTCCGGTACCCGGCCATGGACCCGCGCCGCCCCGAGATCGTCGCCCTGGAACAGAATGGAATCACCAGGGTCGCGCTGCCGCGCCTCGATGACCCGGACGTGATCCCGCTGTGGTTCGGCGAAGGCGACCTCGTCACCGATGAATCCATCCGTGAGACCGCAAAGCAGGCGCTCGACGAAGGGGATACGTTCTACACCCACACCCGCGGGCGGCGGGATCTGCGCGATGCGCTGAAACGCTACCTCGACGCGCTCTACGGGATCGATCTGGATCCGGATCGGATCACCGTGCCCGGGGCCACCATGCTCGGCCTCACCATCGCCGCCCAGATGGTGCTGGGCACGGGCGACCACGCGATCATCGTGGGCCCGGCATGGCCGAACATCGACGCCACGTTCCGTACCACCGGGGCCGAGGTGGAATACGTGCGCCAGCGGCAGACGGACGCCGGATGGCATCTCGACATGGACGACGTTCGCGCCGCGTTGCGTCCACGAACCCAGGCGCTGTTCGTCAACACCCCCTGCAACCCCACCGGCTGGGTGATGCCGCCCGATCAGCAGGCGGAGCTGCTCGAGCTCTGCCGCGAACGCAACGTCCTCCTGATCGCCGACGAGGTCTACCACCGCAACGTGTTCGGCGGCGACGTCGCGCCCTCGTTCCTGGCCATCGCGAAGGATGACGATCCGGTGGTCGTCGTGAACGGGTTCTCCAAGGCTTGGGCGATGACCGGCTGGCGGATCGGGTGGGTGGTCGCGCCGAGCCGGTTCGCCGAGACCTGGGCGGTCCTCTCCGAGTGCTTCAACACCGGGGCCACCGTATTCGTGCAGCGCGCCTCGATCACCGCGCTCGAACGCGGGGAAGAGGTGGTGGCGCGGCTGCGCGGGCAATACACCCGCGGACGGGAGATCGTGAGCGAGGTGCTGGGCCGCTGCCCGCGTGTCGAACTCACCGCGCCGCGTGGCGCGTTCTACGTGTTTCCCCGGGTGCGGGGGCTGCGGTCGAGCCTCGCCTTCGCGCAAGGGGTGCTTGATGAAGAGGATGTGGGCATCGCCCCGGGGTACACGTTCGGCCCTGGCAACGAGGCGCACTTCCGGCTGTGCTTCGCGCTGTCGCACGAGCGGCTGCGCGAGGGAGCCGAGCGCATCGCCCGCTACATCGAACGCCACGACGACGAATTCGAATGACGCACTCCGAACCGGACCGAAAAGAACGAGGATCGCCATGACCATCGACGAACGACTGAACGCGCTCGACATCGAGCTTCCCCCCGTGCCCGCGCCGGCGGGAAACTACGTGCACGCGGTGCGCACCGGCAATCTGCTCTTTCTCGCGGGCAAGGGTCCGGGGAAGGTGAGTGGAAAGGTCGGAGCGGACGTCACGCCCGAAGAGGCATACGCGCACGCGCGCAACACCGGGCTCGTGCTCATCGCGGTGATGCGCGAGGAGCTCGGCGGTCTCGACCGCGTGAAGCGCATCGTGAAGGTGCTCGGGATGGTGAACGCGGTGCCGGAGTTCGGCCGGCAGCCCGAGGTCATCAACGGCTGCTCCGATCTCTTCGTCGAAGTGTTCGGCGAGAAAGGTCGCCACGCACGTTCGGCGGTGGGGATGGGCTCGCTTCCGGGCGGGATCCCGGTCGAGATCGAGGTCATCGTCGAAGTCGCCGGAGATTGACGGGCGCCGCCCCGTCCGCCGCCTCGCACACCTCGGTGCGCCGGCAGAGCCGCTCCGGTCGTCCCGGCGGTCTGTCGGGGAGAGGGCTGGTGCCGGGAGCGAGACTCGAACTCGCACACTGTTGCCAGTACCGGATTTTGAGTCCGGCGCGTCTACCGGTTCCGCCATCCCGGCCGTGGTGCGGAACGCGGCGCGTGAGGGCGAAGCCGCGCCGCAGGGGCCGGAGTATACGCGCAATGGGCGTCCGCGGGCGATCCACCCTGTCGGGATGCTCCGAAGGGATCATCGCCTCCATCGTCGTGCCGTCCCCGTGCCGGCCGGCGCTCAGTCCGCCTGCCGGCGCAGGAAGGCCGGGATGTCGATGTAGTCGCTGTCTTCCTCGAGGGGCCGCGCGGGAGCCGCCCTTTCCGGCTGCTTCCGAATGACCGTCGGCGCGTCGAAGTTCCGATAGCCGTCCCCCGTGGCGGCGGCGCCCGCGGCGTTCCCCGATCCCGGTTCCGGGCCAAGGCTCGGAGGGCTCGGGGGGCTCGGTGGACTCGGGGGGCTCGCGCTGACCAGCCGCATCCTCTGCTCGGTGCGTTGTGCGGCCCCGCCGAGGCCGGTCGCGACGACGGTGACCCGCATCTCCTCGCCGACCTGATCGTCGAGCGCGGTCCCGATGACGACCAGGGCGTCCTCCGAGGCGAAGCTGTGGACGGCGTCGCCCACCGTACGGAACTCGCCCATCTTGAGATCCGGTCCGGCGGTGATGTTGACGAGGATCCCGCGCGCGCCGCTCAGGTTGATGTCCTCGAGCAGTGGGCAGCTAATCGCGGCCTCGGCCGCATCCCGAGCGCGGTCTCCTCCCGTTGCCCTGCCTGTTCCCATCATCGCCCGGCCCTTCTCCGACATCACGGTCCGGACGTCCGCGAAGTCGACGTTCATCATGCCGGGGCGGGTAATGAGGTCGGCGATTCCCTGCACCGCCCCGAGCAGGACGTCGTTCGCCGCCGCGAACGCCTCCGGGAGCGGGATGTCCTCGCCTAGCACACTCAGCAGCTTCTCGTTGGGGATGGTGATGAGGGAATCCACGTGCTCGCCCAGCTCGGCGATCCCGGCTTCCGCGATCGTCATCCGGCGCCTGAGCTCGAAAGGAAAGGGCTTGGTGACCACGGCGACGGTCAGGATCCCCAGGTCGCGGGCGATCTGGGCGATGACCGGCGACGCGCCGGTCCCGGTCCCGCCGCCCATGCCCGCGGTGATGAACACCATGTCGGAGCCGTGGAGGATCTCCTCCACGCGCTCGCGATCCTCCAGCGCCGCCTGGCGGCCGATCTCCGGATTGGCGCCGGCTCCGAGCCCCTTGGTGACGTTGGTCCCGAGCTGCAGGACAGTACGGCCGTGGGCGTTCATCAGCGCCTGGGAATCGGTGTTGGCGCAGACGAACTCGACCCCCTCGACGTTGCTCGCGACCATGTGTTCGACGGCGTTGCCGCCGCCGCCGCCGATTCCGATCACCCGGATCACCGCGCTGTTGGCGGGAATGTCGACCATTTCGAACATGACGAACCCTCCTCCTCTGTGTACTGCGTTCCACGATGCCAGGAACAGGCGATACCACCGGCGGGCCGTTCGCCGCTGCCGGCGATCGATGCCCTCTCGACTAGAAATTGCCCTCGAACCAGCTCCTCATGCGTTTCATGACGGCCTTGAAGCCGCCGCCGTTTTCGGCCGCCGCGGGGACGCGGTGCACACCGTGCCGGTGGCCGAACTGAAGCAGGCCCACGCCGGTGGAATGGATCGGGTTGCGGACCAGGTCGGTGAGGCCGGAGATCGTGTGCGGAACACCGAGCCGCACCGGCATGTGCAGGATCTCCTCGGCGAGCCCGATCAGCCCCTCCATCTTCGAGCTGCCTCCCGTGAGCACCATGCCCGCCGCGATCAGATCCTCGTACCCGCTGCGGCGAAGCTCCGCCTGCACCAGGGTGAGCAGCTCTTCGTAGCGCGGCTCCACGACCTCGCCCAGGGTTTGTCGCGCAAGCCGGCGCGAGGGGCGGTCGCCCACGCTCGGCACCTCGATGGTCTCGTCGGGCGCCACCAGCTTCGCAAGCGCACACGCGTACTTGATCTTGATCTCCTCGGCGTACTGGGCCGGCGTGCGCAACGCCACCGCGATGTCGTTGGTGACGTGGTCCCCGGCGATGGGGATGACCGCGGTATGCCGGATCGCGCCGTCCTTGAACACCGCGATGTCGGTGGTGCCGCCGCCGATGTCGACCAGGCAGACGCCGAGCTCCTTCTCGTCCTCGATCAGCACCGCCTCGCTCGACGCGAGCTGTTCCAGAATGATGTCGTCGACCTCGAGGCCGCAGCGGCCGACGCACTTGACGATGTTCTGCGCCGCGCTGACCGCGCCGGTCACCATGTGGACACTCGACTCCAGGCGCACCCCGGACATGCCGATCGGCTCGCGGATCCCTTCCTGCTTGTCGATGATGTATTCCTGCGGGAGGATGTGAAGGATCTTCTGATCGGCGGGAATCGCCACCGCGCGCGCGGCGTCGATGACCCGCTCCACGTCGCCCCGCGTCACTTCCTTGTCCCGGATGGGCACAATGCCGTGGGAGTTGAGGCTGCGGATGTGGCTGCCCGCGATCCCGGTGAACACCGAGTGGATCTGGCATCCGGCCATCAGCTCCGCCTCTTCCACCGCGCGCTGGATCGATTGCACGGTGGACTCGATGTTCACCACCACCCCCTTTTTCAGTCCGCGCGACGGGTGGATGCCCATGCCGATCACTTCAATCCGACCGTCGGCGCCGATCTCTCCGACGATGGCGGACACCTTCGACGTGCCGATGTCGAGACCGACGATCAGATGCTTGTGCGTGCGTTTCATCCGCCCCCTCCGCTGCCATCGGCATTCGGCCGGGCACGAACCGCGAACCCGTTCGGGTAACGGAAGTCGATGCGTTCGATCTCGTGGAGACGATCGCCCATCAGCTTCGCGAAGGTCCTCGCGTAGACCACGGCCTCCCCCGGCAGCGCACCGGATCGCATGACGAGGCGCGGCCCACCGTCCAGGGTCGCGTAGAGCACGCCCCGGGGGGTGAGCTCGGTGGCGGCGACGCGTATGCCGAGCGGCTTGAACACGCGCTCCAGTTCGGCATGCAGCGCGAGCACGCGCTGCTGCATCCCTTCGGGGCCGGCGAGCACCGGCAACGCACCGAGCCCCGCCCGGCCCTCCGACCTGAAGTGCCCGCCGCCGCGCTCCAGATAACCGCCACCCGCCCAGCGCGCGACCGCCTCACGCTCGGCGACCGAGATCTCCAGCCCGTCCGGCCACACCCTTCGGACCGTGACCTCGCGCACCCAGGGGACGTCGAGAGCCGCGCGCCGGAGCGCCTCCACGTCGATGCGCAACAGCCCCGGCGCGAGCAGCGGCTCCATGGCGCGCTCGAAGTCCGCTTTCGAGACCTGGGCGAACTCGCCGCTGATCCGCACCGACTGCACCGGCTGAGTGACGAGGCCGGCGAGGATCGGCAGGGCGACGCCGAGCGCGACGGCGACGGCGGCCACGGCCAGCGCGCCGCGGCGAGCGCGAGCGTCGCGGCGAGCACGACGGGAGGGAGGGGACGGCGCATGCGCGCCGATGCCGGAATCGGTCGCCAGCGTGCTCACGGAATGCTGGTCTCCAGAATCCGCCACACAAGATCGTCGTAACCGATTCCGACCGCCTGCGCGGCCATCGGCACGAGGGAGTGGCCGGTCATCCCGGGCGCGGTGTTCACGTCGAGGAAGCGGGGCTCCCCGGAGGTGTCGCAGATGAAGTCCACCCGGCCCCAGCCCGACCCTCCGAGCATCTCGAACGCCGCCTTCGCAAGTTGCCCGAAGCGCGTCTCGGTGCGCGTATCGAGGCCGCACGGACAGTGGTACCGCGTCCCGGCCCCGTCGGCGTACTTCGCCTCGTAGTCGTAGAACACCCTCGGGGTCTCCAGCCGGATCAACGGGAGCACGGCGTCGCCCAGGATGGCCGCGGTGTACTCGGGGCCGCCGAGCCAGGGCTCGGCGATGATCTCGTCGTCGAAACGCAACGCCTCGAACCAGGCGCGGTGCAGGGACTCGTCGTCAAGGACCTTCGACACCCCGATGCTCGACCCCTCGTGCACCGGCTTCACGACGAGGGGATACCCGAGCGTCCTGCCGGCCTCGGGGAGCCCGCGCTCCGAGTCGAGCACCACGAAGTCCGGGGTGGGGATCCCGCAGGCGCGCCACACGAGCTTCGAGCGGTGCTTGTCCATGGTCAGCGCGGAGCCGAGCACCCCGCTGCCGGTGCAGGGGATCCCCAGCGCCTCCAGCACGCCCTGGATGGTGCCGTCCTCGCCGCCGCGCCCATGGAGGATGTTGAAGACCCGGTCGAACGCGCCGCGGGCCAGCATCTCGACCACGTCCCCGCCGCGGTCGATGCCGTGCGCGTCCACCCCTCGGCGCTCCAGCGCGGCCAGCACCCCGGCGCCGCTCATGAGCGACACCTCGCGTTCGGCCGATGTTCCGCCGTAGAGCACCGCCACCCGTCCGAATTCGGACGCCCGCGCAACGCGGGACACGGGGAGGGTCCGGGACACGGCGACGTTCATCGCGCCACCTCCGCGGCCGGGGCTTCGCCGATGATCCGCACCTCGGGCTCCAGGCGCACCCCCTGGCGTCTCTCGACCTCCACGACCACCCGCCGGATCAGCGCCTCCACGTCGGCCGCCCGCGCCCCCGCGTCGTTGATGATGAAGTTGGCGTGCTTGGGAGAGACCACCGCGCCGCCGATACGGCAGCCCTTGAGCCCGCTCGCCTCGATGAGGCGCCCGGCATGGTCGCCGGGAGGGTTGCGGAACACCGAGCCGCAGCTCCGCACCCCGGTCGGCTGCGTGGCGGCGCGCTGGACGAGAAGCTGGCGGATGCGGGTCCCGGCCCGGTCGCGGACATCGGGCTCGAGATCGAGACGGCAGGAGAGGAACCACTCCCCCTCCGGTCCGGCCACCGTGCGGTATCCGTAGCGATAGTCGGAGGCGGATCGCCACCGGCGCCCGCCTCGGTCGTCGATCGTCTCGACCTCCCCGACCACCGGCCAAGTCTCCGACCCGAAGGCGCCCGCGTTCATCGCCAGCGCTCCGCCCATCGATCCGGGAATGCCGGCGAAGAACTCGCACCCGGTCAGCCCGTGGCGCGCCGCCACGCGCGCCACACGCGGGCACGCGGCGCCGGCCTCGACGTGGAGGCTCGTCGCGCCGGGCCGCTCCACCGCGCGCAGCCGGGCGGTGGAAATCACCGTGCCGCGCACCCCGCCGTCGCGTACCAGCAGGTTGCTGCCGAGCCCGATCCACAGCAGCGGCTCGCCGGGAGGCAGATCCGCGAGAAACGCCGCAAGCTCGCCGGCCCCGGCAGGCTCGAAGTACCGGTCGGCACAACCGCCGATCCCCCACACGGTATGCCGGGCCAGAGGCTCGCGACGGCGGAGCGCCCCGAGCCGGCCCGTATTCGCCAGCGCCGTCACGACGCCACCCCCTCACGGCGCGGCGCCGGGGTGCGGCCGAGCCCCGACGGACCGGCCGGCGGCCGTGCCCCATACGTCCCGTAGCGTACCCCCAGGGCGTCGCCGATCCTCGCCGGCGCACTCCCGATGTCGCCGGCGCCGAGGGTGAGGATGACGTCACCGGGCTGCACCAGGTCGAGGGCGATCGCCTCGAGGTCCGAGACCGTCTCGGCGAACACCGGGTCGGCTCTTCCCCGGACCCGGATCGCACGGCAAAGCGCCCGGCCGTCGGCGGCGATGATCGGCGCCTCGCCGGCCGCGTACACCTCCAGGACCACCAGTACCTCCAGATCGCTCAGCACCGCCGCGAAGTCGTCCAGGAGATCGCGGGTCCGCGTGTACCGGTGGGGCTGGAAGAACACCACCAGCCGGCGCCGCGGCCAGCCGGCGCGCACCGCCGCGAGGGTGGCCTCGATCTCGCGCGGGTGGTGGGCGTAGTCGTCGATGACGGTGATCGGCCGGCCTGCGATCTCCAGCGCGGCGATCACCTCGATGCGCCGTCCGACCCCCTGGAACGACTCGAAGGCGCGGGCGGCGTCGACGTCGGACACCCCCAGCTCCCGCGCCACCGCGAGCGCCGCGAGCGCGTTGAGTACGTTGTGGCGTCCGGGCAGGTTCAGGATCAGCTCGATCGGCGCCCCGCCGCCGCGCCGGCTGACCGAGAACCGGGTGCGGGTCCCGTCCGCCCTGATACGGCCCGCGACCAGATCCGCATCGGTGTCGATCCCGTAGGTCAGGACCGGCTTCGCCACCGCGGGCAGCAACGCGCGTACGTGCCGGTCGTCCGCGCACAGCACCGCGAGACCGTAGAACGGCAGCCGGTGGAGGAACTCGAGGAACGCGCCACGCAACCGCTCGAAGTCTCCGCCGTAGGTCGGCATGTGGTCGGCGTCGACGTTGGTGACCACCGCGACGACGGGATGGAGCAGGAGGAACGAGGCGTCGCTCTCGTCCGCTTCCGCGACCAGGTACTTGCCCGCTCCCAGTCTCGCGTTGGTGCCGGCGCCGATGAGGCGCCCCCCGATGACGAACGTGGGATCGAGCCCGCCCTCGGCGAGCAGGCTGGCGACGAGGCTCGTGGTCGTCGTCTTGCCGTGGGTGCCGGCCACCGCGATGCTGTGGCGGAAGCGCATGAGCTCGGCGAGCATCTGTGCTCGGGGCACCACCGGGAGACGCCGGCGCCTCGCCTCGGCCACCTCCGGGTTGTCTTTCCGGATCGCCGCCGACACCACGACGACTTCGGCGTCTGCGACATGGGCCGGATCGTGGCCGACGTCGACCCGCACCCCGAGTTTGCACAGCCGTCTGGTCATGACGCCGGCGGCGCAGTCGGAGCCGGTGACTTCGAAGCCGAGGGTGTACAGCACTTCCGCGATGCCGCCCATCCCCGCCCCGCCGATGCCGACAAAGTGGACGCGACGCACGCGGCGCATGCCGGAGTAGCGGCCGGCGAGAGGTGGCTGGAGATCCGTCCGATCAGTCACGAGCCGCCTCCAGGCACTGGGCCGCGACCCGGTGCGTGGCGTCGCGTACCGCGGCTTCGTAAGCCGCCCGCGACATCGCTTCGATGCGCCGCCGATCGTCGTGCAGCGCACCGAGGGCCGCGGCCAGGGTGGCGGCGTCGAGGCGATCCTCCGGCAGCAGGAGCGCGGCACCCCGTTCGGCGAGGAAACGCGCGTTGCGGTGCTGGTGGTCGTCGGTCGCGTACGGAAAGGGGACGAGGATCGACGCGACCCCCGTCGCCGCCAGTTCCGCCACGGTCATCGCGCCGGCGCGGCAGATCGCCAGGTCCGCCCACTCGTACGCCGCGCCCACGTCGTCGATGTATCCGCTCACCTCGGCCTCGACCCCGAGCGCGGCGTAGTCGTCCCGGGTCGCGTCCACGTGAGCCGGGCCGCACTGGTGCCGCACCTCCACCTTGCCGCTCAGGACGCCCGCCGCGATCGCCCGCGGCACGGCCTCGTTCAGCGCGCGCGCGCCCTGGCTGCCGCCGATCACCAGCACCCGGAGCCGGTCGCCGCAGCGCGTGAGCCGCGCCTCCGGGGCGGGGGCGCCCACGAGCGCGTCGCGCACCGGGTTGCCGGTGTGGATCGCGTGCCGCCGGGCGGCGAAACTCGCGGGGAACGCCTCCAGGACGCGGGTCGCGAAGGCCGCGAGGATACGGTTGGTCAGGCCCGGTACCGCGTTCTGCTCGTGGATGACCAGCGGGATCCGGAGCAGCCACGCCACCAGCCCTCCGGGGCCGGCCCCGTAGCCGCCCATGCCGAGCACCACGTGGGGGCGCACCCGCAGGAGCACCGCGAGCGACCGCAGCCCCGAGCGCAGGAGCAGGAGCGGCGCGGCCAGCCACCGGGCGGCCCCCTTCCCGCGCAACCCCGCCACCCCCGAGACGTGCAGCGGGATCCCGGCCGCGGGGACAAGGCGCGATTCGATGCCTGTCGCGGTGCCCAGCCACGCGACCTCGACCCCCATCGAGCGGAGCCGTTGCGCGACCGCGAGCGCCGGGTAGACGTGCCCGCCGGTGCCCGCCGCGACCATCAGCAGCCTCGTCATGGCGACGCCTCGCGGTTTCGCGCCGTCCTGCGCTCGTGATCGATTCGAAGCAGGATGCCGATGCCCGCGGCGCTGGTCACCAGGCTCGACCCGCCATAGCTCATCAGCGGCAGGGTGAGCCCCTTCGTCGGCAGCAGCCCCAGGTTCACCCCGATGTTGATGAACACGTTCAGTCCGATCAGCAGGCCGATGCCGCAGGCAGCGTATTCCGCGAAGCGCGAGCCCGCCTCCCCGGCGGCCCGGCCGATCGCGAGCGAACGCAGCACGAGGAAGGTGTAGAGCCCGACGGTCGCGACCATGCCCGCGAGCCCGAGCTCCTCGGCGAGCACCGAGAACAGGAAGTCGGTGTGCGCCTCCGGCAGGTAGAACAGTTTCTGCACCCCTTCGCCCAGTCCCACCCCGAACCAGTCGCCGCGCCCGATCGCGATGAGCGCTTGCGTGAGCTGGTAGCCGCTGTCGTAG
The DNA here is from genome assembly GCA_965202875.1 of Gammaproteobacteria bacterium. Lineage (GTDB taxonomy): Bacteria > Pseudomonadota > Gammaproteobacteria > HK1 > HK1 > HK1. The sequence goes on along the minus strand of OZ241870.1, from coordinate 5,453,740 downwards.
GGGTCCGCCCAAGGGTCGAGGAACGAGATCAGCCGCTCGATGATGTAAGGCTTGGTGAGTGCGACCGCCACCATCAGCGCGGCGCCGCCGCCGGCCCACAGCGCGAACCTCGCAATGGGGACGCCCGCGAGAAAGAGCATGCCGAGCGCGGTCGCGCACAGCACGGCGGTCGCACCGTGATCCGGCTCGCGCAGCAGCAGCAGGGAGACCACGACGAGCACCGCGAGCGGCTTGAGGAACCCGGATCGCTTGGCCCGGACCTCCTCCGCCCGGCGCACCAGGTAGTCCGCGAGATAGATGACGACGAACAGCTTCGCGAGTTCGGAGGGCTGGACGTTGAACGCGCCGAAACCGATCCACCGCATGCTGCCGTTGACTTCGCGCCCGATGCCGGGGATCAGCACGAGCACGAGCAACGCCACCGCGGCGAGCATGAGGGCGGGGCCGGCGCGCTCCCAGAGCCGCACCGGGATCCGCGCGGCGACCGTCATCGCGCCGGCCGCCACCGCGAGGTACACCGACTGGCGCCAGAAGTAGCCGAGCGGATCGCCGTACACCCGTGCCGCGATCGAGGTCGAGGCCGACGCGACCATCACCAAGCCGAGCGCGAGCACCGCCGCCACGGCGAGGATGAGCGGGCCGTCGTAGCGGTCCTCGAACGCTCCGGCGTCGATCGCCGCCACCCGCGGCAGGGCCTGGGCTCCGTCCGGCGCGGTCACCGCCCGATCCTCGCGAGCACGAGCCGCCGGAAGGCATCGCCCCGCGCCTCGAAGTTCGCGAACATGTCGAAGCTCGCGCACGCGGGGGAAAACAGCACGGTGTCGCCGGCGCGGGCGACCTCCGCCGCCACATCGACGGCGGCGGCGAGGTCCGGCGCCTGCCGGATCTCGACGCACCGGCCCAGCGCCGCGCCGAGAAGGGGAGCGTCGCGCCCGATGAGCACCGCCCGGCGCACATGGCGCTTTGCCGGGACGGCGAGCGGCGAGAAATCCGCCCCCTTGCCGATCCCCCCGGCGATCAGTACAAGCGGCCCCCGCGCGCCGAGGCCCTCGATCGCGGCCACCGTGGCGCCGACGTTCGTCCCCTTGGAATCGTTGATCCACCGAACCCCACGGTGCGCACCGACCGTCTCGCAGCGATGCGGCAGCCCGGAGTACGTCTTCAGCGCTCCGGCCATCGCACCGACGTCCAGTCCGAGGGCGTCGCCGAGCGCGAACGCGGCGAGCGTGTTCGCGACGTTGTGCAGCCCGGGCAAAGGGACCGAGTCCACCGGGACGACGGCCTTGTCGCGGCGCATGATCCGGGCCCTCGCCCCGGTCCCCGCGACGTACCACCGCGCATGCGGATGCTTCCGCAAGCTGAACCCGATCATCCGGCCCCGTCCGCCGCTCAGGCGCGACGCCAGCGGATCGTCGAGGTTGTCGATGATCACCGGGCCGCCATCGAGCACGCGGCGTTTCGCCGCGACGTAGTCGTCGAGACTCTCGTGCCGATCCAGGTGATCGGGGCTGATGTTCAGCACCGTGGCGGCGGCCGGACGGAGGCTGCGGGTCGTCTCGAGCTGGAAGCTCGAAAGCTCCAGCACGTAGAGATCGCACCCCCGCCCGAGCAAGGAGAGCGCCGGCGGGCCCAGGTTCCCCCCGGCCTCGGACCGTACGCCGCAGCACCGCGCCATCTCCGCGAGGAGCGACGCCACGGTGCTTTTTCCGTTGGAGCCGGTGATCGCGGCGACCGGTGCGTCCACCGCGCGGGCGAAGAGCTCGACGTCGCCGACGATCGGCACGCCACGCGCCGCCGCGGCCTGGAGCGCCGGCTCCCGGACCGACACCCCCGGGCTCACGACGATTTCCGAGGCGCCTCCGAACAGCGAGGCATCGAAGCGGCCGCAGCGGATCTCGACGCCGGGGAACTCCGACTCGACCGCCGCGCGGCGCGGCGGTCGAGCCCGCGAATCCACCGCGACCATGCGCTCCCGCGAAACGGAGAGATGGCGGATGCACGAGAGCCCCGTCTCACCGAGGCCGACGACGAGCACGGGTCCGGCCGGCGGCCGCGCCTGCGCAGCAGGCGGGCGCCCACGGCCCGCCGCGCCGCCGCGGACATGATGAACGAGGGAACCGGAGTGCACGGTCGTTCACCGGATCTTCAGGGTCGCCAGCCCGACCAGGACCAGGATCACGGTGACCACCCAGAAACGGACGATCACCCGCGGCTCCGGCCACCCCTTCAGTTCGAAGTGGTGGTGCAGGGGCGCCATCCGGAACACCCGCTTGCCGGTCAGCTTGAACGAGGCCACCTGCAGCACGACGGATACGGTTTCGATCACGAACACGCCGCCCATGATCAGCAGCACGATCTCCTGGCGGACGAGGACGGCGACCACCCCGAGGGCGGCGCCGAGGGCGAGCGCTCCAATATCCCCCATGAAGACCTGCGCCGGATAGGTGTTGAACCAGAGGAATCCGAGCCCCGCGCCGACGATCGACCCGCACAGGACCACGACCTCCCCGGCGCCGGAGATGTAGGGGATCCCCAGGTAGCCCGAGAAGTTCGCGTGTCCGGTGGCGTACGCGAAGATGCCGAGCGCGCCCGCGACCATCACCGTGGGAAGGATGGCGAGCCCGTCGAGCCCGTCGGTGAGGTTCACCGCGTTGCTCGACCCCACGATCACGAAGTACGCGAGCACGACGTATCCCCATCCGAGATCGAGGATGACGTCCTTGAAGAAGGGGACGATGAGCTGGGTCTCGGCGGGAAGGCTGGCGGTGTGGTAGAGGAACACGGCGCATCCGAGGCCGATGACGGACTGCCAGAGGTATTTCTGCCTCGCCGGCAGCCCCTTCGGATCGCCCCGCACGAGCTTGCGGTAGTCGTCGATCCAGCCGACCGCTCCGAACAGCAGCGTGACCAGCAGCACCACCCACACGAAGCGGTTGTCCAGATCGGACCAGAGCAGTGTGCTGACGGAGATGGCCACGAGGATGAGGGCGCCGCCCATCGTGGGGGTGCCGGCCTTGGCGAGGTGCGACTGCGGGCCGTCGTCGCGCACCGTCTGGCCGATCTGCAGCTGGCCGAGCCGGCGGATCAGGAAGGGCCCGACGAGGAAGGAGATGGCCAGGGCGGTCAGCACCCCCAGGATGGCGCGCAACGTCAGGTACTGGAACACGTTGAATCCGCTGTGTACCGCGGCCAGCCATTCGGTCAGTTCGATCAGCATGAGCAGCCTTCCTCCATGAGCGACTCCACCACGCGCTCCATCGCCATCGAGCGGGACCCCTTGACGAGCACCGTCGCGCCGTCCGGGAGCTCGTCCCGGAGCCGATCGATCAGGGTGGTGCGGTCCTCGAAATGGAACCCGCCTTCGCCGAACGCCCGCGCGGCCTCTCGACTCAGCGCCCCCGTCGCAAACAGCCGTTCCACCCCGTGGCGCTTCGCGTCATGACCCGCACCGGCGTGCAGGGCGGCCCCGCCGGGACCGAGCTCGGCCATGTCCCCGAGCACGAGCCAGCGCGGCGCGGGCTTCGCGCCGAGCACGTCGAGCCCGGCGTTGAGGGACACCGGGTTGGCGTTGTAGGTGTCGTCGATGATCTCCGTCCCTCGCGGCCCGCGCTTCGACTCCAGGCGCCCTTTCACCGGCCGCACCGCCGCCAGCCCCTCCCGGATTGCAGGGGGATCGGCGTTCAGGGCGATCGCCGCAGCAGCGGCGGCGGCGGCGTTGAGGGCGTTGTGCGCGCCGGGAAGGGTGAGATCGACGTCCAGCATCCCCGCCGGGGTGTCGAAGGTGACGGGGTTGCGCCCTGCGCCACTCCGCGGGCGCACCCGCACGTCGGCGTCCGCCCCGGTGCCGAAGGAGATGCAGCGGCGGTGCCCCGCCAGTTTCCGCCACAAAGCCGCGTAGCGGTCGCCCGCGTTGACGACTGCCGTCGCCTCCTCCGGCATGTGCTCGAACAGTTCCCCCTTCGCGCATGCGACGCCCTCGATGCTGCCGAACCCTTCGAGATGCGCCGGCGCGCACTGGGTGACGACGCCTGCCGACGGCCGGACGAGGGCGGTGAGCGCGGCGATCTCGCCGCGGTGGTTCGCGCCGAGTTCGACCACCGCGGTGCGGTGCCCGGCGTCGAGGCCGCACAGGGTGAGCGGGACGCCGATCGCGTTGTTGAGGTTGCCGCGGGTGGCGCAGACCGGGCCCAACGTCCGGAAGACCGAGGCCAGCATCTCCTTGACCGTCGTCTTGCCGTTGCTGCCGGTGACGGCGACGAGGAGAAGGTCGTGGAAACGGCTCCTCCACGCCGAGGCGAGCCGGCCGAGCGCCTGCACCGGGTCGCGCACGAGGACGAAGGGGATCGAAACGTCCGGCGGGCGCTCGACCAGGGCCGCCGCCGCGCCGCGTTGCACGGCGCCCGCGACGAAGTCGTGTCCGTCGAAGGTCGGCCCGCGCACCGCGACGAACAGCGCGCCTCGCGGTGTCGTGCGCGAGTCGGTGCTCACCCCACGGAACACGACGTCCTCGCCGGCCGCACGCACGCCGAGCGCCGCGGCCGCTTCGCCGAGCCGCATCCGGATCACCGCCACGCCTCCAGCGCGTGCCGCGCCACCGCCAGATCGCTGAACGGACGCTTGACGCCGTCCCGCTCCTGCCAGGTCTCGTGCCCCTTGCCCGCGATCAACACGACGTCGGCCGCCCGCGCGCGGGCCACCGCGCGGCGGATCGCCCGCTCGCGGTCTCGTTCGACGTGCACCGTGCCGGGATCGGCAAACCCCGCGAGGATGTCGGCGACGATCGTGTCGCCGCACTCGCCGCGGGGGTTGTCGTCGGTGACGATGATCCGGTCGGCGCCCTCCTGCACGGCACTCGCCATCCGCGGACGCTTGCCGCGGTCGCGCTCGCCGCCGCAGCCGAACACGCACCACAGCGCGCCTTCGCACAGGGTGCGGAGCGCGACCAGCGCGTTGTGGAGGGCGTCGGGAGTGTGCGAGTAGTCGATGACGACCAGAGGACGGGGGCCGCCGCCCAGTGGCTGCATCCGGCCCGGGATCGGCCCGGCGCCGTCCAGCCGATCGAGCACCGCGTCGAGCGGGTGGCCGTGCAGGCACGCGACCGCGGTGGCGGCCAGCAGGTTGTAGCCGTTGGGCCGGCCGATGAGGCGGGTGGACAGCACGCCGCTGCCCCATGGCGAGACGATTTCGAGCGTCAACCCGTGCCCTTCACCGGTGATCCGGCCCCGCACCACCGGCGCCGCGCCGACCGGCGCGGCGCCGCCGAGGGTCAATACGAAAGGCTCGACGCCGGCCGGCAGCGAGCCGAGCAGATGTACACCGAAGGGATCGTCGGCGTTGACGACCGCGCAGGCAAGGCCCGGCGTCTCGAACAGGGAGCCCTTGGCGCGCGCGTAGGCGTCCATGCCGGGGTGGTAGTCGAGATGATCGTGGCCCAGGTTGGTGAACACCGCGGTGTCGATGCGCACGGCCTCGAGCCGGCGCTGATCGAGCGCTTGGGAGGACGCCTCCATGGCCAGCATGTCGAACCCCGCGTTCCGCAGATCCGCCAGCCGGCGGTGGATCTCGACCGCGCCCGGCGTGGTGAGACGGACCGCGTCGAGCATCCCCGGCCGGCCGACGCCCAGCGTGCCCATCAGCGCACAACGATCGCCGCAGGCCCGTGCCGTGAAATGGGTGACGCTCGTCTTGCCGTTCGTTCCGGTGACCGCGGCGACGAAGAGCTCCCGGGACGGATCGCCGTAGAAGCGAGACGCGGCGTACCCGAGCGCACCCGCGAGATCGACGGCCTCGACGACGACCGCACCTCCTTCGAGCCGTGCCGGCGCGGGCCCGCCCTCGACCACGGCCGCGGCGGCGCCGGCGGCGATCGCCTCCTCGACGAACCGGCACCCGTCGACGCGCCGGCCGCGGCGCGCGAAGAACACCGCTCCGGGCACGACCTCGCGGCTGTCGTCGCACACCGCGGCCACCGCCCGATCCAGCGCGGGCGGTACCGCAACGTATCCGTCGAGGAGCGCCGCGAGGCCCGGAGCGGGCGGCATGTCGTGCGCGGGAACGCTCATTGCGTCTCCTCCGAAGATTGGACGTGCGATGCGGCCGCGACGCTGATCCCGGTGCGCTTCACGTCCGCCGGGGCGTCGGGCGCGACCCCGAGCACCCGCAGTGCGCCCTTCACGATGTCCGAGAATATCGGGGCGGCGACCATGCCTCCGTAGTACGCCTTGCCGCCGGGCTCGTCGACGACCACCACCACCGAGAGCCTCGGATCGCTCATCGGCGCAAGTCCGGCGAACAGCGACTGGTACCGGTCGTGGCTGTAGCCGCCCGCCTCCGACTTGCGGGTCGTGCCGGTCTTCCCCCCGACCCGGTAGCCGTCCACCCGCGCCTTCGGCCCCGTGCCGTCCGGCTCGACGACGCCTTCGAGCATCCGGCGGACCTCGGTGGCGATCGACGCCTTCATCACCGGCGAAGCAGGGTGCGGGCCGTCGACCTTGAGGAAGCTCACCGGAGGGAGCGCGCCGCCGTTCCCGAGCGCGGCGTAAGCCCGTGCGATCTGCAGCGGGGTGACCGCGAGCCCGTAACCGAACGACAGGGTGACGCGGTGAACGTCGCCCCAGCCGACGAAGTCCGTCAGCGTGCCCGAGGCCTCGCCGGGGAAGTGGCTCCGCGTCGAGGTCCCGAAGCCGGCTTGGTGGAACATGTGCCAGAGATCGCGCGGGCGTAGCGCCAGACCGAGCTGGCCCGACCCCACGTTGCTGGACTTCTTGATGACGGTGGCGACGTCGATGACGCCGTAGTTGCGGATGTCCCGGATGGTGTAGCGGCCCGTCTTCATGTGGCCCGGACGCGTGTCGAGGATCGAGTCGGGGCGGACGATTCCCGCTTCGAGCGCAGCGGCGACGGTAAAGGGCTTCACGGTGGAGCCCGGCTCCAGGAGATCCGTAACCGCACGGTTGCGGAAGCGCCGGTCCGAGCGGTCCGCGCGGTTGTTCGGATTGAACGAAGGCTGGTTGGCGATCGCGAGCACCTCGCCGGTGCGCACGTCCAGGACCACCGCGGAGCCGGCTCGGGCGCGGTGGTGCTTCACTCCCTGGAGCAGGGCCCGAAAGGTCAGGGACTGGATCCGCCGATCGATGCTCAACATGAGGTCCCGTCCCGGCCGCGCGGGGCTGATCCTCTCCACGTTCTCCACGATCCGGCCGAGCCGATCCTTGATCACCCGCTTCCGGCCGCTTTCGCCCGAGAGCTCGGCCTCGAACGCGCGTTCGAGCCCTTCCTGTCCCTCGTCGTCGATGTTCGTGAACCCGAGGACGTGCCCGGCCGCCTCGCCCATCGGGTAGTACCGCCGGTACTCGCGCTGCAGGTGCACCCCGGCCATCTCCAGCGCGCCGACCGCCTCGGCGGGCACCGGAGGGACGTGACGGCGCAGGTAGACGAACTCGCGCCCACTCCGCGTTTCGACCAACTGCCCGATCGTCCCCGGCCGGAGGTCGAGCACTTTTTCCAGATCCTGCCACCGCTCCCGCGAGTTCGCGAGCACCCGGGGGTTGACCCACACCGACGCGACCGGCGTACTGACCGCGAGCGGCTCTCCGTTGCGATCGAGAAGCATTCCGCGATGGGCGGGGATCTTCTCGATGCGCAGATGGCGGGCGTCGCCCTGGCGCTTGAGGAACGAGTTGTGGTTGAGCTGCAGATCGATCGCCCGCCAGACCAGCCCCGCCGCGAGCATGACGACACACGCGGTGACGAGCCACCGCCGGGGACGGAAGCCGGTGACCCTGCGATCGGGCACGGCTCAGCCGCCTCGATCGGCGACGACGAGCACCGTCGCGCCGGCACGGGGGATGTGGAGATCGAGCTTCTCCGCTGCGATGCGTTCGATCCGGTCGTTCACCGCCCAAGTGCTCTGCTCGATCTGGAGCCGTCCCCACTCGATCTGAAGCCGGTCGCGGTGCCCCTCGAGCTGCGCGAGCTCGATGAACAGGCTCCGGCGCACGTGGTGCGCCCGCACCACCGCCACCGCGCTCGCCACGACCGCGAGCAGGAGGAGGGAGACGGCGATCGCGCTTCGCATCACACGCTCCGCTGCGCCACCCGCAGCACCGCGCTGCGGGCGCGCGGGTTGGCGGCGACTTCGCTTTCCCGCGGGCGCCGGGAGCGCGCGAGCGGGATCATGGCCCCGGCAGGCCGGAGCTGCGTCCCGGTGACCGGCAACCGGCGCGGAAGCGCCGTCGCCGTGCCGCCTCCTCGCATGAAGCGCTTCACGATACGGTCTTCCAGCGAATGGAAGCTGAGCACGGCGAGCCGCCCGCCGGGAGCGAGCAGGGCCGGGACCGCCGCAAGTCCCCGCGCGAGCTCGCCCAGCTCGTCGTTGACGTACAGCCGGACGGCCTGAAAGGTACGGGTCGCGGGATGCGTCCGGGCGCGGCCACCGCCTCCTCGCGCGACGCCCGCGACGAGGGCCGCAAGCTGCCGGGTGGACGCGATCGGCCCGTCCCGCTCCCGCGCGGCCACGATGGCGCGGGCGATGCGCCGCGCCGCCCGCTCTTCGCCGAGCTCGCGCAACACACGCCCGATCTCCTGTTCGGATGCGCCCGCGAGCCATTCGGCCGCGGACACGCCGGCGCCCGGATTCATCCGCATGTCGAGGGGGCCGTCGTGGAGGAAGCTGAATCCGCGTCCGGGAGCGTCAATCTGCAGCGAAGACACGCCGAGATCCATCAGCACCGCGTCGACACGACCGGCCAGGCCGGCGGCGCCCACGATCCCGCCGACCTCGCCGAAGCGCGCGTGGTGGACCGATACCCTCGGGTCGGCGCGGGAAAGCGCGCGGGCCGCCGTCACCGCCCGTGGATCGCGGTCGATCGCGAGCAAACGGCCCGCCGGCCCGATCCGATCGAGCACCGCCCGGGCATGCCCGCCATCCCCGAAGGTGCAGTCGACGCAGACGCCGCCGGCGCGCGGCGCCAGGGCTTCGACGACCTCCTCGACCATGACGGGAACGTGCACGGACACCTTGCCGTCCGGGTCGAGGTCGCCCGGCTCTCGCGGCATCGCACCGCGCCGTACGACCGCGCGCCGCCGTGCAACGACGCGCCGCCGCTCGCCGGAGGGTGGCGGCGACGGTGCGGCGGCGAGGCCCGTCCCGCAGGCCCTGTCCCGGGTGCGTTCCGCGGACCCCGGCATCATGGGAATCGTCCGCATGTCCGGGATCCGTCCGGGCGTGCGACAATGCGCGCCGTCGCGGCAGCTCCACCCATGAGCTCCGCCTCTTCGCCGACGCCGCGCCCTTCCGAACCGGCCGCCCGCGCCGGAGATGAGCCGGCGCGACGGGCGGGTCGCCGGCCGATTCACGCCGCCGCCGGCTCCGGCGCGACCGGGCCTTTCATCACGTTCTCGACCAACTCCCTGTTCCATTTGAGATACTCCATGGAACGCCGGTTCCACACGGACTCGGCCCACAGCTCGAATTTCCTGTCCAGGCCGATCGCCCGCACGTGCCGCTTCTCGTTCTTCTTGTCGCCGTCCTTCCCGCCCTCCTCCGCTTCGAAGCCGACGCATTTGCGCAAGTCCGGCGAAATGAGCAGGCGTCCCTGCGGATCCAGATCGCAGTGCTGGGCATTTCCGACGACGAGGCGCCGCATCCACTCGGCCTTCACCTTCTCGGCTTCCTGCTCGGCCTGTTCCAGCCTGTCCTTCAACTTCTGCTCGACGTCCCGCCATTCGGTGATGGGATAGACGACGAGGCAGCCCTCGTACGGATCGACCGTGACGACCACTCTGGGACCGCACTGCTCCACCAGCGAGTGGCGGTACTTCTTCGGCACCGAAAGCCGGCCCTTGGCGTCCAGCGCGAGTGAGTAATTGCCGTCGAACACCGGGATCTTCCTCGGGCCTCTCGCTCTTGAGCGTAATTACGCTGTTCCACTTTGACCCACTTGATTGCCAATGTCTAGCGATATTTACAAATTAATTGGGCTGAATTCCCACCGTGGATTCTGAACCTGCATCTCCACGAATTCAAGGCAGAGCCTCTCGCCAGCCTCACCAGGGTCCGGGGTCATTTCCATCAGAAGTACAAATTATTTAAAAATCAAATGATTATGAATTTTACGTAGATTCCGCGAACGCTGGCGCTCCGCTCGCGTCCCTCTGGCGACCCGGCTTCGGCGGCCAAGGAGGCGGGATCCGGGTGACGAGCGCCCGTCCCGCACCGACTCGACCGTCCTGATTTCGCCGGTCCGGTGGGCCGGAGTGGGACGAAGCCGTCGCGACCAGGCGGCGGCCACGGTCGCCGCCCTCTCCCGCCGCAGGGCCGGCTTCGGCAAGCGAACACCGGCCTCCCGCTGCGGCAGCGGGTCGACGCGGTTGGGCCGGAACAGGTACGAGCCGCTCCGAAGCGGCCCGCGATCAGTCGGAAGGAAGCGGGAGCCGGCCTGTAAGCCGGGTTCTGTCGAAGACAGCCATTCATCTGCGACGCACGTCACCGTGCGCCTGTAGCGACCTACCCGGGAGCGGCACGGGCCACGCCTCGCCGCCTGCCGGCGGCTCGCTCCCCTATTTGGTCTTGCTCCGGGCGGGGTTTGCCCTGCCACCGGTGTTGCCACCGGCGCGGTGCGCTCTTACCGCACCTTTTCACCCTTGCCGCGCGCCTTTCCAGGCGCGAGGCGGTCTGTTTTCTGCGGCACTTTCCGTAGGCTCGCGCCCCCCAGGCGTTACCTGGCGCCCTGCCCTGCGGAGCCCGGACTTTCCTCCGCCTCGATGCTCCCGAAGCGGCGGCTGCCCGGCCGACTCCCGCCAAGTGCAGTGTGACACGCAAACGCCGGGCTTCAAGAGTGCGGATCAGCTACCCGGAGACTTCACAACTTCCCGGCGAGCACTTTCGTCGCAGCCGACGTCCGCCGGCCGGTCAGAGGACGAAAAAAAAGAATCCCGGGTCGTCCATGACGATGCAGCCGCGCCGCCGCTGCAGACGGTACGCATCAACCCCGCCCGAATGCACATCGCTTGCCTTCGGCGCCTGGGCATACCTTCGGCGCCGGGCGTTGCGCCAGACGGCGCCTCATTCGTCCATGCGAGCCGCCGCAAGCGCCAGTGCGCGGCGATACAGCGCGTTGCGGGATCGTCCGGTCAACCGCGACACAACCGCCGCCGCCCGGCTCACCGCGACGCCCTCGTCGAGCATCGCTTCGAGCATGGCGTCTGCCGCGCCTTCTTCATCGGCCGTCGGCGTGCATCCGCGCACCACCACCACGATCTCGCCGCGAGCCGGGATCCTCCCGCGTCCGGTCTCCGCGAGCAGATTGTCGAGGCGCCCGGAGACGACCGATTCGAAGCGCTTGGTCAGCTCGCGGGCGACCGCCGCCTCGCGCCCGCCTCCGAACACCGCGCGGAGATCCGCCAACGCGCCGGGGAGCCGATGCGGCGCTTCGTAGAACACCATCGTCCTCGTCTCGCACGCGAGCGCCTCCAGGGCGCGCACGCGCCGGGACCGGCGAGAGGGCAGAAACCCTTCGAAGGTGAAGCGATCGGTGGGCAGCCCGCACACGCTGAGGGCCGCGGTGACCGCGCTCGGCCCCGGCACGCAGAACACCGGGACGTCGTGCAAGCGGGCTTCACGCACCAGGAGGTAGCCGGGATCGCTGACGAGCGGCGTGCCCGCGTCACTCACCAGCGCGAAACACCGCCCCTCCAGCATCCGGGCGAGAAGCCGCGGGGTGTCCTCGCGCTCGTTGTGCTCGTGAAAGGCCCGGAGCGGGGTCGGGATGGAGTACCGATCGAGCAGCACGCGCGTCCGCCGTGTATCCTCGGCAAGGATCGTGTCCGCCTCGCGCAGCACCGCGCGCGCCCGTCCCGAGAAGTCGTCGAGATTCCCGATGGGGGTCGCCACCACGTACAGCGCACCGCGCGTCCCATGCGCCACCCCATCCGAAGTCCGTGTCGTCACGAGAGATCCCGCCGAGCCCGACCGCGTCCGCGGATCTGCCGGGACCCGGCGCCCGGGTCGCCGGTACGCCTGACGGGTGGAATCATGGTGGGTGTTTGAAGGAGGGACGGGAACCCGTGGCCGTCGCGACCTGCTCCGCCGCAGTGTAGCGCGGCCCGGTGGCGGGCACCGGGCCGCAACCGGCCGGGAGGATGACCTGCAATGACCCATTGGTCCCTTACCCATGAAGTGACAAAACGACGAAGAATTGTCCGACGCCTGGTTCCGGCTCCGCCGGGTTGGGAAAATGGCAAAACGGGAGAATGACAGACTGGCTCCGTCACGACGATTGATTCAGAATCCTCGTCTGTGGCGCCGTTCCGCCCGGCCCGCCGGGTGCACGGTGACACCGCACCGGAGACTGGACCGGCGGACGACCCGGATTGGCTGACGACTCGATGAAAACGCTTCTCTTCGCCGTAGCCGCGACCATCGCGCTCGCAGGATGCCAGGGGCCGGAGCCACGTGCGCCGGAGACGGCGGCGGCCGAGCGGTTCGTCGCGGACGGCCGCTTCGAGGCCGCCGCGGAGGAATACCTTGCGCTTTCGCAAACAGTGCGAGGACCCACCGCCCATGGTTTGTTGCTCAAGGCCGTCGCCCTGCTCGTCGATGTCGGTCAAACGGATCGCGCATCCGGCCTGCTGGATGAACTCGCCGGACAGGCGATCTCCGACGAGTTGGCGCCGCAATACGCCTTGCTGGCGGCGGATCTCGCGCTCCGGCGGGGTGAACCCCAGCGGACCCTCGAGCGGCTGTCGGACGTGCCGGCAAGTCTTGTCGGCCACGAATCCGCGCCGAAGCTCCATTTGCTGCGGGCCCGCGCCTACGAGGACACGGGCCGTTTCCTCGACGCCGCACGCGAACGGGCCATGCTCGACGAGATGCTCGACGACGCCACCCGGAGGGCGGCGAACCACAGCGCGCTGTGGGATGCGCTCACCCGGGCCAGGCGCGCCCGTCGCGAGCAGGCGCTTCCCGCCGCGACCGGTGCGTTCTTGGGCTGGCTCCGCCTCGCGACGGCCGTCGAAGAGCACCGTTCCTCCCCCGACGCCCTGGTGCGTGCGCTTTCCCGATGGCAAGCCGAATTTCCCAGCCATCCCGCCGGCGAGGAAATCGTCACCATGATGCTCGGGGCCGTGAGCAAAACGGTGCGTCAACCGACACGGATCGCGCTGCTGTTGCCATTGCATGGCGATTTCGCCGAAGCGGCCCGAGTGGTTCGGGATGGTTTCCTTGCCGCGTGGTACTCGGACGCTTCGAGCACGTTGCGCCCTTCCGTCGAAGTCCACGACACGTCATTCGAGGCGATCGGCGTTGTGTATACGCGCGCGGTCGAAGTGGGCGCGGACTTCGTGGTCGGCCCGTTGCGGCGCGGCCCGGTCACCTCGCTCGCGTGCGGCGGTACGCCCCTCGTCACGACCCTGGCGTTGAACGAGATCGCCGAGACTCCGGCGTCCGGGGACAGGACTTCTCCGGGGTGCGGTCCGCAACACCCCATGCCGGGGCTCTACCACTTCGCCCTCACGCCGGAAGCGGAGGTGCGGCAGGTCGCGGAGCGGGCATGGTTTGACGGATTCGGGAAGGCCGTTGCGTTCACCCGGGAAGGCAAATGGGGCGAGCGCATCCACCGGGCGTTTGCAGCGGAGTTGGAGCGGCTCGGCGGCATCCTGCTCGACCATCGCGTCCTCCCCTCGGTCGCCGGCGAGGTCGGCAAGCCGGTCGCGGCGGCGCTCGGCGTCTCGCAGAGCCGCGAGCGGGCCCGGGAGATCCGCCGCATCCTCAAGCGCAAGGTGGAGCACGAGCCGCGCCGCCGGCAGGACGTGGACTTCGTGTTCATGGCCGCGCGGCCGGCCGGCGCGCGCCAGCTCAAGCCGCATCTCGCATTCCACCATGCACCGGATCTACCGGTGTACTCCACTTCCCACGCCTGGTCCGGCGTGCATGACCCGACCGGCGATCGTGACCTCGACGGCGTCGTGCTCGGCGACATGCCCTGGCTGGTCACACCGGAAGCGCCGGAGCAGGCGAGCCTGCGCGGACAGCTCGGCGACGCGCTCGCAACGCAAAGCCCGGAGCTTTCACGACTCTACGCCTTCGGGGCCGACGCGTACCGGCTCGCGATCGGGCTGCGCCGCATCACCGGCGATCCGCTCTCGAACATCGACGGCCATACCGGGCGTCTGTCTGCCGGCCCCGATCACCGGATCGTGCGCCGGCTCTCGTGGGTGCGCTTCGCCGACGGACTCCCGACGCCTTACGATCCGGATGCCGCGGAGCGTTGAGCCACCACCGGTCCGGCAATCCGCGCGCGGTCGGGCGCGAGGCCGAGGGTCTCGCGGAACGCTTTCTCACCCGGCGTGGACTCGTGCTCGTGCGCCGCAACTACCGGTGCAGGCGCGGCGAAATCGACCTCGTGATGCGGGACTCGGACGCCCTCGTCTTCGTCGAGGTACGCCGGCGCACGAGCCGAACGTTCGGCGGCGGGCGGGAAAGCGTCGATCTGCACAAGCGCGCCCGCCTCGTGGCGGCGGCCGAGTACTATCTCGCGACGCATCGTACTGGCGACGATCCCCCGTGCAGATTCGACGTCGTGGCCATCGACGGCCCGGCCCGGCGCGTGACGATCGACTGGGTGCGCGATGCATTCGATACATGAAGGACGGAAGCGCCTCGAGGCGGCCCGCCGGCCGGCGAGCTCGAATGCGATGGTTCGTTCAGGCGTCGGGACAGTTTCGACGGATCATTCGGAGGATCGGCAACATGACGCTCGGCAAAGCGGCAGGATTCGTGATCTGTGTGTCCTGTGTCCCGGTGTTCCAGGGGTGCATCGCCACGGTCGTGCCCGGAGCAGTGTTCTCCCAGGATCGGCGGATTCCCGGCGCGGTGATCGACGACCAGCTCATCGAGTTCAAGGTACTCGCCGCGATCAACGAGGATGAACGCCTGCGAAGCCAGAGCCACGTCAACGTGACGAGCATGAACAAGCGCGTGCTGCTGACCGGCGAGGCGCTGGGTGAATCGCTCCGCGCCCGAATCACCGAGATCGCGCTTCGCATTCCCAAAGTCAGGAACGTGCAGAACCGGATCGCGGTCGCTGCGCCGAGTTCACTTCTGTCGAGATCGAAGGATTCATTGATTACCGGCAAGGTCAAGGCCGCGCTGTTCGGAAACAACGATCTCAATCTGAAGGCCCGGCACGTCAAGGTGGTCACCGAGCGGGGTACCGTCTACCTCATGGGTTTGCTGACGCAGGCCGAAGCCGAACAAGCGACGGAGATCGTCCGGCGCGTCGGCGGCGTCCGGCGCGTTGTCAAGTTCATCGAATACATCGAGTGATCGACGATGCCCGATTGACTCGGACATCGGCCCTGGAACGCACCACCGCAGAACTCCGGGGACCGCGTGGCCGGAGTCCGGCTCCGGAAGGCTCCGGGAGTGTATCCCGGAGGTCGTGGAGCCGTCGGCAGGGTATGGCTACTTCACGACTTTGAGGTTGGGCCGGCCGCGAGGAGGCTCCGGGGACGACGGCGGCTCCCCCTCCGGGTCGGAAAACGCCATCCCCACACCGTTTTCGCGCGCCATGACCGCAAGCACCGCACGAACCGGCACGACGACGTCGAAGGGTGTGCCGCCGAACCGTGCACTGAACGCCACCCACTCGTTGCCGAGGCTGAGCCCGCGAACCGCGGCGGAAGAAACGTTGAATACGATCTTCCCGTCACGCACGTAGGCGGCCGGAACCCGGACCTGCTCCTGCTGCGCGTCGACGACGATCTGCGGCGTCATGCCGTTGTCGGCGATCCATTCATACATGGCTCGGAGCAGGTACGGCCGATTCGACGTCATGCCGGGCCCGCCGGTGCTCATGGCGCGGTGCGCCTGCCTGTGGCTCGATTCAGCTTCCGGTGCCGGCGCCGAGATCCACCGGCAAGTGAACCACTTCCAGGGGCCTTCACGACGCCGGCCGTCCCGGAGCGCCGCCGGGCCAAAAAGATGGTGGCGCCCGGTTGCGCGCGTCTCGCACCGGTACGGGGTTGCGGCACCGCGGAGGGGCCGGCTCGTTGCCCGGTTCGGCGTTGCCCGCCCCGATGCGTGCCATCGGGGCCGGCGAACCGCACGGCAACACGCAAGCCAGGGCATGAGTGGAGCGAAGATCTCGACAATCGACGCTGGATCGAGGCGTCACCGCCGATGTCCGGTATTTCAGGTACTTGAAACATGACGCATCGGAACCTGGCGTCCGGAGCACGCTCTCCCGCCTCCCGGACTCAGCCGTTTCGAAGATCGTGTTCCGCCTCGGTCATGCTCTGGGCGAACGCTTCACGCTCGAAGATCCGATCGGCGAACCTCTGCAGCACCTTTGCCCGCGCGGGGAGACGCACCCCGTAGGCGGGCAGGCGCCACAGGATCGGAGCGAGGTAGCAGTCGACGAGGGAATACTCGTCGGACATGAAGTACGGTTTTTGCGCGAAGATCGGCGCGATGGCCGAGAGGTGGTCGCGCAAGCGCCTCTTCGCGGCGTTCGACGCCTGCCGATCCCCATGCTCCACGTCGTCGGCAAGTGCGTAGAAGTCACGTTGCAGGCGATACCGGTACAGCCGGTTGTTGGCCCGCGCCACGGGATCGACGGGCATCAGCGGCGGATGCGGGAACCGTTCGTCGAGATACTCCATGATGATCTGCGTCTCGTACAGGACGAGATCGCGATCGACGAGCGTGGGAATCGTGCCGTACGGATTCAGATCGTTCAGATCTTCGGGCCTGTCCTCTGCCGTCACGTGGTGGATCTCGACGTTGATCGCTTTCTCGGCGAGCACGAAACGCACCGCGTGGCTCGCGGGATCCGTCAGGTCGGAATACAGTGACATGACCGAGCGCCGACCTGCGAGCAGAGCGGATTCCGGGTCCCTCATCGGGCCCCGGCCTGGCGGCTTGATCGGTGAAACCGAAACAGCCGGCTCCGGTGCGTGTACGGGGTGTCGGCAACCCGTACGGGTGGGCGAACGGGCGCATTCCCGGACAATGGGGGAAACGACCGCCGCCGGTTCGGCTCCTCGGCTTCGAGCCACCTTCGCCCGGATTGCGCGGCCAGTGCCCCGATTCCCCGTCTATGCACAATCCGCCGCGTCAATGGACATCCTTCCAGTATTCCTTGTAGAGGGATCGCAGCATGACCGTCAGTACGACCAGGAACAGAACGACCCAGAAGCCCAGGGATCGCCGCTCGATTCCGGAAGGCTCTCCAGCGTAGACGAGGAAGTTCACGAGGTCCCGCATCGCCCCGCGATACTCGCCGGAATTCATCTCCCCGGGCTCGGTCACCGTCAGCCGGTCCATCACCGCCGCGTAGCTCCCGTCAGGCATCGTCGCACGCTTGCGAACGACGACGTCGCCACCGTCCACGGCGAGGCCGACGGCGTGCACCTCCCGCGCTCCTTCCGGGACCTCGCCCGGGACGTACTCCTGCCGGCCCTGCAGAGGGGCGAGGACGTGCGGCATGCCGACGTCACCGAACACCACGTTGTTCACGCCGAAGGGCCGCGAGGGGTTCGGGTCCGCGTAGAAACCCACGAGGTACGAATACAGCCAGTCGGGACCGCGCGCGCGCGCGATCACGGACAGATCCGGCGGCGCCACCCCGAACCACTTCGCCGCATCCTCCGGGCGCATCGCGATCGTCATCGGGTCCGTCACCTTGTCCGCCGCGAACAGGAGGTTCTCCCTCACCTGCCCGGCGGTGAGGCCGAGGTCGCGTCCCATGCGTTCGTAGCGCATGAACGCAAGGGAATGGCAGCCGAGGCAATAGTTCACGTAGATCCGGGCGCCGCGCTGCAGCGACGCGGTGTCCTCGACGTCGGTCCGGACGGTGAGGAGGTCGAGCCCACCGCCCGCGCTCCAGGACGCCGCCGCCCACGCCGAGAGCAGGAGGGCCGTCATCGTCCGCTTCATGCCGTCACCCTCTCGGGCTCGATGCCCGACTCGTTGAGGCGCGTGTGCACCGGCAGCAGGAGGAACACCGCGAAGTAGCCGAGGGGCAGCAGCGCGCTCAGAATCATCAGCCCCCGCTTCGCTTCGTCGTAGCGGATCGCGTCGAAGATCAGCGTCAGCACGACGAGCGAGCCGAAGAGCTTGTAGCTGAACCCGGCCGTGCGCTCCTTCGAGTAGACCCAGAGCATGAGGAAGAACGCGAAGTACAGCTCGCCGAGCCGCATGCCCAGCTCGGACTTGCCGGGGGTGGGCGGCTGGGTGCCGAGCCAGCCGAGCACGAGGAAGGTCACCGCAAACAGCACCAGCAACAGGCTGAACAGCTTCGAGCGGTACCGGGCCGATTTCAGCGGGTGGCGGTCGAGCCAGGGGAGGACGAAGAAGATCAGCACCGCCGCGAACATCGCGATCACGCCGGTGAGCTTGTCCGGGATGGCCCGCAGGATCGCGTAGTACGGGGTGAAGTACCACACCGGCACGATGTGCTCCGGCGTCTGCAAGGGGTTCGCGGGCACGAAGTTCGCGCTTTCGAGGAACCACCCGCCGAACTCCGGGGCGTAGAAGACGACGATCGCGAAGAGCACGAGGAACACTCCCGCGCCCCACAGGTCCTTGACCGTGTAGTAGGGATGGAAGGGCACGCCGTCCATCGGGATCCCGTTCGCGTCCTTGTTCTTCTTGATCTCCACGCCGTCGGGGTTGTTCGAACCGACCTCGTGCAGCGCCATCACGTGGGCGGCGACCAGGCCGAGGAGGACGAGCGGGATCCCCACCACGTGCAGCGAGTAGAACCGGCTCAGGGTCGCGTCCGAAACGACGTAGTCCCCCCGGATCCACAGCGCCAGCGCCTCGCCGACGCCGAAGGGCAGCGCCCCGAACAACGAGATGATCACCTGCGCGCCCCAGTACGACATCTGGCCCCAGGGCAGCAGGTAGCCGAAGAATGCCTCCGCCATGAGGCAGAGGTAGATGAGCATGCCGAAGATCCAGATGAGCTCTCTCGGCGCCTTGTACGAGCCGTAGAGCAGGGCCCGGAACATGTGCAGGTAGACGACGATGAAGAACGCGGACGCCCCGGTGGAGTGCATGTAGCGGATGAGCCACCCCCATTCGACGTCGCGCATGACGTACTCGACGGACTCGAAGGCGAGCGCCGCGTCCGGCTTGTAGAACATCGCGAGCCAGATGCCGGTGACGATCTGGAGCACGAGCACCAGCAGGGCCAGCGAGCCGAAGAAGTACCAGAAGTTGAAGTTCTTCGGCGCATAGTAGTGCGCGAGGTGTTCGTTCCACAGCTTCGTGAGCGGGAACCGGGCGTCCGTCCATTCGAGCAGGCCGGCCAGGAGAGATCTCATCACGCCGCTCCCTCGTCTTTGCCGACGACGATCCGGGTCTCGCTCAGGTACATGTGGGGGGGCACCTCGAGGTTCGTCGGGGCCGGCACCCCCTGATAGACCCTTCCCGCGTAGTCGAACCGGGAGCCGTGGCACGGGCAGAAGAACCCACCCTTCCAGTCCGCGCCGAGGTCACCCTGACCCTGCCGGAGATAGGAGGGCGAGCAGCCCAGGTGGGTGCACAGCCCGACCAGCACGAGCACCTCGGGTTTGATCGAGCGGTGGGGGTTGCGCGCGTACTCGGGCTGCTGCGGCTCGTCGGACGCCGGGTCACGTACCACCGCGTCGAGCCCGGCGAGCGAATCGAGCGCTTCCTGCGTGCGCCGGACGATCCACACCGGCTTGCCGCGCCATTTCACGGTGAGCCGGGCACCGGGTTCGAGCTTGCCGATGTCGACCTCGACCGGCGCCCCGATCGCCCGGGCCCGTTCGCTGGGCTGCCACGCGGAAGCGAACGGCCAGGCGGCACAGGCCGCACCGGCGCCGCCGACCACGGTGACCGTTCCGGTGAGGAAACGGCGCCTTGCGGTGTCTACTCTGCTCATGCGTCCGGTGGCTCCTGATGGGCTGATCCCTTCACCGCACGAGGAAGGACAACTCGCTGCAGACGCCCGCCCTGCTGCGCCGTGCCGGGAGGTCGAGTGTCGCACGACGGGAACTGAAATCGAAAAGAGTCTTCCGGCGAAGCCGGGCAAGAGTCCTACAGGCGCGGCCCGAGATCAAGTCGAGCGAACGGACGGAAATATCAAACCTGATTGGTTCCATACCAATAATGACTTCGATTCAGGAAGTTACCCATCCTGGCATAGCCGAAACCAAGCGCCGGTCAAACCTGGGGGCGCGGGCGTCCCGCCCGCTTGATCGATTCGCGGGCCTTCGGTCCGCTGCGGGCGGGACGCCCGCGTCCGTCAGGACGCACCGCTCCCGGGAATCCGGCATCAGGGAGTCGGAAGCCGGACGGCGGATATTCTTCGTCGTTTTGTCGAAGAATATCCGCCGTCCGATTCGAGGTGAACTCGCGCATCCCGCCCACCGGCTGCCGGCGTCATCGAGCGGCGCGAGGTCGCCGAACCGGCCGCGCAACGATCCGAAGATCGATGGCCCGCACGGGACCCCGCTCGCGCCTACCATCGAAACGGACGTTCGCCGATACTATTGCGCCACACTGATCAATCCGTCACACGGAGGACCGGGGACGTGGCCGATTCATTCAACGTGCGCTCGACGCTCACGGCCGGCGGGGCGGAATACGAGATCTTCAGGCTCGACCGCCTCGCGGACCGCTTCGAGCTCGGCCGCCTGCCGTTCTCACTCGGGATCCTGCTCGAAAACCTCCTACGCCACGAAGACGGCGTCAACGTCACCGCGGGCGACGTCGAGGCGCTGGCGGGGTGGGACCCCGCGGCCGAGCCCGCCACCGAGATCGCGTTCACTCCCTCCCGGGTGCTGCTCCAGGACTTCACCGGGGTGCCGGCGGTGGTCGATCTCGCCGCGATGCGCGACGCGATGCGCGCGCTCGGCGGCGATCCGGCGAAGATCAACCCGCTCTCGCCGGTGGAGCTGGTGATCGACCATTCGGTGCAGGTCGATCGTTTCGGCAGCCCGGACGCGCTGGCGCGCAACACCGGGATCGAGTTCGAGCGCAACCGGGAGCGCTACGCCTTCCTGCGCTGGGGGCAGAAGGCGTTCCGGGACTTCAAGGTGGTGCCGCCCGGCACCGGCATCGTCCACCAGATCAACCTGGAGTACCTCGCCCGCGTCGTCTTCTCCCGCGAGCACGGCGGCGTGACCCGCGCGTACCCGGACACGGTGGTCGGCACCGACTCGCATACCACCATGGTCAACGGCCTCGGGGTGCTCGGCTGGGGGGTCGGCGGGATCGAGGCGGAGGCCGCGATGCTCGGCCAGCCAATCTCGATGCTCATCCCCCAGGTCGTCGGGTTCGAGCTCACCGGCAAGCTCCCCGAGGGCGCCACCGCCACCGACCTCGTGCTCACCGTGGTGGAGATGCTTCGCGCGAAGGGGGTGGTCGGCAAGTTCGTCGAGTTCTTCGGCGACGGGCTCGACCATCTGCCGCTGGCCGACCGCTCCACCATCGCGAACATGGCCCCGGAGTACGGGGCGACCTGCGGCATCTTCCCCATCGACGCGGAGAGCATCGAATACCTGCGCCTCTCGGGCCGCCCCGCCTCGCAGATCGCGCTGGTCGAGGCGTACGCGCGCGCCCAGGGCCTGTTCCGCGAGCCCGGCGGCCGCCCGGCCGCGTACTCCGACACCCTCACCCTCGACATGGGCACGGTCGAGCCCTGCATCTCCGGGCCGAAGCGTCCCCAGGACCGGATCCCGTTGCGCGAGGCGAAGGCGGTCGTCGCCGGCCACCTCCGGGCGATGCAGGACGAGCGCGGAGGCGGAAGCGGGGAAAGCAGCGGCAGCAGCGCGGGCAGAAGCGGAAGCGGCGGAGGTGCGGGCGGGAGCGGGGACGGGAGAGGAACCGGAAGCGCCGGCGGCGGGGACGAGGGCCACGGCGGGAGCGGGTCCGGAGGCAGCGGGAGCCGTGCCGCGAGCGTCACCGTCGAGAAGGACGGCGCGAGCTACGCGCTCCGCGACGGCGCGGTGGTGATCGCGGCGATCACCTCGTGCACCAACACCTCGAACCCGGCGGTGCTGGTCGGGGCCGGCCTGCTCGCCCGCAACGCCCGCGCCCGCGGCCTCGCCGTGAAGCCCTGGGTGAAGACGAGCTTCGCCCCCGGCTCGATGGTGGTCAGGGACTACCTCGCGAAGGCGGGGCTGCTCGACGACCTCGAAGGGCTGGGCTTCCACATCGTGGGGTTCGGATGCACGACCTGCATCGGCAACTCGGGCCCCCTGCCCGAGGAGGTCGGTGCGGCGATCCGGGAGGGCGATCTCATCGCCGCCGCCGCCCTGTCCGGCAACCGGAACTTCGAAGGGCGGGTCCACGCCGAGGTGAAGATGAACTTCCTCGCCTCCCCCCCGCTGGTGGTCGCCTATGCCATCGCGGGCCGCAGCGACGTCGACTTCCACGCGGAGCCGCTCGGCGAGGACGCGGCCGGTGCGCCGGTGTACCTGCGTGACCTCTGGCCGTCGAGCCACGAGATCCAGGAGACCATCGCGTCGTCGATCTCCTCGGAGATGTTCCGCGCGAGCTACGACGGGGTCTTCGAAGGCGACGAGCGCTGGCAGGGCATCGAGGTCCCGGCCGCGGACCGCTTCCAGTGGGATTCGACGTCCACCTACGTCCGCAATCCGCCCTACTTCGACGGCATGTCGATGACCCCGCGCGGCATCCCCGCCATCCGCGGCGCGCGCATGCTCGCCCTGCTCGGCGACAGCATCACCACCGACCACATCTCCCCGGCCGGCGCGATCAAGGCGGACAGCCCCGCCGGCCGCTTCCTGCAGGGGCGCCAGATCCCGCCCCGGCAGTTCAACTCCTACGGCTCGCGGCGCGGCAACCACGAGATCATGATGCGCGGCACGTTCGCCAACATCCGGCTCCGGAACCGGGTCGCGCCGGGCACCGAGGGGGGATGGACCGTCCACCAGCCTTCCGGGGAGCGGATGACCATCTACGACGCGGCGATGCGCTACCAGGCCGAAGGCGTGCCGCTGGTGGTCTTCGGGGGCGCCGAGTACGGCACCGGCTCCTCGCGCGACTGGGCGGCCAAGGGCACCCTCCTCCTCGGGGTCGCGGCGGTGATCGCCAGGAGCTTCGAGCGGATCCACCGCTCCAACCTCGTCGGCATGGGCGTGCTGCCGCTGGTGTTCGAGGAAGGCGAGGACGCCGAATCGCTCGGGCTCACGCCCGGGCACGTGTTCGACGTCGAAGGGCTGGCCAAAGGCGCGAAGACCGTCACCGTGGCCGCGACCGCGCCGGACGGCGCATCGACGCGGTTCACCGCCCGCGTGCGCATCGACACCCCGAAGGAATGGGAGTACTACGAGAACGGCGGCATCCTGCACTACGTGGTCCGCCAGCTCGCGGCCTGAGCCGCGGCGGCGAGCGGGAGGACTTGGAGCCCCGAGGACCGGGTATGTCCCGACCGGTCCTCTCCCCGACCCCGAACATCGGGGACGAGCGGAGGCGGATTCACGGAGGCGGTGGATTCCACCCGCCTCTCCCTCCCCAATCGACGACTACCGGAGCACCGGAGACCACAATGCACGAACAGACGCGAACCGAGATCGAGGCCGCGGCGTTCCGCCGCCTGGTGGGCCACCTCCGCGAGCACACCGAGGTGCAGAACATCGACCTGATGAACCTGGCCGGGTTCTGCCGCAACTGCCTCTCCAAGTGGTACCGCGCCGCGGCGGAGGAGCGGGGTCTGGAGATGAGCTACGAGGACGCCCGCGAGATCATCTACGCGATGCCCTACTCCGAGTGGAAAGCCCGCCACCAGCAGGAAGCCACCCCGGAGCAGCAGGCCGCCTACGATGCGAGGCACCCGAAGCACGGGTGACGCCTCGATGCACACCCTGAACGCTCCGGGCGCCGTTGGCAACGGTGTGGACGCCGAAGCGCCGGCCCGGAGGCTGCCGGCCGCCGGCGGTTTGACTTCCCGGCGCGTCGCCGAAGAAGCCTCGGCGTGGTTGCCGCCCACCCATGGGGACAGGTAGGCGATGGGAAACCTGCCTTCCGCGGGCGGGGCGTCGAGACACGCGCTACGAAGCGCGGCGAAACGGCGCCCGCCGATCATCCCGGAAGAAGGGTCCGGACGGCGGCGCAGGCGCACTTGTCGCAACGCCCGCCGATCCCGAGAATGGAACGATGTCGGACGCGAACCACTCCGGCCAGCCAGCCGGCCCCGGCGCGCACGAGGTCCTGGCGCGGCTCCGCGCCCAGGTGCTGGCCCGGTGGCGCGCATTCCCCGAAACGCGTCGTGAGGAGCTCGACACACTGCTCGCCGGTACGCTCGCCCGCGCGGCGGCGGCCGACCCCGAAGTGCTGACGGTCATGGACCCGGCGGCCCGCCCGCAACGGCTGCGGCTCGCCGCAGTGGTGGCGGGGGCGGACCTCGACAGTTTCTACCACAATGAATGGGCCGAGCTCGCGGTCTCCCATGATGGGCGGCTCTTTCTCGTCTACCGCCGGCGCGACGGCGGCGACTACGCGGTCACCTGGTCGCAGGCGACCACGGTTCCGGCGCCGGTCATGCAGGCGCTGCCCGACGTGCTCGCGGTCGCGATGCTCGAGAGCGACGGCGCGGAGAGCTGACCCGGTGCGCTCCGCCGGCTTTCGGAGTTTCGCCTCCGGCTTCCTCCTCACCGGCCCGGACGACGCGGCGGCGCGAGCGCGCGACATGACGCCCCCTGCCGCCCTCCGGCGCCTCGCGTGCGGCCTCATGCTGGCGGCGGCCTGCGCGGTCCACCCTGCCCGCGCCGCCGGCCCGGCTCCTGCCGCGGGGGAGTATGGCGCCATCGGCTACGCCGAGATCAACGATGTCGTCGATCGCTTCCAGGATCGCTACCTCGAGCGCGCCATCGAGGGCGCGCGCGCCGCCGGCGTCGACACCCTGCTGATCCGCATCGACACCGACGGGGGAGAGGTGCACTACGCACGCGCGATGTTCAAGCGCATCCTCGATCTGGAGGCGGCCGGGATCCGCACCGTCGCCTTCGTCGACTTCCGCGCGATCTCCGCCGGCGCGCTGATCGCCTACGCCCACGAAGAGGTCTATCTCGCCGAGACCGCGTCCATCGGCGACATCGGCGTCGTCTTCCAGTCGCCGGAGGGGGAGATCAAGTACGCGCCGGAGAAGATCGAGACCGTCATCCGCGCCCTGCTGGTCCAGGCGGCGGAGCAGCACGGCTGGAGCCGCGGGCTGCTGCTCAAGATGACCGCGCACAAGCAGCCGCTCTACCGGATCACCCTCCCGGATGCGACGGTGGAGTACGTCATCGAGGACGATCTGCCGGAATTCCTCGCGCGCCATTCCGACGTCGACCGCGACGATCCGAAGCAGGTCATCGTCTACCGCGGCCCGGACCGCCTGCTGACCCTGACCGGTCGCGAGGCGGTGAAGCTCGGCATGGCGAGCGGCAACGCCGCCGATCTCGACGCGATGCGGGCACGCCTCGACGTCGCCGCCGAGCGCGTCGTCGATCTCTCGCCTCAAGGGACGGAGCGCGTGGCCTGGGCCCTGTCGCGGTTCGCGCCGATCCTCGCGGGGCTCGCGGTGCTGTTCCTGCTCTTCGAGCTCAAGACCCCGGGGGTGGGGTTGTGGGCGGGCCTCGCCGCGCTGTTCGGGACGGCGTTCCTGCTCACCCAGTACTCGCTCGACCTCATCCAGAACTTCGAGCTGGTGCTGATCGCGATCGGGGCCGGGCTGGTCGTCGCCGAAGTGCTCACGATGGCCGGCGGCGGACTGCTGGCGGCAGCCGGCGCAACGATTGGGCTCACCGGCCTGGTGCTCGCGTTCCTGCCGAACGAATTCGGGTTCGACCTCGACGACGTCCTCTTCCTCGATGCGCTCACGGACGCCGCGCTCAGCGCTGCGGTGGCGGCCGGCATCGTCGCGGCCGGCATCGTGCTCGCCGTCCGCTACCTCCCCCGCACCGCGCTGCATGGGCGTCTCGCGGTCGAAGGCGCGGTGACCGCGACCAGCGCGGGAGCCCTGGAGGCACAGACCGACGCGCTCGTCGGGCGGCGCGGCGAAGCGGCCGAAGCCTTGCGTCCGAACGGCGTTGTGCGGTTCGGGAAGGAGCCGATCCGCGCCCGCGCCGAGCACGGCACCTGGATCGCGCAGGGCACGGCGGTGGAGGTGGTGTCGGTGGAGTTCGGCGAAGTCGTGGTGCGTGCCGCAGGCGACGCGGGCGGCGTCCGGAGGTGCGCCGGTTCCTGGACATTGGATTGACCTGCCCTGCCTTCCCCGTGGCGCCCCGCGAGCGCAGCCACTACGATAGCCGCCCGCGGACGGGGCCGCCCGCTCCGCCCGCGACCGTCCTCCGAAGGAGTCCCATCCAATGCGATGCACGCGGATGCTTCTCGCCACGATGCGGGACACCCCGGCGGAAGCCGAGATCGCCAGCCACCGGCTGATGCTGAGGGCCGGCCTGATCCGGCTGCTCGCCTCGGGCCTCTATACGTGGCTGCCGCTCGGAATGCGCGTGCTCCGCAAGGTCGAGGCCGTCGTTCGCGAAGAGATGGACGCGGCCGGCGCCCTGGAAGTCCTGATGCCCGCGGTCCAGCCGGCCGAGCTCTGGGAGGAGTCCGGGCGGTGGAGCAACTTCGGCCCCGAGCTGCTGCGCCTGAAGGACCGGCACGAACGTGACTTCTGCGTCGGACCGACCCACGAGGAGGTCATCACCGACGTCGCCCGGCGCGAGGTGCGCAGCTACAAGCAACTGCCGATCAACCTCTACCAGATCCAGACGAAGTTCCGCGACGAGATGCGCCCGCGCTTCGGCGTGATGCGCGCGCGCGAGTTCATCATGAAGGATGCCTACTCGTTCGACCTCGACGCCGAGGGCCTCGAACGCTCGTACCTCGCGATGCACGACGCCTATTGCCGGACCTTCGACCGGCTCGGGCTCGACTACCGCGTGGTCGATGCAGATTCGGGCGCGATCGGCGGCAGCCGCTCGCAGGAGTTCCACGTGCTCGCCGACTACGGCGAGGACGCCATCGCGTTCTCCGCCGGCGGCTTCGCGGCGAACGTCGAGATGGTCCCGTGCCCGGCTCCCGGAGAGGCGGCACGCCCCGAGCCGGGCGAGGCCCTCACCGTGGTCGACACCCCGGGGATCCACACCATCGCGGACCTCGCCGGATCGCTCGGCATTCCCGTGCAGCGCTGCACCAAGACGCTGCTCGTCGAAGGCGAAGACGGCGGCCTCGTCGCCCTCGTCCTGCGCGGCGACCACGAGCTCAACGCGGTCAAGGCGGCGCGGCTCGACGCCGTGCTCTCACCCCTTGCCTTCGCCCGGCCCGAGCGCGTGAAGGAGGTCATGGGATGCGATCCCGGATCGCTGGGGCCGGTGGGCGCGGACCTGCCGGTCATCGCGGACGCCTCCGCCGCGGTGCTCGCGGACTTCACGTGCGGCGCCAACCGGGAGGGCGAGCACCTGGCCGGCGTCAACTGGGGCCGCGACACCCCCGAGCCGGCCGTCGCCGATCTCCGCAACGCGGTGGACGGCGATCCGAGCCCGGACGGGACCGGGCCGATCGCGATCCGCCGCGGGATCGAGGTCGGGCACATCTTCCAGCTCGGCGACAAGTACAGCGAATCGATGGGCGCCGTCGTCCTCGAAGACACGGGGCGCGCGACCCGGCTGGTCATGGGCTGCTACGGGATCGGGGTCACCCGGATCGTGGCCGCCGCGATCGAGCAGAACCACGACGAGAAGGGGATCGTCTGGCCGGCGGCGATCGCGCCGTTTCACGCAGTCCTGCTGCCGATGAACATGCACAAGTCGGTACGGCTGCGCGAAGCGGCGGAGAAACTCTACGCGGAGCTGACCGGCGCCGGCCTGGAGGTGCTGTTCGACGACCGCCAGGTCCGGCCCGGGGTGATGTTCGCGGACTCGGAGCTGATCGGCATTCCGCACCGGATCGTCATCGGGGACCGCGGCCTCGATGCAGGCACCGTGGAGTACCGGCATCGGCGCGATACGAAGAGCACCGACGTCGCGCTCGACGAGATCGTGGATCATGTCCGGGCGCTCGTGCCGTAGGCGCCGTCCCTGCCGGTGGCCACTGACCGAACCGAGGGAGTGCGGGGTTCCACCGGACCAGGCAGGTCCGCGCGGTGGTCGCCGGTTGGCGGATCCAGGTCCTTGCCTGAGCCGGCGGGCAAACGGGGCCGGACGTTGAACGCCGGTCCTCTCCGGTGGATCCACGTGCCTGCCGGGGCGACGCATCGCACGGGCGGCACGATGACCGTCGGCCCCTCCGGCGGGCCCGTGTTCCTGCCCGGGCGGCGGCTCGGGCGGGCCCGCCGCACGGTCGCCGATCCCTCCCGGGCGATGTGAACGATGGCCGAGATCCTGGTCCTCTACGACAGCCGGCACGGAAACGTCGCGCACATGGCGCGCTGCGTGGCCCGCGGCGTGGAACGGACGGCCGGGATGCAGGCGTGCGTGCGCACCGTTCCCCCCGTCTCCACGACGTGCGAGGCGGTCGATGAGCCGATCCCCGGCGCGGGGCCTCCCTACGCGGAGCTCGGCGATCTGGAGCGGTGCGCGGGGCTGGCGCTCGGATGCCCCACGCGGTTCGGCAACATGAGCGCGGCGATGAAGCACTTCGTCGACTCCACGTCGGCGCTGTGGCTCTCGGGGAAGCTCGCCGGAAAACCGGCCGCGGTATTCACGTCCTCCTCCTCGATGCACGGCGGACAGGAAACCACGCTGCTCTCGATGATGCTGCCGCTGCTGCACCACGGCATGGTGATCTGCGGCCTTCCCTACAGCGAGCCGGAGCTGATGCGCACCCAAAGCGGCGGCGCCCCCTACGGCGCCTCGCACGTCGCCGGCCCCGACAGCGCGCGACCGGTCGACAGCGACGAAGAACGGCTCTGCACCGCCCTTGGGCACCGGCTCGCGAAGCTCGCGCAACGGCTCGAACCGCGGGGCGCGTAGACATCGGCTCGGGCTGCCCACGCCCGGGGGGTCGGCGGCCGCGGAGAAGGACCCCCAACCCCGGCGGAGCCGGAACCAAGCATCGGCTGCGAGCCTGGGAGCGGCGCCCCCGGGAATCCGGCATATGGGAGCCGGAAGCCGGGCGGCGGACAATTCTTCGTTGTTTTGTCGAAGACTTTGGGTAAGGGACTACGGAGAAGGACCCCATGTGTGGGACCGGGGCCGCAGCCCCCACCGAGCCGGTCATGGCCGTTTGCTCCCGGATCACCAGGCGGCACGGGTCATTTCCGGTTCCTTCACACGCTCGCTGAACGTGGAGAGGCGGCCTTCGGCAAGCGCTTTGCGCACCGCTGCATCGACCGGTGCAAACACGGGGCAGTGCGCCCGGACCGCCTTCGACCACGGCGCAGAATGCGTGCTTCCCCGGTGCCATCGGCTGCGATGAACCGAGCGTCCCGTAACGGTTTGAGCTATCGAGACGCCGGCGTCGACGTCGATCGCGGCAAGGACCTTGTAGCGCGCATCCGCGGGATCGCGGACCGGACCCCTCGCGACGGGGTGCTCGCCGGACCCGGCGGCTTCGGCGCGCTCTTCGAGATCCCCCTCCACCGCTACCGGAACCCCGTGCTGGTCTCCGGCGCGGACGGCGTCGGCACAAAGCTCAAGCTCGCGATCGCCGAGGACCGGCACGACACCATCGGGATCGACCTCGTGGCGATGTGCGTCAACGACGTCGTCACGCGCGGCGCGGACCCGCTGTTCTTCCTCGATTACTTCGCCACCGGCCGGCTCGACATCGACATCGCCGAGCGGGTCGTCGCCGGCATCGGCCGGGGCTGCGAGATCGCCGGGGCCGCGCTCGTGGGCGGAGAGACGGCGGAGATGCCGGGCACGTATGCCGCCGGTGAATACGACCTCGCGGGCTTCTGTGTCGGAATCGTGGAGCGTGAAGCGATCATCGACGGTACTCGGATCACTCCCGGTGACCAGGTGGTGGCGATCGCATCGAGCGGTCCGCACTCGAACGGCTACTCCCTGATCCGCAGGGTCCTCGACCCCGACGGCGGAGACCTCGACCGGATGGTCGGCGGGACGCGCCTCGGCGACGCTCTGCTCGCTCCGACCCGGATCTACGCGGCGAGCGTCCTTCCCCTCACCCGCACCGGCGCCCTGCACGCGATCGCGCACGTCACCGGCGGCGGCATCGTGGAGAACCTGCCGCGGGTCCTGCCGCGTGGAACGCACGCGGTGATCGATGCGTCGCGCTGGCGCCGGCCGGCGGTGTTCGAGTGGCTCCGGAACGCCGGCGGCATCGCCGAGGCCGAGATGTGGCGTACGTTCAACTGCGGGGTCGGGATGCTGCTCGTGGCCGCGCCCGATGCAGTCGAGGGGATTGTCGACGCGCTCTCGGCGAGTGGTGAGCGCGCATGGGTCGCAGGCGAGATCATCGCCGGCGAGGGGGCGCCGGAGGTGGCGATCGCGTGACCCTGCTGCAACCTTCCCGCCCTCTCCGTCGAGTGGAATCCGTGCATTTCCCCGGCAGACGGGCAATCTCCCCGAAATCGACGTTGCTCTTCCACCCCTCCGGCTCCCCGCTCTGCACCCTCGCGGCCTTGATGACCCCCGCGTGGGTCACGACGACGTGTGAGAGGCCGCTTCGACGGTAATCGCTCATCGCGGCCCGGACGCGCTCGCGCAGCATGTCCACGCTCTCGCCTCCGTGGGGGCGGGCATGGAAGAAATCCACGGCCCAGGCGTCCAGCTCCGTCCGGGGGATGGACGCCCACGGCACGCCCTCCCACGTGCCGAAGTCCACCTCCCGGAGCCTCGCGTCGATGACGGGAACCAGGGAGCGGGCGGCGCCGATCCGCTGCGCGAGCAGGCGGCAGCGGCGTAGCGGGCTGGTCACCAGCTTGTCGGCGGGCGGCAGGGCTTCGATGACGCGCGCCGCTTCTTCTTCGAACGTGGGCGCCACGTCCAGATCCATCGCGCCGTAGCAGACGTCTTCGGCAACCGCCGGACGGGTGTGCCGGACGAGGATCAGGCGCATGGCCGTCCCGCATCTTCAGGGAAGCGGCGCCGTGAAGCGGCGGGAACCGGGGGGCGGACCCTGATTGGGCGCACGTCGCCCCGTCCCCGCGGCTAGATTGCCGCGACCACGCCGAGGTACAACCCGAGCTCGCTCGTCTGCTGTACACCGCCGAGGCAGTCGCCTGTGTAGCCGCCGAGCTTGCGTTCGTAGGCGGCGCGCATGGCGATATGCCCTGCCGCCGCCCCCGCGAAGCCGGCCAGGACCGCGGCCGGCGTGGTGACCGCGAACAGCATGCAGATCGCCGCGCCCCCGGTGACCAGCGCGAGCGTGAGGCTGCCCGGGTGGATTGCATCCGCGACCGGCTTGGCGATGCCGGTGTCCCGTACGCAGGTGCTCGTCGCGATCGCGAGCACCGCGGACGAGCGGCTGGCGGCGTGGGCCGCGATCATCAGCCATGGAACAATGCCGGACGGCGCCGCCGCGAGGGCGAGGATCTTCGCCGCGAGCATCAACCCGAGACCCGCCGCGCCGTAGGTGCCGAGCCGGCTGTCGCGCATGATCTCCAGCGCGCGCTCGCGAGTGGCCCCGCCGCCGAGTCCGTCGCAGGCGTCGGCGAAGCCGTCTTCGTGGAAGGCGCCGGTGGCGAGCAGGGAGGCGGCGGTGGAGAGGACGAGGGCCAGACTCGCCGGGAAGACGAGATGGGCGACCCAGAACACGCCCCCCGCGAACGCGCCGACCAGAGCGCCGACGAGGGGGTAGTAGCGAGGCGAGGCGGCGAGCCGCGCCTCGGTGAAGACGCCGGCCGAACGCACCGGCCATCGCGTGAGGAGCTGCACCGCGAGCAGCAGGGCGGCGCACTCTTCGCGGGCTCGGATCATCGGTCAGGCGGGACGGCGTTTGCGGCCCCGGGGGGGTTCGGGAGGTCCTGGCGGGTGCGGGCCGCCGGGCGGGCGGGGCGCCTGCGGTCCCAGAGGGGAAGGCGAGGTCTTCGCCCGCGGTTCATCCGCTTCGCCCGCTCACCCCCGCGCTGCCGAAGCTCGCCATCTCCGACATCATCGCCGCTGCGCACTTGAGCACCGGCCACGCGAGCAGCGCGCCGGTGCCTTCGCCGAGACGCATGTCGAAGTCGAGCAAGGGTGGTTGCGCGCCAAGGGCTTCGAGCACCGCGCGATGGCCCGGCTCGGCGGAGCGGTGCGCGAAGACGAGGTAGTGCCTGAGCGTCGGGGCAAGCATCGCCGCCGCGAACGCCGCCGTGGTCGCGATGAATCCGTCCACGAGCACCACCACTCCGGCCCGGGCCGCGCCGAGCATCGCGCCGGCCATCATCGCCACCTCGAAGCCGCCGTACTCACGCAACGTCCCGCGGGCGTCGAGCCGCGGCGCCGTGCGCGACGCGGCGCGGGCGAGGACCGCGTGCTTGTGCGCGAGCCCGGCGTCGTCGAGCCCCGTGCCGCGGCCGATCAGCGCATCGAGTCCGATGCCGGTGAGCTTGTGCGCGATCAGGCTCGCGGACGACGTATTCGCGATCCCCATCTCGCCGAATGCGGCGGCGTCCGCACCGACGTCCTCGCCGAGGGCGTAGCCGGTGACGAGTGCGGCCTCGAGCTGTTCCGGGGTCATTGCGGGCTCCACGGCGGAATTCCGGGTGCCCGGGCCGATCCGGTGCGAAATGAGTCCGGGCGCATCGAGGGGCTCGCCGGCCACTCCCGCGTCCACCACGCTCAGGTCCACGCCGTTTGCGCGGGCGAATGCGTTCGCGGCGGCGCCCCCCGCGAGGAAGTTCGCCACCATCTGCCTTGTGACCTCCTGCGGATACGCGGAAACGCCCTCGTGTGCGATGCCGTGGTCCCCGGCGAAGAGGATCAGGCGACAGCGGCTCAGGCTCGGGGTGAGGGTGCCCTGGATGCGGGCGACCTGCGCGGCGAGGCGCTCGACGACGCCGAGCGCGCCGACAGGTTTGGTCTTCGACTCGATAGCGCGCTGGATCGCGTCGTCGAGCGCGAGGGGAACGGGTGGGACATCGAAGAACATCGGCCATTTCCTCGATCGGTCGGTCAAAACGTCGAGCGCCGGAGATCCCCGGATCCCGGCCAAGTCGCCGGGCATCGATCGTGCACCGGTTCGACCGGGCGGCGCCGGACGGGCCGCCGGCGGCCGCCGCAGACGATGAAGCATCCGGGACTGCGTGGATTGCGCACCGTGGCAGGCGATCCCGGCGCGGCGCGTATCCCCGCGTGTCCCCGAGTGGCCCGTCTCGTGCCCTTGTTCATCCCGGTCGACCAGGTGCACGAACGATCCCGCGACCGTCCCGATCCGGTGTCCCGCCGTGCCCAGATCCCGGCCGCGGGCGTCGGCGCAACGAAACAGTGCCACGTCGCC
Organism: Gammaproteobacteria bacterium; assembly: GCA_965202875.1. GTDB lineage: Bacteria > Pseudomonadota > Gammaproteobacteria > HK1 > HK1 > HK1. The sequence continues at coordinate 5,420,370 of OZ241870.1, read as the reverse complement.
ATCTTCGCGCAGAATCCGGGCGTAGTGAAACTCGTGTCCCCGAAATCGGGTTCCGCCGTGGCCGAGCGGGCCGTCGCCCAGGGCGCGGACGGCCCGGTAGCCCAGGGTCAGCCCGCGCTCGGCAAAGGTCGTCACGACCGGCAGCAGGCCTGCCATCGCATGCGCCTCCCCGTCCGCGTCGATGAGGCGTTCGCCGAGCACCATGTAGCCTCCGCACTCACCGTAGATCGTCGCGCCGCGGTCTGCGGCGGCGCGCAGCCCCTCGAGGAACCTCCGCGCCGCCGCGATCCGGCCCGCATGCAGCTCGGGGTAGCCCCCCGGCAGGTAGACCGCATCGGCGGTGGGGGATGGCGCTTCGCCGGCGAGCGGTGAAAACGTCGAAAGCTCGGCCCCGGCCCGCCGCCAGCCGTCGAGCGTCAGCGGGTAGGCGAATGCGAAGGCCTCGTCCCGGGCCACCGCGATATGTTGGCCGAGCACGGGAAGCGGTGAGATGGCTGGCGGCGTGTCGTGGTCCGGCGCGGCCCGCGGTCCGGGCGTGGTGTGCGGAGGGTCTGCCGCCGGAATTCGCCGCTCGGACGCCGAGTGCGGGTGGGACGCCCCCGTTTCCGGGGAGACGGGGGCCGCCCCGGGTCGTGGACCGGACCCGGCAGGCGGCGGGGAAGCGGGCCTCCCGAGCCGTGTATGTCGCGGAAGCTGCATCAGGGCGTCGACGTCGACCGCGGTGCCAATCGTCCTCGCGGCGGCGCGCAGGAAACGTTCGAGGTCGGGATGTTCCGCCGCCTGCACCAGCCCGAGGTGCCGATCGGGGAGCGCCAGCGACGGGTCGCGGCGGATGCAGCCGAGCACCGGGATACCGGTCTTCGCGGTCGCTTCGACCAGCAGCCCGGCGTGCCGGTCGCTCCCGATGCGGTTGTAGATGACGCCGGCCACGTCGACGTCGCCCCGGAAATCCGCGAACCCCCGGACCACGGCGGCGGCGGAGGCGGCCATCGCGCCCGCATCGACGACCAGCACCACCGGCCATCCCGTGGCCGCCGCCGCGTCGGCGGTCGAGCCCTCGTGCGCGGTGGCGCCGTCGAACAGGCCCATGACGCCTTCGGCGATGATCACGTCCGCGCCGGCCGAAGCCGCGGCGACCACGACGGAGACGGTCGATCCCCGCATCGCCCAAGGGTCGAGGTTGAGGCACGCGCGCCCGCTCGCCGCGGCGTGGAAGGCCGGGTCGATGTAGTCCGGTCCGATCTTGAGCGACGCGACGCGCCTGCCCGCGTCGCGCAGATGCCGCAGCAGGGCGAGCGTCACCGTGGTCTTCCCGCTCCCCGAAGCCGGAGCGGCGATGACGATCCCGCGCGCCGCCGCCTTCACGCCGGCAGGGGGGATGTCGCGGGTGCGGCGGTCGTCATGACTTTCATCGTAGCGCGTTTCGGGTGCGGTGGGCAGGCCCCGCATTTCTCTCCAGCCCCCGGCTGCGGACGCGGATCCGACGGCATCGGCCGCGTTGAACACGGCCGGATCCTGCCCCCGCGGGTACAAGCGGGGGTGTGCGACGGATCCATCGTCACGAGGCGACGGCCCTGCCCGCCCGGACGGGCGGGTTGTCCCTCCGGTCCGCGCACGGCAGGATTGCGATCCCGTGTACGGTCAGGGAGGGCGAGGAGATGAACTATGTCGAGGGTTTCGCCGCAGCGGTGCCGGACGCGAACCGGGAGGCGTTCCGCCAGCACGCCGAAGCGATGGCGAAGGTCTTCAAGGAGCTCGGTGCACTGAGCGTCGTCGACTGCTGGGGGGACGACGTGCCCGACGGAGAGGTGACCTCCTTCCCGATGGCCGTCCGGTGCCGGGAGGACGAGACGGTCGTCTTCGGGTGGATGGTCTGGCCGTCGCGCAAGGTCCGGGATGCCGCCCATGAGAGGTTCATGGCCGACATGCGGGAGAATCCCGACGCGAACCCCATGCCGTTCGACGGCAAGCGCCTGATCTACGGTGGCTTCGAGATGATCGTCGAGGCGTGAACCGTTGCCGGGCGGGCTCCGGACCGGCATCGGATACCGCGGCCGAAAGGAGAATGCCTGCGACGCGCCCGGGCGGCCGGTGACGGCCTCGAAGACGGCCACACGAAAGCCGTGTCACCAAGGAGAAGGAGAATGCCGGCGGACGCGCCGGGACGGCCGATTCGGCCTTGAAGACGATTCGTACGGAGCCGCGGTGCCGAAGAAAGGAGAACGCCTCCGGCGCGGCTGGACGACCGGCGCCTGCGCGACCGCCGCGACCCGGGCGGCGTACACCGCGCTGCTCACCGGAGAGTTCCCCGATCCGGTCGCCATCCGGCTTCCGAAGGGGCAACGCCCCGCGTTCGCGCTCGCGATGGAAGAGCTCGGCGAGGGCTTCGCCCGCGCCGGTATCGTCAAGGACGCGGGCGACGACCCCGACGTGACCCATCGTGCCCTCGTCGTCTCCACGGTGCGGGGAGGCCGCCCCGGAACCGGCGTCGAATTCCGGGCCGGGCCGGGGGTGGGGACGGTGACCAGGCCCGGCCTCCCGATCCCCCCCGGCGAGCCCGCGATCAACCCGGCACCGCGCCGGATGATGCGCGAGGCCGTTGCGGAGGTCGCCGCCGCGCATGGCGCATCGGGGGACGTGATCGTCGAGGTCGGGGTGCGCGACGGCGAGCGGCTCGCCGGGAAGACCTGGAACCCGCGCCTCGGTATCGTCGGCGGGCTCTCGATCCTCGGCACCACCGGGATCGTCGTCCCGTACTCGTGTTCGGCGTGGATCCACTCGATCCACCGGGGCGTCGACGTGGCGCGCGCGATCGGCCTCGCGCACGTCGCCGGCTGCACCGGCAGCGTGTCGGAGGCGGCGGTGCAGGCGCTCCACGCCCTTCCCGCCGAGGCGATGATCGACATGGGGGACTTCGCGGGCGGGCTGCTCAAGTACCTTCGCGCCCATCCGGTGCCCCGCCTGACGATCGGCGGCGGGATCGGAAAGATCTCGAAGCTCGCCGACGGCCACCTCGACCTCCACTCCGGGCGCAGCCGGGTCGATCCGGGGCGGCTCGCCGCGCGCGCCGCCGGTTGCGGCGCATCCGCCGGGCTCGAACGCCGGCTCCGGGCCGCGAACACGTCCGGGGAAGCGCTCTCCATCGCGCAGGGCGAGGGAATCGCCCTCGGCCGCGCGGTGGCCGGCGCGGCGCGGGAGACGGCGCTCGGCGTCGTGCGCGGGGCCGCGGACATCGACGTCGTCATCGTCGACCGCGCCGGTGGCATCGTCGCCCGCACCGATGGCTGAACGGGATCTGACGCGATGCGCAAGGGCGCCTGGCGGAGCAGACGGTGAAGGAAATACGCGAGGATGCCCCGAACAGGCGCCGGTGCTCACAAGGAGCGCACATGCACAGGTACTTGAACCCATCCGGGTGGAAGATCCGGGCGATGGACGTGTCCAGGCCCTGGTACGGGGTTGGAACGATCCAGGTCAACCGGGGAGTTCCGCTCAAGTACCCGCCTGCAAGGAGCGCAACGCCCGTGAACGGGGATCCCTCCCGGGAAAACCGATGCCCGAACGGATGCCCGCCGGCAAGGGCACGGATCCGTCCAGGACTTGTCCGGGCATTCGACGACTCTCCGAGTATCGAGACGACGCCCTCGCTCACCGGCGGCCGCATGGGACGGCCGATTCCGGTTCCGGTGGCGACCCGCACCGGCGGATGCGGCGATACGGGAGATCCGGGCGCGTTGGAGGCGCCGAATGACCCGTGAACGGGTTCTGCCGCCTGGAGAATCGCACAAGTGCCTGAGCGCCTGCTCCTCCTCGGCGGGACGCGCGAAGCCGTCGAGCTTGCCCGGACATTGGATGGCCATCCAGGGATCGAGACGACGTACTCGCTCGCCGGTCGCACCCGGTGGCCGGCTCCGATCCCCGGTGCGGTCCGTACAGGAGGCTTCGGGGGTCCGAGGGGGCTTGAGGCATATCTGCGGGACGCGGAGATCGGAATCGTCGTGGACGCGACGCATCCGTACGCCGAGACGATCTCGGCACACGCGGCCGGCGCGTGCCGGCGGGCGTCGGTGCCGCGGCTCGTGCTCCACCGTCCGCCCTGGAGCCGCGGGCCTGGGGATCGGTGGATCGACGCGGCCGATGCCGCGAGCGCCGCACGAGCGTTGCCCGGCCTCGGCCGATGTGTGCTGCTGGCGGTCGGAAGCGGCGGGGTCGAGCCGTTTCGCCACGTGCCGGGGATGCGCTTCATCGTCCGTGCGGTCGAGCCGCCCGCGACCGCGCTCGACATGGAACGCTTCGAGGTCATGATCGCCCGCGGGCCCTTCGATTTCGATTCCGAACACAGTCTGCTGAAGTCCCACGCGATCGACGTGCTCGTGTCGAAGAACAGCGGCGGTGACGTATCGCGCGCGAAGCTCGATGCGGCGCGGGCACTCGGGCTTCCGGTCGTCATGATCGCCCGCCCCCCGCCCCCGCCGGGCGAGAGGGCGGGATCGGTGGCTGAAGCTCGCGCGTGGATCGAGGCGCGCATCCCGCGCCTGAGCGGTCGCCGTCCTTGACGCGCATCGGGGGCGTCGTGCGGATGGTGCCCGTCCGGCTGCCCTTGGAAGCCATCCGCCGATCCGCCGCATTGCGGAATGACGGCAGGGTCGGGGCGTGGCCCGGCCGGATGCAGGCGGCAGGCCGGCGCTTCGCCGTCGTCACGGTGCATTGTAGAGTGTGCGGAGTGTGGGTCCGCCGGGGGTGGGGAGCACGCGGGCGGACCGGCCGGAGGACCGACGATGACGACGCGCAACGGCAGGCAGAGGCTGCTGATCGCGGTCGGCGGCAACGCCATCCATCCCGGGCGCGGGCCGGGCACCGTCGAGGAGCAGCTCGCCTACGCGGCGCGCACCGGCCGGGCGTTGCTCCCCATCATGCGTGCCGACAACGAACTCGTCATCACCCACGGCAACGGGCCGGTGGTAGGGAAGATCCTGATGCGCCAAGTGCTGAGCCGCCACCGGGTGCCGCCCATGAGCATGGACGTATGCGTCGCCCACAGCCAGGGCGGGATTGCGTACCTGTTGATGCAGAGCCTGGAAAACACGCTGCGCGATGCCGGGGACGACCGCCACGTGGTGTGCCTGCTGACGCAGGTCGAGGTGGACCCCGACGACCCGGCGTTCGAGAATCCGACCAAACCGGTCGGGTTCTTCTACGACGAATCCGAGGCGGCGGCCATCGCGCACAGCCTCGGCTGGACGATGCGCGACGACGCGGGAAGGGGCTGGCGCTACGTGGTGCCTTCGCCGCGACCGAAGCACATTGTGGACGTCTCGCTCATCGAGACCGTTGCGAAAAGCGGGGCGGTGGTCATCGCGGGGGGCGGTGGCGGGATCCCCGTGGTGCGGGACGCCAACGGAGCGCGGCGCGGCGTCGAGGGAGTCATCGACAAGGACTTGAGCTCCGCGCACCTGGCGAACGTCCTCGGGATCGAAGACTTCATGATCCTCACCTCGGTGGACGGGGTGCAGACCGGCTTCGGGACGCCGCACGCGAAGTGTCTCGGCAAAGTGCAGGTCGACGCGTTGCGCCGCCACTTCGAGTCCGGGGAGTTCGCCGACGGGAGCATGGCCCCCAAGGTCGAGGCCGTGATCCGCTTCATCGGCGGCGGCGGCCGGCGCGCGATCATCGCCCACCTCGATGCGGCGGAGGCGGCGTTCGCCGGTGAGGCGGGAACGCAGATCTTCCCCTGACGTTCTCACCCGCCGGGGTGGACATGCCGATTCTCCCCCGATGCGCTCGTCGTGGTCAGAGGCCCGGCGATGATTGCCCGACGGTCCGACGCGATGGCCCGGCCTCCGGTTCGGCCGCCCGATGCATCACCGCCGGGCGCCTGCCGAGGCGGCTGCCGGTCCCGCCGGTGGACGCTCCGGATCCCTGCTTGTACGGAACGTCTCCCCCTCGTCCCGCGGTTCCTTCATCCGGCGTACAGCCGATCGAGCCGCAGGCGGTGCCGTTCATCGGTGAGCAGGCGCACCGCCCCGAAGACCGCGAGCAACACCCCCAGCCCGGTGCCGCCGCCGATGAGCAGCATCACCAGAAGCTGATACTTCACCGCCTCCGACGGGTCCACGCCGGCGAGGATCTGGCCGGTCATCATTCCGGGCAGAGCCACGACGCCGGTCGCCGCCATTGCGTTGACGATCGGCATGAAGCCGTTGCGCAACGCGTGGCGGACCACCGGCCGCATCGCGCGCCGGAAGGGCTCGCCGAGCATGAGCTGGGCCTCGATCGACCCGGCCTCCCGGCGCATCGTCGACGTGAGGGTGTGGAGACCCAGGCTGATCCCGGTCATCGCGTTGCCGAGGATCATGCCGAACAGGGGAATCGCGAAATGCGGCGCGTACCACGGATCGGGCCGGATCGGTCCCGCGAGCGCAAACGCCGTCGCCAGGAACCCTGCCGTCATCGCCGTCAGTGTGCCCAGGCCGTAACCCCTTCCACCGGCGATACGGTGCTCCTGGCGGGCGTTGACCTCGTAGCCGGCGACCGCCGCCATCACCAGCATCGCGAGCACCGTCACCCAGAGCGACGCGAGTGCGAAGAGAAACTTCAGCACGACACCGATGAGCAGAAGCTGCGCGGTCATCCGCGCCGCCGCGATCAGCATCTGACGTTCGAGCCCGAGCCGGAGGCGGATCGAAAGACCGGCGTTCACGACGAGCAGGATCGCTGCGAACGCGAGATCGCCGTAGCCGATGGAGTGGTAGCCGGTCATGGTCTCGGCGCAACGGCGCCGGATCGCTCCGCGTCGAACGTCGAGCCTCGTCTGGAGCGCGGCGGGCGGAAACGCAGGATTCCCGAAAAGGGTTCGAGTACAGCCGCCTGAGCCGGTCGCATGGTGTCGACCCGCCTGGTGGCGAGCCTCGGCGGACGCGCCGCGTCAGGGTGGCGAACGCCCGTTCGGCGCCGGTCCACCCGATGCCGGGCCCCACCGGATGCGGCGGACCGCAAGTGCCGCGGCCGATGGAGACTCGCCGCCCGAGTCCGGCGGTGCAGTGTCGAGCCTGCCTGCGCCGAGCCTGATCGAGCGCGTTGCGAGCCGCGCGGCCTGGGAGAGGTCGTGGGTCACGAGCAGGAGCGATGCGCCGTCTTCGAGACAGGCTTTCAGCACCGCCTCGACCTCCAGCTTGCTCCCTTCGTCGAGGGCGGCGGTCGGCTCATCGAGCAGCAACACCTCCGGCGAGCGTGCGATGCACCGCGCGAGCGCGAGCCGATGGCGCTCCCCGGTGGAGAGCTGTGCGACCGGAGCGCCGAACACCTCGGGTCCGAGCCCCATCGATTGCAGGAGTGCCGCCGGAAGCGGCGAATCGAAATGATCGCGCACCGCGTCTCCCCACCAGCCAGGCTCGGCCGGAACGTAGGCGACCGCCCGCCGCCACGCCGGCGCCGGCATCCGCACCCGTTCGCCGGCGTTGGCGAAGACCGCGCCCTCGTTCGGATCGAGATCCGCGATCGCACGCAGCAGCAGCGATTTCCCGGCGCCGGAAGGGCCGGTGACGGCGAGGCATTCACCGTCTTCGACCACGAGGGAGATCGGGCCGAGACCGTCCCGGCGCAACGACTCAACCCGCAGCACCGCAAGCGCCCATGGTCTCACCCGGTCCCACTCTTCACCGCAGCGACCGCCGCGCGCAGCAGCGCGACCCGTCGATTCCGATCCTCGCGGCGCGCCACTTCTTCCGATCCGCGGCGAAACAGCGCAACCGTACGGTCACCGCGCGCCGTCAGTGCAAGCTCGAAGCCGAGATCGATCATCCGGTCGAGCACCTGCATGTTCTGCGCGTCGTTGCGGTCAGGCTGCCACGAGAACTCGGTCATGACCGGATCGCCGCCCGCCGTGTGCCACAGCGACGTCACGCCGTCAAAGGCCCAGGGGACGCCGGCGGCCTCCCAGCCCATGACCAGGCGCGCGGCGTCGGCGCACAGTTTCGAGGGCGTCACCGAGGGGCGCGTTCCGGGCCATCCGGTCCCGTCCCCCTCCCCTCAATGCTTCGCGATCGCCGCCGCCGCCACCTTGAACGCCTCGATGGCGTGATCGACGTCGTCCCCGGTATGGGCGACGGATACATAGAACTTGGCGGCACCCTTGAGCACCCCTTGTTCGCGCAGGACCTTGTTGAACAGCGCGAGCTTCTCCTTGTCGCCGCTCTCCACCGACCAGTAGTCGATGATCGGCTGTCCGGTGAACACGATGTCGAACAGGCAGGGAACGCCGGCGATCTGCGCCTCGACGCCGGCGTCGCGCATCGCGGCCGCGAGACCGGCCATGAGCCTGCGGCCGTTGTCGAACAGCCGCGTGTAGGCGTCCTCCGCGCGCAGGACCTCCAGAGTCGCGAGGCCCGCGGAGGCCGCGACCGGGTTGCCGCTCAAGGTTCCGATCTGGGGCAGGAAGCCTTCCTCGCCGGCCGAGTCGCGGTCGAACTGCGCCATGACCTCCTCCCGGCCCGCCAGGCCCGCGAGCGGAAACCCGCCGCCGACGACCTTGCCGATGGTGCACAGGTCCGGCACCACCCCGTAGTACTCCTGGGCTCCCCCGTAGGCGAAGCGGAAGCCGGTCACGACCTCGTCGAACACCAGCAGGAGGCCGTGGCGATCGGTCAGGGCCCGGAGCCCTTCAAGGAACCCGGGCCGAGGCGGGATCACCCGCTGGAACGCCTCGACGATCACCCCGGCGATCGAGTCCCGGTGCTCCTCGACGATCGCGGTGGCCGCGTCGAGATCGTTGTACGGCGCCACCAGCATCTCGTCGTTGACGGCCCGGGGGATCCCGGGGGAGTCCGGAATCGGGGCGGTACCGTTGCTGCGGCGCCGGGGCGCAAGGCTCATGAGCGCGTAGTCGTTCATGCCGTGGTAACCGCCTTCGAACTTGAGAATCTTCGAGCGCCCGCGCAGCGCCCGCACCGCCCGCATCGCGTACAGCGTGGCCTCCGAACCGCTGCTCGTGAAGCGTACCTTCTCCGCGCACGGCATCGCTTCGCAGATCGCCTCGGCCAGCAGGATGCCCGGGGCGCTGTTTGCGAAGAAGGTGGTGCCGTATTCGAGCTGATCGCGCACCGCCGCGATCACCTCCGGATGCCGGTGACCGACGAGCATGGGGCCTGAGCCAAGGAGAAAGTCCACGTACTCCCTGCCCGCGACGTCCCGGACCCGGCCGCCGCAACCCTCGGCGACCACGAGGTCGCCGGCGACGTTTCCGAAACTCCCGCCCGGCAGGAAGACCCGCGCCTTCTCGCGCAGGGCGGCGTCCGAGAGTGTCTGTTGCATCATCATCGCCTCCGGTTGACGGACGTCCCAATGGTTTCACAACTGCGATCCGAAGGGTATTCCCTTCGCCGTGCTTCGGACGGGTGAACCGGCCGCCGGGCCGGACGTACCCGACCTTGAACTTGCCATCGTGTTCATTGTTATGGTGTCATAGTCCGGCGAGGGGGGAACGAACCGGCGGCGCCGAAACCGGAAGCCGAACGACGGACCATCTCCCCGCCCCGGGTTCCACGGACAAGGCTGCATGCGTTTCGGACTGGCAACGCGGATCACGCTGACGCTGGCGCTCATACTCGCGTCGGGCGTGGTCATGACGACGGCGTTGAGCGTCCACATGTTCGAGCGCACGCTTGCCGACGTGCTGAGCTCCCGCTTCGAATTCGTCCTGAACGAGATTCGCCAGCGGATCGAGACGCAGATGGACCTCGGTCTCACGCTCCCCGTCCTCCAGGGAGTGCCCGAGGAGCTGGAGAAGCACCTCCGGGCCGACGAGCAGCTCCTTTCCATCGAGGTCTTCGACGAGACCGGCATCGTATTGTTCAGCACGGACCCCAGCTTTGTCGGAGACCTCGTCGCCGAGGAGTGGATACTCGCCTGGCGCACCACCCGCGCCGACGGGAAGGCGTGGTCCGACCAGGAGCGTGACTCCCGCGTGGTCGGGGTGCCGTTGCGCGACAACCTCGGGCGGGACGTGGGCTCGGTCGTGCTTCGCTACTCCCGGAACTTCTTCAACGACGGCGTGATCTCCCAGGCGTCGCGCCTCCTGACCATCGGCGCAGCGGTGGTGCTGGGCATGGCTCCGTTGAGCATCCTCGGCGCCATTTTCCTGCTGCGCCCCCTGCGTAACGACCTGCGGAGCCTCCGCGAGTCCGTGGAAGACATGGCGAATCGGCGCTGGGACGGGGAGGCGCTCGGCAAGAGGAAGGCCATGGACCCCGAGTTCGCCGCCTTCGCCGCCACTGCGCTGGGTGCTCATCACACCATCGACGAAGCCATCGCGGAGATCCGGCGGCTGGACGAGGAGGAGGCGGTGTGACCACGCCTGCCGCCACCCGGCCGATGAGGACCACCGGAGCCACCGGCGTCTTCCCGCGGCTGGTGCTGCTCGCGATCGTGGTGCTGCTGACCGGGCAGATCATCGTCACGTGGTTCGCGGTGGACGGTTTCGAGCGGGAGATCGAGCCGCAGCTCGTCCACAAGGCCGAGGTGGTGGGCCGCGCCGTGGCCGATCAGATCGGGTTCGCGGTGGACGACCTCGGCATCCCGCCCGGCGAATTGGTGGGCATGGACGCGTTCCTCGACAAGATCCTGACCGCCAACGCGGACATCAAGTACCTCATCGTGCTCGACGCTTCGTCACAAGTGCTGTTCGCGCACGGGCTCTCGCCCGAGGCGCTGGGGAGCGTCCGGGACGGACTTCCCGGCGCCGGCGTCGAGGCGGGTACCCTGACCGAGATCGCGGGCTTCACCGACGGCGCCTTCCCGATCGTCGCCGGTGAGCGCGCCGCCGCCGTGCTGCACGTGGGGGTCAGCCGCGAATACGTGCGCGGGCGGCTGTCCGAGATCTTCTACGAGGCCATGACCGTCATCGTGGTCTCCCTGCTGGTGACGCTGGAGTTCCTGATTTTCTTCATGAACGTGCGGGTCTTCGGGCCGCTGGAGCGTCTCGGAACGCTGCTGACGGACGGTGCGCGGGGCATCTTCGCCGACCGCATCGCACTGCGGGCGAGGGACGAAATCGGCGATCTCGTCACCATGTTCAACCGCACCCTGCGCAGCCTGTGCCAGCGCTACGAGGACTTCCGCTTCGACGCGCGCGAGATCGAGGACGCCCAGATCGACAGGAGCATCGCACGGCGGATCCAGGCGGCGGGCAGGGAGGCCGACGAGCGCTACCGCTTCACCGGCGGCACGGAGCTGCGGCCGCGCAACGCCATGCAGATCCGCATCCCGCTGTTCCTGTTCATGTTCGCGGAGGAGCTGCCGCGCTCCTTCCTGCCGCTCTTCGTGGCCCGGCTCAGCCCCACGGACTCCACCATCTCGTACGAGCTGCTGATCGGCCTTCCGATCACCCTGTTCATGCTGGCGGCGGCGGTCATGACCCCCTTCGGCGGCAGGATCGCGGACCGCTTCGGGGCGCGGCGGGTGTTCCTGATGGGGATCGTGCCGGCGACGATCGGCTACTTCGGCACCTTCCTGGCTCAGGACTACTACGATCTCATCGCCTGGCGCGTGCTCTCGGGCGTCGGCTACGGACTGATCTTCATCGCCGCCCAGGCCTGGGTCGCCGAGCACACCGAACAGGGCAACCGCGCCCAGGGCATGTCGGTGTTCGTCGGCGGGGTGTTCGCCGCCACCATCTGCGGGCCGTCCATCGGCGGCATCCTCGCCGGGCGCATCGGTTTCGAGGCGACGTTCCTCGCCTCCGCTGCGCTGGCGGTCGTCTCGGGGCTGATCGTCTACTACATGCTGGAAGGCGTGGGAGGAAGACGGGACAGAGCGCTCCGGGGCATGTTCGACGGCGGGCAGTGGCGGATACTGGTCTCCAACGGCCGCCTGTTCGCCGTCACCGTCCTCGCCGCGGTCCCGGGCAAGCTGATCCTGTCCGGTTTCCTGTTCTACCTGGTGCCGCTGTACCTGAGCGAGCTCGGAGCCCGACCGGCGGTCATCGGCTGGATGATCATGCTCTACGGGGTCTCGACCATCATCTGCCTGCCTTTCGCGTCCCGCCTTGCCGATCGTTCCGGGCGCCACGCCCTCGTCGTTGCGGCGGGCGGCGGGCTGGCCGGCCTGGGATGCCTCGCAACCCTGTTCGAGCCCGCCGTCGGGGGGGCGTCCAACGCGGTCATGATCGCGATTCTCGCCCTCGGCGTCGGCCACGCGCTGTCGCTGACCTCGCAGCTCGCCATCGTCCAGGAGGTCGCCGTGCACCATCACGACGGCCTGGGCCAGGCGTCGACCATCAGCGCCTACCGGCTGGTGGAGCGGGCGGGGATGATCTTCGGGCCGATCGTCGCCGCCACGTTCGCCGCCGCCTTCGGCTACCAGGGGGCCATCGCCGGCATCGGGGCGATCGTGCTGGTGTCCATCGTCCTGTATGCGCTCATGATGAGCCTGTCGGAAGATCCCTCCCGCCTGCAGAGGAGCGAGGCTGCATGAAACGCCCGATCCCTTTTGCCGTCCCGATGCTGTGCGCCGTCCTCGGCCTGTCGGCCGTCCACGGGCCGGCCCGGGCCCAGGACGATTCCGGAGCCGGCACGCCCTACAGGATTATCGGCGTGGTCTGGCGTGGCGAGACCGAGGTCGAAGAAGGGTTTCGCGACTACCTCACCCAGCGCGGCATCCCGTTCGAGATGACGGTGCGCAACCTGAACCTCGACCGCGGCAATGCGCCGCCCATCGTACAGGAGATCAAACGCGTACGTCCCGACCTCGTCTACACGTGGGGGACGGGCACCACCACCAGCATCGTCGGCAAGCTCGAGACCGATACGCCGGAGTCCTTCGTGCGGGACATCCCGGGGGTGTTCACCATCGTAGCCTACCCCAAGGCGGCCAACATCGTGCAGAGCTTCGAACATCCGGGCCGCCCGGTCACCGGTGTCGCCTTCCTGGCGTCCGTCGAGGCCCATCTCAACACCATCCGGGCGTACCGGCCTTTCGATACGATGGCCGTCATCTACAACAAGCAGGCCAGCAATTCGCGCATCAACGTCGCCGAGCTGGCGGAAGCCGCTCCGAAAGTGGACATGAACCTGATCGAGATGCCGGTGCCTTTGAACGATGAAGGAAAACCGGATGCGGCCGCACTCCCCCGCCTCGTGCAACAGGCCGGGGAGGAAGGCGCCGAAATCCTCTACATGGGGCCGGACGCCTTCATCGTGCGCAACGCCGACGCCTACACCGCCGCCGCCATCGCCGCCGGGCTGCCCACCTTCTCCGCAACCCAGGCGCCCTTGAAGAATTCACGGGCCATGTTCGGGCTGGTGACCGACTACCACACCCTCGGCAAGCTGACCGCGCTCCAGGCGGAGCGGATCCTGGTGGAGAAGCGCCGGCCCGAGGACCTGCCGGTCGCCCGGCTCGCGCGCTACAAGCTGTGGATCAACATGGACGTGATGCGCGAGATCGGCCAGTACCCCCCCATGGACATGATCGCCATCGCCGATTTCAAGACGACCGGCTCCGGCGGCTAGGCGGCGGGCACGAGGATCCGGGACCTTGCTGCTGCGCACACGGATCAGCCTGCTCGTCATCCTGGCCTTCGCCGTCGTATGCGTCGGATTCGCGTTCGCCTCGCTCAAGCGCGAGGAGCTGATCAGGGCGCAATACACCGGCGCCATGCTCACCGACCGATCCACCCTGTGGCGCAAGACCATCAACGGCCTGATCCAGCACATGGAGGACAAGGCCTGGATCGTGGCCGAGAACGAGGCGTTCCGCCGGGCCGTCTACACCGGCGACCACGAAGCGGTCCGGCGGATCGGCGCGGACATCGCCGTGCAGCTTCGCGAACAGGGCCTCGCCGACCGCTTCGACGTGCTCTACGCCGACGGATCGCTCGCCTACTCTTCGCTCTCCGCCGTGTTCCAGAGCCCGATCGTCTCGGTGTCGGCAGCGCGGGACGCCATCGCGCAGGACACCCGCATCCGCGGCATCGGCAACGACAAGCAGCGGCACGTCGCCGCCGCCCTGGGCATCCCGCTGCCCGCGCCCCCCGGCGCGGTCGGCATCGCCGGCATGGGCGTCTACGCCACGGACATCGGCAAGGCGCTCCTGGAGATGGAGCAGGCGACCCGATCCTCGGTCCTGATCGTCAACCGCCGCGGGCGCCTGCTCGCGGGCTCGCAGAGCGCCATGTGGGAGGACGTCAAGGACGCCATCGACTTCAACGACGTCGATACGCAGCAGACCATCGAGGCCGGCGACCGCGTGTACTCCGCCGTGGTGCTCCCGCAGACCGCCGACCTCGGCAGCCTGGTCGCGCGCCTGATCAGCATCAAGGACGTGACGGTGCTTGCGGCCCGGCAGGAGCTGGTCGGCAACCTCACCGCCGGCGGGGCGATCGCCTTCCTGATCTTCGTGCTGGTCGGTCTCAGCTACTACATGTCGCGCACCTTCGCGCCGCTGACCGAGGGGGTGGGGGTGCTGAACGCCCTCTCGCGCGGCGATCTCCAGGCCCGGATCGAGGGCACGGGTGCCCGCGCCCACGACGAGGTCGGCCGGATCGCCCGCGCGGTGAACGTGTTCCGGGCCAACCTGGTCGCCTTCGATCGTTTCCGCCGTTCGCGCGAGCGCCAGCGGCATCGGCAGGAGCGTTTCATCCGGCGGGAGATGACGCAGCTCGCCGACACCTTCGACGAAGATGAGCGCAAAGCGGTGCTGGAGGAGCTGGACGAGCTGGAGCGCCTGGTGCGCGACACGCCGGGCCACGAGGGCCAGGTCATATCGATCGCCGACGCCACCGACAGCGCCTCGACCGCCCTCAACCGGGAATCGGACAGCCTCGCCATGACCGCACTGGCGTTCCAGAAGATGTCCGATCGGGTGCAGGACCAGAACTACCGCCTGCGCGAGGCGCTGGCCGCCAAGAACGCCTTCATCGCGCTGCAGAAGGAGCTGGACATCGCGGCCCGCGTCCAGCTCTCCCTCCTGCCGGCCGGGATGCCGCCGTCCAGGGTCCTGGAGATGAGCGGCATCATGAAGCCGGCGAAGGAGGTCGGCGGCGACTTCTACGATTTCTTCCGCATCGACCGGCACCGGATCGGGATCATCGTCGCCGACGTCTCCGGCAAGGGCGTGCCCGCCGCCCTGTTCATGGTCATGGCCCGTACCCTGATGCGGGCCGCCGCGCAGCACATGGGCGCCCCGGGCCGGGTGCTCGCGAGCGTCAACGATCTGCTGGAGCAGAACAACGCCGAACAGTTGTTCGTGACCGTCTTCTACGGCGTGCTGGAGGAGCATACCGGACACTTCACCTACGCCAACGGCGGCCACAACCCCCCGATCCTCGTCGACGGCCGGGGCCCACGCCCACTGGAGACGACCGGCGGCATCGCGCTCGGCATGTTCGACGGTCTCGACTACGAAGACACCCGTGTGGTCCTGGAACCCGGAGCGCGGATGATCCTGTTCTCCGACGGCGTGACCGAGGCGTTCGACGCCCACTCCGAGGCATACGGCGACGATCGCCTGCTCGAAGCCGCCCGCGGCCTTCCCCGGCAGCAGACACCCGAGCAGGACGTGTCGGACATCGTTGCAAGCGTCGAGGCGTTCGCCGGCGACGCACCGCAGTTCGACGACATCACCTGTGTGGTCTTCCGCTTCAAGGGCCCGGTGCAGGAAGAGGCAGCCCTCGTGCACTCCACCCGATCCGGCGGTGGCGGCGGGGGCGGTGCGGATTGATCGGGTTCAGGGCACTGGCCGGGTTCCGCGGGCGCAGCGCAATGCCGGGAGCGCGGCAGCCCCGCATTCTCTCCGGGATCGATCGGGCGATGGTGGAACAGCACGCCGTGCCTCGCGTCGCCACTGCGGCCGCCGTCCTTCCGGAACCGCTTCGGGGGCCGTAGCCCATGCCCGCCCTCACCCTGACCCTGAAGAACGACCTCTCGGAGATTGCCCGGAGCGCCGAAGCGATCGAAGCATACGGCGAGTCCCATGGCTGGTCGATGAAGTGGATCATGAACCTCAACCTTTCGCTCGACGAACTGGTCACCAACATCATCAGCTACGGCTACCGGGACGACGAGGAGCACGAGATCCGCATCACCCTGACCGAGGAGGGGGGATCGCTGACGGTGGTCGTGGAGGACGACGGGATCGCGTTCGACCCGCTCTCCGAGGTCTCCGATCCGGATCTCGACGCCGGTGTGGAGGAGCGCCGGATCGGGGGATTGGGTGTACACTTCGTGAAATCCCTCATGGATGAGGTCGCTTACGAGCGGTGCGACGGATGCAACCGTCTTACGCTGATCCAGCGATCCCCCGAATGAGCGCCTCCGCGGATGGGCGCACCTGGACGGAACCGGGACTCGATCGATAATGCAAAGCGTGGCGGAGTACATTGCCCGGACGCTCAGTGCGACGGGCGTTCGGGTCATGTTCGGCTATCCGGGCCAATCCAACCTGCGGCTACTCCAGGCGTGCAGATCGAGCGGCATCCGTTACGTCCAGACCGCGGACGAACGGGGCGCGGCATTCGCGGCCGCGGGCTATGCGGACTCCTCCGGCGCGCTGGCCGTGGTGTGCGTTTCCAAGGGACCCGCGGCCACGAACCTGTTGACGTCCCTCGCGTCGGCACACCGGGACGGCGTGCCGATGCTGGTGATCACGGGCAACGTCGCCCAGGTCTTCCGTGGCCGAAACAGCTTTCAGGAGTTCGATCCCGCGCCGGCCTTCATGGCGGCAGGCGTCGTGAAGGACGCCCGCTACGTCGACAGGCCCGAGCACGTTCCGGAAGCGCTTTCCACCCTCATACGCACCGGGTGGACCGAGCCCCGCGGTCCCGTTCTCCTCGACGTGCCCTATACGCTGCTGGGCAGCGGACTCGATGCCGCGGCAGAGGCGGTAGAGACTTCCGGCCGGATCACGACACTGGCCGATGCGCAGAGCCGGTACAGCGTGCAACGGACGGCGAGATACCTGTGCAAGGCCCGTCGGCCGGTCGTCATCGTCGGCCGCGGCGCGAGGCACGACTACCGGCAGGTTCGGGAATTCATCGAGACGTTCGACCTGCCGGCCGTCCACACGATGGGCGGCACCGGGGTGATCGCATCCTCCGATCCCAGATATGGCGGGTTCCTTCGCCACATCGGCAGCAGCGACGCGGCGTTCCTCGTGCAGAACGCCGACCTCGTCCTGGCGCTCGGCACGGGGCTGGACGAACGCGCAACCGCCGACCCGTCGAGCTTTGCGCCCGGTGCGGTGAAGATCCAGGTCGACGTCGACCCCGACGTGCTCGGGCGCAGCGTGCCCGTCGACGTCGCGGTGAACGAGTCGGTGCTTGCGTTCCTGGCCGAATTGGCCCTCTGCCTGCCGCACCGGACCCGGCATCGTG
This sequence comes from Gammaproteobacteria bacterium, assembly GCA_965202875.1. Taxonomy (GTDB): domain Bacteria; phylum Pseudomonadota; class Gammaproteobacteria; order HK1; family HK1; genus HK1. The sequence continues at coordinate 5,403,005 of OZ241870.1, read as the reverse complement.
AATTCTTCGACGATCTCGCCGCGTGGCGGCAGTCGGAACCGATGCCGGTGATGAATCGAAAAGCCCTCGGCGCCCGCGAAGTCGTCGACGCGATGTCGGCGACGCTCCGCGACGCGATCGTCGTCAAGGACTCCGGGTCCCACAAGTACTGGTTGACGAAGCATGCGCCATGCGCCCTCCCCCGGCGCTCGATCGCGTCGTGCCATTTCGGCTCGATGGGTTTCGGGTTGCCCGCGGCGGTCGGGGCGAGCATCGCCGCTCCCCATGAACCGGTCGTCGCCGTCTGCGGGGACGGATGCCTGCTCATGTCCCTCGCCGAGCTGCGCACGGCGGTCCAGGAACGATGCGACAACCTCAAGATCGTCGTGTTCAACAACGGCGGTCTCGGCTCCACCCGCGACTTCGAGCACCGGATGGGCGTGTCCGACGGCGTCATCAGCGACTTCGGCGGGCACGTGGATTGCGCCGGGATCGCCAGGTCGATGGGGATGCGGAGCTATTCGGTGCGCGGGAGGGAGGATCTTGCGATGCTGTCCGAACGACTCGGCCGGAGCGGTCTCGCGCTCTTCGATTGCCATCTGGACCCTGCCGAGCCGATGTCCCCCGGTGTGCCGTATACCCAGCCCCTCGAAGGCCTGCTTGGAGAACGCCTCAAGCGCTACGCCTGAACGGCCGGCCGCCAGAGGCGCCATGGCGCCGGGCATCGAAGCCGTCGTATCGAACCACGGCGCTGCCCGGATCCCGATGGAATGCGGGCCGCGAGAGCGCTGCCGGCCTGCCGGACGGCGCGTTCTCCCTCACCGCCCCGGGACCTTCGAGATCACCCGGCTCGAACCCGACCCGGGGCATAGCCGGAACCAGACACCGGTTGGCGGAAAAAATCCTTGTCGTTTTGCCGGAGACTTCACGGGCAAGGACTGTCGAGCCGCCGGTCGAGCCCCCTGTTCTCAGGCCACGATTCGCGTGAAGACGGCCATGTCCACGTTGCCGCCGCTCACGATGCACACGACGTTGCCCGAGAGTGCGGGCACCGCGCCTTCGAGCACCGCGGCGACGGCGACCGCGCCGCCCCCTTCCGCGATCACCCGATCGTGGCGGTACAGGTGCTGCATCGCCCGGGCGATCTCCGGCTCGGAGACCAGCACGTAGTCGTCGACGAGGGCGCGCGCCAGCTCGAAGGTGTGCCGGTTGTCGAGACCGATTCCGCCGCCGAGGCTGTCCGCGAGCGAGTGCTCCTCCTCCACTTCCACGGGGCGGCCGGCGCGCACACTCTCGTACATGGCCGCACCCTGCGCCATCGTGACCCCGACGATGCGCGTGCGCGGGTCCGCGGCCTTCAGCGCGAGCGCGACGCCCGAGATCAGGCCGCCGCCGGAGAGCGCCGCGATCACGGTATCGACCTCGGGCCGATCCTCCAGGATCTCGATGCCGACGGTGCCCTGCCCGGCGATCACCAGCGGATCGTCGAAGGGGTGGACGAGCACGAAGCCCTCCTCGGCCACCAGCCGTCGCGCTTCGACCTCGGCCTCGTCCTGGGAACGGCCGACGATGCGCGTCTCGGCGCCCAGCGCCTCGATGGCCTCGCGCTTGTTGCCGGGCACGAGCTCCGACATGCACACCACGGCGCGCGCTCCGACGCGCCGCGCCGCGTGCGCAACGGCCCGCCCGTGGTTCCCTGTGGAGACGGTGACGACGCCGGGCGCCCGCGCCGCCTCGCCCGATGCGCGGATGAAGTTCGTCGCGCCCCGCAGCTTGAACGCGCCGGTGTCCTGTGCGGTTTCGAGCTTGAGGGAGACCTGGGCGCCGGCGAGCGCGGACAACGAGGGCGAGGGAACGAGCGGGGTACGCCGGATCCACGGCGTGATTCGGGCGCGGGCGACGTAGAGGTCGCGCAACGTGATGCGTTCGCCGGGCGACATCCGGGTGTTGCGCCACTGAAACCCAGAAGATTCGGACGGCGGGAGTATAGCACCGGACCGGGCAGGACCTTGACGCCGATCTGCGCAAGCGGCAACGTCGTCATCTCGACTCCCTCCTCTCGCTCCATCACCGCGAACGACGGCAGCTTTGCCGCCGCCCGTCCTGTCCGCCTCCAGCGCCCTCGCCCAAGCATGCTGCTTGGCGGAAGGGTCGGCTTTCCTCGCCGTAAACGCTCCATCGCCTCGCGCAGTCGCGCCGGCAACTCTCGCGAGGAGCGGCTCCGCTGCCATGGCCGGGCCCTGGGAACGCATCGCGCAACGGGACCTCACGGCGTTCGCTCCGGAGCGGGAAAACGGGACCGCGATCGGCTTCACGTCAGGGACCACCGGCAATCTCAAGGGCGCGACGTTCGACCGTATCGGCCGCGTCCGTTGTTCGCCACGTGTTCAGCCACGCGCGACGCGCCGCCGGAGGTTCACCAGCATCCCCGCCGTCGCGCCCCAGATGCGGCGCCCCTCGTACTCGAACTCGTAGTAGTAGCGCCTTCGTCCGCCACGCACGAGGCTGCCGATCCGGCACGACGCCTCATCGAGGAAGAAAGCGAGCGGGACTTCGAACGCCTCGGCCACCTCGAAGGGGTCCAGGGTCAGGATGAACCCCGGCCGGAGGAACCCGACGACCGGGGTCACGGTGTAGCCGGTGGCCGTCTCGTAGCCGTCGAGCAGGCCGGCAAGCTCGACGATCCCGCGATCGAGACCGATCTCCTCGGCCGCCTCGCGCAACGCGGCGTCGATCGGATCTCGGTCGATCTCGTCGAGTCGGCCGCCGGGGAAGCTGACCTGCCCGGGGTGATCGTGCAGGTGCTCGGCGCGGCGCGTGAGCAGCACGGTAGGGCCGCCCGGCCGCTCGACGATCGGCACGAGCACCGCGGCGGGCCGCCGCGGCCCGACCCGGGGGAACGCGCGGTTGAGGTCGCGATCACCGAGCTCGTCGCCGCGCGGCGGGTCGTCGAGGGCCCGCACCGCGCGTTCGACCTGCGCCCGCAAGCGCGAAGCCGGGGGGGCCGCGGGGTTGTCCATCCGATCCACCGCTCAGGGTGCAGGCGTCAGGATGCCGGCGACTGCGCCCGTCATGCAGGTCGCCGGGACCCCGGCGAGGGCGCTCCTGGGTCCGAGCGCCACGATCTCCGCCCGCCGCTCGGGGGCAAGGGCCGACAAGCCGCCGATCATGATACCGGGACTGCCGAGGTTGGCGAAGCCGCAGAGGGCGCAGACGAAAATTCCAGCCGCCCTCGCCAAACCTTCAAACGATCGCTTCGTCCCGTGATCTCCGGCAGCATCGCGGTCACGCGAGGAGAGGCCCGATGCACCTTCTTGAATCGAAAATCCGCGCGCTCCCCGACTTGGTCGTCTTCCGCGACGTCACGCCGCTGGTGGGCGATCCGGCGATGCTGCAGCTTGCGACCCACACGCTCGTCCACCCCTTCTTCGGGGAACAGGCCGACGGGGTCGCGGGGATGGAGGCGCGCGGCTTCATTTTCAGCGCCCTGGACGCGCCGGGCAAGGTGGCCGGGCGGCGTCCGGCCACCGTCACCGGGGAAGGTGGCGTGGCGCTACTCCGCTTCGTACTCGCCGGCGATCAGCAGGCGCCGCAGAATCTTCCCGACCGGCGACTTCGGAATCGACTTCACGAACACGTAGGCGCGGGGACGCTTGAAGGCGGCGAGGCCGGACGCCTTGCAGAAGGCGTCGAGGTCACCCTCCCCCACCGGCTCGCGCCGCGTGACGAAGGCGGTGACCTTCTGCCCAAGCCGCTCGTCGGGGAATCCCGCCACCGCGACCTCTGCGACGGAGGGATGGAGCGAGAGGACGCTCTCGATCTCGACCGGCATGACGTTCTCGCCCCCGGAGTTCATCATGTCGTCCACCCGGCCGGTGACGAAGAGGTCGCCGTCGGCGTCGAAGCAGCCGACGTCCCCGGTGAAGTACCAGCCCACGCGGAGCGCCTTCGCGTCCGCGTCCGGGCGGCGCCAGTACCCGGAGAACGATTCGTCGGATTCGAGCGAGGCGATGATCTGGCCTTCCTCGTTCGCGGGGGCGGTGTCGTCCGGATCCTCGGCGCCTATGCGAACCACCCGGATGCACTGGTTGATGCCCGCCTTCCCGGCCGAGCCGGGCTTGGCGGGGGCGTCCGGGCAGACCGTGAAGGTGTAGATCTCGGACGAGCCGTAGTGGTTGACGAAGAGTTCGGGACGGAACGCCTCGGCGAGCCGCCGCAGCAGGCCCTCGGTCATCGGCGCACCCGCGAATCCGAGCTTGCGCACGCTCGATACGTCCGCCGCCCCGAACCCCGGGTGGGCAAGCAGATCGTGGTACAGGGTCGGCACGAGGAAGAGGTTCGTCACCCGGTGGCGGCGGATGAGATCGAGTGCGCCCGCCGGATCGAAGCGCGGCTGGCAGACGTACACCCCCGAGACGAGGGCCGTCGAGAGCAGCGAGCGCACCCCCATGGTGTGGTAGAGAGGCATCACCCCGAGGGTCCGCTCGCCGTAGCCGTAGCGGTTCTGGGCGACGTGCGCGAGGGCGCCGGCGCGCTCCGCGGCGTGGGTTCTCGGTACCCCCTTCGGGCGGCCGGTGGTCCCGGAGGTGTAGAGCATCACCGAGACGTCATCCACCCGCGCACGCGGGCCCGCATCGGCCGGCGTCCCGCCGGCGAGCTCCTCGAACGCCAGGACGCCGGTGCCGCGGGCCGCCCCGGAGGCCCGCTCCCGAAGACCGGCAAAAGCTTCGAGCTCCGCGGCCCCGCCCACCACGATCCGGGGGATGGCGCCGGCGCGCGGCGCTTTCGCGACGGCCTCGCTCGACACCGGCTCGAAGCAGACCGCTCTCGCATCGGCGTCGTCGAGCACGTAGTCCAGCTCACCGGACTTCGCGCGCCAGTTCACGGGCGTGATCACCACCCCCGCGAGCTGGCAGGCCCAGTGCAGGGCTGCCGCCTCGATCCGGTTGCGGAGGACGGTGACGAGATGATCGCCGCGGCGGAGCCCGATTGCATCGAGCCCCGCCACCACCTGAAGCACGTACTCCAGCCAGCCGGCGCCGGTGAGGGTCGCGTCGCCGTCGATGACCGCGGTCGCGGAAGGCTCGCGTTCGGCGGCGTAGACGAGGGTCCGACCCAGATCGAGCATGGTCGTTCGGCTCCGTTCAGGCAAGCGCCGAAGGTGGAGTGGTCCATCAGGAGGGCGGACACCGCCGGACCTCCTCGAGTCTGCGCCGTCGCCGTCCGGGTGTCCATGCGCTCGGAGCGCAAGCGCGGAGCACGCAATCAGGACCACCCCGTTCGCCGCGGAGCCCGAATCAGGCGGTCGAGGTCGCCTCGGCGGCCACCGGGAAGCCGTTTCACCGGGGAAGGGAGCCACTGCGACCGGCGACCGGCCTCTTTGCGGATTGTGCGGCGAACAGAACGGCCCTGGGGCGCGATCGGCAATTCCCGCTCAGCTCCGATCACGGTCGTCACCGGGATTTCGCAGCCCTGTCCACCGCATGAGCGTCGGGTTGTGGCGATTCAATGAATGTTCCCGGGCTTGGCGGGAATTGCCGGGGCGCGACCGCCGGTGCTTGATCTGCCGGCCGTGGCTCGACGAAACTCCGCCGTCGGCGCGATCCGGCGGGTGGACCCGCCTGTGCGCCGCACGCCGGAAACCAGGAGCCGACATGTCCAACCGCACCACTCCACTGGCCGCCATGACCATCGCGGCCCTGTCGTTCGGGAGCGTCTCCGCCGGCGCACCCTCGGCCCAGGCCGCCGAATCCGACCGCCCGCGAGTCACCTTCGAGACCAGCCACGGCGCGTTCGTTGTGGAGCTCGACCGGGAGACCGCTCCCGAGACGGTGGCGAACTTCCTCGCCTACGTCCGCGGCGAGTTCTACGAAGGCACCGTCTTTCACCGGGTGATCGCGGGCTTCATGATCCAGGGCGGAGGCTTTACGGAAGAGTTCCGGCAGCGTGCGACCCGCGCGCCCGTACGCAACGAGGCGGATCGGGGCGGCAGGAACGATCGCGGGACGATCGCCATGGCCCGGACCCCCGACCCCCATTCCGCCACCGCGCAGTTCTTCATCAACCTCGCCGACAACGATTTCCTGAACCACAAGGCCCCTACCCCCCAAGGCTGGGGCTACGCGGCCTTCGGGCGCGTCGTTGAAGGCATGGAGACGGTGGACCGGATCGCGGGGCTCGAGACCGGAACGCGCGGGCGGTTCCAGGACGTGCCGCGGGAAACGGTGGTCATCCGGGAGACCCGGATACACGAGGGCGACTGACAGGCGGCCGGTAGACGCCGGTTGCCGTTCGCATCGGCACGCGCCGGCATCGTGACCCCGTTCGACTCCCCGACGCCGGACGACCGGTCCGCCCGGTACGCGCGCCGCGTCGCGGCGGCGGACTCGCTCGACGAGCGATCGGAGCTTGCCGCACGTTGGATCCTCGCGGAGTTCGACGCCTACTACGTCGAGTCCCGCAACATCCCCACCCTCGCGAAGTCCGCCTTCGAGCGGCGCGATCCCGCGGCGTCGCTGGACTTGAGCCTGCGGCGGCTGTCGGTCTACAGGGTCGGCGTGCATTCGCTCGCACGGCGCCTGCGCGAAGCGCTGCCGTCGATCGTCGAGGACGAGGCGTTCTGGATCCGGATCGAGGCCCGTTACCTCGCCCTGATCGAGGGGCGCTACGAATCGGACATCGCCTTCGCCTACATCCACTCCGCGCGGCGGATGGTGTACGAGGGCATGTGGAAGCCGGTGGAGTACACGTTCCTGGACCATCGCGAGCCCGCGAGCGAGCGCGCCGCCGCGGTGCGGATCGACTTCCCGATCATCCCCGGCGCGGATCTCGCCGCGCTCGTCGACCGGGTGCTCGACGTCCCGCGCTTCGAGCGGGGCTGGCGCGACCGGGAGGGGGACGTGCGGCGGGTCGCCGAGCGGATCAAGTCCATGCTGAACGGCGACCCCCGCCGGCCCGTGAAGCTCCAGATGACCGACGCCGGGTTCTTCCGCAACCGCGGCGCGTACGTCGTGGGCCGGATAGTCTTCGACGATGCGAGTGCGACGCCCCTCATCCTCGCCCTGCTCAACCACGAGGCCGGGATCTACGTGCAGGCGGTCCTCGCGGGCGAGGCGGATGCCCACAACCTCTTCAGCTCCACCCTTGCGAATTTCCACGTCACCAACAACCACTATCACGAGCTCGCCGCGTTCCTGCACACCGTCATGCCGACCCGGCGCCTCGGGCTGCACTACTCGACGATCGGGTTCAACCACGTCGGGAAGGTGGCGGTGATGAACGAGCTGCGCGAAGAGCTGGCGGAGCACCGGGAGGTGTTCACCACCGCGGTCGGGTTCCGCGGCTCGGTCGCCGTCGGATTCGCGGCGCCGTCCTCGGACTACAACCTGAAGGTGATCCGGAACACCCCGACCGACCAGTACAAGTGGGGCGAATTCCCCGGCATCGGGGCGGTGCTCGACAAGTACCGCCGCGTGCACGAGATCGACCGCACCGGCTCCATGCTCGACAACATCATCTACTACAACCTGGAGCTCGATCCCGCGTGGTTCGAACCGGAGCTCCTCGCAGAGCTGCTACGCGACGCGGGCGAGAGCGTGTCGTTGCGCGACGATGCGGTGATCCTGAAACACCTCATCGTCCAGCGCCGGGTGCGGCCGCTGCCCGTGTTTCTGCGGGACGCGACCCCGGAGGAGGTTCGGGAGGCCATCGTCAACCTTGGGCACTGCATCAAGAACAACGCCGCGGCGAACGTCTTCAACCAGGACCTCGACGCACGCAACTACGGGGTCAGCCGCTTCCGGAAGGTCTACCTGTTCGACTACGACGCCCTGGAGCCCCTCACCGAGGTCAAGATCCGATCGAACGCCGGGCGGTTCGACGGCGAGGACGACGTCCCCGACTGGTTCTACGAGGACGGCGTCATCTTTCTGCCCGAGGAGATCGAGGCCGGCTTCCGCATCCCCGACCGGAGGCTGCGCCGGCTGTTCCGGGACGTGCACGGCGACCTCCTGACCACCGGATACTGGGAACGCATGCAGGACGATCTCGACCGGGGCCGGGTGCCGAGCATCCGCCTCTACCCCGAGCAGCGAAAGCTCGACCACCCGGGCTGGCCGAGCGCCCCGGCCGGGGAGTGAGCCCGCGCGACCCCCGCGCTCAGGCTTCCACTTCGGCCCCTGCTTCCCCGATCCACCGGTCGAGGTCGCGGGATGCCGACGTGATCCCGTGCCCGACACGGACCCGGGTGCGTGCCGTCGCCCCGGCCGCGACCAAGGCGGCCGGGTCGGCCAGCGCTTTCTCCACCGCACCGGCGAACGCCTCGGCGTCGCCCTCCGGCACGAGCCACCCCCCGGCGCCGTGGCTGACGACACCTCCCACCCCGCGCGTCCTGCCGGCGACCACCGGTACGCCCAGCGCCTGGGCTTCGAGCATCGCCATGCCGATCGCTTCTCCGAGCGCGGGCCACACGAAGAGATCGCAAGCACTCACGATCCCATGCAGCGCCGCCCCTCGCCGTACTCCGAGAAAGGTCACCCGTCCGGCTGCCTCGAGCTCCGCAAACGCCGCCTCCACCTCACGGCGCGCGGGACCGTCTCCCACCACGAGCAGGTGCCACGCCCTCCGCGTGATCCCTTCGAGGGCGCGGGCCAGCAGCTTGAACGATTCCGCCTTGCACCCCTCGCGCATCATCGCGACGCACGCGAGAAGCGGGATCCCGGCGCCGGCGCCCACGAGACGCACGATGCGCCCGCGGCGTCGCAAGCGGTCACCGTGGGGCCGGACGGCATCGGTGTCGAGGAAGGGTGCGAGCCGGCGGATCCGCGCGTCGCTTCCCAGCAACCCTTCGAGGCCGGGCACGTCGTCCGGATTGAGCGCGATCAGCCGATCCGCCCGCGAAAGCGCCGCCGCGACCGCGCGATGGCCGTGCCGCCAGGCGCCGCGGACCTGCTTCGGCGCGTAGGACGCCTCCGCGACGAGGTAGGGGATCCCCAACCGGGCGCTGACCCGCGGGCCGATCCAGTCCGGCGCCTTGTGGTAGAGGTGGTACGTGAACCAGCACCGGGGGGACCGGGGCGAGCCCAGCCAGCGATCGAGCAACCGCCGCGCCTCCGCCCGCGCGACGCGCGCCAGCCGGAGCTGGCGGCGGCGGTCTCCGACGCCCTCGAACGCCCGCAGCCGCGACGCCGGCACCACTTCGTGGCCGGCCCGCTCCAGCGCTCGGACCAGCAGCCAGGCGATGAGGCGATCGCCCGAGGGAACGGGATGAACCGGCGCCTTGAGCGGCGCGTAGAACGCGATCCTCAAGGCGCGGTCCCGCGGGTCCCGCGGACACCCGTGACATCCGGTGGCGACACACGGCCGGCAGGATCGGACGGGGATCCCGGCCGTGCGGCGGGTCCCGTGCCGGACGGCTCAGGGCACCCGGCCCCGGGGTCCGATCCCGGCGGCTTCTCGACGGCCGGCGGCGATCGGCGTCGGCACGGGGCCGGACAGACCGGAGAACTCCCGGCCGCGCGTCGGACGATGCACTGGACAATCCTCACGAGGCGAGCCGGGGCGCGTCGTGCACGCCTGCAAGCCCGGACTTCGAGGCCGGCCCGGCCGCGGCGCCCAGCTTCGCGGCGATCCTCGCCATGCCGCCCTCGAACGAAAACCGCTCCGTCACCGTGCGCCGGCCCGCCTCGGCCAGCGTCTCGCGCAGCGCGGGATCGGTGACGGCGCGTTCGAGTGCGGCGGCCAGCGCACGGGGGGCGCGCTCGGGCACGAGGAGGCCGTTGACCTCGTGCTCGATCAGCTCGGGGATCGCCGACACCCCGGTCGCGACGCAGGCGGCGCCGAGGAGCTGGGCCTCCATCAGCACGTTCGGCAACCCGTCGCGGTCGCCGCCGGTGGAGATCCGCGAGGCGAGTGCGAACAGATCCGCGGCGGCGGCGTGCTCCACCACGCGATCATGCGGGAGGCTCCCCCACCAGCGCACCCGCCCGCCGATGCCGAGCGCGGCGGCGTGCCGGCGCAACCGCTCTTCCAGAGGGCCGCCTCCCACCACGTCGAGCGTCCACGCGAGCCCCGGCCGCAGCAGCGCGAGCGCGTCGAGCAGATCGTCGAACCCCTTCTTGTCCACCAGACGCCCCACCGAGAGGATCCGTACCGGATCCGAGAGATCGGAGCCGTCACGAGGCGCCCGCCGCTCCACCCGCGACGGGAACCGCCCGAGGTCGAGACCGTGGTAGACCAGCTCCACGACGCCGGGCGAGGGCGCCAGCGCCGCCAGGCGTTCCAGGTTGGTCCGCGTGCACGTGACCCCGAAGCGCGCGCCGGCGAGCTTCTCCCGCATCTCCCAGGCCGGCGTCGTCCACACGTCCTTGGCATGGGCGGAGAAGCTCCACCCGACACAGCGCATCGCGCTCGCGTAGCGGGCGACGGAGGCGGGGGTGTGGAGGAAGTGTGCATGGACGGATTCGACCGGTCCGAGCTCCGCCGCGAGCACGAGCGCCTGACCGAAGCGGCGCACCCGGTTCGGGGTACGGTCGCGGGCCAGATCCGCCAGCCACATGGTGCGCGCGCGGCGGTACCCGGGAAGGCGCCGCGCTTTCCGACACGCCCTCAGCACCCGCGCCGGATCGGCATGGAGATACTCCGGCAGGTAGAGCACGGGAGCGCGGATCTCGGCGTGGATCGGATGGGTGAAGCGATCCGTCGGACGCCGCAGGGACACGATGGCCAGATCGAACCCGCGGCGCTCCAGAGCAAGGATCTCCTGCGCGATGAAAGTCTCCGACAGGCGCGGATACCCCTTCACGACGATCGCGACGGGCCCGCGCACGAGGGATTCAGCGGGTGGTGCCGGCGGCGCGTGCACCGCCGGGAGGCTCGCCGGCCGACTCGAGCCAGCGATCGACGAGACGGTGGATGTTGTCGATGCCTTCCAGCAGACCCGGCACGACGACCTCGGAGGGGCGGGGCCTCGATACAAGGGCGCGCAACGCCTTCGCCATGACCTCCCGATCCCGGCCCTGCTCGTCGCTCAGCATCCGCACCAGCCCGAGCTGTTCGGCGCGCGAGGCGCGGATGTACTGCTCCAGTCGCGGGTGCCGGCGCGGCACGATCACCGCCGGCTTGTCGAAGGTGAGGATTTCGCAGAACGTGTTGTATCCACCCATCGCGACCACCCCGGCCGCGTGCGCCATCAGGTGCTCGAGACGCGCGTCGAAGTTGATCGCCTCGACCCGGCCGAGCCTTGCGATGCGCATGCGGAACTGCTCCCGGCGCCGCTGCCGCATGAAGGGTCCGAAGACGATCAGCGCGGGGTGGGGCAGCGCCGGATCGGTCTCGTAGGCGCCGATGACCCAGTCGATCAGTTCTTCGCCGTCACCGCCCCCGCCGGGGGTCACGAGGATGAAGGGGTCGGAGAGGGCGGCCGCGGCGTGCGCCGCCGGCGGTCCCGCGGAGCGCGCGCTCTCCAGGTACCCGGTGTAGGTCATCTTGCGCCGCACCGATTCCGGAAGCCCGATGCCTGCGAGGGGGTCGCACATCTGCGGCAGGCCGTAGACGAGGATGTCGTCGTAGAGGGTCCGCAGGGCCGGCACGGGATTTTTCCGCGCCCACTCCTCGGCGAGCGAGGCGGGGTCGTCCATCACGTCCCGGAGCCCCAGCACGAGCCGGGTCCCGCGCGCTTTGAGCACTTCGAGGGTGTCCTGGATCTCCCCGCGGAGGCCGAGGGGCTCCTTGTCGACGATGAAGACGTCGGGTGCGAACACCTCCGCGGTGTGCTGGATGATCGAGGCGCGCATCCGCAGCACGTCCCCGACGTCCATGTGCAGGCTGAGCGGGGAGTACTCGCCGTTTCGCAACTTGATGACCCCGGGGACGCGGACGAAGTCGACCCGGGTCCGGAAGTCGAAGCTCCCGATGATCGGCGAACCGGAAAGGATGAGCACGGACAGGGCCTTTCGGCGCGCGACGAGGGCGTGCGCAATGGTCCGGCACCGGCGCAGATGTCCGAGCCCGAAGGAATCGTGGCTGTAGACCAGCACCCGGGCGTGTCTGGGTGGCGCGGCCACCTGAGCCTCGCATCGTCTTCCCTGCCCCCGGTACGAGCCTAGCCGAATCTCCGGCGGGCCGGCAATCGGAGCCTTCCGCCCGGCGGCGTTTCCCGCTAACGTTCCGGGACGATTCCACGGCTCGGCGACGCGGGTGCGCCTGCGGCCCGAACGTTGAACCGCGGTGGCCAGGTGGCGAGGTCGCGCATGCGCCTGCGATTGCCGATGCGTCGGATGACGCTGCGGAGCCGGGAGACCCCGCCCCTGCCGGCGCGGGTGCGCGACACGATCCGGCGCCAGCAGGCGTCGAGCGAGATTCTGGTCGGGTGGGTCCAACTCACGATCGTCTCCACCTTCTCGATCCTCTACACCCTGTCCCCCAAGCCGTACACCGCCGAGCCGGTGTTGGCTCCCGAACCCTGGGTGCTCGGCGCGTACCTCCTCTTCACCCTTGTGCGCCTCGTCCTCGCCCACCGGCGCATGCTGCCCGACTGGCTGCTGTACCTCTCGGTGGTTCTCGACATGCTCCTGCTGCTTGCGCTGATCTGGAGCATCCACGTCAAGTACGCGCAGCCGGCGTCGTTCTACCTCAAGGTCCCGACCCTGCTCTACGTCTTCATCTTCATCGCGTTGCGGGCGCTGCGCTTCCAGGCCCGCTACGTCCTGCTCGCCGGCGCCGTGGCGGCGGGCGGATGGCTGCTGATGGTGCTCTATGCGATCCGCGTCGTGCCGGGCGACCCGATGATCACCCGCGACTACGTGCAGTACATGACCTCGAACAGCGTGCTGCTCGGGGCGGAGTTCGACAAGGTGATCTCGATCCTGATCGTCACCGGGGTCCTCGCCGTCGCCCTCACCCGCGCGCGCGATCTGCTGGTGCAGTCGGTCGTGGAGAGCACCGCCGCGGCGGAGCTGTCACGCTTCGTGCCGAGCGAGGTGGCGGCGGAGATCAAGGCGTCCGGGACGCCGGTGGAGGCGGGCGCGGGCGAGGTCCGCGAGACGACGATCTTCTTCAGCGACCTCGAAGGGTTCACCACCTTGAGCGAGGGGATGTCCCCGGTCGAAGTGATCTCCACCCTCAACGAGTACTTCGCGGCGGTGAGCGAGCCCATCGTCCGCCACGGGGGGACCGTCAACCAGTACCAGGGCGACGCCATCCTCGCGACCTTCAACCTTCCCGCCGCGCGGGAAGATCACGCCGCGCGCGCGGTGCGGGCCGCGATCGAGATCCAGGGGATCCTCGCCTCGCGCACCTTCGGGGCGGGCCTCCGGCTCGTGTCGAGGATCGGGATCAACACCGGGGTGGTGGTCGGAGGGCTCGTCGGCGCAGGTGACCGCCTCGGCTACACCGTGCACGGCGACGACGTCAACCTCGCCGCCCGGCTCGAAGCGCTGAACAAGGAGCACGGGACGCGGATCGTCGTCTCCGGGCGCACCCGCGAGCTCGCGGGCCCCGGGAGCTTCGCGTTCGAGGCGCTGGGGACGGTGACGGTGCGTGGAAGGAGCGGCCCGGTCACCGTCTACAAGCTCGACGTCCAGCCGGGGCTTCGAGCCGACCGGTCCGGCCAGCCACTCTGATCGGTCCCCGGAACCGCCTCGACGATCGATCTGCCGGGACCGGGCCGGCGATCTGCGACGGCGCCCGGAACGGCCGCAACGCACGCGGATGTTCCACCTTCCGGAGGGACGAAGAAGGAAACGGCGCCAGACCCGGCATCGGCGGCGACGGGGGCCTCCACCAGCGGGATTGGGATTGAAGGCCACCGGGCGATACGCCGCTATACCAGACCCTGCGCCTGAAGCTTGGCGAACAGGCGCTCGATGTTCTTCCGGACACGCACCTCATGGCGGTCCCGGAAGAACTCCGTAAAGCAGAAGGTAGGCCGGGCGAGGAGGGATTCCACGAACTTCTTCTGTCCGGGATAGAACTCGGCGTCCGGCACCATCGCGAATTCCTCGCGCACCGCCAGGCTGTCGCGGAGGAATTCTTCCCAGGACAGGCCGAAGCTCGACAGGTCGATGTCCACGATGAACGACTCGTCGATCGTCACCGGCGGCTCGCGATGCGTTGTGGCCATGATGAGCCGGTACACCTTCGAGCGGAACCGCTCCTCCCCTCGCCCGCCGGCCCGTGCCGCGAACAGCTCCGCGCTGCGCAATTCGTTGTCTCGAGTCGGGACGTCGTAGATCGCGTCGTGGAACCACAGCGCCGTCTCGACCGCATCGGGATCCTCCATCCGATCGGCCGCGAGATCGAAGAAACCCAGGCAGTGCTCGACATGCGCCGGGGTGTGGTACCGGCGATGCGGCTCGCGGTAGAGCGCCTCCAGCTCCGCGAACACCGCGCCGGCGTCCTCGCCGATGCGGCGGCTCCAGAGTCCTTCGAAACGCTTCCGATCCAATTCGCTCCTCCTCCCGGCGCCGGTAACGAACCCGCGGCCCGACGCCTGCGGGCCGGGACGGCACGCCGGCCCCGGCGGCTGTTGCCCCGGGACGCGCATCCGCCGCAACGGTGGGCGGCGATCGGTTCCGGCGGTCCGCTGTCCGGGGGGAAGCCCCCGCGAATCGACGGGCGGCGCCGGCGCGCGCCCTCCCCGGCAACCCGCCGCGCTCTCCGGCCGCCCCCTCAGCCCCCCACGGCCTCCCGTTCCTGCAAGCGCTTCTGCAAGTCGACGAACTGGTCGTGCGCACGCACAAGCTTGTCGCTGAGCTGGCGCATGACGTCGAGCGCGACCTCCGGGTTCTCCGCGAGCAGCTTGAGGAACATCTCACCGGTGATCCGCAGCGCCACCAGCCCGCTACACGCCCGGATCCCCGCCGAGCGGGGCGAGTTGGTCAACACCGCGAGCTCGCCGAACAGCTCGTTCGGGCCGAGCACACCTTCCACCACCGGACCCGCTTCGGTCTCGACGACGATCTCGACTCTCCCCTCCATGATGAGGTAGGCGCTGTCGGCGGCGTCACCGGCCTCGAAGAGCAGCTCGCCCTCCTCGTAGGTGCAGAGCTCGCTCGTGAACGCAAGGAGCTTGAGTTTCGAAAGCTCCAGCTTCGAAAACATCGGCACCTTGTGAAGCATTTCGGCTTCGGTCTTGAGATCCATCATCGCTCTCCGGCTCCCACCGCCGGACACCGTCGCGCTGGAGCCCGCGTGGCCGCGCCATGCCGGCAAGCGGACCGGCGCCGACCTCTCGCCGCGGCGTCAGCCGGCCGCCGCCATCTCGTGGAATACGGTCCCGGATCTGTTCAGCTCCACGAACGTGCCCTGCTCCACCACCTTGCCGCCTTCAAGCACGATCGTTTCGTCGAAGTGCTCCGCAAGGCTGGCACGGTGCACTATCCAGATCAAGGTGCGGGATTCAAACTCTTTCAACAGGTTATCGAGGATGCGGGCCTGCCCCGCGGCGTCGAGGGCGGCGGTGGCGCGATCGACGACGAGCACGTCCGGGCGTTTCAGCACCGATCGCGCGATCGCGAGCTTCTGGCGTTGCACGGTCGAGAGCCGCGATCCGGCGATGCCGACCGGATGGTCCAGCCCCCGTTCCATGATCGCGCGGCGGAGATCGAGCGCGTCCACCACTTCACCGATCAGTGCGCCGATACGTTGCGCGCTGCGCTGGCGCCCATAGGCGAGCCGCCCGAAGAGGATGTTGTCGAGGATCGAGATCGACGAGTTGTACCGTTCGGAGTCGAAGAACTCGATGGGGGTCTGGTCGGCTCCGAACCCTTCCGAGAACCGGCGGCGGGCGATGACCAAGCGCTGCTGCATCGGTTCGTCGATCAGCCCGAGGCGGTGGCGCGCGGGCACGAGCTTGAACGGCAGCGACAGGAGCATCGTCCGGTCCTCCTCGCCGAGCGTCTCGAGGCCTCCGGATTCGGCGCGGCTGAGCAGGCTCCGGAACACCGGCAGGTCGTCGGCGGAGATGAAGCTGTACTGCTCGAACAGCTCGCTGCCCGGCGCGACGTCCGCGAACAGATCGATCATGAGGGCCGCGACCTGCCGTCCGATCTCGACGAAGTCCTCCGCCAGGCCAAGGTCGTCGAGCACCTTGCGCACGTACACGTTGCCGGCAAAATTGTCGGGATCGAAGGTCCGGTCCTTCGGGGTGCCGAAGAGGAGGTTCTCCGCCACCGTCATGCTGACGTTGTAGGCGTCCCGATCGAAGAGATCCACGAGCGGGGCGATGTCCGGGTCCTTCAGCCGCACCCGCAGCATCTTGCGCGCCTCCAGCACGCCGCGCGCGAGTTCCGGCGCGGTGTCGGGGGCGACGCTCGACCGCAGCCCGAGCTGGTAGATGTCGTCGCCCATGTCCGCGATGGAGAGCACCTCCACGGCGCGCCCGGTCACGGCCCCGGCGTCCCCGATCCCCGCGCCCTCGTAGTCGAGCCAGTCCGCACGGACGTCGTGAACGGAGTTCCCGGCGCTCGCGGCCTCGGCCCGGCGACGACGCCACACCGCAAGGCCGGACTCGTCGTAGGCGGCGTCCCGCGTCGGGCGGTGCTTCAGGCTGTAGAGCAGGTTGTCGCGAAGCGTTCCCGAGAACAGGTTCGTCTCGGGGCCGACGCAGGCGATCCGGCGGCCGGTGACCGACTCCGGCGCCGCGGTGAGGTCCAGGGTCCCGGCCAGCAGCTTCCCCGTGGCCGAACGCTTGAGGCCCGCCATGACGTGCGCGAGGCGGTCGCTGCCGCTGCCGGCGCCGCCCACCACCGCGAGCCTCGCCGGGAGCTCGGCGGTGAAGGAGAGTCCGCCCGCGAACGTCGTCTCGCCCTCGTCCTCTTCCTTGAGATCGAGGTTGCGGGCGGTGAGGGTGCCCGCGATCGGCGCCTGCGTCGGCGGTTCCGCGTCGATCAGTGTCTGGTCGAGCATCCCGGGCACCTCGAAGGATTCGCGGAGCAGCTCGTACTTGACCTTGGCGTCCTCCTTGATCTGGTAGAAGTTGAGAAGCTCCTTCCACGGGTCCGCGAGCTTCTCGTAGGCGGCGATCACCGCCACCAGGGACCCGAAGGAGAGGTCGCCCTCGATCACCAGGTAGCCGCCGATCGAATAGAAGAAGAAGGGGGTGATCTGGGCGATGAAGTTGTTGACGAACTTGATGAAGAACTTCAGGCGATAGATCTCCACCCGGACCCGGTAGATCTCGCCGACCCTCCGGGTGTAGTCGGCGCGTTCGAGCCGCGACGTGTCATGGGTGTGGATCTCGCGGATCCCGGTGACCACCTCCCCGATCCGCTCCGAAAGCACGCGCACGAGCCGCACCTTCTCCAGCTTCTTCCGGTTGAGCTTCTTCTGCAGCTTGGGGATGAGCCAGGCCTGCACCGGATAGAGCGCGACGGCGGCGGCGCCGAGCACCGGATCCTCGATGAACATGAACACCAGGAGGGTGAGGAGCATCCCGCCCTGGAACGCGGGCAGCGCGATCGAGTCGCCGATGTAGCCGCCCAGCGGCTCGGTCTCCGCGACGATCATGGAGACCAGCTCGCCCTGTGAAGTCCGGCGGAAACGCGGGAGCGGAAAACGCAGGAGCCGGACGAAAAGGTCGTAGCGCAGACGCCGGAGCATGCGCTCGCCGACGACCCCGCGGTACACGTTCAGGAAGTACTTGAAGCCGCCGTTGACGAGGACGAGCCCGAGGAACGCCGCGCAGAGCGCCAGGAGGTATTCGACCTGCCCGAGCTCGAAGCCCGCGACGTACACGGGAAACGCGGCGATGTCGGTGTCGATCGCCTCGTTCACGATCACCTTCGGCAGATAGAGCAGGAGGTAGAAGAACGGAAACGAGGCGATCGTCATCGCGAGCAGAAGGATCTGCTGGCGCAGGCTGAACTTGAGCACGAACTTGAAGATGCTGGGCTGCATGTCCGTTCCCCGGTGGGCGCGTGCGGTCGGGCCTCTTATAGCCCAGACGGTGGATCGGGGGAACAACGGCGGGCGCCGAGGCGCCCGGGGTCGTCATGCGCCGGTGGGACCCGGCCTGGAGCGCGCCGACCTGCCTCACTCTTCCCGCCGGCGCCTCGATCATGAAGGGAGCCGTGGAGACGACGCGCCGGCGGGCGCCCCCCTGCCGTCACTGCCGATCTCCGGCTCACGAAGCAGGGGAGCGGAGGAGCAGGCGAGCCGGAAAGCCGTCGTCGCCCCGTGGATCGGCAGCCCGGCAAGCAGGCCGGCAGGGCGGACCCGTCCGCCGGTCAGGAGATGCAGGCGAGCCAGGCGTCTTCGAGCGTCGCGGAGGGGAACCGCTCCCTGAGTCGCGCGGGCGAGCCGGCGAACCGTATCGTACCGTCGTGGAGCACGCCCATCCGATCGCACAGCTCGCCGGCGTCCGCGAGCAGGTGGGTACTGAAGAACACCGTCACACCTCCGGCCCGGAGTCCGGCCAGGTAGCGCCTGGCGAGCAACCGCGCTTTCGGATCGAGGCCGCTCAGCGGCTCGTCGAGCACGAGAAGCGGCTTGCCCGCGAGAAGGCAGGCCGCAAGGCCAAGCTTCTGCGCCGTGCCCTTCGAGCACGTCCGCACCGGCTTGTCGAGCGCGGGCGACGCGAAATCGAGCGCTGCGAGCACCTCGCGCACGCGAACCGGGCCGGGATCGACTCCGTGCATCCTCGCCATGAACTCCAGGAACTCCCGGCCGCGAAGATGGTGCGGGGGAAGAAAACGCTCGGGCAGGTAGCCGAGCGGGCGGCGCGATTCCGGCTCGCTCACGGGGCGGCCGAAGATCTCGATCCGACCCGCGTCGACGTCGCAGAAGTCGAGCAGGCATTTCATGCAGGTGGTCTTGCCCGCGCCGTTCGTCCCGACGAGCCCGAAGATCTCGCCGGCCCGGACCTTGAGCGAGAGGTCGCTCAGCACCGGCTCGCGCCCGAAGCGCTTGTACACCCCCGAGAACTCGATTGCGTGCGTCGGCAACCGGGCCTGGGGTTTCGGCCGCGAACCTCCCGCTTCATGCCGCTTCCGCTCCTGTTCCATCGTCACCCTCATTTCCACCTCCACCATCCCCTTCACCCTTTCCATCGGCTGACGCGGAACGGGGTTCCGCCCAGAGCGAGGCTCCCTTCTCCCCTCTACTTTACCCTTTCCATCTCCCGATCCGGCCCACCGATGGACGGAGATCCGGACGCAAACGCCGGTGCAGCAGCGCTCGCAGCCGGCATCCGGCGCGCGCGGCCCCGCCGGAACGAAGACCGCGCATGGTGTCCTGCCCCGTCCGCCGCCCGCCACGGCCCACGATGTGCGGCGAAAGCTCAGTAGATGTAGACGAGATTGCAATTCTGGGCGTCGCCGGCGACGTCGTATTCGTTCGAATTCGCGGCGACCATGCAAAGCGTCGTCGCCTCGCTCACTCCGGCGTGCGAAAACGTGGTGGTCCCGGTGAAGCGTAGCGAACCGGTGAGCGGGCGCTGATCGTCGATCTTGACGTCGAGCTCGCGGGCGATGTCCACCGGGATGTTGTCGCCGAGAACGAAGCCGAGCCGGACCGTCTGGGTCGCGGTCGGGGCTCCGGCGGTGGTCGAGTAGTCGCGGGTCCGGCCGAGAAGCATGTAGCCGTCGAAGGCGTTGCGCGGCGCCATGTCGGCGTCGCGGTACGTCGCCGCGTTCGTGGCTCCGCCGCCGTAGTTCCCCTGGAGGAATCCGGCGCGCGTCAGATGCACCCACAAGGCCGACGCCTCTCCCCAGTCGGCGTTGTCCACCCGGCCGTCCGCGTCTCCCCCTGCCGTGATGGTGGAGTCGCCGATGGCCGAAGCGGCGGCGGTCGCAGTCATGTCGCCAGGCACCTGCCGGTACCGGTCGATGAAGCCATAGTAGGCAGCCTGGATCCCCGAGTTCGCATCCGCGAGGTTGCGGACCCGGGCGCTGTTGACGAGTTCCTGGCCTTTGAGGACTCCCCCGAGCAACAGACCGATGATGATGAGCACGATTGCGATCTCGACGATGGTGAAACCGTGTTGCTTGCGCGACATGGACGGAACCTCCCTCGATTGGACGTGAATTCCCGACCTGCCGGCCCTGGAGCAGCCCACGCGCCTGCCGGTGCCGGTGATGCTATCGGGACGTCACCGGCTCGGGAGTGGAACCGGAGGCGATGTCGTGTCAGCCTGGAGCGACTGTTCGCGTCCCGGCCGACGGCGATCCGCCGGAAAGGGAAGTGATGGGGCGGCTCTCTTCGACGTCGGACAGGTTGTATTGCGGCTCACGCCTGCGCCCGCATCGGCCGAATCGGCGTACCGGCGCGGTCGACCGGCGCCGTGCCGGTGCCTTCGAGCGCCGCGAGCTCGCCGACGGTGAGCGGCTTGATCGGCGGCCGGATGCGGTAGTGCGCGACCGTGCCGGCGTCGGAACCGGAACTCCGGCGCCCGGTGAAGAGCTCGCTCACCACCGCCGCGCACATCCGACCCTGGCACGGCCCCATGCCGCAACGGGTGAACGCCTTCGCCTGGTTGGGACCAGGACATCCGCCGGCGATGACACGTTCGATCTCGGCCACCGTCACTTCCTCGCAACGGCACACCGTCACCGCCGGGTCCGAGGGACGCAGCATCGCCGCATCCGGCTCGAACATCAGGCCCAGGAACTCATGGAAACGCCGGTGCCGTTTGAGCGAAACACGATGCGGCAGGGCGAGGACGGCGCGCCGGTGTGAGTCGATCCTTGCGAGGCGATGCGCCGCTTCGAGCGCCGCGAGCCGCCCGGAATCGACCGCGGCCCTTGCGCCGAGTATGCGCGCGCAGTCGCCTGCCACCAGTACGCCACGCTCGCTGGTCTCTCCCCATTCGTCCACCGCGGGGCGAAAGGCGTGCTCGTGATCGTCCCAGACGTGATCGAGCTGCGCCGCGAAGGTGAGATGCGTGTTCGGAACGACGCCTTCGTGCAGAAGCACGAGCGAGACGTCCATCGAGCATTCCCGGCCGCGATGCGTGAACCGTACCGCTTCGACCCGCTCCCTGCCCATGATCGCGAGCCCGCTCGTGCGCATGACCTTCACGCCCCAGCCCGCGAGCGCGCGTCGCCACACGATGCCCTTGCACAGCTCGCCCGGCATCGCGAGCGCTTGCGGCAAGGCGCCGGCCGCGCGCCGGAGCCGGTCCGGCGGTGTCGTGAGCAGCACCGCGCGTACCGGTGCGCCGGCGCGGACGAGTTGGTAAGCGATCAGGTAGACGAGCGGCCCCGATCCCGCGATGACGGCTGGAACGTCCGGGACGAGTCCCGCGCTCTTGAGCAGCGACTGCGCGCCGCCCGCGCCCATCACGCCGGGCAGGTCCGCTCCGGGCACCGGCACCGCGCGCTCCCGGGCGCCGGTGGCCGCGATCACGCAGCGCGCGTACACCATCCGCGCGATGCCGTCCTGCAGGATCCCAAGCTCGAACGGCGCCGTCTCCTCCGTGCGCCGCGCCACGGTGCTGACTTCCCACACCGAGGTGCACGGCGAGTAGCGCGCGCCGCAACCGCGGAACGCCCGGGCGATGGCGGTGCCGGCCACGTAGTCATCACCGAGCACGCGCGCGGCGTTCGGGCGTCCGGCGGTGACCGTTTCGACGTTGCGGTAGATCTGTCCGCCTGGAGCGGCCTGCTCGTCGAGCACCAGCACATCGACGCCGTGCTCGCGCGCCGCGACCGCGGCCGACATCCCGGCCGGACCGGCGCCGACGATCGCCAGATCGACCGTGTCATTCATCGCATGGCCCGGCGCACACCGCGTCGATGGTGCGTCCGCATCTGCCTGAACCTCCATATCGGCCCGCACAGCCCCCGGGGCGGCGTCGATCGCGCACGCTTCCCACGCCAGCGCGGCTCGACCGGTAAAGCGATGCGGCGCGGGTTGTCCTGCATCCTTTCAAGAGTGTCACAGGAGTCGGGGAAATGGCCATCCACCGGATCATGCCGTCTCGGCCGGCTGTGCTGTTTCTTGCCGCGCTGCTGCTTGCCGTGCCACCGGCGTTGGCGCAGGTGGCCCGGGTCCCCGGCGGCTCGGGGAACGCGCAAGATGCCGGCGCCGCGGCCGAGGCGCCGGCACTGCCCGAGCCGCTCACGCGCCAAGCCGTCCGCGACGTGCTCTCAAGCCTGAGCGACGGGCAGGCGCGGAAGCTCCTGCTCCGGGAGCTCGACCGGAGGGTCGCCGCGCGCGAGGCGGAGCTGGCGGCGGCGAGGCCGAAGCACGCACGCTCGGCGCCTTGCTCAGCGACTGGGCGGGAGCTCTGGGCCGGAGCTGGGCGGCGGTCATCCGGGACGCGCCCGCGCTCCCCGGCGTCGCCGCGGCGACCCTCGAAGGGTTCCAGGCCCGGCGGGGCGACGCCGGCCCGTGGCGGGTCCCGGGCGCCCTCGCCCTCTGCCTGCTGGCCGGTCTCGCGGCGGCCCTCGGCGTCCGCCGTCTCACGCGGGCGTCCACGGCGAAGCTGGACGGCCTGCGCCCGGCCAGCCTGTGGTCGCGGATCGGGATCGTCACCGGACGCTTCCTGCTCCAGGGCGTGCACCTGGTCGCCTTCGTCGCCACCGCCTTCATCGCCGACGCCGTCGTCAACCGCGCCGTCCCCGCGGACGGCACGGTGGTCCGCTACGTGGTCCGCTCGCTCGGCTGGACCTGGTTCGCGGTGGTGGCCGCCCGCTTCGTGCTCTCGCCGGTGCGCCCGTACCTGCGGCTGTGCGCGCTCGACGACCGGAGCGCCCGGTTCCTGACTTGGCGTATCGGGTTGATCTTCGGCTGGTCGGCCTTTTCGACCGGCCTGCTTCGCTGGGTCGGGGAGCTCGGCTGGCTCCCCGGCGCGGGAAGCCTGGGTTTCTGGTTCTCGGTGGTCTTCCACGGCCTTGTAGCCCTGACGCTGTGGCAGGCGCGGGCGGGCATCACCCGGATGGTGCTCGGTCACGGCGGCCGGGACGACCACGGCCCGGCCTGGAACCGCTTCGCGGCGGCCTGGCCGGGGATCGCGATCGCGCTCGTGGTGCTCCAGTGGCTGGTGGTGGAGCTCTTCGCCGTGACCGGCAACCTCGCGAGCCTGTCGACCACCGCGCTGAACGTCACCCTCGCGGTGGTGCTGGCCCTGCCCCTGGTCGAGCTGGCCGTCCGCGCCCTCGTCGAGGCGATCTGGCCCGGGGACCCCGGGCAGGAGCAGGCCCAGCGCGCCGCCCACCGGGAGACCCAGCTCGGGCTCGTGCGCTGCGGGCGTACCCTCGGCACCGTCGTGCTGGTCTTCGTCCTCGCCTGGCTCTGGGGGCTGGACCTCCGCGATCTGGCCTCCCAGGGGGTGGGCGCGCAGCTCGCCGGGGCGCTGATGGAGATCCTGCTGATCGGCATCGCCGCCTACGGCCTCTGGGCGCTGCTGGAGATCATGGCCAACCGGCAGATCGCCATCGAGCGCGCCACGCTCGGGCTGGACGGCGAGGACGAGGAGCAGTTCGAGGGGGAAGGCGGCCAGGGCGGCACCCGCCTCGGCACGATCATGCCGCTGGTGCGCCGTACCGGGCAGGTGATCATCGCGGTGCTCGCGGTGCTCGCGGTGCTCGGGCAGATCGGCGTCAACATCACGCCGCTCCTGGCCGGCGCCGGCATCGTGGGCCTGGCGGTCGGCTTCGGCGCCCAGGCGCTGGTCAAGGACGTCATCTCGGGGGTGTTCTTCCTCATCGACGACGCCTTCCGCAAGGGCGAGTACATCGACATCGGCACGGTCAGGGGGACGGTCGAGAACATCTCGATCCGCTCGATGCAGCTCCGCCACCACAACGGGCCGCTCCACACCATCCCCTTCGGCGAGATCCGGCACCTGACCAACTTCTCGCGGGACTGGGTGATGATGAAGCTGCCGCTGCGGGTGACCTACGACACCGACGTGGAGAAGCTGCGCAAGCTCGTCAAGAAGCTGGGGCAGAACCTGCTCGAGGATCCCGAGCTCGGGGAGAAGTTCCTCCAGCCGCTGAAGTCCCAGGGCGTCATCCAGATGGAGGATTCGGCGATGATCGTCCGGGTCAAGTTCATGACCCGGCCCGGCGACCAGTAGACGCTGCGCAACAAGGTGTTCGCGCGCATCCGGGAGCTCTTCGAGCGCGAGGGCATCAGGTTCGCGCACCGCGAAGTGACGGTGCGCATCGCCGACCGCGAGGCCGGCCAGCCGCTGAGCGACGCGGAGAAGGAAGCGGCGGCGGCCGCCGCCCGCTCCGCCGTCGAGCAACGCGAGGCCGGGGCCGCCACCCCGCGCGACGATCGCTGAGCTTTCCCGCCGGTCAGACCGGGAACGGCCTCGACTTGGCCGTTCGCCGGAAGATTTGGCGAAGCGCAACGCCGACGTGACATGACCGTGTCCGATCGCGATGATGGAGTTCCCCGCGTCGAATCCGTTTCGTATAGTCCGGCGACCCGCGCGCGCCAGGATCGGCCCTCGGTATTGCAATGGGCAAGCAACTGTTCGAATCGCAATGCGAGCACGGCGTCGTCCCGGTCATTCGCACGCCATCTGCGAGGCTCGCGAGCCGCGCCGTCGATTGGTTGAACGACGCGGGCTTCCGGACGTTCGAGCTCTCGGTGTCGATCAAGGGGGTCGTCGATCTCGTCGCGGAGATCTCGGACAACGTGGAGCTCGACGTCGGCGTCGGCATGGTGATGAACGCGGAGCAGGCGCACACCTGCATCGAAGCCGGGGCGAGCTACATCGTGACTCCAGGCCTCGTGGCGGGCGTCGTGGCGCCTTGCCGGAACGCCGGCGTCGCATGTCTGCTGGGCGTATCGACGCCGAGCGAGGTGATGGAGGCGATCAGGCTCGGGGCGGACGCGGTGACGATCTTTCCGATCGGCAGCCTGGGCGGCGTCCTGCATCTCAGGGCGTTGAAGGCGGTGTTCCCGAACACACCGCTTGTTCCCGCGGGCGGGATCGGGCTGGAGGACATCACGTCCTATCTCAAGGCCGGGGCCGCGTTCGTCAGCGTCGGGAACGGGATCGTCGACATGAAGGCCCTGTGCATGGGGGACAAGGACGTCATGATCGACGCCGCTGCGAACGCGCTCGAGCAGGTCGCGGGGGCCAGGGTGAAGCCACTCGGGAAGACGCGCTGAATGGCAGCCGGCCGGTCTCGGCCACACCGGCGGCGGCACGACGGCGCCTCTCCCGACCGGAACGTCTGCCGAGAAGACCGAACGCGGAGGTTGCGAGCCGCACGCCCACGCGCCCCGACGGCGGCGCGGGCCCGGTTGCCGGCCGGTTCGATGACCGGACGCCGATGACGCGGCCGCCCCGGGGTCGTTCGCCGGCGTCGTCGGCCGGCGCCGGCCGCAAGGCCGAACGACTCGCGACCGTTCGCACTTTCCGCAACCACCGTTCAGCCAAGCTCTTCGAGCACCGCCCGCACGTTCGCTGCGATCGCCTCCACGGGCTCCTCGCCCCGGTAGAGCGCCCGCACGTGGCCGGCCGGGTCGATGAGGTAGCCGAAGGTGGAGTGGTGGACGAGATGACCCTCCTCCGGCTGGCCCGCCGGAATCGCAAACCGGGCGCCGTACCGGTACGCGACCTCGGTGAGCTGGTCTTCACTGCCGGTGAGCCCCACGAACCCGGGGTCGAAGAACTCCACATACCGGCCGAGCCGTTGCGGCGTATCGCGCGCGGGGTCCACCGAGATGAGCGCCACGGTGAACCGGGCCGCGTCCTCGGGGGGCAGGACGGCCTTGACCTCGCGCATGCGGGCCAGGGTCGCGGGGCAGACATCGGGGCAGTAGGTGTAGCCGAAGAACAGCAGCACCGCCTTGCCCGCGAAATCACTCAGTCGTGTCAGCGCGCCGCGCTGGTTGGTGAGCTCGAATCCTCCGCCGATCTCGTAGCGTTCGAGGGCCGGCGCGGCGCGGGCGCTGGCGGAGGCGTCGCGCACGGTGTCGTCGTCGCGGGTGACGCCGCCGAGGACAAGGCCGGCGGCGAGCGCCGCGGTCACGATTGCGGCGGTTGCGAGCCTGTGCGGAAGCTTCGACATCCTGGATCTCCAGCCGGGGAGCCCCGCGCGTTGGCGGTGCAGTGTACACGAGCAGGGTCGGGACGGTGGCGGCGGCCGCGGCGACCGCAAGCACCGTCCTCAGCATCGGCGCCACGCCGCGAGTTGGCCAAGCCGTGCCCGTGCCTTCCTTCCGGGGTCCGCCGCCCGCCACCTTCCCGCCGGCGCCGGCGGGAACGCCGGCTCGCGCACACCCGGAGTGGTGCGTTGGGAAAGAACCTGGGGCGAGGCTTCGGATCGGGCTCCGTCGATTCCGGGGGGATCACCACGCCGGTGTCGGCTCCGTCGCCGGCAGCCGCGGCGGGCGCCCGGACGCGCGCCGGTGCTGTCTCCGAACGCACGCAGCAGGCGCGGCCGAACCCATCCCCGTACAGGCACGAGCGCCAGCGCAGTTCAGTCCGTGCAAAGCCGGAGCGGATCGTGGAGGAAGAGCCCGGAGCGGGGCTTCGGATCGAACCACGTCGATTTCGGCGGCATCACCGCCCCGGCGTCGGCGACTGCGACGAGCTCCTCCATGCTCGTCGGGTGGAGCGCGAATGCGGCGCGCCACCCGTCCCGGCAGGCGCGCTCGAGCGGGTCGAGCCCGCCGGAGCCGGCGATGTAGCCGAGGCGCTCGTCTTCACGGGGATCGGTGATCCCGAGCACCGGCCCGAGCACCCGCGCCTGCAGGATCGCGGCGTCGATTGCGTCCGCCGGGTTCGCCGGCGGTGCCCCGGCACCCGCGAGGTGGAAGCGGAGCCAGCGCCCGTCGACGTGGACGGCACATTCGCCCCGCACCCGCGGGCGTGCCGCTACGTGCCCGCCGGAGACACCGTGCGGCAGCGTTTCGATGCTGAAGTCCCCGGCAAGGCGTGCGAGGAAGGTCTCGGTGGAATGCGGGCCGAGGTCACGCACGACGCGGTGGTACGGCAGGATCCGAAGCTCGTCGTCCGGGAAGAGCACCACGAGCAGCCGGGACCCTGCCCCGGCCGCCGAGAACCGGGCCGTCGCGGCGCACCGGTGGTGCCCGTCGGTCAGGTACGCGCTCGACACCCGGTCGAACCCGGCGAGGAGAGGCTCCATGTCCGCCCCGGCGACCACCCAGACATCGTGCTCGACCCCGTCCGCCGCCGTATGGGAGACGGCGGGCGGCGAGCACGTCACAGCGTCCACCTGCTCTCCGATCGCGCCGTCCGCGCGATAGGCGAGACACACCGGGCTCGACGCGGCACGGACGTGATCGATGTACGCGGCGAGTGCGTTCTCGCGTGCGACGTTGGTCAGCTCGTGGCGCTTGATGCGGCCGCCCAGATAGGCCCCGACCGGCATCTCCGCCACCACGCCGCGCTGCACGTGGCCGGAGCAGGCGAGCCGGTACACGAACACGCAGGGCGGCTGCGCGACGAACGTCCCGTCGCCGATGCAGCGGCGCAGGTACTCCGCATTCCGATCGAGGAGCGCGGGCAGATCGGAGGCGGGATCCGATGCGTGCTCCTCGGCGGTGCGCATCGCGTTCAGGTAGCTGTCGGGATGGGCATCGGCGTACCGGCGGCGTTCGGCGGCGGTCAGGGAGTCGTACAGCGGTGCGACGACGGCGCCGGCGCGCTCCGCCGCCACGAGGTACCCCTCGAACGGGTGGATGAAGGCCATGTCCGGTCCGCGCTCCACCTTCTCCAGCCCCATGCCCGGCCGGGGGGCGGCTTACCGGCTCCCGGTGCGGAACCGGTGCATGAAGTCCGCCAGCGCTTCGACCCCCTCGCACGGCATCGCGTTGTAGATGCTCGCCCGGCACCCGCCCACGCTGCGATGGCCCTCGAGGTTGAGCAGGTCCGCGGACTTCGCCCCGGCCAGGAACCTGCGCTCCAGCGCTTCGTCCGCAAGCCGGAACACCACGTTCATGTGGGAACGCGAAGCGGGGGCCACCGGGCAGGAGTAGAAGCCCTCGCTCTCGTCGATCTGCCGGTACAGGATCCCCGCCTTCTCCGCCGCCTCACGCTCGATGACGTCCAGGCCGCCTTTCGCCTTCATCCACTTCAGCACCTTGCCGGCCATCGCGATGGTGAACATCGGCGGGGTGTTGAACAGCGACTCCTTGTCGAGGTGGACGTCGTAACGCAGGTAGCGGGCGATGGACCCGCTGGCCGGCGTTGCGGTCGACTTCCGTATGAAGACCATCGCCATCCCGGCGGGACCGAGGTTCTTCTGCACGCCGCCGTAGACGAGATCGAACCGCTCCCAGGGAATGCGCCGCGCCATCATCTCCGACGACACGTCCGCCACCAGCGGTACGTCCACCACCGGGAACCGGGGAAAGCGGATCCCGCCGATGGTCTCGTTGGACGTGACGTGGAGGTAGCGCGTCCCGTCCCGCACCTCGATCTCGGAGTCGTCCGGGGTGCGCGTGTACCCTTCGCCGGCGCCGTCCCAGGCGGTGTAGACCTCGCCGTAGTGCCGGGCGTCGGCGATGGCGCCCTTCGCCCACGCCCCGGTGTTCACGTAGCCCGCGCACCGGCCCGGCCCCAGCAGGTTCATCGCCACCATCCCGAACTGCAAGATGGCGCCGCCCTGGATGAACAGCACGTCGAAGTCCGCCGGCGCCTCGAACACCTCCAGCGCCAGACGCCGCGCCTCCTGGTGCACCGCGTCGTACTCTGCCGCGCGGTGGCTCATCTCGATGAGAGAGAGGCCGGCTCCCCGGTAGTCCAGGAGCTCGTCGCGCATCTCTTCGAGCACGCCGACGGGAAGGGTGCACGGCCCCGCACAGAAGTTATGCTTTCGATTCGACATCAGCCCCGTCCCGGTCGGGCGGCGTCCAGCACCGCGTTCACGCAGTTGACCACCTTGCCATCGACGAAGGCGGCGACGACCTCGACCACGCCGTCCGCGACCGCAAGCTGCGCCTGCTCGGTCGAGGCGCCGATATGGTGCGTGCCGTATACGCCCGGATGTCGGGCAAGGGGGCTGTCGAACCGGGCCTCGCCGCTCGCCGGCTCGCCGTCGAACACGTCGACGACGGCTCGGACGCCCTTCGCATCCAACGCCTCGAGCAGCGCCGGCGGATCGACGACGTCCGAGCGCGACGTGTTCACGACGACCGCATCCGGCCGCATGCGCCCCAGAACGTCGCGGTTGACAAGCCCCCGGGTCCGGGCACCGCCGGGGACGTGCAGGGTGAGGAAGTCGCTTTGCTCGGCAAGTTCCCCGAGAGAAGGCACTTCCGTCGCGCCGAGTGCGGCGAGGCGTGCCCGGGTGGCGTCACCGCGACGCGGGCTTGCAACGACCAGTATCCGCATCCCGAACGCCGCTGCGCGCTCCGCCACCGCCATGCCGACCGCTCCGACGCCGACCACTCCAAGCGAGCGCCCGAACAGCCCACGGGCCTTGGAATAGCGTTTCTTGTTCCACGATCCGTTGCGCAGGTCCGCCACGTTGTCCGGGATCCTTCGATCCGCCGAGATGATCAGTCCCATCGTCAGCTCGGCCACCGCCAACGCGTTTGCGCCCGGTACGTTGCATACGTCAATCCCAAGCTCGCGGGCACGGCCGGTGTCGATGGTGTTGGTGCCCGCTCCGGCCCGGACCACGAGCTTCAGCGAATCACCGGCCTGAAGCGCCTCCGCTTCCACCCGGGTGCTGCGCACGACAAGCACCTCGAAACCGCCGAGCGCGCCGGGCAGCTCCGCGCCCGTGAGGGTGGGCGCGTACGCGCATTCGTGACCCTCGCGGCGGAGCCGTTCGAGCTGCCCCGGTGGAAACACGTCTGCAAACAGGATGTTCATCCCGTCAACTCGATTCGGGCGGAGGCCGTCGTGAGCCCGGTCGTCCTGTCCGGGCCGGGCCGTGCAAGAGGCCGCAGGCGGTGGCGCTTGCCTGGTGCGGGTGGATGGCGGAGTGGACGGGACTCGAACCCGCGACCCCCGGCGTGACAGGCCGGTATTCTAACCAACTGAACTACCACTCCGGAAAAGGGTGTCCGACAGGGTACTGATGGGTGCTGAGGGGTTCGAACCCCCGACCTTCGCCTTGTAAGGGCGACGCTCTCCCCGCTGAGCTAAGCACCCGCGAGCGGCCAGGAGTCTACGGCATCTTTCGGGCGCCGGCCAAAACGGCTTGAGCTATGGGTTTCCGGGCATCCGCGCGGCGTCTTCCGCTGATTTTGCGGCCGGGTATATAGCAAGCGTCCGAAACGGCTGTCAACAACCCGGTGACCGCGGAAGCTCGATCAATGCGTGGTCAGGCCGTTCCGATCCGCGTCTCCGTCACCGGGATCGGGCGCTTCCACCCGCGCCGATCCCGCCGGCTCGTCCACGCCGGACGGCTGCCGCGCCAGTGCGATCTCGAGCACCTGGTCGATCCATTTCACCGGACGGATGTCGAGGTTGTCCTTGATGTCGTCGGCGATCTCGGGAAGTTCCCGCGCGTTTTCCTCCGGGATCAACACGATCCGGATCCCGCCGCGAAGCGCCGCGAGCAGCTTTTCCTTCAACCCTCCGATCGGCAGGACCTCGCCCCGAAGCGTAATCTCGCCGGTCATCGCCACGTCGGCGCGCACCGGGATCCCGGTGAGCGCGGACACCACCGCGGTGCACATGCCGACACCGGCGCTCGGGCCGTCCTTCGGAGTCGCTCCTTCCGGGACGTGGATGTGGATGTCGCGGCGCTGGTAGAACTTCTCGTCGATGCCGAGCGCCGCCGCCCGTGCGCGCACCACCGTCATCGCGGCCTGGATCGACTCCTGCATCACGTCGCCGAGCTGCCCGGTGTAGGTGGGCTTGCCCTTGCCGGACATCACCACCGCCTCGATCGTGAGCAGGTCGCCGCCGACCTCCGTCCAGGCGAGCCCGGTGACCTGGCCGATGCGATCCTCTTCCTCCTTGCGACCGAACCGGAACCGCTTCACGCCGAGGTAGTCTCCAAGGTTGTCCGGGGTGACCTCGATCGCGCCCTCCACCTTGTCGCCCACTTTCTTCTTGACGACCTTGCGGCAGATCTTCGCGATCTCGCGCTCGACGTTCCGCACCCCCGCCTCGCGGGTGTAGTACCGGATGATGTCGCGGATCGTGTCCTCGGAGATCGTCAGCTCGTCCGTTTCGAGGCCCGCGTTCTTCATCTGCTTCGGCACGAGGTAGCGCAACGCGATGTTGAGCTTCTCGTCCTCGGTGTAGCCCGAGAGCCTGATGACCTCCATGCGGTCGAGCAGCGGCGGCGGAATGTTCAGGGTGTTCGCGGTCGCGACGAACATCACGTGCGAGAGGTCGTAGTCGACCTCCAGGTAGTGGTCGTTGAACGCGTGGTTCTGTTCGGGATCGAGCACCTCGAGCAGCGCCGACGACGGATCCCCGCGGAAGTCCATCGACATCTTGTCGACCTCGTCGAGCAGGAACAGCGGGTTGCGCACGCCGGCCTTGGCGAGGTTCTGCACGATCTTTCCGGGAAGCGCGCCGATGTAGGTCCGCCGGTGCCCGCGGATCTCGGCCTCGTCGCGGACGCCACCGAGCGACATCCTGATGAACTTGCGGTTCGTCGCCCGCGCGATCGACTGCCCGAGCGAGGTCTTGCCGACCCCGGGCGGTCCGACCAGGCAGAGGATCGGCCCCTTGAGCTTCTTCACCCGGGTCTGTACCGCCAGATACTCGACGATGCGCTCCTTCACCTTGTCGAGGCCGTAGTGATCGGCCTCAAGCACCTCCTCCGCCTTGCCGAGGTCGTGGCGGATGCGGGTACGCTTCTTCCACGGCACGTTTACCAGCCAGTCGACGTAGTTGCGGACCACGGTGGCCTCGGCCGACATCGGCGACATCATCTTGAGCTTGCCGAGCTCGGCGGTGGCCTTGGTGCGCGCCTCCTTCGACATCCCCGCAGACTCGATCCGCTTGGCGAGATCGTCGAGATCGTTCGGCGACTCGTCGTCTCCGAGCTCTTTCTGGATCGCCTTCATCTGCTCGTTGAGGTAGTACTCGCGCTGGCTCTTCTCCATCTGCCGCTTCACACGGCCGCGAATCCGCTTCTCGACTTGCAGGAGGTCGATCTCCTCCTCGACGCGCGCGACGAGGTGCGTCAACCGTTCCCGCGTGTCGTGGATCTCGAGGATTGCCTGCCTCTGGTCGATCTTCACCGCGAGATGGGCGGCGATGGTATCGGCGAGACGCGCCGCGTCGTCGATGTTCGACAGGGAGGCGAGGATTTCCGGCGGTATCTTCTTGTGGAGCTTGACGTACTGCTCGAAGTGGGCGAGCAGGGAACGGGTCAACGCCTCGATCTCGCGCTCGTCTTCGCGCATCGGCTCAAGCAGGGTGATGCTCGCGCCG
The DNA here is from genome assembly GCA_965202875.1 of Gammaproteobacteria bacterium. GTDB lineage: Bacteria > Pseudomonadota > Gammaproteobacteria > HK1 > HK1 > HK1. The sequence continues at coordinate 5,370,748 of OZ241870.1, read as the reverse complement.
AGGAATGAGTCTCCTTCCCCGAATTCGTCGATCCGCGCTCGCTGCCCTCCTTCCACCAGCACCTTCACGGTGCCATCGGGAAGCTTGAGGAGCTGCAGGATGGTGGACACCGTCCCCACCCGGTAGATCTCGTCCACCGTCGGGTTGTCCTGGCTGGCGTCCTTCTGGGCGACGAGGAGAATCCGCTTGTCCTCCTGCATCGCCCGCTGAAGCGCCTGGATCGAGCGGTCCCGGCCGACGAACAGGGGGATCACCATGTGCGGATAGACGACGACGTCCCGCAGGGGGAGCACAGGAATCATGTCGGACACCTCCGAGAGAGTTCAGCCGCAAAGGACGCTCGCCCGACGGCGCCGGGCAGGCGGTGCGAGTGGTTCGATCCGCGATGGAGGGACATGGCACCGGCGCCGGTGGTTTTCAACCGTTGACCCGGCCATCGGGCCGGGCAGGGCCCGATGGCCGGGTTGCCCGTGCATTGCGCCACACCGCGTCAATCCGGCGCAACGCGCTGCCTGTCGCCTTCATAGATGAGCAGAGGAGCGGAATTCCCCCCGATCACGGACCCGTCGATGACGACTTTCGCCACCCCGTCCATCGACGGCAGCTCGTACATCGTGTCGAGGAGCACGTACTCGAGGATGGATCTGAGCCCGCGCGCGCCGGTCTTGCGTTCCATCGCCTTGCGGGCGACGGAGCGGAGCGCGTCATCGCGAAACTCGATCACGGCGTCCTCCATCTGGAACAGCCGCTTGTACTGCTTCACGAGCGCGTTCTTCGGCTCGGTGAGGATCTGCATGAGCTGCGCCTCGTCGAGCTCCTCGAGCGTGGCGAAGATTGGCATCCGCCCGACGAACTCGGGGATCAGGCCGTAGTGGATGAGATCCTCGGGTTCGACCTCCTTGAGGATCTCGCCGACCTTCTTCGCGTCGTCCCGGCTCTTCACGTCCGCCCCGAAGCCGATGCCGCCGTGCTGGGACGCCCGGCGTTCAATGACCTTGTCGAGTCCGTCGAACGCGCCGCCGCAGATGAACAGGATGTTCGACGTGTTGACCTGGAGGAATTCCTGCTGGGGATGCTTGCGCCCGCCCTGCGGGGGGACCGACGCCACCGTTCCCTCGATAAGCTTGAGCAACGCCTGCTGGACCCCTTCGCCCGACACGTCACGGGTGATGGAGGGGTTGTCCGACTTGCGCGAGATCTTGTCGATCTCGTCGATGTACACGATGCCCGTCTGCGCCTTCTCCACGTCGTAGTCGCACTTCTGGAGGAGCTTCTGGATGATGTTTTCGACGTCTTCGCCGACGTACCCGGCCTCGGTCAGGGTCGTCGCGTCGGCGATGGTGAACGGGACGTTGAGCAGGCGGGCGAGGGTCTCCGCGAGCAGCGTCTTCCCGCAGCCGGTGGGGCCGATGAGCAGCACGTTGCTCTTCGAGAGCTCCACCTCCTCGACCTTGCCTCCGGTCCTGCCCCCGGAATCGAGCCGCTTGTAGTGGTTGTATACAGCGACCGACAGCACCTTCTTTGCGTGGGACTGGCCCACCGCGTAGTCGTCGAGGATGCGGTTGATCTCATGCGGGGTGGGCAGTCTGCTGGCGGAACCCGCTCCGGACTTCTCGCTGATCTCCTCGCGGATGATGTCGTTGCAGAGATCGACGCACTCGTCGCAGATGAACACCGAGGGGCCCGCGATCAGCTTGCGGACCTCGTGCTGGCTCTTGCCGCAGAACGAGCAGTAAAGCAAGCGGTCGCCGTTGCCGCTCTTGCCTTTCTTGTCGTTCGCCATCGGGCGCCCTCGTGCGTCGCCTCGCCGATGCCGGCGTCAGCCGCGGCCCCCGGAACGCCCGCTGCCCGAATGCCGCGCCTCGAGCACCTCGTCGATCAATCCGTACTCCCGTGCTTCGCCCGCTTCCATGAACCGGTCCCGGTCGGTGTCGCCCCGGATACGTTCAAGCGGTTGCCCGGTGTGCGAGGCGAGGATGGCGTTCAGACGCTCGCGGGTGCGCAGGATTTCCTTTGCATGGATGTCGATGTCCGACGCCTGGCCCTGGAAGCCGCCGAGCGGCTGGTGGATCATCATGCGCGAGTGCGGCAGGCAGTAGCGCTTTCCTTTTGCTCCGCCGGAGAGCAGCAGTGCGCCCATGCTCGACGCCTGTCCGATGCACATCGTGCTCACGGCCGGCTTGACGAACTGCATGGTGTCGTAGATCGCGAGCCCCGCGGTGACCGTTCCGCCGGGCGAATTGATGTAGAGGTGGATGTCCTTGTCGGGGTTCTCCGACTCGAGGAACAGCAACTGCGCGACCACGACGTTGGAGACGAGATCGTCGACCGGCCCGCACAGGAACACGACCCGTTCCTTGAGCAGGCGCGAATAGATGTCGTAGGAGCGTTCACCCCGCGCGGATTGCTCCACGACGATGGGGACGAGGTTGAGCGCGCGAGTTCGGGGGGGTTCCGGCATCCGGCTGTCAGCTCCCGGGTCTGGTGGTTTCAGGTTCGCACCGGCGGGTGGTCCGCAATCAGTCCGGGCCCTCGAGGCCGCCGCCGACTCGGGGTGTTTCGGATTCTCCCGCCGATCGGATTTCGGATGTGCCCGGACGCCGGCGTGGTCCGCACGGGCCTGCCGGTTACGTAATCGCGGGGTTAGTCTGCCCGCGATTCATGATCCGGTCAAACGACGAACGCTCGTCGACGACCCGCGCGTGTGCAAGGATCCACTCCACCGCCTGCTCCTCGAGCACGTGCGATTCGATCTCGGAGAGCCGCTTCCGATCGGCGTAGTACCAGTTGGCCGCCTTGGCGGGGTCCTGGAACGTCGAGGCAATCGCCTCCACGTGGGCGTGCACCCGCGTGGAGTCGATCTCGATCGCCTCCTCCTCGATGATTTCGGCGAGGAGGAGGTTGACGGCGATCCGGCGCCGCACCAGCTCTTCAAGTGCCGCCCGTTCCAGCTCGACGCGCTCCGGATCGAGCCCGGACCGCTTGAGCTCCTCCCGGCGAGACGCCGTCACGCGCTCCATCTCTTCGCGTACCATCGACTCGGGAAGCTCGATCCTGGTGCTCGCGAGCAAGGCTTCCAGGACGCGCTGCTTCAGTACCCCGCCCAGCGCCTCGGCGAGCTCCCGCTCCATGTTCGCGCGCACTTCGTTGCGCAATGCATCGACTCCACCCTCCCCGACACCGAGGCGCTCCGCAAACGCGGCGTCGAGATCCGGAAGCTCCGGCTCTTCCACTCGATGCACCTTGACGCTGAACGTCACGGGCTTGCCCGCGAGACGCCCGGGGTAGCTCTGCGGGAACGCGAGATCGAGCGTCCTGTCCTCGCCTGCCCGGGTGCCGGCGAGTGCATCCTCGAAGCCTTCGACCATGCGCCTCTCGTCCAGATGGACCGGCAACTCCGTCGCACTGCTCCCCGCGAGCGGCTCACCGTCCACGAAGCCTTCGAAATCCACCACCACGCGGTCATCGGGGGTCGCGGCGCGCTCCACCGTCTTCCACGTCCGATGCTGTATCCGCAGCGTTTCGAGCATGCGGTCGACGTCATCGTCCGCCACCGCCGCCACCGGACGGAGGATCTCGATCGAGTCGAAGGATGGGAGGGAAACGTCCGGGAACACGTCGAACGTCGCCGTGTAGCGCACCCCGGTGTCGGCGTCGCTCTCCAGCGGTTCGATGCGCGCCGTCGCGGCGGGGCGAAGCTGCTCCTGGCCGAGAGCGTCCGTGAACGATTCCTGGACGATCTCGCCGATGACCTCGGCGCGCATCTGCCGGCCGTAACGCCGGGCGACGACCTTGATCGGCACCTTGCCCGGGCGGAATCCCGGGATTCTCACGTTCCTGGCGAGATTCCCGAGCCGCTTGTCGACCTCGATCCTGATCCGATCTTCCGGAATCTCCACCCGCATGCGCCGCTCAAGGCCCTGGGTCGTTTCCACCGTTACCTGCATCACTCGGCTCCCTTCCCGGCTTCAATGGGGTCTTCGCTTCAACGGCCCGCCCAGTGTACCGATCAATGCCTTGCGGATGCAGCCGGCCCGAACCGCACGCCCGGTACCCGCCCGCGAGAGCGGGAAGCCGCATTCAGTCAAGAGCACACGTGTGCGCCGAATTGCACGGGAAGACGGGGAGAGGTGGGTGTCGCCGCTCGATTCCCCGGCGGCAACGCCGCTCACGGTGCGCTTTCTCGGAACCGCGCACCCTGCGATAATGGTACGCGATGGACCTGACCAACCAATTCCTCATCGCGATGCCGAGCCTCGCCGATCCGAACTTTCATCGGACGGTGACCCTGATGTGCGCCCACAGCGAGGACGGCGCGATGGGCATCGTCATCAACCGGCCGCTCGACATCAAGTTCACCGCGGTCCTCGACCAGATGAGCATCCGGCCGACGACCGGCGACGCCGCCCGGATCCCGGTACTGCAGGGCGGCCCGGTCCAGCGCGAGCGCGGATTCGTCATCCACCACCCGCCGGGGGATTGGGAAGCGGTCCTGAGAGTGGGGGACCGGATCGGCATCGCGACGTCGAAGGACATTCTCATGGCCGTTGCGCAGGGACGCGGCCCGGCGCGCGCGATCGTCGCGCTCGGCTACGCCGGCTGGGGGGCGGGGCAGCTCGAACACGAGATGCGGCAGAACGCGTGGCTGAGCGGGCCGGCTGATTCCCGGATCATCTTCGACACCCCCTACGAAGATCGCTGGACCTCGGCGGCACGCCTGCTCGGCATCGATCCGGACCATCTCTCGGGCAGTGCGGGTCACGCATGAACGCAAGGGCGGGTCGTCGGGTGCAACGTCCGGGTTCGTCCGTACCGGGCCGTCGTCCCGAATCACGTGCCGCCCCCGGAATCCGCGCGATCGGCAAGGCGTGTCAACGAGCCGCCGCGCGAAATCAGGGCCGTTCTGTTCGCCGCGAGGCTCGGATCAGGTCTCCCGAAGGGTTTGAAACGGCCGGGGCCAGGTCGACGGGAAGCCGTTTTTACGGAAAGAGGAGACCGGAATCCCCGCGGCGAAGGCGGGCCGGCCGGCGATACGGCGAAGAAAGAACGGCCTTGGGTGCGAAATGCCGGTTCGGTTGAACCACCGTTCCGAGTGACACGCACGGAGACCGGCGCCGGTGGGAACGAGCGGGACGAATCGGAGGCCGTCGAGTCCGTGGCGAGTCACCGGAAGCAACGCCGGTCCGTCCCGAATCGACGTCCCGTCCGCCGCCTCCCGCAGCCGGGGTCGGCGCGGACGCGCATGACGGCCGAGGCGAAAACACTGATCGCGTTCGACTTCGGCGAGAAGCGGATCGGGACCGCGGTCGGCCAGACCGTGACGCGCACCGCGACGCCCCTGGAGACGGTTCCGGTCCGGCGGGCGAAGCCGGACTGGAACGCCATCGACCGGCTCATCGGCGCCTGGAAGCCCGGCGCGCTCGTCGTCGGGCTGCCGCTCAACATGGACGGCACCGAGCAATCCGTCACCGCGCTCGCGCACGGGTTCGCGAAGCGCCTCCGCGAGCGCTCGGGACTCCCCGTCCACCTTGCAGACGAGCGGCTCTCCACCCGGGAAGCGTGGACCCGCCTCATCGACAGCGGCTCGCGCCGCGACGGCCCCGACCCGGTCGCGGCGCAGGTCATCCTGGAGGGGTGGTTCGCGCAGGACGCCTGAAAGGAACGACGTGTCCACCCGGAGGCGGCGCGTCCTGACGGACGCGGGCGGTCCTGCCCGCATTCGGGAACCTAATCCGGCAGCTCGCCCTCGACCTCGAAGATCTTCACCAGCAACGCAACCCGCATCCACATGCCGTTGCGCTCCTGGCGCCAGTACATCGCCCGCGGATCGGCGTCGACGGCGGGGTCGAGCTCGGGGCCGCGCGGGAGGGGGTGCATGATCACCGCGTCCGGCTTCAGCGCCCGAAGCTGCTTCGATCCGATCCGGAACCGCGCGTGCTCGAAGCCCTTCGATTCCTCGCCCACGTCGTGCTCGGTCTGGAGGCGGGTGACGTAGACGGCGTCCAGCTCGCCGATCACGGAAGCGAGCTCGTCCGTCTCTTCGAATGGAATGCAGTGCTCGCGCAGGTGTGCCTTGATGTCTCCCTCCATCGCGAAATCGCCGGGGGCGATGAACACCACCCGGACGCCGCGGTAGTTCTTCATGAGGTAGGCGAGCGAGCGAGCGGTGCGCCCGCGGCGCAGATCGCCCATCAGCCCGATGGTCTTGCCGTCGATCCCGCCCCGGGCCTCGAAGCTGCGCTCCAGCGTATAGATGTCGAGCAGGGCCTGGGTCGGATGCTGATCCTTCCCGCTGCCGGCGTTGATGATGGGCACCGGCCGCTCGATGCGGTCCATCAGCGCCGCGGACTGGACCGCCGTCCCCGCTTCCCGGGTCCGCATGATGATCACGTCGACGTAGGAACTGAACGTCCGGATGCTGTCCTTGAAGCTCTCCCCCTTGACCTCCGACGAAGTCGAGGGGTCCCGGATCTCGCTCGTGCGCACCCCGAGCAGATGGCAGGCGTTGTCGAACGAGAGGAACGTCCGCGTCGAGGGCTGGGTGAAGTAGAGCATCGCCCGTTTGTGGGGGAGCAGCGTCTGCAGCGAGCGGGCCCCGAGCCTGGACTTCGCGTGCTGCCGCAGCCGGGTGGTGAGCGCGCAGAGGTCGTCGAGGAGAGGGCGGTCGAACTGCCGGGGGTCGAGGACGTGGAAAAGGCGGTCGCTGCTCTGGTTCAACCCTTGGCCCCCCTCTCCGGCGGGGCGCTGTTGTACCAGACCGTCCCCGCGGGCGCCAGACCGCCCTCGCGTCTCGCGGTGCCGTTGCGGGGTCAGGCGCTCCGGTCGCTCCGTATACCCGCGCACCCGCTTCGCCATGTCCCGGTCCACGATGGACCAGGGAAGAGGGCGACGACGTCGAGCCGGTCGGGGATGACGAGGTGCGGCAGGCCAGCGACCTGCCGCGGCAGGACATCAATGATTTTGTGGGCGGCGTCGTGGCCCGGGGAGCACGGCAAGGGCGCGGCAAGAGGAAGACCGCCGACTTTCGGCTCGTGCGGTGTAAGCTGACGGCTCCTCGCTCCATGAGGCCGGCGGAGCCCTGTCCTCCGATGATCGTCGCAGAGATCCGACTCTCCGAGCGCAACGATGACCGCCACGCCACAGACACCACGGCCCCTCGCGGGCGTCCGCGTCCTCGAGATGGGACAACTCATCGCCGGGCCGTTCGCCGGCTGCGTGCTCGCCTATTTCGGGGCCGAGGTCGTCAAGATCGAGCCGCCGCGCACCGGGGACCCCCTGCGCAACTGGCGCGTGCTCAAGGACGGCACGTCGCTGTGGTGGCGCGCGATGGCGCGGAACAAGAAGTGCATTACCCTGAACCTGCGCGAACCCAGGGGCCGGGAGCTCGCGCGTGCCCTCGTCCGGCACTCGGACGTGCTCATCGAGAACTTCCGCCCCGGGACGATGGAGAAGTGGAGCCTCGGCCCGGAGGATCTCCGGGCCGCCAACCCGGAGCTCGTGTACACCCGGGTCTCGGGCTACGGCCAGACCGGGCCCCGTGCGGCGAAGCCCGGCTTCGCGTCGGTCTGCGAGGGCTTCGGGGGGCTGCGCTACGTCAACGGCTTTCCCGGCCAGCCCCCGGTGCGCCCGAACCTGAGCCTCGGCGACACGCTGGCAGCCCTGCACGCGGTGATCGGCGTGCTGCTCGCTCTCGTGCACCGCCGCCGCATCGGTGCGGACGCCGACGGCGGCGCGGGACAGGTGGTGGACGTCGCGATCTACGAATCGGTGTACAACGTCCTCGAGTCGATCGTTCCCGAGTACGACGGCGCGGGCATCGTGCGCGAGCCCTCCGGCTCCACCCTGACCGGCATCGTCCCGACCAACACCTACCCGTGCGCGGACGGGCGCTATGTGATCATCGGCGGGAACGGAGACTCCATCTTCAAGCGGCTGATGCGCGCCGCGGGGCGCGACGATCTCGCCGGCGACCCGCGGCTCGCCGACAACGCGGGAAGGGTCGCGCACCAGAGCGAGGTGGACGAGGCGATCGCGCAATGGACGCGGACCCTCGATGCGGAGCGCGTGCTCGCGGTCCTGGACGCCGCCGCCGTCCCCGCCGGCCCCATCCACAGCGTCGCGGACATGATGGAGGACCCGCACTACCGCGCCCGCGGGCTGTTCGAGACGGTGGAGATCGGCGGCGAGCCGCTGAAGATCCCGGCCATCACCCCGAAGCTCGCCTCCACCCCCGGCGCGACGCTGTGGCCCGGCCCCGAGCTCGGAGCGCACAACCGGGAGGTGTACGCCGGCACACTCGGCCTCGACGAGGCGGAGCTCCGCGCGCTCGAGAGCGACGGGATCGTCTGATCCCGGCCTCGCGATCCGTCCCGGAGCCGCGCTTCCCACGCCCGCCGCGCATCCCGTTGCCGACGCTTGTCGTCGCAAGCGCGCTTGCCGTCGCAGACGCGCCTGTCATCGCAGGCGGATGGACGGCGCTTTCCGTACACTACCCGGCGAGACTACGCCTCGGACCGGCGAGGCAACGGCGCCTCAACGAGCCTCGCGCAATACTCGACCCGGCTGTGAACAGGACGGCGCTCAAGGATTCCAGCGCGGTTTCGGAGACTGCGACGCGATGCTTTCCGCGGGTGGCGGAGCGCCGGCCCGGCCGGTCCGACGACGCCGGTGACCGGTGCGGTCGCTGCGCGCAGACAAGATTCGGAGGAACGACATGACGACCAGGAGCCTGGAGGTGAACGGCACCGACTACCACTGGCCCGACCACCCGATCGTGGTGGTGTGCATCGACGGCGGCGACCCCGCCTACCTCGAGCACGGCGTGGCCGCAGGCGTCATCCCCAACATGGAACGCTACATGAAGGAAGGGTTCCACACCGTGGCGCACGGCACCATGCCGAGCTTCACCTGTCCCAACAACATGTCCATCGTGACCGGCCGCCCGGCCTCGGTGCACGGGATCTCCGGCAACTTCTACCTCGACCGCGACACCGGCGAGCCGGTGGTGATGACCGGCCCCGAGCTGCTCAAGGTCCCTTCGGTGATGAGCGAGTTCTCGCGCCACGGGGCGCGGGTGGTGTCGATCACCGCCAAGGACAAGCTGCGCCGGCAGCTCCAGAAGGGCATGGACCTCTCCAACGGCTCGGCCAGCTTCTCCTCGCAGCACGCGGACCGGTGCACGATGGAGGAGAACGGCATCGAGGACGCGCTCGGCTTCGTCGATCGGCCGCTGCCGGACATGTACTCGGCCGAGCTTTCGCTCTTCGTGCTCGACGCGGGGCTCAAGCTGCTGGAGGAGCGCCGCCCGGACATCCTCTACCTCTCGCTCACCGACTACATCCAGCACGCCTACCCGCCCGGCCACCCCGAGGCCGACCGGTTCTACGAGGACCTCGATGCGCGCTTCGGCCGGTTCGAGGAGCTGGGCGCCACCGTGGCCCTCACCGCGGACCACGGCATGAACGAGAAGACCCACGCCGACGGCACGCCCCGCGTGATATGGCTGCAGGACCTCCTGGACCGCGAGGTCGGCGAGGGTGCGAGCACCGTCATCTGCCCCATCACCGACGCCTTCGTGGGCCACCACGGCGCACTCGGCGGCTTCGTGCGCGTGTACTGCCGCGACGGGCTGTCCGCCGAACGGGTGATGGAGGCCGTCGCCGGCACGCCGGGCATCGAGCGCCTGCTCTCGCGCGCGGACGCGGCCCGGGAGCTCGACCTGCCCTTCGGTCCGGAGGGCGACGTCGCGGTGCTCGGGGACGCGCGCACCGTCATCGGCGCCCGCGAGACGGACCATGACCTGAGCGGACTCAAGGGCCGTCGCCTGCGCACCCACGGCAGCCTCCACGAGGCCGACGTGCCGATCCTCCTCAGCCGTCCGGTCAGCGAGGAGTACGCGCGCCGCGCCGAGGACGCGCGGCCGCACAGCTACGAAGTGTTCGACTACGCACTCAACGGCGCGGCCGGCTGACACGGGGAGGGCAAACGACTTGGCGCCGGCGATGAACGTCGCGCGGGGCTTCCGCGCCGGAGTGTATTCTCCGGACCGGACACTTTCGGATCGTCGCGCCGCGGACCGCCGGCGGACGCCCTGGGCTGCCGGACGGTCCGTACAATGCGTTCCCGGCGATCGAGACACCTTCAGTCATAGACCACTCTGAGGCCGATGCCCGGTGAGCGGTGGTTGAGCGGCACGAGGCGCCCGAAGGAGCCGAGCGCGGTCCGGTGGCCCGGCAGGAGCCAGTTGCCGCCCTGCACCCACATGGCGTAGTTCCCGCGGTCGATCGCGATGCTCTGCGTCCATTCCGAGACGTTGCCGGCCAAGTGGTGCAGTGCGCCGGCGCTCGCGTCGCGCAGCCCCGCGGCGAGGCAGGGACGCGGCCCGTGTTCCGGGAGATCGGCGGTGACCGCCGCCGCGGGGTCGTACCGGTTGCCCCAGGGATAGAGCCGCGCCTCCGGGCCCGCCGCCAGCAAGCGCCATTCCCTCGCCCGCGGCAGGCGCCCTCCCGCCCAACGCGCGAAGGCGTCCGCCGCCCACCAGCTCATCCCGGACACCGGAAAGTCGAGGTCCGCCGACTGCCGCTCCCAGTCGTCCGGCACGTAGTCCTCGCCGGCCGGCTCCCGCGGGTTCGCGAAGAGTCCGGCGCGGGCGAGGGGGTCGCGCAGGAACGCGGCGTACTCGCGACGGCTCACCTCGCACCGCCCTGCCGCGATCCGGCGGGGGCCGCCCTCGGCCGAGGCGAGCAGGGCGCGCGCGTCGCGCAACTGCGCGTCGGGCAGGACCGCCGCGAGCCGCGCCAGACGCACTTCGGGCGGGAGGCCGACCGGGAACCCTCCCCCCTCGATCGGAGCGTAGGCGCCCGTCTTGCCGCCCCAGGGAAGGTCCCGGGAAGGCGGGGTGTCGTACGCACAGCGAAAACCCAAATGATGGCTGCGGGTGGCCGGCGCGATGGGAAGCCACGCCGCGTTGAGCGCGTAGAGGGCCCGTGCGCGCGAGCGGATCGCGGGCGCGCCGTGCGCGGCCGGCCGCCGATCGTCCGGCGGGGCCGCAAGGCTGCCCGCGCTCCACTCCATCGCATTGCCGTTGAGGTCGCGGATCCCTTGCGGCGAATCCGAGGGCGGGTAGGAGCCGCAGGGACGGGACGCATTGCGGTCGGCGTCGAGATAGGGCCAGACCTCCGGATCGAAGGTGTCTCCCCAGGCGTAGAGCCGCCCTTCCTTGCCGCCTGCCGCGGCTTCGAGCTCTTCCGCCCAGGGCAGGCGCCCTCCCACCGCATCGCAGTAGAGGGACGCGGCGGTGAAATCGACGCCGGTCGCGGGCGAACGCAGCAGCCCCGCGATGCGGTGCCCGGTCGAGGCGCTGGCGAGCGCGCCGGGGGGCGCGTCCGGGGAGGCCGGATCCGGTGCGCGGCGGCGCCCGCTTCCCGCCTCGTACCATTGCACGAAGCGCTCGTAGTCAATCTGCCGCACCTCGCACCGGTCGATGATGAAAGGATCGAGACGCACCCGCCGCGGCGGGCGGTCGAGACGCAGCCTGAGCTCGCGGCCGAAGGCGCGGGATTCGATGCCGTCGAGGACGTACCCGTCCAGGAGGCGGGCACGTTCGTTCGGAGCGGAGCGGATGCCGAGATCGACGGTGACCTTGTCCGCGCGCAGCGAATGGAGGAGCGGGCGGGTGAGCAGACCGACCACCGCGGTCACCACCGCCAGTCCCGCGACCGCCGCGATGCCGCGCCTCATGCGCGGGGACCCGGGCCGGCCGCATCCTCGTCCGCGCGCAGCGAATGGAGGAACTGGCGGGTGAGCGGACCGGCCACCGCGGTCACCACCGCCAGTCCCGCGACCGCCGCGATGCCGCGCCTCATGCGGCGCGTCCCGCCAGCGACCGCCGGGCGATCACGAGCAGCAGGAGCCCGACCACGAGCGCCGCGTAGAGCGAGACCAGCCAGCCGCGCGAGCCGAACGCCGACTCCCGGTACACGGTGAACAGGGGCCGCCCGGCGAGCCCCACCCGGTTGGCGTCGGACTGCACCCGCAACCTGCCCTCGGCGTCCACGGCGGCGAAGACGAAGCCGACGATGAGATCGTCCAGCCCGGGGGCGGCGTAGGCCACCGCGCGCCAGCGCATGCGCCGGGGTTCGCGCACATCGGGAGGCATGAGCAGCACCGAGTAGGGTTCGAGACGGAGATCGAGGCCCTTCCAGATCCCGGGATATGCGTTGAGCGCGAGCGCGACCCGACCGCGTTCGGGGAGCGATCCGCCTCCCCTTTCACCACTACCTTCCGCGTCCCCCGGCCCTGCCCCTTCATCGTCCCCCTCACCGCCGCGGCTCACGCCCACCGCGTCGTTCAGGCGGTTGGGGGGGACGACGAGCACGGCGTCTTCGTCCGGTTCCGGCGGGACGGAGCGGAACGCCAGCGGGTCCGTCCGGGAGGCGGGTTCCCCGAGGTGGGGCAAGAGGGCGAACTTCAAGGCCAGATCGCGCGCGATCGCCCGCTCGGCGTCCGTGATCGGGGGCTGCGCCGCCAGGGTCGCCAGCATCCGCTCGGCAAAGCCGGCGATCTGTCCGCTCGGGGTGCGCCCGGCGTCCAGCGTGTCCTGCAGCTCGCCGAGGAAATGGAGCATGGCTCCGAACATCGTTTCGAGCGCGGGGACGGCCGCGCTTCCGCCACCCACCTGGCGCCGGATCGATTCGGGGAGAGCGATACGAAGGTTGATCTGCGGTCCGCCTCCGCCCGGTCTCCCCCTGCCCTGCCCTTCCGCGCCCGACGCCTGCCCGCCGCGCGGCGGCCGGCCGGCCCTCCCGCCGGCGGGAGACGGCCCCCGGCCACCGCGCGCATCGGGGAAGCTGCCGAGGGCCGCGGCCGATCCGGGATCGAGCCCCGGCTCCACACCGAACCCCCGGCCTCGTTCGGCGGATTGCCGGCCGCCAACCGCTCCGGGACCGCCGCCCGTTCCGCCGCTCCCATCCGCCGCCCCGGGACCTCCGCCCGCTCCGAACGCGCCGGACGCCAACCCGGCGATCCCCGGGACGACGCCCTCCGGCATGAATCCCGGAGCGGCGCCCGCCCCGCCCGGCCCTGCTCCCGGAAGCAGCCCGGACGGCGTCCATTCGGAGTCTCGGTCTCCCCCCGGCCCGCCGGATCCCCCGAGCCGGTCGGGCGTGTCGAGCCCGAGTCGTGCGAGTCCGCCGCGCCGGGAGGAGCCGCGTTCCTCGCGAGCGAGCCGGGGCAGCGGCGTCGGCGTCTCGTCCGCGCCGGCGCCCGCGCAGTCCTTCCCCGCGACCCCCGGCGGGCAGCGCGACGCGTCGGCGAGGGAGAGCGGCCCGGTCAGGAAGTGCCAGTGGTATACCCGGATGCCGTGCTCGCGGAGGATCGCCATCGTCAGGTAGAACTGGGCGACGCCGTAGACGTCGACCCGCAGGCGCTGCCTCTGCTCCCCGGTGAACCCGGCGACCCAGGCGCCCAGGCCACCGTGCTCCCGGAGCAGATCGCGGCGGGTCCAGATCGTCCCGGAATAGAACTCGCGCACGAATCCCGGGTGCAGCTCCAGGATGGGCAGCAGCTCGGGATCGAGCGTCCGGTCCAGGGGCGAGGTCTCGTAGTCGTGGAGGCGGGCCGGAGGGCTCGCCGCGAGGCTGTTCAGCACCAGCGAGGTGCTGAACTTGTGGCTCATGACCGCGGCGATCTCGTCCGCCTGCTCGGCGTGGCGCTCCTCGCGCTCCACCCGGGCGGCGATGCTCACCACGATGACGATGATGAGCATGGCCACGCCGTTGGCCAGGATGTCCACGAGGGCGACACCCGCGAAGTCGGGCAGGCGCCGGGAGCGGCGGATCACGGCGGCTCTCCGGCGTAGTCGCGGATGTACGCCGGGATGTCGTCGAGGGAGACGGACTTCAGGAGCTCGTCGTCCGCGATGACCCAGCCGATGGTCAGCGTCCGGTCCGGCCACATGCCGCGCAGGCATTCGCGCGCCTCGAACATCGTCCCGATGCTTCCCTCCAGGATGAAGAACACGATCTGGTCCCGATCCTCGGCATAGACGCGCCGCACATAGTCGACGAAGGCGCTGCCCGGCGCGCAGATCGCTCCGGCCGGCGCCCCCGCGCCGGTCTCCACGATGCGCAGCGTCCCCGGAAAGACGATCACCACGTAGCCCGCCCCGCCGTCCATGCGCTCGATCCGGTGGAGGCCGTGCTCGGAGGTCCGCTCCAGGCGTTCGCGCACCGCCTCGCTCGAGAAGAGGTTGACCAGCAGGACGAAGACGAGCATCAGCGCGAACATGCCGCCGAAGATCGCCATCATCGGCGCGTTGTTCTCCTCCTGGCGGGCGAGGGCGGAGAGCGGGCCGCGCCGGTCCTCATCCGCCACGGTGCGCCCCCCGCGCTTCCCACTCGATCGCGCTCAGGATGCGCTCCTCCCCGCGCTGGACGAGGGAGAGGAACAGCGTCAGCACCACGCTCAGGGACAGGGCGACGAGGGTCGTGTCGAAGGCGATCCCGAGGGGCGCGATGGCCCCGCTCAGATCGCCGGAGAGGCCGGACAGCCCGGTGTCGGAGGCGATGATCCGGCGGATCCCGTCGGCGGCGAGCGAGATGCCGAGCACGGTGCCGATGAACCCCAGGATCGGCACCGACCAACTGATGTAGCGGGGCAGAAGGTAGGATTCCTCGTACCGGCGCCACAGCAGCGCGAGGCTCTCCTCCAGCCGCGCGGTTCCGGCGCCCAGCGCCTCCAGGCTCGCGACCACCGGCGCCGCCGCTCCCCCCGGCTCCCCCCTGCGCCAGCGCCGCAGGGCGCTGCGGAGATACCAGCCGTTCCACTGCTTGCCGAGGAGGAGCAGCAGCCCCCAGAAGAACAGCAGCACGGTGATCGGCGGGATGATCCCGCGTTCGAGAAAGCGGTGGGTGACGACCTGCGCGTCCTCGACCCCGCGGGCAATCCATTCCAGCGCAAGAATGAAGCCCGCGCTCAGCAGGAGCGCGGTGATGAAGGCGGGCAGCAGGCGCGGACCGGAGAGCAGGCTCGCGAGCCGCTCCAGATCCTCCCCGCCGGTGCCGGAGAGCGCGGCGTCGATCCCGAGGTGTGCACCGTAGAGCGCGAGCGCGGCGACGAACATCGGCGCCATGCGGCCCGCGCCGGAGACGCCGGCGCCGGCGCCGATCACCTCCCACGCCGGCGCCACGAGGATGCCCGCCACCACCACGAGGCCGAGGGTGCCGAGCCCCCGCAGGCAGGCGAGGAGCGCACGGCGGCGGCCGGGCGCGGCGGTGCGTCCCGCCACCGCCAGCGCGCCGGCCGCCGCCGCGATCGGGACCGCGGCCGTCCACGGCGGCCAGTCGAGCACGTAGGCCGCGTTGACCGCGACGAGTGCGAGGAGCAGGAGATGGAGAACCAGTGTGATTCGCATGGACATGGGCGGGCGAGGTCTCGGGCAGCGAACGGGGCCGCGCGGCGGCTTTCGGGGAGCGCGGCGCACGGCACGCCGTATCATAAGAGAACGTCGGCGCGATTCGGGCGGATGCCCCCCGGATCACCCCTTCGGGATCACCCCTTGTGCGCCGCATCGTCCTGAAGGCGCACCTTCGCCGGCCAGGCTCCGGTCCCCCCCTTCCTCCTCCGGGAAAGGGCCTCTCGTCGTCCTCGCTCCGGACCCACCGACGTCGGCGCTCATCCCCGTGGCTTTCGACGACCCATGGGGGCGCACGACAGGACCCCGGCCGTCTTCCAGCGCCGATTCAGAGGAGCGCGGAGCGGCTACAATGCCGGGCCGGACCACGACACGCCATCGCCCACCGAATGAACGCCCCGCGAGCCGACCCCGCCGAGCGGCCGGATCTGCCGGCCGGGCCGCGTACCGTGTTCAACCGGCTCGTGATGCCCGCAGACGACTGGGCGCGCGACGACGCGGCGCGGGGGCCCCGCACGCTCGACGCGCTGATGGGAACGTTGCTCGCCGCGCTGGTGGTCGCCGCGGGCGCGGCGGCGGCGTGGTATCGGGGAGCGGCGCCGGCCGGCGTGGCCTTGACGGTGCTCCTCGTCGCCGTCGCGCTCGCGGCGGCGATGGCGTGCGTCGCGATGCACAGGGTGCGCCGCGACCTCCACGCCCCGCTCTCCGAGCTCTACACCTGGGCACTGGGGATGTGCTCGGGGGATTTTTCCACCCGGGTGCCGGCACGGGGGAAGGGCGGCGCGTACCGCAAGCTCGCGTTCCACATCAACCGCCTGTCCGAGGCGCTCGAACGGCTCGCGAACGACATGGACGACGTGGTGTGCCGCCAGACGGAGCGGCTGCGGGAGAAGAACGCCTCGCTGGAGCTGCTGTACGAAGTCGCTGCGTCGATCCATCGGCTCGACTCGATCGACGAGATCCTCCGGGTCTCGGCGGAGTCGATGACGGAGATGGTCGGGGCCCGCGGCGCGATGGTCTGCCTGCGCGACGCGGCCGGCGAGACCTCCGTGGCGGTGCGCATCGGCGAGTGCCCTGAAGGATTCGAGCCCGATGCGGGCGGTGCCGGCGAGCGCACCGACGTATCGCCTCCTGCCCTTGGCGAGGCCGGCGCCGGCGTGATCCCGGTTCCGCTCGATCACAAGGGGGTGAATCTCGGCCTCATCTGCCTGTTCACCGAATCGTCCGGGCCTGCCGCGCCCTCTGCCGAGCCGGGTGGGCGGCGTCGGCTGCTGCTGAGCGTCGGCCGCCATCTGGGCATGTCGATCGCCAAGGCGCGGACCGATGACGAGTCGAAGAGGCTGTCGATCGTGCGCGAGCGCGCGGCCATCGCGTACGAGCTGCACGACTCCCTGGCCCAGACCATTGCGAGCCTGCGCCTGCAGGCGGACATGCTCGCCGACTCCCTCGCCGGGGCCGGCGCCGGCCGCGCCTCCCGGGAGCTCGCACGGATCCGGACGACGCTCGACGCCGCGAACGTCGAACTGCGCGAGCTGATCGCCGGCTTCCGGGCGCCGGTCGGCGGGCGCGATCTGCGCACCGCGCTGGAGGAGACGGCCGCGCGCTGCACCGCCCGGAGCGCACTGGCCGTGCGCCTCCAGATCGACGGCGAGATGCCGGAGCTTCCGGCCGGCCCGCAGCTTCAGGTGGTGCGCATCGTGGGCGAGGCGCTTGCGAACGCCTGCGCCCACGGCGGCGGCAACCTCGCGCGCGTGCTTGTCCGTGGCGACGCCGCCTCGGTACGGGTGCTCGTGGAAGACGACGGGGAAGGGTTCTCCACGCCGCGCTGCGGCGACGCTCCGGGCGAGCACATCGGCCTGTCGGTGATGCGCGAGCGCGCCCGCTGGCTCGGCGGCACGCTCGCCGTCGAAAGCGAACCGGGCGAGGGCACGCGCGTCACCCTGACCTTTCCCCGGGCGCCGGCCGAAGTCGCCGCGTCGCCTCGTCCACCGAATCCACCGGCCGCGGCCGGCTTGCAGGAGCCGGCCCGGTGGCCGGAGACGCCCCCGCTTCCCGGTGGCGCCCCTGCCCTGTCCACCGGGGACACTGAATCGGCCGGCCGCTCCCGGCGCGCGGGTGCCGGTCCGGAGATCGGAGAGACGTCCACTCCGCGGCGACGCCCGTGCCATGTCCACCGGGTCCGCTGAATCCACCACCGGCCGCGGCCGGCTCCAGGTGATGGTCATCGACGACCACACGCTGTTCCGCAGCGGTCTGAGCGAGCTGCTGGAGCGCCGCGGCATCGAGGTGTGCGCGGCGGTCGGCGACGGCGAGGAGGGGTGCCGCCTCGCCGCCGAGCGCGGTCCCGACGTCGTTCTCCTCGATCTGCGCATGCCCGAGCTCGACGGGCTGTCCGTGCTCGAACGGCTTGTGGCGCACGATCCGGGCTGCGCGGTGGTGATGCTCACCACGAGCAGCGACGAGCGCGATCTCGTCACCTCGCTGCGCGCGGGCGCGCGAGGCTACCTCCTCAAGGACATGGAGCCGGACAGGCTCGTGGACGCCCTCGGTGCGGTCGTGGATGGAGAGACGGTCGTCGCTCCCGAGATGACGAGCGTCCTCGCGAAGATCGTCAAGGGAGAGACGATGGAATCCGGCCAGAGGGGCCGGTTCTCCTCGCTCACGCCGCGCGAGCTCGAAATCCTCCGCCATCTCGCGGAGGGACTCAGCAACAAGGCCATCGCGCGCGAGCTCGGCATCGCCGACGGGACGGTGAAGCTGCACGTTCGGTCGATCCTGAGAAAGCTCGAACTGCGGTCGCGGGTCGAAGCGGCGGTGCTGGCGGTCGAGGAGCGGATCTTCCAGCAGTGACGGTACCGGTGCGCCCCTGCCCCGCCCGGCCGTGTTCCGGCGGCGCGCCGTGGCCCATCGCGGGACACGCCGCGACGCCATTGCCGTTGAACCGTGATCCGAATCGCCGCCGCACGGGCAACGGCTTCAGAGCCTCAGGTACAGCGTCCCGGATTCGTTCCTGACCTCGAAGGTTTCGAGGTCGATGCAGACGGGCCCCGCGAGGGCTTCACCGGTCTCGACGTCGAACTGTCCCAGGTGTCGCCTGTTTGCGAAAGGTGAAAAGGAACAGGTGCAGGCCACCCGCGACCGCCAGCACGATGCACAGGTTGCGCAACAGGATCTCCAGCATCCAGCCGGGTTGAAAGGTGACGGCGCGCTCCAGTGACGGCGTGAACCAGGTCCAGGCCGCGATCGCGACCAGCAGCATCAGAAACCGCTGCGAAAACGGCCGCCAGACGACGTTTTTCTATCCTCAGATTTAGAAAAACTTGATCTCGGCTGCTTGAAACAGCCCCGGATGCGTCGCAGCATTCTCCGGGGCGGCGACTTGCTCGAGGCGGCGGCCGGTACGAGGCTTCTCGCGCACGCCGCCGGACGCTCGATGTCCTGCCACGATCCGGAACACGTCATGCAAATGCCCGTTGTGCCCGTGGCGGGTACGCGAGGCGCCGCGCCGGTCCGGCCGGATCGATGCGCGTGACCGCACCGGCCGACCGCCACTCCAGGTGCCCGAACCTCCCTTGGGCGCCGGTCCGGCTGCGTCGCGGCATCCCTTCCCTGAACTGGTTGCGCGTGTTCGAGGCGGCAGCCCGCACCGAGAGCCTTGCGCGTGCCGCCGAAACGCTGAACATGAGCCCCTCGGCGGTCAGCCAGCAAATCAAGGCGCTTGAGACGCATTCGGGGTGGAGCTGTTCAAACGCGGTCCGCGGCAGGTCGAACTGACCGATGCCGGTCACGCATTCCTGCCCGCCGTGCGCCAGGCGTTGAACACGGTCGAGGAGACCGCGGATTCACTCTTCGGCAGGGACAAGGTCGATACCCTCGCGCTGCAGTGCGTCCTGGTGTTTGCGACCGGTTGGCTGGCCCCGAGGCTTCCCGCTTTTTTCGCAATCGTTTCCGCGGATCCGGTTGCGCCTCACCGGCGGCTACCACGATCAGGATTTCCAGCGCGCCGGGTCGGAGCTGCAGATCCCGTTCGGTCCGGTGCACCGAAGCTGGTCGCAATGCGACCGCCTGCTCGACGAAACCATCTATCCGGTCGCCTCCGCGGCCGTCGCCCGTTCCATTCGAACGCCGGGCGACCTTTTGCGTCATCGGCTGATCCAGGTTGCCACCCACCAGATCAACTGGCCCCGGATGTTGCAGTCGATGCAGATCGATGAGATCCCCTCCCACCAGATCTGCTTCGCCGACACCACCGAGATCGCCCTGTTCATGGCGGCGGCGGGGTACGGCGCAGCGCTCGCCCGCGCGCCGACGACGGATCGCCTGGTCGCGCAGATCGGTCTCGAACCTTGTCTCGACAGGGCCGGCCTTCCCAGCAGCGAGGCCTACTATCTCGCCTACCAGAGTGCGCAACGCCTGTCAGGCGCCGCCAGAAACTTTCGCGAATGGCTGTTGAGCGAGGTCAGGTCGAGCGATTCCGGTGGCGTGGGCCGGAGGTAGCGCCCCGTCCCCGAGCGGCGGCCGGTTGGGCCGGGAGGCGGCGCCGTGCTTCGCGGGCGCGACGACCCCCGGCGGCAGCGCGCCGGGCATGATCCGGTTCCGGGTCCCTCGCGGCGGATGAAGACGGACGGGGCGCGCCTTGCAGGAGCCGGCCGCTCTTCTCTCAGATGGCTTCTTCGGCCTTCAGCATCCGTAGCGACTCCCGGAACGCATCCGCCGTGTCGGCCAGCTCGGCGCTGCCGTGCGCGGCGGAAATGGTTCCGCTCGGCGAGCCCGTGAGGTCCACGCCGTTCACGAGCATCGCGAGCCGGAACCGATCGGCGAGACCCGGCGGGTTCGTCTTGAGCTCCTGGTAAGGGATCGCATGGGGGTCGAAGCGGTCGGGACGGATGGGTCGCCGGCCGGGGTTCAGGAACAGGTGGAAGCCGGAGAACGTGCCGTACGCGGCCCACGGGACGTCCTCCTCGATCAGGGCCGCGTTCAGGGCGGCGCGGAGAGCCTCCCCGAAGCGGTTGGCGCGGGCGCAGGCGTCGCTCGATCCGACGATGCGCAGCATCTCCGTGCCGGCCGCGGCGGACACCGGGTTCGCGTTGTACGTTCCCTGATGGCCGATCTTTTCGCGCTCCTTCGCGTCCGCCGCCTCGAAGTCGAGGCAGTCGAGCAGATCCTTGCGCCCCCCGAGCGCACCCCCGGGGAGTCCGCCGGCCAGGATCTTGGCGAAGGTACTGAGGTCGGGGAGGATGCCGAACTCGCCCTGGGCGCCGCCCGGCGAGACCCGGAAGCCGGTCACCACTTCGTCGAAGACGAGCACCGCACCGGCCGCCTCGCTCGCTTCGCGCAACGCTTCGAGAAACGAGGGCCGGACGGGCACGAGCCCGAAGCTCGCCCCGGTGGGCTCCAGAATCACCGCCGCGATGTCCGGATCCTGCGCGAAGGTCTCGCGCATCGCGGACTCGTCGTCCGGATCGAGCAGGATCACGCTCCCCGCGACTCCCTCCAGGACGCCGGGGGTCGGAGTCCCGTCGAAATGGGAGGCGAAGCCGTGGGCCATGTGGTCGTGCCAGCCGTGGAAGTGGGTCCGAAAGCGCACCACCTTGCGCCGGCCGGTGGCGGCGCGGGCGACGCGGAGCGCAAGATGGGTGGCCTCGGTCCCGGAGGCCGTGAACCGGACGCGCTCCGTGGACGGCACCAGCGCCTTGACCGCCTGCGCCCAGCGGACCTCCCCTTCGTGGCTGGCCCCGAAATGGGTGCCGCGGGCGAGGGCGCCGGCGACGGCCCGGTCGATCTCGGAGTGGTGGTGGCCGAGCAGCAGAGCACCGTGCCCCCCGAAGTAGTCGACGTACTCGTTCCCGTCGACATCCCACTTGCGTGGACCCTCGGCGCGATCGACGTAGATCGTGTACGGGTTCAGCCTGCGGCCGTCGTGGGTGATCCCGCTCGGGAACAGCTCCTGCGCTTCCCTGGCCAAGGCGGCGGAGCGGCGGGTGTGTTCGCGGTAAGCGGCTTCGATGCGGGAGTTGCTGAGCATCTGTGCGGGTCTCCGTGTCGTTGATCTTTCCCCGGCTTCGCGGCCCTGCCCCCTTGGCCCGGCGATCGGGCCCTCGGGTACCGCGGGTGCCCGCCGCCCGAGGCGTATGGGAACGCGACGGACCGGCGGACGGCCCCGCCGGGCATCACTTCCTCGCGCGCCTGTCCCACCGCGAGCGATAGCCGCGGGAATCGAGGTGGGTGAACGTGTCGTAGCGGCCGATGCCGTCGAAGCCCAGCGCGCCGGCTTCGTCGGCGACCTCGTCCGGCGAGCAACCTCGCGCCATGATGTCCGTGGCGATCCCGTCGCAGTGCTGCGAGTTCGTATGCCCGCCGCAAGCCAGGTTGTGCGCGCCGCAACGGAAGCCGGAGGTGATCGTGACGGCGTGCCCGCCGAGTCGCTCGCGAAGCTCCTCCAGACGAGCCATGTGGTGATGCGAGACCAGTGTCGTCGGACACTCCCCGCACCGGCACTCCATCTCCCGCAGGTGGAAGTGCGTGGTGAGCTGTACGTCCTCGCCGCGGAGGTAGGTTCGGATGTCCATCGTCCGTCACTTGGCAGAAGAGGGTTCAAGAAGGGAGAAGTATCACGGATCCTGCCCGTGCAGGTCGCCGCTCAATCTGAAGCTCATATCCGTGCCGCCGTCGTCTGCGACAACAAGATCGTAGCGAAAATTGCTTTTCCGCATCACCGAAACGATGGTCTTCAGGGCCTCCTCGATCGATTCCTCTTCGTTGTAAACGGGGATACGGCCGTGGTGGCGCCTACAGGGGAAGATGGTCCTGGAGCGCGTTGAGTCGCCGCCGACGGCACTGGTAGTCGGGGAGGATGCCGCCCACCATCGCCCAGAAGCGCGGCGAATGGTTCAGATGGCGCAGATGGCACAGTTCGTGGACGACGACGTAGTCGACCAGCTCGCCGGGCGTCAGCATCAGGCGCCAGTTCAGGCTCACGGTGCCCTTGGCGGAGCAGCTTCCCCATCGCGAGCGCTGCCCGCGGACGGTCACCCGCGAGGGCCGCACGCCGAGGCGGGAGGCATAGTGCACGATCCGGTGGGAAAGGTGGACGGCAGCCTCCTTGCGATACCAGCCTTCCAGCAGACCCCGCAGCTCGTCGTCGTCGCCGGCGGACGTGGTGCTGACTTGCAGGACCGGCCCCCGGCGCTCCACGCGGCCGCGCCGGGTCCGGGAATCGTCGAACAGGTCGATCCGGACCGGCGGCCGGACGTCGAGGCACAACGACTCGTCGAGATAGGGGAGGTGGGCGCCGGTGATCAGACGGGGCCGCCGCGCGAGCTTCGCGCGCCTGCTCTCAAGGACGCGCAGGACCCATTCGGCGTTCTCGTGCAGCGCCTTCCGCGCCCGGAGCAGGCTGAACCGCCACGGGGCGCGCACTTCGATCGTCCCTTTGTCGTTGAGGAAGAGTTGGACGTGGCGCCGGCGCGGTACGCGCTTGAGCACGTAGGGGACATCGGCCGCGCCAAGCCGCACGGCGTCTTCGTGTTCGATCGTCGCTGCCACCGATCGGCTTCCGATCGTCTCCCTTGTTCCAGGTCGGCACCGTTGCCGCCCGGCCTCATCCCCCGCGTAGCGCGTGCCAGGCGGCTGCCGGTGACATCGCGCGGAAGTCATGAGGGATCGAAGGGCCCGGGGCCACCCGAAGGCGCCCATGCAGGCAATGGCGGCGAGCCCCCCTGCCAGGGAAAACGACGCCACCAGACGAAAGTCCATCCGCTTTCCACCACCCGCGCCCGACCTTCAGCCGAAGACCGCGCCGGCGAGCATCGCCCACTGCCGGTCAAGGTGTTCGGTCGGGCTGCGGGTGAACTCGCTGGTGCTGAACCGGTGCATCCGGCCGAGGATGAACGCAGTGATGAGGTTGGCGCTCGCGGCGGCTTGGCTGCGCTGGGTGAGGTCCGCGTCCTCGGCGTCGCGGATGAGGATGCGCAATTGCGTTTCCAGCCGGTCGAAGAACCGGGCCACCCGTTGCGAGAGCGCCCGATCCTCACCGACCAGGGCCTCGCCGATGAGCACCCGGGTGATCCCGGCGTTGCGCTCAGAGAACCCGAGCACCACTCCGACGACCCGCTCGCAGCAGCGCCGCCCTCCGTCGCGCTCCTCGGCGAGGATCCGGTTGACGAGCCCGAACACCGCCTCCTCCGAGAATTCGATGAGAGCCTCGAACATCGCGGCCTTGCCGGGAAAGTGGCGGTAGAGGGCCGCCTCCGACACCCCTACCACGCCGGCGAGGCGTGCGGTGGTGATCCTCGACGCGGGATGCCGCTCGATCTCCCGGGCCAGCGCTTCGAGGATTTGCTGGCGGCGCGGGACCGGGCGGGGCGCGTTCAAGATCGTTCCCTCCGGCTGATGAACGTGCCCATGCCCTCGCTCGTGAACACTTCGAGCAGGACGGCGTGCTCGACCCGGCCGTCGATGATCTGGGCGGTGTGGACGCCGCCCTGGACCGCGTCGAGCGCACACCGTACCTTGGGCAGCATGCCGCCGCCGATGGTTCCGTCCGCGATCAGGGCCTCCACCGCCTGTACGTCCAGCGAGGGAATCAGCGCACCCTCCCGGTCGAGCAGGCCCGGCGTGTTGGTCAGGAGCATCAGCTTCTCCGCCCAGAGCGCCTGCGCGATCTTCCCTGCCACGAGGTCCGCGTTGATGTTGTAGGACTCTCCGCCGTCACCCGTGCCGATCGGCGCGATGATCGGGATGAAGCCGCCGCGCGCGAGGTGCTCCAGCGCCCCGGTGTCGATGCGCGTGACCTCGCCGACGTGGCCGATGTCGATGATCTCGGGGGCTTCCAGCTCCGGGCGGCTGCGGCTCACGGTGAGCTTGCGGGCGTGGATGAGCCCGCCGTCCTTCCCGGTGAGCCCGACCGCGTTGCCCCCGTGCCGGTTGACGAGGTTCACGATTTCCTTGTTGACGAGGCCGCCGAGCACCATCTCGACCACGTCCATGGTCTCGGAGTCGGTGACGCGCATGCCGTCGACAAAGCGCGACTCCTTGCCGATCCGGGCCAGCAGCCGACCGATCTGGGGACCGCCGCCGTGCACCACCACCGGGTTCATGCCGACGAGCTGCATCAGGACGACGTCGCGCGCGAAGCCGCCCTTGAGGGCGTCGCTTTCCATCGCCGCCCCGCCGTACTTGACCACGATGGTCTTGCCCTGGAAACGCCGGATGTAGGGCAGCGCCTCGATGAGGACCTTCGCGGTCCGCACCGCCGCTTCGGAGCTTCGAGTCACGGGAGGGCGCTCGCGCTCAAAACGGCAGATCCAGCGAGGGATCGACGGAGAGCAGCGCCCGCCTGAATTCCCCCTTGATGCGTTCGAGGGCCGCATCGTCCGCTCCCTCGAAGCGCAGCACCAGGCTCGGTTCGGTGTTCGAAGCGCGGACGAGGCCCCATCCGTCGGCAAAGTCGGCCCGCAGGCCGTCGATGGTCGTCTTCTTCGCATCGGGGAAATGGTCGTCGGCGAGCAGCGCCTCGACCCACCTCGCCTGTCCGCCTTCCCCGACCCTCAACCGGAGCTCCGGGGTGCCGCTGGCCGACGGGAACCGCGCAAACACCCGGGACGCGGGCTCCCCGAGGCCGGTCAGGATCCGCACGAGGCGGACCGCGGCGTAGAGCGCGTCGTCGAAGCCGTACCAGCGGTCCGCGAAGAAGATGTGCCCGCTCATCTCGCCCGCGAGCGGCGCGCCGGTCTGCCGGAGCCGGGTCTTGATGAAGGAGTGGCCGGTCTTCGACATGACCGGCCGCCCCCCGAGCTTCTCGATCATCGCCGGCAACAGGTTGGAGCACTTCACGTCGAAGACGACCTCGGCTCCGGGATGGTTCGCCAGCACGTCGCCGGCGAACAGCATCATCTGCCGGTCCGGCCAGATGATGGTCCCTTCCCCATCGACGACCCCGAGACGGTCCCCGTCGCCGTCGAACGCCAGCCCGAGGTCCGCCGCGTGCGCCCGCACCGCCGCGATCAGATCCCGGAGGTTCGCCGGTACGCTCGGGTCGGGGTGGTGGTTGGGGAAGTCGCCGTCGACGTCGCAGTAGAGCTCGACGACGTCGTGCCCGAGGGTTCTGAACAGTCTCGGCGCGACGTCTCCGGCGGCGCCGTTGCCGCAGTCGATGACGATCTTTCTGGCGTCGCGGCCGGACCCGGCGGGGATCTCCTCGTGGACCCGGTGGATGTAGTCTTCGAT
Organism: Gammaproteobacteria bacterium; assembly: GCA_965202875.1. Taxonomy (GTDB): domain Bacteria; phylum Pseudomonadota; class Gammaproteobacteria; order HK1; family HK1; genus HK1. The sequence continues at coordinate 5,345,109 of OZ241870.1, read as the reverse complement.
CACCTCCGCGCTCCGGAGGCCGCCCCGTCCGGTGACGGCCACGGTGGCGGATGCGGCGTCAATCCCGGCATCGACGCCGGTACCGGTTCCGGGATCGTCCTCTTCGATCCGGCGCTTGAGGCCCTGGATCGCATCGCCGTGCAGAGACTCTCCGGCGAGGAGGATCTTCAACCCGTTGTACTCGGGGGGGTTGTGGCTGCCGGTGACCATGACCCCGCTGCCGGTGCCGAGGTGCTCCGTTGCGAAATAGAGCAGCGGAGTCGGCACCCGCCCGACGTCGATGACGTCGCGGCCACTCTCGCGCACCCCTCTGGTGAGCGCATCGAGCAGCTCGGGGCTGGAGTGGCGTCCGTCGCGGCCCAGGACCAGCGTCCGTACGCCCCGGCGGTGCGCCTCCGCGCCGATCGCGCGACCGATCCGCCGGACGATCCCCGCGGTGAGGGTGTCGCCGACGACGCCGCGGACGTCGTAGGCGCGGAAGATGGACGCGGGAAGCACCTCCGGACGCCCGGGCGCCGGAGCGGAGCTTGCCGCCCCGGCGGGCGGCGGCATCCGTCCCTGCCCTTCTTCACCTGGTCGGTTCAACGGCATCGGAGCACTCCGCTCACGTCCGGCCGGAATGGCCGAACCCGCTTTCGCCGCGTTCGGTTTCGTCGAAGGCTTCGACGACCTCGAAGCGGGGACGGACGACGGGAAGGAAGACGAGCTGGGCGATCCTCTCACCCGGTTCGATCGTAAAGGGCTCGCGGCCCCTGTTCCATACCGAGATGAATATCTGTCCCTGGTAGTCGGAATCGATCAGCCCGACTAGGTTGCCGAGCACGATGCCGTGCCGGTGTCCGAGGCCGGAACGGGGCAGCACCACCGCCGCGAGGCCCGGATCGGCGATGTGGACGGCGATACCGCTCGGCACGAGGTCGGTCCCGCCCGGCGCGAACTCGGCCGGCGCATCGATGCAGGCCCGCAGGTCGAGCCCCGCCGCCCCCTCGGTCTCGTAGCGCGGGAACGGGAACTCGGGTCCGATCCTCGCATCAAGGACCTTGAGCCGGATGCTGTGCTCGTTCATGGCCTCCTCTTTCCGGTGGGTGAGCGGCCCTCGGATCGGGAACCCGAAGGCGGATGTTCCGCACGATACCGATCGGCGACGAGTGCGATGAAGCGCCGGGCGAGCTCGGGCTTCGGGGCGAGCGCGAGCTCCCGGCCGCCGCCACGCCACAGCACGCTCAGCGCGTTGCGCTCGCTCGCGAACCCGCGGTCCGGGAGCCCCACGCGGTTCGCCGCGATCATGTCGAGCCCCTTGCGTTCGAGCTTGTCCCGTGCATGCGCCTGCACCGACTCCGTCTCCGCCGCGAACCCTGCCGTGAACGGACCGCCGTCCATCGCCGCCACGCCGGCGAGGATGTCCGGCGTGCGCACGAGTTCGACGGCGGCCGGCCCCTCGCCTTTCTTGATCTTCTGCTCCGCGCAACGAGCCGGGCGGTAGTCCGCGACGGCCGCGGCAGCGATGAAGACGTCGCAGTCCGCCGCCCGCGCCATGACTTCGGCGTACATCTCCCCGGCGCTCGTCACGTCGACGCGCTCGACGCCGGCAGGCGGCGGCAGCGCGGTGGGGCCGCTCACCAGGGAGACGCGGGCGCCCGCCTCCCGGGCCGCCCCCGCAACCGCGTATCCCATCTTTCCGGAGCTGTGGTTGGTGAGGCAGCGCACCGGATCGAGGGCCTCGCGCGTCGGGCCGGCGGTCACGAGGACCTTCACCCCGTCGAGCGCCCCGCCACGAAGCCGGGCCGCGATCCGATCCGCGATCTCCGCCGGCTCGAGCATCCGGCCCGGCCCGACCTCCCCGCACGCCTGGTCGCCTTCTCCGGGGCCGAGCATCGCGACGCCCCGGTCGAGCAAGGTCAGCACGTTCGCCCGCGTCGCCGCCGCCTGCCACATCCGGCGGTTCATCGCCGGTGCGAGCACCAACGGCGCCGTCGTCGCGAGGCACAGGGTGGTGAGGAGGTCGTCGGCGAAGCCGTGGGCGAGCCGGGCCAGCACGCCGGCGGTGGCGGGCGCGATGAGCACGAGATCCGCCCACCGGGCGAGCTCGATGTGTCCCATCCCGGCCTCGGCCTGCTCGTCGAGCAGATCGCAGTGCACCGGATTGGAGGAGAGGGCCTGGAAGGTCAGCGGAGCCACGAACTCGCGCGCGGCGGCGGTCATCACGACCCGCACCTCGAAGCCCCGGTCGTACAATCGTCGAACGAGGTCGGCAGACTTGTAGGCCGCGATGCCGCCCGCGACGCCCAGCACGATCCGGCGGTTGGGTAGTCTCGACATGGCGGCTAGAGTTTACCCTGCCTGTCTCACCGGCTCACCACCACGGGCGGGCCGGCAACGGAACCGGCGACACGGGAACGCCCATGCCCATCACCGATTGGCCGCGCGAGGAGCGCCCGCGCGAGAAGCTGCTCACCCACGGACCGGGGGCGCTCTCCAACGCGGAGCTGCTCGCGCTGTTCATCCAGACCGGCACCCGCGGGGCCTCCGCCGTCGATGTCGCGCGCACGGCGCTGGAGCAGACGCAGGGGCTGCGTGGACTCCTCGACCTGGGCCCCGATCGTCTCTCCACCCTTTCGGGGATCGGGCCCGCCCGCTCGGCGCTGCTCAAGGGCGCGCTGGAGCTCGCCACCCGCTACTTCGAAGAGCGGATTCGCCGTATCGACGCATTCACCAACCCCGACCACACCAGCCGCTTCCTGTGCGCCCGGCTGCGCTCCCGGCCGCACGAGGTGTTCGCGTGCCTGTTCCTCGACAACCGGCACCGGACCATCTGCTTCGAAGAGATGTTCCGGGGCACCATCCACGGCGCGAGCGTGCACCCGCGCGAGGTCGCCAAGCGCGCGCTGGAGCTCAACGCGGCGGCGCTGATCGCGGCGCACAACCACCCCTCGGGCGTCGCCGAGCCGAGCCTCACGGACCACGAGATCACCCACAAGCTGCGCGACGCCCTGGCCCTGGTGGACGTGAGGCTCCTCGATCATTTCGTGATCGGGGACGGGGAGGTGGTCTCTTTCGTCGAGCGCGGCTGGCTCTGAGCGGAAAGGGATCGATGATGATCGACACGCATCACGGCGCCGACGGCGCCCGTACCGCGGACGAGTTCCGCCGGGAGCAGCCCGGTATCGGCAAGGACGGGTTCGCCGCGAACGGCGGCGCCTGGATGTACAGGAAGGACTTCCTCGACCGCGTGCGAGGGACAGGGTTCGCACCGGTGGAGATCGAGCCGTTCCCGGATGCGCCGGCCCGGTTCTGCGCCGCCGGCGGACCGAAGCCGTACGTCCGCGCCCCGTTCGCATTCCGCTGCCCCGGCGGCCTGCGCCGTTTCTTCGGCCATGGCGAAGACACGTGTCCGCGCACCCGCCCGAACGCCGGCCCGGCCGGATGAACCCGACTCCGCACGGACCGGCGCATACCCTCGCCGCGACGCCGCCGAAGCTCGTCGCCTTCGATCTCGATGGAACCCTCGTCGACACGGTCCCCGATCTCGCCTGGTGCATCGACCGGACGATGCAGTGCTTCGGCGTCCCCGCGAGAGGGGAAGCGCTCGTACGCGACTGGGTCGGAAACGGCGTGGAGCGGCTCATCGACCGCGCCCTCACCGGCGAACCGGACGCGGCGGTGGCGGACCCGGACCTGAGCCGTGAAGCGTGCGCGGTGTTCCTCGATCTCCATGCCGCCCACGGCCACGATCGCAGCCGTGTCTATCCCGGGGTGCGGGAAGGGCTCGCGGCGTTGCGCGCGCGTGGCGCGACCCTCGCCTGCATCACCAACAAGCCGCACGCCCCCGCCGTCGAGCTTCTCGCGCATTTCGAGCTGCTCGGCCACTTCGCGCTGGTGATCGGTGGCGATTCCCTCCCGCGCCGCAAGCCCGACCCGTTGCCGCTGACCCACGCCTGCTCCAGACTCGGCGTCGCCGTCGAACATTCGCTGTTCGTCGGTGATTCGCGCAACGACGTGGGAGCGGCGCGGGCGGCCGGCATGAGGGTGGTATGCGTCGGCTACGGCTACAACCACGGGCGGGACGCCTCGGAAGCCGGCCCGGACGTGGTCGTCGACTCGCTGGAGGAACTGGTCGGGCTGTACTTCGAGGCGCCGGCGGACACCCCGGCGGTGGAGCGCCCCGGCCGGTGAGGAGGGTGTCGCAAATGGCCTGTCCAAATGCGGCGGCTCGTCCCCGGATCTCCGGATACGACGTCATCCTGCCCGGAGCGATGACGCCGAAGCCGGAAACCGTCATCCTGTCGCGATAGTCTCTTACCCGTGAAGTCTTCGACAAAACTGATGAAGATTTTTCCCACCAACCGGCGTTTGGTTCCGTGAAACCGGCCCCTTGGGAGCGCGAGCATCCTGCCCGCATTGGTCATTCCCCCACGCAAGCGGGAATCTGCGTTCCGGGAGCGGCTCCGCCGGGTTGGGACAGATCCTTCCCCAGTGACCGGAATGTTGCGTGATCTCGACCATGCAGACGGAAAGATCATTTGGGCCGGACTCCCGACCGTCGATCGCCGCCTCCGGCCGGACGTCCTGGCCGACGGCGGGCGGCCGGAGCCGGCATCCGGTGCAGTCCGGCCCGCGGCGCCTGAACGCATCGCGCTGCCGGTGACATAATCGGCGCCCGGAACAAGCCTCCGGCGCGCCGCGCCGGCAAGAGCACAAACAATGGACATCCAATCAGCCATCCGCGCCGTCGTCGAGCGGCAGGATCTCGACGGCACGCAGATGACCGCCGTCATGCACGCCATCATGACCGGCGAATGCACGCCGGCGCAGGTCGGCGGCTTCCTGGTCGGGCTGCGCATGAAGGGCGAGACGGTGGAGGAGATCGCCGCCGCGGCGGCGGTGATGCGGCGTCTGGCGACCCGCGTCGAGGTCGACAGGACGCGCCTCGTCGATACCTGCGGCACCGGGGGCGACGCCCGCGGGACGTTCAACGTCTCGACCGCGGGCGCGCTCGTCGCGGCCGGCGCCGGCGCAAGGGTCGCGAAGCACGGCAACCGCTCGGTCTCCGGCCGCTCGGGGAGCGCCGACGTGCTGGAGGCGGCCGGGGTCCGGCTCGACCTCCCTCCGGAGCGGATCGCGCGCTGCATCGACGAGGCCGGCGTGGGTTTCCTGTTCGCTCCGGCCCACCACGGCGCGATGAAGCACGCCGTCGGTCCCCGGCGCGAGATGGCGGTGCGCACGATCTTCAACGTGCTCGGCCCCCTCACCAACCCGGCGGGCGCGCTCCGCCAGGTCATCGGCGTCTTCGCCCGCGATCTCGTCGAGCCGCTCGCCCGGGTGCTCCTGGAGCTGGGGAGCGAGCACGTGATGGTGGTGCACTCCGAAGACGGGCTCGACGAGCTGAGCCTCGGCGCCCCAACCCACGTGGCGGAGCTGCGCGACGGCGAGGTGCGCTGCTACGCCCTGGACGCGGGCACGCTCGGATTCACGCCCGCACCGGTCGAATCGATCACCGTCGATTCGCCGCAAGCGAGCCTCGGCATGATCCGCTCGGTGCTCGCCGGAGCTCCGGGGCCGGCGGCGGACGTCACGATCCTCAACGCCGCGGCGGCGATCCATGTGAGCGGCGTCGCGCCGAGCCTCAAGGAGGGGATCGGCCACGCGCGCGAGAGTATCGCCTCCGGACGGGCATCGGCCGCCCTCGATCGGCTCGTGGCCCTGAGCAATGCGTAGGTGCGGCCAACCCGAGGAGGCGGCAGTAGAGCGTCGCAGCCGGCAAGGTGCGGACCAGGCGGGCGCCGGCGCGCGCATGACCGGGCACAACCTGCGGCCGGACACGCCGCCGGCCGATCCCTCTGCTCCGGCCGGCATCCTTCGGGACTGCCCGGACATCCTCCTGCGGATCATCCGCCACAAGGCGCGCGAGGTCTCCGCCCGCGCGGAGCGCACTCCCTTGCGTGCGCTCGGTGAACGGGCCGAGGCGCAAGCCGCGCCGCGCGGATTCGCCGCGGCGCTCGAATCCCGCATCGCGGCTGGCGAAGCGGCGGTCATCGCCGAGCTGAAGAAGGCGTCGCCGAGCCGGGGCCTGCTGCGCGAGGACTTCGATCCAGGCACGATCACGCGCGACTACGCCGCGGGCGGCGCGGCGGCGCTCTCGGTGCTCACCGATGAGACGTTCTTCCAGGGCGCCGACCACCACCTCGTTGCAGCCCGTTCGGCGGCCGGGCTGCCGGTGCTGCGCAAGGACTTCGTGATCGACCCCTACCAGATCTACGAGGCGCGGGCGCTCGGGGCCGACTGCATCCTCCTCATCGTCGCCGCCCTCGGGGATGCGCAGCTCAACGATCTCGCGGGACTCGCCGTGCATCTCGGCATGGACGTCCTCGTGGAGGTGCACGACGCGGCCGACCTCGAACGGGCCGCCCACCTGGAGCCGCTGCTGCTCGGGATCAACAACCGCGATCTCCGCACCTTCAAGACCACCCTCGACACCACCCTGGCGCTGATCGAACGCATCCCCGCCGGCCGCACCGTGATCACCGAAAGCGGCATCCACACCCGCACCGACGTCGCCCGCCTGCGCGCGGCCGGGGTGCACGGATTCCTGGTCGGTGAGGCGTTCATGCGCGCCGAGCGTCCGGGGGGGAAGCTGCGGGAGCTGTTCTGCGATGAATGACGGCATGATGGAACACGGGCGATGCGCGCGACCGTGAAATGGCTCGACGGAGTCGCCTTCGTCGGCGAATCCGGAAGCGGGCACGCCGTGGTGATCGACGGTGCGCCCGAGGCGGGGGGCCGCAACGTCGGGCCGCGCCCCCTGGAGACCCTGCTCATCGGGCTCGGCGCGTGCAGCGCCTTCGACGTGGTCACGATCCTGCGCAAGGCCCGCCAGACGGTCGCGGACTGCCGGGTGGAGCTCGAAGCCGAGCGCGCGGACGCAGTGCCCGCGGTGTTCACGCGCATCCACATGGTGTTCGTGGTGAGCGGCGCCGGGCTGCGGGAGAGCGCGGTGCGCCGCGCCGTGGACCTCTCCGCCGAAAAATACTGCTCCGCCACCGCGATGCTGCGGGCCAGCGTCGAGATCACCCACGAGTACCGGATCGAGCCGGGGTAGGATGATCGTTCAGCCACGCTTCTCGCCGATGAGCATCTCCAGCTCCGCAACGCGCGCTTCGGCGGCTTGGCGTGCGGCATGCTCCTCGGAATGACTGAGAAGGTCCTGGCCCGTCACCGGGTCGCGGAAACGCATCTCCCCATCCCCCGCCCACAGCTCCAGACCCAACGTCTCGCTGTGCAGCCCCAACCTCCCGTCCACCGACTCCACCGCCGCCTGCCGCCCGTACCCGCCACCCACCAGCCGATACCCCTGCAGCACCGGCCACAGGTGCTCCCCCAGCGGGTCGTACAGCCAGTACTCCCCCACCCCCATCCGCGCATACACCTCCCGCTTCGGCCCCACGTCCTCCCGCCACGTGCCCGGCGACGCCACCTCCAGCACGAAGTCCGGCCCCTTCCCCTCCTCCCACACCTTGTAGCTCATCCGCATCCGGTCTTCGACCCCGAACACCACGAACACGTCCGGCGCCACCGACGCCCGCGGGCTCCCCTCCTCGTAGTAGATGAGCAGGTCCCCGGACACGTATGCGTCCCGGCGCCCCGCGAAGCGAACCCGCAGCACACCGACGGCGTACAGGATGGCGGCGAGCTGGGCGTCGTTCTCGGCCAGGGGCTTGCCGTCGGAGCTCGGGTACTCGACCGCGGCACGAGACAGGGCGGAGAGGTCGGGTCGGCGCATGGGCGGTCCCTTCGATACGGTGGAGCGGCGTTCCCCGAACGCGGCCCTCGTGATGTCGTGGCGGTCGCGAACGACGGTACCACGGTCATGGCGGCGCCCCCAACCGGAATACGGAGGCGCAGGATGAGGGACAACCGGGAGATGGCGGAATGGGCGGATCGGCTGATCGCCCGTAGGACTTCGGCGTGATGCACCGTCGCCGGCGCCCCGCTGCAAGAAAGGGTACTGCCGCCCGTCCCTGTCCCCGCGTCAGTGGCCCGGGCGGAAAGGCCTGGCGAGGGAGGCGGGGAAGTTCACCTTCTGCATCCGGCGGTTCCGCGAGATGAGCACCAGCACGAGGATCGTCGCCAGGTAGGGGAGTGCGGAGAGAAGCTCGGAGGGAATGCCGATCCCCTGGCTCTGGGCGTGGAACTGGAGGATGTTCACGCCCCCGAAGAGCAGCGCCCCCAGCAGCACGCGCAACGGCCGCCAGCTCGCGAAGACGACCAGCGCGAGCGCGATCCAGCCCCGGCCCGAGGTCAGGTTCTCGACCCACAGCGGGGTGTAGGCGAGCGCGAGATAGGCCCCGCCGAGGCCCGCCATGGCCCCGCCGAAGACGACCGTGGCGTAGCGGATCGGGATCACCCGGTAGCCGACGTCGTGCGCGGCCTGCGGATTCTCCCCGATGATCCGGATGACCAGCCCCGCCTTGGTGCGGTACAGCACCCACCAGATGGCGCCGAACAGGGCCAGCGCCAGATACACCATCGGGTCGTATCCGAACAGCACCGGCCCGATGAAGGGAACCTCCGAGAGCACCGGGACGTGGATCGGCCCGACAGGCTCGATCGGCGCCGCGCCGAAGTCCCGGCCGATGAAGGCCGAGAGTCCGCTCCCCAGGATCGCGAGGGCGATCCCGGCCGCGTACTGGTTGGCGAGCAGGGTGAGGGCGAGCCCCCCGAACAGCAGCGACGACGCCGCGCCGGCGGCCACCGCGGCCAGCGCCGCGACCGGCGCCGGCCAGCCCGCGAGCGACAGGGAGAAGGCGGTCACCGCGCCGATCAGCATCATGCCCTCGATCCCGAGGTTCAGCACGCCGGAACGCTCCACCACCAGCTCGCCCATCGCCGCGAAGAGCAGCGGGGTCGCGGCGACGACCGTGCCGGTGACGATCGCGATCGCGACGTCCACGTCAGCGCCGCCCGACGAGGCGGGGCCGGTAGTCGATCATGAAATCGGCCGCCAGCAGGAAGAAGAGCAGCATGCCCTGGAACGTGCGGGTGAGCGCGGCCGGAAGCTTCAGCATGATCTGCGCCGATTCGCCGCCCATGTACAGGAGCGAGAGGAGGAGCCCGCCGAGCACGATCCCGAAGGGATGCAGGCGGCCGATGAACGCCACGATGATCGCGGCGAAGCCGTAGCCCGGCGAGATGGTGGGCGAGAGCTGCCCGAGGGGGCCGGCGGCCTCCATCATGCCCGCGAGGCCGGCGCAGCCGCCGCCGACCAGGAGGCCGAGCCAGATCGCCCGCGATTCGCGAAAGCCCGCGAAGCGCGCCGCGGCCGGCGCCGCGCCTCCCACCGTCATGCGGTAGCCGGCGAAGCTCCACCGGATGAACACCCAGGCGGCGGCCACCATCACCAGGGTGATGAAGATCGAGGTGTTGACGCGGTAGCCGCCGATCAGGGGATCGAACAGGGCGGAGGGCCCGAAGATCGCGGTCTGCGGATAATTGAAGCCGTAGGGGTCGCGCCACGGCCCGCGCACCAGGTAGCCGAGCAGCAGGATCGCCACGTAGTTCAGCATCAGGGTGACGAGGATCTCGTTGGCGTTGAAGCGCACCCGGAGGAAGGCGGGCACCGCGGCCCAGGCCATGCCGCCGGCGGCGCCGGCCAGCGCCATGAGCGGCAGGAGCCAGGCGTGGCCGCCTTCGCCGAAGGCAAGGGCGGGTCCGCACGCGCAGATGGCGCCGATGACGAACATGCCCTCGGCCCCGATGTTCCAGACGTTCGCCCGGAAGCCGACGGCCAGCCCGAGCCCGATCAGGATGAGCGGCGACGCCTTGAGCAGCCACTCGGAGACGCCGTTGGCCGAGCTCAGCGGCCGGACGAAGAAGATCCGCAAGGTCTCGACCGGATCGAGGTCGAGCAGCGCGAACAGGACGCAGCCGGCCGCCACCGTCAGCCCGAGCGCCGCCACCGGCGCCAGGACCTGCATGGCGAACGAAGGGGTCGGGCGCGGCTCGAAGCGCAGGCGCATGGGTCCCGGCCTATTCCCCCGCGCGTCCCGGGCCGGCGCCCGCATCCGTGTCCATGCCCATGTCCTGCCCCGTCCCCGTACCTGCACCGGCGTCCATGCCCGCCATCAGCAGGCCGATCTCCTCGATGCTGGCCTCCCCCCGCTCGCGGGATGCCGACAGGCGGCCTTCGTAGAGCACCAGGATGCGATCGCAGATCTCGAACAGCTCGTCCAGCTCCTCCGAGATCACCAGCACCGCCGTCGATTGGCGGCTCAGGTCGATCAGCGCCTGGCGGATGGCGGCGGCGGCGGCGACGTCGAGGCCCCAGGTCGGCTGCGAGACCACGAGCACCCGGGGAGAAAGGGCGATCTCGCGCCCCACGATGTACTTCTGCAGGTTGCCGCCCGACAGGGAGCGGGCGGTCGCGACGGTGCCCGTGCAGTGCACGTTGAACCGGGCGATCACCTCGCGCGCATAGCCGTCCGCCTTGCGGCGCCGCAGCATCCCGCGGCGGACCATGCCGCTGCGGTGGGCGGTGAGGATCGCGTTCTCGCGCAAGGACATGAGCGGGACCACGCCGCGCCCGAGGCGGTCTTCCGGCACGAAGGCGAGACCCCGGTCGCGCCGGGCGCCGGCGTCCAGATGCGCCACGGGCTCCCCGTCGAGAAGGATGGCGTCCTGTTCGGGGAGGGTCCGCTCCCCGCTCAGCAGCGCCGCCAGCTCGGTCTGGCCGTTGCCCGAGACGCCCGCGATGCCGGCGATCTCGCCGGGGTGGACAGCGAAGGAGACGTCCCTGAGAGGCACGCCGAAAGGATCCTCGGGAGTGGCGTTCAAGCCCCGCACTTCGATGCGCGGCGCGGGCTCCGGGCGCGCGGGCGCGCGGCGGGTCTCGGGGAGCGCGGCGCCGGTCATCAGCGCCGCAAGCTCGGCGGACGACGCCACTTTCGGATCGGCGCCGCCGGCGACCGCGCCGCGCCGCAGGACGGTGGCGTTGTCGCAGAGCGCGCGGATCTCTTCGAGCTTGTGGCTGATGTAGAGGAGGCTGCACCCTTCCGCCGCGATCACGCGCAGGGTCTCGAACAGGCGCTTCACGGCCTGGGGGGTGAGCACCGAAGTCGGCTCGTCGAGGATCAGCAACCTGGGGTGCTGCAGGAGGCAGCGCACGATCTCGACGCGCTGGCGCTCGCCCACGGAGAGGTGGCCGAGGAGGCGGCCGGGGTCGAGCGGCAGGCCGTAGCGTTGCGAGAGCTCGCGGACGCGGGCGGAGAGCGCCGGGAGATCGAAGGGCTCGTCCACCGCCACCGCGATGTTCTCCGCGACGGACACCGACTCGAACAGCGAGAAGTGCTGGTACACCATGCCGATGCCGAGCTGCCGGGCCGCCGCCGGGCTCGGGATCCGCACCGGCTCGCCGTCCCAGAAGATCTCGCCCCGATCCGCGGCCGTCGCCCCGTAGACGATCTTCATCAGGGTGCTCTTGCCGGCCCCGTTCTCGCCGAGCACGGCGTGGATCTCCCCCGGCATCACGGCAAGCGATACGCCGTTGTTCGCCACGACGCCGGGGAAGGTCTTGGTGATGCCGCGCAGTTCGAGACGTGGGGTCATCGCGCCCGCGGCCCGCACCGCGTCCCCGCGCCGCCCCGATCCGGGCAAGGCTCCGTCAGCCCTGGAGGTTGCCGACCATGCCCTCGACGAACCAGTTGAAGCCGCGGATGTCGGCGTCGGGCAGCCGGCTTCCCTTCGCGGCGCGGACCTTGCCCTGCTGGTCCCGGAGCTCGCCCGCATACGGGTGCAGGGAGCCGTCCCGGATCGCCGCTTCCGTTTTCGCGAGCCGGTCGAGCACGGCCGGCGGAAGCTGCTCGTTCCAGGGAGCCATCGTGACCACGCCTTCCTTCACGCCCTGCCAGCGCACCTCGGACTTCCAGGTACCGTCGAGCACGTCCTTCGCCGCGCCCACGTAGATGCTGCTCCAGTCGAGCATGAAGGAGGTGAGGTTCTTCGTCGGCCCGAAGCTGCGCATGTCGCTCGCGTAGCCGATGGACCACGCGCCCTTCTGCTCGGCCACCTGCACGCCGGTGGCGGTGTCGGTCATGGAGCAGATGACGTCGCAGCCCTGGGAGACCAGGGTGGCGGTGGCTTCCTTCTCCTTCGCGGGGTCGTACCAGGAGTTGAGGAAGATCACGTGGCAGGTGGTGGAGGGATCGACGCTCTGCGCGCCGAGCAGCATGGCGTTGCCCGGCCCCACGATGTCGGGGATGGGGAAGCCGCCGATGAAGCCGAGCTTCTTCGATCGGGTCACGTGCCCGGCCGCGATCCCTGCGAGATACGTCCCCTCGTAGTACTTGGCCTCGAAGGTGCCGAGGTTGTCGAGGTGCTTGAGGCCGGAGCAGTGCTCGAAGGCCACGTCGGGGAAGCGGGGCGCCACCTTCAGCATCGGTGTGCCGTGCGAAAAGCTGGTCCCGAAGATGAGCCGGTTGCCAGTGCTCGCCAGCTCGGCGAACACCCGCTCGGCGGACTGCGGGTCGTAGACGTTGTCGAGCGCGGTCACGTCCACCCGATCGCCGAACGCGGCGGCGATGGCCTCGGCCCCGAGACTGTGCTGCCTGGTCCAGCCGATCTCCGCGATCGGCGAGACGTAGACGATCCCGACCTTGAGGACGTCGTCGGCCGCCGCGAGCCGGGGGAACGTGGCCGGGACGGCGGCGAGCGCCCCGGCCGCGGCTGCGGCTGACCGCTTCAGGACGTCCCTGCGTGTGTATCGCTTCGTCATGGTCCTTTTCTCCTGTCAATCCATGTTCCGGGTGTGGTGTAGCGCCGGATGGGGATGATTTCCACCGCCAACGTGCAAGACGGGGTCGAGGCACGGACAGGCGCACATCCGTCATGCCCGGGCGACCGCTGTATGGTGCGTCCCGGATTATGCTCGCCCGTGGCGCTCCTGTCCTGCCGGTGCGTCTCGGTCCGCCAGGGGCCGGGCCGCATCCGCGAGGGCCGAAAGCTCGCTCCCGGGCGCATCCTGGGGTTTCGGGCAGAGCCGCGTGGCATGTATTGTCCGTGCAAACTCCCGTCACCGGCGTAAACTGTCCAGAATACGCCCGCGGAGCGCCGGCGTGAGCATGTTCGAGAGAGAAGAACCCGTCGCAATGAACGATCATCGAAGCAAGGCCGATCCGTGGCGGTGCGGGACCTGGGAAGGGAGCCGGGAGGCCCGGCTCGACGCCGCCCTCGCCGCGACGCCGGCACAACGGATCGCGTGGCTCGAAGACGCCCTGCACCTCGCATTCCGGGCGACCCGTCGGTTCCGACCTCCCGTGGCAGGTCGTCTGGCAGGTCGTCGAGACCAAGCCGCGCGTCAAGGGTTGCCCCCGACTGGAGAGGAGACGCGACGCCAGCGGTCCGGTGCGGCAACATGAATGCTCCACAGCCTTTCCAGTATCAAGGAAGCAAGCGTAATCTAGCGCTGCGAATTCTTGATCATATGCCGCACAAGATGGATCGACTAGTAGAGCCGTTTGCGGGTTCAGGTGCGATTTCGATTGCTTGCGCCAGCAAGGGACGAAGTAGGGAATACTGGCTGAATGACCTGAATCGTCCGCTATCCGAGCTCCTCTCGTTGATTGTGAATCGGCCGGATGAGGTCGCAGATTCCTACCAATCCATTTGGCACGATCGCGATACCGGGCATTTGAGACATTATTATTTTATCCGTGACGAATTCAATCGGACGGATGATCCCAGGCTATTACTTTATCTACTTGCCAGATGCGTAAAAGGCGCGATCCGCTATAATGGCAATGGCAATTTCAATCAAAGCCCTGACAAACGCCGTCTGGGAACCAATCCTGCAAAGATGCGAAAAAACATCATGACGGTGTCCATGTTGTTACGTGGAAAGTCGATTTTTACATCACATGATTTCCGAGATGTCTTTTCATCTGTTCATGCAGATGACGTTGTCTATATGGATCCTCCTTATCAAGGGATCTGTCATGCACGTGACCATCGATATGTATCCGGCATCTATTTCGATCATTTTGTCGCGGGACTGGATTATCTGAACCGGAAAGGAGTTCGATATCTAGTGAGTTACGATGGCCGTCTGGGTTCCAAATCATACGGCAAACAGCTCCCGGATCACCTGGATCTCGTATTGATCGAGATCGAAGCAGGACGTTCGACTCAGGCAACCCTGTTGGGCCAGAATGCGATTACCGTCGAATCTCTTTATCTTTCTCGATCTTTAGCCGAAGAAGTAGGTGTACGGAAGACCTATATTCCCCGGCGGCATCATGATCAAATTCGACTTCTGGAAGAGCCGGCAATATATGACTGAATATCCTGAATGGTTTCTGGATTTTTGTCGCTCCGTTACAGCGAAGCGTCCAAGGACCGTTCTCGATCACATTTTGGAGCATGGATACATTACAAATGAGGAGCTGAGGGATAAATACGGATATGATCATCCACCAAGGGCGGCTCGTGATGTGAGGGAGCTCGGAATTCCCCTGGAGACCTATCGGGTTACAGCCTCGACCGGGCGGAAAATAGGGGCATATCGTTTCGGCGATCTGTCGAAGATCCGATTCAAGCGTATCGACGGTAGAACCGCCCTTTCGAAAGAACTAAAGACAAAACTTATAGAAATTCATGGTTGCAGGTGTTTCATATATCTTGAAAATATGGATGAACATATGTTGCAGATCGACCATCGTACTCCATACGAAATAGCGGGAGATGCCGATAGAAGAACAGTGCAGCCGGATGACTTCATGCTTTTGTGTGGATCGGCCAACCGGGCCAAATCCTGGTCGTGCGAGCACTGTGATAACTGGAAACGAATCCGGGATCCCGTCATATGTCGCTCATGTTATTGGGCGTATCCGGAGGATTATTCACACGTCGCAATGAAACAGATCAGGCGATTGGATCTGATCTGGGAAGATGAGAGCGTTTCTCAGTACGACAAGATCAGAGAAAACGCAGCAGCTTATGGAATTCCTTTGCCGGATTTTGTCAAAGAGATTATCCGAAGGCAAATCGGTGACGACACGGACAGCAATTTCCGCTAACTCGAAAAGCATCGTGAAATCGCCGCGATTTGACGCTCAAGCCGTCTGGATTCCCACGAAATCGGGCAGGAGAACCCTGCTTCGGAGCGTTAGCGGAAATTGCTGCGACACGGAGACGAATGAATGAGTCGGCGGTCCGCTGTGGTAGCATGATGCTTCGTCACATCGGCCAGCCGTCCTGCGCGCGCGACACAGGGCAAGAACGGCAGTCGGTACGCTGGCGCTGAAGCTCTTCAAGGAACTCGGGAAAATCCGGATCGGCAGCCGAACGCCCAAACGTCCGGAGCCATGGGTTGCCAGGATGCTCATCCGGGACCGCCACATGGATCACCTTGGCGGTAGCAAGCCAGTCTCCAAGGGTCTCCGTGACCTGGGCAACGGCTTCCTCCTGGGTCGTCGCCACTACCCTAGCTTCCGGGATGCCCAATGGTTGGGCCACGTATCGATGCGCGGATTCCGCTCGGATGATGACAGGATAGTTCATCGGATCGATCGTCCACGGGAAGGTTGCCGGATGGTAGCGGTCGACCTGGTCCCCGTCCATCGACCGGTCGTTCCGGGGAGTACGTCGTCCCGTCCACGGCGACTTGCGCTGTACCGGCGACCGTCAAGGAGAAACCTCAACCGAGCACATGGTTCGGCCAGAGGCCGAGCCGGTCTCGGTCGACAAGCTTCACGTCGCGTTGCAGCGCAAGTCGCCGGGCGCCGTCGGTGAAGCCGCGGGCATTGGTGACCGCGACGAGCTGCGGGTTGCGCACGTCGTAGCGACCGTTCGCGCGCAGGAGCTCGCGAACCGCCGCTTCGCCGACCGGACGGTCATGATCGGTCGTGTGTTTCGCCTGGACCACGGCGGCGGTCGCGCGCCGGCGGCGATGCCGCAATACGGCGTCCACGCCGCCGTCCCCGGACCGCGGCGTTTTCGATGCTTCCCAATCGCCACCCTCGCAGGCGCGGTCCACGATCCAGTCCTCGAACCCGACCCAGTCGAGATCGTCGATCACCGCCGGATCGAAGGGCTCCGCGCCGCTGACCCCGGTGACGAGCATTCCGTTGTCGAAGTCGTTGTCGGTCGGCGGCCACAGCGCCGCGCGGGCGAGCGAGGTGAGGTCAGGTGGTAGCCAACCCACGGATATCAGGATGTCCCGACCTCCTCCCATGCCGGGGACCCTGGATCAAGCAACCGCCTGCCGAGGCCGGGCCACCCCCACCGGGACCGGGCTTGCCACCTGCCGGGGCCGGAGCCGCCGGAGCCGGACTTGCCGCCGCCGTCCCATCTCCGACATGCTCCCGCCCCTGCATCGTCGACCCCCGGAGGATGCCCTCATGAGTGCCCCCGATGTCGAATACGCCGCCGGACACGCGCGGCTCGAGACACTGCTGCGCTCCATCGACCGACCGGGCGACTTCTGCGCCCACGGCAGGCTGCTCGCGCCCATGCCGCGGCTGGAGGTCGAGGGGGTCGGCATGGTGTCCTTCCCCGTCCCAGAGGCGCAGGCGCGCGCCTTGATCGAAGCAGCCGAGCGTGCGCCCTACGGCAAGGGGCCGGAGACCCTGGTGGACGCCTCGGTCCGCGACTGCTGGCAGATCGACGCGGACAGGGTGCGTCTGGGAGGGGGCGCGTGGCCGGAGACCTTCGCGCGCATCCTCGATGCGGCGGCGTCGGGTCTCGGCTGCCCGAGCGAACGGCTCGACGCCCGGCTCTACAAGCTGCTCGTCTACGAGCCGGGCGGGTTCTTCCTGCCGCACCGCGACACCGAGAAGGCGGACCGGATGATCGCGACCCTCTCGCTCTCGCTGCCGGTCGCGGGCGCCGGCGGCGAGCTCGTCGTCCGCCACCACGACCGCGAGGTCACCGTCGACATGCGTGCGGAGGAGCCCTCCGAGCTGGCGTTCGCGGCCTTCTACGCCGACTGCACGCACGAGATCCGGCCCGTGCTCGAAGGCCATCGCCTCTCGCTGGTCTTCAACCTGTGCCTCCGCCCCGGAGACCGGGACACGCCGCGCGAGGCGCCCGACTACGGCAGGCAGATCGCCGGGGTCGCGGAGCAGCTCGCCGAGTGGAGCCGCGACGAAGGGGCGCCCGACAAGCTGGTCTGGTTGCTCGACCACGAGTACAGCGCATCGGGGCTGTCCTTCGCCACCTTGAAGAACACCGACGCGGCCCTGGCGCAGGTCCTGGCGCCGGCGGCGGAGTGCGCCGGGTGCGAGCTCTACGCGGCCATCGTCCACGTCGAGGAGTCCGGGGAGGCGACGTTCAAGGGCGATTACGTCTTCGGCTGGCATGGCGGGTATGGCGGCCGGTATGGCGGGGGCTGGGACGAGGGCGACGTCGCGGACATGGACATCGACGAGGTGTTCGACGACCGGCGCTGGCTCGACGGCTGGGCGGGACGGGACGGGGGCCGGCCGCCGTTTGCGGAGATTCCGCTGGAATCCGGGGAGCTGCTGCCCGCCGGTGCGCTCGACGATGCGAAGCCGGACAGCCAGCGACTGCACGAGGCCTCGGGCAACGAGGGGGCGACCCTGCATCGCGCCTACCGCCGCGCCGCCTTCGTGCTCTGGCCGCGGGCGAAGGCCCTGGACATCGTGGCGAGCGCGGGGCTCGGGGGCGCCGTCGCCTGGGTGGCGGAGGCGCTCGACCGCAACGGCGGGGTCGCGGACGACAGGATCGAGGGCCTGGTTTCGAGGCTGATCGATCTGTGGGCGTCCACGCGGCAAGGCCGCGACAAGGAAGCCCGCATCGGGATGCTCGCGTTGCTGTGCAGGCTCGGGGACGAGGCCCGCACCGGGCGCTTCCTGCGCGAGGTGGTCCTGTCGAGCTACAGCGGCGGCGAGAACGAAGCGCTGGCGGCGGCGATCACCCTGGTCGGGCCGAAGGCCGCGGGAAGCTTCCTGCCGGCTCTGGTCGAAGCGCACTTCGCGCGGCGCACCAAGGACACACTCGCGCTCCTGCGCCGCCTCGACGAGGAGCACGGCGGCCCCGCAAGCTCCGACGCCTCCTGGCGCGGCGCATTGCGCAAAGGCGTGCGTGCGGCCCTCTCCGCCCTGCCCGGCGCACTGGCGGGCCGCACGAAGGGACGCACGCCGGAGCCGGACCCCGAGTGGGGGTTCGTCCGGGGCGCCACCCGGTCGAAGACCATCGGGGACGCGGCGGTGCGCGATCTCTTCGCTCTGGCCTGGCGCTGGAGATTGACGAAGGAGGCCGGGGCTGCGGCCGACGCGGTGGTCGCCCACCCGCGGACCGTCACGCCGGACCGCACCCTGCCGGCGGCGCTGCGGGCGCTGTCCGCGCAAGCGGGCCTGGCGGACGCCGCCCCCTTCGCGTCGTTGTGGCGCCATGCCGCGGACTTCCTGCTGGCGCGCAGCGCGACGCCGCCCCAGCCGCCGCGGAACTGGAAGATCGCGGCCCCCGTCAAGTGCCGTTGCGAGCACTGCACGAAGCTGAAGGCCTTCTGCAAGGACCCGGTAACCGAGACGGCGCGCTTCCCGCTGCGCCAGGAGCTGCGCGCCCACCTGCACCAGATCATCGAGCGCCACCGGCTCGACCTCACGCACGTGACCGAGCGCCGGGGCCGCCCCTTCACCCTCGTGTGCACCAAGACCCGCGCCAGCCACGAGCGGCGGCTTGCCGAGTACGCCGAGGACGTATCGAACATGCGCGCGCTGGCCGAATCGGCGCCGGGGGGAAGGCAGGCCAGGCGGTGCGCGGCCGATCTGGGGCGGCTGCGCGAGGCGATCGCGGCGGCCGGGTGAGGCTGGCGGCCGGGTCTGACCTTCGTGCGCGCCGCGTTTGACCGCGGACGTCGATCTGGTCGTCGATCTCGCTCCCGATCCGGCTCGCAGGATTGTGGACGCCCTCACCGGGCTCGGCCTGAGCCCGAGCGCGCCGGTGAAGGCAACCGACTTTGCCGATCCCTCGATTCGGGAGTCGTGGATCACGGAGAAGGGAATGGTGGTGTTTCCGATGATCGACCTGAGCAATCCGATGCGGGCCGTCGATCTGTTCGCCCGACACCCGGTCGACTTCGATGCCCTCTGGAACCGGGCCGACGTCATCGACCTGAACGGTGTCGGGGTTCGCGTTGCGTCGATCGACGATCTGATTGCCATGAAGCGTGACGCGGGCCGCCCCCTGGATCTGGACGACGTGGGCCACCTGGAGCGTATTCGCGCCAAGCGATCGAAGAACCCGTCGCAATGAACGACCATCGAAGCAAGGCCGATCCGTGGCGGTGCGGGACCTGGGAAGGGAGCCGGGAGGCCCGGCTCGACGCCGCCCTCGCCGCGACGCCGGCACAACGGATCGCGTGGATCGAAGACGCCCTGCACCTCGCATTCCGGGCGACCGGTTGGACCCGACCTCCCGTGGCAGGTCGTCGAGGCCAGGCCGCGCGTCAAGGGTTGCCCCCGACTGGAGAGGAGACGTGACGCCGGCGGTCCGGTGCGGCAACCCTCCGCCTCCGGCAAGGTGTGCCGGCAACAAACGGATCCGTCCGGTGCGGATCGAATCCTGGTCAACCGTTTCCCCATCGTGATAGCGTGGTTTCCCGTACTGCATCGGTTGTTCGTCCTGCGCTCGCGCCGCGGCAACGCAAACGGCAGGGGAGGAGAAGATGGGCGGGGCCGACCCCATCCTGATCGACGATTGGCATGCCGTCGCCGAGCTGGATTTCCTCCGGGCGCGCGGCTCCTTCGGGACGCAACTCCTCGACGTCCCGCTCGAAGTCTCGTGCGGCGCCTCGCCGGACGACTTCCGGGTCCGGCGCCGCAGCGACGGCGCCCCGCTCCCCTCCCGTGTCGAGTACGGCCACGTCTTCACCACCCTCGGCGAGCCCGCCCGCGACGTCGTGCATTTCCCCGAACGCCACGAGGAGGACCGCATCCGGATCACGGGCGGCTCCATCGGGGTCGCCGTCTCGGGGCTGCGGGCGATCGAGAACTTCCTCGACATGGGGCATTTCCCCTTCGTCCACACCGACTACCTGGGCGTCGAGCCGCAGACGGAGGTCGAGCCCTACGAAGTGGTCGTGACGGAGGAGGACGAGATCCTGGCCACCGAGTGCCGCTTCTTCCAGCCGCTGGCTTCCCCGAGCGCCGAGGGCGGCATGATGGTGGACTACGTCTACAAGGTCTGCCGGCCCTACACGGTCTGCCTCTACAAGAGCAATCCGGTCGAGCCGAAGCGCTGGGACGTCATCGTGCTGTTCGTGCAGCCGGTGAGCGAGGAGCGGTGCATCGCCCATCCCTGGCTCGCCTACCTCCCCCATGATCTCGACGAAGAAGCCACGCGCTGGTACATGCAGCTCATTTTCGCGCAGGACAAGCCGATCCTGGAAAACGAGCTCCCCAAGCGGCTGCCGCTCGATCGCCGGGCGGAGATCCCGGTACGGGCCGACGCCATGTCGCTCGCCTTCCGCCGGTGGCTGGGCGCGCACGGCGTGACCTACGGCGCGATCCCGGCCGCCTGAGACGTCCGGGACTGCATGGTTCGATCGCCTGACGGTCGTGTCCGTGCGGACTCGAACGGGCGGGGGGATGGACCGAGGGTAGCGAAGCCGTGGATCGATCGTTTCCCGAACGTCTCCGCAGCCGCTGGTTTCCGGTATGCCGGGGCGGGGACGCCGTGCCCCGGCACGTCGTCCACACCGCCCTGCTCGGACAGGAACTCGCGGTCTGGCGCGCAGACGACGGGACCGTGAACGCATGGGAGAACCGGTGTCCCCACCGGGGGGTCCGGCTCTCCATCGGGACCAACCTCGGCCATGCGCTCAAGTGCCGCTACCACGGCTGGACCTACGAATCGGGCTCCGCCCGGTGCATCGCGATACCCTGCCATCCGCGGCTCACGCCGGCCGCGGCGATCAAGGTACGCGCCTACCCGTGCGCGGAGCGGCAGGGCCTCGTATGGGTCCGGCTCGCGGAGGAAGGCGACGGGGACGGCGGAATCGATGTCGGTGTCAGCGGGGGGAGCGGCGTGCACGGTGTCGGTAGCGCGAGCGGAGGCAACGGGGCGGACGGCGCGGGCGGGGCCGAGGGGCCGGATGGTGTCGGCGGCGCGGGCAGGACCGGGAAGCCGGACGGTGTCGGCGGCGCGGGCAGGACCGGGAAGCCGGACGGTGTCGGCGGCGCGGGCAGGGCCGGGGAGCCGGATGGTGTCGGCGGCGCGGGCAGGGCCGGGGGGCCGGATGGTGTCGGCGAAACGGGAGGCGCAGGCGCACCGGACGGCGTGAGCGACACAGGGGCCTCGCCCGCGGGCGCCGAAGGCCGCACGGCGCCGGATCCGACGTTGCGCAGCGTGTACGTGGACGCTCCCGCGGCCGCGGTGGCCGCCGCCTTCATCCACTACGAAGTCGGCGCGGCCGGTCCGGTCCGGGTGGAGGCGGACGCGGCGGATCCCTGGACGGCGCACGTGCTCGGCGGACGCGACGGCGACCTCCGCTTCATGCTTCAGCCGCTCTTCGAACGCGCCACCGTCATCCACGGCGTGTTTACCGCCCGGGCGCCTCGCCCGGTACCCGCCTCCACGTCCGCGACCGTCTCCGCGGGTGCGCCCGCATTCCAGCGCGAGCGCCCCGCCGAGCTTGTACCCACGTCCGCGACCGTCTCCGCGAGTGCGCTCGCATTCGCGAGCGGGCCTGCATTCGGGGACGCGCCCGCCGCGGCCGATCGCCTCGCCGTTCTGCGGCGCCACAACGCGGCCCTGGCCGCGGTCCGGGATGCCGCCGAGAAAGAAGTCCGACCGTGATCACCCTCTACGACTACGAGCTCTCCGGCAACTGCTACAAGGTCCGGCTGCTCCTCAGCCTCCTCGGCCTCGAGTGGGAGACGCGCCGCATCGACTTCCACCCCGGGCGGGAGCACAAGAGCGCGTGGTTTCTCCGCCTCAATCCGCTCGGCCAGGTTCCCGTCATCGAGGACGGCGATCTGGTGCTGCGCGACGCGCAGGCGATCCTCACCTACCTTGCCGCGCGGTACGACCGGAGCGGACGCTGGTACCCGACCGGCGATGCGAGGACGCTGGGCGAGATCGCCATGTGGCTCGCCTTTGCCGAAGGCATCACGGCGACCGCCTCGGCCGCCCGGCTCGCGGAAGGCTTCTTCTACGAGCTCGACGCGGATGCGGCCCGTGCCGGTGCGCACGGGCTGTTCCGGGTGCTGGACGAGCATCTGTGGTTCGCCGAGCAGGCCGGCCGGGACTGGCTGTGCGCGCCCGGCCATCCGACCATCGCCGACGTCGCCTGCTTCCCCTGCGTCATCCTCTCGGAGGAAGGCGGGATCTCGCGGATGCCCTACCCCGCGGTCCGGCGCTGGACGGATCGCTTCAAGCGGATCCCGGGCTTCATCCTCATGTCGGGCGTCTTTCCGGCCGGCGCGACCGTCTGACCGGCCGGTTCCGGCGGTCGAAGGCGCTCGCGGACCATGTTGCCGCCGGAGCCGGGGCACTCACGGGACGGCGCGGATCGGCACCGGCGGCGTCCGTTCGCAACGCGCTCTCCCGGTGGAGGCAGGAGCGAGAGCGCGGGAGCGTCGTCGGAGCCAAGGGCGCGCGCATCAAGCGTTGCGCGCTCTCGATCCGCTCGCGGGATTGTCAGGATTCCAGGCCGTCGGACGATACCGCGACCACCTCCACCAGCTCCGCCACCACCGCGATCTCGCCTTCGTCCGCGCCGGTCAGGACGATGGGTTCGAACTCGGGGTTGTTCGGCTTCAACGTGATCCTCGCGTGTCGCCAGGAATCGCCGTCCCCGGCCTTTTCGCTCTCGTAGCGCTTCACCGTGTACCGTGCCCCTGTCTCCGGATCGGTGGCGTCACGAAGCCGGACGAGCACCGTCTTCCCCTGCCGCGTGCCCCGCACCGGCGCGCGGAACAGGCCATACGCGCCGTCGGGGATCGCGGGCTCCATCGACCTGCCGGCGATCCGCGCGACGAACATCCCCGGCCTCACGCGCCGCCCGGAGCGCACCTCGACCCACTTCCAGTCCTCCTCCGCCTCGACGCTCCGGGGATCGCCGAAGGCCCCGGCCGCGATGGACAGCGGGACGAGGGGGACGCAGGTGACGTAACGCTCCTCCGGCCGCCCTTCGACGATACGGAGACCGCCGGGCCGCGGAACCTCCGCCTCCCGGCCCACCTCATCCGGCCGCGCCGGCGGAAGCCAGGGGGGCGGGGAGGAACCATCGATGCGTTCCGCCTCGACACCCTCCGGTCGAGCCGGTCGATGCCCGGCGGGCAAGGAAAGCCCATCGGCAGGCTCGGGCACGATACCGTCCGGCTCCGCCAGCCCCGCCACTTCATCCACGGCGAACTGCCCGATCGGATCGGCCGCTTCCCTTGAATCGGCCATCCCACCCGGCCCGGTCAGCGCGCCCGGCCCAGCCAGCGCGCCCGGCCCGGTCGGCTCGCCTGGCCCGGCCAGCTCGCCTGACCCGGCCAGCTCTCCTGGCCGCAGCCGCCGGTACGCCTCGGTGGCCATCCAGCGGCTGACCACCCGGTGGAAGGGCTCGTCGTTTGTAGCGGATGAAGATCTCTTCGTTCTGGTCCATGCGTTCGGTGAACAGGCGCTCGATCAGGTTGCCGAACACCAGCTCGAACTTGTCCTCGGGATTGACCGCGGCGCTCTCGCGCAGCGTGTCGTCGGCGAGCGCGGCCTCCACGATCTGATCGAAGAAGAGCTGATCGGCGTCGTTGAAGTCCGTGCCGAAGCGTTCGTTGACGACGTCGATCAGCCTCGACAGAGGCTCCGGCGTCTCGCGGGCGGCCCCGCTGCCCACCTCGGTGGGGCCGTCGAGGGCGCGCGCGTCGCCCTCTGCGAGCGGGATCGAGCCTTCGCTGATCTTCTGGAGGCGGTAGTACTGAAGGCGCACGTCGTCGTCGAACCGGTACGCGGAGCCGGAACCCCGGCGCGGGAGCTTCGCCGCCAGGTGGCGAAGAAAGGTGTAGAGGCGTTCGAGGTCCGAGTCCTGGTAGGGGATCACCTGGCTCAGGAAGCCGTAGAGGTTGCGGAACGCCTGCACCTTGCCGCGCCACAGCTCGGCCTCGTCCTCCCTCTCCCCGTGCAACGCGGCAAAGCGCGACACCGCCGGGTCCAGCGCAGCGTTCATCGCCTGGTGGTCCCGCGGGCTCTGGCGCTGCCGGGGCCTGAAGAAGATCTGGCAGAAACGCTCGACTTCCTCGCCGCGGTAGATGCCGGAAGCGTCGAGCTCTTCCCGGATCGCGTACATCCGGGCCGGATCGGCTTCCTCCCCCATCTCCGCCCCCTCGTAGTACGTCTTGAACGCTTCCCGGATCTCGTCGCGCTCGTTCACGAAGTCGAGGACGAAGGTGTCCTCCTTGAAGGGGTGGGTGCGGTTCAGCCGGGAGAGGGTCTGCACGGCCTGGATGCCGGCCAGGCGCTTGTCCACGTACATCGTATGCAGCAGGGGCTGGTCGAAGCCCGTCTGGTACTTCTCCGCGACGAGCAGCACCTGGTATTCCCCGGTCGCGAAGTGCTCCGGCAGCTCCTTCTCCCGGACACCCTGGTTCATCTTCTCCTCGGTGTAGACGACGCCGGGCGCCTGGTCGTCTTCGACGGCGCCGGAGAAGGCCACCAGCGACTTGATCGGATAGCCCTTGCTCCCGATGTAGCGATCGAAGCTCTGCTTGTAGCGCACCGCTTCGAGGCGGGAGCCGGTGACCACCATCGCCTTGGCGCGTCCGCCGATCCGGTGGCGGGTGGCGGTGTGGAAGTGCTCGACCATCACCTCCGTCTTCTGCGCGACGTTGTGCGGGTGCAGCCGCACGAAGCGGGCCAGGGCGCGGGCGGCCCGCTTGCGCTCCACGTTCGGATCGTCCTCGCAGGCCTTGAGAAGCTTGTAGTAGGTGGAGTACGAGGTGTAGTGCTTCAGCACGTCGAGGATGAAGCCTTCCTCGATCGCCTGGCGCATGGTGTAGCGGTGGGCGGGCTCGCCGCCGCGCCCGAAGACCTTGAGGGTCTTGTGCTTCGGCGTCGCGGTGAAGGCGAAGAAGCTCAGGTTCGCCTGCCGGCCCCGCTTGGCCATGGCGAGGAAGAGCGCTTCCAGGTCCTCGCCTTCCAGGCCCTCTTCCGCCGCCTGCCGCTTCGCCTTTTCGCGCAGCGCCTCGCCGCCCAGCACTTCCTTGAGCGCGGTGGCGGTCTCGCCGCCCTGGGAGCTGTGCGCCTCGTCGATGACCACCGCGTAGCGGCGGGTCGGAAGGGCGCCGGCCTCCGCCTCCGGCCCGGACCCGGCCTCCGCTTCGCGCTCCTCGGCCATCCTGAGCAGATGGCGGGAGACGAAGGGGAACTTCTGCAGCGTGGTGACGACGATCGGAACTGCGCTCTCCAGCGCCTCGGCGAGCTGGCGCGAGCTTTCATCGATCTTCCGCACCACCCCGCGCTTGTGCTCGAACTGGTAGATGGTGTCCTGGAGCTGGCTGTCGAGCACGACGCGATCCGTGACCACGATCACGCTGTCGAAGACGCGGGCGTTTCCGGCATCGTGCAGCGAGGCCAGACGGTGCGCGAGCCAGGCGATGGTGTTGCTCTTGCCGCTGCCCGCGGAATGCTCGACCAGCGCGTTGTGCCCGGCGCCCTCGCGCCGCGCCGCATCCACGAGCCGGCGCACCGCTTCGAGCTGGTGGTAGCGGGGGAAGATCATCGTCTCGACCTTCACCTTGCGCCCCTTGTCGTCGCGTTTCTCGCCGGTCCGGAGGTGGACGAAGCGCGCCAGCAGGTCGAGCAGGCTGTCGCGCGCGAGGACTTCCTCCCACAGGTACGAGGTGCGGTAGCCGCGGCCCCTCGGGTCGGGCGGGTTGCCCGCGCCCCCGCCGCAGCCCTTGTCGAAGGGCAGGAAGTGGGTCGCGGCGCCGGCGAGCCGGGTGGTCATGAGCACGGACTCGGTATCCACGGCGAAGTGCACGAGGGTGCGCCGCTTGAACTCGAAGATCGGCTCGCGCGGGTCGCGGTCCCGCCGGTACTGCCCGCGCGCATCCTCGACGCTCTGCCCGGTGAGCGGGTTCTTCAATTCCAGGGTCGAGACCGGGACTCCGTTCAGGCTCAGGGTGAGGTCGAGGGACTGCTCCGAGCGCGGCGAGAAGCGAAGCTGGCGGGTGAGCCCGACGCGGTTCGCGGCGTATCGCGCTTCGAGCTCCGGGTTCAGCGCATGGGCCGCCTTGAAGAAGGCGATGCGCAACGTCCGGCCGTAGCACTTGAAGCCGTGGCGCAGCGTCGCCAGCGCGCCGTTGCGGTCCATCCACTTGCACAGATCGGCGAGGACCTGCTCGCCGGTCCGCTCGCCGAGAAGCGCTTCCAGCCTGACCCATTCGACCGGCTGGGTCTCGCGGATGAACCCGAGCGCGATCTCGGGAAAGACGGCGCGCTCGCGGTCGAAGCCGTGACCGGGGACGGAGACGTACCCGTTGCCCAGGAGATGGGATTCGATGACGGTCTCGAAGGCGCCTTCGCCGGTTCGATTCGCGATCCGATTTTGAGACAGGCTCATGTCATTCCCGCCGCCGGATCTGCCTGCTTCTCGTCGGTTCGGCTCACGCGCAAACCATCCTTCACGACGATACCGGTTGTTCTTCGCCCGGATTGGCGTGATCGAAGATCTCGCCCAGCAGATCGAGTTTCTCGCCCACCTCTGCCGGAATGGAGGAAGGATCGACGAATCGGACCAGGCGGTGAAGCTCGCCTTTCCGGAGCAGCATCGCCTCTCCGAGCCTTTCCGCGAGACGGCGAAAGAACTCTTCGGCGAAGTCGCTGAGCTTCACACGTTCCGTCCTCGCTTCCCACAGCAGACGCGCCGCGTCGGCTCCCGCGCTCTTCCAAGTGTCGAAATCCTGCTTGCGGCCGTCGAACACACGTTCCAGGATCAACGCATCGAGCAACTCTTCGGACGCATCGCGAATTTCGCCGAAAAATAGCGGCAAGTCCTTGTAGTGTTCAGCGACCTGCTTGCGCAGCACCTCGGGAGTGACGAAGTAGTTTTCAACTTCGTAGCGCTTCCAGTAGACGACATTGAGCCCGCCTTCGTCCGAATCCGATCGTGCCCCGCCGTCGCTGTCCAGGATCGCCAGTCCCCGCAGCCCGGGAATCATCTCGCGCAGGGCGAAGAAATGCTTCCGGGGCGTCACCCCGAACCCTCCTTCCACCCGCTCCAATTCAGCGTCCGGATCATCGGGGTCCGGGTAATTGTCCTGTACGTAGAAGGCGTTGATCCGTTGATCCCACACCTTCGCCACCCGATGGCCCAAGCGTTCGGCCAGGGCTTGCAGGACGGCGAGGTCCGTCCCGCCCTCGACATAAAGGACGTAACCCCGTTCGAGCGCCCTGACATAGTGCTCGGCGCCATAGTGCTTGAGCGCATTGCGGATGTCGGTCCTGGCGGCCAGATTGTCGGCCCGCCCCCTCAAAAGCAGCGTGAGATGGTGATCCAGTGCTTCGTCGAGGATGACTTCCGAATGGGTCACCAGCACGACCTGCGACTCGTTCCGGGCCGCGATCTCCCGCAAGAGCACGTAGACCTGCTTCTGCCGGAGGATCTCCAGATGTGCGTCCGGCTCGTCGATCAGCAGCACGCTCCGGCGATGCGAATAAAGGTAGGCGAAAATCAGGAGCATCTGCTGGAACCCGCGCCCTGCAAGGGAGACGTCCAGCGGCTCCCGCACGTTCGCCTGCCGGTAGAAGAGATCGATGCTGCCGCGCCCGGTTTCGGTCGGATCGCCCAGCTCGACCGAGAACAGTCGTGACATCAACGCGGTGATGTGCCGCCAGTCTTCCGGCGCATCCTTGAGCACCAGGAGACAAAGGTTGCGAAGCACCTGGGCGGTCTGCCCTTGCCCCAACAGGACGTCGATGCGACCGGGCTGGAGGATCGCTTCCTCGGTCTCGAGGCCCGACATCGGGTAGAGCAGCGCCACGTTCAACCCCGCCGCGGTCTCGACGGCCTCCAGCTTCCCGAGGGTCGCGTCGTCGGGCGTGCAGTAGACCAGCTCGTCTCCCTGGTTCCGAAAGCGCATCGTCACCGGTTCGACCTTGTTCCGGTGCAGGATGCCCACGGTGATCAGGAGAGGAACGTCGCGATTGCCGCGACGTACCGCCGCGTTGTGCCAGAAATAGCGGGTGCGTCGGACGGGGACCGAAACGATGTTCAGTCGGTTGAGCGACGTGGCCGTCCGCTCTCTGGGCGTCGATTTTCCTTTCGCTTCGAACCACGTCCTGACCGCCTGCGACCAGAGCGCGATCGCCTGGATTGCCGTGGTCTTCCCGCAGTTGTTCGGGCCGATGAGCACGGCCGGATGATCGAGCTCGATCCGCTGCCCGTCGCCGAAGTGCTTGAAGTTCCGGATCTCGACGTAGTAGAGCAGTCTCACTTCACATTCCTTCCGTCACAACGCTCTCAACTCGTTCAGGAGCGCTCTGGCGTGCGGACAGGCGGCTTCGACGCGGGCAGGATCGATTTGCGCCAGCAACTCGAATGAGACCTTGCCCTTGGAATAGGATTTACGGCATGAGGCGGTCGCGCGTCCGAGTGCTGTGAGGACCGTCGATTTGGGCACATCTTCCAGATTGGGCCATGTCCTGAGCGCGTTCTCTCCGAACCCCGCACCGAAGTATCTCCGCAACGCCTCGCGGTCCGCCAGGAACCAAGTTTCCATGACCTGGACCATCAGGAACGCCCGATCCTCGCCTGCACCGGCGGGCCGGGTCCAACCGTCACGGGCGTGCAGGTGCTGCCAGACCGAATGTTCCGGCGCAACCGGATCCTCGCTGTCCACGAGCAGGAACGGGACCGTACCGCGAGTGCAGCCCGAAACGGCGGTGGCGAAGAGGTCGAAGGTCTGTCGGCGTCCGCCACCCCGGACGATCTTCGTCCTGCCGCCGACGCCGGCCGAGCCGAAGAACTTGCTCCATCCCTGGCGAAAGCGGGCGCGAAGGTCCTTGCTCTCTCCGCCGCCCTCGATGTACAGCGTCGCCGTCACCATCGGTTGCCGCCCAACTCGCCCGAAGTCCAGAGATCGCCAAGCCTGTAGTCCTCCAACCACTTCTCCAGATCGCCCTTGTCGAGACGCCGCATCTCCGTCTGTCCGTCGTGTTTCTCGCAGACGACGACACTTTCCGGCTGCTCCGTCAGCGTGTCGACAAGTATGTCCGAGTGGGTCGTCACGATGAGCTGGGTACGCTCGGACGCCTCCTGCATCAAGTCGCTCAACGTGGGGAGCAGATCCGGGTGCAGACCCAATTCCGGCTCCTCGATACAGATCAGGGGAGGCGGTTCGGGATGCAGCAGGACCGCCAGCAGGCAAAGGTAACGTAACGTCCCGTCCGAGAGGCGGGTCGCCGGGATCGAGCGGTTCCCGGCTTCCTCCAGGAACAGTCCCACCGTGCCGCCCGTCACGGGGCATTGCAGGTCCACGATGCCGTCGAACAGCTTGCGCAGGGCTTCCAGGAGCCTCTGCTTGTGCGCGCCGTGCAGATGCGACAGCACGAGCGGCAGGTTCTCTCCACCCTCGTCGAGAAAATCGCTCCGCGCATGCGCGCTGCACGGCTGGCGCAACCTCGCATTCGGCCCGAACGACCAGTCGCGGTAGAGACGAATACTTCCGTACTGCTCCTTCAGACACCATAATGCTGGAAATCCCGGACTGGCGAAGAAAGAGAGCAGGGACTCGTCGGGTTTGTACGAACCGGCGAACTCCAGGGCGCCATCACGACCGTGAAGGAACGCAGGGAAGGGGTCGCTTGGCGCACCCCCGGATTTTAGCTCCTCCTGGACGGCGGCATTCAACGCTGCCGCAACCTTCTCGTCCTTTGGAGGTCGATAATAAGCCGACTCGTCGTGCGTTTCGGGTCGTGTCTCCAAAGGTTCGACCCGCTCATCGACCACGGCGGATTTTCCGTCCCGATCCGCCAGTGTCAAGCAGTGCCGCAACATTCCGCCGGGAGGGACGTCGGCCATGGATCGCACATTGCGTTCAAGGAAAATGCGCTCACGGACAATCGTGCTCGGCGCACGGCTCATCGGTCCCGGCAAAAAGCTGACCTTGACGTCAATGGTCATCGAATCAGGTGATTCCTTCCCTTTCCACAGCCACTCCCGAACACCGCCCCTGCGTGAGATTGGCTCGGAGATACCGCGCGGAGCGGCCTGAAACAGCGAGATCGCCTCCAGCAGGTTCGATTTTCCCGAACCGTTCGGGCCGATCAGGACATTCAGCGGCTCCATCGGCAAGTCGATCCCCGCCGGTCCGAAAGACAGAAGACCCGAGAATTTCAGCTTGTGAAACAACATGTCTATTCCTCGATGTCTCCCGGCACGGGGCTCCATCAGGCGGCGTCCGAGAGCTTCAGCCCCAGGCAGCGTCTTGCGAGATCCGTTTCCAGGGCATCGACCCTTGCCTCGTATGCCTCGCCGTGCACCTTTCCGATCTCGTCCTTGTCCTTGCACTCGCGGACGGCGTCGCTCAGCGCATCCTGGAGCCTGTCCGCCACTCCCTTCACGATTCGCACCGCTTCTTCGGCCCCGAGCGTCGTCTTGCCGGCAAGTGTACCGACCGCTTCGGCCCCGAACGCATCCGGTGTCTCCGCGCCTCCCGCCGGCAGCGCAAGCCGCCTGGTCATCCACTGCGCTCGACCGCTCGAACTCGACGTGTCGTAGAGCGGCGCGAGCCGGACCGGTCCGCGCAGGCGCGGGTGCCGTATCCCCAGATTCTTGCGGTGCATGTCGGTGTGCCCAAGCAGAATGCACGCCCCGACAGCTTCCATCCCGTTCTCTACCTCCCCCGCCGCTCCCTCGCGGGCCAGCAGCGCCAGCAGATCGTCGAGCCCCGGATCCGGCCGCTCGAATGCGAACTTCTCCCGCCGGCCCACTCCCGCGGCCTGCGCCCATTCTTCCTGGTGCCGGCGGCCGATTCGTCCTTGCACCGGTGCCCGGATCCGATCGCTCCGTTCGCTGACCACGACTTGCAGTCCGTCGATGACGCGCGCCCACGTCGGGGCAGCGCGGACGTCCGCGAGCTTCAGCGTGGTCTGGACGAGGCTTTCCATCGCCGCCTCGCCGGGATTCCTCTGGTCGTCCTCCACCTTCACGATGTGCGTGCTCAGCAGGCCGTCCGCCGGCCGCGGCGGCCGCCAAACCCCTCCCTCCATGTCCCCCTCTATATGGACACCGAGCTTCCCTTTCATTCCGCTCAGAGACGTCTGCCCGAGCTTCGGATCCCAGTCCAGGTGCCTCCTGCCGTTCGTGACTTCGTAGTCGGCCCGGCGCAGCGCGTCCGCGAGGTACTTCCAGCCGCGGTAGGTTTCCAGCGCCGGGGCGTCCCATTCGATTTCCTGCCCGTCCCCGTCCAGTGCCCGGAACGACACGCCACCCGCGTACTCGCGGTCCGCGTTTCCCCAGATCCTTGCAGCCACGTCCGGTTCCCGTACGTTCGCTTCGCCGTGCATCTTCAGGAAATGCTGTGCCCGCTCGCGGTATACGGTGCTCGCCTCCCCTTCGGGGATGAGGTGTTCCAGCCACTCCCGCACCGCCTCCGCGTCCAGCTTCCTCTCCCTCCACCCGGCCGAAAGCAGGGAGACGTCCCCGATGTGCTCGACGCGACCCTCCTGCAATGCCGGCCCTTGCCCGTTCGCTATTCGCATCAGCGGGGTCCCCAGCAGTCGCACTTCGAGCGTTCCGTCCATCGGTCTTCCTTTCCCGCGTTTGCCGGCTTCAACCCTCAGCACAGAACGCCGGACAGAAGTCGAATCCGTAGTGGAGATTCTTCGCGCTGATGAAGACGTTGGCGTCGAGGAGATAGGCCATTACGGGATCACCCCGAGGTTGGCGCCGAGCCTGCGAAAGGTCTCCATCTTCTTGAAACCGAGCAGACGGAATGCCTCCGTGAAGGACGCCCGGCCTTCAAGCGTGCTCACGACCACGGCGCGGGCGAAGCGTTTGCTGACCCGGGCGCCGAGTGTGAGGTAGAAGTTGCCGCCACCCCCTCCGGGCAGACCGCGTAGCCGCTCCAACTCGGCCTCACAGGCGGCGCGATATACGTCGGGGGCCAGCGCGCCGGCATCGCGAATCCGGCGCAATACGACAAGCGTGCTTACCTTGAAGCGCCGCGCCAGTCGATTCAACTCATCGTGAAACGCGCCGTTGGTGTCGCCTCCTTCGGGCAGGACCGCGAGTTCTTCGCGCAGGATCGCGAGCGGCGCCAGGACCTCTGCCGCGACCAGATTGCACCAGCGCTCCACTTCATGCGCTGGCACCTGCCATGCCTCGCTGTCGGAAAGCGCCGACTCGCCGAGCCAGATGTGGGCGAGCTCGTGCGCCAAAGTGAACATCTGCGCCGCCTTCGTGTCGGCGCCGTTGATGAAGACCAGGGGCGCCAAGTCGTCCACCAGTGCGAAGCCGCGAAACTCGCCGGGGTCGAGCTTGCGACGGTTGTTGCTCCCTACCACTCCGCTCACCATCACCAGGACGCCCGCGGCATCTGCTTGCTCAATGAAACGGCGCAAGGCATCCGTCCACGTCGGCAGCCGACAGCGCTCCTCCAGGCTGAAGCCCAGCGTTCCGCGAATATCCTCGGCCACCGCTTCGACCTCGTGGGTCAGGTGTGCCGAGCCGACGAATTCCAATGGCCGACCACCCGTCATCCGCGCGAAGTCGGCATACCAAACTTGGCGTTGCTGGCACAGATAGAGCGTATCGAGCAGATCCACACTTGGGCGACCGACGGGTTCATCGCCGACGGTACGGAAATCGGGGATGGGGAGGCGTTCTTCCGGCGGCTCGGGCAGAAGCAGCAGGCCCACGGGGGTATGGGTCGCCTTCGCGAAGGCTTCGAGCTGCCGGAGTGTCGGCTGTCTCTCCCCCCGCTCCCACACCGGAAGTTGGGGAAACCTTTCCGCCAGGGAGGCGGGCTCGGCTCGTGCTCGTTCACACGCCCAGTGCAGCAGATCGGGCTTGACCGGGATGCGATTCATGCTGTTCTTTCTTTCACGGCGGAGCCCGCTCGATCGCAATCTCTTCGACCTGCCGCGGTCACCGTCGAAGGTCCTGCAATGGCACCGCGTGCGCACCCATCTCATCGAGAAACTGGGATGGCGCTTTCGAGTATCCGTAGTACCTCTCCGCACGGGTAAGGGTCAACGTCCGCTCGGCGCGGGTGATGGCCACGAAACAGTTCCGGCGCTCCTCCTCCACTTCCCGGCTCCGCACACCCCTGCGCAACGCCTGGAACGACGGAAACACCTCCTGCGCCATGCCGATCAGGTAGACGTGCCTGAATTCCAGTCCCTTCGAGCGATGCACGGTCATGCAGCGCACCGCGTCCGGCTTCGGACGAGGCGCTTTCGAAACCAGATCCATCTGTTGGAGGTAGACGTTCAGGGTCAGGCCGCCGGGGCCGTATTCGCGGATCATGTCGTCGTGCAGTTCCCGCCAAGCGTCCAGCTCGTCGGCGAGCTCCCGATCGTCCCCGGATCCCCGATCATCCGTGCCTCCCCGCTCGTCATCCCCGTTCCAGGACTTCCAGCCCTGTTCCAGAAACCAGTCAGCGATTCCAGGAAACGCAAGGGCGTCCACCAGGTCCGAGCGAATCCGATCCACCACCGCCTTGAAACGGCCGGATACCGTCGCCGAGGCCGCATCGACCCAGGCGCGCAGGAAGTCTCCACCTGAAAGCGCGGCGGCCGCCGCGACGGCGTCCGATTCCAGGGTCCGATCGGACAGTTCCTTCCACGCCACGCAGAGCCTGCGCAGGATGTCGCGGTCGTGCCTCGCATTCGCCAAGCGCAACGCTTCGACCAGAACGCAGACGGCCGGAGATTCGAAATCGGTTTTCCGCCGCATCAGGCTGGCCTCGAATCCCGCATCGACCAAGCCCGAGACGGCGCCTGCAAGCAACTTGGCGGTACGTCCCAACACGACACAGTCGGCGGCGGCGAGTCTTCTGCTCCGGATGTCTCCCGGAATGAAAGCCGCCTCCTCTTCCGGCGATTCGAAGGTCGCGTATCGAATACCGGTGTCGTCGCAGTGTTCCGCGGTGAGCGAAGCCTTCAGGGCAAGTTTGTTCCGCACCCGACCGACGTTGTGGGCAATCAGGCGGTTGGCGAGTGCGATGATGGACGGCGGGCAGCGATAACACTCCGGGAGCTGGACGACGTCCATATCGTAGTCCTGCCGCAACTGCGCGAGCCGTTCGGGATTCGCGCCGTTCCACTGGTAGATGATCTGGTCGTCGTCTCCGACCACGAACAGGTTGTGCCGTCTCTCGGGTGCGATCAGACGAAGGAGGTCGTACTGCGCCTTGTTGGTGTCCTGAAACTCGTCAACGCATACGTGGGTCCAGCCGAGGCGTACCAGGCGGGCGACTCCCGATTTCTCCTTCAGCAGGCGGCAGGCGAAGTGCAACAGGCTGCCGAAGTCGAGACGGTTCCCGGAAACGAGAGCTTCGCAGTAACCCCGATGCAGCGGCGAAGCCCACGTGGGGGTGCGGGCCAGAGAGGCCGCCTGCCCTCCGCCGTCGTAGGATTCGGCAAACAGGCGATCGACGAAACGGAGGAGGTTCCTACGATCCGATGGCAGCGGGTCGCCCTCGTCAGGCAGGTCGGCCGCGACCTCTTCGAGGATGGCGATACGGTCCTCGTCCTGGGTGAGCAGGCTGAAATCGGGGCGCAGTCCGAGATGGCTGCCATGCTGGCGGAGGATGTCCACAGCGAACGAATGGAAGGTGCACAGGTGGGCACGGTCCGCCCGTTGACCGAGAAGCCGTTCGACCCGCTCTCGCATTTCGGCGGCGGCCTTGTTGGTAAAGGTCAGCGCGAGCACCGATGCATCATCGTTTTCCTCGAGTATCCGGGAGACCCGGAAGGTCAGCACCCGGGTCTTGCCCGAGCCCGGCCCTGCCAGCACGAGAAGCGGGCCGTCGTTCCACGACACGGCCTTGTGCTGGTTCTCGTTGAGGGTTTCGACAGTGGACAACATCATCCACCTCGCGCAAGCGATATGAGCCTGTCGAGCACGGCGCGAATCTCCGCCGTGACCCCGTCCGCACCGCGTCCTTCCATCTCGATTGCTACGGCTGCCGCCGCGCGCGTCTTGGATCTCCCTGGCAGATGTCTGGCGTATTCTTTCCAATAGTCCGGTTCGCCCGGCTTGCTCTCGACCTTGGTTCTGTTCTGTTCCGACATGAACGTCTCGTAGACGTGTTCGTACCCGTTGCCCAGAAGATGGATTTCGATGTTCTCATACGGGAAGGTCATTCGATCCGCTTCTTCGGCAGAGCATAGATGATCTTCCAGCCTGTCTCTGGTTCTTCGCCCTTCTCCGTCGTCGTCCCCGACGCAGTACCAGACGATGCCCAGTTCGTTCGCGACCTTCGCCAGAAGGCCGACGTCCGAGTGCCTGTACTCGACTACCCTGATGCCTTCCCGGTGCAGATCGACGTTCATCGCACGGGCCGCAGCGGGGAAGATCCAGGATTCCGTTTCGCCCTCGACGAGAAGCCAGCAACGGGCGAACAGGAGCTCACCGCGGGCTTGGCGGACGTGGTAGTTGAATTTCCGGGCTTCCTCGGCGGAAAGGAGATCGGAGGAAATTCGATACGATCGTATCCCCTCTCCGGTACGGGCCAGCCGGCGGATCTGGTGAATTTCTGTCTCGGCAAGCAGTTCGCCACTGTGGGTGGAGATCAGCTTCTGGCCGGAGAAATCGCGTACAAGACGCTGCAACGCCCGTACCGCCGACGGATGAAGATGCGCCTCGGGCTCTTCCAGCGCCACGATCGGGGCGCCTTCGGGCCATGCTTCGAGAAACGCCGCGAACAGCATCAATACCGCGAGGCTCTGCGTGCCTTCGCCGTGACGCTCCACGGGAATCTTGGCCCCGCCGAAGGTCCCCAGG
Organism: Gammaproteobacteria bacterium; assembly: GCA_965202875.1. Lineage (GTDB taxonomy): Bacteria > Pseudomonadota > Gammaproteobacteria > HK1 > HK1 > HK1. Next base: position 5,309,162 of record OZ241870.1, on the reverse strand, counting down.
TTGATCCGGGCGTTGGCCAGCATGTCGTATATCCTGCCGGGGATCGCCTCGATCGAGACCACGTCGCCAGTCGTGAGCGGAACGACGTCCTGTACCCGGCGAAGGCCCTCCTGTACCCGCTCGAAGCTGTCGTGGGAGCTCACGACGAGCTCGTTCACTTCGCGGATCATCCTTTCGAGCTCCGCCTTTTTCTCGATCGGAAGCCGGGTGTCCTTCAGAAACGGCTGCCAGAACGGTCCCTTCTCTCCGAAATGGCGCCGTGCATCCCGAAGCGCTTGCAGATAGAAGTACAATACCTCCCTCTGAAGTCCGGTGAGCGCTCGCTCGCCGACCATGGTCAGCGGCTCCCGGTCAAGGTTCAGGAATGACCAGTCCTGGGCGAAATCCTGGCTCGTCGAGTCGTATTCGCAGGTCACGCGCAGGATCACGTGGCGGCGCTCATCGTCGTCCACTTGAAGAATGTTGTCACGATTGAGGCGGCGAATGAGCCTGTCGTTCCACACACCCTTCGATTGCTCGGAAAACGTGATCTCGATCCGGATCGGATCCGCGGACGCGGGCTCGGCCTCGGCATCCGCCAAGTGGAAATCGAGGGCATCGAAGACGACCCGCCGGCGCGGACCCAGATCCCGGAGGCAGAGCCGCAATGCGTCGAGCACCGCGGTCTTGCCCGAATTGTTCTCGCCGACCAGTACCGTCATCTCGTCCAGATCGAGATCCAGCCGCCTGATACCGCGAAAGTTCTCTATGTGGAGAGTGGTGATCTTCATCGATTTTCTTCGAGATTTCTCGTCATGTACTGCTGTCGTTTCGTTTTGTGAGAAACGTACAGAGCGCGCCTGCAACACCGACAAGCAACTCCGCATCGATCGTATCCAGAACTTGTCCCTCGCGAACATGCCGTGCTCGATCCGACGCAAAGCCCCACAAACTTTCGACAGCTTTGTCGAGAGGGCGCGGTAAATCAAGTAACCCGACCATCTGACCAAGTGTTCGGTTCGGCTGGCCAATCACATCCCGTGCTGTCGCTTCCACGGCGGCCATCGCGTGGTGGACCGCGCCAGTCACGTCCGGATCAGGACGCCGTGATATGTCCTGGATCGCCTCTCGTATTTCGCCGGCGGCTCTCGGCCGGTTCGATTTCGCCAACTCCGTAACCGCCCGAGTCGTCAGTTCGTTGAAGGCTTCCGAGCCTCTGTACATTACCTTCCCTTCACGCATTTCCCATCCGATTCCCTTTTCCCGGAAGAGCCGATTGAGTCTGTCCGAGAACCGTCGGTCACGTCCGTGGTATAGTACTCGGTATAACTCTTCGGCGATATCGTAGACTTCGAACCATTCACAGCAATTCAGAAGGGAGCTCACTTCGTCACGGATGTTCGGAGTATCGGACCAGTTGTCCGGATCAGGTGGGACAAGAAGCGTCTGGCATACGACCTCCCTTATGTCCGAATAACTCATGTCCAATTGTCTGCCGATCATCGGGATAGCGCTGCGTAACGCTTCGGGGGCATCTTCCCGGATGGTAATTTTCAGCATCGTCTCCGCGATACCCGTGCCGATCAGAGAAAGATTCACGCATATCGATTCACCTCGGATATCGAGCCGGATTGCTCCGGTCACGGCAGATGATACGATCTGTGATACGAGTAATCATACTGTTTTCTCAATTTCGATTCGTCCTGTTATCGCCGCTGTGATGAGAGCGGTGCGGCGTTCCTTGATGATCGCGATGGTTCTCTCCGCCGTTGATTGAAGCAAATCGAATCGCTTGGCGAAAGCGGCGATGCGGTCGAGAATGACCGCTTGCTCATCCGGCGGAGGAATCGGCACACGGAGGTTCGCGACTTGTTCGCACGTAAGAGCGCCCTTCGTGCCGCCGGCATCGTCACTGATGTTTCTGAGAAAATCGTAGGCGGCGACATAGGTTGGTACTTAAGGAAATCACAAAACCGGCTCCAATCCGAATTGGAGTCGTCCTTTCTTGCGGTCTCGTTTCGGATGGGACCGAGTCGCATTGCTCGCCAGATAATCCACCAAGCCTCGTAACACGGGAAGAAAGCCACGTCTCCTTCCACAAGCAAGCGCACGGAACACATCCCCCAATCCATGACGCGCACACATCGCCACCTTCCGTGTCGAGACCTCGACCCCTCGCAATACCTGCGTCATCTGAGCCAAGTAACGCTTCAGAACCGAGGCCGCAATCGCCGTCCATATCAGACCCTCGGCTATCCCCGCTTTGCTCGTGTCGAACGCATGAAGATTCGCATACGACTTCCACTCCTTGAACAACAGCTCGACCTGCCACCGCAACCGATAGAGCTGCCCCACCTGCTCCGCACTGAATCGGCTCCGCGCCAGATTCGTCACCAACAACGTATGACACCCCTCGTCAGGATTCCACCGCGCCAACAGCCTCAACTCCAACTCCTTCTCTCCCTTCCCCCAAACCACATCGAGGTCGACCGTCTCGCCCTTCGACAGAACCCCCTGCTTCAACAATTGCCCGGACCACCCCTCCAACGCCTCCCCTTCCCACGTATACGCACCCTGCACCTTCGGATTGACCGATGCGCTCGCACGCATCACGAAATACCCACCCGCCCTGTCCACCGCACCCATATACTCCAGGTCAACGTACCCACGGTCCGCCAACCGCAGGTCATCGCGCAGCGCCTCGGGCGAGGGCAGATGGGGCCGCTCCGGCGCCGTGTCCGCCGTCAGCGTCACCTGCTCCACCGATTCATTCAACAGACTCATCGTCACGTGCAGCTCCACCGCAGCAGGGTTCTGCTTCTTGAATCGTCCCGGGTACTGTTCACGAAGCGCATCCTTGACCGCGAACGAACAGCCGTCCTGGATCACAATCCGACCGAACTCACCGAGCGGACCCCGCGCTGTCGGCTGCAGCACGCTCACCACCCATTGCTGAAGGACCACGTCCAACACGGCCCGCATGAAGTCCTTGAAGGAACGCTTCGCCAACTGGTTGTGGAACGGCTTGTATGCGACTGTCGTGCCGAACAACGCATTGAATTGCCGTTGCATATCGGCCAATGTCTCGACCGTCCCCGTGGCATGGCCTGCCAGCAGGCCCAGGACCAGTCGATATGGAGTAATCAGGCGTTCCCGGTGGCAGAAACCGACCCTCCGTCCGAGGTCATTGAGTGCCGTGGGCGACAGCACGCGCTTGATCTGGTGGGCGAATTGAGCAACAGTGCGGCGTCCCATCCGAGTCTTCTCCTGTCATGTGGGTCCAGCAATTCCATGATCGGAGATTTCGGATGGGACTTCAACGGTTCATAAAATCCCATGAAAATCAATTAGTTATAAGATTCTACCTATGAGGCGGCGAACAGTGTCCATCTCAAGAACCATGGCCGCAGGCGGGAACGTTTCGGCTGGATGAATGCGAGATGCTGATTGATGGTGGAGTCAATCGAGAGAACGACTGCTCGACCTCGTGTTTTCCCCTGACCGGTGATGGCAATCAGAACACTACCGGCCTTCACCAGGGGCAGATGACATTCCTGCACTGCGTATGCAGTCACGAACTGATCGGCGCCGGTGACTTCGGATTGGTTCACGACACCGCTGTTGAGCCAGGGAATCCTGCCTTCTGTCCAGTATGCGGCCTTGTTGCGGTTCGGAGTCGAGCCGTTTCCGACTGATGCTGTGTGTCCGAGCTTCCAGATTTCCCAATGCGCCGGAATCCGATCCAGCCAGGGAATGCCGGAGTCCCGCATGGATGCGTCGGGGTCGAGGCCACGGGTGACGGCGCGGGTGATGAGCGCTTGGCGCTTCTCGGTCAGCAGCTTCAGGAGGCGTTCCTTCTCCGCCAACAGCGTGTCCAGCCGCACCGTTTCACGGTCGAGGTAATCGGCGATGGCGCGTTGCTGCGCAAGAGGAGGAACTGGAACGCAGTAATCCCGAACGAAGTCTTCGGGAACGCGCTTTTGGCCGGCGGCCCCGAACATGGCGGCTTCGCCAAGTCTGCGGAAACGGTCACTCGCCGTGATGTAGTGCAGGTACCGTGCATCGATCTCGCTGCCGGGGCTCAACACGTGGAGTTCGGTAGTTCCGAAGCCGATGCCGTTCAAGGTTCCGCGTATCAGGGCACCCTTGCCGTTTTCGAAGCACGGGGTGATCTTGGCTACCACGACGTCACCATCGAAAAACCGGGTGTAGCCATTCCGAACATCGTCGATGTCTCGGATGATCGAACAATCGAGCTCTCCCTGTTCTCCGATATTTTCCATCGGCAGGAACGTGGCTTGAGTTACGCCAGTGAGTACCTGTCGTTGCTCATCCGAAAGTCCGCGGCGCACAAGAAAACGCATACGCCTCGCGGGCCATGTCTGCTCGGTGACGGCGTTCACCCCACCACCTCCCGCAGCAGCCGCACGATCTCCGCCTCCGCCTCCTTCAAATCCGCATCGATCTCCTCCAGCGATCTCGGCGGCGTGTACTCGTAGAAGTACCGGTTGAAGTTGATCTCGTAGCCCACCCGGTCCTTGCTCCGATCCATCCAGGCGTCGGGGACGTGGGGGCGGACCTCGCGCTCGAAGTAGTCGTCCACGTCATCGGTGAGAGGAACGTTCTCGAAGTCGCGGAGCCCGGGGTCGGGCTCGAAGCCCTGCTCCCGTCCGCCCTTGGCAACGGGCTCGGCTGCCGGGTCCTTGTGGGTGAACACGTCGCGGAACAGCTTCTGCTCCACCTTCTTCCAGCGCGCGCCGCGTTCGTGCAGCAGATCCGCGATGCGCTCCCACACCGCGTTCCAGTCGCGTATCGGCTCGCGGCCGAGGGCCTTGTCGATGGCCTGGACGTCGTCCAGCAGGAAGGGGCAGGCGTCGAGGAAGCGGGCCTTGTCGTCGAAGGTCATCCGGTAGCGGAGCCGTAGCGGCCGCTCCACGGTGACGCGGGTGTAGCCGAAGTCGGCGTTGCGGAAGATCTTCGAGCGCCCGCCGTTCCGGAAGCGGCCGTAGAGGCGCACGATCTCGTCGATCTGCCCGGCCGAGAGATGCCGGCGCTTGTCGCCCAGGCTGCGCCGGCTCTCCGCGCTGCCGCCGGGGGTCCAGAGCTCGCGCGCGTCGAGGAGCTGGATCTTCCCCCGGCGGCGCTTCTCCTTGCGGTTGGTGACGATCCAGACGTAGGTGCCGATGCCGGTGTTGTAGAACATCTGCTCGGGCAGGGCGACGATCGCTTCGAGCCGGTCGTTCTCGATGATCCAGCGGCGGATGTTGCTCTCGCCCGAGCCCGCGCCGCCGGTGAACAGCGGGGAGCCGGAGAACACGATGGCGAGCCGCGAGCCATGCTTGTGCTCCTTCGGGCGCACCGGCTCGAACTTGGCGATCATGTGCTGGAGAAAGAGGAGCGAGCCGTCGGCCACCCTCGGCAGCCCGGCTCCGAAGCGGCCCGCGAAGCCCTGCTGCTCGTGCTCGCGCCGGACCTCGCCCTGTTGCCGCTTCCAGTCCACGCCGAAGGGCGGGTTGGTGAGGAAGTAGTCGAAGGTGTCGCCCGCGAAGCGGTCCTCGATGAGGCTGTCGCCGAGGCGCACGTTGTCGCCGCGGCTGCCGCTGCCGCCGCCGTTGTGGTCCACCTGCTTCATCAGCATGTCGGAGGCGGCGGTGGCGTAGGCGCGCTTGTTGTAGTCCTGGCCGTAGACGTAGAGCCGGGCCTCCCGGTGGTGGTCGCGCAGGTAGCTCTGCGCCTCCGCCAGCATCCCGCCGGTGCCGCAGGCGGGGTCGAGGAGGGTGCGCACCACGCCGGGGGTGGCGAGCAGGGCGTCGTCGTCGATGAACAGCAGGCCCACCATCAGCCGGATGACCTCGCGCGGGGTGAAGTGGTCGCCCGCGGTCTCGTTGGCAAGCTCGTTGAAGCGGCGGATCAGGTTCTCGAAGATGAGCCCCATCTGCTCGTTCGGCACCCTGTCCGGGTGGAGATCGACGCTGCGGAACTGCGAGACGATCATGTAGAGGATGTGCGATTCGCGCATCTTCTCGATCTCGGCCTCGAACTCGAAGTACTCGACGAAGATGCGGCGCACGTCGGCGGAGAAGCCCTGGAGGTAGCTCACCAGGTGCTGGGCGATATGGTCGGGGTCGCCCTGGAGCTTCTCGAAGTCGAGGGGCGAGCGGTTGTGGAAGCGCTGGCCGGCGGCCCGGTTGAGGACGCTGTCCAGGGCCTCGCCCCGGAGCCTGCCGCCCTTGCGCCGCTCGTACTCGGCCAGCACCCTGGCCTTGGTGGGCGCGAGCACGCAGTCGAAGCGGCGCAGCACGGTCATGGGCAGCATCACGCGCTCGTACTGCGGCGGGCGGTAGGGGCCGCGCAGCAGATCCGCGATCTGCCAGATCAGGTTGGAGAAGTAGGCGTGGGCGGGCATCGGGCGGGCATCGGTCGAGCAAGACCTTTCAATAGATGATTGATTTTATTCAATTAATGTTGGAACGCCAGTGATCATCCGGTCATTGCCGCTCTTCCGCCCCTGCGGAGCATCGGTGATCGATTCAATCCGCCTTGTAAGGATCCGCCGCATCCCGCAACCCGTCGCCGAGGAAGTTGAAGGCGAGGACGGTGACCACCACCGGGACCACCGGGAACATGAGCCAGGGGTAGAGGGCGACCGCGTTGACGTTCTGCGCCTCGGTGAGCAGGACCCCCCAGCTCGTCACCGGCGGGCGCAGCCCCAGCCCGAGGAAGCTCAAGGCCGTCTCACCGAGGATCATGGCCGGGATCGACAGCGTCGCCGAGGCGATGAGGTGGCTCATGAAGTTCGGGAGGAGGTGGCGCGCGATCACCCGGCCCGGACGGGCGCCCATCAGCACCGCGGCGGTCGTGAAGTCCTCCTCCCGCAACGCGAGCAGCTTCGAGCGCACCGCCCGGGCGAGCCCCGTCCAGTCGATGAGGCCGAGGATGATGGTGATGCCGAAGAACACCCCGATCGGGCTCCAGGTCACCGGCAGCGCGGCGGAGAGCGCCATCCACAGCGGCAGCTCCGGAAACGAGCGGATGATCTCGATGAGCCGCTGCACGAGGCTGTCCACCCACCCGCCGTAGTAGCCGGCGAGCCCGCCGAGCACGAGGCCGACGGCGAAGCTCACCGCGATCCCCACCAGCCCGATGGTGAGCGAGACCCGCGACCCGTGGACCATGCGGGAGAGCACGTCGCGCCCGAGCCGGTCGGTGCCGAGGAGGAACAGGGTGCCCCCTTCCTCCACGCATACCAGGTGGAAGGACGCTTCCCACAGCCCCCAGAACCGGTAGCGGTCCCCGGAGCACAGGAAGCGCAGCCGGTAGCGCCGCTCGGGGTCCTCCCGGTACTCGCGCTTGAGGTTCTCCATGTCGAGCCGGTAGCTCAGGCCGTAGACGAAGGGGCCGACGAATTCGCCCTCGTGGAACAGCCGCACCGTCTGCGGCGGGGCGTAGATGTGGTCGCTGTCACGCGAATGCAGGTCGTAGGGCGCGATGACCTCGCTCACCAGCACCGAGAGGTACAGCAGCGCGAGCACCGCCCCGGAGGCCACCGCGAGGTGGTGGCGCTTGAACCGCCACCACATCATCCGCCACTGCGAGGCGAGGAAGAACCGCTCCTGCTCCGGGGTCAGAGCCTCGATGGAATGCGGATCGAAGGGGGCCGTCGAGACGTAGTGCTCGAGGCGATCGCCGGCTGCCGCGTCCGTGCCGCTCATCGCCTTGCGCCTCCCTCCGCCGCGCCTGCAAGCGCCGCGCCGGCATGGATCATCGCCTCACGCTCCCTTCGAGCCGGATCCGCGGGTCGAACGCCGCGGGTGCAGGCGGTCAGGAACCCTCCGGCGGCCACGAGCGCCGGCAGGTGTTCCGAGTGCCTCCCGGATCGACCGGCACGGCTCATCGCCTCGCCCCTCCTTCGAGCCGGATCCGCGGGTCGAGCGCGGCCAGCGCGAGGTCGGACAGGAACATCCCGACCACCGTGAGCACCGCGAGGAACATCAGGAACGACCCGGCGAGGTACATGTCCTGGCTTTGCAGCGCCCGCACCAGCATCGGGCCGGTGGTGGGCAGCGAGAGCACCACGGAGACGATGGCGGCGCCGGAGACGATCTGGGGCAGCAGGTTGCCGATGTCCGCGATGAAGGGGTTGAGCGACATCCGCAACGGGTACTTCACCAGCAGCCGGAACGGCGGCAGCCCCTTCGCGCGCCCGGTGACCACGTACTGCTTCTGCAGCTCGTCGAGCAGATTGGCGCGCAGGCGCCGGATCATCGCCGCGGTCCCGGAGGTGCCGATGACCACCACCGGGATCCACAGGTGCTCCAGCACCGACAGGAACTTCGCCCAGCTCATCGGCCGGTCGATGTACTCGGGGTCCATCAACCCTCCGATCGAGGTGCCGAACACCACGTTCGCGAAGTACAGCAGCACCAGGGCGAGGAGGAAGTTCGGGGTCGCCAGCCCGAGGAAGCCGATCAGGGTCAGGCCGTGGTCCCCCCAGCCGTACTGGTGGGTGGCGGAGTAGATGCCGATCGGGAACGAGACGACCCAGGTGAACACGATGGTCGAGAACGAGAGCAGGAAGGTCAGGAACAGCCGATCCCCCACCACCTCGCTGACCGGGAGATCGTGCTCGAACGAGTAGCCGAAATCCCCTTGCAGCATCCCCAGCACCCAGGCCGCGTACTGCTCCGCCACCGGGCGGTCCAGGCCGTACTGCCGGCGCAGGAACTCGACCTTCTCCTGCGACACCTTCTCCCCGGTCGCCTCCAGCTCGGCGATGTAGGACGTGAGGTAGTCGCCTTCCGGAAGCTGGATGATGGTGAACACCAGCGCGCTGATGACCACCAGGGTGGGGATCATCACGAAGAGGCGCCGGACGGTGTATTGCAGCATGGTCGATTCGGTCTCCGGTCGATTCGATCCCCGGGCGGCTCAGTCCTCGAACCGGAACGCGCCGGGGCGGCGGCGTCCGGACCGGACGTGGCCGGACCGGGCGCCGGGGTCCCGGTGGCGGACCGCCCTCCCGGAGACCGGAGCCGCGAAGGCGCACGGGACGGCGGTTCGAAGCACGGGCACGGCCGTCAGTCCTCGAACCAGAACGTGTCGGGACGGTAAATGCCGAAGTGGGCGCCGGGGTCCCAGTTGTAGATCCCCTTCTCCGGGACGTTGCGCAGCCGCGCATCCACCACCACCGGCTGCGGCACCCCGGAGACGATGCCGATGCTGAACACGTTGTCGGCGCGGATCTCGAGCATCCGCTTCCAGATCGTGCGCCGGGCGGCGGTGTCCGGCGCCGAGAGCCAGCCGCGGCTCAGCGTGGCGAGCTCGCGCGCCGGCGCAAGCGCGGGGGCCTCGCCCGAGGCGCCCGCGGTCTCGTAGTACCGTCCCCAGCGCGGCCACTGGTACTGGTCCTGGCTGGTCGGGGCGAGCTCCCGCGGGCTCATGTCGGGCACCGGCAGCCCGTTTTCGAGCCCGCTCCACACCGAGACCACGGTCTGCCCGGAGGCGATGCGGTTCCTGAACACCTCGCGCTGCAAGGGCTTCGAGAACAGCTTGATCCCCGCCTCCTTCCAGGTCCAGCCGACGAGCTCCAGCACGTCGGTCTGCTCGGTGTCCTCGCCCGCGGTCTCGACGATGATCTCCAGCGCCCTGCCGTCCGGCATGAGCCGGATGCCTTCGCCGTTGCGCTGTACGAGCCCGATCTCGTCGAGAAGCGCGTTGGCGGCGTCGGGGTCGAACTCCGCCCAGCGCTTGCGGTACGCCTCCTCGTACAGCGGACCCTTCGCGTGCACGGTGTCGTTCCCCTCGGTGGCGAGCCCGAAGTAGACCACCTGGTTGATCTCGTGGCGATCGATGGCGAGGGAGAGCGCGCGGCGGAAGCGCACGTCGTGCAGGAGCGCCCGCCAGCCCGGATCCTCGACGTTGAGGTTGGGGTAGAGCGCGACGTGCGCCCCTCGGGTGGTCTCCCACAGCCGCACCCGCTTCGCGTTGCGTTTCTCGCTCTGCTTCAGGAACGTGTAGTCGTTGAAGCTCAGGTGGCGGGCCTGGAGATCCGACTCCCCCGCCCCGGTCTTCGCGGGGATGAGCTTGCCGTCGGCGACGTTCACGACCACTCGATCGAGGTACGGAAGCTGCCGGCCGTTCGTGTCCACCCGGTGGAACCAGGGGTTGCGGACGAATACGTAGCGCTGGGAGGGAGGGGCCGTGGTGTTGACCCAGGGCTGGAGGGTCGGGAGGTCGGGGTTGGTGTTCTTGTAGGGCCGGAAGCGGCTGGTGTGGACGGCGGCCCAGTTGCGTTTGCCCTCTTTCCGCGCCAGCTTCTCCAGCGCGTTTTCGCCGGTGTAGCGGGCGTGGAAGGCCTCGAGGTAGTGCGCGGGGGCGTACAGCGGCTCGGGCCGCGCGCCGGCCAGCGCCGGCAGGAAGAACGGGTTGGGCCGCGGCCACGTATAGCGCACGGTGCGGCCGTCGAGCACCTCGAAGCGCGGCGGGCCGCCCCCGGCGAGATAGGTGCGGGGCGGGCCGAAGGGGGCGAGGGATTCGTTGGTGGCGACGTCCTCCCAGTAGTAGCGGAAGTCCTCGCTGGTGAAGGGATGCCCGTCCGACCAGCGGTGGCCGGGGCGGAGCCGCAGGGTGAAGATGCGCCCTTCCTCGACCTCCACGTCCTCCAGGAGGTCGGGGACGAGGCGGTAGCCCGGATCGTAGCCGACGAGCCGCGCGTAGCCGTAGACGACCATCAGGCGCACGTCCTTGGCCCGGCCCATGAGCAACCGCAGCTCTCCCCCGTGCCGCCCCGGCGCGAGCCCGCTCCCGGCAAGAGGGACGACGTGGGGGCGCGCCGGCAGCCGCTCCCCGACCGGGGGAAGGCGGCCCGCGGCGACATCTTCAGCGAGCGAGGGAGAGTCGATGTACGTCGTGGCGGCCGTGCCGGCTGTTTCGGCCACGGCCCCGCCGGCGAGCCCGGCGATGAACGTGGCGGCCGCGGCGAGACGGATCGCACTGCCCGCGCGTCGGGCCGGGTCGGCGAGCGGCATCGCTCCTGCGGCGGATCTCCCGCACCGGTTCCCGGCCGGAGGTGCGGTCAACGAAGGACGAAGGCCGGCGCCTTTCCCGGGAACGGCGTGTCCCTCCAGGACACTGGCGGCTCGTCTACCCTGGTCATTTCCGCGCAAGCGGGAACCTGCATCCCGGGCACGGCGTGTCCCGGGGGGACACGCCGTGCCCGGGAGACATCCGTGTTCCAGGAGGCTCCGCCGCCCATCGCCATGGCCCGGAGGCGTCGGAACAAGGGAGCCGGCCATGGTTCCGGGCATCATCCCCGAGACTTCGGAAGGTCGAGGCTACTTCCCGTATTTCTCCCAATAGGCGCCGAACAACATTTCCTCGGAGGGACGGTCCTCGGGGATCGGCACCGCCAGATGGGTGACGTTGAGGAAGTGGCGATAGTTGAGGTTCTCGCTGATGCTGTTGCCCTGCCACGTCCCGCAGCCCATGGAGAGGGTGAAGTTGAGCCCGCTGTCGAAACCGCCCCCGTTCCCGAACGTATGCGCCATGTTGACGAGGACGCGCGCCGTGTCGAGCTCTTCGGCGAGCCGGCGGGCGTGGTCCATGTCCGCGGTGTGGATGCCGACGGAGTGTCCCTTGCCCTTGAACCCCATGATCGCGCGGACCTTGTCCACGGCCTCGTCGAAGGTCACGGCACGGTACACGGTGAGGACCAGGGCGAGCTTTTCGTTGGAGAACGGAAAGCCGGGGCCGACTCCGCTCTCCTCGACCATGAAGAATTTCGATCCGGCCGCCCTGCCGTCGAGGCCGCATTCGGCTGCGAACACCGCGGCGTCCTTGGCGATGACCTTGCGGTTGAGCTTTCCGTCCACCCAGAGGGTGTCGCGGATCGCGTCCTTCTCCGCTGCGTCCGCCAGGTAGCCGCCGGCGCGCTCCAGGGCCGCGAGGGCGGCTTCGTACACGTCCTCGACGATGATCACGGAGTTCTCCGACGAGCACGAGGTGGCGTTGTCGAAACACTTCGACGCCCGGATCTTCCCCGCCGCCCCGTCGAGGTCGGCGCTGGAGTCGATGATCACCGGGACGTTGCCCGCGCCGACCCCGATCGCCGGGGTACCGCTACGGTAGGCGTTGCGGACGTTGTTCTGCGATCCGGTGACCACCACCAGGTCGCAGGCCGCCATCAGGACGTTGGTGAGCGCCTTGTCCACCGGCGGCGGCAGGACCTGCACCAGATCCGCCGGGGCGCCGATCTTCGAAAGCTCCGCGCGCATGAGCGCCACCGTGCGCGTGGTCGTGGCGAGCCCGGCCGGCGAGGGTGCGATGACGATCGCGTTCCGGCCCTTGACCGCCATCATCGCCTTGTTCACCGGCGTCGCTGCGGGGTTCGTGGAAGGAGTCACCGCGCCCACCACTCCGACCGGCTTCGCGTACTTCACGAGTCCAAGCTCGGGGCGCTCCTCGATGACCCCGACGCTCTGTACCCGCAGAAGGTCGCGCAACGTCCCGAAGGTCTTGCGCTGGTTCTTGACGATCTTGTCCGAAGCGTTGCCGAGGCCGGTGTCCTCGACCGCCATCCTCGCGAGCGTCCCGGCGTGCTCCGGCTTGTAGAGCGACCACGCGAGCGCGGTAACCGCCTCGTCGACCCGCGTCTGGTCCGGGTCCGCGAAAGCCTCCATGGCCGCCCGCCCGCGGCGAACCAGCGTATCGGCGATCGCGACCGGGTCCCGTCCGACGGCTTCGATCCTGGCTTCGGCCGGCTGACTCATTGTCGTCGTTCCTCGGATTTTCGGGGAGAGCCGCCGGATGCGCCCGCCGCGGCGAGGGTCGAACATGGGGCAGGCTCCGGCGCGGAGTCAAGTGTCTCACATCCGGCCGCCCCGGCCGGCAGGCGGCTCCACATCCCGCCGCCCCCGTCTTGCGGCGGTCGTTTCCTGCCGGCCAAGCCTCGCGGATCCCGGCGCAACGACATGCGCCACCCACGCCGGTCGTTCCCTGGTTCGTGCAATTGCCGCCGGACGGCTCGACTCGTCCGGTGTGCTCCTTCAAATCCCGGATGACGTCGGCGTCCCGATGACAAACGGTCTCGGCAGGGTCCCGGCTAGGGGTGTGCGCCCGCCGGGACGGCAGTCGCGCGGAGTCTCCGGGATTCGGAGGTCTGTCGCCGGAGAGATGTCTGAGGATTGACAAAAACAATAATTGACATTGAATGGATTGGCTTGCCAAATGATGGGCGTTCGTTTCCAGTAATCAGGCAACGCGACGTTTGGGAGACGACGCCCAGAGACACCATCCGAACCCCCACCGACGGAGAACAGCCATGAGCCGGGAACGAGAGACAGCGACCCTTGAGAAGCAGTGGCGGGAAGACCCCCGCTGGCGAGGCATCGAGCGCGGCTATTCGGCCGCGGACGTCGTCAGGCTGCGCGGCTCGGTATGGATCGAACACACCCTGGCTCGCCGGGGCGCGGAGCGGCTGTGGAACGCCCTCGACACCCGGCCGTTCGTACGCACCCTCGGCGCGCTCACCGGCAACCAGGCGGTGCAGATGGCCAAGGCGGGGCTGCAGGCCATCTACCTCTCCGGCTGGCAGGTGGCGGCGGACGCCAACGGCGCGGGCCAGATGTATCCCGACCAGAGCCTGTACCCCGCCGACAGCGCGCCCGACCTGCTCCGGGCGATCAACGCCGCGCTGGCGCGGGCCGACCAGATCCACCACGCGGAGGGCGACGACTCGATCGACTGGTTCCTGCCCGTGGTCGCCGACGCGGAGTCCGGCTTCGGCGGGGTGCTGAACGCCTTCGAGTTGATGAAGGACATGATCGACGCGGGCGCGGCCGGCGTGCACTTCGAGGACCAGCTCTCCTCGGCGAAGAAGTGCGGGCACATGGGCGGCAAGGTGCTGGTGCCGACCCGGGAGGCGGTGCAGAAGCTCGCCGCCGCGCGCCTCGCGGCCGACGTCTGCGGGGTGCCCACCCTGCTCATGGCCCGCACCGACGCGCTCGGCGCGAAGCTGCTCACCAGCGACGTCGACCCCGCCGACCAGCCCTTCGTCACCGGCAGGCAGACGGTGGAAGGGTTCTACGAAGTGAAGTGCGGGATGGAGCAGGCGATCTCGCGCGGGCTCGCGTACGCGCCCTACGCGGACCTGGTGTGGTGCGAGACGGCGAAGCCGGACCTCGGCGAGGCGCGCGAGTTCGCCCAGGCGATCCGGGAGCGTTTCCCGGGCCAGCGGCTCGCCTACAACTGCTCGCCGTCGTTCAACTGGCGGGCGAACCTCGACGACGCCACCATCGCGAAGTTCCAGGAGTCCCTGGCGGAGATGGGCTACCGCTTCCAGTTCATCACACTGGCCGGCTTCCACGCCGTCAACCAGGGCATGTTCAGTCTCGCGCACGGCTATCACGGCCGCGGGATGAGCGCCTACGTGGAGCTGCAGGACGCGGAGTTCGCCGCCGAGCCGCTCGGCTACACCGCCCACAAGCACCAGCGGGAGGTCGGCGCCGGCTACTTCGACGCGGTCACCGAGGTGGTGACCGGCGGCAAGAGCTCGATCACCGCCCTCTCCGGCTCAACCGAGGAGGAGCAGTTCGAGGTCCCAGCCGAAGAGCAGCGCGCCGTCGCCTGATGGATTGCGGTCGCGCCCTTCGGCATCGTGGGGCGCGGCCGACCGACCATCGTCCGGAGCGGACCTGAATGCCCGCGTCAACGCGGGCATGTCGCGGCTGGCGGAGACGACGCCTCTCTCCGGGACGGGAGAGGCCGCTCCGTGCAAGGAAGGCGGCGCGGGGGGCCGGGTTGTCGTCTGTCCGTCCGGCGGAGATCGGTCACATGCACCTGTCGCGCCACTGCGCGCGTATCACCTCGTCGCCGTCGGGCTCTGCCTCGTAGCAGACGGCGCCCTCGCGCACCGGCGCCGTCCACGGCTGTGCGCTCTTCGTCCAGAGATGGCACGTCGGCGCCAGGCCCGAGGTGTCGTCCAGCGACCCCGCCTTGACGCTGAGCACATCGCGTTCGTCTCCGCCCGCGTGGTAGAGCCTCGTGCCGCATTCGCCGCAGAATGCACAGTGCTTCGGACGGCCCGAGCCGCCGCGGGTGTGGTAGATGCGCGGTTCCGCGCCGCGGAACTCAATCGCGTCGCGCTCCACCCACATCGACATTCCGAACGCGCTCGACGCCTGCTTCTGGCAGTCCCGACAGTGACAGACGTAGAGCGCCACCGGCGCGCGCAGCAACCGGTAGCGGATGGCGCCGCACTGGCAGCCTCCTTCCTGTTCCGGTGATACGGACATGGTCCTGTTTTTCTCCTCTTTCCGGTAGCAGCAGGGAGTGTACACCCGCACCCGCGGAGCGACGCCCCGCAACCATGCCACGAGCACGATCGGCAGAAACGATGCGTAGGCAATGACGAGCGAGACGGGCATCGCGCGTTCTCCGATCCGCTCCATGATCGCGCCGCCGAGCGGGGGCCAGATGAACGCGCCGATACAGAACATGACGCTGAGCATCGCCGACGCGGCGCCCAGGTCCGCGCCCTTGAACTGCCGGCCGAGCAACACCAGGGAAAGCGTGTAGAGCGCGCCGAGGGCGCCGCCGTAGAAGAACATGAACACGACGGCGGATACGGCGTGCGGGAGCACCCACGGAAGCGCCGCCGAGCCCGCGAGCAACGCAAGCGCGACGGCGGCGACGAGCGCGCGGTTGTCAATGCGGTCCGCGAGCCATCCGATCGGATACTGCAACGCCATGCTGCCGATCGCGAGCACGGTCAGCAGCCGCACCGCGTCGGCCTCCGCACGCCCGATCTCCACCGCGTAGATCGGAAGGAAGGTCAGCAGCACCGCGTCCCCGGCGGCGAACGCGAAGTACCCGAACATCGCCACCGGCGCGAGCAGCACGTAGCGCGCGAGCGGCCCGGAGGTCTTTCCCCTGAGCCTCGGCGCCGAACCGAGGGCGGAGGCGAGCACCGCCGCAGCAGCCAGCAGCAGGCTGGAGGTGACCAGGAACGGCGCCCAGCCTTCGGCGCCGGTCCACGAGAGGATCGCCGGGCCGAGCGCGAATCCGGCGGAAACCACGACGCCGAAGATCGCGATGACGCGACCCCGGTGCGCTTCGTCCACCGCATGGTTCACCCACGCCTCGCCGGCGATCCACAGGAAACTCGCCGCCACGCCGAGCCCGAAGCGCAGCGGGAACCAGAGCCATACGTTGGGAAAGACCCGGAGCAGGATGAACAGCGCCGTCATCGCGAGTATCGACGCGAGCATCAGCAGGGCGGGACCACGGGTACGCATCAGCCGGGAAGCGAAGGGAGCGACGGCGAAGATCGCGATGAAGTAGACGCCGGTGTTGAGCCCGATGAGGGTCTCGTCCACACCCTGACGGTTGAGCACCAGCGAGAGCAGGGGCATCGTGAGCCCGTGGCAGAAGCTCGCCACCGCGAGCGCGACGGTGGCGACGGCGAGCTGCCGCCGGCGCGCGCTCGGCGTAGACAGCGGTCTCGACGTCACCATGGCGGAGATCTTTTCCCCGGGCGTTCGCGCTGCTGCCCGGCTGTTCCGAAGACGAGACCGCCTGCTCCGGGGCAGCCCGACCTGGACCGCACGTCCCGATGCCGCCGGCCGGCTCTGCTGCGCATCGCCGATCGTCTTTCGATCATGTATAGAAGGTCGGGATTGGATATGGGTACAATCGGGGACGGCAGCGTCAGGGAAGGCATGGGACGCCGGGACCCGTTCGTGATTCGAAGGAGGGCGGAGACATGCGGTTGCGCTTTGCTGAAGAGATCACCCTTCTCATGCTCGGCGACGAGGACGGGGAGTTCGTGAGCGTGCCCGGCTGGTCGATGCAGTGCACCTACGCCGGGGCGGTGCTGATGGATCTGGCGTTGGAGGACAAGATCGACAGCGACCTGGAAAAACTCATACTCCTCGATCCGACCCCCATCGGGGACAGCCTGCTCGATCCGACGCTTGCCCTGATCGCGCGGGAGACGAGAACGTACGAGTCCCGTCGCTGGGTCGAACACATCGCCGAGAGCGCCGAGGAAATCCGCGAGCTCGCGCTCGCCCGCCTCGTCGAGCGCGGCATCCTGCGGCGCCAGGACGACCGATTCCTGTGGGTGTTCCGCTCGCGGCGCTACCCGATCGTCGACGGCAAGGCCGAGCGGGAGGTGAAGCTGCGGATCATGGAGGTGTTGTTCGGCGACGAGATCCCGGACCCGCGCGACGTCGTCATCATCTGTCTCGCGGACGCCTGCGGCATCTTCAGGGAGATGCTCTCCGGGAAGGAGCTGGATCGGGCGTCCGAACGCATCGACCAGGTGCGCAAGCTGGACCTGATCGGCCAAGCGGTCTCGAAGGCGGTCTGGGACATCCAGGCGTCGATCGCCCTCGCGATGCACCCGACGTTCTGAGACCTCCCCGGGACATCCTGAAGAGGGCCGGGATCGGCGGCGCGCCGTCCGCGTCATCACACGCCCGCGGCGGTAGGGCGCCGGAACGGCCGCCGTGAGCGGATTCACTCCGAGGGCGGTGCCATGCCCTTCTTCCGGAGCTCTTCGATGGCCTGATCCGTCTTCCCGAGATGTTCGAGCCCCATGCCGCGCAGGACATGGTCGGCCTTGGTGAACTGGATGTTGGTGTAGGTCGTGATCTCGACCCGGTTGCCCCACGGGTCGAGGAAGTCGAGGAACCTTCCGCCGAGAAGCTCCACCCCCATCTCGACCAGGGCGCTGCGCACCCGTTCCTTGTCGTCGACCGCGATGCCGAAGTGCCGGTTGTCGTCCGGCCCCTGGGAACGGCCCCTGGAGAAGTTGATGAACTGATCGCCGAAGTAGACGAAGGCGGCGTTTTCGTTGCGGCTCCGGATCTCGAACTCCAGAAAGCGGCCGTAGAAGTCGAGCGCCTTGTCGATGTCGCCGACTTCGAGAGCGACGTGGTTGATGCCGACGGCCCGAGCCTTGGGGGCGGAATCGTTGCGGTTCATGGCATTCCGACCTTCGATAATGTGCCAAGAGGGGCCGCACCTTGGCGGACGCGGCCATCCCGGACACGAGGATACCGCGTTCGCGACCGGCAGGTGCATTCGCGAAGAGGTTTCCCCGCCGGCGGCATCACGGTCCCGCGGACAACGGATCAAGGGCTAGACGTCTCGGTCGCGGAGCACACCATGCACCACGAAGCATGGGAAGGAAGCTGCCACCGCGGGGCGATCGGCTGGACGTATCGCACCGCGCTCGCTCCATCGCAGTGGCCGGTGCGGTCCTGCCAATTCTCGTTCTGCCGCCGCCATGCGACCCGCTGCACCAGCGATCCGGCCGGGACGGTAGCGTTCTCGGTGGCCGATCGTGACGCCCTGCGGCACTACCGGTTCGGATTGCGCATGGCCGAGTTTCCGGTGTGCCGCGGATACGGTGTGTACATCGGCGCATCCGCATCCGGCCCCGGCGGAGGCTTCGCGACCCTGAACCTCGACGCCCTGAAGACACCGGTCGAGGGCATCCCCGCCTCGACGCCGACCTTCTACGACGCGGAAGATCGGGAGGGACGGTTCCGGCGCTGAAAGCAGCGGTGGACGCCGGTCGTGAAACCGCTCCGAGCATCGGTCCGCGCATCCTCCATCCACTTTGGAGGCCGATGCCCAGGGAGCGCTCTCCGGCGCCGGGCTTCTCGCGGGCAGGGTCCTGCGCGATAGCGCCTCACTCCTTCGGACGTCCGAATACCCAGGCCAGCCGTCAACTCCAGAGATCCGTACTCAGGTAGCGCTCGCCGGTGTCGGGCAGGATCGCAAGCAGTGTCTTGCCTCGCGATGCCTCGCGCCGCGCAACCGCGAGCATGCCGGCGACCGCCGCCCCGCAGGAGATACCGGCGAAGATGCCTTCCTTCCCGGCGAGAAAGCGCGCCGTCTCGTAGGCGGCCTCGGTGGTGATCGGCACGATCTCGTCGTAGCTCCGGGTGTCCAGGGTGTCGGGGATGAATCCCGGCGCGGTCCCCATGATTTTGTGTTTGCAGGCGATACCCTTCGAGAGGATCGGGGAGTCGGCCGGCTCGGTGGCGACGATCCAAAGCCCCGGGATGCGGTCGCGGAGGTGTTTCGAGAGTCCCGAGATCGTCCCGCCGGTACCGGTGGTGCAGACGAGCACGTCCAGATCGGCACCGAAGTCGTCGAAGATCTCGTCGGCGGTACGCCGGTGCGACTCCGGGTTCGCGGGGTTGTAGTGCTGGCCGACGAAGAACCAGCCCTTCTCCTTCTCCAGCCGGCGCGCTTCCTCGATCGCGCCCACCGTTCCCTTGTCGGCCGGCGTGAGGACGAGCTCGGCGCCGTAGGCCGCGAGGATGCGCTTGCGCTCTTCGCTCATGTCCTCGGCCATTACGAACACCGCCCTGTAACCCTTTACCGCCGCGACCATCGCCAAGCCGATCCCGGTGTTGCCCGAGGTCGGCTCGACGATCGTCGCACCCGGCGCGAGCACGGCGCGTCGTTCCGCGTCTTCGATCATGTTGAGCGCCGGGCGATCCTTGACCGACCCGCCCGGATTGAAGCTCTCAAGCTTCACCCACAGCGCGCCCGCGAGGGTGTCGTGGATCCTGTTCAGCCGCACCACCGGGGTGCGGCCGACGGCGGTGAGAACATTGTCGAAGCGCATGGATACAGTAGAGGCTCGATTCGACGATCCGTCAAGCCCGGCCCGCGCCATGACAAGACCGTTCCTTGCTCACCGTAGAGTCCGCGAAGGTGCTCGGTTGCCGATCGTAGTGGTTCCCGTCCCCGGTGAAACGGCTTCCCGGTGCTCGCCGAAGCGACCTCGACAGCCTGATTCAGCCCGCGTGACGAACAAAGAACGGCCGTGCGCGCCTTGAGCGGCTCCTGTGACCGCTTCCGACGCAGGCGCCGCCGGGGGACGGTGTGATGTCTGCGTCAGGTACGATGCCCGCGTCTCCGTTCCCACCTTGCAAATTGAGAGAAGTTGT
The DNA here is from genome assembly GCA_965202875.1 of Gammaproteobacteria bacterium. Classification (GTDB taxonomy): domain Bacteria; phylum Pseudomonadota; class Gammaproteobacteria; order HK1; family HK1; genus HK1. The sequence continues at coordinate 5,289,213 of OZ241870.1, read as the reverse complement.
TGGCACCCGAAAAGATCGAGGTCATCGCGCCCAACCTGAAGCGGCGCCTGTCGGGGGTCACCGCAACGATCGTGCGCCTGCTTCCGGCGCAGGCCCGGTCGATCGGGATCGTCGCGACCGGGCCCGGGCTGCCGGCGCACGTGCCCGGCATCCCGCTCCGATCCGCCATCCTGATGTCCGGCCGGACATGCCGCGTCTGGCACGCGCGGCGCAACACGGAGATGCTCCTCGGCCTGATCCTCCGCCACGTACTGAGGAAGCGCCTCAAGCTCGTCTTCACCTCCGCCTCGCAACGGGTCCACACGCGCTACACCCGCCTGCTGATCTCGGGCATGGATGCGGTGGTCGCCACCTCCCGCCGGTCCGGGTCTTATCTGCGGCGGCCGGCGCGCGTGATCCTGCACGGGATCGACACCGATACGTTCCGCCCGTACACGGACCGGCGCGCGCTGCGGCAGACGCTCGGCCTGCCCCAAGGCGTGACGGTCGGATGCTACGGGCGCATCCGGCGCCAGAAAGGCACGGACGTGTTCGTCGACGCGATGCTCGACGTGCTGCCGCGGCACCCCGGCGTGACCGCCCTCGTGATGGGCCGCGCGACGGAGAAGCACGTCCTGTTCCTGCAAGGGCTCCGCGAGAAGGTGGCGCGGGCGGGGCTCGAGGACCGGCTCCTGTTCCTGCCGGAAGCGCCGGTGGACGACATGCCGCGCTGGTACCAGGCGCTCGATCTGCTCGTGGCTCCGCAGCGTTGGGAAGGATTCGGCCTCACCCCGCTCGAAGCCATGGCCTGCGGCGTGCCGGTGGTCGCGACGACTGCGGGCGCGTTCGACGAGCTGGTGGTGGAGGGGACGACCGGCCGCCTGATCCCGCCCGGCGACGCGGGGCGGATGCGCGCAGCGGTCGACGTCGCCCTCGCCTCTCCCGAGACGTTGCGGCAATGGTCGGCGGCGGCTCGCCGGCGCGTCGAGAAAGGGTTCCGGATCGAGGACGAGGCGGCGGCGCTCAACGCGCTCTATCGCGAGCTGCTGGACGGCGGTGGGGACGCCGGGCCCGAGAGGACCACGACATAATCCACCCGATCCATTGGCGCCGGGCCTGATCGGCCCGCGGGGATCAGGCGCTCTTGTTCCGCGCCACCGTCTCCGCGAGCAAGCACAGGATCTCGAACATCATCTGGGCCCCGGTCAGCCCGGTGGTGCCGGAGGGATCGAAGGGCGGCGACACCTCGACCACGTCTCCGGCGACGATGTCGAGGCCGCGCAGTCCGCGCAGCATCTGCTGCGCTTCGAAGGTGGTGAAGCCGCCGACCTCGGGCGTCCCGGTGCCGGGCGCGAAGACGGGGTCGAGGCCGTCCACGTCGAAACTCAGGTAGGTCGGCCCGCCGCCTGCGACCACGCGCGTCTTCTCGATCACCGCCGGGAGCCCCATCGCGTACAACTCCTCGATGTGGATGACGGTCATGCCCGATTCGTAGCTGAATCCCCACAGCGGCTCGGCCGGGCCGCGGATGCCGATCTGGATGGTGCGTTTCGGATCGAGCGCGCCGTCCTCCACCGCCACCCTGAACGGCCCGCCGTGGTGGTGCTTGTGCCCGAACAGCTCCGGTCCGGTGTCGCAGTGGGCGTCGAAGTGGATGAGGCCGAGCGGTCCGCCGCGGGCGCGGGCCAGCGCGCGCATGATCGGCAGGGTGATGGAGTGGTCGCCCCCGGCGGTGAGAGGCAGGAGCCCGGCCGCCGCGATCCGATCGTAATGGCGCTCGATGTCTGCGATCGCCTCGTCGAGCCGGTAGACGCCTTCGATGGGGGCGTCGCCGAGATCGGCGACCTTGGCGAGATCGTAGGGGCGCACCCCGGTCTGGTGGACCACCATGCCCATCAGCGTCGATTGCTCGCGCAGATGCCGCGGGCCGTGGCGGGCGCCCGGGCGGTTGGTCACGCCGCCGTCGAAGGGCACCCCGACGATGCCCACGTCGACGCCTTCCCACTGCTCCGGCTCCTCGCGGAGCGGGCAGCGCATGAAGGTGGCGACGCCCGAGTAGCGGGGCCGGTACTTTTCGCCCCATGCCTGTCTGCGCTCCTCCGGCACGCCTGCATCGCGGTGGCCGTCCTGGCTCATCGGGAATCACCTCGTCGTGGTTGTCGGTCTGGATTTCCCCGGTCTGGATTTCCATTGTATCTGGGACAAGGAGCGTTTGATCGAAGCGATCGAGGCATTCTTCGCCAAGCTGCGGCGCCATGGCATCGTCCCTTTCTCGATCGGGGGCGATCACGCCATTCCGCTGCCCATCCTGCACGCGCCTCACTCTCCTGTTCCTCGTGCGCACCGTAGCCCTCCCAAGGCGCTCGCTTGCGTCCACCGAATATGAAGCGGCCCTTCACTTTTCCATCGCCTCTATAAACGGCATAGACCGCGTGCGTTTGTTCATCGAGACCGCACTACGCAGATCCGCCTTGAGTGATTCGACCAAGTCCCCATCATGCGAAAACGGGAAGGCTGAGCGACTGGCTCGGGGAGTGTGGGGGGAAGGTCAACCGCAAGCGGGTACAACGCCTGATGGGGCTCGAAGCGCTGTATCCGCGGCCCCGCACGAGCCGACCGGGCAAAGGCCGTGCAGTCTATCCGTATCTGCTCCGGAACCTCACCGTGAAGCGCCCCCATCAGGTATGGGCGGCCGACATCTGCTCCCTCCCGATGGCCCGAGGGTTCCTCTTCCTGGTCGCAGTCATGGACTGGTCCAGCCGCAAGGTGCTCTCGTGGCGGCTGTCCAACACCCTCGACAGCGACTTCTGCGTCGAGGCGCTGGAGGACGCCCTCGCACACCATGAACGCCCGGAGATCTTCAACCCCGACCAAGGCGCGCAGTTCACCAGTGCGGCGCTCACCGCTGGGCTCAAGGGCGCAGCAGTGGCCCCCGGCTTACTGCCTGCCGGGGCAGGCTCCGCATGGACGGCAAGGGGCGATGGGTGGACAACGTGTTCGTGGACCGGCTGTGGAGGAGTGTGAAGTACGAGGAGGTGTATCTGCACGCCTGTGAGAGCGTAGCCACGGCTCGCGCGGGACTGGGCCGCACCTTCCGGTTCTACAATGCCGAGCGCCGCCACCAGGGCCTTGGGCGCCGGACACCCGACGAGGTGTATGCTGACATCGGCTCATGGCTCAGGGCAGCGTGCAGCAGGGGAACCACAGGGGCGGAGGACACTTGTCGACCTGTCCAATCATCGGGGTCCACTTCTTCCGGGGAAGCCCGACAGGGTCCGGCTCGAACGGAGAGTGTTGCAATGCGCTCCCGGGGGATGTTGCACGGCGTCCCCGGGTGCTTTGAAATCGCCGGGACCGTGGGGGGCGCCTGAATATCGGACCCCCCGAAACACCCGGACCACCTTGCCGGAGGCCACCATGCAGACACATGCGAGAGTCGTCGTCATCGGCGGCGGAATGATGGGAGTCGGGCTCCTCTACCACTTGGCCGAGGAAGGATGGACCGACCTCCTGCTCGTGGAGAAGGGCGAGGTCACGTCCGGCTCCACGTGGCATGCGGCGGGGCAGTGCCCGAGCTTCATCGCCGACTACAACATGGCGAAGATCCACGACTACGGGGTCAGGCTCTACCCGAAGCTCGAGGAGAAGACCGGGCAGTACGTGAGCTGGCACGGATGCGGCGGCATCCGCTTCGCGTTCAAGCCCACCGAGGTGGAGTGGTTCCACCACGTCGCCAGCGTCGGCAAGCTCATCGGCTTCCACTGCGAGATCATCGACCCGGAGAAGATCAGGCAGATCAACCCCTTCGTGAGCGTCGAGGGGGTCCTCGCGGGGGCATGGACCACCGGGGACGGCCACGTGGACCCCGCCGGCTGCTGCAACGCGCTCGCCAAGGGCGCCCGCGACATGGGCGCGACCATCGCCCGCCGCACCCGGGTGACCGACGTGAAGCAGCGCGCGAACGGTGAATGGGAGGTCGTCACCGACCAGGGCAACGTCGTCTGCGAGATGGTGGTGAACGCGGCCGGGTGCTACGCCCGGCAGGTGAGCCGGATGGCGGGCACCGACGTGCCGATCACCAACATGGAGCATACCTACCTCGTCACCGAGCCGATCCGGGAGTTCCTGGAGCGCGACGAGGAGATGGTGGTGATGCGCGACCCCTCGGCCTCCGCCTACTACCGCCAGGAGCAGAAGGCGGGGCTCATCGGCATCTACGAGACCGCGGACTCCGCCGAGTGCTGGACCCACCGCGGCGGCTGGCCGGAGTGGGATGCGGAGAACGAGCTGTTCGAGGCGAACCTCGACCGGCTCGGACCCTACGTGGAGAGGGTCCTCGAACGGATGTCGATCTGGCGCGAGGCGGGCATCCGGCGCATCGTCTGCGGGGCGATCCCCCATACCCCCGACGCCAACCCCCTGCTCGGCCCGGCCGCGGGGCTGCGCAACTTCTGGCAGTGCTGCGGGGCGTCCATCGGCATCGCGGCCGGGGCGGGCTGCGGCAAGTACCTCGCGCAGTGGATGGTGCACGGGGACAGCGAGATCAACATGGCAGGCCTCGACCCGCGCCGCTTCGGCGGCTACGCCCCCGGGGAGTACACGAAGGCGAAGTCCCACCAGGACTACGAGCACATGTACGCCCTGCACCTGCCCGGCGAGGAGCGCTCCGCCTCGCGCGGGGAGCGGGTCACGCCGCTCTACGGGAAGCTGGCCGCGAAGGGCTGCGTGTACACGGAGGCCAACGGCTGGGAGCGCCCGAAGTGGTTCTCGCCCGACGGGCGGGAGGAGGCGCCCGGGTTCCGCCACAGCAACGTCTTCGAGGTGGTCGCGGCGGAGTGCCGGGCGGTGCGCGAGCGGGTGGGGGTGCTGGACCTGTCGAGCTTCGCGAAGTACGAGGTGGCCGGTGCCGGTGCCGAGGCGTACCTGAACACGATCACCGCGAACCGCATGTCCCGGCGCCCCGGCGGCATCGTGCTCGCGCACTACCTCTCGGACGAAGGCCGCATCCTCGGCGAATCGACCATCACCCGGCTTGCCGGGGACCGCTTCTACGTGCTCTCCGGCGCGGGCTCGGAGGACCGCGACCTGGACGTCCTCGTCCAGGGTCCGCGTGACGGTCTCGACGTGACCGTGGCCAACGTCACCGGGGATTGGGGGGTGCTGGTGCTCGCGGGGCCGCGCTCGCGCGCGGTGCTCGCGAAGCTGACCGATGCGGAGCTCGGCAACGGCCACTTCCGCTGGCTGACCGGGAAGGAGATCGAGGCGGCCGGGATCCCGGTCCGCGCCCTGCGGGTGAGCTACGTCGGGGAGCTGGGCTGGGAGCTGCACTGCCCGATGGAGCGCCTCGCCGAGCTGTACGACGCGGTGTGGTCGGCCGGTGAGGAGCACGGCATCGCGGACTTCGGGACCTACGCGGTCGATTCGCTGCGCATGGAGAAGGCGTACCGGGGCTGGGGGGCGGAGCTCACCAACGAGATCACCCTGGTCGAGGCGGACATGGAGCGCTTCGCGGCGTTCGGCAAGGACGACTTCACCGGCAAGGCGGCGATGCAGCGGGTGAAGCAGGCGGGCATCGCGACGCAGCTCGTCTACGTGGAGGTCGAGCCGGGGGACTGCGACGTGCACGGCGGGGAGCCGGTGCTCGCGGACGGGCGGGCGGTCGGGGTCACGACCTCCGGCTCCTACGGCCACTACACGGGCCGGAGTCTGGGCTTCGCCTACGTGGAGCCGCACCTCGCGGCGCCGGGCACGACGTTCGCCATCGACCTCCTCGGCGAGCCGCGTGCGGCGACGGTGCTCGCGGAGGCCGTGTACGACCCCGGGAACGAGCGGCTGCGGGCGTGAGGGTGTGGCCCGTGAGTTGACGGCCACGGCCCTGATTCCCCGGAGCATCGGTGCCGGCTGGGGAATGGGTGCCGGTCGGGATGCCACTGCCGAACGGGAGATTCGGTGGAATTCCAGCCTTTTGGCGGGTGCATTGGCTGTTCCGGTGCGTTGTGGGGTACGCCGGCAGCCGGGATGTTCGGTGATGGGCGCGGCTTCTGCCGCCCGGTCTTGGCGATGCCTTGGCTTGACCGGACGGATCGGGATCCGCAGCCGGTGCTCGGGCGGGTAGCGCGCCAGGGCTGCACCCGGAAGCCCGCTCGTCTCCGGGCTGAACAGCAGCGGGTCCACCGCCTGGAATGAAGCGTCGCAATGGCTCGTCCCGCCCCGGACCGATCGAGAAGGCGAACGTCCGCCGCGGGGAGTGAACGACGTTGAAGGTGTCGAGCGAAGTGTGCTCGCGCACCGTCGTCCACTCGTGGTAGCCGAGGCCGGTGCGGTGCAGGCGCGGTTCATCAAGCCGGAATCCCAGCGACCCGACGAAGTGCAGGACACAACCGCTGTTGGCGCAAAGCCGTATGATGTTGTCGGCAACCGGAGGGATTTCCGGCTGGTATGGGACGATGTGGAACATGGCCCCGGACCCGAATGACCGGCGGCTGCGGCCGAGTCATGCGGCCTGCCGCCCAGCGCCCCGCTGGCGCTACCTGTCAGTTGCATAAGATATCGGCCTATACGCACGTTCACTGCGCAAAATACGGAGTTTTCTGGCCGAAACAGAGCGTGGCTCAAGTTCACTGCCAGTGAGGGTAAGCCACACGCGCCAACGGTCGTTTTGGCTCGTCATTCCCGCGAAAGCGGGAATTCACTTCAATCGCCGAAAATCTCTGGATTCCCGCTTTCGCGAGAATGACGGATGGATCTTCCGCAGAATTTGTGGGTAGAAACTAAAGAATGACAACCCGTTCTGTCACCGGTGGAGGCATCGGAGGGGCAGTCCTGTGGAATTGTGGACGAGCCCCCTTCGGGGACCGGCGCTCCCCCTTCGGGCCGTGGGGAGAGCCCGTGGACAACGCGCCCGGGCGCTGCCGCATCGACCGGCGCGGGCGCGGGCGCGTTGCCCACCGCCTCCCCCCACTGTCGCGCCTCTCGCCCACAATCCCACAGGACCTACAGTAGCTTTTGTCTCGAATCGAACAAGCATCCCGTTCCGCACTCCGCGACCATTGGAGCTGCGAGGTCCCAAGCGACGCGGAGGGGAACGGGATGCAGCTCAAGACTATCCTCAATCGGGTGCAGAAGCACTCGTCGTTCGTCTACGAGACGGTGCGCCTGGTCGAGCATCCGCGGCTGGCCATCGAGGTGGAGGTCCGTCCCCGCGCCAATGCCCGCGCGAAGTGCTCGCAGTGCGGACGTGCGGCACCGGGCGACGACACGTTGCCGCCACGGTGCTTCGCGTTCGTGCCGCTGTGGCACATTCCGGTGAGGTTGCGCTACGCGATGCGCCGGGTGGCGTGTGCGCGCTGCGGGGTGAAGGTCGAGTCCGTTGCGTGGGCGACGGGCAAGCACCGGGTGAGCGACGCCTGTGCTTGGTTCCTCGCCGGGTGGGCGAAGCGGCTGTCGTGGCAGGAGGTGGCCACGGGGTTCCACAGCTCGTGGGACACCGTCTACCGGTCGGTGCGCATGGCGGTCGAGTGGAGCCTGCCCCCGCGGGGGTAAGCGGGGGGTCTTGCGCATCGTGACCTTGGGGGCATCGAGGCGATTGGCATCGACGAGCTCGCCCGCCGGCGCGGGCACCGGTCCCTGACCCTGGTCTACCAAATCGACCGCCACTGCAAGCGGCGGCTGTGGATTGGGCGTGAGCGCAAGGCCGAGACCCTGCACGGCTTCTTCGACGAGCTCGGCGCCGCTCGCAGCGCGGCGTTGCGCTTTGTGCTCGGACCTGTGGAAGCCGTACCTGAAAGTGGTGGCCGAGCGCGCCGGCCAAGCGGTGCATGCTCGACCGCTTCCACATCATGAGCCACTTCTCCAAGGCCATCGACGAGGTGCGCGCGGCGGAGGCGAGGAAGCTCGCCGCCGAGGGCAAGGCGCCGGTGCTCAAGCGCAGCCGCTGGCTGCTGCTCAAGCGTCCCGAGAACCTGACCGATGCGCAGTCCGAACGGCTGGCCGATCTGGTGCGGCGCAATCTGCGCACGGTACGCGCCTACCTGCTCAAGGAGGACTTCCAGGCACTGTGGGAGTATGTCTCGCCGTACTGGGCGGGGCGCTTCCTCGACCGGTGGTGCACCCGCACGATGCGTTCGCGGCTCGACCCGATGAAGAGGGTCGCGCGCATGATGCGCTCGCACCGGGAGCTGGTCTTGAACTGGTTCCGCGCCCGGGGGGCGCTTTCCAATGGCATTGTGGAGGGGTTCAACGGCAAGGCCAGAGTGACCACCAAAAAAGCGTTCGGTTATCGGACCTGCGAGGCACTGGAAATCGCGTTGTATCATACACTTGGCGACCTGCCCGAGCCGGAACTCACCCACAGATTCTGCTGACGAGGCAAATCCTGGGGCTGAACGTCAGACGTTTGCGCGACGCGCGGGAAAGACATTGGAGAACGCTCAACGACGCCTGGAAGGATCACGTTGACGATCCCGGCGTGATGGGAGAGGCGGCCCGTGGCGAACTTCTGCCGAAGAACGGGCGCTTGCCCCGATTCTTCACCACGAACCGAAGCTACTTCGGCTCCGCAAGCGAGCGGATCCTCGATGAATGTCCCCGGGAATGGGTCTGAACGGCGCCTGGCAATCATGTGATCGAGCGGTGGTTGCCGTCGGCGGGATCGGCACCAGAACCATCTCATTCCGCCCCAACCCGGTGTAGCCGGAACCAAACGCCGGTTGCGAACCTGGGAGCGCGGGCGTCCCGCCCGCATGGACAATCAATCGGGCCTTCGGCCCGTTGCGGGCGGGACGCCCGCGCTCCCAGGACGCGCCGCTCCCGGGAATCGGCATCAGGGAGCCGGCAGCCGGGCGGCGGACAATTCTTCGTCGTTTGTCGAAGACATCACGGGTAAGGGACTATCTCCGGTTCCCGGGGCTTTCACCGCATCCCGATCCCCACCGCATGGGACGTCAAACCCGCACTTTCGGCCCTGATTCGCCCGAAATCGTCTTCCAGACGCATCCGGCGCACGTCCCGGTTGCAGAATGAAATGACCCTGGGGCCAGCCACCGAACGCATGCGGGCAGCCGCCAATGACGCAGTTCCGCGCGTCTGCGGCGCATACATCGACAGCCGACCCGCGGAGGTGGGCTCGCGGGACGGTTGACATCGCATCGAATTTCCCAACAATATCGTTTGCAACGAATCGGTTGGGAATAGGACCATGACACTCAGGAAGGCCGGGGGGAACTGGGTCGAGGGGGACCGCTTCTTCGACCGGGAGGTAGAGCTCGAAGCGCTCCTCGAACGGGTCCGCGACGGAACCCATACCCTGCTCACCGCGCAGCGGCGGATGGGGAAGACGAGCCTGGTGCGGGAGCTGCTGCGCCGGCTGAAGGACGAGGGGCGGCTGAAGGACGAGGAGTGCTTCGAGACGATCTTCGTCGATCTGGAGGGCGCCTCCACTCCGGCGGACGCGGTCGCCGAGATCGGGTTCCAGTCGAGGTCGGCGCAAGGCGCATGGAGCCGCATCAAGCACCTGTTCGCCAACGTCCTTCCTGCGGAGGTCGAGGTCGGCGGCCGGATTCCTGCACTCGCCGGCGCGGATCTGCGGGTAAAGCTTCGCGCCGGGATCGACGCCGGCAACTGGCGGCACAAGGGCGACGAGGTCTTCGCGGCCCTGGCGGGGAACGGCCGGCCGGTGGTGCTCGCGCTCGACGAGCTGCCGATCCTCGTCAACCGGCTGCTCAAGGGGGACGACCACCGCAAGGGGGAAGGCTACGGGATTACGCCGGAGCGCCGGCGGGCGACGGACGAATTCCTGAGCTGGCTCCGCAAGAACGGCCAGACGCATCGGGGCCGGGTCCGCATGATCCTCTCTGGCAGCGTGAGCCTCGAGCCCATCCTGCAACAGGCCGGACTCAGCGCCCACGCGAACGTCTTCTCCCCCTTCGATCTGAAGCCCTGGGACAGGGAGACCGCGATGGCCTGCCTCGACGCCCTGGGGGAGACCTATGGTCTCGACCTCCCCCGCGCCGTCCGCCAGGACATGTGCCGGCGGCTGCGGTGCCAGATCCCCCACCACGTGCAGCGCTTCTTCGACCTCCTCCACGAAGACTTGCGCCGGGCCGGCCGGCGGACCGCGTCGCTCGAAGACGTGGAGCGCGTGTACGACCACGAGATGCTGGGGATCCGGGGGAAGATGGACCTGCATCACTACGAGGGCCGGCTGAGGATGGTCCTCGGGGACGAGGGCTATCGGGTGGCCCTCGAGATGTTGACCGAAGCCGCGGTCAACGACGGCCGGCTGCGCGGCGACGCCATCGATCGGCATCGCGAATCCCTCGCTGCCGAGGCCGGCGCCGGCGCGCTCCCGGTCGAGGACGTGCTCCACGTGCTGGAGCACGACGGGTATCTGGCGAGGCAGGGCGACGGCTACCGCTTCGTCTCCGGCCTGCTCGAAGACTGGTGGCGCGTCCGGTACGGCCGGTCCGGCGCTTTGTCCGCGTCCGCATTGTCCGGCGCCGGATCGGCCCGGAGTGCCCGGCGATGGCCGTGACCGATCCTCCGACCGCTCCTCCCCCCCGGAAGTACAACCCCGGGTTCCTCAGCGACGACGAGCTGGTGGCTTCGTTCTGCGTGCGGACGAGCGAATTCGCATCCATCGTCGAGGTCTTGCGCGAGTGCACCGGAAGCGCGAACCCGCACCAGATCGTGATCGGCCCGCGCGGCAGCGGGAAGACGAGCCTGCTCCTGCGGGTCGCGGCGGAGGTGCGCCGGGACGCCTCGCTGTCGTCCGGATTCTTCCCCGTCGTCTTCGCGGAGGAGAGCTACGAGGTCGGGACCGCCGGGGAGCTGTGGCTGGAGTGCCTGTCCCGCCTAGCCGACCAGGCGCCGCGGCGGGAGGGCGGCCCCGACCTGCACCGCACCTTCGAGGACCTGCGCACCGTTCGCGACGATCGGGCCCTCGGCGAACGCTGCCTCGCCGCGCTCCTGGACTTCTCGGACCTGGAGGGCAAGCGGCTGGTGCTGATGGTCGAGAACCTGAACATGATGTTCAGGGACATGGCGGACTCCCGGGAAGCGGGATGGCGGCTGCGCCAGACCCTCCAGACCGAGCCGCGGATCGTCCTGCTCGCGAGCGCGACCAGCCGCTTCGACGAGATCGACCACCCGGACCGTGCCCTGTACGATCTGTTCCGGGTGCTTGCGTTACGCCCTCTCGACACCAACGAATGCGCCGTCCTGTGGGAGACGGTGTCCGGCCAACGCCGCCCGCCCAAGACGATCCGTTCGCTGGAAATCCTCACCGGCGGCAGCCCGCGCCTGCTCACGATCGTGGCCCGTTTCGGCGCGGGGCGGTCCTTCCGCGAGCTCATGGCCGAATTGCTCGATCTGGTCGATGACCATACGGAGTACTTCAAGAGCCATCTCGAATCGCTCCCGCCCCAGGAGCGGCGCGTCTACCTCGCCCTCGCCGACCTGTGGAAGCCGGCGCTCACCAAGGAGATCGCGGATCGGGCGCGGATCGAGACGAGCAAATGCAGCGCCCAGCTCACCCGCCTCATCGAACGGGGTGCCGTCCTGGTCGCGGGCGGCAGCGCCCGGCGCAAGCAGTACTACCTGAGCGAGCGCCTGTACAACATCTACTACCTGCTGCGCCGCCGACGCCGGCCGGATCACCTGATCGAAGCCCTCATCCGTTTCATGGCGTCGTACTACTCGCCGCGCGAGTTGAGGGACATCGGTGTCCGTATGGTCCGCGAGGCGGAAAATGTGGAAACGGAGCTGCGATCGCTTTATCAGACTGCATTCGTACAACTGATGGAACTACCGGCGCTGGCCGTGCATCGCGAAGATTTGCTCGCAGTGGCTCCCTCGCACTTCATGAAGTTTCTTGGTCGAGACCCAGCGCATCCGGATATGACGGAAACGACGACAGCCGGCACCTCACCGGATCGAGACCAGGTCGAATTACTTCATGACGACGAACATGAATTTGCAGAATTGGCCGCTGCGGGGAAACTTATGAGAAATGCGGGTGTCTTGTACGCCCGGAACCGGGTAGAGGATGCGCTGGCGACGTGCGACGAACTGGTGCGCCGATTCGGAGAAAGCGACGTACCGGACGTTTCCCTATTGGTCGCATTCAGCTTCTTCACCAAAGGCGCAACACTCAGACAACTGGATCGGCAGGAGGATGCATTGGCCGCCTACGATGAAGGGGTGCTTCGATTCGACTTGATCGGTACGCCGAATTCTTTCGATCAATTCATGGAGATGTTCGTAAGGAGGGATGCCGAAATCGATGAACTGCGACCGCCACAAGACATGCCAGAAGAAGCGATAAATTTTTGGAACGAAATGATTCCTCTAATCGCGGCTGGTGACGTACCGGCGTCATCCATGTTCACCGCAACCGCCCTCGTCGAAAAAGGTGGCATACTCTACGGACTGAACCGATCCGAGGAAGCATTGGCCGTGTATGACGAAGTAATACAACGATTTGGGGAGAGCAATGCACCAGCACTTGTCGAGCCGATCGTGACCGCCCTCGTCAACAAAGGGGTGGTGCTCGACAGGCTGAATCGGCTGGAAGAGGCATTGGCTGTCCATGACGATATAGTACATCGGTTTGGCGGGAGCGGGATACCCTGCCCTCCCGGCCTGATCATGGCGGCTCTCGTCAATAAAGGACTTTCTCTTGACCGCCTGAATCGGCCGATGGAAGCGCTGGCCGCGCTTGACGAAGCGGAGCACCGATTCGATGCGAACGAGACGCCGGATCTTCTTGAGCGAGTCGCGGCCTCTCTCTTCACAAAGGGCGACATACTGACCAAACTGGATCGGAGGGAGGAAGCACTGACCGCCTTTGACGAATTGGCGCGTCGATTCGGGACGAACGAGACGCCGGCAATCCTTGCATGGGTCGCGAAAGGTCTCGTCAAAAAAGGAGAAATACTTCGAGGTCTGGATCGTCTTGAGGAAGCATTGGTCGCCAACGACGAAGTGGTCCATCGATTCGAGGAGAGTGACTCGCCGGTTCTCGTCAAGCCGTTTGCGGCGGCTCTCGTCGCCAAAGGACTCGTGCTCCACGAGCTGGATCGATCAAGAGAAGCGTTGGCCTCTTTTGACGATGCGGTGTGCCGATTCAGGGACGACGATGCGCCGGCCTTTCGCACTCTGATTGCGTTCGCTTTCTTCGGCAAGGCATCCGTACTCACCGGGTTGAACCGTACGGTGGAGGCGCTGCCTGCCTACGACGAGGCAGCGTGCCGTATCGAGACAAGCGAACATCCCGAATTTCGGAAACTGGCTGGGAGTGCACTTCTTTCAAAAGCCGATCTGGAGTTGAAGTGCGGACGGTACGAAGCGGCTGTCGAGACGGCTGGCCGGGTACTCGATCAGCATTTCACGGAGTCCCCGGCCAACCGATGGCGGGCTCACCTGATCCGGGCAAGGGCGATCCTCGCGAGCGACAACTCATCCGGCAGCGCACAGGACATCGAGGCGATGCTCGCGATCCTGCCGGAGCTCGATTCTCTTCCAAGCGCCGTCCTGCACGCCTTGATGAAGTTCAGCATCGATCTCGGGCCGGAGCGGATGCGGGAGCTGGTCCAGGCATCACCGGCGGCGGACCTGCTGCTGCCCCTCACGACGGCGTTGGAATGGGAACTTGGGCTTGAATCCCGGGTGGCGCGTGAAGTCGAGGAGGTCGCCCAGGATATCCGGCGGGATCTGGCAAAGCTGAAGGAAGCTCGGACCAATGGCGCGACGTAGAGATCGGACGGCGAGGAAGGAGGCGAGGCCCCGCAACGCCTCGCCACTCTCGACGAAGATCCGCATCTGTTCCAGAACCTGTCCCCGCGCAAGCGGAGTGTCCGAGACACCTCGACTTTGTCGCCAAGTTACTTCGTCCTGCCGGAAATGGTTGTGACTCCGGTTCTTTCCACCTCATCGATCCGCTGACGGATGTCCTGGGCGATTTCAAGAACTTCAATCGGCGCGTGGTTGCCGGGAATCACCTTCTCGCGAAAGCATCCCGCATGTCAACCCGCGACGGACCGCCGAGCGCCCGCCCGGTCCCGCCGCCGAAGGGTATGCGCGGCAAGCGGGCACCGCCGCTGGTAGTGGATCAGTTTGAGCGGGCGGGCAGAGGGCGCAACTCATGGGGCTGCCGGACCCTCCCCCCCGGACCGCGACTCGAAGATGCCCCGGGCGGGCGTCCGGTCAAGCGCGCGGTAGGCGAATCCGTGCCTTCCCGGTAGCACCCGGGCGCATCGTATAGCGCGGAAGATGTGGGCTACGGAAGGCGCGTAGTCCACACCGGGGGTTGGGAAGTGCTATGGATAAAGGGGTTTGCGGATGGCGGGTGGAGAAGCAAGCTTCCCAGGAGACCCGTTGTGGTCCCGCTCATGTCTCCTCGATCCTGATGTGCAGGCTCGATGCAGATGATGGCGCCCGCCTCCACGGTCAACGTGCGGCCTGCGCACCCCCGGGCCTTGACTCGCCGCCGCACGGTCGGAATCCTGTCCCTCGCAATCTTGCGGCGGCGGTCGGCGGCGGGCAGTTTCGCGATTCCGCCCCGGCCGGCGTCACGGCCGTTCACACCAGTCAGGGAGGGCTGCACCCATGGATAGACAACGCTACGAAACCGGTCTGAAGATCCGTTCGGAGGTGCTCGGAGAGGAGTACGTCAACAAGGCGGTCCAGGACGCGACCGACTTCAACCGCGAGTTCCAGAACTTCGTCACGGAGTATTGCTGGGGCGAAATCTGGGCCAGTCCCCATCTCGACCGCAAGCAGCGCAGCATCCTGCTCCTCGGGATGCTCGCGGCACTCGGCCGCAGCCATGAATTCGAGCTGCATTTCCGCGGCGCGATTCGGAACGGCGCCACCCGCGACGAGCTGAAGGACGTGCTGCACCAGATCGCGATCTGCTGCGGCATTCCCGTCGGAGTGGAGAGCTTCCGGATCGCGCGCCGCGTGCTCGACGAGATGGACGCTGGCGGTGACTGAGATTGATCGCGGCCCCCCGGCCGGGGACGGTCCAGGTTCGACGGCGGCCCGCTTCGGCCGCCGCGGGACGATCGGAACCTCGTCCGGCCGATCGCCCCTCCGGCGGCGCCGCGAGACGGTGGCGCAAGGGTGCGGCGGCAGCGGCAGGCGAATGCGGGGCAGGGCGGACGCGAGGCGGGGCGCAAGCTCGTGCTCAACGGTGCAGGACATGTCTTCGAATGAAATCGAATTCGTCGGCCTCGGCCACATGGGCCGGCCGATGGCGGAAAACCTCATGAAGGCGGGGTGGGCCGTAGTCGTGCACGACGCGGTCGGCTCCCAGGCGCGGGCGCCTCGGGGGGTGAAGCTCAAGGCGTCGAATGCTGCGCTGGCGGGCAGGGTCGAGACGATCCACCTGTGCGTGCCGGACGGCCGGGCGTCGGAGTCGATTGTCCGCGAGATCGCCGGTGCGCCGGACCGCAGGACGCGGCTTGTCGTGGATCACTCGACGATCGGGACCACAGCCACCCGGCGTGTGCACGAGCTGCTTGCCGGGCATGGGATCGAGTACGTGGACGCGCCGGTCCCGGGCGGGGTGAGCGGGGCGGTGAATGCCACCCTGTCGATCGTTCCGCTCCCGGAGCAGGACATGACCCGGAACGGCAAGGGCGGACTCGAACGCAGCCGCGCATCCGATGTCTGTGAAACCGCAATGCACCACGGCCGGCGGCCCGGCAGGGCGCGGGAGCCTCAGTCCGCGAGCCAGTTGCCCGCGGCCTGGATGGGAAACGGATCTTCGGGAACGCTCACCCACACCGCCACCGCCTCGCGCGGGGCCGGGTTCGAGGCCGCGGGGAGCCTCCCCGACACGTGGTAACCGGAGCCGCCGTCGCTCGTCATTCGGTGCCGGCTCCATCCGAGCACCACGAAGCCGTGCTCCAGGGTGCGGCCGTGATTCTCTCCGGCGCGCACCTCGGTGACGAGATCGAACCCGAGCCGCGCCACATGCAGATCGAGCGATTCGGGAACCTCGACGACCGGCCCGAAGCGCGCCGCGAAGCGGCCGTCGCGCACGTCCACCGAGATCGAGCCGACGTCGACGTCCGAGGGGAGTTCGAGCTTCGGGTTCCGGAACCAGCCGCGCCATTCCCGGCCCCCGACCACGAAGCCGGGGGTGTAGACGCTACCGAGATGTCCGAGATCCCGGTACGTCCGCTGCCGGAGGGAGTGCTCGCGCGAGGCGAATCGATCCGGCCACCCGATGTAGTCCCAGTAATCCACGTGAAAGGCGACGGGCACGACCCGGCTCCACAGGTCGGGGCGGGCCTCGACCTCGTTGAGCCACTTCTCGGCCGGTGGGCAGCTACTGCATCCCTCCGAGGTGAACAGCTCGATCAGGGTGACCCGGGAGATCGGACCCCGAATGTCGGCGTCCTGGGCCGATGCCGGACCCGGCGCCGCGAAGGCGAGGGACAGAACGGCGAGATGACGAAGCATGGCGGGACTCCTCGAATGTCGGCTCGATCGAGCCATGGACCGGTACCGGCTCGTGTGCGGATGCCGAACCATACACCGGCCCCGTGTCAGCGGCGACTCCGCCGGTCGCCGGTCCTTGGATCGGTACCCTGGGGGCGCTACATTCGATGCCGTCGTGCCGGCGGGACAGGAAAGGAATGACCGGCTTCGGCACCGATCCGGGGATGGCGCTCCAGGGTCTCCTCGTCGAGGTCCGTCCGCGTAGACGGTGATCTCGGACATTCATGAACTCCCGGCCGGTATTCAGGTGGCCGTACCATGCCCTTCCGCCCGCCGCTCCCGGGCCGAACGCCTCGCGGCCACCGCGATCTCCAGCGCCCTGAGCCCGTCGTCACCGTCCGGGGTCATCCGGCTTCCGGAGACGACCGCGTCCACGAACGCTTCCAGCTCGCGCCGGCAGGCGTCGCGGTAGCGCTGCACGAAGAAGTCGAGCAGCAGCCCGCGGCAATAGCCCCCGGCGCCGGCCACGGTGACCGTGGTGCTGCGGCGGTTCCCGGCCGAGACCATCCCCTTCGAGCCGTGGACTTCGAGCCGCGCCGCCCGCAAAGTAGCTGGCCAAACATGGGCAGGCGGAAAACAGCAATTTGCGATGCTTTGAGGAAGAGCAACAAGCGATGCCCAAGTCAGGAAGCGAAACGAGCGGGCCACCCCACGTCGTCATCATCGGCGCGGGGATCGTGGGGGCGTGCTGTGCGATCTGCCTCCAGGAGCAGGGGGCGCGGGTCACGCTGATTGATCGGCAACGGCCGGGAGACGAAGGAGCGTCCTCGTTCGGCAACGCGGGCGTGCTGGCCCCGGCCTCGTTCGTACCCACGCCGGCGCCGGGGATGCTGGCGAAGGTTCCGGGCTGGCTGCTGAAGGAGGATGGCCCGCTCAGCATCCGCTGGTCGTACCTGCCGAGGCTCCTGCCCTGGCTCGTGCGCTTCATCAAAGCGGGTGGCGATGCCGAACACCAGGAGAAGGCGGCGGATGCGCTCGCCGCGCTGCACGCTTCCACGTTCGATCTCCACACCCGGTTCGCGAGGGAGGCCGGGACGCCGGAGCTGGTGGCTCCGACCGAGTACCTGCACGTCTACGGCTCCGAGAAGGCGTACGCCGAGGCCGGGCGCGGCCTGGACCTGTGCCGCGAACGCGGGGTGGAATTCGAGGTGCTCGGCCGCGGGGAGCTGCACGAGGCGGAACCCGATCTTGCGCCGCATTACGTCAAGGGCGTACGCATGAAGGGGCAGGGCCGCACCCTGAATCCCGGCCGGCTCATCCGGGCCTACGTCGATCGAGTCGTTGCGAACGGGGGCGCGCTCCGGATCGCCGAGGTCACCGGCATCGAGGCGGGCGCGGGCCGGGTCGGCGCGGTGCGCACCGGCGACGGAACGGCCGAAGGCGACGCCTTCGTGCTCTCCGCCGGCGCGTTCTCCCGCGGGCTCGCCGACGGGCTCGGGCTCGACCTTCCGCTCGACACCGAGCGCGGCTACCACGTCACCTTCCCGGACCCCGGCGTCACCGTGTCCCATACGGTGATGGAGGCGGAGGGGAAGTTCGTCGCGAACCCGATGGAGATGGGACTGCGCTTCGCGGGCACGGTGGAGCTGGCGGGCGTGGATGCGCCGCCGAACCCCCGCCGTGCGGAAGCCATCCGGCGGCTCGCGAAGCGCATGTACCCGAAGCTGCGGCTCGAAGGCGCGACGCAATGGATGGGCCGGCGCCCGAGCATGCCGGACGGGCTCCCGGTGATCGGCCCCTCCCCGCGGCACGAGAACCTGTGGCTCGCGTTCGGCCACGGACACACCGGCATGATCGCGGGGCCGATGACCGGCCGAATCGTCGCCGGCATGATCACCGGACCGATGCCGAACATCGACGTGGCGCCGTTCCGGGCGGACCGGTTCCGGGCCGGCTGAGCGCATCTTGCCCTTGAAGGCGTCCCTTTCAACCAGACCACCCGACCGGCGCTTCGGGCAAGAGGTACGGCGCCTCCTCCCGCTCCCGCATGCTCGTCTGCCGCCGGTGCACGATCCGGGTCACCGCCTCGATCTGGGCGGCTGGTCCGGAAGTCTTCCTGGGCCTGCATGCGGTCGCGCGGGTTCATAGAGATCGATCAGGGCCGCATGATCGATCACCAGCGGAGGCACGACCGGGGGGCCATCGCGTCCGCCGATTCAGGCCATGAGCATGGCATCGAGCAGGTTCGGGCCGAAGAACGGGCGTGGCTGTGCCCCCAAGCGGCGCGAAAGTTCAACACCGATATGGCCGAGCGGCTCTCGGGGTGCTGAACGGTCCCGTGGATAAAGCGACTCGGCAGGCCGATGACTCGAAGATCTGTCGGATCAAATCGGTCGGCATTGGCGGACAAGCAAAGCTTCGGCTTCAACGGCGAAGAGACGGCGGTGAAGTTCATCGGCGGATGAAGAAGGGCAATCTCCCGCAACTTCGCGGATTTGCGTATTCCGGTGAACGTGATCGGCCCGGTTTCCCGCCTCGAGGGTCGATCCTGGACAGTACCCGCGTCGGTTGATGTGACAGGGACGGCTTCGCCGGCGACGCGGGAGCCGTTGGCGGTGGGGCGACGGCCGTCGGCGGGAGGGGGCGCCGTCAAGTCCGCCGTGTCCGGCTTCACCGCGCTCGCCGCGCCGGATGGTGCGCTGCAGCGCCCAGACGACCACCCTGCTGCCGTCCTGGCGGTGTCCGCTTCGAGCCTCCTTGCCTTCAGGACGCGGCCCGCTTCCACCTCCCTGCCCATCGCCCCGCCGGCGCCCGCTTTCCGCCGGCCGTCAGCGAGCCAGCCGCACCGTTCTTCTGAGCCGAGGTGCGATCCGATTCACCCGCCGCCTCCCAACCGCCTGGGGGCAAGTGGAGGGCGGGAGGCCAAGGCTCGCGCCCGAGGATCAGATCCGACGCCTTCTCCCCGATCATGATGGCAGGCGCGTTGGTGTTGCACGACGGGACCCGCGGCATGACCGAGGAGTCGGCGACGCGCAACGCCTCGATGCCATGGACCTTCAAATCCGGGTGCACCACGGCCACGTCGTCCGTTCCCATCCGGCAGGTGCCGACCGGGTGGTGATCGGTCTTGGCGTGTGCGCAGGCATAGTCGAAGAGTGCTTCGTCGCCGGCGACCGCCGGCCCGGGAAGCTCTTCGCGCGCGACGAAGGGCTTCAAGGGGTCCTGGCGCATGATCTCGCGTGCAAGGCGAAAGCCGTTGAAGGCCACCGCGCGGTCGCGCGGCTCGGCCCAGTAGTTCGGGTCGATCAGAGGCGCGGCGGCCGGGTCCGGCGAGGACAGGCGCACGCTGCCGCGCGACTCCGGTTGCAGGTACGCCGAGTTCAGGGTCACGCCGGCCTGCTTGAGCTTGACGACGCCGGCTTCGATCCCCGAGCCGAGGCCCAGGTGCAACTGGATGTCGGGCCGTGCGGACTCCTGACGCGCGGACTTCCGATCGGCGTACCAGAAGCCGCCGGTCTCGAACAGGCTGGAGGCCGCGGGACCGTTGCGCAACAGGAGATATTGCAGCCCGGCCCAGGCGGCCCGGTGCGGATTCACGCAGGCGTCGTAGGTGTGGTCGCCCGTGCACTCCCAGATTGTGAAGAGGTTCAGGTGGTCGTGCAGGTTCGAGCCCACCCCCGGCAGATCGTGGACGACCGGAATCCCCACCTCCTTCAGGTGATCCGCCGGGCCGATGCCCGAGTGCAGCAGGAGCCTCGGCGACCCGACGGCGCCGCAGGAGACGATGACCTCCCGCTCCGCGCGAAGCGTCTCGACGCTTCCCCCGACGGCCATCTCCACCTCCGTCGCGCGGCCCTTGTCCACGAGGATGCGAAGCACACGGGCGCCGGTGCGGATCTCCAGATTGCGCCGGCCCCGGTTGGGGGCGAGGTAGGCGGTGGCCGCCGAGGAACGCCGGGCGTTGCGCTGGGTGAGCTGGTAGTAGCCCACCCCTTCCTGCCGCGCGCCGTTGAAATCCGGGTTGAAGGGGATCCCCAACGCCTGCGCCGCCTTGAACCAGGCTTCGCAGATGGGCAGGGGGGAGATGGGCTGGGAGACCCCGAGCGGCCCCCCTTCGGCGTGGTAGGCGTCGAGAAAGCGCTGGTTGTCCTCCGCGCGCTTGAAACAGGGGAGCACTTCCCGGTAGCTCCAGCCCTCGCAGCCCTCCCGTGCCCACCCGTCGTAGTCGGCCGCGTGGCCGCGGGTATAGATCTGCGCGTTGATGGAAGATCCGCCGCCCAGCACCCTGGCTTGGGTGTACCGGAGGACGCGGCCGTTCAGATGCCTCTGCGGCACGGTGGACCAGCCCCAGGAGGCGAAGCCCCTGGTCATCCTGGCGAAGCCGGCGGGCACGTGGATGAGCGGATGCCGATCCGATCCGCCCGCCTCGATCAGGGTGACGGTCACGTCCGGATCTTCCGAAAGCCGAGCAGCCATCACGCATCCGGCGGACCCGGCGCCCACGATCACGTAGTCGCTCATCGTGCGGCTCCGGTGCGGCCGGGGTTCGTGACGGTGACGATTGGAATACCCATACGCCGAACTCCACGCGGTGGAGGAGGCTTCCGACGGTGGGCAGCACGTGGGCGTCCGGCCCCGCGGCCGACGCTCGTGACGGCGGCGGGCGGGTGGTTCACGCGCCGAGCTCCGTACGGCGGATGTGATCGGCGGCGCGAAGGGCCAGTGCGGCCACCGTCAGGGCCGGGTTGACCGCCGCGGACGTGGGCAGGCAGGAGGCGTCCGCCACGTAGAGGTTGTCGTGATCCCACGCCTTGCAGTGCGGGTCCAGCGCCGAGCGGGCGGGGTCGTCGCCGATGCGGACCGTCCCGCACTGGTGCGAGGGCGTGCGCCGGTTGAAGGGCTTGGCCAGCACGATTGGATAGCCGCAGTCCTTCAGCACCCGGCGCATGACGGCCGAAAGCCGCCGGTGCGCCTCCATGTTCGTGCGGGTCCAGTCGAGGACGACGTCCCGGCCGTCGATGCGCACGCGGCTTTCCGGGTCCGGCAGGTCCTCGCTCATGAGGTACCAGTCCACGGAATGGCGGGCGGCCCGATCGAGCAGGGGCTTCGGCGCCCATGGCACGTTCGCCTTCAGGATCGTTCCGTCGATCTTGCCGAGGAGCTGGACGTTGCCGAGCGGCGGGCCGCCGTCACCGTCCGACAGATAGAAGTCGTTGAGGCCCAGGGTCTTCTGGTAGACCGCGCGGTTGAGGCGGCGCGGATCGATGGCGAGCATCGCCGAGCAGTTGTGGTTCATGAAGTGCCGGCCGACCTGGCCCGAGCGGTTCGCAAGGCCCGGCGGACGGCTGCCGCCGGTCGTATGGGTGCCGTCCGCGGCATGGGTCTCACTTACCGGAGGGATGCTGCCGGCCGTATGGGCGCTGCCGGCCGAGCGGGTGCCGCCGGTCGTATGGGCGCCGCCCGCGGCATGGATCTCATCTACCGAACGGGCGCCGTCCGCCGGACGGGCACCGCTCACCGTACGAGCGCCACCCGTCGAGCGCAGCAGGATCGCCGCGGAGTTCACCGCGCCGGCGCACAGGACGACGATGCCGGGGGTCAGCTTTTCCGTCCTCCCTCCCTTTCGCACGTGCACCGCCGAAACACACCGGCCGTCGGGCGTCGCCTCCAGGCGCTCCACCCGCGCGCCGGTTTCGAGCCGGACGTTGGCGTATTCGAGCGCCGCTGCAAGCCCGCAGGTCTCCGCGTCCATCTTGCCCGATCGGGTGTCGGGATGACCGTCCCAGGGGGTCCGACCGCCTTGAAGCCAGCGCTCGACGTCGACACCCAGGGGGAGGGAGAAGGGATGCAGGCCCCGCTGCTTCAGGCGTTCGCGGACGCGGGCGATCGCCGGCTCGTCGGGGACGGGCGGATGGGGGTAGGGCGTCGAACGGGGCGGTTCGGTGGGGTCTTCGCCCGCGCTTCCGCGCACCTGGTAGAGCGCTTCCGCCCGGCCGTACCACGGCTCCAGCTCCTCGTAGGAAAAGGGCCAAGCGGGAGAGACCCCGCCCGGATGCTCGCGCGCCTCGAAGTCCTCGCGCCGGAAGCGGAAGAGGGCCGCCCCGTAGAGCTTCGAGTTCCCGCCCACGTAGTAGAAGTTGCCGGGGTTGAACGGCTGCCCCTCCCCGTCCAGCCACAGCTCCTTCGTCCGGAAGCGGTTCTCCACGAAGATCGCCTTCGTCGAACGCTCCCCGTTGCCGGGCCGCAGCCGTTCGCCGCGCTCCAGGATCAGGATGGAGGCGCCGGTGGCCGCAAGCCCCGCCGCGACCGTCGCCCCGCCCATGCCGGAGCCGACGATGACGATGTCCGGCGACGGCGGCATGGAGGATCAGGCGATGCGCGCATGGGTTTCGGGGTCGAAGAAGACGGCCTTGTCCAGGCGGAAGGCGAAGGGGATCGTCTCACCCGCGCGCGCCTTGCAGTCCGGGCTCATCCGCGCGACCACTTCCCTGCCGCCCAGCCGGGTGACCACGTAGGTGTCGGCCCCGGCCGGCTCCACGACCTCCACCAGGCACTCGGCGGTGGCCGTGCGGCTCGCGATGCCGCCGGCAACGTCGCCGTCCGCGATTCCGTCGGCGATGCCGTCCGCGGGAACCTCGGTGATCGCCTCGGGGCGGATGCCGAAGATCGCCTCGCGCCCGGCATAAGCGGCGAGGCCGCCCGCCGGACCGGTCGCGGCGATACCCGCCAGGCGGGTCGCCGAGCTGCCCGCCGGGGCGCTCGCGGCGCCGCCCGCCGTGCCATCCGCCGCGCCGAGCGGCAGGGTCACCGGCCCGCCGCCCGCGCGTTCGACGACGATCCCCAGGACGGCGCCGTCCGCCTGCACCGTCACCGGAAACAGGTTCATCGAAGGCGAGCCCATGAACTCCGCGACGAACAGGTTGGCGGGGTCGTCGTAGATCTCGGCGGGGGCGCCGAACTGCTGCAGGACGCCATCCTTCAGGACCGCGATCCGGGTCGCCAGGGTCATCGCCTCGATCTGGTCGTGGGTCACGTAGACGATGGTCGTCCCCAGGGACTGGTGGAGGCGCTTGATCTCCGTGCGCATGTCGATGCGCAGCTTGGCGTCGAGGTTGGACAGTGGCTCGTCGAAGAGGAAGAGCTTGGGGTTGCGCACCAGCGCCCGCCCCATGGCCACGCGCTGGCGCTGCCCGCCGGAGAGCTGGCCGGGGCGGCGTGACAGCAGGTGCTCGATCCGCAACGTCTTCGCCACCTCGGCCACCGCCCGGCGCCGCTCGGCCTTGGGCACGCCGCGCATCTCCATGCCGAAGCCCATGTTCTCGGCCACGCTCATCGTGGGATAGAGCGCGTAGGACTGGAACACCATGGCGATGTCGCGCTTCGAGGGCGGGAGGTCGTTGACGGCGCGGCCGTCGATGCGGATCTCGCCCCGCGTGATCGCTTCGAGGCCCGCGATGGTGTAGAGCAGCGTGGACTTGCCGCAGCCGGACGGCCCCACGAGGACGAGGAACCCCCCTTCCTCGATCGAGAGGTTGACGTCGGTCAGGACCTCGACCGGGCCGTAGTGCTTGTGCAGGCGTTCGATTTCGAGAAAGGCCATGGGAGCGGTCTCACCCTTTCACCGCGCCGGCGCCGGCCATCGGGCCGTAGCCGTTCCGATGGTCTCCCCACCGGCCACGCAGCCGGGCAAGTCCGGAACGATCACCGGAATGCCGCCGCCTTCTTCGCGGGGGAGCGGCTTGATGCGAATGGCGTAGTCCTCCAACCTCATTGCGCTGCCGCAGTCGGCCGAACCAATCGATGGACGCAGATCGGCTCGATGGGTTTGGCAGAAGTGGACCCCGATTATTGGACAGACCGATAAGTGTCCTCCGCCCCCTGTGGTTCCCCTGCTTCACGCTGCCTTGGGCCATGAGTCGCCGTCAGCATACACCGTATCGGGTGTCCAGCGCCCAAGACCCTGATGGCGACGCTCGGCATTGTAGAACCGGAAGGAGCGGCCCAGTCCTGCACGGACCTCGCGGTCGCACGTCATTCCCGCCCCTATGGTTGTCCCATATTGGTCTGTATGGCTAGAATGGCGACCATGAAGACAACCTTGGACATCCACGACGAGCTGCTCACCCGTGCGAAGCGGCATGCGAAGGAAACAGGCCGGCCATTGCGCGCCGTCGTGGAAGACGGCCTTCGTCGGGTCCTCGTGACCGCAAACCCTCGCCGGTACAAGCTGCCGGATTTACGCGTGGGCGACGCCGACGCGCCCGACCCCTTGGCAACGTACTCCTGGCCCGAACTGCGCGAGCTGATCTACGGTGACTCGGGCGCACCGTGATCGCCGTGGACACCAATCTGCTCGTGTACGCGCATCGGCGGGAAGCGCAAGTGGGCGAACAAGCACACGCCCTGATGCAGGAGCTTGCGGAAAGCGACCGGCCGTGGGCGATCCCTTGGCCTTGCTGCTACGAATTCCTCAGCGTAGTGACCAATCGCCGCATCTGGCGGGACGCGGCCACCACGCCGGAGGACGCATGGCGGCAGTTCTCCGCATGGCAAGCGTCCCCAACGAACCGCATGATCGGCGAGACCGAAGAGTTCGCGGACATCCTTCGCCGGTTCGTCTTGTTGCCGCGTGTCGTTGGCGGCGTCGTACACGATGCCCGGATCGCTGCGATTTGCGTCGCCCACGGCGTGGAGGCGCTGCTCACGCGAGACCGCGACTTTTCGCTGTTCCGGGAGTTGCGCGTGCAAGACCCTTTCCGTTGAACCGCGGCTCGGCCAAGCCGCTCACCACCACCCCATGATCCCCTCCGTCGTAGCCCACGAGGTCAACCCGCGCCCTTCAGGACTTCCTCGCCACCGGCTTCGGCCCCTCCAACCCGCCCCTCGCCCACGTTCCGGATGGCTTCCTCGCCGCGGAAGAGAACCTCGTCAAAGGCCCGTACCTCTCCATCGCGCTGCCGCCCAAGCTGGCGCCGGAGGGCGGGGAGCCGTTCCCGGAAGTGCCGCTCGGCTTCACGCCGTACCGCCATCAGCGCATCGCGCACCAGCGCCTCGATTTCGGCGCGGCGCACGGCGGGCGCTCCACCATCGTGGCCACCGGCACGGGTTCCGGCAAGACGGGGGGCGGGAACATCCGGTCACGGTCGGGAGACGCTGCGCGAACGCCCGCCGCACATCCTGCTCACCAACTACAAGATACTGGATTTCCTGATGATCCGTCCGACGGTCGGCGTCACGACATTCGACGGCTACGTTCACCCGGCCCGGACGGGGCGCGACGGCCAAGCCCGCGCGCCCGCGGATTCGATTTCAAGAAAGCGCATGGGCTCGTTCGGCCTCATCCCTTCACCGCGCCGGCCATCAGGCCGCGCACGAAGTAGCGCCCGGAGACGACGTAGACCACGAGGGTGGGGAGGGCGGCGAGGATCGCGCCCGCGAAGTGGACGTTGTACTCCTTCACGCCGGTGGACGACGAGACGAGGTTGTTCAGCGCCACGGTCATCGGCATGGAGTCGTAGTCCGCGAAGGAGACCCCGAACAGGAAGTCGTTCCAGACGTTCGTGAACTGCCAGATCACGGTGACCACGACGATCGGCCCGGAGCTCGGCAGGAGGATGCGCCAAAAGATCCGGAAGAACCCCGCGCCGTCGATCTGCGCCGCCTTGACCAGCTCGGTGGGGAAGGCGGCGTAGTAGTTGCGGAAGAACAGCGTGGTGAAGCCGAGGCCGTAGACCACGTGGACCAGCACCAAGCCCGTGGTGGTGCCGGCGAGGTTCAGGAAGCCGAGCACCGAGGCCATCGGGATCAGCACGATCTGGAAGGGGATGAAGCAGGCGAAGAGCAGGCAGCCGAACAGCACCGTATCGCCCCGGAAGCGCCACTTGGTCAGCACGTAGCCGTTGAGGGCGCCCATGATGGTGGAGATCGCGACGGCAGGCACCACCATCCGGAGGGTGTTCCAGAAGTAAGGCACGAGTCCCGTGGGCTCCACCCCGATCTGCGCGGTGGACCAGGCGGAGAGCCAGGGGGCGAGGGTGAACGCCTGCGGCAGCGCCAGCATGTTGCCGGAGCGGATCTCGTCGAGCGGCTTCACCGAGTTCACCACCATCATGTAGAGCGGCAGGAGGTAGTAGACCGCGAAGACGAGGAGCGCGGCGTAGATCGCGGCCCGCGCGAGCCGGCCGGTGCTGACCGCGGTGTCCTGGGAGACGACGCTCACGTGCGTTTCCCCTGCCGGATCTCGGCGTAGAGGTAGGGGACGATCACCGAGGCGATCATCGCCAGCATGATCACCGCGGAAGACGCCCCGACCGCCATCTGGTTCCGCGTGAAGGTATAGGAGTACATGAAGGTGGCGGGCATCTCGGTGGCCCGGCCGGGGCCGCCGTTGGTCAGCGCCACCACCAGGTCGTAGCTCTTGATGGCGAGGTGCGCGAGCACCACGAAGGCGGAGAGGAAGGCGGGGCGGAGCTGCGGGATGACGATCCGCCGGTAGAGCTGCACGTTGGAGGCCCCGTCGATCTGCGCAGCCTTGAGGACCTCGTTGTCGATGCCCCGGAGGCCGGCGAGGAACATGGCCATCACGAAGCCGGAGGACTGCCAGACCGCGGCGATCACGATGGTGTAGATCGCCATGGTCCGGTCCTTGATCCAGGTGAACTCGAAGCTCTCCCAGCCCCAGAGGTGCATGGTGTTCTGAAGCCCGATGCCGGGGTCGAGGAACCATTTCCAGGCGGTCCCGGTGACGATGAAGGACAGCGCCATCGGATAGAGGTAGATCGGGCGCAGCATCCCCTCGCCGCGGATCTTCTGGTCGAGCAGGATGGCGAGGAACAGCCCGATCGCGGTGCACACCGCGATGTAGAGCACGCCGAAGATCGCGAGGTTCCTGAGCGCGATGCTCCAGTTCCTGAGCGAGAAGAGCCGCACGTAGTTGTCGAGGCCGACGAGCTCGAAGCTCGGCAGGATGCGGCTGCCGGTGAAGGAGAGATAGCCGGTGAAGGCGATGAAGCCGTAGACGAAGACGAGGACGAGGAAGACGCTCGGGGACAGCACGAGCTTCGGCAGGAGGGCCTGGAGCCGCTGGTTGACCCCGCCCCGGGGCGTCCCGCCCGCCGGCGCCTTGCCGGGCAGGCGCGAAGAAACGTCCGCCCGCGATGCTCGCGCCATGGCCTTTCCCGCCGTCGTCATTGCCTTCCTCCGGTCCACTTCGCAGAGACGTCGAACTCGAACAACTCCTTCCTGGAATTCCGCTTGCGTATCGCGCGGCAGGCAATCTCCTCGAATCCCAACCGCTCGAACATCACCACGTACAGCCTCTCCACGGACAACAGCGCTCCGTAAAACGTGGAATTGCCCACGATGTAATGGATCTCGCTGTTCCCGCCCAGCACGAGAACCAACGAATTGAGATGCTTCCACATGTCATCGAAATACTTCGCCACGTAATTCGCCAATATCCTTCCATTCTTGTTGTCACGATGCCGTATCTCCTCCAGCGTCCGATCCAGGATCGGATGCTCGAACGGATCCGCCGGACGCTCCCAATCGACCAATTTGCTCGTTGCCACGCCCCATGTTCCACCGATTGCCGCCCAATCCAGCTCACCCGCAGCCCGTCCATTGTCCAGAAATCCGAGCCAGTACATGTACGGACGAAGCTCGCGTATGTACGACATCCGGTTCGCATACGGCGGGGAGGTAATGACAAGATTGAAAAGGCCGTCCACCGTTTCGGAAAGGTTCCTGGAATCTCCATGAACCACTCGACTCGAACCTTCCGGATTCTCTCCGGCGCCGTCCAGCACGAAACGCACGTCTTCGCTGAACACCTCTCCCATGTCCGTATCGAGCGGGAGATGCAATTGATCGTCGTTCTTGAAGGACATGGACTGGTGGTTGAATGCGGCATTCGAAAGTTCGATCAGCGTTCTGCAGAATGCGACCAGAAGAAGCACTCTTTCCGGGGAATCTTCCTCGCTCTCCATCTCGATACCGGCTTGCAGGGAACACAGGAACTCAAGCGTTTCTTTGGACCACCATCTTTCAATATCATGAATAGGCGGTGGTTTTACCGGCACGACTCCCCCGTTCTTCACGGACTCGATGATCCTCGCACACGCTTTTCGTGCAGAATCAATCGATGTATCGGAATACTGCGCCGTCTTGGCTTGTCCGAGCCAGACGAGAAATGGATTGATCTCCGTCGTCACACTGCCATGCCCGTGATATGCCGCGCTCAGTGCGGTGGTCGCCGTTCCGCAGAATGGATCCAGCACCTGCATCGGATCTTCGTACCGGCGGATGATTTCTTCAACGATCTTGACCGAATATGCCGGTGTCAGCCGCAGCCAGCCGTGTCGTCCCGTGTTCGTGTTGAACTTGTGGGTATAGTCCGCTCTTTGGCGGAGATCTTCTCTGGCAACCGTGTTCATTTCGTTTCCGGAGCCAGGAGAGCCTTCAGGATTGCGTCGATCTCTCTTTGAAGCGTGGAGCTGTTGCGCTCGAAGAATGCCGCCAAATCATATCCAATCACGTCTTTCACGAAATCATAGGTCGACAACACAGGGTTTCCCGTCCCGATCACGCCGGTCACGACCGACCATTTATCGGCACGGTAACGGAAGAGGACATCGTTGTCGATTTGTCCCGACAGAATGGCGGCGCAAGGGAAATACCCTTTTGTGTAAGCGGTGGCGGCGTTGGCGATATCGGCGTTTTGTCGTTTCGAATCCTTGCTCTTGTATCCTTGTCGTACCTCGAAAATCGTACCCGTCAAATTTTTGAATACCTTTGGATCGACATCCAACATCTCTGCGGAGTCCCTCATCCAGTCATGAAAGCGATCCCGTTTGCCTTTGCTGCCGATCTTGTCGAGCGGAACCCGACCATCCAGATGCAATGTCCGCGTCCGCCCATTCGGCAACGTGACGCGGTACGACCAAGTCACATCCTCTTCCGACAATTCGAGAGAATCCTTCATCACCCTGCGAAACAACTTTTCGCATCCGATTCCGATTTGCCGGTATATGCTCGTCATTCCTCCGGCTGCCTTGTGCGCCGCGTACAGCATGGGATTGTCCAGCCCGAACCAACTATAGAATGCATCTCCCCGGTACAGATTCTGAAACTGTTCCAGTGTCAAGCCTTCGCCTTTGACTCCCTGCCCGAACTTCGGTTTGTACCGCGCACAGATACGAATCGCATCCAGCACGATCTTCATGTATTCGTCATCCGTGTCGTGCATTTCGGTGCTCGTCAACGGTGGTATGGACGAGACGTCCGCATTCCTGCGGGATATGCCGTTCCCGGGTGGCGCCGTATGGTCCGGTCCTTGATCCAGGTGAACTCGAAGCTCTCCCAGCCCCAGAGGTGCATGGTGTTCTGAAGCCCGATGCCGGGGTCGAGGAACCACTTCCAGGCGGTCCCGGTGACGATGAAGGACAGCGCCATCGGATAAAGGTAGATCGGGCGCAGCACCCCCTCGCCGCGGATCTTCTGGTCGAGCAGGATGGCGAGGAACAGCCCGGTCGCGGTGCACACGGCGATGTAGAGCACGCCGAAGATCGCGAGGTTCCTGAGCGCGATGCTCCAGTTCCTGAGCGAGAACAGCCGCACGTAGTTGTCGAGGCCGACGAGCTCGAAGCTCGGCAGGATGCGGCTGCCGGTGAAGGAGAGATAGCCGGTGAAGGCGATGAAGCCGTAGACGAAGACGAGGACGAGGAAGACGACGCTCGGGGACAGCACGAGCTTCGGCAGGAGGGCCTGGAGCCGCTGGTTGACCCCGCCCCGGGGCGCCCCGCCCGCCGGCGCCATTCCGGGCAGGCGCGAAGAAGCGTCCGCCCGCGATGCTCGCGCCATGGCCTTCATCGCCGCCGTCATTGCCTTCCTCCGGTCCACTTCGCAGAGACGTCGAACTCGAACAACTCCTTCCTGGAATTTCGCTTGCGTATCGCGCGGCAGGCAATTTCCCCGAATCCCAATCGCTCGAACATCACCACGTACAGCTTCGTGAATGATGCGGGGTAAAGAGAGGCACCGACCACGAATGCCATGCGTCAGCCTGTATTGCCTGCGTCGGCCGCAGGACTCTCCAAGCCCGTCGCAATGGCCGCGGTCCTGGTCCAAGCTCGAATCCTGGTCAGTAGCCTGTCGCTCGCGTCACGGGCGAAGTCCACTATCCGGCAGCGGTCGAACAACACGCCGGCATCAACCGCGCTGTTTCGCCAGCCGGAGCGGGGCAGCGCCTCGGAGAGGAAGAACGCTCTCGTGGGCGTAACGGCTGGCTGCGTTCGCAACCACTTGCGGCAGAATGCATCGGGTTGAAGCTGAGCAAGCTGATCCTTGTAGTGTGTGCCCGTCTTGCACTGACCGAACATGATCAGTTGGCCGGGCAGCCGATCTGAAAATGGCGTCCATGCAACGATATCCAACTTGCCGTCCTGTTGTCTCGATGCGGTGCTGCCGTGATTGGCGAAGCCACCACCTTCGTCCATGCGACTGCACAGTTCGTTTACCCGGGCGGGAAAACCGCCCGCGCTCGCAGCGGTGCCGAATACCATACTCTCCGAACGGCTGCCCAGGTAGCTCCTCGCCGTCTCGGCCGCAAGCTCTTCGAGTAGCTTGGTGCCGTCGTGCCCACCATGCCGCCGGTCGTTCTTCATGTCCAGCCGGGTAGCCAGAAGCAAGTACTTGTAGATGGCATGCATCGCGTTCGCCTGGCCGCCGGTACGTCCTCCTTGTCGTTGGACAATGGCGCCACTGTCGTCGAGCACGAAAGGATAGTCGCCCGCGCACGCTTCACACCGTCGCTCGATCTCGCCGAAGGCGTCTTCAACAACCGTATCCGCTTCGTCCTCTTCCGGCACGCCGGCGGAGTAATCCGGGTCCTCTCGTCTACCGAGAAACCGGATCAGCGCAACAGCCGACATGCTGCCGTCCCGCCAGGCGACGAGCTCCACGTAGTCCGCCAGCTCGTGTGCTTCGTCGGAGGGAGAAGGTTCTCCGGGCCACTTGAACATCGGCGCTATTCGGTCGATTTGCGCCTGCTGCGTTTGGGCAGGCTCTTGCGTTCCATTTCTTCGTGCAGGTCGTATGCCAAGTCGGCCGTCGCAGCGGCGATCCTCAGTAGCTCCTTGGATCCGTCGTATCCCGTGGAGAGTATGCCCCGCGCTTTCTCCAGATGTTGCTTTGCAGCCACCAGCGCTTCTTCGAACAAATTCGAGGAGGGGCGGCTGATCTCGAACGCCAGGGAGAGTTCAGCGCCTTGACGCAAGGCCGCCAACGCCTCCCTGTTTGCCAGGACGGCGTCCAGCCAGCGGAGATGGGGATTTTGCGACTGGATGACAGGGGGCTTCTTCTCGCTCTTGCTCCCGTAGATCCAAACCAGCAGTTCCCGCAGATTGTCTTTCTTCTTCGCGGGCACCGGATCTTGCGTTTCCTCATTGGCGGATTGCAGATCCAGAAATTCACTGATGCCTGGGTATGGAAGCCCCGTATAGAGGTGGGAAAAAGCGAAGTGCCCACGCCAACGATCGTCGCGGCTGAACGCGTCCAGCCTTTCCGCCTGTTCGATGACCATGAGTCCGCGGTACAGACGGCGAACCGTATTGTGCGTGTCGCCAATCTGCCTGGCTATCTCGTCCAGCGGCACATCAAAATCTCGGTGGACATTGGCGATGTACTGGGATTTCGCGTAGCTGCCCCACTTCGCCGGCCCGTTCACGTGTTTGAAGCCAAGATAGCGCCAAGCATCCTCCCGTGTGCTCAGCAGCCCCGGGATTCGTGCGAGCGACTCTCTGCGCTCGCGGCTGATTCCGGGGATGCAGGCATTGAAGTTCTTCCCTAGCGCCGGTTGGCGGAGCAACATTACCGCCGCCAGTCTTCGATTCCCTTCGATCACGACGTTTCTGCCGCCTTCACTGGTCACGATCACCGGTTCGTGGCGAAAGTATCCGCTCGCGGCAATGGACAGCACCAGCTCCTTGACATCCATCATCTCCCACAGCATCTTGATGATTTCCGGTTCGCCGCCGCCCGTGTCGAACTCGGCCAGCCGAGGGTTCGCTTCGTCGAACGCCAGTTCGGAAACATCGAACAACTTGATGTTGTCGGAATTCATGTCTTGATCCATGCTTGCGTCATGTTTCGTCGATCCTGACCAATCTGGCAACCGTGTCCATTTCGTTTCCGGAGCCAGGAGGACCTTCAGGATTGCGTCGATCTCTCTTTGTGGCCTCATCCAATTTGCGTCAATTTTGAAAGCAACACATTCTCGAACTCCTGTCGCTGTACCGTTCTTGCCGATAGCAGCTTGTCACTCGACGCTTCGAGCGAGAGAACTTCCCAATGATGCGCCACGAGCTTGTAATCCTCGTCGATACGCGGCACAAGCCAGACGATATCGCCGTCATTCAGGTCCTGTGAGGGTGCATCACTCGGCCCGCCCACAGCCTCGAAGAACGGCAGATCCACGGCTACCGCCAGCTTGGTGCTCCACCGTCTCAACGTCGGTCCCTTGACTTGGAGTTGCGGCATCAGCCGCTTCGCACTCGATGAGCGAAAATCCGGGCGACGCCGTGCAGTCGGCTCCGGTGGGAGCTCGTCAGTGTTGCTCAACAGCAACTCGAAGTCCGTTTGCATCTTCGCCCCGGAGAAGTACACCGCCTGGACTTCGAGCCCGAACCATGCACTGGCATTGCCATCCCCGGCCACCACCAGATCGATGCGGCCCGCCGGCCGTCCGGTTGACGGTGAGCGCATGAACGGAACCTCGCGGGCCACATGGACGTCCGTGAAACCGACAATCCGCGCCAGCCAATTCGGGAGCAAATCATCGGCATCGAATCGTCTCGGACAGGTGATGACCGGCTGATTCCTGCCCGCCTGAAGCGAGCAGACGCCGCCTTCCTTGCCGCAAGGCGGCGTGCCGCGCTGGAATGGACAAAGCGGCGGGGCCGTATGTCCCAAGGCCGACCGCGCCAATGACCGTCTACGTGCAGCAGTCAGACGCCTGAACGGGCGGCCGAACCATTCCGCGATTCCGTACATCGTCGTCACGAGAACAACGGTTCGGATGTGATGACGAGCTCGGACAGGTGGTTATGGTGTCCGTTCTTCATCGAGAGAGACACTGCATCGAAGTTGAACCTGTGTACCAATTCGACGATCTCGGGCGCAGCGTCATAGGTCATCAGGAAGTTCGACTCGTACTCCGAAAGCACGGAGAACAGGCCGGCGTGGTCGATGTTCGAATGCGCGTAGAGGCGCGATCCGGCGCGCTTGCCGCCTTGGGCCGTATAGGGCGGATCGAGGAACACTGCGGCTTTTCGACCCCATCCCCGCAACAGCATCGGCAGCACCTTCAGGCCATCGCCTTCGAGAAACACGATGCGGTCCGCGTATTCCTGAATCGCGGCCAGCCGCATCGCCAAGGTCTCGGGATACCATCGCGACAGCACGCCGCGTCCGTTCTCCCCATTGCGGCAGAAGGATGCGCCGGGGGCGAGAATGCCGCCGCGACGCGTACGATTGAGCACCAGCGTTCGGAATCCATGCTCCGCCACCGTCGCGGGGGAATCCTGTGCCAACTGCCGGAGTCGTTCGATGGTCGGCTCGAAACGGCGAATCCGTTCCTGCAACGTCGCGCCGCTCTCCAGTGCCGAGTGCCAGAACGCCGCGACGTCCCGATCGATCTCCACCATGATGGTGGTGGTGACGAAATCTTCCATGACGGCGGTCAGGGAGACGATCGCGCCCCCCGCGAAGGGCTCGATCAGGATGTCCGGCTCGGAGTGCCGCAACCATTCACGGATATGCGGGATCAACCACGTCTTGCCCCCCGGGTAGCGCAGGGGGCTCCTCTGCGGGACAGAGGCTACGTTGACGACGGGCACCCGCGACGTGGGGAACGCCGCTGCCAGCGTACTCATCCCCGTGCTCCTGAAGGCAGGTCGTCGGGCTCGATGAGGTTACGGTAGTCGCGCATGAGGTTCAGCCGCCGGAGGGTCCCCGGACCCCGGCTCCGGCGCGGCAATCGCCCGCGCCGGAGCCGGGACCGGAGCAAAGCCGACGGAGAGGCTACATCGCGCCCTCGACGGCGTTGACGAGCTCCTCCACGGCGGTCGCGGAGTCGTACTCGCCGTTGAAGTGGGCGGTCACCACGTCGTAGAGCGCGTTCTTGACGCCGGCGGGCGCCGCGTGGCCGTGGGCCATGGAGCCGTACAGCGTCCCGTTGGTGTTGGCCTCGGCGAGATCCTTCATGCCCTTCTTGCCGCAGGCGTCGAAGTCGGCGTCGGACACGTCCGTGCGGGCGGGCACCGAGCCCTTCACCACGTTGAACGCCGACTGGAACTTCGGGTTCATGATCGCCGAGGCCATCAGGAGCTGGGCCGGAACCCGATCCTCCCCGACCGCGAACATGGCGAACTGGTCGGAGTTGAAGGTGACCGCCCCCTGCGTGCCGGGGAAGCGGATGCACACGAAATCCTCGCCCGGCGTCTTGCCGGCGTTGAGGAACTCGCCCTTCGCCCAGTCCCCCATCATCTGCATGCCGGCCTTGCCCTCGATCACCATCGCGGAGGCGAGGTTCCAGTCGCGGCCGGAGAAGTTGTCGTCCACGTAGGAGCGCAGCTTCGCCATGCGGTCGAACGCCTCCTTCATGGTGTCCGACCCCAGCGCCTCCGGATCGAGCTCGATCATCGCCTTTTGGTAGAAGTCGGTGCCGAGCGAGAGCACGACCCCGTCGAAGATGGTCGCTTCCTGCCAAGCCTGGCCGCCGTGGGCGAGGGGGACGATGCCGTTGTCCCGCATCCTGTCGAGGACCGCGATCAGCTCCTCCCAGGTCTCCGGCACCTTGCCGCCGGCGGCGTCGAGCGCGGCCTTGTCGATCCACACCCAGTTGGTGGAATGGACGTTCACCGGGGCGGAGATCCAGTTGCCCTCGTAGGTGCCGAAGGCTTGCAGCGCGGTGGGCACCACGTCGTTCCAGCCTTCCTTCCCCGCCACCTCGTTGAGGTTGCCGAGCGCGCCCTCCTTCGCCCAGTCGAGGATGTCGAAGCCGAGCATCTGCACCGCCGTCGGCGCATTCCCCGCGGTCACCCGGGCGCGCAGCGCGGTCATGGCCTCGGTGCCGCCCCCACCGGCCACCGGCATGTCCTGCCAGGTGACGCCCTTGGATTCCAGGTCCTCCTTGAGCACGTTCAGGGCCGCGGCCTCGCCGCCCGAGGTCCACCAGTGCAACACCTCCACCTCGTCCGCGGCGGCGGTGCCGGCGGCGCCGAGCGTTCCCGCCGAGGCAAGCAGGGCAGTGGCCAGAAATGTACGCTTCATCGGTGTCTACTCCTTCGTTGGGATGTCCTGTGTCGGAATGTCCTGGCCCGATCCGGGGACCGGGCCGACGTCGTCCGGGCGATCGCAAGCCCGTGGATTGGACACGGCCTCCGGCGCGTAGCCAATACGCCGACGTCCTGATCCGACTTCGCGACCGTGCCGGCATCGTCCCGGAGACCGCGAGCCCGCAGCTTGCGTGTGCCCCCGGCGCGTGGCAACACGATAACACCGCGGGCGGACGGCTCCCATACGGCGAAGCCGGCCGTCGGCGGCTCCATGCCGTCCTTCCCGCGCCGGGCGTTTCGGACGAGTTCGATGGAGGCCATCGTGGCGTGGTCGCTGATGCGCGCCGGCCTCGGCGGCGCCAGCCGCGCCTTCTTCACACATTCTTCGAGGGAGGGAAGGTCTTGCCTGGGTTCCACCTCTGACAGCCGGCTCCATCCGGTAACGAATATTGCCGATTTTGGCGAAAAGTGAGAACATTCATGACCGGTTTTCGGATCAAGAAGGTGCCGGTCCCATGGCGGATTCGCTCAAGGAGATCATTCTGGACCATCAGGAGGCC
This sequence comes from Gammaproteobacteria bacterium, assembly GCA_965202875.1. Lineage (GTDB taxonomy): Bacteria > Pseudomonadota > Gammaproteobacteria > HK1 > HK1 > HK1. The sequence goes on along the minus strand of OZ241870.1, from coordinate 5,252,894 downwards.
GACCTGCCGACCGGCGTTCCTCGCCGTGTGCTGGTGACGCCGGTGCCGGGCAAGGCCACCGTCTGCATCGGTCCCCGGCGCAGCGGCAAAACCACCCTCCTGTTCCAAGTGATTCGCCAATTGCAAAGCCGAGGCGTGCCGCGGCGGAACATCCTCTACCTGAACTTCTTCGACGACCGCCTGCGCCACTTGCAGCAGCAGGGTCCCGCCCCTGTGCTGGAAGCGTATTTCTCCCTTCATCCGGAGAACAAGAGCCTGCCGCGAAGGCGCACCACGGGCCGCGACCCTCATGGAAGCGACGCCCGAACCCTGCACTTCTTCTTCGACGAAATCCAGACCGTGCCGGGCTGGGAGTCCTTCGTGGAGCGGGCGATGCGCACGGAAAACTGCGAGCTGTACCTCACCGGCTCATCGGCGCAAATGCTGTCCCGGGAAGTTGCCACGCAAATGCGCGGCCGGGCGTTGTCCTGGGAGCTGTTCCCCTTCTCGTTCCGCGAATATCTGGACTTTCTGGGCATCGACGGCGATGGCCCGTTTTCCGGCCGCCGGCGTCTTCTGGTCGAGCAGGCGTTCTCCCGCTTCCTGGAGGTCGGCGGCTTTCCCGAAGTGGCCGCGCTGGCGCCGGCGCTGCGCATCAAGACCCATCAGGAGTACTGGGGCGCGATGCTGTTTCGGGACATCATCGAGCGCCACGACGTCGCCCATCCCCGCGCCGTCGCCGACCTGGCCCACTGGCTGGTGGACAACGTCGCTTCCCTGTATTCCGTCAATCGGCTCACCGGCTACCTGAAGTCCCTCGGCCATCGCGCCCCGAAAGCGGCGGTCTCCAGCTATCTGGAGTGGTTCGAGGACGCCTTCTTCCTGTTCACGGTGCGCATTTTCGACGCCTCCCTGGCTCGCGCCAACGCCAATCCCAAGAAGATCTACTGCATCGACCACGCGCTGGTGCGATCCGTGTCCTCCGGCATTCTGGTCAACCGGGGGCATCTGCTGGAAAACTTGGTGTTCACGGCGCTGCGCCGCGTCACCCCCGACGTCCACTACTACCGATCCAGGGCCGGCCGCGAAGTGGACTTCATCGCCCGTATGCCGGACGGCTCGCTCCGGCTGGCGCAGGTCTGCGAGTCCCTGGCCGATCCGCGCACCCGGCGGCGGGAAGTCGCGGCGCTGCGGGACGCCATGGCCGAGCTGAACCTGGCGTCCAGCCAGATCATCACCCGGGATTCGGACCAGGAGCCGATTCCGACGGACAGCGGCAGGATCCAGGTGGTCGCCGCCTGGCGCTTCCTTCTGGACCTCGGCGGCCCCGAGCCGCTGCCATTCGCCGCCGAGTAGATCAGGGCATCGTCGCTGGCAGGTCAGGCAGCCACCATATCGAGCCCAATACCTGGAGAAGTCTTGTCCAACGAGACATGAGCCTGGAAGGAGTGCGTGAATCCAACGGGAAGTGAGGCTGTAGCACGGGATCCGGGATCATCGGAGGATGATCGTGACGCTACATACCGAACGGGTTCATGGCGCCGGGCGCGCGGAAGCACGCACGCTCGACCTGAACCAGTGCGGAACGTGCAATTGACGAGGGTGCGAAGACGCAGCAAGACGGCCGGCTGGAGATACGGGTCTGCCGACGATGTGTCCGCGTAACACCTTTCTGCGGATGCGATTCCACCGGTAGCGAGGGAACGACGTGCCGGGATTCGAGAAGAAGATGAGATCGATCTTGCGGTTTGGATCGGCAGCAGGCGATCCGTACCAGCACGGGAGGAAGCTGTAGCTCTCGGCAGCTATGACCGCGTCCTTACGCTCTTGACTTGTTCCGATCTCCTGGATGAGAGCTTTATGGATGAAGACGAGGATTCCGATGAAGCCTTGGAGAAAAGCTGGACTCCTTTTTTCCGGCGGTAGGCGGGATGCTCGCCAAGGCTGAAAGCAGCAAGCCGCCGTGGTGCGCTCATGCCGCGTCGAACATTTCCTTCACGTCCACCGAGAAGCCGGGCAGGCTTGGTGAATCGGCCTGCTCCCCCGGTCGGAACACGCTGTGCTCCCGGTATTCACCGTCCGATAGAACGAGCACGGTCAGGGTGCCGGCGATGGGATTGGCGATCCAGTATTCGGGGATGCCGGCTTCGGCGTAGTCCTTGCGCTTGTCAATCAGGTCCCGGTCGGGATTGTCGGGGCTGACCACCTCCACGGCCAGATCCGCGCCAAACCAATAGTCGTTCCGGCGGCGAGGATCATTCGCATCGGTCACGAGCAACAGGTCCGGCTCACGGAACTTGCCCTCTCGGATGCGGAGGCGCAAGGGGGCGTAGAACACTTTACCGCCGATGCCCCGAACGAAAGGGTAAAGCGCCAGGAACAGGAACTGTGAAATGGCCTGATGCTGTTCGGTAGGCATGGGCAGAACCTCGATGCGGCCGTCCGTGAATTCGATGAGGCGATTGCTCCAATTCGTCAATTCGAGGTACTGCGCCTGAGTCCAGAATCCCTGGAGCGCGGCCGAGTCGGCTACCGTGCAGCCGTCGGGGGCGACCACACGCAGTCCGGCGGGTTGTGGGGAGGCGGCCGTCATGTCTCTGTCTGCTTCTGTTCACCGGGATGCCGGTCAGTGTCGGTGGGCCGGTTTCGCCTGTCAACGATTCACGGTGTGGTGTCGGTGTCGAAGCGACCGCCCGGTTCATTCCGGGACTCCGGGACTTGGCGGGCTACTCGTGGTTGCCGGCGGCTCGCTCCGCCTCCGTGCGGTCGGCGTTCAGGGGCAGGAGGCGGGCGAGGACTTCATCGCGGACGGGGTCGGGCCAGAGGGAGCGTCAATCCCATCGGCTCGGGACGGTACAGCGCCGCCGGCATGGTCTTCAGGTCGGCGGCCACCTTCAGCGGCACGTCCGCGCCGGCGAGCACGTCGCGGTCGAGGTCGATGCCGGGGGCGATCCCGGTGACCGCCAGCCCCTCCGCCGTCAGCCGCATCACGCAACGCTCGGTCACGTAGGTGACGTCCTGGCCCTGCAGGATCGCGCGGCGGCCGGAGAACGACACCTGCTCCACCTTCTCGACGATCTTGGCGATCCGCCCTTCGCGTTCGACCCGGACGCCGTCGCCGCGCAACGCCACCTCGGCGCCCGCCCTGAACAGGCCGGAGAAGACGAGCCGCCTCGCCCGTGCGGTGATGTCCACGAATCCCCCGGCGCCCGCCGTGACGTGCGGCCGGGCGGAGAGGCGGGAGACGTTGACCGATCCCTCGCCGTCGATCTGGAGGAAGGAGAGCAGCGCCATGTCGAAGGCGCCGGCCTGGAAGTAGGTGAACTGGTGGGGCGAGGGCATGATCGCCTCGGCGTTGGAGGCGCAGCCGAAGGCGAAGTCGAGGAGGGGCACGCCGCCCACCGCCCCCTGCTCGATGACCCAGGTGACGGCGCCGTGCCGGCCCTCCTCCAGCAGGATGCGCGGCACGTGGGCGGAGATGCCGAAGCCGAGGTTGACGCTCATGCCGTGCGCCAGCTCCATCGCCACGCGCCGGGCGATCACCTTCTGCAGCGAGTGCTCCGGGATGCGGAAGCCGTCGAGGGGGCGGAAGATCTCGCCGGAGATGGCCGGGTCGTAGACGGTCCGGGTGGTCTGGAGCTGATCCGGAGCCACCACCACGACGTCCACGAGGATGCCGGGGACGCGCACGTCCTGGGGCTTGAGCGTGCCCGACCGCGCGAGCCGCTTCACCTGCGCGATCACCGTGCCGCCGGTGTTGCGGGCCGCGAGCGCCTGGTCGAGGGCGCCGAGAAAGGCCCCTTCGTGCTCGAAGGTGAGGTTGCCGCGCTCGTCGGCGGTGGTCGCCCGGATGATCGCGACGTCGGGGGCGAGGGCCGGGAAGAACAGCCAGTCCTCGCCGGCGAAGCGCTCGCGCCGGACGATGGGCCGGGCCGCCGCGGCGGGATTCATGGCGCAGCCTTCCTGCGCGGGATCCACGAAGGTGTCGAGCCCGACCTTGGTGAGCACCCCGGGCCGCTTCGCCGCCGCCTCCCGGTGCATGTCGAACAGGATCCCGGAGGGCACGTTGTAGGCGGCGACGGCGTTCTCGCCGATCATCCGCCAAATGGCCGGCGGCTCGGCGGAGGAGGGGCCGGAAGGGTAGGAGCCGCACAGGGTGCGTTCGAGGAGTCCGGGGCGGGCGAGGTGGTCGATGCCCTTGACGGAGTACATGTCGCCGGCGGCGATCGGGTGCAGGGTCGTGAGACCGCGCGGATGGCCGGTGGCGGCGAAGCGCGCGCCGATCGCTTCCAGGACCGCGTCCGGACAGCCGAGACCGGAGGACGACGAGACCGTGACCGTCGCGCCGTCGGCGATGAGGTCCGCGGCCTCGCGTGCGCCGAGGACCTTCATGGCGCTGCCGGCCCCTGCTTCATGGCCGCCTTCGGACCACCGAGGCCGGACGAAGCGGACAAGGACGAGACCGTGGCAGTCGCGCCGTCGGTGACGGCCCTCCCGGCCTCGCGCGCGCCAAGGACTCTCGACGTCGCCGGCCCCGGTTCCACGGCGACCGCCTTCGGATGACCAGGGCCGAATGAAGCGGACGATGACGAAACCGTGGCGATCATGCCGTCGGTGACGACGCCCGCGGCCTCGCGCGCGCCGAGGACCTTCATGGCGCCGCCAGCCCCGGCGGCTCCACCGCCACCGCTCTGCCCGTCCGGGCGGATTCGACGAACGCAAGCGCCGTGGCCAGCGACCAGAGGCCGTCCTCGCCCGTCGCGGAGGGGGCGCCTTCTCCGCGGATCGCGGCGTGGAACAGGCCGAGCGAACGGACGTAGAGATCTTCCCGGTCGAAGGTGAGCGCTTCCTCGCCCGCCTCGTTGCGCAGCACCACCGTCCCGATCGGCTTCTGGGTCATCACGTCACGGGCGATCAGCGAGCCTTCCGAGCCATGCACCTCGAAGCCGGTTCCGGCGTACCCGATCGTGAAGGCGTCGTGGCATTGCGCGATGAGCCCGGACTTGAACCGGACCACACCCATGGCCCCGTCCTCGAGCCCGGCGGTCGCCATGCCGGTCGATTGGCTCAGGGCGGCCACCTCCACGGGATCGTCGTCGAGCACGAAGCGCAAGGTATCCGCATCGTGTACCACGATGTCCAGGATCACCCCGCCCCCCGCCTCCGGCCGGTGGAGGCGCCAGCCCCGGAGGTGCGGCGGCAGGGATACCGCGTGCATCACCCGCGCGGCGATCGGCCGGCCGATCCGCCCGGCGCGGATCGCCTCGCGCATGGCCCGGTGCGCCCCGGCGTTCCTGAGATGGTGGTTGGTTCCCATGACGACTCCGGCCGCCCGGCATGCCTCCACCATCTCCTGCGCTTCGGCCACCGAGAGCGCCAGCGGCTTCTCGCACAGTACGTGCTTCCCGGCCCCGGCGGCGGCCAGGGTCTGCGCCCGGTGGAGCTCGTTGGTGGTGGAGACGTAGATCGCGTCGACGTCCGGTGCGTTCACCAGCGCGTCGAGCGAGGTGGTGGATCGGGCGATGCCGTGCGACGCCGCGAAGGACCGCCCGCGCTCCGCATCGGTGCTCATGATCGCGACCACCTCGCCCTCGCCACGGGCGCGGACCGCGTTCAGCAGGTACTGCCGGGCGATCGTGCTCGCCCCGATGAAGCCCCAGCGGATGGTCATGCGACGTGGCGCCCCCTTGCGCGCTGTGGGTCCCGTGGCTCTCGCGTACCACGAGACGGACGCTCGTGATCCGTTCCTCCGCTTCCCCTCAGATCCGCATCTGCTGGACCTGCGCGGACAGGCCGCCGTCCAGCACCCATAGCTGGCCCGAAGCGTAGCGCGCCTCGTCGCCGGCCAGCCAGTGGACGAGGTTCGCCACGTCCTCCGGCGTGCCGTAGCGGCGCAACGGGTGCACGCGGCGTGCCTCCTCCCGGACGTCCTCGCCGCCGCCGACCGACCCGAAGAAGCTCTCCAGCATCGGGGTATCGATGAAGCCGGGGCAGATCGCGTTGACGCGGACGTTCTCCGGTCCGTGGTCGCAGGCCATCGCGCGGGTGAGCGCGTGGACCGCGCCCTTGGTCGCGCAGTAGGCGGCGAGGCAGGGGTCGGCGATGAAGCCGTCGTAGGAGCCGAAGTTGACGATCGAGCCGCCGCCGGCCTTGCGCATCAGAGGCAGCGCGTGCTTCGAGGCCAGGAAGGTGCCGGTGACGTTGACGGCGAAGATGCGGTTCCACTCCGCCAGAGAGGTCTGCTCGGCGGTCTTCTCGATCTCGATACCGGCCGCGTTGACGAGCACGTGAAGCCGCCCGTGCTCGCGCTCGACCCGGGCCATCAGCGCCACGGTGCTCTCTTCGCTCGTCACGTCGTGATGATGGAAGGTGGCGCCGTGCGCATCCGGCGGGGCGCCGTCACCGCCCGCGGGCTCCACGATGCCGGTCGCGTAGACGGCCGCCCCCTCGGCCGCGAAACGGGCGCAGACGGCCGTTCCGATGCCACCCGTGCCGCCGGTGACGATCGCGACCCGGCCGTCGAGGCTGCCCTTGCCCGTCGCGCTGCCCTTGCCCATCGTGGTCCCCCGGCCTGTCTCGTTCATTGCACCGTGGGGTTCACTGCGCCGCCGTGTTCATCGCGCGCAGGCCCGGCCGTAGGCTTCGAGCACCAGCCCGTGGAAGTGGTGGACCGCGTGTTCGCTCAGCCCCGAGCCATCCGGATCGACGAGGTATCGGCCGCGCTCGAAGGCCGGGGTCCTCATACCACGCTGCACGCTCTCCACCAACCCGATGTCCTCGGGCTGGAGCACCTCGTCGATGAACCGGATCGCTTCCATCTCTTCTTCGGTGGGCGGGGCGCTCTCGAAGAAGAAGTCGAACTCCTCACAGGTCTCCTCCGGGCCGGTCGGGATGAAGCGCCACACCATGAAGTTGCCGCAGCCGGGGTAGCGCATGAGGGTGGTGTTCGGCCACAGGTACCAGACCGCGTGGTCGGTCACGTTCGCCCCGGCGACGCCGTAGGCCCGGTTCTGCTGTCGGCCCGCCCTGGCCATGTGGCTGGACCAGATCCCGTGGGTGGTCACCTTGTAGGTGTCCATCTCCACCAGGGTCACGAAATCCCGGTGCGCGACCGGGCAGTGGCAGCACTCGAGGAAGTTGTCGACCACCGCCTTCCAGTTGGCGCGCACGGTGTAGGTCAGGCGGTGGGCGAAGGTGAGATCCCCGAGATCCGGCGCGTATCCCTCCACTTCCCGGGCGAGTTCCCCGGTCTGCACGGAGAGCGGCGCCGCCTCCGGATCCAGGTTCACGAACACGAGGTGGCAGAACACTTCCACCTGCACCGGGGTGAGGGAGACCCCGGCCGGGTCGAAGCCTTCGATCAGCTCGCAACGGCGGGCCCGGCGCAGGCGGCCGTCGAGGCCGTAGGTCCAGGCGTGGTAGGGGCAGGTGATGGCCCGGGTCGTGCCGGCGCCCTTCAGCAGCTCGTGTCCGCGATGCTTGCAGACGTTGTAGAAGGCGCGGAGCGTGTCGTCCTCGCCCCGGATCGCGACGATGCTCCGGCCCTGCACGTCCGCGGCCAGGAAGCTGCCCGGCTCGCGCAGCTTCTCCTCGTGGCAGAGGAACTGCCAGCTCCGCCCGAAGATCTGCTCGCGTTCGACCTCCAGGTACCTGGGGTCGAGGTAGCAGCGCGCGCCGATCGAGAAGGATCGGGCGGCGACGGCGTGGTAGCCCTCACCGGCGCGCTCCAGCTCCCGTCGCGTCAAGCGTTCCGTCATGGCGGCTCTCCGGGCGGCTTCGCCCGCGCGCTCTCCGGCCCGTCTTCGCTCCCGCCCTTTCCCGGCGTCGGGCAGGATAGGCGGCGAACACCATTCCCCCCGGTTGGATTGATGTCAAGACGCGGGATCGCGCCGATTCCGACGGCCTCGGACGGGGCTCCGTTGAAACTCGTACTTGTCCCGGACCGGGGCATTCTGCAAACATACCGGGCCAAGGTTGACCCGCAATTGACCCCGGAGGGTTTCCGTGAGCAAGGCTGACGACGTTTTCTGGCGCCAATTCGGTGTGGTGCTGATTCTCCTGACGCTGTTCGGATTCGCGATGTACTTTGTTGCGAATGCGATCGGCGGGCAGGCATACGCGAAGATGATGAGCAATCCGGACGCCGTCGCCGAGCGGATCGCCCCTTTCGGCCGGTCACGTACCGGTGATCCCGCCGGGCAGACGCAGGCGCTCGCGCAGGTCGCACCGGCCGCCCCGGCTGCAAGCGCCGGCGCCGCGCCGCGCTCCGGCAGCGAGATCTATGGCACCGCGTGCGTGGCATGTCATGCCACCGGGGTGGCCGGATCCCCGCTGTTCGGCGACAACGCCGCCTGGACGGAGCGTGCCGCTCGAGGGTTCGAGGCGCTCACCGCCTCCGTGCTGAGCGGAAAGGGCGCAATGCCTCCCAAGGCTGGAAACCCCGCGCTGACCGAAGACGAAATCCGTTCCGCCATCTCGTACATGCTGGAAGAGGCCGGGGTCGAAGCGGCAGCCGATGCGGCCGCCGTACAGGCCGGCGCGGCGCAGAGCGCGGCCCCGGCGGCGGCGAAGGACGAGGCGCCGGCGGCGGAGAGCGCCGCGGGTTCCGGTTCGCAGGAGCAGGCAGCCACGGCCGTGGCCGGCCCCGTCGTCGATGCCGCCGCGGGCGAGGAGATCTACCAGACCGCCTGTATCGCGTGTCATCTGAGCGGGATGGCCGAAGCTCCGAAGCTCGACGACAAGGCCGCGTGGGAATCCCGCCTCGTCGCCCTGGGCATGGAAGGTCTTGTCCAATCCGTCACGGCCGACAACAGGGAGCAATGCCTCCGAAGGGCGGGTTCACGAATCTGACGGAAGACGATCTGCGCAACGCAGTCGGGTTCATGCTCGGCAAGGCAGGCCTGCCGGCCGAGGGGTAGAGCGGCCGGCGCTTCAGGTCCGTTCCAACCCGGCGGAGCCGGAACCCAGGAACCTGGGAGCGCGGGCGTCCCGCCCGCGTCCACGGGACACGCCGTCCACAGGACACGCCGTCCACAGGACACGCCGTCCACAGGACACGCCGTCCACAGGACACGCCGTCCACAGGACACGCCGTCCACAGGACACGCCGTCCACGGGACACGCCGTCCACGGGACACGCCGTCCACGGGACACGCCGTCCACGGGACACGCCGTCCACGGGACACGCCGTCCACGGGACACGCCGTCCACGGGACACGCCGTCCACGGGACACGCCGTCCACGGGACACGCCGTCCACAGGACACGCCGTCTGCTGGACGCGCCGTTCCCGCCTGCTGCATCCATCCATCGCTGCCGGCGGAGGGCCGTTTCATCGGCCTGCCCGCATCCCGGCCGGTGGACCGCATCGGCCCTGTCAATCGCCCCGTCAATGGTGGCTCCGGTTGCTGCTGCCCGTCTCGTCGGCCGTCGGATCGAGGTGGCGGGCGGTCTCGAACACGCGCGGGGAGAGGCGGGCGCCATGCCTGCCCACGGTGCGCTTGAGCACGAAGTCGAACAGGAGGGGATTGTGGTCCTGGATCGCTTCGAGCACCGGCACCGCGTCCGCCGCCAGGAAGCCGTGCTCGGCCATGCGTTCGAGATCGTACAGGGCCGGGACGCCGGGCAGGGGATAGTCCGAGCCGTTGAGCAGCCGATCGTGCCACTCCCTGTGTTCCAGGATCGTCCCGAGCGCGCGGGGAAAACGGTTCGCCTGGGTCAGGGCGGAGACGTCGCCCATCAGGAGGTGCTCGTAGCGCGGGTCGTCCATCAGCCTCGCGAAGAGGTCGAGGTTCGGTACGGAAGGGCCGCCGGGGCCGGCGTCGAGATCGACACCGGCGCCGAGCGATGCGCAGTGCGCGACGATCACCCGCACCCCGTGGTCCAGGGCCCGCCGCAGCCTGAGCGGGTTCCCGAAGCCGTGCGCGCCGGCGCCGCGCACCGCGCGTTCTTCCCCGCCGTGCGTGAGCAGGGGGAGGCGATGCCGGGCCAGCGCTTCGTAGAAGCGATCGCATCTTGACGACGCGGGGTCGATCCCCATCGCGTTCGGCAGCCATTTCACCGCCCGCGCGCCGCCCGCCACCGCCGCATCCAGCGCCGGCACCGCGTCCGCGCGGTACGGGTGCACGGAGGCGGCCCATTCGATCTCGTCCGGGTAGCGCGCGGCGACTGCGCGGGCATAGGCGTTGGGGACGTGGAACGCGCTCGTCTCCGGGCGGGCCTGCCCGCCGGCGTCGTGGACCTGGTCGAAGGCGAGCAGCATCAGGCGGAAGCCGGGTGCGGTGGCGCGATGGCATGAGAGGAGGCGGTCGAGGAACGCGGCGCCGGGATCTTCGTCGTCGCGGCGGACGCAGCTCGCGTTGAGAAAGATGCGGTAGCGCACGTACTGGAGCGGGTTGCGCAGCGGCGATCGCATCTGCTCGCCGATCCAGGGACCGTTCTCGCCGTCGTCGTCCATGCCGGCATCGCCGCTCGTCCCATTGCCGGCGACGGTCCCACCCGTCTCACCGCCGGTCCTCCCCACCCTGCCCTCGGTCCCGACCGCCCCGCGGTCGTCACCGAGCAGGTGTACGTGGGCGTCGATGACCTTCGTGGGGTCGATGCCGTCGAACGCGCGCGCAACGATCTCGTGCGATGCGAGCGATGGGGGGAGTGTGGCGTCGAGACAGGGGTTGAGGAGCCGGAATCCACCCGCGTGGACCCCGCGCGCACTCACCGGACCGAGCATCACCGGGGCCGCCAGCATTCCGAGCATCCGCCGGCGCGGAATGCGGCGGAAGCAGGTGCTCATTCGTTCGCAGGTCGGTCAGAGCGGGCTGAATACCCGGAGACCGATGGCGAACACGAAGACCGCCGCAGGCCGATGGCCCACCGGATGGTCGCGAGTTCGGCTTGCACGCCGGAAATACCTGCTTGTACGGCGGAAATGCCTCCCTTCGTGGCGAGCTCCTCCCGATTGGCGGTGACGGCGTGGCGTAACGTTTCGGCGTGTGGTTCGGCTTGCCTGCGTTCAACACCGGCCGCTTCTCGGCGGATGAATCCTTTTGCCAGACATGTACGCCCTGTCGGCGAGTTCGCCCTCGAGATCGAATTCGAGACAGGAGAGCGGCGGGTTTTCGACATGACGCCATATCTCCGGCGCGGGGTCTCGGCTTCACGCGCCTTGTACGCATAGTACGTCGATGGGGCGACCGGCACTTGCGCACAGATCGGCCCGACCCCGTATCGACCCCGATGTTCGTCGATGAACGACACCATCCTCTCGCGCGGCGGTCGAGCTCCGACTGGGCAAAATACGCCGACGCCTTGCGCAGGATCTCGTCCGCCCGACGCAGCTCGCGAACCTCGCGCTCCAACGCCTTCAGCCGCTCACGTTCATCGCTGCGCAGTCCCGCACGCACCCCGCGGTCGCACGTCATTCCCGCGAAAGCGGGAATCGGCCTGACGTACCCACTTGCGCAGCGTCTGCGCCGTGCACCCGAGCTTCGACGCCACCGAGGGGATCGCCGACCACTGCGAGTCGTGTTCACCCTGATGCTCCAACACCAGGCGCACTGCCCGCTCCCGGACTTCCGGGGAGTATCTTGTCGGTGAATTCATCTGCCCTGTCCTCCCGTAGACTCAACGAGTGGAGTCTCCGGGATTCCCGGGGCGGTTCAGGTTGCTCAGCAGCGGAGAGATGGGCGCCCCTTGTGGGGTCCCCTTCCTCTGCCGACGCGCCCGGTTTGCGACGGGTGCCGCCTCGCCCGTCGTCCTCCTCGACCGCCCTCTTCCACCACGCCTTCACCCAGCCCACCATCCGCCCGTCACCCACCCGACGGGCGACGCACTTGAGCAGCTCGGCGTGCGGTCTCTGGCCGAAGTCGTCCGACCAATCCGCGTCCACGACCTCGCAGTGGCCCGTGCTCGCCAGCCGATGCGCCCGTTGGACCGCATCGTGGGCGCCTCTTCCCGACCGATAGGCGTACTGCTCCGGGGCCAGGTCCGCCTCGACCATCGGCGTCAGCACCGGCAACGCCGCCGTCTGCGCCACCCGGTCCCGCAGGCAGAATGCCCAAGGCCCGATACTTCCCGCGTTGCCGGGCGGGATTCGCACCCGCCAGGGGATGGCGCCTTGCACGGCGCACTGCAACAATCGGATTGTCCTTGCGCAAGCCTTTCAGCGCCCCCGTCTCGCTCGCCAACTCCCGCCAGCGCTCGGGCAGAAACGACATCAACACCGTCCAGTCCTCGTCCATCCTCGCGCGCTCCCCATCGTGCACCAGAATTCACGATAGGAAACAATGACATGGAAAACAAGTTGACGCTTATGCCCCCCCCCCCCCCCCCCCCCGAACGGCAGGGATCGAGGTGGATATGGCCCGCCTGCCGCCTCCGGCCGGCCCGGGGACGGAGGCGCTGGATCTGAGGGTCACAGCGGAGGTCGGCGAGGCGGTGGTCATGAAGGCGTCGGACATCGGGTACGGGCTGGGGCCGGAGGGGTCGCGGACAGTGGTAGACGTGACGGTGACGGTGGGGGGCGTTCCGTCGCCGGGGCTGAGGTTGTGCCTTCCCGTGGACGGGGTGCGCGGCGCGGGGTCGTCGGTTGCTGTTGCTGCGCTATGACGGTAGCGGTTGGGAGGAGGTCGCCGGGTCGGAGGCGAGCACGGACGGGGCGCTGGTGTGCGCCGACGGGATGTCGTCGTTCTCGCCGTTCGCGGTAGGACACAAGGACAGCAGGCCGGCGTTTGCGGACGATGCGGCCATCGGGGCGCTGGTGTTCCCGGTGGACGCGGTCATCGAGCCGGTGGAGTTGCCGGCGGTGCGGGAGGGAACGGGTGACGGGGAGATAGGCTACGCGCTGACGCCGGCCCTGCCTGCGGGCCTGACGAGGGAAGGGCGGCGTCTGTCGGGGACGCCGGCGGAGGCGTTTGCGCAGAGGCGTTACACCTGGACGGCCACCGATCTCGACGGGGATTCGCGCTGGACCTCGAAGCTTGGCGCCGCGAGCATGGGACGGAGCGGCCCGGGCATGGGGCGGCCCTCACCCTGGGCGCGCGGTGGTAAAGCCCTCACACCGCCAGAAGCGGTAGCAACCGCTTGAGGTTCAGCGCCGGACACACCAGGTCCCATTCCCCCCGCGCCCTTCAGCCGACCCTGGCCGAGGAGATGTGAGGGGAGAGGTGGGCCCGCTGGATTCGACGAGCCGCCCGCTCGTCATCGGCGCCGAACACTACGAGGTCGCGCACCGGGTGCAGGGGATCCTGCAACGCTACAAGGACCGGACGCAACGCCGGACATTCTGTGGGCAGGGTTTGTTGTCGTCGCGCAACGTGCAGGGCAGACCAGAATTGCGGGCGTCACCTGTCCACGAACCGATACCCCGATTCGAGCTGCTGCAGGTCATTCCGATCCGGCAGCGATTCGATGTTGCCGGGCAGGCGCACGGACCACCCGGCGACGGCATTTCCGAGCGCGACGGATTCGCGGCGGCTCCGGCCGTCGAGGAGTCCGCAGATGTAGCCGGCTGCAAATGCGTCTCCCGCCCCGAACCGATCGAACGCGGGCTCGGCCCTGTATCCCTCGACGCGCTCCGCGCCGTCGGCGCAGGACAGCACGGCGCCGCGGGCTCCGAGCTTGAGCACGACGCTCGGCAGGCCGAGTCCGTGCAGGTAGTCGATCTGCGCCCGTTCCTCCGTCAGGCCGGTCAGCTTGACGAGATCCTCCCGACCCGCCAGCACGTGGTCCGCCTGCTTCATCAGATCCTCGATGCACGGCCGGGCTTCTTCCGGAGACCAGACCGCGGCGCGATAGTTCGGGTCGAACACGACGGCGACGCCGTTCGCACGAGCGATCTCGACGGACCGCAGCGTCGCCGCCCGGCACGACGGCGAGAGCCCGGGCGTGATGCCGGTCAGGTGCAGGATGCGTGCCGAGGCGATATAGTTCTCGTCCAGGTCGTCCGGCCCGAAACCCGCGAATGCGGAGTGCTTCCGGTAGTAGATCACGGACGACCGGCCGTCTGCACGGTTGTCCCGGAAGAACACGCCGGTCCGGGCGTGCGGGTCGACGCGGACCGCGGCGGTGTCGACACCCTCGCTTTGCATGAGGCCGAGAACATAGGCGCCGAACTCGTCACGACCGAGTCTGGACATCCATCCCGCACTATGCCCCAGCCGAGCCATACCGGCCGCGACCGTGCTCTCCGCGCCGCCCGGCCGCCGCTCGAACTCCGTGGCGTAGCGCAGCGGCCCGCGGGACTTGGCGACCAGGGCCACGCAGGTCTCTCCGAGGGTCACCAGGTCGGGCACGTCACGTTCTCCACCGGACGCCGGCCGGCGTACGCGAGCCCCGGGCACACGAAGGGCTTCGCGCCGACTTTCCGGGCATCAACCCATTCAGGCACCGCATGGAGACATCGTCGATGAGCATGAAGAGCTTCAAGGGCACCATGCCCGCCCTGATCACACCCTTCGACCGCGAAGGCAACGTCGACGCGCCCAAGTTCCGCCGGTTCCTGGACTGGCTGGTACCACAGGTCAGCGGCCTCTACGTGGGTGGCTCCTACGGCTCCGGGCCGATCATGACGGTGGACCAGCGCAAGCAGGTCATCGAGATTGTGGCCGAGAACGTCGACGGACGGATCCCCGTGGTCCTTCATGCCGGCGACCCGGACACGTACACCACCATCGAGCTGGCGCGGCATGCCGAGAGCGTGGGCGTCGCGGCCATCGCGTCCCTCACACCTTACTACTACCTGCACGGGGCCGCGGAGGTGGATGCGCACTTCCTGCGGCTCATCGATGCGGTCAGCACCCCCGTGTTCCTCTACAACAACCCGAAGTACACCAACTACTGCGTGACCGCCGAGCAGGTCGCCCGGCTGGCCGAACAGGGGCTCGCGGGGATCAAGGACAGCAGCGCGAACATCCAGCTCTTCTACGACCTGGTCGCCGCAACGTCGGAGATGACGGACTTCCAGGTGCTGGTCGGCTCCCAGACCATTCTGCTGCCGGCCCTGGTGGGCGGCGGCCAAGGGTGCATCTCCGGTCTCTCCAACCTCTATCCGAAGGTGGTCAACGGCATCTTCGCGGCGGCGGTCGAGGGCGACTTCGACGCAGCGCTCGCACTCCAGCGCGAGGCGAATGAGCTCCGCAAGCTCACGGGAGCGGGGATCCCGGTGCCCTTCTATCACACCGCGCTCCGATACCGCGGCATCGACATCGGTGTTCCGAAGCTTCCCCTGCTTCCCAAGAGTGCGGAGGAAGAAGCTGCCGTCTTCAAGGCCCTCGACGGGTACCGGCACTTCGAATAGGGGCCGGATCCGGGCACGAGGCATGTGCTACCCGAACCACCCCAGAGGCACCAGGACGAACTCGGGGAATGCGACCAGGAGCAGGAGCAGCGAGATCTGCACCAGGACGAAGGGCGCTACGCCGCGCGCACCCTGCTCCATGGGTATCTTCGCGACGCCGCAGGCCACGTTCAGCACCACCCCGACCGGCGGCGTCAGCAGGCCGACCGCGTTCGCCATCACGAACACGACGCCGAAGTAGACGGGATCGATGCCCGCTATCTTGACCAGCGGCATGAGCACCGGGGTCAGGATCAGGACCGTCGGCACGAAGTCCATCACCATCCCGATCATCAGGACCAGCACGATGATCACCAGCATCAGGATTCGTGGCGATTCCATGAGCGGCTCGAGCAGGTCCACGAGCAGGAACGGAAGCTGTGCGATCGTGATGAGCCACCCGATGACGGCGGCGGCGGCCACCAGGAACATGACCGCGGCGCTCATGATGGCGGCGCTGCGGCACGCCATGAGGATCTTGCGCAGGGTCAGCTCGCGGTACACCAAGCCGCCGACCAGCAGGGCGTAGGCGACCGCGATCACCGACGCCTCGGTCGGCGTGAAGATGGCGCCCTTGAGCCCGCCGACGATGATGACCGGCATCATGAGCGCCGCAACGCCGTCGAACACGGCGGCTCGCACGGCCCCCCAGCCCGGCCATTCCGATACCTTGGTCACCTCCCGCCGCATCAGCCAGGCCCAGGCGATGACCAGCCACAGCCCCATCATGATGCCGGGCGTCACCCCGGCCAGGAACAGGTCGATGATGGAGACGTTGGCGACCACTCCGAAGATGATGAAGGCGATCGACGGCGGAATGATGGGGGCGATCACGCCGCCGGCCGCGACCAGTCCCGCCGCCCGCGGCACGTTGTAGCCGGCATCGCGCATCATCGGGATCAGCAGCGCGCCGATCGCCGCGGTGTCGGCGACCGCCGACCCGGAGAGGCTGGCCATCAGGATCGCGGCGATGATGCCGGCATAGCCAAGGCCGCCCCGCACGTGCCCGAGGACCGAGGTGATCACCGAGACGATGCGGTGCGACATGCCCCCCGCCGTCATCAGCTCGCCGGCCAGCAGGAAGAACGGAATGGCCATCAGGGGGTACGAGTCCGCCCCGTTGAACATGGCGTCGGCCAGGATCTTCGGGTCGAACACGTCCATCCACAGCATCATCAGCACCGATGTGCCGAGCAGGGCGAAGGCGATGGGCAGGCCCATGATCATCATCAGGGCCAGTCCGCCCAGGAAGATGAACAGCACCATGGCTAGTGCGGACCGCGGCGCCTGACGGTGCGCCACAGGCGCCCGCCGAAGACGAGGAGAATCGCCAGCGCCCCTGTGACCAGCGCCGCGAATGCGATGGTGACCGGCGTACCGGAGACCGGGGCCTGGCCGCCCACGTTGGCGACGAGGATGCCGACCGATCCGACGAGGACGATCGCGGTGATGGCGAGCTGGATCAGGATGACGACGGCGTCGAATGCCCACAGCAGCCGCCGGGGCAGACGCGGCCGGATTCCGGTGATTCCGATGTGCGCGTTCTGCCCGAGCGCGAGGACCGCGCCGATGAACGTGCACCACAGGAACGCGTAGCGGGCCAGCTCCTCGGCAAACGAGATGCCGGTGCTGAACCCGAACCGCAGGACGACGTTGCCGAAGATCAGGCAGAACATGAACACCAGGGCCGAGACCGCAACGGTGCTCATGATCCTGTTGGCGGCCGTGGCGAGGGAGCTCATGGCGTCGTCGCGCTCCGTGAGGCGATCGCCCGTTTCAGAACGCGGGCTGCGCGCTCGGCCAGCATCAACGTTGCCGCGTTCGTGTTGCCGGAGGGAAGGTGCGGCATGACCGAGGCGTCGGCCACCCACAGGTTCCTGGTGCCCCGCACCCGGAAGCTCGGGTCGACGACGCCGTCGTGCTTGCCCATGCGGCAGGTGCCGACCGGGTGGAAGACCGTGCTGCCGGTGGTGCGGGCGTAGTCCAGGAGCGCTGCGTCGCTTGCGCACCGCTCCCCGGGCATCCTTTCCTCGGCACCGTACATTGTCGAGAACGGTGGATGGTGGAACAGCTCGCGGGTGAAGCGGAGACCCGCGACGATGGCCTTCCGGTCACGCTCGTCGGACAGGTAGCCGGGATCGATGCATGGCGGTGCCGCGGGATCCGCCGATCCGAGGTCGATCCGTCCCCGGCTCGCGGGCCGGAGCTGGCACACGTTGGCGGTGACGCCGGAGAACCGGTGGAAGGTCCATCCGCGGCGCTCGCTGGACAGCGGCAGGAAATGGATCTGCATGTCGGGCCGGTCGCCTCCATCGCACGAGAAGAAGGCTCCGGCATAGGCACCGCCCATGGCCATCGGCCCGGTCCTGGCGATGGCGTAGCGCAGTACGTGGCCCGCCAGACGCCACGGCCGCCGGAAGTCGTCGTTGATGGTGACGGGCCGGGCGACCTCGGCGATGACCCGAATCCCGAAGTGGTCCTGAAGATTCCTGCCCACGTCCGGGGATTCCACGACGATCGGGATACCGAGCCGGGCCAGGTCCGGTCCGGAGCCGATCCCCGAGAGCATCAGCAGCTTGGGCGTGTCGACCGCACCGGCGGCGAGGACGACGCCGCGGCGGGCCCGCACCAGCACCGATGTACCGAGCCGGTTGAGGCGCACGCCGACCACCCGATGACCGGAAGCCAGGGTCAGGCCGCACACCGTCGATGCCGTCGCCAGCTCCACGTTGTCACGCCGAAGCGCGGGCTTCAGGTAGGCGCCGGCCGCGCTCACGCGCAACCCCCGACGGATGGTCGTGAGGTAGGGACCCACGCCGTTGCGGTCCGAGATGCTCAGGTCGCGGCGTTCGGCGAGGCCTGCGTTGACGCCGGCCTCGATGAACGCGCTCACCAGCGGATGATCGTGGCGTGGCCGGGCCAGCGGCATTCGCCCGTCGCGGCCGAGTCTCGCGTCGGCGTCGGAGGGCGCCGCCTCGCAGGTCCTGAACAGTGCCGCGGCCTCGGTCCAGGACCAGGCCGGATCACCGACCGTCGCCGCCCAGCGGTCGAAGTCGTGCGGCGCGCCCCGGACCCACACCATGCCGTTGATCGCGCTCGACCCTCCCACGACCTTGCCGCGCGGCCACCGTACCCTTCGGCCCGCGAGACCGGCCTGGGATTCGGTCTCGTAGCACCAGTTGAGGCCGGTGTCGTCGAGCAGGCGGCTGAAACCGACCGGGATGTGGATCCAGGGACTTCGATCCGCTCGTCCGGCTTCCACCACCAGTACCCTGAGATCGGGATCCTCGGACAACCGGGCGGCCAGGACGCAGCCGGCGGTGCCGGCGCCCACGATGATGACGTCCGCCTCGGGGGGCAACGAGGGCATTCGACCGCCCCGGGCGAATCGACCCTGCGCCGGCCGTCTGCGCCGTTTCGCGCTCGGGATTGCCGGCGAAGCGGGATCGACCGCCTCGCGGCCGTCGATCCCGCCTCGCCCGCGCGACGCGGCTAGTTCTGGGCTTCGACGACGCGGTTGAGGATGTCCGCGTCAATCTTGTCGCGGAACTTGTCCCACACCGTCAGCGCCATGTCCCGCCACTGAGCGAACTCTTCGTCGGTGGGCTCGTAGAACTCGATCGTCTCGGAGAGCTGCGCCATGATCTTCGCGGCGTCCGCCCGGTCGGCGTCGTTGGCCGTCTTCAGGGCCTCGGCCGAAGCGTCGCGAATGAGCTGCTGGTGCTCGGCGGACAGCCCGTCCCAGGCTGCGGCACTCATCTGCGCCACGTGCACGGTCATCAGTGTCTTCGTGTGGGTGCCGTAGCGGATCATCTTGTCGAAGCCGAATCCGGCGATGGCCTGGGGCTGAAGCTGCAGGCCGTCGGCCACCCCCTGCTCGATCGACACGAAGACCTCGCTCCAGGGCATCCCCACCGGCGACGCGCCCCACGAGGAGAGCAGCGCCTCGTCGATGGGATTCGACAGCATGCGGAACTTCATGCCGTCGATGTCGCCCGGGCTCTTCAGCGGACGCTTGGTGTTGATCAGGAGTCGAAAACCGCCCACCTCGATGTGGCCGAGGACGACGGTTCCGGCATCGGCCCGCATCCTGGTGGAGATGCTCTCGGCGATCACCGGATCGTTGAAGACCTTCTGCGCACTCTCGGGCGACTTGTACACGTAGGGCAGATCCCCCCAGGAATAGGCGTCGCTCACGATGCTCATGTTGCTCGAGGCGATGCTCCCAAGGTGGACCGTGCCGGCCTTCAGCGAGCGCTGAATCTGCTCGTCGCCGCCGAGCTGCCCGCTGGGGAACACCTTCATCTCGATCGCACCGCCGGCCCGCTCGTTGACCTTCTTTGCCAGCTCGTCCCAGTAGATGTAGACGGACTGCCCCGGATTGCTCGAGTGGGCGACCCGGAACGTTTCGGCCGATGCCACGCCGGTCGCGAGCGTCGACGCCGCAACCAGGGCGCCGGCCAGCCCGTTGGTCCATGCACGCGTCTTGAAGCTGGTTCTCATTGCACTCCTCCTGTGGTTTTGATGGGACCGGGACGGACTGGCGACGCCTGCCTCGAGTCAGCCCGCGCCACGGTCGATCGCGGATGCCGCGCCGTGGTGCGATGGTTCTGCGGGTGCCGTCGCGTCACGACTCGGCGGCGCGCAGCGCGGGGGTGGTTCCGTCGAGCAGCGTCAATGCGTCCAGGGAAGAAGCTTCAGGCATGTGCTCGATCACGGACAGGACCTCATCCTGTGCCGCCGGACACAACAGCGCGTCGGCAAAGCGACGGAACTTTGCAGCCACCTGGTCCGCGCTCACCGGATTGTCCGGCATTCCGATCGGCGTGTCCACATGTTCCCCGACCGTCGATCCGTCGTCCAGAACGATGTCGATCGCCCCGCTCCGCAGGCGAGGGTATGCGGCGCTGAGGTCCGGGTCCTCGGTCACGACGACCCGGGACGCGAGACGCCCGACCTCGGGTCGCCGGAGCACCTCCATCGCCATCTCGTGATGCGACACGTCGCCATACAGGAGCGCCAGTGCAGTGATGAAGGGCAGCGAAAACTTCGCTTCGCCGACACTGGCCGGGTCGGGATTGGTGAGCGCGGCCGACGCCTTGTACCCCCGCACCTCGATGCGCCTGATCCTGTCGATTTCCGGCGCGACCGCCTCGCGCACCGCCAGCAACGCGGTGATCGCCGGCAACGCGTGCCCGCAGGCGCTGAACAGCTTGTGGTAGGTGTTCGCGATCTCGTAGTCGCCGGTGGCCGACGGTGAGGGCCGGCGCACCATCGCCTCGTCGTACCCGGTCGAGCAGGCGGCGAAGAACCCGTTCGTGCCTTCGAGCGCCAGGGTCGGGCCCGTCACCCCGTTCCTGGCCAGAAGCGCCGCGGTGAGACCTGCGACCGACGCCGAGGCGGCGTGCGCATGCCGCACCGACGCCCCTTCCGGAAGAAACGCGAACAGCCCCCCGGCCCCCGACGCGGCAATGCCGAGCGCGTGGGCGGTCCGGTCCGCATCCAGACCCAGCAGCAGACAGGCCGACGCGCAAGCGCCGAAAGGACCGACGACGCCGGTGGAGTGGAATCCCCGCGCGCGCATGCCGGCATCCGCGGCCCGGCCGATGCGCGACGCAACCTCGTACCCTGCGACGGCTGCCAGCAGAAACTGTCGTCCGGAGCTGCCGAGGCTCCGGGCCAGAGCCATCGCGGCCGGAAAGGTGATCGCAGAGAGGTGCAGACCCGACGCGAAGCGATGGGAGTCGTCGAGATCCTCCGTCGTGGCCACGAGTCCGTTGTACCAGGCCGCACCGGCGACGCTGCTGCGTTGCGGCCGTGCGAGCAGCACCGAGCTTCCATCGCCGAAGAAGGGCTGCAGACTCGCGCCCGCCGTCGCCACGTCGGACCTCGCCCCGGCGAGGCCCGATGCCAGGAAGTCCAGGAAGCAGAGCTTGGCCTCGTTTGCCACGATATCGGGAATTCCAGAGTCGGCCATGTCGCGAATCGTGCGGGCCAGATGCGCGGTGAGGGGTTCGGGGTGTTTCATGACCGTGGTCCGATTCGTCGGTTCACGCGCACAACGGGGCGAACGAGTTCATGCGACAATCGGCGGGCTTTGCCGTTGCGGTCCTTTGCGCGTTCATCCACGGTTCCACGCGGGACGATTCGAACAGCAACCGCGGACACCTCGCCACCATGCCACCCACCGTCATCCTCGCCGATCGCGTCGCAATCGTCACCGGTGGCCGGCGCCAGCTCGGGGCCGCCCAGGCGATTCGTCTCGCCGAGTGCGGCGCCGACGTCTGCCTCGCCGACCTCGAACATGACGACGGCATGACGGTGACGGCGGCGGCAATCGAGGGCCTGGGCCGCAAGGCCCTGACGGTGGTCTGCGACGTCCGCCGGCGGGACCAGGTGGAGCGGATGGTCGAGGTCTGCGCCGCCGAGCTGGGAGGCGTGGACATTTTGGTGAACAACGCCGGCATCTCCAGCCGCGAGACCTTGATGGAGGTCACCGACGAGGAGTGGGACGCCGTCTTCGACACCAACCTCAAGGGCATGGTGCTGTGCACTCAGTACGCGGCCCGGAGGATGATTGCGCAGGGACGCGGGGGCGCGATCATCAACCTGTCCTCGTCCACGGGCCTCAACGCCAACGTCAGCCGCGGACCGTACAGCGTCTCCAAGGCGGGCGTGATCATGGCGACCCGGCTTCTGGCGAGAGAGCTCGGCGAGCACGACATCCGGGTGAACGCCATCGCGCCGGGATTTACCTCCACCGCGAAGATCGGCGGCCGCGATGGAACCATGTTCCATCGCAGGCCGGGAGAGACGGAGCGGGTGTTCGCGCGCCTGGCGCTGAAGCGGCAGGGCGAGCCCGTGGACTACGCCAACCTGGTCGCGTTCCTTGCCTCGGATCTCGGGGCCTACATCACGGGAATGACGATTCCCGTTGACGGCGGGTTCACCATTCCCTGATGCCGCGCAGCACGGCTCCATGCGGGGATCGCGCCGCAAACCCGGCAAGGCGCTCGGCCGGGTCGTCGGCCCGGATATCCGTATACGTGACCGAGCCGGTACACCCGCAAGCCCAGGAACTTCTCGCCCGCAGTGCGCGGGTCGACGTGGGCGACGAAGACATGTCACCGGAAGAGCTGCGACGTCGCGTCGCCGATGTCAACGTCATCCTCAGCAAGACCGACCCTGTCCCCATCGACTCCGAGATCATCGACGCGGCGCCTCGGCTTCGCCTCATCGCGCGACACGGATCCGGATACAGCAACGTCGATGTCGAACACGCCACCGAGCGCGGTATCGTCGTCACCAACACCCCGGGAGTGAATGCCGTCACGATTGCCGAGTACACCGTCGGTCTCATGATTGCCGCGGCGCGCCGTCTGGTTCCGGCCGCCTCTGCCTGCCGTGCCGGAGCGCCCGACCGCCTGTGTTTCCTGGGCCACGAGCTGTCCGGCAAGACCTTCGGGATTGTCGGTGTGGGCCGGATCGGCCGAGAGGTCGTCCAGCGGGTGTCCGCGCTTGGAATGGGCGTGCTCGCCCACCACCCCCGACCCTCCGCCCGCAACCTCGCCGATCTGCCGCTGACGCTGGTCGACCTCGACACGTTGCTCGAGGAAAGCGACGTCGTCTCGCTCCACGTTCCGCTGAACGAGCAGACTCGGAACCTGATCGGGGCGCGGGAGCTCGCATTGATGAAGCCGACCGCCATCCTCCTGAACCTGTCCCGTGGCGGGGTGGTCGACGAACGGGCGCTGTACGACGCGCTGGAGCGCAAGGCGATCGATGCCGCGGCCACCGATGTCCTCGCGGCCGAGCCGGTGAGCGCGTGGGAGCCGCTGCTGCGCCTTGACAACTGTCTGGTGCTGCCGCACATCGCCTCCGTCACGGCGGAGGCGCAGAAGGCCGTCGCCATGGCCGCGGTCGAGGAGATTTTGCGCTTCTCCCGGGGGCAGGCGCTCCGGCATGTGGTCAATCCGACCGCTCTCGCCGCGGCCGGACGGAACACGCGACCGTGAAGGACCTGTTCTCGCTCGACGGACGGACGGCCGTCGTCACGGGGGCGTCAGGCGCGATCGGCGGTGCCATTGCCCTGGGATTCGCCCGCGCCGGCGCGAATCCGGCCCTCGTCTACCACCGCAACGCGAACGCCGCCGAACGCATCGAGGCGGAAGCGTCCAGCCTGGGGGTCACTGCCCGCACCTACCGGGTCGACGTGACGGACGCCGACAGCGTACGCGCCAATGCCGACCGGATCGTCGCCGAGTTCGGTGGAATCCACATTCTGCTCAACAGTGCGGGCGGCAACCTCAAGTCCGCCATCACGGATGCCGATACCGGATTCTTCGACCTGGCGCCACGGGCCATCCAGGACACCATGGCCCTGAACTTCATGGGTGGCGCGGTGCTGCCCTGCCTGTTCCACGGTGCCAGGATGGTGGCCAATGAAATGGGCGGCGCCATCATCAACATCAGCTCCATGAACGCAGTCCGGCCGCTCGAGGGCCGTCCGGCCTACGCTGCCTCCAAGGCGGCGGTGAGCAATTTCACGCAGTGGCTGGCCTGCCACGTGGCCAGACACTACACGCCCCTGGTTCGGGTCAACGCCATCGCTCCCGGCTTCTTTCCCAACCAGCGCATGCGCGCAAGCCTGTTCAACGATGACGGCAGCTACAACGAGAGGGCGCGCCGAATCATCGATCACACGCCCATGGGCCGGCTCGGCAGCGTCGACGACCTGGTGGGTACCGCGCTGTGGTACGCGAGCGACGCTTCGCGGTTCGTCACCGGCACGGTCACGCCGGTAGACGGCGGTTTCAGCGCCTACGGGGGCGTGTAGGTCTCGGAGATGGCGGGCGGAGACAGGCGCTGGAAGGTGCTGGTGCTCGGCAACGTCCGATCCGAGGGGCTGGACCTTCTACGCGACGTCGCGGAGCTCACCGTTCTTCCGGAGCCGGTGTCGGTGGCCGATATCGCGGCCTGCATCGAAGACATGGACGCCGTGCTTCACAAGACCGGGCGGATCGACGCAGGAGTCATGTCACGGCAGGCGCGCCTGCAGATCATCGCTCGTCACGGAGTCGGGCTCGACGAGCTGGATCTCGACAGCATTCGGCGTGCGGGGGTGCCGGTGTCGACGACGCCCGGCGCCAACTCCAATGCCGTCGCGGAAGCCACCGTCGGGATGGCCCTGAACGTCCTGCGGCACCTCACGCGCAGCGAGGCGATGATCAAGCGGGATCGGGCCTGGAGGCGGGAGAGCCTGATGGGACGCGAGCTCGGTCAGGCCGTCGTCGGGATCGTCGGATTCGGTCAAATCGGTCGACTGGCGGCGCGCTACTTCGCGGTGTTCGGCGCGCGGGTCATCGTCACCGATGTCGATCCCGAGGCGGTGGCGGGCAGCCCTTATCCGGCCGTCGGCCTGGAGGAACTGCTGCGCACGTCGGACGTCATCTCGCTGCACTGTCCGATGACGCCGGAGACCAGGCATCTCATCGACCGGGAACGGCTTCGGCTCGTGAAGCCGGACGCAATCGTGGTCAACACCGCCCGGGGCGCGCTCGTCGACGAGGGCGCCCTCGTCGACGCGGTGACCGCAGGGCGCCTGGCCGGAGCCGCGCTGGACGTCTACGACCGGGAGCCGCCGGAGTTCGCCAGCCCTCTCTTCGCCTGTGACAACATCTTCACCACGCCCCACGTGGCGGCCATGACCATTCAGGCGCAGACGGCCATGGCGGTGCAGGCGGCGTCGGAGATTCGACGCGTTCTCGTTGACGGCCTGCCGCCGACCAGCAACTCCGCGCTTGCGGGCGGGACGCCCGCGCTCCCAGGAACGCATCGCCAAGGGAGGCGCTTCCTGGGAACGGCGTGTCCCTCCGGGACACGGGGGGCTCGCCTGCAAACAATCGTGGGCCTGCGGCCCACTGCGGGCGGGCTCCCGGGTTCGCAACCGGCGTTTGGTTCCGGTGATGCCGGATCAGGGGAGTATCCCTCGGCATGACGCCGCTGCACGTGGTCATCCTCGCGGCGGGGCAGGGGAAGCGCATGCGCTCGGACCTGCCGAAGGTCCTGCATCCCCTCGCCGGGCGCCCGCTCCTCTCCCACGTCATCGACGCGGCCAACGGGCTGGGCGCGGCGCGCGTGCACGTCGTGTACGGGCACGGCGGGGGCGTCGTGCGGGAAGCCATGGCCGCGGCCGGCGTCGCGTGGGTGGAGCAGCGCGAGCGGCTCGGCACCGGTCACGCCATCGCGCAGGCGATGCCCGATATTCCCGACGATGCGACGGTGCTGGTGCTCTACGGCGACGTGCCGCTGGTCAATCCCGCCACGCTGCACGAGACCGCGACGCTGGCCGGCGGCAGCGGCATCGCGCTCATTACCGCGGTGGTGGACGAGCCGGACGGATACGGACGGATCGTCCGCGATCCGGACGGGCACGTGCGCGGCATCGTCGAGGAAGAAGACGCGAGCGACGAGCAGCGCGCCATCGCGGAGATCAACACCGGGATCCTGGCCGCCCACGCCGGGAAGCTGAGAGGCTGGCTCCGGGAGTTGAACAGCGACAACGCGCAGGGCGAGTACTACCTCACCGACGTGGTTGCCCGCGCGGTCGAGGACGGCACGCCGGTCCGCACCGTGCCGCCGGAGGCGATCGAGGAGGTGCTCGGGGTCAACGACCGGGTGCAGCTCGCGGCGCTGGAACGGTTCCACCAGCGGCGCCTCGCCGAAGCCCTCATGCGCGGAGGCGCGAGCCTTGCCGACCCCGCTCGAATCGACGTCCGGGGCCGCGTGCGCACCGGACGGGACGTCTTCATCGACGTGAACGTCGTGCTCGAAGGCGAGGTCGTCCTCGGCGATCGGGTGAGCATCGGTCCGGGCTGCGTGATCCGGGACACGGTGGTCGAACACGACACCGAGATCCGCGCCCACTGCGTCATCGAGGAGGCGCGCGTCGGAGCCGTGTGCCGGATCGGCCCGTTCGCGCGGCTGCGCCCCGATGCGCGGCTCGCGCGCGACGTGCACGTCGGGAACTTCGTCGAGGTCAAGAACGCGGCCTTCGGCGAAGGCTCGAAGGCGAACCATCTCTCCTACGTCGGGGACAGCCGGATCGGCCGCGACGTCAACGTGGGCGCGGGAGTGGTCACCTGCAACTACGACGGTGCGAGCAAGCACACGACGGTGATCGAAGACAACGTGTTCATCGGCTCCGGCACGATGCTGGTCGCGCCGCTCACCGTCCATGCCGGGGCGACGATCGGGGCGGGCTCGACCATCGGGAAGGATGCGCCGCCGAATGCATTGACGGTGACCCGGGCGCCGCAAAAGACCTTCAAGCACTGGCAGCGCCCGCGCAAGCGCTGAAAGCCGCATGGGGATGGTCCTTGGCCGTTGCTTGATCGCCGGTTCGGATTTCGGCCACACTGCCGGCGCATCCACGCGGACGCGATGGCAGGATCACCGGGGAACGGACTCGCATCGCGACGCCGGAGACGGGTCGAGCGTTGGAGACGGCAGGGGGTGAACGTGACCGCGGCTACCCTGGAACACGTCACGAAGTTCACTTACGAGGACTATCGAACGGCACCGGAGGATCGGCGCTACGAGCTTCTGGATGGAGATTTGGTGGTGGCGCCGGCGCCGAATCTGAAACATCAGCGGGTCCTGTTGGCATTGGGGATGCTGCTTGGCCGGTTCGTCAAGAAAGCCGGCCTGGGCGAGGTGCTGCTCTCGCCCTGCGATGTGGTGCTCTCCGATACGGACGTCGTGCAGCCGGATCTGCTGTTCATCTCCCGGGGGCGGGAACACCTGGTACGCAACGGCGACAACGTGCAGGGGGCGCCGGATCTGGTGGTCGAGATTCTGTCTCCGGCCACCGCCGACCGGGATCGAGGATACAAGCGCGCGCTCTACGCAAGGCACGGCGTATCGGAGTACTGGCTGATCGATCCGGTTGCCGAAACGGTATCGGTTCACCTTCAGCGCAACGGATCCCTCGTGGTCACGCAGACCTGCGGTCGCGGGCAGACGCTACGCTCGCCGACCCTCCAGGGGTTCGAGGCGGACCCGGCCGATGTCTTCTCCACCAGTTGAACCGCCGGCACGGGATCTCGCAAAGGCCGGCCAGAGCCGGCTTCCTGCGAACGTCCCTCGCAACGCATCGCCATCGCGGGGTTTACGCACGGCTCCGGCTGCTTGAGCCGGTTGGGGAAGGGGCGCTCTCGCAACGCATCGCCTTCGTGTGGTTTGCATCCGGCCCGGAAAAGGAAAGCCCCGCCGGAGCGGGGCTTTCGGGACTGCCTCGGCTCGATGCCGGGGAGACGGCGCCACCCTACATCATCCCGTCCATCCCCCCCATGCCCCCCGGCGGCATCGCCGGTCCGTCGTCCTTCTTCGGCTTCTCCGCCACCGTCGCCTCCGTCGTGATCAGCAACCCCGCGATCGACGCCGCATTCTGCAACGCCGTGCGCACCACCTTCGTCGGGTCCAGTATCCCCATCTTCACCAAGTCCCCGTACTCCTCCGTCTGCGCGTTGAACCCGTAGTTGCCCTTCCCGTCCGCCACCTTGTTCTGCACTACCGACGGCTCACCCCCCGAATTCGCCACGATCTGCCGCAACGGCTCGTGCATCGCCCGGCGCGCGATCGAGATCCCCACGTTCTGGTCCTCGTTCTCCCCCTCCAGACCCTTGAGCTTGTTCAACGCACGCACCAGCGCCACCCCGCCGCCCGGCACCACCCCTTCCTCCACCGCCGCGCGCGTCGAATGCAACGCATCCTCCACCCGCGCCTTCTTCTCCTTCATCTCCACTTCCGTCGCCGCTCCCACCTTGATCACCGCCACTCCTCCGGCCAGCTTCGCCACACGCTCCTGAAGCTTCTCACGGTCGTAGTCCGACGTCGTCTCCTCGATCTGCTGCTGGATCTGCGTCACCCGCGCCTTGATGTCCGACGCCTTCCCCGCTCCGTCGATCAGCGTCGTGTTCTCCTTGCCCACCTGCACACGCTTCGCACGCCCCAGATCGTCGATCGTCGCCTTCTCCAGCGACAGCCCCACCTCCTCGCTGATCACCTGCCCGCCGGTCAGGATCGCCATGTCCTGCAACATCGCCTTGCGACGGTCACCGAACCCCGGCGCCTTCACCGCCGCCACCTTCACGATGCCGCGGATGGTGTTCACCACCAGCGTCGCCAGCGCCTCACCCTCCACGTCCTCGGCAATCACCAGCAAGGGCTTGCCCGACTTCGCCACCCCTTCCAGCACCGGCAGCAGGTCGCGGATGTTCGACACCTTCTTGTCGTGCAGCAGGATGTAGGGGTCCTCCAGCTCCGCCGACATCGAGTCCTGGTCGTTGATGAAGTACGGCGACAGGTACCCCCGGTCGAACTGCATCCCCTCCACCACGTCCAGCTCGTTGTCCAGGCTCTTGCCTTCCTCGACCGTGATGACCCCTTCCTTGCCCACCTTGTCCATCGCCTCGGCGATGATCGAGCCGATGGCGTCGTCGCCGTTGGCCGAGATGGCGCCCACCTGCGCGATCGCGGTGCTGTCCTTGGTCGGCTTCGACAGCGAGCGCAGCCCGTCCACCGCACTGCCCACCGCCTTGTCGATGCCGCGCTTCAGGTCCATCGGGTTCATCCCCGCGGCCACCGCCTTCAGGCCCTCGCGCATCATCGACTGCGCCAGCACCGTCGCCGTGGTGGTGCCGTCGCCGGCCACGTCGGAGGTCTTCGACGCCACCTCCTTGACCATCTGCGCGCCCATGTTCTCGAACTTGTCCTCGAGCTCGATCTCCTTGGCCACCGAGACTCCGTCCTTGGTCACGGTGGGGGCGCCGAAGCTCTTCTCCAGCACCACGTTGCGCCCCTTGGGACCAAGGGTGACCTTGACCGCGTTGGCCAGGACGTTGACCCCGGCCGACATGCGCGCGCGGGAGTCTTCACTGAATCGTACTTCTTTCGCTGCCATGTTCGTGTCCTCTGTTGCAGTGTCGAAGTGCCGCCCGCGGGTCAGCCTTCGATGACGGCCATGAGGTCGTCCTCGCGCATCACGAGAAGCTCCTCGCCGTCGATCTTGATCTCGGTTCCGGAATACTTGCCGAACAGCACCTTGTCGCCGGCTTTCACGTCGAGCGGGCGTACCGTGCCGTCGTCCAGGATCTTCCCCTTGCCGGTGGCCACGACCTTGCCGCGGATCGGCTTCTCGGTGGCGGTGTCCGGGATCACGATCCCGCCCGCCGAGGTGCGTTCTTCCTCCTCGCGCTCCACGATCACGCGGTCGTGCAAGGGGCGGATCTTCTGCTTCGCCTTCTTTGCCATTGCTGTGAAATCCCCCATGGGTTGCCGGCCGGCATCACGTTTCGAACCGACCGTGGGTCTCCGGTTTGACGGCAGGAGCCGAATGCTCCTGCGCTGAAGCGAGGGCTATGTGGGGGTCGATGCCCGGATTTCAAGAGCCGAGCGGAGAGACGGATGGATCGTCTTCTCATTTCGACTTCGTGGGGATGCCGGCGGTCCGACGTCGCATCGTGGCGGTCTCGCGGGCGCTTTCGGTCTCGGCGAGAGTCCCCGGCTACGGCTCTGGAATCTCGACGAGTGCGCCCCCACAATGAACGAGCGGGGCCACGGCCCCCACCGCGACCGCTTCCACCGCGTACGGAGAGCTCGGGCAGTGTCACGGATCTTCCTGTTCCTCGCGACGAACCTCGCCATCCTGTTCGTCCTGAACATCTCGCTGCGTATCCTCGGTGTCGACCGGGCGATCGAGACCCAGGGCGGGGGCATCGGCATGACCGCGCTGCTCGTCATATCCGCGGTGATCGGCATGGGCGGCTCGTTCATCTCGCTCGCGATCTCGAAATGGATGGCGAAGCGCTCGACCGGGGCCCGGGTCATCGAGCGCCCGGGCAGCCGCACCGAAAGGTGGCTGCTCGATACGGTGGCGCGGCAGGCGCAGCAGGCCGGCATCGGGACGCCGGAGGTGGCGATCTACGACGCGCCCGAGATCAACGCCTTCGCGACGGGCATGAACCGCAACAACGCGCTCGTCGCGGTGAGCACGGGGTTGCTCGCCAACATGTCGGCCGACGAGGCCGAGGCGGTCCTCGGGCACGAGGTCAGCCACGTCGCGAACGGCGACATGGTCACCCTGGCGCTGATCCAGGGCGTGGTGAACACCTTCGTCATCCTGCTCTCGCGGGTCGTCGGCCATCTCGTCGACCGCGTCGTGTTCCGCAATCCGCGCGGCTACGGTCCCGGCTACTTCATCGCGGTGATCGTCGCGCAGGTCGTGCTGTCGATCCTTGCGTCGATCATCGTGATGTGGTTCTCGCGCCGGCGGGAGTACCGGGCCGACGAGGGCGGCGCGGCGCTGGCGGGACGCGGCAAGATGATCGCGGCGCTCCGGCGGCTGCGCTCGAACTACGGCGAAGAGCCCCGCCTCCCGAGCGAGATGGCCGCGTTCGGCATCTCCGGTCGCACCGGCGCCGGCTTCGCCCACCTGTTCCGCAGCCATCCGCCGCTCGACGATCGCATCGCGGCGCTGGAGGCGTCCGAGCGCTGAGGCCGGAGCGACGTCCCCGAGTCGACCGGGGTCGCTTCGGGTTCGCGCGGCGGAGACGCTCCGCGAGCAGATGGCCGCGGAGGCGGAGACGGCCGCTCCGGGTCCGTGCGGCGGAGACCGTTCCGGCCGCCGCGTGCCGGAACGGGCCGGTACGACGGAAATCGTGTGGATCCTGGCAAGATGCAGTTCAAGGATTACTACGAGACGCTCGGGATCGGGCGCGATGCGTCACAGGAGGACGTCAAGCGCGCGTACCGCCGTCTCGCCCGCAAGTACCACCCCGACGTCTCGAAGGAGGCGGACGCCGAGGCACGCTTCAAGGAGGTCGGTGAAGCATACGAAGTCCTGAAGGACCCGGAGAAGCGGGCGGCCTACGATCGTTTCGGCAAGGATTGGAAGCACGGCCAGGAGTTCCGGCCGCCTCCCGGATGGGAGCGGCAGTTCAATTTCCGCAGCGATGGCCTCTCCGGCGCCTCCGGCTTCAGCGACTTCTTCGAGGCGCTGTTCGGTCACGGCGGCTTCGATGGACGCGATGGCGTCGACGCCCGCAGGCCGATGCGCGCCAGGGGCGGTGACCGGAGCGCCAGGATCGAGATCCCGCTCGAAGACGCCTACCGGGGCGCAACCCGCCACATCACGCTGGGTGGCCGGATGCTGAACGTGAGGATCCCCAGAGGGGTCGCCGAAGGCCAGCGTATCCGTCTCGGCGGGCAGGGCGCCGCCGGGGCGGGCGGCGCTCCGGCGGGCGATCTGTACCTCACCGTCACGCACGCAACGCATCCGCTGTTCAGAGCCGAAGGCAGGGACGTGTACCTCAAGCTCCCGGTCGCACCGTGGGAGGCAGCGCTCGGGGCGACGGTTGCAGTGCCGACGCTCGGTGGCAGGGTGGATCTGAAGATCCCCCGCGGCTCCCGATCCGGTCAGACCCTGCGGCTCAAGGGGCGCGGGCTTCCCGGCAGCCCGGACGGCGACCAGTACGTCGCGCTGGAGATCGTCGCGCCGCCCGCCGACACGCCGGAGGCGGAGTCGCTGTATCGGCGGATGGCGGAGTCGATGCGGTTCGATCCGAGAGCCGGCTTCCCGGCGTGATGCAGCCGGTCTGCGCCGGACCGGACGCGGGGAGGAGGTTTTGGACGGTGGGGCTCTCTCACGCCGCATCGACGATTGCGACTGACGCGCTGCGTTGCAATGTGCGCCGGAGCACTCCCGAAGCGGTACAGTGAAGACCTCCGGAGAGAGGGACCATCGATGTCTCCGAGCAAAGTCGCCATCGTGACCGCCGCCGGACGCGGCATGGGTGCCGCCATCGCCCGCGAGCTCGCCGCGGGCGGCCATGCGCTGGCTCTGCTCTCGCCGTCGGGAGCGGCGGAGAAGCTCGCGGAAGAGCTTGGCGCGCTCGGGGTGAGCGGCTCGGTGACCGAGCCCGTCGATCTGGCGCGGTTGGTGGACGCGACGCTCGAGCGCCACGGGCGCATCGACGCGGTGGTCAACAACACCGGATCCATCCCGAAAGGCGATCTGCTCGTTCACGATGACGAGGTCTGGCACGCGGCCCTCGACATGGCGCTGCTCAACGTGGTGCGGATGGCGCGGCTGGTCACTCCGGTGATGCGCGACCAGGGGGGCGGCGCGATCGTCAACGTTTCGACGTTCTCCGCGTTCGAACCCTCCCTCGACTATCCCCTCTCCAGCACGCTGCGGGCCGGACTCGGGGGTTTCACCAAGCTCTACGCCGATCGCTACGCCGCGGACAACATCCGCATGAACAGCATCCTGCCCGGTTACATCGACAGCCAGCCGCACGGCGAGGACAAGGCGGCGAAGGTCCCGATGCGGCGCATCGGGACGATGGAGGAGATCGCGAAGACGGTGGCCTTCCTCCTCGGCGACGGCGCCGGCTACATCACCGGACAGAATCTCCGGATCGACGGTGGCCTGACCCACGGCGTCTGAGGACGGGCCCGGTGCAAGAGCGCACTCGTTGCCGGATGACCGTTGCGCGCGACGTCGCCGACGGCAGTGCGGTCCGGGCGGCGATCGAAGCGGGCGCGCAAGGGATCGTCGCCGCCGCGATCGAATCGAACTCCAGCGGATGTTCGACACCTGCTGAGCGCGGTGCGGCACCGCAGGCCTCGCGCCGTGACGAACGCCGCCGGCAGGCGGTCGCTTCCTGCAAGGGGCCGAGCGGGCCGGCGCCCCGAACCCTGAACCGAAACGATGCAAGGCACGAGGAGAACGGACCATGGCCGGGATCGTGGAAGAACGGAAGGTGAGCTACACCCGGATGGACGAAGGAACGGTCGAGGACTACGCGCTCGAAGCAAAGCTCGCAAAGCCGTTCATGGCCGCGACGCCGGAACGGTTGCTCGCGTTCATGGAGTCGCTGCATTACACGTTTCCGGGCGGGCAGATCGACCGCTACGCGCATTCGCTCCAGACCGCGACCCGGGCGGAGGACGCGGGCGAGTGCGAGGAGATCGTCGTCGCGGGCCTGCTGCACGACATCGGGGATTCCCTGGCGCCGCACAACCACGCGGAGGTCGGCGCGGAGGTCCTGCGCCCCTACGTCGCGCGGCACACCTACTGGATGCTCAGGCACCACGGCGTCTTTCAGGGATACTACTTCTGGGACAAGATCGGGAAGGACAGGAACGGGCGCGATCGCTACCGGGACCACCCGGCCTACGAAATGACGGTGCGCTTCACCGGCGAGTACGACCAGAAGGCGTTCGACCCGGCCTACGAGACCCGTCCCATCGAGTACTTCGAGCCGATGGTCAGACGCATCTTCACCCGTGAGCCGTGGGGGGCGCAGACGAAGGAGGATCGGCCGGTCGAAGATTGAGTCCGCCGGTCTCCCGCCGAACGCGTCGGGGGCCCTTTCAGGGACGGCTTACACCACCCCGGCATCGCGCAGGCGGCGGATCTCCGCGGCGTCGTAGCCGACCTCCGCGAGCAGGGCGTCGGTATGCTCGCCGAGGGCCGGCGCCGCCCGGTTCGGCGCGGGCTCGCCGGCTCTGACCGGCGGGGCGACGAGGCGGACGTCTCCCCGGACCGGATGTTCGAGGTGCTGGATGCGGCCGTGCCCGGTCACGAAGGGGTTGTCGAGCGCTTGCGCGACGTCGTTGACGGGGGCGGCGGGCACCACGCCCGCGAAGTGGTCGAGCCACTCCGCGGTGGTGCGTGACGAGAGGGCTTCATCCAGGATCTCCGTGATGGTGTCCCGGTTCGCCAGACGCTCCCTGAACGTCACGAAGCGCGGGTCGGCGACCCACTCGGGCCGGTCGAGCTTTCCGCACAGCGCCGGCCAGAACTTCTCCTTGTTGCACATGACGTAGATCCAGCCGTCGGCGGTGCGGTAGAGCTGGCAGGGGGTGAGCGAGGGATGGGCGGAGCGAGGGAGGCGCTCCACGACGTGGCCTTCGTTCAGGTACCACGCGGCGGGGTAGCTGAGGTTGTGCAGCGCCATGTCGAAGAGGCTCACGTCGAGGTCGCGGCCCTCGCCGCTCGCGCGGGCGCTGACGATGCCCGCCAGCACCGCGTAGCCCAGGCCGAGGCCGGTCATCAGATCCACCACGGACAGTCCGAACCGGGCCGGCGGCCCGCCGGGCTCCCCGGTCACCGAGAACCAGCCGGCCTCCGCCTGCATCAGGTAGTCGAAGCCGGGCCAGCCCGCCCGCGGTCCGGTCCGGCCGTAGGCGCTCAGGTGCGCGCAGACGATGCGCGGGTTGTGCGCCCGGAGGTGGGCGCAGGTGAGGCCCAGCTTCTCCGGCACGTCGCCGCGCAGGTTCGAGGCGAGCGCATCCGCGGTGCCGACCAGGGCATGGAGGACCGCCTGGCCCTCGGGATGCCGCAGATCGAGGGTCATGCTCTTCTTGTTGCGGTTGAAGGCGTGGAAGAACACGCTGTCGTGCCCGGCGAAGTAGAAGGGTCCGACGTCGCGGGCGAAGTCGCCACCGTCGGGCGGCTCGATCTTGATGACCTCCGCGCCCTGGTCGGCGAGGAACATCGTGCCGAAGGGGCCCGCGCCGTACTGCTCGACGGCGAGCACCCGCACGCCCGCGAGGGGGAGGGTCATCGGTCCCGGCCGGTGCCTCGCCCGCTTTGCCATCTGGCGGGCCTCCGGCGGCGGACTCCGGTCCGCGCTTGCAGGTGGGACGCCCGCCCTCCCAGAACGCACCGCTCCCGGGAATTCGGCATCAGGGGATCGGAAGCCGGGCGGCGGCGGTTTCTTCGTGGCCTTGTCGAAAACTTCATGGGTACCGGAGCGCCGGGTAGCGCCAGAAGGCGATCTCGCGTCCGTCTTCCGGCTCGACGATCCGCAGCCCCTCCGGCGCGCATTCGACCACCACATCCCGCTGTGCGGCGCTCGCGCCGTCGTGGTAGCGGCCCGACGCTCGATTCATGGCGAAGATCCGCCCCCTGCCGCTCGTTCCATCGTCCCGATCGGTTGGGGACGGCGGCCCGACGCCCTTGTCGTCGTCACGGCGAAGACCGGTCCACGTCTCTTATATCGCGCCGACGTCGGGCACGTCGGCGAGGCCCTCGCCGCGCCCCGGCACGGCCCGGCGGCTCTGGGCGATGGTGCGGTAGTCCTCATCGCCGAGTGCGCCTACGGAAACGATGCATGCAGTCCTACGAGCCGCTTTCTTTCTTGCGCCGTTCCTTCCGTCTCGCACGCCATCTACGATTGCGCCGATTGTGCTTCTCGCGTTGTTCGGGCGTCATGTGCGCGAAGCGTTCACGCTTGCGCTGCCTCTCTTTCTCCTGCTCTTCGGGCGTCATGTGCGCGAAGCGTCGGCGTGACTCGCCGGGGTTTTTCGCGCGCCATTCACGATTGCGCCGATTGTGGTTCTCCCGCTCTTCGGGCGTCATGTTCGCGAAGCGTTGACGTGACTGCTCGCGTCTCCTGGCCTCCCTGGCTTCGCGCTCTTCGGGCGTCAGCCGCGCCAGATAGTCCTGGAAGTACTTCTGTTGCCGTCGAAACGCCTCCTCCCGCTCCGCGGGCGTCATGGCCGCCTTGCGTTCCCGTGCATTCTCCCGTTTTCGTGCAAGACGTTTCTCCCGTTGTTCGGGAGCTTCGAGGGCCATCTGCTCCTTGGTCGGCATGAAACAAGGGGGGCACCCCGAAGGACGGCCCCCGCGCGGGAGCCGGAAACGCGGAAAGGAAAGGAGATCAACGCCAAAAACCTTTCACGACGCTTCGAAGTGGGCCCCCGCGGGAGCCGGGGGTTCCCCTCCGGCGTACCGCGGTCTCGATGGGCTGGCCCCGCGCGGGAGCCGGGGGGCAGAATAACCGCAAGCTCCTGGCGCGCGCAACCGTTCGCGTCCGTCCCCTTCCTGTTGCATTCGCGCCACAGAACGATGTTTTTTTGCACGTGTGCCCCTGGATTTCGTTGCAGGCCGCGCTTCCCTGATGCGAGAGTCGCGTTGCTTCCCGGCCTCGGTGACGGGGCGGCGAGGCTCCTCCGGCCCATGCCGGGGGGAACCCTTCACTGAATGAGGAGAACGCGATGAAACGCACGACAACCCTTCTGGCGGCCGGACTGGTGGCGTCGTCCGGGCTCGCCTCCGTCGCCTACGCCCAGGAGGCTTCCCTCTACGGAAGCGTCCGCTCCGGGGTGTACTACTCGGACCAGAAAGGCACCGACGCCACCTGGGACCTCGGCAGCGTCGATGCCGGAGACCTCAACAGCGGCGACAAGCTATGGAGCCGCATCGGCGTCCGGGCTTCCTACGATCTCGACGGCGGCATGACCAGCGGGCTGCACATCGAGAAGCGGCTGGACAACTTCCGCACCAGGCACCAGAACGTCTGGCTGCAAGGCGCCTTCGGCCGGCTGACCTTGGGGCAGCAAGGCGTGCCGTTCTACTCGGCGGTCACCTGGGACGGCGCGTATTTCCTGGGAGGCGCGTATGACCCGGGCAGCCGCGCACAGGCTATCACGTACGCGACCAGCACCGGCGGGCCGTTCAATGCCACGGTCGGGATCACGGACGACAATTCGGCGACGGGGGGTCAAGGCAACGGCTTCGACAACTACCAGGTCACGACCGCCTTCCAACTCAGCGATGCTTTCTCCCTCACAGCCGGCTATACCAAGGTCAAGGGGGACTCGGGCAACTGGGGAGGCAGCATTCAGGGATCGGTTGCCGCTTTCAGTTGGGATGCGGGCTACATTCGGAATGGCGGGACAACCACCACCTACGGCACCCATGTAGGCTTTGCCGGCGCCTACGCGCAATACTCGAAAGTGAAGGGAGGGGACTACTACTGGCTGGTCGGCTACAGCCACGAGCTGGGGCAGAATACCCGGCTCATCGGCGAGTATCGAAACCGCGATGACGACAGCGTGCCCGACCTGGGTGTGATCGGCCTCCGCGTCGATTTCTGATCCGCCGCGCGCTTGACCCTCACGGGGCGCCCTTCGGGGCGCCCTTTTTTTGCCCATCCGTAGCGGTTGGAATGAGGCCGGCCCCGCGCGAGGCCGGAAAACAGGACAACCGCACATCCCTGCAGTCGTTCAGCGATGGCTTCGTTGAAGAAGGCGCTGTCGATGCGGGTCTCGACCTGTGCGTGGGGAAGGCATGAGCGCACGTGGCCGATACAGTGGCCGATGAAGGTGTCGGCCCCGTTGGAGTCGTGGACGTTCCCAGGACGATGGTGCACGTCGAGGACCTGGTCGGTCTGGGCGATGGTGCAAAAGAGGGGGTAGTAGCTACGCGCGCCCTTCTTCTTGTCAGTGTGCGTAGTGCACGGTGTGTACCGTTGCGTAGCGAGTCCATGGCCCGAGGAGCCGGATGCTCGAATGGGGCACGTCCGGATCCGTGGGAGCCGCGGGTGGGCAACTGCCCGCGGCCACCCGGCGCGGGTAACGCGGGGCCTCGCCTTGAGCCGGACGAAGCGACGAAGACTGCGTCCGCTCCGTTCAGTGGACCCGGCGCGTCGTGGGGAGGGGGCCGCGTTCCGCGACCCCCGACGGTGGATACGCTCCGATTCCCTGCCCCTGGAATCCGGGGCAACGTGGCGAAAGGTGTCTCCGCCCGCCGTGCCGGTCCCGGCGGTCCCGGATCAGGGAGAGAAGGAGACCGTGTCGGGAATCTCCGTGATGCCGCTGTACTTCAGCATCGCCTCCTTCATGCGCTTCTCGTTGTGGCCCAGCAGGTTGTTCCACTCCGCCCACCAGTTCAGGAAGTTCTTGAAGGTGTCGTCCTGCTCGGAGCGGATGCCGAAGTAGCCGGGCAGCGCCGCGCGCGGCTTGGGATTGTTGAAGGTGCCGAGGCTCGGGTTCTTCTCCTTGGCGATCATGCTCGACAGCACCGT
The DNA here is from genome assembly GCA_965202875.1 of Gammaproteobacteria bacterium. GTDB lineage: Bacteria > Pseudomonadota > Gammaproteobacteria > HK1 > HK1 > HK1. Next base: position 5,214,705 of record OZ241870.1, on the reverse strand, counting down.
GGTGGTGAAGGCGTCGGCCCGCCCGGAGGCCACCGCGAGGATGATCTGGGAGAGCTCCTTGAACTGCACCTGCCCCGCCTTCGGCGCCCACTTCTCCAGCAGGAGCTGGTCGGCGGTGCCGGTCATCACCGCCACCTTCACCGAAGGGTCGTTGTAGTCGGCCCAATCCTTGCCCTCGAAGCCCGCCCGGTTCACGGTGACCCACTCGATCCAGTAGATGGGGCCCGCGAAGTCGATGGCCGTGGCGCGGACCGGGGTGGCCTGCATTCCGGCCGCGAAGTCGACCTTGCCGGTGGAGATCGCGAGCACCAGCTCGCTCCAGCCCCCGACCTCGACCATCTCGAGATCGACCTTCATCTCCCTGGCCACGTCCCGGGCCATCTCGACGAGGGCGCCGCCCCATTCGTCGGTCGCCTTGTCCTTGACGAAGTAGGGCGGATAGTTGAACACCGCGAACTTGATCTCGCCGGTGCTCCGCACCCGCTCCCACGTCGATTGCGAATGGCCGTCCGCGTAGCCGGCGCCGGATGCGCCGATCGTCAACGCCGCCACCGCGGACGCCATCAGCTTGCCGATGAACCTTTTCATGGGTCGTTCCTCCTGTTCCGATGAAGCGCGTTTGCCGGTGCGGGCCTGCCCGGATGCAGGCTCCGGTTGCGTGCGGCGGCCGCTGCGCCAGGCCGGTGCGGGAAGACGATTGCCGGGCGCAGGAAGGGGCGACCGCACCCGCCGCACCATACCACGAGAACCGCGTTCTCCCGACCGATCGCCGCATGTCGGCCAAGGCCGTTCCGTTCGCCGCGAAGGCCGGATCCGGCTGCCGATCCGCGATGGCGGGGACGCGACGGGCCGTTTCCCGGGGGAGGAAGCCGGAATTCGACCGGTGACGGTGCATCTTCCCGGCGACCCGGCGAAGAAAGGACTGCCTCGGCACGCCGGCCGGGCGATTTCACGCTACGATCCCGGCCCGCGGACGCCGACACCTCCCGTCCAGTCACCGTCCAGCCAGTGGAGCGCCCGATGCCGGCACCGTCATCGCAGAAGATCGAGATCCTTCGCGTCCACGTCGTGCACCTCCCGGTGCGGGCCGTCCACTCCCACGGAAGCGGGGACGTCGCGGGTATCCGCAGCGTCCTCCTGGAAGTGGTGACCGACGGGGGGCTCACCGGCTGGGGCGAGGCGTCGCCGTGGCCGGTGTTCACCGGCACCGTGGAAGGGAACGCCGCCGCCTTGCACGTGCATCTGCGCCCGTATCTCCTCGGCGCCGATCCGGTGCAGGTGGAGAAGCACCTGCACGCGGCGGACCGGATCGTCGTCGGCTGCCCGGAGGCGAAGGCGGCGCTGGAGACCGCGCTCCTCGACCTCACCGGGCAGATGACGGGCCTCTCGATCGCGGAGCTGGTCGGGGGGCGCCACCGCGAGGCGGTGCCGGTGAGCTTCTCGGTCGCCAATCCGGACTTCGACGCCGACCTCGAAGACGTCGCCCGCATCCACGAAGACGGAGTCCGCCTCTTCAAGCTGAAGACCGGATTCGCCGATCACGCCTTCGACCGGATGCGCCTGGAGAAGCTGCGCGAGCGGTACGGCGGGGAGGTGAGCCTTCGCATCGACTACAACCAGGGGCTGCGCGCCACGGACGCGATCCGCACCCTGCGGGATCTCGAACCCTTCGATCCGGCCTTCATCGAGCAGCCGGTGAAGAGGCACGAGCGCGCCGCGCTCGCCGGGATCACCCGCGCCATCGACACCCCCGTGATGGCCGACGAATCCGTCTTCGACCCGCGCGAGGCGCTGGCCGGCGTGCACATGCGCCTGGCCGACGTGTTCGCGCTCAAGATCATGAAGTCGGGCGGCATCCGCCGCGCGCTGGAGGTGGCGGCGATCGCCCGGATCGGGGGCATCGACGTCTACGGCGGCTGCATGTTCGAGACCGGGATCGCCCACGCGGCCGGCGCCCACCTCATGGCCGCGCTGCCGGACCTGCATCTCGGCTGCGAGTTCTACATGCCGACGTACTACGCCCGCGAGGACGTCCTGGCCGAGCCCTTTCCGGTGCGCGACGGGCTGGTCCACGTGCCGTCCGGGCCCGGCCTCGGGGTGGGCGTGGACCCCGACCGCGTGGCGAAGTACCGGACCGACCTGCTGGAGTAGGCGAAGCACGAAGGAGCGGCGCCCCGGAAGCCCGCGCCCGGCTCGCTCCTGGGAACTCAAGTTTCGGGATTCGCTGACCAAAATGGATTCCCGCCACCCGCACCCGCTTTCGCGAGCACATGCTTTCGCGGGAATGACGTCATTTCAGCGAGACGCTCTGCCTTCAAGCCAGGAGTCTGCGCCGCAGAAGATTTGGAAGAAAACGTCCTGTTTTCAGCCAATGTTCGCGCGCGCGAGTGTCCTGAAAATGAGAAATCACGCGGAAAATCCTGTTTCAGGCAACGTACAGGTGTCGTGCCGCTACGATATTTGCCTCGTCAGCAGATGTTTTCTACGGCGCAGGCTTGGCCGTCATTCCCGCGAAAGCGGGAATCCATCGCCTGATTCTGGCATTTTGAATCCCGAAACTTGAGTTCTTCTGACCACGTCACCCTCGCGATGCGAACCCACCCGGCGCTCGATGGCGCGAAGCAGACGCCGTGAAGCCCGTCGATTTCACGTACCACCGGGCCACCGGCCTCGACGACGCCCTGGAGCACCTGAACGCCGGCGGTGACGGCGCGAAGCTCCTCGGCGGCGGGCAGTCGCTGGGGCCGATGCTGAACCTGCGTCTGGCCCGGCCCCGCGCGCTCATCGACGTCTCGTCCATCGCGGCGTTGCGCGCCGTCGAGCCGGCGCGCGAGCGCGTGACCGTCGGCGCGGCGGTCACCCACGCCGAGATCGAAGACCGGCCCGCCTCGGACCCCATCGAACGCGCGATGCGCGAGGTCGCGGCGGGTATCGCCTGCCGCGCGGTCCGCAACCGGGGCACCATCGGCGGCAGCGTCGCCCATGCCGACCCCTCGGCGGACTGGCCGATCTTTCTGCTGTGCGCGGACGCGCGGGTGCGCATCCGCGGCGCCGCGGGAACCCGCGACCTGCCGACGTCGGACTTCACCCGCGCGGCCTATGCGACCGCCCTCGCCCCGGGCGAGATCGTCACCCGCGTCGAGGTCCCGCGCGCCGGCGGGCGGGCGCGCTTCGGCTTCTGCAAGCTCTGCCGCAAGGCCGGGGAGTTCGCCGAGGCGGTGGGCGCGGTGCTCATCGACCCCGAGCGGCGCTACTGTCGCGTCGTGGCCGGCGCCGTCGGCTCGAAGCCGGTGGTGCTGCCGGACACGACGCGCTCCCTCGCCGCCGGCGCGGCACCGCCCGATCCGGGCGCGATCCGCGCCGAGATCGCCGCCGTCGCGAACGAGCACGACCCGGTGAAGCTGCACATGGCGGCGGTCGCGGTGGGCCGCGCCATCGGCCGGGCGCTGGCGGCGCGATGACCGGAGGACGATGGGCCGGAGAAAGCATCCGCCGTCCGCCAACGGAACACCGTGGCAACATTGCGATGAAGTCCCGCTGACGTCCCGATGAAGACGATCCGCCTCACCGTCAACCGCGAGCCGCGCGAGGCCACCGTCGCGGCGCGGACGCAGCTCGCCGAGCTGTTGCGCGACCACCTGCACCTCACCGGCACCCATCTCGGCTGCGAGCACGGGGTGTGCGGGGCGTGCACGGTGCTCGTGAACGGGCGTCCGATCCGCTCCTGCATCACTTGGGCGCACGCCTGCGAGGGCGCCGACGTCGTCACCGTCGAGGGCTTGAGGGACGATCCGGTGGGGGAGGCGTTGCGCGATGCGTTCTCGGGGCATCACGCCCTGCAATGCGGCTTCTGCACGCCGGGGATGCTGATCACGGCGTGGGACGTCGTCACCCGCCTCGCGCCGGTGGACGATGCGGCGATCCGGCGCGAGCTGAACGGCAACCTCTGCCGGTGCACCGGATACATGGGGATCGTCGCGGCGGTGCGGACGGTCGCGCGGCAACGCCGGAACGGAGGGCCGGAGGACGGGAACGACCGCGCGCCGTCGCATGGCGCGAATCCGACGTGCAGGCGGCAACGCCGGGGCGATGGACCGGCGGACTGGAACGGGAGAGCAGGGGCTCGTGAGCTCCCCGGGGCGCCCGCCGCTCCCTTCGAGCCTTCAGGGACCGATGCCATCGGCGCCGGCGAGGCGACCGACCGCGGCCTCGCCGCTCCGGACACCGCGACCTCCGCATCCTCCGAAGCCGATACGGCCCGTCCCGCCCCCGCGGACGCGGTCGGCGCCAGGGAAACGACGGCCCGAGACTTCACCGCGCCTCGCGCCACGGCTGTCCCCGAATCCGCCGCGCCGCCCGCCGCTCCCTTCGAGCCCTTCGAGGTCGATCCGGCCCACCTGCCTGCCGCGGCCCCGCCCGCATCCGGCGCGGAGCGTGCGGCAACCCGGACGGACGGCGGTTGGACCCGACTCGAACGCGCATTCACCGTGGAGCAGCCCGTCGATGCACTGTGGACGCTGTTCGAGGACCTGCCGCGGGTCGCGCGCTGCATCCCGGGGGTGAGCGTCGAATCGGCCGGCGCGGACCGCTTCACCGGCCGGGCCGCGATCCGCTTCGGCCCCATCGCCGCCGCCTTCGACGGCGAGGGGACCCGCGAGGCCGACGCCGAACGGCGCACCGGCGCCATCTCCGGGCGCGGCACGGACGCCCGCGGCCACGCCACCCTGGAAGCCGAGCTCCGCTATGCGATGTCCGGGGAAGACGCGCCTCCGCGGCCCCGCACCCGCGTCGATCTCGCGATTCGTTTCCGCATCCAGGGCGGCTTGGCGCAGTTCAACCGCAGCGATCTCGTCGAGAGCTTCGCCGACGCGGTGCTGGCCGATTTCGTGCGGAACTGCGAGCGGATGCTCGCCGGGGAGGAGGTGCGAAGTGGCGGGAGCGCGAGCGGCCTCGCGCTGCTGTGGCGGATGATCAAGACAAGGCTCGGTCTCTGAGCGGGCCCTGGGCGTTACCCGCCCCTTGCCGGGAGCGTGCCCGCTTTCTGCAGCACTTCGTCGATGGTCTCGGCAGGTAGCGGCGCGACCACCCGGGCGTTTCGCGCCCGCCAGTCCAGGCTCTCGACCTGATCCGCGAGGATGACGCCCCCCACACGTCCAGCCCGGAATGCGCCCGGGGCCGTCAAGTCCTCCGCCCGCCCGCAGCCCGCCCGTGGCAAGATGCGCTTCCCCGAGGAGTGTGTGGCTGCCGCGCATCGCGCCCACCCGGGCCGAGGATGCCGCGGAGGCGGTGGTGCCCGGCCTCGGACGACCCCGCGGCGGACCCCGCCGCGATCCTGGAAGCGAAGACGTCGGAAGCGGGGAGACCATGATGAACGGCGCTCATGGTGGAACGTGTTCGTCCGATGGCCGCTGAACCGGCGATCACCGTCATCGGCGCGGGCATCGTGGGGACCTGCTGCGCCCTCCACCTGCAGAACGAAGGGTTCTCGGTGACCCTGCTCGACCGCGGCGGTCCCGGAGAAGGGGCGTCACGCGGCAATCTGGGCGGATTCGGCATCGCGTCGTGCCCTCCCCTGGCCATGCCCGGCGTGCTGAGGAGGGTGCCGGGGATGCTCCTCGACGCCGAATCGCCGCTCAAGCTCCGCTGGGGCCACGCCCTGCGCGCCCTGCCCTGGTTCCTTCGCTTCGTCGCCAACGCCCGCCGCGAGCGGGTGGAGGCGATCGCGGCGGCCCGGCAGAGCCTGCTGGACCACGCGCATGAAGGCATCGACCCGCTGGTGGCCGAGGCCGGCGCCGGGCATCTCATGAGCCGGACCGGGCTGATGTTCACCTTCGAGAGCGAGGCGGCCTTCCAGGGCGCGGCCTGCGCCTTCGATCTCCGGCGGCGGAACGGCGTATGGCTGGACCTGCTCGACGGCGACGAGGCCCGGCAGGTGCAGCCCGCGCTCTCGAAGAACGTGGTGCGCGCGTACCGCGTGGCCGACTTCTCCCATACCGTCGATCCCCTGCGGCTCGTGCAGGCCCTCGCCGATCTCTTCCGGCGGCGCGGCGGCGCCGTCCTTCGCCGGGAGGTGCGCGGATTCGAGATCGGTCCGAAAGGCCGCGTGCGCGCCATCCGCACCGGGGACGGCGAGCTTCCGGTCGAGCGGGTCGTGGTCGCGGCCGGCGTCTGGTCGCGCCGCCTCGCCGCCCTGCTCGGAACGAAGGTCCCGCTGGAGGCCGAGCGTGGCTACCACGTCATGTTCAACGGCACGGACGTGAAGATGAACGGCGGCATCATTTCGGTCGACCGCAGCGTCGCCGTCACGCCGATGATGGACGGCATCCGCGCCGGCGGCATCGCCGAGTTCGCGGCGCCGGAGGCGGCGCCGGACTTCGCGAACGCCCACCTCGTCCGCCGCCACGCCGAGGCGCTGTTCCCGGCGCTCGGGAGCGAACGCCTCACCGAGTGGATGGGGCCGCGCCCCTCGCACCCGGACTCCAAGCCGGTGATCGGCCGCTCGCCGCGCCATCCCAACGCCTGGTTCGCGTTCGGCCACGACCATCTCGGCCTGACCATGGGCGGCATCACCGGCAAGCTGATCTCGGAGCTGGCGGCCGGAAAGGCCCCGGGCATCGATCTGGCGCCGTTCCGGCCGGATCGGTTCTAGGAGCCCGCGCCGCGGAAAACATCGCGGCGGCACGACACGCCTGTACGTTCGCCTGAAACAGGATTTCCGGGAGCAAGGCCATGGAATACAACTGGGACTTCCACATGATCTTCGCCGGCTACGAGGGGTGGTGGCTGAAGGGCCTCCTGATCACCCTGGCGTACGCCTCCGCCACCGTGGCCGGCGGCCTGCTGATCGGGGTGATCTGCGGGATGGGGCTCCTCGCGAACCGCTGGTGGCTGAGCGGCCCCATCCACGTCTACGTCGAGACCTTCCGCTGCACGCCGGTGCTGGTGCAGATCGTCTGGTTCTTCTTCGCACTGCCGATCCTGCTCGGCGCCCTCTTCCCGAGCGGGGAAGTGGCCCTGCCCGGATGGCTCGCGGCGGGGATCGGACTGACCCTCTACATGGGATGCTTCGCGACGGAGATCTTCCGCGGCGGCATCATCTCCATCGACAAGGGGCAGTGGCAGGCGGCGCGGGCCATCGGCATGACCTACGGGGAGATGATGTGGCACATCATCCTGCCGCAGGCGGTGCGCCGGATGGTCCCGCCCTTCGTGAACCAGTCGGTGATCCAGTTCAAGAACACCGCCCTGCTCTACGTGGTGGCGGTGCCGGACATGATGTATACGGGCTATCTGGTGGTGGCGGACACCTACCGTCCGCTCGAGGTCTACACCAGCGTGGCCATCGCCTACTTCGTCATCCTGTACCCGCTGACCCAGTGGGGCAAACGGCTGGAGGCGCGCAGTGACCGGTGACCCGATTTCCTCCCCAGACGCTGCTGCGGCGACCGACGCTGCTGCTGCGGCAGCCGCGGCTGCGGCGACCGCCGCAGCGGGGGACGGCCGGGGCCGTCCCATGCTGTCCGTGCGCGATCTCCGGAAGAGCTACGGCGACGTCCACGCGGTGCGCGGGGTCTCGTTCGAGGTGCGGGCGGGCGAGGTGGTGGTCATCATCGGCCCGTCCGGATGCGGCAAGTCGACCACGCTGCGCTGCCTCAACCTGCTGGAGGAGCCGAACGGAGGCACCCTGACCCTCGGCGACCGGGTGCTCGACTTCTCCGCCCGCAAGACCTTGCCGTCGGGCCGGGACCTCGCGCGGTTCCGGGCGCGCTTCGGCATGGTGTTCCAGCAATTCGACCTCTTCGCGCACAAGACGGCGATCGAGAACGTCATGATCGGCCAGGTGGTGGTGAAGAAGATCCCGCGAGACCAGGCGCGACGATCGGCCATGGACCTGCTGCGCCGGGTCGGCCTGGAAGGGATGGAGGAGCGCCGGCCGCGCGAGCTCTCCGGCGGCCAGCAGCAGCGGGTGGCCATCGCGCGGGCGCTCGCCATGTCGCCGGAGGTGCTGCTCTTCGACGAGGTGACCTCCGCGCTCGACCCGGAGCTGGTGGGCGAAGTGCTCGAGGTGATGAAGGATCTGGCCGGGGAGGGGGCGACGATGGTCGTCGTCACCCACGAGATGGCCTTTGCCCGCGACGTCGCGGACCAGGTGCTCTTCATGGACCAGGGGCAGGTGGTGGAGGACGGGACGGCCGCCGAGGTGATGGCCCGCCCGCGCAGCCCCAGGACCCGGGCGTTCCTCTCCCGCTACCACCGTGACGCGGGGGCGGGGCCCACGGAGCACGAAGCGGCGGCGTCCGGCTGAGCGGGATCGACCGGCAGGATCCAGCGGCGGCATCTGCAGCCGAAGCCGACGCCCGCGTCCGGGGCGACGACCCGCACGTCCGCCTGGTCGAGCCCCAGGAGCCGGGAGATCCCCGTGCACACAAAAAAGCGCGCGGGCCGATGAAGCCCGCGCGCCCGGAGACCGCTTCCAATCCCTGCCTAGAAGCGCATGTTCAACACCACCCCGACGCCGTACTCGTTCGTCCCGCTCCCGCTCCTCTCGTAGCCGGCCGTGGCCCGCAGCAAGGTGTCCTCACCCACATCGAACACCCCTCCCCCGATGCCTTCGCCTTGAGGATCGCCGCAAGGATCCGGCGCGGGGTGGCCGGGATCTCGTCGATCTCCACGTTCAGGGGCTCGAGGGCGTCGTTGATCGCGTTGACCACCGCACCGGCGGGGGCGATGGCCGCGCCTTCGCCGATCCCCTTGATGCCGTGGCGGGTGTAGGGCGAGAGCGACTCCGTGTGCTCGATCCGCATCGCGGGCAGCTCGACCGGCCCCGGCACCACGTAGTCCGCGAAGGTCGAGGTCAGGGGCTGGCCGTTCTCGTCGTAGAGGCTCTCCTCGAAGAGCGCGGTGCCGATGCCCTGCGCGGCGCCGCCGTAGGACTGTCCTTCCAGGATCATCGGATTGACGCGCCGCCCGCAGTCCTCGAACAGCACGTAGTCGAGGATCTCCACCGCGCCGGTGGCCGGGTCCACCGCCACCACCGCGGCGTGCGTCGCGTAGGTGAAGACGCCGGTGTCCACTTCGGGCTTGTAGCCCTCGGTGACTTCGAGCCCCCGGGTGTCCACGTCGTCGGGAAGCTGGTCGGGGCGGAGGTACCAGGCGCGCGCGACGTCCTCGAAGGAGACGCTTGCCCCGCCGGCCGCGTTCGCCCGCCCGCCGGAGAGCGATACGCGGTCGGGGCCGGTCTGGAGCAGGTGCGCCGCGTGCTTGCGGATGCGCCCGGCCAGCGATTCCGCCGCCTTCGACACCGCGCCGCCGGCCATCACCATGCCCCGCGAGGCGTAGGCGCCGGTGGAGTAGGGGGTCTCGCCGGTGTCGCCCATCGTCACCCGGATGCGGTCGACGCCGATGCCGAGCTGCTCGCTGGCGACCTGGGCGAGCGTGGTCTCCAGCCCCTGGCCGAAGGAGTGGTTGCCCGAGCGGACCTCCACCGCGCCGCTCGGCGCGAGCTTCACCGTGGCCTGCTCGTAGCCGGGCACGAGCGGCAGGCCCCAGGCGCCGAAGACCCGGGTGCCGTGCGCGGTCTGCTCGGTGAAGGTCGAGAAGCCGACCCCGATGAGCCGGCCGTCCGGCTCCGGCGAGCCCCGGCGGGCGTGGGCGGGATCGGGCTGTTTCGCTCTTTCGGGAAGCGGTCGGGGGTCGCCCTGCCGTGCATGGACGGTATCGAGTGGGTCCGCCCGCTCGGGAAGCGGCCGGGACTCGTCCGGCCGGGCAGGCACGGCGTCACGCTGTTCGGTCTGCTCGGGAAACCGCTGGAAGTCGCCTGGGCGTCCGCGTCCGTCATCGAGCCGATCCGCCCGCTCGGGCGCCGGCCCGGAGCGACCCTGGCGCGCACGGATGGCTTCCAGCCCGATCATGCGCCGCGCCCCGGCCACGCTGGCCGGGTAGTCGCCGCTGTCGTATTGTTTGCCGGTGACGTTGGTGTAGGGCATCGCGTCCGCCGGCACGAGGTTTTCCGCCCGCACGTCCGCCGGCTCGCGCCCGACCGCGCGTGCGATCGCGTCGATGGTGAGCTCCATCGCGAAGCACACCCCCGGGCGCGCGACCCCGCGGTAGGGCGTGAAGCCGGGCTTGTTGGTGGCGACGGAGTAGGTCTTGCAGCGGTAGACGTCGAAGGCGTAGGGCCCCGGCAGGTTGCCGCCGGCCTGGGCGGCTTCGAGGCAGGCGGTGAACGGCCACACCGAGTACGCGCCCACGTCCACCGTGATCTCCGCGTCCACCGCCAGCAGGCGCCCGCGTTCGTCGGCGCAGGCGGTCAGCCGGTAGTGGTGCTGGCGGGTGTTGGCCCCGGCGGTCAGGTGCTCACGCCGGTCCTCGACCCAGCGCAGCGGCCGGCCGGTGCGCATCGCCGCCCACGACACCGAGATCTCCTCCGGTTGCAGCACGCACTTGTAGCCGAAGCCGCCGCCCACGTCGGGCGCGACGACCCGCACGTCCGCCTGGTCGAGCCCCAGGAGCTGCGAGAGCCCGGTGCGGATGAGGTGCGGCACCTGGGTGGAGGTGTAGACGACGAGCTGCCCCTTGCGCTCGTCGTGGCGGGCGAGCACCGCCTTGCCCTCCATCGGCGCCATGCACTGGCGGGCGGTGCGGTACTCGCGCTCGACGACGACCGCGGCACGCTGCTTCACCGACGCGACGTCGCCGTCCACGAAGGTGGTGAGGAAGAGGTTGTCGTCCCACTCGTCGTGCACGCGCGGGGCGTCGGGCCGGCGAGCGGCGAGGCTGTCGGTGACCGCGGGCAGGGGCTCGAGGTCGAGCACGACTTCCTCCGCGACGTCCTCGGCCTCGGCCCGGGTCGGGGCGATGCACAGCGCCACGCACTCCCCCGCGAAGCGCACCTTGCCGCGGGCGAGCGGCGGGTAGTCGGAGGGCTTGTAGGTGGGGAGGCTGGATTCGGCCCGGATCGGGCGCACGCCTTCCATGTCCTCCGCGGTGAACACGCGGCCCGCGCAGCGCTCGGGGACGGTGATCGAGCGGATGCGGGCGTGCGCAAGGGGGCTGCGCACGAACGCGACCTCCCACAGCCCGGGGAAGGAGAGGTCGCCCACGAACCGCGCCTTGCCGGCCAGATGCCGGGCGTCCTCCTTGCGGGGGACGCGGGCCCCGATCCCGGTGGACATGCGCACTCTTCCGCCCTCCGTGAGCCGTTGCTCCCGTGAGTATGCCCGAGTCGAGGGCGGAATCAGGATTGCGCCTCCCCTCGGTTTGTCCCGAGCCTGATGGAGAAGCCTGGCAGAACCGCATCGCGGAGTGGATGGCCATCGGAAGCGGCCACCCCCAAACGTCCCTTCGTGCTGCGCGCCTCCTCCGCCGACGCCCGCGCCCGCAAGTGCGGGGCGCCGGCACTCTCCATGTCCCGGAACCCTCCCACATCGACCCTCGACCACGCCACACCCGCGCGCGGGGTCACGAACACCCCGCCGACGGGCATCCGCCTGCCCATCTCCAGACCCGGCGCATCCCCCTGTCGGCAAGGGAGAGTTGACGAAGGGCTGAACGGAGTACAGGCTTGGACGTACGTCAGAGTGGAGGTGTCACGGGGAAGCCGGAAGGGCGTCTCCGCTCCGGCAGGCCCGGCAACGAACACCCGGCCGGCTTCCTCCAACGCCGTCCCGTCTCCGGGGCAAAGGAGAACTTCGATGCGATTGACCAACATCCTCACGGCGCTGTCGCTCTGCGCGGGACTGGCGCCCGTGTACGCCGACGGCGACGTCCCGGCGGCGCTCTTCGCGCGGCTGGAAGCGCTGGGGCCGGATCGCGCGCCGGACCACGTCGCCGAAACACCGCTCGCGGGGCTGTACGAGGTCCGGTTCGGCTCCACCATCGTCTATCTCTCCGGCGACGGCCGCTACATGCTGCGTGGCGACCTGCTGGACCTCGACACGCAACGCAACGTCACCGAGCGGGCGCGGCAGGCCGTGCGTGCGGAGACCGTCGGCGGGAGCGACGAAGCGGGCATGATCGTCTTCGCGCCCGGCTCCGTGAAGCACACCGTCACCGTCTTCACCGACGTCGATTGCCCGTACTGCGTGCAGCTCCATCGGCAGATGGCCGACTACAACCGGCTCGGCATCAAGGTGCGCTACATGGCGTTCCCGCGGGCCGGCATTCCTTCGCCCACCTACGACAAGACGGTATCGGTGTGGTGCGCGCCGGATCCGCACACCGCGATCGGTGACGCGAAGATGGGCCGGTCGATCGAGACGCGCCGATGCGACAACCCGGTCCGCGAGCACTACGAGATCGGCCTCGAGGCCGGCGTGACCGGGACGCCGGCGCTCGTCCTGGAATCCGGCGAGCTGGTGCCGGGGTACGTTCCGCCGGAGGATCTCGCGCAGATGCTCGACGAGCGCGCGCCGGGCTGAGCGCGGCGGTACGGGTCCGAACACACCCCACGGGATGCGCGTCGTCTACATCCTCGCCGCGCTGGTCGTCGTGCTCGGCTGGCTGTCGTTCGAGCTGCGCGGGCGCAACCGCGACGTCTCGCAGGTGCTGCTGGCGTTCACGATCCTGGCCGCCGTCGCGCTGGCGGCGGCGGCGCTGGGCCTGTATTGAGTCGGTGTTCAGTGCAAGCGGCATCCGGTCAGGGAGGCCCGCGCGATGCGGTACCCACCGGAGACGGCACGCGCGCGATGCGGAGCAGGTTCGTGGTTCCCGAAACCCCGAAGGGCATCCCGGCCATGATGACGAGCCGGTCGCCGGTGCTCGCCAGTCCTTCGGCCAGCGCGGTGCGGCAGGCCTTGTCCACCATCTCCTCCACTCGGTCGATGTCTTCGCTCAGCACGGAGTGGATGCCCCACACCAGCGCGAGGCGGCGCGCGGTGCTCAGGTGGGGGGTCAGGCTCAGGATGGGTGAGTCCGGCCGCTCGCGGGCCGCGCGCAGGCTGCTCGACCCGGAGCTCGTGTACGTGACCGCGGCGGTCACCGGGAGGGTCTGCACGATGCGCCGCATCGCATCGGAGATCGCGTCGGCCGCGGTCGGCTTCGGCGCCGGGAGCGTCGCGTCGATCTGTTCCCGGTAATGCGGGTCGCGCTCCACCCGCGCGATGATCCGCTGCATGATGTCGACGGCCTCGACGGGGTAGCGCCCTACCGCGGTCTCTCCCGAAAGCATCACCGCGTCGGCCCCTTCGTAGATCGCGGTCGCGACGTCGGATGCCTCCGCTCTCGTCGGCACCGGTGACGAGATCATCGACTCGAGCATCTGGGTCGCCACGATCACCGGTTTGCCCGCGTTGCGGCAGGCGCGCACGATCCGGCGCGAAACGCTCGGGACGTCCTCGGGCGGCAGCTCCACGCCGAGATCCCCCCGTGCGATCATGATCACGTCGGACAGCTCGACGATCTCTTCAAGCCGATCGAGTGCGGCCGGCTTCTCGAGTTTCGTCACGAGCCCGGCGCGGCCCCCGATCGCTTCACGCAGCACGAGGAGATCCTGCGGGCGCTGGACGAACGACGCCCCCACCCAGTCCGCGCCGAGGTCCAGGCCCAGCTCGAGATCCTCGCGGTCCTTGTCGGTCAGGGGGGAGATGGGGAGCACCGCGTCGGGGATGTTGACGCCCTTGTGATCGGAGATCTCCCCGCCGGTCCTGACGCGGGTGCCGGCGAAGTTTGCGCCGCAGATTTCGACTTCCAGCCTGATCTTGCCGTCGTTGACGAGGAGGCTCGTGCCCGGTCTGAGGGCGGTGAAGACTTCCGGGTGGGGAAGGGCGACCCTCTCCGGGCCGCCGGGCGAGGGATCGAGATCGAGGACGAACGACCCGCCTTCCTTCAGCATCGTGCTCCCGCCGTCGAACGCTCCGACCCGGAGCTTCGGCCCTTGCAGGTCGGCCAGCACCCCGATCGGGCGTCCGCTCGCGGATTCGATCCCGCGGACCGCCTCGAAGCGCCGCCGGTGGCCGTCGTGGTCGCCATGGCTCAAGTTCAGCCGGAACACGTCGACCCCGGCGGCGAACAGCGAGCGGATCGTCTCGGGCGCCGACGTCGCGGGACCGAGGGTGGCGATGATCTTCGCAAAACGCAGCCTTCGCATGGAGTATCCGTCCCCGGTGAGAGGGCCCCGGCAACGTCGCCGGCGTTCCAGGCCACGGTACGCCACGGACCGCCCCGCGTGTGCACTCCACACGATTGCAGACCGGTGGGTCCGGGACGTTGGCGCGTCGTCCCCGCCCTGCCGCCGGCGATGCGGCGGCGGCCGACCGCCCTTCGCGCCGCGTCCGGCTCAGGTGGAGACGTTGTTGCGGACCAGCGCTTCGTAGATTCGCGCCGGCTCGTCCACCGAGCGCACCGACGCCCGTACCGATTCGTCGGAGAGGATGCGGGCGAGCCCGGCGAGGATCTCCAGGTGCTCGTCGGTGGATTCCTCGGGAACCAGCAGTCCGACGACCATGTCGACAGGCTCGTGATCGGGGGAGTCGAAGTCCACCCCCTTCTCCAGCCGCAGAAACGCCGCGAGGGCGCGGCCGAGGCCGGGGATGCGCGCGTGAGGCAGGGCGCAACCTTCTCCGAGCCCGGTCGAGCCGAGGCGCTCGCGCGCGACGAGCCGGTCGAAGACGGTCCGCGCCGACAGCCCCGGATCGGCGTTCGCGAGGATCTCCCCCAGCATTTCGAGCGTCCGCTTCTTGCTCGCCGCCGGTACGCCGCTGCATACGCACTCGGGAGCGAGGATCTCTTCCAGTGTTGCCATTCCGTTCCCTGGCCGTGGCGAAACGGGATCCGGGATTCCGGAACACGCCCGGGCGTGGCGTTCCCGGCGGAGCCCGGGCACGACGCTCAGCCGAACTGCGTCTTGAGACCGCCTTCGGCGCGGTGGTGGTCGGTCCGCTTGTCCTTGTGTCTGCGTACCTGCCTGTCAATCCGGTCGGCGAGGGTGTCGATCGCGGCGTACATGTCGGAGTGCGAGGCGTCGGCGAAGATGTCGGCGCCCGCCACGTGCAGGGTCGCTTCCGCCTTGTGACGGGACTGCTTCTCGGTGGTCAGGACCACGTGCACGTTCGATATGTGATCGAAGTGGCGTGCGACGCGCTCGAGCTTCCTGGTGACGTATTCCCTCAGAGCCGGCGTCACCTCGACGTGATGTCCCGTCAGGTTGATCTGCATCGTGTGTCTCCTCACTGGAATTGCGGGGGCCGGTGGCGGGCGCGGCCGACGCCATCGTATCGCGGGGGGCACCGGAGAGAAACGGAATCAAGGCGCCTTCCGATCGGTCGAGGCGGGGATCGCCATCGACTCGCGGTACTTCGCGACGGTGCGCCGCGCGATCCTGATCCCCTGCTCGGAGAGGATCGCGGCAAGCTTGTTGTCGCTCAGCGGCCTGGACGGATTTTCCGCCGCGATCAACTTCCTGAGCACCGCGCGGACCGCGGTCGCGGAAGCCTCCGAGCCGCAGACCGTGTAGACGGGGCTCGAGAAGAAATACTTGAGCTCGAAGACCCCCCGGGGCGTATGCATGTACTTCCGGGTGGTGACCCGTGAGATGGTGGATTCGTGCATGCCGACGGCCGCCGCCACGTCCGCGAGCACCATCGGCTTCATGGCTTCCTCGCCCCGTTCGAGAAACCCCTTCTGGCGCTCCACGATGCAGGCCGCCACCTTCAGCAGCGTCTCGCGGCGGTTGCGGAGGCTCTTGATGAACCAGCGCGCCTCCTGCAGATGGTTTTTCAGGGTGTTGTTGTCCGCGCTGTCGTCCGCCCGCCGGATGAGGCTCGCGTAGTGCGCGTTGATACGAAGTTTCGGGAACGCCTCCAGGTTCGGCGTGACCTGCCACACGCCCCGCTCCCTGTGCACGAAGATGTCGGGGACCACGTATTCCGTCGCCGGGGACGCGACGGCGGAACCGGGGCGCGGCGAGAGGGATCGAATCAGATCGACGACGCCCTGGAGTTCGTCTTTCCCGATGCCGAACACCCGCATGAGCCGCGGATAATCCCTGGACGCAAGCGTCCGGAGATGCCCGGTCACCACGGCGAGCGCGACATCGCGCCATTCGGTGTCGCCGGGGAGCCGGCGCAACTGGAGAGCGAGACATTCGTCGAGGCCGCGCGCCGCGACCCCGGGGGGATCGAAGCTCTGGATCCGCTGCAGCACCGCCTCGACTCCTTCCAGGGCCAGGCACCGGGGATCGAGGCTTTGCCGGATGTCTTCGAGGGTGAGCTCGAGATAGCCGTCGTCGTTGACGGCGTCGATGATCGCGGCTCCGACGACCCGCTCGGTGTCGCTGAACCGCGTCATGGACATCTGCCAGTGGAGATGGTCCTTCAGCGATTCGTTCTGCGCGCGGTGAGCGTCGGGGTCGGCGCCGTTGAAGTCTCCGTCCGGCGGGTTGAAGCCGCCCGGGGCGGAGTCGTAGACGTCTGCCCACACGCTGTCGACCGCAAGCTCGCCGGGGATGCCGGCCAGGACGACCTCCGCCTCGGCGGCGGCGCCGTCGGTGTCCTCGGCGTCCCCCTCCAGCTCGCCGGGGACGTCGGCCGGGAGGGCCTCGGCCTCGGCGCCGCCGCCCTCGGCGTCCACCTCGAGCATGAGGTTGGAGTCGAGGGCTTCCTGGACCTCGGTGTGCAGTTCCACGGTGGAGAGCTGCAGCAGCCGGATGGCCTGCTGGAGCCGGGGCGTCATGGCCAGATGCTGGCTCAGCCTGAGCTGCAGAGTCTGTTTCATCGGCCGGAAGGGCAGGAACGACCCCGCCATTGTATCAGCCACAAGGCGTGGCGCCGGGGACGGCCGGTAGCGCGGTACGCCGGCCACAGCGGCCTGGTCCGGGCCGGTCGTCTCCGGACAGCCGGAGGCGGTCACCGCCGGGCCCCGGCCGTCACGAGATCCGTCGCATCAGGGCGGCGCCCGCGACAAGCCACGCGACGAAGGCGACGACGACCGGCGCATCCCCGCTCCGCACGCTCGGGGTTGCGCCGCGCATCGGGACGACCTCGGACGTCCTGGCTGCGATCTCGAACTGCGGCAGGCGGGCAACCACCGCTCCTTTGGGGGAGACGACCGCGCTCAACCCCGTGTTCGTCGAGCGGACCAGCCACCGCCCCGACTCGGCCGCACGGACCCGGGCCATCTCCAGGTGCTGGTGCGGGCCGAGGGAGTCGCCGAACCATGCGTCGTTGCTGACCGTCACGAGCAGCGCGGCGTTCGGCAGGGCGCGGCGCACTTCGTCTCCGAACGCGATTTCGTAGCAGATCGACACTCCGATCGCGTAAGGGCCGACGTGCAGCGCCGCCTGCTCGCGCGCGCCGCGGCCGAAGTCGGCCATCCGGACCCCTATCGCCTCCATCACCGGACGGATCAGAGGCGCGATCGGCACGTACTCCCCGAAAGGGACAAGGCGGCGCTTGTGGTAGGCCCCCGGCTCGGGGCCGAGCATCACCACGCTGTTCAGGTAGGGCCCTCCGGGACCCTTCCTGGTCATCACTCCGGTAAGGACCGAGCCGTCCCGCTCGACCGCTTCGGCGGTGATGCGGCGCGTGAACGCCTCCAGGGTGTCGAGGAAGCCGGGCATCGCCGACTCCGGCCACACCACGAGATCGGCGTCGAAATGCTCCCGGGTGAGCGCCGCGTACCGATCGAGGGTCCGCTCGCGCATCTCCGGGCGCCACTTCAGATCCTGCGCGACGTTGCCCTGGACGATCGCCACTTCCAGCGGCGGGCCGGCCGGCCGCGTCCACTCGATGCGCGCAAGCGCGGCACCCGCGCCCCACAGGGCCGCCGCGCCGCCGAGCAGGACGAACGCACGCCGGTCGCGACGCAGCAGCGCCCACGCGAGCCCCCCGGCCGCGAACGCGACGAGGGCGCCGGCGCCGTATACCCCGATCACCGGCAGCCATCCCGCCGCGGGGGCGTCGATCTGCGAATACCCGAGCTGCAGCCAGGTGAACCCGGTGAACGCCCACCCGCGCAGCCATTCGCCGAGCATCCACGCTGCGGGATAGACCGCGAGCAGGCGCGGCGCATCGCCGACCGGCGATACGCGGGCGGCGATCCAGCCGACCGCCGCCGGGTAGCACGCGAGGCATCCGACGAACCCCGCGGTCAGCACGGGCGACAGCGCCTCGGGCACGTTGCTGAACGCGAAGCTCTCGCGGACCCACGAGGCGCCGGCCCCGAACGCCCCGAGGCCGAACAACCAGCCGCGCAGGAACGCGCGCCGCGGGGTGCGGCACGCGCGCCACGCGAGAAACAGCGCGGCGATGGATACGAACGCGACGGGGAACAGGCCGAAGGGCGCGAACGCGAGCGGCAGCGCGACGCCCGCCGCCAGGCATCCCGCGTCGAGCGCCGCACCGCGCGTTCGGAACCGCCACGCGGCCGGAGCCCTTGGAGGCGGTGCTTCAGGCCGCATGCGTCATCGACTCAGGATCGCGGGGACGGCGCCGCGGCCGTCCGCCGCAACGCTCGGGGGACCGGGTGGATGCCCGTTTCAGCCCGATCCACCCTCGCGGCCGACAGGCCGCACCCGCAGCAGGTGGACCCGGCGCTTGTCGGCGCGGACCACCGTGAAGCGGAATCCGTCGAGGGTGACTTGCTCCAGACGGGAGGGAAGATGCGCGAAGGCGCGCACCACCAGCCCCCCGACGGTGTCGGACTCCTCGTCATCGAACGCGCTGCCGAAGTACTCGTTGAAGTCCTCGATCGGGGTGTGGGCCTTCACCGTGAACTCGCCGTCAGGGTGTGCGCCGATGAGGCCTTCGTCGCCGGTGTCGTGCTCGTCGTCGATCTCGCCGACGATCTGCTCCAGCACGTCCTCGATGGTCACCAGCCCGGACACCCCGCCGTACTCGTCGACGACGATCGCCATGTGGTTGCGGCTGGTGCGGAACTCGCGGAGCAGGACGTTGAGCCGCTTGCTCTCCGGGATGTGGACGGCGGGGCGCATCACGTCGTCGAGATCGAAACGGTCGCCGCCGTTGCGCGCGAAGTACGCGAGCAGGTCCTTGGCGAGCAGGATCCCCTCCACTTCGTCGCGGCTGTCGCCGATCACCGGGAATCGCGAGTGCCCCGATTCGACCACCGCGCCGACGAACTCCTCCGGCAGCTTGCCGGCTTCCACCACCACCATCTGCGCGCGCGGCACCATGATGTCGCGCACCTGCATGTCGCCGACCGCGAGGGCGCCCTCGATCATCGCCAGCGCGTCGGGGCCGAGTACGTTGCGCCGCTCGGCGTCGTGCAGGAGCTCGACGAGGGCGGCCCGGTCCCGCGGCTCGTCCGGTTCGCCCGACAACGCCCGGGCAAAGCGCCCGAGCCACGAGCGCGTACTCGGTCCGCCGTCCGGGGGTTCGTTCACGACCGGACCTCGGCCGCGTAGGGATCGGGATAGCCGAGCCGGCCGAGGATCGTGCGTTCGATCGTCTCCATCTCCTGCGCCGAATCGGGCGCGTCGTGATCGTGGCCGAGCAGGTGCAGGGTGCCGTGGACCACGAGATGCGCCCAGTGCGCGTCGAGTCGTTTCGACTGCTCGCGCGCCTCGCGCGCCGCCACCGGGGCGCACACCACCACGTCGCCGAGGATCCGGAGAGAGGGCAGCTCCGGCGCATCGAACGCAAAGGCGAGGACGTTGGTCGCGCCGGCCCGGCGGCGGTAGCGCGCGTTCAACGCCGCCCCTTCCGCCTCGCCCACCACCCTCACCGTCATTTCCGCGCCCTCCGACCGCCCGGCGAGCGCGGCCTCGGCCCACCGCGCGATCTCCACCGATGACGGAACGCCGTCGGCCGGGCTCGCGCGCTGCACCTCGACCGCCCCTGCCCTGCCCGGCCCCGCCTCTTCCCCTGCATCGCCGTCGAGCGCCTCGCGCGCTGGACGGGTTCGCGGCGTCATCGCCACGGGAGCCTCACTCCCGAGCCCGGGGCCGATTCGCCCGGCGTTCCCGCTTCGCCGCCGTCGGGCATCTCGCGGGCGCCGTCGGCCGGCGGCGCCATCCGGGGCATCCCGCTCTCGACACCGGCGCGGCTCCTCCCTGCCCCTTCGCTTCCGTCGCCGTCGACTCCCTCGCGGGAGCCATGGATCCGCGGGGCGCCGTTCCCCGGACCGCAGCGGCTTCGATCCCCGCGCTCATCCGCTCTCGTCTCCTTGCCTGCCGGCCGCCTCGTAGGCGTCGAGGATCCGCGCCACCATCGGGTGGCGTACCACGTCCTTGGTGTCGAACCACGTCCAGGCGATGCCGTTCACCCGCTGCAGCACCTCGGCGGCGTGGCGCAGCCCCGAGCGCCGGCCCTCCGGCAGATCGATCTGGGTGACGTCGCCGGTCACCACCGCGGAGGAGCCGAAGCCGATGCGGGTCAGGAACATCTTCATCTGCTCGTCCGAGGTGTTCTGCGCTTCGTCGAGGATGATGAACGATTCGTTCAGGGTACGGCCGCGCATGTACGCGAGCGGCGCCACCTCGATCACGTTGCGCTCCATCAGCTTCGCCGTGCGCTCGTAGCCGAGCATCTCGTGGAGCGCGTCGAGCAGGGGGCGGAGGTAGGGGTCGACCTTCTGCTGGAGATCGCCGGGGAGGAAGCCGAGCCGCTCCCCGGCCTCGACCGCCGGGCGCACCAGCACGATGCGGCTCACCCGATCGGCTTCCAGCGCCTCCACCGCGCACGCCACCGCGAGGTAGGTCTTGCCGGTTCCGGCCGGACCGATCCCGAAGTTCACGTCGTGGGTGCGGATCGCGCGCAGGTACTTCGCCTGGTTGCGCCCGCGCCCCCGCACGATGCCGCGCCGGACCTTGACCGATTCGCCTTCGCCGCGGTCCGTGCCGAGGCATTCCTCGATCTCCGATTCCTGCAGGAAGAGGTGGACGCGCTCGTCGGTGAGGGATTCCTCGCCGGTCGAGGCGTAGAGCTTGCGGATGATCCTGCCGGCCGCCCTGACCGGAACCGGCTCTCCGAGCACCTGGAAGGCGTTGCCGCGCGTGGTGATCTCGACTCCGAGCCGGTGCTCGAGCTGTCGCAGGTGCCGATCGAGCGGACCGCAGAGGTTCGCGAGTCGCTGGTTGTCCGCGGGCTCGAGGAGGATGTCGGTTTCGGCGCGTGCGGGTGGCACGATCAGCGGGTCGCCTCGGTTCGAATGGAGTGGAGCAACAAGGGATCGGCGGGGATCAGCGCATCGCGGCCGACCCCGCCGCCACCAATCCCGTCGCGGTCGACCCTCCCGCGGCCGATCCCGCCCCGGCCCGATGGCGGCCGGCGGCCGGCCCGGTCACAGCCGCCCCGCCGGCGAGCGCGCCGCGCAACGAGTTCGGGAGCGCCTCGACGATCGTGACGTCGGCGAACGTGCCGGCCAGCTCGCGCGGACCGGGGAAGTTCACCACCCGGTGGTTCCCGGTGCGCCCGCGGAGCTCGTCCGGATTCCTCTTCGACGGCCCTTCCACGAGCACCCGGGCCGTGCCGCCGACCATGGCGCGCGAGACGCCGTGCGCAAGCTCCGTGATGCGGGCCTGGAGCCGGGCGAGGCGCTTGCGCTTCACGTCGAGGGGCACCGGATCGGGCAGCCCGGCCGCCGGTGTGCCGGGGCGGGCACTGTAGATGAAGGAGAACGAGGCGTCGAAGCCGACCTCGTCGATCAGGCCCATGGTCGCTTCGAAGTCGGCGTCGGTCTCGCCGGGGAAGCCCACGATGAAGTCCGACGAAAGGCTCAGATCGGGCCGGGCGGCACGAAGCCGCCGAGCCTTCCCGACGTACTCCGCGGCGGTGTAGTTGCGCTTCATCAGGCCGAGGATCCGGTCGCTGCCGCTCTGCACCGGCAGGTGGAGGTGGCTCACCAGCTCCGGGATCTCCTCGTAGACGTCGATGAGGCTGCCGGTGAGCTCGGCCGGATGCGAAGTCGTGTACCGGATCCTGTCGATGCCCTCTATAGCAGCAGCGTAGGCGACGAGCAAGGCGAGATCGCACTCCCGGCCGTCGTGCATCGCTCCGCGGTAGGCGTTCACGTTCTGGCCGAGGAAGGTGATCTCGCGCACCCCCTGCCCCGCCAGCGCCGCCGTCTCGGCGATGACGTCGTCGAAGGGCCGGCTGAACTCCTCGCCCCGGGTGTAGGGGACGACGCAGAACGAGCAGTACTTGCTGCACCCCTCCATCACCGAGACGAATGCGGTGGGGCCGTCGGCCCTCGGCGCGGGCAGGCGGTCGAACTTCTCGATCTCGGGGAAGGAGACGTCCACGACCGGGCGGCGGCGCGGGCCGGCCGTCCCGCCCGGGCCGATCATCTCCGGCAGGCGGTGCAGGGTCTGGGGGCCGTACACCACGTCGACGCACGGGGCGCGCTCCCGGATCGCGGCCCCCTCCTGGCTCGCCACGCAGCCCCCGACCCCGATCACCCGATCGGGACGCGCCGCCTTCCAGGCACGCCAGCGGCCGATCTCCGAGAAGACCTTCTCCTCGGCCTTCTCCCGTACCGAACAGGTGTTGACGAGCAGGACGTCCGCGTCCTCGGCCCGGGCGGTGCGTTCGAGACCGTGCGACGCCGCGAGCAGGTCCGCGGTACGCGCGGAGTCGTACTCGTTCATCTGGCAGCCGAACGTCTTGATGTAGAGCTTGCGCGCCATCCCCGGGCGTCACCCTCGACCGGGGTCGAAACGTACAGCAATTCCCCCGGGCAAGTCGACCTCGCGGGTGGAGGAACCATCTCCCGTCAGGCTCTAAGGCGTCCTGCAGCCTCGCCCGCTTGACGCCCGAACCACCGGAACACCTGCACACGTCGGGTCAGGATCGTCTCCCGGAGCGTGGCGGGAATGGTGGCCCCGTCGTCGGGCCCGTGCGCCTCGATGGACGTTTCCGGGCCTGGCGGACATTGCCGGCCCGTCGCCGTTGCGCTTGTAGCCCCTTGGCGGCGACGGGTATTCTTCCGGCGAGACTGCTCGTCGAGCCCTCGAGGGCATATCGGAGGCAACGCATGAAGGCTCACACTCGCTCGGTCCTGTATCTCCTCCTCGGCGGCGTGCTCGGCATGACCCTGGCCGTCGGGCAGGGCGTCCTCGCGGAACGCCACGACGGCGGGCCGCTGCCGCTGGAGGATCTGAGGACGTTCACCGAAGTGTTCGCGAAGATCAAGGACGACTACGTCGAGCGGATCGACGACAAGACCCTCCTCGAAAACGCGATTCGCGGGATGCTGTCCGGTCTCGATCCGCACTCCGCCTACCTCGTTCCCGACGAATACCGGGAGCTCCAGGCGGGCACGAGCGGGGAATTCGGCGGACTGGGGATCGAGGTCGGCATGGAGGACGGATTCGTGAAGGTCATCGCGCCGATCGACGACACCCCCGCGCAACGCGCCGGCGTGGAAGCGGGAGACTTGATCATCCGGCTCGACGACGTCCCGGTGAAGGGCATGACGTTGCAGGACGCCGTGAAGTTGATGCGAGGCAAGCCCGGCACCGACATCGTCCTCACCATCGTGCGCGAAGGAACGGACCGTCCCTTGAAGCTCACCATCACGCGGGCCGTCATCCAGATCATCAGCGTGAAGGCCCGCCCGCTCGAGCCCGGATACGGATACGTCCGGATCAGTGCGTTCCGGGAGCGGACCGGAGAAAACCTGCGCGAGGCGGTCGACAAGCTCCGGGAAGACGGGGGCGGCGAGCTCAGGGGCCTCGTCCTCGACCTCCGGAACAACCCCGGCGGGGTGCTGAGCGCGGCGGTCGCGGTGTCCGATGCGTTCCTGGAAGAGGGCATGATCGTCTACACCAAGGGGCGCATGGAGGGGCGCATGAACGATGCGGAGCTCACGTTCAGCGCCAAGGGATCCGACATCCTCGACGGCATCCCGCTCGTCGTCCTCGTCAACGCGGGCTCCGCCTCCGCCTCGGAGATCGTCGCCGGCGCGCTGCAGTACCACCGGCGTGCCGTGATCATGGGGGAGAAGACCTTCGGGAAGGGATCGGTCCAGACGATCCTCCCCATGGACAACGGCTCGGCGCTGAAGCTCACCACCGCGCGCTACTACACGCCTTCCGGTTCGTCGATCCAGGCGCGGGGGATCGAGCCCGACATCACCCTCGACCGCATGCACGTCTCCCGGGTCGACGACGGCGCGCGGATCAAGGAGTCCGATCTCGCGGGGCACCTGGAGGGTGAAGGCGAGGAGAAGGACTTCGAGGGGGCGAAGCAGGCCCAGCAGACCGGGAGCGAGGGTGAAACGCCGCTCGTGCAGCGTGACTTCGCCCTCTACGAGGCGCTCAACCTCCTCAAGGGCCTGCACATCTTCAACACCCGCTCGTAGAGCACCGCCGGCTACCTCTCCCTCCCCCTCGACCACGCCGCGAACACCAGGCCGGCGCCGATACCGCCGAGGGCCCATGACCAGACCGGCGCCCCCCACAGCAGCACGGGCGGCGTTCCCCCGAGGGCGACGATCACCGCCGCGCCGGCCAGCAGCGCCGCTCCGGCCACCGCCAGCGCCGTGCGCTGGTTCGCCCGCCGGATCTCGGTGCGGATCCGATCGAGCTCCTCGGTGCGGATCCGAACCTCGATCTCGCCGGTGCGCGCGAGCCTGAGCGTCTCGTACGCAAGCCCGGGAAGCGCGGGCAGGGTCTCGCCCCACTTCGGGGCCTGGCGCTTCATCTCGCGCAGCAGCGCGCGGGCGCCGAGCTGTTCACGCATCCAGCGCTCCAGGAAGGGCTTGGCGGTCGTCCACAGATCGAGATCCGGGTAGAGCTGGCGGCCGAGACCCTCGACGTTGAGCAGCGTCTTCTGCAGCAGAACGAGCTGCGGCTGCACCTCCATGTGGAAGCGCCGTGCGGTCTGGAACAGCCGCACGAGCACGCGCCCGAACGAGATCTCCTTCAGGGGCCGGTTGAAGATCGGCTCGCACACCGTGCGGATCGCCGCCTCGAAATCGTCGATCCGCGTCTCCGGCGGCACCCACTTCGACTCCACGTGCAGCTCCGCCACCCGGCGGTAGTCGCGGTTGAAGAAGGCGAGGAAGTTCTCGGCGAGGTAGCGCTGATCCTGCTCCGAGAGGCTGCCCATGATGCCGAAATCCACCGCGATGTAGCTCGGGCGCCCGGGGTGCCCGCGATCGACGAAGATGTTTCCCGGATGCATGTCGGCGTGGAAGAAGTTGTGGCGCATCACCTGGGTGAAGAAGATCTCCACCCCGCGCTCGGCCAGCGCCCGCAGGTCGACGCCGGCGTCGCGCAGCGCATCGGTGCTGCTGATCGGGATCCCGGAGACCCGCTCCATGACCATCACCCGGCGGCGCGTGTACTCCCAGTGGATTTCCGGCACGTAGAGCAGATCGGAGCCCTGGAAGTTGCGGCGCAACTGGGACGCCGACGCGGCCTCGCGCAGGAGGTCCAGCTCGTCGAGGATGGTCTTCTCGTACTCGACCACGATCTCGCGCGGGCGCAGCCGGCGCGCCTCGCGCCAGTACCGTTGCGCGAGATCCGCGACGAGGTGCAGGAGGCTCACGTCGCGCCGGATGACCCGTTCGATCCCGGGACGCACCACCTTGACCACCACGCTCCGGCCGTCCTTGAGCCGCGCCGCGTGGACCTGGGCGATCGACGCCGAGGCGAGCGGCTCGCGGGTGAATTCGCTGAAGACCTCGTCGACCGGGCGCCCGAGGGCGTCGCGCACGATCCTGGCGGCCACGTCGCCGGGGAACGGCGGTACGCGATCCTGCAGGTTGGAAAATTCCTCGGCGACGTCCTCCGGCAGCAGGTCCCGCCGGGTCGAGAGGATCTGGCCGAACTTGACGAAGATCGGCCCGAGATCCTCCAGCGTGCGCCGCAGCCGCACCGCCCGCGGCGGCTGCGCGCCGCGGAACCAGTTCCAGGGCAGCAGGTAGAGGAGGAAGCGGACCGGGCGCAACAGGTGCGTCGCAAGCACGATCTCGTCGAGGCCGTGCCGCACGAGCACGACGTTGATGTGCGCGAGCCTCAGAACCTGGCGGGGCCCGATCACCGCCCGCGTCCCCGCCGCCGCTCCAGCCGCGCGATGCGCGCATCGAGGCGCTCGACGTCGTCTCGAAGGTCGTCGACCTGGTGCGCGAAGTGCTCGACCTCGCCGCGCGACGGGGTGAGCGCGGTCTCGTAGCGCAGGTACTCCGAAACGTCCGCGAGCAGCGCCGCGCCCGCGTCGCGCGTCCAGCCGCCGAGCCCGCGCAGGCCGCGGAAGAGCTCGTGCGCCGGCACGTCGCCGATCCGCTGTGCGAGCGCCTCTTCGAGATCGAGATCCATCCGGGCGGCGATCCGCTGCAACTGCGCCGCCAGCACGACGTCACCGTGCAGGCTCACCCCGCCGCCAAGAAGCAACGCCTCCCGCTCCCGATCGCCGGCGAGCACAAAGCGCAGGAGCGAGAGCGGCGCGCCGCGGAGGGTGACGTCCGCGGCGGAGGCCGCGTCGCGCGGCTCGAC
This sequence comes from Gammaproteobacteria bacterium, assembly GCA_965202875.1. Classification (GTDB taxonomy): domain Bacteria; phylum Pseudomonadota; class Gammaproteobacteria; order HK1; family HK1; genus HK1. The sequence continues at coordinate 5,188,310 of OZ241870.1, read as the reverse complement.
GCGGACCCGCCCGCCGTCGATGCTCAGCCGGAGCGCGCCGGCGCCCGCGATCTCGACGTCGACGGCCTTGCCGGGAAACCCGGCCAGGGCGTCGCGCGTCTCGGGGTCAAGGTCGAGCGCGCGGTCGATCAGCCCCTCGAGCAGACCGAAGGGCGGTGCGCGCACGCTCATTCGATCTCCCTCGCCGGATCGTCGAGGATGTCGTCCACGGCGCCGCTCACAACCGGACCCCCTTGTGAACGGCGACGATGCCTCCCGCGAGGCCGTGGTGTCCGCAGAGCTCGAAACCCGCCGCGCGCATGGCCGCGAGCAGCGTTTCCCGATCCGGGTGGCGGCGGATCGATTCCACCAGATAGCGGTAGCTGGCGGCGTCACCGGCGACGATGCGCCCGATGCGGGGCAGCACCGAGAAGGAGTAGAGGTCGTAGGCGCGTCTGAGCACCGGGATGCTCGGATGCGAGAACTCCAGCACGAGCAGCATGCCGGCCGGACGCAGCACCCGGTACGTCTCGGCGAGTGCCCGTTCCTTGCGGGTGACGTTGCGAAGCCCGAACCCGACGAGCACCCGATCGAAGCTGCGATCGGGAAAGGGCAGGCACTCGGCGTCGCAGCGCGCGTAGTGGACGTTGCCGGCGATCCCGCGGTCGATGAGGCGCTCCCGCCCCCGCTCCAGCATCGTGCGGTTGACGTCGGCGAGCACGACCTCCCCGTCCTTCCCCACCCGCGGGGCGAGCAACGCGCTCAGATCGCCGGTACCGCCCGCCAGGTCGAGAACCCGCGCGCCGGGGCGCACCCGCGCGACGTGGGCCGTGAACCGCTTCCACGCCCGATGAAGGCCGAACGACATCAGGTCGTTCATGAGGTCGTAGCGCCCGGCTACCGAGTCGAAGACCGCATCGACCCGCGCCGCCTTCTCGTCCACCGGGACGTCCTCGAAGCCGAAGTGGGTGGTTTCCCCGGTTCCCTCGTTCACGGGCGGTCTCTCCGGGCGCGTTGCTCTACGCATTCAAGGTGTCGTCCGCGGACGCGGGTGGTGCTTCCGTCTCCCGGCCGCGCGAGCCCTGCCTTCAGGCATCCAGCCGGCGCCGGTGTCCGGCCGCTTGCAGCCGTTCCAGGTAGTCGTTCCACAAGCGTTCATGGTGGGCGCCGAGCCAGTGCAGCTCCTCCCAGGAATACAATCCGGTGTCGTGTCCGTCGTCGAAGCACAGGCGCACCGCGTAATTCCCCACCGGCTCGATGGACTGGATGCCGACCCGCTCCTTCCCGACCTGCAGGACCTCCTGGCCGGGCCCGTGGCCGCGGACCTCGGCGGAAGGCGAGTACACGCGAAGGTACTCGGCCGTGTAACTGAAGCGCTCCTCGTTGTCGAACGCCACGTACAGGACGCGCGCCGCCCGGTCGTAGCGCAGTTCGGTCGGTGTGGGTGAAGTCGCCTGGGTCATGGGGATCGGCTCTCTTCGGTCTTCCGCTCTTCAGCCCGCGGATCACGCGCCCCGGCCTCGCGGCCGATTCAGCTCCGGGCGCAGCCGGCCGCCGCCCGGAGCCGCTCGCGCCGCCGTCTCACGACCTCGGCCATGGCCCGCGGGGTGCCGTCGTGATCGGTGCCGAGCCACCGATCCCAGGGCATGGGGGGATTGCCGTAGTTGCAGTCGTAGTAGCGGTGGTGCAGCGCGTGGGCGATCCGGTAGAGCGGCCGCCGGTGCAGCAGGCGATGCACGAAGTAGAAGTGCAGCGACGCCCAGAAGGGGATCGTGACCAGGGTGGCCGCGAACCACACCGGATGCTCGTCCACGCGGAGGTAGAAGGGCAGCAGGTCGTTGGCCCAGGCCCACATGAAGCCCGCTTCATAGGCCGTCCAGATCGTCACGCCGCTCGCGCAGGTCCAGAGCATGTCGTCCCATACCTGGTTGCGCGCGAAGAACTTGCGGTCGTTCGTGCCCATGCCGCGCGGGTCGAACTTCCGTTCGGCGCCCTGGCGTCCGAAGGTGTAGAAGTAGAGGTGCAGGCCGCCCGCCACCAGCAGCATGAGCCCCAGGTTGCGGGCGTACATCTGGAGCATCCAGTCCGCCCGGAGCTCGGCGCAACGCTCCAGGGCGGGTTGCAGGTAGAGCCATGAGAGCGTGGCGAGCGTCCCGAAGGGGACGAGCACCGATCCCAGGAACGCCAGGGAGAGGAGGTACCTCAACGCGGCCAGGGGCCGCGGGGGCCAGACGAAGACGGGCACGCCCGCGAGGGGCAGGGGCGGATGCCATGCCCAGGCTCTTCCTTGCGGCGCCGCCGGGGCGGCTGCTTCCGGCTCGAATGCCGTGGAACCTCGGTTGGCCATACCGGTACCCTCCAGGCTCGGCCGTGCGGGAGATCGCCTTCGATTCAGCACGCCGTCTCAAAGAATGTATCGCGACAGATCCTGGTCCGAGGCGAGCGCCGCGAGGTGCGAGTCGACGTACCCGGCGTCGATCTCCACCCGCCGCCCCGCCAGATCCGCGCCCTCGAACGACAGGTCCTCCAGCAGCCGCTCCAGCACCGTGTGCAGCCGGCGCGCACCGATGTTCTCGGTCGCCTCGTTCACCTGCCAGGCGATCTCCGCGATCCGCCGCAGCCCCTCGGCGGTGAACGAGAGCGCGACCTGCTCGGCGCCGAGCAACGCCGCGTACTGCTCGGTCAGGGAGCAATCCGGCTCGGTGAGGATGCGCAGGAAGTCGTCGACGCCGAGTGCCGCGAGCTCCACCCGGATGGGAAACCGGCCCTGGAGCTCGGGGATGAGATCGGAGGGCTTCGCGATATGGAAGGCGCCGGAGGCGATGAACAGGATGTGATCGGTGCGCACCGCGCCGTACTTCGTCGAGACCGTGCTCCCCTCGACCAGCGGGAGCAGGTCGCGCTGGACCCCCTCGCGCGAGACGTCCGCGCCCATCCGATCGCTGCGCCGCGAGACCTTGTCGATCTCGTCCAGGAACACGATCCCGTTCTGCTCGACGTCGTCCACCGCGCGCGACTTGAGATCGTCCTCGTTGATGAGCTTCCCCGCCTCCTCCTCGGTCAGCAGCTTGAACGCCTCGCGGATCCGGAGCCGACGGGTGCGGGTCCGCCCCCCGCCCAGGTTCTGGAACATGCTCTGGAGCTGGCTGGTCATCTCCTCCATCCCCGGCGGGGCCATGATCTCGACCCCGATCGCCGGTGCGTTCAGCTCCACCTCGATCTCGCGCTCGTCGAGCTTGCCTTCACGCAGCATCTTGCGGAACTTCTGCCGGGTGGATGCCGCATCGACACCGTCGTCCCCGCCCGCGCCCATCGAGGCGACGCCGGCGCGCGCCGGACGCAGCAGGATGTCGAGGATCCGCTCCTCCGCCGCGTCCTCCGCGCGGCGCCGGACCTTCTCCATCTCCCGCTCCCGGTTGAGCTTCACCGCGACGTCGGTGAGATCGCGCACGATGGACTCGACGTCGCGGCCCACGTAACCGACCTCGGTGAACTTGGTGGCCTCCACCTTGATGAACGGAGCGCCCGCGAGGCGGGCGAGGCGGCGGGCGATCTCGGTCTTCCCGACCCCGGTCGGTCCGATCATCAGGATGTTCTTGGGGGTGATTTCGGCGCGCATCTCTTCGCCGACCTGCATCCGCCGCCAGCGGTTGCGCAGCGCGATGGCCACCGCACGCTTGGCGTCGGCCTGGCCCACGATGTGCTTGTCCAGCTCGTGGACGATCTCTCTCGGCGTCATTTGTGTCATGGGTCCCGTTTCACGCGCGGCCCGGACGCCGCCTGCCGTCAATCGGCGGCGCCGAGCTCCTCGATGGTCAGCTCCCGGTTCGTGTACACGCAGATGTCGGCCGCGATGCCCAGCCCGCGCTCGACGATCTCCCGGGCTCCGAGCCCGGTGCAGTCGAGCAGCGCCCGCGCCGCGGCGAGCGCGAACGGCCCGCCGGAACCGATGGCCACCGCGTCGTGCTCCGGGCTGATGACGTCCCCGGTCCCGGAGATCATCAGGGTCTCGCCGCCGTCGGCCACGATCAGCAACGCTTCCAGGCGCCGCAGCAGCCGGTCGGTGCGCCAGTCCTTGGCGAGCTCCACCGCCGCGCGCTGCAGGTGTCCGGAATGCTGGTCGAGCTTCGCCTCGAAGCGCTCGAACAGCGTAAACGCATCCGCGGTGCTCCCCGCGAACCCCGCCACCACGCGATCCTTGTACAGGCGCCGCACCTTGCGCGCGTTGCCCTTCACCACCGTCGCCCCCATCGACACCTGTCCGTCGCCGCCCACCACCACGTGGGCGCCGCGCCGCACGGCGAGAATGGTCGTGCCGGAGAACGTCGTCATGGCCGGACATGGGCTGGAAGGGCGGGCGATTCTACCGCAAGCATCCGGGCGCCGGAGAGGTTGGGGCAACGCTCATGCAAGGGCTGGCGCTGATCGACCATGACAACTTCCGTCGGCGTGAGCAGGAAGTCGAGAGCCGACATGGAGATCGACGCCAGAACTCTTGTCGAGAGCGTGGCCCGCACATTCGTCATCGCATTCCCCGACACCCGGGAGCTCGACATCCGCTTGTATGGCGGCTGGACGGATGAAACCGGCGGACCGAGCCGCGACGCAACGTGGCTGCACGAGCTGCTGCCGAATCTCCGCGGGCGGCGGCACGGGCTGATCGTTCGTCCTGCACTTGCCACCACGATGATCCGGTTTCCCGGATTCCTTCTGCGAGGCACCGTGCGAGGGCACGGCAGGACCGGAAAGCTGCTCCTGTACGTCGATGCCCAAGGCCGTGCGCTGGCGCGGTTGAACGAAGCACTCGCCACGGAGCTTCAGGATCTCAGGGTCAGCCTGACCTACCACTCCGTCGCGACGCTGGCCCGGGTCGAGCTGCTGGTCCCGGTCATCGACGGCTTCGACGAACTCCTGGGCGTCAGTGGATACGACGACGCCTTCAATTCGCTGGCCATCTTCCTGGAACAACTGGAGGGCTATGGCCGCCTGATCGCATCGGCGCGATCCGTGTACTACGAGGAAGAGTTCCTCGGGCGCGCGAGCCGGGCATCCACGGCGGGCTTGCAGGCATGGTCTCATGTTCCGGTGAAGATCGAGCCTTGGCAATCCGAGGATCAGGTCAGTTTTATCGATGAGCTGGCCCAACGCGAATCTCTCCCGGACGAGGAACGAGATACGCTGCGTGGACGAGTCTCCAAAGTGTTCATAGGGAACGATGCTCTTGCTTCGAAACCGCTGTTCTTCGCCAAGGCCGTCGACCTGTTACGCAAGGATCCGGATTTTTCCGGCGGCGACGACCTGCTCGGTACGCTGACGCATAGATTCCTGGAACGTGAGCAAAGGGAAAAGCTGCTCGATCGGAACCAGCAGCCGTTGTTGTCCGAACAACGCCTCGAGCTGCTGATGGACGAGCTGGCCGAGGAAATGTGGAACCAGGAAACCCGCGAGCTGGATCGCGGATCCGTACGTGAAGTGGCGGAGTACGTTCTTTACGACGGGGACATGCCGGAGTCCACGCGAAGAACCGTCGTGGAACGGATGCCGACACTCGCCTTCCTTGCGCCCAGCGAGAGGCATGAGAGCGTCCTGTTCGAGCACGAGGTCTTCTTCTTCCATTTCCTGGCCCGTGCACTCGTCAACCGGTACGTTCAAGATACGGACATGCGCGTTGTCCTGAGCCGCTCTCCATTGCCGGAGTTCGTCGCGGAGCGCCTGGCTTTCGAATTGCGGCAAAAGGACCGGTTGTCGTCTCTCGACGGATTACAGGTGATTCTCGATCGACTGTCCGATGCGGGAAGGTCGCAATGGCGCCGGACGACGCAGGTGCGCGAGAACGCTGGCCTCATCGTTCTCGCATTGTTGCGGGAGTTCGCGAACAGCAACGGAGCGGGCCCCGAGATCGCGGGATGCACGATCGGCACCGTCATCTTTCCGGGGAGCAACCTCTACGATGTGACGTTGCAGAGTTGCACGCTGGTCGACGTGGAGATCCGCCGAACCGACCTGGGAGCCACGAAGTTCATCGATTGCAACGCACGTAACGTCCTGCTCGTGGAGCCGAGGGTGCGGATTGATTCCACCCGCCTGGAGTTGAGTGGTCTCAGGGTGCCCGACGACGTGGTTGGCATCCAGAAACTCGATGACGATGGAAACAGGAAGATCTACGCGCCCGACGAGATCGCGGACGTTCTGCGTGAATGCGGCGCGCAGGTGGCGGCAGTGGAGCGGAATGACATGCGCCAAGTGCCGAGTGACTTGCGGGATTTGCTGGACAGGTTGATCCATGCGTACGACAAGGCAAACCCCTTGTGCGACGGCGATCAGCATCTGCGGGACCTGTTCAAAGCCCCCAGATGGTCTGAATTGCGACGCCTTCTTCTCCTGCACGGCGTTGTGAAGCTGGACTCTCGTCCGGCCAGCGGCGGCCCCAAGGAATTTCTACGCCGCCAGTTTGCCCCCCATGAGATCATGAAAGGGGAGAGCAGGGCCAGCCACGTCGAGCCGCAAATCGCACGCTTCTGGGACGATCTCGAAGGCGTGGACGCCCGAGCGCGTCCAGCGACGAGATGAACCTGGCGTCGCGGATCATCCTCGCCCTCCCTCGACGCTCCACCGGATCTTCACCCTGCGCGGATTGCCGATCCGTGATCCGCGGCGCCCTGGTTCGCCGTCGTCCACGCCCGGGCAAGCGGCCGGCTCCGGGAAGCATCCCGGGGGCACCGCAGCCCAAGCCCCGGCGCCGTGCTGCTACTTCTTCCGCGCCCTCGGATGGGCGCGGTCGTAGACCGAGGCGAGATGCTGGAAGTCCAGGTGGGTGTAGACCTGGGTGGTGCCGATGTCGGCGTGTCCCAGCAGCTCCTGCACCGCGCGCAGGTCTCCGCTCGACTCCAGAAGATGCGTCGCGAACGAGTGCCGCAGCATGTGCGGATGGACGTGGACCCCGGTCCCGCGCTCGAGCGCGCGCCGGGCAAAGCGCGACTGGACCGATCGGGAGGAGATCCGCCGCCCTTGCCGGCTCACGAACAACGCGGGCTCACCGGGGCCGGCGAGGGCCGCGCGCTCGGGAAGCCACGCCTGAATCGCCTCGCGCGCATAGCGTCCGACGGGCACCACCCGCCCCTTGCGCCCCTTGCCGAGCACCTTGACGAGGCCGTCCTCGAGATCGACGTCCGCGACGTCGAGCGTGCAGAGCTCCGAGAGGCGCAGCCCCGACGAATAGGTCAGCTCCAGCATCGCCCGGTCCCGCAGGCTCAAGGGATCCTCGCCGTCGAGCTCCACCAGCGCGCTCGCGCGGTCCGTGTCGAGCACCTTCGGCAGCCGCTTCGGCGCCTTCGGCGCGCTCACCGATCGCGCCGGGTTGCGCGTCGTCACCGCCTCACGCATACAGAAATCGAAAAAAGTCCGCAACGCCGAGAGGCTGCGCTGGATTGAGCGCCCGCCCACCGCCCGCCGGTGCCGCCACGTGACGAAGCCCCGCACCACCCCTGCCTCGATCGACGTCCACTCCCGCTCCTTCCGCACCGATTCGAGATAGCGGGCGAACTCCAGGAGGTCGCGGCGGTACGCCTCCACGGTACGCGCCGAGAGCCCGCGCTCGCCGGCGAGGTGGCGGCAGAAACGTTCGATCCATTCGCCGAGTCCCACCGGCCCGCCCTTCATCGGACGACGTGGCGCCACAGCGCACGAGAGAGCAGCGCCGCGAGCTGGTGCAGGAACAGCGTGCCCATCTGCGTTCCGAAGCGCTCCGGGTCCCGGCTCCCGAACGCGAGCACCCCGACCGCCTCTTCGAGCCCGACCGCCGCCGCGGACGCGATCTCCGCCGCGGACTCCCCGAACAGCACGCGGCGCCTGGCTTCGTCGAGGGGACCGCACGCCGGGGTCCGCGAGCGGGCGATCGCGTCCAGCGTTTCGTCGCCGGAGACGAACTCGCCGAGACCCGCGTGTTCCGCCAGGACCGGAGGGCGGAGGAGCCTCACCACCGCGCGGTCCACGCCGAACTCCTCGCCCATCGATTCATAGAAACCCGCGAGCAGCTCTTCGAGCCCCCGCGCCTCCAGGAGACGTAGCGCCAGACGGTGCATCCGCTGCGCCCGATCCTCGTTCCGGCGGGCGTTCGCAACCAGCGTCTCCACCCGGGCGTGCAGATCGGCGATCTCCCGGCGCAACGCGCTCACCTGGTACTCGACGAGGGACACCGTCCCGCCGCGCTCGTGCGGGATCTCCAGCCTCTCCGCGAGGTCGTGGTGCCGCACGAAGAATTCCGGCGTCTCCCGCAGATAGTCCGCCACGTCGCGCTCGACGTTTCGGACGTCCCGGGCGCCCTCTCCGCCCTCGACGCCCCTGTACCTGCCCTCGGCACCCTCGACGTTCCTGGCGCTCCCGGCGCCCTCGCCTGCCCCGGTTCCGCTCACAGTTCGATCTCCGCGTCGAACACCCGCGCCGCGGGTCCCCTCATCCAGACCGGCTCTCCCTCGCCGCCCCACCGGATCCCCAGCACCCCGCCGGGAAGCTCTACCCGAGCGCTCGCGTCGAGGTCGCCGCTCAGCCGTCCCGCGACGACCGCCGCGCACGCTCCCGAGCCGCACGCCCTCGTCTCCCCCACCCCGCGCTCGAACACGCGCAGCCGGAGGTGCTCGCGCGTGACGTGCTGCGCGAACCCCACGTTCACGCCCTCGGGGAAAAAAGAATGCGCTTGCAGCGCGGCCCCCAGACGCGCCACCGGTGCGGAGGCCACGTCCGGCACCCGCACGACGGCGTGCGGATTCCCTATCGACACCGCCGCGAACCGAACCTCCTCGCCGCCGGCGTCGAGGACGTAGCTCGCGGTCCGGCGCGGACTCGCGATCGGGATCGCATCCGGTTCGAGCCGCGGGACCCCCATGCACACCGAGACCGATCCACCGCCCTCGATCACGGCGAGCACGCATCCGCCCGGCGTCTCGATGGTGACCTCGTCCGAAGCCACAAGGCCCCGCTCGCGGGCGAACACCGCGAGGCAGCGCATCCCGTTGCCGCACTGCCCGGCGCGGGAGCCGTCGGCGTTGAAGATCACGACGCCGAGGTCGCGGCTCGCGTCCGCCGGGCGGACCGCCATCAGCACCTGGTCGCACCCGACCCCGAGCTTCCGATCCGCAAGCAACCGGATCTGCCCGGCGGTCGGGAGAAGGGAACGGGTCGCGTCGGCCACGACGAAGTCGTTGCCGATACCGTGCATCTTGGAGAATTGCAGGCGCATGGACACGAACCGCCTCAGTGGATCATCGATCGGCCACGCCCGCCGCGGAGGAACGCCTTGGGCTCCGCAACGCGCGATCCGGCCGCCCGGTCCGCGGCGACCGCCTCTTCGCTCCGGATCCTGGCGACTTGAACTTGAAGATGCGCCGGCTCCAGTACGTGGGCGCGACCACCGTCACCGGATCCGGACCGGCGATCGCCTCGGCCCGCGCCCAGGCGTCCGCGAACGACTTCACCGGGTGCAGGCCGAGCTTTCTGAACGCACCCGGATGGCGGACGCCGGCCATGAACACCGCGCCCGCCCGGCTCAGGACATAATCGCACGCATACAGCAGCCAGAAGGGATGGATGGGGTGGTAGGCGCCGCCCTTTGCGTAGCATTCGAGATAATCCGGCCGCGACGCGACGGCCTCCTGGTACCGGGCCAGCTCGTGGATCTCGTGGTGGCGGGCGTACAGATCGATCACCTCCTGGTACGAAGGATAGGTCCCTGCGTCGATCTCGCCCGTGGACGGGGTCACTCCGATCACCACCCCGCCGCGGCGCAGTACGTGGTCGCCCAGCCAGACGCGCGGCGGATAGCCCACGCCGATGGCCGCGATGAGCGGGTTGTCCGCGCTGCCGTAGGCGAAGCGCTCGGGGAGCCCGATGACGAGGACGTCGGCCTGCGGGACTTCGACCACGCTGAACCGGTCGGCGGCCTGCCACGCGGGGGGCTCCACCTCGGGGGAGTACCCGGCGAAGATCCCCGCCATGCGTCCGCCGCTGCCGCCGACCCAGTTGACGTAGAAGATCCGCTTGCCCGTCACCCGCTCGATGTGTGCGTTGATCTCCGCCTTCAGCTTGCGGAAAACCATGCGCCGGTGGTCGCCGGTCGCCGTGCGCGGGTGGTTCACGGCGCCGTGGTTGTGGTGCGAGAGGATGCTGCGCGTCGACGCCATCCCGATGACTGTGCCGGTGCCGGTGTAGCCGCCCCATTTCTTGTGGTTGCCGTTTGCGCAGATGAGCACGATGTCGTCCCGGGAGACGCCGCATCCGAGCAGCACCTCGACCACCGCGGGCAGGATCGCGCGCCAGGGTTGCGGGGGGCGGGTAGGGTCGTCGAAGCCGATCGCGATCTTCATCCCCGGCTTCGCAAGCTCGGCGAGGGGCGGGGCGCCGCAAGGGTCCGCGAGCGCGGCGGCGAGCGCGCGGGCCGGCGAAGCAAGCGGCTCGGGCTCCCGGAACTCCGCGACCACGGCGCTTTCCGGCACCTCGACGGGAATGCGCTTCGCGCCGAAGTCGATCTCGACGGTCTTGACGTGCACGGGTCAGATCCCGGCGGGTGGATTGTGGAGCCGTGGACCGCCGCGCGCCGTGCCGGTGCCGACCTCGACGGTCTGGCCGGGCATGGACCGGATCCCGGTGGACGTCCTGGAAACGCGCGTCGCCGCATGCCGTTGCGAGACTCGTTCCCGCGGGCCTGCCGGCCGTGGATCGGGCCACGACGGCGGCCCGCCGGGCATGGCGGCGCGTGGACAGGATGCCGACCGGATCACGTCGCGGCAGGGAAGACGCAGCTCGGGCACCCGTCGCGCTCGAACGCCGCAACCGCCGCGATCCGGTCTTCCTCGTATTGATACTGCGGCTCGGAGAAGCGCTCGACGCGGTCGTCGCCGCCCGGCCCGCCGGAACCCGGGCGCATGACGGCGTCCTTCCAGGAATCGTCTTCGGCCCAGCGGCAGGACAGATCGCGGATGGTCCCCGGGGCGCCGATGGTGGCGAGCGCATCGAGCGTGTCCCGGAGGATCCGCCGTTGCAGCGCCGCGTCGCGCGGCTTCCCCGCCGTATGCCCGAGCGGGAAATCCAGGTACACGGCGCGGGGCGGGTTGACCGCCGCGGTGATCGAGCGGGCGCTGGACATGGAGATGGTGGGGATCCCCCGGCGTTCGATCTCTCGTGCGATCAATCCGACGGATTGATGGCAGACCGGTCAGGCCGGGACGAGCACCACGGCATCGACCGCGTCGTCCTCCATGCGCCCGGCGAGTGCCGGCGCGAGCACGTCCCGCACCTTGCGCGCCGAGTAGATCCCGCCCATGAAGGTGTATGCGTTCGGGCCGACCTCGGCGATGCCGCCGTCGCGCGCTTCCGCGCGCAACGTCTTGAGCGGGAACACGACGTTCGGGTCGGCGCGGGCGCCGGTCAGGTCGTAGGCGAAGTGGGTCACCCGGAGCTCGCGGATCCGGGTGTCGGCGGGGATGATCCGGAAGCTGGAGTCGTCCCGGTAGTGAAACGCGATCTGCCCCTTGCGGTAGACCCCGCCCGAGGCGATGAGCCCGATCCGCGATGCCGCAAGAGGCTTCGAGACGGTCTCGAACGGGGGCGTGTCCTCGTTGTGGACCCATCGGTAGGGCGGATAGCCGAGCGCCGCGTACTGCGCTCGCGTCCGCTCGATGTAGTCGACCGGTGGTCTCGACATGGTTGCTGCCTCGCTGCTTCGGCGGCGCCTGCCTGGAGCGGCAAGATAATGCGGGCGAGGCCTGGCGACAACCACCGGCCGCTCTCCGGAACGAGGCGCGCAGACGGCGATGAAACGGACGTTTGACCGAGGCCGGCCAGCTTGAAGGCCGCAGTCCCCCCGGAAGCCCTCCCTTCCGCCGGCCGGAGGCGCCGGCGGCGGTAATCGGCGAGGCCGGCGAGCGGCGGATCGGATTGCATCGGGCCGCCGGTCCCCGATGTCGATGCCCGGCCGGAGCCGTTCCGGGAGCAGTGATCCGGCGGATCCGGAGTGGATTGAGATCGACACCGTCATTCGCTCGTGAACGTGACGTCCCCGTAGTACGCGGTGGCGGCGCCGCCGGTGTCGTCGGTGTCGGTCATGATCGCGATTGCGTCGACGTAGCGGACGTCCTCTCCGAACAGTGCCCGGAAGTCGGCGCGCACGTCGCGCCGCTCGCCGACCCACCGCCCGGCGTGCGCGTCGCCCGAGCGTACCGCCACGTGGCGCGCTGAGCCGGTGTACGCATTCGGCCACGTTTCACCCTCGGCCCGCGCGCTCGCCCAGACATAGTTCACCGCGCGGGTCCGCCACGCGAACACGGGGTGGGAGCGGATGACGTAGACACGCGCGCTGTAGTCGTCGCCCGCGCGGGTGCGCTCGTCGACGTCCCCGAGCGTCGCCTCCACGCGCCACGTCCAGTGGAGGATCGGGGTCTTTTCGAGGTCGATCCGGAGCCGGCGATACAAGCCCGAGGCGGTGCCGCGGCTCGTCGCGCGGAGCACGACCCGGCCGTCCTGCCGAACCCTTTCGTAGATCGTCTTCCCCTTGAAGCTCTTCTCCTCCCAGCCGGCGACGTCACCGTCGCGCAGCACTTCGACGCGCTCGGTCCCGGCGCTTGCCGGCCCGAGCGCGAGCAGCAACAGGCCCGCACCGAGGCGCCGGCCCGTACCTGCGAACAACTTGCCGCGACGGTGGCCTCGCGGACACGCGGGCCCGGCCGTCCCGGCCGATGCTCCGCCGGCAACCGGGACGATCCCGTTGTCCGGCCGATGGCCAAGGCGCGCGTCAGGGCCTTGGAGAGGGATTGGCATCGTGCCGGTCCCGCCGCGCCGCGGGCGCCGCACACCGCGGAACCACGTAGGGACCTTCCGGGATCACCGCGACCGCCCGGTCGCCGGACGATTCCACGGATCGGGCGACGGCGTCCTCGATCGAATCGACGACGTTCACCCCTGTCAGCGCTCGATCCCCGGCCGGCAGGCCGCGAGAGTAGAGGTGGACGTCGGCGAGCCGCATCGGCTTGAGCTGCATCTCGGTCTGCCATTCGTCGACGTCCGCGAGCCGCTTGTCCAGGATGCCGGCGAGAAACCCGTCCGGGCCGTCCGCCACGAGCCGGCGTTGCGCCTCCCGGTACCGCGGCGATCCGAGCCCTTCGGAGCAGTCGGAGGCGATGATGAGGTTCGCGCCCGGTTCGAGGACGTCGATCGGGGTGACCATGCCCTTCACGGTCTGGTAGTAGGTCTTGTCGAGAGGATGTCCCGCCGCGGAGGTGACGATGGTCTTGAACCGGCGCCCGACCGGCACCGCACAGGAGTCGCGCGCGAACCGGACCGCTTCGAGATGGCTTTCGAGGATCTCGCCGAAGTTCACGAAGCACAGCCTGCGCCGCTCGTCGATGACGGTGTTCACGGCATGGACCTCGCCGAGCATGCGCATGATCTCGACCTGCTCCTCGTGCAGCGGGTTGCCGTCAAGGTTGCACTGGATCGCGGCCGGATCTTCCATGAAGCATGCGTTGTGGAAGGTGCGGATGGTGTCCTCGTGGGCGATTCCGGGGGCGACGACCTTGCGTCCACCGGACCAGCCGGCCATGAAATGCGGCTCGACGAGCCCGGTGGCGATCCGGAGTTCGGCCTCGACGAAGCGCCGGTCGAGCTTCACCGGCGTGCCTCGGGCCGCGGTGAACCCCAGGTCCACATGGGCCTCGGCGTCACGCGCGAAGTGGTTCTCGACCCGGACCGTATCGAGCACCCGGCCATCGCCGATGAGCTCCGCCAGCTCTTCACCCCGGTTGGGCCGGTGGAGCCCGGTCGCGACGAGCACCGTGATCCCCCGGGCCGGGATCCCTGCGCCGACGAGGGTGCGGATCATCGGCCCGAGGAACACATGGTTCGGCACCGGGCGCGTGACGTCGCAGACGAGGATACACGCGGAGCGCCTGCCCCGGGCGAGGTTCGCGAGCGGCGGTGCGCCGACCGGTTCGGCGAACGCCCGTTCCACGGCGTGCGCGGGATCGCCGATGACCGGCAGGGGGTTCTTGCGCAACACCGTCGTTTCGCACCCGTCGGGGATCCGCACCGGAAGCTGCCCGCGGCCGTACGCCAACTCCACGATCATCACCGTCTCCAGCCTTCAACACTTGGGCGGGGCCGCCGCGAGCACCCGCCGAGACCCGCCTGACCCCAACCCGAAGACGTGCAGCACGAATGCGTAGACCAGCGCGGTCTCCTTCAGCCGGTCGAACCTTCCTGCCGCGCCGCCGTGCCCCGCCTCCATGTTGGTATGCAACAGGAGCAGTTTGTCGCCGGTCTTCGTCGCGCGCAGCTTCGCCACCCACTTCGCGGGCTCCCAGTACGTGACGCGAGGGTCGGTGAGGCCGGCGGTGGCGATGACGTGCGGGTAGTCCTTCGCCTCCACGTTGTCGTAGGGGCTGTATGCGGCGATGCACTCACAGGCCGCCTCGCTCTCGATCGGGTTGCCCCACTCCGGCCACTCCGGGGGCGTGAGCGGCAGGGTGTCGTCGCAGATGGTGTTGAGCACGTCCACGAAGGGCACCTCGGCCACGACCGCGTGGAACAGCTCCGGCGCCATGTTCGCGCACGCGCCCACCAGCAGGCCGCCGGCGCTGCCGCCGTGGATGGCGATGCGCCCGTGCCGGGTGAACCCGTGCCCGGCCAGCGCCCGCGCCGCCGCGATGAAGTCGTGGAAGGTGTTGGCCTTCTTCGCGAGCTTGCCGTTGGTGTACCAGGCGTAGCCGCGCTCGGCGCCGCCGCGCACGTGGGCGATGGCGTAGACGAAGCCCCGGTCCACGAGGCTCAGGCGCGTGGTGCCGAACGACGCCGGCATCGACATCCCGTAGGAGCCGTAGCCGTAGAGCAGGAGGGGGGCGGAGCCGTCGATGGGGGTGTCCCGCCGGTGCAGCAGCGAGACCGGCACGGCTTCGCCGTCGTGCGACGGCGCCAGGATGCGGCGGGTGGTGTAATCGGCGGGGTCGTGGCCGCTCGGCACCTCCTGCACCTTGCGCACGGTGCGTTCCCGGGTGCGCATGTCGTAGTCGTACACGTGCTCGGGGGTGGTCATCGAGGAGTAGGTGAAGCGCAGGGTGTCGGTGTCGAACTCGTAGCCGGGGACGAGCCCGAGGCTGTACGCCTCTTCCTCGAAGGCGATGGCGTGCTCCTCGCCGCTTTCGAGGTCGCGCACCACGATCCGCGGCAGGGCGTTCTCGCGCTCGAGCCGGACGAGCCAGCGCGCGAAGACCGTGAAATCGACGATCAGCACGCCGGGCCGGTGGGGGACGAGATCGGCCCAGTGCGCGCGGCCCGGCGATGCCGGCGGCGACCGCCGGGGCGGTTGCTTGGCGATTCCGCTGTGCGGAAGCGCGGATGCCCCCGGCGACCGCTGGGGCGGTTGCTTGACGATTCCGCTGTGCGGAAGCGCGGGTGCCTCCGGCGAGCGCTGGGACGGTCGCGCGCCGTCCGGCGTTGCCGGGGGTGGGCCGGGAGCAAGCGTGTCCCATGTAAGCGGCGCCTCCGCGATCTTGAAGTCCTCGGCGCCGTCCGCGTTGGTGAGGATGATGAGCCGGTCGCCGTGGTGGGACACGTCGTACTCGATGCCCGGCTCGCGCGCGGCGACGAGGACCGGCGCGTCGCCGGGGTGGTGCGCATCGATCAGCCGCACCTCGCTGGTGACGTGGTCGTGCGCGTCGACCACCAGGAAGCGGAGCGATTCCGTGATCGCGACGTTCACGAAGAACCCCGGGTCCGGCTCCTCGTAGACGAGCACGTCGCCCGCGGGATCGTCGCCGAGCCGGTGGCGGAAGACCTTGCACGGGCGATGGTTGTCGTCGAGCTCGGTGTAGAAGAGGGTGCGGCCGTCCGCCGCCCATTCGAAGCCGCCCGAGCACCGTTCGATCACGTCGTCGAGCCGCCGGCCCGTGTCGAGGTCCTTCACGCGGAGCGTGTAGAGTTCGGAGCCGTTCTCGTCCACGGTCCAGCCGAAGCGCCGGTGGTCCCTGCTGTGGCCGCTGTCCCCGATGCGGTAGTAGCCCCCGCTCCCGGTTTCGGCCGGCTCCGCCGCCTCCGGTGAAGCCGCCGTTTCCGTTCCTGGGAGCGGCGCGTCCTTGCGGACGCGGGGCGTCCCGCCCGCCGACGAAGGGCCTCTTCCTGGGAGCGCGGGCGTCCCGCCCGCATGCAGGGCCGCAGCCTCCGATGAAGCCGTTGTCCCGGATGAGGCAGCCGTCTTGGCCAGGGCCGCCGCCTCCGCATCGCCGTCGAGCAGGATCTCCTCGCTCGCGGGGTCGCCGGCCGCGCGCCGGCACACCACCGGATGCTGTCCGCCTTCGCGGTAGCGCTCATAGTATTCCCACGCGCCGTCCTTGGCCGGGACGCTCGAATCGTCCTCCTTGATGCGCCCGCGGAACTCGTGGAAGAGCGCCGCGCGAAGCGCCCCGGCGGATGCCATGGCCGCCTCGGTCCAGGCGTTCTCGGCTTCGAGGTATGCTCGGATGTCCGCGCGCAGCAGGACGGGATCGCGCATCACCTGCTGCCAGTTCTCGTCTTTCAGCCAAGCGTAGTCGTCGGTAAGGCTGCGCCCGTGCAGGGTACGGGTGACCGGTTTGCGGGGCGCGATCGGGGGTTTCGGCGACATGGAGCGGTATGCCTCGGGAGGATGGTTGTGCGGGGAACGGCCCATCCGGTCCCGCAACGGATGAAATGAGGGGTTCGCTGAACAGGAAATCACCCGTTGGGGTGATTGACGCGGGTAGTTTTCCGAGTCAGCTTCATCGACCGAATGGACCCGGATGGACAACGCTACCCGATTGTTGCATAAATCGGAAGATCCGCGATTACCCCGAATCAAACCAGGAGCGGGCTCCGGGAAAGCCCGTCATTCCCGCGGAAGCGGGAATGACGGTCTGAAGACGACCGTTGGCGCATGTGGCCGATCCTCACTGGCGGTGAACTTGAGCCACACGCTGTTTCGGCCGGAAAACTCCGTGTTTTGCGCAGTGAACGCGCGTATGGGCCGACATTTTATGCAACTGACAGGTATATTTCGAAAGATCGATTGCAGGAAGCAGGTGGAGTTGTTCAAGCTGCTCCTCACCGTGAGCAAGGTAATGGATCGACGGCAGCTCCGACATGATGGGCACGGACGAAAAAAATCACTGCCCCGCCTCCATGTTGGTGTGCAGCAGGAGCAGGCGATCGCCGATCTTCGTCGCGTGCAGCTTCGCCACCCGCTTCGCGGGCTCCCAGTACGTGATGCGGGGGTACGAGCGCCCCGCGCCGTTCGAGCTCGTCGAGCCCTTCCTCGATCGTCTCGGAGCTCCGCGGGACCGGACGGGTTTCGGCCACCGGCTCGCCACGACGGGATACGGTGACGGTCTTCCCTGCGCGCGCATGGCAGATGAGACGGCGTGCACCACGCGGACGCCGCCGCACGCGTCTTCCCTGCGCGCGCATGGCAGATGACCTCGGAGAACCGCGCCTCGACCAGCCCGCCCTCAACCGCCGTCACGGGTGCGACGCACTTCCTCGACGATGGTCGCGAGTCCGCGTTCGATCCGCTCCCAACCGTCGGCGCAGCCGATGGACTCGGGCGGAAGCGGCGGCAGGACGCGGCGCGTTCCCCCGTCGCCGTCCGGCCCCGGGAGCAGGTTGAACAGGGAGAGGAGCGCGGAAGGGCGGGCCATCCGCCGGGTATCGGCTATGCTTGCCGCGACCGCCCGCCGCCGGCCCGACCGGGCGCGGCGCACGGTCCGACCGGGAGGCCGCCGGAACGATGACGGACGAAGCCGTACCCGCGCGCAAGAAGCGCATGGCGCGGGACTCCTTCTTCCCGACGCCGGTCTATTACACCGATCTCGTGCAGGCCGGGAAGCTCAACGCGCGCCTCGTCGAGGACGTCCGCGCGTGGCGGGAGCGGGACCCCGGGGGGACGTTCCGCTCGAACGTGCCGCAGCTCGGGGGCTGGCACAGCGCGACCGACATGCACCTGCGGGCGGAGTTCACCGCCCTCACCCACGAGATCTTCGAGCTGATCCACGGCGTGTTCACGGACCAGGGCTACGACGACGCCTACGAGCCGGCTTGCGATTCGATGTGGGCGAACGTCAATCCTCCCGGCGCGTTCAACCGCCACCACACCCATCCCCATGCACTGTGGAGCGGCGTGTACTACGTGCGCACACCGGATGACTGCGGCCTGCTCTGCCTCACCGATCCGCGCCCGCAGGCGCACGTGATCACCCCGTACTTCGATCCGAAGCGCCGCTCCGCCCATACGTGGGGCGAGGTCTACTACCAGCCCGTGGCCGGCCGGCTCGTCGCGTTCCCCGGATGGCTCGTCCATTCCACGCAGCCGAACGTGGCGGGGAGGAGCGGGAGTGCGGGAGAAAGCGCCGGCGAGGACGCGCCCGCTCCGCGGCCGTCCCGCGATTCCGCGCGCACGGAATGGGAATCGCCGGCGGCGGGCGGGGAAATAGCGGCGGACGGCCGCGCCCTCGAACGGATCAGCATAAGCTTCAACTTCCGGCAGCGCCGCAAGGACCTCGACCCGGCCGCCGCGCCGGCCAACGAGGTGGTGCGGGCGGATCTGCTGGCGAGGTGGGGGAGCGGACACGGAGGCGGATGAGGAGGCACACGGCCGCGCCCTCGAAGGGATCAGCATCCGTTTCCATCCAATGCCCGGAGCGGCGCCGGGCCGACGATGCGCGGCGACGCCCTGCTCAACTGTGCCGGACACCGGCGAGCACCGCGACCGTCTCGCGCGCGATCATGAGTTCTTCGTCGGTGGGGATGACCGCGAGCCGGATCCTTGCGCCACCAGCGCCCACCTCGCCCTCCGCACCGGGCGGGAGGGCGGCGTTCCTCTCCCGGTCGAGCTCGATGCCGAGCCGGCCGAGCCCGTCGCACACGCGCCGCCGGAGTTCGGGCGAGTTCTCGCCGATGCCTCCGCTGAACACGATCGCCTCGGCCCCGCCGAGCTCCGCGAGATACGCCCCGACGTAGTGCTTGACGCGACGCACGAACAGATCGATGGCCAAGGTCGCGCGCCGGTCCCCGTGCTCGCGCTCCTCGTCGAGCAGCTCGCGCATGTCGTTGGTGAGCCCGGAGACCCCGAACAGCCCCGACTGCTTGTTGAGAAGGCTGTTCGTCTCCCCCAGGCTCATCCCCTCCTTGATCGCGATCAGCTCGACGAGCGAGGGGTCGACGTCCCCGGAGCGGGTGCCCATCACCAGCCCTTCGAGCGGCGTGAATCCCATCGACGTGGCGAAGGAGCGGCCCTGCCTGATCGCGCAGGCCGAGCAGCCGTTGCCGAGGTGCAGGGTGATGAGGTCGACGGCGTCTCGGGGCCGCCCGGCGAGCTCGGCGTAGCGCCGGGCGAGGTAGGCGTGGGAGGCGCCGTGGAAGCCGTAGCGCCTGATGCGGTGGCGGCGGTAGAGCTGGTACGGGATCGCGTAGAGATAGGACGCCTCGGGCATCGTCGAGTGGAACGCGGTGTCGAACACCGCGACCATCGGCACGCCTTCGCCGAGCAGGGCGCGGGCGGCCCGGACACCGCTCAGGTTCGCCGGGTTGTGCAGCGGCGCGAGGTCCATGCAGTCCTCGATCCCGCGGATGACGCCGGCATCGATCCGGGCGTGGGTGCGGAAGCGCTCGCCGCCGTGCACGACGCGGTGGCCGACCGCGTGCACCTCGTTTGGGGAGGCGATCACCCCGGCGCCGTCGCCGGCGCCCGTGAGCCAGCGCATCACCCTCTCGACCGCGCCGGCGTGGTCGCGGACCGGCTCCGCGTGCTTGCAGGCTTCTCCGTGACGAGGCTGGTACGTGCACAGCGCCTGCCCGCCGATGCGCTCGACGACGCCCCGCGCAAGCCGGGACTCGGTCGTGGAATCCACGAGCTGGAACTTGAGCGACGAGGAGCCGCAGTTGAGGACGAGCACGTTCACTTTCGATACCTCCCGGACCGGGCGGCGAGGGTAGCGCATGGCCCGGAGCCGGGGAGACGCCGCGATCCGATGCGGCCTTGGGGCGCCGTCCGGGGGGTCCCCGCGGCCCGGGACATCCGCCTGGGACGTCGCCCGGGGATCGGGGGCGGGCGCACCCGGGGCGTTCAAGCTCGAAACGCTCCCCGGACATCCCGCGACCCGGAGCATCCGCGCGCCGGCCGGTGTACCCGATTGTTGCATAAACAAAGGCCCGTTGTTCCTCTCGGTCGAGCCGGAGGCAGACTTCGCAAAAGCCCGTCATTCCCGCGTGTGGCTTATCCTCACTGGCGGTGAACTTGAGCCACACGCTGCTTCGGCCGGGAACCGTCGTATTTTGTGCAGTGGACGTGTGTACGGGCAGAGATTTTATGCAACGAACAGGTGTACGCTTGGCGCTCGCGAGGATTGCCGGGAGGAGACGAGCCTGCTCATCGGGAACGCCGCCGTCCTGGTGGCGGACGCCGGGAACCGCATGGTCGAGGACGGTGCGGTGTACGTCGAGGCCGGTCGCATCGCCGCGGTGGGTCCGGGCGCCGAGGTGGGTCCGGGCGCGAGGCTGCGCGCCCCGCCGGCGACGGCCGCGTCATCGACGGGCGCGGGCAGGGGGCGCCGCCCGGCTTTCCGCGCCCACAACCGCGGGATGTCCGCGTGGAGAAAGCGGGGTCGCGGCCCGTGAAGTCGTTCCGGAGCCGTCTGCCCCGATGCCGGGAGACCACCCGTGACCGAGCGGTTCAGGGATCCGGGCGATGAGACCGCGCGGGAGGCGGCGGCCTTCCTGGGCGGTTTCAAGACCCTGCTGATGGCGACGGCCTCCGCGGGCGGCGATCCCGAGGCGAGCTACGCACCATTCGTGCGCACCGGCGACAACGCGTTCTACATCTGCATCAGCGACCTCGCCCGGCACACCGGCCACCTCGCCGCCACCGGCCGCGCGAGCGTCTTCGTCATCGAGGACGAATCCGCGACCTCCGAGCTCTTCACCCGGCGCCGCCTCGTCTTCGAGTGCGGCGCGGAGCGGGTGGAGCGCGACACCGCCCACTGGCGCACGGTGATGGATCTCTTCGAACGCAAGTTCGGCGAGGTGATGGGGCTCATCCGCCCACTTCAGGACTTCCGGCTCTTCGCCCTCGTTCCCCGTCGCGGAACCTTCGTCAAGGGCTTCGGCCAGGCCTTTCGCATCGAAGGTCCGGCCCTCGATGCGCTCCGCCGGGTGAACGACCTCCGATTCGATGATTCATCCCCGACGGCCGGCCGTCTTCCGAATGCGGTACGGGGCATCACCTTCCGGAATCGACAAGAGGGTGAGGCCTGACCAACCGGAGGCATCGCCTTCCGGAGCCGGATCGCCCCGGAAGGCGGCGATCACCGGTTGGCGGCGCCGGCATTGTCCCGTACATTCCGCCTGGATCGGCGGTTCGAACAACAGGCGGCGGCAAGAGGGGCGGACACCGGCGGAGGAAGCTGCGGTGACGGGACGATTGACCACCCACGTGCTGGACACGATGGCGGGCACACCGGCTGCCGGCCTCGTCATCGAGCTCTGGACGGCCGGTGAGGGTGCGCGGCACCTGAAGACGGTGATCACCAACGCCGACGGGCGCACCGGCGCGCCTCTGCTCGAAGGCGACGCGCTTGCCGCCGGGCGTTACGAGCTGCGCTTCGGCGCCGGCACGTATCTTCGCGCCCGGCACGGTGTCGGCACGGACCCTCCCTTCCTCGACGAGATCCCCGTCCGCTTCGGCATCTCCGACCCCGACCGGCATTACCACGTCCCGCTGCTCCTCTCCGCTTACGGATACTCGACCTACCGGGGAAGCTGAACCGTGCCGCGAGAGGTCGTCCGCTTCGGCATCGCCGGTTTCGGGTGGCGCCGCCACTGCAAGCCGTTGCGCTGCGCCGGCAGGCGCCCGGCCCACCGGGAAGGCTGAGTTGCCCCGCGAGGTCGTCCGCTTCGTCCGCCGCGGCCGGGTCGTCGAGCTGCGCGACGTCGCCCCGGCCGAGACCCTGCTCGACTACCTCCGCCTGCGCGAACGCGCCTGCGGCACCAAGGAAGGCTGCGCGGAGGGCGACTGCGGGGCCTGCACCGTCGCCGTGGGGCGGCTTCGCGCCGGCCGGCTCGTCTACGAACCGGTCAATAGCTGCATCCACCTCCTCGGGATGATCGACGGGGCCGAGATCGTCACCGTGGACGACCTCGCGCCGTCGAGCGATCGGCTGCATCCCGTGCAGCGCGCGCTGGTCGACGCGCACGCCTCCCAGTGCGGCTTCTGTACCCCCGGTTTCGTGATGAGCCTGTTCACCCTCTACCATTCGGGCAAGCGCCCGGACCGGGCCGCCGTGAACGACGGGCTCGCCGGCAACCTCTGCCGCTGCACCGGCTATCGCCCGATCGCGGACGCGGCGCTCTCCTGCTGCACCGGCGAGGCCGGGGACGCCTGCGCGGAGCGCGCTCCCGAGACCGCCGCGCGGCTCGCCTCGATCGCCGGCGATGCCGACCTCTTCATCGGCAACGACGATACGTTCTTCGCCGCCCCGGCCACCGAGGATGCGCTTGCCGCGCTCTGCGTGCGCCACCCCGACGCGACCATCGTCGGCGGAGCGACGGACGTGGGCCTCTGGATCACCAAGCAGCTTCGCCCGCTGCCGCGCATCGTGCACACCGGCCGCGTCGCGTCTCTGCACGAGGTCCGGGAGACGAGCGACCGGATCGAGATCGGCGCCGCCGCCACCTACACCGAGGCCGAAGACGCGCTGCGCGGCATCGACCCCGACGTCGGCGAGATGCTGCGCCGCCTCGGCTCGAAGCAGGTGCGCGCCGCCGGCACCGTCGGCGGGAACATCGCCAACGGCTCCCCGATCGGCGATTCGCCGCCGGTGCTGATCGCGCTCGACGCCTCCATCGCGCTCCGCCGCGGGGAGAGACGCCGGCGGCTTCCCCTCGAAGACTTCTTCCTCGGCTACGGCCGCCAGGACCGCGCGCCCGGCGAGATCCTCACCCGCATCATCGTGCCGCGCCTTGCCGCCGGCGAGCACTTCCGTTGCTACAAGATCTCGAAACGCTTCGACCAGGACATCTCCGCCCTGCTCGGCGCGTTCCGCTTCCGGATCGAGAAAGACCGCGTCACCGAGGCCCGCATCGCCTACGGCGGGATGGCCGCGGTTCCGAAACGGGCGTCGAACGCCGAGTGCGCCGCCGCCGGGCTTCGGCTCTCCGACCCCGCGGGCTGGCCCGCCGCCGCCGAAGCGCTCACGGAGGACTTCTCCCCCATCGACGACCACCGCGCGAGCGCCGCCTACCGGACGAGGGTCGCGAAGACCCTGTTCCTGAAGGCGCTTGCCGAGATCGCGGGCCGTCCCACGGCCGAGACCCGGATCACCGGCCACCGGGACACCTGATCGGAGACGGAGATGCACGCCGGGAGGAAGGTGGAAGATGCGAATGCGGGAACGGCCGGGAAGCGTTCCCGATCCGGCGCCGCTTCTGCTTCCGCGGCACGAAACCGATCGATGACGGACCCCGCCTCGCCCATCACCAACGCCGCGCTCGCGAGCCGGCCGGGCCTCGGCGCGGGCGCGAGCGTCGGCCTCGCCCTTCCCCACGACAGCGCCATCCGCCACGTGCAGGGGACCGCCGCCTACGTCGACGACCTGCCCGAGCCCGCGGGGACGGTGCACGTGGTCCCCGGCTACGCCACGGGCGCCGGCCCCGGCCCTGCCCCCGGCGCAGCCGCGCCGGCTGCCGCGCCCGCGCGCGGAACGATCCGCTCGCTCGATCTCGACGCGGTGCGGGCCTCTCCCGGGGTGCTGGCGGTGCTGACCGCGGCCGACGTCCCCGGAACGAACGATTGCAGCCCCGCCGCGCACGGAGACGATCCGATCCTCGCCGGCGGCGAGATCCGCTTTCACGGACAGGTGGTGTTCGCGGTTGTCGCCGAGACCCGCGACGCGGCCCGCCGCGCCGCGCGCCGCGCCCGCATCGAGGTCGATGCCCGTCCCCCCGCCGTCACCGTAGACCAGGGCCTCGCCGCCGGGGCCGAGGTGCAGGCGCCCTACGAGTTCCGGCGCGGCGAGCCCGCGCCCGCCATCGCCGCCGCCCCGCACCGGATCGAAGGCCGCCTGCGCATCGGCGGCCAGGACCACTTCTATCTCGAAGGGCAGGTCGCCCTGGCCGTCCCCGGCGAGGACGACGAGATGCGGGTCCATTCCTCCACCCAGCATCCCTCCGAGGTGCAGCACCTCGTCGCCGCCATGCTCGGCGTGCCCAACGCCGCGGTGGTGTGCGAATGCCGGCGGATGGGCGGCGCATTCGGCGGCAAGGAGTCGCAGGCCGCGCAATGGGCCTGCCTCGCCGCGCTGGCCGCGCGGGTGACCGGACGGCCGGCGAAGCTGCGCCTCGACCGCGACGACGACATGACCATGACCGGCAAGCGCCACGACTTCCGCGTCGACTGGCGCTGCGGCTTCGACCGCGAGGGCGTGCTCGAAGGCGTCGACGTCGAGCTCAACGCCCGCTGCGGCTGCTCGGCCGACCTCTCCCTCGGCGTGAACGACCGGGCCATGTTCCACGCCGACAACGCCTACTACTACCCGGCGGTGCGGATCCACTCCCGGCGGGTGCGCACCGACACGGTGTCGAACACCGCGTTCCGCGGCTTCGGCGGGCCGCAGGGCATGTTGTCCGCCGAGCGGATGATGGATGCGGTGGCCATCACCCTCGGGCTCGACCCGCTGCTCGTGCGCAAGCGCAACCTATACGCACGGGAGCGGGACGTGACCCCCTACGGGATGCGGGTGGAGGAGCACGGCCTCCTCCGCCGTCTCCTCCGGCGGCTCGAACGCACCGCCGGCTACGCGGAGCGGCGGCGGGAGATCGCACGGTTCAATGCCCGGGCGCAGCGCGGCGCGTACGGCGGAACCTTGCGCAAGGGGATCGCGCTCACCCCGGTCAAGTTCGGGATCTCGTTCACCCTGAAGCATCTCAACCAGGCCGGCGCGCTGGTCCACGTCTTCACCGACGGCTCGGTGCAGGTCAACCACGGCGGCACGGAGATGGGGCAGGGGCTCTACGTCAAGGTCGCGCAGGTGGTGGCGGAGGAGCTCGGGATCGGGGCCGGGCGGGTACGGATCACCGCGACGCGCACCGACAAGGTGCCGAACACCGCGGCGACCGCCGCCTCGGCCGGCTCGGATCTGAACGGCATGGCCGCGCAACGGGCCGCGCGCGCCATCCGGGGCCGTCTCGCCGGGCTCGCCGCGCGGCTCTTCCAGGTGCGCGAGGCCGACGTCGCGTTCGAGAACGGCAGGGTGCGGGTCGGGGCGGAGGCCGTCCCCTTCGAGCGGCTGGCGGCCCTCGCGTTCACCGAGCGCGTGTCGCTCTCCTCCACCGGCTACTACGCGACCCCCAAGATCTCCTGGGACCGCGACACCGCGAGCGGGCGCCCCTTCCTGTACTTCGCCGGCGGCGCCGCGTGCTCCGAGGTGACCGTCGACACCGCCACCGGCGAGATGCGCGTGGATCGAGTGGACGTCCTCCACGACGCCGGCCGCTCGCTGAACCCGGCCATCGACATGGGCCAGATCGAAGGCGCCTTCGTGCAGGGGATGGGATGGCTGACCACCGAGGAGTTGGTCTTCGGCGAGGACGGCCGGCTGCTCACCCACGCCCCCTCCACCTACAAGATCCCGACCTGCTCGGACGTGCCGGCCGATTTCCGCGTCGCCCTGTTCGAGCCGGGCCGCAACCGCGAGCCCACCATCCACCGCTCGAAGGCGGTCGGCGAGCCGCCGCTGATGCTTGCGCTCTCGGTGTTCTCCGCCCTCACCCACGCGCTCGCGAGCCTCGCCCCGGGCCGCGTGCCGCCCCTCGACGCACCGGCCACGCCGGAGGCGATCCTGCGCGCGGCGGATGCGATGCGGGAGGGAGATTGAATCGGCGCGGGGCGACCGGCAGCCGCGGAGAAGAACGCAGATGATCCGGCGCCCCCCGGAGGCCCGGCCGTCATCGAGCTCCGCAGGCAACGTCACCGCCCCCCGGAGGGCGGACTTCAGGGAGACCGCGACCGGCGAGGGGCCGGCCGCCCTCTTCCGCGCGCAGTGGAAGAAGGGCGATTTCGGCTGCGCAGGCTTTCGCCCGGTCGTCATGGACACGGCCGGCGCCGGTGCCCGGATCAGAGATGGTTTCTGAGTCCGAGGGCGTCGGGGCAGGGCTCCAGATAGTGCTGCATCTCGACGTAGCGATCCGGGGCGTGCCGGAAATGGTGGCGCAGGAACCGGATCGGCACCACCAGCGGGATGGCGCCGGTGCGGTACTCCTCGATGAGCGCGTCGAGGGCCCGGCGGTCGCCCGGATTGATCGAGCGTTTGAGGTAGCCCGCGAGGTGCTGCAGGACGTTGGCGTGGCGGCGGCGCGTGGCGGGACGCCGCATGCCTTCCATGAACGTCGAGAGGTACTCTCGGGCAAGCCGCGTCCTGTCACGCCGGCCGGAGTCCGCGACCAGCCGCCCCGCGGCCCGGTAATGGATCTCGCTGTGCGAGATCAGCAGGAGCTTGTGGCGGGTGTGAAACCCGACGAGCCGCCCCGGCGTGCACCCGTCCGCCATCACCCGCAGCCACCGGTCGTACGCGAAGACCCGCTCGACGAAGCTCTCGCGCAACGATGCGTCGTTCAGGCGTCCCTCCTCTTCGCAGGGAAGGAGGGGATGGGCCTCCATGACCGCGCGTGCGAACAGGCCCCGGCCCATGCGGGGAGGCTTCCCGGGGGCGCCGTACACCTTGACCCGCTCCATGCCGCAGCTTGGCGAGCCGCGTTTGAAGACGTACCCGCGCAACGCGCCCATGCCCGGCGTCGCGTCGCGAGCGGCCGCGAGCAGCGCGCCGGTGACGTCGACCGAGGCGTCGTCCACCCGCACCGCCCGGGGAGCGGCGGGGTCCCCGGAGAGCCGGATGGGCGGGCGGGGAACGCCGAGCCCCGCCAGCGCCTCGGGGCAACAGGGGACGTACTCCAAGTACCGCCCGAGCACGCCGGTGACGTAGCGATCGTGCTTGTGGCCGCCGTCGAAGCGCACCGCCTGGCCGAGCAGGCAGCTACTCACGCCGACGGGGATGCGCCCGGACGGCTCGGAAGGCGCGGGATCGGGCGGAGTGCTCACCGTGGCGAACGCGGCCGGGTCGGAGGCGCGGCGTCAGGCGCCGGGGAAGACCGGTGCGGCTGCGGGCCAATCCGGGGCGTCGATTGGATCTGGGTCCATACGGCGTCAGGCGCCGGGGAAAACCGGCGCGGCCGCAGACGGCCGGCCGCCGGGGAGGCAGCCGTCACGGCAATTCCCGCCAACGTCCCGGACGGTCCCGCCATCGGGATTTCGCGGCCTTTCTGCCCCCTGGGCGTCCGATCGTGGCGATTCAACGGACGTTTTCGGGCTTGGCGGGAATGGCCGCAGCCGTCAAGGCCGCCGACGGCATCGGCTCAATCGGGGCGCCGGGCAATGAAGTCGATCTCGACCCGGGCGGCGCGGGCCAGCGCGGTGACCCCGATGCAGGTCCTCGCCGGCAGGCGGTCCGGCGAAAAGTACGAGCGGTACGCGGCGTTCATCCGCTCGTAGTCTTCCTCGAAGTGGGTCAGGAAGACCCGGGCGGCCACGACGTGCCCGAGCCCGAGCCCGACGCCTTCGAGCACGATGACGAGGTTGTCCATCACGCGCCGGGTCTGGTCTTCGACAGCCGGCGGGAAAGACTTGGCATCGTCGCCGGGATGGTTCGGGATCTGGCCGGTGAGGAAGACCCAGCCATCCGCCTCCACCGCGTGGCTGTAGGGAGCGACCGGCCGCGCTCCGTCCGCGACCATGTGAAAGAGGGGCGCCGGCATCGTCGATGGTGTCTCGGTGGGTCGGACCGGCGAGTATATCCCGGTTCAGCCCGTCATTCCCGCAAAGCTCGTGCCCGCGAAAGCGGGTTGCGGAAATCCTGGAGATTCTTGATCGAAGTGGATTCCCGCTTTCGCGGGAACGACGGTCCGAGCCACATACGTCGGGCACTGCCGGATCGACCGGAAGTACTGGATTCCCGCTTGCGCGGGAACGACGGTCCGAGCCACAGCCACCGGCCACGAGGCCACGGGAGTCACGGAGCCTGTCCCCGGCTCGAACAGGGGATGCTCCCGCCGCCCGCTTGCGCGGAGACAAGCTCGCGAGCACGGGTTTCCGGGGGAATGACGGGTCTTTGATTTATGCAACAATCGGACAGCCTGCCGTTCGCGATTCGCACCGGGAGTTTGCCGTGGGCAACCAGTGGTTCGAGGAGTTCGAGGTCGGGCAGCGCTTCGTCACGCAGGGGGTGACGCTCACCGAGGCGTCGATCATCGACTTTGCGAGCCGCTACGACCCTCAGCGCTTCCACGTCGACAAGGAGGCGGCGGCGCGGACCCCTTTCGGGGGGCTCGTCGCGAGCGGCTTCCAGACCCTCGGCCTGTCGTTCCGGAAATTCTTCGAGCTCGGCGTGATCCGGGAGTCGGGGATCGGAGCACCGGGCGTCGAGGAGCTGCGCTGGACGGCGCCGGTGCGTCCCGGCGACACCGTCCGCGTCGAGGTCGAGGTGATCGAGATCAGGCCGTCGAGGTCGAAGGCCGATCGCGGGATCGTGCGAATGCGTTACACCACCCGGAACCAGCGCGGGGAGACGGTCATGATCCTGATCGTGCCGCAGTTCGTCGCGCGCCGCCCGGCCGATCACGGTGCCGGAGCATGAACGCTGCTTCTCCGGGGCACGACGCGGCGCGTGGCCCGGGACCGCGACGATTCGGCCGCCCGTCGTGCGGCGGCCGGCCGGCCACGGTGCAGGGGCGTGCAGCAATTCCCGCCAAGCCCGAAAACGTCCATTCAATCGCCACAATCAGATGCTCACAGATGCTCAGACGGTAGGAAAGGCTGCGAAACCCTGGTTGCCCGAGCGCGTCCGGAGCGTGAGCGGGAATTGCCGAGGGGCGTGAACGCCGCTTCCCAAGGACGCGACGCATCGCGTAGCCCGAAGCCGCGCCGGTTCGGCCGCTACGTGGTGCGCCGGGCCATCGGGCGCGGCGGCTTCGCGACCGTGTACGAGGGATTCGACGGGGAGCTCCAGCGGCCGGTGGCGATCAAGGTCTCGCACGTCGCGAAGACGGTCTCCCCGGAACGGCACGCTGCGTTCCTCAAGGAAGCCCGCCAGCTCGCCCGCCTCCAGCATCCGCGCATCGTCACCGTCTTCGACGCCGGGGTGGAAGGCGGGTATCGCTACATCGTCTCCGCGCTGCTTCCCGGCAAGAGCCTGTTGCAGCACCTGAAGGAGCGCCGGCCGGATTTCCGGGAGACGGCGTGCATCGTCTCCGGCATCGCCGGGGCGCTCGCCCACGCCCACGCGCAAGGGCTGGTGCACCGCGACGTCAAGCCCTCGAACGTGATCCTGACCGACGACGGCATTCCGATCCTGATCGACTTCGGCCTCGCGTTCAGCCAGGACGACGCCGGAACGCTGACACCGGGGCAGCCCACCGGCACGCCCAGCTACATGTCGCCGGAGCAGGTCAGCGGGAAGGCGCACGCGATCGGCGAGCGCAGCGACCTCTACAGCCTGGGGGTCGTCCTCTACCGGATGCTCTGCGGCGTACTGCCCTTCGTCGCCGGCGATCGGACGAAGCTCTACCGCCAGATCCTGGAGGTCGAAGCCGAGCCGCCGTCGCGGATCGACCCCGAGGTGCCGGAAGCGCTGGAGCGGATCTGCCTGCGCGCGATGGCGAAGAACCGCGCCGAGCGCTACGACACGGCGGAGGCGCTCGCCGGCGACCTCCACGAATTTCTCGCAAGCGGCGCCGATGGAGGCGCCGAGCGATCGGGCGCCGGCCACGCGGCGTTGCTCGACGAGACCTCGTTCATCGAGACCGGCGCGAGCGGGGCGTCGGTGATGGTGGATCGGCTCGATGTCCGGGCCTGCCTCCAGGATGGCCGGGAGGCGCTCGACAACGCGCACTATCTGCGGGCCAAGGCGCGGTTCGAGACCGCGCTGGAAGCGGCCGCCTCCTCGGAGGCGCTTGCCGCGGCGGAGGCCCGCATCCGCGTCGGGCTCGTGCACGCGCTGCTCCTCGTCGAAGGACCGGCGCATCCCGAGATCGAGCGCTCCCTGGCCAGGCTCGCCGCGCTCGCGGCGCAGGAAGGCGACGTCGAGACGCGATGGACGGCCCTGGAGCTCACCGCGGCGGTGGCGCTGGCCCGGGGAGAATGCGAACGCGCCCTCGGAGCCGCGCGCGAGCTGCTCGCCGCGGCGCGTGAGCGGGACGCAGCGGCGCTGTTCGTCGAAGGGCACCGTATCGCCGGCCTGGCGCTCAGCATGCTCGGGGACCGCGCGGCGGGAGGCACCCACCTCGAACAGGCCGTCGAGCGGTACGAGCCGCTCCCGCCCGGTACCGGGGCGGCGCCCGGCGTCTACGACGCCGGCGTCGTCTCGCTTGCCTGCCTCGCGTCGAACCTCCGGGCGCTCGGGCAGGTGCGCGCGAGCGAGCGGCGGCTCTCGGAGGCGTTGGCGCTGGCCGGCAAGATCGAGCATCCGCCGAGCGAGGCGTTCGCCTGCGCCACGGCGGCGCGCATCTGTATCGAGCGCCGGGACTGGCCGAGGGCGCGCGCGGCGATCCGGCGCATCGAACGGGTCGCAAACGGCCACGCCCTCGCGGAGTGGCTGCCGCGGAGCGCGGTGCTCGCCGGGGCCGCCGCTGCCGAGGCCGGCGATCCGGACGAAGGTATCGTGCGCGTCCAGGACGGCTTGAACGGGCTGCGCAACGTCGGCGCGGACGGGGGCCGACCCTATGCGCTGCTTGTGCTGGGGCGCGTCTGCCTGGCCGGCGGGCAGGTGCAGCGCGGGCTCGACTCCGTCGACGAGGCGCTCGCCGCGTGCCACGAGCGCGGTCGCGAGCATGAATCGGAGCTGATGCGGGTCCGCGCCGCTCTGCTGCTCGCCCGCGGCGCCGAGGCCGAATCGGGTGCCGAGGACTTGGCCGAGGATCTGCTCGTGCGCGCCCGCGAGGCCGCTCGTTTTCAGACCGCGCGCCTGCACGAGCTGCGGGCGGTGCTGGATCTGGCTGCGCTGAGGATACGCACGGGGAGGGGCGGCGAGGCCCGCGCCGCGCTCGACGCCTCGCTGCAATGGTTCGCGGAGAGCGAGCCCGCCCCGGAGATCGCGGTCGCCCGCGCGTTACGGGCCCGGATCGCACAGGGAACGGAGCGATGAGTCGTCCGGTCCACGGACGGCTGAGCGCGGACGGCGACGCCTACTCCATCGGCCGCGCGCTCGGAGAGGCCGCCGCGACCGCGCTGCGGGAAGTGGTGCCCACGATCGGACGGTTCCAGGCACTGGCGAGCGAGTGGTCGGGCATGGATCGCGTGCGTGCGCTCGAAACCGTGGCCCGGGCCGCCTGGCCGCGGTACGTGCGCGAGCTCGAGGGGATCGCGGACGGTGCCGGGGTCCCGTTCGACACGGTGTTCCTGTGGAACTGCCGGGGCGACCTCCCGGCGGCCGGTGATCAGAACCGCGATGCGGAGACCGAAGCGGCCGGCTGTACGACCCTGATGATCCCGCCGCGCGGCGCGAACCCCGGCATCATCGCCCACAACGAGGATGATGCTCCGGAGCTCCGGGGCCACTGCCACGTCGTCGACGTCCGGCCCGACGACGCCCCCGGATTCGTGAGCTTCTACACCCCCGGCCTGCTGCCCGGCCACACCTTCGCGGTCAACCGCGCCGGGCTCGTGCAGGCCATCGACAACGTGCGCCCCGATGACCGGAAGATTGGGGTGCCGCGTCATCTCGTGTGCCGCGCGGTGCTCGACTGCGAAGGGCTCGACGACGCCCTCGCGCGCATCCGCGGCACCGGGCGCGCGAGCGGCTTCCATCACGCTCTCGGGTGTGCCGGCGACCGCCGGCTCCTGTCGGTGGAAGCGCCGGCGAGCGGGTGCGCGGTCGTCGAAGCAAACGCGCCCCGGGTGCACGCGAACCACCTGCTCGACGCGCGATTCGCGCACCTGCCGCAAGGGATCGCGCCTTCGTCGCGCAGCCGTCAGACGCGGGCGGAAATGCTCATCGAAGGTGGGGCGCTCGACACGGGAGGCCCGCTGTGCGTGCTCGGCGACGTGGGCGCGCCCCTGCCCATCCATCGCCGCGAGAAGGACGCCGGAGACCCCGGCTTCACGCTCGCCACCGCGGTGTTCCGGATCACCGGAACCGGCGTCGACTACGAAATTTTCGACGATCTCCGCCATCCGCCCGAGCTTCGGGGGGAATGGGGAACCGATGCCCACTGAATCGCGCCTCGAACGCGCGGGTGGAGCGCGTGGAACGCACGTGATCCGCCCCGCCCCCGGCGGCCGCCGGGGCCGGCCGGCGACATGCGCGCCCTCGACGCTCATCGAGTGCGTCGGCCGCACGGTCCCGACAGGGCGGATCGAGCCGCCCTCGCCGTTGACGAACGCCCGCCCGCCGGTCCCAAGCCTTCTCAGAGCTTGAGAATGGCCATGGCGTTGGCGCCGACGATCCCTTCCTTCTCCTCCGCCGAGAGAAGCGGCAGCTCCATGACCCGCTCGACCGTGTGATCGAGGTCGTACCACGGATAGTCCGATCCCATCATGACCCGGTGTGCCCCGATGTCCTGGATGAGCCGGGCAAGCTGGACGTCGGTCGGCGCGTGTTCGCCATCGGTCCATTCGATGATCTCGCAGCAGTCGAAGAACGCATTCGGGTACGTGTCGGCGATCTCCAGCGCCTGGCCCCAGGTCGCTCCCCCCATATGCGCCAGCACGACGGTGAGGTCGGGAAACGCCTTCAGCATGGCGCCGAAACCGCGCGGCTCCGCAAAGCCCGCCCCCTGCCTGTCGGGACCCGAGTGACCGATGATCGGGACCCCCAGTTCCCGGCACGCCGCACAGGTCGGCCATAGCCGCTCGTCCGACATCGAAAAGCCCTGGCTGGCGCCATGCAGCTTGACGCCTCGGGCGCCGTGGTTGCCGACCATGTCGTACACGTGGGCGCCGCCGGCGTCGCCGGGCAGCACCCCGGCGTCCATGCCGATGAACGGGACGATTTCGGAATGCGATTGGGAAACACCGCAGATCCAGTGGTTGAACGCCTTCAGCTCGCCGTCAATCTCCACCTCGACGGCGTCGTAGGCCCGGTCGCGCTCGGCCCCGCCCAGGGATTCCGGCACCGCGGCCCGCTTCCTGGCGCGCGCCAGCGCGCCGATGTAGAGATTGACCACCACGGACTTCGAGATCCCGGCCGCCGCCATGTCGGCCAGCACCTCGTCGACGGTGCCGAAACGCCTGCTGAAGCACACCTTCGGCTTCGCGCCGTATTCCCAGATTTCATAGCCGTCCTTTTCGGCTCGTCCTTCTTCGAGGGAGCGGTAGAGGTGGACGTGCGAGTCCACCTTGATCGGATCAGCCATCTCGGGTTCTCCTGCTGAATGCTCCTTTCCAGGGAGGTACGGTCCGGCGGGCGCCTCCGGAGGCCGCGTCGGCGGGGCGGCTCGATGAGCGCGGTTCGGCTCCTCGCGGTCGAGGATACACTTCAGGGCCGCGAAGCGCCGCTCCCCGGCGTCTCCCACCCCTCGCCGCTCCATGGTTCGGACGACAGGCGTTTCTCCGGACGTTCGGGCGGCCGGCGCCGTCCCGGGACCGCCGCGCTGGGTCGCGGGTCGGGACGTTGGCGGCCACCGGCAGCCGGCGGGCGCCGGACTCAATCAAGGGTCCGGAGCAGATCCAGCAGGAGCGGTGTCCACGCCGCGAGCATCGCGATGAACAGCATGCCCTCCGCCGCCGCGACGATGCGTAGCCGGCGCCGCTCCGGACCCTTCCGGTCGGACATGAACACGAGGGTCATCGCCAGATCGAGCGGCAGGACGAACGCCATGATCACGAACAGGGTCGGGGCGATGACGCTGCGCACGAGCGGCCAGCCCGTCGCGTGGGTCGGGGCGCCGGAGAAAGGCGCGGCGACGACGAGCGCGACGACGACGAACACGAGCAGAACGCGCAGCACGCCGAAGAAGCGCACGAAGTCACGCAGGCGGTTCATCGCATTGCGTCAGAACACTCCGATCCCAAGACCGGCGGCCATCGTCGTTCCAAGGGTTTCACAACGCGCGACGACACCGTCGTCGAGCGGACCGCGGCAGATGATCGGCTCCTGTGCCTCGTTCAGCGGGAACCCGCGTACGATGCGCCGTAGCGCGTTGAGCGCACCCGTACCGTCGTTTCCGGCGCCCACCACCACCGCGCAGGGGATCCCTTCGAGGCGCCCCTGGCACGGGTAGAAGGTGCGGTCGAAGAAGTCCTTCATTGCGCCGGCCATGTAGCCGAAGTTCTCCGGAGTTGCAAAGATCACCGCGTCACACCAGAGCAGATCGGAAGGTCCGGCCTCGGCCGCGAGGCGCATGCGGACTGCGACCGATTCGACGTCGGGGTGCAGGGCGCCGCGCCGGACGGCGTGCGCCATGGCGGCGGTCTTGCCTGACTGGGAGTGGTAGACGATCAGGAGATGTTTCACGCCGCGTAGCGTCCGAAAGCACGCGCGGGTACTGTAGCAGGCATCGGGTACATCGGGAGACGGACACCCGGTGGTTCCGGAACGGGACGGAGCCGCCCCCCACCCGGGCAACGCGCCGGGCACGCAATCGATGGACCAGGATCGGGTTCCGGAGGGATCGACGTCGATGGCCAGGTCGCTTCGCGACGAGTTGTTGAGAGCGGGCCTTGTCACCCGGGACCAGGCGGCGCGCGCCGAGCGGGGTACCCGCCCGTCCTCGAAGCCGGCGGGGGGGAGGAGGACGACGGCGCACCGGGTGGCGAAGCACGCCACGAAGCGCCGGGCACGGGATGCCTCGAAGCCGCGCCTGCCGGCCCCGGTCCCGGTCCCGGCCGATTCCCCGAGTGCCGTCCCGGAGTCGCACGTCAGGCAGATCAACCTCGAAATCCGAGGGATCCTCGACACCGAGGCGGAGAAGGCCGGGACCGGGGAGGAGACCGATGCGCCGTTTCATTTCGCCCGCAAAGACCGGATCAAGCGGATCTACGTGAGCGAGGATCAGCGCGGGCGGCTCTCGAAGGGCCTGCTCGCGATCGTCGGTTTCGGAGGCCGGCACCACCTCGTGCCCCGCTCGGCCGGAGAGCGGGTGCGCGAGCTGCGGCCGGAGGTGTTCGTGTTCATCCCGCCCGGCGAGGCCGGCCCGGACGCGGTGGAAGAAGGCTACGAGGGGTACGAGATCCCCGACGGCCTGGTGTGGTGAGGGTCTGGTAACGGGCGGAGCGTCCCGGGTTCATGCGTCCGGAGTCCGGAGCTGACCGGCGATCAGGCCGAAGCGTACCACCATCGCGACGGGCCGGGGCGAGCCGGCGCTCACGGGCCGCCAAACGCTTCCCGCCGCCTCAACGCACCCCCGCGACCTGGTTGACCAACTCGAAGAACGGGTCCGGGTACAGGAACAGCCCCACGCATCCGATCGCGGTGATCAGGATCGCGGCGAGACAGGCGGGCGGCGCCTCCCGGATCTCCCGGCTCCCCGCGCTCCCTTCGCCGTGCTCTCCGAGCCGCTCGATCGGATGCGGCGACTCCTGGCCCCTTGCTCCAGCATCGCAGCGCACTTCCCCTCCGGCCCCCTCACCCGCACTCCCCTCGCTCCCCTCATCTCCGGTTGCCTCCCCCTCCCCGGCAGCCCCCGCCGCGGACGAGAACGCCCGCAACGGCACCGCAAGCAGATACCCCAGGCTCAGCAGCGAGCTCAGCAGCAGCACCCCCAGCAGCACCCACTCGCCCGCGTCCACCGCCGCCGTCGCCAGGTACCACTTGCTCCACGCCCCACCCAGCGGCGGCAGACCGACGATGCACAGGCTCGCCACCACGAACGCCCCCATCGTCACCGGCATCCGGCGCCCCAGCCCCCCGAGCTCGCTCACCTCCGTCCTGTGCGCGGCCACCAGAACCGCCCCGGCGCAGAAGAACAGCGTGATCTTCCCGAAGGCGTGCATCACGATGTGCAGCGCCGCCCCCACCGTCCCCCACGCGCTCGCCAGCACCGCCCCCAGCACCACGTAGGCGAGCTGGCTGATCGTGGAGTACGCGAGCCGCGCCTTCAGGTTGTCCTTGTGCATCGCCACCAGCGAGCCGACGAGGATCGTCGCGCCGGCCACGTAGGCGATGATCCGCCCTCCCCCGCTCGCGGCGAGCAGGTCGGGACCGAACACGTACACCGCCACCTTCAGGATCGTGAACACCCCCGCCTTCACCACCGCCACCGCGTGCAGCAGCGCGCTCACCGGGGTCGGGGCCACCATCGCGGCCGGCAGCCAGCGGTGGAAGGGCATCAGCGCCGCCTTGCCGACACCGAACGCGAACAGGCAGAACACCACCGCGGCGACCCCTTCGGGGATCCGTCCGGCGAGGATGCCGCCTTCGCGGAAGTCCACCGTGCCCGCGTAGGCGTAGGTCCAGGCGATCGCGAGAAGCTGGAGCCCGATCGAGGTCCCGAGCAGGGTGGCGAGGTACACCCGTCCCGCCCGCCTCGCCGCGTCGGTGCCGGCGTGGGTGACGAGCGGGTACGTCGAGAGGGTCAGCACCTCGTAGAAGACGAACAGGGTGACGAGGTTGTCCGCGAACGCGACCCCCATCGCGGCCGCGATGGACACCGCGAAGCAGGCGTAGAAGCGGGTCTGGTTCCGCTCGTGGTGCGCCCGCATGTAGCCGACGGCATAGAGCGAGGTCACCGGCCACAGGAACCCCGCCACCATCGCGAACAGCAGCCCCAGCGGCTCGACGGTGAGCTTGAGCGCGATCCCCGGCACCAGCGGGGCCAGGACGACCGACGGCCGCGCCCCCTGCGAGACCTCGGGATAGAGCCCGGCGACGCATCCGAAGACGAGCGCCCCGGCCGCCAGGGTCACCGCCTCGCGCAGGTTGGGCGCGCGTCCGGTCGCGACGACCAGCCCGCTCGCCAGCACCGGCAGCGCGATGCAGCCCAGGATGAGGAGCTGGGAGCTCACGGCACGACACCTGGTGCGCGCGGGCCGGATACGCACGGACCGGATGCGCACCCCGCCGCGACGTTCTGCCCGCTCGCCGGCAAAGGCAGCGCGATGCAGCCGGGCATGAGGAGCGACGGGCTCACGGCGCACCACCGGCCAGCGCCGCGCCCGCCAGGGCGGCGAACCCCGTGCTGAACGAGGTCTCCACGCCGAACCAGACGTTGGCGGCGGCGAGCGCGACCACCGGCGCGACCATCGTCCAGTGCGCCTCCGCCGCATGCGCCTGCACCGTGTCGGGGGGCGCCGGGGTGAAGAACGCGGTGTTCACCACCCGCCACATGTAGATCGCGGCGAGCAGCGACGACGCCACGACGACCGCCGCCACCGGCCACAGCCCGCCTTCCAGGGCGGCGCGGAGCAGGTACCACTTCGACACGAAGCCGGCGGTCAGCGGGACGCCGACGAGGCTCATCGCGGCCACCAGGAACGCGCCCATCGTCCACGGCATGTTGCGTCCCAGCCCCGAGAGGTTCGCGAGCGCCGCGGATCCGGTGCGGTAGACGAGGTTGCCGACCGCGAGGAAGAGCGCGACCTTCATCAGCGCGTGGTTGAACAGGTGGAGGATCGAAGCGGCGGCCCCGGCCGCGGTCCCGAGCCCGATCCCGAGCACCATGTAGCCGATCTGGGCGATGCTCGACCACGCGAGCAGCTTCTTCACGTGGTCCTGGAACACCGCCACGGCCGATCCCGCGACGATCCCGGCGATGGCCAGCGGGACCAGGAACGCGCCCAGATCGAGCCGCTCGAACGAGAGGTCCAGCCCGAAGACGTCGAACAGGAAGCGCGCCAGCACGTAGACGGACACCTTGGTGGCGGTCCCGGCGAGGAAGGAGGCGGCGCTCGACGGGGCGTGCGCGTAGGCGGCGGGCAGCCACGCATGGAGGGGGAAGACCGCCGCCTTGAGGCCCAGGCCGAGAACCACGAACACCACGCCCGCGGTCACCGTGCGGGTGTGGGCGACCTCGCCGAGCCGCCCGGCCATGTCCGCCATGTTCAGGGTGCCGGTCATCATGTAGAGCAGCCCGACCCCGATGAGGAAGAAGGTCGCGCCGATCGAGCCGAGGACGAGGTAGCGGAACGCGGCGAGCAGGGCGGCGCGTCCGGGGCCGAGGGCGACCAGGGTGTAAGCCGCCAGCGACGAGATCTCCAGGAAGACGAAGACGTTGAACACGTCTCCGGTGATCGCCATGCCGAGCATCCCGGTGAGGCACAGCAGCCACGCGGTGTAGAAGAGCCCGATGCGCTCGCGGCGGACCTCGCGCGCAACGCTGAGCCGGGCGTGCACCAGCGTCAGGGTGCTCGCGCCGGTCACGATCACCAGCACCAGGGCGTTCAGCGCGTCGAGCCGGTACTCGATGCCCCACGGCGCCGCCCATCCTCCGAGGAGATAGGTGATCTCCGAGCCGTCCGACACCGCGCCGGCGAGCGCCGCCGCGACCGCGAAGCTCACCCCGCTCACCGCCGTGGCGAATCCCCAGGCGAAGGTGGGATTGCGCAGCAGCGCGCACAGCGGCGCCGCGAGAAGCGGCACGACGATCTGCAGCGCGGGAAGCTGCGCCTGCAAGGTGCTCACCGGCGCCCGGCCTCCCTGTCCCCGGCCCGGTGCAGCCGGAACCGGGGGACGGTTCCAGTCCTGGGATCGTGGGGTCCCCTGGGAGCGCGGGCGTCCCGCCCGCAAGCGGGCCGAAAGCCCGCCACCGTCAAGGCGGGCGGGACGCCCGCGTCCCGGAGGGACGCGCCGCTCCCGGGACGCGCCTCCGTGGGCGAAGCACCCTCGCGGCAGCCGCCGGCTTGTAATGGCCAGGGGACTCGATGCCCGAAAAGCCCACGCCTTCGGCGTGTTGCGGGCGGGACGCCCGCGATCCCAAGGGACGCGCCGCTCCCAGGGTCGGCGGAGCCGGAACCGACGGTCCGTTCATGAACTTCTTCGACGTTCTGCATGGGATTCGTTCGCCAGTGCCCGGGGACGCCGCCGTCCTACCCGGCGGGCTCTTCCCCGGCAGGGCGATGCGCCTGCAAGGGGGCTTGCGACGGCGCCTGCACGGGCTCCGCCTCCGCGCGGGCGATGTCGTCCTCCTCGACGCTGCCCCAGGCGGCGTGGATGCGCACCACCAGCGCGAGGGCGAGGGCCGCGGTCGCGACCCCCACGACGATGGCGGTGAGGATCAGGACGTGGGGCAGCGGATTCGCGTAGGCGGCCCAGGCAGGCCCGGCAATGGGGGCGGTCCCGCCCTCGACCGCGCCGATGGAGATGTACAGGACGAACACCGCACTCTGGAAGATGGAGAGCCCCATCACCTTCTTCACGAGGTTCCCGCTCGCGGTCACCGTGTAGAGCCCCGTGCCGAGCAGGGCGATGGCGCCCCAGTAGGCGTAGTGGCCGAGGAAGGCGTCGAGCATCGCTCCGGTCCGTGGCGGCTCAGCCCGCGGCGGTCCGGTTCGCGCCACCGCGATCCGTGACGGCAGGATCCGCGACCGTCCGATCCGGGCCATTCCGGCTCACGATCACCCGCTGCGCAGCGTCCCGGTCCGGCCCCGCCCACCTCGCGACGCCCTCGCCAGGCTCCGCCCCCTCCGCGCCCACCCGGCCCGGTCCTGTCCGCTCCACGGCGTTCCGGCCCGGTCCCCCCTCCTCCCCGCCACCCCGATTCGGTCCCGCCGCCTCCGCGCCGGTGAAGGCGTAGAAGAGCAGGATCATCACCGCGGTGACGGTAAGCCCCACCCCCAGCTCCACGAGGAGGATGCCGAGGTGCTGGCCGGCCACCGGATCGGCCGCGAGGACGTCGTAGTCGAGGAAGTTCGCGCCCAGCAGCAGGGACACCGCCCCGACCCCGGTGTAGAGGAGCACCCCGAGCGCGGCGGTGGCGCGGACCGCGCCGGGCGGGACCACCGCGCGGGCGTGCCCGACACCGAACACCAGGGCGTAGAGGATCATCCCGGCCCCGAAGATGGCCCCGGCCTGGAAGCCTCCGCCCGGCCCGAAGTCGCCGTGGAACTGGACGTAGAGCGCGAACAGCAGGATAAAGGGCAGGAGCAGCTTCGCGGCGACCTTGAGGACGATGTGGTGCTGCATGGTCGGCCTTCCTTCAACCGCACCACGCCGTGGCGCCCGGCCCGAGCGGACTGGCGGTGGGCGCCGGATCGTCCGGGAAGGACATGTCCTGGGAGCGCGGACCGAAGGTCCGCCGCCGAAGGCCCGCCACCGTCAATGCGGGCGGGACGCCCGCGTCCGTCAGGACACGCCGCTCCCAGGGCGCACCTCTGTGGGCGAAACACCCTCGCGGCAGCCGCCGGCTTGTAATGGCCAAGGAACTTGATGCCCGAAAAGCCCACGCCTTCGGCGTGTTGCCGGCGAGACGCCCGCGCTCCCAGGAAAGGATGCCGATACCGGCGGCCTCGAGGACGAGGTGGTGTTGCATGGCTCCGCCCCTCCTTCAGTCGCGCCGTGTCCCGCCGCCGAACCCGAGGAGGGCGAGGACCCCGACCCCGGCGGTGAAGATCACCGTGACCTCGCCGAGGGTGTCGTAGCCCCGGTAGCTCGCGAGCACCGCGGTGACCACGTTGGGCACCCCGGTCTCCTTCGGACCCTGCTCCAGGTACCGGGGGGCGACGTGCAGGTTCGCGGGGGCCTCGGGTGCGGCGAAGCGCGGGCGGTCGGACGACGCATGGGCAAGCAGCAGCACGAGCCCCGCCGCCAGCGCGAAAGGCCCGGGGCGCAGCCGCGGCCCGGCGCGCTGGCGGGCGTTCGTCCTCGCCAGGGTCGCGAGCATCAGGATGGTCGAGATCCCCGCCCCCACCGCCGCCTCGGTGAACGCGACGTCGACGGCGTCCAGCACCACGAAGACCGCCGCCGACAGCAGGCTGAAGATGCCGAACAGCATCGCGGCGGCGAACAGGCTCCGGGTCAGGGCGACGGCCCCCGCGGTCACCGCCATGAGCGCGAGCAGGGAGACGAGGATCAGGTGTTCGACGGCGGCCGAAGGCATCGAAAAGGCGTCCATTCCGTACAGGCGGGCAGGGTAGCGGGGATCAGGCGCTCGATGACGGCGGCTCCGGGGGGCGGCCCGAGAGCGGGTCCAGACGCCCGTGCAGCGCCGCCTTGGCGAGGGCATGGATCGCGGTCGGGCCGGTCAGCATCATGAAGCCGAAGATGAGCACGATCTTGACGGCCGGAAGCGTCCAACCCGCGAGGATGAACAGGCCGAGGAGGATCAGTGCCGTGCCCATCGTGTCGATGACCCCGGTGGCGTGGACCCGGGTGAAGAAGTCCGGCAGGCGGACGAGGCCGATCGCGCCGACGAGCAGGAAGGCCGCGCCGGCGAGCAGGCAGGCGCCGGCCGCGAGATCGAGGAGGGAGGGCATCGTCATGTCATCGCACCCTCCGCCTCGCGCGATGCGCAAGGAAGACGATGGCGAACGTACGGGGACGTCATGGTCGGTCCTCCGTGCTCCCTGCCGCACCGAGGTCGCCGTACTCGAAGAACTTCAGCACCGCCACCGTGCCGATGAAGTTGATCAGGGCGTAGAGGAGCGCGATGTCGAGAAACTCCGGCCTTTCGGTGAGGAATCCGTGCAGGGCGATCAGGAGCACGGTCAGGGTCCCGAAGCTGTTCACCGCCAGCACCCGGTCGTACACCGTCGGGCCGCGCAGCGCCCGGATCAGGGTGATGCCCATCGCGGCGAGCACCGCGAGCGCCGCAACACCGGTCACGGCGCCGGCTCCGATGCCGGTGGCGCGGTCATGGTGCCGGCTCCGGTCCCCGATGGCGCGCTCATGGTGCCGGCTCCGATGCCGGTGGTTGCGAACGCGCCGGCCCCGAAACCGGAGGCTCCGAGCGCGCCGGCTCCGGTTCGAGCCGGCCCACCCGACCGTCCATGTCCAGGTTGCGCGCGAGATCGTCGAGGGATTTCTCGTTCAGCGCATGCACCTCGACCCATCCGTCCCTGAGATCGATCGACAGCGTCCCGGGGGTCAGCGTGATCGAATCGGCGTAGATGACCCGCCCCAGCTCGCTGCGCTGGCTCACCGGCAGCCACCGCACCGCCGGGGCGATCGGAAGGCCGGGGGAGAGGATCCGTCGCGAGACGTCGACGTTCGCCTTGACGATCTCCCAGGCGAGCCAGAGCAGATACCCGGGAAGACGGTGGACGCGAAGCGCAAAGGGGACCGGCTCGCGGTCGCGGCGGTCCGCGCGGACCTTGATCCACACGACGGCGAGGACGGATGCGAGCCCCAGGCCCAGCAGCAACGGGCTGACGATCCCCGACAGCACCACCCACACCCCGGCAAGAACCAGCGCCAGCTTCATACGCTCCTTCACCGTATCGACTCCCCGGAACGCCCGAGTCGGTCCCGTCCCGACGTCGGGGCCCGCCCGGCACTCGGCCGGCAGGCGCGGGCGGAAGGATAACCCAACCCGCTCCGGCCTGAACCGGGTCGTTCCGGATCCCGGTCCGTGCGGGGACGACCCGGGGGTTCCCGCCGGCCGAGGACGTCCCCCGTATCGCCGAGATTCGACCCTCGGGCTGCGGGAACCCACGCGACGCCGAGTCGTGAAGTCGTGCTTCGACGTGCCGCGGTGGTTGCCGTTGATCGAAGGCCAAAGGCCACCGTGGTGCAGGCTCGGGCCGGCGTCGGCCGAAGCGCCGGGTTTTTGAAGGACGAGGTTCAGCAACGTGCCGGGGCTCCGCGTCCGGCGAGAAAGCGGTACGCCCGCGTGTCCGACGGCGACGCGAGAAACGTCCCCAGATCGCGGGGGGTATCGACGTCGAGGCCGATCCCCGGCCGCTCGACGACGGCCGGCACGATCCCGATGGCACGGGCGGCGGCAAGGTGGGGATGGAAGCTGTCGTCGCCGAAGCGGAACGGAAACACGTCCGGCGGCGAGCACAGCACCGCGTTCGAGCCGCGGTAGTCGCGTGACGGCGCAATGGTGACGGCCGGGGCGGGGGCGTGGGCGGCGATCACCGCCTCGATCTCTTCGGCCGTCACACGGGGAATATCGCCGGGCACTTGCAGGAGGGTGCCGGCGCCCCGCCTGGCAAGAGCGCGCGCCGCGAATTCGACCGCCGCGGTATGGCCACGGTTCTCCGGCTCGATCAGGCATTCGGCGCCGTAGCGCCCCGCCAGCGCGACCGCCGCGGGGTCGCGGGTGACGAGCATGATGCCGGCGAGCGAGGCCACGCCGGAAAGCGCCTTGAGCACGTCTTCGAGCATGGCCCGGAAGAGCGCGGTCCGCGCCGGCTGGTCGAGAACCTCGGCGAGGCGCTGTTTCGCGCCGCCGAGGTCCTTTACCGGTACGACGGCGTAGACGCCGGTGACGGGCATCGCGGGACGATCGGCGTGTGGGACAAGGTGCGGACGGGGGCGGAATGTTGGGCGCCGTGCCCGCGACGGCGCCCGCGCCCGGCACGGCGGTGGCGCTCCAGGCATCGGCTCGGCAGGCGGGTGTCCGCGCGCGGAGCACCGAGGGTCACGGCACCGTTCCCGCGGCGCCGAGGTCCGGTGCGGCGACGGCGCCCCAGGCGTTCACCCGGGCGATGCGCAGCACGATGACCGGCAACGGCCCAAGCCTCATCGCGCGGTATTGCGGATAGCGCTCCCGGAGCGCCGCCTGTGCGCGATCGTGTTCGGCGCCGTGATCGAGGATTGCCCCGTGGCCCCGCAGCATCACCCATGCGAGCAGCGACCAGTCCTCGTCGTAGCGGTCGACGACGGCGGCGGCGTTCGGGTTCTCCACGAGGTTGCGCAGCCGCTTCATCGCGCGCGTGCCCGTCCGCTTCGGCTTCTCGTCGATGGTCACGTAGAAGCCGTCACCGATCAGCGCGTAGCACACCGGCACCACGTGCGGGGCGCCGCCCGCATCCGCCGTCGCGAGCCGGGCTACGCGCATCGACTCGACGAACCGGCGTGCCTCGCCGTTCAGCAGCAGCATTCGTCCAATGCTTCCTCGCCGCGCACCGCACCCATCGAGTCTTCCTCTGGCGCCGCCGCCGTACAGCGCGCGACGAGGTCGTCCACCTGCATCGTCACCGTCCTCCCTGAATCGCGGACCTCCAGTGTAGTGAGCGGCACGGAGACCG
Organism: Gammaproteobacteria bacterium; assembly: GCA_965202875.1. Taxonomy (GTDB): domain Bacteria; phylum Pseudomonadota; class Gammaproteobacteria; order HK1; family HK1; genus HK1. The sequence continues at coordinate 5,144,176 of OZ241870.1, read as the reverse complement.
GCTACAGTGGCGCTTCTCCTTTCCGGAGTACACCGAACATGATCTTCGAGATGACCGGGCGCGCGAGCGCGCTGCACGCGCGCGTGAGCCGCTTCATGGACGAACACGTCTTCCCCAACGAGACGCTCGCGCAGTGCCAGATCGCGGCCGGCGACCGGTGGCAGCCGGTGCCGATCATCGAGGCGCTGAAGATGAAGGCGAAGGATGAGGGGCTGTGGAACCTCTTCCTGCCGGAGAGCGAGTACGGGGCGGGGCTCACCAATCTGGAGTACGCGCCGCTCTGCGAGCTGATGGGCCGCTCGCCGATCGGGGCCGAGCCGTTCAACTGCTCGGCCCCCGACACCGGCAACATGGAGACGCTGGTGCGATACGCGAGCGAGGAGATCAAGCGGGCATGGCTCGAGCCGCTGCTCGCGGGCAGGATCCGCTCCGCGTTCTGCATGACCGAGCCGGACGTGGCCTCGTCCGACGCGACCAACATCCGGGCCCGCATCGAGCGCGATGGCGACCACTACGTGCTGAACGGACGCAAATGGTGGACCTCCGGAGCCGGCGACCCGCGCTGCGAGGTCTTCATCTTCATGGGCAAGACCGACCCCGACGCCCCGCGACACAGGCAGCAGTCGATGATCGTGGCGCCGCGCGACACCCCGGGAATCAAGGTCGAGCGGGTCCTTCCGGTCTACGGCTACGACCACGCGCCCCACGGCCACGCGGAGATCACCTTCGAGGACGTGCGGGTGCCCGCGAAGAACCTGCTCCTCGGCGAGGGACGCGGCTTCGAGATCGCGCAGGGCCGCCTCGGGCCCGGGCGCATCCATCACTGCATGAGGTCGATCGGCGCCGCCGAACGCGCCCTCTCGCTGATGTGCCGGCGGGTGCTCACGCGCGAAGCCTTCGGCAGGCGGCTCTCGGAGATGGGCTCGATCCGCCGCGACATCGCGCTCTCGCGCGTCGAGATCGACCAGGCCCGGCTCATGGTGCTGAACGCCGCGCACAGGATGGACACGGCCGGGAACAAGGCCGCGCGCACGGAGATCGCGATGATCAAGGTCGTCGCGCCCTCGATGTCGCTACGGGTCATCGACCGCGCGGTGCAGGCGCATGGGGCGACGGGGGTCTCCGACGACACCGTCCTCGCGGCGATGTGGGCGAACCAGCGCACCCTGCGTCTCGCGGACGGCCCGGACGAGGTGCACCTCGAATCCATCGCGCGGCACGAACTGAAGGCTTACTCGAATGCGTAGCTCCCGCACGCCCGAGCCGTCCCCGGCGCGATACACTGCCCGACCGTTCAAGGTGCCGCTCGACACGTCGCTTGCACAAGGAGCCTCGTTCCATGCCGGAAACGCCCACGCTTCGGGTCGGTGTCGTCGGCGCCGGCGCCAACACCAGGAAGTTCCACGTCCCGGGCCTTCAGAAGCAGCCCGGGGTCGAGGTCGTCGCCGTCGCCAACCGATCGCGTGAATCGGGACAGCGGGCCGCGAGGGAATTCGGGATCCCGCGGGTCGCCGATCACTGGCGGGAGATCGTCGCCGACGACGGCATCGACGCGGTGTGCATCGGCACGTGGCCGTACCTGCACGCGCCGGTGACCATCGCCGCCCTGGAGGCAGGCAAGCACGTGCTCTGTGAGGCGCGCATGGCGATGAACGCCCCCCAGGCCCACGAGATGCTCGAAGCGGCGCGGGCGAACCCGCACCTCACCGCGCAGATCGTGCCCGCGCCGCACACCCTTGCCCTCGACCGGACCATCATCGACATGATCGGCGCCGGCTACGTCGGGGATCTCGTGGCGGTCGACGCCCACGTCACCCTCGGCAGCGATTTTCCAGCCTGGGACTCTCCCCTGCACTGGCGCCATAGCCGCGACCTCTCCGGCAACAACGTCATGACGATGGGGATCTGGTACGAGGCGATGATGCGCTGGGTGGGGCCCGCGTCGACGGTGACGGCACTCGCGCAGTGCGTGGTCAGGCACCGTACCGATGAGCGAGGGCGGCGCGTGGCGATGGAAGTCCCGGATCATGTCGACGTGCTCTGCCGCATGGCGCAGGGCGGGCAGATGCGGTGCTCGGTCTCGACCGTCACCGGCCACGTCCCGCCGACCTCGGTCACGATCTGCGGCACCGAGGGCACGTTGAAGATCGGCGAAGGCGACGCCGGCGAACTGCCTTTCGGGCTGTGGGGCGGGCAGCGCCGTGACGAGCGCTTGCACAGGATCGACGTTGCGCCGGAGAAGATCGGCGGATGGCGGGTCGAGGAGGAGTTCGTCAACGCGGTGCGCGGCGTCGAGCCGGTGACTCGCACGGACTTCCCCACCGCGGTGAAGTACATGGAATGGACCGACGCGGTGAACCTCTCGGCGCGCACCGGCGAGACGGTACACCTGCCGTTGTTCGACTGAACCGGCGTAATCACGCAACGCGGATACGTCTCCCGCTGGATCGCGAACTCCGGTCCTCGGGGTCTCTCAGGCCGCGTTGTTGCGGATGTGCTCGTGCAACGCCTGGAATTCGTGCCGGACCACCGGCCCGAAGATCGGATCGAGCTGCGCTTCGAACGCCGCTTCGATCGCAGACCAGTCCCCGTCGTCAAGCAGGTTCACGGCCTCGACGAACACCGTCTCGTCCTCCAGCGCCGCGTGATGGCGCAGGAACGCCACGTAGTCCCGGCCCGTGTCTACCAGTACCTCCCGCTCGATCAGGGCGCCGTCGACGACGCCGATCAACATGTCCCGGAAGGCGTTGCCCTTCTCCGCGAGCGCGCCGTGCTCACGGCGCAGCGTCTCGATGGTGCGTTCGGTGTCCGGCGAGACCCCCCGTCTCCGCATCCGCTCGAACATCAGGTCTTCCTTGGGATGGTGCGTGTTGTCGGGGTAGCGGGTCATGTAGACCATGATGTCGCGCATCAGCTCGAAGTCGCCGCCGCCGGCGCCGGCGACCTCGTCGAGCTCGCGCGCCAGCAGATCGAGCAGATCGCGGACGTTGCGGTGGTCCTGGTGAAGGCTGCGCATCAGCATGGACATGTCCCACCTCCCGGTGCCCCGGATGCCTGGAGGGCATTGTAGACCAGCCGGCGGAACGCCGTAGCGCACACTCCGCCGGTGCCCGTGCCGGCGGAGTGTGCCTTCTCCCTCTCGTTCAATCCGGCGGCCCCTCGTCGTCGGAGAGGATTCCGTACCGCGGGCGTGTCGAGGTCGTCGAACTGCCCGGACCGGACCGCCCATACGAAGACCCCGGCGACCGCGACGGCGACGACGATCGAGATCCCGATGAGCAGCGGGAGGACGTCCATCGCCGTCAGCGCATCGTGAGGGGCGCCCGCCCGAAGCGCCGGTTCGTTTCGGCCTGCTCCAAAGGACGGTTCACCCAATGCCTCGCGCCCGCCCGAGGCGTAGCGCGTTGCCGACCACCGCCAGCGAGCTGAGCGACATGCCGATCGCCGCGGCCCAGGGCGGCACTGCGCCGGAAGCGGCAAGCGGCAGCGCCACCAGCGTTGTACCCCGCGGCCCAGGCGAGGTTCTGCTTCACGATGCGCCGGGCCCGGCGCGCGACGTCGACCCCCGCGAGCAGCCTGCGCGGATCGTCGCCGATGAGCACCGCGCCGGCGCGGGCCGCCGCGGCCGCCGCCCCGCGCCCCATCGCCACCGAGACGTGCGCGCCCGCGAGCGCCGGGGTGTCGTTCACGCCGTCGCCGAGCATCAGCACCCGTTCCCCGTGTGCGGCAAGCCGACCTGCTTCACGGAGCTTGTCCTCCGGGGAAAGCCCGGCGAACCGGCGCTCGACGCCGAGCGCACGGGCGGCGCGATCGACCGCTTCGGGTCGGTCGCCGGGGGCGATGGTGACGCCGATACCGCATGTGTGCAGACCTTCAACCAGCGCCTTTGCGCCCCCCCGGAGGGTGTCGGCAAGGGTAAAGCACGCGAGCAGGACGTCATCACGCGCGAGAAAGACATGGGTGTCGCCTGCGCCGGTTTCCCCGTCAGGGGCGTCCGGCAACGCCGGCGCGCGGGTTCGGACGGCCGAATCCTCACTGCCGGGCATTTCCTCGCGTGTGGTGGAGGCGTGGTGGCCGTCGTCTTCGCCGGATCCGCCGCCGGAGGCGACCGACGCTTGCGTGCGGGAGGGCCGGTGCGCGACTCCTGCGCCGCCGACGGCGTCTTCGCGCCCGCGGCAGGCTCGGGCGTCGTTCATGCCATCCTCCCTGCCGGACGTATCCCGCAGCGCCGGCGCATGGAGACGGGCGACGAAGTCCGCACTGCCGATTGCGTGACGGATGCCGCCGATCCGCCCGGCGACACCGCCGGTCTGCGCGATGACGTCCTCCACCGCGTACCCGCCGCCGTCCGTGTGCGGGATGCACTCTTCGGCTTCCGGCCGGTTGCCGTTCTCCCGGGCGAGACCGTCCGCTGTCCCGGAACGGATCACGCCGTCCGGGGGCCCGCGTGTGGCTGCTCCGCCACCGATGCGGGTGGCGACGAGCGGTACGGATCGGACGAGCGCACGGACCGTCGCGGTGGCCCGCCGGCGGGCCAGCAGCTCCAGGTAGCGGGCGATGCAGAGCAGGGTGACGAGCATCACCACCGAATCGAGCCAGACCTCGCCCTCTCCGGTGATCGTCGCCCGGACGCTCCCGAGGAAGGCGGCTGAGAGCCCGAGCGCCGCCGGCACGTCCATCGTGAGGCGCCGGACGCGGGGTGCGGCGAACGCGCCGGTGAGGAAGTCCCGGCCCGGCCAGGCAAGCACCGGCACCGTCAGCACCATGGCCAGCCACCGTACAGCGTCTCGAAGCGGCTCTCCATGCCGTGCTCATCGCCGGCGTACAATGCGACGCTCAGCAGCATCACCTGCATCGCGAACGAGGCCACATCTCACCATCACCCCGGTCCAGGCGGTCCGGCGCCCGAGGCGCGGCCCGGATCGGTAAGGCTGCCGCATCGACGCCTGAGACTTCAGGATCGGTGGCGGGCTCCGGCGTGCCGGGATACCGCGGAGGCGGGCGGCAGGCCGGAGTTTCCGATCAAGGCGGGCGCCGGCGTCCCGGGATACCGCTCTCGCCCTGGGTTCGCTCGTTGGAGGACACGACTTCGAGAGACGGTCCGGGATCATCTGCGGGTCGATTTCGTCGGCTTCCCGTTCGTGAAATCTTCGGCAACGTGACGAAGAATCGCCCGTTCGCGGGATTCCGGCTCCGGCAACGCCGGGACGGGGAGGCGCCATGACCCGCATCCGGTGGACAATGCCAAGCGCCGCCACGGCCGCCGCGGCGGCAGCACTGCTTTCCGCCGTGGCGGCGGCGCATCCGGGCGGCGTCGCCAGGGACGGCTGCCACAACCATCGCGCAGGCAACACCTGCCACTGTCACCGGGCGGGAGCGAGCCGCCCGGGCTGCACGGGTGACGGCGGAGACGGGCCAGGCCCGGGCGGCGGAGCGGCCGTTGGCGCCGGCGGGACGCCGGCCGGCGCAATCCCGTCGCAGGCCGGGACACCCCCCGCGCCGGGCGGGCGGATCCGGATCGCGAGCTGGAACCTCAACCTGTTGCACTGGCGCACGGGCGGTGCGCTGTGGCGCGGCGCAGTTGCCCGGAGCGACGAGGACTACGAAACCCTCGCCCGTTACGCCCGCGCCCTCAACGCGGACGTCGTGGCCTTTCAGGAGGTCAACGGGCCGCGGGCCGCCGCCCGTGTCTTTCCTCCCCGAGACTACGCGCTCTACTTCTCCGGACGCTACGACCCGTGCTACGACGACATCTACAACGGGTTCGCGGTGCGCAAGGGCCGGTTCGATGCAGTGGAGAAGCGCGAGTACGAAGCCCTGGGGCTCGAGTCGGGCGCTCGTCGCCAGCTCCGGTGGGGCGTCGACCTCAGGGTCCGGCGGGAGGGAGAAACCCTCCGCCTGCTCAACGTCCATCTCAAGTCGGGTTGCTTTACCAAGAGCCTCGATGCCTCCCGCAACCGGGCCTGCCGCCGGCTCGCCCGGCAGGTCGAACCCCTCGAATCTTGGATCGACGCCCGCTGGCGCGAAGGCGTGCCGTTCGTGGTGCTGGGCGATTTCAACCGTGCGGTGGACCGGTACGGGCCACGCGACCACCTGTGGCGCGCCATCGACGACGCCGACCCGCCGGGCCTGGAACTCCACCGGCTGCCGGCCGGCCTGGAGCCGGCGTGCTGGCGCGGAACCTCCCGCCACCACCGCCATCCGATCGATTTTTTCGTATTCGGCGCACGCGCCTGGCAGCGGGTGGACGAGGCGTCGTTCCGGCAGATCGTATGGACCGATGCGGATGCGGACGCCCGCCGGGGCCTCCCCTCCGATCACTGCCCGATCGCGGTCGATCTCTTCTGAAGCCCTCGGGACGACCGGCGCAAGCGCCGCTCGTTCCGGTCGCCGCGCCGCCACGATCCCGGGCGGCTATACTTGCAGTCTGCCGGACCCCGAGGCTGCCCGCGCCGCCCGGGTCCGATCAATCGGGGCGTTCCGCGCCGATTCCGGGAGGGAGCCGATGCAGCAGGCGCAGAGGATGGCGGTGCTCGGCACCGAAACTGCGTTCGAGGTGCTCGCCCGAGCCGAGGCGCTCGCGCGCGAAGGGCGCGACGTCATCAACCTCGGCATCGGCCAGCCGGACTTCAAGACCCCGCCGCACGTGGTCGAGGCAGGGGCGAAGGCGTTGCGGGACGGCCACCACGGTTACACCCCTTCCCCCGGGATCCTGCGGCTCCGCGAGGCGGTGGCGGCGGACGTTGCGCTGCGCCGCGGCGTCGAGGTGCACCCCGACCGGATCGTCGTCGTCCCCGGGGGCAAGGTGACGATGTTCTTCGCGATGATGATGTTCGGTGAGCCGGGGGCGGAGATCCTCTACCCGAACCCGGGCTTCCCGATCTACGAATCCGCCATCCGCTTCAGCGGCGCCGCCGCGGTGCCGATCCCGCTGCTGGAGGAGAAGGACTTCTCGTTCGACCCGGACGAAGTGCTCTCGCTCGTCACGCCGCGCACCCGCCTGATCATCGTCAACTCCCCCGCGAACCCCACCGGCGGCGCGATTCCGCGCGAGGCGCTGGACCGGCTCGTCGCCGGGCTCGCCGAGCACCCGCACGTCGCGGTCCTGAGCGACGAAATCTACGCCCGCATCGCCTACGGCGGACGCGGGCACGCAAGCCTGCTCGGCTACCCCGAGATCGCCGGCCGCCTGATCCTGCTCGACGGCTGGAGCAAGACCTACGCGATGACCGGATGGCGCCTGGGCTACGCGGTGTGGCCGGAAGCTCTCGTCGATGGCGCAATCCGGCTCGCGGTGAACTGCCACTCATGCGTCAACGCCTCCGCGCAGTTCGCAGGCATCGCCGCGCTCGAAGGCCCGCAGGACAGCGTCGGGGAGATGGTGGCGGCGTTCGACGAGCGCCGGCGGATCATCGTCGAGGGGCTGAACGCCCTGCCCGGCGTCACCTGCCGCGATCCCGGCGGCGCGTTCTACGCCTTCCCCAACGTCACCGGGACCGGGATGTCCAGCGGCGTCCTCCAGCGCCGCCTGCTCGAAGAGGCAGGGGTCGCGGCGGTCTCGGGCACGAGCTTCGGCGCGTTCGGCGAAGGGTACGTGCGGTTCTCGTACGCCAACAGCGCCGCGAACGTCCGGCGCGCCCTCGATCGGATGGGAGGGACGCTCTCCGAGCCGGCGACGCCGGGCGCCTGACGGCCTCCTCGCGAACGATTCCCGCCGGGCTCACACCCTCCGGTCTCCTTGAACAAGGCTTCTCGTTGACTTTCAGCCAGCCCGCTCCTACCGTTGCTCCACGGCGCCTGCTCCGCAGACGCGCGCGCCGGAGCCCCGGTCGGAACACCGCGCGCTTCGCAGTGAACGAGGAATCGCCGTGCCCACGCTGCTCGAAGTCGAGGATCTCCGGACCCACTTCCATACTTCCGAAGGCACCGTCAAAGCCGTCGACGGCATCACCTACGAGGTGAGCGAGGGGGAGACCGTCGCGATCGTCGGTGAATCGGGGTGCGGCAAGTCGGTCGGCGCGATGTCGATCCTGCGCCTCATCCCGCATCCGCCCGGCGAGATCCTCGAAGGCAGCAGGATCCTCTTCGGCGGCAAGGACCTGCTCACGATGGGCGACGAGGAGATCCGCCACGTGCGCGGCGGCCGGATCTCGATGGTGTTCCAGGAGCCGATGACCTCGCTCAATCCGGTGCTGACCATCGGCCTTCAGCTCACCGAGACGATGATGCTGCACATGGGCTTGAGCCAGGCGGAGGCGGACCGGCGGGCGATCGAGCTGCTCGGCATGGTCGGCATCGGCGAGCCCGAGCGGCGCCTCAAGCAGTACCCGCACCACTTCAGCGGGGGCATGCGCCAGCGGGTGATGATCGCGCTGGCTCTTTCGTGCAACCCCAGGCTCATCATCGCCGACGAGCCCACCACCGCGCTCGACGTCACGATCCAGGCCCAGATCCTGGAACTGATGCGCAGCCTCACCAAGCGGATGGGGGTGGCGCTGATCGTGATCACCCACAACCTCGGCGTGGTCGCACGCTACGCCGAGCGGGTCATCGTGATGTACGCGGGCAAGATCGTCGAATCGGGGACGGCGGACCAGATTTACCACGACCCGCACCATCCCTATACCATCGGATTGCTGAACTCGGTGCCGCGCATGGACGTGCATCGCGGCAAGCGCCTCGTGCCGATCGAGGGACAGCCGCCGGACCTGACGCGGCTCGACGACGGCTGCTCGTACCGGCCGCGTTGCCGGTGGGCGCTCGATGCCTGCGCCCGGTCGATCCCGCCCCTCGAGGCGGTCGGAGACGGCCAGATCGCCGCATGCCGCCGTGCGAACGATCTTCATGGCGACCAGGCGGGCAACGCATGAACGCTCCTGCCGCCTCCGCCTCATCCGGCGCCAATGGCGACGCCGGCGCCGAAGGCGGCGGCGGCGCCGCAGGCGAAACCCTCCTCGAGGTCCGAAACCTCAAGAAGTACTTCCCGGTCACGGAAGGACTGGTGTTCCAGAAGACCGTCGGCCACGTCAAGGCGGTGGACGGCGTGAGCTTCTCGATCGGGAAGGGCGAGACCCTCGGGCTGGTCGGGGAATCGGGCTGCGGCAAGACCACGACCGGGCGATGCGTGCTCCAGCTCGATCGCCCCACCTCGGGGGAGATCGTGTTCGAGGGCGTCAACCTCGAACGCCTGACGAGCAAGGAGCTGACCCCCTGGCGGCAGAAGATCCAGGTCATCTTCCAGGACCCGTACAGCTCGCTCAACCCCCGCATGAAGGTCGGCTCCATCCTGGGCGAGCCGATGCGCGTCCACGGCATCGAGCCGGACGCGGGCCGGCGCAACCGCCGCATCGCCGAGCTCCTCACCGTGTGCGGACTGCCGGCGAAGTTCGCGGACCGCTACCCGCACGAGATGAGCGGCGGCCAGCGCCAGCGGGTGGGGATCGCCCGCGCGCTCAGCCTGAACCCCGAGTTCATCATCTGCGACGAGGCGGTGTCGGCGCTCGACGTGTCCATCCAGGCGCAGGTCATCAACCTGCTCGAAGATCTGCGCGAGGAATTCGAGCTCACCTACCTCTTCATCGCGCACGATCTGAGCGTCGTCCACCACCTGTGCAACCGGGTCGCGGTGATGTATCTCGGGAAGGTGGTCGAGCTGGCCGAATCGGACGATCTCTTCGACAATCCGATGCACCCGTACACCCGGGCGCTGCTCTCGGCGGTGCCGGTCCCGGACCCGCGGGTCGAAGCGCAGCGCCTGCACCAGACGCTGAAGGGCGAGGTGCCGAGCCCGCTGAACCCGCCCTCCGGCTGCGTGTTCCATCCGCGCTGCCCCCTGGCCGTCGAGCGCTGCCGCACCGAGGTCCCCGCGTTGCGCGAGCTGCGCCCGGACCACTGGGTGGCGTGCCCGGAGGTGTCGTGAGCCACGATCTCGAACGGTCGCCGGCGGATCGGCGACGACCGCGGGACACGTCCCGCCGAAGGACCGGCGGTACACCGACAAAACGCAACGGAGCTGCATTCAATCCATCGAGGAGGAGCACGATGACACGCTTTGGAGTCAAGGCCGCCGCCACGGCGCTGCTCGGCGGCGCCGTGGGGCTCGGTCTCTACGCCCAGGCCGCGAACGCCGAGACCCCCCGGAAGGGAGGGATCCTGGACTTCGTCGTGGCCGGCGAGGCACCGTCGAAGGACGGCCACCGGGAGACGACCTATTCCGTCATCCATCCCTACGCGCCGTTCTACAGCCTGCTGATCCGGGTCGACCCGGACAACCCCCAGTCCTCGGACTTCGTCTGCGACCTCTGCGTCGGTGACGTCCCGGAGCCGACCAACGACGGCAAGACGTTCACCTTCCGGATCAAGGAGGGCGTGAGGTTCCACGACGGGACGCCGTTGACCGCCCAGGACGTCAAGGCCACCTACGACAGGATCATCTTCCCGCCCGAGGGCGTGCCCAGCGCCCGCAAGGCGTTCTTCAAGATGGTGGACTCGGTCGAAGCCCCCGACGACACCAACATCGTGTTCAACCTGAAGTTCCCCTCCGGCGCCTTCCTGCCGGCGCTGGCCACGCCCTTCAACTGGATCTACAGCAAGAAGGACCTGGACGAGCACGGCTTCGACTGGCACCGGAACAACGTGAACGGCTCCGGGCCGTTCAAGTTCGTCCAGCACCAGCCGGGGGCGTTCGTGGAAGGGATGCGCAACGACGACTACCACCACGAGGGGCAGCCGCACCTCGACGGCTTCAAGGCGATCATCGCCAAGAAGATGTCGGTGCGCATCCAGGCGATCCGGGGCAACCGGGCCGCGATCGAGTTCCGGGGCTTCCCCCCGAAGGCGCGCGACGACATGGTCAACGCGCTGGGCGACAAGCTCCGGGTGCAGGAGAGCGACTGGAACTGCGTGCTGCTCTTCACCTCGAACCACACGCGCAAGCCCTTCGACGACCCGCGGGTGCGCCGCGCCCTGACCCTCGCGGTGGACCGCTGGGGCGGCTCGAAGTACCTCTCGCGGATCGCGATCGTGAAGACGGTGGGCGGGGTGGTGTTCCCCGGCCATCCGCTGGCCGCGAGCGAGGAAGAGCTGGTGCAGCTCGCCGGCTACGGCCGCGACGTCGAGGCATCGCGCGCCGAGGCGAGACGCCTCCTCGAAGAAGCGGGTGCGACCGATCTCACGATCGACTACAACAACCGCGACGTGGACCAGCCCTACAAGGTCGTGGGCACGTGGCTCATCGACCAGTGGGCGAAGGTCGGGGTGAAGGCCGAACAGCACGTGCGCCCGACGCCGCAGTTCTACGCGGCGCTGCGCAAGTCGCACGAGTTCGACGTCTCCATCGACTTCAACTGCCAGTCGGTCATCAACCCCATCGCGGACGTGACCAAGTTCCTCGGCAGCTCCGGCAACAACTACGGGCAGTACGAGGACCAGGTGCTGGAGGACGTCTACGGCAGGCTGGAGCGCGCCCCGACCGTGGACGAGCAGCGCGCCCTCATGCGCCAGTACGAGAAGCGGGCGCTGGACGAGATGGCCCACATGGGCATCTCCCTGTGGTGGTACAAGATCAACCCCCATCGCTCCTACGTGAAGGGGTGGAACATCGCACCCAGCCACTACCTGAACCAGCAGCTCGACAACGTCTGGGTCGACAGGTCGCTGATGTAGGCGCCCGACAGGGGTCCGGCACGCCGGTACGCCGGCGCCCCCGCGGAGGGAGGCGCCGGCGATGTCACCGACCCCGACCCCGCAAACCGCACCGACATGTACCAGTACGTCGTCAAGCGCCTGCTCCTCATGATCCCGACGCTGATCGGGGCGGCGCTTCTCGTCTTCTTCCTCCTGCGGCTGCTTCCCGGCGACGTCTGCGAGGTCCGCCTCGCCGGCACCGGGCTCTTCGCCGCGCAGGAAGACATCGATCTGTGCCGGAAGGAGCTCGGCCTCGACGACCCGCTCCACAAGCAGTTCATCGCCTTCGCCGGCGGCTACTTCACCGGCGACCTCGGGAAGTCGATGTGGACCGGCCAGCCGGTCACCCGCGAGATCCAGGTACGTTTCAAGCTCTCGTTGCAGCTCGCGATCATGTCCACCCTCGTGGCGGTGATCATCGCGCTGCCGCTCGGCATCCTCTCCGCGGTCAAGCAGAACACCTGGATCGACTACACGGTGCGGGCGTTCAGCATCGCGGGCATCGGCATCCCCTCGTTCTGGCTCGGCATCATGATCATCCTGGGGCTGCTGATCGTCACCCAGGCATGGTTCGGGGCGGGCTGGATGCCCCCCATCAACTACGTCTCCCCCTTCGAGGATCCGCTCGGCAACCTCGCCCAGCTCATCTGGCCGGCCCTCGCCACCGGCTACCGCTACTCCGCGGTCGCCACCCGCATGACCCGCTCCGCGATGCTGGAGGTGCTGCGGGAAGACTACGTGCGGACCGCCCGCGCCAAGGGGTTGATCGAGCGGGTGGTCATCAACCGGCACGCGCTCAAGAACGCCCTGCTGCCGGTGGTGACGATCATCGCCATCGAGTTCGCCTTCCTCATGGGCGGGCTCGTGGTCACCGAGCAGGTCTTCAACCTGAACGGCCTCGGCAAGCTGTTCGTGGACTCGGTGGGCAACCAGGACTTCGCCCTGACCCAGCACCTCGTGATGCTCGTGGTGCTGATCTTCGTGATGACCAACCTGGTGGTGGACATCCTGTATGCGTGGCTCGACCCGCGCATCCGCTACAGCTAGCGCGGACGGTCCGGAGGAGGGACCCGTGGCAACGCCGCAAGCCTTCATCGACACCGGCGAGTTCGAAGCGCTGAAGAAGCCCCTCGGCGCCCGCCTGTGGAGCCTCGCCCGCAAGCAGCCCCTCGGGACCGCGGGGGCGCTCGTCGTGCTCGTCATGGCCTTCGCCGCGGGGTTCGCGGACTTCCTGACCCCCTTCGACCCCGAGCGGAATTCGCTGGAGGACATGCTCACCCCGCCGAACGCCGAGTTCGTCATGGGCACCGACGAATTCGGCCGCGACATCCTCACCCGCGTCCTCTACGGCGCGCGCACCGCCCTGTTCATCGGGCTGGTGGCCGCGTTCCTCGGGGCGACGCTCGGGCTGATCCTGGGGGTCGCCAGCGCCTACTTCGGCGGGATCTTCGATCTGGTGGTCCAGCGCATCGTGGACGTGTTCCTCGCCTTCCCCCTCATCATCATGGCGCTGGCGGTGGTCGCGACCCTCGGGCCGGGCGTCCAGAACGTGATCATCGCCATCACCATCCCCTTCATTCCCCAGTGCGCACGGGTGGTCCGCTCCAGCGCGCTCTCGATCCGCGAGATCCCCTACGTGGACGCGGCGCGGGCGCTCGGCTTCGGCCACGCCCGCATCATCCTGCGCCACATGGCCCCCAACGTGATGGCCCCCTTCCTCATCATGCTGACCTACTTCGTCGGCCAGGCCATCCTGCTCGAAGCGGTGCTCTCCTACCTCGGCATGGGCGTGCAGGACCCGACCCCGGCGTGGGGGCTGATGCTCAAGGGCGGCGCCGAGGAGTTCCTCGAGAGCGCCCCGTGGCTCTCGATCTTCCCGGGGCTCGCGATCACCCTCGCGGTGTTCGGCTTCAACCTCTTCGGCGACGCGCTGCGGGACCTGCTCGATCCGAAGCTGCGCTCACGCTGAACCCAGGGCAGCCGCGTATAAAATCACTGTCCCATCAATACGTTATCGTGGAGGCCATCGTTCAGCGCCGCCCGGATTCGCTTCTTCCCGACGCTGATCTCCGTCGGCTCGCGCTTCAACAGATTCATCGCCACATGTCGAATCACCCCAGATTATGCGGCGCATTGCCTCGACGAGTCCGACTCGCATCTTCCCGAAACGTCACATCCAATCTCCACCCGGAGCGTCTGGCCGAGATCGGAGAGTGGATCATCGAGTGCGAGACGAGCGCCGAGCTGCTCGACCGCGCGAAGCAGATGAGCCGGCGCGGCCGAGCGTGCCTCACATCATCATCGTCGTTGTGGGCCTGTTCGTGGGGACGGTGCGTACCCGCGTCTCCAATGACGCGGGTGATCCAAGTGAAGCGACCTCATCCCGACCGGACCTCGCGGACGCCGCCGCAATGGCCGTCATGACGGCGCAACCGCATCGGCTCGAAGAGCGCCACCACGCCGGGAAGCCCTTGCTGGACCAGCTCGCGGGGCTCGGTTGGGAGATCATCGACCTCGGCAACCAGCAACGTCCGGCGGACACCTTCCGCGAGAGCTTCGCCGAGGTGCTGATGCCGTCCGTGCTGCGCGAACGGATCGAGGTCATCAACCCGTGGCTGGAAATGGTCGGGCACTACCTGACCCATGTACCCGAACGGCTACAAGACGCAGGTGATGGCCACGTCGCGCGAGGCGGCCCTTCGTTACCGGAGGCATCTCGACGCGGCGCCCGCGGACGCGGTTGCGAAGCTGGAACGACAGGGCAACCCCGGAAGGCTGGATCCGGAACCACTCAAGGCCATGCGAAGGGCCGTGGTCATCTCCGGCAGCCACAACGATCCGCCGCATCTCAAGGCCCATTCGGACCCGTCCCGGCACGAGGCGGACATCAAGAGCTTCAAGCTGCCCTTCGGGGGCGAGGACGCCGGTGTGCGCGGCGACACCGGCGTCCTCATCGTCAACCACATGCTGCTCACGGGCTTCGACGCGCCGATCGAGCTGGTGATGTATCTCGACCGGGTAGTCGTCGCCCACACTTGTCGTGCACAAGCTCGCGCACCTGATCGAGTCGAACCACACGGAGCGGTTCTGGGCATCGTGCGCACCCACGCGCCTGGGATGGAAAGCGCGCGTGCCTGGCTGCGGGAATGGCCGGCTTCCGGAGGAGCTCGTGTAGAAGGTGTAGCAGCGTCCGGACGCTGCCGTACGCACCCGCCGGCCTTGACTCCGAAGCCAGGACTTGCCTCGCGCCCCGCTTCACGGATCAATGACCCGACACCCTCTGGCGAGGATTGTGCAATGACCGACTCTCCCGTCACCGGCCGCCGTGCTCATCCGGCGGTGCCGGTCGTCCCGGCGGACATCGCTGCGAAGCACCCGGCGAACATCTCCGCGAGCACCCGTGGTCGAACCCCCGGTAAGCGCCCGTCACCCACATCCGCGAGACTCACGCCGTGACCGTCGATCCTCCCGTCGGCGCAGCCGTCATCGGCGCGCGCGTCCCGCGGCGCGAAGACGCCGCCCTGCTCAGCGGGCGGGGCCGGTTCATCGACGACGTCGAGCGCGCCCGCCAGGCCCATGCGTGGATCGTGCGCTCTCCCCATGCGCACGCGCGGATCGTCGCCATCGACACCACGGAGGCGGCGGCAGCGCCGGGGATTCTCGCGGTGTTCACGCACGCCGATCTGGAGGCGGACGGCGTCGCACCGCTGAGCGAGCCGAACGGGGTGACGGGCCGCGACGGCGAGAAGGCCGTCAACGTCGCACATCCGCTCCTCGCGGGAGAGCGGGCGATGCACGTCGGCGACCCGGTGGCGATGGTCGTCGCGGACACGCGCCGGGCCGCGCAAGAAGCGGCCGATCGGGTCATGGTCGACTACGAGGCGCTCGACGTGGTGGTCGACGGCCGCGCGGCCCTCGATGCGGGTGCCCCCCGGCTCTGGCCGTCCGCCCCCGGCAACGTCGCCCTCGACTGGGAAGGCGGCGACGCGGGCGCCGCCGATGATGCGTTCGCGCGCGCGGCCCACGTCACCCGGCTCGCCATCGCCAACAACCGGGTGGTCGTCGCGCCGATGGAGACCCGCGGGGTGGTGGCCGAGTACGAGCCGAGGGACGGCCGGTACACGATCCGGACGCCGTCGCAGGGCGTCGGCCCCCTGCTCGCGCCGCTGGCCCGGTCGCTCGGGGTCGCGGAATCCCGGATCCGCGTCATCACCGACGACGTCGGCGGGGCGTTCGGCATCAAGATCCCGCCCTACCCGGAGCATGTCCTCGCCGCCTGGGCCGCCCGGCGGCTCGGGCGGCCGGTGAAGTGGATCGCGGAACGCTCGGAGAGCTTCCTGAGCGACGGCCAGGGGCGCGACCACGTGACCGAGGCGGAGCTCGCGCTCGACGCCGAAGGCCGGTTCCTCGCGATCCGCACCCGCACCGTATCGAACATGGGCGCGTACTCGACGGCCGCCGCACCGACCATCCCCACCGTGGGCGGCAGCCGCTGCATCACCGGCGTCTACCGCATCCCGGCATGGCACGCGCGGACCCGGGTGGTGTTCACCAACACGGTGCCGATCCACGCCTACCGGGGAGCGGGCAAGCCCGAGTACAACCACGTGATCGAACGCCTCGTGGACGCCGCGGCGCGCGAGACCGGCCGCGACCCGGCCGCGCTCCGCCGCCTGAACGTGGTGCCGCCCGAGGCGATGCCCTACGTGACGGGGACCGGGATCGAGCTCGACAGCGGCGAGTTCGCGGCCAACATGGACGACGCACTGGCGCTGGCGGATCGGGCGGGGTTCGAGGCGCGGCGCGAGGAGGCGCGGGCGCGCGGGAGGCTCCGCGGCTTCGGCTTCGCGCTCTTCCAGGAGCCGGACGGCTACCTCGACAACCGCGTGACGCTCGTGTTCCGGCCTTCCGGAGAGCTCACGGTGACGCTCACCGGGCAGGCCGGGGGCCACGGCCACGAGACGACGTTCGCGCAGGTCGCCTCCGACCGGCTCGGGGTACCGTTCGATTCCGTGCAGGTGCTGCAAGGCGACAGCGACGTCGTCGGCCCCGGCAGCGGCTCGGGCGGCTCGCGCACCGCGACCGTCGCGAGCATGGGGGTGACGCTGGCGGCCGAGGCCATCGTCGAGCGCGGGCGGCGCATCGCGGCGGAGCGGATGGAGGCGAGCGCGCAAGACCTCACCTTCGCCGCCGGCACCTTCACCATCGCCGGCACGGACCGCCGCATCTCGTTGCGCGAGGTCGTCGCCGCATCGTTCGAGCCCGCGTCGTTTCCCGAGTCGAACGAGATCGGCTTGCAGGCCACCAGCCACTATCGCGCGAAGCAGTACAACTACCCTTGCGGATGCCACGTGTGCGAGGTCGAGATCGACCCGGAGACCGGCGCCCTCGCCCTGGTGCGCTACACCGCGGTCAACGATCACGGCGTGGCCATCAACCCGATGCTGCTCGAAGGCCAGGTCCACGGCGGCGTCGCGCAGGGCCTGGGGCAGGCGCTGCTGGAGCGCACCGTCTACGACCCGGACACCGGCCAGCTCGTCTCGGGCAGCTTCATGGACTACGCCATTCCTCGCGCCGACGACCTCCCCACGATCGATTTCAAGCGCAACTGCGTGCCCGCGCGCACCAACCCGCTGGGGGTCAAGGGTGTCGGAGAGTCCGGATGCACCGCGGCCTGCCCGGCGGTGATGAACGCGATCGTCGACGCCCTCGCCCCCCTCGGGGTCGGGCACGTGGACATGCCCGCCACCCCGGAGCGCCTCTGGGCCGCGTGCGCGCCGGCGCGGGATAAGCCGGCCCTTCGCCAAGCCTGACTCCGGCCGGGTTGCGTGATCCCCCACCCCGATGCCGCGTCCAGTTGGTCAGTCAAGGAGGCGGCGCTCCCCGTCCAAACTTTCCGCCGCTCGTATTCCTGGAACAACGCGCCCGCTGCCGAAGCCCATGCGCACGTGCACCGCCGTCGGGGAACGTGCGCTCCGTCCGTTCAACGGCTCGTCTCCTCCGGCTCGTCGCGGGAGTCGCGCAGCGAAGCAGCGGGCGGGGTCGTGAGCAGCAAGAAGATCAAACCCGCCAATGCCATGCCGAAGAGCAGCGCACCGAGGCATATGAAAATGTTCATGGGCGTTCTCCTTGCTCCCCGTTCGGGGGCGTTCACGATCCGATGCGAGCGAGGCGGCGGAGTCCTCGCCAGTTTCTCACAAGCCAATCACCTTCCGGGATTCCCGGAGCGGTTCGATATTTTGCCGTCCACGTTCCTGGCCACGTCACCGGCACGCGGTGGTGTGGGGCTTGACATGTGCAAAACATGAAACCATCATCTTCGCATGTCCAAGATGCTCCAGATCCGAAACGTTCCGGACGACCTGCATGCTCGCCTGAAGGCGAGGGCGGCGTACGCCGCCATGTCCATGTCGGACTACGTCCTGCGTGAAATCCGGCAGTCTCTGGACCGGCCGACACGCGAAGAAGTGTTCGCCCGGATTGCCGAGCTGCCGCCCATCCATCTCGACCCCCCGCCTGCCGACATCCTGCGAGAAGACCGGAACGAGCGGTGAATTCGACGTGATCGTGGTGCTGGACGCCTCCGCGGTCGTCGAACTGGTGCTCGTCACCGCACCCGGCGTGAGGATCCGCCGGCGCCTGTCCGATCCGGGGATCTCCATGCATGGCCCCGAGCTGGTCGATCTCGAAGTCATCAACGTGCTCCGACGCTACGTGAACGCGAAGCTCGTCACGATGGATCGCGCGACGCAGGCCGTCGGGATACTGGAGGATCTCGATCTCCGACGCCATCGCCATCGGCCCATGTTGGGTCGTATCTGGTCGTGGCGCTCCAACCTCACGGCGTACGACGCCGCGTACGTCGCGCTGGCGGAAGTTCTGGACGGTCCTCTCCTGACCACGGATGCCCGTCTGGCGAGCGCACCGAACCTTCCGATCCCCGTCGAGGTCTTCGCCGACGACGGCGAAACGCTCGTTCGCACGGGCCCCCGACCGCCGCCGAGCCGGACCTGACGCGCCGCGCGCCGTTCGCGAAATCCTGATCCGACGGCGATGGAGGGGGGATCGACCGGCAGCACGATGAATGACGTTCTTCGTCATGGCTCTCGTGGTTCATGCGCCCGCTTGGCGGCGGTGTTCGACCGGACCTGAGCGGGCCGCAGTCACGGTACGACGAAGGCTACAGCATCAAGAAGGGACGGAGAACGAAGGATGAGCACGAAGGAGACACGGTCGCCGATCAAGCTGGCACACCTGCTGAGCCTCCCCCTGAAGGCACTGAAAGCGACATGGTCGCGGACGAGCCACAGACGGGACATGTTCGCCTGGAGTTGCCCCGGTTTGGTGGACCCCTGACCCTTTGGTGAGGAGGTATCCATCATGCCGAAATCGAGACTGCCTCCCGCTTCCCCGGGGACAGGCTCCGCGGACACCAGACCGGTCTACGCCTTGGCGATATAGATATAGGTGGGATGATTACCCTGCGAGGCCGCCCGGCATCGTCCGGTGATCTGGTTGAAGGGTTGTATCTGTTCTCGCGATGTCCTGTCGAACGGAAAGTCGGCAGACGGCCTGCACCGCCAGTAACCTACACCCTGATCCAGCTTGAGGGTCCATGCCACACCATCCGCCCAATCGAGCCGAAGCTCTCGGAAGTGGGGCGCGGCACCGGTTTCAAGCTTGAGCGCCCCCTTCCACCGCAGGCGACCACGGCCCGCTCCGAGCGCTTCCGTGAAGAACGACTCCCGTGCACCGTCATCCTGCCACGGATCACTGATCGACCGCCCGTCGTGAATCGGGCGAGCGTCACGACGCCTCAGCTCCCGCGTGAGCACTCGAAGGGCGGTCCCGGAGTCGGCCCGCTCGCTACGCACCAGATCGAGCAACACTTCGCGTATGAGCAGCAGAGCCCACGGGGTCGCGATATAGCGATCCGAATAGCTCACTTCCCCTATTGGGCCGCCATTTTCGAGCTGGTCCCTCAGAGGGCAGCAATGGTCCTCGACTACGGACCAGAACCGCGAGCCGAATCCTTCTGTGCGTCCGTCGAGCTCCTTGCGAATGGTGAGCATCGCCACCGTACCTTCGGGTCGAGGGCGAAGCTGGTCAATCGCTACTGCAGGGGCTTCGATCTCCGGGAGGGGGCCGCCAATCCGTGCGTAGACGAGCCACCCATCTTCCGGGGATCGCCCCCAGGCGTCGTTCATGGGCAGCACAATTTCGTTCGACGACGCCCACCGGACGGATCCCTGCTGTCCTCCCGTTGCGGCGACCACCACGCCGTTCTTCGAGTCGGGGATCGGCGCCACGGCACGGTGTACTTCGATCCGGCCCTGCCCGGCAGCGACCAGGGCGGCCAGGGAATGGCGGGCTCCATCATCGAGTCCGGTCCAAGTCTCCGGTGCGATGAACAGGCGGACCAGTCGGCCGTCATCGACCCATCGAAGGACCTCACGGTACAAAGGGAACGCCTCTACGTCCCAGGTGTCGGGATCGCCACCCATCCAGAGCCGGATCTCCGCTACCCCTGACTCCCCCGCAACTTCTGCGAGATGCCGATACAACGGCCGCGTCGGTACCTGGGAGTCCGGTCCGAGGAGCTGGCGGCGCTCATCGAGAGCGAGTCCAGCAAGCCGCTCGTCGGTGAGAAAGGCTCGGGCTTCATGCCGGTCGAGCTTGGCCGAGTCGTACTGGGTATCGAAGGTCAGCAGGCAGCCATGACAGGCGGCGTCGCACTTCTTTCCACAGTCGAGGATGCGGATCGACTCGCGTAGCGCCGCAGCAACGCGATCCCGGAGCGCCGCCACGTATCCGTTGCCGCCCGTCGCTTCGTCGTAGAGGAAGATCGATTGCAGGACCGTTTCGTCAGGCGCCCTGCCCGGACGCACGCAGACTCCCACCTCCCGCTCCTCGATGCCGAGACGCCCGCAGAAGGCGCGTCTCAGAGCGATCCCGAGGGACAGGGCTGCGCCCCGGTCTTGCAGACCGAAAAGCTGGAGCTCGAAGACGTCGGTGGTGCGGCTGCCTCCAAGCGAGAGCCCACGCTGGATTGCGAATCCGGTTCCAGTGCAGCGGCTGCTGCCGTCCGGTTCCTTTCCGCCGCGAAGCCGCGGGTGTCCGTCCTGAAGGGCGTCCGGGACGTCCCGCTCCGATGCGGGACCGGTCTCCGACGCGGCGCGTCCGCACCGCAGGCAGACGGCATACCCGTGGCCGTTCAGACCGCGACTTCCGTGAAACAGGTGGCCGGAGTCCGCGTACCGAAAGCGCCCGATCCGAGGATCGGCGAACGATGCCCATTCAGGGGTCGGACAGCTTATCCAGGGCGGCTCCACCGGGACGAAATTCGGAGAGACGACGTTGTTGTGGGGTGCATGGCGGATATCGACCGCGAATCCAGCGGGATCGAGATATTTCGTTGCCTTGATCGAACTCTCGCACGCCGGACACCGGTCAGGCGGCGAGGGTGCGTCGCCGGTCGCACCGCAGTGGCGGCAGCGCCACACGTGGCGGAGGGCCTGTACTTCGCTCACACCCTCTACGCCGGGCGGAAGGTGCCAGTTGAGAGTCACGCCGGCAGACTCGTACACGCGCCCGTCCATGACGATCTCCGCTCCGGGCGCATACTCCCGAATCGCCATCTCCATCTGACGCGAGGGGTAGCCCATGCGTTTGCCAAACGCTTCTTCTCGTTCTTCTCGTCCTTCGCGTGCTGCCCGTTGCCGTTTCAGCTCATCGATCGTCGTTGGAATGAAGCTGACGACCCCGGTGGGAAATCTATAGCCGGGGAGGAACTGTCGATTGGCCAGCTCGCTCAGCAGGTATTCATCTTCCAACCGACGTAGCTGCCGTTCTATCGCGATGACGGCCGGAGCGCGTGCTTCCGAACGTTCGTCCCGGAACTGCTCCGCATCCTTGCGCAGAGCATCTGCTTCGCGCTGCCATGCGTCCATCGACCGCGCCAATGCCTCAGCCGCGCCGGCAAGCAGGTTCCCGG
This sequence comes from Gammaproteobacteria bacterium, assembly GCA_965202875.1. Taxonomy (GTDB): domain Bacteria; phylum Pseudomonadota; class Gammaproteobacteria; order HK1; family HK1; genus HK1. Next base: position 5,122,497 of record OZ241870.1, on the reverse strand, counting down.
GCGCACTCGCCGCCAGTGCGGTGCCCTGGACGAGCCGTGTCAGGCCCGCGTTCAGCCGCTCGTCTTCCTCCGCGTCCGAGCGGCACCATCCGATGAACTGCCTCCCCGGGCTCGATCCGGATCCGTCGTCCTGGAAGAACCATCCGGTTTTCAGGCGACGGACGTCACGGCCGTCCAGGAAGGCTCCCAGGCACAGGGAGTTGACGTGCCGTTGCACGAGTCGGGCGCTGTCGAGCGCTACCCGGGGGACGCTTATCGTCGATGTAAAGGGCCACAGCGGATTCTCGAACACCTGTTCGCCGTGCGGCGAGCTCGGGCAGAGGGTGAGCGCGAACGACACACCCTCTCCACGACGCCCGGCGCGGCCGGCGCGCTGCAAATAGTTGATAGAGCTCGGGGGCGCGTTGTTCATGATTACCGCCGAGAGTCCGCCGATGTCGACGCCCATCTCCATGGTGGTCGAGCAGCTCAGGACGTTCAGCTCACCGCCCTTGAAGTCCTTTTCGAGGTCACGCAAACGCTGTCCGTCGAGCTGGGCGGAATGCTCGGCGGCCTCGAAGTACGGGGCGTTGCTGGCGACCCGATCATTCAGGTTGGACCATATGCCCAGCTCCCGAGCTTTCTGCACCTTCGGATCGGTTTCCAGCCATTCCACGACATCTTCCCGGTCGGCCGCACGGCCTGCCGCGTCGCGCCAGTACGCCTTGGGCACGCGAGGCGGCTCGAACGCCTTGCACCTTTCCGGTTCCCCATGCTCCGGCAGGTAGGGCGACAGGCCGCTCAACGTCGCGTCCAGCACGCGCGCGGTGTACGGGCAAATCGCACCGGATGGGAGCTCGCTCAACACGGCCACCTCGTCGAGCTTGAGAAGATATCCGTCCCCGACGGCCTGGAGATACGGGCGCAATGCCTGCCATGCGTGTTCGAGCGCTTCGTTGATCCTGTCGTTGCTGGACGGCGAGTCGTCCAATCCGGCCGCTTGTCGCAACAGGCGGGGCATCCTCCCTGGTCTGATCCTCGGCCGGATAGCCGGCCAAGCTCGCTGGTGGTGCGTCAACCGCTCACGGTGACCAGGCCCTTGGACGTAGCGTTTGCGAACCGGGATTCCCATCCAACGAAGGTATGCGTCCTCCACGTTCACCGCGCTGGCGTCCCAGACGAAGAAATCGAGGACGAGCTTGAGGAATACGGGCCAATCCTCCGGACGAAGCGGCCATCCCAGTGGCGGTTCCTTGCCCTCCAGCTCGGGATAGCGAAGCGAGATGAGACCCATCGTCTCGGCCGAATTCATACGCTTCGGCCGACGAAAGAATTCCCGGTAGAGGCAAAAGTTGGCGAATCCGTCCGGATCGGCGGGGAGCCAGGTCATCTTCCCGAAGTACCGGCGCATACGGTCCAAACTCGAGTCGCCTTTCAGGCGATCGATGGCTGCTTTCCACGGCAGCGTTCCAAGCCCGTTCGCCGCCTGGGCCTTGGCCAGCTCGGCTTCCTTCTGCTCCAGGAGAGGGCGAAGCACCGGATTGCCGATTTCACGCAGTGCGTCTATCTCGTTCTGTAGGCCGTCGGTATCCGTGACCTTCCTTGCTTCAGCCAACGCATGATAGAGAATGCTGCGCACCCGGTTGCGCTCTGCCTCCTGCTGAAGCCGCACCGCGAGGCGTGCCGAGCCCTGCCGGGAATCGCTGAATCCCAGAAGCCGCCTGCCCTGGCTGGGGAGACCCGCTCCCGTTCGCATTGGCGGGGTGTGTTCCAACGCGGTCGGAACAATGGTCGACAACGCGAACGGAGCGCCGATGCGAAGCTCCCGGAGCAATCGGCGGCGATGATCCCTTGCCCCGCAGCGAAGGCAAACCGCCGGGCCATTCTCGATCGGTGAAAGGCGAACCGGAGCTCCGTCTACCGCCACGCCAAGGGTGCGGTCCTGACCAAGGCGCCGCTCTTCGATTCCCTCCGCTTCGATGTCCCCTCCGCAGATCAGCCGGCGCAGGCGGGAAGAATCCGACGGATCGTCCTCTCCATCGTCGGCGTCGTCGAGGTCGACTTCCAATTGGAATTCGTCGACGTCCTCCGCCTCGATGCAGGGGTTCAGCTTCATCTCGCCGGTATCGCCCGCGAACGTCTCTTCGGCGGACAGGTACTCCTGCCCACAATCGCGGCAGGCTACGAGCTCGAAGACGGGAAAATCGCAGTGCTCGCACCGGGTTCGGCGGTTGGGAAATACGGCGCCGAAATCCCATCCGCTACCGGCTGTCCAGTCACGGCCGGAGCAGGTCGAATTGACGCACCCCCACAAGCCGCGCTGCGTCCGGTGGAACAGGTGGACGCGCAGAGGCAACAGGGGTTGGTCGGCGTCGCGGGCCGTCGATGCCGTCTCCAGCAGCGCGGTCACCTCGTCGTTACCGAGACCCGCCTCCTCACACAGGGTCTTCATCGTAGCGGGCTTCTCCGTCAGCCGGGAAGCGAATCGCCCTGATGGTCGGATGGTGGCAGAGGGCGTCGTACAGCCCCTCAGCCGGCAGGTGCTGCACGTCCTTCGGAACGCGGGCCGGATCGAGCCGCGGCAACGGCGGCACGAAGCGCTCCCCAATTACAACGTGGACCCGATCCGAAGGTGCTCCGGACACCTCCGCGAGAAATCGTTGCAAATCGGCAGAGGCGTCCGCTCCGCCGATGGTGGCCGAGGTGGCGACGAAGCGTACGTCCGACGGGTCCACCTCGAATCGGTGGAGGGCCCGCCGAAGCAGCAACGCCATCTCGGCGGCTTGCGAGCCGATATAGGCATGCGCTTCGTCGAGCACGATCCAGCGGAGCTTCCCCCGGGATTGCTGAAGGATCGGTCGATCCTCGGTCCGCACGAGCATGTATTCCAGCATCGTCGAATTGGTGACCAACACGGGTGCCGGGCGCTCCCGGAGAGCTTGCCGGGACACCTGCTCCGCCCCCGCTCCCCTCTGGTCGTGGGCCGTCGCCGTCTTCGGGGTCTTCCCGTTGTAGAGGCAGAACGGGATGTCGCTCCCGAAGCCGTTGCACCAAGCCCGCAGGCGGTCACGCTGGCTGTTGATAAGCGCATTCAACGGGTAGAGGAACAGCGCCCGCACCCCCGTCAGGGCGCCTCCTTCGGCCCGTTCCCGCGCCAGATCCTCAAGGATCGGCACCAGGAAGCACTCGGTCTTCCCGGAGCCCGTGCCGCTCGTGACCAGCACCGAACGAGGTACTTCGTCAAGCAGAAGCCGCCAGCATTCGAGCTGATGCAGAAAGGGCTTTCGGTTACGAGGAAATCGGTACTCGCCGCGGTACTCGCGCGAAGGCTTGTCCATTGCGGAGACCAGCTCCCGGCGAAGCAGGCCGCTACTCGCGAGCCCCTGCATGTCAGGTTCGGCGAGCTTCCACCCGAATGCCGCTTCCAGCACGGGGTCCGCGAGCAACGATCCGGGCTCGCCGGGGGCCTGCGCGTACAGCTTCTCCAGATAGTCACGGAGTGCCCCTGAACGAAGGCCGAGCTGCGAGAGGATGGCTCGCCCCGAGCGGGTCGAGAGATCCTGGATGAGATTCGAGATGCTGACGGTCTCGGTCATCGTTGGTTCCTGCTGTCGTCCTGTTTTCGTGCGAGCTGAAACCAAGCAGCCTTGTAGGCCAAGTCGAACCACTCCGGGTCATGCGCACGGATGTGCTTGACGAGGAAGACCGTGCGATCGGTTGGCTTCGAGAGAAAGCAACACCAAGCCGCGGCGATTGGCGTATCGAAAATCGGTTGCCGGTTCCGGTGTTCGTCAGGGTCTTGCCACATATTGAGTTGGTCAAGCAGTTCACCTTTTTCGAGTTCCTGTGCCCACTCGCGCCGGCCGTCGCCTCTCGGCCAGTCGTCCAGGCTCGCCCGAAGTCGGATCTGCTCGGTAGTTTGCCTTTTCCGCTCCTCTTGCAGCTCCTCGAAGAAGCCATCGCTCAGGCGACCGCCTTCCAGCCGCATGGCGACATCCGTGGATACGGTGTCGAGGGCGGGAAGCCGGTCGGCACCCTCGTCGAGGATCTTCTCTACATGCTCGCGCGCGATCCGGTCATGATCGTCGTCGATCACGCCGGCAAGCTGCTCGCAGAGGCGGTCGAATGCCCGCTTGGCCTCGCACCACCAGACCTCGCGCCGGATGAGAAGCCAACTGAAGGGCAGCTCCTCTTCAAGCCGCCAAAGTACCCGTCGAGGCGCGCTTTCGAGCCGGAACAGGGAGCGAACGAGAAGCCGAGGCTTCGTCACCAATACCCTGCAAAGGTCGAGCGCGGTTGCCGGGAGACCTTCGGCGCGCAGCAACGAGTCGGTCAGAAACGACCATTCCTCCTCTCCGGATTCCGAATCTCCGGCCGTCAGCATGTCGTTCATCACCGCGCCGATTTCCTCGGTGCGAAGTTCGCTCTCCGCGATGCCCAGGGCTTCCGCAAGACGTGGCGCCCCGGAGCTTTCGAGGCCGCTGCACGCGCCCGACTGGACTGGCTCACCGATCCTGACAGGTCGGGCACGAACCCTCTCCCCGTGCCGCATGACCACCAACCAGGGTTCGTCAAGGTTCAGGTCGTGAGGCAGTACGGCCCCGTTCGGGGCATCGGCCGGACCGATGGGGTCGAGCAGGACGGGATCATCGCCCGGGCGGGCGAGTGGCATGGCCTCGAAAGTCGGCACATGATCGTCAATCATCGTAGGTGACACGGAAACCCTCGACATCCCGGGCTCGCATTCGAGCGCAGCCGCGAATCGACTGACTCGGGCGGTATCGTGACATGTCTGGAATCGATCCACGATCCGCAGGTCAACGCGCGCGTCGCTCGAAGAAGAGGCGGAGAGCAGCCTGTCCATCCTGGCGCGCAGGTCGATGAGCGGAAGCTCATGGGTCACCCCGGACTTGCGCAGAGGGCGACGGAACCAAGCGATGGGACGCAGGCTACCCAGATCTTCCGCCTTGAGCTCGCCCTCGATCCGGAATTTCTGGGCGGGGTCCGGGGAGAGCGCCATTGCCCGCACCCCGTAAAGCTCATCGACGGCGAGTGCCCGGTTCAAAGGCTGCCCCTCCCGCAGGATGCGTCCTCCCTGACCCGGGAAGGGAGCCTCCACGACCAGCGCGGCGGCGCCCGGCCAGTGCAAGCGCAGCTTCACCCGCACCGGAGGCGCGACCGCATCCTTTGCGGACACCTCGACTCGGACGTCATCTCCCTCGGTTCGCGCCGTGACGACGGTGTCCGGATCGTCTCCGGCCACCCTCGCGTGCTCGCCGCCGGTCAGCATCAAGTGCCCTTGATTCATGTCGGGGCCAGGCTCGATGGAGCAGTCGAATCGCTCGGGAAGAACCCCGGCGCGGCCCAAATGCCGAAGCTCGCCGGCCCGCACGTGCCGCACCTCCCAGAGTCCGGGTCCCGTGGGACGCGGCTGCCAGTCGCCACCCGCTTGCCTCCATCCGACTTCACCTGCCGGCACGGCGCGGGCAGGCTGTTCCACTCTGGCCAAGCGGAGGATCGGCGGGCCGCGGAACAACGGCCACGCCGATTCGAGACCATGGAAGCGCCGGCCGGACAGTCGATACTCTTCTTCCGTCGCCTGCCCCGAAGACGGAGTGATGACACAGCGCCCGCTCTCCGTTTCGATCGCGGTCCGTTCCGAGATCTTCCAAAGCGCCCGGCCCAACACGCGCACCTGAGTATCGGCGCCTTGTGCGACCCTTTCGGACCCCGGCATCAGGGGCTCGGTGATTGGCTCTCCCCGATCCGGAGCGCATCCGTCGGGTACGAGTATGAGAAGCTTCGGTGAGCGATTGGCGACGCTCCCCTCACCTGTGAATTCGTAGTCGTCGCCAATTCGGAAAGCCCACGGAAGCTCGCCCAAGGCGCCGCCCCGGTAGGGGAGCACCGGCTCACCGATCGGGTTTACGGCACGGAACCGGAGGCGGACTTCGCCCGCCGCTTCCGCGTCCCAGAATTCCGTCGGTCCGCGTGTGTCTCGCGCCAACAGGAAATCGTCCGACCGGGCAGCGTACAGACCGACCCCGCGGGTGCTCTCGCCTCCGGTGCAGACTTGCAGGCGAAGCGGTAGCTCGTCCGTCCGCACTCCGAGCTGCCGCGCGAGGGCATCGGCTGAAATCGAAGCGGGAAGCCGCACCCGCGCTCCGAGCCGCCATCCGATGCCGGTCCGGCGCAGGAAACGTTCGACGCGGAAGTCGTCCGACGGCGAGGTCCGATCGCGCCCCGCTTCGCGAAGCAGGCCGGTCAACAGGTCCCTTGCCCGCTCATCCTCGAGATCGAGCGGCATCGTGCGCCGCCAGTCCGGACGGGTCAGATCGAGGGTGCTGATCGGGTCTTCGTCATCTTGGGCGTCGTCTTGAAGATCCAGCACCGCTTCGATCAGATCGGCGGCCAAGCGGAACACGTAATCCCTGCGCAAGGTCGGTGGGCGCAGGAGATACTGCTGGTCCCGGGCCAGATCGATGGGATCTTCGACGAAGCGCCGGTACGCGGCGGTGTGCTTCAGCACCGCGCGCAAGTACCTCGTGACGCTGTTGTGACCGTGCCCGACAAGAGCCAACGGAAGACCGCCCTGACATGCGAACGTCCCCAGATAGCGGACCGAGGTCGGCAGGCGCACGAGGTCGACCTTCCACCAACCCCAGGCTCTCCGGACGGGCTCGTACAGATCGGGATAGAGGACTCCTCCCCACCCGATGGACTCCAGCAGCGGCTCCCACGCCCAATGGCGGCCGTCGTACTCGCGCTGCCACCACTCCGCCGCGTAGAGCACGAAGGCACGAATCGGCATATGGGAGGCGAAGCCGCCCTGCGGAGAATTCCGGGACAGCGCCTCGGCAAGCGATCCGAATTCCTCGCCCGTACACCGGTATGCGTACAGCGCCCGTCCGTCCGGACCTTCGACCCCCCGGCAGGCCAGGAAGGTCTCCAACCAGCCGGATATGCTGGGTGAGGTCAAGGGCTGCCTTGCCCCGGGGTCAGTCGAAGGGCGCATTTCGGGGACGTCCCGTTCGGTGTTGAACTTTGCCGGTGGCGATCTTCCGGGTAATGGATTCCAAGCGGCCTTCTCCGGTTGGTTGAAGCGGTGGGATGGGTCTTCCTGGACTTGCCCCGGTCTCGCAGGTCCAAGGCGAGTCCGGCTTGAAGCGACCCGACGCCCATTGTTTTCTTCTCCGGTCAGCCCCGGCGACCCGCGCGACGCAAGCCAACCCTCTCGGCGCACCCGCGAAGTCTATTGTTCGAGAATGAGGTCAACCCTGTGCTTGTCCAGCACATCCGGTAGCTCCGGATGATCCGGCAACATGCCGGACTCGCTCGCATCGAGCTTGCCAATCCCGCGATCGAATACGGCGTAGACATCCGCGCCGGTCAGCCGTGAGGCATACAGCAGGCCGTCAACGTTCGCATGTTCGGCATGAACGGCCTTTCCGAACGCACGGCCGGCAGCGTGGTTTCGCGCATTGACCGCGTCTGTCGGCACACCGATCAAGGCGCATCCATCGCGGCGAAGATCGAGCAGCATCAGTCTCGTCGCCGGCTTCGCCTCAATCCGGACCCAAGCCCGTTCGGTGACTTCCACGAGCCCAATCTCCCGCCGCCGGCGGCGCATGAACCGGTCCCGCACGACCGTCTCGATAAAGGCGGTCGCGAAATCGGGGGAGGCGTAGAGGACGGTGTAGCCATCGTCCTTGCTGCAGAAACGGGAGTCGGCCGGCGCGGCTCCCAGTGCCGACGCCAGATAGCGACCGGGGATGATCCGGTAGCTGGGTGGAAGCTCGGCTTCGATGAGCGCAGCTTCGATCCGGTCGCGCGAATAGACAATCCCGCTCACGTGAAGGCCGTGCCGAACCCGGGGGCAGCGTCCATGACTTCCTCGGTCCGGCCGGCCATCAGCTTGTCGAGGGGACACGCGGCCTCATCGGCGAACGGCCATTCCTGGGTCAGAAACATCCACGCCAGCTCAGGATCGCCGATGAGGCCCAGAACCCTCGCGAGATCCGGAACGACCTTGCCCGGGCCGAGAATCTGCGCGGCAGGGATCGACAGGCCGCGTTTGGTCGACTTCCAGGCAAGAAGCGTCCCCTTTGCCACCCAGTCGTAGACCGTTGTGCGCGAAACCCCCAAGCGCGCGGCGGCTTGCGAAACGCCGATCAGCTCTTGTCCCTTCGACCGGCGAACGATGAACGGCTCAAGCCGCTCCGATGCCGGGGTGGAAGCGTCGTCGCCACGTACCTCACATTGGGCGGCTGCCGCTTCCAGGGCAACGGTCACGGCCAGGCGCGCTTCCTGCGGGCGTTGGCGAAGGAAGTCCCGAGCGTTCCTCGACAGGCCTGGAAGCCCCTCCACGCGAAATCCCCCGGTTCGCTTCATCAATGCGGCCGCCCTGTCCATTTGCCACGTTCACTCCGTTCACTCACGATGGATCATGATGGTGAATTTGTCCAGTATGTCCAGTATGTATGGTGCAGACCACGGACGCCCAAGCCCGGTCCAGGCGGCGCGACTGCGGGTCGCCTTCGGCGAGCTTCATCGCCGCTCCATCCTCCGGACGATACCGTAGGCTGGAGTTGACCCGATTTGGGGGGATGCCTGACCCTTTGGCGAGGAAGTATCCACTACGCCGAAATCGAAATCGCCATATCCGCCGGGGCGCACATCGTGCCGGAATGGTGTTCGAACTCGATCCATGAAGTGGCCCCGATCGGGAGGACACTTCAGAGGACACCTCAATGGTGCGGAGGAGGCGCACCGATGCCGGGAAGAAGACCGCTGTATGCGTCGGAGTAGCGGATCTCTCGATGGATCCGGACTTGGCGATTCGGAGCCTGGAGCGTGCGGGGAGGATGTCCGGCGCAAGAACCGGCGAGCGGCGGAGCACCGATGTGCGGCTCAGTCGAGGAGCGGATTGCGGGCCGGGAGGGTGGGAAAGCGGCTGAAGTCCCGGTCGGCCGTCCAGAAATCCGTGACCCCGTGCGCAATGCACAGGACGGCAATCCTGGCGTCGTGGACCATCGGCCCCCTGATCCGTCCGGCGAGAAGCTGTTCCCTGAGAATCGACCAGTGCGAGCCGGATTCGGCGAGCAATTCGGCCACCGGAGATTGAAGCCATGCGTCCACTTGATCGATCGCCTCCGTGATCGTCGACGGAGGGTCGTACATCCGTGGATGGCTTGCGATGGCGATGAACTCGTGAACGCACGGCCATGGGATGCCCCACAGTACGGATCCTTCCGCAAGGGATCGAATGCAGGATCGCGCCCGGCCATGCCATTCCGAATCGGCCCGGTGCGCGTAGACGAGGATGTTGGTGTCCGTTGCGATCAACTTCCTCGATCCTCGTAGGCGACGGCCCGTATGCGTTGCCAATCGGCATCACGGTACTCGGCTTGCAGCCCCCGGCCGCCGACGCTGGCGTCCCTCAACGTGAACGGAGGCCGTTGGCTCTCGGCGCGCAGCACCTCGCGCAGCGCGCGTTCGATGAGCGAACGGAAGGTGATTCGCTCCCTTGCGGCATACGCTTTCGCACTCTCGGCAAGGTCGTCGGCAATCTCGATGGTGGTCTTCATTACGGGTTCCCATATCGCATGAGATGGCTTGGCATCCTGCGGGCAAGGGAGTGCCTTGTCAAATTGCGGGGCCCAGCGGTCCGAGCCGGCCCGTACGCGGTGGCGGTGCACGGACATGACGTGTCGAGCCGGTTTCACGAGGGGGCGAGCGGGTACGTACTCGACGGCTGTCGCGCCAGCCATCCCCACGGCAGGCGGCAGCCGCTGCATCCCCGGCGTCTACCGCATCCCGGCGTGGCGCGCGCGGATCCGAAAGGGTGGCCGAACGTGCATCGAACGCGATCTCGCAGGCCGCGGATCCGGTAGATCGTTCGAGCGCAACCGGGCAGGATAGACACCATGCCGACCCACCCCCTCATCCCCTACGGCCGGGCCGACTTCAAGAAGATCCGGCTCGAAGGCTGCCTGTACGTGGACAAGACGCGCTTCGTCCGCCCGATCGAGGACGAGCGCCACGTCTTCTTCATCCGTCCCCGCCGCTTCGGCAAGAGCTGCTGGCTGACGCTTCTGGAGTGCTACTACGACCGCACCGAGAAGAAATTCTTCGAGCAGGTCTTCGCCAATACCGACGTCGGCCGCGACCCCACCGACAACCGCAGCCGCTACGTGGTGGTGTTCTTCGACTTCTCCGCCATCCGCAAGGCGATCGAGACCCTGGAGCAGCGCTTCGAGGAGTATTGCCACCGGCACGTCGAGAACGCGATGGAGCGCAATCCGGACCTGTTCCCCGAAGCGGAACGGCGCCGCATCCTCGCCGCCCCGGGCGCCAGCGGCAAGCTGGACCAGTTGTTCGTTTACGCCCGCGACCACGACATTCCCCTCTACGTGATGATCGACGAGTACGACAACTTCGCCAACACCGTGCTGGCGCAGGACGGCGCCGACGCCTACCGGTCGTTCACCCACGGCAGCGGCTTCTACCGCGACTTCTTCGCCGCCCTCAAGGCCGGCGCCCGCTCCGGCGGCCTGGAGCGGCTGTTCGTCACCGGGGTCTCGCCGATCACCATGGACGACGTGACCAGCGGCTTCAACATCGGTGCCAACATCAGCCTGGAGCCGGAATTCAACGAGCTGCTCGGCTTCACCGAGGCCGAGGTGCGCGACGTCCTGGAGACGTACCGCGAGCACGGCGTGCTCCCCCAAACGCCGGACGCGGCCCTGGACGCCATGCGCGAGTGGTACAACGGCTACCGCTTCGCCGAAGACGCCGAGCGCGACGTCTACAACTCGGACATGGTGCTCTACTATCTGAGGAAGTCGATTCCCAACAAGCGCCCACCGCGGGATCTGATCGATGAGAACATCCGCATCGACTACACCAAGCTGCGCCACCTGCTGGTGGTGAACCGGCAGGCGGCGCGGGCCGAGCTGAACGGCAACTTCGACCTGCTGCGCCACGTGATCGCCGAGGAGCAGGCGGACTGCCGCATCCACCCGAGCTTCCCGCTCGACCGGCTGGCCGAACGCGAGAACTTCCTCTCCCTGATGCACTTCTTCGGCCTGCTCAGCATCCGCGGTGTAGCCGAAGGCATACCGCGCCTCGGGATTCCCAACCAGACCGTCAAGCAGCTCATGTACGGCTACCTGCGCGACGCCTGGCGGGACGCCGAGGCGTTCACGGTGGACCTCTACGCCCTGGAGCGCATGATGTACGCGATGGCCTACCGCGGCGCGTGGCGGCCGGTGCTGGAGTTTCTCGCCGACGCCGTCGCCCGGCAGACCGGCATCCGCGACTACATCGCCGGCGAGAAGGTGCTGCACGGATTCCTGGCCGCCTACATGGGCATCGCGGACTGCTTCCTGTTCCGTTCGGAGCGGGAGCTGAACGGCGGCTACGCGGACATCTGCCTGGAGCCCTTCCTGGCCGGCCATCCGCAGATGCGCCACGGCTACCTGATCGAGCTCAAGTACCTCAAGCGCGGTGCGGGGAACGCGCAGGCGGTCGAAGCGGCGGCGCGGCAGGCGGGCGCGCAATTGCGGCAGTATCTGTCGGACGAAGCCCTGGCGAAGCAGTACCCGTCGGTGCGCTTCACCGGCATCGCGCTGGTGTTCCACGGCTGGGAGATGGCCTGGTGCGATGCCGTGGGCGGCGACGGGACTCCGGGGCAGGCTGGAATCGAAACATCCTGAACCGCCTCGGGCGGGCTGCGGCGCTCTGCACAGGGCGACGTTTCAATCCGCCCGTGCCTGCCGCGCGGTTTTCAGGATCCGGCGAGTCAGGATGTTTGCCTCGGTACTCGCCACCGGGGGTTCCCAGTCGTCCGCATAAACGACGAGCGGTGCATGGCCGTGCGAGGAAGCATCTTCGAAGCCTGGTGAAACACCACAGCCCACCAACGTCAGGACAACAAAGAGCTTCATGTACCGAAAGAAGACCACGGTTCGTAAGTCGATCTTAGACTTAGAAGTTCGATCTTAGGTTTAGAATTTTCCTACATTTTTCCGGATCCGGTGCTTCGCCAATATCGAGCATTCCTTTCGCTGCACTAAAATTCATAGAGCCACAATATCTCTGTGTCAATGCGGCCGCAAGAGCGCGGCGTAGATTTCTGGCATTCTCCGCGTTCAAAAATTCACATGTCCCAACGGGCAATTGAGAACAAGCAACCGTCTTGCCAAATATTATGACTTGGTCTTTGGTAACAGCATGGAGGGAACTGGATACGGTAGCAAAGAACAGAATTGCAAACGCTATGCCAACCGGTCGTGAGAGAAAATTGCTTTGAATTTCATGTCTCATTCTCCAAGGATAACTAGTGTTCTGGTGCACATTCTCGCTGACATCGTCTGCCTCGCGCAAGAATCGATTTATCGGAAACAGCTAGGCGATATCTCCAAGCTGAACGAAGTCAGCCGCTACGTCATCTCATAGGTAGGATCTTATAACTAATTGATTTTCATGGGATTTTATGAACCGTTGAAGTCCCATCCGAAATCTCCGATCATGGAATTGCTGGACCCACATGACAGGAGAAGACTCGGATGGGACGCCGCACTGTTGCTCAATTCGCCCACCAGATCAAGCGCGTGCTGTCGCCCACGGCACTCAATGACCTCGGACGGAGGGTCGGTTTCTGCCACCGGGAACGCCTGATTACTCCATATCGACTGGTCCTGGGCCTGCTGGCAGGCCATGCCACGGGGACGGTCGAGACATTGGCCGATATTCAACGGCAATTCAATGCGTTGTTCGGCACGACAGTCGCATACAAGCCGTTCCACAACCAGTTGGCGAAGCGTTCCTTCAAGGACTTCATGCGGGCTGTGTTGGACGTGGTCCTTCAGCAATGGGTGGTGAGCGTGCTGCAGCCGACAGCGCGGGGTCCGCTCGGTGAGTTCGGTCGGATTGTGATCCAGGACGGCTGTTCGTTCGCGGTCAAGGATGCGCTTCGTGAGCAGTACCCGGGACGATTCAAGAAGCAGAACCCTGCTGCGGTGGAGCTGCACGTGACGATGAGTCTGTTGAATGAATCGGTGGAGCAGGTGACGCTGACGGCGGACACGGCGCCGGAGCGGCCCCATCTGCCCTCGCCCGAGGCGCTGCGCGATGACCTGCGGTTGGCGGACCGTGGGTACGTTGACCTGGAGTATATGGGTGCGGTGGACAGGGCGGGTGGGTATTTCGTGATGCGTGCGAGCGCATCGGTCAACCCGAAGGTGCAGGGTGCGTATACCTGGGAAGGGGAGGCGTTGGGGGAGTGGTCCGGGCAATTGTTGAAGCAGGGGGTTCTGTCGAAGGGCGAGACGGTCGACCTCGATGTGGTTTGGGGGAAGGGAGAGAAGGAGTTGGAGTTGAGGCTGTTGGCGCGGTGGAATCCTGACGAGGGGTGTCATACGTTGTTGGTGACGAATCTGGCGCGGAGCCGATTCAGTGCGGAGCAGGTGGGGCAGCTCTATCGGTTGCGGTGGCAGGTCGAGCTGTTGTTCAAGGAGTGGAAGTCGTATGCGAATCTTCATGCGTTCGACACGAGCAATGCGGGGATAGCCGAGGGTCTGATATGGACGGCGATTGCGGCCTCGGTTCTGAAGCGTTACTTGGCTCAGATGACGCAGGTATTGCGAGGGGTCGAGGTCTCGACACGGAAGGTGGCGATGTGTGCGCGTCATGGATTGGGGGAGGTGTTCCGTGCGCTTGCTTGTGGAAGGAGACGTGGCTTTCTTCCCGTGTTACGAGGCTTGGTGGATTATCTGGCGAGCAATGCGACTCGGTCCCATCCGAAACGAGACCGCAAGAAAGGACGACTCCAATTCGGATTGGAGCCGGTTTTGTGATTTCCTTAAGTACCAACCTATGACGTCATCTACTCCCTGCATTAGATATACGAGGGAGCCAAGAATATCAAGCCTCCAGAGGCCAATTGCCGCGATCGAGCGTTCCGAGCTGCACACTCTCCCCGGGATATTCGTGCCTCCCTGCAGATTCCCCGCCATTTCGATCCCCTACAATCTGGCGAGCGGGAAATCCTCGCCGCGTGAGTAGCCCACGGGTTTCTGGCTGATGGGTTCCTGGACGAGCCGCCGGGCGAGCTTCGGCATCTCGGCGGTCGCATAGTCGACGATCTCGCTCACCCGGATCTCCCTGTCCCCGTCACCATCGGCCGATCCCTGAATCCCTTCGAGCACCAGATAGGTCAAGGCGCCATGCGGCGCCAATTGCAACTCGGTAGCGGTCTCGTGCGCCCGTGAGGCAGCCAGAACGTGGATGCCGCCGACGCGGGCGATCCGGCGTAGCGCCTTCTGGGCCACCGCATCGTCGACGACCCGGTTGCCGGAAGCCGACAGGGTCCGGAACGCCTGGACCATCGCTCCGGACTGGCAGGAATCCAGAACGAGAAGCACCCGCTGTGCCTCCGTCGTCGTCAGAAGCTCCATCAAGCGCCGGCTCGACAGGCCGTACCGGCGAACCTTCTCGTCATGTTCGGCCCGAGAGGCCGTCTTGTCCTTCCATTCGCGCGTGAACGGCAGCAGGTACCACTCCCAACCGTGTTCTTCCTGCAAGGCATATCCATGTCCCGAGAAATAGACGACCAACACATCCCGAGGCGACGACGATTTGCCCCGGATGCGTTCCTCGATCGCCTGCCTGTCGGCTGACGAATCCAGCAACGTGGCCGCGCGCACGTCCTCGAACAGGCGACCGCCTTGATCGCGCAATGCGGACACGATGGCTTCCGCATCGTTGCGGGCGTAGAAGAGCTCCCAGGCGGGCCGGACGTAATCGTTGATGCCGATGGAGACCAACCGCATGTCGGGCGGAGAGGGCACGGCGTCGATCCTTGCTTCCGCCGTCGCGGGCCGGCCTTCGACTCCACCCGGACCTACCCCGATTGCCCGGAAGCCGTTCTCACCCGGCGACAAGCGCACCCGGTACCGGACGACCGCCTCGCCCGCGCGAGGAGTGGCCTGGCCGACCAGCTTTCCATTCTGGTACAGCCGAATCCCGGAGAGCAGCTCCGGCGGATACCCGGCTTCCAGCCGCACCGTGACGGATACGCGCCCCTCGCCGTCCCGGACTTCCACGTCGATCGGGTCGATGTCGACCACAGGGGGGCGAAGGTATCCCTCCTCCGGCAGATCGCCAACGTCTTCGTTCAGGAACGCCGGCGCAGGATCGTCGAGCTTCGCAAGGAGGCCGGGCTCGAAATAGCTTTCGGAGAAGGCATCGACGGGAAAGGTCTCCGCATCCGTATCGCCCGCCCAGGACACTGCGTTCACCCCATGCCGGGAGCCGTCGAAGCGGCCCTCGCGATCGAGGACCGTCCATCCGTCGACAGTGGAGATCAGCCGTGCGAGCAATGTCCTCTTCTTGCGTCCCTCGAAGGAATGGACATCGACCGTACCGTTTCCTGCCCCGGTCAATATCCATTTGCGTCCGGAATCGAGCACGAGCGGACGCGAAGCGGCTGCTTCCATCTTCAGCAACGCGACCCGCCGGTTCCTTCCGCCGACGGACCAGACCTCGACCGTGCCGTCTGCCGCACCGGCCACGACTTCGCTTCCATCCCGGCTCATCGCAAGCGTGCGCACCGGACCGGGAAGTGTCGTCAACCGCCGGGCACCCGTCCCGCCGGTGAGGGTCGAGACGCAGAGGTTGCCGCGCGCGTCGCCGAACACCCACCGACCTCCATCGGGCGCGGACACGCCGGCGGTGATCGGGATACCCCGGACACAACCATCGAGCCAGCCCACAAGGCCGATCCCTTGGTCCAGGAGACGCGCCGCAAGCATGGTGGCGCCGCGCCCGGTACGATAAACGACCGTGGTTCCGTCTCGGGAGAACATCGGAAAGGCGTCCGCCGCCGCGTCCGGGAGCTCGACCCGCGCTCCACTCTCCTTCCTTGCGTGCCAGCGGCCGTCCATCGTACGGAACGCCATCACGCTGCCGTCACCGGACAGCACCGGCGCACCGGCAGGATCGAGATCCTCGATTGCGCCGCCGAGCAGGCGTTGCGTGCCGTCAGGGCGCAGGACGACCGACGCCCCGTCGCGGCGAATGGCGACGATCTCCGTTGCCCGCCCGGCACCGCGAACGGCACCTGCCAGAATATCGCCGCCGGACGCGGTGTCGAGCTGCACGCCTCGTTCCAGATCCCACAACCGTGCGTTGCCGTCGCTCAGAACAACGAAGAGAAGGCGGCGATCCCGGCCAGAGTGGAGCCCGGTCACCGTCTCCGCCGCACGGCCCTGGACGATGGCGAGTTGCGGACGGATATGGAAGCGTTTCGAGGGGAAGATGGGGCCGCCGCCAGGAGGCAGGCCGATCCGCATGCGGCCAAGGAGTCCGCCGGGACCCTGCGCTTCAGCCGGCAGCGGCGCCCACCCGGCGACGAGACATCCCGAAAGCAGTGCTACGATGGCCGCTATGCATCGGGAACGTCCGATGGAGATTCTCCCGACCCTTGCGTTCATTCGGTGCCCGCCACGGCCGTGCGGCCTGTGAGCACTACGGCGCCACGACCTCGTAGTCCAGCGCCGTCGCGCGCCGGCGGGAATCTCCCCCGACCCGCAGGGCCTCGTCCATCTCGACGAGATATGCATCCGGGCGCGGAACGACCGACAGGTCCTTGTGCCGGGAGACGAGGCTCTGCAACTGCGCACTCTCCCGGTCCGACACGATGGCAATCAGCGTCCCGCTTCCGGTGGGAGGATCCGCCTGGAAACGGAAGCCGGCCTCCGTGCCCGGCAGGCGCAAGGGCCGCCCGGCGCGGAGGCGGTCGGATACGCCGCTCCGCCGGCTGAATTCGTTCGGAAAAATCTGCACCATGTTCCCTGCCGTATCGATGTCGAGCAGCACGAGGTGCCCGTCTCGGTCGCTTTCCACGACGATGTCCAGCGAAGAACCGATCGCGAGCTCCGAAGAGGGTTCGATCCGTAGCTCCACCCCGGCGGCCCCGCTTCCTGCATCCACCCTCGCCACCAGGCGCTCTGCCTGACGGACCAGAACATCCTTCGCGACCGGCATGGCAGGCATCGAAGCAGACGTGCCGGCGAACGCGGCCTGCTCCAACCCACCCGGCGCGGCATGGATCTGTGGCGTCAGCCCCCGGGGGCAGCGGTGGGGCCGCCGTTCGCAATATGCTTCGGACTCCCGCACGAGATAGCCGTGCAGCTCCGAACGAGTGACGACGCCATTCCGATCCCGATCCGCCTTGCCGTCGCGCGCACCCCACAGCACGCGCCGCGTGAACACGCTTCCTGGCTCACCGGTCGATTCCTCGTCCACGAGCGCCTTCTGCTCTGCCTTCACGGCCGTCCAGACCACCAGCTCCGTACCGCCGACACCGGGGTCCTTGGCCGACAGAAACGATTCCGGCAGCGAATCTGCGACGCTCCTCGTTCTGCCGGGCGCCATGACCCGGATCGGCCGGCCGTCGGGCCGGCGCGGCGTCTTGACGTACCTCCAACTTTCTCCTACCACCGAGAGCCTGTCGCTGGTGCCCGAATGGCAGGCATCGATCATCACCCGGGTCCGCCGCCCGGTGAGGCGATCCAGCAACGAGGCCATCTCGTCATCGGTGATCATCGCCGCGATCGTGCCGTCTTCCCCCACGGAGGCATCGACCGGTACCAGGGTTTCATCGAGCCGATCCGCCTCGTCGCCGTTTGCGTCGGGCTGCTGGAATCCATGGCCGCTGAAGAACAGGAATACCTCATCGCCAGCCTCGGTCCCGCGGATCAGCCAATCGTCGATCGCGGCGAGAACGTTCTCCCGCGTCGCCTCGGAGTCCAGCAACATCTTGACGTCACCGTCATCGAACCCGGCGCGGTCCACGATGAACGACTTCATGGCTCTTGCGTCGTTCACCGGACCCTTCAGACGGGACACGTGCCAGTATTCGTCGATACCGATCAGCAGGGCACGGCCGCGCCCCTTCCGGGCAGATGCGGCCGGCGGCAGGCTGCCCAGGTTGACGATTTCCACCCTCCGGTTCCGGCCGTCTTCCGACGCAACGCCCGCGATCGGAAAGCCCTCTCCCAATCCGACCTCGACCAGACGGCTCCCGGAGACGCCGTTCCCGACGAGATGGCGTTTCGCCGCACGCGCACGGCGCAGAGAGAGCGCACGGTTGTAGGCTTCGCTGCCGATGCTGTCGGTATGGCCTTGCACCGCGAAGTAGAAGGGTCGCAGGGTGCCGTGTTCGAGAGCCTCGGCCAGCTCCGTCACCTGGAGGAGGGCGGAACCCGTCAACCGATCGGAATCGTATTCGAACTGGATTGCGGGCAGTGCGATCCTTGGAGGTGATTGCGGCTGCGGCGGTTGTGAGGCTGATCCAACAACGGCAATCCTCTCTTTGCCACCCCGGCCGAGCTGCTTGACGATCTCTCTCCACTCAAGGATTTCGTTCTCTCCCGCTTGCACCGGCAACACGGATGCCGCCATCCAGCAGAGACACGCGGCGGTGACCGGAATCGCACGAGGTGACAACAGACGCAACATGGCAATCTCCTCCTCATCCCGCGGAGACCCTGCCGTGGCACGGCCTCCGCGAGCTCCCGGGACGACTCCAGGCGAGCGTGCTATTCGATGTATAGGACCTGGTGATGTCCCACCCAGTCCGGATGATTCTTCTTCAGGGAAATGCTGAGGTCCTTCGACACCGAGGCCGCCGTCCCCCGGAGCGCCAGAAACGGGCCGGCCGCCGTCGCGCGATCGACCAGGTCCTGGGTCAGCGGCGTGTTGTTCCTGGATGCGATCACGGTGAGCAACTCGGTCCCCTTGGGATGGGTGACGGCGAGCTGGTAATCGGAATCGGGCCGCGGAATGGCGATGGGCATCCCGGCCCGCAGGAAGTTGTCCGGCTCATACTCATTGGGGAAGAGTTGATGCACCTTGCCGCTGGTCCCGGTGTCCAGCACCCAGATGTAGGCGTCTTCGGTGGTCTCCACCATGAGCGACAAGTTGTCGCCGTGCTTGTACGTCCGGTCCGGCCGGTCCAGGGTGGTGCTGATCTTCAAGCCCCCGCCGATGTCCGAACCGCCCCTGTCGTCCGCCGCCGGGACGATCTCCGTCATGGGTAGCTGGCGGATGTCGAGATCCTTGAACGGCTGTGCCGTGTCCGCCATCGCGGCCGGCGTACCGATGGCCTGCGCCAAGCCGGCAACCGCGGCCACGACGAACGCGGCGCGGACGGCAGGAAATCGATGTGTGGTTTTCATGATCCGATCCTCCTTTGAACAAAGCGTGGTTGTATGCGTAGAGGCCGTTCTTCAACGACCGACTACCGTGGTCCGGAGTGTCGTAATGCTCCAGTCGTCCGGATTGATGCGCCCGCGGGCCTCCGCCAGACGTTCATAAAACTGCTCCGGAGAGAGATCCAGGCTGGCGATTCCGGCGGCTTCCCGGAGGATGTCCGCGCTTGCCAGGAAGTCGAGTGCTTCCCTTGTCGCGACGAAATAGAAGCCCTCCTCGCCCGCGGGCGGCTTCACGATCATCTGCAAGCCGCTCGTGTCCAGTGGGAAATCGACGATCTCGGCCGCCCTCACGCGGTGGTTGTGCAGAAGCCGGGTGATCTTGCAAGACGTGCTGACGTAGAAGATGTTCATGTAGGACGACGCACTGGCCCGCATCTGGAACCGAAGCGGCTCACCTACGTCGAACTCGGAATTCGGGACTGCCCATGCCTCGACGACGAACTTGCGACCCTCGTCAAAAACGGGCAGCTCACACTTTGGCGCCAGGACCGGGACTTCCACCGGAACTTCAACCTCGACCGGAACTTCAACAGGGACTTCAACCACCCTGGTATCCTGGCAGGCCGCAAGCACTCCGACACCGACGAGCACGACACCTGCCGAGCGCACGAATCGCTTGCGAGCGGATACGGCGCAGGTATGGCGGCTTCCCTGATTGATCGGACTTTTCATCAGCTCCCTCCACGATTTTCTTTCAACGTGACATGACATGCGCCCCGACTTCCTTCGCCGTCTCGCGGAGAAATCCGTCAAAACCGCAACCTTCCGGTGATGCTGACACGATGGTCGGGGTCGGCTCCTCCGTTCTCGTACCTCTCCCCCGATACTTCGAGGCTCAGCGCTTCCGGCTCGGAACGTCTTGGAGTGAAGCGAGCACCCATGCGCACCCTCTGGCGTCCCTGCTCCCGCAGGTCGAGCTCTCCGAACGGCGCCAGCGCGCCGCGTAGCGTCGCAACGCCATAGCTCATCCGCGTATTCAGCGACAACGCCCGGCTGTCCGCCGAGCCCGTACCCGTCGACCCGATCCCTTCCTCGCGCCACAGCGTGTCCGCCCCCGAGGCCGACCCCGCCCCCCAGCGCGGCGACACCGACATCGAGAGACCCATCCCGTCTGGACGCGGCGAGAAGCTCGCCGTGACGCTCGCGCCGTACTCCTTGTAATCGTCCGCCGAGCTCAGCGCGAGCACCCGGCCCCGGGCTTCGATGCCGAATCCGGAGGCAGGAGCCGAGAGGTACACCCCCGGGGATACCTCGAGGCCGACCTCTTCCCCGCCGTCCCCGCCGTCGACTCGCCCCGCAACCTCCGCAAACGTCGTCAGCGTCTGGCCGCCTTCCAGCTCCGACGTATGCGAACCTTCCACGCCCAGGCGAATTCGCCAGGAATCCACGGTGATCCCTTGAATCGTCAGCGCGCCGTCATCGGTCTCCACCCGCGCAAAGCCCGCGTCGCCAAGCAGCGCCCAATCCATCTCACCGGCGGGATCCATTGCCCGGCGCCCGCCGGCGGACACCATCCACATCTCGACGTCGCTCTTCTCCCGCGGGGACGCTCCGCCGCGGGCGTTCTCGATCTCTCCCCGGCCCGCGCCGAGGATGGTCCAGAGCTCGCTTCTCGCATCGGGAGCAAAACGCAGGTAGGGGTGCAGGCTGTTCAGCGTGACCTCCAGCCGCCCGTCCTCGCCTGCACCGCTTCCCGCCATGCCGTAGTCGGCCTCGGTCCGGGTCCGCGACACCGCAAGACCAGCCAACCACTGATCGCCCAACTGCGAATCGATGCCGAGGTAGCCTGCCTTGAGGTCTCCGTCATAAGTCGAGCCACGCTCCGGCTTGCTCTCGAAGAACTGGAGATCGCCCCGGCCCCAAACCGTCCATTGCGGGGTCGTGCCCATACCCGCCTCCGGTGTGCCCCCCTCGGAGGCGCCGAGGGCGATCTGGAAAGCGCCGGAACGCAACAGGTCGTCGAGGGTCAGGGTCCGCGTCCGCGCATCCGAAGTACCCTTCAGGGGAGAGTCGGTGTCGGAGATTCCATGGAGATCGGTGGTCGCCGGAACAAAGGAAGGCGCCGGCTTCTGTCCGAACGCACCGGACGGGGCCAGCGCGATCCCCGTGCTGCCCGTCGGGGCGGAGAATCGAGTTCCGATGTTCGCGGTCACATTGGACAGCGCCACCGCGGCAATATCTGCCACAACCTGGGTGACCGCCTTCTTCTCTTCCTCATCGCCGGTGGTGTCGTTGTCCGTCACCGTGACCGTTATGGAGCCGCCGTCGGTAACCTCTCCGTACCCGGTGACCGCATGGGCAAGGGTGACGGTGTCGTCGGCGGCGTCGTCATCCTCTCTGGCGTTGACGGTAACCCTCTGTGGAGTGTTCCAATTGGCGGCGGTGAAGGTCAGGGTGGCAGGGGAGACGGTGATGTCGTCCGGGCTACTGCTGGTGGCCGTGACCGTCACGTCGCCCGCCGGTGCGGTGTCCAGACTCACCGAATAGGTCGCGCTACCGCCCTCGGCCATCGCCAGCGTCGTCGGGGACAAGGTAACACCCGGCATGTCGTTGTCCGTCACCGTGACTGTCACTACAACCGCGGCGTCACCTAAAAAACCTTCCAGCCCATGAGTGATCTCGGCACTGTCGTCATCGAAATCATCATCTTCCGCCGCCTCTACGGTAACCATTTGATCTGTATTCCAGTTGTTCGGCGTAAACGACAAACTCCCTGGTCGTACAGTCACGCCATCGTTGTCAGACGCCAACGTCACCCTCACATCACGGGATGGGGCCTGGTCCAATTTCACCGCATAGCTTCTGCTCTCGCCCTCGACAATGGTCAGCGTCGTCACAGACGGCGACACATTCGCCTCCTTCATGGTCCAGGCTCTAAGTCGATAAGTTATGGTTACATCCGAGTGAAAAGCATCCACACGGATATAGTAAGTTCCTTGTTGCAGTGGCCATTCGACTGTATCTACAGTAGTGCCGGCTGCGGTATCGCTAGCTAGAAATCCAGGATCAGAACTTCCTGAAATACATTGACTACCACGTTCATCTATGTCATCTATTGGCACCGATCTATCATATAAACATAGATCTGCATCTCCACTTAACTCATCCAGGACGAGATTCAAACGGACGGCTTGCGTTACGTTGAATCTGTACCAATCGTTTTGATTAGTTCGAGAATCTACTGAATCCCTTACGGTCCTCGCGGATGCCTCTGTTGCATTGGTCAGATCACCGAGATCCTGTAGAGATCTTCCCTGCGCATGGATTTCTATCGGAATTGAGGCAGCCAGAAAGAGGAAAACGGCCAATAGCGGGAATAACTGACGGGGGATGAATTGCATGGCTGTTGTCTCCTTAGGTCCCTTAACCATGAAGTCTTCGACAAAACGAAGACGAATCGTCCGGCGCTTGGTTTCGGCTCCGCCGGGTTGGGCGTATGTGTAATTTCTTACAGACGCGATTGCATCCAGTCGTATCCGATGCCGCGCCGACCGATGTCCCGACGCGGCCAATCCGCATTTCTCGCCAGTCTTGGGATGGTGAGATATGCGGGCTGAACGCTGGCTTGAAGACAAATCGGCAGGCTGACGGCCACCAAGCGGTTGGCAAGCTGAACGTCCTCGACCGAAACGGCGCGGCCGCGGGCGACCGAGGTAAAAGACCTGACGCCGGAGCGGCACATGGCGCACACCACCGGCTGCTCCGAAGTATGTTCTGGATCAATAGGATCTCGTGCGGACGGCGGACTCTCTCGGAGCGGACTCGTCCGAACCATTCGTCGGGCACGAGCCGTTTCCGCTGGACGCGGAACGGGCGGAAACAGGTATGGGTACGTCCCTCCGGCAAGGTGCCCCATGCCGGGGGTTCCATGAAATGAGGCGGCGGGCGCAGTACACGCCCTGCTGACGTCGGTCCTGCCGGTGCGGCCTTCTTCCCGATGCGCGGACTCGGAATCCGCGCAGCCAAATTCAGTTAGCTGCTGCGGGGGGGGGGGGGGTCATGTCTTCGGTGTTTCCAGCTAGCTGATCATGTCCGTTGGGAAGGGAGACGAATCCGGTGCCCGTTTCGCCTCGGCTGCGACTGCCAGATATGGAATCCGATTCTTTTTCGGATGTCAACCCCGCGTGACACATCCTTCGCATCTGTTGCTTTTCCATCAAAAACATGAGGATAGAGAAAAACGACCCATCGATCGCGATGTTTGGCGGGGTATCGGTGGTGTAGAGCCGAGCGCTTCCCGCACGGTCGAGCGACCCGGCGCCCGCGGCCCGGTAAGCCCGGTGACGCCCGCGAGGATGTCTTCTCGTAGCTCTGCGGATCGGTGCCGAGGTTCCGGACGACGAACCCCGCGGGAACAGGGACTCCACATCGGCGTCCAGGTGTTTGGAGGCGGCCACTACTGCCCCCTCGTCGGTTGCGGCGCCGGTGACCGTCCTTCGGCCTCCGAACGCCGATGCGGCTCACGAAGGACCGGATACCGGCCCGCTCTCCGCTCGGACGGCCCGGACGCCCGCGTGGTACGGCGCCTCCTCCTCGCTCACCCGCACGCTCTCCTGCCGCCGCCGGCGCACGATCCGGGCCACTGCCTCCATCCGCTCGGCGAGGGTCTGGCTGAACCGCACTCCTTCCACCGCCTCGCAGACGTCGTCCGGCGTCAGCCCTTCGAGCACCTTCGATCCAGCGAGCTTGCGCGGCGCGCTCCCGTGACTCAACGCGAGGAACTCCGCACGTAGCTCCCGCGTGCCCTTGCGACCGTGCAGCCGCCACAGCTCCCGCACCCCTAGCTCCCCGTAGCGCTCGGCCTTGCCCGCGTCGGCGTGCGTGATCTCGACCTCCACCACCAGATCCGGCGCGATACGCTCGACGTAGGCGTCGAGCATCGCTTCCCCTTCGGCGAGGGCCGCGTAATAGCCTCTGGCGCGCTCGCCGACGTAGAACGTGCAGTCGGGCTCCATCCCCGTGCCGGGCGGCTCGCCCGGTCCGCGCAGCCGGGTGCTGCGGATCCCTTTCGCGGCGCCGGCGATGGCGCTCCCCGCGGCGTCTACGACATCGTCGAGGATCTTGCTCAGATCTTCGTGCGGACGCGAGGGCGCCATCAGGGTGATGACCCCGCGCACCGGGTCGAGGCAGACCCGGCGGAAGTGGCGGCTCCAGTCGACGGCCGCGAGCTCGGCGATGGTGCCGGCGTCGGCACGCAGGACGTGGATGGTGGAGCCGAGCGGCCCGGTGAGCATGGTGGCGGGGCCGTTCATGGGAATGCCTCCGAGGGGAGTGGATGGTCGAGGGCCGTTCGCCGCCGGCCGCTCGTCCCGAGTCTGCGCCGTCGTCGTCCGGGTGTCCATCCGGTGCGGCGCCATCGCCTTCGCAACACCTCCGACGCCAAAGGCTTGCCTCGCGCCGCGCTTCGCGGATCAACGGTCCGGTGCCTCTCTCCCTGCGAGGACTGCACAGTGATCGATGCTTCTGCCTCCGGTCGCCATGCCCGGCCGTCGATGCCGTCGAGCACTTCGACGAACATCCCGGGCAGGGTTCGCGCCGTGATCGCCGGCTCCCCAGCGACGGCCAAGGACGCGACCACGTGACCGAGGCGGCGCTGGCCCTGAACGCGCGGAGACGCTTCCTCGCGGTCCGCACCCGCACCGTGTCGAATATGGCGGCGCACACGACGATGTCCGCGCCGACGATCCCCACCGTCGGCGGGGTCCACTGCCTCACCGGTGCCAACCGCATCCAGGCGTGGCATGCGCGGACCCGGGTTCGGCATGAACGGCCTTTCCGAACGCACGGCCGGCAGCGTGGTTTCGCGCATTGACCGTGTCTGTCGGTACACCGATCAAGGCGCATCCATCGCGGCGAAGATCGAGCAGCATCAGTCTCGTCCCCGGCTTCGCCTCAATCCGGACCCAAGCCCGTTCGGTGACTTCCACGAGCCCAATCTCTCGCCGGCGGCGGCGTATGAACCGATCCCGCACGACCGTCTCGATAAAGGCGGTCGCGAAATCGGGGGAGGCGTAAAGGACGGTGTAGCCATCGTCCTTGCTACAGAAACGGGAGTCGGCCGGCGCGGCTCCCAGCGCCGACGCCAGATAGCGACCGGGGATGATCCGGTAGCAGGGTGGAAGCTCGGCTTCGATGAGCGCAGCTTCGATCCGGTCGCGCGGATGGACAATCCCGCTCACGTGAAGGCCGTGCCGAACCCGGGGGCAGCGTCCATGACTTCCTCGGTCCGGCCGGCCATCAGCTTGTCGAGGGGACACGCGGCCTCATCGGCGAACGGCCATTCCTGGGTCAGAAACATCCACGCCAGCTCAGGATCGCCGATGAGGCCCAGAACCCTCGCGAGACCTGGAACGACCTTGCCCGGGCCGAGAATCTGTAACGCCGATGCAGTTCACGAAGGAGCGGATACCGGCTCGCTCTCCGCTCGGGCGGCTCCCGCGTGGTACGGCGCCTCCTCCTCGCCCACCCGCACGCTCTCCTGCCGCCGGCGGCGCACGATCCGGGCCACCGCCTCCGCCCGCTCGTCGCGGGTCTGGCTGAACCGCACCCCTTCCACCGCATCGCAGACATCCGCGGGCGTGAGCCCTTCGAGCACCACCGAGGCGTCCAGAGGACGCGGCGCGCTGCCGGGCCGCAGGGCGAGGAACTCCGCCCGCAGCTCCCTCGTGCCCTTGCGCCCGTGCAGCCGCCACAGCTCCCGCACCCCCAGCACCCCGTAGCGCTCGATCTTGCCCGCGTCGGCGTGCGTGATCTCGACCTCCACCACCAGATCGGGCGCGATACGCTCGACGTAGGCGTCGGCCGCCTCTTCCCCGCCGACAAGGGCCGCGAGATAGCCTCTGGCACGCTCGCCGACGTAGAACGCACAGTCGGGCTCCATCCCCGTGCCGGGCGGCTCGCCCCGTCCCCGAAGGCGGGTGCTGCGGATGCTCTTGATGGCGCCGACGATGGTGCTTCCCGCGTCTTTCACGATGTCGCCCAGAATATCGGACAGGTCTTCATGCAGGCGTGAGGGCACCATCAGGGTGATCACCCCGCGCACCGGATCGAGGCAGACCCGGGGGAAGTGGCGGTTCCAGTCGATGGCGGCGAGCTCGGCGATGGTGCCGGCGTCGGCACGGAGGACGTGGATGGTCGAGCCGAGCGGCCCGGTGTGCATGGTGGCGGGGTCGTTCATGGCGGATGCCTCCGGAGGGGGGTCGAGAGCCGTTCGCCGCCGGCCGCTCGTCCCGAGTCTGCGCCGTCGTCGCCCGGGTGTCCATCCGGTGCGGCGCCGTCGTCTTCGCTCGATCGGGATGGCCGAGTCTCGATCCGATCCCGGAGGGATGTACCGATCCCGGAGGAATTGCCTTCTCGACGGCCGTCCCGGCGGCCTTCCTGTAGGCGAAGAACGCCCTCACGTCGCCGAGAAGCGACCGGACGGCTTGTTCTGTGGTGGTTCCTTTACATCTTGGCCCGGAGACGCCGGGCGAGCTCCAGATCCGCGTGCTCGAAGGCGCCGGCCATCCGGGACGTTTCGGCGCTTGCCAACCCATACGACTCCGCCGTGCGACGCCAAGACGCCGTTCCCCGCGCTATTTCGGCGACCGTCGCTTGTGCCGAGGCATCGTCCATCTCGAAGTACAGCGCTACTTCCAGGGCCAGTTCCAGCGATGCGGTCGCGTCGTCGAGGTCGATGGCGGTGCGCAGAATGCGGGGCGCCACGTCCGGGGGCACCGGATTCAGGTCGTAGGCAGGCGACAGCGTCCAGCCGCAACCCGGCACGTGCAGGAAGGCATGGTTGCGCAGGTGGTCGTCCGTGTTGGAAATCAGCACGTTGAAGACCATTCGCCGCCAGAGGGCGTGCATGTCCTGCCTGGGCCGGGCGCCGTGCTGGCGCAGGAAATCCACGAACTCCATATAGCTGTGCTTCTGCTTCTCATGGTCCGACGCGCCCAGTGCAGCCATGGCGGAGAGAAAGGGAATGCGGCCGTTCATGGCGCGATCGAAGCGGTCGAGCAACAGCACGGGCCGTCCGGCGACCCGCTCGAGGCGGTGCCGCGGCACGTTGATGCCGGCGTTCTTCGCCAAATGCAACGCCACGGCCTCCCAGCGCACCACATCCCATTCGTCGCCGTGCATCGGAAACTTGGCAATGGCGAGTTGCCCATCGGTATCGCGCACCGACGCCTTGGGACGCGCGCCGCCGAGCGACGAACCCGGCGCGAGCAGCAGGCGCAATGCGGCAGCCGATTCGTTGTCCACCAACACGGCGTCGCTGGCGTTCAACAACGCCGGCAGCTCCACCAGGGGCGGGATCGGCGCCACGTCGTCCGGAGCCTGGAAGACGCCGCCTTCGGATTCCGCGAAACGTAGCGCGCCAAGGCGGGCCGTGTCGCTTACGCGCAACAGGAAGTCGGCTTCCGAGAGCCAATCCGTGACGGTACCGCCGGATGCACGCTCCCGCCGCCGGTGACGACGCATCAGCTCGCGCCCCCAGCGATCGGGCGCCGAGTCCCCCAGGCTGCCGAACAGCGCCCTGCCCGGCTCCGTGTGGAAGGGCGCGGCGCCGAGCGGCAAGGCGGGCTCCAGGGAGAAGCGCTCGGGGCGCTCCAACCAATCCGGGTCGTAGAGAAACGTCGCGCTTTCCGCGCGCTGGCGCGCTCGTGTCCACAGCCGGCCTGCCAGCACGGCCTGACCGGCCATGTCGACGTAGACGCACAGCTCGCGCTCCATCGCCGTCCGCCCGGTCCCCGGTCCTACCGCCAGAGCCGGCGTCGACGAATGCGCTTCGGCAGCCGCTCCCTCTCGATGGCCAGTCCCGTGTCGTCATGGCGGGCGTCCACCAGGTCCGCCAGGCGGTCGAGGAGACCCAGCGAGAACAACGCGCGGGCATAGTTGCCGAGGGAGACTCCCGCGTCGCCCTTCTCGATGTTGGCGAGCGTCGTCCGGCTGATCGACGCCCGCTCCGCCAGCAATGCCATGGGGATGCGTCGCCGCCGGCGGGCGTCGCGGACGTCGTCGCCGAACTTGGACAATGCGCGGCGTACCGGAACGGGGGTGCCCGACAGCGCTCCACCGTCCACGATCCGGTGTCGGTGCTCGTAAGGGACGGGCCGAGCCGACAGCGGGAGGTACAGCGGATGCGCGGGACAGCCCGGCTTCGTGATCCGCAGCGCCATGGCCGGCCGGATGATGGGCATCACCGCCGCGTCGCGGTTCAGGTGCGTTCCATGGTTGCCCCATGCGGCCACGATCATGGTGGTCGCCGGATGCTGCCGCACCCAGCACAACACCTCGTCGTTGCGCTCGCCGACGGCCTCGCCGCCGTGACGCCGCAGATCATCCGGACGGGTCGCCCGTAGCGCGAAGAGATTGACCACGGTGAGCTCCCTGTATCCCCACCGTCGCCCGAACGCCATGCAGCGCCGCACGCTCGGATCGTCGGCGACCTCATCGGCGGTGGAGGGGTTCAGCATCACGAACACCAATCCCTCGTTCACCAACCCCTCGCCGCCGGCGGTGGACAGGTCGCGGTGCAGCCAATAGCGGTAGCGCAGGCCGCCGATCTCGTCTTCCATCGGTACGGTTTCGCAGATCATGTCGGCAATGGTGCGTGAAGCACTGCTCGTGATCATTCAAATGTCCGGTAATCCGGACATTATCAGCATTTTGTACGGATTTACCAAGCATAAAACGTCGGAGACCATCGCGCGGGACAGCCATCGCGCCGGACGACGGGGACATGATCGACCTCAAGTTTCGGGATTCAAAATGCCTGAATCAGGCGATGGATTCCCGCTTTCGCGGGAATGACGGCCAGCCTGAAAGCAACGCGTCTCGCTGAAATGACGTCATTCCCGCGAAAGCGGGAATCCATTTCGGTCAGCGAATCCCGAAACTTGAGGATCGACCTGTCGAGCTACGGCGGGGGGAGGGGGGTGATCTTCTTGCGCGGCCTCTCCGCTGGCGCCCTGAATGCGGAGAACTTCGTGATTCAATTTGCCGGTGGCATTCCCCGTGGACGGCAGGCCCCCTCACTCCGATCGAGCGACTCGGCACCCGTGGCACGGCGAACCGGGCGACGCCCGCGAGGATGTCTTCGTCGCCCTGCCCATCGGTGACCACGGTCCAGGCGACAAGCACCCGCGGGAACAGGGACTCCACATCGGCGTCCGGGCGCCCGGAGGCGACCACCGCCACCTTGCCGGTTGCAGCGCCGGTGACCGTCCTTCGGCTCCCGAACGCCGATGCGGTTCACGAAGAAGCGGATACCGGCCCGCTCTCCGTTCGGGCGGGTCGGAGGCTCGCATGGTACGGCGCCTCCTCCTCGCTCACCCGTACGCTCTCCTGCCGCCGCCGGCGCACGATCCGGGCCACCGCCTTTGCCCGCTCATCATGGGTCTGGCTGAATCGCACCCCGTCCACCGCCTCGCAGACGTCGTCCGGCGTGAGCCCTTCGAGCACCTTCGAGGCAGCCAGCTTGCGCGGCGCGCGCCCGGGACTCAACGCGAGGAGTTCCGCACGCAGTTCCCACGAGCTCTTGCGCCCGTGCAGCCGCCATAGCTCCCGCACCCCCATCTCCCCGTAGCGCTCGGCCTTGCCCGCATCGGCGTGCGTGATCTCGACCTCCACCACCAGGTCCGGCGCGATACGCTCGACGTAGGCGTCGAGGGCAGCTTTCCCCTCGGCGAGGGCCGCGTAATACCCTCTGGCGCGCTCGCCGACGTAGAACGCGCAATCGGGCTCCATCCCCGTGCCCGGCGGCTCGCCCCGTCCCCGGATGCGGGTGCTGCGGATCCCTTTCGCGGCGCCGGCGATGGTGCTCCCCGCGGCGTCCACGATGTGGCCGAAAATCTCGGACAAGTCTTCATGCAGATGTGAGGGCGCCATCAGGGTGATGACCCCGCGCACCGGGTCGAGGCAGACCCGGCGGAAGTAGCGGTTCCAGTCGATGGCCGCGAGCTCGGCGATGGTGCCGGCGTCGGCGCGCAGGACGTGGATGGTGGAGCCGAGCGGCCCGGTGAGCATGGTGGCGGGGCCGTTCATGGGAATGCCTCCGAGGGGAGTGGATGGTCGAGGGCCGTTCACCGCCGGCCGCTCGTCCCGAGTCTGCGCCGTCGTCGTCCGGGTGTCCATCCGGAGTCTTGTCCAACGAGACATGAGCCTGAAGGGAGGGCGTGAATCCAACGAGAAGCGAGCCTGTGCGGCACCGTCGCCTTCGCAACACCACCGACGCCAAAGGCTTGCCTCGCGCCGCGCTTCGCGGATCAATGGTCCATGGCCCCTGCCCCTGCGAGGACTGTGCAGTGATCGATGCTTCCGCCTCCGGTCGTCATGCACGGCCGTCGATGCCGTCGAGCACCTCCACGAGCTCCGGGCGTCCCGGCGAGGCCCGTGCCATGGCGACCCGCCCTCCCCCCACCGTCGACGGCGCGCGCGTACCGCGACACGAGGACATCGACCCGCCCACCGGGCGGGGCCGGTGCATCGACGACGTCGAGCGCGCCCGCCGGTGAGCGCGCGGCCCGGTCCACGGTAGAGAGGAGCCCCGGGTGCCCGCCAACCTCTCCCCCGAGTACAAGTCCGCCGAGGCCGCGTTCCGAAGCGCGCGCGAGCTGAAGGAGCGCCTCGAATGCCTGCGCGAGATGCTGCGCACGATCCCCAAGCACAAGGGCACCGAGCACCTCCAGGGCGACATCAAGGCCCGCATCAGGCAGCTCACCGAGGAGCTGGCGGGGCCGAAGAAGGGCGGCGCGCGCAGCGGCCCGGCGCTGGTCATCCGGCCCGAGGGCGCCGCGCAGGTGGCTGTACTCGGGCCGCCCAACGCCGGGAAGTCCGCCCTTGTCTCCCGGCTCACCGGCGCCCACGCCGAGGCCGGTCCCTACCCTTTCACCACCCGGTTCCCGCAACCCGCGATGCTGCCCTACGAGGATATCCGCTTTCAGCTCGTGGACCTGCCGCCGATCACCCGCGACCATCCGGTGCCGTGGATCGTAAACGCGCTCCAGCCCGCCGGCGCGGCGCTGCTCGTGGTGGACCTCTCCGACCCCGCCTGCCTGGAGCGCACCGCCGAGGTCCTCGACCTCCTCGGGGAAAAGCGGGTGACGCTGCTCGCGGACTGGAACGCGGCGCTCGCGCCGCCCGACCCCGAGGCCGACGACTACGATCCCTTCGCCGTCCGCCTGCCCACGCTGCTGATCGCCGCCAAGTCCGACCTCCTCGACGACCCCGAGGGCGAGACCGCGGTGTTCAGGGAGCTCGGCGGCTTCGACTTTCCCGGTATCGCGGCGTCGGCCGGGACCGGGACCGGGCTTGAGCGCATCGGCTCCTTCCTGTTCGAACGGCTCGCGGTCGCCCGCGTCTACACCAAGGCGCCCGGCCACCCGCCGGACATGGGCACGCCCTTCACCGTGCGCGCGGGCGGCACCGTGTACGACGTGGCCTGTCTCATCCACAAAGACATCGCGCGTACGCTCAAGTACGCGAAGCTCTGGGGGCGGAGCGGCCAGTTCAGAGGCCAGCAGGTCGGCCGCGACCACCCGGTGAGCGACGGAGACGTCATCGAGATCCACGCCTGAGCGGACGGCAGCGGGAAGCGACGGCGCTGTCGGGTGTTGCAACGAGTCCGCCGGCGCCGGCTCGCGCTCGACAAGACCTTGCAGCCCGCGCCGGACCCGGTGCGCTGCGCTAGCTGGTCCAACGGATCGATGGGAATTCGTACCGTGTTGAACGGACGCCCATTGCACCGAACCGGTCGGGCCTGCTTCCCGGAGTGGCGGACTTCGGACGGTCCGCATGGGGCGAGGCGGTAGCTGCATGACGTTTTGCAATACGATCCGAGTTCCAATCAGCAAGGTAAGGGGCACTTCGGCATGCGTTTCCAGCTCTATCTGGCTGGCGCTGCGCGTCGCCGGCTGCCTCGAATTTGTCCGGTAGCACGGCTCCGTGTCTTTCGTCGCCGACGATATCCTGAAGACCTTTGACGATTTCCGCGCCGAGGAGGCCTTCTGCCTTTTCGCCGACATGGCCGTGGAAGGCCAGACGATTCATCTCAGCCACCATCGCCATCTCTGCGACATCGCCCGCGAGGTATGCCCCGCCGTCCGCATCCACGACCTCCCCGACCCCGCGACCGCCCGCGCCGCCCAACCCACCGAAGGAGCCCACCCATGACCGCTTTCTCCCCCGCCGGTTTCCAGCTACTCTTCCGTAAGTTCCCGCGCACAACCGGCCTCGCTCGCGACGTCGCAGCGATTGATCGGAATCTCTTGCGCGACGAATACGCGGCATTGGTCGAACGTGCGCCGCGGCGTGCGGATCGCTGCCTTGCTTATTTCTCGGACGAACGCGACGGAACGCACTCCACGAGCGGACGTAGCGGACGCAACGAAGAGCACCTCGCCGTCGCCCTTTGGAATCTCGGCGGAAGCTGGCCCCGCGCCGTCGGACGCCCGTTCCGCTTGCTGGACTACCAGTTCCCGCTCAAGGTCCAGCAAGACGACGAAGACATCGGCAAGGTCGATCTGCTCGCCGCCACGGAAAGTGGGCGCCTTGTCGTCATCGAATTGAAGGTCGCGCCGAAAAGCGAAAATGACCGCGGCGACACGCCCCTTGACGCCCTTGTGCAGGGGATCCGCTATGCCGCCATTGTCGAAGCGAACCTTTCGGGCATCGCCAGGGCAGCGAAAAACTGCTTCGGAGTCGAAATCGCGGAGCAACGGCCCATCGTTCAAGTGTTGGCGCCCAAGGCGTGGTGGATCGATTGGCTCGATCTCAAAGGCAGGGCGCGCCGCGTCGCCGGAAACTGGGAGGCGGAGCTTCGCCGCTTCGCCGGAGATGTCCGGGCTCACCTCGATCTCCCCATCGAGTTCATGGCTCTCGACGACGCTGCCGACTTCGGCCCCAACCCCGGGAAACCTTCACTGAGCTCCGCCCCCGCCCTCTACCCCGCCCGCCCCGGCGAACGGCGCCCTTCGGCCCCGCCCTGCTCTGGCGCCCCGATGGCGACCGTCCATGATGACGATGCTCGGCATTCGGCTTTCCGATGAGCTCGATGCCCGACTGAACGCGGAATCCAGATCCGCCGGCCCGCCGAAGTCCTCTCTGGTGCGCCAGGCCCTGGAGCAGTTCCCGACAGGATCGGGCTGATTTAGTGTTGTAACATGAATCATGCTGATCGAGTTCGACGCGGCAAAGCGCACGGCCACCCTCGAAACCAGGGGTCTGGACATGGCCCGGGCCGGGGAGGTGTTCGCGGGTGCCACCCTGACCGCCGGGGACGATCGGCGGGACTATGGCGAGGATCGCTTCATCACCATCGGGTTTCTCGACGGCACGATGGTGGTCCTGGTCTGGACGCCGCGCGAGGGCGTGTATCGGATCATCAGCATGAGGAAAGCCAATGAACGGGAACGAACTCTCTACGGCCCGCGATTCCGACCGGGACGCCGCGCCGGATCTTTCCAGGGACGGCTGGCCGGGGAAATTCGCCAAGGCGACGGTTCGCCGGGGCCGGCCGCCGATCGCCAAGCCGAAGGTGTCGACGACGATCCGCCTGTCGCGGGACGTGATCGATCACTTCAAGGCCGGCGGTCGCGGCTGGCAGACTCGGATCGACGAGGCGCTTCGGGATTGGATCGGGAAGCACGGCGCTGCGTGACCGTCACGCGCGGGTCCATTCCTGCATACACGATGAGGCGCGGTCACGAAGCGGACCGCGACGAGAACGTTGGTGTCGATGCACACAGCCAGTCAGCGGCCTTCGCCGCCGTGGATCGGCTCGCGGTAAAGCCCTGGGGCCACGGACAGGAGTTGTGTCGGGGGGAGGGGGACAGGATCTCCATGATCGAGAACATGCCACTTCCGCGAATCGTGAGCACCATGCGGCGGCGAGCCCTCGCGCCGCGGCCCGGCCTGCGGGTACGCTCGGAACATGACCTCGGGCTGGCCGCGCATCGTCCTCCACGCCGACATGGATGCGTTCTACGCGGCGGTGGAGCAGCTCGACCGGCCGGAGCTGCGCGGCAAGGCGCTGCTGATCGGCGGGACGGGGCCGCGCGGAGTGGTGTCCACCGCGAGCTACGAGGCGCGTCCGTTCGGGGTCGGCAGCGCGATGCCCATGGCCGTCGCGCGCCGGCGCTGCCCGCACGCGATCATGCTCCCGCCCCGCTTCGAGCGCTACCAGGCGGTCTCGAGGACGGTGATGCGCACCCTCGGCGGCTTCTCGCCGCTCGTCGAGCCCCTGAGCCTGGACGAGGCGTTCGTGGACATGACCGGATGCGAGGCGCTCTTCGGCGCACCACGGGCGATGGGCGAGGCGGTGCGCCGTGCGGTCCGCGAGGCCACCGGGCTCACCGTATCGGTCGGGGTCTCCACCACCAAGTACGTGGCGAAGGTCGCCAGCGACTGCCGCAAGCCCGACGGGTTGACCGTCATCGGCCCGGGCGAGGTGGCCGGCTTTCTCCATCCGTTGCCGATCGATCGGCTCTGGGGGGTGGGGCCGCGCACGCGCTCGCGGCTCGAGGCGCGGGGGCTCGACACCATCGGCGACGTGGCGGCGACCCCGCCCGATACCCTGGAGCGCTGGCTGGGCAGCCTCGGCGCCCACGTGCACGCGCTCGCGCACGGGCGCGACGACCGCGCGGTGGTCCCGGAGCGGGAGGCGAAGAGCATCGGCTCGGAGCACACGCTCGACGCGGACGTGGTCGGGGAGGCCGCCATCCGCCCCTGGCTGCTGCGGGCCGCGGACACCGTCGCGCGCCGTCTGCGCGGCGAGGGGCTGGACGCGGCGGGGGTCCGGGTGAAGCTGCGTACGTCGGATTTCCGTCTGCATACGCGGCAAGCCGTACTCGCCGGCGCGACCCACGCCACGCGGCCGATCGTCGAAGCGGCGGAGTCCCTGCTCCACGAGTTCGACCTCGGCGCACCGGTGCGCCTCGTCGGGGTCGCCGCGTTCGACCTCCGGGAAGGCGACGGCGGCCACGTCCATCAGCTCGATCTGTTCGACGCGCCGCGTCGGGAGCACGACCAAAGGCTCGACCGGACCCTCGACATGGTGCACGAACGATTCGGAGAAGGCGCCCTCACCCGCGCCCGGCATCTCGGCGCGGGCTCCCGCTCCGGGCGTTGAACCGTATGTAGCCTCCGTTGAACCGTATATGGCTTGCCGTACACGATCGGGGCGGTGGTGCGGTCGCGCGCGAAACGACGGGGAGCGGCTCACGATGGAGCTCATCGGCGGCGCCGGCGTCGATGCGGCAACGCAAGCCGGCCCGCGCGCATCCGCGCTCGCCGACGGCGCGACCGCGTCGCGGCTGGACGGAGGCCGGCTCCTCCTGCAGCACGGCCCGATCAACCTGATCGTGCGCGCCGGCGGCTCCCGCCCGGCGGTCGAGGGTGCGTACCGGGCGCTGGCGAACGCCTTTCCGGGCTGGCTCGGCGCGCTGGTCGAGGAGCTGCCGCGCCTGCGCAGTCCCGAGTCTCCACACCTTCCGCCGCCGATCGGACCGATTGCGCGGCGCATGGCCGCCGCGGTACGGGCCTGCACGAGCGGGTTCGCCACTCCGATGGCGGCGGTGGCCGGGGCGGTGGCCGACGAGGCGGCGGCGGTGCTCGCGGCACAGCCGGGGATCGAGCACGCCTACGTGAACAACGGCGGCGACGTCGCCCTGCATCTCGGTCCCGGCGCACGCCTGGCGGTCGGCGTGGTGCCGTCGCTGCACGAGGCAATGCCTCGCGCGCGCATCGAGATCGCCTCCGACTCGGCCGTGCGCGGGGTGGCGACCAGCGGGTGGCAGGGCCGCTCGCACTCGCTGGGGATCGCGGATGCGGTCACCGTGCTCGCGCGCAACGCCGCGGTGGCCGACGCCGCCGCCACCCTGATCGCGAACGCGGTCGACGTCGATCATCCCGGCATCCGCCGCGCACCGGCCTGTACCCTCGACGAGGACAGCGACCTCGGCAACCGCCCGGTCACGGTGGCGGTGCCCGACCTGGACGCGGAGACCATCGACGCCGCGCTCGCCGCCGGGCTGCAACGCGCCCGCGATCTGTGGTCCCGAGGCGTCATCGAAGGGGCGGCGCTCACCGTGCAGGGGCGCTGGCGCGTGCTCGGCGGGTCCGGAACGTTGGTTCCGGAGCTCGAAGATCCATGTCGAGAATGTTGATGCGAGGGACTTTCGCCCGATGCGGCGGCACGGCATCGGGAACGATCGGTGAAAACGGCAGGCAATTCACTTGGCGGACAGGTCCGGCCCCAGGAAGACGGCGCGTCGCAACATGTCGTTCAGCCGTGTCTGCCAGCCCGGGCCACTGGCGCGAAAATGGGCGGCGATATCGGCGTCGAGGCGGATCGTGATGCGTTCCTTGGGGGGTGTTCTCCGCTTGCCGCGCCGGCGGGAGGCGCGTTCGACGATATGAGGCGTCAGCTCGGAAGCGGGCTTCATCCGGGCGAAGTCATCATCCGTGAGCTCCCGGGCGTCGGGGTCGGCGGCGATGCCGGCACGGACGACAACGTCTTCCTCGAGGGTCGGCGGGGTGTCGGAAGGCTTAAGCTTCGGCATAGCGTTTTCGTTCCAGTGCGGTAGCTCTGCGAAGGCTGACGACGCGGAGACGATCGCCGCGCTCGACGAAGACGACGACGTGAAGGCGGTCGCCGATATAGCCGGTCGCAACGAAGCGGGGCTCGGAGCAATCGTCATCCGGATATTCGATGGCCGTATGCCATTCGAATGCCTCCATGGCGGCGAAGTCCATACCGTGCTTTACCAGGTTGGCGGCTCGCTTGGCTTCGTCCCATTCGTACATCCGAGCAGATTGTATGTACACGAAGGAAGGTGGTCCAGCCAGTGATCGAATGTCATATGGAAGACGAGGCAAGCCCATGAGCCACCGTCTCGCGGGCGTGGACGTGGGCGGCACGTTCACCGATCTGCTGTTCCTGGACCAGGCGTCGGGCGAGGTGCGCCTCGCCAAGGTTCCCACGACCCCCGGGAACCAGGCGTTCGGGGTGCTGGAGGCGCTGGAGCGGGCCGGGGTGGATCTCGCGGCGCTGGATCTGCTGGTGCACGGCACCACCACCACTACCAACGCCCTGCTGGAACGCAAGCTCGCGGCCACCGGCCTGATCACCACCCACGGGTTCCGCGACGTGCTGGAGCTCGGCCGCCGCACCCGGCCGAAGCCCTACGGGCTGACCGGGTGGTTCGAGCCCCTCATCCCGCGCGAGCTGCGCCTGGAAGTGCCCGAGCGCATGGACGCGGAGGGCCGCGTGGTGGTCCCGCTCGACGAAGACGCGGTGGAGACGGCGGCGCGGGCGCTGCTCGCGCGCGGATGCGAGTCGGTGGCCATCCACTTCCTGCACGCCTACCGCAACCCGGAGCACGAGCGGCGGGCGAAGCGGATCGTGGCCGCGCTCTGGCCCAACGAGTACGTCACCGCCGGCCACGAGATCCTCTCCGAGTACCGCGAGTACGAGCGCGGCACCGCCGCCGCGGTCAACGCCTGCATCCAGCCGATCCTCTCCCGCTACCTCTCGCGCCTGGTCGAGGAGCTCGCGGCCCGTGCGTACCGGCGCGACGTCCTGGTCATGCGGGGCAACGGCGGCACCGTCTCCGCGCGGGTGGCCGCGGACGCCGCCGTGAACACGGTCATGTCCGGCCCCGCCTCGGGGGTGATCGCGGCCGCGTACACGGCGGCCGGCGCCGGCTTCGAGAACGTGATCACCTGTGACATGGGGGGCACGAGCTGCGACGTGGGGCTGATCCGCGGCGGCGTGCCGGCGGTCAGCTCGGAGCGGGAGGTGGAGTACGCGATGCCCATCCACGTGCCGATGGTGGACGTCCACACCATCGGCGCCGGCGGGGGCTCCATCGCCTTCGTCAACGAGGCAGGGCTCCTGCAGGTGGGGCCGGAGAGCGCCGGCGCCTCGCCCGGGCCGATCGGCTTCGGCCGCGGCGGCGAGCGGGTCACCGTCACCGACGCCAACCTGCTCCTGGGCCGGCTCGACCCCCGCACGCTGCTCTCGGTGGAGGCGCCGGTGTCCCTCGACGCGATCGCGGCGCGCTTCGACGAGCAGATCGGCGCGGCGCTGGGCATCGATGCGGACGAGGCCGCGGCGGCGGTGCTGCGCATCGCCAACGACCGCATGGCCGGGGCGCTGCGCATGGTGTCGCTCGCGCGCGGCCACGACCCGCGCGACTTCGCGCTGTTCGCGTTCGGCGGCGCGGGTCCCCTGCACGCCGCGGAGCTGGCGCAAGAGCTCGGCATCCCCAGGGTGATCGTCCCCGCCCGCCCCGGAATCACGAACGCGCTCGGGTGCATGGTGGCGGACCTGCGCCACGACTACGTGCGCACGATCAATGCGCCGCTGGCCGCCCTGGACGTCGCGACCGTCCACGAGACCCTCGCCGATCAGGTCCGGCAAGGGCGCGAGATGCTCGCCCGCGAGCACGTCCGGTTCGACTCGGTGCGCGTGATCCACGCTGCGGACATGCAGTTCCAGGGACAGAGCCACCTCCTCGGCGTACCCCTGGCGACGGCGACGCCCTCCCTCGACGAGCTGCAAGCGCTCTTCGAGCGGGCCTACTGGCAGCGCTTCGAGGTGGAGCTCCCGGAGATCCGTGCGGTGCTGGTGAACCTGCACACGGCGGTGCTCGGGAGACGTCCCGGCGTTGCGCTTGCGGCGCTGGCCGGGGGGCGCGGGAAGGACGGCGCGGGACATGGTGCTGAACGGCCGGAGGATTCGACGCCCGCGCATCCGGCCGGCGGAGCGGTCGACGGGCAGGTGGCCGGACGGCCCCTGGATGGAACGGGCGGGCATCGGGCCGGCGACCTCGCCACCGGCCGGCAAGCGACGAAGCGGCGCGGCGTGTCGTTCCCGGGCGGACGCCGCGAGACTCCGATCCTCCGGCGCGAATCACTGGCCCCGGGCCGCACGCTGGAGGGGCCGGCGGTCATCGAGCAGCTCGACACGACGACCATCCTGCCGCCGGGCTTCCGCGCCGCCGCGGACGACGCCGGCAACCTGATCATCGACGTCCCGGCGCCCGGGAGTAGCTGAACCCGCGCCCGGAACGAGCCGCTACCGCCCGGCACCGGATCACGCGCGCGCCAACCACGAGACGACGCCAGCCGGCGGCAAGACGATGCCGTACCGGTGAAGGGGTAGAATCGCGCCGCGGCAGGCGGAACCGCTCCCGGACGGACCCATCATGCGTATCGCGTACCGCACCTTCGGGTGCCGGCTGAACCAGTACGATACGGAGGCGATCCGCACCCTCGTCGGGGAGGGGGGCGGCTGCGAGACGGCCGGCCCGCAGGAGTCCGCTGACGTCTACGTGGTGAATACGTGCAGCGTCACCGCGCGGGCCGACGCGACCGCGCGCAAGGCGATCCGGCGGATCAACGCCGAGCACCCCGCCGCGAAGATCGTGGTGACCGGCTGCTACGCCCAGCGCGCGCCGGAGGAGCTGGCGGCGCTGCCGGGGGTCGCGCTGGTGGTGGGAGCGGCGGACCGCGCCCGGGTGGCGCAGCTCATCGACGGCATCGATCGCATCGAGGACGGCGCCCCGGTGGTGGCGGTGTCTCCGATCTCCACCGCGAAGAGCTTTCTGGACGTGCCGATCACCGAGATGACCGAGCACAGCCGGGCCTTCGTCAAGGTGCAGGAGGGCTGCAACGAGTCCTGCACGTTCTGCATCGTCCCCCGTACGCGCGGCGCCTCGCGGAGCCGCGCTCCGGCGAGCGTGCTCGACCAGGTGCGGAGGCTCGTCGACGCCGGATACGTCGAGGTGGTCCTCACCGGGGTCCATATCGGCGACTACGGGCTCGACCTCCCGGAGCAGCGGCGCCTGCTGCCCGATCTGATCGAACGCATCCTGGGCGTCGAGGGGGTGGAGCGCTTCCGGCTCAGTTCCATCGAGCCCGCGTCCCTCGGCGACGAGATCGTCACCCTGATGGCCGAGTCCCCGAAATTCGCGCGCCACGTCCACGTCCCCTTCCAGAGCGGCAGCGACGCGGTGCTCGTGCGGATGAAACGGCGGTACCGGGCCGGTGAGTTCGCGGATCTGGTCACCCGCATCGCCGAGCGCGTGCCGGACTGCGGGATCGGGACGGACGTGATCTGCGGCTTCCCCGGCGAGACCGACGAAGACTTCCTCCGTACCTTCGAGCACGTGGAGAAGCTTCCCATCACCTACGTCCACGCCTTCACGTATTCGGCGCGCCCCGGCTCCGAGGCGGAGCACTTCCCCGGTGAGGTGCCGGGCGAGATCAGGAAGCGCCGCACCCGCGCGCTGAAGCGGCTTTCGGCCGAGAAGCACCGCCGCTTCGCGGAGCGGCACGTCGGGCAGACCGTGGAAGTGCTCGTCGAGCCTGCACGGCGCGGCGGCGCGACCCGCCTCGGGGGATGGACCGACAACTACCTGAGGGTCGACCTCGGGGAAGAGGATGGGGATGCGCGCATCGAGCCCGTGGAGATCACCGGGGTGGACGGTGAAGGTCTGAAGGGCATCCGCGCTCGACGCTGAAAAAAAAGCCCGCCGGGGGCCGGATCGGCCGGAGCCGTCCGGCGCCCGGCGGGTCAGTGCCGACGTCCTGGTCGGCTCCCGTCACGGCCTCCAAAGCCATACCACACAACGACGCATTCGGAATGCGCCGGACTGCAACGGCTTCGCTCCCGCCCTCCCGGGTCCTGCCCCCCATCCCTGGGGAGAAGGGCGCCCGGAACCGAGCGCGGATGCTCAGCCGCATTTCGAATCCCCACAGTTGAGGCAGGTCATGCACCCGTCCATCCGCACGACCGTCTGCATCTGGCATTTCACGCAAAACTGCGCGCCGTCCGGAAACTCGCGCGTACGGTGGATCCGGCGCTCGCCGCCGCCGGTGTCCGCGCGTTCGTGCTCCCTGCGCTTCTCCTCGATCAACCGGCGCCGATGCTCGTCGAGCGGCTCCTCCTCGATCAGTCCTATCGTGCGCATGTGCATCTCGATGACGTCGCCGATCTCGGCGACCAGTGACGGCATGTAGCGCCCTCCCTTCTTGAAGTACCCGCCGCGGGGGTCGAACACCGATCGGAGCTCCTCGACGAGGAAGATCACGTCGCCGCCCTTGCGGAACACCGCGGACACGATCCGGGTGAGCGCCACGATCCACTGGAAATGCTCCATGTTCTTGGAGTTGATGAAGATCTCGAAGGGGCGCCTCTGCTCGTGCTCGGTGCCCGCGTTCAGCACGACGTCGTTGATCGTCACGTAGAGCGCGTGGTCCGAAAGGGGCGTCTTCACCTTGTACGTCGAGCCGAGCAGCACCTCGGGCCGCTCGAGCTTCTCGTGCATCTGGATGACTTCCGCCTTGGGCCGCGGCAGCGACGCGGCGGGCGCCTCTTCCCGGGGCTTGATGTCGTAGTCGATGATTTTCTGATCGATCCTGATGGCCATGGCCTTGTCCTCTCAGGGCGGTACCGCTCAAGGGGGCGGTCGGACGCATCGATTGCTCAGGCTCCGTTGCCCACCGGTTCACCCGGACTCGGATCCGGAGGGCGGCGTCCACCGCGCCGGACGCCGCCACCGGATTCAGAACTTGCCGTAATATCCCTCCTTGAAGGCGTCGTAGAGGTTCGCGGCGGTATGGACTTCGCCGTCGTACTCCAGTTCCTCGTTGCCCTTGGCCTCGATGATCGTTCCATCCACCAGCCTGAACCGGTACGTCGTGTTCTCCAGGTCCTTGTCCTTCACCAGCACCCCCTGGAACGCGGCGGGGTTGAAGCGGAACGTCGTGCAGCCCTTCAGGTTCCGCTCGAAGGCGTAGAGGTAGACGTCCTTGAAGTCCTCGTACGGATAGTCGGTCGGGACGTTCGCGGTCTTCGAGATCGAGGAGTCGATCCAGCGCTGGGCCGCGGCCTGGACGTCGACGTGCTGCTT
This sequence comes from Gammaproteobacteria bacterium, assembly GCA_965202875.1. Taxonomy (GTDB): domain Bacteria; phylum Pseudomonadota; class Gammaproteobacteria; order HK1; family HK1; genus HK1. The sequence goes on along the minus strand of OZ241870.1, from coordinate 5,080,337 downwards.
CGGGGTCACGTCATCGGCCGTCACGAAGTAGTCGGGCAGCGCGTGCCGCCCTTCGCCGCCGGGCGCCGCCTGCGCATCGACAAGCTCGCGGTAGGCGAGCAACTCGAAGGAGAACACGTCGATCTTCTCCTTCGCCTTGCGGCCTTCGCGGATGACGTTGCGGGAGTAGTAGTGCGCGAAGCTCGGCTCGATCCCGTTGCTCGCGTTGTTGGCGAGCGAGAGGGAGATCGTCCCCGTCGGGGCGATCGAGGTGTGGTGGGTAAAGCGCGTGCCATGCTCCGCGAGGGCGTCCACGAGCCCGGGCTCGACTTCGGCGAGGCGCTGCATGTAGCGGCTGTAGCGCGCGTGCAGCACCTTGCCCTTGACCCGATCGCCGGCCCGGAAGCCGTCCCGCGCCATTTCCGGGCGCCGCGCGAGCATCTCCGCGGTTACCGTGAAGGTCTCCTCCATCAGCGGCGCAGGCCCCTTCTCCCGGCTCAAGGCAAGCGAGGCCTTCCAGCCGGCGACCGCCATCTCGCGCGTCACCCGCCCGGTGAATTCGAGCGAGGCCTCGGAGCCGTACTTCATGCACAGCATCGCCAGGGTCGAGCCGAGACCGAGGTAGCCCATCCCGTGGCGCCGCTTTCGCCGGATCTCCTCGCGTTGCGGGTCGAGCGGGAGTCCGTGGATCTCCACGACGTTGTCGAGCATCCGGGTGAAGACGTCGACGGTCTCGCGGAACGTCTCCCAGTCGAAGCGCGCGCGATCCGTGAACGGGTCGAACACGAAGCGGGTGAGGTTGATCGAGCCGAGCAGGCATGAGCCGTAGGGCGGCAGGGGCTGTTCGCCGCAAGGGTTGGTCGCGCGGACGTCCTCGCAGAACCAGTTGTTGTTCATCTCGTTGATCTCGTCGATCAGAATGAACCCCGGCTCGGCGAAGTCGTACGTCGAAGACATGATGACGTCCCAGATCCGCCGGGCCCGGACGGACCGGTACACCCGGCACGCGACCTGCCCGAGGGCGTTCGTGACGTAGCCCTCGACCACCGGCCAGCTTCGCCACACCACCGCTTCCGGGTCGTCGAGATCGAGGCCGTCGTGCTCGACCTCCGCCGGCGTGAGCGGGAACGCGAGCTTCCATCCGGCGTCGTCGCGGACCGCCTCCATGAACTCGCGGGTGATGAGCAGCGAGAGGTTGAACTGGCGGAGCCGCCCGTCTTCGCGCTTGGCGCGGATGAACTCCAGGACGTCGGGATGGCCGACGTCGAAGGTGGCCATCTGCGCGCCGCGGCGCCCGCCGGCCGAAGAGACCGTGAAGCACATCCGATCGTAGATGTCCATGAACGACAACGGCCCCGAGGTGTATGCCCCGGCCCCGGTGACGTAGGCGCCTCTGGGGCGCAGCGTGGAGAACTCGTACCCGATGCCGCAGCCGGCCTTGAGGGTGAGTCCGGCCTCGTGGACCTTCTGCAGGATGTCGTCCATCGAGTCGTGGACGGTGCCGGACACGGTGCAGTTGATGGTCGACGTGGCCGGCTTGTGCTCCAGCGCGCCCGCGTTGGACACGATGCGCCCGGCCGGGATCGCGCCCTGACGCAACGCCCACAGGAAGGACTCGTACCAGTGCGCCTGCAGCTCGTCGGTGGCTTCGACACCGGAGACCGCGCGCGCGATACGGCGCCAGGTCTCGTCGATCTCGCGATCGACGACGGCGCCGTCGCGCTTCTTCAGGCGGTACTTGCCGTCCCAGATGTCGAACGACGCCGCCTGGAGCGGGATCACGGCGGCGCCGGAGCCCTCCGGATCGACAGGGCTTCGCTGGGCCAGCTTCATCATCGACGTCGTCTCCCGAAGTCCCGGTTCGAGTACGGCCGCTCCCGGGGAACCCGCCGGTGGCCCGCGGACGGCTATGGCCATCCCAAGGCCCGACGATTCCGGGCCGGCGGCCTTCACGGACCTGCCCGACGGATGCGGAACCGGCCGCACTGCTTCCCGAATGGGGAGGCAACCGTCGCAGCCCATCCCCGCGGGCGACGCGCTGCCGGTTCTGCTCGATACAACCGGTGCAATGGGCGAAGGTCGCCGTGTTTGTCAGCCTTCGTCCCGTCGCGTGAAGGCGGGAGTGTACACCACTAGTGCTTGTAGTCAAACAACTCGAAGGTCCCAATATATTGTGCAACAGTGGACAAGGTGTGGAACAGGGCGGGGGGAACCTGTGGACAAACGATCGCCGCCCCGCCCGCCGCTTCGAGCCGGGCTCCGTCGCGGGTGCCGGGCCGGTGGAGGGGTCGACGAGCGGCGGCGGCGAGCGAGGTCGTTGAATGAAAACGTCAGCCCGCGCGACCCGCGATCATCCGATCCGTGTACGCGCGCAACGCCGGCATGAGGGTGTGGAACGCCGCCTCGATAGCCGGGTAGTGGCGGTCGAGATCGCCACCCGCCTCGTCGAGCCGGTGACCGAACCGCGCCCGGCGGGCAAGCCCCGCGAACACTTGGTCGAGCCCGTCCCGGGTCGTGTACATGCCCAGCCACCGGCTTTCGAGCATGCGCGCGAACCGCGCCCGGTTCCGCACCGGGATGGCGGCGGCGTGGCGCTCCATCCGCGCGCACACGTGCTCGACGAAGGTGTCGAGATCCACCGCCGAGTAGCGCCTCCAGTTCTGCGCGAGGCAGTGGTCGAAGAACACGTCGGCGATGACCCGGGCGTAGCGTCGCCGGGGAGCGGCGACGTACGCAGCGCCCGCCCTGAACGCGGGGTGGCGGTCCGCGAAGCGGTCGATGGTGCGGTGCAGGGCGATACCCGCCACGATTCCGGGCGACGCGGCTCCTTCGATCCGGCCCTTGATGAGATCGGCGCAGACGTTGCCGGCGCGGACCTCGTCGTCGTCGGGGGAAAGCAGGGCGTGGGCGAGGAAGTTCACGACGTCACGGCCGGCGAGGGCCCGACCATCCCCGGCCACGCGACGCGCCGGGCCTTCGGGAGGTCGCAGGGGTGGTGGGCGTGGGCCCACTCCCGCAGCGCGTGGCCGGAGGAACGCAATGCCGCGCCGGTGTCGCACGGGAAGAACCGGTCGATGGCCCGCTCGTACTCTCGGGAGCCGCCGTGCGCGTGCGCCTCACACTCGATCCCGCTACAGGCACGAGGACGTGAGAGGGAAGCCGGCTCCCGGCATGGGCCGGAGCGGTCACGGGACGATCTGCGAAAGCACGACGCGTACCGGCGCCGCACCGCGTACCGGAATCGGTCCGACGATGCCTTCGACGTCGCCGCTCGTGCGGGTCACCGTCCCCGAACGCGCGACCCTCGCGGTCACCAGGACGCGCTCGATGCTTGCCAGCGACCGCGACGGCATCATCGCGCTCGACTCATCGAGCATGAGGGTCGTGGGGAGCGCGGCCACGGTGGTACGGGCGACCGCGGCCGGCGGACCGCGCCCGGCCGGGGTACGGGCGAAGACGAACACCGGCTCCCCGCCCCCGAGCTCGACCGCGAGATCGGGCGCGAGGATGACTTCGACGACGACCCGCGGCTCGCCGGCCGGGGCGGTGGAGCCCGCGGAGCGGACCGGAGCGGTCATGGAGCCGGCCGGACCCGTGGAATCCACGGATCCGGCCGCGCCGGTGGATCCCGCGAGCCTGGGCGGATCGGCGGACCCCATGGCTCCGGCCGGTGCCGGCGGGCCGGCGGGTTCCCCGGATCCGGCCGGACTCCCCAACCCCGCGGACACCGCCGGACCGGCGGACTCCGAGGCTCCGCCCGGCCCCGTCCGCCGGGCAGGCGGCGCACCTTCCGCCGTATCGTCCACCCGTGCGAGGAGGTCCGAGATGAGCGACGCCTCCTGCGACTCCGGCGGCTGCCGGGCGAGCAGCCGCTCCCAGCGTACGCGAGCCACGTCTGCGCGCCCGTGCTGAACCGCGGCGAATCCTCCGAGCCACAACGCCTTCTGGTGGCCGGGATCCAGCTCGAGGGCCCGGTCGAGCCGGCCGAGGGCTTGTACCGGGAACCGGTTGCCGTCATGCGCGGCCTCGACTTCCGCCCAGTCCGCGAGGAGGGAGGGGGAGTCGCCGAGCAGCGCATGCGCTTTCTCGAACGCGGCGATCGCCTCGCCGAAGCGCTCCTGCACCACCCGCGAGCGGGCGAGGAGGAGCCAGCCCTCGGCGTTGGCGGGATCGGCCGCGAGCTTCGCGGCCAGCGAATCGACCATCGCCTCCACGTCCGGCGCCGTCTCGGTGCCGCCGGCTGCAACGCGGGGTTGCTGCGCCCGCGGATCGATCGCCTGCGACGAGCCGAGCCACAGATAGATCCCGAGACCGCAGACCGGCACCATGAGGCCGATCATGACCGCCATCCACCGCGGCGGCGGCCGCGCGGCGGTGGTCCCCGCCGCCGGTGCCGCATCGACATCGGCGAGCAGTCCGCGCTCCAGATCCTCACGCAGCGCCGCGTACCGCTCTGCCTCGATCTCGCTCCGATCCCGCTCCAGCTCGGCGAGCCGCTCGCGATACAGCGCGACGTTCGCGTCGCGGGAAGCATCGCCGGGCAGCGTGTCGTGCTTCGCGGCCCGGCCGCGAAGCAGCGGCGGCACGAGCAGCACCAGCACGGCGGCGGTCATGACTGACGCGAGGGTCCAGAAAATGAGCATCGGGGGACCGCTGGAGATGGCCGGTGTCCGCGCCACGCGTTCGGGGGCAGGGAATCTATCGAGCGCACGGCGTGCCCGCAAGGAATCGGTGGCCGTCGGCCCGCATCAAGCGGGGCACGGTCAGCCCACTGACCCGCCCCACCAAAGCGGACAACTTGTGCTACAGAACCGGACAGTTCTGTTTGTTGCCAACAGGAACCGGCGGCCGTCGTGTCGGCAGCCGTCGCCGTTCAACAGGGTACATCGGTTCCGGCACCGTGAAGCGGCCGCCCCCGGGAAAGCGTTGCCGGACCTCGTGCATCTGCAGCGATTTCCGCCAACGCCCCGGACACGTCCGGGTGGTCGGAACTTCGCGGTTTTTCCGCCGCCCGAGCCTCTGGTCCTGACGATTCAATGGACGTTTTCGGGCTTGGCGGAAATGACCGGTGCATCTGCAACCCGGTGGTGGCGGCCCAGGCGATCGGCCGCCGCCTCGAAGCCCCGGAGCGGGGGTGCGCCGCAATGGACGCGACGCCCTTCCCGGAGCGTCGGGAGGATGGAGCCGGTCGAAGGAGGCCGCGCTCTGGCTTGCTCGCCCGATGGCGGGCAATCTACGCTCCAACGCGGCACGGCAGGAGGGAGACGACATCCGGACGCCGTCGTGGCGGGGCGAGGGTGACGATGGCGAAGCCGAGAGTGGCTGCCCTTGGGAACGCCACCCACGATCCACCGGATTGACGTGCCGGCTTCCTCGACACTGTGCGATGCGCTCGCCCGGGCGCTGGAGGCGCTGGAGGCAGCCAGCGAAACTCCACGCCTCGACGCGGCGATCCTGCTCGGGCACGTGCTCGGATGGAGCCGCGCGCGGCTTCTCGCGCACCCTGACGCGCCGCTGGACGACGACGCGGCGGCGCGCTTCGGTGCGCTGGTGGAGCGGCGGCGTGGCGGCGAGCCGATCGCGTATCTCACCGGCCGCCGGGAGTTCTGGTCCCTCGATCTCGCGGTCACCCCCGACACCCTCATCCCCCGGCACGAAACCGAGCGCATCGTCGAAGCCGTTCTCGACGTCGTCGCGCCCGGAGACGACGCGGCAATCGCGGACGTCGGCACCGGTGCGGGGCCGATCGCGCTGGCGGTGGCGCGCGAGCGCCCCCGGGCGCGGGTCCTGGGCTCGGACCGATCCCGCGCGGCCGTCGTGGTGGCACGGGCGAACGCGCGGCGGCTCGATGCCCGCAACGTGTCGTTCATCGTCGCCGATACCTGCGCCGCGCTGGCGCGGAGGCGCTGGTCCGTCATCGTGTCGAACCCCCCCTACGTGGCCGAGAACGATCCGCACCTCGCGGCAGGCGACGCGCGCTTCGAGCCGCCGGAGGCGCTGGTCTCCGGGCCGCGGGGGCTGACGATGCTGGAAGCGCTTGCCCGCGAGGCTCCTTCCTGCCTGGCGCCCGGGGGCCGGCTCGTGCTGGAGCACGGGCACGATCAGGGAGCGGCGGTGCGCGGGCTCCTCGCCGAAGCGGGACTCGAAGCGGTGGAGACGATGCGCGATCTCGCAGGAAACGAGCGCGTCACCCTTGGACGGCGCGGCCCGGCGGGGCGATGATGGCGCCACGACGATTCGTTGTCGTCCATGGACTTCTCGTCGATGTTTTATCCGATGAACATCGACGCGACGCTTCCCGTCGTCTATTCGATGGACAGGGCGTGCTCGCGGATGACAGCCCTCGACCGAATCGGATCCGATCGTCCGGATCGGCCGGTGACGCTTGCCGGATGCGCCATATTCGAGCCGACGAGACCACCGGAAGAGCCGGATGGGAGAGATGGCGTCCGCTTGACCCGCGAACGTATCCCGACGAATCTCCGCCCCCGGCACGGAATGATCCGTCATTCTCCCGATGAACGAACGACTTGCAGAACGTTACAGCCGCCACGTCCGGCTCTCCGAGATCGGCGAGGCGGGACAGGAGCGGCTGAACGCGGCGCGGGTGCTCGTCGTCGGGCTCGGAGGGCTCGGATCGCCGGCGGCGATGTACCTGGCCGCGTCCGGCGTCGGCCACATGGTGCTCAGCGACTACGACGTGGTGGAGCTGTCCAACCTCCAGCGCCAGATCGCCCACCGCAGCGGCGACGTCGGCCGCAACAAGGTCGATTCCGCGCGGGACACCCTGCTCGCCCTCAATCCCGAGATCGAAGTCACCCCGGTCCACTGGGCGCTCGACGACGATCTCGACGCGGAGGTCGCCGCCGCCACCGTGGTCGTCGACGCCACCGACAACTTCGAGAGCCGCTTCACGCTGAACGCGGCGTGCCGTCGCCATGCCACCCCGCTGGTGTCCGGCGCCGCCATCCGCATGGAGGGCCAGATCGCGGTCTTCGACCCGAGGGACCCGGATTCACCCTGCTACCGCTGCCTCTACAGCGACGACGGGCGCGCGGAGGGCGAACCGTGCGCGCTGGTCGGAGTGCTGGCCCCCCTGCTCGGCATCATCGGCGCCGTGCAGGCGGCGGAGACCATCAAGCTGATCGCGGGCTTCGGCACGTCGTTGGCCGGGCGGCTGATCGTGATCGACGCGGCGGAGATGGAATGGCGCGAGTTGAAGCTCGGCAAGGACCCCGCCTGCCCGGTGTGCGCCACGAAGGAGGAAGCGCCCCGATGAACGTCGCGACCTGGAACGTCAATTCCCTCAACGTGCGGCTGCCGCACGTCCTCGCCTGGCTGGGCGAGCACCGCCCCGACGTGCTCGCGCTCCAGGAGACGAAGCTCACCGACGACCGCTTCCCCGTCGAGGCGCTGAGCGACGCCGGCTACCACGCGGTGTTCTCGGGACAGAAGACCTACAACGGCGTCGCCATCCTCTCACGCGAACCATCGGCCGACGTCCTCCGCCGGTTCCCGGGAGTCGCCGGCGAGCAGCGCCGCACCATCGCCGCGACCGTGGCAGGGGTGCGCGTGGTCAACCTGTACGTGGTCAACGGACAGGCCGTCGGTTCGGAGAAGTACGACTACAAGCTCGAATGGATGCGGCAGGTCACCGGGCACCTGCGGGGGGAGCTACGCGATTACGAGCACACCGTCGTCGTGGGAGACTTCAACGTCGCGCCCGAAGACCGGGACGTGCACGATCCGGATGCCTGGAAGGATTCGATCCTGTGCAGCGACGCGGAGCGCGAGGCCCTCGGGGCGATCACCGCGCTGGGGCTCACCGACACCTTCCGCCTCTTCGAGCAGCCGGAGCGCGTGTTCTCCTGGTGGGATTACCGCGCCGCCGCGTTCAGGCGCGACCACGGACTGCGGATCGACCTGATCCTCGCGTCCGACGGTCTCGCGCAACGCTGTACGTCCTGCCGCATCGACCGGGACGCGCGCGCGAAGGAGCGGCCTTCCGACCACGCCCCGGTGATCGCGGAGTTCGACCTTTGACCCTGCCAGAGAGTCCACCCGATTGCTGCATACATCGAAAGATCCGCTATTACCCCGATCAAACCAGGAGCGGGCTCCGGGAATGACGGGCCGAAATCGACGATGACGCACTGGCGGACGCCCGCCCGGGTGGCGTCGACGCAGACGAGCCGGCCCGAGCGGTCCCAGCGGGGATGGAGATCGAATTTCACGTCTCCGTCGCCGAGCGAGGCGGCGGCGCGGAACGAGGCCATGTCGATGCGCCTCTCCGAATCGGTGTCGAACACTTCTCCTTCACCTGCTCGACGGTCGCATCCGGCGCCAAGCCGAGATCGGCCCGCGTGTCGAAGCCGCGCCGGTTGATGCAGCGCGCCAGGGTGCTCACCTCCCCAAGCCGCGCCTCGGCGCGGGCCGCCTCCTTCCTGTCTTTCATCGGGGCTCCACCACGGGGCGGGAATGCGGTCCAGAGCCGGGGGCGGACCCCCGCGAGCGCCCGGCAGGCCGGAGACAATCACCCCACGAAGGCGGGGAACGTGCGCATGTCGCTCTCGCCTCTTGCCGCGTGAGCCGGTTCATCCCCGCGTGCCCGCCGGAGCGGGACGGGCGGGGAACGTGGCACCACGGCTGCCGGGCTCTCCCCCCGGACCGCGGGGCGAGAAGCTTCGGGGGCGGGCGCCGTCAAGCCGCGGTAGGCGAAAGCGTGCCTTTCCGGTAGCATCCGAGCGCATCGTATCGCGCCCTCGGAGTGGGGTACGAAGGCGGGGTACGGAAGTCAGAGGCTATGAAATAAGGGGTTTCGTGCGTTGTTCCGAAACGCCCGCCTCCCGGGAACCGGCGAATCGCGATGAAGTACGCCGATCTGCGCTCGTTCCTCGCGGCGCTCGAGCCGCGCGGGGAGCTCAAGCGCGTCACCGAGCCGATCGATCCCTGTCTGGAAATCACCGAGGTCTGCGACCGGACGCTTCGTGCGGCGGGACCGGCGTTGCTGTTCGAGCGTCCCAAGGGGCACGACGTCCCGCTCCTCGCGAATCTGTTCGGGACACCGCACCGGGTCGCGCTCGCCATGGGCGCGGAGTCCACCGATGCGCTCCGCGAGATCGGCAGGCTGCTCGCGTTCCTCAAGGCGCCGGATCCGCCCAGGGGAATGCGTGACGCCTGGAAGTCGCTCCCGGTCTTCAGGCGCGTTCTCGACATGGCCCCCCGCACCGTGAAGTCCGCGCCGTGGCACGCGGCAACCCTGGCCGGCGGCGAGGTCGATCTCGGCCGCTTCCCTGTCCAGACGTGCTGGCCCGGCGACGCCGGGCCGCTGATCACCTGGGCCCTCGTCATCACCCGCGGGCCTGCCCGCGAGCGCGTCAACCTCGGGATCTACCGCCAGCAGGTCATCGGACCGAACCGGGTCATCATGCGCTGGCTCGCCCACCGCGGCGGCGCGCTCGACTTCCGGCACTGGCGGCGCGAGCGCCCCGGCGAGCCCTTTCCGGTTTCCGTGGCGCTCGGCGCCGACCCCGCGACGATGCTCGCGGCGGTCACCCCCGTCCCGGATTCGCTCTCCGAGTTCGCATTCGCCGGACTGCTGCGCGGGGCCCGCACCGAGCTCGTCGAGGGCGGGCTGCACGGACTGCCGGCGCCGGCCAGTGCCGAGATCGTGCTGGAAGGCCATATCGCGCCCGGAGACGAGGCGCCGGAGGGCCCCTTCGGAGATCACACCGGCTACTACAACGAGGTGGAGCACTTCCCGGTGTTCACCATCGAGCGCCTCCACCATCGCGAGGCGCCGATCTACCACAGCACCTACACCGGACGCCCGCCCGACGAACCGGCGGTGCTCGGCGTCGCGCTGAACGAGGTGTTCGTCCCTCTGCTGCGCAAGCAGTTCCCCGAGATCACCGACTTCTACCTGCCGCCGGAGGGCTGCTCGTACCGGGTGGCGATCGTCGCCATGCGCAAGGAGTACGCGGGCCACGCGAAGCGGGTGATGCTCGGGGTGTGGTCGTTCCTGCGCCAATTCATGTACACCAAGTTCGTAATCGTCACCGACGACGACGTCGACGTCCGCAACTGGAAGGACGTCATCTGGGCGGTCTCGACGCGGGTCGATCCCGTGCGCGACACGACGTTCATCGAACGCTCGCCGATCGATTCCCTTGACTTCGCTTCCCCGATCCCGGGCCTCGGCTCCAAGATGGGCATCGACGCCACCTCGAAGTGGCCCGGCGAGACGGACCGCACGTGGGGCCGGCCGATCGCGATGCGCCCGGAGGTAAAGTCACGGATCGACGCGATCTGGGACGGACTGGGGATCGGTAGCTGAGGCGTATCCTTGAAGCGGTGTCGACACCACCTCTACGTGGCCCGGCAAGACGGGCCGCGTGGGGACGGCCGATCACGATGCGCCCGGGCCGAAGTCACGGATCGGCGCGATCCGGGATGGGCCGGGGGGCGCCGGCTGAGGCGCATCCTCGAAGCGGTGTCGACACCACCTCTACGTGGCCCGGCAAGACGGGCCGCGTAGGGCCGGCCGGTCGCGATGCGCCCGGGCCGAAGTCACGGATCGGCGCGTCCGGGATAGGCCGGGGGTCGCCGGCTGAGGCGGTGTCCGGCGGCCCGCACGGCTTTCCGACGGGCGTCGCCGCAACGGATGGCGCCATGGAGATACCGGAGATCACCATCGAAGCGCTGATCGACCGCTGTTCGGTGCTGCCGTTCGACGCCTGCGGGGTCCTGTCCTGCGAGGTCGGCGCCCTGCCCGGTGCGGAGGCTCCCGTGGAAACGTGGAAACCGTCGCTACCGGGGCGCGATCACCGGCTCACCGGCGATCTGGATGCGGTGCATCACCCGGCGCCGCGACGGGTCGATCCGCGTTCGGTAGTGCATCGCGCAGCGGTTGTCCCACAGCACCGCGTCACCGTCGCGCCAGACGTGCTCCCAGGCGAATTCAGGCCGGGTCGCGTGCGCCCAGAGCGCGTCGAGCAGCGCTTCGCTCTCGTCGTCCGACAGGCCCACCACGTAGTTCGAGGGCCACGCGCGGCGCCGTCCGAGATAGAGCGCCCGGCGCCCCGTGTGCGGATGCACGCGCACGAGCGGGTGGACCGGACCTTCGACGTCTTCCGGCTTCTCCGGCAGCCTCACCCCGGGGCGCGGCACGCCGGCGCTGTTGCGGCTCGCGTCGTGGACCTGAGAGCGGCCTTCGATCGCCCGTTTGAACTCCGCCGGCAGGGTCTCGTACGCGAGGTACTGGTTGTTGAACGAGGTGTCGCCGCCGCCACCGATCGGGACTTCCAGCGCGTAGAGCAGGCTGCCGGCGGGTGGCGCTTCGACGTAGGAGTTGTCGCTGTGCCACACCACCTCGTGGCTCCCGAGCCCCCCGTTGTCGACGGTCGGCTTGCCGTGCTCGTCGAGGTTCGTGACCGCGAGGATCTCCGGATACCCCTCCACGCGGTGGGGGTTGAACACCGCGCCGCTGCGGTTGAAGTATGCATGCGCTCCGCTCGCCTGGGCGCCGCCGAAGACGCCGGCGGCGCGCATGATGGCGGCGCCGTCCATGCGCTGGCCGCGGAAGAGCAGTATGAGATGCTCGTACCACGCCCGGCGCAGCGCCTGCGCGATCGCACCGGACAGGGGGAACGTCAGGTCCACGCCGCGGATCTCGGCGCCGAGCGCGGCGCCGGTGGGGACGACTTCGAGTGTATCCAGGGTGTTCATCGAGGGCTCCCGGGCGACGGACGCCCGAGCGGACACCGGGGAAGCATAGGTATTCCAGCGCCCTTCGTCGAGCTTCCGGACACGACGACAGCAATTCCCGCCAAACCCGAAAACGTCCATTCAATCGCCACAATCAGATGCCCGGACAGTAAGAAAAGGCTGCGAAATCCTGGCTGCCTGAGCGTGCCCGGAGCGTTGGCGGGAATTGCCGACACGACGACTCGACGGGCGTTGTTGTGGAGTCCCCCGACATCTGTCGAGCGAGCCTTTGCCTCGGGCCGGCAAGGCAACGGCCTCTCGCCGCCCTGGCCCCGGCCACTTCGACCTCTCCGGGAGATCGGATCCGAGTCCTGCGGGAAACAAAATGGCCCTGCCTGCTTCGCGACCGCGACGGATCGATGCCGAAAAACTCCATTACACTCCCGCACGGAGACGGTTCCGCCCGGAGGCCGCGAGACCGCCCGCAGCGTACCTCGATGAGACGGGGACCCTTCCCTTGCGGAGCCGTGAAGTCCGGCGAGACACCGGGTCGAACGAAGCAGGGTGAAGAGGAGAGGGCGCTCGCTCCTCCGCCGTTCGTGACCGACGGCCCGGCGGTCCGTGCCGACGTGCAGCCCCGGCGCGTTCTCCGCCTTCGCGAAGGGCGGAAGAAGAAAGGACGCCCCGGGCCGATGCACGAAGAACGAGGACCAGAAGATGACGTCCGACCAGGTGCCCGGTACCCCCGACTCCCCCGCACCGTTCGTCGATCTGCGTAGCGACACCGTGACCCGCCCGACCCCGGCGATGCGGGCTGCGATGGCCGAAGCGGAGGTCGGCGACGACGTCTTCGGCGAGGACCCCACCGTCAACCGGCTCGAAGCCATGGCCGCGGAGCGCTTCGGCCATGAAGCGGCGCTGTTCGTCTCGAGCGGCACGCAGGGGAACCTGCTCTCTCTGCTGGCGCACTGCGGCCGGGGCGACGAGTACATCTGCGGCCAGCAGGCCCACAACTACCGCACCGAGGGCGGGGGGGCGGCGGTCCTCGGGGGCATCCAGCCGCAGCCGGTGGAGGTCGAAACGGACGGCACGCTGGCGCTCGATCACGTGGTCGCGGCGATCAAGCCGGACGACTTCCACTATGCCCGCACCCGGCTCCTGAGCCTGGAGAACACCCTCTCCGGCAAGGTGCTGCCGCTGGAGTACATGCGCGCGGCGCGGACACTGTGCGACCGCCGCGGCCTCGCGCTGCACCTCGACGGGGCGCGGGTGTGCAACGCCGCGGTGAAGCTCGGGCAGGAAGTCGCGGAGATCACGTCGCTTTTCGACAGCGTCTCGGTCTGCCTCTCCAAGGGGCTGGGCGCGCCGGTCGGCTCCCTCGTCGCCGGCTCGCGCGACTTCGTCGCGGCGGCGCGGCGCTGGCGCAAGGTCGTCGGCGGCGGGATGCGCCAGGCCGGGGGCCTCGCGGCGGCGGGGATCCACGCCCTCGAACACCACGTGGAGCGGCTCGAAGAAGATCACGCCAACGCCCGGCGCCTCGCCGACGGCCTCGCCCGCATCGAGGGCATCGAGGTCGACCACAATGGTGTTCAGACGAACATGGTCTTCGCGAGGGTGGCCCCGGACCGGCTCGCGGACTTCGGAGCCTATTGCGAGCGCCATGGCGTGCTCATCATCCCCTGCGATCCGATCCGCCTGGTCACCCATCTCGACGTGGACACCGGAGGAATTGATCGCACCATCGGTGTGATGGCCGAATTCTTCGACACCTGAGCTTCGAGGTATCCGGACCTTCGACGCTCATGGGCCACGGCCAGATTGCGAAGACGTCCCAAGGCGCCATTTCCCATTTCTGCTCGTCGCAGATGGAGAGTCACGTCGTCGCGGACTCTTCGTGAAGGATCGAGGCTCACGCCGCGCGCTCCACCTCGAACGCCACCACGTTGTGCGCCTCCTTGCCGAACTCCACCGCAGTCAGATGGATCGGATGCCCCAGATGCCGGTACTTGTCCGCGTAGCGCTTCGCCCTCAACTGCGTCATCGCCGCGCTCCGCGGCGCCGCCGCCCCCGCAGGCTCCAGCTCCACCACCTTGAACTCGAACAGGTACACGTTGGCGTTGAAGCACACCGCCATGTCCAGCCGCCCGTGGCTCGTGCTGTCCTTCACCACTACGTCCAGCCCGAGCCCCGCGCAGCAGGAGTAGAACACGCTCGCGTAGTAGCCCTCGAAGTTGGCGATGTCGTTGTTGGTGTACCACTGGTGGGGGATGCTCGCGTAGAAGGCGTGGAACAGGGTCTTCAGCCCCGCGGAGTCGTTGGCTTCGAGCAAGTGGCCACCGGCTCGACGATGTTCCGTCCCTCCCGGACCGAGACCCTCACCCTGTCCCCCCCCGGTCCGGGCTTCCTCCAGAACCGCCTTCGTGAACCGAAGCCCCTGGCTGTTGCCCCATCTCCGGATCTTCGTCAGCCTGATGATCCTCCCGGGAACACCGTCACGTATATCCGGAGCATGGCCCTTCGCGCGATCAGGAGACCGTAATCGCGATGCGGCAGTGGTCGCTCAGTCCCCATTCATCCGGATCGTTCAGCGCCTGCGCCTGCACCGATCCAGCCATGCTCGCGGAGGCGAATACGAAGTCCAGTTGCCGCGTTGCCGTCGCTGGACTCTGCCGACTGTGGTGGAAGGTCGGCACGTTCCGGCTGTCTTCGGGCAACTCGTCGGGCCAGGGATCGGCCTGCCGCCCGTGGGGATGTTGTGGCCCGACGAAAGGCAGCCCCAGGCTTTCCATCCGGTCGAACACCGTTGCGTAGCGTGCGGCCGCGTAAGCATCACCGTGCTCGCCATGGCCGTACAGGACGTTGAGGTCACCGGCAGCGACGATCCGGTGACGGGTTGCGTGGCCGATCAGCCGAGACAAATCCGAAATGAGGCGGTGCACGGACCCGTCCGCGTAAATCCAGCGGCTTCCGGTTGACCGATGCATGTTTTCCCAAGCCCCATACATGGAGGCCACGACGAACGGGGGGCCGTCGGGTCGCGTGACAGTGGCGGCGGCAAGGGTTCCCGGCAGGCTGATGGAGAATCCATCCCATTCACCTTCGGTCATGGATTCGCCTTCGATCCATTCCACCTGAACACGATCGGACAGCTTGACGACCGCCGCTTTCCAGGGCCGGTTCAGCCCGGCGCCGGCCGTATGCCAGAGGGACGGATCGATCTCTACGCCGGGGGGTAGCTCCAGCGCGGGCGGGGCGGCCTCCTGCAAGAGCGCAATGTCGGCGTCCATCGCCAGCAAGGTCTCCCAAGGCGCCTTCCTGCCCGCGATGTTCCAGGAAACGACTCTGATCATTTCTCCGTGGCTCGGCTACGCGAGCAGCTCGCCCGCCGTGTGAGCGACACGATAGCGCGCCGGCGACTCGCCGACTTGCAGCGCCTCGAAGTGCGCCTTGCCGCATTCCACCTTGGCCCGTTCGGCGTTCCGCAGATCGTCCAGGAAGGCGCTGCCCTTGGTCTCGACGACCAAGTACAACCGCTCGCCTCCGTCGTCCTCGATGAGCACGGCCCAGTCGGGGTTGTAGGGGCCGAGCGGCGTCGGCACCTGGAACCAGCGCGGCAGCTTCGCATAGACCTTGACGGCGTCGAACTGCTCCAGCGACGCCGCGAAGGCCGCCTCGTTGCCCGAGTCGTACACCACGTGGTCGTAGACCGACCTGCTGGCCGCCATCGTGTTCTTGAGGTAGCCGATCAGCTCTTCGTTTCGGAACAGCTCCTGGGAGAAGTAGTGTTCGTCGCCGAGCCGCTGGTACTTGATGCCTTCCATCAGGGCCAGGCGTTTGCGGCGGTTGATCGTTTCGGCGGTTATTTCGATGAACTTGGTGGGATTGACGAGGAAGTCGTCCAGGCGTCCGCTGTCGATCAGGATGCGGCAGATACCACGCCGGGTCAGCCCCGTGCGGTTCTGCAGGTCCGTCAGCAGGTCCGGCAGATCCATGCCGGCGTCATCGAGATACGCGGCGCCGGATTCGCGCACCTCTCCATCGATCCCCCCGCGCCCCAGGTTCAAGCCGCCCTGTTGCCATATCAGGCGTGGCCGCGGTATCGGCGGCGCGTCGGCAAGTGCCTTCGAGCAGGATTCGAGCATCGTCTCGTTGTCGAAGCGGACTCGAAAGGTCGTCCTGTGCTTGATGCGATCCCAAAGGGCCTGGAACTCGGCACCGTCCAGCACCGCCTCGCGGGGCTCCACGCGGCGACGTTCATCCGCTTTCCTGATCTTGATACGGGTCGTGAATCTGCGAAGCGTCCGCGTGACGGCTTCGCGCAACGGCTCGAATTCGTCGGGCAAAGCCACACCGCCGCCGTCAAGCGCTTCCTGCAACGTATCCAGGGCCTGCCCCTTGCCGTCCAGGTAGCCTTGCGAGACCAGATGATCCCAAAGCCGCCTCGACGGCTCGACGCCGAGAGGTCCGGCTTGACCGTCCTCGCCCTCGACGACGATGGATGCGAACGAATGCCGTTCCACCAAGCCGAACCGGATGCCCGTTTCCTCCTCGATCTCCCGTTGCAGGTTCTCGGCGAACTCCTCGAAGCTCTCGCGGGCGATGACGGTCAACGTGTTCACCTCGAATCCGCGCTGCCGTTCGCCGGTCTGGTTGACGCAGAGGCGCAAGCCCCGGCCGATGGTTTGCCGACGCTCCCGTTCCGTCGATATGTCCCGCAAGGCGCAGATCTGGAATACGTTGGGATTGTCCCAGCCTTCGCGCAACGCCGAATGCGAGAAGATGAACTGCAAGGGCTCCTCGAAGCCGAGCAGCTTCTCCTTGTCGCGCATGATGAGGCGGTATGCGCGCTCGGCGTTGTCGCGGTGGGTCTGGTTGTTCTCGGCGGTGTCGGTCCAGCCCAGGGCAAGATCACTAAAAATGTATTGACATCAACAAGTTTTGTGATCTAATGGCGTCTTCATCAAGGAGATGGAGATGACAAGAAATGAACACGACAGCCCCTGCAAGTTTGATCGAGCATTTCTCAAAGCTGGAGGATCCGCGAGTCGATAGAAACAAGAAGCATGAGTTGATTGATGTCATCGTCCTGTGCGTGTGTGCGGTGGTCAGTGGCGCGGAGGGATGGAGTGACATCGAAGAATTTGGGCGCACGAAGCTGGAGTGGCTTCGCCGCTATGTTCCGCTGGCCAATGGGGTCCCGGTGGACGACAATTGCACGAATCATCTCGGCGCTGTCGATGAGGGGCTTTCAGGACTGCTTCATGAGCTGGATGGAAGATGTCGTGAAGCTAAGTGGCGGTGAGATGATTGCGGTGGACGGGAAGACGCAGAGGCGTTCCCACGACCGCAAGCGGGGTATGAAGGCGATGCATATGGTGAGTGCTTGGGCGTGTAGCAATGCAGTGGTGCTTGGGCAGGTGAAGACGGAGGAGAAGTCGAACGAGATCACGGCGGTGCCGGAGTTGCTGGATAAGCTGGAATTGTCGGGGTGTATCGTGACGCTGGATGCGATGGGATGCCAACGAGCGATAGCGAAGCAGGTCAAGGAAGGGGGAGGGGATTACGTGTTGGCGGTGAAGGGGAACCAGAGGCAATTGAACAGGGAGGTTCGGAGGTATTTTGATGCGGCACGGGAGAGGGATTTCGAGTGTGAGGGGATTGAGAACGACGAGACGGCGGAGGATGGTCACGGACGGGTAGAGTCCAGGAGCTATTATTTGTCCACCGACCTGGGTGCGTTGTCTTGTGTGAAGAAGTGGAATGGGTTGAGAGCGGTCGGGATGGTGGAGTCGGAGCGCTGGAATGATGGGCGTGTGAGTATTGAGCAACGGTACTACATTACGTCGCTGGAAGATGTGGAGACATTTGGGCGAGCGGTGCGTTCACACCGGGGAATCGAGAATGAGCTGCACTGGAGATTGGATGTGACGTTTCGGGAAGACGAGGGTCGGATTCGTCGGGGTAATGCACCGCACAATATGGGAGTGATTCGGCATGTGGCGGTCAATCTTCTGAAGCGTGAGTCGACGAAGATCAGCGTCAGGAAGAAGCGTATCCGGGCGGCATTGAACGATGGCTTCCGAGATAAGGTATTGATGGGACAGTGATTTTATATGCGGTTGCCCTGGTCCAGCCGCCTCGCCGGTCGATGGAAAAATAGCCTTCGTGGGCGCTCTCCGCCGCTTCGTGCACGTCCAAGCCGTCGAACAGCGCCCGGTACTCCGGCCGATTCGCGGCCCGCCGGTACTCGTCCTCGAAGATGCGCGCATACTCGCCCTTGACGGGGTTGCCGTCGTCGTCGTAGCGCCGGTAGTGCGCCACCTTGTCGATGAAGAAGAGCGTGAGCACCTTGATGCCCTGCGGTCGGAGCCGGATCTCCTTGTCCAGATGCTCGCGGATCGTCTTGCGCATCATCTCCCGGTGAACCGCGACGGAATCCACGCCGCCGTGGACGTCTCCCGGCCGCAGCCAATGCTCATCCCCCGGCAGCCGCAGCTCCAGGTACTCGTTGCCCCGTTCGACCCGGATCTCGCCGATCCGGTGACCCCGGTACACCTCGCGGCGCGTCTTCCGCTCCAGCTCGTCGCCATCGGTCAACTTCAGCGTGCGGCGCCGCACACCGCCGCCCGGCGTCGCCACGTCCACTTCGACTTCGGCCCAGATGATTCCCCGCTGCCGGCGGGTGGCCACCAGGCGGACGTAGGGCCGGTTGTGATCGTCCGCGACCACGCCGGCGGCCACCTCGATCTGCTTGACCAGCTTGCGCTCCCAAGCGTCCACCGCATTGAGCCGGTAGACCATGTGGTGCTTGTCCGCGTGGGTCGCCGAGTAGCGCAGGGTGCAAAGCGGATTCATCATCGCGAGCGCCTGCCGCCCCTGCCCCTTCAAACCGCCGTCCACGCTCTGGGGCTCGTCGACGATCAACACCGGGTGGGTGGCTCGCACCAGATCGATGGGCTTCTCGCCGCCCGTCTTCTCGTTCGGCTGGTAGATGTTGTTGACGTCGCGCTTGTTGATGGCGCCGACCGTCACCACCATGATCTGCACTTGCGGGCTGGTGGCGAAGTTCCGAACCTGTCCCAGCTTCGTGGAGTCGTATACGAAGTGCTCGAACGGCGTCCCGGAATACAGGGCGCGAAGGTGCGGCCCCATGACGTCCAGCGACTTGTTGACCCCTTCCTTGATGGCCACCGACGGCACCACGATGGCGAACTTCGTGAACCCGTACCGATGGTTGAGCTCGAAAATCGTCCGCAAGTACACATAGGTCTTGCCGGTGCCGGTCTCCATCTCCACCGTGAAGTCGCGGGATTCGATCGACTCCGCCGGATACAGGCCGTTGCGCAATTGGACTTGCCGAAGGTTGGGCAACAACGCCTCGTCCGGGAGCTGAAGCAGATTCCCGACGCCCAGCTCGCCTTCCTGAAATCCGGGTAGCTGACCGTCAAGGCCGTGGGATACCGTGAACTCCGTGCGGCATGTCTCCTGGCCCTGAAACAAATCGCAGACGGCGGCAATGGCGTCCTGTTGATAGTCCAGATCCGGCTCGAATTGAAATTTCATCACAGGCTCCGCACGTCCTTGACGTCGTATTGCTTCAGAATCTCCGTCATGTTCGCCTTGGCGACCTCGTCCTTGAAAGCGCTGTCCCGGAAGACCACGGTGACGTCTTCCGCCTCGTTCATCTCATCCCGCCACGAGACGATGCCCAAGGCCACTTCGTCGACTTCGGAGCCTTCGATCGATTCCGCGAGGCAGGTCACCAGTGCACCGCCGGCGACGGCGTTCATGCGCTTGCCGGCGATCTCCCGTTGCTCGACCGGAGAGCAGAGGTCGAAGCCGAGCTTGAGCAGCAGCTCGTAGAAGAGGTCTTCCTCGCTGCGATCCGGCTTGATGTGGTCGAGGTGGTCGAGAAGGGATTGGACCAGGTCGGTCCGATCCGGCTCCCATGCCTTGATGTTGGAGCTGTCGAGCTTGAATACGCGGAAGCCCGTATCCAGCGCACTGATCGATGAGTCGAATTGTGAAGGCGCTTTCCGAAGTCTCTCTTTGGTAATCTCTGCAATATTGAGTGGCTTGCCAAGTTCAGTCAGGTACGCCGCGGTCGTTTTCTGCTCTTTGCTTTCGAAATCGACGGTTTCCGGAAATTGAACGAGTATGTAGCGACGGCATCCACCATCTACAGAATTGTGCTTCATCACGGCATGCCCTGTTGTACCGGATCCGGCAAAGAAATCCAGTACGATACAAGGATCGTCAGGACTGCCCGCCGCCAGCTCGATGATCCTCCGGATCAGCCGGGTCGGCTTGGGGTTGCTGAAGACGCCTTGAGCAAGTAGTTGCTTGAGTTCGTTGTTCGCTTCATGGTTATGACCTACTTCCTTGTAAGGCCAGATTGTCACCGGACTGACTCCGGATTTGGCTTCGGAAAGAAACGTCTTCCTCGAAGGTGTTGCCAAGCCGTCAGACCCGAACCAGATCTCGTTTCTTTCGTCCATCTCGTTCATCGTCTGATCGGAAAAGCGCCTGTATGTACCCGGCGGAGGCGCCCACGTCACCCCGTTCCTGAACATGTACGAACGAGAATTACCACCACTCTTGGCGTGCAGTGGCGTGGCCTTCCAAGGTCCCTTCGGGTGGTTGTCAGGATTGCTATATGCCTTTTCCCGTTCGACCGTCCTGCCTTGTAGAGATAATTCGGAATCCGATCGGTTTTTTGCAAAGATCAGGACATGGTCGTGGTTGTCCGAGAAGAATTGTGCATCATTAGCTCTGGTATATTTCTTTTCCCATACCACGTTGGCCACAAAATTCTCCTCTCCAAATACTTCGTCCGCTATTTGACGAAGATGGTGCACTTCAGCATCATCGACCGTCATGAAGAGAAATCCGTCCTGCCGCAGAAGGACACGCGCCAGCTTCAGCCTCGGATACATCATGTTCAGCCAGTTCGTATGAAAACGGCCGGAGGCGTCGGTGTTCGAGCAGAGCTTGTCGCCGTTGCCATCGAGTTGTCCGGTGATCTTGAGGTAGTTCCGTATCCCGTCCCTGTGGTTGTCCCGGTACACGAAATCCTTGCCGGTGTTGTATGGCGGATCTATGTAGATGAGCTTCACCTTGTTGGTGTAGCTCCTTTGAAGCAGCTTGAGCACTTCGAGGTTGTCGCCCTCGATCATCAGGTTTTGCGTCGAACCCCATTCGACACTCTCCTCGGGGCACGGACGCAGCGTGCCGGCGCTCGGCGTCAGCGCCAGCCGGCGGGCGCGGCGTTTGCCGTGCCAGTTCAGACCGTATTTCTCCTCGGTCTTATCCATCGCGTCGCCAAGCAGATCACGCAGGACGGCGAAATTCACCCTGCCTTCGGTGAACGCTTCCGGGAAGAGGCGAGCCAACTGCGTGATGTTGTCCGCCACCAGGTCGGGCGAGCGGCTCTCGGGGTCTTCTGCCGTGATTCGCTTCATCGGATGCCTCGCTACTGTGCGATGGAGTCCGGGCCGTTCGGCGGTCACCGCCGGACGGCATCTGTGAGGGCTTCTTCAATAACGGTCTCGCTCACCCCCCGGCGTTTCAAGCTCTCCACCAGGACGGCCACCGGGTCCTCTTCAAGCTGCTCCAGATCTTCACGAAGTGCCTGGCCCACGTAGGCGCGGATCAAGGGTTGATAGCCGGTAAAGCCTCGCAGGGGCGCCACCCGCTTCAGGTCCTCGATGACGTCCGCCGGAAAGCGCATGGAGATCGCGGTCATCGGGCGGCGCTTGTCCAGACGTCTCTTCAACGCTTCAAGCTTCATGCTCGATCCGCTCCCGGCGGGTTGCCTTGCGCGCGGAGACGAGGCGGATGGCTTCGTCCCCCCACCTCTACGTAGACGACGAACAGCAGATTCCAACGCTTGTCCATGCCGATGATCGCATCTCGGGCTTCGTCGTTCCGGCTCGCATCGACCACCTTCAGGAAAGGGGCGAAGAAGGCTTCGACCGCTTGCTCGAACGTGATTCCATCGTGGCGCCGGGGATTCGTCCGGGCCTTGTCCGCGTCCCCGGTGAACTCGACACCCTGCGAGACGGAGACCACGTCCATGAGCCGGCATCCTGTCTGAATGAATATACAATGTCAATACGATACAGACAGACTGCGAACTCCTGACATGCGACACGGATGGATGGCCGTGTGTGAAGGGTACTCGGGCGATCCGTTGCGTCCGGAACGACGGGCCGCCGCCTCTCCACTGCACGACCAAGAGCCCCGGGCGCGGGCGCCCCCGGGGCTCTCTGCCGGAACTCCATGACGAGGCCGGGGACGGCCCGCTTCTTCAGGCGGCCAGCCTCCTTTCGGACGCCCTACTTCTTCAGCCGCGTCCAGATCGCGTCGTAGACCTCCCGGCTCTCCTGGTCGCAGACCGCGGTGAAGGTGCCCGGCGGGGCGTCCGCCGGAGGCACCGATTCGGGCGAGGTCTTGAGGTCCTCATCCAGCAGGTCGGTGACTCCCTCGACCCCGGCCGCGGAGCGCGTGTAGTTGGTCACCGCCGCGATGTTCTCCGGCTCCAGCAGGAAGTCCATGAACTTGATGGCGTTCGCGCGGTTCGGGGCGTCCTTCAGGAGGACGACGTTGTCCATCCACACCACGTAGCCCTCCTTCGGGTAGGCGTACTCGATGTTCGCGCCCTCCGCGCGGCCCTTGGCGGAGAAACCGTTGTAGATCATCCCTGCCGCCGCGTCGCCGGAGACCAGGACGTCCTTGGCGATGTCCGAGCCGAACGAGGCCCAGTGCCGCTTCGCATCCTGCAAGAGCGCGTCGAGCGCCTTCAGTTGCTCGCGATCGGTGGTGCACTGCGGGATGCCGAGATGCAGCGACGCCATCAGCATGACCTCGCCCTGGCTGTCGAGCACGTTGATCTTTCCGCGCAGCGCCTCGGGTGGGTCGAAGAGGATGCTGGTGGTGTCGATGTCGCCGGTGTAGACGTCGCGGTTCACCGAGAAGCTGGTCGAGCCCCACTGGTAGGGGATCGAGTGCTTGCGACCCGAATCGAAGGGCACGTCCATCCACTGCGGCTCGACGTTGCCGATGTTGGCGAGCTCGCCGGGCGCGACCTCGTCGAGGATCCCCTCGCCGGCCATGATCTCGACCATGTAGTCGCCCGGCACCGCCACGTCGTAGGCGCCGAGCTTGCCCGCCTTGAGCGAGGCCAGCATCGCCTCGTTGGAGTCGTAGGTGTCCATGGTCACCTCGACCCCGTGCTCGGCGGAGAACTTGTCGAGCAGCTCCTGCGGGATGTACTCGAACCAGTGGTAGATCGAGAGCTTCCCCGCGGCCTGCGCCGCACCGGCCGCGAACGCCAGCGCGACCGCCACGGCCCCGAGCTTCAAGCATATGTTCACGCTCTTCCCCCTCCGTCGAATGGCGAGGCCGCTCCGCCGGCCTCCGGTATGGCCGTCGCCGGGCGGATCACGCCCCGCCTCCGTCAACCCGGCAAATGCCTCGCCAACCATCCGCGTGGATTCTTCGTGAAGGATCGAGGCTCACGCCGCACGCTCCACCTCGAACGCCACCACGTTGCGCGCCTCCTTGCTGAACTCCACCGCAATCAGGTGGATCGGCTGCCCCAGATGCCGGTACTTGTCCGCGTAGCGCTTCTCCTTCAACTGCGCCATCGCCGCGTTCCGCGGCGCCGCTTCTCCCGCAGGCTCCAGCTCCACCACCTTGAACTCGAACAGGTACACGTTGGCGTTGAACAACACCGCCATGTCCAGACGGCCGTGGCTGGTGCTGTCCTCCACCACTACGTCCAGCCCGAGACCCGCGAAGTAGGAGTAGAACACGCTCGCGTAGTACCCCTCGAAGTTGGCGATGTCGTTGTTGGTGTACCACTGGTGGGGGATGCTCGCGTAGAAGGCATGGAACAGCGTCTTCAGGCCCGCGAAGTCGTTGGCTTCGAGCAATTCGTACAGCCGGATGCTGTTGGCCATCTGGCGCGTCGAATCCCCGGCCAGGTAGCGCGACAGGCTGTCGTTGAGGCTCTGGCGTACCTCCTGGTTCGGATAGCCGAGCCGGTACACCGTCCGGCCGCCGAGGCGCCTGTGGTCCCGGATGGTCAGGTAGCCGGTCTGGAACAGCAGCGCCTCCGTCGCCATGTCGTCCACGTCGAAGGTGGACAGCAGCTCGTCGGTGCCCGCCATCCTCTCCAGCGCCAGGGGGCTCACCCCGCGCCTGACCAGGGTCTCGACCAGGAACGTCGGTGTGCCGGTCCGGAACCAGTGGGCGGCGAACTCGCGGGTGTCGAACAGCAGCAGGATGTCGAAAGGGTTGTAGACCCTCTCCCCGCCCAGCCAGTCGTAGCCGTTGTACCAGCGGCGGATCTCGTCGCGGTCGAGCCCCGGAAGCTCCGGCGCGAACACGGTGTCGAGGTCCGCGTCGGTGTACCCGCAGATGGCTGAATAGCTCGGGTCCAGGGTGATGTCGGTGAGGTTGTTGAGGCCGGAGAACAGGCTCACCCGGGAGAACTTGCTCACCCCGGTGAGGAAGGTGAACCGGACGTGGGCGTCGCTGTCCTTCACGACCGAATACACGCCGCGCAGGAAGTCCCGGTTCGCGCGGGCCATGTCCGGCACGGCGAGCGCATCCAGGATCGGCTTGTCGTACTCGTCCACCAGCACCACCACCCGCTGTCCGGTCTGGCGATGCAGCGCTGCGAGCAGCGCGGCGAAGCGTCCGGGGGCCGTGGCGTAGTCCGTGACCACCTGCACCTCGGCCTCGGCGGCGGCCAGCTTCTCCATGAAGCTCGCTTCCAGGAAACCCGGTTGCTTGAAATCACCGGTGCCGAAGCTGAGCCGCAGCACCGGATGACGCACCGAACAGTCCCGGCGTCCGTGGATGGCCAGCCCCTCGAACAGCGCTTCGTTGCCCTCGAAGAGCTCCTTCAGGGTGTCCAGGAACAGGCTCTTGCCGAAGCGCCGCGGACGGGACAGAAAGTAGTGGGTGCCCTCATCGAGCAGCAGATCGATGTAGGTAGTCTTGTCGACGTAATAGCAGCCCTCCTCGCGGAGGGTGCGGAAGGTCTGGATGCCGATGGGCAGCTTGCGTCTGGAATCCATGGGTACAGCTTACCGCACCGGCCGCCGGTCCTGGCCGTGAGTGTCCATGCTCGGCTCCCGCCGGCGGGGGTCGCTCAAAGATCCGCTGACGCCCGTCCTCACATCCCGTCATACGGTGATCGTCCACCCGTCCGGGAGGGGGGCCGGCCCGGCGGAGTGCCTAGGAGTCTGCGCCGTAGAAAGGTAGCTCAAGAACGTGAGCGGTTGAACGGGCCGGACTCGATGCGGGGATGAACACGAGGGCCGGGACGCCGCAAGTGCGCAATGGCAGGCAGGGCACGCGAGAGGGTCCGGAAAGTCCGGCAAGACCCCCGATGGGGACGATTCTGGCCATGTCTCACCGGCGAGCAGGCGCCCTCACACTGCCAGAAGTGGCTGCAACCGCTTGAGGTTCAGCGCCAGGCACACCAAGTCCCATTCCCCCCGCGCCTTGTCCAAGCCTCGTACACTGAACCGCCGGAATCCCAGGACCTCTTTGATCCAACCATTGGGCGCTTCGGACAGCCACTTGCGTTGCGCATACCGCTCCCGGCCCGTGGGCGTGGCCAGCTTCTCGACCATCCGGTGCGTCGCCGGGTGCCTCTTCGCGTCCTGGTCCGCCACCCGCTTGCCCTCGCGCCCCGGCGCCACGTACCCGTCGATGCCCCGCGCCTCCAGCTCCGACAAGTCCCGCTCGTTGCAGTACCCGGCATCGGCAAGCACCGTCTCGGGCTGCGCCTCGAAGGTCTCCTTGACCTCATCGAGCAGCCCCATCATCGCCCCTTGGTCGTTCGCGTTCGAGGTCAGCTCCGTCGCCACAATCAACTGCTGCTCACCGTCCACCGCCACCTGCGCGTTGTAGCACTGCTGAAACCCCTCCGCGCTGGTCTTCATGATGGCACTGTCGGGGTCGGTGAAGTGGCTCTGCGCCTTCTCATCAGGCTCCCCATAGGCGCGCTTGTACGGCTGGCCGCCCTTGGGATTGCGCTCCCATCCGGGCCGGCGCCCGCGCGCATCGTCGGCCTCGCGCTGCGCCGCCTCCAAACGCCCCTTCGCCGCTCGAATCGCCGCCAACCGGTCCTCGCGACGGCGCAGCTCCTCGGGCAGCTCGTCGCCTCGTAGCGACTCCCCAAAGCGCGCATCCTCCTCCGCATCGGTCTCGCGAGCCCGGCTCAGCAACGCTTCGACCTCCGCCTCCAATGCCCGCTCCTTCTCGCCCATCCGACCATAGCTCATCGCCTTGCGCTTGCTCGCATTCGCCCGCACCTTCGTCCCGTCTATCGACACCTTCCCGAAACGCGCCAATCCCATCTCGCGCGCCACTCGCACCACCCCCACGAACAGCCCCTTGAAGTCCTCCAAGTGCCGGCGGCGAAACTCGCACAACGTGCGGTGGCTCGGAAAGTTCCCCGCCCCCAACACCCGAAACGCCACGTCCTCCTCCAGCTTCCTCGCCATCGCCCGCGACGAGAACACCCCCGTCGCATACCCATAGAGCAGCACCTTGACCATCATCCGAGGCTCATACGGCGCGTTGCGTCGGCCATCGCCTTCATACGGTGCGTAGAACGCCGTCAAGTCCAGTCCGTCGACCAGGTCGCTGACGTGATGCGCAAAGTGCCCTTCGGGCAGCCACTCGCGCACGTCCGGCGCCAGCAGCAGCATCTGGTCCGGCTCGTAGGGGCGGAATGTCGTCGCCATCCGGCTCTCTCCTTCGGCTCAGTCTGCCTATTGTCGCATTGTTTTCTACGGCGCAGGCTCCTAGCCGACTATCCGCGCGGGATTTTCGTGAAGGATTGAGGCAAGGCGTGATGAGGGTGACGCTTGGAGAGCCAGCTCTCCTCGCGATTACGGCCACACGGGCTTCATGGTATCCTGTGCACGATTTCACATGCAGCAACGCTCAAATGGGTAGGCTAAGCAGCAGTAGGCGACGGGAAATCCTTGAGCGCGACGACGAACAGTGCGTGCGCTGTGGCGAAACAGATGACTTGGAAGTCGACCATGATGTTCCGACTTACATGGGCGGCAGTGATGACCCTGAAAATCTCCAAACTTTGTGCAGCGGATGTCACGACGAGAAGACTAGCGAGGACGCTGCAAATCCTGAGTATAATGATGAGTTGGTGAGGCGTATCAAAGAGGGAAGGGGTCGGTGAAAGGAGGAGGGATCACGGCTGCATTGCTTCTCACGCCGCACGCTCCACCTCGAACGCCACCACGTTGCGCGCCTCCTTGCTGAACTCCACCGCAATCAGGTGGATCGGCTGCCCCAGGTGCCGGTACTTGTCCGCGTAGCGCCGCTCCTTCAACTGCGCCATCGCTGCCCCCTCCGGCTCCAGCTCCACCACCTTGAACTCGAACAGGTACACGTTGGCGTTGAAGCACACCGCCATGTCCAGACGCCCGTGGCTGGTGCTGTCCTCCACCGTCACGTCCAGCCCCAGCCCCGCGAAGTAGGAGTAGAACACGCTCGCGTAGTAGCCCTCGAAGTTGGCGATGTCGTTGTTGGTGTACCACTGGTGGGGGATGCTCGCGTAGAAGGCGTGGAACAGGGTCTTCAGCCCCGCGAAGTCGTTGGCTTCGAGCAGTTCGTACAGCCGGATGCTGTTGGCCATCTGGCGCGTCGAATCCCCGGCCAGGTAGCGCGACAGGCTGTCGTTGACCCGTCAGTTGCACAAGGTGTCGGCCCATACGCACGTTCACTGCGCAAAATACGGGGTTTTCCGGCCGAAACAAGGTGTGGCTCAAATTCACTGCCAGTGAGGATAAGCCACACGCGCTAACGGCCGTCTTCAGACCGTCATTCCCGCGAAAGCGGGAATCCATTTCAATCACGCAAGTCTCTGGATTCCCGCTTTCGCGGGAATGACGGATTTTCTCGGAGCCCACTCCTGGTCTGATCGGGGAGATAGCGAATCCTTCGATTTAGTAGAGTCGACGACTGGCGCGGTGGCGTTAGGTCGGTGGGGGTAGCCGTTTCCCGGCGGCTTTCGCAGTACCGGTGCCTCGCTCCACGCCATCGCTCCGTTTCCAGTCGCCGCTCATCGAACCGGACGTGCGGTTCTCTCGCATCCGGCTCTCGGACGAGATCATGCCTTCGCCCACGGAAAGCTCGTCGTTCGCACTGCCAGGCGCGTCAGGCCCATTTCATTCCACAGCCGCCTGTCCGGGAAGCGCACATACCCCCCGGCTCGTACCTTGTGCTTGCGACACAGCCACTGACGCAGCCGCCGGGTCGCGTGCCGGTCAATCGCGGCGTAAGCCGGGCTGACCTGTCCCAGGTGGAAGTAGTTCGCCCATCCGGTCATGAGCCGGTTCAGCCGTCCCACCACCACCTCCGGGTCCAGCAGCCCGTATCGTCGCGCCGTCAGCTCGCTTACCCTGCGGCACAGGCTCTGCACGCTCGCCGGTGTGGGGCGTGTGCCGATGTAGGCTCGGCCCGTATCCCGACGATAGTTGCGTCCCACCCGGTAGCCAAGGAAGTCGAACGATTCCTCCGGAACATGTACGCATCGGGTCTTCTCGGCGTTGAGCGGCAGCTTCAGACGCTTCATCACGTCCTCGACCGCCTCGCGCATCGTCGCCGCCGATTCCTTGCCCAGGATGACGATGTCATCGGCGTAGTTGACGACGCCCGCCTTGAAGCGTCGGGCATACCCCAACCCCTTCCAGCCCAGGAGGAAGCGGCGCATGTACAGGTTGCTCAGTAGCGGAGAGATCGGCGCCCCTTGTGGGGTCCCCTTCCTCTCCCGACGCGCCCGGTTCGTGCGGCGGGTGCCGCCTCGCCCGTCGTCCTCCTCGACCGCCATCTCCAACCACGCCTTCACCCAACCCAACATCCGCCCGTCACTCACCCGACGGGCGACGCACTTGAGCAGCTCAGCGTGCGGTATCTGGCCGAAGTAGTCCGACAAATCCGCGTCCACGACCTCGCAGTGACCCGTGTTCGCCAGCCGATGCGCCTGTTGGACCGCATCGTGTGCGCTTCTTCCCGACCGATAGGCGTACTGCTCCGGGGTCAGGTCCGCCTCGAATATCGGCGTCAGCACCAGCAACGCCGCCGTCTGCGCCACCCGATCCCGCAGACAAGGAATGCCCAGTGCCCGATACTTCCCGCGTTGTTTCTTCGCAATCCACACCCGCCGAACCGCTTGCGGCCGGTAGGTCCCTTCCTTCAGCTCCCGCGCCAGTCCCCCAAGCCACCGCTCCACGCCCCGCGCCTCAATGTCCGCCACCGTCTCGCCGTCCACCCCGGGCGCCCCGCCATTGCGGCGGACCTCGCCCCAGGCAACTGCCAGCACATCGTCGCGCCACACCTTCAGCGTATGGAACCGATAGCCCGCAGCTTCCTTCGCTTTCGCATGGAGCACCGCCTGGAGTCTCCGAACCCGTTCCGGGGCTGTTAGGCTCGCACCAGTCCCCATCTCCCTTCCTCCTTCTTGTGCCCCTCTCGAACCAAGGCCCCTTCCCTCCACCAGCATTACCCGGCTTCCCCGGTACTACGGGCCTCTCCGCCACCCCATACGGCCCGGCCTGTCCCTCGTGGGGGTCCGGTTGGCGTGTGCCGCGCCACCGTCGGGGCTTCCCGTGTTGCGTCCATCCCCCTCTTCCCTGCGTGCCACCGCCATTACCCCGGCGGAACCGGCCAGTGCTCGTGTCGCTCGCTTCCCGACCGATGCCAGCCTTCCCCGTGTTACAGGCGGGTCGGCTTCCGCATTACCCGTTTCGAGGCCTGCTCGGCGTTCACTCGCGTTGCGGCCCGCAGGGTCGCTGAGTCGCCTTCGCGACCCTTCTCATCGGAGTGCTTCAGTCCATGTCGTTGCCTCCATCGACCGCTCCGACTGCTACCGGCTGGAGCGACAGTTACCGGGCGGGATTCGCACCCGCTAGGGTATGGCGCCTTGCACGGCGCACTGAAACAATCGGGTTGCTGCAAGTTCCGGAAGACAGTGTCGTATTTGTAAAGACAATTGAGGCTGCAATGGAGGCTGAAGATGAACGGGAGCATTTGTTCAAAAAGGCCCACTTCCACTACCTGCCGGATACCTGGAGAGCCAAGGGAAGCGAGGAATTCGATCTTGTAGCCAAAGGTGATCTGCTGGCCTATCTGAATCCGGTACTTCTGGAGAATTCACGAAAGGAAGCAGGAAAGGAGAGGCGGGTAGTCGATCGAGACGATATGCAACAACTGCTTCTTTTTAGCCCATGAATCTGGTGTCGAGTGCAAAGACTGCGCTTTACACTGGTGGGTGATGGCTCGTCCGATCGGGCGCTCATACCCATTCTCACCTGGCTGCTGCGCCAGTACTGGGAAGGCACTCCCATCCAGGCGGAATTTTCCGATCTGCGATGGCTCCCGAATCCTCCCAAAAAGCTGTCTCAATGCATCGACAAGAGCGTAGAGCTGTATCCCTGCGATCTGCTCTTCGTGCATCGGGACGCAGAGGGCGGATCGGTGGCGGAGCGTTTTGATGAAATTTGAGAATCGTTGGAACTGAGTGAGAGAGGAAAGACACTGCCGGTTGTCTGTGTTGTTCCCGTGCGAATGCAGGAAGCTTGGTTGCTCATTGACGAATCCGCCCTGAAGACAGCCGCGGGAAATCCATCGAGTCGCGAAACGTTGCCCATGCCGGATATGGGGAGGCTCGAAGATCTTCCGGATCCCAAAAATATCCTCCATGAGCTGTTGCGTCAGGCGAGCGGCCTTCAAGGCCGACGGTTGAAACGTTTCAATCGAGATTTGGGCAAGCGCGTACAGCATGTGGCCCAGCAGATTGGTGATTTTCATCTTCTGCGTACATTGGCCGCTTTCCGGAAGTTGGAAAATCAGGTAGTTTGCCATCGGCAACGCATTCAACAAACCATCTCCTACACTGTCTACTGAAACGGAGCAACTTCACCAACTGGTGATTAATCTCTTACCCACGAAATCCTCGATAAAACCCGATTGTTGCATAAATCGAAGGATTCGCTATCTCCCCGATCAGACCAGGAGTGGGCTCCGAGAAAATCCGTCATTCCCGCGAAAGCGGGAATCCAGAGACTTGCGTGATTGAAATGGATTCCCGCTTTCGCGGGAATGACGGTCTGAAGACGGCCGTTAGCGCGTGTGGCTTATCCTCCCGATTGTTGCATAAACTCCCGAAATATGTACGTCAAGTGGCGGCGTTCAGTATTGTGAGAGCATGTCGGAGCTCTCTTTCGCGACGACCGTTGCTGTTCATGGAGAGGATCCATTTACCGGCTGGGCGAATCATGCGCCCAGCGCACTGGATGAGGGTACGACGAAGGGTCCCAATCTCCCGGAAGCACCACAGCGCGGCGCGCTTGGCGGTCGTGCCACGGGCGCGAGGGTCGAGTTGGATCTGCAGCTCGCGAGTGAGGTTGTGAGCGAGAATGCCGGCGAATGTACAGTTGGTTGCCGACCCGGGTCTTGACCGGTACGTAGTCCATCTGGCAATGCGTCTTGAGCTCGGCGAAGATGCCCTCCTGTGAGCCACGGCCTTCGTGGAAGGCAACGACCTTGCGCGGGTTCATTCGTTTGTTGGTGACGATGACCTTGAATTCGTAGCCGTATTCGGTCGGTCGAAACAGGTCGAGTTGAATCGGCAGATCGTCTTGGCATCTGACCTGCTTTCCGATGAAGATGAAGCGGTAGCGGGTATTCCACGACTTCGGCTTCCAGCGGGTCTCGAAGTAGTCGAGTCCAGGCGCCATGCGGCGCCATCGTCTTCTGCCCTCGACCAATCCCTTGAGGGCGGCAAAGCGCTC
The DNA here is from genome assembly GCA_965202875.1 of Gammaproteobacteria bacterium. GTDB lineage: Bacteria > Pseudomonadota > Gammaproteobacteria > HK1 > HK1 > HK1. The sequence goes on along the minus strand of OZ241870.1, from coordinate 5,048,811 downwards.
GAAAGGCACCGAGAGGGTGAATTCGACCCCCGAGCCATGCAGTCGTTCAGTGATGGCTTCGTTGAAGAAGGCGCTGTCGATGCGGGTCTCGACCTGTGCGTGGGGGAGGCACGAGCGTACGTGGCCGATACATTGGCCGATGAAGGTGTCGGCCCCGTTGGAGTCGTGGACGTTCCCAGGGCGATGGTGCACGTCGAGGACCTGGTCGGTCTGGGCGATGGTGCAAAAGAGGGGGTAGTAGCTACGCGCGCCCTTCTTCTTCTTGTTGAAGCCCACTGCGGTTCCTTCGGCATGACGCCCGGTGCTCAACACCGACCCGTCGAAATCCACCGTCACCCTCGACAGCCCCTCGACCGCCAAGCGCTCCATGACCAGATGTCTCGATTCACTTCGCACTTTGGCGACACTTTGTCCATCCGCGCTGGCGAGCGAGCGGCTGACCGTGGACACGTCCGGCAACCGCTTCAGACCGAGAGTGCGTTTGACCATCTCGTCATCACGGTAGAAGTCTACGTCGCGCAGCCGCCGGTGTCCGATGATCAGGTGCACGACCAGAAGCATCATGATCATGTGATGGCCGTAAATCGGATTGGCCTTCAGATGGCGGAAACATCTCCACAGCCGTTCTTTGATGCCGAGGAGGGAGAAGAGGTGCTGGAAGACGATGAGTCCCGAATACGATGTCAGGCTCTGTGATTCGAATCGGAGGTCGAGGCCCAGCTTGGCTTTACCTCGAACATCGGCTCGGCTATGCTTCATCTGCGTGGTCTCCGTTTTGTTTGGTACGTTGTTGTGCCAACGACTATTGTACCAGCTTCGGAGACCACGTTTCTTTCTGTTCCTTCCGTTTCGCGAATGACTCCGTACGACTTTGCACAAGATTCAAGAACACTGCGTGTGGCTTATCCTCACTGGCAGTGAACATGAGCTACACGCTACTTCGGTCCGAAAATCCCGTATTTTGTGCAGTGAACGCATGTATGGGTCGATTTTTTCTGCAACTGGCAGGTCCTCACTGGCAGTGAATTTGAGCCACACCTTGTTTCGGCCGGAAAACCCCGTATTTTGTGCAGTGAACGTGCGTATGGGCCGACACCTTGTGCAACTGACGGGAAAACGACGAAGACTTGTCCGTCAACCGGCATTTGGTTACGGCTATGCCGAGTTGGGTGATTTCTCTGTTCCGCTATCCATCATCCATACCTCCAGAATCATTGCCTCTCAGGATGTATGGGAACACACCGTTCCGAATCAATAAAATGCAACTCAGCCTCCTCGCATTCAGAGAGAAAAAAACAGGTGAATTGGGAAACGAAGAGTAACTTCTCGCAACTCACTCCGGATCGTCTCTGCCGTGTCATCGGAACGATAGAGAATCAACATATCGATATCAATGGCCTGCAGCGGCTCCCGAAGTATGGATCCAAAGAGGTTGAGGTGGAGCATCTGTCGAGGTCGAAGCTGTGAGCGGCGAGCGCGGGTGCGGTCGGCGACCGCGGGGCGGTCGCATGGTGATTCGGCTGCGCGGAATCGCGGATGCTCTGGCCAGCGCCGTAGACGGGCGAGGAATGGTCCAGTTCGATGCAAGCGGGGCGGCGTGGAGGGGAGGGGAATGCCGGTCGGCTCCACCGGGAGTCATCCGCACCGTGCGAAAGCCCGGGAGTGGGGTTTCCTGGGAGCGCGGGCGTCCCGCCCGCTTGATCGATTCGCGGGCCTTCGGCCCGTTGCGGGCGGGACGCCCGCGTCCGTCAGGACGCGCCGCTCCCAGGATGCAGATTCCCGCTCCCGCTTCCGGGAGGACATGCTTTCGCGGGAATGACCGGGGTGGGCGGGACGCCGGCGCTCCCGGGAACGTCTCGCGCAACAATCGACTCAATCGTGACGACGATGGTGCCTCAAGGACTTCAGACGCAGCGCTGGTGGCGTTCCACGCAAGTGCGCAGCACCTCGTCCGGGTCGCGGCGCCACCAGTTCCCGGAGAAGATCTCGATCTCGCACGGCCCGGTGTAGCCTGCACGCTCCACCCAGCCCCGGATGCGCGGAATGTCGATCACGCCGTCCCCCATCATGCCGCGGTCGAGCAGCAGGTCGGTGGTCGGCACCAGCCAGTCGCAGACGTGGAAGGCCAGGATCCGGTCACCGGCGCGGGCGATTTCACGCTCCAGATTCGGATCCCACCACAGATGGTAGACGTCGACGGCAACCCCCACCCCCTCCCCGAGCGCGTCGCAGAGGTCGTTGGCGTGGGCGAGGGTGTTCACGCAGGCCCGGTCCGCGGCGTACATCGGGTGCAGCGGCTCGATGGCGAGCGGCACCGACGCGGCGCGGGCGTGTTCCAGCAGGGCCGCGACCCCGTCCTGCACCTGCTCCTGGGCGCCACCGAGGTTCTTCGATCCCGACGGCAGGCCCCCGGCGATCAGGATCAGGCAGGCGGCGTCGATGGCAGCCGCTTCATCGACGGCGCGGCGGTTGTCGTCGAGTGCGGCTTGGCGCCCGGCCGCATCCGTCGCCGGAAACATTCCGCCACGACACAGGCCGGAGACGCGAAGGCCGTGGCCCGCGATCATCCGCGCCGCTTCGTCGATGCCGCACTCGGCCAGCTTGTCGCGCCACACCGCGATCCCGCCGATGCCGTGACGGGCGCAGCCCTCGATGCACTCGCGCAACGTCCACTGCTCCCGCACCGTGACGGTGTTCAGCGAGATGAGGGCGGTATCGCTCGACAGGTCGCGCATGGGGCAATTCCATCAACAGCAGCAGGCGCCAGGATTGCGCCGTAGAAGATACCGCGGCGTCACAGCATGTGTACGTTGCCTGAAACAACATCTTCCGTGTGATTTCTCCTCTCGGGTTTCGAGAGTCGTTTCTATGGGAAAAGATCGACAATCTGCTGAATAATATGGGGAAAGTGCCTTGCGCAGGTTCAACATGAGGATTTGACGATTCCATGATCGGAGATTTCGGACGGGACTTCCACGATTCAGAACAATTCAGTCAAACGCCGTGCAGCGCGAGCAGCCGTCGCATGCGCACCGCCGCCCGGTCCGGATCGTCCAGCAACCCCGCCGCGTCCGCCAGCCGGAACACCTCGGCGAGGTGGAGCAGGGAGCGCGCGCTCTGCTGCCCCCCGACCATGACGAAGTGGTCCTGAAGGCCGTTCAGATAAGCGAGGAACACGACGCCGGTCTTGTAGAACCGGGTCGGTGCTCTGAAGATATGACGCGAGAGCGGCACCGTCGGAGCCAGGATCGCATGGAAGCCGGCCCGGTCGCCGCGGGCGAGGGCGGCGAGGGCCGCCGATGCCGCCGGCGCGATGGCGTCGAAGATGCCGAGCAAGGCGTCCGAGTATCCCTGTTCGTCGCCGGCGATCAGCTCGGGGTAGTTGAAGTCGTCGCCCGAGTACATGCGCATCCCCGCGGGCAGACGGCGGCGGAGTGCGATCTCCTTGTGCCTGTCGAGCAGCGAGACCTTGACCCCGTCGACCTTCGCGGCGTTGGCGGCGATGACCCCGACCACCACGTCCATCGCCCGCGCGTGGTCCTTGTGGCCCCAGTAGCCGGCGAGCGCGGGGTCGAACGTCTCCCCCAGCCAATGGACGATCACCGGCTCCGCGACCTGGGCGAGGACGCGGTCGTAGACGGCTTCGTAGTCGGCCGGCGAGGTGGCGCAGGCCGCAAGGGCGCGGCTCGCCATGATCACCAGCCTGCCGCCCATCGCCTCGATCGCCTCGCACTGCTCTTCGTAGGCGCGGATGACTGCGTCGCGGGTCACGCCGGGTCCCGTCGGCAGATGGTCGGTGCCGGCGCCGTTGAACAGGATCGCGCCCTCGTGACACTTCGCCGCCTGCACGCTGTGACGGATCAGCGTCTGCGCCATCGGCCAGTCGAGACCCATGCCGCGCTGGGCGGTGTCCATCGCCTCCGCGACGCCGAGCCCGAGTGACCAGACGTGCCGACGGAAGGCCATCGTGGCCTCGAAGTCGAGCGCCGGCGTGAGCCACGGATCGACGTCGGCGAACGGGTCGGCCACGACGTGGACGGCGGCGAGGGCCATGCGGTTGAACGGCATCCGCCCGGGGGGCGCGAACGGGTGCGGGTCCCGCAGGGTGTACGGAACGAGCCCGTCGCCGGCGATTGGAAGATCCAGGGTCGGCATGGTCGAAGATCCGGGTCGGGGAGCATGATGATCCCAAGGGTGCGTGTGGCCATCAGGCCTCCAGTGTGCCGGAACGTCCACCGGCGACGGGATCATGCCGCCGGCGCGATCGGAGGACCACCCCTCGAAGATCCAGGACCGCTACCCGGCGGTTTGCGAGGAGCCGCGAGGTCATGGCAGGTCTCCAATCGGGGCTGGCGCAGACGAGGGGGAACACCCGGCGGGAGAGGGCGAATTCCGAAAAACGGAAACGAGGGAGCCAGGGGCTCCCATTTCCCGCCGAACATGGCGCCTCCATGCAGGACGACGTAGCCGGGCCGCGGCTCATGCCACGCAGGGTTTCCGTTTCCCGCCGAACACGGCGCAGGTTGCCGGCATGAAGCAAGGGGGATAGAGTCCCGGGCCGACTGGCACCGGAGCGTCGCCATGAAGCCGATCGCCATTGCCGCCGCGGCGCTGCTCGCGGGCAGCGTCACCTCCGCTTTCGGACAGGGCGAGGGCCTGCGCTCGTTCAGGGTGATGAAGCCCGAGACCGCTCTCGATCTCGCACGGGCCGCGCTCGAGGGCTGCCGATCGCGGGCCTACCAGGTGGCGGTGGCGGTCGTCGACCGCTTCGGCGTCACCCAGGTGGTGCTTCGGGACGAGCTCGCCGGCGCGCACACGCCGGAGACGGCTTGGCGCAAGGCGTGGACCGCGGTGAGCTTCCGCACCGACACCCTGGCCCTCGCTGAACTCACCCAGGCCGGCGAAGCGGCGTCCGGCATCCGCCAGGTGTCCGGGGCGATGATGGTGGGCGGCGGCATCCCCGTCGAGGCGGCGGGCGAGATGGTGGGCGGGGTGGGCGTCTCGGGCGCCCCCGGTGGCGATGCGGACGCGGAGTGTGCAGCGGCAGGGATCGAGGCGGTGTCGGATGCGCTGGAGTTCTGAGACGGGCGCTCCGGCGCGACGGCCAAGCTTGCCGGACCCTGCACGGGGTTGATGGCGAGCCGGTTCTTCCAAACGCCCCGAACGTATGCTTGAGCCAAACATCGCCCTCGGACACCGGACGCTGGCCATGTGCGCCCTGATCGGAGAACAAGCGCCCAACCGGATGGGTGCAGGGTCGTCCGCCCAACCTCGACCGGGAAGCGGGGCGCGGATACCCCGGCCCCATCGGAAGCGGACCCCGATGATTGGGCAGGCCGATGCCGTCCTCCGCCCCTTGTGGTTCCCCTGCTTCACGCTGCCTCGGGCCAAGTCGCCGTCAGCATACACCGCATCGGGTGTCCGGCGCCCAAGGTCCTGGCGGCGGCGCTCGGCATGGTAGAACCGGAAGGAGCGGCCCGGTCCCGCACAAGCCGCGGCCACGCTCTGGCCAGCGTGCAGAGACACCTCCCCGTACCTTACGCTCCGCCACGACCGTTCCAAACATTGTCCACCCATCGCTCCTTGCCACCTGCCGAGCCTGCCCCGGCAGGCAGCAGGCCGGGGGCCGCCTGCGCCCTTGAGCACGCTAGTGAACTGCGCGCCCCGGTCGGTGTTGAAGATCTCCGGACGCCCCCGCCCGCCGTGGGTGAGGCTTCCATGACAATGCGGAATGAATGCGAAACCTGCCCGCGCATGACCGCTCGGAACCATGCCTTCAGGCTCGACCCGCCGTCGAGTTCGTAGCTGATGCGTCGGGTGCGATGATCCCGGGTGCAATGTTCCGGGCAAGGCAACCGGTGTGATCCGATGGACGCAATGGATGCGACCGAATCCGTCCGGCACTGGCGCCTCCCGGCGCCGAGGCCGGTCACGTTCGCGGTGTGGCGCCGCAACGTCCTGGTGTGGCGGCGGCTGATGCTCCCCAGCCTGCTGCTCAATTTCGGCGAGCCCTTCCTCTACCTGCTCGGCCTCGGGTTCGGTCTCGGGCGCTTCATCGGCGAGATGGACGGGATCGGTTACTTCGCGTTCCTCGCCTCGGGGCTGGTCGCTTCCTCGAGCATGATGACCGCCTCCTACGAAGGGGTCTATTCGGTGTACACCCGGATGGTCCCCCAGAAGACCTACGACGGGATGCTCGCGACGCCGGTCGAGATCGACGACGTCGTCGCGGGAGAGATGCTCTGGTGCGCGACGAAGGGTTGCATCTCCGCAACGGCGATCCTGATCGTGGCCTCCCTCCTCGGAGCGGTCGAGGGCGCGTACGCGCTGCTCTGCCTCCCGATCCTCTTCCTGATCGGGCTCGCCTTCGCCGGACCCGCGCTCGCGGTGAGCGCCGTCGCCCCCTCGTACGACTTCTTCAGCTACTACATGACACTCGCGATCACCCCGATGTTCATCCTGTGCGGCGTGTTCTATCCGATCACGTCGATGCCGGAGGTCGTCCAGCACGCGGTGCAGGTGCTGCCGCTGACCCACGCCGTCTCCCTCGTGCGCCCGCTCGTCACCGGCGCTTCGGTGGAGCACCCCCTCGTGCACCTCGCGGTGCTGGCCGGGTTCGCCGTGGTGGGGTTCTACGTCGCGGTCGCCCTCGTCCGCCGCCGTTTCATCGTCTGAGAGGCGCCGAGGTGGGGAATTCCCGGCGTCAAGCTGTGCGTGATTCCGCTGGACGATCTGCGTACACCTCGCGGTGCTGGCCGGGTTCTCCGCGGTGGGGTTCTACGCCGCGGTCGCCCTCGCCCGCCGCCGTTTCATCGTCCGAGAGGCGCGGAAGGGGGGAATTCCCGGCGCCAAGCTGTGCGTGACTCCGCTGGACGATCTGCGTGACAAGATCGGCTCGCACGGCCTGGGTGCTCTGGTGGGAGTGAGTTGCTGGTGGTGAGTTGCTGGTACAGAACAGTGATCGATGAGTAAGGTCGCGACCCTCGCCGAACGTCTCGGCACCGCTCTCGAAGTGGCGGGACTGCGCCTCGTCATCGCCGAGTCCTGCACTGGCGGCGGGATCGCCGAGGCAGTGACCGTGGTGCCGGGCAGTTCGGCATGGTTCGACCGCGGCGCCGTTGCGTATTCGAACGAGGCGAAGCAGGAGATGCTGGACGTTCCGGCCTCGGTCATCGAGGCGCACGGAGCGGTGAGCGAGCCGGTGGTCGCGGCGATGGCCCGTGGCGCGCGGGCGGGATACGACAACCGGGCCGTCATCGCGGTCAGCGGCGTGGCGGGGCCAGGGGGCGGAAGTACCGCAAAGCCGGTCGGCACGGTGTGTCTCGCGGTGGCCGTCGGCCGGGACATCCTCCGGACCCGGACCGTGCACTTCGACGGCAACCGCGTCGAGATCCGGCGCCGGGCCGCGTGTGCGGCGATGTCTGATCTCATCCAGGCGCTCGAATCCCGCTGAGCGTCCGGTCGAGCCGCGGGACGGGGAGCGCCGCCCCTGGGAGCGGCGTGTCCCTCCGGGACACGGGCGTCCCGCCCGCAGGGAGCCATCCCGTTGAGTGAACCGATCATCGAGCTGGACGGCGTGAGGAAGATCTGACGAGGCCATCCGCATCGGCAGCCGCATCGCGATCATGAAGGACGGCCGGATCGTGCAGACCGGCACTCCCGAGGAGATCGTCACCAACCCCGTCGACGATCGCTCTCGAATATCTTCAGCGAGTTCTGCGGGTTGATATCGACCATCTCGCCGAGGATCAGCCCCACCGCGACCGGCGCCGTCGCGAAGCCGTGCCGCCTCGCGAAGAATCCGATGATCCCGAAGATCAGCACGATCCAGACGTCGAGCAGGGACGCGCTCAGCGCGTAGGCGCCGACCATCGGCAACGCGAACACGATCGGCCAGAGGATGGGGGTGGGCGCCAGCGAGACCCGTGCGAAAGATCAGTACGATCAGGGAAGGGTCGGGCACGACCGAGGCCATCGCCTGCAAGGCGTCAACCATCTCGAACCCTCGTCAGCCGTAGTACCGGTTCGTCAGTACGCCGCGCGGGAGGCGCACCTTCAGGACGCTGGAAGATCGAAAGGGGCGTCACCAGGGCGAGTCCCCCGGCAACGGAGATGCGCCGCTCGCCCCACAGCAGGCACAGCGCGAACATCACCACGGCGATGCCGATGAATGCCGAGCCCGACGGTCAGCCCGTAGAACACCGGCACAGGTTCGTAACCCCGGAAGATGAACGCGCCTCCCCGCATTGCCGTGATCCCCGGCGAGCCGGCCGGAATCGGCCCGGAGCTCGCCGCCAGGCTGCTCGCGCAGCCGGACGTGAGGGAGGCGGCATCGATCCTGCTGGTCGGGGACCGGCACGTCTTCGAGCTGGGCCGGCGACAGGCCGGCGCGGACTGGACCTTGCGCGAGGTCGACGCTGGCGACCCGGGCGAATGGTGGCAGGGGGAAGGCGATGCGCTCCTGGCGACGGACCTGCCGAACAGCACCCTGTCGAGCGCGCTTCGTCGCCATTCGCCGCGCGCTCGACCGCGTGGAGGCCATTGCCGTGTTCAGGCTTGTAAGGCTTGTAATGTGGTCCCAAACTCCCCGAACCGTCATCCGAATCCACCGGAGGCCCGCGACCATGACGCTGAAAGGATGGACCCTGCCGCAGAGCCCCCCGGCAAGTCCTCCCTGTTGCCGCCCCCTCCCTGGCACTACTCCGGCGAGATCGTCTCCGCCGACTTCACCGCGGACCCCGAGCGGGTCGCGGAGCTTCTCCCGCCGGGCATGACCCCGATGGGCGACGGAAGCGCGAGATTCGTCTTCGCACGGCCTTCCTCGAAGCCCTCCACCTTGCCTTCGGCCCGGCCCTCGGCCCGGCCCTCGTCCCGGAAGGAGCGCAGGAAGGGATGGTCGTCCGGGCCGGTCCCGTCACGCTCGCCCAACCGCCGGCCCACCCCCTTCAACCTCGCGTACGTCCATCCCGTGAGCTCGACCTCGTTCACCGCATCGTGGATGGCCGCCGCCCACCAGCCGGGAAACGCCCGGCTCTCCGGCGATTCCCGATACCGGCCTCCCTCCAGCACGTGGATCGTCAATCCCGGCTGCCGCCCCCGCGCCCGGCTCCGCGACCACCGCCGCGGCACCTCCACCCACACCTCCGGAAACCCCCACGACTCGTACATCCCCAGCTTCCAGCGCCGGACGTCCGTGGTGAGATCGACCTCCAGCACCACGTCCGGAAGGTCGTGCTCCCCGACCACGATGCCTCCTCCCTCCGGCAGCCGGGCGCGCATCGGATACAGGTACACGCACTGGTCGGCCTGGAGGATCTTCTGCCGCTTTCCGCGCTCGTCGCGCAGCTCCAGGTCCGTCGTCCCGTAGCACCCGATGCGCGTCCCGCGCGCCTGTGCGACGTGCGTGCACAGCTCCACGAGCCGTTCCGCCGGCTGCTCGTGGCCGAGGCCGGTGGGGTCGCACACCCAGGCGATCTCGGTGTCTCCATCCCAGTACTCGAGCCGTCCGTCCCAGGTGTCGAGGTCGCGGCGCGCGAGAGGGATCGGCCGGCAGCCGGGAAGGTCGGGCTCGGAAGGCGGTGGATACGACGGCCGGACCGCCGGCTTCCGGCGCAGCTCCGTCAACCCGCCGGTCTCCGATCCGGCCGCCTCCCGCAACGTGGTCATCGTCTCCCCTCCATTTCGGTCGTGCGGCATTGTAGGCGGTTCGGGAAGAACGAGGCCACGGATCGGAGCCCGCGGGTTCAGGCGGCCGGGAACGTCCGGGACGGCTTCGTGGCCTGGTGGGAAATACGGGATGGCAGGGGCCAGGATGGCATGGTGGACGGCAGCCCGGGCCCGGAGGTTTTCATCTGCCTTTCAGGCGGCTAACGTGGCGGGCGGCGTTCCGCGCCACCGTTCGGAGGTTCCGCCATGCCGATGACGTCGGGTCACGGCAGCCGCCCGGCTCTCGATCGTCCCCGGGCCTTCACTGCCCAACGGCGAGCGGCGTTGCCGGGTGTGGAGTCCGTCGCCGGGAGCGACGCGACGATGCGCGTGCGAATGGTCGAATCCACCGAGGAGCACACGCTGGCCCGCGACGGCGCGGCGGTCGCGGATATCCACGGCGCCGCATGCGTCGAGCCGGGCGAGCGGGACGGGGCCGGTCCGGACGACCATCCTTTCTGCGTCGGGGCAATCGCCGGGCATTGGTCCGAGGCGTCGCCTCGTCGGGGACGACTTCGACGCCCGCGACGAGCGCCTCGGCTGCCAGCCGCGAGCCGCGATGAAGACCCCGAGCATGTCTGAAAAGGAAGCGCCTGCCATCGGAGAGCTCGGCCGCCACGAGGCGGCCATGCGGGAGGCCATCGAACGGGCGCGGCGCGAGATCCCCTTCTACGCCGCACACCACCGCGCGACCCCCTCCCTCGACCTGCAGACCTCCCCACCTGCGACAAGGCGGATCTGGCCCCCTTCGGCCGGCTGCCCCTGTCGGCCCGCCCGCTGTCGGACATGTACCGGGTGTCGGCGACCTCCGGCACCACCGGCCCGCGCCTGTTCATCGGCTACACGGAGCGCGACTGGCGGGCGATCCGGGACCAGTACGCCCCGGTGGCGCGGTGCATCGGCCTCGCGAGCCGCGACGTCCTGCTCAACACCCACGGCGGGGGCCTCTGGATAGGGGCGCCGTCGCTCGACGAGCCGGCCCACGCCGCCGGCGCCGGCATCGTACCCTGCGGGCCGACGGGACCCGAGCAGGTGATCGATGGCTGCGGGAGCTGCCCGTGACCCTCATCTCGGCCACGCCTTCCTGGATGCGCCTGCTGGCCGAAACGGCGGCCCGGTCGGGCGAGGATCTTTCGGGCCTCGGGCTCAGGATGGGCCTGCTCGGCGGCGAGGGGTCGAGCCCCTCGCTCAAGCGCGGCGTCTCCAATGCGTTCGGCGCCGGCTTCCGCTGGCAGGAGCTGTACGGGTCCACCGAGACGGGCGGGCCGATCCTGGCCTTCGCCCCGCCGCGGGACCCCTTCGGAGGCTGGCTGAACGTCAACACGGACTACTTCGTGGTGGAGCTGCTGCGCCCCGGCGCGGACGAGCCGGCCGCCCCCGGCGAGATCGGCGAGCTCACCCTGAGCACCCCCTACCGCGAAGGCACGGTGCTGATCCGCTACCGTACGCGGGACTTGGCCGTCTCCCCGCCGGAGGAGCGCGACGATTCGGGCTGGCCGCAGATCACGACCCTCATCGGCCGTACCGACGACGCCCTCAAGGTACGGGGCGCGCTCGTCTACCCGAGCGTGATCGAGGAGGTGCTCACCGAAAGGCTGGACCCGGGAGCGGAGTGGCGGATCGAGGTGGACCGGAAGCGGGCCGCGGGTGAGACCATCACGGTCCGGTACGAGCATCCCGACGATTCGCTCCGGGCGGATCTTGCCGCGCTGCTGTACCGGCGCCTCGGGGTCAGGCCGGTGCTCGAAGCCGTGCCGCCCGACACCTTCGAGCGGTTCAGCGCGAAGGCGGCGCGGGTGGTGGATCGGCGCGGGCCATGATGGAGCCCCGCATCGGACAGCCCCGCCGCGCTTCAACGGGGCCACGGGCGGACTCGGCGCGAACCCGGTCGAGGCCATCATCCATACCACCGGCGAGTAGACCCTGCGCCTGCTGCTGACCACACTCGCGATCGCCCCCTCCGCCACCTGACCGGCCGGGTGTGGCTCATCCGGCTGCGCCGGATGGTCGGGCTGTTCGCATTCTTCTACCTGATGCCCCACTTCTCGACCTACGCGGTGCTCGACACCTCGTTCGACCTCGCCTACGTGATCGAGGATGTCGCGGACCGCCTCTACATCACCGTAGTCTTCGCAGCCTTCGTGATGCTCGTGCCGCTGGCGGCGACCTCGACGAACGCGATGGTGCGTCGGCTCGTGCCGCTGCGCTTGCGCCGGTTGCATCGACTCGTCTACGCGGGCATCCTCACCGTCCTGCTGGCGGCGCGTCTTCCAGTCGTCGGGAAGTGGATGCAGGCCAGCCGTCCCAGGAGCGTCGGAAGACGTGCGGCGGCGGCCTGATCCCATCGATGCTTCGCCGGCCGCACCGGAAGCAGCGCAGCCGTCGCCAAGGAGCAACACATGTACAGAGGACGACCCGAGTCGGTGGACACCCTCACAAAGCTCGGTCGGGAACGGCTGTCTCGGCATTTCTTCATGCGCGACATGTTCTACAGCGAGATCGCGAACTTCCATGGAATTCGGAACATTCCGGATGATCCCAATTTGGCCGTGGAAGCGGGGAAACGCCTGTGCGAGGAGCTGCTCGAACCGCTTCACGCCACCTTCGGTCACGTGTCGATCCGTTCCGCGTACCGATCCATCGACGTGAACGAATACGGCAACTCCATGCAACTGAAAAACAAAAAGGGTTACAACTGCGCCGGGACGGAAGAGAATTATTCACGCCATATATGGGACAGGCGGGATGCGGAGGGCTGCATGGGTGCGATGGCTTGCATCGTCATTCCCTGGTTCGTGGACCGTTACAAGGAAGGAAAGGGAGCTCCATGGCAGGCATTGGCGTGGTGGATACACGATCACCTGCCCTACTCCGAGATGCAGTTCTTTCCGGCCCTTGCGGCATTCAACCTTGGATGGCACGAAAGGCCGTCCAGAAGGATCGACAGCTTCGTCTCGCCGAAAGGGACCCTCACCAAACCGGGTATGCCGAACCACTCCGGAGACCATTCCTCGGAGTATCCCGGTTTCCCGGAACTCCGAAAGTCCTGACCGCAGGCGGAGAACCGTATGCCGACGCGGGTTTGGACGCGACTACGAAGCTACGACGCAAGAACGGCAAACCCCTCGCGCGACGCGGCCTGATTCAACCGCGCGTCGAAACAGACGAAGCTGACACTCGCAGAACCGTCCTCCGCGACGGCAAACGCGGCCGCGATCTGGAGGCTGTCCGCCGCTCCCGGTGGATGCGCGCGGAGCAGCCGTTGCGCCATGGCCCTGATCCGAGGGCGTCCGGGAGAAGGAGCTGCCGGAGCATTTCGCGACCGGGGAATACCAGGTGCTGCTCGTCGCGGAGAAGTACCAGACGGGCTTCGACCAGCCCCTGCTGCATAACGATGTACGTGGACAAGCGCCTGGCCGGCATCCAGGCCGTGCAGACCCTCTCCCGGCTGAACCGCACCCATCCCTTCAAGGAGGACACCTTCGTCCTCGACTTCGTGAACGAGCGCGACGGGATCCGGGAGGCGTTCAAGACGTACTACGAGGGGGCGGAGATGGGGGAGGAAGCCGACCCGGCCCGGATGTACGCGATCCGGGAAGAACTCGATGCTTCCGGCATCTACCTCGGCGAGGAAGTCGAGCGCTTCTGCGAGATCTTCTTCAAGCCCCGGCAGCGCCAGAGCCCGCGGGACCACCAGGCGATGAACGCGGCGCCGGACCCGGCGGTGTCCCGCTTCGCCGCGCTTCGCAAGGACGACGAGGACGAGGCCGAGCTGTGGCGCGGCAATGTGCAGGCGTTCCGCAACCTCTACGGCTTCCTGAGCCAGGTGATCCCCTACCAGGACTCGGACCTCGAACGCCTCTACACCTTTCTTCGCCACTTGGCGGCGAAGCTCCCGCGCCGGGGTTCCGGGTCCGCGTACCGGTTCGACGACGACGTGCGCCTTCAGTACTACCGCCTCCAGAAGATCAGCGAAGGCTCGATCCCGCTCGCAGAGGACGACGCGCGCGCCCTCGACGGCCCCACCGAGGTGGGCAGCGGGGCCGCCCGCGAGACGCCGGAGCCTCTGTCGAGGCTGATCGACGTCGTCAACGAACGCTTCGGCACGGACTTCAACGACGCCGATCAGCTCTTCTTCGATCAGATCGTGGAGGCCGCGCTCGCCGACGACACGCTGCGCGAGAGCGCCGCGGTCAATCCCGAGGACAAGTTCGAGCTGGTGTTCGGCAATCTGATCGAGCGCCTGTTCACCGAACGCATGGACCAGAACGAAGAGATCTTCATCCGCTACAAACGACGAGCCCTTCCACCGGGTGGTCAGCCGCTGGATGGCCACCGAGGCGTACCGGCGGCTGCGGCCGGGCGCGCTGGCCGGGCCAGAAGAGCTGGCCGGGCCGGGCGAGCTGGCCGGGTCGGGTGGGATGGCCGATTCAAGGGAAGCGGCCGAGCCGGTCGGGCAGTTCGCCGTGGATGAATTGGCGGGGCTGGCGGAGCCGGACGGTATCGTGCCCGAGCCTGCCGACGGGCTTTCCTTGCCCGCCGGGCATCGACCGGCTCGACCGGAGGGTGTCGAGGCGGAACGCATCGATGGTTCCTCCCCGCCCCCCTGGCTTCCGCCGGCGCGGCCGGATGAGGTGGGCCGGGAGGCGGAGGTTCCGCGGCCCGGCGGTCTCCGTATCGTCGAAGGGCGGCCGGAGGAGCGTTACGTCACCTGCGTCCCCCTCGTCCCGCTGTCCATCGCGGCCGGGGCCTTCGGTGATCCCCGGAGCATCGAGGCGGAGGAGGACTGGAAGTGGGTCGAGGTGCGCTCCGGGCGGCGCGTGAGGCCGGGGATGTTCGTCGCGCGGATCGCCGGCAGGTCGATGGAGCCCGCGATCCCCGACGGCGCGTATGGCCTGTTCCGCGCGCCGGTGCGGGGCACGCGGCAGGGGAGGACGGTGCTCGTCCGGCTTCGTGACGCCACCGATCCGGAGACGGGGGCGCGCTACACGGTGAAGCGCTACGAGAGCGAAAAGGCCGCGGACGGGAGCTCCTGGCGACACGCGAGGATCACGCTCAGGCCGAACAACCCCGAGTTCGAACCCATCGTCCTGACCGGCGCGGACGAGGGCGAGATCGCGGTGGTGGCGGAGCTGGTGGAGGTGGTCGCGGTATCGTCCGACGGCGAGGAACATGGCGCAGCAGGCGCAACGCCAGGCGAAGGCGGAGCTGGCGGAGGTGATCCCGGTATCGTCCGACGGCTTGGAACCCTGGCAATCCCGTAAGCGGATCGAGAGCGTGCAACGCTCGATGCGCGCGCCCTCGGCTCCGACGGCGACCCCACGCTCCCGCGCTCTCGCACCTGTCCGGATCCGTTTTCGCGGTGGAACAATCAACGTAGCGGGAACGGCCCATCGGGCGCCGTTGCCGAGGCCATGCGGCTCGACCCGGCCGGCCGCATCGAGCCTCTCGCGGAGACTGCCATGCTCGGACCGCAGTATGGAGAGTGGTGGAACGAGCGTCCGGCGCGCTCCCGGATCCGATGGGCCGTCGTGCTCGTCCCCCTGGCGCTGGTGCTGGCCTGGGGGGTCCATGCCGGGCTCTCCGGCCCGCGTCTCAACGCCGATCTCCTGGAGGCCGCCCGGCGCGGCGACGCCGGCGCGGTGCGCGATCTGCTCTCCCGCGGCGGATCGGCGTCCGTCCAGCATGCCGACGGCACCACCCTGCTGCACTGGGCGCAGGAGTACGGACACCGCGACCTCGCGATGCTTCTCCTCCGCGAGGGCGCGGACGTCAACGCGGCCGATCGCAACGAGCTCACCTCCCTGCATCGCGCCGCGGGCATGGGCGATTCGGATCTGGTCCGGCAGCTTCTGCGCAAGGGAGCCGATCCGGGGGCCGCGAGCCGGCGTCACGGCGCCCCGTTGCACTGGGCGGCGCATGCCGGAAGCACCGGCGCCACCCGCGCCCTTCTGGATGCGGGCGCACCGATCGATCCGCCCGACGAGCTGTTGCGGACGCCGCTGCACGTGGCGGTGATGCGCGCGCATCGGGACATCGCCGAGTTGCTGCGCGCGCGTGGCGCGGACCCCGACGCGAGGCTCCCGCGAGGCCGGACGTTGCTGCACTGGGCCGCGGCCACGCGCCGGCGCGACATTGCCGCCTGGATGGTCTCCCTCGGTGCGGACGTCGGCGCCACGGACGGCAAGGGCAACACTGCGCTGCACCATGCGGCGCTGCGGGGGGACACCGGGCTCGCGGCGTTCCTCATCGAGCACGGTGCGGCGGTCGACGCGCCCACCCCGGAGCTTCTCGTCACGCCGCTGCACTACGCGGCGCGCGAGGGGCACGTCGAGATCGCCCGGCTGCTGCTCGCGCACGGCGCGGATCCCGACGCCCGCAGCCGGTTCTACGGAACGCCCTTGCACTGGGCCGCGGATCGCGGCCGGCGCGAGGCGGTGGCGCTGCTGGTCGCGCATGGCGCCGTTGCCGGGGCGCTCGACGACCATCGCCTGACTTCGCTGGAGCGCGCGTGGCGGCGCGGACACACCGGGACCGCGGCGCTCCTGGCCGCGATCACCCCCGCCGTCCATCGGAGGGAGGTCGATCCCGGGACGCCCGGCTCGCCGGGGGCCGATGTGCCCGGGGCCGATCCGCACGGGATCGGCGCTCCGCAGACAGGTGTTCGGGCCGGAGCCCCGGCGGAACCCCCGGCGACGAGTCTGACGTCGGAAGCTCTGCCAACGGCCGGTCGGCGCGGGAGGCGGGCGCCTCCGGATCCGGTCGAGGACACCGGTTGCGTGCTGCCGAGGCACATGCACCGGGCGAGCCGCGCCTTTCTCGACGACTACCTCGAAGGCGATCTCCCGGTCGGCGAGTTCCGCCGGCTGTTCTCGCTGCCCAACTCCGACTACCTGGGTCTCGGAAGCTGCCTCGTCGCGCTATACGAGTAGCGCGTACCGGTGGGCTGGTCGGCCGCGCCCGAGCCGCGCGGCGCGGGCGTTTCCGCAGTGGGCTGCCGCGATGAATCCACGCTTCCAACGGAACGGCAGGCTCGGGGATACGATGGTGTCGCGGGAACGGCGGACCCTGCGGAAGCGGCGGACGTGACGGTTGCGGGGAAAGCGGATCCGGAATCCCGGACAGACCGATCGGTGTCCTCCGCCCCCCTTGTGGATCTCCTGCTTTACGTTGCCCCAACCCGGCATAGCCGGAACCGTCGGTCGGCAGAAAAAAATCTTCGTCGTTTTGTCGAAGACTTCACAGGCAAGAGACCAAGCCGCCGCCTCCATACACCGCGCCGATCTCCTCCGCCGTTGGCCGGACAGGCGCCCCCGTCACCACCGACGCGGCCGGCATGGGCCGCGGACGATGCGAGGGCGCGTCCCGGCAAGGTTCATTCCGTCGAGCCGCCGCCGCGAAGCCCGCCGCCGATGCGGGCGCGGAAGTCCCGCTCGCTGTCGCAGCCGAGCGCCGCCGCCACGGCCGCCTCCTCGGACGCTTCGGCGAACCCGGGCACATCGGCCGGGAATCCCGCCGAGACCTCGACGCCTCGCGCCAGCACGAACTGGCGAATCGTCTTCGCCCGGCCTTCGATCCGGCCCTCGTCCCGGAAGGAGCGCAGGAAGGGATGGTCGTCCGGGCCGGTCCCGTCACGCTCGCCCAACCGCCGGCCCACCCCCTTCAACCTCGCATGCGTCCACCCCGTGGGACCCGCCTCGTTCAGCGCATCGTGGATCGACGGCGACCACCAGCCGGGAAACGCAAGGCTCTCCTTCGATTCCCGATACCGGCCCCCCTCCAGCACGTGGATCGTCAACCCCGACCGCCGCCTCCGCGACCGGCTCCGCGACCGCCGCCGCGGCACCTCCACCCACACCTCCGGAAACCCCCACGACTCGTACATCCCCAGCTTCCAGCGCCGAACGTCCGTGGTGTGATCCACCTCCAGCACCACGTCCGGAAGGTCGTGCTCCCCGACCACGATCCCCCCGTCCTCCGGCAGCCGGGCCCGCTCCGGATACAGGTACACGCACTGGTCGGCCTGGAGGATCTTCTGCCGCTTTCCGTGCTCGTCGCGCAGCTCCAGGTCCGTCGAGCCGATGCACTCGATGGGCGCCCCGCGCGCCGCCGCGATGAGCGAGCACAATCCCGCGAGGCGCATCGACGGCTGCTCATGGCCGATGCCGGTGGGCTCGCACACCCAGGCGGTTTCGGTGTCCCCGTCCCAGTACTCGAACCGGCCGTCCCAGGTGTCGAGGTCGCGGCGCGGGAGGGAGATCGGCCGGCAGCCGGGGAGGTCGGGCTCGGACGGCGGTGGGTACGACGGACGGACCACCGGCTTCCGACGCCGCTCCGGCAATCCGCCGGTCTCCGATCCAACCGTCCCTCGTAGCGTGGTCATCGTTTCTGCCCCCGGTTCGGCCATGCTGCATTGTAGTCCGCCCGGCAAAAGCGGCGCCACGGATCGGAGCCCGCGTGTGGGGAGCCCGCGGGTTCAGGCGGCCGGGAACGTCCGGGACGGCTTCGTGGCCGCCGAAGCCTCAGCCCGTTTCGACACCCGTCCGGCGATGATTGCCATCCGTTCCCGCGAGCGCGGGACTCCATCGGGTGGGTCGCTTTCCGCTCCCGCGAGTGCGGGGCTCCATCGGCCGACGTTCAGGTACCTGGAATCCCGAAACTCGAGTCCATCGATTCAGCCCGTTCGTACCCCCGTCCCCGGCGGCTCCCGCCGTTCGCCGGATCGGGCCGCTCTCCATGCCGCGAGCAGGGCCGCGACCGCCACGACCGCCGCCGCGACAGCAAGGATGATGACCCGGTCGTAGCCGCCCGAGGCCCATACCAGAGCCGATACCGACGGAGCGATCGCATAGCCCCCCATGTGCATGAGGCCGATGAGCCCCGACACCACTCCGAAGTTCCTCCTGCCGAGCAGCTCCGCGGTCACCACCGGGCGCATCACGCTCGCGATGCCGATCCCCGCGCCTTGCAGCACCACGAATCCGATGACGAGCGCCGGCGCCGAGCTTGCGTGCAGGAGGCACATCCCCGCGACCGCCATCATCGCGAAGCAGGCGGTGGATGCGACGAGGGTGGTGGCGAGCCGGTCCGCCGCCATGAGCACGAGGCGGCCGGCGACCTGCATCGGGCCGATGAACGATGCCGCGGTGACCGCGAGGCCGGCGTCGATGCCGCGGTCGTCCAGGATCGGCAGGACATGGGAGACGAGCATCCCGTGGTCGAGGGCGGCGAGGAAGATCGCGGTGGCGAGCAGCCAGAACGCGGGGATCCTCGTGACCGCGAGCGCCTGGGCCGCGCTCGCGCTCGGGTCCGGCGCGTGCATCGGGGCCTGCGCTTCGGCGCGGCGGCATGCGCTCCGGATGAGCGGCACCGCGACGAGGCACACGGCCGCGGCGAACGCCAGCACCGCGCCGCGCCAGCCGAACGCTGCGGACAGCAGGTGTGCGCTGGGAAACGACACCGTACCCGCGAGCCCCGCGACGATGGAGACGATGGTGATCGCCCGCCTCGCCCGATCGCCGGTCGAACGCACCAGCACCGCGAAGCAGGCTTCGTAGAGGGTGCCCGACATCGCGACGCCGAGCCCGATCCAGATGCAGTAGAACTGCCACAGCTCCGTGACGGCGGAGAGCAGCGCGAGCAGCGCCGCCCCCAGCACCGCGCCGCCGGTGAAGATCGTGCGCGCGAGGCCGCGGTCGATCAGGCGCCCGGCCACCGGCACGAGCGACGCCGACACCAGGAGCGAGAGGGTGAAGGCGACCGAAAGCTCGGTCCTGGACCAGCCGAGGTCCCGCTCCCACTCCGGCAGCAGGGCCGGGAAGGCGTAGTACATGGCCGCCCAGACGATCGTCTCCGCGACCGCGAGGGGCCAGACGATCGAGTGGAACCGAGTGGGAGCGGCCGGGGAGGGTGCCGTCGTCATGGAGAGGCGATGATAGCCGCGGGAGTCGCCGGAAGCGCGGACATCGGCGGCCCGGCTTGATGATCCGCGCGTTGCGACACGTTCCGCGCAGCCTTTTCGGACTGCAGCCCGGGCAGTGGCAGAACCGGCGCGGGCAGAGTCCCTTCCTGCCCTCGGGCCTCGGGCAGGACGGCAGGGCTGGTGCGCTTCGGCGCAATCGGCAAGACCGTCGCGCAGCTTGTCCGGCTTCGGATGCGCCATCCCCAGCCCGGAGGCCAAGTCGACACGACGAACCCAATCGACTAGAGTTGCCCGCACGAATCGCCGCCTCGATCGCCCGAGGTACCGGGACGCAGGCGCTGCACCTCGGGTCTTCGACCCGTTACGACAACCACGGCAGGAGGGGAGCTACGATGAAGCGAAAAATTTGCCTGGTGGGCATGGCCGCCGCCGTCTCGGTGCTGATCGCCTTGGGGTATGGAGGAGGTCAGGCGGCACGGGCCGCGGATACGTACAAGTGGAACATCCCCCTCATCTGGACCCCGCCGCACCACGTCAGGACCGAGCAGGAGGAATTTCGCAAGCGCGTCCTGGAGCGCACCGGCGGCAAGGTGGACATCTCGCTCTTCCAGTTCGGCGAACTCGGGCTGGTGGACTCGGACGTGCTCAGCATCGTCCGCGGCGGAGAATTCCCGCTGGTGGAGCTCGACCACTCGAAGACCTCCGGTGACGAACCTCTGTTCACCATCTTCAACCTGCCCGGCCTGGTGTTCAGCATGAAGGACGCGATGACCGTCGCCGATGCGATCGCGGACCTGCGCAGCCAGGCGCTCGCGGAACGCAACGCGGTGGAACTCGGGATGGTCTTCTTCAATCCGCCGCAGGGCATCTTCACCAAGAAACCGGTGCACACCGTCGAAGACCTGCAAGGCGTGAGCATCCGTGTCTACAGCCGCGTGCTGCTCCGCTCGTTCGAGCTTCTCGGCGCTCGGCCGCAGATCATCCCCTGGGGCGATGCGCCCGCGGCGCTGCTGCAAGGGGTGGTCGACGGCGCCATCACCAGCCCCAGCTCCGGCCTCAAGGTCGGGTTCGGCGACACCACCAAGTACATGACGGTCATGCCGCTGGCGAACCGCGTGTCCTGGATCATGAACAAGGAGGCGTGGAACTCGTTGCCGGCCGATCTGCGCACGATCCTGCAAGAGGAAGCCAAGGCCACGGGCGACCGCATCCAGGCGAACTGGGACAAGGAAGAAGTCGGGGTGGCACAGCTCGTGGCGGATGCCGGCATGACTTTCGTCCCGCCCTCCGAGGAATTCCAGGCGGCGGTGACGAAGCTGCTGCGTCCGGTCTGGGACGAGTGGGCGAAGTCGACCAAGTACGGCCCCGAGGCGTTGGAGCTTGCGCTGAAGGCGCTGGGGCGAAGCTGAGGACTCGCCGGAGATGCGGCAGCGTTCCCGCGAGGCGTCCGGAACGCATGACGCGAGCGGAGCCACGGGTCGCGGAGCCCCTCTTCGGTCGCCGGTGGAAGCGCCGCCGGTCGCGGGACGGGACCGAATTGTCCCGCGACCGGCGGCATCGGGACACCGGACGGCGCTTCCGCGCATCGAATCGGCGCGAAACCTGCGAAGCCGACCGGGTAGTCTCTTACCCGTGAAATCTTCGACAAAACGACGATGATTTTTTCCGTCAACCGGCATTTGGTTCCGGCTATGCCGGGTTGGGGAGCTGCAACGCGGATTCGTAGCGCATTCCTTCGCAATGCAAGGCAGAGGAAGACGACATGGGTACGAGGCTCGACATCGGAAGGACCCTCGATCGGCTGATCGTCGGTCTCGCCACCGTCTCGATGGCCGTCGCCGCGCTGGCGGTGCTGGCCATGTGCCTCCTGGTCACCGGCGCCGTCTTTGTCCGCTACGTCTTCGGCCTACCCGTCGTGTGGGTGCCGGAGATCGTCGGCTACCTCATGGTCGCGCTCGTCTTCCTCGCTCTGGGTGAGACCATGCTGGCCGGCGGCCACATCAAGATCGACCTGTTCGTCAGCAGACTTCCCAAACGCCCTCGCGACATCATCGAGCTGTTCACCCTGATCCTGTCGATCGGAGTCGCCGGCTTCTTCACGTGGCACGGGGTGAACACCATGGTCCGCTCGCTGGAGTACGGCCGGCGGGACGCCTTCGGCGCCCTGAACCTGCCGCTCTACATCCCGCAGGCGGCCTTGCCCGTCGGGCTGTCCGTCCTGACCCTGGTGGTGATCCTCCTGGTGTGCCGGAAGCTCTACTCGGTCCTCTGCGACGGGGCCGCGGCGGGCGACGCGCCGGACCCGCGGGTCAAGGGCCATCCCTATTGAACCCCCCGGCGAATCCGGCAGCGCTCGCCGGTACGCCGAGATGCCGACTCGCGGGCGCGACGGGAGGCATGTCGGCGAGCGCACCCGCCCGAGCGCCCGGGCAACCGGCGAATCTCCATCCTTGAAATCACCCTTGGGAATGGCATAGCGCCGTGGAAGCCACCCTGTATCTTCTGGCGCCGCTGATCATCCTGCTGCTGCTCGGCCAGCACATCGCCTTCGCGCTGCTGCTCTCGGCCTTTCTCGGCTACTACTTCCTGCTCGGAGGACCGCTCCCCCGCACCATCGGCGTCACCTCGTTCAACCTTACCTACAACTTCGTGCTGACCGCGATCCCCCTCTTCATCTTCATGGGGGAGATCATCCTGCGCACGGGCTTCAGCGGGAGGCTGTATCGCGGCCTCTCGCGCTGGTTCCAGCTTCTGCCCGGCGGCCTGCTCCACTCGAACATCGCCGCCTGCGGGCTGTTCTCCGCCGTGTCGGGCTCCAGCGTGGCCACCGCGGCGGCGATCGGGACCGTGGCCCTGCCCGAGCTGGAGCAGCGCAAGTACGACGGAAAGCTCGCCACCGGCTCCCTCGCGGCCGGCGGCACCCTCGGCCCCCTCATCCCGCCGAGCATCGCCTTCATCATCTACGGGGTGATCACGGAGACCTCGATCGTCCGCCTGTTCATGGCCGGCGTGTTCCCGGGCCTGCTGCTGGCCGGGCTGTTCATGGCCTACATCGGCCTGCGGGTGGTCATGAACCCGTCCCTGGTGCCCGCGGAGGAACGCGCATCCTGGACGCGGCGGCTGCGCGGAACCATCGAGATCGTTCCCATCGTGTGCCTGATGGTCGTGGTCCTGGGCGGCATCTACGCGGGGATCATGACTCCGACCGAAGCCGCCGCGGTCGGCGCCTTCGGCGCGCTGCTCATGGCCGCCGCCTTCCGCGCCCTGAGCTGGCCGGTGCTGCGCGACGCCCTGATCGAGACCACGCGGGCGACCGCGTTCATCATGTTCATCATCGTGGGAGCGATGCTCCTCGGGGTGGTGCTGGCCAATCTGCGCATCCCCGGCGCTCTGGCCGACATGGTGCTCGCCGCGCCGCTCACGCCCCTGATGGTGATGCTGCTGATCTACGCCATCTACTTCTTCATGGGGATCTTCTTCGACGGAATCTCCATGATGATCATCACCCTGCCGGTGATTTTTCCGGTGGTCGTGGCGCTCGGCTATGACCCGGTGTGGTTCGGGGTGGCCTTCGTCATCATCATGGAGGTCGGCCTGCTGACGCCGCCGGTGGGGCTGAACCTCTACGTGATCCACGGCATCGCCAAGCACCGGCCGTTCAGCGAGGTCGCCATCGGCAGCGCACCCTTCTTCGTCGCGATGCTGGTCTCGCTGGCCGTGGTCCACGCGGTCCCTGCCCTCTCCCTGTGGCTGCCCTCGGTGCTGCTGGACTGACCTCGATCCGCTCCGCCGGATCCGCATCTTCCTACCGCCGCCGGCTGCCGGAATCTACGAAGAAGCCGTTGTGCCGCCGGTGTGGTCCACGGCATCGCCTTCGGTCGGCTCGCCAGCCAATCCCCCGCTTCGATCGGCGAGCGCCGCGGTCGCCGTGGCGACCACGAATTCGGCGCCGTCCAGCGCACGCCGGGCGTCCTCTTCCTTGTAGAAGTCGGACGGTACCAGATCCTCGGCGCCGTAGAACGCCAGCTCACGGTCACGGCGCAGCTCGCGGGATATCCGCGCCAAGCGCTCGACGTGCCGGCGGGCGGAGGGCGGGAGTCTTTCGCGCTCCCGTCGCAGCACGTCGGAGACGTCGTGCAGGTGGGGCGGGGCCACGTGGCAAGCCCGAAGCAGTCCCTTCAGCGCAAGCTCCACGGCTTCCTGGCACTCCCGGACGACGTCGGCCCAGCTCTCCGCACGGTGCAGCGCGTCGATGGCCGTCAGACGTATACCGGCACGCCGCACGTAGTCCTTCGCCAGAGCGCCGTTGCGCATCGTCAGCCGACTCCCGTCCAGTAACCGTGCCCGTGCGCCACGCGCCTTCGCAGGCGTCCCTTCGCCACGGCGTCGCGCACGCGAGCCAGATGCCTGGACAGCCGGGGGTCGCATTCCAGGAGCAGCACTCCCTCGGTGGCGACCTCCGCCCAGAAACCGGAAGGCGGTTCTCCCGCGTCGGGCAGACGCGCGAAATGCGGCTCCACCGGATGGCCGTTCCAGGCAACCGGGGACTCGTCCCAGCGCCGGTACAGCGCCCGCCGCAGGGGCGTGCCCGTATCGACCACGATGAGTACGTCGATGTCCGAGGCTCCGGTGAGCTCGCCCCGCGCCCAGGAGCCGAAGGCGATGACGCCCGCCAAGGTCTCGCCGGCCACTTCCCTCGCACGCGCCACGGCTTCCCCCAGGCCGGCAAGGTCGATGCTTCCGTCCACCGGGTGCGAAAGGTCGGTGCGACCGGTCGATGGTGGTGTCTGGCGCATGGCGAGATGCCGCTATGCTGTCCCGAATGCCTCGCCCAAGGCCGGGCAAGGCTTCGCCCCGTGCGACAAGTGGCGTGCGATCAACCACTTGGTGCAAAAGAGCGCAGCCTCGCGGAGACTGAGTGTAACGTATCGAGATTGGCGTTTCACAACACGGCAAGTGCAAGTGACGGATGCACGCCAGCCGGGCGATGGCCACTCGTCTCGTTGGCGCCGCCCATCCCAAAGCTGTCCATGTCGAGCTTGCCGACGGTCGTCGCCCCGGCATCGAGCAACCACTCCGCCACCGTCGGATCCATGATCGGCACGAACCCCGGGAGGAAGCGCGAGCCGATCGTCATGGGAACGCCGGCCAAGCGGACGTCGTCCTTCAACCGGCGGTGCGGCAGCGGACGGGATCCGCGTGCAAATCGTGGATGTCTTTCCCGCCCGCCATGCCGGACGGGTGCCCGCAACCGGCCGCGAGTCGGCATCGCCCGAAGGCGCCTTGATTGACGCGATTGCACGGGCGGCGCAGACTCCCGTCGGACGGTTCGCGAACAGACGGGGAAGGATCGGGATGGCCAACCACCATGACGTCATCGTCGTCGGAGCGGGTATCGTCGGGGCCAGTACCGCGCACTTCCTGAAGAAGAAGGGGGTGGACAAGGTTCTCCTCGTCGATCGGGGGGGTATCGCATCGGGAGGAACGGGCAGGAGCGCGGCCATCGTGCGATCGTTCTACACGATTCCGGTGATGGCCCGGTTGGCCCGCGAAGCCGTCCGGTTGTTCCACGATCTCGAGGACGAAGTGGGCAGCGACGGCGGATTCCATGCCACCGGGTTCACTCAGCTCATCCCGCCCGAGTGGGTGGGCATCGCGGAGGAGAAGGTGGCGATGCATCGGGCGCTGGGCATCGACACGGAGCTCGTGCCCGAGAGCGAGTGGCAACAGCGGTTCCCGTGGGTCGAGACCGAGGGGGTCGGCGCGATCGTATTCGAAAGGAACAGCGGCTACGCGGACCCCGTCCGGACCACCGAAGCCTTCGTCGACACGTTCGTCAATGCCGGCGGGGAGTTCCGGCCCCGTACTCCGGTCCGTGCACTGACGGGCGAAGGCGGCCGGGTGACCGGGGTGCTCGTGGACGAAGGGGCGCTCCGCGCCGGCGCGGTCGTCAATGCGGCAGGACCCTGGGCCAGGCCACTGGCGGAGAGCGTCGGTCTCGATCTGCCGTTGCGGGCGGTTCGCGAGCAGGATTCCGTCTGGGAGGTGCGGGGCGGCCGGCCCCTTCCGCAAACACCGGTGGCGAATGCGGTCGAGGCAGTCTACATGCGCCCGATGGGCGAAGGCCGATGGCTCTTCGGCCGCGGCTTCCCGAAACCCTATGTCGACGTGGACCGCTACAACTTCAAGGAGACCTGCGACAACGACTTCGTGGTCGACGTCTACCGGCGCTGGTGCAGGCGGATCCCCTCCCTCGACGGCTCCAGGCTGCTGCATGGGTATGCGGCTCTTTACGATGTGACGCCCGACTGGATCCCGTTCATGGGACCCCGAACGGGGATCGACGGCTATTTCGATGCCTGCGGCGGGAGCGGCCACGCATTCAAGACCGGGCCGATCTTCGCCCGGGAGCTGGTGGACTGGATCGTCGACGGGACGGTTCGAGACGACTATCGTCGATTCAGCCACGACCGCATTTCCTCCGCGATGCCGTTCAACCAGTCGTTCGGCGGCAATCGGGTATGACCCGGCTCCTCCCGGCCGCGAACCTTCCCGGCCTCATGCAACGGTGCCCGCCAACGCTCCGACACCCGATGTCATCTCGCGAGATCGCCCCGGTTTCGATGCCCTGAGCGCCTGATGATGACGGATCTTCGGATGTCCTCGCGCTTGGCGGGAATTGCCGGGGCCTTGCGAAATCCAGCCTTTTCCAATACGAAGATGGTCCTGAAGGGAGAGAGGGAGAGGGAGCGGTAGGCGGAGTTGGGAAGTGTGTGAATGGAAGGGGGATGTTGAAGGGAACGAAGGACCTGCACAAGCCCGGAGTGGTCCTGTGGCTGAAGGGTGAGGCGGGGTCGATGGGACAGGCGAGCCGATGGAGCGGTGAGAGTGGAGCGTCCACAGAGGGGGCCACCGCCCGGGTCAGGTCGGGCGGTGGGGTTGCATGCCTGTCGTTGAGGCGGGGCGGAGAAATCAGGCGGCGTTCCAGGCGTACCCGATGGCGCGGAACAGCGCGTCGCGGGCGTCGTTGATCGCGTGGGCGGCGTCGAAGTCGCTGACGGCGTGGGCGGTGGCGTCGAGCTGCTCGAAGGTGACACCGGGCTTGAGGAAGCGCTCGGCGTGGTCGAAGGACTTGAGCTTGGTCGTTGCGGGGACATCACGTCGCAGTCGCGGTAGCGCTTCGTGACCCGTCCCTTGTCATTGGGGGTGTCGGTGGGGAACAGGCGGGGCGGTGGTCGTCGAGGAAGGGAGAGAGCCTGCCCCCGGCTTGACCGGGGGGCGTTGTCGTTGCAGTGGCGGGGGCGGGACTTGGTGAAGCTCCCCGATGCGCAGCTTGTTGAGCAGGGCGACGACACGGTGGTTGGTGTATTCGGAGCCGTTGTCGGCGTAAATGCCCTGAATCGCAAAGGGAAACGCCTCGATGAGCCCTTCGGGCGCCGGCAACGGGAAGCGCTCGGAGATGACTTCGACACAGCCCACGAACTGGAACTGGGTCACGTCATCGACGAGGTGGATGGAGCAGCCTCCCTTGACGCCGTCGGGGTCGCCCTGGTGAGCGGTATCGACACGCACATAGCCGGGCTGGCCCTGCGCTCGGGGCTTGCGCCGCTCGCCGATGGCCACAGGGGTGGCTCGGGTGTTGTCCACCACGATGCGCCGGCCCCGGCAGGTCACCGACCGGCGCAGATTGTACAAATGGACGTTCGACAGCCCCGTCACCTTCGCCAGAGAGCGCCTGACCAGCCCCTTGTCCGACTTGCTTGCCTGCCGAGCCGCCCGTAGTCCAACCGCACCAGCGCACGGCGCACGAACTCGTAGACTGATATGAATTGACCCGTCAAGTTGCCGTATCGTTTCTCGAAGTCGCTTCCCTCAATGGGTTGGGGTCAGGGCGCGGCCGGCAATTCGCGACGGTGGGTCCCTCTGATATCCGTGGGTTGGCTACCACCTGACTTCACTTCGTCGCGGAGCGGCCTCGGTCTATTCGCGTGGGTCGGTCTGCTGGGAGCGGACCTCTCGTAGTCCCTTCGAGGATTCTCCTCACCGGCCTGCCACGCTCTGACTCCAACACACTGCACTCGATCCCCTGACGCTCTGTGAACACACGGCGCAACGATGCCCCGGCTCATCGCTCAGCCCAATGCGCGCGTGGTGTGAGGCCGGCCCATCACCTCGCAGGCGATGGCCCAGAGGAACCCCACCAGCTCGCGGGCCACTGCGGTCGTGATCTGGCACTTCGCCTTGCCCGCGTGGTACAGGTGCCAGTACCGGGCGCACAGTCGCTTCTGCGCCGCCCAGGCGATGGCCTGCACCGCGGGCGGCGCCGCTTGCGCCTTGCGCCTCGGATGCGCGGTCTTGCGCGCGGGGAACCGATTGCTCCATGCCGCCTCCACCAGCACCCGGCGCACATGCCCGTTGCCCGTTTTGGTGATGCCTCCTCGGCGCCGGCGCCCGCCCGAGGAGTGCTCGCTCGGCACCAGCCCCAGAAAGCCCATCCACTCCCTCGGCGAGTCAAAGCGCGTCAGGTCCCCCACCTCGGCCAGCACCGTCATCGCCGTCACCCGCTCCACCCCGCGCAACGCCATCAACCCCTCCACCACCGGGCGCAACGACCACTCCCCCAGACTCGCCCGCATCTGCTCCTCCAGCCCCACCACCCGGCGCCGAGCCTCCAACACCGTGTCCACGTACTCCTGAAACACCACCTGCTGCACCGGATGGGCGAACTTCTGCTCCTCCAACCACCGAAAGTGCTTCGCCGTCCACCGGCTCCTGCCTTCCCGGTACACCCGTCCGTGACGCAGCAAGAACGCACCCAAGCGCTGACGCGCCTTCAGCTCGAGCCCCTTCAGGTCCTCGCGCGCCCGCGTCAGGTCACGCATCGCCTCCTGCTCCTCGTCCGGCACCCACACCGCCCTCAGCTCCCCCGCCCGGTGCAGCCGCGCCAGCATCAGCGCATCGCGCCGGTCCGTCTTCACCCGCCCCCCCAACGACGCGGGATCAGGCTCGGCGCCACCCCCTCGCACCGGTGCCCCGTCTCGACAATCTCCCGATACACCCCGTACCCACACGCACCGGCTTCGTAGCAGAAGCTCACCAACTCACCGTTCGGACTCAGTGCCCGAATCAGCCGCAGCAGCGACTTGCGCTGGTTCTTGATCTCACCCCGGTACACCGGCTCCTCACGTCCCGGCAGCGCCACCGCCACCGCAATCGTGTCCTTGTGAACGTCCAGTCCGACGTATGCGCTACACTCGTTCATGACCTGCCCTCCTCGTGGTGGCTCTGTGTCGAAGGTTCCCGACCCCGAAACATAACCCACGTGTGTCGAGGCCAGGGCAGGTCAATTCATGATGTCTATGGCTTCTGGGTGTCGCTGGGGCTCGCCCTGTTCTACCGGGCCACCCTGGTCGTCTGTGAGAAGCCCGCAGGCGCAGGCTCGGGCAAGGGCGGCGGAGCCCGAAGTGGAGACGGCGGCGGCTGTCCGGGCCCGGACCGGAGCACCCGGGGACGGAGTGCCGGGAAGCGGTGGCAAAGAGCTTCGTCTCCGGGACCGGGAAGCCGAAGAAGCCTCACCGCCGTCGCCACCGGACGGTTCGGAGTTCGTTCACCGGGCGACCCGGGAAGCGATGCTGGATCGGCTGCGGGAAGTCGAGCAGGAGATCCGGGCCGCCACCGCCGCCGCGGAGCAGGCGGAGCGCCTTCGGAGGGACGCGGACGGCGAAGGGCATCGGGATACCGCCTGGGCGGCCGCGGCCGGTCGGATGGCAGGCGCACGCTGGGCGGTGCACACGCTGCTGAGGGAGGTGGACCGGCTCCCGGCTGCGCCGTCGCCGCGCGGGCCCCTGGGCCGGGTCGACCTGAGGGCACTGCTCGAGAAGCAACTGGGCGCGCTGCCCGGAGAGGATCGGAGACGGGTCGACGCGACGCTGGTGCCGGGAGCCGTGGCCCGAGGCAACCCGCGGGCTCTGGAGACCGCGGCGGACCTGATCGTGAAGCACGCTCTGGAGGGTGCGCGCCTCCACCCCGGTGGGGAAGGGTACGTGACGTTGACCCTGGTGCAGGAGGACGACGGTGTCCACCTGACCTGCCTGGACCACGGACCCGAAGGCGCGGGATCGGGCGAACGCCGCAGTCTGGCCCTGGCCGTCGCCCGGGGGCTGATCGAAGGACAGGACGGAGAGATGGAGATCACTCCGTACCCCCGCCACGGCACCATGGTCCGGCTCCGGCTGCCCCCGTCCCGAACGCCCGTGTAGGGCGGTGATGCAGAACGTGCGATGCGGCAGACGCTATGGAGCATCGTGTTCCCGCTGGCTCTGGTCGGGCTCGTCGCGCACGGAGTGCTGGGATACCGCCTCGACACCATTGAAGACCACCTTCGCCGTGCCCGGACGCAAATCGTCACGGACGTCGCCGGAACGGCCCCGCCCGATCCATCCGTCTTCGCGTTCCCGGGCCATGCCCCGGGGAAGGAGCGGGAATCCCTGCATTTCGTCGTTCCCGTTGCCGAAACGGACCGGCTCTGCGAGCATCCGCCCCGGTGCGGGCGGTCCGGCCGCCGCAACGCCGGTCAAGCCCGCCTGCCGCCGGCGGCGCGGCCCGCCGCATCGCCTCCCGGCCTTTTCGGCGCCGGAGTATGCCATACTTCAACATGTTGCACGCGGTTTGGGAAGAAATGTCTCACCTTCCGTCATGGGCAATGAGCTCGCGGCCCCGGCAAGGAGGTGCTGCATGACGTTTCCGCTGCCCCTGGCCCTGGGCGCGTGCGTCCTGCTGCTGGCCGGCGTGGTCACCGATTGCGCGGCCCGGGTGGTCCCGAACGCCCTCCCCGTCGCCCTGGGGGGTCTGTTCGCCGCGGCCTGGGTCTGGACCGGTTTTCCTGCGAGCGCCCTGCCCCACGTCGTGATCGCCGCCATCGCCTTCCTTCTTCTTCTCGCGGGGTTCCTGCTGGGGCATTGCGGGGGCGGAGACGTGAAGCTCGCCACGGCGACGGTGCTCTGGGTGGAGCCGCGGCAGTGGACGGCGTACTGTCTGGGGTTCGCCCTCCTCTCCCTGCTGATGGCCCTGTGGGCCGCGCTTCCGCTCCCCGCCTCGCGGCGGCGCCGGCGCGAGCTTCCCTTCGCCGTGGCGATTGCCCTGCCCGCGGTGGGGGTCCTGCTGGCGGCGCCTCTGGGCGTCCTGTAGAGGGAGCCGCCCATGCGCCGTTACTGGGCCATCGTCGCTCTCCTGGTCGCCGCCGTCCTCCTCGTGACCCTGGCCATCACTTACGGACTCCTCAACCTGGGCCGCCCTTCCCAGCCCACGCCCGAGCCCATCGCGGACGCGCCCCCCGCGCCCGAAGTCGTGGCGCCGGAGACGAAGCGGATGCTGGTCGCGGCCCGCTACCTCGCCGTCGGCGCCCTCCTCGGTGAGGCCGACGTCGTCTCCGAGCCGCTGGAGGTCGGCCGGATCCCGGCAGGCGCGATCCCCGGGTCCGACGACGACGACATCCTCGGCACTGCGGTGCGCGTCCCCATCGACGCGGGCACGCCCGTGCTGTCCACCGATCTGGTGCATCCCGGGGCGCGCGGCTTCCTGTCCCTCATCCTCTCCCCCGGCATGAGGGCGGTGTCCGTGCACATCGGTCCGGCGACCCGACATGCCGGCCTCATCGATCCCGGAGACCGGGTGGACGTCATCTTCACCGCGAGCGCGCCATCCCTGGAGCGGTTCGAGGTGGACGAGCTCGTCCCGGCGACGGGCGGGGCCCGGCTGAGCCGGACGGTGTTCGAGGACCTCCGGGTGCTCGCCATCGACCGCACGGTGCGTCCCCCGGCCGTCGGCGGCGAGGAGCCTCCCGACCAGCGCCAGGAAATCGCCACCGCCACGCTGGAGGTCTCTCCCGCCCAGGCGCCCGCCCTGGTCCACGCCGGTCGGGAGGGCGAGCTCGCCCTGGTGGTGCGGGCCGCACGATCCGCGCCGGATCCGGCCCCGCCCCCGTCGGTGGCGCACCTCCAGGGGCTGCTCCTGCCGGACGCCAGACCGGCGAGCCCTCCTCCCCCTCCTTCCCCTCCTCTCATGGCGCTCCCCAGGACGGTGACGATCTACCGCCCCGACTCCGAGGCCGAGGTGAAGTTCCCCGACGTCGGCCCGCCCGAGACGACCTGGACTTCGGCCCGCATTCCGTCCCCGCCGCTTCCCTCTCCGGACCTGCCCCCGGAGGAGCCGTCATGATTCCCGGAGCGGGGATTCTTTCGACCTTCACGCCGGCCGGCGCCGCCGGACGCCCGGTATCGGCTCGAACAAGAGGCACCCCGAGGCCGTGATCCGTCTCCGTCCCGGCGGCCGGCGCCGCGTCCTGCCCGCCCTGGCCCTGTCGCTCGCCTGCGTTCCTCTGGCGGTGGTGTCCTCCCCGACCGTGGACGACGTGGTGGCCGCGCTCCGCGCGGACGACGACGCCCGCGCGGGGACGTTGCTCGACGAGCTTCGGACCCAGGGTCTGGGGAACGCCTCCGAGGTGCGTTTCCTCCGGGGCGTGCTGCATCTGCGCGCCGGGGAGGGGGCGGAGGCGGCCCGGGTGTTCGACGAACTCGAAGCGTCCGAAGGGCCGACGCCGGCGTTCGCGTCCGGTCGGGCCCTGGCCGCCTGGGCCGCGGGACGGCCCGCGGAGGCCCGTACCCGCCTCGAACATGCGACCCGGCTCTGGCCTCAGGATCCCGGGGTATGGGCCAATCTGGGCGACGTCTACCGTGCGCTCGCGGCGCACGCCTACCAGCGGGTCCGCGTGCTGCGCCGCCACGCGGACGCCGAAGCGCCCTCGCCCACCGCTCCGGTCCTGTCCGCGCAGCCCGGTACGCTGCTGTCTTCCGGCGCCCCCCCGGTCCCGACGGTCGTTCCCGCGGGACCGGCCCAGGCCGGGGCGCCGGCGCCGGACGAGCCTGCGGCCCCTGCCCAATCCGCAGCGCCTTCCGAAGCCCCTGCCGAAGCCATGGCCGCAGCCGACCCCGCGGGGACGACCGAAGCCCGGGCCGACCCCACCGCTCCGGCTGGTCCCACGCCTTCTTCCGGCCCGAGCGCATCCTCCTCGCCGCCGCCTTCCCCGGCGTCCCTCCCGCCCTCCCCGGAAGCAACGCCGGAACCTCCGCCTCCCGCGGCATCCTTCTCCCCTCCGTCTCCGCAGAGCATGCCTTCGGGGCCCGCGCCTCCCTCCCCGGAGACGCCCAAGAGCCCCGCCGTGTGTTTCCTGGCGGGCCCCTGGCCCGACGCGCCTCCCGACGAGGCCGTGGAATGGCTCCACGCGCGCGACGCCCGAGTGCTGTCCTACCGGACCCGCTCCTCCCACTACCGCGTGTATCTGGGGCCGTTCGAGGACCGCAACGAGGCGGTGCAGACGATGATCTCCCTGAAGAAGGACCTGGGGATCGGCGACGTGGCATGGATCCCCGCCGGCCCGCTTCGCGACGCGGTATCCCTCGGGGTCTACCTGAAGCGGGAGAGCGTGGACCGCCGGCTTGGCGCGTTGCACGCCCTCGGTCTCGACCCCAAGGTGCAGCCCCCTCGGGCGGGGAACTGGCTGCTCGGAGCGACGTCCGACCCCGAGGTTCTCCTGACACAGTGGCCCGGCAGCTTTCCGGACGTGCCTCTGGCGCCCGAGCGTTGTCCGCCGTCCCGGTGAGAGCCGGTTGCGGGAGACCTGGGGCGCCCGTCCCTGCGGTACGCCTCCGTCTCCATGCCGGCACGTCGCCGGCGCGCATCGCCGGCGGGGAGGCGCGCTTCCTCTCCGATCCTTCCCGCTTGCGCCACCGCCGCGACCGGGCCGTCGCCCGCATGGCCGCGGGACGGCGCGACGAGGCCCGCGCGGACTTCCAGGCGCTCGTCTCGCTGCTCGACCGGGACCCGGGCCTGATCATCCCCCCGCCCCCTGCGTCTCCCCCCGCACCCTGGCCGGATACCGGCCCCTGGAGCGAGACGATCTGCATCTCATCTATTTGAACTACGGCATCCTGCTCTCCGAGCTCGACCGCCCGCACGAAGCGCGGGACATGTTCTTCCATGAATCTTCTACGGCGCAGGCTCCTGGCGGGAATTGCTGCTGACGGACCGACTGACTTGCGCCCCTTGCGGCGGCGCGAAGACAATGGTCGCGACGACCGCCCGTCGCGGGCACGGAGGAGGCGCGGTCGCCGGGGACACCCGCGATTCCGTGCAGCGGAATCGCCACCCTCGTATCCACCGGAGGTCACGACAGATGGCAACGTACCAGGCACCGCTGAGGGACATGAAGTTCGTGCTGCACGAGCTCCTCGACGCCGAGCGGGAGTTCGCGGCCCTGCCCGGATTCGAGGAGGTGACCCGGGATCTGATCGACCCGGTGCTCGAAGAGGCGGCGAAGCTCTGCGAGAACGTGGTGTTCCCGCTCTACCGGACCGGGGACCAGGAGGGCTGCACCTTCGAGGACGGGGCGGTGCGCACCCCGAGCGGGTTCCGCGACGCCTACCGCGCGTTCGTCGATGGAGGCTGGAACGGGCTGTCGTGCAACCCGGAGTTCGGCGGGCAGGGGCTGCCCGGCACCCTCAGCATATTCGTCGAGGAGATGCTGCAATCGGCGAACCTGGCCTTCGCGCTCTACGCGGGCCTGACCCACGGCGCCTGCATCGCGATCGACAAGCACGCCGGCGAGGAGCTGCGCCGGCGCTACCTGCCCAAGCTCATCGAGGGGACCTGGTCCGGGGTCATGTGCCTCACGGAGTCGCACTGCGGCACCGACCTCGGGCTGCTGCGCACCCGCGCCGAGCCGGCCGGCGACGGGCGCTACCGGGTCACCGGCACCAAGATCTTCATCACCGGCGGGGAGCAGGACCTGAGCGAGAACATCGTCCACCTGGTGCTCGCCCGGCTGCCGGACGCGCCCGCCGGGGTGAAGGGCATCAGCATGTTCCTCGTGCCGAAGTTCATCGCCGGGGAGGACGGCTCGCTCGGGGAGCGCAACGCGGTCCACTGCGGCTCCATCGAGCACAAGATGGGGATCAAGGCCGCGAGCACCTGCGTGATGAACTACGACGGCGCGACCGGCTACCTGATCGGCGAGCCGCATCGCGGGCTCCAGGCGATGTTCTCGATGATGAACTACGAGCGCATCATGGTCGGGCAGCAGGGGCTGTCGCTGGCCGAGGTCGCGTACCAGAACGCGGCCGGCTACGCCCGCGATCGGCTCCAGGGCCGCAGCCTCAAGGGCCCGGCCGCGCCGGACCTGCCCGCCGACCCGATCATCGTCCACCCCGACGTGCGGCGGATGCTGCTCACCACCCGCGCCTACAACGAGGGCGCCCGCGCACTGATCGCGTGGACCTCCCTGCAGATCGACCGCTCGACGCGCCATCCGGATCCGGCCACCCGCGAGGCCGCCGGGGACGTCGTCGGACTGATGATCCCGGTCGTCAAGGCGTTCTTCACCGACTACGGCTTCGAGAGCTGCCACCAGTGCCAGCAGGTGTTCGGCGGCCACGGCTACATCGCGGAGTGGGGCATGGAGCAGCTCGTGCGCGACGCGCGCATCGCGCAGATCTACGAGGGGGCGAACGGGATCCATGCGCTGGACCTCGTCGGCCGGAAGCTGGCGCTGAACGGCGGGCGGGCGATCCGGGCATACATCACGGAGATGACGACGTTCATCGCCAAGCGGCGCGAGGTCCCCGGGCTCGGCGAATTCCTCGACCCGCTCGCGGCGGCGCTCGGGCGGCTCACCGAGGCCACGCAGTGGCTGAACGAGGCGGCGAGGCGTGACCCGGACGAGATCGGCGCCGCGTCCTACGACTACCTCCGTCTGCTGGCGCTCGTCGCGTTCGGGCGGATGTGGGCCGAGAGCGCGGAGATCGCGCTGGCGAAGCAGGAGGGGGACAACACCGGCTTCTACCGGGCGAAGCTCGCCACCGGGAGGTTCTTCGTCCGGCGGCTCCTGCCCACTACCGCCTCCCTGCTCGCGACCCTGCGCGCGGGCGCGGACACGGTCATGGCGCTGGAAGCCGAGGCGTTCTGATCGCAAGCCACACGCGCCCTTCGCACGACGGGCGGCATCGCGCACCGGAGGTGCCATGACCCAGCCGATCCAATCGACGACACCTGCCACCATCATTCGAGGCGGGCGGGTGCTCGATCTCCCCAAGCGCCGCGCCGAGCCCGCGGACGTCCTCGTCATCGACGGCGCGATCGACGTGATCGGGCCGCCCGGGCTCCCGGCCCCGGCAGACGCCTCGGTCATCGATGCGTCGCGCCGGCTGATCATGCCGGGCCTGGTCAATGCCCATACCCACGGCCACGGCGCGCTCGGCAAGGGCTTGGGCGACCGGTGGACGCTGGAGCTTCTGCTCAACGCCGGACCCTGGCTCACCGTGCACGAGACGGCCGGACACAAGTACCTCACCGCCTTGGTGAACGCCCTGGAGATGGTGCGCAAGGGGTGCACCGCCTGCTACGACCTGTTCTACGAGTTTCCCGTAGTGGTGCCGGACGGCATCGAGGCGGCAGCGCGGGGGTACGCGGACGCCGGGATGCGCGCGGTCATCGCGCCGATGATGGCCGACCGGACGTTGTTCGAAGCGATCCCGGGCCTGATGGAGGCCCTCCCCGATGCCCTTCGCCGCGACGTGGAGCGTGTCCGGGCGGCGCCGGCCGCCTCCCATCTCGATGCGTGCGCGCGGATGCTGCACGGCTGGAGCCGCCCGCGCGAGCGCATCGCGCCGGCGCTCGCCCCGACCATTCCGCTGCATTGCAGCGAAGCGTTCATCCTCGGCTGCCGGGACATGGCCAGAGAGCACGGCGCCGGGCTTCAGATGCACCTTGCGGAATCGAAGGTACAGGCGGTGTCCGGGATCGAGCGCTACGGGAAGACCCTCGCCGCCCATCTCGACGACCTCGGCATCCTCGGCCCGAGCTTCACCGCCGCCCACGCGGTCTGGCTCGACGACGACGACGTCCGGCGGCTTGCCGATCAAGGCGCCTCCGTCGCCCACAATCCGGGCAGCAACCTGCGCCTGGGGTCCGGCATCGCGCCCGCGATGGAGATGCGCCGCGCGGGGATCAACGTCGGTGTCGGCACCGACGGATCGACCTGCGCGGACAACCAGAATATGTTCGAGGCGATGCGCTTCGCCGCCTACGTGTCGCGGGCGCGCAGCGTGGACCCCGACGACTGGCTCGCGGCCGACGAGGTTCTCGCGATGGCAACCGAGGGCAGCGCCCGCGCCCTGGGCTTCGGCGATCGCATCGGCCGCATCGAGCCCGGATACCGCGCGGATCTGGTGTTCCTCGATCTCGACCACGTGCACTGGCTGCCCATGAACGACCCCTGCAACCAGATCGTGAACACCGAAGACGGCTCCGCCGTGGACGGTGTGATGGTCGACGGCGAGGCGGTGCTGTGGAACGGCAGGTTCACCAAGGTGGACCTCGACGCGGTGCGGCGCGACGTGGAGCGGGCGGTGGAGGAGCTGCGCCGGCTCGCCGCGCCTCGCCGCGCGCTGCCCCTCGCCCTCGAAGCGCACGTCTCGCGCTACTGCGTCGGACTCGCCCGCCGCGACTACCACGTGAAACGGCTGGTGGAGCAAGGACTTTGATCGAATTTGGGATTTGCCTCGCGGGCTCTGCATCATTCGCTCGGAGGTTTGTGGCGGTACAGAATTGGTGACCATCGAGTTTGCAAGATCGAAGAAGGCCGGTTCGTCGTGTTGATACCCGGTGCCGCTCATCGGAGAGAAGTTTACCGTTGAGATCGGCGAAAAAGACACTTGGCCCGATCATAGGTTGGTACTTAAGGAAATCACAAAACCGGCTCCAATCCGAATTGGAGTCGTCCTTTCTTGCGGTCTCGTTTCGGATGGGACCGAGTCGCATTGCTCGCCAGATAATCCACCAAGCCTCGTAACACGGGAAGAAAGCCACGTCTCCTTCCACAAGCAAGCGCACGGAACACATCCCCCAATCCATGACGCGCACACATCGCCACCTTCCGTGTCGAGACCTCGACCCCTCGCAATACCTGCGTCATCTGAGCCAAGTAACGCTTCAGAACCGAGGCCGCAATCGCCGTCCATATCAGACCCTCGGCTATCCCCGCTTTGCTCGTGTCGAACGCATGAAGATTCGCATACGACTTCCACTCCTTGAACAACAGCTCGACCTGCCACCGCAACCGATAGAGCTGCCCCACCTGCTCCGCACTGAATCGGCTCCGCGCCAGATTCGTCACCAACAACGTATGACACCCCTCGTCAGGATTCCACCGCGCCAACAGCCTCAACTCCAACTCCTTCTCTCCCTTCCCCCAAACCACATCGAGGTCGACCGTCTCGCCCTTCGACAGAACCCCCTGCTTCAACAATTGCCCGGACCACCCCTCCAACGCCTCCCCTTCCCACGTATACGCACCCTGCACCTTCGGATTGACCGATGCGCTCGCACGCATCACGAAATACCCACCCGCCCTGTCCACCGCACCCATATACTCCAGGTCAACGTACCCACGGTCCGCCAACCGCAGGTCATCGCGCAGCGCCTCGGGCGAGGGCAGATGGGGCCGCTCCGGCGCCGTGTCCGCCGTCAGCGTCACCTGCTCCACCGATTCATTCAACAGACTCATCGTCACGTGCAGCTCCACCGCAGCAGGGTTCTGCTTCTTGAATCGTCCCGGGTACTGTTCACGAAGCGCATCCTTGACCGCGAACGAACAGCCGTCCTGGATCACAATCCGACCGAACTCACCGAGCGGACCCCGCGCTGTCGGCTGCAGCACGCTCACCACCCATTGCTGAAGGACCACGTCCAACACGGCCCGCATGAAGTCCTTGAAGGAACGCTTCGCCAACTGGTTGTGGAACGGCTTGTATGCGACTGTCGTGCCGAACAACGCATTGAATTGCCGTTGCATATCGGCCAATGTCTCGACCGTCCCCGTGGCATGGCCTGCCAGCAGGCCCAGGACCAGTCGATATGGAGTAATCAGGCGTTCCCGGTGGCAGAAACCGACCCTCCGTCCGAGGTCATTGAGTGCCGTGGGCGACAGCACGCGCTTGATCTGGTGGGCGAATTGAGCAACAGTGCGGCGTCCCATCCGAGTCTTCTCCTGTCATGTGGGTCCAGCAATTCCATGATCGGAGATTTCGGATGGGACTTCAACGGTTCATAAAATCCCATGAAAATCAATTAGTTATAAGATCCTACCTATGGGGCCCGATAGAACCTGTCTGCCGGTAGTCGCGGGCGGCTACCTGCTTCATGCCGCCTCCCGCATCCCCGCTACCCCCGGCGGGAACGCACGGTGGTCGACGTGGTACTGGAACTCGTCGCGGAAGTGGCGCAGGAAGCCCTGCACCGGCCAGGCCGCGGCGTCGCCCAGCGCGCAGATGGTGCGGCCCTCGATGTTGTCGGCCACGTCCACCAGCATGTCCAGATCCTCCTGCCGCGCCTCGCCGCGCTCGATGCGGCACAGCACCCGGTACAGCCAGCCCGTCCCCTCCCGGCAGGGCGTGCACTGCCCGCAGGACTCGGCGTAGTAGAAGCGCGCGATGCGGCGCAGCATGCTCACCATCGAGGTGGTCTCGTCCATCACCACCACCGCTCCGGAGCCGAGCAGCGAGCCCGCCTTCCGGATGGAGTCGTAGTCCATGTCCACGTCCATCATCACGTCGCCGGGCAGCGGCGGCACCGACGAGCCGCCGGGGATGACCGCCTTGAGACGGCGCCCCTCGCGCACCCCGCCCGCCAGCGCCAGCAAGTCGCGGAACGGCGTGCCCAGCGGCACCTCGAAGTTCCCGGGCCGGTTGACGTGCCCGGACACCGAGAAGCACTTCACCCCGCCGTTGTTCGGCCGGCCAAGACCCATGAACCACTCGCCGCCGTTCCTGATGATCGACGGCACCGAGGCGAAGGTCTCGGTGTTGTTGATCGTCGTCGGCTGGCCGTAGACCCCGTACTGGGCGGGGAACGGCGGCTTGAACCGCGGCAGCCCCTTCTTGCCCTCCAGGGATTCGATGAGTGCGGTCTCCTCGCCGCAGATGTAGGCGCCCGCGCCCAGCGTGGCGTAGAGGTCGAAGTCCACCCCGGAACCCAGGACGTCCCGGCCGAGCAGCCCCTTCCCGTAGGCCGACTCCACCGCCTGCTCGAAGCGCCGGAACGGCTCGTCCATGAACTCCCCGCGGATGTAGTTGTAGCCCACGGTGGCGCCCATGGCGTAGCCCCCGATCGCCATCCCCTCGACCAGGGCGTGGGGGTTGAAGCGCAGGATGTCGCGGTCCTTGCAGGTCCCCGGTTCGCTCTCGTCGGAGTTGCACACCGCGTAGGTCTGGCCCTCGAAGCCCTTGGGCATGAAGCTCCACTTCAGCCCCGCGGGGAACCCGGCCCCGCCGCGCCCGCGCAGCCCCGACTTCCTGACCTCCGCCACCACCGCCTCGGGGGGGATCTTCCCGGTGAGGATCTTCCGCCACGCCTGGTAGCCGCCTGTCCGCTCGTAGCTCTCGATGCGCCACGGCTCGTCGAGCCCGAGGGTCGCGTAGCAGACGGAGTTGAGGGCGTCCATGGTCAGGAGCGGCCGGGCGGGCGGGCGGTGGTGATGTCGATTGGCCGAGGGTGAACGGGAGGCATGGCGGGAGGCGCTCGGTGACTCGGGTCGTGTGCGAGGGAAGCGACTGGAGCGCCGGAGAGGCCGGCGGCGCGCAGTATACTGGAGATTCCAGGCCCGGCGAGAACGACCTGACGACGCTGGCGATGCCGCCGGAGCCCGTCACTCGGAGAGCCCGCGCGCCGCGAGACCCGACGGGACGGTGCGATGAGCGGACTTTCGCGGTTGCGCCGGGGCTGGTGGCTGGCCGGAGCCGGATGCGCGGGACGGCACAGCCGCCGGGCGTCCTTTTTCTTCTTGAAAATCCCTGGACGATCCGCCATCGTTGCCGTGACGCCACCGCCTTGTTCCGCGCGTGGACGGCATTCGCCGGTGGCCGCGGATCCCCCGGTTCCGGTCCTTCCGGGCGCCGGGCGCCGGGCGCGGATCGCCCCGTCGCCCGAAGTTCGACCTTGAAGTCAATGACACGATGAGTGAGCAGACCTACTCCCGGCTTCTCATTCTGGGCTCGGGACCGGCCGGGTACACCGCGGCCGTCTATGCGGCCCGCGCCGGCCTCTCGCCGGTGATGATCACCGGGATGGAGGTCGGCGGGCAGATGACCACCACCACCGACGTCGACAACTGGCCCGGCGACGACAAGGGCGTGCAGGGCCCGGACCTGATGGAGCGGATGCGCCGGCACGCGGAGCGCTTCGACACCCGGCTCATCCACGACCACGTCGCGAGCGCCGACCTCTCGGGCCGGCCCTTCCGCCTGTCCGGCGATTCCGGGACGTACACCTGCGACGCGCTGATCATCGCCACCGGGGCGTCCGCGAAGTATCTCGGGCTCGACTCCGAGGAGGCGTACAAGGGACGCGGGGTCTCCGCCTGCGCCACCTGCGACGGATTCTTCTACCGCTCGCAGCCGGTCGCGGTCATCGGCGGCGGCAACACCGCGGTCGAGGAGGCGCTCTATCTCTCGAACATCGCCTCCACGGTCACCGTCGTCCACCGCCGGGACCGGTTCCGGGCCGAGAAGATCCTTTCCGATCGGCTCATCGAGAGATCCCGGACCGGGAACGTGGTCATCGAGTGGGATCACGTGCTCGACGAGGTGCTCGGCGACGAGTCCGGGGTGACCGGGATCCGCCTCCGCGGGACGAAGGCCGGGGAGCGGAAGGAGCTCCCCGTGCACGGCTGCTTCATCGCCATCGGCCATACCCCCAACACGGCGATCTTCGAGGGGCAGCTCGACATGAACGGCGGATACATCAGGGTGCGCGGCGGCCCGGAGGGCGGCGCGACCGAAACCAGCGTGTCCGGGGTGTTCGCGGCCGGCGACGTCGCGGATCACGTGTACCGCCAGGCGATCACCTCCGCCGGAGCCGGCTGCATGGCCGCGCTGGACGCCGATCGGTACCTCGAATCCGCCGCATCCGGCACCGCCTGATCGCCGCGGGCCGATCACCGGGCAGAGGATGACCGCTTGCCCGCCGGAAGGCGACCCGGTCGGAAGGCGGCATGGCCGACGAGTGATCGGCGTGTTCGTGGCGGGAGACGTCGCGGATCATGCTCCGCCGGACGACGACGCCCCGGGGCCGGTGGCATGGCCACGCTGAGCGCCAAGCGCTGAAGGGATTCCGAGGCCGTCGAATCCGGTCTCCGGCCCGGCCCGACCGCCGCGGACCTGACGCTACCTCCCGGGGAATCACCGCATGGCAGTGAGCGCGACCGACTCGAACGCCGAGCGCCGGACGGACGGTGGCGCAACCCTGCTTGAGCGCGCTCCCGCCGAGTACACCGTCACCACGATCGGGCGCATCGCCGACGTCCCGGCATCGGAGTGGGATGCGCTCGCGGGCGGCGACCATCCGTTCACCCGCCACGCCTTCCTCGACGCCCTGGAACGACACGGCTGCGTCGGAGAGGAGGTCGGGTGGATCCCCTGCCACGTCCTCGTCCACACCGGCGGAGAGCTCGCCGGCGCGACGCCGGCCTACGTCAAGCTGCACTCGCAGGGGGAGTTCGTCTTCGATTGGGGATGGGCCGACGCCTACGCGCGCCACGGCCTGGACTACTACCCCAAGCTCGTCTCCGCCATCCCCTTCACGCCCTCGGCCGGACCCCGGCTGCTGGTGCGTCCCGGCGCACCGCGGCCCGCCGTCGAGCGCGCGCTCACGGCAGGAGCGATCGCGGTCGCGAAGGCGATGCAGTGCTCCTCCTTCCACTGGCTGTTCCCGCACGATCGCGACGCCGCCGCGCTGAAGAGCAGGAAGGTGCTGCTCATGCGCTCGGGATGCCAGTTCCACTGGATGAACCGGGGATACCGCGACTTCCGGGATTACCTCGACGCCCTCACCTCGAAGCGGCGCAAGGAGATCCGGCGCGAGCGCCGGGACGCGGCGGCGGCCCCGGTCGAGGTCGAGATCCACGACGGCCGCACCGCCACCGAAGCGCACTGGCGCGCGTACCACACGCTCTACAGCTCGACCTACGACCGCAAGTGGGGATACCCCGCGCTGACCCTCCCCTTCTTCGTCGCGGTCGCGGCGGCGCTCCCCGATCGGACCCTTCTGGCGCTCGCCCGGCGCGGCCGGAGCTACGTCGCGGGCGCACACTGCTTCGTGGGCCGAGACACCCTCTTCGGCCGCAACTGGGGCTGCACCGAGCAGCACCGCGGCCTGCACTTCGAGATCTGCTACTACCGGCTGATCGAGCACTGCATCCGGCGCGGGCTCGCCCGCTTCGACGCCGGCGCCCAGGGCGAGCACAAGATCCTGCGCGGCTTCCTCCCGGTCGAGACGCACTCGGCGCACTGGATCGCGGATCCGCGCTTTCACGAGGCCATCGGCCGGTTCCTGGCCGAAGAGCGCGCCGGGCTCCGGCGCTACCGGCTCGCGATGGAGAGGCACTCCCCCTACCGCGCACCGGCGGACGCGCCCCCGGAATCACCCCCGGAATCACCCCCGGAACCGCCCCTGGAATCCGTGCCCTGACCGCCTCGGGCGGATCGGCCGCCGCCGGCGCTCCCGTCGATCGCCTCGATCCTCTGGTCGAGCACGCGCTCCCCGCCCCGCGGTCTCCGGCCCAGGCCATCCCCCCGGATCATCCGCGCCGCCGATCAGGCCCCCTCGCTCGCCGAGCGCCGCCGCGCGGCCACGTCCATGATCGCGCGCACCATCCCGACATAGCCGGTGCAGCGGCACAGGTGGCCGCTCAGCATGTCGCGCACCTCTTCTTCGCTCGGGTCGGGACGGGCCTCCAGAAAGGCGCTCGCGGACATCAGCACGCCGGGGGTGCAGTAGCCGCATTGCAGGGCGTGGTGCCGGCGAAACGCGGCCTGGAGATCCGACAGCCCGCCTTCGCGTCCGGCGAGCGACTCGACCGTTTCCACCTCCGCGCCGTCGACCTGGATCGCGAGCACCAGACAGGCCCGGGCGAGGCGGCCGTCGATCCGCACCGTGCAGGCCCCGCACACGCCGTGCTCGCAGCCCACGTGCACGCCGGTGAGCCCGGACGTCCGGCGCAGAAAATCCGAGAGCAGCATGCGCGGCTCGGCGTGCCCGCGCGCCGTCTCGCCGTTGAGGGTGAACGCGATCGGATGCCGCGCCTCCCGGCTCAGCTCGCTCATGATCGGGCCTCGTCGATGACTGCGCGCCCGAGGCGTCGAACCAGGTGGCGGCGGTAGCGGGCGCTGGCGTGGATGTCGCTGTCGCCCTTCAGCGTCCAGGCGAGCGCGTTGAGGCCGTCGTCGAGGGCCTCGCCGTCGACGGCGCCGAGCTCGTGCACCGAAGGCCGATCCGCGACGCCGCCGATCCCGAGTCGGACCCCGCCGGGATGGGCCACCGCGGCGACGGCGACGATGGCGAAGTCGCCCCGGCGCTGCGCAACCTCGTCGAACGCATGGCGGTGTCCGGACCTCGCCACCGGAAACCGGACCGAACACAGCAGCTCGTCGGGCCGGCGCGCGGTCGCGAGCATGCCGACCTGGAATTCGTCCGCCTCGAGCGTCCGCTCGCCGTGCCCGGATCGCAGCACGACCCGTCCCCCGAGCGTAGCGAGGCACAGCGGCAGCTCGGAGCTCGGCTCCGCGTGCGCGATGCTTCCCCCCACCGTCCCGCGGCTGCGGGTCTGGAAATGCCCCACGTGAGGCATCGCCGCATGCAGGAGCGGAAGCGCATCCGCGAGATCCGGCCACGCCATGAGCTCGGCCTGGGTCGTTGCCGCCCCGATCTCGACCCAGTCTCCGTCGGCACGGATGTAGGCGAGCTCCCGAAGCCGTGAGACGTCGACGATCACCCGCGGCGCCACCAGACGGAAGTTCAGCATCGCGACCAGCGAGAGGCCGCCCGCGAGCACCCGCGCCTCCTCCCCGTGGCGGGCGAGACACGCGAGCGCTTCGCCGGCGTCGCGCGGGCGCAGGTAATCGAATGGCGCCGGCTTCACGA
This sequence comes from Gammaproteobacteria bacterium, assembly GCA_965202875.1. Lineage (GTDB taxonomy): Bacteria > Pseudomonadota > Gammaproteobacteria > HK1 > HK1 > HK1. Next base: position 5,004,158 of record OZ241870.1, on the reverse strand, counting down.
TCCGACCCCCAGCGCGCGGAGAATGCGGCGCCACCACGATTCGCCGGTTGCGGAGCCGGCATCGTCTCCCGGCGCCGCCTGCGCTCCCCGCTCGACCTCGGCGGCGAGACGGCGAAAGAATTGATCGAAGACGACGCGCGAGGCGCCTTCCAGCATTCGCCCGCCCACCGCGGCCACCTTGCCGCTCACGTCGGCGGAGTACGCATAGTCGATGCGCGTGCCGTCGCCGGCCGCCTCCAGGCGCAGCTTGCCGCTGCCCCGGCTCGCCCCGAATGGTCCTTCGAGGCGCCCGGTCAAGGTCGCCGCGCTCGGGGGGACGAGATCGCTCAGCTCGACCTCGGCGCTGAACCGCGCCTTCACCACGCCGATCCCGATGGACACGTCGGCCCGGTAACGGTTCCCGGCCACGAGATCGAGCCGATGGCAGCCGGGGATGATGCGCGCGAGGCTTACCGGGTCGAGCAGCGCCGACCACACGGTGTCGACGTCCGCGCGCACCGTCACCGCTCCGGTCCCGGTCAGCCCGCGACCGTCCGGGGGGGCCGCAAGCCCTCGCGCCGGAGAGGCCGAGGCGGGAGGCGGAGGCTCCTCCGGATGCAGCAGATCCGCGAGCACCGACGGCGCGAGGGGCAGCTTCAGATCGGAGATTCCGGTCGCGTCGCACACCGCGTTCGCGATGCATGCCGGCGTGCTCATGCAGTTGCCTTCCGCGATTCCCTTCGCCCCCAGCGGCGTGAACGGAGAGGGCGTCTCGGTATGGCGGATCTCGGGCTCCGGCACCTCGCAGGCGGTGGGACAGAGGTAGTCCGCGAACGTGCCGGAAAGAAAGCTCCCGTCCTCGGCGTAGCGGAACTCTTCGTGCAGGGCGCAGCCCACGCCCCATCCGAACGCGCCGTAGACCTGCCCCTCGGCGAGCAACGGATTCAGGAGCCGGCCGGAGTCGTGCGTGGTCACGTAGCTGTCGATGCGTACCCGGCCGGTGTCGCGGTCCACCTCGACCCCGCAGAAGTCGAACACGAAGCCGTAGGTGAGCGACGTGTTGATCTGGTCCTTCTCGTTCGGCGGGGCCAGCTCCGGCGCCGAGCACGAGGCGGTTTCCGAAATACCGGGCGTTGCGCCCGCGGGCAATTCGCCCGGCGACCAGTGGGCGACCCCCGCGACGCGCGAGAAACGCATGGCGTTGTCGGGGTTGTCGCGCGCGAACACCTTGCCTCCCTGGAACTCGACGTTGTCGGCCGTCGTGTTGAGCCGCGCCGCCGCGACCCGTGCGAGATTCTCGCGTACGTTGCCGGCCGCCTTCGTCGCCGCCACCGCGGTGGCCGACGAGAACCGGCTCGAGTAGTTCCCGGTCGCGATCGACCAGGGATCGCGCTGGGTGTCGCGCTCCATGTTCACGACGACGTCGTCCGGGTGCAGCCCCAGCGCATCGGCGGTGATCTGCGCGAGGATGGTGGCGTGTCCCTGCCCCTGCGGGATGCTGTCGGCGGTGACGCCGACCGCACCGAGGGGATCGACGTTCACGGTGGCGTAGGCGACGTGCCCGCCCTTCGGCCCCGCCCGCTCGCGGTAGTCGGCCGGATTGATCGTGCTGAGATAGCCCATGTTGGACTGGGCCGGCTCGACCACCGCCGCAAAGCCGATGCCGTAGAGCCTGCCTTGCGCGCGCGCTTCGTCGCGGCGCCTTCGCAGAGCGTCCAGCCGCCCGCCGGCGAGCGCGGCCTCCAATGCCTTCTGGTAGTCCCCCGAATCGATCAGGGCGCCGGCCGGCGCCCGGTACGGAAACGAGCCGGCGGGGATGAGGTTCCGGCGGATGAGATCGAGGTGGTCGATACCGAGGGTGTCGGCGACGTGCTTCATGAGGCGCTCGATCGCGAAGTAGATCTGGGGGCCGCCGAACCCGCGGATCATGCCGGAGGGCGTCTTGTTGGTCATCACGACCTTGTTGACGATCCGCAGGTTCTTCACCGCGTAGGCTCCGGTCATGATGCCGTGCTGGCGATAGAGCGGGCCGGGCATCGGCGGCCGGAGACAGGCGCCGTAGTCGTCGATCTGCTCGAACGCGAGGCCGGTGACGATGCCTTCCGCGGTCACCGCCGCCTTGCCCCGGACGATGCGGTTGGGCGCGGCCACCGCGGCGGTGAGGTGCTCGAGACGGTCTTCGACCCACTTCACCGGGCGCCCGCTCAGCTTCGACGCGAGACACATCAGCACCACGTAGGGGAAGATCGCCTGCTTGGCGCCGAAGCCGCCGCCCGAGAACGCCGGGCTGCGCATGCGAAGCTGCGAGCCCTTCACCCGCAACGCCTTCGACATCACCGGATGGACGGTGAACGGTCCCTGGAAGTTCGAGACGACGTCGTAGACGTTCTCCCGCGCGCGGTAATCCGCCATGACGACGTAGCCTTCGAGCGGCGTCTGCGAGTTGCGCGGATAGTCGACGTCCAGCGAGATGCAGTGATCCGCGCTCTCGAACGCGGCGTCCGGATCGCCGTAGCTGAATTCGCGCGACGAGGGCACGTTGGAGCCCACGCCGGGGTGGAGGAGCGGGGCACCGTCGGCCATCGCCTGCCGCGGATCGATCACCGCTTCGCGCGGCTCGTAGCGCACTTCGACGTCATCGAGCGCATCCTCGGCCTGGTAGCGATCCTCCGCGACCACCACGGCGACGGACTCGCCCACGAAGCGTACCCGGTCGGTGGCGAGCGACCATTGATCCATCGGCTGGCGCAGCACGATGAGGAAGGGGTCGGAGAGCGCGCGGACGTCCTCGCCGGTGATCACGGCGGCGACTCCGGGTCGGGCGCGGGCGCGCTCGGCGTCGATGGAGACGATGTCGGCGTGCGCATACGGCGAGCGCAGGATTGCCGCGTGCAGCGTCCCCGGGCGCTCCGGCCAGTCGTCGGCATAGAGCGCTTCGCCGCTCAGCAGGAGCGGGTCCTCGACCCGCTCCACCGGGCGCCCCAGGAAGGGCGCGGACTGCGACTCCGTCACCATGTCGGCTTTCCCCTCGCGACGTCGGACGCTTCCCGCCGCCCCCGGCCGGCGATCCGGCCGGACGGCAGGGCGGGCGTTGCAAGACATGCTCGCAGCATCTCACAATATACCCTGCACACCGTCAATGCCGTCGTGATCCGGGAGGGGCCATGCAAGAGCACGAGGTCGCGATCGACGACTCCTCGCTCCCGTCGCGGATCTCCTTCTCGCCGGTGTTCAACGTTGCGGTGCCGTTCATCGATCGGCACGTCGCGGAGGGACGCGCCGCACGCCCCGCGCTTCGCGCCGGCGGCGACGTCGTCACCTACGGTGTGCTCGCCGGGAACGTGAACCGGTGCGGGAGGATCTTCGGCGCGCTCGGTCTCGCACCTGGAGACCGCGTGCTGATGGCCGTACGCGACTGCCCCGAGTTCTTCTACGCATTCTGGGGAGCGGTGAAGGCGGGGATGATCCCGATCCCCGTGAACACCCTGCTGCGCACCGAGGACTACGAGTTCCTCGTCGGGGACTCCGAATGCGCGGCGGTCCTGTACTCGACCGAGATCGGCGACGCGGTTCGTCCCGCGGTCGAAGCCGGCTCGAACGACTGCCGGGTCGCACTGCCGACAAGGGGCCCCGATTCCCTCGCGGAGCGACTGCCCGATGCGCCGGCCGATCTCGAACCCGCTGCGACCGCGGCGGTCGACGAGTGCTTCTGGCTCTACTCTTCGGGCTCGACGGGTGCGCCCAAGGGGGTCGTGCACCGCCACCGCGACATGGTCGTCACCAGCGAGCGGTTCGGCCGCGGCATCGCCGGCATCGGACCCGACGACGTCGTGTTCTGCGCGGGCAAGCTGTTCTTCTCCTACGGCTTCGGCGGCGGCATGACGTTTCCACTGTGGGCCGGCGCATCGATCGTGCTCGTCGAGGAGCGCCCGACGCCCGAGATCGTGTTCGCAATCATCGAGACGTACCGGCCGACCGTCTTCTTCGGCGTCCCCACCCTCTACGCGCAGCTCCTCCACGCGGCGCAGGCCCGCGCGCCGGATCTCGGCTCGATCCGCCTCGGCGTCTCGGCGGGCGAGGCGTTGCCCGCACACGTCTTCCACCGGATGCGCGAGCGCTTCGGATTCACGGTGATCGACGGCATCGGCTCCACCGAGGCGCTGCACATCTTCGTCTCCAACCGCATCGACGACCTGAAGCCGGGGACGTCGGGCAAGGTCGTTCCCGGCTACGAGGTGCGCATCGTCGGCGAAGACGGCACGCCGGTGCCCGACGGCGAGATCGGCACCCTGCACGTCAAGGGCGACTCGACGGCCAGGAGGTACTGGAACCATCCCGGGAAGACGGCGGCGACGATGCTCGGCGACTGGCTGAACACCGGCGACATGTACCACGTCGACGAGGAAGGCTACTACGTCAACGCGGGGCGCGGCGACGACATGTTCAAGGTGGGCGCGATGTGGTGCTCCCCCATCGAGATCGAGGACGTGCTGATCCGGCACCCCGGCGTGCGGGAGGCGGCGGTGGTCGGCAGGCTCGACGAGGACGGGCTGGAGAAGCCCGAGGCGTTCGTCGTCCTCGAACCCGGGACCGAGCCCGGGCCCGAACTGGTCGAGGCCCTGACCGCGCGATGCCGCGACTCGCTCGCCCGCTACAAATACCCGCGGTGGTACAACTGGATCGACGAGCTGCCGAAAACGGTGACCGGCAAGATCCAGCGCTACCGCCTCAGACGCTGACCGAACCCGACAAGGAGACGATCGACGATGACGACGTTCGAGACGCCGATCTCGCGCTGGCGCGAGCCCGTCCTCCGCGAGTGGACCGACTACAACGGCCACATGAACGTGGCCTACTTCACACTGGTCTTCGACCACGCGACGGATGTCTTCTACCCGCTCGTCGGGCTCGGCAAGCCGTACCGGGATCGGACCGGGAAGTCCACGTTCGCGGTCGAGTCCCACACCACGTACATGCGCGAGGCGAGCATCGGCGACGAGGTGCAGGTGACGACGCAGCTTCTCGGATACGACGACAAGCGCATCCACTACTTCCACGTCATGTCGCACGCCGGGAAGGGATACCCGATGGCCACGCTCGAGCAGTTGGCGTTGCACGTCGATCTCGGTACGCGCAAGGTCGAGCCGATGCCGGAGGAGCCCCGGCGACTGCTGGCGGCCATGGCCGAGGCCCATGCGTCGCTCCCCGTCCCGCCCCAGGTCGGCAGCGTGATGGCGGTGCGTTCGAAGCGCGGTCCGTAGCGGCTTTTCGGGAACCCGTCTCGACGGCCGGTGCGTCGCCCCGGGGAAGCTCGCGAGCCCTCGTCGAGCCATGCCGCGGCCGGGTCCCGCCGGCGTGGGTTCCGACCCCGGATTTCAGCCCCTCGATAATGGAGCGACAACGGCGTTGACAAGACGGTTCCGTTGTGCTCGCATCCTTTTCATGCTCCATATGCCGACGTCACCTCGAAGCAAGGAGCCCGATATGGCCAGCACCGGAACACTTGTCGACGTGGGCACGGCCAGGGAAGCCGAAGCACTGGTCGGCGATTCCGAATTTCTGCTCCTGGGATTCAAGGCGCCCTGGTGTCCGCAATGCGGCCCCCAGCGCGGCGTGGTGGAACGGGTGCACGGCAGGTTCAGCGACCGGGTGGACTTCGCCTACCTGGATCTGGCAGCCGACGAGAGCGCCACGGAGGCATTCTCGGTGAGGGCGCTGCCGTCGCTGGTCCTGTTCAGGAACGGAAAGGAAGTCACGCGGCTCACGGGGTTCACGCCCGCGCCCAAGCTGGTTTCATCGCTCCATCGTCTTTTGGGCTCCGGGTGATCGGAGCGTCGTGCTTTTCCATTCGGACACCGAACAGCGAGACCCCGATTGTTGCATGAATCGAAGGGTTCGCTATCACCCCGATCAGACCAGGAGCGGGCTCCGAGAAAATCCGTCATTCCCGCGAAAGCGGGAATGACGGTCTGAAGACGGCCGTTGGCGCGTGTGGCTTATCCTCACTGGCAGTGAATTTGAGCCACACCCTGTTTCGGCCGGAAAACCCCGTATTTTGCGCAGTGAATGCGTATGGGCCCGACACCTTGTGCAACTGACAGGAGACCTCAAAATGCCCCTGACCGAGAAATCCCCCAAGATCGTCGATACGGTCGTCGAGGAAGGAGAATCGGCCGCGTTCATCCCCTATCCCGACCTGGGTGAGAATTTCGAGAACGCGCCGGTCTATCTGCGCCCCGACCTCTTCTACTACTCGGCGCGAATGGGCTTCAAGCTCAACTGCAACAAGGTGTACATGCACGTGCCATGGATCGCCGAGCAGCTCTTCCGCCTCAACAACGCCGTCATGCGCGATGAACGCAACAATCTGGGCGAGCATCTGAAGTATCGAATCGCCCTGTCCGTTTCCCGGACCAACGAATGCCCTTACTGCGTTTCGCATCACGCCGGTACGCTGAAACGCAGATGGGAGTACGAAGACGGCGACCTGGAGACGCTCCTTCACCATGAGGCTCCGGCCGACGAACGCGAAGCCGTGGCCATCGAGTTCGCAACCCAGGCGTCGCTCGATCCGGCCGGCGTCACCGATGAACTGCGAGCGAAGCTGGCCGCCCACTTCACGCCCCAGGAAGTCATGGAGGTCGTCGTGCTCGTCGGTTTCTGGAAAATGTACAACCTGATGCACGCGGCCATGGCGCTGCCGATCGAAGACCCGATGGCCGGTCTGGAACAGTGGATGCACGTACAGCCGAAGGCCTGAGTGGCCCGCGGGCAAGGGCCCGGGGTGGACGATCGGATACTTGGCGGTGACTCCCCTGGAGGACGGACGCTCCCGGGCTCGATCCGCCGGGACTTCAGCCACGGCGTATCGGCCATCGGCCTGTCGGCTGCATACATTTCTGCCCATACACATCCGCTGCGCAAAATACGGGGTTCGCCGGACGAAGCAGCATGTGGTTCAAGCTCACCGCCGGTGAGGACAAGCCACGAATGGCCTTCTTCGGGCTACCCGCACAGGCTTCCGCAGGCCCAGGCCGTCATTCTCGCGAAAGCGGGAATCCAGAGGTTTTCGATTGAAGTGGATTCCCGCTTTCTCCCCGCCTTCGCGGGGATGACGGGGAATGACGGACCTTTGGTTCATGCAGCAACCGGATCGATTGGAGAATCCACCAATGAAGGTCGCCAAGGAGCATATCGAATTCCAGGCCCTCGACATGAACGACGGCTGGCACGTGCCGCCCGGATATCCGGAAGGCATCGAGCAGAAAATCCTCGCCGGCTCACTCGACGAGAAAAACAAGCAGGGCAGCCGCACCCGGTTGCTCAGGTTCGCCCCGGGCGTCTTCACGACCGAACCGTTCGTTCATGACCACTGGGAAGAGGTCTACCTGATCGACGGGGACCTCATCGTGGGCAATGACGCGAGCGGCAACGGCGGCGAATCCTTTGCTCCGAACACCTACGCCTGCCGGCCCCCGGGCGCCTGCCACGGTCCGTTCAAGTCTGAGCGCGGGTGCGTGCTGTTCGAGATCCACTACTACGACTGACGAGGCTCGCCTCCTCGGACCCACGAGGCAAGTGGAGCCGTGGGCCGGGTCTCCTGGGAACGTCTCGCCCGCCTTCGTCATTTCCCCGCTTCCGCGAGGGCAGGCTCCGCGCAAGCGGGAGAATCTGCATTCCGGGAGCGCGCGGGCGTCCCCCGCCCGCTTTGCCGTCCGGTGGGCCTCCGGCGGCGGACCTCCGGTCCGCGCTTGCGGGTGGGACGCCCGCACTCCCAGATTCGCAACCGGCGTTTGGTTCCGGCTATGCCGGGTTGGGAGTCCGGCGAAAATGATCTTTCCGTCCGCATGGTCGAGATCACGCAACATTCCGACGATGATCATGCAGACGGGGAGCCGCGACGTACGGCGGCGAAACGCAACGCACGGCGCGGGGCCGTACCGGCGGCTCACTCCAGCCTCGGGTACCCCAGTGCGGCGGCCGCACGCTCCATCTCCAGCAACGGCTTGTACGTATCGAGGGTCGAGACCGAGAGCCCGCCGATGAGGAGGGCGGCGCGGGTGTCGGCGAGGTCGGGTCGGGAAAACGCCCGGTCGAGGGCGTTGCGGATCGTCTCGACGGTGGCGTCGGAACAGTCTCCGGCGGTGACGAAAGGCAGCCCCGGCGCCGTCCCGGTACGGGCGAGCACCGTGAGCCCGGACAGCGACGAAGGGCGATAGCGGGCGAGCAGCGCCCACATCACGCAGTCGACCGCGCATACGTCGGCACGCCGGCGGCGGACCGCGTCGATGCTCGCGGCGTGGGCGCCGGTCCGGAGCGTCGCGGAGAAGAAAGGGCGGCCCTTGGCGATCGGCGCCACCGCCGCCCGGAGCGCGTTGTATCCTGACTGGGAGTCCTCGGCGCTGAATGCGCACACCTTGCCGCGCAGGTCGCCGGGGGCTGTCGCATGGCTCGACGCGCGCACCACGAGGGCACTGCTGTACCGGAGGCCCTCGCAGCCAGTCGCCGTGTAGTGCGGCGTCGCGACGACGCGGACCGCGCCGCGCAACGCGGTGACGACGGGATAGCCGCACGATTGCGAGAACAGCAGGCCGCGCGGACGCCAAGCGTCATGATGGCTCACCGGGCATTCGAGCGCGTCCGGCACGTCCGGCACCCCGAGACCGCGCATCTCCTCCGCGATGGCCGCCCACAGCCGATCGGTGTGCGCCCGGACCTCGGGCAGGTCGTACATCGGCAGGCTTGCACGCATGGTCGTATACTCCTCTCCCCTTGCGGAGCATGCCTTGTCCCTGTACGGGCGGAGGCGCTCGAACACGGGGCGGCCCGGAGAAGTGGCAGGATAGCATCCATCTTCGAATGCACGGCGAAGACACCGGAGCGAAGCTCGACGGATTCCCGGAAAAGTCCGCTCGAAACGATGACCGGCCGCAAGGCCGTGGACCGGCGCGCCGCCACGCACCGCCGTCGCGCCAAGGAGAGAACAATGTCTCGACTACAGCTTGCAATCAACGTGACCGATCTCGACAAGGCCGTCGAGTTCTACTCCAGGTTGTTCGACGCCGCCCCGGCGAAGGTGAGGCCCGGATATGCGAATTTCGCGATTGCCGACCCGCCGCTGAAGCTGGTGCTCTTCGAAGGCCCGGAGGGGGCGACGCTCAATCATCTTGGGGTCGAGGTGGAAACGGCCGAGGAGGTCACGTCCGCCGAGCGGCGCCTGAGCGCGGCCGGACTCGAGACCACCGGCATCGACGAAACCATCTGCTGCTTTGCGGAAAAGGCGGAGACCTGGGTCACCGACCCCGACGGCGCACGCTGGGAGTGGTACGTCAAATCGGGGGATGCCGAGCAGATCCACAACACCATCGTCCGCAGCCATCCGCGCGGCGCGGGAGCCGAGCCTGCCTCCGGGACGTGTTGCGCTTGAGGCCGGTTCCCGCGCAAGCGTGTCCTCGCGAAAACGGGGGCAGGAATCCATGCGTCCCGTCCGCCCGACGTTGCCGCGGAATGTGGTTGCGGACCTTCGGCCCCAACCGGGCGAGACGCCCACCTTCCCCAGGACAGCCATCGCCTTGGCCCCGCGCCCGCGGAGCCGAAACCACGAGGGTCGCCTCCGCGCGGAGGCCGGAGACCGGACACGTACAAGGGTTCACACTGGTGGTCACGTGACCGATACCCCCGAACGCGGAGCACGGCGCCTCATCGTCGTGGACGCGGCGGGCGTGTGCGATCAGGACGAGAGGATTCCCGCACCCTGAGCCCCCAGCGCTCGACAACGCTCGATCGGTTGCAGGGCTGCGCCGCCCATCGGGCGGCCTCGACTCCGACGCTCTGACCACCCTCGCCGGCCGCTTCGCCCGCCGCAACGTGCCTTCGCCCCGGACCAGCTCGCGGAGCTGAAGGACCTCGCCGGTGGCAAGTCCTTCCTCGCCCTCGCCCGCGACCTGCACGACGCCTGCGACCCCGACGCCCGGCTCGCTGCCGCGCGAGAGCGCTTAGGGACAAACCCACCGCCGACGGATCGGGGATGCACGTTGACGGCGGAGCGGACGATGGGGTGGATCCGATCCCCCGCCGGGCCGTCGGACCATGGCGGCGCCGGGAAGTCCGGGCCGAGGGATCCGGCCCGAGGGTCGAAACCGAAAGGAAGGCCACGACGATGAACAAACGTTCACGTTCCGCCCACCGATCTGCAATGCGGCCGGTCCTAGTCTCTCCCGCCGGTTGGAACCCAACCAGTTCAATCGGAAACCCTCAGGAGGACGTCTCATGTTGCACAACCACTCCGCACGGTCGAAACCCCGGACCGGGCACACCCTTGTCGCGGCCGCGGTGTCGGCCGCGGTCGCCGGGGCCGTCGCGTTCGGCGATCCCTGGAGCCCGGCGAACGCCGCGGCGAACGCCGGCCCCGACATGGCCGCAGTCCAGGGCGGCTTCGCCGATCTTGTGAGTGCGGTGCGGCCCGCCGTCGTCAACGTAGAGGTCACCCGCGCCATCCGCCCTGCCGCCGGGTCGCAAGAGTGGCGGCAGCCACCGGGCATGGAGGCCCCGAAATTCTTCCGGCGCTTTCTGCCGGCGCCCTGGGATGCCGTGCCCCGCGCGCCGCGGGCGGAAGGGGTCGGCTCCGGATTCATCGTCGACGCCTCGGGGCTCATCGTGACCAGCCACCACGTGGTAAAGGGGGCGGACACGGTCACGGTCACCCTTCAGGACGGGCGCCAACTCGAAGCGCGGGTCGCGGGCGCCGACCCGAAGACCGATCTCGCGCTCCTGGAGGTCGACGCCGGCGAAGCGTTGCCGATCGTCGAGTTCGGGGATTCCGACGCGACGCGGGTCGGCGACTGGGTGGTGGCGGTCGGGAGCCCCTTCGGGCTCGGCGGCACCGTCACCGCGGGCATCGTCTCGGCGCGCGGGCGCGACATCGGATCGGGCCCCTACGACGACTATCTCCAGCTCGACGCCCCGATCAACCGCGGCAGCTCCGGCGGCCCGCTCTTCGACCGTAGCGGGCGCGTGGTCGGCGTAAACTCCGCGATCTTCAGCCCCACCGGCGGGAACGTAGGCATCGGCTTCGCGATCCCCGCGAACGTCGCCGAGCCGGTCATCGAGTCGTTGCGCGCCAACGGCAAGGTGGAGCGTGGCTGGCTCGGTGTCGTGATCCAGTCCATCGACGAGGCGCTGGCCGAAGCGCTCGGCCTTGACGAGACGAAGGGCGCGCTCGTCGCCTCGGTGATGGAAGACGCGCCCGCCGCGCGGGCGGGACTGCGCCCCGGAGACGTCATCGTCACCTTCGCCGGACGGCCGATCGATGCGATGAAGGATCTGCCCCGCATCGTCGCGGAGCTGGAATCGGGGACGGAGGCCGAGATCGGGATCCGGCGTGACGGCCGCCGCAAGACGCTCACCGCGACGATCGGTGCGCAGGCGCAGGACGGCGCGCCCGTCGCGGCTCCGGCGGCGGACGACGGCGACACCCCAAGGCTGGGTGTGACCCTTGCAGCGCGAAGCGAGCCGGGCAAGGCCGGTGTTGCGATCACCGACGTCGTCCACGGCAGCCCGGCGGCGCGGAGCGGCCTCCGGCCCGGCGACGTGATCGTGCGGGCGGGGAAAAAGCCGGTGAACCGCCCCGGGGAGGTGGCCGGCGCGGCCCGCGCGGCGGCTTCCGGCGACAAGCCTCTGCTGCTGCTCGTGGAGCGCAACGCGTACCGACGCTACGTCGCGATCGATCTCAAGCGCGGCTGAGCAACGGATGGCGGGCGGAGCGGGACGGCGCCGTTCGCGTCCGAGAGCACCCCCCGGTCATCGCTCGGCTGGGAGCAGTGGCCGGATGCGGTTCCACCGGATTGCCGTCCGTGGACACCTGTCCACGGACGGCGGCGCGGAGCTGATGCCGATCCTGGATCGCATGCAGCCCCTTCTCCTTTCCGTACACCCGCCGGCCGGCCTCGCTCTCCGTCGCGACGCCGTTGATTTCAATCCTCCTGCCTCGGGAGACCTTGCCCGGCAGCGATTTCCGCTCACCCCTGAAGCTGCGTGTGAAGGGGATTTGCGGGGTGTCGAAAAAATGGTTTCTCGCAGACTGTCAGGGGATGGGAGGGCATCCTTGGAGCGATTCGACAGATGGAGCTCCAAGGATGGGACGCAAGGCAAAGACAAATTTTCGCAAGGCGCTGTCGATGCCGGGCCTGCCGGCGGAGATGCGACGCTGCTTCAAGGCGGTCAAGGACGAGGTGGCGGGCCGGGGGCTGAACCTGGAGGACTGTCTGATGTCGGGGTTGCGATATTCGCACTGAAGTATCCGTCGCTGCTGCAATTCGAGCAGGACGCTCGGGGGCTGGGGGAGTCGGCGCACGAGCCGCGGCGGGAGAACCTGCGCAGTCTGTTCGGGGTCGAGCGGACGCCTTCGGACGTGCGGCTGCACGATCGTCCGGACGTGGTGGACCCGCGGGAGCTACGTGCGCCGTTCAAGCGGCTGTTCGCGCGGGCGCAGCGCGGTGGGAGCGCTGGAGGGGTTCGAGTGCGGTCCCTGCTGCCGGTGGACGGCACGGGGCGCTTCTCGTGTCGAAGGTGCGTTGCGCGAGCTGCTGCGAGAAGCGCCACAAGGACGGGACGACGACGTACTCCCGTCAATTGCTGTACAAGCACTTCCTCTACCTCGACACGGCGATGCGGAAGCTCTGATGGACTCCCGGTCATCGAGCGAGCCGGAAGCGCGGAGAACCCCGATGCCCAACGACACCGCCGCCGTGGCCGCCGAACCCACGTCGAAGTCCCCTCTCCCGCAGCCCGCGCCCACCGGGCAGGCGCCGGAGTTCCCCGGCTGCCACACCATCCCGCTGAAGCGCGAAGACCTCCTCGACTACGACGGCCGCTTCGAGTACTGGGACGCCGACACCGAGACCGCCCGGGTCGTCTCCGAGCCCACCTCCGCCACCGTCCCCCCAATGTTCCGCACTGCCGCCGGTGGTGCGTGTCCTCGGCTTTCTCAGCCCGCGTGGCGCGCGTTCGACTCCTCGATCAGCCGCATGTTCTTCTCCACGTCGTAGCGGCGGCCCTCGGTGAGGGTTTCGGGATCCCACTCGCTGCGCTCGGCGCCGAAGAAATCGCCGCCGTAGACGTGGAGCGCCCCGGTCAGGCGCGGCAGCGGGTTGGTCACCAAGTGGATGACGCCCCGGGCGAGCGGCGGAGCCATGGCCGACGGCGGGAATCAAAGCACCACGGCCAGACGATCACCGCAGCGTATCAACCGAATCGGACACCTCTTTTTCTGAAACAGCACCATGTTTTCGGATTTGGCCAGATCGTTGATCTGCTTTCGGTGCAGCCTCCCGCCATGGGCGGCAACGGGGACGAATCGGATGGACGAAACGCCGGGAACGATGCGTTCGGCGATCCTCGCGCCGGCCTGGAGCTGTGGCTGCACCTTGCCGGCCCTGACGCCGCTGCTCTTGAGCTCCAACGGAGCTACGTACAGGCTCACGGCTCCATCGCCTTCGCCGATGAACAGGAAATCGCACCGTTTGGCGCCCCTTCCGGCTGGCGCATCGGGATGATCCATGTCGATCAGGCGAAACGAACCCGGCGCCCCGTCCAGCTCTACCGCGCATCCCTGCTTGCTGCATGACTCCGCAAGACATCCGGGGGCGACGACTCGATCGATATGCTCCAACGGCGCCGTCACCCGCTTCGCCCCTCGACGATTCGATTGGAAATTCTTGCCCAATCGTTATAGAGGGATTCGGTGATCTCGCCATAGCCGGCCGGAAACGTGCCGCCCTTCATGTCGAGAGGGATTTCCTCCACGACCGATCCTCTGGGACGTTTCCTGGGTCTGAACAACCATGCGCCTACCTCGTCGGGGGCGAGCGCCAAGTCTGCACCGTCGATGCCCCTTCTCTTGCCCTTGGGCACTTCCGACAAGCGCACCAGGTTGGCCAGCGCTTCGAGCACCCACTCGCTGTGGGTGGTGAGGATGATCCGGAGCCCGGAACGCACGGCCGCCGCCAGCAGTCGAGTGAAGGCCACCTGCATGGCCGGATGCAGATGGGATTCCGGCTCTTCGATGATCAGGACGTCGCCGCGTTGAACGACGTGGCGCAGGTACAGCACTACCGGAGCGAGCTCCGAAACCATCGACGACGTGTTCATCAGCGGCAAATCGCCCTTCCAGCCGTCCGGCCGGTAATAGAACGAAGGGTAGCCGGTTTCCGACCGTTCGCTACGAACCGCACCGCCCAGGATTTCTCCTTCAAGGCGTTCGGCCAGATGATTGCCGGAGTTGCGCCGCCGCCTGGGCAAATCACCCAGCTCGATGAGCTGTTCCAGGAAATCGGCGAGAACCCCGGAGAGTACCGGCAGTGGTGCATCATGACGAAGCCCCGCGCGTGACGCGCGGCCGATCAGGGAGCTGACCACCACCCGATGCGCGTGCATCACCCCCGTGCGGTCCGCAGGAAGGTAATGGATGGGGCTGCTTACCGGACCTACCGTGTAAGGAATGAGCGAGTCGGCAAGGGTGCTGATCAATCTTCTTATGAAGAAGCCACGGTCGTCATCGTCTTCAGGATCAAGTGATGGTTTTGCCATGTATGGGAATCGCGTCCAAATTTTTCGATCTGCCGATTCGATTTTCAGAGGAGTCTCGGCAGAAATCGACGAAACGAGTCGAGAGTCCTTTTTTGTCATGGTGAATTCGTATTCGAACGGCGGGCTGTGTTCGGCTGTTTCCGATACGTCCCTGCGTAGCGTGATCCGGGCGTCCGTGCTGCTCGGACGACGAATCAGATCCTTCGATTCTTCGACACCGAAACATCGTGTGATTTCTCCATCGAACATGCTTCCCAAATCATCGACATCATTGAGAACCGGACGGACCAAATCGGCGACTCGTTCCGGCAGTGTCGTATCGATTCCATTCTCCGGTAGCTCGATTCCTTCCGTTTTTCCGGACATGTCTTCCGCCCACCGGAACGCGGCGTCGAGTGCTTCCCTGGGAAGATCCGTTATCTTGTCGAGGGATCTGCGCCGTCGATAGGGATGAAACGGCGGCAGCCTCCTTCCCCACGGTCTTGCATCCTGATGCCCCCCGAAGAAACGATGCAGGGCATAGACCAGGATGGCGAGATACGATTTCCCCGTATTGCTGGGACCGACGAAGACGGTGAGTGGCCGCAGATCGACGGTCGCCTCGACGATCGGGCCGAAATCGGCCACCGAAAGTACCGGCGCCCTTTTGCTGGATGGTGTAGCCATCGTGGCTCCTTTGTGTGTTCGGCGTCCAGTAGAAGGGAAGTCTACCCCGGCGCCATCGAGGCCGGCAGTCGGGCCGCTCCGCCTCCAAGCGACCCGGACAGTACCCGTACGAGCCGGCGCCTTCTCCCGAGTGCGTGTACCGCCGCCACCAATTCCGCTCCTCGGCCCCGGCCTCAGCCGAACCCGTGCTCGCGCCGCAGGCGCGCGAGGGTGTTCAACACCGGCAGCAGCAGGGTATCGCGCTCGCTCGCGATGGAGGCGAATTCGCGCCCGCCGAGCGCCCCGGCGACGGCCGCCTTCAGCCTCCCGCGCACCTCCGGCGTGAGCTCGACCGGCCGCATGTCGTCCATCCAGTGCTGGAGCGCGTCGCCGAAGTGGTCGAGGAAGTTGGAGAACCCCTCCGGCCCGCCCGCGAGGTGGCAGAGCTCGAACGGTCCCATCACCGCGAGGCGCAGGCCGGGGCCGTACTTGAGGGCGGCGTCGACGTCCTCGACGCTCGCGAGCCCGGTGAGCACCGCGTCCATCGCCTCGCGCCACAGCGCGACCTGCAAGCGGTTCACGAGGTGTCCGGGCGCTTCGTGGTTGAGGCGGATCGCCTTCTTCCCGTGCGCGTCGTAGAAGCCGATGGCCCAATCGACGACGCCCGCATCGGTGTCCGCCCCGCCCACCACCTCGACGAGCGGAACGAGGTGCGGCGGATTGAACGGATGCCCCACCACGAAGCGCACCGCGTTCGGGAGCCCCCGCTGGAGCTCCGACATGAGCAAACCCGACGTCGAGCTGGCCATGACCACGTCGTCCGGCAGGGCGGCGCCGATCTCCGCGTACAGCGCCCGTTTCAGGTCGAGCTTCTCGGGGGCGCTTTCCTGCACGAACCCGACGCCGGCGACGGCCGCGGCGGGATCGGGGTGGAAGCTCAGGCGATCGGGACTCGCGCCGTCCACGACCGCGCCGAGCCCGTCGAGCGCCGGCCAGGCGCCGGCGACGAACGCTCGAAGCGATCCCTCCGCATCGGGCGCCGGGTCCCACGCCTGCACGTCCATCCCGCGCGCGAGAAAGTACGCGGCCCACGATGCCCCGATGGTGCCGGCGCCGATGACGCCGATGCGATGCACGGAGGATGGTTCGGGCAGGTTCACTGGCTGGTCTCCCTGTCGGTCTTCGAGACTCAAGTTTCGGGATTCGCTGACCGAAATGGATTCCCGCTTGCGCGGGAATGACGTCATTTCAGCGAGACGCGTTGCTTTCAGGCTGGCCGTCATTTCAGCGAGACGCGTTGTTTTCAGGCTGGCCGTCATTCCCGCGAAAGCGGGAATCCATCGCCTGATTCAGGCATTTTGAATCCCGAAGCTTGAGTTCGAGAATGCGCCCGGCATACCCGCAACGGCCGGACCGGACGCAGGCGCCAAGCGTCGCGACGGTCCCCGGTGGATTGATCGAGCTGCCGTCTCCGCGGCGACGCGAAGAGCATGGCGCGCTCACAGCATTCCCAGCTCCCCTTCCAGCGCCGCCAGGGCGTCGAGGTTGTGCGCCGGCGCGAAGTGGTCGACGTACGCGAGCACCGCGCGCATGGTACGTGTCAACGGCTCGTAACGCGCCCAGCCGAGCATCGGGTTCAGCCATACCACGCGCCGCGCCCGCCGCCGGAGCCGGATCATCTGCTCGACGCAGGCGTCCGGCTCGCCGGTGTCGTAGCCGTCGCTGATCATCACGAACACGCTGCGCGAGTCGAGGGCGCGCTTGGCGTAGCGATCGTTGAACGTGCCCAGGCAGCGGCTCATCCGGGTGCCGCCGCCGAACCCCTCGGCCATCAGCGAGAGACGGCGCATCGCCAGCAGGGCGTCCTTCTCGCGCAGGACGTCGGTGATGCGCACCAGCCGGGTATGGAACAGGTAGGCGTCGGCCCGGTCCCAGGACTCCACGAGCCCGTGCACGAACTGCAAGAGGCAGCGCGCGTAGGGCTGCATCGAGCCCGAGACGTCGAGCATCAGCACGATGCGCACGGGCCGTTCCGGGCGCCGGCGGCGCACCAGGGTAAGCGGCTCGCCGCCGTGGCCGAGACTGCGCCGAATGGTGCGGCGGAGATCGATCCGTGTGCCCCGCGAGGCGGCGCGGTAGCGGCGTGAAAGCCGGTAGCGCAACGCGCGCGCCAGACGCCGGGCGATCTCCGCGGCGCGCTTCATATCCTCCGGATCGACCACGTGGCGCAGGTCCGCGCGCCCGATCCGGCACCGTGCGGAGGCGGTGCGTGAAGCCCGTGCGTTCTTGCCCGCCTCACCCTCTCCATCGCCGGCGCCGGCGCCGGCGGCCCCCGAGTGAAGCGATCGGTTCGTGGCGGCCTCGCCCGCGCGCTCCCCCCACAGGTTCGACGTGGCCCGCGAGGGCGTTCCGGCGGGAACCCGTGCGGCGGATGCCGGGCGCGTGCGCACCCGTCCCCGGGCGAGCCACCAGGCTTCGAACAGGTCGTCGAAGCGCTCCCACTCGCCGCGGCGCCCGGTGAGCAGGATCTTCAGCCGCCGGCGGGCCTCGTCGAGGGTTGGGGCCGGGCCGCGGGCGAGCACCCGCAACGCGGCATCGGTCTCCGCCGGCCCAACCTCGATCCCGTTGAGCCGCAGGTGGGCGATGAATCCGGAGACCCGGGCCGTCAGCGGCATACCGGAAGTCGCAACGCCTGCCGTGTTCACGCCGCGCCTCCGGCCGGATGCCCGAATACGTCGGACGCCACGGAATCGAGAAGGGCGCCGGCCACGCTTGCGTCCGCCGTACACCCGCCACACCTCCGGCCGGATGCCGGAACATCCTCGTCGGGAAGGGCGTCGGACTTCCTCACGCCCACCACACCCTTGCCGCCGGATCCGCTACCGCGGATCCGGGCCGGAAGTCCGAGTGCATCGAGCATCACGGAATCCGGAAGGACACCCGGCGTTGCGCTCACGCCCGCCGCGCTCACGCCGCGCGCCCGACCAGGCGGCCAAGCACCTCGGGGGTCACGGACTTGAGATCCGCCTCGGTCTTGAGCAGGCAGATGAGGGTCGCGTGCAGGCGCTTCGAATCCGGCTGGAGCGTTTCGATGCCGAGACCCAGGAGTGCGCCGGCCCAGTCGAGGGTCTCGGCCACCCCCGGGCGCTTCTCCAGATCCTCCTCGCGCAAGGCCCGCACGAAGCGCGCGATCTGCGCGGCGAGCGCCGGCTCGATCCCGGGCAGGCGCCGGCGCAGGATCGCCAGCTCGCGCTCCAACGACGGGAACTCCACGTAGCAGTACAGGCAGCGCCGGCGCAGCGCGTCGGACAGCTCGCGCGTGCCGTTGGAGGTCAGGATGACGTGCGGGATGGAGGTGGCGGTGATGGTCCCGATCTCGGGCACGGTGACCTGGAAGTCCGAGAGCACTTCCAGCAGGTAGGCTTCGAACTCCTCGTCGGCGCGGTCGATCTCGTCGATCAGCAGCACGCACGGGCGCGGCTCGCCGATCGCTTCGAGCAGAGGGCGGCGCAGCAGGTAGCGTTCGGAGAAGACGTGCGCCTCGGCTTGCGCCGCGCTCACGTTCTCGCGCTCGCTGGCCTTGATGGCCAGCAACTGGCGCTGGTAGTTCCACTCGTAGATGGCGGTGGTCGCGTCCAGCCCCTCGTAGCACTGCAAGCGGATGAGCCGGGTGTCGAGGGCGGCGGCGAGGGCCTTGGCGACCTCGGTCTTGCCCACGCCGGCCTCGCCCTCGATGAGCAGCGGGCGTCCGAGATCGAGGGCGAGCGAGAGCGCCGTCACGAGGGTCTCGTCGGCGACGTAACGGGCTTCGGCGAGCCGGGATCCGAGCTCGCCGGGCGAAATGCACGTCACGTCCACGGCCGGGGCAAACGGCAGCTTGTCCTCGCGGCCGGCGTCAGCCTTGGGTCATCGGCTGCCCGCCAGAGGAACGTACAGGTATCGAGCAGCAGCCTCACGTTGGTCAGCGGGCGCCTTCGAATGCATCAAGCGGGTCATCGGGAAGCGGCTCGAAGAAGGCGGCCGGGATGGCCATCCCACGATCGATACCGACCGGGCGCGGCTCCGTGAGCGGCCTGGACACCGGGCGGATCTCCGCGATCGGCACGTTGCGCCGGCAGATGACCACCATCTCTCCCTTCTCGACGCTGTCGAGGTAGCGCGAAAGGTGGGTCTTGGCGTCAGCGATATCGACTCTGGTCATGACTCCATCATAGGTCGGCCGTCCGCTCGGGTTCAACGGCTCGCCTGCTCGCGACGTCTCGCGCCATCCTGCGCGACCAGAAGCTCTCCTGGAACATCGCCGCGCGGAGGTGACACGCGCCCCCGGAATCTTCTTCCAGGGCTTCTACGGAGATCCGTCCGGCCGGGCGCGTCGGTCTTCGGCATGCCAGTCCCTTCTGAGCCGCGGGGCCTTGTCGGCGAAGCTGTCGCCGGTCTCATGGCAGGCGACGATACGGTCAGCCCGGAAGTGGCGGAAATCTTCTCGCAGCTCGCACCACGCCCCCAGCACCGTGGCTTCCACGTAGTACTCAAGTTTCGGGATTCAAAATACCTTGAATCAGGCGATGGATTCCCGCTTTCGCGGGAATGACGGTCAGCGTAAAAGTAACGTGTCTCGCTGAAATGACGTCATTCCCGCGAAAGCGGGAATCCATTTCGGTCAGCGAATCCCGAAACTTGAGCTTCGACATCCGTATCCAGAGAGGCGGCTCGGCGCTTCCCACCGCGACGAGGACCGGAAGCACGCGCCGCGGCGGGTTCCTGAGGGGGCTCAACCGCCGCGCCGTCTCCCGGTCGAGACGCACCTCCTCGTTCACCGTGACGTCGGGCACCGGCTCGCAGTCGAAGACGCCGGTGACGGGCACCGCGCCCTTGATGACGTCGGCCGGGATCCCTTCGTCCGCCTCCCAGTCGTGGGCGAGGGCCATCGCGTCGAGGTGTCCGCCGGCCGAATTGCCGGACACGTACAGGCGATGTGGATCGCCGCCGTACTCCGCGACGTTGCGGAAGGTCCACGCGATGGCGCGGTTGACCTGGACGACGATGGTGTCGAAGGTGACGGCCGGACAGAGGTCGTAGTTGACGAGGACGGTGACCGCCCCGGCCGAGTGGAAGACGTCGGCGATGAAGCTGTAGTCGCTCTTGTCCATCGCCCGCCAGTAGCCGCCGTGGATGAAAAGCTGGACCGGCGCGTTCGGCCGGTCCGCGGGGAAGACGTCGAGCGTTTCCTTCTCACCCGATCCGTACCGTACGCCGAGCACGGGATTGAGCCACGCGCGGGTTGAACTGAAGCTCGAGCGCTTCAGGGGCCAGGTTGCGCCAAGTCGTGGGTCGTCTCCGCAGAGGAGCCGGTGAGCTATGATACGTTCCGCCCTCGGGTCCCGCCCCCGGCCAGCGGAGTTCCAATGGTCCCGTTTGCCTCGCCGGTCCGAAGCGGAACCTCGTTGAAGCCTCGCTCCTTGAAACCTCGATGGCGCTGGACGACTGATTCACCATGACGCGACGACTCACCTTCAATCTCGACGGCCGCACCGCGCTCGTGACCGGAGCGTCGAGCGGTCTCGGCCGGCACTTCGCCCGCACCCTGGCCGCGCACGGTGCCTCGGTGGCCCTCGCGGCACGGCGCGTCGAGCGGCTGGAGGCCCTCGCGGGCGAGATCCGGGAGGCCGGCGGCGTCGCGTACCCGGTGCGGATGAACGTGACCGACGCGCGCAGCGTCGGGAACGCGCTCGACTCGGTGCAGGAGGCGTTCGGGGTCCCGGACGTTCTCGTGAACAACTCGGGCATCGCGCGGCCTGCCTCGACCCTGGACATCACCGGGGAGGACTGGGCCGCGGTCATCGGCACCAACCTGGAAGGGGCGTGGCGGGTCGCGCAGGGAACCGCGCGGCGCATGGTCGAGGCCGGACGCCCCGGCGCGATTGTCAACGTGCTGTCGGCCTTGGCGTTCGGGGTCGCGGGTGGCCTCGGCCCGTACGCCGCATCGAAGGCGGGTCTGCTGCAGCTCACCCGGACCATGGCGATGGAACTCGCCCGCCACCGGGTGCGCGTCAACGCCGTCGCGCCGGGCTACGTGCTCACGGAGATGAACCGCGGGTTCTTCGCGAGCGATGCCGGTGCGGCGATGATGAAACGCATCCCCCAGCGCCGCATCGGGGACCCGTCCGATCTCGACGGCGCGCTGCTCCTGCTCGCAAGCGACGCCTCGTCCTACATGACCGGCTCGACCATCGTCGTCGACGGGGGGCATCTCGTTTCGGGTCTTTGAGGCTCGATGCATCCATCCCGGGTCCGCCCTCCCGGGGTCCGCAGCGCTCCGGGTCCACCTCTGAAGGCGAGAGGCATGCCCCCGCGAAGCTTGTACCCGCGGAAGCGGGTGGCGGGGGCCGGATTCGTCGGGGCAATGCACCGCACAATATGGGAGTGGTTTGGAGCTGCGAGGTCCCAAGCGACGCGGAGGGGAACGGGATGCAGCTCAAGACTCTCCTCGATCGGGTGCAGAAGCATTCGTCGTTCGTCTACGAGACGGTGCGCCTGGTCGAGCATCCGCGGCTGGCCATCGAGGGGGAGGTCCGTCCCCGCGCCAATGCCCGCGCGAAGTGCTCGCAGTGCGGCGGTGCGGCGCCGGGCGACGACACGTTGCCGCCCCGGTGCTTCGCGTTCGTGCCGCTGTGGCACATTCCGGTGGTGTTTCTCTACGCGATGCGCCGGGTGGCGTGTGCGCGCTGCGGGGTGAAGGTCGAGTCCGTTGCGTGGGCGACGGGCAAGCACCGGGTGAGCGACGCCTGTGCCTGGTTCCTCGCCGGGTGGGCGAAGCGGCTGTCGTGGCAGGAGGTGGCCACGGGGTTCCACAGCTCGTGGGACACCGTCTACCGGTCGGTGCGCATGGCGGTCGAGTGGAGCCTGCCCCCGCGGGGGTAAGCGGGGGGTCTTGCGCATCATGGCCTTGAGGGCATCGAGGCGATTGGCATCGACGAGCTCGCCCGCCGGCGCGGGCACCGGTCCCTGACGCTGGTCTACCAGCTCGACCGCCACTGCAAGCGGCGGCTGTGGATTGGGCGTGAGCGCAAGGCCGAGACCCTGCACGGCTTCTTCGACGAGCTCGGCGCCGCCCGCAGCGCGGCGTTGCGCTTTGTGCTCGGACCTGTGGAAGCCGTACCTGAAGGGGGTGGCCGAGCGCGCCGGCCAAGCGGTGCGTGCTCGACCGCTTCCACATCATGAGCCACTTCTCCAAGGCCATCGACGAGGTGCGCGCGGCGCAGACGAGGAAGCTCGCCGCCGAGGGCAGGGCGCCGGTGCTCAAGCGCAGCCGCTGGCTGCTGCTCAAGCGTCCCGAGAACCTGACCGATGCGCAGTCCGAGCGGGTGCGGCGCAATCTGCGCACGGTACGCGCCTGGCTGCTCAAGGAGGACTTCCGGGCGCTGTGGGAGTATGTCTCGCCGTACTGGGCGGGACGCTTCCGCCCGTCATCCCCGCGGAAGCGGGGACCGGTGGTGCACCCGCACGATGCGTTCGCGGCTCGACCCGATGAAGAGGGTCGCGCGCATGATGCGCTCGCACCGGGGGTTGATCTTGAACCCCGGATTATTCATACCCTACTCAAGTTTCGGGATTCGCTGACCGAAATGGATTCCCGCTTTCGCGGGAATGACGTCATTTCAGCGAGACACGTTACTTTTACGCTGACCGTCATTCCCGCGAAGCTTGTGCCCGCGAAAGCGGGTAGCGGGATCCATCGCCTGATTCAAGGTATTTTGAATCCCGAAACTTGAGGTCGAAGGACTACGCCGCGCTCTGCCGCGAGCACGGCATCCCATGCGAGTACATGGAGCTGCCCGGCCAGGACCATCTCGACGCAAGCCGGGCCCCCGGCGACCCGAAGAGCCCTCTCGTCAGGGCGATGGTGCGGATGATGGGGCTGTAGTCCGTCGAACACCGGGGCACGTGTCCCGAAGCGGACGTTCCCGTCACCGTGAAGGTCCGCAACAAGACAATGCGTGCGGGACGCTCGTGTTCCCTGGATACAGATTCCCGCTTGCGCGGGAATGACCAGGATGGGCGGGACCCCCGCGTCCGTCAGGACGCGCAGCTCCCGGGAATCGCACGGACCGCTCCTGTTCGGCCATCCCATCTCCCGATTCCGACCATGCTCCTGGACTCCTCGCGCTGATAGTGGACGCCCACCGTCTTCTGCTGCCCGGCAACCCGCGCTTTCTGCTCGTCTGGGCGGCAGGCTGCCTCGCGGGCGCGGTGCGGTGGCTGCAGATCTTCGCCCTGGGGATCTGCACGTTCCAGCTCACCGGCTCGCCGCTGCTCGTATCCCTGGTCCCGATGATGTGGATGCTGCCGCTCGTGCTGTGCGGTCCGCTCGTCGGAGTGGTCGCGAAGCGCGTCAGCCGCAAGCCGCTCCTCCTTCCCGGCCCCGCACGCACCCCGCCTTGAGCCGGCGCCGCCCCGAGCCGGCCGGGCGCAAACACAGCCGGCGCCCCGGCGTCGCGGTTGGAAACTCCGCGCGCATGGCCGAAGATAGCCCGCTCGACGAGGCGCCACGCAAGGAGAACGGCCAATGGGAGACACGGAACACTCGGGCAGGACGGTCATCGTCACCGGCGCGGCGCAGGGCATCGGGCTCGCGTGCGCACGGCGTTTCGCGGGTGACGGCGCGAAGGTGGTCCTCGCCGACGTCCAGTCGGAAAAAGGCGAGGCGGCGGCGCAGTCACTGCGCGATGGGGGCGGCGAGGCGACGTTCGTTGCCTGCGACGTGGGCGAACGCATGCAGGTCGAAGCCCTCGTCGCGAAGACGGTCGAGACCTGCGGCGGCGTCGACGTGATGATCAGCAACGCCGCGGTGCTCCATGCCGCCGACATCCTCAAGATCGAAGAAGAAGACTTCGACCCGCGATACACTTGTACTCCAATCCCCATCATCAGCAAGCCGACATCCTCGAGATCGAAGAAGAAGACTTCGGCCGCGTGGTGCGGGTGAACCTGAAGGGCTTCTTCCTCACCGGCAAGGCCGCGGCGGTGCAGATGGTCGCACAGGGCCGCGGCGGCGCGATCGTCAACATGTCGTCGATCCAGGCGTACATCACCAACGCGAACCTGCTCTCCTACGCGGTGTGCAAGGGCGGGGTGAAGCAGCTCACCGTGGCGATGGCGCTGGCCCTCGCACCGAAGGGCATCCGCGTCAACGCGATAGGCCCCGGCAGCATCGCCACCGACATGGTTGTGCATGACACGGGCTCTCAGGTTCTACAATGCCGGAACGGACCGATGGAGTGAACGGAATGACCAGCCCCACCCTGTTCCGCAACGGGAAGATCTTCGATGGCACGGGCGACGAGCTTCTCGAAGGCGTCGAGGTGCTCGTGGATGGCGAGCGGATCGCGGAGGTCTCGGACGTCCCCATCCGTTGCGAGGCCGCGGAGGTCGTCGATCTCCGAGGCCGTACGCTGATGCCGGGGTTGATCGACGCGCACTTCCACGCGCTCGCGGTGAGCCCCGACGTCGGGGCCATCGACCACATGCCCGCGTCGCTGCTCGCGCAGCACGCCCGCCGGCTCCTGGAGGCGGCGTTGCAACGCGGATTCACCACGGTCCGCGACGCGGCCGGCGCCGACTACGGACTCGCGCGGGCGATCGACGAGGGTCTCATCGCGGGACCCCGGCTGTTCTATTCCGGGCACGCCCTCACCCAGACCGGAGGGCACGGCGATTTCCGCAGCTACGAACCGGGGCCGGCGCTCTGTTCGTGCGGGCTCGGAGCGCAGCGCTTCGCGACCGTAGCGGACGGGATCACCGAGGTCCGCCGCGCCGCACGCGAGGAGCTGCGCCGGGGGGCGACCCAGATCAAGATCATGGGCTCCGGCGGGGTGGCGTCACCGAGCGATCCGATCCGGAACCTCCAGTATTCGGAGGAGGAGATCCGCGCGATCGTGTGGGAGGCGCGCTCGTGGGGCACCTACGTGATGGCCCACACCTATACTCCGGAGGCGATCCGCCGGTGCATCGAATTCGGGGTGCGCTCGATCGAGCACGGCAACCTCATCGATGCCGGAACCGCGGCGTTCGCGGCCGAGCGCGGCGCCTTCGTGGTCCCCACGCTGGCCACCTACGACTCCCTCACCCGGCGCGGCGCGGCGCTCGGGCTCCCCAAGGTCAGCCTCGACAAGCTCGGCTCGGTGAGCGAGGCCGGCGTCGCCGCCCTCGACGTCCTGCGCGACGCCGGGGTGAAGACGGGCTTCGGCACCGATCTGCTCGGCGAGATGCACGACGACCAGTTGAGCGAGTTCGGGCTCCGCGCACAAGTGCTCCCGAACGCCGAGGTGCTGCGTCAGGCGACGAGCCTGAACGCGGACCTTCTCGGACGTCCCGGCGAGCTCGGCACGGTCGCTCCCGGCGCCCTCGCGGATCTCATCGCCCTCGACGGCGACCCGGTTGCGGACATCGGCGTCCTCTCCGGGCATGGCGATCGCATCGTCCTGGTCATGAAGGGAGGCCGGATCTGCAAGTGGGCGAACTGAGCAGACCGGGAGCCGGCGCCGGTTCAACAGGCGTCGCATCCGGTGCCGAGAGGCACGGAGCGGCGGCCCCGGGCGGGTGGCGGCAGGCGCCGCCGGGGGAGTCGAGGGGGCGTGAGACGGGCACCGAGCTCGAACGAGGTCGGCGTTGCGGCCCCCGAGAGGAGAAAACCGGATGCCGTGCCGGTGATTCCACCGGCGATCAACGCACCGTGAACGATCGGGGGACTGCGAGGTGTCGGCAGGCCACCGACTGCCGGGTGACCACCGCTTCGGATCTTCGATGAACGCCGGGCCGGTGGTGACGCTGTCCGGCGGCGTCGGAGGCTCGAAGCTCGCGCTCGGCCTGTACCGCGTGCTGCCGCCCGATTCGCTCACCGTGATCTGCAATCCGGGCGACGACTTCGACCATCTGGGGCTGCGTATCTGTCCCGACGCCGATACCGTCCTCTACACGCTGGCCGGGGTCGCCAATCCCGAGACGGGATGGGGGCGCGCGGGCGAGACCTGGACCTTCATGCGGGCGCTGGCCGATCTCGGCGGGGAGACCTGGTTCCAGCTCGGAGACGGCGATCTTGCGCTGCACGTCGAGCGCACCCGCCGCCTCGCGGCCGGCGAGCCGCTCTCGCACGTCATCAGGGACGTGGCCCGACGCCTCGGCGTGCGCGCGCGGATCGTGCCCGCCTGCGACACGGCGGTACGCACCATCGTGCGCACGCCGGACGGGCGGCTGCCGTTCCAGCACTATTTCGTGCGCGACCGGTGCGAGCCGGCGGTCACCGGCTTCGACTTCGCGGGCGCGGCGGAAGCGCACCCGTGTGGCGCGGCCCTCGAAGCCCTCGCCGCTCCTTCGCTGCGATGCGTGGTCGTGTGTCCGTCCAACCCTTTCATCAGCATCGACCCGATCCTCGCGGTGCCAGGGATGCGCGAGGCGGTCCGCGCCGCCGGAGCACCGGTGATCGGGGTCTCGCCGATCCTCGGGGGCCGCGCGGTGAAGGGGCCTGCCGCAAAGATGATGCGCGACCTCGGCCTCGACGTCTCCAACCGAAGCATCGAGCGACACTACGGAGACCTCGTCGACGCCTGGATCATCGATTCGGCGGACGCGGCGGATGCGGCCGGATTCTCCCAACCGGTGCACGCAGCCCCGACGTTGATGCGGAGCGAAGCGGACAAGAACACCCTGGCGCGAGCGGTGCTGGAGTTCGCCGCCGGCTTTGAAGCAGCGACGCAGCGACAGCGCTCCGGGCGGTCGTGACGATGCGGGGCCTGTTCATGTTCCAGACGCTGGCGGCGGCAGGCGTGTCTTCAGTGATCGTCGAGATGATGCTCATTCGTCCCCACCAGATGGTCTATTCCAACTTTCTGGTAAACCGCGGAGCGCCCGAACATCTACGCACCCGGTACGACATGGATTACTACGGGACTTCATACCGGGAAGGGTTGGAGTATCTGCTCGAACGCAATGACTCCAGCCTCGTCAGCAGAACCTGTGGGTGGGTCCGGGCTCGGGCAGGTCGCCAACTGTATGGATACAACGCGATTTCCAGGGCTTCGCAGATGCGATGGCCGAATCTTTTCCCGGGGGTCACTCCGGCTTCGCCGGCGTGCTGCGGGAAACGAAGCCGAGCCGCTTGTCGACCACGTTCACCAGCGGCTCGCCGGCGCGGTATCGATGGAAGTTCTCGATGAACACCTCCGCCATGGTCGCCTTGTGGCCGTGGAAGTCGCCCGACATGTGCGGCGAGACGATCACGTTCTCCATCTCCCAGAGCGAGCTCGTGGCGGGCAGCGGCTCCTCGGCGAAGACGTCGAGGCCCGCGCCGGCGATGACTCCATTCTCAAGCGCCTCGATCATCGCCGGCTCGTCGACCATCGCACCGCGCCCGAGGTTGAAGAAGCGTGCGGTGGGCTTCATCGCCGCGAACCGGGCCGCCCCGAACATGCCGCGGGTCTGCGGGGTCAACGGGGTGATCAGGACCACCCAATCCGCGGATCCGAGCAACCGATCCAGGTCCTCGTTGCCGTGCACCCGGCCGAACTCGGGATCCCCGTCGCGCGCGCTGCGCCCGACGATCTCGACCGCGATACCTGCCGCCCGCAACGTGCGCCCGATCGCGCGTCCGATGCTGCCGGCCCCCACCACCAGCGCCCGCGTGCCCGCGACCTTCTCGGTGAGCCGGTGCGACCACGCCCGCTCGCGCTGCAACGCATCGGTGCGCCGGAAGTCCTTGGCGAACGCGAGGATCATGCCCAGCGTGTACTCGGCCATCGTCCGATCGAACACACCCCGGAGGTTGGTCAGGGTGACGCTGCTCTCGACGAGGGCGGGGAACAGGGCCGCATCCACCCCGGCGCCGCCCCACTGGATCCACCGAAGCCGGTCCGCGCAGCCGAAAGCGTGCCTGACGTCGCCGGCGTCGAATTGCCATCCGAGCAGCACCTCGGCGCCCGGCAGCGCGTCGCGAAGCGCACCGAGGCTGTCCGCACAACGGAAGACCGCCTCGGCATCGAGCGCTTCCAGGCCGGGTACTTCGCCGGGGGATTCGACCCCCTGAATGACCACGATCGTTCGTTCGTTCATCGTCTCCGTCCCGGTCTTCTCCGCCGCCGGCGGAGCTCCTCTTGCCGGTCTCGCGGCGCCTCTCGGGCATGTTCCGAAGCCCGCCGCATCGGCTGCCCCTCTGCGGAGCCGCGTCTGGCGCCCGTCCCGGTGTGCGGATGCCGTTCCCCAAGGCGGTCCACCAGGGCTCGCTCTGCGAGAATCAGCGGACCCTCGGGCACCGCTGCTTTTCGGGCTCCGGACGAGATGGAGCCCGAGAAGATGGAATTGGAAACGTACTCCCGGGGAAAGGATCCGGATACGGTCGTCAGCACCGAAACCCTCGTTCCCGACCGCCTGCGCCCCCACCCTCGACGTTCATGACCACCGTACCCGTGGTGGCCGCATCCACGCTCTCCGCCCCCGCGACCTCCGTCTCCCAGGCGCTCGCGTGCGTTGGAGCCTCAATCCGGAACGGACACGGCGCGGCGAGCACGATCTCGCCTTGCGCGTGCACGAGGGAGCTGAGGGACTCCTCGAACGACCCCAGGTTGGGCAACGCATGGACCGCGAGATCGGCGCGCACCTCGACTTCGGGATCGGTCGCGGCGACCCTCCGGATGACCCTGAGCTCGACCATCGCACGGTCCGCGACCCTTCCCTCGGCCGGTTGCTCGAAGTGGCCCCTCGTCTCCCCCGCGATCACCACCGCACCGCCGAGCCCGGTATAGCGTATCAGCACCGCGGCCTGATGCCCGGCCCGGCCCGCTCGGGGGGCCGATCCCCTGAGCAACGCAATGAGCCGGGACTCTCCCTCGCCCCCGAAGCGGTAGCGGAGCCTCATGGTGATCTCGACCGGCATCTCTCCCCGCCACGCGCCGCTCAACCGAAGCTGCTCGATGATCACGGAGGTGGAGTCGCGCCCGCCGTAGCCGACGTCGCGGATCGCGCCGCCGCCCGCGGTGGCGGCGAGGAGGCCGCGCCCGAGGTCCGCGTGCGCCTCGGAAAGGCTGGGGAGAAATCGGCCGTGCGCGCCGTCGAGCATGGCGCTCTCGGCGCAGGAGTCGCCGGTGGTGACGGAGGACAGCTTGTGGATGCCCTTGCAGGTGACGCGATAGACGCCCGCGTGCACCGCCGCGGCGGCCAGGGTCGTCGCGAGCAGGAGGGCGGTCGGAAACCGTGACTTCGGGAGCAGATGGCGTCTCAGCTTCAGCGCCTCCTTGTGGCCGGCCGAGGACATGGTCCGGTATCGCGGGCAGTGTCTGCGCAAAGCAGGGCAGGTGCGCCGGACGCCGGCGGTCGCTACTCGCCGGATGCGCCTCCCCGACCCGACCCATCCGGAACTGTCCGGGAGGGCGCCGGTGTCGAGATCACCCGCTCACCGGGGGCCGGCCGTTCCCGCCGACGCCAGGACGCGCGACATCACGACGCGACATCGCGCCGACAGGGCGGATCGGGACATCAGGCCCCATCCGGAGCCGCCGCCCGCCCCGCGTCCCGGGCGGCGCGCATTCATCCGAACACCGCGCGCTCGCGTGTCTTCATCTCATCGGCGACGCGCAGGAATTCGCGGATTACGGCGAGCGCACGACGCCGTTCGAGGCACACCACGCGCTCGGTATAGCGCAGATCCGTACCGGTGAGCCGCACCGGCCACAGGCGCGGGTCGGGGCGTAGCTCCGCCTCGGAGATGACCCCGATGCCAAGCCCCGCCGCCACCGCCTCCTTGACCGTCTCGCGGCTCGTGGTCTCGATGAAGTATTCGGGCTTGATACCCGTCTCGGCGCAGGCCGCATCGAAGCGCCGCCGCATCGTCGAGCCTGCCTCGCGCGCGATGACCGGGCGTCCGTCCATTTCCGGGAACGGCACCGTTTCGCGCCGGTCGCAGGCCCACGGGTGCTCGCGGTTCACGAAGGCGATGATGTCGAACTCGGCCAGCTCGA
The DNA here is from genome assembly GCA_965202875.1 of Gammaproteobacteria bacterium. GTDB lineage: Bacteria > Pseudomonadota > Gammaproteobacteria > HK1 > HK1 > HK1. The sequence goes on along the minus strand of OZ241870.1, from coordinate 4,973,943 downwards.
CCACGTACAGCGCCCCATCCTCCACAGGGCTTCCCAGGATCGAGACGTCGCAGCGCTCGGCCAGGAGGGTCGCCCGCGCCTGCGCGGTGCTCGCGATCTCCACCGACACCCGCACCTTGGGAAACCGGCGCCGGAACTCCGCCACCAGCGGTACCGCTACATAGGGCCCGTCGGCGGCGATGCGAAGGGTGCCCTGGGTGAGGTGCTCGTGGGCGCGGAGCAGCACCGCCGCGCGGTCTTCGAGCGCGAACAGCTCCTGGGAGATCTCGGCAAGCGCACGCCCGATCTCGGTGGGCTCGACCCCGCGCCCCCGCCGGCGCAGGAGGGCGACGTCGTAGGTGTGTTCCAGAGCCTTGACGTGGCTCGTCACCGCCGGCAGCGTGACGTGCAGCCGCCGCGCCGCCTCGGTGATGCTGCCGGTGCGGACGACGGCGTCGAAGGCGCGGAGCTGGACGAGGTTCATGGCAGAACCGGTGGGGCGACGGTGAACCACTACTAACGGTTGCCGTCCGAAATTTCAAATTGATCCGGCTTTCCGGCGCTGCATATCTCCCTTCCGGCGGCCCGGGAAGTCCCGGCGGCCCCGAACCAGGAGGAAAGCCATGTTCGTCGAAGCAGCCACCCGAGTCGGATTCGCCTGCGCCGGGGCGCTCGTCGCCCTCACCGTGCTGATGCACGCCCTGACCTGAACGGCGCCGTCACGGCCCGGAAGTCGCCGGCCCGGCGCGTCCTGAGAGCGCGGGCGTCCGTCAGGACGCACCGCTCCCAGGAATCCGGCATCAGGGAATCAGAAGCCGGGCGGCGGACAATTCCTCGCCGTTTTGCCGAAGACTTTGGGCAAGGGACTACCCTCGAGGCGGTCAGTCGCGAAGGCGCTCCGCCAATGCGCGGATGTGCTCCGGTCCGAGCCCGCAGCACCCGCCGACCACCCTCGCTCGGTCCTCCACCCACCGCACCGCCGTCGTGGCGAATTCATCGGGCGCCGCCACGTCGTGGAACTGCCGGTGCGGCGGCTCGAAGTTGCCCGCGGTTCGGCCAAGCCCCGAGCGGCGCCTCGCACACGCGCCGCGCGCATTCGATCCCGGGGCCGGTGTCCTCGATCTCCGGAAGTGGCGATTGTAGTGGTGGTCGGTCCCCCTCGCGCTACCCCTCCACCGATCGTCCCACCGGTCCTGGGGACTCTCCGGGCAGCAACACCTCGAACGCCGCGCCGCCGCCGGGAGCGCTCGATACCCGGATGTCGCCTCCGTAGCCGCGCGCGATGCCAAGGCTCACCGTCAGCCCGAGCCCGGTGCCCACGCGGCCCTTGGTGGAGAAGAAGGGGTCGAAGATGCGCGTCGTATCCTCGGGCCGCACCCCCTCGCCTTCATCGCTGACCATGACCGCGACCGCACCCCCCGCGCCGCGCGCGCGGACCTCGACCGTCGCGCCCCCGGGCGACGCCTGGATGGCGTTCCGCAGCAGGTTGACGAGCACCTGCTCCAGCTCGCCGGCGTCGATGCGCACCGCGGCATCGGCCACGTGCTCGCGGGAGACCCGGACGCCGCGCGCTTCCGCCTCGTGGGCGACCAGGGCGATCGCGTGCTCGATCGCGCCGGCGACCGCCACCTCCTCCTCCGGGGCCGTCTCGTGCGGGCGGCGCGTCGACGCGAGGAGCTTCCCGACGATCGTCCGGACCCGCTCGACCTGCTCCACGATCAGATCCATTTCCTCGGCGACTCGCTCTCCGTCCTCGCCGAGCTCCGCCTGCATGACCTCCAGGTTGCCCTGGATGACCGCGATCGGGTTGTTGATCTCGTGGGCGACCCCGGCCGTCAGCTCACCGAGCGCGGCGAGCTTCTCGGCCGCCACGAGCTGGCGCCGGGTGTCGTGCAGCAGGTCGATGGTCTGCTCCAGCCGGGCATTCTTCGCGACCAGCTCGCGCGTGCGGGCATCGACCTCCAATTCGAGGTTCGCGGCGAACGCGCTCACCTCCTCGTTGCGCTGCTGCAGCAGGTTCAGCGTCTCGTCGATCTGCTGGGCGAGCTCCGCGATCTCGTCACCGCTCTCAAGCGTTCCAATCCGGGCGTCCTGCCCGGTGCGGATGGCGCGTACCACCTCCGCCGCCGCGCCGACCGGGGCGAACACCGCCCGCGCCCCGCGCGCGGCGAGCACCAGCGCGAGCAGCAGGCCGGCGACGAGGAGCGCAAGAGCGACGCCGAGCGCCCGGTAGTAGCGGTCGCGGTACACGGAGTCGACGAACCCGGTGTGCAGCATCCCCACCCGCCGCCCGTAGACGTCGATGATCGGGGCGTACCCGGAGATGTAAGAGATCCCGCCCTCGTCGGTCAGGGCCACGTGCACCCCGCCTTCGTCGAGCACCCGCCTTCGCACCGACCCGGAGACCCGCGTGCCGAGCGCCCGCCCGCCGCCCGCCAGCGGGACGTTGGTGCTCACGCGCAGATCGCCGAGCAGCAGCGACGCGGCGCCGAACGCACCCTCGGGCAGGGTCCCCGGACCGAACACCAGATCGCGGACCCGGTCGACAAGCTGCACGTCGCGGTTGAGCACCATCACCCCGTCGAGCAGCGCCACGAGGGTCCGGCTCGAATCGCGCACCGGCACCACGGCCCGGACGACGAGTGCGCCGTCGCGCGGCACCCCGCCGCCCGGCGCCTCGACGAGCGAGCGCCGGGAGGACTCCAGCCCCTCCACGGCGAGCTCTCCGGCCGAATGCACCTCCACCCCCACCGTGGAAAGCCCGCCGGTCACCGCGTCGCGCTGGAGCGGAGAGCGCGGGATCGAACCGGGCGCCCCGGACCCCTCGCCCGCGAGGATGCGCCGCCCCCGCAGATCGGTCACGTACAGCGCGTCCATCCCCCCGGTCTCGCGCACCGTCGCGAGCAGATCCCGGAGCCGCGCCGAATTCTCCGCCTCCAAGGCCGCGATGAATGCGTGGGAAGCGGCGAGGCGCTCCAGGCTGTCCCGGTGCGCGTGCTGCAGGCGGGAGAACGCATCGTAGGCGACGGCGAGATCGAGCCGGGCCCGCTGCAGCAACTGGCGCTCACCGAACGACTGGCTCCAGTAGACGATGAATCCGACCGCGACAGGCGCCACCGCGAGGACCGGGGCCACCGCCAGCACGAGCAGCTTGTATCGCAGGCTGCCGGAGACCCGGCGCCGCAGTGTGGAGAATGGGAACACGCCACCCGATTCAGCGCGACCAGAGCCTGAGCTTGCGCTCCATCGTCTTGCGCGAGACGCCGAGCATCCGGGCGGCGCGGGACTTGTTCCCGTCGCAGTGCTCCAGCACCCGCAGCATGTGGTGCTTCTCGACCTGGTCGAGCGGCCAGTCCACCGGCAGCCCGCCTTCGCTCCCGTCCGCCGACCGGATCTCCTCGCCGGGCGGCGCCCAGTCCGCCGGAAGCCCTCCGAGCAGAAGCGAGCGCTCGATCACGTTGCGCAGTTCACGGACGTTGCCCGGCCATCCGTAGGCGCCCAGACGTTCGACGTCCGCGTGCGCGAGCGGCAGCGGCGGCACGCCAAGTCCCGCGGAGACGGCGCGGATCAGGTGCTCGGCGAGGGCCGGCAGATCCCCGAGCCGTTCGCGCAAGGGGGGGAGCGTGATGGAGAGCACGTTCAGGCGGTAGTAGAGATCCTCGCGGAACCGGCCGGCCCGCACCTCGGACGCGAGCCCGCGGTTGGTCGCGGCGATGACGCGCGCGTCGACCGGCGCCGGCCGGTCCGCCCCCACCGGGCGGATCGCCCTCTCATCCAGCACGCGGAGCAGCTTCGACTGCATCGGTGGGCCGAGTTCGGCGATCTCGTCGAGAAAGAGCGAACCCTGATGCGCATGGCTGAACAGACCCTCGCGGGACTGGTGGGCGCCGGTGAACGCGCCTTTCACGTGGCCGAAGAGATCGCTTTCGATCAGCTCGGCGGGAATCGACCCGCAGTTCACGGCCACGAAGGGGCCGGGACGCCCGGAGCGCTCGTGGATCGAACGCGCGACGAGCTCCTTGCCGGTCCCGGTCTCGCCCTCGATGAGCACCGTGGCCGCGGCCGGCGCCACCCGGGCGATCAGTTCCCTGATCCGCTCGATCGCCGGGTCGCTGCCGATGAGCACGCCGTCCGAAACACGCAATGCCTCGCGCCTGAGCACGAAGTTCTCGCGCTCGGCCCGGCGCCGTGCCATGCAACGCTCGAACGCATGCAGCATCTGCTCGAGACGGAAGGGCTTGAGGAGGAAATCGGCCGCGCCGGCCCGCAGCGCCGCGACCGCGGTGTCGAGATCGGCGTAAGCGGTCATCACGATCACGTCGGTGCGTACGTCCTCCTCGCGCAGCGCCGCCACCCACTCGATGCCCGAACGTCCCGGGAGCCGGATGTCGACCACGAGGAGATCGAAATGGTAGCGCCGGCGCAACGCTTCCGCCGATTCCGCGCTGTCGGCCGCATCGACCAGCGCGCAACGCGGGCGGAGCGCTTTCAGGAGGAAGTTGCGGATCCCGGGCTCGTCGTCGACCACGAGCACCGCCGCGCCGCCCGGAAGCTCCGCGGCCCGTGAGCGTGACGGCGTCGTCTCGTTCATCGAAGAGCCGGCGCCCGTTACGCATGCGCACATCGTGCCGGTCAGCGCCCGTCTCCGTCCGATCCCGCCTTCCGTCAATCCATCGTCACGGCCGGCTCTCGCTTCGGATCGGCACGTCTTCCGCCGGTGGCTCGGGAACGACTTCGAAGCCGGCTTCCTGCCATGCGGCGATGCCTCCCCCGAGGCTTGCGACGTTCTCGAAGCCCATCTCCCGGAGCACGTCGCAGGCGAGCGCGGAACGCCCTCCGGTCGCGCAGTAGAGCACCACCCGGCGACCGCGCGCCTGCGACAGTTCGGGGTGGCGTTTCGGGTATCGAAGATCCGCCGCCGGCTCGATCGTGCCCCGCGGGATCAGGATTGCCCCGGGAAGGTGTCCGTGCCGGTACTCGTCCGGCTCGCGAACGTCGACGAGCAACAAGTCGCCGCTCTCGCCGAGCGCGGTGTCGAGCGCACCGGAGTCGATCTCCACGATGCGCCCGCGAGCCGCGTTCACCAGATCCATCAGCGTCCTGGCCATTGTCGATCCTCTCTCCGTCGATTGCGTCGCCGCCCTGCCGGCGGCCGAAGTGTGCCCGGTTCCGGCGGTCGCCAAGCCCCGCGGGGGCGAAGGGCTCTCGCCGTTGCGCGGAGGATGGCGACGCCGCGTTTCAGCCGTCGTCATCGGCGATGCCCGGATTCCCCGCCACGTTGACGAGCCGCGGCGTGTCGAGCTTCGAGATGCCGGCGCCCCGATCGCGCAGGTACTGCGCGACCACTTCCCAGATCGGCGGCCCCGGGGACTGTGCGTTGACCGTGGCCCAACCCGCGACCTTGTACGACTTCTCCGCCTCCACCGGCTCGCCGTTGTCCAGGGTCATGCCGGAGATGCGCCGGCCGATCGGCTGCGTCGGATCGCACACGTAGTCGAGGCCGCCGGTGCGCACCATGTCGCCGCCCTGCTGGAAGTAGGGGTCGGGGTTGAACAGGTTGTCGGCGACGTCCTCCAGGATGAGCTTCAGGTCCGCGCCCTTCATCTCGCGCACGTAGGTCTCCGGGTACGTGGTCGCGGTCTGGTCGAGCACCCGCTCCATGGTCACCGCCTCGCCGGGGACGATGGTCGTGCCCCAGCGGAATCCGGGCGAGAGGGCGATCCGGGCGCCCCCCACCGCGCGCTGGGCGTCGCAGATGAGCTGATCGAAGGTACCGTTGAAGTTCCCGCGCCGGTAGAGCAGCGTGTCCGCGACCGCCAATTCCTCGCCTAGCCGGCCGGCGAAGGGTGCGCGCACGCGCTCGATGAGCGCGGCCATCTCCGGATCGGGGTCGATGTAGTTGGAGAACACCGGCATGAGGCGGTAGCGGTGGTCCCGCACCCCGCCCCCGTCGAGGTCGAGGTCGAGCAGCGCGAGGAACTTCCCGTTCGAACCCGCGTTGGTGACGAGGGTCTTGCCGCCGGGGTTCTCGACGAGGACCGGCGCCGGCACCGCGTCGTGGGTGTGGCCGCCGAGGACGGCGTCGATGCCGGTCACGCGTGAAGCCATCTTGAGGTCCACGTCCATGCCGTTGTGGGAGAGCACCACGAGGGCGTCGGGCGTCTCGGCCTCGCGCACCGCGTCCACGAGTGCCTGCATCTCGTCGTCGCGGATCCCGAAGGTCCAGTCGGGGATGAAGCGCCGCGGGTTGGCGATGGGCGTATACGGGAACGCTTGTCCGACGACCGCCACCCGCCGCCCGCCGACTTCCCTCACCGTGTACGGGGGAAAGGCGTGGCCGGTGTCTTCGTCGAAGGCTTGCGCGCCGTCGAACAGGGCGTCCTCGCGCACCTTCACGTTCTGGGCGACGAACTCCGCGTCCAGGGCGCCGGCGTTCGCGAGGACCTCGTCGTCGCGATAGGTGAACTCCCAATGCCCGGTCATCGCGTCCACCCCGAGCAGGTTGCAGGCGTCGACCATGTCCCTGCCGCGGGTCCACAGCGCCGTCCCCGAGCCCTGCCAGGTGTCGCCGCCGTCGAGCAGCAGGGTGCGCTCGGGACCGAACTCCCCGCGCAGCCTCGAAATCAGGGTGCGCAGATGCGCGAACCCGCCGACCTTGCCGTAGCGCCGCGTCGCCTCGGTGAAGTCGAGGTGGGTGAAGGCGTGGGATTCGATGCTCCCGGGAGCGATGCCGAAACGGGCGAGGAGCTTCTCCCCGACCAGGTGCGGCGCCCTGCCGCGGGCCTCGCCGACGCCGGTGTTCACGCTCGGCTCCCGGAAGTGGATGGGCAGGAGCTGGGCGTGGCAGTCGGTGAAGTGCAGCAGCCGGACGTTGCCGAAGGGTGGAACCGTGTAGAGGTCGGCCGCCTCGGACGCCGCGCCGTGGCCGTGGCGCGGCAGCATTCCGGCCGCCCCGGCGACGGCGAGCACCTGGAAGAACTCCCGGCGGCTCATGCTCATGACGTTGATCCTCACAATGGTGGGCAAAGGCAGGTGGTACACGCTTGGCGCCGATCCTCCGGCGGGCGGCGGGTGAAGCCCCGGCTACGGTGTCCGAGCCATGGTGCCCGAGCCATGTGATGGTGCGGGAGAATGCGCGGACCCGCACGGTGGACACGTTCCCCGGACGGGGGTTGCCAGAGGAGGACAGGGCTATTATATTCATCTATCCGAATATCTGAATAGCCAGAAACTTCGGGCTTGGTCCGGCTCCGGTTTCCGGAGCCTCCGTCCCCAATCCTCGCGGAGAAGATCCATGCTGAAGAAACATCTTGCACCCCTGGCTTTGGCGGTGGCGACGGCCGCCGGTCCGACGTCCGCCGATGCGTTCCACTGGGCCATGGTCGGCCAGCCGGACACCGGCCATCCGCTTGGCGCCGGTCACGTGGCGGCCGCCCCCACCTTCCCCGGCCAGCCGATCCGGCTCAATCTTGCGCACCCGAGTGGATACGCGGTGTTTCTGAATCCGGCGAACTACGCGGCGATGATGAATCCTGCGACGTACGCGCAATTCATGAATCCCGGAGCCCACATGCAGTTCGCGAATCCGGAGAACTGGATGGCGTGGATGCATCCGGCGTCGTATGCGCCGTTCATGAACCCGGCGACCTACATGCAGATGATGAATCCGGGCGCCTACATGCAGTTCATGAACCCGGCGACCTACATGCAATGGATGAATCCGGCCTCGTACTCGGTGTTCATGAACCCCGCGACCTACATGCAGTGGATGGATCCCAGGGCATACGGCGCCGCGACGGACGGAACCGCGGGTGCCGCGGCGGTGAACCCGTTCGATCCCGACACTTGGGCGCAGTACTTCGACCCGAATGCGTGGATGCAAAACCAGGGGACGGCGGCTCACTCCCCTCCTCGAACCGGCCAGGGCGGAACCGACGACGAGCAGCCGGCGCAGTAGCCCGGGGTCGATTGGGCCGTGTGGGGCGGCGCGAGCCGGCCCCGCACGGTCCGATCCCCGGTCGTTCAATCTTCTCCCGGCCCCGGTGCAGGACACCGGCATCCGCGCTCCCCCGATCACCGGCGCACAATCCGCCCCGCACCCTCCCGGCAGAAGGGAGGGTGCACATTGAGCCGGCCGGCTTCGGCGAAGCACCGCATCTGGAACGTTGCCGCCGGGGCAGCTTACCGCCAGGGCGCCGCCAGCTCCTTCAGCCCGGTCCCGAGAGCCGCGAGGAACCCCTTCTCGTCGAGCATGTGGTACTCGACCTTCATGGTGACCGCGCTGCCGAAGATGATGCTGGCCACCGCGATCAGCGAGCCCGCGGCGAGCGTGGACATGCCGGCGACCCCTTGTCCGATGGTGCAGCCGAGCGCCAGCACCCCGCCGAAGCCCATCAGCAGGCCGCCCGCGAGATGGCTCAGCATCTCCGCGCGCGTGCTGAACGTCTCGATGCGGAAGTTGCCCGAGGCCACCGCGTAGACGAACGAGCCCGTGATCATTCCGAGCACCGCCGCGATCCCGAAGTTGATGGTCGAGCCGGTGAACGTCATGAGGTAGCTGATGGTGTTCCCGGTCGAGGCGATGAAGGTCAGGGATTCGACCGGCACCGGGTCGAACTCGTCGTTGCCGAGGTAGCCGGTGACGAACCAGCCGCCGATGACCATCGCGCCGACGGCGACGCCGGCAAGCACGTTGTCGAGGCTTCGCCGGAACGCGGGCTGGACGAGGGCGAACGCGATGAGGCCGCCGCCGAGCAACACCGCCAGCGCGACGCGTACCGCGGCGGAGTCCTCGATGCCGAGCGCCGGCGCGAGGAGCGTTGCGAGCCCCTGATTGTCGAGGTCGTGCTCGGCGAGGTCGACGCTGGGCGCCTCGAAGACGTTGATGCGCACGAGCCCCAGCAGGCCGCGCACCGTCGTGTACGCGGTGATGCCGAGCACCAGCAGCACCACCAGGGCCTTCAGGCTCCCGCCGCCGAGGCGCACGAGGTTGCGCTGTCCGCAGCCGGCCGCGAGGGTCATGCCGACACCGAAGGCCAATCCCCCGGCGACGTAGCCGAGCCAGCCGAAGTTCGGAGTGAGGTACATCGCCTCCCCGAGGTCCACGAGCTCCGCGGCGTGAAGCGCCTGCGTACCCAGGATCGCGAGGCCCATGGCGAAGAACCATGCGCCGAGGCGCCCGAGCGAACCCATGTGCAGCATGTCGCTGACCGCACCCATGACGCAGAAATGGGACCGGTTGGCGATGAACCCGAGGACCGCGGCCAGGACGAAGCCGCCGGCGGCCACGAAGTGAACGACGGTGAACTCGAAATCTTCCATCCTGGAACCTTCCGGCCGCTTGCTTGACGATCGACTCGCTCGATTCCCGAGAGACCCTTGGCGGTGGTGGCGACGGCGAAGCTTCAGCAAGTTCGACGCTGCGACCGTTCCCGCCGCCGGATCCTGCTCCGGCTCTCCGCGCGGGTAAAGGGCTACTCCCCCTCCGGCGCCGGCTTCGGTACCGGCATCGCCTCCATCCAGATCCGATACATCTGCTCGTACCGTTTGGGGTGCATCAGCCCGGTCCAGGCTTCGAACCACGATCGGTACTGGTCGGGCTGCATCGCCTTCTCCACCAGGGGCGCGTGTTCGCCGTACAGGTCGCCCATCACGCCCGCCCAAACGTTGAATTGCTTCTCGTACAGCGATGGATCCATGAGCCGGGTCCACGCTTCGAACCATTTCGCGTACCGGCCCGGGTCCGCGGGCGGCGGCATCGTGCCGGTCGTGCCGGGCATCGCAGGCATCGGGCCCGGACCCATCATGGGCATCGGATTCAGCATCATCCCGGCACCCATCATGGGCATCGTCGTCATCGGCGCCATCATCATGGGATTCATGGCCATTGGACCCGTCATCACCATGGGATTCGCGACTCCGCCCATCGGGCCCATCATGGCCATGGGATTCATGGCTCCGCCGATCATGGGCGCCATCATCGCCATGGGGTTCCCCGCGCCACCCGTCGGATTCACGCCGTGAAACGGGAGTCTTCCGGGTACGGGGGGCGCCAGCGGCGCCGCCGGCAATTGCCGAGCCTCCGCGAGGGCGGGCGTTCCAAGCAAGAGAACCGCAAGCACGTGGAACAGCATCCGGCGGATCCTGGTCATCGTCGTCGCCCCTCCGGGAGCTCCGTTTCGGGTGGCATGGCGGGATTCAGAAGTCGCCGGTCACCGCGCCTTCCATGATGTAGCGGATGGCGTCACGAATCCGGGCGGACTCCGCGCGGAGTTCGACGTCGAGCACGGAGTTGGGATTCTGTGCGTAGTCGAGCCAGCCCACGTCCCAGTCGAGCGTCATCACCCACAGCCTGCCGTCCGCATCTTCGACGAGCGCGATCCTGCACGGGAGGAACACCGCGAACTCCGGAACGTAATCGAGCACCTTCCGGCCGACCATTGCGTCGCAGAACTGGAAGATTTCAAAGCGCGGGGTGTCCTCGTCGCCGGTGATGGCGCGTACGTCGAGCCACACCCGGTTGTGTCCGACGAACTTGAAGTTCACCTCGTTGGCGCGAAGCTTCATCGCGTCGACGGCGTCGTCGAACGAGACCTCCTCGTCGACGAGACGCTTGTCGGCCATGATGCCGATCATGTCGCGCATCGACAGCGGGCTCATCAGCATGGCCGCCTGGTAGAACTTGCGCTTGGCTTCGCTCGATACGCCCTCGGTGACGGTGTTCGGGCGCCATGACCGCTTCGTCTGGGTGGGAAAGCCGGGAAGTCGAACGACGGGAACGCGGAGCCTGCCGCCGTTCGCCGTGGCTGCCTGCGCGTCGGCCAGGATCCCGGGGTCGAACGCCGCCATCATGGCTTCGAGCACGCGGTGTTTCGTCATGCCGTCGATGAACGGATTGACGAGGAACTGCGCCCACTGGTGGTAGAGGTAGGGATTCATCATCGCCAGCGCCGGGGCCATCATCATCGCCATGGAGCGCGAGAAGGCGCCGAGTTCGGGCGAGGAGGGAAGGACGGCGTTCGATTGTCCGCCCGCCGGCTCGGTGGCCGGAGAGGTTTGCCCGTTGCACGGAAGCGCCGTGGCCAACAGGAACGTTGCAATGAGCGATGCGAATCCAGACTTCATGACGGAGGCTCCTGGTGCGCGCGGGTCCGGCGGCATCCGCATGTCGCCGGGCAGCGGTCAGGCAGGCGCCCGCGGAATATATCGACGAATATGAATATGTGCAATGTTCGGAACTGTCTGTCAGGAGCACCCTCGCACCGCTCCCGCACCATGGCCGCGCACAGCGCAGGTGCACCATCCGGTCCCGGAACGGGGCGGCGGAGACCCTGCGCGGCTTGGGGTCGCGGACGGCGATTTCCACGTAGCGTCCCCGGCCGCCATGCGCCTGCAAGAAGCTCGCGTTCGCAGCGCAGCACCTCGCGTTCCGGATGGGCGAGGAAGGCGGCCACGCCGGGCTTCCTCCTCTTCCCCTGCGCCGCACCTCGGGCGGATGGCCTGCAAGGGTCGGGACCGGGGGTGCATTCGGACGGATTCGACGCCGGGTACGCTGGTCCCCATGCAGGACCCGAACTACAAGCGCCTCTTCTCCTTCCCCCGCAGTCGAAGACCTCCTGCGCGCGTTCCTCCCCGGAGATGTCCTCGCCGAACTCGACCTCTCCTCCCTCGACAAGCTCCCCGCCGAGTACGTCGGCGACGAACAGCTCCAACGCCACGGCGACTGCGTGTGGCGGCTGCGCCGGCGCGGGCGATGGCTGTACCTGCCGGTGCTGCTGGAGTTCCAGTCCACCGACGAGCCGCGGATGGCGTTGCGCATCCTGACCTACACGAGCCTGCTGTACCAGGAGCTGGTGCGCAACGACGCGCTGGATGCGCGGGGACGGCTGCCGGTGGTGCTGCCGGTGGTGCTCTACACCGGGGAGGCGCGAACGCGGGGACCCCGGCGGACGGGCCGTGTCGGCAACTCGGAAATCGACGTGGTTGTTCCGGTTCCCGGTGGGGTTCCTGTTGCGGTTCGCGGAACGCAGGCTCTCCGCTTTATTGTTCCACGAGCCGCCCCGCAACACCCGGCGTTCAGGGGCCGGCTAAATGCGTCTTGATCTCGGCGAAGATACCCTCCTGCGACCCCCGGCCTTCATGGAAGGCAACGACTGCGCGGGTTCATTCGTTTGTTGGTGGCGATGATCTTGAATTCGTACCCGTATTCAGTGGGTCGGAACAGGTCGAGTTGAACCGGCGGCTTGTCTTGGCACCTGACCTGTTTTCTGATGAAGATGAAGCGATAGCGGGCATTCCACGACTTCGGCTTCCAGCGGGTCTCGAAGTACTTGAGTCCTGTCGCCATGCGGCGCCATCGTCTTCTGCCTTCGACCAGTCCCTTGAGGGCGGCAAAGCGCTCGCCGGCTGGTGCGATGGAACCAGTTGCACAAGCGCAGGTTCGCCGAAGAGGGCAAGCCCAAGCCGGTGGTGCCGGTGCGCTTCGTCTCCGCCTGCCCCAAGGGCCATATCGACGACCTGAACTGGCGGGCCTTCGTGCACCCGGGCGGCAGGTCGTGCGAACGCCCGCTGTGGCTGGAGGAGCGGGGCACGAGCGGCGACATCGTCGACACCTGCGCCGTGTGCGAGTGCGGCGAGGAGCGCTCCTCCACGAGGCGGCGGGGTCCGAACCAGCGCGCTGGAACGGTGCGCCGGCAAGCGGCCCTGGATCGGGCAGTACGCGCGGGAGGCGTGCGAGGAGCCGTACCGCCTGCTGGTGCGCACCGCCAGCAATGCCTACTTCCCGCAGACCCGGCCTCGACAACACAACCACGGCCAGGTAGAGACACAGATGAGCGTCATCTCGCTGCCGGAGTCCGACGCGGGGCTGGCGGCCGGGGTGTCGCAGCACCGGGACCGCCTGAAAGCCGCGGACGACCTGGGCGCGCTGGCGAATTTCCGCATGATCCCCGAGCTGGCCGCGGCCTTCGCGGACGTGGAGGCTGCGGCGGGGATGGCAGGGGTCTCCGGGCATGAAAACAGGCGGCGGTGCCCCTTCGAGGTCTCGAACAGCATCCGGTGACGTCCGGGATTGGGCGCCTTGTTGGCGACGCAATGCAGGCAGGCGTGGACCTGGATTCCGGGAACCTCGTCAAGCGCCTCGCGACCCTCGTCGCCGGGCGGCTCGGACATCTCGGGCGCGTTCATGAGCGCTTGAACGAATGGAGCATCGTGCTCGCACAGATACTCGATGCAGCGCTCCGCCGCCTTGAGCTCCCCCGCAGGAAGTGTGTCCATCCGTTGATGCAGCCTCTCTCCGAGGCTGGCTTCCATGGGCCTCCTCCCCGGGCTCGGGTTGACATGAAGAGAGCATGTTTTCATACTCATGCCATGCAAACGATGATCCAGATCCGCAACGTCCCCGAGACACTGCATCGGCGTCTGAAGGCCCGAGCCGCCCTTGAAGGGACCTCGATGTCCCGCTACGTCCTGCGGGAAATCGAGAAGGCGCTGGAGCGCCCGAGCCGGCGAGAGTTGCTCGAAGCGATTCGCTTGCAACCGGAAGTCGCACTGGAACCCTCGCCGGCAGACGTCCTGCGCGAGGAGCGGGATTCGCGCTGATGGTTCTGGACGCCTCCGGCGCCATCGAACTCCTGTTGAACACCACGGCGGGCAAGCGGCTCGCGGCGCGGCTGACCGACGATACCGAGGCCGTTCACGTGCCGCATCTCATAGACATGGAGATCGCCCAGATATTGCGCCGGTACGTGTTGCACGGAACCCTGGACGAAGGGATGGGAGCGCTGGCGCTCGACCGATGGCGCAACCTCGACGTCGAACGCTACCCTCACGCACCGTTCCTCGATCGAGTCTGGCAACTCCGGGACAACGTGACCGCGTATGACGCCATCTACGTGGCGTTGGCGGAGATCTTGTCCACGGTACTCGTCACCGGTGACCGGAGGCTCGCCGGCGCCCCGGGGGTGCGGGCCGCAATCGAGTTGATTTAGTTCGGCATTTCTCCCGGTTCCACCCGGCGCGGTTCGACGTTCGACGACCCCGGCTGTCTCGATACCTTCGCGAGCGGCGGCGACGGTCAGCTCCGAGCGTGAAGCGCAGAAGCGGGAACACGCGGGCCGGCGGCTCGAACTTGCCAACCCATTGGGCCTGTGCCTCCGGCTGCGTTCGAGGCGCACTACTACCACCCACTGCGAGAGTCGGCGATGGCCGCTTGACTCAAGCCAATCACCCTCCGGGATTCCCGGGGTGGTTCAGGCGGAGGATGGCCCGCATGAGCAAGCGCGGAGCCGCCGGGGCCGATCCTGGAGCCGTTGTCGAAGCCACTGCCGCAGCCGCCGGGTCGCGTGCCGGTCAATCGCCGCATAGGCCGGACTCACCTGCCCCGGAAGGAAGTCGTTGGCCCATCCGGTCATGAGCCGGTTCAGCCGTCCGACCACTCCCTCCGGTTCCAGCAGCCCATATCGTCGCGACGTCCGCTTGCTTATCCTGCGGAGAACAAGCGTATCGCCGAAGTATTGGGATACTTCCGCTTCGACCGATTGCCGGAGCCGATGACGGCCTGGAGCGGCCACGTGGCGGGCTGGACCGGGCAGACGGACCTGCCGCTGCACGTCGCCCGCTACGAGGACCTGCTGGCGGACCCGCGGGGCGGGTTCGGAGCGATCGTGCGCTTCGCCGGCCTCGCATGGGACGGCCCGCGCCTCGACCGCGCCCTCGGGCACAGCGCCTTCCCCCGCCTGCAAGCGCAGGAAGCGGAGTCCGGACTCGTCGAGAAGCAGCCCACCGCGCCCTCGTTCTTTCGCGCCGGGGTGACGGGGTCGTGGCGCAGCGCACTCGCGCCGGCGCAGGTGCGGGCGCTGGTGGACGCCCACGGCGAGGTCATGGAACGCTTCGGCTACTACCTGGAAGAGGCCGAGGCGTTCCTGCGCGGGTGAAGCCGTCGGGCGGACAGGCCGACGCCCGCATCGGAACGGTCGCCACACGCTGCACGATGCCTCGCGACGACCGCGATCCGCGGAATCCACGGCGACGGCCCGGGCGGCGCGGGGACGGTGGATGCCATGCCGGCCGCGCTCGCCGACTACGGACCGCAGCGCGCGACGTGGGCGGAAGGCGAGGTCGGCCTCGGGCGCCGGGGCGCGGCGGCCCCGGAGCCCGGTCCGTCCGGCCGCGGCGAGCCACCCTTCCCCCCTCCCTTCTCCATGCACCGCGACGCCGGCTTCGTGGTGGCCGCGGACGCCCGTCTCGACGAGCGCGACGCGCTCTGCGACGCCCTCGGCGCTCCCCCTCCCGAGCGCACCGGTCTCGCCGACGCGGAGCTGATCCTCCGGGCCTTCCTGCGCTGGGGCCGGGACTGCCCGCACCACCTGCACGGCGGCTACGCCTTCGCGGTATGGGACCCGCGCAAGCGCGTCCTGTTCTGCGCCCGGGACCACGCCGGCGCCCGGCCCTTCTACTACGCGCCGTCGCCCCGGCGCTTCGTCTTCGCCAGTGCGGTGGAAGCGATCCTCGCCGCGCCCGGCGTCAGCGACGCGCTGGACGAAGTGGCGGTGGCCACCCATCTGGCCGGCTCGCCCTGTCTCGGCGCCCGCACCTTCTGCGGCGCCAGGGCCGCCCGCCGCCGCCGGCCTTCACTTGGCTGCCGCCGCCCGGCGACGCGCCGCCGAAGCCGGAACACGCGCGGGAGTACGCTCTGGTCGATGCGGTCCGTGCGCAGGAAGGTGTGCGGGCATTCCACGGCGTGCCGTCCCCCGAGATGCTTCTCGACGTGCTGCGGCGCGACGGGACCCTGCCCGGCGTGCAGGTCCACGTGAACGAAGGAGCCGTGCAGCGCCGCGCGGCGGCGCAAGGGGCGCGGGTGCTGCTCTCCGGCCGGGGCGGGGACGAGTGCGTGTCGTTCAGCGGACGGGGGCATTGGCGGCATCTGCTGCTGAGCGGACGCTGGCGGCGGCTCGCCGCCGAATGCCGCGACCAGGACGCGGCAAGCGCCGCGTTTCCTGGCGCACGTCGTGGCGCCGCTCCTGCATCCCGCCCTCCCGCGCGCGCTGCGGTAGAGGTCGCGGGTCGCGCCCTTGGCGGAGCGGTAGCCGTCGTACCACTCGCGCATCAGGGCGAGGACGGCATCGGGGTCCTGGTCGAATACGCCCGCACGCCGGTACGTCTCCAGCATGTCCCGCACCTCGGCCTCGGTGAAGCCCAGGACTTCGCTGAACCCGGACCGCAGGCTGACGTTGGCGCCGATTTCTGAAGCCGCTGGCCACGTCGGCGGCGGTCCCGGAAGGATGCGTTCATGAGGCATCATGAAGGGCGCACCCATCCAGGCCCTGTTCCGCGCGGTCTCGAAGCCGTCTCCCGAATGGACGGCCCACAGGCCGGAGGCGGAGAGTGCATGACCATCGACCTCTCCCCCGTCGTCACCCGCAACGAGGCGATCGTCACCCCGGCATGATCCAAAAGCATCCCCGACGACCGCGCAGGGAGACGATGGCCTCGAAGGCCGACGTCCACGCGCTCTACCAGCAGGCGGTGCAATGCGTCGAGGCGGAGATCGACTTCGTCGACGAGACCTTCACGAGGCTGCGGCGGCGCAAGGCGAGGCGGCTTCGCGAGGACTTCTGCGGCACCGCGGCCGCCGCGTGCGAGTGGGTCCGGCGACGCCGGACGAACCGGGCGGTGGCCGTGGACGTCGACGCCGGCGTCCTGGAGTGGGGACGGCGGCACAACGTCGAGCCCCTCGGGAGGTCCGCCTGGCGCATCGAGCTGGTCAACGCCGACGTGCTCGACTTGGACCGCGGCGGCATGGACGTCGTGCTCGCGATGAACTTCAGCTACTGGGTGCTGCACACCCGGGCCGGGATGCGCCGCTACTTCGAGAAGGTGCGCGATGCGCTGGCCGGGGACGGCGTCTTCTTCCTCGACGCCTTCGGCGGCTACGATGCGTTCCGCGAGATGAAGGAGACGACCGCGAACGACGGCTTCACCTACGTCTGGGACCAGGCGTGGTACGACCCCATCACCGGCCGGCAGCGCTGCCGCATCCACTTCCGCTTCCCGGACGGCTCCCGGATCAGGGATGCGTTCGTGTACGAGTGGCGGCTGTGGACGCTGCCCGAGATCCGCGAGATCCTCGAAGAAGCGGGCTTCCGTGACGTCACGGTGTACTGGCAGGGGGCCGACGAAGAGACCGGGGAAGGCAACGGCGTGTTCACGCCGGCCGAGCACGGCGAGGCGGACGCCGGCTGGATCACCTACCTCTCCGCCTCGAAGTAGCATCCCACGGTGAGGCATCGGTGCGGCGGACCACGGCGCCGGGAGCCGAATCGAATCGGCGCTGCAAAGGCCGGCGACCTCGCCGGCGCGGCCCGGTGTTACGATTGGCCGCAGACAGGTCCCTTGATTGCCGGCAGACCCTTCAGGAGGAAAGACATGTCCGATTCCAAGGTCTACGACGTTCTGCCGCACGCGGCGCAGCGGGCGCTCATCGACGAAGCGGCGTACCGGGCCATGTACAAGCGCTCGCTCGCGGATCCGGAAGGATTCTGGGCGGACATGGCGAACGAGCACGTCCACTGGTTCAGGAAATGGGACAAGGTCGCGGACTGGCGCTTCGACGGCGACGTCGGCATCCGCTGGTTCGACGGCGCCCGGGTGAACGTCTCGTACAACTGCCTCGACCGGCATCTCGCGGAGCGCGGGGACAAGCCGGCCATCCTGTGGGAAGGCGACGCGCCGGGCGAGGAGCGGCGGATCACGTTCCGGGAGCTGCACGCCGAGGTGTGCAGGTTCGCCAACGTGCTCAAGTCCAGAGGGGTGCGCAAGGGCGACCGGGTGTGCGTCTACATGCCGATGGTGCCCGAGGCGGCGGTGGCGATGCTCGCCTGCGCCCGGATCGGGGCGGTGCACTCCGTGGTGTTCGGCGGGTTCTCGCCCGATGCGCTGCGCGACCGCATCCTCGACTCCGACTGCCGGGTGGTGGTCACCGCGGACGAAGGCCCGCGCGGCGGGCGCAACGTGCCGCTCAAGGGCAACACCCACCAGGCCCTGGAGTCCTGCCCGGACACCCATACCTGCATCGTCGTGCGCCGCACCGGCAACGAGGTGCCGTGGCGCGAGGGCCGCGACCTCTGGTACCACGAGGCGATGGCGGACGCCTCGCCCGACTGCCCGGCGGAGGCGCTGGACGCCGAGGACCCGCTGTTCATCCTCTACACCTCGGGCTCGACCGGCAGGCCGAAAGGCGTCCAGCACAGCCAGGCGGGATACCTGCTCTACACCACCCTCACCTTCAAGTACATCTTCGACTACCACGAAGGCGACGTCTTCTGGTGCACCGCCGACGTCGGCTGGGTCACGGGACACTCCTACGTGGTGTACTCGCCGCTCTCCAACGGCGCCACCACCGTGATGTTCGAGGGGGTCCCGAACCACCCCGACTTCGGCCGGTTCTGGGAGATCTGCGACAAGCTCGGGGTCAACGCCTTCTACACCGCGCCGACCGCGATCCGGGCGTTGATGGGACAGGGCGACCACTTCGTGAAGCGCTCCGGGCGCAGGAGCATCCGGGTGCTGGGCACGGTGGGCGAGCCCATCAACCCGGAGGCGTGGGAGTGGTACTACCACGTGGTCGGCGAGGCTCGCTGCCCGATCGTCGACACCTGGTGGCAGACCGAGACCGGCGGCATCCTGATCACCCCGCTGCCGGGCTGCACCCGCCTGAAGCCGGGCTCCGCGACGCGCCCCTTCTTCGGCGTCGAGCCGGTCCTCGTCGACCCCGAGGGCAACGAGCTGGAGGGCGCGGCGGAAGGCGCCCTCTGCGTCAAGCGGAGCTGGCCGGGGCAGATGCGGACCGTGTTCGGCGACCACGAGCGCTTCGTCCAAACCTACTTCTCGACGTTCGAGGGGCTGTACATGACCGGCGACGGCGCGCGCCGCGACGAGGACGGCTACTACTGGATCACCGGGCGGGTGGACGACGTGATCAACGTCTCCGGCCACCGGATGGGCACCGCGGAGGTGGAGAGCGCGCTGGTGCTGCATCCGACGGTCTCGGAGGCGGCGGTGGTCGGCTGTCCGCACGAGATCAAGGGCCAGGGGATCTACGCCTACGTCACCCTGAACGCCGGCACGGAAGGCAGCGACACGCTGAAGAAGGAGCTCGTCGGCCTCGTCCGCAAGGAGATCGGCCCCATCGCCTCGCCCGACGCCATCCAGTTCGCACCGGGGCTGCCGAAGACCCGCTCGGGCAAGATCATGCGCCGCATCCTGCGCAAGGTGGCCGCGAACGAGATCGACGACCTCGGGGACATCTCGACGCTGGCCGAGCCCGCCGTCGTGGACGACATCATCGAGAACCGGCTCAATCGCTAGCCCATCTTCAACCCATCTTTACCACCATGAGCCGCGATCAGGTGGGATTTGCCCCGAATTTCGCGGTTTTTCGCACGTAACACGTTGATTGTTCGTCGCGAAGGTCGACGTAGTGCCATAATCGTTCCAGCATACCTTGCACCCGTCCGCACTCCTCGGTACCGTGCCGATCCGGTATGTCAAGACCACCGAGAGGCCCCAACGAGGCCGCCATCCTGTCCCCAAAAAACCAGTTGGCGTTCAAATGTAGTGCCACTCGGAATTTTGGAACATCGTAACTATCTGATGTAGCGTGATATTGTGTGACAAGGTGGTAAAGATGGGTTAACGATTGTCAGGATCAGGACGTCCAGATCAGGACATCCGATCGCCGCAGAGCCTGAATCGGTTGCCGAGGTTCCGGACGGGGACGACGCGAGACCGCCTTCCGGTGGGGTCGGGATCCGGAATCCGACGGGCCGACGATACATTGTGCAGGAGGTCCGGTGAGCGGCGGAGCGGCCATTCGCGTCCGCATCGGCGCAGAACCAGTCCGAGGGGAAGGGCTGCTTCCAAGGTTGGCTGCCGTGCGACACTACCGCCCCGCTCGCGAATCATCCGGGTCGGCTCCGGGGGCTTTCCGCTTCCGCGCAGAAGGCCGGAGTGCGCCGAAAGGTTCGCGCAACGAGTACGCGAGGCTGTGAGAACGGTGGACGGCGGCCTGGCATGACGCAACGCAACACCTGCCCCGGCATCGGGACTCCCGACTCCTCGAACGGAGAGGCCAGGGAGCGCGCCAGTCCGCCGGCGCGTGCCGATACGCCGATACGCACGTCTCCGGCGGTGTCGCCGCGTGCGGGGGCGCCGGATATGAAGACGATGAACGAGATCGCCGGAATCGATCGCACGCGAGGCCGACATGCGGCGTCGCCGTCGCGCTCCGATCTCTCGCAGTGGCTACGCGGCCCCGCGGGTGCGGATCTGCTCCGCACCGAGGTCGAGCGCATCCATGGCGCAGTCGGCAATCTGTTCGGATATCACTGCCTCCAGGTCGGTGATCTCGCGGGCGCGGATCTGATGCGCGTGAGCCGCATCCTCGATCGCGCCGTCATCGACGTCGACGGCGGCGCGCCGCGCGAACCGTATCCGGTGGTGAGCGGAGCCGCGACGGCGCTGCCGATCGACTCGCACGCGGTGGACGTCGTCATCCTGCCCCACGTCCTGGAGTTCGAATCGCGGCCTCACGAAGCGCTCAGGGAGGCGTCGCGCGTGCTCGTCCCCGAAGGCCACCTCGTGATCCTGAGGTTCAACCCCGTCAGCGTCATCGGGCTGCAGCGGGTGTTCAGGCACCGCACGGAAGCGGCTCCGTGGTGCGGCACCTGGTTCGGAGCAGGACGATTGCGCGACTGGCTGACCCTGCTGGGATTCGACGTCGTTGACCAGCGCCCCTGCTTCGCCTCGGGCCCCGGGGTGCGCGCCGGGCGGCCCGGCAGGCGCTCGCTCGCCGAGTGGATGCCCCCCGCCCTCGCGAGCGCGGGGCTGATTCTCGCAAAGAAGCGCGTCAACGCCATGCTGCCGGTGCGCCCGCGCTGGAAGCCGAAACGGCGACTCGCCGTCGTCGGGCTCGCGGGTTCGTCGGTCAGGGTCACCGGCGATGAACGACGCGGTTGAAATCTTCACCGACGGCGCGTGCCGGGGAAACCCCGGCCCCGGCGGCTGGGGGGTGGTGTTGCGTTCGGGCAGGCACGAGAAGCAGCTCTCCGGCGGATCGAAGGATACGACGAACAACCGGATGGAGCTCACCGCCGCGATCGAGGCGCTCGAAGCGTTGCGCGGGCCGTCCCGGGTCCGGCTCAGCACCGATTCGACGTACCTGAAGAACGGGATCACGCAGTGGATCGCGGCGTGGAAGCGCCGGGGCTGGATGACCGCGGATCGCAAGCCGGTGAAGAACGTGGACCTGTGGCGGCGGCTCGATCGGGTCGCGTCGCGCCACCGGATCGACTGGGTGTGGGTCAGGGGACACGCGGGGCACGAGGGCAACGAGAAGGCGGATGCGCTCGCGCGTTCCGCCATCGGGGCGCGACGCCCGTGAGACAGGTGGTCCTCGATACGGAGACGACGGGCCTGGAGCCCGAGCAGGGGCACAGGATCATCGAGATCGGCGGTGTGGAGCTGGTGAACCGCCGCCTGACCGATCGGCGACTCCACCATTACCTGCAACCGGACCGGGAGATCGACGACGGGGCGCTCGAAGTGCACGGCATCACGCGCGAGTTCCTCCAGGACAAGCCCCGGTTCTCGGAGGTGTACACGGACGTCCTGTCGTTCGTCTCCGGGGCCGAGGTCATCATCCACAACGCCCCCTTCGACCTCGTGTTCCTCGACAGCGAACTCGCACGGGTCGGCGACCCGGACGCGCGCTTCGAGCACCACTGCCGGGTCCTCGACAGTCTCGCGCTGGCGCGGCAGCTTCACCCTGGGCAGCGCAACAGCCTCGACGCGTTGTGCAAGCGTTACCAGATCGACAACTCGGCGCGCCAGCTCCACGGCGCACTCCTCGACGCCGAGATCCTTGCCGACGTGTATCTGGCGATGACCGGCGGCCAAGCCGTGCTGGAACTCGGCGGGGCCGGCGAGACGGCGGTTGCGGTCTCCTTGCGCGGCAAGCCGCGGGCGCGGCAGGCCGGTTCGATCCCGGTGGTGCGCGCAAGCCGGGAAGAGATCGAAGCGCACGCGCGCCAGCTCGCCCACATCGAGGAAACGAGCGGCGGGCAATGCCTGTGGCTGAAGCTGGAGGGCGGATGAGCTCGCCCCGTGCATGGTATTCCGGGGAAAACGCAGTAGAATCACCGCGCTTTTCTCTGCGCGCTCCGGTGCCGGAGGGCGCGGGGTTCTTCGGCGACAATCAGCGATGGAGGGGCGTATGAATCCTTTGGACAGCATTACCGGAACCATCGTCGGCGGCGTCATCCTGGCGTTGATCCTGGCCGCGCTGTTTTGAGTCCGCGGGCGGCCGTCGAGGGTGGCCGACTGACAAAATCTGGGGGTGAAACATGGAATTCGTGCTGGCGGTCGAGCGGTGGGTCCACTTTCTGTCCGGCGTGACGTGGATCGGACTGCTCTACTACTTCAACTTCGTCCAGGTGCCCGCGATCGCTGCGGCGAACGCCGACAAGGGGGGGGCCGGGCCGGCCGCGATCAACAAGTACGTCGCGCCACGGGCGCTGCTCTGGTTTCGATGGGGCGCGGTCGTGACGTGGCTGTCGGGCGCGGCGCTGCTGGAAAGCGCTCCGCATCTGAGCTTGGCGGACGCCTTCATGTTGCAAGGCCCCAGCCAGATCATCGGGGTCGGGGCGTGGCTCGGGACCATCATGCTGTTCAACGTCTGGGTCCTCATCTGGCCGAATCAGAAGAAGGTCCTCGGCATCGTCCCGGCGACCGACGCGGAGAAGAACCGGGCACGCCGGGTCGCGTTGCTCGCTTCGCGGACGAACACGCTGTTGTCGATCCCGATGCTGCTGTTCATGGGGGCGTCCGCCCACGGGTTGCCCTACTGATCCATTCCGCCGGGGTTTCGGGATCCCCGGCGGCCGGCCGGGGATCCCGGGCGGCGGCGTGCGGGTCGCGGCCGAGGGCGCGGGTTGGAAGGAAGTCTTCCACTGCCGGCGGCCGGCAGGGGTGCGGTGCTCCCGCGGAGGCGGGCCGGCAGGTTTCCGGACCGTGACCTCCCGATGATCGGGATTCTCGACGCCTGTCGGCTCGCGAATCCGTTTGTCGCTGCGGGATGACCGTATTCGTTCCGGGCCTCGATCGATTTCCGATGCGACCGCTGCCGCGAGGCCCGGAGCGCCGATTGCACGGACGGACCTCCTCGACGGGGGTGGCGCCGACGGGCGCCGCCGGCGTGTACCGGCGTCCCCATGCAGCCCGTATCCGGCGGCCGACGACACGCGAACGCATCCCGCCCCGTCTCGCCGCCGCGTCCCGTCGCTGAATCGCGATGAAGCTCCTGGTCACCAACGACGACGGTTATCTGGCTCCCGGACTGCGATGCCTCGCCGACGCCCTGGGCGCGATCGGGGAGGTGATCGTCGTCGCGCCGGATCGCGATCGAAGTGGAGCGAGCAACTCTCTGACCCTGACCACCCCGATCCGTCCCCGGACCGCGGAGAACGGATTCATCTACGTCGATGGGACGCCGACCGACTGCGTGCACCTGGCCATCACCGGCCTGCTGGATCCGGAGCCTGACATCGTCGTGTCCGGGATCAACCCGGGCCCCAACCTTGGCGACGACGTAATCTACTCGGGCACCGTAGCAGCGGCGATGGAAGGACGTTTCCTGGGGCTCCCGGCCATCGCGGTGTCGCTTGCCTCCCGTCGTTGCCGCCACTTCGACACCGCGGCGCAGGTGGCGAGCCGGCTCGTCGAGCGGCTCATCGAGTGTCCGCTCGATACGGACGTGATCCTGAACGTGAACGTCCCGGACGTCGCGTTCGGCGTCTTGGGCGGCTTCCGCGCCACGAGGCTCGGGCATCGGCACCGGGCCGAGCCGGTGATCCGCATGGTCGATCCCCGGGGTGAAGCCATCTACTGGGTAGGGCCGCCGGGAGCGGAGCAGGACGCCGGTCCGGGGACGGACTTCGACGCGTTGCGCGCCGGTTTCGTCTCCGTCACACCGCTGCACGTCGATCTCACCCGGCATCGGACCCTGCCCCCGGCCGAAAGCTGGCTCGCGGAGATCGCGTTGTCATGATCGGCAGGTTCGAAGGCGCCGGCATGACTTCGCTGCGCACGCGCGAGCGCCTCGTGTCCCGCCTGCGCGATGAAGGAATCGACGACGAAAACGTGCTCGACGCCATTCGCAACGTGCCGCGCCACGCCTTTGTCGATGAGGCGCTCGCGAGCCGCGCCTATGAAGACGTCGCGTTGCCGATCGGCATGGGGCAGACCATCTCGCAGCCCTACATCGTGGCCCTGATGACCCAGGCCACCGTGGCCGCGCCGTCGCTTTCCCGGGTGCTGGAGGTAGGCACAGGGTGTGGTTATCAGACTGCGGTGCTCGCGTCGCTCGTCCCGCGCGTGTACACCGTGGAACGGATCGGACTGCTGCTCAGCCGCGCCCGACGGCGATTGCGCGAGCTGGGCGTCAACAACGTGTGGTTCAAGCACGGTGACGGCAACGCCGGCTGGACCGAATACGCCCCGTTCGACGCGGTGCTCGTCGCGGCGGCGCCTCCGCGTCTCCCGGAGCAGCTCATCGAGCAGCTCGCCGCCGGCGGTCGGCTCGTCATTCCCATCGGCGAAGATCGCCGGCAGCGGCTGAAAGTCTTCACCCGCACCGAATCCGGCGTGGACGAACGGACGATCGCCGACGTGACGTTCGTTCCCATGCTCGGTGGAAAGAGATGACCGACGTATCGGGCGCCCGGCGCGGAAGCCGCATCGTCGCGAACCGCACCGGCGCTCGCTTGTACGGTGTGGCCGGCTGCTGCCTGCTCGCGTGCCTGGCCGGACTCGCCGGGGGATGTGCGGGCGGCGACGGCGGCACCCTGGCGCCGGTGGAATCGCTGGGCGAGTCCGTCGCCTCCGGAGGCAAGCGCGAGCACGTCGTGGCCAAGGGCGACACGGTCTACTCCATCGCCTGGCGTCACGGTGTCGACTACCGCGCGCTTGCGCGAGCCAATGCGATTCGCGATCCCTACACGATCTATCCGGGGCAGCGGGTGTTCATTCCGGAGCCGGGTTCGACCGCGGCGGCGAGTGGGCCGGATGCGTCCGGCGACGCACCGCCGCCCGCGGCCGATCCGCAGCCGAAGCGCGAACCCGAGCCACCGCCGCCGAAATCGGTGTCGAAGCCGCCGCCCGAAACCGCGGGAGCGGCGCGCGAGACCCCGCCAAAGGCGCCGGCGCAACGGCCGCAGCCCGCGCCGGAGCAGCCGGTGTCGCGCCGGCCGGTCAGGCAGGTGGATACACAGCTTGCAGCCGCCACGGTGGCGGGCGTGCGCTGGACGTGGCCGGTGAAGGGCAAGACGGTCGGGGGCTTCGCTCACGGCGGCGGCAAGGGGATCGACATCGCGGGCACCTTCGAGCAACCAATCCGCGCCGCGGCGCGCGGGCAGGTCGTCTACGCAGGCAGCGGGCTCATCGGCTACGGGAAGCTCGTCATCGTCAAGCACAACAACCGCCTCCTGAGCGCTTATGCCCACAACGAAAGGCTTCACGTCAAGGAAGGGCAGGCCGTGAAAGGAGGCCAGCACATCGCCGACATGGGTCGTTCGAGCAAGAGACGCGCCATGCTGCATTTTGAGATCCGGCGCGACGGAAAGGCAGTCGATCCCCTCCGATTCCTGCCTCGATAGTCTCTGGCGAAGGGGATCGCGCGGGTCGCTGCAAGAGCCGGAAAAGAAGCGCCCGACACCGGCGGACGGAGGCGTTGGAGCGTTGCATCGTCCGGAACGTGCACCGTCGCCGGTCGGATTCCGATTCTCTCCCGGGAAAGCAGCCTCTTGTTTTCCCGGCGGCATCGACGGCCTGATTCAGGCTCGGCGGCGAACAATGAACGTTCCTGGGAACGGCCGCTGTTTGCTCCGTCCGGCCTTTCGAGTCATCGAGTTCCTTCGTCAATCGGCAGCAGCAGCGCAGCGACCTTGCGCCCTTCCGAGTCGAGGATGTTGTACGTGCGGCAGGCCGCGGGCGTCGACATGATCTCGACCCCGATCCCCGCGCGCGCCAGCGGCGCGAACAGCTCGCGTGGCGGGAAGACGTGACGGGCGCCGGTGCCGAGGATGACGACTTCGGGGTCATGTGCTCCCAGCCGCGTGATCGTGGAAGCGCTCAGATCGTCGGGCCTGCGCACCCCGATGTCCGTTTCAAGCGCACCCCAGCTAAGCAGAATCGCGCCCGTGAACACGGTTTCGTCGACGGCAACGAATCCGGCGCCGTACGCGGTGATACGATGACCGCCCGCGCCAGCGGCGTCCGAATGGAGCTTCATGCCGCCCCCCTTGCACTCGGCGCGACAAGTCCGCGCCGCCGGTTTGCGGGGGCGGCGGAAGGGATCGACGGAGCGCCGTTGCGCGCCTGCCCGGAGGGTCGTTCCGGATGGCCGGTGGTGCTCGGTTTCAACGGCTGTTCTTCTACCGTGAGGCGGCGGGAGGAGGATGTGAGCGGACGAGAACGCACGGGCCGGTGCCGCCGCGTGGCGTGCTGTTGCGAACCGATCCGAATGATAGACGGAATCCAGCCGCCTCCGGCGGGTTGCGGGGACGGATCCGGGACTCGTTCGGATTTCGTCGATGTGTTGCATGAAGCTCGATTGATCGGTGACCAGGGGATCAGCGCATGAGAATCGTTCTGCTCGGCGGACCGGGCGCAGGGAAGGGCACCCAGGCCGCATTCATCGCAAGGCGTTATGGGATACCGCAGATATCGACCGGCGACATGCTGCGCGAAGCGAGGCGCTCCGGCAGCGCGCTCGGCGAGCGGGCCGCGACCCTGATGGATGCGGGACGGCTCGTTCCCGACGAGGTCATCATCGGTCTGGTGGAGGAGCGGATCGCAGCCGACGATTGTGCGAAGGGATTCATGCTCGACGGCTTTCCACGCACGATTCCCCAAGCGGTGGCGATGCGCGAGCGAGGGGTGCACGTGGATGCGGTGATCGAGATCGCGGTGCCCGACGATGAGATCATCGAACGCATGGGCGGACGCCGGGTGCATCCCGGTTCGGGAAGAACCTATCACGTCCGATTCAGTCCCCCCGCGAAGGAAGGGGTCGATGACGTCACCGGCGAACCCCTGGTGCAGCGGGAGGACGATCGGGAAGCCACGGTACGGCACCGGCTTGAGGTCTACCATCGGCAGACGGAGCCGATCATCGAGCATTACCGGCAGTGGGGCGATGACGGTCCGTGCCTGGCGCCGCGGGTGTCGCGTGTCGATGGTCTCGGCTCGCTCGAAGACGTGCGCGAGCGGGTGTTCGCGGCGCTTGAGAGCGAATGACGACGGCGTGCCGTATGTCGTGGTGCTTCGGATTGTCGTCCGTCCCATCCCCCGGCCCGGAGTCGACGCGAGGGGTTCGATGGTCTGGGCCGACGCCTGGAAGCACGGCAGCCCACCGTGCCGCTTCCCGAGCGGGCGAATTGCCAACGTCCGGTGATGATGAAACACTGATCGTCCGCACCCGGCATCGGACTCAGGGATACGATGATCGACAAGGATGGATTCAGACCCAACGTCGGGATCGTCATCCACAATGACGCAGGGCGCGTCCTCTGGGCGCGCCGGATCAACAAGGATGGATGGCAGTTCCCGCAGGGCGGCATCAAGGCGCACGAATCACCGGTCGACGCCCTGTACCGGGAGCTCGGGGAGGAGCTCGGGCTGTCTCCGGCCCACGTGGAGATCATCGGCCAGACCCGGGACTGGCTGCGTTACCGTCTTCCCCGGCGGTACATCCGGCGGAGGCGCTCCAGCGCCTTGTGCATCGGACAGAAGCAGAGGTGGTTCCTGCTGCGCCTGATCGGCGACGATGGCAACGTACAGGTCGACGCAAGCGAACGGCCGGAATTCGATCACTGGAAATGGGTCAACTATTGGCATCCGACGCGGGAAGTCGTGTTCTTCAAACGCGACGTCTACCGCCGCGCCCTCAAGGAGCTCGCCCCGCTCCTCGACCGCGGGCACGCCGGTGACTGAGGGCGCCGATGGTTGTCCTTCCCTGACGGGGCTCGCAGGCCGCGGCCATCGCACCGGCGTCTGTCTCGGAGCGTGTGGAGTGCCGACGGCGTGAGTGTTTCGCCGAACGCCGGGGCATCCCGCGTCCGGCCTCCGGAAAGGCGCGATGTGGCCTGATCGACGATTGCTCGATCTGCTCGGGATCGACCTGCCGATCGTCCAGGCGCCGATGGCGGGGGCGAGCGGCGCGGCGATGGCCGTCGCGGTCGGTGAAGCGGGCGGGCTCGGCTCGCTGCCCTGCGCCATGCTGGACCCTTCGGAGGCGCGTGCTGAAATCGGGGTGATCCGCCAGCACACGAGCCGGCCGATCAACGCGAATTTTTTCTGCCACACCCCCCCGCCTCCCGACGCCGGACGCGCGGTTGCGTGGGAATCCCGCTTCGAGCGGTACTACGCCGAGCTCGCACTCGACGCCTCGGTGAGCACGCCTGCCCCGAACCGGGCGCCGTTCGACGACGCGATGTGCGACGTCGTCGAGGACTGCAAGCCGGAAGTCGTCAGCTTTCACTTCGGGCTCCCCGGGCAACGCCTCCTCGACCGGGTGAAGGCGCTCGGGTGCAAGGTGTTCAGCTCGGCGACCACCGTCGAAGAGGCCCGCTGGCTGGCGGATTGCGGCTGTGACGCGGTGATCGCGCAGGGCTGCGAGGCGGGCGGTCACCGCGGCATGTTCCTGGCCGACGTGGTGGAGTCGCAACCGGGCACCATGGCGCTCGTCCCGCGGGTCGTCGATGCGGTCGGCGTCCCGGTGCTCGCGGCCGGCGGAATCGCGGACGGACGAGGGATCGCAGCCGCTTTCGCGCTCGGAGCGGCGGGCGTGCAAATCGGCACCGCCTATCTGTTCACCCCCGAGTCGACCATCACCGATCTGCACCGCGCCGCGCTCGCGACGACCCGAGGCGATGAAACGGTGCTGACCAACGTGTTCACCGGCCGTCCGGCTCGAGGTCTGCTGAATCGAATGGTTCGCGAGATCGGGCCGATGTCACCGGAGGCGCCGGTGTTTCCAACCGCGGGTGGGGTTTCCGCACCGCTCAGAGCGGCGGCCGAGGCGGCCGGATCGAGCGACTTTTCGCCGCTCTGGTCCGGGCAGGCGGCGAGTCTCGTCCGTCCGTGCGGCGCGCGGGAGCTGACTCGCGGATTGGCGGGGGGTGCGCTCGATCGGCTTGGAGCGCTCGCAACCCGGGGTTGAGCGGAGCTGTCGATGAACGATGACGCGGGACACGGAGGCTTGAACAGGAGGAAAACGAAACAAGTGGCAGAGGCCGAGCCTCGGACGGATGAACGGCGCTGGCCGCGCAAAGCAAGATATGTGAAAACAGAGCGGGAAACGCTCGTACGCAACTCGTTGGATGTGTGGTGGGCAAAAGAGCGACTTACAGGTTGACTCGACAGGAGCGCCCTCACCCGGTCGGTGGGCAACGCTTTTCGTCGGAGGAAGCCCTCGATTTCCCCTTCCGACCTGCCGCCCCCATCCGGCCCCTCCCGAGATCAGCCCCGGTCGCCGGTACGTTCGCGCGTCTCGCGGATGCGGCGGCGGATGGCTTCGTTGGCCGCTTCGGCGCTCATCGGCCCCGGCAGCGTCGTCGTCGGGTTCGCAGGCGCCGGCTTGGCAACGGGCGCAGCGCCGCCGGACGCCACGGCGCCCAGCGCCGCAACCACCTCGTCGGTGCGGGTGACGATCGCGACGTTCTGAAGCGCGTAGCCGATGCTCGCGGCGTGCCAGTCGGCGTTCATCGTCGAGCACGCATCCTCGGGCACGATCATGAAGTAGCCCTTGTCGGCGCCGGTGCGCGCGGTGTGTTCGATCGACATGTTGGTCCACGCCCCGGTGTCGATGAGGACGTCACGCCCGGCGGACTTGAGCACCGTTTCGAGCGAGGAGCCCTCCCACGCGCTCATGCGCATCTTGGTGACGACCAGATCGCCCGGCTTCGGCTCCAGCCCCTCGACCGGGGCCGCGCCCCATGTCCCGCGCACGAGGGCGTTCGCGTCTGCGAGCCCCTCGAACAGGGGCGCGTTGAGGGTGAGGCCCGGCGCACCGTGCTCGACCAGGAAGTGGACGTGCACCACCGCTACCCCCCGCGCGCGGCAGATCTCGGCGAGGCGGCGGATGTTTCCGACCACGTTCTGCTCGCGCGCGTGCTGCGCCGAGCCGCTCTCGGCGAACGCGCCGCCTTCGGAGACCACGTCGTTCTGCATGTCCTGGATGACGAGGGCGCAACGCGCGGGGTCGAGGTCGAGGCCGGTAGCGAGCGGAACGCCGGCGGGGGCTCTCGCGGCGGCCGTCGCGGGCGGCGGCGCATCTCCACCCGACGAGGCGGCGCCGGATGATCCGGTGGCGCCGTCGCGCCTCCTGGAAGCTCCGGCACGGGACCGAGGGTCGCGACGCCGGGGGCCGCGTTCGTCCCCGGCGTGCCGCATGAAGGGCTCGAAGTGGGGCCCGAGCTTCGTTTCGACCCCGTACACCGACGTCGTCGCACACACGAACAGGGTGCGCCACCCGGCTCCACCCCAGTGCAGGTTCGCGGGCATTTCCGGGATACGCACGGTGCCGAGCTGCGCGCCGCGCGGCGAGTAGACCCGGATGCCGCCCGGCGCGGTCACCCAGACGTTGCCCTTTTCGTCGCACTTCATCCCGTCGGGGACGCCTGCTTCCCGTGACGACCGGATCCCCTGCGCGAAGAGCCGTCCGTGCGAAAGCGAGCCGTCGGAGGCCACGTTGAACACCCGGATGAGCGCCCGGGTCGTGTCGTTGACGTAGAGCAGGCTCTCGTCGGGGGAGAAGCAGAGCCCGTTTGGCTGGTCGAAGAGGCGCCGGTCCACGACGAGGCCGAGCGCCCCGGCCGGCGACACGCGGAACACCCCCTGCCATCCGAGCTCGCGCGGCCGTTCGACGCCGAAGCCCGGCATCCGCCCGAACCACGGGTCGGTGAAGTAGATCGATCCGTCGGAGCGCACGCATACGTCGTTCGGGCTGTTGAGCTCCTTGCCCTCGAAGTGGGAGGCGAGGATCTCACGCCGTCCGTCCAGGGACAGGCGCACCAGGCTCGAGGTCGCG
Source organism: Gammaproteobacteria bacterium (assembly GCA_965202875.1). Lineage (GTDB taxonomy): Bacteria > Pseudomonadota > Gammaproteobacteria > HK1 > HK1 > HK1. The sequence goes on along the minus strand of OZ241870.1, from coordinate 4,942,820 downwards.
TGCTCGCAGAGGATGAGGTTCAGATCCGCGTCGTAGGTCATGCCGTTGCACTTGTTGGCGGGGCGCGCCACCTCGCGCACCCCGCCCGCCTCGTCCCACCGGCGGCGCATGTCGCCCGGCATGTCGGAGAACAGCAGGTAGTGGCCGGCCGGGTGCCAGATCGGCCCTTCGGTGAACTCGAAGCCCGAGCAGATCCGCCGCACCGGCGCATCCGGATCGACGAGGGAGGTGAACTCGTTGCGGCGCACGTCGTGGAGCATCAGACGGCCTCCTTCTTCCTGGCGGGAGCCCTCTGAAGCCGATACACCCGCTCGGCCGTCTTCCCGAAGATGGCCGAGCGCGCATCGTCATCGAGAGGCGCGGCCGCGTCGATGAACGCGCCGAGCAGGGCCCCGTAGCTCGTCCAGAGTTTCTCGATCGGGAAGTTGGACCCGAACAGGCAGCGGTCCGCACCGAAAATCGCCACCGTGTCCCGGAGGATGCGTGCGACGTGGACCGCGTCGTTGCGGTGAATGAAGGTCCCGAAGGCGGAGAGCTTCGCGCATACGTTGGGGCATCCCGCAAGCCGCTCCATGCCGGCCCGCCACTCGGCGCGGCCCGCGGCGGAGAGATCTTCGAGCATGCCGGCGTGCTGGAGCACGAAGGTCACGCCGGGGCACGCCGCCGCCAGCTCGGCTGCGCCCGCCATCTGCCCGGCGAAGACCTGGAGATCGAACACCAGATCGTAGTCGGCGAGCCGGGCGACGTTGCGCTGGAGGACCGGGTCGAGCGGGAGATCGGGGCGCGGCGCGAAGCGGTACGTCTCGTTCCCGTGCCAGTGGAGCTGCATGCGTACGCCGCGCAGCAGGGTGTACTTCGCGAGCCGGTCGAGCTGAGGGCGGACGTCCGCGGCGAGCAGGTCGGCGTAGCCGACGATCGCGTGCGGCCAGCCGGACTCTCCGGCGACGCCCTGCACCCAGGCGACCTCGTCCTCGAAGCGCTCCGGCATCCAGTTCGCCTGGACGTAGACCGATCGCGCCACCCCGTTGCCGGCGAGGTCGTCGAGATACTCGTCCATGAGGTAGTCGCGCCGAATCGCCTCGTAAGGCCCGAAAATCCGGGGCTGCATGGGTCCGGACAGCCACGGCAGATCGGCCCGGCGCCAGACGTGATGATGGGCATCGACGATCGAGGGTTCGTTGGGTGGTCGGCTTCCGGCAGGCAGGCACCGGGAGCGGGCAACCGGCGGCCCGCTCATCGCGCTCGCCCCCCGGCAGGACGCCGGCCGACAGCGGCGGTCGAGGACCCGTTCACCAAACGACACCGTGAGGGTCGACCACGGGCGACGGGCATCGAAAGCCCGTTCATTGCGCCGGATTCCCCATGGGCCGGCCGCGGGCGGGGTCGAACGGGACGCCGCCCGCCCGGCCCCGGACATCTCCAAGCGACAGCATATGCCGGCACAGAGCGTCCGGCGAGGCGCCGTCGCCCAGATCGTCGAGGTACGGGACGATCGCGGCGAGACCCGGGGTTTCGGGCCGGAACGCGGGGTCGACCGCGAGCGGGGTGAGCCAGCTCACCCGCCACGCGAGCCGGGAGAGGCGCGCGACGGCGGCGGTCATCGCGCCGGGGTCGCCGCGCTCCAGCCCGTCCGAGAGCACGACGGCGGCGCCGCCGCGAGCGTAGCCGGCGAAGCGGGGCACCGAGAGAAAGGCCCGGAGCGCGTCGCCGATCCGGGTGCCGCCGTCCCAGTCGGGCGCCAGCGCGGAGGCTTTCGCGAGCGCCGCGTCGGGGTTGCGCAGCCGCAACGCGGCGGTGACGCGCGTGAGCCGGGTGCCGAGCGTGAAGCACTCCATCCGCTCCGCCGCGTGATGGAGCGCGTGCGCGAAGCGCAGCGTCTCCTCCGTGTGCGCCTTCATCGAGCCCGAGATGTCGATCAGCAGGAGGATCCGCCGCTGGCGAGACTTGCGCCGGCGCCACGGCAGCACCGGGGTATCTCCGCCGTGGCGCACTGCGGCGCGGAGCGCACGGCGCAGATCGACGGTCTCGCCCTTGCGCGCCGGCGTGCGGCGCAGTCCCCGGCGGCGCGGCAGGCGTCCGGGCGCCTCACGCGCAAAGTGGCGCAGGCGTTCGATCCCGGCTCCGGACCGGAAACGCCGGACGCCGAGCCTCTCGGCCGCGGTCGCGGACCGGCCCGACTCGTCGAGATCGGGCGGTTCGGGCGGTTCATGGATCCCACCGCCCTCGTCATGAACCCGGACCTCGGTCTCGTCCTCGCCCTCGACGGGGACCGGCGTGACCTCGCCGTAAAACCAGGCGCGAAACAGAGCGCCGAACTCTTCGGACCGTTCGCGCGGAGGAGCGAACGTCGCGACCGCGGCGCGGCGCACGTCGCCGATGCCGCGTGGGCCGAGAAGCTCTACCGCCGCGAGGAAGGCGACGGTCTGCTCAGGGGACGTGTTGAAGCCGAAACCGCGCAGAAAGGGGGAGAACCCCGCCAGATGGCGGGCGGGCGCCGGCATCGTCGTCGTCTCGCCCATGGTGCCCCGTGTAGAGCCGTAGCGGCTTGCCTGCCTTGCATCGTGGCGCGCTGTCGTCGATCACGCGGGCAGGCGGCCTTCACCCTCCCATCGTGCCGGTGGAGTGTCCGGCGTAGAACTGCTGCGCCTTGCCTACCTTTCGTTTCGGCACCCGGTCGTTGTTGCGCCAGTACTCGGAGGCCGCGGCGACGCCGCTGCCGGGGGTCACTTCAACGCCCACATCCAGCATGGCCATCTCCGCGCCGGCGATGGCGCCCATGAGCATGAGCTCGTTGAGGTCCCCCAGATGGCCGATCCGGAACAGCTTGCCCGCGACCTTCGAGAGCCCGGCCCCGAGGGCGAGGTTGTAGCGCCTGAAGGCCACGTCGATCACGTGGGCGGCATTGACGCCCTCCGGCACCATCACCGCGCTGACCGTATCCGAGTACCACTTCGGCTCCTTCGCGCACAGATCGAGCCCCGCCGCTTCCCACGCGCCGGTGCCGGACGAGGGAAAGATGAAGACTTGGCCCTCTTCGGTCTTGTACACCTTCTTCAGATCCGCAAGCACGCTCGTGGACAGATCCGGGAACCTCGAAGAGCGATGGTCCTCCATCGCCACCACCATGGCGCGCTGGACGCGATCGGGGACGTTGGTGGGACCGGGGACGAAGAGGAAGTTGCGGCCGGGAATACGGGACACGGTGGGGAACTCCCGGTGGTCGGCTTGATGCTCGATGATCGACGGGCTGGACGGATCGTCGGGAAGCCGGTCCGGAGGTATCCGGCTCCGCGCCTTCAGGTCGCGCGATCGCGGGCGTTCATCCCCGCATAGATGGGGAAGCGCCGGCAGAGCGCATCCACGCGACGGCGGACCTCGGTCTCGACCGCTCCGTTGTCGTCGGGGTGTTGCGCCAAGCCGTCCAGAACCGTTGCGATCATCTCGCCGGTCTCCCTGATCTCCGCGGCGCCGAAGCCCCGGGTGGTCACCGCGGGACTGCCGAGCCGGATCCCCGAGGTGATGGCAGGCTTCTCGGAGTCGAAAGGGACGCCGTTCTTGTTGCAGGTGATCCCGGCCCGGTCGAGGCTTTCCTCCGCCGCCTTTCCCGTAAGGCCCTTGGGCCGGAGATCCACCAGCAGGAGGTGGGTGTCCGTGCCTCCGGAGACGACGCCGAATCCATGGGAAAGCATCGTGTCCGCCAGCGTTCGGGCATTGTCGAGGACACGTTGTGCATAGGCCTTGAACGAGGGCTTCAGAGCTTCGCCAAAGGCGGCCGCCTTGCCGGCGATGACGTGCATCAGCGGGCCGCCTTGCAGCCCGGGGAACGCGGCCGAGTCGATCTTCCTGCCCAGCGACGCGTCGTTGCCGAGGATCAGGCCGCCGCGGGGACCGCGCAGGGTCTTGTGGGTGGTGGAAGTGACCACGTCCGCCCAGGGCAGCGGGTTCGGGTGGACGCCCGCGGCCACCAGCCCCGCGAAGTGGGCCATGTCGACGTGCAGCCGGGCGCCCGCCGCGTCGGCGATCCGGCGGAAGCGTTCGAAGTCGATGATCCGGGGGTAGGCCGAGCCGCCCGCGATGATCAGCCTGGGCCGGTGCTCCCGCGCGAGCGCCTCGACCTCGTCGTAGTCGATCCGCCCGTCCTCGCGCCGCACCCCGTACTGCACGGCGTTGAACCACTTGCCCGAGAGGTTCGGCGCGGCGCCGTGGGTCAGGTGTCCGCCCGCGGCCAGGGACATGCCGAGGATGGCGTCTCCGGGTTGGAGCAGGGCGAGCATGACGCACTGGTTGGCCTGCGCCCCGGAGTGGGGCTGTACGTTGGCGAACGCGCAATCGAAGAGCTCTCTGGCGCGTTCGATCGCCAAGTGCTCGGCCACGTCGACGTGTTCGCAGCCGCCGTAGTAGCGCCGCGAGGGATAGCCTTCCGCGTACTTGTTGGTGAGTACCGACCCCTGCGCTTCCAGCACGGCGCGGGAGACGATGTTCTCCGAGGCGATCAGCTCGATCTGGTGCCGCTGGCGATGCAGCTCGTCCTCGATGCTTTTCGCGAGTGCGGGATCGGTTTCCCCCAGCGGGGCGTCGAAGAAGGTCGCCGGGCGGGTGGGGGCGTGGAGGTCCGTGCCGGATTCTGCGGTAGCGTGCATCCTGGTTCTCCGTGGCATGACGTGGTACGTCGCTGTTGATCGTGGTTGGTCGCTCGATCAAGGGAATTATTGGTGTGGCGAACACGGTGGACAATACCCCAAAGGGCAGCCGCATTGCGGAGATCGTCTTGAGGCGGCTGACCGGTCATGGTTCGGGGAAGGGTGGGGATGGTCCCGCTGTCCGATCGGCCATACCCCGCTTCGGGACATGATCAATGACCATCGCTCGTCGCCGGCTCGGGGGCCGCGTCCGAGCGCAGGCCAAGGCCGCGACAACCGGGGACGGGGAGGCGATGTCCGCATCTTCCTGTATCTCGTCGCGGGCTCCGCCATCCTTGCCGCTTGCCCACCCTCCCCGTTCTCGCACCCACAGCCTGCCCGCGCTTCTGCAACGACGACACGCCACGCAGATCACCACCACCAACGCCGGACGGTTCCCGGATCGCCCTGTCCTTTCAGGAAAATCCGTCTACGGAACAATCCGGTTGCGTATTCCGGTCGAAAGTGATCGGCCAACAATGCCGGAAAAGACTTCCCCGGTGACCGGGACCTCACCACCTCGCGTTCGGCGCGTCGCTCGTCATACGCTGCAATCTCTCAAAGCGCTTCGCGGCTGTACGGTACAGGCGTCGAAGGTGGCCGCGTTCATGGCCTGTGCAAATGTAGCATGGGCGCCCGTTCGGCATCTTTGGACATCCGGCGACGGTTCATCGGCACCTCGGCCACGATGGCAGCGGCGGGAGCAGCGAGGAGCAGCAGCACGCACCGGCGCAGCGATACGCCGTTGCCCATGCCTCTCGCGACCCGCATCGAAGGGGACGACACCGTGCCTTCCCCGGCCCGGGCGGGATACGAAGCCATCGGGGGACGGACGGCGCGCATCGGCGTCGCCGGCCCGTCCCGAAGACAGGTCCTCGAAGCTGGCCCTGCCAGATACCGGTGGCCTGCCTGGCCATCCAATTCCGGCGCTCACGAATCGTGTCCACGAAATCGGGCCAGCCCCGGCGGTGCTGCCCGCGCTCGCGCGCCGGGTGCTTGCGATCTGCCACTACGACCCCGACACCCTGGAGGATCGAGGTGCGCACCGGTGCGGCCGGGCCTGCTACGAATGCCTGCCGGACTACGGCAACCAGCCGGACCACCGGATCCTGGACCACGCGCCGATCCGGGACGTTCTCGCGGAGCTGGCGCGAGCCGAATGCCGCCCCGCCGGCGGCGCGGGCTCGCGCGCGGAACGCCTGGCCGCGCTTCGGAAGCGTTGCGACAGCCGGCTCGAACAGCGCTGGCTCGACATGGTGGGGTCGATGGGGCTTCGGCTGCCGAGCGACGCGCAGTACGCCATCCCCGGCCACCGTACCCGGCCCGACTTCTTCTACCTCCCACCTTCAGGCTCATCTTCGTATTGGAAAAGACTGCCGATGACATCGAGTCGAAAGGAGGGGCACGCCCCGCAGCCATACGGTCGGATCGGCGGGATGACTGACACCTGGCTGATCGAGCGGTGGTTGCCGATCGCGGAGACCGGTGTCGAGAGCACGCGCGAGCGGACGCCGATGACGCCCTTCCCGACACCGAATCGGCTGCACGTCTGGGGGGCGCGGCGTCCGCTGGTGGCGTCGAGGGCGGCGGTGCTGGCGTCCCTGCTGCCGGCGGATGCGGACCGGAGCCGGTTCCTGCACATGCTCGGTATTCATGGCGATCCGGTGGCGGCCAGACACCGGATCGACGCGGCGAAGCGCACGGGGGAACACCTGGGACCGGATCCCTACGGCTACAGACGTGCCTTCACGTATGCGCCAAGTCATGAAGACAAGGACTGGCTGGCGAGCGCGACGGGGCGCCCCTTGTCCTCCGTTTCGGTACTCGACCCGTCCTCCGGGGGCGGCGGTATTCCGATGGAAACGGGTCGGCTGGGAACCGCTTCCCTGGCGAACGATCTCAACCCTGTCGCCGCGTTGATTCTCATGGCTACCGCCGATTGGCCGCTTCGGCATGGGGTCGTCGCGCTTGAGTCGTTCGAGGCGCTGAGCCGCGAGTTCATCCGCCGTGCGGAGCCGAAGTACGAGGGGGTGTTTCCTCCTGAACCCGATAACGTTCAGATCGTCGGCTATCTGTGGGCGCGCACCATCACCTGTCTCTACTGTGACGGGCTCGTTCCGCTCTCGCCGAACTGGCGGCTCGCGCCGGACGGCACCGGTGTCAGACTCAAACCTCGCGTTGACGCCGGGGCAGGCGGAGACCTGCACGGGCCGCTGCCTGCCGAACGGGCGGAGGCAGCGGCCTCCGGCCCGCGAGATGATGACGATGATGCGGGCCGGAGGCCCGCGTTCCCAGGGACAGCGGCGCCACCGGGGACGCCCGCGCATCGGGGGCGGGTGTGCGGGTTCGAGATCGTCGGGTCGGCCGGCGAGCAGTCGCCCGGCACGGTGGAGCGCGGCGACGGGACCTGCCCGTTTCCCGACTGCGGGCGCGTCATCGACGGGGACGTGATCAAGGCGCAGGCGCAAGCGGGGAGGATGGGGGAGCAGCTTTATGCCGTCGTCTACAAGGAGCGGGTCGAGACGAGGACGAAGACGGGGCGGATCCGCGAGAAGTGGGTGCGCGGCTACCGGGCGCCGCGGCCGGAGGACGACAACGGCGCTGCAATCCGGGCGCGGCTCGCCGAGAAGCTGCCGGAGTGGGAGGCCTTCGACCTCGTGCCAAGCGAACGGGTCCCGGACGGCAACAAGACGACCGAGCCACAGCGATACGGCATGAACCGGCGGCTCGATCTATACTCGCCCCGCCAGCTTCTCTGCCACGGCACGAGCGCGGAGGTCTTCCGGGAGATGCTGGACGCCGACCGGGCCGCGGGCCGGTTGGACGAGGCCCGGGAGGTTGAATCTCCGGCAAAGGAAGGGGAACGATGAACCCGGATTATTCACCATGCGTCTTTCCGATGCCTCTATTTTCGATAGTTTCACTCCCGCGTAGCCTTGTACCGCCCCAATCACTCCCAATCCGCCTCAATCGACCAGCAAGATGGGCCAATTTCCCACTTGTCCACTGCTCCTTTTCAATGACTGGACACCATTCGCTTCTTCATGACAACAGACGGACGTAGCGACCCCCGCCGCTTTGCAGCAACACCCCCCACTCGCCAACCCGACTCATACTATACAGGCACCCAATGCAGACGAGTCAATACCCTCCACAATCGACGCCATGCCAACACCGCACTCTCACAAAGAATGAACACCACACGCCTCCCCTCACACTGCACCCGACTCGCCACCCGCAACACCTCATCCCGATAACGACGCAAGCTCCACCCCCGATGCGTCGCCCTCTCCATCACACTACGCCCCAGATGCATCAGCTCATACACCAGAAGATTCAACACAAACAACGCCTCGTTGTGCGGCCGTACCCCCACCTCTTCATCCCTCTCCCGAACCTCAAGCTTCCGCCCGCGATAGTGCCTCTTCGCACGACTCACCGACGACAGCGCAGGGCGCAGTACATCCATCAGCTCCCCCATGTGCCCTTCCGCCTTCCCCCGCTTGCGGTACATCGACAGCAACCGATGTCCATCCCAACGCCTCTCGTCCAGGTTCGTCAGCAACCAGAAATGGTCCAGAAACCGCTCCCCCTCCCGCTCCAACACCACCAACACCACTCGACGCCCCTTCTCCCAACTCTCCGCCCGGTATCGATGCTCGTAACACCATCTCCGCGGCTCCCGCGGCGGGCGACCCGGCGGACGAATCAGATACGGCCCCGCCATCCGGTCCAACACCGCATTGCCCTTCAACCGCGCCACATACCTCACCCCTCCCTCCTCCAGCCCCCTCAACAACCCCGCCTCCGGAAACCCCGCATCCATCCGCACCACCACCGACTCGCACAGCCGACCCCGACACCGCTCCACCACCCCAACGATGAACTCCAACGCACCATGCCCCAAATACGACGCCCCACAGCGAAGCTCCCCGTCCAGCAGATCCCCCGTCCCCCCACTGCTCGCCACCAACGCCCGGTACATCCGCCGACGGTAATCCCCGTTCCATTCACTCCCAGGCTGGCCACCGTGCACCTCCACCGGCAACCCGTCCACGTCGATGTACAGCGTCTTCTTCCGCCTCCCTCCATTGCTCATCCGCAGCCGGCGATACGCCAGCTCCGTCACCGCCTCATGCAGCACCGCCAACACTCAATCCCCCCAACAGCCGCGACAGCGTCGGCTGCGACGCCAGCACCTCATCCTCTTCCAGCGGCCTCGGGCCCTCATGGCAATCATTGCCCACCCGAAGGCTCGGGTCATGACGAAGACGGTCCGCGTCATCCCGGTCCCGCCATCCTTGCCCCATCAACAGCCACTGCGTGCGCAGCAGCTCCTCCAACGGATAGCGAATCAAATCTCGATTGCGCGGGTCATGAAGACGCTCGGCCAACCACCCGATGATGCCGCTGCGTTCCATTATCTCGCGTTGAACCAACGCACCCGTCTCCGCGCTGAGATGTTCGGGGCGAGTTTCAATGGACACCGCCGGATTGAACGACGGCGAAAACAGCGCTATGGTTCCTTTCATGGCGTGCTCCGCGGATCTGTGGTGCGATTTGGACTAACACCATGATCTTACTACAGATCTCGGGCACGCCACACCCCTTCTTTCGATCCTTTGTGAATAATGCGGGATCAACGTGTTACGTGCGAAAAACCGCGAAATTCGGGGCAAATCCCATCTGATCGCGGCTCATAGTGGTAAAGATAGGCTAATCCAGCGCTTCGATGAGGCCGGCCCGGGAGCCGGGGGCGAGTGTAACTTGTGCGGTAGCGTCCGGGGAAGTGCAGTGTAGTCCGGCGCTCAAGGGTGACCGCAGAGGTGTTCGTAGCACGGAGCATCCCGAATATCTCCCGGTTCGACAGTGAGTTACTGGCGTAGTGAAGCGGACTGAATCCGCGTGCGGGTGGTTCGATTCCGCCCCTGGCCACCATCCAAATCAAGCACTTCCGCCCGCTTTCTTCGGCCAATACAGGCAATTACAGCCGGATACGGACCGAGCCCCGCATCGGCCGGCAGGGATGCGCCTTCGGCCAATACAGGCAATTACAGCCGGATACGGACGCACCGCCGCGACGATCCCCATGTATCCGGCTTCGGCCAATACAGGCAATTACAGCCGGATACGGATTGCGGACGTTCCTACGGCGAGCCGATGGCGGTGAAACGGGCTCGGTGGGAAGCCGCCGGCGACTGCCGGGACTGCGGGGCGAAAGGTCCGCATCGACTCCCGGACGAGACGCCATCGAAGCGGTGTGCTCGATGCCGGCGGGGACGGAGCTCGCGCACACCTGGGAGCGGGTGGTGCAAGCGTGCCGCGGCGACGGCCGCGGTGACGCTGTACCTGCCCGTGGCGCTGCATCGACGTATCCGCGAGGATGCCGAGGCCCGCGGTGAGTCGGTCGAGGCGTGGCTACTGGCGGCGGCGCGGGAGAGCTTCGAGCCGGAGCCGAAGGGCACCCCGTGCTGACCCGCGCATCGAGCGCACCGGACGGGACCGGCGAGGCGCGGGCACTCTCCCAAATGCTCGACGACGCGGCGGCGTACCAGTCCGGTGCCCACTACCGGGACCTGCTTCGCTTCATCGTGCGGATGCGGCGGTTCAGTCCGTTCAACGCGATGCTGCTCCATCGCCAGAAACCGGGATTGAGCTTTGCCACGTCCGCTTACGACCGGCTGGCGCGGTGGAAGCGGACGGTGAAGGAGGAACGCGCGGACGCTCCGGGGAGCCCTTCAGAGGCCGCCGGCGGGCGCCGCCGGTCGCGTGTGCACGAGCACCCGGTACAGCCAGTCCCCGATGTCCCGGACCTCTTCGGCGCACACCGAATGAGGCATCGGATAGGTGTGGGTCTCGACGGTGTATCCGAAGTCCGCCATCGCGGCCCGGGAGCGCTCCGAGAGCGCGAGCGCGATGACCGGGTCCTGGCTGCCGTGGGCGAGGAAGATCGGCACGTCGCGGTTCGCGGCGTGCGCCTCGGTGCCGAGGGACTCCGCGCCCGGGAGGTAGGTGGAGAGCGCGAGGACGCCGGCGATGCGGAACGGGAGGCGGAGCCCCGCGTACAGGGCGATGGCGCCGCCCTGGGAGAACCCGGCGAGGACGATGCGCTCCGAAGGGATGCCGCGGGCGGCCTGCTCGTCGATAATCGCGCGGGCGACCTCGGCCGAGGCCCGCACACCCTCCACGTCCGGGCAGCGGTCGAGCTCGGGCCCCGCGATGTCGTACCAGGCGCGCATCGCCATGCCGCCGTTGATGGTGATCGGCCGCACCGGCGCATGGGGAAAGACGTACCGGACGTCGTCAAGTCCGCTCTTCCCGAGTTCCGCGGCGACCGGCTCGATGTCACGTCCGTCGGCCCCGAGGCCATGGAGCCACACGACAGCCGCCGTGGCCGGTTTCGCCGGCTCGACGACGACGGGCGGGTCAAGCCCGGCAAGCTTCGCAGCGCTCACACGCGGCTCTCCCGCGAGCCGCGCCGCGGACCACGTTGCGCGCCACCGGGCCGGCTCCGGGCCGGTCTGCGTGGCCGGGCGTACCGGCGCCGCGCCGGGGGGTCCGGATCGGCCATCAGCCCGGGGTTCGCCACCTCGGCCGGGATCGACTGGCCGATGAACGCTTCGATGTCGGTGAGCGAGTAGCAGAAACGCTCACAAGAGAAGCTCACCGCGTCACCCTTTGCCCCGGCGCGGGCGGTGCGTCCGACGCGGTGGACGTAATCCTCGGCGTCTTGCGGCAGGTCGTAGTTGAAGACGTGGCTCACGTTCGGGATGTGCAGCCCCCGCGCCGCGACGTCGGTCGCGAGGAGGATCGGCAGTTCGCCGTTCTTGAACCGGTCGAGCAGCGCGAGGCGCTTCTTCTGGGGAACGTCGCCGGTCAGCATGCCGGCCGTGAACCCGTTCCCGGCCAGCCAGGCGTCGATCTTCTCCGCCTCGCGCTTGGTGTTGAAGAAGATGATCGTGCGGGTCACGTCCATCTGCCTGAGCAGCCCGATGAGGAGGGGGATCTTCTCCTGCTCGCCCACGTGGTAGAGGCGCTGCTTGACCGAGTCGACGGTGACGTTGTTCTCCGGGTTCGCGTTGACCACCGCCGGCGAGTTCATGTGCTCGTAGGCAAGCTCGCTGACCCGCATCGAGAGGGTCGCCGAGAACAGGAGGTTGAGCCGCTTGCCGGGAGGCGGCATGCGTCTCAGCAGATAGCGGATGTCCCTGATGAATCCGAGGTCGAACATGCGGTCCGCCTCGTCGAGCACGACGACCCGCACCAGCCCGAGGTGAAAGATCTTCTGCCTGAAATAGTCGATGAGACGCCCCGGGGTGCCGATGAGCACGTCGAGGCCGGCACGCAGCATCTCGCGCTGCGATTCGTAGCCGGTCCCGCCGAACACGACGCCGAACCGCAGCCCCGTGTGCGCGCCGATCATCTCGGCGTCCTTGTGGATCTGCACCGCGAGCTCGCGGGTAGGGGCGAGCACGACGGCACGGGGATGTCCGTCACCGGCCCCCGGAGGACGCGGCTCGCGAAGCAGCACGTTCATGATCCCCACCAGAAACGCGGCGGTCTTGCCGGTGCCGGTCTGCGCCTGCCCCTCGACGTCGCGCCCGGCGAGCAGCGCCGGCAGGGACTTCGCCTGGATGAGGGTACAGTACTCGAAACCGGCGTCCTCGATCCCGCGCAGGATCGGCGGCTCGATGCCGAGGCCCGAAAATCTGACGTTGGTGAGCAGTCGCTCGCTCATTCCCATAGAGAAAGGCTCTCCGAGTGACGAAGATGATGTTCGTATGGTTTTTCAGGAAGTTAAGGTGTAAAGCTCGTGTCAACTCTGTCCAGCGGCACGATCGAAACGGTTCGGTGTCGTCCAGATTTCGATGTCTCCGATCACGCTTGACCCGCTTGAATTGCCGGATCGATTCCGATCACAATCGCCTGACGCCCGACAATGGAGGCAAGCGCAGTGAGCGACAAGATCGTTCATGTCACCGACGACAGCTTCGAGGAAGACGTCCTCAAGGCCGAAGATCCCGTGCTCGTCGACTACTGGGCCGAGTGGTGCGGCCCGTGCAAGGCTATCGCGCCGGTTCTCGGCGAGATCGCTGAAGAATACGCAGGACGTCTCAAGATCGCAAAGCTGAACATCGACGAGAATCCATCCACCCCGCCGAAATACGGGATTCGAGGCATTCCGACCCTGATGCTTTTCAAGGACGGCAACGTCGAAGCGACGAAGGTCGGCTCCCTCTCGAAGTCCCAGCTCGCGGCATTTCTCGACAGCAACATCTGATCGCGGCCGATCCGCGGGCGGCCCCCTCCGGGGGCGCCCGCGGCGCCGGGCGAGGAACCACGCTCGACGCCGATCGAACACGGTCAGGAATTCCCGCCATGCCCGAAGCCGTTCGCAGAACCATCGCGCCCCGATGCCCGGTCCGCAAGAATGGCCGAGCCATCGGCTCATGACGCGGTGTCCGGGGCGCCGGCGGACGTTGCCGGCCCCCGTCGTTTTGTAGACGGTGCCGATGCCCCGTGCTAGCGTTGCGTTTCAGAGTTGGATCCACTGCCGCCCATCCTGGGCGTCATCACCAACGTCCGAGGCCGATCTCCCCGCGGTCCACGCGCCGGAGCCCGCCCGCGTCATTCCCCATTCCCAGACGCCGCGCCAGCGCCGCCCGATCAACGCGATACCCATGAACCTCACCGAACTGAAGCAGATGCCCGCGCCGGAGCTTCTCAGGCTCTCGCAGCGGATGGGCATCGACGGCGTGGCCCGCCAGCGCAAGCAGGACATCATCTTCACCATCCTCAAGGGTCATGCGAGAAGGGGCGAAGACATCTACGGAGACGGAGTCCTCGAGATCCTCCAGGACGGATTCGGATTCCTGCGCTCGGCGGACAGCTCCTACCTCGCCGGCCCCGACGACATCTACGTCAGTCCGAGCCAGATCCGGCGGTTCAGCCTGCGCACCGGCGACACCGTCGCGGGCAAGATCCGGCCCCCGAAGGAGGGGGAGCGCTACTTCGCGCTGCTCAAGGTCGACGAGATCAACTACGACGTCCCCGAGGCCTCGAAGAACAAAATGCTGTTCGAGAACCTCACCCCCCTCTTTCCGAGCGAGCGCCTCCACCTCGAACGGGGCAACGGCAGCACCGAGGACCTCACACCGCGGGTCATCGACCTGATCGCGCCCATCGGCAAGGGCCAGCGTGCCCTCGTCGTCTCGCCTCCCAAGGCCGGCAAGACCATGATGCTGCAAAGCGTCGCCCACTCGATCATGTCGAACCACGAGGAGTGCTACCTCATCGTTCTTCTCATCGACGAGCGGCCCGAGGAGGTCACGGAGATGGCCCGCTCGGTGCGGGGCGAGGTCGTCTCCAGCACGTTCGACGAGCCCGCGACCCGCCACGTGCAGGTCGCGGAGATGGTGATCGAGAAGGCCAAGCGTCTCGCGGAGCACAAGCGCGACGTGGTGATCCTCCTCGACTCGATTACCCGCCTCGCCCGCGCCTACAACACCATGGTGCCTTCGTCGGGCAAGGTCCTCACCGGCGGGGTCGACGCCAACGCGCTCCAGCGTCCCAAGCGCTTCTTCGGCGCCGCGCGCAACATCGAGGAGGGCGGCAGCCTGACCATCGTCGCGACCGCACTCGTGGACACCGGCTCGCGCATGGACGACGTGATCTACGAGGAGTTCAAGGGGACCGGCAACAGCGAGATCCACATGGAGCGCAAGATCGCCGAGCGGCGCATCTTCCCCGCCATCAACATCGACCGCTCGGGCACCCGGCGCGAGGATCTGCTGGTCAAGGCGGTGGATCTCCAGAAGGCCTGGATCCTGCGCAAACTCCTCGCATCGATGGAGGAAGTCGCTGCGATAGAGTTCCTCCTCGACCGCTTCAAGGCGACGAAGACCAACTCGGAGTTCTTCGACGCGATGAAGCGGCAGTAGCAGTAGCCGAAGAGTGGCCCTGCACCGGCGGGACATGCAGGCCGGCGAAGCAGAGGGGGCCGCGCCCTTCCGCATGCGTGGGGCCCCGATTTCCTTGACGCGGGACGGCACGTCGAAGAAAGTAGCGTCCCGTTGTCCTTCACCCATCCGGAGAGAACCATGAGATCTCTGCGCTCTGCCGTGCCGTGCGCCGCGCTGCTTGCGCTTCTGGCTTCGCCCCTCGCCGCGTCCGAAGGGGACGTCAAGTACCGCCAGCACACCATGAAGGCGGTCGGCGGCCACATGCAGGCGCTCGTCGACATCCTGCGCCGGGACGTGTCGCACACGGACCACCTGCCGATCCATGCAAACGCCCTCGCCGCCCTTGCGGAAACGACCCCGAAGTTGTTCCCGCCCGGTTCGGACGGCATGGACACGGACGCGCTGCCGGCCGTCTGGGAGAATCCCGAAGACTTCGCCAAACGGGTGGATGCATTCCGGAAAGCGACGGCCAACCTGAGAGAGGTGGTCGCCGGCGGCGGCAACCTGGGGCCCGCGGTCAAGCAGGTGGGCCAGTCGTGCAAGGGCTGCCACGACAACTACCGCGCCGAATAGCCGCCGGCGCGGCCGCTGCCCTGCAGGAAGCGCAAGGCCACGTAGACGAAGCCGCTCGCGGCGGCGATGGCGACGAAGCCGGAGCGCTGATGCCAGTCCATCAGCGCGATGTCGCCCGTGAGTCCCGTATAGAGCGAAAACACCACACAGGCGGCGAACGCCCAGTGCCACGGGCGTATCGGCAGATCCAGGATGCGCACCGGCGCGGCGCCCTTTGGCGTCACGCCTTCGAGTCCACCGACCACCGGCACACGGGACCGGGTGCGGTCGAGGCGGCCGCGGGCGCGGAACGGATCCATCGAAGGGTCTTGCATTCGCTTACCCCCGGGTTGCGGCGCCGCCGGCGCCGTTCGCATCGATCCTGAACAGGCCGGTTGCCGGGCGGTTGGCCGAGGGCGCCGGCCCTGCCGATGGAGCGGTCGTCGGTCGAAATGTACTCCAGCGGTCTTGAGAAGGTACCGGCCGTGGCCATGAAGACGTCCTGCCGTTTCACGGCAGGATCGGAAGACGAAACCGGCGCAGGAGGCGCTGTGCGGAGACCGCAACGGGTTCGGTCCCGGCGAGGCGCGATGGCGATGGGTGGCCCTCTCGAAGATGCGCGGTGTCCGGAGCGTTGATCGGCCTGGGTGGTGTGATCTGCATTCCAACCGCCCCCGCTCTGGTGTAGAGCCACGACGTATACGTTATTCTTCGGGTTCGACAATCGGATGCGCGATCTCCGAGGGTAGGGTACGTCGTGAAGATGACCCGGGACGAGTTCTTGCGATGGAAGCACAAGGCGGTCACGTTGCTCGGCATGTCCGGGGTCGGCAAGACCACGCTCGCGAACAAGCTGCCTAAGACCAACTGGTTCCACTACTCGGGCGATTACCGCATCGGCACCAGGTATCTGGCGGAACCGATCATCGACAACGTCAAGCGCGCGGCGATGCAGGTGCCTTTCCTGCGCGATCTCATGTGCAGCGACTCCATCTACATCGGCAGCAACATCACCGTCCACAACCTGGAGCCGCTCTCGACCTTTCTCGGCAAGGTCGGCGATCCATCGAAGGGTGGGCTTCCCTGCGAGGAGTTCCTCGCCCGCCAACGCCTGCACCGCGAGGCCGAGATCGGTGCGATGCGCGACGTCATGGTCTTCATCGAAAAAGCCCGGGACATCTACGGCTACGATCACTTCGTCAACGACGCGGGGGGCAGCGTCTGCGAGCTCGACGACCCCGAGACGATCGAGGCGCTCGCCGCGCATACGATGATCCTCTACGTCCGCGCCGGCGAAGACATGGAGCAGGAGCTCGTCCGGCGCCAGAGGAACCACCCGAAGCCGCTCTACTATGGAGAGGAATTCTTTCGGCGCTCGTTCGCCCGGTACCTGGAAATCGAAAATCTCGACTCACCCGAGGCCGTCGATCCGGATTGCTTCGTGCGCTGGATCTTCTCCCGCCTCCTTGCGCACCGCCGGCCTCTTTACGAAGGGATTGCCGCCACCCATGGCTACACCGTCACCGCCACCGCGGCCGAGACGGTGCGCGACGAGCAGGACTTCATCGATCTCGTCGCCTGCGCCATCGACTCCGCCGAAGTCGGCGCCGTAGCCTGATCGGCCCGATGCCGCTCGTCGCGCATTCCGATCTTCCGAGCTTCGAGCGCCTGCGTTCGTCCGGCCAGGAAGTGCTGTCGCTCGATCGCGCACGGCGCCAGGACATCCGGGAGCTGCACGTGGGGCTGCTCAACATGATGCCGGACGCGGCGATCGAGGCGACCGAAAGGCAGTTCATGCGCCTCGTCGGATCCTGCAACCGGATCGCGCAAATCCACGTGCATCCGTTCAGCGTCGACGCGGGCGCACGCGGCCCGGAGGCGCGCGCGTACCTCGATCGCTACTACGAATCGTTCGACGACGTGTGCGCCGGCGGCCTGGACGCCCTCATCATCACCGGCGCGAACCCGGCCCGGCCGGAGCTCGATGAGGAGCCGTTCTGGAACCCCCTCGTCGAGGTCATGGAGTGGGCGGCCGAGCACGTCTGCTCGGTGGTGTGCTCGTGCCTGGCGACCCACGCCTACCTGAAACACTTCCACGGCATCGCGCGCCGGCGCTGCTTCCCCGGCAAACGATGGGGCGTGTACGAGCACCGCAACCTCGCCGGTCGCCCGCATCCGTTGCTCGCCAACCTGAACACCCGCTTCGACGCGCCCCACTCGCACGTCTACGAAGTGACGCGCGAGGACATCGAGCCGGCCGGCGTGCAGGTGCTGAGCGAAAGCAGGCTGGCGGGGGTCCACCTCGCGGTGAGCACCGACGGCTTCCGCTTCGTGTTCTTCCAGGGCCACCCCGAGTACGACAAGGTGAGTCTTGCAAAGGAATACAAGCGCGAGGTCACCCGCTTCGCCGCGGGGGAACGCGAGATCTATCCGCCCTATCCCGAGCATTACTTCCCGGCCGCGGCCCGCGCCCTGCTCGACCGCCATCGCGACGCGGTGATGGAGGCGAGGACGCGCGGGGTGGCCCCGCCGGCGTTTCCGGACGCCGCGCTCGAGCCGCGGCTCGACAACACGTGGACGGACACCGGCAAGGCGATGTTCAACAACTGGCTGGGGCTTGTCTACCAGATCACCGACACCAATCGGCGAAAGCCGTTCATGGCACACGTCGATCCGGACGATCCGCTCGGACTCAAGCGCGTATGACGACATCCATGAAACGGGCTGCGCGCATGCTGCTCGCGGTCCTGGCAATCGCCGCGCCGTGCGCGGGCGCGGCCGCCGGCTCGAACCTCCCCGGGGAGGGCTACCCCGCTCCCGCGTGCGGGGAGAAGCCGCAGGTCCCCGAACGCCCGGAAACATTCGACACCGAGGCGGCGGTCGCCGACTACAACGCAAAGGTCGAGATCTACAACACCACGATGGAACGCTTCGTGACGTGCATGAAGCAGTACGTCGCCAACGCGGCCGAGGACCTCCGGCGGATCCGCGCGCTTGCCCGCGAGGCAGTCGAACAGGCGAACCAATGAGCGGGGACCAGCTCGAAGGCCGTGCCTTCCTCCAACACTGCTACGACCTGAAGTCCACCGACGACGTCCGCGCGTTCTATCGGCAACGCGCGGGCGAGTACGACACGGTGCTGCGCGAGGCCGTCGGCTACGTCGCACCGGAAATCTCGGCACGGATCTTCGCCGGGCACGTCGAGGACCGATCGGCGCGGATCGTCGATCTCGGCTGCGGCACCGGCCTCGTCGGCGAAGCGCTGCGCACACACGGCTATTCGTGTGTGGACGGCGCGGACTTCTCCGAACCGATGCTCGACGAAGCGCGCGCCAAGGGCGTGTACCGCGAGTTGCTGCAGCTCGACCTGAACGAGCCGGCGGCGCTCGACGGCAGGCGCTACGACGCCGCGATCAGCGTGGGCTCGTTCGGTGAAGCGCACATCGGCGCCGGCGCGCTCGACGGCGTCCTTCCCTTCATCGCCCGCGACGGGATCTTCTGCGTGTGTGTGAACGAGCGCTGCATCGGCGATCTCGGCTTCGGCGCGAAGTTCCACGAAATGCACGAGCGGAGGGCGGTCGAGATCCTTTCGCTTGCCGCATACCCCTATCACGCGAAGGTGGGGATCGAAGGCCGGGTGTGCGTGATGCGGGTGGCGTGACGACGCCGCCGCTCGCGCGGCGCCGCATCGATACGCTTTCGGAGCCGTCCTGTCCGGGGACCGGTGGGGCCGGCGGGCGTTGCAGGTCGCTCGTTCGCACCCCTTGGCGACTCGACCATTCGTCCACGGAACGACCTCCCGTCCGGCTCAGCCACTGCCGAGCCCCAGGACTTCGGCGACGCCGATGCCCGACTCGCCGCCGCCGCTGTAGAGCAGGTACGTCCGGCCGTCTTCCTCGTAGATGCAGGGGTCGCGGAGCTGGTGTACGAGACGGTTGACCTCCCCGCGTACCGAGGGCTCGATCGGCTCGCCGGCCCCTTCCCAGGCGTGTTCCGGCACGAGTACCACGCGCTCGCCCTCGTCACGCCACGACGTCCAGTCTCCGTCAAGCCGGACCCGCGAATGGAGGATGCACTCCGGCGCATCGCCGACCCTCGACCAGAAGACGTCGAGCACGTCCCCGGCGAGGCGCACTGCCGCGTGCCGCATCCCGGGGCGGAACAGGACGGGACCCGGCTCGAAGCCGCCGAGCCCGTCGCGGGAGCGGCGCAGTTCCCCCGGCATGACCAGGGCGTAGTGCCCCCCCCGGTGTCGAAAGACGCGGAAGTACGAGTTGCCGAGAATCTCGGGGCGGGTCTCGAAGGTGAGGCCGTCCGCGGACACCGCCATCCGGGTGCGCTGCTCGCCATCGTCGAGCATGCCGTGGAAGTACATCCGAATCGCCCGATGCTCGAGGTCGACGTGTACGTCCGGTGACGCAACGTGCGGGTGAAGGTAGTCCTGGTCGATCGCCTCCGCCGCCTGCCGGCGCGCGCCCTCGCTCACGTTCTCGGGGTCCGGGCGCTCGGTTGCAAAGTGCGACGCCTCCAACGGGAGCGTCCCCGGCGTGTGCACCCGCCACGGGCCGGTGAGCGCGTCGGCGCAGGCGAGGCGGATGTACGCGCCCTTGTGATGGGCGAAGTAGAGGTAGTAGCGGCCGAGCGGGTCCTCAACCCACTCCGGGACCCGGATGAGCGAGGGACCGTTGACGTTCGAGCCCATCCGGCCGTCCATGCGGGGGCGGATGATCGGCTCGTCGAGAAGACGAACGACCTGGATTGCGCGCATCTTCCGATCATGTCCTGTCGCGCTCACCGACCTGTTTCCCGGAAGCTTTCCAAGCCGGCCGGGCGTCACGGTCACGGGCCGGCGGCAGGCCGTCGTCGCCCGTCACGGCCCGCTCTGCGTTCCGTCCCCGCTCCAAGCCGGCCTTCAATCCTCGACATCGACTCCGACGGGACAGTGATCCGATCCCGTCACGTGCGGCCAGATGAACGCATCCCGTACCCGCCGCATCGCCCCGGGCGAGGCGAGCACGTAGTCGATGCGCCACCCGACGTTCCTCGCGCGCGCTCCGCCCCTTTGCGTCCACCAGGTGTACTGCCCGCCCGCTTCGGGGTTGCGCTTGCGAAACGTATCGATCCACCCGGCCGCCAGCCAGCGGTCCACTTCCGCGCGCTCCTCGGGGAGAAAGCCGCTGTTCTTGCGATTCCCCTCGGGACGGGCGAGGTCGATCTCCTTGTGAGCGGTGTTCCAGTCCCCGATGACGAACACGGGGTGGCGGCGGCACAGGCGTTCCACGCGATCGAACACCGCGCGGTAGAAGTCGAGCTTGTAGGGGACGCGGCTGTTGTCCCGATCCTTTCCGCTGCCGTTCGGGAAGTAGGCGTTGACCACGACGGTCCTGCCGAAACGCGCGAGCTGGTACCGGCCTTCGGCGTCGAAGCGCGGCTCCCCGAGGGAATCCTCGTAGCGGTCGGGCGCCGCCTTCGTGTACAGCCCGATGCCGCTGAAACCCGCGCGCTCGGCGGGGACGAAGTACGTGTGCCAGCCCTCCGGCGAGCGCACCGCTTCAGGAATCTGCGCCTCGAACGCCCGCACTTCCTGTATGCCCACGACGTCCGCCTCCGACCGCGCGAGCGCCTCCAGAAACCCCTTCTTCGCACACGCCCGCAAACCGTTGACGTTCCAGCTCACGATCCGCATGGCTCCTCCCTCACGGCCTCTCCCTCGCTCTGCGCGGGGTTGAACATCCCGATGGCTTGAAGTACGTCCTGCCGCGCGCCGGGCGTGGCGGCGGCGGACGATTGTCGCGGCCCGGTGGCGCCATCACCCCGCAACGAGCCGATCCCCTCGGCTCCCACCAATCCCCCGTACACCATACCGGAATGCGCAGCTTCTGCGTCCTGCGTTATCGTGCGCCTGGTGCGGGATCTGCCGCCGCACGAACGGGGAGCCCGATGAAGAACATCGTCATCTGCTGCGACGGGACCGGCAACGAGTACGGGCGCAACAACACGAACGTCGTGGAGACCTTCGTACTGGCTGAAAAAGACGAAGGGCAGGCCGCGTACTACGACCCCGGCATCGGCACCGGTGGCTGGGAGTACCACGAGGAGAGCAAAGCGCTCCGCGCCCTGAGCGACCAGGCCACCGGATACGGCCTGCAGAAGAACGTCGAAGACGCCTACCGCTACCTCATGGGCCGCTACGACGAGGGCGACCACGTCTACCTGTTCGGGTTCAGCCGCGGCGCCTTCACCGTGCGCTCGCTGGCCGGGATGCTCTACAAGTCCGGGCTGCTGGGCGCAGGCCACGACAACCTCGTCGAGTATGCGTCCAGGATCTACAACACCCGGAGCAACGAGGACGTGGCCGGCGGATTCCGCGAGGCCTTCGGGCGCCGCTGCCCGGTCCGGTTCGTCGGGGTATGGGATACCGTGGAATCGCTGGTGCTCAACGCGGGAAAGCGCTTTCACGACGCCAAGCTCAACCCCGACGTGGCGTTCGGGTGCCACGCCTTGTCGATCGACGAAAGGCGCTGGGACTTTCCGCCGTGCACGTGGGACGAGGCCAACGCCCTCCCGGGCCAGGCCATCGAGCAGGTGTGGTTCGCGGGATCCCATTCCGACGTGGGCGGGTGGTACGAGGAGCGGGGCCTCTCGAACGTCGCGCTGCACTGGATGCTCGGCAGGGCCGCCGCGTGCGGGCTCCGAATCAGGGAGCGCGAGCTTGCCGCACGCCGACCCGACCCGCACGGCGCACTGCACCCTTCCTGTACCGGATTCTGGAAGATCCGCGGCAGCCGCACGCGAAAGATCCCGGAGGGAGCGCGGATCCACAAGAGCGTGTTCGAGCGCATGGACGATCCGGGCAACCGGTACAGGCCCGGAAACCTGCCCGACCGGTACGTCGTGGTGGAATGAGAGGGGAGTGTCTTCGGCGCCGGCACCACCGTCCAGGAACGGGCTCCGGCAGCCGTCCTCGCCCTGCAGGACGGGAAGGAACGACTCGTCCATTCTGTCGCTGCCGGCGCGGGTGGCGGCCGTGGATGGAGCCGACGTTGGCCGGGTGGAAGCGCCTCCGGAGACATGCAGTGCGCCGCCACCGCCCGGCGAGGACGCGCGGAGCGGTTGACGCAACCCGTGGTATGCGGCCGTGGTGATTCGCCGCCCGTGCCTCTACCCCTCGACGTTCGTCCCCCCTACCGTCAGTCCGTCGATGCGCAACGTCGGTTGCCCGACCCCCACCGGGACGCTCTGGCCCTCCTTGCCGCACACCCCGACGCCCCAGTCGAGCTCCAGATCGTTGCCGACCATGTTCACGCGGGTCAGGACGTCGGGTCCGTTGCCGATGAGGGTCGCGCCCTTGACCGGCCGCGTGACCTTGCCGTCCTCGATCAGGTACGCCTCGCTCGCGGAGAAGACGAACTTCCCGGACGTGATGTCCACCTGCCCGCCGCCGAAGCTCACCGCGTACAGCCCCTTGTCCACCGACGCGATGATCTCCTCGCGCTCGTACCCGCCGGGGAGCATGTAGGTGTTGGTCATGCGGGGCATCGGCAGGTGGGCGTAGGATTCGCGCCGCCCGTTGCCGGTGGATGCCGTGCCCATGAGGCGCGCGTTCATCTTGTCCTGCAGGTAGCCCTTCAGGATCCCGCCTTCGATGAGGGTCGTGCACCGGGTGGGGGTGCCTTCGTCGTCGACGGTGAGCGATCCGCGGCGGCGTTCCAGGGTCCCGTCGTCGACCACCGTGCACTGCTCGCTCGCGACCCGTTCGCCGATGCGCCCGGCGAACGCCGAGCTGCCCTTGCGGTTGAAGTCGCCTTCGAGTCCGTGCCCGATCGCCTCGTGCAGCAGCACGCCGGGCCAGCCCGGCCCGAGCACCACGGTCATCGTGCCGGCCGGCGCGGGATCCGCATCGAGGTTGACGAGGGCCTGACGCACCGCCTCGCGCGCGTATGCGCCGGCGCGGTCCTCGTCATCGGTGAAGTAGCGGTAGTCGTAGCGCCCGCCCCCACCGGCCGAGGCGTGCTCGCGCCGCCCGTCGCGTTCGACGATGACGCTCACGTTCATCCGCACCAGAGGACGCACGTCGCCGGCGAGGGTGCCGTCGCTGGATGCGACGAGGATCCGGCTGTACTCGCCAGCGAGGCTGACGATCACCTGCTGCACGTGCGGGTCGATGCGCCGGGCCTCCGTGTCGGCGCGCTCCAGCAGTGCGATGCGGGCGTCCTCGCCGAACGACTCGATCGGGTCGACCGGCGAGTAGAGCGCGGGCGCGGGAGAGCCGCGCCAAGCCTGGACGGAGCCGTCCCCGCCTCCGCGGGCGATGCTGCGCGCGGCCGACGCCGCGTGCGCGAGAGCCTCGAACGCGACCTCGTCGGAGTACGCGAATCCGCTCTTCTCGCCGCTCACCGCGCGCACCCCGACACCCTGCTCGATGTTGTGGGCGCCCTCCTTCACGATGCCGTCTTCGAGCACCCACGCCTCGGAGCGCGTCGATTCGAAGTAGAGCTCCGCCTCGTCGACGGCGTGTTCGCGCAACCGGCCCAGGGTGGATTCGAGGTCGGTCTCGGAGAGGCCAACGGGGCCGAGGATGTCGTTGCGGGCGATGTCGAGTGCCTGATTCATGCTTCGGGTCCACCAGGATCGCAGAAGATGTTTCGAGCATAGCATCACGGGCGGCACGGCGGGCTTGGCGCACTCCGGCTGCCGG
The DNA here is from genome assembly GCA_965202875.1 of Gammaproteobacteria bacterium. Classification (GTDB taxonomy): domain Bacteria; phylum Pseudomonadota; class Gammaproteobacteria; order HK1; family HK1; genus HK1. Next base: position 4,918,929 of record OZ241870.1, on the reverse strand, counting down.
GCGTTTTCGACATGGATCAAATGACGCTACTGTGCGGATCGAGATCGAATCCTGCATCGGCAACGGACCTGTTGCCCCCTTCGCTTCCCGGGCGTTCGCGGATTGAGCGATGCCTTCCGCGCCGGGTGTCCGGTGGGTGACAATGAACAGCCTCGGCCCTGCCGTGAAGACGCCATGCTGCATTCGTCGGAACGGCCGGGTGTCTGCGGTCTGCACGACGAAGCCCGGACGGCGACGGCGCGGCCTCGCTGGCCGCCGAGGAAACGTCGCGGCGCCCTGCCACAGTGACCTGCGAGGACCTCTCATGATGGGCACCCGCACCCCCACCTGCCACCATGACGAACTGCCGCCGGACCGTCACGGGCGGCTCGGACAACGGAGATTGCGCGAATGACCCCGGTCCGGATCGGCGTGCTCGGCCTCGGAACCGTCGGCGGCGGCACCGTCAACGTGCTGAGGCGCAACGGCGAGGAGGTCGCGCGCCGGGCGGGACGTGACGTGGTGGTCGCGCGGGCGGCGGCACGGTCGCTCGGCAAGGAGCGGATCTGCGCGACCGCCGGGCTCCCCCTGACCACCGATCCCGGCGAGATCATCCGGGACCCGGACATCGACGTGGTCGTCGAGCTGATCGGCGGCATCGATCCCGCCCGCCGGCTCGTCCTCGAAGCCATCGAACGCGGCAAGCACGTGGTCACCGCGAACAAGGCGCTCATCGCGATGCACGGCAACGCGATCTTCGAGGCCGCGCACGCGCGCGGGGTGATGGTGGCGTTCGAAGCCGCGGTGGCCGGCGGGATCCCGATCATCAAGGCGTTGCGCGAAGGGCTGGCCGGGAACCGGATCGAGTGGCTGGCGGGGATCATCAACGGCACCAGCAACTTCATCCTGACCGAGATGCGCGAGCGCGGCGCCGCGTTCGCCGACGTCCTCGGCGAGGCGCAACGGCTCGGCTACGCGGAGGCCGACCCCACCTTCGACGTCGAGGGGATCGACGCTGCGCACAAGCTCGCGATCCTCGCCGCCATCGCGTTCGGCATGCCGCTCGATTTCGAGCGCGTGCATACGGAGGGCATCACCCGGGTGACGCCGGAAGACGTCGGCTACGCCGAGCAGCTCGGCTACCGCATCAAGCACCTCGGGATTGCGCGCCGCACCGGGGCCGGGGTGGAGATGCGGGTGCACCCGACGCTGGTCCCGGAGCGAGAGCTGATCGCGAACGTCAACGGGGTCATGAACGCGGTGCTGGTCAAGGGCGATGCGGTGGGCCGAACCCTCTACAACGGCCCCGGGGCCGGCGCCGAGCCGACCGCCTCCGCGGTGGTCGCGGATCTCGTGGACGTGGTGCGCACCCTGACCACGGATCCGACCAATCGCGTGCCCCACCTCGCGTTCCAGCCCGACGCCCTGGCGACGGTGCCGGTGGTGTCCATCGAAGAGGCGGAGACCGCGTTCTACCTGAAGATGCTGGCCTCGGACCGGCCCGGCGTCCTGGCCGAGATCGCGACCATCTTCGGCGAAGCGGGGATCAGCATTGAGGCGGTGGTGCAGCCCGAGCCACCGCGCGGCGCCTCCCAGGCGAAGCTCGTGATGCTGACCCATCGCGTGCGCGAACGGCAGATACGCGAGGCGGTTGCACGGATCGAGGCGCTGCCGGTCGTCGAGGGCCGCGTGACGCACATCCGGATGGAGCATCTCGACGGCTGAAGGACGGCGTGGTGCATCGGGTCGAACGACGCGGGTCGAATAGCTGCACCGCAGCTCCTCCGCCGCCGCCGATCGACACATCCATCCATCGCTCCCTCCATCGAGGATAAGCGCGGGGCGCCCCGATGACCCGCCTCTCGCAAAAGCAGGCCGGCGCCTACTACACGCCGGACGTTGTCGTTGCGAACCTCGTCCGGTGGGCGGTCCGCAAAGACGGCGACCGGATGCTCGACCCCTCCTGCGGAGACGGACGCTTCATCGCCACCCACCGGAACAGCTTCGGCGTCGAGCAGGACGCCGGGGCCGCGGCCGTGGCGATGGGCCGGGCTCCCCGGGCCTGCGTCCACCAGGGCGAGTTCTTCGCCTGGGCCGCGCGCACCCGCGAGCGCTTCGAATGCGCCGCGGGCAACCCTCCCTTCATCCGCTACCAGACCTTCAACGGCGAGGTGCGCAAGCGCGCCCTCGCACTGTGCGCCGGCCTGGGCGCGAGGTTTTCGGGGCTCACCGCCTCCTGGGCGCCGTTCCTGGTGGCGACGGCGAGCCTGCTGAAGCCCGGCGGGCGCATGGCCTTCGTCGTCCCCGCGGCCATCGGCCATGCCCCGTATGCCGCACCCCTGCTCGACTACCTCATCGAGCATTTCGACGAGGTGCGGATCGTCGCGGTGCGCACGAAGCTGTTTCCGGAGCTCTCCGAGGATTGCTGGCTGCTCCACGCCGGCGGCTTCGGCGGCGGGATCCCCGATGGGACTCGGGGGCAGGCCCCGATGGGACTCGGGGGCAGGACCGCGGAGCTCCGCTTCAGCGTGCTCGACCGGTTCAAGCCGCCGGTGGAGCTGCCCCGCGAGGCGGTTGCGGTGCCGGCCCGTGAATGGCGCACGTCGTGGAACCGCCGCCTTCGCCCCTACCTGCTGCCCGGGAAGGTCCGCGAGCTCTACCGGGCGGCGGCCTCGCACCCGGATTCGCTACGGTTCGGCGACGTCGCCTCCATCGGGATCGGATACGTCAGCGGCGCCAACGGGTTCTTCCACCTGCGGCCTTCGGAAGCCGAAGCGTGGGGGATCCCGGAGGGGCTTCTCCATCCGACGGTGCGAAACGGCCGGGTGCTGCCGGGCATCCAAGGGGCGCAACCAAGTCACCCCGTTGCCCCACGGCACGTCCCTGCTCGAAGTCCGCGCCGCATTGCCGCCCGGCGGAGAGGATGTCGTGACGCTGGACGGAATGCGCGCGTTCAGCCTGCCTGCCGCGCTGATCGCGTGCCCTGCCCGGTTCTTCCGGCTAAACCCGGTCGATGCGCGCACCGCACTCGCCCTCGTGCCCGATGCGTCGGCCCTGCTTCGCTGCCTCCTCGACGGCGGCCGTGGCGGCACGGTCGCCGGTCGCCTGGCCGCCGCCTTCCGCTCCATCGGTCGGGAGCGGGTCGCGGACGACATCGCCGAGACGATGCGCGCGGCCGATTTCAGCGTGCGCGAGCGCGACCCCTTCGAGACGCCGGCCCCCGCCCTCGCCCTTCGCCTGAGCGCCTCTCCCGTGGTTCAGCGCATACGCCTGATGTGGGACACGATGCGCGGCCCCGTCCTCGACCGCTTTCCCGCCCCGCCCGGACGCCGGGGCGGCGTTGACGCCGTTCTCGAAGGGTTCGACCGGGTCTACGCGACGGACGCTTACCACTCCCTCTCCATCGAGGGGTATCGCGTCAGTCCGGCCCTGATCGAGCGGGTGCGCGGCGGGGCCTGGAACCCGGTCCGCAGTGAAGAAGACCGGGCGCATCGCGACGCGCTCGCCGCCCGCGGCTACTGGCAGGCATACCAGGCCGTGCGCGGCAGCGTCCGCCGGGTGGTCGGGGGAGAGCCTCCCGGAACGGTCGCGGAAGAAGACCATCGGACCTGGTACCGGGAGCTGTTCGTCCCGGGCGTGGCCGCGGGCCTCGTGCGGGCGGCCGACCTTGCCGGATACCGCAACGCCCCCGTCTACATCCAGCGCTCGATGCACGTGCCGCCGAGCCCGCCCGCAGTCCGCGACGCGATGCCGGCTTTCTTCGAGCTTCTGCGCGAGGAGCCCGAGTCCTCCGTTCGCGCCGTGCTCGGGCACTTCCTGTTCGTCTACGTCCACCCTTACCCGGACGGCAATGGGCGCATCGGCCGGTTCCTGATGAACGTGATGCTGGCGGCGAGGGGCTACCCGTGGACCGTCATCCCGGTCGAACGGCGGGACGACTACATGGCGGCCCTCGAAGACGCGAGCGTGCGAGGCGAGATCGGCCCGTTCACCGGCTTCCTGGCCGGGCTCGTGCGATTGGCGTGAGCGGAGGGTCGAAGCCGACTCCCGGTCGGGCTCGGGTCGGCGGAGCGCCGGGGCCGCCGGCGCGAGCGTTGATCCGGACAATCCGCCGGCGATGCCGAGCCTTCGCCCTGCGCTGTCGGGACGGTGACCGTATCATGCATCCATCGCCGGGGCCGACCGAGAGACCCCCGACGTGGAGAATGTGCGGACTGCCGGAATGAAGAGGGGCGGTGGACACCGGAAGGTGGGGGCGGGAGCCACGATGAACCGGCGAAGACGCGAAGAAACGGGAAAGGGACCTGCGCTGGGGCCGATCGGCTGGACGGACGTGGAGTGGCCGCCGGGAAATGCGGTGGAAATCCATCATGAGCTGCTGGATGCCGGGGACCGCGAGGGAGCGGCGAAATGGCTGGCCGCCGTCTCCGTGGACGTGCTCGCCCGGCGAGACCGGCAACGCGCTCCTGTACCGGCGGGCGGCGAGGGGTTGAACGTCATGCGGAGCGCCCGGCCACCGCCCTCGCGATGGGCCTTGTCCATCGCCTCCAGGCTGATCGGGAGCTCGGGTTTCGGCGCCATGCCCTTCAATTGCGTGACGGATGCCGTGACGGGAGTACCCCCCAATCTGCCGTCTTCTTCCAGTCTCGGCGGAAGCCCTCCATGCGCTCGGGCGACGGGGGCGGCCCGCAAGCGACTGTTTTCTTTCGGCATGAAGTCGCCTCGTTCGTGGAAACCGCGATCTACCCCGCGACATTAGCGGCTGTTTGTGGCAGATTCCGTCCGTAACGTCCGTTATCGGAGGGGAAACGCATGTTGTTGCGCTTCGGTGTGGCCAATCATCGCTCCATCCGCGATTACCAGGAGCTGTTCCTGAGCGCATCCAGGCGCATCAAGCGCGAGGGGCTGGTCATCCCCGTGCCGACGCTGAAGGAGGCTGCGGTGCCCGTCGCCGCGGTCTACGGCCCCAATGCGGCGGGAAAGTCCAACCTCATCGACGCCATGGACGAGATGCGGCGGGGAGTCGTCCAGTCCCACAAGTCGCTGGACGCAACCGACCGCATTCGCCGGGCGCCGTTTCGGCTCGACGGCGCGAGCGAAGCAAGGCCGACGCGCTTCGACTGCACCTTCACCGTGGGCGGACGACCAGCGGAAGGCCAAGGGTCGGATCGGCCCGAGGGCGTATACGAATACGGTTTCGAGTACACGGCAACGGAATTCTGCAAGGAATGGCTGTATCGGATAGTACGCAAGGAAAGACAGAGCACCCGGATACTCTTCGAGCGCGAAACACGAGACCGGGAGGTTCGCGTAAAGGTCGGAAGTCGGTTGCCGGGGGAAAACCGGACGATCGCAAATTTGACGCGCCCGAACAGCCTCTTCCTTTCGGCCGCCGCGCAGAACAACCACCCACTGCTCACGGAGTTGTACCAGTATTTCGTGGAGAGCTGGGTGTTCATTCCGGAAGGAGAGGTCATGCACGAAACGAGCATCGTCGATCGTCTCGCCGACTACGAGCACCTCGAACGTCTCGTGGAGTTGGTCAACCAGGCCGATGTCGGCATCGGCAGGATCGACGTCAAGGACGAGAAACACAGCGAGGATGTCTTCGGACTTGTTCGGGATATTGCGCAGATAGCGGCGGAACGCTTCGGTGACCTGAGCAAGAATGGCTCCTTGAAGGAATCTTCATTTGGAGAAATGGGATTTCGCAAGCAGCTTCTCTTCATCCATTCAACCTCCGAGGGCGATGCTCGAACGTTGGGCTACGGTTCGCAGAGCAAGGGAACCCGGACGCTGATTTCCCTGCTCATCCCGGCGCTGGAGGCACTGTCGCGAGGCTCGCTGCTCGTGGTCGACGAGCTGGATACCAGTCTTCATCCGAATCTTGCGCGGGCGTTCGTGTCGCTTTTCAGCAAGGAAAGCTCCAATCCACACGGCGCGCAGCTCGTCTTCTCCACGCACGACGTCACTCTTCTCGGCGGCGGGGTGGTCCGGCAGGACGAAATCTGGATGACGGACAAGAACCGCGAAGGGGTGTCCGAATTCACGCCGCTCACGGACTTCAAGCTACGCTCGCGCGACGACATCGAAAAGGCATACCGTGGCGGACGACTTGGAGGAGTGCCGGCCGCCGACGACTTCCTCGTCGCATTCGATGACGACCGGCTTCCGGCGGCGGAGCGGTGAGCCGCAAGAACCGCCCCGCGAGGCGGATACGCCGTCAAGCCCCTTTCCGCAGCCCGGCCCGGCGGATCGTGGTCGTTGCGGAAGGAGCCATCACGGAACCCCGATATCTCAGAGCATTCGACCGTCTCTTCGGAGACCGGAAGGCCGTAAGGCTGGTCTTGATCGGGGGTGTCGGCGATCCTCGCTCGGTTGTCGAACGTGCGGTCGAGCAATCGAGAGCATCGAAGCGCGATCCACACGGAGGCCGGGATACCGTATGGGCGATGTTCGATCGGGACGAACATCCGCGATTCGACGAAGCGAAGGACATGGCGCACGGAAACGGCATCCAGCTTGCCATATCCAATCCGTGTTTCGAGCTTTGGGGGCTCTACCATTATCAAGAATGCAACGCTCAGATAGGTCGAGACAAATGCCAAAAAAAGCTCGGTGAATTGTGTCCGGGTTACAGCAACAAGAAGGGAAAGATTTTCGACGATCCGGAGGTGATCAGGAGCAATTGTCGAGACGCGGTCGGAAGGGCTGACAGTGCACTTGCCCGTCGTGTAGAAGAAGGAGATCCTGAAGGGAATCCTTCCACGACCGTGCATCGTCTGACCGAGCACATCCTCTGCGTCGTCGCGCGGTTCCAGCGCAAGAAATAGTGCATCGCCCGCCCCCATGATCCCCTCCGTCGTCGCCTCCGAGGTCGCCGGCGCGCTCCGCGACTTCCTCGCCACCGGCTTCGGGCCGTCCAGCCCGGCGCTCGCGGGCGTGGTGAACGACTTCCTGGCCGAGCCCGGGAACCTCGCCAAGGGGCCGTACCTCTCCATCGCCCTGCCTTTCCAGCCGGCCCCGGAGGGCGGCGGGTCCTTCCCGCAAATTCCGCTCGGGTTCACCCCGTACCGGCACCAGCGCCTCGCCACAAGCTCCGGCCCGGGCTCCGAAGCCGCCGTGGGCGCCGGGCGGTCAGCCGTCCGCCCGGGCGCCGACAGGGGCGTCGATACGGGAGCCGCCGGGATCGCCGGACGCCCGACCGCCGGCACGGGAGCCGCCGCAGCCGCTGGGCGCCCGACCACCGGCGCGGCCGGCCCCGGCTCCGGGAAGACGGAGTGCTTCCTGTTTCCGATCCTGGACTACTGCCGCGCGCAGTCCCCGGCGCCTGGGATCAAGGCCGTCCTCATCTATCCCATGAACGCGCTCGCATCGGATCAGGCGCGGCACATCGCGCGGACCATCGACCGCAGCCCGACGCTGCGCGGCAAGGTCACGGCGGGGCTCTTCGTCGGGCGCGACAACCGGCCGCAACGCTCCCCGCACACCACGATGGGCCGGGACCACGTCATCACGGACCGCGACACCCTCCGCGACCGGCCGCCCGACGTCCTGCTCACGAACTACAAGATGCTGGACTACCTCCTGGTGCGGCCCTTCGACTTCCGGCTCTGGCGGCACAACGGGCCGGACATCCTGCGCTACCTGGTGGTCGACGAGCTGCATGCCTTCGACGGCGCCCAGGGGACGGACCTCGCCTGCCTCGTCCGGCGCCTGCGGGTCCGGCTCCGGGTGTCGCCGGGAAAGCTGACCTGCGTCGGGACGTCGGCCACCCTCGGCGGCGCGGGCCATGCACGCGGCGGGGGCGACGCGCGCCGCCCGGACGGGGCAAGCGGCGCAGGTGGCGTGGGCGGTGCGGACAGCGCGAACGGGGCGGGCGCCGCGGACGGGGCGGGCGACGAAGCGGAGCTGCTCGAATACGTCTTCCGCATCTTCGGCCAACGCTTCGAGCCGGACGCGGTCGTCGGCGAGACCCGCCAGAGCATCGACGCCTTCCTCGGCGATGCGGTGATCAGCCGGTATCTCCACCCGCGCGACGATCTGGCCGCCCGCGTGGACCCCGCGCGCTACGCGACGGCCGAGCAATACCTCCGCGCCCAGCACGAGCTGTTCTTCGACACGCCCATCGAGGGCGCGTTCGGGGCCGCGCAATGGCGGCTCGCGCTGGCGGACCGGCTCCGCGAGCACGCCGCGTTCGTGAACCTGCTCCGGGTGCTTCCGGGTGCTGGACGGCGGCCCGAAGCCGATGTCCGGGATCGTCGAGCGCCTGCGCCGCAGCCTCCCGGTGGCGAACGATCGCGAGGCGCTCGGGGTGCTGAACGGGCTCTGCGCCCTCGTCTCCGTCGCCCGCCGCCGGGAGGGAGGCGCCGGGACCGGCGCCACCGAAGCCGGCGTCGTGTCCGGTGCGGTCGCCGAAGCGGGCGTCGATGCCGAGATCGGTGCCGCCATGGATGCCGGTCCCGAAGCCGAGGCTCCGCCGGGCCGGATGCGGCCCTTTCTCCACGTCGGGATGCACCTCTGGGTGCGCGAGCTGCGCCGCATGGTGTGCAGCCTGCACGAGGAGCCGGGCAACGCGAGGGCCGGCTCCGACCTGCCGGTCCTCGTCGCGCGCCGGTTGCGCTGGGACGCCCTGGCCGAGCTGGGCTACGGCTCGGCCATCGGGCGCACGCTGGAACGGACGCGCGCCGCCGTGGTGGGCGTGGACCGGGACGCGCTGGAACGGGCCTGCCGCGCGGCCCGCCTCCGCATCCGCGAGGCGTTCGGGGGGCTGTGCGACCTGGAGCCGGCGCCGGTGCGCGCGCTCGCGCTCGGCATCCTGCGACGCAAAGGATCGCGGGGCCGTCCGCTGCGATCTCGCGAGCGCGTGGCTTGCGGGCGGCGGAAAGCGCTGGTGGCTCAACCGGGACCGCGCGCACCAGGACTTCGGCCGGCGCTCCGCGCGGCCCGTGTTCCCTGCCGACCTGTCCGGCGCGTCCGGCCGCGGCGGAAGGCGCGACGGCCTGGAGCCATGCAAGAGGGCTCCGCCGCCACGGTGAGTCCGTCGGTGGAGGACTGGGAGCTGGCCTGCGCCCAAGCCGCAGCGGAGACGACGAAGAAGGCGACAACGGGAAGATGGAGCACCGACGACTTCGGCGAACGCGGAGCCACACTCCTGGATCGTGGCTGTCAGCCCCGATACCACGAGGAGTCAGGCGCGGCGGTGCACCCTCAGCGAGTGACCGGGCCTCCGGCTTGGCTCCATGACCGGTCCGGCTCCAGGCCGTACTTCTCCGCCACACCGTCCACGAGATACGCCAGTTCCTGCGTGTCTGCGATGGCCGCCATCAGCCGTTGCCAGCTCACGCGGCGCACCAGTCCCGGGACGCGACATGAGGCGACCACTGCCTTCCACTGCTGTTCGGCCTTGGCTTCACCCCGGAAGCCGGGGTTGCGCGCGTCGTAGACGACGAGCACGTGTCCTTGACCCGGACCGAGCTGGCCGTCCGGTGTGAGGGTCGCGGCCAGCGCGTTCCTTGCCAGTTGGTACGTCTCCCCGAACGGGCACGGCTCATGGTCGCGGTCGTCTGGCCAGTCGAACAAGCGGGGGAGATGGTCCCAATACCGGATCCCGATCTCCGTCAGCGCACAGCGGCTGCGGCGCCGGTGCTGTACTGTGTAGCTTCCGTTGCAATACTGCTCGGGCCAGGTCTCGTCGCCGCGACGCAGGCGCGGGCGTGAGCAGGTGCCGAACTCCCCCTCGGTGAGCTTGCACTCGACGGCAACCCGCACTCCCGGTCCGCTGGCCAGCACGTCGACACTCGTTGGTCTGGGCTCTCCCAGGTCGCGCAAACTGTGCTCGAGGTCGAGCGTCCAGCCGTCGGCACTCTCGTAGAAAGCCGGCCGCCCGCATTCGGCGGGCACGTCCTGGAGCAGATCGAGGCAGTCGAAGGTCTGGATCGCCCCGAACACACTCTGCGTGAGGGCTTGGGAGCTCTTCAGGCTGCGAAACCAGCGATGTCGTTGCCCTTCCCGGATGGCGGCGCGGATGCCATCCGCCTTCGACCTCTGCGATGGGACCAGGACATTCCTCGATGCGGCCCCCGTTGCCAGAACCGGCGGACGCTTCAGCCGCGGACCGCCATCGAGCTCGTCCCGGTGGTGCTTGTCGGCCCAGAGCCACAACGTCCGGCGCAGGGCATCTTCATAACCGACGTCGTTCGTCGTCACGGATACCCCCGGGGCGCCGACCGAGTGGTGGCGCGCGACCTCCTCCGGGAGGAGGCTGACTCCGGAGACCTGATTCTGGATGAAGCCGGAGACTCCGGATTCGGCCATCCAGGCCGCCGCGTCCACGGCGGTGGCGAACCGACGCCGGTTCCGGTAGGGGACGCCCTCCGCGTTGAAAACCCGGAAAGGCCTCAGAACGACGCGCCGCGTCGGGCGGGGGATGTACATCGCGCTGTCGGTGGTCTCGGTGGTCATCAGTCTCTCTGGTTTGGGTGACGAACAGCTTCGTCGCTGCTCAACTTCTCATACAGCAGGGAAGATGTTGTCAAACAGCGGCCTCGACAAGGTGGCTCGCCTGTGCAAGAGGAAGCAGGGCAGGAAGGCCGGACACCACGTCTCGTGGATCAGGCTATCAGCCTGAGCTACCCGCCGCCCTCGCCTTCTGCCGTGCGTGTCCTGCTGCCCGCGTCAGGCACGCTGCTTCTCCTTCACGGGGCCGACGACGAGGTCGTCCAAGTCGTCCGAGCGGGGTGACGTCCGGGTCCGCCGGGGTTAATACCAAATCCATCGCAAAGTATAAAAATGCGACGCCCGGATCCGCCGGGTTCAGAGCCGTCCCCCGGCTCGATCGGGGGACGGCGGACGGAAGAGGTCTCATTCGTTCGGCTCCTCCCGGCGCTACGCCGTCACGCCCTCCACTGCCACCTCGCGGGCAACCGCTTCGTGCGCCGGGCGCTGGTGCGGTTGGACTACGGGCGGCTCGGCAAGCCGGACAAGGGGCTGGTCCGGCGCTACCTGGCGAAGGTGACGGGGCGGTCGAGGGCGCAACCGACCCGGCTGATCGGCCAGCATCGGGAGACCGGGCGCATCGAGGACCGGCGCGGTGGTGCGCCGGCGCATCCCTTCGAGCGGCGCTACACGCGGGCCGACGTTCGGCGGCTGGCGGTGGTGGACGCGGCGATGGGCCAGATGTCGGGGCCGGCGACGCGGGCGCTGATGCGGCGCCAGTACGAGAGGTTCGGCGATGGGCGGTTCGAGCGGTTGGCGGGGCTGTCGAACGGTCACTTGTACAACCCCCGCTTCCGCGGGGGCAGGCTCTGCGCCGCTCGGTGACCTATCGGCGCCGGCGCACGGTGGTGGGCAAGACCCAGGCGACACACAACGCCATCGGGCAGCGGCGCAAGCCCCAACCGGGCGGCCAGCCCGGCTATGTGCGTGTCGATACCGTGCATCAGGGCGACCACGACGGGGCCAAGGCCTGCCCCCGAATGTCTCCATCGGGGGGCGTCTACCACATCAACATGGTCGATGATGTGACCCAGTTCCAGTTCGTGGGGACCGTGCAGGCCCTCTCCGAGCGCTTCCTGCTGCCGGTGCTCGAAGGGCTCATCGAGGCGTTCCCCTTCGTGGTTCAGGGCATTCACGCCGACAACGGCTCCGAGTACGTCAACCACCGTGTCGCCGCCCTGCTCAACAAGCTGCGCATCGGGGAGCTCACCAAGTCCCGCCCCCGCCACTGCAACGACAACGCGCTCGCCGAGAGCAAGAACGCTAGCGTGGTGCGCAAGCACCTCGGCCACGGCCATATCCCGCGCCGCTTCGCGCCTGTGGTCAACGAGCTCACCCAGCGCGTGCTCTCCCCCTTCCTCAACTACCACCGCCCCTGTCTGTGTTCCCCACCGACACACTCGACGCCAAGGGCCGGGTCACGAAGCGCTACCGCGACCGCGACGTGATGACCCCGCAACGACCAAGCTCAAGTCCCCCGACCACGCCGAGCGCTTCCTCAAATCCGGCGTCACCTTCGACCCGCTCGACGCCATCGCCCACGCCGTCAGCGACCTCGACGCCGTCCACGCGCTCAACGACGCCCGCGACGCACTGTTCCGCACCATCGGGCGCACCTGGAGCGCTGCGGCCTGACCTCCCATCCCACCCGCGCAACCCCACCGCCCGACCATGCCCGGTCGGGGGACCTCCCTGGGGCGGCCCCCTTCCCACCGCTCCGACCGCTCGCCTGTCCTGTCGCCGCCGCTTCAACCTTCGGGTTCCAGACCGATCAGGGCTTGCACAGGTCCTTCGTGCACTTCAACATCCCCCTTCCATTCACTCACTTCCCAACTCCGACTACGGCTCCTTCTACCTCCCACCTTCAGGCTCATCTTCGTATTGGAAAAGACTGGGCCTCACCGGAAGTTCGGGCATCCGGAATTTCACGGGGACGTGGCGGTGAGCGGCAAGGCGAGCGACGATGCAGCACCATGTTTTCGAGAATTTTCTCCTCTCCATCTTCCGATGGTGAGGAGAGCCGAACTTGGCGGCGGCCGTCGCCTCGGGGACAATCCGGCGCGGGAGGCAGGCGGCGGTCGAAGGGGGCTAATCGATACCGTGAAGCTCGAAAGCATCGTGCCGGGGGGTCGCGTATCCGGCCTTGCCGGCAAGGCGGCGGTGGAGATCCTTTCGGCGCGCGCTTGCGGGCCGGATGCCCTCGAAGTCGCCTGGAAAGGACCCGACGGCCTCGGCGAGCGGATTCTGTTCCGCGACGACGAACCGCGTCTGCGGATGGAGGATGCGGCCCGCCGCTTCGCGTTCGACGGCGACGGCCATCTGTTCCGGCTCGCCTCGGAGGCGTTGCGCATCCGCCTCGCCTACCTGTTCGACCCGCTCCTCGCCGTCTACGCCTCCCGGATCGAGCCTCTGCCGCACCAGTTGACGGCAGTCTACGGCGCGATGCTGGACCGCCAGCCGTTGCGCTTCCTGCTGGCCGACGATCCGGGCGCCGGCAAGACGATCATGGCCGGCCTCCTCATCAAGGAACTCCTGATCCGGGGCAGCCTGGAACGCTGCCTGATCGTCGCGCCGGGCGGGCTGGTCGAGCAGTGGCAGGACGAGTTGGCGGACAAGTTCGACCTCGCGTTCGACATCCTGAGCCGCGAGCAGGTCGAGACCTCCGCGACCGGCAACCCGTTCGCGGACCGGCCGCGCCTGATCGCGCGGCTCGACATGCTGGCGCGCAACGACGACCTCAAGGCCAGGCTCGAAGCCGCGCCGGCGTGGGACCTGATCGTCTGCGACGAGGCGCACCGCATGTCGGCGAGCTTCTTCGGGCAGGAGGTCAGGTACACCAAGCGTTTCCAGCTCGGCGCCCTGGCCGGCCGGCTTGCGCGCCATTTCGTCCTCATGACCGCGACGCCCCATAACGGCAAGGAGGAGGATTTCCAGTTGTTCATGGGGCTGCTGGACGCGGACCGCTTCGAGGGCCGCTTTCGCGAAGGCGTCCACAAGGCCAATCCCTCCGACATGATACGGCGCCTCACCAAGGAAGAGCTGGTCCGCCTCGACGGGAGCCCCCTGTTCCCGGAACGGCGGGCCTACACGGTCTCCTACCGGCTCTCGCCCGGAGAAGCGGCGCTCTACGGCGCGGTCACCCGATACGTGCAGGAAGAGATGAACCGCGCCGACCGGATCGGCGGTGCCGGTGGCGGCGACGGCTCCCGGCGGCGCAACAACGTCGGCTTCGCGCTCCAGACCCTGCAGCGGCGTCTGGCGTCTTCGCCCGCCGCGATCCACGAATCGCTCGAACGCCGGCGCGCGCGGCTCAAGGCACGCCTCGAGGAGGAGCGGCGCGCGCCCGCCGGCCCCGCCGCGAACGGGGCGCGGCCGGTCTCGCCGCCCGCGTCCGAACCGGTGTTCGACGAAGACGAGTTCTTCGACGACGCCACCGGAGAGGAGCTGGAGGCTTACGAGGACGGGTTGGTCGATCGCGCGACCGCGGCGCGGACCATCGCCGAGCTCGAAGCGGAGATCGCGGAGCTCGGCCGGCTGGAGGCGCTGGCGGCGGCGCTCCGCCGGTCGGGAGAGGATGCCAAGTGGCGGGAGCTCGACCGGATCCTCGACGATCCGCTGGTCGCCGGCCCCGGCCCCGCCCATGGCGCACGGCGCAAGATCGTAATCTTCACCGAGGCCCGCGACACGCTCGAATATCTCGCGGGCCGCATCCGCGACCGCACCGGGGAGCCCGGCGCCGTCGCGGTGATCCACGGCGGGGTTCCGCGAGATCGGCGAAGGGCCGCGATCGCCGCCTTCAACGACGACCCGGCGGTCCGTTTCCTGGTCGCCAACGACGCGGCGGGGGAAGGGGTGAACCTGCAACGCGGCGCGCATCTGATGGTCAATTACGACCTGCCGTGGAACCCCAACCGGCTGGAACAGCGCTTCGGGCGCATCCATCGCATCGGGCAGACCGAAATCTGCCATCTGTGGAACCTGGTCGCGGGCGAGACCCGGGAAGGGGCGGTGTACCAGCGGCTCCTGGAAAAGCTGGAGGCCGCGCGGGAAACGCTGGGCGGCAAGGTCTACGACGTGCTCGGGGAGCTGTTCGAGGCCCGGCCCCTCCGGGACCTGTTCGTGGAGGCGATCCGCTACGGCGAGCGTCCCGACGTGCGTGCGCGCCTGTTCCGGGCGATCGACGGGGCGGTCGATACCGCACGCGTCGAGGCCCTGGTCGCCCGCGGCAAGCTCACGCGCGAGGGGCTGGACCCGGCCTCGGTCCGGGGCGTGCGCGAGGAGATGGAGCGGGCGGCGGCGCGGCGGCTGCAACCGCACCATATCCGTTCGTTCTTCGAGGCCGCGTTCGCCGAGGCCGGCGGCGTGGCGCGGGCGCGGGAGACGGGTCGCTTCGAGCTCACCCGCGTTCCGCCGAACCTCCGCGACCGCGATCGGTCGATCGGCCGCACCGACCCGGTGCTGCCGCGCTACCGGCGCGTCTGCTTCGACAAGGCGGGCATTCCCGGGCGGCCCCAGGCCGCGCTGGTCACGCCCGGCCATCCGTTGCTGGACGCCCTCGTCGATCTCACGCTGGAGCGTCACCGCGACCTGCTCACGCGGGGCGCCGTCCTCGTCGACGAAACGAGCCGCCACGACACCCCGCGCGTGCTGGTCTTTCTCCGCCATGCGCTTCGCGACGGCCGGACAGCGGCGAACGGCCGACCCCGGTCGGTATCGGAGCGGTTGCAGTTCGTCTGGCTGGACCGCGAGGGGAAGGCGGCCGATGCCGGCTCCGCCCCCTATCTCGACTGCCGCCCGCCGCGCGACAGCGAACGGGAGGGGATCGCCGCCGCGCTGGCCGAATCCTGGCTCGACGAAGCGTGGGAGGACCGCGCGCGGGCGCACGCCATCGCCGTTCTGGCGCCGCGTCATCTGGCAGAGGTGAAGGACCGGAGATGGTCCGAGATCGGGAAGGTCGAAGCGGCGGTCAAGGAGCGCCTGCGCCGCGAGATCGTCTACCTCCAGCACCGTGCGCTGGAGGTGGAGGCGGAGGAGAGGGCCGGCCGGAAGCCCCGACTCAACTCGCGGAACCTCCGCCGCCAATGCGAGGCGCTGACGGACCGCCTCGAATTGCGGCTCGCCGATCTCGAACGGCAGCGGGACGTCGCGCCGCTGCCGCCCGAAATCTGCGGCGCCGCCCTGGTCGTGCCGACGGCGTGGCTCGCCCGGCAGGAAGCGGGAGCGGGGGCCGACCCCGGACCCGCGGATTCCGCGGACGCGGACGCGCGCGCCGAAGTCGAAGCGGCGGCCATGAACGCCGTCATGGAGCGGGAACGCGCCCTGGGGCACGAACCCCGCGACGTGTCAACGGAGGATCGGGGCTACGACGTCGAGAGCCGCGAAGCCGGGGCGGGACGCCTGCGCTTCATCGAGGTCAAGGGCCGGCGCGCGGACGCCCGCGCCGTGACCGTCACCCGCAACGAGATGCTGGCCGCGTACAACGCACGGGACGCATACATCCTGGCCGTGGCGCCGGTCGAGCGCGGCATCGCGCAGGAACCCATCTACCTACCGGACCCGGCACGGGTCTTCGGCCCCGAGCCGGGCTTCGCCGAGGTCTCGCGGGCGATCTCGGTGGAGGCGATCCGGCGGGCGGCGGGCGAGCCCGCCCGCGGAGGGGGGCCGTAGGCGGCGATTGGAACGCGTCACACAGGTGTACACTTTCCGGGGTTGGCCCCGGAGTTGGGGCGCACGGCAAGGGGGATCGGAGCATGACGGCGCAGCGGAGCATCGCATTGCCATGAGGCCGGTTGATTCTCACATCAGGGACCAGTTGACCCGGCATCTGGACGAGATCGGAGGGAAGCTCGATGCTGATGTAGTAGCGATCATCAGCCCGATTCTCCCGGGCCTCGAACAGCAACTTCGTCACGCCATGGATATGCTTCGTTGCAAGAAGAGTTCCGTGGCCGTGATCCTCGACACTCCAGGTGGAGTGGTAGAGGTGGTCGAGAGAATGGTTACCGCCTTGCGGTCGCTCTATGGCGGAGTCACGGTAATCGTACCGGATCGGGCCATGTCCGCCGGAACGATACTTGCGTTGAGCGCCGCTCGAATCATGATGGATCATCTGTCGTGCCTGGGGCCGATTGATCCACAAATCGAAAAAGACGGAAAACTGGTTCCTGCACTGTCGTACCTGAACCAGTACGAACGCCTCAACGAGAAGGCGCAGGAAGACGAACTTACGACCGCAGAGTATGCGCTTCTTACGAAACTGGATCTCGGCGAACTGTATCAATTCGAGCAGGCCAGGGAGTTGTCCCAGGATCTTCTCATCAAGTGGCTTTCCCAGTACAAATTCAAGAACTGGACCAGGACGGAAGCGAAGCAGGAACCAGTGACGGAAGCCATGAAGGTACAGCGTGCCAAGGAGATTGCCGAATTGCTCAATGACCCTGGGAAATGGCATTCTCATGGACGAGCGATCGACATGAAAACGTTACGGGGTGAGGAGATCAAGCTGGAGATCGAAGATTTCGAGCATGATTCTGCTTTGGGCCAAGCCATCCGAAAGTATTTCGATTTGTTGAAGGACTACATGAACCGAGAGCAACTCGTCTCCTTCGTTCACACCAGGGAGTATTTCTGACATGTCGCAAAAGCGGATCGTGCCTCCCTCGAGCCTGAAGGATGTGCTCAAGAGAAACACGAGAATCAACATCGGCACGGTAACCGCTCATGAGGAGTTGGAGCGGAAACTGAAGAAGCTGGGGGTGGAGATCAAGCCGAGCTACAATCTGGAACCCCCGCTGGGGCGGAATCCGACCAGATTCCAGAATCGGAATGGCTGACAGGGACGGCACCGGGTAATGGGTGTGCCGGTACCGGGCCTCCGGCATTGGAGGTGTCGATCCGCGTGCGACTCTCCCGGAGGGTGGCGATTGGCGCTGAACCCGTCCAACGCTTGCCGCAGTCCAACCGTTGCGGGTCCGTAGGTGGTAGATCGGAATGGATTGCCGAACACGGTCCGCAAGCAGAGCTGGTTCACGGACGGCAGACGAGAGCTGCCCGTGACCGCCCACCGCCGGAAGCTCATCGAGGTCTCGTTGCCGCTGGAGGCGATCAACGCGGCCTCGGCGCGGGAGAAGTCGATCCGGCACGGGCACCCCTCGACGCTGCATCTGTGGTGGGCACGCCGGCCGCTGGCGGCGTGCCGGGCGGTGCTGTTCGCGCAGATCGTGGACGACCCCTCGTCCTGGCCGGAGGAGTTCCCGACCGAGGAGGCGCAGGCCCGCGAGCGCAAGCGGCTGCACGAGGTCATCGCTGAGATGGTCCAGTGGAAGGCGAGCGGCAACCGGCACGTCATGGGCAAGGCGCGATACGAGATCGCGCGATCCCTGGCGCGCGGACGCGGCGAGACGCCACCGGCGCGCGGCGACACGGATGCGGTGCTCGCGTATCTGGCCGAGCACGCGCCGCCGGTCTGCGATCCGTTCTGCGGCGGCGGGTCGATCCCGCTCGAAGCGCAACGGCTGGGGCTCCGCGCCCGCGGCTCGGACTTGAACCCGGTCGCGGTGCTGGTCTCCAAGGCGACCTGCGAGATCCCGCCGAAATTCGCGGGACGGCCGCCGGTCCATCCCGACGCGGACCCGCATGTGGTGTGGCGGGGCGCGCGGGGCTTGGCCGAGGACGTACGGTACTACGGCCGATGGATGCGCGACCGGGCGCGGGAGCGGATCGGGCATCTGTACCCGAAGGCGGCGGTGACGGCCGCGATGGCCGAAGCGCGCCCGGACCTCGCTCCCCATGCCGGGCGAGAGCTCACCGTCATCGCCTGGCTATGGGCGCGCACCGTCGCCTCGCCGGACCCGATGCTGCGCGGTGCGCACGTGCCGCTCGCGAGCTCCTTCGTGCTGTCGTCGAAGAAGGGAAAGGAAGCGATCGTCGTTCCGGTGGTGGAGAACGGCGGTTACCGGTTCACCGTGAAGACGCGCGGCATCGGGCCGGACGAGTTGGCGAAGGCCAGGACGGGTGCCAAGGTGGGGCGTGGGGCGAACTTCGTATGCCTGTTGTCGGGCGTGCCGATTTCAGGCGGTCACATCAAGGCCGAAGGCATGGCCGGGCGCATGGGCGCGCGTCTGATGGCGGTGGTGGCGGAGGGCAGGCGCAGGCGCGTCTATCTCGACCCCACGGAGGAGATGGAGGCGGTCGCGCGGGAAGCGGAGTCGACGTGGCGGCCGGAACAGGAGCTTTCCGACGATCCACGAAATATCTGGTGCATACCATACGGTTTTTCGACCTTCGCCGACCTCTTCACCCCGCGTCAATTGACCGCGCTGACGACGTTCTCCGATTTAGTCGCGGAAGCGCGCGAACAAATCATGCACGATCTCACGGGTACCTCTCCCCTGGGTACGCCGGCGTCCCGCCGGCATCAGGGCGAAGCGCCCGCGAATGAAAATGCCGGCGGGACGCCGGCGTACCCAGGGGGAGAGCACTCGGGTTGGTACTCTCGGGGCTATCATCCCCATTTCGATTCAGGAGACCTTGTCCAGAGCATCACCTTTCGCTTGTCGGACAGCGTCTCGCAAGAGCTGCTCCGGCGGTGGCGGGACGAGGCGACGCACGGCGACGGTGCCGAACTGCGCAAGCGCATCGCCGAGTATGAAGACGCCGGCTACGGCGCCTGCCATCTGCGGCGACCCGAGATCGCACGGATGGTCCAGGACGCGCTGCTGCATTTCGACGGCGAGCGCTACCGGCTGATCGAATGGTGCATCATGCCCAACCACGTGCATGTGCTGATCGAGCAGAGTCCGGGGCACCGCCTCTCGGACATCGTACAGGCGTGGAAGTCGTTTTCATCGAAGCAGGCCAACCGACTTCTCGGACGAAGCGGTCCGTTCTGGGCGCGGGAATATTTCGACCGTTACATACGGGACGAGGGTCATTTGGCGGCGGCACGCCGCTACATTCAGGAGAACCCGGTAAAGGCGCGGCTTTGCGAACGCGCGGAGGACTGGCCGTGGTCATCCGCCACCCTGGGTACGCGGGCGTCTCTGGGTACGCCGACGTCTCTGGGTACGCCGGCGTCCCGCCGGCATAAGGGAGAAGCGCCCGCGAATGAAAATGCCGGCGGGACGCCGGCGTACCCAGGGGAAGACGTTCCGCTCGCCGAGGGTGGGACCGGCGCGCAAGCCTATGCCGACGCGGTGGCGACGTATTTGGGGTTGGGAGTGGGACGCGCTGCGGACTACTGGAGCAGCATTGCGACGTGGGCCAACAGCGGCGAGTTCATACGGAGCAGCTTTGCTCGCCAAGCGATTCCGATGGTGTGGGATTTCGCGGAAAGCAATCCGTTCAGCTCCGCAAGCGGGAATTGGGGCGATACGGCGATGAGTTGGGTGGCCAGGGCCGTCCGGGAACTGGCACCCGCCGGAACGCCGGCAACCGTCATCCAACAGCACGCCGCCGGAGAAACGCGCCTTGCCGATGGGGCGGTCATTGCGACCGATCCACCGTATTACGACAACATCGGTTACGCCGACCTGTCCGATTTCTTCTACGTCTGGCAGCGCCGCGCGTTGCGCGGGGTCTGGCCCAACCTGTTCCGCCGCTTGCTGGCACCGAAGGACGAGGAGCTCGTGGCGACTCCCTACCGCCACGGCGGCAAGGCGGAAGCGGAGCGGTTCTTCATGGACGGCATGGGCCGTGCATTGCGGAACATGCGTGTATCCGGCGCCGACGATTTTCCGGCCACGGTCTACTACGCCTTCAAGCAATCGGAGGTGGCGAAGGAGGGGCTGACATCGCCCGGCTGGGCGACGTTTCTGCAAGGGGTCGTAGACGCAGGCTACATCATCGACGGTACATGGCCGGTACGAACGGAACGGACGGCGCGTTCGATCGGTATCGGGGCAAACGCCCTCGCCTCATCCATCGTGCTGGTCTGCCGCAAGCGCCCGGCAACCGCGCCGACCATCACCCGGCGCGACTTCGTGGCGCGGCTGCGGGCCGAATTGCCGGCGGCGCTGAAGCATATCCGCGCCGGCGGGGTCGGGCCGGTGGACATGGCGCAAGCGGCCCTCGGCCCCGGCATGGGCGTCTTCACCGCCTGCGCCCGGGTGCTGGAGCCGGACGACACGCCGATGACTGTGCGCGCGGCGATCGCGCTCATCAACCGGACCCGCGACGAGATCTCGGGCGAGGAGGCCACGGGCTACGACCCGGAAACCCGCTTCTGCATCGACTGGTTCGAGGCGTTCGGCACGTCGGCGGGCGGCTCCGGCGACGCCATCACCATGGCGCAAGCCTACGACATCGGCATCGACGCCCTCGTGGACGCCGGCGCCATCGCTACACAGGGCGGGACAGCGCGGCTGCTCCGCCGCGACGAGCTGCCCGCCGACTGGAACCCCACTGCCGACCGCTACATCACCCATTGGGAGTGCGCGCAGCATCTGGCGCGGGTCCTGGAGGCCCCCGACGGCGGAAGCGAGGCGGCGGCCCGGCTCCTCACCGCGATGGGGCCGGACAACGGCGAGGCCGCGCGCCTGCTGGCCTACCGTCTCTACGACATCTGCGAGCGCAAGGGCCGCGCCGACGAGGCGCGGGTCTGGAACATGCTGGCCCAGGAATGGCCGGCGGTCGAGGCGGCGGTCCGCCGCGCATCGGAGGAAGCCGCCGCGCTTTCGTTGCTGTAAGGGCCGGCCCGGGCGCGAACCATGAAGCTCCATTACCATCCCGAAACCGACAGCCTCTACATCGAGCTCGGCC
The DNA here is from genome assembly GCA_965202875.1 of Gammaproteobacteria bacterium. GTDB lineage: Bacteria > Pseudomonadota > Gammaproteobacteria > HK1 > HK1 > HK1. The sequence continues at coordinate 4,897,695 of OZ241870.1, read as the reverse complement.
CCGGCCCGGGGGTGGAGACGCGCGAGGTTTCCGACGGGTTGAACGTCGATCTCGACGCCGGTGGAGGAGTGGTCGGCTTCGACATCGACCATGCGTCGCGGCGTTTCGACCTGTCCACATTGGAGGCCGGGGCCCTGCCACTCCACTCGATCCGGGCGGGATTGGCCATGGCGCAGGTGCCGGAATCGCCCGGTAGTGAGCGCATCGGGCCGATCGGAACGGAGACGGCGGGGTGAGCGGCATGGCGGGCGAGACATCGGCTGCTGCGGCCAAAGCGTCGGCCGCCGCCAAGCGGCGGGTCGAGAAGGGGTTGGAGACGCTCCGCGCGGGGCTCGCGCCCTACGTCGAGAGGCACATGCGCGACCGCCATGGCGAAGGCTGGCGGCGGCTCGCGAGCCGTGCGGCGCGGGATGGGGCCGCCGGCCCGCTGGACGTCCAGGCGCTGCTGAAGACCCTGCTCGACCACTGGGGCGACCTGTTCCGGCACGACGAGCGGCTGCGGAAGGCGCGGAGCTTCGTCTCGCTCGCAATCGATGCGCGCAACGCCGCCGCGCATTACGCGGGCGAGATGGAGGCGCGCGCCGCGCTTCGCCATCTCGACGCCATGCGTGAGCTTCTGGCCGCGGTCGGCGCGGCCGGCCACGAAGCCGCGCTGGCCGCCCTGTACGAAGAGCAACGCGCGGCGGACGACGGACCGCAGGCGGGTGCCCTCGCCTTGGGGATCGAGGAGCCGCCGCCGCCCGAGCACCTGCGCCCCTGGCGCGAGGTCTGCGAGCCCCATCCCGACGTGCTGGCGGCGCGCTTCTCGGACGCCGAGTTCGCGGCCAATCTGGCGCTGGTCGATCGGGGGCAGGGCGAGGAGGAGTACGTCGATCCGGCGGCGTTCTTCCGCATCACCCACGCCACCGAGGGGTTGCGGCGGGTGCTGAGGGCCGTCGTCCAACGGCTCGGCGGCCAGACCGGCGAGCCGGTGATCGGGCTCCAGACCAACTTCGGCGGCGGCAAGACCCACACCATGCTGGCGCTCCACCACGTCGCCGGCGCGGTCGAGGCCGGCTACCGGCCGGAGGCGCTCGAAGGCTTGGCGCCGATCTTCGCCGAGGCCGGCGTCGAGACCCTGCCGCGGGTCCGGCGCGCGGTGTTCGTCGGCACCGACAAGGGCGTGGCGGAGGCGATGCACAGGGAGGGCGGGTGGGAGGTCCGCACCCTGTGGGGGTATCTGGCGTGGCGGCTGGGCGGCTGGGCGGCGGTCGATGCGATCGCCGGCTCGGAGCAGGCCGGAACCAACCCCGGCTCGGAACGGCTGATCCCGATCCTGCGCGAGGCCGCGCCCTGCCTGATCCTGCTGGACGAGGTGGTGGCGTTCGCCCGCCAGTTGCGCGGCGTGCCCTACGACGCCTTTCACGCCTTCGTCCAGTCGCTGACCGAGGCCGCGGCGGCGGTCGAAGGGGCGGTGGTGGTCGGCTCGCTGCCCGAATCGGGCACCGAGGTCGGCGATGAGCAGGGACGGGACGCGCTACGGCGGCTGGAGAAGATCTTCGGCCGCCTGCAATCGGCCTGGACGCCGGCGAGTGGGGTGGAGACCTTCGAGATCGTCCGCCGCCGCCTGTTCCAGCCGCTCGACGAGGCGGGCGAGAGGGCGCGCGACGAGACCGTTCGGGCGTTCCGCAAGCTCTACCGCGACCACCGTGCGGACTTTCCCCCGGAAGCGCGCGAAGCGGCCTACGAAGATCGGATGCGCCGCGCCTGGCCGCTGCATCCGGAAGTGCTCAGGCGCTTCGCCGGCGACTGGTCGGTCCTGGAGAAGTTCCAGCGCACGCGCGGCATCCTCAAGATCATGGCGGGCGCGGTCTACGCGCTGTGGCAGGGCGAGAGCACCGCGCCGCTGATCACCCCGGCGATGCTGCCCTTCCGCGATGCGCGGGTGCGGACGGCGCTCCTCGAACCGCTGGACCGCGCCTACGGGCCGATCCTGCAATCGGAGGTGGACGGCGATCAGTCGCTCACGGCGCGGATCGAGGCTCGGCGGCCCCGGCTCGGCCGGGCGAAGGCGGCGACCGGCGCGGCGCGGGCGGTGTTCTTCGCCACCGCCCCCCATGCCGGCGACGCGCGCGGCGGCCTCACCGGTGCGGAGCTGCGGCTCGCCTGCGCCCGGCCCGGCGACCAGATCGCGGTGTACGGGGAAGCGCTGCAGGAAATCGCGTCGAGCGCGGCCTACCTCTACCGCGACGGCGACCGCTACTGGTTCTCGCCCCGCCCGACCCTGAACAAGCTCGCCGCCGACCGTGCGCGCGACGTGGACGCCGAGCGCGTCGATCGGCGCATCGTGGAAGCGTTGCGCGAGGAGGCGGCGCACGACCGCGGCGGGTTCCACCGCGTGCACGCGGCGCCGGACAATCCGGCCGACGTCGAGGACCAGCGCGGCGCGGCGGCGCTCGTGATCCTGCCGCCGGCGGCGCATGACGGCGGCGCCGGCGCGGCGGCCGCGGCATCGGGCGCGGCGTCGTCCGCGGCCGAGGCGTTGGCCCGCGACACGGTGGCGCGACGGGGCAGCGGACAGCGGCTCCATCGCAACGCACTGGTGTTCGTCGCCGCCGATGCGGCGAACCTGGACGCGGTGCGCGAGAATGCCCGCCGCGAGCGTGCCTGGCGGTCGATCCTGGACGATGCCGACCTTCGGGAGAACATGACGCGCGCGCAGGCGAGCGACGCCGAAGGCCAGTTCCAGCGCGCGGGCGAGGCGTTGCGCCGGAGCGTGCGAGGCGCCTGGGTGCATCTCCTCTGCCCGGCACCGGTCGAGGGTGCGGACGGTGGGCCGCGTTCCGGTTTCGCCCTGCCTGCCGCGCGGCTGGTGAACCGGGGCGGTACCAAGAGCGTGGCGCGGGCGGCGTGGGACAAGGCCACCGGCGACGGTGCGGTGCTCGGCGAGATCGGCCCCGAAAACCTGACCCGCTGTCTCGAACCCCTGTGGCCGGAAGACCGGCCGCACGTTCCGGTCGAGGAGCTTCGCGCATGGTTCGCCTCCTACGTCTACCTGCCGCGCCTGCGCGACGAGGCGGTTCTCGACGACGCCCTCCGCCGCCTCGCCGAGGATCTGGCCTGGCCCTTCGCGCTCGCGACCGGATTCGACGAGGCGACCGGTGCCTACGTCGACGTCGTCGACGGCTGGGCACTCGCACCGGGAGACCTGGGGGCTCGTCTTCTGGTGCGCCGGGAGGCCGTGCCGGCGGCCCCCGAAAGCCCGCGTCCGGGGACGACTGGCGGCGAGGCACGGGACGGTGCCGGGAACCGGGGCGACTTCGGCCCTGACAAGCCGCCGCAACCGTCGCCGCCCCCTGCCCCCCGACCGAAGCGGTTCTTCGCCTCCCTGAAGCTCGACCCGGATCGTGCCGGGCGCGACGTGGCGCGGATCATGGACGGCCTGCTGGTCGAGCTGACCCGTGCGCCCGGGTTGGAGATTGCCCTGACGCTGGAGATCCACGGATCGGCGGGTGAGGCGGGCTATCCCGAAGACGTCGTGGACACCGTCGTCGCCAACGCCCGGGACCTCAAACTGAGCGAGGGCGACTTGGGATTCGAGGAGGAGTAGGAGTCTGCGCCCAGAAAGTACCGCGGTGGCACAACATGCCCATACGTCGCCCGAAACACCATTTTCGAGTGGTTTCTCATTTCAGGACACTCCCGGAAGCGGAAGCTGACCGAAGACGGGACATTTTCTTCCGTGACTCTTCTACGACGCAGACTTCTGGCGGAGACCTCCGGTGGGGACCGGGGTGGGGACGTAGGCATGCGGAAGTACGAGAAAGACATCTGGAGCAATCCCCGACTGGATCACGGCGGTGATCCTGCTCGCCAACGTCGCAGCCGCCGGGCTGCTCGTCACCGGATTCATCCTGACATAGTGAACGCAGCCCCATACCTTCCGACACGGTGATCCGACCCATGCCGGAACCTCCCGTCAGCGCCCTCGAATGGCTACCCTGCGAACTCGCGCGGCGAGACGAGATCGTGGGGCTGCCCGTCTCCCCGCTCCTGAAGGTGGTATGTTGCGCCTGCGCCGAGTGACCCCCGCCCATGCCTGAACCCCTCGCCACCGCCCTCGGATGGCTCCCCTGGGAGCTCGCGCTTCTGGTCGAGACGCTGATCAAGGTCGTGGCCCTGCTCGTCCCCCTGTTGATCACGGTGGCGTGGTACACCTACGCCGAGCGCAAGGTCATCGGGTACATGCAGGTGCGCCTGGGTCCCAACCGGGTGGGGCCGAAGGGGTGGCTGCAACCGGTGGCGGACGCCGTGAAGCTCATGTTCAAGGAGCTGGTGGTCCCGGCCGGGGCGAACCGGGCGCTGTTCGTGCTGGCGCCGGTGATCTCGCTGACCTCCGCGCTGGCGGCGTGGGCGGTGGTGCCGTTCTCCGATTTCCTGGTGATCGCCGACGTCAACGCCGGGCTGCTCTACGTGCTCGCGATGACCTCGCTCGGGGTGTACGGGGTGATCATCGCGGGGTGGGCGTCGAACTCGAAGTACGCCCTGCTCGGGGCGATGCGCTCCGCCGCCCAGATCGTGGCCTACGAGATCGCGATGGGGTTCGCCCTCGTCGTGGTGCTGATGGCCGCGGGCAGCCTCAATCTCCGCGAGATCGTGCTTGCCCAGGAGGGGGGGCTGGTCCGGTGGTTCTGGCTGCCCCTGCTGCCGATGTTCGCGGTCTACGTGATCTCCGGGATCGCGGAGACCAACCGCGCCCCCTTCGACGTCGCCGAGGGCGAATCCGAGATCGTGGCCGGCTTCCACGTGGAGTACTCGGGGATGGCGTTCTCGGTGTTCTTCCTCGCCGAGTACGCGAACATGATCCTCATCAGCGCGCTGACCGTGATCATGTTCCTCGGCGGCTGGCTCTCGCCCTTCCCGGGGTGGGCGGATGCGCCCTACGTCGGCTGGGTGTTCGAGCCCGGCGTACACTGGTTCGTCGCCAAGCTCGTGTTCTTCATGTTCCTGTACCTGTGGCTGCGCGCCACCTTCCCGCGCTACCGCTACGACCAGATCATGCGGCTCGGATGGAAGGTCTTCATTCCGCTCACGATCGTCTGGATCGTGGTGGTCGGGATCGCCATCATGGCCGGCCTGCCGCCGTGGTTCGACGGCGCGTGAGGCCGACATGGGCAAAGACCGCTTTTCCGGGGGCTTTTCCTGGGAGCGCGGGCGTCCCGCCCGCAAGCGGACCGAAGGTCCGCCGCCAAAGGCCCGCCACCAGGCAAAGCGGGCGGGACGCCCGCATCCGTCGGGACGCGCCGCTCCCAGGAGGCGTCGTTCCCAAGGGGAGCCGGCGTCACCGGAATCAACGGCCGGTTGGTGAATCATTCATCGTCATATCGTCATGGTGTTCAAGACATCGCAGGGAATAGAGACTCGAAGGCAGCCCCTCACGCCGCCCCCGCGGCTCGACGGAGCCTGAATCCGCCATGAACAAGATCCGCCACTACCTGAGGAGCTTCCTCCTCATCGAGCTCCTGAAGGGGCTGCGCCTCACGTTGCGCTACTTCGTGAGCGAGAAGTTCACGGTGCAGTACCCGGAGCAGAAGACCCCCATGTCGCCGCGCTTCCGCGGGCTGCACGCTCTGCGCCGCTACCCGAACGGGGAGGAGCGCTGCATCGCCTGCAAGCTCTGCGAGGCGGTGTGCCCGGCGCTGGCCATCACCATCGACTCGGAGGTGCGCGCGGACGGCACGCGGCGCACCACGCGCTACGACATCGACCTCTTCAAGTGCATCTTCTGCGGGTTCTGCGAGGAGTCCTGCCCCGTGGATTCCATCGTGGAGACTCGGATCCACGAGTACCACTTCGAGAAGCGCGGCGAGAACATCATGACCAAGGACAAGCTGCTCGCCATCGGCGACGCCCGCGAGAAGGAGATCGCGGCGGACCGCCTCGCGGATGCGCTCTACCGCTGATCATCGCCGATTACAGCCGACTACGACCGACCAACGCTGACCATCGCCTGCCACCACTGACCATTGTCAGCAACTGCCGCCGACCACCGCAGACCGCCACCGATGTTCGTCCAACTCGTCTTCTACGCCCTCGGCGCCGTCCTCGCGGCCTCGGCGATCGGGGACGCCGACTGCCGCCGATTGCCACCAACCGCCGCAGACCGCCGCTGATGTTCGTCCAACTCGTCTTCTACGTCCTCGGCGCCGTGCTGGTGGCCTCGGCGGTCGCGGTGATCACCGCGCGGAACCCGGTGCACTCCGCACTGTTCCTCGTCCTCGCCTTCTTCACCAGCGCCGGTATCTGGCTCCTGCTGGAGGCGGAGTTCCTCGCCATCGTCCTCGTGCTGGTCTACGTCGGCGCGGTGATGGTGCTGTTCCTGTTCGTGGTGATGATGCTCGACGTGAACCTCGCGCCGCTTCGGGAGGGGTTCATCCGCTACCTCCCCGTCGGGGCGGCGGTGGCGGCGGTGGTGGTGGTGGAGATCGCGCTGGTGATCGGGGCCTCCGGCTTCGACCTCGGCTCGATGCCGCCCCCGCCCCCCCACGAGGCCGGGTACAGCAACACCAAGGAGCTGGGGGCGCTGCTCTACACGGTGTACGTCTACCCCTTCGAGATCGCGGGGGCGATCCTGCTCGTCGCCATCGTCGCGGCCATCGCGCTGACCATGCGGCGCCGGAGCGGGGTCAAGACCCAGGACCCGGCCCGGCAGGTCCAGGTGCGGCGCGCGGACCGCGTGCGCCTCGTGCGGATGCCGGCCGAGAAACGCGAACGAGACTCCGGCCGATGATCCCGCTCTCCCACTTCATCATCCTCGGGGCGATCCTGTTCTGCATCAGCATGGCGGGAGTCTTCCTCAACCGGAAGAACGTGATCGTCCTGCTCATGTCGATCGAGCTGATGCTGCTCTCGGTGAACCTGAACTTCGTGGCGTTCTCGCGCTTTCTCGACGACACCGCCGGACAGGTGTTCGTCTTCTTCATCCTCACCGTGGCGGCGGCGGAGGCGGCGATCGGCCTCGCCATCCTCGTCGTCCTGTTCCGCAACCGGGGCACGATCAACGTCGCGGATCTGGATACGGCCAAGGGGTAGGAGAGGGCGGACGATGATGTTCCAGGTCTACCTGTGGATCGTGCTCGCCCCGCTGATCGGGGCGCTGGTCGCGGGGTTGTTCGGCCGCGTGATCGGGCGCGCGGGCGCGCACCGGGTGACAATCGCCGCGGTGGCGGTCTCCACCGTACTCTCGGCCCTCGCGTACTACGACGTGGTGGTGGCCGGCAACCCCGGGTTCGACGGCACGGTGTACACGTGGGGGGTGGTCGGCGACCTGGTGATCCCCGTCGGCTTCCTCATCGACGAGCTCAGCGTGACGATGATGGTGGTGGTCACCTTCGTCTCCCTGATGGTCCACGTCTACACCATCGGCTACATGCGCGACGACCCCGGCTACCAGCGCTTCTTCAGCTACATCTCCCTGTTCACCTTCGCGATGCTGATGCTCGTGACGTCGAACAACTTCATGCAGCTCTTCTTCGGCTGGGAGGCGGTGGGCGTCGTCTCCTACCTGCTCATCGGCTTCTGGTTCGATCGCGAGTCCGCCATCCGGGCGAACCTCAAGGCGTTCCTCGTCAACCGGGTGGGGGACTTCGGGTTCCTGCTCGGGATCGCCTGCCTGTTCACGTACTTCGGATCGCTCCATTACGACGCGGTCTTCGCCGCCGCGCCGGGGCTGCGCGGCACGACGATGGCCACGCCCTGGGGCGGCGAATGGCAGGTGCTCACCGTCGCCTGCATCTGCCTGTTCATCGGGGCGATGGGCAAGTCCGCGCAGTTCCCGCTGCACGTCTGGCTGCCGGATTCGATGGAGGGCCCGACCCCGATCTCCGCCCTCATCCACGCCGCCACCATGGTCACCGCCGGCATCTTCATGGTGGCGCGCATGTCTCCGCTGTTCGAGCTCTCGGAGGCCGCGCTGAGCCTGGTGCTGGTGGTGGGCGCGCTCACCGCCTTCTTCATGGGGCTGCTGGGGCTCGTGCAGCACGACGTCAAGCGGGTGGTGGCGTACTCGACCCTCTCCCAGCTCGGCTACATGACGGTGGGCCTCGGGGCCTCGGCCTACGCCGCGAGCATCTTCCACCTCGGCACCCACGCCTTCTTCAAGGCCCTGCTCTTCCTCGCCGCGGGCTCGGTGATCATCGCGCTGCACCACGAGCAGGACATGCGCAGGATGGGAGGGCTGCGCAAGTACATGCCGATCACCTGGATCACCTCCCTCATCGGCACCCTGGCCCTGATCGGGACGCCCGGGTTCGCGGGCTTCTTCTCCAAGGAGTCGATCATCGAGGCGGTCCGCCACTCGACGCTGCCGGGCAGCGGGTTCGCCTGGGTCTGCGTGCTGGCCGGCGTCTTCGTTACCGCGCTCTACAGCTTCCGCATGTACTTCCTCGTGTTCCACGGCGCCGAGCGCATGGACGCGCACGCGCGCGAGCACCTGCACGAGACGCCGGCGGTGGTGACGGTGCCGCTGATCCTGCTGGCCCTCCCCTCGGTGGTGGCGGGCTGGCTGTTCGTCGAGCCCATGCTCTACGGCGCGCACTACGGCGCCAGCATCCACGTGGACGCCGAGGCCGGCCACGACGTGCTCGGGCGGATGCGGGAGTCCTGGCATGGGGCGGGGGCGATGGTGCTGCACGCCTTCGTGACCGCCCCGTTCTGGCTCGCGGCGCTGGGGGTCGCGACCGCCTGGTATCTGTGGTGCCGGCGGCCCGACCTCCCGGAGCGTATCGCCGGGCGCTTCCGCACCCTCCACACGGTGCTGTCGCGCAAGTACTACTTCGACGAGCTCTACGAATCCGTGCTCGCCGCACTCGGCCGCGCCGTCGGCGGGGGGTTGTGGCAGGTGGGGGACGTGCGGCTCATCGACGGGCTCGCGGTCAACGGCAGCGCCCGCGGCGTGGGCTGGCTCTCCGGCGTGGTGCGCCGGCTCCAGACCGGGCTGCTGTACCACTATGCCTTCGCGATGATCATCGGGCTCCTGCTGCTGGTGTCGCTGTTCGTGGTGGTGCGGCTGTGAGGGGGCCCGATGCGCAGAGGGCAGAGCGTTTGGAGAGCTGCGCCCATGTTCCGGCGCTGCTCATGGACCGCCGCGGCCGGTCCTGTTCGTGTCCTTGGGGCGGGACGTTACGCCAGAAGCTTCAAGCCGGTGAGGATGGCGACGATCGCCCCCCCCTGAATCCACAAGGCGCGGTACATGCGTGCTTCGAGGCCGGCAAGCTCGGCTTTGGTGGCGAGCGGCTCGAGCTCGGCTTTGGTGGCGAGTGGCTCGAGCTGGGCTTTGGTGGCGAGTGGCTCGAGCTGGGCTTTGGTGGCGAGCGGCTCAAGCTCGGCTTTGGTGGCGAGCGGCTCAAGCTCGGCTTTGGTGGCGAGCGGCTCGAGATCGGCTTTCGTCGCGAGCTGGTCGCGGTCCAAGGTACCGGCACCGACGTCACGCATTTCCGACACGATGGCCTCGGCGTGGCGCGTTTCGATACCGGCGGCTTCGAGGCGGCGCACGGCTTGATGCGTGTCGAAGGCGGCGGCGTTCATGTCGTCCTCCCTGACGGCTCCAGGGGTTGGAAACGGTCCCGGCTTCGCTTCGAGCCGGCTTCATGGCATCGGCCCACGAGCCGGCCCGAGTGTACTTCGCCGCCCGGATCCTTCCAAGACCGGCGTTTCCACTCGTTCCCCAAGGCCGTTCTTCCTGATGATCATCAGGCTGCTGGTGTCGCTGTTCGTGGTGGTGCGGCTGTGAGGGCGCCTGGCGCGGGGAAGGCCGCCGCCGGAGGGCGCCGGGGCGCCCACCGGAATACCGCCGTGCCCGTACCCGTGGCGCAGGCGAACGCCTCGCTCGGCGGCCGGGGCGCCCACCGGAATACCGCCGTGCCCGTACCCGGTCCGAGTCCGGCAGGCCGTCCGTCGCGATGATCGACCCCCCGCTCTTGAGCCTCGTGGTGTGGACGCCGATCGCCGGCGGCCTGTGGGTGCTGCTGCTCGCGGGCGGCGAGCGCGGCGGCGCCACGGTGCGGGCGGTGGCGCTTGCGGTCTCGCTGCTGACCTTCGCGCTCTCCATCCCCCTGTGGGCGGGGTTCGACGCGGGCACCCACGAGATGCAGTTCGTCGAGCGCGCGGTGTGGATCGCCGCCTTCGACATCCACTACCACTTGGGGGTAGACGGCATCTCGATGCCCCTCATCCTCCTGACCACGGTGATGACGGTGCTGGTGGTGCTCGCGGGGTGGGAGTCCGTGCAGTACCGCCCGGCGCAGTACCTGGCCGCGTTCCTCATCCAGGAAGGGCTGATGGTGGGGGCGTTCTCGGCGCTGGACTCCATCCTGTTCTACGTCTTCTGGGAGGCGCTGCTCATCCCGATGTTCCTGGTCATCGGGATCTGGGGCGGGCCGCGGCGCATCTACGCCACGGTGAAGTTCTTCCTCTACACCTTCCTCGGCTCGGTGCTGATGCTGGTGGCGCTGCTGTACCTGTACTCCGAGGCGGGCTCGTTCGCGGTGCTGGACCTGCACGCGCTGCCGTTGGGGCTGACCGCGCAGAAGCTGGTGTTCGTGGCGTTCCTGGCCGCGTTCGCGGTGAAGGTGCCGATGTGGCCGGTGCACACCTGGCTGCCGGACGCGCACGTGGAGGCGCCGACCGGGGGCTCGGTGATCCTCGCCGCGATCATGCTCAAGCTCGGCGGGTACGGCTTCGTGCGCTTCAGCCTGCCGATCGCGCCGGATGCGAGCGCGGAGCTGGCGACGCTGATGATCGTGCTGTCGCTGGTGGCGATCGTGTACGTGGGGTTCGTGGCGCTGGTGCAGCCGGACATGAAGAAGCTGATTGCGTACTCGTCGGTGTCGCACATGGGGTTCGTGACCCTGGGGTTCTTCGTGGTATTCGCGCTGGTGGGGTCCGGGGACGCGACGGCGGCGGCGCTGGGCATCGAGGGCGCGCTGGTGCAGATGATCTCCCACGGGTTCATCTCCGGGGCGCTGTTCCTGTGCGTAGGGGTGATGTACGACCGCCTGCACAGCCGGATGATCGGGGACTACGGGGGGGTGGCGCATCGGATGCCGGCGTTCGCGGCGTTGATGATGCTGTTCGCGCTGGCGAACTCGGGTCTGCCGGGGACGTCGGGGTTCGTGGGGGAGTTCATGGTGATCCTGGCGAGCTTCAAGGCGGGGGCGTGGATTGCGGTGCTGGCGGCGACGACGCTGGTGCTGGGGGCGGCGTACACGCTGTGGATGTACAAGCGGGTGGTGTACGGCGCGGTGGCGAACGAGGGGGTGGGGGCGCTCACCGACGTCGGTCGGCGGGAATTCGCGGTGCTGGGGTTGCTGGGGTTGCTGGTGCTGCTGTTCGGGGTATGGCCGGCGCCGCTGCTGGAGGTGATGGGGCCGAGCGTGGAGCATCTGGTGGAGCATCTGTCGAGGTCGAAGCTGTGAGCGGAGGAGAGACCCCATGACCCCGCCCGGATTCGTCCCCCCCGAGATGCTGCCCGCGGTGGCGGAGATCTTCCTCCTCGGCACGGCCTGCATCGTGCTGGTGGTGGACGTGTACCTGCCGGAGCGGTTCCGGCGCTTGACCTACCAGCTCTCGCAGGCGTCGCTGGCCGGGGCCGCGCTGCTGGTGCTCGCGACCTTCCCCGAGGCGCGGGTGACGACGTTCGAGGGCGGCTTCGTGGCCGACCCGATGGCGGCGGTGCTCAAGGTGTTCATCCTCGGGGTCAGCGGCTTGGGGCTGTTCTACTCCCGGGTGCATCTGGAGGCGCGCGGTTCGATGCGGGGGGAGTACTTCGTGCTCGGTCTGTTCGCGGTGTTGGGGATGCTGGTGCTGGTGTCCGCCGGGAGCTTCCTGACCTTGTACCTGGGTCTGGAACTGCTCTCGCTGTCGCTGTACGCGCTGGTGGCGCTGGACCGGGAGTCGCGGCTGGCGTCGGAGGCGGCGATGAAGTACTTCGTGCTCGGAGCGCTGGCCTCGGGGATGCTGCTGTACGGGATCTCGATGATCTACGGCAGCACCGGGAGCGTGGGGTTCGAGGCGGTCGCGGAGTCGATCAGGGCCGGGGGCGAGACCGCCGTCGGAAGCGGAGCCGGGGACGGACGCGGAGGCGAAGCCGCAGCCACGACCGAAGCCGGGAGCGGGGTTGCGGTTGGAGGCGGGGTTGCGGATGGAAGCGAAGCCGCAAGCGGAAGCATGGCCGCGGCCGGAAGCGAAGGCGAGACCGCTGCCATGTCCGCCGCCGGGAGCGGGATGCGGCTCACGCTGGTGCTCGGCCTGGTGTTCGTGGTGGTGGGAGTGGCGTTCAAGCTGGGCGCGGTGCCGTTCCACATGTGGGTGCCGGACGTGTACGAGGGGGCGCCGACGCCGGTGACCCTGTTCATCGGCACCGCGCCGAAGATTGCGGCGTTCGGGATGCTGATGCGTGCGCTGGTGGAGGGGCTGGGGGCGTTGCAGGCGGACTGGACGCAGATGCTGGTGGTGCTGGCGGTGCTGTCGATGGGGGCGGGGAACGTCATCGCGCTGGCGCAGACCAACATCAAGCGGATGCTGGCGTACTCGACGATCGCACACGTGGGGTTCCTCTTCGTCGGGGTGGTGACGGGGACGGCGGCGGGGTACGCGGCGTCGATGTTCTACGTGCTGGCCTACGCGCTGATGGCGCTGGGCGGGTTCGCGATGGTGATCTGGTTGGGGAGCGGGGGGCAGGAGGCGGACCGCCTGGACGACTTCCGGGGGTTGAACGAACGCAACCCGTGGTTCGCGTTCCTGATGCTGGTGCTGATGCTGTCGATGGCGGGGATGCCGCCGTTCGTGGGGTTCTGGGCGAAGTGGTCGGTGCTGCGCGAGGCGGTGGCGTCGGGACTGGTGTGGCTGGCGGTGGTGGCGGTGCTGTTCTCGGTGGTGGGGTTGTTCTACTACCTTCGGGTGGTGCGGCTGATGTACTTCGACGCGCCGGAGGAGAAGGGGCCGGTGTGGTCGCTGGCGGAGATGCGTGTGGTGGTGAGCGTGAACGCGCTGGCGATCCTGGCGTTGGGGGTGTACCCGGGGGCGCTGCTGAGGCTGTGCGCGGCGGTGGTGGGGCCTTGACGCACACGAGGCGAGAAAGGATATTGCACGTGAGGGCAGTCGCGCATCGGAAAGAACCATCCGCTGTCAGCGGCGGAATCCTCAATTATAGGAGCGAGCACGAGGACTCGGTTGATCAAAAATGATAAGACTGCCGATACTTCAACATCTTCGCGTCGAAGACTACGGATTGTTTCCAGGCGATCCGGAGGGTAGTGGGATCGTTTGGGATTTTCCGGATGGCCTTACGCTGATTGCAGGTATCAATGGCCTGGGGAAGACTACCTTGTTGATGATGATCCTGCGGTCGTTCACGGGGCCATTCGATCTAACAGGTGATGGAGAGCTGGGGCGGTTAAGTGTGACCGTGCCGGAAAAACCGGTCAGATTACAAGGCGCTGCCGTCAAATTTTTTGCACAACGCGTCGCAGATGGCGCGCAGAATGCAAAAATGACCCTCTCCGCAAAATTCGGTGATAGCGAGCTTTCTATTATCCGCAATTTATCCGACCTTTCATTGTCTTCGTGCAAGCTGAACGGTACTGAGTTGGAGCTTCCAGGCAGAGAGGGCCGTGAGGAATTTGTACAGAACAAACTCTCGGAATTGATAGGTGTAGGAAATTTCGTCGATGTACTTCTATTACTTCATCATGTTGTCTTGTTTCATGAAGATCGCCTTGGGGCTCTGTGGGATGAAAATGCACAGCGCCATATATTAAGGATTTTATTTCTTGATCGTGCAGATGCCTCTCGAGTAGCCGATCTTGAGCGTTCTCTTCAAAGCGCCGACAGCCAAGGGCGAAACATTCATGCTCGCATTACCGCAACAGGAAGAGACCTTAGTAGAGCACGTCAACGTGAAGCGGGTTCCGAGGAGGCTGTCAAAGAATTCGAGCACGAACAGGAGCTTCTAGAAGCAGAGCGAGAGAAGATGGAGCGTTTTGACGGAGATCTTTTCCGGCTGGATGCAGAGAGACAGCAAGCTCGATTGGAATTTGAACGGGCCAAGATTGAACATGAAGAGGCCGTTGGCGCAGTGGAGCGACTGAAATATACGGCTTTGCTCAGGTTGTTTCCGACCATGGAAGATGCATCTCGGCTCGTACTTTCTCGAATCATGACCGAGGAAAAATGCCTGGTTTGCAATGCCAATGCTCATGACAAACGGATTGAGCTTGAAGCACAGGTTGCGCAAGGCCACTGTCCGGCATGTGGAGCACCTCCGGGTAAACAAGAGAATGTTTATCCGCAGCATGCGTTTGAGCAGGCAAAGCTTGATCAAGCGAAAGAGCGCGTAGATCTTTCCCATGCGGAAAAAAATGCCAAAGGCAGCGAGCTGGAAAGAATAACAGTTCGGTATAACCAGACCTTTAAGAGGCTGGTCGATTTGCGTAGATCAGTTGAAGGTAGAGAACAAAACAGCAATCGTCTCCGTACACGGCTTCCTCGTGGTGTAACCAGCCAACAGTATGAATCCGCTCTCGACGCATTGCGTGAGCAGCATAGAGAATGGGAAAGCAAACGGGCCATACATTTCAACGACTTGAAAGATCTTCTCGATAGCAAAAAGGATGCCATTACCTCGAAGGCGACGGTACTTGCTGAAGAATTTTCCAGATTGACGCAAGATCTTTTATCTGAAGAGGTTCGTTTAGCGCCAATTAAAGCTGTACCTCAGTATCTCCAGATATTGGGTAATTTGGGTGACCGGATCCGCGTGCCGGCCTATGCGGCAGAGATGATCTCGGCAAATCGTCCTGGTTGGATTCGTCGTACTTCTCCTTCCGATGTATCTGAATCTCAGAGAGAGCTTATTGATTTGGCATTCAGACTAGCCTTGGTCAAGGTTGCTACAGACGAAGATGGATCGACATTCGTTATGGAAACGCCAGAAGCCAGCCTGGATGGCGTTGCAATGAATCGAGTCGGTAATGCACTCGCCAAATTCTCTGCGATCAATGGCAATCGTCTTGTTGTCTCCAGCAATCTTTCCAATTCCGGCCTTATTACATCCTTATTCGGAGGATCAACAGAAAAGGCCGTCGAAATATGTACACGTAAGGAGAGAGTTATCAATCTACTGAAAGTTGCTGCGCCTAATAGCTCACTGACCAATCATGGAGATGAATATCAGGTATTGCTTGATCAGGCGATTCAAGGTAGTGCACAGTGAACGGTGACGAGAATGATCTGCGGTGTCAGATCGTTCCGGATCACTTGGAGCGAATTCGCCGTCGCGCCCGACTTTTGCTATTGTTGGACGCGGCAGAAAGAGCGGGTATTACTCCGATAGCATCGGGCAAATTACATGCCTTTGCATATCTGGCGGATGTACTCAGTCCAGTGTGGAATCTCATTCCATTTGACGGAAAGATCTATAAATCCGAAGGTGAGCCTCATTATCCAGATCTTCAAGTCGAACTCGATCATATGGTTGCTCTTGGACTTCTCCAAATCAATGATCTTCGGTATGTTGAACGTGGAGATAACAGAGCGAGGATCGAAGGATATTATTCCTTGAATTTTTCTTCGGTTCAACTACCACTACTTCTTGAAGCACTTGGTGCAGAAGGACCAAGCCAGGCAATCGATCCTTCAGATGTGAATGTCCATGCGTTTTTGGTTGAACTCGCAGGCGCTCTCGCGACACTTCCAGATGATCAGATCGATGTAGCTGCTGGTGTCGATGCAACCTTCGGTGTAGCTGAAAATCTGAATAATGTGATCGATTTCGCCGAATGGGTAGAAGATAAATGGCAAGCAAATTCCAGTTGGCGTGCTGCTGAACGATTTCGTGAATTCTTGCCTGAGAATACAAATCTATCTCCTGGAGAAAAGATCTACTTGTACGCCAATTACCTCGGACGGGCGATTCATGCCGCATGATAGCTCATCTCCGGTAGCAGGCACCGACGACCAACTGCTCAAGTCTGCAGTTGGTGAGTTGCTTGCACTTCCCAATATCCGTGCTGACGATGCTGATCGCTTCGCTCAAGGCGTCAGAGCACTCGTAGAAGGGAGAGCTCAGAGGAATTGGCCAAGGGAGAATGATAATGAGGATGTGGCAGTGTTTATTTTTGTTGATCGTCCAAGGGAAACAGGAGATCAATTCGAAGCGATGCCAATTATGGATCCTATAGCTACTGATGAAGAGCTACTAGGTCGATTGTTTTTCATGAACCGTGATGCATCAAGGGGCCGCTACATCGATCTTCCGACAGAACCAGCTCGAATAGGTGATTGGATTTCCGATAATCATCTAAGCAATCGGCCGGTGATTATTATTTATCGGAAATCTTTGCAAATGGTTACACGTCGAGCTGGGATTGAAGATTATGCGCATTATGACCGCATACGAGACATAAAACCCAACGCAACGGTGGAAAATCTGATAGAAGCACTCGAATCCTTCCATAACCACCAACTTACCCCTGTAAATTGTGCAAAAGGGATTTGGGAAGCTGGTCGGGCAGCAGAATATGTGCCCGGAAGTGCACCGGAGAAGGCGGTGCAGAAATCTCTTTGTATCAGCCTGAGTTCATGGTTTCATGGTCTTGTCAGGGTTAAATCTGAGGACAGTACTTCTATTGGGCGTATCGATGTCTGCCTTTTCAAACCAAGTATGATGGAAGGGGCATTAGCTTACTGGGCGATCATCGAATTGAAGGTCATTAGATCATTCACAAACGCCTCGGTGGGTGATAATCCAAATCCCGTTAGTGCTTCCCGGAACATCGAGGGGATCGTGGAAGGTCTGAAGCAGGCAAACGCGTACTGTATCAACCGGAAGGCAGAGGAAGGTTTGCTTGAGATATTTGATCTGCGCAAAGACAAAAGCGAAAATTTAATGAATTCTCCTAAGGTAATCGAGGCCTTGCAGAATCTTTCTCCAGAACCACATCACAATGTTCGCCCGATATTCGGATCATCACAAGATGCTCGAGATGCCGGTTATACGGGGGTCTGAACTCTTTCGAGCACGACCAGAGTTTCGGCCAGTTTTTGGCGCCCTCCCTGCTGCGGAGACATTCGAATTGCACGAACAGGATCAACTCGCACTATCTTGTACCCTAGCTGTGGAGCAATTTCAGCTAGTATCTCTGCGACCTCTACTTCGATGTCAGCGTAGCAACTATTGCCTACAACCATGTACACCCGGCCTCGGGGGCGGAGACCGACAGTGAGTCCCTGTAGCACCTTTGCTAGATCCTCCATATAGGCGCCTATCATCTCCGGAATATGTCTGTTCCAAAGCCTGGAGCGAATGGAATGTAACGCGGTAATCGTGTCGACAAACAATGGGCTTTGTAGATCGGTGTAAGTCAAATCATGGATGATTTGTACGTGACTCCGGAGGGTATTCTTTCTTAGGGAAGCGTTTGCTTCTCGCCCGTCCAGATACCCAAGGGCCCATAGCTCGACGTTGTAAATATCTGTATAGTCTGAAGAATTCGGATAAGGTGGAGAAAATACGACCAGATCATGTTCCCTGACTGTACAAGCCAGATCACGGGCATCTCCTCTTAGGAGTACATAGTCTTGACAACGCCGTGCACCGTATTGTTGGAGGTCGGTGAACGCCTGCTCTATACCAGTCTGGAAGAGTTCATCAACACGGTCGGGGTGGGCCGGTTTGGTTCTCCAATTTTTCCTATATCGGCGGCCTTTGCCACTGATGGTGACGTTGCTTACCGGAATGGTAACTGAAGCCAAGATTACCCGGAATAGACGTTGGATGTCTGGGTGGGCAATTTTTTCAATCGCTGATCGATATGCCAGTAGACGCGCGGCAACGCTGCGAGAGAATAGCCAACGCCTGTTTCGTCCAGGCTCGACGAAGGTTGCCGGTGCACCAGAAAATACTGGAGTGTCGGAAGGATCGTGCCGTTCAACATGCTCTATGACAAAGCGAAGTTCAATTGTAGCCTGATCTAGATCAATAGCGCAAATTTTTGCTTCGATTAAATCAGCCAAAAATGGATTTATTTCAATGGTGGTTGAATTCACCCCGAGAAACTGCGCAGCCAATGCTGTCGTCCCGGATCCTCCAAAGGGATCTACTATATGTTTGATGGAACCTGGTGTTTCATTAAACGCAGTCTCTATGAGCTCTGGTGCGAACGATTCCTTGAACGGCCGCCAAGATTGGAACGGCAAGACAGGTGCACCTGAATTCGTACCGAATGTGGGTAGGGCTCGACGACCCGTCCAGTCCGTAAAATCCAGCGTCTCAGGCTCCGTGTGGCTCATATCCGAAAGACCTTCATCACTTCGTCGCCCAAGTGGTTGATGACCTTGACCGCGATGCGGCCGGAACGGGGTTTGGGGAAGGGGCGGGAGACGTCGCTGTGGAGGGTCGCCCAAGCGTCGGCGTCGATCTCGGCCTTGAGGGTGGTCCTGAGTGCCTTGTAGGGATCGTTCGCGCCCAGGAAGTAGGCGTGGCGGACGAAGAAGCTCTCCTCGTCGTAGTCGGTGTCGATGAACCAGCAGGCGATGCCGTCGGGGCCGTCCGAGCGGACTTCGCCGGTGTTGGGGTGGAAGACGTCGACGCCGTTGATCCTGACCTGGATGTATTCGCCTTGTTCGTCCCCGCCTTGGACAGAAGGCGCTCCTTCGACTCCCCGGCTTCGGCCTTCGACAGAAGGCACAGCTTCCGAGAAAGCCGCCGCTTCCGTCGAAGGCACAGCTTCCGTGGGAGCCGCCGCGTCGAGGATGTCGATGTCCGGCTCGCCGAAGATGACGAAGAGGTTGCCCTTGCCAGTGTTCTTGAGGTCGTCCGCCATGTGGAGGTCGGCGTTCATCCGCGCCTTCAGCACGGGGATGCGGCCGAGCTTGTCGAAGTCCGACGAGTGGGCGTCGTAGCTGAACGCGCAGGCGACGAGCACGTCGAAGCGGGCGTCACCGGCCTCGCGGGCGGCGGCGACCAGATCCGGACGGGAGATGGTGCCGAATTCGGGGCCGACGAAGATGGCGGCGCGTTTCTCGGGGGCGGTGCTTTCCTCGTCGTCTTCGCCGCCGCCCTCGACGTAGCGGCCTTCGGCGCAGACGAAGTGGCCCGGCCAGGGGAAGAGTGAGGTGAACGCGATCCGGTCCTCCCTGTGGGCCTGCTGGACGCCGGCGGTCTTGAGGTTTTCGAGGATCGTGGCGGTGAAGCCAGCTTGTTCCGTTTCCGGTCCGTAGCGGCCCTCGGCGTCCGCCACCTGGTCGATCAACTCGTCGTTCTCGTCCACCGCGAGGGTGCGGTGGGGGGAGAGGCTTTCGACGGTGAAGGGTCCCGCGGTCCGCACGGTGTTGCGGTCTTCATGGGGTCTGTCGTAGAGGTATTCGAAGTCGGCCTTGGCCGCGATCGAGGCGTCGATCTCCCGCTGGCGCGCGATGCGCGCTTCCCACCAGCGGCGGTGCAGATCGGTGGGATCGGCATCCCACGGATCGCGGGGCTGGGCGGGGAGGTCGTCCAGGGTGTAGCGTCGGCCCAGGGCGCGGTTCAGGGTGTGCAGCGCCGCCGCCTTCTCGTCGTCGGTGTGCGCGGCCTGGACCCCGTTCCACGCCGCCGCCGCGGCCTCCGGCCACGGCTCGCCCGGCTCGCGGGGGATCTCCCACTCCTCCCAGCGCCGGCCGAGCGCGGCGTTCAGCGCGCCGCGCAAGGGCTCCAGCGTTTCCTGGAACTTCTCCCAGATGACGTCGATCTCGGCGTTGTTGGCGATGGACTTGAGGGTGACGTGGGGGACCCGCTCGTACACGAATCCCTGGCGGATCCTGCCGTAGGTGGGGGCGTCACCGGGCGCGGTACGGGTGATTTCCGCCTCCTTCCGTTGCCCTTCCGGGCTGTCTGCGAGGAGGTAGAAGGGGTAGCGTGCGCCCATCACGCGGGCGCGGGCGAGTGCGAGGGCCACGCGGGAGGTGTCGATGGTGATCCAGCGGCGTCCCCATTGCTCGGCGACGTAGGCGGTGGTGCCGGCACCACAGGTGGGGTCCAGGACCAGATCGCCTGGGTCGGTGGTCATGAGGATGCAGCGCTGAATAATCCGCCAAGCTGTCTGCACTACATAGATCGGACTCTCTTCTCCTTTTACATCTTCCCAAAGGTTGTTTACTGCAACAGCCGGTCGATCCTCATGCAGAACCACTCCCGCGAGAGATCGTCCGCCCGCGTCAAACAAGCGACCCGCCCAATTGAGACGATTCAATCCGACAGGTATATCGAACGACCATTGTCTATTGCTACCACACTTTTTATGCACTCCTCGATAGATATAATCACGACTGCGTACCTCGTGCGGATGTTGACTAACGATGGGATAATTGACTCTCGCCCATGACCAGCCGGCATCAAGGTAACGTTCTATCTCGTCGCCGTTTATATCAGAAATTCTGATGGTCTCACGATCCAGGGAGATAAGTGTATTGAATTTCGGATCTCCTTCAGGTCTCTTGCGGTAGTCCAGCAACCTGCGAATCTTTATTTGATCACGCTGCTTTGCATACCAAATGATGAAATCGAAGACGCTTTCCGTAACTACTGTAGAACCTTTCTTTTTCATAGCGATAGTATTTACATAATTCGCTTCTCCAAAAACTTCATTTAATAGTGCTCTGATAAGATGTGAATTCTCATCCCCGATCTGCACGAACACCGAACCGCTCTCCGTCAGCAGGTCACGCGCCACCGTCAACCGGTCCCGCAGGTACGTCAGATACGAATGGATGCCGTGGCGCCACGTGTCGCGGAACGCCTTGACCTGCTCCGGCTCCCGGGTGATGTGCTCGGCCTTGCCGTCCCGCACGTCGCGGCTGGTGGTGGACCACTGGAAGTTGGAGTTGAACTTGATGCCGTAGGGGGGATCGACGTAGATGCACTGGACCTGGCCGCGCAGCCCCTCACGCTCCGCGAGCGACGCCATCACCTGGAGACCGTCGCCCAGGATCATGCGGTTGCTCCAGTTGGCGTCGTGCCGGTAGAACTCCGTCCGGGCGTTGCCGTCCGGCAAGCCGTTGAAGTCGGCGAAGAGGTCGATCTGCTCCCCGTCCGGCTCGCCGTTCGATCCGCCGAGCCGGATCAGGTCGTCGATCAGCGCCTTGGGATGCACCTTCTCCTGGATGTAGAGGGGCGGGGCCTGGACCATCAGGTCCGACCAGTCCTGCTCGTCCTTGCCGCGCCAGACGAGCTGCGGGTCGAGGTCCCGGTTGCGCCGTTCGTAGGCCACCCGGACCGGATTCAGCTCCTCGTCCCGCATGACCGGCTGATACTCCACGGTCGGGATGTTCTTGCGGTTCGCCCCCTCGTGGGTCAGGGTCTCCACGGTCTTCGGGGTCCGCCGGCCTGGTCTTCTCGCCATCCCTTCGTCCTCTCTCTACCCGTCTTCGCAGAGCGCTGCCCCGAGGAGTACCGGGCTTCCTCGCGTACGGGATCGTCGGGGTCGCTGCTCGGGACAGTCAACCATCTTGTACGGGCGGAGGCTGGAGCCGGACGAGCCAGTACGCCGGCCGCCTCCGGTGATGCGCCACCGCCAGGATCTCGACGTGACCTCCAACCACCCGATAGAGAATCGTAAACGGGAATCGCCGCATCCGGGCTCGGCGAACGTCGTGACGGCGGTCGATCGGGTGCGATACGGATCCCCGCATACCTGCTTCAACACCCGCTCGAACTCCGCAAGATACCGGGCACCAAGCCCGACTCTCCGACTCTCGTACCAAGCCACCGTCTCGAGATGCTCCGCCTCCGCCGCGGGATGGAACCGACAGGTCACCGGAGCAAAGCCCGAGCCTTCCTCCGCGGAGATCGGTTCCACCTCCCCGCGATCGATCTCGCCGGCACGCTGCTCCGCTTCCAGGAGCCAGATTTGCGCCAGCTCCTCTTCCGACGGATCATCGAGGCTGAGCAGCGGCTTCCGGGCGAGGTCCGCAAGTTCGTTCGGCGGCAGATCCAGAGCGGCTTCTTGCAGCGTCTTGGATTTCATGATGTTTTCTCTTGCGAATTCCTGAATTTCAATCCGTGTCGAAGTGTCCGCGAGGATCATCCCGGCATCAGGCTCTTGCGGCGCGGAACGTCGTCCAGGTCCGGCTGGCTGCCGCCGGCGATGATCAGGCGCTGGCCCGCCTCCTTCCGCGCCTCCCGCAGGAACGGCCCGACCAAACCCTCGAACTCGTCATGGAGCCTGCCCTCGACGTCCAGATCTTCCTGCATCATGTACACGTTCCGGAGTTCGGTGGTGGCCGCGGGCTCGGGCCGACGAGGACGGGCGTAGCGTCTCCAAGTGGCTGGCCAATCTCGCCAGGCGGACGAGTACGAGGCCGCGATGGAGCGCTTCCTGGCTGGAAAGCCTCGCAAGACGGAATGGGTGGACGGCCGCAAGCCAGCCCGGGACGAGTTGCACGATCGAGCCGGTTTTCGTTGACACCAACGTTCCCGTCATTGACCTGTGAAGCTTTGCGGCCCGGTGTCCAGAGTCGCTTCCTCCCACACTGCACGGGCCGCCAAATCGACCGAGTGCTGCTTTTGCCATTCCCGTCGATCTCCGTCATGAGACAGGTTCAGGCAGACATCTGCATGGAAGGGGTTCGATTCGGTCGGCGTGGCTTCTACGCTTCTTCCATTCGACGCCGCCTCGGCGACGGTCAGGATCGCCCACCCGTGAAACTCCTTGCCGGTGGGGCTTCGCTCCCGGCCGCGCGCTGCCGCGAGCTCCGTCATCTCGGCACGCGTCGCATGATCCATTCGGTCCACGGAAATCCGATCGTCTTCCCGGCGCACGAGAAATGCCTCCGGAACGGGCTGCGGCCGTCTGGCTTTTTTGGCGAGCTTGCTTGAGAACACGCTTCGACCGAGATGCTCCGTCTCGATCAACGGCGGTACTCGGTGGTTCACAGGCCGGCAAGAGAGCAGGCCCTTCCGGAGCCTGCAAAGCGCGCGTCTGCGAGCCGATCGGGCAGACTCGATGAATCTTCGTAACGTTCGCGCCGGTGTTCCTCGCATATCGGCAAGTGGCGAACCACGTCTCTTGCGTGGTTCATCGCAAACGGCGAGACGATCTCTGCCGAGATTTGTGAGAGGGCAGATCCTTTCAACGCACGCAAATGTTCTTTCAGGCAATCATCGGGCAGCATCGAAGAATCGTCATAGCGCTTGCGCCGACTTTCTCCATGTATCGACGAGTAGCAGCCTGCCCCCCCTTCGTTGTTCACCAGGATCAACAATGCAGCGGCCGCAACCGGTGATTTGAAATAGATCGCGATTTCGCCGTCCATCGAAGGGTACACCGCGGGTTCTATCGGACAGTCGCCCACCGCGGAGAGAAGACGCCTCGCCCGTCTCTTCGCTTCGTCATTGATTGGAGGATAGCTTTCCTCGGCGGCTTCCTCGTCTATACGGTTCAATTGGGCCAGCGCGCGAGCAATCCATCCCGCATCGAATACGCCTGGTCCTGTGGTTGAAGACCAGACGCCCGACCGGGCTCCGGCGCCAAAGGGCTGAGATGCGCCCGCCTGAAAGCCCTGAAACGCCGAAGAGCTCCCGGCCAGCCGCGCTTGACGTTCGGCGTGGAGGCCCTGGAATGTATGCCGGGTGTCGTCAGTCGTCCGGCTTGTCATCGGTTTCTTCCGCCCGGTACTCGATGCCTGTTGCCCGGTTGGCGATCTTCGATATCCGCTCGACCCAGGATCTCTCTTCCTCGAACGTCGTCACCACCGAGGCCGCAACGAAGAGGTGCGTCGCGATGAACAGGCCATTGGGCAAGATCTCGGATTGCTCGACCGTGCGCCGCAATACCCTGTTTTCGCCGTCACTTCCAAGAATGAATCCGGCAACCGGACGGTATGCCACCAGAGGTTCGCTTTCCGTCGTGCTTTCCATTCCCTTGTTTGCCAATCGTGCAATATGGTCTTCCGCGGAACCTTCCTCCACCGCGACATGGCAATTGGAAGCCAATGAGTACGAGGACCGTCCGTAGTCACCAAGCTCGGGTAACAGAACCTCCATCCCTTTTTCGATCAGATCTTCCAGCAACGGATAATCGACATTCTGAAGCCCTGGAAAATCGAGCTGAAGGGAATCCGGCCGGAGGGTAATCGTGCTGGACCCACCGAATATCCGATATCGGCACCACGTTTCCCCGAAGTCCGCCGAGGAAGCAGCGCTGAAGTCTTGAGGGCGAACTGCCAGTCGGTCCCCGAACTCCCGCGCGATACAGGAAACGAACGCCTGCCTTGCTCTACCCCATTCGACGATGAACGGGATCAGGCGGAAAGTCACCGATACATGGACTCGGTCGAGTCGCACCGGCAGGCTTTTCATCGGCCTCGTCCTCCATCGTCCGCCCTTGGGCCAATGCGGTCGCTGCTCCTCCCTTCCGCCCGCGGAGGCGCAGCCGAGAGGATGGAGTGCATGGTACGAGCTTTCGTTTCCGTTTCCAAATTGGAACGAGAGAGGCAGGGCGCGCCCCGGCGACGCCAAACCGAAGGACGGCGCCCTGACATCATGAGGGGCATGTCCTCGATCCGAGTCGACTGCGGGGTGAATGCATCGGAAGTACCTGACGAAAATACGGTTTTCGGGGTCCTCCGGATCCGTCTTCCCACCATTCGTTCATCCTCTGGCCTCCTTCGGGAAGCGCGATTCCAAGATTTCCGGCGACCCGGTAAGGCGAGCGGTTCGGGGAGTTCGGAGCAGGGTGTCTTCTGCCGATGACCGCGAGGATCATCCCGGCATCGGACTCTTGCGGCGCGGCACGTCGTCCAGGTCCGGCTGGCTGCCGCCGGCCATGATCGGGTTCCGGCCCGCCTCCCCCCGCGCCTCCCGCAGGAACGGCCCGACCACGCCTTCGAACTCGTCCTGGATGCCGCTCCCCGCTTCGAGGTCGTCCCGCATCGTGTACACGTCCCGGAGCTCGGCGAAGGCCCAACGGCCGTAGCCGCCGTGGCGGTTCACCCCCGGCACCCAGCAGGTCTCCATCGCCGCCTTCTTGTCCTTGGCGTCCTCCCCACGGTAGCCCTTGACCTCGATGACCAGGTGCAGGAGGTCGTCTTCCCCGTGTCCGTCGTCGAGCAGCACGATGAAGTCGGGGAGGTAGGTCCGGGGCTGCGCGCCGATGCGGTACGGCACCTCGAAGCCGAGGTTGTGGTTCTTCACCCAGGCCACCACTTGCGGATGCCGCTCGACCACCCGGCACAGCTCCGCCTCCCAGTCGCTGTCGAGGATGGCCCAATTGACGTGGCAGCGGCCGGCGTCGGTCTCGTACCGGCTCGTCTTCGCGGTGTGGAAGTTGACGCGCGCCGTCGAGCCGCCCGGATTGTACGGGTCGAGAACGACCTTGACCGGATTCCCTCCCCTGAGCCGGGAGCGGGTGATGCCGTCCGCGAGCCTCCGGCACGCGAGGTCGGCGATGGTCTTGTACGTGACCTGCGAAACGCGGGTCCCGCCCTTGCAGACGAGGCAGGCATCCAGCCACCGGCGGACGATGCGCTTCAGTTGCCCGAACAGGTACAGCCGCGGCTCTCCGTTCGCGTCCCGGAACTTGGCCGAAAGCAGGTACGCGGTGAGCTCGTAGGCCACCTGCGCGGTCCGCACGCCGCCGGCGTGCGCGAGGTCGAGGTCCACGGATTCGCCGATGATCCCCGAGTTGCGGGTCTCGGTGGCCCCGACCAGCTCGGGGGTGAGCTCCAGCACCGAGTCTTCGTTGAAGTCGGCGGTGAGGCGGTCCGCGGGCAGCTCGACACCGTAGCCCGCGACCCGGGGGAAGCGGATCTCCAGGGGGTCCCGCTCCGGCCGTACGGCCTTCACGTGCACGGTCTCGCGCGGCGGCCGGGGCGGGGTGGCGACCGGGGTGGCGGTGAAGTCGAAGGGGATGCCGAGCACGTCCGCGTACTCGACGGGGAAGCGCCCGTCATCGTACGGCTCGTAGGACTGGCGGCGCAGGGCGCGTCCGACCACCTGCTCGCAGAGCAACTGCGTGCCGAAGGCCCGCACCCCCAGCACGTGGGTGACGGTGCTGGCGTCCCATCCCTCGCTCAGCATGGACACGGAGACGACGCAGCGGATCGAATCCCCGAGCCTGCCCGCCTTGCCGACGGTGTTCATGACCTCGCGGAGCAGGTCCTCGTCGCCCAGGTCCTCGGCCTGGCGGCGGTCGCCGGTGCGTTCGACGATCTCGCGGCGAAAGCGGTCGATCTCCGGGGCGGCCATCCGGCGGAAGCTCGGGTCGAAGGCGTCCCCGGATTCGAGCTGTTCGCTGTTGATGAGGAGGGTGCGGGGGCGGCCGAAGGGGCGCCCGTCCCGGTCGAAGTTCCGGAACAGCGCGAAGTGGCCGTTCTCCAGGACCCGGGAGCCGTCCTCCCGCGTGCGGTGGAAGCCGGAGACGTAGTCGTACACCAGCTTCGACGCGGCGATGTTGTGGCAGACGATGATGAAGCAGGGCGGGACGGGGAGCCCCGCCTCCTCCCACAGCCCGAACGTCTTCTCGTAGTGTCCGTAGAGCGCGTCCAGCGCGGTGCGCAGCTCGGGCGGCAGGCCGGCGGGGTCGAGGAAGCCGCCGGCCTTCCCGCGCCCCTGTCCGGGCATCCGGGTGCGGATGTGCTTCCAGAGCTCCCGGTACATCGGCATCTCGTTGCCGGGCACGTTGTCCGCCACCGGCACCCGCGGCAGCTTGACGATGCCGCACTCGATGGCGTCCATCAGCGAGAAGTCGCACATCGTCCACGGAAACAGGGTGCCTTCCGCATAGCCGGAGCCGCTGAGGAAGAAGGGGGTGGCGGAGAGATCGATCACCCGGCCCACGCCGAGCGTGCGGTGCACCGCTTCCAGGCCCGAGATCCACAGCCGGGCCGCTTCCCGGTTCTTCTCCGCCTCCTTCCTCTCGTCGCCCTTGAGCGCCACCTCGTCGGTCTCGCCCCGCTTCTCGCGGTAGCAGTGGTGGGCCTCGTCGTTCAGCACCAGGACGTGCTTCATGCCCATGAGCTCGGGCATCACCCGCCGCAGCATCCGGCCTTCGGACTCCCGGGTGTCGGGCGCGGGTCCCCGGCCCTGGAGCAGCGACCGGCCTCCCTTCGCGACCTCGAAGCGCTCCCGGCGCCGGAAGGCATGGTAGTTGGTGATGACGATCTTCGCCCGGTCGAGATCGGGCAGCAGGTCGTTCGGGACGAGCTCGCGGCTGCGGTAGTAGCTGTCCGGGTCGTTCGGTTGGAGCACCCGCAGCCGATCCCGGATGGTGAGGCCGGGGGTGACGACCAGGAACCCCCGCGTGAAGCGGCGGCTGCGCGGCCGGCGCACCGCGTTGACGGTCTGCCAGGCGATCAGCATGGCCATCACGGTGGTCTTGCCCGCGCCGGTGGCGAGCTTGAGCGCGAGGCGGAGCAGCCCCGGATTCGCTTCCTCGCCGGCATCCTCCAGGTACTGGAGGAAGCGCCGGCCGGCCCGGCCCGCGTGGGGGGCGACTTCGGCCAACCAGATGGCGGTCTCGACCGCCTCGATCTGGCAGAAGAAGGGCCGGATGTCGGTGAAGCGGTGGTGGCGCCAGTGCCGGAGCAGGCGCGCGGTCTCCGGGGTCACCCGCCACTGCCGCGGATCCGGCAGCCGGCGCCAGGCGTCGACCTCGCGGCGGACGCCGTTGATGATCCCGGCGTGCTGTTCGTACTGCTGTGCGCGGGTGGAGAGCCCCTTGCCTTCGTCGAAGACCAGGGATTCCTGGGAGTCCCGTCCCGCCGGGCTCCTGTCCCCGCGTTTCTTCGGCTTGGGGATGGGCGAGATGAATTCGGCGCGGCGGCGGCTCTCGACGACGTTCCGGGTCGGCTGGCCGTCCGCGTCGAGCTCCCAATGCCGGCTCGGATACCGGTACGGGGAGTTGAGGATCGGGTTGTCGAAGAATCGGTGGTCCATGTCCGGGCGCCCGCGGTGGTTTCCGTAGATCGCTGTTCCCGTCCCGCATCGAGGAGTGGCCGAAGCCGTGTATGCCGATGCGTTCCCGTGGCGAACGGTTCCTGAATCGTCACCGATGTCCAAGCCAGAGGCGCTCGTGGATCACGCCGCCGATTCACGTAGCCGCGCTTGCGCCAGATCGTAGCTTCCCTGCATCCGAACCCAGTGGTCGGCGCTGCTCCATCCGATGCGCTCCAGCGCCAGCGCCATCGTCGGCGAGACGCCGGCGCGACCGTTCAGCAACCTCGAAAGCGTGACGCGGTTCACGCGAAGCCGGCCGGCGCATTTCGCCACCGTCCAGCCTTCGGCCTCCATGCACTCCCGGACAATCTCACCGGGATGCGCCGGGTTGAGCATGGGCATGGGTCGGTTCTCCCTCAGTGGTAGTCGATCAGATCCACGTCCACCGCTTCCAGGTTCTCGAAGCGGAAGACGATCCGCCAGTTGCCGGACACGCGAACACTCCATCGCCCGCTTCGTTCCCCCCGGAGCGGGTGCAGGCGCCAGCCCGGCAAGTTCATGTCGCTCGGCGCCCGTGCGTCCTGGAGGGTCGTCAGGATGCGGCGAATCCGCGCTACGTGGTCGGGGTTCAGTCCGCGGGCGTCATCCTGATCGTGGAATCTCCGCAACCCTTTGTGCACGAACTTCATGGTGAAGATGGTAGCGCGTCGCGCTACACATCTCCATAGCTGAATTCACCTTGGGGAAATAACCGATTCGGCCTTCTGCCGCCGGCGGTGGCGAAGATCTTTCTCTGCATGGCAGGCATCGTGCCAGTCGTGGACATCTACTGCCGGAGCGGTTCCGGCGCTTTACCTGCCGGCTCTCGCAGACATCGCTGGCCAGCGCCACGCTGCTCGTGTCCGCGACATTCCCCGAAATGCGTTCGAGAGCGCCTTCGTGGCCCCTCGGAGAGCGGCCGTGCCCGTACCCGGCCCGAGTCCGGCAGGCCGCCTGTCGCGATGATCGACCCCCCGCTCTTGAGCCTCGTGGTGTGGACGCCGATCGCCGGCGGCCTGTGGGTGCTGCTGCTCGCGGGCGGCGAGCGCGGCGGCGCCACGGTGCGGGCGGTGGCGCTCGCGGTCTCGCTGCTGACCTTCGCGCTCTCCATCCCCCTGTGGGCGGGATTCGACGCAGGCACCCACGAGATGCAGTTCGTCGAGCGCGCGGTGTGGATCGCCGCCTTCGACATCCACTACCACTTGGGGGTAGACGGCATCTCGATGCCCCTCATCCTCCTGACCACGGTGATGACGGTGCTGGTGGTGCTCGCGGGGTGGGAGTCCGTGCAGTACCGCCCGGCGCAGTACCTGGCCGCGTTCCTCATCCAGGAAGGGCTGATGGTGGGGGCGTTCTCGGCGCTGGACTCCATCCTGTTCTACGTCTTCTGGGAGGCGCTGCTCATCCCGATGTTCCTGGTCATCGGGATCTGGGGCGGGCCGCGGCGCATCTACGCCACGGTGAAGTTCTTCCTCTACACCTTCCTCGGCTCGGTGCTGATGCTGGTGGCGCTGCTGTACCTGTACTCCGAGGCGGGCTCGTTCGCGGTGCTGGACCTGCACGCGCTGCCGTTGGGGCTGACCGCG
Organism: Gammaproteobacteria bacterium; assembly: GCA_965202875.1. GTDB lineage: Bacteria > Pseudomonadota > Gammaproteobacteria > HK1 > HK1 > HK1. The sequence goes on along the minus strand of OZ241870.1, from coordinate 4,868,124 downwards.
CAGAAGCTGGTGTTCGTGGCGTTCCTGGCCGCGTTCGCGGTGAAGGTGCCGATGTGGCCGGTGCACACCTGGCTGCCGGACGCGCACGTGGAGGCGCCGACCGGGGGCTCGGTGATCCTCGCCGCGATCATGCTCAAGCTCGGCGGGTACGGCTTCGTGCGCTTCAGCCTGCCGATCGCGCCGGATGCGAGCGCGGAGCTGGCGACGCTGATGATCGTGCTGTCGCTGGTGGCGATCGTGTACGTGGGGTTCGTGGCGCTGGTGCAGCCGGACATGAAGAAGCTGATCGCGTACTCGTCGGTGTCGCACATGGGGTTCGTGACCCTGGGGTTGTTCGTGGTGTTCGCGCTGGTGGGGTCGGGGGACGCGACGGCGGCGGCGCTGGGCATCGAGGGCGCGCTGGTGCAGATGATCTCGCACGGGTTCATCTCCGGGGCGCTGTTCCTGTGCGTGGGGGTGATGTACGACCGCCTGCACAGCCGGATGATCGGGGACTACGGGGGGGTGGCGCATCGGATGCCGGCGTTCGCGGCGTTGATGATGCTGTTCGCGCTGGCGAACTCGGGTCTGCCGGGGACGTCGGGGTTCGTGGGGGAGTTCATGGTGATCCTGGCGAGCTTCAAGGCGGGGGCGTGGATTGCGGTGCTGGCGGCGACGACGCTGGTGCTGGGGGCGGCGTACACGCTGTGGATGTACAAGCGTGTGGTGTACGGCGCGGTGGCGAACGAGGGTGTGGGGGCGCTGGAGGACGTGGGCCGGCGGGAGCTCGTGGTGCTGGCGGTGCTGGGGTTGCTGGTGGTGCTGTTCGGGGTATGGCCGGCGCCGCTGCTGGAGGTGATGGGGCCGAGCGTGGAGCATCTGTCGAGGTCGAAGCTGTGAGCGGGCCGGCCTGGATTGGCGAGGAAAGCCCGGTGGCTCCGCCGGAAGCCGCGCGCATCATGCCCGGGAGCGGAGTTCCGGCAGTGGCCTCCTGGGAGCGCGGGCGTCCCGCCCGCAACGGGCCGAAGGCCCGCGAATCGATCAAGCGGGCGGGACGCCCGCGCTCCCGGGACGCAGATTCCCGCTTGCGCGGGAATGACGGCGCTGACAGCGCGGAGATGGTCAAGGTGGGCGGGACACCCTCTTCCCGGGGTTCGTGCTTCCGGCTGCGCCGTCGGGGTTCGTCTGCCATGCCTCCGCCCGTGGTCGTGAGCCGGCACGAGGGAGCGTTGCACACTTGCCGACGTTGGCGTGCAAGGACGGTAACCGGGCGGAGCAGCAGATCCGACAGGAGGTCGATGCAGCGGGTCACCGACTGCGCACTCCCCTCCACCGCTCTGGTGAGCACCGAAGCATTGATTTCGGGGACCGGGAGATCATGGACCGGTCTTCGGGAGAACAACCGCAATACCCTGACGCATCGCGAAGGGGACGAAGTATCGTGGTGGTGTGGCTGAACTTGTTCGGTGGGCCGGGCGCCGAGCGAGGCGGACTCCTTCGCCGATGGCGCGCCATCGGCGCCGGCACGGGCGGCACAAGCGCTTCCCTCGGCGCCGTGTCACGGCCCCGGGGCATGGATGGGGATCACGTCTGCCTCGGTTCCGCCGCGCGTGGCGCCATATCCGCCGGACACGGTGACCGCAAGGGCGGCCGGTGGGCCGTGGTCGCTGTTCGCCATTCGCCCGGCCGGCCGGCGCAGGTTCCTTGCGCCGCCGTCCACCCAGCGCTCGCCCAGCTTGATCTCGAAGGCGGCCCAGCGCCCGTCGGCGGCTTCGACGACGGCGTCCACCTCCAGGCCGTCCTTCTCCCGGTAGCGGAACACTTCCACGTCGACGGCTTGCGCATAGATGCGCAAGCCGCGGATGACCAGGGACTCGAACAGGAAGCCGAAGAGCTCAAGGTCGGCCACGAGCTTCGCCGGCGACGCCCGCATGGGCAAGGGGGCGACGAAATGGCGCACGGGAGTGAGGCGCAGCGTGGTGCGGGATCGCAGGTGCGGGGACCAGGCCTACTGGGGCTCCACCACCATCAGCCGTTCGAGGGCGTCCAGATACCCGGCCACCGGGTCCGCCTTCATCGCCGTGCCGTCGCCGCCCGCGCCGGCGGCCAGCCTTGCCAACGACACCGGCGTGGCGACGTTGCGCGCCAGGGAGTGCAAGAGCCGGCCGATCCGCACGGGGTCGCGCGACCTGCCGTCGAGGCGCGGGACGTCGGTGCGTCGGACGTCGTCCAGATAGCCCCGGTTGACGCGCATGGCCGGCGCCGAGGCGGGCCGGCCAGCCGCCTACGGCAATGCGTCCGGTCTCCTCGATGCGCGCATCCCGAAGCGCCGGACCGCCATCTCGCGGATGCCGTCGGCAGCCCGACGGCCACATTGAGTTGACGAACCGGGGAGTTGACGAACCGGGGAGTTGACGAACCGGGGAGTTGACGAACCGGGGAGTTGACGAACCGGGGAGCTGACGAACCGGGCCGGCGGAATCGTCGATTTCAAGCGGAATCGTCGATTTCAAAACGTCGGTAATTGATGTTAGCTTCCACGGTGTCGGTGACCACACCGGGATCGCGGAGCGGCCGTGCCATGATTCCAGGGACGTCCCGAGGAGAGGGACGGCGAGACATGCCGCGCCGACCGGCACACAACGACCATGCAAGGGGGTTTGCGATGTTCATGACAGACAATCGTCGAGTACCGTCCGTCCGGCGCTGCTTCGAGCCGGCCGCCCGGACACTGGCCACGGCCGCCGTGGCCGCATTCACCTTCATGGGATCCGGCTACGCCGCCGAGTGCAAGGATCCCGACGCGCTCACCTTCGCGATGGTGCCTACCGAAGAGACCGTCGCCGAGCTCGAGCTCTACAAGCCGGTCACCGATCGCATGGCCATGCTCACGGGCAAGAAGATCCAGTTCTTCATGCCCACCTCGTACGCGTCGGTCGTGGAAGGCCTGCTTGGCGGCTTTGTCCACGTGGCCGTGCTGGGTCCCTATTCCTACGTGATCGCCCACGAGAAGGATCCGACGGTGGAGGTGTTCGCGACCTATGCGAAGAAACCCGGATACATGCAGGAGGAAGGACCCGGCTACCGCGCCGCGCTGATTACGAAGAAGGGCAGCGGGTTCACGACGATCGAGTCGCTGAAGGGCGTCACGCTGGGGCTCGTCGATCCGGGCAGCACGTCGGGCAATCTCATGCCGCGCGTCGTGTTCGGCGACGTCATCGGGATGGATCTCGACGAGTACTTCGGCAAGGTCGTCTACACGGGGAGCCACGAGCTCTCGTCGGTCGCGGTCGGCAAGGGCAAGGTGGACGCCGCGTTCGTCGCGACGCATCGTTTCGACAACGTCGTCCACAAGGGCGAGATCAGGCTCGAGGACGTCAACGTACTGTGGAAGTCCGATCCCATACCGCAGGATCCATTCGTCTACCGCAACGATCTCTGCCAGGAGATCCGTGCGAAGATCACGGATACGTTCATGGGCCTGAAGGATCAGTCCGCGGCGAAGAAGTTCCTCGACAACGTGAAGTCGAACACCTTCGTACCGATGATGTCGCAAGACTACGACATCATCCGCAAGCTCAAGGCGGCGAAGGACGCGAAGAAGAAGTCCGGCTAGCCTGACGGGCGCCGTGCGGCGTCGTCCCCGCGACGGGGTGGCGCTGCACGTACCCGCTGGAAGGAATCTCCATGCCGATTCTCGAGGTGCGGGGGCTGGGTGCACGCTACACGCTGGCCGGACCCGTGATCCTGAAAGGCATTTCCTTCGACGTGGAGGCCGACGACTTCTTCGCCATCATCGGCCCGAGCGGCGCGGGCAAGTCGACGCTGATCCGCTGCATCAACAAGCTCGTGGAGCCGAGTGGCGGAAGCGTTCGTTTCCATGGCCGTGAAGTGACGTCGCTCCGCGGACGCGGCCTGCGCACCCTTCGCCGCGACATCGGCATGATCTTCCAGGAGTTCAACCTCATCAACCGCATGAGCGTCATGGACAACGTGCTGTCCGGGCGCCTCGGGTATACGGGAAACCTTCGCACGCTGTTCCGCGCCTTTCCGCGCGCCGACGTCGAACGCGCGCTGGCGCTGCTGCACCGGGTGGGCCTGGAGGATCACGTCGACAAGCGTGCCGACGAGCTGTCGGGCGGCCAGCGCCAGCGGGTCGGAATCGCCCGCGCGCTGATGCAGGGCCCGAAGCTCCTGCTGCTCGACGAGCCGACGTCATCGCTGGATCCGAAGATCTCCCGAGAGATCATGGGGCTCATCAAGACCATGGCGAAGGAGTTCAGTGTGCCGTGCCTGTGCAACATCCACGATATCCATCTCGCGATGGAGTTCTGCAACCGGATCATCGGACTGCAGGACGGCGTGAAGATGTTCGACGGACCCACCGAGCGGATGGACCAGGCGAAGCTCGACGAGATCTACGCGATGGAGGTGCTGTGAGGCCGGGCCGATGAGCGATGCGCGGGCCGGCGCCGGCATGACCGTTGCGCCGGCGGCCGACCGGCTCCTCGCCGCCCGGCGCCGGCGCCGTGGCGGGCGCCTGGCCATCGCGGGCATCCTGTGCGTCATGGTCGTGTGGAGCATCGACGTCACGATCGTCGAGGACACCGACTGGGAACGTATCGGCTCGCTCGCCAACGTGCTCGAGTCGGCCGGGGAGTTCGTCGGAGTGGACTGGGGCCTGTTCCCGGATCTCGCCGGGCCGGCGCTCGAGACGTTCATGATCGCGTGCCTGGGCACGCTGCTCGGCGTGTTCGTCTGCATTCCGGTCACCTGGTTCGGAGCGCTGAACGTCACCCCCTTCAAGCCGGTCACCTATCCTCTCGCACGGCTCATGATGACGATGAGCCGATCGATCCACGAGATCGTCTGGGCGCTGTTCTTCGTCGCGGTGGTGGGGCTCGGTGCGATGGCCGGGATCCTCGCGCTCGCCATGCGCTCGGTCGGCTTCATCGCGAAGATGTCGGCGGAGGCGATCGAGGACATCGACCCCGGGCCGGTCGAGGCCATTCGCGCGGCGGGGGGCAACGGATTCCAGGTGCTGCTCTACGCGATCCTGCCGCAGGTGCTGCCGCAGGTCCTCGGGGTCGTCGTGTTCGAGTGGGAGATCAACATCCGCCGCTCGGCCGTTCTCGGGCTCGTCGGCGCCGGGGGGCTGGGGCTCGTGTTCTTCCGCCAGATGAACACGTTCAACTTCCCCGGGGTGACCACGGTCATCATCGCGATCCTCGGCATCATCCTCATCGGCGAGGTGGTCTCCCACTTCGCACGCAAGGCGGTGATCTGATGGCGCCGGGTCCCCGATGCGGCGTGGCCGGGACGCCGATGCCCGGCGGCACGGCGTCCGCCGCGGCCGGAACGGCGCCGGGCGAGCCGCGCTGGAGCCGCCACAGGTTCCCGGAGTCGCTCTACGGCTACGGCGCGTGGATCGTCGTGCTCGGCTTCCTGGGCTTCAGCGTGGACTACCTCGAGATCCCGCTCGAGCGCATCCCGGCCATATTCGAGCGCACCGCGTCGGTGCTCGCGAGCCGCTACTACCCGCCGGACATCCCCTACGTCCTGGATCGGGACTACATGGGCTCCGTGGTCGAGACGATCCAGATGGCCTACCTGGGGGCCCTGTTCGGACTGCTCATGTCGGTCCCCCTCGGCTGGTTCGGATCGTTCAACATGACCCCGAGCCGGCGCTTCGTCTATCCCGTGGCACGCCTGTTCACGATGGGCTTTCGCGCCGTGCACGAGATGATCTGGGCCATCCTGTTCGTGAGCATCCTCGGCTTCGGCATGCTGGCCGGGGTGCTGGCGCTCACGTTCTTCTGCGCGGGCTTCGCCGGAAAGCTGTTCGCCGAGGAGATCGAAGCCATCGACATGGGGCCGGTGGAAGCCATGCGCGCAACCGGAGCGAACCTCTTCCAGGTCATGGTGTTCGGGGTGTTTCCGCAGGTGCGCGTGGCCTTCACCGGCATCGGCATCTATACCTGGGACGTCGCCTTCCGCGCTGCGACGGTGGTGGGCTTCGTCGGCGCCGGGGGAATGGGCTGGTACCTCAAGCGCAGCGTGCTGCAGATCGAGACCGAGCGGGTCGCCGCGATCATTCTCTCCATCGTCGTGCTGGTGCTCGTCTCCGAGGCGGTCTCCGCGCTCGCCCGCGACCGGGTGATGAAGATGAAGTGACGGCCGCTGCGTGGAGCGCCGGCAGCCACGTCCGGTGCTTCGATCGGAATCGACGGGCCGGAAGAACGTTCGATTTTGATGGCGGCGGGACAGTTGCTATCGTGTACGGGACGAGCGGCGCGGCGGTATCGAACGGCGTTTCCCGCGGGTGCGGCGGACCGGCCCGCGCGAAGGTGAAAACGGAGAGGAACGACATGACCACGAAGATCCTGACCGTCAACGGCACCGCGTACCGCCGGCCCGATCACCCGATCGTGGTGGTGTGCATCGACGGCGGCGACCCCGCCTACCTCGAGCACGGCGTGGCCGCAGGCGTCATCCCCAACATGGAACGCTACATGAAGGAAGGGTTCCACACCGTGGCGCACGGCACCATGCCGAGCTTCACCTGCCCCAACAACATGTCCATCGTGACCGGCCGCCCGGCCTCGGTGCACGGCATCTCCGGCAACTTCTACCTCGACCGCGACACCGGCGAGCCGGTGGTGATGACCGGCCCCGAGCTGTTGCAGGTCCCTTCGGTGATGAGCGAGTTCTCGCGCCACGGGGCGCGGGTGGTGTCGATCACCGCCAAGGACAAGCTGCGCCGGCAGCTCCAGAAGGGCATGGACCTCTCCAACGGCTCGGCCAGCTTCTCTTCGCAGCACGCGGACCGGTGCACGATGGAGGAGAACGGCATCGAGGACGCGCTCGGCTTCGTCGATCGGCCGCTGCCGGACATGTACTCGGCGGAGCTCTCGCTCTTCGTGCTCGACGCGGGGCTCAAGCTGCTGGAGGAGCGCCGCCCGGACATCCTCTACCTCTCCCTCACCGACTACATTCAACATGCCCACGCGCCGGGCGCACCCGAGGCGGACGAGTTCTACGGGAATCTCGACGCCCGCTTCGGCCGGTTCGAGGAGCTGGGCGCCACCGTGGCCCTCACCGCGGACCACGGCATGAACGAGAAGACCAACGCCGACGGCACGCCCCGCGTGATATGGCTGCAGGACCTCCTGGATCGCGAGTTCGGCGAGGGTGCGAGCACCGTCATCTGCCCCATCACCGACGCCTTCGTGGGCCACCACGGCGCACTCGGGGGCTTCGTGCGCGTGTACTGCCGCGACGGGCTGTCCGCCGAACGGGTGATGGAGGCCGTCACCGGCACGCCGGGCATCGAGCGCGTGCTCGCGCGCGCGGACGCGGCCCGGAAGCTCGACCTGCCCTTCGGCCCGGAGGGCGACGTCGCGGTGCTCGGGGACGCGCGCACCGTCATCGGCGCCCGCGAGACGGACCATGACCTGAGCGGACTCAAGGGCCATCGGCTGCGCACCCACGGCAGCCTCCACGAGGCGGACGTGCCGATCCTCCTCAGCCGCCCGGTCAGCGAGGAGTACGCGCGCCGCGCCGAGGATGCGCGGCTGCACAGCTACGAGGCGTTCGACTACGCGCTCAACGGCATCGTGAACTGACTCGGGAGAACGACCATGAACAGAACGGGCCGCGCCGTCGTCTACCCGGCGCCGAACGCACCGTTCGAGATACGAGAGTATCCGGTACGCGACGCGCGGGCGGGCGAGGTGCTGGTGAAGATCGTGATGTCCACCATCTGCCGCTCGGACATCCACTCCTACGAGGGCCGCCGCCCCAACCCCTGCCCCGGCATCCTGGGCCACGAGATCATCGGCGTCATCGAGCAGATCGGCGAAGGGATCCGCACGGACATGCGCGGCGACCCGCTCGCGGTGGGGGATCGCGTCACGTGGACCGAGTACTTCGCCGACGGCCCGTCGTACTACCGCGACGTGCACGACATGCCGCAGAAGGCGCCGGGGCTGCGCAAGTACGGCCATGACCACGTGGACGACGACCCCCACTTCCTGGGGGGGTTCGCCGATTACTGCTACATCCTGCCCGGCACCGGCATCCTCAAGCTGCCGGAGGTCCTGAGCGACGAGGAAGCGACTCCGCTCAACTGCGGAATCGCCACCATGATCTCGGTCACCGAGGCTGCCGCGGTTGCGGTGGGCGAGACGGTGGTGGTGCAGGGCCTGGGGCTGCTGGGGATCTACGGCTGCGCCATCGCCAAGGCCCGGGGTGCGGCCCGGGTCATCGGGTTGGACGCGGTGCCTGCCCGGCTGCGGGCCGCGGAGCGGTTCGGGGCCGATCTCGCGTTCGACGTAGGCGCGATGAACGAGGACGAGCTGGTCGCGGCGGTCCGCGATGCCTCGCCCCCGGACGGTCCGGACGTGGTGCTGGAAGTATGCGGCGTCGCCGCGGTGGTGCCGTCCGGGGTTCGCATGCTGCGCATCGGCGGGCGTTACGTGCTCGCCGGGGTGATCAACCCCGGCTCGTGCTTCGCCCTCGACGGCCACGACCTGATCCGCAAGTGGATCACCTTGAAGGGGATCCACAACTACCACCCGCGCCATCTGGTCCAGGCGCTCGACTTCGTGATGGCCAATCGCGACCGGTTCCCCTTCGCGGAGATCGTGGATTCACGCTTCGGCCTGGACCAGCTCGACGAGGCGTTCGCGAAAGCGGCCAGCCACCGCGTACTGCGGGCTGCCGTCGTGCCCTGACGGGCCGGGGCATCGCGAATATCCGAACGATCGATTCCCGGAGACGACCATGATCGGACCGAAGCTGGACTTCACGCCGCGTGGGCTCTACATCGGCGGCGAGTGGCAGGAGGCGGCCGGGGGCGGGCATCTGGCATCGATCAACCCCTCCACCGGGGAGCATCTGGGCGAGGTGCCGGCCGCGACCGAAGCCGACGTCGACCGGGCGGTGCGCGCCGGGCGCAAGGCGTTCGAGTCGGAATGGGGGCGGATGCCGATCCGCGAGCGCGCCGGATCCCTGGAGCGCCTCGCCGACCGGCTGCACGCGCACCGCGACGAGCTCGGGCTCATGGACTGCGTGGACTCCGGCAACGCGCTGGCCGGCATGGTCGGCGACGTGGACTGGACGGTGGACACCCTGCGCTTCTTCGCGGGGCTGGTCACCGAGATCAAGGGCGAGACCTCGTCATACGGCCCGCGGCACCTGAACTTCACCCGCCGCCAGCCCTACGGCGTGGTGGCGAAGATCAACCCGTTCAACCACCCGTTCCGCTTCTGCGCCGAGAAGGCGGCGGCGGCGCTGGCGGCGGGGAACACGGTGGTGGTGAAGGGCTCGGAGCAGGCGCCGCTTTCGAGCCTGCGCTTCGCGGAGCTGTGCGAAGGCGTCCTGCCGCCGGGGGTGGTGAACGTGGTCACCGGCGGCGGCGAGACGGGCTCGGCCATGGTGCGGCACCCTCTGGTGGAGCGCATCGGCTTCGTGGGATCGGTGGAGACCGGGCGCATCATCGCCCGCGAGGCGGCGGAGGGGCTGAAGGAGGTCACCCTGGAGCTCGGCGGCAAGAACCCTGTCATCATCTTCCCCGACGCCGACCCGGCGAAGGCCGCGAAGGCGGCGGTGAAGGGGATGAACATGAACCGCCAGGGGCAGTCGTGCAGCTCGACCTCGCGGGTGTTCGTGCACGAATCGCTGCACGATGCGGTGCTGGACGCGCTGGTGGCGGAGGTCGAGGCGCTGCCGGTGGGGTTCCCCTGGGAGGAGGACAAGGAGCTCGGCCCGATCGTCTCCCGCCGGCAGCTCGATCGGGTCATGGGCTTCATCGCCTCGGGCCGCGAGCAGGGGGCGCGGCTCGTCACCGGCGGCGGTCGCCCCGCGGACCCGGCGCTCGCCAACGGGTTCTTCGTCTCCCCCACGGTGTTCGACGGCGTGGACGACTCGATGCGCATCGCCCGAGAAGAGATCTTCGGCCCGGTGATGTCGGTGCTCACGTGGTCGGACCACGAAGACGTGCTGGCGAAGGCGAACGGCCTGCCCTACGGCCTCACCGCGGCCATCGTCACCAACGATCTGGACAAGGCCATGGAGACCGCCGAGCGGGTGGAGGCGGGCTACGTGTGGATCAACTCCACCGGCCGGTACATCGGCGTCCCCTACGGCGGCTGGAAGCACAGCGGCGTGGGCCGCGAGGAATGCTTCGAGGAGCTGCTGAGCTACACCCGCATCAAGAACGTGAACCTGCGCTGGTGACGCCAGCCGCCTCCCGTGCGGCCCGCACGTCGCGAGACCCGGACGGTATCCCGGTTCTCCGCCCTGTGAGCCATCCGGGCGCGAGGTGCGCATGATTCCCGATGAGTACGTCCGGTTGGCCGAAACACTCGTAGCAGCAGCACGCGAGGCAGCGCAACGAACCTCGAACGAGCCCGGGGTCGAGATCAAGGCGGACGGGACGCCGGTGACCGTCCTCGACCGCGCCGTTGAGGCGGCGTTGCGCGGCGTCATCGAGCGGCAGCAGCCCGGGCACGGGATCATCGGGGAGGAATTCGGCGTCGAAGGAGTGGATCGGGACTGGGTCTGGGTCCTCGACCCTGTCGACGGAACCCGCCAGCTCGCCGCCGGCCTTCCGAACTTCGGGACCCTGATCGCCCTTTGCCACCAGGGACGCCCGGTCATCGGGGTCATCGCGCATCTCTTCCACGAGTCGACGTGCATCGGGGTAACGGGACGAGGAACGCGGTTCAACAGCCGTCCGGTGCGCTGCGCGAGTCCGGACCGCCTCTCGGAAGTCATCGCCTGCATCTCGGATCCAGACTGCTTCGATGCCCGCACCGGCCCGGGAATGCAGGCGATCCGCACCCGTACCCGCTGGAACGTGTTCGACGGGGGCTGTCTCGGCTATGCTTCTCTGGCACGAGGATATCTCGGGCTCTGCCTCAATGGGCCGAACCTCGAGTGCTTCGACGTCGCCGCGCTCGTGCCGGTGGTCGAAGCCGCGGGTGGACGAATCACCGACTGGCAGGGCGACTCATTGACCATCGCGTCCGAGGGCGAGATCATCGCCACTGCGAGCACCCGGCTCCACGAACGCGCTCTCGGCGTACTGTCGGACGCGCTTCGAAATTCGACCTGAACCGGATACATCGCGCCACAGTGTCGGCTGGTGCTCGCCTCCATCCACTGCGCGGGATACACAGGAGTGAATGCCATGAACCGCCTGTTTGCCAAGCTGGTCGCCGTCTTCCTCTTCGGCGCCTCCGCCGCTTTCGCCGAGACCTTGAGGGTCGGTACCGAATGCACCTATCACCCGTTCAACTACCGCACCGATGACGGCACCCTGACGGGATACGATGTCGATGTCGCCACCGAGGTCGGCAAGCGCATCGACACGGAGATCGAATTCGTCTGTCAGGAGTGGAAGGGCATGATCCCGGCCCTTCTCGCCGGCAAGTTCGATCTCATCGTCGCCTCGATGTCGATCACCGAGAAGCGCCTGAAGCAGATCGACTTCTCCGCCCCCTACCGGGTGTCCATCGGCCAGTTCGTGGGGAAGAAGGGCCTGGAGCTGTTCAATCCGGACGGCACGGTGAACGCTGCGGGGTTCTCGGGGGCGAGGATCGGCCTGGAGCGCGCGACGACTTACGAGGAGTGGCTGAAGGTCAACGTGCCGGATGCCGGGATCGCGTATTACGACAACAACGAGTCGATGTATCTCGATCTCGCGGCCGGGCGCGTGGACGCGATCATGACCAACCCGATGAAGGCGTATCTCAAGTTTCTGTCCAAGGAGGACGGTGCCGGGTTCGAGGTCATCGGGCCGCAGATCGCGGAGGAGAAGTACTTCGGAATCGGCGTGGGCATCGGGCTGCGCAAGGGCAACGACGCCCTCAAAGGCCGGATCAACGACGCGCTCAAGGGGATGACCGAGGACGGGAGCCTGAGCGAGTTCGGTATGCGCTACTTCCCCTTCACCATCCATCCCCAGAGGTGGAAGGGCACCTCCTGAGCCGATCCTTCGAGAATGCTGCCGGCAGGGCCGGCGGCCTCCTGCCGATATGCGGCGGTACTTGCCGGACCCGACCGGGGTGACGTGAACCGGTTGCGAGCACGTGCGGCTCTCCGCACCGGGGCACCGCGACCGACCCTCGCGGCGCCCCGGTAGATTGGCCGCTCGCGCGGACCCGTCCGCGCGATGCACGGCTCGGAAGCCGGCGTTCCGGCAAGACGCGGGGGGCGATCGGACATGTATCCGCATGGTTGACGTCATCGGCTGGCTCGACGAGTACGCTTGGGGCGCGCTCGTCATCTTCCGGGTCTTTCTCGTTGCCGCGCTGCTGACCATCGTTCTCGGCCTGATCGGAGCGGCGGCGAGACTCGCCGGCGGGCTGCCGTCGCGGCTGGCCGGCATCTACATCACCTTCTTCCGCGGCACGCCGGAGCTCCTGGTGCTGCTGCTGTTCTATTTCGGCAGCGCGGTGACCCTGACCGCCATCGCGAGATCGATCGATCCATCCGCGGGGTTCCTCGACATCCCGCCCTTCTGGGCCGGCTCCCTCGCGCTCGCGCTCATCGCCGGCGCCTATGCGAGCGAGAGCTTCCGAGGCGCATTTCTCGGCGTCGGGCAAGGCCAGATCGACGCCGCGCGATCGCTTGGGCTGAGCTCCTGGCAGGTGCTTCTGCTCGTCAGGTTCCCACAGGCGTGGCGTATCGCGCTGCCCGCGTTCGGCAATCACATGATCAGCCTGGTCAAGGACACGGCGCTGGTCTCGGTGATCGGGCTGAACGAGATCATGTTCACGGCGAAGATGGCGACCTCGGTCACCGGCAAGCCCTTCACCATGTTCGCGGTCGTCGCGGTCATCTACCTCGCCTTCACCACCGTGCTCACCATGGGATTCCGCCGGCTCGAAGCGCGGGCGAGCCGGCATCTGGCACGATGAGCTTCGACCTGCCACTCGTCTGGGAGAGCCTGCCTCGACTCACCGAAGGGCTATGGCTCACCCTGCTGCTCCTGCTCTGCTCGCTCTCCATCGGGCTGCTCCTGGCCGCACCCACCACCTGGGCCTTGATACGAGGAGGCCGGTCGCTTCAGGGCGTGGCGCGGGCCTACGTGTGGATGTTTCGCGGCACGCCGGCGCTCGTCCAGCTCTTCGTGATCTACTATGGTCTCGCACAGTTCGCGTGGCTCCGAGAGACGCCTGTGTGGGTGCTTCTGCGGGAGCCGTTCTGGTGCTGCGTGATCGCGTTCTCGCTCAACTCGGGCGCGTATACCGCCGAGATTCTTCGCGGCGCGATTTCCGGTATCCCCGCCGGCCAGATCGAGGCCGCCCGCTCGCTCAGCCTGCGGCCGATCACGACCTTCCGCAAAGTGGTCTGGCCGCAGGCATTGCGCCTTTCCTTGCCGCCCTACGGCAACGAGGTGATCGGCATGCTGAAGACGACCGCCCTCGCGAGCACGGTCACCATGGCGGAGATCACCGGAGTAGCCGAGACCATCGTGGCGGAGACCTTCGCACCCTACGAAGTGTTCCTCTCCGCAGCCGTCATCTACCTGATCCTGGTCTGGATTTTCGAACGGTGCCTCGCTGTCGTGGAACGTGCACTGCGAACGCCCTAAGACCACGGGAAATCCCTGAAGGCGTGGGCGGCGGCGATGGAGCATCGGAGCGTGTGACAGAATGCCGATCACCGCTTTGACGACTCGGTGGCTCCGTGCATCGACGCGGCGAGGGGTGTCGCTCGACCGCGGGCCGACGAACGCCGGTCAGGGTGACGATGACTCCAATTCGCGAGGTTCGACGATCCCATGAGTGTTTTCCCCATCAACCGCATACGACGAGAGTTCCCGGCGCTGTCCCGGTCAAGAAACGGGAGGCCCCGTATCTTTCTGGACAACCCGGCCGGCACCCAGCTTCCCCGGCAGGTCGTCGAAGCCGTCTCGAATGCCCTGGTGGATGCGGCCAGCAACTATGGGGGCTTCTTCGAAAATTCACGCAACGCGGAGGCGACCTGCGCGCGAGCGCACGATGCCATGGCCGACTTCGTGAATGCGCACTCACCGAACGAGATCGTGGTGGGTCAGAGCATGACCGGTCTGACCCTGCACATGTCGCGATCGCTGGGTCGACTGCTTGCCCCGGGCGACGAAATCATCGTGACCCGCATGGACCACGAAGGGAACGTGTCGCCGTGGCTGTCGATCGCGGAAGATCTCGATCTGGTCGTCAAGTGGCTGCCGTTCAATCTCGACACCTGGAAGATCGAGCCCGGGGACTTGCAGGCCCTGCTCGGTCCCAGGACCCGCCTGCTGGCCCTCAACCATGCGAGCAACCTCACGGGGTCGATCAACGATGTGGCCGATCTGGTGGCGCTGGCGCGCCCGGCCGGGGTGATGACCTATGTCGACGCGGTGCAGCTCGCGCCGCACCAGTGCATCGACGTACAGGCGCTCGGCTGCGACTTCCTGGTCTGCTCGTCGTACAAGTTCTTCGGCCCCCACCTGGGGGTGCTCTGGGGACGGCGGCAGCTCCTCGACGAGCTGACGGCTTACCGGGCGCGTTGCGCCCCGGATACGTCCCCGGGGAAGTGGGAAACGGGCACGCCGCAGACCGAACTGCTCGCCGGTCTGGCCGCATGTGTCGGCTACTACGACTGGCTGGGCGGGGAGGTGAGTGACGAGGGCTCACGACGCGGTCGGATAGAAGCGGCCTACCGGGCTGCCGCCGACCACGAGGCGCGTCTGGTGACGCGCCTGATCGACGGCATCAAGACCATCCCGGGCACCACCATTCACGGCATTACCAACCCCAACCGGGTGGGAGAGAGGGTGCCGACGGTATCGATGACCCACGATCGTGTGTCGCCGCTGCAGGTGGCGGAACGTCTCGCGCGCGATGAGATATGCATCTGGTCCGGCCACAACTATGCCCTGGAGGTCGTCAGGCACCTCGGCATCGACGAGGACACGGGGGTCGTGCGTATCGGTCTCGCCCACTACAACACCGAGGAGGAGGTGGACAAGGCCCTGGACGCGCTTGAAGCAGCCTTGAAGTGAACGCCATCGAGTCAATCGGTACACGCTGCATCGACTTCATGGCGTACGGCGAGGAGAGCGCCATCGGCATCGACGGGAATGCCCGGCTGACGGCGGCGGTTGCGATGCTGAACGACTTCGGTCCCGGGCAGCGACGGAATCGGCCGGACGCATCCGCCAAAGAGACGAGAGTTCGAGGATGAGAGGGGCGGAACGGCGCTGGCTCCGGGAGTGGACGCAAGTGTCCTGGGAACAGCGTTGTTGACGCGGGTTGATGAAGGGGCCTTGGAGCGAGCTTCGAGTGAGGGCAACGGCGTCCAGAGCGTGCACCGTGACACGAGCGACACAGCCATGGAACCATGTACTTCTCCAAGCGCCTGCTTTCGGGTGGCGTATGAGCGCGAGCCGTGTTTCTCAGCCGGATGCGTCGCCGTGGGCGGCCGCGCACAGGTTCGAGAGCTTCCTGACCGCGAGGTCCCGGCCGAGCAGGCCGAGCCCGCAATCCGGAGCGGCCACCAGCCGCCGGGGGTCGATGTGCTCGATCGCCTGGCCCAGCCGTTGCGCGATCTCGTCGACCGGCTCCACCCGGCTCCGGCCGACGTCCACCACGCCGAGCAGAACCGTGGTTCGCGTATAGCGTTCGAGCAAGCTCAGGTCGTTGTGCCGATGCGCATCCTCGATCGAGACCGCGTCGATCGACGCATCGTCCATCGCACCCGCGATCCGGAAGTACGCTTGCGGATCGGCCTTGGGATAGTCGGTCACGTCCAGCGCGCTCGGGTAGCCGCAGCACATGTGCACGATGCGTTGCACGCCGTCCGGCACGCCGTGGAACACCCGTTCGAGGTGCTCGATCCCGTACTCCAGGGTCTGCCGGGGCTTGCGGGCGAAGACCGGCTCGTCGACCTGGATGTTGCGGCAGCCCGCCGCGGCCAGATCGCGGACCTCCGCATTCAGCGCCTCGGCGAGGGCCTGCCCCAGTGACCGGGGGTCCGGATAGAACTCGTCGGCCACCGAGTCGGCGATGGTCATCGGACCCGGCAGGGTGATCTTCACCGGTCGATCGGTCACGCGCTGCGCGATCCGCCAGTCCCGTGCCAGGACCCGCTCGCGGGGCGTGACCGCTCCGGTAATCGTCGGGACCCCGGCGGTGAATGCGCCGTCACGCGCGACCTTTTCGGTGAGGTGTTCGAAATCGATGCCTTGCAGATGCCGGCACTGGTAGAAGATGTAGTTCTCCCGGCGAACCTCTCCGTCGGTGGGGATGTCGATGCCGGCGTCGACCTGGCTCCGGACGACCTCTTCGATCGCCTTGACGAAAGCCTCCTCGGCCGCCTCGCCGGCCCGGGCGAGCCGCTGCTCGTAGCCGGCCCGCTGCCATCGCTTGAGCAACCCTTCGCCCTTCGCCCCCGCGCCCGTGTCCTCGGGGTCGGGAAACCAGTCACCGATCGGTGTGCAGGCCGGCTTCGGGAAGGCCCCGATCGTCGTCGTCAGCAGTCGGCTTTCCGGCATGGGTACGCTCCCGAGTTTTTTCGTCCTGTCAAGCTCATGCCGTTCTCCGGCGCACGTCGCCGTATCTCGTCATCGTCGTCTCGTCGCGGAACCGGTTTTCGGCTCCGGCACCCGGGGGTTGCTGCAAGGCCGCGTCGAACGTCGAGCAGCCAACCGGAGATGCGAAGACCGGCAGAGGCGCCGGCCTTCGCGTCATCCATTCCCCTGAGTCATTCCCCTGGGTCGATGATCTACGGCAGCATCGACGAGACCTCCTCCGCCATCTCTTCCTGGAGGGCGGCCATGTCGTCCGAGTCTCCGGTCACGATGGACTCGATGTGGTCGTAGATGACCTGGGTGATCGCGAGCCCGTTGTCGCCCGGATAGGCGATCCAGTCACGCAGCAGGGCGGCTTGGCGCACCGCGGTATGCTTGTTCGGGTTGTTCTTGTAGAAGTCGGCCAGCAGCTCGTTCGCGGCCTTGTTCGGCGGCATGTACCCCGTGGTCTCCGCCACCGCGGCGGCGCCTACGCCGGACGTGCAGAACTTGAGGAACTTCCATGCGGCCTCGATCCTCTTCGGATCATCGGAAGTCGAGACCAGCATCGCCGCGTTGCCTCCCGCCGGCAGTCCCCTGGGCGGCTCGCCCATCCCCGGAAACTCGCTGGTGCGCAGCTCGAAGTCGCCCTTCGCCCGCTCGATGGCTCCGACCGCGGACGTCGACCAGAAGTGCATGACCACTTCGCCGGCGTTGAACGGCGTCCCGGCATCACCCACCGACAGGTTGAGCATCTTGCAGCCCCTGAACAGCTTCTTCATCGTCTCGAGCGCGCGCAGTCCCTCGGGGCCGTCGAAGTTGACCTTGCCGTCCTCGAGGATCGGTGTCCCCTGGCTCCACAGCAGCGCCTGGAAGAACCAGTTCCCGGTGATGTTCCAGCCCCAGAACAGCGGGTTCTTGTAACCGGCGGCACGCAGCTTCCCGCAGTTGGCGACGACCTCGTCCCATGTCTGCGGCAGCGTCGTGATCCCCGCCTTCTTCAGGGCGTCCATGTTGTAGTAACCCACCGGCAGGGAGACCGCGAACGGAAGCCCGTGGACCTCGCCGCCGAAGGTGCCGAGATCGAGCATCGCCTGGTGGTAGCCCTCCTTGGAGAAGTCCTGCTCCCTGGCGATGAACGGCTCCAATGACTGCGCGATGCCCTTCTCGACGAGGATCGCCTGGCGATTCAGGCCCTGGAGGGTGATGTCGGGCAGCTTGTCCGCCACCGCCTCGCGCAGCACGGTGTTGGTCCCATCCTCGTAGTTGTCGTACGTCGCACGGAACTTCACGTCGATGTCGGGGTGCGCTTCCCTGAACAACGGCATGATGCGCTCGAACGTGACGTCGAACAGGCTGGAGTACGGATAACCGACCTCGATCGTGACGCTCTCCGCCCAGGCAGTCGGCACAGCGAGCGTGCCCGAGAGGATCGCGGCCAAAGCAGTGTTGCGTTTCATCGTTCTCTCCTTGTGGTCGTCCAAACGGCCCGTGGTCGACTCGACGTGGGGCCTGGGGCCTCATGACGTTCGGTCCCGGATTGAGCGGGGCCGAAATCCGGCTGTGCGCCTCGCCTATTTCATTCCCGTGAGGGTGATGCCCTCGATGAACCGGCGCTGCGCCAGAAGGAACGCGACGACCAGCGGGGTGACGATCACGGTCGTCGCCGCCATCATCGGTCCGTACTCGTTGCCGTCGAGGTCGGACCTGAACATGCGCAGTCCGAGCGGCGGGGTCATCAGATCGCGGTCGCCCGTAATCACGACCCGCGGCCAGTAGTAGTCGTTCCAGTGCGCCACGACCGAGAAGATCGCGAACGCGAGCAGGGCCGGGACCGCGGTCGGAAGCATGACCTTCCAGACGATGGCGAACTCGCTCATGCCGTC
Organism: Gammaproteobacteria bacterium; assembly: GCA_965202875.1. GTDB lineage: Bacteria > Pseudomonadota > Gammaproteobacteria > HK1 > HK1 > HK1. Next base: position 4,849,713 of record OZ241870.1, on the reverse strand, counting down.
CATGCGCGCCGCATCGATCAGATCGTCCGGCACCGTCTTGAAGAACTGCCGCATCAGGAAGATCCCGAAGACCGAAATCGTCCATGGAATCACCAGCGCGGCGTAGGTATTGGTCAGCCCGGCCTTCGCCAGCATGATGTAGAGGGGCAGGGCGATCGCGTGGACCGGGATCAGCAGGCAGAAGATCACCAGGCCGAACACCAGCTCACGTCCCCAGAAGCGCAGCTTGGCCAGCGCATAGGCGCAAGGCAGGGCGACCACGACCTGGATCAGGAAGATGGACACCGTCACCAGCACGCCGTTCAGCATGTAGCGCAGGAGGGGCGCGTCCCTGAACGCCGCGGTGTAGTTGTAGACCATGGGCCGCATCGTGCATTCCTCGGGCGGGCGTCCGGCCTTGGTGCATCGTGGATCCGTGATCGGCGCCTGGGCTCCGGCGAACCCCCCGGAGTTGCTTTCGATCTCCGCCGGCGACTTCAACGAATAGGACAGCATGAGGTAGAAGGGCAGCAGCACGACGACGGCGCCGAGCAGCAGGCACACGTGCTTCAGCGCCTCGCCGAGCCAGCTCGCGTTCGTGTTCACGAGTAGTGCACCCGCCGGTTGACGAAGTAGACCTGGGTGATGGTGAGCGCCAGGACGAAGACGAGGAACACGATGGTGATGGCCGAGCCGATCCCCAGGAGGTTCTGCTTCACCCCCTTCTCGAAGATCGCGTACACCATCACGTAGGTGGACTTGCTCGGCCCCCCGCGAGTCAACGCCTCGACCGTATCGAAGACCTGGAACGAGCGGATCGAGGTGATGGTCACGACGAATACGTGCGTCGGGCCGAGCATCGGCCACGTCACGAGCCTGAAGCGCTCCCAGGCGCTGCCTGCTCCGTCCATTTCCGCGGCGCCGTAGAGCTCCCGCGGAACCGCGGTCAGGCCCGCGAGATAGAGCACCATGTTGAAGCCGAACGCCTGCCAGATCCCGATGAACGCAATCGTCCCCAGGGCGTACCTCTTGTCGCCGAACCAGACGGGAAAATCGTCGGCGCAGCTTCTTCCATACCAGCTCCCGGCCGCGTCGAGGCCGAGCCACGAGCCGGTCAGCAGGCCGTGCACCCAGTCGATGCCGCAGCCATGGCGGAGGATGTCGTTGACGACCCCGATCACTGGATGCAGCGCGAACTCCCAGACGATGGCCATGGCCAGCAGGGTCGCCATCACCGGCAGGAAGAAGACGGTCTTGTACAGCTCGCCGCCGAACCGCAGGGAGGAGATCAGCAATGCCGCCCCGAGTCCGAGGGCGACCGACACGGGCACGACCACCACTACGTAGGTCAGCGAAGCGGCGAACATCTTCTTGTAGCTCGAAAACTTCGTGAGCGATTCGTAGTTCTTCCAGCCCACCCAGTCGAAACCCGGATTGCCGAGGTTGTAGTCGGTGAACGACAGGGTCGCCGCGACGAATACGGGCACGATCAGGATCACCACCATCAGAACGATGGCGGGGGTGATGAACCAGAGGTGTGCTCGGGAGCGGTCCATCAGGCGACCTTCTCCGCCCTCTCGTCGCTCGCCAGCGCAAGACGCCGGCCGTCCGAACCGAAGACCATCGCTGCACCGGGGTCCGCGCCGAGACGCAGCTCGTCGCCGATGGCGGCGTCGTACGCCTCCGGCGGGGTGACGCGCGCGATGATGCGATGCGCGCCGTCATCGAGCGCAACGTGGAGGTAGACGTCGGCGCCGAGGTTCTCCTTGTAGACGAGCCGGCCCGCGAAACATCCACTCGCGGTGCGGGGGCGCAGTGCGAAGTGCTCGGGGCGCCAGCCGATGGAAAGCGTACCGCCGGCGGGCTGCGCGAGGCGCCGTCCCAAGGCGATGCCCAGGCACGAGAGCCGGCCGGAGCCGTCGCATCCGCCCGCGACGACGTTGATCTTCGGGCTGCCGACGAATTCGGCGACCCGCAGGTCCTGGGGGTTCTGGTACACCTCGTCCGGCACCCCGACCTGGAGGAGGTCCCCGTCGAGCATGACCGCCATCCGATCCGACATCGTCAGCGCCTCGGCTTGATCGTGCGTGACGTAGACGAAGGTGGTGCCCAGGTTCCGGTGAAGCTCCGAGAGCTCCGCGCGCATGTGGACGCGGAGTCCGGCATCGAGGTTCGACAGCGGCTCGTCCATCAGAAATGCGGCGGGGTTGCGGACCATGGCCCGGCCCAGCGCGACCCGCTGTCGCTGGCCGCCGGAGAGCTGGGCCGGCTTTCGGTCGAGCAGATGCTCGATCTCGAGCGTCCTGGCCGCCTCCCGGACCGTTGCGGCCAGGGCATCGACCTTCTCCCGGCGGCCGGGAACGAGAGCGCCGAGCAAGGGGAGACGCTCCCAGAAACCCAGGTCCCGCAACAGGAGCGGGGTGGCCAGGTTCTGGCGGACGGTCAGATGCGGGTACAGCGCATAGGACTGGAAGACCATGGCCAGGTCGCGGCGGCTGGGCCGAACCGCGTTGACCACGGCGCCATCGATCTCGACGTTGCCGGCGGTCTGTGTCTCGAGGCCCGCGATGATGCGCAAGGTGGTTGATTTTCCGCATCCCGAAGGACCGACCAGGGTGAGGAACTCGCCGTCGGCAATCTCGAGATCGATGCCGTTGAGGACTCGCGTGTCACCGAAGGTCTTGGTGATGCCCCAGAGTCTGATGCTGGCCAAGGATCACCCCTCCGCCACGCCTGGCTCCGAACGGCCATGCGCATGCGAGACGGAAGATCCGGCGATGCACGCCGCGCGTCGACATGATGTGACCGGTCTCATGGTGCGCTGCCCGATACCTTGCCCGCCCCGGTTCGGAAAATCGTCGCGATACGTCCCGACCGCCCCGGCGCCTCGCCGCCGGGGACGGTCCCGGCTACTTTACAGACGATGGCGAAGCTTTCAAACTCCAAGAGGAAGTTCTGAATATCATCAGAAAATTTGATGTAGATTCGATGACGATCAACCTGAAACATCTCGTCTACGTGGTCGCCGCCGCCGATCTCGGAAGCATCACCAAGGCAAGCGCCGCGCTTGACGTCTCACCGCCGGCGGTCAGCGCGGCGATCAAGGGTTTCGAGAAGCGATACGGATATCGGCTGTTCGTGCGCAATCCTGCACGGGGATTGGCGGTGACGCCGTCGGGGCGCTCCTTCGTCACTCAGGCACGCCGGCTCCTGGAGGCGGAGCGAGGCTTCGACAATCGCGCCCAGGGGATCGGCCAGCAGCTCATCGGCGAGCTTCACGTCGGCTGCTACTTCATTACCGCTCCGTTCCTGCTCGGCCAGGTCGTCCAGCGCCTCGCCTCGAAACATCCGAGCCTCAAGCTCACTCTGCACGAGGGGGATCTCATACGGGTCGTCCGCGATCTGAAGGCCGGCCATACCGATGTCGCGGTCACGTACGACATCTATCTCGACGGCGCCGTGGAGTTCGAGCCTCTGTTCGAGACGTCGCCCCACGTGATCGTCTCCGAACGCGACCCGCTCGCTGCCAAGCCCGTGCTGTCGTTGCGCGATCTCGTCGACAAGCCCATGGTGCTGCTCGATCTGCCGGCGACCCAGGATTACTTCATGGGTTACTTCCACGCCTACGGCCTGCACCCGGACGTCCGGTACCGGCTGCGGAGCTTCGAGATGATCCGTACCCTCGTGGGCGCCGGCATAGGGTTCTCGTTCGGATTCCTTCCGCTTCCGGTGGCGCGCTCGTATCGAGGGAATCTGCTGCTGCGGCGCCCGCTCGCGGAACCCGTCCGGGGCCCGAAGGTCTGCCTGGCGTTCCTCAAGGACATGCTGCCGACACGAGGTCAGGAAGCGTTCATGAAAGCGGCCCGCGCCGCGCTGAACCCCAGGCTTCTCAAGCGGTACGAACGGCTGTATTCGCGCTGAGGAGAGGCCGGGGCGGGCCGACGCCGCAACGGTGCTTTGTGAGGGAGTGCGGACACGTTCAACGGGCGCCGGCACGATCGAAATGGCGGAACACGTACTCGAGCTGGCGTCGCAGCTTCCTGTGATGGCGCTTGTCGAGCGGCGAATCCGGGAGGTACGTCCATTCGTCGGTCTCCGTGGCGAGCGCCTCCGCAAACGTCCACCGATAACGAAAATGCGCCCCGGCAAGCTCTTCGAGTGCTTCGATCTGGCCAGGACTCAATCGGCCTTCGTCGATACGGAAAATCTGCCTCTCCTCGATGCGGAAGTCGCCGATCTCGGAGAGCGCAAGCGCGTGCCGCTCCGCGGCGGGCGATGCGTCGGCTCGTTCGCGAAATGCATCGAGGAACGCCGCGGCGCCGACGAATTCGCGATCCTTCAGCGCCGCGAGCTCCTCGGTGACCGTGGTGTGCTCGCCGAGGCGGTCGAGTACTTCCAGCGACATCGAGAAGCGCTTCTCGCGGTGGACCGGCTGGTCGAAGACGTTCTGCACGAAGAACAGCGCGGTGAAGCACACCAGCGCCGCGATGAGCGGTGTGGTGATCCACCCGAGCCCGATGTTGCGCACGAGCCGCCAGTCGACGTCGTGCCCGCCGCGCATCAGGCCGAGTCCGATGACCGCGCCCACCACCGCCTGTGAGCTCGATACCGGCACCAGCGGGATGGTCGGCAGATCATGTGCGGCAAGCAGGCGCTCGAGGTCCTCCGAGGCGAACGCGAACAACACGATGGAGTGTGCGACCACCACCACCCAGGCAGCGACGGCGGACATCGGCACGATGCCGCTGCCCACGGTGAACATCACCCGCTTCGAATAGGTGAATATGCCGGCCGCGATCGCGATTCCACCGAGCAGGAAGAGCTGCTGCGCCGAGGTGAGCATGTAGATCCCGTCCAGCGAGAGGGCCGTGAACGGGGACACCTCGAGGAATACCCCCATCACGTTGGCGATGTTGTTCGCGCCGAGGCTGTAGGCGCCGAACGCACCGGCGAACAGCAGCGCGAACCGGGTCAGCGCGTCGACGCGCAGCAGATGGAGGTTCGCCCAGCGCAGGCCACGGCGCGTCGCGGTGTAGAGAGGGACGGCGATGAGCCCGGCGAGCATCGGGCAGAACACCCACGTGCCCACGATCGTCACGAACGTCGCGGTGTCGGTGGATGAGCCGCTGAAGACGTTCCAGCCGACGATGGCGCCGACGATGGCCTGGCTGGTCGAGACCGGGAGACCCCACTTCGTCATGTAGTACACGGTGAGTCCCGCCGCGAGGGCGCAGGTGAACGCCCCTGCCCGCATGTCGATCGCGCCCAGCCGTCCCAGCGTGTCGGCCGCGCCTGCGCCGCTGATCACCGCGCCGGCGATGACGAACGCGCTGCAGACGAACGCCGCGGTGGTGAAGCGGATCATGCGCGTGCCGACCGCGGTGCCGAACACGTTGGCGGCATCGTTGGCGCCGAGCGACCATCCGAGGAAGAGTCCGCTCGTGAGCAGGAGCAGGGTCGCGAACTCCATCAATCGTGGCGCTTGATGGTGTAGATCAGCAGCGAGTCGACGAGATCCTCCGCTTCGTTGGCGATGTCGTCGATGCGTTCGATGAAGTAGCGGATGTGCATCTTGCGCTCCAGCGGGAGGTCCGAGGAGAACACCGCGCGCTGCAGCCGGGTGCTCAGTTTGTCGGCTTCCGACTCCAGGAAGATCGTGCGTGCCGCGTGGTCGCGTACCGACGTCATGTCGCGGAAGAACGCCCGCGCCGCGAGCACCGTGCTTTCGACGCACTTCACCACCGTCTCCACGAGGGCCCGGAAGCCGGCGTGGAATTCGGCAGGGACCCCGGGCGCCTGGATCGAGATCCGGAACAGGTTGGCCTGGAACATGTTCACGATGTCGTCGGTGTCCTCGATCAGGGCCATCACGTCGGCGCGGAGATCGGGAATCAGCGTGCGGACGAACAACTCCGACTCGATGGCCCGCCGCAACGAATCCCCCCGGCTCTCGATCTCCTGGACCTGGTTGAGAAGATCCTCATAGGTCTCGTTCGCCCCCCCTTCGAGGTAGCTCGCGACCGCCCTCTCGAAGACGAGTCCTGCCTCGGTGACCTTGTCGAGGAATTCGTCGATCTGGCTCTCCAGCGTGCGGGTGCCGCCGAACAGATGAGTGACCTTGCGCAGATACATCGCCTGCTCCGAGATGGTTTCGCGATCCCGCTCGACGCGTCGGCGTCACGGGCAGCACCGGCGCCGGGCCGTGTTACCGTATTATTGCAAATATGTGACAGCCCTTCTCCGATCACGCCATCGATGCCCGATGCCGCACCGGAAGGGCTGCTCGACCCGAGAACCATTTCTTCGGGAGATGCCGGATACGGATTCCGGATCCCGCCGCCACCGGAAATGACGAGAAGCGAATATCCGGACCGTGCGCTGGCGGTGCCGACGCTGTACGCGGCGGGCGCCGCGTTCTTCGCCGCGCCCTGAGCCGCATGGCACGAGGGTACGTCCCGGAAACGGCGGGTGCATGACCGTATCCGGGGTGGTGCGGATCTGAAGAGGGCGCCGAGCCCGCGCATGGCGCGGGATGCCGCAAGCAGGCGAGTCGTTGAACCTGGCCGGATCTCGGACCTGTGATCGAGTCGTAATCGGTATCGTCGGCTTCAAGATCCGTCTTTTTTCGCCTCACCCTTCGTGAGAGGGGCGAGCCGAGCGAATACGCGCCTGGATCTCCGGCAACGAAGTCAGCCCTCCGCCGCGAGCTTGGCGACCGCCTCCTCTTCGTACAGCACCCCGTCCGCGGTCAGCGCCTCGATCTCCTCGCCGGAGTACCCCAGCGACGACGCGACGTCCCGGTTGTGCTGCCCGATCAGCGGCGCGACCGGGGGTACGGGCGGCTCGTAGCCGGAGAAACGGAACGGCAGGTTCGGCATCCGGATCCGGCCGAGAGCCGGATGATCCTGCTCGATCACCATCCCCCGGGCCTGGATCTGCGGGTCCGCGAGCACCTCGTCGATCCGCTGCACCTTCGCGCACGGCACCCCCGCCGCGTCGAGTGCATCGAGGCACGCCCGCACCGATTCTTGCGCCGTCGTCCACGCCCGGATTTTCGCGAGGATCTCCTCGCGGTGGGTGTTGCGCCCCTCCGGCCCGTGGAAGCGTGCGTCCGCGGCGAGCGCGCCCCCGCCGATCAGCCGCGCGAGCCGGAGCCAGGTCGCGTCCACCTGGGCGGTGATCACCAGGTAGCCGTCACGGCCGGGGAACACTCCGTACACGGTGGATTCGGGCAGGTCGTGGCCGGTCTGCACCGGGACCTCCTCGCCGCCGCTCAGGGTGTAGCACTGCACCGCATACTCGTGGATGGAGACCATGCAGTCGTAGAGCGCGAGGTCGATATGTTGCCCGCGCCCGCTCGCCACCCGCCCGAGCAGTGCCGCGTTGACCGCGGCCACCCCGTGGATGCCGGTGTACATGTCCGCGAGCGCGATCCGGAACAGCGGCGGCGCCTCCCCGGGCACACCGATCATGGCCATCGCCCCGCTCTTGGCCTCCGCGATCAGGCCGAAGCCCGGATTGTCCGCGTCCGGACCGCTGTGGCCGTAGGCCGAGATCGAGCAGTACACGAGCCGCGGATTGCGCTCGGCGAGGCTGGCGTAGCCGAGCCCGAGCCGGTCGAGCGCCCCCGGCCGGTAGTTCTCGACGAACACGTCCGCGCCGTCCACGAGCCGGTGCATCAGCTCCAGCCCGCGCGGGTCCCGCACGTTCACGCACAGCCCCCGCTTGCCCATGTTCTGCTGCAGGAAGTAGCCGCTGTATCCGCCGATGAAGTACGGATGCGCCCGCCCGGCGTCGCCCCGGGTCGGGCGCTCGATCTTGATCACCTCCGCCCCCATGGCCGCGAGGCAGCGGGACAGGTAGGGGCCGGCCAGGAAGTGGCTGTAGTCGATGACGCGGATGCCGTGAAGGGGGGGCGGGAGGGCGCTCGCGGGCTCCGTACCGGCGGCGGGAGTCACTACGGCGGCAGGGACCTCCGGGGCGGTGGGGCGGGATTCGGTCGGAGCCGGCTTGGGCGTTTCCGCCATCGACATCTACCTTCCGAGGTGCAGTTCCCGATATTCGAGTGCGGGCAGAACGTGCCGAATCGCCAGTGTCGGAGCGACACCCGCTCACTCCGGCAGCACCGCCTCCACCCCCCGCGCCAGCAGGCCGCGGGCGATGATACCCCGGTGGATCTCGGACGTGCCGTCGTAGATCCGGAAGATGCGCGCGTCGCGGTAGATGCGCTCGATGGACTGGTCCTTGCAGTAGCCCGCGCCGCCGAAGACCTGCACCGCCCGATCGGCCACCCGTCCGAGGGTCTCCGACGCCTGCACCTTGACCATCGAGATCCCTTCGCGCGCCGGCTCGCCCCGGTCGATGCGCCACGCGGTGTGCAGCATCAGCAGCCGGGCGGAGGCGATCTCCATCGCGCTGTCGGCGATCATCTGTTGCACGAGCTGGAACTCCCCGATGCGCCGGCCGAACTGGCGGCGCTCGTTCGCGTAGTCCGCCATCGCGTCCAGCAGCCGGCGCGAGAGCCCGAGCGCCCGCGCGCCGATGTGGGCGAGCCGGACGCGGCCGAGGGTGTTGAAGATCAGCGCCAGCCCGCGGCCCGGCTCGCCGAGCAGGCATTCCGGCCCGAGGGCGACGTCGTCGAAGAAGAGCTCCACGTGGCTCGTGCCGGCAAGCCCCATCATCGGCTGGTCGCGGCCGACCCGCACCCCGCCCAACGCCTTGTCGACCAGGAACAGCGAGATCCCGCGCCCGCCGGCGTCCGGGTCGGTCACCGCGGAGACGACGAAGAAATCCGAGAACAGCCCGTCGCTCACGAAGTGCTTCGCGCCGTTCAGCCGCCAGCCTTCGCCGTCCCTGGCCGCGCGGGTGCGGATCCCGGCCGCGTCGGACCCGGCGTCCGGCTCGGTGATGGCAATCGAGCACACCCGCTCGCCCCGCACCACCGGCGCCAGCCATCGATCCCGTTGCTCGCGGCGGCATTCGAGCAACACCTCGTAGGCGTTGCCGAACGCGCGCCGGATCAGGATGTCCTTGGCATGACCGAACTGCTCCTCGACCAGGCAGACCTGCACCGCGTCCAGGCCCCCGCCGCCGAGCTCGGCCGGCATGTTCATCGCATAGAGACCGAGCGATCGGGCTTTGCGGAAGATCTCCGCCGCACGCTCCGACGCAAGCGCGCCGGCGCGCTCGACCTCCTCTTCGAGCGGAAGGAGCTCGGTGCGGACGAACCCGCGTACCGTGTCGAGCAGCAGGCGGGTCGTCTCGTCGGGGGAGAAGTCGAACATCAGTGCAAACAGCGCCGACACCAGGTTGCCGTTCGATGAATCCTTCCCGCCGATGCGCCGCACGTCAAGCAGGAGATACTCGGACTGAACCGCCCCGGGAATCCCGGAGGGTGATTTGCTTGAGTCAGGCAGCCATCGCCGACTCTTGCGGTGGGTGGTAATAGTGTGCCTCGAATGCAGCCGGAGGCACATGGCCGAGGGGTCCGAACAGGCGCCGGTGGCTGGACCGGTGCACCCGGTGGAGGGTGGCGAGCTCCACCGCCTCGCAGGTGCGCCACGGGCCGCGCCGGTTCCCGCTTTCGCGGGAATGACGGATGAGTTCGGTCTTGTACAGCCCGATGATGGACCCGGTCAGCGCCTGCCCCCGGCTTGACCGGGGAGACGTTGTCGTAGAGCCTGCCCCCGAATGCCTCTATCGGGGAAGTCGCCCACGCTGCCCACCGAGGGCGCAATGCCCCTCTGTGCGAGGCGCTCGGTATAGCGGAGCGGTACTGTACGCCCCGGTCGCTGTGATGGATGAGCCCTTCACGGGGCGCACGGCGCTCATGGAGGGCTTGTTCGAGGGCATCAGTCTGCGGGCGCCTTGGTGCGGCCGGTGAGTCCGAGCCCTTCGAGCAGGCATGCGGTGCGAGCCTGTTCTTTCCCGACGGCGAGCAACCGATCCTCGATGCGGTGCTGTCCGTAGACGATGGCGCCAAGCAGCATTGCGCCTGCGGTCACGATGGCGATGAGTTCGGCCGAGATGGTTTTCACGTCGAAGCTCTCTCAATGGTGAAAAGGATGGTAGTACGGTCGTCCGGCCTGCATGTTCGTCGACCGGTCCGGCGGGAGTTGCCCCGGCGTCCGGTGCGGAGCGGGCGGGGCGAGGAGGAGCGCCGCGGCGGCGAGCAGCAGAGGGGCGGCGAGCCGCCGGAGCGGGGCAAGCAGGCTGCGCCCGGCGCGCGGCCACGCCGCAAGACGCCGCGTCGAGAGCTCGTCAGTGCGCCGCCCGGTCCGGCGGCGTGCGCGAGGGGGGAAGGTCCCCGCCCCGACCGCGCGGGAGACCGGCCTTGCGCGCCTCCTCCTGCGTCAGACGCCTCTCCCGCCACCCGCCGCAGGCCTCCTCGAATCGCATCTTCCGAACTTCCTGTAGCAGCTCCGCCCGTCTTGGGGCACCTCCTCATCGGGAGACCCCAAAACAGGACGATCGACGTGCTACTACACCGGGCAGACTACGTGCTCCTGACAGCTCCCGACGCCGTGCATGATCAATCCCTCTCTCGGGGCTACAATGCCAGGAGGTTCGGGAGACTGACACGGGGAGGAGGCAATGGACGAACGTGTGGCCATCATCGGAGCGGGACCTTGCGGTCTTTCGCAGCTCCGCGCCTTCCGGCAGGCGCAGGGCAAGGGCGCGGGCGTGCCGGAACTGGTGTGCTTCGAGCGGCAGTCCGACTGGGGCGGCCTGTGGCACTACACGTGGCGGACGGGCCTCGACGAGCACGGCGAGCCCGTGCATTGCAGCATGTACCGCTACCTGTGGACGAACGGGCCGAAGGAATCCCTGGAGTTCGGGGACTATTCGTTCGAGAAGCACTTCGGGAAGCCCATTCCCTCCTTTCCCCCCTACGCGGTCCTCAACCACTACATCCTCGGCCGGGCGGAGAAGTCGGGCATACGCGGGTCCGTCCGGTTCAACACCGCGGTGAGGGACGTCCGGTGGTCCGAGGCGGACGGCAGGTTCCTCGTGCGCTCCACGGATCTGGACGCGCAGACGGATCGGGAGGAGGAATTCGATTACGTCGTCGTGGCGACCGGCCACTTCTCGGTCCCGAACGTGCCGGCCTTCGAGGGAATCGAGCGCTTCCCAGGGCGGGTGCTGCACGCCCACGACTTCCGGGACGCCCTGGAGTTCAAGGGCAAGCGGCTGCTCGTCGTCGGCGCCAGCTACTCCGCCGAAGACATCGCGCTGCAGAACCTGAAGTACGGCGCCGCGTCGGTCACCTGCTCGTACCGCACGGGCGCGATGGGGTTCAAGTGGCCGGAAGGGATCGAGGAGCTGCCGCTGGTCACGAAGTTCGAGGGCGGCACCGCCCATTTCAGGGACGGCAGCACACGCGAGGTCGACGTGGTCATCCTCTGCACCGGCTACCAGCACCACTTCCCCTTCCTGGAGGGCCGCCTGCGCCTGCGGACCCGCAACCGGCTGTGGCCCCCCGGCCTCTACAAGGGCGTGGCCTGGATCGACAACCCCAGGCTCTTCTACCTCGGCATGCAGGACCAGTACTACACGTTCAGCATGTTCGACGCCCAGGCCTGGTACGTCCGGGACGTGATCATGGGGCGGATCGCATTGCCGTCGAAGGAAGGGATGGAGCAGGACTCGGCCAGGTGGCAGGCGCGCGAGGAAGCGCTCCGGAATCCGATGGAGGACATCGACTTCCAGACCGACTACTGCAAGGACCTCTCCGCGCCGACCGACTACGCCATCGACTGGGACGTCCAGTCCGACAACTTCAAGCACTGGGAGCACCACAAGGAGGAGGACATCGCGACCTACCGCGACCACTCGCACACGTCGCCGGTCACCGGCACGATGGCGCCCGTCCACCACACGAAGTGGTGGGAGGCCCTGGACGACTCGATGGACACCTTCATGGACACCAGGTAGCCCGGAGCCCGGCGCCTCGACCGGGCGCCGGCTCTCCGTCCGAAGCGATCAGGAGCACCGCCCCCAGCAGCTTGCGCCAGTCGTTGAAGCCCTCGGGGCGCTCCCGCCGCCACCGTGCGAGCCGGTCGGAGGTGTCGAGGACGCCGTCGCGCCGGGCGGCGAGAATCGTGCGCCCTTCCATCGCCAGCGTCCGGAACCGCACTCTCGGGAACCGGTCGTAGCCGCCCGGGTGCCTAGCCTGCAAGCGCAAATGGAACGTGGAGCTGCGGGCGAGGGGGACGGGCTTCAGGGAATCGACCCATCGTCCGCCCGCATCCCACAGCGCCAGCGCGTCATCGAGCATCCGTTGCGCCGCCGAAGCGTTGCCCGCTTGGCGCTCGGCGATCGCGAGGTTCGCCACGCTGGTCGCCACGCGCAGATCGCCGGGCGGCAGTTGCTCGCGGGCCAGTTCCAGGGCGCCGCGCCGGAGCTCCGAGGCTCCGGAGTGATCGTTCCCCCGCTCACTCTCGGCGGCGGTCTCCTGGATCTGCTCCCAGATGAGCTCCGCGTTCGTCCAGCCGGCACGTTCCAGCAGGCGAAGGTCGTGGACCGAGGCCGCGATCGTTTCGGGAGGCTCGTCCGGATCGCCGGCGCTCACGAGCGCACGCCCTCATTCGGGTACGGACGCGAAGACGAAGCTCTGCTCTTCGCGCGCCCGCGCCCACACGTCGCTTCCCACCGCCGGCAGATTGATGCCCGGCAGCCGTGCCTCGATCGTTGCCGGCGCGCTCTCCGGCGCTCCTTCTGCGAGCGGCGCCAGCAGCAGGTAGCTCGCCGGCCCCAGCGCCCGCGCGGTTTCGACCCGTGCGCGCACGTATCCCCGGCCGCCGTCCGGCGGGGCGGCGGTGACCTCGACGCCGTCGGCGCGGATGAAGCACAGAACCGCCTGGCCGTCCTTCCTCCCGGCGGCAGGCACCGGCCCGAGCGCGGTCTCGACCGACCCGCCGCGCACCACACCCTCCAGCTCGTTCACCGGCCCGAACAGGCGGGCCACGAAGGGGGCCGCCGGAGCGGTGTAGATCTCGACGGGGGAGGCGTCCTGCGCCACCCGCCCGCGGTGGAGCACGACGATCCGATCGGCGAGAAACATCGCCTCCTCCGGGTCGTGGGTGACCATCAGGGTCGTGGCCCCGCTCTCGGCCAGTATCGCCCGCGTTTCGCGGCGCACGCGCTGTCTCAGGTGTTCGTCCAGTCCGGAGAAGGGTTCGTCGAGGAGCAGGACGCCCGGGGCCGGCGCGAGCGCCCTCAGCAATGCGATGCGCTGCTGCTGCCCGCCCGAGAGGGTGTGCGGATAACGCCCGGCGAGATGCTCGAGATGCACCCCGGCGAGCGCCTGCTCGATCCACTCCTCGCCGCGCGGTGCGCTTCCTCGCGCCCCGTCCGGTTTGCCCCGGAGCCCGAAGCCGACGTTCTGGGTGACGGTCAGGTGCGGGAACAGCGCGTAGTCCTGGAACATCAGCCCCGTGCCGCGCTTCTCGGGCGGGAGTTGCCGCCCCGCGTCGCCCTCGGCCACGGTCACGCCGCCGATCGCGATGCGGCCGCTCTGCAGGGTATCGAGGCCCGCTACGAGCCGCAGCAGAGTGGTCTTGCCGCATCCCGACGGGCCAAGCAGGCACACGAGCTCGCCCGCCTCGACGCCGATGCTGACGTCGTCGACGGCGAGCGTCTCATCGAAGCGGTGGGATACGTGGGTCAGATCGAGTCTGCGCATCGGCCCCGGCAGCGGCCCGCTCACCCCCGCGATCGCACGGCGCCCCCCTTGAAACGCCTCGACGGCCGTGACGGGAGCGGGCGATCGTCCGGCTCATCACGATGACGGGTATGACACCTGCCGCCACGATGGTCAAGGCGCCGAGCGCACATTCCTCCAGCAGCTCGTCGGAGGCGTACTGGTACACGAAGGTCGCGAGGGTATCGAAATTGAACGGACGCAGGATCAGGGTGAGCGGCAGCTCCTTCATCGTGTCGACGAACACGAGCAGCGCCGCGGTGACGACGCTCGGGCGCATGATGGGCACGTGGACGCGGAGCAGCGAGCGTGTCGGGCTCGCCCCCAGGGTGCGCGCCGCGCCCTCGATGCCGGGGGTGATGCGGGAGAGGCCGGCGTCCACGGTCCGGTAGCCGAGGGCGAGGAAGCGCACCACGTAGCCGATGACCAGCCCGGCCGCGGTGCCGCTGATCAGGAGCCCGAGGGGTACGCCGAGCAGCGTCCGGCTCATCGCGTCGAGCGTGTTGTCGAAGTGTCCGAGGGGCACCATGATGCCGACCGCGAGCACCGCGCCGGGTACCGCGTAGCCGATGGTCGCGAACTCCGCGAGCCCGCGCATGGCTTTGCGCGACGAGAGGCGGACGCCGTAGGCGAGGACGATGCCGGCCGCCGCCGCCGCCGCCGCCGCCCAGGCCGCGAGCTTCACGCTGTTCCAGACGTAGACGAGGTAGTCCGCTTCCAGGGTCACGGCGTAGAACCTCGTCGCGTAGCCGCCGAGGACCCACGCCGGGACCACGAACCCGAGTGCGACCGGCGTCGCGCACCACGCTGCCGCGGCGGCGGCGCGCCCTCCCCGGAGCGGATGCTCCGGTGGCGGCTGCACGCGGGCCGTAGCGCCGTGGTAGCGGCGCGAGCGCCGGCTGATGCGCTCGACCGCCACCAGGACGAGCGAGAACACCACCAGAACGGACGCGAGCTGCGCCGCCCCCGCGGTGCTGTCCATGTTGAGCCAGACGTCGAAGATGCCCGCGGTCAGGGTTGGCACCGCGAAGAAGTCGATGGCCCCGAACTCGTTCAGCGTCTCCATGAGCGCAAGCGCCACGCCCACTGCGATCGCGGGGCGCGCGAGCGGCACCGCGACGGCGAAGAAGCTCGCGACCGGACCCCGCCCGAGGGTGCGGCTCGCCTCGAAGGGTCCGAAGCTCTGCTCGATGAAGGCGGCCCGAGCGAGGAGGTAGACGTAGGGGTAGAGCACGAGCGACATCACCACGATCGCCCCTCCGAGCGAACGGATCTCGGGGAACCAGTACTCGCGCGGGGAAGACCATCCGAACGCGCCGCGCAAGGCGCTCTGCACGTGGCCCGCGTACTCGAGCTGATCGGTGACGACGAACGCGAGGACGTAGCTCGGCACCGCGAGCGGCAGCAGCAGCGCCCAGGACAGGATCCGGCGGCCCGGGAACCGGTACATGGTGACGAGCCAGGCGGTCGAGGTGCCGATGGCGATGGTGCCGATCCCGACCCCGAGCATCAGCCAGAGGGTGTTGCCGACGTAGGTGGAGAGCACCGTGGAGACGAGGTGCTCCCAGATGTCGTCCGAGGGTCCCAGCGCGGTGAGGAGGACGGAGCCGACGGGGATTGCGACGAATACGCCGATTGCGACGGCGGCCAACTGCCAGGCGTCGAGCGCGTCGCGCCACCGCCCGGAGCCGGCGAAGGGTGCGCCGGCCGCTTCGGCCGCCGTGCTCAACGGAGCACCGGGGCGGGCAGGCCGGCCGCAAGGGGGGGCCGCCGCCAGACGGCCGGGGGCGAAGCGCCGTCGCCCGGATCCGATCATCCGCCCGCCTCTTCCCCGGATCACCGCGCTCGTCGCGGACCGGACGGTGAAATGCGAGGCATGAGGACGCAAAGGGGGGAACGTCGAAAGCCCGGGAGCGGTGCTGGTGCCGTTGTCCACGCCACCGCGATCACCACACCGTGCCCGGACGCAAAAGGGCCGGGCCCGGAGAGCCCCGCCCTTTCTCCTGCTCCGGTACCGTCCCCCGGTTCAGGTCGCCGGCCCACCATCGAACCCCGTCTTGTCCACGAGCTTGCTGGCGGCCTTCCGATGGCGGGCGATCTCCTCGAGAGGCAGATCGTCCGCCTTGAACGCGCCCCAGGACTCGACGAGGGGGTGGGTCTTGATGCCGGCCTTGACCGGGTACTCGAAGTTGACGGTGCCGTACATGTTCTGCGCCTTGTCGCCGGCGAGGAACTCGACGAGGGCGATGGCGTCGTCCATGTTCTTCGCGTCCCTGATCACCGCGGCGCCGGAGATGTTTACGTGGTTTCCGCGTCCTTCCTGGTCGAGGAACTGCACGCGGACCGATTTCGCCCATTCCTTCTGTTCGGGCTTCTCCTCGTTCGTTGCCATCTTGCCCATGTAGTAGTGGTTCGAGATCGCGACGTCGCACACCCCTTCATGGACACCCTTCGCCTGGGCGCGGTCGTTGCCCTGGGGCTTGCGCGCGAGGTTGTCCCGTACGCCGGCGAGCCACCGGTCGGCCGCCGCCTCCCCTTCGTGGGCGATCACCGAAGCGATAAGGGCGACGTTGTAGACGTGCTTGCCGGAACGGGTGCAGATCCGGCCGCGGAACTTCGGGTCCGCGAGATCGGCGAGGGTCCGGAGCTCCCCTGGCTTCACGCGCTCCTTGGACACGAGGGCGAGGCGGGCCCGGGTCGTCAGTCCGAACCACAGCCCGTCGGGGTGGCGCAGGTGCGCGGGGATCGCCTCGTCGAGGGTCTTCGAGTCCACAGGCTGGAGCAGATCGGCTTGGCGCAGCGCGTCGAGGCGCCCGACGTCGACGGTCAGGACCGCGTCGGCCGGGTTGTTGGCGCCCGCCGCCTTGATCTTCTCCACCATCCCTTTCTTCGCGAACACGACGTTCACCTTGATGCCGGTCTGCCGGGTGAACTCCTCCAGCATCGGTTCGATGAGAAAGGGCTGGCGGTACGAATACAGGTTGACCTCGCCTTCCGCGCGGGCCGAGGCGGCGGTGAGCGCGGCCGCGAAGGAAGCGAGCAGAACGATGAGCTTGCGCATGATTCGTGTCTCCGATTGTTGGAATGAGAATCAATCGCGATTGATTCGGTGCGCTTCATACTCCATCCGAATTGAGAATGCAAGCGATTCTCATCTGCAATCGTCCCGCGCCGCCCGGGGACGGGTGCGCCCGAGGACGGGCGGCGCGGAATGGATGACGGGCCGGACCCACCGGCCGGTGCGGGGAACGATGATCCACGCCGGCCTTGCCACACCCGGCACGCTGCACGGTGAAGGGAGTGCGCCGCCCGAGGACGGGCGGGGGCGCCCGGTTCAGCGCTTTCGGTGGGGGCAGGGCCGGCGCTCGCAGCGCCCATGCAGCACCAGCGAGTGATCGGCGAGCCGGTAGCCGTGCTCCTTCGCGATCTTGATCTGCCGGCGTTCGATGGTGTTGTCGACGAACTCGATGACCTTTCCGCAATCGATGCACACGATGTGGTCGTGGTGCTCGCCCGAGTCGAGCTCGAACACCGCGTGCCCCTCCGCGAAATGGTGCCGGATGACGAGCCCGGCGGACTCGAACTGCGTCAGTACCCGGTAGATCGTCGCGAGGCCGAGGTCGTCGCCGGCGGTCATCAGCGCCCGGTAGACATCCTCGGCGCTCATGTGCCGATCGCGGTTCTGCTCGAGGATGGACAGGATCTTGAGCCGGGGTTGGGTCGCCTTCAGGCCCGCGTCTTTCAGATCTCTCAGATCGTCGCTTTGCATCGACCGGCCTCCGAATCCGGCAAGCCAAGGGCTGGGCCGCGCCACTTATCGGCTCAGCGGCGGGATCCCTTTCCGACCAGGGGCCGGAGCCGGAAATCCGGCGCATTCTACCCGTTCCCGTGCAGGGTACGTCCGGCAGCGGCGACACGGCCGCCCGGGCAACGTCCCCGTCGGGAACGGAATCAGGCCGTTCCCCTCATCTCCCCCCATTTGCTCGCGGTTACGCCGGGGTATCGCCTCCGAGGGCGTCGTCGATCTCGTTGGCACGCCGGCAGGCGTCTCGAACGTTGAGCCGTGACCAGTACTCTTCAAAAGCGGAACGCTTCTCGATCGAGCCCAGATGCAAGCCCCAACCGACGTGCGATCCCACGTACACGTCGGCGGCGGAAAAATCGTCGCCGGTGATGTATCCGCCGCCCGCCAGAGCGTGCTCCAGGGCATCCATCACCGTGCCGTAACTTCCGTAGCCGACCATTCCCTGCTTGTCGGCCGGTGGCTCGAACCCCAGAAAGCGGTTGGTCGTAGCCGCCTCAAGTGGTCCCGCGGCGAAGAAGAGCCACCGGTAATAGGCGCCGCGGGCGCCGGGCGGGGGCGCCAGCCCCGCCTCGGGGAAAGCATCGGCAAGGTAGGTGCAGATTGCAGCAGCCTCGGTGACCACCGTGTCTCCGTGACGGATCGCGGGCACCTTGCCCATCGGGTTGATGACGAGGTACTCGGGGGATTTCATCGTCGTGCCGTACTCCAGGACTTCGGTGCGGTAAGGCGCACCGGCCTCCTCCAGCATCCAGCGCACGATCCGCCCCCGGGACATGGGGTTGGTGTAGAAGACAAGATCGCCGGTCATCGTCGTTCCTCCGTCGTTCAATGGATCGAAACGTAGCAGGACGAGCGGCGCCGGTCACTCTGCAAGGCGCGGTGTCTGCACTCCCCTCTTGCATTGGGCGCCTTGCCGGCGGGTGCTGCTTCGGAGCGGAGCGACCGAGACGGATTCATCGATCGGACCGCCGGATCGTCGAAGAAACGGACGGTGGCGGGACGGCGCTGCGGAGATTCGATCGCCATCCTGGCGAGCAAGGGCACGGGATCCGATGGGACGGCCGGCTCACGTGGCGCGCGACGCGGCGCGCGCGTCGTGCCACTGCATGAGCAGGATGCCGGCGATGACCATCGCGCCGCCGACAAGCTGGGTCGGGGTCAGCCATTCGCCGAAGAACAGGAACGCGGCGACGATGCTCGTGGTGGGCTGGATGTTCGAGAGCATGCCGCTCTTGAGCGCCCCGATGCGTGCGATGCCCGCGAAGTAGGCCGGCGCGAGAAGGCTCTGGAGGGCCACCACGCCGATCAGGCCGCCCCAGCCGCTCGTGCCGGCCGGCAGCACGAACGAAGCGTTGAGCACGGCGACGGCGAGCACCGTCACCGTCGCCACGATCGTCATGTGCAGGGTGGCGACGACGATGTCGAGGTGGCGCATCGCCCGCGCGTACCACACCGCGTTGGCGGCCGCAGCGAGGGCGGCGGCAAGGGCGAGGGCGATCCCGACCGGGTGGCTCGAACCGAACGACACGCCGAGCATCAGGAACAGGCCCGCGAAGGCGGCGACAAGGGCGATCGCCTTCGCCGGCGCCGGCATGGTGCGGGTGATCGCCGCCTCCAGCGTTGCGATCATGGTGGGGTACGTGAACACGAGCAGCGCGGCCAGCCCGACGCTGATGTACTCCACCGAGCCGACGTTGCCGTAGAACAGCATGGAGAGCACGACCCCGAGGCCGGCGAGATGCAGCCAGTCGCGCCGGGTCACGCGCATGCTCCGCCCGGTCGCCACACAGAGCGCGACCAGCACCAGGGTGGCCACGCACGTCCGGATCGAGGCGACGGTCAATCCATTGGTTCCGCCCTGGTAGGCGAAGCGGGCCACCGGGATGGCGAGCCCGAAACCGATCGCCGCGGTGAGCGCGAGCGCAATCCCGGCGCCGTCGGTGGGGTTCACCCCGCCGATAGGGTTCACCGTGGTGTCACGCGCCATCGGACTTGTCTGCAATCCTCCCGGCTCCGCGCGCGTTCGGCCGCCGCCCCTCCGGCCGGATCACCGCCCGTCGAGCCGCGGTCGGCCCCGGCGGAGAGGGCGGGGCGCTTCATCGGCGCGGAGCCTCCGGACCCAGGACACTGCCGAGATAATCGAGGACGCGCTCGCGCCGATCGGAGTCGAGCGGCGGCATGCCCTGTTCCTCCACCATCCACACCAGGGTTTCGTCCCAGTCGTCCCGGGACAGGCGCTGCTGCAGGACGAGCTTGATCGAATGGCAGGTGCTGCACGCGAAGAAGACCTCTTCGCGGCCGTTCGCCTCGGGCAGGCCGCCGAAGGTCGCGACGCCGGCCACCGGCGGAGCTTCGAGCCCGCCGGTGGACCGGGCCATGGGCCCGCTACCGCCGGCGCCCGCCGCGAGGAGAACGGCGGCGGCCCACCGCGCGGACCTCCCCCGCGTCACCGCCGCCGTCCCGTCACCGCGCTCAAGTGGGTACGCGGACCGCGATCCGGTGCATCGAGTTGTTGAGATAGCCCTTCGGATTCCACGCAACGGCGAAGGGCTGGCCGGCTCCGCGATCATCGACGGCGCGGGCCCAGACTTCGTAATAGCCCTTCGACGGGAACGCGAGGCGGGCACGCCAGCGCTGCCAGGCGTAGGGGTTCGCCGGAGGAGACAGCTTCGCCCTCATCCAGGTCGCCCCGAAGTCGGGGCTCACGTGCACGGCCCTGATTCCGCGATCTCCGGCCCAGGCATGCCCGCGGACTTCGAGCATCCGGTTGTCGAGCGCGAGCGACACGCCCGTCTTCGGGTAGGTGATCAGGGATTTCACCGGCATCGACTGGATGATGCGGAAATCCTCCTTGTGGACCTTTTCACCTGGCTCGACCGGGTAGGCCGGCGTGCGGTACGAGGTGCCGGTCATCTTGGGGCCATCGTGGACCTGGTCCCGGACGCTGATCCGGTGGATCCACTTCCCGGACACCGAGCCTGGCCAGCCGGGGGCCACCACGCGCACCGGAAAGCCGTGCAGCGCCGGGATCGGCTCGCCGTTCATCTCGAAGGCGATCAGGGTGTGCGGGTCCATCATCTTCCAGATGGGAGCGCCGCGCGAGATCGGGAGCTTGTCCGGGTCTCCGGACAGATGGGCGTCGGAGCCGTAATAGCCGGTGTAGACGGCGGAGTCCTGGATGCCCGCCGCGCGGAACACGTCGGCCGCCCGCACGCCGGTCCACTCCGCGCATCCGACGGCGCCGAGCGTCCATTGGTTGCCCTTGGCCGGCGGGTTGAAGCCGGCGCGACCGTTGCCGCCGCACTCGAGCTGCAGCTTCAGGCTGACGGTGTCGAATCTGCCCTTCAGCTCGTCGAGGGTGAGTTCGAGCGGCGTATGGACCTCGCCGGCGATCGTGAGCTTCCATCCGCTCGCGTCCATGTTGCGCGCCGCCTCGGCGACGAGGCCGTTGTTGCGCACGAAATGGCGTGCGTTGGGGGTGACCTCGTCGTCGAGGAGATGAGGCGGAGTCTCGGCGTTGATCGGGCGATCGTTGAGCACCGTCAATCCGTCCTTGCCCGGGATCCGGAACGGCTCCGTGGAGTCGGCGAGCGCCGCGGGGATCAGCCCGGCCGGCATGTGGCGATGGAAGGGGATCGCGGCGCCCACCACGGCGCCCATGGCGGCGAGCCCCGCCCCTTTGAGGAATCCCCGCCGGTCACGGTGCGGGACACGGCCGAACACGAGGCGATCGGCCCTCTCCGGATCGTCCGCGTACAGCTCGCGGATTCCACGTTGTATCTTCTCCGTCATCGTCCGTCCTCCTCTTGCAGTTTCAGCCCGCCCGGCGGCCGGTCGAGCGGCGCCGGCACTCCCCGCGAGCGACGGGATGTGGCATCCGGCACGTCGCGGCGTCCCGTCAACGCCCGTCGCCCATGCGTTTGCAGTATCCGACCACGTCCCACGTCGTCTCCGACTCATGCAGCTTCAGCCGGGTCGGCGGCCGGTCGAGCCGCCCCGGCACTCCCCGGCGGGAGACGAGGATACGGCATCCGGCGCGTCGCGGCGTCCCGTCAACGTCCGTCGCCCGTGCGTTTGCAGTATACGACCACGTCCCACGTCGTCTCCGACTCGGCGGTTTCAGCCCGGTCGGCGACCGGTCGAGCCGCCCCGGCACTCCCCGGCGAGAGGCGAGGATACGGCATCCGGCACGCCGCGGCGTCATCAAGCATCCCTTCATTTTCGAGCTTGAAAATAAAAGGTTTTCGTCAGGGCATCCTGCTTGGACTGAACGATTTCGGCCCTCTGTGATACTTCCACGGGATCATTATCTGCCTGAATTGTGGTCGAATATCCATGAATCAACATTACGGAAGTTGTTCGGCATCGGAAACGAGGGGATCCCTGAGCGCGGCGTCCCGTCAACGCCCGTCGCCTGCGTTCGCAGTATCCGATCACGCGTAGTATCCGATCACGTCGTCTCCGATGGTGACGCCGAGACCGTTCAACACCCGGTTCGAATAGTTGAAGTACGCGCACACCTGGTTCACTTCGAGGATCTCTCCGTCGCCGGCGCCGGCCTCGCGCAGGCGCTCGACGTCCGCTTCGCCCATCGTGCCGACCTCCGCGGTGAGCTTGCGCGCGTATTCGAGCAGAGCGAGCTCCTTGCCCTCGAACACGACCTCCGGGTGCCCGCAGGCGAGCGCCGCGTACATCGTCTCCGCCCGCGACTCGTCCGCGACCAGCCGCCGCATGTTGGCGGAGTGGTGCGTGGTCGCGTAATGGCAGCGATTGGTGAGGCTCACGTACGTCGCGACCGCTTCGAGGAACCAGAACGGCAGGGTGTTCGCTTCGTTGTGCAGCACGCTCCGGTAAAGCGCCAGGTGCCCTTCGAGCGAGTCGGGCCGCAACGAATGCGCCCGCATCACGTTGTCCACGGTGCCGTGCGGCGTCTTCACCCGCTCGTACAGCTCCGCGAGGCGGCCGGTCGCCTCACCGGGGGCAATCATGCGAATCCATGCGCTCATGTCGATGCCGTCCTCTTGTCCGGAACCCTGGTGTTTCTCAATGCGGCCAAGGGTACCCTGAAGTGCCGTGTGGCGTACCGGCACCCACGCCCGGAGCACGCCGTATGCGCGGGCGCACCGTTTGCAGCGGCGTCCGGCCGGGGGGAAGTTCCTCAAGGCGCGCCGATGCTCGTCTCCCGAGCACACCGGGGCGCAGTTTGCAGCGACCCCCGGCCAGGCAGGGACGGAGGACGGGACAGACCGTCGAGCTTGACGGGGACGCCCGCCCGACGGTCGAGTCTCGATTCGATCCGTGATCCGGGATAGACTCCGCCGCCCCCTGAGCGTGGGCCCGCTCGCGAGTACCGAACCGAGATGAAATCCGACATCCACCCTGAATACAGCGAGATTACCGTGACCTGCAGTTGCGGGAACACGTTCAAGACGCGCTCCACCCTGCGCGGCGGGGAGCTTCACCTCGACGTGTGCTCGCAGTGCCATCCGTTCTACACCGGTACGCAGAAGATCATGGACACCGCCGGCCGGGTCGACAAATTCCGGCGCAGATACGGCCGGACGTGATCCCGGCCTCGATCGGCGAATCTGTTTCAGCCCGCCGGGCAATGCTGCGCACCCCGATGAGCGAGGCGCGCGGCCGTCCGGCCGATCCGGCCGTTCACCCGAGCCAGACGTCCAGGGACTCCGCGAGCTCGTCGCGCCCGATCTGCTTCGTCGCGGAGAACACCATGGCCCGCACCGTGTCGCCGTACCCGGAGAGATCACCACGCACCTTGGCGAGCGTGACGGTGCGGCGCCCGCGGGCGAGCTTGTCCGCCTTGGTCAGCACCGCGAGGATCGGAAGGTCCGCCGATCGGCACCAGTCGAGCAGGGTGAGGTCGATCTCGGTGAGGGGGTGGCGGATGTCCATCAACATCACCAGCCCGGCCAGCGATTCCCTTGTCTCCAGGTACTTCCTGACGAGCGCCCCCCACTCCCGGCTCATCGAGCGGGGCACCTTGGCGTAGCCGTAGCCCGGCAGGTCCACGAGCCGGCGCCGTTCGTCGAGTTCGAAGAAATTGATGAGCCGGGTCCGGCCGGGAGTGCGGCTCGTCCGGGCGAGGCGGCGCTGGCAGGTGAGCGCGTTGACGGCGCTCGACTTCCCGGCGTTCGACCGCCCGGCGAACGCCACCTCGCGGCCCTCGTCGGCCGGCAGGTCGCGGAGGCTCGCGACGCTGGTGAGAAAGCGCGCCCGGCGATAGTCGGGCGCCGGTGTGAGAGCCTCGCCGCGCGAGGCAGGGACGTCATCTGACGATGTGGAGTTCATGCGGACGGGATCTCCGTTTCGGGACGCCACGGAACGGCTGCGCCGCCGTCGACCGGCATCCGCCGTTTGACCGCGTTTTCGTGCGTTTGCTATAAGCGCGCCTTCGCCTCGCAGTCCCCTTTCGCGCTCCATTTGCTCGTGGCGAACCCTTTCCAGAAGATCATCCGGAGGATCCGGCCTTGAAGCAATGTCTGACCACGGTGCTCCTGTGCACGGCAGTCTCGTTCAACGCGCCCGCCGGCGGCGACCCGGCGGCAGGGGAGGCGAAGGCCGCACTCTGTGCGAGCTGCCACGGGCCGGACGGCAACAGCGTCAACCCCGAGTGGCCGAAGCTCGCCGGCCAGCACGCCGAATATCTCGTGAAGCAGATCCACGATCTGAACGCGGCGGCGACGCGCCGCAACGCGCTGATGGCCCCGATGATCGCGGGGCTGTCCGATCAGGACGTCGAGGACATCGCCGCCTTCTACGCCACCCGCTCGAGCACCGGCGGATTCGCAAGCGAGGAGCTGCACGCACTCGGTGAACGCATCTATCGCGGCGGGAACCCGCGCTCGGGCGTTCCTGCGTGCATCGCCTGCCACGGCCCCAGGGGCGCCGGCAACGGGCCGGCGGGATTCCCCCGCCTGGCCGGCCAGCACGCCACCTACACCGCGAAGCAGCTCGATGACTGGCGCACCGGCAACCGGTCGAACGACCGGAACGAGATGATGGCCGACGCCGCGCGCTATCTCACTCCGCTGGAGATGAAGGCGGTCAGCGAATACGTCGCGGGGCTGCACTGAGCCCCGGAAACCACGGGCGGCCCGGCCGGGGTTCGATGCGACGCGGGGTCGGGGCGGAGCCGCGTGCTTTCCCCGTTGCGAGGATCCGCATCCTCCCACCGGGTCCCGGCGGTGGCGGACGACGGCCCGAAGAACCCGCCGGAGTCCGCCGGCCACCGGCTCCGCTCCGGCCGTCAACCGGGCGATTCAGCGGGGGACAGGGGAACTTTCCGCACTGCGGCCAGCCTCACCATCGGCCGCGGCGCATTGTCCCGCAACGGCCAACCCCACGGTCAACCCCGAACCGGAGACATCAGATCATGAAACGATGGCTTGGCTGTCTCGCCGCGGTCGCGTGGATCGCCGCCGCGCCCCATGCCGCCGCCCAGTCCGGCGCGTTCGACGTCGAGGGCCGGTACGAAGTCCTGCATCCCCCCCAACTGACCGAGACCGGCAATCGGATCGAGGTCGTGGACGTGTTCTGGTACGGCTGCCCCGCCTGCTACCGCTTCCTTCCGGAGATGGAACAGTTCGAACGGGACAAGCCCGAGTACGTCGAGATCCGCCGCCTGCCGGCGATCTTCCGTGAATCCTGGATGGCCCACGCCCGCGCGTTCTACACGGCCGGCATTCTCGGGGTCGCCGTGAAGACGCACCGTGCGCTGTTCGACGAGATCCACGCGAACGGGCGGCCCACCGACAGCCGGGGAGCCCTCGGCGCGTTCTACGAGCGACACGGCGTCGACCGGGCCGAATTCGACCGGACCTGGGATTCGTTCGCGGTCGAGTCCCTGGTCCGCAAATCCGCCGTGATGCAGCAGCGTTACGGGATCCGGGGAACGCCCTCGGTCATCGTCAACGGCAAGTACCGGGTCACGGGCCGGCTCGCGGGAAGCTACGAGAACATGATCGAGGTCGTCCGCGTACTCGCCGACAGGGAGCACAAGGCGCTGCAGACATCGAACTGAAGGGCGCCCGCCTGCGTCGTCTCGTTGCGGACCTTCGGCTCCAGCGGGGCGGGACGCCCGCGGTCCCGGGAATGCAGATTCCCGCCTCTGCTTGCGCGAGGACAGGCTTGCGCGGAGCCTGCCCCCCGAGCATCGGGCCTTTCCGCGCTGCCGCCGGCAGCCATCGGGAACCGGGCGACAAGGCAACGATGACACCACTCGGGACACCGCCGGGCCGCCGCCCGCTCCCGCGGCGGGTGCCGGCGTGACGCTTGCGGCCGTGCTCGATGCCGTCAAGGCCGTGGCCGCGGCCTCGCTGGCGCTGTTCAGCCTCTACTCGGCCATCTTCGGGGTCTTCCAGGACATGGTGCAGAAGGGCACCCACCTGGCCCTGGTCCTGCTGATCGTGTTCCTCGTGAGCTGCCGCCGGCGCGATGCCGCTTCCTCGGCCTGGCGCCCGATCGCCGATCTGTGCCTCATGGCGGGTGCGTTCGCCGTCGTGTTCTACCACGTGGTGTTCTACGAGGCCGTGGCCAACCGCTGGGGCGAGCTCGCCGAGTGGGAGTACTGGCTCGCGATCGGTTGCATCGCCGCGCTGCTGGAGGCGACGCGGCGCACCATCGGGTGGGCCATCGTCATCCTCGCGCTCGTGTTTCTGCTCTACGCCCTGCTCGGGCCGTATCTGCCGGGGATGCTCGCCCATCGCGGCTACTCCCTCGAAAGGGTGCTGTCGCAGCTCTACCTGGGTGGGGGAGGGATCTTCGGCACCCCCCTCGGGGTCAGCGCCACCTTCGTCATCCTGATCATCATCTACGGCGCGTTCCTCGAGCATTCCGGGGCCGGCAGGGTGCTGATGGACGTCGCCACCGGCGCGACCGGCCGCAGCCGCGGGGGGCCGGCGAAGGCGTCCGTGGTCGGATCGAGCCTGATGGGGATGATCTCGGGCACCGCGGTCGCCAACGTCCTGACCACCGGGACCATCAGCATCCCGCTCATGAAGCGCAACGGCTACAAGCCGCACGTCGCGGGGGCGGTGGAGGCGGTCGCGTCCACCGGCGGGCAGCTCATGCCGCCGGTGATGGGCGCCGCCGCCTTCATCATGGCCGACATGATCGAACGGCCCTATCTCGACATCGCGCGCGCCGCGATCATCCCCGCCGTGCTGTCTGGTGGCCACGCTGGTGGCGCCCGCCCTGGTCGAGATGGGCGTCGATCTGCTGGCGGCGCACCTGTTCGTTTTCTACGGAGCGATGCTCTCTTCGATCACGCCGCCGGTGGCGCTCGCCGCGTACGCCGCGGCCGGGCTCGCGGACGCCAACCCGATGCGCATCGCGCTCACCGCCGTCTCGTTCGCCGCCGCCGCCTTCGTCGTACCGCTGTTCTTCGTCTACGACACCGCGCTGATCGGCGCCGACGCCGCGCCCGATGTCGGGATCGCCGTCGGCACCGGCATCGCCGGGGCGCTGTGCATCGCGGCGGCCGTCCAGGGCTGGGCGCTCACGCGGACCCGCTGGATCGAGCGCGGCGCCTTCGGTATCGCGGCCGTCTGCCTCATCTCGCCGAGCACGCAGGCCGACCTCGCGGGCATCGGCCTTGCCCTGGCCGCGCTGATTCCCCAGTATTTGCGTCGGCGCCGCACCGGCCGTACTCCGCGAGCCGGGGAATGACGCACGCCGGAGTACACTTCCATCATCAGCCGGACTACCGGGAGACACTGAAGATGAAGAGGCACCAGCAAGCCCTCGCGGCCGTCGTGACCACCGCCGCCGCGATCGTCGCGCCCCCGAACGTATCGGCCGCCGACACCTACGTGTCCATCGGCTCGTGCCCGATCGGTTGCACCGCCTACACTTGGTCGGCCGGCATCGCCGACGTCATCAACCGGAACGTCTCCGGCGTGCAGGCCACCGCCGAGGAGACCAAGGGCTACGTCGCGAACATCAAGCTGCTGCAAAAGGGCGAGCTCGAAGCGTCGTTCGCCACTTCGCTGTCGTCGTACCAGGCGTACAAGGCGATCGGCAACTACGCAGGCACCACGCCCGGCAAGATCCTGAGCTGGATGTCGATCAAGCCGACCGCCATGCACGTCATCACGCTCGAAGGATCCGGCATCGGCAAGCTC
Source organism: Gammaproteobacteria bacterium (assembly GCA_965202875.1). Classification (GTDB taxonomy): domain Bacteria; phylum Pseudomonadota; class Gammaproteobacteria; order HK1; family HK1; genus HK1. The sequence goes on along the minus strand of OZ241870.1, from coordinate 4,822,085 downwards.
GCCGAGCGCCGCGAGATCCTCGCGCGCTGGGATCCGCCCGCGCTCAAGCAGCAGATCCTGGAGAGCCAGCGCCGGCGCCGCTTCGTCCAGCAAGTGCTGCTCACCGGCGACCGGTCTCCATGGGACTACCAGCCGGCCCCGGACGCCTCGAAGCAGTACGTGCGCAGCAGCATCACCACCTCGACGACGCTGACCAAGGGTCTCGCCCGCTATCCCTACATGGAGCCGGTCCCGCCCGATTTTCCGCGCGAAGAGCGCGGCCAGGAGCCTGCGCCGCAGGAGATGTCGCGAGGCACGACACGCCTTGCGTTGCCTTGAACTGCATTTCGCGTGACTCCCCGTGTCAGGGCACTCCCGCACGCGAAAACCGACTGAAAACAGGGCGTTTTTCTTCCGGATCTTCTGCAGTGCGGGTTCACTGGCGCACCGGGAGAAAAGAGTTTGAGGACGCGCCCGCCAGCGGAGCCGCCGGACGTGGTCTTCGAACGGCTCGTACCGGGCACCGCGCTTCCCGCAGGCACATCTCCGGGGGACGGAAAATGAAGCTGGACACGAAGCTCGTCGCGCTCGGCCGGGCGCCGGTGCGCGCGCAAGGCCCGGTCAACGTCCCGGTGCACCGGGCGTCGACGATCCTCTCCGAGCACCTCGAAGGCTACGTCCACCGCTTCGACGGCGACAACCGCTACGACAACGTCACCTACGGCGCGACCGGCACCCAGAACTCCCGGGCACTCGCCGAGGCGGTCGCGGCCGTCGAGGGCGGGCATCGCACCGTGGTGACCGGCAGCGGGCTCTCCGCGGTGACGATGGCGATTTCCGCCGTCGTCGCCGCCGGCGACCACGTGCTCGTTCCGGATTCGGTGTACGGGCCGACCCGGCGGTTCTGTGCCGTGGTCCTGGGCCGCTTCGGCGTGGAGACGAGCTTCTACGACCCTGCGGCAGGAGCGGGCGTCTCCGACCTCATGCGCGGGAACACGCGGCTCGTCTACACCGAAGCGCCCGGCTCGCTCACCTTCGAGATGCAGGACGTCCCCGCGATCGCGAAGGCCGCGCGCGAGGGCGGCGCCCTCGTCGCGATGGACAACACCTGGGCGACCCCGCTCTACTTCCGCCCGCTGGAGCATGGCGTCGACCTCTCGATCCAGGCGGGCACCAAGTACCTCGCGGGGCATTCGGACCTGGTGATCGGCATGGTCACCACCGCGACCGGCGCGCTCTTCAAGACGATTGCGGATCAGGCGCACGCCTTCGGGGACACCGCCTCCCCCGACGACTGCTTCCTCGCCCTGCGCGGTATGCGCAGCCTCTCGGTGCGGCTCGAACGCCAGTCCGCGTCGGCGCTGAAGGTCGCGCGCTGGCTCGAATCGCGCCCGGAGGTGAAGCGGGTGCTCCATCCGGCGCTGGAGAGCGACCCCGGCCACGCGCTGTGGAAGCGGGACTTCGCGGGGGCGTCGAGCCTGTTCGGGCTCGCGCTGCACGCCACGGACGAGGCGGCGGTCGCCCGCATGGTGGATGGGCTCGCGCTGTTCCGCATCGGCTCGTCCTGGGGCGGGTACGAGAGCCTCGTCGCCTACAACCGCATGCCGATCCCCCGCGACGTCGTCCCGTGGACGGAGACGCCGGGCCTGCTGCGTATCCACGTCGGGCTCGAAGACCCCGATGACCTCATCGCCGATCTCGAAGCGGGCCTCGCCCGGCTCGATGCGTAAACCGCGGATGACCGGTCCTGAGCGTGCGCGACGCGGACATCCGATCGCTGATCCAACGAGGCGGTGGATCTCGCCACCCTCCACTGGGCGCACCGGTACAACCACCGGCGCCTGTTGGAACCCCTTGGGCATATGCCTCCGGCTGCATTCGAGGCGTAACTCCCACCCACTGCAAATCGGCGATGGCCGCCTGACTCAAGCCAATCACCCTCCCGGAAACCCGGGGCGGTTCAGTCGCAGCCGATGCGAAGTGAAGTTGACGTTCGGCGAGTCTGGGACTTCCTTCGGCTTCAGCTTTGCTACACAGAGCAGATCCGAAGTCGTCGTCGATGACCTCCCCTCGGCGTGGCGCGACCGTGTTCCGGTGTTCCTGCCCACCCGCGAATTGCTGACGATCTACCCGGGATTCGTCTCGCTGTACGAGACACACCATCTGGAATTCGATGAGACGTGGCGCGACACCTGCCTGTTGCTCGGCTGGCCAACGCTCAAGGGGCCCGCTCATCGACGGTGGTCGAACTGCTGAATCCCTTGGAAGAACAGATCGGCGGGCGTGTGTTTCTGGAAGAAAGAGTGGCCGCTTCTATCTGCTTCAACCCGAGGCCGGCAACATGGAGATGCCACTGGTTGCCGAAGGCTGGCGCAAGCTCGCCATGCTGGCGCGGCTGATCACCACGGGTTCTCTGTACATCGATGGCTGCCTGTTCTGGGACGAGCCCGAATCCAACCTCAATCCGAAATTGATCCGCGAAGTCGCGAGGGCGATCCTTCGTCTCTGCCAAGCGGGAATCCAGTTGTTCGTGGCAACGCACAGCCTCTTCCTCATGAGGGAGTTCGAAATGCTCCTCCATCAAGAAGAATTCGCGAATGTCGAGCAACTCCCGGCCCAAGGGAGGCGAGTCTCGCGGGGGTCAGTGCATCGAGCGCGGCGTTCGCCTTCTGGATATGTTTCAGCCAGGCGGGTGAATTGAACTTGTGGAGGATGATCTGCGTGGAAAGCTCGATCAGCGAGGCCGGCACGGACGGCGGGTCCTGCGACGCCACCAGGATGCTCGTGCCCTTGTGGCGCATCTCGCGTACCACCTCGACCAGTCCCGCAACGAGGTCCGGGCTGCCGATGTACTTGTGGGCCTCGTCGAAGACGACGAGCTTGTTGAACCGCCTGCCCCGGTAGGTGGTCTCGGCAAACATCTGGAGAAGAACCACGAAGAGCCCCAATGCCTCGTCCTTTTCGATAAGCTCGTCTCGCAGATCGACGATCACGAGGCGCCCCGGACGCAGGACGTCCGTCAGCCGGCGGGCGTCGTCGATGTACTCCTCCGCGAAGCGGAGCCGGAGCAACGCAAGTTCCTTCAGATACTCGGAAAGCCCGGAATCACGAACCCCCTGGCGAAGCGCATCCAGGGTGATCTCGCCGCGCAGCTTCTTCATGATGAGTGCAAGCTGCCGGATGTACATGCTCTGGCTGCCCACCGCCCCCATGAGGAACTTCCAGTGTGACGCCTTCAGCTCCGACGCCGCGAAAGCGATCGGCAGGACCTCGACCCCCGGGTATTCGGCGCTGCGTTCTTCGACCTTTGCCGCGGGGGTGAGGATCACCAGATCATCGAGCGCCCGGGGGGTGGCGCCATAGTCGGCCCGCAAGGCGTCCACTTCCGCTTCGCTGGTGTTGGGTGCCGCCATCGACGTGAATTCCGGCGGGTAGTCGAGCGTCGAGCTGTAGTGGAAGATGACCCCGGCGAGCGGATGCGGAAGCTTGTTGACCCCCCGACGGGCATACAGGCCATCTCCACGATGCTGCCCAGCGTGTAGCTCTTGCCGCCGCCCTGGACGCCGAACAGGCTGATCGTATGGGTCTGGTTCAGGTCGAGTGCGATCCTGCGGCCGGAGGCGTGGCCGAGCAGGCCGTACTGCGGCGACGCACCCGTTGCGCCAAGAACCGAGTCGTATTCGGGTCCGTCGCCGTCACCGGGCTGTTCTGCCCCAGGTTGTTTCGCCCCAAGTCGTTCCCCCCAGGTCGTTCCGCCACAGGTTGTTCCGCCCCGGTTCGTTCCGCCTCCCGAGCGGACGGAGCGTGTTCGACCGTGGATCCGGGTTGTGAAGCCATCGGCGGCCGGGCCGGATCGGAGTCGTCCCGCTCGTCGACTCGACCGGCCACGGCGCTCCCGGATCCCGGCAACCCTCCCGAAGCCCCGCGTTCCACCCTGCCGGCCGCCGGCTGCGACTGCCCGCACTCCATCGGTTGCGGGCAGGACGCCCGCGCTCCCAGGAGGCCCGGTCCCGGCCGGCCAGCCGGCCCCGGTCGTCCCCGGCGATGCCGATGGCATCGGCATCACGGCCATCGGATTGGGGCCCGGGCCGGCCAGGCGGCCCCGATCGTCCTCCGCGATGGCGTCGAGATGCTTGCGCAGGGTGGCGCGCAGGGCAGAAGCTGCTCGCCAGCCGGCGGCGGTAGATGGTCATCACGAAGCCCACCGCGGTGCGTTCGGCGGCGCCCGCCTGGTTCCAGGTGCTTGCGATGTACTCCTCGACCGCGTCGTAGAGCGCCCGCTCCTCGCCGCTCATGTCGATGAAGCGATCGTCCACCGAGCGCTCGGCGATCGGGGTGGTCAGCGTCCCGGCCTTGAAGTAGCGGCGCAGCAGCGCCCGCGTATGCCGCGAGATCAGCCGCCGGATCGGGGTATGCGCCTGCACGATGCGAAGCGCGGCGCGGCGTTCTTCGGTCTCGAGCTGCCGGCGCGGGATGCTCGCGGGGTCGCGAAGCGCCCGCAGGACCTTGTTCGCCTTGAAGCGGGAGAGCGCCGTGAGACGTTGCGCGTCCTCCGTCGCGACCTCGCCCCAGGATCGTTCGACGGCCCGGAACAGTCCCGCCATCCGGTCGAGCGCCCGGGAGGAGGGGCTCGGCTGCTCCAGGTCCTCGAAGAAGCGGAGGAAGGCGTCCGCGCTCCATTCGGGCGGGAGGCCGAGAAGATGGAGCAGGTCCCAGACCTCGACGGGGTGCACCTGCATGGGCGTCGCGGTCAGCAGCACCAGACCTCGCGCGCGGCCGGCGAGCCCCCGCATGAGCCGGAGCAGGGCGTTCGGCCCGCCCTCCTGCGCAGCGCCCGCCGCGCGCCGGCGTGCATGGTGCGCCTCGTCGAGGATCACCAGATCCCAGGGCGCGGCGTCTTCCAGCAGCCCCTTCGCGCGCTCGCGCCGCCTCATCAGGTGGCTCGACGCGATCACCGCCGGCTCTTCGTGCCAGCGCTGCCGATCCGCCTCCGTCCGATGCCGCCCGCGCCACGCCGGCGAGGGATAGCGGACGAGGTGGCGGCCGTCGTAGATGGGCCAGTGGAGGTTGAACTTCTCGCGAAGCTCGATCTGCCACTGCCCGAGGACCGCCTTGGGCGCCAGGACGAGGATGCGTTGCGCGCGTCCCGACAGCCACGCCTGCCGCAGCAGCAGCCCGGCCTGGATGGTCTTGCCGAGCCCCACCTCGTCGGCGATCAGCAGCCGGGGCGGCCAGTGGCGGTAGAGGCGCTCGAAGGCCTTGATCTGGTGCGGCCAGGGCGTGACCGCGGCGGTCGCCTCGCCGACCCGGATGCCGCCCCCACGGTCCGACCCGCACGGCACGGGGAACGGGTATGCGCCGCCGCCACTAGACAGGCTCCCCGTCGCGGTACTCGCCCTCGTACCGCCGCCCGACCGCCTCCGCGACCACCGCCTCACCGTGGAACTCGCCCTCGATCGTCGATCCATCCGGCTTCGTCACGATCCCGCGCCCGATCGGGAGGCAGTGTCCCCCCATCCCCTCGAACGCGCCCTCGAACCGCCATCCGGCCGGATTCGTCAGGACGCCGTGCCCGTGCGGTCCCTTTTTGCGCCATTCGCCCTCATAGCGGGTTCCGTCCGGGAACGTCACCGCCAAGAGCCGCGGCGCCTTCCCCTCGCACCACTCGCCCTCGGCGCGCATCCCGTTCGGCCAAGTCTTGACCCTGCGCCCGTGCGGTACATCGTCGTGATTCTCGCCCTCGTACCGGCTTCCATCGGGATAGGTCCACGTGCCGATCCCCTCCGCCTGGCCCGCGACGACGGAGCCCTCGTAGCGTTGCCCGTCCGGGTACGTCTTGGCCCCCTGTCCGTGCGGCTTCCCGTCCCGGTAGCCGCCCTCGTAGCGAGACCCGTCCTGGCGCAGCACCGACCCTTGACCCTCCGCCTTGCCGTCCCGATAGGCGTTGCCCGCGAACCGTCCTGCAGCAGGATCGCGCCTTGCCCTTGCAGCCCGATGCCCCCGTCCGCCGGCCCGAATTCGCCACGGATCAACGTGCCGTCCGCCTTCGTCAGCACGCCGTCCGCCGGCTGGCCGCCGCGGAACGTGCCCTCGAACTCGCTCCCGTCCGGCCACGTGTAGACGCCCCGCATGATCTCGCCATCGGCGCCGAACTCGCCCGTGAACGTCGCTCCATCCGGCCATCGCACGGTCCCGCCTGCCTCCTCACCGCCCATCGTTCACCCTCCCCTTGTTGCGCCCCCCTGCCGTTGGCCGCCCTATCTCGCCGGTATCGCGCGCGCTCGGTATCGCCCCGATTGCGCGCTCGAGACGCATCACACCAAGCGGGATTGCCCGTTGCGTTCGAGCGCGCACCTTTCCCGGTAATCGTCACCGGCCGCGCGCTTGCGCTCCCGTTCAGCCTTCGCCTCCGCGCCCCGCAGGACCTCGGCCACGTCCGCATCGTTGAGCTTCAACGTGTACGTCCTTCCGTCGCCCGCGTGCACCTCGAAGACGAGATCCCCCAACGACAGGCCGCGCCAGGTCAGCGCACGATGCCGATCGGAGTGAACCCGAAGCCTCCGCCGCGCCCCGCCCGTCCCGTGCGAAGTGAGCCTCATCGTCCCGTCAGTCCGTACAGAAGCACGGCAACGCTTCGTCGCCCATATCGCCGCCCACGTCCCCGGCCAGCGCCGCCGCCTTCAAGTCCGTGAACGACTCCCCGATACGGAACGTGCGCCCGCCACGGTTCAGCACGGATCGTTTCGAGCAGGTTCCCCCGGCCCTTCAAGTAGCAGAGATCGCAATTGCCCAACTCACTGGCTATTCCCAGGTCGAACGGTTGCGCCCGCCAGAATTCGGCCACGTCCGCCGCCGTGACCCCGGCATCGACCATCGGGTAGGCGATCTCGCATTCCTGATAGATCGCCGGCTTCCAACGCGCGGGTTCATCGTGCCGGAACCCGATCAGCTTGCGGGTTTGGCGCTTCGTCAGCGTGCGCGTGTTCCACAGGTACCGATCGATGGTCAGCACCTTCAATTCGGACGTGCAGATTCTTTGAGTAACGCTTGGCATGAACGAAACGGACTGCAACATCGCATCGAAGGGTTCGCCCGCGAGGCTGGCCGACTCCCGAGACACCACCACCGCCCGCGTCTTCGGCCGTCCGTCCGGCACGTAGGCGAACTCAAGCCATGTAATCGGCACGCCCCATTGCTCGCCCATCGCCGCGATGAAATCCAGCGTCTCCGGGCGCTCCCGGCCCGTGTTCGCGAAGACGGCTTCGCACCGATCAGGTAAGCGCCCATCGTGCGCATCGAGCAGCTTCCGAAGCATGAAGCCGCTCGACCGGCCGCCGGAGACGTTGATGCACGTGAACCACGGCGAATCGGGATCGATGCGGTACGGGTTCATCGGTTTATCAGCCACGGCATCCCGGTCGCCTCGATATGCTGACCGAGACGTTGCAGCCCGAAGCGTTCCGATTCCTCCGCCGCGCGCGTTGCTTCCAGCGCGCCGGGCGGAAGGTAGGCTTCGACGGCATTACGCAGAGCCGGCGCATGATGTTCGCCGGCATCGCCTCCGCCTCTACCGTTTCCTGAATGTCGAGCCGGCGCCGCTCGCCTTCCTTGCGCGGCTTTGTGGGCAGATCGTAGGTTTCGATCTGTTCGGGGTTGATGGCGAGACGTCGAACCGACAACGGAGTAGCCAAATGGCTCAGCAACTCCCTCTCGATGGATTGGTCGATCAGCACACCGGCGGGATCGTAGTCTCCGAGATCTGACTGTCGAGCGTTTCCAACTCCGCCCTTGTCCGTCGTCGCCTCATGCCCCCGACCCTCCGCGCCACCGCCCTCAGTGAGTCCGCCCCGGATCGACGTCGTCCGGAAGGAACTCCGGCCATTCCGACCGCTCTGCGTTGCCCTTCGCGATCTCGCGAGAGACCGCGCCGCCCTTGTCCGCCATCGCCGCCTCCAAGCGCGCCAGCAGTACCCGAAGCTGTTTGACCCCCGACAGTGACAGGCACAGCTCGAACGGCGCATGACCCATTCCCGGATCGAGCACCAGGATCCCAAGCTGGCCCTCCCGGAACTGATCGGGAGTCAAGGCCAACGTGCCATCCTCGTTCCAGACAGCGACCCCCTCGCTCGCAAATCCCAATGTCGCCCCGACGCAGGCCAGGGTTCCCACGGCGCCCTCGCCCATCCGCGAGAGGCCGACCCCGAACGGCTCATCCGGCTTTGCCACAAGCCGGCCCTTCCAGTCTTCGCCTTCGCTCATCACCGCCTCCTCAACAGGTAGGCGCCGGGTTCGCCGCCACCGCCATCGACCGGATCGGCTCCCCGTCCCGCCACCCGCCCCGCCGCATCGACCAGGCATCCCGCGAACGCCTCGACCTCCGCCACCGACAGCCCCCGCCCCTGCACCAGCACCCGAGCCCACAGCCCGACCAGATCCCCCGCCGGCATCGTGCCCACATCCGGCAGGCACTCCGGCGCCTGCATCACGCGGCTTCCGGCCATGCCCAAACGCCAGGCATCACCAGCCCCCGCCCGGAGTACGCCGCCCGGAACCGATCCACCCGCGCCCCGAAGTAGCAGAGCATCGACGCGGCCGGCGGGTTGGTCGCCGGCAGTCCCGGACGGTTGAACTGCACGCGCCGCGCCGGGAAGCAGACCGCATCGCACCGCGCCAGCGCCGCCTGCCCCATTCGCGTTTCGACGTAGGCCGGCAGCAGCATCACCGCCTCGGGTACGGCCCCCGAGTCGAACGATTCGACGAGTTTCGTTACCCACCGGATCAAGTCCCGGTCCGAGTACGGAGGGTTCAGCCAGATCCGCCCCCGCCAGGGTTGCCCCATCCCGTCATCGTTCGCCGTGAAGTAGCGCGCCGCCCGGATCGTTTCGTTCGCCTCGGCGCAGGACGCCGGATCGAGATCGAAGCCCCCGAGCACTGTGCGCGCAGGCTCCACGATCCAGGCTGGCGAGTACCATTCATTGGAAGACGGACGCGCCGGATGCCACTTCCCCGATCCGTCGTTTTCGCCCGTTGCAGGCTCGACGTCGTTACCGGAAACGGTTTCCGGTTTCTCGCCCTCATCCCCCCGGCGCCGCGAGGCTCTCGACGATGTCGGCCGCCGCCTCGCCCGCCGCCCCGCAGTAGGCGACGAAGGCCGCGGCTCCGCCGGCCACCGCCGCCCCGTCCGCCAGGCGCCCGCGCCAAGCCTCGACGTCGAGCGCCACCCGGACCCCGCCCGCGGCCGTCAGGGTCTCGCCCGTCCATCCGCCGCGCGCCACCCGGATCATGTTCCGCGCCGTGCGCTCCTCGATGCCGGCCACGGACAGCACCGCCGCCCACTCCCCGCGCTTCGCCGACTCGCGCGCCTCCGACAGCGCCCGCCCCGCCTCGACGTAGGCCGCCAGCGCCGCCGCCGAGCTCCGCCGATACGTCCGGTTCGCCTCGCCCGCCGCACCGGCAAGGTGCGCCAGCCGGTTCGACAGCACCGGACCAGCCTCCGCTACCGCGCCGATAGCCTCGTCGCAGTCCGGCGCCATCGTGTAGCGCGGGTCAGTCACGGCGACACGTCCCCCGCGCTCGCCGCCGCGAGCATGTCCCGCCGCGCCGCCCACCGTTCCCGCGCTTCCGCCGGCGCATCGACGGGTAGCGGTTCCCGTGCGAGCACGACCATCGCATCCCAATCCCGGGCCAGCACCGCCGCCGCCCATTCCTGTTCACGCTCCGCGAGAGTCATAGCCATCACGACCACCACCTCCCTCCCCGGCCCGCGCCGCCCCGCGCGGCACCGTCAGCCGGAACCGATCCACCACCAACGGCGCCAACCGCTCGACGTCGCCCAACGACAACCCCCGCGCCGCCAAGTCATCGGCCAGCTCGCCGGCCAGCACGCGCCGCTCGTCCGCCGTCAGCGTCAGGTTCAATCCGTCCACGTCCATCCGTCGCCGCCTCCCCGAGTCCCTTCCGCCGCCTTCCGCGCCCGCTCGCGCTGCCCCTGTAGCCGCTCCGTTTCCTCGCAGCGCTTCCGCAACGCCTCCCGTGCGTACTCGGGTAGCGAAACCCCTTCGAGCCGAGCGCAGGCTTCCACACGCGCGCGAAGCTCCGGTGTAATGCGAAAGTGCATCACAGGCCGCTTTTCATTGGTCATTATAGTACCTCCGTCACTCTCCGCCAATTGACCCCGAGGTTCTACTGTATCAGTAACGTCAACATATTGGCAACGCTTGTCGTGCCAAGCCGTCACTCACCCGGCACGCGGGCGCCCGGCCCCGGAGGCTGGCCGCCGGAGTCGGGAGACAGAGAAACGGGAGACGTGTTGCGGACTCGTCGGCGTTGCGCCGGCCGCGCAAGGTGGCGCCCAACCACCGGGTACGGGTATCCTGCTTCCGCGCCGCGCGGGATTGCCCTCATCATCCCGGACACGTCCGGCGCGTCACCCCATCGGAGGAGCCTCCATGTCCCCCGAGATCGTCGCCATCATCGGCGCCGCCATCGCCCTCGCCGCCGTCATCCTGCCGAGCCTCCATGCCATGCGCCGGGACATCGCGGGGTTGCACAGCAGCATCGCCGGGATCCATCGCGACATCGCCGAAGTCCATCGGGACATCGGCGGGGTTCATCGCGACGTCGCCGATTTGCGCGAACGCATGGCGCGCGTCGAAGGCTTGTTTGAAGGGTTCACCCGCCGCGAGTCCGCACCGCCGCCCGCCGCGTAGCGGATGGACAAGGCCGGCGCGGTAGCGCCGCAGTAGCGGCCGGCGCCAGGCACGGAGTCACCCGCCCCACGGCGCCGCGCAACGGGTATCCGCGGCAGGGTTCGACTCGGGAAGGCTGGCGAAGCCGCTCGGCGCGCTACCCGGCAGGTACCGAGTCCGCGAAGCCGCCTGTACGCCCCCTACGGGACGACCCCGCTCCCTCCGCACGGCCCAGACTCCGAACGCCGCCCTACGGGACACCAGGACGCCGCGCGAAACGGAGACGGTTTCCGGGTTTGACCAGCCTCCGCAATCTCGACGATACCGGCCCGGCCACGAACCGGAAGCCGCCCACGGGACGGGTATGCACGGCAGGCTTCGACGGCGGTAGCGCCGCAGTAGCGGCCGGCGCCAAGCACGGAGTAGCCCCGGCCCACGGCGCCGCCGCAGAAGGAAGGGTATCCGCCGCTGGCAGGGTTCGACTCGGGAAGGCCCGCTATCGCTACGCGCGGCTCGTCGTCGCGCAATCTGCGACTATGACAAAGCACTCAGAACTGAATTTGCAGCCGGGAACCGAGCCAAAAGTCGGACGCCCTTGCAAGCTGCCTCGCGGTGATCGCGGCCTGGGGGGCGTGTCTCGGAGCCCGCGCCTCGCGACGAGTCCGCCTCTGGGCCGATGCGAGCCTTGCCCTGGTCGCCCTGCAAGTTGCGCTCGGCGTCTCCACCGTGCTGCTCCACGTGCCGATCCCGCTGGCCGCCGGCCACCAGGCGGGCGCGGTCGCGCTGCTGACGTGCCTCGTGGGGTTGTATCGCGCCACGAGTGCGCCGAGACTCGTCCCTTCCCCTTGATTCGGCCCGCATCGCCGCCATCCGCCAATGAACCGCCGCGAGCTGCTCATCCTCCGCCACGCGAAGTCCGCCTGGGATTCGGACGCGCCCGCCGACTTCGATCGTCCACTGGCGCTGCGCGGCATCAGGGCCTCGAAGAGAATGGGCCGCTATCTCGCGGAGACCGATCTGCTGCCCGATGCGGTCGTCTGCTCCACCGCCACGCGGGCCATCCAGACCCTCCACGAGGTCGCGCGGGCGGCTCGCCTGTCGCTGGAGGGGGTGTGTTTCGAGGGCGCGATCTACGAGGCGGGCCTCTCGACGCTCCTCGACGTGCTCGGCCGTTCCGATCCCGATGCCCACCGCACGCTGATCGTCGGACACAATCCCGGACTCGAACACCTGCTCGATCATCTGGCCGGCGGCGTGCCGATTCCGGGCGACGGCAAGCTGATGCCTACCGCCGCACTCGCCCGGCTCCATCTTCCCGGCGACTGGCGCCGACTCGAACGGAGCCGGGGCCGGCTCGTCGGTCTGACGCGGGTGCGCGATCTCGACGACTGAGCACGACCTGGGGTGAAGGCGGCTCCCGCCGCTCGGGGGAGAGGCAGGGCGCAGGGGAGAGGCAGGGCGCGGACGAGCGATCCGGGGCATGGCGACGATCCGGGGCCGCGAACCGCCTCACCGTCGCCGCTTCGGTGCACGTGTGCGCTCCCGTACGTCGAAGGGGTCCCGCCGGCCGTGGCTCGAACCGCCGGCATCCGCCAGCCCGAGAAGGCGCTTGAACGCCAGCAGGGTGTCGGGGGTCGTCGGTGCGATGGCGCCACCCGCAATCTCGTCCACGTCATGGAACTTCGCACTCTCCACCTCCTCGGGCTGGAGGGTGAACGGTCCGTCGTGCACGCAGGTGAACACCCGGCCGAAGCAGCGGTTGCGCTCGTCCTCGTAGTAGAGGTCGAGCTTCGGCTCGAGGACCGTGCCGCGGATGCCGAGCTCCTCCTCCGCCTCGCGCTCCGCGCATTCCTCGTACGACTCCCCGGCCGCCACGACCCCGCCCGCCGCGAGGTCGTAGCAGCCGGGATAGATGTCCTTGATCGCGGTGCGGCGCTGCACGAGCACCCGTCCCCGGCGGTCGAAGACGAAGATGTACGTCGCCCGGTGGGGAAGGTTCTCGCTGCGCACGCGATGCCGCGGCAGCTCGGCGACGGGGCGGTTCCCGTCGTCCACCACGGTGACGATCTCCTGTGCGGACAATCCCGGCTTCGCTTCATCCCGCCGCGTGGCCATGAGGCGGCGCTCCCATCGCAGGACAGGCGATGTATTCTCCCGAAATCCCCGCAGGATCGTCCAACCACACGAGGTCGACGGCGGCCTTCGCGGCGGGGGGCGACCGGAATGGAATCCCGCGATGTTCCGTTTCCTGAAGCCGAGCCGGCTCGCCGTCACCGATGCGGTGTGGCGGACGGTGCGGCGGTCGCTGCCGATCGTGGCGACCCTCGCCGAATCCGACGCCGAGGCGTTGCGGACCCTCACCGATGCGTTCCTGCGCACGAAGTCGATCGAGGAGGCGGGCGGCTTCGAGCTCGACGAGGAGTCCCGCGTCGTGGTGGCGGCGCAGGCGTGCATCCCCATCCTCGCGCTCGGCATCGACGCGTACGCCGGCTGGCGCTCGGTCATCGTCTATCCGGGCGGGTTCCTGTCCCGCGGCACGTGGGTCGACGAGACGGGCGTCGAGCACGAGTGGGAGGAAGCGCGCAGCGGTGAGACCGGTGTCGGCGGCCCGGTGGTCCTCTCATGGGAGGACGTGGCGGCCTCGGGCCGGCTGGAAGGCTACAACGTCGTCATCCACGAGATGGCGCACAAGCTCGACATGCTGAACGGGGACGCCAACGGATTCCCGCCCATGCACCGGGGGATGGACGGAGCGGCCTGGTACCGGGTGTTCAGCGAGGCATTCGAAGATCTGGGCGCACGGGTCGAGGCCGGCGAGGAGACCGGAATCGACGAGTACGCGGCGGAGGGGCCGGACGAGTTCTTCGCGGTGGCCAGCGAGTACTTCTTCGAGCTGCCCGCGGTGCTCGACGGGTGCTACCCGGAGGTCTACGCCGCGCTGCGCGCCTTCTACCGGCAGGACCCGCGCGATCGGATCGCGGCGGCGGGTGGCCGATGACCGGCCCGATCATGCCCGGCGGGCGGTGCGGCGGCACTACGGCCCCGAGCCGGCGAGGCGCTACGATCCGGGGGCGGCGCGGCAGAGCCGGAACGACGGGACTCCATTCGAAGCCCACGCGGCGGTTCGGGGAAGTTCGGGAAAGGCGTTCCGCCCGGTTCCGCCCGCGGCCGGCTCAGCGGTCGAGCTCCTCGGTGTCGATCGATTCGGGACTGACGTGCCGCACGTCCTTGCCCTTCACCAGGAAGAGCACGTACTCGGCGATGTTCTTCGAGTGATCGCCGATCCGCTCCAGCGACTTCACGATGAAGGTCACGTTGATGGTGTGGCCGACGTTGCGGGCGTCTTCCATGATGTAGGTGGAGAGGCGGCGCAGGGCCGCCTGGAACTCGCTGTCGAGCTCGACGTCCCCTCGGGCGACCTGGATCGCCTTCTCCACGTCGAGCCGGGCGAGGGCGTCGAGCACGTCGTGCAGCATGCGCGTGGCGAGGGTCGACATGCGGAAGGCATCGCTCAGCAGCCGGGCGTCCGGCGGGGGGCGGCCCAGGCCGTAGATGTCGATGGTCATGCGTGCGATGCGTTCCGCCTCGTCGCCGATGCGCTCCAGATCCGTCACCGTCTTGCCGAGGGAGAGGATCATGCGCAGATCCCTGCCCACCGGCTGGCGCAGGGCCAGGAGGTTGACGATCTGCTCGTCGGCCTGGACGTCGAGGAAGTTCACCACGTGGTCGCGGGCGACGACGTTGCGGGCGGCGTCGAGATCCGCTTCGCGCAACGCCGTCATCGCCTTCGCGATCTGGTCCTCGACCAGACCGCCCATCCTGAGCACGACGCTGTTCAGTTGCGCGAGCTCGTGATCGAAGCGCTTGAACGTATGCTCTTCGGTACCCATCGCCGGAGCCGCCCCGAGGCCGTCGGTCCCGCTCTTGCGTCGCTCAGCCGAAACGCCCGGTGATGTAGTCCTCGGTGAGCGTGTGGCGGGGATTGGTGAAGATCTGGTTCGTCTCTCCGACCTCGATGAGCCTTCCGAGATGGAAGTACGCGGTGCGCTGCGAGACTCGGGCCGCCTGCTGCATCGAATGGGTCACGATCACGATGGTGTAATTCTCGCGCAGCTCGTCGATGAGCTCCTCGATGCGTGCGGTGGCGATGGGGTCGAGGGCGGAGCAGGGCTCGTCCATCAGGATCACTTCCGGGCTGACCGCGATGGCCCGCGCGATGCACAGCCGCTGCTGCTGTCCACCGGACAGCCCGGTGCCGGGCTGCTCCAGGCGGTCCTTGACCTCGTTCCACAGGCCCGCCTTCTCCAAGCTGCGCTGGACGATCGCGTCGGTCTCGCCCCGGTCCTCGACGAGTCCGTGGATCCTCGGTCCGTACGCGACGTTGTCGTAGATCGACTTGGGGAAGGGATTGGGCTTCTGGAACACCATGCCGACGCGGGCGCGAAGCTGCACCACGTCGAGGCGGGGGTCGTGGACGTCCTCTCCGTCGAGCTCGATGCGGCCCGAGACCCGGCAGACGCCCACGGTGTCGTTCATCCGGTTGAGACAGCGCAGGAAGGTCGATTTGCCGCAGCCCGAGGGACCGATCATCGACAGGACCTCGTTCGTCCCGATGTCGAGGTTGACGTTCTCGATCCCCATCTTGTCGCCGTACATGACGCCGACGTTGCGCGACGTCATGCGCGGGCGGTCGACGGTCACCTCGCCGACCGTCTCGACGTGGCCGGGCACCGGTTCGGCCGGCGCGGGTGCGGTCATCGGCAGCGGCGGCGGCTCGTTCGCGAGCAGCATCTCGTCAGCGGTCACATTCATCTCCGAGCTCCTTTCCGGTTCACGTGTCGATCCCGGCTACCAGCGGCGCTCGAACCGCCGGCGCAGGATGACGGCGAGGGCGTTCATCGCGATGAGGAACGCAAGCAGCACCATGATCGCGGCGGACGTACGCTCGACGAACGCGCGTTCCGGGCTGTCCGCCCACAGGAAGATCTGGACCGGCAGCACCGTCGACGGGTCGAGCGGTCCGCCGGGGACGTCCACGATGAACGCGACCATGCCGATCATCAGCAGCGGTGCGGATTCGCCGAGCGCCTGCGCCATGCCGATGATCGTCCCGGTGAGCATCCCCGGCATCGCGAGCGGCAGGACGTGGTGCATGATCGTCTGCATCTTCGACGCGCCCATCCCCAGCGCCGCCTCGCGGATGGACGGCGGGACGGACTTCAGGGCGGCGCGGCTCGCGATGATGATGGTGGGCAGCGTCATCAGGGTCAGGACGAGCCCGCCGACCAGCGGCGCCGAGCGCGGCAGGCCGAAGAAGTCGATGAACACGGCCAGGCCGAGCAGTCCGAAGATGATGGACGGCACCGCGGCGAGATTGTTGATGTTCACCTCGATGAGATCCGTCAGCCGGTTGGTGGGCGCGAACTCCTCGAGGTAGACGGCGGCCGCGACGCCGATGGGAAACGACAGCGCCAGGGTGATGAGCAGGGTGAAGAACGAGCCGACCGCGGCGCCCCGGATCCCCGCGAGCTCCGGCTCGCGCGAGTCGCCGGCGGTGAAGAACGTGGTGTTGAAGCGCTTCTCGATGCGTCCGGCCTCTTCGAGCGCCGCGATCCAGGCGATCTGGTCGTCCTTGACCCGCCGCTCCGCCTCCGGCGCGTGCCGATCGATCCGGCCCTTGACCAGCATGTCGACGTCGTCGTCGGCCGGCACCCGGATGCTTCGGGTCTGCCCGATCAGCCCGGGGTCGGCGAGCACGCGCTCGCGGAGCATGAACGCCGCGCCCGAGCTCACGATGCCGTACAGGGCGCGTCTGGCCTTGCGCCCCTCCACCTCCGGGAACATGTCCCGCATCGTCTTCCTGACCAGTCCGGGGTAGTTCGCAGCCGACAGGGTCCGGGCATCCCGGGCCTCCCCGATCCCGAGCACCTCCGGGTCGTAGGTGATCTCGAGCTCGATGTGGGTCTGCTGGAACGCGGAGTATCCGTTGCCCACGATGCTTGCGAACAAGGCCGCGAGGGCGGCGATGGCGAGCGCTATCGCGATGATTCCGTACGCGCGGAAACGGCGCTCCGCCGTGCGCCGCTTCGCGAGCCGCCGCGCCATCGCCTCGGTGGTGTGAACGCTCGGTTTCATCCCCTCGGTATCATCCCCTCGGTATCATCCCCTCGGTATCATCCCCTCGGTATCATCCCTGTGTCCGGGGTGGCCGCCATGCGCTAGTCGTACTGCTCGCGGTACTTGCGCACCACTTGCAACGCGATGACGTTGAGGCAGAGGGTCACGGTGAACAGGACGAGGCCCAGGGCGAATGCGGCCAGGGTCTTGGGGCTGTCGAACTCCTGGTCGCCCACCAGCAGGGTGACGATCTGCACCGTCACCGTGGTCACCGCCTGGAGGGGGTTCGCGGTCAGGTTCGCGGCGAGGCCGGCCGCCATGACCACGATCATCGTCTCGCCGATGGCGCGCGAGATCGCCAGCAGCATCCCGCCCACGATCCCCGGCAGCGCGGCCGGCAGGACCACCTGGCGGATCGTCTCCGAGCGGGTCGCGCCGAGTGCGTACGAGCCGTCGCGCAGCGACTGGGGCACCGCACTGATCACGTCGTCGGAGAGCGACGAGACGAAGGGGATGATCATGATCCCCATGACGAGACCCGCCGCCAGCGCGCTCTCGCTCGCCACGTCCAGTCCGATGAGCGCACCGCCGTCCCGAATCAGGGGAGCCACGATCAGGGCCGCGAAGAAGCCGTACACCACGGTCGGGATGCCCGCGAGGATCTCCAGGGCCGGCTTCGCGATCGAGCGGAACGTGGGGGAAGCGTACTCGGCGAGGTAGATGGCCGCGAACAGCCCGATGGGCGCCGCGACCAGCATCGCGATGAACGAGATCAGCAGGGTGCCGGCGAACAGCGGGATGGCGCCGAACGCGCCGGAAGATCCGACCTGATCCTCGCGGATCGCCATCTGCGGACTCCAGTCGAGACCGAACAGGAAGTCCGTGAGCGGGACGTGGCCGAAGAAGCGAAGCGCCTCGAACAGCACCGAGAGGACGATGCCGAGGGTGGTGAAGATCGCGACGGTCGAGCTTGCGATCAGCAGGATTCGAACGATCCGCTCGACCTCGTTCCGGGCCCGCAGGGCCGGCGATACCCGGCGCCAGGCCATCCCGAGCCCCGCGACTGCGGTCGCGAGCACGACGATGGCGGACGCCGCGGCGGCGGTCCGCCGGAGATCGAGGTAGTGGTCGGCCGCGGCGCGCATTTCGGGGACGATCCCGCCGGAGACGATGTTGCCTTCCGCGAGGTTCCGTATGTCGTTGACGATGAGCTTCAGCCGCTCCGGCGGCTGTGTCCGGATCTCCTCCGGCAGGGCGGATACGACGAGGCTCTCGACGATTCGCGACTCGAACGAGATCCAGCATCCGAAGACCACGACCGCCGGAAGCACGCACCACAGCGCGGTCAGGCTCCCGTAGTAGCCCGGCAGGGAGTGCAGGTGCTTCGCGCCGCCGAGAGGGGTGGAGACGGCGAAGGCGCGTCGGCGGCCGAGATGGAACGCGAGCGCGGAGAGCACGAGGAGAACGAGAATGAGCGTGGCGCCGGTCACGGTCTCGTCCTGCCCGTTCCTTCCGATCCGGGAATCCGCGCGGGCCGCGGTTTCCGATCAGCGGCTCCCGCCAACGTCCCGGCACGCGCCGTCGCGGTGCGATGGCGCGCTGATTCCGATGGCGGGAGCGCCCGATCGTGGCCGAACGTCGGAGGTTCCCGCGCCTGGCGGGGATTGCCGGCTTCCGGCAACCCTCCCGGTGATCCCGATTCTGGAAGACGCGGCGCCGGCCGCATCGCGGCCGGCGCCGAAACCGCCTCGTACACGAGACGCCATGCTCGAGGCCATGCGCAGGGGCTGCGAGGACGTTCGGATGGCTAGTTCGCGGCGAGATTCAGGTTCGACAGGTTCATCACGTTGGCGCTGAACGCCTTCCGCTCGGCGGCGGGCATCGGAATCATGCCCTTGTCGGCCAGGTAGCCTTCGGGACCCCATGCCTTCTCGCTCGTGAACTCGGCAAGGTATTCCTTCATCCCGGGGATCGAGCCCATGTGCGCCTTCTTCACGTAGAAGTACAGCGGGCGGGAGACCGGATAGGACTGGTCGGCGATGTTCTCGAACGTCGGCTCGACGCCGTCGACCATCGCGCCCTGGATCCTGTCGGAGTTCTGGTCGAGGAAGCTGTAGCCGAACACGCCGAACGCGGCGGGGTTGGCGTCGAGCTTCTGCACGATCAGGTTGTCGTTCTCGCCCGCCTCGACGTACGCGCCGTCCTCGCGCACCGTATGGCAGATCGCCTTGTAGCGCTTCTTGTCCTTCTTCTTCATCGCCTTGATCCAGCCGATCTTCTTGCAGCCCCCTTCGAGGGCGAGCTCGGCGAAGGCGTCGCGGGTGCCGGAGGTAGGCGGCGGCCCGAGGACCTCGATCCCGGTGCCGGGCAGCGACGAATCGACGTCGCTCCACTTCATGTAGGGATTGGGCACCAGCGTCTCCCCGCCGGCCGGGTCCGGCACTTCCTTCGCCAGCGCGAGGAAGATCTGCTCGCGGGTGATGCTGACGGGTCCGGCTTGGCGGGAGTTGGCGAACACGATGCCGTCGTAGCCGACCTTGACCTCGACGACGTCGTCCACGCCGTTGCCCGCGCACCTCTCGACCTCGCTCTTCTTGATGCGCCGCGAGGCGTTGGTGATGTCCGGATGCTCGATCCCGACGCCGGCGCAGAACAGCTTGAGGCCGCCGCCGGAGCCGGTGGATTCGATCTTCGGGGTCTTGAAGCGGGTGGTCTTGCCGAACCGCTCCGCGACCACGGTGGCGAAGGGGTAGACGGTCGAGGAGCCGACGACGCTGATGTAGTCCCGGGCCTGGGCCTGGCCCGCGAGGGCCGCTGCCACTGCCGCTGCCGCTGCCGCTGCCGCTGCCGCGAGTACGAGGGTACGCTTCATGGTATGGGTCTCCGAGTGGTGGATGTCCGGTCGGGAGGCGTTCGACATCGAAAGCCGGAGGGTACGGGCGGGCGGCGCCGCCGCTCCGTCCGTACTCCCGCCGAGCTTTATATCGGGGACCTGTGACGACGATCGGTCACGGATGTGACGCGGATGTGACGGCGCGGGCTCTCCCGGCCGCTACGGGCCGTGCCGGCCGGGTGGCCCGGACGTCGGCCCGGCCGATCTCGCGGCATGGCGGCCGGTCTCGGGCTCCGTGCCGGGACGGCGTTTCTCTACCTCAAGTTTCGGGATTCAAAATAGCTTGAATCAGGCGATGGATTCCCGCTTTCGCGGGAATGACGTCATTTCAGCGAGACGCGTTGTTTTCAGACTGGCCGTCATTCCCGCGAAAGCGGGAATCCATTTCGGTCGGCGAATCCCGAAACTTGAGCCGTGAAGTCTTCGACAAAACGACGAAGGATTGTCCGCCGCCCGGCTGCCGGTTCCCCGATGCCGGATCCCCGGGAGCGGCGCGTCCTGGGAGCGCGGGCGTCCCGCCCACCCTGTCGTTCCCCGCCAACGTCGGCGCGGATGCGCCCGTGCGCCGCCGCGACTATGCTACCCGCCCCGTCACCTGCGACCGCCCCGCCTTCCCCGACCGCGGATGAACCCGCCGCTCTACCGCACCCTGCTCAACCCGCATCTGGCGGATCTGGAGGAGTACGCGCCGATCGAGCCCTTCGAGGTGCTGAGCGCCCGGCTCGGGATCCCCGCCGAGCGCATCGTCAAGCTCGACGCGAACGAGAACCCCTACGGCCCGCTCCCGGCGGCGGTCGAGGCGCTTGCGCGCTATCCGTACTTCCATGTCTATCCGGACCCCCGGCAGTCCATGCTGCGCGATGCGCTCGGCGCGTTCATCGGCGTCCCCGCCGCCCACGTCCTTCCGGGGCAGGGGGCCGACGAGCTGCTCGACTCTCTCTGCCGGCTCTTCCTCGCGCCCGGGGATGCCGTGATCAACGCGCCGCCGACGTTCGGGATGTACGGCTTCGATGCCCGGCTCGCGGGCGCGAAGGTCGTCGACGTCCCCCGGTTCGAGGATTTCACCCCGAACGTCGAGGCGATCGCCGCCGCGGCAGAAACGCACCACGCGAAGCTCCTGTTCCTCGCCTCCCCGAACAACCCCTCCGGCGGCTGGCTCGACGACGATGCACTCGACCGGTTCCTCGCGCTGCCGCTGGTCGTGGTGCTCGACGAGGCATACGTCGAGTTCGCGGACCATGCGAGCCGCGCTCCGCGGGTGCCCGACCACGACAACCTCGTGGTGCTGCGCACGTTCAGCAAGGCGGCGGGCATCGCGGGGCTCAGGCTCGGTTACGGGATCTTCCCGGAATGGCTGATGCAGGAGCTGTGGAAGTTCAAGCAGCCTTACAACGTCAACGCAGCGGCGAGCGTTGCGGGTATCGCGAGCCTGCGCCATGCCGATCGGATCCAGGCGGTGGTCGAAAAGCTCAAGGCGGAGCGGTCGCGGCTGTACTCACTGCTCGCGCCGGTCGAGGGTATCGAGGCGGTCCCCGGCTCGCAGGCGAACTTCATCCTGTGCCGGGTCGCGCGGCGCAACGCGCGCGACCTCAAGCTCGCGCTCGAACGCCGGGGGATCCTCGTGCGCCACTACGACAAGCCCGGGCTCGACAACTGCATCCGCATCTCGGTCGGCCGCCCGGAGCACACCGACGCGCTCATCGACGCCCTGCGGGCGGAGATCGGATCATGAGCGGCGCATCGGGCGGAACCGCCGGCAAGGACGGCACGGCGGCCAGCGAAAGGACGGCGTCCGGTCGCGGTGATCCGGGTGCGGGTGAACGGTTCGGCCCGTCGGGTCGAGCCCCGGCAACGGCTCGCCGAGTCCATTCTCCATACCCCGGGGGCGCGTCCGTCGGACGGTGCCCCGGGCACGAATCCGCGGGCATCGCTCGCCCCCGCTGTTCACCACCTGCACCCGGTCTTCCGGATCCGGGGGACCGGTGGCTCAGTACTGGAGCTCCGGTCGCACCCGGTTCCTGAGCGGCTTGCCCGCGAGGTGGCGCTCGATGTTCTCGAGCACGAGATCCAGGGTTCGCGGCGTGTAGTAGTCGGCGTCGTCGGAGGAGCAGTGGGGGGTGATGATGACGTTCGGCGCCTTCCACAGCGGCGAGCGCGACGGCAGCGGCTCCGGGTCGAACACGTCGAGCACCGCGCTCAGCTCGTCACGCTTCAGCTTCGCGATCAGCGCCTCGTAATCGACGCAGCTCGCGCGGCTGTAGCTCACCAGCCCCGCCCCCTTCTTCAGCAGCGCAAGCTCCTTCGCGCCGATCAGGTGGTGGCTCTCGTCCGTATGCGGCGCGCTCACCAGGACGAAGTCCGCGCGCGGCAGGAGCTCCGCGAGCCGGTCCGGGGCGTGCATCTCGTCGGCGTAGCGATGCCGCCTGCCGCTGCGGCGCACCCCGAGGACGTGCATGTCCATCCCCTTCGCCCACTTCGCGACCGCGCCGCCGATGTGACCGACGCCGACGATCAGCAGGGTCTTGCCGCCGATGTTGCTGTTGAAGCACTGCCGCCACCGGCCCTTGCGCTGGTTGGTGACCATCTCGGGCACGCGGTTGTTGAGCATGAGGAGGGCCATTGCCGCATACTCCGTGGCGCGGCGGCCGTGGATCCCCCGGCTGTTGGTGAGCGCCGCGCCGGGCGGCAGCCAGTCGAGCGGCATCAGGTGGTTCACGCCGGCCCCGTGCGCGTGCATCCACTTGAGGCGCGGCGCACGCCGCGCGAGGTCGTGGCGCGGGACGTCCCACGCGAAGACCACGTCCGCCGTCTTCAGGCGCTCCTCGAGCACGTCGCCGTCGTAGCCGATGGAGGTCCGCACCTTGCCGCGCAGCGCGGGGCGGCGCGCGAACGCCTCGCGCACGCGCTTTCGATCGGCTTCGAACACCCGACCGAGCCGGCCGAGGTTCTCGACGTGGAGATGCATTCCGGATCGAGGCACGACTCCTCCCGCCACCCCGCGCGACCGCACGGTCGAGCAGCCGGTCGCTCACGGGAATATGCCGCATTCCCCGCCACCCCGCGCGACCGCACCCCGCTCTGCTTGCCGCCGCCGGCCGTAGCGCCCCGGACGCGACGGGCTCGGGCAGCGTGTCCACCGGCTCGCTCGGCGCCTGCCGGCAGCGCCCCGGAGGCCGACCCCGCCGACGGCGGCATTGTCGATCGAACGATACCGTGGAGGAAGGCCGGGCGCCGCGCCGGCCCCTCGATCCCGGGAACGATGGAGAACACGATGACGCGCCGATTCCACGGACACTTCACGCAGCAACCGCCGATACCCGAGGAGGGCATCGAGCGTGCCGTCGCGGTCATGCGCTCGGGAAGGCTGCATCGGTACAACGTCATCGACGGCGAGACGCCGGAGACCGTCCTTCTGGAGAACGAGTTCGCGGCGTACATGGGCGCACGTTTCTGTCTCGCCTGCACGTCGGGGGGCTATGCGCTGCAAACCGCGCTGCGCGCCTTCGGCCTCTCTCCCGGCGAGCCCGTGCTGACCAACGGCTTCACGCTGTCGCCGGTACCGGGGGCCATCGCGGCGGCGGGGGGCAAGGCGGTGCTGGTGGAGATCACCGAGGACCTCGTCATCGACCTCGACGACCTCGCGCGCAAGGCGGAGTCCGGCGAGGCGCGGGTGCTGATGCTCTCGCACATGCGCGGACACATCGCCGACATGGATGCCCTCATGAAGGCCGCCGACTCGCTCGGCATCGCGGTCATCGAGGACTGCGCGCACACGATGGGGGCGCGGTGGGGGGAGACGAAGAGCGGCGCCCACGGGGTCGCGGCCTGCTTCAGCACGCAGACCTACAAGCACGTCAACTCCGGCGAGGGTGGATTCATCACCTCCGACGACGAGGAGCTGATGGCGCGCGCGACAATACTGTCCGGGTCCTACATGCTGTACGGCAGGCATGGCGCGGTTCCGGCCGGCGACGTGTTCGACCGCATCCGCCTCGACACCCCGAACTGCTCGGGACGCATGGACAATCTCAGGGCGGCGATCCTCCGCCCGCAGCTTGCCGATCTGGACCGGCTCGTCGAAGAATGGAACGCGCGCTACCGGGCCATCGAAGCAATCCTGGGCCGCGCGCCCGGCGTGCGCCTTCCCCGACGCCCGGAGCGCGAGGCGTTCGTCGGCAGCTCCATACAGTTCCTGGTTCCCGGGATGCACGAACCCGGCATTCGGCAGCTCGTGAAGGTGTGCCTCGCGCGTGGGGTCGAGCTCAAGTGGTTCGGGGACCCCGAACCGGCCGCCTATACCAGCCGCTACGACTCCTGGCGTTACCTCGATCGCCAATCCCTGCCGGTGACCGACCGCGTCCTGGCATCGTTGCTCGACATGAGGATCCCGCTTACCTTCAGCGTCGAGGACTGCCGGTCGATCGGCGAGATCGTCACCGACTGCCTGAGTGGGATCCGCGGTGGCGCAGAAGGCGTGCACACCGCGTTTGCCGGCGACTCCGCAAGGGTACGGGAATCGTCGGCACCCGCGGGGAAACCGTCGGCGCCCGCGGGGAGTCGCAATGCGCCAATCGACCCGGAGCGCAGGTCGGGAGTGGAACATCATGTCCGGTGAGCAACTGATCGACAACGCCGCGCTCGGCCTGGGCGCGAGCGAGGGTCCTGGCGAGCGTCCGCCGTTCGCCGCGGTCTCGCGGCGTCCGTCCGGGCTGCTCGACCGGGCCGTGCTGGAGCGGCTGTCCCGCCGGACGAACGGGCACGGCCTCGCATACTTTCTGGGCCACTACGCCCTGATCGGCCTCGGCGGGTGGCTGTGCTGGACGACCTTCCCCGGGCCGTGGTTCTGGCCCGTGTTCGCGTTCCAGGCCGTGGTCACGGGCTTCCTGTTCTCGCCCCTGCACGAGTGCGCTCACCGCTCGGCCTTCAGAAGCCGGGCGCTGAACGAAACGGTGCTGTGGATCACGGCGCTGGTCGTCGTACCGCCGTACTACTTCCGCTACTTCCACCTCGGCCACCACCGCTTCACCCAGGTGCCCGGCAAGGATCCTTCCCTGGTGCTGCCGGAGCCGGCGACGTTCGGCCAATACCTCTGGTACTGCGCCGGGCTGTGGTTCTGGTGGCGCAACCTCACCTGGATGATCAAGCACGCCTGCGGCTTCGTGCATCCCGCCAGCGCGACCTGCGTGCCGGCCGGCCGGCGCGGCCTCATGGTGCTCGAAGCCCGGATCATGGTGCTGCTCTATGCGATGCTGTTCGCGCTGGCCGTGTCCTTCGGATTCCTGTGGATACTGGTGGCGGCCTGGATTGCGCCTCGCGTCGCCGGCGAGCCCGTCCAGAGGATCATCCGGGTGGCCGAGCACGTCGGATGCGACGAGAGCCCGGATCTCCTGCGCAACACCCGGACGACGCTGACCCACCGGTTCGTGAACGCGATCGCGTGGCAGATGCCCTATCACGCCGAGCACCACCTGTTTCCGAACGTGCCGTTCCACGCGCTCCCGGCGGTGCACGCGCTCGTTGCCGACCGGGTGGTGGTGGAGCCGCGCGGCTACCTGGCCGGCCAACGGCGGATCATCCGGCGCCTGCTGGACGCGGACACCGTTGCCCGGCCCGGAGCCAGGGCTCGATCGCCACTGCTCTGACCCGCATTTCCCGCCGGGGCACGAATGAACGTCGAGCGGGCTCTTGACGACATCGCCGGTGGTCTGGCGCGGATTCAGGGACGAAGGGTGTTGTCGCCGGCCTTGTACTGGAACACACTTCCCGACAATGTTGATCCATGTGCCGGATTCCAGTCCTTCCCCGGAGCCATCGACCCGATGCCCCAACGTCAGGGGAAAAATCCCAAACGGAGGCTCGCCCCGCGGGACGAGCTTGACGCGGAATATCTGCGCCGTCTCACCAGAGAGGCACGATATGTCGGCAGCGCCCACCACAAGAGCAAACCCGGCGACTACGGCTTTACGCCGCCAACGAATCCGCGCCCGCACAAATCTCTCTGCGACGGAAAGCGAATCGTGAAGAAGCGGGAAGCGATGGAGCTCTTTCGGCAAGGGCTGTCGCGGGGCATGGTGAGCTCCTATCTGAAAAATGGCTTCCCCAAATACGTCTGGGCGGTAGACCAGGACAACGAGGTGTACGAGGCCGTGGCGGGGCGTGATGGGAGCTACCACGGCTACGCCCTGAACGCGGGCAGGGAGCGAGACCTGTGTCGATGGGTGATCACGGAATGGAACGCGAGAGCCGGAACGAGCTAGCGTTCTCCCTCGATCCCGAAACGCTCGACGAGGGATCGGCGGAAGAGAAGGCGGGCTTCGGCACGATCAAGGTCGTGGCGGATGGACATTGCCTGACCGAAGGGTTCGACGAGCATGCGGGGAGTTACCGGGAAGGCCCTCTCGTCTCCGGTTACCACCTTACCGAATGGCTGGTCTGGAACTGGTGGCGTCTGCTATGGGAGCCGCAACGCACATCCGCGCATCGTACGCTCGAGTGGGCGCTTGCCCACCGCATGTCGACGATCGGCGAAGGCTACTTCTGGCCGAACGTCACCATCGAGTCGGACGGGTGCTGGTCCGTGTTGACGTCGGAACGGTCATCGAAACGCAACACCGAATCGTTTCACCCGTTCCGCTATTTCGGCGGGCCAACGGCAGTCGTTCCGGCGAAGTACCTGGAATCGGCAATCGACTGCTTCGCGTCGGAGATCCTGGAACGTCTGGAGGAGGCGAGGCTTCACGATACCAACCTCCACCACCTTTGGCGTGATCTTCGAATCGAGCGAAAAGATCCTGCCGTGTCGCGCTTCCGCCGGCTGGAAGCTCGCCTTGGTCGAGACCCGGACGAGACAAACGCAGAGGAGATCGAACGTCATCTCGCGGATGCTGCCGCTCTCGGCGAAGATGCGTTGGAAGAAGTCGCCGCCGGCACCGAGCCCCGTGCCCAGGGGCCGATCGACATGCCGTCCGCGAAACGGATCGAGGAGATTGCGAAGCGGCAGGGTTTCGATGCGAAGCCCGCCGATGCGGTTCGGTTGGATTCCGGGGCGGGTCTTCCGGTATGGGGAGAAGTCGAGGCTTGGCGCGTGGGCAAGGCCGCCGCCGGCGCGGTTCGCCATCAAGAGAGATTGAGTACGGGGCCGATCGCCAATGCCCGTCTTGCCGAGCTTGCCGGAACGACCGCCGGTATGATTTCAGATCATGCGAAACGTTCCGACGAATTGGCCTTCGCCCTCGATCGCAACGGCGAAGGAACGCGCATCGCGCTCCGGGCCAAATGGGAGACGGGGCGCCGTTTCGAACTCGCCCGGTTGATCGGCGACCGATTGTTCGGCGGCTCTCGCCGGCTGTTCCCTGCAACGCGGGCGTACAGTTACCGGCAAAAGGCGCAACGGACCTTCGCGGCAGAGCTGTTGAGCCCATTCGAAGAGGTAGACGACATGCTCGGCGGCGACACTTCCGACGAAAGGCAGGAGGGCATCGCCCGACACTACCAAGTCTCGCCGATGACGATCCGGACCCTGCTGGTCAACAACGGACATATCCCCCGACAAGACGCCCCCGATCTCCTCAACCGTACCCATTATTGAAGAGAGCCGGTACCCCGACTCATCGGCGTTCCTTACGGCACATCAGCACGCCCTCGACGTCTACCCACCCGAAGGACCGACCGCCGTCTTCGTTCCGCCGCCGTGCCGCGTGATACGGGGACGGCAGCGGATCTTGACCGCCCCTCGGGTCAGGGCAACCGCATATAAAATCACTGTCCCATCAATACCTTATCTCGGAAGCCATCGTTCAATGCCGCCCGGATACGCTTCTTCCTGACGCTGATCTTCGTCGACTCACGCTTCAGAAGATTGACCGCCACATGCCGAATCACTCCCATATTGTGCGGTGCATTACCCCGACGAATCCGACTCTCGTCTTCCCGAAACGTCACGTCCAATCTCCAGTGCAGCTCATTCTCGATTCCCCAGTGTGAACGCACCGCTCGCCCAAATGTCTCCACATCTTCCAGCGACGTAATGTAGTACCGTTGCTCAATACTCACACGCCCATCATTCCAGCGCTCCGACTCCACCATCCCGACCGCTCTCAACCCATCCCACTTCTTCACACATGACAACGCACTCAGGTCGGTGGACAAATAATAGCTCCTGGACTCTACCCGTCCGTGACCATCCTCCGCCGTCTCGTCGTTCTCAATCCCCTCACACTCGAAATCCTTCTCCCGTGCCGCATCAAAATACCTCCGAACCTCCCTGCTCAATTGCCTCTGGTTCCCCTTCACCGCCAACACGTAATCCCCTCCCCCTTCCTTGATCTGCTTCGCTATCGCTCGTTGGCATCCCATCGCATCCAGCGTCACGATACACCCCGACAATTCCAGCTTATCCAGCAACTCCGGCACCGCCGTGATCTCGTTCGACTTCTCCTCCGTCTTCACCTGCCCAAGCACCACTGCATTGCCACATGCCCAAGCACTCACCATATGCAACGCCTTCATACCCCGCTTGCGGTCGTGGGAACGCCTCTGCGTCTTCCCGTCCACTGCAATAATCTCACCATCACTCAACTTCACAACATCTTCCATCCAGCTCATGAAGCAGTCCTGAAAACCCCTCATCGACAGCGCCGAGATGATTCGTGCAATCGTGTCGTCTACCGGGACCCCATTGGCCAGCGGAACATAGCGGCGAAGCCACTCCAGCTTCGTGCGCCCAAATTCTTCGATGTCACTCCATCCCTCCGCGCCACTGACCACCGCACACACGCACAGGACGATGACATCAATCAACTCATGCTTCTTGTTTCTATCGACTCGCGGATCCTCCAGCTTTGAGAAATGCTCGATCAAACTTGCAGGGGCTGTCGTGTTCATTTCTTGCCATCTCCATCTCTTTGATGAAGACGCCATTAGATCACAAAACTTGTTGATGTCAATACATTTTTAGTGATCTTGCCCTGCCCCTCGGGTGAATGCGTCGTCCGTGGCCCTGCTGCTCCATACGTAAGCCTCGCCCGGCCCGAGGGAGGCGAGCCTCGAGGGGGTCAGTGCATCGAGCGCGGCGTTCGCCTTCTGGATATGTTTCAGCCAGGCGGGTGAATTGAACTTGTGGAGGATGATCTGCGTGGAAAGCTCGATCAGCGAGGCCGGCACGGACGGCGGGTCCTGCGACGCCACCAGGATGCTCGTGCCCTTGTGGCGCATCTCGCGTACCACCTCGACCAGTCCCGCAACGAGGTCCGGGCTGCCGATGTACTTGTGGGCCTCGTCGAAGACGACGAGCTTGTTGAACCGCCTGCCCCGGTAGGTGGTCTCGGCGAACATCTGGAGAAGAACCACGAAGAGCCCCAATGCCTCGTCCTTTTCGATGAGCTCGTCTCGCAGATCGACGATCACGAGGCGCCCCGGACGCAGGACGTCCGTCAGCCGGCGGGCGTCGTCGATGTACTCTTCCGCGAAGCGGAGCCGGAGCAACGCAAGTTCCTTCAGATACTCGGAAAGCCCGGAGTCGCGAACCCCCTGGCGAAGCGCATCCAGGGTGATCTCGCCGCGCAGCTTCTTCATGATGAGCGCAAGTTGCCGGATGTACATGCTCTGGCTGCCCACCGCTCCCATGAGGAATTTCCAGTGTGACGCCTTCAGCTCCGACGCGGCGAAGGCGATCGGCAGGACCTCGACCCCCGGGTATTCGGAGCTGCGTTCTGCGACCTTTGCCGCGGGGGTGAGGATCACCAGATCATCGAGCGCCCGGGGGGTGGCGCCATAGTCGGCCCGCAAGGCGTCCACTTCCGCTTCGCTGGTGTTGGGCGCCGCCATCGACGTGAATTCCGGCGGGTAGTCGAGCGTCGAGCTGTAGTGGAAGATGACCCCGGCGAGCGGATGCGGGAGTGTGTTGACCCCCTCGACGGGCATACAGGCCATCTCCACGATGCTGCCCAGCGTGTAGCTCTTGCCGCCGCCCTGGACGCCGAACAGGCTGATCGTATGGGTCTGGTTCAGGTCGAGTGCGATCCTGCGGCCGGAGGCGTGGCCGAGAAGGCCGTACTGCGGCGACGTACCCGTTGCGCCAAGAACCGAGTCGTATTCGGGTCCGTCGCCGTCACCGGGCTGTTCCGCCCCAGGTTGTTCCGCCCCGGTTCGTTCCGCCTCCCGAGCGGACGGAGCGTGTTCGACCGTGGACCCGGGTGGCGAAGCCATCGGCGGCCGAGCCGGATCGGAACCGCCCCGCTCGTCGACTCGACCGGCCACGGCGCTCCCGGATTCCGGCAACCCTCCCGAAGCCCCGCGTTCCACCCTGCCGGCCGCCGGCTGCGACTGCCCGCACTCCATCGGTTGCGGGCGGGACGCGCCGCTCCCAGGGAGGCCCGGTCCCGGCCGGCCAGCCGGCCCCGGTCGTCCCCGGCGATGCCGATGGCATCGGCATCACGGCCATCGGATTGGGGGCCCGAGCCGGCCAGGCGGCCCCGTTCATCCTCCGCGATGGCGTCGAGATGCTTGCGCAGGGTAGCGCGCAGGGCAGAAGCTGCTCGCCAGCCGACGGCGGTAGATCGTCATCACGAAGCCCACCGCGGTGCGTTCGGCGGCGCCGGCCTAGGAGCCTGCGCCGTAGAAAACAATGCGACAATAGGCAGACTGAGCCGAAGGAGAGAGCCGGATGGCGACGACATTCCGCCCCATCATCGTTATCGTAATCTGGGATTTCATGGCCGATGATGGGAAGAAGGCAGCGGTCCTTCACGCAATTTCCATCGAATGCGGGGAATACTATCTTCAGCTAAGCTCCCTCTGGGTGTCGTTGAATCACCCGGAAGGCGCCGATGAGACGGACATTCGGATGCAACTCCGCGCGATAGAAGACGGGATGCTGCGGGTGACCGCCCGCGCGGGCTATGCCGACGTCCAGGAGCACGATCGCGACAACGAGCGGGCGGCGACGGAAGCCTACCAAATCGTAGCTGCCCGATTCGCGGCGGATGGAGGCAGTAATGGCTAAGCCGACAATGTAATCAGAGAAGGCGGGAGACCGCCCCGGCCGCCCACTCCGCCTCCGCCTCCGCCAAAACCACCTGAGCAGCGGAAGGCCACAACCCTGCGTTGATGACCACCAACAACTTGCCGGACACGGATGACCGTCAAAACACGTTCCTCCCTGCCCTTCCTCCTGCCGGTCGGGACTCCGGCGCCACACAGCGCCGCTTACGCGAGGGCCGGGGGCGGCGGCGCCCGATCCGGGCGCTCGAAGCCGGGCGCGCCCATCCCCCCCATACACCCGAGCGGCTCCGCGCGTTGCGTTCACCCCCCGTGTGTGATGTCGCGCGCTCCACAGACCGACCGGCTTCGCCCTTCCGTGAGGATGGGGCGTGCGCTCGGCCACCGAGTAGCCTCGCCAGGTCATCGGACGACCTGATTACCATTGTATCTAAGCCTCATTTATTGGTATCATCTACCACGTAACCCTATGACGAAAAGGGAGATTTGTCATGGCGCGCAATGCTGCATGGCGCATGAAGCACAAGCTGACGCAGGGGATGGTGGAGCGAGACCGCCAGCACCCGCTCGCCGGGCGTATCGAGCTCGACGATGCCTGTCTGGGCGGTCAGCGAAGCGGCGGGAAGACCGGTCGCGGGGCGCCCGGCAAGACCCCCTTCCTCGCCGCCGTCGAGACCAACGACCGGGGCCATCCGCAACGCATGAAGCTCACGGTCGTCAAGGGGTTCTGCAACGTCGAGCTCGCCGCATGGGCTCGCCGGCACTTGTGCGCGGGCAGCCGGGTGCTCTTCTGATGGGCTGGCGTGTTTTCATGCCGTGACCGATGCGGGGTGTTCCCATGACCCGGTGGTGACGGGGGGCGGGCGGGCCAGTGCGCAGCATCCCGAGTTTCATTGGGTCAATACGATTCTGGGCAACGTCAAGAGCGCGCTTCGCAGCACGTACCACTCCTTTCGCCCCCGATATGCACAGCGCTACCTCTCGGAGTTCGAGTATCGGTTCAATCGCCGGTTTCATCTGCCCGAACTCATCCCCAGGCTTGCCTGCGTGGCGCTCAGAACTCCGCCGATGCCGGAAAAGCTGCTCAAACTAGGCGTAGCTTGAGTGGTAATCAGGTGGTTCCTTTCATGGCGTGCTCCGCGGATCTGTGGTGCGATTTTGACTAACACAATGATCTTACTACAGATCTCGGACACGCCATACCCCTTCTTTCGATCCTTTGTGAATAATGCGGGTTCATACCCTACACGGAGCACCGGAGCATGGCGCGGCAACTGGCTGATCTAAAACTGATTTTCCGACCCGGCATTACAAGATCGAATTTTCCCTACTGCGATAACCTCAACTTGTGAGACGAAAGGCCGGAGCTGTCATAAAATCAACGAGTTGGGTACACTCCGTTCGGCATCCGCTAACCAACCATGAATAAGACGGGGTTAGGTATGTATATCTCCTTTTCTGGTTGAGTCGTTCACCATCTCGTCGTATCTCGGGACCATGTGACGATTCTCCGGTTGCGCCAGCGTCATTCGGTAGAACGTCTGTCGTGTCTCTTTCCCCGCCTTCCCGGAATCCTGGAACGACGTTCCTCGGCTTCCCGTCCAGGCGGCTCATCGTCTCTGCCTGGATGGATTATTCCGGCACCCCCCATAAGCCCTCCGCCACGCTCCCGGGGATCGCTCCCGGCATCGTCTTCTCCCCCTCTTCTTGACGACGGGGTGAAGGTTCCCTTCCCATGTACCCTGGTCCGCGGCACGTTCACGCCCTCACCCACCCGTCTCCGGAGCGTCGAACACCGCCGACACCTCCGCCGCGAAGCCTTCGAGCAGCACCGAGACGGCCGTCTCCCCCCGCCCGTACCGGCCGTGCTCGACGTATGCCTCCCCGCGCAGCACCAGCACCGTCAGCGTCTCGTCACGCGGGTCCGCGATCCAGTACTCCGGAATGCCCGCTTCGGCGTAATCGGCCCGTTTATCCACCAGGTCCCGGTCGGGGTGGTCCGGGCTGACGACCTCGGCCACCAGGTCCGCGCCCCGCCAGTAGCGGTCCTGGTAACGCGGGTCGGAGCGGTCACGCAGCAACAGGATGTCCGGCTCGCGGAACTTGCCTTCGCGCACGCGCATCCGCAACGCGGAGAACGCCGCGATGCCGCCGCGCGGCCGGATCCAGGCGCGGAACAGGACATAGAGAAACGAGAGGACGGCCTGGTGGGTGGACGTTGGCAAGGGCAGCTCCTCGATGAAGCCGTCGGTGAACTCGACCGGTCGGTTGCCGTGGTCGGTCAGCCACAGGTAGCCCTCGTCGCTCCAGCACCCCTGGCGAGGCAGGAACTCGCACAGCAGGGCGTCCAGCGCGGCCTGCGAGGCGGCGGCCTCCCGCGGAGCCGCGGCGGTTTCCTCCGCGCAACGGCTTCTCCGCTCGCCGGGACCGGCACGGGACGCAGCTTCGACCGTCATTTCGAGCTCCCCCACGCCGCGGGCGAAGGCGGGCATCCTACCCGCGCGCCCATGCCGCCGAAGTCTCGCCGATACCCCCGGCAATCAACGAACCGCCAAGCGGCTGATCTTCCGGAGCAATATACCCGCATTATTCACAAAGGATCGAAAGAAGGGGTGTGGCGTGCTCGAGATCTGTAGTAAGATCATGGTGTTAGTCCAAATCGCACCACAGATCCGCGGAGCACGCCATGAAAGGAACCATAGCGCTGTTTTCGCCGTCGTTCAATCCGGCGGTGTCCATTGAAACCCGCCCCGAACATCTCAGCGCGGAGACGGGTGCGTTGGTTCAACGCGAGATCATGGAACGCAGCGGCATCATCGGGTGGTTGGCCGAGCGTCTTCATGACCCGCGCAATCGAGATTTGATTCGCTATCCGTTGGAGGAGCTGCTGCGCACGCAGTGGCTGTTGATGGGGCAAGGATGGCGGGACCGGGGTGACGCGGACCGTCTTCGTCATGACCCGAGCCTTCGGGTGGGGAATGATTGCCATGAGGGCACGAGGCCGCTGGAAGAGGATGAGGTGCTGGCGTCGCAGCCGACGCTGTCGCGGCTGTTGGGGGGATTGAGTGTTGGCGGTGCTGCATGAGGCGGTGACGGAGCTGGCGTGTCGCCGGCTGCGGATGAGCAATGGAGGGAGGCGGAAGAAGACGCTGTACATTGACGTGGACGGGTTGCCGGTGGAGGTGCACGGTGGCCAGCCTGGGAGTGAATGGAACGGGGATTACCGTCGGCGGATGTACCGGGCGTTGGTGGCGAGCAGTGGGGAGACGGGGGATCTGCTGGACGGGGAGCTTCGCTGTGGGGCGTCGTATTTGGGGCATGGTGCGTTGGAGTTCATCGTTGGGGTGGTGGAGCGGTGTCGGGGTCGGCTGTGCGAGTCGGTGGTGGTGCGGATGGATGCGGGGTTTCCGGAGGCGGGGTTGTTGAGGGGGCTGGAGGAGGGAGGGGTGAGGTATGTGGCGCGGTTGAAGGGCAATGCGGTGTTGGACCGGATGGCGGGGCCGTATCTGATTCGTCCGCCGGGTCGCCCGCCGCGGGAGCCGCGGAGATGGTGTTACGAGCATCGATACCGGGCGGAGAGTTGGGAGAAGGGGCGTCGAGTGGTGTTGGTGGTGTTGGAGCGGGAGGGGGAGCGGTTTCTGGACCATTTCTGGTTGCTGACGAACCTGGACGAGAGGCGTTGGGATGGACATCGGTTGCTGTCGATGTACCGCAAGCGGGGGAAGGCGGAAGGGCACATGGGGGAGCTGATGGATGTACTGCGCCCTGCGCTGTCGTCGGTGAGTCGTGCGAAGAGGCACTATCGCGGGCGGAAGCTTGAGGTTCGGGAGAGGGATGAAGAGGTGGGGGTACGGCCGCACAACGAGGCGTTGTTTGTGTTGAATCTTCTGGTGTATGAGCTGATGCATCTGGGGCGTAGTGTGATGGAGAGGGCGACGCATCGGGGGTGGAGCTTGCGTCGTTATCGGGATGAGGTGTTGCGGGTGGCGAGTCGGGTGCAGTGTGAGGGGAGGCGTGTGGTGTTCATTCTTTGTGAGAGTGCGGTGTTGGCATGGCGTCGATTGTGGAGGGTATTGACTCGTCTGCATTGGGTGCCTGTATAGTATGAGTCGGGTTGGCGAGTGGGGGGTGTTGCTGCAAAGCGGCGGGGGTCGCTACGTCCGTCTGTTGTCATGAAGAAGCGAATGGTGTCCAGTCATTAAAAAGGAGCAGTGGACAAGTGGGAAATTGGCCCATCTTGCTGGTCGATTGAGGCGGATTGGGAGTGATTGGGGCGGTACAAGGCTACGCGGGAGTGAAACTATCGAAAATAGAGGCATCGGAAAGACGCATGGTGAATAATCCGGGTGGATTGTTCGTCGCGAAGGTCGATGTAGTGCCATAATCGTTCCAGCATACCTTGCACCCGTCCGCACTCCTCGGTACCGTGCCGATCCGGTATGTCAAGACCACCGAGAGGCCCCAACGAGACCGCCATCCTGTCCCCAAAAAACCAGTTGGCGTTCAAATATAGTGCCACTCGGAATTTTGGAACATCGTAACTATCTGATGTAGCGTGATATCGTGTGACAAGGTGTAGAGTCGACGACTGGCGCGGTGGCGTCAGGTCGGTGGGGGTAGCCGTTTCCCGGCGGCTTTCGCAGTACCGGTGCCTCGCTCCACGCCATCGCTCCGTTTCCAGTCGCCGCTCATCGAACCGGATGCGGGTCTCCCGCATCCGGCTCTCGGACGAGAGCATGCCTTCGCCCTCTCCCACCACGCCTTCACCCAACCCACCATCCGCCCGTCACCCACCCGACGGGCGACGCACTTGAGCAGCTCGGCGTGCGGTCTCTGGCCGAAGTCGTCCGACCAATCCGCGTCCACGACCTCGCAGTGGCCCGTGCTCGCCAGCCGATGCGCCCGTTGGACCGTATCGTGGGCGCTTCTTCCCGACCGATAGGCGTACTGCTCCCGGGTCAGGTCCGCCTCGACCATCGGCGTCAGCACCGGCAACGCCGCCGTCTGCACCACCCGGTCCCGCAGGCAGAATGCCCAAGGCCCGATACTTCCCGCGTTGCCTCTTCGCAATCCACACCCGCCGAACCGCTTGCGACCGGCAGGTCCCTTCCTCCCACTCCCGCGCCAGTCCCCCAAGCCACCGCTCCACGCCCCGCGCCTCGATGTCCGCCACCGTCTCGCCGTCCACCCCCGGCGCCCCGCCATTGCGACGGACCTCGCCCCAGGCGACCAGCAGCACATCGTCGCGCCACACCTTCAGCGTATGGAACCGATGGCCCGCAGCTTCCTTCGCTTTCGCATGGAGCACCGCCTGGAGTCTCCGAACCCGTTCCGGGGCGGCCAGGCTCGCACCAGTCCCCATCTCCCTTCCTCCTTCTTGCGCCCCTCCCGAACCCAGGCCCCTTCCCTCCACCGGCATTCCCCGGCTTCCCCGGTACTCCGGACCTCTCCGCCACCCCATACGGCCCGGCCTGCCCCTCGCGGGGGTCCGGTTGGCACGTGCCACGCCACCGACGGGGCTTCCCGTGTTGCGTCCATCCCCCTCTTCTGCGTGCCGCCGCCATTCCCCCGGCGGAACCGGTCGGTGCTCGCGTCGCTCGCTTCCCGCCCGATACCAGCCTTCCCCGTGTTACAGGCGGGTCGGCTTCCGCATTACCCGTCTCAAAGCCTGCTCGGCGTTCACCCGCGTTGCGGCCCGCAGGGTCGCCGAGTCGCCTTCGCGACCCGCCTCATCGGAGTGCTTCAGTCCCTGTCGTTGCCTCCATCGACCGCTCCGACTGCGACCGGCCGGAGCGACGGTTGCCGGGCGGGATTCGCACCCGCCAGGGGATGGCGCCTTGCACGGCGCACTGCAACAATCGGATTGTCCTTGCGCAAGCCTTTCAGCGCCCCCGTCTCGCTCGCCAACTCCCGCCAGCGCTCGGGCAGAAACGACATCAACACCGTCCAGTCCTCGTCCATCCTCGCGCGCTCCCCATCGTGCACCAGAATTCACGATAGGAAACAATGACATGGAAAACAAGCTGACGCTTATGGGGGGGTGGCGCCCCATAAGCGCTAACTTGTTTTTCATATCGCATTGTGTACTCTATTGTCTGGATATGCGACGCGGCGGAGGCTGGCAAGATTGGACGAGGACTGGGAAGTGCTGATGTCGTTTCTGCCCGCAGACTGGCGGGAGTTGGCACAGGATACCGGAGCACTGAAGGGGCTGCGCAAGGACAAGTCGGTCGAGAGCCTGCTGCGCACGCTCCTGCTCCATCTGGGATGCGGGCACTCGTTGCGCGAGACGGTCGTGCGCGCCAGGAAGGCGGGTCTGGCGGACCTGTCGGACGTGGGGTTGCTGAAGCGGCTGAGGAAGTCGAAGCATTGGCTGCATGCCTTGTGCAGGAGGCTGTTTTGCGAGTTCGGCGTTGCGGTCGCTGCCGATGACGGCTTCCAGGTCCGGGCGTTCGATGCGACGACGGTGAAGGAGCCCGGCAAGACCGGAGGGCTGTGGCGGGTCCACTACAGTGTGCGTCTCCCGTCCGTGGCGTGCGATTTCTTCAAGCTCACACCCACCGAAGGACCGGGCACCGGTGAGTCGTTCTCGCACTTCCCCATCGCACCGCACGACTACATCGTGGCTGACCGCGGGTACTCGACGGGCAGCGGCATCGGTCACGTGGTATCCGCAGGGGGTCAAGTGACCGTGCGGGTCAACACCGCATCGCTGGTGCTTCGCACGCCGCAGGGCCAACCCTTCGATTTGCTCGCAGCGGTCACGTCGCTCGAACGTGCCGGAACCGTCGCATCGTGGCTGGCCACGGTGGTCGTCGAGAACGGCGGAATAGTCCCTGGCCGGGTGTGTGCCCTTCGAAAGACCGAGCAGGCCATTGAGCTGGCCCATGAGCGATTGCGCCGGGTGGCTTCCCGAAAGGGCAGGCAGCTCAAGCCGGACACGCTTGAGTTCGCGCGCTACGTCATCGTGTTCACCACGTTTCCCGGCTCGGTGTTCACGGCCTCGGAGGTGCTGGAATGGTATCGTATCCGCTGGCAGGTCGAATTGGTGTTCAAGCGGTTCAAGTCGCTGGCGCAGTTGGGGCATCTGCCGAAGTACGACGACGAGAGCGCCAAGGCGTGGCTCTATGGCAAGCTGCTCGTGGCGTTGCTGGTGGAGAAGTTGATTCGCCACGCTGTCGCGATTTCCCCCTGGGGATACGACCTGGAAGCGGTACCGCCCGCACAGTGCATGGCGTGACTTCAAGTTCGTGCTCAACCAAGTCACGCGGAGCATCGAGCCGGCAATGCCGTTGGCTCGGATGCTTGGCGAGTGGAACGAGATCTCCAGATCACTGGCTGAGCCACCCCGGCGCCGTCTCTCTCAATTGTCGGAGTATTTCGAATACTGACGCAAAAAATAAGTTAGCGCTTATGGGGTGGCGCCCCCGGCCCTGCCAATCCCCGCGGACGTCCATTCGCTCTCGAACCCTCCGGCGGTTTCAAACAACGCCTCGGTGCTGCCGACCGCTGTCGCATCGCCACGGATCCATCACCGGGCGGCGCAGGGCGTTTGAACCTTGCGTCACCGGATGGCCCGTACCCGAAGTTGCACGCCTTCGTGGCGTTGAATGTGGCCGATGATATCGAAGAGGTTGCGGGCCTGCGGGTTTCCGGTGGGACCGAACATGCGCATCAGACTCTTCGCGGGCTTGCGGGTCCGACCACTGAGTTCGTCGAATCCGATGGTGGCGTTGATGTAGTCGCGCAGCACCGCCTTTCCGATATCCACGTCCCCCGCCAGCATCGCCTCGACTGCCTCCTCGAGCAGCGCCTCCCGGAATCCCGGGTCGCTCCGGGCGCGAGCCTGTACGGTATCCTTGAAATCTCGTGTGAGAGCCATGGCTATGCTTCCTCCTGGCGTTTGCGTCGTTCGTATTCGTTCCAGAGGGTCCTGGCCGTCGTGATGTCCGCTTGTTGCCGTCGCTTCGTCCCCCCGCCGAGGAGGACGACAAGGGTGTCTCCGTCTCTTCCGAAATAGATCCTGTATCCGGGCCCGGTGTGAATGCGGTACTCCATCACGCCGCTTCCCACGCTCCTGGCGTCGGACAGGTTCCCCGCCTTGATCCGTTCGAGGCCCACTGCGACCCTGGCCGCCGCCGTGGCGTCCAACCGAGCGAACCAGACGGCGAAGGCACTGCGTCCCCGGCCGTCGATATATTCTCGAACTTCGATCATGCGGATGAAGGTAACGTATATGATTCCAATCGAGCAACCGACCCTGACGGACGGTCCTGATCCGCGTTCTGCATACCAACATGGGGGCGGGGCAGGAAGGTTCGACCGGCTGAAGGAGACCGCGCTGGTCTACGCATTCGTGCTGCACGTCTTCGGGTTGGAGTAGCGGACGGCCGAGGGTGGGGGTGTTGGCGTCCCCGATCCTGCCAATCCCCCCGAACCTGCCGTTCGAGCGTCCGGTCGTGGGGAGTCGATGGACACATTCGAGTTTGGCGGGAACGACTCCCCACAAATGTCCATTTTTGGATGCTGGTGCCTTTTGTGCTAGCTTCCGGCGCTCCTCGGTGGAGGCGCCGCCATGACCCGCCTGTCCATAGACGTGACCCCCGAGCAGCATCAGCGGCTCAAGGCCATCGCCGCCCTGCACGGCCAGACCCTCAAGGACTACATCCTCGAACGGACCCTGCCCCGCCTGCCGCAGATCGAGTCCCTTTCCGAAGAAGAGGCCCTGCAACGCCTGGAACCCAGATTATTCATACCCTACACGGAGCACCGGAGGATAGCGCCACAACTGGCTGATCTAAAACTGATTTTCCGACCCGGCATTACAAGACCGAATTTTCCCTACTGCGATAATCTCAACTTGTGAGACGAAAGGCCGGAGTTGTCATAAAGTCAACGAGTTGGGCACACTCCGTTCGGCATTCGCTGACCAACCATGAATAAAACGGGTGGAAACGTTCCTGCGTCCCCGAATTGCGGAGGCCGGGCGCGGGGAGGTCGTCGGGAGCTCCGTAGAGCAGATATTCGCTGCCGCCCGTCGTGAGACCGGCCCCGGGTAAGCGTGCAGGCGTATGACCTGACTCCTGCCGCCGCGGCCGACTTGCGGAGCATCGCCCGCTACACCTTCCGGGAATGGGGGTCTCGACAGCAAAGACGTTACGCCCGGCAACTGGAGGCATGTTGCCGCGCCGTCGGCGAGGGCGACGCGGTGTCCCGGGCCTGCTCGGACCGTTGTCCACAGGTGCGGGTAATGCACTGCCGGCATCACTACATCTTCCATATGCGTCCTCCCGGGCGGAGGCCCCTGATCATCGTCGTCCTGCATGAACGCATGGATCTGCCGGCGCGGCTGGAGAGGCGGCCGGTTCCCCGAGTAACGGTCTGCCGGAGATCCGCCTGACCGCCTATGCGCCTCCTCGTCGTCGTCACCGTCTACTTCCTCGTCTTCGGCTACGCGCAGGTCGTGGCGGGGGTGCTCGTCTTCCCCGGCTGGCGTCCAGGGACCCCCGAGCTGCTCGTGCTGCTGGTGGGGCCGAACGCCGGATGGCTCCTCCATCAGGCCTGGCGCAACGCGCTGACGCGGTGGGTGCTGCGGGCCGCCTGGTTGTGGATGGGACTCGCCTTCCTGCTGCTCTCCGTCGTCCTCCCGGTCCACCTGCTGCTCCTGCTCGGCCTGCCCGGCGACGGCGCGGCGGTGCTGCTCGTCGCCGTTTACGCGCCGCTCGCGATCTGGGGCATCGTGAACGCGCACCGGCTCGTGGTGCGGCGGATCGCGCTGTCGTCGCCGAAGCTCGACCGCCCGGTGAGGCTCGTGCAGTTGAGCGACGTGCACGTCGGATCGCGCGGTCCCGGATTCCTGCCCCGGATCGTGCGCCGGGTGAACGCGCTCGACCCGGACGCGGTGTTCGTGACCGGCGACCTGATCGACCTGATGCGCCTTCCCGAAGACGCCCTCGACCCCATCGGCGCGCTGGCCGCCCCCGCGTTCTTCGCGATCGGCAACCACGAGCGCTACGTCGGAAGCGATGCGGTCGGCGCGCGCCTTGAAGCACTCGGGGTGACGGTGCTGCGCAACGCGCGCGCCGACTGGGGGGCGATGCGCATCGTCGGCATCGACGACGCCGAGGCACGGGACCAGGTCGCCCGGGTGCTCGGCCGGCTCGGAGACGACGGCGGTGGCGGTCACGGGGGTATCGGTAGTGGCAACAACGACGACGGCAGCAGTAGCGGCGATCCCGGTGGCGGCGGTGGCCACGGCGGTAACGGTGGCCGTGATGGTGAAGGAGCAGCGGGCGGCGTAGCAGGCAGCGTTCGGAGAAGTGGCCGCGACGGTCACGGTGGCCATGACGGTGAAGAGGCGCGGTTCACGATCCTCATGTACCACCGCCCGGACGGGCTGGAGGACGCGGCACGCTCGGGCATCGACCTGATGCTCTGCGGACATACCCACAACGGGCAGATCGTGCCGTTCCATTGGCTCGTGAAGCGCTACTTCCCCCGCATCGCCGGCCGCTACGAGGCCGGCGCCACGGTGCTCTACGTCTCCTCCGGCACCGGCACCTGGGGCCCGACGATGCGCCTCGGCTCCTCGAACGAGATCACCGTGTTCGAGCTCTCGCCGGTGCCGGCCGGCGCAAGGAGTCTGCGACACGGAAAGACTGCTTGAGATGAGTGAGCGGAAGGATGGGTCGGATTCGATGTGGAAGGGCCGACACGTCAGGACAGCGAAGTGCGCGATGATACGCAGGACGCGAGCATCGAGTTCCAGGCCGCGCTGGAGCTCGTGTTCTCCGGCGCCGAACAGCCGAACGGGTACACCGAATGGATCCTGCACCGCCGCCGGCGCGAGGCGAAGGTGGTCCCGTGACCAGATGTCTCGATTCACTTCGCACTTTGGCGACACTTTGTCCATCTGCGCTGGCGAGCGAGCGGCTGACCGTGGACACGTCCGGCAATCGCTTCAGACCGAGAGTGCGTTTGACCATCTCGTCATCACGGTAGGAGTCCACGTCGCGCAGCCGCCGGTGTCCGATGATCAGGTGCACGACCAGAAGCATCATGATCATGTGATGGCCGTAAATCGGATTGGCCTTCAGATGGCGGAAGCATCTCCACAGCCGTTCTTTGATGCCGACGAGAGAGAAGAGGTGCTGGAAGACGATGAGTCCCGAATACGATGTCAGGCTCTGTGATTCGAATCGGAGGTCGAGGCTCAGCTTGGCTTTACCTCGAACATCGGCTCGGTTATGCTTCATCTGCGTGGTCTCCGTTTCGCTTGGTACGTTGTTGTAGCAACG
The DNA here is from genome assembly GCA_965202875.1 of Gammaproteobacteria bacterium. GTDB lineage: Bacteria > Pseudomonadota > Gammaproteobacteria > HK1 > HK1 > HK1. The sequence goes on along the minus strand of OZ241870.1, from coordinate 4,780,113 downwards.
ACTATTGTACCAGCTTCGGAGACCACGTTTCATTCTGTTACTTCCGTTTCACGAATGACTCCGTACGACTTTGCACAAGATTCAAGAATACTGCGTGTGGCTTATTCTCACTAGCAGTGAACATAAGCCACACGCTACTTCGGTCCGAAAACCCCATATTTTGTGCAGTGAATGCATGTATGGGTCGATTTTTTCTGCAACTGGCAGGTTCACATGCACTTCACTCCGACCAGTGGTTCATGGATGAATCTGGTCGAACGATTCTTCGGTGACTTGACGCGCGATGTCGTTCGTGGCGGCAGTTTCCGCAGTGTCAGGCAATTGGTCAAAGAGATCGAGCTCTATCTGGCCGAGGGGTGTAACTCTGAAACTGATCCATCACGCCGCCCGTTTACAAGGAAACGGTATGACGTTGTCGGGAATCGCCACTTCCCGACGGTAGGTCCCTGACAGCATCTCCCAGGCCGAATCGAACCGTCTACTTCGTATCAGGGCGCGAAGCGTCAGGATGGCCTGCCCCCCGATTCCGGCACTCGAGGGCAGGCCCCCGGCATGACGCCAGCGCATTCCCGAACGCTTCAGCCGCTGCGTGACCAACGTCTTGCACGCCGCCTCCACCACCCCCGAGCCAATGGGAAGATGCCGCGCCTTCACCTCGGCATAGCGCATCCGGTGACGGTGGTTGCGGAAGTATCCCAACACCTCGGCGATACGCTTGTTCTCCGGCTGCTTCCTGCGTTGATGGTTCAGCGAACGAATCACCTTCTCCACGCCGCCGCAGTCATGGCGCAACAGATGGCGCAGCTTCTCGTAGTGCGCCCGCCCCTTCGCATCGTCCTGTCCATAGCAGGCATCGAGTCCCGACTTCAGTTGCTCGGCCGCATGGTAGAAGTCCACCACCGCCGTGCCCTGCGGCGCCAACGTATCAAGATAGCGCCAGTTGTCGTGCGCCCCGTCGGCTATCTTGACCCCCTGCAGGTCCGGACGCTTTGCAAGCACCGCCTCAAGCTCCGCGCACAGCGTCTTCTTCAACGCCTCCTTGCACGGCTGCGGCATCCGACCCACATACACCGTCTCCAGCCGCTCCCCCTCGGCATCACAGGTCGTGAGCGTCCCACACCCCGCCTCCTGATAGCCTGAACTCCCATCCACCCGCTTCGCATCCTTCATCGCCACCATCACCCCATCGAGCGACACCGCCACCGTCACCGCCTCCTCCGCCACCGCGCACCCCTCGCGCAACGCCGCCTCGAACGCCTCGCGCTGCCCCTCCCACCGCGCGCCCAACTCCTTCGCCAACCGGTCCAGCGAGCTCTTCGAAGGCCTCATCCGCCCCCACTCCCGAAACACCGCCTCCCCCTCCTGCGGCGTCATGCGCCACCACCACGCTCGCCTGACGCGCCGCCAGCCCCGTCCAGTGCCCCGCCACCACCCCCGCACGCCACTCCATCGGCGCCACCGCTCGCCCCCTCCCGCATCGGTACAGCGTGCGATGCACCCCCACCGCTCCCGCCGCACTCGTGTACGTCGCGTGACTGCGCAGCACCCGGTGGTACCGCCGCCCTTCCATCTCAACGAACGGCAGGTTCACGTCCAGACGCTCCAGCGTCTCCCCCCCACCTCGCGCTCGGCTTCGGCAAACAGCCCACGGAGCTCCCGCTCCACTGCCTCGAAGTCCTCCCCCGTCACCGGGCGCGCTCGCAAGGCGTTGACCTGCTCGACCAACCGCGCGAGGGCTTGCTCTCCTCGCTCGCTGTGGCTGGCGCAATGGGCGGGTGCGTGAAATACTGACATTGGGGCAGCCCTCCGGGGCGATGGTTTGGATTGACACCGCACATTGTTCCAGAGGTTCACTGCCCCGTCTTCCCTCCCCGTCGAGCCCGCTCCTGACAAATTGTCACCAGAGCCCTTTAGCTCCTCTCCCTTCAAAATATACAACTTCAATGATTTCGATCAGTTACGAAGACTTCTTAATGTCAATTTGAGATCTACAGTGCGCCGTGCAAAGGCGCCATTCCTCAGCGGGTGCGAATCCCGCCCGGCAACTGTCGCTCCAGCCGGTAGCAATCGGAGCGGTTGATGGAGGCAACGACATCGACTGAAGCACTTCGGTGCAAGGGGCCGCCGAGGGCGGCTCTGCGACTGTGCGGGCCGCAACGTGAGTGAACGCCGAGCAGGCCTCGAAACTCATGATGCGGAAGCCGACCCGTCTGTAGATCGGGGAAGGCTGGCATCGGTCGGGAAGCGAGCGACGCGCGCACCGGTCGATTCCGCCGGGGTAGTGGCGGCGGCACGCACAGAAGGGGGGATGGACGCAACACGGGAAGCCCCGACGGTGGCGCGGCACACGCCAACCGGACCCCCGCGAGGGGCAGGCCGGGCCGGTCGGGGTGGCGGAGAGGCCCGTAGTACCGGGGAAGCCGGGTAATGCCGGTGGAGGGAAGGGGCCTTGGTTCGAGAGGGGCGCAAGAAGGAGGAAGGGAGATGGGGACTGGTGCGAGCCTAACCGCCCCGGAACGGGTTCGGAGACTCCAGGCGGCGCTACATGCGAAAGCGAAGGAAGCTCCCGGCTATCGGTTCGCGCGAGGCGTGCAGCGGTGGCTTGGGGGACTGGCGCCTCTGCCGCAGGGTTGTGCGACCCGGCGGCTGCGTCAGTGGCTGTGTCGCAAGCACAAGGGACGAGCGGGGAGATACGTGCACTTCCCGGACAAGCGCCTGTGGAATGAAAGGGGCCTGACGCGCCTTGCAGTGCGAACGACGAGCTTTCCGTGGGCGAAGGCATGATCTCGTCCGAGAGCCGGATGCGGGAAATCCGCACGTCCGGTTCGATGAGCGGCGACTGGAAACGGAGCAATGGCGTGGAGCGAGGCACCGGTACTGCGAAAGCCGCCGGGAAACGGCTACCACCACTGACCTGACGCCACCGCGCCAGTCGTCGACTCTACCCCTGGCCGAGCGCAACAAGGCCTCAAAGCCCTATCGGTGGCACGCGACGGGTGAGGAGATTCTGGCCAAGATCGGACGGGCCCGTGGCCGAATTGGCGCTGAATCATCGATAGGCATATAATTCAAGCTATTTGTGCGCCAACACACTACCGCCCCGATACCGGAGGCTGGATGGGGTTCAACCGGACGTCTACGCCCCCGCCGCCCGCAACGCCGCCAACCGCGACACCGCCGGGGCGGGCTTCGATTCACGCGCCGGCACACGTCCCCGCGGCCGCGTTGCCGTCGCCGCCAGATCACGCCGCAGCTTCGCCACCCGGTCATGCAGGCCCATGAAGACGCGACAGGCATCCGTTTGCCGGCCCGCGGCATCCAGGCGCCCGAACCGATCCAGATCCGCGCGCGCCTCCTCCAACTCATCCGACAGATCCAGGTAATCCGTCAGGACATCCCGATCGCGCCGATCAAGGTGCGGCCAGTCACGCACGGCACGTTTCCACGCCGCACGCCAGCCGGGAGATCGCCCCTTCGGCGCCGGCCCCAATTCTTCGACGGGCGGGGTTGCCCCGCCCATCCGCCCGGACCGCCGCGCATTGTGACTGGCGGGATGCTCGACCACGGCGCCCCGCCCGCCCCGCTCGCGTAGCTGTCGCAGCGCCGACTTCGGCGGCTTGTCACTCATCGCACCACCCTCCCAAACGGCGCCCGAGCATGGATCAAGCAGCCACGGCCCGCAACCGAGCCGGACCCTTCGGAAGCTGCGAGAAACCTTGAAATGGTCGCCGCACGGTGAAATGGTCGCCGCACGGTATCCGCCCTCCCCCCTCAATCACTTCGAGACCGGGGGGGTTACCGTAGCCGCGCCAACGGATAGCCCCGATCGTCGTGCCCGAGTCTGCCGCGCCGACGCGCCGACTGCCCCGCCGTGACACGCCGATGGCACGCCGCACACAACGGCCGCAGATTCTCCGGATCGTCCCCTCCGCCTTCCGAAAGCGGGATCACATGGTCCACCTCGACGGCCGCGACGGTACGCCCCTCCGCCAAGCAGAGCGCGCAAAGCGGCTGACGCTCCAGCACCGCCTCACGCACACGCCGGAACGCCCTCGACCGATCCCGCTTGCGCGCCGCCATCACCCCGCCTCCGCTCGGCCCGCTACCGCGCCGTTACCGGAGGCTGGTCGCGGCTTCGCGCCACCGGGACCAGGCGCACGGACTCATCGGGTATACCCGCCCGGGCAGAAAAGCCGGATCGCGTAACTTCAGCCATACGAAAAAAGTAGCCGCGAACGGTCGATCCGCACCCCCCACGACGAGGCGTGTCATACGTTTACCTACCTATGATGACCGCCTTCGCACGGGATGATCCGCTTGTCCACCCGCCGATCGCCTCACCCGGTCCACAGATCCTTGGCGATGGATACGGCGTCCTCCCGACCCTCGTAGTACCTCTTGACCGTCCGGACCTCCGTATAGCCCAGCGCGCGGTAGAAGTTCCGGGCCTCCGCGCTGCTCGCCCGTGCTTCGAGCCGGATAAGGCCGACCCCCGCGGTGAGCGCGGTGGCCTCCAGCCAGCGCACAAGTGCGGCGCCGACCCCCATGCGGCGGTGCCGCGGGTGCGCCGCGAGGAGGAGCAGGTGGGCCTCGTCGTCGCCGTACTGCATGATTCCGAAGCCCGTGAGCGTGGGGCGGACGACGATCACGTTGGCCGCGGGGTGCCGGATGCAGGACAGCACCCGCGCCTCCGTCCATCGCCAGCCAAGCCCATGCTCGATGCAGTCGCGGGACATTTCGGCGATCGGCCGGGCGTCGCGGGCGCGAGCCAGCCGGATGTCGTGGTTGATCGCCTGGCGCGCCATGTCCGGATCAGGACCTCCGGAGGTCGTGGCCGGTGGCTCGGTGCGTCATACCCGGATCAGGCTCTTCGGATGTCATGGTCGATCGCTCGGTGTTCTGTCCGATGCCCGGGCCGGGGTCTCTGGATGCCGTGGCCGATTATTCGGCTTTCCGTCCGATTCCACACCCGGATGTTCCGTTCGGCGCCTTGCTCAGGACCTCTCGTGCACCACGATCGGGCATTCCATGCGGTTTCCCCATTCCTGCCACGAGGCGACGTAGTTGCGGACGTCCGGGTGCCCGAGCAGGCGGAGCGCGAGATAGGCGTGGGCAGAGCGGTAGCCGGTGTTGCAGTAGGCGATGACCGGGGTGCCGGGGGTGATCCCGACCCCCGCGTAGCGCTCGCGCAAGGTCTCCGCGTCGAGCATCCGGCCCCGGTCGTCCACGTTGTGGACCCATTCGAGGTGCACCGCACCCGGCACCGCGCCGGCGCGCGCGGCGCCCCGCGCGTCCTCGCCGTACCACTCGCCGTCGCTCCGGGTGTCGAGGATCACCGTCGCCGGATCGTCGATGGCGGCGGCGACGTCCGACCAGCTCGCACAGACCGAGGCCACCGCCTCGTATCGATACGCGCTCGCCGCCGGTGGCGTCGCCTCGTGGGCGAGCGGCTGCCCGGCCGCCTCCCAGGCGCGTATCCCGCCGTCGAGCACCGCGACCCGCTCGTGTCCGAGATACTCGAGGAACCAGAAGGCGCGGGCCGCGGATTCGTCGGTGGTCTCCGAGCAGACCACCACCACGTCCTCGCGCCGGATGCCGGCGCCGGCGATCTGGAAGGCCCACATCCTGGTGAACGAGGCGAGGGGGGCGGGGTCGCTGTCGTAGGTGTTGATCCCGTAGACGCTGAAGTGGCGCGCGCCGGGGACGTGCCCGTTCGCGTAGGGCTCGCCCCGCCGCACGTCGAGCACGACGACATCCCCGGCATCGAGGTGGGCGGCGAGGGTGGCGGGATCCCACAGCAGCAGGTGGGGAGGAGCGGTCGGCATCGTGTTCGTCTCCTTGTGGTGGCCGGCGGCCTGGGTCGATCGAGCCCCGCGGTCGGGTCAACGCCCGTCGCGGAGCCATGCCTCCTTGTCGAACGCGACGTGGTCGCCGAAGAAGTGCACGGCGCGGTCGAGGTGCTTGATGTCCTCGATCGCGTACGTGCGTCGCGGGCCGCTCAGCTTCTGCGCCACCTCGCGCGTATCGACCCAGGGCTCGGCGGACTGCAAGGTGCTCTGGCGTTGCAGCACGTCCCAGATGTAGTAGTGGTGCGGGATGACGACGTGCGGGCGCAGGGTCTCGATGACGTGTTCGGTCATCGCGAAGCCCATGACGTGCTGCGAGCCGTCGACGGGCAGGAGCGCCACGTCGATGCGTCCGAGGGCCTCCCAGATCTCCGCGGGCGGATTGTGGCGGTTGTCGCCCCAGTGGACGATGCGCATCCCCCCGGTCTCGACCACGATGAGGCAGTGGTCCCACGAGCGGGGGTTGCCCGGCGGCTCGATCCTCACGCCCTGGAACGTCTCGTAGATCTTCTTGTAGTCGTAGAGCGCGCAGCTCGAATCCGTCTCGTGCTTGTCCGCGAGGCCGGTGAGGGTCATGTCCGAGAACGTGTACCGGCCGATGAGCCGGTCGAGCAGGACATGGGCGTCAAGCCGGTGCAGCGCGTCGTGGTCGAAGTGCGCGTGGGTGGACGCCCCGACGTCGGCGGCGGTGACCGGGAAGTCGTGGAAGTACCAGTCCCAGCGCCGCGAGGGATGGTTGCGCCACGGATCGATCAGGACGCTCACCCCCTTCGGGGAGGTGATCCGGAACGCGGAGCTGCCGTAGTAGGCGATCTCGACCGGGCCGTCGCGCGGCGCCGAGCGGTCGGCCTGGATCTCGATCATCCGGTTGTGGTTGCTGGTCATCCGCCAGACGTTCAAGCCGGTGTCGACGTCGGTCATGGCCGGCTCCCTTTGTTGGCCGGGACGTGTTCGGGCTTTGCCGGCTCTCCACCTCCCTGGCGAGACTGTACGCGCGACACACCGGAGGGCGGCCGTGGCCTGGAACCGGCGAACCCGCACCGCCGGCGAAACGCGCGGCGCGCAACGCGCCGCGCCACCCAGAGGCCCTGATCCGGCATCGCCGGAACCAAACGCCGGTTGCCGGAAAAAAACTTCGTCGTCTTGTCGAAGACTTCACGGGCAGGAGACTACATCAACCCCTCCCGGCGCACGTGCTCGTAGATGTCGTCGAGAGCGAGCTTCCAGCGGTCGAAGAGCATGTCCAGCTCGGGCTCCTTGATGATGAGGGGCGGGCAGAACGCGATCCGGATCCCGCCACCCGTGCAGGCGCGGAGGATCACGCCGCGTCGGGTGCAGGCGTCGGTCGCCCATCCCGCGAACGAGAGGTCGAAGCTCTCCTTCGTCTCCTTGTCCTTCACGAGCTCGACCGAGCCGATGAGGCCCACGCCGGAGGCGTCCCCGACGATGGGGTGGTCCCCGAGGGCGGCGAGCCGCTCCTGCGCGAGCTTCGAGACCTTGCGCACGTGAGCGCCGACATCCGTTTCGTCGTAGATCTTCAGAGCCTCCAGCGCGACCGCGGCGGGCACCGGGTGGCCCGAGTAGGTGAAGCCGGTACCCAGGATGCCGTTCTTGCCGGAGAGCTCCCGGATCGGCCCGTAGACCTTCTCGCTCAGGATCACCGCCGAGATCGGCAGGTACGCCGACGAGAGCTGCTTGGCGATGACCAGGACGTCGGGCCGGATCCCGAAGGTCTCGCACGCGAAGCGGTGGCCGGTGCGGAAGAAGCCGGTGATGACCTCGTCGGCGACCATCAGCACGTCGTACTTCGCGAGCACCGCCTGGATCTTCTCGAAATAGGTCTTCGGCGGGATGACCGCGCCCCCGGCCCCGAGCACCGGTTCGGCGACGAAGGCGGCCACCGTGTCCGGCCCCTCGGCGAGGATGAGCTGCTCCAGCTCCTCCGCGCGCCGGGTCGCAAACGCTTCCTCGCTCTCGCCCGGATGCGCGCAACGGTAGTAGTGGTGGCTCCCGGTATGGATGATGTTGGGGATCGGCAGATCGAAGCCCTTGTGCATCGCCGGCAGTCCGGTGAGCGAGCCCGAGGACACCGCGATGCCGTGGTAGCCGTGCTCGCGGGCGATGATCTTCTTCTTCTCCGGCCTGCCGCGGGCGTTGTTGCAGTACCAGACGAACTTGACCATGTGGTCGTTCGCCTCGGAGCCCGAGTTCGCGAACCACACCCGCGCCATCGGCGCCGGGGCGGTCTCCAGCAGCTTCTCGGCCAGTTCGATGGCGGGCATGGTCGAGCGCTGGAAGAAGGTGTGGTAGGTGGGGAGCTTGCGCATCTGCGCGAGCGCGGCCTGGATCAGGCGCTCGTTGTCGAACCCGAGGGCGGTGCACCACAGGCCCGCCATGCCCTCGATGTACTCGTTGCCTTCCAGATCCTTGACGTAGACCCCGTACCCTTCGTCGAGGATCAGCGGACCTTCCTGCTCGTGGCGGACGAGGTTGGTCATCCCGTGCATGAGCGACGCGACGTCGCGGGCATGGGGGGAGTTGGGAAGAGGAGGGTTGAGTACCGCAGACATGGCCGTTCTCCTTTGTCTTGAAATTGAAATGGCCGGTGGATTCTCAAGCGCCGCGGCTTCGCCCCGCGCGCTCCCCGGGTCGTGTTTCGTATCGTCTTGCGTTCTATTGCTTTCCTTGTGAGGTCCTGCTTCTCGTCCTCGGCGGCGCTCGGCTTCGGCACGCGGGCGCCGGCCGATCATGCCGGTTTCTTCTTGGCCGTGGCCTTCTTTGCTTAGCCATGCCCCCCCGGATGCCCACCCTGGGAACGCGGGCATCTCGTCCACCCAGGCCATTTCCCCCGCTTCCGCGGGGCAGGCTCCGCGCAGGCGTGTCCTCGCGGAAGCGGGGGCGGGAATCTGCATTCCGGGAGCGGCGCGCGCATTGCCTTCCTTTCCGGTTCGCCGGCTTCCCGTTTTTCCCGTTCCCTGCGCCATGCGGAGCGACACCGCGCGGAGAAGCCGCTCTACGCCGCTGCACTCTCCATCGGCGCCGGCCGCCGGAACGCCGGCATCACCTCCGCCGCGAACCGTTCCAGTTGTTCCAGCATCACCGATTCCGGAGTACCCATGCTCGACTGCACGTTCACCGTTTCAAGGCCCGGGAACTGTTCTTCCAGCTCCCGGAGGTACGCGATCATCTCCTCGGCGGTGCCGCAGAACCACGATCGGGACTGCATCTGGCGGTCGATGGTCGGGAAGCCGGTCTCGGCCCAGCCACCCCGCCGGACCACCGCCGCGGCCTGCTCGTCGGTCAATCCGTGGAAGAACCCGAGCGGTGCGAACATCTTCGCGTGCTCCTCGTAGTAGGGGGTGGCTTCGCGTATCGCCTGCTCCCGGCTGTCGGCGAGGTAGAAGTTGACGCCGACGCAGATCCCCTCGCCGAGGGCCGCGTCGATGCCGGCGCGGGCCAGCGCATCGCGGTAGCCGGCCACCGGCCCCTCGCCGAGCAACGCGGAGCCGCCGCCGACGATGCCCTTGATGCCGTGTTTCACCATGAAGTCGAGTCCGCGCGGGTTCGCGCTGACGATGGGCTGCCAGCACTCGACGGGGAGGCGGGCGGGGCGGGGCACGAGCGTCAGATCCTCCAGCTCGTAGCCGCGGTAGGGGAGTTTCGGGGGAAGGGTGTAGTGCCTGCCCTGATGCGAGAAGCGCTCGTTGTTGAACGCCTTGAAGATGATTTCGACCTGCTCCTCGAACATCTCCCGGTTCAGGGCCTGATCCGTCATGATGCCGCCGAGGGTCTCGACCTCGCGGGTGTGGTAGCCGCGCCCGATCCCGAAGATCACGCGCCCGCCGGTGAGGACGTCGGCGGTGGCATAGTCCTCGGCGAGGCGCAAGGGGTGCCACATCGAGCAGATGTTGAAGCCGCAGCCGATCCGCAGGCACTCGGTCACGTGGGCGAGGTGCACGGCCACCATCAGGATGTTCGGGATGCATTCGTAGCCTTCGTGCTGGAAGTGGTGCTCGGCGAGCCAGAACGTGTCGAAGCCGAGACGGTCCATGCACTTCGCGATCGCCTCGGTCTTCGGGAACACCGTCATGAGGTGCTCGTTCGGGTAGCGCCGCTCGTTCGCAGGGGTCGCATCCTGGCCCACGTCGCCCAGATCGACGTGGCCCGCGTAGAGTGACGAGAACCTGGTGATCATCCGGATCCCTCCCGGCGTCTGCCCATTGCAGCGGCGACCGGCGCGGTCGTTCCTTCCACGCCGCGCAACCTATCATGAGTGCCCGGAGCCCGCGACCCTCCGCACGGATCCGGATACGCGACGGACGGATGCGCGCGTGCGCCGCCGCGACTAAGCTACCCGCCTCGCCACCGACGACCGCTCCCGCTCCCCCGGCCAATCGATGTCCCCGCCTCCGTACCGCGCGTTCCTCAATCCGCACCTCGCGAGGCTGGAGGAGTACGCGCCGATCGATCCCTTCGAGGTCCTGAGCGCGCGGCTCGGGATCGCCGCCGAGCGCATCGTCAAGCTCGACGCGAACGAGAATCCGTACGGCCCGCTCCCGGCGGCGGTCGAGGCCCTTGCGCGCTATCCGTACTTCCATGTCTATCCCGACCCCCGGCAGTCGATGCTGCGCGATGCGCTGAGCGCGTTCATCGGCGTCCCCGCCGCCCACGTCCTTCCGGGGCAGGGGGCCGACGAGCTGCTCGACTCCCTCTGCCGCCTCTTCCTCGCGCCGGGAGACGCGGTGATCAATGCGCCGCCGACGTTCGGGATGTACAGCTTCGACGCCCGGCTCGCGGGCGCGGAGGTCGTCCACGTTCCCCGGCTCGACGACTTCAGCCCGGACGTCGAGGGGGTCGCCGCCGCGGCCGAAGCGCACCGCACGAAACTCCTGTTCCTCGCCTCCCCGAACAATCCCTCCGGCGGCTGGCTCGACGACACCGCGCTCGACCGCTTCCTCGCGCTGCCGGTCGTCGTGGTGCTCGACGAGGCGTACGTCGAGTTCGCCGACCACGCGAGCCGCGCTTCGAGGGTGCTCGCCCGCGACAACCTCGTGGTGCTGCGCACGTTCAGCAAGGCGGCGGGCATCGCGGGGCTCAGGCTGGGCTACGGGATCTTCCCGGACTGGCTGATGCACGAGCTGTGGAAGTTCAAGCAGCCCTACAACGTCAGCGCTGCGGCGAGCGTCGCGGGCGTCGCGAGCCTCCGTTGCACCGATCGGATCGAGGAGGTGGTGAAAACGCTCAAGGCGGTGCGGTCACGACTCTACGAGCGGCTCGCGACCCTCCCGGGGATCGAGACGGTCCCCGGCTCGCAGGCGAACTTCGTCCTGTGCCGGGTCATCGGGCGGGACGCCCGCGGTCTCAAGCTCGCGCTCGAACGGGGCGGAGTCCTCGTCCGGCACTACGACCAGCCCGGGATCGAGAACTGCATCCGCATCTCGGTCGGCCGCCCCGAGCACACCGACGCGCTGGTCGATGCGTTGCGCAGCCTGGTGTGAGGGACAGGCGCCGGAGAGTACGCCGGCGTTGCCGGAGCGGTGGTCTGTTGCCCGCCGGCCGAGTGGGTGGCGCACAAACCTTCCGGGCCCGCATCCGGAACCTTCCAGGCCGAGCCTGAACCATCCGATCCCGAGCCGGGCTGCAACCCCGGCATCAGGCTCGTTGACTCACGCTCCGGTCCGGCATACGTTTTCCCGCCCGTGACGTTCCCCGCCCGCGGACGCCCCCGGCGCCATCGAGCCGGATGCTCCGGTGCTTCGGGCAGGGGAGCTTCACATCGACAGAGGAGAAACGTCATGCTCAAGGCCAAGGTCAAGAAGTCAGTCGCATGGGTGCTCGCGGCAGGTCTCCTGTCGGGGATCGCTCCGGTCACCACGATCGACGCGCAGACGAAGGAGATCCGTTGGGGAACGTCGCGGGTGGGGTCCACCGGCAACCGGGCGGTCACCAACCTGGTGCAGGTGCTGAACAAGGCGGTTCCGGGCTACAACTTCACCGTCCAGCCGACCCCGGGCGCGATCGTGACCGTCAAGGGCTACGCCATCGGGGACTTCGAGGGGTACTACGGGTCCGACGTGGCGTTCTACGAGCTGGCCAACGGCATCAACCGCTTCGAAGGCTTCAGGGAGAAGATGGAGCGCGAGCCGGTGCAGTCGTTCTGGACCTTCACCATCGAGATGGGCGTCGGCATCCACGCCCGCGACATGGGCAAGGTGACCCGGTGGGGCGATCTGGACGGGGTGCGCGTGTTCACCGGCCCCCGCCCCTGGGACACCCGGGCGCAGTTGGAGCGCGCGTTCAAGGTGCTCGGCATCAACCACGACTACATCGAGGTGAGCGTGAAGGAGGCCGGCTCGCTGCTGGAGCAAGGCCGCTTCGTGGCGCTGGGGGTCTACACCAACGCCGAGGCGTCCACCGCGCCGTGGATCCAGGAGGCGTCCCTGCAGGCCGATTGGGCGTCGCTCAGCCCGGACGCGGGTGAGCTGGAGAAGCTGGCCGGCGCCGGCTTCAAGGTCGTCGAGGTCGATACGTCGGTGTTCGGCAAGAAGAAGACGCACGTCGACAAGGCGGCGATGCTCCCGTTCTACTACGGCCTGCACCTCGGCATGGACGTCTCGGAGGAGGACATGTACCGGATCCTCCTGGCCGCCGAGGAGAACGTGGACGAGCTCGCCCAGGCCGACAAGGCGTTCAAGCAGATCCGGAAGGACATGCCCCGCATGCAGCGCCGCGGCGTCGAGGCGGCGGTCGATCTGGTGCCGGTCCACCCCGGCCTCGCGAAGTACATGCGCGAGCGGGGCGTCTGGGACGCGAAGTGGGATTCGCGTATCGCCCGATAGTCCCGGGCCAAACGGTCCTGGTGCTTCCGTCCGGGAGCGGGCGCGATCCGGCGCCTGCTCCCGGTACCCGGCAGTCTTCGAGATTCGGACTACGTCCCGTGAAGCCTCTGCCCGCGCCCGGGGCGTTCGCTTCCCGGCTTCTGCCGTGAAGATGGGAGGAAGCGCGGAGGGCCGCGCCCACGTCCTGCGAGCCTTCGGCTCGTTGCGAGCGGGACGCTCGCGTCCCGGAGGGACGCGCCGTTCCCAGGACGGCGGGTATCGAGGTCCCGGGCCTGTTCCGGTTCGGAGCGGGCCGATGGCTGCCGTGAAAACGCGGGAGAAAGAGGATGCCGCGTGGCTCGCCTTCGGCTCGTTGCGAGCGGGACGCTCGCGTCCCGGAGGGACGCGCCGTTCCCAGGACGGCGGACATCGAGGCCCCGGGCCTGTTCCGCTCCGGCCCGGTCCGCGGAGCGGTTCGGGCCGGAGCGAGCCGGGCCGTGAAACCTTGAGAGCCACGGTCCTACGCCGATGAACGCTCCGCCGACGCCCGCCTCCCGCCCCCGCGCGACGGTGGAGTTCCTCTACTTCGCCACCGCCATCGGATTCTTCGGCTACCTGCTCCACTACTACCTCACGACCACCGGCGGACCCACGCTGCTCGCCTTCACCCTGGTCCCGGTCACCTTCGTGCTGTTCACCCTCGACGCGCTGCGCAAGGACGAGCTCTATCCCTCGCTCGGCGCCGCCGCCAACTACGGCATCGCGGCGGTGTACTGCGCGATCTCGATCACCGTGTCCGTCTACATGTTCGTGGAGTTCGAGGCCATCGGCACCGTGCGCGCCGGCATCTGGGACCCCACCGACCTCTGGCTCGGCGGCCTGATGGCCCTGCTGGTGATGGAGTACGCCCGCAAGCGCTACTTCGTGCTGTTCGTGCTGAACATCGTCCTCATCCTGTACGCGGTGTACGGGCGGATGGTGCCGGGGATCTTCAACCACCCCGGCCTCTCCTGGAAACGCATCGTGACCTCCATGAGCCTGGAGGACACCACCGGCGTCTTCTCCGGGCTGCCGCAGCTCGCCCTGACCCTGATCGGCTCCTTCGTGCTGGTGCTGGCGGTGCTGCGCGCCTTCGGCTGCATCGACTCGATCCTGCGCGGCGCATCGCGCATCGCGGTGCGTTCGCGCTACGCCCTTCCGCAGGCGGCGGTGGCGGGCTCCATGGGCGTCGCCGCGGTGAGCGGCAGCGGGGCCGCCAACGCGGTCACCACCGGCTCGGCCACGATCCCCGCCCTGGTCAACGCGGGGATGACCCGCGAGGACGCGGCCTCGGTGGAGACCTCGGCCTCGCTGGGCGGGCAGCTCATGCCGCCGATCATGGGGATCTCCGCCTTCCTCATGGCGGACTTCCTGGACCGCAGCTACTTCGACGTGGTGGCCCGCGGCTACGCGCCGGCCCTCGTCTACTTCCTCGCGGTGGCGCTGGGCGTGTACCTGATGTCGGTGCGCCAGCGGGGGCTTTCGGCCGCGGTGTCGGTGGAGCCCATGGACTGGCAGGACCGGGCCAGGATCGGGGCCTTCCTCGGCGTCGTGGTCGGGCTCATCGTGCTGATGTCGACGCTGCACCTGGCGCCCCTGTTCGCGGCCCTCTACATCTTCGCGGCCATCGGGGGCGCGCTCCTGCTGCTGCACGCGGTGACCGCCTTTCGCACGGAGGGAGCGGCCGGCGCGCGCACCGTGGGGAAGACCCTGCTGCGCTTCATCGACACCTTCGCCTCCATGACCGCCGAGCTCACCCTGTTGCTGGCGACCCTCTCGATCCTGACCAGCGCCTTCGTCAACACCGGCGTTCCTCCCAAGGTGGGCTTCATCCTCGTGGACGCGGCGGCCATCAACCTGGCGGCCATGGTCGTCGTGGCCTTCCTGTTCGGGGCGCTGCTCGGGATGGGGCTGCCGCCCGCGCCGACCTACATCCTGACCGCTCTGGTGATCGCCCCCCAGATGATCAAGGTGGGGGTGGACCCGTGGCCGGTGCACTTCTTCGCGTTCTTCCTGGCGGTGTGGGGGGAGCTGACCCCGCCGACGTCGGTGGTGGCGGCGGTGACCTCCAGGATCGCGCAAGCCTCCTTCATGGGCACCCTGCTGCGCGCGCTCCGGCTCTGCGCGAGCCTCTTCGTGCTGATGGCGGCGGTGTTCCTGCGCCCGGAGATCGTGCTGGAGCCCGGCCTCGCGCAGCTCGCGGCCACCGGCCTGGTGCTCGCCGCCGCCGCCGGCCTGACCTTCAGCCTGCAAGCGCGGTTCAGCCCGAACCCCCTCATCGACCTGGTGGCCCGCACGGTGCTCGCCGCCTTCTCGCTGGTGGTGCTCGCCCACCCCGATCCCTGGATCGCGGCGACGGCCTGCATCCCGGTGGCGGCGTTCGCGGGGTACTGGCTCCTGCGCCGGCGGGGCGTGGAGGTGGCAGGCTCAGCCGCCGCAACCGCCGCGGGGACGTGAAACAACCTGCCGAATCACCGCCCCGCATCCCGCGGCCGTATGGTGGCAATGGGGGGAAGGAGAAACGACGGCTTCCGAAAGTACTTCAAATCCAGCCGGTTACGCGCGCGGCACGGTGGAGGCGGGCGGGGATCGAACCCGCATCCGCGATACAGCTCGGGCGGCCGATACGCCCTGATATGGTGGAGGCGGCGGGCGCCTGGTTCCAGGCGGAGCAAGCGCGCGGCGGTGACGGTCGCGGTGACGCTGCACCTGCCCGGCCCGCTGCACCATCGCATCCGCGAGGATGCCGAGTCGCGCGGGGAGACTGTCGAGGCGTGGCTACTGGCGGAGGCGCGGGCGATCTTCGAGCCGGAGCCGGATGCCGAGACGGCGGCGCTGCAAGCCGCTCGGCACGCGATTACCTTCCCCTGCTTCGATACCGGCGGGTTCGGATTTCGAGGGCCGGTCGTCAAGGCGATCCTCGAAGGCTTCGAGCGCGCGATCACCGAAGACTCGCAGACTCTCCATATCCAGTACCACGGCGAGGTACAACCGCGCGCCGTCGATGCGTGGGCTCGATTCGTTGCCTACAAAGCCCTCGAACATTTCGTCGAAGTCTTGGAAGTCTTGTCAGACTATCGTTCGCGCATTCGGATCATCGACGAACCGCCAAGAGCCTTCGAGCGGGCGAAAAGCATCCTCGCCAAGCTGACAGTGACCCGCGCGCGAGGTCGGCACAATCCGATGCCGACCCTCCGGCGGAATGGGTACATCAACACCATGCTCCTGGAGCTCGAAGGGTGTGGGCTGCCCGTCACGTCCGGCGCGGGTGGTTCCCTGGCCGGCGCGCTGGCCGAAGTGCTCGGGGAGCGCGAGCGCACCATCAGGAAGGTTTGGGCGGAGAATCCGGCGCGGGAAAGCCAATTCAACGACGCGATGCCCGCCGGGCATCGTCTTCCCGAGAACGTGATCCGGCGCCCGCGCGAGGGCGGACCGCGAGACCCCGAAAAGCCTCCCATCGCCCCGAACGTGCCTTGCGCACAGCGCGGCGAGACCGGGAAGGTGCCCGTGTACCGGACGCGCGAGGGCGGAACCTGCCTGTGTACGGACTACTTGGTGTGGTGATTTAGATGGCACGGACGCGCCCCGGAAAAATCTGGAATTAGGTGGCACGGGGGTAGGGCGCCAGCTTCATGATAGACCGGCACTCCCGCAACAGAACGGAGTGCTGAACGATGGCTGAGAAATTGTTGAGGCGCCCGGAAGTCGAGACGATGACCGGCCTTTCCCGAGCCGGCATCTACGACAAGATGGCCAAGGGCGACTTTCCCCGCCCGATGCATCTGGGACCGCGTGCCGTCGCATGGCGCGATTCCGACGTGCAGGAATGGATCGACAGCTTGAACCCGGCCGATCCGCCCGCCCCCGGAGGGCGCAAGCCTGGCGGCGAATCCCGCGCGGCGCCGGGGTGAACCGTGTTCGGGAATGCGCGCCCAGCCCTGCGGGGACAGGACCGGGCGCCGAAGCAGATACCGCGGGAGGCGGCGGGCGGTAGTGTCCCGCCTGTAGGGCGGTCCTGCAACCCTGAGCCGCCTGCCGCGGGCGGCCCCGGCTACCGCGGGAGTCCGTTCACCCGGCCCTGCCGCGTCCTGCGCTTCCCGGGCGGTGACCGCGTGCCGTGCCGGCGGTGCCCCGATGGCGCCTGCCCTGCCGGACGCTGGCGGTGTGCGGGTCCTGGGCCGGGAGCGGCGCCATGAACGCACGGCCCCGCGAACCCCTGCCCGGCGTCGACGAGTGGGCGACCCGGCTCGATCTGCGCAACCGGAGCGGCGAGCACGTAGGCCCGTGCCCGGTGTGCGGAGGGACGGACCGCTTCCACGTGGGACGCGGCCGGGGCGGCGCACGGGTGGGCTGCCGCGGCTGCATCGACGGCCAGCCGGCGGACATCAGGCGCAAGGCGTTCGGGCGGGTTCTCCGGGAGGCGTTCCCCGAGCGGTTCCAGTCCGGGGCGGGTGAGCGCACGGCCCGAACCCCGAATCCGCCCCGGAAGCCGCCTGAGCGCGATTCTGAGCCGATTCCCGACCCGGACGATGCGGATGGCGCAAGGTCGCGCGGCGTGTGTGGGAGGCCACGGAGCCGCTTCCCGGCACCATCGCCGAAACCTGCCTGCGGGCACGTCCGGGGAGTCGGCCACGTCGCCGTAGCGCCCGCCCTGCGCTTCTCTCCGGCCCTCTCGCATCCCTACGAACGTGGGCGCTTCCCCTGCCTGGTTGCCGGCGTACAGGACGCACACGGCGGTTTCCTGGGCGTGCAACGCATCTACTGGACCGCGAGGGCGCCCCGCGCAAGGCCAACGTCGAGCCTGTACGCGCCAGTCTCGGGAGCCTGAGCCCGGGCGGCGCGGTCCGCTTGGCGGAGCCTGAGCCCGGGCGGCCGTTGCTCGTGGGCGAGGGCATCGAATCGACCGCGGCGGCGATGCTGCTGTTCGACCTGCCGGGGTGGGCAACCCTCGGGACATCCGGCTTGCGCTCGATCCAACTGCCGCCGGACGTCGAGGACGTAGTGATTGCGGCCGATCGCGATGCGGCCGGACTGCGAGCCGCGGCGGCCCTGGCCCGCCGACTCGAAGCGGAAGGCCGGAACGTGGAGATCCGCCGTCCGCACAAGGGCGATTTCAACGACGTGCTTCGGGAGAGCCGCCAGTGAGCGCGCGAATCTGCGAATGGGACGGATGCGGGGTCGAGGTCACCGGGCGGCGACGCACGCGGTGTTCCGAGCACCCAAAGGAGCATCGGCGCAAGACAGATTCTGAGCGCAAGCAGAAAGCTCGAAGTGCGGACACGGCAGGTTTAATTGCGGGCAAGCCGCGTCCGCATTTGTCCGCATCTAAGCCAGTGTCTCCCGACGATGCGGACCGCGAGGCGGCGGCCGTCGAGGCCCTGAAGCGGGCCGATCTGCCCACGGACCTGATCGAGCGCATCAAGGCCGATCCGGGCGCTCCGTTCGAGCACGCCGAAGCGCTGGCCGGGATGCGCTCCAAGACGCCGGCGGATTGGGCGCGGGTGAGGCCGGCGCTGAAGAATGCCGGCGTGACCCTCGGCGACATCGAGCGGGCGATGGACAACGCGGGCGATGCGAACGGCGACGGCAAGCAAGGCCGGCCCGTCGAATGGCAGGACCCGGAGCCGTGGCCGGAGCCGGTAGACGGTGCGGCGCTGCTCTCCGGCATCGCCACCTTCATCCAGCGCCACGTATCCATCGCGCCGGCGCTCGCCGATACGGTTGCGCTGTGGATCGCCGTGACGTGGATTCATGACCGGCTCGAAATCTCGCCGTTCCTGAACGTGACTTCGGCGACGAAGCGTTGCGGCAAGTCTCTACTGCTCGAACTGCTCGGGGAACTGGTACATCACCCGCTTCCGGTCGGCGGCCGGGTAACGTCTTCGGCGCTGTTCCGCACCATCGAAATGCACGCGCCGGCGATGCTGCTCGACGAAGCCGATACCTTCTTCGGCGATGACGATGAATTGCGCGGCGTGGTGAACGGATCGCAACGTCGCAATTCCGCCTACGTCATGCGTTGTGTCGGCGATGACCATGAGCCGCGCCGATTCGTGACGTGGTGCCCGAAGGCGATTGCCGGTATCGGCGGCCTGCCTGACACGGTGCTCGATCGGTCGATCATCGTGAAGCTCACCCGGCGCCCGCCCGGTGTCTCCCTGGCGCACTGGCGCGACCGCGACCGGACCGCAATCGAGAGTCTGCGCCGCCAGCTTGCGCGATGGTGCGGAGACGAAGCGGCGAACATCGTCACGGGATTGTCCGGGGTGACGTTCCCGCCCGGGCTGCATGACCGCGGGCGCGATGCCTGGGAAGCGCTGCTCGCCATCGGGGACACGGCCGGCTCCGGTTGGTCGGGCCGTGGTGGGCGGGCGTGGCAAGCCTGCGAGCACGTCACGGCGAGCACTGCCGACGAGGAAACCGGCGCGCGGGAAATGCTGCTCGCCGATCTGCGCACCATCTTCGAGGCGACGAACTGGCCGGAGGCGATCGGGACGAATCAGGTACTCGACGAACTGATCGCGAAGGAGGGCCGTCCGTGGAGCGAATGGAAGCGCGGGAAGCCTCTCACGGCGCGCGGGTTGTCGAGCCTGCTCAAGCCGTTCGGAGTCCAGCCGCGCAATCGCCTGTTCCCGGATCGAAGACAGGCGAAGGCGTACTTCCGTGCGGACCTGGAAGCGCACTGGAAGGCGTATTTCCCCGAAGCAGGGGATTCGTATCCGTCCATCCGTCCACCTGCCGCAAAACAAAGCGTTTCCTGCGATCCGTATCCGTCCACCGGAGATCAGGGGTGGACGGATACGGATCGCACGAAACCCCGTGAAACAAGGGAAGTGGACGGGTGGACGGATACGAATCGGGGTTCCCGGAGAGAAGACGCGCAGGCGTCGGTGTCCCTGCCCTCGCAACCGCCCGGAACGGAACGACTTGGGGACGTCTACCGGAGGGCGAAGGATGGCGAGTGAACGGCACGGGCATCCCGACTACGCGCCGCCCTCGGGTGAGGCTTGGCGGGCGCTACGGGAGCGGCGGCGCCAAGCGGCGCGCGACAAGGCGATCGCGCAATGGGAGCGGGAATTCCCGGAGTTTGCGCGCCGGCGGGCGGCCCGAGCCCCGGTGGACGAAGGCACGCCGGCGCCCGGCCCGACCCCCGGGGAACGACTCGGGGATGACTACCGGAGGGCATCCGATGGCGAGTAAGCGGCGCCGACGAAGGCATCGAAGCCGCCCGGCGCCTGGCGAGGTCCGGGCCGTGCTCGACAGCTACGCGGCGCTCACGCCAAGCGCAAATGCGGACAAGTGCGGACAAGCCACGTGCGCATTTGAAGGCGCATCCGTGCCCGCGGCGGTGGCCCGGCTGTGGGAGGCGGCGACATGTGCGGATGCGACTCCGGCCCCGGTCTACCTGGAACGCTGCGGATGCTGGCCCGGTCGCCACGTCCGGGCGCCCCTCCCGGCTGACTCGGTGCGCTGGCTGGCCCGTGAAGCCGCCCCTGAGCCTGACGCGGCGGCCGGCTGGCATGGACTCCCGCCCGGCGCTGTCGGCGCCGTGGTGTTCGCCTGGCGGCTTCCTGGCGCTGGCGAGCTCGCGGCCCTGACCCTCGTTGCACTCGACGCGCGCGGCTTCCCGGTGCGGGAGGCGCGATCGACGGTCGGGAGTTGCGCCGGTGCGATGTTCCGGGCCGGGGGCCGGGCCGACGATGCCGCGGTGAGGGTGTGGGCGAACGACGAAGGCCGTCCGCACGCGAACGGATGGCTTGAAGTCCCGTGGCTCGAAGTCTTGGGAGGGAAGCGCTGCGCAGGGAGCGATGGAGAAGCTGCTCGAAGCGGGTGCGCAGCGCGAGGCCGCGGAGCAAGTCGTTGCGTCGCTCAAGGAGTGGGTGGCGAAGTGGCCGCTCGTCGCCGATGCGCCGGTGTCCGCCCGCGTGGTGGCCGGCGCAAGGGTGACGGGGACGGTTCACGCTCGCAGGGCGAGGGCGCCCGCTGGCCCGGCATCGTCTCCGGCATCGAGCGCGCCGGCGACGGACTTCGACGATGACGTTCCGTTCCGAGCCGCTTCCCAAGCGGCGCAATCCCGCCGATAGCGCCCTGGCCCCGCGTCCGGCACGCCGGCGGCCGGCGGTGAGGGACCGCGAGGGCGCAAACGGCGAGACACCGCCCGGAGCGGCGAACCCGTACCGCATCCCGGACCGTTCTCCCTGGTTCCATGTCGTCAACGTCTCCGGTGGCCGGTCGAGCGCGTACATGCTCAAGCAGGTACTCGATGCGCACGATGGGGTACTCCCGCCGCGGTGCGAGGCCGTCTTCGCGAACACGGGCCGGGAGCGGCCCGAAACCCTCGATTTCGTTGCGGCGCTGACGGAGCAATGGGGCGTGCCGGTGACGTGGACGGAGGCCGAGGCCATCGAGGCGGCGCGCGAAGCCGCCGGCGTCTCCGCCCGGGCGCTCACCACGGCGCGCGGGCGCTTGGTGCGCGATGGTCGCGTGGAGAAGCGCAAGGCCGGGCGCGGCGCGTGGAGCTACCGCCTGGTGGGGCGGGTTCCGGAATCCGAAGCCGCCAGTCCCGAAGCCGAGTCCGAAGCCGCCCCTGGTCACGAAGCCGAGCCTGCCGCCAGTCCCGAAGCGGGCGGCGGTCCCGCAGTCCCGGAGATCCCCGAGCGCTTCGCGGCGACGTTGCGGTTCCTGGCCGGCCCTTCGATGCAGGCGGCGGAGCTTTCCGGCATGGCGGTAGCGACAGCGCTGGCGACGCTGGCGAAGGACTGCGGCTACACGCTCGAACCGATACGCCTGACTCCCCTGGAAGCGCCCTGAGCGGCCCGTAGCGGGCGAGCCTGCCCGGGTGGCACTACCCCGGGCGCAGGCGAGCCTGCCCGGGTGGCACTAGCCCGGGCGCCGGCGAGCCTGTACGCGGCCCTGAGCGGGCCGTAGAGCCTCGTGGTGGCGTGTTGCCCTGCCGAACCCCGCTACGGCTTGCGGTGGCGCGTCCTGGGCGCTCTGGGCGCTATGCTTGGCGGTGCCCCGGCCGCGTGACAGAGGCTTCGGCCGCCCGCGTGGCAGAAGGCGACGGTCCGGGGCGACGTCCCACCTGGAACGCCGGAATCGTCAGCATGGCCGTGCGGCTCGACAAGGACTGCTACAAGCCCGTGATGCCCGGCGTCGATCCGGTGCTGCGCCGGCGCATCATGCGCGCCCTCGGGGCGTCCCTGTCCGCGGTGGAGCCGATGGGTGCGCCGGCGCTCGCGCCGGCGTGCGGGCAGACGCGGCGCCGGTGTGAGGGGTGTGGCCGTGGCCGGAGACGCTGAACCGGCCAGCTTGTTGGGCGAGGGTACCCCTATAGAGACCCGTCGCCGAGCGAGCGCTTGGCCCTCCCACGGGGTTCGCGTTTGACCCCTACCCCCCGGTTTTCTCCACGCTTCAAGGCTTCGCCACGCGCGGCCGTCGACGTCGGGCGCTCGACGTGCGGACGTGCCGGCGCTTGACGTGCGGGGCGGAGGGCGGCGGCCATCCAAGCGGCGGTATCTGGCCGGTAGCGCCTGGCGCTGGCGTGGCTCGTTGTGTATGTCAATGTGTATGAGGTAGCGCCCGGCGCTCGACGTGCCGGGTCACCCTCGCCGTGCTCGACACGGTAGCGGCGTGATAGCGCCCTCGCGGGCGGGGACGTGGATGCTGCCCGGCGGTCAGTCGAGGCCGGGGATGAGCTTCACGGCGGCGACGATGGCGGCGGCGATGCCCACCAGGCGCCACGTCAACCGGGCTTCGAGGGCGGCGAGCTTGGCGTCGACGCGCGATTCGAGGGCGTCAAGGTCCGTCTTCGTCGCCAGTGCCTCCCGGTCGGCGCCGGCTGCGGCATCGGCGGCTTCGCGCATCCCTTCGGCGATGGCTTCGGCCTGGCGGCGCTCGATGCCGGCCGCTTCGAGCTCGCGGGCCGTGGCGAGCGGGTTGAAGGTGGTGGCGCTCACTGGCTGAGCAAGTGCACGACGAAGCCGGCGATGGCGAGTTGCGCACCGATGAGCGCGGCGGCCTGAATCCACAAGGCGCGGTACATGCGCATTTCGAGGGCGGCGAGGTCCGCCTTCGTGGCCAGTGCATCCCGGTCGGCGCCGACCGCATCGCGCACCATCGACACGGCCGCTTCCACCTGGCGCTCGTCGAAGCCGGCATCGCGAAGGTGCTTCGCGGCGGCGTAGGTGTCGAAGGTGACGGTGTTCATGGCGTTCCTCGTGGAACGGCTACGCGGGCGGCTTCAAACGATGCCGAACAGCTTGGCGGCGATGGCGAGGATGAGCGCGGCCTGAAAGGCGAGCATCCAGCGCAATTCGGAACGCAAGGTTTCTAGGTCGGCTTTCGTGGCGAAGTGAGCGAGGTCGGCTTTCGTGGCGAGGTCGGCACGGTCGGCGCCGGCTGCGGCGCTGGCGGTGTTCACGATGGCTTCCGCCATCGCTTCATATGGTGGAGGCGGCGGGAATCGAACCCGCGTCCGCGAATACTCCGCCTTTGGCTCTACATGCTTAGCCGCGTCTTTTCATTTGACCGGATCGCCACCCGACGGGCAGGGCTGCGAAACGGCGAGCCTCCAAGGATCTGACGGCGCCGAGTGAGGCGCTCGGGGCCGCGGGCTTGTGCAGGTCGGCCTCCGGGATCCGCACGCACAAGCACGTGGCGGACGGAGGCTGGCCGCGTCAGGCAGCCAGAGCGTAGTTGTCGTCGTTGGCAACTAATGTGTCGCAGCCGGATTTACGAGGATGCTGCGTCCTCGGCATGCACCTCGGGTTTCGTCATCCACGTCGAAGCCATGTCGCCCCCATGTCGTGGTGGGTGAAGTATACGGCGTACAACGCGAGAATGCCAGGATTCGGAGCCGGCGAGCCGTTCCGGCCTGAGCGCACCCTCGGTCACAGGCGGACGGGGGGCCGCGGCCGGCCCGGATTTATCCCGTGCCGTCCGGCGGCAGCGTGAGCACCTCGACGCCGGATGCGGTCACCGCGACGGTGTGCTCCCATTGGGCGGACAGGCTTCGATCCTTGGTCACCACCGTCCAGCCGTCCTTGAGGAGCTTCACGTGGCGCCGGCCCGC
The DNA here is from genome assembly GCA_965202875.1 of Gammaproteobacteria bacterium. Taxonomy (GTDB): domain Bacteria; phylum Pseudomonadota; class Gammaproteobacteria; order HK1; family HK1; genus HK1. The sequence goes on along the minus strand of OZ241870.1, from coordinate 4,756,336 downwards.
GTTCACCATCGGCTCGATCGTGAACGTCCACCCTTCTTCCAGCACCTCACGGGTGCCCGGCTGCCCGTAGTGCAGCACTTGGGGCTCCTCGTGGAAGCAGCGTCCGATGCCGTGGCCGCAGTACTCGCGCACCACCGAGCAGCCGTGCTTCTGCGCGTGACGCTGGATCGCGTGACCGACGTCTCCGAGCCGGATTCCGGGACGCACCATCTCGATGCCGATCCACATCGCCTCGCGCGCGATTCGACACAGGCGGCGGGCGGCGATGGACGGCTCCCCGACGAACATCATGCGGCTGGTGTCACCGTGGAATCCGTCCTTGATGACGGTGACGTCCACATTGACGATGTCGCCGTTCTTCAACCGTTTCTCGTTCGGGATGCCGTGGCAGACCTGATGGTTCACCGAGGTGCAGACCGACTTCGGGAAGCCGTGGTAGTTGAGCGGAGCGGGAATCGCGCGCTGGACGTTGACGATATGGTCGTGGCACAGGGCGTCCAGCGCCGCGGTGGTGACGCCCGGCCCGATGTGCTCGCTCACCAGATCGAGCACCTCGGACGCGAGACGGCCCGCAACCCGCATCCTGGCGATGTCCTCGGGCGATTTCGGCACGATGCCCCCCCCCGCCTCGCGCCGGCGGGGTGATCCTCCCGTCCGGTTCACGAGGCGGTCGCGCGCGATCTGGGCTGTGCCGAACCTCATTCGATGGCCGTCGTGCGGAAATTGTCGCCGGTGGTCCGGTCATGATATAAAGCGTCCGCCCCGGGAAGCAACGTCGCCGGGGACATCCCGCATGCACCGGCACGCGCGTCCGGGTGCCCCGGGCGTGGATCCGGGGCCGACGCGACGGAGGCATGGAGGCTCAACCCGCTACAAGGGGACGTACCATGGCAGCAGTGTCGATGCGCGACATGCTGGAAGCCGGTGTCCACTTCGGCCATCAGACACGCTTCTGGAACCCGAAGATGGGTCCCTACATCTTCGGGGAACGCAACAAGATCCACATCATCAACCTCGAGAAGTCCCTCCCGCTCTATCACGATGCGCTGAACTTCCTCGGCCGCATGGCGGCAAACGGCGGAACCATCCTGTTCGTCGGCACCAAACGGGCGGCCCAGGAGTGCATGGCGGCCGAAGCGCAACGGTGCGCAATGCCCTACGTCAACCGGCGCTGGCTCGGCGGCATGCTGACCAACTACCGCACCGTCAAGCAGTCGATCAAGCGCTTGAAGGATCTGGAGGCGTTGATCGAGGAAGGCGGCCTCGACCGGATGAGCAAGAAGGAGGGGCTCTCGCATCGGCGGGAGCTCGCGAAGCTCGAACGTGGCCTGGGCGGCATCAAACACATGGAAGGCATCCCCGACGCGTTGTTCATCATCGACGTCGGGCACGAGAAGATCGCGGTGTCCGAGGCCATGAAGCTGGGGATTCCGGTGGTCGCGGTCGTCGACACCAACAACCCTCCGGAAGGCGTCGACTACATCATCCCGGGCAACGACGACGCGATCCGTTCGATCGAGCTCTACGTCACCGGCGCCGCTGACGCCATTCTCGAAGGCCGGGAGTCGGCCCAGTTGCAGGTTGCGGCGGCAGTCGGCTCCGTCGCCGCCGCCGAATCCGCCGGGGCCGGCAAGGCGGCGAGAAAGAGGAAGACGGTCAAGAAAGAGGCCAGGGTCGTCACGAAGAAGAAGATTGCGAAGAGGCCGCCGGCCGGAAAGCCGGAGGCAACGGACGGTGGCGCCGGAGAAGCCGCGGCGGCCGCTCCTGGCGCCGCGGGCGGCGGGGAGCCGGCGCAGGACTGAATCCCCTGGTTTCGAAATCGGGGCGAAGACGGTGGTGGATCGATGCAGATAACGGCGGCAATGGTGAAGGCGCTCCGCGAACGCACCGGGGCGGGCATGATGGATTGCAAGAAGGCGCTCGTCGAAGCGGAGGGCGACCTGGAGAAGGCGATCGGGATCATGCGCTTGTCCGGCCAGGCGAAAGCGGACAAGAGGGCGGGCAGGACCGCGGCCGAAGGCGTGGTCTCGGTCAGGATCGACGATGCGGGACGGCGCGCCGCGATGGTCGAGGTCAACTGCGAGACCGATTTCGTGGCGAAGGAGGCTGCGTTCCGGCAATTTGCAGACGCCGTCTGCGCCCGGGTGCTTGCGACGGCTCCGGCCGGGGTCGATGCGCTGGGGGCGATGGCGCTCGACGGCGAGGGAGGGCCGGGCATCGAGGAAGAGCGGCATGGACTCGTCGCGAAGATCGGCGAGAACGTCAACGTACGGCGGTTCGTGGTGGTCGAATCGCGGGGAGGACGGCTCGGGGTGTACGTCCACGGCACGCGCATCGGTGTCGTCGTCGATCTCGAAGGTGCGGACGACACCGTCGCCCGGGAGGTCGCGATGCACGTTGCGGCGAGCCGGCCCGTGGCGATCGGAGAACCGGACGTGCCCGAGGAGATGCTCTCCGCAGAGCGCGCGATCCTCCAGGCCCAGATCGCCGGAAGCGGCAAGCCTCCCGCGATTCGGGAGAAGATGCTGGCCGGCCGGATCGCGAAGTTCCTCAAGGAAGTGACTCTGCTCGGACAGCCCTTCGTCAAGGACCCCGATCGATCGGTCGGTGCATACCTCCGGGCGTCCGGTGCGACGGTGCTCCGCTTCGAGCGGTTCGAGGTTGGCGAAGGGATCGAGAAGAAGACCGGGAACTTCGTCGATGAAGTGATGGCCCAGGCGGTGCGCGGCGGCTGATGGCCGCGTTCGATGACGCGGCGGGCGTCGCCAACCCCGCGGATGTCGCGTATCGGCGCGTGCTGCTCAAGCTTAGCGGTGAGGCGTTGCTGGGGGAAGGGCGCTTCGGCATCGAGCCGGGGGCGTTGCAGGCGGTGGCTGCCGGTGTCGGCGAGATGCGGGCGCTGGGCATCGAGGTCGCCCTCGTAATCGGTGCGGGAAACATCTTCCGGGGCGCCGAGCTGGTGAAAGGCGGCATGGAACGGGTCACCGCCGATCACATCGGCATGCTTGCGACGGTGGTGAACGCATTGGCGTTGCAGGACGTTCTCGAACGCACCGGCCTGGTCGCGCGGGTAATGTCCGCGATTCGAATCAACGAGCTCTGCGAACCGTATCTGCGCCGTCGTGCGATGCGGCACCTGGAGAAGGGCAGGGTGGTAATCTTCGCGGCCGGCACCGGAAACCCGTTCTTCACCACCGACACGGCAGCGAGTCTCCGGGCGGTGGAAGTCGAGGCGGATCTGATGATCAAGGCCACGAAGGTGGACGGCGTGTACTCGGCCGATCCGATGTCCGATCCGGCGGCCCGCCGATTTTCCCGGCTCGGCTTCGACCAAGTGCTGCGGATGAAGCTCTCGGTGATGGATGCGACGGCGATCGTCATGTGCCGGGACAACGACATGCCGTTGCGGGTCATCGACATGAACAAGCCCGGAGCGCTTGTACGCTCCGTGATGGGTGGGGACGAGGGGACCCTGGTGGAGAATGCCCCGGATGAGGCGGTCCCGTTGTATAGTCCGGGCATCCCGCCCTGATGCCGACAATGGTCGAAGACATCAAGAAGGATGCCGGCGTCCGCATGGCGAAGAGCGTGGACGCGCTGCGGCACGAGTTGGGAAAAATTCGCACCGGGCGCGCCCATGCGAGCCTCCTGGACCACGTGACGGTAAGCTACTACGGGAGCGACGTTCCTCTGAACCAGGTCGCAAGCATCACCGTCTCCGATCCTCGCATGCTCGCCGTCTCTCCGTGGGAGAAGAGGATCATCCCGGATGTCGAAAAGGCGATCATGAAGTCGGATCTCGGGCTCAACCCGGTCACGAGCGGCGATGTGATCCGGGTGCCGTTGCCGCCTCTGACGGAGGAACGCCGAAAGGAGCTGACGCGCATCGTCCGGCAGGAAGCCGAGCAGACGCGCATCGCGTTGCGCAACGTTCGTCGTGACGCCAACCAGCACCTCAAGGCGCTCATCAAGGACGAGCATCTCCCGGAGGACGCGGAGAAGCGCGCGGAAGCGGACATCCAGAAGCTCACGGATCGTCACGTCGCCGAGGTCGATGCTGTGCTCGCGGAGAAGGAGCACGATCTGATGGACGTCTGATCGGCATGAGTTCGTCTCCTCTCCCGGACATCGACACCACCAGGGAGTACCCGCAACGCGATGGTCTTCGTGGCGGGAACCTGCCGCGCCATGTGGCGATCATCATGGACGGGAACGGACGCTGGGCGAGACGGCGCCGGTTGCCGCGGGTCGCGGGACATCGAGCCGGTGTCGGCGCCGTCAGGGACGTGGTTCGGGCATGCGGCGAGAAGGGAATCGAGGCCCTCACCCTGTTCACGTTCTCAAGCGAGAACTGGCAACGCCCCCCGGATGAGGTGGAGAGGCTCATGGGCCTGTTCGCGGCCGCCCTGGAGCAGGAGGCGCGCAAGCTCCACGAGCACAACGTCCGGCTGGAGGTCGTCGGCGAGCGCCGGGCGTTCAACGACATGCTGCGCAAGCGGATCACCCAGGCGGAGGAGCTCACGAGAGCGAACACCGGCTTGCGGCTGATCATCGCCGCGAACTACGGCGGGCGCTGGGACGTGACGCAGGCGTGCCGCGAGATCGCGACTCGGGTCCGCGACGGCAAGCTCGATCCGGAATCGATCAGCCCCGAGGTCGTGGAAGCATTCCTGTCGTTGCCGGAACTGCCCGCCCCCGACCTGTTCATCCGCACCGGCGGAGAGGTGCGCATCAGCAACTTCCTCATCTGGCATCTCGCGTACACCGAGCTCTACTTCACCGATACCCTCTGGCCGGATTTCGACCGCCGCTCGTTCGACGTCGCGCTGAGCGCCTACGCGCGCCGCCAGCGTCGTTTCGGACTCATCTCCGAGCAGGTGCAGTCGAGCTGAACCGATGCCGGTCGTCGAACGCCAGATCCGGGGACCTCTCTTCGCGCACGAGGGTGGTTGCGGTGTGGACGACGGAGCCGACCGTCACCGCATCGAAGCGCAGCACGGGCGTAGCCGTGCACCGAAGCCGAAGCAGGCACACCTGCCCGGCGGCATCGCCGTTGCACCGGAACATGCCTCGCCTGCGGCCACCGCAGGGAGGTTGCCGGCCGATGCCGGTTGAAGCGGCCGCGACGATCGGCGGGGATTCGCTTGCCCGGCGAGTGGCCACCGCGGCGGTTGCGGTGCCGGTGGTGATCGTCGCGGTTCTCGCTCTCCCGACCGGGGTCGTCGCGCTGGTTCTCGCGATCGTCGCGACCGGGGCGGGTGTCGAGTGGAGCCGCCTGACGATGCGTCGTCGCTCCGCGGGGCACGGATTCGCGCTGATCGTCGCCGGATCGCTCTTGTTGCTGTGGTTCGCCGGATCGTGGCGGCCCATCTGTCTTCTGGTCCTTTGCGCGGTGTCCCTGGTGTGGTGGTGTGTTGCGCTCGCCTGGATCGTCCGCTTCGAGCAGGGTCTGGATACGGTGGCGCTCGACGGCGCGATGGCGCGAGGACTCACCGGGTGGCTCGTCATCGTGCCGGCCTGGTCAGGGCTTGTGTACCTGCACGCTTCCGGGGAGGACGGCCCGGGGTGGGTGCTGTTCGTCTTCCTCCTCGTCTGGATGGCCGACAGCGCGGCCTATTTCGTCGGGCGCCGGTTCGGCGCCCGCAGGCTCGCGGCGATCACGAGCCCAGGAAAGTCGGTCGAGGGCGTGGCCGGCGGGGTCGCGGCGGTAGCCGTGCTCGGGGCGGCCGCGGGGCTCGCGTTGGGCCTGCCGGCGGGGCTCGCCGCCCTGTTCATCCTCTTGTGCGCGGCCGTCGCCGTGCTGTCGGTGCTCGGCGACCTCATGGAAAGTCTGGCCAAGCGACGTTCCGGCGTGAAGGACAGCGGCAATCTGCTGCCGGGACACGGCGGGATCCTCGACCGGATCGACAGCCTCACCGCGGCGGCCCCTGCATTCGCGATCGGCTGCGACGTGCTCGGGACGTTGCGATGAAGCGGCTGACGATCTGCGGCTCCACCGGATCGATCGGGATCAGCACGCTCGACGTGGTGTTGCGCAACCGCGCGAATTTCGAGATCTTCGCGCTGACCGCCCACTCGGACGTCGGCAAGATGGCTGCGCAATGCCGGGTGTGGCGGCCTCGTTTCGCGGTCATGGCGGACGAATCCGCAGCGGCGAGGCTTGTCGCGGCGCTTTCCGCGGACGTGCCCGAGACCTCGGTGCTGGCCGGCGCCGCGGGGATCGTACACGTCGCGACGCATCCGGACGTCGACTACGTCATGGCGGCGATCGTGGGAGGGGCCGGCCTGGTGCCGTCGCTCGCGGCGGCGCGGGCGGGGAAGCGGGTCCTGCTCGCGAACAAGGAGGCGCTGGTGATGTCGGGCCGGCTGTTCATGGACGCGGTACGCGAGAACGGGGCGGAGCTCCTGCCCATCGACAGCGAGCACAACGCGATCTTCCAGTGCATGCCGGCCGTGGATTCGAGCGCCGGCGTCGATCGGGGCGTGCGCCGCATCCTCTTGACGGGCTCCGGCGGGCCGTTTCGCACGCGCAGGCTCGAATCACTGCACGACGTGACCCCGGACGAGGCCTGCGCTCATCCGAACTGGTCGATGGGGCGCAAGATCTCGGTCGATTCGGCCTCGATGATGAACAAGGGGCTGGAAGTGATCGAGGCGTGCTGGCTCTTCGGCGCCGATCCCGACACGGTGGAGGTCGTCGTCCATCCGCAGAGCGTGATCCACTCGATGGTCGAGTACGAGGACGGATCCGTGCTGGCGCAGCTCGGCAACCCGGACATGAGGACCCCCATCGCCCACGCGCTCGCGTGGCCCGAGCGCATCGCCTCCGGCGTTGCGCCGCTCGATCTGGCAGGTGCATCGCGGCTCGATTTCGAAGCGCCCGATCTCGACCGGTTCCCGTGCCTTCGGCTCGGATTCGAGGCGGCCCGGGCCGGAGGGTCGGCGGCAACGGCGCTCAACGCCGCGAACGAAGTCGCGGTCGGCGCATTCCTCGAGCGGCGTCTGCGGTTCACCCGTATCGCCCCCGTCGTCGAGGCGACGGTCGCGGCGTGCGCCGGTGCGGCGGAGCCGGGGGACCTCGATGCGGTGCTCGACGTCGACGAGAGGGCGCGGGCGCGGGCGGCGGAGCTCGTCGTGGCGGCTCCGCTCGTTGCGCCGGCGCCATCCGTGACGTCGGCGCCGTCCACGATGGCGATGCCGCAATGAATCGGCGGCGCGGTTCCGGCGTCTGAGCGGGCATGGACGTCCTCTACTCTGCCATCGCGTTCGTCGTGGCGATCGGGGTGCTCGTGACGGTCCACGAGTTCGGCCATTTCTGGGTGGCGCGGCGGCTCGGGGTCAAGGTGCTGAAGTTCTCGGTCGGCTTCGGGCGCGCGATCTGGTCGCGTCGAGCCGGCAGGGACGGGACCGAGTACGTCCTCGCGGCAATTCCGCTCGGCGGCTACGTGAAGATGCTCGACGAGTCGGAAGGCGAGGTCGCGGAGCACGAGCGCCATCGGGCCTTCAACCGCCAGCCGCTTTCGACCCGGGTCGCGGTCGTCGTCGCGGGTCCCGCGTTCAACTTCCTGTTCGCGATCCTCGCGTACTGGTGCATGTACATGATCGGGGCCGAGGGATTGCGGCCGATGGTGGCCGACGTGGCGCCGGGCTCCGTCGCCGAGCGGGCAGGGTTCCACGCCGGCGACGAGATCGAGTCGGTGCAGGGGGACGAGGTCGTCACGTGGCAGTCGGCGGTGCAGTCCATCCTTGCCGCCTCGCTCGATGACGGACGGATCAGGATCGACGTCGTCGACGCGTCCGGCCGGCCGCGTGAGCGCGTCGTCGATCTCGGGGCGATCGCCGTCGATGACCTGACCCGCGGCCGGTTCTTCGAGCAACTCGGTCTCGCACCGGCCCGGCCGGCGGTGCCGGCCGTGATCGGGTGGGTCGAGCCCGGACGCCCGGCGGAACGGGACGGTCTTCGTCCGGGAGACCGTGTGGCCGAGGCGGCCGGAGCAGAGGTCACGGGTTGGCCGGACTGGGTCCGTATCGTACGCGGGCATCCGGGTGAGACGTTCCCCGTGGTGGTCGAACGTGACGGAGCCAGGGTCGAGCTTCGGCTGACTCCCGACGTCGAATTTGACGCCGGCGGAATGCGCTTCGGTCGGATCGGCGCGGCGGTGCATGAGCCGGAAAGACGGAGCGAGCGTCTGTACGTCACCGAACGCCACGATCCATGGTCTGCCCTCGCGAAGGGGGTCGCCAAGACCGCCGACGTGTCGGTGCTCACGCTGCGCATGTTGTGGAAGATGCTGCTTCTGGAGGTCTCGGTCGAGAACCTGAGCGGACCCATCGGCATCGCCGAGTACGCCGGCACGTCCGCGCAATACGGGCTCGCCCGCTTTCTCGAGTTCCTGGGGATCGTCAGCGTGAGCCTCGGGATCCTCAACCTGCTGCCGATCCCCTTGCTCGACGGGGGACACCTGTTCTACTACGCGGTAGAATTCGTCCGGGGTCGTCCGGTCTCGGAAGCGTCCCGGTTTTACGGTCAGCGCCTCGGCATCGCCCTGCTCGTCGGGCTGATGGGGCTGGCGTTCTACAATGATCTGGTGCGCCTGCTGGGGTAGGGTCCGGCACCGTGTTGCTGCGTATTCTGGGGGTGGCCTTGATTCGTCCCGGTATCGCGTCCATCGCGTTCCTGCTGTGTGTTCTGGTACGGACCTCCGCTGCGGCCGAGGCGTTCATCGTCAGGGACATCCGCCTGGAAGGTCTGCAGCGGATCACCGCCGGCACCGTCTTCAATTACCTCCCGATCAAGGTCGGCGACACCCTCGACGACACGCGCACCGCCGAGGTCGTCCGTACCCTCTTCAAGACCGGTTTCTTCCGCGACGTACGGATCGAACGCGACGGCGAGACGCTCGTCGTGTCGGTGGTCGAGCGGCCTTCCATCGGCAGCATCGAGTTCACCGGGAACGAGGACATCAGGACCGAGGATCTGATGTCCGCCCTCGAGCAGATCGGATTCGCGGAAGGACGCGTCTTCAACCGGGCGGTGTTCGGCCAAGTGGAGCAGGAACTGCATCGCACGTACTTCTCGGCGGGAAAGTACGGTGCCCGGATCACGAGCACGATCACGCCGCTCGAGCGGAACCGGGTCGGAGTGAAATTCGACATCTCGGAGGGCGACGTCGCGAAGATCCGGCAGATCAACATCGTAGGGAACACTGCATTCGAAGACGATGAGCTGCTCGACGAGTTCAAGCTCAAGACGACGGGTTTTTTCTCTTTCTTCACTCGTTCGGACCGATACTCGAAACAGAGGCTCGCGGCCGATCTCGAGACATTGCGTTCGTTCTATCTCGACAAGGGTTTCATCAACTTCAACATCGACTCGACCCAGGTCTCGATTACGCCTGACAAGAAAGACGTCTACGTCACCGTCAACGTTACGGAGGGCGGCAGCTACGTCGTGCGCGACGTACACCTTCAGGGGACCTTGATCGTACCGGAGGAAGAACTCTTCGATCTCGTCACCGTCGTCCAGGGAGACGTATTCTCTCGCAAGACCGTGACGGAGACGGCGCGCAGCATCGGTGGCCGGCTCGGAGACGAAGGCTATGCCTTTGCGAGCGTCAACGCGGTGCCGGAGATCGACGACGCCGGGAAAACGGTCGATCTGACGTTTCACATCGACCCCGGCCGGCGCATCTACGTACGGCGCGTCAATTTCAAAGGCAACGACAAGACGCGTGACGAGGTGTTGCGACGCGAGATGCGGCAAATCGAAAGTGCGGTGATCTCCACCGAAGCGATCGAGCGGTCGAAGGTGCGTCTGGAACGTCTCGGATTCTTCGAGTCGGTGGACGTCGATACGCCGGCCGTACCGGGATCTCCCGATCAGGTCGACGTCGATGTGACGGTGGTCGAGAGGCCGTCGGGGAATCTGTTGCTGGGCGTGGGGTATTCCCAGTCGCTGGGAACCGTGCTGGATCTCAGCGTCACGGAGGAAAACTTTCTCGGAACCGGCAACCGGCTCAGGGCGTCGTTCAACAACAGCAAGGCCGATCGCGACATCTCCGTCTCCTGGCTCAATCCGTACTGGACCGTCGACGGTGTAAGCCGGGGTCTCGAGGTCTACAGCCGCCGTACGGACGCAAGCGATGCAGGCCTGGCCGACTACGATCTCGACGAGGTCGGAGCCGGATTGACGTTCGGAGTGCCCATCTCGGAATTCATGCGCGTCAACGTCGGCCTCAACCTCGAACAGACCGCTTTCACACCCGGCGCGAATGCGTCGGATGAAGTCCGCATGTTCCGTGACGAACACGGCGGGGAGTTCCTCACCGTGCTCGTCACGGGATCGTGGGAGAACGACGAACGCAACAGCCGGTTCCTGCCGTCCGCCGGCAGCCTCACCCGGTTGAGCGGCGAGGTCGCGGTGCCCGGCGGGGAACTGACCTATTACAAAATCGCCGCCCAGCACCAGCGATTCTTCCCGCTTCCGGCGGATTTCGTATTCGCCCTCGACGGCGAGATCGGCTATGGAGACGGCTATGGCGGCACCGATGAGCTTCCCCTGACGGACAACTTCTTCGCCGGCGGCCTGCGCTCGGTGCGCGGTTTCAAGGCCAATACCCTCGGGCCGCCGGATTCGCGGGGTGAGCCGCTCGGCGGCAACCGCAAGCTGGCCGGAACCGCCGAGTTGATCGTCCCGTTCCCGAAGGATTCGAGGACGCTCCGGATCACCGGTTTCTTCGACATCGGCAACGTGTACGGCCCAGGCGAAGATTTCGATCTCGGCGAGCTGCGGTACTCGGCGGGAGTGGCCCTGGTCTGGTTCTCGCCCATCGGTCCGTTGAGCATGAGTCTTGCGGCGCCGCTCAATGCGGAGGATGGTGACGAAACGCAGAGATTCCAATTCACAATCGGGACAAGCTTCTGATCATGCATACGAACTACGGACTTCCCCGAATCCTGGCCTGCATCGGACTGGCGGGCGCGCTGCTTGCCTGGAGCGTCCCGGCGGATGCGGCGGATTTCAAGGTCGGATTCGTCAACGTTGCGGTCGTGCTCGACCAGGCCCCGCAGGCGGTGGAGGCACGCGCCCGTATCGAACGCGAGTTCGCGCCGAGAGACAGTGAACTTCTCGCCCAGCAGCAGGAGATCGTAACGCTTGAAAGCAGCCTCGTGAAGAACGCGGCGGTGCTGTCGGCCAGTGAACGCGAGCGCCAGGAATCCGATCTTCGTCAGCTCAAACGTGAATTGCGGCGCTCCCAGGACGAGTTCCGGGAGGACTTGAACTTGCGCCGGAGCCAGGAGCTCAGCGCCTTGCAGCGCATGGTGACCGAAGTCATCCAGGCCATGGCGCGCCAGGAGGGATATGACCTGATCATGGCCGAAGGGGTGATCTTCGCGGGCGACAGGGTCGATGTCACCAAGCAGGTCATTGAACGGCTGCGATCCGAATTCAAGCAATCGGACGGCTGATCGGCCGTCGCGGACGCCGCGTCTTGAGCTACCGCCTTGGAGAAATCGCCGAGTGCCTCGGAGCCGGACTGCTCGGTGATCCGGAGGTCGTCATCGATCGGATAGCGGCCCTGGATGCGGCAGGCCCGCGTGACGTCACGTTTCTCTCCAACCGCCGCTACCGGCCGCACCTCGGGCGCACGCGAGCCGGCGCGGTGATCCTGGCCCCGGAGTTCGCGGGCGATTGCCCGGTACCGGCGCTGGTGCTCGACAATCCATATCTGGGGTACGCGCGGGTCGCGGCGTTGCTGTCACCGGCATCCGAGATAGTGCCGGGCATCGCGGCCAGTGCCGTGATCGAACCGGGTGCGCGGGTCGCCGCGGATGCATCGGTCGGCGCTCATTGCGTAGTCGAAGCCGGCGCACATGTCGGGGCGGGGACTTCACTGGGCGCGGGCTCGTTCCTCGGCCGGTACTCGTCGATTGGTCCGCACGGACGGGTCGCGGCTCGGGTGGTGATCTGCAAGGACGTCAGCATCGGGGCGCGCGCCGTCATCCACCCCGGGGCAGTGATCGGCGGCGACGGATTCGGCTTTGCCAACGACAACGGGGCTTGGGTGAAGATTCGGCAGTTCGGCGGGGTGCGGGTCGGCGACGACGTGGAGGTCGGCGCGAACACCACGATCGATCGCGGGGCGCTCGCCGACACGGTGATCGAAGACGGCGTGAAGCTCGACAACCTCATCCAGATCGGCCACAACGTGCACATCGGCGCCCACACCGCCATCGCGGCCGGGGTCGCCGTCGGCGGGAGCGCCCGAATCGGGAGCCGATGCACGATCGGGGGCGCCGCGTCGGTGGCCGGACACCTGGAGATCGCTGACGACGTCCACATCACTGCAACGTCGGCGGTTCCGAAGTCGATCGACAGGGCCGGGGCCTATTCGTCCGGTATGCCGATCCGGGAGAACCGGGTCTGGCGGCGCAACGTCGCCAGACTGGGGCAGCTCGACGATATGGCGAAGCGGCTGCGGGCGCTCGAACGCAAGCTCAAGCTCGACGAATCCACGTGAGGACAGCACCGTTCGGCAGCGTGCGCGGGCCCGCCGAGGAGGAACGATGGCAGACATGCCGATTGACGAGGTGCTGAAGTATCTTCCGCACCGTTATCCCTTCCTGCTCATCGATCGCGTGCTCGAGTGCGCGCCCGGCAAGTCGCTCGTCGCGCTGAAGAACGTGACGATCAACGAGCCCTTCTTCGCGGGCCACTTCCCGCATCGGCCGGTGATGCCGGCGGTGATGATCCTGGAGGCGCTGGCCCAGGCGACGGGGATCCTTGCGCTGCGCTCGCTTCCCCGGCTGCCTCCGACGTCGTCGATGTACTACTTCGTCGGCGTCGACAAGGCCCGGTTCCGGCATCCGGTCGTGCCGGGCGATCAACTCGTCCTCGAGACCGATCTCGCCCGTACCGCGCGGGGGATCTGGAAGGTCGCGTGCCGCGCAAAGGTCGGGGAAAAGGTCGTGGCCGACGCCGATCTGATGGGTGCGCTTCGGGACGAGAAGTGGTGATCCACCCGAGCGCACTCGTCGACCCGGGCGCCGATCTCGCCTCTGACGTGGAGGTGGGGGCGTTCAGCGTGATCGGCCCCGGCGTCGTCCTCGGCGCAGGCACACGGGTGGATTCCCACGTCGTCATCGAAGGGCCGGCCAGGGTCGGCGCCGGCAACCGGATCCATGCCTTCAGCGTCCTCGGCGGCGCGCCACAGGACAAGAAATACCGCGGCGAGTCCTCGGCCCTGGAGATCGGCGACGGCAACGTCATCCGCGAGTACTGCACGTTCAACCGCGGGACCGGCGGCGGGGGGGTGACCCGGATCGGCGACGGCAACTGGATCATGGCGTACACCCACATCGCCCACGACTGCCGGGTGGGCAGCGACGTCGTCATGGCCAATTCAACGGGTCTCGCCGGCCACGTCGAGCTGGAAGACTGCGCGATCCTCGGCGCGTTCACCATCGTGCACCAGTTCTGCCGGATCGGCGCGTACGCGTTCTCGGCGATGGGAACGGTGATTCTGAAGGACGTGCCCCCCTTCGTGACCGTCGCGGGCAATCCGGCGGTCCCCCACGGGCTCAACGCCGAGGGGCTCAGGCGGCGGGCGTTCCCGGCCCAGGCCGTGCAGGCGCTCAAGTCCGCGTACAAGACCGTCTACAAGCGGAGCCTCACGCTCGGGGCGGCGATCGAGCAGCTTGGCGCCGCCGCGGAGGAATCGGCCGAGGTGGCCCGCTTTCGCGAGTTCTTGCAGTCCTCGGGACGAGGGGTCGTGCGATGAGAAGCGGCGGTGATGCGCCTTGAGGTTCGCGATCGTCGCCGGCGAACCGTCCGGGGACGCGCTCGCGAGCGGACTCATCGAAGCGCTCCGCGCACGGGTCCCCGATGCGCAGTTCGAGGGGATCGCGGGGCCGCGCATGCTCGCGGCGGGCTGCGAGACCCACTATCCGATGGAACGGCTCTCGATCATGGGGCTGTTCGAGGTCTTCGGCCGGTACCCGGAGCTGGTCGCGTCAAGACGGCGGCTGGCCCGGCGGTTCGCCGCCGATCCCCCCGACGTGTTCATCGGCGTGGACGCGCCGGACTTCAACCTCTCGCTGGAGCTTGCGTTGCGCCGCCGCGGGGTACGGACCGTCCACTTCGTGAGCCCCTCGGTCTGGGCGTGGCGTCGTTACCGGCTCGGCAAAATCGCGCGGGCGGTGGATCTGGTGCTCGCGCTGTTTCCGTTCGAGCCGCCGCTCTACGACGCGCACGCCATTCCGGTCCGGTACGTGGGGCATCCGCTCGCCGACGAGATCGGGATGCACACCGACCGGAGCACCGCGCGGGCGTGGCTGGGTCTGGACCCCGGCGCTCGAATCGTCGCCCTTCTCCCAGGCAGCCGGATGAGCGAGCTGCGCTTCCTCGCCGAGCCGCTGGCGCGCACCGCGCACTGGGTCCACCGCCAGCGGCCCGAGGTGCGGTTCGTGGCGCCGCTGGTCGATGCCCCGACGCGCGAGGTCTTCGCGCGGGCGCTGGCCGAGCACGCCCCCGGTATCCGGTGCGAGCTGCGGATCGGAGCGTCGCGTGACGCGATGGCGGCGAGCGACGCCGTCCTGCTCGCCTCCGGGACCGCGACCCTCGAAGCCCTGCTGCTCAAGCGTCCGATGGTGATCACCTACCGGACCATGCCTCTCACGTGGCTGCTGGGACGGAGCATGGTCCACGTCGATCACGTCGGACTGCCGAACCTGCTCGCGGGAACCCGTCTCGTGCCGGAGCTGCTGCAGGACGATGCGACTCCGGAGCGGCTCGGCCAGGCTCTGCTCGAACCCATCGACCACCCTGACCGGCAGCACCGCATACTGGAAGAATTCGATCGGATCCACCGCGCCTTGCGAAACGATGCGTTTGCGAAGGCAGCGGAGGCGGTGCTGGAGGTGGCCGCGGCATGAACGCTCCCGGCAGTGGAGACGACCCCGAAGACGATGGGACGGGGAGACTGACCGCCGGTGTCGACGAAGCGGGGCGCGGTCCGCTCGCCGGCCCGGTGGTCGCAGCCGCGGTGATCCTCGATCCGGCCCGCCCGATCCCGGGCCTCGACGACTCCAAGCTTCTTTCGCCGCAACGCAGGGAGGCGCTGGACGCGGAGATCCGTGCGTGCGCGGCGGGCTGGGCGATCGCGCGGGTCGACGCCGAAGTGATCGACGCGATCAACATTCTGGAAGCGACGATGCGCGCGATGCGCGAGGCGGTGGTCCGGCTCGACCCGGCGCCGGATCGCGTCCTGGTGGACGGCAACCGCTGCCCGGACCTGCCGTGCCAAGTCCGCGCGGTGGTGGGAGGCGATGGTGTCGTCGAGGCGATCGGCGCGGCGTCGATCCTCGCCAAGGTAGCACGCGATCGCGAGATGGTCGAGATGGATCGCCGCTATCCGGAGTACGGATTCGCCCAGCACAAGGGGTACGGAACGCGGGCGCATCGAGAGGCCCTGCGCCGGCTCGGCCCTTCGCCGATCCACCGCCGCAGCTTCGCCCCGGTACAATCGGTGCTGGTGAAATCGACGCCAGGGAAATCGACACTGGTGAGGTCGGCGCTCGTTCGATGCCCATCGGCGGAGGAGACGTCATGAGCAGCACGAACTTCGTCCACCTCCACGTGCATTCCGAGTTCTCGCTCGTGGACGGCGTGGTGCGGATCGGCTCCCTCATCGAGCGGGCGAAGGCGCTGGGCATGCCCGCGGTCGCGGTCACCGACCACACGAACCTGTTCTGCATGGTGCGCTTCTACCGTGCCGCGGTCGCCGGCGGCATCAAGCCGATCATCGGCGTCGATCTGCCGCTCGAACGGGAATCGAACGACGATCCCGCCGGCCTGCTGACCCTGCTCGCCATGGACGGTTCGGGATACCGCGCGCTGACCCGGCTGCTGACCCGGTGCTACATGGCCGAGCGCGGCACCGGGACCCCCGCCGCCGCCCGTACCTGGGTGAGGGAGTGTGGACCCGGGATCATCGCCATCTCGTCCGGCCCCGGCGGCGACGTCGGCCAGGCGCTCCTGCACGGGCGGGCCGGAGAGGCGGAGCGACGCGCCGAGGGCTGGGCGTCCGCCTTTCCGGGGCGGTTCTACCTCGGCGTCCAGCGCACCGGCCGCGCCGCCGATGCGCCGTGTCTCGATTCCACCGTCGATCTGGCTCTGGCGACGGGGCTCCCGGTCGTCGCCGGCAACGACGTCCGCTTTCTGGAACGCGACGACTTCGAGGCGCACGAGGCGCGGGTCTGCATCCACGAGGGCCGGATCCTCGCCGATCCGCGGCGTCCGAGACATTACAGCGAAGAGCAGTACCTGAAGTCGCCCCAGGAGATGGCGGCATTGTTCGAGGATCTTCCCGAGGCCCTCGAGAACACGGTCGAGATCGCCCGCCGGTGCAGTCTGGAGGTCCCCCTCGGCGGCGGCTTCCTCCCCGAGTTCCCGGTGCCGGAGGGCCGCAGTCTCGACGAATGGCTCGCCGAGCGCTCGCATGAGGGATTGGAACGGCGTCTCTGCGCGCCCCGGCACGGCGCCCGGCCGGTCGAGGGCGACGACGAGAAGGCGGCCTACACGCAACGGCTCGACATGGAGCTCGATGTCATCGGCCGCATGGGGTATCCGGGGTATTTCCTCATCGTGGCCGATTTCATCGAATGGGCGAGGAAGCATCGGATACCGGTCGGGCCGGGGCGCGGCTCCGGCGCCGGATCGCTGGTCGCCTACGCGCTCGGGATCACCGATCTCGATCCGATCCGGCACGGCTTGCTGTTCGAGCGCTTCCTGAATCCCGAGCGCGTGTCGCTGCCGGATTTCGACGTCGATTTCTGCATGGAAGGCCGGGACCGGGTCATCGACTACGTGGTCGATCGGTACTCCGCGGACCATGTGGCCCAGATCATCACCTTCGGCACCATGGCCGCCAAGGCGGTGGTCCGCGACGTAGGGCGGGTGCTCGGCCATCCCTACGGATTCGTCGACCAGATCGCGAAGCTCATCCCCTTCGAGCTCGGCATCACCCTGGACCGCGCGCTCGCCGAGGAGGGTCTGAAGGAGCGGTACGAGGCGGACGACGAGGTCCGCACGATCATCGATCTGGCGCGCAAGCTCGAAGGGCTGGCCCGCAACGCGGGACGCCATGCCGGGGGCGTGGTGATCGCCCCGAAGCGTCTCACCGAATACACCCCGCTCTACCGGGAGCCCGGCGCGGCCGGGGCGGTCACCCAGTTCGACAAGGACGACGTCGAGGCGATCGGACTCGTGAAGTTCGACTTCCTCGGCCTGCGCACCCTCACCATCATCGACTGGGCCCTGTCCACCATCAACGAGCAGCGCCGGGCGGCCGGAGAGCCCGCGCTCGATCTCGACACCCTGCCCACCGGCGATCCGGCCACCTACGAGCTCGTCCGAAGCGGCGCGACCACCGCCGTGTTCCAGCTCGAATCGCGCGGGATGAAGGACCTCATCCGGCGCCTGCAACCCGACTGCTTCGACGACGTCGTCGCCCTCGTGGCCCTGTTCAGGCCCGGTCCGCTCCAGTCCGGGATGGTCGACGACTTCATCGCCCGCAAGCATGGGCAGGCGGAGGTCGAGTACCTGCATCCGGCGCTCGAATCCATCCTGAAGCCCACCTACGGGGTCATCCTCTACCAGGAGCAGGTGATGCAGATCGCCCAGGCGCTCGCCGGGTACACCCCGGGAGAGGCCGACCTGCTGCGCAGCGCCATGGGCAAGAAGAAGCCCGAGGAGATGGCCAAGCAGCGCGACGTCTTCGTGGGCGGCGCGACGAGCCGCGGGGTGGACGAGCGGCGGGCCACGTTCATCTTCGACCTGATGGAGAAGTTCGCGGGGTACGGGTTCAACAAGTCGCACTCCGCCGCGTATGCGCTGCTGTCGTACCACACCGCGTGGCTGAAGGCGCACCATCCCGCCGCGTTCATGGCGGCGGTGCTGTCGGCCGACATGGACAGCACCGACAAGGTGGTCAACTTCGTCGAGGAGAGCCGGGCCAGCGGCCTGGCGATACTGCCGCCGCACGTCAACGAGTGCGTCCGCCGGTTCAGCGCCGCCGGCGAGCGGAGCGTCCAGTACGGGCTCGGCGCGATCAAGGGGGTGGGCGAAGCGGCGATCGAGAGCATCATCGAGGAGCGCGAGCGGAGCGGACCCTACACCGACCTCTTCGACTTCGCCCGCCGCGTCGACTCCAGGCGTGTGAACCGGCGGGTCGTCGAGTCCCTCGTCCGGGCCGGGGCGCTCGACGAACTGGGGCCTTCCCGTTCGTCGATGATGCTGAGCCTCACCAGCGCCCTGCTGGCGGCCGAGCAGCTCGCCCGCAACACCTCCACCGGCCAGGACGACATGTTCGGCGGCGCTCTGGCCGGCCCCGGCGTCGAATCCCGCTTCGAAGCGGCGGAGGAGTGGCCGGAGGAAGAGCGCCTCGCGGGGGAAAAGGAGACCCTCGGCCTCTATCTGACCGGGCACCCGATCGCCCGTTTCGAACACGAGCTCGAAGAGATCACGAGCACGAGGCTTGCCGAGCTCCGGCCGAGCCGGGGTGAGGCACGGACCATCGCGGGGCTGGTGACGGGGCTGCGGACGATCAACACGCGCAACGGCCGGATGGCCGTCGCGACCCTCGACGATCGCACCGCCCGCGTCGAGGTGCGGATCTACTCCGAGCTGTTCTCGAAGCACCGCGAGAAGCTCGTCAAGGATCGCCTGCTCGTGGTCGAAGGCGAGATCGAGGACGACGAATTCTCGGGAGGCTACTCGGTGATTGCGAGCGCGATCGACGAGCTCGAGGCGAGACGCGAACGGCACGCCCGCCACATACTGATCGAGCTCGATTGCGACAGCGTGGACGCCGGCGTGGCGCACACCCTGCGCGAGACGATCGAGTCGTACCGGGCCGGGGCGACCCGGATCTGCATCGACTATCGGCGGCGTGAGGCGCGGGCGAGACTGCCGCTCGGCGACGCCTGGACGGTCCGGCCCGCCGACGAGCTCATCGCCCGCCTCCGGGACGTCGCCGGGGCGGAGCACGTGCGGGTCGAATACTGAGGGCGCCGCCTCGGGAGGCGTCGTGGCGTTTCAATCTCCTGGCCGTGGAAGGGGACGGCATGACGAAGAATCGTTCGCCGATCGTCCTTTGGGTCGGCTGCGCCGGGCTGGGAACACTCCCTGGATCATCCTCCTGCCGCTGCTTCGGCCTCGTTCCTCCCGTGGCGGATCGGGAAGGAGCTTCGATGCACGTTGTCACCCGTGGTCCGCGCGAGTATCGTTCACCGTGGCGAGTGCTCCGGCAAGGAGCTTCCAATTTCCGGGCCGCCTCCGATGAGCCTGAACTTCCTCGATTTCGAACGACCGATCGCCGAGCTCGAAGCAAAGATCGACGAGCTTCGCCACGTCGACAGCGACCCCGGCGTCAACATCGGCGAAGAGATCGATCGGCTCCGTTCGAAGAGCGTGGATCTGACGCGCTCGATTTTCGGCAAGCTCACCCCCTGGCAGGTCGCGCGGCTCGCGCGCCATCCGCAGCGGCCCTACACCCTCGATTACCTGGACCGGGTGTTCACCGAATTCATCGAGCTGCACGGCGACCGCTACTTCGCCGAAGACGGGGCCGTCGTCGGCGGCGTGGCGCGGCTCGACGGGCGCCCGATCGTGGTCATCGGCCACCAGAAGGGCCGGTCCACGAAGGAGAACATCGATCGGAGCTTCGGCATGCCGCGCCCCGAGGGCTACCGCAAGGCCCTGCGGCTGCTCGATATGGCCGAGCGCTTCCGCATCCCGGTCGTCACCTTCATCGACACCCCCGGCGCCTATCCGGGCGTCGGCGCCGAGGAGCGGGGGCAGGCCGAGGCGATCGCCCGCAACCTGCACGTCATGTCGACCCTCGGGGTCCCGATCCTGTGTACCGTCATCGGGGAGGGCGGGTCGGGCGGCGCCCTCGCGATCGGCGTCGCCGACTGCGTGATGATGCTCCAATACAGCACCTACTCGGTCATCTCTCCCGAGGGCTGCGCCTCGATCCTGTGGAAAAGCGCCGAACGGGCGGCGGACGCCGCGCAGTCGATGGGCATTACCTCGGATCGGCTCCACGAGCTCGGGCTCGTCGACCGGATCATCATGGAGCCGCTCGGCGGAGCGCACCGTGACCCCGATGCAATGGCCGAATCGCTCAAGACCGCGCTCCTTGAAGAGCTGGAGCCGCTCGCCACGATGGACGTCGAATCCCTCCGGCGCCGGCGCTACGACCGTCTCATGAGCTACGGGCGGTTCAGGGAGCAGGGCGCGCGGAGCTGATTCGATTCGTCCAGCCCGCCGCGTGGTGCGTCGACCCCCATGCCGAAATCGGCGCCGGCAACCGCCGGACGGCGGTGGAGTACGTCAACCCGAGCTTGGCTCGGCCGGGCGATGCTTTCGCGGTCTCGAAGCGATTGACGAGGTCGCCGTCTCCAAGGCGGCGCGGGTCGTCGAGCCGGTGGACCCGGCTCTGCGCCCGGTGTTCTCAGCGTTCGAGATCGGTGGCGATCTTCGTGTTGTCCGAGCTGAGCGGCGTCCGGCACATCTCCAGGTGCAGGCGTCCGCCCGTCGTACACGGGTGATCGAGCACCGTCCGCTCGTCGAGCTCGATGCCCAGCCCCGGCTCGGCAGGGGCGATCAGAAAGCCCTCCTCCCAGCGCAGCGGCTTCTTCAGGACCGCATCGTGAAATGCGCTCCGGATGGTCTCCAGGATGAGGAAGTTCGGGCTGGCGAACGAGACGTGCGCCGCCGCCGCGTGGGCGATCGGTCCACAGTAGACGTGCGGCGCAATCTGGGCGTTGTAGAGCTCCGCGATGACGGCGATCTTCCGGGTCTCCCAGACGCCGCCGCTCCGCCCGACGTCGGGCTGCAGGATCGACACCCCCGCCTTCAGCGCCTGGTGGAACTCCATCTTCGTGGTGAGGCGTTCGCCGGTCGCCACCGGGATCGAGGTGGAGCGCGCCACCCGTCCGATCGCCTCCATCTGGTCCGGGGGGCAGGGCTCCTCGAACCACATCGGATCGCAGGGCTCCAGGCGCCGGGCGAGACGGATGGCGGAGGAGGTGGTCATCTGTCCGTGGGTGCCGAGCAGGATGTCGGCCCGGTCCCCGACCGCCTCGCGGATGCGCCTGATGCAGTACTCGCTTCGGGACAGCTCGTGCAGCGAGAGCTCCCGTCCGCCCTGGAAGCTGTAGGGGCCGGCGGGGTCCTGCTTGATCGCGGTGAAGCCTATCTCGACGCAGGCGAGTGCGCGCTCCGCCGCCGCGTCGCCGTCGTGATAGACGTCGGGGGCGTTGTCGCCGGGGCCGTCACCCTCGGCGACGCCTTCGGGGTAGAGGTAGGTGTAGGTACGGATGCGCTCGTGGAACTTCCCGCCGATGAGCTTGTAGACCGGCTGCCCCGACGCCTTGCCGACGATGTCCCACACCGCGATCTCGATCCCGCTGAACGCGCCCATCGTCGAGATGTCGGGCCGCTGGGTGAAGCCCGCGGAGTACACGCGCCGGAACAGGGTCTCGACGTCGCGCGGGTCCTCGCCCGCGAAGCAGCGCTCGAAGGTGTCTTCCACCATCCGGCACGCGACGGCGCCGGAGAAGGGGATGGCGTAGCACTCCCCGATCCCCTCGATGCCGTCGTCGGTCGTCACCTTCACGATGACCCAGAACGCGCCGCCGATCCCGGACGGCGGGGCGGTCACGAACGTCTCGATGTCCTTGAGCTTCATGCTGCCTCCGAAGTGGATGGGCGTCTGCCGGCGCCTTCCCGGCAGGGTGCCGTCGGCCCGGCGCCGCATCAAGACCACCCGCCCGCGGATCGCGCCAGGAGGCTCGGTTCGGCCTGTCCCGGCGAAGCCGGAACCGGATGCCGATCGACGGACGATGCTTCGTCGTGGTACGGAAGACTCGCCAGGCGGTGGAGCAGCAGTCCGCGGGGACGCGCCGCGGCACGTTCGCGAAAGGAGCACTGGCGTGGAATCGTTCCCCCCGCTACGCTGGAAGCATGAATCCCGACGTCCAATCCGCCGTTCCCGGCGCAGCCGGCAGGACACCCCCGGGAAGTCCGCCTTCGGTCCCGGTGTGCCCGGCAGCGACACCGTGGCGCCGGTGCGGCGGCTGTACGGTCCGCGCCGGAACGCCGCCTGGGACGTGATGTTCGAGCGGGTCGCCATGCTGGCCGATCTCCCACCCGGCACGATGCGCCGGGTGACGGTGCGAGGGCACGACGTGCTGATCGCCAACGCCGGCGGCGCCGTGTTCGCCACCGACGACACCTGTACCCACGAGGACGCATCGCTCTCGAAGGGTGTGCTGAGCGGCGAGATTGTCCGATGCCCGCTGCACGGCGCCACGTTCTGCCTGCGCGACGGTGCGCCCCTCGACGAGCCGGCGGAGGAGCCGTTGCGGTGCCACGAGGTCAGGGTCGAGGACGGCGCCGTCTCCATCCGGCTGGACGGAGGGTGAGCTGCGATGTCCGAGGCAAGCGCGCAAGGCGAAATGTCCGGAGCCGGCGGTGGCGCACTGATGCGCGCGATCATCCAGCGCATCGCGACCGGTCCCGAGCTCGGCAAGGACGTCACCCGCGACGAGGCGCGGCGCGGCATGCGCCTGGTGCTCGACGGCGCGGTCGATCCGGTGCGGGCGGCAGTCTTCCTCATCGCGTTGCGCATGAAACGCGAAACCGACGACGAGAACCTGGGAATTCTCGACGCGGTGCTGGAGACGAGCGAGACCGTCACCGCCCCGGTCGATGAGGTCGTGGACCTCTCCGATCCCTACAACGGCTTCAACCGGAACCTCCCCGTCTCGGCATTCCTCCCCGCGGTGCTGGCGGCGTGCGGGGCGCCCGCGATCTCGCACGGCGTGGAGTCGGTCGGGCCGAAGTTCGGCGCGACCCACCACCGGGTCCTCGCGGCGTGCGGTGCGCCGGTCACCTTGACGCCGCGGGAGGTCTCCGCCCGGCTCGCCGATCCGGACGTGGGCTGGGCGTACTGCGACCAGTCCGTCTTCAACCCGAAGCTGCACGCGCTCGCGGAGTTGCGCTCGCTCATCGTCAAGCGTCCGGCGCTCACCACCGTCGAGGTGATGGCCGGCCCGGTGCGCGGCCGGCGGCGGACCCACGTCGTCACCGGCTACGTGCACAAGCCCTACGCACGGATCTACGCCATGCTCGCCCGGCGTGCGGGCTTCGATTCGGCCCTGATCGTGCGTGGCGTCGAGGGCGGGATCATTCCGTCGCTGCGCCAGGGCGCGAAGGTGTGGACGTACCACGACGGCGCAGAGGAGCATGACTCCGACGTCTCGCCCCGGGCCCTGGGCATCGAACAGACGGTGCGGGCGGTGCCGCTCCCGGAAGGGATCGAAGGCTACCGGCGCAAGAACGACGACACCGGGGCGGAGGTCGACGGCCTCGCCATCGCCACCGCCGCCGCCCGTGCCGGCCTCGACGCGCTGGAGGGCGCACCCGGGCCGGCCCGCGACAGTTTCGTCTACGCGGCGGCGCTCATCCTCCGGCACATCGGCAAGGCGAAAGGGCTCGCGGAAGGCGCAGCCCTCGTTCGCACCGCCCTCGACGACGGCCGGGCCCGCGCGCACTTCGTCCGCGGACGGCCGCCGCGCTGAGCGAGACCGGGGGTCGTGGCGGGCCACGCAGACGCGACGCCGATTCGCCACCGACGTCCATTGCGGCTCGCGCAAAGAACGGGCCGGCCGGCGACGTGACCGACCTCCACTGAAGCGTACGCCCCTCTGGCCTTCGAGCTGCCCCTGTCCGAAGGGCCGCTCGACCATCGGCTCCGTTCGGCGGGCCGACGCCTTGCCCCTGTCCGGAGCCGGGTTCCGGCGACGGATGCACTGGCAGTCCCGTACTCCGGTCCGGTATCGTCGCGGTTCGCGCCGCGAGGCCGGGCGCGTACGTTGCGGAGAGTCGTCGGCGCCGCGCGGACCGTCATGGGCATCGGCAGGCCGCCGGTACCGGGCCACGATGTCCAAGGAGAGGGGTTGCGCCGATGGAAAGCATCGTTCTACTCGCCATCCTGGTCGTACTCATCCTTCTGGGCGCGCCGGTCGGATTCACCCTCATCCTGCTCCCCACCGTCTACGTGCTGCTCACCGACGCGGCGCCGCTCAACCTTGTCCCGAACCAGATGTTCGAGGCGATCAACGGCCTGCCGCTGACCGCGATCCCCTTCTTCATGCTGACCGGGGAGCTGATGACCAGCGCCACCATCACCGACCGGCTGGTGGAGCTCAGCCGGCGGCTGATGGGCCGGGTGCGGGGAGGGCTTGCGCAGGTGAACATCCTCGTCAGCCCGCCGAGCATCGCCATGGTCATCCTTGCGAACGCGGGCGGCATCTCGGTCGGCGCCCTGTTCGCGGGCGGAATCGTGCCCGGGCTGCTGATCGGGTTGATGCTCATGCTGATCACCTGGGTGATCGCCAAGCGGCGCAACTACGAACGCAGCGAGGACGCCTTCAGTTGGCGCGCTCTCGGGGGGCGCGGCTCTCCGGGGCTCGTTCGCCCTCATCATCCCGGTGGTGCTGGTCGGCTCGGTGGTCGGCGGTATCGCGGGGGTGGTCGAGGCCGGCGCGATCACCGCCACCACCGCGCTCCTGGTGGGGCTGTTCGTCTACCGGTCCATCACCTGGAAGAACTGCAAGGGCGCCTTCATCCGCGCCTTCCGGACCAGCGCCACCGTGTTCATCATCATCGCCGCGGCGGGGCCGTTCAGTTGGCTGCCGACCTCGCTCGGCACCATCAAGGCACTCGAAACCTGGATGCTCGGCTACGCCGACGACCCGCTGCTCTTCGCCCTCGTGCTCGTCGGCTTCATCTTCGTGTTGGGGATGATCATGGACGCGGCGGCGAACATCATCGTGGTCGGCCCGGCGCTCATCAAGGTCTGCGTCACGGCCGGGTACCCCGACATGCAGGCCGCCCTGATCGTCGTGGTCGGATTCCTCGTCGGCACCGTCACTCCGCCGATCGGGGTCGCCTATTTCACGACCGCCGCCATCGCCCGGGCGCGGCTGGAGGCGGTCGGGGTGGCCATGGTGCCCTATCTGGCGGCGTTGTTCCTCATGCTGCTCGTCCTCGTGCTCATCCCCGACATCACCATGTGGCTGCCGCGGGCGTGGGGCTTCGTGCAGTAGCTTGCAGCGGGTCCATTCAGGGAGCGACCCACGATGCTCAGGTTCCTGGCTCTCGTCGACGTCGGCCTCAGGAAGCTGCTCACCGCGTTCTGCGCCGTCGCGCTGTTCACGATGGTGGCCTTCACCGTCTACACCGTGTTCATGCGGTACGTGTTCCTGGATCCGCCGATGTGGGGGGATGTCCTGACGCTGTTCAGCAACATCTGGCTGGTGTTCATCGCGCTTGCGCTGACGGTGCGCGAGCGCGAGCACATCGCGCTCAACTTCATCTATTCCCGGCTCCCCAGGGTGGCCGCGTTCGGGATGCAGCAGCTCTGGACCCTGGTCATCCTCGGGCTCGGGGTGGTCATCGCGATCTACGGGTTCGAGGTCGCGTGGACGAACCCGGGGAAGTACTGGGAGCTCGGATACCTCCCGAAGAAATACCCGATGCTGATCCTTCCCCTCACCGGGGTCCTGGTTTCCCTCGGAGCCTTGGTCGCGTTCATCGAGGACTGCATGCGGTACCGCGCCGGGACGTTCGAGCCGGCCGGAGGAATGGGGGCCGGGTGAAGACAACGGGGGCCATGCGACCCCCTTCCCGATCCGTGGATGCGACGGTGCTCCGCCGCCCGTATCCGTCCCCGCCGGCTAGAGCGCCCCGGCCTCTTCGAGCCGCTGCACGAAGTCGGTGAGGCCCTGCTCCATGAGCGCCCGCCGGGCGAGCTCGCCGTCGTAGGTCCCCTTGGCCTTCGTCCACGCCTCGACCGCGCCGGCGATCCACTTGGCCTGCTCCTCCTCGTTCGGGTAGTAGAAGGTCTCGACGCTGGACTTGATCCGCGCCGTGCCCTCCTCGACCCACGCCGCGTCGGCCGCCATCACCGCGGGCACCATTTCGGCCATCGCCTTGTCGAGCGCCTCGCGCGCCCAGTCGGGGAGTTTCTTCACCCGGTTCTCGTCCATGTAGATGAGGTTCGCGCCCCAGGCGCCGCCCATCACCGTGTAGTGCTGCTGGACCTCGTGCATCTTGTACAGATCCTGCCAGGGGAGCTGCACGTACTGGCCGTTGACGACCCCCGTCTGCAACCCTTGGTAGAGCTGCACCCAGTCATAGGGGATCGGGACGCCGCCCCAGGACTTGATCAGGGTGAACTCCACCGGGCTCTTGGTCACCCTGATCTTGATCCCCTTCAGATCCCTCGGCTCCTTGATCGGCCGGACGTTGTTGCCGAGGGCCCGGAACCCTCCGACCGAGAACAGCCCGTAGACCCGGAATCCGGTGTCCTCGAGGGCCTGATCGGAGAGCGCCTTCCCGAACCAGCCGGCGGCCAGCGCGTTGGCGCTGTCGAGGTCCTTGAAGATGTAGGGCAGGTCCGTGATGGCGTAACTCGGGCCGAAGTTGCCGAAGTTGGCGGTCGAGCTGGTGGCGATGTCGATGAGTCCCTGGCGGGCCTGCTCGCCGCAGATCTGCTCACCGCAGATCGATCCCATCCAGTGGACGTCCACCTCCATCCGCCCCTTCGAGTACTCCTTGAGCTTCGGCACCAGGACCTCGGCGATCCCCTTCCCCAATGACGTGGTGTCGTTCGCGACGGTGCCCAGCTTCAACGTGATCTCGGGGGCGGCGGCGCTGCTGCCGGAGATCGCGACCAGCGCCAGAGCACCGAACGCGGTGATTCCATGCAAATGATTTCATCTCCTGCTGTCCTCCTTCCGAAGGTGGTTGTGGCGTCGAGTCCCGCCTCGCCGAGGGTCCCGTCCCGTCCACCGGACGATGGCGGTGTGGCCGGCCGAAATGCCCTGCCGGAGGGGATCGTCCCGGCCACCGCCGAGAGCGCGCTGAGCCGGGTAGCGAAAAGCCCAGCATCGTTCGAGCCGGGATGCTTGAACAAGCCCGGACGGCCCGGAGCCGTTCGACTCGTCGCAGTCTCCGGCCCAGTGTGCCGTCCCGCCCGGGCGGGACGGCGACAGGCCATTCCCCGGCCGGGGGTCGGATCCCGGCGGCAACGGTGCATTGGGCGGACGATACGGCGAACGGAACAGTGCGGCCAGAATCTTCGGCGAAACTGCGGCTCGCAGTCCCGCCGCGGGTGCTTTGCCGCTGCGTCGATGGTTCCGGCCGGGTCCGGGATCGATGCGGGCGAACGGGTATCCCGAGACGGGAATCGCCGTGGCGCAGAGACTACACTTGCGGGCACAGGACCACACCGTTCCGCGAACACGCGGGATCGCGCCTCGGCGCACCCGGACGGATTGCAATGAGCCGCCACGGACCAAGCATCGAAACCAATTACGGCTGGGTGATCGTCTTCGTCTCGCTCGCCGTGCACAGCATCGGGCTCGGCGCCCCGACGATCCTCTTCATCGCCTTGAAGCCGATCGCTGCGGACCTCGGCACTCTGCGCGCGGTTCCCTCGTTCGCGTACTCGCTGCTGATGATCGGCGCGGGCGTCGGCGGTATCGCGATGGGCTGGTGGATGGACCGGCGCGGCGTCATGGAGCCGGTGCTCTTCGGCTCGGTGATGATCGGCCTCGGTGCGTTGCTCGCGAGCCACGCCGAAGGCCGGTGGAGCCTGTTCATCGCCACCGGCCTGCTGATCGGGCTGCTCGGCAAGGCGGCGATGATCGCGCCGCTGGTCGCCAACGTGACGCGCTGGTTCGACCGCCGGCGCGGACTCGCCGTCGCGATCATCACCTCCGGCCAGGGTCTGGCCGGAGCGGTGTGGCCGGCCGTGGTGCAGTACTTCAACGATCTCGTCGGATGGCGGGGCACCTTTCTCTGTTTCAGCGTCTTCGTGGCGGTGACGATGGTGCCGCTCTCGCTCCTGCTCCGGCCACGCCCTCCGATGCCGCCCGCGGAAAGTCCCCGCGGGATCCCGGCCCATCGTGGCCAGCGGCGGGTACTCGATCTGTCCCCGCACGTCGCGCAGGGGATCCTGTGGTTCGCCGCCGTCGGCTGCTGCTCGGCGATGTCGATCCCCATCGTGCACCTGGTCAGCCACGTGACCGACCAGGGCTACTCTCCGGGGCAGGGGGCGCGGGTGCTGTCGATCCTCTTCATGGCGGCGTTCGTGAGCCGGATCGGCTTCGGCATGCTCGCGGACCGCATCGGCGGGGTGCGCACCCTCCTGATCGGGTCGGCTTCCATGGCCGTGATGATGCTCGCCTTCGCGTTCACCACCAGCTACGCGGGCCTGTTCGTCGCGGCGCTGCTGTTCGGTCTCGGCTTCTCGGGCATCATGCCCTGCTATCCCCTGATCATCCGCCTCCTCTTCCCCGTCGACGAGGCCGGCTGGCGGATCGCCGGCCACTACATGTTCTCCGCTGCCGGCATGGCGCTCGGGGGATGGCTGGGCGGGGCGGTCTTCGACCTCACCGGCAGCTATACGCCCGCGTTCCTGGCTGGGTTCGCGTTCACCGCGATGAACTTCGCGCTGATCGGCGCCGTGTACCTCCGTCAGACGCGGCTCGGGCTCAATCCGCTCCCGGCGTAACGGAGAACGAGCCGAGCCCGCCCGAGCGCACGGCGTCAGCGGGCCTGCTTCGCCTCGGCGATCCAGGCGTCCCATTGCTCGCGGTGCGCGGAGGGCCGTCACCCTCCGGCGGACGTCCGGCCCTCGAACACGAGATACGTCCGGACCTCGATGCTCTCACGCGGCGGGGCGGCAGGGTCCTGGCCATCCAATTGGAAAGCTCCGTGCGGGGTGAAGCGGGCGCCTCCGTCGTCGAGGCTGTCCCAGCCCTTGATGAGCAGCACCTCGTCGCGCTCCATCCTCGGCGCCCAGTACCAGCGCTGATCCGGGGCGTAGGCGAGCTGGTAGATCTCGCCGACCCGGTCCGGGAACACCTGATCGGTGGCGATCAACTCGTCCGGACCCACGCTCCCCGCGTCGGCGAGGGCGATGGGGGTGCGCAGCACCGGCCCGCGTATCGGCCGCCACACGTTGACCTGCACGATCCGCCCGCCGGACGACAGCACCCGGTCCACCTCCTCCGCTCCGAGCGCATCGGCCGCGCGCATCGGCCCCGAATCCACGGTGTAGTCCACGTGCACCCGGCTCGCCGGCCCCCGGAATCCGTCCGGATTCGCCGCCCCTTCGGCGCTGTCGGAGCGGCGGGTGTGGTCGAAGACCGCGGCTCGGTCCGCGCCGGTCACCTCGGTGAGCAACGTCTCGAGCTCGCGGTCGTAGACACCGGCGATCGCTTCGTCGTCGTAGAGATCGTCCACCGCCGTCTCGTGGCGCACCAGGAGAAACCCCTGCCGGTCGAGAGACAGCGAGCCCGCGACGGAGCGCATGTCGCGCACGTCCACGCGCCGAGCCTCGGTCTTGAAGTGCACCCTCGGTTCGCCGCCGGTGAGGGCGGCGCTCTCGAAGTACGGTTTGGTGTCCTGGGGAACGATGAACGTCAGCGCGGCGCGCACGTCGTTCGCGCCCGGCGGGGCAGGGTGTGAGGCAGGTGCTTCGTGGAAAGTCATGGGCTCGGGTCCGTCAGACGGGCCGTGGGCGGAAAGAGCATGTACACGGCACGGCGGATGGCGGCTATGGGTCCGGTGCCGCCGCCATCGGGCGGCGTGACAAATCCAGCTCCGCCGGCTCGCGCGGGTCCGCCGTCGGATAGTCGAGGCTCGACGGCTCCAGAAAAGTCACTGCCTCATAATAATCGTCCAGCGCTACGAAGATGCCGTTTTCCTCTACCCACTCCCTCATACGCTGGCTGCAGGAGTTGGCCCACGACAAAATCTCCACTCGCCAGCCGCGCCGGTACATGCGATTCACGTCGGCGTGAAAACCTGCTCCATCGTAGAAGCCATGGCCGTCGCCGGTCAGCAGGACGACGATGCCCGGATCACCGTTGTAATCCGCAGAATCGCGCAGCATCTGCAACTGCAGGACGCGGTCCGGGGCCTGCTGCTCACCACGCTCCACCGCGCCGCGGTCGAACAAATCCACCTGCACGCCCGCAGCCTCCAGCCGGTTCCAGAGTGCACGCAGTTCCGGCGGAACCGAGCCTGCTGCAATGGCCTTCTCCACGGGACGATCGGCGTGCGCCAAGCGCATCGTCGCCTTGAAGTCAATACGTATACGATGACGCGCCAACCGGCCTTCCCGCTCCTCGGCCACGTCGCGTGCACCGATGAAGACGTTGGAGTTGTCCCAGTAGACGAATACCTTGCTCATCGAGTTCTTCCAGGGAACCGGGGCCGGAGATCATAACAAGCTCTTGCCTCGATGACGGCCCCTGTTCCGGGCAGCCGGTGAACCGCAGCCGTGCCCGCGGGAGGCCGACGCCGAAAACATCCGGCGCGGCGAGCGTGAACGCCGTCACGTCCGGCCGTCACGGTATGGAGGCACTCGCCGAAACCGTCCGGAGGCCCGTTCCCGCGTTCAACGTCCCGCATCGGCAAGCATCGCGTCGACGTCGAGCGCCGCCTCGAGCCCATCGGCGAGATCGTCGAGCGCATGTTCCACCGCGGGTTCGTAGGCGAACGCCGAGGCCGTTCCGCCGCGCACGCCGTCGAGCCAGCGGGCGCGGAAGGAGTCGCCGGCGAAGAGCCCGTGGACGTAGCAGCCTTCCACCCGGCCGTCGGCGCTGGTGGCGCCGTCGGGGCCGCGCGCAAGATGCGCGAAGGGCCGCGCGGTGTCGGGGCCCGTGGTCGCGCCCATGTGGATTTCGTATCCGGAAAGTGGCGCACCGTTGCGCGCGCAGGTCCCGCTGACCGGGCGCACCGATTTTTCGCCGCGCATCACCGTCTCCACGTCCAGCAGCCCGAGGCCGGGCGCCTCGCCGGGAGGGCCGTCCACACCGTCCGGATCGCTGACGCGCCGGCCGAGCATCTGGTATCCGCCGCACAGGCCGAGCACCCGGCCGCCGGCGCGGGCGTGGGCGATGACGTCGTGATCCCACCCTTGCGCCCGGAGGAAGTTCAGATCGCCGATCGTCGATTTCGTTCCCGGCAGCACGACGACGTCGGCGTCGCGGGGCAGGGGCGTGCCCGGAGGGATGAACGCGAAGTCCACCCCCGGCTCCATCCTGAGCGGATCGGCGTCGTCGAAGTTGGCGATGCGGGAGAGCACGGGCGCGACGATCCTGATCCCTCCGCCCTCGGGCCGGGAAGGCGCCGGGGCCGGACGTTCGAGGGCCACCGCGTCCTCCGGCGGCAGGCGGCGGGCCGCTTCGAGCCACGGGACGACGCCCCGGCACGACCAGCCGGTGCGACGCGCGATCTCGCGCACCCCGCCGTCGAACAGGGCCGGGTCGCCCCGGAACTTGTTGATCGCGAAGCTCGTGATCATCGCCGCGTCGCCGGGGTCGAGCACCACCCGCGTCCCCACCACCGCCGCGATCACGCCCCCGCGGTCGATGTCCGCGAGCAGGCAGACCGGGACCTCCGCACGGCGGGCAAATCCCATGTTCGCGACGTCACGCTCGCGCAGATTCGTCTCCGCTGCGCTTCCTGCCCCCTCGACGATTACGAGGTCGAAGCTGCCGGCCAGCCGCTCGAAGCTTTCGAGCACCGGCGCGACGAGCCCGGCGCGCCCGGCCAGAAAGTCCCCCGCTTCCAGGATCGAGGTTGCCCGCCCGTGCACCACCACCTGCGAGGTGCGGTTGGACTGGGGCTTGAGCAGCACCGGATTCATGTCCACCGTCGGCGCAAGCCCGGCGGCACGCGCCTGGAGCGCCTGCGCGCGGCCGATCTCGCCGCCGCCGGGGCACGCCGCGGCGTTGTTCGACATGTTCTGGGGCTTGAACGGCGCCACGCGCAGCCCGCGCCGCCGCGCCAGCCGGCACAGCCCCGCCACCACCACGGATTTGCCGGCGTCCGAGCAGGTGCCCTGGATCATGAGTGCGCCGCGCTTCATGCCGCCCTCGCGACGGCGGCGGTCCGGCCGCCGCCTCCGGTCCGCCGCACCTTCAAGGGCACGCGGGCGGTGGCCGCGGGCAAAGGGATCATCCAGGAATGTGCATGGACAGACATCGTGCAACCGGCAGGTCAGCTCCGCATCAGCCGCACCAGCGCCGCGACCGAACGCACCCCGGCCTTGCGCATCCCGCGCGCGCGGTGCAGTTCGACGGTGCGCTCGCTGATTCCGAGGTCCGCTGCGATGGCCTTGTTGGCCTTGCCGTTCGCCACCAGTTCCAGGACCTCGCGTTCGCGGCGGGTGAGGGCGTCGAGACGGCGGGCGGCGGAGCGCCGCCGGCGGTCACGGGCAAGCGCTTCGCGCACCCGTGCGAGCAGCGTGGCGGGGTCGAAGGGCTTCTCCAGGAAATCCATCGCGCCCGCCTTGAGCGCATGCACCGCCGCGGGGACGGTGCCGTAGCCGGTGAGGAAGATGATCGGGGGGGCATCGGCGTCGCCGGCCAGGCGTTCCTGGAGATCGAGTCCGCTCAGGCCCGGCATCCGGAGATCGACGATCAGGCAGCCGGGCTCGGAGCGATCCCACGCATCGAGGAAGCTCTGGGCCGAGTCGAACGTCCGCGCGGCGAGCCCTTCCGCACGGGCGAGCATCGCGATCGAGTCGCGTAGTGCAGGGTCGTCGTCGACCACGAAGACCGCCGGTTCTTCGCTCATGTCCTGCGTCCGTGCGTGTCGTCCGGCCCGCGTGCCTCTTCCCTGCCGCGGGCGTCCTTCACTCCGCCCGGCAACTCCAGCACGAACCGGGCGCCGCCGGCGGCGCCCTTCGCTTCCGCCCGCAGGCGCCCGCCGTGACGTTCGGCGAGGGAGCGGCTGATGGCGAGCCCGACTCCGAGGCCCTTCGGCCGGGTGGTGTAGAAGGGTTCGAAGATCCGTTCGCACTGCTCCGGCGCGATCCCCGGTCCGCTGTCGTCCACCAGCAGACGGACGCTTGCAGAGCCGCGGGGTCCATCCGGGGCTTCGTTCACGGGCGCCTTGCGGCTCCATACCCCGTTCCTCTCCCTGCTCCTTCCACTGGAGGAACTCTCTGGGAAGACTCCGTCCGGCCACCGGGTCGCGGAACCTTCCCCATTCCTTTCCCTTGCACCCTCATGCCGGCATTGGTGACGGCTGTTTCGCCGTTCGGAGGCAACGTCCCTCGACGGGTCGGGATCCCGCTTTCGGACGCCGGTGGACTGAAACCCGGAACCGCGATCCGCGCGCGCCGTCTCCTCCCGGCCGGACTCCGCGCACTCCACCCTTACCCACACTTGCCGGCGCTCGGCGCCGTCGAGCGCATGGAAGGCGTTGCGCAACAGGTTCAGGAGGATCTGCTCGAGGTGTACGCGGTCCGCGTTCACCGGCGGCAGTCCGTGCGGGTACTCGACCTCGATGCGAACGCCCCGCCGCCGCCGCTCATGGTCCACGAGCGAGAGCACCTCCTCGATCGCCGCGCCGAGATCGAAGGTCTCGCGCCGACCGTCACCCTTTCGCACGAGATCGTGCAGCCGGGAGAGGATCTCGCCGGCCCGCGCCCCCTGCTCGGCGACCCGGCCGAGCGTGTCCTCGACCAGCGCGGGCTCCGCCCGGCCGTCGCGGACCATGCGCAGGCACCCCTCGGCAAAGCTCACGATCGCCGCGAGCGGCTGGTTCACCTCGTGCACGATCCCGGAGCACATCTCGCCGAGCTCCAGCAGCCGGGCGGTGTGGGCCGCGTCCTCCAGCCGCAGCCGCGCCCGCTCCTCCATCTCCCGGCGCTCGGTGAGGTCGCGGATGATGCCGGTGAAAAGCCGCCGGCCGGGGAGCCGCACCTCGCTCACCGCGAGGTCGACGGGGAAGACGTCGCCGTCCTTGCGTTGCGCCACGATCTCGCGGCCGATGCCGATGATCCGTGCCTCGCCGGTGCGCAGGTAGCGCGCGACGTAACGATCGTGCTCTTCACGCCAGGGTGGGGGCATGAGCACCGAGACGTTGCGCCCGAGCAGCTCGCCGGGCATGAACCCGAACATCCGCTCGGCGGCAGGGTTGACCGACTCGATCGTGCCCGACGCCTCGATGGTGACGATCGCATCGGCGGCTGTGTGGAGGATCGCGCGCAGGCGCTCCCCGCTCTCGGCGGCTCCCGGGTCGTCGGTCATGGTCGGGCCGGAGGAGGGTCGGTGCGGGCAAGTGTAGCCGACGCGCCCGGCTCCAAACCGAGGGCCTGGCTCGTCAGGCTCGATGATCGCGCGTAGACGAGTTGCGATCCGGCTACCCCGCGACAGCGGCTCGAACCTCCCTCACTCCCGCGATTCGAGCGCGCGGCCACGGTAGGGTACGCGCGGCCCCGCCGGCATCTCCTCGTGCATCCTTGATCCAGATCAAGGCCATTCCGGCACTCCTGGAAATCATCAGGCCTTCCCTCACGCGAGCCTCGACGACAGGAGCCGGAATGGCCGGAAACGGGAGCGGGTGTTCCCGATCGGGACAGGTCCCGGCGCGCCCGGGGTACCTGCGCGGAACGCCGAGTTCCGGAGCGCCGGGTCCGTGAACATCGATCGCCGGAACACCGAATTCGCCGGCATCGAACCCGGGCGGCCGGGCGCGGCGTCGATCCCGTGAAGCAGGGGACACCGGACCGCCGGCGTAGCCGCATGCCGCCAGGAGCGGTCGCGCCGGCCTCAAGACGAGGTGCGGCCGCCGTGCTCGTCCTGTGTCCGCTCGGAGCCGCGGGCGGTGAGCCGCCGGAGGCGCGCCAGGCCGAGTTGCTGCACATGCTGCGGCACGATTGCGGTGCGTGCCACGGATTGCGGCTCGACGGCGGCCTCGGCCCGCCGCTCACCGCCGAGGCGCTCGCCGGAGCCGCGCCGGCGGCGCTCGCACAGATCATCCTGGAGGGGCGGCCGGGCACGCCGATGCCCCCGTGGAAGACGTTGCTCAGCCCCGGCGAGGTGCGCTGGATGGTACAGGCGATGCAGACCGCCGGAGAAAGGGGCGGGCGATGATCCGCCGGCGCGCATTCCGGGTGCAGGTCGCCGGCTTTCTCGCGTTGTTCGGCGGATGGGTTGCGACGGCCGATGCGCACGAGCCCGGTGATCTGCGCGGCACCGGCGATCTGGGCATCGTGATCGAACGCGCCGCGGGCCGGGTGGTCGTGGTGGAGACTACGAACAGAAGCGCGCTGGGCCGCATCGGGGGGCTCGGCGATCTCTCCCATGCCTCGGCGGTCTATTCGCGCGACGGCCGTTACGCCTACGTATTCGGCCGGGACGGCGGGCTCAGCAAGCTCGATCTGCTGGCGTTACGCATCGAACGCCGGATCGTCCAGGCCGGCAACAGTATCGGGGGGGCGATCTCGCAGGACGGCTCGCTGGTGGCGGTCTCCAACTACGAGCCGGGCGGGGTCAGGATCTTCGACGCGGCGACCCTCGCGCCGGTCGCGGACATCCCTGCCCTGGCCGGCGGCCGGCGCTCGAAGGTGGTCGGGCTGGTGGACGCGCCGGGCCGGCGTTTCGTGTTCACCCTCTACGAGGCCGGCGCGATCTGGACAGCCGACGTGGACGCATCCGGCGAGGTGCGGCTTGCTCGATTCCCGGGGGCCGGCCGCCAGCCCTACGACGCCCTGATCACCCCCGACGGCCGCCATTACGTCGCGGGCCTGTTCGGTGAGGACGGGCTCGC
Organism: Gammaproteobacteria bacterium; assembly: GCA_965202875.1. GTDB lineage: Bacteria > Pseudomonadota > Gammaproteobacteria > HK1 > HK1 > HK1. The sequence goes on along the minus strand of OZ241870.1, from coordinate 4,720,623 downwards.
GCTCCTCGATCTGTGGCATCCGCAGAAGGGCCTTCGCCGCATCCTGCCGGGCTACGGGCGGGGCGAGGAGCCGCTCCCGGTCTACAAGATGCCGCACCTCGAAGGGTGGGCGGCGGCCGGCGAGAAGCTCTTCGTGCCCGCGGTGGGTCGCCATGAAGTGCTGGTGCTCGACCGCCGCACCTGGACCGAACTGAAGCGGGTGCCGATGCCCGGCCAGCCGATCTTCGTGGTCGCGAGGCCGGACGGGCGCGAGGTGTGGGTGAACTTCACCCTGCCGGACAACGACCGGGTCGAAGTGATCGACGCCGAGACCGGTGCCGTCACCCGATCGTTGCGGCCCGGCAAGGCCGCGTTGCACATGGAGTTTACGCCGCGCGGGGAGCAGGTGTGGATCTCGGTGCGTGACGAAAACCGCATTGACGTCTACGACACCCGAAGCTACGAAAAGCTCGCCGAAATCGCGGCCGAGCACCCGAGCGGGATCTTCTTCTCCGCCCGCGCCCACCGCATCGGCCTGTAGCTGTGGCGTGCAACCCGATGAAGCAAAGCCCGTTGTGCTCTCTCCCCGGTCCATTTCCGCGCGTCCCCGCCCCCCTGCTCGACCGGTAGAGCAATGACGGTCGTCAGCTTCACATCTCCCGGCGCAGCAGTCCTCGACACCCTGGACCGGCGGCTGCTCGACGAGCACCAGCGCGGCTTCCCCATCTGTGAGACCCCCTTTGCAGAGATCGCGGACTCCCTCGGCTGTCAAGCGGGCGAGGTGCTCCGGCGCCTGGCCGCACTCAAGCGCCGGGGGTTGGTGAGCCGGGTCGGCCCGGTGCTCACGCCGGGCCGCATCGGCGCGAGCACCCTGGCGGCGATGGCGGTTCCGCCGGTGCGGATCGAGTCGGTCGCCGAATGCGTGAACCGTTGTCCTGCGGTCAACCACAACTACGAGCGGGAGCACGCCGTCAACCTCTGGTTCGTGCTCACCACGCCATGCGCGGACTCCCTCGACGAAGCCCTCGCGGGGATCCGGCGGCGCACCGGCCTCGAAGTACTCGACCTGCGCCTCGAACGGGCCTACCACATCGATCTCGGCTTCCCCCTGTGGCGCCGGCCGTCGGCGGAGAGCCGCGATGAGCCGGCGCCGGCGGCTGCGCAGGCTGCCGCGACTCCGGAGGCCCCGACAACCCCGGGATCTCCGGTGGCCCGGGGCGCCCCGGCAGTCCCCGTCGCCCTGGCGGTCCCGGCAACGCCGGCGGTTCCGGTGACTTCGGCGGCCCGAGCGACCCCGGTGGCCTCGACCACCCCGACGTCCTCGGCGGCCGTGGCTGCAGGTTCGGGCTCTTGCGCAACCGCGACGAAGGCGCTCGACCTGCTCGACCGGCGCCTCGTGGGCGCCATCCAGGACGGCCTGCCGCTCACCGCCCGCCCTTACGCGGCGGTGGCGGAACGCATCGGCCTCTCCGAGGTCCAGGTGATTCGGAGAATCGGGCGCCTGCTGTGCGACGGCGTGATCAAGCGCCTGGGGGTGGTCGTGCGCCATCACGAGCTCGGCTATCGCGCGAACGCGATGGTGGTCTTCGACGCCCCGGACGATCGGGTGGACGCGCTCGGCGAGCGTCTCGCCCGGCTCGCGCCGGTCACGCTGTGCTACCGGCGCACCCGGCGTCCCCCGACCTGGCCCTACAACCTCTACTGCATGCTGCACGGGCGGGACCGGGCCGAGGTGAGAGGCTGGATGGACGAGCTGCTGCCGGACGCGGTCCACAATCTCGACCGCGTGGTGTTGTTCAGCCGCCGCCGCTTCCGCCAGCGTGGCGCCCGTTACGCCCCGGATTGGACATCCACGGGAGTGGAGGTTGCGGTCCATGGGTAAGTCCGGGGGTCACCCGGCCTTGCCCTTGCCGATGCGTTGCGGCGGCGTCATGGTGTGTGAGCGCCCGTCTTCGGTGTCGGCCGAGGCCCTCGGGACCGGGGAGACCGCCCTCGCCGGGCGACTGCGCCACGGTCCGGCGGGATCCCCGTCCATGGGAGTGGAGGCTGCGGCCCAGGTAGACCTCCATGGATGATCTCGACCGTGCAATCGTCGACGCGCTGCAGGACGGCGTCGAGGTATGCGAGCGCCCGTTCGCGGCAGCGGCCGACGCTCTCGGGATCGGGGAAACCGCGCTCATCGAGCATCTGCGCCGCCTGCTCGCGGGCGGCGTGCTCACTCGCTTCGGACCGATGTTCGACGCCGAGCGCCTCGGCGGGGCGGTGAGCCTCGCCGCCATGTCCGTTCCGCCCGAAAGGCTCGATGCGGTCGCGGCGCAGGTCAACGGCTTCGACGAGGTGGCGCACAACTACGAGCGCGAACACGCGCTGAATCTGTGGTTCGTGCTCGCCACCGAGGCTTCCGATGCGATCGCGCGGGTCATCGAGGCGATCGCGTCGCACACCGGGTATCCGGTCTACGACATGCCGAAGCTGGAGGAGTACTACATCGGGCTCAGGTTCCGCACCGGGAAGGATCCCGGAGGGACCGTCGTGAAGCACGCTCACGAGACGACCGCGTCGCGGGCCGGAACCGAACATCCGGCACGCGACGCGCCGATGCGGGGGGAGGGCCGCGTCGGGGCCGGGCTGTGCGGGGGGAGGCGAGGGGCCGGAGGGGCCGGCGCAATGTGCGCTCACGCACTCGATACGACGAGCATCGGGAGCGCCTTGCGCCGGCCCACGTCCGGCGGTCCACTCGACACGGTGGATCGCGCCATCGTCGCCGCCACCCAGGAAGGGCTGCCGCTGGTCCCGCGCCCCTGTCACGCGGTCGCCGAGAAACTCGGCCTCGAGCCGGCGCAGGTCATGCGGCGCCTGCAACGCATGCTCGACACCGGCGCCGTCCGACGCATTGCGGCGGTGCCGAACCACTACGCCCTCGGCTACCGTGCCAACGGGATGTCGGTGTGGAACGTCGGCGACGCGGAGGTGAGCGAGGCCGGCCGCGCGATCGGTGCCCTGCCGTTCGTGAGCCATTGTTACCGGCGCCCGAGGCATCCCCCGTTCTGGCCCTACAATCTGTTCGCGATGGTGCACGGACGCACCCGTACGGAGGTCGAGGCGCACGTCGCCGAGATCGGGGGGGTACTGGGCGGACGCTGCTGCGCCCACGAGGTCCTGTACAGCCGCCGCATCCTGAAGAAGGCCGGACTGAGGCTGAAAACGGTGGATCGGTCTTCCGCCCGAACCGCGGACAACGAATCGAAGAAGCTCGACCCGCCTTCCGATGCCGCGGTTGACGGGCCAGGGCGGTGGGCGCCGGATCCTTCAGGAGTACGGGCGTCTCCCGGGAACGCGGGCGTTTCGCCCGCATCGGCGCCTGCCACCGATCCTTCCTCGCCCATCGCAAACAGCCGCTCCTTGCAAGCGGGGCGAACCCGATGAGCCCGGTTTCAGTCCCGTGGCCCCAAGCGGGCGGGACACTCGTGTCCTGGAAGGACGCACCGTTCCCGGGACACGCCTCCTTGGGCGAAGCATCATCAGGGCAGCCACAGGTCTTGTATGGCCAAGGGCCGCGATGCCCGAAAAGCCTACGCCTCCAGCGTGTTGCGGGCGGGACGCCCGCGTTCCCGGGGCAGGCGCGGTGAAAGCATCCGAGGACTGACCCCGAGGACCCACCATGTTCAGGATCTCCCGGTACATGCGCGAGTTGATCGAGCCGACGCCCATCGGACCGGTACGAAAACCGCGGGGACCGGTGGTGATCTGGAACCTGATCCGGCGCTGCAACCTGACCTGCAAGCATTGCTATTCCATCTCCGCGAACCGCGACTTCCCGGGCGAGCTGTCCACCGCGGAGATCTTCTCGGTCATGGACGATCTGAAGGCGTTCGGGGTGCCGGTGCTGATCCTCTCGGGCGGCGAGCCGCTGCTCAGGTCGGACATCTTCGAGATCTCGCAACGCGCGAAGGCGCTCGGCTTCTACGTCGGGCTCTCTTCGAACGGCACGCTGATCGACGAGCACAACATCGATGCGATCACGACGATCCGATACGACTACGTCGGCATCAGCATCGACGGCATGCGCGAGACCCACGACCGCTTCCGACGCAGGCAAGGAGCGTTCGACGCCTCGTTGCGCGGCATCCGCCTCTGCCGCGAGCACGGCATCAAGGTGGGTCTGCGCTTCACCCTGACCCGGGACAACGCGGCGGATCTGCCCGACCTCCTCGCCCTGATGGCGGACGAGGAAATCGACAAGTTCTATCTCTCCCACCTCAATTACGCGGGCCGCGGCAACCGCAACCGCAAGTCCGACGCCGTGCACCGCACCACGCGCGAGGCGATGGATCGCCTGTTCGAGGCCGCGTGGCGCGACGCGACCGGCGGCGCTCCCGATCGCGAGTACGTCACCGGCAACAACGACGCGGACGGGGTCTACCTCCTGCACTGGACGGCGCGGCGCTTTCCCGCGCGCGTCGCCCACCTGCGCGCCAGGCTCGCCCAATGGGGCGGCAACTCTTCCGGCGTGAACGTCGCCAACATCGACAACCTGGGCGTGGTGCACCCCGACACGTTCTGGTGGCACTACCCGCTCGGCAACGTGCGCGAGCGCCCCTTTTCCGAGATCTGGCGCGACCCCCGCGATGCCCTGATGTCGGGGCTCAGGCAGCGGCCGCGGCCGGTGAAGGGACGTTGCGGGGCGTGCGGATATCTCGACGTATGCGGCGGCAACACCCGGGTGCGCGCCCATCGGATCACCGGCGACCCCTGGGCCGAAGACCCCGCCTGCTACCTCTTCGACGAGGAGCTCGATCCGTGCCGGCCCGAAAGACGAACGGCGTAAGGCCATCCGGATGCTCTTCGGAACCACTTCCGGCCCGGATGGCACCGGCGAGCCGTACCAACGTCCCTGAGCCTGGAAAGGGCTCCCTGGGAACGGCATATCCCTCCGGGACGCGGGCGTCCCGCCCGCCGCGGGCCGAAGGCTCGTCCTCTCCGCAACTTCCGATCCGCCGGATCCCCGGCGCGGTGGCTGCGCTGATGCTGCTCGCGCCGCCGTCGGTACCGGCGGCGCCCGACCTGCCGGCAACCCTCGGGACTCCGCCGATGCTCGCGGCATCGGCAGCGCACCCCGCAGCGGCGACACCGCCGGCATCGACGACACCCGCGGCAGAGACTCCACAAGACGCCGAGGCATCGAACGCCAGGACGCTGTTCGTCAGGCACTGCGCGTCCTGCCACGGCGCCGGGCGCCTCGGCGGCATCGGTCCGGCCCTGCTGCCGGGCAACCTCAAGCGGCTGCGCCGCGCCGTTGCCGCAAGGGTGATCGCCGAAGGCCGCCCCGCCACCCAGATGCCGGGCTTCTCCGGCGTCATCGGCTCGGACGCCGTCGAAGCGCTGGTCGACCTCATCTACACGCCGCCCGAGACCGTGCCGCGCTTCGGCATGGCGGAGATCGAGCGCACCCATGTCATGCACCGGCCGCTGGACACCTTGGGCGGCGAGCCGGCGTTCGCGGCCGATCCCCTGTCCCTGTTCATCGTCGTCGAGCAGGGCGACCACCACGCCACCGTACTCGACGGCGACCGCTTCGAGCCGCTGCACCGCTTTCCCACCCGTTACGCGCTGCACGGCGGACCCAAGTTCTCTCCGGACGGGCGCTTCGTCTACCTCGCCTCGCGCGACGGCTGGATCACCCAGTACGACCTCTACAACCTCACCCCGGTCGCCGAGATCCGCGCCGGCATCAACACCCGCAACCTCGCGGTGTCCTGCGAAGGCCGGTACGTGATGGTCGCGAACTACCTGCCGCATACCCTGGTGCTGCTCGACGCCCGGGAGCTCGTGCCGCTTGCGGTGATCCCGGTCGAAAACGATCGCGGGGAGACCTCACGGGTAAGCGCGGTGTACGCGGCGCCGCCGCGCGGCAGCTTCGTGGCCGCGCTGAAGGATCTTCCTGAAGTGTGGGAGATCCCCTGCCGGAATCTTGCTCCCGAATCGTTCACGAGCACGGCCCCCGGCGCGGGTGGAGGTCCCGGGTCCGACGAACAGGCCCACCGATCTGCGAAGTCCGCGGCCTCCGGAGAGGACGGGCTCGCGCGGGACGCCCTTCCCCTTCGGTCACCGGAATCCGCGTTCCCCCGCCCGGGCCCGCACGCAATCCGCAAGCTCCCGCTCGACGGCATCCTCGACGACTTCTTCTTCGACCCGGACTACACCCACCTGATCGGCGCCTCCCGCGAGGGCTTCGGCCAAGTCGTGGCGCTCGACTCCGGACGCAGGATCGCGGAGATCGACCTGCCGGGGCTCCCGCACCTGGGCTCCGGCATCACCTGGGAGAGCGGCGGGCGCACCGTGCTGGCGACGCCGAACCTGAAGGAAGGCGCGGTCAGCGTCATCGACATGAGGACCTGGTGCACCGTGAAGCGTATCGACACCCTCGGTCCCGGCTTCTTCATGCGCAGCCACGAGCGCTCGCGCTACGCGTGGGTGGACGTCTTCTTCGGCCCGCACCGCGACGCGGTGCACGTGATCGACAAGTCGAGCCTGGAGATCGTCGCGACCTTGCGCCCCGAGCCGGGAAAGACCGCAGCCCACGTCGAGTTCACCCGCGACGGACGCCACGCGCTGCTCAGCATCCGGGACCGGCAAGGCGCGGTGGTGGTCTATGACGCGGACACCCTCGAAGAGGTCAGGCGCATCCCGATGAGCAAGCCCTCGGGCAAGTACAACGTCTACAACAGGATCACCCGCTCCCGCGGCACGAGCCATTGAACACGGATCCGAGGGCGGGAATGCAGGCCCTCGACCGGCTCTCCGTATCGCGATGGTCGTCAATGCGATGCAGAGCTACCACGATGCGGAAGAGAAATACGCGAAGGCCAGCCACGAGGAGCACACCGACCTCCTGGCCGAGATCCGCGCGTTGCGCGCCGAGCTTCAGGCGCTGAAGTCCGAGCGCGAAGGGCGCCGACCGGCGCCACCGCCGGTCGGATGGCGAGGCGGACTTCGTGGGCGCCTTTGGCGTAGTGGCACGCGAATGTTGCGCCATTGACGGCCGAAGTCATATTTCATATATGGTTTTCATCGATTTGCATGAAACGTCCCGAATCCGTCATGTCTCGGCTCATCTCCGCGCCCTTCTTCAGCGCACACCCGGTCTTCCACCGCGACGAATACGCCGCGCCGTCGGCCGCCGCCCCGGTGACAGGACCGTCACCGCGATGCTCACCCAGCATCTGCAGGCGGGCAACGTCCGGCGTATCGCGCGGGGCGTCTTCGCGTCCGTGCCCAGACACGCCGACGCCCGGATCTGGTCCGTCGATCGCTTCCTGGCCGCTTCCCGCCTGCGACGGGACGGTATCATCGCCTGCCACTCGGCCCTCGGGCTGCATGGCTGCGCCTACTCCGAGGGATATGAGGTGCAGATCATCGCGCGCGGGGAGCCGGGCACGTTCGAGGCGGTCGGATTCACCTGCCGGTTCATCAAGCCGCCGCGCGACTTTGCCCTGCGAAACGGAGTACCGGCCGACGGCGTGGCGGTGATCGACCGCCTGGGGTTGGGGGTCGAGGTGACGACGGTCGAGCGGACCATCGCCGATCTGTTCGACCGCTACGATCTGGCCGGAGGCGCGGAGGAGCTCTTCAATTCGCCGGATCTGGTGGCCCGCGTCGACGCCGCGGCACTGGTCCGGCACTCACGCGCGCGCGGCAACGCCACGGCCGCCGGCGCGCTGGGTTCCTGGCTGGAACGCGAACGGGAGCGGCTCGGTGTGCCGGACCGCGTGCTCGAAGACCTCCGCGCACTGGCGCCGTCCCGGACGCGATATGCCCTTGGCGCCAAGCCGGGGGAAGGAAGGACGATCCGCGGTTGGAACGTCATCCTCCCCATCGGCATCGTCGAGCGCCGCTGGCGCCAAGCCGGGGGAAGGAAGGACGATCCGCGGTTGGAACGTCATCCTCCCCATCGGCATCGTCGAGCGCCGCTTCGAAGGGCTGTGAATGGCGCTGCCCTCCGCCCGGACGCTGCAGCGCCTCGCCAACGAGACCGGATACCAGCCCGGGACACTCGAAAAGGCATTGTGGCTTCTGGATCCGTTGCGGGAGATCGCCCGGGATCCGATCCTGTCGGAACGTCTCGCCCTCAAGGGAGGAACAGCGCTCAACGTTTTCCACCTCCCCCTCGACCGGCTCTCTGTCGATATCGACTTGAACTACGTCGGCGCACTCGACCGGGCGGAGATGGAGGCCGAACGCCCGGTCGTCGATGCCGCGCTCAATCGTCTCCTTGCTGCCCGAGGCTACAGGGTCCGCCGCCAGCCCGAGGAGCATGCCGGCGGCAAATGGCTGTCACGTTACGCCTCCGCACTTGGCGGCAACGCCACCCTGGAACTAGACCGAAGTTCCCTGGGATTTTGGGGGTTGAATTGAGAGTAATTGTTTGATTGGTAAACAAAAGAGTGCATGGGAGGCGCTGGATATTGTTCCCATGTAAATGACGATATGGAACTTGACGTTGAGAAGATGACGGGATACCTTCGTTCCCATCTATATCGAAACCGTCCCCAACCGCAACTCCCGCCCCGCGATCCTGCTGCGAGAAGGCTGGCGCGAGGGCGCAAGGGTGCGCAAGAAGACCTTGGCCAACCTCACCGACTGGCCCGCGGAGAAGGTCGATTCCCTGCGCCGAGTGCTCAAGGGCCAGCGTCTGGTCTCCCCCGAAGCCGCCTTCACCATCGAACGCTCGGCACCCCACGGCCACGTCGAGCTGCTCTTGACCCTGGTCCGGCGCTTGGGACTCGACCGGCTCATCGCCCCGAAGCGCTCCCCCGAGCGCGACCGGGTCGTGGCGATGGTCGTGGAACGTCTACGAGATCATGGGGAAATTCTCGCCCATTCCCCACAGAGTCCTGAAAACCTGTTTGATGAACGGCGGATATGCGCAATGGCATCGGATCCCGACACCACGGCCCGACGGCGGGCACGAGTCTCGCGAGTCAATCCGTACTCAAGGTTTTCCGCAGCATCGCCGGTCTTGATCTCGTGGATCGCCGTCAACAACGACCCCTTCGAGCGCGAGTGGCCCGGGCACACCTACCGTATCGCCGATGGCGAGCCTGTCCCAGGACCGACGCTGACCGTGCTGCTGGACGAGGATTCGCCCTTCGCCGATGCGATCGGCGAGGCGGTGCTCCTGCATCGAAGGACCAAGGGCGCGGAGGACGAACGGGAACGACACGCCGTCGAAGACACGGCCAAGGTCCTTCGCGAACGCCTGCCTGACCTGCAACTGCATCTCGAACCATGGCCCGGCGACGATCCCACCGACCACCGCACCATCTTCGGTTTTCTGCGGCAGAAGGTGCCGGAGCTGAGGCGGCGGTTCTCCGGTCGCGAGCTCGTCATCCACATCAGCCCGGGCACCCCTTCGATGCAGACCCTCTGGGTGCTGATGGCCGAGACCGGCTTCGTCGAGCCGCCCTTCGTCCTGGTGAAATCGTATCGCAAGGCCGAAAGGCACGGGCGTCCCGCCGTGGTGCCGGTGGAGCTCGGCATCGAGACCTTCTACAAGGCCTACAAGGCCGCCCGCCCGCGCCAGGTCACGTCCGAGGAACAGGGCGTCGTCTGGGACCCGGCGAGATTTCGTACCGAGCGGATGCGGCAGCTTTTCACCGAAGCCCGCCGCTTCGCGAGCCTCGACGTCCCCGTTCTGCTACTCGGCGAGCGAGGTACGGGGAAGACGACGCTCGCAAACTGGATCAGGCTCCACAGCCCCTTTCGGCGGGAAGCCCAGGATCGTCACTGGCCGGCCGTAGCCTGCGGGCAATACAGCCCGGAGACCATGCGCGCCGAGCTCTTCGGCTACCGGAAGGGCGCGTTCACCGGCGCAACGGCCGACAGGGAGGGGTTGCTCTCCGTGGCCGACGGCGACACGCTGTTCCTCGACGAAGTGGGCGACGTGAGCCGCGATCTCCAGCGGCTGCTCATCAAGGCGATCGAGGAGAAGGAATACGTTCCTCTGGGGGACGATCGGCCGCGCAAGAGTGATTTTCGGCTCCTGTGCGCGACCAACGTCGAGAGCGACGAGCTGCGCCGCCGTCTCGACCCGGACTTCCTCGATCGGATCAGTCTCCTCGTGCTTCGGCTCCCGTCCTTGCGCGAGATCCGGGACGAGTTGCCGTGGCTCTGGGAGTCCGCGTATCGGGAAGCGGCCCGGCGGTCCGGCGTCGACGAACGCAACGCCCGGCTGGAAGCCGTCTTGCATCGGCGGATCGCCGCCGCGCTCGAACGCCATCCGCTGCCCGGCAACCTCCGGGACCTGTTCCGCGTCGCGTACCGGCTCCTGGCCGCCCGAAGCGATACGCACGAACCGCTCGCACCCTCCGACGCCGTCGCCTATGCCCTGCGAAGCCTGGACGAGGCTCACCCAGGAGCGGCGCAAGACGGCGAGAGCCTGTCGAGGGCCGTCGCTCGAGCTTTCGCCGATTGCAACCCGCTCGACGATGCTCTTGACGCGGCCGGACACATTCCCGCCAAGACGGTCGAGCGTGACCTCAAGGCGTATCTGGGAGGAGAGCTCCGCCGGCTTGCGAAGACACGAGGGATCCCCGTGGACCGGATCTGTGACGTTACGGAGAGAGCCCTTCGGAGCTGGGCCAAGGATACGTGAAGAAATGTTCCGATTCTCGGAAGACGTTTTCCGAAAAACAGAACGAACGACGATCGGAGGAATCCACGATCTCCGTGATCCTCCACCTCCTGCTTCACTGATAATTAATATAAAAACAAATAGTTGCATATCATCCAGCCTGAACTTTCCGAATCTGGCACGCCTTTCGCACTCCCTGATGGCGAGCGGCGGCGGCATGAGCCTGCCGCCGCATACCGGGAATCATTCACAGGGAGCCATCGGAATGTACGAACCAGCACGACAACGGAGTGGCCAGGAGCCGAAAGATCGGCTGACGATGCACGCCTCGCACCGGATGACGGCAAGAGGAATCACGGAGACCGCGGTTCGGGCTGTGCTCGATCACGGGCGGGTCGTCCACGTTCGCGGCGCGGCGGTCCACGCCCTCGGGCGGAAGGAAGTCCGCTGCTTTCGGCGACGCGGCATCGATCTGGCTCCCTACGAAGGGATCCACATCGTCTGCACCCCGGACGGCACGATCCTCACCGTCTACCGGAACCAGGACTTCCGGGGTCTCCGTCCTCGATTCCGGCGCAGGACAACTGCGCGGGAAGCGTACCCATTGATTGCGGGATCACCGTTCAGCCGGCGATAGTGACGGCTCGGACACCCAACGGATGTCCCACGCCGTCACATCGGGTCGAGCTGCGACCCCTGACGGTTCGACGCCCGGAATGTCGGCAAAGGAGGTAGAAAATGGCCAGCTTGAAGGAATTCACCGTCTCGACGGCACGTCCTCTGCCCGTCATCCTGATGGCGGACGTGAGCGGCAGCATGGCCGCGGACGGCAAGATCGACGCCCTCGATGCCGCGGTGGCGGAGATGCAGGCCGCCTTCTCGGAGGAAGAGGATGACGGGCGGGCCGAGATCCATCTGGCCGTGGTCACGTTCGGAGGCACGGCGGCTCTCCATACACCCCTGACCCCGGCGAGCGAGGCCAAGTGGACGCCGATGAGCGCCAGCGGCCGGACCCCGATGGGCGCCGCGCTGGGCCTCGTCACCGACCTCGTCGAGGACCGCGACCGCGTACCGAGCCGGGCGTACCGGCCCACCATCGTGCTCGTGAGCGACGGGCTGCCGAACGACGAGTGGGAGGAACCGCTCAAACGGCTGCTGGGCTCCGAACGCGCCGCCAAGGCGCAACGTTTCGCCCTCGCCATCGGCGCGGACGCCGACCACGGCGTACTACGCGAATTTCTCGACGATCCGGAGGGGCGGGTCTTCGAAGCGCACGAAGCGCGCGAGATCCGGAAGTTCTTCCGATGGGTGACCATGAGCGTGACCTCCCGCTCGCGGAGCGGCCAGCCCAACCGGACGGTGGACATCGACCCGGCCGACCTCGACGATTTCTGAGGATGGCCGGAACGGTCGAGATGTACGGTGCCTCCGTTCGAGGGCCGCGCAATCGTCGGGAAGGGCGTGTGAACCAGGATGCCTGGGTTCGGGCCGCCGGGCCTTTCGGCCACCTGATCGGAGCCTGCGACGGGGTGGGTTCACGGCCCGCCTCCGACGCCGGTGCACGAGCGGCGTGCCGGGCGTTGCGGCGGGCCGTCGGGCTCTGGCCCGGGACGGCGTCTTCGGTGGACCCGGTATACCTCGTACGCCTCGTGGAGATCCTCTGGCGTCTCGAACTGGCTCCCCGTGCGCCCGCCGAGTGCGCGAGCACCTGCACATTCGCTTTCCGGGAACCCGGCGGCCGTCTGCTGCTCGCGGGTCTTGGAGACGGACTCGCCATCGTCCGCGGGATCGATGGAAGCATGGCGACCTTCGGAAGGCGGGACCCGGACGCCTTCGGAAACGAGACCTTGGCGCTGGGGGCGCCGCATCGCATCGACGACTGGTGGATCGCGTCCGAACCACCAAACCCGGGCCGGGTGGTGGTCCTTGCCACCGACGGGGTTGCGGACGACCTCGACCCCGAGCGGCTGGGCGCGTTCGTGGACTGGTTGTCGGCCGACGTCGGCCGCCTCGCCCCCTCGGCCCGCTGGCGCCGCCTCTGTCGGGAGCTTCGCGACTGGCCCGTTCCCCATCATGTGGACGACAAGACGATCGTGGTCCTGGCCGAGAATGCGGGCGTAACGGGAGCGTGCTCATGAGCAAGCCGGATACCGTCACGTCCATCCACGGAAACCGCTACCGCATCGGCCGCGAGCTCGGGCGGGGCGGCCAGGGCGTCGTGTTCGCGGTCGAGGGCGAGCGCATGGCGGTCAAGCTCCTTCGCGACCGTTCGCCTCGGGCTCGCGAGCGTCTCCGTGATCAGCTCGCCATGGTGGGGCGTCTTCCTCTCGAGGGTCTGGCCGTCGCCCGGCCGATCGAGCAGCTTCGCCCTCCGCACGTGGGGTACGTCATGGAGCTGTTCACCGGCATGGCGCCGCTCGGGTCGCTGCTGCGTCCTCCGAAGGGTACGAAGGGGATCGCAGAATGGTATTTCGAGGGCGGTGGGCTCCGCCGACGGCTCCGGCTTCTCGCCCGCGTGGCGGAGGTCGTGGCCGAGCTGCACGGCCGCGGGCTGGTCTATGTCGATCTGTCGCCGCACAACGTCTTCGTCTCCGAACGCCCGAACGCTTGCGAGGTTCGGCTGATCGACACGGACAACCTGCGTACGGCGACGGCAGCGGGACGACCGCTCTACACGCCGGGCTACGGTGCCCCCGAAGTGGTCCGGGGGACCGGGGTGCAGAACACGCTCGGCGACGCCCACGCCTTCGCGGTGCTCGCGTTCGAGACCCTGGCCCTCGTACATCCCCTGCTCGGCGACGCGGTGCGCGACGGGGAGCCGGAGCTGGAAGAGCGGGCGCTCGCCGGCCGTCTGCCGTGGATCGATGCGGCCTGCGACGACCGCAACCGGTCGAGTGACGGCATCCCGCGCGAGATCGTGCTGTCCCGGATCCTCCGGGAAGACTTCAGCCGGGTCTTCGGGCCGGGACTGTCCGATCCCGACGAACGGCCCGGATTGGCGCAGTGGGGTGAGCATCTGCACCGGGCCGCGGATCGGACCGTGACCTGTCCCGAATGCGCCGGCAGCTACTTCTGCAATCGCAACGCCTGCCCTTGGTGCGGCGCCTCCCGGCCCGGTTTCGTCCTTGCCGCGGTCTTTCTGTGGGACCCGGGAGGATTGCGCGCGAGCGGCGGGGGTGAAATCGACGCCCGGCCGGGAATCGTGAACGGGCCGGACGGCAAGAAACGAGTGGTCGATGCCGTGGCCATTTCCGCCAACCAGACCGTCGAGCTGCCCGAGCGCATCACCCACGGCACGTCTCGACCGACCGCGAGGCTGCGGGTCGGGTTCGCGGGAGATCGGATCACCCTCGAAGCGCTCGACGGTGAGCGATGGCGTCTCACCTCGCTGGACGGCGGCCGGGAACGACGGTTCGGAGGACAACCGAAGGACTTGGCGATCCGGGGTGCAAGCGCGTCCTGGCTGGTCCATACCGGTCCCGATGACCGGCTCCATCGCGTCATCCGCTTCGACCTCCGGCAAGGAGTGGCCCGATGAACGTATCGGACGTGATCCACGGCCGTGTGGTGACCGCGGACCTGCGGCGTGCGGACGGTGAGCGCTTTCCCGATGACCTGGTCCCGAAGTCGGAGGTGTTCCTGACCAACGGGCAGGGCGGCGAATTCTTGCTCCGGGCCGGTACGCAAGCCTGGGAAGTGGAAGGCGCCGGTTCGGGGGACCGGGATGCGCTCCGGCAGCTCGGCTTCCGCGGCCTGCCCCGGCTGGCCTGGCTGGTGCAGGCCGCGCCCGCCAACGGCCAGGCGGACCGAGTCCTCGTCCGTATTCACGAGTTCCCGGCGGCCTTCGTCTGGGACGACGAGCCCGTGGACGTCGGCGTCGACGACCGGATCGTCGACGACCTGCGCAAGCGGCAAAAGCGCCGTCTGTCGGTCGAGGGCGCCGTACAGTGGCTCACGGAGCGCATGTTGCTCCCGCCCCGCGACCCCGATGATCCGTCGAGGGCACGGGCGTTTCTCTCCGGCTCGCCCGGGCGGGAGGCTGGAAGGAAGACCGCCTTCCGGCTCTACGGCGCCGGGTTCGCGGCGGACGTCGAGCGCGGCCCGGACGACCGCCTTCGGGCGACCCGGATCGTCGGCGCGCGGCGCGCGGTCGAGGGCGACGAGCGCCGTCCCATCTACCTCGCGTCCGGGCAGATTCGCTTCTGCGACGCGAGTATTGCAGGCCAGTTCCGGAGCACCGCACGAACCGAGCTCGACACCCTCGTTGCGCAGTCGGACAGCTACCTTGGGCTTTGGCAGAGGTACAACGACAAGGAGCGCGAGGCAATCCTGCGGCGGGCACGCCGGTTCCGATGGGTGTCCTACTCCGATTGCCGGCAACTTCCCGACGGAATCCGGCGCTTTCGCGTCGATGTCGGGGCAGGAAAGGACGGCGACTTGCCGGAGAGGCTGGACACGCTCGACGGCGAGTCGCTCGAGGCGGGCGAGGAGGTTCCCCCGGACATTCAGGGTGAGGACTCCGCAGGATCGTCGAGAACGCCGCGGCGGCCGTTCACCGGTGAGCTTGCAGGGAGGCAAACGTCGCCGCCGTGCCTCGACCTTCGCCCGCCCCCGGATCAGGACGACCGGGAGCCGCCAGGCCGCGGCTATCTCTTCGTGAGCCTCGGCGGAGACGAGGTGCGCATCCGGCGGCGCACCGATGCCTGGCAACGGATCCGAAGCTGTGCCAATCCAATTCCCCAACTTGGCCTGATCATCGAGGGACAGCCGGTCCCGGAACGGCATGGCCGCCGTTTGCAGCCGATCACCAAGGCGGTGCGCGACGTGTTTCCGGCTCCCAATGATCGGCAGAGGATCGCCCTCGACGTCGCCCTGAACACACCGGACATCGCGTTGGTGCAGGGGCCGCCGGGAACGGGCAAGACCCGCGTGATCGCCGCGCTGCAAGCCCGACTCGCGGAGCAGGACGAGGGCGTCGGCCCCGGCGGACTGTCGGGCAACACGCTCCTCACCAGCTTTCAGCACGACGCGGTGGAGAACGCCGCCGCGGCCACCCGGGTCATGGGCTTCCCCGCCGTCAAGGTGGGTTACCGCCGTGGATCGGACGAGGCACGGGACGGGGTCGATATCTGGGCGACGGAGACTGCGCAGGCGGTGCGCGCCGCCCGCGGCCAGACGGGAGCGGAGGATTCGGTACACGGCATGCTTCGTACTGTGCGTGAGATAGCCATCACGTACCTGAAGGCCCCTGCGGGCCGTGACGAGCCGGCCGCGGTGCTCCGCCGCGTATCGGAGGCGGCCGGCCCCTGGTTGCCCTCGGAGCTGGCGGATGATCTGGTGCGGCTCCGAGTCGAGCTGTCCCAACCACCGTCGATCCAGGCCGGTGACGAAGACCGCGCCTTCGCGCTCAAGGCCGTGCGCGCGCTCCGCGTCGAGGCGGCGCCGTTCTCCGACGACGGACCGGCCAACGCCCACAAGGCGTTCCGGCGTCTGCGCCGGCTCGACGGCTTCACGCTGACCGGCGAGGAGGCGGACTGCCTTGAACAGGCTGCTTCCCAGGACCCCGAAGCAGCCGTCGCCGACAAGCTGCTGGCTCGGCTCCGGGAGGCCAGGAACGCCCTCATCGATCGGCTGCGGCCGGCGGACGACGGCTCCGCCGCGCCTCGTCCGCACGCCGATGTGGAAACGGTGCTCATGCGCGTGGTCGACGCCTTGACGGAAAGGGCGAAAGAGACCGCGCCCGGCGCGGACGACGCGATCGCCGAGTGGATCGAGGCGCTGGAACGCGACCCCGTCGGGGTCCGGGACGCCGTGCAGCATTACTCCATGGTGCTCGCCGCGACCTGCCAGCAGGCGGTCAGCCAGCGGATGGCCGACGCCAAGGGCGGGGAAGACACGGTGTTCCGCACGGTGATCGTGGACGAGGCGGCGCGGTCGAATCCTCTCGATCTCCTGATCCCCATGGCGCGCGCGGAGCGGCGGATCATCCTCGTGGGCGATCACCGGCAGCTTCCTCACCTGCTCGAGCCGGACGTCGAGCGCGAGCTTGAGCAGTCGGTTCAGGAGGAAACCCGCTCCGCGTTGCGCCAAAGCCTCTTCGAGAGGCTGTTCACCGAGCTGCGCGAACGTGAGCGGAAGGATGGGGTCAAGCGCACGGTGACGCTGGATCGGCAGTACCGGATGCATCCCGTCCTCGGCCGGTTCGTCAGCGAGCGGTTCTACGAACCGCACGGGGAAGGATTCGAATCGGGCCGCGACGAGGAGGAGTTCGCGCACGACGTGTCCCTGAAGGACGGTACGGCGCTGGCCGGGAAGGTGGCGGCGTGGATCGACGTACCGGGCGAACGTGGCCCGGAGAGCGTGAGCCGCAGCAAACGGCGTCCGGCGGAGGCGCGGCGCGTCGCCGAGGAGGCGCATGCCGTGGTGTCGCGTCATCCCGGGCTCAGCGTCGGGGTCATCACCTTCTACGCGGCACAGCGCGAGGAGATCCTGGATTCGATGTGCGGCGTCGAGCTGGCGGAGCGCGACGATGAAGGCGGATTCCGCATCCGGGATCAGTGGCGCCGGACCAGCGACGGCCGCGAGCGGCTTCGCGTCGGCACGGTCGATGCGTTCCAGGGCAAGGAGTTCGACGTCGTCTTCCTCTCCCTGACCCGCTCGAACCGCATCCAGATGAAAGACGAGGACGAGGCCACGCGGCGGCGGCGATACGGCTTCCTGCTGCTGGAGAACCGGCTCTGTGTCGCCATGAGCCGCCAGCACCGGCTGCTGGTGGTCGTCGGAGACCCCGCAATGGTTGCAAGCCCCGATGCGGAGTCGTCCGTACGGGGGCTGAGCGCGTTCCGAAGGCTCTGCGAGGGACCGGATGGTCATGTCGTTCGGGCCTGAAACCCCGATCCTCTCCTACGGGCCGCGCGCCCACGCCAATCCCGGCGGGCGCAACGACCGGGAGTGGGTGTGCTGGCCGGCCTGGGCCTTTCGGGTCGTCGCGCCGGAGTTTCGGGAACGTCCTTTCAACGTGTTGCAGAAGGCGGTGCTCGGCGTGTTGCGGGCCAGCCGGCTCACGGCCACCGAGCTGGGCGGCCGTCTCGGCGTTCATCCCGAGCTTGCGGCGTTCGTCGTCGGCGAGCTGCAGGAGCAGGGCCGGGTCGATGCGGGGTGGGCGGTCACTCGGCGCGGCGCCGACCTGCTTGAACGGGAATCCGAGGAATCCGCGAACCTCGTGCCCGGATGGGTGTTCAGGGACCCGTGGAGCGGGAACCTGTGGCCCTTCGTCGCCTCGTCCCTGGAGCACGCGCGCACCGTGCCCGGCGAGGCGGGCGCGGGCTGGCCCCTCCTCGATCTCGGGACGACGGGAAGCCCCTGGCCGCAGCCAGCATGGATGCAGCTTCCGCCCGATGGCTCTGGGGCGGAGCCACCGGACGCCCGGGAAATCGTGCGCGCCGCGCTCCGGCACAAGCGGCTTGAACGCCGCCGCCGACATGTCGGCATCCACCTCGAAGAGGAGATCGACGACGTCAACGCCTCGGGGCTGGACTTGAACCGGGTGTCCGGCATCGAGCCGGAGCCGGGGCCCGTGTTTCTGGTCTCTTTCCTGTACGTCCCCCGGGATGGGGACGACGGAGACTGGCACGCCTGCGATTTCTTTGGGCGGGGAAGTGATCCGGCGCTCAGGCGGCTCGTCATCCGAGCGGCGGAAGGAGACAAGGAACAATGGCTTGCACGAAGGCTGGACCGGTTGCTTGGTTCCACGCGGCACGGCGACTTCAGCACGTTCCGGCGTGCTGCGAAGAAGCGGAGGCGGGAGGCCGAGAGGCGGCTTGAGCGAGCGTTGACGATCGACATCCGCCGTCACGCCGTCGCCGAGCCGTTGATGGAGATGCTCGACGGGTGGCTCGAATTGCGTGATTTGGGAGATGGCGCCGCCGGCCAGCGGCACCGGAACGGCGTGTTGCTGTCTTGCCGGAAGACGCTCGAACGGCTCTTCGGTGAAGTCGCCGGGTCGTGGCCGCTCACGGGTGTCGCCGATCGACTCTGCAACGACAGGAAGGTGAATGAGGAGCTGCTGCGTCGGGCGGCCCGGGATGTCGGGCTGGCCACGCCACCCGAGGCGCTGTATGGAGTCAGGAAGGGTCAAGTCCGCGCGGTCGCCGACTACGACGATAGCTGGCGCCTGCGGCCCTTCGTTGTAGCCACTCTCCTGCGGGCACAGGACGTAGAGGGTCACCCTTTGCGCTCTGCAGCCGGGAAGGCGCCCGATCTCCTCGTGAGGATCGAGGTCGTGACGAGCCGCGGCGGGGAAGCAGTCCATGGCGCCCAGGACGACCGGTTCGACGTCGACACCGTGAACGCCACCGTTCGGAACACCTTGGAGATCACCGGGCTCCTGCTGAACCTGCCGGTACAACCGATTGAGGAGGTAATGCCGAGTGGCCAGGAAGAATAGGAACAAGAGCAAGCAGAGAAGGTCTCGCGGCCCGAGTGTCCCCCGCCCGTCTCAACCTGCATCTGCCCCTCTGCCCCCTGCCCCTGCGAAGCCGTCCGTCACCTTGCCGGAGGCGGACATCGGGAATGCACGCGGCGAAGCGCTGAAAGTCGCCACGGAAGAAGACATGGCGGCCGTCACGAACGATCCGAGGCCCGAGGGCGCCGACCTCGATGCAATGTGGGCCATCGCTCGGGAAGCCCGCGATCTGTTCCGCTCCGCCAGGAGTCGATTTGAAGACCGCGGTCGGGAGCTGGGCGAACGGGAGCGGACAGTCGACGAGAACAAGGCGTCACTCGACGCTCGTGAGGTAGCTCTCGACGCGCGGGAAGGCGAGCTGGATGAAAAACAGACGGCATTGACAGAACAGGAAGAACGGACATCTACCCGGAGTAAAGAGCTTGGCGACCGCGAAATCGAGATTCGGCGGCGCGAGCTCAATGCCGAGGAAGGTTTCACGGCTGAGTGGGAGGAGATGCGGTCTCGATTCGACGAGGCCGTCGCCCAACGTCGTGCGGCGCTGGAGAAGATGGAAGACACGCTCGACGATCGTGAAGCTCGCCTCGCCGAGAAAGAAAGGGACCTGGACAGCAGGAGGCGAAGGCTCGGATACGACGAAGAGGACCTCAACGAACAGCGCGAGGATCTCGACAACCGGGTGGAGATGCGGGTCACGGCCAAACGCGAGGAGTACGAGCATCGTATCCACTCGCTCGAAGCCCGACTTGCACAAGCCCGCGCTGACCGGGACGAGCATGAAGAGACCCTGCGACAGCGCGAAGAATCCGACCGCAGGTTCGGGCAGCGTACTCCTGACGAAGTGTTGAAAGAGCTCGACACCTTGCGCGCCGGGAGGGATGACCTTCAGCGGGAGTTGGCAGAACGGCCGGATACCGACGCCGCTGCACGGCTCACCGACCTCGAAAGCGAACGGGAAGCATGGCAGGCCGAGCGCATCGATCTGCTTCGACGGATGTCGGAGTCGAAGAGGCGCCTCGCGTACCTCGACAACGATGCCGGCGAGCGGGAGGTTCAGCGCGATCGTATCGCATCACTGGAAAGCCAGCGGCAATTGCTCCAGACGGCGAACGAAGAGCTCCGCTCGGAGAGCGACAACCTGCACAGCCGTAACGAAGCGAAATCGCCCTTCCCAGCCTGTACGGCCATGGACGACGACCGGGAGCTTCAGTCGTCCGAGTCGACGCATGAAGCCGTTGGTGACCTCAAGGAGTTCGTGGAAGACCTGCGGCAGCGCATCGCTTCCGATCCGGAATCCGATCAGCGTCTGCACTACACGAAGGCCGACCTTCGAAGCTTCCTCGGCGGCCTCGCGATGGGCCGGCTGGTTCTTCTCCAAGGCATCAGCGGGACCGGCAAGACGAGCCTTCCGATGGCGTTCGCACGGGCGGTTGGCACGGAAGCCGCGGTGATCGAGGTACAGGCCGGCTGGCGGGACCCGCAGGACCTCATTGGCCACTACAACTCTTTTGAGAAGAAGTTCTACGAGAAGGAGTTCCTCCAGGCGCTGTATCGGGCCGGCACTCCACGATGCGCGGACACCATCCGGATCGTGCTGCTGGACGAGATGAACCTCTCCTACCCCGAGCAGTACTTCTCCGATCTCCTGTCCACCCTGGAGCTCCCGCTGAAAGATTGGCGTCTGGTACTCATGCCGCATCCGGTGGACCCGGCCCCGGCTCTGTTCACCGAAGGGAGGAAGCTGCCCATCCCGCCGAACGTCTGGTTCGTCGGCACCGCGAACCACGACGAGACGACGATGGACTTCGCGGACAAGACCTGCGACCGCTCCCACGTCATGGAGTTTCCGCATCGACCGGAGCCGTTCAAAGTCGGCAAGCCATCGCCGCGTGGCCCGATCTCCTTCCGCGCCCTCCGAAAGCGCTTCGACGACGCGATCGAGCAATGCGCGGGAGAGGCCGAGAAGACAATCGGGTTTCTCGAAGATACGGTACGCAGACCGCTTGCGGATCGTTTCGAGATCGGATGGGGTCCCCGCCTTGAGCGGCAGATAGGCCGTTACGTGCCGGTGGTCGTCGCCGCCGGGGGGACGGTCGGGGAAGCCGCGGACCACATGCTGGCGATGCGGCTTCTGCGGAAGCTGAAGAACCGCCACGACAACCGCCCCGAGCATCTTGAAGCATTGCGACAGCGGATTGAGGAATCCTGGAAGGAGCTCGACAAGAAAGGAGAGCCCACCAAATCGTCCAAGCTGCTGGATTCCGAGCTCCGGCGGCTGGGCCGCGACCCCGAGAATGAAGCATGAGCTTCGTGGATCGGATCACCGGCGGACCGGTGGAGCGGTTGCCGTCCGAACGGACCCTGTTCGGGCGCTGGTTGCTTGCTTCGGGCGATGAAGCCGGACAGGGAACCCTGAACGATCAACCGGCCGGCATTGGCGACGTTCTGGCGCCCGATGCCGCCGGAGGGTGGGCGCTCCGGCGGCCCGGCGACGCCATCCCGGTCCGAGGCCGTTTTTTCGCCGATGCGCTGCCCGGAGAACAGGATGTCACGGCCCTGTTGCAGCTTGGCGGGATGCTGCGGGAACCGGAGAAAGCGAAGGGCGGCTGGCTGGAGTGGCATGACACCAGCCCACTCGCGCCGGGACTGGACGAGACGGTGAAGCCCCACCCCCTCGAAGATCGCATCGAAAACGAGCTCGAACACTTGGCGGCGGTCTGCCGGAACCCCCGTACCCACATCCGCATGGAGACCGAGCGCGTCCTCGTGGCGAGAGCCCGGAGGATCGCCCGTGATGCTCCGGCGTGGCTCGCGTCGCATACGGAGGACTGGGAGCATCGCAAGATCACCGGCATCCAGCCCCGGCGAATCCTTGCCGAGATACGCGAGGAGCAATGGGACCTCTACGAAAACCGGGTCGCCGTGCAGCTCGTCGACAATCTCGTGATCTGGCTGCGCCGCCGGGTCGCCGAAGTGCGCCGGGTGCTCGATGAAGTCCTGACACGCATGGAAGAGTTCAGCGGATCGCCCTCCGGAAGCCGCCACCGTGCGGAACGGATCTATCGGCTATGGGGCGAGGCATGGGATTCGGGCAACCGCCAAGGCATCGCCGAACGGACGCTGAGGCGGCTTGAACGACTCCTCTACCGAGTCCTGGGCCTGATGGATTCCCCGCTGTACCGACGGATTTCCAGACACGCCCAGGCCCCGCGCGGATTGCGGATGACCAACCTCTTCCGCAGCCACGACGACTACCGGGGCGTCGCACGCCTGTGGCATGAATGGTCTCGGGCCGCGCCTCGCACCCCTTCGCCCGGCGAGCTGCACGAGCAACGCCAGGAGCTGCATCGCAGCTTCGACGCCTGGTGCATGTTGGTCGCCGTGCGCGCCTGCTCGCAGCTCCGGATCGAACCCTCCGAAGACGAGGATTGGGAGTCGGAGATCCGTCCGGGCCGTGCCATCCGGATCGACAAGGACTACCGAATCGAGTGGGAGCCGACCGGCGCCATCGCCCTCGGGGACGACGACCGTGTTCTCGTGCGGTTCGTTCCCCTGATCCACGTGCTTGAGCACGCAAGGACGCGGGAAGCCGTGACGGCGCGCGTCGCCCCACTGGTAGAGGCGGCCGCGGTCGCACCACACTGGACCATCATTCTTCACCCGGCCGTTCCCGGTGGGCCGCCGCATGACACGCTGGCCGGTATCGGCAACCCCCCCTGCCCAAGGGCAACCGGCGCCATCGACTTCATACGTGTTTCGCCGTTCTCCCTCGACAGCGTCGAGCGGGTCTCCCGGGCGATCCGGTGGGCGACGCTCGTTCCCCGGATGCTCGCGTACCCTCCCGCCTTGCAGACCATCCCGGAACCGGAGCTGAACCGCGCGTCATGGCTCGACAAGCGGGACGACTCCCGCTGGGCCGTGGTACGAATGCCGCGGCCGGACGAGATGTCGCAGGGGAAGATCGAGAGGCGCCTGAGCAAGGCTCGGGATCACCTGGAAGACTTGAAGCAGAAACGGGGGGAAATCGAGGATGAGTTGCGACGGGCTCGCGATGACCGCAGGAGAAAGAGTGAGCTGAATCGAGCAAAGAGAAATCTTCTTGAGCCGCTACGGAATGCCGAATCTTGCGTCAAGCGTTGGGAAGAGTTGGAACGGGACTTCGAGAAAGCGTGCGCCGGCATCGCTGCCCTGAGCAAGTGCCCGGCCTGCGGCAAAGACTCCGAGTTCAAGGCAAGAGGGCACGATTGCTTTGCACTACGCTGCCGGACGGACAGTTGCCGTGCACGGTGGGAATTGTGCCATGATCCCGATACGAACAGCCGGATCCCGGCGTTCCGGCCGGTCGACTTCGACAGCATGATCTCCGGGGTCCCTCAAACCGCCTCGGCATCACAATGGGTCGATGAAGTCTTCGGTTGCGACGCCCTCGCCGTTCCAATACATCACAACGATGATGGTATCGGATTCCTTCCGCCGAGAACGAAACCGCTCGATGATGCGCTGGGAAGGATGATCGGAATCGTGGACGCTTGAGGACTTCCCGGTATTCGTCCGAAGTCGACCGGCGACCGTTGCCGCGTCCTCCACCGTCTCTCTCATCCGGAGTCCGCCGGGGGCTGCTGGCCAACATGGTGACCGCCATCCGGATGGTGTGCGCGGACCCCGCATCGGTCATCGTGACCCTCGATGCGGACGACGCCCTGATCGGCGACCGGGCCCTGCTGCGGCTGGCGGCGGAGTACGAACGGGGCGCCGACGTGAGCGTCGGCTCGATGCTGCGCACCGACAAGGCGGCCCACTATCCGGTGTGCTTCGACCGGCCGCGGGAGCGGCGGGGCGGCAACGTCTGGCAGCACCTGCGCTCGTTCAGGAAGCGGCTCTTCGACGCCATCCCGGACGACGCCCTGCGGCTCGACGGCGAATACGTGGACCTCGCCAACGACTGGGCGTTCATGCTGCCGATCGTGGAGATGGCCCGGAATCCGGTGCACGTCACCGAAGCGCTCTACCTGCACGAGCCCTCGGGAACCGGAAGGGACGTTGCCGGCAAGGCGGCCCGCGAAGAGACGGTGGCGCGTCTCGTCGCCAAGGGACCGGTGACCGCGGCGGATCAGCCGGGACGAATCGCGGCGGAGCAACGGACGGAATCCGACACCGGGAACCGGCGATAAGGAGGAACGCGGCCGCGATCGTGGGGTCGGCCGGGTGGACCTGTGCAGGCGGCCTGACGAAGTTCGAGCCCAAGGAGCTGGAACGCATCCCCATCCCGAAGCTGGGGCGGTTGCATGGCCGGAAAGACGGTGAGCGATCGCGACGTGCCGGATCGAGGTCGATGCCATGGTCGTGGACCCCATGAGGGAGATTGATCCGATACGGGCGGGTCATTACGGTGATTCATGACGAGTCTTTCAGTGACTCGGACAGGACGATCGGAATGAACCAGCTCACGATAAGAGAGGCTTCGACGACGAGTTGGCCGGCCGTATCCGGCAGCTCGCCACTCGGGAAGGCATCTCGCTGAATCGAGCCGTGCTGAGGCTTCTCCGCCGTGGGGCCGGCCTGGGAGACCACAAGGACGCCGGCGACACCGTGTGGGGTCTTCGCTGGACCATCCGATCGGCACGTGGACAAGCGAGGAAGCGGCCGAAATGGATCGTGCCCTCGAAGACCTCTCGTACGTCGACGAAGCCACGTGGAAACGAGAATCCTCCCGGACTCCGGTGCGTACTCACAGTTGAAGCGGGGACACCGCCGGGTCGCCGAGCTTGTACGTGCGTCCGAGGAGGTCCTTCTGCCTCTCGTCGTCATTGGTGAATTGCTGTACGGCTTTCGCAACGGTTCGCGCCTGGAGAGGAACGTCCGTGCGCTTCATGCCTTCCTCGACAATCCTTGCGTCACGGTCGCGGCCATGAGCTTCACCACCGCAGCCCGTTACTCGATACTCAAGTTTCGGGATTCAAAATACCTTGAATCAGGCGATGGATTCCCGCTTTCGCGGGAATGACGTCATTTCAGCGAGACACGTTACTTTTACGCTGGCCGTGGCCGTCTGGCCGTCATTCCCGCGAAAGCGGGAATCCATTTCGGTCAGCGAATCCCGAAACTTGAGCTCGAGAATCGCTGCGGTGCTACGTGCGAAGGGACGGCCCATTCCTTCGAACGACATCTGGGTCGCGGCACATGCGATGGAGACCGGGGCGGATCTCGTTTCGCATGACCGGCACTTCGGGGAGATCGACGGGCTCGCATGGATACACGTCCCCGCCGCATGAGGCAGGAGGGGGGGCGGAAGCCGTGGGCGGCCACGGAATCCTGAAAACCTGCTTGATGATCCGCATCATGGTGGCGCGGGTCCGGTCATCGGCGCTGTAGCCGGCCGTCCCGGTCCGCCGGGACGGCGTGAATGCAGGGCCGGTCGTCTTGCCGGCGTGGCTGGATACGGAGGTCGCCCTCCATGCAGCCGGCGCACCTGCCGCCGAAAACGCCGAGCACGTGCGGATGACGATGGTACAGGAGCCGGACTCGCAGCACCGCGACGGCAACCACGGCACGATCGCGCTCCACGATTCAATCGGGGAATTGGATGAATGCCGGGTGATGGAGAGGGGCGAAGTGGGCTGCCCGGAGCGGGAGCCGCCGCAAGGTGGAGTGATTTCCCCTTCATGGGCCGGCGTGAGGACGAGGCGACGCTGAAGCGGTTCAGGAGGCTCCCAGAAAATCCGGGGCGGGCCAGGTGGCCACCAGGCCCGCGCACTTCCAGGACCTTCGGCGGAGGGCCGGGAAGTGCATGACAGCGTGGGACATGACCCGGCATGATGGCGGAATGAACGTGCAAATCGGCGAACCGCGCTACCGGATCCCGCAACGGCAGACCGCATCACCCAAGCGGCAGGGGGGCTGCCGCGAGGAGTGACTGGATGGAATTCGAATGGGATCCGGACAAGGAGCAATCCAACGTCAAGAAACACCAAGTGGACTTCGCCGAAGCGAAGACGGTGTTCAACGATCCCCTGGAGGTCACCATTCTGGACCCGACTCATTCGCTCGGTGAAAACCGGTTCCTGAGTTTGGGCAGATCGGAGACGGACAGACTGGTTGTGGTGTCCTACACCGAACGACACGGGGACAGGATCCGCATCATCAACGCCCGATTGGCATCACGAAAGGAACGAAGACAGTATGAACGGAGAGATTGAAGACGACGCCATGCTCCCGGAGTACGACTTCTCAGGGGGGGTGAGAGGAAAGCACTATCGGGCGTACCGCCGTGGGACGACCGTGGTTCGCTCGAAAGGAGGACACGGGCACGGCGGCAGTACGGTGGATGTGGAACAGGCACTGAAGATCATCGCGGAGCATCGCAACGACGCAGGGGACGGACAATGGCTGGAAACGCTCACGCGCGACATCGCACCGCACCTGACCGAATGGCAGATCGAACAAGCATGGAGATGGGCGGAATGGCCTGAACGCGTCGCGACACTCGGCAAGGATTCCCGGGCGGACGACGACGGCATCGACGTGGTGGCGAAGCGCAAGGACGGCGGGCTGGTGGCCATCCAGTGCAAAGCCCGCGGTCGAACGGAGCAAGGACGCGAAGGAACCGTCACGGGCGACGACGTCAACGAATTCATCGCGGCCACCGGGAACCCGGCATGGGCCGAACGATGGGTGGCGACGACGGCACAGCCGAGCAGCCACGTGCTCCAGAAGCTGGGCCCGCTCGCAGATCCGGAAAAGCCAATCCGGTGGGTGGTGATCTCCGAAGCCGTCGGCCGCGAGCTGATCCGTCGCAAGACGGAAGAAGAATGGGCAGCAGACCCAAGGACGGCAATGCAGGAGGACGCGATCGAGAGAACGCTGAAGGGACTGGAAGCACTGCGCGGCGCCAAACACCCCGGGTGGGAACAAGACGAGAGCAGGGGGAAGACCATCATGCCCTGCGGCACCGGGAAAACCCGGGTGGGGTATGAAGTGTCGCGGCGGATGGCCGGGGAAGGGCTGACCGTGGTCATGGCGCCGAGCATCGGTCTGGTACGACAGCTCCGCCTGGCGTGGCTGGAGTGGGCGGAACGCTGCGGCGAACGGCTCGACACGCTGTCGGTCTGCTCCGACAGCCATGTCACCGACCCGGTGGCGAGAAAGACCCAAGAGGAAGAAAGAGCGGGTACGGACGCAACGCAAATCCACAGCGACGACGATCCAACCGAAGACCGGAGCTACGTCAGTGCCTCGGAAGTCGTGGGGAGCGTGGAGAAGGACAGCCAGGGGATCAGGGTATGGCTCCGCGAGCAGGCGAACCGTCGCGGACGACCGGTCATCTTCTCGACGTACCAGTCGGGCCACCAGACGGCGCAGGCACTGCGTGAGAGCGGGACGCGCGCAACCCTCCTCATCTGCGACGAAGCCCACCGCACGGCGGGGATCCGAAAGGCGAAAGGAAAGAAGCTGACCGAGAGGATCCGCTCGTTCACGACATGTCACCGCAGTGCGGAATTCCCGGCACGGACACGGTTGTACATGACGGCCACCCCGCGGGTCTTCGCGATGGGCGAAGGGCGGAAGAACGCCAAATGGGACGTCCACACGATGGACGACGAGACCACGTTCGGGGCCGAATGCTACCGGCTTTCGTACCGGCAGGCGGTGGAAGAAGGCTACATCAGCGACTACCGCATCATCGCGGTGATGGTGCCGGGCAGCGGACACACCCTGGCAGACCAGAGCGCACGGAAGGCGGAACGCGCGGGTGAAGGGAAGAGCACAAGGGCAACCACGAGCCTGAACGTTCGAAAGCTGGCCTACGCGATGGCGATCGGGGGCATGGTGCCCGACCCGAAGGGCGATGGCCAACTGCCCATCCGCGCGAGCATCGCGTTCTGCAACCGCATCGATCGGTCGAAAGACATGGCGGAGGAGATTGCCGGCACGCCCGTGAAGGAGTGGCTGGAGACGCTGGCGCCGAGGGAAGACGTGAAGGTCAAGCAGTACCGGGTCGAGCACCGCGACTCGGGCGACAGCGCGGCGAAGCGGGAGGAAGCCCTGCAGGGACTGCGCAATGCCACCCCCGAGCGGCCCTACGGAGTGAGCAACGTCGGGATCTTCGGCGAAGGGATCGACACCCCGGAGCTCAACGCGGTCGCGTTCATCGAGCCGCGCAAAAGCCCGGTGGACGTGATCCAGGCAGTCGGGCGGGTCATGCGAAGAAGCAGTGCGAAGGACGTGGGCTACGTGATCGTCCCGCTGGCAATCCCGCCCGGACAGAACGCCGAAGCATGGCTGGAAGCGTGCAAGGACACCGAGGGCTGGAAGGAGCTGGGCCAGATCCTGAACGCGCTCCGGGCCCACGATGGGCGGATCGAACGCGAGCTCGGCAAGCTCATGCACGTCGTGGTCCCGGTCCAGGGCGAAACGGCGGAACACCTGGTCGTCACCCGCGACGCGGAAGGCGTGCACGCAGACCTCTGGCTGGGCCCCATGGACGAACTGGAGGACGTCGTGGCCGACACCACCGGAGAGATGTCGGTCCGGGAACGGCTGGAGGAACAGGGCAGGCTCAGGGACGCGAAAGAGGCGGAAACAGTGGACGCGATCCCTTGCGGGACATGGATCGTGGACGATCGGGAGGCAACCCGGCCGCTCATCGCCGCAGTGCCCACGTACAGGGAGTGGAGAGCGGGGGAGAACGGCTACGCGACGGAGCCGGCGGTAGAACACGCGAAAGAAGTCCTGAACGAGGAGCTCCGCAAGCCCAGGCAGGATCGGAGGAAGCTCCGGCGAGCGAAGAAGCGGACGAAGGAGAAAAGGAAGAGCAAACCCGACCGGGCCACGCAACGCTCCCTCGAGTTCCTGCAATCGCTCCAGGGCGAGGACTTGCAGGCGGAGGCAATCAGGGTGAACGTGCTTGAACGCTCGGGTCTGCTGAGCGGGCCGGAGCGCGACTTCAACGTACTGCGCGAGAGCGTGGAAGCCGCTGCAGCGCGGCTGAGAGAGGATGAGCTCGAAGACGATCTCAAGACACAGCTCGGCATGCAACGCATCGCAAGCGACGGAAAGAAAAGGGCCGATGGCTGCACGGTGACGGCACTGCTGCTGATGACCGCGTCCATCGTGCACGCCCGGATCGAGCGCGCCGGCAGCTTGAAGGGACGGCAGGCGGCAAAGCTGGAGGAAGTGTCCACGCACAAAACGCCTGCGGAAGCCCTGATGCTCGCCTGGGACGAGATCCTGGACATGGACTACAAGCCCGTGTTCAAGCTGGCTCGCGACCTGCTTCGGCACCTGACGCGGCAGGTGCGCAAGACGGCGGCGCTGGACGCGGCAATACGAGGGATCACGAAGGACGCCGTGGAGATCGCCGACACCTACGCCACGATGGGCATGGACCATGCCGGGGAGCTGTTCAACAAGGTCATGGGAGATCAGGCCGCCGACGGCGCCTACTTCACGCGGCCGGTCGCCGGCGTGCTGTTGGCGGAGCTCGCCATGCACGCATGCGGGGAGACGGACTGGCACAAGGCCCGCACATGGCGTCGAGCGACGGTGATGGACCCCGCCTGCGGGAGCGGAACCCTGCTCATGGCGTGGATTGCAGCGATGAAACGGCGCGCAGCCGGCGACGGAGCGAAGGAGAAGACGCTCGCCAGGCTGCACAAGCACGCGGTCGAAGAAGGGATCGTCGGGCTGGACATCAACCCGGTATCCCTGCAGCTCGCGGGTGCGCAGCTCATCATCGGCGACCTCAGCGCCCGCTACGAGAAGATGGGGCTGTGGCAGATGCCCTACGGGTACGGGTACGGGAACGGGGACAACAACGAGGAGCCTGCGAACGCAGGATCACTCGAGCTGCTCACGGACGAAAGGATCGCGGGCAAACCACCACAGTACGACCCACAAGGCCAGCAAGGGTTCGAGTTCGAGCGTGAACGGACGTACAAGGACAAAGTGAAGGGCGTACGTATCGCGCTACGCGAAGACGAACCGAAGGAGCACGAAGGGCTCGTCGAAGACATCGTCGAGAAGGTCCAGGGCCGCAGGGTGGCACTGATGAATCCGCCCTTCGTCACTCGGGAAAAGCTGGGATCGAAGTTCGAACGGGATCAGCAGGTGGCGGTACGCAAGCGCATCGACGGCGCTCAGGCGATCCTGGAAGCGGGAGACCCGGCGATGCGGGGCGTGGCGGAGAAGACCACGACGAGACCGCTCTACGTCGCGCTGGGGCTCAAGTGCATCGACCCGGAAGAAGGGGTCCTGGGGATGGTCGTCCCGACCGCCGGCCTGCTCGCACCCAGCGGATTGCGGGAACGACGAATCCTTGCCGAGCGATTGCACATCCGGTACGTGCTGACGTGCCACGAGCCGATGAACATCAACCTGAGCCAGGGAACGAACGTGAATGAAAGCTTGGTAATCGGCACCCGGGCAAGACGGGGGGAAGGAAGGCCGACGTGCTTCGTGAGCCTGGACCGACTGCCTCGCAGGGCGGACGAAGCAGTAGCCGTCGCGGAAGCCATCGCGGCTGGAGCACACATCCCGGAAGGACGGTCGAAGGAAGTATGCGCCGAACGCATCGCAGCGGGGGACTGGAGCGCAGCCGGGTGGCGGGATCCGGCGCTGGACGACGCCGTCGAGGAGATCCTCGGGTGGAACAGCCTGGTCGCCATGGGCGATGTGTCGGGGGTGACCATGAGAGCACCGGGAGACGGGGCGCTTGTGGAGTACAAGGGATCTGGATCCGCACGGCAGGTACTTAACTCAAAGGCCGCGAACGGGCAAATGCGGATTGAAGGGCGTCCCGACTCGAGGATGCGGCTGAAACCAAAGGACGGCGAGACGGAAAACGCCTGGGAGGCAAGGGAGGAGAGGCTGTGGAATAAATGGATGAAAGAGTACGCGAGCTACCTGCTGGTGAGCGCAGGACAGAGAATGCAGACGGGAAGACTAAGCGCAGTGGCATGCAAGGGCAAACACGTCGGGATGCGGTGGAAGCCAGTGCAAGGACTGACCAGGCAGCAGGCAAAAGCATGGGCGGTCTGGTTGAACAGCACGCCGGGGCGGCTCATGACCTTGATCCATCGTGGCAAGAGCCTGGATTTCGTAGTCTACGACCCAGCGGGCTTACTGAGGATCCGGATTCCGCGGCTCGACCGGCCGAGGGTAATAGAGCGACTGGCGGGTGCTTGGGAGGAAACATGCGCGGTGGACGTTCCGCAATATCGGGACGGATACACCACGGTACGCCAACACTGGGATGAAGCGGTGTGTAGTGCAATCGACGGTGCGGGGCTGGAACGAGTACAGGAATGGGCAAAGAAGCTGAACCGCGAGCCCGCTGTGTCGGTGGAAGGGTTCTATAATACCGTGTGAATGTGCCGGTGGCAGACAGCTAACCAATTGCGCGTAACAAGCGAAACAGGAAGCAAAGAAAATGAGACTTCGAGCATTTCGAGTACGGAACTACTGCAATATCCTCGATTCTGGAAGAATCGAAGTAGAGGATCATGTGACATGCCTGGTCGGGAAGAACGAAGCGGGCAAGACGAACCTGCGGCGAGCCCTCGCAAACGTCGAATACCCTGGGCAAAGGGGAAAATTCCAGGACGAGGATTACCCTCGATGGCTCCTGAAAGAGCACAGACGAAGTGGGGAGAAGGAGAAGACCCATCCGATAACAATATGGATGGAAGTCGAAGCCAAAGAACGAGAAGAATGGGCGAGACTGGCCGGACGAGAGTGGACAGAGGAAGAAGAGATACGAGTATACCTGTGGTACAGCAACGCGTGGGGATGGGAAGCAAAGGAATGCAGCGGCGAGGAGATAGCAGAAAGATTTTGCAGGAAATGGGGAGTGAAGTTCACAGGAGACACGGAGGTTGGAGATTGGATCAACGAATTGGACAAGGAAGCGAACGGAAGGAGGAAGGACGGAAGTCCAACCAGCGGAGCATCCCGGGCAGAAAGGCTGAGCGAAGATCTGAAGAAGATTTACGGTGAAAGCGGAGAAATTTACAAAATAGCAGAAAATTGGATCCGCAAGAATATGCCAAAATTCTTCTATTTCGACGAATACTGTGAAATGTCGGGAGAAATGGACCTGACGCGAATTATCCAGGCATTGGAATACGAGGAGGAACACGGAACGATACGAGAGCACGAAGACTTGAAAGCCACAGAAAACACAGCCTTGGGACTACTCAGGATGGGTGGAGGTGCGCACCCCCGGAGGAGGCGGATATGACCCGGCCGCCGCCCGTTCGCCGGAGCGGGTCGCGCGAGACGTGCGGCGCGGGTACTACACGGGGGAGCAGGCCCGCGAGCGGTTCCAGGTCTGCCTCTCGCCGGAGACGGGCGAGGTCGATGCCGCCGCCACCGCCGCGCTGCGGGATGCTGGATCCGCCGATCGCGCCGATCCCGGCGAGGCCGGCCCTACCGCGCTTCGGGACGCTGATGCCGATCCCGGTAGAGCCGGCCCCACCGCCATCGCCGCGCTTCGGAAGAGCCGCGGGGGAAATGGAGTCTTTCACCCGTGAAATGTGACGAAGAATCGTTCGTCGACCGATGGTTGAGCACGTGACGCCGGATCCCTGGGAGCGGCGTGTCCCTTCGGACGCGGGCGTCTCGCCCGCATGGACAATCAATCGGGCCTTCGGCCCCGGACCTTCGTCCGCTACGGGCGGGAACCCGCGCTCCCAGGTTCATGACCGGTGTTTGGCTCCGGCTCTGCCGGGTTGAGGACAGCTCGGGACTGAACGCATGGATCTCGGACCCACCATCATGCAGTGGCTCGACGAGCTCGCCGAATGCAGCGAGGACCCCGCCGAGCTCACGCGCCGCTACCTGACCCCGGAGCATGCCCAGGCGGCGGAGCTCGTCATGCGGCGGATGCGCGAGGCGGGCATGGGCGCCCGGCTCGATGCGGTGGGCAACGTGGTCGGCCACTTCCCCGGCCGGCGGCCCGGCGCGCGCCGGCTCATCCTCGGCTCCCACCTCGATACGGTGCGCAACGCGGGCAAGTACGACGGAGCGCTCGGGGTGATGCTGCCCATCGCCTGCCTCCGCTGGCTGCACGAGCGAGGCGGACGGCTCGACTACCCGATCGACGTGATCGCGTTCGGCGACGAGGAAGGCGTGAGGTTCCAGGCGACGTTGTTCGGCAGCCGGGCGGTGGCCGGCGATCTCGACCCGGCGATGCTCCACGCCGTCGACGAGGACGGCGTCCGCCTGCACGAGGCGATACGCGGGTTCGGGCTCGACCCGGACGCGGTGGGCGAAGCCGGCTACCGCCCGGACGAGGTCGCCGCCTACGTCGAGGTGCACATCGAGCAGGGTCCGGTGCTCGAAGCGGAGGGCCTGCCGGTCGGGGTGGTGACCTCCATCGCCGGCGCCGTCCGCCTTCGGGTGGAGGTGATGGGGCGGGCCGGCCACGCCGGGACCGTTCCCATGAACCTCCGGCGCGACGCGCTGGCCGCCGCGTCGGAGGCGGTGATCGCGGTCGAACGGATCTGCCTCGAAGCACCCGGCACGGTCGGCACTGTCGGAATTCTCAGAACCGTATCCGGCGCGGTCAACGTCATTCCGGGGGTGGTCGAGTTCACGATCGACGTCCGGGGCGAGAGCGACGACCGCCGCCGCGCGGCGCTGGATCGCATCGACGAGGCGTTCGCGGAGATCGCGAGCCGGCGCGGGGTGCTGTTTGACCGCGTGCCAACCCACGAGACCGGCGCCCGCCGGTGCAGTCCATGGCTCATGCGCCGCCTCGGCGAGGCGGTCGAAGCCGAAGGGTTCGAGGTGCGAACGTTGCCGAGCGGCGCGGGCCACGACGCCATGGCCATGGCCCGCCTCACGGACGTCGGGATGCTGTTCGTGCGCTGCAAGGAGGGAATCAGCCATCATCCGGCGGAGTCCATGACCGCGGCGGATGCGGAGGTCGCGGCGCGGGTCCTGCTCCGGTTTCTCGAACGCTTCGACCCGGATGAACGGGAGAAGGATTGGCGCACCAGGCACGGGCGATAGAAACGGCTGTTCAACCGATGGGGCGTCGTGCACCGATCAGGTGTCCGGTCGAACCGGATTCGTCGTAATCCTTGCGAAATGTCCGACAAGGCGTATCTTGCGGACTCCAATCGTTCGGATCGAATCTGGGGCGGGGAGCGAGCTGTACCGCGGGCTGGCGGCGGTGATCGTGGTGTGCATGAGCGTGAGCGCGGCGTTCACCCTGCTCTGCTGCTCCCGAGCCTGCTGCGCATCGGGGAGCCGGTGGCGGCTTGAGGGGACAAAGACGGACCGAGCGGCCGGCGGCTTCGGGAACCACTGCCAGAAACAACCGTGGACAAGGATGATGGTTCGATGGCGTGGTAATACAAGATCCGGTCTGCCGGGAAGATCCTGACGATGCAGCCGAAAGCGCAATCCTTTTGCGTGCAATCCCCTTCGGATAATCATCTCCGGTTTAGTATCGCGCCCCCTGACTCGATTCATATTAAGGCGACGTTGTTTCTTTGTAATAACATCTGCCATGTAAAGACCGCCTGTTTACTTGGAAGATTTTCGGGTCTTCCGCAGAATTTGTGGGTAGAAGCTAAAGAATGACAACCCGTTCCGTCACCGGTGGGTGCATCGGAGGGGCAGTCCTGTGGAATGGTGGACGAGCCCCCTTCGGGGACCGGCGCTCCCCCTTCGGGCCGTGGGGAGAGCCCGTGGACAACGCGCCCGGGCGCTGCCGCATCGACCGGCGCGGTCGCGAGCGCGTTGCCCACCGCCTCCCACCACTGTCGCGCCTCTCGCCCACAATCCCACAGGACCTACAGTAGTCTTTGTCTCGAATCGAACAGGCATCCCGTTCCGCACTCCGCGACCATTGGAGCTGCGAGGTCCCAAGCGACGCGGAGGGGAACGGGATGCAGCTCAAGACTCTCCTCGATCGGGTGCAGAAGCATTCGTCGTTCGTCTACGAGACGGTGCGCCTGGTCGAGCATCCGCGGCTGGCCATCGAGGGGGAGGTCCGTCCCCGCGCCAATGCCCGCGCGAAGTGCTCGCAGTGCGGCAGTGTGGCACCGGGCGACGACACGTTGCCGCCCCGGTGCTTCGCGTTCGTGCCGCTGTGGCACATTCCGGTGGTGTTTCTCTACGCGATGCGCCGGGTGGCGTGCCCGCGCTGCGGGGTGAAGGTCGAGTCCGTTGCGTGGGCGACGGGCAAGCACCGGGTGAGCGACGCCTGTGCCTGGCTCCTCGCCGGGTGGGCGAAGCGGCTGTCGTGGCAGGAGGTCGCCACGGGGTTCCACAGCTCGTGGGACACCGTCTCCCGGTCGGTGCGCATGGCGGTCGAGTGGAGCCTGCCCCCGCGGGGGTAAGCGGGGGGCCTTGCGCATCGTGACCTTGGGGGCATCGAGGCGATTGGCATCGACGAGCTCGCCCGCCGGCGCGGGCACCGGTCCCTGACCCTGGTCTACCAAATCGACCGCCACTGCAAGCGGCGGCTGTGGATTGGGCGTGAGCGCAAGGCCGAGACCCTGCACGGCTTCTTCGACGAGCTCGGCGCCGCCCGCAGTGCGGCGTTGCGCTTTGTGCTCGGACCTGTGGAAGCCATACCTGAAGGGGGTGGCCGAGCGCGCCGGCCAGGCGGTGCGTGCTCGACCGCTTCCACATCATGAGCCACTTCTCCAAGGCCATCGACGAGGTGCGCGCGGCGCAGACGAGGAAACTCACCGCCGAGGGCAGGGCGCCGGTGCTCAAGCGCAGCCGCTGGCTGCTGCTCAAGCGTCCCGAGAACCTGACCGATGCGCAGTCCGAGCGGGTGCGGCGCAATCTGCGCACGGTGCGCGCCTGGCTGCTCGAGGAGGACTTCCGGGCGCTGTGGGAGTATGTCTCGCCGTACTGGGCGGGGCGCTTCCGCCCGTCATCCCCGCGGAAGCGGGGACCGGTGGTGCACCCGCACGATACGTTCGCGGCTCGACCCGATGAAGAGGGTTGCGCGCATGATGCGCTCGCACCGGGGGTTGATCTTGAACTGGTTCCGCGCCCGGGGGCGCTGTCCAACGGCATTGTGGAGGGGTTCAACGGCAAGGCGAGGGTGACCACCAGAAAAGCGTTCGGTCATCGGACCTGCGATGCGCTGGAAATCGCGTTGTATCATACACTTGGCGACCTGCCCGAGCCGGAACCCACCCACAGGTTCTGCTGACGAGGCGGATTCCGAAACACTGCCTCTGTTCCATTTCGGAGAGCTGGAAGACAGACGGCTCCGGGAGCAACTTCTGAACTCGATGCCGAGAGAGCTGTTCAGCTTGGCATCTGAAGATCCGGTTACGGTAGACGCGATGCGGCATGCTTTCGCAAACGAGACGGCTGCTCCATTCTCGATCCTTGATGAAGTCGTCCTCCAACTCGCCAGAGAAAGGGAGATAAACGTTCTGACCCCGGAGGGGAAGATCCGTTCCCGCGCCCTGACACGGCTGCAATCTACCGACAGGATCGCATTTCCCGAGACACTGTTGCTTCCTGGAATTTCTCGTCTTCGCTGAGGGTTGACAAAGGACGTTCAGGCCGTAGCCGACAGTATCGCTCCGATGCGGCGGGCGGTATCGGTGAAGTGCTGCACTTCCTCCGGGTGCAGGGGGCGCCCGAGGATGGCGCGTTCGCGGTAGGAGAGCCATTTCTTGAGGATCTGGTAGCCGCCGAGCTTGTAGCCCCAGACGGCGGCGGGGACGTTTCGCCAGAAGGCGCGGGCGTTCAGGTGGACGTTGAAGGTGGTCTTGCCGAGCACGGGCAGGGTATCGCCGAGGGCGGCGCGTTCCTCCGGTGTGAAGGGGCGTTCGACGATGCGGCCTTGGCCGGGCATGACCGCGCCGCCCGTGCCGTAATGGCCCCATCCAGCGGTCAGCGCGAAGTCGTCGCCGCTCATGTTGCGGTCGTGCGTGGTGGCGGGCACGGCGATGGCGGCGATCTCGGGGCGCAGCCGGCCTGAAGTGACGCCCGGAACGAGGGTGTCGGAGTCGAGGAGGCGGGCGAGTTCGCGGCCCCACGCCGCTGACCGGGCGAGCGCTTCTGCCGCTTCCCTCCTGCCGACCTGCTCGGAAGGTCCGGCCTGTGGTTCCCTGATGCCGGATCCCTGAGAGCGCGGGCGTCCCGACCGGCCACCCGCAGACCCCTTCATACAAGCCATATTCGTGTAGCCGCCCACCCGTACCCCACTTCCGTACCCCACCCGAATCGCGCGGTACGATGCGCCCGGATGGTGCCGGAAAGGCGCGGTTTCGCCTACCGCGCGCTTGACCGCGCCGCACCGCCCGGGGCACTCTGCCCGCACCTGGAGGCGGCCTCATTGAAGCGCAGGCGCCGCAAGGCTACTTGGCTCGCTCCAAGTCGCACCCCTACGGTCCCGCCTCCGGGGGGCGGGGGAGCCACGGGCGGGTAGGGCCGTCCGCCCCCGCGCCTTCCTTTCCCTGCCCTGCCAGGCGACCGCGGGCTTGACCGCGCCGCCCGAGCCCGGAGGACGGCGGGGAAGCCCACTCTCGAAACCCGGACATTTATCCGGGTTTTCCGTGTGCGCCTGCAGGCCCCCCGCACCGTGCTGCGTCCAGGCGCCGTAGAGGCCGCGTAGAAGGCGCTGGGCGCGAAGACGGTCCGACCCGCTATCCCCTCTCCGCGCAGGACGGCGCTCCCGTGGCCGTAGCGTGCGCCAGGGCGCGCTATCCGCACCGACCAGGGGGCTCCGGAGGTAAGGACGTAAGGACTCAAGGCGTGAGCGTCCGGGCAACCCGGAAGCCGGCATTGACGTCCCGGAGCCCGTGGGGTGCCCCTGAGGCGGAAGGCGGAGGGGAGGCCCCCGAGGAGGCTGAGCCAGGAGCCGCCGCGCAGCACCCGCCGGCCGCAATCCCCCGACATCCATGCGCTCCCGTCCGTCGGTGCTCCCTCGTAGCTGCGGTTCCAGCAGTCCTCCACCGACTCGTATACGTTCCCGTGCACGTCGTACAGCCCGAACGGGTTCGCCGTGAACGAACCCACCGGCGCCGTCTGACGGTTGTCCCACCGGCTCCCGCATCCATTGCAGTTCGCCCGGTCCCGGCCGATGTCGTTCCCCCACCAGTACGCCGTCGTCGTCCCCGCCCGCCACGTACTCCCACTCCGCTTCACTCAGCAGCCGGTAGCTCCCCCCCGTCTTCCCCGACAGCCAGCGCACATACGCCTGCGCGTCCGCCCAGTTCACGAAGATGACCGGGCGGCAGCAATTCCCGCTAAGCCCGGAAACATCCATTGAATCGCCGCAATCGGGCGCTCAGACGGTAGAGAAGGCCGTGAAATCCTGGCTTCATGACCGTGTCCGGAGCGTTAGCGGGAATTGCTGACCGGGCGGCGCCCCCGGCCCCAACCCTCATCGTCCGGCCGGTACCCTCCGCAGCCGCCCCCCGACACGCACGCATCCCACTCCCCGAACGTCACCTCGACCACCCCCACCGCAAACGGGCGCGCTATCGTCACACGATGCACCGGACCTTCATCGACATACCGGCCCGCCTCCGACTCCGGCGAGCCCATCAGGAAGCTCCCCGCC
Organism: Gammaproteobacteria bacterium; assembly: GCA_965202875.1. GTDB lineage: Bacteria > Pseudomonadota > Gammaproteobacteria > HK1 > HK1 > HK1. The sequence continues at coordinate 4,681,998 of OZ241870.1, read as the reverse complement.
GGCACCACCACCATCTCCGGGCACTCCGGGCAGTCCCGGAACGTCTGGCGGACCTCACGCGCCTGCGTAATGGGGATTTCCGGCATGGCCGGCTCCGGTGTTGGGGCCGGCTCCGGTGTGGGGGTCGTATTGCCCCGCCACCACCACAAGCCACCAGGAGGGCCGCAACGATGAGTAGCCCGGCAAGCCCGATGAGCCACCGTCCGGGAAGGCCTGCCTCCCGTCTTCTTGAATTCACGTAGCGCAGCATCTTCTCTCTCCTTTCCCGGCCCGGCCGGCGGATTTTGGGGCGTTCAGGGGGTCTGCTTCGGACTCAGGCCGCGCGGGCCACGGTGACCCTCAAGGTCCGGTCGGTGCCGAGGGCCGGGTTCTCGATCAACTGGAACGTCGCCCGCCCGGTCGTGGTGCCCCGGGGGAGGGTGCAGGGCAAGATCACTAAAAATGTATTGACATCAACAAGTCTTGTGATCTAATGGCGTCTTCATCAAGGAGATGGAGACGGCAAGAAATGAATACGACAGCCCCTGCAAGTTTGATCGAACATTTCTCAAAGCTGGAGGATCCGCGAATCGATAGAAACAAGAAGCATGAGTTGATTGATGTCATCGTCCTGTGCGTGTGTGCGGTGGTCAGTGGCGCGGAGGGATGGAGCGACATCGAAGAATTTGGGCGCACGAAGCTGGAGTGGCTTCGCCGCTATGTTCCGCTGGCCAATGGGGTCCCGGTGGACGACAATTGCACGAATCATCTCGGCGCTGTCGGTGAGGGGGTTTCAGGACTGCTTCATGAGCTGGATGGAAGATGTCGTGAAGCTAAGTGGCGGTGAGATGATTGCGGTGGACGGGAAGACGCAGAGGCGTTCCCACGACCGCAAACGGGGTATGAAGGCGTTGCATATGGTGAGTGCCTGGGCGTGTAGCAATGCAGTGGTGCTTGGGCAGGTGAAGACGGAGGAGAAGTCGAACGAGATCACGGCGGTGCCGGAGTTGCTGGATAAGCTGGAATTGTCGGGGTGTATCGTGACGCTCGCAACCGATAGAGCTGCCCCACCTGCTCCGCACTGAATCGGGCGCGCGGCAGATTCGTCACCAACAACCGTATGACACCCCTCGTCACGATTCCATCGCGCCAACAGCCTCAACTCCAACGCCTTCGCTCCCTCCCCCCAAACCACATCGAGGTCGACCGTCTCGCCCTTCGACAGAACCCCCTGCTTCAACAATTGCCCGGACCACTCCCCCAACGCCTCCCCTTCCCAGGTGTGCGCACCCTGCACCTTCGGATTGACCGATGCGCTCGCACGCATCACGAAGTACCCACCCGCCCTGTCCACCGCACCGAGATACTCCCGGTCGAAGTACCCTCGGTCCGCCAACCGCAGGTCATCGCGCAGCGCCTCGGGCGAGGGCAGATGGGGCCGCTCCGGCGCCGTGTCCGCCGTCAACGTCACCTGCTCCACCGATTCATTCAGCAGACTCATCGTCATGCAGCTCCACCGCAGCAGGGTTCTGCTTCTTGAATCGCCCCGGGTACTGTTCACGAAGCGCATCCTTGACCGCGAACGAACAGCCGTCCTGGATCACAATCCGACCGAACCCACCGAGCGGACCCCGCGCCGTCGGTTGCAGCACGCCCACCACCCATTGCTGAAGGACCACGTCCAGCACAGCTCGCAAAGTCCTTGAAGGAACGCTTCGCCAACGGGTCGTGAAACGGCTTGTATGCGACCGTCGTGCCGAACAACGCATTGAATTGCCGTTGCATATCGGCCAACGTCTCGACCGTCCCCGTCGCGTGGCCCGCCAGCAGACCCAGGACCAGTCGATACGGAGTCATCAGCCGCTCCCGGTGGCAGAAACCGACCCTTCGTCCGAGGTCGTTGAGTACCGTGGGCGACGACACGCGCTTGATCTGGTGGGCGAATCGAGCAACAGTGCGGCGTCCCATCCGAGTCTTCTCCTGTCATGTGGATGTGATGATTCCATGATCGGAGATTTCGGACGGGACTTCCACGGCCCGAATCAATTCCTGAATAATCAATGAGTTATAAGATCCTAACTCGGCGTAGCCGGAACCAAAGAGATGTCGTATTCTGACTGTTCTTCAGACACACTGACATGGGGCTGTCACGATGAATCCGTTCGTTGAACGTCACCAGGACAAGATCGCTGGCGTCATCTCCTGCTTCGATCGTGTCGTGATCACGGGAACGTTGCCTGATATCGGCCACGCCCAGGCCATGGCGGGGTATCTCACCTATCACGATTTCAGACTATTCGACCCGTCAGTTGCACAAGGTGTCGGCCCATACGCACGTTCACTGCGCAAAATACGGGGTTTTCCGGCCGAAACAAGGTGTGGCTCAAATTCACTGCCAGTGAGGATAAGCCACACGCGCTAACGGCCGTCTTCAGACCGTCATTCCCGCTTTCGCGGGAATGACGGATTTTCTCGGAGCCCACTCCTGGTCTGATCGGGGAGATAGCGAATCCTTCGATTTATGCAACAATCGGGTCGACTTTCCTCGATGGGCACAGCCGTTACGAGAGGATATCCGCAACCATGCCCAACGCTTGGCTGCCAAAGCAGATCTCAAGATCGAATTCATTCGTAATCACAGAGCTTTCCGTAAGGAGCAGAGAATCAAGGATATTCTCAAAGAACGCGGAGAGCACCCTGGCTTGGTCCATATCTTCTCGGCGATGGAGACCTGTGCATCATTTCGCCCTTGGCATGACAAGAAGACACATCACACGTCTCTGAAGCCATCCACAAGCAAGTGCCTGCATTACTACTTTTACTTTATCGACGAGAGCTTTGGTCTATGTTACCTCCGGGTGCCTACGTGGGCGCCGTTTCGTCTGCAAGTGTACTTCAACGGACACAACTGGCTTGCGCGTCGCCTCGACAAGGCTGGCATCGCCTATGAGATGGCCGACAACGCCTTCCTCTCCATCTCTGATTTCAAACAAGCACAACGGCTTGCCGAGCGCCTGGATGCCAGGCAGATTCATCGACACCTGAACCGGTGGGCGAAGCGATTCTGTCCACCCTTGAAACGGTTCCGCTCCGGCTACCATTGGAGCTTCATGCAGGTGGAGTATGCCACCGACGTGTTGTTTCATCGGCAAGCCGATTTCCAACCCTTGTACGACACATCGTCCGTACCGCCGTGCACAGTGTTCAGGCCGACCAGGTGGCGACGTTCCTGGGCCACAAGCTCACGGGCGCCTGGCAGGGCGAGGTCGGCAACGATTTCAGCACCCGCATTCAGGGAACACGCATCCGCCACCGGATGGGGGCGGCCGGCATCGAGCTCTACGACAAATTCGCCATCATGGCGCGCGTGGAGTGCACGACCAACGACATCTCCTTTTTCAAAACCCATCGTGTGGTGCAACAGCGCGATGGGAACGAAGTGTGGAAGCCCGCACCGTTACGCAAGAGCATCTACAGCTTGCGTGATTTGTGCAAGGTGATGCAGGCCGCCAACGACCGGTATCTGGCCTTCATCGCGGCGATTGACGACCCGGATGCCGGGTGGAAGGCCATCGACAAGGTAGCTCAACCGGTCAAGGCCGATGGTCGCTCTTGTCGGGGGTTCAATCTGGTCCTCTGTGACGACCATCGGCTCTTCCTCACGCTTGCACGGGGGGAGTGGCGTATCAGCGGTTTTCGAGCCGTGGATCTCAGAACCCACATTCCCTGGCTCACACCGACTCGTTGCTCTTCCCTTCTCAAGCGTCTTCGCACACATGGCCTCATCAAGAAGGTGGGGCATCGCTACAAGTACTATCTTGCCAAGCTGGGAAGGCGCGTTCTGGTCACTGCTCTCAACATCCGCGAATCTGTAGTTCTTCCCGCACTTTGTGACAACAGCGCATGAATTCTTCGTCGTTTTGTCGAAGATCTCATCGGTAAGAGACTATGGCGGGTGGCAGGAGAGGCGTCTGACGCAGGAGGAGGTGGCGCGGATGCTGGGTGTGTGCGAGCGCACGTTTCGGCGTTACGTGGACCGCTACGAGGAGGAGGGGTTGGACGGGTTGGTGGACAAGCGCCTGGGGCAGGTGTCGGCGCGTCGGGCGTCGGTCGATGAGGTGGTGCGCACCGAGGCGCTGTACCGGGAGCGTTACGAGGGGTGGAACGTGAAGCGCTTCCACAGTTTCTACCGTCGCGAGCATGGGGGGAGGCGCAGCTACACGTGGGTGAAGCGGACGCTTCAGCGAGCCGGGTTGGTGGTGAAGGCGCCGGGTCGGGGCAAGCACCGTCGGCGCCCGGGAGCGAGCGCCGCTTGCGGGGATGATGCTGCACCAGAGCCTGCCCTCGCGAAAGCGGGGGACGGTTCGACCCATGAGTGGGTGGCGGGTCGGCATTGGGATCTCATCATCACGCTCGACGATGCGACCTCGGAGCACTACTCGATGTTCTTCGTCGAGGAGGAGGGGACGGTGTCGAGCTTTCGGGGGATGGGGGAGGTCATCGAGGGGTGGGGGTTGGCGTCGACTGTACACCGACCGGGGCTCGCACTACTGGTACACGCCCGAGGCGGGGGGCAAGAGCCTGCCCCCGCGAAAGCGGGGGTGGACCGTGTGCGGCTGGCGCAGTTCGGGCGTGCGATGCGCCAGCTCGGGGTGGAGAGGATGCCGGCCTGCTCGCCGGAGGCGCGTGGGCGGTGCGAGCGGATGTTTGCGACCCACCAGAGCCTGCCCCCGCGCAAGCGGGGGAGCGGCTGCCCAAGGAGCTTGCGGCGCGGGGCATCGACACGATGGACGGTGCGAACCGGTATCTGGCCGAGCGCTACCGTGCGGCGTTCAACGAGGAGTTCTCGGTCCCGGCGGCGGAGTCCGGCACGGCCTTCGTGCCCTTCATCGGTCCGGAGTTGGCCGACATCCTGTGCGAGCACCATGAGCGCACGGTCGGTCGGGACCACTGTGTGAGCTTCGAGGGCAAGCGGCTGCAAATCCCCGCCCGTCATTCCCGCGAAAGCGGGAACCCACCGCTGCCACTTCATCAAGGTGCGGGTACACCGTTACCCCGACGGGCGCATGGCGGTGTTCCACGGGCCGCGCAAGCTGGCCGAGTACGAGTCCGACGGCTCCCGGGTGGCGCACGTGTGTCCCGCGCCGGCCCCCGCTTGCGCGAGGGCAGGCTCTGTGCCGCGGTGGCGCGCTGAACGCCCCTCTGTGCGGAGCACTCGACTTGGGATTCGTCCCTCTCAGCGTCTCGGGGGCCGGGCTACCCGCCTGGAGAACTCGCTGTGCTCCGGCGTGTTCCCGCTGCCGCCCCCCGCTTTCGCGGGGGCAGGCTCTTCGCCGCGGCTCCGGTTGGCGCGATCTTGCCCCCGGTGGACCCCATCGGGAGGGAGACCCCGAATCGGGAATCGGTCCCTGTCCGCGGCCGATCGGCCCGCGCCGAGCGGGGCACGGTCAGCCCACTGACCCGCCTCCCCAAAGCGGACAACTCATGTGCTACAAAACCGGACAGTTCTATTTGTTGCCAACAGCACTATTTGGAATCGTAACTGATTGATTTTTCCAGAAAAGTGAAACAACGTGGATGTGTCTGTAAATGCGTGGAAGGAACGTATGCGGGCGTTCCGCCCGTATCGTCCCCGTATTGACGGGGTGTGGATTGTCGGCCCCAGGCGGATGGAGGTCTCCCGACCGGGACAGTGTGGCGGTTCGCCGGAAGCCGCGGACTTCGTTTCTCGTCATCGTTGGAAGCAGTTGTCTACAATGCGCGCCTGCCTTCGGACCAGCGCGGCGGTCGAGTGCACGGGGCGGACGGACGAATCGAAGCCCACATTTTTTTCGAGACCTGTCGAGGAGAACGCAGATGGCAGAGTGTCCGGTGTGCGGGGCGGAGGTCGCGCTGGCGGCCGATGCGGTGGTGGGAGAGCTGATGGAATGCCCCGATTGCGGCACCGAGATCGAAGTGCTCGAAGTGGACCCGCCGGCGCTCGGCGAGGCCCCCGAGACCGAGGAGGACTGGGGGCAGTGAGGATCGGATTCCTCCACTCGCTCCTCCGGAAGGAGGAGAAGCTCCTGCTCGAAGCGTTCGCGAAGCACGGCGGCGCCGAACTCGTCATGCTCGATGATCGGAAGATGATCTTCGATCTGAAGGACGGCCCCGAGGTCGACATGGTGCTGGAACGCTGCATCAACCACTCGCGGGCCGTGCACGGGCTGCGGCTGCTCGAAAGCCTGGGGATCCGTTGCGTGAACAGCCATCGGGTCGCGAGCGTGTGCGGCGACAAGCTGCTCACCTCGCTCGCGCTCAAGGAGGCCCGGGTCCCGCAACCGGCGGTGAGGGTCGCGTTCACCGAGGTCTCCGCGCTGGAGGCGCTCGACGACGTCGGCTATCCCGCGGTGCTGAAGCCCGCCGTCGGCTCCTGGGGCCGATTGCTCTCCAAAGTCAACGATCGCGACGCGGCCGAGTCGATCCTTGAGCACAAGACCATCCTCGGCAGCTATCACCACTCGATCTTCTACATCCAGGAGTACGTCGAGAAACACGGGCGGGACATCCGCAGCTTCGTCGTCGGCGACGAGTGCATCGCCGCGATCTACCGCGACTCGGCGCATTGGATCACCAACACCGCCCGCGGCGCCAAGGCCTCGAACTGCCCGGTCACCGATGAGCTGGCGGCGGTCTCGCTCGCCGCGGCCCGGGCGGTGGGGGGCGGGATCCTCGCTGTCGACCTCTTCGAGACCCCGGACGGCCTCCTCGTGAACGAGGTGAACTACACGATGGAGTTCAGGAACAGCATCGACACCACCGGCGTCAACATCCCCGGCCGGATGGTGGAGTACGTGATGGGACTCAGGCCGTGACCCGCTCCTCGATGCCACCTGCTGTCCTCCCCGGCCACGAGCTCCGCCATCGACAACCCGATGAAGGGCGCGGCGTGCCGGAGGCGGTGCAGGCGTTCAACGTGATGCACGGCTTCGGCGAGGGGGCCGGCCTGGAGTTTCCCGGGCCGCATCCAGTCTGATGTGCCGGCTGCTCTGCGTCCACTCGGAGCGCCCTTTCCGAATGGAGCCGCATCTCGGGGCGTTCGCGGCCATCGCGCGGGACAGCCGGGAGTACCAGGGCCACGGTTGGGGGTGCGCGTGGCTCGAAGACGGCCGGTGGCGCCTGTACCACGACATCCGACCGGTGTGGGAGGACCGGCACGACCGCTTTGGTGAAACGACCCTGCTGCTCGCGCATGCGCGAAGCGCCTTCCGGGACGAAGGGATCCGCGTCGAGAACAACATGCCCTTCGCCGACGGGCGGTACGTGTTCATCTTCAACGGCGAGCTGCACGGGGTGCGCGTCCGGGAGCGCGGGCGGATCGGCGCGGAGAAGATCTTCAACTACGTCAAGCGCTTCGACCGCGGCGACATGCACGAGGCCCTCGAACGCGGGCTCGCCGTCATCGAGAAGCGCTCGCGCTACGTACGGGCGATGAACGTCATCCTCGCGAGCCCTGTCCGGGTGCACGTCTCGTGCCGCTTCACGCAGGAGCCCGACTACTTCCGGATGTGGGAACGCGACGCCGGGGGTCTGCGTATCGTCTGCTCGGACCCCTACCCCGGCGACGCCGGATGGTCGCTCCTCGGCAACGGGGCGGTGCTGACCCGAGAGCTGGCCGGAGCCCAATCCAGTGGGCCGCCCGGACGATCTGGGCGAGCGGTTGGTGATTCTTGATTCATCCGGGGAAATGTGTCATACATGAAGCCATGCCCTGTTCGCCGTGTTCTGGCCCTTTGGGAAGAGCGCGAGCTGTGGAAGCGGCTCTGGCAGCGGTTCCAGAGCATCGACGATGAACGGATCAAGGAGCTCTTCATCGACTCGGCCATTGTGCGGGCGCATCGGCACGCGGCCGGGGCGTCAAAAAACGGCGGACGACAGGCCCAGGCTCTGGGTCGCCCTTCGCAACGGCCGGTGGACTGTCCACCAAGCCGCTGCACGCGGCCTGCACCGGCGTATCGTTCGCGCTGAGTGGGGGAGAGCGTCACAACGCGACGGGGTTCGAGCCGGTAGTCTCTTATCCGTGAAGTCATCGACAAAACGACGAGGAATTTTCCGCCGACCGGCGTTCGGTTCCGGCCGTGCCGGATCAAGTGGCCATAGCAAGGGGGTTCCACGCCATGGTGAGAAAAAGTCGACTCCACACAGTGATCAGGGCAGCGTTGTTGGGGGTTCTTGTCTCCGCCCTCCCGGCTTGTGTGCCCCCTGTAAAGCCTGTGTCCGACGCCGAGATCCAGGCTGCACGGAAGGCAGGTGAACTGAAGGCACTGTATCTGGAAGTGCAGCGGGAGCTGAAGAAGCAACCGAAAAATAGAACACTACTGGAAACCATGGGTAAAATAGCAAGGGCCCTGCAGACTCAGGAGAAATTCGAAGAGCTTCGGACCTTGATCGAAGACTTGCGCACGGAAGAAGGCGTTCTGCCGTCCATCGTAGTGCCGGCGGATGACGGAGAGTTGTCCGTTGTGACCCATGTCGATTCGTTGCTGGAACGGAAACTTGGAGAGCTGGCGTCCGATGACGACGTGCACCAAAACGCACGGAACCTGATAGGCGAAGAGGTGGAAAAGCGCAATGAACTGGTACGACAGAAAACGGTGCGGTTGGATGCCCTGCCGCCGGAAAATTTGAGCGAACGGCTGTCGCTGGTCGAGGACGTCTTCATACTCGGCGGGGATACGGCCCTACGGGAAGACAACCATGAAGCCGTGCTTGCGGGCGCTTCTCGACAGGCATTCATCCGGATGGAACAGGAGCAGTACCGGGAAGCGTCGGCGTTGTTTCAATCCATACTGGAAGAGGATCCGGATTTTCCCGAAGTGAAGGACGGACTGTCCCAGGCGAACTTCAAGGTGCATCTGGAAGAACTGGAACGATACCGGGAACAAGGTGACGTGGACAACGTCTACCGAATCTGGCTTCGGATGATCAGCGATGCAACCGATCAACGGTTGATCGATCAATTGCGCCCTGCTGCAATCGACCTGGTAAATTACTTCAACCTGTCCGCACAAAGCAGCATGTTGAATGGCGACCTGCTGGATGCCTGGCGTGGTTTGTTGAAGACAGAGCCCATTACACGCATGATCGATCTGCCAAGCGTGGATCGGAGTTTCGAGCAGGATTTCGTCACGCAGATTTTCATATTGTCGAATGAAGCACGGAACAGCGGCGATCTCGGTTTGGCAATGGGTTATTTGTCGGCCATTGAAGATTTTGACGATTCCAATGCAGATGTAAAACGTATGTTGGACGATGTACGCCGCGAATTGTACGAAAGCGGCGTCGTAAAGATAGTGGTATCCTCGTTTGAAAGTCCGGCGAATGCTCCGGGCCTGGGCGCAGTGGTTACCGCCTCCTTGACTCGGCACTTCATCAAAGGGCAATACCAGGACATCAACATACTGGACCGACAAGGCCTGGATGAAATAATGCAAGAAGGGGCGATTGGTGCGATGAAGGGGGATACGGAGATCAATCTGAGCCCGTCGGATTACCTGATCCAGGGTGCGGTCCTGGGGGCCACCGTGGATACGACGGTGCAGGAGATCCAGAACACCAAGCGAGTCGTCGTCGAGGTGAAGAGGACGCCCAATCCCGCCTATGATGAATGGAGCAAGCTGCCACGGCAGCAGAAGGACAGAAGGACGGCGCCGCCTTCGTTCCTGATCGAGGAAGTGAAAGAAAACATCTCCTTTACACGCAGGCTGCATTCGAAACTGGGCAGTGTCACCGTCAACTTTCGGATTATCGATCCGGTCAGTGCCGGATTATTGCACGTGGATACGTTGAAATCGGAAGAAGATTTCAAAGATGAAAGTCTTGACGGTATCGAGGTCGGGCGTTTCGTCCAGAAGGCGAAAGCCGCCAGTCTGCCTCCGGACAGCAAGATTCTCGGTGATCTGACCAACTCCCTGGCGGAGAAGATCGCGATCGACATTGCAAGGCAATTGGAGAACCCGGAACGCCGCTATCTCTCTGCTGCAAAAGAACTTGAAACCGAAGGGAAGTTGACCTCCGCGGCGGAAGAGCTGGGCAAGGCGATAGCGATTCTCGAAGCCAAGGGACAGCCTGTTGAGGCGGAGATGACGACTCTGAAACAATGGGCGCTTCAGCTCCACTGAGGAAGACGAAGGAGGAATGTACCCATGCGGGCGTTTTTCTATGGATCGATCATGGCGTTGTTGCTGTCTTCGGCGCTGGCGCCGGCATGGGCGGAACGCGAGGAAGACTACAATGACGCTCGTACGCCGGCGACCGGCGCTGCAGGCGGATCGGGAAGCAGTTTCGGGGAATCCTTCAAGGGCATCTTCGGCATCGTCAATAAGAAGATTCGCAAGAAATCCGGCGTCAAAGGCATTCCCACGAGCATTGCGGTGCTACCGGCCGTCGGCGGCGGAGACGACGACGAACGCAGAGACGTAACGGAAGCCATCCACAACAGCCTCGGCACAAGTCGATTCGCCCTGCTCAAACCTGGCCAGATTCGGCGCGGCCTGGATGTTCTTGAAGTCCGCACCGGAGCTCCGTTCACCGAGACGGGTAACGCCCGGTTGGCGGAAGCCCTTCGGGTAGACGGCCTGTTGTTCATCAACGTCGACGATGTAGAGAAGGTCTACGCTGCGGCCTATGCCCACTACAAGATTGAAGTGACCCTGCGGCTCTACAGTCTGGAGGCTGACCGGATCATCTGGGCACACACCGACTCCGGTACCGAACGGGAAGGGGGGATTTCACTGAACGTCGTGGGCATGATCACGACCGCGGTGACCGCGGCCAACCTGTTGTCCTCCGAAGCGACGCGCCTGCAAGTCATCAATGAATTGGCAAGGAAGTTCTCCCAGGCCATCCCGCAGCCCGCCACGGGAGGCAAGATCAAGCCTCCGCACATCCAGTTTGCCATGAGCAACGCCCTCGAAGGTCCATTTCGGGCCGGCGACGAACTCAAGGTCTGGATGCAGGCGGAGCCTGATCTGGTAGCGCGATTCGCTTTTGCCGGGCACGGCCCCGTGGAGTTGAGGGAAGACGGTCCGGGTGAATATACAGGTCGTTATGTGGTTCGTTCCGGGGACGAGCTGGATGAGTCGATTGTCGAAATCGAGGCCGTCCGCCTCAGGGACAAGGCCAGGAGGCACTGGCGCCTGGCCGGACGGATCGGATTCGATACGATGAAACCCGCTTCTCCGGAAGGGCTGCGGGTCCAGCCTGACCACAAGGGACTGCGGCTCGAGTGGCCTGCAATACAGGACGACGGATCCGAAGTTCTGTACCGCCTGGAGCGCGCCGATGCCGAAACCGGGAAATTCGACACGCTGACGGAAGAGGCGGTCCAGGTCAACGTCTACCTGGACCGTGACGTTGTACCCGGAAAGACGTACGTCTACCGGGTGACAACGGTCGACGCCGCGGGGAACAATGGCGGTTCGGCGACGGTGACAGTCAGCATGGTGCGGCCCGGACCTACCTCCATCAGCGGTGACATTCTGTCTTCGGCGCAATGGACGCCTCTGGGCAGTCCATACCGACTGCGCAGCCGGGTAGCCCTCGGTCCCGCGGCGGAGCTGACGCTGCAACCCGGTACCGTCCTGGAATTTGCGCCGGAAACGGAAGTGCTGGTGGATGGCCGTCTGTATGTTGAAGGCAACGAATCAATGCCGGTGGTATTTTCCGGCGACGGATACAGGATACGGCTCAACGCATCCAATCTGTCGGATCGGCCTTGGCGCAACCTGAAGCAGAGCGGCTCCGGAGGGACACTGGTTCTGGACCGGTCGCAACTCCGCGTGGAACGGTCCGATCTGAACGGCTTGAGTATACATCTCGAGCACGGCAGTCGTTTGACGATGTCCCGGTCGGTGATTTCCGACACCGATACCGCGGTTCGTATCGACGGAGGGCAGCTTTATCTTGACAATAGTGAAATCGCCTACAACAAGACGGGTATTGAGGTTGAAAGTATCCTGCAAGAACCGGCGGTGGCCGGCCGGGCAAGTCGTTTAAGTCACAACCAGATCCACATTCGGACGTTACCACCGTTGACGGTAGCCGGTGTGGCATTGGCGGAGGAGCGCCTGGAGTCCGCGTTGGCGAAGCTGGCGGGGCCGGTGGCGATTGACTGGCAATCGCTGTCAGGTGCCGACAATCTGGAAAAGGCATGGGTCGGGCAGCGTTGGCAAAACGTGATTCCCCTGCTTCAGAAGCGGCAGTGGGACGCCGCCCTGGAAGTTCTTCTCAAGATGGAGCAGGACGACGACGATATCGTGAGCCTGCTGCGATGGATCACAAAGAAGGAACGACCGCGCGCCAATGCATCGGTCTCCGAATTCCTGTCTCCGGTGAAGGAAGAGCTTTTGTTGGGGACGCCGCTTACCCTCTGGTTGCACGGGATGCAAATACCAAACAACAACAGTTTGTCGAGCAGCGACGTAATGATCGTGGAGCGTTCGCGTAACAGTTTTACCCGTTCGTACCTGAATGAACATTTCAACCGGAAGCGTCGTACCGACGCATTCGTCAAGGCGACACGCCTGCCTCTGCACAAGGCGGTCGTCAGCTCGCAGGTAGGTTTCCGACACAAGCAGGGTCTTGTGAGTACGGTATGGATTTTCCATGTACTCGACAATAGCGTACTGCAACATCAACTGGCCGTGGCCGGCCTGCTTGAACGCAAGAGGCCCGACTTCGTGCTGGCCGTCGCGATCGACGGCAGCGGTGGCCAGATAATGAAGGGCAAGTTGTTCAGCCTGCTCGATCGGCAGAACATACCGTTCATGGACTTGAGCGATCTGCGTGCTGCACAGCGCATCAGGAGGGCATCGGAGCAGAAGGCCGACTTGCTGTTGTCGGCGCGGGTGCTGTCCGCCGAGAGTACGTCGACCCTTGCCGAGAATCTCAAGGTCATCGATTTGGACATGACCCTGAGACTTGAAGAGTTGAAGCACGGGCGCACCATCGGGAGCTATCACCGTGAAGCCAAGGTGACCGCTTTCAAGAAAAGTCAGGGCCTGCAGAAGGCGATTGTCCAGAGCCTGCGGTCGGTCCAGGATCCCCTGTTGTCCGATCTGTTCAGTTATTCTCCCTGAATCGCGCCGTCTGTCCGAGCGGAACGTACTGCAACGCCGGTCTTCAGCAGCGTTGCTCCTTCAGAAAATCTCCATCTGCCGGTCCGTAATCGCGTCGAAGCTCGTGTCGAGGAAGTGGAGCAGGCCGTCCGCCGCGGGGGCGAGCTGGCGCTCCCGGTAGTGGTCGTAGTCGGGCCGGGGCGGGGGCCGGCCCTCCTCCACCGGCTCGGGTCCGGAGGCGGTGATCACGTAGCGCACCCAGCGCACCTTGCGGCCGAGCTTGCGCGCCGCCTGCACGTGGGGCGGGACGTTGCGCGTGTAGTCCTCGACGTTCTGGCGCAGCCGCTTGCGGTAGACCAGCGCCTCGTCGTGCTCGCCCGCGAGCATCGCCTCCAGGGTGGCGCGCACGTACCCCTCGAAAGGCTCGCCGGTGAACACGCGCCGGTACAGCTCGCGCTGGAACGCGCGGGCCAGCGGCGTCCAGTCCGTGCGCACGCTTTCCAGGCCCTTGAACACCAGGCCGCAGTCGCCGCCGCCCGTGTGCACGAGGCCGGCGTAGCGCTTCTTGCTGCCGGTCACGTCGCCGCGCACCGTCGGCATCAGGAACTTGAGGAAGAGGGTCTCGAACTCGATCTCCAGGAACGATTCCAGGCGGTGCTCGCGCTCGACGGTGCGCCGCCACCATGCGTTGAGCCGAGCCGCGATCTCCGCGCCGCGCCCGCGCGCCGCGCCTTCGTCCACCCCCGGGCCGAGCAGGACGAACAGCGAGTCGGTGTCGCCGTAGATCACGGTCTCGCCGCCTTCTTCGATCACTTCACGGGTACGGCGGATGATCTCGTGCCCGCGGCGGGTGATGCTGCTCGCGAGGCGCGAATCGTGGAAGCGGCAGCCGGTCGCGCCCAGGATGCCGTAGAACGAATTCATCAGAATCTTCGTCGCCTGCGACATCGCCGCGTCGCTGCGCTTTTTCGCGCGATCCCGCTCCTCCCAGATCGCGCGCACCAGGTCCGGGAGGATCGCGCCCTCGCGCGCGAACGAGGCGCCCGCGAACCCCTCGATCCGATCCCCGCCCGGTGCGTGCAGCGCGTACGGGTCGATGCCGAAGGTGCGGATGATGCTCGGGTACAGGCTCTTGAAGTCGAGCACCAGGACGTTGTCGTAGAGCCCGGGCTTCGAGTCGAGGATGTATCCCCCGGGGCTCCCCTCGCCGGAGCGCGCGTCGGCCACGTCCGGCGCGACCCGTCCCGCCCGGTGCAGCCGCGGCAGGTAGAGGTTGTCGAAGGCCGCGACCGAGCCCCCCTGCCGGTCCATCCCGAGCCCCGTGAGCTCCGCCCGGCGCATCGAGAACTCGACGAGCCCGGCCTTCTCGACGATCCCGGCGACGAGCCGGCAGTCCTCGATGTTGTAGGCCGCGAGCCGGGCGCGGTCCTGCTCGTAGAGGCGGACGATCTCGGCGACGCGGTCGCCGGTATGGTCGATGCGCTTGCCCCGCCCGAGTATCTCCTGCGCGACGTTCTCCAGCTCGAAGGATTCGAACGACCAGAACGCGGTGCGCAGCGTATCGATGCCGTCGAGCACCACGCGCCCGGGGATGCGCGCGACGTACGTCCCCGACCGGGACCCCGGTTGCAGGATCGCGGACCGCTCGCCGCCCCGCGCGAGGTCGAACCCCAGCCTCAGCCGCCGGCAGCGCCGGGCGATGAAGTCGAGATCGAACCCGACGACGTTCCACCCAAGGATGAGGTCGGGGTCGTGCTCGGCGAACCACGCGAACAGCCGCGAGAGCAATGCGCGCTCGTCCGGCAGCGACTCCACCGGGGCCTCGGCGCAACGCACCGCGCATCCGCTCACCATCAGTACGCGCTCTTCCTCCGGTGAGTGCAGGGCGACCGAGTAGAGCGCGCCATCGAGTCCGGCCGTCTCGATGTCCAGCGAGGCCCAGCGCAACGCCCCGCGGTAGTCGTCACGCCGGATGGCGGGATTGCGCATCTCCAGATGGCCGGCCCGCTGCGCGACCCGGCCCCGCGCCGCCAGCCCCGCGGTCACGAAGCGCTCCATCAGGAAGCGGTCGGCAGGTTTCAGATCGGATTCGTGCGCCGCGACGCCTCGGGCGCGCAGCAGGTCCCGCGCCGCCACCAGATCGTGCTGGCGCCGGAAATAGAGCGCATCGACGGGCGTGCCTTCCAGGGTCGCGAGATCCAGCGCCCGCCGCCGGCAGGAGACGTCCGCGAGCACGCCGTCCTCCGCCTCCGCCTGCCGTTCCACGAAGCAGACCGCCTCCTCCCCGTCGAGCACGATGCGCAACGGCCCACGCTCCGATGCCGCCCAGAGCGAAAGCTCGAGCCCCCCGGAGGCATCCCGCCAGTGGCGGGTCAGGAGGAACGCGCGGAGGGTCTGCATCGATCCGTTCACGGCGATCCGGTGATGGGCGGCGTCCCGCCTGTCGGGCGGGAGGATTCGTCCGCCGGCGGGCGAAGCCGTCAAGGCAAGAATAACGCGCCGGGTTCCGGTGAAAATCCGCGGGATTGATTTTCGGAGAGCACCTCTGGTATCAATATCTCCGCCATCGGGGCGAGCCTTGTCGTTTTTTTCTCTAAAATTCCTTGTCAATCAATGAATTCCCCCCCCCCCCCCCCCCCCCCCCCCCCCCCCCCCGAATCTGATGCCCATCAGGTAACCTTTTCGCGTTTCGCACCCGCCGGGCCGCCGCAAGGCACTCCCCCGGCTTCGCAGCACCCGACCCCTTTCCTCGCAATCCCATCCCGTCCCGGGTCCCCGGACCCGCGGGCCGCAAGCTTCCTTTCCCAAAACCGCGGATCCTGGGTCCCATCCCGATGGGACGCCCGCGCGCTCCCAAAGCGGATGGGGTCCACGTCACGGCCCCACTCCTTCAGGGAGAACGCCCCATGACGGCCTTCGTCTTCAACACCTACCTGCTGCTGATGTACGCCATCCTCGTCATGTGGATGGCGGCCGGGTTCACGATGCTCGAAGCCGGATCGGTCTCCTCGCGCAACGCTTCGGTGATCTGCCTGAAGAACCTCTGCCTGTACGCGGTGGCGGGGCTCGCGTACTACCTGCTGGGCTACAACCTGATGTACGTGGACGTCGGGCTGTGGGCGGGGTCGTTCCAGGTGCCGTACACGCCGACGGCGGCCGAAGCGGCGGTGCTCGAGGGCGCGGCGGCGCCGGAGACGATGGGCGACTCGGCCACCGGAGCCGACTGGTTCTTCCAGATGGTGTTCGTCGCCACCACCGCCTCGATCCCCTCCGGGGCCATCGCCGAGCGGGTGAAGCTGTGGGTGTTCCTCCTGTTCGTCACGGGGCTCTGCGCACTCGTCTATCCACTCGTGGGGGCGTGGGCATGGGGCGGCGGGTGGCTGGCGAAGCTCGGGTTCCACGACTTCGCCGGCGCGACCGTGGTGCACTCCACCGGGGGCTGGGCGGCGCTCGCGGGGGCTGTCGTGCTGGGACCGCGCGAGGGACGGTTCCCCGCGCACGGGCCGCCGAAACCCATCCCGGCGTCGAACGTGCCGCTCGCCACGTTGGGCGTGTTCATCCTCTGGATGGGCTGGTTCGGGTTCAACGCGGGCTCGCAGCTACGCTTCGCGGAGCCCGCGGACGCGGTGCGCACGAGTGCCATCCTCATCAACACCAACCTCTCCGCCGCCAGCGGGCTCGTGTGCGCCTTCGCGCTCGCCCGGGTGGCAGGCCGGCGCCTCGACCTCCTGGTCGTACTGAACGGCGCCATCGCGGGGCTGGTCGCGATCACCGCGGCGGCGGATTTCGCCGACCACCGCCTGGCGCTGCTCATCGGCGCCGTCGGCGGCGCGATCAGCACGGCGGGGATCTGGATGCTGCGCGCTCTGCGCGTCGACGACGTGGTCGGCGCCACACCGGCGCACCTGGGCGCCGGGATCTGGGGGACCCTCGCCACCCCGCTCACCACCGATGCCTCCCTCCTCGTGCAGGCGATCGGCGTGGCCTGCGTGGGGCTCTTCGTCTTCCTCGTGGCAATCAGCGCATGGCTCGCGCTCGAGTGGTCGGTCGGGGCGCGCGTCTCCGCGCAGGTCGAAGCGGCCGGACAGGATGCATCCGAGCTGGGAATCGCCGCGTACCCCGACTTCGCCGCGCTGGCGACGGACCGGCCAGAAGCATGACCGAGCCGCTCTCGGGCGCCGAGCGCGCGCGGCGCCGGCGCCTCGCAACCCTCGCCGCAAGCGTCGGGATCCCAATCGTCGTGGTGTTGCTGCTGGCGCTGCTCCTGGCGAGCGTGTTCCTCGGGGTCGGCCCCTTCACCCGCGACGTGGTCATGGACGGAGCGCCGCCGCGCGAGGCCCCGACCCCGAAGCCGCAGGGCAAGGGCGACCGGTAGCCGTCCGGCCGAGACGCACACGCTGAACACGACGTCATCTAACCGCTCGCAGCGCATGTGAGCGAGAAGAACGCGCGGAACGTCTCCGGGTCTCCGACATGCTCGATGTTGCGGAGATCGCGTTCAAGGCAGGTCTGTTGGCGAGGACCGGTGACGAGCACGGCGGGGAAAGTTCGCATTGCACGCCGGATGGAGGAAGCGATGGCACGCGGGACGTACGTCATGGCGCCTGATCCTTATTCTTGCAAATCGAACACGGGATATTCCATTTGCAAGAATTCCGCTGCGCGATGGGCGCCAGCGGATCGTGGAGCAACGGGCCGGCGCTTCTTTCAGGTCACCGCCTGGCTTTGACGGTACCTCGGCCGGTCCCAGAGCCGATCCGCCATGATCTCGGCCAGGATCGCGGCGGCCTGCTCCATGTCGACGGCGTCGAGATAGAGCGGCGCGATGCCGAAGCGCAGGACGTCCGGCGCCCGGAAGTCCCCGATGACGCTCCGGTCGATCAGGGCCTGCATGACCGGCCAGGCGTCGGGGAAGCGGAAGCACACCTGGGAGCCGCGCTCCTCCGACCGCCGGGGGCTGGCGAGCGTGAGATCCGGGCAGTGCCGCTCCACCTCCGCGATGAACCGCTCCGAGAGCTCCACCGATCGCGCCCGCACGTCCTCGATCGCCACCTCGTCCCAGATGTCCAGGGCCGTGTCCAGCGCCGCGAAGGCGATGATCGGCGGCGTGCCTACCCTCATGCGCGCGATGCCGGGGCCGGGGCGGTAGTCGAGGTCGAAAGCGAAGGGCGCCTCGTGGCCCAGCCAGCCGGAGAGCACCGGGCGGACGCGGCCGGTGTGCTCGGGGGAGACGTAGATGAAGGCCGGCGCACCGGGTCCGCCGTTCAGGTACTTGTAGGTGCAGCCGATCGCGAAGTCGGCCCCGGCGGCCGTCAGGTCGATGGGCAGTGCGCCGGCCGAATGCGCCAGATCCCAGATCGTCACGGCCCCGGCCGCGTGGGCGGCCTCCGTCAACCGCGCCATGTCGTGCTTGCGCCCGGTGCGGTAATCGACCTCGGTCAGCATCAGCACCGCCACGCTCTCGTCGAGCGCGCCGGCGACATCCTCCGGGGGGGCCAACCGTAGCTCGTGGCCCCGGCCCAGCGACCGGATCAGCCCGTCCGCCACGTAGAGATCGGAGGGGAAGTTGCCGGTGTCCGAGAGAATCACGCGCCGTTCCGGCCTCAGCTCCAGGGCGGCGGCCAGCGCCTGGTACACCTTGATGGACAGCGTGTCGCCCATCACCACCGTGCCCGGCGGCGCACCGAGCAGCCGGCCGATGCGGTCGCCGATCCGGTCCGGCTGATCCATCCACCCCGCCTGGTTCCAGCCGCGGATCAGCATCTCGCCCCATTCCTCGACCAGCAGCCGGGCGACGCGGTCGCGGGCGGCCGCCGGCAGGGGGCCGAGCGAGTTGCCGTCGAGGTAGATCACCCCTTCGGGCAGGTGGAAGAAGGCCCTGGTGCGGGAGAAATCGGTCATGGGTTCATCTCCATCGTCCGGTCCGGCAGTGCGGTGTCACAGGCTCTCATGCGTCGTGGTCTCGAAAGCTCCCGGCAGGGATACTTCCAGCAGCTCCAGATCGTCCGAACACCGTGTGTAGGCGGCCTTCGTGCCCGGCGGCAGCACGAAGGCGGCGCCGGCGTCCAGATCCTCGGCCTCCCGGTCCCGCGTGCGCAGCGTCATGCGCCCTTCCAGGACGAAGGTGAAGAGGACGTCCGCGTCGTGGCTCGTCACGAACCCATCACCCCGGCTCCCCGCGACGCCCACGTCGTGGCCGGTCGCGGGAGCGGCATCGCCGCCTCCGGCACCGCCGCCGGCGCGTCTGGCCACCCGCGCGTTCGCGACGCCGCCGGTGGCGGCGGCGATGCCGGTGCCGCAAGCCTCGAAGCCGGGCAGCCGCCACTCCCCCCAGACCGCGTCGCTCCGCCGGTGGCGGCAGAAGCGCTGGCCGCCGAAATCGCGTTCCGGGTTCCGCCCGGCCGTGGGCAGGGTGAGCGCGTGGTCGATCATCGTCGGATGCCGGGCCGGCGCGGCCAGCTCGATCACCTCGGCATTCGCGGAGGATTCCAGCACCCGGTGGCGGATCTCCGGAGGCTGGATGAGGCAGTCCCCCGCGGCCAGCGCGAAGGGCGGCCCCTGGTCCTCGTAGACCACCCTGACCCAGCCCCGGTAGCAGTAGATGAGTTGGAACAAGGCGACATGGTAATGCACCATGTCCGGCACCGGCCCGCCGTCCGGGATGCGGATGTGCGAGGCGATGACGCTGCCGCCCAGGCGCCCGGAAATGAGGTCGCGGTAGTGCATTCCGGCACGCCCGACACCCCACGAGCCGCTGTCGTCCGACCGCTGCACCAGCAGGGCGTGCCGGACCGGCGGCATCTCCGGGGCGGGAGCGGCGGCGGGGCGGATCTCGATGCGGGTGCCGTTGGGAGCGACCAGATCGCACTCGCCGCCGGCGAAGCCGGCCGGGTCGTCGCACAGGAGGCGGATGGCGCCGGGCGCTTCGTCCCCGCCGCGCGCAAGGCGCAGGCGCAGGCCGTGGCCCGACATCACCGCCACCGCCGGATCGTCCGCCGGAAAGATTGAATCGAGACGAAAGCCCAGCGTCTCGCCGAAGAAGGACAGGTCCGCGTGCAGGTCCCGGCTCGGCAACCGGAGCTCGGCTCGCCGCACGCCGCCGCGCACGGCACCCGCCGCCTTGTCCCGCTCCCCGTCCGTGCCGCCCTCATTCATGAGGCGTCCTTTCCCGTCGTCGGTTTTCATGGTTTCGGATGCGGCACCCATGCCGGGCAAGGGGTTGGACCGGTTGCGCCGGCGCAAGTCCTGTTTGTCCGGGGGCCTCGGTTCAGCCCCCGTGTTCGGCAGCTTCGAGCAGATCCACGTCCGCGAGATCCCTGGTACGCCCGGTCGCGCGCTTGTTCGCGATGAGATCGGCGCGACCGAGGCAGGCGATCGGGCAGCCTTCGAGCACCATCTCGGTACGGTTGCGCCAGGCATCCTCGAACTCGACGCCGGCGATGCGCGTCAGCAGATCGATGCGCCGCGGGGGCAGGCCGATTTGAACGACCATCCCGGGGCGAAGGAGATCGTCCCTGGTCACGCCGAGCGCACCGACCGGCGCACCGAATTCGTGCAGCGCGCGCCATGCGCGGTGCGCGTTGTCCTCCACGCATTCGATCCAGACGTCCAGATCCCCGGTCGATCGGGGCACGCCGTGGACGGCCATCGCATGCGCCCCGACCACGATGAAGCGCACACCGGCGCCGTGCAGGGCGATCAGCAGGTCACGGAAATCGTCGTTCAATCGCCGGGGCGTTCGTCGTCCGGGTGGATGACCCGGATCGGCGTCCGGTCGCGCGGATAGTCGGGAATGGCGCGTCCCGCAAAGGCCCATGCGTCGCAGGCCAGCGGCCACATCATCGCGACGCGCTCTTCCGCCGTCGTCGCGGACAGGTCGGGACCCGGCTCGGCCCCCAGCCGGAAAGTGCGCACCGGCCACCGGGCGCGGGCCGCGCGCCGTGCTTCACGGGCTGAATCCATGCGCCATTGTACTCTCGCCGTACCGTGCCCGAAGCCTCCCGCGCCCGCATCCCCGGCACTCTCTCCCGCCGAGCCCGGAAGCGGCGGACGGCTCGATCTCGAATTCGAGGCCCACGGCGAGGGCAAGGTCCCGGTGCGCAGAGCCCGGAGGTGCAGGAAGGCGCCAGGCATTCTTCAGGAAGACGAGTCCCGGAACGGCTCCTGACGAATGAACGGAGTCGGCTCCACGAAGGGATAACGGGCCTTGGCCTTGGCGCCGACGGCGCTGGCGTTGCGCACGTAGCGCTGCCCGTCTCCCGAGCGGTACTCGTAGGCCCAGCCGGGCTCGCCTCCGGTGGACCGGTGGATGAACAGGCGTTCCTGCTGGCTCCGGAGGCAGGCGTGGTGGATCCGCTCCGGATCCCAGTCGCGCAGGATCTCCGCGCGCAGCTCGCGTTCGATGCCGGCGTACTCCGGCCGCCCGATCAGGTTCTCGAGCTCCAGCGGATCGGCCGCGAGGTCGTACATGAGGTCCGGATGGCCGTGGGTGTAGATGAACTTCACGTGGTCGCGGCGCACCATGCGGCACGGCGCGCACACGCCCTCCCCCGTGTACTCGGACACCACCTGGTTGCGCCAGTCTGCCCCGCCGCGCATCAGCGGCAGCAGGGAGCGGCCGTCCACCGGGGTGACCGGCTCGGGAACGTCGCCGTCCTGCGCGGCGACGTCCAGGAACGTCGGCAGCAGGTCCACCAGGGAGACCAGCTCCGAAACGCGCGGGACGGATTGCAGGCCCGGGATCCGCGCGATCAGCGGGACCCGCGCCGACCATTCGTGGAACGACTGCTTGAACCACTGGCCGCGCTCGCCCAGCATCTCGCCGTGATCGGAGGTGAACACCACGGCCGTCTCGTCTTCGATCCCCAGCGCCTCCAGGGTGTCCAGCAGGCGCCCCAGCTTGTCGTCGATGTAGGAGCACATGCCGTAGTAGGCGTGCCGGGCGTGGCGGACGTGCTCCCCGGTCACGTCGTGCAGGTCCCCCCCGTGCGCGTAGTAGAGCCAGCGGCTCATGACGTCCATCTCCTCGACGTCGAAGGCGGGGACCGCGGGCATGTCCACCGCGCCGTGGTCGTAGAGGTCCCAGTAGCGCCGGGTGGTGATGAACGGCGAATGGGGATGGGTGAAGGAGACCCACAGCAGGAAGGGCTTGTCCCTGTTGAACCGGGCCAGGTCGTAGAGCTTCTGCACCCCGGCGAACTCCACTTCCTCGTCGTAGTCGATCTGCAAGCCGCGCACGCAGAGGCCCGCATCCACCACCGCCCGCAGGTTGATGCCGGTGGGGCGGTAGCGCTCGCCGGCGATCCAGTCCGGCGTCCATGCGAAGTTGGCAGGGTAGACGTCGGTGGTGATGCGTTCGTCGAACCCGTGCACCTGGTCGGGGCCGATGAAGTGCATCTTGCCGCACAGCACGGTGTGGTAGCCCTGGTTCCGCAGGTAGTGGGCGAGGGTCGGGACCGAGGCGGGCATCTCGATGGCGTTGTCCCACATCGCGATGGCGTTGGCGTACCGGCCCGCCAGCATCGACATGCGCGACGGCACGCAGAGCGGGAAGTTGCAGTAGGCGTTCTCGAAGACCGTCCCGCTCCCGGCCAGACGTTCGAGGTGCGGCGTCCTGACCTGCGCGTGGCCGTAGAGGGAGAGCGCCAGCGCGGTCATCTGGTCCGCCTGGACGACGAGGAGGTTGGGCACCTTGGTGGTCATTCTTCCCTTGTCCGTGAAAAGTCCGATTGTCGCATACATCGAAGGCCCGTTACGCACTTCGGCCGGAAAAACCCCGCGTTTTGCGCTGTGAACGCGTGTATGGGCAGAAATCTTGTGCAACCGGCAAGCGCCCCGGTCTCGGGATGGCTCGTGGCGGGCCATCTCCGCGAGGCAATCGACGCGCGGCCCGTCCGCGCGCTTCGGAAGCCTTTGTTCCAGGCTCATTCCGGTCTCGGCCTCCTGTTGTTCTTCGTACCGCCGGTTCAGGCACGACGCCGGGCAGGGGCCGGCAGCACCTCGACCAGTGCGGCGGTCACGATCAACGTCGCCCCGGCGATTCGGAACACCCCGAAGGGCTCACCGGCCAACGCCGCGGCAGACACCAGTCCGGTGATCACCTCCATCATCATCAGGAGTCCCGTGCGGCCCGGGCTGACGAGGCGCGCGCCCCACAGGATGCCGCCCGTGCTCACTACGCTCAGCACCGCCATGATGGAGACGATAGCCGCCGCGTGGACGGTGACGGGCGGCGCCGGAGCATCCGTGATCGGCAGCAGCGCAACGGCCACGGTGACGGCCGTGCCGCCGATGAAGAGGGAAATGACGTGCGCCACCGAGGAGATCGCGGTGTCCTGGTGCACGCGCAGGCTCCCCAACGCCCACGTCACCCCGGCGGTCAGCGCGCACCAGTCGCCGGGGTTGCGAGGCAGGGGGACACCGCTCTCGCCACCGAGCACCACCCACAGCCCGCCGATCCCCAGTGCCAACGCGGCGATCCGGGGGCCGGTGAACCGTTCCGCGAGCAGCAGACGGCCGAGCACGGTGGCCCAGACCGGGCTGAGGTAGAACAGCAGGATCGCGGTGACGACGTCGGTGAGGACGATCGAGATCGAGTAGAGCACGAAGGACACGCCGGTCAGCAGGCCGGTCGTGAGCTGGCGCGGCGTGAACACGGCGCGGGCCGGGCGGTACCGGACCAGGACGGGGGCGAGGAGCGCGAGCCCCACGACGAAGAGACCGAGCGTGGTCCATAGCGCGTCCACGCCACGGGCTTCGAGGTGGCGCACCGGGATCCAGTACAGCCCCCAGAACCCGCTGGAGACGACGATCGCGCTTTCGGGGCCGGCGATCCGCGGACGCATTCCGGTCCTTCGGGGCGGTGGGAGGACGGCAGGAGAACGGCCGCGCAGCGTCAACGATCCCGCCGGAGGCGCGGGGCCGGCTCCCGTCGACACTCGGGATCTTCCTTCTCCACCGCTTCGAGCGGGTGTGGAGCCCGCATCCCGCGCATGTCGCCTTCATCGGGGATCTTCGCTTCCGTGGCAGGCTCGGGCGGAGGAATGCAGGTGAAGTCGGCCCAGCCCACGACGGCGGGTTCGAATGGATCGAAATCACACCACGGGTTGGCGGCGGTCTTGTGCATCACGGTGCTCCCCCGCGTCGGATCGCGTGCCTGTCGAGCGGGAGGCGAGTGTGCCCGAAAAGTGCAGGACGCGGACATGCGCCGCGCGGATCGGGATCGCGGCGCGGCTTCCGAGGGTCTCGCGCTTGGCGGGAGCGGACGGTTCCCGACCCTTCGTCTCCTGGTGTGCCGGGTCAGCCCGAAGTTTCCCGGGTATGACAAGGTTCAACAGATTGATTGAAAGAGGGATGTTCAGATTTTGGGAGTTCCCGGTACTGGGAACGTTTCGACGAGTTGTGCGGCGCGGCGTTGAGTCGGGGTCGGCTCGGTGAGCAGGGACAAGGGCGGTGCGGCAGGGTCGGCCGGGACCCGACAGAGGTTGCGGCAGCGGGTCGCGAGCTCTGCGAGCAGGGTGTCGAGGCTATGAAGGGGCGCGTCGTCGTCGGTGCGCCGGCAGGCCTTCTTGTGCCGGGCGCGGTCGGCGGGTTGGGCCGGGGTGACGGGGTCGCGGGTGCGCCGAGCTTCGGCCAGGGTCTCGTCGTCGAACAGCAGCGGCGCCCAAGCACGGCGGAGATGCCACTCCAGATAGCCGGCCAACAGGCAAAGGAACAGGTGCGCGCGTACCCGGCGTTCCTCGCGGTGGCGGATGGGACGCACCCGGACGTCGCGCCCCTTGAGAGTGCGGAACCAGCGCTCCACGTCGGCCAGCCCCTTGCAGGTGCGCACCGTGTCTTCGGGCGGGAGCCGCTGCGCGGGCTCGCTGGTGCGAAGCACGTACAGGCCATCGAGCCGCGCTTCGGCTTCGATTCGCTCGTGGTCTCGTTCGTAGACCAAGCGCCCCTCGCGCACTGCCCACCGGAAGTGCTTGGCCATCCCCCGATGGGGCTCGGGGGCAGGCTTGTGCCGGGCGATGACCCGGCCCACCTTGTGTCCGATGTGTGCCGCATCGAGCGGCGTGCGGGTGCGCCGGGCGGCCTCGCGCGCGATGCGTTCGAGTCCTGCCTCGGTGGCCGCGAGCAGCGCTTCGCGCTTGCGCGCGCGTTCCTCGGCCAGCAACGGGTTGTAGCACCCCACCAGACGCTCGCCGGGATAGCGCGGGCTGACGAACTCCGCCAAGTGCTGCTCGTCGAACAGCGATAGCTGCAATGCCTCGCTCTCGACCAGCGAGCGCACCTGCGGCGCGCGCAACGCGCTCACCCAGCCCAATCCGGGATGGCGCTTGAGGTGTTCGATGCGCCCCTGCGTGAGCAGGCCCCGATCCCCGACCAGCACCACCCGTTCGAGCCCGAAGTGCTCGCGCAGCTTGAGCACCTGGTCGGCCACGGTGTTCGGGTCGGCGGTGTGGCCCGGACAGGCCTGGACCGCCACCGGGCATCCCCCCGGGGCGGTCAACACGGCATACACCACTTGGGGCCGACCGCGCTTGCCGTCGCGGCTGTAGCCAAAGCGCATCAGCGGGCAGGTGCGCCCCTCGTAGTCGCTCCCGCTCACGTCGGCGAACACCGGCTCGCCTTCGTGCAGATGGCGCCGGGCGAGCCGGCGCTCGATGCGCCCCTGACGCGCGAGCAGCCAATCCATCGCCGCGTACAGCGCGTCCTCGTCGGCATCGCCCAGGTCGAGCTCTTCGGCCAACGTCGTGGTCTGCCACAGCCGGGTGGTGGCGAGCTTCGAGGCCGGATGGAGCAGACGTTCCACGACCATCGCCACGACCCGGTCGCGCTCGGGGGAGCGCTTCGGGGCGATGAGCCGGTCGAGTCCCAAGCGCCGGACCATGGCCAGGAGCAGCTCGACGTGGCCGTGGGGCGCCGAGCGTTCGATGGTGAAGGCGGCTTCGGGGGACACCAGGCGCTGGCCCTTGAGCACCCGGCGCAGGGAATCGACCTTCTCCGCGGGCCAGTCGGTGAGGTTGGCCAAGGTCTTCTTGCGCACCCTTGCGCCCTCGCGCCAGCCTTCTCGCAGCAGGATCGCGGGGCGGGAGTTGCGGTTGGGGACGGTTTCGATATACATGGGAACTAAAATATCCCCTCATCTACCTATTGTCAAGCTTCGGAGCGATATTTACATGGGAACGAAATCCAACCTCTCCCGAGACCTTTCTTGTTTCCAAATCAACCGGTTATCCTCAATTCAACCCCCGAAATCCCGGGGAACTTCGGGTTAGGATACGCCCCGATCGTCAGGATCACGTCGGTCCGGACCACGGACCGGGGACCACGAGGCGCGAGCGGGCGAACCACGGTGAGCGAGGCGGACCGGGAACGGTGGAACGCGAAGTACAAGGCGGGCAAGTACGCCGCCCGGCTGCACCCGAGCGCGCTGCTGGCCGCCTGGATGGATCGCCTTCCGCGCGGGCGGGCCCTGGACGTCGCGTGCGGGCTGGGCCGCAATGCGATCCACCTCGCCGCGCACGGCTACGCGGTCGACGCGATGGACATCTCGGGGGTCGCGCTCTCCCAGGCCCGCGAACGGGCCCGCGCAGCGGGAGTGGAGGTCAACTGGATCGAGACCGATCTGGAGCAGCCGCACGTCGCACGCGACGCATACGACGTCATCGTGGTCGCGCGGTTTCTGGATCGGCCCCTGATCCCTCGCCTCATCGACGCGCTGCGCCCCGGCGGCCACGTCGTCTACGACCATCACTACATCACCCCCGTGGAGGTCGGCGGGCCGAAAGGCCACCGGTTCCGTGCACGTCCGAACGAGCTTCTCGAGCGGTTCCGCGCACTGCGGGTGCTCTTCTACGAAGAAGGCGTCACCGCCGACCCCGACGGAAGCTGCATGGCGCTGGCCCGACTCGTCGCCTGCAAGGGCTCGCCGGGCTATTGATCCCCTCTCGCCCACGATCTCCACCGTGCACGCGCGGCGGTTGCCGGCGTCTTCGGCCGGAGTGTGCGTGAAGCCGGCAGAAGCATGACGCGGTGATCGGGACGTCCGTGCGCGCCAGAGCGATCCGCAGCCGCTGCTTCACGATCGCCGCCTCGTCCACCATGCACGCGCGGCAGGTGCCGGCGTCTTCAGCCGGAATGTGCAAGCCGGCAGAAGCATGACGCGGTGATCGGGACGTCCGTGCGCGCCAGGGCGATCCGCAGCCGCTGCTTCACGATCGCCGCCTCCTCCCGGCGTCCGAGGCGCTCCAGGCATTCGTGGTATCCGTGCAGGCTCCAGACGTTGTCCGGATGCTGGCAGGCCCGGTTGAGGGTTGCGTCGTAGCCGAGGTCCGCCCGGTACACCACCAGAGCCTCCTCGACCCGGCCCTGTTCCAGAAGCAGCGCGGCCAGAGCATGGCGGGTCGGCTGCATCCATCCCCACGGCTCGTCGTACGGAAGGTTGTCGTCGAGCTCCACGGAACGGCGCAGGCGGGTGAACGCCGTCCCATGGTGTCCACGCCGGTACTCGAGCTCCCCGAGCATCATCTCCCGCGCTATCGCGAGGATGTCGACGCATTTGTTGTTGAACACGTAGCGGCTCTCGGAGACCCTGTCCAGGGCTTCGTCGAAGCGCCGCGCCTGCTGCTCCGCCGCTTCGACGGCTCCCAGCGCACCGTGCGCGACCGACATCGCGTAGTGCATCATCGCGGTGGTCACGCAGAAGAGCTCGCGGTTCTCCGGCAACGGCTGCCGGACGATCGCTTCCCACCGGCCGAAACGCACCAGGACGTGCTGCTTCATCGACACGAAGCCTTCGAGCCAGTCGGCCATCGGAGGCGACTGCACCGTGAGCAGCTCCTCCGGCAACGTCGCGATCATCTCATCGGCAGCGGCAAGGGCCGGACGGAGCTGGCCCAGGAACATCGCGCCGTAGATCTTGAAGTGGTAGTCGTGGCACCGGTAGAGCGAGTAGAAGTTGATGCTTCCTTCGCGCTCCATGAACTTGCGGTCGGCCTCGATCGCCGCCTGGTTGGTCTCCACGACCGCCCGGTAGTCGCCGCACAGCACGTCGATGTGGGTCGGCATGTGCCGCAGGTGGCCGGCGTCCGGGACGAGGTCGCGTAGCTGGTCGCACGCGATGAGCGCCCGCTCCGGGTGGGGCGACATCTCCATCGCGTGGATGTACATGTGCAGCAGGCCGGGATGCGGCGCCTCGCCCTCGTCCTTCCGGCGTTGCATCGCCTTCTCCAGGACCGCGACGGCCTCGTCCGTGCCGGCGCCCTCCGCGACGGCGCCGGTCGCCAGATCCCAGAGCGCCCACGGGGTCCGGTTCATGATCGCTTCGGCGAACAGCGCCGCGACGTCCGAATCGTCTC
Organism: Gammaproteobacteria bacterium; assembly: GCA_965202875.1. Classification (GTDB taxonomy): domain Bacteria; phylum Pseudomonadota; class Gammaproteobacteria; order HK1; family HK1; genus HK1. The sequence goes on along the minus strand of OZ241870.1, from coordinate 4,653,575 downwards.
CATGCCGCGCGTAGACCGTACGCATCGCCGCGGCGTAGTCGTCGTTCCACGCGCACATGTCGGGCGCCGGGGCCGGCGACGATGAGGGATAGCGGCTGCGCAGCGTCCCGATCAGCGCCTTCTCCGTCTCCGTGGCGTTGCCGGACAGGCTCTCGGCGCGTCCGGTGGCCTCGACCGCCGTCTGCAAGGAGCGCTTCGCGTCGTCCTCGTCGAACGCTTCCCATGGCTTGTTGTAGTTCGGGCCGGCGGCATAGGCGATTCCCCACCAGGCCATCGCACAGTCGGGATCGGCTTCCAGCGCCTTGCGATAGCACGCGATCGCCTCCTCGTGGTTGAACCCGTAGGTCCAGGCGAGGCCCCGGTCGAACCAGAGCTGGGCCTCGGAAGATCGGGTGGTCACCGGCCGATGGCCGGCTCCGAGCCGGTAGTACTCGGACATGTCAACTCCCTCCCTGGCGAGTGTGTGTTGCGCGGGATTGGCCGGCGTCATGGTGTCGAACGTCGAAGCCTTGCGGAACGGCTCGAAGACCCGCTTCAGGTCGTTTGCCGCGCAGGATCGCACGGGGGCATGGCGTCAGCTTCCGAAGTATGCCTCCCGGACGTGGGCGTCGTTCCCGAGCTCGGCGGCGGTGCCGCTCAGACGGATCCGTCCGGTCTCCAGGACGTGGACGTCCTGCGCAAGGTGCATCGCAAAGTTGACGTTCTGCTCGGTGAGGAGGATCGTCAGGCCGAGCTCCTCGTTCATTCGCCGCAGCGCCGCCGCGATCTCGTGGCACACCTTCGGGGCCAGCCCGATCGTCGGCTCGTCCACGATCAGCAGCCGCGGACTGGACATCAGCGCGCGGCCGAGGGACACCATCTGGCGCTCGCCCCCGCTCTGCGTGGCGGTTTCCTGGCGCTGGCGCTGCTCGAGGATCGGAAACAGGTCGAACACCATCCTCAGGTTGCGTTCCACGTCCTCCGCGGCCGTGTAAGCGCCCACCAGGAGGTTGTCGCGGGTGTTCATGAATGGAAACAGGTGCCCGCGCTCGGGGGCATAGCCCACCCCGAGACGGACGATCTCCGCCGGACGCCTGCCGATGAGGCTTGCTCCGTCGAGGCGGACGTCACCCTTGACGTCGATCAGCCCCAGGATCGAGTCGAGCAGGGTCGACTTGCCGGCGCCGTTGGGGCCGATGATCCCCACGATGGTTCCGGCCTGCACGTCGAGCGAGACGCCGTGGAGCGAACGCGCCCGGCCATAGAAGGCTTCGAGATCGCGGACCTCGAGAAACGCCATGGTCCTTTCCCGTGTACCGGCGGTCAGGGCTGGCCCAGATAGGCGTCCCGTACCGCCTGCTCGGCAATCACCTCGTCGAAGGCGCCCGCCGCGATGGTGGTCCCGAACGACATCACCACGACCCGGTCGACCAGGGGAGCGAGCGAGCGCAGATCGTGGCTCACGATGATGCAGGTCATGCCTTCGCGCTTCTTCTCCTGCAAGAGCTCCGAGAGACGCACGATCTCGCTGACCGTCAGCCCCGCGAACACTTCGTCGAGCAGCAACACCTCCGGCCCGGTCGCGAGGGTGCGGGCGAGTTCGAGCCGGCGCAGATCGCCCATCGAGAGCTGCCCGGGAAGCATCTCCGCCTCCCTCTCCTCGAACCCCACGCTGCGCACGATCCGCCTTTCGGCTTCGGCCGGCGGATCCTCGGCGATCAGGCGCCAGATGCTGTCGGGCATCATGGCGACGCGGACGTTGCCGCGCACCGACAGCTCGCCGAAGGGGCGCGGGACCTGGTAGGTGCGCGCGATCCCCCGCTTGACCCGCGCGTGCATCGGCTCGCCGGTGATGTCCTCGCCACAGAAGTACACCCGGCCCGAGTCGGGGCGGTGCTCGCCCATCAGGATCCCGAACGCGGTGGACTTCCCGGCTCCGTTCGGTCCGATCAGGCCCAGCGACTCTCCCCGGTCGACGTGGAGGCTGAGGCGGTCCACGGCGACGAGACCACCGAAGCGCCTGGTCACCTCGCGCAGCTCGAGCAGCCGGGTCACGGCGCGGCGCCTCGCCGGGGGACGGCGGCCAGGCGTCCGGCGACCGCCTCGGCCACGGTGGTGGCGATCCTGTGGAGCCCTCTCGGCTCGATCACGTAGACCAGCAGGGCGATGATGCCGTAGATCATGTAGCGTTCCGGGCCCGGGACGAACGGCCGCAGGTATTCCAGCAGGAACGTCAGGAAGTAGGCGCCCATGATCGGCCCGAAGATGGTGGACGAGCCGCCGAGCAGCGCGGCGACGAGGATCGTGAACAGGAAGTTGATGTCGAACAGGCCGCGGGGGGCGATCGAGCCGAGATAGTGCACGTACAGCGCGCCGCCGACGCCGGCCACCGCCGCGCTGGTCATGAACGCGAACAGCTTGAGACGGATCGTGCTGAGTCCCGAGGCCGCCACCGCCTCCTCGTCCATGCGGATGGCGCTCAACGCCGTCCCGATCCGTGTCCGGACCAGAAACCACAGGCCCAGACCGATCGCGAACATCACCCCGAAGGTGAGGTAGTAGTTCGGGACCGCGCCGGAGAGGAGCGACGGGATCCCGGACAGCCCTCGCGTGCCGCCGGTGATCTTCGGGGCGACGACCTGGGTGAGCTGGTACATCAGCTCCATGAAGGCCAGGGTCACGAGCGCGAAGTAGGTGCCACGGATGCGTAGCGCGGGGAGGAAGAACAACGTGCCGCCGAGCATCGTCATCAGGACGGCGGCCGGGATGCTGAGGTAGAGCGGCGTGTCCAGGTGGTAGGTCAGCATCGCGGTGGTGTACGCGGCGATGCCGATGAGAAAGGGATGGCCGAAGCTGATGTAGCCGGTGCGCCCAGAGATGATGTCCCAGCTCATCGCGAACATGGCGAGGAAGTGCGCGAAGATGAGGATGCGCACCGTGCCGGTGGTCGCGAACAGGGGGATCAGGCACATCGCCACCCCGAACGCCAGCCACCCGAGGAGCGGCTTCGCCAGGCTCCGCGAGTCCACGCTACAGCTCCCGGCGCCCGAAGAGCCCTCGCGGGGCGATGATCAGGACCACGATGATCAGGATCATCGTGAACACGCCGCGCAGCTCCGCCGCGATGAGGGTGGTGGTGATGGTCTCCATGAAGCCGATGACGTGCGCCACCACCAGGCTGCCGGCGATGCTCCCGATGCCGCCGACGATCACCACCGCGACGGCGATGATCAGGGGCGCCACCCACATGCCCGGATGGAGCTGCGTGTAAGTGGCGAAGAACACCCCGGCGAGGGCGCCGAGCGCACCGGAGATCGCCCAGGTGACGAGGTTCATCCGATGCGGGTCGATCCCCGAAATGAGCGCGCCCTTGCGGTCCATCGACACCGCCTGGATCGCCCTGCCGACACGGGTCCGGCGCACGAACGCCAGCAGGCCCCCCAGCACGATCCAGCTCGTCACCATCGCAACCAGGATGTTGTAGGTGACGAAGACCCCTTCGTAACGGAACACGCCCTGCACGATCGGCCACATGCTCTTGGGCGTCTGCGCATAGACGAGGACGATCGCCGCCTGCATGACCACGGCCAGGATCAGGGTCGAGATCTCCACCGCGATCGGGTTGTCCTCCAGGCGGCGGACGAGGGCGGTGTAGGTGAGCACTCCGAAGGCGACCCCCGACAGCACCGCGAGCGCAATCCCCGCGACCTTGGACAGGCCGGCCACCTGCACGATGGAGTAGTACACGTAGCCGCCGAGCATGAGGTAGACGCCGTACGCGAGGTTCAGCACCCGGCCCACGCTGAAGATCATCGTGAAGCCCACCGCGACCAGGGCGTACAGGCCGCTCAGCGCGAGCCCCTGGACGATGATCTGGCTCACGGCCGCCGGGTGTCCGATCGCCGTTGCGACGCAAGGGCGCGGGCGTCCGGGTGCGGCTCGCCGGACGCCCGCATCACGCGGGAAGGGCCGAAGGCGGGGAGCCTTCGGCCCCGGATCCGGCGGCCTACCGGATCCACGGAGGCACCGAGAACTCGCCGTTGGCGTACTTCGGCGGGTACACCACCTTGGGGGTGCCGTCGGTGTACCACTGGATCACCACCATCGAGGGGGCGCCGTCGTCATAGGGGGGCGTCACGTCGAACTTGATGTTGTGGGTGTACTCGCGCCCGGTCCGGGGCTCGATCTCGCCCCGCTTCCAGTATGCATACCGGTGCCAGAGCTGCCCGTTCCTGTAGAGCTTGACGTCGGTGTCCTCCATCTCCCGGACCCAGGCGTCCAGCGGCTTGAAGCCACCCGCGCGTTCCGCGGCGGCGAACGCGTTCCTGACGCCGTGATATGCGTTGAACCCGTTGAAATGCGGGAAGACCGGCCGGCTGTCGCCGTACCTGGCACGGTACTTCCCGGCAAACGCCCTGGAGACGTCGTCGAGCTCCATCCCCGCGGCCGGGATCGGGCTCAGGGTGGAGGTGCCCCCGCCCGCGCCGCCGGTGTCGTTCCAGAAATCGAGGCCGAAGGCGGCGACGTTGATCCCGGTCATCGGCACCGGCACCTGGAGCTTCACGTACTGCGACGACGGCACCTGGCTGTTCACCGAGGAGATCAGGTACATGAAGTCGGGGTTCATCGAGGCCGCCTTGTTGAAGATCGGCGCGAAGTCCACGGTCTGGGTGTCGTAGACGATCGTGTCGAGCACCTCGATCCCCGATTCCGGCGCCAGCAGCTCGGCGACGAGCTCCTGGACCCCGCCACCGAACGCGGTGTCTTCCTGGAGGATGACGGTGGACTTCCAACCCATCTTCTTCGCGAGGACATCCTTGCCGAAGTCCACGTACAGGGTGGCCAGGGCGTAGTCGCACGCGATGTTCATGAAGTACATCTTGTACGTGTCGTACTCCTCCACGACCTTGTCGATGATGCCGATGTAGGACGTCCAGGTATCGAGGGTCGGCGTCTTGTACTCCGCCATGCGGGGCAGCCAGCCGAGCGAGACGTCGTCGATGGAGCCGGAGACGATGAAGTCGACCTTCTCCACCTCGTTCAGGTACTCGTACGCCTTGATCCCTTCCGTCACGTCCTCCCGCGTGTCGGCGGAGACCAGCTTGATCGGCCGTCCGCCGAGCACCCCTCCGGCCGCGTTCAGCTCCTCGATGGCGATCTCCGCCCCCCGCAGCGTGCTGAGCCCGGTATCGGATGCGAACGACCCGATGAACCCGACGACCACCGGGTCGTCCTGGGCCCGCGGCGCCTCGATGGGAATGGCCTGCGCGACGATCAGCACGGCCAGGGATACGGGCGCGAACGCCCGGCGAATCGTGTGCGTGTGCATGTCTGCCTCCTTTGTGGATGTCGACCTCCTGCCTTCGGCGGTTGCCCGCCGGCCCGTCAACCGGGGACGCGGAGCGCCGAATCCCCGGCCTTGTGGCGGAAACTGCCGCTTCAGGGTGCGCGTGCCCTCAGTAGGCGATCCTGCCCTCCGTATCGTGGATCAGCGCATCCGCCTCAATCTCGACCATCATCCCGGGCGTGGTGAGCCCTGCCTCGACGCCGGTGGTCACGGGCCGGATCCCCGCGAACACTTCGCCATGCGCACGCACGTACTCCCCCCCGGTGCCCATGTCGGCAAGGAACGCCCGGGTGCGCGTCACGTGCCGCAGCTCCGCCCCCACCTCGCGCAACGCCCGCTCGATGCGCTCGAACACGTAGATCGCCTGCGCATAGGTGTCTCCGGGAGCATGCAGCCGCCCGGAGGGCTCGACCGCGGTGGTGCCGGCCACGAACACGAAGGGACCGACCCGCCTGGCCCGGACGTAGGAGCCGATCTCCTCGAAGCGCCCGCCGCCGCTTGCGTGCATCAAGGCCATTGCATGGATTCCACCGCCCGGTCCCGCCTCACGAACGGGATTGCCCCGCGAATGGCAACGGACCACGTTCCCGACCGCCCCCGTCCGCGCGAACACGGCGGATGAAGGTCCGGCGGATGAAGGTCCGGCGGGTGGAGCACCGGCAACCGGTTGCCGCCATGCCGTCGCATCGGTGAGGCGTTCACCCGCCTCCGATCCTCGTCCGCACCGCCTCGGCGGCTTCCTCGAGCCGCGCGCGTTCGGCCTCCGGAAGCGGCAGCTCCACGATCTCGACGAGCCCGCGCCGCCCCAGCCGGCAGGGTACGCCCAGCACCGCCCCCTCGATACCGTACTCGCCGTCGAGACGTACCGAGACGGGGACGGCGCCGGCGCGCGCGCCGCGCATGTGTTCCAGAACCTCCACCGTCGCATGCGCCGGGGCCAGGGACGCCGAGCCCGTCCTGCGCAACGCCACCACCTTGGCGCCGGCCGCGATCGTGCGCTCGACGCAAGCCGCTATCCGCGCTTCGGCCAGGAATCGATCGAGGGGCTGTCCCCGGATCCGGGCGCGCGAGACGACCGGCACCATCCCTTCGCCATGGCTGCCGAGCACCACCGCCTCCACGTCGGCGATCCCCGCCCCGGCCTCCTGGGCCAGAGCCTCGCGAAACCGGGCGCCGTCCAGCGTCCCGGCCATGCCCAGCACCCGCTCGCGAGGAAACTCGGTGGCCAGCAGCATCTCCGCCGTCATCTCGTCGAGGGGGTTGGAGACCACCAGCACCACAGCCGCCGGCGCCGCGGTCCGGACGGCTTCGGCGATCGTCCGGATCGTGCGCCGGTTCGCCTCCAGGAGATCGGTCCGGCGCATGCCCGGGGTGCGTGCACGGCCCGCGGCGACGACCACGATCTCCGCGCCGGCGATGAGCGCGGGATCGGTCCCGCCCGTCGCGCGGCTCGGAGAGCGGGTCACGCCGCGGGCGTGGTTCAAATCGAGCGCCACCGATTCCGCAAGCCCCGGTACGACGTCCACCAGGGCGATCGCCCGCGCCACGCCGGCGTTTGCCGCCAGATGCGCCACCCCGGCGCCGACCCCTCCCACCCCGGCGATCGCGATGCGTTCGAGGAGCACGGGGTTGCGGCCGGCGGCTGGCTTCGAGGGGATCCATTTCGGGCTGCGGCGGTACAGCCCGCGCATCAGGGTGGCCGCGCCGTCCGGCCGTGCCACGACCGGGCGCTCGAGGGGGCCCGCGCGCAACGCGATCCGCAGCCGGGCCGCCGCGTCGCGCGCCTGGTCGGTGACGATGCAGCCGGGCAGCACCTCGACGTACCGGCGGCCGTGGCGGCTCGCCCTCTCCACGTGCTCGGCTCCGATGACGCGGCGCGCGGCGTTCACCGGGGATCCCTGCCGTCCACGGCGTCGATGGCGCCGACCGCGGCCGCCATCGCGTCCTGTACCGACACCTCGCTCCCCGAGACGAAGAAGCGTCCGTACCGCCCGACCGCCCGAACCTCGACGACGTCGATCTCCGCCGCCTTCTCCGCCTCGTTGGCGGCCAGCGCCACGTAGGCGGCGGGCGCGCATTCGAGGACCCCGAGGGTGCGTCCCGGAACGAGGAGGGAGCCCGACGACCACTTGTTGAGGAGCTGCGCCTGGTAGGGCTCCACCGACGTGATGATCCGGGTCGACTCGACGACCGGCCGGAGCCGATCCCTCATCCGCATCCCGAGGTGGGCGAGGATCGCGTCCCGAGCGGCCGAGATCTCGGCGTTCATCGGCGAGCGCAGGATGAAGAAGCCGAACTCGCGCTCGACGATCTGGCTCGTCGCCTCGACCCGGCTGGCCTTCAACGCCGCGTCGACCAGCGTGAACACCTCGTTGCCGGGGGCGAGCTCGCCGATCAGGACGGTGTCGCCGGCGAGCGGGATCGAGCCCTGGACCGTGGCGCCGTTGTAGGCCGCGAACTTCGGCTGCAGGCGGTCGATCTGGACGAGCGCCCGAATGGTCACGCCGCCCGTCACGATCGATCCCCGTGCATTTCGTGACTCCCCTGCCTCCCATGCGGGTCACGCCGGAACCACGACGGAGCCGCGGCCCGCCTCACGTCGACGAAATGCCGCACGGTCACGTTGCCGCCCACGATCGAGCCGGACGTCGCCGTGCCCGTCCGGGCCTGCGGTCCGGCGAGATCACGTCCGATCTCCATGCGCCTCGCGATCTCCGTACATCTCGTAGAGATCGCGCCAGGGCCGCGACAGGTACGCGACCCGCTTGATGTTGATGAGGTGCAGCGCGGTCACGTTGTCGCTCACGATCGAGCCGGACGCGGTGCCCGTCCCGAGCATGAAGCTCGGCTCGACCCCGGTGGAGAACCCCATGCCGCCGGTGATCGCCGGGGTGTTGACGAGGACGCGGCCGGTCGGGAGGCGGCCGAACCCGGCGATGACTTCAGGATCCCGGGCATGGATGACGCTGGTGTGGCCCCATCCGCCGAAGCGCACGATCTGCTCCGCGATCCCGATCCCCGCCTCGGGCTGCGCCGCCTCGTACCAGGCCAGGATCGGATTGAGCTTTTCCGCGGACAGCGGCTCCGAGCGCCCGACCCGCTCCAGCTCGGCGACCAGCACCCGCGTGCGGGGCGGCACGTCGAAGCCGGCGAGCGCGGCGAGGCGCGGCGCGGCGCAGCCCACGCGATCGGGGAGGGGGCTTCCGTCCCGCGCGAACACGATGTCCGCGAGGCGCCGCGCCTCCGCCCCCGTGCAGAAGTACGCGCCGCGCAGCTTCATCTCGTGGCGGAGCGCACGGGCTACCGGGCGATCCGCGATCACCGCCTGCTCCGCGACGCAGGCGGTCCCGAAGTCGAAGCTCTTGGAAGTGATGATCTGCTCCGCGACCTCGCCGGGATCGTCCGCGGCCGAGCCGTGCACGTAGACCGGCACGTTGCCCGCGCCGACCGCGAGCGTCGGCTTCCCGGAGGAATAGGCGGCCCGGACCATCCCGGGGCCTCCGGTCGCCATCACCACCGAAGTGCGGCGGTGGCGCATCAGCTCCGTGGTGCCCTCCAGCGTCACCTCGTCGAGACACTGCACCAGCGCCGGCGGCGCCCCCGCCTGCTCCGCCGCGCGGGCCAGCACCTCCATCGTGGCCACCGCGCACCGAACGCCGCGGGGGTGCGGTGCGCAGACGATGGCGTTTCCCGACTTCACCGCCGACAGGGTCTTGAAGATGACCGTGGAGGTCGGGTTGGTGACCGGAACCAGCGCGGCCACCACCCCCATCGGCTCACCGATGGCCGCGACCCGGGCGGCTTCGTCCCGCCACAGCACCCCGAGGGTGCGGACGCTTCGCAGCCATTCGGCGACGTAGAGCGAGTTGAAGAGGTTCTTGATCCTCTTGTCGGGAACGTTGCCGTGGCCGGTCTCCTCGACCGCGAGGCGGGCGAGCCTCCCGGCCTCGGGCTCCACCGCCTGCGCCATCGCGGCCACGATCTCGTCGATCGCCTCCGGCGCGGTCTCGCGAAACGCGAGGTGGGCCTTCCACGCGCGCTCCGCGGCACGGCGCGCGGCGGCGATCGACCGGAGATCGGCGTCCATCACCACCCGCCCCTGGCCGCGGCGTCCAGGGCCCTCCGGGCGTCGTCCGGATCGCCCGCGCCGATGCCGATCCGATCGAGGCGCCGCCCCGCGACCGCCATGTCGTCGCCGAGTGCCGTTTCCGCGAGGGTCGCCATCGCCCGGGTGACCGGTACGTCCACCCCTGCGATCCCGGCGGCCGAGAGCAGGGGTGCGAGCGATCCGATGACCGCGCAACGGATCAGGCGTTGCGCATCGCCGGCGGACGGCACGGGGCGCGCCATGTCCCCGGCCGGAGCGCCGGCGTGGGCATCGAGCCAGGCATCGGCATCCGGCAGATCCCGCACCCCCCAGCGGGCGGCGACGCGCCGGCGCTCCGTCGCCATCGCCTCGACGAACGCACGGTGCCGCTCACCGATCAACGCCCTGAAGGTGTTCCTTTCGGGGAGCGGCACGGCGCCCGCCGGCAGCTTCGGTCCGCCGGGAGGGACGGCGGGTCCGCCGAGCAGCAGCGCCGGGATTTCGACCAGGCCGCTGCCGTCGGCGAAGCTGCCGCGGACGACGCCTTGCACGGGCGCCAGATTGGGAAGGAAGCGGGCAAGGCCGCGTATCACGTCCTCCCGATCATCGGGCAGGGCCGCGGCGGGCGTCGCAGCGGCCCGGGTGAGATGGAGCGTCGAGCGCTCCGCATGGATCCAGTAGGGAAGCGCCTGCACCTCGGCCACCACCACGTCGGCCCGGCACCCCCCGGCCCGCAGGTACCGGACGATCTCCAGGGCGCCGAACGAGCGGCCCGGGACCAGGGCCAGGACCTGGCCGTCCGACAGGTGCTCCGCCAGCACCATCGCGCAAGTCCGCTGCTTCGGCACCGGGCCGGTGAGCCAGATGAGATCCGCGTCTACGACGGCCGTGTCGAGCTGGGCACTGAGGCGGATCGAGGGACCGTGCTCGCGCTCCGCCGCGTAGGTGCCGATCGGGCCCGAACCCCGCAGGGTGACGCCGCCGGCATCCCGGATCGCGGAGATTTCGGCGCCGTGGGTGGAGAACAGGGTGACCGCCGCCCCCTCGGCGAGACAGAGGCACGCCAGCAGCCGCGCCTCCGGGCCGCCCCCGAGCACGGTGACGCGATTGAAGGCAGGCGCGGCCGGTGCCGGCGCAACGCCACGGTGCGCCAGCGCCTCGGTGAATGCCTGGAACTCCGCGTCGCTCATCGCAGGCGCTCCCCGGCCGCTGCTCCGGGGGGATGCCGCCCCGTTGGAGCGCAGGCCGCTCAATCCGCGCCCGCGCTCAGCCCGTCGAGAAGCCCGCCCAGATCGTCATGGGGGCGCGGGATCACGTGGACCGCGATCACCTCCCCGATCTTGTCCGCCGCGACCGCCCCCGCGTCGGTGGCCGCCTTGACCGCGCCCACTTCGCCCTGGATGAGGGTCGCGACGAGGCCGCCCCCACTGCGGGACTGGGCGACGATGCTCACGTTCGCGGCCTTGACCATGGTGTCCGCCGCTTCGATGGCGGCGACCAGGCCCCGGGTCTCGATCATGCCGAGGGCTCCGTGAACGGCTGCAGCTTTCTGGTTCATCGATGGACTCCTTGCCGTTTGGCTCTCGGAGCGGAGGAACTCTTGCGCTCCATGGTTTTACGGGGGTTTCGTACGGGGGTTTCGCATGGGCGCTCGTTCGGTCTGAAGCAGGGCTTCGTCAGCGGTTCGAGAACCGTGCCGGATCGACGTGTTCCGCTTCCACGGACAGATGGTCGATGAACGCGACGGCCGTGGCGTCGGTCGGAAGGCCGGCCGTATCGGCGGGGATCCGGGCAGCGGAGCCGGTGGCGACCAGGACGAGGTCGCCGGGCCCCGAGCCGCAGGCGTCGGTGATGACCACCGCGGGCTCGAGGACGTTGCCGTCCGGGTCCACGTAGTCGGCGAGCAGCATCTTGCGGCCGGCGAGCTGTCCGGCCTTGACCGACGCCCATACCCGACCGGAAATACGCGCGATTCGCATCAGAAGTTCCGCAGATAGCGCTCGATCTCGACCGGGGTGACCTGGTCGGCCAGGAAGCCGAGCTCGCGCTCCGCCTGCCCGGCCAGGATCTCGAGGCGATCCCCACCGAGCACCCGCGACAGGAACTCCGATCCCCGCGCCAGACGGAGGGCCGTCTCCGGATCGGTTGGCAGGGGCTCGGCTTCCTCGAAGGCGTAACCGTTGCCCGCCGAGAAGTGGCGGGGCTCCAGGGACCGCTCGATGCCGTCGAGCCCCGCGGCGATCTCGCAGGCGACGAGGTAGTAGGGGTTGCAGTCCGCGGAGCCGTCGCGCTTCTCCACCCGCACGGAGTCCGGCGATCCCTCGATGACCCGCAGCCCCACCGTACGGTTGTCGTATCCCCAACTGTTGTTGGTCGGACAGAACGTATACGGCCGCCGGCGCCGGTAGGCGTTGGGGGTCGTCGCTGCGGCGAGGGCCGTCTCCGCCATCCGTTCCTGCATCCCCGCGAGGTAGTGCAGGCCGGCCGGCGAGAGGCGGTTCCCCGGGGTCGCGAAGGCGTTGGCGCCGTCCCTCCACAGGGAGTGGTGGGTGTGGAATCCGTTGCCGGACTGGCCCGCGAAGGGCTTCGACATGAAGGTCGCCTCGAAACCGTGCTTGCGGGCGAGCTCCTTGACGAAGGAGCGGAACGCGACCACCCGATCCGCGGCCTCGAGCGCCCCGCCATAGCGGATGTTGACCTCGACCTGTCCCGCCGCGTACTCGGGGTTCGACTGCTCGACGGGGATCCCGACGTCCCCGAGCTGGCGCCGGATCGGTCCGATCACGTGCTCCAGCTCGGCCGCGCGGGCCAGGCCGTAGAACTGGTTGCCGACGTCCACCGGCGCCAGGGTTTCAGGGTCCAGCAGGTAGAACTCGAGCTCGGCGCCGATCGCGACCGAGTATCCCATCGCCTCCGCGCGTGCCACCTGCGCCTCGAGCACCCCGCGCGGATCGATCGGGACGGGCGCATGATCCATGCCGCGCGCCCGCCCGAAGCAGAAGGCGCAGCCTTCCTCCCAGGGCACCGCACGGGCCGGGCCGCCGGGGAAGAGGTGCATGTCCGGGTAGCCGTTGTCCATGTTGACGTAGGGCGTATCCCATACGTCGCTGGTCATGTCGCAGGCGAACATCGCGATCGACAGCGGGTTGCCGGAGGCGCAGACCCTCGGCCATTGATCGGCGGGGATGCGCTTGCCGCGCAGGAGGCCGTTCAGATCGCCGATGCCGAGGGCGACGGTATGGGTTCCTTCGGGGAGTGCCGTTGCTTCGTCCGCCATTCGCATGATCCCCTGAGTGACGACGCCGAGTGGCGACGCAGCTCGAATTCCCTCTGTATACTGTATTCAAGACGTCAAGGGATGCAAGGGGCGGGGTGATGGGCGGTCGGCCCGAGGTGGTGGTGGTGGGCGCCGGGATCGCGGGCGTCATGATCGCGTTGAGCCTGCTGCGCAAGGGCTGCCGGGTCCGGCTCGTGGACGTTTGGGAGCCCGGGCACAGCCGCGCCAGCTCCTCGGACTACACGCGGCTGCTGCGTGCGATCCACGGCGGCGACGAGCTCTATACTCGCTGGGTCCGGGAGGCCCGCCTGCGCTGGATGGAGCTGCAGGAGGAGCTTCGCTGCACGCTGTACGAGGAGTGCGGAGTGCTGGTGCTGGCGGGCGAGGGCCGGTCCGCCTGGGAGGACGCGACCCTGCCGACCTTCGAGAAGCTGGGCGTGCCGCATCTGCGCCTCGACGTCGACGAGATCCGTCTCCGCTTCCCCCAGTTCCGGTGCACGAACGTCGCTTACGGCATCTTCGAGCCGGAGGCGGGGCTGATCATGGCGCAGCGGGCGGTGGTCCGCACGGCGAAGTTGTTCGCACGCAAGGGCGGGGAGCTCCGCCGCGGGCGCGCGACGGTCGACGAAGCCGAGCGCCCGTGCCTGGACGGCAAGCCGCTTCAGGCGGATCTGGTGGTCATGGCGGCAGGCCCGTGGCTCGGCAAGCTGTTCCGGCGCACCGTGCAGCCGATCTCGAAGGTCGTGCGTCAGGACGTGCTCTACACCTCGACGCCGGAGTGCGAGACCGTCTACGATGCCGGCGAGATGCCCTGCTGGGTGGACCACGGATACGGCGCCTACGGCACGCCCTCGGTGGAAGGGTGCGGAGTCAAGGCCGCGACGGTGTGGACGGAGGCGGACATCGACCTCGACGACGACGAGCGGGTCGTCGCCGCGGCGACGTTCCAGCGCACCCGCCGGTACCTGCGGCGCCGGTTGCCCGGCCTGGCCGGCCAGCGGGCGGTCGACCAGAAGGCATGCCAGATCGCGATGACCCCGGACACCCACTTCATCGTGGACTTCCACCCCGAGCACGAGCACGTGCTGATCGCCGGAGGGTGTTCGGGCCACCTCTTCAAGCACGGACCCGTCTTCGGCGACTTCGTGGCCGGGGTCGGGCTGCGGGAATGGGGCACGGCCAAGCGATTCCGGCTCGGCCGGCGGGCGGGCCTGTCGGCGGACGAATCTCCCTCGGGCCGTTGAGCGCCGGGCCGGCGGCCGGCGCGAGAGCGACGCCGATGCCGATACCGGCGCCATCCGCTCCCCCGCGCCGTCCCCACCGCATCTCTTCGTTGTAGAGCACGATCGGCAGCGCCGGCGGGCACCTCACCTCGAAGGGGGAGGTGACGTCATGGCAGTCTGTCGCACCGGCCGCGAACGTATCCCGGATGGTTGTTGCGCCTCCGGTTCTGGTTCCGGCTTCTCCGGGTCAGGTAATCTTGCCCGTCGAGACATCTGCAAAATGACCGGCCCATTGCACACCCTCCGGTTCCGGCCATGCCGGGGGAGAGGAGCAGGCCGGCCCGAACGACGACGACGCCCACCATACGATGACTTTCACCATCCACGGCATCAGCGCCTCCAAGGGCATCGCGATCGGACGGGTGCGTATCGTGGACCGTGGCCGGCCGGAGGTGGGCGAGCGCACGCTCGAGCCGTTACAGATCGAGGCCGAGGTCAGGCGCTTCAGGCGGGCGGTGCGCGCCGCGCGCCTCGACCTCCGCGCGGTGAAGGCCCGGATCCCCGAGGGGACGCCCAGGGAGATCGCCGCATTCATCGACACCCACCTGTTGATGCTCGAAGACGAGGCCGTCTCGAAGGCGCCTGTCGCCTACATTCGCGAGAGGCGATGCAATGCGGAGTGGGCGCTCAAGCTGGAGTGCGATGCGCTGGTCGCCGTCTTCGACGCGATGGACGACCCGTATCTGCGCACGCGCAAGGACGACGTCGAGCATGTCGTCAACCAGGTGCAGATCCACCTGCAAGGTGGACGCCGGAAGCAGCCGCCGGACGAGGCCGCCGCGGGGAAGATCATCTACGCCGACGACCTGACCCCGGCCGACACCGTGCTCATTCAGCATCAGGGCGTCGCGGGGTTCATGACCGAGTTCGGCGGGCCGAATTCCCATACCGCCATCCTCGCCCGCAGCCTGAACATCCCCGCGGTGGTGGGACTGCACCGCTCGGCGGCGCTGCTGCGCGACGGCGACGAGGTGATCCTCGACGGGCGCCAGGGGGTCGTCATCGTCTCCCCGGACGAGGCCACCAGGCGGTTCTATCAGCGCCGCGGCCGCGGGACCGCGCGCATCAGGGCGGCGCGGCGCAGGTTGCGCTCGATGCCGACGGTGACCGCGGACGGCGAGCCGGTGGTGCTGCAGGCCAACGTCGAGCTGCCCGGCGAGTTCGCCGGCGCGGTGCGTGACGGCGCAGCGGGGATCGGGCTCTGCCGGACCGAGTACCTGTTCATGAACCGCAGCGAGCCGCCGGACGAGCAGGAGCAGTTCGAGGCGTACTCCGGGCTCGTCGGCGTGCTCAAGGGGGCGCCGGTGACGATTCGGACACTCGATCTCGGGGCGGACAAGCAGGTCGACGGCGCCCGCCCAGGCGCGCCGGTCACGTCGAACCCCGCCCTCGGACTGCGCGCGGTTCGGCTGTGCCTGAAGGAGCAGAGCCTGTTCCGGCCGCAGATCCGGGCGATTTTGCGCACCTCGGCGCACGGCCCGGTACGGATGATGATCCCGATGCTCGCGAACACCACCGAGCTCGACCAGGTGCTCCGGATCGTGCGTGACTGCGAGCGCGAGCTCGACGCGCGGGGCGAGCGCTACGACGCCTCGATGCCGGTCGGGGCGATGATCGAGGTCCCCGCCGCCGCCATCTGCGCGGATATCTTCGCCCGCCGGCTCGACTTCCTCTCGATCGGGACCAACGATCTCATCCAGTATACGATCGCCATCGACCGCATCGACGACGAGGTGAGCTACCTCTACGACCCGCTGCACCCGGCGGTGCTGCGGCTCGTCACCACCACCATCGGGGCGGGACGCAAGGCCGGCATCCCGGTGGCGATGTGCGGGGAGATGGCCGGCGACGCGCACTATACGAAGCTCCTTCTCGGGATGGGGCTGCGGGAGTTCTCGGTGCACCCGAACGCGCTGCTCGAAGTCAAGCAGATCATCGGCGAGACGCGGGTCGCCCTGGCCCGGCGGCTCACCCGGCGCATCCTGCGCTCCACCCACTCCTCGACGCGGCTCGCCCTCATCGACGAGCTGAACCGCACCGAAGGCTGAGGGCCGGCAGTCCCGCGTTCCGGCACCCGGGGGATCGCGGGGCCGCCGGTCGCCGTCCGCGCCGTCGCGGTCCGCCGCTTTCGCCGGAGTGGACAGGAGCATTCTCCCGCCTTGCCGGCGAGCCATGGCGGATGTCGCAAACGACCTTTCCGGGTGCGGCGGATCGTCCCCGGATCTCCGGATCCGACGTCATCCTGCCCGGAGCGATGACGCCGAAGCCGGACACCGAGGTCCCGTCGCGACAGGACAGATTCTGTCAGTTGCACAAGATGTCGGCCCATACGCGCGTTCACTGCGCAAAACACGGGGCTTCCTGACCGAAACAGGGTAGTGAGGACGAGCCACACGCGCCAACGGTCGTCTTCAGACCGTCATCCCCCGTCATCCCCCGTCATCCCCGCGAAAGCGGGGAGAAAGCGGGAATCCCCTTCAATCGAAGGTCTTCCGGATTCCCGCTTCCGCGGAGCCTGCACCCGCGGAAGCGGGGGAATGACGGGCTTTCCCGGAGTCCGCTCCTGCCTGGTTTGATCGGGGTAATAGCGGATCCTTCGATTTATGCGACCGTCGGGAGATCCTTCCCCGGTGCTCGGAATGTTGCGTGATCTCGACCATGCGGACGGAAAGATCATTTTGGCCGGACTCCTGTCCGGCGAAGCTCGCCCGGTCAGTGCGCGAGGGCTCCCGGGACCGAGTGCCGGGGAGTGGGTTCCGATGTATCGAGGCGCGATCCGGAACTCCCGGGCATCGGAGTCCTTCGGCCGCCGTCGAGGGCCCGCCATCGGCCCGGGAGTCGGTCCGGGGGTGCGCGCGCTACCCCGGCCGGTGCCGCGAGGCGGCCCCCAGTCGTCGTTGGACCCGTTGCGCCGCCTCCGGGTCGATGTCCCTGACCGCCGGCAGCAATTCGTGGGCGGCGCGAAGCTCGCCGACGGCGGCAAGCAGGGTCGCCGCGCCTTCGAGGGCGTACGCAGCTTCGGGCCAGCGCCGCATCGCCCACAGCACGTTGCCCATTTCACCCCATGCGACATGGCTGTTCGGCTCGATGCGGGCGGCGGCGCGGTAGTGGACGAGGGCGTCCGCGAGCCGCCCTTCCCACACCGCGCGCCGGGCCGCGTTGATCTGATCCGCGACGGCGCCGTCACCCGCCCCCGCGCCGCCCGGGCGCCGCGGGGACGGTCCCGCCGGCGGCAGGGACCGGGGGATCGGAGGTTCGAACCGAGGGGCCGGCCGGGCCGATGCGGGCGGGGCGTCGGTCGTGCCCCCGGCGTCGCCGGTCACGGATACGGCGCCGGCCGCGTCCTCCTGCCAGCTTGCCGCACCTGGAACCGGCGGGGCGATCGAAACACCGGGCACCCTTGCCGCACCCGGACCCGACGGGGCGATCGGAACACCGGGCACCCTTGCCGCACCCGGAACCGGCGGGACGATCGGAACACCGGGCACCGATTCGACGCCGTCCCGGGGGGTATCCGACGCCCCCGGAACGGCGGCGGCCGCGATGGCGGGCTCATCGCCGGCGAGCGTCGGAACGATTGCTGCGCCCGCAGTGTGCGGGCCATCACCGGCTGCGGCAGGCGTCGCTGGGACGGTCCCGCCCTCGGCGGCGGACGCCAGAGCGGTTCGAGGGGATGAGTCCCCGGATGGCGCATGGACCAAGCCCGGTGAAGAAGCCGGGTCGTGTGTCGCCGTGGCCGGAGGGGCCGATGCGGTCGTGGCGCCGGCCTGGACGCTTTCGTCCATGCCGGCCTTGTCCGTCTTCTCCGCGGCGACCCTTGCGGTCGTCTCCGCGACGGTCTCGGTGGCCACCGGGCGGGGAGGGCTGAAGATCCACACCGCGAACGCCCATAGCACGACGCTCAGGACGAGGGTCCGGATGCCGGTCAGCCAAGCCATGCCGTGGGTCGTTCGCGGTCCGTTCGCAAGCCGGCACCCATGATAGCCCGATTCGGCGGATGGTGGCGGGAGTATTTCGTCGGATGACCCTCGGCAGGACGGCGCGTACCGCCGCTTGGCCGGAACGGAACCCGGCAACGAGCCCGGACGCTGGAATTGTCCGCCGTTTTACGCAACCCTATCGGTTCCCTTTTCACCGTTGGACCACAGCACCCGGACTGCCGGGGAGGACCTCTCGATGATCCATGCAAGAAAAACGCTGACCGCTTCCGGCGTCCTGCCGGGGCTGGCAATGGCCGCGATGCTCGTGCCGGCGTCCATGGCGCAGGCCGAGGATCGGATTCGTTGCGCCTATCCCTACTGGTTCGGCTTCGCCCCGGTGCCGGTCGCGATCGAGCTCGGCTACTTCGCCGAGGAAGGCCTCGAGGTCGAAACCGTGTTCGACAACGACCGCGCCAACGTCCTGCCGGGGCTGGAAATCGGTGACATCGACTGCACCATGCGCACCATCGGAGAGCACATGTCGCGACCGCTCACCGCCGAGTCCAACCTGGTGGTGATCGGCGTGATCGACGTCTCGGTGGGCGCCGACGGCGTAGTGGCGGCACCCGGCATCGACAAGGTCACCGATCTGGTCGGCAAGACCTTCGCCGGCGAGATCAACCATCCCGGCACCGTCATGACCGCCCATGCCCTCAAGCAGGCCGGCCACTCTTTCGACGAAGTCTCCGTGCGCCTGATCGCGACCGACGACGGCCAGGCGGTGTTCGAGGATCCGGAGGTCGCCGCGGTCGCCACCTGGGAGCCGATGCTGAGCGAAATCGTCGCCAACACCTCGCGCAAGGGATCGAAGATCCTGCTCTCCTCGGCCGACTTCGACGGCCTCATCACCGACGTGGTGATCGTCAACAAGTCCGATTACGAGGCCAACCGGGAGAAGTACGCCAAGTTCATGCGCGGCATCTACCGCTCGGTCGACCTCTACAACAAGGATCCGGCCGCTTTTCTGGCCGCGGCGGCGCCCAACTACGACGTGACCCCGGACCAGATGGAGGCCGACCTCGGCGGCGTCTACTACACGTCCTACGAGGACGCGCTGGAGTTCTTCGGGGTGGGCGGACACCCGCCCAAGCTGGAGAGCGTGGTCGAGGGGCTGAACGACATCAACGTCTCCCTCGACTTGATGGACGAGGCGATCCCCTACGAGGCGATGGTCGACCCGACCCTGACCGAGGGTCTTTTCGAGGGCAGGACCCGCTGATCCACGATCGGCGTCCGGGCGGCCCGGTGAACGGGCCGCCCGGAGCGCCGGCGCCTTCCGGACAACGGCAAACTCGTGAGCCGGACGTCGCTCTTCGCCTATCGTGGCGGCGGCACGGGCCGCAGTACCTTGCTGCTCGGGGTCTGCGCCTTCATCGGCTTCATCGCCCTCTGGTCGCTGATCTCCTGGTTCGAGGTGGTGCAGCGGCGCTTCCTGCCGCTGCCCTGGGACGTCGTCGATGCGCTCCGGGGCATGCTGGTCGAGCGCGACTTCCTCGACGACATCGCGATCAGCGTGGCACGGGTCTGGGGCGCCTTCCTGCTCTCGGTGGCGATGGCGGTGCCCATCGGCATGTGGATGAGCAGCTACCGCATCGTCGGCGCCCTGATCGAACCGATCGTCGACTTCATCCGCTACCTGCCGATCCCGGCCCTGGTGCCGCTCCTGATCATCTGGTTCGGCATCGGCGAGGCGTCCAAGATCGCGGTGCTCTGGATGGGCACCTTCTTCCAGCTCGTGCTGCTGATCGCCGACGACACCAAGCGGGTGCCGCGCGAATTCATCGAGATCGGCTACACCCTGGGCGCCAGGCCGCGACAGATCACCCGCGACATCGTGCTGCGGGCCATGCTCCCGTCCATGGTGGACAACCTGCGCATCACCCTGGGGTGGTGCTGGACCTGGATCATCGTGGCCGAGATCGTCGCCGCCAACAGCGGCATCGGCCACGCCATCTGGTCGATGCGCCGCTTCGTCAAGACACCGGAGGTGATGGCCGGCATTCTGACCGTCGGCGTCATCGGGCTCGCGACCGACCAGGCGATCCGGTACCTCCACCGCCGCTGTTTCAGATACCTCTGAAGGCCCGGGACGATGCCGGAGCACAACCACTTCCTGAGCGTCGTCGAGGTCTCCAAGACCTTCGAGCCGGACTCGCCCGCCCAGGCGCCGATCCAGGTCGTCGACCGGGTCTCCATGGACCTCGAAGCTGGCGAGTTCGCGGTCTACCTGGGCCCCTCGGGCTGCGGCAAGACGACCCTGATGCGCATCGTCGGCGGTCTGGAGACCGCGAGCAGCGGCGAGGTGATCCTCGCCGGCGAAAAGGTCACCGGTCCGGACCGCAGGAAGGGCATGGTCTTCCAGGCCTACACTTCCTTCCCCTGGCTGACGGTGCTGGAGAACATCCGTTTCGGCACCAGGTACCGCGACGATCTGGGCGCGGCGGAGAAGGAGGAGATCGCCCGGCACTACATGGCCCTGGTCGGCCTCGACGACTTTGCCGGGTTCTACGTCAACCGGATCTCCGGCGGCATGCGCCAGCGCGTCGCCATCGCCCGCACCCTGGCCGCCGGCCCCGACGTCCTGCTGATGGACGAGCCCTTCGGCGCCCTCGACGCCCAGACCCGCGAGTTCCTGCAATACCAGCTCCTGGAGATCAACCGGATCGAACACAAGGCGGTGATCTTCGTCACCCACGACGTCGAGGAGGCCGTCTTCCTCGCCGATCGCATCTTCATCTTTTCGGCCCGTCCGGCGAAGATCGTCGAGGAAATCCGGGTGGGCGAGGTGATTGCCGGAAAGCGCAGCATCACCACCAAGGAGACCCGTGCGTTCTTCGATCTGCGCAACCGGGTGCGTGATCGGATGCGCGGCGAGGCGACGGCAATGGAACAGGGGGCGGGCCCATGGTCCTCCGGCGTGGAGCACCGGATACGGTGATGATTCCCGGCTTCGGCCAAGCCGGGGGAAGGCGCCTTTCGGCCGATGGCCCCGGCTTCAGGGGCGGACGTTTCCATTCCCGCGTCGACGGCGGCCGGTGTGGCCCGCCGCCGGATCCTCGGCCTCGGTCGCCGGAGCGGACGGGTTGAGCGGATCGCTCTCGGACAAATTCGCCCTGGTGACCGGAGCGGCCAGCGGCATCGGCGCCGCCACCGCGAGGGCGCTCGCGGCCCAAGGCGCCCGGGTCGCCGGACTCGACCGTCGGCCCTGCGCGCTGCCGGACGGCGGCCTTGCGCTCACCGCCGACGTCTCCTCGGAAGTGGAGGTGCGGGCCGCCTTCGAGGCGCTCGATGCCGCGGGCGAGACGCCCGACGTCCTGGTCAACTGCGCCGGAATCATCCTGGAGCGACCCCTGGCCGAGATGACCCTGGAGGAATTCGAGCGGATCATGTCGGTGAACCTCCGCGGCTGCTTCCTGGTCGGGCGCGAGGCCGTTGCCCGCATGCGCCGCACCGGGCGCGGCGGGCGGGTGATCAACGTCGCCTCCGAGCTCGCTTATCTCGGCCGCGCCGACTATTCCGCCTACTGCGCCTCCAAGGCCGCCGTGCTCGGTCTGACGCGCTCCTGGGCACGGGAGCTCGCCCCCGGCATCCTGGTCAACGCCGTGGCCCCCGGCCCGGTCGACACTCCGATGCTGAGCCGGGAGACCATGTCGCCCGAGGTGCTGGCCCAGGAAAGCGACCTGCCGCTCGGGCGCATCGGCCGGCCGGAGGAGATCGCCAGCGTGATCGCCTTCCTCGCCGGCCCGGGCGCGAGCTACGTGACCGGGCAGACCTTCGGACCCAACGGCGGCGCGGTCATGCCCTGAGCGGGAGGACCGCGGCAAGACCCGATGCCGGATGCTCCGGTCGGCGTTCCGGGTGACGACGGTCGCGTTCGTGAACCGCCGGCGCATTGCCGCCCTCGCCGAGCATGTGTACACGCACCGGGATGTTCGGCGCCGCCGTCACCATGTCGAGCAGACAATCGGGCCTCCGGCCCGCAGCGGGCGGGACCCCGCGCTTCCGGGGCGCATGGATTCCCGCCCCCGCTTCCGCGAGGGCATGCTTGCGCGGGAATGACGAAGGCGGGGGGACACCTGTGTCCTGGCAAGGACACGCCGTTCCCAGGAGGCCGAAGGCCCTCGATGTCCAAGCGGGCGAGACGCCCGCGCTCCCAGGACGCGGCCCTTCACCGGCAGGCGGGACGCCCGCGCTCCCAGGGCCGGATTCGGGCATCCGGTGGAATTGATGCCGTGAAGCGCCGGTTGCGTGCGGGATGCCCGCGCTCGCAGACGCCTCTCGTCCGGCGCGGGCCTCGGCCGGCCCGTTGGCCTTGCGGTCTTTCGGGCTACCGTAGAAGATAGCGCCCGCCATCCTCTGCACGCCGGGAGCCACGCCATGGAGCCATCGTCGCATCGCGGGTCGAACGACGCCGAACCCCGCAGCGTCGACCCCATCCTCTTCGAGGTGATCCGCAACGCGCTGGTCGAGGTGGCCGAGGAGATGTCGGTCTCCCTTCAGCGGACCGCGTTCTCCACCAACGTCAAGACCCGCCTCGACTACTCCTCCGCCTTCGTGGACGCGGACGGCCGCATGGTGGCCCAGGCGTTCTGCCAGCCGGCCCACCTCATCACCATCGGCCGGCTGGTGCCGCGCGCGGTCTCCGAGTACGGGGCGGAGAACCTTGCGCCGGGCGACATGCTGGTGGTGAACGATCCACACCGCCAGGCCAGCCACCTGAACGACATCTTCCTGATCGCGCCTGTCTGCCACGGCGGCGAACGGATGGGGTACCTCTCCAACATCTGCCACCACGTGGATGTGGGCGGCGGGGCGCCGGCCAGCATCGGCGCCTTCCGGGAGACCTACCAGGAAGGGATCATCCTCCCGGTGGTGAAGCTCGTGGCCGAAGGCGTCATCGACGCCGGCCTGTGGAAGATGATCCTCGCCAACGTGCGCGCCAAGAAGGAGGTCGCCGGCGATCTGCGCGCCCAGATCTCCGCCAACAACCTGGGGCTGCGCCGCCTCGCGGTGGTGCTGGACCGCTACGGGCCGGACACCGTCCGGTTCTACATGCGGCACATCCTCGACTACACCGAAAAGCGCGCCCGGGCGGAGCTCGCGAAGCTGCCGCACGGCAGCTTCGAGGCCGAGGGCTGGCTGGACGACGACGGCATGTCGGACCGGCCGGTGCGTCTGAAGGCCCGCGTCACCCTCGACGGCCGCCGGGCCGTATTCGATTTCTCGGGGACGGACCCCCAGCGCTGGGCGCCGATGAACTGCAACATGACCCAGACCTTCACCGCCTGTGTCTTCGTCCTGAAATGCCTGATCGACCCCGACGTACCCCTGAACGAGGGGTTCTACGAGGTGCTGGAGGTCGTCGCGCCCGAGGGCTCGGCGGTCAACGCCCGCCATCCGGGCGCCATCGTCGGCGGATGGGAGGTCTCGACCCGGCTCTGCGAGGTCCTGTTCAAGGCCCTCTCCGAGGCGATGCCCGACAAGGTGCCGGCGGGCACCAAGGGCATGATCTGCCACGTCGGCTTCGGCGGCGAGGACCCGCGCACGGGCGACTACTACACCTTTCTCGAAACGATGGCCGGGGGCTTCGGCGGCCGTATCCGCTCCGACGGCCCCGACGCGGTGCAGACCAACGTCCAGAACACCCAGAACGCGCCGGTGGAGGAGACCGAGCTCAACTACCCGGTGCGCATCCTGCGCTACAGCCTGATCCCCGACTCCGAGGGGGCGGGCCGGTTCCGGGGCGGCCTGGGGCTGTGCCGCGAGTACGCGTTCCCGGACCACGAGCCGATCTTCACCACCCTCGCCGACCGCGCCCGGTTCCCTCCCTGGGGGCTCTTCGGCGGCGGGGACGGACGCCCGGCCCGCTATCTCCGCATCACCGGCGGCGAGGCCGTGCCGATCGCGTCCAAGGGGACGGCGCCGGTCGAGAGCGGCGTCCTCATCCGCGTCGAGACCTGCGGCGGGGGCGGCTACGGGCCGGCCTGGGAGCGCGACCCGGAGCGGGTCCTCGACGACGTGCGCGAGGAGAAGGTGAGCGTCGAGCGCGCCCGCGAAGTCTACGGGGTGGTGATCGACGCCGCCGGTGCCTCGATCGACGCGGCCCGCACCGCCGAGCGCCGCCGGATGCTCCGGGCGCGGGCAAATCCGTCATGAGCGGGCGTTTCCGCCTCGGCGTGGACATCGGCGGCACCTTCACCGACGCCGTCCTGCTCTCCGAAGCCAGCGGAGCGGCCCGGACCGCGAAGGTCCCCTCGACCCCCGCCGATCCCTCCCGAGGCTTCCTCAACGCGGTCGAGCGCATCCTGGCCGACGCCGACGTCGCGCCGGACGCCGTCTCCTACCTGGTGCACGGCACCACCGTGGCCACCAACTCCCTGATCGAAGGCAAGACCCCGCGCACCGCGTTCATCACCACGGAGGGCTTCCGCGACATGCTGGAGATCGGCCGCCAGGTCCGGCCGACCCTCTACGACGTCCATTTCGAGAAGCCGCGGCCCCTGGTGCCTCGCGATCTGTGCTTCGAGGTCCGGGAGCGGCTGGACGCGCGCGGCGGCGTGCTGGCGCCCCTGGACGAGGCCCGGGTCCACGAGATCGCCAGGACCCTGGCGGAGAAG
Organism: Gammaproteobacteria bacterium; assembly: GCA_965202875.1. Taxonomy (GTDB): domain Bacteria; phylum Pseudomonadota; class Gammaproteobacteria; order HK1; family HK1; genus HK1. The sequence goes on along the minus strand of OZ241870.1, from coordinate 4,629,005 downwards.
GAGGTCGTCTCGGTCGCGGTCTGCCTGCTCCACGCCTTCCTGAACCCGGTCCACGAGCGGCGCATCGGCGATCTCCTGCGCGCCCATGACGAGGATCTCGTCATCTCGCTGTCTTCCGAGGTCTGTCCCGAGTTCCGGGAGTACTTTCGCGCCAGCACCACCATCATCAACGCCTGCGTCCGGCCCGTGCTGGCCCGCTACCTGGAGGACATCGAGAGGCGGCTGCGCGGCCACGGCATCACCGCGGAGCTGCTCGTCATGCAGTCGAGCGGCGGGGTGCTGACCTTCGAGACGGGCGCCGGGAAGCCCGCCTACATGGTGGAGTCGGGTCCGGCCGCCGGGGTCATCGTCTCCAACCACGTCGCCGGCGCGCTGGGCTACGCCAACGCGATCTCGTTCGACATGGGCGGCACCACCGCCAAGGTCGGCCTGATCCTGGACGGGCAGCCGAAGATCACGAAGGAGTACGAAGTCGGCGCGCAGGCCAACCCGGGGGTCGGCCAGGCGCGCGCCAGCGGCTATCCCATCCGGACCCCGGTGATCGATCTGGTCGAGATCGGGGCGGGCGGCGGCAGCATCGCCTGGGTCGATTCGGGCGGCATCCTGCGGGTAGGACCGCAGAGCGCGGGCGCCGAACCGGGGCCGATCTGCTACGGCCAGAGCGGCGAGGAGCCCACCATCACGGACGCCAACCTGGTGTTGGGCCGGCTCGACCCCGCGTACTTCCTGGGCGGGGAGATGGGGCTCAGCGTCGACGCCGCCCGCGACGGCATCGCGCGGCGCTGCGCCGGGCCGATGCGGCTCGACACCGTGGCCTGCGCCCACGGCATCGTCGAGATCGCCAACGCCGCGATGACGAATGCGCTTCGGGTGATGACCGTGCAGCGCGGCTACGACCCGAGAGACCTCGTCATGGTGGCGTTCGGAGGCGCCGGGCCCTTGCACGCCAACCGGCTCTGCGCGGAGATGAAGATCGGATTGCTCATCGTGCCGCCCAGTCCCGGGACCGCCTCGGCGCTCGGTCTGCTGGTGACGGATCTGAAGCACGAGTTCTCGCGCACCCGGATCATGGAGGAGGGCGAGGAGGACCTCGACGAGATCAACCGCGTGTTCGCGTCGATGGAGGCCGAAGGCCGCGCCGCCCTGCATCGCGAAGGACTGGCGGACGAGCGGATCACCTTCGTGCGCCAGGTCGAGATGCGCTACGCCGGCCAGTCCCACGAGCTGGCCGTCGACTTCCCCGCGGGCGAGGCCACCGCCGGCGCCCTTGCGGGCCTGCGCGCGCGTTTCCACACCGAGCACGACCGCTCCTACGGGCACGGTTACCCCGACGAGCCGACCGAGCTCGTCAACTTCCGGCTCTCGGCACTGGGCAGCATCCGCAAGCCCGGGCTCCGGGAGATCGCCCCCCGGTCGGGGCCGGCGGGCGAGGCGCGCAAGGGGATGCGGCAGGTCTGTTTCGACGCCGCCGGAGGATTCGTCCCGACCCCGGTCTACGACCGTGGCCGCCTCGGCGCCGGGCACCGCTTCGACGGCCCCGCCGTCGTCGAGGAGATGGACTCCACCACCCTCGTCCTGCCGGGCTACACGGTCGCGGTGGACCGCTACGCCAACCTCCTCGTCTCACCGGCGGGCTAAGCTCGCCGCCGGTCGTCGATGCTTGTCCGTGCAGCCTCGCACGGAGTCCATGCCGCGCATGCGTCCCGGCCCGCACGGGCGCGCCGGCCGAGGGCGTCTCCGACGGAAGACCACCGCCAGCCTCCGGCACGGACTGGAGTAGCGGCTCACTTCCACCGCCGCTTCGACCGTGTTTCCCCGAGTGGCCGCTTCGGAGCGAAGCAGCATACGTGCATCCCTTCGCCCTGTAACCATTGACGACGTACAAGGCGCTGATGGCCGGCGCCATCGCCGTCGTCCTGATTTTCGGCAACGCCTGGGCCTCGGAGCCGTCACCCGCGAGAGAACGAAGGGACGACCGGCGGCAGGCCGCCGCTCAGGCGCTCGGCGCCGCCCGCGGCGCAAATCCCGCGTCGCGGCCTGCGAGCTCCTCCGCCGCACCATGCAAGCCGCCCCGCGATCGCCGCCGCCATCGTCGCCGCCGTGAAGCTCATCCCCGGCCTCGACATCGAAGACCTCGCGGGGGCGGACCGTGCCCGCGTCCAAGTCCGCGACCAGGGCAAGCGCTCGGGCCACATCGTCGTACCGCGGCCACCGTCCCCGGCACCGCCAGCGGCCGAACGACTGGGCGGATACCTCGATGATGCGCGCCGCCTGCCGATCGGAGACGCCGTGCGCTTCGAGCCGCGCGAACAGGCCGGCCTTCCCGCGAAGCGCCCGCTCGGCGCATTGGTCCGCCGAGCGCATGATGGGCAGCACGGCGAACACGCGCCGCCCGCGGTCGTCGATGCGCCAGTCGTTCATCGGTCACTGCCTCCGCGGGCGGGAGAGATCGCGCCGGAGGGCATCGACTCCGGATCGCACTGGCCGCCGGTAGCGAAAGCGACCTTGAAAGCCGTCCCGGCCCTTCTCGATGGCGCCGTCTGCGAGCAGGCGTTCGCGCGCCGTGCGCAGTGCCCGCTTGCCGATGCCGGCCTTCACCCGGGCCGCTTCGAGCTCGCCCGCCGTCTTCCAGCCAGGCGCGAACGGCAGCACGTCGAGCAGCCAGGCGCGTACTGCCTTGCCCTGCGCCCGGGCCGCCTTCAGGGAGTCGTGCCAGTGCATCGCCGTACCCCGTCACCAATTGCGCATTCCGGTGAAAGTGATCACCGAATCCGGTCCAAAGTGATCAGCGATTCCGGTGGGAAGACGATCACTTTTGCGGGATGCACCGGACATCAGCGATAGATGCCGGGAGAGTGCGCCCGCGTGCACCGCCCAGGCAGTCACTGTCCCGGCTCCCGCTCGATATACGGGCAGGGGAAGCGCGCGCCGGGGTCCAGCTCCCGGCGCAGATAGCGCCCAGGGCGCGGCATCCCGGCCACCGCGTCACCGTCGGGCAGTACCCATGGCTGCGGGCCGAATTCGCCGTACAGCGCCCTCGACGTCGGCATCGCCGCGTCGGCACTCTGCCGCGGTCAGGTTTCGCGTGTCCGGGGCGCTCATCGGCCCGACTCCGGCAGGTCGAGGCTGGCCGCCACCCGTCGCCGGCGCGCGACGTATCCGGCGCGTGCAGGGTCACCGTCCCGGCACACGTGGCGACTCTCGCCGGCGTCGTCCGCCTGGAGCCTCAGCCGGCTGTCCGTCATGACCCGCGAGCCTCCGGCCAGCCGAAACGCCGCCCGGGCGAGCCGGACGTCCCGTTGCTCCGTGCGCCGGCTCATCGGCCCGACTCCCGGTCCGTCAGGCGGAACCCGCTCGCGCTCGCGTTCGTCGGCTGGATGGCCTCGCCGCCGCCGCCATGCAGCACGCAGCGCACGGGCCGGGCACCATCGGCCACGGCGCCGGGCCGGCAGACAGGGCAGGCGGCTTCGTCGTCGTCGGCCACGTCCGGGATGTCGACGACGTCGTCCGGCTCGCCGTAGAGCTCGCGGTACGGCGACACGCTCTATCGGGTGACGGCCGCATCGGCCAGCCTCGCGACGGCGGAAGTACTCGCCTTCATCGGTGCCCGTCCGTTCGCGACGCGCTTCACGGCGAGCGGATCGTGTCCGGCGCGCGCTTTGCGTTTGTTCTCCAGCGCCGCCTCCCGTGCCTGTGCCTAGTGAGACGACCGGGAAGCCGCCAAGCCCGAGCGTGCGCCGCTTGCCTCGGATCTGGAGCCGTTGCTCCCATCGCCGCGAACCGCTCGGCTCGATCACCAGATAGAGCCCATGCCCGTCCGTGTACCGTCCCGATTGCCTGGTCTTCGATACGAACGTCGCCGAGAGCGCGTTCTTCGGATGCGCCTTCGCGGTCATGTCTGCCTCCCGTGTCGGTTGCCTGGAAAAGTGGCAGGCGCCTGCAACTACACCCGCCACTTTTTTTCGGGATTGCAAGAGACCAACGGGAGACAACGCAATACGGCGAGAGAAGGAAAATGGTGGGTGTATGGCGGGGAAGTACCTGATTCTTCGAGGGTATACGGGACTAAAGGGCTGATTTCGTTGGCTGGGGTGGGCGGATTCGAACCGCCGAATGCGGGAGTCAAAGTCCCGTGCCTTACCGCTTGGCTACACCCCAGTCGATTCGTCACGCCGGGGGCGCCGCTCGCACCCCGATTCAGCCGGCGCCCCCGAGCAGCGGCGATCGATTCAATCCTCTCGCCACCAGCCCGCGCCACGACGCGGGCACCGCACCCGCGACCTCGGCGGCCCGCTCGCGGGTATCGAAAGGCGCGAACACTGCCGATCCAGTGCCGGTCATCCGCGCCCGGCGGCCGTGTCGCGAGAGCCAGTCGAGCGCTTCGCCCACCGCGGGGTGCATCCTCCTGGCCACCGGCTCGCAGTCGTTGCGGGTCGCGGCGAGGAGACGTCCGATACGCACCGGCGGCGATTCCGGTCCGTCGATCCCGCCGCCAAGCAAACGGCGCATTGTGAGCCGGGGAGTGTTGCGTGTCAACGTCGCGCTACAGAAGACCTCGGCGGTCGAGATCGCGACGGGGAGCACGATCAGCACGTACCACGGGCGCTCCAGGGCGAGCGGGAGGAGGCGTTCGCCCATGCCCTCTCCCCACGCCGCGAGGCCGTGAACGAACACCGGCACGTCCGCTCCGAGCGTCACCGCCAGCGTCGCAAGCTGCTCCGTGCTCATGCCGAGATCCCACAGCCGGTTGAGGCCGACGAGGGTCGCCGCCGCGTCGCTGCTGCCGCCGCCGAGGCCGGCGCCGAGCGGGATCCGCTTCTCGACCCCGATACCGGCGCCCTTCTCGACCCCGGAGGTCTCGCGCAGCCGCCGCGCGGCCCGGATGACGAGATCGTCCGACTCGGCCACGCCGGGTATCGCGACGATGCGGCGCAGCAGCGTGTCGGCGCGCGGCAGGATGCGCACCCGATCCGCGAGATCGAGGAACTGGAACACGGTCTGAAGCTCGTGGTAGCCGTCCGCCCGCCGCCCGACGACGTGGAGGAACAGGTTGAGCTTCGCCGGCGCGGGCAGCTCGATGACGTCGCCGGCCCTGCTCCCGCCGCCGTTCACGCGCCCGATCTTCTGCCCATCGTCACCGGATGGTGGCGTGGAGGCACAGGGTGGGCCTTTCCGGCGCGGGTCGCCCGGTCACCTTTGCCGGTCCGTCTTCCACCGGTCAGGCACCCACTCTCCTGCCGTCCACCGGCGGACGGTGACGGTCGCGGCGACCGATGCATTCGAGAACCACACACGCTCGGGGAGCGCGAGATCGTCGATCCCTCCATAACGCTCATAGACCACCGTCCATCCCGCCTGCTCCAGGCGCGCGAGCCGGCCCCGATCGTCGAGTTCGATGCTTGAGGGCGCACCGCCGGGCGCGACCGCCCCGACGATCCAGTGCCGCAGCCCCGCCAGCGGTACGGACCAGCCAATCTCTCGTTCGAGGAGTGCCTCCGGTGATGCGGCGCGGGTGCGGCGGCCGTCGGCGAACCTCGCCTCCACCCCGTCCGCCGACCCCTCGATCTCGAGCAATCCGACGCCAAACGGCGTGGTGAATCGCAGGAAACAGGCATCGCGCGTCCGGCGCCATCGCATGGTCACCCGTGACGCTTCTCCGCCCGAACGCACGATCAGGCTGCCGAGCAGGGTCCAGGTCTGAAAGCGCGACAGCGCGGAGGCGCGGGCGCGCCATGCCGCCTCGCGATCGGAAGGAGCGGGATCCGGCGGCGGCCCGCAGCCGGAGAGCAGCGATACGCCGAGCACGATCCCTGCCACTTTTGGTGACACCACCGGCCCGACCGCCATTCGGGAGACGGCCGGCCGGCCGGAAACCCCGACCGGCCTCGATGCCGCCGTCAGGCAGTCCGTCATTCGGGGAGGCCGTCGGCCGGCAGGGAAGGGCCCCGCCTCAAGGCACGAAGCGCTTGATGACGTCGAGCAGACGCTCGTCGTCCGGCGCCACCTCAAGTGCGGCATCCCATACCCGACGCGCCTCGGCCTGCTCCCCCAGGACCCAGAGCACCTCGCCCAGATGTGCCGCGATCTCGGGGTCGGAGCGTATCGACATCGCCCGCCGGAGCATCTCGAGCGCCTTGCGGTGCTGCCCCATGCGGTAGAGGATCCACCCCATGGAGTCGACGATGTAGTGATCGTCGGGCTTGAGCTCGAAGGCGCGCTTGATGAGCGTATGGGCTTCCTCATAGCGATCGGTGCGGTCGGCAAGGGTATACCCCAGGGCGTTGAGGGCCTCGGCGTTGTCCGGATCGTGCGAGAGGATCTCGCGCATGTCGCGTTCGAGGACGTCGAGCCGATCCATCCTCTCGGCGAGCATCCCGCGCGCGTAGAGCAGGTCGAAGTTTCCGGGAAACTCCTTGAGCGACGCGTTGTAGACCGCCATTGCGTCGCCGTAGCGCCCGGCGCGCGCGAGCAGCTCGGCCTCGGCGCGGTAGATGCGCACCGATTCCTGGCTGTCCGCGCCGTACAGCCCGTGCAGGTGGCGCCGCGCCGATTCGACCTCGCCGCCCTCCGCGAGCAGCACCGCGGCCCTGATCTGCGCGTTCAGCCGGTGCTCGCCGTGCCGGACACGACGGTACGAGGCGATCGCGTCGTCGAGCCGTTCCTGGGACTCCGCGATCCGGGCGAGGTAGTAGTACGCCGTATCGCGCCGCGAGCCGTCGTGCTCCGTGGCGAGCCGCTCGAACTGCCGCGCCGCCTCGTCGAGCTGCTCCGTCTGCAAGAACAGCAGCCCCAGCGCGTAGCGGGCATCGTCGTTCCCGGGCTCGTCCGCCACCAGGTGCTCGAATTCCGCGCGGGCCTGCTCGTAGCGTCTCGTGTCCACGAGCATGCGCGCGTACGCCATGCGGACGGTGCTCGAACCGGGAACGCGGTCGAGAAACTCCGCCATTGCCCCGAGCGCCCCTTCGAGGTCGTCCATGCGCCAGCGCACGCGCGCCCGGAGGATCGCGATCCGCGCATCGTCGGGATCGAGCTCGGAGGCGCGATCAAAGACCGCGGACGCCTCCTCGAACCGTCCGGTCCGGGAGAGCAGCCGGGCGAGCGCGAGCTGCGCCGCCACGGTGTCGTCGTGCGTGGCGACGAGGCGCTTCATCACCGCGATCGCCGCTTCCTCGTCCTTTTCTCCGGAAAGGATCTCGGCGGCGCGGCCGAATCCCGCCCCCGGCGGATCGGACATCGCCTCGACGATTTCGGTGAGATGCTCGATCGCGCCGTCGAGGTCGCCGGCACGGATCAGCAGGGAGGCGAGGGCCTGTCTGGCCTCGACGCTGGAGGGATCGACTTCGCTCCACAGGCGCGCCGCCTCGAGCGCCTTTCCGGGGGCGCCCGAAAACGCCGCGATCTCCGCCGCCCGCGCCGCGACGGCCGCGTCCCGGGTCTCACGAGCGGCCGTCAGGTAGCTCTCGACCGCGAGCGGCAGGTCACCGCGACGTCTGGCGAGTTCCCCGATCAGCAGCTTGTAGAGCACGTCCCCGGTGAGCTCGGGGCGGGAGCCGCCGTCATCGTCCGGGCCGGCACCGGTCCCGCCCGCGCCCTCCGGCGTCGGGCCGATGGCTGTGCATCCTGCGAAGAGCCCCGCCATGACCATGGCTGCGAGCGGCCGGAACCACCGGGGCCGTTGCCCGGGCAGGCGCGCGCCCTGGGCCGTCCAAGCCCGTTCATGCAGCGGAAACACGGTCATCGGTGGCTCTGGAAAAGACCTATCCGTACCTTTGACCATCGCCGGCGCGATTCATCGGTGCGATGCGCTTGCCACTATACTTCCATCCCCTCCACTAAGGAATCACGGTGATCGGCACGGCGCCGGCGGGGCGTACCGCCACCGGGGCTTGACCTGACCCATCCCGAGCACCCTCATGTCCATCGTCGCCCTCGGACTGAACCACACCACCGCCCCGCTCGACCTCCGCGAACGGGCGAGCGTCGCCGACGCCGGGATGGGTCCGGCGCTGAGGGCGCTGCACGGTTCCCCCGGAGTGCGCGAGGCGGCGATCCTCTCGACCTGCAACCGCACCGATCTGTATTGCGGGCTGAGCGCCGATCGGGACTCCGCCCCCACGCGCTGGTTCGACGAGTTCCTCGGCATCGACCGCCGCGAACTCGCCGGCCATCTCTACGTGCACCGGGAGGATGCAGCGGTGCGCCACGTCATGCGGGTCGCGAGCGGGCTCGATTCGATGGTGCTCGGCGAGCCGCAGATCCTCGGCCAGCTCAAGCAGGCACACGGGATCGCCCGGCGCGAAGGCTCGCTCGGCGTGGTGCTCGACAGGCTCTTCCAGCGTTCGTTCTCGGTGGCGAAGCGCGTGCGTACCGACACCGACATCGGCGCGAGCCCGGTCTCGGTGGCATTCGCCGCCGTCACCCTCGCCCAGCGCATCTTCGGGGATCTCGACGCACGCACCGCGCTGCTCGTCGGAGCAGGGGAGACGATCGATCTGTGCGCACGGCATCTCGCCTCGAAGCGCATCGGACGCATGGTGATCGCGAACCGCACCCTCGCGCACGCCCGCCGGATCGCCACCGCGCTCGGAGCCTACGCCATCTCGCTCGACGAGGTACCGCTCCATCTCGCCGAGGCGGACGTGGTCGTTTCCTCGACAGGCAGCCGGGAGCCGATCATCACCGCCGAGCAGGCGCGCGCGGCGATACGCCGGCGCCGACGACGCCCGATGTTCATGGCCGATCTCGCCGTCCCCCACGACGTCGAGCGCGGCGCCGGCCAGCTTCCCGACGTCTACCTGTACACCGTCGACGACCTCGGGGACGTCATCGAGGAAGGCCGGCAGCGGCGCGTCGCGGCGGCGGGCGAGGCGGAGGGGATCATCGACCGGCAGGTCGCCGAATTCATGGCCTGGATGCGCGGGCGGCGTGTCTCCTCGGTGGTCGTCCAGCTACGGGGGTCGGCCGCCGCCGCCAGGGAGGAGGTGCTCGCGAAGGCACGCCGCCGTCTGCACAACGGCGAGCCGGCGGACGAGGTCCTCGAGTACCTCGCCCGCACCCTCACCAACAAGTTGCTCCACGCACCGAGCACCGGCATCCGCGAAGCCGGGGCGAGCGGTCGCCCGGACCTCGTGGAGGCGGCGAGAATGCTCTTCGGCGTTGCCGGGAAAGGCGAACGCCGGGAATCCGGGGATCCGGACACCGGGCATCCGCGATGAATCCGGCGCCCGCGGACGAATCCAGGGGGCAACCATCCGGCGATGCGGCCCGTATCACTCCCGCGATGAAGTCCGTTCCCGATGGGCAATCAGGGGAACCGCAGGCCGCCCGGCAGTGCACTTCGTTCCCGATGGTCAGCCAAGGGAACCGCAAGCCCCCGGCAGTGCGCTCCGTTCCCGATGGACAGCCAGAGGAACCGCAGGCCGCCGGCAGTACACTCCGTTCCCGATGGACAGCCGGAGGGACCGCAGGCCCCGGGCAGTGCACTCCGTTCCCGATGGACAACCGGGAGGGACCGCAGGCCGCCCGGCAGTGTGCTCCGTACCGGCTCCGCGAAACCCTTTCCCGGCGGACCAGTCCGATAGAGCGGTGAACGGCTCGACGACGCCTCCCGTCACGGTCTCCTGATGAACCCTTCACTGGTGAACAAGCTCGAGGGCCTGCGCGAGCGTCTCGACGAGGTCGGGGCATTGCTCGCCGAGCCGGCGATCGCCTCCGACCCGACCCGGTTCCGTTCGCTCGCCCGGGAGCACGCCGAGCTGAGCCCGGTCGTCGAGTGCTTTGCGCAGTACAACGAGACGATCGGCTCGATCGAGGAGGCGCGCGAGCTCCTCGCCGGACCGGACGCGGATCTGCGGGCCCTCGCGCAGGAGGAGCTGGAGGCGGTGCAGGCGACGTGCGCCCGTCTGGAAGGAGAGCTGAAGGTCTTGCTGCTTCCCGCCGACCCCGCCGACGCGGGCAACGTCTATCTGGAGATCCGGGCCGGCACGGGCGGCGACGAGGCCGCGCTGTTCGCGGGCGATCTGTTCAGGATGTACGCGCGCTACGGCGAGCTGGCGGGCTGGAAGTCCGAGATCGTGAGCGAGAGCCCCGGCGAGCACGGGGGATACAAGGAGATCATCGTCCGCATCGCCGGCCGCGGCGCGTTCTCGCGGCTCAAATTCGAATCCGGCGGCCATCGCGTCCAGAGGGTGCCGGAGACCGAGTCGCAGGGGCGCATCCACACCTCGGCGTGCACCGTCGCGGTGCTGCCGGAGGCCGGCGAGATCGAAGACGTCGCGATCGACCCCTCCGACCTGAGGGTCGATACGTACCGGGCGTCAGGGGCAGGCGGGCAGCACGTCAACAAGACCGACTCCGCGGTCCGGATCACCCACTTGCCGACCCGCACCGTCGTCGAGTGCCAGGACGAGCGTTCCCAGCACAAGAACAAGGCGCGGGCGACGTCGTTGCTCAAAGCGCGCCTCCTCGCCGCGGAGCGCGAACGCCGGAGCGCGGAGCGCGCCGAGACCCGGCGGTTGCTCGTCGGAAGCGGGGACCGCTCACAGCGCATCCGTACCTACAACTTCCCGCAGGGGCGGGTGACGGACCACCGTATCCACCTTACCCTCTACAAGCTCGGCGAGGTCATGACCGGGGGCCTCGACGAGATCATCGAGGCGCTGATCAGCGAGGATCAGGCCGAGCAACTCGCGGCACTCGGGACGTGACTCCGGCCATCGGCGGCTTGGGACGCCTCTCCAACCCCGTGGTGGAAGGTCCCGCCCCCGTCCATGCTCGGCACACCCGCCCGCCGGCGGCAAGCAGGTCAGGGCGGTGGCGCTGGACAAGGGCCACCATCGCCCCCGTCACCACCCACCGGCGCGGCCCATCGCATGGAGTCGCGGACAATGCGAGGGCGCCTCCCGACGAGGTTCATTCCGTCGAGCCGCCGCCGCGAAGCCCGCCGCCGATGCGGGCGCAGAAGTCCCGCTCGCCGTCGCAGCCGAGAGCCGCCGCCACGGCCGCCTCCTCCGAGGCTTCGGCGAACCCGGGCACGTCGGCCGGGAATCCCGCCGAGACCTCGATGCCGCGCGCCAGCAGAAGCTGGCGGATCGTCTTCGCACGGCCTTCCTCGAAACCCTCCACCTTGCCTTCGGCCCGGCCTTCGTCCCGGAAGGAGCGCAGGAAGGGATGGTCGTCCGGGCCGGTCCCGTCACGCTCGCCCAACCGCCGGCCCACCCCCTTCAGCCTCGCGTACGTCCATCCCGTGAGCTCGTCCTCGTTCAGCGCATCGTGGATGGCCCCCGCCCACCAGCCGGGAAACGCCCGGCTCTCCGGCGATTCCCGGTACCGGCCTCCCTCCAGCACGTGGATCGTCAACCCCGGCTGCCGCCCCCGCGCCCGGCTCCGCGACCACCGCCGCGGCACCTCCACCCACACCTCCGGAAACCCCCACGACTCGTACATCCCCAGCTTCCAGCGCCGGACGTCCGCGGTGAGATCGACCTCCAGCACCACGTCCGGAAGGTCGTGCTCCCCGACCACGATGCCTCCTCCCTCCGGCAGCCGGGCGCGCATCGGATACAGGTACACGCACTGGTCGGCCTGGAGGATCTTCTGCCGCTTTCCGCGCTCGTCGCGCAGCTCCAGGTCCGTCGTCCCGTAGCACCCGATGCGCGTCCCGCGCGCCTGTGCGACGTGCGTGCACAGCTCCACGAGCCGTTCCGCCGGCTGCTCGTGGCCGAGGCCGGTGGGGTCGTGCACCCAGGCGGTTTCGGTATCGCCGTCCCAGTACTCGAACCGGCCGTCGTACGTGTCGAGGTCGCGGCGCCGGAGGGAGATCGGCCGGCAGCCGGGAAGGTCGGGCTCGGAAGGCGGTGGATACGACGGCCGGACCGGCGGCTTCCGGCGCAACTCCGTCAACCCGCCGGTCTCCGATCCGACCGCCTCCCGCAACGTGGTCATCGTCTCCCCTCCGTTTCGGTCGTGCGGCATTGTAGGCGGTTCGGGAAGAACGAGGCCACGGATCGGAGCCCGCGGGTTCAGGCGGCCGGGCACGGCCAGGGTGGCATCGTGGCCGTGGTTCCGGCAACGGCAATCTCACAGGTCCTTCAAACGGGTGATCCGGCGTCGATGTCGAGCCTTGTCGTCACAGGAGTCATCGGCGGTGATGAGCGTGGCGCCCTCGGTGTGCATGGCCGTCGCATGATACAGGGTGTCGAAGGTGCTGGCCACGGTGTCATTACAACGAACTGGCGACCCGGCCGCATGGTGCGGAGCATGTGTCCGGAAAATCGGATCCACTCCAATTTGCCGGCGGCCGTCGCGCGAACGGTCGTCGAAGCCGATCGGTGCCTCGATCATCGGTCCAGAGGAAGAAGCTCCGCGAGTTCCCGCTTGAAGGGCACTTCGTCGCCCGTATCCGGCGGGCCGTCGAGCTCCTCGGCGTAGCGGCGCCCCGCGTACACCGCGTGGGCGATGGTCGCCGGGGCCAAGGCGTCGCCGATCGCGGCCACCGATTCGATCCCCGCATCCGGCCAGTCGGTGGCCCGCGCCGCCAGCTCGCGCGCAAGACGGTCCTCCGGCGCGCGCGACGTGACCAGCACCACCGCATCGGCCTCGACCTCCTCCGCGCGTCCGGTGAAGACGCATGACGCTCGGACCCCGCCTTCCGTGACCGCATCCAGGTTGGCGAAGGCGTGGATCTTCACCCCCTTCTCCAGCAGCCGCGCCTGGATGAAGTGCTGCTCCATGGTGTTGCGGGTCCACGTGGACGCCTCCGAGGCCGACGTCAGGTAGTGCGTCTCGCAGCCCTTCTCCGCGAGCACCTCGGCCATCAGGCCGCCCATGTAGTAGTGGTCGTCGTCCCAGACGACGACGCAACCGCCGGCGGGCAGGGTCCCGTCCATCACGTCGTCCGGGGTCAGCACCCGCGCGCCCTCCGCGATCGGCATCGGCCGGGTCCAGTGGTGCCCGACCCCGTCCCGGCGCCAGCGCGCGCCGGTGGCGACGACGATGCGCGGGAAGCCGAACCCCATCACGGCGTCGGCGTCCAGCCCCGAATCGAAGTAGACCTGCACGTTCGCGAGCTTGTGGAGCTGCTGCTCGCGGTAGTCCCGCACCCGCCCCCAGGCCGAGAGTCCGGGCAGCCGGCATTCCCGGGTGACCCGGCCCCCGAGCACCCTGCCCTTCTCCGCCAGCGTCACCTCGTAGCCGCGCTTGCCCAGCGCCTGCGCCGCCTCCAGCCCGGCCGGACCGGCCCCGACGACGAGCACCGGCTTGTCGGACTCCTTCGCGCGGATGCGCTCCGGATGCCAGCCCTTGCGCCACTCCTCGCCCATCGTGGGGTTCTGGGTGCAGCGCAGCGGCGACATGGTGAAGTCGCCCGAGACGCAGATGTTGCAGCCGATGCACTCGCGGACGTCATCGAGCCGCCCTTCCTCCGCCCAGCCGCCCTCCGCCTTGACCCCGCGCATCCAGGCGAGGGCGGTCGGGTCGCGGTAGCCCATGCCGTTGCAGTGCGGGACCTGGTAGAAGCGGTTCTTCGCGGTCACCGGCCCGATGGCGACCGGCTCGAAGAGCACGTCGTAGCGGGGGTCACGTCTGGTATCGCGGGTCATTTTGCCCCCGACGGCCGGTCGTGGATGCGTGGAGATCGTCACGGGCGGCGGACCGGACCGGTGGAACCGCCACCCTGCCGCCTGTTCCGGGGATCTCGCCTTGCGCCCGCTCGCCGCTCGGGCTGCAACTCCTTGCGGCAGCCGGGCTTCCCAATGTCACGGAGGGCCGCGTGATGCCCATGAACGGCCTTCGGCGATGCGCACCTGTACGTAAACCATCTTGAGAATGTCACGGAAGCGGCGCGCGATGCCCACGAACGGGACGGAAAGGATGTTGGAGGCGATTCCCGGGCCGATGCGGTCGGCTCCAAAAGAGGAGTACGTTGCCACCCTGAAGATCGGATCTGCAAGTTATGCTTGACAAACATATGCGGGTCATGTGGAATGGTGGGCAAGAGACGCGATAGTGGTGGGAGGCGATGGGCAACGCGCCCCCGGCAGCGCCGGTCGATGCGGCACAGCCCGGGCGCGTTGTCCACGGACTCTCCCCACGGCCCGAAGGGGGAGTGCCGGTCCCCGAAGGAGATTCGTCCACCATTCCACAGGACTGCCCTCCGATGCATCCACCGGTGACAGAACTGGTCATCATCCTTTATCCTCTACCCACAAATTCTGCGGAAGATCCGGAAAGGACTGTACTGAACAGCGATGTTTCTGCGTTCTATCGTCGCCGGTTGGATTAGTCATTGAATATCATAATTTCACGAGGATTCAGAATGAGGATGAAGCTTTCATTGGCAGCACTGACGCTGATGCTGGGAGGTTGCGCCGTACAGCCGATTCTCTTGAATGATCGAGCAGCCGAATCGTACTACGTTCCGGTTAAAACACTGATCGTCGATAATCTGGCTACAGAATCGAAAATCAGAGTCGGTGACGTTGTCTACGTAAGTGGTTGGGCGCCCGCGCATGCTGGTTTTACGCCACCATTACACGAGTCGTTTGTGGCGAAAATTAGAAACTCCATCATCGCGAACGGTGTGTCCGATCGGGTAGATGTTTCTTTACTCAGAGCAGGATTTTGGGTAGAAAAAGACATATCTGATGATATTGTCTTCGTCGGGTTGCTCATGCTCTTCAAAGAGAGAGGCTTCAAGTGTGATGCAGATATCAATGTGAAGACTGAAAGCGATTCCCGACGAATAACACTTACCCATGAGATCCGTCGCTCATACTTTGACGATCAAGAACAATATCGTCGATTGTCTTGGATTCAAGCGCGTATACGTCGGGATTTTCCGAAGTAATGCGTGAATATACGATCTCTCTGAGATGCTTTTCAAAGTCCGATTCCTTAGCGAAGGTCATCATAGCCTCCAACGCACGAGTTTTTCTCGTAGATTCTATATCCGGTGGAATGATGGATCAGGACACACACTGTTAGACCGATTTCTTGATCAAGTCAGCGAGCTGTCGGATGAGATCGGTCTGACACGATTCAATGAACTGCCGTATTTGTTATTATGCGTGATGATCCCTCTCCTGCGATTTTCTTTCTGGAGGTCAAGTATTATCAGCGGGCAAATGGTCGGCTCGGAATTGGGGAGGGTTCTGGGGCGGGAATCCAGCCCGAAATCCTGAAGAGACGTCCTGCGTACTTGGAGTCACATCTTCGGTGGGTTATCGGAAGCGATACGCACAATAGTGATAGATACTGGCTTGTAACCTCGGAGAAGATATGCCAATTCGTTGCCGGTGGATGTATCGGTAAGAAACAGAACAACATCCAGAAACGACTGTTCCGTGAATGCGCCAGTATCGATGAAAATCAGCTAGTTGAACAACTGAAAAGATGGCTATTGGCCTAACAAGAAACTTCAAGCGACAGCAAGCCTGCGCCGCCCTCATAGGTAGGATCTTATAACTAATTGATTTTCATGGGATTTGATGAACCGTTGAAGTCCCATCCGAAATCTCCGATCATGGAATTGCTGGACCCACATGACAGGAGAAGACTCGGATGGGACGCCGCACTGTTGCTCAATTCGCCCACCAGATCAAGCGCGTGCTGTCGCCCACGGCACTCAATGACCTCGGACGGAGGGTCGGTTTCTGCCACCGGGAACGCCTGATTACTCCATATCGACTGGTCCTGGGCCTGCTGGCAGGCCATGCCACGGGGACGGTCGAGACATTGGCCGATATTCAACGGCAATTCAATGCGTTGTTCGGCACGACAGTCGCATACAAGCCGTTCCACAACCAGTTGGCGAAGCGTTCCTTCAAGGACTTCATGCGGGCCGTGTTGGACGTGGTCCTTCAGCAATGGGTGGTGAGCGTGCTGCAGCCGACAGCGCGGGGTCCGCTCGGTGAGTTCGGTCGGATTGTGATCCAGGACGGCTGTTCGTTCGCGGTCAAGGATGCGCTTCGTGAGCAGTACCCGGGACGATTCAAGAAGCAGAACCCTGCTGCGGTGGAGCTGCACGTGACGATGAGTGTGTTGAATGAATCGGTGGAGCAGGTGACGCTGACGGCGGACACGGCGCCGGAGCGGCCCCATCTGCCCTCGCCCGAGGCGCTGCGCGATGACCTGCGGTTGGCGGACCGTGGGTACGTTGACCTGGAGTATATGGGTGCGGTGGACAGGGCGGGTGGGTATTTCGTGATGCGTGCGAGCGCATCGGTCAACCCGAAGGTGCAGGGTGCGTATACGTGGGAAGGGGAGGCGTTGGAGGGGTGGTCCGGGCAATTGTTGAAGCAGGGGGTTCTGTCGAAGGGCGAGACGGTCGACCTCGATGTGGTTTGGGGGAAGGGAGAGAAGGAGTTGGAGTTGAGGCTGTTGGCGCGGTGGAATCCTGACGAGGGGTGTCATACGTTGTTGGTGACGAATCTGGCGCGGAGCCGATTCAGTGCGGAGCAGGTGGGGCAGCTCTATCGGTTGCGGTGGCAGGTCGAGCTGTTGTTCAAGGAGTGGAAGTCGTATGCGAATCTTCATGCGTTCGACACGAGCAAAGCGGGGATAGCCGAGGGTCTGATATGGACGGCGATTGCGGCCTCGGTTCTGAAGCGTTACTTGGCTCAGATGACGCAGGTATTGCGAGGGGTCGAGGTCTCGACACGGAAGGTGGCGATGTGTGCGCGTCATGGATTGGGGGATGTGTTCCGTGCGCTTGCTTGTGGAAGGAGACGTGGCTTTCTTCCCGTGTTACGAGGCTTGGTGGATTATCTGGCGAGCAATGCGACTCGGTCCCATCCGAAACGAGACCGCAAGAAAGGACGACTCCAATTCGGATTGGAGCCGGTTTTGTGATTTCCTTAAGTACCAACCTATGGCGCCGCCCTAGCCCGGATTTCTCACCAATAGAGCGTTCGGCAGAAGTTCCAGGCTCCAACTCAGTCATACACCACTCGGATGGGACCAGAAACGTATTCCCAAGATTCAGATTGACCACGCAAGGCCACATTCCAGCAATGAACTGGTTCCTGTTCATGGTGCGCAATCCCTACGCCGTCTGCGAAGGCACCTGCCGCTACTACCGGAAGAGCTTTCCGCCGCGCTACCTCGGCCAGTTCGAGGAGCGCGGCAAATGCCTGGCGACGGTCGCCGCGACCCATGCCGTCCACTGCTTGGCGTGGCAGCGGCGCAACGTCGAGGCGTGGGGAAGTCAGGGCGCGTTCTTCACCTACGAGCGCAGGTGCGCCGAGCCGGACGCCGTGGCGGAGGAGATTCGCGCGCTGGCGCCGCAGCTCGAAGACCTGAACCTGCGCCAGCGCATCAAGGTGAAGTGCTACGACAAAATGCTGACGGACATGAACGCGCGGCACTTCGCGCGCATGGAGGCGGACGACCTCGCGGCGTTCAACCGCGTGTTCGAGGCGCACGAGGACGCCTTGCGCCATTTCGGATACGAGCTGATGGCCTGACCCGGCCTGCCCGGCATGTCTCCGCCCACGACGCCCCTTCAAAACCCCCGGATTGCCTGCCGAGCCGCCGAGGCGTTCGAGACAGGTTCCCGTCACGGCGTGCTCTGCGAGGGCACGTTCGGTTGGAGCCAGGGCTTCTCGATTCCGCAAGACCGGCGGTCGCGCATCCGCCTGGGGACGTTGGAGGGCGCATGACGGGCCGCGACGAGGAGGTTCCGTTCACCGTATCCGTGAATTTCGACCTGACGCCACGGCCCGGGGTGGCATTGCGTGCGCATGGGGCCGACGTTTCCATTCGCCGCGCCACGGTGCCGGACTCCCTGCCGTGCGCGGATGCCAGAGGCCCGGCCTGGGAGCATGCCGGCGGGTCGCGTGCTGATCCGCCACCCGGGCGGCGCGCGATCATCGCCCTGTACGACGCCCTCTACCGGAAGTGCCAAACTCTCGCCATCGTCGGGCGCCGGCGCCTCTTCGAGTGGCTGCCGACGGTCGCGGCCCGGCACGTGCGGGTGTCGATCTTCCATCGGACGAGGTCGGAGCAGTGGTTCGGGCAGGGCGTGGCGCACTTGGCTGCTGCGCTCACCGAGGCGACCGTCGGGACGCCGTGAACGCCAGGGGACCATCTCCCACTACCGCCGCTTCCGGCAGGCGGACGGCGCGCGGCATGACGAATCCGATGGTGCTATCCAGGATGTGTTGGGCACCCGAACCTGTTGCATCCGCGTCAGGGGACCGCAATCATGACCTGCACACAATGATTCGTTACGGAAGAGCAACGGGAGGATCGAATGCCCACAACACTGGAGGAGGCATTCCACTCGGCTATGGAAGACATCTACCGGCGTGCCAAGGAAGAAGCAGGCTACAACGCAACTGTATTTCGGAGAATGGTTGCCGAACACGGTGGGCCGGAGACGGCGCGAAGGCTGATCAACGCACACACCGTGTCCGATGGCTACACGGCACTGTGGGAAAGGGGCCGCCTTGACTTGACGGTTGAGGCCATGGTGGTCGAGACGCCGCAATTCCATAGTCTGTTCACCGATGTAGAACTCGAAATCTGCCGCCGACGACTGAGCGAGTACGGCTACGCCGCTGATTCACAGGCCCAAGACCAATGAAACCGAAATCGAGTGCAAAGAGCACCGGCGGCATCGCCATCGCCAACCGCATCACGGCGAACCCCCGGCAGTGCGGAGGGCGTCCCTGCATCCGAGGCATGCGCATCCGGGTAACGGACGTGCTTGATTTGCTTGCAGCAGGGCTCTCGCAAGAAGCAATCCTGAGCGAAATGCCGGACCTGGAGGCGGAAGACATCGCCGCCTGCGTTCAGTTTGCGAGCCGGCGGATCGATCACCCCGTCCTGGCCGAATGATCGTCTGGGTAGACGCTCAACTCTCGCCAGGAATTGCCCGTTGGCTGTCCTCTCGGTTCGCGATCGAGGCGGTTCCGGTTCGAGATTTGGGTCTGCGCGAATCCACGGATCAGCAGATATTCGAGGCTGCACGGACGGCCGATGCGGTGGTGATGACGAAGGACTGGGACTTCGTGGAAATGGTGGAGCGGCGTGGGCCGCCACCGCAAGTCGTCTGGGTCACAGTCGGCAACACGTCGGATCAGAGGCTGCGGGGAGTCCTCGGACGGGTGTTTCCGGAAGCCATCGAAATGCTCGCTGCAGGGGAGCCTCTCGTGGAGATCGGCTGATCCGAAGGCTCCATGAGGATGGCCCTGCCTGGCGACTGGAACGCCTTAAAGTCGAGGAGCTGCAAGGCGCAGTGAATCGACGCCCAGCGCGGTTCGACACGGAAGCGATCGGCGTCCAGCCGGTCGAGCAGGCGCGGCATGTCCAGGTAGCGGGCTCGTGACGGCGGGACCTCGCGCTCCTCGATCAGCTCGCGCACCAGGGGCAGGCTGGCGGCGAAGGCATCGACGAGTTCATCGTGTCGGTGCATCGGCTGAAGACGGTGATGGCGGCGAGGGAGGAGCTGCGCGCCGGCCCTCCGGCCGAGGTCGCCGGCCTGATCGCGGCCGGACTCAACCGCTTCCTGCACGCGCGCCTGAAGCGCAAGCAGGTCCGGCGCAACGTCTACCAGGCGATGAAGTTCGTGGCCCGCGACGGCTGAATCCGAGCGCCGTACCGGATCGGCCGACTCGCGGATGCGGCGCCCGGCGCGCTCCACGCTGAACCCGAGCGCTTACCGGATCAGCCCTCGGCAGACAGCGCCACGAGCTCGCGCTTGAAGGGCACAGCGTCGCCCGTATCCGGCGGGCCGTCGAGCTCCTCGGCGTAGCGGCGCCCCGCGTACACCGCGTGGGCGATGGTCGCCGGGGCCAAGGCGTCGCCGATCGCGGCCACCGATTCGATCCCCGCATCCGGCCAGTCGGCGGCCCGCGCCGCCAGCTCGCGCGCAAGGCGGTCCTCCGGCGCGCGGGACGTGACCAGCACCACCGCATCCGCCTCGACCTCCTCCGCGCGTCCGGTGAAGACGCATGACGCTCGGACCCCGCCTTCCGTGACCGCATCCAGGTTGGCGAAGGCGTGGATCTTCACCCCCTTCTCCAGCAGCCGCGCCTGGATGAAGTGCTGCTCCATGGTGTTGCGGGTCCACGTGGACGCCTCCGGGGCCGGTGTCAGGTAGTGCGTCTCGCAGCCCTTCTCCGCGAGCACCTCGGCCATCAGGCCGCCCATGTAGTAGTGGTCGTCGTCCCAGACGACGACGCAACCGCCGGTGGGCAGGGTCCCGTCCATCACGTCGTCCGGGGTCAGCACCCGCGCCCCGTCCGCGATCGGCATCGGCCGGGTCCAGTGGTGCCCGACCCCGTCCCGGCGCCAGCGCGCGCCGGTGGCGACGACGATGCGCGGAAAGCCGAACCCCATCACGGCATCGGCGTCCAGCCCCGAGTCGAAGTACACTTGCACGTTCGCGAGCTTGTGGAGCTGCTGCTCGCGGTAGTCCCGCACCCGCCCCCAGGCCGAGAGCCCGGGCAGCCGGCATTCCCGGGTGACCCGGCCCCCGAGCACCCTGCCCTTCTCCGCCAGCGTCACCTCGTAGCCGCGCTTGCCCAGCGCCTGCGCCGCCTCCAGCCCGGCCGGACCGGCCCCGACGACGAGCACCGGCTTGTCGGACTCCTTCGCGCGGATGCGCTCCGGATGCCAGCCCTTGCGCCACTCCTCGCCCATCGTGGGGTTCTGGGTGCAGCGCAGCGGCGACATGGTGAAGTCGCCCGAGACGCAGATGTTGCAGCCGATGCACTCGCGGACGTCATCGAGCCGCCCTTCCTCGATCTTCTTCGGGAGGAAGGGGTCGGCGATCGACGGACGGGCGCAGCCGATGAGGTCGACGAGGCCCTTGGTGACCACCGACACCATGCGGTCGGGCGAGGTGTAGCGCCCGACCCCGACCACCGGCTTCGTGGTCAGCTTCTTCACCCCTTCGATGAAGGGCTCCTGCCGGCCCTCGGGGCCGAAGCGCGAGGTCTGGGAGTCGTTCTCCCAGGGCGCCAGAGCCACGTCCCAGAGATCCGGGAGCTCGGCGAGGAGCCCGATCGCGTCCTCGGCCTCGGCCTTCTCGAGGCCGTCCGGGCCGAGCATCTCGTCGATGGAGAGCCGGCAGGGCACCGCGCAGGCGTCGCCGACCGCCTCCCGGGTGTCGATCAGGACCTCCCCGAGCAGGCGCACGCGGTTCTCCAGCGAGCCGCCGTACTCGTCGCTCCGGTGGTTGTAGCGCTTCGAGAGGAAGTGGTGCAGGACGGTCAGGGCGTGTCCCGCGTAGACGTAGACGAGGTCGAACCCGGCCTTGCGTGCCCGTAGCGCTGCCGCCCGGTGCCATCGGCGCAGGTTGCGGATGTCCTGCTTGTCCATGGTGCGGGCCTGGACGGGATCGTAGGTGAAGGAGGCCACCGGCAGGCCCGTCGGGGCCATCGGCACCTCCCGCGTGTGGAGGTTGGGGCCGTTGAGCCCGTTGTAGGCGAGCTCGATGCCCGCCAGCGCCCCGAACTCGTGGACCCGATCCGCCATCCGCGCCAGCATCGGGACGTCGCGGTCGTCCCACAGCCGCAGCTCGATGAAGGGGGTGATGTCCGAGGTGTGGTGGAGCTCGACCTGCTCGGTGCACACCACCGCCCAGCCGCCTTCGGCCTTGACCCCGCGCATCCAGGCGAGCGCGGTGGGGTCGCGGTAGCCCATGCCGTTGCAGTGCGGGACCTGGTAGAAACGGTTCTTCGCGGTCACCGGCCCGATGGCGACCGGCTCGAAGAGGACGTCGTAGCGGGGGTCACGTCTGGTGTCGCGGGTCATCCTGCCTCCTGGATACGCTTCCTCGTGCATATCCGACCTTTTGTCATGCAACTGATGAAAAGTCCTGACTTTTCGTCAGTCCGACGGACCACCGGTACGTCAACCATGATCTCGCGAAGCATCGGCTGCTGCATCTTCCGCGCCTCCCCTGCCACTGGAACGTCGCATGCTCCCCGCTCAAAGAGCCGGAAGTACTATCTTCACGACAACGCGATGGCGCAAGGCGAACCCCGCGTGCGCCTGGAACACCTCGTGGCCTGCACGGCAGGCTGAAGGTGCGGCGACGTTCCCCAGGAACGTGGACCTCCAACGAAGGGATGGTGATCATCCGGAGGGTGATCGCGACACAAGGGATCGAACCGGTTCGGATCCGGAGCGTGTGACCCGTCGCTGAAGGTTGCCGGTGCACAATGGTATCGAGTAGCGTCCACCCGGCGGCCTCGCGGCCGGATCCGAGGACAGGGACATGCCCGACATCGAACTTCCGTTCACTCGTAGCGAGTACGCCGGGCGGCTTCGCGATACCCGGCAGGCCATGGACCGGACCGGGGTCGAGGTCCTGTTCACCTGCGATCCGTCCAACATGGCATGGCTCACCGGCTACGACGGCTGGTCGTTCTACGTCCACCAGGGGGTGCTGGTCGGCCCGGACGGGGACCCCGTGTTCTGGGGCCGTGCCCAGGACGTCAACGGCGCGATGCGCACCTGCCACATGGCGGCGGAGGACGTCACCGGCTACCCCGAGCATTACGTGATGTCCGAGGCGCACCATCCGATGACCCATCTGGCCGGGGTCGTCCGCGAGCGCGGATGGGGAGGGAAGACGCTCGGGGTGGAGATGGAGGGCTACTACTACTCGGCCCGGGCGCACGCCGTGCTGTCGGCCGCGCACGGTGGCGGGGTCCGGGACGCGACCGCCCTCGTCAACTGGCGGCGGGCGCGGAAGTCGCAAGCCGAGCTCCGCTACATGCGCCGGGCCGCCCGCATCGTGGAGCGGATGCACGCGCGGACCTTCGAGCTGATCGAGCCGGGGATGCGCAAGAACGACCTCGTGGGGGAGATCTACCGGGTCGCGATGGCGGGCGGCGAGGACGAGGCAGGCCGCTTCGGCGGCGACTATCCCGCCATCGTCCCCCTGCTGCCCACCGGCAAGGATGCGGGCGCGCCGCACCTGACCTGGGACGACCGCCCGTTCGAGCGCGGCGCCGGCACCTTCTTCGAGCTCGCGGGATGCCATCGGCGCTACCACGTCCCCCTGTGCCGGAGCATCTTCCTCGGCGAGCCGCCCGTCGACGTGCGGGCGGCCGAGGAAGCGTTGCTCGAAGGGATCCGCGACGGCATCGAGGCGGCGCGGGCCGGGAACACCGCCGGGGACGTGGCCCGCGCGTTCTACGCGGTGCTCGCCAGGCGCGGGGTGCGCCGGGAAGGGCGCTGCGGCTATCCCATCGGGCTCAGCTACCCGCCCGACTGGGGCGAGCGCACGTACTCCATCCGCGACACCGACGACACCGTGCTGCGCCCGGGCATGACCTTCCATTTCATGCCCGGATTGTGGATGGAGGACTGGGGGCTGGAGATTACGGAAACCCTGCTGGTCAGGGAGCCCGGTCCGGCGGAGTGCCTGGCCGACTACCCGCGCGGGATCTTCGTAAAGGATTGAGGCTCATGCCGCGCGCTCCACCTCGAACGCCACCACGTTGCGCGCCTCCTTGCCGAACTCCACCGCAATCAAGTGGATCGGCTGCCCCAAGTGCCGGTACTTGTCCGCGTAGCGCCGCTCCTTCAACTGCGCCGTCGCTTCTCCCGCAGGCTCCATCTCCACCACCTTGAACTCGAACAGGTACACGTTGGCGTTGAAGCACACCGCCATGTCCAGCCGCCCGTGGCTGGTGCCGTCCTCCACCGTCACGTCCGGCCCCAGCCCCGCGAAGCAGGAGTAGAACACGCTCGCGTAGTAGCCCTCGAAGTTGGCGATGTCGTTGTTGGTGTACCACTGGTGGGGGATGCTCGCGTAGAAGGCGTGGAACAGGGTCTTCAGCCCCGCGAAGTCGTTGGCTTCGAGCAGTTCGTAAAGACGGATGCTGTTGGCCATCTGGCGCGTCGAATCCCCGGCCAGGTAGCGCGACAGGCTGTCTCGTTCAGGCTCTGGCGCACCTCCTGGTTCGGATAGCCGAGCCGGTACACCGTCCGGCCGCCGAGGCGCCTGTGGTCCCGGATCGTGAGGTAGCCGGTCTGGAACAGCAGCGCCTCCGTCGCCATGTCGTCCACGTCGAAGGTGGACAGCAGCTCGTCGGTGCCCGCCATCCTCTCCAGCGCCAGGGGGCTCACCCCGCGCCTGACCAGGGTCTCGACCAGGAACGTCGGCGTGCCGGTCCGGAACCAGTGGGCGGCGAACTCGCGGGTGTCGAACAGCAGCAGGATGTCGAAAGGGTTGTAGACCCTCCCCTCCCCGAGCCAGCCATAGCCGTTGTACCAGCGGCGGATCTCGTCGCGGTCGAGCCCCGGAAGCTCCGGCGCGAACACGGTGTCCAGGTCCGCATCGGTGTACCCGCAGAGGGCCGAGTAACGCGGGTCCAGGGTGATGTCGGTGAGGTTGTCGAGGCCGGAGAACAGGCTCACCCGGGAGAACTTGCTCACCCCGGTGAGGAAGGTGAACCGGACGTGGGCGTCGCTGTCCTTCACGACCGAATACACATCGCGGGGTTCGAGGACGTGACCGAAGGCGCGATCTTCCTCTACGGCGAGAAGATCGAGGGGCTGCCGCCCAACCGGCGGCCGGTGAACACCGTCTTCCAGCAGTACGCGCTCTTCCCCCACATGACGGTCGCCGAGAACGTCGCGTTCGGGATGCGGCGGCTGAAGCGGCCCGCGGCCGAGATCGAGGCGCGCACGCGGCGCATGTACGAAGAGGCCGCGCGGGACCTCTACGCGAGCCGGGCGGAGACCTTCCGGCATGCTCCTGCCGCTCATGGCCCCCGGCATCCTCTCCGGGTTCCTGCTCGCCTTCATCATCTCCCTCGACGACTTCATCATCACCAACTTCGTCAAGGGGGCGGGCGTCGAGACCCTCCCGACGGCGATCTTCGGGGCCGTCAAGCAGGGCATCAAGCCGAACATCATGGCGCTCTCCACGCTGATGCTCATGGTCTCCGTCGTCTTCGTCACCGTCTCCTGGCTCGTGGGGAGAAGCGGGACGCGGCCCGGCGGATGGCGAACGACACCCTCAACCCTCACCGATCGACGCTTCATCGCGACAGAGCCGACGTCCCCTGTTCAGGTAGGCGATGGCGGCAAGTGCGTAGACCTTGGCGCAGTCGATCACATCCTGCTCGAATGCATGGTCGTCGACACCGGCCGCGAGCCCGGGCTGCGGCCCGTAGCAGATCGCGGGGACGCCGCGGGCGCGCCAACGGCTGCCGTCGCTCGCCGGCAGACGGACCACCAATGCCGGCGGGCGCCCGCGCACCTGCGATGCGGCATCCGCGACGGCCTGCACTATCGCCTCTCCCGGGACGGTCCAGTTCGGCTCCCATCCCTTGATCCGCTTCCAGCGGGTTCCTTCGACCGTGCGGGTGATCGCGTCCACGCGATCCTCGACGCCGGCGATCGTCATCCCTGGCGGGATCCGGACGTCCACCTCGGCGCGGGCGGCCGCGGCAACCTGGCTGATCAGGCCGCCGCCTTCGACACGCCCGGCGTTCACCGACAGCCGGAGGCCCTGCTCGCCGGCGTTGTCGGCCAGGACTGCGACGGGAGGGGGCGGCGGCGTGTGCAGCTCGTTGAGCGCATCGAGCTCGCCAATCACCCGGGCCAGCCGCGCGATGGCCGAGCCGCCGCGGCGGCTGAGCATGCCCTGCCCGGGAGGCGCCTCGGCCTCGATCGCGAGCCACAGCACCCCTTTCTCAGCCACCGATAGCTGCATCCCGCCGGGGCCTTCTCCGCAGATCAGCGCATCTCCCAGGAGTTCCGGGCGCTCGTCGAGCAGCCAAGCCGCGCCGTGCGGGCCGAACACGGTCTCGTCGGGAACCGCGGTGAAGCTCACGCGCCCGCGCCATCGATCGCGGTGGTTTTGCAGGAATACGCAGGCAAGCGCGAGCGCCGCCACCGCCGCCTTCATGTTGCCCAGGCCGAGGCCGAACAGGCGCTCGTCGCGTCGCGTGAGAGAGAACGGCGGCACCGACCAGTCACGCTCGTCCCCGGGTGGGATGGTATCGAGATGGCCGTTCAGCACCAGGTGCCGGCCCCTGGCGTGGCCGTCGAAGCCGGAGATCACGCTGGGCTTGCCGGGGACGGGGGCAATCCGCTCGCAGTCGAGGCCATGGGCGGCCAGGAAGCCATGGACGACCGCCGCGGCGGCGCTGGTGTCGCCCGGCGGGTTCACGCTTCGGGCTTCCACGAGCTGACGGCACAGATCGACCAGGGTCTCTCGTGCGCCGTCGACGAAACCGTCCACCAGCGCGCCGGTGCGTTCATCGACCGCCGGGGAAGGAGTGGTCATGGTCATCGCAGGCGGTCTCCACGCCGATCCGGGGCGTCGGGCGGCTTGCGCCTCACCGGCATCCTGCCGATAGTGGCCGCCACGGGCCCAGCCGGACAAGCGACAGCGCGACGGAGAAATCGATGTCCGAACCGAACGGAGGCAAGCTGCTCGCCGGGCGCGTAGCCTTCATCAGCGGCGCGGCCCAGGGGATCGGCCTTGCGGTCGCCCGTGCGTTCCTGGCGCACGGCGCGTCGGTGGCGATGGCCGACGTGCGGGCGGAAGCCGTCCACGGTAGCGCCGTGGCGCTGGCCGAGGAGTTCGGCGCCCGCACCCTCGCGCTCGCGTTCGACGTGACCGATGAAGCCGCCACCGAGCGCGCGGCCGGCGCCGCCATGGAGCGCTTCGGCCGGGTGGACGTGGCGGTGCCGAACGCCGGGGTGCTGCTGCTGCGCCACGCCCTCGACATCGGCCTCGACGACTGGCGGCGGGTGATCGACGTCAACCTCACCGGCGCCTTCATCACCGCCAAGGCCCTCGCGCGACGCATGGTGGCGCGAGGAGAGGGCGGGCGCATCATTTTCACGTCGTCCCTGTTCGGCCTGCGCGGCGGGCGCGAGAACGCCGCCTACTCCGCCGCCAAGTTCGGCGTGGTGGGTCTGGCGCAGTCGATGGCGGCGGAGCTCGCACCCAGGGGCATCCTGGTCAACTGTGTGTGCCCGGGGCAGATGGACACCGACATGATCCGCCAGCTCTTCCGTGATCGGGCGACGCTCCGGGGGGTGCCGGAAGCCGAGGTGCGCGCAGCGCTCGAAAGCCGTATTCCCGTCGGCCATCTCGGCCCTCTCCCGCAGTTGGCCGGTACCTACGTCTACTTGGCCTCGCCGCTCAGCGACTACGTCACCGGCCAGTCGATCACCGTCGATGGTGGCTGGCAGGTCGGCTGAACGCCGATCCCCGCGGCCCCTCGGGACGATCGGGCGACGGCGTCCGCCGATCGTCCGACGACGCGCTCGAAGGCGGCGGGGTCGGTCGCCCCTTCGCTTCCGATGGCCACTACGCGCGAATCGCGGTCGAGTCCAAGCGCCTGCCGTAGCACCGGGTCCAGCGCCGCGGCGAGGAGGCCGGCGGTGGCCGCGCACCCCGATTCCCCCGAGACCAGGGGCGGGTCCGTGCCGACTCCGGCGGCGAGCACGCCCATGGCCTCCCTCGCTGCCTCGTCGGGCAAGGTGAGGACGTCGTCCACGCCGTGCTCCAGGATGATCCAGGCTGGACGCGAGACCTCCCCCGCGGCCAGGCAGGCCATGAAGGTGTCGAGATCGCCTTGCACCGGAGTGGGCCTCCCGGCGGCGATGGAACGCGCGATGCAGTCGGCGCGCGAGGGCTCCACCACCACACAGCGGGGGCGATGGGGGCCCAGCGTCTGCCAGAAGTGGCCGCAGACGGAGGCGGCCAGCCCGCCCACGCCTCCCTGGACAAAGACGTGGGTGAGGGCGTCTCCGCCGCTTTGGGAGAGGATCTCGTCCACCATCACGCCGTAGCCCCGCATCACGATCGCCGGGGCCCGGGCATCTTCGCGGTCCGCAGTGTCCGCGGCCAGGAACCATCCGTTTGCGGCGGCGTCCTCGGCGCACCGGCGGACGGAGTCGTCGTAGGTGCCGGGGACCCGGTGGATCAGCGCCCCGTAGCGGGCGATCGCGTGCTCGCGCTCCTTGCTGACGTGCGAGTGCAGGTAGATCCGGCAGCGGCAGCCGAACATCTGTGCCCCCCAGGCCACCGAGCGCCCGTGATTGCCGTCGGTCGCACAGGCCACGGTCAGCCCGGAGAGGATCTCGCGATGGCGCCCGGCCAGCAGGTCGCCGGTGCCCACGTCGCCCCGCCCCGCGGCGGCGAGCCGCTCCTGAAGCATGCGCAGCACCACGTAAGCGCCGCCCAGCGCCTTGAAGCTGTGCAGTCCGAAACGCTTGTCCTCGTCCTTGTACAGCACGCCGCCAAGCTCCAGGCTGCGGGCAAGCCCGTCGAGCGCGACCAGAGGGGTCGGCCGATAGCCGGGCCATCCGGAGATTTCGGCGCGGGCGGCGGCCACGTCGTCGCGGTCGATGATCGCGGCCTGAGGAGGCCCGTAGGAGCGATCGGGCCTCGCGCGGACGTTCCGCACGTGGCCGGCCGCGAAGCGGGTCGGTTTCATGAGTGTCCCCGTGGCTCGGCGCGAGAGCGGCGGCCGGCCCACACCGGGCCGGCCGCCGGACGCCCTTACTCGCGCTTGGCCAGAAGGTCGAACCAGTGGTCGCGTAGCGTGATCTGCTCGCGGTTGCGCACGAAATCCCGGATGAAGGTGTTGAGGAACTGCAGCATGTGCATGTCCTCGGGACGCACCGCGTAGGCGAGGCCCACCGGCTTGAGCAGGTGGTCTTCGTCGTTCAGCACGCGCAGCCGGGATTCCAGCATCGGGTTCTTGGCCCTGAGGAGGCGGAAGGTGCCTGGATCCAGGAAGGCGGCGTCCGCCTGCCCGGAGGCGACCTCTCCGATCCAGGCGGCGACGTCGTTGCCCACGATGCCGCGCACCTTCGCCTTCGGGAAGACCTCCTTCGGGTAGGTCTCCTCGACCGTGCCGCTCATGCCGACGAAGGTGACGTCGGGCGAGTTGGCGTCCTCCAGGGTCATGATCCCGGAATCCGCGTTGACCACGATATGGAATCCATAGGTCGAGTAGGGCTCGGTGAAGTTGACCACCAGCGCGCGCTGCGGGGTGGCGAACAGGTTGGCGAAGATGACATCGTACTGCTTCGCCTTCAGGCCGGGGATCAGCGTGGACCAGGTCGCGGGGATGATCTCCAGCTTCACGTCCATCAGCTTCGCCACGCGCCCGGCGAGGTCTACGTTGAAGCCTTCGTACTCCCCGGACTCCGGGTTCGGCGACTGCCACGGGGGACTCTCGGCCATGCCGACCTTGAGGACCCCGCGATCCTGGACCTCCTCGACGAGGTCGGCGTGTACGCCACCGACGGCCAGGGTCATGGCGGCGACGAGGGCCGCCGTGCGACTGGGCAGGCATTTGAATTTCATGTCGTTCTCCTTTGGAGCAGCGGATGATCCGCCCGTGCCGGCGAGACTGTCGCGGATCCCCGGGCGGGGTGGGACGTGCGCGCTGCGCAGCGGGTGCCGAGGTCGAAGCCGTGAGCGGCGGACATCAGTGGCTGCCGGCGCGCTGCTCGAGCCGGCGCGAGGCCATGCTGAGCGGGAAGATGATGGCAAAGTAGACGAGCGCGATCACGCTCAGAAATTCAAGGTAGCGATAGGTCCGGCCGCCGAGCAGGTAGGCTTGCAGGGCAAGCTCGGCGACCCCGATCGAGGAGAGCAGGGTGGTGTTCTTGAGCAGCTCGGTGAAGTAGTTGACGAGCGGCGGCACCATCAGCCGCAGTGCCTGGGGCAGGATCACGAAGCGCCATCTCGGGTATGCCGGGACCCCCAGCGCGTGCGCCGCCTCGACTTGCCCGCGCGGCACCGCCTGCACGCCGGCGCGGAAGATCTCGGTCAGGTAGGCGGCGGCCACCAGCCCCAGTACCACGCTGCCCGTCCAGAAGCCGGACACCTTGAGCTTGAACAGGAAGGGTATGCAGAAGTAGCCCCAGAAGATCAGCACCATTTCGGGCGTCGTACGAAAGAACAGCACGTAGCCGCGGACGGCACGGTCGAACGCGGGGCGGGCGGAGAGCCGCACCGCGCAGCCGGCGGCGCCGAACACCACACCGATCGACAGGGCCACCGCGGCGGCCCACAGGGTCATGATCACGCCGTCGATCAGAAGCGGGTAGTTCCCGAGCACCACGCTCGGCCGCAAGTCCATCGCCTCAGCCCTCGCCCCGGCGCAGGCGGTGTTCCAGCCGATTGCCCGCGATGGTCAGGAGCAGCCCGCAGACGAACGCGAGCAGCGCCGCCGTCGTGTAGATCTCCAATGGCTTGAAGGTGTAGGAGGAGAGGCGGCTCGCGGCGCGCAGCAGGTCGTTGATGGCCAGCACCGAGAGGATGGCGGTGGCCTTGAAGATGCTGATCACGGTGCCGATCAGCGGCGGGACGATGATCCTGACGGCCTGCGGGAGCACCACCTTGTACCAGATGACCGCGGGCGCGAGCCCCAGGGCGCGGGCGGCCTCGATCTGCCCGCCCGGCACTCCGAGGATGCCGGCACGGATGATCTCGCTGCAGTAGGCGGACACGTTGAACACCAGCGCCAGCAGCGCGCTCTGGAACGGGGTGGTCTGCAACCCGCTCACCACCGGAAACGCGAAGTGCATCCAGATCGCCTGCACCAGGAGCGGGGTCGAGCGCCAGAACTCGACGAAGGCGATCACCGGCCAGCGCACGACCCGATGGCGGGAGAAGTTGGCCAAGGCCAGCAGGGTGCCGAGGACGATCCCGCCGGCGACGAAGCCGAGCCCGGTGAGCAGCACGTTCGTCCACAGGCCCTTGAGCAACGCCGGCAGGTAGCGCCAGACGATCGCGAAGTCGAACGCGCTGAGCAGGCTCCAGTCCATCGCCCGATCAGCCCCCGCGAGTGCCCGGCGGATCGCAACGCCGCCACAGGCTTTGCACGGTCCCGGCCACCGGCGCCTCCCTCACCGGGCCGGAAAACGCGGATTCCAAAGCCGGCGTCGCGCGGTGCGCTCGTACGCCTTGCCCTGGGGGTAGCCGACCAGCTCGAGCTGCAGCCCCCAAGGGGCGAGGAAGTACACCCAGGTGGAGCCCGCCGCGGGGCCGCTGTCGATGGACATGGGATCGCCGAGCACCCGGATCCCGCACTCTCGCAGATAGGCCGCCGCGGCGTGGACGTCGTCGACGTGAAAGGCGACGTGGTGGCCTCCCGCGTCGCTGTTGCACGGCGGCTCGGTGCGCTGGCCGGGAGCGCTGTACTCGAAGAGTTCGAGGTTCAAGCCGTGGCCGCAACGTAGAAAACAGTAGCGCAGGCTCGCGTCGGGATGGACGTTCAGGCGCTCGCGCATGAACGCCGGATCACCACCGACGCGCCCGCCGTCGAAGATGTACTCGCAGCCGATGACGTCAACGAAGAAGGCCACCCCGGCGTCGAGATCGGGCACCGTGATGCCGATGTGATCGCCTCCCGCAAGACCGGGAAGGCCGCGCCGCGGGCCGCCCTCCGCGCTCATGCCGGCTCCGCAGCGCGCATGAAGTCGAGCAGCCGGCGATTGACGGCGCCGGCCTGCTCCACGTGCGGCATGTGTCCGGCGCCGTCCACCCGATGCACGGCGACGGCCGGCGGCAGGCCGTCGGCATGGGCCGGCGGCACGATGGAGTCCGCCCGTCCCCACAGCACCTGCACCGGCACGGTGGTCCCGGTGAGCGTGTGGCGCAGCACCGTCCTCTGGCGCCCGCCCGGAAAACACGCCCGCGCAATGGTGCGGCGGGCTTCCGGCCCCCCGTCCATGCGCTGCTGCCTGAGCATGTCTTCGACCATCTGGCGGCGCACGGCCGCGGGATCGGCAAACAACCGTGAGAGCGCCTGCTTCATGGCCTTGCGCCGTTCGGCGGCGAGGAACGCTTCGATAAAGCCGCCGTCGATCTCGGCCCCGAGGCCGCAAGGGGCGATCAGCGACAGCGAGGCGACCCGTTCGGGTGCGGCAGCCAGCATCGCGAGCGCGAGCGCGCCGCCCAGGGAGTGGCCGGTGAGATGCGCCCGCCCGATCCCGAGGGCGTCCAGTGTCCCGGAGACCACCTGGGAGAGTGCGGCCACCGAACCGTCGCCGGCGTCGGTGGTCGACTCCCCGTGGCCGGGCAGATCGAGCGCCCAGACCACGCGCTCGTCGGCGAGCGCCGGCTGGTTGAAGCGCCAGCCGTCGATGGCGCCGCCGAAGCCGTGCACCAGCAACGCCGGCACCGCGCCGCCGGAGCCCATCGCGAGCACGCTGACGGTGCGCCCTCCGACGTCGAGTCGTTGCGGCGCCGGCGTGCCGCCGGCGTCATCGGCTTCGGCCGCCGCCGTGGCCGCGAACTTGGCCACGAAGGCGTCGATCTCGGCGTCGCTCGGGCCGCCCTCGACGATGATCCCGAGCAACGTGCCGACCGGCACCGTGGCGCCCGGATCGACCAGCCGGCGATGCAGCACGCCGCCCGCGGTCGCTTCCAGCGCGTTGACCACCTTGGTGGTCTCGATCTCGACCAGCTCGTCCCCGGGAGCTACCGCAGCGCCAGCCTCGGCCAGCCAGCCGACGACCGTCCCCTCGGTCATGGTCATGCCCCAGCGCGGCATGCTCACCGGATGGATCCGCCCGTTCACCGATCCGATCCGCAGATCCGGCGCACCGCCTGTTCGATGCGCGCGACGCTCGGCAGGTAGGCGGCTTCGAGCGGCGGCGCGTAAGGGACCGGGGAGTGCGGCGGGGTAACCTTCAGCACCGGTGCGCGCAGGCTGTCGAAAGCATGCTCGGCGACGAACGCGGCAATATCCGCGGCCATCCCGCAACGCGGGTAGGATTCGTCGACGATCACGAGGCGGCCGGTCTCCTCGACGAACTCGATGAGGGTGTCCTCGTCGAGCGGTGAGGTGGTGCGCGGATCGATGACCGCGCACTCGATGCCGTCACGGGCAAGCCGCTCGGCGGCCTCGAGAGCCCGGTCCAGCATGGCGCCGATGGCCACCACTGCGACATCCTCTCCCTCGCGGGCGATCGCCGCCTCGCCGAAAGGCACCGTGTAGGCACGGTCCGGCACCTCCCCGGTGGTGTCGTAGAGCATCTTGTTCTCAAGGAAGATCACCGGGTCGTCATCGCGGATGGCCTGGATGAGCAATCCCTTGGCGTCGTACGGGGTGGCCGGCACGACGACCTTGAGCCCGGGGATATGGGTGAACAGCGGATAGAGGGCCTGGCTGTGCTGGCTGGCCGAACGCGCGCCGGCTCCGAAGGTGGTGCGCAGCACCATCGGCGTCACCGCCTTGCCGCCGAACATGTACCGGAACTTCGCCGCCTGGTTGAAGATCTGGTCGAAGCACACGCCCAGGAAATCGACGAACATCAACTCCACCACCGGACGCAGCCCGGTCATCGCGGCACCGGCGGCGGCGCCGACGAAGGCGCTCTCGGTGATCGGTGTGTCACGCACGCGCTCGGGGCCGAACTCGCCAAGCAGCCCCTTGGTCACGCCGAATGCGCCGCCCCAGGCGTCCTGCTCCCCGGAGGCGCCGGCCCCGCCGGCCACGTCCTCGCCGAGCACGATGATGCCAGGATCGCGCCGCATCTCCAGCCGCAACGCCTCGTTGAGCGCGTGTCTGAACGACTTCTCCAACGTCGTGTCTCCCGGGCGCCGCGTCGGAAGGGCTCAGGGGTAGCTGACGTACACGTCGGTGGCGACTTCGGCCGGGTCCGGCCGGGGCGCCGCCCGCGCGGCGGCGACCGCGTGATCGATCCGTGCCTCGACCTCGGTGTCCACCGCGTCGAGATCGGCCGCTTCCAACAGCGCGGCTTCGGTCACGCGGGTGCGGAAACGGGCCAGGCAATCCCGCTCGGTGCGCAGGGCCGTCTTCTCGTCGGCCGTGCGGTAGGTGTCGGGATCGCCGCTGAAGTGACCGTAGTAGCGCGGCGTAGGAACGTGCAGCAGCGTGGGTCCCACACCCCCGCGCGCCCTTGCCACCGCCTCGCCGGCGGCGGTGTGGACGGCGAAGAAGTCCAGGCCGTCGGCGCGCGCGGCAGGGATGCCGTAGCCTTCGGCGCGCTTCGTGACGTCACCGGCCACCGCGTAGCTGCTCGCGGTGGCCTCGGCGAATCCGTTGTCCTCGACCACGAAGATCACGGGGAGATCCCAGATGCGCGCGAGGTTCAGGGACTCGGCGGTGGTGCCCTGATTCACCCCACCGTCGCCGGTGAACGCCACGGCTACCGCACCGTTGCCCCGAACCTTGGCGGTGAGCGCGGCGCCGCAGGCGATAGGCGGAGAGCCGCCGACGATGCCGTTCGCGCCCAGCATCCCACGGCCGAGGTCGGCAATGTGCATCGAGCCGCCCTTGCCGCGGCAGGTACCGGTGGCGCGGCCGAAGATCTCGGCCATCATCGCGTCTACGTCGCAGCCCTTCGCGACGCAATGGCCGTGGCCTCGATGGGTCGACGCGATGTGGTCGCCGTCGCCCAAGTGCATGCACACGCCCACCGCAGCGGCCTCCTGGCCGGCATAGAGGTGGACCGCGCCGGGGATGTCGCCGGTCGCCATCTCGGCGTTGACCCGATCCTCGAACACGCGGATGGTGCGCATGAGGCGGTAGGCGCGGAGGAGTTCGTCGCGGGGAAGCTGCACCGGAGGAGCCTTTACCGCCCCTTGTCGGCGGTGTGTCTGCCGGACGATTGCGGCGAACGGGAATATAGCTCGACGCCGGCGAACGGGGAAGCACACCGTCAGGCCGGCCACGATTCACGATTCGGGGTCCACCTCTTTGGACATCGGTGGTAAAGATGTCCGATGCGGATCAATGGCCAGGGATTGATCATGCCGGGCGGATGGCGGGTCGGAGTCGATGTCGGCGGCACGTTCACGGACGTGGTGGCCGTGCACCGGACGCGCCGCGAGACGCGGGTCGCCAAGGTGCCGTCCCGGTTCGGCGACCACGTGGGCGGCCTGCTGGCCGCGCTCCGGGCGGTGGATCTCGCCTGGCCGGACGTGGACGACCTCATCCACGGCACCACCCTGGTGACCAACGCCATCGTCGAGGACGACCTCGCCGAGGTCGCCCTGGTCGCCACCCGGGGCTTCTCCGACACCCTGGCCATCGGACGCCAGAACCGGCGCCACCTCTACCGCCTCGACCTTCCCCCCAAGCCGGCCCCCCAGGTGCCGGCCGCGTGCCGCTTCGAGGTGGGGGAGCGGCTCGACCACGAAGGGCGGGTGCTGGAGCCGATGGACCCGCACACGGTCGAGGAGGCGATCCGGGGGATCGGGGAGAGCGGCGCGGCGGCGGTCGCGGTGTCGCTGCTGCATTCCTACGCCAACCCCGCCCACGAGGAGGCCTTGGGTGAGCGGCTGCGCGAGCGGTTTCCCTTCGTCGCGCTCTCGAACCGGGTCAACCCGGAGGCGCGGGAGTACGAGCGCACCGCGACGACGGCGTTGAGCGCCGGCTTGATGCCTCTGGCCGCGCGCCACCTCGACCGGCTCGAAGCGGCCCGGCCGGCGGATTCGAGGCTGCACCTGTTCCACTCCGCCGGAGGGATGGCCTCGCCGGAGGCGTTGCGCGAGCTGCCGCTCGGGCTTGCCGCCTCGGGTCCCGCGGCCGGCGTCGCCGCCGCCGGGCGCATCGCCCGCGACCTCGGCATCGATCACGCCATCAGCTTTGACATGGGCGGCACCACCACCGACGTCTGCCTGATCTTCGACGGCGAGGCGCGGATATCGAGCGATCGCACGCTGGGCGGCCGGCCCCTGCGCCAGCCCATGGTCGCGGTGGAGTCCATCGGCGCCGGCGGGGGCTCCATCGCCCGCCTCGACCACGGCGCCCTGATGGTCGGTCCGGACAGCGCCGGCGCCGACCCGGGGCCGGCCTGCTACGCCCGCGGCGGCAGTCGGCCGACGGTGAGCGACGCCAACCTGGTGCTGGGATACATGGCTGCGGATCGGGTCATCGGCGGGGACGTCCGGGTGGATCCGGCCGCGGCCCGGGCGGCCGTCGCGCCGCTCGCATCGGCCATGGGCATGAGCGTCGAGGCCGCGGCCCTGGGCATGGTCCGGGTCGCCGATTCGACCATGCTGCGGGCGCTTCGCCGGGTCACGGTGGAGCGCGGCGTGGACGGCCGCCGGTGCACGCTCCTCGCCTTCGGCGGCGCCGGCCCCATGCACGCGGTCGCGCTGGCCCGCGCCTTCTCCATCGCCAGGGTGATCGTGCCCGCCCATTCCAGCGTGTTCTCCGCCCTCGGATGCGCCGGCGCGCGGATGAGCTATGCGCAGCAGCGCACCCTGCGCATGGCGGTGGACGACTGGGACGTACAGCGCCTGGAGCGGGTGCGCGGGGACCTGGAGTCCCGGCTCGCCGCCCCCCTGGCGGCGGCGGGTTACGGTGAAGGCGAGATGGCGGTGGAGGAGGTCGCGGCCGTCCGCTACCGCGGCCAGAGCTACGCCATCGAGATCCCGGATGCCGCCCTCGACGATCCGGCGCGGCTCACGCGCGATTTCCTGGACCGCCACCGGGCGCTGTACGGGTTTGCGACCGAGGAGCCGTGGGAGCTGGTCTCGATCCGGCTCCGCGTCTCGGCGCCGCCGGCCGGCGGGGAGCTCCGGCCGGCGCCGGTCGTATCCGGCGAATCCACGGATCCCGCGGCGGTGGAGGCAGCGCTCGGACCGGCGCCCGCCGTGTCGGGCGGGTCCTCGCGGGCCGGAATGCCGGCATCGTCTGCCGCGTCGGCCGGATCCTCGCGATCCGGGATGCCGCCATCGCCCGTTGCATCGGCCGAATCCCCGCCGATCGGATCGCCGTCAGCCGGAATGTTGCCGGCCCGGACGCTGCCATGCACCTTCGAAGCCGGCGCGACGGCCGCGACGCCGCGCTACGATCGTGCCGCCTTGGCTCCCGGCCGCGCGCTGCCCGGACCGGCCGTCGTCGAGGATGCGTGGTCGACGGTGGTGGTCCCGCCGGGCGCCACCCTCGTCGCCGACGAGGCCGGCCACCTTCACATCACCACCGGGATCGAGACATGACGACCTCCATCGGCCCCGTGATCACCATCGACCTTTCGCCCACGGCGATGGCGGTCCCAACCCGGCGGAGCCGGAACCAAGCGCCGGTTGCGAACCTGGGAACGGCGCGTCCTCACGGACGCGGGCGTCCCGCCCGCTTTGCTATCTGGCGGGCTTCCGGCCCGGACCTCCGGTCCGCGCCTGCGGGCGGGACGCCCGTGTCCCAGAGGGACACGCCGATCCCAGGACACACCACTCCCGGGAATCCGGCATCAGGGAGTCGGAAGTCGGGCGGCAGATAATTCTTCGTCGTTTTGTCGAAGATTTCATGGGTAAGGGAGTAAGGGACTACCGCCGCCGCCATGACCGCCTCCGCCGACTCGATGCTCCCCGTCGACCCCGTGACCCTGGAGGTCATCCGCAACGCCCTGAGCGCGACGGCGGAGGAGATGTCCCTGGTGGTCATGCGCTCGGCCCGGTCGCCGCTGCTGCGCGAGGCCGGCGATCTCTCCTCGGCGCTGACCGATGCGGACGGCCATCTCATCGCCCAGGGCCGCGACATCCCCATGCACCTGGGGGTGATGAGCTTCACGGTGCGCGAGTTCCTGAAACGGGTGCCGAAATCGCGGCTCGCGCCGGGCGACGTCTGGTTCCTCAACCTGCCGGAGATCGGCGGCAACCACCTGCCGGACGTGAAGGCGATCCGGCCGGTGTTCGTCGATGGCGCGGTGGTCGCGTTCGCGGTCAGCCTCGCCCATTGGGCCGACGTCGGGGGCGCGGTGCCCGGAAGCTACGTCGCCGGGGCCACCGACGCCTGGCAGGAAGGGCTGCGCATCCCGCCGTTCCGCCTGTTCACCGCCGCCGGCCCCCACCGCGAGAACCTGGACGTGGTGCTGGCCAACGTGCGCGGGGCGGAGGAGCGCGAGGGCGACGTCCTCGCGCAGATGGCGGCGACCCGGGACGCGGAGGAGCACCTCCACCGCCTCTTCGCCGAGCACGGAACGGATACCGTGCTCGCCGCCGTCGCCGCCATCCACGATCGGACCGAGGCCCGGATGCGCGAGGCCCTGGCCGCCGTCCCCGACGGCGTCTACCACGGCGAGGACTGGCTCGACGACGATGCCGCGGGAGACGAGCCGGTCGCGGTGCGGGTGCGGGTGACCATCGCCGGCGACCGCGCCACGTTCGACTTCTCCGAGACCGCCGACGCGGCCCGCGGGCCGGTGAACACCACGCCGTTCATCGCCGCCGCCTCCGTCTTCTACGTGGTCAAGACGCTGTTCGGGCCCGACGTCCAGCCCAGCGGCGGCGGCTACCGCCCGCTGGAGATCGTCACCCGTCCCGGCTCGCTGCTCGACCCCGGACCCGACCGTCCGGTGGTGGGCGGCAACCACGAGACCTCGCAGCGCGTCGCCGACGCGGTGTTCCGGGCGCTGGAGCCGACCGGACCGGAGCGGCTCTCCGCCGGCGGGCCGACGACGTCCGGCCTGGTGCTGTTCGGCGGGCGGCGCGCGGACGGGGCCTGGACCACCTTCTACGAGACCCACGGCGGCGGGGAGGGGGCCCGGCACGACCGGGACGGCGCACCGGTGGTCCGGGTCCACATGTCGAACGTGATGAACACCCCGGCCGAGGTGGTGGAGGCGGAGTACCCGATCCGGGTCGAATGCCAGCGCCTGCGCCGCGGCTCGGGCGGGGCAGGGCGCCACCGCGGCGGCGACGGTCTGCACCGGGAGTACCGGGTGCTGTGCGACGACATGTCGGTCACCACGATGTTCGAGCGCCGGGTGGTGCCTCCCTACGGGCTGCAGGGAGGAGCACCGGGAGCGCCGTTCCGGGTGACCGTCGCCGGTGCGGACGGGCGCCGTCGCGAGCTGCCCGGAAAGGCCAACGTCCGTCTCGGCCCAAGCGACGTGGTGGTGGTCGAGAGCTGCGGCGGCGGCGGGTACGGAGCGCCCGAGGCGGCGGATTCCGCGCATCCGCACGAAGTCCGCCGGTGATCCCGCGGGAGCACTGTGTACCAACCTCCGGCTCCCCCGGCTCGTTCACACCACGAACGCGGGCTCACCGTGCAGGCGCCGGACGTTCCGATCGGGGATCGGGTAGTCCGCGCGCGCTCTCGCTGGGCGGCTTCCCGGTGCTCGCCGCCCTCGGCGTCGGACGTTTCGTCCATACGCCGATCCTGGCCTACTGCCGCTTCAACCCGTAGGCGCCGGCCAGATCGTCGTAGGTGAACGTCCCCCCGGCCTCTTCGTGCCCCGGGCCGTAGAAGCGTCCCTCGGTCTCGCCTCGTGCGTTCGTCCCCGAGAATGCCCCGGCAGCCGTAACCGGCATGTCGCTCCAGGCCGTGCCCCGGCGTGCTGCACCCGTGTTCAGGTCCCGCACGTTCCAGAACGACAGATCGACGGTGGTCGCGTCGAAATCGACCTCCAGGGCTGCATCGCCCTGGAAGATGTCCTCGCGC
The DNA here is from genome assembly GCA_965202875.1 of Gammaproteobacteria bacterium. Taxonomy (GTDB): domain Bacteria; phylum Pseudomonadota; class Gammaproteobacteria; order HK1; family HK1; genus HK1. The sequence continues at coordinate 4,589,640 of OZ241870.1, read as the reverse complement.
CCGGCGCCCGAGCCATCCATCGCAACCATCACGCCATTCCATCGAGCGCTCCCGCCGGTGGGCCGGGAGTTCGGTGCGATGCCGGTGGACAACCCGTAGTACAGGGAAACTTCGAGCGCAGGGACCGATGTCATCGTCCTGCCTTCAACGAGAAACGCGCTATAGTCGAGCCATCCACCGTAGCCGAACTCCGCAACGTCTGGCATGGTTCTGCCTTCATAGGCCACGAGGGGAATTTCGCGATACCGCATGACGGGAGAGAGGGACAACGAATCCACCGAAAGATCGTCCACCCTGAGCAAATCGTATACTTCCCCAAGTCCGTAACGGCATGTCGCCGCCGTCGCGCACTCCACTTCCAGTCTCAGCGGCGGAGGCGGAGGCGGACTCAAATCGTCGTGTGTCGTGAACAACATGATGTCACTCGCCCGCAGGAAACGGGCCCCGTGCTCCTGGATGTTCCCGAGGAGTTGCGTTTGTTGATTGCTCGCCTGGCTCGCGGTCAGACCCGGCGCCGTGCTCCCCGCGAAGTACGTCCGCGCCCTCACCGGGTCGAGCACCCTCACCGGGTCGAGCACCCTCACCGGATCGGACGCCCTCACGTTCTGCCGCTTCAACCCGTAGGCGCCGGTCAGATCGTCGTAGGTAAACGTCCCTCCGGCCTCTTCGTGCCTCGGGCCGTAGAAACGTCCCGCGGTCTCGCCTTGTGGGTTCGCCCCCGAGAATTCCCCGGTATCCGCGACCGGCATGTTGCTCCAGCGTCGTGCCGGGCGTGTCGCCCCGTTGGTCAGGTCCCGCACGTTCGAGAACGACAGATCGACGGCGTCAGCGCCGAAATCGACCGACAGGGCTGCGTCGCCCTGGAAGATGTTCCCGCGCCCGGCGCCCGAGACGTCCGTCGCAACCATCACGCCATTCCATAAACCGCTCCCGCCGGTGGGCCGGGAGCTCGATGCGATGCCGGTGGACAACCCGTAGTACAGGGAAACGTCTTGCGCATTGCCCAACGTGATCGGCCTGCCTTCTACGCGAAACCAGCTATAAGCGAGCCATCCTCCGTAGCCGAACACCTCTCCGGCTACTACGGGAAACCTGCTGTAGTCGAGCCATCCCGGGTAGTCGGGCGCCGCTCCACTGATCCGTATCGCTTCTGCCCCTCCCGTCAGCAGAATTCCACGATACCGCATGACAGGAAGGAGGGAGGCTGCCGAACCCAACGAAAGATTTTCCGCACTGACTACCGCGCTGATCGGCTGGGATGCTCCCGGAGGGTTGGAATAATAGCTGCACGCCCCCGCCGAACATGTCGTGTCCAGACGCACCGGCAGATTCAAGTCGTCGTGTGTCGTGAACAGCGATATGTCGCTCAAGAGCAGGGACTGGCCCCCGCTCCCCTGTATGCGCCCGACGAGTTGCTCTGTCTCCGAGTGAATCTGGCTCGCGGTCAGGCTCGGCGCCGTGCTCCCCGTGAAGTACGTCCGCGCCCGGTCCGGATCGAGCGTCCTCACGTTCTCCGGCCCCGGCGACGTGGAACCACTGCCGCCACCGCCGCCACCGCAGGCCGTCAGCCACAGCGCCACCAGGCAGGCGATCCCGCTCCGCTTGCAAGCCCGTTGCATCATGTCCCCTCCGTCGAACCCGCCGTCCGGGCAGGAAGCCGATGGATGTGCGCTCCAAGAATCCGGGACAATCCTCCCGGACGACCGCAGGTGTGAACGAAGCATACGGCCGGGCTCCCCGGCCCGCGGCGATTGCCGGCCAACGCCGATGAATGGCGTCGGACCATTGCCGTCACACACGGGTGATGTGAGATCCTGCCCGTTCGCCGAGACTCGGGGAGCGGCCCCGCGCCGGGCTCCGGCTGTCGTATTCGGCAGGCAACCCGACGGTGCGGGAGACCTGCATGGGATGGCGGGCGCGAATATGTTCATCGAAGATCCGTCGTGTCAATGGAGACGTCCCGGCTCGGTGGCGACGTCGTTCCGCCCCGGCGGACGCATCGTCATGTTGCAGGGCCATGTTGCAGGGCAGGCGCCATGATACCGGGACGACGTCCTCCTCGCGCGCCGGGTTCCCGCCCGCGCGAAAGCTCCCGCGCCGACGGACGGGAGGAGACACCGTGAAGCTCGGGATGATCGGCAGAGCCGGCGCCGCCATGCTCGCCGTGCTGCTGTCCGCCGCCGGCGCAAGGGCGGACGAACCGGCATCCCCCGGCGCCCCGTCCGCCCCGCCGCCGGACGCGACCGTCGAACACATGGAACGACGCGACGTCCACCGGGCCACCGCCGAAGCGGTGGACACGGCGCGACGGTGGATCGAGGCGGGAGAGCCCGGGAAGGCCCTGGCGGTGCTGCGCGAGGCCATGCGGGCCGCGCGGGCCGCGGGCGGCGTGGACACCACCGGCGTCCGCTTCATGGCGGCGCAGGCGCTGCTGAAGATGGGACGGCCGCACGAAGCGGCGGAGATCCTCGCGCAGCTCGCCGAGGAACGCCCGGCGATCGACCGCGTCCGGCTCGACTACGCGGCGTCCCTGTTCGCGCTCGGACGCGACGAGGAGGCGGAGGCCGTCTTCCGGGGGGTGTGGGACAAGGAGGATCTGCCGCCGGCGGTGCGACGGAACGTGGAGTGGTTTCTCCAGCGGATCCGTGCGAGGCGGGACCTGCGGATCGACCTCGACGCCGGCCTGTGGTGGGACGACAACGTGAACAACGCGCCGGAGCGCGAGACCGTGGCGGTGCCCCGGCTCGGCGGGCTCGAGCTCACGGTGGACGAACGCCCGGTCCGCGCATGGGTCGCCCGCGCGGGCGCCCGCCTGCGCTGGCGGCATCCGGTCGCCGGGAGCGGCCGGACCTCCATCGAAGCACGCGCGTCCGTCGCGCGGAACACGGCCCTGGACGCGAGCGCGTACAACCGCACCTGGGTGAACGCATCCATCGGACCGCGGATGCGGTACGCGGTGGAGGTCGCGGGACGGCGCCGGCCCGGAACGGCCCGCGCCGACGCCGGCATCGAGCGGCGCTGGCGGGGCGGCGAGCCCTACGCGGTCAGCCTCTGGGGCGGCCTGGGGCTGGAGCAGACGGTGACCGGAACCTGGCGCCTCGGGCTCTTCACCCGGTACTGGAGCACGCGCCATGACGAAGGGAGCAAGGACCGCGACCCGCCCGGGCGCCGCCACGGCCTGTACCTCGCGAGACGCCTCGGACCCGGAGACCTGACGGCGGGCGGGGCGTTCTCCCGCGAGACGCCGGCGCGGCCGGACTTGCGCTGGACGTCGCGCGAAGCGTGGATCGAGTACGCGGCGGGTCTCGGGCGGGACCTCCGCCTGTCGGTCCGGATCCACGGAGCCGAGACGAGCTTCGGCGCCATCCACCCGTTGTTCGGCAAGCGGCGCAGGGATCGCACGCGCGGCGCCGGCCTGACGATCTCCGACCGGGCCATCGCGTGGCGGGGCTACCTGCCGGAGCTCACGCTGGACTGGACACGGACGCAATCGAACCTCCCGCTCTACGAACGGCAGGGCCGGACCCTGCGGATCGGGCTGCGAAGACTGTTCTGAGCGGACCCGCCGCAACAGAGCGACCGAACCCGCATCCGCCGGTCCGTGCAGGACCCGGACGTGATCCGGGGGCGGAGAAGGGAACAAGAGGAGATCTGCGGGTCTCCCGGCTGCGGCATGGTGTTGTCGAGCGCATACTCGCAAGGCGGCCTGGAAGGGATGCCGGTAGCGTGAGCCTGCCCGGCAACGGCGATGGAATCCCCGTAGACGAACACGGAACCGCGGATTCATGAACACCAGGAGGAACGATGCAATGAAGCTCGAAGGCAGGAAGGCGATCGTCACCGGCGCCGCGAAGGGAATGGGGGCGGCGATTACCACCACCCTGGCCCGGGAGGGCGCGGACGTGGTGCTGAGCGCCCGCGACGTCGCGCCGTTGGAGGAGGTCGCGGCCGAGGTGCAGGCCCTGGGGCGCGAGGGCTGGGTGATCGCCTGCGACGTCACCGACGACGGCGAGGTCGGGGAGATGGTGGACAAGGCCCTGGAGGTCTTCGGGGGCCGCATCGACGTCCTGGTCAACGTGGCCGGGACCACCGGCCCGATCGAGACCCCGGTACAGGACATCGAGGTCGCGGACTTCGACCACGTGGTCACCACCAACGAGCGCGGCACCTTCCTGCCGATCAAGTACGTGGCGCCGGCCATGATCGCCCGCAAGGCGGGAAAGATTGTCAACATCGGCGGCACCTCGGGGCTGCGCGGCTACCCCATGCGCACCGCGTACAGCGCGTCGAAATGGGCGGTGCGCGGCATCACCCGCACCGTGGCGCTGGAGCTCGGCAAGTACAACATCAACGTCAACGCGGTCTGTCCGGGCATCGTGGACGGTCCGCGCATGAAGAAGCTCTGCGAGGAGAAGGCGATGGTGCGGGGCTGGACGGAGGAGGAGGTCTACGACGAGTACGTGCAGGACATGGCCCTGAAGCGCGTGACCACCGCCCAGGACGTCGCCAACGCGGTGCTGTTCCTGGCCAGCGACGACGCCCGCCAGATCACCGGCCAGCACATCGCCGTGGACGGCGGCTGGGACGTATGATCGACATCCGGCTGCCGATTCGTCAGGGCCATTTCACGCTGGCCGAGCCGGGCACGGATCCGCCGGCGACCGTGGTGCCGAACAACGCATTGAATTGCCGTTGCATATCGGCCAACGTCTCGACCGTCCCCGTCGCGTGGCCCGCCAGTAGACTCAGGACCAGTCGATACGGAGTCATCAGCCGCTCCCGGTGGCAGAAACCGACCCTCCGTCCGAGGTCGTTGAGTACCGTGGACGACAACGCACGCTTGATCTGGTGGGCGAATTGAGCAACAGTGCGGCGTCCCGTCCGAGCCTTCTCCTGCCATGTGGATGTGGTGATTCCATGATCGGAGACTTCGGATGGGACTTCCACGTCCCGAATCAATTCCTGAATAATCAATCAGTTATAAGATTCTACCTATGTAGCCGCCCAAGCCGTAGTCGCAACGCTTCGGGGTGGAAGCGGGCCGCCGGCTCGCCCTGCCTATGTAGCCGCCCAAGCCGTAGTCGCAACGCTTCAAGGAAGAGCAGGTCGCGGAAGCCCTCGGTCCTATGTAGCCGCCCAAGCCGTAGTCGCAACGCTTCCAAGGAGGAGTGCGAGCGCCAGTTGCTCGCCCTATGTAGCCGCCCAAGCCGTAGTCGCAACGCTTCCAAGGAGGAGTGCGAGCGCCAGTTGCTCGCCCTATGTAGCCGCCCAAGCCGTAGTCGCAACGCTTCCCGTCGATGACGAGGCGCTGGACCCACTGCTTTGACCCCGAGGGCATGACTTGCAGGTAGAGGCCGTGCTGGTCGTGGTGGCGGTCGGCGCGCTTGCGCCCGCCGCCGTGGCGGACGCCCTTCACGAATGCGGCGGTCAGGCTCATCGGGCCACCTCTGCTTCGATCTGCAGGTCCTGCCTGGATATGGACTCGGAACGCTCTTCGCCGGACCGCCTGAGCCGGAGCCGGCGATGCTCCGGGCCGACCGCCTGGAAGACTTGGCGTAGCTGCGTGTCGGTCCACAAACGCGCTTCCCTTGGCGAAGCCCGCCACGACAGGGGCGAGCCTTGTCATGGCCAAGGGACGGGGGCCCGAAAAGCCCACGCCTCCGGCGTGTTGCGGGCGAGACGCCCGCGCTCCCAGGACGCGGCCCACGGGAAACGATGCGGCGGGCCGCATGGCGAACAGTCCGTTGACGCGATGGTGTGACGGTGGTGCGTCGGCGCTGACGGCGTCGGACGGCCCGGGAGCGCTCCGGTGACCGCGCGCGGCATGGGCGACGCCCCCGCCGGGCGGGCGGTGACCGCCGGCGTGTTCGCCCGCTCCTCCCTGTTCGCGATCGGCTTGGTGATCTCGACCCTCGTGTTCACCCCGGTCGCGCTTGCCGCGGTGCTGCTGCCCTACCGGTTTCGATGGCGCGCGGTCACGCAATGGAGCCGCTTCAACGTGTACTGGCTCTCGCTGACGTGCGGCGTGCAGTGCGAGGTCGACGGCCTCGACAACGTTCCGTCCGAACCCGCCGTCGTCCTCTCGAAGCACGAATCCGCCTGGGAGACGCTCGCCCTGCAGCGCTACTTCGCACCGCAGGTGTGGGTGCTGAAACGCGAGCTGCTCCGGATCCCCTTCTTCGGATGGGGGCTCGCGACGATGCGCCCGATTGCGATCGATCGCGGCGCCGGCCCCGGCGCCTTCGAGCAAATGCTCGAACAAGGCAGGGAGCGGCTCGCCAGCGGATGCTGGGTGGTCGTGTTCCCCGAGGGCACCCGCGCGCCTCCCGGCGTCAGGCGGCCGTTCAAGAAGGGCGGCGCCCGACTCGCCGTCCACACCGGCCGCCCCGTTGTCCCGGTCGCGCACAACGCCGGGGACTGCTGGCCGAAAAACAGCTTCTTCAAGTACCCCGGCACCATCCGCGTGGTCATCGGTACGCCGGTGGATACCGCCGGACGGAGCCCGGCCGAGGTCAGCCGGCTCGCCGAGCAGTGGATCGACGACACCCTCGGACGCATCCGCGGCGGCAGCGGCTGACCGGCCCCGTCGAAACCGGGGACGACGTCGATGGGTGCGTGGACGCTCCGTCGCAGGAGTGGACATGTCCGGGGGCTGCCGGACGGAACGGCAGCACGCGGCCTCGGGCGCGGAGAGCGGCGGTCCCGGGATCCCTTGCAGTGAATCCGTTCCGGGTCTCTCACCGCTGATATGAATTGACCTGTCAAGTTGCCGTATCGTCTCTCGAAGTCGCCTCCCTCAATGGGTTGGGGTCAGGGCCGGGGCAAGATCACTAAAAATGTATTGACATCAACAAGTTTTGTGATCTAATGGCGTCTTCATCAAGGAGATGGAGATGGCAAGAAATGAACACGACAGCCCCTGCAAGTATGATCGAGCATTTCTCAAAGCTGGAGGATCCGCGAGTCGCATAGAAACAAGAAGCATGAGTTGATTGATGTCATCGTCCTGTGCGTGTGTGCGGCGGTCAGTGGCGCGGAGGGATGGAGTGACATCGAAGAATTTGGGCGCACGAAGCTGGAGTGGCTTCGCCGCTATGTTCCGCTGGCCAATGGGGTCCCGGTGGACGACAATTGCACGAATCATCTCGGCGCTGTCGATGAGGGGTTTTCAGGACTGCTTCATGAGCTGGATGGAAGATGTCGTGAAGTTGAGTGATGGTGAGATGATTGCAGTGGACGGGAAGACGCAGAGGCGTTCCCACGACCGCAAGCGGGGTATGAAGTATGAAGGCGATGCATATGGTGAGTGCCTGGGCGTGTAGCAATGCAGTGGTGCTTGGGCAGGTGAAGACGGAGGAGAAGTCGAACGAGATCACGGCGGTGCCGGAGTTGCTGGATAAGCTGGAATTGTCGGGGTGTATCGTGACGCTGGATGCGATGGGATGCCAACGAGCGATAGCGAAGCAGGTCAAGGAAGGGGGAGGGGATTATGTTGGCGGTGAAGGGGAACCAGAAGCAATTGAACAGGGAGGTTCGGAGGTATTTTGATGCGGCACGGGAGAGGGATTTCGAGTGTGAGGGGATTGAGAACGACGAGACGGCGGAGGATGGTCACGGACGGGTAGAGTCCAGGAGCTATTATTTGTCCACCGACCTGGGTGCGTTGTCTTGGATTATGGTGCGATAATTCATCAACACGGCCTGGTCGCATGACCGCCTGCATCCCTTGCCGCTCGCGGCGTTGGCGGATGCGGTCGGCTGGACCGACGACGGGGCATTGCGGCGCTCGGTGGCGCGGGTGCTGGCGGCGTTGCCGACGGGCGGCGAGGTCCGCCACGTCGGAGCGCTGCCAAGCCGGGCGCCGCGGGCGGTGTGGCTGGTGATCCAGGAGATCGGGCACGACGAGGTTGCCGGAGTGCTGGAGCGGTGGGGCCGGCGCGGGTCGGTCCGCCCGGTAATGGAGGTCCTGACCGATCTGGAGGAGGTGCCGCCCCGGTTCCGGCTGTCGGTGGACGTGGCCGCCGCGGGGCTGTTGCCCCGGATCGGCCTGGAGCTGTACCCCGCGGGCTCGTGGAGCGACGAAATGGATACCTGGGTCACCCACGGGGCGGAGCGACTGGCGTCCGGTGGTGGAGCGGCTGGCGTTGCGTGGCTGGTGCCTGCCGGCGAAGGCGCGGGGGCTGCGGGAGTGGTGCGCACTCGACCACATGTACGACCACCGGGGGGTTCGTCGTCTGCAAGGGCATCAACCACGTCAAGCTCACGATCACCGGCGCCCGGGTCGCCGCCAAGGCCTACGCCAGCATGGCGTGGTCTCCCATGCAGGACCGGCAGCCCGGCTCGGGGTGCTGACGGGCGGCGGAAACGGGCCGAACCGGCGCCGCGGACGGAGGAGCCTCGGGTGCGGCACCAACACGGATAAGGGCATAAGGTCGTGCGCCTGGAAATCCCTTTGACTGTGAACTGCCCTGCGGACGTTCGGCATCGAAGCCTCCGTTGTATGGCACACTCCGACTATCGCCCGTCTCCTGGCGGGGAAGGAGCCCGGGTCCTGGGTGGGCGGCCGAAGTTCCCCGGGTATGACAAGGTTCAACAGATTGATTGAAAGAGGGATGTTCAGCTTGTTGGAGTTCCCGGTACTGGGAACGTTTCGATGAGGTGCGCGGCGCAGCGTTGAGTCGGGGTCGGCTCGGTGAGCAGGGACAAGGGCGGTGTGGCAGGGTCGGCCGGGACCCGACAGAGGTTGCGGCAGCGGGTCGCGAGCTCTGCGAGCAGGGTATCGAGGCTATGAAGGGGCGCGTCGTCGTCGGTGCGCCGGCAGGCCTTCTTGTGCCGGGCGCGGTCGGCGGGTTGGGCCGGGGCGATGGGGTCGCGGGTGCGCCGAGCTTCGGCCAGGGTCTCGTCGTCGAACAGCAGCGGCGCCCAAGCACGACGGAGATGCCACTCCAGATAGCCGGCCAACAGGCAAAGGAACAGGTGCGCGCGTACCCGGCGTTCCTCGCGGTGGCGGATGGGACGCACCCGGATGTCGCGCCCCTTGAGAGTGCGGAACCAGCGCTCCACATCGGCCAGCCCCTTGCAGGTGCGCACCGTGTCTTCGGGCGGCGGGAGCCGCTGCGCGGGCTCGCTGGTGCGAAGCACGTACAGGCCATCGAGCCGCGCCTCGGCATCGACCCGTTCGTGGTCTCGCGCGTAGACCAAGCGCCCCTCGCGCACTGCAAAATTCGCGGGCAAATCAGGGTTTCGCTTCTCGATTTGCATGACAAGCCATCGTCCGTCTCCTGGCGAGGGAATCCGGGTCCCGGGGAGGCGTGGGGCGAAGACGTTTTCCGAAACACGAAGTCTTGAAGTCCCCCCGGCGCTTACCCATCCGGCACCGGTGCGGGCGTCGGGCCGGAACGTGGGGAGACCCGCCCCTCGAACAACTTGCGCGCGGTCCGCAGGACCGCGGCCCGGGTGACCTTCACCGTTCCATTTTCCGTGGACACGTTCATCACCACGGTGGTCTCGCCGATCGGGTGCTCCACCGAGACCGGCTTTTCGTCCCCGGCCGGCACGTGCGCCCAAAGGCCGGCGGGCGAATCCGGGATCATGCAGGCGGTGGCCACGCTCACCGCGCCGAGCACGCCGATCGACGCATGGCATCGGTGGGGGATGAAGGTGCGGGTGGCGATGGCGCCGCCGTCGCCGGGCGGAGCCACCATCGTCATCTTCGGTACGGACTTGTCCCTCACGTCGCCCAGGTTCATGAGCGGCCCCGCCTGCAAGCGGATCCTCTCCAGCCGTTCCTTCAGGGCGCCGTCCGCGTCGAGCGCTTCGCGGCTCTCGTAGCCGGTGACGCCAACGTCGCGCGCCCGCATCACCACCACCGGCATGCCGTTGTCGATGCACGTGACCTCGACGCCGGCGATCACGTCCACCGTGTTCCCGGTGGGGAGCAACGCACCGCAGGTCGAGCCGGCGGCTTGCGGGAAGTTCTGGAGCACCGGCGCCGCGGCGCCGGGTACCCCGTCGATCCGCGCGCTGCCTTCGTAGGTCACCGCGCCGCCCGGCGTCTCGATGGTGACCCCGGCCACCTGGTCGCTGTTGGCCATGTAGACGGCGACCTCGGTCCGGCTCTCCGCGGCCCGCACCAACCCCTTCTCGACCGCAAACTGGGCGACGCCCGCGAGGATGTTCCCGCAGCTCTGCTTGTCGGTGACCACGGCCCGGTCCACGAACACCTGCAGGAACCGATAGTCCACGTCCGCATCCGGGCGCTCGGAGGCGCAGACCACCGCCACCTTGCTGGTCAGGGGATCGGCGCCGCCGATGCCGTCGATCTGCCGAGGGTCGGGCGAGCCCATCACCGCGAGCAGCAGGGCGTCGCGCTCCGCTTCGGCGGCCGGCAGGTCGTGCTTGAGGAAATAGGCGCCCTTGGACGTGCCGCCGCGCATCCAGGTGCAGGGGATCCCTTGAATGCCTTCTCTCATGGCGGCTGCCTCATCCGCGGAGTCGAAACGGCTGCAACGCCCGAGCCGGGGGCTGCCGTGCGTTCCGGATCATCGGTTCCGGCCGCCGATTTCAGTGTACCCCGGAGACCCGCCCGGTGAATCGGGTCCCGCACCGGCGAATCGGGTGCGGGGGTATGATGTGGCGCGCATTCGCCGGACGGGCGTCCGGCATATTGAGATTCCGTCGGCTCGGAACGACCGTCGCGGGTTCGAGAATCGAAGAGGACTGAATCAGGTGGGCGGATACGGCGGTTGCCGTGTGGCCTCTTCGATCCGCCACGTCATCCGCGTCGGGTCCGAAGCAGGGCCTCCAGCTCCGCAATGCGTGCCTCGGCCGCCAAGCGGGCGGCGTGCTCTTCCAGACGGGCGGCGTGCTCTTCTTCGTAGCCGAGAAGGTCCTGGCCGGTCACCGGGTCGCGAAAGCGCATCTCGTCGCCCTTCGCCCGGAGATCGAGCCCGAGCGTCTCGCTGCACAAGGTCAAGGCGCCGTCCAGGGACCGGATGATCGGCTGCTCCTCGTAGATTCCGCCCACCAGCCGCCAGCCCATGAGACGCGACGGCAACAGCCCTCCCATCGGGTCGTACTGCCGGTATTCCCTCACCCCCAGCCGCGCGTACACCGCACGCTTCGGAACCAGGTCCTTCTCCGCCGTGCTCGGCGACGCCACCTCCATCACGAAGTCCGGCGCCTTCGGCTCCTCCCACAGCTTGTAGTTCATGCGCCGGTGCTTCGCCGCCCCGAACACCACGAAGACGTCGGGCGCGATCGACGCCCGCGGATTGCCCTCCTCGTAGTAGATGAGCAGGTCACCGGAGACATATACGTCCTCGCGCCCGGCGAACCGGGTCTTGAGTACGTCGATGGCGTACATGATCGCGTCGCGCTGGGCGTCGTTCTCGGCCATCGGCTTGCCGTCCGAACCCGGATACTCCACCGCGGCGGGAATGGGTCGGCTCATTGGCAGTCCTCCCGATCAGGCTGACCGAGCAGCAGCAATTTCTACCAACGCTCCGGGCACGGTCATGGAACCGGGATTTCACGGCTTTTTTCTACCGTCTGAGCACCCGATTGCGGCGGTTCAATGGATGTTTTCGGGCTTGGCGGGAATTGCTGACCGAGCAGCAAGAAACCCTCGGTGGCCTCGTCGAGGCCCTGCGCCGCCGGCAACTGACCGCGACCGGCTCGAACGATCCGCCCGGATGACGCGACGCGCTTCGCCGGTCAAGCCGGGGGACGGGCTCGGCGGAAGCAAGGATTCGTCATTCGGCGGAGAGCCGTCATTCCCCCGCTTGCGCAGGGGCAGGCTCCGTGCATTGTACCCGCGAAAGCATGGGCTTGCGTTCGCCGCCGCCCTGGGTCATCTCCGCCGAACCCCGCAGGCCGTGCGCCGACACCCCGACACGCCCGGCTTCGCCCACCGCGAAGTCCATCCCCGCACGCATCCTGTGACGGCGATGGTCGTAGGCCACGTCCGGCCGCGTCGAGGTGTCCGCCTTCCATTTGCCGCCCGCGGTTTCCACCTGCACCCGGGCGCCCTTGCCGTCCCGCGCCGCCGACATCCGCTCCGCGCAGGTCGGAAGATCGTTCATCACCAGCAGCACCGAAGGCAGCGCCTCGTAGAAGCGGCAGCGCTTCTCCCGCGCCGTGTCGCATTCGTCGTCCGCCCGTTCCAGCGCATCGTACAGTAATGGAGGATGCCGGGGAAGGAACGCTCCGGCGCGCGTTCGATGCGTTGAAAGGCCGTCCGCGGGCTGCGTCCCGCAGCGACTGAAGTGGATTCCCGCGATCCGTCTGATTTTCAACCCACTGCATGAGGTGCCCATCGCGGCAGGACTCAAGCCATCCACCCTCCGGGAAGCCCGGGGCGGTTCACTTTGGGCAAGGGACTACGGTCGCGGACGAGGGCGGGGCGCGTCAAGGCTCGCAAACCCTGATTTGAAGCCTTGCCGATTCCGGTTCGGGGCCGTTCCCCTGCCGCCCGCCCCGCGCCCCCATCTGGCGCCCGACGAGCCGGCTGTACAGCCCTCCGTGCGCCAGGAGCTCGTCGTGGCTCCCGATCTCCCCGGTGCGCCCCTCGTCGAGCACCACGATGCGGTCGGCGTTGCGCACCGTGGACAGCCGGTGCGCGATCACGATGGTGGTGCGCTCGCTCATCAGCGCCTCCAGCGCATGGCGCACCGCCTGCTCGTTCACCGCGTCCAGATGCGAGGTCGCCTCGTCGAGGATGAGCACCGGCGCATCCTTCAGGAACGCGCGGGCGATGGCGACGCGCTGACGCTGCCCGCCCGAGAGCCGGACCCCGCGCTCGCCGACCCGGGTGTCCAGGCCCTCGGGGAGCGCCTCGACGAACGCGGACAGCGAGGCGAGGCGCACCGCGGCGTCGAGCTCCGCCCCGGTCGCCTCCGGCTTCGCGAGGAGGATGTTGGAGCGCAGCGTCTCGTTGAACAGGTAGGCGTCCTGGGTCACCAGCGCGACCCGCTCGCGCAGGTCGTCGAGCCGGTACTCCCGCAGGTCGCACCCGTCGAGCCGGATGACGCCGGAGTCGGGGTCCCAGAAGCGCATCAGCAGGTGCGCGGTGGTGGTCTTGCCCGCCCCCGACGGCCCCACCAGCGCCACCGTCCGTCCCGCCGGCACGGTGAACGTGGCTCCGTCCAGTGCGAGCCGGCGGTTTCTTAAATACGAGAACGTGACCCCCTCCACCTCGATTTCGACCCCGCCGGGGAGCGCGAAAAGGTTGCTGTCCAGGCCACCTCGCGGGCCGGGAAGGATCACGCCGCCCACCTCGACGTCCCCCGGGCGCACGGAAGCATCTCCCCCCGGAGCGGGGAGCTGCGCCCGACCGTATTCGACGTCCTCCGGCCGCGAGGCGGCATCGCCCCACGAGCGCGGGCCGGGAAACGTCGTGCCCTCATGCCCGGGCTCCCTCGCGCACGACCGGGCGCCGTCCCGCGGATCGGACGGCGCCTCGCCACCATGCCCGTCCCCGCCGGAGCCCGGGGGCACATCCCGCCGAAGCCTGGACCGTGCTCCGTCGCCGTTCCCGGTCCCCACCGGCTCCGGCCTCGTCCCCGACCCCAACCTCGGCAAGGCATCCACCCCAGGCCCGTCCCGCACCGCCTCCGCCTCGTTGTGCACCGCGTAGAGCCGGCGCGTGGCGCCGAGGGTGTCGGCGAGCTGCCGCCCGATGTGCGCGATCTCCGACACCGGCAGGAACGCGGACATCGCGAGCAGGGTGAGCATCGGCAGCATCGCCGGGTCCAGCGCCCCGCCCCCGGCCAGCCGCGCGCCGGCCACCACCACCACCAGCCCCCCGAGCCCGGTCGCCGCCTCCAGGATCGCGGTCTGCTTCGTCAGGTCGGAGAAGAAGGGCAGCCGCAGCCCGGTGTGGCGCTCGATGCGGGCGGTGAACTCCGCGCCCCGGGCCTCCGTGCGCTGGAACGCGATGATCTCCCCGAGCCCCTGGATGGTGTCCACCGCGTGCGCGTTCAGGTCCCCGAGCGCCTCGCGCGCCCGCGAGCCCAGCGCGTCGATGCGATGCCGGGCGAGGAAGGGGCTCAGCGCCACCACCGCGAGGAAGGGCGCCAGAGCCAGCGCCATCGGCCAGCCGAACCACCCGAGCGTCCCGATGACCGCCGCGGGAACCAGCACCGCCACGAAGAAGGGGGCCACGGTGTGGGCGAAGAAGTACTCCACCAGCTCCACGTCGTGCGTCGCCATCGCCACCAGATCGCCGGTGCGCCGGCGCACCAGGTACGCCGGCGCGAGCCGGTCGAGCTTCTCGTAGAGCGCGATGCGCATCTCCGCCAGCATCCGGAACGCCATGTCGTGCGCGAGCCACGATTCCAGCCAGTGCAGCACCCCCGCCAGCGGCGCGATGACCGCGAGGACGATCAGGTGCTGCGTATACGGCTCCCCGTGCTTGACCGCGGCCACCGCCAGCGCGCTCGCCACCCCCACCCCGATCAGCGCCACCACCCGCACGATCCCGAACACCAGGACCAGCGAGAGCCTCGCCTTCCACGGGACGACGTGGCGCAGGAGCTCGCGGAACGCGCCCGCCCAGCCCAGGCCCTGCGCGCGGAGGATGGCGTCGGTGGGCTCATGCTGCGCGGCGGCATCGTCCGCGTGCAGGTCTTCGAGGGGGATCTCGCGACGCCGTGGTCCGCCGGCCGCGGGCCGCATACCGGCCCGGACGCCGGGTCCGGGCTGCGGATCTTCCTCGCTCCGGGCACTCTCACCGCTCTCGTCGCCCTCCTCATCCCGGGCGTTCTCCTCGCCTTGGGGGCCTGCCCCATCCCGAACGCTCTTCCTGCCTTGGGCGTTCGCCTCATTCCAAGCGTGCGCTCCGCTCCGGGTGTTCTCTTCGCCTTGGGCGCTCCTCTCGCTCCGGATTTCCTGCTCACTCCGGGCTCCCTTCCCGCCCTGACCGCCCGCCTCCCCGGCCTGTGCGCCCATCAGCCGGAGGTAAGCGCCGCCCGCGCGCATCAGCGAGGCGTGGTCGCCGGTCTCCGCGATCGACCCGTGGTCGAGCACGAGGATGCGGTCCGCCCCGACGACGCTGGAGAGCCGGTGCGCGAAGATGAGGGTGGTGCGCCCCTGCATCAGCCGGTCCAGCGCCTGCTGGATCACCGCCTCGTTCTCCGCGTCCACCGCGGACAGGGCCTCGTCGAGGATCAGGATCGGCGCGTCGCGCAGCAGCGCGCGGGCGATCGCGATGCGCTGGCGCTGCCCTCCGGAGAGCTTGATGCCCCGCTCCCCGACCACCGTGGCGTAGCCCTGCGGCAGCCGGGAGATGAACTCGTGGGCGTTCGCGGCCCGCGCCGCCGCCTCGATCTCCTCCTCGCCCGCATCGGGCTTGCCGAAGCGCAGGTTGTCCTCGACCGTGCCGTGGAAGAGGTACGTGTCCTGGTTCACCACCGCGACGCCGCGGTAGACGTCCTCGGGGCGAAGCCGGCGCAGATCGTGCCCGCCGATGCGCACCGCACCATCGTCCGGATCGTAGAAGCGCAGCAGCAGCCGGACGATGGTGGACTTCCCGGCCCCGCTCTCCCCCACGAACCCCACCCGCTCGCCGGCGCCGACGCGGAACGAGAGCCCCCGGTGCGCGGCCCGCCGTCCGCCGGGGTAGGCGAAGGACACGTTCTCGAACGCCACCGTGGGCGCGAGAGGGCCGTCAAGCGCGACCGGCGCGGCCGGGGGCTCGACCTTCGGACGGGCATCGAGCACCGCGAAGACGTCGTCCGCCGCCGCCGGCCCCAACATGCCGGTGTGCAGCAGCGCGCGCAGATCGCGCTGGGGACGGAACACCTCGATGCCCATCATCAGGACCACCAGCAGCACGTCGAGGCCCATCTGGCCCTGGGTGACCCGCCATGCCCCGTACCCGAGCACCGCCGCGCTGCCCACCGCGATGCCGGTGTCGGTGAGGCCGCGGGTCAGGGCGTTGGTGGCGAGCACCCACATCGTGCTCCGGAACACCTCGTGCGCGCGTTGCGCGAGGAGCCGGCCGCGCGCGGTGCTCTGCCCGAACGCCTTGAGGGTGGCGAGCCCCTGCACCGCGTCGAGGAACTCGGCCGCGAATCCGCGGTACGCCTTCGACCGGCGCGCGCTGCTGCGGGCGTCCCAGCGCTGGAAGAGCCACGGCGCGAACAGGGTGAACATCGCGAATCCGAGCATCAGCGCGGCGACCGGGAAGTCGAAGAACGCGAGCCACGCGAAGACCACGAGAGGGGTGATGGTCGCCACCAGGAGCTGCGGGAGGTATTCGCCGAACCAGGTCTCGAGCTGCTCGACCCCGTCGATCATCGAGAGCAGCACCGCGCCGGTGCGCTCCAGCCCGAAGTGGGCGGGGCCGAGGGCCACCACCTTGGCGTAGAGCCGCTGGCGCAGCGCGAGCTGCACCCGCGCCGCGGTACGGTGCGCGAACATGGCGCGGGCATGCTCGATCCACCCGCGCAGCACCATGACCGCCGCCACCAGCGCGAAGGGCACCACCAGCTCGGAGAAGGCATCTCCGGCGAAGACCCGCGCCAGCAGCCAGCCGAGCAATGCGAGCCGCCCGATGCCGACCAGGGAGGCGAACACCCCCATCGCCACCGTGGCCGCGATGCGAAGGCGCACGCCGCGCGTGAACTGCCAGAGCCGGTGGTCGAAGAACATGGAAGGTGCTCGGGGGTCAGGGCCGCTCCGTCCGGTCCATGCCGGACGGCGGGCGGGGATTGGAGATCGTCGCGAGCGCGCTGCTCAATTGTGCGCCTGGTTCATCGCGTAGCGCCGGGGCTGCCGGGACGGGCCGCAGCCGCTTTCGTGGCCGCGGTTTGGCGACGTCTGCGCAACGGTGATCGTCGTCATCCCGCCGTTCCCCGACATCGTGACGTTCCTGCCCGGTCCGGTCCATGGCCGGGGGTGCGACCCAGGAAGGATCAACGTCTCCGGGAGTGCCGTATCGGTCGAGACCTCGCCGTCGAGACAGGCCCCGCGGCGGGACCCGGCAAGGCATCAGTCCTCGTCACGGTCCGGGGCCGAATCCTTGCGGCGAGCGGCGCTGGAGGGGTTCATCGCCGCGCGGATGAACCCCTCCTGCATCTCCTGCCACATCGAGAGGTTCCGCTCGGTGATCTCGCGCATCATCGAGAGGGGCTCGTTCCCCATCATCGTCTTCATCTGCTCCTGGATCCCCGCCTGCTGGTCCACGAACAGGTTCAGGCTGCGCTCGATGCAACTCGTGACCATGCCCTGGAGCGAATCGCCGTAGAAGCGGATGATTTTCCGGAGCACCTGCTCGCTGAGGATCGGCTCGCCGTCCTCCTCCCGCTCCATGATGATCTGCAGCAGGATGCCGCGCGTGAGGTCCTCGCCGGAGCGGGCGTCCCGGACCTGGAACGGGATCTTCCGCAGGACGAGTTCGCGGACGTCGGCCAAGGTGACGTAGCGGCTCACCTCGGTGTCGTACAGCCGCCGGTTCGGGTACTTCTTGATGATTCGCGGTTCATTCACTCCGGTGCACCCCGGGCGGTCGGACTCGACGGTCGCGTGCTGCCCGATGTTAACCCGCGAGGCGAGTCGGCGCGCGGGCGATCGGGCACCGCCGTTCCGGTTCAGGCCCGTCCGGTTCATGCCCGGGCGCCGTCCTCGCGCGCCCGCCCGCGCGCGGCTGTCCACGAGACCCCGTACCGTGACGGCCTCCGTGACGATGTGCGCGGAGCGCGCGGCGCCGATCGGGACCGGCCCGCTGGAGACGCCGCCGAGGGCGCGGAGCAGGTTGTGGGCGATGTTCGCCACCTCGACGTCCGGCATCACGAGCCAGGTTCGCCTGCCCCTTGGGCCGGCGGTCCGGCAGCACCCGGGCCCGGACCGACTCCGAGCACGTCGATCCCGGAAAAGTTCTTGCTCAAGTAACGTCCCCTCTCCTCCCGCCGGTCATGCCGGAAGCAAATCATTCGTCCGGTGTTGCAGCAGGCCGGATCATCCGCGTCGGAAAGGGCCGGCTCGCTCAGGCGGTCCACGCGTGGAGAGGCGCCGATCGCCGGCGGCGATTACCCTTGCAGCCGTGGAACGAACGCCGCCGCCGGATACAGGACGTCCACCGGCAAGCGGAGAAAACCCGGCGCGGGCCACACGGCCGGCCGTCCCCGGCGCCGTGCGCTCCGCGCCTACGAGCCGTGGCCTCTGCGTCCGATGGCGCATCCCCTACCGGCTGCCATGCTCTGCCCATGGACGCCCTCGACAAGCCCGCCTTCTCCTTCCCCACCATGGTCCGCGCGCTCCTGCGCCTGCTCCCTGCGGCGCTGACCGCCGAACTCGTCCCGCGCACCCTGCAACGCCTCCCCGCCGCCCACGTCGGCCCAGGGCTCCGCCGACATGCCCTGGCGCATCGCCTGCCGGCCCGCTCCCGGATACCCACCGCCGCCCCCCGTGCTCCTCACCCTCGAGTTCCAGGCCACCGTGGACCGCCGCATGGCCCTGCGCATGGAGACCTGCACCGCCCTGTTGCGACAGGACCTGCTCCGCGAAGGCCGGTGGGCGGGGCCGAATCGGGATCTGCCCCGGGTCCTGCCGGTGGTGGTGCACACCGGGCGCGAACGATGGGGGCACCGCTCAGCGTGCGGGCGCTGACCGCGCCGGGACCGGAGGCCCTCACGCCCTTTCAGCCGGAGGCCGCCTGTGTGCTGCTTGACGGTCCGGCCCTGTCGGATGACGATGTTCGCCGCAACTTGGCTGCGGCGCCGATTGCGGTGCAGAGTTGCGCCGAGGCGTCGCGGACGCCGGAGCGGGTGGCGGGGTTGTTGGGGCTGCTGCGCCGCTCGGGGGACGAGGCGTCGGGGGAGGCGTTGCGCGCGATGGGCTGTCGCGTCAAGCACACGTGAGCGCGGGCGTGGTGCCGGGCGTATGGGACGAGGTTCGATCGCACGCCCCCACGGACCACGCCATGCCGTCGCCAAACCGTGCATCGGTGCTGCCCGCCCGCCTCCTCCCGGCGTAAGATCGAGGCATGGAACAACCACGCAAAGCGGTCGCATTGATCTCCGGCGGGCTCGACTCGATGCTCGCGGCGAAGGTCGTGCTGGAGCAGGGGGTGCGGGTCGAAGGGCTCAATTTCTTCACCGGCTTCTGCGTCGAGGGCCACACCCACGCCATCCGCAGGCAGGATCGAGCCAGGCCCAAGCGCAACAACGCGCTGTGGGTGGCGGAGCAGCTCGGCATCAAGCTGCACTTCGTGGACGTGGTGGAGGAGTACAAGCCGATCGTGCTGAACCCGAAGCACGGGTACGGCGCGAACCTCAACCCCTGCCTCGACTGCAAGAGCTTCATGGTCGGGCGCGCGAACGAATGGAGGCGCGAGCGCGGCTTCGACTTCGTCGTCACCGGGGAGGTGGTCGGGCAGCGGCCCAAGTCGCAACGGCGAGACACCATGCCGGTGGTGGCCCGCGAGTCGGGGGCGGGGGACCGGCTGCTCCGGCCCCTGTGCGCAAAGCTGCTGGAGCCGACGTTGCCGGAACGCGAGGGCTGGGTCGACCGGGAGCGCCTGCACGACTTCAACGGGCGTTCGCGCAAGCCCCAGATGGCGCTCGCCGCGCGCTTCGGCTTCACCGACTACGCCCAGCCCGCCGGCGGCTGCTGCTTCCTCACCAACCGGCAGTACGCCTCGAAGCTCGCCGATCTCTGGGAGAGCCGGGGCCGGCGCGACTACGACCTCGACGACGTCATGCTGCTCAAGGTCGGCCGGCACATCCGGCCGCGGCCCCACTTCAAGCTCATCGTCGGACGCGAGGAAGGAGAGAACCGCTACCTCGAAGGCTACCGGAAGCGGTTCACGCACCTGCGCACCGTGAGCCACCAAGGCCCTCTCACCCTGGTCGACGGGGCCGGCGGCGACGAAGATCTGCATCTCGCCGCGCGCATGACGGCCCGCTTCAGCCAGGGGCGGGACGCGGATCGGGTCACGGTGGAGATCGTGGAGCACGGGGGGGAGAGCCGCACCGTTGACGTCGCGCCGTTGCGCCCGGACGAGATCCCGCCGTCCTGGTACGTCTGAGCGCCGGAGCCACGGGGCAGACCGCCTCTGCCGGGCGTGCCCGAAAACGCACGACGCCCTTCCGGGCATTGGACGAAACGCCGGATCGGGAGCGGTGGGGCCCGGATCCACCGACGGAGCCTTCGATGACGCAACGACACACTCGGGGACACACCCAGGGACACACCCTCGATGCACGGAACCTGCTGTGCCCGATGCCGGTGATCCGCGTGCAGGGCGCGATGGAGTCGCTGGCCCCGGGCGAGGAGATCGAGGTCCTCTGCACGGACCCCGGCGCGATGAGCGACGTGCCGGCCTGGTGCCGGGTGCACGGGCACGAGGTGCTGGAGGTCGCCGAGGACGACGAGGGCCGCGAGATCAGGATCACCCTCCGGGCGGGCCCGGGCGATGACGGCTACGACGGGGCCGGCTGAAGGGGTCGCCGCCCGCGCCGGTGGGGTGTCCGATCCCGAACGTTATGCGATCACCCGGCGGGTCACCCTGGTCGGCGCGGCCCTGGACCTGTCCCTTGCGCTCGCGAAGATCGCCGGAGGGTTCGCCGCGCAGTCGCAAGCCCTGCTCGCCGACGGCGTGCATTCGCTCTCGGATCTGGTCACCGACACGTTCGTCCTGTTCGTGGCCCGGCGCGCGCACGCCGAGCCCGACTCCGAGCACCCCTACGGACACGAGCGCATCGAGACCGCCGGCACCGTGGCGCTCGGGGTCGTGCTGGTCCTCGTCGGCGCGGGCATCGCGTTCGATGCGCTCTGGCGGCTGTCCCACCCGGAGACGATCGAGGTCCCGGCGTGGTGGGCGATGGCGGTCGCGGCGGTCTCGGTGGTCTCCAAGGAAGCGCTCTACCACTACACGCTACGCGCCGCCCGGCGCTTCCGGTCGAAGCTGCTCGAAGCGAACGCCTGGCATTCGCGCAGCGACGCGGCCTCGTCGATCGTGGTCATCGTCGGGGTCGGTGGCTCCCTGCTCGGGCTCGGCTACCTGGACGCGCTGGCCGCGGTGGCCGTGGCGTGGATGATCGGGAAGATGGGCTACCGCCTCGCCCGGCGGAGCGTGGAGGAGCTGATCGACACCGCCCTCGACCCCGGGCAGGTGGAGGCGATCCGCGCCGCCCTGATGGAGGTCGACGGGGTACGCGACCTGCACATGCTGCGCACGCGCCGCATGGGGCCGAAGTCACTGGTGGACGTGCACATCCTGCTCCGCGATCCCAGGCTCAGCGTATCGGAGGGGCACCAGATCAGCGAGGCCGCGCGAGCTGCGCTCATCCGGAAGTTCCGCGGGGTCGAGGACGTGACCGTCCACATCGACCCGGAGGACGACGAGGAGATCGCCCCGGGCCGCCACCTCGGGCTGCGCGGCGCCGTCGAAGCGCGGCTGCGGAAGGCGTGGGCGGGCGTGCCGGAAGCGGCGGAGATCCGCAGGATCACCCTGCACTACCTCGACGGCCGCATCGGGGTGGAGATCGAGCTGCCCCTCGACCTCGCGGCCGGCCCCGACGCCGGCGTCCCGGAATCGATCCGGCGCCGATTCGAACGGGCGGCGGAGGTCGACCCGGACGTGGGCGAGGTGCGGGTGCTGTTCGGCTGATACTTGATTCGACCCGCCGTGCCCGGAATTTGCCTCGTATGGGTGCGAACGGACGTCGGGCTTCGGCCGGCGAGGCGGGGCGCAATCCCGTCGGGGCGGCTCGGGGGGAGTCAACGGGAGCCACCGGACGGGGTACACTAGCGGCTCCGGGCTGGCGACTCCGGGCGGTTCCCGGTCAAGGTGCGGTACGGAGGGTGCCTCGCGCGGCACGCGGTCGCCGGGGCTCCCGTGGCACGCAATCTGCCCACCCGCATCTGTTCCCGCCGCTCGCCGCGCCGGAATCGTGAACCCGGCTCGACAGAGTCATTCGATCACAGGAGACCCACGGAAATGTCTGCCGACGACGTACTGAAGACGATCAGCGAAAAAGAGGTGAGGTTTGTCGATCTGCGCTTCACCGACACCCTGGGCAAGGAGCAGCACGTCAGCGTTCCGTCGAAGATCGCGGATGCGGAGCTGTTCGAAGACGGCAAGATGTTCGACGGCTCGTCGATCGCCGGCTGGAAGGGGATCCAGGAATCGGACATGGTGCTCATGCCCGACACCTCCACCGCCATCCTCGACCCCTTCTCCGACGAGACGACCCTGAACCTGCGCTGTGACGTGCTGGAGCCGTCGACGATGACCGGCTACGAGCGTTGCCCGCGCTCGCTCGCCAAGCGCGCGGTGGCCTACATGCAGTCGACGGGAATCGCCGAGGGCGTCTTCGTCGG
Organism: Gammaproteobacteria bacterium; assembly: GCA_965202875.1. Taxonomy (GTDB): domain Bacteria; phylum Pseudomonadota; class Gammaproteobacteria; order HK1; family HK1; genus HK1. The sequence goes on along the minus strand of OZ241870.1, from coordinate 4,567,314 downwards.
CCCCGAGCCCGAGTTCTTCATCTTCGACTCGGTGACCTGGAACGACGACATGTCGGGCGCCTTCCACCGCATCCGCTCCGAGGAAGCCGCCTGGAGCAGGGGCCTTGAATTCGAGGACGGGAACATGGGGCACCGGCCCGGCGTGAAGGGCGGCTACTTCCCCGTCCCGCCCGTCGATTCCCTCTCCGACGTTCGCGCCGCCATGTGTCTCGCGATGGAGGAGATGGGGATCGACGTGGAGGTCCACCACCACGAGGTCGCCACCGCTGGGCAGTGCGAGATCGGCACCCGCTTCGCGGACCTCGTGCGCAAGGCCGACGAGATCCAGATCCTCAAGTACTGCGTGCACAACGTGGCTGCCAACTACGGCAAGACGGCGACGTTCATGCCCAAGCCGCTCGTGGGCGACAACGGCAGCGGCATGCACTGCCACCAGTCCCTCTCGAAGGGCGGCAAGAACCTCTTCAGCGGCGACAAGTACGCCGGCCTCTCGCAGGAGGCGCTGTGGTACATCGGCGGCATCTTCAAGCACGCGCGCGCCCTCAACGCCTTCACCAACTCCGGCACCAACAGCTACAAGCGCCTGGTGAAGGGGTTCGAGGCTCCGACCCTGCTCGCGTACTCGGGGCGCAACCGCTCGGCCTCGGTGCGGATCCCGCACACCGGGGCGTCGGGGCGCCGCATCGAGGTACGCTTCCCCGACTCCAGCGGCAACCCGTACCTGATGTTCGCGGCGATGCTGCTCGCCGGGCTCGACGGCATCCAGAACCGGATCGATCCGGGTGAGCCGATGGACAAGGATCTCTACGACCTGCCGCCCGAGGAAGAAGCCAACATCAAGACCGTGTGCAACACGCTCGAGCAGGCCCTGGAGGCGCTCACCGCGGACCGCGACTTCCTCAAGGCGGGCGGGGTGTTCAGCGACGACATCATCGACGCCTACATCGAACTCAAGGAAGCGGAGGTGACCCGCTTCCTGATGACCACCCACCCGGTCGAGTTCGACATGTACTACAGCCTCTGACAAGGCATCCTCGCGGCGCTGGCCTGCAAATCCGCCCCGGCCGGTGGAAGACGAGCCACCGGCCGGAGCGTTTCGGCGACGAGATCGCCGAGCGGCTCCGCACACGCACCGGCGGGGGTCGGCGCCGGCAAGAGGTCGCCGACGGCCTCTGAAGCCCATATGATACGTTGCCTCCAGTCTCCGGGTACCGGCCCCGGAGCCGGCTTGGCCTGGGAGGGTTCGAATCTCGGAGTCACGAGGGAGTCGCCCGATGAACGAAGACACGTTCAACCTGCAAGTGCGCAAGTTCCTGAAGAAGGTCGGAGTCACCTCGCAGCGCGAGATCGAGAAGGCGGTGCGCGACGCCCTCGCATCGGGAGCGCTCTCGGGGAACGAGAAGGTACGCGCCTCGGTCACGCTGAAGCTCCCGGATCTGGGGGTCGAGCTCGACGTCGACGACCACATCGCCCTCGATTGACGATCCGCCGCGCCGCTGTGGCCGCGGCTGCCCGTACACCGTTTCAGTGGCAACGGTCAAAGGAGTTCGACATGGCCTCCATACAACCGATCCGTCCCTCGGAGTTCTCCGAGGAAGAATGGGACGTTCGCTGCAACCTCGCGGCCTGCTACCGCGCGTTCGTGAAGTTCGGATGGACGGACCTCATCTACACCCATATCTCCGCACGCCATCCCATCGACGAAGGCTGCTACCTCATCAACCCTTACGGACTCCTCTTCGAGGAGATCACCGCGTCGAGCCTGATCGTGGTGGACTTCGAGGGCAACGTCGTGCGCGGGGACCATCCCTACAACGACGCCGGCCACGCGATCCACAGCGTCGTGCTCATGAGGCGCCCCGACGTGCACTGGGTGCTGCACTCGCATACCCGGGCGGGCATGGCGGTTTCGTGCATGAAGGACGGGCTGCTGCCGCTCACCCAGCAGGCGATGCTGTTCGACGGCCGGGTCTCGTACCACGAGTACGACCATCAGACGGCAGGGTCGGAGGAATGCGAGAAGCTGGCCGCGGACCTCGGCGGCAACAACGCCGTCATCCTGCACAACCACGGGCTGCTCACCTGCGCGCCGACCGTCGGCGAGGCGTTCACCCTGCTCTACAACCTCGAGAACGCCTGCAAGGTGCAGGTCGACGTGCTCTGCGCCCGGGTCGAGACGATCCTGCCCAAACCGGAGGCGGTCGCCAAGCTCGCGGCGATCGGCGGCGCGGGCAGCAACGGCGGCACCCTGGAGTGGGCCGCGGTGGTGCGTTCCCTCGAACGCGGGGCTCCTTCCTATCGAACCTGAAGCGGCACCGGATCGAAGCCGCCGACCACCGTTCCGATCGGGACGGGGCACCGGAAAGTCGCCTCGCCATCCTTCCCTCCGGGCACGGACCGCGGATGGCGCCGTGGCCCGGAGGCCGGTGTTTCCGGCACGTCTGGCCGGGAGCGGCCCTACGCGTGGATGAGCGGATAGGACCGCTTGACGATCAGCGCCGCGAACGACGCGACGACCGCCTTGGCCAGATCACCGGGAATGAACACGGTGGACACCGCGATCGCCTTGCCGAGCTCTGTTGGCGACGGCGGCGAGCCCGGCAGCCGGTGCACGATGGAGTCGCCGGGCACGTAGAGGGACAGCATCACGCCGTCGCCCGCACGTATTCGCGGATTGCCGTCTCCGGGGGGCCGTCGGCCATCACCCCGCCTTCGTCGAACACGACGACCCGGTCGAAGTCGCGGACGTGGTCGAGGTCGTGGGTCACCAGCACGACGGGCTGCTCGATCCCGCGGATGATCTCCGCGACGAGCTTCCTGTTGCGGAGGTCCAGCAGGGTCATCGGCTCGTCGAGCACGACGTAGCGGGGCTCCGTCACCAGCACCGCGGAGATCGCCAGCATCTGCTTCTCGCCGCCGGACAGCGGGTGCGTGGCGTGGCCGCGCAGGCGTTCGAGCCGGTATCGCTCCAGGATCGCGTCCACCCTGCGGGCGATCTCGTCCTTCGGCAGCTTCAGGTTCCGAAGGCCGAACGCGAAGTCCTCCTCCACGATCGGGAAGACGATCTGGTTGTCGGGGTTCTGGAAGACGAACCCCACGCGGCGGCGTACCGCCTTCACGTCTTCCCGGGTGTCGAAGCCGTCCACCGTCACCGTCCCCTCGTCGGGGATCAGCAATCCGTTCAGGAGGCGCGCGAAGGTGCTCTTGCCCGAACCGTTGGCTCCGACGACGCCGACCCGGCGCTCGCCGATGCGGAGGTTGACGGCTTTCAGCACGTCGCGGGCGCCGAAACGGTGGTGGACGTTGGAGACCTCGATCATGGCGTGCACGATCCGCGCCCTGCCTCTTCCCGCTTCCGCAAGGCCCAGGGCGGCCCGGCTACCCAGGCAGGACGTCCGGCTCGAATCACGATCGGCGCCTTCAACCGCCTCATGCCTTATGCCTTGCGGGCGGAAACGTCGGCGTTGACGAATCCGTGGCCGGAGCCCCTGAACGTCCTGTCCAGGTATTCGTAGAACACGCGCACCGGCGGCGACATCTCCGTGTCCCGCCGCCAGGCGAGGCCGACGTCCATCGTCGGCACGGGGTCGGTGACCGGACGCACCTCCACGTGCTGTCCTTCGAGCGACTGTTGCAGGCAAGGCGTTGATCGGCCCGAACCCTGCCCCTACAATCCCGTACCCGCTACAGGGAGATGCGGCAAGAGCGTATCCAGGGCGCGGCGCGCGGGCTCGGAGACTCCCGCGTCAGCGTAGTCGTCGCGTGTGGGAAGCGCACTTGCCGAACGTTCCGTCCGTTGATCAGCCGGGTCTTCTGGGTCCAGGGCCTGCTGGCGGCAACGGCAGCCATCGCTTCGATGCCGTTCGGCCGCGCCGCGGTGGTGTCGGCGCTCGTCGGAGGCGTCAACAGCTTGGTGCCGACCGCGTATTTTGCGCACAAGGTGCTGCGAGGGTCCTCCGGAGCGGAGGGCAGAGGCGCGTTCGGCGCGTGGATGCGCGCCGAGGTGGCGAAGATCGCGATCGTCTGCGGCCTGTTCGTCGCGGCGTTCATACTGCTGAAGGGGCTGGACATGGCGGCGCTGTTCACGGGGTTCATCGTGGTACACGTCGGGGGCGTGCTCGCCTCCCTGACCCTCGACCCCCGCGGCGGCGGGACCCGCGGCAGCAGCGACCCCCGCGGCGACGGCGGGAAGTGAACCGCCCGCGCCGGGCACCGGACCGCACCCGATCGCATCCGACACGCTCCTTCGGAACCCCGGAACATGGCCGCGCAGACCTCCACCGAATACATCCAGCACCACCTGCAGAACCTCGTGCTCGGGGTGCATCCCGAGACCGGCCTCGGCTTCGCCCACAGCGCCGCGGAGGCCAGGGCGATGGGCTTCTGGGCCATCCACGTCGATACGATGCTGTGGTCCGTGGGCCTCGGGGCGCTCTTCCTGTGGCTGTTCCGCAAGGCGGCGCGCACCGCGACCGCCGACGTGCCGGGCGGCTTCCAGAACTTCGTCGAGACCATCATCGAATTCGTCGACGACAACGTGCGCGGGACGTTCACCGGCAAGAACGACCTGGTCGCGCCCATCGCGCTCACCCTGTTCGTGTGGATCTTCCTGATGAACACGATGGATCTCGTGCCGGTGGACTGGATCCCCTGGCTCGCGAGCCTCCTCGGGGTCCCCTACATGAAGGTGGTGGCGACCACCGATCCGAACGCGACCTTCGGCATGTCGCTCTCGGTGTTCGCGCTGACCATCTACTACAGCATCAAGGTGAAGGGCGCGGGCGGGTTCTTCGGCGAGCTCGCGTTCCAGCCCTTCCCGAAGTACCTGGCCCCCGTCAACCTCTTCCTCGAAGGAATCTCGCTCCTCTCCAAGCCGGTGTCGCTGTCGCTGCGGCTGTTCGGCAACCTGTACGCGGGCGAGATGATCTTCATCCTCATCGCCCTGCTCTACAGCGGCGGGTTCTGGTGGGGGCTGGCGGGGGGCGCGCTGCAATGGGGATGGGCGGTGTTCCACCTGCTCATCGTCACCTTGCAGGCGTTCATCTTCATGATCCTGACCATCGTGTACCTGGACATGGCGCATTCGCACCACTGACGCCGGGGCCACGGGCATCGGCATCACCCATATCGGCATCACGGACATCACCGACATCGACGTCATCGAACCACCGGCGCCACGCCACCGAAGGACCGACGCGAACCGTTGATCGGCATCGTCAAACGGCCTGAAACGGCCTGAAAGCTCGACAGGAGACTGAGAGATGGAAACAGCTCTGCTCTACATCGCCGGCGGACTCATGCTCGGCATCGGCGCGGCGGGAGCCGCGGTGGGCATCGGCATCCTCGCCGCCCGCTTCATCGAGGGCATCGCCCGCCAGCCCGAGATGCTCGGGATGCTCCGCACCCAGTTCTTCATCATGATGGGGCTGGTGGACGCGCTGCCGATCATCGCCATCGCCATCGGCCTCTACGTGCTGTTCGCGGTGGTCGGCGGCTGACGCGGCGGACCGAAGGCGAACGACGCATACGCAGAGGGATGGGATCATGAACATCAACCTGACGCTGATCGGTCAGTCCATCGCGTTCGCGGCGTTCGTGTGGTTCTGCCTGAAGTACGTCTGGCCACCGATCCTGAACGCGCTGGAAGCGCGGCGCACCAGGATCGCGGACGGCCTCGCCGCGGCGGAGCAGGGCTTGCGGGCGAAGGAGGAGGCGCAGTCGCAGATCGAGGAGGAGCTCCAGGCCGCGAAGGAGCAGGCCCGGGAGATCGTCTCGAACGCGCAACGCCGCGCCGGCGAGATCGTCGACGAGGCCAAGTCCGATGCGCGGGTGGAAGGCACCAAGCTCATCGACGCGGCCAAAGCCGAGATCGACCAGCAGATCCACCAGGCGCGGGAGGCGTTGCGCGGCGAGGTCGTGACGCTGGCCGTTTCGGGCGCCGAGCAGGTCCTGATGCGCGAGGTGGACGCCGCCGCGCACGAGGAAGCGCTCGGCAAGCTCGCCGCGCAGCTCTAGGCGCGGCCGTCGGCGGCACCGGCCGCCCGCGGCACACGACGGCACACCCTCCCGGCACCCGGCACCGAGGCGAAGCGGAAGCACATGGCGGAACCAGGCGAGCTCGCACGGCCCTACGCGGTCGCCGCCTTCCGGCAGGCGGAGGAGGAAGGCCGGCTCGGCGAATGGGCCGACATGCTGGAGCTGCTCGCGGCGATCGCGCGCGACCCGGCGATGGGCGGCCTCATCACGAACCCGAGGGTGGACCGCGCCCGCCTCGTCGATCTCTTCATCGACGTCTGCGGCGACCGGCTGTCCGACACCGGCCGCAACTTCGTCCGGGTGGTCGGGCACTACGGACGCTTCGCCCTGCTGCCGGAGGTCTCGCGCCGCTTCGCCGAGGAGCGCGCCGCCCGCGAAGGACGCGACCAGGTCCACGTCACCAGCGCGTTCGAGCTCTCCGAGCCGCAGCGCGCCGCCATCGTCGAAGCGATGGAGCAGCGACTCGGTACGAAGGTGACCCTGGACTGCGAGGTGGACGGTGCACTGATCGGAGGGGTGGTGATCCGCGCCGGCGATCTGGTCATCGACGCCTCGCTCCGGGGCCGGCTCGGGCAGCTTGCCCAAGCGCTGGCGTAGCACGTAAGCGAAGTGATCGGCCGGGACAGTGCGGACGATTCGGACAATATCGTGAGAGGCGCGCGAGCGAAGCCAGCGGCGCCAGGGATTCACCGGGTATCCCGGTAAGAGACGGCAAGAGGTTTCCAGACATGCAACTCACCGCGGCGGAAGTCAGCGATCTCATCAAGAAGAAGATCGAGAGCTTCGAGATTGGCGTCGAGGCGCGCACCGAGGGGACGATCGTATCCCTCACCGACGGCATCGCCCGCATCCACGGGCTGTCCGACGTCATGCAGGGCGAGATGATCGAGTTCCCGGACAACACCTTCGGGCTCGCGCTGAACCTCGAACGGGATTCGGTCGGCTCCGTCATCATGGGGGAGTACGGCCACATCGCCGAGGGCGATACCGTCAAGTGCACCGGGCGCATCCTGGAAGTGCCGGTCGGACGGGGGCTGCTCGGGCGGGTGGTGAACCCGCTGGGCCAGCCGATCGACGGCAAGGGGCCGATCGAGTCCGAGGGCACCTCGCCGATCGAGAAGGTGGCCCCCGGCGTGATCACCCGCCAGTCGGTGAGCCAGCCGGTACAGACCGGGCTCAAGTCCATCGACGCGATGGTGCCGATCGGGCGCGGGCAGCGGGAGCTGATCATCGGCGACCGGCAGACCGGGAAGACCGCGGTCGCCATCGACACCATCATCAACCAGAAGGGTGGCGACATCCTCTGCATCTACGTCGCCATCGGCCAGAAGAACTCCTCCATCGCCGGCGTGGTGCGCAAGCTCGAAGAGCACGGGGCGATGGAGCACACCATCGTGGTCGCCGCCGCCGCCTCCGAATCCGCCGCGTTGCAGTACATCGCGCCCTACTCCGGGTGCACGATGGGCGAGTACTTCCGCGACCGGGGCGAAGACGCCCTCATCATCTACGACGACCTCACCAAGCAGGCGTGGGCCTACCGCCAGGTCTCGCTGCTGCTGCGCCGCCCGCCGGGCCGCGAGGCGTACCCCGGCGACGTGTTCTACCTGCACTCGCGCTTGCTGGAGCGCGCCGCGCGGGTGAACGGGAAGTACGTGGAAGAGGCCACCGGCGGCGAGGTCAAGGGCCGCACCGGGTCGTTGACCGCGCTGCCCATCATCGAGACGCAGGCCGGGGACGTGTCCGCGTTCGTGCCGACCAACGTCATCTCCATCACCGACGGCCAGATCTTCCTCGAAAGCGACCTCTTCAACGCCAACTTCCGCCCCGCCATCAATGCCGGCCTCTCGGTCTCGCGGGTCGGGGGCGCGGCGCAGACCGACATCATCAAGCGGCTCGGCGGCGGGGTGCGGCTCGCCCTCGCGCAGTACCGCGAGCTCGCGGCCTTCGCGCAATTCGCCTCCGACCTCGACGAGGCCACCCGGCGCCAGCTCGAACGCGGCCAGCGCATCATGGAAGTGCTCAAGCAGCCGCAGTACTCCCCGCTCTCCGTCGCCCACCAGGCGGTGACCCTGTACGCGGTGGACCGCGGCCATATGGACGACGTGGAGCTCGAGAGGATCGGCGACTTCACCAGCGCCCTGATGGCGTATATGGATTCGAGCCGGTCCAGCCTGATCGACCAGGTCAACGCCGCCCCGAAGTGGGACGACGGCGTGGAGAAGCAGTTCAAGGACGCGGTCGAGGACTTCAAGGCGAACCACGCCTGGTAGGCGGCGGACGCCCTGGACCGGACGGGACTGGACGGCACGAGCAGCGCGGACGGAGCGACGACATGGCCGGCGCGAAAGAGATCCGGACCAAGATCCGAAGCGTGCAGAACACGCAGAAGATCACCCGCGCGATGGAGATGGTCGCGGCGAGCAAGATGCGCAAGGCGCAGGAGCGGATGCGCCAGGCACGGCCCTACGCGGAGAAGATGCGCCAGGTGATCGCACACGTCGGCGCCGCCGCCACCGAGTACAAGCATCCCTTCCTCGTCACCCGGGAGGAGGTCAAGCGGGTGGGGTTCGTCATCGTGTCCTCCGACCGGGGGCTCTGCGGCGGGCTGAACAACAACCTGTTCCGGACCGTGCTGCGCGAGTTCGACGGCTGGCGGACGGACGGGGTGGAGAGCGATTTCTGCGTGATCGGCAACAAGGGCGGGGTGTTCTTCCGCCGCCTGGGCGTGAACCTGCTCGCGAGCACTTCACATGTCGGGGACAGCCCAACCATCGACGTGCTGATCGGCACCGTCAAGGTCGTCCTCGACGCCTATGTCGAGGGCCGGATCGACCGCGTGTTCTTCGTCTACAACCAGTTCGTCAACTCGATGACCCAGCGCCCGGTGGTCGAGCAGCTCCTCCCCCGAGAACCGTCCGAGGATGAGGAAGTCAAGCACTATTGGGACTACCTCTACGAGCCCGACGCGAAAGACGTGCTGGACCAGCTCCTGACCCGCTACGTCGAATCCCTGGTGTACCAGGGCGTGGTGGAGAACATCGCCTCCGAGCAGGCCGCCCGCATGGTCGCGATGAAGGCCGCCTCCGACAACGCCGGCGGCCTCATCGACGACCTGCAACTCCAGTACAACAAGGCCCGGCAGGCGTCGATCACCCAGGAGCTGTCGGAGATCGTGGGTGGGGCGGCGGCGTTGTAGGATGTCGTCTTGGACACGATCTCTTCGTTCCTGACGAAATTCGGTGAGATCAATGGCTTGCTCATTCTGGGCATCATATTCATGTTTTTGTGGGTACGCAGCTTGAATACTCGTATCCATCGGCAGCATCAGGAGCAATTGCAGGATCGGCAACGTGAGATAGATCGACTGGCTGAGGATAACCACGCATATCGAGATCGTTTCCTGGCCTTGTTGGACAAGAAGATTCAACAAGAGGAAGACACATCATGAATACCACGATCTTTTTGGCGACGGTTCTCGTACTGCTTGCGGTGATGGCTGGCGATGCATTGAGATTCCGATTTCGCCAGAAGGAGATGCAAAAACATGATCGGGTGCTGTTTCCATTCTGCCAGCTACGCCGTGACGTCATGCGTTTTCTGTACATCAATGTCATCGAAAATACAGGTTCACTCTCCCCGGAGGAATACAAATTCGTCCGCCAGTTGCTGAATGGACTGGATGCCACCATCCATAATTACAATCAGCACAAAACGTTGATGTTCAACGTGCGGAAGATCGCGAAGCATCTCAAAATGTACCGAAAGGTGTCGCGGGTTGCATTGGAGGTGCCGGATCATCCGGAAATCCGGGAATTTCACGAGCGCATCCGCTGGCTTCTGGTTGCTGCCTTTCTCGCCTATACACCATTGATTCGTTGGGAGCTGGCGTTGCGCCTGATTGTGTTTGCCTATCGCATGGGCAAGCAGGATGGGATACGCCGCCGTGAGGCGGAATACGTCGTCAAAAGCGCCGAGAAGGTGCGCGACGATGCACGACATTACAACGTCAGCTTGCGCTACGCCTGATCTCCGTTTGGACAGAGGAGAAACGAATGTATCAGTCGGGCGGCACCATCAAGGACGCATTGGATCGTATCGCGTTCCATGAATATGTCCTGCCGGCAATCCAGCGGGAGTTCGTCTGGAGCCCGGGTCAGATTTGCGCTCTGTTCGATAGCGTGATGCAGGGATATCCATTCGGGGAATTTCTGTTCTGGCGGATCGAACCTGAGAATTCGGCAAAGTATCGCTACTATGATTTTGTACGCGATTACCATCAACGAGATAACCCTCATTGCCCGGATTTAGGTATTTTGCCGAACAAGCCGTTGATAGCAGTGTTGGACGGTCAGCAACGATTGACCGCATTCAACATCGGCCTCCGTGGTTCGATGGCAGTCAAATTGCCTCGACTATGGTGGAGTAATCCTGATGCCTTTCCCAGACGGATCCTGGCACTGGATTTGCTGGCAGAAACCGAGCGCGATGAAGAAGGCAATCGTTACATGTTCGATTTTGTGGATGAGCGCAGAATCGGACTCCACGACGGCCACTTGTGGTTCGGGGTTCCGGAGATTCTGGCCATGAATTCCGGACCCGATATGAATGACTGGTTGACGGAGAAAGATCTCAGGCGTGACGAACACAGCCGTGCATTCCGTACACTGGACCGTTTGTATCGCGTGGTTCACACAGAGCAAACCGTGGCGTACTACGAGGAACGGAGCCAGGACATTGAACATGTGCTGAACATATTTATCCGCCGCAACAGTGGAGGAACCGTTCTTGCCTACTCCGATCTTTTGCTGAGTATTGCGACGTCTCAATGGGAGAATCTGGACGCTCGTAAAGAGGTTCATCAGTTAGTGGATGAGTTGAATCGTATTGGCCCGGGGTTTGGTCTCTCGAAAGATTTTGTGCTGAAGGCCGGGCTGATGCTGACCGACATAGCCAGCGTAGGATTCCAGGTTCGTAATTTTACACACGCCAATATGGCAAGGCTCGAACATAATTGGTCCAAAATCAACGACGCACTGATCTCTACCATTCAGCTTGCCACTAGCTTTGGATTCGACGGCAGTACCATCAGGGCCAACAGCGCACTACTTCCAGTTGTATACTATCTTTACCAAAAAAGAACTCCGAACGGATTCATCACTCGTGACGAATATGCGGACGACCGCAAGACAATCCGAAGATGGCTGATTCTCTCCATACTGAAAGCCTCCGGCATCTGGGGTAGCGGTCTGGATGGGTTACTTGCCGCCCTTCGTGACGTCCTGCGCACTGCAAGCAACGGACATTTTCCCGTAGTAGAAATGCGTCGAGCTATGGCGCAGCGCGGCAAAAGCCTTGAATTTTCACAGGAAGAAGTTGAAGATCTTGCCGACATGGGAATCAGCGATCGTCGGACATTCTCTTTATTGACGCTGCTTTTCCCATTCGTTGACGTTCGGAGCCATCATTTCCACATCGATCACGTGTTTCCCAAAAGCCGCTTTACGGTGGCTCGGTTAAGTAATGCAGGCGTCGACGACGACCAGATTGACAATTTCATCGACTGCGCCAACCGCATCGGCAACCTCCAACTACTTGACGGAGACATCAATAACGAAAAACGGGCAAAATTGCCGGCGGAATGGATGCAGAGACATTTCTCGGACGATGTTACCCGCAGGCAGCACTATTGTGACATATACCTTTTGGGTGAAATCCCTCAAGACGTTGCCGGCTTTATGTCATTCTATGAAGCTCGCCGCGAACGCATGCAGGAACGTGTCGCCGATCTGGTGAACTCGGTTTGAATGGCAGACGAGAGGATGGTCCCGCATGAGCAAGCAGGATAAGGCACGTCGCCGCGAGGCGAAATACGTCATCAAGAGCGCCGAGAAGGTGCGCGGCGATGCTCGGCATTACAACGTCAGCTTGCGCTACGTCTGATCTCCGGACGCCGAAGCGACGGAGTCAACGTCACTATCAGCCTCAAGTTACCTGCAAATAGATAGGAGCACTCGGAAATGAAGACCGAAGCCATAGATTCCGACGGGAAGAAGATCATCGTCGAAATAGAAGACGACAAGGTGAATCAGCTCTACGAAGAGTTCAAGTCCAAGGGGCGGCCGAAAAGAGAGATCAATCGAATGATCGACAACCTGGAGATCTCCGCTGACGCCAAAGCCTTGATCAAGTCCATCATGGACACAGTAATCAAGGTTGGAGAAGTTGTGTTGAGAATCGGAAAACGAATCATCGAAATCGTGTTCGATGTCGTAAAGAGATTCCCGAACGCAACGTTTGGACTTGTTCTGGGCGTGATCCTTTCTGTCCTCATTGACTCCATACCAATAATCGGGGCAATACTCACGCCCTTGCTCGATCCTGTACTCACAGCCTTCTTTCTGGCAATTGGTTTCATGAAGGATATGAGAGGGAACCCCATTGTACAGACCGTCAAGGACGAAACTTCCTCCTTTGAACCACTGAAGGGGACAGCCTGATGAATCGGTCCGATGAGCCCGAAGAAGTCATTGCCCACGCATTGGTCTTCAAGGGAAGACTCGGCATTGGAGAGGAAGCGTACAAATTCTTGAAGCATTCGAAGAACTTGTCGACGTTCATCCATACTCTCCTGGCCGGAGGCACCGCCAGCGGAATTGCTGCCAGCTCGGTCGTCGCCGGAGCTCTGTTCCCGGCGACGGGTTTCGGCTCCGCACTCACTGCAATTGGTCTCGGAGCTGGAGCAGTAACGCCGATAGGTTGGGTAGTCGGCGCGGGTCTTGCCGCAGGAGGAGCATACTTCGGAGTGAGGAAGCTTCTGGGCAACACAAAGGACAAGATGGTTGACGTCATTCCCAAATATATCAACACTCCCCTGGACCTGATCGGAGTTGAATTGCTCCATCGCATGTTGCCCCTTAGCCTCAAGATTGCAAGCGCCGACGGCCAAATTATCGACTCGGAAGTGGAGGCAATCGCGGATCACTATGAAAAGGACTGGGGATATTCAAGAGATTTCATCATCAAGACAACGGAAGAGATAAAGGAGGATGTCGAAAATGTATCATACGCAGAGTTTGCGAAATCTCTATCTGACTATTGCGATAAGAATAGCGACTGCGATCGAGGAACCATTGCAGACTTTCTTCTCGATCATTTGGAGGAGATTCTGGAAATCGAAGACGAAGGAGATAGTGCCAGAAAGGCCAGAGAGTTTGAGTCTCTGAAGAAGATCCTCAACCCCCCGTCGAAGAAATCCCTCAAGTCCCCTTCAGCGTTCCTGCAAGGCATGGGACGGAGAAGACAATGAAACCTTCAACACTTCCGAAGGGATGGGACGAGGAACGGGTGTCAGAGCTGTTGGCCCACTACGAAACTCAATCCGATGAAGGGAGTGTCGCCGAAGACGAAGTAATCTCGTTCGACCCTGGGCAGACCGTGATGGAGGTTCCGTCCAGGCTCGTGCCGGCGGTGCGCGAGCTCATCGCAAAACACGAGGAAGCTATCTGAACAGCCGGCGCCGCCTCACGACCTCGTCCACGGCGGAGACGAGTTCAACGGATACATCAGGGAGACTTGCAACCATTGACCAAAGAGCTAATGGGTGAAGATGATGCGTAATGATCCAATCGTTGAAGAAATGCGGATGTACGGGCAAAAATTCGCTGCCAGGCATGGCAACGATATCCGGCGTATATGCGATGCATTGAGGCAATCAGGGATAACGTCTCGGCGCAAAATCGTACGCCGCGGACCAAAGCGCCTGAAACGGGAAGCTACAAGCTGATAAAGCGTTGCAGGAGCGGATGCTACGGAAGAACCTCAGCCGTTGTCGAATGGAGTCGGACCGTGAACGAATGGTTCACCAACCCACTGTTCTGGATTGTCTTCTTGTCGCTGCTGTCGGTGGCCGCAGGAGCAATCTTCGCGTTTGGGCAGTGGAAAGGGAGGGTCGATTCGGATCGGGCATTGTTCAAAGGGCTCATGGCGGAAGTCCGTAACGACATCAAGGAGATACTCAGGAGGTTGCCGGCTCCTACGGTGGACGCTAACAGTCCGCTCCGGTTGGCGAATTTGGGCAAATCCACTTCCGAGCGCTTTACGGCACTTTGAGTTTCGTCAGTCCGGCTTGGTGGAATTGACGCTGTTATCCGCATGATGGTAGCTTCCATTCAGCGGATCTGACCAAAAGGCACACAAAGGCGCGCAAAACCGTCCATGAATCAAATGGGATTATGCATCATGAACGAGAACCTCCAGAAAGAAATCGACGCCAATTTCGAAGCGTTTCAAAAGGTACTTCCGGATCTGTTGCCGAGTGAAGCCGATCGTTGGGCCTTGATGCGTCACGGGGAATGCGTCGACTTCTATGACACCCTGCGAGACGCTGAGACGGCAGGACGTGCGATGTACAAAGACAGGATGTTTTCGGTGCAGCAGGTGTCGACCGCCGTCGTGGATCTGGGCTGGTTCTCCCATGCCGTGTCTTAGCGGAACCTACGATCCCAAGGTCGGGATTCTTCTGCAAGTGAGGATCCTCCCTGGCGGAGCCGTCCAGGCGGCCCACCGGCAGGCGAAGACTACTGGCAATGAACAAGCTCAGCTCACCGGTGCCGGCGCGCAAGCACTCGTTGACACCGGCGCATCGCGAACCAGCATCTCGCCGCAACTTGCAGAGCATCTCGAGATCCCTCCTCGCGGCAAAATCTCAGTCCAGGGTGCGACCGGCGCGATGCCCGTCAACTCCTACCACGTCGATCTCATGCTCGGTTTCGGCCCTCAGTCGATCGTGGCGCCGAGTCTCGACGTATGTGAATTCGATCCGGGGTCCGCGCCGTTCCAGGTACTCATTGGACGCGATATTCTCTGTCGGGGCGTTCTGACGATGGACTTCGATGGTCACTTTACCTTTTCACTCTGAATCTTCCCGTTTCAATGAAAATGTGATTCCGAGGAAGTTGCCTGAACGGCCAAGATCGCTTCACGGCTCGTCCACGGCGGAGACGGATTCAACGGATACATCAGGGAGATGAACATGAGCAACGGAAACATCGTCGAAATCATCGGGGCGGTCGTGGACGCGCAGTTTCCGCGCGCGGCGGTGCCCAAGGTCTACGACGCGCTCAAGGTCGAGAACGGCCTGACGCTCGAAGTGCAGCAGCAGATCGGCGACGGGGTGGTGCGCACCATCGCGATGGGCTCCACCGACGGCCTGAAGCGCGGGATCGGGGTCGACAACACCGGGGCGCCGATCTCGGTGCCGGTCGGCCCGAAGACGCTGGGGCGCATCATGGACGTCCTCGGCACACCGGTGGACGGCGGCGGGGAGGTCGGCGCCGAGGAGCACTGGCCCATCCATCGCAAGGCCCCGGCCTACGTGGACCAGGCCGCGGCGGTGGAGATCCTGGAGACCGGCATCAAGGTCATCGACCTCATCTGCCCCTTCAACAAGGGCGGCAAGATCGGGCTCTTCGGCGGCGCCGGGGTGGGCAAGACGGTCACCCTGATGGAGCTCATCCGCAACATCGCCATCGAGCACTCCGGCTTCTCGGTGTTCGCCGGGGTGGGGGAGCGCACCCGCGAGGGCAACGACTTCTACCACGAGATGACCGATTCCGGCGTCCTCGACAAGGTGGCGCTGGTGTACGGCCAGATGAACGAGCCGCCCGGCAACCGCCTCCGCGTAGGGCTCACCGGCCTCACCATGGCCGAGTTCTTCCGCGACGAGGGGCGCGACGTGCTGTTCTTCGTGGACAACATCTACCGCTACACCCTCGCCGGCACCGAGTGCTCGGCCCTGCTCGGGCGCATGCCCTCGGCGGTGGGCTACCAGCCGACCCTGGCCGAGGAGATGGGGGTGCTGCAAGAGCGCATCACCTCGACCAAGACCGGCTCGATCACTTCGATCCAGGCCATCTACGTCCCCGCCGACGACCTCACCGACCCTTCCCCGGCCACCACCTTCGCCCACCTCGACGCGACCCTGGTACTCTCGCGCCAGATCGCGGAGCTCGGCATCTACCCGGCGGTGGACCCGCTGGATTCGACCAGCCGCCAGCTCGACCCCCTCGTCATCGGCGCCGAGCACTACGAGGTCGCGCGCCGGGTGCAGGGGATCCTGCAGCGCTACAAGGAGCTGCGCGACATCATCGCGATCCTCGGCATGGACGAGCTCTCCGACGAGGACAAGCTGGTGGTGTCGAGGGCGCGCAAGATCCAGCGCTTCCTCTCCCAGCCCTTCTTCGTCGCCGAGGTGTTCACCGGCTCGTCCGGCAAGTACGTGCCGCTCAAGGACACCATCGCCGGCTTCAAGGCGATCGCGGACGGCGAGATGGACGAGTTCCCGGAGCAGGCCTTCTACATGGTCGGCGGCATCGAGGAAGTGCGGGAGAAGGCGAAGAGCGTCTGATCGGACACCGCCGCCGCAGGGCGCCGCCGCCGCAAGGTGGCGCAGCCGCAACGGCCCTCGAAGCCGCAACGGTTCGGGAACCACGGGAACAAGGTGCGCCGCCGGGAGGCGGCGCCGGCATCCAGACCCGGAGACGAGACATGCCAGCCACGATCCGACTCGACATCGTCAGCGCCGAGCGCGAGCTCTTCTCGGGCGAGTGCGAGATGGTGGTCGCCCCCGGCGCGATGGGGGAATTGGGGATCCTGCCCCGCCACACCCCGCTGATCACCCGGCTCAAGCCGGGCGAGGTCCGGGCGAAGATGCCGGGGGGCGAGGAGCAGTCCTTCTACGTCTCCGGCGGCATGCTGGAGATCCAGCCCCACGTGGTGACGGTGCTCTCCGACACCGGGCAGCGCGCCGAGGACCTCGACGAGGCGGCGGCGCTGGCCGCGCAGGAGCAGGCCGAGCGCATGCTCGCGGACCGGGCCGCGGACATCGACGAAGCGCGGGCCAGGGCGGAGCTCGCCCAGGCCGCCGCCCAGCTCCGGGCGATCCGCCGGGTGCGCAATCGGCGCTGAAGCGGGTCCACCGGCCGGCGGCGCTTCCCGCGCGCTGGACGTCTCTCCCTGCCTGCAGCGCGTTCAGTTTCGCCAAGTTGGCTTGGCGCAATTCCTCTTCCGTGAAACCGACGTCACAGGCCGGGGACAAGATCGGTTCCGCACGCCTGACGTCGATCTTCACGAACGACGACATATGCGGAACCACCGACCATCACCGCATCAGGGGCGTTCGGGATGCTGAATGCGGACACCTCGACTCCGTATTTCGATCACTTCGAACACCCCGAACACCTGATAGTCGCGAGCGTTGGAGGTGACGATACGGGTGATTCCGCTTTCGTACCAAGTGGCTGCGAGGAGCGTATCGAGCAGTCGCTTCCGTCCGAGGCCGTATTCTGCCATCCATGCAAGGAACTGACCGACGGCCCGCTCGTGCGGAAAGATTCTTTCTATCTCCTTTGCGCTCCACCAGAAATTCGCCTTCGCAAGCGCCTGCGCCATGGACAACGGCCGCTCGAAGCGGCGCGCGTCGGTCACGACATGGACGAACTCGCTGAGCACCTGGGGCGCCAGCGCCGCCGCGCGGTCGCGACCCAGAATCTTCCCGCGCAGTACTTCCAGCGCCGTATCGTGGGTCTCCGCCTCCTGGATTTCGAGCTGCACCAGGAACGTCGTATCAAGCCCGATCATGCTGGTCGAGCATCTCCTCCAGCAGATCATCGCCGATGTGCAACGGCGCCAGCACCCGACCTACGGAAACCGGATTGAGATCGGCCAATGTGGTGGAGCGCAGGATCCTTCGCTCGCGAAATTCCTCCATCGCGTCCCGGATCAGCTCGGACGCGGTGCGATCTCGCGCCTTGGCGAAGCGCTGGAAATCCCGGTAGACCGGCTCGGATACATTGATCGTAATGGTCTTCATACATTCATGGTCATGTATGCCCTGCCTGCCGTCAACCCCCTGTGTCAGGAGCATGTCAGAAGACTGTCGGGAGAAGTGGATCCCGATTACCGGACGGGCCAATCAGTCGAAGACAGGAGGTTGGGCCGGAACACCCGGGGCAGTATCCCATGGGCGAAGCGCGTGGCCGGCGACCACTTGCCCGCGCTTTGTCCTCCGCTGATTCCTTGCACTCGTGAAACCCCTCGGACTTCCCGGAGACTACAATCGTCGTGTCAACGGGAGGAAGGAGCCGATGCACCCATCGATACTCGAGCAAGCCGCTCCCAGGCATTCCCCCCGGAGTGGGTCGCCCTCCGGCATGACGCCGCTGCACGTGGTCATCCTCGCGGCGGGGCAGGGGAAGCGCATGCGCTCGGACCTGCCGAAGGTCCTGCATCCTCTGGCCGGGCGCCCGTTCCTCTCCCACGTCATCGACGCGGCCAACGGCTGGGCGCGGCGCGCGTGCACGTCGTGTACGGTCACGGCGGGGGCGTCGTACGGGAAGCCATGGCCGCGGCCGGCGTCGCTTGGGTGGAGCAGCGCGAGCGGCTCGGCACCGGTCACGCCGTCGCGCAGGCGATGCCCGATATTCCCGACGATGCGCAGGCAAGAAGTCATAGAGTATTTGAAAGGAGTAAAATTAGAAGAATCGGACACAAAACTGAGATCGACTGATCACAAAATGCAACCGGATTCACCGGAGGAGGAGGTGTGATGAAGAACAATTCAGAATCACCTATGGAGATAATCTCCAGATATAAGAGCCGAATTCCGGTTCCGGTTTTGGACATTGCGCATGAAATGGGCATAAAGGTCTACAAATCGAAAGGCTGGCCGGACTACACATCGGGCCTGATCCGCATGGATCCCGAGCGCGGCGGAAGTAGCGGATATGCCGTATACACGAATGCAAAGCATCCGAAGACGAGACGGCGATTCACAATTGCACACGAGCTGGGCCATTACGTTCTACATCGTGATGAGATCGGAGAAGGAATCACGGACGACGCGCTATACCGGAGCCGATTGGGCGGTCCGCTCGAGAGACAAGCAAACCGATTCGCAGCAGATCTCCTGATGCCCAAGGATCTTATCGTTGAAGCAATCAATCAGGGTGTTGATTCCGTGGAGAAACTGGCCGCGAAGTTTGAAGTATCGAGAAGTGCGATGTCGATCTGTCTCGAAATCCCCTTCGAGACAGGGCCGGATCCCGATGTGGATGAATAATGCGCAATGACCAATCGTCAAGAAAATTGGGACGTACGGGCAAGAATTCGCTACCAGTCATGGTAATGACATCCAACGCATATGTGATACATTGAGGCTGTCGGAGATTGCGTTTCGGCGCAAAGTCGTACGCCGCGGACCAAAGCGCCTGAGTCGAACGAATATCCGAGGGAGACGAATATGAGTTCTGGAAACATCGTCGAAATCATCGGGGCCGTCGTGGACGCGCGGTTTCCGCGCGCGGCGGTGCCCAAGGTCTACGACGCGCTCAAGGTCGAGAACGGCCTGACCCTGGAAGTGCAGCAGCAGATCGGGGACGGGGTGGTGCGCACCATCGCGATGGGCTCCACCGACGGCCTGAAGCGCGGGGTCGGGGTCGACAACACCGGGGCGCCGATCTCGGTGCCGGTCGGCCCGAAGACCCTGGGGCGCATCATGGACGTCCTCGGCACGCCGGTGGACGGCGGCGGAGAGGTCGGCGCCGAGGAGCACTGGCCCATCCACCGCAAGGCCCCGGCCTACGTCGATCAGGCCGCGGCGGTCGAGATCCTGGAGACCGGCATCAAGGTCATCGACCTCATCTGCCCCTTCAACAAGGGCGGCAAGATCGGGCTCTTCGGCGGCGCCGGGGTGGGCAAGACGGTCACCCTGATGGAGCTCATCCGCAACATCGCCATCGAGCACTCCGGCTTCTCGGTGTTCGCCGGGGTGGGGGAGCGCACCCGCGAGGGCAACGACTTCTACCACGAGATGACCGACTCGGGCGTTCTCGACAAGGTGGCGCTGGTGTTACGAGAGGTGGACCCCATGAGTTGGACAGGGATCGCGATTGTGCACGTGTCTTCCGTCATCGGGTCATCTCCGCCGGATGGCTCGTCGGCTTTTGAGGACATCCGGCAGAACGCCAGGAGTCTGCGCCGTAGAACGGTAGCTCGAGAACGTGAGCGGATGGACGGGCCGGACTCGATGCGGGGAGGGACACGAGGGCCGGGACCCCGCAAGTGCGCAATGGCGCGCAAGGCACGCGAGAGGGTCCGAGGCAACGGGCGAACCGGACGGTCAGACGCTCGGTACGGGCGGAGATCAGCGACGACCGGGTCCGTACCGGCAGATGGCCCGGCTTGACCCGAGGGTCCGGCACGGTGCTGCGGGCGAGCTCCCCGCTCCTCGCGTTCTGGACGATCGATCTGTTTCACCGGTGGCGCCGGATCGAACGTCCGGCCCTCAGCGCCTGAGCAGTACGTAGAGCGCGCCGGTGCCGCCGTCCGGCGGGAGCGCGGAGCAGAACGCGAGCACCTCGGGGCGGGCGCGGAGCCATCGGTCGACGTTCGCCTTCATGATCGGGTGGCCGCTTCGAGATCCGAACCCCTTGCCGTGGACGATGCGCACACAGCGTCGGCCGCGGCGGCGGGAATCGCCGAGGAACCGGGCGAGCGCCGCGGCGGCATCGGCGACGGTGCGCCCGTGCAGATCGAGATCCGCCTCGACTTCGAAGCGGCCGCGCCGAAGGCGGACGAGCGCGCGCCGCTGCACACCCGGGCGGGCAAAGGACAGTACGTCACCCGGTGCGACCTCCGGCGCCCACTCCGATTCGCTCAGCCCCCGCGGATCCGAAGGCTCGTGCCGGGTGCGGTCGACCGGGATGCGCGGCGCGACGCCGGTCCGCGCCGGCCGGGGGCGATCTTCCCCGATGCGCTGCACGCCTCCCATCGCACGGCGGAAGAGGGCACGATCCTCGTCGGTGATGCTGCCGCGCTTCGACATCGATGCCCCGCCAGGGTTGGGCGGCCGACCGCATCGCCGCGCCGGAGGGTTCTACAGAAACAGGCCGCCGGTGTCAGTCCCCGGGTCCGACCGGTGTGCTTCGATGCGCCATGTTTCGGTCACGCGATGGCCCGCGCCGGCAACCCCCCGGCGCCCTCGAACCGGGATCAGGACGTCGCCGTGGGGGAGGGCGGGTTCGCGGCCTTCGAGCGGCGTGCCTTCAGCCATTTCACGACGAACGGAAGCCGTGCCGTCAGCAGGGCGGCGAGGATCCCCGCGTAGACGAGCGGTTCGCGGACATCGGCCTTCACGAGCCACAGGTAGTGCAGGGCCCCGCAGATCCCCGCCGCGTAGACGAGGCGGTGCAGCCGGCGCCAGCGTATCGGCCCGAGCCGGCGCACCATGGCGTTCGTGGAGGTCGCCGCCAGCGGTACGAGCATCACGAAGGCCGCGAAGCCCGCGGTGATGTAGAGGCGGTCCGCGACGTCCTCGACGATGTAGGCGAGGTCGAGAGATGCGTCGAGCACCATGTAGGTCATGAAGTGGAGCATCAGGTAGAAGAACGCGAACAGCCCGACCATCCGGCGCAGCCGGACCAGCCACGCCCGGCCGGTGAGGTGGCGCAACGGGGTGATCGCGAGTGTCGCGAGGAGCAGGCGCAAGGTCCACTCGCCCGTGGTGTGGGTGATGGTCTCGACCGGGTTCGCGCCGAGTCCGCCCGTGAACCCGGCGAAGACGAGCGCCGCGAAGGGAATGAGGGCCGCGGCAAACACTCCGGCCTTCAGGAAGGTGATCCGTCGTTCGAGGGTCATTGCCTGGTCCTGCGCCGTCCCGCTCCGCCGCCTTGTTCTCCCATCCGGCGCCGCCGGGACCGGAGCCGCTTCGCGAACGACGTCGCCATCGGGCCCGGGAGCCCGTGGGCAGGGGAGGGTCGCGCCCGCCGGCAGGTGCGGAAGCTGCCGTTCGCGCGGACAACGTCCCGAGGCAGCCTCCCGCGGCCCGGCGGCGGTACCCCCACCTCCGACTCGCGGGAACCGCCCCCGGTGACGGGCAGGAGGCACGCGGGCAGGGCCGTCGCGGCGCAACGGTGTTCCGCATTCCCGCGGACGCCGCCTTCAGTAGTTCGCCTTGAGGTCCATCCCTGCGTAGAGGTGCGCCACCTGATCCGCGTAGCCGTTGAACATGAGGGTCTTGCGCTTGAACAGCTCGCCGATGCGCCGCTCCCGCGCCTGGCTCCATCTTGGGTGGGAGACCTCCGGGTTCACGTTCGAGTAGAACCCGTACTCACGCGGCGCGGACCGGTTCCAGGTCGTCGGGGGCTCCTCTTCGGTGAACTCGATCGCCACGATCGACTTGATGCTCTTGAAGCCGTACTTCCAAGGGACGACGAGGCGGATCGGGGCGCCGTTCTGGTTGGGCAGCACCCGGCCGTACAGGCCGACCGTGAGGAGGGTCAGCGGATGCATCGCCTCGTCGATCCGCAAGCCCTCGACGTAGGGCCAGTCGAGGATGGCCCGGCGCTGGCCGCGCATCTCCTCGGGACGGAACACGGTGCGGAAGGCGACGTACTTCGCCTTGGACGTGGGGGCGAACCGCGCCAGTACGTCCCCGAGCGGAGCCCCGACCCAGGGGATCACCATCGACCATGCCTCGACGCAGCGGAACCGGTAGATCCGCTCTTCGAGCCGGTGGGGCTTCACGATGTCTTCATAGCCGTATTCACCCGGCTTTTCGCATTCCCCGAGCACGGTGACCGTCCACGGACGCGGGGTGAAGTCGTCCGCGTACCGGGCGGGATCCCGCTTGTCCGTCCCGAACTCGTAGAAGTTGTTGTAGCTCGTGACGTCGGAGTAGGGGGTCAACTCTTCGTCGGTCCGATAGGCGCTCTCGACGACGCCTTCGAGCTTCTCCGTCTGGGCGTCTTCGTCGGTCGCGAGCGCCCCGGTGGCCCCGCGCGGCCCGAACAGCGAGAGGCCGCCGCCGAGCATGGCGGCGGTGGCGATGCCGGCGGTGTCGCGCATGAACCGCCGTCGGTTGCGGAAGACCGACCGGGGGGTGATGTCCGACGGCTGGACGTCGCTTGGGTGTTTGATCAACATGGCAGACTCCGTGGTTCGACGTTCGTTTCACGGTGGGACCGTTCTCCCCGGCCCCGGTTCCCCGGCCCCGGTTCCCCGGCCCCGGTTCCCCGGCCCGCCGTCGCCGGGGACGGTCTCCGGGCGGATGTCGACGCTTCGTCACGTTCGGGGGTCGTCCCGCCCGTATCGCCTGCCCATTGAGCACACCTGTCGGACCCACCTCGCGGGGCTCGTCTCGCGGGCCTTCGGCCGGTTGCGGGAGAGGCGCCTGCGCTTCCGGGAACCGCACCAATCCGGGCGCGGGGCTTCCGGAGCGCAGGCCTGCAACGAAAGGACGATTTTCCGACGTCATTTTCGCGAATCAAGGATTCCAGACCGCCCAGAGGCGGGCGTTCCTGAACATGCGCAGCCACGGGCCGTCCTCGTCGCGCCAATGCGGAGGGCGCCAGGAATGCTGCACCGCCCGGACGAGCCGTTCCGGGTGCGGCATCAGGATCGTCACCCGACCATCCGGGGTGGTGACGCCGGTCACGCCGGCCTCGGAGCCGTTGGGGTTGGCGGGGTGGCGCTGGGCCGTGACGCCGCCGGACGCGACGTAGCGCAGGCAGATCAGCCGATCGCGTTGCGCGCGGTCGAGCGCATCGCCGTCGAACACCGCGCGGCCCTCGCCGTGCGCCACGACGGCAGGAAGCTCCGAGCCTTCCATTCCCCTGAAGAACAGTGACGGGGAATCGTCGATCCGGATCATCACGAGCCGAGCCTCGAACTGCTCGGAGCGGTTGCGCACGAAGCGGGGCCAGGCGTCCGCGCCGGGGATGAGGTCGCGCAGCCGCGCGAGCATCTGGCATCCGTTGCACACGCCGAGCGTGAACGTGTCGCCGCGTCGGAAGAACGCCTCGAACTCGTCGCGGCAGCGGGGGTTGAACAGGATCGAGTTCGCCCACCCTCCGCCGGCCCCGAGCACGTCGCCGAACGAGAAGCCGCCGCACGCGGCAAGGCCGGTGAAGCCCGCGAGCGACACCCGGCCGCTCGCCAGATCGCTCATGTGCACGTCGCAGGCGTCGAAGCCGCCCGCATCGAACGCCGCGGCCATCTCCACGTGCCCGTTCACACCCTGCTCGCGGAGCACCGCGACCCTGGGTCGGGCGCGGGGGGTGAAAGGGGCGACGGGACCGGCGTCGACGTTGAACGTGGTCCTGCACCACAACCCGCGTTCGTCCTCGTCCGCGATACGCGCGTATTCCTCCGTCGCGCACTCCGGATCGTCGCGAAGGCGCTGCATCCGGTACGAAGTTTCCGACCACATCTGGTGCAACCGGGTGCGGGACGCCTCGTGCAGAACCTCCCGGCCGGTTCTGAACCGCACACGGTCGCCCGGTTCGACCCTTCCGATCCGGTGGACGCAGTCCGCGAGCGAGGGCTCGGAGGCGAAGGCAGCGCGTACCGCGGCCACGTCGGCCTCGCGGATCTGCAGCACCGCGCCGGGCTCTTCGCAGAACAGCGCCGCGATCGGATCGGCGCCGAGCGGACCCGCGTCGACGTCGATCCCTGTACGGCCCGCGAACGCCATTTCCAGCACGCACGCGGCGAGGCCGCCGTCGGAGCGGTCGTGGTACGCCGCCGCCCACCCTTCGCGGCGCAAGCGCGACAGCACCCGGAACAGCGCCGGGATTGCCTCGATCCGGCCGCCGTCGACGCCGGGCGCCTCGGCGCCGAGGCGGCCGTGCGCGAGCGCAAGGGCGGAGCCGCCCAGGCGGTTCGCCCCGCATCCCAGGTCGATCAGCAGCAACGCCGATTCGCCGGCATCGGTGCGCAACATCGGCGTCAGGCTCAGGCGCGCGTCCTCGACCGGCGCGAACGCCGACACGACGAGCGACACCGGCGAGACCACCGAGTGGGCGCCCGCGTCGTCGCGCCAGTCGGTGCGCATCGAAAGCGAATCCTTCCCGACCGGTATCGAGACCCCGAGCGTGGGGCAGAGCTCCATCGCCACCGCCTCCACCGCGTCGTAGAGGTTCGCATCCTCGCCGGGCTCCCCGCCGGCGGCCGTCCAGTTCGCCGAGAGCGCTACCCGGCCGATCTCCACCACGTCCGCGGCGGCGAGGTTCGTGAGCGCTTCCACCACCGCCAGCCGGGCCGCGGCCCGCGCGTCGAGCAGCGCGACCGGGGCGCGCTCCCCCATCGCCATCGCCTCGCCGGTGAAGGCGCGGAAGTCGCTCAGGGTCACCGCGCAGTCGGCCACCGGCACCTGCCAGGGGCCCACCATCTGATCGCGGGCGACCAGGCCCCCGACGCTACGGTCGCCGATGGTGACGAGGAACGACTTGTCCGCCACCGCCGGCATGCGCAGCACCCGTTCCAGGGCCGCGCCGATCTCGATCCCGCGCGTATCGAACGCCGCCCGCGGAGATGGCCCGCGGGTGGCGTGGCGGTGCATGTGCGGTAGGTCGCCGAGGAGAAGGGACATCGGCATCGAGACCGGGGTGGAATCGAACATGGCGTCGCGCACCTCGATCCACCGGCTCCGGGTCGCCGCTCCCACGTCCGCCCACGGGCAGCGTTCGCGCTCGCACAGGGCGGCGAAGTCGGGAACCCGATCGGGATCGATGGCGAGGACGTAGCGTTCCTGGGACTCGTTGCACCAGATCTCGAGGGGCGACATCGCGGGGTCGTCGCATGGAATGGCGCGCAGCTCGAACCGACCGCCCCGCCCGGCGCCTTCGACCAGCTCGGGCAGCGCGTTGGAGAGCCCCCCGGCGCCCACGTCGTGGATGGCGAGGATCGGGTTGTCCGCGCCGAGTTGCCGGCAGCGGTCGATCACCTCCTGGCAGCGGCGCTGCATCTCGGGGTTCTCGCGCTGTACGGATGCGAAGTCGAGCGCCTCCCCGCCGCTCCCCGCCGGGGCCGAGGACGCCGCTCCGCCACCGAGGCCGATGCGCATCGCCGGCCCGCCGAGCACGACGAGGCGGGCGCCCGGGGGGACGTCGGACTTCCGGATCTGGTCCGCGCGGACGTTGCCGACCCCGCCCGCGATCATGAGGGGCTTGTGGTAGCCGTAGATCCGCGGCGCGGGGCCGGGGGCGCCGCCGACCGCACGAGCGACGTCGATTTCGAGCGTACGGAAACATCCTCCGAGAACGGGGCGTCCGAACTCGTTGTTGAAGGCGGCGGCGCCGAGCGGGCCGTCGAGCATGATCTCCAGCGCGGAGGCGACGTGCCCCGGCGTGCCGTGGTGTTCGTGCTCCCACGGCTGCACGAAGCCCGGGATGCGCAGGTTCGAGACCGAGAACCCGGTGACGCCCGCCTTGGTACGGGCGCCGCGGCCCGTCGCCGCCTCGTCGCGGATCTCGCCGCCCGCGCCGGTCGCGGCGCCCGGGAAGGGGGAGATCGCGGTCGGGTGGTTGTGCGTCTCCACCTTCATCAGGATCTCGACGCGCCCCGGTTCGGCCGAGTAGCGCCCCGTGCGCGGATCCGGGGCGAACCAGCTCGCCTCGTGGCCGCGCATGACCGCCGCGTTGTCGCGGTACGCGGACAGCACCCCGCCCGGGTGGTGTACATGGGTGTGGCGGATCATTTCGAACAGCGACCGTTCGCGCTCGACGCCGTCGATGGTCCAGGAAGCGTTGAAGATCTTGTGGCGGCAGTGCTCGGAATTCACCTGCGCGAACGTCATCAGCTCGACGTCGGTCGGGTCGCGTCCGAGCGCACCGAACCGCTCGCGAAGGTAGTCGATCTCTTCAGGGATCAGCGCGAGGCCGAGCGCCTCGTTGGCGTCCCGCAAGGCGCCGAGGGCGATCGTGGAGTGCGGAGGGGCCGTTACAGCGCCAGCGGCGCCCGGGACAAGTGTGTCCGGGACGAATGCGCACTCCGTCATGCGATCGTGCAGCAGACCGGATCCGGCGAGCGCCCCCGCGTACTCGCGGGAAGATCCGCCCTCGCACGCGATCGACCACGCGACGCCGCGCTCGATGCGCGCCACTGCATCCAGGCCGCAGTGGCGGAGGACGTCGGTCACCTTGCTCGACCATGGCGAGATCGTGCCCGGGCGGGGCGCCACGACGATCCTGCCGTCGAGCGCAGCCTCCGCCCGTGCGCCCGCGAGGCGCCAGGCGTCGAGGAGCCGCTCGATCCGCTCGATGAGCCAGGGCGCGGTGTCGCCGGAGCGGGCAAAGTAGATCCAGCGTCCGTCGAGGCCGGTGACCGCGGGATGGCGCGTGCGTACGCGCAGGAGCAACCGCTCGCGGCGAAAGGCCGACAGGGCCCGCCCGCCCTGGAGCAGCAAGGTGGCGGTGACGGGAGGGAAGGGAGCGTTCATCGCGTCCACGTCATGGTACGTGAACCGGGTCCTGGCACGGTGGGCGTGGCGGCCGGATTCGGCGTGGTAGCATCCGACCCGACGACGGAGAGGGCGCCCCGAATGCGGGGGCTCCCCGAACACGGGGTGGCAAAGCCGCCGCGGGACGCCATCCGGGCCGGTGAGGGTGGGTCGCTCCGGGTGCACGGCCGTCATGGGTGGACGGGAGCAGCGGACGACGCCCCGTGCACAAGACCGCCGGGGGTCCCGTCCGGGCTGCCGGCATGGCGCACCGGCCCGCGGTGGCCCGCATGGCGCATTCAGCGGCCGGGCCGCGGACGGGTTCGCGGCCATCCGAGCCGTGAGGCGTCACCGGCGGATCGGCCGCAGCCGCGGCTCGTGCTGTCCGGCCCGCGCCGGCTCCACCGGTCCGGTGTCCGGCCGCGGGAGTGCTCGGCCGGCTGCCGCACGCCGGCGGCAGGGCCCGTCATCGAAGCGACCATCGACGGGGAGATCGAGAGCGATGATCGACGACAAGACCATCAGCGACACGACGCAGGGCTCCGGGGACGAAACGCCGAAGCCTGCGCGCGGCGGCGTTCGGTCTGCCGCGAAGAAAGCAACGAAGAAGGCCGCGAAGAAGACGGCGAAGAAGGTCACGAAAAAGACCGCGAAGAAGACGGCGAAGAAGGCAGCCGCGACGAGCGGCGACGGCAGGGCGAAGAAAAAGAGGGCGGCCGCGAAGCCGGCCGCGGCGCCCACCGCCGTTCCGGTTGCCGCATCTCCGCCCCCTGCCGCTCCACCCGGTGCCGCTCCTGACGCCGCCGTCCCGGCCAACGACGCTTCAGCCACCGCTGCTCCGGCCACAGTCGCCCCGGAGACCGCGGCGGCTCCGGCCACCACCCCGTCGGATGCCTCCGAGAGCGCTCTTCCCTCGGCCGCGAGGCGCACCCCACCGGCCGATGCACCGAGACGGATCGCTCCGATGCCTCCCGGTGCGCGCAAGATGGACGCGGCGCCCGAGGAGCTCGGCGGCCTCGGTGGTTTCCTGGCGCTGTGGGGCCCGCTGATCATCATCGGATTTCTCGTACTCGTGTTCCGCGGAGGGATGGAGCGCGAGGCGGCGGTGGCGGGCGGCCACGATGCCGCTGCCCCGACGTCGGCCGTGGCGTCCGTGACCGCGGGCACGGAGAGGCCGCAAGTCTCCGGCCCGGCGCCCGTTCCGGACGGCGCCGTGCTCGCGCGGGCGATTGGCGAGGCCGGCGCATCCCCCTTGTTGCCCCCGGCTGCGCGAGTCGCGGCGGCCTGGGCGGACTCGGAAGCCGCCTGGCCCGCCCCGCCGGGGCCCTATCGCAACCCGGGATCCCGCGCGTTCCCGGCCGGCGAAGGTTGGGCGGCCGGCATCGGCGGATGGACGCCGGCCCGGAGTCGTGGCGCCCCGGGATACGGCGCCGGTGACGCCCCAACGTCGCAGTGGGTACGTTGCGCGGCGCCGTACTACTGGTGCCCCGCTCCGAGCGGACCCACCTGGTAAAGGCGGCGCCGTGTCTCGTGCATGATTCGATCCAGCGTGGCTCCGCCTCCCGGACCGCCGGGGCCAAGCGGGGCTGCATCGGGTCGGGAGCGCGGGCATCCCGTCCGCCCCGGTCATTCCCCCGCTTCCGCGAGGGCAGGCTCCGCGCAAGCATGTCCTCGCGGAAGCGGGGCGGGAATCTGCATTCCGGGAGCGGCGCGTCCTGACGGACGCCCGTGCTGCCGGGGTCGCCGCGCGCCAATCCGGCTCAATCCTGAAGATGGCGACGCCTCGGGGGTTCCAGGGAGTACGTCACGCGGATCGTGCCGCGGAAAGGCACCCGATGTCCCGGGGACTACAAGGAACGCGCCGCCGGTCACCGGCGGTCACGAGACGGCGGCGGTATCATCGATGTCTCCATCGTCCCCTGCGGAGCCGTTCCGACGGTGCCCGGCGCCATGTCCGATCGCGTAGAAGAAGCATCGACCGAGCCGCAGCCCCCCGACGCGCAAGCGCTCGTCGCGGCGATGCGAGAGATCGTCGCCGAGCTCCACCCCCATCTCGGCGCGCGCGCCGACGTCACCCTCGACAGCTCGCTCGACCGCGATCTCGGGCTCGACAGCCTCTCGCGCATGGAGCTGCTCTCGCGGCTCGAACGCACGTTCGGAGCCACGATCCCCGAAGCCGTCATGGCCAACGCGGAGACGGCGCGGGAGCTGCTGCCGGCGCTCCTGGCCGGCGGCCGGCGCCGGAGGATGCCGGCGGCGGTCCGCGATCACGAAACGAGGTCGGAAGCGGCGGACGCGATCCCCACCGGCGCCGGGACGCTGCTCGAAGCGGTCGATTTCCACGCCCGCCGCCACGGCGGGCGCGTCCACGTCGAGCTCTACGGATCGGAGGGCGAGCCGGCGCGGATCACCTTCGCGGCGCTGGTGGATCGCGCCGAGCACATCGCGGCCGGCCTCGCCAACCGGGGGCTTTCGCCGGGCCAGTCCGCGGCGTTGATGCTGCCCACCGGCCTCGACTACCTCGCGACCTTCCTCGCGGTGCAGATCGCCGGGGCGATCCCGGTGCCGATCTACCCGCCCGCGCGGCTGAGCCAGCTCGAAGACCACGTGAGGCGCCACGCGGGGATCCTCGCGAACGCGAGGACCCGCACCCTCGTGACCTTCGCCCCCGCCCTCGGGGTCTCGAAGCTGCTGACCGCGCAGGTCCCGGGGCTCGATTCGGTGGTCGACGTGGCCGGGCTCGACCGGGACGGCCGGTTTCGGGAGCGCCCGGGCCTCGACGAATCCTCGACCGCCTTCCTCCAGTACACCTCCGGCAGCACCGGCAGTCCCAAGGGGGTGGTGCTCAGCCACGGCGACGTGATCGCCTCGCTGAAGGCCATGGCCGTGGCGCTCGGGGCGACGCCGCGCGACGTGTTCGTGAGCTGGCTCCCGCTCTACCACGACATGGGGCTCATCGGGGCGTGGATGGGGAGCCTGTACTACGGGTTCCCGCTGGTGCTCATGTCCCCGCTCGATTTCCTCGCCCGTCCCGCGCGCTGGCTCGAAGCGATCCACCGGCATCGGGGCACGCTCTCCGGCGGGCCGAACTTCGCCTACGAATTGTGCGTGCGGCGCATCGGACCGGAGGAGGCCGAGGGGCTCGATCTGTCGAGCTGGCGGCTCGCGTTCAACGGCGCCGAGCCGGTCAGCCCGGATACGATGGACCGGTTCACGGCGAAATTCACCCCCTATGGGCTCCCCCCCAAGGCCATGACCCCGGTGTACGGTCTGGCGGAGGCGACCCTGGGGGTGGCGTTCACCCCCATCGGCCGCGGGCCGCGGATCGACGTGGTGGACGCCGAGGCGATGGCCCGCCGCTCCCGGGCGGCGCCGCTCGTTGGCGCGATGCCCGTCGATGGAATACCTGCCGGTGGAACGTCCGCCGGTGGGCCGTCCGTTGATGGGCCGCACGCTGGAGGACCACCCGCCGGAGAGTTGTACGCCGGAAGGCCGCACGCCGGAGGACCGTCCGCCGGAGGACCGCACGCGGAAGGACCCCCCGCCGGCAGCCCGCCCGCCCCGGAATCGCTCGCCGGCGGATCACCCGGGCACGCCCTCCGGTACGTCTCGTGCGGGCCACCGATTCCGGGATTCGAGGTGCGGATCGTCGACGGGCGGGGGACCGAGCTGGAGGAGCGGGCGGAGGGATCGGTGGAGTTCCGGGGGCCGTCCACCACCAGCGGCTACTTCCGCAACCCGGCCGCGACCCGGGCCCTGTTCGACGGCGAATGGCTGCGCTCCGGCGACCGCGGCTACGTCGCGGGCGGCGAGCTCTACGTCACCGGGCGCGACAAGGACCTCATCGTCCGCGCCGGCCGCAACCTCTACCCCTACGACCTCGAAGCCGCGGTGGGCGAGGTCGACGGCGTGCGCAAGGGCTGCGTCGCGGTCTTCGCCTCCCCGGATCCCGCGGCCGGAACCGAGCGGCTGGTGGTGGTCGCGGAAACTCGTGAAAACGACGCCGGGCGCAAGCGGGCGATCGAAGAGGCGATCGTCCGCGTGGCAGCGGCCGAGCTCGGTGCGGCCCCGGACGAGATCGTCCTCGCGCCGCCGCACAGCGTACTGAAGACCTCCAGCGGAAAGATCCGGCGGGTCGCGGTGCGGGATCTGTTCGAGAGCGGCGCGCTCCGGCGCGGGGCCGCCTCGGTGCGGATGCAGGTCGCCCGCCTCGCGCTGGCCGCGGCCGGCGGCACGATACGCTCGTGGGCGCGGCGCGTGGCGCGTGCCGCCTACGCTACCCATGCCGGTGTGGTCGCCGCGGCCACCTTCGTGCTGGTGTGGCTCGGGGTGGTGGTGATGCCCGGGAGCAAGCCCGCGCGCTGGCGCCGCGGGCGGATGCTGGCGCGCGCCGCGTTCCGGGCCCTCGGCATCCGCATCCGGGCGAGCGGCCTGTCGCACATGAAGAGCGGGGAGCGGTACGTTCTCGTCGCGAACCATGCGAGCTATCTCGACGGTCCGCTGCTCTTTGCCGCCATCCCGGCGCGGGTCGGCTACGTGGTCAAGGGCGAGCTTGCGGCCAATCCGTTCATCGCGCCGCTCCTGCGCGCGCTCGGGGTCGAGTTCGTGAATCGGCTGGACCACGAGCGCAGCGTCGCCGACGCTGCTTCGCTCGCGGCCCGTCTCGCGCGAGGCGACGCCCTGGGCTTCTTCCCGGAAGGCACGTTGCACCGCATGCCGGGGCTGCTGCCGTTCCGGCTCGGCGCGTTCTCCGCCGCGGTGGAAGGCGGCGCCCACGTCGTTCCCGTCACCATCACCGGCACGCGCTCGGCCCTGCGCGACGGCCAGTGGATCCCGCGCCCCGGAACGGTCTCGGTCCGGATCGCCCCGCCGATCGCCCCGCCGCCGGCCGCTCCACCGGTGACGCCGAGCCAGGGATCGGCGGACGGACCGATCCCCGAATTGGAAGACGGCGAATTGGAAGACGAATCGAGCCCCGAGCCGGCGGATGCCGGGGGCCGGGGGCCGGGGGCCGGGCCGGGGGGCGAGCCGGCAGGCGCATCGAGCTGGACGCGGGCGGTGAAGCTGCGCGATGCGGCGCGGGCGGTGATCCTCGCGCAGTGCGGCGAGCCCGACCTCGGTACGCGGCTCGACGTGCTCGATGTGTTGCGCAGGCGCAAGAAGGAGGAGGGGATGGAATGAGCCGGGATACGACGTCTCCATCGGACGGTGGACCAGGGGCGGCGACGGCCGATCGGCGGAGCGGAGGGGCCGGCCCGAACGTCGCCTCGCCGTCCGCCGGCATCGACGGCATCCTCATCGACCGGACCGCGGACTGGCTGATGTCGAGCGCGCTGGGCGAGACCGGGGTCGAGTCGATCTTCGAGGGCTGTTGCCAGCGCCTGCACGCCGCGGGCGTCCCTCTGGCGCGCGCGCTGACCGCGTTCCGCACCCTGCATCCGCTGTTCGCGTCGGTGCTCCTCGTGTGGAAGCGCAACCAGGGCGTGGACACCAACCCGATACAGCACGCGCGGGCGTTCTCGACCGAGGAATGGTTCCGCAGCCCGATGCACCACCTCGTGCGGCACCGCCTGCCGTTTCTCCGGCGGCGGCTCACCGGCGAGTGCGCCATCGTCGACTTCCCCGTGCTGGAGGAGCTACGTGACGGCGGGGTCACCGATTACATCTGCTACCGGATCCCGTTCACGAGCGAGGAAGAGTCGGCGCCGGGCGCCAACGGCATCATGGGGTCGTGGGCGACGGATCGACCCAGCGGCTTCAGCGAGGAGGATCTCCGGATCCTCGAGCGGATCCAGCGCCGCTACGCCGTCTCGTGCAAGGTGCAGATCCAGCGCCGGATCACCCGGAACGTGCTGGACACCTACCTCGGTCCGGACGCCGGCGCCCGGGTGCTCGACGGGCAGATCCGGCGCGGCGACGGGGAGCGGATCCACGCCGTCATCTGGTACAGCGACATGCGCGACTCCACACGGCTCGCCGACCGCCTCGACCCGCACGTGTTCATCGAACGCCTCAACCGGTATTTCGAGTGCACCGCCGGGGCGGTCATCGCCGGCGGCGGGGAGGTGCTGCGCTTCATCGGCGACGCGGTGCTCGCGATCTTCCCGATCCGCCCGGATGGCGACGATGCGCGCGCCGCCGCCGAACGCGCCCTCGCCGCGGCCCGGGACGCGGAATCGCGGCTCGCCCGCACGAACGATGGCCTTGCGGCGGAGGGGGAGGAGCCCGTCGAGTTCGGGCTCGGCCTGCATGTCGGGGACGTCATGTACGGCAACATCGGGGTGCCGGAGCGGCTCGAATTCTCCGTCATCGGCCCGGCCGCCAACGAGGTGGCGCGCATCGAGGACCTGACCAGGACGCTGGGGCGGAGGGTGCTGGTGAGCGAGGCGTTCGCCGCCGTTGCGGGTGCGCACTGCGAGCCGCTCGGCGCGCATCCGCTACGGGGGGTCGGCGCACCGGTGGCGGTGTTCGCGCCCTGCCGAACGTCCGATTCCGGGTGGTTCTTGTAGTTGCCGGTCTCGACCATCGCCCGGATGATGGCGATGCTTCCATCCCATTCGTCCTCGAGGATGGTGAGGCCGGTGTCCTTCATGAAGGGCTCGTAGTACGCCTTGCGCTACGAGCCGCCCCACGACGTGATCGTCAGCTTCTGGGCGATGGCCGTCTGCGGTACGGAGGTCCCGACGAGCAGGGCGACCGCCGCACCGGCGGCCAGCACGTGCCTCGTTCTCGTCAGCTATTCCCCTGATGTGGAAGAGGGAGTCCCGATGCGCGGCTGCGGCTTGCCGTACCGGACGATGTCGGCTGATCTCCGACGAAGCGTTCCCGGGCCTCCCGGGCCGCCGATGTTGAACGATTCGCGGGACGTTGCCACATCGGGGCGGACAGGAGTCTTCACGTCCCGGCGAGGCGGGTACCCGGCGGATGGCTCGACTCGGCGGTTCGGATGCGCTGTGAAAGCCCGGAGGGGAGAGGTGATCGGGAAGCCGGCGCAGGGCGCCGCCGTCTATTCCCGGCGGGTGCGCAACAGCCTCGCGCGCTCGCGCTCCCAGTCGCGGTCCTTCTCCGCCGTGCGCTTGTCGTGCCGCTTCTTCCCCCGGGCAGTCGCGAGGAGGACCTTCGCGCGGCTCCGTTTCCAGTGCATGTCGAGGGCGACCAGAGTGTAGCCGCGCCGCTCGACGGCGCCGATGAGCCGGGAGATCTCGTCCCGCTTCAACAGTAGCTTGCGGTCCCGCAAGGGCTGAGGGGTGACGTGGGTCGAGACGGTGCCGAGCGGCGAGATGTGCGCTCCGGACAGCCAGATCTCGCCGCTCCTGACCGCCGCGAAGCTGTCGCGAAGCTGCAGGCGTCCGTCGCGGAGGCTCTTCACCTCCCAGCCTTCGAGGGCGATCCCCGCTTCCAGGGTCTCCTCGATCGCGTAGTCGTGCCGCGCCTTGCGGTTCTGGGCGATGACGTTCGGCGGAGCGCTCTTCTTCTTCCTGGCCATGGTCCGGGATCGGGCGCCGGCGGGGGCCGCACCGCGGGAGAGGGGACGAGGGACCGCATATGCTACTCTGCGCGTTCCCGCCGCGCGAACGCCGGGCCCGGCGCCGCGCGAGATCCCATTGTCGCCGTCGCCAAGTCGCCAATGCCCCGAGTCTCCCGTTCAGTCCACGTCCCGTTCACCGCACCGGACATGTTCAGCCTCGTGGCCGACGTCGAGCGTTACCCGCGGTTCCTGCCCTGGTGCCGATCCGCGACGGTGCACGCCCGCACCCCGACGGAAGTGACCGCGAGTCTGGAGATCGCGCGCGGCCCCGTTCGCAAGTCGTTCACGACCCGTAACCGGATGGCGGAGCCGGAGCGCATCGACATCGAGCTGGTCGACGGGCCGTTCTCGTACCTCGACGGCAACTGGTCGTTCGAGGGAACGGCGGCGGACGGCTGCCGGGTCGGGTTCGAGATGCGCTTCGAGATCTCGAACCGGGTGCTCGGCCGGGTGCTGGCGCCGCTCTTCGAGGAAATCGCGAAGACGATGGTGGATGCGTTCAGCCGGCGCGCCTGCCAGGTCTATGGATCGAGGTGAAAGGGGTGCGTGTGGAGCTGGCCTACGCGGACCCGGCACGGGAGGTGCTGATCGGCTTCGAGGTGGACCCCGGCTGCTCCGTGTGCGAGTGCGTCGAGCGCTCGGGACTGTTCCGGCTGGCGCCCGAGCTCCGGGAAACCAGGCTCGGCTTCGCGGTCTTCGGCCGCCGCGTCGAGCCGAACGATCCGGTGTCGGAGGGGGATCGGATCGAAGTGCTGCGCCCGCTGCTGGCCGATCCGAGGGAGGCGCGTCGCATGCGGGCGCACCGGGCGCACGGCGCTCTCTCCGATTCTGCATAGCGCCGAAGACGCGCCGCCGGCCTCCTCCTTTCCGGGTTTCTCCGGGCCGCGCCGGGTGGCCGGGCAGGGCCCCTGCCTTCCGCTCGCGGGCGCTCTGCGCGGAGTCCGGTGTTGTGCGCCGAAGATGCGCTGCCGGCTTCTTCTTTCCGGGCTATTCGCTCGAAGCCGTGCCGGATCTCGGGCCGGGTGGTGCAGTGTCCGTGTTTTCCTCCGCTTCCTTCACCGGCGGCGCGTCGCCCGCGGCGGGATCGTCCACCGGCCGCTCGTCCCGCTTGAGGAAATCCGGGACGAGGCTGCCCAGGAATCCCTCCCGGTCGCTGCGCTGCGGTACCCTGACCAGGGTCTGGATGCGTTCGGACGTCGCCCCCGGCACCCCGTCGGGAGCGAGGTGGTCTTCGATGCGGACGAGTCGATCGTCGGTGAAGTACAGGGAGACGCGCTGCCTCACCACCGGCTCGGAACCCGTGCGGAAGCTGTAGATGTAATCCCACCGATCCTGGTGGAAGGGGTCGGCGAGGAGCGGCGTCCCCAGGATGAAGCGCACTTTGCCCCGGTCCATCCCGATCTCGATCCGGTCGAGCATCTCCCGATCGACGGCGTTGCCCTGCTGGATGTCCATGCGATAGACGCCCGGGATCCGGGGCGTCTCGCATCCTCCGTTGACGCCGGCCGCGGCCACCAGCGCGAGGACGGCGGCTCTGCGTGCGAACCGGCTCGATCGGGGGGCGGCTGTTCGGTCATGATCCATTGAGCATCTCCCTTGCGTGGGCGATCGTCTTCGACGTGATCCGCTCACCGCCCAGCATCCGGGCGATCTCCGCGATCCGGCCATCGCCGGCCACCGGCGCGACGGCGACGCCGGGGGCCCCGTCGCGTCCGAGCGACTTCTCGACGACGGCCTGATGGTGGGCCCGCGAAGCGACCTGGGCAAGATGGGTTACGCATAGTACCTGATGTGACTCCCCGAGCGCGCGCAACTGCCGGCCGACGATCTCCGCCACCCTTCCTCCGATGCCGACGTCGGCCTCGTCGAATACGAGGGTCGGCACCGCCGAGCCATGCACGCTCGACACCTGGATCGCCAGGGAAACACGGGACAGCTCACCTCCGGACGCCACTTTCGAGAGTGCGCGGGGAGGTTGGCCGGGACCCGCGCTTACGACGAACTCCACCCGGTCCGCGCCGCTCTTCGAAGGGACTTCGGCTTCCAGTCCCCGGAGGTCGACCGCGAAGCTCCCGCCGGGCATGCCCAGCTCCCGCATCTTCGCGGTGACCCGTTGCGAGAGCTTGCCGGCGGCTTCGCGGCGGAGCGCCGTGAGCTGCGAGCACAGCGTCCGGTGCGTGTCCTCGACACTCGCGATCTCCCGCTCGATCCCGGCCGCCCGCTGCTCGCTCGACGCGAGCCGGGCGATCTGCTCGCGCAGCGTCTCGACGTGGGCGGGCAGCTCCCGCGGCGGGACGCGATGCTTGCGGGCGAGATCGTGGATGGTCCCGAGGCGGCGCTCCACTTGGGAGAGCCGTTCGGGGTCGAGGTCGACGCCTTCCGAGAGTCCGCGCAGGGCGGAGGCCGCCTCGCCGGCGTTGATCGCCGCGACCTCGACCAGGTCGAGGACTTCGCCGGCGCGCGGGTCGTGACGCGCCACGGCTTCGAGGTCGCGGCGTACTCCGCCGAACAGGCCCGCCACCGAGCGCTCGTCATCGCCTTCAAGCCGCTCCAGCGCCCGGCGGCAGCCGTCCAGGATCGATTCCGCGTTCGCGAGCCGGCGCTGCTCGCCCGCGAGCTGTTCGGGTTCGCCGGCGCCGAGCTCCAGACCTTCGAGCTCGCCGAGCTGGAAGCGCAGGAAGTCGAGCCGGGAACCGCGGTCCGTATCGAGCGCGGCGAGCCCGTCCAGCTCGTGCCGAAGCACCTGCCACCGCGCGGCCGTCTCCGCGACCCGGTCGAGCAGTGCGTGGTGGCCGCCGAAATCGTCGAGGAGGAACCGCTGGCGATCCCGGTCGAGCAGCAGGTGGTGCGCGTGCTGGCCGTGGACGTCCACGAGGTGTTCGCCGAGCTCGCGCAGGGCGTGTGCGGGCATCGGGCGGTCGTTGACGAACGCGTGTGATCGGTTGCCGGGGCCGATCACCCGCCGCACGATGCACTCGCCGGCGCCGTCGTCGATCTCGCGCCCGGCGAGCCATGCCCGCGCCGGCGCGTTCGCACCCGTCTCGAACACGCCGCAGACCTCGGCGCGCTCGGCGCCGGCGCGGATCATGTCCGCGTTGGCCCGCGCGCCGAGGAGCAGTCCCAGCGCGTCGACGAGGATGGACTTCCCCGCGCCGGTCTCCCCGGTGAGGGCGGTCATCCCCGGCGCACAGTCGAGCGCCAGGGAGTCGATGACCGCCAGCGAACGGATCGTCAGGTGCGAGAGCATGAAGGGCGCCGCTCGTCGCGCGCCGGATGGTTCCGGTGTGCCCCAGGGACGCTCCGGGACGCTGCCGGGACTCCCCGGACTCCTGCCGGTCTGCTCCGGTGTGCCGACGGGACTCCCCGGATCGTCATCGGCACTCTCCGGGGCGTTCTCAGGACGTCCTGGACCACCGCCGGGCTCCTCCGAGGCGCCGCCGGGACCCCCCGGCGCACTCTGCCGCGTCCGCGCTCACAGCCCCTTGCCCCAGTGCAGCTTCGCTCTCAGCGTTGCGTAGTAGTCGTGGCCGGCGGGGTGGATGAGGCGGAGGTCGGGACGATGCTTGCGGATCAGGATGCGGTCTTCGGCCGCGAGATCCGCCGCCGTCTGCCCGTCGTACGAGAGCTGTACACCGGTCTCGGCTTCCTGCCCCAGAACGACCTCGACGACGCTGTCGCCCCCGACCACGATGGGACGGCTCGACAGCGTATGCGGGCAGATCGGGACCAGCACGATCGCGTCGAGCGAAGGGTGGAGGATGGGGCCGCCTCCGGACAGCGCGTACGCGGTCGATCCGGTCGGGGTCGCGACGATCAGTCCGTCCGAGCGCTGGCTGTTCACGAGTCGGCCGTCGATGTACGTCTCGAACTCCATGAGCCGGGTCATGCCGCCCTTGTGGACGACCGCTTCGTTCAGGGCGGACTCCGAGAAGACGCATTCGCCGCCGCGCTCGACGCTCACGTCGAGCAGGAAACGCCTCTCCTCGATGAAGCGGCCGTCGAGGATCTCGTCCAGCCGGGCCGGCATCTCGTCCGGCATCACGTCGGTGAGGAAGCCGATGCGGCCGCGGTTCACGCCGAGCAACGGCACCTCGTGATCGACCAGGGAGCGGGCCGCGCCCAGGAAGGT
Organism: Gammaproteobacteria bacterium; assembly: GCA_965202875.1. Lineage (GTDB taxonomy): Bacteria > Pseudomonadota > Gammaproteobacteria > HK1 > HK1 > HK1. The sequence goes on along the minus strand of OZ241870.1, from coordinate 4,528,347 downwards.
CCCGTCGCCGGCGACCACCACCACGAGGTCGCATCCTTCCCCGAGCGCGTCGCGTTCGACGACAGGGATCCTGCCGCCGGGCCAGGCGCCACGGCTCCGGGCGTCGAGCACGATGTTCAGCCCGCGAGGACGCAGCATGCCGATCAGCCGGTCCAGCGTCTCGCCCACCCGCGGGTCGCCGTGCTTCGCGATGAGCCCGATGGTTCGGAACATTGGGAGGTTCAGGATCCGCGCACGCTGGCCGGCCGCGGCGACACCGGGGCCGTGAAGATGCCGGCGACGGTATCACGAGCGTTCCCGCGGTCGCGAGCCGGCGGCGTACTTGCGGCAGGACCTCCGCCCCGCTCGAAGCAGGGCCGCCTGCGTGTCGCGATCGCAGACGAGGGAGGCGGATTCACGGCGTGCTTCCGGTCGCCGGTCGCCGGGGCCGACGGCGCACGACCCCGGCGCCGCGCGGCGCCAGCCGGTCCGCGGCGCGGGAGCGGTGGCGTTCCGGGGGTCCGTGTTCGGCGCACATCATGGCCGCCGGCCCGCGCCCGGCCATGCGGACGAGTTGCTTCGCGTTCCGGGCGGACACTGCGCTCTCCGGGATCCTGCGGGCGGCTGCTTCCAGGCTCCGGGCGCGTCCCTCTGCCCGGCCTTCTTCACGCCCCTCCGCAATCGGCGGAGCCCCGAGCCGGCCGGAGCGCGGCGCGCGGAGCCGGGGTCGGCGGGGCCGCATCCCGCCGGGCCGGCATCCGGCCCGGTGGCGGCGGATGCCGGCGGCGCCGGGAAACGCGCACAACCGCGGATCGTTGCACTGCGGGTAGCGGCGCGGGACAGGCCCGGCGCGGACGTCGACGAGGGCCTCGACACCGGCGCTCCGAAGCAGCGTGATGAGGTCATCGACCGAGAGCGGCTGCTTTGCACTGTCGTGGAACGGGTGCTAGCCTGCACCCTCACCGGTTCACGAGACAAGGGACGGAGAAGGTGCCGGCAGTCCGAAGCAGGCACGGACCGGTGTGTGGGCCGGACGGCAAGGGTTCCTTCGTCCGGAGGATCCGCCCGAAGTATGGAGGATCCGCCGGGTCGTCCGCCGTTTCCGCTGCATCCGTACCCCCGGCCATGAACGGATGAGCGATGCAGTCCGGCTCCCCCCGTGATCGACCATCCGCGTTTCGGGAGGCCGGCGCACCGGTGCCGGAAACCGTGCTGAGCGAGCGTGCACAGCATCTTTTCCGGATCCTCGTGCAGAGCTACATCGACAGCGGCCAGCCGGTCGGCTCCCGCACGCTGTCCCGCGACTCGGGGCTCGATCTGAGCGCCGCGACGGTGCGCAACGTCATGGCGGATCTGGAGGAACTCGGCCTGCTGCGTTCGCCGCACGTCTCCGCCGGCCGTGTTCCCACCGTCCAGGGGTACCGCTTCTTCGTCGACAGTTTGCTCCAGCTTGCGCCGATCAAGGACGACCAGCGCGAACATCTGCGCTCGCAGCTCGAAATGAAGGGTGAACGCGAGCCGCTGGTCAACGCCGCGACCTCGCTGATCTCCGACATCACGCACATGGCGGGGATCGTGACCCTGCCGAAGCAGGAGCGCCTGATCCTGCGCCACGTCGAATTCATCGCGCTCTCGCCGGAGCGCGTGCTGGTCATCCTCGTGGTCAACGGCTCCGACGTCCAGAACCGGATCATCCACCCCGGCCGGCCGTGTTCCCAGGCGGTGCTGCAGCAGGCCGGCAACTATCTGAACGAAACGTGCGCGGGCAAGGACCTGCTCCAGGTGCGCGAATCGTTGCTCGCGGAGCTCAGGGAGCACCGTTCGAGCCTCGATGCACTGATGCTCACGGCGATCGAGATGGCGGACAAGGCGTTCGTCAGAGGCGCCGGCGTTGAAGACGCGCTCTTGGTCTCCGGAGAGACGAACCTCATGGAGTACGGGGAGCTCGCGGACCTGGAGAAGCTCCGGCATCTGTTCGAGGCGTTCCACGAGAAGACGGAGCTGCTCCACATCCTCGATCAGTGCCTGCTCGCGGACGGTCTCCGGATCTTCATCGGCGAGGAATCCGGTTTCAAGGTCCTGGACGGGTGCAGCGTGGTCACCACCCCGTACGAGCGCGAAGGCGAGGTGCTCGGAGTGCTCGGGGTCATCGGTCCGACCCGCATGGCCTACGAGCGGGTCATCCCCATCGTCGACGTCACCGCGCGCCTGCTCGGCGCCGCCTTGAATCAACACCACTGACTCCCAATATACCCGGCGGCTGCATCGACGTCCGGCCGTCGCGTGTGCCCGGCCGGGGATGGCTCCCGAGCGCGCCGGAACACCGGCCGCGAGCCGGATCGAAGGGGAGACGAGGCATGGCGAAGGAAGAACACGAAGCGAAGGCGAGGGCCGGGGCGGCGGACGACGAGGCCGCCGTCCGGGAGGCGGGGGCCGGAGCGCCGGGTGATGGAGGCGTCGTCCGGGAGGCAGGCGCCGGCACGTCGGATGACAAGGGGGCCGCACGGAAGACCGGAGCCGAAGCGCCGGATGACGAGGACGCCGCTCGGGAGGCTGTAGCCGGTGCGGCGGGCGGCAAGACCGTGACCCGGGAGTCCGGCGCCGGAGCACCGGAGGGACGGAGCGCCGGCCGCGAGACCGGCGGGCCGGACGGTGAAGAGGCGGCCGGGGAGGCCGGAGGGGACGATGCGCACGTCCGGACCGAGGAGCCCGAAACGCCGGACGGGAGCCCGGAAGACGCCCTGGCCGAGGCGCGGCGCGCGGCGCAGGAGAACCTGGACCGGGCGTTGCGCGCGCAGGCCGAGATCGAGAACGTCCGGCGACGGGCGGAGCGCGACCTCGCGCACGCGCACAAGTTCGCGCTGGAGCGCTTCGTCTCCGAGCTGCTTCCGGTGAAGGACAGCCTGGAGCTGGGCCTCGCGGCTTCCGCCGAGAAGGGAGCGACCACGGCCGGCATCGCGGAAGGGATCGAGCTCACCCTGCGCATGTTCGAGCAGGCGATGGAGAAGTTCGGGATCGAGCCCGTCGATCCGGCCGGCGATCCCTTCAATCCCGAATTCCACCAGGCGATGACCATGCAGGAGAGCGACACCGCCGCGTCCGGAACCGTGCTCACCGTCGTCCAGAAGGGCTATCGGCTCAACGAACGTCTCGTGCGGCCCGCGATGGTGATCGTCGCGAAGTAGGCGGCCGGGGTTGAATCCCCGGCGGCGGACCCAAATATCCCGCCCGTATCGAGATTCGGCGGCTCTCGCGCCGGTATTCCGCGACTCGGTCGGACAGCACCGGAGGCACCTGGAATGGGCAAGATCATCGGCATCGACCTGGGCACCACGAACTCGTGCGTGGCGGCCATGGAAGGCGGTACGACGAGGGTCCTGGAGAACAGCGAAGGCGACCGCACCACGCCGTCGATCGTGGCGTTCACCAAGGACGACGAGGTGCTGGTCGGGCAGTCCGCGAAGCGCCAGGCGGTGACCAATCCGCAGAACACCCTGTTCGCGATCAAGCGCCTCATCGGTCGCCGCTTCAAGGACGAGGTCGTGCAGCGCGACGCGGGGATGGTGCCGTACCGGATCGTCGGCGCGGACAACGGCGACGCCTGGGTCGAGGCCAAGGGCAGGCGGATGGCCCCGCCGGAGATCTCCGCGCGGGTGCTGCAGAAGATGAAGAAGACCGCGGACGACTACCTCGACGAGGAGGTGAAGGAGGCGGTCATCACGGTGCCGGCGTACTTCAACGACTCGCAGCGACAGGCGACCAAGGACGCGGGCCGGATCGCGGGCCTGGACGTGAAGCGGATCATCAACGAGCCGACCGCGGCGGCGCTGGCCTACGGCATGGACAAGCGCCGCGGCGACTCGAAGATCGCGGTGTACGACCTCGGCGGCGGGACCTTCGACGTCTCGATCATCGAGATCGCCGAGATCGACGGCGAGCACCAGTTCGAGGTGCTGTCGACGAACGGGGATACGTTCCTGGGGGGGGAGGACTTCGACCTCCGCGTCATCGACTACCTCTCCGACGAGTTCAAGAAAGAGTCCGGGATCGACCTCCACAACGACCCTCTGGCCCTGCAGCGGCTGAAGGAGGCGGCGGAGAAGGCGAAGATCGAGCTCTCGTCGAGCCAGCAGACGGAGGTGAACCTGCCCTACATCACGGCGGACGCGAGCGGGCCGAAGCACCTGAACATGAAGCTCACGCGCGCGAAGCTGGAGTCGCTGGTCGAGGATCTGATCGTCCGCACCATGGAGCCGTGCCGGGTGGCGATGAAGGACGCGGGGGTGTCGGGATCGGACATCTCGGACGTGATCCTGGTGGGCGGCCAGACCCGGACGCCGAAGGTGCAGGAGATGGTGAAGTCGATCTTCGGCCAGGAGCCGCGCCGGGACGTGAACCCGGACGAGGCGGTGGCGGTAGGGGCGGCGATCCAGGCCGGGGTGCTGGCCGGCGACGTGAAGGACGTGCTCCTGCTCGACGTGACGCCGCTCTCGCTCGGGATCGAGACCCTCGGCGGGGTGATGACGAAGCTCATCGAGAAGAACACCACGATCCCGACCAAGCACTCGCAGGTGTTCTCCACCGCCGACGACAACCAGCACGCGGTGACCGTGCACGTGCTGCAGGGCGAGCGCGAGCGTTCGGCGGACAACAAGTCCCTGGGCCGCTTCGACCTGACCGACATCCCCCCGGCGCCGCGCGGGGTGCCGCAGATCGAGGTGACCTTCGACATCGACGCCAACGGGATCCTGAACGTCTCGGCGAAGAACAAGGCCACGGGCAAGGAGCAGTCGATCGTGATTCGAGCGTCGTCGGGGTTGGCCGACGACGAGATCGAGCGCATGGTCAAGGATGCCGAGGCGCACGCCGACGAGGACCGCAGGTTCCGGGAGCTGGTGGACGCGAGGAACCAGGCCGACGGCATGATCCACGCGACGAAGAAGTCGATGGCCGATCTCGGGGAGCAGGTCGGCGAGCAGGAGAAGGGGGAGATCGAGTCGGCGATCAAGGCGCTGGAGACGGCCGTGGCCGGCGACGACAAGGCGGAGATCGAGGCGAAGACGCAGGCGCTCGCCGAGCTCTCCGGGAAGCTCGCCGAGCGCGTCTACCAGAAGCAGCAGGGCGGGGACGGCCCCCCGCCGGCAGGCGGCGGCAGCGGCGAGGCCGGGCCGGGCGCGGGCGGTGCGGACGACGTGGTGGACGCGGAGTTCGAGGAAGTCCGGGACGAGCGCCGCTGAAGCGATCATCCATCCACCGGGTCGGCGACGACCGCTCGACCCGGTACGTTCCCCCCGGCATCATCGGGATCGACTCCGCCCCCCCGGAGGCGGCCGCCCCCCGAAGGCGGGCCGAATCGGGGGGCTCGTCCGGCGCCGTGACGTTCGGCGGATCCGGAGGGATCGAGCTCCGACACACGGCTGGCGGCCATGGCGAAACGGGACTACTACGACGTGTTGGGGGTGTCCCGCGACGCCGGCGACGCCGATCTCAAGAATGCCTACCGCCGCCTGGCGATGAAGTTCCATCCCGATCGGAACCCCGACGACGCCGCGGCGGAGGAGAAGTTCAAGGAGGCGAAGGAGGCCTACGACGTCCTCTCCGATCGCCAGAAGCGGGCCGCCTACGATCGCTTCGGCCACGCCGGGGTGGAGGCGGGCGGCGGCGGATTCTCGGGCGGTGGTGGATTTCGAGACATCTTCGACGAAGTCTTCGGCGACATCTTCGGCGGGCGGAGCGGCGGCCAGCGGGTCTATCGCGGCGCCGACCTTCGCTACGAGCTGGAGCTCGGGCTCGAGGAGGCGGTGGCGGGCACGACCTCGCGGATACGCTTCCCCACCGAGGTCGCCTGCGAGGGTTGCTCGGGAACCGGCGCGGCGCCCGGCGCCTCGCCCTCGACCTGCGGGACGTGCGGCGGCCAGGGGCAGGTCCGCGTTCAGCAGGGGTTCTTCTCGATCCAGCAGACCTGTCCCCGCTGCCGTGGCGCCGGGACCGTCATCACCGATCCCTGCCGGGAGTGCCGGGGCCGCGGCAAGGTCCGGCGCGAGAAGACCTTGTCGGTCACGATCCCGCCCGGAGTCGACACCGGTGATCGGATCCGGGTCGGCGGGGAGGGCCAGCCGGGGGAGCGAGGCGGCCCCTCGGGCGACCTCTACGTCGAGGTCCAGGTACGCGAGCATCCCATCTTCGTGCGCGACGGCACGAATCTGTACTGCGAGGTGCCGATCGGATTCCCGATGGCGGCGCTCGGCGGCGAGATCGAGGTGCCCACCCTCGACGGACGCCTCAACCTGAAGGTTCCGCCGGAGACGCAGACCGGGCGGCTGTTCAGGCTGCGCGGCAAGGGCGTGCGCTCGGCGCGCGGCGCCGGGCCGGGCGATCTCATCTGCAAGATCACGGTGGAGACCCCGGTGAACCTGGGCAGGCGGCAGAAGGAGCTGCTGCGCGAATTCGACGAATCGATGAAGGGCAGCCACAAGACCCACGATCCCAAGGCTACGTCCTGGCTCGGCTCCGTGAAGGAGTTCTTCGAGGGGCTGAGGGCGTGATCGACGCGACCTCCGGCCTTTCTTCATGTTTTCCATTGAATACCGGAAATCACACATTGATTGACAGTCTTTCCATCGGGACGAACGATCGACTCGGAGCAGGCCGGCGGTGAGCCGGATCCATCCGGCCCGGCGGACGTGGCACACTCGGCGCTGCCCGAGTCCGGCAGCGAGGAGGGCCCCGAGACCATGGACACGATACCGATCGCGATCGCCGGCGCGGCCGGCCGGATGGGGCGGATGCTGGTGCAGGCGGTCCATGCCGAGGCCGGGATGACGGTCGCGGCGGCCGTCGAGCGGGAGGACGACCCCCACGTCGGAGCGGATGCCGGGACGGTCGCCGGCATCGGCGAGATCGGGGTGGGGATCGGGGACTCCCTGGATCGGGCGCTCGACGCCGCCGAGGTCTGCATCGACTTCACCCTGCCGGAGCCGACCGTCGAGCACGCCCGGACGTGCCGGTCGCGGCGCCGCCCGATGGTCGTCGGCACCACCGGCCTGTCCGCGGACCGGATCGCGGCGCTCCGAGACGCCGCCCGCGACGTCGCCATCGTCCATGCGCCGAACATGAGCGTCGGGGTCAACCTCTGCTTCAAGCTCCTGGATGTCGCGGCGCGCGCGCTGGGCGACAGCGTGGACGTCGAGATCATCGAGGCGCACCACCGCAACAAGGTGGACGCCCCCTCGGGGACCGCGGTGCGCATGGGCGAGATCGTCGCCGGCGCGCTGGGCCGCGACCTCGCCGAGTGCGCGGTCTACGGACGGGAAGGCCGCACCGGCCCGCGCGACCGCAGGACCATCGGCTTCGAGACCATCCGCGCCGGCGACGTCGTCGGCGAGCATACGGTGATGTTCGGTGGCGAAGGGGAGCGGATCGAGCTGACCCACCGTTCGGCGAGCCGGGCGAACTTCGCCGCCGGCGCGGTCCGCGCGGCCCGCTGGGTCGTGGATCGCCCCCCCGGCCTGTACGACATGCAGGACGTCCTCGGCCTGCGATGATGAGCCGCTCCGCGTGGCCGGAGCCGTGAAGGATGTTGTTGACGCCTGACGCGTCGACGCGCAAGACAAGGCTCAGAACAGCCCATCGGGGAGCTGCCTGGAAGAGCGGGAGAAATGCGCCCTGATTTGTTGCCGTCCCAGGGGCGCACTCGTGCACCCCTGTATTTTTCAAGGGCCAAGGGACAGCAATTCCCGCCAGGTCCGAACACATCCATCGAATCGCCGCAACCAGACGCTCGGACGGTAGAAAGGGCCGCGAAATCCCGGTGACATGACCGTGTCCGGAGCGTGAGCGGGAATGGCCGGTCCGTCAGTCTGCGGCGGCCCGCCGACCTCCGGACAGACCGCATGACCGGGAATTCCCGGCCCCCCCGGCGGCCCGGGCATCCGACCCCGGCGATTCAAGGGGCATGTTCGGAGTGGGCGGGGGCTGGCTGGCGGGAATGGCCGGGCTACGGCGCACACTCCCGTTCCCCGGAGCCGGCGGGCGGGCCGACGACCACCATCGGGGGATCGGTGCGGAAGACCCACACGTCGCCGGGTCCGGGGCGCACCTGCCGGGCCCGGTAGAACATGTCCCGCGCTTCGTGCGGGCGGTCGAGCTCGGAGAGCAGGATGCCGTAGTTCAAGTAGACGAGATGCAGATCGTCCCGCTCCAGGGGCCGGTATCCGGCCAGGGTGCGGGGGGAGACGCAGGGAGGCGGGGGGATCAGGCCCGGGTCCCGGTCGAGCAGCGAGACGAGCGCCCGGAAGTCCGCGCGGGCCTCGTCGCGACGGCCCGCGGCCATGCGGGCGACGGCCCGGTCGCGGCGGTAGCGTACGCGGGAGGGGTCGGAGAGGAAGCGCGCTTCGGCGGCACGCAGCGCCCGTCCGGTATGGCCGGCGCGGATGAGCGCATTGACGAAGTGGCTCGCGATCCAGTCGGACGCCGGCGCGTGCCGGGCGAGGTGCTGGAACCAGGTGGCGTCGTTGGAGAAGAGGATGGAGAAGCGCGCGGTGGTGAGGCCGGCGGTCAGCAGGGCCGCAAGGCCGAGGCCGCGCAAGGCGCCCCGCCCGAGCGCGCGGGGCAATCCGGGCGGCTGCCGCGACACGTGGTGCAGCACCGCAAGCCCCAGGCCCACCGCGAGCGCCCACGGACCCAGCGACGCCAGGTAGCGGTACCGCGACCACGCGAGGGACATGTGGAGGGAAGGATGGTCCACGAGTCCCAGGGTCGGGGAGAGGCAGACCAGGAACCACAGCAGTCCGATACCGGTCCCCGTCAGGAGGAAGCGGGGGGGAAGAGCTCGGTGCACCTCACGCACCTCTCGGCCGAGACGCGCCGGAGCAGCGGAGGGGGGCGCAGCGGAGGGGAGAAGCAGCGCGGATCGGCCGTACGGCCGGAGGCGAAGGGCGGCGGCCAGGACGATGCCCCAGGCGGCCAGCGCCGCCCAGCCCGCGAGGTCGGTGGGGGAGACCGTCCACGAATGGAAGCGCAGGGGGGAGGGTCCGGGCACGAGGGTCAGAAAGAGGTGCGTCCAGGCGGCCCGGGCCGCCAGGAGGATGCGTTCCGTGAACGAGAAGTCGTGGACGGCCGGATCGGAGAGCCGGGTGAAGACGAACCACTGGAAGAGCGCCACGCCGGCCAGGACCGCCTGCAGCACGGCAAGACGCGCGGCGAGCCCCCGGGACAGGGGATCCCCCCGCCGGAGGTGGAGGAGCAGGAGGAGCACGGGCAGCACCACCGCCGTCGTCTTGCAGAGCATCCCCGCCGTGCCCAGCAGCACCGTTCCGGCGACCGCCGGCCACGTCGGGGCGTGGGCGGCCGGCCCGGCCGTGGCCGCGTCACGGGGCGCCAGCCAGACCCGGGCCGCCAGCAGGATGAAGGTCGCGGGGAGGAGGTCCTTGCGGCCCATGACGAAGCCGACGGCCTCCATGGCTCCGGGATGCACCGCCCAGATCAGGGCCACGAGGAAGGGGCCGGGGACCCGCAGCCGGGCGAGGAGCCCCCATGCCAGCAGGGCGTTGCAGAAGTGGATCAGCAGGTTCGTGCCGTGGAAGCCGGGCGCCCGGAACGACCCCCAGAGCCGGCGTTCGATCCAGAACGAGGTGTAGAGCACCGGGAACCAGTGCACCTCGACCTCGGGAACGGCCGCCTCGCGGGAGGACGCCGTACCGGGCTGGAGCCAGAGCGCCTTCAGTCCCTCCGGGCCGGTCAGGCGGGGGTTCGCCTCGACGTACTTGTAGTCGTCCCACGTGAACCCGCCGTGGAGCAGGGCGGGGGCATAGGCCGCGAGAACGGCGGCGAGCAGAAGGAGGCAGAGGACCGCACGGCGATCAGGCCGGGGCATCCACGGCCTCCCCGCCGGCGATGCGCGCCGGCGGCGTGCCGGCATGGAGACGGAGGCGTACCGCAGGGACGGGCGCCCCAGGTCTCCCGCAACCGGCTCTCACCGGGACGGCGGACAACGCTCGGGCGCCAGAGGCACGTCCGGAAAGCTGCCGGGCCACTGTGTCAGGAGAACCTCGGGGTCGGACGTCGCTCCGAGCAGCCAGTTCCCCGCCCGAGGGGGCTGCACCTTGGGGTCGAGACCGAGGGCGTGCAACGCGCCAAGCCGGCGGTCCACGCTCTCCCGCTTCAGGTAGACCCCGAGGGATACCGCGTCGCGAAGCGGGCCGGCGGGGATCCATGCCACGTCGCCGATCCCCAGGTCCTTCTTCAGGGAGATCATCGTCTGCACCGCCTCGTTGCGGTCCTCGAACGGCCCCAGATACACGCGGTAGTGGGAGGAGCGGGTCCGGTAGGACAGCACTCGGGCGTCGCGCGCGTGGAGCCATTCCACGGCCTCGTCGGGAGGCGCGTCGGGCCAGGGGCCCGCCAGGAAACACACGGCGGGGCTCTTGGGCGTCTCCGGGGAGGGAGGCGCGGGCCCCGAAGGCATGCTCTGCGGAGACGGAGGGGAGAAGGATGCCGCGGGAGGCGGAGGTTCCGGCGTTGCTTCCGGGGAGGGCGGGAGGGACGCCGGGGAAGGCGGCGGCGAGGAGGATGCGCTCGGGCCGGAAGAAGGCGTGGGACCAGCCGGAGCGGTGGGGTCGGCCCGGGCTTCGGTCGTCCCCGCGGGGTCGGCTGCGGCCATGGCTTCGGCAGGGGCTTCGGAAGGCGCTGCGGATTGGGCAGGGGCCGCAGGCTCGTCCGGCGCCGGCGCCCCGGCCTGGGCCGGTCCCGCGGGAACGACCGTCGGGACCGGGGGGGCGCCGGAAGACAGCAGCGTACCGGGCTGCGCGGACAGGACCGGAGCGGTGGGCGAGGGCGCTTCGGCGTCCGCGTGGCGGCGCAGCACGCGGACCCGCTGGTAGGCGTGCGCCGCGAGCGCACGGTAGACGTCGCCCAGATTGGCCCATACCCCGGGATCCTGAGGCCAGAGCCGGGTCGCATGTTCGAGGCGGGTACGGGCCTCCGCGGGCCGTCCCGCGGCCCAGGCGGCCAGGGCCCGACCGGACGCGAACGCCGGCGTCGGCCCTTCGGACGCTTCGAGTTCGTCGAACACCCGGGCCGCCTCCGCCCCCTCCCCGGCGCGCAGATGCAGCACGCCCCGGAGGAAACGCACCTCGGAGGCGTTCCCCAGACCCTGGGTCCGAAGCTCGTCGAGCAACGTCCCCGCGCGGGCGTCGTCGTCCGCGCGGAGCGCGGCCACCACGTCGTCCACGGTCGGGGAGGACACCACCGCCAGAGGAACGCAGGCGAGCGACAGGGCCAGGGCGGGCAGGACGCGGCGCCGGCCGCCGGGACGGAGACGGATCACGGCCTCGGGGTGCCTCTTGTTCGAGCCGATACCGGGCGTCCGGCGGCGCCGGCCGGCGTGAAGGTCGAAAGAATCCCCGCTCCGGGAATCATGACGGCTCCTCCGGGGGCAGGTCCGGAGAGGGAAGCGGCGGGGACGGAATGCGGGCCGAAGTCCAGGTCGTCTCGGGCGGGCCGACGTCGGGGAACTTCACCTCGGCCTCGGAGTCGGGGCGGTAGATCGTCACCGTCCTGGGGAGCGCCATGAGAGGAGGGGAAGGAGGGGGAGGAGGGCTCGCCGGTCTGGCGTCCGGCAGGAGCAGCCCCTGGAGGTGCGCCACCGACGGGGGCGGGGCCGGATCCGGCGCGGATCGTGCGGCCCGCACCACCAGGGCGAGCTCGCCCTCCCGACCGGCGTGGACCAGGGCGGGCGCCTGGGCGGGAGAGACCTCCAGCGTGGCGGTGGCGATTTCCTGGCGCTGGTCGGGAGGCTCCTCGCCGCCGACGGCCGGGGGACGCACCGTGCGGTCGATGGCGAGCACCCGGAGGTCCTCGAACACCGTCCGGCTCAGCCGGGCCCCGCCCGTCGCCGGGACGAGCTCGTCCACCTCGAACCGCTCCAGGGATGGCGCGCTCGCGGTGAAGATGACGTCCACCCGGTCTCCGGGATCGATGAGGCCGGCATGTCGGGTCGCCGGACCGATGTGCACGGACACCGCCCTCATGCCGGGGGAGAGGATGAGGGACAGGAAGCCGCGCGCCCCGGGATGCACCAGATCGGTGGACAGCACGGGCGTGCCCGCGTCGATGGGGACGCGCACCGCAGTGCCGAGGATGTCGTCGTCGTCGGACCCGGGGATCGCGCCTGCCGGGATCCGGCCGACCTCCAGCGGCTCGGAGACGACGTCGGCCTCACCGAGGAGGGCGCCGACGGCGAGGTAGCGGGCCGCGACCAACATCCGCTTCGTCTCCGGCGCCACGACTTCGGGCGCGGGGGGCGCGTCCGCGATGGGCTCGGGCGTGGGCTGGGAAGGGCGGCCCAGGTTGAGGAGTCCGTAAGTGATGGCCAGGGTCACGAGGAGGACGGCGGCGACCAGGAGAGCGACGATGGCCCAGTAACGGCGCATGGGCGGCTCCCTCTACAGGACGCCCAGAGGCGCCGCCAGCAGGACCCCCACCGCGGGCAGGGCAATCGCCACGGCGAAGGGAAGCTCGCGCCGGCGCCGCCGCGAGGCGGGGAGCGGAAGCGCGGCCCACAGGGCCATCAGCAGGGAGAGGAGGGCGAACCCCAGACAGTACGCCGTCCACTGCCGCGGCTCCACCCAGAGCACCGTCGCCGTGGCGAGCTTCACGTCTCCGCCCCCGCAATGCCCCAGCAGGAACCCCGCGAGAAGAAGAAGGAAGGCGATGGCGGCGATCACGACGTGGGGCAGGGCGCCCGCAGGAAAACCGGTCCAGACCCAGGCCGCGGCGAACAGACCCCCCAGGGCGACGGGGAGGGCGTTCGGGACCACCCGGGCCGCGCAATCGGTGACCACGCCGGCCAGCAGCAGGACGCACGCGCCCAGGGCCAGGGGCAGCGGAAACGTCATGCAGCACCTCCTTGCCGGGGCCGCGAGCTCATTGCCCATGACGGAAGGTGAGACATTTCTTCCCAAACCGCGTGCAACATGTTGAAGTATGGCATACTCCGGCGCCGAAAAGGCCGGGAGGCGATGCGGCGGGCCGCGCCGCCGGCGGCAGGCGGGCTTGACCGGCGTTGCGGCGGCCGGACCGCCCGCACCGGGGCGGATGCTCGCAGAGCCGGTCCGTTTCGGCAACGGGAACGACGAAATGCAGGGATTCCCGCTCCTTCCCCGGGGCATGGCCCGGGAACGCGAAGACGGATGGATCGGGCGGGCGGTGGCTGTCCTGGCCGTCCCGGTCGTCCTGGCCGGCTGCGCCGGCGGGCCGTTTCTCGGCGATCCGCCGGATCGGCAGGAGATCCTGGACCGGGGCCTGCCCATCGCCCGGGCCGCTCTGCGCACCGGTCGGCTCGACACCGCGCAACGCCTCTACCGCGCCCTCGCCGAGCAGGTCAATCCGGCGCCGGAGCCGCATCTCGGGCTCGGGCGGATCCACCTCGCGGCCGGGGAGTGGCGGCAGGCGTTCATCGCGTTCGGGAAGGCGGAGGCCCGCAGCCGGGACCGCCCGGACATGTTGCTGGAGGCCCGGATCGGGATCGCCCGGAGCCAGCTTCTCGGTGGAGACACCAACGCGGAAGACGATCGGCACGGGCCTCCCGTCGGACGCTGGAACGCGGCCGGGGAGACGCTCGCGGACGCCCTCCGGGACGTCGAAGGACTCGACCCTCCCCCCCGGGGAATGGGAGCGGCGTGGGGACTCATGGCCATCGTCAGGGACCACGCGGGCGATCGGCCGGGCGCCGGCGAGGCCATGCGCAAGGCGCTCGCGGCCTCGCCGGCGGACCCCGTGCTATGGGCCAACGCGGTCGCCATGCGGGCCCGGCACGGAGACCTCGGGGGAGCACGGAGCCTGCTGGCGAGCCGGCCGGACGAATTCTGGCTGCGCGGGGACAAGCGCCGGCTCGAACGGCTGATCGGAGAACCGGCCTCCCGCTCGCAGGGCGGGCGCTCTCCCCCGGCGTTCCGGCTGGTTCCGGGCGGTGAAGCCGATGCCTTGCCGGCCCCGGCCGGGCCGGAGGCCGGCCCATGGATGCCGAGGCTCCACTGGCTCGGGCTGCCGGGGCCGGCGCGGCCCGCTCCGCCGGCCCCGGCGCCCGTGCGGTTGTTCCTGGGCCAGACCCGCTCCATCACCCTGGCCGAGCGCGCGACGGCGGTGGTGGTGGTCCGCGACGACGTGGTCGACGTGAGGCTCACGGCGCCGAACGCGCTCTACGTCCTGGCCCTGGGACCCGGCCAGACCCAGATCGGGATCGATCTGGAAAGCGGGGTGCGGGTCCATACCACGCTCACCGTCGTCCAGGACCCGGCGCCCGTCCAGGCGGTGCTGGACACGCTGGACGAGGGAAGGCGCCTGAAGGCGGTCGGACTCCCCTACGCGATCAGCATCCGGGGCGCCGTGCCCTCCCCGGAGACGGCGCAATGGGTGCTGAAGCGGGTGGCGGGCGCGGTGCCGCAAGGAGTGGCCCTCGACGACGCGATGCAGGTGGAAGGGCCGCTGCAGGTCGAGCTCGAAGTCCAGATCGCCGAAGTCCAGCGCAACATCAGCGAACGGCTCGGGATCAACTGGGGGGCCTCGCGTCTCGACAGGCTTCCTGCCGACCCCCGCAGGCTCACGATCGGGACGCCGTTCCCGGGCGCCGTCGCCGGCACCTTCGGGAACAATCTGCTCAACTCCATATCGGCGCTCGACGTCACGGGCCATGCGGAGATCGGAGCCTTCAGGTTCGACGCCCTGATCCAGGCGCTCGCGAGTGCGGGCCTCGCGAACGTGCTGGCCCAGCCGACCCTGACGGCGCTGTCGGGAGAGGAGGCGAGCTTCCACGCCGGGGGGGAGATCCCGGTGCTGTCGGGCGAGAAGGACGATCGCCTGGAATACACCTACCGGGAGCTGGGCGTGATCCTGGGGTTCGTCCCCACCGTCATCAGCGAGGACCGCATCGGGATCAGCGTCAGGGCGGAGGTCAAGGAAGAGGACGAATCGAGGACGACGAACCGTTCCCTGCCGTTCCTGGCCGCCCGCAAGGCCCGCACCACCGTGGAGGTCGGCAACGGGGAGTCCTTCGTCATCGCGGGGCTGTTCAGCACCAGCAGCGAGCGGAGCGAGTCGGGCGTCCCGATGCTGAAGGATCTGCCGGCGGTCGGCCTGCTGTTCGGGCAGACCCTGACGAGCGCGGAGGAGCGCGAGCTGATCATCACGGTGACCGCACGGCTGGTCCACCCCGACGAGATCCCGGAGGAAGGAGAAGCGCCGGCCCCCCTGGGCCGGACGGTCAACGGCTACTACGTGTGAGGCGCGACCGCTCCCCGCCCGCCCCGTGGTTCCGGCATCGTGGAACCGCCGGCGCCCGGCGAAGCGGCGCGGACCACAGAGGAACAGTCCCATGCGAGTCGATGGAATGGACGTGAAGCGCAAGCAACGCGGGCGCCGGAGGATCGGGAGCTCCGTCGTGCTGGCCGCCGGCCTGCTGCTCGCCGGCTGCACGCAGCCGCTGGCGGTGCAGGACCCGTTCATGAATCCCTTCAACGCGACCGCGACCGCCATCGGGGAGCGGGTCTCGGGGGTGGTGGCCGAAGCCCGGACCCGGCAGGCGGCGGCCCGGGCCTGCAACCGGAGGCCGCGCGACGTCTGTCCCCCCGAGCCGGCCGTGGCGCCGAGGTCGGACCCGCGGGCGATCAGGGCGTTGGAGGCATGGGAGACACGCGAGGCGGCGCAACTGGAGAAGGTCGTCCAGGAATCCCTGTAGGACGGGAGTCCACGAGGTTTCAAGGATGACCGGTGGCTGAGAGCCCGGAGGTCCGGGGCTTCGGGAGGGACGCGGCGACCTGCCTCGCGCTGCGCAAGGGGCTGTCCAGCCTGGACGCCCGGGTGGACCGGGCGCCGTTCCGGGAGATGCTCGAGACGGTGGCCCGGGAGCCCGGACCGAAGGCCCTCCTGGCGGATCTGGAAGGCGCGGACGTGCCGGCCCCCGAGGCCACGCGCCTGCTGCGGGGGATCATCCACCCCGACACCCTCCTCATCGTCATCGCCGCCGACGACAGCGCCCAGGCCGTGCGCGCCTGCTACCGGGCCGGCGCCACGGACTACCTGGCCAAGCCCCTGAGCGCGGCGTCCGCCCGGGAGGCGGCCACCATGGCCCTCGCGGATCCGGACGCCCCGCCCCGCCAGCACGCGGGCAGGGTGGTGGCGTGCAGCGGAACCGCGGGGCTGGGGCTCTCCTCGCTCGCCCTGACCATCGCCCGGGGGATTGCCCATGCCGGACGGACGGTGCTCTGCGTGGACCTCGACCCGATCGCCGGGCGGGCGCGGAACCTGACCGGGACCCGGCCCAACCTGGCCCTGGACGCGACCCTGTTCCGGCTCGAAGCGGAGCTCCAGGCGCAGGACGAGGCCGAGGAGGAAGGGGGGAGCGCGGATCCGGCGCTGACGCGCACGGAGATCGACGCGCGCCTGGCCGTGCCGGTGCAGCCGGGACTGGGGCTGGTGGCGTTTCCCGCCCCGGAGAGCCCGCCCGAGGAGCCCCCGACGGGCCGGAGCGTCCAGCGCCTGCTGGACGGGCTGGCGAACCAGGCCCAGGTGGTGCTGGTCATCGGGCTCTCGGAGCCGGACGTGCAGATGGCGGCGTTCGAGGCCGCCGACGCCCGGCTCCTCGCCTACGAGCCGACCCTGGCCAGCATCGGGTACGCGACCCACCTCCTCGCACTGCTCGAGGACCCGCAGAACACCACCCTCGTCGAATGCCATCCGCGGGGCCCCCGCGCGTCCCTGACCCCGAGAGAGGTCATGCAGGCCATGGCCGGACGCCGCCCGGACGTCGTCATCCCCTTCGAGCCGTCCCTGTGGACGCAGGCGGACGGGCGCAAGAAGCCCCGCCCCCCCGGCAAGCGCTACCTCCGGGGTCTGCAAGCCGTGGTCGCCACCGCCATCGGCGCGCCGGTGGAGGGGATGGGCAGGAGGTGACGGAGCGCACGTTTCCGATCTGCCGGACGGGAGGGGGCACGGTCCGTCGGCCTCCGCGCATCGGGCGGAACGGCTGCCGGTATTCGAGTGTCGTCCAGCCAGGATTGCAGGCCGCAACGGAAGAACCGGCCAACGCCCCGGGTGCATGGTCTCGACCGGCCATTGACGAATCCAATGCCCGCGATTATCGTTCGGATCGGATGGTCACGGTTTCCGGGGGATCTCCGGCAGGATTCCGGTCGCGCGTGCGATCCGGAGGGTATTCCGGTGTCCACGTCCATCGGCAAGGCTTCTCCGCTCGTGGCCTGTGCCTGCATCGGAGGCCACGGGCCGGTCGGGAAGGGACGACGACGGGAAGGGACGGCAAGAGGATTCCGAACCGGCCGGCGCACGGGTTGACATGAAACGGCTCTCCACATCGCCCGACCGGCGGGCGCTCCGGCGCAGCCCCCGGTCGCGCATCTCGGGGGCGGGCACCCTGGAAGGGGTGACCGGCCTCACCTTGCTGGTCATCGGGCTCGTGATGCCGATCACCGGGCTCGTCCAGAAGATCACCGTCACCGACTCCTACGCCCAGGCCGCCCGGGACGCCGCGCAGGCCGTGGCCGTGCTGGAGACCGCCCCCGCCACCGACACCGACCTGCAGACCGTGCTCTGCGATGCCGTCAAGGAGAGCCTGGGCCGGCCCGCCGCAAGCTGCGCGGACGAATGGGTGATCGAGCTCCAGGCCTACGCCACCCCCTCCGCGCTCGCCGCCGATCCCCCCACGCCCCGGACCGGTGGGGCGGTGGGCGGGGAGGACAACGACGTCGTCCTCGTGCGGATGTTCCTCAAGGACGAGCCGATCTGGCACAAGCTGTTCCCCGATCCCGCGTACGCGAACGCGGCTCCCGATTCGAGGGGAGCCAAGGGGCCGCCCGTCGCCGTCGGGTTCGCGCGCAACGGCCGAGGCACGTCATGACCGCGATCCGGCCCACCCGGTCGAGCCGGTGGCAGGCCCTGCCGGGCGATCCGCGGGCCAGCGTCACCCTGGAGCTGGCGTTCCTCGTCTCCGTGCTTCTGGCCAGCATCACCATGGTGCTGGACGTCTACACCTACCAGCGCGCCCAGGCCGGGGCGCAGAGGATGGCCCAGGTCATCGCGGACTACGTGGCGAACCAGTCCGCCACTCCCTTGGCATACCCCGAGATCCAGGCGCTGGGGGGGGTCCTGAGAGACCCGGAGATCGGTACCGAAAACGCGATGGTCGTCCGCCTGACCGCGCTGCACCAGGCCGCCGCCGCCGGCAGTGCCTCCACGATCCCCTGGGTGGTCTCGGTCCCGCTCGGGGACTCGACCGTCACCAACGCGCTCGACGCCGACTGCCCGCCGCGCGACGGCACGTTCGACTTCTTCGGCGAGGAGGGGAACACCCCGACCCTCCCCGACGGCATCACCCTGGACGGCGGCGCGGACGTCGTCGTCGCCCAGCTCTGCGTGCGGCTCACCAACCCGGGGATCGCGCAGAACGCCCTGTTCGACGAAGTCATCTACCGGATGAGAGCCATCCCCTTCAATCAACCTGCAACGCGGCCGCCGGCCGCGCCGACCGGGCGGCCGCAGCCCCCCGGGACGCCAGACCCATCGGAGACGACGTCATGAACACCTCTACGGCTCATGAGTGCACGCACGCGCCCACAGGAGCGCGCAGCCTCGACCGGAGCGCCCGGAGGCCACGGGCGGCGGGAGCCCGCCTTCCCCGCAGGAGCGGGGATCGGGGGGAGAGCCGGGCCCGTCCCGGCAAGGGGGTAGGCCAGGGGAGCAGGCCCGGCCTGCTGGCGCGGTTGGGGCGGGACACCCGTGCGGCGATCGGGGTCCCCGGCGTCCTGGTGGCCGCCATGCTGGTCGGGGCCACCGCGCTGCCGGTGGCGAACGTCACCCTGAAGGCGGAGAAGAGGCGGATGGAGGACGCGGCGGCCGCGGCCGGACTCGCGGCGACCCAGAAGATGCGCACGGAGGGTGTGGGCGTGAGCCAGTCGGCGCTGCGCCGGGAGGCCGAGCGTTACGCCCGGCTCAACCTGCTGGACCTGCCGCCGGACGCTCGCCGCAAGGCGCTCGAGAGCTTGCAGATACACATGACCAGCGATCCGGTCGGACAGACCGTGCAGGTCGATCTCGAGGCCACCCTCCCCGGGCGGAACGTCGTGCAGGCCCTGATGGTCGCGCCGGGGAGCGGGGGCAAGGCGATCCTGCCGGAGAAGAGCACGGGAAGGAGCAAGGTGCAATGCATCTCGGACAAGGTGGAGCTCGTGCTCGCCGTCGACGTGACGAGCAGCATGAACGCCGCCCTCAGCCAGGCCGGCACGTCCCGGCAGCAGTGGCCGCGCCGGCTCGACGTGACGATGGACGTGGCCGCGGAGATGGTCGGCAACATCCAGCGCCTGTGTTCGGACATGGAGCTGGAGGTCGGGATCGTCCCCTGGGCGACCAGCGTCAAGGTCCCGGACGGGCAGGAGAAGCGCTGGAAGCGGAACGGGTGGATCGACGCGAGCCGGTTCACCCAGCGGGGAGCGGACCAGAGCCTGGAGGCGCAGCAGTGGGGCGGCTGCCTCGAAGACCGGCTGATGAACTCCTCCACGCGGCGCGAGGCGAGCTTCGGGCTCTCGCTCGACACCGCGGAGGACCGGTACTTCCCGCCCTACGTCTACCCCGACACCGGGCGGCATGCGAAGCGCGGGGAATGGACGGGGACCATGTGGCGGTTCATCGAGCTGCAACGTGTGAGGGGCGTGCGGGGGCTGCCCTCCAGCGACCCCGGCAGCTTGGCGGGGATCCTGCGGGGCGACAACGACTGGAACCGCGGGGGCGGCCCCAACAAGGGGTGCACGCGGGTCGGGATGATCCCGCCGCGCACGCTGAAATCCACGGACACCTGGTTCGACGAGGCGCTGGCGAGGATCCGCGAGGCGGAGCTGACCGATGAAGGGACGATGGCCCATCTGGGGGTGACCTGGGGGCGGCGGATGCTGCACCCGGCATGGGACGCCATCTGGGATCCCGCCGGGGACCCGGACGACGCGAAAGGCGGATCCGAGCTGAAGAAGGACGAGTCCGTGATGCAGGTGCTGGTCCTGCTCTCCGACGGGGGCAACGGGATGAGGGGAACCGACCCGTGGCACGAGACCCCGGGGCGGGCCTCCGTGCATCTGGGGGTGGATTTGGCCGCCGACGGGACGGAGGTCAAGAGGATCAGCCTGTCGAGAGACTTCACCAGCGGGGTGACCCTGGCCTCCACGAACCTCGAGACGGCGGTCGTGACCGGGTATTCGGCGCTCGGAAGGAACGGCCCCGGCGCCCCGGCGGACGGCCACCGGGGGGACACGGACCACATCACGAGCACCGAGGCGGGGCTGTTGGCCCACCAGATCCCGGACCTGCGGAGGAAAAGCCGGGATTTCCTCGACGATCTGCTCAGGACCTCGTGCGCGGAAGCCCGCAGGGAGGGGATCGAGGTCTACACCGTGTCCTTGAGCCCGGATGCTGTCCGGGGGGTGGACAATTCGCACCAGAACACGGTGTTGCAGGCGTGCGCGGGCACCGACGCCGCCCCGGGGGCGGCGGACTACGCCTTCCAGGCGGATGACGCGGACGAGATCCGTGCCGCGTTCCGGGACATCGGCCAGCGCGTCGTGCGCATCCGGCGGGCCGGGTGAGCCGGGCCGGGGCCGTCGTGCACCGGGCGGGTCGTTCGACCGGCGGCAGGCCGTCGTCAGGCTTGCCTACGAAGACGGGCCGGGGCCGTCGTGGACCGGGTGGGTCGTTCGACCGGCACGCCGCCCGGCGGCCGATGCCGCCGGGCGGTCGGCATCGGCTGCTTCGACCGCGACCGGTCCCGGCCGGTGCAGTCCCGGGGGGCCTTGCGTTGGCACGAGGCGGCGCAATTGGGGGGATTGACACGGCCTTGGGATACCGGCATACGCTCTTTCCGGTATCATGCAACGTGAAGGCAAAGCAGAGCCTGCCCCCGGGAGAACGGGGGGACCTGCTCCGCTGCCGTTCCCCCGGAAGCGGGGAGCGCGCGGGCCGGATGGCGCAGGATCGGGAATCGGAAGCCCGGGCGCCGAACCGCGAACGGAGCTGCGACCCCTCGAGTCGAGAGGAAAACGGGAAAGGCCGGTCAACCAGACAGCGTGGAGGCAGAACCATGAACGCCATTTTCGTGAGGATGCAGGTGAAGTGCATGAGCGCCGTGGAGTCCCTGAAGGCCGGCGCCGGACGCCCCGGAAGGATGCTTCGGCGGCTGGTGAAGGACGAGCGGGCGGCCTCGGTCATCGAGTACGCCATCCTGCTCGGCGTCATCGTGGGTGCGGTGACGGTGGCCGTCACGCAGTTCGGGACTCAGATCTCGAATGCGCTCACCACCATTGCGGGCAACGTGACCTCCACCGTCTCGAGCGTCGGAAGCACCTGACGCGCAACGCCCACGGGCATCCCGATTGCCGGCGCCGAGGGGGTCCGGTTCCGCCGAGGGGGTCCGGTTCGCACGGGCCGGGCAGCCCATGCCGTGACCCGGATCCCGCGCGGCGGATCGGGGCGGGCGGCGGGCACGGTGCCCCGAGCCATGCGGCGACCGCGAAGCAGCCCGGAGCGGGCGGACAGGCCGGCCCGTTCCGGAAAGGCGGGATACGGAACGGGTCCGGAGCAGGCAGGTGCGGCCCCCCGGAACGGGCCGGACATGGAACGACTCGAAGGCAGGCGCAGGTGACTCACGGCGGGCGACTTACGCCGCAAGGTGGACGCGAAGCGGTTGAGCCGGCGACTCGCCCCGGATTTCTCACCAGGGGGGTCGAATGAGCCTGTATTGTGCGGGATGGGTGTTGTACGAGTTGCGTCCATAGTGAAGTTGGAAACTTGATCTCGATCGAAATCCTCGGTCGGCAAGAACACCCCTTCATCGGGTGGAAAGGAGACGAACGATGAGTGAAGGCGAATCGGACTCCAGCAACGGGGCGAAATCGAGGAATCCAGAGTGGCTCTGTAGCCATATACGGATCAAGACGTTACATGCCCTGACAATCGTAGTTTCGGGAATGGTGGCGTTGTCTGGTTTTTTCTGGACGGAATTCAAGGAATTGAAAGAAGAAGTCAAGGAAATCGAAAAAACAGCTACTAGCAACAAGTACTCAATCTTGATGAACTGGAAGGTGTCAACTTGGCAGGACCCGAGCGTGGAAGAAGATGAGGAACTGCAGAATGAAATCCACAGGCAGAACAGTGAGTGATCGGAACAGAATACCGGTGTACGTCGCGGTATTGCTTTTGATTACCGCATTATCGTCAGGCACAGCGTCCTCGGATGTGTTTGATGCATACAGCAGATTAGACGTATATCAGAGGCCCGACGCGTATCAAATCTGCGTACAAGAGTGCATCACAGCCGTCGAGAGACGGTATGGCAGTGTAACCACTCGACAGCGTGAGCGTTGTGAGGATCTATGTGAGGATGAAGTTGCATGGATACCGTACTCTCATGCGCCTGGAGTGGCGCTTCGCTCGCATCCACTTTGGGGGAGACTGGAACTGGCGACCGGAGGGAAACGGGAAATCGGATTTCGTGCCGGAATATTTTCAGATCCCTGCTACACAAAATCGGCACAGCCCTTCCTTTGATTCCCGATCCTGTTTGCTGCGGAACAGGACGGTTCGGGGACAGGCGTTCACGGAGCCCCGCTCCACATGACCCGAACCCGAAGCGCATCGCGGCAGCCGATCGGCATCCCGAACCATGAACCTGCCGCGGAGCGGGCGTGGACAGGCGGACGAGACACCCGCACCATGCGCCGAACGCGAAGCAAACCGGGACAGACCGGCGCCACGGTGCTGGAATACGCGATCCTCATCGCCGTCCTCGCCGGCGCCGCCGTCGCCGCCGCCGGCGTCCTCGGGACCAGCCTCGACGACATGATCACCACCATCGCCGGCAGGATCCCGGGACTCACCGCCGGAATCGGCAGCACCTGACCCGGCGTCTTCCGCCGGGCTCGGCACTCCCCCTCCCGAACCTGACCCGCTGATCCGGGAACCCGTATTGGCGCAATGGGGTTGGCGTGGCGCGGATCGAGGCAGGGAGATGCCGGCGTCGAAGTGAATCATGACGGTGCCGCCGGGTCCGGCGCAGGCTAGCCTGCCTCCTCATTCTACGCCGAATGCATCCGGGAGAACGGCGGTTCGGGCATCGTACGGGTAGAAACGCACCCAGTCGATTCCCACGATATCCGAAAGGCGGTAGTACCGCACAAGGATGCCGGGAGAAGCCGCCTTGCGTAACGGGCGAATATGAACGACCCTGCGAGGGGGATGCGCAAGCATCTTCCCCGAGTCGCGATCCCTTCCGGCGAGGATGGTCGATTCTTCCGGCGGGCTCCGGGCCGTGGCATGGGGGCGTTCCACGCACTGCGCGGCCGGCGGACGACCGCGGGGGCAGTCCGTCGCCGGTGCAGTCCATCCTGGTTCAGTCCCCGGCCCGCGTGGAATCCTCTGTGCCATCGGCCTTCTCCACGAGCTCCGACAGCTCCGCCGCCGTCTCGGCGCCGAAACGCCGCTCCGCCAAACGGAGCAACCGCGCGCGCTCCTCGGCCCGGCCCCGTGCGACCGCCCGCTCCTCGAACTCCCTCGTCCTCGCCTCCATCAACGTCGCCATCTCCTTCCCTCCTCGGCTCTCTTGCAACGCACGCTCCATCTCCTCGAACGACGGCAGGCCCACATCCCCGTACCGCCCTCCCGGAGGCCTCACCCGCGCATGATACCCCTCCCGCAGTCCCCTCTCCTCCTCCCCCGGGTAACGCTCGAACGCCTCCACCAGCAAGCGCGCACGCGCCTCCACCGGACCCGCCTCCAGACCAATCAGCGTCGTCATCCGGTTGCCCGGCGGCAGCCGGCTGCCCATGAGGTCGGCCCCCTCGTCCGCCCGCTCCCGCTCGTCGAGCAGCGCATAGGCCCATGCCTCGTTGCCAATCCAGCCCGCTGCCTCTGGCGGCGGTGCGGTCCCCGGCGCCGCCACCGGTCCCGCCCGCGCTCCCGCCGCCGTCCACGGACGTTCGCCGTTGTAGACCACCACCGGCAGCACCGGCGGTGCGCGTCCCTCCGCCTTGACCGTCCCGTTGTTGCGCAGGTGGCGGTGCAGCAGGTAGACGTACTCGTGCATCCGGAACGCCATGTCGGGGTCCACGGTGGACTGGCACTCGAACAGGAGGAGCAGGTAGGGGCGTTCGCCGTTGGCGAGCGGCGGGCCGCCGGAGGGGCTGCCGGGCTTGAACCCGACGCGCCAGACCATGTCGCCGATGCGGCGGTGGAGGTCGGCCCCGATGTACTCGGCATTCACTTGGGTGAGGGTGGAGAAGTCGAGCTGGCCGCCCCACTCGGGGGCGAGGAAGCCGCACACGACGTCCTCGACCATGCGGGGCTGGGCGAGGAGGAGCTTGTAGGCGGGGTCGGAGGAGGAGGCCATGCGGGGCATGGTGGGGGGAGCCATGCTCCCGCGAAAGCGGCGGGCGTCCCGCGGTTTGTAGGCCAGGAGCCCGAGATCACTCCTTTCCAGGCATCCACGTCCACATTGACGCCTGCTGCAATCCATTGCGCCAAACGGCGTGAACGCATACTGTTGTACGCGCGGTTTGGCAGACGCCTGTCCGTCGGTCGGATTCCCCACCGAATACGACGGCCACCATCCCGGACGGGGTGTCACTCCCCGAACCTTGGCGAATCGGTGGGACTCCATCACGGACGCCGCGCCGAGCGGCACGACCCGACGCCGTTTCCGGCCGTCGGGAGCCGCCCAGGAGAGAATCCCATGCGCACTGTCAATCCCGCCATGGACGGCGCACGGACACTGCCGGCCATCCCTTCCGGGCCGAAGCGCTCACCGGGGAACGAGCCGCCGTCGGTCCCGGTCATACCGCCACAGTCGCCGGCGGAGCTGCCGCTGTCCGAGCTGGAGTTCACCGGCTGCAAGGCCGTCCCCATGACCCATGACCAGCTCCGCCGCTACGACGGACGCCTCGAAGTCTGGGACGCCGAGGCCGAAACCGCCTGGATGGTCCGCGAGCCCACCAGCCCCACCCACGAGAACCCCTCGCACGGCCTGGCGGGGCTGGTCGAACGCATCGCCGCGGTGCGTGGCTCGTCCATCAAGTGCTACGGCTCGATGGACCTGCTGGTGCGCGACGAGCACGGGAAGCCGAGGCGCATCATGCAGGCGGACCAGACGGTGTACCTGCATCCGCAGCGGGCGGAGCTGGTGGGCGCCGATGCGATGGCGGTGGGCAGGCACAGCTACCCGGACGTGGTGCTGGAGGTGGACCACACGACGGACGTTCGGCGGGGGAAGCTGAAGCTGTACGAGTCGTGGGGGTTTCCGGAGGTGTGGGTGGAGGTGCCGGAGCACCGGGTGGCGAGTCGTCCGCGGGGGCTGGCGCCGGGGCTGACGATCCACGTGCTGGAAGGGGCTTTTTTTCGTTTCCCGAGCCGCGATCCCTTCCGGCGAGGATGGTCGATTCTTCCGGCGGGCTCCGGGCCGTGGCATGGGGGCGTTCCACGCACTGCGCGGCCGGCGGACGACCGCGGGGGCAGTCCGTCGCCGGTGCAGTCCGTCCTGGCTCAGTCCCCGGCCCGCGTGGAATCCTCTGCGCCATCGGCCTTCTCCACGAGCTCCGACAGCTCCGCCGCCGTCTCGGCGCCGAAACGCCGCTCCGCCAAACGGAGCAACCGCGCGCGCTCCTCGGCCCGGCCCTGCGCAACACCCTGCGCGATTCCCCGTGCGACCGCCCGCTCCTCGAACTCCCTCGTCCGCGCCTCCATCAACGTCGCCATCTCCTTCCCTCCTCGGCTCTCTTGCAACGCACGCTCCATCTCCTCGAACGACGGCAGGCCCACATCCCCGTACCGCCCTCCCGGAGGCCTCACCCGCGCATGATACCCCTCCCGCAGTCCCCTCTCCTCCTCCCCCGGGTAACGCTCGAACGCCTCCACCAGCAACCGTGCACGCGCCTCCACCGGATTCGCCTCCAGACCAATCAGCGTCGTCATCCGGTTGCCCGGCGGCAGCCGGCTGCCCATGAGGTCGGCCCCCTCGTCCGCCCGCTCCCGCTCGTCGAGCAGCGCATAGGTCCAGGCCTCGTTGCCAATCCAGCCCGCTGCCTCTGGCGGCGGTGCGGTCCCCGGCGCCGCCACCGGTCCCGCCCGCGCTCCCGCCGCCGTCCACGGACGTTCGCCGTTGTAGACCACCACCGGCAGCACCGGCGGTGCGCGCCCCTCGGCCTTGACCGTCCCGTTGTTGCGCAGGTGGCGATGCAGCAGGTAGACGTACTCGTGCATCCGGAACGCCATGTCGGGGTCCACGGTGGACTGGCACTCGAACAGGAGGAGCAGGTAGGGACGTTCGCCGTTGGCGAGCGGCGGGCCGCCGGAGGGGCTGCCGGGCTTGAACCCGACGCGCCAGACCATGTCGCCGATGCGGCGGTGGAGGTCGGCCCCGATGTACTCGGCATTCACTTGGGTGAGGGTGGAGAAGTCGAGCTGGCCGCACCACCCGGGGGCGAGGAAGCCGCACACGACGTCCTCGACCATGCGGGGCTGGGCGAGGAGGAGCTTGTAGGCGGGGTCGGAGGAGGAGGCCATGCGGGGCATGGTGAGGGGAGCCATGCTCCCGCGAAAGCGGCGGGCGTCCCGCGGTTTGTAGGCCAGGAGTCCGAGATCACTCCTTTCCAGGCATCCACGTCCACATTGACGCCTGCTGCAATCCATTGCGCCAAACGGCGTGAACGCATACTGTTGTACGCGCGGTTTGGCAGACGCCTGTCCGTCGGTCGGATTCCCCACCGAATACGACGGCCACCATCCCGGACGGGGTGTCACTCCCCGGACCTTGGCGAATCGGTGGGACTCCATCACGGACGCCGCGCCGAGCGGCACGACCCGACGCCGTTTCCGGCCGTCGGGAGCCGCCCAGGAGAGAATCCCATGCGCACTGTCAATCCCGCCATGGACGGCGCACGGACACTGCCGGCCATCCCTTCCGGGCCGAAGCGCTCACCGGGGAACGAGCCGCCGTCGGTCCCGGTCATACCGCCACAGTCGCCGGCGGAGCTGCCGCTGTCCGAGCTGGAGTTCACCGGCTGCAAGGCCGTCCCCATGACCCATGACCAGCTCCGCCGCTACGACGGACGCCTCGAAGTCTGGGACGCCGAGGCCGAAACCGCCTGGATGGTCCGCGAGCCCACCAGCCCCACCCACGAGAACCCCTCGCACGGCCTGGCGGGGCTGGTCGAACGCATCGCCGCGGTGCGTGGCTCGTCCATCAAGTGCTACGGCTCGATGGACCTGCTGGTGCGCGACGAGCACGGGAAGCCGAGGCGCATCATGCAGGCGGACCAGACGGTGTACCTGCATCCGCGGCGGGCGGAGCTGGTGGGCGCCGATGCGATGGCGGTGGGCAGGCACAGCTATCCGGACGTGGTGCTGGAGGTGGACCACACGACGGACGTTCGGCGGGGGAAGCTGAAGCTGTACGAGTCGTGGGGGTTTCCGGAGGTGTGGGTGGAGGTGCCGGAGCACCGGGTGGCGAGTCGTCCGCGGGGGCTGGCGCCGGGGCTGACGATCCACGTGCTGGAAGGTGGCGTCTACCGGGCCTCGCCGGAGAGCCGGGCGTTTCCGGGCTGGCGTGCGGAGGCGATTCACGAGGCGATGAACGAGGCGGGGCGTTCGGCGCGGACGAACGAGGTACTGGAGCGTCTGGGGCGGAGGTTGGGATCACGAGAGGGCACGGGGCCGGACGACGATGCGCTGATGCGTTCGCTGCGTGGCCAGAGCCGGGCGGAGGGCATGGCGGAGGGCATGGCGGAAGGGGAGAAGAAGGGCCGGACGAAGGGTTTGGCGGAGGGTCGGCGGAAAGGCCGGGCGGAAGGTTTGGCAGAGGGCGAGCGCAGGGGCAGGGCGGACGCGCTGGCGAAGATGGCGCAGCGGATACTGCGCTCGCGGGGGGTGGAGGTTTCGGAGGGGTTCCCGGTCGACCCGGCGTTCGCCACCTCGTCCGGGGACGCGGTGTTCGAAGCGGCGCTGGCCTGTGCGGACGAAGCGCAGTTCCTCGCCGCACTCCGGTGACCGGGACACCGGACGCGATCACGATCCCGGACGTGTCCGTGGTTCGGGCAGGCCATGCCGTTGATCGGAGAGCTTGACGCCGTTGCACGTCCGGACCCCGACGGGGCGAGGCTGTCCGGCGATCTGCGCACCGTCCTGCGGGCGGTCAAGGACGGGACCTCGGCCCGCACCCTGATCGTCGACCTCGACGGCACCGGCTATGCCGGGGGCGGCCTCCACGAGCTGGCCCGGTGGTGCACCGCCGACACCCTGGTCGTCGCGATCGGGAGCGACGCGAGCGCCGAGCGCACCCGGGAGATCATCCAGGCAGGCGTCGGCGACTACCTGGTGAAGCCGGTCGATCCGGCCGTCCTGGAAGCCACCCTGGAACGGCTCGGGTCCGAGCCGGACGCGCTGCCGACCCGGGGGACGGTGGCGGCCTTCGCGAGCGCCTCCGGCGCCGGAGCGACCACGTTGGCCGGGGCCGTCGCCCTCGCCGCGGCCCAGGCCGGACACTATGTGGCTTGCGTGGACCTGAACCGGCTGTTCCCGGCCCTGGCCTTCCTGTTGAAGACCGAGGTCCCGCCCGGCCTGGAGCAGGTGCTGGCCCAGGCCGAGGGCGGACAGGGCAACCCGGAGGCGATCTCCGCGCTCAGGGGACGCACCGGCGAACGCCTGGACGTCGTGGGCTACCGGTTCACGGGCGCGCTCCCCTCGCCTCCGGGACTTCAGGGGCTCGTATGGCTGCTGGACCACCTCGCCCGCGACGCCCACCTGATCGTCGTGGACGGGCTGGGCGCCCCCCACCTGCGCTTCCAGTTGCTGGATCTGGTCGACGCCCGCGTGCTGGTGGCCGATCCGACGCTGGAAACGGCCGGTGTCCTGGGCCGGAGCCTCTCGCTGCTGAGCCCGGAGATCCCCACCTGGACGGTGATGAACCACACCCGGCCGCATGGCGGAGACAAGGCCGCGGAGACCTTCGAGGCACGGGGGATCAGGCTGGAGAAGGCCCTGACCGTGCTCTACGATCCCCGCCTCGGAGCCCGGAGCGACCGGGGGTGGGACGCGCAAGACGGCGTGCCCAAGCCGCTCCAGGCCGCCGCCGCCACCTTGATCCGTCGCCTCCTGGGCGGCTGAAGGTGTCCGCCGGAGGGTCAGACCCGGAGGATTGGACCATGTTGCGCAGGCGCTTCGGGCAGAAGGGATCCCCCGAGCGGCGGCCGGTGCCCGTCGGCGCCAGGCCGGCCGCACCCGCACGCCCCGGAGCCGTGGGCAGGCCCGAGCCCGCTGCGGAGCCGGCGGCGCCGGAGCCCCCTCGCGGAAGCGGGGGGCGGCGGCACCCGGACCCGCAGGACGCCGAGCTGGCCCGGCTCACCGCCCAGGTCCACCCGCTGGTGGTGAAGGATCTGGACGCCACGCGGGTGGCGGAGATCGAAGGGCCGGCCCTGAACCGGGAGCTCTACGAGTGGCTGGACTCTCCCGCGGCGCGGACCGCGGGAGTCCCCACCATGACGGCCCTGGACCGCAGGGGCGTCGCCAAGCTGCTGGTCGACGAGATCAAGGGGCTCGGGCCACTCGAACCCGTGCTCCAGGATCCCGACGTCTCCGACGTCCTGATCAACGGACCGGACAACGCCTACGTCGAGCGCCGGGGGAGGCTGGAGCGCGTCGATCTGTACTTCAGGGACGATGCCCACCTCCTGCAGGTCGCGCAGCGGATCGCGGGATCCATCGGGCGGCGCGTGGACGAGGCCAGCCCCATGGTGGACGCCCGGCTGCCGGACGGCTCGCGGGTGAACATCATCATCCCGCCGCTCGCGCTCGACGGCACCGCGATCTCGATCCGGCGCTTCGTGATGCGCGAGATCAGCCTGTTCCAGATGGCCGAGCAGCAGGTGCTCTCGTACGCGATGGCGCTGATGCTGCAAATCGCGGTGCAGGCCCGGCTGAACATCCTGGTGTCCGGGGGCACGGGCGCGGGCAAGACCACCATGATGAACGCGCTCTCGAGGGAGATCCCCGGCGGGGAACGGCTGATCACGATCGAGGACGCGGCCGAGCTCCAGCTCCAGCAGCCCCACGTGGTGCGGCTGGAGACCCGCGCGATCGGCGCCGAGGGAACGGGAGAGGTCGACATGCAGTCGCTCCTGGTGAACACGTTGCGGATGCGGCCGGACCGGATCATCGTGGGGGAGGTCCGGGGCGCCGAGGTCAAGGAGATGCTGAACGCCATGAACACGGGACACCCCGGATCGATGTCGACGCTGCACGCGAACAATCCGAGGGACGCCCTCACCAGGCTGGAGAACATGCTGATGATGGGCTCCGGAGAGATGCCGCTCCCGGCGTTGCGCCGGCAGATCGCCGGCAGCGTGGACCTCGTCGTCCAGGTCGAGCGGCTGCGCAGCGGCCACCGATGCGTCACCAGCGCCACCGCGATCGTCGGGATGGAGGGAGACGTGGTCATCACGGAGGAGCTCTGGCGCCGCCGGCCGGGGCTCGACGCCGAGCACGTGTTCGAGTGCTCGGGGAGGCAGCCCCCATGGATGGTGCGGGTGCAGGCGATCGGCAGGGAGGCCGAGCTGATGGAGGCGTTCAGGATGGATCCCCGAAGGGACGATGCGGCGGCGGGACCGGCGGGATAGGAGACGCGAGGCGGCCTTCGCACGGGCTCGGGCCGCACCGGACGACGCGGGTACAGCGGCGGTCTGCCCCGTAGAGCGCGTGGTGGGGTTTGCATCGGCCCCTCGCCCACGGCCCTGCCCGGTCACAATCGCCGCGCCGGTCCTGATATGATGATTGAGTCCGGGCTTCACGCAGGACCGCTCACGGAGGTGCAGCTTCACCCAACCCCGCAACCCACAGGGTGGAAGAATTCGATGAAGCGAATGCCCCCATTCGCGGCCGGCCTCGCGCTGGCGCTCGCCACCGTCGCCGCATCCGGTGCGGATCCACTGAAGGTCGGGTTCATCTACGTCGGACCCATCGGCGACCACGGCTGGACCTACGAGCACAACGAGGGCCGGCTCGCGATCGAGGCGGCGCTCGGCGACCAGGTCGAGACCGTCTACGTCGAGAACGTCCCGGAAGGGCCGGACGCGGAGCGCGCCATCACCCGCCTCGCGCGGGACGGCGCCGGTCTCATCTTCACCACCTCGTTCAACTTCATGGACCCGACCATCAAGGTCGCCAGGCGCTTCCCGGACGTGAAGTTCGAGCACGCCACCGGCTACAAGCGCGCCGACAACGTCTCCACGTATTCCTCGCGCTTCTACGAGGGGCGCTACGTCATCGGCCAGATCGCGGCCCGGATGTCGAAGAGCGGGGTCGCGGGCTACATCGCCTCGCTCCCGATCCCCGAGGTGGTGCGCGGCATCAACGCCTTCATGCTGGGCGCGCAGTCCATCGACCCGGACTTCAAGGTGAAGATCGTGTGGGTGAACTCGTGGTTCGACCCCGGCAAGGAGGCGGACGCGGCCAAGGTGCTGATCGGCCAGGGCGCCGACGTCATCTCGCAGCACACCGACTCCACCGCGCCGCTGCAGATCGCGGCCGAGCAGGGCGTGCTCGGCTTCGGCCAGTCCTCGGACATGATCGCGTTCGCGCCGAAGAACCAGCTCACCGCGATCATCGACAACTGGGGGCCGTACTACGTCGCGCGCACCAAGGCGGTGCTTTGCGGCACCTGGGAATCGAAGGACACGTGGGACGGCATGGACTCGGGCGTGGTCAAGATGGCCCCGTACACCAACCTCCCGGACGACGTGGCGGCGATGGCGAAGGAGACCCAGGCGAAGATCACGTCGGGCGAGATGCACGTCTTCGCGGGCCCCATCTACAAGCAGGACGGCACCATGGCGGCAGGCGAGGGCGGACGCCTCGACGACGCCACCCTGCTCGGCATGAACTGGTACGTGAAGGGTGTCGACGGCAAGCTGCCGCAGTAGGGCGGCGCATCACCGGGTACGGGGGCCGGCGTCGAGCTCCGTTCCGACCTCCTCCGGCTTCCGGCCTGTGCGCTCTCTCCTGGCTTGGGGAGGGAGCGGATTTTCGGGATCCTGATACCGTGACGATGTCCAGAGTTCGCCGCAATGGTAGCCTTGGTCGGGTCGGCAGTGGCATCGAGCGGATCGTTTCGGTGCCCGAGCCCAAGGAGCTAAACGCTGAGGTCCGGCTATGCCGATTACCACCTGTTGCGGTGCCCGCGCGACGGCACCGGTGCGGTTCGGCGTGCATGCATCGCTCCCCACTGCGGGGGGGGGGGGGGGGGGGGGGGGGGGGGGGGGGAGCCTTTGCGAACGCTCCGGCGACGAGGGGGCCCGCGCGGCCTGGCTGTCGGGGTCCTCATCGTTTCGGGCGCCCTCATCGCCTGCCCGATCCCCGCCGCCGAGCCGATCCATCCCGTCCCTCCGCCGCCCGCTGCCGACCCTCGCGTCGTCGCCCTGGGCGAACGGCTCTTCCACGACCCCCGCCTGTCGAGGACCGGGAAGATTTCGTGCGCAAGCTGCCACGTGCTCGCCGAAGGTGGCGACGACGGCAAGGTCGTCTCGACCGGGGTCGCCGAGGAGAAGGGGGAGATCAACTCCCCCACGGTCTTCAACGCCGGGCTCTACTTCGCCCAGTTCTGGGACGGCCGGGCGGAGACGCTGGAAGACCAGATCGACGGGCCGGTCCAGAACCCGATAGAAATGGGCAGCATGTGGCCCGAGGTCAGCGACCGCCTGTACGAGGATGAGGAGATCGCCGCGGAGTTCGATGCCCTCTATCCCCCCGACAGGAACGGGGACACGATCTCCCGCGACACCATCAGGCGGACCATCGCCGTCTTCGTCCGCAGCCTCCACACCACCGGAAGCCGTTTCGACCGGTGGCTCGCCGGCGACGAGGACGCCCTCTCGGCCCGGGAGCTGGAGGGCTACCGGTGGTTCAAGCACTACGGCTGCCATTCCTGCCATCAGGGCGCCGCCGTCGGAGGGAACTTCTTCCAGGTGTTCGGGGTGCTCAACGACAGCCAGTACTTCCGTGAGCGCGGCAACATCACCAAGGCCGACTACGGGCGTTTCAACCTCACCGGCAACCGGGCCGACATGCATGCGTTCAAGGTGCCCAGCCTGCGCATGGTCGTCCACACCGCGCCCTACCTGCACGACGGCAGCGCCAGGACCCTGCGCGACGCCGTGGACGCGATGTTCACCCACCAGCTCGGACGGACCGCCCCCGACCACCACAAGGAGTCGATTATCGACTTCCTCTACACCCTGGCCGGCAGCCATCCTCTCGGCCCGCCGATCCCACCACCGCGAGAGGGCGCATCCAGATGAGCCGGCTCATCAAGATCTTCCTCGCATTGGGCATCAGCGCCGTCCTCGTCCTCGGCGCCGCGGGTATCTACAGCCAGATCCTCAAGGGTCGGGCCAGCATCGCCGCCGGCACGCAAATGGTCGAGGCCATCCGCGCGAGCGAGCAGCTCGCCGCGAAATGGAGCGTCGAGGTGGGGCGTGTGAAGAACCAGCCCGACGCCGACTTCGATTCCCTAGCGGGCTACATCCCGAGGCTCGCCGCCCAGCGCGAGGCCATCGTCACCGCCCACGAGCAGGTGGGAGAGTTGCCGGGCGAGATCCAGAACGGGATACGGAGCTACGTGAGCCGCATCCAGGCGAAGCAGGAGCTGATCGAGCGCTTCAAGACGGACTACGCCGTGGTCCGCAACAGCCAGGACTTCCTCCTGAACGATCCGGAAGGCGGCAGGGCCCTGCTCAAGAGCGCCCGCGAGGGCAGACGGATCGTGGTCGAGGACGCCGCCAGGCTGATGTTCGATGAGATGGAGCAGTTCATCAGGACCCCCAACCGCATGTGGCAACAGCGCACCCGCCAGACCCTCGACGCGTTACTCGAGGCCAGTAGCTGCACGCGCGAGGCGGCGAAGGCGAAGGAGATCGCTGCGCATGTCGAAGTCCTGCTCGAGCGCTACGAGCTCGCCGAGGATCGCTTCGAGGAGGCAAGCTCGGACCGGGAGATCAGCAGCGCCGCCGACGCCCTCACCATCCGGCTCGACACCCACCACCAAGCGAACCGGCTCTACGTCGACTACCTCGACTACGCCCTCTACGCCGCGGTGGGGCTCACCCTCATCTACTGGACCTCTCTCGTCGTCACCGGCACTTTCCGCCGGCGCGGACGCCGCGCAGCAGAGGCCCCGGCCTCGGTCCCGGTCTCGGTCAAGGCAGGCGCCACCGGTTACGCCGGCCCCTTGCGGGCCCGGCCGCCGGAGAGCGGAGCGGCAGCCGGACGCCCGGATGCAGGCGCTCCGGCGGAGGGAGAGATCGCACCGGCGGCACCCGCACCCGTCGCGGCGGCAGAAACCGCGGAGATCGAGGGTGGCCTCGAGCCGGCCGCCCCGGCGAGGGCCGGGTCGGAGGAGGCGGACGTCGGCCTCGAGGCGGCAGCGCCCGTTGAGCAAACGCCCGAGCCGGTCCGCGAAGGAGGATTCGGCCTTACGACGCATGCCATGATGGAGGCCGTATTCGGGAGGCTCGCGGAGGTCGCCACCGAGCTCGACCGGGCGGCCGAAGCCGGCGAGGTGCTCCGGAGTCCGGAGGTCGAGCGTCCGGAGCAGGCACTGGCCGCCCTTCTGGGCCGACTGGCCGGAGCACGGTGGAGTACCCACCGTCTGGCTGCCCAGGCTCGCGACATGATCGAAGGAGAGGTCGCCGAGC
Source organism: Gammaproteobacteria bacterium (assembly GCA_965202875.1). Classification (GTDB taxonomy): domain Bacteria; phylum Pseudomonadota; class Gammaproteobacteria; order HK1; family HK1; genus HK1. The sequence goes on along the minus strand of OZ241870.1, from coordinate 4,493,590 downwards.
CCGATTGGCGGCGCACCGACCTGCGCGACGCCCTGACGTGGCTCCTCGATGCGCTCGACGCGACGCACCGCGAGCGGGTCACCGCGGTCCTTCTCCCCGACACCGTCGCCGACCTCGACCGCCGGGCGTTCGAGGCGGCCATGGAGCGGGTCCTGATCCACGCGCTCGAAGCCGCCGACCGCCACCCCGGAGGCGCCGGCTACGTCGAGCTCACGCTCACGACCCATGAGGGCAGGCACTGCATCAGTTGCGTCGATTACGGTCCCGGCCCGCCAACGGGAGAGACGGCGCCGGCAGGCGACGCACCACCTTCGCCCCGGTACGACACGCTGAACCTGGACATCGCCCGCCGTCTCGTCGTCGCGCAAGGGGGGGAGTTCGAAGCCACCACCTATCCACCATACGGGAGCCGGATCCGGATACTGCTCCACCCTGCAACGAAGCCCCTGCGTCCCGGGAGAGATCAATCCGGAGCTCCCCGGACCGGACGAGGTTCAACCGATTGATCGGGGCGAGGCGCTGTTCGACGCGCTCCTGACGCACGAGCAGCCAGTCCATGGCCTCGTGTGTGCAGAGACGGATCGCCGGATTTTTCGCCAGTCCCCGCGCATCATTCTCCATCGGGGTAGCTTCCGTTGTCGATTCAATGGATTATCCTCGATCCCGTATTGGAAGAGACTGCCCCGACGCTCAGGGAAGTTCCGGATTGGCATGTGAAGGGGCTCCGCGGGGCGTGGAAAAAATAGTTTCTCGCAGACTTTCAGGGCATTGGATGCCATGACCGCTACGCCTTCCCACCGCGGCGCCCTCGTCAGGCTCATCCTTGCGAGCGTGGGGCTCCCCGTCGTCGTCATCGGCCTCACCGGCTGGTTCGCCATGAGTTATCGTCTGGACGTCATCGCCCTGCAGACCGGGGCGGCACGAAACGCCTTCATCGAGAGTGTCGAGGGCCACTATCTCATCGGGCAGGCCCAGCACACCGCCGAGGCCATCGACCGTTACTTCATCGAACGGATCGCCGACGCCCGGCACTGGACCAGCGACCCGTCGGTCATCTACGCGGTCCGTTCGGGGGGTGGGGAGCACCCCGAGATCGACCGGCGCGTCCACGACTTCATCCTCCTCTCCCCGGACTTCGCCAAAGTGTTCATCACCGACATCCACGGACTCAACGTCGCCTCCACGGACCCGACCTCCAACACGCTTCAGAGCGACGAGGGGTGGTGGCGGCAGGCATGGCGCCGTGGCCTCCACATCGGGGAAGTCGAATACGACGACTCCGCCGAGGTCTGGTCCATGGCGCTGAGCCTGCGCATCGACGATCCGGACGACGGCACTCCCCTGGGTGTGTTCCATGCGGTCCTGGACCTCGACGTCGTCCAGGACATCGCCGACCGTGCGGAAGAGGCCCTGAGGGATGACGGCAACGTACAGATCGCCGAAAGGAAGGGTCGGCTCATCGCCGAGACGAAGTCCGGGCATGCGCCCGAGCGGCTGATGCAGGAGGAGGTCGGCATCGCCGGCGACGTGCTCACCCTGGCTCTCGAGGGCGGCGAGCCAGCGGGGCTCGTCTCCGGCGACCATGTGCTCACCGCATTCGCCCGGACCTCCGGCGGCGCGCTGTACGATGCGATCTCCCCGGACTTCGCGGGGTTCGGCTGGATCGTCGCGGTCTCGGAGGCGACGAACCGGATGGAAGACGAACTTGCGGTGCTCACCCAGATAGAACGCGCGCTGAAGGAGTGGCGGCTCATCCTGGCTGCCGTCCTCGCGGGAATTGCCGTGGCCAGCGTCCTGCTGGCCGCCCTCCTCGCGGGCCGGGAGCGGAGTGGCGAGGGAGGCGCATGACGGACGGAGGAGCCGACAGCCTTGCAGACGATGGTCACGGCGCCGCGCTGGCGGATGTTCTGGCCGGTGCTGGCGCTGGCCTTCGCGCTAAGGGCGGCGGTGGCGCTGGGCGGGGACAGCCTGCTGCACCCCGACGAGGTGCAGCAGTACCTGGAGCCCGCGCATGCGCTGGTCTTCGGCAACGGGCTGGTGTGGCCGGAATGGCACTACGGAGCGCGGCAGTGGTGGATCCCGGGGCTGGTCGCGGGGGTGCTGGCCGGAGCGGACGCGCTGGGAGCGGGCAGGCCCGAGGTGTACGTGCCCGCGGTGGAGCTGCTCTTCTGCGCGCTCTCGCTCGCGGTGCCGGCGGGGATGTACGGCTACGCCCGCCACGCCTTCGGCGAGGCGTCGGGCCGTGCCGCGCTGATCGCCGGTACGGGCTGGTACGAGCTGGCGGGACTCGCGCCGAAGCCGTTCACGGAATTCGTGGCCACGGGCGGGCTGATGCTGCTGCTCGCGGCCGCCGCCAGACCACGGCTGGACAGCCGATGGGAGGGGTGGACCGTGGCCTTGCTCGCCGTCGCGACCGGGGCGTTGCGGGTGCTGTACGCGCCGCTCGCGCTGCTCGTGCTGGTGTACGCCTGGCGGCGCGCAACGGCGGAGGCGCGCAAGGCCCTGGTGCTGGGGACCCTGGCTCTGGCGGCAGCGGTGGGGGTCGCCGACGGCGCGCTCTGGGACGGCGCCCCCTTCCACTCGTACTTTGCCTACGTCGGTTGGAACGCGGCGATGCCGCGCTTCGGCGAGACGCCGCTGTGGCTCGCCGCGCTCTGGTTCCCGCTGGCCACCGCGGGGCTGGGGCCGCTGGTGCTGGCGCTGGGGGTCCTCCGGTGGCGGCGTTACGCCTTGCCCCTGGGCCTCGCGGGCCTGCTGGTCGCGCTGCATCTCGTGCCGGGACACAAGGAGTACCGCTTCATCTTCGCCCTGGCGCCGCTCTGGCTGGTGGTGGGCGCGGATCTCGCGGTGCGGGCGGGCCGGCGGACGGGAACGCCGGGAGGGACGATGATGCCGTGGACCCTGGGCGCCGCGGCCGGAGGGGCGAGCACGGCGGGGCTGCTCTTTGCGCTGCCGCTCCAGTGGATCGTGTACACCACCACCCACACCCCGCCGGTCATGGCCATGCGTTTCCTCGGACCGGACCCCCTCGTCGAGACCTACCGGTGGCTGCGCCGGGATCCCGAAGTGGAGGGCGTGTGGCACCGCGACCGCCACGACTACAGCCTGCCGGGGTACTACCACCTGCACCGGGCGATCCCGTGGTACGACGCGACCCGCGGCGGCTGGCTGGGCCTCGAGGAGAGCAGCACGCGGCTGCGGGCGTACGCGACCCACGTGGTCACCAGTGACCCGCGCTACGCGGTGCGGGGCTACGAGGAGCGGACGCGGATCGGGCCGTACCGCGTGCTCGCACGGGTGGGGGAGGGTCCACCCGTGCGCCGCTGGGCGAGCTACCGGCCGAACAACGCCGATAGCTGGCACCTGGCCCGCCTGCTGCGTACGGTCGTGCCGCACGCCCCGCCGGTGCCGCCGTGCGGCGGGATCGCGTTCGAGGCGGAGGAGGCGCCCGGGACGTGGTGCGGGATGGACGGGTCGGGACGGAAGAGCCGGGACTTCCTGCTGCCGCTCCCCGATCGTGGCCCCGCGAACGGAGTGGAACCGCCCCGGAGCGCCGCAACGAACGGTACTGGCGCAACACGGCGCCGGTGGTAAAATCGCGCGCAAGAGTACGATGCCGGAACGGAGGCTGGTGCGAACCGTAGGAACAGGCGCGAAAGCGATCCGCACGGTGACGCTCTTGAGCGCGATGGGTGCAGGGTTGTTGGGAAGCCATGCTGCGGCGGGGGCGGAGCCCTTGAGTCCGGTGCCGCCACCGCCGCCCGAGGATCCGGCGCGTATCGCGCTCGGCCGTGCGCTGTTCATGGACCCGAAGCTCTCCCGGGACGGCACCATTGCTTGCGCGAGCTGCCACGTACTGGCCGAAGGGGGAGCCGACGGCCGGCAGGTCTCGATTGGAATCGAGGGGAAGAAAGGGGACGTCAACGCCCCCACCGTGTACAACGCGGGTCTCTTGAGCAGCCAGTTCTGGAATGGACGCAAGAAGACGCTGGAAGACCAGATAGACGGTCCCATCCAGAATCCTGCGGAGATGGGCAACGAATGGGGAGAGGTGCTGATCCGGCTGTACGACGACCCCGAGTACTCGAAGCAGTTCCAGGCCCTGGAGCCGGAAAGCGGCGAACCTGTCACCCGGGACACCGTCAAACGCGCGATCGCGGCCTTCGTCCGGAGCCTGAACACGACCGGCGGGCGCTTCGACCGATGGCTGAAGGGCGAGGAGGATCCGGACACGAAGCTGACCGGGCGGGAGCTCGAAGGCTACCGCCTGTTCAAGCATTACGGCTGCTCGAGCTGCCATCAGGGTGCGGCGGTGGGCGGCAACATGTTCCAGGTCTTCGGGGTGATCAACAACTACTTCACCCGCCGCGGCAGCATCACCGACGCCGACAGGGGGCGGTTCATGCTCACCGGGAACATCGAGGACATGCATTCCTTCAAGGTCCCGAGCCTGCGGATGGCGGCGCTGACCCCTCCCTACCTGCACGACGGCACGGCGAAGACGCTGCGCGACGCCGTCGACGCCATGTTCACGTTCCAGTTGGGGCTCGAAGCCCCCGACGACCACAAGGACGCCATCGTGGCGTTCCTGCGCACCCTGCCGGGCGAGCATCCCGAGCTCAAGGTCGGCCCGGACACCGAGGCGAACTGAGACGACCCGGGAGGGACCACCATGAATGCGACCGCGGAGCACTGGAACGGCCCGATCCGGGAACGCCCGGGCGGCGATGGGCGGAGGTCCGTGAAGAGTCTGTTGGGGGTGGCCCTGGGCACTCTGGCGAGCCTTGCCCTGCTGGCTTCCGCGGGGTTCTTCCACGTCGCGATCCAGCGCGACGAGATGGTGACGGCGCAGTGCATGCGTGCGGTGGACTCCATCCGATCGACGCAGATGCTGGCGGCGCAGTGGAGCATCGAGGTCGGGAAGGTCAAGAACGAGGTCAACAGCAACTTCGACGTGCTCGCCGATTTCGCCGACCGGATGTCCCCCCACATCCAGGTGATCCACGACAGCCAGAGCGCGATGCCCGACCTGCCGTCCGACATCAGATGGGCCTTGAACGGCTACGTGCAACGCCTGAAGGCGCGGGAGGAGCGCATCGAGCGCTTCAAGTCCGGCTTCGCCATCGTGCGGAATTCGCGCCGCATCATCCCGAGGGAGGGCGCATTGCTCGCCGAGGCCGCACGAGGCGGGGGGCACAGGCGGGTCGAAGCCGCGACGCGGCAGATCATCGAGTGGACGGCAAGCTTTCTGAGGCAGCCCACCGAGGTCCGGCACCAGCGGTTGGAGCAGGCCGCGCGCACGCTGGCCGAGAGCGCCGCCGACACCCCCTTGCGCAATCAGGCCGAGACCTTGAACAAGCACGTGGGCGCGCTGCTGCAACACCACGTGCTGACGGAGCAGCGTTTCGAAGACGTCATGCGGACGGACCTGGAAGACCGGGCCGAACGGGTCATCGGCCTGCTGGATGCGGACCACCAGCAGAGTCGAACGAAGCGGCGCTACTTCGACTATGGCTTCTGGGTGTCGCTGGGGCTCGCCCTGTTCTACTGGGCCACCCTGGTCGTCCGGTGGGCGGGCCGCAGGAAAGGAAAGGTCGCGTCCGGGGCGCCGGAAGCGGCTCCGGCGGAAGGCCCCCCGTCACTCTGGGGCATGGACGTGGCGCTGGCCACCGCGGATGGTCCCGGATTTCCGCTGGAAGACGCCCAGGGACCGGGACGCGGCGGTGGAGAGCGCCCGGAGCAATCCCGGTCGGCCGCGGTCGCGTCGGCGCAACGCCCGGGACGCCGGCCGGAGGCGGCCCCCGCATTCCGGGGCGAAGCGGCTCCGTCCCTGGAGGAACGCCTGAGGGCGCGGGACGGGAGGGCACGCCGGACGCGGCAGGATGAAGCCGGGCGTGAAGACGTCCGGGAGCGCGGAGCCGGGCGGGAAGTCTCGGTCCACGGGAAGGAAGACACGCCCGGGAGAGGACCCGAGGAGCCTTCCCTGGAGGAGCGGTTGAAGGCGCTGAAGGCGGAGATGGAGGTCCGGAAGCAGGCGCGGCGCGGGGGGTCCGTGCCCGGGGACGCCGGAGACACCGGAGACACCACCGGGGAGCCGGACGCCTTCGTCGCAGAGGATCGAGAGCCACCGTCGAACGCCTTCCCGGATGTACGCACGAGCCCTGTCCCGGACGGCCGCCTGAAGGCGGAGGTCGGGGCACGGCGGGCGCAGGAGCCGCCGCCCCCTTCCGTGCCCGATGACGCCCCGGAGCAGGAGGGGGCCGGCGCCACGGAGGGAGAACGGGGACAGGCGCATGCGGATGGCGGACCCGGCCGGTTTGAAGAGCCTTCCCTGGAGGAACGGTTGAAGGCGCTGAAGGCGGAGATGGAGGCCCGGAAGCAGGCGCGGCGCGGGGGGTCCGTGCCCGGGGACGCCGGAGACACCGGAGACACCACCGGGGAGCCGGACGCCTTCGTCGCAGAGGATCGAGAGCCACCGTCGAACGCCTTCCCGGATGTACGCACGAACCCCGTCCCAGACGGTCGCCTGAAGGCGGGGGCCGGGGCACGGCGGGCGCAGGAGCCGCCGCCCCCTTCCGTGCCCGATGACGCCCCGGAGCAGGAGGGGGCCGGCGTCACGGAGGGAGAACGGGGGCAGGCGCATGCGGATGGCGGGCCCGGCCGGTTTCCGGCCATGGCGAAGGAAGACGTCAGGGCCGCGGGACCGATCCGGGCCGATGTGAGAAGCCCGCAGGCGCAGGCTCGGGCAAGGGCGGCGGAGCCCGAAGTGGAGACGGCGGCGGCTGTCCGGGCCCGGACCGGAGCACCCGGGGACGGAGTGCCGGGAAGGGGTGGCAAAGAGCTTCGTCTTCGGGACCGGGAGGCCGAAGAAGCCTCACCGCCGTCGCCACCGGACGGTTCGGAGTTCGTTCACCGGGCGACCCGGGAAGCGATGCTGGATCGGCTGCGGGAAGTCGAGCAGGAGATCCGGGCCGCCACCGCCGCCGCGGAGCAGGCGGAGCGCCTCCGGAGGGACGCAGACGGCGAAGGGCATCGGGATACCGCCTGGGCGGCCGCGGCCGGTCGGATGGCAGGCGCGCGCTGGGCGGTGCACACGCTGCTGAGGGAGGTGGACCGGCTCCCGGCTGCGCCGTCGCCGCGCGGGTCCCTGGGCCGGGTCGACCTGAGGGCACTGCTCGAGAAGCAACTGGGCGCGCTGCCCGGAGAGGATCGGAGACGGGTCGACGCGACGCTGGTGCCGGGAGCCGTGGCCCGAGGCAACCCGCGGGCTCTGGAGACCGCGGCGGACCTGATCGTGAAGCACGCTCTGGAGGGTGCGCGCCTCCACCCCGGCGGGGAAGGGTACGTGACGTTGACCCTGGTGCAGGAGGACGACGGTGTCCACCTGACCTGCCTGGACCACGGACCCGAAGGCGCGGGATCGGGCGAACGCCGCAGTCTGGCCCTGGCCGTCGCCCAGGGGCTGATCGAAGGACAGGACGGAGAGATGGAGATCACTCCGTACCCCCGCCACGGCACCATGGTCCGGCTCCGGCTGCCCCCGTCCCGAACGCCCGTGTAGGGCGGTGATGCAGAACGTGCGATGCGGCAGACGCTATGGAGCATCGTGTTCCCGCTGGCCCTGGTCGGGCTCGTCGCGCACGGAGTGCTGGGATACCGCCTCGACACCATCGAAGACCACCTTCGCCGTGCCCGGACGCAAATCGTCACGGACGTCGCCGGAACGGCGCTGAAGGCCCAGGCGCGCAGTGTCGCCGGTACCGTGCAGCACCACCGCGACAACTGGGGGTGGAGGGCGAAACGGGTCGTGCGGGACATGGACCTGATCCGGCAGATCCAGGTGGCCGCATCGGACCGCGGTGCGGAGGATGGAGGGAACACGCTCCGGGACACCGCGGAACGGCTGAGGAAGGAAGTGGACGAGGCCGGGGACGTCATCACCCTGACGGTGTACGACCTGTCCGGGAACGTCCTGGCCAGGAGCCCGGAATGGGACGCCGCTCTGGCGTCCGCCGGGACAGGCACCGGGGAGACACACCCGGACCTCGATGACCGGCGTGCTCCCGGAAGCGGTGGAGGGGACGATCCCGCCATCGAGGTGCATCCGGACGGAACGATCACGGCGCGCAGCCCGATCGAGGAGATGCGCACCGGCAGGCGGTTCGGGTGGATCGAGGTCCGGTGCGGGCCCGGCGCCGTGCACCGGCCCATCCAGCAGGCGGCCTTGTTCCTGGGGGACAGGGGACACGCCCACCTGTGGGTGCCGGAGGCGCGACGGGCGATCGTATCGGCGCCGGTGGTGGCGGAGGGCGCTCCCGGACAGGCGAAGAGGGCGCACCGGATCTCCAACGACATGCGGATCCTGGAGGACGAGGTGGAGCGGCCCGAAGGGATCATGCTCAGTGGGGAGCACGTGCTGGCCTGGGCCCGGCTGGACGAGGACCCGCAAGGGGAACCGGGCGTGGCGCCGTGGACCGTGCTGCTGTACCGGGACGCAGAAGAGATCGTGTTGACCGTCTCCAGCTTGAGGGCCATCCGGGACAGCCTGGAAGACTGGCGGCGGTTGCTCTACGGCGGCCTGGCGGGAATCGCGGTGGTCAGCCTCATCCTGGCGCGCATCACGCGGGTGGCGCCGGGGTCGGGACGGAGGAGCTCCGACGTCCCATGACCGGCGGCGTGACGGTGGCGATCGCAGGATTTCTGGCCGCATGTCTCCTGGCCGGGAGCGCGTGGGCGCTGGCGTACGTCCGGGCGAATGCGTTGAAGCCCCGGATCCAGCGGGTCGCGGCGCCGATGGCCGACGACGGCGATGCGCCGGGGATCGAGATTGCCCAGAGCGTCTTCCGGACGGAACGCAGGCGGGCCTGGCTCTGGGATCGGATCGAGGCCTGGTATCCGTTGCTCCAGGGTCCGCGCGCCGTCGGGGTCGCGGGAGGCGTGGCCGCCGGGGTAGGTGGGGGGTTGGGGGCCGTGATGCATTTCGTCCTCCAGATCCCCGGAGGGCCGTGGCTGGCCCTCGGCATCCTGGGAGGCATGATCGCGAGCGGATACGTCGCCCTGGTCTGGCTCCAGGCCCGGGAAGCAAAGAAGTTCACCCAGCAGTTCCCGGAAGTGGTGGATCAGATCGTTCGGCTTGCGCGCACCGGCATGCCGCCGCTCGAAGCGCTGTCCAACGTGGCGCCGGACGTCCCGCCGCCCATCCAGGGGGTGCTGGAAGCGGTGCGCAACGGGCTTGCGGCGGGGCTTGACGCGGGCCGCACGATGAAGACCGTGGCCGCGCGGGTGCGGATCCCCGAGTTCACGCTGTTCTGCGCGGTGCTGAGGCTTCAGCGCAGGGCCGGAGGCGGGGTCTCGGAGGCTCTGGGAAACCTGGCCGCGACCCTGAGGGAACGCAGGAAGATCGCGCTGAAGGCGCACAGCTCCACCGCCCAGACCCGGCTCACCCTGCTGGTGCTGGTCCTGCTGCCCATCGTGGTGCTCGTCATGCAGAAGTTCACTGCGCCCGAGACCGTCGACATCCTGTTCGACACCCCGAACGGGCTGTTGGTGCTGCGAATCGGGATTGGACTCATCGCCCTGGGGGTTGGGGTCGCCTGGCTCCTGATCGCCCGGGGAACGCGATGACCGCCGGACAGGAGGAGGCGTTCTGGCTGCTGCCGGCGCTCGTCACGGGCCTGGGCCTGCTCGTGCTGCTCGTCTGGCTGGCGAATCGGAGCTTGCGCAGGGCGGTGGAGTTCGACCGGCGCCTGGACGTGCCTCGGGCGGTGCTGATCGCCACGCAGCGCCACCACCAGGGGGGCGGCCGGGAGGACGCGCGAAACCTGCTGCAGAACGTGGGCGGCGCCTTCGTGGCGGTGGCGTCGGTCATCGCGCCGATCGGAGCCGGCGAGCGGGAGAAGCTCAGCCGTCTCCTCCGTGACGCCGGGTTTGGACACCCGGACACCCTGCCGCGGTACCTGGCGGTGAAAGCAACCCTGGGACTCCTCGCCGCCGCCGCGACCTGGGCGGGGATACAGGGGGTTGACGAGCTGGAAGGGGGGATCCTCATTCCCGCGATGGGGGCGTTCGGAGCGTTCGTCGCCGGAGGAATCGCGAGCGAGCGGGGCGTGAAGTGGCTCGCCGACCGGCGCACGGTGCGCATGAGCAGCGCGCTCCCGGACGCGCTCGATCTCATCGTCATGTGCCGGGAGGCAGGGCTCACCTTCGAGCGCGCGCTGGAGACCGTCGCCAACGAATTCGAGAGCATGGAGCCTCACCTGGCTCGGGAGTTCAGCCTGTTCGAGAAGGAGCTGCAAGTGGGCGGCGCGAGACGCCACGCGGTCACCGCCTTCGCCGAGCGCACCCCTGTCGAGGGAATCAAGTCGCTGGCTTTCGTCCTGATGCAGAGCGACCGCTACGGTACCCCCCTGACCGAATCGCTGGCGCACATCGCCGCCAACGAGCGTGCGCAACGGGCCGCACGGGTCGTCGAGCAGGCCGAGCGCCTGCCCGTGCTGATGACCCTGCCCATGTTGCTGTTCGTGGTGCCGGGCACCATGCTGCTGGTCGCGGGCCCGGCGTTCCTGTCGACCCTCAATGCCCTGGGCAACCTGAGCGGCTTCTGATCCCGGCGGCAATTTCCCCGCCGGTCTTTTTTGCAGGGGTCAGGACTACATGTTCGGATAGTTCGGACCCCCGCCGCCCTCCGGGGCGACCCAGTGGATGTTCTGCGTCGGGTCCTTGATGTCGCACGTCTTGCAGTGCACGCAGTTCTGCGCGTTGATTTGCAGTCTCGGTCCACCCCCCTCCTCGCGCACGATCTCGTACACCCCCGCCGGGCAGTAGCGCTGCTCGGGGGCGTCGTATTCGGCGAGGTTGACGGTGATGGGCACCGAGTCGTCCTTCAGGGTGAGATGTACCGGCTGGTCCTCCTCGTGGTTGGTGTTGGAGAGGAAGACCGACGAGTTCCGGTCGAAGCTCACGACGCCGTCGGGCTTCGGGTACTCGATGCGCGGGCATTCCGAGGCCCGCTTGAGCGCGGCGTGGTCGGGGTGGTGGTGCAGCGTCCAGGGCGCCTTGCCCCGGAACACGTAGGTGTCGAGCCCGGAGTAGAGCATCCCGCCCCACAGCCCCCAGCGGAACGAGGGGCGGAGGTTGCGCACGCGATGGAGCTCGTCCCACAGCCAGGTGTTTTCGAGGCGGGCGCGGTAATCGGTGATCTCGACGGCCCCGGCTTCGGGATCGGCTCGGGAGCCGGTCCCCGAGGTCCCGATCTCGGAGGCCGCAGCCTCCTGGCCCGCGGCCTCCGGGGCCACGGTCTCCAAGGCCGCGCCGCCGCCGCTCAGCGCGTCGAAGATCGCCTCCGCCGCGGTGATCCCGGACTTCATCGCGGTATGGGTGCCCTTGATCTTCGGCACGTTGAGGAACCCCGCGGTGTCCCCCACCAGCAGCCCGCCCGGGAACGTGAGCCTCGGGATCGACTGGATGCCGCCTTCGCTGATCGCGCGCGCGCCGTAGGCGATCCGCCGCCCGCCCTCGAACACGGGGCGGATCTTCGGATGGGTCTTGAAGCGCTGGAACTCCTCGAAGGGGCTCAAGTGGGGGTTGGCGTAGTCGAGCCCGGCCACGAACCCCACCGCGACCTGATGGTCTTCGAGGTGGTAGAGGAACGAGCCGCCGTAGGTCGAGCGGTCGAGCGGCCATCCCAGGGTGTGCACGATCAGCCCCGGCTCGTGCCGGGCGGAGTCGATCTCCCACAGCTCCTTGATGCCGATGCCGTAGGTCTGCGGATCGACTCCATTGCGCAGGTCGAAGCGCTCGAACAGCCCCTTGGTCAGGTGGCCGCGGCAGCCCTCGGCGAAGACGGTCACCCGCGCGTGCAGCTCCACCCCCGGCTCGAAGCCTGCCTTGGGCTGCCCGTCGCGTCCCACCCCCATGTCCCGGGTCGCCACCCCCTTGACCGAGCCGTCCTCGCGGTAGAGCACCTCGGCGGCGGGAAAGCCCGGGAAGATCGAGACGTCGAGCGCCTCCGCCTGCTCGGCGAGCCAGCGGCAGAGGTTCCCGAGGCTGATGATGTAGTTGCCGGCGTTGTGCATCTGCGGCGGCGTGGGGAGCCGTACCGCCCCGCCCCGGGTCAGGAAGAGGAACCGGTCCTCCCGTGCGGGGGTATGCAGCGGGGCGCCGCGCTCCTTCCAGTCCGGGAACAGCTCGTCGAGCGAGCGCGGCTCCAGCACCGCGCCGGAGAGGATGTGGGCGCCGACCTCGGAGCCCTTCTCCACGATGCAGATCGAGAGGTCCGAGCCGTGCTCCGCGCAGAGCTGCCGCAGCCGGATCGCGGTGGAGAGCCCCGACGGCCCCGCCCCGACGATGACGACGTCGAACTCCATCGACTCGCGTTCCACGTCTCCGTCTCCTCCGCGCCCGCGACGGGCGGTCGTCGCGGGCATTGTCTTCGCGCCGCGATGAAGGGGCAAGGCGGATCGCCGGGATGCACGCCGCTCGGCGCTTCGGCAGCGCGGGGAGCGATGTCGCGATCGGCTGTGCCGCCGTACACGGCGCCATCGCCGTATACGGCGCGGCGGTGCGGGCGCCCGCAGCTCGGACGTATGCGCCGGTTCACCCGCGCGCCGCGGCGCGGTAGCGCGCGAGGGCGACCACGCGCTCGCGCTGATGATCGACGATGGGCGGCGGGTAGGTGTCCGATCCGAGCGGTACGGTCCACGGCCGGTGGATCGCCTTTTCCGGCAGTCCTTCCAGCTCCGGGACCCAGCGCCGGACGTATTCCCCGCCCGGATCGAAGCGCTCGCCCTGCACGGTCGGGTTGAAGATCCGGAAATGCGGCTGGGCGTCGCTGCCCGTGGACGCCGCCCACTGCCAGCCCCCGTTGTTGCTGGCGGGCTCGCCGTCGACGAGCTGGCGCATGAACCACTCTTCCCCGGCCCGCCAGTCGATGTGCAGATCCTTGGTGAGGAAGCTCGCGACGATCATGCGTGCGCGGTTGTGCATCCAGCCGGTCGCCGCGAGCTCCCGCATCCCTGCGTCAATGATCGGATACCCCGTCATTCCCGCCTGCCATGCCTGCAGGCGGTCCGCGTCCTCGTCCCATTCGAGGGCGTCGTATGCCTTGCGGAATGCGCCCTCGAGCACCCGCGGATACGCATCGACGACGGTGTGGTAGAGCTCGCGCCACACCAGCTCGTTGAGCCACGCCATGACGCCCGGTCCGGCCTCCGGCTCGGCCGCCGCCAGCGTGAGCCCCGCGCCCAGGCACTCGCGCACCGAGATCGCGCCGAAGCGCAGATAGGGCGAGAGCCTGGAGGTGCCGGCGACGGCGGGCAGATCCCGATCGACGTGGTAACGATGCGCCGCACCTCCGAGAAAGGCATCCAGCCGCTCGCGCGCCGGTCCCGCTCCACCGCGCGGGATGACGGCCGCGTTTTCCCGGACGGCACGCCTGAGAGGGACCGGCGGCGCATCGGTCGACGGGGCCGTGGGGATGCACGGCGGAAGCCTGGGGCGCGGAACAACGGCCGGCGGATCCAGGCGGTACCGGCGCCACCATGCGCGCTGGTAGGGGGTGTAGACGGTGTACGCCTTGCCCTGCATGGTGCGGAGATCGCCGCTTTCGAAGATGACCCGGTCCTTGTACGTGCGCGCCTCGACACCGTCGCGCCCCAGCGCGTCGCGCACCGCCCGGTCCCGGCGTTTCGCGTAAGGGCCGTAGTCCCGGTTCCACGTCACCAGTGACGCCTGGCACGCGCGGGCGAGCTCGGGCAGGCAGCGCTGCGGGGCGCCGCGTACGACGACGAGCCTGGACCCCGCGGCCTTGAACGCGGCGGCAAGATCGTCGAGACACGTGTACAGGAAGCGCAGGCGTGGATGGGAGCCGTGGTACAGCGTGAGCAGGGCATCGTCCAGAACGAAGACGGGCGCCAGCGCGTCGGCCCGGCGGCAGGCCGCCGCGAGCGCGGTGTTGTCTTCGATGCGGAGGTCGTTTCTGAACCAGTGGATCGCTCGCATTTGACGTTTTCCGGTTGCGCGGCCATACCGCCTCTTTGCGGGCGCCCGGGATTCGCCCGGCGCCGCCCCGATCGGCGTTTGTGCAAGGATCATAGCGACGGCGGCAACCGTATCGGGGTTCGAGGATGCGACGATCGTCCCGCCACGATTAGGCGCCGCGCCCCGGCGATTGTAGTCCTGCGGCTCGTCGCGGGCGCCACGGCCCGGTGCGCCGCCCTCCGGCAGGCCCGTTCCTCCGCACAGTGCGGCCCGGTCCGGCCGCTCGCGAAGCCGGAACCGTCGTTCACCGGGTGCGTCGCGTACGCTGCAACCAGGCTCTCGATCACCGGTTCGCGCAACGTCTCGACCGCCTCTCCGGCTGCGCCGGCGCCGGACCGGCGCAACGGCGATCCGAAACGGGACGCGGCGAATGGGGATACACTGGGAGAGGCGCGAGCACTGCCGCGTCGCGCGGGATTCGCCTGTCCCGATGCTTTGAGGGGGTGCCGGCGTGCCGACAGAGGAGCGCGCATTCAGGGTTCGGCTCGCACTGAGCGGAGAGGTCTTCGGGGTGCCCGCCGGCAAGAGCATCGTCGAGGTGCTGCGCGAGAACGGCGTCGACGTCGACACCTGCTGCGAGCAGGGCCATTGCGGCACCTGCATGACCCGCTATCTGGAAGGCGAGCCGGAGCACCGCGACGTGGTGCTCGACGACGACGATCGAGAACGGTACGTGCTCGTGTGCTGCGCCCGGTCGAAAACCGAAGAGCTGGTGCTGGATCTGTGAGCGCGCGGGGGGGTCGCCGGCGCACCCGCCGCGGCCCCGAGCCGGGGTGCCGCGTCCCGCAGCAACCCCACAATCCGAATTCGGAGGTGCATCCCATGATTCCCCGCCACTACATCCGCAACGCCTGGTACGTCGCCGGACTCTCCGAGGAGTTCGCGGTGGACGATCTGCAAGGCCATGCCGTCGCGGGCCGTCCGGTCCTGCTCTGGCGCTCCCGTGACGGGGCGATCGGCGCTTTCGACAACCGCTGCGCACACAAGCGCATGCCTCTCTCCGAAGGGCGGGTGCTCGAAAACGGGACCCTCGAATGCGCCTACCACGGCCTGTGCTACGACCCGCGGGGAGCCTGTGTGGCGATCCCCTCGCACCCCGACGGCCCGATCCCCGAGCACGCGAGGCTCAGGCCCTTCCCGGTGATCGAGCAGGACGGCCTGGTGTGGGTGTGGCCCGGCGACCCGGAGCGCCGGCACGAGTCGAAGCCCCCGCGCACCCCCGAGATCGCCGACGACGCCTGGGAATCGATCGGCTCCGGCCCCATGCAGGTGCCGGCCAACTACCTGCTCCTGATCGAGAACCTGCTCGACGTCTCGCATTTCTACCCCCTGCACGACGGCAACATCGGCGACGCCGCCAACAGCCGGATCCCGGTCAGGCTGGAGGAGGGCGAGGTCGACGGAAACCGTTACGTGAGGACCGTCCGCGAGGTCGAGAACTACCGGCAGCCGCCCTTCCTCGCCGACTGGTTCGGCTACGAGGTCGTCGACCGCCACCATACGCACTGCATGGTCTCGCCCGGGCTGACGCGGGTGCAGATGCGGGTGGCCCCGCCCGGCCGGCTCGGCACCGAGGCCGAGCGCGGCTACGTCCTCCTCCACACCCACACCCCGGTGGACGAAACCAGCCACGTATGGCGCTGGTGCGTGAACTTCCAGGCGGATCCGACCTCGAGCGGCGACCCGGGCGTCTCCGCCGCCAGGCGCTTCGCGGAGATGTTCCCGGCGGTGGCGGCCGAGGATCTGTGGGCGCTCGAGAAGCAGCAGCAGATGTTCGAGTTTCCCGACGAGGGCTACACCGAAGTGCATCTGCGCCCCGACAAGGCGTTGCGCCGGGCACGGCAGATCTTCTCCGCCCTGCTGCGCAAGGAACGCAACGCCGCCGTCACCGGGGCGCCGGAGGCTCCGAGGGCCGCGGCGGCCGGGGGGGACTGAGGCTGCGCCGCCGACCCGACTCGGAGGCTTGCCCGGCTGCCCCGCACGCGCCGCACCGCGGTCGAGGTCGGCGGCGCCTTCAGCGGCGCACGGATGGACGCTGAGCGTTCGATCTGATGCGTCGTCGCTCGGGCTCGGACCCGACGGGCGGACGGCGGTTCGGCTTCGTGGTCCCGGAAGAGCCCGGGCCGTACGGCATCAGAGCGTCCTGCATCGCGGTATCCTGCCTTCCGAGCGTCGGCGACGGCGGCGCGGCGGGCAGCCTCCTGGATGGTCTGCACATGGCGATCTTCGTCAACGATCGAATCAGTCTCGCCGACGACGAGGTGAGCGAACGCTTCGTGCGCTCGCCGGGGCCGGGCGGGCAGAACGTCAACAAGGTGGCGACCGCGGTCCAGCTTCGCTTCGATGCACGCGGGTCGGGGTCGATCCCCGAGGACGTGCGCGCGCGGCTGATCGACCTCGCGGGAACACGGGTGACGAAACGCGGCGTGATCGTCATCGACGCGCACCGGTTCCGCACTCGCGAGAAGAACCGCGAAGACGCCCTGCAACGGCTTGTCTCGCTCGTGCGCCGGGCGGCGGTCGTTCCGAAGACGAGGAAGCCGACGCGCCCGAGCCCCGCGGCAGAACAGCGCCGGATGGAGGGGAAACGCCGCCGCTCGGAGCTCAAGCACACGCGCCTGCGCCCCGACGAGGACTGAGGCATCAGGTATGATCCCGTGACCCGGTGGCCTCTTGTCCCTCAAGTTTCGGGATTCAAAATGCCTGAATCAGGCGATGGATTCCCGCCACCCGCACCCGCTTTCGCGGGCACGACGGTGTCTGGTTCCGGCTTTGCCGGGTTGGGGTGATCCAATGAAGGGGAGCCGATTCTTCTCCGCCTGTTCAGCCCTTGTCCCCCGCCGGGTCGGGGGCGATCCAACGGGGGGGATCCAATGAACGACGCCGTCGTCGTCGTCCTTTTATGGCTGCTCTTCGCGGCGGGCCACATGCTGCTTTCGAGCCGGACGCTCCGGCCCCGGCTGGTCGCGAGGCTCGGGGAAAAGCGGTTTCTCGGCGCCTATTCGCTCATCTCGTTCGTTTTCTTCGTGCCTCTCGTGTACTACTACATGACGCACCGCCACGCGGGGCCGTTGCTCTGGGCGGCGCCCGACTCCGGCGTGATCGAGCTTCTCCTCGTGATCGCGAATGTCGCCGGCTTCGTGTTGCTCGTGGCCGGCGTCATGACCCCGAGCCCGGCATCCGTCACCGGCGCTCCCCGCGACGAGCCGGCCGGCGTGCAGCGGATCACGCGCCACCCGGTGTTCATGGGCATCGGACTCTGGGGGCTCGCTCACCTGATCGGGAACGGCTACGCGAGCGACTGCGCGTTCTTCGGCGGGTTCACCGTCTTCGCCCTCATCGGTTCATGGCACCAGGACCGGCGCAAGCTCGCCGGCGGCGACGCCCGGTTCGAGCGCTTTCACGCGGCGACCCCGTTCATCCCCTTTGCCGGCCGGGGGGCGTTGCGCGGGCTGATGGAGCTTCCCCCTCTCGCGGTGATCGCCGGCGTCGTCCTCGCACTGGTCGCGCGTTACCTCCACCCCTTGGTCGGCGTCTGAGCCGGGGCCCCGGGCCCGGTCCCCGGGCTGCCGGATCCCTCGTCGATCCTGGCCGATCGACGATGCGGAAGAATCTGGAGCGTCGTGGATGCGGGGACGCCATGCGGACGCCCGGAGGAGGCGCCCGGAGCCGGCGCAACCGATGCGCAATCCGTCTGTTTCCCGCCCGCACGATACACGGTGCGGATCGCCAGGGAGCGATTTCAACGATTCAATCTGCCCGGTGCTCCGCGAGCCGCGCGGCGGGGAAGCGGATCTTGCGGTCGGTGGGTCGTCCGCTGGCGAACCACCCGCCGGCGAGCGCCCTCGCGGTCTCGACATCCCCCATGTCCACCGCGAGGATCACGCTCATTTCGCGGACCCAGGCCGGCACCTCCGGGCCGGTGGCGCGTTCGGCCAGGGCTCGGGCGTAACGCAGGGCGAGCGCAGGGTCTCCGAGCCGGTGCCGGGCCAGCACCGCGGCGTGCGCAAGCCACGGCCAGCGCCGGTTCGGCGCCTCCAGGAAACGCCGGTGGACGAGTTCGAACATCACGCGCTGCCGGCCGGGATCCGGCACCGATCCGTACAGCCTCGCCGCCGCGAGTAGCGGATAGTCGGACCGCGGGTCCAGATCGATGATCGCGTCGAGCCAGTCCGCCACCCGCTTGTAGTCGAGGGCCGCGAAGGGGATGCTTACCCCCGGTTGGTTGTCGTGCGCCTGAAGCCGGAGGACGAGCAGCTTGGCGAGCGTCGTCTCGTCTCCCAGCGCGGAGAGGCGAAGGACGGGGACGGGCGGAACCGGACGGAGCGCATCCGCTTCGGCCCGGAGAGCCGGCCGCCATCCATGCCATCCGATCTGGGCCGCGAGTGCGGCCGCCAGCATCACCCGGACCACCCAGGGCACCGCGGCGACGCGCCGTTCGGCGGCTCCGGTGGCGTTCACGGCGCCATGCCATGGAGGCCGGACGAGCCCGGGACGCGGAGCAGGGTCATGCGGCCGGGCGTCCGCCGGGCCGCGAGCGCCCCCGCCGAGACCGCCCGGAGCACCGCGGGCGCCGCGACGACACGCGGCCTGGTGGAACCGGCGGTCATTTCCGCCAAACCCGAAAACGTCCATTGAATCGTCAGGACCAGAGGCTCGGGCGGCAGAAAAAAGCCGCGAAATTCCGACCACCCGGACGTGTCCGGGGCGTTGGCGGAAATCGCCGTGGAACCGGTGACGTTCACAGGGCCTTGCGGTAGAGGTCGAACAGCGCCGCGGCGCAGAGCAAGGCCACGTAGACCAGCGTCTGCATCGCCGCGAAACCCAGATCGGCGGCCGTACCGGCACCGTAGACCAGCCAGTCCGAGTCGGTGAAGCGGTCGAGATCCGGCAGCACGAACGCGAGGGCGTCGGCCAGCGCGCCGGTGAGCCGCCGGGAGAGGGACACCTCGGCCACCGGCGACCCGTGGGCCATGAGCTGCAATGCGGTCATGCCCCGCGAAAGCAGGTAGAAGCCGGCGACGGTGCTCAACGCCCAGGTGGTGTGCGGGAACGTGAGCACGCACAGCAGGCTCATCGCGATGACGATGAGAAGCTCCAGCCCCAGCGAAGCCGTCCAGAGCGCGATCTGGGCCGGCGGCGCGAACCACGCGAGCACCGGCACGCAGACAAGCCCCGGCAGCAGCGAGACACCCGCGAAACCGGCGAGCTTGCCGGCGTAGTAGGTCCCCCGCGCCACGGGCATCGACAGGACC
The DNA here is from genome assembly GCA_965202875.1 of Gammaproteobacteria bacterium. GTDB lineage: Bacteria > Pseudomonadota > Gammaproteobacteria > HK1 > HK1 > HK1. The sequence continues at coordinate 4,474,298 of OZ241870.1, read as the reverse complement.
AGCTCCAGCCCCTTGTCCTCGCACTCGCGCACCATGCTCGCGATCACGAAGAGGCTCACGGTGAAAATCGCGCACGCGCGGAGCCAGGCGCCGAGCAGCCCCCCGCGGAACCCGCGCGCCTCGGTGATCGCGAGTTCACCCGCGAACAGGGCCAATGCGCAACCCGCGATCGTGTATCCGGCGACGAGCCACGCGAACCGGCTCCTGGCCGCTTCCAGGGCGGTGTACCGGGCGATGGTGAGGGCCGCGTTCATTGTCACGCCCCCGTCATGCCGGTCTCGCGTGAACGGAACGCGGCGGACGGGACCGGGGCGTACTTCCGGGGCAGGCCCGGTGGACGCCGCAGCCGCAAGCACCGCCCCAGCGCAATGGCGTCCTCGGGAGGGCCGTTCCCGGAAGGACCGTTCCCGGAAGGACCGTCATCGGGAAGGGCCGTCCTCATGGGAGGACCCGCGCATCGACGAGCCCCGCCATCAGCGCCGGGGTGGAGAGCCACGTCACGATGTCGTCGAACTCGCACATCGGCGGCGGGGGCACGGTGGTCTCGTCGGCGTCGTCACAGGTCTCGGCGCCACGGGAATGGGGGCGGCTGACAAAGGTGGCGTCGGCGTCGGTGTTTTCGATCTCGTCGATGGACGTGGCGGAAGGCGCCGGGAGCGCCGTGCCGGTCGTGACGCCGAGGCCGCCGAGGCCGTTCGGCCCGGCCGAACGCACCACCGCCGGTGCGGTGCGGGTGAGCGCCGTCGCGGCGCTCTGATGCTTGATCTCGATGGTGGTGCCGGTGCCCGGATCGTCGCCCCTTGTCAGCACCATGACGTCGCCGGCGTCGGTGAGGTCGAGCCGGCCGGCGGCCGGAGGCTGACCGGTCACCGCAGGGGTCGTGAATTCCCGGGTGACGCGGTATTCGAAGTAACGTCCCCAGGCGTCCGCACGAGGCACGCCGAGGGTCTGGAACGGCAGCACCCCCGCCAGGGCCGTCCCGGTGCACGTCGCGGGGGCCGCGCCGTCGATCCCGTCCGAGACGACGTCGGGGCACGGCAGCGCGCCCCGGGTCATCGCGTAGCCGATCAGCGCGTCGCGGATCTCGCCGAGCGTCCGCTCCGTCTCCCGCACTCTGGTCGCTTCGATCTGGGCGCGCAAGGGCACGAGGAACGCGCCCAGGAGGAACCCCACCACGGCGACGACGATCGCGAGTTCCACGAGCGTGAACCCCGCGAGGCGCCGGCGTATCCGGCCCCCGGCGCGCGGCATCGGGCGCCGGCGCCCGATGCCGCGCGCCGGTTTCTCCCGGACCGGCTGCCCGGATCCGGCGGCCGGAGTCCGTGGCGGACGCTGCCCGGACGGCTGCGGGGATCCCGCCGGCAGCGGGCCGAGGGCAGGCTCCACCGGAAGAAGCCCCGCGGGCGGCGGCAGGCTCTTCACGTCCGAGGTCCGGCCGGTTCCGAGACGCTTGACGATCGGCGCCACCATATCCGTCCTCCGCTCAAGGGACGGTTTTCAGCAGGACGTGCAGCGATTGCATTCCCGCATCCGCTCCCCACGTTCGGGAACCGCCGCTTCCCGCGTTCCGGGAGCCGGGCCTTCGCCGCCGGATGCGTCACCGCGAACCCGCGTTCAAGGGCCGGTCTTTTGCGGCCCGACCACCCGGACCTGGTCGTTGAAGTGCGCGGCGAGCGCCGCCCGGGTGGCCGCGTCGCCGCCGGCCGTGTTGTCCGGCGGCTCGAAGTACTCCCCGAGGCAGGCCGTGCCGCACCCGTTGCGGCTCTGGCCCGGAAGCGCCGGGCCCGCGCCGATCAGGAACGCCGGCACGTCGGTCCGGGAGCCGCCGGATGCGTTGACGGTGAGGCAGTTCGATCCCGACCCGATACACCCTCCCGGCGGCGGCCCGCCCGCCCCCGTCTCTTCGCTCGACACCGCCGCGTAGACGTAGCGGTGCCAGCCGTTGTCCACGAACCAGCGCGGGACGCCGTCCCGTGCGACGCTCAGGTCGTACTCCAGGCCGGTGAACGTGAACGTCCCGAGGGTGCCCGTGTCCACGGTGAGGGTGCGCTCGACCGACATCCCGGTGGTGAGGGTGTCGGTGCAGTCGGCGTCGGCGCAGGTGAGCGTGTGGTTGCGCCCGCGTACCGACACCGTGAAGGAGGCCGGCAGGTTCGTGGTCGTGGTGACGGTGCGGGTGCGCGGCGACGACGCGCTCGGGTCCGCGTCGACCGAGCCCGAACCGGTGGTGTGGGTCCACGTCGTCTCGTTGTGGGAGACGAACACCTCGCGCTCCTGGAGGATCGGGCCGTCCCAGGTCAGGGTGGGTCCCGGAGCGTGGAGGTACGGCTCGCCGGGGCACCGGACGCCGTCGTCCCCGTTCCAGGCGCACGTGGCCGGCGTGCTCGTGGTCTGGGGCGTCGCGGAGGCGAGGGCGTAGAGCTCGGCGTCGGTGGGGGGCGGGATCGAGCCGATGGAAGAGGGATCGGTCGTGGTGATGATCGCCCCCGAGTGGATCGTCCAGCTCAGGGTGTAGTGCGTGTCGTAGAGCTGGCCGGGCGCCGCATGGATCGGCAGCATCCCGCGCCGGGTGTTCCCGGCCCCGTCCGCGCTGCCGTGGAACAGCACCGTGTCCGCCGGGTCCGTGCCCGGGTCCCCGGTGTACGGCGCCATCCAGGGGTACGCGCCATGAACGGAGCGATAGCGCTCCAGCACCAGCGCCATCTCGCCGAGCGCGCGTGCCTCGGCAGCGCGCAGCAGCTCTTCGGCGGTGACGTAGGCGATGCGGTCGTTGAACGCATCCGTGGCGGCCGGGGTGTCGCGGGAGTCCGGGTACAGGATGAACTCCTCGCCGGTGAGGCCGGGGCAGTCCGTGTACGCGCTTGCGCCCGTGGCCGCGTCCCGGCACCCGTCGGAGTCGGCGTTGTCGTAGGTCACGCCGTTCACGCTGACCGAGTCGAGATACTGGGCGGCGCCGGGAGCGGCCCCGCTTCGGGTCTGGCCCGCGAGCGGCGGGCCCGGCGCGACGATCACGGCCGCGATTTCGAGTGGTTCGCCGTCGCTTCCGTTGACGACGTTGCCGTCCGCGTCGATCAGCCGGAGCCAGGGGTAGGCGGCCGTCCCGTCGAGAAGCCCGGGGCTGATCGGCGGGTCGGACGCGCTGCCGCCGCGGTGGTTGACGAGGTTGCGCGAGACCGCGTACCACAGTGGCTCGCCCGATCCGTCGCGCAGCTCGACGCCCAGGATCCGGCGCGGGCAAGGAGACGTTTCTCCGGCGGTGGGGAGCCGTCCGATGAGATGGCGGTCGGACAGCCAGCTCGTCACGCAGTCGGCCCTGCCGTCGTAGCCTCTCGCATCCGTGTTGCGATCCGGGAAGGGCAGGACCCCGGGCGTATGCGCGATCCCGCTCCCGGAGAGGCCGGCCCCGACCGACCAGCCGACCAGGGCCCGCCGGGCGTCCGCGAGCGCCCGCGCGGTGACCGCGGCTTCGCGCGCCCGCAGCGCCCCGCTCCGCTCGATGCGTTCGAGCAGGGCGCTCGCGCCGGCGAGAAGCGTGACGGTCAGCGCTCCCAGCAAGGCGACGCCGCTCTGCCTGCGCCGCCCGCCGCGCCGGTACGGGGCGGGCGAACCGCGCGCGCGCCCGCTGCCGGAACGCACGGGGGCGCGTATCCGCGACGCGCCTGCATCCGCCTTCGCATCGGCTCCCTCGAGGCGTTCGACGCCGACCATCGGCCGAAGACCCCCCCTGCTATCCGCCGTCGGCCGCCGGCTTGCCCGATGAAGTCGCGGCGCGCAGGGCGGAACCGGCCTGCGCCTTGCGCAGCAGATCCCGTACGAGGCTTGCGGGGAGCGCCAGCGGCGAGAGCAATGCCCGTGGAACCGCGTCTGCCGCGACGAACCGCTCCGACACCGGCATCGAAGACACGCCGTCTGCTGCATCGGATCGCATCAGGGCGGATGGCGAGGCGCCCGACGTACCGGGCCGAGCCGGAACGGACAGCGTGAGCCAGGTGGCGTCCTCCCTTGCTTCGCCGCCGGCCGGAAGCCTGCTTGCGCCCGTGTGCGCCGCACGATTGCCGGAGACCGGCGCGACGGGCTTCGACGGGCGACGCTCGTACGCTTCAAGCACCCGGCCCCGGGCGGCGGCGATCTCCTGGCCCGGCTTGAGGCGGACGGCCGATCGGCCGTCCGGCAACCGGATGCGGACCTGCCCACCGGACACGTCATCCGCATCGATCCGGACGCCCTCGGCGGGCGCGTTCTTCACACCGGCCATCTCGCCGTTGACCCACGACACGCGGGGTACACCACCGCGAAGCACGATCCCGTCGAGCCTCACCGCGCGTGCCGGCGTACCGTGCCCGGAGACGGGATCGGGCACGGCTCCGGTCGTGGCGTCGGCCGGTTTCGGCTCTTTTGCAGAGTCGAAATCGTCACGGAGCCGGTCGAGCTCGATCCGTTCCGCCGGGCTCGAGAAGAGCCGGCCGATCCCTTCCTGCGCCTGCGGAGCGGCCGACGGGGAGAGGAGCAGCAGGAGACATCCGATCAGGCCGGGTGGGGCTCGCGTGCTCCATGAACGACGGGAGGCGGCCCGCGGTGGCAAGGGATCGGAGCCGGTTCCGCGCGCAACGGCCGGCGTATGTACGGGCCGGCTCACGATTGCGCTCCGGCTCGGAGCCGAACGAGGGCGGCCCGGTACGGATCGCACTCGGCGGCGGGACTGATCGCGCCGGGACGCATCGCAAGGCATGGGCCGGCTCACGTCTGCGCCCCGGCTCTGGCGAGCGTGATCCAGCGCAGATCGCACTCGGCGACGAGGTTGATCGCGCCGGGACGCATCACGAAGTGCGGTCCCGCGCGCCGGAGAAGGCAGCGGTCGATTCGATGGAGCCCGGCGCCCCGGGCCTCGACCTCGCGGACGAGCCGCACGAAGTCGCCTTCGTGCAGCAGGCCCGCTTCGAGACGCACCACCGTCGAGAAGGGACGATAGACCGCCGTTTCAAGGGGAAGTCCCGTCTCATGAACGGTGCGGCGCTCGATCCGGTACCGGAGCGACGGCAGCCTCGCGCGCGCGGCCACGTCGCGCAGGGTCTCAATCCACTCCAGGCGCCGCTCTTCCCCGACGACGCCTGACGCCTCCAGCGCCCGAAACGCCGGCAGCCAGGTTTCGATGAGCCGTCGTTGCTCGTCGATGGTCCGATGCCGGGTCCGTATCGATCCGAGCCTCCCCTTCTGCTGCTCGTGGTCGAGCGTCATCCGGTCGCTGAACCGGGTGGCGCCGGCGGCCGTCACCCCCCCGAGGATCAGCGTGAGCGCGAAAAGCGCGATGGACCCGCGTATCACCCGCCAGTCGATCCGAGGCATGGAAACCTCCCTGTCCCTTGGAGAGGATCAGCGTGAGCGCGAAAAGCGCGATGGTCCGCGTACCACCCGCCAGTCGATCCGAGGCATGGAAACCTCCCCAACCCGGCGGGACGCCCGCGCTCCCGGGACCCGCCGCTCCCGGCAAGGGCATGGCCTGTAATGCATCACCGGCTCAAGCCTCCGTTCCATCGGAGATCGCCATCCGCAACGCCACCCGGATCTCGAACGTAGCGGCGCCGGCGGGTGCCTCGGCGTCTCCGGTCAGCGTCCGGTGCGATCCCAGATCGAGCGGCAGGGCCAGGACCCGGACGTGCTCGACGCCGGGTGGCGTCCCCAAGGCGTCGGCGAAGCGGTGAACCGTGTCGATGGCGGCGCGGTAGTCCCCGTCGAAGGGCTCGATCCGGGCGCTGACGAGGGCGAGCTGGAACAGGACGCCCGGATCGCGCCGGGCTGCCTCGTCCCCTTCACCACGGGAGCCCGCGCCCTCGACCCTGCGGGGCGGGCCGTCCGCGCGACCCGGTCCCATCGAGCCGGCCGCGCCGCCCGCGGGGGGGTCGGCGGACACCGCCGCCTCCGCGTCGCCGCTCATCCGCCACGAGACGCTCTCGACGCGCACCCGCGGGAACGCGGCCAGGGCGTCGCTGACCCGCGCCAGGAGATCGACGGGGTCGCCGCGGCGGGCCCTGAGCGCGTTCGCCACCGACACCACCCGCGCGATCTCGGCCGGCTCGGCCGGCGCCGGCGGCAGCGTGGCCTGGGCCTTGCGGTATCGGTCCTCGTAGATCTCCGCCTGCTGCGCGAGGATGCGCGCGTACCCGCTCGCGACGACCCCTTCGAGGACTGCAACCCCGCCGAACAGGCACACCCCGGCCGACAGCAGCCCGCTCGCGGCCTTCAGGCCCGAACGGGCGCGCAGCATCGTGAAGCGGTGCGTCTCCTCCGACGTCGCGTAGTGGTTCGGCACCGGGTGTCTCGCGAGCACGTGGACGAACAGCCGGTCCGCCTCCGGCTCGCCGCCCCACCGGCGCATCCCGAGCCGGCGCGCGACGTCGGCCAGATCCACGAGGGTGAAACCGGAACTGAAACCACCGCCGCTCTCGTGCCGCGGCCGAGCGCTGCTCCCGGGTTGCGTCCGCACAATGCTCCCGGGCTGTACGTCACCGTGGATCGTGCGTCGCAGGCGTCCGCCGGCCTCGGGCCGCGGCGCGTCACCGCTCCCGGACCACGAATCTCCACCGCTTTCGCGCCACGACTCGACGCCGATCTCGCGCCGCAGCTCATCGAGCATCCCGCCGTGGCTCAGCAGAAAGACCTCCGGGCCGCCTCCGCCGCTTCCATCCTCCTCCGTACGCGAGCCCCCCGAGGGCCGGTCGCCCGAACGGCGGCTCTCCGGGCGCAGGCTGTCCAGGTAGCGGCAGGTCCTCGCGATCTCGGTGAGTACGTGGGCCCCGACCCGGCCGCCGGCGGGATCGGGCATGACCGCGAGACGCGAGAGCCGGAGCCGCCCGCGCCGGAAGCAGGCCTGGCGGAGCCCGCCGCCGGACTGGAGCGAGACCACCAGTACATGGTCGCCCCCGGCCCCGATGGCTTTGAGCATCGTCCCGGTGAGCGCCGCCGGGGAGCAGATGCCGGCCAGCGGCACCGCGTGTCGCGCGATCGGCGCGAGCCACGGGGCAAGGACGCCGGGGCGGGTGATCGCGCTGAACAGCACGCGATCGTCGCGCCGGCCGTCCCGCGCCCTGCCGAGCCTCGTCGCATGGACGTAACGCGCCTCGGGAAACAGTTTGGCCGCCCTGGCGCGGAGCAGCGCGCGGCGATCCCGCCCGAGCACGTGCGGGATCGCCGCCTCGCGGAATTCCTCCTCCACCACGCCGGCGACGATGGACGCGGCCTCGTCCGGGTAGCGCCCGACGTAGCGCGCGAACTCCGCGAACCCCTCCTCGTCCGCGCTGAACGAGAAGGGTTCGAGCAGCCCCGCCCCGTCCCCGCGGTGCACGGTCAGCCGGGTGTTCGAGACGAAGAAGACGCGGCGCGACGCCATCAGAGGTCGATCCCGGTGACGAGGCGGTGGAACGGGACGGACACGTCGAGCGGTCTTGCCCCGACCCGGCGGCGCAGGACGGCCCGCCGGGCGCTCGAAACGAAGAAGGTGCGCGGCGTTGCCATCTACAGGCCGATCTCGCTCACGAGGTCGTAGATCGGGCCCAGCACGGAGAAGACGACCCAGAACAGGAGCCCGCCGAGGACCAGGGTGATCGCCGGCCCGAGCATCGCCTGCAGCCGCTCCATCGATTCCGTCACGTTGCGGCCGTAGTAGCGGCTTACGTTCAGCAGCGCGGCGTCGAGCCCGCCGGTGCTCTCGCCGAGGCGCAGCATCCGCAGCACGAGCGGCGAGAACAGTCCGGTCGCCTCGAACCCCGCGCTGATGCTCGCCCCCTCGGCGATCTTCCTGCCCGCGCGGCGGATGGCGTCCTCGACGGCCCGGTTCCCGGCCAGGCCCTCGCAGATGCGCGCGCACTCCAGCACCGTGATCCCGGATGCATACAGGAGCGCGAAGCTGCTTGCGAAGCGGGCAAGGATGATCTTCCGCACGATCGGGCCGATCAGCCAGACCCGGAGTTTCAGATCGTCCGCCGCGTACGCCGCGGCGGGGCTCAGGCGGCAGAGTGCGCCGGCGAGGAAGCCGGCGACGACCGGCGCGGGGAGGATGAGAGGCCAGTACGCGATGAAGACGTCCGAGACGAGGATGAGGACTCGGGTATGAACGGGCAGCGCCTCGTTCGTGCCCTCGATGAAGGAGACGAGCTGGGGCACGAGATGGATCATCAGGAAGCACACCACAAGGACGACGGCGGAGCCGGCGATGGCCGGATACGTGAGCAGCCGCCTGACGAGCGCAAGCTGCTCGTTCTGCCACTTCAGATGTTCGTTGAGGCTCCCGAGGACCTCGCCCAGCTTCCCCGAGAGCTCACCGGCACGGACGAGGTTGACGAAGACGGGGCCGAACACCCGCGGGTGTGCCTGCATCGCCCCGGACAGGGTCTCGCCGCCCTCGATCGACTCGATCATCCCCGCAAGCACCTCGCGCAGGCGCGGGTTGCCGGCGGAATCGCGCAAGGTCGCGAGCCCTTCCAGCACCGGCACTCCCGCGGTCACGAGCTGCTCCATGTGGAAGCAGAACCCGATGAGGTCCCCGCGCCGCACCCGGCCGCGGCCGAGCGCGCGTCCGGCCTTCACCTCCCTGAAGTTGACGAGATCGAGTCCGAGACGCGCAAGACGCAGCTCCAGATCGTCCGGATTCACCGCTTCGATCCGTCCCGCGAGCTTCCTGCCGCGCTCGTCCACCGCCCTGTAGTGCATCAGGGGCATGGTGCCGCCCTCACCGGCCGGCCCGTCCGCCGGCCGGGGCCCGGCCGGAGGGGGTCCGATCGGCGGGCTCCCGATCGGCCGGCCGGCCCCGGCCGGTCTGGACCCGATCGGTCAGATTGACCACCCGGGACACCTCCGCGAGACTCGTCAGCCCCTCCAGGACGCGGCGGATCCCGTCATCGGCGAGGGAGCGGAAGCCCTTCGCGGACGCGGCCTTCGAGATCTCGCGGGTGGATGCGCGGCGCGCGACCAACTCGTCGATGCCGGCGTCGAACCTCAGCAGTTCCATCAGGGAGAGCCGGCCCCGGTAGCCCTGGTGCTCGCAACGGACGCACCCCGCCGCGCGGTACACCGGCGGCGCCTGCGCCCTCCCCGAGCTTCCCGGCTCTTCCGATCCTCCCGGCTCCCCCGCTCTTTCCCGCTCTCCCGATCCTGCCGGCTCCGCCCCGATCCCGAGGATCCGGTGTTCGAGCCGCGACGGCTCACAAGGCTCCCGGCAGTGCTCGCACAGCCTTCGGACGAGCCGCTGTCCGATGATCCCGATGATGTTGCCGGCCATGACCCCGGGCGACACCCCGGCTTCGAGCAGCCGCGCGATGGCGCCGGCCGCAGAGTTGGCGTGCAGGGTCGAATACACCTGGTGGCCGGTCATCGCGGCCCGGAACGCCATCTCCGCCGTCTCCTCGTCCCGGATCTCGCCGATGAGGATGATGTCGGGGTCCTGGCGCAGCAGGCTGCGCACGCCGCCGGCGAAGGTGAGGCGCACCGCGTCGCTCACCGAGGTCTGGCGGATCCTCTCCATCGGGTACTCGACCGGGTCCTCCAGGGTCATGATGTTGACCGACTCGGTGTTGAGGTGATTCAGCATCGAGTAGAGGGTGGTGGTCTTGCCGCTCCCGGTCGGGCCGGTCACCAGAATGAGCCCCTCGGGGCGGGCCATCATCAGCCGCAGCCCGTCGAGGGCGTCCTCGTGCAGCCCGAGCCGGTCGAGGGCGACGATGCCCTTGTGGCGGTCGAGCACCCGCAGGACGATGTTTTCGCCGAAGGTCGTGGGCAGCGACGAGACTCGGAAGTCGACCTCCCTCCCGGAGACCGAGAGCGTGATCCGCCCGTCCTGCGGTGCGCGCCTTTCGGCGATGTTCATCGACGCCATCACCTTCAGCCGGACCGCGATCGCCGCCCAGTGGTCGCGGTGCAGGCTGCGGATCTGGCGCAACACCCCGTCGATGCGGTAGCGGATGCGGAGGAATTCGTGCGCCGGCTCGAAGTGGACGTCGGAGGCGCCCCGCTTGACCGCATCGGAGAGCAGGGCGTTGACGAGCCGCACCACCGGCTGGCTGTACTCGCCGCTCTCCGCCTCCAGGCTCCGGCGGTCGATCGTCCCGGTCTCGATCTCCGCCAGGATGCCGTCCACCGAGAGCTCATGGCCGTAGAAGCGCTCGATGGCCTTGTCGAGCTCCGCCTCGCCCGCGAGCAGCGCCCGGACGTCCGCCCCCGGGTCGAGCAGCGCCCGCACCTGGTCCATGGCGATGACGTCGAAGGGGTCCGCGGTCGCGACGGTGAGCCGCCGCACCGGTTCCTCCCAGGCGATCGCGAGCACACGATAGCGGCGGGCGATCTCCCTCGGCACGCGCTTCACGGCATCGCCGTCGATCAGGGTGTTCGAGAGGTCGACGCTGTCGTACCCGAGCGCACCCGCGAGCACGTCGCGGATGACTCCGTCGGTGGCGAAGCCGAGATGCACGAGGATGCGGCCGAGACGCTCCGGGCGGCGCTTCTGCTCGGTGAGGGCGATCCGCACCTGGTCTTCGCTCACCACACCCTTGGCCACCAGCAGCTCGCCGATGCGGCGCGGCCCCGGGGCGGCGGCGGGAGGGAGTGCCCGTGTGTCGAGGGGGAGCGCGTGACCCCGGCTCGGGGCGGGCTCGGGCGCGTGCATCCTCCGCTCATCGGAAGCGAGTACTTCCGCGCCGGACGGGATGGCCCGTGCAGTGGAAAGGGTCCCCTCCGCACCGGGGGCCATCGTCTGCGCACCGGGGGGCGCCGCCGGGTCTCGAAGCGGGGGCGCGTTCAGGGAGTCCAACGTGTCCGGGACGTCGTGCATGACGGCTTCGCTCGCGCATTCCTCGGTGGACCGGTATCGCCGCGGCGCCTGTCTGCCGCGGCAGTGCACTGTTCCACGTGCGGGGATTGCCCCGATAGCGACTCGGGGCACATCGGTCGTAGGCGCGGAGCGCAGTCCTGTCGCAACGCCCCTCCGTCGCGGAGCCGTCGCGTGGTTCACTGTTCCACGTGCGGGGATTGCCCCGACGGCGACTCGGGGCGCATCGGTCGCAGGCGCGGAGCGCAGTCCTGTCGCAACGCCCCTCCGTCGCGGAGCCGTCGCGTGGTTCACTGTTCCACGTGCGGGGATTGCCCCGATGGCGACTCGGGGCGCATCGGTCGCAGGCGCGGAGCGCAGTCCTGTCGCAACACCCGTCTGCCGCGAAACGGTCGACGACTTCAATTCGAGGGTGGAGGAGGTCCGCGGACGGCCCGGGACGCCGGACGCGGGCTCGGGATCAGGGCGTTGCGAGGTCGCGGATGCGCGCCAGCACCGCCGCGGTCTCGAAGTTCGGGCTGCGCTTCTCCGCCAGGGCGAGCGCCTCCCGGTAGAAGCGGATCGCGCTCTCCGGCTGCGACAGGTGATCGAGGCTGACCGCGAGGTTGTAGGCGTAGTCGGTGTTGCCGCGGTCGAGCCGGTACGCGTTGAAGTACGATCGCCGGGCCTCGGGCCAACGCGATTGCGCGGCGTAGACGTTGCCGAGGCCGAAATGCAGATACGCGGCCCGCGGTTCGCCGGAAAGGAGGGCCTTCAGACGGCTCTCCGCCGTCGGAAGGCCCTCCTCCGTCGGGAATCCCTCCGCCACCAGGGGACCCTCATCCTTCAGGGGGCTTTTCTCCTTCAGGAGACCTTCCTCCTTCAGGAAACGCTTGCCGAGCGCCGGGTCCTGTTCGCCGATGGCGATGAGCGCGGCCTGCGCGACGGCGTTGGCGGGGTCGATCGCGAGGACCCGCGCGTAGTGCGCGGCCGCCTCGTTCCACCGCCCTTCCCGCGCCGCGACCGCCGCGAGGCCGAGAAAGGCGTCGCGGTTGCGAGGCTCGTGCCCGAGCACGGCCCGGTACGCATCCGCGGCCGATTCGGCGTCACCCGCCTGGAACGCATCGTAAGCCCTCTCCAGCGAGGCGCCGACGCGGTTGGAGCGCCTGCGCTTCGTGATCCGGATCACCGCGCCGGCGTCCGGCCGGGGGGTGACGTCCATACCGGTCGCCGGCCGGGTGGGCGCACCAGCGTCGAGGGGCGGACGCAAGGCCGTTCCCGCGCGCCGTTCACCCTGGTTCCGCCGCGGGCCTTCGGTTCGTTGCGGGTGGGGCGCCCGCGCTTCCGGACCTCCTGAATCCCCGCTCGTACCCGCCGTGGCGTCCGCGGTCCATACCGGCGCCGCCTCCGCGGCGGAGGCCGGAAGCGGAGGTCGCAACAGCGCGGGCCGGGCGAATTCCGTCTTCCAGACGTGGCGCCCTCCGGCGGCGCCTCCCGCGGTGACGGCGAGCAACAACAGCGCGACTCCGATGGTACGGCCCGTGCGTCGGCCCGGCGGCGCAACACGCGCCTCGAAAGATCGGGGCGCCGTCCCGACGGAGGCCGTGCGCACCGCCGTTGTCGTCGACCGGTCGTCGTTCTGCGCAGACGACGGTCGCCCGTCCTCACCCCCGGCCGCATCTTCGCCGTTCTTCGTGACCCGAATCGGCTCGGGCGGCTCCGAGACCCGCGGGAGGACGCCGAGGCGACTTCCAGGCGGTCGCCCGTCCTCACCCCCGGCCGCATCTTCGCCGTTCTTCGTGACCCGAATCGGCTCGGGCGGCTCCGAGACCCGCGGGAGGACGCCGAGGCGACTTCCAGGCGGCGCTCCGGCCCCGTCGAGGGACGAGAAGGGGGGCGGCTCGTCATACGTTGCGTCTTCGCCGCCGAGGAAGGGAGAAGGCGAAGACAAGGCCGTCCCGCCCGAAGGAGCGGCGGCGGCGCCGGAGCCCAAGCCGCCCAGGGCGTCCTCGAGGCGGTCTGCGGGAACGTCCGTGCCCCCCTGGCCTGCGCCCGAAAGCGTGGGCTCGGCCGGCCGTGGTCCCGCGAGGAAATCGGGATCGGATTCAATGGCGACCGAACCCGCTTCGTCCCTCGTCGCACGGACGGATCCGAACGGCCGTTCCCGAAGCTCCGCGGAGCCGGGCGGCTCATCGCCGGGGGACGAATCGAAGGACGCTCTCCTCTCTTCGGCCTTCTTCAGTGCATCCATCAGCAGGTTCATGGCGTCACTCCGTGCGGCAGGCGCTCCGCGGGACGATCGGGACACCGGGGCGGCCGCGGCTCGTCAAGGGCACGGGTGTCCCGGAGGGTTGGTCCGGTCGCGTCCTGTCCACGTCCTCCGGGCTGCCTTCGCTCCACGGGACGATCGGGACACCGGGGCGGCCGCGGCTCGTCCAATGTCGGATTTCCCGAAAGGCCGGCATGGTCGCGTCCCGTCGACATCCTCCAGGCTGCCTTGGGACCGGTGCGGCGGTACGGCATCGTGGCTCTCAAGGCCCCCGGGGAGATCGGGCCGGCCGCGCCTCATCGAGGTTCTCGGGGAGATAGCGTCGAAAGGTCCGCAGATCTCCGTCGATGCTCGGAGTCCGGATGATTCGCGGGCGGATGAAGATCACGAGCTCGGTCTTGACGAAGTCGTTCTTGCGGAACCGGAACGCATTGCCGATCCCGCCCAGCTCCGAGAGGCCCGGCACCTCGTCGGTGTCGATCCGGTCGTTGTCCTGCATCAGCCCGCCGAGCACCGCCACCTGGCCGGAGTTGAGGCGGAGGATCGACTCCATCTCGCGCACGAGCAGTTCGGGCACCGGATTGGTCACCCCCGCTCCCGCGAGGTCCGGCTGCGGATCGTTGACGAAGCGGTTGACGCGGGTGATGGTCGGCCGGACGTTCAGGATGATCTCGCCGGCGTGGCTCACGTGCGGGGTGACCGCGAGCATGATGCCCTCCGGTGCGGTACGGGCGTCCGTGTCGATACGAGCGGCCCCGGGGCTCTCGCCGGTACCGCTCGCCGTCTGCACGTCCACCTCGAAATACACGATGTTGCGGATGGCCTTCAGCACCGCGGTCTGGTTGTTCAGGACCACGAGTTTCGGGCTCGACAACACCTGTACGTTGCCGAACTCCTGGAGCAGCCGAACCGTCAGGCTCAAGTCCCGGCTCCGGTAGCCCAGACTGAAGAACGGCGCCGACGAGAGGTTGCCGCCAAGCAGGCTCTGCTCCACGCTCACCCCGGCGTTGCCCGCGAGCCGGCTCCAGTCGACGCCGGCCCGGTAGCGGTCGCTCAGCTCGATCTCGACGATCGTCGCCTCGATGAGCACCTGGCGGCGCGCGCTGGCCAGCACGTCGTCGAGATATGAGCGGATCTCTCGATGCCGCCGGCTCGTCGCGCGCACGAGAAGGAGCCCCGCTTCCGGGTTCGGGATCACCGCCCCTCCGGCGCCGGGCCCCCGGTTTGCGGGCGCCTCCCTTCCCCATCCTCCCGGGCCTCCCGCTTCTTCCGCACCCGCAACGTTCCCCGCGCCCGCCGCGCCTCCCGCGTCCCTCGCACCACCGCCCGTACCCGGCAGACCGCCGCCGCCCTGGACGATCGCCTGCACCGCCGCGGTGATCCGCTCCCAGAAGCGGTTGCTCGAAAGGCTGTCGATGTCGGTCGAGGAGTTGTTGCCGAGGCTCGCCTGTCCCTTGCCGCCGCCGGCTGCCACCTGGGTCGCGGTGGAGCTGCTCGATCGCACGTCGCGCGCCACGTTCACGTAGTCGATCCGATAGCTCCGCAGCACCGGCGTATCCGGCTCGATGACGAGCACCCCGCCGCGCCGGTGGTAACGGACGTCGAGCTGGCCGGCGATGCGGTCGAGGATCTCTTCGAGGGTCTGGTCGATGGCGTTGAGGGTGACGAACCCTCGCGTGAGCGGGTGGACGTCGGCGTTGATCGACGCATCGCGCGCGAGAGCGAACAGCAGCTCCTTGACGGGCACCTCGTGGACCACCACGGTGTACGTTTCCTCAGGCGGGCGCCGGGCGGGCGGCGGAACGTACGGAATCCGCCGGATCGGCGGGGGGATCCTCGAAAGCTCGGGCGGCGCCCGCCCGGAGACGTGCCCGCCGGAGATCTCCCGCGGCGGCGGGGCTTGGCACGCGGACACCACCACGGCCATGCTCGTGGCGAGAACGATGCTTTCAACGATGCGTGCTGCCACCAGTCCTCCTCTCACGACAGGGCGCCGTCCGATTTCGTCCACGAGCGGCCCGGATCGGGCCGGCGGTTCTCCGGGCAGCTCGGGCCGGAACGGCACGCCGGGGATTCCCCGTCCGGGCGGCGGTCCGCCCGCAGCCCGGATGCTCCCGGTGACGGGGAGGCTGCGGCAGGACGCGCATTGCCGAAAGCGACTTGCGTCCGCTTCGACGTCGGCTTCACGCCCTTCGGGGGTCGGCTTCGAGTCCGTTCCGGTGTCGGATTCGCGCCCGCACGATGTCGGGCTCGGACCGCCGAAGACCGGCAAGGCTCGAACCGTGCACACCGGGCCGCGGGCCCGCGATCGGGCCTTTGCGGGAGGCCCGCCGGCTGCGATCATGGCGTACCCGGCGCGGATCGAGCGGCGGACACACGGGAACGGAGATGAACGTCAAGGCCGGCGTCGTGATGGACCCCATCGGCTCCATCACCGTGAAGAAAGACACCACCCTCGCGATGATGCTCGCTGCGCAACGTCGCGGCTGGGAGCTCCGGTACATGGAGCTTGGCGACCTCTTCGTGCGCGACGGAGAAGCCCGCGCGCAGATGCGCCCCGTCAGGGTGCGCGACGACCCGGAAGACTGGTACGCCCTGGGCGAGCCGCGCACCGATGCGATGGAGTCCCTCGACGTCATCCTGATGCGCAAGGACCCGCCCTTCGACATGGAGTTCGTGTACTCGACGTACATCCTGGAGCGCGCGGAGGAAGCCGGGGTGCTCGTCGTCAACCGGCCGCGGAGTCTCCGCGACGCCAACGAGAAGATGTTTACCGCCTGGTTCCCGGGGTGCTGCCCGCCCACCCTGGTGACGCGGGAGCACGCGCGCATGGAAGCCTTCCTCGACGAGCACGGGGACGTCATCGTCAAGCCGCTCGACGGCATGGGCGGTGCGTCGATCTTCCGGGTGCGCGCGGGCGATCCGAACGCGAACGTCGTCTTCGAGACCCTGACCGGCAGAGGGACCCGCTACGCGATGTGCCAGCGCTACGTCCCGGAGATCCGCGAAGGCGACAAGCGGGTGCTGTTGATCGACGGGGAGCCGATCGACTACGCCCTCGCAAGGGTGCCGGCGAGCGGCGACGCGCGCGGCAACCTCGCCGCCGGCGCGCGGGGGGTGGGCATGGAACTCACGCCGCGGATGCGCGAAATCGCGCGCGAGGTGGGGCCGGCGTTGCGCGAGCGGGGGCTCGTCTTCGTGGGGCTCGACGTGATCGGCGACTACCTCACCGAGATCAACGTCACCAGCCCGACGTGTGTGCGCGAGATCGACGCCGCGTTCGGGGTCGACGTCGCGGGACGGCTCATGGACGCCATCGAGGCACGGCTCGCCGCCCGCTGAGCCGCGTTCGCCGGATTGTCAGCGTACCCGTTGCCGTCCGCCGCCGGCCGGCGGGGGATACACCTCCAAGGCCGTCCTTTTTTCGCCGTACCGCCGGCCCGCCCGCCTTCACCGTGCGGATCCCGGCCTCCCCTCTCCGGACAACGGCCTCTCGCCGTCCCGGCCCCGGCGATTTCCGCCAACGCCCCGGACACGTCCGGATGGTCGGAGCTTCGCGGCTTTTTTTCTGCCGCCCGAGCCTCTGGTCCTGACGATTCAATGGACGTTTTCGGGCTTGGCGGAAATGACTGCCCCGGCCATTGGACTCCAACCCCTCCGGGAGGCCTGACCCGAGTCCCGCGGCGGACAAAACGGCCCTGGATACACATCACTCCGGCGGGCGGGCGTCAACGTATACTTCCGATCAACCGGCCCGTTCGGACGCTCCGTTGCACGCTTCCAACGCCCTCTCCGGCGTCTCGCCCGCCGATCGCCTCGGCGTCACGGGCTTCTTCTCCGTCGTCGCCCACCTGATCCTCATCCTCGGGGTGACGTTCGCGCAGGAGGACCCTCCCGAGCGCCGCGTTGCTTCACTCGACGTCGTGCTGGCCCCGTGGCGTTCCGAGGCGGCGCCGGACCGGCCGGACTACCTGTCCCAGGCGAGCCGGGACGGCGGCGGCGACGACGCCGGGGGGGCGCGTCCATCGACGCCGGGGCCCGTGCCGTTCAGCGCCGGTGGGCCCACCGGCGCGGCTCTTGCACTTCCGGCGCCGGCGCCGTCGGAGCCTCCCTCCGCTCCGCCGCCGTCCGAGGCTGAGGCGTTCCCCGTCGAGCCGGCGCGGCCGCTTGCGAAGCTGCGCCTGGAGGCCGATGCGATCCAGCCAGGGCCGAACGGACAAGCTCCGCGATCGGAGCCGGAGAACACCACGGAGACCTCGCGCGCGCCCGAAGTCGACGCGGCCACGAGCCGGCGCCTCGCGATGGCGGCGCTCAGCGCCGAGATTGAACGCAAACTCCAGGCATACGCCGAGCGGCCCCGCCGCAAGTGGATCTCGGCGCGGACCCGTGAACACAAGTTCGCCGCCTATATGGACGCCTGGCGGCGCCGGATCGAACGCATCGGCAACCTGAACTATCCCGACGAGGCGGCGCGGCGCGGGCTCTCCGGGGATCTGCTCCTCGACGTGGCCCTCAACCCCGACGGAACCGTCGAGAACATCACGTTGCGGCGCTCCTCCGGCGAGCCCGTCCTCGACGACGCCGCACTCCGCATCGTGCAGCTTGCCGCGCCATTCCCGGAATTTCCCGAGGATGTCGCGAAGGAAGTGGACGTCCTCCATATCGAACGCACCTGGGTGTTCCTCTCGGACGACCGTTTCGGGAGCCAATGAGCAGGCGCGCGCCCTCCCTGCCGGAGCCGTCCCGTTTCAGTGGACAAAGGCTCGCGTTCCGCAGCTTCCTGACAGGGGGTATGCGGATGCGCAATCACCGCAGAAGAGGAGCAGGAGCCCCCCCGTACCGGGTTCGCAGAAGTGCGGGTTTGCGGCCGGCGGGCATCGGCGCGGCCGCCGCGACGCCCGTCCGGCACGCGCGCGATTGCTATCGCGCGCTGGAATGCAGCGCCCCGCTCGCGCGGACCGAGTGCCCCGGCGAGACCTCGACGAACGCCGGCCGCCGCTCGGGGGTCACGGTGAACGGCTCCGGCCAGTCGGCCGGATTCGAGATCTTGCCCTCCATGAGCGCGGTGAGGTCGAGACGTGCCGAGGGGTCCGTGCGGGGCACCGCCGCGAGCAGCGCGCGGGTGTAGGGGTGCACGGGATCCTCGAAGAGCCGCTCGCGCGGCGCGACCTCCACCAGATGCCCCGCGCACATCACCGCGATGCGGTCCGCCATGTAATCGACCACCGCCAGATTGTGCGAGATGAACAGGTACGTCAACCCGAGCTCCGACTGGAGGTCCTTCAGCAGGTTCAGCACCTGCGCCTGCACCGACACGTCGAGGGCGGAGACGGGCTCGTCGCAGAGGATGAGCTCGGGGTCGAGGGCGAGCGCCCGGGCGATGCCGATCCTCTGGCGCTGCCCCCCGGAGAAGCTGTGCGGGTAGCGGGAGAGGAAGCGCGGGTCGAGGCCGACGTGGCCCATCAGCTCCTGCACGATCGCCGCGCGCCGGGCGCGGTCTCCGATGCGGTGGATGACGAGGGGCTCGCTGATGATGTCGAACACCGTCATGCGCGGATTGAGCGAGCTCACCGGGTCCTGGAACACGTACTGCGCCTTGCGGCGGAAGGCGTTGAGGGCTTCGCCTTCGAGATCGAAGAGGGAGAAGCTTCCGCCGGTGTCGTGGTACGTCGCCTCGCCCGCGTCCGGCTCGACCACGCGCATCAGGATCTTGCTGACGGTGGTCTTGCCGCATCCGCTCTCGCCGACGAGCCCCAGGCACTCGCCGCGGCGGACGTCGAAGCTCACGCCGTCGAGGGCGCGGACCGATCCACCGACCGTCGAGCCGAACAGTCCCGACTTCCGGATCGTGTAGGTCTTCGAGAGATCCCGCACCGAGAGCAGCGGCTGGTCCGTTGCGGCCGCGCGCGCGCGGTCCCGCCCGGTGAGCACGTATCCTCGCGCGGAGCGCTCCACCTCCCGGATCGGAGTCAGGCGCTCGCCGCGGTCGAGACCGATCCTCGGCACCGCCCGCATGAGCGCCTTCAGGTAGGGGTGGCGCGGGTCGGTGTAGAGGTCTTCCAGCGCCCCCCGCTCCATGAGCCGCCCGTGGTAGACCACGACGAGCTCGTCGGCCATGTTCGCCACCACGCCGAGATCGTGGGTGATGAGGAGCACCGCCATGCGCAGATCGGATTGCAGATCCTTGATGAGCTTGAGGATCTGTGCCTGGATGGTCACGTCGAGGGCGGTCGTGGGCTCGTCCGCGATCAGCAGCGCCGGGCGGCACACGAGCGCCATCGCGATCATCGCCCGCTGGCGCAGCCCCCCCGAGAGCTCGAAGGGGTAGGTGTCGAGGGCCTTGGCGGGGTCGGGGAAGCCGACCATGCCGAGCATCTCCGCCGCGAGGCGGCGCGCGTCGGCGGAGGAGACGTCGCGATGCAGCCGCACCGCTTCGCCAATCTGGCTCCCCACCGTGTGCAGCGGCGAGAGCGAGGTCATCGGCTCCTGGAAGATCATCGAGATCCGTCCGCCGCGGATCGCCCGCATCGCTCCGC
This sequence comes from Gammaproteobacteria bacterium, assembly GCA_965202875.1. Taxonomy (GTDB): domain Bacteria; phylum Pseudomonadota; class Gammaproteobacteria; order HK1; family HK1; genus HK1. Next base: position 4,454,701 of record OZ241870.1, on the reverse strand, counting down.
CGCCGGGGTCGAGCGCCGCGATGTCGACGCCTTCTCCCGCCCCGGCCTCGGCGTGGAAACGGATCGTGCCCGCGCTGATCCGCGCCACGGGCGGCAGGATCCCCATGATCGACTGCGAGATCACCGACTTCCCGGACCCCGACTCCCCGACCAGGGCCACCGTCTTCCCGTGCGGGACACGGAACGACACGCCGTCCACGGCACGCAGCATCCCCTGCCCGTGAAGCCGGAACTCCACCCGCAGATCCGAGACTTCGAGGACGTTGGCGCTCATTCCGGTTCACCCGTGCCCGGCTTCCCGGCCGCACCCTCCGGCCCTCCGGTTGCCACATGCGGGGCCCGGGCCGTCATGCCCGGCGCTCCGGCGGACCCCGCCGGCCCTCCATCGACCCGTCCGGCCCCCCGGGCGTTGTCCGATTCCTTTCGATTGCCGTGTCCGGTCCGGCCCTCCGGCTGCCGTCGTCCGGCTCGCCGGCCACCACTCCAAGAGCGTCGAGGTTCGCGCGCGTCGTCGGATCCGGCTCCACCCCCCGGCGGGCAACGGCACGCCAGACATGCCCGACCAGTTCGGGGAACCGGTCCAGCCTCGAATCGACACGCAGGGTCGCGACTCGGCTCTCGACCTTCAACTCCATCCAGCCGCGTGCACCGTCGCGTCGGGTCGAGAACCAGGCGAGCCTGAACCGGGTGATCTCGTTCCAGGCGATGCGCCGGGACGGCGGCGAGAACGACAGGCCGTCCTCGTCGATCTCGACCCGGGTCCGCTGCCGGCGCACCACCTCGATCCCGTAGGTGGCGAAGCACAGGCTCATCAGCCCCAGGATCCCGAGGGTCAGGGCCGGAAGATCGAGCATGAACGCCGGCGGCAGCGACAGGAGGAGTCCGACCCCGGACATCGTGTAGTCGGAGATCATCGCCGAGGGGGGGTAGCGGTGTTCCGTCATTCCAGCATCGCTTCCGTACATCGCCTCGTCGGCGATCGTTTCCGCCTCGCGAGACCGGCCGGGATGGAGATCCAGGGGCTGGCGTCCTTGCCGCCCGCTTCCGGCAGCAGGACGCGCTTCGCCGGATCCTCGGAGAGCCGGTTGGCCAGCACGCAGCCGGCCGAGCCGGCGCCGACGATGATGTAGTCGTAGTCGATCATGGGAAGGGATCTTCCATCGCAGCCACGCGCACCGCCCGCCGTGAACGCGATGCACGCAGGTGCGAGACGTTCACGCCGCGGCGGATTCCTCTGCGCCGCCCGCGCCGCGCATCGACACCTCGCGGGCGAGGGCCTCGACCGCCGCGTCGAGGCCGAGCACCCGCTGGCCCCGGCCGCCGAGCCGGCGCATCGACACCTCGCGGCGCTCGACCTCCCGCTTGCCGAGGGCGAGGATCACGGGCGCCTTCGCCTGCGAATGCTCGCGCACCTTGTACGCGATCGTCTCGTTGCGGGTGTCGGCTTCCGCGTGCAGCCCCCGCGCGCGCAACGCCTCGACGACCTCGCCCGCGTAGGCGTCGGCGTCGGACGTGATCGTGCACACGACGGCCTGCCGGGGCGCGAGCCACAGCGGCAGGTGCCCGGCGTAGTGCTCGACGAGGATCCCGGCGAAGCGCTCGATCGAACCGAGCATGGCGCGGTGGATCATCACCGGCACGCGGCGTTCGCCGTCCTCGCCGACGTAGGACGCCCCGAGCCGCCCCGGCAGGTTGAAGTCCACCTGCACGGTGCCGCACTGCCAGTCGCGGCCGATGGCGTCGCGCAGCACGAACTCCAGCTTCGGCCCGTAGAACGCGCCCTCGCCGGGGTTGTGGCTGTATTCGAGGCCGGTGGAGTCGATGGCCGTGCGCAGCGCGGCCTCCGCCTGGTCCCAGACGGCGTCCGATCCCACCCGGGTCGCGGGGCGGTCCGCGAACTTGATGCGCACGTCCTCGAACCCGAAGTCGCGGTAGATCGAGAGGATGAGATCGCACATCGCGGTGGCTTCCTGCGTGATCTGCCCGCCGGTGCAGAAGACGTGCGCGTCGTCCTGGGTGAACGCGCGCACCCGCATCAGCCCGTGCAGCGCCCCGGAGGGCTCGTAGCGGTGCACCTTGCCGAACTCGGCGATGCGCATCGGCAGGCTGCGGTGGCTCCTCACCGGGCCGTTCTTGAAGATCTGCACGTGGCCCGGGCAGTTCATCGGCTTCAGGGCGAAGACCCGGCCGTCCTCGGTCTGCGAGGTGAACATGTTCTCGCGGAACGCCTCCCAGTGGCCGGAGGCTTCCCACAGGCCGCGGTCCATGAGCTCCGGGGTGTCCACCTCGACGTAGCCGGCCGCGCCCTGGCGTTCGCGGACGTAGCCGATGAGCGTGCGGAAGAGCCGCTGGCCCTTCGGATGCCAGAACACCGAGCCCGGCGATTCCTCCTGGAAGTGGTAGAGGTCCATCTCGCGGCCGAGCCGGCGGTGGTCGCGCCGCTCGGCCTCCTCCAGCATGTGGAGGTATGCCTCGAGCTGCTTCTCGTTCGCCCACGCGGTGCCGTAGACCCGCTGGAGCATCTCGTTGGCGGGGTCGCCGCGCCAGTACGCGCCCGAGATGCGCATCAGCCTGAACGCCTTGCCGAGCCTGCCGGTGGAGGGGAGGTGCGGGCCGCGGCAGAGATCGATCCACCCGCCCTGGCGGTACAGGGAGACGGGCTCGCCCTCCGGGATCTCCGCGATGATCTCGGCCTTGTACGCCTCGCCCCAGTCGCGGAAGAAGCGGATCGCCTCGTCGCGGTCCCAGACCTCGCGGGTGATCGGCTCGTCGCGATCGACGATCTCGCGCATCCGGGCCTCGATCCGCTCCAGATCCTCCGGGGTGAAGGGCTGCTCGCGCGCGAAGTCGTAGTAGAAGCCGTTCTTGATGGCCGGCCCGATGGTGATCTGCGTCTCCGGGTAGAGCTCCTTCACCGCCTCGGCGAGGACGTGGGCCGCGTCGTGGCGCAGCAATTCCAGCGCCTCCTCGGAATCCTTCGTGACGACGGCGACGGAGGCGTCGGCCTCGATGGTGGCGGCGAGGTCGCGCAGGACGCCGTCCACCTTGATCGCCAGCGCCGCCCGGGCGAGTCCCCGGCCGATGCTCGCGGCGACCTCGGCCCCGCTCACCGGGCCGTCGAAGGAACGGGTCGAGCCGTCGGGCAGCGTGATTCGAGGCATGTCGTCTCCGTCTCGTATGCGATGCGCCGATATGCGGTGTGCGTCCGTCGTCCGGCGTGCAGGGCATCCGTTGCGCCCGTCGCGCGATGGACCGAGGCGGGGATTCTAACCGGCATCGCTCGTCGATTCGCGAGGCTGAAGCGGGGGAGCCGGATCACGGCCGTACCGCTTCTACACCACGCGAGTTTCAAGCACAGGCAGGCGGATGCCGTCGCTACGGCCGCGCCAAGTGGATCTCACTTCAATTCCAGCGGTCGAACTCCGTGCAGGCTGCGCACAGCGAGGGAGGGACGGGAGCCGGGAGCTGCCGGTTCCGGCACATGTCGGCGAGCACCCGTGCGTGCTCCCGGCAGTCCCTCTCTCTCGGCAGGCGAGGGTAGTCGGGTCTTTTCTCGTCGATGGGTTCGCCGTCTTTGAGCCAGGCCAGCCATGTCTCGATCCGCCACGTGGGGACGAACACGAAGACGTCTTCATCGGATTGTTTGGGAGGGGTTCCCTGCTTCGCGCACGCGGCATCGAGCTCGGCGAGGCGTCCGGCGACCCCCGCGGCGTCGCCGTCCAGCATGACGACGAGCGCCACGGACACGCGGTTTCGCTGGCGGCGGTATGCTGCGAGCTCCTTGGGAAACCGCTCACGAACGAACCGCTCGGCAGAGCCCCGCCCTTGGGATGCCCTCTCGACCCTGAGCCGGCGCTTCGCCTTGCGCGTCAGCCGTCCCACCGACTCGAGGAATCGTTCCACGAAGGCTTGATGCTGCCTGTCTTCGCACAACAGGACGATCTGCACTTCCCTGTTCACGGATCCCATCCCCTGGCGATCAGCTCGGAACGCTTGAGTCCGGGCTCGGCCGGGGTGGCTTCCGGTTGGCGCACCGTCACGACCCCTGACTTCTCCCGCTGAAGCATGTGGCTGTTTTCACAGCCCAGATAGTCGATCAATTCCGGATGATGGGAGCTGATCACGGCCTGGGGTACCGACTCTCCACAGGCATCTTCGAGCTCACGAAGCCAGGGCTGGATCTCGGGAAGCGCTACGTAGTTGTCGGGCTCGTCGAGGAAGAGCGTGTAGCCCTGGCCCGCGGCCAGATGCACCATGGCATACAACGCGATGAGCGCCCTTTGCCCATCGGAGAGCTCGTCGAACCGCAATTCGTACCGTTCGCCGCCCTCGTCGAATACGGCCATGAGCGCACGCGTTTCCTGGCCGACCCTTTCCAGGCGGATTTCGCGAAAGCCGTGAATGATCTCTCGTAACGTATTCGTGAACTCCTGGAGCAGATCCGGGCGCTCCTGGATCACGTGCCGGTACCAGTCCGCGAAGTTCCGGGTGTCGCGCTGGAGGAGCGGATCCTCGCTCCTCGATTCGGCGCTGAAGCTCGGCGGGTAGAGGCTGCACACCATGACCTTTCTGATGAAATCCAGAAAGCGCGTGAGGCGTTGATTGTCGTTTCGGGGAGCGATCCGGGCGAGCGCGGACTCCGACCAATCGTAAGTGTACTGGGGGCCGGGCGAGTAGTCGTCGCGATAGAGCTGCACCTCGCCGTTCTCGAATTCGAACAGGGGACCTTTCTCTCGATCATCCTGGTGGTCCAGTCTCTCGAGGTGGACACGAGCCCGCCGGGTCGGCCGATCATGTTCGACTTCGAGCCGGTAGATGAAACGATCCGGATCCAGAAACACCTCGATCTCGAAGACTTGAAGCGGTCTTGTCTGCCAGCGGGTCAACGTGCGGGCGGAAAACGTATCGGCATCGGTGATCCTGGCGCTTCCGTCGAGGAGCCGGCGCAGCGCGAATACGACGTCGAGCACGGAGGTCTTCCCCACCCCGTTCGGCCCGAGCAGCAACGAGAGCTCCTGAAGGCGCAGGTCGAAATTGACCAGGCACTTGTAGTTGTCGACATAGAGTCTCTGCAGCATTTGTGGATCTATCCTCCGGTTTCCGAACGTCGGTACGGTTCACGAAGGACCGTATACCGGCTCGCCCTCCGTCCGGGCAGGGCTCGCGTGGTACGGCGCCTCCTCCTCGCTCACCCGCACGCTGGCCTGCTGCCGGCGGCGGACGATCCGGGCCACCGCCTCCATCCGCTCGGCGATGGTCAGGCCGAACCGCACCCCTTCCACCGCCTCGCAGACGTCGTCCGGTGTGAGCCCTTCGAGCACTTCCGAGGCGTCGAGGTTGCGCGGCGCGCTCCCGGCGGGATCCAGGGCGAGGAACTCCACCCGCAGCTCCCGCGTGCCCTTGCGGCCGTGCAGCCGCCACAGCTCCCGCACCCCCATCTCTCCGTAGCGCTCGGCCTTGCCCGCGTCGGCGTGCGTGATCTCGACCTCCACCACCAAGTCGGGTGCGGTGCGTTCGACGTAGGCGTCGGCCGCCGCTTCACCCTCGGCAAGCGCGGCGAGATAGCTCCTGGCGCGCTCGCCGACGTAGAACGTGCAGTCGGGCTCCATCCCCGTGCCGGGCGGCTCGCCCGGTCCGCGCAGCCGGAGACTGCGGAGCTTCTTCGCCGCACCGGCGAGGGTGGACCCCGCGACGTCCACGACGTCGTCGAAGATCGAGGTCAGATCCTCGTGCGGACGCGAGGGCGCCATCAGGGTGATGATCCCGCGCACCGGGTCGAGGCAGACCCGGCGGAAGTGGCGGCTCCAGTCGACGGCCGCAAGCTCGGCGATGGTGCCGGCGTCGGCGCGCAGGACGTGGATGGTGGAGCCGAGCGGCCCGGTGTGCATGGTGGCGGAGCCGTTCATGGTGGATGCCTCCTGGGGTAGTGGATGGTCGAGGGCCGTTCACCGCCGACTGCTCGTCCCGAGTCTGCGTCGTCATCGCCCGGGTGTCCATTCGGCGCCGGCCGGTCTCGCAGAACCGGCGTGATCCTCGAACCTCTTGCCGTCGGCAAGACCCTGGCGCGGCAGGGTCGGTGCTACGGGCCGGTTCCGATCCAGGGAACAGCCAGCAATGGAGCATTTTCGCGACGCGGTCCAGGGGGGAGAGTCCGGCGGCTTAGGCGCAATGGCGCCACGTTCACCTTCCCGGTGCGGGTCAGGGTCATGGCGGGCTCTCCCTCCCAATTCATCGCGCATCCGTTCATGCACAAGCCGCACGGCGACGGGCGATATATCCACGCCGATCCATCCGCGGCCCAAGCCTTCCGCCGCCACCGGGGCCGTAGCGCATCCGCAGAAAGGATCGGGCACCGGATCTCCCGGCTCCGTACTGGCTTCGATGAAGCGCCGAAGTAGCGCCAGGGGTTTCTGCGCAGGGTATCCCGTGCGTTTCTTCGCGTGTGAGTTGACGGGCGGAATGTCAGTAACCATGTCTTCCGCCGTACGTCCCGGCGTGTCGCCAAGGTATCGCTTGAATCTTGGCATCCCCCCGCGTTTCGGCCAGTAAAGCCGATTGATGGAATCCAGACAATCAAGCGATTCAAGCGTTCCGCTCGGCAGCTTTTCACTACCCGGCCATGTTCGCGGAGCTGCTCAACGGCCATGATTTGCGGAAGGGTCGAGCCCGCGCCAGGGTTGGCCAGATTCGCCACTACGCGAACCGGTGCCAGTCAAGCTCACTGCCTGATACCGTTCGCCGTGTTCATCCCTGGTCCGACAAGACTTGTCAACGTACTCCGCTTCGCCCGCGGCCTGCGCCAGATCCGCACCGCCCTCGCGCTGGATCCGCCCCCTGCGGGCGACGGGGCGGAGGGCGCGCCGTGAGCCGCGCCCGGTGGCGCGTGCCGGCGGGGCGGCTCGCGGCGCTCGTCTCCCAGGCCGCCCCGGCCGATCTGGTCGGGCGCGAGGCTGCCGACCGCGCGCTCCTCGAGGCCAACCCCGTCCTCGAACGCATCGCCCGCGAACGCCCCGAGGCGCTCGGCCCGATCCTCGATCGGCTCCGGGCGCCGGTGCCGTCATCTCGGCGCGGCCCCGTGGCGACGAAGCCCTCCGAGCCCCCGGACCGCGCGCAGGACGGGATCCTTGCGGAGAACCCGGCGCTGGCCGACCACTTCCGCAGCTCTCCCGAGGCAGCCCTCGACCTGCTGCGCCTGATTCCGCAAAGCGACGCCCCATGTTCAAACTCAGCCAGGAGACCATCGCCATCGTGACCGTCGGCCTCGCGCTGACCGGCCTCGTCGTTCACGTCCACGCAACGGAAATCGCCGGCCTTGCCGCTGTTGAGCAGGTCGCGCAGCGCGATGAGCGCGGAGGTCTTGCCGATCCGGCGCGCCGCGTGCAGCCCGAAGGACTGCTTGGCCCGCGGCGCCTCGCCGGTCGAGACGAGATGCCGTCCTCGACGTAGATCCGGAACGCGCAGTTGCCGACGCAGTTGCGGCGGACATTTTCTCCTCCGACCCCAAGCTCTCGTCGTGGCCACAAGGCGGCCGGATGCGACCGTCGTTTTCGGGGACGAATCAACGTCGTGAGATCGTGAACCACGCCGTGACGGCGATTTCACGGGCATCGAGCACGTCTTGGGCGACCGCCGGAACGAAGGAGGGCGGGAGGCGTTCACGCCGGCTCGATGCCCTGCCAGGCCCAGTCGTTGTAGAGCCCCTCGCCGCGGAGCACCCACGGCGCCGTCGGGTCCGAGGGGGGATGCTCCCACGCCGGGGCCGGGCCGTGGCGGTGCGCATCGGCGACCATCCGCCGGCGGCGCTGGCTCAGCCGGATCGCCGCATCCAGGGCGGGCACGTCCCAGGTGGCGGCGGCATGCCCTTCCAGCCGCTCGCGGACCTCCTGCACGTCCGTCCGCTCGGCGATGCTGTGCCGCTCGTGCGGATCGTCCTCCAGATCGAAGAGCAGCGCCGGCGCCCCACCGCCGGTGACGAGCTTGTACCGGCCCTCCCTGACCATGAACATGGGGGCGGGCACGCCCTCGGAAGTGATCTCCGCGAACACCGGTGACGAACGCGCCGCCGCGGGGTCCCGGCACAGCCGCACCAGGCTCTCGCCGTCGAGCGGCTCGGGCGCCCGCACGCCGGCGTCGAAGCCCGCCAGCTCGCACAGCGTCGGCAGCAGATCGACCAGCGAGACACACTCGCTCCGCCGGCCCGGCGCGAAGCGCGCGGGCGCGTGCACGATCAGCGGCACCCGCGCGCAGTGGTCGAAGAAGTGCTTCTTGAACCAGAGCCCGTGCTCGCCGAGCATGTCGCCGTGATCCGCGGTGAAGACGATGACGGTGTCGTCCGCGAGCCCGGTGAGTTCAAGCGTCTCCAGCAGGGTCCCGACCATCTCGTCCACGTACGACACGTTGGCGAGATAGGCGTGGCGGGCGATGCACACGTGCGCCTCGGTGATCCCGCCGTCCAGCAGGGAGTGGTGGCGCAGCATCCGTTCCGTGTGGGGGGCGCGCTCCGGGGCCGGCATCAGCCCGGTCTCCGGCATCGGCACGTCCTCATGGCGGTAGCGATCCCAGAAGCGTCGCAGGCAGTAGTAGGGCTCGTGGGGGTGGGTGAAGGAGACGGCCAGGAAGAAGGGCTGCCCGCGATCGCGCGCGTAGTCGTGCAGCTTGGCGTTCGCCCGGTAGAGGACCGCTTCGTCGTGGTCCATCTGCACGCTTCTCGCGCACACCCCCGCCTTGGTGATCCCGCTCGAATCGTTGTTCGACTCCATGCGGGCCTCGCTCCAGCTCGGCGTCCAGGAGAAGTTCGTCGGGTAGAGCTCGGGCACCAGGCGTTCGTGGAAGCCGTGCAGCATGTCGGGGCCGACGAAGTGCTGCTTGCCGGAGAGGCAGGTGTGGTATCCGGCCAGTCGCAGGGAGTGCGCGACGGTCGGGATCTGGGCGAAGTACTCGGCGCCGTTGTCGTAGGCCCCGATCCGCGAAGGCAGCAGGCCCGCGAGCATCGAGAACCTCGAAGGGGCACACAGCGGAAAGTTGCAGTAGGCGTTCTCGAACAGGACGCCCTCTTCGCCCAACCTTTCCAGGTGGGGCGCATCGGCCGGGCCACCATGGCCGGGAAGAATCTGCGGCTTCATCTGGTCGGCCTGGATCAGCAGCAGGTTGGGCAGCTCCTGGGTCATCGCCGGTTCCTCTCGTCCGATCGATCCCTGCCGCCGCCCGTCGCGGGCCTTCAGCCTCCCGCGCTCCGCGCGCGGGCGGCCCGTGGCGACGGTGGAGCGTGCGGAGCGCGGTTCACCAAGCGGGCCTGCGCACCGCATGCGTCATGCGGCCCGGCACTGCGCTCAGTCTCGGCGCCGAACCCGAGCCGGCCGGTGGACGTCTCGTCGTCACGGTCCGGGTTCCGCGGGCAGGGTGTATACTTCCGCCCGCGCCAAACCCTTTCCATGCGCCATGCGCCGCACGCTCCCAATCGCCGCGACCTCCTCCCCTGTACCGGCTCCCCTGAAATCGGAGTTCCTGCGAACCCTGGTCGAGCGCGGGTATCTCCACCAGTGCACCGACCTCGAAAGGCTGGACGCGGCGGCCGTCGCGGGCCGGATCACGGGCTACATCGGGTTCGATGCGACGGCCGGTTCGCTGCACGCCGGAAGCCTCATCCCGATCATGCTGCTGCGGCACATGCAGCGCACCGGCCATCGCCCCATCGTCCTCATGGGGGGCGGCACCACCAAGGTCGGCGACCCCTCGGGCAAGGACACGAGCCGGCGGCTCCTGTCCGATGAGCGCATCGCCGCCAACGTCGACGGCATCCGGCGCGTCTTCGAACGTTTCCTCGACTTCGGGGGGGACGACGCGGCCCTGATGGCCGACAACTCGGAGTGGCTCGACGCGCTCTGCTACATCCCCTTCCTGCGCGAGTACGGCCGGCACTTCTCCGTCAACCGGATGCTCGGCTTCGAGTCGGTGAAGCTGCGCCTCGACCGCGAGCAGCCGCTCTCCTTCCTCGAATTCAACTACATGGTCCTGCAGGCGTACGACTTCCTGGAGCTCGGCCGCCGCTACGGATGCCGCCTCCAGATGGGCGGCTCGGACCAGTGGGGCAACATCGTGTGCGGAGTCGAGCTCGGCCGTCGGGCGGCGGGCCTCGATCTCTACGGCCTGACCTCCCCGCTGCTGACCACCGCCGGCGGAGCCAAGATGGGCAAGACCGCGGAGGGAGCGGTGTGGCTCGATCCCGAGCGCTTCTCGCCCTACGAGTACTGGCAGTACTGGCGCAACACCGAAGACGCCGACACCGGGCGCTTTCTCCGGCTGTTCACGGAATTGCCCCTGGACGAGATCGCGCGACTCGAACGCTTGCGCGGTGCGGAGGTCAACGCGGCCAAGGCGATCCTCGCGACCGAGGCCACCACGCTCTGCCACGGACGCGAGGCGGCCCGCGCGGCGGCGGAGACGGCCCGGCGCACGTTCGCGCACCAGGCTCCCCCCGGAACCGCACACGCGGACGGGCTGCCGACGGTCGAGGTCGCGCGGACGCGTATCGACGCGGGCGTCCCCGTCTACGACCTCCTGCGCGAGGCCGGGCTCGTGCGAAGCAACAGCGAGGCCCGGCGGCTGATCCGGGGCGGGGGCGCTCGGGTGAACGACCGGCCGGTGGCCGAGGAGACCGCCGTCCTCGGGCCGAACGACCTCACCGCCGAGGGGGTCGTCAAGCTTTCGTCCGGTCGCAAGCGCCATGCGCTCGTCCGCCCGATCTGATCGCCGCTCCGGCGTTCGGGATGCGGCGACGTTCGGCCGCCTCGCCTCCGGGAAGCGCATGATGCGCTCCCCCGGCGCGGGCGACCACGCGGATTCCGCGACCTCGGAGGCGATCAACGGGACAGCCTTGCGCACAGTGCCCGGCTCCGTTGCTTGTCCAGCGACTCACGCCCGGCGGGTCACCCGCACCGAACTCAGGCCGCGGCGGTGCGCCAGCGCCTTGACGAGGCTCGTCAGCGGGGCCTCGGCGATCGGGTACGCGGTCTCGATGGGGCCTGCCGCCTTGAGTGCGCCGTACTCGCGTTCGTCGTACCAGGCGGCGAGGAGCAGGTCGTCGTCGGAGGCAAAAGGCCCGCGCGTCTTGCGCAGCCGTTCCAGCGCCGGCGGGGCGAGGGCGCCCGGCCGCCCGGTGACCGGCTCCGCGCCGCCGGTGATGCGGTCGAAGAGGTTCGGGTCGATCGGGCCCGCGATCTCTCCGTAGTAGCCGAGCACGTACTTCCGCACCTCGTCCGGCACCGAGGCGTAGCGCTCCCCGTTCATCACGTTCAGCACCGACTGGGTGATGATGAACTGCGCGAACGGGCTCACCACGATGGGGTAGCCCAGGTCCGCGCGCACGCGGCCGGCCTCGTCGAGAATTTCCTCCAGTCGGTGCGCGATGCCGAGCGGCGCGAGCTGCGAGCGCAGGTTGGAGATCATCCCTCCCGGCACCTGGTGGTGGTAGTGGAAGGCGTCGAAGGGCGCGATCTCCCCGGGCGGCCTGCCTTCGTGGGCGGCGATGAAGTGCAGCCGGTCCGCCACCTCCTCCACCGTGCCGAGATCGACGCCGACCTCGAAGCCGGCACGACGGGCGTTGCGCACGAACTGCTCCGTCGAGGGGTGCGAGGCGCCGTTGGCCAGGGTTGACGTCGCGGTGTGCACCGCGTCCGCGCCGTGCTCGATGCACTTCAGCACGACGTAGGGCGCGAGCCCGGAGAGGCAATGGCTGTGGATCTGGAGGGGCAGGGCCCCGCAGGCCCGCTTCGCGGCGGGCACGAGGGTGGCGGCGCGCTCCGGGGTCAGCAGCCCGCTCGGGTCCTTCAGGAACACCCCGTCGATGCCGAGCGCGACCATCTCCCGGATCTTGCCGGCGTAGTACTCGTCGGTGTGGACCGGGCTCTCGGTGTAGACGAAGCCCGCCACCGTGTGCAGCCCGGCGGCCCTGGCCGCGCGCACCGGCACTTCGAGGTTGCGCACGTCGTTCAGCGCGTCGTAGGTCGTGTGGTAGCGGATGCCGTTGGCCGCGATGCGCCGCGCGGTGAGCTCCACCACGTCGTCGGGAAAGAGCTCGAAGGTGAACAGGCTCTGGCCCCGGTGGTGCACGATGAGGGGCGTGCTCCGCACCCATCCGCTCAGGATGCGCATGCGCTCCCACGGGTCCTCGCGCAGGTAGCGCACGCAGACGTCGAAGACCGCGCCCCCGATCAGATCGATCGCCTCGAAGCCGGCCCGGTCGAGGCGGGGCGCGACGTCCGCCATCGCCGCCGTGGTCATGCGGGTGGCCCAGAGGCATTGATGGGCGTCGCGCAGGGTGACGTCGATGAGCGATACGGTGCGCGTTGTGGTCATGGGTGTCGCCTCGCCGTTTCCCTTCGGGCGGAGAATGACGGAAGACGCTCACGGAATTGCGATCCCCGTCCAGCCCGGTCCCTCAAGCATCCCCTCATTTTCGAGCTTGAAATAAAGGGTTTTCGTCAAGACCCCCTGCTTGGACTGAGCGATTTCGGCCCTCTGTGACACTTCCACAGGATCGTCATCTGCCTGAGCTGTGGTCGAAATATCCATGAATCAACAAGTTGCGGAAGTTGTTCGGCATCGGAAACGAGGGGATCCCTGAGGCCCGGTCCGCCTCGAACCCGCCGGCGGGTTCGAGGCGGAGGGGAGCGCTCAGGCGACGATCCCCTTGTCGCGCAGCTCTCCGATCTTCGCGCTGCCGAGGCCGAGCACGCCGGCGAGGATCTCGTCGGTGTGCTGCCCGAGGGTGGGCGCGGGGCGGATCGGCTCGCGGGCGTGCCGCCGGAATTCCAGCGGCGAGCCCGGCATCATGAAGCGGCCGATCCCTGGCTGGTCCACGTCCTCGAACAGGGGGTTCTCCGTCGAGCAGCGCGGGTCCTCGCGCACCATCTCGAGGAACGACCGGTACGGCCCCCAGCACACCTCGGCGGCGTCGAACGCGGCGCGCACCTCGTCGTAGCCGCGGGCGCCGACCCAGCGTGCGACGATCGGGGCGATGAGGTCGCGGGCCTCGAAACGCCGGCCCTCGTCGGAGAGGTCCACGCCGAGCATCGCCTCGACGTGGCCCATCGCATCGTGGCCGCCGATGGCGTCGAGCAGGCCCTTCCACTGGCGGGCGGTGATCGCCGCGATCATCACCCTGCGCCCGTCCTTCGTCGCGAAGTCACGGCCGAACGCCCCGTAAAGGTCGTTGCCGATCGGCGCCCGTTCGGCGCCGTTCACGATCGCCTCCCCGATGTGCCCGAGGTGTCCGACCGTCGCGTAGCCGACGTCGGAGAGCGCGAGGGTGACGTGCTCTCCCTCGCCGGTGTCGCGCCGCCGCCGCATCGCGGCGAGGATCCCGGTGGCCGCCGTCAGCCCGGTGATCACGTCCCACGCCGGGAACACGTGGTTCACCGGCGCGTCCGGCCGCGCGGGGCCGGTCACCATCGGGAACCCGACCGCGCTGTTCACCGTGTAGTCGAGCGCGGTTGCGCCATCGCGATGCCCGGTGATCTGCACCATCACCACGTCGCTTCGCCGGGCCGCGAGGGACTTGTAGCTCAGCGCGCCGCGCGCCGGCAGGTTGGTCAGGAAGCAGCCGCCGCCCTCGCCGGGCCGGGCGACCAGCTCGGCGACGAGCTCCCGGCCTTCCGGCGCGCGGAGGTTGACGGTGAGTGAGCGCTTGCACTTGTTCAGGCTCGCCCAGTAGATGCTCGCGCCACCCTCGGCGAGCGCGCTTCTGGCAAGCGGCCAGCGTCCGGCGTCCACGCCGCCGCCGATGGGGTCCACGCGGATGACGTCCGCGCCGAGCTGCGCGAGGGTGAGCCCGCCGGTAGGCGCCGCGACGAAGGCGGACGCCTCGACGATCCGCAATCCTTCGAGAATGGCGTACATGCCGTGTGACTCCCCTTCATCCTCCGTCAGGGCAGGTTTCCGCCATTTCCTCGCCGCACCCCGGGCCCGTGTCCGCGGGTGTCCGGGCAGGACCTCGAGAAGTCCTGCTCGAACGGGAGAACGTCACTTCCCCATCACCCGCTGGAGGCTGTGCCGGCGGTTGCGCGTGTGGGGGCGCACTTCGCCCGGCCAGCGCCCGCGCTCGACCGCCTCCGCCCACGCCTTGCTCTTCAGGACCTCGGGGCTCTCGATCTCGTAGATCGCGTGGTACACCGGCGTCTCGCCGCGCGGCACGGACTTGAGCCCGCCGCCCAGGGACACCTCGAAATCCTGCGCCTTGAGGCGGGTGACCGCGGTCACGCCGGGTACGTCGAGCAGGTAGGGGGCATGCTCGGTGTCGTAGACTTCGTTGAACAGGTCTTCCTTGTCCGGATCGACGTCCAGACTCACGATGAATGCGTAGCGGGTGGTGATGGGCATGCGGGTTCCTCCGTTCCGGGCGGACAAGCGTACCCGATCGGGCTGCGGCGCCGATACGTCCCGGCCGCGCCGGTTGCGGGAGAGGTGGACCGGCTTGTTGCCTATCCCTCCGCTTCGGGCCCGAACGTCGCCTCCGGCGACCACCACAGCGGCACCTCGATGCGGTCCGAGGTCAACCCCCCGCGTCCCTCCGCCACCGCCCGGGCGGTCTCGTACCCGGACTGGGCGTACCGGACGATGCCGATCCCCACGTCGGTGGTCAGCGAGGCGTCCATCCGCAAAGCCGCCTCCTCCGTGCCGTCCGCGATGATCGTGCAGCCGGTGTGGTGCGACACCCCCATGGTGCCGTTGGACTGGATGGAGACGAGGTCGGCCATGGCCGCGGCGTTCAGCAGGGCGTTGATGAACGGCCAGTCCGCGATCGCATCCGAACCGTCCTTCATGTCTTCGGTTTCCATGACCGGATTGGCGATGGAGCCGCTGTCGAGGTTGTCCCGCGAGAAGGCCACGGGACCCCCGACCTCCCCGCTGCGAACGAGCTCGTTCACGGCAAGGCCGAAGGCCCGGCGCTGGCCGAAGCCGAGGAAGCACACCCGCGCCGGCAGGCCTTCGGTCGGAAGGTGCTTCCGCGCCAGCGGGATCCAGCGCCGGGTGACCGCGCAGTCCGGGAACAGCTCCAGCGCAAGGTCGTCCAGGCGATCCCGATCCGCTTCGTCCCCGGACACGCAGGTCCACCGGAACGGGCCGCGGCCCAGCTCGAACAGCTTCGGCCGCCAGTACCGCGCCACGAACCCGGGATAGCGGAACGCCTCTTCCCTCGACATGCCGGCGTCCACCGCCTCCTTGCGCACGAACGTGCCGTACTCGAACACCTCCGCCCCGGCGTCGAGGAAGCGGTTCATCGCCCTGACCATGCGCACGATGGTCTTGCGGGATTCGGCCAGGTATCCATCCATCGAGCGCTTGCGCAGCGCATCGGCCTCTTCGGGGGAGTACCCCGAGGGGATCACCGCGAAGGGGTCGTGGAACGGGCACATCTCCGTCACGACGTCCGGCACCCATCCCTTCTCCAGCGCTTCCTCGCAGACGTCGACCATGTTGGCGCAGACCACGATCGACAACGGCTTCCCGGCCTCGCGGGCCCCGGCCGCCAGCACGACGGCTTCGTCCAGGTCGCCGGCTTCGACGTCGGCCCACCCATGCTCCAGGCGATCGTCGACGACGCTCCTGCGCGCCTCGACGATGACGGAGACGCCGCCGTGCATGGTCATGGACTTCGGCTGGGAGCGTCCCATGCCGCCCAGGCCGGCGGTGAAGAAGATCCGGCCCCGCAGATCGCCGCCGAACCGTTCCTCGGCGATGCAGGCGAGGGTCTCGAACGTCCCTTCGACGATGCCCTGGCTGCCGATGTACTCCCAGGGGCCGGCGGTGTAGGAGGAGAACGTCGTGAGGTTCCTGTCCATCAATTCGTAGAACCCCGGCCAAGTGGCGCCGATCACGTTGGACAGCCCCATGACCACGCGGGGCGCCAGCCGGCCGGTCCTGAACACCGCCACCGGCATGCCCGCCTGCACCACCAGGGTTTCGTCGTTCGCGAGCGACTTCAGTGCATCGACGATGGCGTGGTAGCTCTCCCAGTTGCGGGCCGCCTTCGCGATGCCGCCGTACACGATGAGCCGGGAAGGGTCCTGGGCGTTCTCCAGGTTGTTTTCGAGCATGCGCAGGAGGGTTTCCTGCTTCCAGCCCTTGCAGCGCAATACGTCGCCGCGCTGGGCCCTGACTTGCGAGAGAACCTGGGCGCCCACCCTGGATTTCTCCCGTCGATCCCGGCTACCGTCACGGTCGACAGCCGTCGCGGGACACACAGCGCCGAAGCTTCGGCCGGAACGCCCCCGGAAAGGCCACGGCTATTCGATCTCCCGGCGCACGGAGGTCAGATCCCCGAACGGATCGGGACCTTGCAACCGCCGGTGCGCTTCCCCGTCGCCTTTCAGGTAGTGGTCGAAGACGGCCCGCGCATACCAGTCGCGGATGAGATGCGGCATGTATACCGCGCCGGCATCGCCCGCCTCGGCCCAGTCGAGCGGGTCGTAAGGCGCACCGGAAAAGCTCCGATCCCGGATCTCCTCGCCCACCGCCTTGCGCCGGCCCGAAGGCGACAGGCCGAAGGGCAGGGCGCCTTTCTCGAACCCCGGCCAGGGAAACATCCGCCCGAAGTTGTCCACCAGCAGCCCGTGGTCGACGTCCCGGACGATCACCAGGGCACGGTCGGAGGTCTGTCTCAGCCAGGCGCTGAGGGCGACCGGCTGCGGGTTGGCCCGGCGCTCCGGCACGGCACGCTCGGGGGCCAGGGGAAAGGCGGCTGCCGGGTCCCCGCCGGCGGCGGCCAGGGCGTTCCGGAACAGGCGGACGAACACCCACTGCACGAAATCGTCCTCGTCGCCGATCATCTGCACCACCGGCTTGCGGCTGCCCTCCGGCAGCCCGTCCGGGGTCCGTCCGCCGCCGAAGAACTCCTCCGGCGTCCAGGTGAAGGGCGCACCGTTGTTGAAACCGAGGGCCACGGCGACGCCGGGAACGTGGTTCACCCCCATCTGGGAAGTCATCGAGCCGAGGGAATGGCCGGCCAGCCCGACCGCGTCGCCGACCCGGCCGGACAGCAGGCCGCACAGCTCGCGCGCGGCCGAGGTCGCGCCCATCGAGCCCAGCCCCGCCGCGCAATCGGCTTCGGCCGCGCCCAGCAGCTTCACCGTGTGGATCAGCAACCCCACGTCGGCCACCCGCTGGCGGAACAGGTTCCGCATCATGGTCGTGGCGCGCTGCACGCCGCCCGGCACGGCTTTCGCCTGCGCCGGATCGAAGGCGTCGGCGGAGGCGGCGCCGAACAGGAAGCGGTAGAAGTTCGGGATGACCTTCCGCTCCCCCATGATCAGCGCGTATGCCTCCCGCACTTCATCGGCCGAGGCCCGGCGGGCGAACACGGAGTCGGGATCGTGCAGCGCGAGCGGGATTGCGCTGTCGGAGATGAAGCTCGGGGC
This sequence comes from Gammaproteobacteria bacterium, assembly GCA_965202875.1. Classification (GTDB taxonomy): domain Bacteria; phylum Pseudomonadota; class Gammaproteobacteria; order HK1; family HK1; genus HK1. The sequence goes on along the minus strand of OZ241870.1, from coordinate 4,437,287 downwards.
GGCGACGACGTAGCCGTGCGAGGCCAGGAACTCGCCGAGGAAATTCCACAGGCTGTAGTTGTCCCCGAGCCCGTGGGACAGGATGACGATGGGGAATCCACCCGGCGCCGATGCCGGCGGCGCGTCGAGATACGCGCCGCGGGGCGCGGCGAAATAGTGCTTTCCGATGGCTTCGAACGCCTCCTGCGCGGCGCTGCCGGACCGCTCCGCGAGGGTGCCCCCACCCTTGAAATGCAGACGCCCGTGGGTATCCGGGAACAGGACCGATGAGCGCAGCGCGGGGATCGCGAACGTCCCGTCCTTGAAGAAGTAGTCTTCCATCTTCGCGCGCCGGCCGGAGAGCGCCGGCCAAGGCGAGCGCGGCCCGGCCAGCCGGCCGCCCGAACGATCCGCCTCGGCCGGATACCACAAGTGGAAGATCACCGTGCGCGGCTGGCCCGAGGCTTCCACCTTGCGCAGCATGGCGCGGTAGGCGTCGCCGGCATAGGCGGTGCCCCAGGGATCGAAGCGCTGCCGGTTGTCCACGGCGAAGCCGATCGTCGCGCCGACGGCGTAATCGCCGTAGGCCGTGCTCGGCGGGAGTGCTGCAAGCTGTGCCGCCGCCCCGGCGGCGCTCGTCCCGGCGAATACGAAGGCGCCTGAAACGACAAGCGCCGCCGCGACGAGGCGCTTCCTGGTTTCGTGAGCGAGAGTGATCATGTTTTCCCTCTGTGGGATGAATCAGGATGTATCGGGCCGTCGGCGCGAGCTTCCGGGCGTGCCGCACGAGGGAGCACCCCCGCGCTGGTTGCTCCGCCGGACCGGACGGCTCGACCGTACCACGCCGATACTCCGCCACCAATCCACGGCTCGCGGGATCGGCGGGGCGACTGCCCGCTGCCGCCGGCCCGGGGTTTCGGTGGCGACCGCGGTCCCGCGGCGCGCGAACTGGATACGACCGACAACGATCGTAGACTCCGCTTCGCTCGCCGTGCCGACAACAACAAGCATCGGTCTGTCGGATCGCTTCCGCATGGAACCGGATCCTTCGGGCCGGTTTCTCGCCCCCGGCGCCCGGCCGCCGCGGCGGGTGTTCCTCTCCTCCTTGCCGGCCCTTCCTTCGCGGGCTGCCAGGACCACCCTCACCCCCCCACCATCGGCAGCTTCAACCCGTGCGCCCGTGCGCACTCGATGGCGGCGGGATAGCCGGCGTCGGCGTGGCGCATCACCCCGCTGGCCGGGTCGTTGGTGAGCACCCGCTCGATGCGCCGGGCCGCCGCCGCGGTGCCGTCGCAGACCATGACCATCCCGGCGTGCTGCAAGAAGCCCATCCCGACCCCGCCACCGTGGTGGATGCTCACCCACGTCGCCCCGCTCGCGCAGTTGAGCAGGGCGTTCAGCAGCGGCCAGTCCGACACCGCGTCCGATCCGTCGAGCATCCCTTCCGTCTCCCGGTTCGGGCTCGCCACGGACCCTGAATCCAGATGGTCGCGCCCGATGACGATCGGTGCGCCCACCTCCCCGCTCACCACCATCTCGTTGAACGCGAGGCCCACCCGCGCGCGCTCGCCGAGGCCGAGCCAGCATCTGCCCGTACATCATGAGGCCGGCGCGGTCGAGCGCGTTGAAGTGCTCCCAGTCCGCCCAGCGCGGCACGAGGTTCGAGTTGGCGATGAGCACCCGGGGCGCGTCGGCATGGGTGCGGAACACCCCCACCGGCTTGCCGGACTGCACGAGCAGGCACGCGACGATGCGGTCGAAGCACTCCCAGTCGCGCGCCGCGCGGCCGATCCCGCCGTAGACCACGAGCTCGCCGGGACGCTCCGCCACCTCCGGGTCGAGGTTGCTCATCAGCATGCGCAACGGCGCCTCGGTGAGCCAGGAGCGGGCGCTGAGGCCGGCGCCGCGGGAGGCGCGGACGGCACGGTTGGAGAGGCGGGTTGATGTGTTCATGCCGGAATGTCTCCCGGGATCCTGTTTCCAAGCGTGTTTCGCATCGGAACGGGGAGTTCGGAGGTCCCCTTGGAGTGGCGCTGCACCTTCCGGTCATTCGGCTCCGTGGCGCGAAACAATGGGTATGTCCCGAACGGGCGTCGGCCCCGAGCGTTCCCGATCGGTCCCGCGATATACTCCGGATCGGTCGTCGAACGCGAAAGTGGCGGAACTGGCAGACGCGCTGGCTTTAGGTGCCAGTGGGGCAACCCGTGGGGGTTCGAGTCCCCCCTTTCGCACCAGTTCTGCTCGCGCGGACGATTGTCGCATTCGCGAAGGAACCTCGCCTTGAACGACGCTCAGCGTCTCGTCGTCGGCATCTCCGGAGCCTCGGGCGTGATCTACGGCATCCGCTTGCTGGAGCTGCTTCGCGAGCGGCCGGTCGAGACCCATCTCGTGATGTCGAAGGCGGCGGAGATGACCATCGCCTACGAGACCGACCGCAAGCCGGCGGAGGTCAAGCGGCTGGCGACGGTGACCCATCCGGCCGGCGACGTCGGGGCGTCGATCAGCAGCGGTTCGTTTCGGACCCTGGGGATGATCGTCGCTCCCTGCTCGGTGCGCACGATGTCGGAGATCGCCACCGGGGTGACCGCAAGCCTCCTGACCCGGGCCGCGGACGTCGTCCTGAAGGAGCGGCGCCGGCTCGTGCTGCTCCTGCGCGAGACGCCGCTGCACACCGGGCATCTGCGCACCATGCTCGCGCTGTCCGAGGCGGGTGGGGTCGTCATGCCGCCGGTCCCCGCCTTCTACGCGGATCTGCGCAGCATCGACGAGATGATCGACCAGACGCTGGGCCGGGCTCTCGACCTGTTCGGCATCGACGCCGGGATCACCAGGCGATGGGGTGAAGACGCCGGCGGCGCGCCCGTGGAGCGGAAGTGAGCGCGATTGGCTCGTCGCGCCGGCCACGCGGCAGAGAGGGTCAGTCGGCCTCCGGATCCCAGTCCTTCGGGGGCCAGCCCGAGTGTTGGACGTAAGTGACCCGGGACAGCCAGCCTCCGTCGATGGGCATCGAGATTCCGGTGATGGCGCGGGCCGCGTCGGAGCACAGGAAATGGATCCCGTCGGCCACCTCGCTCGGCAGGATGATGCGCCCGAGCGCGCTTTGTCGCTCCATCGCGCCCTTGTCCCGATAGCCGGCGTCGATGCGGGCCTGCATCTGCTCGGAGAGCACGTAACCCGGCACGACCGCGTTGACCCGGACGCCGCGGGGCCCGAGATCCGAGGCGAGCACCCTGGTCAGATGGCTGATCGCCGCCTTCGCGGGGGCATAGGCGTGGAGCGGGAACGCGGCGAAGGCCGAAGTGGATGAAATGTTGACGATGCATCCCCGCCCTCTTTCGGCCATCCGCCGGCCGAAGTCCCGGCAGCACAGGTAGACCCCGCGGTAGTTGACGGCCCAGACCCGGTCGTGCTCGTCCATGTCCATGTTGCGGATGGACGAGACGTTCTGGAGGACTCCGGCCGAGGTCACCAGTACATCCGCTCCGCCATGGTCGTTTTCGACCTTGCTCGCAAGGGAGCCGACGCTCGAATCCAGAGCGACGTCGACCACGACGTGGGTCGCATTGCCGCCCACGGCGACGATTTCCGCCGCCACCGCCTTCGCGCTCTCCTCGTTGACATCCGCGACGACGACGAGATCTCCGTCTTCGCCGAACCGTTTCGCGGCCGCCCGGCCGATTCCGCTGCCGCCGCCGGTCACCACGACCGTTCGATTTCCGTTCATGTTGATGTTCCCGTCCTCGCTCACGTTTCCGAGCTTCACTCGCGTTCGGAGCCCCGGTTCACGCGTGCTTCGCGTGTTCGGCGCAATCTGCGCACGGTGCGCGCCTGGCTGCTCGAGGAGGACTTCCAGGCGCTGTGGGAGCATGTCTCGCCGTACTGGGCGGGACGCTTCCGCCCGTCATCCCCGCGGAAGCGGGGACCGGTGGTGCACCCGCACGATGCGTTCGCGGCTCGACCCGATGAAGAGGGTCGCGCGCATGATGCGTTCGCACCGGGGGCTGATCTTGAACTGGTTCCGCTCCCGGGGGGCGCTGTCCAACTTCTCCACGGAGCCGGAATTGGTCCCTGTTCCTTCCGTTCACGATGCACACGTCGTCGAGCAGCTCGGTCCTGATGTTCCCCTCGGACATGTCCTGTGCCGTGACGACCCGATCGCCGAGATTGAAGGTCACGCTTCCCGCCGGAAACTCCAGCACCGCCATGTTGTTTCCGGCGTTGTTGAACGGATACTTCTTGCCTTCTTCCACGGATCCTGCGGTGAACGCGGGAGATTGCGAACGATCCTTTGCGTACGACACGATGTAGTCCGTGACGGTGCCCATGTTCCGATCGAGGAACGAGGGCTTCTTTTTCTTCTCCCATACGAAGGCGCCACAGAAATTTTCGTAACCGAAGATATCGTCGCACATCAGCCTGAGATGGTGTACTTCCTCGCCGCCTATGGAAATGAAGATGATGCCGTCGTTCGTGAGGAAGTCCCTTGCGATCTTCAGCCGGGGATACATCATGTTCAGCCAGTCGGTATGAAACCGGCCCGATGTTTCCGCATCCGATGACAGCCGGCGGTTCTCACCGTCGGTCTGCCGGTCAGATCCAGGTAGTTGCGGATGCCGTCGCGGAAGTCGTCGGGGTAGACAAAGTCCTTGATAACCTCAATTTGCGGGACGAAAGGCTGGATTCGTCATGAAATCAACGAGTTGGGTACACTCCATTCAGCATCCTCTGATCCACCATGAACAAGACGGGTTCAAACAAAACTGTCAGCACCCAGGATCATTTCATTCTGCATCCGGGACGTGTGTCGGATGCGCCCGCGAAGACGGTCGCGGGCGCATCAGGGTCGAAAGTGCGGATTCGACGGCCCATGCGGCGCAGCCCGGGACGCGGCGACACCAGGCCGTGTTGACGAATTCATCGAAGCCGTCCTGTACCAGGCACGCACCGGGACTCCGTAGCGGGACCTGCCCGAGGAGTGTGGAATGGATGGTGGCGGCGCTGGTGAGGGTGTGGGTGCCCGTGTTGGCGGTCACGAACGCGCCCAAGAACACGCCGTAATTCACCTTGACGAAAAGGCACGCGGCCTATTCGACATGTACGGGCCACGGGTCAAGCCGATGGCGCCGCAAGGGTGAAGCGGGGCGTGTCATGCGCGCACGCTTGGCGTGTCATGCGCGCACGCTTTATCGCGTAGAGTGCTGATTCGGCACGGGAAAGGCGATCCGCCCTGAGATCTCCCAGATCTTGCCCGGTCGGCGCCGGCGATGCGCATGGGGGGTAGGTCGTTGACCGCGGGGCAGGCATGGCAACCGTGTGCTCGTCGTTTGGTGCGGCTTCCCCATTTTGCGCGCGACTCTCGCGGCGGTGGGCCGTGCATACCCGAACGGCGGCCGGCGCGTCGTGCCGGTGATAAGGCGGGGGAGGGGTGCGGGATCGCACTCTTGCCGGATGGTGAGGTGGTGGAATGCGCTTACGTCGATGGTGAGCAAGAGGGACGTTGGGCTACTCGCGGGCCGGACGGGGAGATCGTGACGGAGTTCAATCCGGCGGTCCCGCCGGTCGGGGTGAGCGGCGACGATGATCTAGACGCCTTCGCGCCGGATCCGAGCCGCTACGCTCAATAGGTCGGCGCGCGCCGTTCAGTCGCACGGGGAACCCCATAGCGCGGCTTCCTTGCGGAGGTTGCGCGCCAACTGGCTGAGCTTGAGCGCTACTTCGGCAGGCGCGGCGGCGAAGTATCGGCGTTTCGCAATGACTGCGTCCCGGGAACGGTACTCGTCCGCATTCATGCGGGCGACGTCTACCGCCATCGCCATGACGGCATCCGCTTCACGGCATAGCGCGGCGGCGAGGCGCGCTTGCGGTGGCAGGGCATCCGTTCGTTCCCGCCGTTCTTGTTCCCGTTTCTCGCGGTCCTCCCATGACTCCGCCTTTGCTGTGCCGAAGGGGACGGCGGGCAGCAACCCCGGGGCGGGCAGCAACCCCGGCGCATCGCGTAAGGCGATGGGTGTCTCCGATTCGGCGGGGATGGCAGGGAGTACGAAGGCGAGCATCAATCCCATGATGGCCATGTGCTTCATCGGTGTTTCCTTCCTTTCATCGCATTCTCCGGGTCATGCGCCGCGGCGAAGGTGCCGGAGCTCGGCGCGTAGCCTGGTCAACCCTCTCGGACCCGCGCGCGCAAGCCTCGCGGGCATCGTCGTGTTCATCGTACCGCCTTGTGGATTCCGGAGCGGATGACCCGGCGCGGGCCGCGGCGCAAACGGTGAGATACCGGAGGCTGGTCGGGGGTCCGGGCCGCATACCCGAACGGTCGGGGGCGCTTGAGAAACCGGAAACCGTTTCCGTTTTCTCCGGGTCGCGGGCGGTGGGGGCTATGGGTCCTTTCTCCGGGGTGCGGGGGTGCAACGGTCGGCAAGGGCGCTCTCGTCGCGATTTTCCCGGATCGGATCGGGGAGGGGGGGTGACATGTTCGTTGCCGGAAATTTACCCAATGATCTGGTCGAGCGATAATGTGTCCGGTGGAGGTCAAGGAGGTCCGGGGCCGTGGATGCTGCGTATGACATGGTTCGCGACGAGCGAACGTACGCAGAGAGGAGCGGGTCGTCCGTAGGGTCGGAGTTGCTGCCTTGTCCCGAGGGCGAGCCGCCGGCCGTCGAAGCGCAATGGAGGGCGCTGGCGGCCACGTGCGAAGACATGACGGCGGGGGACGTGGTGATGCTGCTCGAGCTCGCGCGTTGCCTGGCGGATCTGGAGGAGGCGCGTCGGCAGGTGTCGGAGGGCGGCGCTTTCGTCATGACGAAGAGCGGCGATCTGACGGAAAACCCGTGGGCGGATCGCGAGCGGAAGCTACGGGCGCAATCGGTACAGATCCGCAAGTCGCTTCACTGTCTCGGAACGCGGGTGGTCAGTTGTGGCTTCGTCGAGAAAGCCGAGGCGGAGGCGAGCGCGAAGGCGGAATCTGCGGCGAAGGCGAAGGCGGCTGCGGCGAAGGCGAAAGCCGCGGGGAAGCGGCGGCAACGTCGGAAGGCGGCAGAGTGAATCCGCACGTGTCCGGTTCACCTTCCGGCGCGTACCCTTTGGCGCCGGCGGGGGGCGCGGATCTTGAGGGCTCTAACGCGCCGATAACCCTCGGCGCTGCCGTACCGTGCGGCGAGTGCGGGGCGGCCTTCACTCCGGCGCCGGAGGGGAACCCGCGGTACTGCGAGGCGTGCCTGCCGGTGGTGGCGGATCGGCTTCGGCGCAAGGGCACTCCGATCGCGCGCTACCGCTACCCGGAGGCGGTGTAGGGACGTTGCCGCGGGCGGCGTGACGGCCGGCCGGCGTGCCTACCCGTTACGTTTATCGAAGTCGGGATCGGAGCGATAATCGGGTCATGGCAGGGAATGATGGAGGATTGAGCAATGGACAACGTAGATGATGTTGCAACGGCTGAGTACGTGGAACGGGTCTGGCGGCTTCAGGCGGACCGTCTTGACCCGGGCGGTGCGTCCGTGGGCGTGGTGTCGCCGTTTGCTACGGTTGAGTACGTCGAGGCGCTGGTCGGTAGGCGGTCGCAGATCCCGCCGGAGCAACGTGACGATCCCGATCCGTGGGATCGGTACGTCGATACGGCTTACGTTCACAACGTCCTCGGCGGGCGGGATCAGGATGTTGCGACGGGGCACTGTGCGAATTCGGGCGCGTGTGGGTCGTGCGGCGCCAGTAGCACCACCAATTCATCGTCAGTCACGGGCGCTTGTTCGGATGTGCCCGTGGGCGGCGACGTCGTGAGTCCGGGATGCGCGAATTCAGGCTCGACGGCGCAATCGGGCGGGGGTGGCTTGACGGGGTCGACCGGGAGCTCGGCAAGCACCGGGCCGGGTGGCTACACGGGCTCGAGCGGATCGTCCGGCAACAGCGGCTCGAACGGCCATACGGGTTCGTCGTCGACCACGGGGGTCAGCGGGGCGAGCGGGAGTACGGGCTCGAGCGGCGATTGCGCGTCGACATCGAGCTCGGGGAGTTGCCAGAGTTCGGGCACGTCGGGGAGTACCGGGCTGTCCGGGAGCACGGGGGCGACCGGGGCTTGCGATTCGTCGGCGGCGACCGGAAGCTCGTCGGCGTGGGGGGGCTCGGGCTTGGGCGGTTCATGGGGTGAGACATGACGAACGGAACGGAAACGGCGGGTGAAGCGCTGTACCGCTTCCATTGGGATCGGCTGGTGGAGCCGTATCGGCAAGCGCAAGGCGGCGATGCGCACGCGCCGGGCCGTCCCGAGTGGGGGCACTTGCACGGGTCGGTTCGCGCGCGGTGGGACCAAGCCGCGGCCGATTTCTCCGCGTGGATTCGCGAGCATGAGGATGGCGGCGAAGACGGCGGGGACGGCGAGCCTTCGGGGTCGTAGCGCGGCGGTAGCGTCCGGCGCTGCTTGATCGGCGGCGCGCATACCCGTTTCCGGTTTCGTGGGTGGCCTGGTGTAGAGGGCGGGGACGATGCGGGCGAAGACGAAGGGGAAGGATCGGGACGTGGGGCGGCCATCGCCACGGCACTACGAGGCGAAGCCGCCACGGGCGAACCTGCTCTCGGCCACGTCCGGCGAGCGGGCGGCGGAGGCGCTGGCGGGGTTCGAACGCGGCGGCCGGGTGGTCACGCTGAGCCTCGGCCAGTGGGACAAGAGCGATTGGGCGGAGGCGATGGCGGCCTTGATCGGGCCGGGGAAGGTGGAGCGGGTCACGATAAGCACGTGGACGGCGAAGCCGAAGCACGCGCCACGGGTCGCGCGCCTATGTGAAGACGTGCGTTGGCTGCTCGATCCTACGATGGCGCAACGCGAGGCTGACGTGGTGGCGGCGATCCTGGATCAGTTCGGCGAGGATCGGGTGGCGCTGCTGGCGAATCACGCCAAGTTCATCTGCATGGAAGGGGACGGGTGGCATCTGTCGAGTACGACGTCGTCGAACCTTTCGATGAACCCGCGGACGGAGTACTACGATCTCACTGACGACAAGGCGCTCTATGAGTTCTTCGATCAGTTCTTCCTTGACTGCCAACGATGGGGCGAAGACGCGGACGGTGCGGAGTACAAGGCGCTCGCGGCGGCGAAGACGGAGAGTATCGAGAAACGCGCGGCGCGGATGGGGGTGAAGACGATGGCGGAGATCGCGGCGGCGTGCGGGGCGCGGCCAATGGCGGAGCTCGCGTGCGGGTGACTCGGGGCGTCAGCCTGGCGCGCATACCCGTTCCAGCCGGCGCCGTGCGGGGCCGGTATCTCGGCGATTGCTGAGGCTGGTCGGGAGAAACCGGAAACGTATTTGGCGAAGCGCGCTCGGTATCTGCCCGGTAGCGAGCCGAGCGGCGGCGAGCCTTCCCGAGTCGAACCCGGCGTGCATACCCTTCCCGTGGCCGGCCGGGCGATACCGGAAGCCGTTTCCGGCGTCGTGGGCGTCCTGGTGTCCCGTGGGGCGCCGTTCGGGGGTCCGGGCCGTGCGGGTCGTGCGGGCGGGCTCGTCCCGTAGGGCGGCGTACAGGCGGCTTCGCGGCGGTAGGGCCGGCGAGCGCAATGCCGGCTTCGCGGTGGTGCGAAGCCGCGCGGCCAGCCTTCCCGAGTCGAACCCTGTGTTGTCTACCCTTCAGCCGGATGCACTCGCGGGGCGCCCGTCCGAACCAAGCGAGCCGCCTTCGGGCCGTGGGGTAGCTTAGCGGACTCGGTATCTGCCCGGGAGCGCGCCGTGCGGCGGTCACTGCCTTCCCCGAGGCGACCCCGTGCGCGGCTACAACCCGTTCCCGGTTTCGTGGATGCCTGGTGTCCCGTGGGGCGTCGATTCGGGGTTCATCCCGTAGGGCGGCTCTCCGGCGGGTCATATTCCCATTTTATACCGATACCGGCCCGACCGCCCACGGAAGCATCGCCTAGATAGCAAGCATCGACACCTCCAGGGGATTCTTGGGGGAAATCCTCCTTAGGTCGATGTTGGCAGTATCTGAACGCTGGCCTGTTCGGAAGGCACCTAGCGCGAACTGGCCCGTACTGAAAGCTTTCCGACGTCCCCTCCGCGGGGATTGGGTCAATGGCACCTGAGAAACCACGCCAAGCACCCTCGATGCCGGTACGAGCTGTCCGATCCCATTGGTACCTTACCTTTACCCTGTAAGAGCATGAGTTTGTGAAGATTGGACGATATAGGTAGTGGCCTCTATCACAATACTCGCGGGCGCTCCTGAAGGTGACAGACACACAATCCAAATTCCCGGCTCCACCGGCGCTACCGTTTTCTTCGGCGCTGTGATGCAGGTTGTAGTTGCCGGCGCGTCCGCCTTCGCGCCCGGTCACCCGGGCGTAGACATCATCCAAGCTTGTCGTCACGCTTACCCGACCGGCAGCGTCCGTTGTCGCCGACAGGTTGCTTCCGTCTTCATCGACCGGGGTAACAACGGTCTCCGCTTCCCCGGTCGTCCAGAACGCCACTGTGCTCGGTCCGTCCAGCGCCAGCCGGAACATGTCAACATCGGTCGGGCTGCTCAAGTTCCCCGAAACGGGGTCGGCGCCCGTGATGGCGACGGCATCGGCAATCGTGCCCGGCTCGTCGGCGGGGGCTTGCGGCATGATTTTGATTTCCGGCATCGGCTCGGGCATCGGGTCCGGGGTCGGGTCTGGCGTCGGGTCCGGCATCGTCTCGGGCGCCGGGTCCGGCATCGTCTCGGGCGCCGGTGTGGGCGTCTCCTTGTCCCCGCCGCCGCCGCCGCAAGCCACCAATCCGGCCAGTGCGAGACTGACCAGGGCGCATCGAGCAAGCCGCATCGTCATGGTTTTCTCTCCTCTCCCGGTAGTGCCGGCTTGGCGGTCGTGCGGGGCGTCTTCGTCGGGGTCAGGCGGCGCGGGTGACGGTGACGGACAAGGTTCGTCCGGAGGCGAGCGCGGGGTTGTCGAGCAACCGGAACGTTGCCCGTCCGGTCGTGGCGCCCGAAGGGATGGTGACGGCTACAGGCTCGTCGTCGAAGTCCGTGCCGGCCACGGCGGGGTTGTCCCCGGAGCCGGGCGCCAGGCGCACGGTCAGGCGCACGGGCGCGGGCGCCGGGGCGGACAAGGCGAGCTCCACGGTGACGGTCCCGCCGGTCAGCGCGGACGGTTGCAGAAAACGCACGGTCACTCCTGCCATGTGGGTGCCGGTCCGGGCTACCCGTTCGATGGTGCGGATGCGCCCTACGTTCTCCACCGGGCGCCACAGGTCGCGCGTCGTGGCGCCGCCGGCGAGGGCGAGGGTCCCGAAGCCTTCCCATCGCGGCCGTTGGCGCGGGCCGCCGAACGGGACGTTGAGCGAAAGCCGGAAGGCGCCGCCGTCGGCGCCGGCGCCGAACCCTGTCCCGGCGTTCAGCCGCAGATACGGATGCGGCGTCCAGCCAAGTCCGAGGCGCCCGTCGAGGGCGTACCGCCCGGCGTCGTCGCGTTCCCATCGTCCCATCGCGGTATCGAGCGCCAGCGTCGTCGTCAGGTCGAAGCGGATGCTGAGCTCGGTCCCGCCGGCGGCGCGCTCCTCGTACCCCGGGCGTCCGGGCCGAAACTCCGTCGTCGGAACGTAGTGCTGCAACGCGGCACGTCCCCATCGGCCGGCGTAGTCGGTGCCGAACACAAGGCGCCGATGGCCACGTTCGACGTTCTCTTGCACGAGTGCCGTCGCGCCAACCACGTCGGCGCCGGCGAAGCGCGGGAGCGCGAACCGGAATGCGGTCCCGAGCCGCATGTCATGGCGCCGGAACCCGTGCGTGTCGGTCCATCGGGTTACGCCATGCTGAACGAACAGGGCGCTTCCCAAGGGCGCATCCGTCCTGGCGCGCGGGGCGGCGCCGCGGAACCCGAGCGGGATGACCGCATCCAGTTCCCCGGCCAATCCTTGCCCGAGCGGGGACCAGGCTATCCGGTGGACAAGCCGGAAGTTCTCGCCGAACGCTCTCCTGCCGTGCGTAGACAGGTATCGGGCCGCTTCATCGACCAACAGGGCGCCGATCTGATCTCCGAGACAACGCGAGCCACCTTCCCAGTCCGCCGAATGACCCGTGAGCGTGTTCAGGCATCCGCCCGAATGGTCGAAAGCCCATTGCGCGAAGGTCTCGGTGTCGGACGGGGGGGGGGGGGGGGGGGGGGGGGACGGCGGACGCGGGAACGGCGGCGAGTGCTGCGGCGAGAGCGAACGGGAGCGTGTTTTTCACGGGGGAGCCTCGGAGCGCCATGTCGGAGGCTCAAGCCATCTAAGCCATCGGCGCCGCATTGTCAAGCGCGCGGCGCCTGGCCAACCTGCCGAACGCCTTTCGCGCGAAGCGCGTAGCCATCCCGGCCGCATTGAACCAGGTACATCCTCGGCGACGTGGCCGGGTTCGTCTCGCACGGTGCCGGCCGCGTCGCCTTCCGTGCCGTCTTGCGGCACGGTCAACAATCCATCCGCCACCATCCGCAGTGTCCCGGAGTTCGTGCGAGCCGCGGCGAGCCGAACGTAGGGATGCGAAGGAAGGTGCCTGCGCCGGCGGGCGCACGTGCCGACTTGTCATAGTCGCAGATTGCACGACGTCGTCCCGAGCGTCGCGGTGGTGCGAAGCTGCGGCGGCCCGCCTTCCCGAGTCGAACCCTGCCTGCCGGGGATCCCCTTCCCGACGGCGCCGTGGCCGTGCCGGTATCGTCGAGATTGCGGAGGCTGGTCGAAACCGGAAACCGTTTCCGGCTTCGTGGGCGTCCTGGGTGTCCCGAGGGCGGCGTCCCGTCTCCGGGCTGGCCGATCGAACGCGGTCCGCCCCGTAGGGCGGCGTCCAGGCGGCTACGCGGGCGCGGTATCTGTCCGGTAGCGCGCCGAGCGGCGGCGCCCGCGTGGGCGCGCATACCCGTTCCGCGCTGTGCCTGCCGGTCTTCCCGAGTCGAACCCGGTCCTGATGCGCATACCCTTCGGCGACGTGGCAGGGCGGGAGTCCGGGTCGCTGTGGCGGGTTGACCCGCGGGAGATGGGGCGGCGCTCAAGGCTTGCTTGCGGCCGCGGTGCTCAACGCGCCTTCGACGTGCGCTTGCCGTTCCGCAAGGCGCTGCATCTCGGCCCGGAACGCTTCGCGGTCCCGGTCGGCCTTCTCCCGGAACGCATCCATCGACGCCTGCCAAGCGCGGCGGTCGGCGGCGGCTTCGGCACGGTCGGCGGCGGCTTGAGCCTGGTGAGTCGCGACCTGGGAGTGAATGCCGTTGACGCTCAAGACGATGACTCCGGTCCCCGCGGCCACGGTGGCGGCGATGGACACGATGAGCGTTGCGATCTGAGCCCAAGTCATGGCTGGCCTGCCGCGGCGGTGCTCAACGCGCCTTCGACGTGCGCTTGCCGCTCTGCGAGGCGCTGCATCTCGGCCCGGAACGCTTCGCGGTCCCGGTCGGACTTGTCTCGCCAAGCATCCATCTCGGCCCGGAACGCTTCGCGGTCCCGGTCGGACTTGTCTCGCCAAGCATCCATCGACGCCTGCCATGCGCGGCGGTCGGCGTCCGCTCTCTCCCGGGACGCATCCATCGACGCCTGCCAGGCGCGGCGGTCGGCGGCGGCTTGAGCCTGGTGAGCCGCCACCTGGGAGTGAATGCCGTTGACGCTCAAGACGACGACCCCGGTCCCCGCGGCCACGGTGGCGGCGATGGACACGATGAGCGTGGCGATCTGAGCCCAGGTCATGACGTGGTCTCCGTGGGAAGCCGGAGGGGAGTCTACCCGCCCGGGTGGCGAAGGTGGCGGCCTTTCGGAGTCCGGTTCGTGCGGGTGGGTGGCCGGGGTGACCCCGAGCGTGGCGCTGTCCGCTACTGCGCCGATACCGGAAACCGTTTCCGGTTCGTGGGTGGCCTGGTGTCCCGTGGGGTGCCGTTCGGGGTCCGGACCTTGCGGTGGTGCGGCGGGGCGCGTCCGGCGCGTAGGGCGGCGTACAGGCGGCTACGCGGGCGCGGTATCTGCCCGGTAGCGCGCCGGGCGGCGGCGTTTTCCCGAGTCGAACCCTGCCTGCCGGGGATACCCGTCGCGCCGACGAAGCGGCCGGGCGGACTCCATGCTTGGCGCCGGCCGCTACTGCGGCGCTACCGCCGTCGAAGCGAAGCCGTGCATACCCGTCCCGTGGGCGGGGTCCGGTTCGTGGTTGGGCCGGTATCGGCGAGATTGCGGAGGCTGGTCGAACCCGGAAGCCGTTACCGGTTCGTGCGGCGTCCTGGTGTCCCGTGGGGCGCCGTTCGGGGGTCCGGGCCGTGCGGGTGGTCGTGCGGGCGGGCTCGTCCCGTGGGCCGGCGTATCGCGGCGGTAGGGCCGGCGAGCGCAATGCCGTAATCGGCGAGATTGGGGGGACGGACGGCGGCGAAACCGGAAGCCGTCTCCGGCTTCGTGGGTGGCTTGGGTGCGGTCCGTGGCGGGCGGCGTCAAACGATGCCGAACAGCTTGGCGGCCATCGCGAGGATGAGCGCGGCAAGGAACCCGAGGATCCATCGAAGCTCGGAGCGTAAGCTGCCGATCTCCCGGTAGAGGTCGGCCTTCGTTGCGAGGTCTGCGCGCTCGGCGGCGGCATCGGCAGCTTCGCGCATCCCTTCGGCGATGGCTTCGGCATGATTGGCTTCGATGCCGGCGGCCTTGAGGTCGCGGGCGACGGCGAGCGGGTTGAAGGTGGTGGCGGTCATGGCGTGCTCTCCGGGATCGTCGCACTCTACCATGCCGGAGCGGCGGGGCTGCCGGCACGCTCCGAAAAAACCGACCAAGGGGCTCCGCCCCGCACCGCCGCGACGGCCGCGACTGGAGGGTCTCGCCATCGACGTAGGAACCTTCCCCCACGGCCCAATCGGAGGGATGGATCGATGAAGACGAAGACACTCGGAAGGGTCTCGCGTCAGAGGACGCTCTGGAGGTGCACACTCTGCGGGCGGCTCTGGTATGGCCTGATCCGCTCACAGCGTAAGCTCATCCCGTCATGTCCGGATCTGCGCTGCCGGAGTCTCTCTGTCTCCACTGTCCAGCCGGAGTCGTGATCGGGCTGGCCATCCGTGGCCAGCCCGGCGCCGTGCGCGCGCCGCGCCGGCGTACCGTCGCGCGGACGGCCGGGCCGTCGCGCACGGCGTTCGGCATCGAGGCGCCGCTACGCGCGGAAAGGGGGACCGCCCGGCTGAAGGTGCCCGTTGGCGGGACGCTGCATACCGGCGTGCGCTACGCCAACCGCGTGGCTACATGGGTTCGGGCGGCTCGCACGGTTCGCACGGCCATACGGGTTCAACGTCGTCAACGGGGGTCTGCGGGTCGAGTGGGGGCACGGGCTCGAGCGGCGGTTGCGCGTCGATATCGATCTCGGGTACGACCGGGAGCTCGTCGGCGTCGGGGGTCTCGGGTTCGACCGGAATCTCGTCGTCGTCGTGCCTGTCGGGGTCGTCCGTGAGCGCGTCGTCGTGCCTGTCGGGGTCGTCCGTGAGCGCGTCGTCGTGCCTGTCGGGCTCGACCGGAAGCTCGTCAGCGTCGTGCCTGTCGGGTTCGACCGGGGGCCTGTCGGGGAGTTCGGGATTGTCGGGGGCGTCCGGCCACGTCGGGGGCGCGGGCGGTTCCTGGGGCGATTCATGGGGTGACTCATGACGAACGGAACGGAAACGGCGGGCGAAGCGCTGTACCGCTTCCATTGGGATCGGCTGGTGGAGCCGTATCGGCAAGCGCAAGGCGGCGATGCGCACGCGCCGGGCCGTCCCGAGTGGGGGCACTTGCACGGGTCGGTTCGCGCGCGGTGGGACCAAGCCGCGGCCGATTTCTCCGCGTGGCTTCGCGAGCATGAGGATGGCGGCGAAGACGGCGGGGACGGCGAGCCTTCGGGGTCGTAGCGCGGCGGTAGCGTCCGGCGCTGCTTGATCGGCGGCGCGCATACCCGTTCCCGCCGGCGCCGTGGTCGGGCCGGTATATCGGCGATTGCGGAGGCTGGTCGGGACGAAAGCGGAAACCGTTTCCGGTTTCGTGGGTGGCCTGGTGTAGAGGGCGGGGACGATGCGGGCGAAGACGAAGGGGGTGAGTCGGGATGTCGGGCGGCCGTCGCCACGGCACTACGAGGCGAAGCCGCCACGGGCGAACCTGCTCTCGGCCACGTCCGGCGAGCGGGCGGCGGAGGCGCTGGCGGGGTTCGAACGCGGCGGCCGGGTGATCACTCTGAGCCTCGGGCAGTGGGACAAGTCCGATTGGGCGGAGGCGATGGCGGCGTTGATCGGGCCGGGGAAGGTGGAGCGGGTCACGATCTCGACGTGGACGGCGAAGCCGAAGCACGCGCCACGGATCGCGCGCTTGTGTGAGGATGTCCGGTGGCTGCTCGATCCTACGATGGCGCAACGCGAGGCTGACGTGGTGGCGGCGATCCTGGATCAGTTCGGCGAGGATCGGGTGGCGCTGCTGGCGAATCACGCCAAGTTCATCTGCATGGAAGGGGACGGGTGGTATCTGTCGAGTACGACGTCGTCGAACCTTTCGATGAACCCGCGGACGGAGTACTACGATCTCACTGACGACCAGGCGCTCTATGAGTTCTTCGATCGGTTCTTCCTTGACTGTCAGCGTTGGGGTGAAGACGCGGACGGGGCGGAGTACAAGGCGCTCGCGGCGGCGAAGACGGAGAGTATCGAGAAACGCGCGGCGCGGATGGGGGTGAAGACGATGGCGGATCTCGCGGCGGCGTGCGGGGCGCGGCCGATGGCGGAGATCGCGTGCGGGTGACTCGGCGCGCGGGCGCCAGCCTGCTGCGCAACCCCGTTCCCGCCGATCGTCGAACCCGGAAGCCGTCTCCGGCTTGGGCGCTTGGCTTCCCGACTCGAACCCCGTCCTGCCGTGCCTGAGCGGGCCGTAGGGCGCCGATCGGGGCTCGGGCGGTATGGTGGTGGCCGTCCGGGGCGATCCGTCCCGTAGGGCGGTGTACAGGCGGCTTCTCTGCGGCCAGCCTCTCCCGAGTCGAAGCCTGCCGCGCATACCCTTCTGCGTCGGCGACGTGTCCGGCTTATCTCGTCGGTATGTCTCTCGAGGTCGAAAGCGGGGCGATAGCGCACTCGCGGGGCCTTGCCTGCCGTGGCATCGCCAGCCTTCCCGGCTCTCCGAGTCGAATCCTGTCCGTGTGGCATCCTGAGCGGGCCGTGAGGCGCCGACCGGGGCTCGTGCCGTGTGGGGCCTGCGTTGGGGCTATTCGTTCTGACCGCGGGCGGATACCCGTTGCGCCGGCGACGTGGGCCGGGGGGACTCCGTGCCTGGCGCCGGCCGTTACCGGGCAGATACCGCGCACGTGTCCTATCCGGCGGCGTTCTCGCGTAGCCAAGCGACGGCCGTCGCGAGGCTGCCGATGGGCACGTTGCAGATCTTGCGGCGGTCCGGGGTGAGGATGGGAACCCCGAGCGTAATGCGCGAGTCGGGGTCGAGATGTGTCGCGGGGGGCTGCATGGGCTCGGTTCTGCCCGTGAATGCGCTCTCGTCCGTCTCGTGATGGTCGCCTGCGGGCCATCCGATCGGCATCTGGCGGTGGATCCGAAGGATATGGCGGGAGCCTGCCTGCCAAAGAATCCGCCCGCGTAGCTTGGCCAATCCGAAACTCGTAGTCCCGGGCGTCAAGCGCTCGGCAAAGTCAATCTGCACGGTGTTCCGTGTTGCCTGCGCCGTCTCCGGCGCTACAAGCTGTCCGACCAAGTGATCGGACTTGCCGAACACGTCATTCGTATCCTGCGGCGCCAGATCGAGGTCAAGGCCAACGGAAAGCTCGGTGCCGGTGATGTCTCCGCCCCAGCACGCGGTCAGTAGCAGGTGATGGAAGGGTGGGGAGTAAGCCGTTCGGGATTGGATGGCGAGGCTCTTGATGGCGTGCGGCGCGAAGGGCCATTCCAGCGTATATCTGAGGGAGAATCCGCCAACGTTCGGGTTGCCGAGGGCGCTCACGTCGTCGGGGTAGCGCCCGCTGATTCCTTCGCCAAGCACGGCGGCGAGAAACCGCTTGTCCTGTGTGTTCATGCCGGATGCTCCTGGCGTACTCGATGCCGGTGATTATACGGCGAGGGGCGGCCGTACCCGAGGGCGGCGTATCGCGGGGATTGCGGAGTACGGACGTCGTCCGGAACAGAAACCGGAAACCGTTTCCGGCTCGGGCGGCGTCCTGGTGTCCCGTGGGGCGCCGTTCGGGGCGGTCCGTCCCGTGGCCGTGCGGCGCGTGCTCGTCCCGTAGGGCGGCGTACAGGCGGCTTCGCGGCGGGGGCGTCCGGGTCGGTCGTGTCGTTGGCCGGCGTATCTCGGCGGTAGGGCTGGCGAGCGCAATGCCGTAATCGGCGAGATTGGGGGGACGGACGGCGGCGAAGCCGGAAGCCGTTTCCGGCTTCGTGGATGGCTTGGCGTCCCGTAGGGCGCCGTTCGGGTAGTGGTCGGGGCTGCCCGGTCCGTAGGAGTGCGTACAGGCGGCTTCGCGGGCTTGGTATCTGCCCGGTCGCGCGCCGGGCGGCGGCGTTTACCCGAGTCGAACCCTGCCTGCCGGGGATACCCGTCGCGCCGGCGAAGCGGCGGGGCGGACTCCATGCTTGGCGCCGGCCGCTACTGCGGCGCTACCGCCGTCGAACCCGCCGTGCATACCCGTCCCGTGGGCGGGGTCCGGTTCGTGGTTGGGCCGGTATCGGCGAGATTGCGGAGGCTGGTCGAACCCGGAAACCGTTTCCGGTTCGTGCGGCGTCCTGGTGTCCCGTGGGGCGCCGTTGGGGGTCCGGGCCGTGCGGGTCTCGTGCGGGCGGGCTCGTCCCGTAGGACGGCGTACAGGCGGCTTCGCGGCGGTAGGGCCGGCGAGCGCAACAGCGTAATCGGCGAGATTGCGGGGTCCGGGCTTACCCGTTGCGCCGGCGACGTGGACCGGTGGCAGCGTGCGGCGCGCGGGCGCCAGCCTTCCCGAGTCGAACCCTGTGGTGTCTACCCTTCCCGCCGGATGCACTCGCGGGGCGCCCGTCCGAAGTCATGCGAGCCGCCTTCGGGCCGCGCGCGGGGGTCCGGGTTAATTTACGTATTGCCACATTGCATCGTTACCAAGGCAACGTGTTTCACCGGTTGGCTCGAAAAAACCGACATTATCGAGATACAAACAGAACCGGAACCTCGGGCGGCTCGTGAGGCATGAGGACTTGAACGATCTCTCTTCCCTTCCCTCCCGAAAACGAGCCACTTGTGTGAGGCCAAATCCAGCTCTGTCTCTGGTGCTAGGGCTCCACTGATAGTTTGCCCGAACATTGTCACAGTTCTGTCTTAGTACTGCTTGGTATGTGACAGATCCATCCCTAAAAGGGATGCTGCATTCAAGGTGAGGGGGGTTCTTTTCTATTCTGACAGTCACACAATCCTCCCGAAGAAGAATGGTAGTGGTAGGACTATCCGGCGGCTGTACCGTCACGCTCAAGACTTGCACGGTGACGAGGCCGAAGGGGTCGGTCGCGGTGACGGTGATGGATACCGGGCCGGGGGTCAGGCCTTCCGGGCTGATGATGGACAGGACCGAGCCTGAGACAGTCAACCCGAGGCTGACGGGGCCGAATGAGGCTGGCGGCAGGCTGGCGCTGAATTTGAGGGCGCCGCCTTCGGGGTCGGTAAAGAAGTCGGACATATCGACCGTGACAGCGGCGCCGCCGGCCTTCACGGTCACCGTGGAAAAGCTCTTGGCGACGGGGGCGGCGTTCGCGGCAACCGTGCGAACCAGGTCGTAGTTGCCTACGCGCCCGTCTGGGCGCCCGGTCACCCGGGCGTAGACGTTATCCAAGCCGGTCGTCACGCTTACCCGTCCTGCAGAGTCTGCCGGGACGGCGACGGCCGCCGCAAATCTGGCGCCGGTTCCGGTCGTCAGGGTTGTCGTGCCGGCGCCCGCCGCCGACAGGTTGTTTCCATCGCCATCGACCAAGGTGACAACGGTCTCCGCTTCCCCGGTCGTCCAAAACGTCACTGTGCTCGGTTCGTCAAGCGCAAGCCGGAACATGTCTACGTCGGTCGGGCTGCTCAAGTTCCCCGAAACAGGGTCGTCGCCAGTGATGGCGACGGCATCGACAATCGTGCCCGGCTCGTCGGGTTTCGGCATGATTCGCATTTCCGGCATAGGCTCGGGCGCCGGGTCCGGCATCGTCTCGGGCGCCGGTGTGGGCGTCTCCTTGTCCCCGCCGCCGCCGCCGCAAGCCACCAATCCGGCCAGTGCGAAGCCGACCAGGGCGCATCGAGCAAGCCGCATCGTCATGGTTCTCTCTCCTCTCCCGGCAGGGCCGGCTTGGCGGTCGTCAGGGGCGTCGTCGGGGTCAGGCGGCGCGGGTGACGGTGACGGACAAGGTTCGTCCGGTGTCGTCGAGTGCGGGGTTGTCGAGCAACCGGAACGTTGCACGTCCGGTCGTGGCGCCCGATGGGATGGTGACGGCTACAGGCTCGTCGTCGAAGTCCGTGCCGGCGACGGCGGGGTTGTCCCCGGAGCCGGGCGCCAGGCGCACGGTCAGGCGCACGGGCGTGGGCGCCGGGGCGGACAAGGCGACTTCCACGGTGACGGTCCCGCCGGTCAGCGCGGACGGCTGCAGGAAGCGCACGGTCACTCCGGCCATGTCGATGTCGGTCCGGGCTACCCGTTCGATGGTGCGGATGCGCCCTACGTTCTCCACCGGGCGCCACAGGTCGGCCGGTGCGGCGCCGCCGTCGAGGGCGAGGGTCCCGAAGCCTTCCCATCGCGGCCGTTGGCGCGGGCCGCCGAACGGGACGTTGAGCGAAAGCCGGAAGGCGCCGCCGTCGGCGCCGGCGCCGAACCCTGTCCCGGCGTTCAGCCGCAGATACGGATGCGGCGTCCAGCCCAGTCCGAGGCGCCCGTCGAGGGCGTACCGCCCGGCGTCGTCGCGTTCCCATCGTCCCATCGCGGTGTCGAGCGCCAGCGTCGTCGTCAGGTCGAAGCGGATGCTGAGCTCGGTCCCGCCGGCGGCGCGCTCCTCGTACCCTGGGCGTCCGGGCCGAAACTCCGTCGTCGGAACGTAGTGCTGCAACGCGGCACGTCCCCATCGGCCGGCGTAGTCGGTGCCGAACACAAGGCGCCGATGGCCACGTTCGACGTTCTCTTGCACGAGTGCCGTCGCGCCAACCACGTCGGCGCCCGCGAAGTGCGGCAGCGCGAACCGGAATGCGGTCCCGAGCCGCATGTCATGGCGCCGGTACCCGTGCGTGTCGGTCCATCGGGTCACGCCATGCTGAACGAACAGGGCGCTTCCCAAGGGCGCATCCGTCCCGGCGCGGGGGGCGCCGCCGCGGAACCCGAGCGGGATGACCGCATCCAGTTCCCCGGCCAATCCTTGCCCGAGCGGGGACCAAGTGATCCGGTGCACAAGCCGGAAGTTCTCGCCGAACGCTCTCCTGCCGTGCGTAGACAGGTATCGGGCCGCTTCATCGACCAACAGGGCGCCGAGTTGGTCTCCGAGACAACGCGAGCCACCTTCCCAGTCCGCCGAATGACCCGTGAGGGTGTTCAGGCATCCGCCCGAATGGTCGAAAGCCCATTGCGCGAAGGTCTCGGTGTCGGACGGGGGGGGGGGGGGGGGGGAGGAAACGACGGAAGCAGGAACGGCGGCGAGCGCTGCGGCGAGCGCGAACGGGAGCGTGGTTTTCACGGGGAGCCTCGGAGCGCCATGTCGGAGGCTCAAGCCATCTAAGCCATCGGCGCCGCATTGTCAAGCGCACGGCGCCTGGCCAACCTGCCGAACGCCTTTCGCGCGAAGCGCGTAGCCATCCCGGCCGCATTGAACCAGGTACATCCTCGGCGACGTGGCCGGGTTCGTCTCGCACGGTGCCAGCGGCGGCGCCGTTCCGCGCCGTCCTGCGGTGCGGGAGCGTGCCGGTTCGCGGTGGTGCGAAGCCGCGGCGGCCAGCCTCCCCGAGTCGCCCCTTGCCGACCGTGGATACCCTTGGCGCCGGCCGCTACGGCGGCGTTACCGTCCCGGCCTTACCCGTTCGCTTCGTCGCGAGCTCGGCGGGCGTCTTCCCGGACGTGTCCATCGGCCGGCGTATCGCGGGGATTGCGGAGTCCGGACATCGTCCGGAACAGAAACCGGAAACCGGTTCCGGTTCGTGCGGCTGCCTGGTGTCCCGTGGGGCGCCGTTCGGGGGCGGTCCGTACCGTGGCCGTGCGGAGCGGTCTCGGTCCGTAGGGCGGCGTACAGGCGGCTTTCCGAGGGCGCGGTATCTGCCCGGTAGCGCGCCGAGCGGCGGCGTTTTCCCGAGTCGAACCCTGCCTGCCGGGGAACCCCGTCGCGCCGGCGAAGCGGCGGGGCGGACTCCATGCTTGGCGCCGGCCGCTACTGCGGCGCTACCGCCGTCGAAGCCTGCCGTGCATACCCGACCCGTGAGCGTCAAACGATGCCGAACAGCTTGGCGGCCATCGCGAGGATGAGCGCGGCTTGGAAGCCGAACATCCATCGCATTTCGGCTTTCGTAGCGAGCGGTACGAGGTCGGCTTTCGTGGCGAGATCGGCACGTTCGGCGTTCGCGGCGGCATCGGCAGCATCGCGCATTCCTTCGGCGATGGCTTCGGCTTGGCGGCGCTCGATGCCGGCCGCTTCGAGGGCGCGGGCGGTGGCGAGCGGGTTGAAGGTGGTGGCGGTCATTGGCGTGTTCTCCGGGATCTCTCGCACACTACCATGACGGAGCGGCGGGGCGCCGGTCGGGGTGCGGTCCGTAGGGCGTCGATCCCGGAAGCCGGTTCCGGGTTCGTGGATGGCCTGGTGTCCCGTGGGGCGTCGATTCGGGGTTCGTCCCGTAGGGCGACGTACAGGCGGCTTCGCGGGCGCGGTATCTGCCCGGTAGCGTGCCGAGCGGCGCTCGCTACTCGGCTTCCTGCTCGTAGAACCGGGCCACGGCGCCACGTGCGGCGCTCTCGCGGGCGGTGTACCTGGCTACGGTCGTCTCCGATCTCCAGCCTCCAGCCTGCATGATCGCGGGCATCTCGATACCCTTTGCCCGGGCGAGGTCCTGCGCCATCCCGATCCGGCATCCGTGGCTTGAAACCCCTTCCAGTCCGGCGGCCTTCGCGGCGGCCTTGATGCGGGCCTTGATCCGGCTGGTGCTCGCGTTGAACAACCGTGCGGTGTCTTCGGCGCCGTGGCGGATCTTGTCGAGTGCGGCGACGGTGGCCGGGGCGAGGTATGCCGTGGTGTCGGCGTCCGTCTTCGGGCGCCGAAAGGTGATCGTGGCCGATCCGTCCGGGCGGCGCTCGATCTGCTGCCACGTGAACGAAGCCGCTTCGGAGACTCGCGCGAGGGTGTCGCGCATCGTGCGGATGATGGCGATCTCGAGGTCGGCGCGCGCCTTCGCGACGGCCGGCGACTCCAAGCCTCGGCCACGGGGGCGGGGCCGGTATGCGGTGGCTTCGATGCGGGCCACGGCGGCGGCGGTGATCCCGGTGGATTGGTGGACGGTCCCGCCGGCGTCGCGGTGGCTGCGCACGGCGCGCACGACGGCGGCGCGGACGTCGTCGGTGGCCGTGGGGGTCGTCGGTGGCCGTGGGGGTCGTCGGGGCGCCGGCGAGCCTGTGGGCGGCGCTGACGGCGGCGAGGGCGGCGCGGATGGTCGCGGGCTTGGCGCCGGTGCCGGCAAGGTGTTCGACGAAGGCGGCGAGCGCGTCCGGGTCGGCGGGGAGCGTAGCGGCGTCGTGCTCGCGGGCGAAGGCTTCCCATTTGCGCCAGCCGTTGCGGTAGCTCTCCCGAGTCGCGGGGGCGAGTGCGGCGGTGAGTCGTTCAATCCGGGCCGGCGAAGCGGCGCCGGTGAGGGCGAGGTCGTTCATGGTGGTGGTCTCCGTGGGGCCGGGCTATCTCGTCGATACCGGAGGCTGGTCGGGGCGCTCGCCAAGCGCGCGGGTGATGCGCTCGATCTGGTCGTGCAGTTCGGCGTTCAGTTCGCGGGCCGCCGTGACGCGGGCATCGTCGGCATCGTCGCGGTCGAGCGGAGACAGGACGGCCACGGCGCGGATGATGAGTTCGCGCGCGTGCTCAAGCCGATCGGTGGTGTCCGTGGCGGGGGCGCCTAGCGGCGCGTTCCGGATCATGCCTGCCAGCTTCGCGCGCCACGTCGAGAGGGCGCGCGGGCCAATCCCGTACAACGTCGGGAACCGCCGGAGCGTGTCCGGGCTGAGCGTCCAGCCGGGGCCGTGGGTGTAGCGGATCAAGGTGCCTGCGACGGCGCCGTTGACGGTGGCATGGAGCGGGCCGTCCGTGGTGTCGCCGTGCCATCGCACGCGCACGGGCGGGGTGTCTGTGGTCATGGGTCGTCTCCTGTGGTGGTGTCCGGGCGGGCGCCCGGCGTGGGCGGTGGCAGGCTGGCCTATGCGTCTTTGCCTGCGAGGGCGGCTTCACGGGCCGCGTAGTGGGCGATCCGGTCGGCGGTGACGGCTTCGGTGCCTTCGTAGTTGAACGGGCGCCAATCGCCATCCTCGAAGCTCGGATCGCGGTAGTCGGTTTCGAGGGCGGTGTCGGACCATCTCTCGGCCACCTTCGGATCGGTGGTCACGTCTCCGAATTCGTTGCGGTACTCGCGGGTCGGGCGCTCGCCAATCAGGCGGGCGAGGGCGTGCTCGGCTTCACCATGACGGTCTGAAGACGGCCGTTGGCGCGTGCGACTTGTCCTTACCGGCGGTAAACTTGAGCCACACCCTGTTTCGGCCGGCCGCCTTCGATGGCAACCGATACGCAAGTGGTGATCGTGGGCGGCGGCGTCATGGGTGTCTCGCTCGCCTGGCGCCTGACCGCGCGCGGCTGGCGCGACGTCGTGCTCCTGGAGAAGAACGAGCTCACCGCGGGCTCGACCTGGCACGCGGCCGGGCTCTGCACCCACTTCGCGCACCACCCCACGATCATGGCGATGCGGGCGGCCTCGGTGCGCCTGTACCGGGACGTGCTGCCGGCGGAGACCGGGGAGAGCACCGGGTTCCATGCGTGCGGCGCGCTCCGGGTCACGCGCTCGGCGGAGCGGATGGACGAGTTCCGCCACGTGCAGGGGCTCGGGCGGTTCATGGGCCACGAGCTCCGCATCCTCACCCCCGAGGCGCTGGCGCGGGTCTACCCCCTGGCGCGCATCGACGGGTTGCTCGGTGCGATCCACGAGCCGGACGACGGGCACGTCGACCCGACGCTGGCCACCCAGGCACTCGCCGCGGGGGCGCGCTCCCGCGGCGCCGGGATCCGGCGCCATACGCCGGTGCGGGCGATCGAGCGCGACGCCGCGGGTGCGTGGGCGGTGCATACCGACAAGGACACCATCCGCTGCCGGCACGTGGTCAACGCGGCGGGCGCCTGGTGCCGGGAGATCGGCGCGATGATGGGAGCGGACCTGCCGGTGGTGCCGATGCTGCACCAGTACCTGGTTACCGCCGGGGTCCCGGAGATCGCCGAGCGCGCTGCGGCCGGGGAGCCGGAGCTGCCGATCATCCGCGACCCGGAGGAGAGCTGGTACCTGCGCCAGGAGCGCGACGGGCTCATCCTCGGACCCTACGAGGCGGACGGCCGCCCGTGGGGCGTGGACGGCGTGCCGCCGGAGTTCGGCATGGAGCTGCTGCCGCCGGAGCTGGACCGGATCGAGCCCATCGCGGCGCTGGCCATGGAGCGGGTGCCGGCGCTCGCGCGGGCCGGCGTCAAGACCGTCGTGCACGGGCCGATCACGTTCACGCCGGACGCGAACCCGCTCATCGGTCCGGCCTTCGGGCTCGACAACGCCTGGCTGCTCACCGGGTCGAGCATGGGGGTGATGGAAGGCGGCGGCGCCGGGCGCTTCCTCGCCGACTGGATGGTCGACGGCGCCCCGCCGATGGACGCTCTGGCCGTGGACCCCCGGCGTTTCGGCGCCTGGGCGGCGGAGCGCGACTACCGCGTCGCCAAGGCGGTGGAGTGCTTCGGCCTCCAGTTCGGGGTGCACCATCCCTTCGAGGAGCGCCCGGCCGGCCGCCCCCGGCGGACGACGCCGATCCACCCGGTCCAGGCGGGGCAAGGGGCGGTGTTCGGCTGTGTGTACGGCTGGGAACGACCGAACTGGTTCTCCCGCCGCTCCGAACCGGCAGAGGACGGACCACGGGATGAGCCGCCCGCCCTCGGGCCGGCAGGGAACGGGCCGCGCGACGCGCCGCCCACCTTCGGACGACCCGCGTGGCGGGAGACGGTCGCGGCGGAGTGCCGGGCGGTGCGCGACCGGGCCGGCCTCGTGGATCTCTCCGCGTTCGCCAAGTTCGAGATCTTCGGGGCGGACGCCCCCGCCTGCATGGAGCACCTCGGGGCGAACCGCCCGCCGCGGGCGGTGGGCCGGATCGGGATCACCCACGCGCTGACCGCGGCCGGCGGCGTCGCCTCGGAGTTCACCGCGACCCGGCTCGCGGCGGACCGCTACTACCTCACGAGCGCCGCGGCGGCCGAACGCCACGACGAGGATCTTCTCCGCCGCCACGCGGCGTCCTTCGCCGACGTACGCCTGGCCAACCGCACCACCCATCTCGGCGTCCTGGGGCTCATGGGTCCCGAAGCCCCCACCGTGCTCGGCGCCCTGACCGATGCGGACCTCGGCCACGAGGCGTTCCCGTGGCTCTCGGCCCGCACGTTGCGGATCGGTACGGCGGGGGCGGGCGCGGCACGGCCCCGCACGGTGGAGGCGCGGGCGTTGCGTGTCTCCTACGCGGGCGAATGCGGATGGGAGCTGCACGTTGCGATGGCGGATCTCCCGGCCCTGCACGAGGCGCTGTGCACGGCCGGCGCCGCCGTGGACCTCCGGCCCTTCGGCGCCTACGCGCTGAATTCGCTCCGCCTGGAGAAGGACTATCGCGCCTGGGGCGCCGACCTCACCACCGAGCGCACCCCGCTCGAAGCCGGGCTCGACCACCTCGTGCGCACCGAAGGCCGGGGGTTCACCGGCCGCGAGGCGCTGCTCGCCCGCGCCGCGAGCCCGTCCGCGTGGCGCATGGCGCTGCTCTCCATCGAGCCGGACGGCGACGCCGATCCCGATCCCTTCTACACCCATACCGTCTGGCAGGGCGGGCGCGCGGTCGGCATCGTGACCTCCGGCGCCCCCGGGCATCGCACCGGCACGGTGCTCGCCCTCGCGTATCTGCGCCCGGAGGCGGACGTGCACGCCCACGGCAGCACGACGGATACGCGCGGCCATGGCGCCGCATCGGAGCCGGGCGCGGGCTCCCCGGAACGCGGGCCGCCCGCCGGCAGGGAGAGCCGCGGCGGCCCGCCGGAGCCGGACTCGGGTCTCCGGGAACACGGGCGCCCTGCCCACCTTGGTCGTTCCCGCGATCTCGGCGCCGTCATTCCCGCGCAAGCGGGAATCCATACGTCCCGGGAACGGCGTGTCCCTCCGGGACACGGGCGTCCCGCCCGCACGGACCGCCGCGGCGGCATCCCGGAGTCGGGCTGGAATGGAGAAGACGGCACGCTGGAGGTGTCGATCCTCGGACGCCGGCGCCTCGCCCGGGTGCTCGCCGAGCCTCCCTGGGACCCGGCCGGCACGAGGCTGCGAGGTGCAGGCCAGGGCTCCGGATTGCCCCCAGGGCAAGATCGCTGACGTCATCGACGCCCTGCTGGCGTGCCGGGACGCATCGGATTTCCGGGTACGGCTTCGAGACTTGCGACGCTGAGGCGCCGCGTCGCCGCGCTTGAGACAATCCCCGGCCTCGTCAACGGGAGAGAACGTTCCCCGGCTCAGGGGGCGCAAGCCTCGACGGTGGGCGGTCAGGCACCGGTCTTTCGCGCCGGGGCCGCGGGCGAAGGGGCGGATGATGGGGAGATCGAGGCCCGAATCGACCCGGCGTTCCGGTCCGCCACCTCACCGCGCGGACTCCCGCGCCGGTCTCAAGACCGCCCTCGCAGACACTGCGGTCAGACATCCAGGCCCGGCGTTCCGGTCCGCCCGCCTTGGAGAGCGGGCATGGTGGGCGCAGCCGGCATCGCGAACCGCGCAGACGAGGACTCTCTCCTCCGCAAGTGGAGGGACCAGGTAATGGGGGCGAGGGGAGGCACGTCGGTTCGTCCTCCCAGATATCTCCGGCGGTGCTCCTCGGGCGATTCGTTGCGGACCACTTCCCAGACGCCGCCAGGGTTCAGAACGACGCCGGCCTCGGCCGGGTCGAAGCGCGAGATCATGGGTTCGCCCCGTTTCTCCACGAACGCCGTCATGGCGGCGAAGAGCGCCCGGTCTTCGGGGGGCACGCAGGCGTCGGCGACCAGATAATCGAAGACGACTTCCGAACCCGGGCTCCCGATCGCCGCCAGACGGCCCAGGTTGTCCAGAACGGCGTCTGTGGTGAGGTAGTAGGTGACCCCCATCCAGTTGAAGAACGACGCCTTTCCGGAATCGAACCCGGCGGCGAGAAGCTTCGTCTCCAGATCGTCCTTCTCGAAGTCGAAGGGGACGAACCGTAGCGCCTCGGGGCACGCCATGTCCGCGTCGGCAAGACGCACTCTCTTCATGTCGATGGTGGCGGCCAGATCGACCTCGAACACCGCCAGGCCGAGGTCCGGGCGGCGGAAGGCGAACGTATCGAAACCGGCCCCCAGGATCACGTATTGCGTCACCCCGGCTCGTGCGGCCTCTTCGAGACAATCTTCGGCGAAACGGGCGCGGGTCAGATGCTGGGTGGTGATCGGCATGAGCCTCTTCACCAGAACCTTCGCGAACAGGGCGTCGAGCACGGCCGAGCCGAGGACCCGGCGCCATCGATTCCCGACGAAATGGATCGCGTAGGGATCCTCGAACACGCGGGGCCGGTCGTGCCTGAGAAGATGTCTTGCGCGGCTCACCGCCACGAGCTCGGCGGTGCGGCTTCCGCGGGTGCGGGCGCGATTGACCGGCGCTTGCGGCGGCACTACAGCTCCCGCCCGAACGATTCGCGGAAGCGGCCCTCCAGTTCCGGGCGGGTGCAGCGGTGGTTCTGGGTGCCGGGCTGCTCGATCTTCAAAGCGCCCATCAGCGACGCAAGCCGTCCGGTGGTCTCCCAGTCCATCCCGTTGACCAGCCCGTGGATGAGCCCCGCCCGAAAGGCGTCTCCACAGCCCGTCGGATCTACGGTGTCGGCGGCCCGGGCGAGGGGGATCTCGATGCTCGTGCCGCGGGTGTGCACCACCGACCCTTGGACCCCGCGCGTCACGATCAGCGCCTCCACCTTCGATGCGACCGCCGCCGCGTCGAGCCCGGTGCGTTCGTGCACCAGCTCCCATTCGTAATCGTTGACGGTCAGCCACGTCGCGAGGTCGATGATGCGGCGCAGATCGTCGCCGTCGAACATCGGCAGGCCCTGGCCGGGGTCGAAGATGAACGGCGTGCCCCGCTCGGCGAACTGCGCGGCGTGCTCGATCATCGCCTCGCGCCCGTCCGGCGAGACGATCCCGATCGCCGCCTCCGGCGCGTCCCGCACGTCGTTGAGGTGCGCGAAGTTCATCGCCCCCGGATGGAATGCGGTGATCTGGTTGTCGTCGAGGTCGGTGGTGATGAACGCCTGGGCGGTATATTCGGTGTCGATCCGGGTCACGAACTCGTACCCGATCCCGCACTCGTCCATCCACTCGGCGTAGGGGCCGAAGTCCTTGCCGACGGTCGCCATCGGCAGCGGGTCCCCGCCGAGGAGCTTCAGGTTGTAGGCGATGTTCCCCGCGCAGCCGCCGAACTCGCGCCGGAGCTGCGGCACGAGGAACGAGACGCTCAGCACGTGGACCTTGTCCGGCAGGATGTGGTTCTTGAAGCGGTCGTGGAAGACCATGATGGTGTCGTAGGCGAACGAGCCGCAGATCAGGGCTGACATTCCGGTCGTCTCCCGTGCTGGTTCCGGCCGCGACGGCTCCTGTCGTCACCGGCAGGGTGGATCCCCTGCACCCGTGTATCAATCAGAAGTGGACCCCGATTATTGGACAGGCCGATAAGTGTCCACCGCCCCCTGTGGTTCCCCTGCTTCACGCTGCCTTGGGCCATGAGTCACTGTCAGCATACACCGCATCGGGTGTCCGGCGTCCAAGACCCTGATGGCGACGCTCGGCATTACGTGGGAGGATCGGCCTCGAGGAGTAGCCGTGTCCTGCGTATCGGCGGCCTGCCGGGGGCGGGTCGGGGCTCGTGCGGTGAAGGCGCCTGGCGCCCGATCAGATCAAGCCGAACACGCGAAGGCCGATGACGAGCAGGAAGGCCGCGATCAAGCCGACCGCCCATCGGACCGTCCCAAGCTCGGCGCGAAGGCCGGCGACGTCGGCCTGTATCGCGGTCCGGAGCCTGCTCTCGAGCTCGGCAAGGTCGGCCTGTGTGGCGACCCGGAGGTCGGCGATGACGCCTTTCAGTGCCGCGATGTCGGCCTTCGTGGCGAGCTCGGCATGGTCGGCGCCGGGTAGTGGTTCACGTTGGAATGTCCGAAGTCTGCTCCCGGTGCTCCTTCCTTCCGGTTCGTCTCGGGTGTCGTGAGGTGCAAGTCGGCTGCTGGCAACCCCGGCGCGACTCGCCTCGTTCTGCCTGCGCGGCGCCAGGATGTCGTCGTCGATGCCGGCTCTGCGCGCTGCCCTGACCTGCTCGCGGCGGGCTGCGCTCTGGCGCCGGGCCTCGGCGGAGGCGCGGTCGATGGTGGCCTGCTCCTCGGGGGTCGGACGGATGACGTGCTTCACGTCGCGCCGAACCACGCGGGTGATGGCGCTCGACGCCAGCGAGCGGTCGCTGCCGGCGATGAGGCCGGTGCGTCCGGCCGGCTTGAACTCGCCCTGGGCGTTGATGCTGACCGTGCCCCCCGGGGTCCTCGGCTTCGGGGCCCTGATGTTGGGGTTGCGCTGGTCGGCGGGCTTGTTCATCTCGTCGGCGTAGCGACGGGCCTGGTTGCGCTCTGCGAACGTCGGCTCGCCGAGGGCCTTGGAGGCCCAGTCGTCGAGGCCGCGGGCCCGCACGTTGGCCTTCGACAGCGGCTCGTGCCCCGCCAGGTAGGCGGTGAGGCCCGCCTTCGCCTGCCCCATCGCCCGGGCCTGCTCCTCCGGCGTGTACGTGTTGTCCGTGGAACGGATCACGTCCGCGACGCGGGGGGCGTGGGCCTTGGCCGCGGCCAGGTCCAGGTCCGGGTAGGTACGGCGGAGGTAGTTGGGGTCGTCGAACACCATCGGCTTGCTGAAGCGGTGCGGATTGCCCACCGCGCAGCGGTCGGCGTAGGCCAGTGCCGCCTCGTCGGAGACGGACGCGATGATGCCGCCCATCTGGACGCGCGAGGAGTCGCGGCCGGACGCATCGAGTATGTACTCCGCATACTGCGCTCGCGGGGTGTTGATGAACGTGTGGTGGACGCGGATGTCACCGTAGCTGCGCTCGGGGTCCAGGCCGGCCTGCTTGAGGGCCGCGCGGGCCTCGCGCTGCCCGACCGGGCTGAGCTCGCCGACCGACTTGATCGGGTAGAACATCGTGGTCTTGATCGACGCCGTGGCCGGACCCTGGGGTCCCGACGCCTCGTCACCCATCTCCGCCGCCTGCTGCGCGGCCTTCAGCGGGTCGGTCTGCAGGTACGAGGTACCCGCCCACTCGACCGTGAAGTTCTTGAAGGTCGCGACCTGGCCGGCGAAGTTGTCACGCTCGGCGGTCTCCCACCCGTTGCGCGCCCGCACCTGGGTCTCGCGCACGACCTGCGCCGGAGAGAGCAGGATGTGCGCATCCAGACGCCGGTCGTTCAGCATCTGCATGACGGTGCGGTCACCGGAGTCCGCTGCGCTCTTCGCGTGCGCACGCCGGCGTCCTTCATCCCCCGGACCGCCCATGTTCAGCTCGTCCCAGTACTTCACGGACGCGGCGAAACGGGCCATCTCCTCCTTGCGGAACTCGGCCGTGACGGAGGGGTCGATGAACGCCTTCTGCGCGGCTGCGTTGCGCTCGGCGTCGATCAGGGAGGCGGGAGCCGAGGCCCCCCGCGGTTGCCGCGGTTTCTTGTCGACATGATGATGAGTCTCCTTTGAATCGCCCGGATGGGCGGCCTGCCCGTGGGAGCGCGCCACCGCAGCGCGTAGAGCGACGAGGACGCCCCGGCAGTAGCAGGCGGGCGTGCACCCCCTCATGCGGGTGCCAGGCCGCTGGCGCAAGGACTTCCTGGACTCCCTGAGCGAGCGCGACCGCAAGGAGTACGAGCTGGCGGTGGCCTACTGGCGCGAGACGTGGCATGAAGACAAGGGAATGGGCAGCGACCTGAGCCCGTAGCTACTCATCCTTTTTGTGTTCCTCCGGCGGGTTCTTCTTCAGTGCGTCATGCACTGTCCCCGCAGCGAGATCCATGTGCGCTGGCTTCCCGACCTCGGACGTCCCCCCAATCCACAGGATCCCGGCTTCGTTACGTCCCACGGCCGTTTCCGCTATCCGTCCGTCTTCCGTGGCAAACGTGATGAATCCCGCTGCCGTCTCTCCTGTAATCCGGGCTTCCTCCTCCGGGATCCACTCCACTCTCCCCTTGGGCAGGTTGTCCTGTGCCCATCCTTCGATCTTCGCGCGCGTTTCCGGCCCTTCCGGTCCTACCTTGTGCATCTTCTTTCCTCCCGACGTTCACGACGCTTTCGCGTTCGGAATGAGTAGACAAGGCTACAGCCCCTCGTGTGCCCGCGCGTGGAACCGCGCGACCGCCCCTTGGGCGGCCAAGACGCCCCCCGGTCCCGCGGAGGACCGGCCTCATTGAAGCCCCCCTCTGTGCGAAAACCCGGACAAATGTCCGGGTTTCCAGGGACCGCCCGCCGGGTC
Source organism: Gammaproteobacteria bacterium (assembly GCA_965202875.1). Lineage (GTDB taxonomy): Bacteria > Pseudomonadota > Gammaproteobacteria > HK1 > HK1 > HK1. Next base: position 4,404,603 of record OZ241870.1, on the reverse strand, counting down.
AGCCGCCTTCCCCCCGATGCCGGACACCGACCGGCGCCCTGCTGCCACGCCTCCGGCACCGCACGCACTGCTTCGACAGCCCCCGGCCCAGGCGTGTGATTGCAACTGCGCCGGGGGGGGGGGGGGGGGGGGGGGGGCAGGTCTACGCGAGCAGGTAGTCACCGGTGGTGAGCGCCGACGTACTCGCGAGCCAGATGGTGACCGCGCCTTCGGCGTCCCACGGATTCTCCCCGAAGTAGAGCGCCAGGAGTCTGCGCCGTAGAAAGGTAGCTCAAGCTACGAGAGCGGATGAACGGGCCGGACTCGATGCGAGGATGGACACGAGGGCCGGGACGCCGCAAGTGCGCAATGGCAGGCAGGGCACGCGAGAGGGTCCGGAAAGTCCGGCAAGACCCACGATGGGGACGATTCCGGCCATGTCCCACTGGCGAGCCTTGCCCTCACACCGCCAGAAGCGGCTGCAACCGCTTGAGGTTCAGCGCCAGGCACACCAAGTCCCATTCCCCCCGCGCCTTGGCCAGACCCCGCACGCTGAAGCGCCGGAATCCGAGCACTTCCCCCCCGATAGAACCATTCGGGGGCAGGTCTTCCAGCCGTTGGGCGCCTCGGACAGCCACCTGCGCGTTGTAGCACTGCTGGAACCCCTCCGCGCTGGTCTTCATGATGGCACTGTCAGGGTCGGTGAAGTGGCTCTGCGCCTTCTCATCAGGCTCCCCGCAGGCGCGCTTGTACGGCTGCCCGCCCTTGGGATTGCGCTCCCATCCGGGCCGGCGCCCGCGCCCATCGTCCGCCTCGCGCTGCGCCGCCTCCAAGCGCCCCCCGCTTTCGCAAGGGCAGGCTCTTCGCCGCTCGAATCGCCGCCAAGCGGTCCTCGCGACGGCGCAGCTCCTCGGGTAGCTCATCGCCTCGCAACGACTCCCCAAAGCGCGCATCCTCCTCCGCATCGGTCTCGCGAGCCCGGTTCAACAATGCCTCGACCTCCGCCTCCAGCTCCCGCTCCTTCTCGCCCATCCGACCGTAGCTCATCGCCTTGCGCTTGCTCGCATTCGCACGCACCTTCGTCCCGTCTATCGACTCCAACAGGCGGGCATGAAAACCGCCGTCATGGACGAAATTCTCCGGCAGAAGGACGCGGCGCTGAAGGAAGCGGTGCGCTCAAGCCTCGCGGGAGACGTGCGCGGTGCCTTCGAGAAGCTCGGCGATCGTGTCGCCGAGGTCAAGCCGGACAATCTCGCCGGGGCCGCCGCCGCGCGCTGTCTCAGGCTCTCGGGCGAGGAGCGCGAGCACACCGGCCTCATGGTGCCGAGCCACGCACTGCGCCGGAGCATCAACGGCCACATCCGGGACCGCCTCGCCCGAGACGGCGCGATCCACGGACCGGCCCTGGAAATCGAGCGGTTGGTCTCCCACGGGTACACCACGGCGGAGAAGCCGATCGCCGCCCACTACGCACCCGGCGATGTGGTAGGGTTTCAACGGGACTACAGGAGCCTCGGTGTCGAGAATGGCGACGAATACCGCGTGGTCGGCGTCGATCATGCAACCGGGACGGTGATGCTGGAAGGCAGGAGCGGGGAGGCGATCCAGTGGCAGCCGCGCCGGGTCGGCGGCAGGCGCGGCACCGTCGAGGTCTACCGTACCGAGACGATCGAGCTGTGCGCCGGCGACCGCATCCGCTGGACCCGGAACTCGGCAGATGGCCAACGCGATTGCGGAGCGTTCGCCAGCGCCCAAGCGTCCGGATGCAGCCAACGCGCCGAACAGAGCGACCTCTCGCCGATCGTCAACACTGACCTGCTGCAGGACACCTGCTTGAAGTGCGCCATCGAGACGTGTCCGCTGATCCGGGTAGAAGTCCGTCACCTCGGCCGCGACGTGATCGGTCACGAGAAACCGATGGGAGTGACGGGCAATCAGATCCATGCGATCGATTCGCAGGAAGTTGATGAGAGCCGATGCATCCGCCACGATGACGATCGAGCTCATGCAGGTCATTTCGGCGCTCAGCCTTCGTGCGCGGCTCGTGCGAGGCTCAGGAGCGCATCACCGTCGATCTCAAGCGTTTTGCTCAGATCGAGGAGTCGCCCACGGGAGATTTCCTCGCGGCGGTAGGCTTCGATCGTCAAGTGCGCGATCTCGTTTCTCAACTCGCGATCCCAGTGGCCGCGCTGCTCCGGTGCTTCCAGCTCGTCGAGCATCCCGAGGAGCTTGAGATATTCCCTGCCGAAATGCTCCCGTTCCAGAAGGCCATCGGAGTCCCGCTGCGAGACATGTTTGAGACTTTTCAGCCGATAAAGAGCCGCCTGATAGCTCACACCGAAATGGTGGGCCACAAGTGCAACGTCCTTGTAAGTGATTCTCTGCGAGCCGGCAGCCGGGCGGAATGCTGCCTCGATGTGTTCTCCGGTCGCGGCGTCGAAAATCGTTTGCTCATGACGGCTCGGCAAACCCTTATCTAGGCTTCGCAACACTTCAGATACACCGTTCCTCGGCATGAGGAACGCCGCGGCGAAGGCGTTTGCCCGCTTCTCCAACAATTCGGATGAATTGCCGGTGCTGGAAACCGACACGATCCCTTCCCGATCCAGCAGCGCGTGCGCATATTCATGGGCATAGGAAAAGCGCTTTCGCCCACGCGGATGCGAGGCGTTGACGAGAATGGCAAGGCCGATGGAAGGATGACGCAGGAAGAGACCGGACATGTGATCGGGGAGTTCAAGGCTGGACGCCCAAACTCCCTGAGAACTGATCAACTCCGAAACGTCGGATAGGGGAGCGTTTCCGATGTTGAGCCGTCGCCGCTCCTCCTCGGCGATCTGCTCCGCTTGCGTCACGGCCTCCCCGACCGTGCGCGGAGCACGCACGTCATACACGGGCGGACCCATCCGGAGGGCCTGCCCCAGGAGCTTCTCCAGGACGACCCCTTCGCGGCACAGGGCGACGCAGCGGTCCACCTGCTCCCGCACACCCGCACTCTGCTCCAACCCTGGAACGGTTCGGTGCAGGGTGATCAGAACGCCCTCGCCTTCGTCGTCCGCGGCGTGCTCGAAGAAGTGCGAGACGGGGCGGCGATAGCGGTCGGCCAGCTCCGTCAGCTCCAGCGTGGAGACGGATCGGTTCCCCGCTTCGATCTGGGTGACCGCCGTGCGGGGCACGCCTAGGGCATCCGCCACTGCCCGTTGGCTCAGCCCCTGTGCCTCACGCGCGGCTCGCAGCCGGCGTCCGAGCTTGATCGAGTCCATGAATCCTCCTCCCAACGCGCAGGGAGGCAGGCGTCCCCGCCTCCGTCGACGTCAACATCGCAGATCGAGCCATGATTGTCAAAATCTTCCTCTGATGGTACGATGAGCGAACACTTGATGGGATCGAATCCCCACGGAGGTGACACCATGGCCAGCACGCTTTCGTTCTATCCGGTCGGCAACGGCGACATGACTCTCGTTGATCTGGAGTCCGGCCGCAAGATGTTGTTTGATTTGAACATTCGAGCGGCAGCAGACGACCCCGACGATGATACTCCCGATGTCGCGAACCTGCTCCGCGAGCAACTCGACCGCGACACCGAGGGCAGGCTCTACGTGGATGTCCTCCTCGTCAGCCATCCCGACAAGGACCACTGCACCGGGCTCCGCGAGCACTTTCACCTCGGCCCGCCCGACACCTGGTCCGAGAAGGCGGACAAGATCTTCATCCGGGAAATATGGTCCTCGCCGTTGGTGTTCCGGCGTGCCTCGACGCGCCATGTGCTCTGCGACGACGCCAAGGCGTTCAATGCCGAAGCGCGCCGCCGGGTCCGGAAGTTCCGCGACAGTACAGGACCGATTGGAGACGGCGATCGGATCCTCATTCTCGGTGAGGATGAAGATGGGAAGACCGACGACCTCGGACAAATCCTGATCCCCGTAGACCAGGAGTTCTCGCGCGTCAATGGCCAGCACGACAGGTCGATGAGGGCTCTGCTGCTCGGACCGCTCCCGAAGGCAGACGACGATGACGAGGTATCGAAGAACGACTCGAGCACGATCCTTCAGTTGTCCCTGGCGGGTGACGGAATCGCCGACAGGTGCCGATTCCTGACCGGAGGAGACACCGAGGTCGCGATCTGGGAGAGGCTTTGGCAGCGTCATCGCTCATGCCCGGAGTGTCTGTCCTATGACATTCTCCTGGCCCCCCATCACTGCTCGTGGCACAGCCTGTCGTATGACAGTTGGAGCGAGCGGGGGGAAGATGCCGAGGTGTGCCAGGACGCGCGCAGTGCTCTCTCACAGGCTCGGGACGGAGCAACGATTGTGGCCAGTAGCAATCCCATCGAGGATGACGACAACGATCCGCCCTGCATCCGCGCGAAACGCGAGTACGAGAGCATTGTGGACGACGTGCAGGGCGCCTTTCGGTGTGTCGGGGAGCAGAAGTCGCCCGGTGTGATGCAGTTTGAAGCCTCTCAGCATGGACCTCGCCTGCGGACGAGGCTCATGGGGGGGGCGGCTGTCCTCAGCCCGGGAATCATCGGCCGACAACCGCTTGGCCACGGATGAGGCAGACAATGGCGGATGCCGGACCCAGCAATGCGCTTCTGCGCGCACTGAGTCTGGTATCCGGCCACTCGGCCGTACTCCATGTAGGAGCCCCCCGTCTGGACGAAACAAGCGAGGCAACTGCCGTCGATGTGACGTTCGAGGTCAGCCTGCCGAGTGAGTGGAGACGGTGTGGGGAGAGTCCTTCCGGGGTCAGGCTGAAGGAAATCGTGCGCTTTGATTTTCCGGCAGATTTCCCTTTGGGTCCTCCCGAATTGTCCCTGCGTCCCGACTTCAATCGGGATCTGCCGCACATGCAGCCGTGGTTGACGGGCGGGCGACCCGTTCCCTGCATTTACGACGGCGGCCCCGCCGAATTGCTTCACCGGGAGGGGCTGGCTGGCGTTCTCAACCAGACCGTTGTTTGGCTCGAACGCGCTGCCCTCGGCGCACTCATCGATCCGACGCAAGGATGGGAACCTGTCCGCCGTGACGCCTTCGAAGACTACCTGGTTGCGGACGCAGACGGTCTCCGCCGGCTGGTGAACCGCGGAGGTGGATACAGATTTCTTGAGCTCATCTACCTGAAGCACGCCGCCAATGACCGCCCGGGCTTCGTTCACGGTCAGATTTCAGCCTCGACGGTTCGGCTCAACCCCAAATCCGTGCCCAATATCTTCAGGGAGATGTCCGTACACAGAGATTCACCGCTCCGCCACGGCAAGTCATTGGCGCTGGCTGTCTGGCCGGGAAAGCACCCTTCAGGCGAACTGATCGTCAACGATGTCTATCTTCCCGAAACCGTACGCGATGTCGACGATCTGAAGAAACGCGCCGCCCTGTATAACTGCGCCAAGGAGCTCGATACTGCTCTGGGTTTGCTGAAGCAGCGCTTGTCCGTATATCGGGAGGCAGGGCCGTTCACACTGGCGATCATCCTCTTGGCACGCCGGCCGTTCAACGTCATCGGAAGCGAAAGTCCCATCGAGCTGTGTCCGTATGTCGTGGACATTTGTTCCCCGGGTCTGTTCGCCGACGGCGGTGCAACGGCGGTTCGACCAGCCGCGCATCGCCACTCCACATCTCGTCCCCTTCTTGCTCGAATGACCGGAGACGCAGTGACCTTGGAACGACCACGTTGGACGCTTGTTGGCGCGGGAAGCTTGGGGTCGAAGCTGGCGCTGCATCTCGCACGCGCCGGAAACGGGCCTGAAGTCGTTCTCGACAAATCGTCGATGACGCCGCACAACGCGGCGCGCCATGCACTCGTTCCAGCCACTGGCGATATGCAGCTTCTTTGGATGGATGCCAAGGCACGGGTTCTGTGCGAGGCGTTACGCGGACTGGATCACGAGGCAACGCCGCTAGCAGCGGACGTAGTGGCTGTCTTGACATCCGGGCGCAATTCGCATCGTCTTGGATCGGAGCGCTCGTGGGCCGTTGTGAATTCGACGGCGTCCCTGGTCGTTCGTGAGGCTATTGCAGCTACCAGGAGGCCCCTGCGGGTCATCGAGACATTGCTATTCACTGGCGGTCTTGCAGGGTTGGTCACCACAGAAGGACCGGATCGGAATCCGAGCACTACCGATCTGATGGCAGAATTCTATACGTTGCTGCGAGAGGATGCAGTCCTTGCGCGGATCATCCTCGGAAGTGATGACAACGTATCACGCCGGAGCATTGGTCAAGGCTGCGGCTCCCTGACGATGGCCATGTCGGATGGCCGACTATCGCTGTTCGCGGCCGGAATGTCAGAATACTTGCTGGCAAGGCAACGCGACGGATTGCCGCATGATGGCGGTGAAATCCTCATAGGCCGATTGTCCGAAGACGGACTCGGGCTGAAATGGCATACACGCAGTATACCGCCGGTGCTCGTGGTGCGCGCGATGAACAGAAAATCATGGTGCGCTCATATTCATTCGCGTGCATTGACGAAAATTCGGGGCGAAACAGCACGTTGGCCGAAGGTGGAGACCGGCGGCGTTCTGATGGGCCGGATTTCAGAGGTGTCTCGGACCGTTCATGTCGTCGACGTATTGAGTCCGCCGGAGGATAGCAGCCGCTCAGCGGATGAGTTCGTCCTTGGAAGAAGAGGGTTGCGCCAGCAGATGGTCGCTTACTCGGAAGCTGTCGGCTGGTCACTCTACTGTCTTGGCACTTGGCACAGCCATCTTTCCCCGGGTGGTCCGTCCGAGAAGGATCGGGCGACGGCAAAGGCGGTATCCCTGGCACGTCTCATGCCTTCGCTTTTTCTGATCCATACACCCACGGATTTTCATGCGCTTCTTGCTGATGCGACGGATGTATCTGTGAGTCACGACTGAATATTCGACAACTCTACCTCCTCTTTCGATCCGCAAAATCGCAGCCCCGGACTCATCCCGCTCTTTGTGACTTATGAATAGCACACCGTTTGCCGAACTGCGTCTAACGCGCGAGCTCAAGCGCCATGCCTGAGTACCGGCGAAAACCGGCTACATTGCTTCCCGCCGAGCAAATTGCAGATCCCCTGATTCTCGCTCAGTGACCGTCATTCGGATCCAGTGCGTGGCAACCCACAGAGATCGCCGATCAGTGAAAGATACCCAGTTGCCGGACAGTCTTGCGGTTCGCGGCGTTATCTATCAAGAACTCCAGCCTCCACAGAACGAGACGCAGAGCTGCGGAGAGTGTGCCAGTCATGTAATGCTGCGTAGCAGCCAAGCATGAAGGTCGAAGGAACAGGCAGCTTTCGGATTCCGTTTGCGCGCGAAGGATTCTTTAGTTACATACACCTTCATCGGGACGCTTCTCGCGTCGACGATTATCGTCCCGGATTGGTTACTGGTGATGTAATCAAGGCCGCGATTTCGCCAAGCATCATAGGCGAGATGCTCCGATGGGGCAACGCCAAACAGTGTGAGCTTCGGCATGACTTCGCTCAAGAACGAGCGGTCTCGATCCGAGTCGCGGCCGTGATGTGGTGCGATCATGAGTTCGACACGATAAATATCTGTCAGATGATTCTCCAGAACGTGCTCCCATGTCTTGTCGTGAGCATCGCCGCAAAAGAGGATGCGGCCTGCCGATGATCGGTAGAGTACCACATAAGAGGCATCATTGAACTCATTAGTGCGATTAGCTTCTGCCACGAGAGCCTGCGTAGGAGAAAGAATATAGAGACCATCGTGAGGTTCGCCGTATTCACCTTTAATATTATAAAACTGAGATCGGGCACCTGAATACAGTGTGAGACGCTTCGGATTCGTCATCTTGCCATCGCGTAGTTGCTTCATAGGTTGGTACTTGAGGAAATCACAACACCGGCTCCAATCCGAATTGGAGTCGTCCTCTCTTGCGGTCTCGTTTCGGATGGGACCGAGTCGCATTGTTCGCCAGATAATCCACCAAGCCTCGCAACACGGGAAGAAAGCCTCGTCTCCTTCCACGAGCAAGCACACGGAACACATCCCCCAATCCATGACGCGCACACATCGCCACCTTCCGCGTCGAGACCTCGACCCCTCGCAATGCCTGCGTCATCCGGGCCAGACAACGCTTCAGAACCGACGCCGCAATCGCCGTCCATATCAGCCCCTCGGCCATCCCCGCTTTGCTCGTGTCGAACGCAAAGATTCGCATACGACTTCCACTCCTTGAACAACAGCTCGACCTGCCACCGCAACCGGTAGAGCTGCCCCACCTGCTCCGCACTGAATCGGGCGCGCAGCAGATTCGTCACCAACAACCGTATGACACCCCTCGTCACGATTCCATCGCGCCAACAGCCTCAATTTCAACTCCTTCTCTCCCTCCCCCCAAACCACATCGAGATCGACCGTCTCGCCCTTCGACGGAACCCCCTGCTTCAACAATTGCCCGGACCACTCCCCCAACGCCTCCCCTTCCCAGGTGTACGCACCCTGCACCTTCGGATTGACCGATGCGCTCGCACGCATCGCGAAGTACCCACCCGCCCTGTCCACCGCACCCATATACTCCAGGTCAACGTACCCACGGTCCGCCAACCGCAGGTCATCGCGCAACGCCTCGGGCGAGGGCAGATGGGGCCGCTCCGGCGCCGTGTCCGCCGTCAGCGTCACCTGCTCCACCGATTCATTCAGCAGACTCATCGTCATGCAGCTCCACCGCAGCCGGATTCTGCTTCCTGAATCGCCCCGGGTACTGTTCACGAAGCGCGTCCTTGACCGCGAACGAGCAGCCGTCCTGGATCACACTCCGACCGAACCCACCGAGCGGACCCCGCGCCGTCGGTTGCAACACGCCCACCACCCATTGCTGAAGCACTTGGTCCAGCACCGCTCGCAAAGTCCTTGAAGGAACGCTTCGCCAACGGGTCGTGGAACGGCTTGCATGCGACCGTGGTGCCGAACAACGCATTGAATTGCCGTTGCATATCGGCCAACGTCTCGACCGGTCCCGTCGCGTGGCCCGCCAGCAGGCCCAGGACCAGTCGATATGGAGTCATCAGCCGCTCCCGGTGGCAGAAGCCGACCCTCCGTCCGAGGTCGTTGAGTACCGTGTGCGACGACACACGCTTGATCTGGTGGGCGAATTGAGCAACAGTGCGGCGTCCCGTCCGAGTCTTCTCCTGTCATGTGGGTTCAGCGCTTCCATGATCGGAGATTTCGGATGGGACTTCCACGGCCCGAATCAATTCCCGAATAATCAATGAGTTATAAGATCCTGCCTATGTGGCGTCCAAGCGCTCGGCAAGCCGTTGTGCTTGTTTGAAATCAGAGATGGAGAGGAAGGCGTTGTCGGCCATCTCATAGGCGATGCCAGCCTTGCCGAGGCGACGCGCAAGCCAGTTGTGTCCGTTGAAGTACACTTGCAGGCGAAACGGCGCCCACGTAGGCACCCGGAGGTAACATAGACCAAAGCTCTCGTCGATGAAGTAAAAGTAGTAATGCAGGCACTTGCTTGTGGATGGCTTCAGAGACGTGTGATGTGTCTTCTTGTCATGCCAAGGGCGAAATGATGCACAGGTCTCCATCGCCGAGAAGATATGGACCAAGCCAGGGTGCTCTCCGCGTTCTTTGAGAATATCCTTGTTCCATGGCACGATTGCGCGGAATGCACAGGAATCCGGAGCGTCCGGGTCCTGGCAGAATCCGCGGCAGGGAGGGAGGACCATGACCCAGGAAGTCAGGATCGGCTGTGTGCAGACCCGGCCGCTCGCCACCTTCGACGAGGCCGTCGAGGAAGCCCGCCGCTTGGCCGGGGAGGCGGTCGCGGCCGGCGCGGAGCTGGTCTGCCTCCCCGAGTACTGCGGCGGCCTCAAGAGTGAAGGGGGCCTGTTCGCGCCCCCGACCGCCCCGGAAGCGCACCATCCGGTGCTTGATGCCCTGCGCGGCTTCGCGAGCGAAGCGGGGGTCTGGATGCTGATCGGCTCCATCGCGGTGGACGGTCCCGGAGATCGGCTCATCAACCGCGGTTACGTGATCGACGACCGGGGAGAGACCCGCGCCCGCTACGACAAGATCTTCCTGTTCGACGTGGATTTGTCTCCCACCCAGCGCTATCGCGAGTCCGCGGTCGTCGCGCCGGGCGGGCAGGCTGTCCTGGTGGATACGCCCTGGGGCCGACTCGGCCTGACCATCTGCTACGACCTGCGCTTTCCCCAGCTCTACCGCGCGCTCGCACAGGCCGGCGCGGAGATCCTCGCGGTGCCGGCCGCCTTCACCAAGGTGACGGGGGAGGCGCACTGGCACGTTCTGAACCGCGCCCGCGCCATCGAGAACGGCGCGGTGGTCGTAGCCCCGTGCGCGGTGGGTGCGGTGCCCGGCGGCGGCGCCGCCTACGGCCATTCGCTCATCGTCTCGCCGTGGGGCGAGGTGCTCGCCGACGGCGGGGACGGCGCGGGATACGTCGTCGCAACTGTGGACGTCGAAAGCGTGGCGCACGCCCGCGGGCGCATCCCGAGCCTTGAGCACGACCGGCGCTTCAGCGCCCCGGAACCCGCCGGAAGGAAGCCCCGCGCCGCAGCATGACCGCGGCCCCGATCTTGTTGAACCGGCGTTGCGCCACGAGCACGTCGAGTCGGCGCGATACGGTGTCTGACCGGGTGCCGGAGGGGAAGGGGGGAGACGGTGAAACGGCTGAAGGGAACGTCCGGCGTGATGGCCGCCATCGCTTTCGTCGTGCCCTTGACGGTGGGAAGTCATAGCGGCGAAGTCGGCAGGGATGGCTGCCATGCCGGTGGCGAGCCGTACCATTGCCATTTCAGGATGTCGAAAAGTTCAAGGATTCGTCTCGATCCCCCGGGAACGCCTCTTCAAAAGATCCGCAAAGCAGGTGGGAAACCGGAGCTTCATCGAGGGACGCCGGCAGGACGTTCCCCGAACGTGCCTGACCGGGAGCGACGATCCGCTTCTGCACATCGAGGGACGCCGGCAGGACGTTCCCCGAACGTGCTCGAAGGCGCCGCGAAGGTGATTGACGGCGATACCATCGAAATAGCGGGCAACCGGATCCGCCTTCACGGAATCGATGCCCTCGAAGGCAGACAACACTGCCGGAAAGCCGGTGGTACGTCCTGGGCCTGCGGCGAGGCTGCGGCCAGAGCGCTCCGCATGATGACTGCAGGAGGCCGGACAAGTTGCCGTGTACATGGACGGGATGAGCACGGCCGGGTGGTCGCGACGTGTTACGACGCGGACGGCGTCGACTTGAACGGCTGGATGGTCAGGCAAGGCCTTGCCCTGGCGTATCGCCGCTATTCACGGCGGTACGTCGGCGATGAGAATGCGGCTCGCGAGGCTCGCATGGGGATTCACTCCGGCGAGTACGAACGGCCATGGGAGTGGCGGCGACGCAACAACTGAAGTGGCTACGGTGGTCCAGCGAACCCCGAGGCACATGCCGCGCTTCGTTCCATCTCCACCCGTGCGCCTCGTATGACGGTCGCTTCCAGGTTGATGTCAGGCGCCTGGTTGCGGTGATTCCGGGTCAGGTATTCTAATTCCGGTGATTGCGATCGTCTCCTCGACCGGCGCCGCCACCGCCCTGCCGTTGAATGGATCCGGCAACGGCGGGTCCCGGGCGGCGCCGCGAAAAGGCGAGGGCGGGAAAGGCACGATGGGCGAACGCAGAACCACCGTGGTCATCCAGGGGGCGAATCCATCGATGAGGTGCCCGGCCTCGATACGCTCTCGGGCGACGCCGTGTTCCGTTGCGCGAGCAGCCTCGACGCGCTACGCGAGGTGCTCGCCGACGGCGGGGACGGCGCGGGATACGTCGTCGCGACGGTGGACGTCGAAAGCGTGGCGCACGCCCGCGGTCGCATCCCGAGCCTCGACCACGACCGGCGCTTCAGCGCCCCGGAACCCGCCGGAAGGAAGCCCCGCGCCGCAGCGTGAGGGCAAACCCGGCGGCCCACCAACACCGTGACCGCAGCTTCCGGATAGTGCCGCCGGAGATGTCTGCGGGCGCGGAATCAAAACAGCCCGGCTCGAACGTCGTGCGACTGGACCGTGCCAACGAACGGTTGCGTGACGCCTTTCTTCGCTGGCAGTGCCGGATCCGCCAGATCTCGATGCGCAAGCACGAGGGCCGACCCACGAGCGGAATGGCGCCGCTCGTATCTCCGGTTCCGGGATCGGCCACGGAACCGGTTCCGACTGCAGAATCGGTCCAGGCCGCGGAGTCGACTCCGGCTCCGGGAGTGTCCCTGGATTCAGGACCGACCCCAGACTCGGGTTCGGCCCAGGGCACCGGCTCCATCGCCCGCATCGTCACCGTGCTCTGCCGGCGGCCCGAGCATTCGGCGACGATGGAACTTCGCCACATGGCGCGGCGCACCCATGACCCGGCGGAGCGGCGCGAAGCCGCCCTGAAGTTCCTCGCCGAGCGCTACTACCAAACGCCGCGCGAGTTCTCCGACATCCTCACCGCGAGCTTCCCGACGGATTCCGCAACCGCGGCGACGCTGTTGGCATACCGGGAATGCCGACTCGACTTCGAGCAGTTCAGCCAGCGATACCGCCTGTACTGCACCGTGCGGCGCCTCTCGCCGAACAACCCTCTGCGCGAAGCGACGTTCTGGCACAACCTGCTGTTCAACCCCCCGCTTCCCGCCGACTGCACCATCCTCGGCTTCGAGCCCGAATGGCCGAAGAGCAACGCCGAGCCGCCTCTCGGCTGAGCCGCCGCGCCACCTTGCGGAGGCGGGCTCGCCGGCAAGACAGGCCGTCGCCATCCAGGGATGTCGCAGGGGGCGCTTCATGGTGGAATCGCCTCCGGGGTGCACTCATGCACGAGCACCGGCGCATCGTTTGCAGGCAAATGACCGGCACCCCTCTCCGGCCCGCGGCCGCAGATGCGGCCGGCCGCCACGTCCGACCCCGGCGCACCCTTCGATACCCGCTTCTCACGCATCGAGCCGGGCGAGGCCCGCTTCGAGATCGGCGATGAGGTCATCGGGGTCTTCGAGCCCGACGTGGATACGCAGCAGGCCCGGCGTCTCCGTCCACGGGACGACGTCGCGGGGGATCGGCATGCGGTTGTAGGCGACGAGGCTCTCGTACCCGCCCCAGGACGAGCCGATGCGGAACAGCGCGAGCCCATCCACCATGCGGGCGACCGCCGCCTCGTCCGTGGCGTGCAGCGCGAGCCCGAACAGGCTCGACGCCCCCGCGAAGTCCCGCTTCCACAGCGCGTGGCCGGGGTCGCTCTCCAGCGCCGGATGGAGCACCCGCTTCACCTCCGGGCGCGATTCGAGCCAGCGCGCGACCTTCAGCGCCGACGCGGACTGGCGTTCGAGCCGCACCGAGAGGCTGCGCATACCGCGCAGGGCGAGGAAGCAGTCGTCGGGGGAGGCGGTGTCCCCGAAGGCGTGCGCCTGATCCGCAATCGTCTTGAAGAGCGCGCCGGTCGCGGTGGTGACCATGCCGATCACCAGGTCCGAATGCCCCGCGAGGTACTTGGTGCCCGCCTGGATCGAGAGGTCGACGCCATGCTCCAGCGGGCGGAAGTAGAGCGGGGTCGCCCAGGTGTTGTCCATCGCGACGAGGGCGCCGCCCTCGCGCGCGGCCTTCGCGATCGCGGGGACGTCCTGCATCTCGAAGGTGAGCGAGCCGGGCGCTTCGGTGTAGACGAGCCGCGTGTTCCCGCGCATGAGGTCGGAGACGCCCGCTCCTGCCGCAGGGTCGTAGAAGCTCGTCTCCACTTTCGCGGTGTCCTGTAGAGGGTCGGCAGAAGTGGAGCTACGTGCGCTGGGCGATGCGGGATGCGCTCTCGCCGCCGCCGGATTCCGGCGCGGCGCGCACGCTATCCGATTCCGCCACTGTACGAAACCGTCTGCTGCGGACCCGGCTCCCCGGACCACCATATGTATTTCTGCTTGAAGACCGCCTCCATCCGTGCTTGATTCGCCTTGTCCGACCTGTTCAACTCAATATTGAAGATTCGGCCCGCTCCGGTGGCCGCGATTCCTGCGCCCGATGCCCGACCAGCCGCCTGCACCCGACCCCCGTCCTTCCGATCCGGCTGCACGTCCGGATATGCCCGGCCGGGAGCGTGATCCGGCCGAGCGTTTCGCCTTCATGGCGCTGGCCGAACAACGGCGCACCCGCAGATGGAACCTGGTGTTCCGCTTCGCGTGGCTCGCGTTTCTGGTATTCCTCGCCGTTCTCTGGATGGACCCGGAGTGGATTCGACCGGATCCCGGCGGCCGGCACAGTGCCCTCGTGGACGTGCGCGGCGTGATCGGCGACGAAGGAGACACGAGTGCGGACCGGATCGTCGCGGGGCTCCGGGCCGCCTTCGAGGACTCCGATACCGCCGGTGTGATCGTGCGCATCAACAGCCCCGGCGGCAGTCCGGTCCAGGCCGGCTACGTCAGCGACGAGATCATGCGCCTGCGTGTGCTGCACCCGGACACCCCCGTATACGCCGTGATCACCGACGTCGCCGCCTCCGGCGGGTACTACGTGGCAGCCGCCACGGACGCGATCTACGCGAGCCGGTCCAGCGTCGTGGGCTCGATCGGGGTGCTGATGGACGGCTTCGGTTTCGTCGATGCGATGGACAAGCTCGGCGTGGAGAGGCGCCTTCTCACCGCGGGGGAGCACAAAGGCTTCCTGGACCCTTTCTCGCAGGCCTCCGCAGAGGAGCTCGCACACCTCCAATCCCTGCTCGACGAAATCCACGCCGATTTCATCGAGAAGGTCAAGCGCGGTCGCGGGGATCGGCTCGCCGCTCGCGACGACGTCTTCAGCGGGCTGATCTGGACCGGCTCCCAAGGTATCGAGCTCGGTCTCGTCGACGCCCTGGGCAGCAGCAGCCACGTGGCGCGCGAAGTGATCGGGGCGGGGGAGATCGTGGATTTCACGCTGCGCCCCTCGCGCCTGGAGACCATCGCGGATCGGCTCGGGGCGGGCATCGCACGCACCCTCGGCGCCGAGCTCGGCCTGAAGACCGGTCGCATCGAGTAGCCGTTCGACTCATGTTCGTCCGACAGGGACGCCCCTCCGGCACCGGACCGCCACTCGAATTCAAGCACCGAGCCGCGCGGGTCGGGCGAGACCCGCTCGAAGAGACCACCTGACCACCCCACGACAGACGGCGGCCAGGATGAGCAAGCACTACATTCTGATCGACTATGAGAACGTGCAGACGAAGAGCCTGTCCGTGCTGCAGGGCGCCCCGAGCCAGGCGTTCCGGATCATGGTCTTCGTCGGCGCCAGCCAGTCGAAGCTTCCGGTCGAGCTGGTGTCGTCGATGCAGGGCTTCGGGGACAAGGCCCAATACGTCCGGATCACCGGAAGCGGGCGAAACGCCCTCGACTTCCACATCGCCTGTTACCTGGGAACGCTGACCGAGCGCGATCCGAACGGAATCTTCCACGTCATCTCCAAGGACACCGGCTATGACCAGAAACGTCCTCGTTTTTCAACACATCGTGATCGAGCATCCCGGGGTGTTCCGGGACTTTCTGCGCGAAGACGGCCTCGAGTGGACCGCGGTCGAGCTCGATGAGGGCGAGTCGATCCCGGATCTCGGCGCCTATGACGCGCTGTGGGTCATGGGCGGCCCGATGGATGTCTGGGAGGACGACGCCTATCCATGGCTCGAACCCGAGCGCGCCGCGATTCGGGAGGCAGTCGTCGATCGGAAGATGCCGTTCTTCGGTTTCTGCCTCGGTCACCAGCTCCTCGCGCAGGCGCTCGGTGGTGAGGTCGGGCCGGCGGCAGAGCCCGAGATCGGTGTCATGGAGGTGGAGCTGACAAAGGCAGGCCGCTCGAGCCCGATCTTCGAAGGCGTGCCGGCGGTCCACTCCTGCCTTCAATGGCACGGCGCGGAGGTGTTGCGGGCGCCGCCCGGCGCGCAGACCCTCGCCGCGTCTCCGGCCTGTGCAATACAGGCGCTCGGCTTCGCCGGCCGCGCCTTCAGTATCCAATACCACATCGAGATCACCGGCGACACGGTGCCCCAATGGGGCACGGTGCCCGCCTACGAGGAGGCCCTGGAGCGGGCGATGGGCGAGGGCGCGCTGTCCGCGTTCGAGGCCAAGGCGGCCGCCAGCATGGCGGCTCTCAACCGGAATGCGCGCTGCATTTACGACAACTTCATGCGGATCGTCCGCCAGGCCCACGCGCAAGCGGCGTGAGGATCGGGTCAGCGTCGAGCGGGAGGGCGCAAGACACGGACTCTCGCAGTGTGGACGATCGAGACGTGGATGATCGCTCCCTGGACGTTCGATCGAGGCCGATGAAGACCGCTGTCTCCAATTCCCTCGGCGTATTCTTCTGATGGGCGACGACGCGTACGACTACATCATCCGTATCGGGACCGCGGCGGGCGTCGTCGGCGTCCGGTCAATTCATTCCAAGCCAAGGAGATTTTCAGCATGGTGCGTCTCAGTGATCTTCCGGAAGTCTCGCGCCGGTTCCTGATCGACTTCAACTGCCCGGAGATGGAAGGGCGGCCCTGGGTCGGCGGGCCGCCGCTCGCCGAACGCCGAGTGGCCATCGTCACCACCGCCGGCCTGCAACGGCGCGGCGATCCGCCGTTCTACCTGGGCGCCGGCGGCTATCGGGTCATTCCCGGCGACACCGGCGGTGGGGATCTGGTCATGACCCACGCCTCGATCAATTTCGACCGCAGCGGATTCCAGGAAGACGTCAACGTCGCCTTTCCCATCGACCGCCTGCGCGAGCTCGAGGCCGGCGGGACGATCGCCTCCATCGGCGCCTGGCACTACGCATTCATGGGCGCCACCCATCCGGAGACGCTGAAGCCGGCCGCGGAGAAGGTGGCCGGCCTCCTGAAGGACGACGGGGTCGATTCGGTTCTTCTCGTCGGAGTCTGACCGGCCTGTACCCGCGCCGTGAGCGCGCTGGGCCACATTCTTGAGAACGCGGGGCTGTCCACCGTGTCGATCAGCCTCGTCCGCGAACACACCGAGCGTATCGTGCCGCCGCGCGCGCTCTGGGTACCCTTCGAGTTCGGCCGCCCCCTGGGGGTTCCCGGAGACGCGGACTTCCAGCGCCGGGTGCTGGTCGCCGCCCTGAACCTGCTGGAGACCGGGTCCGGACCGGTGCTCGCCGACTATCCCGAGGACGTGCCGGACCCGGCGGCGCCGTCCGAAAACGGGGAAGGATGGGTCTGCCCCGTCCACCTCGAGCCGCCGGTGGCGGATGCGGGAGACGAGGCGCTCATCAAGGCGCTTCTTGCCGAGATGGCCGAGCTGTGGCCCTGGTACGACATCGGCCTCGAACGGCGTGGCCGGACGACCTTCGGCGCGAGCGGCCTGGAGATCGTGGAGTGCGGCCGCTTCCTCGGCGGCTTCCTGTACGGCGGCGGCCCCGCAACGGACCGCTGGCCCGATCTGAGAGCCGGCGACGTCCTCAAGATCGTGCTCATGGACGTCAAGGCGTACTACCTGGAAGCGGCGCTGGCGCGGCCGGGCGGGGCGTCGAGCCGGGCCCTCGATGACTGGTTCTGGGGCGCCACCACCGCCGGGCAGGTGTTCCTGACCCTCCAACGGCGGTGCGCCGCCAGCGACGACCCCTTCATCGCCACGCTGGGGAGACAGTTCATCGTCCCGCGCGCGCAGGCGCACCGAATCCGCTGACTACGCCCGACTCCACCACCTCGTCCAAGGACCGCCGGTCAAGCTGTCGAAGCATCGAGCCTCCGCCGGACAATCGATCCTCGCCCGCGACGGAGATGACGAACGGAGAACACCCATGCCCCTTGGCACCCCGACCCCCGACGATCGCGACTTCATGCGCGAAGCGTACGCACAGGCCCGCACGAGCTACGAGGAGGGCGGCGTCCCGGTCGGCGCGGTCATGGTCGAGAACGGTGAAATCATCGGCCGCGGGTACAACCGCCGGGTGCAGGACGCGAACCCCGTCTCCCACGGCGAGACCGACTGCATGAAGAACGCGGGCCGGCGCCCCGGCTACTCCGGCGTCACCATGTACACCACGCTGAGCCCGTGCATGATGTGCACGGGGACCATCCTTCAATTCGGCATACGGAGAGTCGTGATCGGCGAGGCGAAGAACTTTGCCGGCAACATCGAGTTCCTGAGCGGACGAGGCGTCGAGGTGGTGCTCATGCACGACGAGGCGTGCATGGAGCTCATGTCCCGCTTCGTCGAAGAGCGTCCGGATCTCTGGTACGAAGACATCGCGGGCAATGGGTGAGGCGTCGCCGGCGGCTTCACCCTGCCCGCTCGAACTGAAGGCGCACGACGAGTCCGGGCGCGGCGTCCCCGAGCGTCAGCGTCGCCTCGTGGAGGCGGGCGACGGCGGCGACGAGGCTCAAGCCGAGGCCGCTGCCGGGAGCGCCGCGCGCAGGTTCCAGGCGATAGAAGCGGCGCAGCACCGCCTCGCGCTCTTCGGGCGGCACGCCCGGCCCGCTGTCGGCGACGACGAGGGTCACGGTGTCGGCGTCGGAGGTGACGTGCAGGGTGACCGCGCCGCCCTGCGGGGTGTACTTGATCGCGTTGTCGAGCAGGTTCGCCAGGGACTGGAAGATCAGATCGGGGTCCGCGTTGACCGGTGACTCGATCCCCGAGTGGCGGAACGTGACGTCGCGCGCCTCGGCGAGCGGCGCGTAGAGATCGGCCACGTCGTTGCCGATGGTGGCGAGGTCCACCCGCCGGAAGGCGTGCTTCCGCCGCCCGGTCTCGATGCGCGCGATGCGGAGCAGGGCGTTGAAGGTCGCGAGCATCTGATCCGCCTCCCCGAGCGCCGCGTCCACCAGCCCCGCCGGTGTCCCCTCACCGGCCGCGTCACGAAGCTGCTCCAGCCGCGTGCGCAGGCGGCCGAGCGGAGTGCGCAGATCGTGCGCGACGTTGTCCGAGATCCGGCGCACGTCGCCCATCAGGGTCTCGATGCGTTCGAGCATCGCGTTCAGGTTCGCGATCAGATCGTCGAACTCGTCGCCGCTTCCGTGGCTCTCGATACGCTCGGAAAGCTCGCCCTCCATGATGCGGCGCGACGTGCGGTTGATGGACTCGATACGCGCCGCCACGCTGCTTCGCGTCCACCACGCGCCCGCGACCGCGAGCACCACGGTGATCCCGACGCCCCACGCCACCGCGCGGACCACCGCCGCGCGCATCTCGTCGAGATCCCGCAGGTTGCGACCGACGAGGAGGTGGTACCCGCCCGGAAGCTCGAAGTGCCGGGCGCGGGCGCGGTGCCACTCCGGGCGCGCGGGGTCGTCGCCCGCGGCGTAGAGCCGGAATTCGGTCCAGCGCTCGGTGCTGCGGGCCGCCTCGGGCCATCCGGTGAGATTGCCCGCGAGCAGGCGGAACCCCGGATCCGCGAGCAGATAGATCGACGAGCTGGCGGGGTTGCGGGCAAGGCGTTCGGTGACCAGATCACGCAGTCCCCGCAGCCCCGCGATACGGTACCGCTCCGCGAGCCCCTGCACCTCGGCCTCGATCACCGCCTCCATCTGCCGGGTCATGTAGCCCGCGGCAGACCAGTAGATCAGCACGAGCAGCCCCAGCACCGAAATCCCGAACAACGCCCCGTAGCCGATGGCGATGCGCCAAGTGACGCTGCGAACGACGGCGATCATGGTTCGCGGGCGGTACGGTCCCCGCCACGCACGGTGGAGACGACGAGCCGGGGATCGATGTCACGGTCGGCGAACGACGGCGCGCCCTCGGGGATGATCGCGGTCATGGCTCGCGGATCACGCGGCCCGCGCCGCGCACGGTGTGGATGAGCGGAGCATCGGAACCGCGGTTGGCGAACGACGACGCGCTCCCGGGGATGATCGCGGTCATGGCTCGCGGATCACGTAGCCCGCGCCGCGCACGGTGTGGATGAGCGGAGCATCGAAACCGCGGTCGATCTTTCGCCGCAGGCGGCTCACGTGGACGTCGATGACGTTGGTCTGGGGATCGAAATGATAGTCCCACACCGCCTCGAGCAGCATGGTGCGGGTGACCACCTGCCCTGTGTGGCGCATCAGGTATTCGAGCAGCCTGAACTCGCGGGGCTGGAGCTCGACGGCGCGCCCGGCACGCCTGACCGTGCGCGCAAGAAGGTCCATCTCCAGATCCGCGACCGCGAGCCGGGTGACCGGCGCTCCGCCACCGCCGCCGCGCCGCCGCGCGAGCGCTTCGAGCCGGGCCGAAAGCTCGGCGAACGCGAAGGGCTTGACGAGATAGTCGTCGCCACCCGAGCGCAGGCCCTCCACCCGGTCGTCGACTTCGCCGAGCGCGCTCAGCACGAGCACCGGCGTGGTCCGATCCGCAGCCCGCAACGAGCGCACGATCGACAGGCCGTCGAGTCCGGGAAGCATCCGATCGACGACGATGACGTCGTGGCCCGCGTCGAGCGCGAGCAGCAGACCTTCCTTTCCGTCGCCGGCGTGGTCGACGACGTGCCCCGCCTCTTCGAGGCCCTTGCGGACGAAGCGGGTGGTCTCCGGGTCGTCTTCGATGAAGAGGATGCGCATCGGACTGATTTTGCACCGATTCCGGGCCAACGTTCCGGCCGCCGGCCTCCGGAACGTTCAACAATGCGCCCGTTCACCCCCCCCCCCGATACGAAGATTCGCGTTCACGGAGCCGCCGGTACCCGATCGATGCACGGCCTCGACACCGGCCGGCAGAGCAGCGGGCGCCGCCGCCGGCCACCGGCTGAACGGCTGCGGCATACGGCAGGGACGGCCCGCGAGGAGGACCACCGCGTTCCGGGGAACGTCACCGGCGCACACCGGCCGGGGCCGGCTACCTCGGGCCGCTCCTCGACGACGCCCCCGGCCGGCGAGGGCGCCACCCGCGCCGGAAGGCGCGGATGAGCTGATGCAGGAGATAGAGCAGGATGATCAGGATGACGAGCAGGACGATCGACGCGAGGCGCCGGCCGAACTCGGCGTCGATCACCGGCCCGCCTCCCATCAGGTGCTCGCCGAGCATCTCGACCGACTGCAGGGCGGCGCCGGCCACGAAGATGACGCCCGCGAGCACCGTGATCTGGAGGGTATCGTAGACGAGCCCCTCGGCGTCGAGCTCGGTGACCGCGCGGAACATGTTCTGGCGGAAGGACTGCCAGTGGGCGACTGCGTAGGCGACCACCCCGACCAGGGAAGCGAACCAGAACAGGACGTTGCTGAAGTGGACGTTGGGGATGGCGGCGGCGAGATAATCCTGGAAGGGCTGGTAGAAGTACAGAAAGATCAGCGCGATGATCATCGCGACGAGAATGATCCAGAATCGGGGCCCGCGGCGTTCGGGTCGGTCGTCGGCCATGGCGTCACCGGGAATGGCATTGTGCGGCGGCATTCCGCCCCGTGGTTCGACAGGCACGATGTTAGACGAATCTCTCCAGTCAGACACGGAATTCCACGGAGTGCGCAAGAACGATTCAAGGAACGTGGGCCGATGAGCGCACGCCCCGGCACCCTCCCGGGAACGGCGTGTCCCTGCGGGACACGGGCGTCCGGCCCGCCTAGGTTGTTCCCGCGAAATCCGTCGTTCCCGCGCAAGCGGGAATCCATGTATCCCGGGAACGGCGTGTCCCTGCGGGACGCGGGCGTCCGGCCCGCGGTTGCAGGGCCGTCGTCGTCCATCGGCCACGATGCCGGACAGTCACGGCTCCGGCCGCGGAGCGGCTCGGGAGGACCCGGCCGATGAGCGCACGCCTCGGCATCGACGTCGGCGGGACGTTCACCGACCTCCTGCTCCTCGACGAGCGCGACGGCGGGATCCGGCTCCTCAAGACGCCCTCGACCCCCGAGGACCAGTCCATCGGGATCATCGACGGAACCACCGCCCTCCTGGCCCGCGCCGACGTACGCCCGGGCGAGGTGCGCACCGTCCTGCACGGAACCACCGTCTCGACCAACATCGTGCTCGAAGAGAAGGGCGCGAAGGTGGGGCTGCTGGTCACCGAGAACTTCGAGCAGGTGCTTCATCTGGCGCGCTCGCAGACCCCGGGGCCGCTCGCCGGCTGGATGATCATGGAGAAGCCGGACCCCCTCGCGGATCTGGAGCATACGCGGGGGGTCCCGGAGCGGATCGACGCCCGCGGACGCATCCTGCGCCCCCTCGACGAGGCGAAGGCCCGCGAGGCGATCCGCGCGCTGCTCGACGCCGGGGTGGAGTCGATCACGGTCTCGCTGCTGCACTCCTACGCCAACGACGCGCACGAGCAACGGCTCAAGGCGCTGGTCGCCGAGACCGGCGCCGACGTGCCGGTCTCGCTCTCCTCGGAGATCCTGCCGGAGTTCCGCGAGTACGAACGCACCCTGGTGACGGTGATGAACGCCTACGTGCGCCCGCGCATGAGGCACTACCTGCAACGCCTCGGCGACAAGCTCCGCGCCGCCGGCTTGGGCGCCGGGGTGCACATCGTGCGCTCCGACGGCGGGCTGATGAGCATCGCCAGGGCCAGCGACTCCCCGGCCCATACCATGCTCTCCGGCCCGGCCGGCGGGGTGTCCGGCGCCGCGTTCGTGGCCGGGCTCGCGGGGCGCCGCAACGCGCTGGGGTTCGACATGGGGGGCACCTCGACCGACGTCTCCCTGGTCCGCGACGGCGTGCCCACGATCTCGCGCCAGACCACGCTGGGCTACTACCCGATCAAGGTGCCCTCGGTGGAGGTCCACAGCGTCGGCGCGGGGGGCGGCTCGATCGCCCACGTGCCCATGACCGGGGCGCTGCGGGTCGGGCCGCAGAGCGCGGGGGCGGCGCCGGGGCCGGCCTGCTACGGCAAGGGTGGGGAGGAGCCGACGGTGACCGACGCGAACGTGGTGCTCGGCCGCCTCCCGCCGAGCCTGCTCGGCGGGGAGATGGCACTCGACCCCGACGCCTCGTCGGCTTCGGTCGGCAAGATCGCCCGCGCCCTCGGCTTGGACGTCCACCAGGCCGCGCAGGACATCCTCGACTTTGTTCTGGATAAATGTCTTGTATCATGCGGCAAAATGCCTGCACAGGAGGGAGCGCAATGCATTTCCATGCTTCACGACACGAAGCCGACTATCTGCTCCTCGTCTCGCGTGTTCGGGAGGGCATACCAGTCGCCGACGCAGTAGAGATTATGCATAGCTGGCGCATACCCGGAGCGAGATTCGCCAAGGTAATCGGCGTTTCCGAGCGCAAATGGAGCCGTGTGCGGACGAAGGCTTCCAGTGGGATGTTGTCTCCCGTAGAGTCGGATCGTCTGGTCAGGGTGTGGCGGATATTTGAACACGCGAAGTCGGTATTCGCAGGTGATGAAGACGGCAAAGGTGCGGTCGGATGGTTTGCGACACCCAACCCCGCGCTTTCCGGGGAGACGCCGCTGTCACTGCTTGATACTGACGCGGGAGTCCGCCAAGTGGACGACGTGCTCACCCGGATCGAATTCGGCGTCTATGGCTGATGCTTGCCCACTGCACATCAGTTCTTCGAGGAGGAAGAAAACGGGGTGTTCCAGACACTGGAAACTCCCCTTGTTCAATGACGAATGAGCTGCACAGAAGAATCCGGATCGCCACGGTCCCGCCATGCGTATCTATCGACTATCGCTGCCGAAATTCGTCGATACGGCCTTTTCCGGTCAAGGAGCGTTGCTGGTTGGTGGCCGCTGGACTCCCCCGGGGTACCGAGCCGTTTACACCGCTGGTTCCATTGCCCTTGCCGTTCTCGAAACACTTGTGCACGCCCCGCTGCCCACCACACCTTCGCACTTTGCGATCACAATCGACGTTCCGGATTCCATGCGGATTACGACCATCGAACCGGATACCTTGCCCGACGAGTGGCGTGGCACGCCGGCGCCGCCTTCACTGCAAAAAATCGGCGAAAGCTGGCTTCAGTCCTTTGAAACGGCGATCCTGCGCGTGCCGTCTGCCATTGTTCCACAGGAACCGAATTACATCCTCAATCCGCTGCACGCCGCATTCTCGCAACTTGTCATTCATGAAGCCGACCCGTTCAAAATCGACGGACGCCTGTTCAGATTGTCGTGACCGGTCGAGCAACGCCGCTTGCCGGATCACGGACAGTCCACCGAACCTTGTTGAAGGTAGCAATGAAAGCCTCGTCAGCAGAATCTGTGGGTGGGTTCCGGCTCGGGAAGGTCGCCAAGTGTATGATACAACGCGATTTCCAGCGCATCGCAGGTCCGATGACCGAACGCTTTTCTGGTGGTCACCCTCGCCTTGCCGTTGAACCCCTCCACAATGCCGTTGGACAGCGCCCCCCGGGCGCGGAACCAGTTCAAGATCAACCCCCGGTGCGAGCGCATCATGCGCGCGACCCTCTTCATCGGGTCGAGCCGCGAACGCATCGTGCGGGTGCACCACCGGTCCCCGCTTCCGCGGGGATGACGGGCGGAAGCGTCCCGCCCAGCACGGCGAGACATACTCCCACGGCGCCTGGAAGTCCTCCTTGAGCAGCCAGGCGCGTACCGTGCGCAGATTGCGCCGCACCCGCTCGGACTGCGCATCGGTCAGGTTCTCGGGACGCTTGAGCAGCAGCCAGCGGCTGCGCTTGAGCACCGGCGCCCTGCCCTCGGCGGCGGGCTTCCTCGCCTCCGCCGCGCGCACCTCGTCGATGGCCTTGGAGAAGTGGCTCATGATGTGGAAGCGGTCGAGCATGCACCGCCTGGCCGGCGCGCTCGGCCACCCCCTTCAGGTACGGCTTCCACAGGTCCGAGCACAAAGCGCAACGCCGCGCTGCGGGCGGCGCCGAGCTCGTCGAAGAAGCCGTGCAGGGTCTCGGCCTTGCGCTATCGAATTCGGTGTCGGCCACGTCAGGTGGCTCAGAAGGAGCGTCGTTCCGATGCCCAGCACGATCGCTTCGCCCCGGTCTCTAAGGGAACGCACGCCAGTTACGAAGGTGACGCCGCAGAGGACCGCGATCGCCCGGAACATGCCCTGCTGGAACGACCGCCAGTGGGCGACCGCGTATGCGACCATCCCGACCAGAGAAGCGAACCAGAACAGGACGTTGCTGAAGTGGACGTTGGGGATGGCGGCGGTCAGGTAGTCCTGGAAGGGCTGGTAGAAGTACGGAAGGATCAGCGCGACGGCGATCGCGACGAGAATGATCCAGAATTGGGGTCTGCGTTGCCTGGTCTGGTCGTCGATCATGGTATGTTGCCGGAAGGACGCTGTGCGGCGGCTCCTCGCCCCGTGGTTCGACCCGGATCGGACAGCGCAATGGTAGATGAGTCTCTCGTGCCAGGCACGACGTTCCGCGCAGGAGGCGCCGGCCGATGAGCGCCCGGCTCGGCATCGACGTCGGCGGGACGTTCACCGACCTCCTGCTCCTCGACGAGCGTGACGGCGGGATCCGGCTCCTCAAGACGCCCTCGACCCCCGAGGACCAGTCCATCGGGATCATCGACGGAACCACCGCCCTCCTGGCCCGCGCCGACGTACGCCCGGGCGAGGTGCGCACCGTCCTGCACGGAACCACCGTCTCGACCAACATCGTGCTCGAAGAGAAGGGCGCGAAGGTGGGGCTGCTGGTCACCGAGAACTTCGAGCAGGTGCTTCATCTGGCGCGCTCGCAGACCCCGGGGCCGCTCGCCGGCTGGATGATCATGGAGAAGCCGGACCCCCTCGCGGATCTGGAGCATACGCGGGGGGTCCCGGAGCGGATCGACGCCCGCGGACGCATCCTGCGCCCCCTCGACGAGGCGAAGGCCCGCGAGGCGATCCGCGCGCTGCTCGACGCCGGGGTGGAGTCGATCACGGTCTCGCTGCTGCACTCCTACGCCAACGACGCGCACGAGCAACGGCTCAAGGCGCTGGTCGCCGAGACCGGCGCCGACGTGCCGGTCTCGCTCTCCTCGGAGATCCTGCCGGAGTTCCGCGAGTACGAGCGCACCCTGGTGACGGTGATGAACGCCTACGTGCGCCCGCGCATGAAGCACTACCTGCAACGCCTCGGCGACAAGCTCCGCGCCGCCGGCCTGGGCGCCGGCGTGCACATCGTGCGCTCCGACGGCGGGCTGATGAGCATCGCCAGAGCCAGCGATTCCCCGGCCCATACCATGCTCTCCGGCCCGGCCGGCGGGGTGTCCGGCGCCGCGTTCGTGGCCGGGCTCGCCGGGCACCGCAACGCGCTGGGGTTCGACATGGGGGGCACCTCGACCGACGTCTCCCTGGTCCGCGACGGCGTACCCACGATCTCGCGCCAGACCACGCTGGGCTACTACCCGATCAAGGTGCCCTCGGTGGAGGTCCACAGCGTCGGCGCCGGGGGCGGCTCGATCGCGCACGTGCCCATGACCGGGGCGCTGCGGGTCGGGCCGCAGAGCGCGGGGGCGGCGCCGGGGCCGGCCTGCTATGGCAAGGGTGGGGAGGAGCCGACGGTGACCGACGCGAACGTGGTGCTCGGCCGCCTCCCGCCGAGCCTGCTCGGCGGGGAGATGGCACTCGACCCCGACGCCTCGTCGGCCGCGGTCGGCAAGGTCGCCCGCGCCCTCGGCCTGGACGTCCACCAGGCCGCGCAGGGGATCCTCGACGTCGTCAACGAGAACATGTTCGGCGCGCTCCGCCTCGTCACGGTGCAGAAGGGCCTCGACCCGCGCGACTTCGCCCTGGTCGCGTTCGGCGGCGCCGGCCCCTTGCACGGCAACGCCCTCGGCATCCTCGCCGGATGCTTCCCGGTCATCGTGCCGCCGACCCCGGGGGTGCTGTCGGCGCTCGGATTCCTGTGCTCGGACGCCAGGAACGAATTCGCGCGTACTTATATCCGCACCATCGACGAGGCCGATCCGGCCGACGTGCACTCGGTGCTGGCGACCCTCGGGGAGCAGGCGCGGGCCTGGCTTCGCGACGAGGGCGTCTCCGAGGCCGATCGGACGGTGCGCTTCGAGGCGGACGTGCGCTACCTCCGGCAGGGGTACGAGCTCTCCCTCGACGTGACCCCGGACCCCCTGGCCGACGGTGGCCGGGAGAAGCTGCACGAGCGGTTCGGTGAACGGCACGAACGGCTCTACGGCTTTCGCCTCGATCATCCGGTGGAGCTGGTCAACCTGCGCGCGATCGGCGCCGCGGGGGTGGTGAAGGTCGGCTTCCCCCGCTTCGAGCGGGGCCGATCGGACCCCGACGACGCCGTGACCGGTGAGACGCGGGTGTTCTTCGGCCGCGACTTCATACCGGCGCTGGTCTACGATCGCGACGGACTGCGTTCGGGCCACGTCGTGCGCGGGCCGGCCATCGTCACGCAGGCGGATACGACGACCCTCATCCACCCCGGGCATGTCGGGGAGGTCGACGAGTACCTGAACGTCCTCATCGGGCCCGCGAGTTGAACCCTTGTCCGTGAAGTGCCGTGCAAGATGACGATGGTATGGTGCGTGACGTGTGGATTCCCGCTTCCGCGGGAATGACGGCGCACACGCGGGGCGCGTGAATCCGGAGAATCCGGCGCCCGCCATACCGGGCGGGCGCACGGGATACCGTCCGCACATTGGCCACCGGGAGCAGAGACATGGCTGAGCTCACCCCCCCGAACCGGAACGTCTCCCTCGACGATCTCCTGGAGGCGAACAAGGCGCGTTTCGACCGTATCTTCGAGACCCGGATGCGGGAGTCGGAAGGGCTCGACCCGGCCGGGATGCCGTTCGTGGCGCCTGCGCCGGATCCCCTGGGCGGGACGGGCGGCGAGGACGGAGGCGCTTCCCCGCCCGGCCGGGGCGCCGAACCGCATGTCCCGGCGGCCGGAGCCGAAGACGCCGCCGGAGAGTCCACCGCCGGCTCGACGGGGAGAGCGCACTCCCGGCGCACCGGGCCGTATTCGGCCGCGAGGCGGCCTGCCGGGTCCCTTGAGCCACACCCGGCATCGAACCGGGCCGCCGGTCCTGCCGGGCTGCACTCGACGGCGGACCGAGCCGCCGGCTCCGGCGAACCCTACCCGGCAGCGGGCCGGTTTGCCGGTCCTGCCGGGCTGGACCCGACGGCACACCGATCCGCCGACCCCGCCCGGTCCCCGGACGGCCGCGCCTCCGCGGTCCACTCCTCCGCCCCGCACGAAGAGGCTGCGCGTTCCGGGCGTGCCGCCGCCCGTCCCCCCGCCGCCCCCCTCGATCCGGTCACCCTCGACCTGATCGAGAACGCCTTGCGCAACGCACGCCACGAGATGGACGCGGTGCTGTTCCGCTCCGCGATGTCCCCGGTCATCCGCGAGCAGCACGACGAGTTCCCGATGATCACCGACCCGCAGGGGCGGATGATCGTCGGGCAGTTCGGCTCCTACGTGCCCGAGATGCTGGCCGAGCAGGCGTTCGAGCTGGAGCCGGGCGACGTCATCCTGCAAAGCGACCCCTACCGGTGCGGCGGCGCCATCAGCCACATCAACGACTGGATGGTGCTGATCCCGATCTTCTTCCAGGGCGAGCTGGTCGGCTTCAGCTCCATGTTCGGGCACATGATGGACGTGGGCGGACCGGTGCCGGGGAGCATGCCCACCGCCGCGACCTCCATCTTCGGCGAGGGGATCCGCATCCCGCCGATCAAGATCCACTCCCGCGGCCGACCCAACGAGGCCGCCCTCGCCATCCTGATGAACAACACCCGCACCCCGGAGATGAACTACAGCGACCTCATGGCCATCATCGCCGGCAGCCGCACCGGCGAGAAGCGGGTCATCGAGATCTGCGAGCGCTTCGGGACGGACACCTACCGCCGCGCCTGCGAGGCCCTGCTCGACCGCACCCAC
Source organism: Gammaproteobacteria bacterium (assembly GCA_965202875.1). Classification (GTDB taxonomy): domain Bacteria; phylum Pseudomonadota; class Gammaproteobacteria; order HK1; family HK1; genus HK1. The sequence goes on along the minus strand of OZ241870.1, from coordinate 4,375,950 downwards.
CGCGCCATGCGCACCCTCATCGTGAAGAACCTGCCGACCGAGCCGCAGTCCTTCGAGGATTGGATCGACGACGACGGCGTCGGCAACGGCCCCTTCCGGATGAAGCTCACGGTATGGCGCGAGGGCGAACATGCGTATTTCGACTGGACCGGCACCGACCCCCAGGCGCCCGGTCCGATCAACTTCTACCTGCACGAAGGCATGTTCAAGATGTTCATCGGGGTCTACATGATCATGGTGTTCGACCCCCAGATCCTGTTCAACGACGGCTTCTACGACCTCATCCACGTCACCCTGCCCCAGGGCTCGCTGGTGCACCCGGACTTCCCGGCCGCGCTCGGCTGCCGCACCCATGCGCTGGCCCGGCAGTTCGACGTCCTCGGCGGGGCGCTCTCCCGGCACGCGCCGGAGATGGCCACCGCGGCCGGGTACGGGTCCAGCCCCCACTTCCTCTACTCCGGCACGGACTGTGACGGGCGGCCCTTCCAGCTCATGGAGATCCTCTACGGCGGCATCCCCGGTCGCCCGATCGGGGACGGCATGGACGGGCACTCCTGGTGGCCGCTGTTCGAGAACATCCCCAGCGAGTACCTGGAGAGCTACTACCCCATGATCATCGAGGGCTACGCCAGCCTCCCGGACACCGGCGGGGCGGGGCGGCACCGGGGGGGCAACGGGGTGGAGAAGGTCTACCGCCTGCTGGAGCCCGGCGAGATCTCGATCCACGACGACCGCCACCGCTCCCGGCCCTGGGGTATTCTCGGGGGCAGGCCCGGCGCGGTCTCCGAGAAGTGGCTGATCCGCACCGGCAGCGAGAGACGGGAGCCGCTCGAATCCAAGGTGGACCACGTGAAGGTCGCCCCCGGCGACCGGATCGTGTTCCGCACCGCCGGCGGCGGCGGCTGGGGCGATCCGCTGGAGCGCGACCCCGCCCGGGTGCGGGCGGACGTGCGCCGCAAGCTGATGAGCGCGCAGAAGGCGGAGCGCGACTACGGGGTGGTGCTGGCGGGCGATGCGCTCGATCCGGACGCCGCCGCCACCGAGGCGAGGCGGGAATCCATCCGCCGCTCCCGCGGGCCGCTGCCCACGTACGATTTCGGCGAGCCCGGCCGGGCGCGGTCATCGTTGCCGGAGGCGGCCGATTAGCCTTCTGTCCAACCCGGCATGGCTGGAACCGAATGCCGGTTGACGGAAAAATCTTCGTCGTCTTGTCGGCGGCTACCTGCCTCACCTGGATCAACCCGAATTGATCCAGTTCGTCACCTTCCGGCTGTCGGATTCCGTTCCTGCCGAGGTCGTCGCGGCATGGAAGGTGGAATTGGCCCTCACCGGCAAGGAGCCGGCGGACGATTCTCGCTGCGCAGAACTCCGGGAGCGAATCGAACGCTACTCCGACCAGAGACATGGCGCGTGCTGGTTGCGGGATGAGCGGGTCGCCGAATCAATCGAGAAGACTTTGCTGCACTTCGACGGCGTGCGCTACCGCTTGTTGGCATGGGTCATCATGCCCAATCACGTCCATGCGTTGCTCGAAACGCTCCCCGGATTTCCACTTGGCGGCGTCGTCCACTCATGGAAACCGTTCAGTGCCAAACAGGCGAGCAAGCTTCCGGGACGAACCGGTCCGTTCTGGATGCAGGATTACTTCGATCGCTACATCCGGGATGAAGAACATTTTGCGGCGGCGAGGGAGTACATTGAACAGAATCCCGTGAAGGCAGACTTGGTGCAGTCTGCGGGTGACTGGCAGTGGGGCAGCGCGTCGGGGAAAGATGCGGGCGGGACGCCCGCGTCTCGATACGCGCCGCTCCCAGGCTCGCAGCCGATGCTTGGCTCCGGCTCCGCCGGGTTGGGGCGTTCGGGGAGCGAGTGATGTATCCGCTAGCGGCCGGCGTCGTGGCGATGGCGATCATCGTCGCCGCGTCCAACTTCCTCGTCCGGATCCCGATCAACGACTGGCTGACCTGGGGCGCACTGTCGTACCCGGTCGCCTTTCTCGTGACCGATCTGATCAATCGCCGCCTGGGTCCGGGCACGGCGCGGCGGGTGGTGTACGCCGGATTCGCGTGCGGCGTGGCGCTCTCCCTGTTCACCTCGACGGTACGGATCGCACTCGCGTCGGGAACCGCCTTCCTGCTCGCCCAGCTCGCCGACGTGTGGCTCTACGATCGCATGCGCCGCCTCCTCGCCTGGTGGCGCGCGCCACTCGTCTCCTCGACCCTCGCCTCCGCGCTCGACACCGCGCTGTTCTTCAGCCTCGCCTTCGCCTTCACCGGGGAACCGTGGGTGACGTGGGCCTTCGGAGACTACGCCGCGAAGGTTGCGGTGGCCTGCGCGATGCTGCTCCCGTTCCGGCTGCTCATGGGCGAGCGCGATTTCGGGAGCGCGACTCGAACGCCCGCCGCCTCCGCCGGCTGAACGCCCGGCGCCGGCCGGAGGTGGCCGGAAGCCCGGCGCCTGCCGCTCACTCCGCCCGGTCGAGCTCGAACATCACGACCCCGGCGCGGCGGGCGACGAAGAGCCCGCCGCCGGCGCAGACGAACGCCGGCGCGAGGCGGCGCCGATACCAGGCGCCTTCCCTCAGGTGGCCGTTTCCGTCGGTGCGCGCCCGATCGCAGTTCTCCTCCCAATCCTCGCGCGTGAGAACGCCGAAGTAGAGCGCTCCGCGGCAGAGTCTTGCGAAGTTCTCGATGGCCTGTTCCGCCTCGACGTCGTCGAGGTACTGGAGCACATCCTGGCAGATGACGAGATCGAATCGATCCCGGGAGCGGAACGTGGCGGCCGAGCACCGCACCCAGCCGAGCTCGGCGCACAAGTGATCGCTCACTTCGACACCGGTGTAGCGGGCACGGGGAAAGCGGGCGAGGAGAGGCTCGCGCAGCCGCCCGAGCCCGCACCCCAGATCGAGGATGCGGCGGACGTGGATCCTCAGATGGTCGAGGTAGGCGCACAGGAAGCGTGCCTGGGTCTCGACGCCGGGAGGATCCGCGACGCGGGTCCGTGGGTTGAGGTAGTAGCGCTCGTAGTAGGCGGCGTCGAAGGTGAATCGGGGCGGCATGGGGCGTGCCTCGGGGGGCGTCGGGCGGAAGGCGGGCGGTACGGCTACAGGCTGGCGAAGAACAGCGTCGCCCGCTCTCCGGTCCATATCGTGGCGATGAAGAGGCGGTTCCGCCCCATGGTCCAGGATCAGGTTGGCGGTCTTGTCCTGGTCGGGAAGTCCGGGGTCCAGGGTGCTTTGAAGCGTGTAGGCGGTGGTTTCCCGCCGGTCGGGTAGATCAGCTCGACGTCCACGATCGTGTCGCCGGCGTAGGTCGCCTCGAACCCGTCCGGGTAGACCGGTCCGGCGAGTGTGGCCTCGGCTTCGTCCAGGCGCGTGAACGGCGTCTGCTCCCTGGCCGGCCAAGCCCGCACGCGCCCGATCTCCGCCCGGAGCGTTTCTCCCACGGTCGTCAGGACCAGCCCGTCGGCGAGGATGCCGGCGAGCCCCTCGGGAGCATTCCGAAGCGTGTCGGCGTCGAGGTAGCGCGCCAGCGCGCCGTCTTCCATCCGGTTGATCGTATAGGGGGCCGGTGCGCGCGAGCCGGCGGCGGTTTCCGGGCCGAGCTTGTCGGCCACGAGCCAGGGCATGGGCAGCCGGACCAGCAGCCGGATCCGATCCGGCTCGTGGACGACGTGGAAGATCCGGATGTTGACGTTGAGCAGGAAGTGGGCGCAAGCCGTGCCGCCGGGGAAGGCGAGCCACGTGGCCGACAACGCGGCAAGCGCGAAAAAAAGGGCGGGGTGTGCGACACCCCGCCCCGGTGCCGGCAAAGCCCGCGGCCCGGCCATCACCGGTCAGCCCTCTTTCGCCATCTCCGTCGCCATGTTGTGGGAGCCGAAGTAATAGACGTGGCCGGACTTCCCTTCGAGATCGGCCGTCGAGATCTCGACCGAGGCCGTGTCGAGCATGGTGTGCTCGTGGGTCTGCGCCCATTCCGTCGCAGGCATGAGGGTCGAGTTGGCCTCCAGCCGGCCGAGGGCGTCGTGGTCGAAGTGGGCGTGGGTCGACATGCCGACGTCGACCTCCGCGGCGGGGAACTCCATCCGGTACCAGAGCCCCCAGGCGCCCGAGGGGTCGTTGCGCCACGGATCGACCATGATCGTGATCCCCCGCGGCGAGGTGATCCGGAACGACGAGTTGGAGAAGAAGGCGATGCCGACCTTGCCGCTGTCGGCCTGCACGCCGCCTTCGTTCTGCACCTGGATGACCCGGTTGTGGTTTTTCCCGGATTTCCACGTGTCGAGCCCCGAGGTGTTCGCCATGACCGCGCCGATCCCGACGCCCGCGAGCGCCATCACTCCGATTCCACCGAACATCAAATACTTGCGCATTGGTTTCTCCTTGGACTGCCGGTTTCCCGGATTTTCCAGACTGTCTTCTCCAACACTCCGGCCCCTCACCGGACGGTGTCCGCCGGGCGGCACCGGTGGTACGGCCGGTGGACGGCCGATCCGGCGGGACCCTCAAGCATCCCCTCATTTTCGAGCTTGAAAACAAAGGGTTTTCGTCAGGACATCCTGCTTGGACTGAGGGATTTCGGCCCCCTGTGACACTTCCACGGGATCATTATCTGCCTGAACTGTGGTCGAATATCCATGAATCAACAAGTTACGGAAGTTGTTCGGCATCGGAAATGAGGGGATCCCCGAGGGCGGGACCGGAAACGGACGCCCGTTCGAGCCCGTTCGATGGCGCCCGTTCGATAGTGCCCGTTCGATAGTGCCCGTTCGATAGTGCCCGTTCGATAGTGCCCGTTCGATAGTGCCCGTTCGATAGTGTATGCCTGATCGAGCCGACGGAGGACAGTGCCGGAGAATCAGTGATGCGTCCGCGGCGGCCGCGGCCCGTAGGACGACGCGTCGACGACGATGCCCCGGCGGACACGCTTGCCCACGAGGACCGACGCGGCCGTGAACGCCTTCTCCGCCTCCTTCGCGCACCAGTCCCAGTCGGAGGGGCTGCCGGTCACGAGCACGCGCCAATGCGCGACGACGAAGGTCTCGCCGAGCTTGAGCTCGATCGCCCAGTCGTGCCACGTCGCGTCCTCCTGCTGCTCGTCCTCCACGTATTCCTGCTCGACGTAGCGGCAATAGTTGTCCCCGTTGTCCTCGTGCGCGGTGATGTCCACCAGCACGAGTTTCGGGTCGATGCACGACTCGTAACCGGTATGCACCGCGTCCGCGCTCCAGAACACGCAGTCGATGACGGCCCCCGGGGTGGTCTGTACCGCGAGAGGGGTGTCCCATTCGGGATCGAGGGTGTTGTCGTAGTCTTCCGGCATTCGCTGTGCCCTCCGGCCGTTGCCTCGGCGAGGGATGACTATATCGGGGTTCGGCGCGGCTTGGTGATCGGGGTGTCTCCCGAGGGAGTTGCAAGGCATGCGGGCGGGACGCCCGCGCTCCCAGGACACGCCTCCTTGGGCGAAGCACCCTCACGGCAGTCACAAGCCTTGAATGGCCAAAGGGCCGCGATGTCCGAAAAGCCCACGCCTCCTGCGTGTTGCGGGCGGGACACCCGCGATTCCGGAGGGACACGCCGTTCCCAGGGGATGCCCGTCGCCCCGAATCCGGCAACGCCGGATTCGGGAGTCCGTTCAGGTTCTTTCAACGTCTTGCAGGATCCGGTCGGTCAGGGATCAGGAAGCAGGGGTGCCGCAGGGCGCCGGCCCTCGTCTGCCCCCCGGACGGCTCAGTTCCGCAACGGGCGCCCTCGATCGAGCATGTGGGCGATGCGGGCCGCGGTCTCGGGGGTGCCCGCGAGGGTGAGGAACGCCTCGCGTTCAAGCCCGAAGAGATCGTCTTCGTCGATGGGGCGGCCGGCCCGCGCATCCCCGCCCGCGAGGACCCGCGCAAGTTGCCTCGAGACGGTCCGGTCGTGGGCGAGCGCGACGCCCCGGGCCGCCAGATCGTCGAGCCTCGCGCACATCGCGTCGTACGCGGGCGCTCCCGGTGCGACGAGCGTCGGCAGGGCGGGCGGCTCGTATCCGGGGGCGAGTTCCAGTACGCACGCCTTGGCTTCGGCCAGGAGCCGGTCCCGGTTCATCGTGGTGCGGTCCGTCGCGCGGAGCAGCCGCAACGGCCGCGCAAGCGCCGGCGACGTGGCGGTACGGCTCGTCCCGATCATCTCGAACACCCGGAGCGCGCCCGCGGTGCGCGTCACTTCGTCCTCCGCGTCTTCGGTCCAGCGTGCCAGCATCTCCTTGCAGCCGCCCCCGGCGGGCACCAGACCGACGAGGGGCTCGACGAGCCCGACGACGACGTTCGCGTGCGCCTGTACGCGATCGCTGCCGAGCAGCACCTCGAAGCCGCCGCCGAGGGCCATGCCGCCCGGCGCCGGCACCACCGGGAAGGGGGCGTGCTTCGCGGCGCGGCACGTGTGCTGGAACGCCGTGAGCGCCTCGTCGAGCGCCTGCCACCGCCGCTCGGCGATGCAGGCGCGGACGAATTGGAGGTTGAAGCCGACCGAGAAGTGCGGCGCGTCGGAATGGATCACGAGTCCCGAAAGGTGCCCCGCGACGGTTTCCAGCGCTTCGCGCATCAGCGCCATCGAATCCGGGCCGAGGGCGTTCGCCTTGGTGTGGAACTCCAGGCAGGCGATGCCGTCGCCGACGTCCCGGAGGCTCGCCGCCGAGTTGGAGAGCACGGGTGAGGCGCGCGCGGTGAGGTCGGCGAGGCGCACGATTCCGGGACCGCGTTCGAGCGGCCGGTGGCCGCGCCCCATGACGAAATGGGCGATCCGGCCTCCGTCCGCGCGATAGAAGGGCGAGCCGTCGGCGGCGTCGAGCACCGGGGGGACGGGGACGTCTTCGGCGGCGAGCAGATCCCGGAACCAGTCCGCGCCGAGGGCGTCGATCATTTCGAAGGGCCCGCGCGACCAGCCATAGCCGAGCTTCATCGCCTCGTCGATGGGAACGACCTCGCCGGAGACCTCCGGCACGAGGGAGGCGGCGTAGGCGAGCACCCGCGCGAGCACGCGGCGCGCGAAGCGTCCGGCCGGGCTCGGATGCCCGGCCATCGCCCGCAATCCGTCGCGCTCGCCCGCCGCCGCGGCCTCGGGCGCCGCGCGCACCGCGGGGCGAAACTCCCCGGTCTCCAGGTCCACCGCTTCGCGCGCCTCCGCGTCGCCGCGGTAGAACCCGCCGAGCCCCTTGTCGCCGGTGTGCCCCGAGGCAACGAGGTCGCGGGTCACCGGGATGCCGCCGGCCACCGAGTAGAAGGCGTCTTCGGGAGGGAGCGTCATCGTGAGGCTCGCCACCACGTCGAGCATCAGATCGAGGCCGATGAGGTCATAGAGGGCGAACAGCCCGGTCTTGGGAAACCCCATCGGCCGGCCCATCACCGCGTCCGCCTCCTCGACGGTCACGCCTTGCGCCACCGCCTCGACGAGCCCCGTCTGCAGCGCGAAGACCCCCACCCGGTTGGCGAGGAAGCCGGGCGTATCGCGACAGTGCACCACCCCCTTCCCGAGCGCCACGTCACAGAAGCGCTCCAGCGCCGCGACGACCTCGGGGCGCGTGTCCGGCCCGCGCACCAGCTCCAGCAGCCGCATGAAGCGCACCGGATTGAAGAAATGGGTGATGCAGAAGTCGCCGCGCATCGCGTCGGACATGCGCTCGGTGAGCAGGGCGAGCGGCAGCGTGGAGGTGTTGGAGGAGACGACGGCCCCCGGCCGGCGCACGCGCTCGAGCGCTTCGTAGAGATCGCGCTTCACGTCGATGCGCTCGACGATCGCCTCCGCGATCCAGTCGCAATCGCCCACCCGGTCGAGGTGATCCTCGACGTTGCCGGGGGTGATGCGCGCGGCGTTGTCCGGGTGCATGAGCGGCGGGGGCTTCCGCAAGCGCATCCGCTCGATCGCCCCCTTGGCGAGCGCGTCGCGATCCGCCGTACCGGCGGCGGGGACGTCGAGCAACACGACGTCGACACCGGCGTTGGCGAGATGGGCCGCGATCCCCGCGCCCATGGTTCCGGCGCCGATGACCGCGGCCCGCCGGATCGTCCTTCCATCGGGTGCGTTCATGAGCGGGTGCTCAGCTCCGGCCACGCCGGATCGGGTACCGCGTCCCGCGGATCATCGCCAGGCACGCCCGCCGAGCATCGATGCGATGTCGTCGTAGCCCTGAGCCGACGCCTTGTACAGCAGGCCGCGGCCTTCGTCGTCGATCGAGCCGGGATCGGCCCCGTACGCGAGGAGCTCCGCCACGAGCGCCGCGTTGCCCCGCTCCACCGCGACGTGCAGCGCCGTCGCGCCCCGCTCGTCCCGCGCCTCCAGGTCCACCCGGTCATGCGCGATCAGCGCGGCCACGGCGGCGCGCTTGTTCCCGTACACCGCGCGCATCAGCGGCGTCCAGCCGTAGGTGTCCTGAATGTTGGGATCGGCGCCGCGTTCGAGCAGAAGCCGCACGCACGCCCCGTGCCCCTTCGACGCCGCCACCATCAGCGCGGTCCAGTTGAAGTGCCCGACCGCGTTGACGTCCGCGCCCCCGTCGATGAGCAGCGCGACCGTCTCCGGATGGCCCGGGATCGCCGCGAACATCAGCGCGGTCCCGCCGTTGTCGTTGCGGGCGTTGATGTCCGCCCCGCGCTCGATGAGCCGGCCCGCGAGGCCCGCCGCACCGGCCTTCGCCGCCGCCATGAGCGCGGTCTTGCCGTGCCTGAGCCGGAGGTTCGGATCCGCGCCCGCGTCGAGCAGCGTGGCCGCACCCGCGACGTCGCGGCGCTCGAGGGCCGCGCCGAACGCTTCGTCGACGCCGCCGGCCGCCGCCGTGAGCGGGCCCGCGACCAGCATCGCCGCCGCAAGGCCGTTCCTGGTTCGCCGTATCGTGCGCAAGATGCACGGCAGCCGGTCGGACCGTGGCTCCGTTCCTCCGGGAAACGGCCTCCCGGCATCCGCCGTGGTGGCCTCGACCGCCTGATTCGACCGTCGCAGCGAGGAAAGAAGGGCCATGACCCCCGCCGGCAATCTTGCGACAGGTGCCGCGACAAGGATGGCGCCGCTTGTGGCCGTGGGTCCCTTGTCGCCCGAATCTCGCACGACGTGCTGAAGAAATGAACCGGCGCCCGAATCCGGTGTTGCCGGATCAGGACGGCGGACACCGGCTCCCCCGGGAACACGGGGACCTCGCCCGCATCGCATGGTTGCGGATCCTGGAACCCGAACGGGCAGAACGCCCGTGTCCCCAAGGGACGCGCCGTTCCCGGAATGCATGGATTCCCGCTTGCGCGGGAATGACCAGGGTGGGCGGGACGCCCGTATCCCCGCGGGACACGCCGTTTCCGGAAATGCATGGATTCCCGCTTGCGCGGGAATGACCAGGGTGGGCGGGACGCCCGTATCCCCGAGGGACGCGCCGTTTCCGAATGGCACGGATCTTGCGCTCATGACGACTCATTCCCGGTTTCGACTCCGCCCGCCGGGTTAGGGAACACGAGTCCGGCGAGCGCTGTCAACTGCGGAATTGCGGCGTTCGCGCCCTGATACCTCTGCACAGTGGTGTTGATCGACTGGTTCCGGCCGATCGGCGCAGGTCGGGATATTCCTCCGGAGCTCGGTGCGGCCCTGCCCATGCCGCCTGAACCGGCCACAACCACTGTGCAGAGGTACCAAGCCGGATCGCGACTCGGCCGACGGCCGGCCATGCGCCACGGCGAACCGGCGTCGGCGGCTCAGGGCGGTGGCGTCAGATGCTTGAGCATCGTGATCAGGTTCTCGTCGCGCCAGCGTTCGAGCTCCGCGACATCCACGTGGCCCCATCTCGCCTCGACCGCCTCGATGAACGCCTGCTTCTGCTCTTCCGGGCCTTTCCAGCCGAAGTGCGCAATCATGTGCCGCACCCCGCCCTTGCCGCCGCCGAGATGGCGGTGCGTCACCGGTCCGACGATCGGCCACCGAAGTCCGGGCCCCCAGTTGACCGCCTTGTCGACGTCGTCGTAATCGCATACGCCGAGGGCGACGAGCTGTTTCGCCTCCTCGAACACCACCGCCTGGAGCCGGTTCGCGATGTACGCCTCGATCTCGCGCTTGAGCACCAGCGGCCGTTTCCCGAGCGCCGCGTAGAAGCTCCGCGCACGCTCGATCGCGCTCGCGCCGGTCTGTTCGCCGCCGACCACCTCGACGAGCGGGACGATCTGCACGGGAACGAAGGGATGGCCGACGAGCACCCGCTCGGGACGGGCGCAGCACGAGGCGAGCCGGCTCGGCAGGAACTTCGACGACGAGCTTGCGATGACCACCTCCGGGTCGCACCCGGCGTCGATCGCGCGGAGCAGGTCGATCTTGAGCGGTTCGTCGTCCGGCGCGCTCTCCTGGATGAAATCGGCCGCGGAGGCCGCGTCCTCCATGGCCGACGCGAACGAGAGCCGTTCCCGGCTCGCGCCCGGCACGAGGCCGAGCCGCTCCAGCGAGGGCCAGGCGTCGTCGACGTTTCTCCGCAACGCCGCCTCGCCGTGCGGGGACGGATCCCACGCGACGACATCGAGTCCCCTGGCGAGGCAGGCTGCCGCCCACCCCGATCCCACCGTACCCGCGCCGATGCAGGCCACACGCCGAATGCCCGTGTCGTTCGCTTCCACCTCCTTGTCGTCCACTTCCACCATGACGTCTTCTCCCGGGAATGAACCCCGGCCGGGGGCCGCTCGCTCCATCATCCGGCCTGATCGAACTTCCATCCCCGCAGTACGCGGATGCGGGTCGCATGGAAGAACGCGGCTGAACGTACCATCGCATCGTCCGCGAGCAGTGCGGTGCGTGCCCGTGCGCGGAGCGCGCCGTCGTCGAAATGATCCGCGACGTGCATCGTGGCGTCGAGAAGCACGGCCGAGGGCGAGGGCATCGGGCCGTCCGCGATGGCGGGCTCCGTCCCGGCGTAGGGCAACCCGCGCGCGTCGGACAGGCGCCAGCCGCCGGCGGTGTGGAAGCGCCTCCACGCACCCTCCACGATCCCGCGCGCCAGCTCCCAATGTTGCTCGCGCCCGTGGGCCTTCGCGAACGCGATCAGGCCGCGGGCGACATAGGCGTAGTCCTGAAGCGTTGCCGGCACGGCCGGCCGCCCTCCCGCGCGGGCCCGCACGAGCGTCGTTCCGTCCCAGAGCCCCCGGGTGAGGAAACGCACGACGCCGCGCGCCGGTGCCACGAAACGCGCGCCGCCCCGGCGCTGCGACGCGCGCACGAGCGCCGAGAGCGCGAGGCCGTTCCACCCCGCGAGGCGCTTCTCGTCGCGCGGAAGCACGCGCCGGGTGCGCGCTTCGAGCAGCTTCTCCCTTGCCGAATCGAGCCGCGCCGCGGCCTCCTCCACGGACAGGCCGGCGCTGCGCGCCACCTCGTCCCTCGATTCGGCCGCCTGCACCGGCAGATACCCGTGATCGATCGGGGACACGCCCCCGAACCCCCACGCGACCTCCGTGATCCGGCGTTCGCCGGCGTCGAGCACGCTGTCGAGGGCCGCGGCGTCGAACAGGTAGTACCCGCCCTCGACACCCTCCCCGTCCACGGCGGAGAGGCTCGAGTAGAACCCGCCCAGCGGCGACGCCAGCTCGCGCAGCATGAACTCGACGGTGTCCGTCGCAACCCGCTCGAAGGCGGGCTCGCCGAGTACGTCGGCGGCGTCGAAGTAGAGCTCCGCGAGCAACGCGTTGTCGTAGAGCATCTTCTCGAAGTGCGGCACCTGCCAGCCGGGGGCGGTCACGTAGCGGAAGAACCCTCCGCCGAGCTGGTCGCGAAGCCCCAGCGACGCCATCGCCCGGAACGTGAGGCGGAGGAACGCATCGAGGTCCTCGACCGGACGGCGGCGCTGTTCGTCGAGGAGCAACGCGAGCTGCGGGACGAACGGAAACTTCTGCTCCTGGCCGAACCCGCCGGCGAGCCCGTCGGCCATCTGCGACGCCTGCTGCGTGAACGCATCGTTCAGGGCGCCCACCCCGGCCGCGTCCATCGTTCCCGCCGCCCGCGGGCGCCCCGACCCTCTCTCCAGGGCGTCCGACATCTCGCGCGCTGCGCTCGCGAGCGCAGCGCGGTCCGCGTCCCACCGTCTGACGAGCCGCTCGATACGCTGCGTGAAGACCTCGGGCAGCAGGTAGGTGAAGCCGAACAGCGGAGCTCCCTCCGGAGTGAGCACGACGTTGAGCGGCCATCCCGCATGGCCGCGAGTCGCCTGGACGAAGCGCAGGAGCTGCGCGTCGAGCGCGGGGTCGAGCTCGCGATCGACCTTGACGGAGATGAAGTGCGCGTTGAGCAGCGCCGCGACCTCGGGGTCGGAGAAGCTTTCGCGCTGCATCACGTGGCACCAGTGGCACGCGAAGTAGCCCACGGAGACGAAGATCAGCCGATCTTCGGCCCCGGCCTGGGCGACAAGCGTCGGGCTCCATTCCCGCCAGTGCACGGGGTCGCCCGCGTGCAGGCGCAGATAGGGCGAGGCCGAGAGGGCGAGGGCGTTGGCCTCCTCATGCGCTGCGGACGATTCGGACGGGACGGTCCCCGAGACCAGGGACAGGCAGGCCACGGTGGCCACCGTGGCCCGCCGGAGCAGGTTCGGCGCCGTCAAGGTCACGGCTTTCCCACCGCTTGACGGTTCCGGGAGAGGTCAGGCTGTGCCGTGATCGCCATCGGCCGGGTCTCCGGGCGAAAGGTACGGCGCCTCCTCCTCCCGTACCCGCACGCCCGCCTGTCGCCGCCGGTGCACGATCCGGGTCACCGCCTCGATCTGCGCGGTGGGGGTCGGGCCGAGCCTGACCTCGTCCACCGCCTCGCATACGTCGTCCGGCGTGAGCCCTTCGAGCACCACCGAGGCGTCCAGCCGCCGCGGCGCGCTCCCGGGGCGGAGCGCGAGGAATTCCACACCCAGCTCCCGCGTGCCCTTGCGACCGTGCAACCGCCACATTTCACGCACCCCCATCTCCCCGTAGCGCCCGGCCTTGCCCTCGTCGGCGTGCGTGATCTCGACCTCCACCACCAAGTCCGGCGCGATGTGCTCGAAGTAGGCGTCGGCCTCCGCCTCCCCTTCGGCGAGGGCCGCCAGATACCCTCTGGCGCGCTCGCCCACGTAGAACTCGCAGTCCGGCTCCATCCCCGTGCCGGGCGGCTCGTCTCGCCTGCGCAAACGGGCGCTGCGCAGTCCCCTTGCCGTGCCGGTGAGAACGCTGCCCGCGGCCCCCACGACGTGGCCCAGGATCTCGGACAAGTCGTCATGGAGGCGTGAGGGCGCCATCAGGGTGATGATCCCGCGCACCGGGTCGAGGCAGACCCGGGAGAAGTGGCGGCTCCAGTCGATGGCCGCGAGCTCGGCGATGGTGCCGGCGTCGGCGCGCAGGACGTGGATGGTGGAGCCGAGGGGCCCGGTGTGCATGGTGGTGGCAGGGATGGTCATGGCGGAATGCGCCTCCGGTGAGTGTCATGGCCGGGCAGCATACCCCACGGCCGGAGCCCGGAGCGCACTGGTGGCAAGGGAGCGGGATCGCCGGCCGGCCCGGCTCGGCGGATGGATTCTCTTTCCCTATTTCATTAACGTGTCAGGTTCATCCAACATCGGCAAATATCGCTGGATGTCCATTTCGCAACCAAACGGTTCGAGAAAGCCTGTAGTGATGCACGGGTGATGAACCGCACCTGCGGACCGGAACGGGCGAAGCAGCTCCGAAAGAGGCCGCTCAATTTCGCGCTGCCGAGGTTCTGGCCGACATGCGGCGATTGCCCGGAGCCCGCTGCCATGCGCTGCGGGGGGACAGGAAGGGCCAGCTATCGGTCGATCTCGATAGCCCGTACCGGCTGATCTTCGTTCCTGCGGACGAAGCGCCGCCTGCCGGATCGGACGGTGTGCTCGATTGGGACCGTGTTACGGCTGTCGTGTTGATCGGACACGTATCCTTTCGAGAGGAGACGAGAGATGAATGAACGAATGGCCGCCCCCTTCGAGCCGGACTGGGCGGTCCCGCCGGGCGAGACGCTTGAAGAGACCATCGGCGCACTGGGAATGACCCAGGTCGAACTGGCCCATCGCACCGGACTGACGCCCAAGACCATCAACCAGATCGTCAAGGGCAAGGCTCCCGTTACACCCGCGACCGCACTGGCGTTGGAGAAGGTGACCGAAATCCCGGCGCGGTTCTGGAACAATCTGGAGCGCGATTACCAGGAGGGGAAGGCGAAGTCCGCCGAGCGGAAGAGACTCGAGGCCGAGATCGACATGCTCGCCCAAGTGCCTGTCTCACAGTTGGTGAAGCGCGGCGTGATCGCCGGAACGGAAGACAAGGTGGAGCAACTCCGGAGGGTTCTGACCTTCTTCGGCGTCGCGGACAGGGCGAGCTGGGAAGACAAGTGGCGTACCCTCGATGCGAGCTTCAGGCAATCGAAAGCGTCGAAGATCGATCCGGGCGCCTTGGTGGCCTGGCTGAGAATAGGGGAAATCGAAGCGAAAAAAATGGAGTGCGAGCCTTTCTCCGGGCAGGGGTTCCGTTCCGCGCTTCGGGACATTCGCGGTATGACCCTTCTCGATCCGGAAGACTACGCTCCACGCATGGTGGAGCGTTGCGCAATGAGCGGCGTCGCCCTCGTCTTCGTTCCGGAGATTGCCGGGGCACGGGCGTGGGGGGCCTGCCGGTGGCTCACGCCGGCCAAGGCCATGATCCAGTTGAGCCTTCGCTTACAAGTGGGAGGACCATTTCTGGTTTTCCTTCTACCATGAAGCCGGGCACCTGCTGCTGCATGGGAAAAGAGTTGCCTTCATCGAATCCGGCGGCGGTGACCCGAAGCTCGAAGACGAGGCCGATCGATTCGCCGGTCGATTCCTGATCCCTCGGAACCATGAGAAGGAGTTCCATCGATTGACCACCCTTGCGGGCATCCGGGCTTTCGCCGCGAGGGTCGGCGTGCATCCGGGGATCGTGGTCGGCCGCCTTCAGCATGAAGGCGTCATCCAATACGGCAAGGGCAACCGACTCAGGCGCAAGCTCGCCATCCAGGAACAGAACGACGCGCTTCGGAAAAGATGGATGGCGCCGAGGCGGGGCAATGTCCGGTGATGCGTAGCTCCACCGATCGGGCGCAAACGCCAAGGTCCCGGATTCGGCGGCGGTCCGGTTTCCTGGCGGCGACAAAAGGGTTTCCTTATCAAGAGATGGAGGTTCTCCGATGAACCAGCGGATGAGCAAGCAAGAGCTCCTCTCCCGAATATCGATCAATACGAGCGTCTGTTTTGGAAAGCCCTGCATCAGGGGACATCGTATCTGGGTATCCCTGGTGCTCGATCTTCTGGCCAGCGGCTGGACGATCCGGGAGCTCCTGGAACAGTATCCCGGTATCGAAGAAGCGGACGTTCTCGCCTGTATCGCCTACGGAGCGATGTCTCGTGAACGCTATGTCGATGTTCCCTTGGAGCTCTCGACTTGAAGATCAAGCTTGATGAGAACCTCGGCAATCGAGGTGCGGATATTCTTCGAACGTCAGGCCACGAGGTCACCACGGTGGCAGAGGAAGGACTCTCCTCTGCCAGCGACGAAGATCTTGTCGCCATTTGTCGTGCCGAGCATAAGTGCCTGGTCACCCTCGACCTGGATTTCGGCAATCCCATGCGATTCGATCCATCGCACTATCACGGCATCGCCGTTCTCAGGTTGCCGTTCAAGCCCACGGCCAATGAGTTGTTCGACGTGGTCCGTACCCTTGCCCTCGAACTTGCCGACACGACCATCGGTGGCCGCGGGACGCGGGTCAGAGCAGCTTGGCAGCCACAATGGCGAAGGTGGCAAGGGTGATGGCGGACTGGATGCCGGCAACCCATTGCAGGATGCGAAGCTCGGCTTTCGTGGCGAGCGGTTCGAGGTCGGCGCGCGTCACTGCCTGGGCGGCGATCGCCGATGCAACGACTTCCGCCCGTCTGGATTCGACTCCCGCAGCTTCGAGGGCGCGGGCGGCGCTGAAGGCGTCGAAGGCGGTGGCGCTCATGCCGTGCCCGTTCCCGTCGCCGCCGGCTCGCGGCGGGTGAACCCCTCGAACAACCCTTCCAGCCGCGCCATGCGCCCGCGAGGGTCCGCAGCGTCGCAATGCAGGCCCCACGGGAAGACGAGAGCGGCGGCGTTGGAAAGCCCGACAACGATGATGGCGATGAGCTCGGGCGACATGGCGCGTTCCCCTCCGGGCGGGGCTCCGGGCCGGAAGTCGCGGTCGAGTGTACTTCGGCGCCCCGCGAGCATCAACGGCGGTCGCGGCCATGCACCTTCCCCCGTTGTGGCTGACCCGCGGCGGCAAGCCGGACGACCTCGCTGAACCGCGCCTTGGCTTCCCACGGCTTCCAGCGGGGAAACGGCGTCCGAGCCGTGGGACGTGCAGGAGCTTCCGCCATCTTGCTCGACCAAATGACCAACTTGGTCGAAATCCATGGAAAACGGCAGGGTGTCGTCAAGTGTGTGCGGTCGTCGGCTCACAGCCATGCGAGCAGGCCCCGGTTCGGGACCATCCGGCGCAGGAAGTCCTCAACCGGCAGGCACCACACGCCGTCGATCCGCAGCCGTTCGGGGCCGCGATGGAGCATCGCGGTCTCCGCCTCGGGCCAGTCCTCGCGGAACGCCCGCAGCGCCCGCAGATCGCGGGAATGCACCCTGGCCGCGTTCTTGACCTCGAACGCCTGGAGGCCCGTCTCTCCATAGACGACGAAGTCGACCTCGGCGCCGGCCCGCGTCCGCCAGAAGCAGACCCTCGCATCGTGCCCCGAATACGCGGCCCACGCGCGCAGGTGCTGCGCCACCAGCCCATCCAGCGCCTGCCCCTCCATCTCCTCGGGGCGGTCGAGCGGCCCCTTGGGACGGAGCGAACGGAACACCCCGGCATCGAACAGGTAGAGCTTCTCGTGGACCACCGTCGCGCGCTTGGCCCGCTTGCGGAAGACCGGCAGCCGGAAGGCGAGCAGCAGATCTTCCAGGATGCCCACGTATCCGGCGGCGACCTTGCGCTCGACCTCGCATTCCCTGGCCACCGCCGAGACGTTGAGCTGCGCGCCGTGGGAGAAGGCGACCGCCTCCAGGAACCGGGCGAAGGCCCCGACGTTGCGGGTCAGTCCCTCCGCCCTCACCTCCTGCTCGAGGTACAGGCTCGCATAGGCGTCGAGGACCCCCGCCGGGTCGGAGGCGCCTGCCACCAGGGGCAGCAGCCCGATGCGGAGCGCCCGCCCGAGGTCGAAGTCCGGCAGCTCCGCGGCCATGAAGGGATGCAGGGTGCGGAGCACGGCCCGACCGCCGAGCAGGTCCACACCGCCGCGCCGAAGCTTCCGGGCGCTCGACCCCGTGAGCACGAAGCGCGGCGGCGCCGGCTCCTCCAGGACGGCATGAACGACGGTGAGCAGCTCCGGGATCCGTTGGACCTCGTCGATGACCACGGTTTCCCGGCCCGGCGCCCCTGCCATCAGCTCCCGAAGGCGCTCGGGGCGGGCGCTCAGGCGGCGATGCAGGGCGGGATCGAGCAGGTCCAGGTACAGGGCGTCGGGCAGACGCCGGCGCAACCAGGTGGATTTGCCGGTTCCGCGCGGGCCGAACAGGAAGCAGCTCCGGTCCGGGACCTGGAAGAATCGACTTACAAGTTCCAATTTGCGTCGAAAAATGGAAAATCCAATTCCAGATTGAACCTGATCCTGATCCGAGGGTCAATCCGTCGGACATCTCCCGTCAGGCCTCCTGCCAGGCATCCGTCAGCCTCCTCCCTCTTCACGTTCCGCGTTCCGTCCCCCAGCGGGGATCCGCTACGCGGCGTGCAGGGGGTTCTCCCAGCGCAGTGCGCGGAAGCGGGCGAAGTCGCCGTCGCAGGACACGAGCGTTGCATCATGCGTGATCGCGATGGCGGCCAAGTGCGCGTCGGTGGCCAGATTGCCCGCCGTGCCGGCGTCCCGGAGAAGATCACGCAGCACGCGCCAGTGCGCAGGCTTCTCGACGATCACCGAGACGGTCTCGGCACAGATCCACGTTTCTACCTTGGCCAGCGCCCGATCCACCGGCATGGGCGCCGGAAACACCCTCGGATTCGTCGCAATGCGAAGGAAGCCGGACAGGACGATCCACGGCAATCCCACGGATTCGTCTCCGTTCAGGGCCTCCTCCCACCACCGGCGAAGCACCGTGTGCCGCTCCGCATCCTCGTTGACCGCGTAGAGGAGCACGTTGACGTCGACGACCTTCATTTGCGCAACGCCGTCTTGCGGATGATCTCCTCGTCTTCGAGATCGGCCGCGAGCGACAGCGCCTTGTCGAGGTCGAAGCGGGGACGTCCCATCCGGACGGTCGCTTCCTCGTACCGTTCGCGTTCCTCGCGGGATCGAAGGGATGCGGCCAGACCGGCCCGGAGCAGGCGATTGAGCATACGGGTGAGGGACAGGCCCTCCGCTTGGGCGCGCGCCCGCAGGGCGGTCATGAGGTCGTCGTCGATACGTACCGTGCTTCGCATGACGTCACCATGCCATCTCGTACTGTGGTGTCATGGCATCGAATTGTCCCGCATCGGTACCCGACCGGCAAGCGCCCCTCGGTATGGCACTCCCGTCGACACGGCCCGGATTGGATCCGCTCCGGCCATCCGCGCGAATGACGATCCATGCGCCTGTGCCGGCAGGCCGGCCGACGCCGGGCGAGCGCGCCCGGGCCGCCGTGCTTGACCATGCGCACACTCGGCTATGTTCCTGGCCGCTCTCCCATCGGCGAAGATCGGTTCATGCCCGTGGTCAACGTCCATCAGGCCAAGATCGAGCAGAATCCCGTGAAGCAGGCTTGGTGCGGTCTGCAGGTGACTGGTAGTGGGCAGCGCGGCGGGGAGAAATGCGGGCGGGACACCCGTGTCCGTACAGGACACGCTGTCCCGGAGGGACACGCCGCTCCCAGGATGCGCCTCCCAGGAGCCGGTGGCGTCGTTTGCCTCGTGGGTCCGAGGCGAAGCTTCGCCAGATAGCCGAGTGCTCCTGACACCGGTGTGCGGGCAAACAGCGCCGTTTTCCGAGCCATGATGCGATCCGATCCACTCGCCGCCTCCCAACCTCTTCCGGCGCCGCCCTGGCGGATCGCCGTCGACGTCGGCGGCACCTTCACCGACATGGTGCTGGTGGACGCCGGCGGCCGCTTCCACGTGTTCAAGGTGCCGTCGGTGCCCGCCGATCCGAGCCGCGGGTGCTCGACGCACTGGAGCACGCGGCGCGGTCCTTCGGGGCGCGCGTCGAAGACCTGCTGGCGGATTGCACGCTGTTCCTGCACGGCTCCACCGTCGCCACCAACACCGTGCTGGAGGGTAGCGGGGCGCGGGTCGGGATGCTCGTCACCCGCGGCTTCCGGGGCTTCCTCGAAGCACGGCGCGGCTTCCGGACGGACCCCTTCGACCACCGTCCCCCGTATCCGCCGGTGCTGGTGCCGCGCTCCCTGCGCCTGCCGGTCGGCGGGCGCATCGACGCCCGGGGCGTCGAGGTCGAGCCGCTCGACGAGGCCGACCTCGACGCCGCGATCGAGACGTTCCGGGCCGAGGGAGTGGGGTCGGTCGCGGTCTGCCTGCTGCACAGCTTCGAGAACGGCGCCCACGAGCGCCGTTGCGCCGAGGTGCTGCGCGGGCGGGGCGGTCCCCGATCCCGTCACTCGGGAACAGGCCCCCGATTCGAGCATTCGGGGGCGGGCCCCCGATTTCAGCGCTCGGGGACAGGCCCCCGATTCAAGCATTCGGGGGCGGGCTTCGAGTGGGTGTCGCTCTCCCATGAGGTGGTGCCGGTCATCGGCGAGTACGAGCGCGGCTCCACCACCGTGGTCAACGCCTACGTCGGCCCCAAGGTGGTGCGCTACCTGCACGCCCTCGACGAACGGCTGCGCGCGCTGGGCCTCGGGCCGGAGCTGCTGGTGCTGCAATCGAACGGACGGGCGATCTCGGTCCGGCAGGTGGCGGTGCGCCCGGTGAACCTCGTGCTGTCGGGGCCGGCGGGCGGGGTGGGCGCCCTCGACCACCTCGCCAACGAACCCTCCGGCTCGCGCACATCCACACGCCGCAAGCCGATACCGCCGATGCGGCGGACTGGGTTGCCGTGTTCCGGCGTCATGCCGATGTGTTCGGTGCCGTGAGCGAGCGAGTAGAAGCGAGGCAACGCCAGATCCCGGACTCCACGCTACAGCTCTGCCTCGTTGGAATCCGCTCCTCCGCTCAGGCTCACATCTCGTTGGACAAAGCTCCCGGGGCATGTACCGTGACGCTACCCTGCCTCCAGCTACGGGGAGTCCACCACCATGAGCAAGCACGAACCCCGGAGCAACGCTCAAGCGGCGGCTGTTCAGCCGGCGCCGGCAACTGCCTCGGCGAGCGAGAGTGGATTTCGCCGGATGGACGAAACCGAGTTCCTGCTGAGCAGCCCGGAGAATGCTCGACGCCTTCGGCGCTCCATTGCCGATGCGAAGGCCGGCAAGGTATTCGAGCACGAGTTGATTGAATGCGACTGAAGCTGTCGTTTACGGCGGATGCGTGGGGAGAACATCTTGAGTGGCAGGAATCCGACCGCATAGGGTTTGGACGAGTCAACAGGCTCATCGAGGAAGTCCGTCGCACACCCTGTGAGGGTATCGGCAGGCCGGAAGCCTTGAGAGGCGACCTGGAAGGCTTCTGGTCGAGACGGATCGACGGCGAGCATCGACTCGTCTACAAGATTGATGGCGACAATTTGTTGATCGCGCAGTGCCGGCGCCACTTATGTCCAAATGCGATCGCCCTGCTCGACGCCCGGCCGTCCATTGACAACCGACAGTGCACCGGACACCTTCCACGACAAACGCCGCCTCCCTCTCCGGGCCGGGCGCGCTCGTCCGGGCGCGGGGCCGGGAATGGGTCGTGCTGCCCGAATCCACGGACGAGCTGCTGATGCTCCGCCCGGTCGTCGGGCTGGACGAGGAGGTCACCGGCCTGCTGCCGGCGGTGGAGCCGGTCGCGCCGGCGACGTTCCGGCTGCCGGGCCGGGAAGACCTCGGCGACTTCGCCTCCGGCCGGCTCCTGCGCGACGCCGCGCGCCTCTCCACCCGCACCGCCGCCGGCCCCTTCCGCAGCTTTGGCCGCATCGCCGTCGAGCCCCGGCCCTACCAGCTCGTGCCGCTGATGATGGCCCTCGATCTCGACCCGGTGCGCCTGCTCGTCGCCGACGACGTGGGCATCGGCAAGACCGTCGAGGCGTGCCTCATCGCCCGCGAGCTGCTCGACCGCGGCGAGATCCGCCGGATCGCGGTGCTCTGCCCGCCGCATCTGGCGGAGCAATGGCAGCGGGAGCTGGCGGAGAAGTTCCACCTCGAAGCGGAGCTCGTCCTCTCGAGCACCATCCAACGGCTCGAACGCGACCTGCCCCTCGGCGTCTCCGTCTTCGAGCGGCATCCCGTCACGGTGGTCTCCACCGACTTCATCAAGGCGGCCCGCCGCGCCGAGGACTTCGCCCTCAAGTGCCCGGAGCTCGTGATCGTGGACGAGGCCCACGGCTGCACGCTCGCCGGCGGCAGCCGCAGCGATAGCGGCGCCACCGGCGGCACCAGCGGCGCCACCGGCCGCACCGGGAGTGACCGGCGGGGCCAGCGGAGCCGGCGGAGCCGGCGGGGCCGCCAGCAGCGCCACGACCTCCTGCGCCGCCTCGCTGCCGATCCGGAGCGCCATCTCGTGCTGGTCACCGCGACCCCGCACAGCGGGAACGAGGAGGCGTTCCGCTCCCTCCTCGGCCTGCTCGAAGACGGCTTCGCCGACCTGCCGGCAGACCTCGACCGGGCCGAGCGCGAAGGCGTCCGCCGCCGGCTCGCCCGCCACCTCGTCCAGCGCCGCCGCGGCGACGTCCGACGCTACCTCGAAACCGACACCGCGTTCCCGGAACGCAGGGACAAGGAGGCCACCTACACGTTCAGCCCCGCCTACCGTCGGCTCTTCGACGACGTCCTCGCCTTCGCCCGCGAGTACGTGAGCGAGGACGGCGGCGGGCGGCGCCGGCAGCGGGTGCGCTACTGGTCGGCGCTCGCACTGCTGCGCTGCGTCTCGTCGAGCCCCGCCGCCGCGGTGGCCACCCTGCGCAGCCGGGCCGCCGCCGATCAGGCCGAAGACGAGGAAGACGTGGACGAAGTGGGCCGCCGCAGCGTCCTCGACCAGGGTGACGATGACGATACCGTACCCCTCGACCTCAGCCCCGGCTCGGACACCGAAGGCGGCCGTCCGGCGACCCGCCGCAAGCTGCTGGAGCTCGCCCGCCGCGCCGGGGCCGTCGCCCCCGAGGAGGACCGCAAGCTTCAGGGCGCGGTGCGCGAGGTCAAGGCGTTCCTGAAGGACGGCTTCCATCCGGTGGTCTTCTGCCGCTTCGTCGATACCGCGGACTATGTCGCGCGCCATCTGCGCGGCGCGCTCCCGGAACAGGTCCGCGTCGAATCGGTCACCGGCCGGCTTCCTCCCGCCGAACGCGAAGCGCGCATCGATTCCCTCGCCGCCGGCGGCGGCCGCTTCGTGCTCGTCTGCACGGACTGCCTCTCCGAGGGCATCAACCTCCAGGAGCACTTCGATGCCGTCCTGCACTACGATCTGGCGTGGAACCCCACGCGCCACGAGCAGCGCGAAGGCCGGGTGGACCGCTTCGGGCAGGAGAGGCGCGAGGTGCGGGCCGTCACGTACTACGGCGCCGACAACCCGATCGACGGGGTGATCCTCGACGTCCTCATCCGCAAGCACAAGAGCATCAAGAGCGACCTCGGGGTGGCCGTCGCGGTGCCGGGCTCCGGCGAGCAGATCGCGGAAGCGCTGTTCGAGGGCGCGCTATTCCGCGAGCAGGCGGGCGCGGGCCGGCATCAGCTCGCCCTCGACTTCATCGACGATCTCGACGCGCAGACGCGGACGATCCACGCCGGGTGGGAGAACGCGCGCGACCGCGAGAAGGCCAGCCGCTCGCGCTTCGCGCAGCACACGCTCAAGCCCGAGGCGGTGGCCGCGGAGCTCGAACAGGTGCGCGCCGCCATCGGCCGGAGCGAGGACGTGGCCCGCTTCTTCACCGCCGTCCTGCGGGCCGCGAACGTGCCGGTCCGGGCTGACGGTATCGACGGCAAGACCGGCGGCAAGATCGGGACCGCCGACAAGACCGGGACCAGCGGCAAGACCGTCGCCAAGGCCAGCGCCGAAACCCGGAGCCGGACCCGCACCCACGCCGCTGCCGGTGCGGCCGATGCGGTGGGTGCGGACAGCCCGGCCGATACGGACCGCGCTGCCGATGCGGCCGGTGCAGTCGGTGCGAACGGCGCTGCCGATACGGCCAGTGCAGCCGGTACGGACCGCGCTGCCGATGCAGCCAACCCGGCTCGACCCGGCAGGCCGAACCACGACGAGCCGGACCGCGGCGAACTAGGAGCCTGCGCCGTAGAAAACAATGCGACAATAGGCAGACTGAGCCGAAGGAGAGAGCCGGATGGCGACGACATTCCGCCCCTACGAGCCGGACCAGATGCTGCTGCTGGCGCCGGACGTGCGCGAGTGGCTGCCCGAAGGGCACTTTGCGCATCACGTCAGCGACCTGGTCGACGGACTGGACTTGACGGCGTTCTACGCACCGTATGAAGGCGATGGCCGACGCAACGCGCCGTATGAGCCTCGGATGATGGTCAAGGTGCTGCTCTATGGGTATGCGACGGGGGTGTTCTCGTCGCGGGCGATGGCGAGGAAGCTGGAGGAGGACGTGGCGTTTCGGGTGTTGGGGGCGGGGCACTTTCCGAGCCACCGCACGTTGTGCGAGTTTCGCCGCCGGCACTTGGAGGACTTCAAGGGGCTGTTCGTGGGGGTGGTGCGAGTGGCGCGCGAGATGGGATTGGCGCGTTTCGGGAAGGTGTCGATAGACGGGACGAAGGTGCGGGCGAATGCGAGCAAGCGCAAGGCGATGAGCTATGGTCGGATGCGCGAGAAGGAGCGGGCATTGGAGGCGGAGGTCGAAGCGTTGCTGAGCCGGGCTCGCGAGACCGATGCGGAGGAGGATGCGCGCTTTGGGGAGTCGCTACGAGGCGACGAGCTGCCCGAGGAGCTGCGCCGTCGCGAGGACCGGTTGGCGGCGATTCGAGCGGCGAAGGGGCGTTTGGAGGCGGCGCAGCGCGAGGCCGACGATGCGCGCGGGCGCCGGCCCGGATGGGAGCGCAATCCCAAGGGCGGCCAGCCGTACAAGCGCGCCTATGGGGAGCCTGATGAGAAGGCGCAGAGCCACTTCACCGACCCCGACAGTGCCATCATGAAGACCAGCGCGGAGGGGTTTCAGCAGTGCTACAACGCGCAGGTGGCGGTGGACGGTGAGCAGCAGTTGATTGTGGCGACGGAGCTGACCTCGAACGCGAACGACCAAGGGGCGATGATGGGGCTGCTCGATGAGGTCAAGGAGACCTTCGAGGCGCAGCCCGAGACGGTGCTTGCCGATGCCGGGTACTGCAACGAGCGGGACTTGTCGGAGCTGGAGGCGCGGGGCATCGACGGGTACGTGGCGCCGGGGCGCGAGGGCAAGCGGGTGGCGGACCAGGACGCGAAGAGGCACCCGGCGACGCACCGGATGGTCGAGAAGCTGGCCACGCCCACGGGCCGGGAGCGGTATGCGCAACGCAAGTGGCTGTCCGAAGCGCCCAATGGTTGGATCAAAGAGGTCCTGGGATTCCGGCGGTTCAGTGTACGAGGCTTGGACAAGGCGCGGGGGGAATGGGACTTGGTGTGCCTGGCGCTGAACCTCAAGCGGTTGCAGCCGCTTCTGGCGGTATGAGGGCAAGGCTCGCCGGTGGGATACGGTCGGAATCTCCCTATCGGGGGTCTTGCCGGACGTCTGGGACCCTCGCGCGTGCCCTGCCTGCCATTGCGCCTTTGCGGTGTCCCGGCCCTCGTGTCCATCCCCGTATCGAGTTCCGGCCCGTCCATCCGTTCTCGTAGCTTGAACTACCTTTCTACGGCGCAGACTCCTAGGCGGTCGAACCACACCTGCACCCGGTAGAGCCCCCCGCCGGCGCCATCCGCCGCGAGGGACGCCCACATCCGCCTCAGCGCCGCGAGGCTCGTCCGGTCGTCGTTCACGCGGTCCAGCGCCTCCGTCCCCTGCCAGGGCGGCGCCCCCAGCCGCTCCACCGCCAGGCCCAGCCGCCCGGCGGTCCAGCCCTCCCGACGAAGCCGCCGCGCCGCCTTCACCACCAGCAGCCGCACCCACGGGCGCGCTGTCGCCGAGCTCCTGGCCTCCGGCGGGAGAACCCGACCATGCCCGACCGAACCCCGCCGCGTGCGCAGCGGCCCGACGTCGTGACCGTGCAGCACGTACCACAGCCGCTCCCCGTGCACGCTCCCCCACACCGCCCGCAGCGCCCTCGGCCGCGCGGCCCACAGCGCCGACACCGTCTCGATCCCCGCACGGTGCAGCCGCGCCCGGACCCGGCCGCCCACACCGGGAAGATCCTCGAGGTCGAGCTCCAGCAGCCGGCCCGGCAGCGCATCGAGCACCGTGAGCCCGTCCGGCTTGTCCATCGCCGAGGCCACCTTCGCAAGCCAGCGGTTCGACGCCACCCCCATCGAGCACGTCACCCGCGGACCGACCGCCTCGCGAAGCCGCGCCTTGATCCGCCGCCCCACGTCCTCCGCACCGTCCCGCGCCCCGAGAACGCAGCAGAGCTCGTCCACCGAGCACATCGCGTCGATCGGGATCTCGGCGTTCACCGCGTTCGCGATCCGGCGCTGCACCCGCACGTAGAGATCCGGGCGCTGGCTCACCAAGGCGATCCCCGGGCAGCGCCGCCGCGCCTCGTCCACCCCGGTCCCGGTCCCTACCCCGTGACGCTTCGCCGCCGCGTTCGCCGAGATCACGCAGGTGCGCGCCTCCGGGTACGGGAGCACCGCCACCGGCCGGCCGTGCAGCGCCGGCGCCGCTTGCTCCTCCACCGCGGCGAAGTACCCGTCGAAGTCCAGGTACAGGCGCCTCCGGCCGTCCCGGGTCCCTGTCGGCATGACCGCTCCCTCACCCGTCCACCGGTCGCACGACCTCCGGCACGTCGTTCCTCGGGCTGTTCACCAGTGCGCTCACCCGCCGAAGCTCGAACGGCCCCGCGTGCGGCGCCTGCACCCGCTCCGCAGGCGTCTCCGCCGCCAGCCAGGCACCGTACCCCTCCGGCGCCACCACCACCGGCTGACGCGCGTGCACGCCGGCAAGCGCCTCCCCGGCCGGGCAAGTCAGGAGCGTGAAGCTCTCCATCCGGGACTCCCCCTCCCCCCAGGCCTCCCACAGCCCCGCGAGGCTGAGCGGGCGGCCGTCCGCCAGGCGGATCCAGATCGGCTCCTTCCCCGCCGGCGTGCGGCGCCACTCGAACCAGCCGTTCGCCGGGACCAGGCACCGCCTTCGCCGGAACGCCGCACGGAAGGCGGGCTTCGCCGCCACCGTCTCCGACCGCGCGTTGATCAGGCGATTCCCGATCGACCGATCGCGCGCCCACGACGGCACGAGGCCCCAGCGCTGAAAGGTCAGAACCCGCCGCGCCGCGGCATCGAGACGGCAGACGAGGAAGGCTTGAGTCGGCGCACCGTTCCACCGGGGCTGCAGCTCGACGCCCGAAGCCGCGACCCCGTACAGCGCCGCGAGCTCGTGCGCCTTCACGACCTGGGTGAACCGCCCGCACATCCGCCGCGCCCCTTCGGGATCTCCCGTCCCGCCGCCAAGCCCCGATGTTGCCCCGAGCCTCGACCGGAAGGAACCGCGCGGATCGCTCGGAGCCGAAGCGCCGCCTGCAAGGCGGGGACCACGCGACGAGGCCGGTCGGTGGCGAAGCGCTCCATGCCCGGCAATGGACGCGGCCCGGTCCGCACGACAGCCGGCAGGGCCACTTGATGCGCGCTCAGCGTCCCGCAGGAGCCACGGTCACAGGCCCGGGGAGCGTGTTCATCTCCGGCGTAGCGGGACGCTGGACGGCTCGACGGATGGCGATGGGGGACGCGGCGGCACCTCGTCGCGCCTCGACGAGGTGATGCTGCTCACTGCGGATTACCGGCGTTATGGGTCGGGCAGCGGGATACGCTGTAGGCAATTATTATCGAAGTCAGTCCAGTTGTTACGCCCAGGATGCTTAGCCTCGTAGAGAGGCACAAACGGCAGTTTCGCTCGAATAAATTTGGTGACATTACGCTTCCGGTCCTTTAGGCTGCGGTACTGGAGGTGTGTGCAGGTCAGGTACCTACAAGGGGTAAATTTGCCTGTGCAGGCGTTTATGATTAGACTCGGGTTGTATTTTCTATTTAGTCTTGCTAGGAAGCGCTGCTTGACACGCCTCCCACTTTTATCCCACAGCGTCCACCAAACGTTGTTTCTCAACTTTTCCCACGTATCCTCAAGTGGCTGCCCATGAATAGCATGCAGAGACGTTTGGAATTGAATCGGGTTTGAGATGATGACATGGCCGCCTGGAACGATGAGTTGCTGCTCTTCGATGCACGAGAGTACTGTACCCAGCCATCGGTCAATGTTGTCACCTGTATTTCCATTGGCTGGCGCTATAGGGCAATTGATGTTCCCGGGTTGGTATTCGTCCTTATGCGGAGACTCCAGAAGCAACACAATATTGCGAATTTCTGGTTGTAGTTGTAGTTGTCGTTTCAGATCTTTTCCGGATATGTCGCAGTGAGGGTTGATATATCTATCGTTGCAGATACGGTACCTGTTGTCATGGCGTATACAACATCCAGCGTTGCAGATACGGTATCTGCTGACGTCGGGAACTCGATTGTTCATCCTGAAAAAATTCTCTATGAGTACGTCATTTTCTTCTAAATCATCTCCTTCTATCCGAACATTCGGGCTATTCGACGCTCTTATCTCGTCAATTACTCTGTCGAGCCCAGTGTATTGGACTGAAAGAGGTGCCCTTCTCCAAGGTACTTGTAGCTTCAGTGCCATGAGTCTCCGCCTCCGTCCCCCGCTTGCCTGCCATGCGCGCCTGTCCGCGCCTTCACTCGCACACCACGCCGTCCCCATCGCCGTCGCGCATGAAGCGCCAAGCCGGATCCCCGAGCCGCACCGGGGCGAAGCCGTGCGCGCGCGCCTCGCCGCAGGTGATGCGCCCGTTGCCGTTCGTGTCCCAGCGCCGTAGCGCGTCGGCCTCGCCCGGGCCGGGCGTCTCCGGCGACGGCGCCGCCTCCCGCCCGCCGTCCACCATCATCGCGGTCGAGGCGCACCGCGACAAGACCCCCTCCAGGGCTCTCGCCTCGCGCGCGTCCACGGTGAGCCGGTGCTTGCGCTTGACCGCCACGACCCGGGCCGCGAGCCAGCACCGGCTTACCCGCGGCAGCCACTCCCAGGCGTCCTTCCCGCTCTTCCGGTGCCGGCTCACCGCGGGCGCCGCCTACGTCAGGCTCGGCAGATCGGAGGCGAGCCGCCGCCTCGTGTGCGCGTCCGCGGCGCAGAGCGCCGCGGCCCTTCCCCGGTACCGCATGGCGTCCTCCTCCTTCCGGCCCGCCTTCGACCGCTCGCGCTCCGGCAGGGGCGGAGCACCCCGCTGGGAGCGTACAGCGGTCACGTGGCCCGCGCACGGACCCATTCCCCGTTTGTGCTCCCCCACGACCGCCAGGCGCGCTCTGTGCAGACCTTCCCCTCGACCGGACGGAGGAGGGCGGCTGGACCGTCCCCGCCGCACCACGAAGGCCGGGACGGCGCGCAAGGCGGGCTCCGGTGTCCCCGTGCCCAGAGTGCCGCGGACACCTTCGGCGGCATGTCCGCGCCGGCGAGCGATTCGCGGTCGAGGTCGATTCCGGGCGAGCGGATGCACGCACGCTCGACCTGAACCAGTGCGGAACGTGCAATTGACGATGATGCGAAGACGCAGCAAGACAGCCGGCTGAAGACGCGGGTCTGACGACGACGTGTCCGCGTAACACCTCTCTGCGGACGCGATTCCACCGACAGTGGCAGAAGGCAGGATCCGGCCGTTTCATGTCGGCCTGAAGATCACGTAGCGCTGCACCGCGAAGCTCACGATGAAGAGGCACGGATCCACTCCGATCTTGACGATCGCAGGCGCCCACCCGGTCCATCCTGACAGGGTTCGAACGGCGAAACCCGATGCCGTGGCGATCAGGAAGGCGAGGCCCGTGTAGGCGGCGGCGTCGCGCACCGGAGACCGCCGGACGCCGTCCCGAAACACGAAGCTCCGGTTGCCGAGGAAGTTGAAGGTGCCCGAAGAAATCCGGGCCGCATAGGTACTGAAGAGGATGGCGTCGGTGGAGTGGTGCAGCAAGGCGAAGAATACAATGTCGAGCCAGAAGGACACCACGGAGACCGACAGGAACCGCAGAAACACCAGGTAGATGCCGATCGAGTCCCGGACAGGGCGGAAGTGGGTAGCGCGATTGCGGTCCACGTACACGGTGGCGATGCCCGTCTCCCGGATCGGGACGTCCATCCGTTTCGCCAGCAGCAGCATCTCGAGCTCGAACTCGTAGCGGGCCGACTCGACGGCCAGGCACCGTTCGGCGAGCGATCTCGGCACCGCGCGCAAGCCGGTCTGCGTGTCTCTGAGATCGAGTCCCGCCGCCATCTTGAGCACCGTCCGTGTAGCCTTGTTGCCCACGGCGCTCTTGACGGGGACATCGCCTTCGAAGCCTCTCGCTCCGAGGATCAATGCGCCGGGCTCCGTCCCGGCCAAGCGTCGGACGCGGGCGACGTCCTCCGGGAGGTGCTGTCCGTCAGCGTCCGCGGTGACGATGCCCGTAAGCGCTTCGCACGCAAGGAGATGACGAAACCCGGTCTTCAGTGCCTCCCCTTTCCCCCGGTTCTCTTCGTGGTGGAGTACGGTGACGTCCTCCAGGTTTTCAAGCGCGCGGAACATCGTACGCTCCTCAGAACCGTCGTTCACGACGACGATCCGCCCCATCGCCCCGGTGCGAAGTGAGTCGACGAGGCCGAGCAGCGTCTCGGGCGGGTCAAGGGCAGGGATGACGATTCCGATCACGGGTCGCATTCCCGATTTTGCTCAACTGCTTCGTGATTCAGGCGATATACGGCATAGCCGAACCAGTTGTTGAGCGGGTCGACGACGGTCTCGAACCAGTCTCCGCACTCCGCCACGAGCTGACGGAGCAGCGCCGAGGCTGGCCCGTACGAAACGACATCGCCGGACTCGAAGAGGTAATCCGGCCGATCACGTACGATTTCAGCTCTGAGCCGATCGAGATCGAATGTGCCCACTCGGTGATCCGGCCGGATGATCGGGTTGTGGGCGTAGAAAATGCCGTATATGTAATTGGAGGGGATCCAGAGTTTATGATTGCTGCGGTAGATCTCGCGGTAAACGAATTCTGCATCGTCGCCGAAATACGTTTGGATCGTATTCTTGCCGCCGTCGTAGAGTGAGAATGCCGGGCCCCTGTCCTCGATGCGTTTCCATGCGCCGACACCCGAAACGATTACCACCACGGCCGCAAGGCCATAGACGAGATGCCGAATCCAAGATGGGACGCGCGTGCCGTTCGTCGTCGCCGCCGACACACCGGATGTTTTTGGCCAGTACTCGTTTGCGGCGATCAAGAGCGCTGCAATGGCCACGACGTGCATGCCGAGACGCAAATTGTAGGCACCGAGGAAGAACCAGGCCAGGAGCGAAGGAATCATCAATCCAATGAAGATACCGCGTCCCCTATGCCCCCGGAAGACGACGTACGTGCACATCAACAGCAAGGCGACCACGACCGGCCTGTCGAGCAGCCATTTCTCCGAGGCGTAGATCATCTGCTGGAACAGGTTTCGTTCCTGGAGGGAACGTGTGACCACAGATTCGTTCGCCCAGAATCCATTCCCTTCCGTCATGAGCCAGAGCAGGCCGCAGCCCCATGCGATGGCGACTGGCGCCAACGTCGTGAGTGGCCTTCGCCGCTGAACAGTGTCGGCGGCGGCCAGGATCGGAAACGTGAGCATCAGCCAGATCAACGCCGGTTGTTTGGAGAGTCCGGCGACGACGGCGGCGGCGCTTGCCAGCCAGAGATGTACGGAGGATCCCGAATCCAGGACGCGCTCGTGCTGAAGGTAGAGAGCAACCGAAACGACCAATGCGGGAATCATGACAAGCTCAGCCAGTCCCTTGGACAAGCCTTGATGATGGAGATGTGCCGGGAACAACGCAAAGATCACCAGACCCATGAACCACAGCAGTGATCTTGATTTCATGTTCACGCTTGCCGTTCCGATGGCCGCCACGAGAGAAGCGCCGAGTATGGCAAATGCGAATCTGACCGGGAGCTGCAAATCAATGGATCCCAGTAGCTGGTAGCTCCATGCGATCAGATACGAAAAGACTTGTGGATAGGGAGCAACGGTGTAGTAGAGATCATGTGATTCCCCTAGTGCATGCTGAACGCCCCACATGTTCCAGCTATAGATCTCATCGTCATCTTCAAAGCTGGAGGTTCCGAGCCTGACTGCGGCGGGTAACACCACGCAAACGCTGAACAGATACACTAGGCGATGAACCGCCGGCCAATGGACGGACTCCGTTGAGCGAAGTCTGTAGAGACGCCAAGCGGCGATCACTGCGAACGCGAGAGTTGCCGAGAAAACGGTCGTTTCGGTGAACAGGCCCAAGGGTTTGAGTATCCGGGCGAGGGTAGTGACGATCAGCACACTGAGGATGGGCACCGCGTAGGCGAGGCGAGAATCGAATGCGGCGCGGGGCGCCAGGGCCAAGCCGGGCGCGAGATAGACCCCAAGGATCAAACCTGCAACATAGACCAGGTACATCTGCTCCACCTGTCTTCCCAAAGTGATTTTCGGAGTGACCAACGTCTTGCACGCCGCCTCCACCACCCCCGAGCCAATGGGCAGATGCCGTGCCTTCGCCTCGGCATAGCCCATGCGGTGACGGTGGTTGCGGAAGTATCCCAACACCTCGGCGATACGCTTGTTCTCCGGCTGCTTCCTGCGTTGATGGTTCAGCGAACGAATCACCTTCTCCACGCCGCCGCACTCATGGCGCAACAGATGGCGCAGCTTCTCGTAGTGCGCCCGCCCCTTCGCATCGTCCTGTCCATAGCAGGCATCGAGTCCCGACTTCAGTTGCTCGGCCGCATGGTAGAAGTCCACCACCGACGTGCCCTGCGGCGCCAACGTATCAAGATAGCGCCAGTTGTCGTGCGCCCCGTCGGCTATCTTGACCACCTGCAGGTCCGGACGCTTTGCAAGCACCGCCTCAAGCTCCGCGCACAGCGTCTTCTTCAACGCCTCCTTGCACGGCTGCGGCATCCGACCCACATACACCGTCTCCAGCCGCTCCCCCTCGGCATCACAGGTCGTGAGCGTCCCACACCCCGCCTCCTGATAGCCTGAGCTCCCATCCACCCGCTTCGCATCCTTCATCGCCACCATCACCCCATCGAGCGACACCGCCACCGTCACCGCCTCCTCCGCCACCGCGCACCCCTTGCGTAACGCCACCTCGAACGCCTCACGCTGCCCCTCCCACCGCGCGCCCAACTCCTTCGCCAACCGGTCCAGCGAGCTCTTCGAAGGCCTCATCCGCCCCCACTCCCGAAACACCGCCTCCCCTTCCTGCGGCGTCACGTGCGCCACCACCACGCTCGCCTGTCGCGCCGCCAGCCCCGTCCAGTGCCCCGCCACTATCCCCGCACGCCACTCCATCGGCGCCACCGCGCGCTCACCGCCACATCGGTACAGCGTGCGATGCACCCCCACCGCTCCCCCCGCACTCGTGTACGTCGCGTGACTGCGCAGCACCCGGTGGTACCGCCGCCCCTCCATCTCGACGAATGGCAGGTCCACGTCCAGACGCTCCAGCGTCTCCCCCACCACCTCGCGCTCGGCTTCGGCAAACAGCCCACGGAGCTCCCGCTCCACTGCCTCGAAGTCCTCCCCCGTCACCGGGCGCGCTCGCAAGGCGTTGACCTGCTCGACCAATCGCGCGAGGGCTTGCTCTCCTCGCTCGCTGTGGCTGGCGCAATGGGCGGGTGCGTGAAATACTGACATTGGGGCAGCCCTCCGGGGCGATGGTTTGGGTTCGCACCAAACATTGTTCCAGAGGTTCACTGCCCCGTCTTCCCTCCCCGTCGAGCCCGCTCCTGACAAATTGTCACCAGAGCCCTTTAGCTCCTCTCCCTTCAAAATATACAACTTCAATGATTTCGGTCAGTTACGAAGACTTCTTAATGTCAATTTGAGATCTACGCCCGCTGCTGGCGTACAAGCGATGGCGGCAGCCCGGTACGTCCGGCGATCGCAATCGCACCAAGGCCATCGTCCACATGAAGCCGCGCGGCCAGCGCTCGCGGGAGCAGGAGTTCGCGGGCAAAGACATTGGCCTGTAACTCTCTCCGCTCCCGGGCGCCGTAGTCCTCCACGCGTTGCAGCCCAACCGGCACCACCTCGGTCGATCGAGACGGATCGATGTCGTTCGCCTTGCAGATCGTGGAACCCGCGTGAACCTTCACGTGGCCTATCTCGTGGGCGATCAGAAGCGCACGGTCACCCGGGCTCCCTGCATCTTCGCAGCAGATCGTTCCGCTCTGCTCATCAAAGAGCGCTCGTGCGCCTTTCAACGCGGGGTCCGTAGTGGGCAGAAAGGCGATCTCAAGCTCTAGATGCTCAGCCGCAGCCGTGACGAACGCCAAAGGCTCCAACGGATCGGCGCCCGTAGCGACTACCGCCTCATGAAAGCGGCTTGCAACTGAACGGATCGGCTCGAAACCGTCCATGATTCAAAGGCTCAGGAGGTATTGTTGCTGTTCGTCCGTCAGCCCCGAGTTTCTTACTGCATCCTCGAAGCTCTGGCGCCGATCATGACTCGGCTTGTCGTCTGCCTTGAAGAACTGGGGACTTGCACTTGCCGGGCCACCTGATGCCGCAAAATGGGCATCGATCGCGGTGAATGGAACATCCAATTCCTCGGCGACTCGGCGCTTGAAGCCTTCAGGTATTGTCTCCGTCTGGATCTGTCGGTCCCGCAACTTGTTGACCAACACAGAATTCACTCCGATCCGTTTGACGAAATCTCGGTATTCCTGACGGCCGATCCCTTCAAACGGATTGATCACAGGTTCCGAGGGAAGCGCACGCTCGACGGATACCTTCCCGGTTTCTTGGCGCGAAGCATGAAGACGGTTATGGAACCGGCTCATAGCGCGGGACACCGCAGGACTGACGTTGCCTGGATCAACGGCAGCCTCCGCAGCGTCAGCGGTTGCCTCACCTTGAAGCGCATCCAGCGCGAGTTTTATGGCGAAATCGGTGAGCTCTTCGGCGAACTGCGGATATCGGTGCACGACATCGTCCAGTAATGCGGCATCAGGGATGTGCTTTGCCATCGAAAGCTCATAGAACGCCTCGCGAGGTGACAATTCGCCTGCCATTGGAGTCGTGTTCATAATTTCACCTTCAATTACGATGGTATAGTTTCGCTGTTGTCCGTGGCGAGCGACTGCGAATCGCCAGCTCTCTACAGACACAGAGCTTGACATCAGTTACTTTACGGTGTGCTCATGGAATCTCCTTGAGTTTGGCTAGTTTCTTTGCTGCCCGCTTCAAGCGGTTGCGAATCGTCCGCCCTGTGCATTGACAGCGCGTCGCGGCAGTCACCTCGCTCGGGTCATCTGACTCCATTTTGTATCCGAGCACATGACACAGGACAACGGCATCACGCTGATCTGGTGGTAATTCTTTAATCGCTTTCCAGAGCTCTTCCCGGAAAACCTGATCTTGTTGATCCGCAGATACTTTGACCGCTTCGGACACTCGCGCGAATACGTCTTCGTAAGCGTCGGGATCTCTCTTGTCTTCATGGTCGGGGAGTTGGGTTGCCTGTTTTATCTGATCCATCTCTCGACGCACCACATTAATCCGAAGTGTGCGAAATGCTGAATTGAATTTGCACTCATAGAAGTCAAGTTCATCGGGATGTTTTCCTGTTCGATCGCTGGCAAGCAATTCGCTGAACTCGGACAACACATCATCTCGCAGGAGGTCGGCGTTCGGTAGCTGGTCCGAGACTTTGGCCCTAAGAATCGCCTCGCAGCGACCGAACAGTATCGGCAACACCGCATTCAGGCTCTGATCGTCATTTCTGCACCGCGCGTCTCGAATGAGATGAACCAAGCACTCGGACGGCAGGTAGTCGGGCGATCCTTTGTCCGTGATTGAGAGTCGTCGCTTCAGCGTAGGCAGATCATCTCGTAATGCGCCTTCGATCACAGACTCGACGGCCTGCGGTCGGGTATAGCGCATCCCGTCCTTGCTGCATTTGGTCAATGGCCGAATCATCTTGCCTCCTCGAAACAAGGCACTCGTCGGGCGTCCTGGCACCCACAGGTTCTCAGCTTAATCGGCTCTTGCGGGAAAACCCGGAAAGCAGATCTGCATCACCCGCGTAATCTTCCCGCACTTCCGCTTCTTTCAACGGGAAAGATCTCATCAAAATCCATAGAATAATCAACATATTACGCTAACAGAGGTGACGCGACACCCAGCCTTCCCGCCAAGCTCTTGCCCGCCCGGCGACCCGATCGACCTCCTGCACGGCCCCGGGCCGATACCGCGCGACATCGGGCTCCGGGCGTACAAACGGCGGGACGCGCGCCGCTTTCGCGGGAACGTGGCTCCCCCCA
Organism: Gammaproteobacteria bacterium; assembly: GCA_965202875.1. Lineage (GTDB taxonomy): Bacteria > Pseudomonadota > Gammaproteobacteria > HK1 > HK1 > HK1. The sequence goes on along the minus strand of OZ241870.1, from coordinate 4,340,327 downwards.
CCATGTCCCGCATGGCCTCCTCCTCCGACCCCGCCTACAAGCTCCTCCTCGCCCAACCCCGCATGGTCGAAGACATCGTGTGCGGCTTCCTCGCCCCCGAGTGGTGCGGCCAGCTCGACTTCTCCACCCTCACCCAAGGGAATGCCGAGTACATCGGGGCCGACTTGCACAACCGCATCGGCGACATGGTCTGGCGCGTCGCGTTCGAGCCCGCCAGCCCCTCCGGCGGCCCGCCGCTCGCCAACGGCGAACGCCCCTACCTGCTCCTCCTGTTCGAGTGCCAGTCCACCGTGGACCCCGACATGGCGTTCCGGATGCACGAGTACGTCTACCTGCTGCATCGCCACCTGCGCAACAACGGGACGGTCAAGGCAGAGGGGCGCGCACCGCCGGTGCTGCCGGTGGTGGTCTACAACGGCGAACGTCCGTGGACGGCGGCGGGGGCGCGGGCGGGACCGGTGGCGGCGCCGGGGACCGCACCGCCGCCAGAGGCAGCGGGCTGGATCGGCAACGAGGCATGGGCCTACGCGCTGCTCGACGAGCGGGAACGGGCGGGCGAGGGCGCCGACCTCATGGGCAGCCGGCTGCCGCCGGGCAACCGGATGACGACGCTGATTGGTCTGGAGGCGAATCCGGTGGAGGCGCGTGCACGGCTGCTGGTGGAGGCGTTCGAGCGTTATCCGGGGGAGGAGGAGAAGGGGTTGCGGGAGGGGTATCATGCGCGGGTGAGGCCTCCGGGAGGGCGGTACGGGGATGTGGGCCTGCCGTCGTTCGAGGAGATGGAGCGGGGGTTGCAAGAGAGCCGAGGAGGGAAGGAGATGGCGACGTTGATGGAGGCGCGGACGAGGGAGTTCGAGGAGCGGGCAGTCGCACGGGGCCGGGAGCAGGCGTTCGAGGAGATGGAGACGCTGTTGGAGGCGCGGACGAGGGAGTTCGAAGAGCGGGCGGTCGCACGGGGTATCGCCGAGGGGGAACGGATGTTGCTGCGCCGCCAGACAGAACGGCGCTTCGGGGCCGAGACGGCAGCGCAGCTCTCGGAGCTTCTGTCGGAGGTCGAGGACGCGGAAGACCTCATCAAGGTGGGGGACTGGGTCGTGGAGTGCCGGACCGGCGACGAATTGCTCGAACGCTTCCATCGCATCCGCGGCGCATGAGGTCCCGGCGATACGCCTCGGCCGCTTGCTGCGACTTCGTCCCGCGAACGTCTGCGCACCGGGGCTTGTGAAGTGCCGGGGGCTGTGAAGTATTGACCGCCGCATCGGCATCGGCCCCGGATACCGCGGCAGGCGTTCATCGCGCCGCCTCCGCGGGGGCAGCCGTATCCGCATACCGATGGCCTGCTTGGCCATCCAATTCCGGCACTCACGAATCGTGTCCTCGAAATCGGGTCAACTCCAGTCCCGGCAACGCTGCCCGCGCTCGCGATCTGCCACTACGATCCCGACACCCTGGAGGATCGGGCCGCGGAGCGACGCGGCCGGACGTGCTACGAATGCCCGCTGGACTACGGCAGCCAGCCGGACCGCCGGATTCCGGATCGCGCATTGAAGGTCGGAAGCCTTGAACTGCCTGATTATTCAACATAATCAGAGAATTATAGAGCCCTCGGCTTAAGCGGGCGACGCCGGAGATCGATACCACGGATCCATCGCCGCAGAACGCCATATAATCATGGCCGGATGGAGCTTGACTTGCGAGACGTTCCCTCGCTTGTCTGGCCGAGGCGGAGAAAAGGACTGAAGCTTCCCATATCCAACTGTCGGAGGAGACTGCGATGACCGTGGAGCGAAAGCCGCACCCGACGCTGACAGACTTCCGGCCGCGACGCGCTACCTTCTCGTTCGCTGCGAAGTTGCGCGAGCCGCTGTGGGTCCTTGCGCATGGCTTGCCGGCCATCTGCTCCCGCATCCTCGAGCGGCTCGCCCCGTTCGCCGTCGGGATGAACGATCTGCGCGTGGACAGCGCCGACGGCCGCCTCGGAGAATCCAACCTTGGTTTCTGGGCTCTCGACTTCCAGGCTCGATGCGAGATCCGTCTGACCGGCGTTGACGTCCAGTGCCATGCGCTGCACCAAGTCGATATCCGGCAGCTCGACCACTTGATTCAAGCGGTGCTCGGCGCGGTACTGGAAAGCCAGGAAGACGCGGCCTTCATCAACTACGAAGTAACCGTTCAGATGCACGGAGCGCCCCAAGGCTCGAACCCGGAGATGTTTCTTGGAAGATTCACGGGTCCCGGACTCGAAGGCCTCGGTCCCGTTACGGGATCGGGGGTATCCTTCTATTTCGGACCATGCAGCCGCAGAATTTCATGCGCCGTCCTGGCCGACATGTCCACGTCCTTCGCCGATTCCATCTATGTTCAGACTCGCGCGCTCTTCGACGGCGAACAGCTCCCGAGAGAAGAAATTGGAGTTGAAACCGGGAAATATCTGAAAACCTCTCTGGCTGCGTTGGGGTTGACGTTGCCTGAAACTGGGGAATCGAAATGATTCCGACAGCGGGCTTGACATTGATTGGCGGCGGATCTGCCCATTCGAAGAGCAAGGGGATCAGGGATACGTTTGCAGTCTCCCATCTGCTGTCGCCACGCCCGGCGACAATCTCCCCGGATGTACCGGAGCCGCCGAGGACCAACTTTGCCGTAAATCGTCTCCACGCCTCTCGGAAAACTCGGGCATTCGAGCAAGACCCACTGTATTCGTTAGTCAGGATGATGATCGATCGGGCGCACGCTCATACGATGTCGGCCATGGCCCATGAGCGAGATTCGGTCTCGCATTCCACACTTGCCGAAGCACGACGATCCGGCCGATCGATTCGCAACGGCGACAGCCACCAGACGAGCCGTTTTTCTCATCGATTGCGTGAGTCTGCGACGCTGCGTCTTGAAACGCACGGCTCCGAGGTTCCACGCGGACCGAATCCGATTGCCGTAGCGGAAATTCATGAACGAAGAAAACGTAACCGAGCGGCCGTCGAGCTTTTGGAGACATGGTTGTACGAAGATGCCGAAGTAGAACGTGATTCCTGGAATCTGCTCAAGCCGGAGCTGGACCGCGACAGACTTTCGAGTAGAAGACTATGGTTCTGAACGCCGGTCCGATTCTTCTGGACACCGGTGTTCTGGGTCTCGTGACGCATCCTTCGAGTACAGACGAGCCGGTCGAGTGCAAGAGGTGGTTCAAGGCACGGCTTCAGGATGGATTCAAATTCCATATTCCCGAGATCGCCGATTACGAGCTTCGCCGGAAACTTCTGCATCTCGACTCCCGGAACGCGATTATCCGTCTCGACGCACTGAAATCCGCTATCGGCTATCTGCCGATCACGACCGACACGATGCTGATGGCCGCTGAATTCTGGGCGGATGCCAGACGAAAGGGGCTTCCGACCGCTCCGGAAACGGCGTTGGACGCCGATGTGATTCTCGCCGCGCAGGCGATCCTGCTGAGCGGCAAAGGTAAATCGACCGGCGCCACGATAGCGACCGACAACATCGGTCACCTGAGCCGGTTCGTCGAGGCAAGGCGCTGGCGGGACATTCCTTGAAGCATGGGCAGATTCCGCCTTTTCGCTTCCCTCCACGCTTCAGGCTTGCAACTCCCGGAGAGCCGGATTGAAGGCGTCGCGGATTCTTCCCATCGCATCGACGAGCCAGGACAGGGCATCGAGCCAGCGTTCCTCATCGGTAACCCGGATTTCATCCGGGTCGTAGAGTGACACCCGTGACGCTCGCCTGTCGTCGAGTCGGCTTCATTCGAGGGCTTCTCCAACGGCCTTCTCTATCTGCACCTTCCGGCGATGCAAACCATCGAACGCCGCCTTCGTGGTCGCCGCGTCTCCGGTATTGATATACGCTTCGGCCCGCAGTCGGTAGCTCCCTTCAGGTCGGCAGAACGCCGGGTTGTACTGCCGTTCCCCAAGCATCGAGGAGAGATTCGGTCCGGGACCGCTTCACGCTGACCGCCCCGGCGCCCGCGCCGGCCCGCCTCCCCCTCCTCCGGGAAACAGGACAAGCCTCCGGTTTCGATGACCGAGCCGACGTATCATCGCCGGATGGAACTCCATGCACGGTCCCTTTCGGCTTCTTTGCCATCACGACCAAGGACGACGGTGGAGCGCGAGGTGGGATCTGAAATCTGAAGAAGGTGAGAGATGGACGTCTTCGACCTGAGGAATCGCCTGGTCTCCGACTACCGGGACTACACCCGCAGCTTCATCAAGATCCGCGATCCCCGGATCAAGGGGTTCGTCGACGACGTCCTCGATGCCGAGGGGTTCTGGCCGGAGCCGCTCCTCCAACTGAACCCGACGTTCCGCCCCGGCGGCACGATCGACGATCTGGTCGCGGAAGGGGTGCTCCACGAGGAATGCTCGCGCATCTTCCGGATCGGCAAGTCGGATACGGACCCCCGCGGCAGGCCGCTCCTCCTGCATCGCCACCAGCGCGAGGCGATTCTCAAAGTGGCCGAGGGCCGGTCCTGCGTGCTGACCACCGGCACCGGCTCCGGCAAGAGCCTCGCCTTCATCGTGCCGATCGTGGACCACGTGCTTCGCCACGGCTCCGGCCGCGGCATCCGGGCCATCGTCGTCTACCCGATGAACGCCCTCGCCAACAGCCAGGCCGAGGAGCTCGGGAAGTTCCTCGACAAGGGCTACCCGGAAGGCCGGTCTCCGGTGCGCTTCGCGCGCTACACGGGGCAGGAACGGGGCGCCGAACGCGAGGCCATCCACAGCGAGCCGCCGGACATCCTCCTGACGAACTACATGATGCTGGAGCTGATGCTCACCCGTAGCGAGGACCGCGCGCTGGTGCGGGCCGCCCAGGATCTCGGGTTCCTCGTCTTCGACGAGCTGCACACCTACCGGGGCCGCCAGGGGGCGGACGTCGCGATGCTCATCCGCCGCTGCCGCCACGCCTTCGGCAACGGCGTCGCCTCCGGCACCGGTGCCATCTGCATCGGCACCTCGGCCACGATGGCCAGCGGCGGGAGCAGCGAGGAGCAGCGGCAGGAGGTGGCGAAGGTGTCGCGGTCCCTGTTCGGGGTGGACTTCACGCCCGAACAGGTCATCGGCGAGACGCTGGAGCGGGCGACGCCGGAGATCGACACCACGGATCCATCGCTCCGGGACGCCATTCGAGAGGCGGTCGTCTCGGACGAAGAGCCGCCCTCCGACTACGAGTCGTTCCGGGCGCACCCTCTCGCCTCCTGGATCGAATCGACCTTCGGCGTGCGCAAGGAGGCGGACACCGGCAGGCTCATCAGGCAGACGCCCCGCCGGCTCGGCGGGGACGGTGAGCCCGAGGCGGCCCGGCGCCGCGATGACGGGCCGGCCCGGCGCAGACGTGACGCGCCGCCGGACGGAGGCCGCGGCAATGAGCCGGACGAGAGCCACCAGCCTTCCGCCGCGGCGGAGCTCGCGGCGCTCGTGGGCGCCGGGTCGCAACCCTCCGCGGCGGACGGTGATGCCGGAGCACCGTCGCCGCCAACGGCCGCAGAACTTGCGGATGCCGGGCCGCAATCCTCCGCGTCGGAGAGCGCCGCCGGAGCACCGTCGTCGCCAACGGCCGCAGAACTCGCGGACGCCGGGTCGCAACCCTCCGCGTTGGAGAGCGCCGCCGGAGCGCCATCGTCGCCACCGACCCCGGCGCTCGCGGACGCCGGGGCGCAACGATGCGCGGCGGTGCTCCGCCGATGGCTGCTTCGGGGCGCCGACCTCTACCGGAGCGAATCCAGCCGCTTCTCGATCTTCGCCTTCCGGCTGCACCAGTTCCTGACCCGCGGCGACACGGTGTGGGCAACGCTCGAACCCGAGGCCCACCGCCACCTGGAGATCGCCAAGAAGGCGGCCAAACCGGGGGAACCGGACAAGCCGCTGTTCCCGCTGGTCTTCTGCCGCCATTGCGGGACCGCCTACTACCGGGTGCGGGTCACGGCGGCGTCGGACGCGCACGGGCAGGCGACCCTGCTTCCCCGCGAAGACCGCCGCGAGGCCGATGACGACGGCGGCCACGACGCCTACCTCCATTTCTCCGAGGAAGCGCCCTGGCCCCGCGCCGCCGGCCCCGCGCTGCTCGCCCGCCTGCCGGAGGCGCTCAAGGAGACGACCGCCCAGGGCGTGGAGCGGGTCCGGCCCGCCGCCCGCCGGGACGTCCCGGAGCCGGTCTTCGCCGACCCCGCCGGACGCATCGTCCCGGAGGGCGAAGGAGCGTCCGCCGCCCTGATCCACGGCAACTTCCTGTTCTGCCTGGAGCCCTCCTGCGGGGTCGCCTACACCCGGAGCCAGCGATCCGAGCGCTTCAAGCTGGCCACCCTCGGCGTGGACAACCGGAGCACCGCCACCACGATCCTCGCGGTGCGCTCGCTCATCGAGCTGCAGCGCGACCGGAACCTGGCCCCGGAGGCGCGCAAGCTCCTGAGCTTCACCGACAACCGCCAGGACGCCTCCCTCCAGGCGGGCCACTTCAACGACTTCGTGCAGGTCGCCCTGCTGCGCTCGGCGCTGTACCGGGCCTGCGCGGGAGCGGGCGATCCGGCGCGGTCGCTTCGCGATTCCGCGGTGCAGGATCGCGAACCTCCCGCCCCCGCCCCGGTCTTCCCGCACAAACATGCCCTCGCGGAAGCGGGGGCGGGGATCCATGCGTTCCGGGAACGCGGACACCCCGACCAGCGCCACGGACGGGCGGAGAACGAGGATTCCGTTCCGGACGAAGGAGCGGGTGATCCGGCGGACGGACCGGGGCTTCGCCACGGCGAGCTGTCGCGCCGCGTCCTCGACGCCATGCACCCGCGCTTCGAGGACTACGCGGCCGATCCGGAAGTGCGCGGACCGGCGTGGCAGCACACTCGGGACGCCCTGCGGCGGGTCATCGAATACTTCCTCTACCGCGACCTCGAACGCGGCTGGCGGGTCACCGCACCCAATCTGGAGGACTGCGGGCTGCTGCGCTTCGAGTACGAAGGGCTGGGCGGGGAAGAGGGCCTGCTCGGCGAGACGGAGCTGTGGGAGTCGGGGCTCTCCGTACAGGAAGGCCGCGGGAGCCGGCGCTTCGTCGAAGCCCCCGCGGCGCTCCGCCTCGCCCCTGCCGAAGCACGGGAGGAGATCCTCCGCACCCTGCTCGACGTGCTCCGCCGGGCGCTCGCCGTGAAGGTGGACGTGCTCGACCCCCGGAAGCAGCACGATCTTGTCGAGCGGACGAAACCCCGCCTCCTCGAAGGCACGGTCTGGTACCTCGACGACGAGCGGGAGCTGACCGGCTCCGTCGTCGCCTGGCCCCGCCCCCGAAGGCAGGGCGAACGGGGCGGCTTCTTCGTCTCCTCCCACGGCGCCTACGGGCAGTACGTGAAACGCACCCTCGAATCGCATCCGGCGCCGGAGCAACCCCGGGCGCAGCCCCTCGGGCACGCGGACACCGGCGAGCCGTCAAGCGTGGCCCACCAATCCCGGACCGTGCGCGGCCGAACGCAACCCCTCCGGCGCGCGGACACCGGCGCGATCATCCGCTTCCTGTTCCTCGCCCTGAAGCGCTACGGCATCGTCGAGCAGGTCCGCACCGGGCGCGACGGCGACGACCCGGGCTACCAGCTCAACGCCGACGCGCTCCGCTGGCTGCCGGGCGACGGCGAGGACCGCCCGCCCGACCGCACGCGCCTGCTCGAAGAAGGCGGGCTTCCCGAGGAAGTGAACCGTTACTTCGTGGAGTGCTACCGCCGCTTCGTGGACTTGAGGGGCGTCCTCGAAGCGCGCGAACACACCGCCCAGGTGGTGCCGGAGGACCGCCTGGAACGGGAGGAGCGCTTCCGCGAAGGAGACCTGCCGCTGCTCTTCTGCTCGCCGACCATGGAGCTCGGCATGGACATCGCCCAGCTCAACCTCGTGAACCTGCGCAACGTTCCGCCCACCCCGGCCAACTACGCGCAGCGCAGCGGGCGCGCGGGGCGCGGCGGACAGCCCGCCCTGGTCTTCACCTACTGCGCGGGGCGCAGCCCCCACGACCAGTACTTCTACCGCGAGCCCGCCCGGATGGTCGCCGGCACGGTGGCGCCGCCCCGCATCGATCTCCGCAACCGCGACCTCGTCCGCTCGCACGTCCACGCGATCTGGATGGAAGGGGCGAGGCCGGATCTGGGCAGAACCCTGGCCACGGTCCTGGAGCTCGATGATCCGGAGGGCGGGCGGCTGCCGCTGCCGGTGAAGGGGGCGCTCGGGGACGCGCTGCGAAGCCCCGTCCACCGGGACGCGGCGCGGGCGAAGGCCGAGGCGGTGATCGCGGAGATCCGCCCCGAGCTCGAAGGGACGGCCTGGTTCCACGATCGATGGGTGGACGAGGTGCTGAGCCGCATCGAGCGCAGCTTCGACGCCGCGTGCGACCGGTGGCGCAGCCTCTACCGCGCCGCCGTCCGCCAGCGTGAGATCCACCACGCGGTCATCGGCGACCACTCCCGGCCGGAGGCCGAGCGCAACCACTCGCGGAGGCTGCGCGCACAGGCCGAGAGCCAGATCCGCCTGCTCACCGAAGCGGAGGGGGTCTACGAGGGGGGACTTCTACTCGTACCGCTATTTCTCGACGGAGGGCTTCCTCCCCGGCTACAACTTCCCCCGGCTGCCGATCTCCGCCTACGTGCCGAGCCGGCGCCGGCGCAAGGGGCGTGACGAGTTCCTCTCCCGTCCCCGCTTCCTCGCCATCTCGGAGTTCGGCCCCCGTGCGCTGATCTACCACGAGGGCGCGCGTTACCGGGTGTACAAGGTCAATCTCGACTTTGGTTCGGACGCCGTCGAAGACCCTCGCCGGCTCGCCACCGACACCATGAAGCGCTGTCCGGCGTGCGGCTATGCCCACCTCCAGGCGGGCGAGACCCACTTGGCCGAGGTCTGCGACCGCTGCGGTGCCGCCCTCGACACGCCGTCGCGCATCGACGCTCTGGTCCGGTTGCAGAACGTGAGCCTGAGCCTTGCGCAGCGCATCACCTGCGACGAGGAGGAGCGGCAGCGCTTCGGCTACCACCTGGTCACCGCATACCGCTTCCCCGAGGTCGACGGCCGGCTCGAACGCAAGGATGCGGAGGTCCGTTGCGGCGATGCGCGCGCGCTCACGCTCAGCTACGGGGACGCCACCGACCTCTACCGCGTCAACCTCGGCTGGACGCACCAGGACGGGAGCCGGCCGCGCGGCTTCAACCTCGATCTGGAACGCGGCTACTGGTCGCGCAACCAGGCCGACCTCGAGGACCGGGACGATGCGACCGCCGAAGGGCGCATCGTGCGGGTGGTGCCCTTCGTCAGGGACACCAGGAACGCGCTGGTCATGCGCTTCGAGCCGGCGCGCGCCGTTCCGGAGATGGCGGGCCTGCAAGCGGCCTTCAAGCAGGCGGTCCAGCAGCACTTCCAGATCGAGCCGCGCGAGCTCTCCTGCGAGGCGATGCCCTCGCCGCGCGAACGGCGGGAGATCCTCTTCTACGAGGCGTCGGAAGGCGGCGCCGGCGTGCTGCGCCAGCTTGCCGAGAGCCCGGCGGTGCTGCCCGCGCTCGCGCGCCGGGCGCTTGCGATCTGCCACTACGACCCCGACACCCTGGAGGATCGAGGTGCGCACCGATGCGGCCGGGCCTGCTACGAATGCCTGCTGGACTACGGCAACCAGCCGGATCACCGGATTCTGGACCGCGCGCTGATCCGGGACGTTCTCGCGGATCTGGCGCGTTCCGAATGCCGCCCCGCCGGCGGCGCGGGCTCGCGTGCGGAACGCTTGGCCGCGCTTCGGAAGCGTTGCGACAGCCGGCTCGAACAGCGCTGGCTCGACATGGTGGAATCGCTGGGGCTTCGGCTGCCGAGCGACGCGCAGTACGCCATCCCCGGCCACCGTACCCGGCCCGACTTCTTCTACCGGGAGGCGAACGCCGCCATCTACATCGACGGCCCGCCGCACGACGCCCCGGACCAGGCCCGCGAGGATCGGGCGAGGACGCGCGCCCTGATCGAGGTGGGTTACATCGTGATCCGTTTCCACCACGAGGCGGACTGGCCGGCCGTGTTCCGGCGCCATGCCGATGTGTTCGGTGCCGTGAGCGAGTAATCGAGGTCTGGTATCATCGCGCAATGAGCAAGCCTCACGGTTCCATCCATTCGGAGATCGGCACGGCAGGGGCGAGGGGCGCGGCGGCAGGGATAGAATTGAAGTACAGTCGGCTGATTTCGGGATACGACGCTGTGACAGCGAGCTTTCCAGCTCTGATCGTCATGGCACGTTCAAGAGCCGAAGGGATTCCCGGAGCTGTCCATCCGGGAGGATGACCCAGACAGGATATTTCTGGAAACCGCGAAACAAGGCTGGAACTATGAGTATGTCGGCAAAAACCAAATTCAAAGATGAATTGCGCAAACTGGCTGCGAGTCTCACGGATCACGTGAGTACCAGTGACGGCCAGTGGACAATAAAGGGATTCATAGACACTTTCAGAAACGTCTATACAATATCATCGGATACCAAGGTCATCTCCAAGATATTGGAGATTCATCTTTTTCCCAAGATTCATGCTTTTGCCAAGCAGCATAGGTTCGCCATAGTATTCGCAGATCATCAAAATTACTATCCGGACATCTCATTCGTCTCGAAGAATGACGACACTGTCAGGTTCGCGCTGGATTTCAAGACGACATATCGAATACCCGATAAGCTGTGGCTTTGCAACGGTTTCACACTCGGTTCTCATGGTAAATATTTTGAGGATCGTACAAGCACGAAGAACATCCAGTTTCCTTATGATTCTTATTCAGGCCATTTCTGTCTGGGGATCATCTATGATCGCGCAGGTAGCATGAAGATTGATGAGACCACTCTTCACCCAATTGGTGAACTCCATTCAATCACTTCGGTTATCTCAAACATTCAGTTCTTCGTAGTCGAGAAATGGAGAATAGCAAGTGACAAGAGCGGATCGGGTAACACTGCGAATATTGGAAGTATCCAACGAATTAGTGACATTCTGTCAGAGAACGGGATGTTCGTTAACCTAGGTGAGAAGTGGTTCGACGACTATTGGATGAACTTCGGAAAGATTACCATCCGCAATGAATCAGGAAAAACAAAAAAGATCACATCTCTTGCAGATTTCGTCAATTATCGTGGTGGAGACATTTCCTTGATCGTCCCGAAGAACAATCTCGAATGAGTGCATATAAAACCATAGTTCCACCGATCAAATGTCAGGGTATCAAGACCAAACTCGTACCCTGGATTCAGGCGGTGACTCCGTCCGATTTCGACGGACGATGGATTGAGCCGTTCATGGGATCTGGCGTAGTGGCCTTCAACATTTGCCCAAAGCGGGCAATTTTGGCAGATTCGAACCCCCATTTGATCAACTTCTATACGGCAATTGCAGAAAAGACTATCACCTCGCTTACGGTGCGGAGATTTCTGGAGAAGGAAGGCTCCCGTCTCCTGGATTCAGGAGGAGATCATTATTACACTATTCGAGAGAGATTCAATCGCTATCACGATCCGATGGACTTCCTGTTCCTGAATCGAGCGTGTTTCAATGGATTGATCCGCTTTAATCGTGACGGAAAATTCAACGTTCCGTTTTGTAGAAAACCCAATCGTTTCTCGCAGGCATACATCACGAAAATTGCAAATCAGATCCAGATGGCATCGAATATATTAATGCTTGGAGATTACGAATTTGTCTGTCAGGATTTTTCTGACACGATCGGCATCGCCGAACATGATGATTTGATCTACTGCGATCCTCCGTATATTGCTCGTCACGCCGATTATTTTAATGGGTGGAATGAGAAATGCGAAAGAAGAATGGTAAATTTACTATCATCTGCACCGTGCAAATTCATTATGTCTACATGGTATGGCAATAATTTTCGAAAGAATGGATTTATAGATATGTTGTGGTCTGATTTTCATCTGTTGACACGGGAGCATTTTTACCATGTTGGCGCCAAGGAGGACAACCGGAATCCAATGACCGAGGCGCTGCTCACAAATTTCAATATGACAACTTACGAAGCACCCAAAGAAGAAATGGAACAATTGGCATTCCTCGAAATCAGCACAAGGTACGAAAATACACCTGATTTATTTTCTAATTTCGACGACTGACGCGCCCGTCGCGGCAGCGATGAGAGTACAATATCGCTACCTTGCCGTCAGATGCGAGGAGCCTATCATCATGAGCAAACCCGAATCCCGGATCAAAGCCCAAGCGGAGGCTGTTCAGACGGCGCCGGCAAATACCTCGGGGAGCAAGGAATTTTCATTTGATGTCGAGGCCGACGATCAAGATTTCGATGTGCCCCATCTGCCGACGGATTAAACCTGAGATCGGAGACAGGAAATTTGAAGCAAAATCTGAAGGACTCGACGACGAAGACGGGAACTTTCCCGAATGGACATGCCGTCGTAATCGGCATCGCGAACTACCTGAGCGTGTGCCCGTTACCTGCGACAGTGTTGAACGACGCCCGCGACGTCATGAAGATTCTGACCTCCGATGCCTACTGCGGATACATTCCTTGCAACGTGTCCTTGCTGCTCGACGGTGATGCCACGTTGGTGCGGATACGGGAAGCCCTGGACCATGTGGCCAAATTCAGCGGCCCGGACGATACCGTGATGATCTTCTTCTCCGGGCACGGAGCCCTACTCGGAGATTCAGATGATCCCGTCAGCGCAATGCTCCCGGTCGACTGCGACGGACGAAAACTCGACTCCTCCTGCCTGTCCGAAACGGAGTTTTCGGCAGCGCTCCAACAGATTCCCGCGCGACGTCTGGTCGTGTTGATCGATGCCTGTCATTCAGGAGGAGCGGGGAGCTTCAAGGCACAGGGGCGAATAAAGCGGCAGGTCCTTCGCTTCAGTGAGAAGTCGCTCGGCCGCCTCGCTCAAGGCGCCGGCCGTGTTCTGATGGCATCCTCGCGAGCCAATGAAGCATCGCTCGTACTTCCAGGTGCACGCAACAGCGTGTTCACTCAACATCTCCTTGAAATCCTGCGTGGTCGGGGACGTACCAGCGGAGACGGCGTGATCAGGGTTTTCGATATCTTCAACCATGTTGCTGAAAGGATTAGACACACGGTGCCTGGACGCCAGCATCCGATCTTCAAGGCAAGTGATCTTGAGGACAATTTCCCCGTGGCGCTCGACCGCGGCGGAATGAAGTCGGATATTCCATCGAGTCCATCGGAATCATCCCCTGACATCTGGGAGCGACTGGAAAACATTATGCCGGAGCTTTATCCGATGGGACCAACCGATCAAGAAATCTGGGTGCGAGCGGGTGGCGATCTATCTCGGCTGCGCCTGAGCGGAACAGGACGGGCAAACTGGTTCGCCGCCTTGCGCACACTTCGCCAAGGAGGCGGTGGGCCTGGAATACGGAAAGAGCATCTGGTTGAAGCCGCACTCGATGACTATCCACATCATCCAGAATTAACCATCCTTCTACATCACTGATAAGATCAGCAGTCTGCCGAAACACCGAATAGTTGACTGTCGGCAAGATAGCGGACATGCTCGTTCCATGGATAATCTTCCAGCATTCTTTGCAGTAAAGCAGTGGGACGCGGCCTCTTCCCATAGCGAATCTTTCGCAAGGCTTGACGCCACCGATCATGCCCATTTCCCCAGTGCTTGAGGTCGGCGTCTTTCCCACCGGCACGTTGCCACAAATCGTCATGGTCCGGACCAGTCGGGTAGAGTTCAGCGGCCAATTCCTCGAACGCTTCCCATTTTTCCGATTCCGATACTGGTGTCAATCCTAGAAAGAACCGTGTCCAAGAATTGTACATGGTATAGCAAGCTCGGAGTGCTGGTTCGAGATCACGCCGATCTGGTCGATATCGAGCCAATAGATCGTCGGCTACCGTATCCCATCGACGTTTCGATACCAGACGGCCAATTCCCTCGGCATCGAGAAACGGAAGCGAATCGTTGCTTGAAACCATGCGTTGCAGCAGGTGAGTGAATCTATGCTCATCAAACTGTTCGAGCGCAGCTACGATCCGGATGGCGACGCCGATATGCTGGGAGGTCAGTGTATCCAGCGTCGCTTCAAGCTGGTCAGTTGCGAGTATGGCGGATTGCAGCTCTTGATCGGGTCTGAACGAAATACCTTTGCCCTCCGCACACTGTAACCACCCTTCGGCAGTTGCGGCGAGGAAGTTGTCGCGCGCGCGATCACTGACGCGAGACCAGATCTCCGATCGGCGAGGATAGCTTCCCAGATCGGCAACAGGCGACTGCGAGAGCCGGTCAATCAACGATGAATCCACGCTTCGACCATCCAACACACCATCGAGTATCACGTGAAACACGGCCTTTGGATCAGCCGGCCCCTGCCAAGCACCAGGATCGATGACGAGCGCTTCGCGCCAGACCGCTTGTGCATTCGTTCGTGTGAGATCAACGTTGGACAGCAACTTCGGATTCTGTGCAACGGCTTCGCCCGCAAACGACGTAATACGCTGGTCATCGAGCTTCAGGGCGCACTCCACCATTTCTACCGACTTCGCCTGCCGGAGAGCGAGCCGCAGGCCATCTACGAACGACGGCTCGGTGTCGATTTCGATCTGCCTGCGAACGGCATCCAACGGGCCATATGTAGCCGACAATGCGGCACCGTGCACGCGAAGCCATCCGCGGGATCGCGCGAGTTCGGCAAGAGTTTCAGCAGATGTTTCTTCGAGTTCATGCGGCGGTGCCGCCGCCAGTCGTTTCTCTACGTCGCTTTCGGTCGGGATGTGAGGAAATACGGTGGCAACGATGTCCGGACGTATCCGAATCCAGCGCCAGAAGGCATTGGTGAAGCCGGATTTGCGCGGGCAGGCCGCAGCGGCCGTCAGGCCCTTGAGGAGTGCGGTGCGCCATTCCGCGACGGCAGCGTTGCGGGTGGTGGCGTCCGCGAGTACGGAGAGCATTTCCGAGTCCTGCTCCTCAAGAAAGGCGTTCTCCGCTGTCCATGCCTCAAGCGCTCTCCACACGCGGGCAGGCGACGGAAACGAAGAGAGCCGGAGGTTGCGCAGCCGCAGAATCTGTTCAGTCCTTGCCGTAAGCAGCAGCTCGCATAGCTGTCGAACAAAGCTTTCCTTCCGGTCTCGACCTGAATCCAGGCTTGGCGACAGCCTTTCGACCAGTCTCACGGCCCCGACGCAGTGTTCAAGCGTCGGCTCATCGACACTGAATCGGTAGGCTTGCTCAATCAATCTCAATTCGTCGAAAGTGGTGGGCTCCGCACCAATCTCGCGCATGAACTCAAGGAATGGAGCCGCGGTCTCGTGGCCACTCAGAACGGCGGCTGCTAGCGAGGTCGGCTCACGACATGGACTCGAACCGACCGTGCAAAAGCCGGACCAGCGGGCGGCCATCCCTTGGGGTGTGCATACCAGCGCAGGCTTGGGTGTCTCCACAAGATCGCTTGGGCCGAAACTGAGGCGGAACGAGAAGTTCCGTCGAATTCCCCGTCCCAACCGTGCCCATAAGGCAACGACGAGGTCGTCGAAACCGTCATGGCCGATCCGCACAACCGGCAACTCTCCCGGCGACGTCAGGACTTCGGCCAGATTCATCAGATCGCCGGAATCGGGAAATTGAGATTCGACGTGAGCGAGATCGACAGTCGTAGCATCAGGACGCTGCCGCTCCGAGGTCGTCAAACATTGCAGAAGAGGTCGTAAGTCCCGCCACTCCGCGATGTCATCCAACGGCGCCATCAGGGCGTGCGAGAACACCATCCCTCCCCTTGACGCGCCAGCATCAAGGAAGGTTCGTGCAAACACGTATCGGTTCCGGTAGGGAAAGCCGCGGAGGAACGGCGACCACCGGACCCCCGGTGGAGCGGTATCGGGGAGATCGAGGCGCTGGACGATCTCGGCTGACACCTCGCGGTCTCCGCTCGCCGTCAGCAGGGAATGCCCGCCGCGATGTTCACCGTACAGAGCTTGCTCGATCCGCATAGCCTGCGCGCTCGTCTCGGCTATTACGAGAAATCGGCGAGGAGTTGCCGGATCGGCAGCGTCAGGTCAGGGGAATGAGTTCCATCTTCCAGGATCACATAACCGAACTGTTCCGAGCCCCGTGTGACGTAGTCCATGTCACGTTCGTCCTTGTCGAGCCGCCACCCCAGCGCGGAGAGTCCGAAAACGAGGGAATCCTGCCAATTGCTGCCTATGAAGTCGCAGAGCATGGGAAGATAACGGCGTAACACGTCTACCGGATATTCTTCCGACTCGATCTTCATCTCGTCCCAACACGTCAAGAGAACAAGGAGGCGAGGCAATCGACCTGTATGCCCATCGTGTGCCGACCGGACGTGGACCAGCATTTGCAGCAACTCTATCAGGCGGGCTTGGTCCGACAATTGTGCTTCCTGGCTTTCCGCCCGATGCTCCGTCAGATCTGCGAGTGGGCGGGAAAAGATGTCATCGCCCGTTCGGACTTGCTGAAGACGAATCAACAAAAGCCACGCGGGAGAATGGACGATGCGTGTCCGCCAAGCGACCGGAATCCGCTTAGTGTCGATGATGTTCTTGACTTGTTCACCACCGTAATCCGGCCAGATCAGATGAGCCTTCCGCCCTTTGTCGTCAACGATCGGCCAGACGCTTTCTTCATAGATCGTCACGGCAGTATGATCGGCAGACACACCTGCATCCAGTCTGGCCATTACCGCTTCAAAGGGTTCGAGATTGGAAGCCGCTCCGTCCATGCGGATCCGGCCGTCGGCTTTCATCAACCGCTTCAATAGCTGACCGCCGTAGTGAGACTTGCCGACGTCGGACTCGCCAATTAGCAGGATGGATTTTTCGGGTGCCTGCATCGCCTAGCTCGTGCCGAACATGAAGAATGGATCGGGGTTGCCGGTAGCAGACTCCGGGAATCCAACGGAGCTTCGCTGGACATTCACGGTCCAGTGGAGAAGATCCAGCAGCCCTCGTCCGATATCGCCGCTCCTGTCAGGTGCGGGCACGACGCTGACGGCAAACTCCACTGCGTCCGGCATGATCCCCCGCACGGTATCCCGAACCGTCACCTCCATCTGTTCCGCGAGCTGGACATCTGCCTTGGTCCAGACGAGAGCCACGGGCCTGCCACGTCTCTCGCCCGCCAAGCGACGCGAAAGTATCTGAATGGCGCTCCGAGCCGAGCCCATCTCATTCCCCGACAGCGCTTCGCGGTCCGCGATCAACAGGAACGCATCGGCATGTTCCGCCACCCATCGGGCGCCCTCGGCCTCCCGGGCGTCACGGTTGATCGCCCACTTCGAGAACCATTCGCCGGGAGCGTCGGTCATCACGTAGTCCCGGAGACGATCGTTGTTCCGAATGAACGCAAGATGGAGCAGCCCCGGCATCCGTCCGCTACTGGACGTGTGTGGCGGGAAAGTGGGCTGGACTCCTCCCGGCGCCCACCGCAGGAAGCTCGCAACAGTCTCCCATCCGGCGAGTGAATAGGAGCCGGAGAATCGCCATTCATCGCCCGGGCGGGCACCGCGTCCGAGAAGCAGATACCAAGCGGCGAGCAAAGTGGTCTTGCCCGAATTCTGCGGTCCAATGACCGCCAGTACGATCGGTTTGCTGCAACCCGCGACAAATCCGAGATCAGCAAGCCCCATGGCGCCTCCGGACCACGGCACCGCCACTGTATCGGAGGGCAATTGGGTATCGGGCTCCGGGGTGGACTCGGCTTTCAACTCCTTGCATTGCTGCGGAGGCTCCAGGTGGCCAAGATCGCATGTGACTTTCGGCCAGAAGCACGTTTTTCGAGAACACCGCATGGCGCCTACTTCCTTGGAGCCTTCTTCCTTGAGGTTCTGCGCTTGGGAACGGATGCTTCCATCGCGGCCCGGGCCGCCTGAAATTCGCGAAACATCCAGACTGACCAATCCGGCAAGGCCAGGGCCGTATCCGGCTCAACGCCGACGAGATCACGGAACTTCCGATCATCGATCTGCGGCAGAACATCCTGATGGCCGATCAGGGCAAGCAGTGGTCCACGACCTGCCGGCGCGGCGACCAACTTGCCAGCCTCCGTCCTCAGATCGGCCAAGTCGTCAGCGTCACCGGCATCCTCGACCAATGTGCGGATCGGTGTTTTCCGTGTGCTATCGATCGTTGGGAGGGTGATGACCGTCTCCCGCAAGAAGGCAGCGACGCTAGCCGGAGAGAGCGTGGGGACCTGCCGATGCATGTCGAACGCCATCAGTGTCGCCGCAACGGGGCTCGACATGTCGCGATAACTTGTCCGGGTGCTCGGGGAAAACAGCGCTTCCTTCCACCACAGCAGGTTCGTGCGCCGTTGAAGGCCGGCGGTGGCGGAACTGACCGCCTGCATGGTCGCCGACAAGTGCCCGGATATCGTCGCCAACAGGTTTTCGGTCATCCCGCGTGGATCACCCCCTTCGATGGATGCCCCTTTCACCGCCCGAGTAACCGCATCCCCAACAGCCGAAGCCGCTCTTTGTCCGAATTCGAAAGCCCAATGTTCGTTTTGACCAGGCCAGTATTGATTTCCTTCAGTTGAAAATGCTCCTCGTCGTTGCGGATCGTGAATCTGCGGTCCCGCGGCGGCTTGGAAGTCCTTGCTCAACCTGTTCTTGTCCACTTTCAAGGTCGAAATACGCATTTCGACCGGGGGAGGCGGGTCGATCTTGATCTGCGGCAAAGTAATCGAGGCCGGTGTCGCCCACTCGATTTCGGCTCGCTCTTCGATCTTCCTCTCGGCCTCGCTTACGACATCGGACCAGATTCCCCGTTCCTCGCCGACTTTCATGAGCGGCAGCGTGTTTCGCGCGGACGCGACGAACGCAACCGCCACCGCGTCGTTCTCGAGTGCCGTCCTGGTCAGTGCATCCAACAGCATCGCCCGAATCACGGTGATCGGGGTTTCGGCGAACGTGTTGACGTAGGTCTCCCATCGTTTCCGAAGTGCGTCCTCCGCTTCCGCGATGACGGGATCTATTGCCGGCACGTCGGGATCAAAGGCCACGAGGGCAAACGAAGCGGCCTTTGCCGGTGTATTCTTGAGGATACCGGACAGGTCGTCCGCAGTCTGCTTCAGACGCGCAAGCTTGGTGTCATCCCCGCCCACATCGACCAGGTTCTTGCCCAGGAACCGCAGCAATATGTCGTCGTTCACGGAAACGCTCCTGTTGGAAACCATACCGCGTTCAGTTCGTGCGGGCGCAGGCAGCAAAGCTCGCGTATCGGATCATGCAGTAATGGTCCTGGATCTGTCCAGTGAACGACCGTCCAAGCCGGAACGGCTGCGCGCTGACACATCCACGAGGCCTGCCCGGAACCATGCATGATCGCCAAGGGGCGGCAATGCTCGACCATCTCGCAGATAACGATCGGAACAGGCAGTTCAGTATGGCAGATCGTCTCTCCCCGGTCGTTTGACCGGCACCTTCTCTACAACGGCGAACATCCGTGGACGGCGGCAGGGGCGCGGGCGGCACCGGCGTCGCCATCTGCATCGGCACCTCGGCCACGATGGCCAGCGCCGGAAGCAGCAGCACCGAAGTGGCGAAGGTGTCGCGGTTCCTGTTCGGGGTGGACTTCGCGCCCGAACAGGTCATCGGCGAGACGCTGGAGCGGGCGACGCCGGAGATCGACACCACGGATCCATCGGCACCCTCGAATCGCATCCGGCGCTGGAGCAACCCCGAACGCAACCCCTCCGGCGCGCAGACACCGGCGCGATCATCCGCTTCCTGTTCCTCGCCCTGAAGCGCTACGGCATCGTCGAGCAGGTCCGCACCGGGCGCGACGGCGACGACCCGGGCTACCAGCTCAACGCCGACGCGCTCCGCTGGCTGCCGGGCGACGGCGAGAACCGTCCGCCCGACCGCACGCGCCTGCTCGAAGAAGGCGGGCTTCCCGAGGAAGTGAACCGTTACTTCGTGGAGTGCTACCGCCGCTTCGTGGACTTGAGGGGCGTCCTCGAAGCGCGCGAACACACCGCCCAGGTGGTGCCGGAGGACCGCCTGGAACGGGAGGAGCGCTTCCGCGAAGGAGACCTGCCGCTGCTCTTCTGCTCGCCGACCATGGAGCTCGGCGTGGACATCGCCCAGCTCAACCTCGTGAACCTGCGCAACGTTCCGCCCACCCCGGCCAACTACGCGCAGCGCAGCGGGCGCGCGGGGCGCGGCGGACAGCCCGCCCTGGTCTTCACCTACTGCGCGGGGCGCAGCCCCCACGACCAGTACTTCTACCGCGAGCCCGCCCGGATGGTCGCCGGCACGGTGGCGCCGCCCCGCATCGATCTCCGCAACCGCGACCTCGTCCGCTCGCACGTCCACGCGATCTGGATGGAAGGGGCGAGGCCGGATCTGGGCAGAACCCTGGCCACGGTCCTGGAGCTCGATGATCCGGAGGGCGGACGGCTGCCGCTGCCGGTGAAGGGCGCGCTCGGGGACGCGCTGCGAAGCCCCGTCCACCGGGACGCGGCGCGGGCGAAGGCCGAGGCGGTGATCGCGGAGATCCGTCCCGAACTCGAAGGCACGGCCTGGTTCCACGATCGATGGGTGGACGAGGTGCTGGGCCGCATCGAGCGCAGCTTCGACGCCGCGTGCGACCGGTGGCGCAGCCTCTATCGCGCCGCCGTCCGCCAGCGCGAGATCCACCACGCGGCCATCGGCGACCACTCCCGGCCGGAGGCCGAGCGCAACCACTCGCGGAGGCTGCGCGCACAGGCCGAGAGCCAGATCCGCCTGCTCACCGAAGCGGAGGGGGTCTACGAGGGGGACTTCTACTCCTACCGCTATTTCGCGACGGAGGGCTTCCTCCCCGGCTACAACTTCCCCCGGCTGCCGATCTCCGCCTACGTGCCGGGCCGGCGCCGGCGCAAGGGGCGTGACGAGTTCATCTCCCGCCCCCGCTTCCTCGCCATCTCGGAGTTCGGCCCCCGCGCGCTGATCTACCACGAGGGCGCGCGCTACCGGGTGTACAAGGTCAATCTCGACTTTGGTTCGGACGCCGTCGAAGACCCTCGCCGGCTCGCCACCGACACCATGAAGCGCTGTCCGGCGTGCGGCTATGCCCACCTCCAGGCGGGCGAGACCCACCTGGCCGAGGTCTGCGACCGCTGCGGTGCCGCCCTCGACACGCCGTCGCGCATCGACGCTCTGGTCCGGTTGCAGAACGTGAGCCTGAGCCTTGCGCAGCGCATCACCTGCGACGAGGAGGAGCGGCAGCGCTTCGGCTACCACCTGGTCACCGCATACCGCTTCCCCGAGGTCGACGGCCGGCTCGAACGCAAGGATGCGGAGGTCCGTTGCGGCGATGCGCGCGCGCTCACGCTCAGCTACGGGGACGCCACCGACCTCTACCGCGTCAACCTCGGCTGGACGCACCAGGACGGGAGCCGGCCGCGCGGCTTCAACCTCGATCTGGAACGCGGCTACTGGTCGCGCAACCAGGCCGACGTCGAGGACCGGGACGATGCGACCGCCGAAGGGCGCATCGTGCGGGTGGTGCCCTTCGTCAGGGACACCAGGAACGCGCTGGTCATGCGCTTCGAGCCGGCGCGCGCCGTTCCGGAGATGGCGGGCCTGCAAGCGGCCTTCAAGCAGGCGGTCCAGCAGCACTTCCAGATCGAGCCGCGCGAGCTCTCCTGCGAGGCGATGCCCTCGCCGCGCGAACGGCGGGAGATCCTCTTCTACGAGGCGTCGGAAGGCGGCGCCGGCGTGCTGCGCCAGCTTGCCGAGAGCCCGGCGATGCTGCCCGCGCTCGCCCGCCGGGCGCTCGCGATCTGCTACTACGACCCCGACACCCTGGAGGATCGAGGTGCGCACCGATGCGGTCGGGCCTGCTACGAATGCCTGCTGGACTACGGCAACCAGCCGGATCACCGGATTCTGGACCGCGCGCTGATCCGGGACGTTCTCGCGGAGCTGGCGCGAGCCGAGTGCCGCCCCGCCGGCGGCGCGGGCTCGCGTGCGGAACGCTTGGCCGCGCTTCGGAAGCGTTGCGACAGCCGGCTCGAACAGCGCTGGCTCGACATGGTGGAATCGCTGGGGCTGCGGCTGCCGAGCGACGCGCAGTACGCCATCCCTGGCCACCGTACCCGGCCCGACTTCTTCTACCGGGAGGCGAACGCCGCGATCTACATCGACGGCCCGCCGCACGACGCCCCGGACCAGATCCGCGAGGATCGGGCGAGAACGCGCGCGCTGATCGAGGCGGGGTACATCGTGATCCGTTTCCACCATGCGGCGGACTGGCCGGCCGTGTTCCGGCGCCATGCCGACCTGTTCGGTGCCGTGAGCGAATGAGCGGCATCGGTTAGAATCGCCTCACTGGCGGAGCGTGAGTGGGGCACTTCGATCCGTCAATCGATATCATGCCGGAGATGAGGTCCGCCATGGCTGCAGCCAAACCCCCGACCGGCGGTGAAGTGGACATTGATCAGGACAGTGGCCTTGAACGCGAACGGGAGGATTCCAGTGCAATCAAGCGTCCCTTCGATCCTGAGAAAATCAAAATCCGCACGGTCAACCCCGTAATCAATCAGATCGTTTCGCGCATCGAGCATGAAGAAATCGATCTGGCGCCGGGTTTCCAGCGCATGGCAGGCATCTGGAACGGTGTCCGTAAAAGCCGGCTCATCGAATCGCTCCTGTTGCGCATTCCCATCCCTGTTTTCTATGTCGCGGCAGACAGGGACGAGACCTGGGCCGTCGTGGACGGACTCCAGAGGATTT
The DNA here is from genome assembly GCA_965202875.1 of Gammaproteobacteria bacterium. Lineage (GTDB taxonomy): Bacteria > Pseudomonadota > Gammaproteobacteria > HK1 > HK1 > HK1. The sequence goes on along the minus strand of OZ241870.1, from coordinate 4,317,613 downwards.
CGACCATCCACGCCTATGTAGCAGGCCACTTTCGTTTGACCAATCTTGAATATCTGCAAAAATTCGATAGCTGTCGCTATACGGATCTTCCGAGACCAATGCAGAGACGAATCAGCGAGACCCAGCTCGTAGTGAACGTCATAGAGCCCGGAACACCCGAAGAAGTCATGTTCAACATCTTTCGACGTATCAACACCGGCGGCATGATGCTCAATGGACAGGAAATTCGTCACGCGCTTCATCCGGGGCCGATTCGAGATTATCTCAAGAAACTGTCCAAGACCTCGGAATTTCTGGACGCCACCGACCGTTCGATAAAGCCTGATCGCATGGCTGACAGGGAGTGCATACTGCGATTTCTCGCCTTTCACGTCAATCCGTGGGAGGAGTATTCCGTAAACGATCTGGACGGTCATCTTGGCCGTACGATGAAGCAGATAAATAAAATGGACTCATGTGAACGATGTCGTATCTCGAAAGATTTCGAGAAATCCATGAAGGCCGCCTTCCGTATTTTTGGAAAAGACGCCTTCAGAAAGCGTTATAATTCGATAGAGAAACGACGTCCTGTCAGTAAAGCACTGTTTGAAGCATGGAGTGTAGGACTGGCACGCCGTTCGGAGCAAGAGATCGGCACCCTTGTAAAGAAGCGAAAAACAGTCATCAGCCAATTTGCATCGTTGATGAACGAGGACCAGGAATTCGAGACGGCGATCTCCTATTCTACCGGTATCCCCGTTCGGATAAGAAAGCGCTTTCGAGCGATCGATGGACTGATAAAGGAGTGCCTTTGATGCTGAGGATCATCAAATTGAGGAACTTCAAGTGTTTCGAGAACGTGGAATTGGCTCTCGCTCCGCTGACCTTGCTATGCGGATTGAATGGAATGGGAAAAAGCAGCATCATCCAGGCAATGTTGGTGCTTCGGCAATCATTCGTTTCCGGCGAGCTTCGTGATGGACATCTGGTTCTGGGCGGGGAGCTCACGGATCTGGGCACCGGCCAGGACGTCCTTTGCGAAGACGCCGAAGTCGATATGGTGGAATTCGAATTTCATGGCGATGACAGCACGACACCTTGCAGGTTGTCCTTTGATTACTCGAGAACTGCCGACGAACTGACGACCAGAAACAATTTCGCAGCCGCGTGGCGTGAGGCTCCACCGCTGGGCGGCCAACTGGTCTATGTCAACGCGGAACGGATCGGTCCGCGCAAATCCTACCCCCATTCCGAGGTATTCGCCCGTCGTGGAAACCTGGGATCGCGCGGTGAGTACACCCTGAACTACTTGAGTGCACGACAGGGCGAAACCCTGGCGTCAACCGATCCCCGCTGCCCCGACCTGCCCAGCCTGCGCTTGGGCAAGATCGTCGACCATTGGCTGCAAGAAGTGACACCCGGTGCTCATCTTCAAATCGAGATGATCCAGGACGCCGACGCGATCATCGCCGGTTTCTCCTTCGACCGCCCCGGAGACGTGGGGTCCAGACGATACCGCGCGACGAACGTCGGCTTCGGCCTGTCCTATACCTTGCCGGTACTTGCGGCACTGCTGGCGCCCCCAGGAACGCTGTGCCTGATCGAGAATCCGGAGGCCCATCTTCATCCGCGCGGGCAGACCAGATTGGCCGAGTTGGCGGTTCGCGCTTCTCTCGCGGGCGTCCAGGTGATTGTCGAGACGCACAGCGATCACTTCATGGACGGTGTCCGCATCGCCGTTCGGAACGGACTGATTCAACCGGATCAGACTGCGTTCCACTACTTTTCCCGGGAAGGCGGCAAGACAGTAGTGTCTTCCCCTCGGGTCAATGCCGACGGTCGTCTATCTTCCTGGCCGGAGGGATTCTTCGATCAGCACGAGGAGAACTTGGCCAGACTGCTGGAACCGAAGTCTTGAACATGAGGGAAATGGTTCTCAATCACGCGAGCGTTCTGGTACCGAACGCAAGCCGGGACGAGGTCACAGATTGGCTCAGGGATCTTGCGGCAGGCATGGGCCGGCTCGTCGCCGGCAAAGTCGTTCGCATCGGTTTGCGGTCTCGTGGACATATGCACGAAACATTCTGTTCGCCCGGTTACTCGTTGTACCAAGCTTACCAGGATCTACGACGATCCGGGTATCGGGAGGAGTACCGATTTCTTGTTGGGTTGTCCATAAAGGCGCCGCTTCTGCACGACGTTGAGGAATGCCTTGAAGGTCGATTCCGTGCCTGTGAGGAAAGGACGCTTCCGCCGGGTGACGGCGAGCCCCTTGTTCTGTGCGCCATCGCCGACTGGATAGCCATCGGATTCCCGTCGGCCCCGATCTGGGACCGTGACCGCATCACGGTCCGCTTCAACGAGCTGCTGCCCGACGGGACGATCGAAGAAGCATCCGAAGAAATAGACCAGCTCACCCGCTCCGCTCACGCCGGCCCTGTCTGTGACCGACATCGTGAATGCCTTCTCACGGGCAGCGACCCGGGTACGTTATGGGAGAACCGCCAAACGGTGTTTCCCCATCTCGTCTTCGGCCCGGGCGTGGAAGGCAACCTCAAGGATCAAGCGTATCTGTTCTCAACCATCGTCGGGAAGCTCAAGGACCTCGATCGATCCGCCCGGGAGTGGCGCGCGTTGGCGGCCCGGCACCTCCTTGGAAGACGAAGGTAACGCCGGAGAGCACGGTGAAGATGAAGAATCGCTCTTTTCGGGAGGCGCGCAGATTTCGATCCCATGGCGGTACGCGAGAAACGTTCGAATGGCATGCTCGATTCGGCGATGGTGGCCGCATCCATCTACGTTTCGATCCGGATTCCAGGGAAGTCGAGATCGGATACATCGGACCGCATCTCCCCCTTTGACGCCGCATCGGCCTGCGGTCCCGCCCGTCACGTCCGTTCGTACTCGACGATGCGGCCCGTGCGATCTACCGCAGCAAGCCGCGTTTACCCGGACCGACACGTGCCCGTGCAATCCCGTTCATGGACTGCGGGCGGGTCATCGACGGGGACGCGATCAAGGCGCAGGCGCAAGCGGGGAGGATGGGCGAGCAGCTTTTCGCCGTCGTCTACAAGGAGCGGGTCGAGGTCCGGATGAAGACGGGGCGGGTCCGCGAGAAGTGGGTACGCGGCTACCGGGCGCCGCGGCCCGAGGACGACAACGGCGCCGAGGTCCGGGCGCGGCTTGCCGAAAAGAAGCCGAGCCGGTCCAAGCCACCGCCCACGCCCCTCGCGACCGCGTCGGTCAAAGCGGAGCCGCACAGGAACAAGCCGCCGCTCCCTCCAGGCCGCCCGCGACCTGCTCGCAGAGACGCAGGCGGACCGGGACCCGCGCTTCGACGCGGCGCTCGAAGCGGTGCTGGAAGTGCTGCCGCCCGCCGGGGTGTTCACGGGCGTCGAAAGAGGGGGGCGAGGCCGGGGCGGCGGCCAGCGACTTCGAGGCGCTCTACTACCTCTACCGTCTCGCCTGCGGGAACCGGATCGACGAGCCCGAGCAGCTCAAGCTGTGGCGCGACGGCGGGGGCTGACCCTGTCGGTCGCCCGATGTTTTCACCCACATACGCGGGGACAATCGCGGGCACAGGCCGTCATTCCCGCTTTCTCCCCGCTTTCGCGGGGATGACGAGGAATGACGAGTCTTTGGGCTGGGCTTTGATTTATCCGACGGTTGGCTGACCCCATGCTCGCCGACCGCGCCTGGAAGCGCAAATACACCCCCGACGACGGCGACCTCGTCGCGCTTGCTCGGCGAACTGAACGAAGCCGGCTTCGCGCAGACGATGGTGTTCACCGCTGTTTCACCTCGAACCGCGTATCCAGCTTCTTCGGGACCGGGGGGTTGTCGAGGACGGCGTAGTCCGGGAGTCCGTCCCGGTACGGGGGATAGGCTTCGCCCTGGATGAGCGGCGCGAGGTAGCGCCGGCACGCCTCGGTGATCCCGAACCCGTCCTCGGTGACGTACTCGCGAGGGACCTTCTTCTCCACGTTCGCGACTTCGGACAGCGAGGCCTCGCCGACCTCCCACGCATAGGGATCGTCGCCGGTGCGCACCAGCACCGGCATGACGCCGTTCCTGCCCGCGAGCGCGACCTCCACCGCCGCCTTGCCGAGGGCATACGCCTGATCGAGGTCGGTCTGCGAGGCGATGTGCCGCGCCGCGCGCTGAAGATAATCCGCCACCGCCCAGTGGTACTTGTACCCGAGCCTCTCCCTGACGAGGTTCGCGATCACCGGCGCGACCCCCCCGAGCTGCGCATGGCCGAACGCATCGCTGGTGCCGGCCTCGGAGAGGAAGCGCCCGTCCCGGTTGCGGACCCCCTCGGAGACGACCACCGAGCAGAAGCCGTCCTTCTCCACCGATGCCCGCACCTTCTCGATGAACGCATCCTCGTCGAACGGGATCTCGGGGAACAGGATGACCTGCGGCGGATCGCCCTCGCGCTCCGCGGCCAGGCCGCCGGCCGCCGCGATCCACCCGGCGTGGCGGCCCATCACCTCCAGGACGAAGACCTTGGTCGAGGTGAGGGCCATCGACGCCACGTCGAACGACGCCTCCCGGATGGAGACCGCGACGTACTTCGCCACCGAGCCGAATCCGGGGCAGTTGTCGGTGATCGGCAGGTCGTTGTCGACCGTCTTCGGGATCCCGACCGCGACGATCGGATAGCCGAGCGCTTCCCCGAGCTGCGACACCTTGAACGCGGTGTCGGACGAGTCCCCGCCGCCGTTGTAGAAGAAGTACCCGACGTCGTGGGCGCGAAAGACCTCGATGAGCCGTTCGTACTCGGCGCGGTTCTCGTCGAGCCCCTTGAGCTTGTAGCGGCACGAGCCGAACGCCCCGGACGGCGTGTGCTTGAGGGCGGCGATCGATGCCGCGCTCTCCCGGCTGGTGTCGATGAGGTCCTCGGTCAACGCGCCGATGATGCCGTTGCGGCCCGCGAGCACCCTGCCGATCCGGTCCGGATGCAGCCGCGCGGTCTCGATCACTCCGGCCGCGGTGGCGTTGATCACGGCGGTCACGCCGCCCGACTGGGCGTAGAAGGCGTTCCTGGGCATCCTCGTTTTCCCTCGTCTTCCCCTTCGCTGAGTCGGCCCCGATCATGCCACGATTTCCGTGACGCCCGCCCGCGTGCGGCCCGGGGCCGGCCGAACGTCCGCGTCGCATCCCGCCGGAACGGAAGCGGACGGCGAGCCCGATGCCGGGCGATACGGGTGAACGTCGGCCTGCTCCTGCACGCCATCGCCCCGAGGACGACCGCCCCGTCAAGGAGCCGCCGATGATCGGCGCATCCGACCCCGGGCCAAGGCGGCTTGTTTCGTCGCACCACCGGCCGGCCCATCTTCGCCGTCGGGATTCCGGCTTCCTCTGTCCGGGAAACGGCCCCCGCCGTCCTCGCCACGGCAGTTCCAGCCCCCCCGGAGATCCGCTCCGAGTCCAGCGGCGAAAAAAAACGGTCCTGGACCCTTGGCGGGCGCACGCGGTATCCGGCCGCCTTCGGGACTATACTGACCGGAACAGACGCTCGCGTGGCGGCGGTGTGACGCCGGATTGAACCCGGGGCGCGCGGAACGGTCAGTGCTTGCCATGCAAAAATCAATGACGATGCACGGGAGCCGGTCCAGCACCGGCAGGAGACGTCGCGCCGCCGGCACCGGAGCACACCGCCGCGCGGCGGTCCGGGCCTGCCTGAGGGTCCTCGCGGTGATCGCTGGCCTCTGTCTTTCGGGCGGATCGGTCGCACAGGTACGGCTTCCCGACTTTGGCGATGCCTCGGAGCAGACGCTCTCCCCGGCCGATGAGCGTGCCCTCGGGGAAGCGTTCATGCGCGAGGTCCGCTCCAGGTTGACCATCGTCGGAGACCCCCAGGTCGAACAGTACGTGCAGGCGCTCGGGTACCGGCTCGCCGCGGCCTCCGGCAGCCGGAACCCCGGCTTCACGTTCTTCGTGGTCGAGGACGAATCGGTGAACGCCTTTGCGGCGCCGGGCGGCTTCGTCGGCGTCAATTCCGGCCTGATACTGGCGACCCGCACCGAGAGCGAGCTCGCGTCCGTCCTCGCTCACGAAATCGCCCACGTCACCCAACGCCACATCGCCCAGGCCGTCGCGGACGCCGACCGCACGAACCTTCCGGTGCTGGCCGGGATCCTCGCGGCCGTCCTCATCGGCACCCGGAACGTGGACGCCGGCCAGGCGACGGCGGCGGCGGTGATCGGCTCGACGGCGCAGAGGCAGATCAACTTCACCCGGCGCAACGAGATGGAGGCCGATCGGGTCGGCATCCGGATGCTCGCCGCGGCCGGATTCGATCCCGGGGACATGGCGGGGTTCTTCGAGAAGCTGCAGAGCGCCTCGCGCTACTCCCGGCGCCCTCCCGAGTTCCTCTCCACGCACCCCGTGACCACGGACCGCATCGCGGAGGCCCGCGATCGCGCCGAACGGCTCCCGTACAGGCAGCACGAAAGCTCCGAATCGTACTACCTCGTCCGGGCCAAGCTGCGGGTACGCATCGCCGGCGACCCGCAACGCGAGCTGGAGCGGCTCGTCGCCGAACGGGCGACCGGTCACGTCCAGAGCGCCACCGCCAACGCTTTCGCACAGGCGCTTGCGAACATCAGGCTCGGCCGGGAGGAGGACGCGTACGCGGCGCTTGAACTCCTGGTCGAATCGCGCCCGGACAACTTGGCGTTCCGGGCCGAGCTCGCGGGCAGCGCGCTTCGCATGGGACACCTGGAGCGGGCGCTCGCGCTGTACTCGGAGGGGCTCGACCTGTACCCCGACGCCACGATCCTCGTGCGCGGCTACGCCGTGGCGCTCAACGGCACCGGCCGGCCGCACGACGTCCTGAAGCTCATCGACGAGTACGGGCGGCTGCACGCGATCGATTCCGAGATGTACCGGCTACGGGCCGAGGCGTACGAGAAGCTCGGACGAACGATCGACAGCCGGCTCGATCTCGCCGAGCACCACTACCTTTCCGGCCGGCTCGATCAGGCGATCCGCCAGCTTCAGCTCGCGGGCCGGGTCCTGGATCGGGACTTCTACCGTACCGCGCGCATCGAGGCCCGTCTCAAGGAGCTGGAGGCAGAACGTGCGCTACGGCAAGCGAGACGCTGACGACCGGCACGCCGGCCGCCGGGAGCCGTCGATGGACTCCATCCGCATCCGTGGCGCCCGGACACACAACCTCAAAGCCATCGACGTCGACGTCCCCCGCGACCGGCTGGTGGTGATCACCGGACTCTCGGGATCGGGCAAGTCCTCGCTCGCGTTCGACACCATCTACGCCGAGGGGCAACGGCGCTACGTCGAGTCCCTCTCCGCCTACGCGCGCCAGTTCCTCTCGGTGATGGAAAAGCCGGACGTCGAGCACATCGAGGGGCTGTCGCCCGCGATCTCCATCGAGCAGAAATCGACTTCGCACAACCCGCGCTCCACGGTCGGGACCATCACCGAGATCCACGACTACCTGAGGCTCCTCTTCGCGCGTGCCGGCGAGCCGCGCTGCCCCGACCACGGGGTCGCGCTCGATGCGCAGACCGTGAGCCAGATGGTCGATACGGTCATGGCGCGCGAGCGCGGCGAGCGCCTCATGCTGCTCGCCCCGATCGTCGACGACCGCAAGGGCGAGCACGTGCAGATCGTCGAGGGCCTGAGGTCGCAGGGCTTCGTGCGGGCCCGGATCGACGGCGTGCTGCACGAGCTCGACGAGCCGATCGCGCTCGATCCGAAGCGCCGGCATTCGATCGAAGTGGTGGTCGATCGTTTCCGGGTCCGCGACGATCTGGCGCTCCGCCTCGCCGAATCGCTCGAGACCGCGCTCGCCCTCTCCGACGGCCGCGCCGTGGTCGCCCCGATGGACGGCGGGGGCGGCGACACGGTGTTCTCGGCCCGCTTCGCATGCCACGTCTGCGGCTATGCGATCCCGGAGCTCGAGCCGCGGATCTTCTCGTTCAACAACCCCGCCGGGGCGTGCGGGCAGTGTGACGGGCTCGGGGTGCGCACCTTCTTCGATCCGGCCCGGATCGTCGCCCACCCGGAGCTGAGCCTGCCCGGCGGCGCGGTCCGCGGCTGGGATCGGCGCAACGCCTACTACTTCCAGATGCTCCAGTCGCTCGCCGCGCACTACGGCTTCGACCTCGACACCCCCTTCTCCAAGCTGCCCGCGCCGGTACGCAAGGCCGTCCTCCACGGCAGCGGCTCCGAGGTCATCCGCTTCACCTTCCACCACGAGCGGCGCAGGAGCCACGTCCGCGAGCACCCCTTCGAGGGCGTGATCCCCAACATGGAACGCCGGTACCGGGAGACGGAATCGAACGTGGTCCGCGACGAGCTCGCGAAGTACCTCGGCACCCGCGCCTGCGACGCCTGCGGCGGCGCCCGGCTCAACCGGGCCGCGCGCAACGTCTTCGTCGCCGACGAGACCCTCCCCGCCCTCGCCGCGCTGCCGATCCGCGCGGCGCGGGATTTCTTCGGGGAGCTCTATCTCAGCGGGGCGAAGGCGAAGATCGCGAGCCGGATCCTCCGGGAGATCGCGCAGAGGCTGCAGTTCCTCGTCGACGTGGGGCTCGACTACCTCTCGCTCGACCGCGCCGCCGAGACCCTCTCCGGCGGGGAGGCGCAGCGGATCCGGCTCGCGAGCCAGATCGGGGCAGGGCTCGTCGGGGTGATGTACGTCCTCGACGAGCCCTCGATCGGGCTGCATCAGCGCGACAACCGCCGCCTGATCGACACCCTGGTACGCCTGCGCGACGTCGGAAACACCGTCATCGTGGTCGAGCACGACGAGGAAGCGATCAACAGCGCCGACCACGTCATCGACATGGGGCCGGGCGCCGGCCTGCACGGGGGCTGTGTGGTCGCAGAGGGGCCGCCCGGCGCGATCGCGGCGAACGCGGCGTCCCTGACCGGGCAGTACCTCTCGCGCCGGCGCGCGATCGAGGTGCCCCGCGCGCGGACCCGTTTCGATCCCCAGCGCCTGATCCGGGTCGTCGGAGCGCGCGGAAACAACCTCGCGAACGTCGACGTCGAGATCCCGGCCGGCCTGATGACGTGCGTCACGGGAGTGTCCGGGTCGGGGAAGTCCACCCTCGTCAACGACACCCTCTACCGTGCCGCGGCGCGCGCGCTCAACGACGCCGCCGCCGAGGCGGCGCCGGTCGATCGGATCGAGGGACTGGAGCGGGTCGATCGAATCGTGGACATCGACCAGAGCCCCATCGGGCGCACCCCCCGCTCCAACCCCGCCACCTACACGGGGCTGTTCACCCCGATCCGCGATCTCTTCGCGGCGACCCCCGAGGCGCGCTCGCGCGGCTACGGCCCCGGACGCTTCAGCTTCAACGTGCGCGGCGGGCGCTGCGAGGCGTGCAGCGGCGACGGGGTCGTCAAGGTGGAGATGCATTTCCTGCCCGACGTCTACGTGCCCTGCGACGTGTGCGCGGGGAAGCGGTTCAACCGCGAGACCCTCGACGTCCGCTACAAGGGCCGGACCATCCACGAGGTGCTGGAGATGAGCGTCGAGGAGGCGCGGGGGTTCTTCGACGCGGTCCCCGCGATCGCCCGCAAGCTCCAGACGCTGATCGACGTGGGCCTGTCGTACATCCGCCTCGGCCAGCGCGCGACCACCCTCTCGGGCGGGGAGGCGCAGCGGGTGAAGCTCTCCCGCGAGCTCTCCAAACGCGACACCGGCCGCACCCTCTACATCCTCGACGAGCCGACCACGGGACTGCATTTCCACGACGTCGAGCAGTTGCTCCGCGTGCTCCACCGGTTGCGCGACCACGGCAACACCGTGGTGGTCATCGAACACAACCTCGAAGTGGTGAAGACTGCGGACTGGATCGTGGACCTGGGGCCCGAGGGCGGCGACCGGGGCGGGCGGATCGTGGTGGCCGGTACGCCGGAGACGGTGGCGGCGTCCCCGTGTTCCCATACCGGTTGCCATCTGCGCGCGGTGCTGAACGCCTCGCCGGTGCTGGATGTTGCGCGCGAGGCGGGCGCCGCCGCGGGGCGCAACACGGGCGATGCTGCCGGATGCGGTGCAGACGGCCCCGCCAGGCGCCGGAAGGCGGGCTGAGCATCGGAAAGGACGAGCGGTACTCCCGTCTTGTTCATGGTGGATCGGAGGATGCTGAATGGAGTGTACCCAACTCGTTGATTTCATGACGAATCCAGCCTTTCGCCTTGAGTGGATAATCCGGGATCACGGGTGCTGACAGTCTTGTGTTTTGAAACTCAGTCGATGTTGTAGTAAGGTTGGGTCGATCCTTTCATAGTGCTAAGGAGCATCAAAAGTGTCCCCAAGGTATCGAGAGTCAGTGCATTGTTTCTTGGACCCACATGCATCAGGGTCTCCGGGTCCGAAAGCCGGACGCTGGATTTGGTCCGGCGGGGAGGGGTCGGCCATGAGCGCCGACACACAACACAGGCCACACGTCCCTGTCTCCGCCCCGTCCTCTCGAAGCCAAGGCGAAGGACGTGGCGAGAGCGGAACCTTCGCCTCCGGCGCGCCGGGCGCCGCGGTGCTCGCGGGCGGGCTGGCCCTGGCCGCCGCCCTGCTTCTCGCGCCGGGCGCGGCGCAGGCGCAGACCAACGCCAATTGCGGGGCGCTTGCGAACGGCGTCGCGAACTGCCCGAACGCGGCCTACGCCAACGGCATCTCCTATTGGAATCAGATGAGCGGCGTCACGCTCACCGTCCCGGGCACGGCGACCACGGCGACGATCACGGCATCCACGACCGCGTGGAACGGCCTGGACAACGGCATCAGCATCCGCACCAGCGCCCACGCGACCGAAACCCGCAACATCGCCCTCACGGTCGGCAGCACGGGCGCCGTCGCCATCGTGCAGGGTAGCAGCCCGGAGGCCAACGCCTGGTATCGCAATCACGGCATCCTCGTCTCGCCGCTCGCCGCGAACGGCTCCACGGTAACGGTGGACGTCAAGAGCGGCGTGACCATCGGGACGGCGACCACCAGGATGAGCAACACCGGCATCGAAGTCGTCGACGTCCCCGGCGCCGTCTCCGTCACCAGCGCGGCAAGGATCTACGCCGGGGTAAGGGGCATCCGTATCGGCAACGCCGCAGGCACCACCATGCTCACCAACAGCGGCGCCATCACGGCGGGCGGCGACGGTATCTACGTCCGGAGCTGGAGCTCCGCCGGCGCCATCACGGTGACCAACAGCGGCGCCATCGCGTCGGCCGCCCACGGCATCTACGTCTCGGACGAGGGCTCCGCCGGCGCCACCACGGTCACCAACAGCGGCGCCATCACGACGGACGGCGGCGACGGTATCTTCGCCAGAACGGCCGGCCAGGACGCCGCCGGCGCCAACGCCGGCGTCTCCATCGCCCATTCGGCCGGCGCCATCCGCAGCGCGGACAGGCGGGGCATCAAGGCGCACGTGGGCACGTCCCGGCAAGAGGCCGACACGATGCATGCCGACTACGTCGCGCCCGAGAACGAGGGCCTCGCCAGGGTCGCCGTCACCGGCGGTTCGGTCCGCTCGAAGTGGGATGCCATCGAAGCGATCAACTTCGAGGCCGGCTCGGTCGAGGTCCGGGTCTCCTCGGGCGTCACGCTGACCTCCACGGACGGCCACGGCATCCGGGCCCTGCTGGCCGACGTGGGCAACACGAGCGGGACGATCATCGTCACCAACGCGGGGACGATCGCGGCGGGGACGACGATGATGACCGCCCGGGACGGCATCACCGTGAGCCGCACGGCGGGGTCGGGCGCGGTCGCGGTCGAGAACAGCGGCGCCATCGAGGCGAGCGGCCACGGCATTTCCGCGGTGGCCGGAGGTGCCGGCGGGACCGTCTCGGTCACCAACCGCGGCGGCATCGAGGCGGGCGGCGACGGCATCCACGCCGTGGCCTGGGGCGCCGGCGGCGCCGTCTCGGTCACCAACAGCGGTCCCATCGGCAAGGCGGACGAGAAGGTGTCCCGCGGCATGTTCGTCTCGCACGCTGGCGCGGGCGCCTCCGGCGACGTCACGGTCAGGAACAGCGGCGCCATCACGGCAGAGGAGGGAGGCATCCTCGCCCAGACGATCAACAAGGACGCCGAGGGCGCGAACGCCGGGGTGACCGTCACCCATTCGGCCGGCGCCATCGCCACCGAGGACCTGGAGGGCATCAGGGCATATGTGGGCGAGCCCCGACAAGAGAGCGACGCTGACCACGACGACTACGTCGCGCCCAAGAACGCGGGTCTCGCCAAGGTCGAGGTCACGGGCGGTTCGGTCCGCTCGAAGTGGGAGGCCATCGAAGCGATCAACTTCGAGGCCGGCTCGGTCGAGGTCCGGGTCTCGGAGGAGGTCACGCTGACCTCCACGCACGGCCACGGCGTCTGGGTCCGTCTGGCCGACGCGGGCAACGCGAGCGGGACGATCACCGTCACCAACGCGGGGACGATCAGCGCGGCCGGCGCGGACAGACACGGCATCGTCGCCAACCGCGACGCGGGGTCGGGTGCCGTCTCGATCACGAACAGCGGCACCGTCACGGCGGGTGGCGACGGCATCTTCGCCGTGGCCATGGGCGTCGACGGTGCCATGACGATCACCAACCGCGGCGCCATCGGCAAGGCGGACGCGCAGGTGTTCCGCGGCATTTTCGTCGCGCATGACGGCACGGGGGCCACCGGCAGCGTCACGGTGACCAACAGCGGCTCCATCGCGGCGAAGGACTACGGCATCTTCGCCGTGGACCGGGGCGCCGGCGGCGCCATGACCATCGCCAACAGCGGCGCCATCACGGCGGGGCGGGACGGCATCTTCGCCAGAACGACCGGCAAGGACGCCGAGGGCGCGAACGCCGGGGTGACCGTGACCCACTCGGCAGGCGCCATCGCGAGCGCGGACGGGCGGGGCATCAAGGTGCACGTGGGCGAGGCCCGGCAAGAGACCGACACGGGCCACGACGACTACGTCGCTCCCAGGAACAAGGGCCTCCTCAAGGTCGAGGTCACGGGCGGGTCGATCCGCTCGAAGTGGGAGCCCATCGAAGCGTACAACCACGAGGCCGGCTCGGTGGAGGTCCGCGTTGCCTCGGGCGTCACGCTGACTTCCACGCACGGCCACGGCATCTGGGGCGGGCTGACGGACGCGGGCAACGCGAGCGGGACGATCACCATCGACAATGCGGGGACGATCCGGGTGCCCAAGAGCGGTATCACCTTCGCCCTCGGGGGGGGGTCGGGCGATGTCACGGTGACCAACAGCGGCGCCCTCGAGGTGCGTGGCGACGGCATCTTCGCCGTGGCCAGGGCAGCGGTCACCGGCGATATTTCGATCACCAACCGCGGCGCCATCGGCAAGGCGGATGCGCAGGTGTTCCGCGGCATTTTCGTCGCGCACGACGGCACGGGCGCCACCGGCAGCGTCACGGTGACCAACAGCGGCGCCATCACGGCGGTGCGGGACGGCATCTTCGCCAGAACGACCGGCAAGGACGCCGAGGGCGCGAACGCCGGGGTGACCGTGACCCATTCGGCCGGCGCCATCGCGAGCGCGGACGGGCGGGGCATCAAGGTGCACGTGGGCGAGGCCCGGCAAGAGACCGACACGGGCCACGACGACTACGTCGCTCCCCGGAACAGGGGCCTCCTCAAGGTCGAGGTCACGGGCGGGTCGATCGATTCGAAGTGGGAGCCCATCGAAGCGTACAACCACGAGGCCGGCTCGGTGGAGGTCCGCGTTGCCTCGGGCGTCACGCTGACTTCCACGCACGGCCACGGCATCTGGGGCGGGCTGACGGACGCGGGCAACGCGAGCGGGACGATCACCGTCACCAACGCGGGGACGATCCGGGCGCCCAAGAGCGGCATCACCTTCGCCCTCGGGGGGGGGTCGGGCGACGTCACGGTGACCAACCGCGGCGCCCTCGAGGTGGAAGGCGACGGCATCTTCGCCGTGGCCAGGGCAGCGGTCACCGGCGACATTTCGATCACCAACCGCGGCGCCATCGGCAAGGCGGATGCGCGGGTGCGGCACGGCATTTTCGCTTCGCACGACGGCACGGGCGCCACCGGCGCCGTCACGGTCGCCAACAGCGGCGACGTCATGGCGACGAAGCGGGGCATCCTGGCCCAGACGAAGTTCCTGGACGCCGAGGGCGCGAACGACGGCGTCACCGTGACCCATTCGGCCGGCACGATCGACGTGACCGACGACGGCCGCGTCGACAGCGACAAGCAGGGCATCGTGGCCCGGGTCGGCAACTGGAGGCAGGAGCGGGACTCCAGCCACGCCGACTACGTCGCGCCCAAGAACACGGGCGCGGTCAAGATCAACGTCACCGGCGGGACGATCGCCGCGAAGGGATCGGCCGTCGAGGGGGCGAACTACGAAGCGGGCGGGGTCGAGATCAACGTCGCCAGGGGGGTCACGCTGAGCTCCACGCACGAACACGCCATCGAAGCCGATCTGCGCGACGTGGGCAACGCGGGCGGGACGATCGCCGTCACCCAGGCGGGGACGATCAGCGCGTCGGGAGACGGCATCAGCGCCAAGGTCACGCGCAGGGACGCCGCGACGGCGGACCGCGTGATCGACATCGTCTGGACGGGGACGTTCACGGCCCTCGAAGAGAAACGCGGGAGTCCCCCCAACGTGGCCCGCGCGGTGGAGGCGGCGCAGGGTCGGCAGGCCGTGGAGGAGCTCGGCGATCTGCTCCGCTTCGCACGGGGCAGCGCGGGGATCGACGCCGGGGTCATGAAGTGGCAGACGTTCATGCGCCCCGTGTCCGAGGGCGACGACCCGGGCGCCTTCGCGGACAAGGCGGCGCAGGACGCGCTGTTCGCCGCGGACGCCGACGCGGCGACGAAGGCGCGGGCGGCGGCCATCGTGGCGCGGTTCAAGTCGGTGCTCGAGAACGAGGCTCCCGGAACGATTCCGGGCGCGGACGCCATCGACGCCGATAACAACGGCAGCTACTCCGACACCGAGATCGAGGAGTATCTGAGCGAGGACGACGACGCCCGCAGGACCCTGCTGCGGAACGTCCTCACGCAGTCGTTCACCGAGCACGAGAAGGCGGTGTTCGAGGCGGTGCTCACGGACGGCGACGTGGAGGCCGCGCTCGCGGCCGCGCCCGCCGGCTACGGCGACGCCTGGAAGACCGGGGTGCGCGCCCTGCGCGCCCATCACAATACCGGCGACATCCGCATCGCCATGAACGGAGGGTCCATCACGTCCAGCGGCGACGGCATCCGCGCCTTCTTCGGGAGGACCCACGACGACAACGGCGCCATCAGGATCGACGTGGCGGAGGGCGCGAGCGTCACCGGCGGCATGGCCGGCATCTACGCGGAGAACGCCGGCCACGGCCTGCGCATCGAGAAGAAATACACCTTGCCGGCCGTCCAGGAGGAGAACGAAGACAAGGGCCCCGATGATCTGGTCACCTTCCCGAAGCATCACAATCAGGTCGTCAAGGTGGACGGCACGGTGACGGGCGGGACGGACGCGGCCGTGCACCTCGCGGGCGGTGGCGCGCTCATCGTCGGCGAGACCGGCAAGCTGGTCGCCGGTTCTTCAGGCAGGGCGGTGCTCGTGAACCACCCGGGCCCGGCGGCCGTCTACATCGACGGCGAGGCGACGGGCGGCGAGAGCCCGACCGACAGTCCCGCGCCCGCGGCGGCGGTGCATCTGACCGGCGGCGGCAGCGTCACCGTCGGCCTCAACGGGAGTGTGAAGGCCAACGGCGCCGACAGCGCCATCCGGGGCGACAACGAGCCGACCGTCATCTACATCGACGGCGAGGCGACGGGCGACGAGGGCGCCACGGCGGCGGTGCATCTGACCGGCGGCGGCAGCGTCACCGTCGGCCTCAACGGGAGTGTGAAGGCCAACGGCGCCGACAGCGCCATCCGGGGCGACAACGAGCCGACCGAGGTGGTGGTCCTCATCGACAGCAGCGTCGGCGATCTGACGCAAGGGAGCGCCCGGGAGATCCTCCTGGCACGGGTGCAGGGCGGCATTGTCGGCGACGGCATCGAGGAGGTCACCATCGCCGAGGTCCGGGACGGCGTCACCACCGGCCACATGAAGGAGGACCTGCCCGTGGACGGCGACGGCAACGTGATATTCGACGAGCTGCCGCCCGACGCCTTCCGTTGCGACAAGGCAGTGGACCGCCGATGCCGGTTGTACGAGGCGCTGCCCTCGGTGCTGCTGGTGATGAACGATCTGCCTTCCTACGCGGAGCGGACGTCGGCGGCGCGTGACGGCAACGGCGGCTGGGCGCGCGTGGAGGCGGCGTTCGGCAAATGGCAGGCGGCCCGGGCGACGAGCCCCGGGAAGCTGGCCTACGACCACCGCCGGACCGTTGGGCGTGCGGGCTTCGACCTCATCGCGGGCGAGAGCGGCCGGATCGGGGGTTCCCTGCACGTGCTCGGGGGCAAGGCGGAGATGTCCGGCGTGGGCGAGGCCACGCTGAACGGCGCGGGGGCGGGTATCTCCGCCACGTGGTTGCCGGACCTCCCTGTGCCCGGGGATCTCTACGTGGACGCGCAGGCGGGGATGACGCGCTATGACGTCGCGCTCGACTCCACCAGGCACGGCAGACTGGTGAAGGATGCCGACGCCACGGGCTATGCGGTGGGTGTGGAGGCCGGCAACCGGATGGCGCTCGGCGAGGGCCTGATGGTGACGCCCCGCGCGGGGCTTGCGTGGTCGAAGGTCGATCTGAAGGGTTTCATGGACATGGTGGGCAGCCGCGCGCAGGTGTCGATGAAGGACGCGCGGAGCACGAAGGGCCGTTTGGGAGTGACGATGGAGAGGGCGGCAGGACCGGAGGAATCGCCGGGACGGGTGTTCGGTTCGTTGGACGTGGAGCACGAGTTCTCGGACGAGACGGAGGTGGTCGTCTCCGGGAACAAGCTTGGGACGAAGCTCCGCAAGACGGCGGTGCGCGTCGGATTGGGCGGGGTGTTCAGCCTGGGCGAGGACGTTTCGCTGAGGGCTTCGGCCAACTACACGACGAGCGGCGGCAACACGAACGAGTACGGCGGCAGGGTGGAGTTGAACTTGCGCTTGTAGGCGCGGATCGCGAAGCGACGTCCGGGCGCGCGGGCCGTCGAGGCCCGCGCGCCTTTTTCGTGCTGCTCGGGGGCGTCCTGGAGACCGGTGCGGCGGGCATGATGGATGCCGCCGATGCCGGGTTGGGGCGGGAATGACGGTCATCGTGGATGGGTGTGACGGTTCTCGCCCAATAACCAATAATGACGTCATTCCCGCGGAAGCGGGAATCCATTACGGTCAGCGAATCCCGAAGCTTGGATTGCAATGTCCCCATACGCATGGAGTAGAATCGCCCCATTGATCGTTTCGACCGGGTAGTCCGGTTCCAGACTTTGTTCACGTCCAATGGAGAATCCGGCAATGTTGCGAGAAAGAGAGGGAAATATTCGGCATCGTTCCTGCGGGATCGGGGGGGGGGGGGGGGACGAGAGCGGAATCTTCGCCTCCGGCGCGTTGGGCGCCGTGGTGCTCGCCGGGGGGCTGGCCCTGGCCGCCGCGCTGTTTCTCGCGCCGGGGGCGGCGCGGGCGGTCAACGACTGCGGGGCGCTCAATGCGGGCAACATGTTCACCGAAAACTGTCCGGATGCGGCCTATACCGGCATCGTCTATTGGGACCAGGCGAACGCCGTCACGCTCACCGTCCCGGGCACCGCGACCACGGCGACCGTCACGGCCGGCGCGAACAACGGCCTGCACAACGGCATCACCATCCGCACCAACGATGACACGACCTCGCCCCGTACCTCCGCGGTCCGCAACATCGGCCTCACGGTCGGCGGCTCGGGCACCTTCGTCGCCATCGTGCAGTCCGGCACGCGGGCCAGTAGCTGGTACAACAACCGCGGCATCCTCGTCCGTCAGCGCGACGGGGACGGCGCCACGACCACGCTGGACGTCAAGAGCGGCGTGACCATCGGGACGGCGACCGACAAGATGGAGAACGGCGGCATCGAAGTTGTGGTGGACCGGAGCGACGCTGGCGACGTCACCGTCACCAGCGGGGCGGCGATCTACTCGGAGGCCGATGGCGACCGGCCCGGCGGCATCCACATCGGCAACGCCGGCAGCGGCGCCGTCACGCTCACCAACAGCGGCGCCATCGTGTCGGACGCCCGGGGCATCAACGTTCAGGACACCGGTTCCGCCGGCGCCATCACGATCACCAGCAGAGGCGCCATCACCTCGGCGGCCACGACGGCCCTCGAGGGCATCCGCGCCGTATCGACCGGCAAGGACGCCGCCAGCACGAACGCGGGCGTCTCCGTCACCCATTCGGCCGGGGCCATCGCGGTGGCGATGGGCGGCGTGGGCATCAAGGCGCATGTGGGCACGTCCCGGTCGGAGGGCGACACGGGGGGGGGCACCTACGTCACGCCCGAGAACGAGGGCCTCGCCAAGGTCGCCGTCACCGGCGGCTCGGTCACCTCGAAGGGGAACGCCGTCGAGGCGTTCAACTACGAGGCCGGCTCGGTCGTGGTCGAGGTCTCGGACGGCGCCACGCTGACCTCCACGGAGGGCTTCGGCATCGACGCCGTGCTGACCGACGTGGGCAACACGGCGGGGACCATCTCGGTGACCAACCGCGGCGCCATTACGGCGGGGACGCAGATAACGGTCGCGGCGGGGATGACGACGAGGACCGCCAAGCACGGCATCAACGTCAACCGTGCGGCGGGGTCGGGCGCCGTCTCGGTCACCAACAGCGGGGCCGTTACGGCGGACGGCTACGGCATCTCCGCCGTGGCGAGGGGCGCCGGCGGCACGGTCTCGGTCACCAACAGCGGCGCGCTCGGCACGGCGGAGGACCGGGTGTCCCGCGGCATATCCGCTTCGCACGACGGCACGTCCGGCAGCCTCACGGTGGCCAACAGCGGCGCCATCCATGCAGAGGGCTACGGCATCAACGTCGAGTCGGGCAGCGCGGGGACCGTTTCCGTTTCCGTCGAGCACTCCGACGGCTCCATCACCTCGTCGGGCTCCGACGGCATCCGGGTCCTGCAGTCCGGGACGGGTGCCGTGACGGTCGCCAGCAGCGCCGACGTCACGGCGAAGCGCTACGGCGTATTCGTCGACCAGCAGGCGAGCGCGGGGACCGTTTCCGTCTCCGTCGAGCACTCGGCGGGCGACATCGCCGCGGAGACCGAGAGCGGCATCCATGCGCAGAACGCGGCGGACAACGCGGGCGAGGTGAAGGTCGCGGTGACCGGCGGCTCGGTGAGCACGGAAGGCCAGAGCAAGGCGGCCGTCGCGGTCCTCCAGCGCGGAACGGGCGATGCCGTGGCCAGCCTGGCCGCTGGCGCGACGCTGACCTCGAAGCACAACGCCGGCATCTACGCCAATCTCGCCTCGAGCGTGAACACCGCCGGGCAGGTGAAGGTCACCCAGGGCGGGACGATAGCGGGCCGCAAGGGCGTCTACGCCCGTGCGGGGCGCGCCAGCGCGGCGGGCGAGACGCGCGACGCGATGAAGCCCGTCCTCGACGTCACGTGGACGGGAACCTTCTCGCACGGGACCACGGCCAGCGTGGCCCAGGACGACGCGGACCGCTTCGTGGCGGCCGGCGCCGGCGCCTTGGTCACCGTCGCCGGGGAGGTGGAGACCGAGAAGGCCATCCGCTACGGACAGGCGGCCGGCATCGAGGCCCAGGTGTTGTCGTGGCGCGACGTCATGGCGCAAGTGGCGGCGGGGGACGACCCGGGCATGGTCGCGGACAACGCGGCGCAGATGAACCTGCTGTCGGAGAGCCACGCCGATTCGCAGAGGACGGAAATTCTTCGCGCGTTCAAGGCGGCGCTCGGAAACGACGACATCGAGGTCGCGGAGTCGGTCTTCGACGCCATCACGCCGGGCGCGACGAATCTGGCCGGCCTGGGCGCGACGGACGACGCTATCGACGCGGCTATCGTGGCGTATCTGGAAACGGACGACGCCGCCACGAGAACCCTCCTTCAGGAGATTCTGACGCGGAGTTTCTCGGAGAAGGAGAAGGCGGTGTTGCGGGCGGTGGTGACGAACACCGGGCTGGAGGCCGCGCTGGCCGCCGAGGACGCGGGTTTCTCCGACGACTACAAGGGCGACGTGCGAGCGCTGCTGGACAAGTACAACGTGGGCGACATCCGAGTCGCCATGACCGGGGGTTCCATCGACTCCCGCGGCGACGGCATCCGCGCCTACTATGCGACGCCCAACGACAAGAACGGCGCCATCGACGTCACCATCGCTGCGGGCACGACCGTCACCGGCGGCATGGCCGGCATCTACGTCGCCAACGCGGGGATGGGCACGGACGACGTCCTGAAGCAGACCGTCACGGTGCACGGCATGGTGACGGGCGGCACGGACGCGGCGGTGCACCTTTCGGGCGGCGGCAGGCTCACGGTCGGCGAAATGGGCCGGGTGCTCGCCGGCACCTCGGGCATTGGGGTCCTGGTGAACGATCCGGGCCCGGCGCACCTCACCATAGGCGGCTTGGTGCGCGGCGGCGCGGGCGGTGCGGCGGCGGTGCGCCTGACCGGAGGGGGTGAGTTGACGGTCGGTGCGACCGGACGGGTGGAGGCCAACGGCGCGACGAGCGCCATCCGGACTGACGGCTCGCGGACCGATCTGGTGATCGAAGGCGAGGTGAAGGGCAGCGAGGGAGGCGAAGCGGCGGTGCATCTGGCCGGCGGCGGGAGGGTGACCATCCGGGTTCCCACGGGGTCGGGCGCCGCCACGCCCAGGCCCAGGGTGGATGCCAACGAGGCGACACGGGCGATTCGGGGCGGCGGAGCGAGCCGCGTCACGGTGGTGGAAATAAGGACCACCGGCAACGTCCAGGACCATAGAGTCAGGAAATCGGCTGCGGATGCGGCGGTGGACGGCAGCATTGATCCCGATGTCCGCGTGGCCGTCGTGCAGTTGGATGATGCCGGCGGCACTACTGGACACTCCCGGGGTCTGCCGTTGATTCAGGAGGGCGAACGGGAGGGCGAATTTGACCCAAGTAGTTTTACGCCTACGCCGGTCCCGACGATCACGATCACGGCCTCGGTCACGGTCATGGCCTCGGTCACGACCATGACCGAGCCGACAACGGTCACGGCCAGGGTCCCGGTCCCGTCGCCGACGCAGCCGCCGCAGACGCAGCCTTTGTTCGAGTGCACGGGTGAGAGGGGTGCGGCGGACCGTCGCTGCGAGCTGTACGAGGCGCTGCCCTCGGTGTTGCTGACGATGAACGGGATGCTCTCCTACGCGGAGCGGAGCTCGGCGGCGCGGGATGCGAACGGGGGCTGGGCGCGAGTGGAGGGGGCGCGAGGCAAGTGGGAGGCGAAGAAGGCGTCGTCCACGACGGGGAGGCTGTCCTACGACCATCGCCGAGGCGGGGTGCGTGCGGGGGTGGACCTCGGCGCGGGCGAACACGGGCGTGTGGGGGTGTCGGCGCACCTGCTCAACGGCAAGGCGGAGAGAGCGGGCGTGGGCGACGTCGAAGTGGACGGGATGGGAGCGGGGGCCTCGGCGACGTGGCGCTGGGGGGAGTGGTACGCGGACGCCCAGGCGGGGGCGACGTGGTATGAGGTAGGGGTGGACCACCGCGAGAGCGGCGTCCTGGTGAAGGAAGCGGACGGGTTGGGCTATGCGATGGAAGTGGAGGCCGGCCGTGGAATGGCGATGGGCGGGGGCTTGGTGGTGACGCCGCGAGTGGGGCTCGCGTGGTCGAAGGTGGGGATGGACGACTTCACGTTCACGAGCAAGGTGGGTACGCAGGAGACGGTGTCGGTGGAGGACGCGCACAGCGCCCGGGGACGCTTGGGGGTGCTGGTGGAGGCGGAGGCAGGAATGGGAGAGCGTTCGGGGCGGCTGTTCGGCTCGCTGGACGTGGAGCAGGAGTTCTCCGACGAGACGCGGGTGGACGTGGGGGCGACGAGCCTGACGGAGAACGTGCTGAAGACGGAGGTGCGGTCCACGACGGTGCGCCTGGGTGTGGGCGGGGTGCTGGGTCTGGGCGAGGACCTGGTGTTGAGGGGCACGGCGGGCTACGAGACGAGCGGGAGCGGCACGAGCGGCTACGGCGGCGGGCTGGAGCTGAACCTGCGCTTCTAGTCCTTGCGTTTTGCGAAGCGGTATCCGGGCGCGCGGGCCTCACCCGGGGCCCGCGCGATTTTTTTCGGCGCACACCCGACCCCTGACACCGACAACCCTGGCCACAGGTGGTGGTCGCGCTCCGCCGCCCAGGCGCCGAAACGCCGGGGGTCCACGGCCAGGGCGCCCATCGGCGGGGTGCCGTCGACCATCCAGTCGGCGAGGAAGCGCCCGGCGCCGCCGCCTTCCATCACCCCCATGCTCGACCCGGTGAGCAGCCAGGCGTTGCCGAGCCCGAAGGCCGGACCGATGAGCGGGTTCGCGTCCGGCGTGAACGTGATCGGCCCGTGCACGACGGTCTTGACGCCGGCCCGCGCGAGCGCCGGCACCCGCTCCATGGCCAGCGCCGCGATCACAGGTTCGCGCCGGTCCTCGACGATCGGCATCCGCGCCGCCCACCGGGAGCCGGGCAGGCGGAGGCCGGGAACGTCAATGCCGTACGCACGCTTCGGGCAGGCCCGGGCAATCATCGGGAAAGGGATGGACGCGGAGTGAACGCGATGCTCGCCGACGACGACAGGACGCGGGCCGCGCGTGGCGCCGCCGGCGAGGTGGCCGGGACGAGCATCGTCGTCAACGAAGTGCGGCGCGGCTTCTATTTCGACTCGGTCGCGCTGATGCGGCTGTCGGGGGACCTCGCTGCGTTGCCGGGGGTCGAAGACGCGGTGGCGATGATCGGCACTCCTCCGAACCGGGAGATCATGCGCGAGGCCGGAATGCTCGCACCGGCGGGCGAGGCGGCGGGCCCGAACGACCTCGTCGTCGCGGTCCGCGCCGGCGACGAGGCGGCGGCGGAGGCCGCGCTCTCCTGGGCCCGGGACGCGCTCGACCGCAAGAGCGCGCCGGCCGAGGGCGGACGGTGGCGGCCCCGCACCCTCGACGGCGCGCTCGACCGCATGGGGGACGCGAACCTCGTGCTTGTCTCCACCCCCGGCGCCTACGCGGCCCGCGAGGCCCGGCGCGCGCTCGACCGCGGGCTGAACGTGATGTTGTTCAGCGACAACGTCCCGCTGGCATCGGAGCGCGCACTCAAGGCGCGGGCGCACGCGCGAGGGCTGCTCGTGATGGGTCCCGACTGCGGCACCGCGTACGTCGCCGGCACGCCGCTTGCGTTCGCGAACGTCGTCCCCCGCGGCCGGGTCGGGGTGATCGCCGCGGCGGGGACCGGGTTGCAGGAAGTGGCGGTGCTGCTCGCGCGCGCCGGGGCCGGCGTCTCGCACGGGATCGGCGTAGGCGGACGCGACCTGACCGATGCAGTGGGGGGCGTCAGCACGCTCGACGCCGTCGATCTCCTCGCGGCGGACGCCGGCACCGATCATCTGATCCTCGTCTCCAAGCCTCCCGGCCCCCGGACCGCGCGCGCCGTCTTCGAGCGGATTGCGAAGGCGGGCAAGCCGTGCACCGCGGTCGTGTTCGGTGCCGGTGCCGGCGGAATCGAAGTGCCGCCGTCGGGTCCGGTGCTCGTACCTACGCTCAAGGAGGCGGTCGATCGCGCGACCGGGTGCCCGATCGCCCCGGACTACGACGCCGGTGCGGTCGCACGGGATGCGGCGGGGCGACTCGGGCCGGGCCGGCGCGCGCTGCGCGGCCTCTTCTGCGGCGGCACGCTCGCCACGGAGGCGCATGCGGTGTTGGCGGCGGCGGGGATCGACGTCGCCTCGAATGCCGTTTCATCCGTGCGGTCCGGCATCGATGAACACCGTCCGGGTGAAAACGGTCCGGAGGGATGGGCTGCGGATGCACCCGGCGGGCCCCGGGAGCCCGGCGTTCCACGATGCGAGGACGGCCGGAGCCCACCCGCGCGACACGATGCCGACGAGCCGCGATCCATGCACGGCACAACCGATTCCGCCACCGACGGGCCCGCGGATGCACCCGGTGTTGCGCGGCGCAGGAGCGGCGCGGTCGCACCCGGGCCGTCCGGTGTCGACGATCCGTGCTCTGCGGACAGCCTGATCGACCTCGGCGCCGACGAATACACCATCGGCCGCCCGCATCCGATGATCGACCCTGCCCCCCGCACCGCGAGGTTGCGCGAGGCGCTCGCCGAGCCGGAAGTTGCCGTGGTGCTGCTCGACGTGGTGCTCGGCCTCGGCGCACACGCGGATCCCGCACGGCCGGTCCGCGACGCGGTCGTGGGCGCGCACGGCGAGGGTCCCGCGGTCGTTGCGTCGGTCTGCGGCACCCGCGACGACCCGCAGGACTACGAGCGCCAGGTTGCGATGCTCGGGGACGCCGGAGTGATCGTCGCCCCCTCGAACGCCGATGCCGCCGCCGTGGCCGCCATGATCATCGGGTGCGCACGCTGAGTCGGCACAACTCCAGTCGGCGAACGGGCCGATCTCCTGGCGCACTCTCGCAGCTTCGAGCGCCGCCGTGCATTCCTTGCGCCGCTCGACCGGGATGACGGTCCACGGCCCGCCGCCCGCATCACGCTCACCAGGAACCGGCCGATGCGCCCGTCGCCGTCCCTTTCCCGGAACATCCGCCCGCGGGCTACCGATGGCTGGCCGGCGAGCCGCCCTTCGATCCGGACCGGCACCTGGCGCTGGAGCCGCCGGCCAAGGTGGTCACCCTCGCCGAGCTCGGCTACCCGGACGCCGAGATCGAGCCGACGGCGACCCCGGTCGCGGTCTCGACCCCGTTCCGGGTGCTGAGCGACGAGGGGGTCGCGGTCATGCAGCGCACCGCCCGCGCGACACGGGCTGGCAACCGGATCGAGAACGTCGTTCGCAGCGGCTGCTACCGCTCCCGCTGGCTTCGGGACCTGTGCCTCAGCCCGGCGGTGACGGAGGCCATGGCCGGCATCTACGGTGCCGGGGTCGCGCCGCATACCATGCCGGTGCATCTCGGGCATCTGAACTACGAGCCGACGAACGCCGTACCCCGGCCCCCGAAGCGTCCCCGGGGCTCATCCTCCCGGCCGTGCCGCCCGGAAGCTGCCCCCGCGGGTGGCGATGACGGCGGGCCGGTGTGAAGGCGGGCCGGTGGAAAGCAACCCACCGGGACCGGCACAATCGGAAGGAGAAGGAGGGACCGCCGAGGATCCGCATTGAGCCCCGAAACCCACCCCCGGCTCGCCGGCTTCATCTGGAGCATCTGCAACCTGCTCCGCGGGCCGTACAAGCGCAACGAGTACCGCAAGGTCATCCTGCCGATGACGGTGCTGCGGCGCTTCGACTGCCTGCTCGCCCCCACCAGGGCGCGGGTGCTCGCGCGGCACGCGAAGATCGAATCGAAGCCGGAGACCGTCGTCCGGAGCGTGCTGCGCAAGGTCACCGGGCGCCCCTTCTACAACCTCTCGAAGCTCGACCTGCCCAGGCTCCTGGACGACCCGAGCCGGCTCGCCCCCAACCTGAACGCCTGGGTCAACGGATTCTCCCCCAACGTGCGCGAGATCATGGAGCGCTTCGCCTTCGACCGGCAGATCGCCCGCATGGAGGAGAAGAACCTGCTCTACGAGGTGGTGAAGCGCTTCGCCGGGGTCGACCTCTCGCCGGAGCGGGTGGACAACGCCCAGATGGGCTACGTCTTCGAGGAGCTCATCCGCATCGGGGCGGAGCAGTCCAACGAGGAGGCCGGGGAGCACTTCACGCCGCGCGAGGTGATCAAGCTGATGGTCAACCTGCTGCTGGCGCCCGAACGGGACCTGCGCAAGAGCCACGTCGTCAAGACCCTCTACGATCCGGCCTGCGGCACCGGCGGCATGCTGTCGGTGGCCGAGAAGTACATCCACACCCTCAACGCGGAAGCGAACCTCCACCTCTTCGGGCAGGACTGGAACGACGAGGCATGGGCGGTGTGCAAGTCCGACATGCTCATCAAGGGCGAGGACGACGACAACATCCGCCTCGGGGACACCTTCACGCGGGACGCCTTCGAGTACGACGACCGGGGCGGGAAGTGGACCTTCGACTACATGCTCGCCAATCCCCCCTTCGGCGTGGAGTGGAAGCAGCAGCGCGGCTACGTCGAACGGGAGGCCGAAACGCTCGGCGACAACGGCCGTTTCGGCGCCGGCCTGCCGCGCATCAACGACGGCTCGCTGCTGTTCCTCCAGCACATGCTCTCGAAGATGCGCGCGCCGAAGGACGGCGGCAGCCGCATCGCCATCGTGTTCAACGGCTCGCCGCTGTTCACCGGCGACGCGGGCAGCGGCGAGAGCAACATCCGCCGGTGGATCATCGAGAACGACTGGCTGGAGGCCATCGTCGCGCTGCCCGACCAGCTCTTCTACAACACCGGCATCGCGACCTATGTGTGGGTGCTCACCAACCGCAAGCCGCCCCGGCGCAAGGGCAAGGTCCAGCTCATCGACGCCCGCCGCTTCTTCGTCAAGATGCCGAAGAGCCTCGGCAACAAGCGCAACAAGCTCGGCGACCCCGCGGACCGGCGGGGCGAGCCCGACCAGATCGGGGACCTCACCCGCATCTTCGGCCGCTTCAGGGACGGCGAGACCCGGTCCTTCACCGAAGATGATCCGATCACCGGGGAGCCGGTCGAGCGGGTGCGCGTGGTCGGCAAGGTGTTCGACAACGCCGACTTCGGCTTCCGCAAGATCACCATCGAGTGCCCGTTGCGCCTCGACTTTGCGGCGACCCCGGAGCGGCTCGCCCGCCTGGAGGTCCAGCGGGGATTCGTGAACCTCGCGGCCAGCCACAGGAAGAACGAGAAGGCGCGGCTCGCCGAGATCGAGGCCGGCAAGTGCCGGCAGGAGGCGATCCGCGGGCTCCTGGCCGACTTCGTGGACGTGTACGGCGCGGTGACCTGGAACGACCGCGAGGCGTTCCTGACCGCCCTGCGCGATCTCGGCCACGCCGCCGGCGTCCGCCTCGATGCCTCCGAGCGCAAGGCGGTGCTGGCAGCGCTCGGCGAACGTGACACAAACGCCGAGGTATGCCGCGACCGGCACGGCAACCCCGAGCCCGATCCGGAGTTGCGCGATACCGAGAGCGTCCCGCTCAAGGAGGACATTGGCGAATACTTCCGGCGCGAAGTGCTGCCCCACGTCCCCGACGCCTGGATCGACGAGAGCAAGACCAGGATCGGCTACGAGATCCCCTTCAACCGCCACTTCTACCGGTATGAGCCGCCACGGCCGTTGGAGGTGATCGAAGCGGACATCAAGGCGCTGGGGGCCGAGATCACGGAGCTTCTTGGTGAGGTGGCGTCGATCAATCTGCCACCCTATCCGAGGTACAGGTCTTCCGGTATCGAGTGGCTCGGAGACGTGCCGGAGCACTGGGAAGGGCGGCGACTCAAATATTCCGCTTCTATCAACGACGAAGCATTGCCTGAAACCACCGACCCCGATCTGGAAATGACGTATGTGGACATCAGCAGCGTGAATGCGGTGAAAGGAATTTCATCCACAACGAAAGTGTCGTTCGAGGACGCCCCGAGCAGAGCACGGCGAATCGTTCGTGATGGAGACACGATCGTATCCACCGTGCGGACATATCTTCGGGCGATTGCCGCAATCCAGGATCCGATCCCGAACACCGTTGTTTCCACGGGCTTTGCGGTTGTACGTCCGCGCTCCGTTTGTGCCCCATTCATGTCCTACGCCTTGCACGAATCAGGATTCATCGAAGCAATCATGGCTCGATCCGTCGGCGTCAGCTACCCTGCCATAAATGCATTCGAAATTGGAATGCTGCCAATTACATTACCCAAGGTCGCCGAACAGCACACCATCTCCGATTTCCTCGATCGCGAAACGAAGAAGCTCGACAGCTTGATCACCAAGATAGAGATGGCCACCGAACGCCTACAGGAATACCGCGCTGCTCTCATTACCGCTGCCGTAACCGGCAAGATCGATACCAGAACAATTGAAAAACCAGAGAATGCAAGGAGTTGAAATCCATGTCAGCGGACATATCGCAATTATCAGGCGCCGGACAGGAAATCGAAGAGATTCCAGTTCGGATCAGCTATGAAATTATCCGACTATTCTCCGAAGGTCTGTACCAAAGCCCCCACAAGGCCATCGAGGAACTCGTAAGCAACGGGTACGATGCAGAAGCATCCCGTGTTCATGTGTTGCTTCCTGAACAACCTGAAAACGAGACAGATGGCATCAAGCCGCTCTGGGTAATTGACGACGGTAGTGGCATGAATGAGCATGGATTCCGTCAACTTTGGCGAATTGCCGATACGACCAAAGGCGGGCCATTACCACCAAGCGGACGCGCTCCTATCGGGCAATTCGGTATCGGGAAGCTGGCGGCGTATGTTCTTGCATGGAAGCTCATACACATCAGTCGCGTAGATGGTAAGCTGCTTTTGACGGCGATGGATTTCCGTCAAGTCACCGGACGCCAAAGGGAATCAATCAACCCGGTTCAAGTGTCCCTGCGTGAAGTAGATGAAGCAACAGCCAGGATGCACTTGTCAGAGATCGAACATCGCGATCCTGCTGCTTGGCATCTCATGTTTGGTGATCAAGGACGGAATCGAACCTGGACGGCTGCCGGCATGTCCGATTTCCGAGATCTGTACAACAAACTCTCAACAGGTACGCTCAAGTGGGTCTTGAGCACAGGGCTGCCTCTCCATACCGATTTCGGGATATGGCTCAATGGCCAACGGATTGCATCCAGCAAGGAAAGTATACCCGAGATCAAATCAATTTCGATAAATAAGGATCTCCCGAGCATAGGAAAAGTGGAAGGAGCTGCCCGTATTCATGAAAAACAACTGACAACCGGAAAATCAGAACAGATCGGGCGGAGTCACGGTTTCTTCATCCGCATCAGGAAGCGCGTCATCAATCTTGAAGATGAGCTGTTCGGCGTCCAACAACCGAATCATGCGGCATGGTCCCGCTTTGCACTGGAAGTCAACGCTGACGGATTGCGGGAGCACTTGCTCTCCTCGCGTGAAGGTGTAAGAGACTCCGAGGAGATCCGGGCATTTCGCAAATATCTTCTGGATGTATTCAATCAATGCAGAACTGCCTACGAGGAATGGAACAGGAAAGAGAACGAGCAACTGGATATCATCGCCCTGTTGTCGGAAAACCCGAGCACACACGTGACGGAACCCTTGATTCGCAGTGTGCGCAATACGGTAGAGACTGGCTCGGAATCCTTCTATATCGGAATTCCTCATGACGTAGAAAAAGAAGATTATTCCGAATGGCTGACGACATATGAGGAGGAAGTTTCAGAAAAGCCTCTCGATGAGACCAAATTCGTACACCATGGTCCGAATGCTCCCGCACTTCGCTATGATCCGGCCACGCGCAGCCTCGTGGTGAATGCCGATCATCCGTTTGTGGACAAGCTCACCGACGGAGACAAGCATCGCAACCCGGCAAAACTATTCGCCTCCTCCGAAGTGCTCCTCGAAGGCCAGCTTCAGGATCAAGGGATAGATCGGGCGGCAATCGCCAATTTCTTGAGAGATCGTGACCGAGTCCTGCGCCTGATGGCCGGCGATGCTCCACCGACCGCAGGCGAAGTACTGCGGCGGCTTGACGTCGCAAGCGAGAATCATGCAGCACTCGAAAGAGCAGTCGGAGCAGTATTTCAAGTATTGGGATTCAAGTACGAACGAAAAGGAGGGAATGCACCTGGGCCGGATGGTGTGCTCTACGCCCGGCTTGGCCGCCACAAGGGGACACTGGCGGACTACAGATTGATCTACGACGCAAAACAGACGAATTATCCATCGGTTTCTGCCGATAAAATCGATCTGGCAAGTCTCGAAGAATTTCGCAAGCAGGAACATGCCGACTTTGGATTCTTCATCGCGACTGCGTATGCAGCCGAAACGGATCGAGATGGTGTGCTGAACCGCCGTGTCGATTCTGAAAAGAGTCGTTGTTTGACACTGCTCAAGATTGAGCATCTGCGGCGCCTTGTACGATTGCATTATCAACACGGCGTGACGCTTACCGAGCTTCGCACATTGTTCGAGAAAGCACATATTGTTCCAGAGGTGGACGATTGGATCGATTTTCTGGGAGATACATTGGAGAAAGACAAAATTCCTCTCTCGGACCTTCTTTCCGGTTTAGAACACGAGAAGAGTGATCACAAAGCAACACCAAGTGTTATTGCCGTTCGTGCGAAATATCGTAAACTGCAAGATTTCGAGCCGGAACGTTTGATTGCACGCTTGAAGTCGGTCGAGAACATCATCGGCTCCCGATAGATCGAAGTAGAAGAAGACTCGGGTAATGTGCTCATGCACCAAACAGCCGATCAGATCTTGGTCGAATTTCATCGCAACATCGGTACGTTGATCGGCACGACGAACGATCAATCTTCGGAGCTGAGCGGATGAATCTTTCCCCGATCCACCCATTTCCAGCCCGAATGGCACCGGAGCTCGCGCGCCGTTCACTCGGAGCCATCCCCAAAGACGGGCGGGTGCTTGATCCCATGTGCGGCTCCGGCACTGTCGCTCGCGCCTCTGTGGAAGCAGGCTTCCATTGCATCGGAGTCGATATCGATCCCTTGGCTGTGCTGATGTCCCGCGCGTGGGTCACACGTCTGGAACCTGATGAACTCCATACCACTGCCCACGAACTTGTAGAAACTGCCAGATCTCTTTCCGAGGATGTTGTCGAGAGGACTACCGATCCGGAAACTGGGCGCTTCATTTCCTATTGGTTTGCACCGCGTCAGGAGTCGGCGCTTGCCCGCTTGGCAACAGTCCTCCGACAGCAGCGAGGGCCAATGAAGGACGCACTTGCCGTCGCGCTGAGCCGTATCATCGTTTCAAAAGAGATGATGGCGTCTCTCGCGCGGGATACCTCTCATAGCCGTCCTCACAGGGTAGCCGACTCCAACGATTTCGACGTCTATACCGGATTTCTACGCTCTGCGAGGTATCTGGCCGCTCGGCTGAAACCGGGCCTGATCAAGGGGCAGGCTGAAATCCGCCTTGGAGATGCACGAACACTCAAAGGAATAGATGATGAGAGTGTTGACTTGGCACTCACTTCCCCGCCGTACCTCAATGCCATCGATTATTTGAGAGGCCACAGACTGGCCCTCGTATGGCTAGGTTATGAAATGAAACCACTGAGAGAAATTCGATCCGTCAGTGTAGGAGCCGAGAACATGATGTTGGAGAAGGAGGCATCGGCGGATGTTCTGCCTTTCGTCCTTGAAAAGGAAGACTCGGTGATTGGTCATCGGCATTTGGGCTGGATACGGCGCTATGCTTACGATATGGAGATCGTCCTTTTGCAGATCCGAAGGGTGGTCAAGCGGACCGGCCAGTTGGTCATGGTGCTCGGGAATTCGTTCATTCGAGGAGCGGAGGTAGACAACGCCAAGCTCGTGGAAGCGCTCGCGAAAAAGACCGCGTTCCAACTCGAAGGCAGACATGTCAGGGAAATTCCAGCACGGCGCCGATATCTGCCTCCACCAGGAGACGGCCAGAACGCCCTGGACGTCCGAATGCGGACCGAGACGGTGCTGACGTTCAGCATGGCATAGAGGATGCGGACTATGGAGCGTCAAATCGACGATCCTTTGAAACATCAATCGAATCTTCACCCGTTGGCGTGAATCGGGAGGGAAACATGCTTGAATCCCTGGAGCTTGAAAACGTAGGGCCTGCGTCCAGGATGATGCTTGAACTGGCCCCCAGGTTGAACCTCCTTACCGGCGACAACGGCCTCGGCAAGAGCTTTCTGCTGGACGTGGCGTGGTGGGCGCTGACCCGCCGTTGGCCGCAGGAAGTCAACTGGAACATGACCTCCGGTTTTCCAGCACGACCCCGGTGCCGCAAAGAATCAGCATTTATCCGATTTACCGGCCACGACAGAACTCGACCTGTCGAGTCTGAATGGAAGTATTCACAAAAGGATGAATCATGGATTGGCGCACGAGGCCGGCCTTGGCTTCCCGGCTTGGTCGTGTATGCACATGCGGACGGTTCGTTTTCCGTATGGGATCCTGCCCGAAACTACTGGAAAGGAGAGGGTGACATAGATATTCGGGAGGAGTGGCCTGCATACGTATTTACCGAGGCCGAAGTATGGGATGGACTCCGGGGGCACGTGGACGGCCGAACGATCCCTGTCTGTAACGGATTACTGTACGACTGGTCGGCGTGGATTGGAGCGAAGGATGACGACAACGCTAGAATCATGGCCTCGGTATTGAGGACGTTGTCGCCACTCGGACAGAATCCGGGTGACGCCATCGAACCAGGGCCGCTCAGGCGTCTGTCGGTCAACGACTCCCGCTACATTCCATCCATCAATACAACCTATGCTGGTTCGGTGCCGATTCTGCACGCCTCATCCGGTATTCGGCGGGTGTGCGCACTCGCATACATGCTCGTCTGGACCTGGAGCGAGCACCGGATTGCAGCCGATCTGCGCGGCGAGAAGACCTCGCAACGGATCATCATGCTGTTCGACGAAGTGGAGAGCCATCTGCATCCCCGATGGCAGCGCTCGATCCTCCCGGCCCTGCTGAATATCGGCAACGAGCTTTCGGGGGGTATCGAGCTTCAACTTGTCGTCACCACACACTCCCCGCTGGTCCTGGCATCGGCCGAAGCGTGGTTCGATCCGGAGCAGGACGCATGGTTCGACCTCGATCTCGAAGGCGATCCTCCACAGGCGCGGCTGCACCGGCGTTCCTACACGCCGCACGGCACTGCCGGCGCCTGGCTGACGAGCGAGGCGTTCGACTTGGCGACGGATCGGGGCAGTGTGGAAGCGGAGCAGGCGATCCTGCGCGCAAGGGAGCTTCTACGGCAGTCCGAGCCGCCACTCGACGATGTGATGCAGGCCCACGACGCGCTACGCACGGTGCTGCCGGACATCGATCGGTTCTGGGTGCGATGGAACGCATTCGTGGAGCGCCGCGGGGGAACTCCATGATTCCCGTCACCCCGGCGCCGGAACCCCCGGCTTTCGACAAGAAGGTAAGACAGCCCGGCTTGCGCGCCATCGCCGAACTCGCCGGGGAGCAACCGGACCCGCCGCGCACCACCGGCCGGCCTTACCCTCCGGTCGCGGCGTCGAGAGACGAGATTCCTGCCGGCAAGTTTCCTCCGTACTGGCGCGAGATGCTGGACGACTTGATGGAGAGCTATCACCGGATCTGCGCATACCTGTGCCTTTACATTCCCCGAGGCACCGGTGCACCCAGCGTCGATCACGCGGTCGCCAAGTCGCAGAGATGGGATCAAGTCTACGAATGGAGCAACTACCGGTTGGCGTGCTCGTTGATGAACGCCCGGAAGGGGGCTGCCGCCTGCGTTCTGGATCCCTTTCAAATCGGGGAAGATTGGTTCACACTGGAGTTGGTCGGTTTCCAGGTACTACCCGGCGACGGACTGTCCGATGAGGTCACCGGAGCAGTGGCCAACACCATCGAACGTCTGCGACTCAACGATCCCACCTGCTGCGAAGCTCGCGAGGAGTACGCAGAGAATTATTGGAACGGAGGGATTTCGTTCCGCCACCTGATGCAACACGCGCCATTCGTAGCAAGGGAGCTGCAACGCCAACATCTCACGCTGCCGAACCGTAACGTGGCACCTTGGAGGATACCATGATACACACGACATTCGATGAATTCATAGCCGAGCAAACGGCCAAATCCGACGAACCGGGAATCGATCGAGACAAGGAACTCAAGGAGTGGGAACAGCAATTGGACCGGTTCTACCAGATTGTAGAAAGTTTTCTGTATTCCTACATAAAGGAAGGAAAGGTGCAGTGCCATTACGGCAAGAAACAGTTGCACGAACGACTCCTCGGCAGCTATCAAGCAAGATCTCTCGTTCTGAAGATCGGTCGCAACGAGATTGATTTCAATCCTGTCGGGACGTTTCTGATCGGAGCCAAGGGACGAGTGGATATGACCGGAAACTATGGAACCGTCAAATTCGTCCTTGTTCCTCGAGATTCTTCCGATCCGAAGATCAGCGTGAAGATATGGTCGGAAATGGAAGATCCACCACCGGAAGAGCATGTTGATCCGATTGCGCAGTGGGACTGGAAGATAGCAACACGTCCTCCGAACATCAAGTACGTGGAGCTCCAGGAGGAGTCTTTCAAGGATGCAATAATGGAAGTCTTGAATGTCTAAGCGCAAGCGGGTCGGTTTCTCCAGACAACATCTTGAGCTGGATGAAATCGGCCGACACCACCTGGACGTCGAGGCATCGATAAGAAGTTACTTCGTTTTCGGCAATATTCGTTCAGCGGCGCGTTTTGCCGGTTACACATCGGAGGAAATTCAACAAGAAATGAACTCCCTACTTGAGGAGCAGGATCGTGCTGCATCCATGAATCTGCTTGCGGCGCTGGAAGCGGCCTTTCGAGTGGATTTCTTGCAGCGCTGCTACAAGAAGGGGAAAGATCCTGTTTCGCGTGAATTCAGGAAATTGTATGCTTCGGAAGGCATATACGTATCTCTGGAGGAGGATATTTTCCAGGTATGGAAGCAGAAATCATCAGTACCTTCAAGTGTCATTTCGCAGTTGAAAGGCGCCTTCAAGTACCGTCATTGGTTGGCGCATGGCAGATACTGGGTGCCAAAATTCAGACAATACGATTATCATGATATTTACACACTCGCAGAGGCGATATTTGATAGCTTCCCTTTCGAGGGAGCTTGATGCATGGCTGCATGGTTTGTGATGAAACCGCTCGCCCTCTCCCTCACCGCCTCGTTTCAGCCTCCGGCCCCCGCTCCCGGCCCCTTCCCGCCCACCAGCCCGCCGAGGAAATCGGCGAATGGGTCGATCTCCTGGCGCACGCTCGCAGCTTCGAGAGCCGCCATGTATTCGTCGCGCCGCTCGACCGGGATGACGGTCCACGGCCAGCCGGCCGCCGCCAGCATCACGTTCATCAGGAACCGGCCGATGCGGCCGTTGCCGTCCGGGTAAGGATGGACGTAGACGAACAGGAAGTGCCCGAGCACGACACGAACGGAAGGCTCCGGCTCCTCGCGCAGAAGGTCGAAGAACGCCGGCATCGCGTCACGGACCGCGGGCGGACTCGGCGGTACGTGCATCGAACGCTGGATGTAGCCGGGGGTGTCGCGGTATCCAGCGCGGCGGACAGGCTGAATGCTCGCATCCCGTCCAGCTCCACGACGTCCTCGGCATCGGGCAGTGCGGCGCGAACTTCAAGCAGGGACGTCCCGTGGAGCAAGGCGGTGACCCGGTTGCGTCCCTTGGGCGCGCGCACGAGAAGCTGGCTCGGAACGGTGCGGTTGCCCGCGTGAAGCGCGAGGGACTGTTCCGGCGACAGGCACCATCGCGCACCGAAGCGGCTGCGCAGGTACGCGGCGCAGAAGCTCCGGAACGAGGCGTACCACGCGGTGCCGTCGCCGGTGCTCCGGTCCGGCGAGACGGTGACGTACCATCCCTTCATGACCGGTTGCAGGAAACCGTGCCTGACGAGCCGCTCACGGTGCGTGCGCGGCAGGTCGGCGGCGCGGATGGCGATGACGCCACGCTCCTGGAGCAAGTGCAGGGCGTTCAGGGAACGGGCCAGCTTCTCTGAAGGCGCCGTCATCCTGGGCTCCCGTTAGCTTATCGTGACGTACCGATGTTAGCTTATTCGGCAGGGGAGCCAAGCGGGGCACGGTCAGCCCACTGACCTGCCTCACCAAAGCGGACAACTCATGTGCTACAAAACCGGACAGTTCTATTTGTTGCTAACAGCGGGCCGGTGAAGAACATTCATGATATGGAGCTGCGGCCGGCGCCATGAGCGCCGCGATTGAACCTGCCTCCGAGCACCGGGCTTGCATCCCTGCACACGAACACCGCGGATCCCCGAGATGAACACCGCCACCGAACACGCCTTCGAGAGCCATGTGGAGGAAACCCTCCTCCGGCAAGGCGGCTGGCGGCGCATCCCCAACGCCGGGTGGGACGCCGAACGCGCCCTGTTCCCGGCACGGATCTGCGCCTTCCTCGAAGCGACGCAGCCGAAACTATGGGCGCAGATGCGCGCACTGCACGCCGCCGGGCTCGAAAGCCTGCTGGTGGACGCGCTGGCCAGGGAGCTCGACCTCAAGGGTACGCTGCACGTGCTGCGGCACGGCTTCAAGTTCTATGGAAAGATTTTCCGGATGGCGTGGTTCAAGCCCGCCCATGCGCTGAATGAAGAAGTGCTGGCGCTGTACGGGAAGAACGAGCTGACGATCACGCGGCAGGCGCCCTGCCATCCGAAGAAGCGCGACACGGTGGATCTGCTGTTCGCGCTGAACGGGCTGCCGGTGGCGACCTGCGAGCTCAAGAACCCCGGCACCGGCCAGAGCTGGCGCCACGCGGTGCGCCAGTACCGGGAGGACCGGGACCCGCGCGCGCCGCTGTTCCGTTTCAAGACCCGGGCGCTGGTGCACTTCGCCGCGGACCCGGACGAGGTGCACATGAGCACCCGCATCGCCCGAGCGGAGACGCGCTTCCTGCCCTTCAACCGCGGCAGCCATCCGGGCGAGGTGCGCTGCGGCGCCGGCAATCCGCAACACCCTTCCGGATACCGCACCGGCTATTTCTGGGAGGAGGTGCTGGAACGCGAACGCTTCCTCGACGTCCTCGGCCACTTCATGTTCGTCGAGACGAAGGACGAGAAGGTGGACGACGGCAAGGGCAGAGCGCGGCGGATCGCCAGGGAGACCCTGATCTTCCCCCGCTACCACCAGCTCGACGCGGTGCGGAAGCTCGTCGCCGCGGCGCGCGCAGAGGGCGCCGGCCGGAGCTACCTGATCCAGCACTCCGCGGGGAGCGGCAAGACCAACAGCATCTCCTGGCTCTCGCACCGGCTCGCGAGCCTCCACGACCGCGAGGACCGCAAGGTCTTCGACTGCGTCGTGGTCGTCACCGACCGCCGCGTGCTGGACCGGCAGCTCCAGGACGCCATCTACCAGATCGAGCACGCCCAGGGCGTGGTCAAGGCCATCGACCGGGACAGCCGGCAGCTCGCCGCCGCGCTGATCGACGGCACCCGGATCGTCGTCACCACGTTGCAGAAGTTCCCGTTCGTGCTGCGCGGGCTGCTGCACGCGGCGGGGGCGGAGTCGCAGGAGACGGCGACGGCCGATGAGACGGCGCGGGCGAAGGCATGGGAGGCGGAGATCGCGAAGCGCCGGTACGCCGTGATCGTGGACGAGGCGCATTCCAGCCAGAGCGGGGAGACGGCGCGTGAGTTCAAGGCCATCCTCGGCGCGGGCGTGGACTCGAACGCGAATCCGAACCCGGGTGCCGATGAAAGCGCAAATCCAGTCGCGGGCGCGGGTGCGGACGCGAGCGTGGATCCGGGCACGGACGAAGGCGCGAACCCGGGTACTGACGAAGGCGCAAACCTGGGCGCGAGCACGGGCACGGACACGAGCACGGGCACGGACACGAGCACGGGCACGGGCACGGACGCGAGCATGGATCCGGGCGCGCACCCGGACGGGGACGAAGGCACGGACGCGAGCGCAGCTCCGGGCACGGATCCGGACACCGGCGAGAACGCCGAAGACGGACAGGACTGGGAGGATCGCCTGAACCAGGTCATGGCCTCGCGCGGCCGGCAGCCGAACTTGTCCTTCTTCGCCTTCACCGCCACCCCCAAGGGCAAGACGCTGGAGTTGTTCGGGCGTTCCGACGGTCGCAGCCGCTCCGACGAACGTCGCCCCGATGAGCGCCGCCCCGTCGAGCAACGCTCCGATGAGCGGAGCACGCCGGAGGCGTTCCATCTCTACAGCATGAGACAGGCGATCGAGGAAGGCTTCATCCTCGACGTGCTGGCGAGCTACACCACCTATGCCGCCTACTACGGCCTGCTCAAGAACGTCGAGGACGACCCGAGGCTACCCAGGAAGAAAGCCGCGCGGGCGCTGGCGAAGTTCGCGAGCCTGCATCCGCACAACGTCGAGCAGAAGACCGAGGTGATCGTCGAGCACTTCCGCCGCAACGTGATGCACCGGATCGGCGGACGCGCCAAGGCGATGGTGGTCACCCCTTCGCGGCTGCACGCGGTGCGCTACAAGCTCTCCTTCGAACGCTACCTGGCCGGGAACGGCTATACGGACGTTCGCCCGCTGGTCGCGTTCAGCGGCACGGTGCGCGACCCCGACACCGGCATCGAATACACGGAGCCCGGCATGAACAAGGACGCCGTGACCGGCCGGCCCATCGGCGAAGGGGCGCTGCCCGATCGTTTCGATTCACCGGATTACCAGGTGCTGCTGGTCGCCAACAAGTACCAGACCGGCTTCGACCAGCCGCTCCTGTGCGCGATGTACGTGGACAAGCGGCTGGACGGGGTGCAGGCGGTGCAGACGCTCTCGCGGCTGAACCGGACGGCCCCCGGCAAGGAGGCGCCGTTCGTGCTCGACTTCGTGAACGACGCGGAGGACGTCCGGCGGGCCTTCAAGCCCTACTACGACAAGACGGAGATGGCGGAGGCGTCGAAGCCCGAGATCCTGGAGGCGTTGAAGCACGCGCTCGACCAGACCCGGATCTACCATTGGAGCGAAGTCGAGGCGTTCGCCCGGGTGTTCTACAAGCCTCCCGAACGCCAGCGCGCCGCGGATCACGCGCACCTGCAACGCCATCTTCAGCCGGCGGTGGATCGTTTCGCGGAGGTCGAGGAAGACGACGAGCGCGAGAAGTTCCGGGAGAAGCTCTCCGGCTACGTGGGGATGTACGCCTACCTGAGCCAGATCCTTCCCTATACCGACCACGAACAGGAGATGCTCTACAGCTTCGGGCGCTTCCTCCTGCCCCACCTGCCGCTCGACCGCGACGACACGATGGTCGGGATACGCGACGAGGTGGCGCTCCAATACTACCGGCTGGATCGCGTGCACACGGGCGCCATCGGTGTCGCGGACGGCGAGCCGCAATACGTCAAGCCCCCGACCGAAACCGGCACCCGGAAGGCGCAGGACGAGAGGGCGCCCCTCTCGGAGATCATCGAGATCCTGAACGAGCGCTTCGGCACACGGTTCACGGAGGAAGACCGACTCTTCTTCGACCAGATCAAGGAAAGAGCCTGCAACAGCGATGCCGTGGTGCGCACCGCCCTCGCCAACCCCCTCGACCGGTTCGAGATGGGCGTTCGCGGCCTCATCGAAGACCTCATGATCGAACGCATGGGAGAGAACGACCGGATCGTGACGCGCTACCTGTCGGACAGGGAGTTCCAGGGCTCGGCGTTCCCCGTCCTCGCCCGGGAGATCTTCGAGACCGTGCGGGCAAGGCAGGCGAGGGCCTCGCCGGACGCGGGCATTCGACGCGGGTGATCGCCCTCGAAAGGTGCGACGCTGTACCCGGGCTTGTACGATTCGCACGCGCACCTGGACCGCGAGGGGCTGAAGGCCCACGGCGCCTTCTCGCTCGCGGGGCGCTACCCGGTCGGAGACGTCGTCGAGGGGGATGCGACTCGTGGTCGAGCGGACTCCGCCCGGAAGGTCGGCGGTGTTCATGCCCATGGGAATGCGGCGAAAGGGATGGAGGTTCCGTTGATCGGTCATTGAAAGCGGCCAAGCTCGGTCGGCGCGTCAGCCCGCGGATGGTGGCAGGACGCTCTCCAGCAATTGACGCTGTTCGAGCGGCAGGCCCAACAGGTGCCTCTCGTCCCCTGTCTTGGTGTACCTCACGGCCACCTGGAGCATCTCGACGGGAATACGGCAGTCGGGGAGGTCGGCCAAGGTGTCAGGGAGACCCTCCAAGGCTCGCTCCCAATCCTCCAGAGAC
The DNA here is from genome assembly GCA_965202875.1 of Gammaproteobacteria bacterium. Taxonomy (GTDB): domain Bacteria; phylum Pseudomonadota; class Gammaproteobacteria; order HK1; family HK1; genus HK1. Next base: position 4,277,792 of record OZ241870.1, on the reverse strand, counting down.
CCCGCAAAACCATCATTGACGTTCGCCTTGAGGAAGTCGGTCAATATGCGGCCGACGACGCCCCCTTCGAGCCGATCCGCCAACAGGTCCCGGAGCTTCATCAGCCCTTGGGGAAGATGCCGGGGACCGAAGTTGCGTAGCGAAATGGTCAGGATCCCCACGGTGGCTTCGAGGTGCCGCTCTTCGTCGCTCTCTAAGTCTTCAGGGTCAAGAACAGCCCCGAGGGTGTCCAGCACCACCGGCAGCGGCTCGGTGGCGGCCGCCGCCTGCGCGGCAAGCAGGCGTCCCAGGAGCAGGCCGCCTGGCAGGGCTTCAATCCTGGCGGCGCTCTCGGCCGCCGCGCCGAAGGCGCGCTCGTCGATGTGAAGGCGTGTGCGTTCGATCCAGAGCTCTCGATTGTCGGGCTGCAGCTCGGCGACCCGTTCGAGATACCTGCCGGCCGACGCGTAGTCGCCGATCCCACGAACGCATGAGGCAGCGAGCAGCAATGAATGGCAGCCGTTCATTGGCAGCAGCTCATCGAAAGCCGCGATCGCATCCGCAGGACGACCAAGTTCAATCAATGCTTCTCCACGCACATGACCGGCACCATGGCCGCCGTGCTGAAACGCCACATGCCGTCGCCCAAGCTCGCGGTTGGTGAACCAGTGGCGCAGGAACTCGACGAACAGGCGGAAGTGCCGGGTCTTGTTGTCCTTGACCTCGATGCAGATCCGCATCAACGGCTCCGAGAGCTCGCAGAAGGTGTTGCGTCCGATGCGCGTTCGGCTGACGAATCCGGCGGCGTGGAGCTCGCCGATCTGTTTGGCGGCGGTCTGGTGAGACATCAGGCAGGGTGTCGATACGTCCTTGATGGTCGCAGGCCTGCCCTGGAGACACAGGAACTCGACGATCTTGCGCTGGGCCGGGGGGAGTTGACGCATCCGGTCCTGGTAGTAGGGCGTCAGATCATCGACCATGTCCATGAATGGGCGGACGAGATCATCGAGCGACTCCTTGTCGAGGAAGTCGAACAGGACGACGTAGGCCCGGTGGTTGCCGGCGGCGAGATGGTGGATGGCCCGCGCGCGGGCGCGGCCGAGCGGCGTGCGGAGGAAGTCTGCCAGCTCCCTCTTGCCCTCGTGGACGGCCTTCTTGACGAGCAGATCGAGTCCGGTGTCGAAGTCGATCTTCTCCAGCGCCCGGATGGTAAAGAAGCCGTAGAAAGGGTTGTCCTGCAAGGTGACGGCAGCGAACAGCGACGGAGTGGATGCCACGATGGCCCAGTTGCCGTCCTCCTGGATGGTGGCCCTCCACCGCTTCTGCCCTTCCTCGCCCAGACCGTGAAAGAGGTCCACGAGGTTCTCGCAGAGGAGGAGAAGCGTCTTGCCCCGGGTGTGTTGCCGGAGCAGTTCGACCGCAAGAGCCTCGGCTTCCGCGGGGTCCTTCGAGAACCGTTCGTATATCCCGACGATCCTGGCATCGAAGTCCGGCGCCCGATCGGCAAGGGCTCTCAGGATCCGGACAACGAGGTCGAGGAAGGATGCGACTCCCCACTCCTCCTCCTTGAGCAGAGCCACGGCGACGCGGTCACGGGCGTTGACCGTGTCGAATCGATCCATCAATCGATGATAGGCGAGGACGAGGAAGTGGGTCTTCCCCGAACCCCTCGGCCCAACCAGGAGAACGTAGTGTTTCTCCGGGCTTCGTATCGACGTGTCGACGCGGGACAGCACGTCTTCCATGACATCGCCACGCCCGACGAAGAGGGCCTCCAGGGACTCGCGATTCATGTTTCCGGGGCTGTAGCGTGAGCTGCGCAGGAAGCCGTGCCTCATGACCGTCTCTCCTTCCACCATTTCTTGACGAGCTGCCAACGGAAGTCGTATGCCGCTCCGCCGGCACATTTCCTCGGCTCGATGTAGTGGTCTTCGGCCAGCACCGTCAGGGCTTCGCGTAGCTGCTCATCGGTCAGCGACGGGTCCCGATGCCTGCACAGATTGAGGAGCTTCGGGACGGGTGTCGGCGACGACAGGCCAGCCATGGTGTCGAGTACGACCAAGGCGAGCGACCGCACGTCGTTGGAGTAGTACGAAGACAGGCGATTCACGTAATAGTTGAAGTTCGCCGGGTCGTGAGAGTCGTAGACGAGAGTGTCCACCGCGGACGATACGTCTTGGAGGGTAGGCGGGCGCCGCAGTTGGTCGAGCCGATCCACGACATGGTGGACATGGTAGGGAAAGCCACCAACCTCGCTGGCTATCCGTGAGGCCAGGTCGGGGATCTGCGTCCGGGCGGCACGGGTCTCCTCGAGCAGTGCCGCGGCGAGATCGGAGGTGTCCCGATGGGACATGGGCGGGACGGTGAGCGACAGCATGTCGTTGACGGGGTCGTTGGTGTTTCCCGCCCTGCGCAGGGATCGAAGCACGAGGTGGAGGCCGATCGAGCCGGTGAGCAGGAAACGCAGGCGGTCGGCGTGGAGAAGGCGCAAGGCGCGCAGGTGATCCAGGAGTCGTATGGCCGAGTCAGCCCCCTCCCTGCGCTGGATGTTGTGCAGCATGAGCGGGAATTCGTCCCACAACATCAGGATGAGCCTGTCGTCGGCGATGCCGATCAGGTCGTCGAATGCTTCGGAAAGGAGGGTCTGCCAAGTGCTGTCGCCCGTCGGCAGGTCGACGCCGGCGATCTTGCCTGGGAGCAGGGAAGACCACTTGGCGACGTGAGCCTTGAAACTCGGCAACGCGCTCAAGGACCGGTGGACGGTGCTGTAGATCGAGCGGATGAGATCCGTGGTCGAGTGAACGGCTTCGAGGTCCTGGTAGAAGGGCAGGTATCCGCTTCGGCACTCGTCGCGCATCTTCAGAACAATGTGGGTCTTGCCGATGCGCCTCTCCGCCGAGATGACGAGCCCTTGGCGCTTGAGGACATCCCAGTATCTGGCGATTTCGGCGTCTCGGCCCACCACGTCCTTGGTGTTCAAGCGTCCGCCCGGGTTGATCTGCATGGCACTCTCCTTCCTCGGCGACCATCATACGTCAAAAATGACTTACGTCAATGTCAGCGTATGAGCGGCACGGTGCGCGACCCGACACCGGCGTCGAGTACACGGAGCCCGGCAAACGGGGACGTCGTGACCGGCCGGCCCATCGGCGAAGGGGCGCTGGCCGATCGTTTCGATTCACCGGATTACCAGGTGCTGCTGGTCGCCAACAAGTACCAGAAAGGAAAGAGCCTGCAACAGCGATGCCGTGGTGCGCACCGCGCTCGCCAACCCCCTCGACCGGTTCGAGATGGGCGTTCGCGGCCTCATCGAGGACCTCATGATCGAACGCATGGGGGAGAACGACCGGATCGTGACGCGCTACCTGTCGGACAAGGAGCTCCAGGGCTCGGCGTTCCCCGTCCTCGCCCGGGAGATCTTCGAGACCGTGCGGGCAAGGCAGGCGGGGGCCTCGCCGGACGCGGGCATTCGACGCGGGTGATCGAGGGCATGGGCAACGTCGGCCCGGTGGACGTGCGGCAGGCGATTGCCGACATGCGGGCCGGGCCCTCGGGAGGCCGAAGTAATACGAGCGTTGAACGTGCGCGCTTCTCAGCCGCGGATCAGCGCGTGGATCGACCGGTTGAGGGGCGTGCCGGCGGTCACCGCGCGTTCGAGCAGGGAGAAGTGGTTGACGCCCTCGACGATGACGCGCTCGGCGTCGAGCCCGGCCGACGCGCACACCGCGGCGTAGGCGCGGGTCTGATCGATCCACCCCTGCGGCTCGTCGCCGCCGGCCGCGACCAGCACCCGCGCATTGCCGCGGGGCGGGCGGGCGAGGCAGTCATGGCGTGCTGCGACCTCCGGCGCGATCCGTGCTTCCTCGTTGACGCTGACCCGCAGGATCACCTCCGGCTCGTAGATCCCGGTCAGCCCGACCAGGCCGCGGGTGGGGCCGGCCGGCAGATCGTGCCTCGACCAGTCGTTGATCAGCATCGAGGCGGCGAGGTGGGCGCCGGCCGAATGGCCGACCAGGAAGAGGCGCGCGGGGTCCGCGCCCCATTCGCGCGCGTTGCCGTGGCAGTACAGCACCGCGCGCTCGATCTCCTCGACCATCGCGTCGAGGGTCACGCTCGGGCAGAGATCGTAGTTGACGTTGGCCAGCACCGTGCCGGCTTCGGTGAAGGTGGGCACGACGAAGCTGTGGTCGGACTTGTCGAGCCCACGCCAGTAGCCGCCGTGGATGAAGACGACGAGCGTGCCGTTCGGGGCGCCGTAAGGAAGGTGGAGATCGAGCGTTTCCTTCTCCCCCTTACCGTAGCGCAGGTCGTAACGGCCGCGGATCTCGTTGCGCGTCTCCGCGGACTTGCGCGCGTATTCGTCCAGGAGGGCTTGCGGATCGGGCACGGTGTTGCGGGGGTTGAAGTGCCGCTCGACGACGTCGCCGGGCAGGTTTCGCCAGTCGAAGGTCATGGATGTATTCCTCGAAGTGCCGTGGCGGGGCGGGAAGCGCCGGGGTCCGGGATGAGCGTACAACGAAAGACGCCGGGGGCGGGCAGGCTTCCGCGCGCAGGCGGCCATTCCCGCCGACGCCCCGAACACGACTGCATCGCCGGGGCTTCATGGCCCTCCCGGCCGTCTGGGCATCTGCGAGCGAGCCTCCCGCCCTCGCTGCCGATCGCTCCCATGCTCCCGTTGCCGAAGCGGGTGCGCGGGTGCGCAGGTACACGGCGCAGAAGCTCCGGAACGAGATGTGCCACGCGGCGCCGTCCGCCGGCGTTCCAGTCCGGTCGACCGAAATCAATCCCGCTGGCCCGATGGGGAAGCGGCCATTATCATCGTCGTATATCGAATCCTTTTCATCCGATATGCAGCAATCCATTGCACGTTCCAATCCGCTGGCTGCATACAAGGCTTTGAACGTGTGAGGCAAGGTAAGGGATCGCGCGAAATCCGGGCATCCACCGCCACCGGCACCAAAGTTGCCGTGCCGGGAAACCTGCGCAGCCGCCACACGGCCAACGGTATCTTGCGAGCTCAAGTTTCGGGATTCAAAATGCCTGAATCAGGCGATGGATTCCCGCTTTCGCGGGAATGACGTCATTTCAGCGGGACGTGTTGCTTTCAGGCTGGCCGTCATTCCCGCGAAAGCGGGAATCCATTTCGGTCGGCGAATCCCGAAACTTGAGTTGCGAGATGCCGGATGCGATACGAAGCTGTGACGTGACGTCCATCGCCGAAAGCGCGCTCAAGGGCAAGGCTCCGATGATCCGCCTCATCGTCCATCTGCCGGCGGAGCCTGCCGGGTGAGCGGCGTCTCCAAATCCGCGGCCGGTATCTCCGAATCCGACGTCGAGGACGCCGCCCTCGGCTGGCTCGCGGCGCTCGGCTGGACCGTCGCCCGCGGCCCCGACGTCGCGCCCGATGCGCCGGATGCCGTGCGCGGCGATTATGGCGAGGTCGTGCTGGGGGAGCGCCTGCGGGCCGCGCTCGCCCGGCTGAACCCGGACCTGCCGGACGAAGCGCTGCACGATGCCCGGCGCAAGCTCACCCGCCCGGAAGGAACCACGCTCGTGGCCCGCAACCGCGCCTTTCATCGCATGGTCGTGGACGGCGTGACGGTGGAGTACCGAGACCGGGACGGCGCGGTCCGGGGCGCGCAGGTCCGCGTGATCGACTTCGGCGATCGGCAGGCAGGTGATCGGCGGTCCGATGACCGGCAGTTGCGCGACATGTGGCTCACCGGCTTCGACGCCCCGAGCCTGCACACCATGTACGTGGACAAGCCGATGCGCGGCCACGGGCCGATGCAGGGCCATCGCGCGGGTGAACCGCGTGTTCGGGGACAAGCCGGGCGGCCTCGTGGTCGATTCCCTGGGTCTCGCCCACGAGCTGAAGCGGGCGCTGGCGACCTGTACCGGGAGCGGCGGCACGGGGCGGGCCGCGCTCGACCAGGGGGAGGCGGTGGCCGCGATGCGGGAGAAGTACGAGATCTGCTGCGGTCTGTTCCACGGCTTCGACCGGAGCGCATGGAGCGACGGCACGCCGGCGCAGCGGCTCGGCCTGCTGCCCGCCGCGCAGGAGCACGTCCTGGCCCGGGAGGACGGCAAGGAACGCTGCCTGCTGGCGGTGCGGGACCTCTCCCGGGGCCTTCGCGCTGGCCGTGCCGCACGAGGAGGCGCTCCGCATCCGCGACGAGGTGTCGTTCTTCCAGGCGGTGCGGGCGGCGCTGGCCAAGCGCGCCGGCGCCGAGGCGCGCTCGGAGGAAGCGCTCGACCACGCCGTGCGCCGGATCGTCTCGCGCGCGGTGGCCCCGGACGGGGTGATGGACGTGTTCGCCGCGGCCGGGCTGGCGAAGCCGGACCTCGCGATCCTCTCCGACGAGTTCCTGGCCGAGGTGCGGGACATGCCGCAACGCAACCTCGCGGTCGAGCTGCTGCGCAAGCTGCTGAAGGGCGGGCTTGCGGCCCGCCGGCGGAAGAACATCGTCCAGGCTCGTTCGTTCGCCGGGATGCTGGAGCAGACCATCCGCTGCTACCGGAGCCGCGCCGTCGAGGCCGCGCAGGTGATCGAGGAGCTGATCGGCCTGGCCCGGGAGATGCGCGCGGCGAACACCCGCGGCGAGGCGCTGGGGCTGTCGGAGGACGAGCTCGCCTTCTACGACGCCCTCGGGGTCAACGACAGCGCGGTTTCAATTCGATTCCGATGCCTTTCTGGAGCTGAGATCGGGCGAGGATGGAACCATCGTGCGGATCCCGGACCATGCCGAGGAGATCCACGGTGTTCAGTTTGCTCATGCAACGTCCATACTGAACGTCCAGATTGGCGCCCCGGACTGGACACAGCATTCTCCCGGATTGCCGAACCTGAAACCGATCGCCGACTATCTCCGCGGCCTGTTCCCCCGCCGGGGAGCCACGAAAAGAAGCCGCCGGCCTGGAATTCCCCCTCGTGTCATCGTCGGGCTTCCGAATCTGCCCGAGCTGATTCCGGTCGCGCCCCTCCGTTCGAAGCCCAAGCGAACCTACGATCCGATCCGCGAGCATGGCAACCTCCTGGACGCGCCGAGGGGATACCGTGACCTCTTCGTGAAGGAAATCGACAAGCTACTCGGATTCGCAGACTGAGAGGGCCGCCGCGGATGTGCATCATCGTGGACGCCAACAAGCTCGGGGCCTTTCTCGCCGATCCGGCCGACGAGGATTCCATGCCGATACGCAAGCGGCTGGATCGGGGCGTATCGAATCCTTCACCACACCCAAGGAGAAGAAGATGGCTATCACAAAGCGATGTACGGCCTCGATGATCGTCGCATCGGGCGTTCTGTGCGCGGCGCAAGCCGTTGCGGCGGGCGAGAGCGGCAGCTTCAGCTACGTCGCCAGCCTCGTCTACGACTACACCACGCTGGAGCACGCGGGGCAGACCTTCACCGGCGGTCCGCTGCACGGCACGGTCACCGTGACCGGGAGCAGCGGCGGCCCCTTCGTGGAGGGGCAGCACGGCGTCGCAACGTGCCTCGTCTACTCCCGGAAGTCGGAGGCCGGGATGGACCTGGAAACCCCCTGCACGAACACCGATGCCTCGGGTGAGCGGTGGTTCCTCATGGCGATCCGGAAGGCAGGTGACATCCAGGTCGGCGGTGGCGGGGAGGGCCGCCAGGAGCTCATGGGAGGCACGGGGAAGTACGCCGGCCTGAGCGGCGCCTGCGCCTACACCGCCGCGTACCTGTCGGGCGACCGAGTGGTCAGCCAGGCGCGTTGCGAATGGCGGAAGCCTTGAACGAAGCGGCGGCGCGCTCGCCGCACCCGCATCGTCGGCCCCTGTCGTCCCCGGCGGAGCGGCGGGGATGCGGGGCGGCTACGCGGATCCAAACGATCGGCAAGCAACGACTGCGGCGCCGGCTCGACCGCTTGCCCGCGCAGCACGCGGCCCACCTTCGGCGCATCATCACCGAAATGTACGGGGAATGACGTCGGCGGAGAACGCAATGCCGTTCAGCGACGCAGAGATCCGGCGCCAGCTTCGGTTGGGCGAAGACGGCGCCTGGGAATTCAAGCAGATCGAGTTCAAAGGGAATCGCCCGGTCAGCCCCGGCCGTAGCGACCTGGCCGACGAGATCGCCGCCTTCGCCAACGCGGACGGCGGCGTGCTGCTCTGCGGGGTGACCGACACGGGCGACGTGCAGGGCATGTCCCGCGGCCAGATGGACGAGTTGGAGCCGCTTCTGGTGGAAATCTGCACGGACACGATCAAGCCTCCGGTCCGGCCCGTCATACTTCGCCGGGAGCTGGAGGAAGGCAAACCCTTCCTGGTCGTCGAAGTGCCGCAGGGCCACGCCCGACACGACAGCCCGGGCGGGAGCTTTCACCGGGTGGGGAGCTCGAAGCGCAGGATGACGAGCGACGAGCGATTGCGTCTGGCACAACGGCGGGGACAGGCGCGGGAGTCGCCAGGCGCCCGCGCCAGCGGTCGCCGCTCGCATACGAACCGTCCGGGCTGCCTACGCAGATCATCCGCGCCGTTTGTGCGCCGTCGCGCGTCGTTTGCGCGCCGTCGCGTGCCGGCTCGCCCGCGGGGGGACGATCCGCGCCCATGCCGACTTTGACACCTGTCGATACGTCATTCGGCCATTTCACAGGCGGTTTGCCCTGAAATCAAGCATCGGTCGCCCTGGACCGATCCGCCCCGGGAAACCCGGTGCGGTCCCAGGGCAATCGCATTTGGACAGAGTATTGTCGCCTGCTCCGCTCAAAACCGTCCGCCAGACGCCGCAAGCGACCTTCAAACCGGCTCGTCGGGCCGATTTCGGTGCTCCGCCGCCAGAAATCGACCCCTGCCAACGGCAGTTTGGCCATCACAACGCATCGGGAATCCCAAATGCGATTGCTCTGGGCGCGGTCCAACCCAGGGTTGCCTGCCAAGCCGATGTGTCGGATAATTCGAGAATTCGGGCCGATTTCCAACTGCCGGGAGCGAACACGATGATGATTGGAAGCGAGCAGATGACGTCTGGTTCTTGTCCCCCCCCCCCCCCCCCCCCCCCCCCCCCCCCCCCGTAGGTCCCGGCTTGGCCGGCTACCCTGCGGGACCGACCCGGGGAGCCGGCCAGCCATGAAGACCGGTGAAACGAAGGGAATCCTTCCCTCTCCCCGCATCCCCTTCCGTTCAGCGTCCGCGCTCACCCTGGCCACGTTCGCCCTCGGCGCCGTGCTGGCGCTGTCCGCTTGCAGCACCAAGACCCGAACGGTGCCGGTGAGAGATGCGACGGCAGAGCAAGCTCTCAAGAACAGGGCCGAGGCGGCCGAGGCGGCGCTGGCGGCGGCCAATGCGGCGCTGGCGGCGGCCAATGCGGCGTTTGACGCGCTGCAGAGGGCCAGCACCAGCCAGCAGCGCGAGGCGGCCCGGAAGCTGGTGGTCGACGCCCAAGGGAATTTGCGGCAGGTCCGGGAGGATCTGGCGAAGCAGCCCGCGAGCGATGCCAGGACGGCGGCCAGCGCGGCGCTGGCGGCGGTCGATACAGCACTGGCGCGGACCGCCGAGGCGCTGGCGGCGTCGTCCAGCGGGTCGCTGGCGTCCGGGGCGGAGCTGGCGAACATGCACACGACGCTGGACCGGGCGCAGGCGGCCGTGGACGCTGCACGGGCCGAGCTGAAGACGGCGCTGGCGGCGGAGGGCATCACCGCCGACATCCGCACCGTGCTGTCCCGGGCACAGGAAACGCTGAACACCGCCCAGGTCTCCCTGATCCCCCTGCTGCGGCAGGACTTGGCGGAGGCAGAAGACGAGGCGGCAACGCAACGGGCCAGGGCCGAAGCGGCCGAGACCGCAGCCGAGACCGCAAGGGACACGGCCAGAGCCGCGCAGGAGGCAACCGAAGCCGAACGGGACGAAGCCCGGGCCAGGGCCGAAGCGGCCGAGACCGCAAGGGACACGGCCAGGGCCGCGCAGGAGGCAACCGAAGCCGAACGGGACGAAGCCCGGGCCGAGAGGGACGCATTGAGGGACGAGCATGTCTCTCCGCCTCTCTTCCGGAGCACCGCCGGCCCGAGGGATCTCGGGGCAACGATTACGATCACCCGAACGGCCCGGACCGTCCCGAACACCGATGGCGACGAGTGGGTCGCGAATCCGAACGCGCTCGCAATCAACGAGGATGCCGTCCCCTACGCCGCCGGCAGGACGCTGACCTCCCGCGCCGGGAACGAGGAGTTCCCCATGCGGGCGATCACCTTCCGGGGCGACATACGCCAGGGAAGCCAGCGGGGGAAAACCGGCGCCGACGCCGACAACGACGGGAGGTATCCGATCATCCAGGGCCCCGGCAACACGCTGGGCAACGCCGCCGACCACACCAAGAACGCGGTGATCAGCTCGATCCAGCTATCGGAAGACGGGGGATTGATCCTCAAGGCCGGGGGATCGGGCATCGTCTTCAACGAGTTCCAGTACGACATCCGCGGGACCGAAGCCGACGGCCCGGACGGAATTCCGGGCGACGGCGGCGCGACGACGAGCACCACGGCGACGGCCTACCACGTCGCCATGTTCCGCAGGGCCGGCGAGACGGCGCCCTCGGTCGGCGCCACGTTGACGCAGGCCCAGGCCGACAAGCTGACCGGGTGGGCGGCCGACAACTGCTCCGGGGTGACCTTCCCCTGCTGGGACGGCAACATGCGTGACCTGACGATCGACTTCGGGAAGCCTTCCCCGGATCCGGACGGCGAGTCCGGCTACCACTGGGCGTCGAAGATTCCGTCGTCCACGGACCAGCCCAAACCCGCCGACGGCGACGCCATGCACCGTTGGGCCAAGTCCAAGGTCGACAACTTCGTCGACCCCGAGCGCGGGAACGGCGAACACCGGGGCGAATACCGGGTGTGGCTCTCGAACTATGCGGGTCTGGACACCGGCGCGACGGATGCGGCAACCGACGATTCCCACCGCTATCTGCAATACGCCGCCTACGGCCTGTTCACGTTCACCGACTACCTCACCTCGAACGTCCGGCCGGGCCGTATGCAGGGGTTCCATTTCGGCTACGACGCCTTCGCCGACGCCGCCGGGATGAGGACGACCGATCTCGACAACCCGATCGAGGCCACGTTCAAGGGCCGCGCCTCCGGGATGGTCATGGAGCCCCACAGCGACCGGTCCCAGGTCGAACGCCTGATCCGGGTGCGGGGGGACGTCACGCTCAACGCCTGCATCGGCGCCAGCGGCTGCACCAGAAGCGGCGTCCCCACCGGCGCCAACACCATCACCGGCGCGATCTCCAACTTCGAGACGCCGGCCGGCGGCGGGTGGGGACCCTACGTGCCGCTGAGGGACGAAGTCCGGTTGACGAACGGAACGATCGCGGCCGACGGCAGCTACGAGGGCGATGCCGACGTGGAAGGCGGCTCGGGCCATCTCTGGGACCCCGGCAAGTTCGGCGGAAACTTCTACGGCCACAGGGGCGGTTCCGACCTCGAGACCGCGGGCTGGTGGTATCTGACGGCGCGGGGATATACCCCCGACGCCCGCAGCCTGACCGGGTCCGCGGCCCAGAACGATCCCCGCCGGCCGGACTTCAGGTACTCGGGCGCCTTCGGCAGCTTCGGGGCCGCGTGCACCGAGGGCTGCGCCGACTGAACGCGCGGGCCGCGTCCGGCGCCGGCTCCCACGGTCCGGCGGCGTCCGGGAAGAATCGTTCACCGCTCGCCGGTGGCCGGTGGCCGGTGGCTGGCGGGCGGCGGGCGGCGCCGATCAGCAGGGCCTGCGCCGCGGAGGAACAGCGACACACGGGTCGGAGCGTGGGTGCGGCCGGGATCGCCTGGCCGGGACGGGTCTCGCTCAGCCGGAGCACGGGCGTTACCTCGCGATCCGGGCATGTCGAACTCAAGCTTCGGGATTCAAAATGCCTGAATCAGGCGATGGATTCCCGCTTTCGCGGGAATGACGTCATTTCGGCGAGGCGCGTTGCTTTCAGGCTGGCCGTCATTCCCGCGAAGCTCGTGCCCGCGAAAGCGGGTAGCGGGAATCCATTTCGGTCAGCGAATCCCGAAACTTGAGTGAAGAAGCGCCTGCGCCCCTGGTTCGCCAGCCACCGGCAGGCCGACCGGCTGGCCTTCAAGGACGTCTTCCGGTACGCCGCGAAGCATGGGCTGATCGACGCGGACGCCTGCGAGCGCTGGCTTCGCTACCGCGACCACCGAAACGACACCGCGCACGACGACGGCGCGGGCTTCGCCGAAGCGACCCTGAAGCTGTTGCCGGACTTCCTGGCCGACGCCAGGGCGCTGGCCGACGTGATCGGGGCGGCGGACGAGGCGGCGGACGATGGCTGAGAAGATCGGGCGGCTGCATCTGAAGCCGAGGCATATGCGGCACATGACCGGCTCGGTGTACGCCACGTTCGACAAGCCGGTGAACATGTACCGCGGCACCACCATGGCCGGGATCGTCACCGACGAGAGCATCAACGATCCGGGCCGGGGGTTCGTGGGAGGCTACGAGATGGAGACGCTGGCCCTCGGGATACCCTTCATGGCCGCGTTCCTCGACCCCGGCGCCTACGGGCCGCTGTTCACCGAAGCTCTCGACCACTACGACCACATGGCGGGCACGTGGCTGGTCGGCGAGGACATGCCCCAGGAGTCGAACGCGGTCACGCTGCATCCGACCGAGAAGGATCGGCACGGCCTGCCGGTGCCGAACGTGCACTTCGACGACCATTCCAACGACGTGGCCATGCGCAGCCATGCCTACCGGCAGGGATCGGCTGTGTACGATGCGGTGGGCGCCATCCGTAGCTACGAGGCGCCGCCCTATCCCTCCACCCACAACCTCGGCACCAACCGCATGAGCGCCGATGCCGCCGACGGCGTGGTGAACAAGTGGGGACAGGCGCACGACGTGAAGAACCCGTTCGTCAGCGACGGCAGCGTGTTCACCACCGGCGGGGCGGAGAACCCGACCCTGACCATCGTCACCTTGGCGATCCGTCAGGCCGAGTACATCGCCGGCGAGATGAGCAGACAGTCTCTGTAGGGCACACTCCGCATCGCTTACGCCCCGGGGCAATCTCGCCCCGGGGCGTTTCACGGGCTGCCGCCTGGGTGCCGCACACTGGGAAGAGATCCGGTTCCGGGGGTTGTCCTCTCCTGGGCTGGCGCGTTCACGTCTCCGGGATGGGCAGAGGTGCTCGGGACCTTGAACACGATGGGCGGCCGTTCCTCGCGCACGCACACCACCTCCGCGAACGTGCCGCCCACGTCGATGTCCACCCGGCCGGGGTGGAGGGTGGCGAGGGCCTTCAAGTCGCAGGGGCCATGGCGTCGAGACCGTAGATGCGCTCGACGATGAACAGGCCGATGACCGCGACCAGGAGCTGGATGCTGCTCGCCGCGGCCACGGAGGGATCGAACTGGTGTTCCAGGTACGAGAGCATCACCACCGGCAGGGTGTTCGTATGGGCGCTGCCGAAGAAGAAGGAGATCGGCAGGTTGTCGATGGAGATCAGCATCGCGAAGAGCATCCCGGCGAAGATCCCCGGCTTGATCATCGGCAGGGTCACGTACCGGAAGATTTGGAGCCGGTTCGCCCCGAGCACCGCGGCGGTTTCCTCGTAGTCCGGCGAGATCCCGCGATAGACCCCGGCCACCGTGCGGATGATGTAGGGGACGCTGATCACCGTGTGGGCGATGAGCAGCGAGGTGAAGGAGACCCCGAGCCCGAGCGCCGAGAGGTAGAACAGCAGCGCGAAGCCCACCACGATCAGCGGCATGGAGAGTGGCGAGAGGAGGAAGGTCATGATGGCGTCGGCAAAAGGCACCTTGCCGCGGGTCACCGCGAGCGCCGCCGGCACGCCCATCAGCCCGCCCGCCACGGCGGTGGCGACGGCCAGTTCCACCGAGACGATGAAGCTGTCGATGAACGGCTCGTACTCGAAGAAGCGCTCGTACCAGCGCAGCGAGAACCCCTCGGGCGGAAACGCCACGTACTCGGTGGTGGTGAAGGAGATGGCCACCACGATGACGATGGGACCCAGGAGGAAGGCGAAAAACGCGATCATGTAGCCGAGCAGCGAGAGCTCGGGCAGCCGCTCCCGGATCGCGTACCCGAAGCCGCTTTTCATCCCCGCACCCCCTTGCGCCTGATGAGCCGGAGCTGCAGGTACAGGCAGCCGACCGCGATGGCGAGCAGCACGTTGCTCATGGCCGCGGCGAACTGGAAGTCCCGGCTGATGGTGAACTGCTGGTAGATGAGCAACGGCAGCGTCTTCAGCTCCCCGCCGCCGAGCAGCAGCAGGGTCACGAAGCTCCCGTTGGCGAGCAGGAACACGATGATGAAGCCGGTGCCGATGCCGTCCAGGCTGAGCGGCAGGGTGACCTTCAGGAAGGTCATGACGCGGTTCGCCCCGAGGATGCGCGCGCTCTCCTCCAGGTGCGGGTCGATGCTGCGCAGCACCGAGGCGATGGAGAGCACCATGAACGGCACCAGCACGTGGACCAGCCCCACCACCACCGAGCCCGGCCCGTTCAGGAACGAGATCGGCCGCTCGATGAAGTCGATGCCCAGCAGGAAGTCGTTCAGCATCCCCCTCCGCGCGAAGATCACACGCCATCCGAAGGTGCGCATGATGATCGAGGTGAGCAGCGGCGCGATCAGCAGGAAGATGACGAGCCCGGACCACTTGCCGGCGTGGCGTACCAGGAAGAGCGCCACCGGATAGCCGATCGCCACGCAGAGCAGCGTGACCCCGACGCTGAGCAGCACGGTGATCCAGACGATCTTCAGGTAGTAGGGGTCCGTGAACAGCTTCGCGTAGTAGAAGCCGGCACTCCGTTTCTCCGCGAGGGTGGCGAGCGCGTCCGTGTTCAGGACGTTGTTGACGATGGGCGCGATGAAGAAGACGACGAGGAAGATCCCGGTCACCAGGATCCACCAGGGACTCACGGTGCCCGAGAAGCCCTTGGCGCGACCGCGGGGGGCGGCGAGGGCCTCCCGGCGTTCGGGGGCGGTGCTGCGGGGGGTGGGGTCCATGCAGGGCTGTCGAACGTTGCGAATGTGGATGAGAAGCGGACCCTGATGACTGGGCAGGCCGGCACCGTCCTCCGCCCCCTGTGGCTCCTGCTTCACGCGGCCTCGGGCCAAGCCGCGGTCAGCATACACCGTGATGCCTGTGGCTTCGATCTCCGGGTCGAGCCGGTTGACGTGGGTCAGCAACGGCAGGCGGCGGCCGACGCGTCGTTCGCCCGCAGCGTGGAAGACCGCTTGCGAACGAACGACGCCTTCACTGCGCTCGCTGCCCGGCTTCGCAATGGGTGACCCCAACGCGCCTTCCGGCTCCGCCCGGAGGGACCGCACTTCCCCCGCGCCGCACCTCGGGCGGATGGCCTGCAAGGGTCGGGACCGGGGGCGCATTCGGACGGATTCGACGCCGGGTACGCTGGTCCCCATGCAGGACCCGAACTACAAGCGCCTCTTCTCCTTCCCCCGCAGTCGAGGACCTCCTGCGCGCGTTCTTCCCCGGGGATGCGCTCGCCGAACTCGACCTCTCCACCCCCGCCAAGCTCCCCGCCGAGTACGTCGGCGACGAACAGCTCCAACGCCACCGAGGAACCTGATGGGGGCGGTGTTGGGGCTGGAGCAGAGCCGCGGGGCGGGGAACCCGGGTGACGATGGATTGAAGCGGGCGTTCACCGATTGGGTGTGGAGTCTGGCGAGGCATTTCGAGCTGGGGGATGCGGAGCCGGCACCGGTGCGGACCTTGGAGGGTGCGAGGATGACGCTGGAAGAGCGGGTGGCGGAATGGCCGAAGCAGTGGCTTCGGGAAGGCCGCGAGCAGGGGATCCGGGAGGTGGTCGAGTCGGTGCGGAGCTGCCGCCGGTGGATGCTTCGGATGACATGGGGAGAACGCTGGAGGAGCGTGTGGCCGAATGGCCCAGGCAGTGGTTTCGCGAGGGCCACGAGCAAGGTGCCAGGGAAGGCCGCGAGCAGGGTGTCGAACAGGGCCTCGAGCACGAACGGACACTGTTGCGCCGCCTGGCGGCGCCCCGGTTCGGGGCACAGACCGCCGAGCACCTGTCGGGGGCGCTGACCGACGTCGTGGACCCGGAGGGACTGGCCGAGGTGGGCGAGTGGCTGGTGCGTTGCGAGACAGGAAGCGAGTTTCTCGCCCGCGTGGACCCGGCGGCGGGCGGTGCGAAGCGGCGCAGCGACCGCGGGAACCTCCGCGGGATTCCCGAGAGGATTGACGAGGCCGACCGTGCACGAACCCTCACCCGTCGCCGGCTGAGGACGTTTGGAGGCGAGCGGGATGCCGGTGCAATGGGTGGTCAACGACACTGCCTTTCCGGTCGGCGGCGGCGCCGGCGCCACGGGCGGGGAGTTCGTGATCACCTGACCGAAGGCTTGTGGAGCAATCATCGGGCAATGGGCTGCGACGGGGACCGATGCTCATGTCCCTGACGCCGGGCGCTCCGATCCGGAAGGCGCGGGAGCGGGCCGGCCTCACCCGGGCCGAGCTTGCACGGCAGGCGCGGACGTCGCCTTCGGCCATCGCGCGGTACGAAAGCGGCCAATCCAGTCCGAAGATTGAAAGCGTGCGACGCTGCGTCGATGCCGGTGGCTTCGATCTCCGGGTCGAGCCGGCTGACGCGAGCCCGCAGCGGCAGGCGGCGGCCGATGCGGCGTTCACCCGCATCGCCGTAATCGCACAAGCTCATGGCACGAGCGTGGTGACGGGAGACCGGAAACACTACGAGCGCATCAAGGGGTTGCGTATCGAGGACCGGATGCGCAGGTGGACGGACGGCAGGCGCGCTACGCGAATTCCCTTGTGTTCCGGTGCCGTCATGCAAACAAGAGGAGTGAAGGCGTTGCATATGGCCTGTGCGTGGGCGTGTGGCAATGGAGTGGTGCCTGGACGGGACCACCCACCCGATCCGTGAAATTTTGCATCGAACCCGATTCCGTCATCTCGATCGCCCGCCTGGCCTGAACCTGTTTCAACACTGGATTTCGCAGGACCTGCATGATGGGACGGATATTGGAGACCGTGAAAATCAACAGGTTGCCATCACGCTGGGCGGTCCATGACACGAATGGTGATTTTGAGACAGGTTCATGACAGGAGGCAATAGTAATTGGGCTTCTCCTCGATATGGTGCGGAGCCGGCCCGAGCCGCCCCCGACTCGGGCCGTCGCCCGCGGCCGTGCCGCGCTCAGCCGTGGCCGGCGATCACCGCGATGAACGTCTCCGCATAGCGTTCGAGTTTCTTCTCCCCGACGCCGGGGAGCACGGCGAATTCTTCGAGGGTGCACGGCTGCTGCTCGGCCATCGCTTCGAGGGTCACGTCGTGGAAGATGACGTAGGGCGGCACGCCTTGCGCTTTGGCGAGGTCCCGGCGGTGCGCGCGCAGCGCATCGAACAGTCTTTGGCGTTCGGGTGTGAGCGTGATCTGTGTGGCTCGTGCCGCCCGCCCCCCGGCGGGCTCACGGCGCCGCTTCTGCTTATTCGGGGCCGCGGCGTCGCGCCGCAGCCGCACTTCGCAGGTCCCGCGCAGCACCGCGCGGCTCGCCCCGGTGAGCTTCAGCGAGCCGAAGCCCTCCACGTCCACGCTCATCAGCCCGCGCGCGACGAGCTGGCGGAACACCGAACGCCACGTCGCCACGTCGAGGTCCGCGCCGATGCCGAAGGTCGAGAGGCGGTGGTGGCCGAAGCCGCGGATGCGCTCGTTGTCCTTGCCGAGCAGCACGTCGATGACGTAGCCCGCGCCGAAGCGCTGCCCGGTCCGGTACACGCACGAGAGGGCCTTCTGTGCGGCCTCGGTCGCGTCCCACGCCTCGGGCGGGGCGATGCAGTTGTCGCAGTTGCCGCAGGGCTCGGCAAGGGTTTCGCCGAAGTAGGCGAGGAGGGCCCGGCGCCGGCAGGTGGTCAGCTCGCACAGGCCGAGCATCGCGTCGAGCTTGCGCACTTCGAGCCGCTTGCGCTGCTCGCCGGCCTCGGAGCCCTCCACCATCTGGCGGAGCGTGATCACGTCGGCGAGCCCGTAGGCCATCCAGGCGTCGGCCGGCAGGCCGTCGCGCCCGGCCCGGCCTGTCTCCTGGTAGTACGACTCGATGCTCTTCGGGAGGTCCAGATGCGCGACGAAGCGCACGTCGGGCTTGTCGATCCCCATCCCGAACGCGATGGTGGCGACGATGATCACCCCGTCCTCGCGCACGAACGCATCCTGGTGGCGCTTGCGCTCCTCCGCGCCCATGCCCGCGTGGTAGGGGAGGGCGTCGTAGCCCCGGCCCCGCAGCCAGCGCGCGGTCTCCTCCACCTTGCGCCGCGACAGGCAGTAGACGATGCCCGCGTGGCCGCGGTGCTCGGCGTCGAGGAAGCGCAGGAGCTGATCGCGGGCGCTGCGCTTCGGCACGATGGCGTAGCGGATGTTCGGGCGGTCGAAGCCGCTGACGAAGACCCGCGCGGCACCGAGCCCGAGGCGCTCGGCGATCTCGCGCCGCGTCGGCTCGTCCGCGGTGGCGGTGAGGGCGATGCGCGGCACCCCGGGGTAGCGCTCGTGCAGCACCGAGAGATGGAGGTACTCGGGCCGGAAGTCGTGGCCCCACTGCGAGACGCAGTGCGCCTCGTCGATGGCGAAGAGGGCGATGCCGGCGCCATCGCGAACGCCGTCGAGCAGCGCGAGGGTGCGCTCGCCCATCAGCCGCTCCGGCGCGACGTAGAGCAGGTCGAGCCGGCCCGCGCGGGCGTCGCGCTCGACCGCCCGGACTTCATCGAAGGTGAGCGTGGAGTTGAGATACCCGGCGCGCACCCCGGCTTGGCGCAACGCGCCGACCTGGTCCTGCATCAGCGCGATGAGGGGCGAGACCACGACCGCGAGGCCGTCGCGGAGCAGGGCGGGGATCTGGTAGCACAAGGACTTGCCGCCGCCGGTGGGCATGAGCACCAGGCAGTCGCCTCCGCCCGCGACGTGCTCGATGATCGCTTCCTGCTGGCCTCGAAACTCGTCGTATCCGAAGACGCGGCCCAGCACTTCGCGCGGTGTGGTCCCTGGCATGGCGGGGGATGCTACGGCCCGGATGCGGTGCGCGCCATCGCCCCGGCGGCTCTCCGTTTGCAGGCAGGAAGCCCGGACCGGTCCGGGAGCCGGGCGCGAGGGGCGCGACGAACGACGAACCCCTGCGGGCGGGCAGGCAGGGGGCTCGCCGGCGCATGGCATTCGCAACGGATGACGGGAGCGAGTCCCCGCCGGCGGGCGGGAAGATCGGGCCGGGCCGCCTTCTGGGATGCGGGCCGTGGCGAACCCGCCGGTCGTGCGGGGAGCCCGGCTCGGCCCCGGGGGCGGGTGTTTTCGGAAACCTCCGGCATCTTCGCGTCGCCGTCGGCAAACGGGCTGCCTGCGACCTGGTGTTGGCGGCAAAGGGAACTCCGATCTTCCTGGCACGAACATCTACTCTGCCGGGGCGGGTCAACGGGCTGGCCGTGCCCTGCCGGCCGGCGTCCAGGTTGTGGAGAGCGCACCACCGAATAGACTGAATCGGCGAATCAGCAGTCGAATCAGCCAGTCGGCACGGAGGAAACCTGCCATGTGCCAGATCTTCGCCGGCCAGCCACGAAGCAGCTATCGCCAGATCACCCGCTCCTATCGACCCCACGGCTGCTCCACCAGCATGCGCCTGGAGGCGAAGTTCTGGGAGATCGTCGACGAGATAGCCGCCGCCCAGAGCATGACCTCTTCACAGTTCCTGGCCTCCGTCCACGACGTGGTCGAGGAGATCCACGGCAGCGTGGACAACTTCGCCTCCCTGCTGCGTTGCGCCTGCCTGCTGTACCTCCGGGAGCCGCGCGACACCATGGCAGCCGCCCGCGGTGAGCTTCCGAGGCCGCCCGAGGCAACCGCGCCGCCTCCGCCGATGGGGTAGCCGGCTAACACCCGTCGCCCGCGCGGTGGCGCTCATAGGTAGGATCTTATAACTGATTGGTTATTCAGGAATTGATTCGGGCCGTGGAAGTCCCATCCGAAATCTCCGATCATGGAATCACCACATCCACATGACAGGAGAAGACTCGGACGGGACGCCGCACTGTTGCTCGATTCGCCCACCAGATCAAGCGTGTGTCGTCGCCCACGGTACTCAACGACCTCGGACGGAGGGTCGGTTTCTGCCACCGGGAGCGCTGATGACTCCGTATCGACTGGTCCTGGGTCTACTGGCGGGCCACGCGACGGGGACGGTCGAGACGTTGGCCGATATGCAACGGCAATTCAATGCGTTGTTCGGCACCACGGTCGCATGCAAGCCGTTCCACGACCCGTTGGCGAAGCGTTCCTTCAAGGACTTTGCGAGCCGTGCTGGACCGGGTGCTTCAGCAATGGGTGGTGGGCGTGCTGCAACCGACGGCGCGGGGTCCGCTCGGTGGGTTCGGTCGGATTGTGATCCAGGACGGCTGCTCGTTCGCGGTCAGGGACGCGCTTCGTGAACAGTACCCGGGACGATTCAGGAAGCAGAACCCTGCTGCGGTGGAGCTGCATGACGATGAGTCTGCTGAATGAATCGGTGGAGCAGGTGACGCTGACGGCGGACACGGCGCCGGAGCGGCCCCATCTGCCCTTGCCCGAGGCGCTGCGCGATGACCTGCGGTTGGCGGACCGAGGGTACTTCGACCGGGAGTATCTCGGTGCGGTGGACAGGGCGGGTGGGTACTTCGTGATGCGTGCGAGCGCATCGGTCAACCCGAAGGTGCAGGGTGCGTACACCTGGGAAGGAGAGGCGTTGGAGGGGTGGTCCGGGCAATTGTTGAAGCAGGGGGTTCGGTCGAAGGGCGAGACGGTCGACCTCGATGTGGTTTGGGGGGAGGGAGAGAAGGCGTTGGAGTTGAGGCTGTTGGCGCGATGGAATCGTGACGAGGGGTGTCATACGGTTGTTGGTGACGAATCTGCCGCGCGCCCGATTCAGTGCGGAGCAGGTGGGGCAGCTCTCCCGGTTGCGGTGGCAGGTCGAGCTGTTGTTCAAGGAGTGGAAGTCGTATGCGAATCTTTGCGTTTGACACGAGCAAAGCGGGGATAGCCGAGGGGCTGATATGGACGGCGATTGCGGCGTCGGCTCTGAAGCGTTGTCTGGCCCGGATGACGCAGGCATGGCGAGGGGTCGAGGTCTCGACGCGGAAGGTGGCGATGTGTGCGCGTCATGGATTGGGGGATGTGTTCCGTGTGCTTGCTCGTGGAAGGAGACGAGGCTTTCTTCCCGTGTTACGAGACTTGGTGGATTATCTGGCGAGCAATGCGATTCGGTCCCATCCGAAACGAATTTTGCCGAGTCCGTTTTCACCGCCTGCCTCGGGTGCTCCTCCGTCCGGTATTCCGCAGAATACACATCGGACGCAGGACGCGACCGTCCGCCTTGAGTGTTTCGGAGCGCCATGCGGCGGCCCGGGGGGCGGCCCGCCCGAGATTCGGGGACGACGAGCTACGGCTCGGAGGGGCGGAAAGAGGAGGCGAAGCCCCGCTCCTCGCGCGGGCTGTGCCCGAAGTGCCCGCGGTAACGGCGGCTGAGTGGCTGAAGAGAATCCGTTTCAGAGACGGATTCGCGGGGGCGGCTTCCGAGCGGCGCGGCCGGAAGGGTGGGCCCCGGGGACGCTGCGGGGTCCGGGGTACGGCCGCGGCTCAGCGCTCGCAATGCTCAACGCTCGTAATGCTCGGCCTCGCGGGGGCCGGCCCGCATGTCGGCCATCGCCTGCCGCACGTCCTCGACGGCCGACTCCAGGCGCGCGACCACCGCTTCCGGCGGCTGGTCGAAGGGCAGGGTGTCGATCAGGTCGGCCAGCCGTCCTTGTGCGCGCCAGGCGGCGTGCCTGGCCCATTCGGTGTAGAGCACGGCGGGATCGTCGACGCCGATCAGGTCGCGGGACCGGCTCTGGTCGTCGCGGGTGCGGTCCAGGGCGACGTAGGCGTTGACCATGGTGATGCGCTCGGCTTGCGCGCTCAGGGGCGCCCCGCGATGCACCACCATGTTGCCGTGCAGGGCGATGGCGTAGCCGGGGCCGGGGAAGTCCGGGGCGACGACCCGGTCCGGGGGCGGGGTCTTCCCCTCGGCGGCGAGCGCCGCAGCTTCTCCCTTCGTGCCCCGGAAGTACTCGAACCGCCCGCCCGGAAGCTGCGCCGGGTCGGTGACCATCATCACGTAATCCAGCGCGATGGTGTCGTGGTGCCATTTGTCCACCGCCTCGTGCACGTTCGCCGGCTCGTAGTTCAGATGCCCGAGATGCACCGGCATGGTATGCGGCGCGACCCCGACGCCGTAGATGCCGGCCATGGCCTCCGTCACCGCCGGGCTGAGGCACAGGTCCCGAAGCCAGCGGGAGCGGTAGCAGCCGCTGCGAACGACGTTCTCGATACGGTTGCCGGCCCGTTTCGCGCGGGCGCGCAGCGCACGGGCGGTGCGCTGCATGACCGCGACCCCCTCGTCGCTCAGCACCCGGAACGGGGCCGAGACCGCGACCGGGGTCGCCGTCGGCTCGATCTCGGCGTCCGGGTAGCCGAGCTCGGCGAGGGTGACCACCTCGGCCGGCGGCTCCAGCGCCAGGTGCCGGTCCGGATCGAAGGGCGGCTCGCCGGCCAGCCATCGGTAGCCCGCGGGCGGGTGCTCCGGGAAAGGGACGGCGACGTGTGCGGTTTCGGTGACGTTCATCCTGAAGGCGCTCATGGTTTCGATGGTGTGAAGGGAGAAGGCGTTTCAGCGAAGGTTCTCACGGCGCCGGCCGCAGATCGAGACCGTGGATGCTCTTCAGCGGCAGGGCGGTGACGGTGTCGATGAGTGGATGCTCCCGATCCCCCGGATACAGGACCCACAAGTGCGAAAGCCCCAGGTCCTCGATCGGAAAACCCCGTATTTTGCGCAGTGAACGTGCGTATGGGCCGACACCTTGTGCAACTGACGGGTGGATTTCGTGGTGCGCGGGGCGTCGGTGCATTTGAACTCGAAGCCCCGGCGCCTTCCCCGCCGCAGCAGCATCAGGTCCAGCTCGTCGCGTATCCCGGCCATCGTGTCGTTGCGGTCGAGCGGCAGGTGGGGGCATCGGAAGGGCCGTCCTGTGGAATGGGTCCCGGGTGGCGGCTCTTATCGCTCAAGTTTCGGGATTCGCTGACCGAAATGGATTCCCGCTTTCGCGGGAATGACGGCCAGCCTGAAAGCAACGTGTCTCGCTGAAATGACGTCATTCCCGCGAAAGCGGGAATCCATCGCCTGATCCAAGGTATTTTGAATCCCGAAACTTGAGTTATCAGATGGCTCCTTCCTGGCCGGGCCGGTACCGCATTCCTCGACCCTGCCCGTCAAGCCTCGCCTTCGATGATCGACCAGACCCGATGGTGGCTGGCGCCTCGGTTGCCGAGCGCGGCCGTCCAGGTGTCCACGCCGGCGCTCCGAACCCTGGCTCGCACTTCGTGCAGTGGCTCGGCGGCGCCGACTTCGAGCTGTCGCGCCAATGGTACGGCGGCGGTGCGGGGAACACCGAGCAGCCGAAGCGCGACCGCCTCATCCGAGTTCACGCCGTAGTAGACGCGGGCCGGCAGGTTGCGCAGCATCCGCTTCTCGTCGGCCGGCAACGAATCGAAGGTATCCCCGATGGTCAGGGATTGGAGAGCGGCCAGGCCCCAGGACGCGGTTTGCGTCAACCGTCCGAAAATGCTCCGGCAACATCGGGTCATCGCCGTCACGGAATCGGCTTGGCCGGTAGCGTCATCACCATGACCCGGCTTGCCCGCGAAGTACTCGGTGGCCATGTCGGAAAGGGGGCGGCCTTGCACCCAATCGCAGATGATGCGCGAGAGGGTGTCGCCGTCCGGGTGAGGGCCTCCCGTCACTTCCCGGAGAGAGTCTCGAAGCTCCGGGACCTGGAGCAGCACGCCAATCATCCTTTGTAGATCGCGCCGTCGAGGGCCGAAGAGGTCGGGTGACCACGTATCGCCCGTTACGCCCGCTTCCTTGAGACGGGCCAGCGTGTTGCCGACTGTTTCCCACGAGAACCCGGTCGCGTCCACGAGCTTCAGCGGCTTCCCCTCGATACGTTCCGCGTAGTTGTAGACACCGCGTACCAGTCGGTCGGCCCAACCCTGGTGGCTTCTGCGCAAGGTCCGGAATCCGAGCGTTCCCCGGAGCACCTGTTCCACTTCCGCGGCGAACCGTTCGTGGTCGCCGATCTGCCTGTACGTATGCGCGAGATACTGAAGGAACGACGACCACTCCGGCAGCCACGCCAGCTTCTCCAGGTGAAGCAGATTCCCTTCGTCCTCGACCTTCCTCACCATGTCGATCAGCGTTGAGGAGAGCTCGCCGACGGATCTCTCGATATACGCATCGAGCTTTTCGACCCTGGCTTCGTCAGGGGCCGCCAGCGTGATGATGCCGAGATCGCCCTGATCGACGCGGCCGGCCCGTCCCGCGATGTTCCAGAAGTCCTCGGGCGGCATGTCCTGGCCGTAGGGATACTGATGGCTGGCGAACACCACGCCCGACACGGGAAAGTTGACGCCCTGGGCGATGGTCGTGGTCGCAACCAGAACCCGCAGCTCGTTGCGTTCCGTCAACCACTCGACGATCGTTCGCGTGTCGTCGGACAGCCCGGCGTGATGTACACCGACGCCGTACTCCAGCAGCGGCCCCAAGGGAAAGTCCGGCCCCATCTCGTCGGCGAGAAAATGCTGAACGTGGCCCAGATCCTCGCTCTTGCGAGTGATACGGTTTTCGTCGACCTTGAACGCCTCGGCCACGCCCCAGCTACGTCTCGGCTGGTCCACAAGAACGATGATCGTGCCGCGCCGCTTCAGCACCTGCGCCGTGGCCGCTGCGAGCCAGCCCGGCGAGGTTGCGACCTTCGACCACGACAGTCCCAACGGACGGCGTTCCCCGTTTGCGCGGGGACGGGCTTCGAGCGCCAGCGCCTCCGGGACGGCGATCGTCTTCCGGGTCGTATGCCGGGCCAGCAGATCGATCCCGAAGTCGCCGCGTGCTTCGCCTTTCCGGGGCCGCGCGATGGCGATCACCCGGTCGTTCGGCGTCCAGTCCACCCCGAGCTCGATGCTCCGGTGGCTGTCGGGCGCCAGCCAGCGTGCGATTTCGTCCGCGTTGGGGACGAACGGGGTCAGCAGCAGGAATTGGGCGTGCCGGCACTCGCGGTTGATCGTCGCGAGCAGCAACTCCAGTCTCAGGCCACGCGGGCCGGATGCCAGTCCGTGCGCTTCGTCCACGACGACGAGGGTCAGTGGACGCCCGATCCGGCGCTCCCAATCGCCGCGCAGCATCAGATCGAGCTTCTCGGGGGTCGTGACGAGCAGGCGGAACTGCCGGCCGGCATCGGCGTCCACCAGCATGTCGGCTTCGAGGCCGTCGATGTCCAGGGCCGGGCTGACCTTCTCGACGACGATGCCGAGGTCCGCGAAGTCCCGCCGCAGGCGCAGCGTCACCTGGTTGACGAGCGCCCGCGTCGGCGCAAGGTAGGCGACCCATCCGCGCTCGCGGTCGAACTGGTTCAACGCCTGGAGAATGCGGAATTGGGCGATGAAGGTCTTGCCGCTCGACGTGGGCAGACTCACCACGACGGAGCGATGCCCGGACCCGAGCAATCCTTCCTCCCGCAACGTGCGCCGCTGCGGGGGCAGCATCTCGAAGATCGGTTGCCGGCGGTCGCGCGAGACCATCGATTCGACGAACGTGGAGACGCGGCTGTTCGCGGCGCGGGTGACCGTCCAGATGCTGTTGTCGACGAGCGTCCGGGCGGTGCGGGCAAGCAGTCGCGCGAACGTCTCCCGCTCCATGAGCCCTCCGGCCGCCGCGGCCGTGACCGCGCGGTCGAACTGCGCTTCAAGCTGTTCCCGGACGTCGTAGCGCCCCTCGACGGCTCCCTGGGACAGGTACTGACCCAGGATCTCCGCCGCCTTCGCCAAGTGGTACGTGGTCACGAGCTCCCACGCGGGTCCGGCATCCTGCCGTTGCTCGGCCTGATGCAGAAACCCCGGCTCGTAGTCGCGCTGGCTCGACCGGAGATCGGCGACCTGCGCCTGTACCGCATCGAGATCGTCCCATCCCCGCTTGCGGAGAAGCCGCAGCCACACCTCCAGGATCGTGGACCAGACGCGCCGCCCCCAATCGTCCGCGTCCACCGGCAGCGCCGGCCATCCATTCGAGGAAAGAAGCCGTTTGACGTCCGCACCCCGGTCGCCGAGAACGCCGAGGCATCCGAGCCGCACGAGGGACTGCGCCGTTTCCGTGGGCGTGCCCTCATGCGGCAGAACCCGGGCCACCTGAAATGCCTCCGCGGCGGCGGCGCGGAGGTCGGCTGGGTCTCCGTCGTCGAGCAGAACGATGACGTTGAGTTCAAGGGCGTTGGCGACGAATCGAAGGTGATCGTCGTCGAGGTGCCCGGTTCCGCCGAGGCCGAGGGCGTCCCGGAGCCGGCGGCGCCCCGCCTCCTCCGCGGCGCGGTCAACCTTCTCCACGCCGAGCGAGCCCACGATCCAGGATTCGGCGGTCATGGGGCACCTGCCTGCATGAGCGCCGGCCAGTCGGAGATCGGGACCGGCAGATACCATGCGATGAGATCGACGCGGCTCGGATCGGCAATTCGATTCGACAGCGCTTCTCCCCGCGCCTTCAGATCGCATTCGCTCGGGGGCGTGTCACGAATCAGCACCCCGACGAGCAGCAGTGCCTTCCCCTCCGATTCCAGATACCGTTCAACGGCCCTTCTGTACAGTTCAAGATAGCGGGGTTCGGACCGGCACCGGGCATACAGCCATTGCAACAAGGCATGCTGGATGTCGAGACGCGTGGCGCTCTCTTCGAGCTGCCATGCCATACCGCCGCCACCACTCATCACACCCGGCGGGGTACGGGCATCCGAGGATGTCTTCACTTCGCCGAACAGGAGGAACACGTCTTGCCCGGCGCAATAGAATCCGACCAGATCGGCTCCCGGAAGGCTTGCCCGCGGCGTACGACGATCACGTACCGTGTTCCACGGCCAATGCACTTCGCGATCCGAATCGTCCCGAAGCGCACATTCCGCGAACGCTTCGCCGATCTCCCAACCCTGCGGGACGGGAACGGCGCGGAGCAGGCGTTCCACGAAGCGGGTTTCCATGCCGGTCGTCGCGAGACTTCGTAGCTCGGCGTCGAAAGGCGATGCCTCGTCGGCGATGCGCGGGCGTACGACATCGCGCATGTACCGCCCGAACCGCTCCCGGTCGTCCACGACGCGACCCTCCCATCGCACCGGGCTCGCCGCCCCGGAGTACGCAATAGAAGAATCGAGAGATGTGTCGTTGGCCACCCTGTTCCACCGACGTCAAGACTGTGGTGATTTTTCGTTTTGAAGAAAATAGAACAATTGATGAATGATAAGGATGCTGATTGCGGCGGATTTCGAATTGAAATTAGACGCACTGGCCATTCCATGTGCGATGCTGTGTCTGGAAACATCAATGTCCGGGGCATCTGGATCGAAATGCTTGAAGTAAACATTGTCGAGATATTCCCTGAAACGATGTGGCAATAGCAGAGATTCTTCGTTTTGAATTTTTGCGGCCACAGCAGATTTTGACAAGTTGCTGGAAGATGGGCGATCTTCAGATCCTGAGTTGCCGTGATGGGTACGTAAAATACCTTCAATTCGTGGAAACAATAAACTCGTACAACTCACGTGATCATCGTTTTGAAAACGATCAATGGCACATTCCAGGATCGGAAGGTGTTGTGCGAGTGAAGAGTGAGTACGCCAACTATCCAGCATTTTCTGCACGTTCTCCTTTATTTCCGATACAACGTTATTGATTATTTCATCTGGATTCCAATCTGACCGAATATGATTTATCAAAGTCTTTATTGTTTCATTGCGAAACCCTACGAAAGGAAACCACTTCGTTGCAAACAGTGTATTCCATTCCGTATCGGAGATACTGAACCTCTCCTGAAAGAGGACATGGCAAAATGATTGTCCCAAAGCGCGAGTGACGTCATACTGGCGAATCTGAGGCTCCGGTAGGCTGATCGGGCCGAAATCGTAGAATAATCCCTTTCGCCACCCAATTGAGAACACAAAGGAAAAACCCACATCATCGGGTATCTGTACCCCGATCTCCAGACGCTCGACATCAGCGATATCATCCTTGGTGACTGCCGTACCGGCTTCGACTGGTCCTGCGAAACGAATAAACAGGCGCTGCTCCAATTCATTCACATAAGCCGTGACTCTACCGTCCGAGTGGTAAATGACAAGCATATTGTCTATCTGGGACGGTTTGATCAAAGATGGAAGATTTTGTAGAACATCGGACATTCCCTCAAGACGTTGGATGAAATATTGCCCATCTTCCGTGGATGTGAATTCACGAAAAATTATTGGAAGTTTATCTCCCTCCTTTCCGGAACATAAAGCATAGCCAGCAGGCGGTTTTCCGATGTTGATTTCAAATGGCATCTCTTGTCTCCGCTGAAAGATTTGGTTGTCTTATGATGTTCTGTCGATGTGGACGCGATCCGTGCTACCCATCCTCGACTTCATCATCATTCGAAATGACGTCCACGACGTGAGCATTCAGGAGGCGCCATCGCTGCCCGATGCGTTCGAGGTCGCCTTCCATGACGATGGGGGCTTTCGCCCGATGGGCCTGAATTGCCCGCTCGTAATCGAACGATTCGAGAATGGTCGCGATCGACTGATTCCGGCCATCAACGGAGGTTCGCAGCGCGATGATCCCGCCCGTTTCCGCCTCGTCTCGCTTCAGTCGTTGTACGAAGCCGAACACCCGTACGTCCGGGCGCGGCTCCCGGTTGCGGAACGACCGCGCGGCCTCGCGCAGGATTGGCGCATCGGACCGGCCGAAGCGGACGGTCTTGCGCGCTGTCTTCCTTGGCAGCGTACGCGCCCAAGTCACGCTCACGTCAAGGGCCGGAAACGGTTCGATCAGCATTGCGAGGGCGTCGCAGAGATTCGCGCTGACGCCCTCCTCGACCGCTTGGGAGAATGCATCGGTACCGCCGACAACCGTTTGTCCGGTCGCTGTCCGGGCAGCTTCCAGAGCGCCGGTCAGCCGTCGCGTCAGCCGCCGCTCCACCGGGTCGTTCTTGAGTCCCCATCCATCGGTAAAGATGGATTGTATCGGTGGCGCGACCACCGGGGTCAGCAACGTGACCGCGAAACTGTCTTGTTCGGTTTGCCCCAATTGAATCCGGCTCACCTGCTCGACGGCCTCCCGGTTCGAGCCCGCCCGATACAGCGGACGCGGATTCCGAAGAGAACAAGCCGCCGCCAAGAGCAAGTCATGCGCACCCCGCAAAAGGGCGAGCCCATCGTCAACCGCTACCGCGCCGTCACTGTTTTCGGCAGCCCGCACCCGGATGACGTCGCGGTCGGCCGTCACGAGGTCTCGGTACAGGGAGAGTTCATCGGTTTCTACGGCATTCGCGAAGATCTCGACCAACCGTGAAACGACATCGGCATAGTCGCCCAGGTGCTCCGTGCGGGGCAGAATGATTTCCGGTTGGCCGTGGGCGACGTACACGTCTGAATGGTCACCGTAGGTCTCGGCCTTGCTCCATCCTGCCGTACGTGCGTATGCCGAGAGCGCGGCAGGAGAAACGGCCTTGAGGGCTTCAGTGTCTCGAATAGTGGCTCTCATTGTATGCTCCCTTGTCTCGATTGTTCCATCAGCGTCCGCAGGCTATCGATTGCGAATAAATTTCGCTCTGGGATCCGAACCGTTACGGATGCCTTGTTGGAAGATTCTTCTGCCCCTTTCAGATTCAGCCAATACGCTCGATGTCTCAAAGAGTGTATTGTTTTTTGTTGAAAATTATACGATGAATATGCGACCACAATGTATCATGTATCCAATCGTTCATAGGAGTGTAATGTCGTTCCTTGCCTTCCAATATCTGCATTACTTGTCCACCTCTTTGAAAGAGACAGAAAGGCGGCAGTACTTCTACGGCAAGCAAATCCTTTCCATACTGCCTGTAAATCATGGTTCCCAACAGGCGTTCTACAAATGAGAGACGATCGGATCCTACCGCACCGAGTCCGAGTGTATAGAGCAAGAGAGTTGCCGGATATCGTCGAAGCTCCAGCCACAGAGCATAACCACTATCCGAAGTATTGGAAGCAAGCCGCTGCAACGCTCTCTGCCATACGCCGTAATGATCCTTATCCACCCAGAAACCGCCGACCGCCGCCGTCGCAAGCAATATCGAACAGGCTGTTTCGTAACGGCGTACCCGTGCTGTGACTGACTCAGTTGTCAAAGTCGGTCCATTTGCGGAAAAATCGTCGCCGGATGTGGCTTCGATGATTCGACCAACGGTTTCGTCAACAAGATCTGATAGTTGAATCCTGTAGCGAGGTTCCGAGATGTATCGTTTCAGACTTGCAACGGCCGCTTCTACGGAAAGAGGATGCGGTCGAGAGAATTCCTCAATGGATTCCACATACTGTTGAATGGACGTGAAGAACGTGTCCGCGTCCTCTATCCGAATTAGCTGAGCACTGCGATGGTCGATCAGTCGTTTCGCTTCGTCGCCTGGTGTTCCGCGCGCGGTCCAGTAGGTCGAGAAACGCCGGGATGGGGTACGGCTGATCGCCGCTCGCAACGCTCCATCCCATTCCGCTGACCATCCGCATATGACAAGGCCGAATTCGTCGAAAATTCGGTCCAGAAGATTATTAAATTCCTGTGGATATTGATCGAGCTCGGATAATGTATTGCGAATGCGTGTATCCAGATAATCGCCGTGCAATTTGATCACACAGCATCTGGTGTGAATCAGTGGAGGCGCACCCTGGATCTGATCCGGGGAGCTGAGAACGGTTGGTTCGATACCTTGATCGCGTAATGCACTTTCCGTCAAGCGATCGAAATTGGTGGTAATGATGATTCTGATAAAACTCTGTGCGGCCAGTGCGGCAATGGCGTGGTGCGCGGCCGTGGGCTGCTTCGCACCTTCCTCACGTTCCTGATCATTCGGCTCCCAGTACGGGCGCAGGAGTTGTTGTCGTTCAGTGCGCGTCTTGGCGAGCGCATCGAGAAGATCGGAATAGTCTGCCTCTTTGTCGAATTTGTCTCGATACCAGCGTTCCGGATCGGATTCGCAATTCTCTCCATGCAACACCGCAAGCTTACGAATCAGATCAAGCGTGATTTCCCAACCGGTAGGGATTTTCGCAGCCCTGGATACCCCCGATCCGACAAGAACGGCATAGACTCCAGGGTTCGCCTGAATCGAGAACGCCAACGAGTGAATTGGATCAATCATGGCGCGACATCCGTTCTTGGATCCGTAATTTACCGGAAATGAGCTTGGGGAGCAGGGTGTCCCGAAGATTGACAAGTATCCGGGACTCCGATTCCGCTTCGTTCACACGTTTCGTAAGTGGCCGAACGAACTTGCCAAAGCTCTCGGCAATCGGCTTTGGCGGAGCAGGGAGCAGAAATTGCGACAACGCCGTTGCGGGCACCCGCTGTCGGCCGCTGGTACCTGTCATGTTCTGAATGGCGAATTCTCGAAAGCGGGTGCTGCGTGCGAGGTAGTAGGCAAATTCATTCGGAAGAGGTGGCATGGGTCGCATGACGATGTATTCGGTCGAACCCCAACCAATCTCGCCATGTTGCAGGAAATCGACGTAGGCCGTCTTTCCGTTTTCCAGACACGGAGTGATGCGAGCCACGAGCGTATCCCCGTTGATGAAACGCATTCCCGAACCAAATTGTCGATCGACTACAGTATGAGGAACGTGGCCCTTCGTTGGCATGTTCGCCATATCGAGATAAGGCGCTATCTCCCCTTTTCGCAAGGATCTTCTCGGATTGATCTCGATTAGTTGGGGTAGTGGGTGTATTTTCCATCCATCTGGAATCAGGCCCAGCTCGGATTCGACCAAGCGATCGGGGAAGAGGTCGGCGATCGACTTGGGCAATCCGGTATCGTGGCCTTCCATCTTGGCGCGGACGGGATCGAAGTCGACGAACCAAGACTTGAACAGTGTCCGCGCCATCGCCTCCAGGGTCTCGTTCATGCGGCGGTTCAGCTCGATCTTGTCGTCCAGCGTGCCGAGAATGTGAGCGATGGTGCGTTGTTCCCGCACTTTCTCTGGCACGAATACCTCGAAGGATTCAATCATTCCCTTCGTGAGCGCATTTCGTGTACCACCAGCACCAGCCCAGGAGAGAAGACGGTTTTGCATCTTCGGTTCGACGAGGACATAGCGGAGAAATTGTGGTTCGAGCACTTCGGGATCTGGACGGATGATAGCTACGTGCTGATTTACCCGAGCGGGAAGCACGTCAGGACTAACTTGGCAACATCGTGCTACCGAATCTCCGGTTATGTTCAAGAGTATATCGTGGAGCCGGACTTCTACGTTGTTCAGGTCGGTGGCTCGCTGTTCGTCGATGAACGCCAGTCCATCTCGATGAAAGCCATCGTTGTGGACGTTCTGGCTGCGAATGAGAGCGCACGGGCCTCTGTCGAGGTAGACTTTGCTGCCACCGCGAGGCGTCATGCCGCTACCTATTTTCTTGCATACACTACCCAACCGGATCGTCGTCCAATCATTTTCATGCTTCGACTCGTTTGCAGTTATCCGCACCTTGGTTCCTTCGCATGTCAGATCAATATGTTCTGCCTTTATCCGCCTCTTGGAATTTTCGGGCGTCTCATCCCACACGAACAGATCCACCCGGAACGGCAAATTGCTCTCCTCGAACGCATCCCGCAGTTCCGCCACCTGCGCGCTCTGCTCTGGCCGGGCGAACACCACCAGATCCAGATCGGACGCCGGGCGCGAGGTCCCCTTGACGCGGGAGCCGTAGACCCAGGCGGCGGTATCCGACAGGTGTCGGTCCAGCAACGCCAGGATCGTCCGGCGCTGCTCGGCGGTGATGTCGATGGCAGGCGTCATTTCCACGGATCGCCGCTCATGGTCTGGTAGAGGCCGACGGCGTCGTCGATGAAGTCGGCCATGATGGCGAGGCTCGCCTTGGCCTTTTCACCGTCGTAATCGTGGGCCGTGGCGTTGCGCTTGTCGGCGTACAGGAGCCATTGCTCCACCGGGGTGCGGAACAGGTGGTTCTCGTGGGCCAGCCGGAAGATCGGCTTCGGACCGTTGGGCGGGTCCGGGATACCGAGCACTTCGATCAGGTAGCGTTTCAGCACCTTCCACAGGCAGTCGTAGCAGATCCTGAAGCGCCGGGCGACCGATTCGGCGATCCCTTCCTGGTCGAGCGCCGGGCGGGCAACGGCGGGGTTCCGGTAGTTCGCATACTGCTCTTCAAGGCGTTTGAGCGACCGGCGGAACTTCTCGTAGTCGATCGTCGCCGGCGCCGCCGATCCTTCGCCGTTCATTCGCCGTCGCCTCCGCTGTCATCGCCTCCGTCCCGGTCCGTCAGCACCACGTGGTCCCGCTCGATCTCCCGATGGAAGCTCTCCGGCAGGCGCGACCAGTCGTGCGCTTCCACCAGGAACGGGATCGTGGAGTCCCGCAGCGCCTCGGTGAAGTCGATCAGCCGCGAGGCGTCGATCCTGGCCAGACCCGGGCCGCGCAGCACCAGATCGAGGTCGCTGCCGTCGTGGCTTCGCCCGTTCACGCGGCTGCCGTAGGCCCAGGCTTCGACGCCGGGCAGGTGCTCCTTCAGCAACCCCTCGATCGCCGCCCGGTGCCTCGGCTTCAGACGCAGCCGCCCGGTCTTCTCAGCCATCGTCCGCCGCCTCACCCGCCGCCCCGATCACGTCGACCAGCGCTCTGGCGTCGGCCAGGAAGTCCGGCATCAGCTTCAGGGTCGCTTCGGCGAAGCCCGCGCCGTCATCGTGCGCGGTGTCGTTTCGGTGGTCGCGGTAGCGAAGCCAGCGCTCGCAGGCGTCCGCGTCGATCAGCCCATGCTTCGCGGCGTACCGAAAGACGTCCTTGAAGGCCAGCCGGTCGGCCTGACGGTGGCTGGCGAACCAGGGGCGCAGGCGCTTCTTCAGCAGCTTGCCGCTCTGCTCCAGCACCAGCTCGAACTCCTTGACGCAGGCGGCGCGGAAGACCTCGCAGAGGACATCGTCCGATCCGTGGCGCCGCAGCCCGTCCAGGGCGCGTTCCAGGGCGTCGAGGCAGCGCCCGAGAAAGGCGGTGTCGGTGCTCACACGACATGGTGCTCACGATACAGGGTCTCCGAACTCCGCCCTGCTTCCCCCACCATCGGACGATACGACCGCCGGCGCGGGGTCACGGCGCCGGCCTTCCCCGCTTCCCCCCACGACCGGACGATACTCCACCAGCGCCGACCGGCCGGTGACTTCGACGATTCGCGCCCACACTTCCTTTCCATCGGCATCCGTGAGCCGCAGGTCCTCGCCGGGAATGAAGTGGACGGGCTGGGGCTGGCCCTGGTTGATGGTGATGTTGGAGGCGTAGAGCCAAGTTCGGCCGTGGCCGTCGCGGATGGGATTCAGCCTGCCCCTGAGCCCCGGGAGCGTGCCGGCGCCCTCGGGGAGGATGATCGCGCCACCACCGGGCAAGACGTCCAGCTCGAGAGCGAGACGGCCCTCCGCGGGCAGCCAGTCATGCCGGACGCGGGCGGAGAAGCCCGTTGCGGCGGCGAACACCGTCATCGGCAGATGGCTGGAGTGCAGATCCAGGGCCGCCTTCCCGTGTTCGCCGGTGGTCGCGTATTTCCAGGTGTCGTTGGGAAACAGCGCCAGCACGTCGGCGCGGGCCGGGCTCGGCTCCTGCGGGGCGGCGGGAACGACGAGGCGGACTTCCGCGTCGTCGATCACCTGGTACTCGGGCAGTCTCCCGCAAAGCCCCCGGGTCTCGCGCAGGATGATCGGAACGCCGTCTCCGCGCCGTTCCATGAAGTACCGCCTTTCCTCGGAGCCCCTGATCCCTCCCACCGGCATCCGTCCGAGCATGGAGGTCAACGTCTGGTTGCGGGCGGCCTGCCGCATAGCCATGCTGTCCACGGTCAGGTTGTTCGGCAGCGAGCCGGGGGACTGGATCTCCAGGCGGTCTTCGAACATCGACAGCCGGACCCGGCTGCCGCGCATCGAATAGTCACGGTGCACCACCGCGTTGACCAGGGCCTCGAACAACGCACGGTCGCTGTATTGCGGCATGTCCACGCGGGCCGGGTCCTTGCGCGCCGCGACCCGCATGTTGCGCGCCACGAAGACCATTGCGTCGGCGATCTGCCGGTCGAGCGGGCCGACGATCTCCTGGGCGTCGATCTGGCCGGAGGCGCGGTCCCGTCCCCGATGGTGAGTCGCCGTGATGCCGGCATTGGGCAGCCACTCCTCGGGATGCCGGGCGCACAGCAACACGCCGGTCACGGTGGCGCGCGTGATCCCTGCCTCGTCGGGCGCCAGGAGCGCCAGCTTCGCGAGCGCCGGCTCGGGATTCGCGGCGCCCTCGGCGCTCAGAAGGGGGCGCCAGAGCGGTTCGTCCAGCGTCCTGAAGCCCGTGTTCGGAACGGTTTGCTCGTCGAACCAGCGGAACCGCGCTTGTCCCCGCCGTTGCGCCAGCCGCAGCCGCTCGTCGTTCGTCATCCTGCGCTTCGAGGCGCCCACCCGAACGTAGCTTCCACCCGGGCTGTCATGCTGCGAATCGCTTTCGAGAACTTCGAGCAGAAGCACCCGCCTGCCCTCCGGCAGCATCCTGTGCCAAGTATGGGCGCGGACGGGCGGCCTGATGGAATCGGTGCTCACTTCCACGAGCAAGGCATCCAGCGCGACGATCTGCTCACGCGACATGTCCTGCGTCTCGCCATCGTCGGTCACTCCGCAGAGCAGCACGCCGCCGCGCGCGTTGGCGAACGCCGCGATCTCGTCCGCCCAGTCGTCCCGACTCGGGCGGCTCGGACGCTTCCCGGCGAATTCGACCTGCTTGAACTCCCAGGCGCTGTCCTCGCCCAGACGCAACTGGTGTTCGATGTCCGCGTCGCTGAAACGCATTGCGTTCTCCGCCGACGTCATTCCCCGTACATTTCGGTGATGATGCGCCGAAGGTGGGCCGCGTGCTCCGCCGGCAAGCGGTCGAGCCGGCGCCGCAGTCGTTGCATGCCGATCGTTTGGATCCGCGTAGCCGCCCTGCATCCCCGCCGCTCCGCCGGGGACGGCAGGCGCCGACGATGCGGGTGCGGCGAGCGCGCCGCCGCTTCGTTCACGGCTTCCGCCATTCGCAACGCGCCTGGCTGACCACCCGGTCGTTCGACAGATACGCGGCGGTGTACGTGCAGGCGCCGTTCAGGCCGGCGTACTTCCCGGTGCCGCCCATGAGCTCCTGCCGGCCCTCCCCCCCACCGCCGACCTGGATGTCGCCCGCCTTTCGGGTCGCCATGAGGAACCACCGCTCACCCGAGGCATCGGTGTTCGTACAGGGGGTTTCCAGGTCCATCCCGGCCTCCGACTTCCGGGAGTAGACGAGGCACGTTGCGACGCCGTGTTCCCCCTCCACGAAGGGGCCGCCGCTGCTCTCGGTCACGGTGACCGTGCCGTGCAGCGGACCGCCGGTGAAGGTCTGCCCCGCGTGCTCCAGCGTGGTGTAGTCGTAGACGAGGCTGGCGACGTAGCTGAAGCTGCCGCTCTCGCCCGCCGCAACAGCTTGCGCCGCGCACAGAATGCCCGATGCGACGATCATCGAGGCCGTACATCGCTTTGTGATGGCCATCTTCTTCTCCTGGGTGTGGTGAAGGATTCGATACGATGTTCGAGGCGGCGCCCGTGCAATCCGGGCAGGATCGTTCCGGTCCGCACATCCCCGTAACGCAGGCAAGGTGTGATCACCGGCCAGGGTCCGGCCTTGGCGACGCACATACCGAGCCGGTCAGCAGCCCGGCATTGCGCGCGCCGGAATACACCTTGCCCCTCGGCCGGTCGATGAAATTCCTGTCCTTGAAGTCCGAGATGAGGTCGTTGTCTCCCGTGTAGAGGAGACGCACGCCGGCCGCCCTCGCCAATGCGAGTACGTGCGGATCGTCGGAGCGGAGACCCGCGCGGGCTTCCAGGGAGCGTTCATCGGCGGCGAACCGGCTCTCGGGGACGAGCTTCGCCCTGCCGGCCCGAACGTAATCGGCCAGCTTGTTCTTGTACCGGCCTTGAATCTCCTTCTTGAACTTGCCGCTCGTCGAATACACGAGGCTCCCCGCGCCCCGATCCAGCCACTTGCGTATCGGGCTGGAATCCTCGTCGGCCGGATCGGCGAGAAAGGCTCCGAGCTTGTTGGCGTCCACGATGATGCACATCCGCGGCGGCCCTCTCAGTCTGCGAATCCGAGTAGCTTGTCGGTTTCCTTCACGAAGAAGTCACGGTATCCCTCCGGCGCAGCAAGGAGGTTGCCATGCTCGTCCAGGGTCATGTCGTGGATCGCGACGGCGCTGCCCTTCGGCTCGAAGTAGAGAACGGACACGTCGTCAGGCTTCAGGAGCCCTTTCCTGACCGAAATGCGCACGCGATCGACGATGTAGTCGCTGTGGGTCTCGATCAGGAAGCGGTTTCCGCTCCGTCTGAACGCCTGGACGAAGAGGCTGGCAAGCTCCGCCTGGCCCCGGGGGTGCAGGTGAACCTCCGGTTGCTGGAGCAGGAACGCACACTCGTGCCTGCGGCGGCGATCGGACCGTTCCAGCACGTCGACGAGAATCGGCAGGCTCTGGCTGACGCCGTAACCGACGTCCATGAGGTTCGCATGGGATCCGGATCGGACCTTGACCTGTAGCTGAAAGGGGTCGTTCATCTGCTTGCCGTGACGCTTCACCCTGATGTCCGCGAACAGTCCGGCGTCCCGGCCGAACCCGACGAGATCGTCATGGAGCGATTTCCAGTGGGGCGTGTCGGTACGATCGAGCCGCATCATCAGCATCGGGACGTGTTCGCCTTCCGGAGAAGCGGTCTCGCGGATCGGATCGTAGGTGCGCTTGGGCTTCGATCGAAGGGGTGCGACCGGAATCAGCTCCGGCAGACGCGGAAGCCCGACGCCGCCACGCAGGCGAATCGCAGGCCGCCGAATTCCAGGCCGGCGGCTTCTTTTCGTGGCTTTCCGTTGGGGGAACAAGCCGCGGAGATAGTCGGCGATCGGTTCCAGGTTCGGCAGTGTGAAAAGAGTCGGTGCCCAATCCAAATCCGGGATACCAATCTGGGCGTTCAGCATGAATATTGCATGAGAAAGCGGAGAAAGCGGAACACCGTTCATCTCCTCGGTATGGTCCGGAACCTGCACGATGGTTCCATCCTCGCCCGATCTCAGCTCCAGAAAGGCATCGGAGTCGAATTGAAAACGCAAGGACGAGACAATGGGTTCCGAACCTTGTTTGCGAAAGGTAACCGACAACTCATACGGCGGCATGGCGTCGCCCGGTGCCGGATCGACCCGGAGCCCGATCCTGAACTCGTCGATGCGGCCGCTCGGGCCGCGTCGCGACCGGACGATGTCGCGGAACGAGCCCATGGCGAAAGGCTCCTCGTTGAAGTCCAGGAATTCGCCGATCACCGGCCCGGAGAACATCCGATGCAACACTCGGTAACAGCCCAGGAAGGTGGTCTTGCCGGTACTGTTCTCGCCCACGAGCAGCGTGATGGGCCGCAAGCGGCCCCGCTGTTCGTCCTGAAAGCAGCGCACGTCCTGCAAGATCAGCTCTCTTGCATCGTCCACGACAAGATCCTCCTTCGCGCGTTCGGCGTGCCGGTCGTCCGCCCTTCCAGCAACGTTCGGGCAGCTTGCGCCTGCTCTGCGCCGTCGTCCACGAGATAGAGGACGAGGACGTTGGTATCCAGCGCGATCATCCCTCGCGCGCCCCTTCGGCGATGGCGTGTTCCATGTCCGCCGGCGTCACGGGCGGGCCGTCATGCTTGAGTGCGCCGAACAAACGCCCGACCGGCCGCACGGACAGGACCCGGACCTCGTTGCCGAGAATGACGTAGCGCACACGGTCCCCGGCCCTCACTTCGAGGGCTTCCCGGACGGGTTTGGGCAGGGTCGTCTGCCCTTTCGAGGTAATCGTGGATGTGATCATGGCGGAATCCCTGTTTGCCTTTTCGTTACGGAATTTGCTTTACATTTCAGGGAACGGCAAGCGGACCGCCGGCAACCCTCGCCCATCCCGAATCGAAGGACGACGGATGGGGGCGGCTCCTGCACGTGAGGCGCCGCTCGTCAGCCGTCAACCCTGGGTGGGGCCATGTTCGAGAGCGGCGGAGTATCCCGGGTCGTCACCCGGCGACCGCGGCCACTTCGACGACGGTAGCCGTACAGTGCGGCTCCGGCACCGGATCACCGTGTTCGCGCAAGCTTTCGATGTGAAACCGGATCGCCTGGCGGATCTCGCTGACGACCTCCTCGCGGGAGGCCCCGGTCGCGATGCAACCGGGCAGGTCGGGCACGTAGGCAGCGTAGTTCCTCGGCGATTCCTCGATGACGACGGTGTATTGCATCTCTTCCCTCGCTCCTTCGCCTTCCTTCTTTCACCCCTTGAGTCCGGCTTGCTTCATGACGCTGGCCCAGGTCCCACGCGGAAGCTCGTCTCCCGGCTTGCCGGCAATGGTCACGGTTCCGGGCTTGTCGGGATGCCGGTACTGGCGATGACTCCCTCTGGTACGAACGTGCGGCCATCCGTTCCGCTCCACCAGGCGAATCGCATCCCGGACCTTGGGCATGGTACGACGCTTTCGGCCGTCAGCCCGTATCGTCCCGCCGGCCGAACCCGAGGCGCTTCAGGTTCTCCGCGATGGCCGCGTCCAGCCGTGCGCCCTCCGCCTGCTGCACCCGCAGCTCCGCGACGAGCCGCGTCATCTTCGCCTCGAA
This sequence comes from Gammaproteobacteria bacterium, assembly GCA_965202875.1. Classification (GTDB taxonomy): domain Bacteria; phylum Pseudomonadota; class Gammaproteobacteria; order HK1; family HK1; genus HK1. Next base: position 4,238,022 of record OZ241870.1, on the reverse strand, counting down.
GGGCTCGCCGTCGTCCTCCAGCGGCTCCGCGCCCACGTAGCGGCCGGGGGTCAGCACGTGGCCGTGCCGGCGCACCTCGTCGAGCGGCGCGCTCCGGCAGAAGCCGGGGACGTCCGCGTAGCTGCTGCTGCCCGCCTCCTCGCTGCTCGTCGCCTCCTGCCGCCACGCATGGTAGACGCCGGCGATGCGGGCCACGTCCTCGTCCGTCAGCTCGCGATGGGTACGGTCCACCATCCGGCCGAGCTTGCGGGCGTCGATGAACAGGATCTCGCCGCGCCGGTCGCGGAACCGGCCGCCGCCATCGCACCCCCATCACGGCCACCCACACTCACGCCGCTCCCACCGCATCCGCGACCGCCGCCCTTCCGGTTCGCGCGAGAAACCACAGGCAGGCGGGGATCTGCGTCGAATAGAAGAGCTGCCCCGGCAGCGCCACCATGCAGTCCACCAGGTCCGCCTCGATCAGGTTCTTGCGGATTGCGCCTTCGCCCGACTGGCTCGACGACATGGAGCCGTTGGCGAGCACGAAGCCCGCGACCCCGGAGAAGCCGCAGCACGGGTCGTAGACCCGCCCCCGCCAGGGCTCCAGCATCTCCACCAGGAGCTTGACCACGCAGCGCGGGGTGTAGAACTCGCCCCCCTTCTTGCCCTCCGCGCTCGCGAAGCGCGAGAGGAAGTACTCGTAGACCCGGCCGAGTACGTCCCGCGAGCGGGCGTCCTCGTCGCCCACCCGGACGCGGCGTCCATCAAGCCGCGCAGCGCATCGGCCATCGCCCAGAGCTCGGCCTCGTAGCCGGTGGTGGCGCCGTTGCCGGCCACCGGATCCGCATCGCGGCCTTTTCTTCCTTGCTTCTTCTTCCGCGCCATGCGCTTGCCTCTCCTGTTCTCCCCATTTCTCCCGCGCCCGTCATACCGCTTGATCGGCGTCGGCACGCAGGTGCGCCCGGCGCGCTCACCGCCGCCACAAGCTCAAACCGCCCACCCCGCGGACAGCGCCTCCGCCTGCTCCAGCACCGTGCGGGTCGCCGATTCCTGCCTGTCCGGCGGGTAGCCGTGCCGGCGCAGCACGCGCCGCACCAGCCGGCGCAGATGGGCGCGCACGTTCTCGCGCAACGTCCAGTCGATGGTCACGTTGGCCCGCACGGTCTCCACCAGCTCGCGGGCGATGCCGCGCAACGTCTCGTCGCCCAGCACCCGCACCGCGCTGTCGTTGACCCCGAGGGCGTCGTAGAAGGCGAGCTCGTCCTCCGACAGCCCCAGCGCCTCGCCGCGGGCGTTCGCCGCCCGCATCTCCCGCGCCAGGCCGATCAGCTCCTCGATCACCTGCGCGGCCTCGACGGCGCGGCTCCGGTAGCGGCGGATGGTCTGTTCCAGCATCCCGGCGAACGAACGAGCCTGGACGACGTTCTTCCGCCGGCGGGCCGCGAGCTCGCCCTTCAGCAGCTTGCGCAGCAGCTCGACCGCGAGGTTGCGTTGCGGCATGTCCCGCACCTCGGCCAGGGACTCGTCGGAGAGGATCGAGAGGTCCGGCTTCGCCAGCCCGGCCGCGGCGAACACGTCCATCACCCCGTCCGGCGCCACCGCGCGCGAGACGATCCGGCGCACGGCGTGGTCGAGCGCTTCCTCCGAGCGCGCCTCGGCGCCGGCGCGCTTGGCCAGCGCCGCCCGCACCGCCTGGAAGAACGACACCTCGTCGCGGATGTGGAGCGCCTCCTCGTGCGGCACGGCCAGCGCGAAGGCCCGGGAGAGGTCCCGCACCGCCGGCAGGCAGCGTTCCTTGCCGTCCTCCTGGGCAAGGACGTGCTCCTGCGCGGCGGGCAGCAGGCCGAGCCGCTGCGCCGGCGTGCCGTCGCTCCATGCGCTCCGGTCGAAGCCGTGGAACAGACCGCAGCAGATCTCGTACTTCTCCCGCATCGCGGCCACCGCCTCCCCTTGGTCGAGCGCGGCCCGCCCCGTGCCGCCGCTCCCGGTACAGGTCGCCAGCGCCCGCCTCAGCTCGTGGGCGAGACCCGGGTAATCGACCACGAGGCCGCCCGGCTTGTCCCCGAACACGCGGTTGACCCGCGCGATGGCCTGCATCAGCCCGTGGCCGCGCATCGGCTTGTCCACGTACATGGTGTGCAGGCTCGGCGCGTCGAAGCCAGTGAGCCACATGTCGCGCACCAGCACGATGCGCAAGGGATCCGCGGGGTCGCGAAACCGCTTCGCCAGCGCCTCGCGCCGCGCCTTGTTGCGGATGTGCGGCTGCCACTCGGGCGGGTCGGAGGCGGCCCCCGGTCATCACCACCTTGCACGTGCCGTCGTCGTCGCCGTCCCCGTGCCACTCCGGGCGCAAGCGCACGAGCTCGCGGCAGAGGTCGATGCAGATGCGCCGGCTTGCACACCACCATCGCCTTGCCAGGGTCTTTTCATTCTATCTCCGAGACGTGTGTCGGATGCACTCACGAAGACGGTCTCGGGAGAATCAGGGTTGAAAGTGCGGATTTGGCGGCCCATGCGGTGCGGATCAGGGTGCAGTGACGGTCTCCGGAGCCGGAGATCGAGCAGAATGAAATGGCCCTGGGGCATGGCGGCCGTTGTTGGTCCAGCGGTTGGGCCGGCGTAGGCTATGGTCGTCCCCTCCCCGCCCGAGTGACGACCGATGACCCCGACCGCCAACCCCTACGAGCACGGGCTCGACAAGCGGCCCGCGAACTTCGTCCCCCTCTCCCCGATCGGCTTCCTGGAGCGATCGGCGATGGTCTACCCGGACAAGACGGCGGTGGTGCACGGCGAGCGGCGATCCACCTACGCCGAGCTCTACGCGCGCTGCCGCCGCCTCGCCGGGGCGCTCGCCGGGCGCGGGATCGGGCTCGGCGACACCGTCTCGCTGATGGCCCCGAACGTCCCGGAGATGCTCGAAGCCCACTTCGGCGTCCCGATGACCGGCGCGGTGCTCAACGCGCTCAACTACCGGCTCGACGCGGACACGATCCGCTTCATCCTCGGCCACGCCGGGACGAAGGTGCTGATCACCGACCGCGAGCTCTCGCCGGCGGTCGCGCGCGCCCTCGACGGCATGGAGGCCCCGCCGCTGGTGATCGACGTCGACGATCCGATGTGCGGGAGCGGCGAGCGGCTCGGCGAGAAGGACTACGAGGCGTTCATCGAAGAGGGCTCGCCGGCGTTCGAGTACCGCCTTCCGCAGGACGAATGGCAGGCGATCAGCCTCGGCTACACGTCGGGGACGACGGGCGACCCGAAGGGGGTCGTGTGCCATCACCGCGGGGCGTACCTGAACGCCATCGGGCAGATGCTCGCGTTCGGCATCGGCGCGCGTTCGCGCTACCTGTGGACCCTGCCGATGTTCCACTGCAACGGCTGGACCTACACCTGGGGGGTGACCGCGGCGGGGGGAACCCACGTCTGCCTGCGGGCGGTGGATCCTGCACTGATCTTCCCCCTCATCGAGGAGCACGGGGTGACCCACATGTGCGGCGCCCCGATCGTGCTCAACCTGCTGGTGCACGCGCCGGAATCGGTCAAGCGCCGCTTCGGGCACGTGGTGGAGGTGGCCACCGGCGGTGCGGCGCCGCCGAGCGCGGTGATCGAGGCGATGTCGGAGATGGGGTTCAACGTCACCCATCTCTACGGGCTCACCGAGACCTACGGACCGGCCACCGTATGCGCGTGGCAGGAGGCGTGGGACGCCCTGGACATGCAGGAGCGCGCGGCCCGGATGGCCCGCCAGGGGGTCCCCTACCACACCATGCACGCGATGACGGTGGCGGACGCGCAGACGATGGCCGAGACCCCCTGGGACGGCGAGACCCTCGGCGAGCTGATGCTGCGCGGCAACACGGTGATGCGCGGCTACCTCAAGAACCGGAAGGCGACGGAGGAGGCGTTCCGCGGCGGCTGGCTCCACACCGGCGATCTGGCGGTGCGCCATCCCGACGGCTACGTGGAGGTGAAGGACCGCGCCAAGGACGTCATCATCAGCGGTGGGGAGAACGTCTCCAGCCTGGAAGTCGAGGAATGCCTGTTCCGGCATCCGAAGATCATGGAGGCGGCGGTGGTGGCGCGTCCGGACGACTACTGGGGCGAGACGGTCTGCGCGTTCGTGACCCCGCGCGAGGACGCCGGGGACCTCACGGAGGAGGAGGTCATGGCGTGGTGCCGCGAGCGCATCGCGCGCTACAAGACGCCACGCACCGTGGTGTTCGGCCCGCTGCCGAAGACGTCGACGGGGAAGGTGCGGAAGTTCACGTTGCGTGAGAGGGCGAAGGGACTTTGAGTGTTTACAGCACGCTCGCTACATCCGTCCGCGCAAAATCCGCCCCGACGTGGAGCAGGGGACAGTCCCGTGTCCTGGCGACTTCACAGGCGAAGCAGTCGCCGAAGTTCAGCCCGGCAGGGTGGACACCTTTACCCCATCGCGCACAGGTATCGGCGACCCGCCGCGCCGTGGCCGGTGAGACGTCCGCAATCTCGAGATCGAGTCCATCGACAAGCCCGTCCGTCTCCGCGCCGAGCCCCGCCGTCCGGCAACAACCAGCGCCTCGGCTACCGTCGCGGCGGAGATCACGATCCGGTCGTTTGTCGCGAAAGCCTCCGCACAGGCCGCCGCCTCGGGTTCGTCCAGCAGGATCGCCATCGATGCGGAGGTGTCGACCGCGATCATTTCGGCAGACCGTCACCGTCATACAGAAAATCCTGACTGCGGACGGCACTGGCGCCCTCCGTCCGTTTGCCCGCGGCGGCGGCCCGCATTCGGGCGATCACCGAGCGCCGCGCATCGGCATCGGGCCGCCGCCGTACCGGCACCAGCTTGACGGTGGCCTGACCATGACGGGTAAGCACAACCTCGTCGCCCGCCTCCGCGCGGCGGACGAGCTCCGTCAGTTGTCCCTTCGCTTCGGTGACGGAGATCTGCATCGGCCTTCTCCCTTCGCAAGGTTTCGGTATGCTCCGACATGGACCATTATATGGTTCAATTCAAGGCGGGCAGCAAAAGCATGCCGGCTCGCCGGCAGGTGCGGATGGGCTCTTCCTGCTTCCGTCCCAGTGCAGGAGACGGCGTTGTCGGGCGGCGGCACGGTCAGACGGTGGTGTTATACACGCTCCCGGGAGACGAGCCCCTTCTCCAAGGCGTCTTCCATCAGGTCGACCACCCCCTTGGTCATCGGTAGCATCGGGTCGCCCTTCAACCACACGATGCCGACGCGTTGCGAGATCGTCGGCTTCTCCAGGAGAAGCAGCCGCGCCTTCGCCATGCCGCCGATGCTTTCGATGAAATAGCGCGGAACGACGGTGGCGCTCTCGCTCTGGATCGCGTGGACGGCCAACGCGATCATCGCGTTGGATTCGAGTCGTGGGCGCGGCGTGCAGCCGACGCTTGCGAACGCCTTGTCGGTGATCTGACGTTCGTGGGTCTGAGGGGAGAGCAGGCACAGCGGCAGGGTCGCAGCCTCCGCCCAGGTCACCCGCGTACGGTCGCGGAACCAGTCGTTGTCCGGGATCAGAAGGTGGAGGGGTTCCTCGTAGAGTGGTAGCGAATCGAGCGAATCGAACGAGGAAAGCTGTTCCAGGTAGGTGATCGCGACGTCGAACTCGAAATTCATGAGTCCGAGCCGCATCTCTTCGAGACCGACGAACTGGATGCCGACCGAGGCAGCCGGATGCTGCTTCGAGAACAGGCGGTCGATGAGGCCGGTGATCGGCATGCTCATCGGCATCGCTGCGATCCGGAGATGCCCGTGGAGCTGGCCGCGCATGATGCCGATCTCCTCGACCATCGCCTGGTGATCGGCGAGTATGCGCTTCGACCACTCCAGCACCCGCCGGCCCTCCTCGGTGAACCCTTGAAATCGCCGATGACGCAGGATGATCGGCACGCCGATCTCCTCTTCGAGGTGTTTGATCGCACTCGACAGGGTGGGTTGCGACACGTTGCAGCGGGTCGCCGCCCGGCTGAAGTGTCCTTCCTGCTCCAGTGCGATCAGGTACTGGAACTGCCTGAGAAACATGGTGGCGCGTCCGTCACGACGGCTGGCGATGCCTGGTTCCGTTTCGGATGGATGGAAACTTGATAGATACGATCTATCAAACTACGAAGCACGCTCGGATGCAATGCCGCGCCTGCAGATGCTTTCGGAAGCGGAGACGGTGGCGTCCCCGGCGTGAGGCGAGACGATGAGCGGGCTGTTCGCCGTCGTGCTGGTCGGGATCGGGTTGCTCGTGGGGCTCCTGATCGGCGCCATCGGAGTCGGCGGGGTGCTCCTGGTGCCGGCGCTGACCTATCTCGGCGGCATGGCGATACACGTTGCGATCGCGAGCACGATGGTGGCCTATTTCTTCGCCGGCGGCGTGGGCGCCATCGCGTTCTCCCGCCAAGGCTCGATCCGATGGGGCGAGGCGGGCTGGCTGGCGGCCGGGTCGATGCCGGGCGCGTTCATCGGAGCGGCGGCGGCAAGTGCGGTGCCGGGGGTGGCTCTGGAGCTTCTGATCGCGACGCTCATCGTCGGCTCCGCCCTGAACTCGCTACGCGGCAGACCCCCGGTGGGTGGCGGGCCGCACGCGCTCGGCAAGGGTGCGCTGTTCGTCATCGGCGCCGTCACCGGCATGGGCTCGTCGATGAGCGGCACCGGCGGTCCGCTCGTGCTCCTCCCGATCCTGCTCTGGCTGCACGTGCCGGTGCTCGCGGCGGTCGGGCTGAGCCAGGTGATCCAGTTGCCGATCTCCGCCTTCGCGACGGTGGGCAACGTCGTCTACGGTGCGATCGACTTCATGGTGGCCGCGGTGATCTCGGTGCTGCTGATGATCGGCGTGTGGTTCGGCGCCCGTTTCGCCCACCGGGTGTCGGGCATTGCGATGAAACGGTTCGTGTCGGCCGCGCTGCTCGCGGTCGGGGGGATGATGCTGGTGCGGCTCGCGTTGCGCGCCGGGGGCGGGGTGGATGCGTGAAGGGCGGGCTGCGCGCGATGGCGACGATGACGGATCGACTGCGCCGGCCCTCGTCGGGAGGCTGGAGCGCCTCGGGGAAGTCCGTTGAGGGTGTGGGATACAATCATCCGGCCCAAGTGATTACCGAAAGGAACCTGGCCTCGCCGCCTTACCGGATCTCGCAGGTTCCTCCGGGAAATCCGGTCCGGTATCGTGCTCTTGCCGCTCCCACAGCACTTGCGACAGGACCCCGGCGGACGACTCGACAGCCTCCATCGCATCGAGGATCAGGTCCTCGCGGAACCGGCGTCCGACGACCTGCACCCCGGCCGGACGCCCGCCGGCGAACCCGATCGGCACGACCCCCGCCGGGAGGCTCAGGTAATTGATGCCGGTGCTGTACATCGCGGATCGGAAGAGATCGTCGACCTGCTCGAACCCTTGGGCGTCGTAGTCCCACGCGTACATCGACCGCAGCAGGAAGGGGCAGAGCACGAGCGGGTACTCGTCGAGAAACACGTTCCATTCGCGGGTCAGCGCGGTGCGCTGCGCGATGCTGTCCCGGTATCCGGCCGCGTCCACCGGCTTCCCGATGCGCTGGTAGTGCTCGAAGATCGTCCGGATGGCCGCACTGCCGTGCGCGCGTGCGAGAGGGCCGAGGAAATGGGCGATCTCGCTCACGAGCACGTCGAACCATGCTCGCGCCGGCGCCATGATCGAGGGTGTCGCCACCCGTTCCACCGCGTAGCCCGCGTCACTCAGGACGTCCGCGGCCCGGTGGACGCCCTCCAGGATCTCCGGATCGGCCGGATAGTCGTGTGCCTCGCACGTGACCGCGACTTTGACGGGCGGATCGAGCCACGGCCCGTCGAAGGGGACCGGCGCCCACCAGGGATCGCGCGGGTCGCCGCGCGAGAGCACCCGGGTGGCGAGCCGCAGGTCGCGCACCTCGCGGCAGATCGCGCCCTGCACGGAGATGAGCTGCGCGAGGAGGCCGCGCTCGGCCGTCGCGCTGGGGTTGAACGCCGGCACCCGCCCGAGAGTCGGCTTCACGGTTGCGACTCCGCACGCGAAGGCGGGGTAGCGCAGCGATCCGCCGATGTCGTTGCCGTGGTGGATCGGCCCGAACCCCATCGCGGCCGCTGCCCCCGCGCCGCCGGAGGAGCCCCCGGGAGAGGCTTCGTCGTCCCACGGGTTGAGGGTCCGGCCGTGCAGGGGGGTGTCCGTGGTCGCCCGCATCGAGAGCTCCGGAGTGTTGGTGCGCCCCACGACGACCGCGCCGGCGTCGAGCAGGTTGCGCACGATCGGGGAATGGGCCGGGGCGATGAGGTCCGCGAACGCGGGCAGGCCGTTCGGGGTGGGCTGTCCGGCGACGTCCACGTTCTCCTTGACGGTCACCGGGATCCCGTGCAACGGCCCGAGCGCCTCGCCGCCGGTCGCCGCCCGATCCTTCTGCGCGGCGGCGTGCAACGCCTCCTCCGAACGGTCCGATACGATGGCGTTGATACGCCCGTTGTGCGCGGCGATGCGCTCGACCACCGACTCCATCACCTCCACGCACGACACCTCGCGCGTGCGGATCATCGCGGCGAGTTCCACCGCGCCCGCGCTCCACAGTCCTCGATTCATCGGAACGTGACTCCCGTCCGGCTCCCGGATCCCCTCCTCGCGCCTGTCGATCGCCGGCGAATGTACCGGCCCCGGCGGGCCGGGGCCTTCTCGCGACCGGCCCGCATCCTCCCCCCGATCGCGATTTGAAGCAAATGCGCGTCAGGCCGAGTGGCGCAGACTGCATCCGACGACCAGGGTCCCGGGCACCCGCATGGCCGGAGACCGAAGCTGCCGGCGAAACCCCGGGACCCGAAGCGCGTCGCCGGCCCGGAACGGCATCACGTTGTTCACCGCCATGCTGCTGAGGAAAGGCCGGACGCGGGCACCGAAGGGGAGACTCGGTTCAAGCGTGCGCAGCAGCCACCAGCGCACGATACGCACCGCGTGGGCGACGGCCATGACGGCCAGGGCGAACACGACGACGGACGCCGACAGGCCGCGAACGCATTGCCCGGCGAATCGAAATCCCGCTCCCGCGCAGGCAGCCAGACGAACACCGCGGTCGTGGCAAGGCCGAGTGACAATTTCAGCCATTGTCACCTCCCACCTTGTTCGACGACTCTTTTCGCGCCGTCGGGCGATTTGCGGGTGGCGAAGGGCCCGCGGGCGCCGGGTCGGGGGTGCGCGATCGACCGGTGGACGCAAACCCCAACCGCTCCCTGACGAGATAGAGCGGACGGCGCTTCACCTCCCCGTAGATACGCCCCAGGTATTCGCCGAGAACCCCGATGAGCACGAGCTGCACGCCGCCGAGAAACAGGATGGCGATGAACAGCGCCGCCCACCCGCTTACCCAGGCGTCGGTGAGGATGCGGATGGCAAGGGCGTAGACGATGCCCGAGAGGGCCAGCCCGGCAGTGAGAAAGCCGGTCCAGGTGGCCAAGCGCAATGGAAGGAAGGAGAACGACAGGATGCTGTCCACGGCCAGGCGCAGCATCTTCATGAACGGATACTTGGTCTCGCCCGCGGTGCGGGCCGTCCGGTGGTAGGGAACGGGCTCCTGGCGAAAGCCGGTCCAGGCCACCATGCCGCGCACAAAACGATCGCGCTCCGGCATCACGCAGAATGCATCCACCACTTTGCGGTCCATCAGCCGGAAGTCGCCCGTGTCGAGAGGGATGGACACATCGGCGATGCGGTCCATAAGCCGGTAGAACGCCTTGGCGGTCCAGCGCTTGAAGGCGGTCTCGCCCTCGCGTTCGGTGCGTACGCCGTAGGCCACATCCGCACCCCGGCGCCAGCGCTCCAGCATCTGCGGGATGACCTCGGGCGGGTCCTGCAGGTCGGCGTCGATGATCGCGACGGCACCGCCGGCGGTTTCGGCCAAGCCGGCGGTGAGGGCAATCTGATGTCCGAAGTTGCGCGACAGGGCGAGAACCCGCACGCGCGAGTCGGCCCGTTGAAGCCCCCGCAACAGATTCAGGGTGGCGTCCCGGCTGCCGTCATCGACGTAGACGATCTCGAAGTCGAGGTCGGGGACGTTGTCGAGCGCCGCGGCGAGTCGACGATGCGTCTCGGGCAGGATCGCTTCCTCGTTGAAGCAGGGGACGACGACGGACAACAGGGTGGGCGAGCGCATCTTCCGGCCTCCGGGCCCGGCCGTCAGGCCGCAGCTTCCGCAGCGCCGCAGCGCCGCGCCCCGAAACGGACCTCCATCGCGCGCCGCGCCTGCACCGCGTCGAGGGCCGGGTCGATCGCGACGTCGTCCCACCCGACGATCTCGCCAGCGCCGACGGCGCGCTTCAGCGCCGCCCCGTGGGCGAGGCCGATCGGCAGCGCGCCGCGTTCGAGCGAGGTGCGTGCCGGCAGAAGCTTCCCGTAGACGGTGAAGCCGCCTTCGCCGTCGAGCGTCTCCCCCGCCGCGAGGTCCCGCTTGGCGGTCGCGACCGCGTCGCCGGCGAACTTCCGGGTCGTGCCGGTCGGCCGGCCCAACAGCGCGGCGGAGAGGATCGACACGTTCAGCTCCAGCCCGATGAGATGGAAGGGCTTGTACATCGCCGAATACCGGCCCGTCGCGTCGGTGTTCATGCCGTACTGGCGGAAGCAGGCCGCGGTGTAGTCGTTGGGGGCTTCGACGACCACGTAGACCCCCCAGCGCAGATCGTTGGGGACCGGGCGGCCGTCGCGTTCGAGCGACGACACCACCTCGACCTGGCCCTTGCGGTGAAGCTGCCCCCCGGCCGCGACGGGCCGCAGCACGTGCGCGAGGTCGTCCCGGCCGCAGGGCGGGAAGCGGAGGCCGTCCGGTGGCGGGGCGAGACCGGTCGCGTTCGCGATCGCCGCCATCTCGATCGCGGACTTCGTCCCGTCGAGGAACGAGTTGAACATCCGGCGGTTCATGCCCGCCGCCCGCGCCTCGTCGGCGCCGAGCCCGTAGTGCTCCCACACCGTGTCCGGCGTCGAGGCGTGGTACGAAGGCAGGTACTTCGTGCCCTTCCCCGCCGCGACGACGTCGAAGCCGCAGGCGCGCGCCCACTCCACCAGCTCGCAGGTGAGTGCCGGCTGATCCCCGTACGCCATCGTGTAGACGACCCCTGCGTCGCGCGCCTCCGCCGCCAGCAGCGCTCCGGCGAGCACGTCCGCCTCGACGTTCACCATCACCACGTGCCGGCCCGCCGCGAACGCGGCGCGGGCATGGGCGATCCCGGCGGCGGGGTCGCCCGTCGCCTCCACGACGACGTCCACGTCATCGGCGCCCACCACGTCAAGGGCATCGCCGGTGAAGCGGGTGCGGGCGAGGAGCGACCCGCTCCAGCCGGCGGTGCGGCACGCGGTACGGGCACGATCCGGATCCAGATCCGCGATTGCGCCGACCGCGAGGCCGGCCGTCGACGGCGTCTGGCTCAGGAACATCGAACCGAACTTGCCGGCGCCGACAAGCCCGACCCGCACCGGCCGATCGGAATCGGCCCGCTCGCGGAGCAACGCCTGGAGGTACACCGTGGCTCGCTCAGGCGGCCGGGCGACCGCTGGCATGATCGCCCCGCGATTCCGCTGCGCGGCATCGCGGGCGCCCTCGATCAACGCCATGGACGGGCGGCGGGGAACGGTTTTCCGTTCCATGCAAGGGATCGGCCAGTTCGGCCAGGCAATCGTCGGCGAGCGGCTCGATGGGCCGGAAATCGCGGTGGGCCACCCACTCGGGGCGCTTGAACCGGCGGATGTGGTTGTCGACGTGGCAGAGCGAGAGATACACGATGCTGCGGCTCAAGGGGCTGATGTTCGGCGGGCTCGCGTGCACCAGCGTCGAGGCGAAGACGATCACGCTGCCCGCCGGCCCGGTCGGGGCCACGCATCCGCCGCGCTCGGCCAGCATCGTCACCGTCTCGCGATCGAGCGTCCACAGCGGGTAGCTCGTGGTCTCGAAGTCGTGTCCGGCTTTGAACACGCCCTGCCCGTGGCTCCTCGGGAGGAACAGGAGCGGCCCGTTGGCGGCGCTCACCTCGTCGAGAAAGACCGCGATGTTCATCGCGCGCGGCTCCGGCATTTCGTCGTCCCGGTGCCAGGTCCCGAAGTCCTGGTGCCATTGCCAGACCTCGCCGTCGAACGCGGCCTTGGCGTTGACCTTGTACTGGTGCATGTACACGGGGCCGCCGACGAGCTGCATCACCGGCTCGATGAGCCGCGGGTGGCGCCCGAGGCGGCGAAACGCCTCGTGGTAGGTGTGGGCGGCGAAGGCGGTGCGCGCGACCCCGCTCGACTCGCGCCACACCTCCTCGCGGTCCATCGCGTAGACCTCGTCCGCGGCCTGGCGCAGCATCGCCGCCTCCTCGGCCGGGAAGCGGGAGGGAAAGAACAGGTAGCCCTGCTCGTCGAACCGTGCGATCTCCTCGGGCGTCAGCTTCATGAGGGTTCCTCCCCCGGGTGTGCAGGATGTGTGCCCGCACCGGCTCCGTAGCTCCCGGGCAATCTGCTCGACGGGCTGTCCGTCACCGAGCCGAGTATCCCGCGCATATTGCGGCCGCGCTCCTGCCCGGTCCGGCCGCGGCTCGACGCCGGCCGGGCCGCGATTGTAGCGCGCGGTGTGCATCACGGTTCGATGCAACGGGCTTCGCCGGAAGGAGGGCTTTGCCGGAAGGGGGGCTTTGCCCCTGCCTCGCCCGCGTACCCCCGGCGGTCGCCGGCGCATCCCGCCGACCCCTGCGCCAATCCTTTTCGGATCCCGTTGCGTTACCCTCGGCCACGACGACCACACCGGCGGGGGAAGACTCCGCGAACCATCCCGCCGGACTGTGGATACAATCGCCGCTGACGAGGCTCGTTCACCCGAGGCGGCCCGCCGCGGACGATCCGCGCGCCCGCTTTCCCGCACCCTCACATCAGGGATGATCCAGGCGTGTTCGAAGAACCATCGACGCTGCTGTACAAGGCCACAATCTGGGTGCTGCCGGCGATCACCGCGATTACGCTGCACGAAGCGGCGCACGGATGGGTGGCGGGGAAGCTCGGAGACGGGACGGCGCGGGAAGCAGGACGGGTCAGCTTCAACCCGGCGAGGCACATCGACATCTTCGGCACCATCGTCCTGCCGGGGATCCTGCTGCTGATGAAGGCGCCGTTTCTCTTCGGATACGCCAAGCCGGTGCCGGTCGATGCCTCCCGCCTCCGCCAGCCGAAGCGCGACATGATCTGGGTGGCGGTCGCCGGCCCCGCCGCCAACCTCCTGATGGCTTACCTGGCCGCCCTCCTGATGTACGTCACCCTGCTGGTTCCCGAAGTCGCCAAGGACTGGCTGTTCCAGAACCTGAAGAACGCGCTCATGTTGAACATCGCGCTCGCGGTGTACAACCTGCTGCCGATACCCCCGCTGGACGGCGGCCGGATAGTCCAGGAGCTCCTGCCCCCGGATCTTGCGGTCCCCTACGCGAAGCTCGAACCCTACGGGATGCCCGTCATTGTCGGACTGCTCATCGTACCCCCGCTGATCGGCATGTTGCTAGGCGTACCCCTCGACATCCTCCCGTGGCTCATACTGTCGCCGGTGGAGTTCATTTTCGACTTGCTCCTGACACTTGCAGGGCACTGACCGCGCCTCCCGTTGTGGACGACACGGCGAACAGGACGGCGTCCGCGTTGCCTCTCTTGACAGCGCCGGAACAGCTCCGCCGTAATACCGGGGTGCATCGCGCGAGGGAACCCCGCGTTTGAGCGACGTTCCGCTAGGCATCCTGATCGGCGCCCTCGTCGTCCTCATCATCCTCTCGGCCTGCTTCTCCGGATCCGAGACCGGCATGATGGCTCTGAACCGGTACCGGCTCCGCCACCTCACCCGGGCCGGACATCCGGGTGCCCGACGTGCGAGCCGGCTTCTCGAGCGTCCCGATCGGCTCATCGGCCTGATCCTCCTCGGGAACAACTTCGTGAACATCGCCGCGTCCTCGCTCGCGACGCTGCTCGCGTTGCGGTTGCTCGGAGAGCCCGGCATCGCTCTTGCGGCGGGTCTTCTGACCCTGGTCATCCTGATATTCGCCGAGGTGGCGCCGAAAACGCTCGCGGCGCTGCATCCCGAGCGCGTCGCGTTTCCGGCCGCACACGCTCTCACCTGGCTGCTCGTCGTCTTCCAGCCGCTGGTGATCGCCGTCAACTGGATGGCGAACGGCGTGCTGCGGGCGTTCGGGCTGCCGCCGTCCGGCGCCGACCGGGAATCCCTGAGCCGCGAGGAGCTCCGTACCGTCGTCGCGGAGGCCGGGGCGCTGATTCCGCACCGCCACCGCCGGATGCTCGTGAGCATCCTGGATCTCGAACAAGTCACCGTCGACGACATCATGATTCCGCGCAACGAGATCAACGCGATCGACCTCGACGACCCGCCTTCCGAGATCATCGAGCAGATCACGCACTCGCAGCACACCCGGCTGCCGCTCTACCGCGGCGACGTCAACGAGATCGAGAGCGTCCTCCACTTGCGCCGGGTGGTCGCGCCGCCGCGGGAGAACGGTCTCGCCGCCTATCTCCGTGCCCAGGCGAGCGAACCCTATTTCGTACCGGCCGGCACGCCGCTGAGCGTGCAGCTACGCAACTTCCAGCGGGCGCAGGAACGGCTCGGGCTCATCGTGGACGAGTACGGCGACATCAAGGGGCTCGTCACCCTCGAAGACCTGCTCGAGGAGATCGTGGGCGAATTCACCACCGACCCGGCCGACCACGGCACCGACATCCACCCCCAGCCTGACGGCACGTACCTCGTCGACGGCACCGCCAACGTGCGCGAGCTGAACCGCGCGATGCACTGGGGACTCCCCACCGGCGGCCCGAAGACGATGAACGGGCTCGTGCTGGAGCATCTGGAGGCCATCCCCGAGCCCGGCACAAGCTTCATGATCGCGGGCTACCCGATGGAGATCGTGCAGACCACCGGCAACTCCGTGCGGACCGTGCGGGTCATTCCGTCACAGCGCAGAACGACGGCGCAGTCCGGCACGTAAACTGCCGGCGCCCGGCCTGCCGGAGGATCGGAGATTCCGCACCGCCGGTCGGGAGCCGGCTCCGTATTCGAACCTCCGGCAGTCCCCGCCACGTGCTCAGTCGAGGTCTGCGGCCAGGGAGGCGCGCGACGGCTCGGTGAGGACGCACTCGTGACGGTACGCCTCGTGGTCGATGCCGAGGCGCATCGCCGCCCCGCCGCGCAACGCGGCACACATCCGGTCCGGAAGCTCGAAGCGCAGGAAATGGACCGCCGAGGTCTTGTCTTCGGTCGTGCGGTCGAGGTCTTCGTCCGCAATCGCGAAGAGCCGGCCGGAACCCGCTTCCAGCCACACGCGGCGCTCGACCCCGACAAGGCCCCCGAGCATGCGCCGCCGCTCCACCGGGTCCGTGTACTCGATCATGAACGTCGCCTTGAGGTTGGCGCCGTCGGGGATGAGCGGATTGTAGGCGGCCAGCTCTTCCTCGATCGCCTCGGCCTCGAAGATCCGCTCCACCCGCAGCATCTCCTGGATCTGGTACCGGACGGTCAGCCGGTCCTCGAAGTACAGGGTGACGTTCGGCCCGACGGGGATCCGGCGCCGCCGCTTGTGGGCGAGCACGCGGGCGCGGAATTCCGGGCGTGCCTCGTGGTACTGCTCCAGGCTGGACAGATCGGCGCGGGTGAGCTTGTCCATGGTCTCCGGTCCCGCGGGGTTCAGATCCCGTACGCCTTGCGCAGCAGGGACATGGGCGCGACGGGGGCGGAGCCGTCGCCGAGGGTGTTCGCGATATGACGGCCGGCCAGCACGCAGTCGCTCGTGTAGTAGTCGGCCTTGGACTCCGACACCTTGCGGGCGACCGGGCGCGCAATGCGGGTCGCGATCTCGTGGGACTCCTTCTTCATCGCGTAGGTGCCGTCGTGGCCGGAGCATCGCTCGATGACCGTGATCTCGGTGTTCGGGACAAGGGCGAGCACGTCGCGGGTCTTCATGCCGACGTTCTGCACCCGCTGATGGCAGGCGGCGTGGTACGCGACCTTCCCCAGGCTCGACCTGAAATCGGTGTTCAGCCGCCCGGCGCGATGGCGCAGCATGAGGTATTCGAAGGGGTCGAAGAACGCGTCGCGCACCTTCTCGACCTCGGGATCGCCGGGGAACAGGAGCGGCAGCTCCTGCCTGAACATCAGCGTGCACGAGGGCACCGGGGCAACGAGGTCCCAACCCTCGTCGACGAGGCGTGCAAGGACGGGGACGTTGACCTCCTTCGCCCGCGCGACGGCGTCGAGGTCGCCGAGCTCCAGCCGGGGCATGGCGCAGCACCGCTCGCGCGCCGCGATGGTGACCGGGAGCCCATTGTGCTCGAACACCCGCACCATGTCCTCGCCGACGTCCGGCTCGTTGTAGTTCGCAAAGCAGGTCGCGAACAGCGCGATCCTGCCGCGGGTCCCCCCGGCCGCCTCCGCCTCCACCCGAGACGGCGCGCGCGCCCGCAGCCGGCTCCGGAGGGTGCGCGCGGCGTAGGGCGGCACCCAGGCGTCACGATGTACGCCGAGCACTGCTTCGAGCCCCGCCCTCATCGGCTTCGCGGCGTTCGCGGCGTTGGCGATCGGGGCGACGACGGGCTTCGCCGCGAGCGTTCCCAGGGCGTCGGTGGAGCTCAGCACGCGATTGCGCATCTTCGTCCCCTGCCGCCGATGCCTCACCGCCTTGGCCCGCAGCATCAGGTGCGGAAAGTCCACGTTCCATTCGTGCGGCGGGACGTAGGGGCACTTCGTCATGAAGCAGAGATCGCACAGGTAGCAGTGGTCGACGACCTTCCAGTAGTCATCCTTCGCGACACCGTCCACTTCCATGGATTCGGAGGCGTCGACGAGGTCGAACAGGGTCGGGAAGGCGTGGCAGAGGTTGAAGCAGCGGCGGCAGCCGTGGCAGATGTCGTACACCCGTTCCAGCTCGGCGAACAGGGCGGACTCGTCGTGGAACTCAGGGGACTTCCAGTCGATGGGATGGCGCTCCGGCGCCTTGAGGCTTCCCTCTCGACGGTCAACGGGGGAGGCGGTCATGGTGAAGATACCGGCGCACCGGCCGATCGGCGGCCATGGTGCGGATGTCGGGTGGTGGGTGGAGGACCTGCCGCATCGGGATGCGACGCAGTCCGGACGGATCGCCGGACGCGCGCCCGCGAAGACGGCCACTTGCCCTACCGCGCCGGGGCAGCTTCCCGCGCGTGCTCTCCCTGTCCCACCCCCGTCCCTTCCCCGATGGAGATGATGGAGAAGGGCTCCCTTTACCCCGATGGAACAGGGAACCCGGCCGTCGAGCACCGGCGCCGCAGCGTGAGGCGCGGCCGCTTCAGGCGTCGAGGTTGTCGAGAGCCCTCTGGAAGCGGTTCGCGTGCGAGCGCTCGGCCTTCGCGAGAGTCTCGAACCAGTCCGCGATATCGTCGAAGCCTTCGTCGCGCGCGGTCTTCGCCATGCCCGGATACATGTCGGTGTACTCGTGCGTCTCGCCGGCGATCGCCGCCTTGAGATTGTCGGAAGTGCCGCCGATGGCGAGGCCGGTCGCCGGATCGCCGACCGCTTCGAGGTATTCGAGGTGGCCGTGGGCGTGTCCGGTCTCACCCTCGGCGGTGGAACGGAAGACGGTGGATACGTCGTTGTAACCTTCGACATCCGCCTTCTGGGCGAAGTACAGGTAGCGCCGGTTGGCCTGCGACTCGCCGGCGAATGCGTCCTTGAGGTTCTGCTCGGTCTGGCTGCCCTTGAGGCTCATGATCTGGTTCTCCGTGTCTGGGGATCCCGGATGATGCGCGTGGCGGGCCCCCGCCGGCGCGCGTGGTTTAGACTCGTTCTAAAGCCGCGCGGAAGGCTACTGCCGAGCCGATGGGGTGTCAATGCACCGCCGCGTTTCGGCGACGATTGCACGCGGGCGGGAAACACCTCCGGCGCGGTTGGATTGACCGCGGACGAAACGGTGCTGTAGCTTCGCCGCACCCTGCACTGCGAGATCGCCCGGTGGAAAAGCACAAGGAGCCGCCCTCGTTCGAGGGTGCGCTGGAAGAGCTCGAATCGATCGTCGAGCGGATGGAAGAGGGCGAGTTGAGTCTTGACGAGTCGTTGAAGCTCTACGAGCGCGGGATGGACCTCACCCGCCGGTGCCAGAAGGCGCTCGACGGCGCCGAACGGCGCATCCGGACACTTGCGGACTCCGAACGCCCGCCGGTGACGACGGATACCGCCGAGGATCGTGCAGCGGATGGCTGAGCCGGCCTCGTTCATCGAACGGCTCCCCCACTATCGGGCCTGTGTCCATGCAATGCTCGACCGCGTGCTGCCCCCGACCACGGAGCCACCGCGACGGCTGCACGACGCGATGCGATACGCGGTGCTCAACGGCGGCAAGCGCATCCGCGCCATCCTCGTCATCGCCACCGGCAAAGCGTTCCAGGCGCACGCCAGGCGCCTCGAACCGCCGGCGTGCGCGGTCGAGCTCATCCACGCCTACTCGCTCATCCACGACGATCTGCCGTCGATGGACGACGACGATCTCCGCCGGGGGATCCCCGCCTGCCATCGGGCATTCGACGAGGCGACCGCCATCCTCGCGGGCGACGCCCTGCAGACGCTGGCGTTCGGAACCCTCGCGTCCGCACCGGGATCCGGCGCCGGAGAGCGGGTGCGCATCCTGGCGGAAGCGTGCGGCTCGCGCGGAATGGCCGGCGGACAGGCGATTGATCTTGAATCGGTCGGGCACTCGCTGACGCTCGATCAGATCGAGGACATGCACCTTCGCAAGACGGGCGCGCTCATCCGGGCGAGTGTGCGCCTCGGCGCCCTGAGCGCCGATGCGTGCGATCCGGAGATCCTCGCCCGGCTCGACGAGTACGCGCGCTGCGTCGGCCTCGCCTTCCAGATCCGCGACGACGTGCTGGACGTCGAAAGCGACACCGGGACCCTCGGGAAGCGGCAGGGGGCCGACGCCGAGCGCAACAAGCCGACCTATCCCGCGATACTCGGGCTCGAAGCATCCAGGGCGCACGCGCACGCCTTGCATGAACGGGCGCTGGAGAGGCTGGCGCCGTTCGACCGCGACGCCGATCCCTTGCGCGAGCTCTCCGGATTCATCGTCGGCCGGATGAGCTGAGCGTGAGCGTCCCCGTTTCTGGTGCAGCAGGACATTCCCTGTCAGTTGCATACAATGTCGACCCATACGCACTCACTGCGCAAAATGCGGAGTTTTCCGGCTGAAGCAGCGTGTGGCTCAAGTTCACCGCCGGCGAGGACAAGCCGCCCGCGCCAACGGTCGTCTTGGCTCGTCATTCCCTGTCATCCTCGCGAAAGCGGGGATCCACTTCAATCACCGAAAGTCCCTGGATTCCCGCCACCCGCTTTCGCGGGCACAAGCTTCGCGGGAATGACGGACTTTCCCGGAGCCTGCTCCCGGCTTGATCGGGGTAATAACGGACCGTTCGATTTATGTAACAATCGGGGTTCCTGAGTAGAGTAGTCGGACATCGTCTGCGCCTGTACCTGCCCGCATGGCGCACCGTGACTCGAGGCACGACGAACATGACGACGAACGCACTTGCGATCGACGCGCTGACCCTGCCCTCGGAGATCCCCGACGTCCAGGGGAGCCCGGATACGCGCAACATCGCGATCGACAAGGTCGGCATCAAGGGGATCCGCCACCCGGTGCGCGTCAGGGATCGCTCCCAGGGAGAGCAGCACACCATCGCGACCTTCAACATGTACGTGGAGCTTCCCCACAACTTCAAGGGGACCCACATGTCGCGCTTCGTCGCGGTCCTGAACAACCACGAGTACGAGATCACCGTCAAGTCCTTCCGCGACATGCTGGCCGAGATGACCACGCTGCTCGAAGCCGACGCCGGACACATCGAGATGACGTTCCCGTACTTCGTCCGCAAGGCCGCTCCGGTCACCGGGGTGACCAGCCTCATGGACTACGAGGTGACCCTGGTGGGTCGGATCGCGTCCGGATCGCCCCGGATCGAGATCCACGTGGTGGTGCCGGTGACCAGCCTGTGTCCCTGCTCCAAGCGGATCTCGGACTACGGCGCCCACAACCAGCGCTCGCACGTCACCGTACGGGCCACCACCCGCGCCTGGCTCTGGATCGAGGAGCTGATCGACATCGTCGAATCCGAAGCCTCGTGCGAGCTGTTCGGCCTGCTCAAGCGCCCCGACGAGAAGCTGGTCACCGAGCGCGCGTACGAGAATCCGAAGTTCGTCGAGGACGTGGTGCGCGACGTGGCGCGACGGCTGAACGACGAGGAGCGGATCATCGGCTACGTGGTCGAAGCCGAGAACTTCGAGTCGATCCACAACCACTCGGCGTACGCCCTCATCGAGCGGGACAAGGAACGCGAAGCCGCACGCGGCTGAGGCGTGGACCGCGGAGGCACGGCCACCCCGTCGCCCTCCCGCTCGCCGCCGCCGGACGAAGCGCCGCAGAGGCGCCGTTCGCTTCCCCGTCGCCGGCAAGCCGGAGCCATCCGGCCCCGCAAAGGCCGGCCCCCGTCAACCCGGCCCGCTGACGGTGCCCCCGGGGTGAGGCCGGCAGCTACTCCTCGGCCTTGATCCCGGACCAAAGCCGATCGAGGGATTCCGCATCGAGCATCCCGGCCGGCGTCCCGCTGGCCTCGGCCCGGCGTTCGAGCTCGCGGAAACGGCGCTCGAACTTCTCGTTGCCGGCCCGGGCGGCGGATTCGGGGTCGACGCCGACGTGGCGCGCAAGGTTGGCGACGCTGAACAGCAGGTCTCCGATCTCCCCTTCGATCGCCGACTGATTGCCGGAGCACACCGCCTTTCCCAGCTCGTCGAGCTCTTCCGAGATCTTGTCGAGCACCCCATCCGCATCCGGCCAGTCGAATCCGCATCTTGCGGCCCGGCGCTGCAGCTTCACGGCGCGGGTCAGAGCCGGCAACGCAACCGGTACGCCGTCGAGGAGGCTTCCCACCGTGGCCCCGCCTCCATCCCCGGAGCGCTCGGTGGCCTTCAACTCTTCCCACGCCCTCGACTGCTGCGCCACGCCAAGCGGACGGTCCGCGCTGCCGAAGACGTGCGGATGACGGCGGATCATCTTGCGGGCGATCGCTTCGACGACGTCGTCGAAGCGGAATGCGCCGGATTCGCACGCGATCTGCGCGTGGAACACGACCTGAAAGAGCAGATCGCCGAGCTCGTCCACGAGCGCGGAGAGATCCCCGCGCTCGATGGCGTCGGCGACCTCGTAGGCTTCCTCGATCGTGCAGGGGGCGACGGTGCGGAAGGTCTGCACCCGATCCCACGGGCAGCCGCGCTCGGGGTCGCGCAGCCGCGCCGTGATGTCGATCAGGTCCTCGATTCCCCTGCGCCGTTCCCCGGGCGTGTCCATCTTTTCAGAAGCCGCCCAGGCTTCCCGGGGCCTTCAGCACCGACGGGAACGCCGGGACCGCGACCGGCGCGACGATCCCCGACACCACGAACGGAAGCATGGGCAGCGCCACCGGCACGGGCAGGCGCTCGGCCTGTTCGGCGATCCGGGCGGCCCATCGCGCCATCCGTTCCCGGCGATCGCGCCGACGCCGCACTGCATCGGCCACACTTCGCGCCCGGGCCTTCAGCGCCGCCCCGGCGACATGGGTGATTTGCCGCCTCATGCGCTCAGTGGCCTTCGAGGGTGTCCAGGCACGACCCGTGCGACCAAGCCGTCCGCCACCGGCGGAACATGACGATCCACGGTGCCTGGCGCGGGTGCGTCGTGCGTTGGCATCAGCGCCCCGCTACGAATCGGGCCGGGAGCAGCCGGACCCGGACCATGGTGCCGTGACGGTCCCCGGGCCCGGGAGCCGTCCGTCCTCTGTCTCTCCCGCATCCCGGGGCACAATTCTATCATCGGCATCCCGGCTCGCCAGCACGGCTTTTCCGGCACTCCGGGCATTCGGGACACACACTGTCCGCCGGGGCCCGCCAGGCGGCGTTGCTCTTGTCTCTCCGCGACCCGGCCGCAAGGCCGACGGCCGTCGGAACGCCGTCCCCGGCGTCGTTCGCGAGGACGGCGGCCGGCAAGCCGCCACTCTTTCGGAGCGCTCTCGACCCGGGCGAGCATCGGAATGGTCCCCGTACTGCGGGAAACGGCGTTCGAGGAGCTCAAGGTCGGGCTTCGAGGGGTCGTGGCTCTCGATGGCGGGTGATCTCCGCCTGCCTCGGGCCTCCACCAGCGTACGGATGCCCCGGGCCTCCACCAGCGTACGGAATAGCTGCGGCCCGGCCGACCCCGCCTTCGAACACCCCGAAATTCGGACCGGGGGTGGGCGCGTCCCCTCGCCGAAGAACGGCGCCTTCGCGTACGCGCAAAGCGTGAGAAGGACGGATTTCGGCGGAGTTTTGGCGGAGAAGGGCTGCGGGCGGCGCATCGCTCCTTCCGCACCCGGATGGACGGTGGGATAGACTCCGGTCCCTTGCTCACGGACCTCGGAGGCTGTGGCACGGAGGCCGGAGCCGGAAGGGGACCAACTGTTCGGATGCCGGCCCCGACGGCGGCGATATGGAGCTCGGGCCGGGAGGTCTGCAGCATTTTCGGATGCCGGTCCGGACGCCCACCCCACGGTGGGGCCGGGCGTTTCCAGGCCGGCAGACTCGAGGAGGGACGATGGCACGCCAAGCCGACTGGTACTTCGACTTCATCTCACCCTATCCCTACTTGCAGCTTGCCCGGTTCGAAGAGTTGCCGGCGGATGTGCAGGTGCGGCCGATGCCGGTGCTCTTCGCCGGCCTGCTCGGCCACTGGGGCAGTCTGGGACCGGCCGAGATCCCCGCGAAACGACGCCAGACCTACCGCTACTGCCACTGGCTGGCCGCGCGGCGCGGGATTCCGTTCAGGACACCCCCGTCCCACCCCTTCCAGCCCTTGCCGCTGTTGCGGCTGGCGGTCGCGCTCGACGGGGACCTCGACGCGATCCGGGCGATCTACACCTATGTCTGGGGCGAAGGGCGCGACGCACAGGACATGGACGGGCTGCGCGCGCTGGCGGCGACCTTGGACGTTCACGATCCGGACGCGCGCATCGCCGATCCGGGGGTCAAGCAGCGATTGCGCGAGAACACCAATCGGGCCGTCGCGCAGGGCGTATTCGGCGTACCGAGTTTCGTCGTGGACGGCGAAGTGTTCTGGGGCGACGACGCGACCGGGATGCTGATCGACTATCTTGCCGACCCCGAAGTGCTACCGGACGGCGAGTTTTCCCGGCTCGCGGACTTGCCGGTCGGCGCGGCCCGACCGCAGAGCCGGCTGTGAGGGCCCGGCGGCGGGCGCAGCGAGTGCGGCTGGCTGCTGCGCCTGGCCGCGGAGGCGGGCCACGTCCGGCTCGCCCGCATCATTCTTTCGATGACGGTGTCCAGAACGGACCTCGGGTTCCGGTGCGCCTCCGCCCCGGTGCAGTTCAACATTCTCCCGGTCGCCGTCGTCATCCTGTTCCTGCCCGCCCCGTCAGCGCGTCCGCCACGCCTGGGTACGCCGCTGGAGGAACTTCGCCACGAAGAAGTGCACGAGCCGCACCGAGGCCGCGGTGTAGAAGATCATCATGCCCATGGCCGCGGCCGGGGCGATGTCGCCCGCGTCGTCCATGTTCAGCACCGCCACCGAGGCCAGCGTCGTGTCCGGGCCGTAGAGGAACACCACCGCGGACACCGTGGTCATCGCGTTCACGAACAGGTAGATCACGATGTCGAGGATCGCGGGCAGGCATACCGGCACCGTCACCCGCCAGAAGGTCTTGTAGAACGGCGCCTTGAGCGACGCCCCGACCGACTCGAACTCCGGGTCCATCTGCTTGAGCGCGGTCACCGCGGTGAGGTGGGCGACGGTGTAGAAGTGGACGATGGTGCTGATCACCAGGATCGCCATCGTGTGGTAGAGGAAGCCCAGCGGGTTGTCCGGGTGGTTGAAGAAGAAGATGTAGGCGAGCCCCAGCACCAGCCCGGGGACCGCCATCGGCATCATCGCCAGGAGCTGGAACAGGGTCCGGCCGGTGCGGAAGCCGCGGCCCTTCTCGACGAGGAAGGCGCCGGCGAAGATGACCGCGGTGCCGACGGCGGCGGTCCAGCCCGCCATGCGGATCGAGTTCCAGTACGACTCCCAGCCGCCGCCGTCCATCACGTCGAAGTCGTAGTTCCAGAGTCCCCAGCTCAGGTCGTAGGGGTAGAACTTGACCAGCGCGGCGTACTGGCATACCCCGAGCATCCCGATGAGGAACACGCTCAGTAGGATGCAGAAGCCGAGCATCGCGGCGTCGAACGTGCGCTGCGGCTTGGGCTCCAGCGCGACCGCGCTCGCGGAGAGCAGGGCCACCTGGCGGCGCTGCACGACGCGGTCCACGGCGAACGCGAGCGCCGCCGGGACCAGGAGCACCACGCTCACCACCGCCCCCATCTCGAAGTTCTGCTGCCCGATCACCTGCTTGTAGACGTCGGTGGCGAGGACGTTGAAGTCCCCGCCGATGACCTTGGGCGCCCCGAAGTCGGTGATCGCGAGGGTGAACACCACGAACGCGGCGCTGATGAGGCCGTAGCGGCAGCCGGGCAGGGTGACGGTGAAGAAGATCCGGGGCCGGCTCGCGCGCAGCGCCACCGCCGCCTCGTACAGGCGGGCGTCGGCGATGGACAGCGAGGCGATGAGGATGATGATCGCGTGCGGCAGGGTGAAGAACACCTCCGCGATGACGATGCCGATCGGGCCGTAGATGGAGTGCCCGAACAGCACCTCCTTGATCATCCCCTGGTTGCCGAAGAGGTAGACCAGCGCGATGCCGGGCAGCAGGGAGGGCACCAGGATGGGGATCATGGTGATGGACTGGAACAGCCCCTTGAGCGGGATGCAGCTCCGGGTGAGCGCGTAGGCGAAGGTGAACCCGACGGTGACGGTGATGAGGGTGGTGATGGTGGCGATCTGGAGGCTGTTCCAGATGGAGTGGGTGAGGGCGGGGGTGGAGAAGTACGCGACGTAGTTGGCCAGTCCGGTGAACGCGCCGTCGTGGTCGCGGACGCTCTTCGACATCATGGTGTAGAGCGGGAGGGCGAGGGTGACCGCGAGGTAGAGGCCGATGACGCCGATGAAGGCGCGCATCACCCGGTCGTCGCGGCCGACCTTCGGCCTGACGGCCGGGGCGGGGGCGGAGGCGGTGAGGACGGCTTCAGCCATCGGGCGGCGCTTCGGCGTGGATGGGCGCCGTCCGACCGTTGCGGCCGACCTTCGACTTGACGGTCGGGGCGGGGGCTGGGAGCGCGGCTTCAGCCACCGGGCGGCGTTCCGGCGTGGAGGCGCATCGCCCGACCGTCGCGGCGGCCCTCGGCTTGACAGCCGGGGCGGGGGCTGCGAGCGCGGTTTCAGCCATCGGGCGGCGTTGTGGCGATGCGGTGGGTGGGACTTCCGGGTTTTCCGGGTTTCATGACGGCATTTCCTCCCGATGTGGATGCCTGCGGTGGGCTGTGGCTGCCGGCGCGGCAAACCCGGCGCATGCAACGCTTGGCCCATCGGGCTTGGCCCATCGGACGACCGGGCAAGCGGACGACGATGATACGCCCTCGGCGCCGCCTGTTCCGGCAATCTCGATCGCGCGTTCTCGGAGGATACCGGCGGGTCGCCGTCCGCCGAAGGAAGTCGGACTCGGATTTGACGGCTGGCCGCGCTCGCCTCTAGCATATCCTCTCCATGGTAGGTAAATCAGGTAAACCATGAACATCAGGGTGGCCGATGAAGTGTGGATCGCGACCGCGCTCCTCCACCGCCGGCACCCGGACCGGGACGACTTCGCGGTCCGGGAGATCGTCCGGCAGGCCGAGACCGAGAAAATCGCCGATGGCCCCTTGCGCCCCGGGGTCCAGGTCCACGCCTACCTGCACTGCGTCGCCAACAAGGCGCCCAATCCCGGACGCTACCGGATGCTCTTCGAGACCTCGAAGGGGCGCCGCCGCCTGTTCCGGCCCGGAGACCCCTGCCATCCCCGCCGCAGCTCGGGGAAGGATCTCCCGCGCGATGACGAGATCCCCCCGGCCTACCGGGGGCTGATCGAGTGGTACCGCAACGAGTACGCCGGGGGCGGCGGAGGGGGTCGTGAGGCCGACCCCATCCTCTCCCTGCGCGGCCTCGGCAAGGCGCTCTGGGCGGATGAGGATGCGGACGACTACGTGGAGCGGCTTCGGGAGGGGTGGGGATGAGCCGGGTCTTCTGGGATACGAACCTCTTCGTGTACCTCGTCGAGGACCGGGGCGAGCGCGCGGAGCGGGTCTCGACGTTGCGCCGCCGCATGATCGAACGAGACGACGAGTTGCTCACCTCCGCGCTCACCCTCGGCGAGGTGCTCGTCAAGCCGATGGAAGCCGGAGACGAGGACCTGATGCGCCGCTACGAGCAGGCGATCGGGGCGGGCGCAACGGTGCTGCCTTTCGACTTGCGCGCCGCTCCGAGATTCGCGGAAGTCCGCCGGGACCGGTCGATTCGGGCGCCGGACGCCATCCAGCTTGCCTGTGCATCGGCAGCCGGCACGGACCTGTTCATCACCAACGACGAACGGCTGAGCCGGAAGAACATCCAGGGGATCCACTTCATCCAGTCGCTCGAGAAGGTGATGCTGTGACCAGTGTGGAACGGCGGCCACGCCGAAGGCTGTCGTCCGGCTGCGGCCTGCGCGTGGTCTGGCAAGACGTCACCATCGGGGATGAACCGCATCATGTCACGCGATACGGTCCAGCGCACCGCTCGTCTGAAGCGGTTCTACGACCTCCTTGGAACCTTGGAGCACAGGATTGGCGGGCCGCGCCGGCTGATGGACTGTTCAGAGCGCAGGGAGGAGCGTGGACTATAGACCCTTACCCGTGAAGTCTTCGACAAGACGACGAAGATTTTTCCGCCAACCGGCATCTGGTTCCGGCTATGCCGGGTTGGGGTCATGGGGATGGCACGATCTACGAGTGGATCCCGCACGAACGAGGGGTGCCGGAGCACGACGGGCAGGACGGCGGCAGCGAGCCGACGCTGGAGAGGAAGAGGAGATGGAGCAGGTCGACGAGCATCTGGAGGTATGGCTGCACGAGGTGCGCGCGGGGACACTGCACAGGACGCCGCAACGGCTCGACTTCCAGTACGCGGACGCCTACCTCGCACGCCCGGATGCGCAGGCGCTGTCGAAGCGGCTGCCGCTGGAACCCGGCCGGTTTCGATACGGTGAGGCCCTGCGGTGGTTCGACGCGTTGCTGCCCGAGGGCGCGAGACGCGAGCAAGCGGCACGCCAAGCCGGGGCGGCGTCGATGTCGACGTTCTCGATGCTTCAAGCCATCGGTGCGGAGTGCGCGGGCGCGGTCGAAGTACGCCGCCCCGGATCGAAGCTGGAAGCGAAGAAGGCGCCGGCGAGTATGGAGGAAATCGAAGAGTACATCCGCCGCATGGATCGGTATCCGCTGGGGCCGGACCCCGGACAGCTCACGCTCTCGCTCGCAGGGGCACAGCCGAAGCTGGTCCTGGTGAAGGAGTCGGACGGATGGAGCTGGCCCCTCGGGGGCTACCCGTCGACCCATGTCGTGAAGCCGGAGCAGGAGCGTTTCCCGGGAGTGGTTTGGAACGAGCATGCGTGCATGACGCTCGCGCACCGCGCGGGGCTTGCGTGTGCACGGACGGAGGTGCGGCGCTTCGGAAGGTTCGAGGCACTGGTGGTGGAGCGCTTCGATCGCACCGCCGACGGCCGGCGGGTGCACCAGGAAGACTTCGCGCAGGCGTTCGGGGCGCGGGAGAAGTACCAGAAGGACGGGGGACCCTCGCTGAAGGACTGCTTTGAACGCAGCGGCGTCGGAGGGCCGGCCCTGTGGGACCAGGTGATGTTCGCCTGGCTGACAGGCGACGAGGACAAGCACGCAAAGAACTTCTCCATCCAGTACCCCGGAGGGGAGGCGCCACGGCTCGCGCCCATCTACGACGCCGTGTGCACGCTGGCGTATCCCGAGCTCGCGCGCGGCATGGCGATGCGAATCGGCAACGCATGGCAGGTACGCGAGGTCGACAGGAGGGCGATCGAGGACGAGGCCCGGAAATGCGGGCTGCATCCAGGAGAGGCGGTGCAGCGGCTGCGCACGCTCGCAGAACGGGTGCGCGAAGCCATGGAGGAGATGAAGGTCTCGGGCTGGGATCTCGGGCTCCTGGAAGCAGGAGGCATCGGCACGCGCCTGGACGCCTCATGCGAATGGGCCAGGGAACCGGGAGGGGGACGGCATGGCCTGTGAATCAACCAACGAAAGATGTAAAAGGGTCATGGGAGCCAGCGCCACGGGGAAGCGCCCATGGCACAGGAAGCTCGACGAACCGGACACGGAGGCAACAAACGATGCGCCGTTGGAAAGCAGAGCCGTACGAGGGCGGATTGCGCCAGGGGAACGCGTACTGGATGGCCCGAATATCGGAACTCGCCTACATGACGAAAGGCAAGGGGGAGCCGGACGACGAAGGCATCCTCGAAGCGCTCCAGGAAGAGGATCAGGGATTCGAAGCAGTGAGGGGGTTCGATCACAAGAGCAGCCAGGGCATCGTGGTCGAACACAAGAAGTACCTGGCCATCGGATACCGTGGGACCGACGAATGGCGGGACTGGCTGGACAACATCGACATCGAGCGCCGTCATGAAGACGAGGGCACGTTCCACGAGGGGTTCTGGGAGGCCACCCAGGATATATGGAAGGAGATGCGCCGAGCCGTCGACGAGGCGAGGGAGCGCCAGAAGGCACGAGGCGAACCCAAGCGACCGGTGTTCATTACCGGACATAGCCTCGGCGGAGCGATGGCGACGGTGACGACCTCGATCCTCCTGCACGAGGACTTCCCGTTTACGGCCACATCATAGGTAGGATCTTATAACTAATTGATTTTCATGGGATTTTATGAACCGTTGAAGTCCCATCCGAAATCTCCGATCATGGAATTGCTGGACCCACATGACAGGAGAAGACTCGGATGGGACGCCGCACTGTTGCTCAATTCGCCCACCAGATCAAGCGCGTGCTGTCGCCCACGGCACTCAATGACCTCGGACGGAGGGTCGGTTTCTGCCACCGGGAACGCCTGATTACTCCATATCGACTGGTCCTGGGCCTGCTGGCAGGCCATGCCACGGGGACGGTCGAGACATTGGCCGATATTCAACGGCAATTCAATGCGTTGTTCGGCACGACAGTCGCATACAAGCCGTTCCACAACCAGTTGGCGAAGCGTTCCTTCAAGGACTTCATGCGGGCCGTGTTGGACGTGGTCCTTCAGCAATGGGTGGTGAGCGTGCTGCAGCCGACAGCGCGGGGTCCGCTCGGTGAGTTCGGTCGGATTGTGATCCAGGACGGCTGTTCGTTCGCGGTCAAGGATGCGCTTCGTGAGCATTACCCGGGACGATTCAAGAAGCAGAACCCTGCTGCGGTGGAGCTGCACGTGACGATGAGTGTGTTGAATGAATCGGTGGAGCAGGTGACGCTGACGGCGGACACGGCGCCGGAGCGGCCCCATCTGCCCTCGCCCGAGGCGCTGCGCGATGACCTGCTGTTGGCGGACCGTGGGTACGTTGACCTGGAGTATATGGGTGCGGTGGACAGGGCGGGTGGGTATTTCGTGATGCGTGCGAGCGCATCGGTCAACCCGAAGGTGCAGGGTGCGTATACCTGGGAAGGGGAGGCGTTGGGGGAGTGGTCCGGGCAATTGTTGAAGCAGGGGGTTCTGTCGAAGGGCGAGACGGTCGACCTCGATGTGGTTTGGGGGAAGGGAGAGAAGGAGTTGGAGTTGAGGCTGTTGGCGCGGTGGAATCCTGACGAGGGGTGTCATACGTTGTTGGTGACGAATCTGGCGCGGAGCCGATTCAGTGCGGAGCAGGTGGGGCAGCTCTATCGGTTGCGGTGGCAGGTCGAGCTGTTGTTCAAGGAGTGGAAGTCGTATGCGAATCTTCATGCGTTCGACACGAGCAAAGCGGGGATAGCCGAGGGTCTGATATGGACGGCGATTGCGGCCTCGGTTCTGAAGCGTTACTTGGCTCAGATGACGCAGGTATTGCGAGGGGTCGAGGTCTCGACACGGAAGGTGGCGATGTGTGCGCGTCATGGATTGGGGGAGGTGTTCCGTGCGCTTGCTTGTGGAAGGAGACGTGGCTTTCTTCCCGTGTTACGAGGCTTGGTGGATTATCTGGCGAGCAATGCGACTCGGTCCCATCCGAAACGAGACCGCAAGAAAGGACGACTCCAATTCGGATTGGAGCCGGTTTTGTGATTTCCTTAAGTACCAACCTATGACGGCCACATACACGTTCGGGCAGCCGAGGGTAGTGGACGCCAGAACGGCGCGGGACCTGAACGTGGAAGTGAAGGATCGCTACTGGCGCTTCTGCAACGACATGGACATAGTGACGCGGATACCGGCACGCTTGGGCGGTTACCGACACGTCGGAAGCGTCGTGTACATCGACCATGATGGAAACATCGACGCCAAGCTCAGTCGGTGGCAACAGTTCCTGAACCGCGTCGAGGGAGTGGCCGAGGAGATCAGGAAGGAAGGTCCGGATGGACTCGGAGTCTCGGTGAAGGAGTACCTGCGCGACCACGACATGAAGAGGTATCGACGAGCGATCGAGGATTGCACCCGCTGGCCCTGACCGGAGCAAGTCCGCTCATCGGAAAGCCTCCGTCCACCCTGCCCGGCCACCAGCGATTTCCGGTCGGGATTTCGCTGCCCACCCGAGGCAAATCGGTGCAAAGGCTCGAAGACCTGGTAGGGATGAAGATCCGGATGACCTCGAGGTTCGACGTTCCGTTCATCGAGGCGCTCGGCGCCAGCGCGGTCATAGGGCGAGTGAACCGGCCGAAGCGCTCCGGGAAGTACCGGGCCGGCTTTCCCGGGCTGCGGTCGCGCTTCGTCCGGGTGGTGGAGGCGTGCTCGATCGCCGCCGGGGGCCTGGCCCTGACGGTGCTGGCGGGGTTGACCGTCGTCGCGATGTTCCGGCGCTACGCCCTGAACGATCCGATCTTCGGGGCCGAAGACCTCTCGGCCATGACGTTGACGATCGTGGCGGCGGCGGTCGCCGGCGCTGCTCGACCCGGCTCCGCGGACGGGCTCGACCGGCTGAAGGCCCTGCCGCGTGGGAGATTCCAGCAACTCGGAGCGCCGACATGACTTCCACGATTCCCTCGCGGATGGCCGCCGTCCAGCTTGTCGGCCATGGCGGACTGGACAAGCTGCACTATCGCGACGACGTCCCCACGCCGGCGCCGCGTGCCGGTGAAGTGCTCATCGAGGTGGCCGCCGCGGGCGTCAACAATACCGACGTCAACACGCGCATCGGGTGGTATTCGAAGGCGGTCGGCGATGCGACCGGGACCGGCGGCGCGGACGGCTTCGACACGGTCGATGACGCGGACGCAAGCTGGATGGGCGTCCCGCTGGACTTTCCCCGCATCCAGGGCGCCGATTGCTGTGGCCGGATCGTGGCCGTGGGCGAAGGCGTGGACCGGAACCGCATCGGCGAGCGCGTGATCGTCCGCAGCATGATGCGCGATGCCGGTGGCCGCCCGTTCGAGTGCCGGACCTTCGGCTCGGAATGCGACGGCGCGTTTGCGCAATACGCCAGGGCGCCCGCCCGCGAAACGTACAAGGTCGGATGCGACTGGTCCGACGAGGAGCTGGCTTCCATCCCGTGCGCCTACTCCACGGCCGAGAACCTGCTCCACCGGGCCTCGGTGGGGGCGGAGCGCGTGCTCGTCACCGGCGCTTCGGGCGGGGTCGGATCGGCCGCGGTTCAGCTTGCGAAACGCCGCGGCGCCCACGTCGTCGCCGTCGCAAGCGCCACGAAGGCCGATGCCGTGCGCACCATCGGCGCGGACGAGGTCGTGGACCGGAACGCCGACCTCGCCGCCGCGGTCGGGCATGACGGCATCGACGTGGTCATCGATCTCGTGGCCGGAGCATCCTGGCCGCGGCTCCTCGACGCGCTCCGGCGCGGCGGGCGCTACGCGACGGCCGGCGCGATCGCCGGCCCGCTGGTCGAGCTGGACGTACGGACGCTGTACCTCAAGGACCTGACGCTGTTCGGTTGCACCTTTCAGGAGGAAGAGGTCTTCGAGAACCTGGTCTCCTACGTCGAGCGCGACGAAATCCGCCCTCTCGTCGCGAAGACGTTCCCCTTGCACGAGATCCGCCGGGCACAGGAAGAATTCCTGGCCAAGGCGTTCACCGGAAAGCTCGTCCTCATCCCGCCCGAATGAGGGAGGCCCGAATGAAGGAGGCGGCAGCGCGGGCGCACATCGGGGCACCGGCCTGGGGGCACCGGTCTGGGAGTACCGGCCCGGTCCACCGGACACCTCGACGCCGGCGGCCTCTCCCGTGCCCGCCGATATCCGACGCCTTGCGGCTTCCGGCCCTTCCCCGGTCGATCCGATGTCCGACGCCTCGTGCGACTTCCGGCCCTTTCCCGGTCCATCCGAGCCTCCTATGATCCCGCCATGACCGACTCGACCCCATCCGGTGCTGTGCCAAACGGCGCCGCGCTGTTCAGCGCCGCGCCGACTGGCGCGCGGCCGCATGGCGCGCGGCCGACCGGTGCCATGCCGGACGGCGTCGTGCCGGCCGGCATGCGGCCGGCCCCGGTGTTTGCCGTCCCGTCCGAGACCGGCTGTGCGGACGGACTCCGGAGAGCGCCGATGTCCGACACCTCATGCGGCCTCCGGCCCTTTCCCGGTCCATCCGGGCTTCCCATGATGATTTCGCCATGATCGACTCGACCCCATCCGGCGCCCCGCCGACCGGCACCGCGCCGCATGGCGCGCAGCCGACCGACGCGCGGCCGGCCCCCGGCTCCACGGAGAAGCTCGAACGGCTGAAGGCCCTGCTGCGCGAGATGTTCCAGCTCGACCGGGGCGATCTGGACTTCGGCCTGTACCGGATCATGAACCTGAAGACGGCCGAGGTCGCCGCGTTCCTGGAACGCGACCTGCTGCCGCAGGTGAAGACGAAGCTGAATCTCGACAGCGCGGAGGAATGGAGCCGGCTGGAGTGGGAACTGGAGGAAACCCGACAGAAGGCCAAATGGCTCGGCGTCGACCCTGACCGCACCCCTCCGCCCAAGCTCGTCGAGCTGCAACGCCGGCTCGCCGACATGAAGCAGGGCACGGATGCAGCGCGGAAGAAGGACGCGGACGCCGAGGCCGACGTCTACAACCATCTCGCCAACTTCTTCGCCCGCTATTACACCGAGGGCGACTTCATCTCGCAGCGCCGCTATTCCAGCGGCGGCCGACCCGCCTACCTCATCCCCTACGATGGCGAGGAAGTGAAGCTGCACTGGGCCAACGCGGACCAGTACTACGTCAAGACCACGGAGAATTACGCCAGCTACACCTTCACGATCGGCGCGGGCGGGGCGGCGCGGCGCGTGCGCTTCGAGACCGCCGCGGCCGACAACGAGAAGGACAACGTCAAGGAGGCCAACGGCCGCCAGCGTCGCTTCGTGCTCGCAACCGGTGGGAACGCTGTCGCCATCGAAGGTTGGAAGCTGGCCGTCCGCTTCGAGCATCGGCCGCTGACGGAGGGCGAGAAGAGGCGGTGGCCGGGGAACGGCGGCTCGCAACAGGGCCGCATCAACGAGGCGACGGTCGAAGGGATCCTGAGTGCGGCGGATGCGGTGGATTCGGGGTGGCGGGCGGCGCTCGCCGCGCCGGCCCCGACGAACGCCAACGGCGAGCGCACGCTTCTCGCGAAGCACCTTGATCGATACACGGCGAAGAACAGCTTCGACTACTTCATCCACAAGGATCTCGGCGGGTTCCTGCGCCGCGAGCTGGATCTGTACCTGAACACCCAGGTGCTGAACCTGGACGATCTGGAACGGGGCGATGCCGCCCTCCTGGACCGGGCGCTGGCGCGGGTGCGGGCGATCCGCCACATCGGCGGGAAGATCATCGACTTCCTGGCGCAATTGGAGGACTTCCAGAAGCAGCTCTGGCTCAAGAAGAAGTTCGTGCTGGAAACGAACTGGTGCATCACCCTGGACCGGGTGCCGGAAACGCTGTACCCGGAGATCGCCGCCAACCGGGCGCAGTACGAGGAATGGGTCGAGCTGTTCGCGGTCGATGAGATCGCGGGGGATTTGACGAACGGCAACGTGGCCTGGAGCGATCCGCCGACCGCCGATTTCCTCAAAGCCAACCCTTGCCTGGTGCTGGACACCCGGCACTTCGAGCGCGACTTCACCGACCGGCTGCTGGCCGCCCTCTCCGACGCTGGCTCGCTGGACGAGCAGACAGACGGCCTGCTGGTCCACGGCGAGAACTTCCAGGCGCTGAACCTGCTGCAAACCCGGTACCGCAGGCGGGTGCAGTGCGTGTACATCGACCCGCCTTTCAATACGGATGCCTCGCCAATCCTCTACAAGAACGGATATAAATCGTCAGCCTGGATGTCCCTGATGGAGAATCGCATCCGGGCCGCCTCGGAATTACTGGTAGATGACGGCATTCTGGTTGCGGCCATCGACGACGAACAGCATCGGGAGCTGAGCTTCCTGCTTTCCGATATTTTCGATGGCCGGTTTCTCGGGACGATCCTGGTCCGTACAAACCCATCGGGACGGCCGACGAAAGGAGGATACTCGGTCGCGCATGAGTACCTGTTGTATGTCGGCCGGGGGGAAAATTCCGCTATTGGACGTATGCCACCGACTGAAAAACAGGTGGCACGTTTCTCGGAACGCGATGAGCGAGGCGTGTTCGAATGGAGGAATCTGCGGCGGGAAGGATCGGGTTCGGATCGGATCGCACGTCCATCCCTTTACTATCCCATATACGTTAAGAATGAGGAAATACGTATCCCGAAGATGACGTGGAATGAATCGAACGAAGAATGGATTGTGGAAGAAGAACCCCTGGATGGCGAACAGGTGGTGTTTCCGGACAACGAGGATGGTGTGCAGAAGAGGTGGCGCTGGGAGTGGAAGACGGTAATGAACTCCCTTTCGGACCTCGCTGTACGAAAGGACCGATCCGGCCATGATTATGTGTACTACAAGAGACGGCCCCATGAAGAAGGAGTGGTGTCGATGTCGTGCTGGTTCGACGCAAGATATTCCGCAGTAGAGCATGGCACCGCACTCCTGAAGGAGATGTTCCGTGAATCGGTCTTCTCGTACCCGAAATCCATTCATGCAGTCATGGACTCGATTCATGTTGCAGGAGCTCAGAAGGGAAACGCATGTATTCTTGATTTTTTCGCCGGCTCCGGTACCACCGGCCATGCCGTGGTCAACCTGAACCGGGAACACGGCGGAAGCCGGAAATATGTCCTGGCAGAAGTCGGCCACCACTTCGATACGGTGCTGCTACCACGCATGAAGAAGGTCGTCTACTCGGCGGACTGGAAGGGCGGAAAGCCGATCTCGCGCAAGGGCGTCAGCCAGTTGTTCAAGTACGTCCGTCTGGAATCGTACGAAGATACGATGGACAGCCTCGTCGTGGTCCCACCATCGCAAGCACGAGTGGAAGTACTGAAAAGCAACCCCGCCCTGGCCGAGGACTACCGGCTGCGCTATGCGCTCGGCGTGGAGACGTCTAGCAGCGCTTCCCTGCTGGGCAAGGACTTCTCGGACCCCTTCGCCTACACCCTCTCCGTCGTGCGCGATGGTGTGCGAGACGACAACACCCAAGTCGACCTGCCCGAGACCTTCAACTACCTGATCGGCCTCCGGGTGGAGTCCCGCCGCCGGATCGACGGCGTACTCGTCATCACGGGCATGGACGCCGAGGGACGGCACTGCCTCATCCTCTGGCGCAATCTCCATGAGATCGACTGCGCCGCCCTGGACACATGGTTCGACCGCAACCGCAAACGATTCGACGGCCCGCTGGACGTCATCTACGTCAACGGCGACCACACCCTGAATGCCATACGGCAGCCCGGCGAGACCTGGGCCACCGAGACCATCGAACCCGTCTTCCGGGAACGGATGTTCGAGGGGGATCCCGATGCGGCAGCGGCGCGGTAGCACGGGAAGCGCACTGCTCCGGAACCGCTTGGCGCTCCAGCGCTTCGCCTGCCGGGAGTTCGGCTACGAGGACCTGGGGGAGATGCTCGAATCCCTGGCGCGCGCGCCGGGAGAGATGGGCGCGGCCGGCGGCGAGAGCGAGTACTTCCGGGCGCTCTACCTGACGCCCGCCGCATGGGTCAAGGTCACCCGCGACCGCT
This sequence comes from Gammaproteobacteria bacterium, assembly GCA_965202875.1. Classification (GTDB taxonomy): domain Bacteria; phylum Pseudomonadota; class Gammaproteobacteria; order HK1; family HK1; genus HK1. Next base: position 4,201,837 of record OZ241870.1, on the reverse strand, counting down.
TCTCCGAGTACGACGCCAACATCGGTGCGCTCAGCCGTCGCCTTCGCATGACCGGGGAGCACGGCCGGACCTGGAAACCGCACCAGTACCTCGCCCTGCTGTTCACCGAGCACTACCTCCACCGCTACTTCGACGACGCCGAGGCGCTCCGCGCCGACTTGAACCGGGCGAAGTCCCGCCACCGGCCGACCTCCCGCCTCCCGGACTACCAGCCGGACGATCTCCGCACCCTCGCCTTCCAGAGCGCGACCGGCTCCGGCAAGACCCTCCTCATGCACGCCCACATCCTCCAGTACCGGCATTACCTCTCCCGCGCCGGAGGGCGGCTCAACAACGTCGTGCTGGTGACCCCGAACGAGCAGATGTCGGCGCAGCACGAGCGCGAGTTCCGCGCGAGCGGCCTCGCCGCGCGGGTGTTCTCCAGTGCGGCCGGCTCGGACCTGTTCGCGCCGGTGGAGATCATCGACCTCAACAAGCTCGCGGAGAAGAAGGGGGTGAAACGGGTCGCCGTCCGCGACTTCGGCGACGACAACCTGGTGCTGGTGGACGAGGGGCACCTCGGGGCCACCGGCAAGGTCTGGCGCGAGCGCCGCCGGGAGCTGTCCCGCGGCGGCTTCACCTTCGAGTACTCGGCCACCTTCAACCAGGTGGCGACCGGGAAGGACCCCGACCTGCTGCACGCCTACGGCAAGTGCCTGCTGTTCGACTACCCCTACCGCCGCTTCCACGAGGACGGCTACGGCAAGGACTACGACATCCTGAACCTGCCGGGCGGGGTGCAGGACGGGAACGCCGACATGTACCTGCTCGGCTGCCTGCTCACCTTCTACCAGCAATTGCGCATCTGGCGGGACCACGGCGCGCGCGGGCGGGCGTTCAACCCGGCGAAGCCGCTGTGGGTGTTCCTCGGCAAGACGGTGACCGGATCGAGCAAGGCGGACCGCGCGACCCGCTCCGACGTCGTGCGCATCCTCCGCTTCCTCGGCTGGGTGCTGGCCCGCGGCGAGGCGGTGCGGCCCATGATCACGCGCCTGCTCGACGGGCAGTCCGGGCTGCTCGACGACGAGGGCCGGGACTTCTTCCACGACCGCTTCCCCCACCTGCCGCGCACCGGCGAAGACCCCTCCGCACAGGTCTACGCCGACCTCTGCGAGACCCTGTTCCACGGCGCGGGCCGGCTGCACGTCGTCTACCTCACCGCCGGCGAGGGAGAGCTTCACCTTCGCACCGCCGACCACGATCCCTTCGGGGTGGTCAACGTCGGGGACTCGGCCGCGCTCTACAAGCTGCTCACCGAGGACCCCGACCCCAACCCCGACTTCGACGTCGACCGGGAGATGGGCTTCGCGCAACGGCTGTTCGCGGGCGTGGACCGGCCGGATTCGACGGTGAACGTGGTCATCGGCGCACGCCGCTTCATCGCGGGCTGGAGCTCCTGGCGCGTGAGCACGATGGGGCTGATGCACGTCGGGGTGGGCGAGGGGCCGGAGATCATCCAGATGTTCGGGCGCGGGGTACGGCTGAAGGGCTGGAACATGAGCCTGAAGCGCCACCGCGAGAGCGGGGCGCCGCCGCCCGATGACGGCGCCCGGCTTTCGGAGCTGGAGAAGCTCTACATCTTCGGGCTGCGGGCCGACTACATGCAGACCTTCCGGGACCTGCTGCAACAGGAAGGAATCGGCACGGAGCGGGAGACGTTCACCCTGCCGACCACCTGGAACTTCGCGCGCAAGACCGACCTCAAGCTGATCCGGCTGAAGGAAGACCGCAAGTACGAGCTCTCCGGCGAACGCCCGGTCCTGCCGGACCCGGCCACCACCGGCGGCGCGGCCGGCCTGCCCCCGGTGACCCTGGACCTCTACTCGCGGCTGCAATCGGTGGCCTCCGCCGGCGCCCCAGGCGCCGCCGCAGCGCACGGGGAGCAGGAGGGCGATGCGGCAGGAGGGAACGCCCCGGCCCCTCACGGATCCGCCGGCGACCCGGCCGGCGCGGGATTCGATCAACTGCGTCCCGGCCAGCCTGATTCGGGCCAGTCCGTCCCGACCCCGACCCAGCCCGGATCGAGCGCCATTGTTTCGCGAGGCCGGGTCCGGGACGCCGGCGCTCATGGACCGACACCTCCGACCCAACCCGGATCGAGCGCCATCGTTTCGCAAGAGGAGGAGGCGGTGGCGGAAGCCGGAGCCGCTCCGGACCGGTTCAGCCTCGCGACCCATGCCCCCTTCCTCGACGCGGCCCGCCTGCACGAACGGCTGCTGCGCCGCAAGCGGCAGCGGGGCTGGCACAACCTGGTCATCGAGCGGGAGGCCGTGGATCGGCTGCTGCGCAACGACGACTGGTACGATCTGCGCCTGCCGCCGGAGCGGCTGAACCCCGCCGGGTTCCGGCAGCTACGGGAGCTCGAAGACGTCGCCCTCGATCTGGTCACCGAGTACGCCGACCGCTTCTGGCGGCGGGAGCGCCGGCGCTGGGAGCACGACCGGATCGAGATCACCACCCTGGACGAGGACGATCCGAACCACGTCCGGGCCTGGAAGCTGTCCATGGACGCCGCCGGGGACAAGCTGGCCGAAGACGCCCGCGCGCTGGCGGACGCCCTCCGGGAAGGCCGCTTCGAGGACCTGAAATCCTGGTACGAGAGCCTGAAGTTCGGCCTCATCCGGAACGAGGCCCACGCCTACCGGCCGCTGCTCCACGTCGGGCAGGACCGGGCGGTCACGGTGCAGCCCGTCCCCCTGGACGAGAACGAGAAGCGGGTCGTCGATCATCTGGAATCGCTCGCCGGGCTCCGTCACGCCTGGCTGCAAGGCCGGGAGCTCTACCTCATCCGCAACCTCACGCGCGGCCGGGGGGTGTCGTTCTTCGACGACTTCGGCTACTACCCGGACTTCATCGTGTGGCTGAAGGACGACGCCCGCCAGCACGTCCTGTTCCTCGACCCCAAGGGGTTGAGCCGCTTCGGCGGCAGGGAGCGCAGAAAGGTGGCGCTGCACCACGAGATCGGGAAGATCGAGGACCGGTTGCGCAAGGACGATCCGAACCTGAGCCTTCGCGCCTACGTCCTCTCCGTGACCCCGGCCGCCCGCATCGACGACGGCCTGCGCTCCGCGAGCGAATGGAAGCGGGACGGCGTCTACTTCCTCGACGAGCCCGACTGGCTGCGACAGGTCATCGAACATGCCCTCGGACCGGAGGCGCGCGCCGCCTGACCGCCCCGAGGGAATTCCCTGCCCGGGCGGTCACGTCGGAGCAGGTTGACGAGGGCGGTTCAACCGCCCTCGCCGGCAATGCCGCCGAAACATCGGGGGAACCGTTGCGCTCGGCCTCGGTTGGCCGTCGGATCTCTCCGGAAGGTCTTCCGTCCCCCCTGCCCCGCCGCGCGTCGAATTGCGGCTCGACCATCGGAAACGTACCCTGCCGTACGGTCGTGGTTCGATCCGCGGGCCACGGCGGCCGCGGGCCGCGGCGGCCGCGGGCCGTGGCGGCCCGTGAGCCGCGGCGGCCCGTGGGCCGTGACGGCCCGCCAATCCACGCGAAACGACGGAGGGGCTGGTGAAGCGGATCCCGATCCTCGCCCCCGGGTTGCAGGCCATTGGATTGCCGGCCATCGGGTCGCGGGCCATCGGGCTGCCGGTCGGCGCGTTGCTGGCGGCGCTCGGCGCCTTTGCCGTTCCGGCGGATGCCCGGGAGCTCTCCCTCGCCTATTTCATGGGATCGAAGCATCCCATGAACCGGGCCGTGTTCACGCCCTTCGCGGACAAGCTCGAACGGCTCTCGAGGGGAAGGCTGACCGTCAAGCAGTTTCCGGGAGGGGCGCTGAACTCGTCCCCGCCAAGGCAGTACTCGATCCTGCTCGACGGCGTCGCCGACGTCGTCTTCGCCCTGCCCGGCTACACCGGCGACCTCTTCCCGAAAACCAACCTCCTCTCCTACCCGGGGGTATGCGGGACGGCGATCTCGTGCACCGAGGCCCTGCAACGCGCGCGGCCCGCGCTGGAGAAGGAGTACCGGGCGAAGGTCCTGGCGATCTGGTCCAACGTGCCTCCGTCGCTGCTCACCCGCGACAAGCCGGTGCGAAGGCTCGAAGACCTGAAAGGGATGAAGATCCGGGTGACCTCCAGGCTCGACGTTCCGTTCATCGAGGCGCTCGGCGCCAGCGCGGTCATGCAGCCGGTCACCGCCGTCCACCGGAACCTCGCCAACGGCGTCATCGACGGCATCGCCATCGGGGCTTCGGGGATCCCCGCGTTCAAGCTGCACGAGCCGGCCAACTACCTCACCACCTGGCTTCCCATCTCGGGGGCGCCCTTCGTGCTGCTCATGAACGGGGAGGTGTACGACTCCCTCTCCGCCGAAGAGAAGGGCTGGGTCGACGCCGCCGCGGACGCGACGCTTTCGGCGGGCGGCGGCGCCGCCTACGAGCGGGCGGGCGCCCGCGGGATCCGGATGTCCCGGGAGGCCGGCGTCGAGATCATCGAGCTCCCGGACGAGGAGAAACGCCGCTTCGAGGAGGCCATCGCACCTGCCTACGAGGCGGCGCTGTCGCGAAGCGCCGGCGACATGACCGTCGGGGAGGTCATCGGACGATTCAAGGGCGAGTGAACCGGCCGAAGCGCTCCGGGAAGTACCGGGCCGGCTTTCCCGGGCTGCAGTCGCGCTTCGTCCGGATGGTGGAGGCGTGCTCGATCGCCGCCGGGGGCCTGGCCCTGGCGGTGCTGGCGGGGTTGACCGTCGTTGCGGTGTTCCGGCGCTACGCCCTGAACGATCCGATCTTCGGGGTCGAAGACCTCTCGGCCATGACGCTGACGATCGTGGTGGCGGCGGCGGTCGCCGGCGGGGCCTGCCGGGGCGCCCACGTCGGCGTGAACGTCATCGGGTACTTCGCCGGCCGGCGGATCACGCGGGTGAGCGACGCGATCGCCCGGCTGCTCGGCCTGGGGGCGGCGGCGGTCGCGGCCTACGCCCTGTTCGCCAAGGGAAGCTGCGGCCTTCCGTGCGGGGCGGTCACCGGGAGCATGTCGATCGTCCACACGCCGTTCTACTACGCGCTCGGCACGGCGCTGGCGGCCTGCGCCCTGCTGCTGCTGATCCACTTCCTCGTGGGCCTCGCACACTGGAACGGCGAGGATCCCAACGCACCGGGCGGCTGATGGGCGGAACCGGCATCGCGGTCCTGGGCTTCTGCGCCCTCTTCGTCCTGCTCTTCATCCGGGTGCCGGTGGGCTTGGCGATGCTGCTCGTCAGCGTGCCCGGAATCGCCTTGATCCGGCCGGCTGCGGTCGTCCCGGTGCTGGCCGGCGAGATCTTCACGGTGGCCTCGAACTACACCCTCACCGTCCTCCCGCTGTTCATGCTGATGGGCAATCTGGCCGTGGCCTCGGGATTGAGCCGGGACCTCTACGCCGCGGCGAACGCCTGGCTCGGCCATTGGAGGGGCGGCCTGGCGTCGGCGTCGATCGTCGGCTGCGCGGGATTCTCGGCGTTGTCGGGCTCGTCGCTCGCCTCGGCCCTGACCATGGGCCGGGTGGCGCTGCCGGAGATGCGGCGCTTCAGGTACGACGATTCCCTGGCGACCGGCGCGATCGCCGCCGGCGGCACCCTCGGCATCCTGATACCGCCCTCGGTCGGGTTCGTCATCTACGCGATCCTGACCGAGGAGAGCGTCGGACGCCTGTTCGTGGCCGGGGTGCTGCCCGGAATCCTGCTGACCCTCCTGTTCCTCCTTACCATCCGGATCATCGCAGGGCGCGATCCGGGCAAGGCGCCGCGGGCCGGAGCCCCGGAACCCCGGCGGAGGCGTGTCGCGGCCCTGGCGGGAGCGGCGCCGATCACCGGCATCGTCGCCGCCACCATCGGCGGCATCTACACGGGGGTCTTCTCCGCCGTCGAGGCGGCGGGGGTGGGCGCGTTCCTGACCCTGATCGCGGCTGCCGCGCGGCGCGCGCTGACCCGGAAGAACGTCTCCGAGGTGGTCACCTCGACGCTGGGGGCGACGGGCACCGCATTTCTCGTCCTGTTCGGCGCATTCGTGTTCAAGACCTTCGTGGGCTTCACCGAGTTCGTGCCCGCCGTGTCCCACTGGGTGACGGAGCAGGGGCTCTCGGGATTCCAGGTGGCCCTGGCGGTGCTGGCCATGTTCATGGCCCTCGGGACCTTCCTGGAAGGGTTCGCGATCCTGGTGCTGACCATTCCCCTGGTGCAGCCGATCCTCGAATCCCTCGGCGTCGACATGATCTGGTTCGGGGTGCTGATCGTCATCACCCTGGAGATGGGCCTGATCTCGCCGCCGGTGGGGATCAACGTCTTCGTGGTCAAGAGCGTCGCCCCGGGGGTGTCGCTCGACACGATCTTCCGCGGCATCTGGCCGTTCTGGCTGGCGATGTTCGCGGCGGTGCTGCTGATCGCCTGCGTTCCGCAGATCGCGACGTTCCTGCCGAGCCTCATGTACGGATGACGTAGCGCGCGGGGGCCTCCGGGCGGGGTTCCGGCGGCGGCGGGATCCCGCGCTTCCCTCCACGGCGCGCGTCCGGCATCATCGGCGGCGGAGCCGACGCGCCCCTTCGGCCCCGGCCGGGCAGGAGGTCCCCGACGACATGAAGCCCGGCGCCCCTTCCACCCTGCGCTACGAAGCCGACGAGACCCCTCCCCGCACGCTGGTCCTCGGCCTCGGCGTGCAGCTCGCCGTCCTCGGCATCAATTCCGTGGTGCTGGTGGCCGCGATCGTGTTCCGGGCCGGCGGAGCCGAGGAGTCCCTGTTCTGGGGCGTGTTCGCCACCGTCCTCGCCTGCGGAGCGGCCACCGTCATGCAGGCGCTCCGCTTCGGCCGGCTCGGGGCGGGCTACACCATCCTGTCCGGCACGTCCAGCACCTTCATCGCGGTCTGTGTGACCGCCCTCGCCGAAGGCGGCCCGGCGATGCTCTCCACCCTGGTGGTCGTCTCCGCCGTCATCCAGATCGCGCTCTCGACACGGCTCTCACTGCTGCGCCGGGTGCTCACCCCCACCGTCACCGGAACGGTGATCATGCTCCTGCCGGTCACCGTGATGCCGATCCTCTTCCGCATGCTGCACCAGGCGCCGCCGGACGCTCCGGCCGCGGCGGGGCCGGTGAGCGCCTTCGTGACCATCGCCGCGGTCGTCGCCATCGGGCTCAAGGGGACGAGCGCGTTGCGCCTCTGGGCGCCGGCCCTCGGTGTGGTCGCGGGCTCCCTGGCCGCCCTCTGGTTCGGCATCTACGACACCGGGCGCGTGGCCGGAGCGCCCTGGATCGGTCTGCCGGAAGGCCGATGGCCGGGTCTCGACCTGGACTTCGGCCCGGCGTTCTGGGCTCTGCTGCCGGGATTCGTCTTCGTCACCCTGGTCGGCGCCACCAAGTCGATCGGGGTCGCCGTCGCCGTGCAGCGCGTGTCCTGGCGCCGGCCCCGGGCGGTGGATTTCCGGGCCGTGCAGGGCGCGGTGGCCGCGGAGGGCACGGGCAACCTGCTGGCCGGGGTCGCCGGAACGATGCCGAACACGCCCTTTCCGATCGGCGTGCCGGTCCTGGAGCTGACCGGGGTCGCGGCGCGCAGCGTAGGCGTCGCGGCCGGAGCGGTGCTCATCCTCCTCGCGTTCGTGCCGAAGGGGCTTGCCCTGATCCTCGCCATTCCCGGGCCGGTGGTGGCGGCCACCATCATGGTGGTGATGGCGATGCTGTTCGTGGCCGGCATGAGGGAGGTGGTGCAGAGCGGAGCCGACTACCGCACCAACCTCATCGCCGGGGTCTCCTTCTGGACGGGCGCCGGCTTGCAGGCCGGGGTGGTCTTTCCCGAGTTCTTCGCGGAGTTCGCGGGCGGCCTGCTGCAAAACGGCATGACCTCCGGGGGGCTCCTCGCGATCCTGCTCACCTTGCTGACGGAGCTGGCCGGGCCGCGTGGCCACCGGTTCCGGGGACGCCTCGATCGGGCCGAGCTGGCGAGGCTCAACGATTTTCTGGGCGCGTTCGCCACCGGCGCCGGCTGGGGTGCGGAGATGGCGGGCCGCCTGCAAGCCGCGAGCGAGGAGACCGTGCTGACCCTGCTCCGAAGAGACATGGAGGAAGACGAGCCGGGAGACCGGGGTGATGGGGACGGGGACGGTGGTGGCCCCCGCCGGCGCCTGCACCTCACCGCGCGCAAGGAGGGCGGCGGCGCGGTGCTGGAATTCATCGCCGGGGCCGGAGACGTGGACGGCAACCTCCAGGACCGGATCGCGCTGCTCGGCGAGCAGCCCGCCGCCGAGGACACGATCGAGCAGGAGGGGTCGCTCCGGCTGCTGCGCCACCTCGCGTCCTCGATCCGCCACCAGCAGTTCCACAACGCGGACGTGGTGACGGTCCGGGTGGATGCTCCGGCGACCGCGCGCGGCGGGTCGTGAGGGAGGTTCGGAGGCCCGCGCCACGCATGGCCGCGAACGGAGCGGCAACGTGCGTTCGGCCACCGGGGGCGGGCATGGGTCCGTCCCGGCCGGGCTTCCGGCCGGGACGGGCGAACGCCGGACCGGACGAACGCCGGGCGGCTACGCCGTGAGGAAGGGCGCCGCTTTCAAGAGGTGGATCTCCCGGCCGAGGACGTTTCCGGCCTCACGGCTGGCGTTCATGTACTCCTGCCATTCGGGGTCGGCCAGCAGCGCCGCGCGGCGGCTCTCCCGGTCGGCGAAGCTCTCGTAGGCCATGATATGGGTGTAGGAGTCCACGTCGCCCGTGTTGCCGGTCCCGAAGACGACCGGCTTGCCGCAGTGGCGTTCGTGGGCGGCGCGGCCCTTCTCCTCGTACAGCTCGACCTGGGCGGCCGCGGTGGCGTAACGGCATTTGTAATGGTGCACCTCGAAGATCATGGTGGATTCTCCCGTGTGGGTGGCAGAATGGGCCGGGAAGCAAGTCACCCGCCGGCGCCCGCCGGACGAGCCGCTCCGCCTCGCGGCCGTGTCGCAGGATCGAAAACCGGTCGCCCTCGGGCAAAGCCTTCCAGGGTCGTTTCACATGGGTTGCGGGACGGAAGGCCCGGATGACGAGGAGCGGTCATGACCAAGCCTTTCCCGGCCGATGATAGAACCTCCTGCCGTCTTCCGTCGATTCCGGCAGATCGCACCCGATCCGACGGGAGAACGCTTCGAAGTCCTTCACCGACTCCGGGCCGGTCGCGGCGATGCGCAGAACCTCTGCACTCGCCACCTTCGAGAATGCCTTCCTGTCCGGAGAACCGGCGCCGGGCAATCGGGGCCGCATGTACATCCGGGCTTTCTGCACCAGAGTCCGGTGGTGCCTCGCCGGAGCCGGAGGAAGGCATGGCTTCGGCACTGCCTCCCTCGGTCGAGCCGGGGGCAGGCTCCGCGGAAGCAGGAAAATGACGGCCCGTGGCCGCAGAGCTTGTGCCCGCGAAGCCCCGGCCGTCCTCCGTTCCGGTCCTCACGGCGGACCTCGGCGCCGTACGCCCGGATCCCGTCATGCACCTTGGCGCGTTGTTCTGTTCTTCCGTCGAGATCTACAATCCCGGTTGGACGACGACGATGATTTTCCCTCCAACCGCCGGCGTCTGGTTCCGGCTGTGCCGGATTGGGGAATCAATCGAAGGGGCACGCCGTGTCAGTCGAAACGAGGGTGAAGCTCAAGCTGTCCATATGGCGGGACTTCGTACCGGGCCGCCCGCTTTACTCGTGGGACGACGCAGGAAAGACCCCCCAGGTCGCAGGTTCGGAGTCCGATCTGCAAGAGGAGGTGTATTCGTGGCATCTGTGGGAGGACTTCCGGGGCGGCATCGCCGACGACGAGGCCCGCCGGAGCCTTGACGAGCAACTCCGCCGCCTGGACCCGTCACGTCCGCCGTCCGAACGCCGGCTCGGCGCACTCGACGACTTCATCGCAAAAGCTCGGGAAGTCATCGAATCCGACGTAGCGGAACTTTCTCCCATCCAGAATCCGCCCATCGGCGACGAGGACGCGCCAAGCGCGATCAATGCGCTCCTGGCGTTGACGCTGCATCTGGAGTGGCTCTCCCGGTGCTTCTCGGATCGCCCGGGAGTTTCGGTGTCCATTCGATGAACGACAGCGTCCTCATGTCTCCGGACGAGGCGGCGCCGAAGATTGCCGGGATGTTCGCGGATGGCGCCCCGTGCGGAATTGCTGCGCGGGAAGACCGTGCTTTCAAGGATGAAGAATGGTTTGATCTCGGTGAAGTCTCGCTCCAGTTCAGCAGCTCTTCGGAAGACCCGGAGGCCCTGGTGAAGAACGGCGCCTTCGAATGGCGTTTACCCGATGTCCGGGATGCTCGAAACACTCTTTCCGATCTCCTGGACAAAAAAGATGAGGATAAAGACAGCAGAAACGTATCCCGTGCACTGGCCGACGTTGCATCGATCGGCGTGCGCACGGGTCTCCTGCATCCCGTTTTCGATCCCGCGTCCCTCGAAGAAATGCCGTATCGGCGTTCGGTCACCGTGGTGGTGGACACCTCGGGGGTGCTGCAAGGAGCGCTGGATTTCGTCGTGCGCCATCTCCCGATCGCCAGGATCAAGATCCCCGCGATCGTGCAGATGGAGTTCGTCAACTTCACGCATCGTTTCCTCAGCCTGCGTAGAAAGCAGAAAAATCAGCGCCGCTTCCACGAACTGATCGAACATTTGAAAAGCCAGGGGGGACAGCGGACCCTTCTCCGGCTGGAGCTTCAGGCGGATGCCGAAATCGAGCGAACGTACTTGCTTGGCGATCCGCTACGCAGTGCATTCCAGCCCGAGCATGATGCCGAGCTGTCGGATCTCAACGTCAGCGTTTCCGTTCCGGCGTATGCCGATCGGCTGATCCTGGAGGCGGCGCGGCATCATCAAGCCCAGTCCGGCCCGAAACACGCCGTCAGGCTTCTGACCGGAGACCAGGGCCTCGCGCGCATGGCTCTGGCCGAAGGCGTCACGCCCCTGTACTTCAGGGCGGTACGAGCGGATGATTTTTTCGGCCGGCGGCTGGCCGGACAAACGTTCGACCCCTTTACCGGCCAACTCCGGCGGACTCCCTTGGCTTTGGTCCTGTGGGAACTTGCCACCGCCTTCGGTTCGGCCCGCCTGACCGACGAGAGTGGGCGTGGTTTTACGGTTTCCGCTCTGGGCGAAGGGATGTCCTGGTTCCCGTACCACTCCGTGAACGATCTCCTGTGGTGCGAACAGGCGCCGGCGAGCACGACCGGGGATTCATCGCATCCTGTCCGGGGACAGATCCGTAGCGGCCGGTCCGGTGGAGCGGCAGTGTCGCAGGAGGAGACGGCGGAACCATCGGGCGACGTCCGCCGCACCGCCCGAAAGGCGTCCTTCCAGGTGTTCAACGTCGGCCGCCTGCTCCGGTTGATCTGCGCCCTGGACGACGAGCAGGAGATGAGCGAGCCTCGGGTGATGGAGCTTCTCGGCGTGCGAAGCTCCCGTAGCCGCGACGAGTATCGGCGTTTCCTCTCGTCCGCGGATCTTGTTTCCGTCACGGACGGCAACTGGAAGGCGGAGCCGCCGATCCAGCCTCTTTCCGCCGCGCTGAGGAACGAGCGCACGGAGGAGCTTCGAGACGTGCTTCTGAATGCGCCCTCGTTCTCGACGTTCGCGGCGCATATCGGACAATCGGAGGTCGGGAGCGCCCTGGACCTGTCCGGCGTGGTGGCGCGGGGCACGAACAATTACCGCATCCTGGGTGAAATTACCCTCCTGTGCGCATTGGTGCGGACGGAGGGTGTCTACCCGACGCCCACCACGCCCGATGCCGCAACGTTCGCGCGGACCGCATTGGACAGATTCACCGAGCTGGATCGGGGGGAAGGATTGATCGCCACCGGCGCCTGGCTGGAGTCGTTGATCCGCAACGACGGAATTCATCCGGAAATCGCGCGGAGACGCCTCGACGAGGCAAGCACGAAAGGTCTCCTGCGCAGATCCACCGAGGGCTCGACGACCCAGATCCGCTTCGACGACCATGTCGTCCATGTCCTCCGCACCGATGCGGGGATGCCGGTCGTTACGCCGATACACCTGTACCGGGGCGACTACCTGATCCCCGGGAAAGGCAGTACGAGCCTGCGCATCGAGGGTCCGACGCCATGAGCTTGCGCGAGAGGCTGCGTGAGGCTGACGGCCGGGGCGCCGAGGCACGTCTGTACGAGAGGTTCGGCGTTCTGGCGAACCCGTTTCCGGCGTCGAACCAGACCTCCGACAACCCCCACTACGAACTTCCGGCGGATGAGCAGGCGGAGCGTCGCATCGTCTCCTTTTTCCGCGACCGGAAATCCCAGGTCGTGGTCGTGGAAGGTACGCAGGGTGTCGGCAAGACCAATTTCCTGAATTATTTCGAGTCCGAGATCCGAAACGTTCTGAATGACCGGGAAGGCTACTACGTGGTTCGCTACCTGGCGGATCCGGAAGCCTCCTTCGAGGGCACCACCCGCCGGCTGTTCGAAGAGTTGGGGACGGATCACCTCGTCCGGCTCATCGAGAGCCTGCGAAAAGACGACTCGCCCATCGAAGAAGCACGAAGCCAGGACATGCGAACCGCGCTTTACCGCCTGATCGAGCTCGACGATGACGACATCGGCGGCGGCAACGTGCTGGAATCGATGATGCAATGGTTGCTGGGGCTGCGGCTGCTCAAGGTTCACAGGCAAACCCTCGGGGTCCAGTTCCGGCTCGACACGGTCGAATCGAAGACGGTCGCCCTCAGGGACATGGTGCAGGTGAGTGGGAGAGCGGATGTCCTGAACGGGATCTTCCTGCTGCTCGACGAGTTGGAGAAGCAGGGCGGCGTCCTCGGCCCGACCGCGATCGCCCGGTACCTGTCGGCTCTCAGAGCGGTTGTCGATGCGCTGCCCCGGCGGCTCTTCCTGATGATCGCGATCACGCCCGATGCACTGATGCGCTACTCGTCCGCCCTGCCGGCCCTGCGAGGCCGCTTGCAGAACACGATTGCGCTGGAACCGCTGATGGACGTCGACGATGCCGTCGAACTGGAAAAATTCTACCTGGACACGGCGCGCAGGAAGGCACGGGAAGCATCATCGGATCGAAATCACGAATTCGAGCGGATACTGAAGAAACGGGATGTGGTGAAGTGTTACGAAAAACTGGAGAAGCGGGCGGAACGGCGTGGCGACCCCGGCGTCAGGCAGCGGGAGTTCCTTCATGAACTCCACGTGCTCGCGGAGGACGTGATTCAAGGCAATGCCTGAAAACCAAACAAACACGGGTGAAGATAAAAAGCGCAAGACATGAGGGCAGCCCGCTGCTCGACATCGGGCACGCCCTGCGGCAGGCCGCGTGAAATGATCCGCTACGGCGTCAACCCATCGGGTAGATCAACGACGACGACCTCTCCCTGGGCGATTACATCCCGCTCGAACAGTGCCTGCACGAGGCGGCGGAGATCGGCTTCGAGGGGATCGAGAAGGGCCGCAAGATGCCCGACGACCCGCGGCGGGCGTTGCGGGCGGCGCTTGTCCCGCACGGCTTGGTGCTCGTCTCGGCCTGATGCTCGCTCGCACTGCTCTCGCGCGGCGTGTTCACCGTCCCCGGCGACGAGGAAGGCGGGGTGGGTTTTGTCCGTGCTCCGGGTCGTGGCCGGCCGCTACGAGGGCTGGTTGGTCATCGAGGCGGAGCAGGACATGCGGGAACCGTGGTGGACGATGGTGCTGATCACCAAGGCGGCGCTTCGGCGTAGATGCGTACCGCGTCGCGGGGCACCAGCGCCCGCACCGTGCTTCGCTCCCGAATCTCGTGGCGCCGGACCTGCGCGATCGGCAGATCCATCAGCAGGCGTCCGCCGTGACTGCTGAGCTCGGCACGGGCGAACGAACCGAGGAATTCCAGGTACTCGACCGTCGCCTCGAAGACGCTGCCCCGATCGGTGACCGCGGCGGTCCGTGCGGGCGGGACGCCCGTGTCCCCACGGGACACGCTGTCCTCACGGGACACGCCGTTCCCAGGATTGAAGACGTTGCCCCGATCGGTGGCCGTGGCGGCGCCGGTGGTTCCGGCAGCCTCGCCGGTTTCGGCGGTCGCAGCGGCGCCGACGGCTCCGGTCGCCCCGCCGGCTTCGGCGGTCCCCGCGGCCCAGGTCGTATCCCCGGCGGCGTCCCCGCCGTCGAGCACGATGTCTTCGGGCCGGATCGCGACGGTCACCCGCGCGCCGCCGGGAAAGCCCGACGTATCGCAGGCGAGGACGAGCCCTCCGGCCCCGACCCCCGCACCGCCGGCGCCCGCGACCTCCCTACCGCCCGTGACCTCCCCGGTGCCGGTGACCTCCCCGGCGATGAAGTTCATGGCGCCGATGAAGTCGGCGACGAAGATGCTCGCGGGCTCGCGGTAGATCTCGGTCGGGGTCCCGGCCTGCTCGATCACGCCGTCGTTCATCACCACGATGCGATCCGCCATGGTCAGCGCCTCTTCCTGGTCGTGGGTGACCATGATGGTGGTGACGCCGAGCTGGCGTTGCAGCGCCTTCACCTCGTGGCGCAGCCGCGCCCTCACCTTCGCGTCGAGGGCGGAGAGCGGCTCGTCGAGCAGCAGCAGGCCGGGCGAGGTCGCGATGGCCCGCGCGAGCGCGATGCGCTGCTGCTGCCCGCCCGAGAGCTGGGCGGGGTACTTGCCTCCCTGGTCGGGGAGGCCGACCAGCGCCAGCAGCTCCCGCACCCGATCCCGGATCTCCGCCCGCGAGCGCCCCTGGCTCTCCAGTCCGTAGGCGACATTGCGCGCGGCGGTCATGTTCGGGAACAGCGCATAGGACTGGAACACGATCCCGAAGTCGCGCTCCGAAGGCGGAAGCGCGGAGATGTTGGCGCCCGCCTGCTCGACGGCGCCCGCGGTCTGGACGTCGAGCCCCGCGATCGCCCGCAGCAGCGTGGTCTTGCCGCAGCCGGAGGGGCCGAGGAAGCACACGAACTCGCCCTCGTACACGTCGAGCGAGACGTCGTCGAGCGCGGTGAACCCGCCGAACTTCTTGGTGAGGCGCCCGATCCGCAGATAGGGTCGCGGGCGGGGATCTTGCGAGGGCGCGACCATTGTGCGGCGGCTCTGCGACCCCGCGTGCGCGGAATCGTCAGCGCCGGGCGAGGCGTCGCCGGCGACCGGGGAAGGAGTCGTTCCATGCGAGTCGGATGCGTCCGGGGACATGGCGTCGGGAGTGGCGGATGCCGGCGGGCGTCTCCGCTCATGGTACGCGGGGCGGGGCGAAAAGAAAGGCCGGAGGGTGGGTGATCCCTCCGGCCTCATACGCTCCGGGCGGCGCCTGGCGGCGTCGAGCCTCGTACGGGCCGGGAACGATCGGCCGTTGCCGTACACTGCTACCATCGGCCGTACCGTGGTTTCGACCGCTCCGGCCGGCATCGGCGAGGCTGCGCAGCTCTACCGGCTCCCGCCCTGCATGTCGTGCAGAAGGACCAGAGGCGCTACTTCGCCTCGGACTTCGAATCGTAACGCTTCTGCCACTCCGCCAGGATGCGGCGGCGGTTGTTCGCCGCGAACTCGAAGTCGTTGTCGATCATCGCCTCGACGATGCCTTCGGGGAAATGCTCCACCGGCTTCGCGAGACCCGGGATGGCGACGACCGCGTAGCCCTCGTTGTAGAGCTCGTTGGCCTTCTCGGTGATCGACCAGTCGACCAGGGTCATGGCCGCTTCGAGGTTCTTCGTCCCCTTCACGATCGCGGTGGCCTCCATGTCCCAACCGATGCCTTCGGAGGGGATGACGATGTCGATCGGAGCGCCCTTCGCCTTCGACTTCGCGCCCCGGAACGCGAACGAGACGCCGATCGGGACCTCGCCGCGCGCGGCCTGCTTGCAGGGCTTGGAGCCGGAATGGGTGTAGTGGTGGATGTTCTCGTGCAGCGCGTCCATGAACTGCCAGCCGCCTTCCTCACCGAACATCTGCAGCCAGCTCGACACGTCGAGGAAGCCGGTGCCGGAGGAGTTCGGGTTCGGCATCGCCACGTGGCCCTTGTACTCGGGTTTGGTGAGGTCCTTCCACGAGGCCGGGGTGGGGAATCCGTGCTTCTCCTGCTCCACCGTGTTCACGCAGACCGCCGCGACCCAGGCGTCCATGCCGGTCCACGTCGGAGGATCGTCCTTGTCGACGAACTTCGGATCAAGCTTTTCGACCCCCTTCGGTTGGTAGGGGTGGAGCATGCCTTCCGACTTCATGAGCAGCAGGCTGGTCGCGGCCAGCCCCCAGATGACGTCGGCCTTGGGGTTCTCCTTCTCGGCGAGGAGCTTCGCGGTGACGATGCCGGTGGAGTCGCGGACCCATTTGATCTCGACGTCCGGATGGTCCTCGTTGAAGCGGGCGGCGTAGCGCTTGAGGTCTTCGGCCTCGACCGCGGTGTACACGGTCAGGGTAGCCGCGGATGCGGCGGTGGCCAGTGCCAGCGACGTGGCCGCGGCGAGTCCGGTGACGGCGCTGCGGCGGATGGTGTTTCCGAGGCTTCCAGGTTTCATGACGGCACTCCCTCCTGATGTGGACTTGTCGACAGGGGTTCCCGATGGGTTCCTGCTGCGGGCTGTGGTTGCCGGCGCGGCGAGCCCGGCGCATGCAACGCTTGGCCCATCGGGCGACCGGGCAAGCAGGTGACGATGATACGCCCTCGGCGCCGCCGCGCCTGCCCGAATGCGTATGAGAAGTCTCCAATGTAGCGATTTCATGCCAACGTGTCGCGCTGGAACCAAGGCCGGTCCGGGGTCATGCGCCTCTCGCCGACGTGCGAAGTGCAGTTCGGCGTTACGCCGGTGCGGTCCGGCGTCCTGCCGGACCGGGATCGTTCGGCTTGCTCGTTGCCCCGCCCGCCCCCGGCTGCACGGGGGAATACGGAACCGGATGGAGCCCGTGTCCGACACCGTATGCGACTTCCGGCCCTTTCCCGTTCCATGCGAGCCTCCTATGATTCCGCCATGATCGATTCGACCCCATCCGGGGCTGCGCAGAACGGTGCCGCGCCACATGGCGCGCGGCCGGCTCCGGGCTCCGCGGACGAGCTCGACCGGCTGAAGGCCCTGCCGCATGGGAGGTTCCAGCGACTCGGAGCGCCGACATGACTTCCACGATTCCCTCGCGGATGGCCGCCGTCCAGCTTGTCGGCCATGGCGGACTGGACAAGCTGCACTATCGCGACGACGTCCCCACGCCGGCCCCGCGTGCCGGTGAAGTGCTCATCGAGGTGGCCGCCGCGGGCGTCAACAACACCGACGTCAACACGCGCATCGGGTGGTATTCCAAGGCGGTCGGCGATGCGACCGGTACCGGCGGCGCGGACGGCTTCGACACGGTCGATGACGCGGACGCAAGCTGGATGGGCGTCCCGCTGGACTTTCCCCGCATCCAGGGCGCCGATTGCTGTGGCCGGATCGTGGCCGTGGGCGAAGGCGTGGACCGGAACCGCATCGGCGAGCGCGTGATCGTCCGCAGCATGATGCGCGATGCCGGGGGCCGCCCGTTCGAGTGCCGGACCTTCGGCTCGGATGCGACGGCGCGTTTGCGCAATACGCCAGGGCGCCCGCCCGCGAAACGTACAAGGTCGGATGCGACTGGTCCGACGCGGAGCTGGCTTCCATCCCGTGCGCCTACTCCACGGCCGAGAACCTGCTCCACCGGGCCTCGGTGGGGGCGGAGCGCGTGCTCGTCACCGGCGCTTCGGGCGGGGTCGGATCGGCCGCGGTTCAGCTTGCGAAACGCCGCGGCGCCCACGTCGTCGCCGTCGCGAGCGCCGCGAAGGCCGATGCCGTGCGCGCCATCGGCGCGGACGAGGTCGTGGACCGGAACGCCGACCTCGCCACCGCGGTCGGGCATGACGGCATCGACGTGGTCGTCGATCTCGTGGCCGGAGCATCCTGGCCGCGGCTCCTCGACGCGCTCCGGCGCGGCGGGCGCTACGCGACGGCCGGCGCGATCGCCGGCCCGCTGGTCGAGCTGGACGTACGGACGCTGTACCTCAAGGACCTGACGCTGTTCGGTTGCACCTTTCAGGAAGAAGAGGTCTTCGAGAACCTGGTCTCCTACGTCGAGCGCGACGAAATTCGCCCTCTTGTCGCAAAGACGTTCCCCCTGCACGAGATCCGCCAGGCACAGGAAGAATTCCTGGCCAAGGCGTTCACCGGAAAGCTCGTCCTCATCCCGCCCGAATGAGGGAGGCCCGAATGAAGGAGGCGGCAGCGCGGGCGCACATCGGGGTACCGGCATGGGGGCACCGGTCTGGGAGTACCGGCGCGGTCCACCGGACACCTCGACGCCGGCGCCCTCTCCCGTGCCCGCCGATGTCCGACCCCTTGCGCCCAAGGCCATTTCACGCTGACCGATTCGCGGCCGGACGTCGATGCCCATCGCTCTTCCTGGGAACGGCGAGTCCTCCGGACGCGGGCGAGACGCCCGCGTTCCCAAGGACGCCCCGCGCAAAGCCGACCCAATTGGAAAGATGACGGCGCCTCGGGGACTCTGGCCCAAGGCGGCTGAAGCGGCACGCCACGGCATCCTTCAGGTTCGGCCCGGAACCCGATTGCGAGCGGGGACGTGCCCGATGTCCGAGTGCTGGAGATCGTCCTGGCGGCAGGGTTGCAACATGGCATGTATCGCATGGCAATGCCCGGATGAGGATCGGACACGGATGACTGTGGAGACTCCCGATGAGGCGACGCCCAAGCCTGGACCCTGGCCATGTCCAGCGCATCCATCCCGTGTCGGCCGATCCCGACGGTAGTACGGAGAGGGGCTCGTCGATGAGAAAGACCTCGGGCTCTCGGACGACGGCGCGGCCCATCGCCACGCGCTGCCGCTGGCCGGCGGAGAGCGGGTTGGGATGTCGGTCGAGCAAACCGGCCAACTGGAGCAACCGCTCCTACGCTCGACAGCGCCGGGGAACGGCGGTTGACATGTGGCCCCTTGCATTCCATCCTTCCCCCGAGCGTCGGCCGGAGCGCATCGGACCGGGCCCGCTCTACCGGATGATCCGTCGAATACGGCAGCCCGAGTCCGGCACGGGACCGTTCCTCGAAGCCCGGGCGAGCAGGTGGACATTGGACTCCGTGCCGATGCGTACGGCCCGGCACTCCCCCGTGACCGGGAGCCTCCAACCACACCTGAGGGAAAGCCATGTCAAGGATCCGAACCAGTCTCGTTCTTGCCTGCCTCGTCACACCCTTGCTCGTCGCCTGCGGCGGTGGAGGCGATACCCTGCGGGATGTCGACCCCGCCAAGGCACGCGACCTGTTCCCCGGAAGCACATCGCTCGACAAGACCGGTGAGGTGGTGTGGGCCGAGGTGGGGGCGCTACTGGTTGAAGTCGCAGGGTCAGAGAATCGGGCGCTTCATCTGGGCGATGTGTTCAATACCTTCGGTCTCCCGAAGTTGACTCCGAAATGCAGCGAAGACGTTTGCATCCTGGACTTCGGTGAGGACCGCCGCTTGGAAATCACCATTCGCACCCTGGGCTTGAGTAGACACCAGCCAGATGACATCCGTGCAGTGATGGAGTATCGCGGGGTTTCGATCTCTGACGGGAAAGGAAGGTTGAATTTGGGAGACGCTCATCTGGACGTGTACAGCTACGGTGGCTGGATGGAGTACAACGCCTTCGCAGTACGGGAGCTGGCTGCGACGGCGGAAGCATTGGAAGGCGCGGGATACCATGGCTGGTCGAGCGGAATCGGCTCCAACTCGCGCCCGATCAAGTCTGGCGGAAGCGGCGTCTGGTCCGGTGTCATGGTCGGGATGGACCACGAGGGGAAGGACCGAGGAAACGTCATCCAGGGGAACGCCAAAGTCAGGGTCGACTTCGACTCCATGGATGCCGACGTTGCCTTCACGGGCGTCCATGACCTGAAGGCCGGAACCGAACGCGGCGAGAACACCTGGAAGGGCGTGCCCATTACCGATCGAGGAACGTTCAGGGGCACCTCCGAGCACGGGCGCGGGACCATGAGAGGGCGTTTTTACGGCTCCAACCACGAGGAAGCCGGCGGCGTCTTCGAGTACGACGACATCACGGGCGCATTCGGAGCAAGGCGCGTCGACTGAGGCCGCGTAGCCGGCGCGGGGCCGGCCTGTCGCGGTAGTGCCCCCGGTTCGTTCCCGGACGGAGTCGACGAGCGGGCCCGGACCGCGCGATGCTGGCCCGGCGGGAACGAGCCGGGCAGGGTGGCGGTATGCCGGAGCTTCCCGCCGTCGCCGTGTACGTGGAAAGGCTGCGCGGACGGGTGTCGGGTGCGTTGCGTCCTCGCTAACGGTCGAAGACGATGCCCCCACCGCCGCCGGGCCGGCCGCCGCCCAAGTCCGGGGGCATGGCGCCGGGCACCACGATGCGCGACGCCTCTTCCCGGCGCATCTCCTGGGCCCGCTCGCTCAGCCGCTCCACCGCCGCCTTGATCGCCTCGGGGAACTTCGAGAACGCATCCTTCAGCGAATGGGCTTCGATGGGGGACTGGACAGGGATCGGCCCGAGCTGCGAGACGATAGTGGTCTCGGCGATGTAGGTGGTGGGCCGGGAGGGGTCGAGGCTGCCGTCCGGCCTGACCGGCTGAAGTCTGCGGATCGTTGCGAGCCGCATGTCGCTGAACACGTCCTCGCGGTGGAGGTTGTCGAGATCGGCGCTGATCTCGTCGAGGCGCTGGCCGGCTTCCCGCTGTCTCACGTCGGTGTTCCCCTGGAGTCTTCCCGGATGGCGGGCCGGAAGTCTAGCACACGCCCACCCTCCCCCCCGACCTGTCCGGCGGACGGAGCGGGCGATTCAGGCCGGGGCGCTCGGCCGGCCCGATCAGCCATGGCGCACACCTTCGGGCAGGGCGTCCGCCCCCGGCATGCACTCGCCGGGGGTCCGGTACTTCGCCACCGTGATCTGGTACCAACCGGCGAAGCCGCCATGGGTGACCTTCTTGATCTGCTGGCGGGACAGTACCTCGATCGGCTCGCCGATGACGCAGTCACACCCGTCTCCGCATTCGTGATGCGATCGTTCCACCGCGGCCTTCACCTCCTCGTCGAGGCGTTGCTCGAGATCGGGCGGCGCGTCGGCGCGGGGCCGCGGGACGACGTGGAGAAAGCGCGACGACGTGATCTTGAACTCCACCAGCTCGCATTTGCCTTCGCAGCTCATCGGGGGTCACTCCCTGTTTCCTGATGACGGCGGTGTGCGCATCGCTCCCAGGCGTTCTTCGGTTGCGCGGCGCGGTTCGAGGAAGCCGGCGTGCACGGGGCCCCGTCCCTCGCACCGGATCCCGCCGTCCGACGTCATTGATGCGCGTGCATCCGCTCTTCCCGTGCCGGCACCACGATGACCGGCTCGACCTGCTGCAGATCGTCGAGCGGGATGTGGCAGGCGATGGCGTGGGTGTCCGAAACCATCCGTACGGGGGGACGTTCGTCGTCGCAGATCTTCCCGGCCTTGCGCGGGCAGCGGGTGCTGAACGGGCACCCTTGCGGCGGGTCGAGGGCGCTCGGCAGGTTGCCTTCGAGGACGATCTCCCGCTTGGTGACCTCCGGGTCGGCGATCGGGACCGCCGAGAGCAGGGCCTCGGTGTAGGGATGGTACGGCGGTGCGAAGATGGCCTCGGTGGCGCCGCGCTCCATGATCTGGCCGAGGTACATCACCACGATCCGGTCGGAGAGGTAGCGGACCACGCTCAAGTCGTGGCTGATGAAGAGCAGTGTCGTCTTGTGCTCGCGCTGGATCTCCATCAGCAGCTCCGTCACCGCCGCCGCCACCGAGACGTCGAGGGCCGAGACCGGCTCGTCGGCGATCACCATCGAGGGGTTGCCGGCGAACGCGCGCGCGATGCCGATGCGCTGCTTCTGTCCGCCGGAGAGCTGGCGGGGCTTGCGGTGGTAGAAGTCGCGCGGCAGCTTCACGACGTCGAGAAGCTCCAGCACCCGGGCCTGGATCTTCCTCTTGTCCGTCTCCACGCCGAACTTCTTGATGACCCGTCCGATCTGGGCGCCGACGGTGTGGCTCGGATTGAGGGTGTCGAAGGGGTTCTGGAACACCATCTGGAGCGACCCGATCTGCTGCGGCGAGCGATCGCGGACCGGGATCTTCGAGATCTCGGCGCCGTCGTGGCGGATGCGGCCGTCCGTCGCGGTTTCGAGCCCCATCAGCACCTTCGCGAAGGTCGATTTCCCGCACCCCGACTCCCCGACGATGGCGACGGTCTCCCCGCGCCGGGCGTCGAAGTTGAGCCGTTCGTTCGCCTTGACGTGCATGGTGCCGGTGCCGGCGAGGATGGCCTTGATCGACCGGTCGTGGACCTCGTAGTACTTCTGCATGTTCTCGACCGCGAGGACGTCGTCCCCGATCTCCATCGGGTCGTTCGCCTCGCCGTGCGCGACCTCCATGCCGTAGTCGATCTCCCTCCAGCGCACGCAACGCACCCGGTGGTCACTCATCGCCGTGCCCGCCACCGACTCCATCGGGACGTCCTTCGCGTTGCATCGCCCGTCCTGGAAGTAATCGCAGCGGGGACCGAAGTTGCACCCCCGCGGCCGCTCGTGGGGGAGCGGGAGCTGCCCGGCGATGGGCCTGAGCGGCGCCGCGTTCTTGTCCGCGGTGGGGAGCGGGATGCACCCGAACAGCCCGTGGGTGTAGGGGTGCTTCGGCCACGTGAACAGGGAATTGATCGTGCCCTCCTCCACCACTTCGCCGGAGTACATGACGAAGACCCGGTCGCAGACCTCCAGGATGAGGCCCAGGTTGTGCGAGATGTAGATCTGCGACGTGCCGTACTTGCGGCTGATGTCGGTGATGAGCTTGGTGATGCCGGCTTCCACGGTGACGTCGAGGGCCGTGGTCGGCTCGTCGAGG
Organism: Gammaproteobacteria bacterium; assembly: GCA_965202875.1. Classification (GTDB taxonomy): domain Bacteria; phylum Pseudomonadota; class Gammaproteobacteria; order HK1; family HK1; genus HK1. The sequence continues at coordinate 4,179,037 of OZ241870.1, read as the reverse complement.
AGCAGCAGCGAGGGGTTCGAGAGCAGGGCCATGGCGATGACCACCCGCTGCTGCTGCCCGCCGGAGATCTGGTGCGGGTAGGCGGCCATGACCCGCTCCGGATCGGGGAGCCGGACGTCGGTGAGCACCCGCGCCGCGCGATCGTGCGCTTCCGAATCCGGGACGTTCTCGTGGGTCATCGGCACCTCCTTGAGCTGGGCGCCGAGGGTCAGGCTGGGGTTGAGGGCCGCGAAGGGCTCCTGGTAGATCATCGAGATGTGCGAGCCACGCAGGGTGCGCAGCTCGTCGGGCGGGAGCTCCGCCAGCTCCACCCCCTTGAACCGGATGCTGCCGCTCTTGATGGTGCCGTTGCCCCCCATGTACTGCATGATGGCCATCGCCACCGTGGACTTGCCGCAGCCGGACTCGCCCACCAGACCGATGCTCTCGCCCCGGTTGACGGTGAGCGAAAAATCGATCACCGCGGGGATCTCCCCCGCCCGTGTCCAGTACGAAAGGTTCAGGTCCGTGATTTCGAGGACCGGTGCGCCTTCGTCGAAGTCGAGCGCCATGGGCGTCTCCTCCTCACGCCGCTCTCGCGTATCGAGCGGTCGGGATGCAGTGCGGCCTGCCCGGCCTCCGGGGGCCGCCGTCAGTCGCGCAACGAGATCTCCCGCAGCCCGTCGGCGAGCAGGTTGAAGCCGAGGATGAGCGACGAGATGGCGATGCACGGCATCACCGTCATGTGCGGGAACGCGAGCGACATCTGCCGCGTCTCGTTGATCATCCCGCCCCAGTCCGGGTCCGGGGGCGGCAGCCCGAGGCCGAGGAATCCGAGCACGCCGATGGTGATGATGACGTAGCCGAGCCGGAGGCAGCCGTCGACGATGAGGGGGCCGCGCGCGTTCGGCAGGATCTCGACGAACATGATGCGCCACGCCGTCTCGCCGCGCGTCTCCGCCGCCGAAACGTACTCCCGGTTGCGCAGATCGAGCACGAGGCCGCGCACGATGCGCATCACCAGCGGCCCCGTCGCGAAGGTCACCGCGAACACGATGTTGAGCGGCGAGGCGCCGATGGCCGCGATGATGAGGATGTAGAGCACCAGCACGGGGAAGGCGAGGATGATGTTCGAGATCCCGGACAGCACGTCGTCGATCCAGCCGCGGTAGTACCCGGCCGCCAGCCCCAGGACGATGCCCACGAGGTAGGCGGAGACCGCCGCCACCGGCGCCCAGGTCAGCACGGTGCGCGCGCCCCACACGATGCGCGAGAGGACATCGCGCCCGATGTTGTCGGCGCCCAGCACGAAGGTGTCGGTCCAGCAGGCGCCGGCGATGGGAACCGGCGTGCCGGGCTTCGCGAAGGGCTGGAGCGTTGCGTTCGGATCGCAGGGCGAGAACAGTGGTGCGCCGAGCGCCAGGATTACCCAGAACAGCACCAGGCCGGCCCCGATCATGCCCACGATGCTCTCGCGCAGCAGGGCGAACGACTTGACCGCGTTCCACAGCGCGGGGCCGTAGCCGGGGGCGGGCACCGTCGTCGTCATCCTGGGCATGGCTCGCTCCTCAGGTAAAGCGGATCCGCGGGTTCAGCCAGGTGTAGCCGACGTCGGACAGGGTCTGGGTGGCGACTACCACGAACACCGCCACCATCGACGCCGCCTCGATGAGCAGGATGTCCTGGTTGAGGGACGCCTCCAGCAGCAGTGCCCCGAACCCTTTGTAAGCGAAGAAGAACTCGACCACGATGACCCCGGAGAGCAGCCACGGGATCTGGAGCATGATGACCGTGAACGGGGCGATGAGGGCGTTGCGCAGCGCGTGCCTCAGGATCACCTGCCGGTACGGCAGGCCCTTGAGTACCGCGGTACGGATGTAGTGCGTGGTCATGACTTCCGCCATCGACGCGCGGGTCATCCGCGCCACGTAGCCGAAGTCGTAGATGACCAGCACCGCCACGGGGAGCACGAGCTGCTTCCAGTCGAAGCCGCCGATCATGCTGCTCGTGCCCGGCAGCCATTCGAGCCCGAACACGAAAATTGCCGCGAGCAACGGCGCGCTCGCGAACTCCGGGATCGAGGTGGTGATGATGCTGGTGACGGAGATGGTGCGATCGAGGTACGAGCCCTCCCTCATGCCCGAGAGGATGCCGAGCACGAGGGCGAGCGGGACGATGAACGCCATGGCCCAGAATGCGAGGACGGCGGTGTTCCACAGCCGCCCCCACATGAAGTCGTTGATCGGCTGCCTGAACCGGACCGATTCCCCGAGGTCGCCGGTGACGAAGTTGCCGAGCCAGCGGAAGTAGCGCGCGTAGAGGGGGTCGTAGTAGCCGTTCTCCTGCAGCCACAGCTCGCGCTGCTCTTCTGTCGAATATTGCCCGAGGACCTTGACCGCGACGCTCTCGATGTTGAATTCGAGCATCACGAACAGAAGGATGGAGACCACGGCCATGATGATCAGCATCTGGCCGAAGCGTTTGGCGATGAAGACGAGCATCCCGGCGATCTCCTCCTCGGATTGCCGCCGCCGGCGGCGGCAGGTCGCGGCGTCCCGGCGGTGGCTTCGGCCGCGTCGTCGATGGACCCGGACGGAGGTCCTCGTCGCGGGAGCCCCGGAGCCATTGTGGACGCGGAATCCGCGCAGATCCACCCCTAGGACGTTGCTCGCCGATGATGGAAATTTCGCGGATCGTGCGCGAATCCTGAGGCAACGCCTTCAATCGTCGGTTGACGGCACTGAAACGATCCGGGCCGACCGGGACCAGGACGGAACGACGTGAGAGGCTATGTCGTCGACGCGAGCGTCGCCGTCAAGTGGCTCGTGGCAGAGAGTCTGTCGGATGAAGCGTCGAGCCTGCTCGATGCGGGGTTGACGTTGCTGGCCCCCGCGCTGCTCTTTGCCGAGGCCGCCAATGCGTTATGAGCCATGCACCGACGCGGCGACATCGACCGCGATGGGCTTGCCGGCACCGTGGATCTGTTACGCGCCGCTCCCGTCACCACACCGCGGTCGATGCGCCAATGCGGCCTCCGCGAAGCGGCTGGCTGTCGACTTCGGCCATCCGGTCCACGACTGCTTCCATCTCGCTCTGGCGATTCACGAGCAGCACCCCGTGGTCACCGCCGACACGCGATTCCGGGAGAAAACGCGGGACCATCTACCTGTCCGACCGAGTTGTGCACGTGGCGGACATCGGGAAAACCCGACCGCGCTTCGTCGGATGAGGAAAACGACATGAAACCCGTGGCCGTCCGCAACATCGAGCGGGCCGACGGCGCGACCATCGACGAGCTCGGTGCGCTCGGGGTCGCCACTGTGCACGAGGCCCAGGGCCGCAGCGGCCTGCTCAAGCCGTACATCCGTCCGATCTACCCTCACGCGCAGATTGCCGGCAGCGCGGTCACCATCCTGGCCCAGCCGGGCGACAACTGGATGGTCCACGTGGCGATCGAGCTCTGCCGGCCCGGGGACGTGCTGGTCGTCGGCTGCACCGCGGACAACACCGACGGCATGTTCGGCGACCTGCTCGCCACCTCGGCCAAGGCCCGCGGTGCCAGGGGGCTGGTCACCGATACCGGGGTGCGCGACGTGCGCGCCCTCGAAGACATGGGCTTCCCGGTGTGGGCGCGCGCCGTTTCGGCCCGGGGCACGGTCAAGAGCACATTGGGATCGGTGAACGTGCCCATCGTCTGCGCCGGACAGGTGGTCAACCCCGGCGACGTGGTGGTGGCCGACGACGACGGCGTGGTGGTCGTGGCCAGGAACACCGCCGCGCGGGTGCTGGCCGCGGCCCGCGAGCGCGAGGCCGGGGAGGCGGACAAGCGCGGGAAGCTGGCCGCCGGCGTCCTGGGCCTGGACCTCTACGGCATGCGCCCCAAGCTCGAAGCCGCCGGCCTCGTCTACGTGGACAGCGCGTCCGAGCTGGATGATTGATACGGCCAGCCGCCGGCGCGCGCGGCAGGCGGCAGCGGACGCACCCGATGGCGCGTTTCGGCGACACCGGCCCGGTGGGGGTCGCCGCCACGGCGCCCCGGATCGGGAACGGAGATGAGGCTCCGTTCGGCCGTCATCTCGCCAGCTCGCGCAGCCGCTCGTCGAAATCGACGGCTTGGGTGAAGATGAACGCCCGGCCCCGCTTGGCGTATTGCATCAAGCCGGACTCGGCGAGCTTGAGGAGGTCGGTGCGCGCGGTCTGGTAGGTGACGTTGTGCGATCTGCGGTGGCTCTCGATGGTGTACGACGTCCCGGGGTGTTTGTGCATGTGCTCGATCAACGCGGTTTGCCGATAGTTCAGGACGGCAGCGGGGGCCAGGCGATCGAGCAGCCGCTGCACGTCGCGCATCTCCTCGGCCTTGCGCGCCAGCCAGGCGTGCAACTCCCGGATCGACCGGAGGATCACCCGAAGGTGGTAGTCGAGAAAGTAGGTGACGTCGTTGTCGTCGGTCTCGGAGAGCACGTAGGCACGCGCGTACTGCACCGGCGCCTTGCGGATGATGGTCGAGATCGAGAGGAACTCGGTCATCCAGAATCCGAATCTGGCCATCGCCCAGTAGAACAGGGCTCGCGCAGTGCGGCCGTTGCCGTCGACGAAGGGGTGCTCGTAACCGATCATGAAGTGCAGGAGGATGGCCTTCACGACGGGGTGGACGAAGGGTTCGTCACCGGTCGTGTTGGCGAAGGCGAACAGCCGCTCCATCCGCTCTCCGAGCGCGCTCGCGTCGGGCGGCTCGTGCAGGATGGCGCGGTCCCGCGGGTCCGTCACGAACACGCGGTCGGACGGGAGCCTGAACCGCCCGGCCGCGTCCGGATCGTCGAACGTCCCCTCGGTCAGGATCCGGTGCAGATCCAGCAGGATGGGTGCGGACAGATCTTCGCGAACGATCCCGGACAGGAACTCCATGCCGCGATAGTTGTTGACGATCATCCGCTCGCTCCTGTCGCGGGGCGGCCGGCCCGATCTCAACATGTCCTTCGCCACCAGACGGGTGGTGGCGGCGCCTTCCAGTTGGCTCGACGCGATGGCTTCCTCGATCAGGGAATTCACCAGGTACCGGTTCCGGGAGTCGGCGTTCACCACGTCGGCGGGCAGCTCGATGCGTCCGCCGGCGCCCTGATCGACCTGATGGAGCATGCGGTACAGGTATCCGGAATCGCTGAACGCGAATGGTCGTCCCTGCTTGTCGGCAAGGGGGAGGGCGTGTCGAACCGAGAATCTGGCCATCTTGACGGCCAGCCACCAGTCCTCGCTCGAAAACCCCTCGGGCGGCTGGACGTATTTCAGCTTCGACCAGTGCAGGTATTTGTTTTCCGGTAACCTTCCTATGTCTGAGGAAATCAGATCCTCGATACGTTCCGCTCGTGTTCGGAGCAGATCCGATATCGGTGGGGGCGTGACGGGCATTCGCATCGGTCGGTGACCTCATGAACCGAGGGCCGGGCCAAAATGTAAAACATCTACTAATCTATTTCAAATTAGTAGATTCCGGTCGGGACGAACCTCCGGACGGAGCCGATGAGCCGCCCATGGGTCTCCGGCTGCCTGCCGGTCGCCGTCATCCGGGCGGCGGAGCCGGAAATGCGGCCCTCGCCACCTCTGGCTATGGCTGATCGCGCCTTGGAAACGCTCCACCCGATCCGCCGGCGCCGTTCGTGGCACACTGCGTTGCGTTACGTGCTCCACGGGAGGAGGGAACGCCGTGATCATCGACTGCCACGGCCACTACACCACCGCCCCCGATGCGCTGGGGCGGTACCGGGAGCGGCAGAAGGCGGAGCTCGAACAGGACCCCCTGCACCGGCACGTCAAGGGCGGGCTCGACGTCACCGACGAACAGATCCGCGAGAGCCTGGAAGGCGCGCAGCTCAGGCTGCAACGCGAGCGCGGCACGGATCTCACCATCTTCTCGCCGCGCGCGAGCTGGATGGGCCACCACCTCGGCAACGAATCCACCAGCATCGCCCTGGACCGAGCACTGCAACGACCTCATCCACCGGATTACCCGGCTCTACCCCGAGAACTTCGCCGGCGTCGCCCAGCTTCCGCAGACCCCCGGCGTGCCGCCCACCGCCTGTATCCGGGAGCTGGAACGTTGTGTCAACGAGCTCGGCTTCGTCGGCTGCAACCTGAACCCGGACCCGAGCGGCGGCTACTGGACCGACCCGCCCCTGGGCGACCGCTGGTGGTATCCCTTCTACGAGAAGATGGTGGAGCTCGACGTGCCCGCGATGATCCACGTCAGCGCCGCCTGCAACCCCGCCTTCCACACCACCGGCTCCCACTACCTCGGGGCGGACACCACGGCGGTGATGCAGATGATCACCTCCGACCTGTTCCGGGACTTCCCGACCATCAGGTTCATCGTCCCGCGCGGCGGCGGCGCGGTCCCCTACCACTGGGGCCGCTTCCGGGGCCTGGCCGACATGATGGGCAAGCCGCCGCTCGCCGATCTGATCCTCGACAACGTCTGGTTCGACACCTGCGTGTACCACCAGCCCGGGATCGACCTGCTGCTCGAAGTCGTCCCGGCCGACAACCTCCTGTTCGCCTCGGAGATGGTGGGGGCGGTGCGCGGCATCGACCCCGAGACCGGGCACTACTTCGACGACACGAAGCGCTACATCGACGCGAGCGCCCTGGACGATGCGGACCGGAAGAAGATCTTCGAAGGCAACGCGCGCCGGGTGTTCAGCCGGCTGAGGGTGTAGCTCCCGTCGAACCCGAGCCCGGTGATAGCCTCTCCATCTCATGCAGATTCAATAAATCACATGGATTCCCGGCATCTTGGAGCGGATTTTGAGAGGTTCCCTGATACAACAATCGAACAGAGAACGGCCCTGGTTCTCGCCGGGACAGGTTCTTCGTCAGCGAACTTGCAGGAGTCCCGGAGCGTCCGGCATGGCCTCCTTGCGCCTGGCGATGAACGCCTGGAGCGCCTCGTCGACGGCCGGGTCGAGTCCGGGGGCCTCGTAAGTGTCGAGCAGGCGCTTCCATTGCGCGTTCGCGCGCCGGGCCGCGTCGAGCCCGCCCTCCGCCGACCACTGCTCGTAGGAGTCGTTGTCGCTCACGGTGGATTCGTAGAACGCGCTGAGGAAGTTCGCCCGCGTGTGCGCGCTGCCGAGGAAATGCGCGCCGGGGCCCACCTCCCGGATGGCGTCCATCGCCTGCGCGTTCTCCGAAAGATCCATCGCTTCGAACAGGCTCGCCACCTTGCCGCAGAGGTCGGCGTCGAGGATGGTCTTCTCGTAGCCGGTGACGAGGCCGCCTTCGAGCCAGCCGGTGGCGTGGTTGATGAAGTTCGCACCCGCCATCATCGCCATCGTCAGGGTCCAGGCGCCTTCCTGCCCGGCCTGGGCGTCGGGGAGCTTCGACGCGGAGAGCGAGCCCACGGTGTGCAGGGGCACCCCGAGCCGGCGCGCGAGCTGGCCGGCGGCCAGCACCATCTTCCCTGCCTCCGGCGTGCCGAAGGTCGGGGCGCCGCTGCGCATGGACATGGTGCTCGCGAACGCCCCCATGAGGCAGGGGGCGCCGGGGTTGACGAGCTGCACGAGGCAGAGCGTGGCGAGCGCCTCGGCCAGCACCTGGGCCAGGGTCCCGGCCACCGTGCACGGGCTCATCGCCCCGGCCAGGGTCCACGGCGTGCACGCCACCGGCTGGTTGTGGCGGGCGTAGACCTTGAGCGAGCCGGACATGGCCGCGTCCATGACCAGCGGGGCGTTGGTGTTGCTCACCGCGTAGAGGCAGGCGTGGCCGTGCAGGAAGTCCTCGCCGAACACGATCTTCGCCATGTCCACCGCGTCCTGCGCACGCTCCGCCCCGAGGAACGCGCCCATGAAGGGGCGGTCGGAGTAGCGGACGTGGTGGTAGAGCATGTCGAGGTGGCGCGTGGCGGCGGGGAGGTCCACCGGCTCGCAGACGATCCCCCCGGAGTGGTGCAGGTGGGGGATCGAGTGGTGGATCTGCACGAGCTTGCGGAAGTCGTCGAGCGTGGCGTAGCGCCGGCCCGCGTCGAGGTCGTGCACGAAGGGCGGGCCCCAGGAAGGGCAGAGCACGGTGTGGCCGCCGCCGATGGTGACGGTGTTCGCTGGATTGCGGGCATGTTGCGCGAACTCGCGCGGGGCGCTCGCCCGGATGATGCGGCGGCACATGCCGGGCTCGAAGCGCACCCGCTCGCCGTCCACGGCGGCGCCCGCCTCGCGGAAGACGGCGAGGACCTCGGGGTCGCCGCGAAACTCCATCCCGACGTCCCGGAGCAGGCGGTCGGCGTTGCGCTCGATGAGGTCGACGCCCTCTTCGTCGAGGACGTCGAGGGGGCCGAGCGCGCGGCGGATGCAGGGCGCGCGGGGAGCGGCGGACGGGCGCCGGCGCGCTTCCACGCGGGCGGCCCGCCCGCGCCCCCGGCGGCCTCGTTTCGGGGGGGCTTCCCTCGGCTCGCTGGTCATGTGCGTCGTTTCCGGATCTGCCGGGCGACTCCGGGCTCATTGGCCGGGCCGGCGCCTATCCTTCGGTGCCGGCCCGCACACCATGCCGCCTTCCCTCCGCTCTCCATGGCTCTGGCTCCTGGGGGCGCGAATGGGTCATACGGCGCAAGGAACGCCCCCGTCCACGCCTCGCCTCTTCAGGATCTCGGGCCTCTCGATCCCGCGGATCGCGTGGTACACCCGGCGTCTCGCCGCGCGGCACGGACTTGCACTCGCCGCCAGGGAATACTTCGAAATCCTGCGCCTCCGGGTGGGTGACCGAGGTCACGTCGGGCACACTGAGCCGGTAAGGGCTGAACAGGCTGGACCTCGGCGAACCATATACCGAGGTCACGCCGGGTATGTCGAGCCGGCAAGGGACATGTCCGGTATCGTACACTTCGTTGAACAGGTCTTCTGTCCGGTTCGACATCTGCTTACGGTGAATGCGTAACGGCTTGGTGATGGACATGTGCAGGACTCTTCATTCCGGGTGGACAAGCGTAGCTGATCGGGCCGTGGCGCCAACTCGCCCCGGCCGAGCCGGCAGCCGAGCCGCCGGTCGTTCAGGCGGCGCACCCGACGGCGGGGCCGGAGGTTCTCCCGCCGGCCGTTCCGGCGGTCCTGCCGGGATCCGGAGCGGCGCTCCAAGGGGCCGGCCCGGCGCTCCCGGCGGCCGTTCCGGTGGCCGTTCCAGCGGCCTTCCCGCCAGCCGTTCCAGCAGCGCTCCCGGTGGCTGTTCCGGCGGCCCTCCCGGTGGCCGTTCCGGCGGCCCTCCCGGCGATCCGGCCGGGAAGCGGTGATGGTGCTTCCATTGCTGAAGCGGGCGGTGCGCTCCGTGGCCATCGACGCCCTTCTGGTGCGCGAACGCTGGCAGAGCGGGGTGGCGTACAATCCGCTCTCGGCCAGCGTGGCCCGCGACCCTTACCCCGTCTACGCGAAGCTGCGCGAGCGGGACCCGGTGCACCACAGCCGGCTGATGGACGCATTGCTGTTCACGCGCTACCGGGACGTGGACGCCATCCTGCGCGACCACCGGCACTTCTCCAGCGACCCGCGCAAGCGCCGGGCATCGGGCCGGCAGCGGGCCTCCCTGCCTTCGCCGGAAGACATGTCCATGCTGTTCCTGGACCCGCCGGACCACACGCGGCTGCGCGCGCTGGTCAACAAGGCATTCACCCGCAAGGCGGTCAACGCGCTCGAAGCGCGCGTGCGCGGCCTCATGGAGGGGCTGCTGGACGCGGTCGCCGATCCGGCCGGATTCGACTGGATGGAGGCGGTGGCCAATCCGTTGCCGGTGATCGTCATCGCGGAGATGCTGGGCGTGCCCCCGGAGGACCGCGCCCGGTTCAGGGTCTGGTCGGACCGACGCGCCCGCATCCTCGAGCCGACGCTGACCGCGCGGGAGCGCGAGATCGCCGGGGAGGCGGCCGAGGCGCTCGATGCGTATTTCCTGCCGATCATCGAGGCCCGGCGCGCGGCGCCGCGCGACGACATCGTGAGCGCCCTGGTGCACGCGGAGGAGGCCGGCGACACCCTGACCGAGCGCGAGATGCTGATGATGCTGCGCCTGCTCCTGGTGGCCGGCAACGAGACCACCACCAACCTGCTCGGCAACGGGCTCCTGGCACTGCTGCGCCATCCGGATCAGCTCGCGGCCCTGCGGGAAGACCCGGGCCTGATCCCGGCCGCGGTGGAGGAGCTGTTGCGCTTCGACTCCCCGGTGCAGACGGATTTCCGTACCGCGGTGGAGGACTGCGACGTGAACGGCTTCCCGGTGCCGCGCGGCCGGAACGTCATCACCCTCATCGGCGCGGCCAACCACGATCCGGCGGTGTTCGACCGGCCGGATCGGCTGGACGTCCGGCGTCGGGAAGTCAGCCACATCTCGTTCGGGCGCGGCATCCACCATTGCCTGGGGGCGCAGTTGGCGCGCATGGAAGGCCGGATCGCCTTCGAGGCGCTGCTCGAACGCTTTTCCTCGATCCGCCTCCTCACCGACCGATTGGCGTTCCGCAACAGCATCGTGCTGCGCGGCCTCGAGTCCCTGCCGATCGGCGCCACACGCGCCGCGTGACCCCGGCGGGGCGGTGATACGGTGAAGCGCGCGATCACCGGCTTCCAGCATCCCGTTCATGGTGTCGCGGTATCATGGCCGGGCCATTCGACGGATCGGGGCGGGAAGCGGGGCATAGCCGCATGGATGGATCCGGATTTACTACAAACGTCGCACCTGCGTGACAGGAGGTTCGAATGTCTTCCCTCGCGGCACAGATCATCAATCAGCGAATCAACGGCATCGTCGAAAGACAGGCCGATTCCTTCGCCGCGGAGCTGCGTTTGGGCGCCGAAGCACAGGAGCAGCGGCGATCCACGGCATTCACGTTCCTGGTCGCCAGGACCGTGCTCCTCGACCTGATCAACGGTGAGCTGACCGACGACGATGTGCTCGACGGCATTGTCGATGGCGGCAACGACTTCGGCGTCGATGCGCTCTACCTTTCCGAGGAGCCCGACGACGGCGCCATCCCCGTCGTCCTCATCCAGAGCAAGTACCGCAGGAGGCTCGACGGCGCCGCCGTTTTTCCGGAGAACGGCATCGCCGGGATGATCGATGCGATAAGCAACCGCCGCCGCAAGCGCCCGACTTTCTGCCCTACGGCTCCCGGTTCGTCGCCATGCTGGTGGGCCGTTACGTCCTGGAGGAGATGGGAGTGGCGCTCCGCCAGCTCGATCACCGCAACTTCACGGAGGCGAAGGAATTGCTGGAGCGGCAGGCGGAATCCTACCTCTGCCGTGCCGAAGAGGAGATCGGAGCCGCGCTGGAACCGTTCTTCGACGACCGGCGCCGGCCCCGCACGCTTCAGCGCCTGTCGGCGACCTTCCGGCGAGCGGACCTCGTAGAAATGCTGCACACCTGAACCGCACGGACGGACGAGGCGGTCATCGGGCTTCCCGAGCCACCGATGCACGCATCGCCGGCGAGGCCGGCGCGCAGTCGGATCAGGTGCTGCACGTCGATGATGTTTCGTCAGCCGGTGCCCGGGCGGAGACGGAGCTCGCGACATCCGATTCTTTTCGGAAACGGCCGCCGGCCACACGGACAACGGATTCATCAATCCATCGAAACCCGTTGCCGGCAAAGCGGACGACCTCCAAGCCACCGGCATGCCTTATTGGCCGAATCAACCGCGTACATCGGGGCATCCACGACTGCGACGATCTCGTCCATCGTCACCCGGGTGCGCACGCTCGGTCATCCGGATGCCTTCACGAGCAGCTTCGGAAGCGCGACCCCCAAGCACCGCTGATGATGTGTTTTGGGATGACGTGCTTTGGCTGGCGATGCGGCGCACGAGGAACCGCCTTGCTCCGGGACGTCATGGTGGCGCTCCGATCCTCGCGGGCGATGATGCTTCTGCCGGGGCAAGGGATACGGACGATGAACCGATTCCAGGGCAAGGTGGCGGCGGTGGCCGGAGGCGCTTCCGGGATCGGGCAGGCGGCAGCGCCGGGCCTCACGCGATCGACGGCGCGCGACCCTGCGGCACAGGGGGGCGGGCCGCCGCCATGAGCCGCAACGAGAAGCAGACCTGCCGCGAACTGATCGAGCCCGCCGTCGCCGATGCCGGGTGGCGCTGGGATGCGCAGGTCGAGATCGGTCCGGGCCGCGTCAACCCGACCGGCGAGGCGATGTACGACCCCTCGCAGCGCATCGTCGCCGACTACCTCCTGAAGCTGTGGCGCATGCCGCTCGCCGTCCTCGAAGCGAAGCCCGAGGGAGAGCCGGCGTCGAACGGGATGCAGCAGGCGTCGCGGTACGCCCGGCGTCTGGGGCTTCGCTTCTCCATCGCGAGCAACGGGCGCGAGTACCTCCTCACCGACAACCGGACCGGGCAGTACGAGCGCTTCGAGACGCCTCCCACGCCCGGCGATCTCCTGAGCCGGCAGGGCAGGAACATCGTCTGGCGTTCGTGGCGGCCGGTGTTCGAGGTGCCCTGGCACGAGGATCGGGTGACCCGCAAGCGGGTGCGGCCGTACCAGGAAATGGCCGTCTTCGAGACGCTCTACCGCTTCTCGCAGAACCGGAAGCGGGTGCTCCTGCTGATGGCCACCGGCACCGGCAAGACCTTCACCGTGTTCCAGCTCGTGTGGAAGCTCTTCGCCGGCAGCGTGCTCTCCCGCAACCGCGTCCTCTTCCTGACCGACCGGAACAGCCTCAAGGATCAGGCGTACCGGGCGTTCTCGGCCTTCGACGCCGGCGAACGGGTCGTCCTCGACAAGGACGTCGTCGCGCGGGGCGGCCACCTCGTCGGGAAAATCTTCTTCGCCAACTACCAGAACCTCGACGAGGAGATCGGCGGCAGGAAGCTGTACACGCACTTCCCGCCCGACTTCTTCGGGCTCGTGGTCGTGGACGAGTGCCACCGCTCCGGCTTCGGGGACTGGTTCGGGGTGCTCGAATACTTCGGCGGCGCCTGCCAGCTCGGCCTGACCGCGACGCCGCGGGAGATCGGCAGCCGCCGGGAGCTCACCGAACCGGAGAGCCGGCGCGACACCTTCGAGTACTTCGGCGAGCCCGCGTACACCTATTCTCTGAAGCAGGCGATCGAAGACGGCTACCTCGTCCCGTACCTGCTGGAGGAGCGCGTCACGAACGTCGACGAGAAGGGCTACGTCGGCCCGGACGGCAGGCGGTACACCACGGCGAACTTCGAGCGCGACATCCGCCTGCCGGATCGAACGAGGGCCATCGCCGGGGATCTCTGGCATCTGCTCGGGAAGTACCAGCTTCGCGACGAGAAGACGATCGTCTTCTGCGTCGACGACACCCATGCCGCCTTCATGGCGGCCGAGCTGCGCCGCCTCTCCGGCGACCCCGACTACGCGGCGCGCATCACCCGCTCGGAGCGGAACTCGCACCAGCTCGAACGGAACTTCGCGGAGGTCGGCCGCGCCAGGCCGCGGGCGGCGGTGACCGTGGATCTGCTCTCCACGGGCTTCGATGCGCCGGACGTGAAGAACATCGCCTTCGCGCGTCCGCTGAAGAGCGCGATCCTCTACAAGCAGATGAAGGGCCGGGGCACGCGGCTGTGCGAGGACGTCGACAAGCGCTACTTCACGATCTTCGACTACACCGGCGCGAGCGGTCTCGAAGACACGGAGTTCGACGGCCACCCGGCGAACGTCCAGAAGCCCGCTCGGGCCTCGAAGCCGAAGGGCCGGAAGCCCGCCGAGGCGGCCGAGAAGCCGGTGGGCGACGGCGTCGCGGTCTTCATCGCGCAGGCGGAGCGCTACGTCTGCCTCGCGGACGGCCGCAGGATCCCCTTCGACGAATACCGCGCGCAGTCGAGGGAGGTGATCCGCGGCATCGCCCCCGCGGCGCCCGGCGACCTGCTGAAGCTCTGGATCGGCAAGGACACGCGGAAGGATCTGCGCGCCGAACTCAAGGACCGCGACGTGCACGTGGCCGCGTTCCGCCACTTCTTCGACCTCGACGGCACGGACGACGTCGACGTCCTCGCCAAGGTCGGCTTCGATCTCGTGCGGGTGCCGGCGCGCTCCGATCGGGTCGTCCGGTTCTGGGAACAGGAGGACCAATGGCTGGTGTCGCACGTCGGGGAGCAGGCGGCCGATGACGCCGATCGCTTCAAGACGGAGTTCTGGCAGACCAGCCTGGACCACTACGGCCTGTACGGCATCGACGACCTGGAGCAGGGGGCCACGTACAGCGCGCCGCAGTTCGCGCTCCGGTTCGGGAGCTTCGGCTCGCTGCTCGAGCGCTACGGGGGCGTTGCAACGCTGAAGTCGGATCTCGAAGCGGTGAAGCAGCGCCTCTACGTGCCGATGGCCGTGTGAGATGGATGACGGAATGGCCATGCCTTCCGACGAGCTGCACCTTCAGGCTCTCGACCTCGTCGCGCAATGTGTGAGATGGATGACGGCATGACCACGCCTTCCGACAGCGCCGCCCGATCATCCGGCCGACCTTCCGGATTGCATGGCGGTCTCCGTCGATCGAGGGCGGCGGAATGACCGCGACATCCGACAACGGCGCCCGGCACCGGCGCCAGGAGGTCCGGCAGGCGGTGAAGAACGCCTGCGACCAGCTCAACGCCGACGGAGTGGCGCCGCGGGATTACGTCGAGCAGCTTGCCTGGCTGTTCTTCCTCAAGGCGTTCGACGAGACCGAGGATCGGCACGAGCAGGAGGCCGACTTCGACGACGGGGAGTATCGGCGCCGTCTGAACGGCGGGTTCCGCTGGGCATCGTGGGCGGAGCGCAGCGACCGCCCCGACGAGATGCTCCGCTTCGTCAACGAGAAGCTCTGGCCGCACCTGCGCAACTTCGGCAACGCCGGCGAGACCAAGGGGTTCGCCTCCGATCCGGTGGCCGGGCAGTTTCGCCGCATCTTCTCCTCGGTCCGCAACCATTCGCGGCGCGGCGCGAGCTTCGCCCGCGTCGTGCAGCAGGTGAACCGGCTGCACTTCTCGGACCAAACCGACGTCATCGTCCTCTCCGAGCTGTACGAGGACCTGCTGAAGCGGGTCGCCGCCGACTCCCCGGGGTACGCCGGGGAGTTCTACACGCAGCGGCATATCATCCGGGCCATGGTCGAAGTCGTGCGCCCTGCCGTCGGCGATCGCATCTACGACCCCTGTTTCGGGACGGCGGGCTTCCTGGCGGAGGCCGGGGAGTACATCCGCCGCACGGCCGGCGCCCTGAGCGGCGCGGCGCTGGAGAAGCTGGAGCGCGAGAGCTTCTTCGGGATCGAGCTCAAGCCGCTGACGTACCTGCTCGGCCTCATGAACATGCTGCTCCACCGGATCGAGGGCGCCAGCCTCGAACTCGGCAACGCGCTCGAACGCCATGCGCAGCACGTCCCGGAGAGGCACCGCTACGACGTGATCCTCTCGAATCCGCCCTACGGCGGGAAGCTCGCGGGGGAGCTCCAGACCAATTTCACGATCCGTTCGGGCGCGACCGAGATCCTGTTCCTCCAGCACATCATGGCGAACCTGGCGGCAGGGGGCCGGGCCGCCGTCATCCTCCCCGAAGGGGTCCTGTTCCGCGGCGGCCCGGACGCCAGGGTCCGCGAGCGGCTGTTGCAGGACTTCAACGTACACACCATCCTCTCGCTTCCCGCCGGCTGCTTCCTGCCCTACACGGGCGTGAAGACCAACGTGCTGTTCTTCGACCGGCGCGAGGGCGGGCGGGGCACCGAGAGCGTCTGGTACTACGAACTGGCCAACGACGGCTTCGAGCTGAAGCAGACCCGCCGGCCCGTCGAGGGCAGCCAGATCCCGGATTTCCTCGCGAAATGGGAAGGAAGGGTGTGCGGCGGGAGCTCGTGGGTCGTTCCGGTGGAGGAGATCGCTGGGAAGGGATTCGATCTCTCGGCGCGCAACCCGAACCGCGGCAGCGACTACGAGCACCGGCCGGCGCTGGAGCTCGTGCAGTCGATCAGGGCGAAGGAGGAGCGGGTCATCGAGTTGCTGGGGGAGTTGGAGGAGCTGTTGGTCGGCGCCAATGAATAGTCCTTACCCATGAAATCCTCGACAAAACGACGAAGAATTATCCGCCATCGGGCTTCCGGCTCCCTGATGCCGGATTCCGGGGAGCGGTGCGTCCTGGGAGCGGCGTGTCCCTCCGGGACACGGGCGTCTCGCCCGCAGGCGCGGACCGGAGGTCCGGGCCGGAAGCCTGCCAGATGGCAAAGCGGGCGGGACGCCCGCGTTCCCAGGTTCGCAACCGGCGCTTGGAACCGGCTCCGCCGGATTGGGATCGGTCGTTGCATCAATCAAAGACTTGTCATTCCTCCGCTCAAGCCGAGGGCAGGCTCCGAGAATGCGGGAATCCGTTCTGCGCCGTCCGTCATTCCCGCGGAAGCGGGAATCCAGAGATCTTAGCGGGCCGCCGGATAGGAACGTCACGAAAATGGCAGGCAGGTTTTCGCATGTACCGCTCGGTGAAATCGCTCCAAAGAGCGATGCAGAGATGCCAAGCTCCTCGGATCTCGTATGGAATCTGTCTCTTGAGGACATCGAACCGCAAACGGGTCAGGTGATCCGCCGGCAGACCTGCCTTGCGAGTGCCTTGGGGTCGGCAAAGTGTTCCTTCGACGAACGGCACGTCCTGTATTCGAAGTTGAGGCCCTACCTGAACAAGGTGGTGCTGCCGGAAAGCTTGGGAGTCGGTACGAGCGAGCTTCTCCCCCTCCTTCCCGATTCGTCACGTCTTGATCGGGAGTTCCTGGCATTCTATCTCCGCTCGCCGAGCTTCGTGGATTTCGCGGTTGCGAATTCAAGAGGCGCGAACCTTCCGCGTGTCGCGATGAAAGCGCTATGGTCTCACGAGATTCCATGCCCGCCACTCGTCGAACAGCATCATATCGTTGCTCGCGTCAAGGAGTGCATGGAGCGGGTCGATGAGATCCGTGCGCTGCTCGCTCAAACCTCTTCGGAGGCGGATCTTCTCATGAGAACTACCTTGGCAAGGGCCTTCACCGGAGATCTGTAGATGCCGAACGGTTCCATGGCGTCCCACGAGACTTCCGGTCCTGCGGATACCGCATCGGCCCGGTTGCGATACGAGATCCGGGAGATACTCGACACGGACCGAAGTCGTGGTGGAACAACCGATGTATCCCCGGACCTCATACTGGGCCTGCTAGCCGGCCTTCTCATCGCCAAGTGGGCGGCCCTCGACGAATCCGAACGGAAGGCGTTGGCCACCTTCGACGAACAAGCTTTCACGCCGGAACTGCCCGAAGCTCTCGGATTGCCGGCTTGGGAAGAACCGGCCTCGAACCATGCGGACGCTGTCGTCGAAGCCCTCGGAGGGATGACCACGAGCAACGGTGCGGAAGGCGCCGCCACGTGTTACGTCACCCGTATCGCGCCGCTCGTGATTCGCGCTGCCGAAAACTCACCGGAGATGTACGGGCGGCTTCTCGGCCGGGTGCGCCGACTCGATCTCAAGACGCCCGACGGACGGATGCTCGCCGCCCATCTGTTCGATGACGTATTGCGCATGATGCTGGACGAACGAGGAAAGCGGATCGGCGAATTCGTCACACCCGAGCCCGTCGCCGCCCTCATGCTGTCGCTGGCGAATCCCAAGTCCGGCGACAGGATCTACGACCCCTGCTTCGGAATCGGCGAGCTTCTTGTCGGAGCAGTGCGCCGGCTCAACGAGGCCGCTTGGTTCGCTTCACCGCATCACCGGGCCGACATCCAGGTTACCCAGGTCTTTGGAGTCGAAATCAACCGGGACGCCTACGCGGTCGGGCTGTGCAGAGCGCTGCTGGCCGGTATCGAGCGACCCGGCTTCGCGCTGGCTGACGCACTCGAAAGGCCGCTGCCTCGCCGCCGCTCGGCGGACGGCTTCGACTGCATCCTCGCCGCTCCGCCGTGGGGAGGACGAAGCAAGCACCCGTCCGCGGGCCGGTTCCCGTTCCCGAGCCGCAACACGGAGAGCCTGTTCCTGCAACACGTCATGGCGAACCTGCGTCCCGGAGGACGGGCGGTCGTCGTGTTGCCGGAGAACGCGCTCTATCGCACCGGCGACCGGCGGCTGAGGAAGGCGTTGTTGTCGGAGTACAGCGTGGATGCCGTGGTCTCCCTGCCAGACGGCGCGTTCGCGCCCTGGACCGGTGTAGCCGCGAGTCTCGTGGTGTTCCGCCGTGCCGAGCCACGTCCGGCCGTCCGTTTCGTCAGTATCTCGCCCAAGGCATGGGAAGGGACAACGGGCGACGACGGTGGCGACCGGGTTCGGGGTGAGGATCGGGGTGAAAGCCACGATGCCGGAACCTGCGGACTTGGCTTCCCCGATGGAGAGGCCGCCAGAGGTGGAGCTGGGCCGGCGGTCGCCAAGGCCGGGGAAGGCGTTGGTTCCGGCAAAAGGCGCGTCCACCGCTTCGAACTGCTGTGGCTCCTGCCCAAACTGCTCCAGAGTAGACATGAAGTGCTCGCAGGCCCGTACTTGCCCGGTGTCGAAGTTTGGGAGGCCCCGGTACGCGAGCTCGCACAGCAAGACTACGAACTCGTCGCCAAGAAATCGGGGAGCGAGGCGCTGGGCGCCGAGATTGATCGGCTTGTCGCTCTGGACCCATCGCTGAAGGTCGAACGGCTGGAGCGTGTTGCGGAGGTCTGCCCGGGACTGTCGTACGCACGTCGCTTCGTGACAGAGGATCACGAAGCCACCGATGTCCGCACGGTGTCCGATATCTTCAGGGCGCCGCCTGGGATCGTGGCGGGCCTGCTTCGCGCCGGAGACGTGAAGGATACCGTCGTGCCTCGATGGGAGAGCGGGACCTTGCCTCCGGCCCTGTTCCTCACCGAGGAGGGGAAGGACCGGTTGAAGGAAAAAGACTATCTCCGGCCTCTCGACATCGTCGTCACCATGTCGGGTGCCGTCGGAAAGGTCGCCTTGTTTCCTACCACGAGTATCCAAATGGAGGCAGTGCCCGGGTTCGCCCCGACCGACGGTAGCAAAGGCTTCATTGCGCATGGACTGGTTCCGTTGACGCCGGTGGTGGCCACCAGGAGCTTGGCGGTGGCGCGTGCGGGAGAGCGTGTCGAGCCACAATTCCTGGCCAAATTGCTGCGCTCCCCCGTCTACCGCAACTGGCTGTCGGGCCATGCGCGAGGAACGGCCATTCAGCACCTGCCCATCCGTACCCTCCGCAAACTCCCTGTCCCCGTGCCTCCGCTGGAGGTGCAATACACCGTATGTGACGAGCTCACGAGGTCGGGCGGTGATGCGATGGCCGTTCTTGTCCGGCTGCTCTCCCGGGCGGCGAACGAACCGGTAGCGGTCTGGTTGGAGACGCCGGCCGTGGCGCGGTTGGTATCAGGGATGGTCGACGGCGAGTACGCACACGGGATGAGGGGCCTCGTCGCTGCCGCCGATGCACTCCGATCCCTGATCGACCGGACGAGGCACCTTCCCGATCCTGCTTCACTCGAGAATAGCGACCTGTGGTTCAGGGCGTGGCTCGATGTCGCGCGGGAGGCCGCCGCGGCGCTGGATGGTGTTGCATCGGTTCCGTGCGGTGCGGGACGTCTCGCGATCCTCGGGGTCGCTCTCTCCCGGTTACGCGAGGCGCTGCACATGATCGATGGAGTCGAGGGACCGAGCGTCGGCCGTCTCGGTATCTTCACGCGGACGATGATCCGGTTTGCAGAGGAGGAGATTCGCGCCATGCAGGAGTCGATCACGCTCGACGTCGGCGTGGAGCCTGCCGAGGTGGTCGTCGGCGCCGTCAGCGAGGTCCGGCTGCGTTTGACCAACACGTCCTCCGTGCCCCTTCGGAGCTTGCGCGTCGAGACCCGGCCGGCGGTCGGGACCGGCCGAACCCCCTATCTGGGCGATGGTGAGATCCACGACGTTCCGCTCACCATCCACCCGCACGCCGACACACAGCCCCTTCGAATCTCCGTGTCGTGGCAGGCGAATCGTCTTGACGGGGCCACCGTCGGAGACGAAACGGAGGTCTCCCTCCGCCTGCTTTCCACCCGCGAGGCGGTTCGGTCGGGTGACCTGGGGTTCAGTCCGTACATCGTAGGCAGCCCCGTGGACCGCCGGGAGATGTTCTTCGGTCGGGCCGACGTCATCGACCGCATCCAACGACAGCTCGGGGCGAGCAACCATGCGAACGTGATCCTGCTCGAAGGGAACCGCCGGACGGGCAAGACTTCGGTTCTCCGCCAGCTTGGAAAGGCGGACGTGCTGCCGGGATGGATCCCGGTCTACTGTTCGTTCCAGGATGCCGAGGGCGACGGCGCGAAGGCTGGCATCCCCACTCGCAACGTCTTCAGGCTGCTCGCCCGTACGACGGGGTGTGCCCTCGGCGACGCCGGCGTCGAAACCTGGTTCCCCGGCCTCCCCGAACGGGAACCCGGCCGGCCGTTCAAGCTGGCCTTCCGCGCCGCGCTGGATCGGGTCTTCACCGACGGTGGCGCTCCTTTCGAGTCGTTCGAGATCTACATCGCAGCGGCGGTGGAGGCGGCCAGCCCGAGACGGATCCTGCTCATGCTCGACGAATTCGACAAGCTCCAGGAGGGTATCGACGACGGAATCACGAGCCCCCAGGTTCCCGAGAACATCCGCCACCTGTTGCAGCATCAGCCCGGTATGTCGGCGATCGTCACGGGCTCGCGGCGGCTGAAGCGGCTTCGGGAGGAATACTGGTCCGCTCTTTTCGGCCTTGGTCATCGGGTCGGGATCAGTGCGCTGCCGCTCGACGACGCTCGGCGGCTCGTCACGGAGCCGGTCGACGGAAGGCTCGGCTACCTGCCGCAGGCACGGGACCGCCTTGCGGAGCTATGCGCCTGCCATCCCTTCCTCGTCCAGTCGCTGTGCAACCGGGTGTTCGAGCGGGCGGCCTCGGGAGGCGATCGGACGATCACGGTCGATGTCGTGGAGGAAGCGGCCACCGAGATGGTGCGGGACAACGAGCACTTCCGTACGCTCTGGGACTACGCCGGAACCGCCCGGCGCCGACTGCTGCTCGCGCTCTGCGACCACTTGGCGGAAGAGCCGGACGCGGTGAACCTCGACTTGTTCAGCGTGAAGCTCCAGGAATACGGTGTGCCCCTCCGCCGGGACAGCGAGCTCGTCAGCGATGTCGCGGAGCTGCGCGAGCTGGAACTGCTCGACTTCGACGACTCGTACCGCGGAGGCACCTATCGGCTGTCGGTGCCGCTGATGGCGAGATGGCTGCGGATGAACGAGGACTTCAAAGCCCTTGTGGTGCGTGCAAGGCAGGAGGCGGAGGCCCGGTCGTGACGGCGAATCCTTACCAGGTCCTCGGACCTTCGATTCCTCCCATGCTGGGGCGGATGTCACTCGTTCGGCGCATTGAGGGCCACTTGCTGAAGTCCACCCCGGATCACGTGTCGGTCGTGGGGCCGAAGCATTACGGGAAGTCCGTTCTGCTGCGCCACCTTGCGGACGCCTACCGCGCGGGATCGAGCGGCTACCTGACCACGGTGCATATCGATCTTCGGCATGACACCCCCCGATCGGACGATGCTTTCAAGCGGCGGTTCGCGGCTGAGGTCAAGAAGGCGTTGCGGGAGAAAGGGGTCGAGGATGCGTTACGGCCGGAACGAACGCAGCTATCCGAATACATCGATCTCGATGATGCAGCCGTTCATGAATCACTGGATCTCGTCTTCACGGAGCTTGAAGGCGAGAGCGCGCGGATGCTGGTGGTGCTCGACGGCTTCGACTACGCGCTCGCCGGCACGGAATTGACACGGAACCTGTGGGATCAGCTTCGCTCGCTTGCGCAGAAGAGCAGTCTCAGACTCGTCACCGGAAGTCGGCGTCCCTTGCGCGAGCTATGCCGGACCGAGGAATCCCGAACCTCCGATTTCTGGGAGATCTTCTACGACACGCCGGTCCGGGTCGCCGTTCTCGACGATTCCGACTGGGATCCGTTCCTGAAGCCGCTTCTGGACGCAGGCTGTACGCTCGATGATTCGGCACGGAAGGAAATAGCCAACTGGACGGGAGGCGTGCCGTTGCTCGTCTGTACGCTCCTTCGGGAGTTGTGGGAGGAACATCGCGGAACGCAGATCTCCAAACCGCAGATCGACCAAGCCGCCGAAGCCGTACTGAACGACCGACGCGAAATTCTCGCGGAGCTGTGGGATGACTGCGATATCGAGTTGCGCGCTGACCTCGGTACGCTTGCCGGCGGCGACATACCACTCAGCGATCTGTCCGACCGGCGCCGCCGCGCGATTAAGGATCGGGGATTCGGTCGTGTATCGAAAAAACGGCTTCGAGGGTCCTGCCGGCTCATTCAACGTTATGCCGAGGAACAGGTGCCGGTTCTCGACGACCTCAAATGTCTTTTCGGCACCAGCCACGGATTCAAAACGCAAATCCGTTCCCTTATGGAGTTTCGCCTTGAGCAAATCACGAATCCAGGTGTAGATGAAGATCTCCGTAGATTCGTCAGCAACGCCGTTCGTGACCTCGAACCCCATCCGGAGGACGCGCTTACCTGGATCAGGAGCGTCGCCGACCGTGCGCTGGCGCTGATTTGGGAGGCCGAACTTCCCGGTGACAAGAAGCTTCCTCCGAATTGGCTCAAGGATTGGCAACTCGGAGGCGTGAAGAGTCTTCCGGAAGATGGAGGCAAACTACCCCGTGGGGCCGGTGCGCAGTGTCATGTTCTTCGCCTGATTACCGGATCGGATCGCATCTCACGTCAGAGCAAGTACATCACGAAAACGACCTGCCTGTTGGTGGATCACTTGAAATCGGTGGGAGATTTGGGTCAGCACCGGAGTGCGTTCCCGGAAACTGACGTTACCGTCGGCTTCGCGGCAACGGTCGTCCTGGCGGCAATCTCGCTGATCGAGAGCCTGACGACCGATCTGCAACGAGACGGGAGCTGAGCAAGATGCGGTCCGATCTCCGATCGCGAGGCCGCCCGGAATGATGAGATCCTGAGCGAATGGCCTGAGCCAGGGCAACCGCATATAAAATCACTGTCCCATCAATATCTTATCTCGGAAGCCATCGTTCAATGCCGCCCGGATACGCTTCTTCCTGACGCTGATCTTCGTCGACTCACGCTTCAGAAGATTGACCGCCACATGCCGAATCACTCCCATATTGTGCAGTGCATTACCCCGACGAATCCGACCCTCGTCTTCCCGAAACGTCACATCCAATCTCCAGTGCAGCTCATTCTCGATTCCCCGGTGTGAACGCACCGCTCGCCCAAATGTCTCCACATCTTCCAGCGACGTAACGTAGTACCGTTGCTCAATACTCACACGCCCATCACTCCAGCGCTCCGACTCCACCATCCCGACCGCTCTCAACCCATTCCACTTCTTCACACAAGACAACGCACCCAGGTCGGTGGACAAATAACAGCTCCTGGACTCTACCCGTCCGTGACCATCCTCCGCCGTCTCGTCGTTCTCAATCCCCTCACACTCGAAATCCCTCTCCCGTGCCGCATCAAAATACCTCCGAACCTCCCTGTTCAATTGCCTCTGGTTCCCCTTCACCGCCAACATAATCCCCTCCCCCTTCCTTGACCTGCTTCGCTATCGCTCGTTGGCATCCCATCGCATCCAGCGTCACGATACACCCCGACAATTCCAGCTTATCCAGCAACTCCGGCACCGCCGTGATCTCGTTCGACTTCTCCTCCGTCTTCACCTGCCCAAGCACCACTGCATTGCTACACGCCCAGGCACTCACCATATGCAACGCCTTCATACCCCGCTTGCGGTCGTGGGAACGCCTCTGCGTCTTCCCGTCCACCGCAATCATCTCACCGCCACTCAGCTTCACGACATCTTCCATCCAGCTCATGAAGCAGTCCTGAAAACCCCTCATCGACAGCGCCGAGATGATTCGTGCAATTGTCGTCCACCGGGACCCCATTGGCCAGCGGAACATAGCGGCGAAGCCACTCCAGCTTCGTGCGCCCAAATTCTTCGATGTCACTCCATCCCTCCGCGCCACTGACCACCGCACACACGCACAGGACGATGACATCAATCAACTCATGCTTCTTGTTTCTATCGACTCGCGGATCCTCCAGCTTTGAGAAATGCTCGATCATACTTGCAGGAGCTGTCGTGTTCATTTATTGCCATCTCCATCTCCTTGATGAAGACGCCATTAGATCACAAAACTTGTTGATGTCAATACATTTTTAGTGATCTTGCCCTGGCCCCAAAGCCCTATCGGTGGCACGCGACGGGTGAGGAGATTCTGGCCAAGATCGGACGGGCCCGTGGCCGAATTGGCGCTGAATCATCGATAGGGATATAATTCAACCTATTTGTGCGCCAGCACACTAGCCGCGCCCGTGGCGTCAAACGATGCCGAACAGCTTGGCGGCCATCGCGAGGATGAGCGCGGCTTGGAAGCCGAGCATCCATCGCCGCTCGGATCGCAAGGTGCCGATCTCCCGGTAGATGTCGGCCTTCAACTCCTTGCGGACGTTGGCAAGGTCGGTCTTCGTGGCGAAGCTGGCGAGGTCGGCTCGCGTGGCGAGGTCGCCATGGTCGGCGCCGGCTTCGCGGAGGGTCTTGACGGCCGCGTGAGTGTCGAAGGCGGCGGTCAAGGCTGGCCTGCCGCGGCGGTGCTCAACGCGCCTTCGACGTGCGCTTGGCGCTCTGCGAGGCGCTGCATCTCGGCGCGGAACGCTTCGCGGTCCCGGTCGGCCTTGTCTCGGGACGCATCCATCGACGCCTGCCAAGCGCGGCGGTCGGCATCCGCTCTCTCCAGCCAAGCCCGGCGGTCGGCATCCGCTTTCTCCTGCCAGGCGCGGCGGTCGGCATCCGCCTTCTCCCGGAACGCATCCATCGACGCCTGCCAAGCGCGGCGGTCGGCGGCAGCTTCCGCCTTGTAGGCCGCGACCTGGGAGTGAATGCCGTTGACGCTCAAGACGATGACCCCGGTCCCCGCGGCCACGGTGGCGGCGATGGACACGATGAGCGTGGCGATCTGAGCCCAGGTCATGACGTGTCTCCGTGGGAAGCCGGAGGGGGAGTCTACCCGCCCGGGTGGCGAAGGTGGCGGCCTTCGGTGCCGAGGGCATCTCGCGCGTCAGTGGTATCCGGTGAGTCCGTTCCGGCTCGACGAGGCTTCGAGATCGGCGAGATACCGCCTGCGAGCGGCTACGGGCCGGCGCCTTCCTGCTCGTAGAACCGGGCCACGGCGCCACGGGCGGCGCTCTCGCGGGCGGTGTACCGGGCAACCGTCGTCTCCGACCGCCAGCCTCCTGCCTGCATGATCGCGGGCATCTCGATCCCCTTCGACCGGGCGAGGTCCTGCGCCATCCCGATCCGGCATCCGTGGCTTGAAACCCCTTCCAGTCCGGCGGCCTTCGCGGCGGCTTGGATGCGGCGCTTGATCTGCCCGGTGCTCAAGCCGAAGACGGGTGCGGCATCGGCGGCGCCTTCGCGGATCGCGTCGAGCGCTGCAATGGTGATCGGGGCGAGGTACGCGGTGGTGTCGGCATCCGTCTTCGCGCGCCGGAACGTGATCGTGGCCGATCCGTCCGGGCGGCGCTCGATCTGCTGCCACGTGAACGAAGCCGCTTCGGAGACTCGCGCGAGGGTGTCGCGCATCGTGCGGATGAGGGCGATCTCGAGGTCGGCGCGCGCCTTCGCGGTGGCCGGTGACTCCATCCCACGGCCACGGGGGCGGGGACGGTACGCGGTGGCTTCGATTCGGGCCACGGCGGCGGCGGTGATGCCGATGGACTGGCGGACGGTCCCGCCCGCTTCCCGGTGGTCGCGCACGGCGCGCTTGACGGCGGCGCGCACGTCGGCGGTTGCGGTGGGGTTCCACGGTGCGCCGGCGAGGCGATGGGCGGCGCTGACGGCGGCGAGGGCGGCGCGGAGGGTCGATGGCCTGGCGCCGCCGGCGGCGAGGTGCTCGACGAAGGCTGCGAGCGCTTCCGGATCGGCGGGAAGCGTGGTGGCGCCGTACCCGGTGGCGAAGGCTTCCCATTTGCGCCAGCCGTTGCGGTAGCTCCTCCGGGTGGCGGGGGAGAGGGCGGCGGTGAGTCGTTCAATCCGGGCCGGCGAAGCGGCGCCGGCGAGGGCGATGTCGTTCATGGCGGTGGTCTCCGTGGGGCCGGGCTATCTCGTCGAACCCGGAGGCTGGTCGGAGCGCTCGCCAAGCGCGCGGGTGATGCGCTCGATCTGGTCGTGCAGTTCGGCGTTCAGTTCGCGGGCCGTCGTGACGCGGGCATCGTCGGCATCGTCGTGGTCGAGCGGAGACAGGACGGCCACGGCGCGGATGATGAGTTCGCGCGCGTGTTCAAGCCGATCGGTGGTGTCCGTGGTGGCGGCCGGGGCGGGCGCCGTGACGGGGACGCCTGGCGGCGCGTTCCGGATCATGCTGGCCAGCTTCGCGCGCCACGTCGAGAGGGCGCGCGGGCCAATCCCGTACAACGTCGGGAACCGCCGGAGCGTGTCCGGGCTGAGCGTCCATCCGGGGCCATAGGTGTGGCGGATCACGGTGCCGGCGACGGCGCCGTTGACGGTGGCATGGCGCGGGCCGTCCGTGGTGTCGCCGTGCCATCGCAAGCGCACGGGCCGGGTGTCTGTGGTCCCATCGTCACTTTCGAGCGGGGTCAATCTGAACGCGAAAGGTTTGTACGCTCTCCAAACCCATGTATCGTCGCCTGCGCCGCCCAGGACGGCTTTCAGGCACGTGGACGCCTCGCGGCGGACTTCGTCGGTCGGGCATTCCTCCAGCCACTCGAGCAGGGCCGTCTCGCTCGGGATGGCCTTGTCCGGACAATCCTCGTCGGGATGGCGTTCCCACCACTCGAACCGCGCTGCGGCCTCGATGATTTCGGCCGTCGTCGTGGCCGTCTTCAGGGTTGGATGGTCAGGCATACGGGTTCCCTCCGCTCGTGCCGTCCTCCCTCCCGGCATAGGCCACGTCGACATCGGCCGCGTTCACCCCGTCGCGGCCGATGAACGACACGCGCCGGACCTCGCGCCCGTCGTGCTGGGCGACGAGCACCCGCGCGAGCACGTCCACATCGGCGCCGATCCGCGTCGAGCCGAGCGCCGCCGTCGCCAGATCCGCGTGGCCCGTGTTGTCCTTCCGGGCATGGTGCACGAGCATCACGTGCGCGCCGGTGTCATGCGCGAGCGCCGTAATGGCCGTCATCGTCTCGCCGGTCGCGCCGTAGTCGTTCGCGTCCTCGAAGGCAAACGCCTTCATCAGCGTGTCCACCACCACCAGGACCGGGGCCGGCTGGATGCGCTCGACCGCCGCTCGAAACGCGACCGCCGGGTGGCCCGGGCGCGGGCCGAACGCCAGGTACAGCCGCTCGCGGAGCCGCGCCCGCGCGCTCTCGTCGTCGCATCCGTTCACCAGCTCCCGGACCGTCTCGCGCCGCTCGTCGAGCTCCGCCAGCG
Source organism: Gammaproteobacteria bacterium (assembly GCA_965202875.1). Lineage (GTDB taxonomy): Bacteria > Pseudomonadota > Gammaproteobacteria > HK1 > HK1 > HK1. The sequence continues at coordinate 4,151,664 of OZ241870.1, read as the reverse complement.
CCGCGTAGATGGCGCGATGGTCCGCCCGGTAGAAGTCCCCCACGGTCAGGTGCGACACCGCCGGCCAAGTGTTCGCGTCGATCAGCACCGCACCAAGCACCGAGCGTTCGGCCTCGCTGGAATGCGGTTCGTTCGTCATGGTCATCCTCCGTCCGTCAGTGAATCGCCCCGTGACGCGCTCAGGGCGCGCGCGCACCGGATACGGACCCTCCCGGTTTCGGGCCGGGAAACGGCTCAGAGTCGCGCTCAGGCGGCTTGCGGGCCGGATTCGGGGTGGACGCCGTGGTACGGTTCGGCTCGCTGGATCGGCCCGCGGCCCCATTGCCCCCGTCGGTCGGCTTCCCGCCGCGCGATGTGCCGCGTGCGCCGGATCTCACCCGTGACTTCGTAGACGATCCACGCCACCGCGACCGCCGCAATCAGGCAGAACAAGATCCACCCGACCACCGGCCAGCCCACGTTGACGGAGATCCATTCGCTCAGTGTGAGCTTCCAATCCATGCCGCCCCTCCCAATCGCCTGGTTAGCGCCCCTTGGGAGAGCGCCCCACCAGCCCCGCGAAGGCGGTATCTCGCCGGTAGCGGTCCGAGCCGGAGAGTCCGGCAGTGACGCGGTATCTCTGCGATACCGCGGTCCGGTCCCGGGGAGTCGGGCACGTGCGGAGGCTCGATGGCCGATGAAGCGATGGCCGAAGCCATAACGGTCTTCAAGACTGTCTTCTCAGGCTCGCCGTACCGCCCGGCTTGTCAGGTATACTTGCCATCGCGCGCCCTCCGGGGTTGGCGTACTCTCCAAGTCGCACCTTGTTGTTCGCCCGGTCGGGGGTGCACCGCCCCGACCGGGCGCCTTCAACCGCTCAAGCGTTGCCGCCCATGACCGCCGCCTTCGACACTCACGCTGCCGTCAAGACCCTCCGCGAAGCCGGGGCCGATGAAGCGATGGCCGAAGCCATCGTGAACACGGCTAGCGCCGCCGCCGGCGCCGACCGTGACGAGCTCGCCACGAAAGCCGACATCGCCGACCTCAAGGCCGACATGCTGAAGGTGGCGATCGGAGTCGCGATCGGAGTCGTGATCGCGAACGCCACGTTGACCGCCGTACTCGTGTTCGGCGCGTTGCGACTGCTTCAGCCTTGAAGGAAGCCCGCGCTTCATCGGCGGCCTTCCGGCACGCCCGGCACGTCGCAGGGCCGCCGCACCGAGTACCGCCGCCGGAGCTGTCCATATCCGCGAAGACGTCGCCATTCTCCGGGATCGCGTCCACCACCGGCTGATCGCACCAGGTGAATTCCCCGCCGCTCCACGGCGCCATGACATGCACGACGCCGGCGGAATCGCGGATGTACTCAGCGCTCATTTCCCGCTCTTGCAGCGCACTTGTCGTTGAGGGCCTTGCGCAAGCTCATCGGCATCAGTCCGTGCAGAAGCAGGGCAGCGGCTCGCCGCCATCCGGCAGCAACGGCCGTCCAATCTCGTCGATACCGTCCGGCGCCAGGGCAGCATCGCGAAGGTCCGCGAACGACTCGCGGATCCGGAACGTGCGCTTCGCCCGCCGTTCCGCCTCGATCCACCAATCCGCCCGCGCCGGTTCCTCGCGAATGGTCGCAAGCAGGTTCCGTCTCGGCTTCAAGTAGCACAGGTCGCAGTTGCCCCGTTCGGACTCGATCCCCAAGTCGAACGGTTGCGCCTGCCAGAATCTCGCCACGTCCGCTGCTGTGACGCCGGCCTCCACCATCGGATAGGCCACAAGTACCGATCGATGGTCCCTACCTTCAGCGCCGACGTGCGGATCCGCGCCGTCACGGAAGGCAGCCAGGCGCCGGAGTCGAGCAGGGCATCGACGAAGACCGCCGACGCGCCGGCACCCTCAGCCTTGCACGCGATCGCCCTCGCGAACTCAACCCACGCCGCATCATGGACCGCCTTCGCCAGCATCCCGCGCGCCAGGCCCTTGACGTTCAAATCCTCCATCGCCACCAGATCGAACCGTGCGACGAGCTTCGCCGCCTGTTGCCGATGCCACGTGCGCCGGACGTTGGCCGCCTTCCGGGCCGTTCGTGTTTCGGCCTCCCGGCCGCGCGTCCCGTGGCACCATGCGCCGGTTCATCGCTGCGCCCGCCAATCGTCGGCCACGGGCAGGCGCCCGCCCAATGTCGCGCGGGGGGCCGTCGGCCTCCGGCGCCGGATCGTCCTCGACCGGCGCCAGCTCGCGCCAAGTGAGATCGTCCCCGGCCTCGAAGTCCGCGAGCGCTCCCGCGACGTCGCAGGAGGCTTCCCTCTACGGCAGGGTCGTGTCCGGGGTGTACTACTCGGACCAGAAAGGCGCCGACGCCACCCTGGGCCTCGGCAGCGTCGATGCCGGTGACCTCCCCGACAGCCAAATGAGCCCCGGCAAGCTATGGAGCCGTATCGGCGTCCGGGCTTCCTACGATCTCGACGGCGGCATGACCAGCGGGCTGCACATCGAGATGCGGCTTGACCGCTTCCGCACCAGGCTCCAAAACGTTTGGCTGCAAGGCGCCTTCGGCCGGCTGACCTTGGGGCAGCAAGGCGTGCCGTTCTACTCGGCGGTCACATGGGACGGCGCGAATTTCTTCGGAGGCGCGTATGACCCGGGCAGCCGCGCAACGGCCGTCACGTACGCGACCAACACCGGCGGGCCGTTCAATGCCACGGTCGGGGTCACGGACGACAATTCGGCGACGGGGGGTCAAGGCAACGGCTTCGACAACTACGAGGTCGCGGCCGCCTTCCAACTCAGCGATGCCTTCTCCCTCACAGCCGGCTATACCAAGGCCACGGGGGGCTCGGGCAACTGGGGAAGCGGTGTTCAGGGATCGGTTGCCAATTTCAGTTGGGATGCGGGCTACATTCACAATGGCGGGACCGCCACCACCTATGGCGCTCCATAGGCGACGCGGCGAGGGCGACCGCGGCCTCGTAAATGGCGGGACCGCCACCACCTATGGCGCTCCATAGGTAGGATCTTCTAACTAATTGATTATTCAGGAATTGATTCGGGCCGTGGAAGTCCCATCCGAAATCTCCGATCATGGAATCACCACATCCACATGACAGGAGAAGACTCGGACGGGACGCCGCACTGTTGCTCGATTCGCCCACCAGATCAAGCGTGTGTCGTCGCCCACGGTACTCAACGACCTCGGACGGAGGGTCGGTTTCTGCCACCGGGAGCGCTGATGACTCCGTATCGACTGGTCCTGGGCCTGCTGGCAGGCCATGCCACGGGGACGGTCGAGACGTTGGCCGATATGCAACGGCAATTCAATGCGTTGTTCGGCACCACGGTCGCATGCAAGCCGTTCCACGACCCGTTGGCGAAGCGTTCCTTCAAGGACTTTGCGAGCCGTGCTGGACCGGGTGCTTCAGCAATGGGTGGTGGGCGTGTTGCAACCGACGGCGCGGGGTCCGCTCGGCGGGTTCGGTCGGAGTGTGATCCAGGACGGCTGTTCGTTCGCGGTCAGGGATGCGCTTCGTGAGCACTACCCGGGGCGATTCAAGAAGCAGAGCCCTGCTGCGGTGGAGCTGCATGACGATGAGTCTGCTGAATGAATCGGTGGGGCAGGTGACGTTGACGGCGGACACGGCGCCGGAGCGGCCCCATCTGCCCTCGCCCGAGGCGCTGCGCGATGACCTGCGGTTGGCGGACCGAGGGTACTTCGACCGGGAGTATCTCGGTGCGGTGGACAGGGCGGGTGGGTACTTCGTGATGCGTGCGAGCGCATCGGTCAATCCGAAGGTGCAGGGTGCGTACACCTGGGAAGGGGAGGCGTTGGAGGGGTGGTCCGGGCAATTGTTGAAGCAGGGGGTTCCGTCGAAGGGCGAGACGGTCGATCTCGATGTGGTTTGGGGGGAGGGAGCGAAGGCGTTGGAGTTGAGGCTGTTGGCGCGATGGAATCCTGACGAGGGGTGTCATACGGTTGTTGGTGACGAATCTGCCGCTTCGGATTGGAGCCGGTTTTGTGATTTCCTCAAGTACCAACCTATGACCCGCCCTACCCTTTCCCTGGCCGCGATGGTCCCGGCGGGACCGGCCCGGTCGGTGGGTAGGCGCCGTCCTCGTCATGTTGCTCCGGGCCGATCAGCGGCGGGTTGAACACGCTGACAAGATGCACGTCGGCCGTCGCCTCGACCCGGTGGCGGTCGGCGGGACCGACCAGGTAGAACGCGCCGGGGCCGAGGCGGTGCTCCTCGCCGCTCGCGTGATCCTTCAGATCCAGCATGCCTTCCAGTACCAAGTTCGCCTCCCAGTGGTGCTTGTACCAGAGTTCGGCGGCGGCGCCGGCCTTCAGGCGTACGGCGTGAAACGAGAGCCCCAGGTTGTCGGCGGCGCTCAGGTAACGGGTGCTGGTGGCGGCGCCGCCAGCGACTATGAGTTCGTGCCCGGCGGCGCGCACGTCTTCGGCCGTCTTCACGAACATGCGCGCCTTGCCGGGAGGGATCTCGCCCGTCGGCGGATAGGCGCCTTCCTCGTCGTGGGTTTCGTGGCCTTCTATCGGCGGGTTGAACACACTGACGATGCGCAGGCCCTCGTCGTCGTCCCGTATGATTCGATGCCTGTCTTCGGGGCCGACGCAGTACAGTACACCGGGTGCGAGGTCCCATCGCTCGCCGGTACTGCGGTCTTCGAGGACGCCGCGACCGGAACGGATGTAGTTCGCCTCCCAGTGGTGCTTGTACCAGAGGTCCGAGCTTCCCCGCCCGTGTCCCCTCGCTTCCGAGACGCTGAACCCCACCCCGTCGGACTTGGTGAGCAGACGCACCGCCGATGACTTTCCGTGCGATATCGAGACGACCCGACCTTCGGCCTCGAACTGGTCCATGGTACGAACGAGCATGACGCATCCCTCCCCGGAAACTTCGTGGCGCCTGTCGAACCCAGGATACAGGTGTCGCCGGTTGCCGGACACACGATACCCGGGCAGGGCTCACGCCGCCCCTGTCAATGCCGGCCGGTGGAATCGTGCGCGGCGCGCGTCTGACGATACTTGGATCGGTACCACACGGGCGCTACAGTCGCTGCCATGCGGAGCAAGCACCGCAAGACCGTGGATCATGCAGGCGTTCCGGGAGACGGCCGGTGATGCGGAACTGCCTGCGAATGGCTTTGCGGCCTGTGATGCCCTGCCGGCGCCGCAGATCGGCGGGCCGGACCGCAACCACACGCAAGAGGAAGCCGAGTGATGGACTACACCTGTATTCGCACCGAAACGAGGGGCGCGGTCGGCTTGGTCGTGCTCGACCGGCCCAAGGTGCTGAACGCTCTCAACCGGACGCTGATCGACGAGCTCGGCGATGCGCTCGCCGGCTTCGACGCCGACGACGCCATCGGTGCGATGGTCGTGACCGGGAACGAGAAGGCGTTCGCGGCCGGGGCCGACGTCGTGGAGATGGTGGACAAGAGCGCGCTGGACATGTTCACCACCCGCCATTTCGAGGGATGGGCGCGCATCGAGGGCGTGCGCAAGCCGGTCATCGCGGCCGTCGCCGGCTACGCGCTCGGGGGCGGCTGCGAGCTGGCGATGGCCTGCGATCTCGTCATCGCCGCGGACAACGCCCGCTTCGGGCAGCCGGAGATCAAGCTCGGGGTGCCGCCCGGGCTCGGGGGCACGCAGCGCCTGCCGCGGGTGGCCGGCAAGGCGAAGGCGATGGATCTCTGCCTGACCGCACGCACGATGGACGCGGACGAGGCCGAGCGCAGCGGGCTCGCGAGCCGTGTCGTCCCCCTCGACCGCCTGCTCGACGAGGCGATGGAGGCCGCGCAAGTCATCGCGTCGATGTCGCGCCCCGCCGTCCTGATGGTCAAGGAGGCGATCGACCGTGCGTACGAGACGACCCTCGAATCCGGGCTCGACGCCGAGCGCGGGCTGTTCAACATGGCGTTCTCGACCGCCGACAAGCACGAAGGGATGCGCGCGTTCCTCGAGAAGCGGCCGGCGCGGTGGAAGCACCGCTGAGACGTGAACCACCGGGACGAAGAGGAGGCCATCACCCGCAACGGCGCCCCGGCCGCGGTGCTCGTCAGTGCCGGCGAGTACGGATGCCGGCATGAGACCTTGGCAGTGCGCGCGGACGCGGTGCGGGACATTGGACGGCCTGCGGGCGCTGAAGGAGAACCGGAGCAGCCTCTACACGCTCGAAGAGCTGTTCGAGCAACGGCCGGCCCCGGGATACCACCGGATATGCGCGCCTCGTCAGCCTTTACGGCTACGCCCCGGCGGAGGAACGCGGCGCTCTGCCGGACAATCTCTCGACCGGCGCCCCTTCAGCGCCTCGGCGACTCCGGCGGTGCCGTCGGACAGGTGATCCCCGCGACCGGCCTGACGGATACCGGCGAGGCCGCCTTGCGGGCCGGCTTTTCCGCGACCTCCTCGCACCTTCATCGCGCTGCCTTCACGGTCTTCACGGATGATTCGAGGGTTCGGCCGGGAGTCCCGTTGAATTTCACCCACCGCTCCATCGAAGGGACGAGGTTCTGGCAGGCATGCGACGTGTTCCACCCCGGCGCCGGCGGCAGCTACCGGAACCTGACGCCGTTGATGATGGGCGACGAGCCCTGGCGGCCACCCACGCCCCCCGAGACCGGTCCCGTCGTACCGGCCGCGGGAGTGGACGACGGGAAGACCGCCGAGGGCGGACCCGCCGCTCGTGACCGTTGGGCCGCATACCCGTGATCTTCGCCATGGAACCCCGCGGAGCGTCCGGGGCATCGGGAGCATCGACGGCGGCAAGGGGTACGGACAACTACCGCATCGGCGTCGACATCGGCGGCACCTTCACCGACGTCGTGCTGCTCGACGACGGTGGGGCCGTCATCTCGAAGAAGATCTCGTCGAGCGTCGAGAACTACGCGCTGGCCATCGTGGAGGGGCTGGAGTCCGTGTTCGCCGAGCACGCGGTGGCGCCGGCCGAGGTGGTCGAGATCATGCACGGCACCACGGTGGCCTCGAACGCGATCCTGGAGCTCGCCGGCGCGCGGGTGGGACTCGTCACCAGCAAGGGCTTCCGCGACGTGCTGGAGCTGCGCCACCTGCGGATGCCGCGGCTCTACGACCTGACGTGGGAGAAGCCGCCGCCGCTGGTGGAGCGCTACCTGCGGATGGTCGTGGACGAGCGCGTGAACGCCGCCGGCGAGGTCGTGCGTCCGCTGGCCCGCGACGACGCGCGGCGGGCGGTGCGGCGCCTGCTCGACGAAAGGGTGGAGGCGATCGCCATCTGCCTCGTCAACTCCTACGCCAACCCGGTGCACGAGCGCCTGGTGGCCGAAGTGGTCGAGGAGCTCGCCCCCGGCCTCCCCTGCTGCGCGAGCTTCGACGTGCTGCCGGAGATCAAGGAGTACGAGCGCACCTCGACCACGGTGGTCAACACCTACGTGCTGCCCATTGTAGAGCGGTACCTGAAGACCCTGCGCGAGGAGTTCGACTCCCGCGGCATCGCCGCGCCGTTGCTCATCATGCAGTCGAACGGCGGCCTCACCCCGGCTGCGGAGGCCGCGGTGAAGCCGGTCAACGTCGTCGAATCCGGCCCCGCCGCGGGGGTCGTGGGCGCGCGGGCGATCGCGCGGCAGTCGGGCCTTGCGGACGTCATCAGCTTCGACATGGGCGGCACTACCGCCAAGGCGTCCCTCATCGAGCGCGGCGAGTACACCCGCACCCGCGAGTATTCGGTGGGCGGGGGCATCATGGCCGGCTCGCGCCTGCTCACCGGCGCCGGCTACCTGCTGAACGTGCCGGCCATCGACCTCGCGGAGGTCGGCGCCGGCGGGGGCTCGATCATCCGCATCGACGCGGGCGGATCGATGCAGGTCGGCCCCAGGAGCGCGGGCGCCCGCCCCGGGCCGGTGTGCTACGGCCTCGGCGGCGAGGCGCCGACGGTGACCGACGCCAGCGTCGTGCTCGGACACCTCAATCCCTCGTTCCTGTGCGGCGGCGCGCTCGCGCTCGACGCCGAGGCCAGCCGCCGCGCTCTGGAGGCGGCGGTCGCACGCCCCCTCGGGCTGACCCTGGAGCACGCGGCGTGGGGTGCGCGGCAGGTGGCCGTCGCGAACATGATCCGCGCCATCCGCGCCGTCTCCTCCGAGCGGGGGCGCGACCCGCGCGAATACGCCCTGTTCGCATTCGGCGGCAACGGCGCGCTGTTCGCGACGGGGATGGCGGCGGAGCTCGGCATGAAGACGATCATCGTGCCCCCCGCGGCGGGGCTGTTCTCCGCCTTCGGGCTGCTCTGCGCGGAGATCGAGCACCATTACTCGCGCACCGTGCGGCGCGTGCTCCGCGACACGGACGCGGCCTCGATCGACGCCCTCTACCGCGCGCTCGAAGCGCAGGCCGAGACACAGCTCGCGGCGGACGGATTCGATCCCGCCCGCCGCGCCTGCACCCGCAGCGCGATGCTGCACTATCAGGGACAGATCTACGAGCTGGAGGTGCCGGTGGCGTCCGCACGCATCGACCGCGCCGCGCTCGATGCCCTGGCCGAGGCGTTCGGGCGCGAGCACGAACGAACCTACGGGCACCGGGCCGGCGCCGGCGAGCCGGTCGAGCTGGTGACCGCACAGGTGCTCGGACGGGGCTTGAGCGAGCGTCCTCGCGTACCGGAGCGCCTGCGCCTCGCAGCCCGCGAGACCGCGTCCGGAGGCTCGCGGCGCGCGTACCACGGCCGGGCGCTCGGCTGGATCGACACCCCGGTGGTCATGCGCGCCGCACTCGCCGGCGGCGGCGAAGGACCGTGCATCGTCGAGGAGTACGATTCCACCTGCGTGGTTCCGCCGGGCGTGCGGGCGTCGGTCGATGCGAAGGGGAATCTGGTGCTCTCGTTGTGAGCCCGGTCCACTGACCAGGCGCGGCCGCCACCGGGCGCGGCCGCTGCCGCAGATGAGTATGCGGATGTCGTCGAGGTTCGGGCGTTTCCCCTTCGCCTACGCGCCCTCGATGAGCCAGTCGTCGAGTAACCGGCGGCTGATCGAGTCGGTCGGGGGGAGGACGAGGGTGCCGGCGGCGGTCTGGTCGCGGATGCACTCGGCGGTGTACCAGTCGGCTTCCGCGATCTCGTCGCCGTCGACGGTGATGCCGGTGCTCCCGGCCGTCGCCCGGAAGCCGAGCATCAGCGACTGCGGAAACGGCCACGGCTGCGAGCCGCGGTAGCGCACTTCTCCCACCCGCACCCCCACCTCTTCCAGCACCTCGCGCGCGACCGCATGCTCCAGGGTCTCCCCCGGCTCGACAAATCCCGCCACCGTGGAGCGCCGCCCCGACGCCCATGTCCGCCGGCGCGCGAGCAGGCAGCGGTCGCCGGCGACGACAAGGGTGATCACCGCCGGATCGGTCCGGGGGAAATGCTGCCGCTCGCAGTGCGCGCCGGTGCACAGGCGCACGTGGCCGCCGCGCCCCGGCGCCGTCGGCCGGCCGCAGGCACCGCAGAACCGGTGCGTGCGGTGCCAGTGCACGAGGGCGCCCGCGTAGGCGAGCATCGCGGAATCCGCGTGGCCGAGGTCCGGGATGACGTCGCGGAGCGTGAGCAGGGTGACGTGGGAGGGAAAGGGCGGCGGCGCGTCGGTCACGTCGATCGCGAAATACGTGGTTCCCCCTCGCACCCCCAGCAGGATCGGTTCGCCCCGCGGAGGATCTTCGAGATCGCCCGCGCCGAGGAAATACGGCCGCCGAGCCTCACCGCCCGTGATCGGATGCCGGCCGGCCGCGACGGTGAGGAAACGCGTCGCAGGGTGCCGCAACCGCTCATCGAGCCACACCCGATCGTCGCGCCGCTCCGCGACCCGGTCGATGGTGTCGTCGGCGTAGTGGATGGTTCGTTGCGGCATGGAGAATCGCCCGGTGCGCCGGCGCAGAGAGTGGGACCGATGCTACCGCACCCGCCGTCCGCGGGACTCATTCCGGCCGGAGTGGCCGCGACGCCGTCCGCGTCTTTTCCCCGACCGATCGAATTTCGTGCAGGACGTTGAAGAGGCTCGAACCTGCGCCTGACTCCGGCGGTCACGAATCAGGACGATGGGCCGCTTCCGGGAACGGCGTGTCCCCCCGGGACACGGGCGCCTCGCCTGTCCCGGTCATTATTCCCCCGCTTCCACGGGGGCAGGCTCCGCGCAAGCACGTCCTCGTGGAAGCGGGGGCGGGAATCTGCATTCCGGGGAGCGGGGGCGCCTCGCCTGCGTCCACTGCTGCGGACCTGCGGCCCCGGGTGGCGCGGATCTTGGCCGGATCCCTCATCTCCCGGTTCCGGCCCTGTCGAGCCAGGATGCTGGAGACCATTCCCGAGTGAGCGTGGGTGTCCGCCGAGTCCTGCAACGTCCGCGCACCCGTCGCTCGGGAGACAGGGCGCCCTCCGCGCAGATGCACGGCTCATCGAGGGGGAAGGAATCCGGCGACGATGAACAGCGCGACGCTCGCCCACATCGCGCCGTATCCGCACCGGCGCAGCCATCGCACACCGCGCGGCCCGAGCCGCAGCCGGTGCGCCACCGCGCCGGCGCCGAGGGTCGCGAGGACCGCGCCGGCGATCGCGAGGGTGACGATGACGGGGCGCTGTGTGATCTGCCCGAGCCATTCCAGGATCACGCGGCTTCCTCGCTGGTGAAAACGGCCCTGCCCGCGCAGTACGCACCGGGGAGACGAAGAGACGGGGGAACGGTCGGCCGGTGTGTGGAAACGGGGACCGGCGGACGACCCTGGCGGCTCCGCCTCGCACGCCGGGGAGAGAAGGCGCCGAGCGAACCCCGGAGTGCCTGCCGAGCGGCTCCGCCTCGCACGCGCCGGGGGAATGGCAGGGGCGCCGCCTCAACCGCGGCGGGCGATGGCCTCGACGAGCTCGCTCTGCACCGCGCCGCCGCCCCCGAAGCTCTTCATCGCCTCCTCGTGCAGGATCTCCAGCGCCTCGCGCTTGTACTCGTAGGCCTCGGGGGTGCTCAGCATGTGGAACTCGCGCGGGCGGGGGAGGGCGATGTCGATCACCTCGCGCACGGTGACCGGCCGGTTCGAGAGCACCACGAGCTGGTCGGCGAGGAAGATCGCCTCCTCGATCTCCGAGGTGACGAAGAAATGGGTGCGGCCCGTCTCCTCGAACAGCCGGAGCAGGAACTCCTGCATCAGCTCGCGGGTCATGGCGTCGAGGCCGCGGAAGGGCTCGTCCATGATCATGATCGAGGGGCTGTTGATCATCGCGCGGGCAAGCTCCGCCCGGCGCTGCATGCCGCCCGAGAGCTGGAGCGGGTACTTGTCCTTGAAGTCCGCGAGGCCCACCTTCTCGAGCAGCCGGTCGATCTCGCGGTCGAGCGCCTCGCCGCGCAGGTCGCCGCGCAGCTTCGGGCCGAACGCGACGTTCTGGTACGTCGTGAGCCACGGCATCAGCGCCGATTCCTGGAACACCACCATGCGGTCCCGGCTCGGCCCGGAGACGGTCTGTCCGTCGACGACGATCCTGCCCTCGTCCGCCCGCTCGAAGCCGGCCAGCAGGTTGACGAGGGTGGTCTTGCCGCACCCGGAGGGCCCCACCACGGCGGTGAGCCGGCCCGGGGGAAGGTCGAGGCTCACCGACTCGATGACCTGCTGCCGGCTCCAGTCGTCGCCGTAGCCCTTGCGCACGCCGTCGAGGACGATGGCCCCCGACCGGACGGATGCCTGACCGTTCACCGTCGTCCGCTCCGCCCTCAGAAGAGCCGCCGCCACGGCATCGCCCAGTCCCCGAGCCAGCGGATGGCGCTGCTCGACAGGTAGCCGGCGATGCCGATGCTGATCATCCCCACCACGATGTGCGGCAGCGAGCCGCCCATGTAGGAGTTCCAGATGAAGAAGCCGAGGCCTCCGCCGCCCTGGGTGCCGCCGCCCGAGATCATCTCCGCCGCGAGCACCACCTCCCACGTGATCCCCATGCCCACGGCGGCGCCGGTGAAGATGGAGGGCAGGGTGCCGGGGAGCACGATCTTCCAGAACATGTCCCACTGCGTCGCGCCCATCGACTGCGCGGCGCGCAGCAGCGAGACGTCGATGGTGCGCGCCCCGCCGAGGACGTTGATGACGATGGTGAAGAACGCCCCGAGGAAGGTCACGAACGCGATCGACATCTCGTTGGTGGGCCAGAAGATGAGCGAAGCGGGCACCCACGCCAGCGGCGGGATCGGGCGCAGGATCTCGAACACCGGGAAGAAGAACTCGCGGAAGTAGCGGTTGACCGCGAGCGCGAGCCCCAGGGGGATGCCCACGAGCTGCGCGAAGGCGAAGCCGGCCAGCACGCGCTTGAAGCTCAGGTACCAGCTCTCCCAGTACCCCGGCTGGGGCAGCACCGAGGCCCACGCCACCGCGACGTCCGAGGGCGGCGGGATGAGGCCGATGAACGGCAGGGTGTACCCGAACCAGAGATCCCAGCGCGACCCGATCTCCCAGAGGATCAGCGCGGCGACGATGGCGGCGACGCCCCGCCACAGCTTGCGGTTCTCCTTCAGCTTGCGCAGGCGGGTGCGCGGCCTGGGCGCTCCCGCGCCATCCGTGCCTCGCGCCGTTTCGGACACCGCCGCCATCGCAAGCTCCGGGGTTCCTGCTCGGGCGTCCGGGGGCTCAGGCGAGCTCCCGCTCGCCGGCCTCGAACGCCTTCAACGCTTCCTCGTGGACCGCGTCCTTCGCCTCCTCGACCAGCACCCGGAACGCCTCCGCGGAGAGCAGGTGGTAGTCGCGCGGGCGCGGGATCTTCACGTCCACGATGGTCTTGACCCGGCACGGCCGGGTGGTCATCACCACCGCGCGGTCCCCGAGGAAGATCGCCTCCTCCAGGTCGTGGGTGATGAAGAAGATCGTGACCCCGGTGCGGTCGTACATCTCGAGCAGGGCCTCGTGCATGATGGACTTGGTGAGGGCGTCCATCGCGCGGTAGGGCTCGTCGAGCAGCAGCACCCTGGGGTTGTTGATCAGCGCGCGGACGATCTCCGCCCGCCGCGCCATGCCCGAGGAGACCTCGCCCGGGTACTTGTCCGAGACGTCGGCGAGCCCCGCCTCGGCGAGCATCGCGCGCGCCTTCTCCCGCGCCTCGGCCCTGGGGAGGATCCCCTGGACCATCGGCCCGTAGGCGACGTTGTCGCACAGGGTCTTCCACGGAAAGAGGGCGCCGTTCTGGAACACCACCACCCGGTCCGCGCCCTGGCTCGCGAGCGGGCGCCGCTCGTCGCACAGCACCTCGCCGTCGAGCCGGATCTCGCCGGAGGTGATCGAGTGGAAGCCCGCGATGGCGTTCAGCAGCGTGGTCTTCCCGCACCCCGACGGCCCCACGATCATGCAGACCTCACCCGCGCCGATCTCCAGCGAGCAGTTGTCGACGGCCAGGACGTTGACCCCTTCCGGGTCGTAGATCTTGGTCACGTTGCGGATGCTGATCGCACCGCTGCCCGCTGCGCCGGACATCAGCGGCCCTCCAGGGCCAGCGCGCGGGTGCGCCACTGCATCATCCGGTTGCCCGCGAGGCGCACGAGGGCCGAGGTGCCCCACCCGACGAAGCCCAGGGTGACCATGCCGATCACCATCGGCACCGTCACGTTGTTCATGTAGGCGTCCACGATGAGGTAGCCGAGGCCCCAGTCGCCCGACACCATCTCCGCCGCCACGAGCGAGAACCACGCCACCCCGATGCTGATCTGCAGGCCGGTGAAGATGAACGGCAGGGCGCCGGGCACCACCACGTGGCGGAAGACCTGCCACCGGTTCGACCCCAGGCAGCCGGCCGCGCGGAAGTACGATTCGTCGATGGACTGCACCCCGAGCATCGTGTTCAGCGTGGTCACGAACAGCGAGGCGAGGGTCGCGAGGAAGATCACCGGCGCCTCGAAGCCCTTGAACATGAGGATGGACAGCGGCACCCAGGCGAGGATGGGGATGGGGCGCAGGGTTTCGAGAATGGGGAAGGTGAAGTGCCGGAACGGGATCGACCAGCCCATGAGCAGCCCGAGCGGCACTCCGACCCCGGTGGCGATGCAGAAGGCGAAGAGGATCCGCCGGCAGCTCACCCAGATGTGCTCGTAGTATTCGGCGGTGAACACCGAGATGCCCTGGAAGGGCTCGCGGGCGAAGAGGTCCGACAGCACCGCGACCGGGCCGGGCATCTTGTCGAAGCGGGGCAGGAGCCACACCTCGCTGAACAGCCACCAGGCCACGAGCCACGCCCCGATGCCGAGCACCGTGAGGTAGGGGGCGGAGGTGCGCACCGCCTTGCCCGCGCGGTAGGCGATCATCGCCGCCCCACGCGGCGGCTGCGGGCCGGAGGATACGTTTTCGACGGGACCACCGGTCATGCCGTTCAAGGTCCTCTCCGAGGCGCGCGGGAGCGCCGTGGGTCCCTCATTATGTCTGCCGGCGCGGCGGCTTGGCGAGTGGCTTGACCGAAACGGCGGTGGCGGACGTCCGGCCATGCCGGAACAACCCATGCCGGAACAACCCATGCCGGAACAACCCATGCCGGAACAACCCATGCCGGAACAACCCATGCCGGAACAGCCATGTGGTGCGGCATCGGGTGCGCGGGGTCCGGCGCGGGATCACGGGCATCCCGCCCGTAGCGGATCGGGGGTCGAAGGTCGAAGGTCCCGGTCCGAGGGTGCGCATATGGGATGGATTCCCGGCAGATCCCGCGGCCCATGCTTCATCTCGCGGGCGCTCGACGGGCGGGACGCCCGCGTCCTCCGGATGCGTCGCTTCCAGGTCCGCACCCATGTGCCCGGACGGCGAAGCGCGAAGGGATCGGAACGATCCCTTCGCGTGCACCGGGGTCCGGGCAGCCGGGCTCCGGCCCTCGCCGACTCACATCTGTGCCTTGATCACCCCGAGTGGGCTCGACAGGCCGCGGGCTTCGAGGAGATCGCGCGCCACGCCGTCCATCACCCCGCCTTCGCGGATCATCGCGGCGGCGGCGGGCTTCTTGGGCAGGCTGTACAGGAACGCGGTGGCGTCGTCGAGCAGCCCCTTGACCCGGTCGGTGACGATGAAGTCGAGCTGCACCTTCACCTCGCCACCGCCCTGGTTCTCGGGCCAGCCCCCGAACAGCGAGTGCTTCAGCACGTCCTTGTCGATCTGCTCGGTCTGCGCCTCCGCCATCGAGGCCACGTCGTCCGCGTTCGCCGGATCGAGCATGTAGAGCTGGGCGTCGAGCTCCGCTTCCAGCCAGCCGCGGTGCACGTCGGGACGCTGTTCGATGAGATCGTTCAGCATGACCATGAAGCCGCCGTCGAGGGCGTCGAAGTCCTCGCCGCTGGCCGCGCGCCGGGCGATGCCGCCCTTCACGATCTTCGACGCGGTGGGCTCCCAGATCGCCGCCGCGTCGAGCTTGCCGGCGCGGAAGTTCGTGGTGATGACCTCGATGTTCTGGTTGAGGTAGCGCTTCGGCTCGATGCCCGCCTTCTGGAAGGCGAGGCGCGCGAAGCGGTCGGTGCACGCGCCGTGCGGGGCGGAGGTCACCTTGCCGTCCATCCACGCCACCGCTTCCCTGCCGTTGGCGAACTCCGGCGCGTCGTTGCGCACGAGGAAGATGTTGCACTGCTGCTTCGACGTGCCGAGCACCGCTACGATGCGGATGTCCGTGCCCCCGCGCTCCTTGATGTTGCGGAACGTCGAGGCGATTGCCGGCATGTCGCCCATGTAGCCGATGTGCTGCTTCTCGCCGGTCATGGCGTTCACGATCACCGAGCCCTGCAGCCCGATCTCGAACTTCGCGGTCGAGCCCTCCGGCAGGTACTTCTTCCAGAAGCCCTTGCCGTTGTTGACCACCCCGGACCACGACTCGGTGTAGTACGGCTGGTAGCCGACGACCAGGTTCACCGCTTCGCCTTCCTTGCCGAAGTCGACGCGCGCCGAAGCGCTCTGCGCCGCCATCAACGCCGCCAGCGCGGCTCCCGCCGCCGCCGCCGAGACCTGCTTCACGTTCATTCGGGTAGACATCGCACCTCCTCCTTCTGAGCAACAAGCCCTTTCAGGGCCTTTTGTTACGGGCGGCGAGGGTCGTTCCCTCTCCTCCGCCCGCGGCGAGGGGTACCGGCCGAAGCCGGCCCCTGTCGCTCCTATGGCAACGAACTTTTCCCCATTTGTAAAATCATTCACTTCAATGGAACGATTAGCTTGATCTATGTCCGCAGTCGACCCGCATCGTGCAGGGCGGCTCGTTCCGGCCGTCAATCCGCTGTTTGATATGATTTTTCCTATGATGCGATAAACAAGATCTCTTAGACACCGCCGCGACGCGCCACCTACCATCCGCCGAAGGCCACCGGCGGGCCGCCGGCCACGCGCCACCGGGTGTGTGCGCCGGTGGCCCGCGCGCCAGTGGCTAGGGAACACGACCAGGAACGATCGGGAGGAACCATCCGATGGCAGAGGCACCGAAGAAGCGCCGAAAGACCACGCTGCGCACCCTGATGCGCAAGATGCGCGAGGGCGAGCAGATCGTGCAGATGGCGATCTACGACTACCGCAGCGCGGTCATCGCCGACGACCTCGGCGTCGACATCCTCTGCGTGTCGGATACCGGCGGCATGATCCTCTTCGGCCACCAGAGCACGGTGACCGTCACCTTCGACGAGGTGATGATGATGGCCAAGGCGATTGATCGGGGCTCGCGGTACGGCTTGCGGATGGTCGACATGCCCTACTGGAGTTTCCACACCTCGGCCGAGCAGGCGGTGGAGAACGCCGGGCGCTTCGTGCGCGAGGCGAATGCAGAGGTGATGAAGTGCGAGGGCAACCGCCATCATGCGCCGAACGTCGAGGCGATCGTGAAGGCCGGTGTTCCGGTGCAGGGCCACATCGGCATCACCCCCATGCGCATCGCCCAGCTCGGGGGCTTCTTCGCCCAGGGCAAGACCGCGGACCGCGCGCGAGAGCTCGTCGACGACGCGGTCGCCTTCGTCGAGGCGGGATGCTTCTCCATCATGACGGAGGTCACGACCCAGGAGGTCACAGAGTATCTCGCCCGGACCCTGCCGGTGCCGGTCGTCAGCCTCGGCGGCGGCCAGGGCGGGCACGGCGTCCACATCATCACCTCCGATCTGATGCACCTCTACCCCGAGCACACCCCGCGGCACTCGAAGATCTACACCGACTTCATTCCGATCATCGAGGACGTCTTCACCCGCTACCGGGACGAGGTGAAGGCGAAGGTCTATCCGGGTCCGGAACACTCGGTGTTCATGGAGGAGACGGAGATCGAGAAATTCGCCCGGGCGATGGAGTGGGACTCGAAGCTCGAGGAGATCGAGAACCGGCGCCGCAGGAAGGCGAAGGCGGCCGCTCCGGGATCGAAGAGGGCCAAGCCGGCTCCGCGCCCGGCAGAGCCGGTCTTGAAGGTGGCCGAGCCGGCTCCGAGGGTGGCCGAGCCGGCTCCGCAGGCCGCTGAGCCGCCCCCGCGACCGGCGTCGAGCCGGCCCCGGCAGGGAACGCGGGAGATACCGGAGGCCGTCGCGCAGCTTGGGAAGACGTCCGACAAGATACGGGCGCTGGCGCTGGAAGGATGGAGCGTCGGCGACATCTATCCGGCGCTGGGGATCAGCTACCAGCACGCCTACAGCGTCTTCCACCGGCCGATGAAGGACTACGAACCCCCGAAGAAGAAGACTCCGCGCTGACCTGCCGGCCACCACGGACCCGGGCGTACCGCGGAGCGTCATCGGTTCATCGGCGAGGCCAATCAGCGTATTCGTTTGAAGAAATTTACAAATGCCGCTGATTGGTTTCCCATGACCCGGTCCGGTGGCGGGCGTGTTTCGGGCGCCCGCGCCTGCAAGCAAAGGTCGCGGACGCGGATCGACCGACCGACGAAGAGTGCTCCGAATCACGCGGGCGGCGGTCCGTCCGTGTGATTCGGGCCAGAGAGAAGGAGGATTCGACAGATGCCAGCCAGAAACCACAAGCGTTGGAACGAAGTGCCCGGGGTGCTCCGGGACGGCGAGTACATCGACAGCCGGATCTACTCGGACCGGGGGATCTTCGAGGAGGAGCTTTCGAAGATCTGGAAGAAGAGCTGGATCGCGGTGTGCCACGAATCGGAGATCCCGGAGCCCTACGATTTCCGCACCACCACCATCGCGCGGGAGCCGGTGATCGTGGTGCGGGGGCCGGACGGTCAGGTGCGCGCGTTCCTCAACGTCTGCCCGCATCGCGGCAACACCATCGAGAACCGTCCCTCCGGCAGCTTCCGGGACGGAACCGCGTCCGGTGCGCCGAAGCACATGACCTGCATGTTCCACGGCTGGCAGTTCGACATGAAGGGCAACTGCGCGCACATCTCGCGCGAGAAGGAAGGCTACCAGAGCCGGCTCTCACGCACCGACGTGGGGCTGCGCCGCCTGCGCTGCGAGGTCTGGTTCGGCGGGTTCGTCTGGGTGACCCTCGACGACGCGATCGGCAAGACCGTCGAGGAGTGGGGGGCCGGCAGCTTCGACTGCCTGAAGGATCACGTCGGGGCGGAGCCGCTTGAAGTCTTCCACTACCACAAGGCGATCATCCCCTGCAATTACAAGCTGTGGCACGACACCAACTCGGAGTTCTACCACGACTACCTGCACTACCATAACCGCATCACCGGCTTCAACGACGCCTACTTCGCGCGCCAGAACACCGGGTTCGAGAACGGCCACGTCACCGTCGGCTCGTTCGAGGTGCAGTACGACAAATACGAAGGGTTCGAGTCGCGCGAATCGCTCTCCTTCCCCGGGCTGCCGCCGAACCACTGGTACATGATCGACATGTTCCCCGGGGTCAACTTCAACCTCCGCGGGTCGGCGCTGCGTTGCGACGTCATGACCCCGCTGGCCCCGGATCGGGTGCTCATCGAGTTCCGGGGGCTGGGGCTGAAGAGCGACACCCCCGAGGAGCGGATGTCGCGGGTCCGCCACCACAACAGCATCTGGGGTCCCTTCGGCCGCAACCTGCACGAAGACCTCCTCGCGGTCACCACGCAGCAGGCGGCGATGAACGAGCACGCCGAGCCGCGGCGCATCCTGCACGGCCGGCACGAGAACAACACCATCCACGACGAGGTCGGGATGCGCCACTTCTACGACGAGTGGGGCAGGTGGATGAACCGCCGGCCTTCCGATCCGGAGAAGCCCTGGGCGGAAGCCGCCTGAAGCCGGCGGTGTGGCAGCCGCCGGACAGGGCGGCAGGAGCCGGACGAGAGGCCCGGCGACACCACGGAGTCGACATGAGCACCCCGAACGACACGATCCGCTCGGCGATCTACGAAGCGAGCCTCGCCCTCGACGAGTGCCGGTGGGAGGACTGGCTCGCGCTGTGCGACGACGGGTTCTACTACGCGATCAAGGCGTTCAGCCCCGAGATCCGTTACGACATGACCTACCTCGACGGCAGCCGGGCCGAGTTGGCGTCGATGTGCGAGATGCTGCCGAAGCACAACTCGGACCATTCGCCGCTCTCGCGGCACACCGTCGTCTACCGGGTCGCGGTCGACGAGGACGGCGCGGGCGCCTCCGCCGTCTCCTCCTTCGCGGTCTACCGCACCGTCCTCGACGGCATGGCCTCGCACGTCGAAGCGGGATCGTCGAACCTGTTCCTGGTTGGCAAGTACCACGACCGGTTCAAGCTCGACAACGGGAGCGCGAAGTTCGTGGAACGCATCGTGCGGCTTGACACGCGCCGCCTCGACAAGGGATCGCACTGGCCGATCTGAAGCCAGTGCGGCGGAGTCCGGCGGGGTCCGATGCGCGGACCCGACGGCGCCGGAGCCCGCATACCGCGAACCGCGGGCTCCGCGTTGCCACGACCATCGGTATTCGCGGACGACGGCAGAACGAGCCGGCGCCTGAAACGAAGAACGGGAGGCTGATCGGGAATGGCCTGGAAGCGCGTGTGCGCGACGGACGCCGTCGCCCCGAACCGCCTCGCCTCCTTCGACGTGGACGGTGTGAGGGTCGTCGTGGCCGCCTTCGACGACGGGGGCTTCAGCATCTTCCCCCCCGCCTGCCCCCACATGGAGGAGCCGCTCGAGCAGTCCGGGATGTGCGCCGGCTCCGTCCTGACGTGCAGCAAGCACCTCTACCAGTGGGACATGCGCACCGGCGAAGCGGCCGGTCCGGCCGAGAACGCCCTCACGCTGCTGCGCTACGACGTGAAGGTCGAGGCCGGAGACGTCTACGCCCGCATCGAGAGCGAGCTCGTCTACGAGCATGAAGACGACGAGGACGACGACTTCGAGTGGTAGGTTCCGCCGGTCGTGCTCCGACAGGGGACCCAGGGCAAGACCACTAAAAATATCTCGATTTCAGTGAGTTAATGCGATTCAAACGGTCATTTCCGATGGAAAACGGTGCTGATCCGTGTTCGTTTTCCAGATTGCGCCCTTTTTCGAATTGACCTGAATGATGGTGACTCCTCTGACATGTTGATAAATCATGAGGTTTATATGCGGTTGCCCTGACAGGGGACCGGCCTCGATGAAGGGCCGGCCGCTGCGGGGCGGGGCGTTGAAGATCGAAGGTCCCGGGTCGGGCAGCGCATCGCGACCGAGCGGATTCTCCTCACGGTAACGGGCAGGCGATGAAGGTGACGACTCCGATCCGCGGAATGCGCACCAGGCGCGGCGTTGAAGGTCGAGAGCTCCGGGTCCGGACAGCGCATCGCGACCGAGCGGATTCTTTTCAGGGAAACGGGCAGGCGATGAATCGATGAATAGGGCGACTCCGATCCGCGAGGCGGGCCGGCAGTCTCCGGCAACGGACCCGCGTCGATGAAGGATCGACGCCGATGAAGGGCGGGCGTTGAAGGTCACCATCCGCACCAGGACGTCGCACCACGACATCGAGTGTGCGCCGCGCGAGCGGATCCTCTATGCGGCGCTGCGCGCGGGTCTCGACGTTCCCTACGAGTGCGCGACGGGTTCATGCGGCACCTGCAAGGCACGCGCCCGCCCCGGCACGGTCGAGGACGCATGGCCGGAGGCGCCGGGGCTCGCCGGGCTGAAACGCCAGCGGGGCGAGTTCCTCATGTGCCAGGGTGTCGCGCTCGGCGACTGCGAGATCCTCGTCCCCTCGCGGATCGAAGCCGGAGCCGGCGGCGCGTGGAGGCCGCGCCATCTGTTCGGAACACTCGCTGACGCCCAGCCCCTGACCCGCGACGTCACCGCGTTCCGCGTCACCCTCGATCGACCCATCCCGTTCGACGCCGGGCAGTTCGTCGTGCTCTCGGCCCCCGGGCTCGATGGATACCGTGCGTACTCCATGACCAACCATGCCGCGTACACCGACCGCCTGGCCTTCGTCGTCAAGCACAAGCCCGGGGGCGGCTTCTCCTGCTGGATCGGACCCAGGCGCGCGGGCAGCATGCTCGACGTGTTCGGGCCGCTCGGCAAGGCCATCTGGCGCCCGGAGGAGAACCGGGACCTGCTGTGCATTGCCGGCGGTTCAGGCATCGCCGGCATGATGTCCATCCTCTCGCACGCCGCGTCGAGTGGCCACTTCGAACGGCGGCGGGGCGACGTGTTCTTCGGGGTGCGCTCGCGCGAGGACGTGTTCTTCGCCGATGAGCTCGCGTGGCTGGTCGAATCCGCGGAGAGCCGGCTTACGGTCACCATCGCGTTCTCCGAGGAGCCGGCCGCGGTCCGCGGCCCTCGCGTCCCCCGGTGCATCGACGTAGCCCAAGGCTTCGTGCATTCCGTTGCCGGCGAGCGCATGGCCGGTCGCTGGAACGGGCCGACGGCGTTCGTCGCCGGCCCTCCCCCGATGGTGGACGCAACGTTGCGCATGCTGATCACCGAAGCCCGGCTTCCTGCCTCCGACATCCGGTACGACAAGTTCACCTGAACCCAAGGAAGCCCGCCGGCGCATGGCGGCACCGGGTGTTCAGACGACGCAGAACCTGTCAGGCCGGGTGGCCGCGGGCGGTTACCCACCCGCGGCTCCCACAGATTCGGACCTGCCCTGTTCGAGCATCCGGCTCCTCGGGCCATGGACTCGCTACCTGCTCCGATACCTTCTCAATCTGCCAACCTGTTCCGATCAAATCTGCTTTTGGATTGGAGTTCCAGACGGCAGACGGAGTCTGCCGGCAGAATTCGCCGGTGGTCCGCACCACCGGATCATCATCGGCCGCAAATCCGCCTATCATCTCCCTGATCCTCCGGGCAAGGTCCACGCCTCACGCGCGGACTCGAAACGGGCAGAAGGAGAGAGACCCATGGAGCCGGTACACGGCGAAACCCGCCGGCGGTCGCGCCGGGGCGGCGGGCGAAGCGCCAATCTTCGCGGGGCAGGGCCGGCGGTCCGCCAGCTTCCCTGGGAGATCCCCGTCAACGGTGACGCTCCCACCGAACCGCTCGCCGCGGAGCAGGTGCAGGCGGTGCACGACGGGGCGATGCGGGTGCTCGAAGAGATCGGCATCGAGTTCCTGAACGACGAGGCCCGCGAGGTCCTGAAGGTCGCCGGCTGCGAGACGCGCCCCGGCAGCACCAACGTGCGCATGGATCGGGAGCTGGTGATGGAGAAGGTGGCCCTCGCGCCCCCGCGCTTCACCCTCACCCCGCGCAACCCCGAACGGGTGGTTCCCATCGGCGGGCGCCACATGGCGTTCGTCAACGTCTCCAGCCCGCCCAACTGCTCGGACCTCGACCGCGGGCGCCGCCCCGGCGACCGCGAGAGCTACCGGGACCTGCTCAAGCTCACCCAGTACTTCAACTGCATCCACATGGCCGGCGGCTACCCGGTGGAACCGGTGGATCTGCATCCCTCGATACGCCATCTCGACTGCCTTTACGACAAGCTCACCCTGACCGACAAGGTCCCCCACGCCTACGCGCTCGGCACCGCGCGGGTCGAGGACGTGATGGAGATGGCGCGCATCGCGGGCGGCCTCACGCACGAGGCGTTCGAGGCGGCGCCGCGCATGTACACCAACATCAACTCCTCCTCGCCGCTCAAGCACGACTGGCCGATGCTCGACGGCGCCATGCGGCTCGCGCGTCGCGGCCAGCCCGTCTTCGTCACCCCCTTCACCCTGGCCGGGGCGATGGCCCCGGTGACGCTGGCCGGCGCGGTGGCGCAGTTCGTGGCCGAAGGGCTCTCCGCCATCGTGCTGCTCCAGTGCGTGAAGCCGGGCGTGCCCTGCGCCATCGGGTCGTTCACCTCGAACGTGGACATGCGCACCGGCGCCCCCGCCTTCGGGACCCCGGAGTACCTCCGCGCGACCCAGATGTCGGGCCAGATGGCCCGCTTCTACGGGCTGCCGTTGCGCGCCTCCAACGCCTGCGCCGCCAACTGCCCGGACGCGCAGGCCGCGTGGGAGAGCGCGTTCTCGCTGTGGTCGGCGGTGGCGGCGGGGGTGAACGTGGTCTACCACGCGGCGGGCTGGCTGGAAGGGGGGCTGTGCGCCTCGTACGAGAAATTCGTGATGGACTGCGAGACCCTGCAACAGATCGTCGCCTACCTGAAGCCGGTGCCGGTCACCGAAGAGGACGTCGCGGTCGAGGCCATCCGGGAGGTCGGCCCCAACGGCCACTTCTTCGGCTGCCGGCACACCCAGGACCGCTACGAGACCGCGTTTTACGGCCCCTTCCTCTCCGACTGGAGCAACTTCGAGAGCTGGGAGGAGCGCGGCGCGATCGACACCCCGCGGCGGGCCAACGCGCTGTGGAAGAAGATCCTCGCCGAGTTCGAGGCGCCGCCGATGGACGAGGCGGTCCGCGAGGAGCTCGAAGCCTTCGTGGAGCGGCGCAAGCGCGAGGGCGGGGCGCCGACCGATTTCTGAATCGAGGAAGGGACGATGGACCTCGGCTTCCGGGACGCACTGCGCGCGTGATTCGCGTGATGACTCGGTTCATGGCTTCTTGCGGGCATAAGACATCACATAGGTTGGTACTTGAGGAAATCACAAAACCGGCTCCAATCCGAATTGGAGTCGTCCTCTCTTGCGGTCTCGTTTCGGATGGGACCGAGTCGCATTGCTCGCCAGATAATCCACCAAGCCTCGTAACACGGGAAGAAAGCCTCGTCTCCTTCCACGAGCAAGCACACGGAACACATCCCCCAATCCATGACGCGCACACATCGCCACCTTCCGCGTCGAGACCTCGACCCCTCGCAATGCCTGCGTCATCCGGGCCAGACAACGCTTCAGAACCGACGCCGCAATCGCCGTCCATATCAGCCCCTCGGCCATCCCCGCTTTGCTCGTGTCGAACGCAAAGATTCGCATACGACTTCCACTCCTTGAACAACAGCTCGACCTGCCACCGCAACCGGTAGAGCTGCCCCACCTGCTCCGCACTGAATCGGGCGCGCAGCAGATTCGTCACCAACAACCGTATGACACCCCTCGTCACGATTCCATCGCGCCAACAGCCTCAACTCCAACTCCTTCTCTCCCTCCCCCCAAGCCACATCGAGATCGACCGTCTCGCCCTTCGACGGAACCCCCCTGCTTCAACAATTGCCCGGACCACCCCTCCAACGCCTCCCCTTCCCAAGTATATGCACCCTGCACCTTCGGATTGACCGATGCGCTCGCACGCATCACGAAGTACCCACCCGCCCTGTCCACCGCACCGAGATACTCCCGGTCGAAGTACCCTCGGTCCGCCAACCGCAGGTCATCGCGCAGCGCCTCGGGCAAGGGCAGATGGGGCCGCTCCGGCGCCGTGTCCGCCGTCAACGTCACCTGCCCCACCGATTCATTCAGCAGACTCATCGTCATGCAGCTCCACCGCAGCAGGGTTCTGCTTCCTGAATCGTCCCGGGTACTGTTCACGAAGCGCATCCTTGACCGCGAACGAACAGCCGTCCTGGATCACACTCCGACCGAACCCACCGAGCGGACCCTGCGCCGTCGGTTGCAACACGCCCACCACCCATTGCTGAAGCACCCGGTCCGGCACCGCTCGCAAAGTCCTTGAAGGAACGCTTCTCGCTCGTGCCGGTCGATCGGAACCGCGCCTTCGGGCTCGACCCGCAGCCGAGCCCGTAGCTGTCGCCGTTCGTCGCATGGCCGGCCCTGCCCTGAAGCGTGTACCCGCCATCATCCCAGGCGTGCAAGCCGCTCGGATCCGGACGATGCCGAGCCGCCTCGGCCACCGGCGTCAGCCCCGTCGTGACCACCTCGTTTCCCCCGCCGCCTTCTTCCGGGCGCGAGGGTGGGTGACGCGGATGCGTCGGGCGAAGGTGGGCTTGGTGATCATGAGGGCGGCTCCCTGTCTTTCGGGCCGCTGCCTGCCATGCTTCGTCGGGCGTGACCACGAACGGTGTCGGCGCGGCGGCGTAGCCCGCATGGTTCATGGAACAACGGATATAGGTACATGAACGGTTTTGGTGGTGAAGGCAATCATCGAGAGCCCTCGACACGGGCCACGGGAACCGGCGTGAAGATCGATCCGAGCGGGCAGCGTAGTCAGGCGACGGCTTGCAGCCTGTTCTCCAGATCGCTCCCGGCCGTGGGTGGGGGAAGCGGCTTTCCGTCGGCGTGGTAGAGGGCGATCGTCTCTTCCACGATTATGCAGAGCTCCTCGAACACGCTACGTTCGTCAGTCCCATGGCAGCCACCGAGAAACAGGCCGGGACAGCTTCCGACATAGCATCCGTCTTCATCCGACCATTCGACGATCTTGACGTAGCGCGCGCTTTCTTTCACTGTCGTGACTCCTCGATGGCTCGACGGACCGCGCGGACCTGGTACCGGCGCGCGTCATCACCAAGCCGTCCCGAGATCGTAATCGGTTTCGCCAATCGAGGATGAACGAAATTCCGATGGCTTCCCTTGCCGCCACGGTTCGCGAACCCCGCTCGTTCCAGATCCCCGACCCACTCCCGAATCTTCGGCGGCATGCGGTTGTCTCGCGTCCTGCCCCCTGGTGGAGACACATCGCGGAAATCGGGGCGCCGCCGGCGGGTTGCGCGGGCACCCGCCTGCCGCGAGATCCGAGTGTAGACGGATTTCTTTCCCGACGATCGTTTTTGCGGCGACGCCCGCATCGCAGGTGCGCTACGGTGCAGGGAAACAGGCTGCGGCTCCGGTGAGACGCGGCCCGAGATTCCCCATCGCCGAGGAAGGCGCGACGGGCGGCTGGAAGGCGCTACGCTCGCTGCTGCCCTCTTCGAGACCTCGCGTCCGCGGGAGGATATCCTCCGGGGAGCGCTCGCCGAGGCCGACTTCGCGGCGGATCTCGCGCAGGTCGCCGCGGGCATGAGCCGGATCGTCTGCGGGCGGTAGCCGAAGGCATCGATGCGATGGGGCGCGAGGAGGCGGCCTGTTGGCTCGGCATGATTCCCGGGGCGGTTCAGGGCGAGGCTTGCATACGCACTGCCCTCGGCGGCAACAGGGACGATGACGGATGACGGGTGCGAGCACGCGATTGACGGCGGCGGTCGAGGCGTACTTCGCCGACCTCGGGCGAATCCACGCCTCGGGCGGGGCGACCGGGGAGCGGTCGAGCTACGGGCCGCTCGCGAACCTGCTGAACGCGGTCGGGGCGACGCTCAAGCCCAAGGTGTTCTGTGTCGGTGAACTCGCTGATCAGGGCGCGGGCCATCCGGACTTCGGCCTGTATACGGCGCGGCAGGTGCAGCGGGGCCGCCCGCGCGAGGGGCAGACGCCGGAGCGCGGGGTGGTGGAGGTGAAGGCGGCGGGAGGCGGCGCCTCCTTCGGAGGCGGCGTTTCTGCCGGGGCCGGTACTTCTGCCGGAATCGGTGTTTTCTCCGGAGCGGGCGCCTCCTCCGGGACTGGTGCTTCCCTGGGACGTGGCGCCGCCGGGGGAGTCAGCGCCTCCTTCGGACGCGGCGCTTCCTTCGGGGAAGATGCGTGGCTCACGGCAGCGGGCGAGCAGGTGAGCCGGTATTGGAACCGCTACCGGCTGGTGTTGGTGACGAACACGCGCGACTTCGTGCTGGTGGGCGAGGACGCGGCGGGCCGTGCTTTGAGGCTTGAAACCTTCCGGCTGGCGGACAGTGCGGAGGACTTCCACCGCAAGTTGGAGAAGCCGCGCGCCTTCGCCCGCGAGGTCGGGGCCGGCTTGGGCGAGTACCTGTGCCGGGCGCTGTCGCATCGGGCCGCACTGGCCGAGCCGAAGGACGTGGCGTGGCTGCTCGCCTCCTATGCCCGCGACGGCCTTGCGCGGGTGGAGGCGGCGGGCGATGCGCCGTCGCTCGAAGCGGTGCGCAAGGCGCTGGAGGAGGCGCTCGGGGTGCGCTTCGAGGGCGTGAAGGGTGCGCGCTTCTTCCGTTCGACCCTTGTGCAGACGCTGTTCTACGGGGTCTTCTCCGCCTGGGTGCTGTGGGCGCGGGCCGGTGCGGAGGGGAATGCCGGTGGCGGCGGGTCATCGCGCTTCGGCGGCGGGTCATCGCACTCCGGCGGTGGGCCATCGCCTGAAGGCGGTGACGGGAAGCTCGACGCGCCGGGCGGCCCCCGGCAATCCGGGAGCCACCCCGCGCCGCTCTCCACCGGCGACCACGGCGCCGGCACCACGCGCTTCGACTGGCGCACGGCGGTCTGGCATCTGCGCGTACCGGTGCTCGCGGCGCTGTTCCAGCAACTTGCAGCGCCCGGCCGGCTGCAACCGCTCGGTCTCGTCGAAGTGCTGGACTGGACCGCCGCCGCGCTCGACCGGGTGGACCGCGAAGCCTTCTTCGCCCGCTTCCACGGGGGCGGGGGCGCCGAGCAGGACTCGGCGGCCGGCCAGGACCCGGCGGCCGGCCAGAGCCCGGCGGTGCCCTACTTCTACGAGCCCTTCCTCGAAGCCTTCGACCCCGCGCTGCGCAAGCAGCTCGGCGTGTGGTACACCCCGGCGGAAGTGGTCCGCTACATGGTTGCGCGGGTGGACCGGGCGCTGAAGGACGACCTCGGCATCGAGGACGGACTCGCGGCGGAGCACGTCTACGTGCTCGACCCCTGCTGCGGCACCGGGGCCTATCTGGCGGAAGTGCTGCGCCGCATCGCCGCCAACCTGGAAGGACGCGGCCTCGGCGCGCTGGCCGGCGCGCGGGTGAAGCAGGCGGCGACCGGGCGGGTGTTCGGCTTCGAGCTCATGCCCGCGCCCTTCGTGGTCGCGCATCTGCAAGTCGGGCTGACCATGCAGGACCTCGACGCGCCGCTCTCCGACGACGGAGAGGAGCGCGCCGGCATCTTCCTCACCAACGCGCTCACCGGCTGGGAGCCGCGAACGACCAAGCCGCTACCGTTCCCGGAGCTTGAGGAGGAGCGCGACCGGGCCGAGCGGGTGAAGCAGGACACCCCCATCCTCGTCATCCTCGGCAACCCGCCCTACAACGGCTTCGCGGGCATGGCGGTGGACGAGGAGCGGGCGCTGTCGGAGGCCTACCGCACGACGAGGCGGGTACGCCGGCCCGAGGGCCAGGGGCTGAACGACCTCTACGTGCGTTTCTTCCGCATGGCCGAGCGGCGCATCGCGGAGAAGACGGGCCAGGGCATCGTCTGCTTCATCTCGAACTACTCCTGGCTCGACGGGCTGTCGTTCACCGGAATGCGCGAGCGTTACCTTGAAGCGTTCGACGCCATCCGCATCGACTGCCTGAACGGGGACAAGTACAAGACCGGGAAGGTGGCGCCGGACGGCTCGCCGGACCCGAGCATCTTCTCGACCGGGGGCGACCCGGTGGGCATTCAGGTCGGAACCGCTATCGCGACGCTGGTGCGCAAGGCCGGGCACGTGCCGGCGGAGGCGGTCGGCTTTCGCCATCTGTGGGGTCAGGCGAAGCGGGAGGCGCTGCTGGAGACGGCGGAGGCGGCGCCGGACGGGCTCTATGCCGACGTGCCGCCGCTCCTGCCGCTGGGCCTGCCCTTCGCGCACACGGCGGTGAGCGAGGACTGGTTCGACTGGCCGTCCCTGCCCGACCTGTTCCCGGTGTCGTTTCCGGGGGTCAAGACCGATCGCGACTGGTTCCTCGTCGATATCGACCTCGACCGGCTGAGGGCGCGCATCGCGGACTACTTCGACCCCGCCTTGAGCCACGAGGAGATCGCCCGACGTTATCCAGCCGCGATGAGAAACACCACGTCCGTACAACTCGACGCGCGTGCGGTGCGCGAGGCGCTGCTTGCACGCGGCGGCCCGGACGAGGCCGGCTTCATGCGCTGTGCATACCGCCCATTCGACAATCGCTGGCTCTATTGGGAAGCATCGCCCGGCCTTCTGGCTCGACCCCGGCGCGACTACCGGCCACACGTGTTCGAGGGGAACAAGTGGTTATCTGCCGCTCAACATCTCCGCAAAGGTGCGGCGGAAGCGCAAAACTGTTTCGTGAGACACATCGGCCAACTGCATCTGATCGAACGTAGCGCCAGTCTTTTCCCCGCATGGCTTCACGACGACGATATTGGAAACAACGACCCGCGAGACTCCGGAGCGTGGCAGCCCGACCCCACCGCGCGCCGTGTCGGAAGTGACGACGACGGCGCTCCCCGCAATCTCGGACCATTGCTGCCCGATCGCACCGCGCGCGGTATCGGAAGCGATGGCGACGGCCCGCGAAACCCCGGAGCGAGGCCGCCTGCATCCGCCGCACACCGCATCGGAAGTGACGACATCGGCCCGCGGCGCCGTCCCAACCTGTCGAGCGCCGCCCGGCGTTACCTGGAATCCCTCGGCTTGAGCGTCGAGGACCTGTTCCACCACGTACTCGCCGTGCTACACGATCCCGCCTACCGCGAGGCCAACGC
The DNA here is from genome assembly GCA_965202875.1 of Gammaproteobacteria bacterium. GTDB lineage: Bacteria > Pseudomonadota > Gammaproteobacteria > HK1 > HK1 > HK1. Next base: position 4,121,996 of record OZ241870.1, on the reverse strand, counting down.
CGGGGCGCTACGCATGGAGTGGCCGCGCATCCCGCTTCCCGGCTGGCCTCCTGGGAGCGCGGGCGTCCCGCCCGCTTTGCATGGTGGCGGGCCTCCGGCCCGCTTGCGGGCGGGACGCCCGCGCTCCCAAGGGTCTGGCATCAGGGAACCACAGGCCGGACCTTCCGAACAGGTCAGCAGGAGGGAAGCGGCGCACGCGCTCGCCCAATCGGCCGCCCGGGGCCGCGAACTCGCCCACCTCCTCGACTCCGACACCCCCGTTCCGGGCGTCACTTCAGGCCGGCTGCGCCCCGAGATCGCCGCCATCGCCGTGCCCGCCACCACGCACGACCGCAACATGGCCGGCGACGACTTCGCGCTCACCGCCGGATGGGGCCACTACGGAACGGGCGGTGCGGTCATGCCCGGCCAGGGCATCATCGTCGAACGCCCCTTCACATCGGAGGAACGCGCCGCCCTCGGCGATACCCTGCCCGTGCTCGGCAAGACCACCTTCGACATCCACCTGAACGCCCGCGCCTTCTGGCGCAACGTCCCCGCCGCCGTCTGGGGCTACAAGCTCGGTGGCTACCAAGTCCTCAAGAAATGGCTCTCCTATCGCGAACGTGCCATCCTCGGGCGCCCCCTGCACCCGGAGGAAGTGCAGTACTTCGCCGACACCGCCCGCCGCATCGGAGCGATACTGTCGGCTACGGCCTGAACGTCCTTTGCCAACCCTCAGCGAAGACGGGAAATTCCAGGAAGCAACAGTGTCTCGGGAAATGCGATCCTGTCGGTAGATTGCAGCCGTGTCAGGGCGCGGGAACGGATCTTTCCTTCCGGAGTCAGAACGTTTATCTCCCTTTCTCTGGCGAGTTGGAGGACGACTTCATCAAGGATCGAGAATGGAGCAGCCGTCTCGTTTGCGAAAGCATGCCGCATCGCGTCCACCGTAACCGGATCTTCAGTTGCCAAGCTGAACAGCTCTCTCGGCATCGAGTTCAGAAGTTGCTCCCGGAGCCGTCTGTCTTCCAGCTCTCCGAAATGGAACAGAGGCAGTGTTTCGGAGTCCTTCAGGGCATCCCAGCCCAGCATTCCGAAATCGCCGGGACCATAATGTTCGAACGTATTACGGAGCTGCCAATGACGCTGGATCATCACGTCGCGCGCGGTAGGATGCCTCGACAGATGGAGAAACCACAAGGCGCGGCGCGACTGCCTGGGTCGAATGAAAAAAGGCGTATCGTAAACGGCGCCCGTCACTGCACGAACATGGGTACGCAGCGTCCTCTGAACAAGCGCTCTTCCACCATCCCCTTCCCGATACCGGATCAAGTCGTGTATCTGTGATTCGGTCAATTGGAGCGGCGCGGCGGCTTTGATCAGTTGTGGTGTTTCAGCGAGGTGGTTGACAAGCGCATCCGCGGCAAACGTCAGTATGACTTCCGCCGCCGGCAATTCACGAAAAATACGGGAAACAAGCGCAAACTCTACTTGAGAAAATCCGGTCTGATCGAGGAGAAAGATCGCGCGGCCGGCGCGTGGCTGCCGTTGTCTGATTTCCTTGAGAATGCCATCAACCTCTTCTTCGAACGATCCATTGCGGACGACGATCCTGGCATCATCCACTTCGTATCCGCGTTCAACCAGAACATTCCGAAGATGATCCGTATGAGCCGGCTCCACATCGACGAAGTAGCATTTACAATCGAAATGCAGGGGTTTGGTCCGGCTCCGGTTCAGCCTGCTCCTCGCGGCCTCCGACTCCTCCAGCATGATCAGGGGCGTACCGGACAAGATCTCGTCGCCGTCCAGGAACGTGCCGCCTCCGGCAAAGCCATCGACAAGATCCAGTTTGAATTCCTCTCGCTGAGGATTGACGTTCAACCTGTCGAAATAAGCGCGAAGGTATCTGCGCAAAACATCCAGCTTCGCCTTGCTGTGTGCCTCGATCGAAGGCGGAGATTCGTCAGGGTGCCAACTGAACGGCATGATCTCCCTCCCCGGTCGGGTATGTGGGCATGGCGTCGTGTTCGACCCCTTCAAGCTCGCGGCCACCCGATTTCGGCGTCAAACCGCCCCATTGCTTGAAGAAGAAATCGACACCTTTTCTCTCACAGATGTCCCTGATGTCGAGGATCCAGCGTTCTTTCACAGGACGTGCGCCCGGGCCGCTCTCCCCGCCGACGATGACCCATGAAATTCCCTGAAGATCGATCTCTCCAACGGGTCCCAGAAGGGGTTCGATGGAAAGAAAACGAACCGCGGCCGGGGTCCTTTGAAGGTGCCGGACCCTGGCTGTCGCTTCATGATCTTCGATCGACACGCCGCACCAGATATGCGGAGGCGCCGCACCCCGGGCATATCTCCGCCTTATGTAATTCTTCATGAGCGAGCTTCGTTTCGTGAGGATCTGGAAGATATGCCGATTGGCGATCTCCATGGTATCGAACACGCGGTCGATGAACTCCATGGGTATCTTTTTGTGAAACAGATCGCTCATCGAATTGACGAAGATTCTCCGGGGCCGTCTCCATGAAAGCGGTTGGGAGAGTCGTTTTGGGTGAAGCGTGAGGTCGAACCCGTTCTCGAACGGATGCCCGGGCGTGCCGCGAAATCGCTCCGCAAGGCGTTCGGCGTAGCAATTGTCACAGCCACGGGTAATCTTTGTGCAACCCGTCACCGGATTCCAGGTCGCGTCAGTCCATTCGATAGCGGATTTGTCGCCCACACCAGTACTCCGAGAACAGTCTCGCCTCGCTTCATCAAGCTATTGACCGCTGTAGCTTTCAGCGGATCGATCAGGAATGATCCTGGGAAGTATTCCAGCGGACGATCGAGATGACCACGGAAGCCGCCAGACGGTGAAATTTCCCGTCATACGCGGTTCTGATCACTCGGCGAAGCCTCGTTTGGGTGGGGCGTCCGCGGTCAGTGTCGTCCAGCCGTCTGGGGAAGGAGCGGATTGTACACCGAGAAGGAAGGCAGGGTGGGTTCGACCTGCAACCGATCGGGAGAACACGAGATGGCCCGGTATCCTGCGCTGATCGACGGAGAAACCGGCGCCTGCGGCGTCACGTTCCCCGACCTGCCGGGCGTCGTCGCCATGGGCGCGACCCTGGACGAAGCCTTGCTGAACGCAGAGGAAGCGCTTCGCGATTACGCCACCGAGACGGAGAAGGTCGGGTGGCTGCTCGTCGCTCCGAGCGTGCTCGAAGACGTGTCGCCTGCCGCGGGCTCCACGCTCATCACAGTTCCCCTGATTCGTCTCTCCGGTCGCAACGTCCGCGCCAACCTGACCCTCGATGAAGGTGTGGTCGCATTCATCGACGTCGAGGCGCGCAGGAGACGCATGACGCGCACCGCGTTCGTGGAGTGGATGGCGCGTCGCATCGCGCAGGATGGCGGATAGAGCCGGCGGCAGGCACGTCGTCCGATGGACCGACAGGCAGCGCCGGTATCCTGTGGATGCAGGGGTTCATGCAACGTTGAATCGAGGGGGTCCCGATGGGGCGAATCATCAGCCGGCGACGGACCGGCGGGCGCCGCAACCGTCCCGGCGGTTGACCCGGAGCGAGAGCCGTCGTGACCGCCCGGGTCCCGATGACCGTCCTCGGCGGATTCCTGGGCACGGGGAAGACCACCCTGCTGAACCGCATCCTCTCGGGCGCCCACGGCGTGCGCTACGCGGTGCTGGTCAACGATTTCGGAGAGCTGGACGTCGACGGCAGCCTCGTCGCGGCGCACGGCGGGGACACCCTCACCTTCGCCAACGGCTGCGTCTGCTGCTCCATGGGCGACGATCTGGTGGGCGCGATCGACCGCCTGCTGGACGGGAGCCGGCGTCCGGAGCAGATCCTCGTCGAGGCCAGCGGCGTCGCCGATCCGGCCCCGATCGCGGACGTCGCGACCCTCCATCCCGGACTCTCCCGCGATCTGGTGGTGGTCATCGCGGACGCCGAGACGCTGCGCTCGCGCCGCGGGTGCTCCGCGCCAAGGGTTTCGTCGTCCCGACCGACGGAATGGGCGGCGACCGGCTCCTCGTCCGGGCGTGCGGTCGAACGGTGGAGCTGGAGCTCCGGCGTCTGCCGCCGAGCCACGGCGCTGCACCACCGCCTTCGGCCCTCGTCTTCATCGGCCTCGACGATCTTCCGGACGAAGACGAGCTGGCCGGCGCGGTGTGGCGGGCCTCGATCCGGGCCGAGTCCCGCCCCATGTCTTGCCGTGGGTAGCAGGCGCGGGCGCGAGTGTGCCGACGCTCGGTTCACCGGATGCGATACGTCTGCCAACACGAAAACGATGCCCGCATACGAGTCGAGCCTCTTTCCAGGAGAGGCCGCTTCACATTACATTTCACATTCGACAGGAGGCAGGAGGGTCCCGACATGAAGGAGCCGCGGCCGCTGTGCCCCATGCCGACCACCGAGGTGCCCCTGCCTCGATCGCCTCTGGCGCAGGTGGTCGCCCAGGTGAGGTTCCCGCCCATCCTGGCGATCCACGGTCCCGAGACCGTAGCCGGCTTTCAGGAGGCGCTCCGCGAGACCTATCCGCATCTCGGCAGGCATCAGGTTCACACCATCGATCTGACGACGGGCCCGACGCCGAACGTCAACCAGGATGTCGTGTGGCGCCTCGCCGACCGGGAACGGGACCCGCGGTGGCAGGTGTCTCTCGGGACGGGTTTCGTGTCTCTCGCGACCCCCCGCTATGACAGCCGCCGGAATTTTCTCGACCGACTGCATGCCGTGGTTTCGGCAGTCGAGCACACCTTCAAACCGGCGGACGCCCAGCGCCTTGGATTGCGCTACATCGACCGGCTGACCGGCGAAGCGGTCGAACGCATCGACGATCTGGTTCGACCCGGGATCCTGGGCATCATGAGCCCGCCCCGGGCTTCATCCTCCCCCCTTACGGAGTCGATCGTTCACGTGATGACCGAAGCACAGTTCGTCGCTCGGAACGACGGCCGCGTTCAGGGACGTTGGGGCTTGCTGCCCCCGAACGCGACCCACGACCCCGACCTCCTCGAGCCGATTGCCGATCCGAGCTGGGTACTGGACCTGGACATGTTCACGTCCGTGCCGCAACCCTTCGCGAGCGAGGGTCTGTTGGCAACGACGAAGAGCTTCGCCGAGTCCCTCTACTGGCTGTTTCGAGAGATGGTCAGTGAGGAATTCCTGAGCTTCTACGGAGGAGAGCCATGTTCCCGATAGGTTCATACGACACGCAGTACACGCGCACTTCCGCGGGCGGTCCCATCCCGCGCCCCGGATATCGCTCCCCCATTGCCGTGACCATCGTGGCTGTTCTCACCGCCACCGCTCCGCAGGAATCGGCGACTGCCGGCACCTGTGAGCTTCCCCGCATCGTCGAGCGTACGAGTACGGGTCCGGTCGGGCAGATCCGGCAGATGCCGGCGGAATCCACCGCTCAAGCCATCCTGGAAATTCGGAGGCGATCCGGCCTGACGTGGGAAGAGCTCGGCGATCTGTTCGACGTCTCGCGCCGAAGCGTCCATCACTGGGCCAGTGGCAAGCCCGTCTCCGCCGGGAACGATCGGATGATTCGCCGGATACTGGCAGCCGTCCGCCGTCTCGGCTCCGGCGGTCAAGCCGACGCCCGTGCCCGGCTCCTGGCCGTGGATGACGCCACGGGCGTTTCCACCTTCGATTTGTTGAAGGACGGCCGTTTCGACGAGGCCATGATGCGGTTCGAGGTCGTGCAGGCGCCGGAACGTCGCCGCATCCCTCTTTCCCGGAATGCCCAGGATGCGCGTCGCCCTCCGGCGCCGGTGCTCCTCCTGGAAGCGGAGCATGGACGGCCGGAGATCCCGGCCAAGGCCCGTGTCGCCCGCGCGGTGCGGGCGCCCAAAAGTACGGGTTGAATGATCCATGCCCTTGGCGGGCGATGACGAAAGGGCGATCGACGAAGCGCTCCGGGCTTGGCGTCAGGGGGATGTCTCTCTGGACGCCGGGTTGGAGTTCCTGCATTTCGCAGACCTGTCCCGCCCCCACAGCCCGGCGTCCCGCCAGGTCGCCGGGGCCATGGCAGACAGCGGCGAACTCGTCGAAACCGGAGCCACCCCCGTCCTTGAACCGGTGCGCGGCATGGTGATGTCGAGCCAGACTTGCGACGCAGTGCGAGGCTGCCGGGACCGGCCGTTCGTCGAAGTCGCTCCCCTGATCGAGATGACCGGGAGAGAAGTCGAAGCCGTCCGCCGTCTGAAGCGGCCGGCCTTCGCCTACATCCCGGCGACGGCCGGGGAATGTCTGGTCGCCGACCTCGATCGCACCATGACCGTCGAGAAGGCCGTCGTCGCCGGATGGACGCGCACACCCGGCTGGCGGACCGACGACGAGTTGCGAGCCTTCGCCCTCGCTCTCGCGCGCAAGCGATCGCGCTTCGCTTTCCCCGATGATTTCGTTGCCGCGGCGCAAGCCCTCCAGAGGCGCTTCGTTGACAAACACGACAAGGAGACGGTGGAAGGCGCTCATCTGCGGGCGCTACGCGAAATCAGGGTTCGCGCCGCGCCGTCCTGGAGCGATGAACGGGTTCGACTCGGTTGGTGGTTCGTGAAGAACTCCGATCCCGAGAACGTGAAAGTCGATTGGCCGTCATTCATGGATCGGTGGATCGCCTTGTTCGATCAGACGGGTCGATTTCGCCTTGATCCTCCGACTGCCTGCCGGTTGGAAGACATGACGGCCCGGGATTACGTGGAGAGCGACCCCCTCGATCTCGATCGCCTTTCCGTCCATCGACAGGGATAACCGGCTACCGGCGTTGTTGAAGATCTCCTCCCGCTTCACCGCGAACCGGACCACGAGGTCCTCGCCGGCAAGGAGCAAGGATCGGGCATCGGCCTTCGAGAAACGGCTCATTTCGAGGGCCGGTATACACGGATCAATTGACCGTTCAACGTGTCTCGTGTCGAGAGCTGCCCGTGAATCCGTCGGGCTTGACCCGCGAAGTCGGGATCATAGGTGCATAGCACCAAGCCGGCATGATCCGATCCTTCTTTATGGAGGCGGCGGAAGTGCTTGCGGTTGAGTGTCACGACGACCCTGCCATGTGCCCCCGCATCCTGCAGTACCGAAGCATCGGGATACCGTCGATTGGCCTTGCCGTCTTCGAAGATCGTGAGGACGTCGTGTCCCAATAGGCGCAACTCTTCGACGACGGGGAGCGGAACGTTCTCGTCTGCATACAGACGGGCCACTGGCTATGCGACTTCGTTCTCGGTGATTTGCCGGTCGATCTCCGCCTTGTGGGCATCGTAATAGGCCCAGGCATTGCTCAGGTCCGTGGCGCGCAGGGAAGGATATGCGCCCAGAATCTCCGATTCGCTGCTGCCGAGCCGGCGCGCTTGCACCAGAACCCATACCGGAATCCGCGTCCGCAGCAGACATGCTTCGCCGCCGGATACGCCGGCGGTGTGCTCGATTCCCGGGAACGCCTGGCCCATGAAGCGCACAAGCCATTGCAGCGCTTGCGCCTGTTCACCAGGGGACAGTTCGGTAATCAGCTCGCGTACCGTATCCAGTCTTGACATGAAGCCGATCTCGTGACGAAGAGATTGAAGCTGACCCTGTATCGGACGGATGATCATAGCAGAGCACGTTGCGATCGCTCTTGAATGCGCACTTGAACCCGGAGCGATGCCGTCGGTCCGGTTCGCCGGGCTTCGATGGCTGCCCCATAATGCGCACCGAAATGCTGACGAATCCGGTGGCCTTCGGCAGCGATGCGCGCCACGGTCGAGGCGGCGAGAGCGGGGTTTGCGCACCGCCCCGCGCACGGCGGCAACAGGGACGATGACGGATGACGGGCGCGAGCGCACGATTGACGGCGGCGGTCGAGGCGTACTTCGCCGACCTCGGGCGAATCCACGCCTCGGGCGGGGCGACCGGGGAGCGGTCGAGCTACGCACCGCTCGCGAACCTGCTCAACGCGGTCGGGGCGACGCTCAAGCCCAAGGTGTTCTGCGTGGGCGAGCTGGCCGACCAGGGCGCGGGCCATCCCGACTTCGGCCTGTACACGGCGAGGCAGGTGCAGCGGGGCCGGCCGCGCGAGGGACAGGCGCCGGAGCGCGGGGTGGTGGAGGTGAAGGCGGCCAGTGACGACGCTTGGCTCACGGCGGCGGAAGACCAAGTAAGCCGATATTGGGACCGCTACCGTCTGGTGCTGGTGACGAACACGCGCGACTTCGTGCTGGTGGGCGAGGACGCGGCGGGCCGCGCTTTGAGGCTCGAAACCTTCCGGCTGGCGGACAGTGCGGAGGACTTCCACCGCAAGTTGGAGAAGCCGCGCGCCTTCGCCCGCGAGGTCGGGGCCGGCTTGGGCGAGTACCTGTGCCGTGCGCTGTCGCATCGGGCCGCACTGGCCGAGCCGAAGGACGTGGCGTGGCTGCTCGCCTCCTACGCCCGCGACGGTCTTGCGCGGGTGGAGGCGGCGGGCGAAGCGCCGTCGCTCGCAGCGGTGCGCAAGGCGCTGGAAGAGGCGCTCGGGGTGCGTTTCGAGGGCGTGAAGGGCGCGCGCTTCTTCCGCTCGACCCTGGTGCAGACGCTGTTCTACGGCGTCTTCTCCGCCTGGGTGCTGTGGGCGCGGGCCGGTGCGGAGGGGAATGCCGGTGGCGGCGGGTCATCGCGCTCCGGCGGTAGACCGTCGCGCTTCGGCGGTGGGCCATCGCCTGAAGGCGGTGACGGGGAGCTCGACGCGCCGGACGGCCCCCGGACCTCCGAGAACCATCCCGCGCCGCCTTCCGCCGCCAGCCACGGCACCACGCGCTTCGACTGGCGCACGGCGGTCTGGCATCTGCGCGTACCAGTGCTGCGGGCCTTGTTCCAGCAGCTCTCCGACCCCGGCCGGCTGCAACCGCTGGGCCTCGTCGAAGTGCTGGACTGGACCGCCGCCGCGCTCGACCGGGTGGACCGCGAAGCCTTCTTCGCCCGCTTCCACGCAGGCGAGGGCGCCGGACAGGACTCGGCGGCCGGGCAGGACCCGGCGGCCGGCCAGAGCCCGGCGGTGCCCTACTTCTACGAGCCCTTCCTCGAAGCCTTCGACCCCGCGCTGCGCAAGCAGCTCGGCGTGTGGTACACCCCGGCGGAAGTGGTCCGCTACATGGTCGCGCGGGTGGACCGGGCGCTGAAGGACGACCTCGGCATCGAGGACGGACTCGCGGCGGAGCACGTCTACGTGCTCGACCCCTGCTGCGGCACCGGGGCCTATCTGGCGGAGGTGCTGCGCCGCATCGCCGCCAACCTGGAAGGACGCGGCCTCGGTGCGCTGGCCGGCGCCCGGGTGAAGCAGGCGGCGACCGGGCGGGTGTTCGGCTTCGAGCTCATGCCCGCGCCCTTCGTGGTCGCGCATCTGCAAGTCGGGCTGACCATGCAGGACCTCGATGCGCCGCTCTCCGACGACGCAGAGGAGCGCGCCGGCATCTTCCTCACCAACGCGCTCACCGGCTGGGAGCCGCGAACGACCAAGCCGCTACCGTTCCCGGAGCTTGAGGAGGAGCGCGACCGGGCCGAGCGGGTGAAGCAGGACACCCCCATCCTCGTCATCCTCGGCAACCCGCCCTACAACGGCTTCGCGGGCATGGCGGTGGACGAGGAGCGGGCGCTGTCGGAGGCCTACCGCACGACGAGGCGGGTGCGCCGGCCCGAGGGCCAGGGGCTGAACGACCTCTACGTGCGTTTCTTCCGCATGGCCGAGCGGCGCATCGCGGAGAAGACCGGCCAGGGCATCGTCTGCTTCATCTCGAACTACTCCTGGCTCGACGGACTCTCCTTCACCGGGATGCGCGAGCGTTACCTTGAAGCGTTCGACGCCATCCGCATCGACTGCCTGAACGGGGACAAGTACAAGACCGGGAAGGTGGCGCCGGACGGCTCGCCGGACCCGAGCATCTTCTCGACCGGGGGCGACCCGGTGGGCATCCAGGTCGGAACCGCTATCGCGACGCTGGTGCGCAAGGCCGGGCACGTGCCGGCAGAGGCAATCGGCTTTCGCCATCTGTGGGGACAGGCGAAGCGGGAGGCCCTGCTGGAGACGGCGGAGGCGGCGCCGGACGCGCTCTATGCCGACGTGCCGCCGCTCCTGCCGCTGGGCCTGCCCTTCGTGCAAACGGCGGTGAGCGAGGACTGGTTCGAGTGGCCGTCCCTGCCCGACCTGTTCCCGGTCTCGTTTCCGGGGGTGCAGACCAAGCGGGACTCGTTTCTTGTCGATGTCGACCTCGACCGCCTCAAAACGAGAATCTCCGACTACTTCGACCCGGATATAAGCCACGAAGAAATCGCCCGGCGATATCCGAGTGCGATGAAAAGCTCGTCAGGTTTTGTCGTACGCGATGCCCGTGCGGTGCGCGATGCGCTACTCGCTCGCGGCGGACCGGATGAAAGCGGGTTCGTCCGTCACGCCTATCGGCCGTTCGACAATCGCTGGCTCTATTGGGAGGCAGAACATGGTTTGCTTGGTCGCCCTGTACCTGACTACCGACCACATGTGTTCGAGGGGAATGTGTGGCTCTCCGCCGCTCAGCATCTTCGAAGAGATGCGTCGGAGCCTCAGACTTGCTTCGCAGAACACCTTGCATCTCTGCATTTGATCGAGCGTACCGCCATCATGTTTCCCGCTTGGCTCAGCGACAACGACATCGGCAACGACGACTCGCGAAACCCCGGAGCGAGGCCGCCCGATCACGCCGCGCATCGTACCGGAAGCGATGGCGACGGCCCGCGAAACCCCGGAGTGGGACCACCCGCCCATGCCGCCGGCCATATCGGAAGTGACGGCGATGGCGCTCCCCGCAGCCTCGGACCATTGCTGCCCGATCACACTGCGCGCGGTATCGGAAGCGATGCCGGCGGCCCGCGAACGCGAAACCCCGAAGCGAGGCCGCCTGCATCCGCCGCGCGCCGCATCGAAAGTGATGACGACGGCCCGCGGCGGCGACGCCCCAACCTGTCGGGCGCCGCCCTGCGCTACCTGGAATGCCTCGGCTTGAGCGTCGAGGACCTGTTCCACCACGTACTCGCCGTGCTGCACGACCCCGCCTACCGCGAGGCCAACGCCGGGGCGTTGCGCATGGAGTGGCCGCGCATCCCGCTCCCCGGCTGGCCTGCGCCTGGGAACGGCGCGTCGGAGGACGTGGACGTCCCGTCCGCAACGGACCGAAGGTCCGGGGCCGCAGGCCCGCCACCAAGCAAGGCAGGCGTCTCGCCCACCTTCGTCATTCCCGCGAAAGCGGGAATCCAGGTGTTCGGGGACACGGACGCCCTATCCGCTGGCGAACCGAACCCGAACGACAAGGAATCACGAACCACACCATCCGGGCAGGTCGGCAGGAGGGAAGCGGCGCACGCGCTCGCCCAATCGGCCGCCCGGGGCCGCGAACTCGCCCGCCTCCTCGACTCCGACACCCCCGTTCCGGGCGTCACTTCAGGCCGGCTGCGCCCCGAGATCGCCGCCATCGCCGTGCCCGCGACCACCGACGGCCGCAACATGAGCGGCGACGACTTCGCGCTGAGCGCCGGATGGGGCCATTATGGAACGGGCGGCGCGGTCATGCCTGGCCAGGGCCGCATCGTCGAACGCCCCTTCACACCGGAGGAACGCGCCGCCCTCGGCGATACCCTGCCCGTGCTCGGCGAGACCACTTTCGACGTCCACCTGAACGCCCGCGCCTTCTGGCGCAACGTCCCCGCCGCCGTCTGGGGCTACAAGCTCGGCGGCTACCAGGTCCTCAAGAAATGGCTCTCCTACCGCGAACGCGCTATCCTTGGCCGTTCCCTGCACCCGGAGGAGGTGCAGCACTTCACCGATACGGCAAGACGAGTCGGAACGATACTGTCGGTTGCCGCCTGAACGTTCCCTTTCGATCTTCAGCGAAGACGAGGAATTCCAGGAGGCGGCGATGTGGAGTGCTTCCGACCAGGAGATGCCGCCGAGGAAGGGGAAGCCCCTTCTCCCGGCGAGATCGCATTCCGGAACATGACGCATCATGGCGAGGAGAAGAACATGGGATGTCCGCTGCCGTGATCGAAAGCTTCGCGGACAAGCGCACCGCGGCAATCTACAAAGGCATCGCGGTGCGTAGCCTGCATCCGGATGTACAGAAACGGGCTCGATCGAAGTTGATGGTGCTCGACGCCGCGGAAAATCTCGACGATCTGGAATCGCAGCGTGGCAACCAGCTTCATATGTTGCGGGGAAGCCGCCAAGGGCAATATAGTATTCGCGTCAACAGTCAATGGCGCATTTGCTTCTTCTGGCGTAACGGTGGTGCGCACGAAGTCGAGGTCGTGGATTACCACTGAGAACCGAGGTCGGTCATGGCGATCAGACGTGAGGATGTGGATGCCGGATTGGTGGATTTCTCGGATGTGGCGTCCGGTCAGCTACTTCCACCCATCCATCCTGGGGACGTACTGCGCGACGAGTTTCTGGCGCCGATGGGACTCGACGTGAATCGGCTCGCGCAGGAAATCGAGCTGCCTTGTTTGAACGACGTCATGCATGGCCGGTGTGCCGTCACGGCCGAGTCCGCGTCACTCCTCGGGCGCCGGTTCAATATGAATCCGAATTTCTGGATGAACCTTCAAGCTCGCTATGATCGTGACGTAGCCGGCGCTTTCGATGTAGTCCACACTTTCGTGGAGGGTTTAGCCGAGACTCCGGGAAATGGCCTATTCAATCCATGGTTCGAACGGGACTGCCGTAACGATGCGTCGGAAGAATCCCCCGGCATCCGCCGTCGCCAACTTGTCCACTATCTGGCGATGCGGCGCGGACACGCCAGATACTTGCTGATCGCCGAGGCCGCCGGCTATCAGGGAGCGCATTTCAGCGGCATTGCCATGACTTCGGAGCGTATCCTTCTGGGACACCAGAGACGGCGCGGCATCCTGCCCTGTCATATCCTGCCCGGTCTCAAACCGGAGAGGACGTCCTCCGGCAACCGGAACCTGCCCTTGGCGAGAAGCGTTCGCCAGCGAGGTTTTACCGAACCGACTGCGACAATCGTCTGGAGCACGCTGTTGGCACTGGGTATGGATCCACGCGATTTCGTGCTCTGGAACGCGGTGCCTTGGCACCCGTACCGTCGAAACAAAGGACTTCTGAGCAACCGCAGGCCGACACGATGCGAACAGGATGCTTCGCGACGCCATTTGGAGAGCTTCCTCGCTCTTTATCCGGGAGCCCGTCGTATCGCCGTGGGAAACATCAGCCGGGATCTTCTTTCGGACTACGGCGTAGTTCATGTCAGGCATCCGTCCTTCGGCGGCGCTCCCGAGTTCAGGACACGCATGGAGATGTTGATGAAGGAGATGGCCGCGGAAAACGCCGATACGGACTCGTAGGGATCGACCCCCGCACGGGGGCAGCCTTGATGCCGATACCAACTGACCGGAACACGGACCACCGGCTGCACACGTTGTTGGATTCTCAGGTTTCGGGGTTCAAAATACCTTGAATCAGGCGATGGATTCCCGCTTTCGCGGGAATGACGTCATTTAAATTCCGTCATTTCAGCGAGACACGTTGCTTTTACGCTGGCCGTGGCCGTCTGGCCGTCATTCCCGCGAAAGCGGGAATCCATTTCGGTCAGCGAATCCCGAAAATCGAGTTGGATTTACGGGACAGCCTTCCGACGTTTATTCACGTCTCTGATTGGGAAGATGCACGATGTAGACGTGCTCGATATCTTGATACCGGAACCTGGCGCGTCCTACATCATGGATCGTGCTGCAACCGATCGGGAGAACACGAGATGACCCGGTATCCTGCGCTGATCGACGGAGAAACCGGCGCCTGTGGCGTCACGTTCCCCGACCTGCCGGGCGTCGTCGCCATGGGCGCGACCCTGGACGACGCCTTGCTGAACGCAGAGGAAGCGCTTCGCGATTACGCCACCGAGACGGAGAAGGACGGACGGACGCTTGTCGCCCCGGGCTTGCTCGAAGACGTGTCGTCTGCCGCGGGCTCCACGCTCGTCACGGTTCCCCTGATTCGTCTCTCCGGCCGCAACGTCCGCGCCAACCTGACCCTCGATGAAGGGGTCGTCGCGTTCATCGACGGCGAGGCGCGCAGGAGACGCATGACGCGCACCGCGTTCGTGGAGTGGATGGCGCGTCGCATCGCGCAGGATGGTGGATAGAGCCGGCGGCAGGCACGTCGTCCGATGGACCGGACAGGCAGCGCCGGCATCCTCCGGTATCCTGTGGATGCAGGGGTTCATGCAACGTTGAATCGAGGGATTCCCGATGGGACGCATCATCGTACAGACCGAGGTCACCAACCCCTTCGACGGGGACAAGTCCATTCGTTGCGGCATGCTCGTCGATACGGGCGCGGGCGCACTGATCCTCCCCTTGGCATGGAAGGAGCGTTTCGGAACCTTCCGGCATTCGGAACCGGTGGAGCTGCAATTGGCCAACCGGGAGGTCGTGCGCGGCGAGGCCTGCGGCCCGGTGCGAATCAAGATGGAAGGCTTCCGTCCCATCTTCAACGAAGCGATTTTCCCGGAGTCGGAGGAGGGAAGCCCGGAGCCCCTCCTCGGCTACGTGATCCTGGAACAGGCGCAGGCCGCCGTGGACATGCTGGGCCATCGCCTGGTTCCGGTGAGGTACATCGATCTGAAGTGACGCCGTCCCCGAGATAGCGTGCGCGTTGTCTTCCCCGAATCCATCGCACCCGGTCCGGTTCTGCTCGAAACGGCACGCCCGCGGATTCCGCAACGCCCGGCGCACACTCGCTCATCGACAAGAACAGAGGGGGCTGGCGGAGGTCGTCTTCCTTGCCCCATGAGCGCCGCGTTCGGATGGGCGTCCGGGCGGAAGCCGGTGCGGCCGAACAGGCGGAGCACGTTCAGGTAGGAGATTGTCCGCATCTTGGCGTCGATTCCGTGCGCATCAGGATGATTTCATGCGAACCACACTGACGATCTCGCCCGACATCGAACAGCTCCTGCAACAGGAGATGCGACGTACCGGCAGGAGCATGAAGGCCGTCGTGAACGATGCCTTGCGGCGCGGCCTCGGCGCTCGGAGCAAATCGCCGAAACTGCCCCGCTTCAAGGTCGAGCCCCATGCCTTCGCCTTCAAGACGGGTGTCGACGCCGATCGGCTCAGTCAACTCGTGGACGAGTTGGAGGCCGAGGAATTCTCCCGAAAGCTCGAACTGTGATCATCCCCGACGTCAACCTCCTGGTGTACGCCTGTGACGCGGCAGCCGCGCATCCAGCGTCTCGATGAAGCGGCGGAAGTGCGGCAGCCGGCTCTTCAATTCCTCCGGTTCGACCTTGCCCAGCAGGTCGAACGAGTGGTTGCCCTTGTGGTAACGGCCCTTGCTTGACGATTGCGTAGCGCTCCGCAAGGCGGCGGTGACATCCTGTTTGCTGCGGCTCTCCAAATCAGCGTCCGGTGGAAGCGCGTTGGCGTTCATATCGGGGAAGCAGGCGATGAACGTCCGCCTGTCCGCGAGCAACCACGTCTCCATCGTCGTGACCATCAGTTGCGCCTGATCGTCCCGGGCGTCGGATGACCTCGTCCAGTGATCGCGCTTGGCGAGATGCCGCCACGCGCCGGACGGATCGACATCGGGCCGGTCGGCGTCCGCCACCGGATCCTCGCTGTCCACGAGGAGTATGGGGTATCCGTTACCATTGCGGAGGGCTCTTTGGAAGCTGCTGAAAGCACGGTTTCGCGGGCCGCATGGAACCACCCTGGGCAAGCGGCCACCGAATCCCGCCTTGGCCAGCAGCGCCCGGAACCCCTTGCGGCACTGTCCTTTGAGCTCAGCGCTGTCTCCGCCGCCCTCCACATAGACCGTGACCCTCACCAGCGCGTGCCCCCGATCTGCCCGCTCGTCCAGAGCTGGCCAAGCCGGTAATCCTCCAGCCACCCGCTCAATTCGTCTGCATCCAATCGGTTCATCCGCGTCGCGCCGTCGTGGTTCTCGAACACGACGACGGACTCCGGCGTATCCGACAGCGCGTCGATCAGGATGTCCGAATGCGTCGTCACGATCAGTTGCATCCGCTCGCTGGCCGCGCGCAAATGTTTCGCCAAGCCCGCCACGACGTCCGGGTGCAGTCCCAGCTCCGGTTCCTCGATACACACCACGGGCGGCGGCTTGGGGTTGTAGAGTATCGCCAGCAGGCACAGGTAACGCAGCGCACCGTCGGACAGCCGGGTGGCGGGGATCGACGTATCTTCTTCCGTGAAGAATATCTGCACCGATCCGCTGTTGACGACCACCTCGTAATTGGTGAACCTCGGATACAGCTCGCCCATCCCTTCAACCACCTGACGTTTGTATGCAGGTGCGGTACCCAGGGTCTGGTTGAGAAAGAGGCCCAGGTTGGAACAATCCTCCATCAGGACGTCACCGCGAGAGTCCGCGGGCTGCGCCCTCCTGAGCGACGTGCTCCTGCCCGATTCCCAGGTTCCGTAGATATGAATTTCTTCATACTGGAAACTTAACCAAGTAATCTTCGGGTAATCGCTGAAGGAGCGAAACTGCGCCAAGGCGGATTGGTTCTGTCTGTGCTGTTCGTGATATGGGGCATCGACCAATTCGCCATTGCCGGATCGCATATGAATCCGGCGGTTCGGGAGGTCGGATTGGTAGAGTATGTCGCCTCCCTCCTTGATCACTTCGGACCAGATCCGGAAATCAGGACCGAAAGGCCCTCCATCGAACACCAAGCGATGATGAAATGACCTGGAGGAAGCAAGCGGGAACGTGAGCAATTCCAACGAAGGGTCAGTCAAAGGTCCGGTATTCGGGGCAGACCCCTTCCAGGTCCATCCTTCGATGCCGCCCCCGTCGCGGATGGGTGCCCGCATATCGGACGGCAGGCTTCTCACCAGCCTCAGCAGGTCGATCAGGTTGGACTTGCCGGATGCGTTCGGCCCGATCAGAACGTTGAGCGGTCGCAGTTCGAACGGGGGCGTGTCAGGCCCGAACGAGAGAAGCCTCCTTGGAGTAATGCTCTTTATACGGGGCACGAATGGTGCGGACATCGTTCTCAATATTCCTCTGTCGCCCGATCCTTCTTGCAGGCCGGGCAAAGTTACTTCAACTTGAGCAGGGGGTAGTCCGGCGACTCGGGACGCGGGGTCAGCGTGCGCTTCGTGCAATCGGCGATCAGATCCAGTGCTTCAAGGACGATCCGGCCAACCAGCGCCTCGCTGAGCGGAGGGCCGACGACGCAATCGGTACTCATGAAGCGGTTGCAGACGTGGATGGTCAGGGGACCTGCCACCGGTCGTTCCTCTTTGCGCTCGTCCTCATACGTGACGATTGCGGTTCGTCGGGTACGTACCCCGAGACGCTCGACGACGTTCTGGGGCAAGACCAGCATGACGGCTCCCGTATCGACGATCGCTTCGATGCTCGTGCGGCGGATGTCGGATTCCTGACCGTGGCCCCGCTCGAAAAAGCCTCGGTCCCCCGAATTCTCCAGCTCGACGTTGACGGCGATTTCGCCCATTTCGCCACCACCCGGCCGCCGTAAAGGAACGTTTCCATGATAGTGCAGGATGAATGCGAAACCTACCCGCGCCGCCCGATCGGAACCGCGCCTTCAGACTCGACCCGCAGCCGAACCTGTAGCTGTCGCCGTTCGTCGCATGGCCGGCCCTGCCCTGAAGCGTGTACCCATCATCATCCCAGACGTGCAAGCCGTTCAGGTCCGGACGATGCCGTCGAGAAACAGGCCGGGACAGCTTCCGACATGGCGTCCGTCTTCATCCGACCATTCGACGATCTTGACGTAGCGCGCGCTTTCTTTCATTGTCGTGACTCCTCGATGGCTCGACGGACCGCGCGGATCCGGGATCGGCGCGTGTCATCGCCAGGTTGTCCCGAGATCGAAACCGGCTTCGCCAATCGAGGATGAACGAAATTCCGATGGCCTCCCTTGCCGCCACGGCCCGCGAACCCCGCTCGTTCCAGCGCCCCGACCCACTCCCGAATCTTCGGCGGCATACGGTTGTCTCGCGTCCTGCCCCTTGGTGGAGACACATCGTGGAGATCGGGGCGCCGCCGGCGGGCTGCGCGGGCACCCGCCTGCCGCGAGATCCGAGTGTAGACGGACTTCTTTCCCGACGATCGTTTTTGCGGCGGCGCCCGCATCGCAGGTGCGGTACGGTGCAGGGAAACGGGCTGCGGCTCCGGTGAGACGCGGCCCGAGATTCCCCGTCTCCGAGGAAGGCGCGACGGGCGGCTGGAAGGCGCTGCGCTCGCTGCTGCCCTACCTCTGGCCGGCCGGTGCGCCGTCGTTGCGGCTGCGGGTGCTGCTCGCGCTCGCCGCGCTGGTGGCGGCGAAGGTGGCTTCGGTGTACATCCCGGTGTTCTACGGGCGGGCCGTGGACGCCCTCTCGCCCGCCCTTCCGGGGGATGCCGCCCCCTCGGGCGAGGGCGCCCTCGCAAGCGACGCCGCCCCTGCCGGCGGCGTCATTGCGGGCAATGGCGTCGGCGATGCGGGCTTCCTCGTCGCCGTGCCGCTGGCCCTCATCCTCGCCTACGGCGCGGCGCGGATCCTCTCCCTGGCGTTCAACGAGGCCCGCGACGCCATCTTCATCAACGTCGCGCAGCGGGCCATCCGCACCGTCGCGCTGGAAGTGTTCCGACACCTCCACTCGCTCTCGATGCGCTTCCACCTCGGGCGCCAGACGGGGAGGCTGTCGCTGTCGATCGAGCGCGGCACCCGGGCCATCGAGAGCCTGCTGCGCTTCAGCCTGTTCGCGATCATCCCCACCGTGATCGAGCTGGGCCTGGTGTTCGTCATCCTGTGGCACACGCTCGACGCGACCGTCGCGCTCACCACCATCGCGGTGGTGGTCCTCTACATCGCCTACACCATGACGGTGACCGAGTGGCGGCTGAAGTTCCGCCGGGAGATGAACCGGGAAGACGGGCGCGCGAGCACCAAGGCCATCGACAGCCTGCTCAACTTCGAGACCGTCAAGTACTTCGGCAACGAGGCGCACGAGGCGAGGCGGCTCGACGAGGCGTTGCGCGGATACGAGCGCGCCGCGGTGATGAACCAGGTCTCGCTCTCCCTGCTCAACGTCGGCCAGGCCGCGATCATCGCGGGCGGGCTCACCGCGGTGATGCTGCTCTGCGCGCAGGGGATCGTCGCCGGGACCATGACCATCGGCGGGTTCGTCATGGCCAACACCTACCTGATGCAGCTCTACCAGCCGCTCAGCTTCTTCGGCTTCGTCTACCGCGAGATCAAGCAGGGGCTCATCGACATCGAGGAGATGTTCGACCTCCTCGGGGAGCCCGAGGAGGTCGCCGATGCGCCCGGCGCCCGGGGCCTCGTCGTGGACGGGGGGCGCATCGAGTTCGACGGCGTCGCGTTTGGCTACGACGCCCGCCGCCCGATCCTCCGTGACGTGAGCTTCGAGATCCCGGCCGGGCGCACCCTCGCCATCGTCGGCTCCTCCGGCGCCGGGAAGTCCACGGTGGGCCGGCTGCTGTTCCGCTTCTACGAGGCGGATGGCGGGGCGGTGCGGATCGACGGGCAGGACGTGCGCGAGGTCACCCAGGCGAGCCTGCGCGCGGCGATCGGCATCGTTCCCCAGGACACGGTGCTGTTCAACGACACCATCTACTACAACGTCGCCTACGGGCGGCCGGACGCGACGCCGGCCGAGGTCGAGCGCGCGGCGCGGCTCGCCCGCATCCACGACTTCATCGTCTCGACGCCGGACGGATACCGGACGGTGGTGGGCGAGCGCGGGCTGAAGCTCTCCGGGGGCGAGAAGCAGCGGGTGGCGATCGCGCGCACGGTGCTGAAGAACCCGCCGATCCTGGTCCTCGACGAGGCGACGTCGGCGCTCGACTCCGCCACCGAACACGAGATCCAGCACAACCTGCGCGAGCTCGCGCGCGGGCGCACGACGCTCTGCATCGCCCACCGGCTGTCGACGATCGTCGACGCCCACGAGATCCTCGTCCTCGACGCGGGACGTGTGGTGGAGCGGGGACGGCACGAGGCGCTGATCGCGCTCGACGGACGGTACGCGGAGATGTGGCGCCGCCAGCAGAAGCGGGTGGCGTTCGCACCGGCGATCCGTTGCGGGGAGGGTTGCCGGAGCATCTCGGTCATTGCAGTCTCCGATGGGTTCGGGCTGGCCCGATCTCATGGGAAACGGGAGGAGCGGAGCATGACGCGATCCGAGCGGACCACGGAGTTACGGGACTTCGGAGAGAAACCCGGACCCATCGCGTTCACCGCGAACGACACGGACGATTTGCAGAGGACGAACGTCCGGACGTAGCGCGATGAGCGATGGCCCTACGGACCAGAACGAGTACGGCGGAGGAGCGATGTCCTCTCGTATGTGCCCCATGCCGGGATTTTCGGCGAGGAGCTGGAAAGCGTCGTGGAGCGAGTCGAGTACCCGATCCGCGACATCGAAGCCGAACCGTTCGGCTACATAATCCCAGATGCCGTCCAGGTCGGCCTCGGCGAGCGGGGTGAGAACATACCCCGGCTCATGCCCGGACACGTTGCCTCTTCACGGCAGCGCGCTTCTTCACCCGGGCAACGACTTCTTCTCCGTCAACGAAATCACCTCGCTCCGCCTGCTCTATGCCATCGCGAACCTGCGCCCTTGTTTCCGCGAGCCACATTTCCCTGAGCGCGTCTTCCTGATCGAGAAGCCGAAGACCGGCACGGATGACTTCGCTCGCGGAACCGTAGCGTCCGCTCTCGACCTGCCGCTGGACGAGTTCCTCAAGCTCTTCAGTGAGTGAAACGTTCATGGTTTCAGCTTGCCACGCTCGTCGTCGGCGATGCAATGCTCGCCGCCTCCGCTCCGCCGCCTCCGTGCGCGACGACCTGCGCCGCCGCCGGGGAAGCCTGTCGTGGCAGGTGCGCCTCGGCGGGACGTGGCTCTACGTGCAGTTGGAATTCCAGTCCACCGTGGACCCGGTCACTGCGGTCACAAGGGCCTGCTCGGACCCCTCGGGCATGTGTCTCCGGCTGCATTCGAGGCACACTACCACCACCCACTGCAAGGGTCGGCGATGGCTGCCTGATTCGAGCCAATCACCTTGCGGGAATCCCGGGGCGGTTCAAGGCGAGGCTTGCGCACGCACTGCCCTCGGCGGCAACAGGGACGATGACGGATGACGGGCGCGAGCACGCGATTGACGGCGGCGGTCGAGGCGTACTTCGCCGACCTCGGGCGAATCCATGCCTCGGGCGGCGCGACCGGGGAGCGGTCGAGCTACGGGCCGCTCGCGAACCTGCTGAACGCGGTCGGGGCGACGCTCAAGCCCAAGGTGTTCTGCGTGGGCGAGCTGGCCGACCAGGGCGCGGGCCATCCGGACTTCGGCCTGTATACGGCGCGGCAGGTGCAGCGGGGCCGCCCGCGCGAGGGGCAGACGCCGGAGCGCGGGGTGGTGGAGGTGAAGGCGGCCAGTGACGACGCTTGGCTCACGGCGGCGGGAGACCAAGTGAGCCGATATTGGGACCGCTACCGGCTGGTGCTGGTGACGAACACGCGCGACTTCGTGCTGGTGGGCGAGGACGCGGCGGGCCGCGCGGCGAAGCTCGAAACCTTCCGGCTGGCGGACAGTGCGGAGGACTTCCGCCGTAAGTTGGAGAAGCCGCGCGCCTTCGCCCGCGAGGTCGGGGCCGGCTTGGGCGAGTACCTGTGCCGGGCGCTGTCGCATCGGGCGGCACTGGCCGAGCCGAAGGACGTGGCGTGGCTGCTCGCCTCCTACGCCCGCGACGGTCTTGCGCGGGTGGAGGCGGCGGGCGACGCGCCGTCGCTCGCAGCGGTGCGCAAGGCGCTGGAGGAGGCGCTCGGGGTGCGTTTCGAGGGCGGGAAGGGCGCGCGCTTCTTTCGCTCGACCCTGGTGCAGACGCTGTTCTACGGCGTCTTCTCCGCCTGGGTACTGTGGGCGCGGGCCGGTGCGGAGGGGAATGCCGGTGGCGGGTCATCGCGCTCTGGCGGTAGACCGTCGCGCTTCGGCGGCGGGTCATCGCACTCCGGCGGTGGGCCATCGCCTGAAGGCGATGACGGGAAGCTCGACGCGCCGGGCGGCCCCCGGCAATCCGGGAACCACCCCGCGCCGCTCTCCGCCGGCGACTACGGTGCCGGCACCACGCGCTTCGACTGGCGCACGGCGGTCTGGCATCTGCGTGTACCGGTGCTGCGGGCCTTGTTCCAGCAGCTCTCCGACCCCGGCCGGCTGCAACCGCTCGGTCTCGTCGAAGTGCTGGACTGGACCGCCGCCGCGCTCGACCGGGTGGACCGGCCCGCCTTCTTCGCCCGCTTCCACGGGGGCGAGGGCGCCGGGCAGGACCCGGCGGCCGGCCAGAGCCCGGCGGTGCCCTACTTCTACGAGCCCTTCCTCGAAGCCTTCGACCCCGCGCTACGCAAGCAGCTCGGCGTGTGGTACACCCCGGCGGAAGTGGTCCGCTACATGGTCGCGCGGGTGGACCGGGCGCTGAAGGACGACCTCGGCATCGCGGACGGGCTCGCGGCGGAGCATGTCTACGTGCTCGACCCCTGCTGCGGCACCGGGGCCTATCTGGCGGAAGTGCTGCGCCGCATCGCCGCCAACCTGGAAGGACGTGGCCTCGGCGCACTCGCCGGCGCGCGGGTGAAGCAGGCGGCGACCGGGCGGGTGTTCGGCTTCGAGCTCATGCCCGCGCCCTTCGTGGTCGCGCATCTGCAAGTCGGGCTGACGATGCAGGACCTCGACGCGCCGCTCTCCGACGACGGAGAGGAGCGCGCCGGCATCTTCCTCACCAACGCGCTCACCGGCTGGGAGCCGCGAACGACCAAGCCGCTGCCGTTCCCGGAGCTTGAGGAGGAGCGTGACCGGGCCGAGCGGGTGAAGCAGGACACCCCCATCCTCGTCATCCTCGGCAACCCGCCCTACAACGGCTTCGCGGGCATGGCGGTGGACGAGGAGCGGGCGCTATCGGAGGCCTACCGCACGACGAGGCGGGTGCGCCGGCCCGAGGGCCAGGGGCTGAACGACCTCTACGTGCGTTTCTTCCGCATGGCCGAGCGGCGCATCGCGGAGAAGACCGGCCAGGGCATCGTCTGCTTCATCTCGAACTACTCCTGGCTCGACGGGCTGTCCTTCACCGGAATGCGCGAGCGATACCTCAATGCGTTCGACGCCATCCGCATCGACTGCCTGAACGGGGACAAGTACAAGACCGGGAAGGTGGCGCCGGACGGCTCGCCGGACCCGAGCATCTTCTCGACCGAGGGCGACCCGGTGGGCATTCAGGTCGGGACGGCCATCGCGACGCTGGTGCGCAAGGCTGGACATGTGCCGGCAGAGGCAATCGGCTTTCGTCATCTGTGGGGACAGGCGAAGCGGGAGGCCCTGCTGGAGACGGCGGAGGCGGCGCCGGACGCGCTCTATGCCCGAGTGCCGCCGCTCCTGCCGCTGGGCCTGCCCTTCGCGCACACGGCGGTGAGCGAGGACTGGTTCGGCTGGCCGTCCCTGCCCGACCTGCTCCCGGTGTCGTTTCCGGGGGTGCAGACCAAGCGGGACTCGTTTCTTGTCGATGTCGACCTCGACCGCCTCAAAACGAGAATCTCCGACTACTTCGACCCGGATATAAGCCACGAAGAAATCGCCCGGCGATATCCGAGTGCGATGAAAAGCTCGTCAGGTTTTGTCGTACGCGATGCCCGTGCGGTGCGCGATGCGCTACTCGCTCGCGGCGGACCGGATGAAAGCGGGTTCGTCCGTCACGCCTATCGGCCGTTCGACAATCGCTGGCTCTATTGGGAGGCGGAACATGGTTTGCTTGGTCGCCCTGTACCTGACTACCGACCACACGTGTTCGAGGGGAATGTGTGGCTCTCCGCCGCTCAGCATCTTCGAAGAGATGCGTCGGAGCCTCAGACTTGCTTCGCAGAACACCTTGCATCTCTGCATTTGATCGAGCGTACCGCCATCATGTTTCCCGCTTGGCTCAGCGACAACGACATCGGCAACGACGACTCGCGAAACCCCGGAGCATGGCCGCCCGATCACGCCGCGCATCGTATCGGAAGCGATGACGCCGACCCGCGAAACCCCGGAGTGGGGCCACCCGCCCATGCCGCCGGCCATGTCGGAAGTGACGGCGATGGCGCTCCCCGCAACCTCGGATCATCGCTGCCCGATCGCACCGCGCGCGGTATCGGAAGCGATGCCGGCGGCCCGCGAACGCGAAACCCCGGAGCGAGGCCGCCTGTACCCGCCGCGCACCGCATCGGAAATGACGACGACGGCCCGCGACGCCATCCCAACCTGTCGGGCGCCGCCCGGCGCTACCTGGAATCCCTCGGCTTGAGCGTCGAGGACCTGTTCCACCACGTACTCGCCGTGCTGCACGACCCCGCCTACCGCGAAGCCAACGCCGGGGCGTTGCGCATGGAGTGGCCGCGCATCCCGCTCCCCGGCTGGCCTCCTGGGAGCGCGGGCGTCCCGCCCGCAAGCGCGGACCGGAGGTCCGCCGCCGGAGGCCCGCCACCATGCAAAGCGGGCGGGACGCCCGCGTCCGTCAGGACGCGCCGATCCCAGGGATCCGGCATCAGGGAACCACAGGCCGGATCTTCCGGGCAGGTCGTCAGGAGGGAAGCGGCAGAAGCGCTCGCCCGGTCAGCGGCCCGGGGCCGCGAGCTGGCCCGCCTCCTCGACTCCGACACCCTCGTTCCGGGCGTCACTTCAGGCCGGCTACGTCCGGAGGTCGCCGCCATCGCCGTGCCCGCCACCACAGACGGCCGCAACATGGCCGGCGACGACTTCGCGCTCACCGCCGGATGGGGCCATTACGGAACGAGCGGCGCGGTCATGCCCGGCCAGGGCCGCATCGTCGAACGCCCCTTCACGCCGGAGGAACGCGCCGCCATGGGCGACGCCCTCCCCGCCCTCGGCGAGACCACCTTCGACGTCCACCTGAACGCCCGAGCCTTCTGGCGCAACGTCCCCGCCGCCGTCTGGGGCTACAAGCTCGGCGGCTACCGGGTCCTCAAGAAATGGCTCTCCTACCGCGAACGCGCCATCCTTGACCGCCCATTGACACCTGCGGAGGTCCAGCATTTCACTGACGTAGCGAGAAGAATTGCTGCGATAGCGTAAACGGGAGAATAGAATGAAATATTTAGAAGGACTTCGCACTCAAGCAAAAGTTGCAAAATCCAAATTTGAGGCGACCGGAATTTTCTCCCAAAATTTAACGAAAGGTGAAGTACGTGAGCACGTTCTTGCAAATTACCTGCGGCCCTTTCTGCCTTCGATTTACGGGTTAGGTACGGGACAAGTATTTTCCTCCAAGGGCGAGATGAGCAGGCAGATCGATATCGTCATTTATGATACAGTGTTCTCTATAGTTCTACGTATAGATGAAAAACAACTTTTGTTACCATGTGAGTCTGTTTTCGGTAGCATAGAAGTAAAGAGTTTCTTGGATAAGAAAGAGCTAGATACAGCCATACATAATATTGTCTCCCTTAAGAAACTCGAACGTGAATCATCCGATAGCATGGATTTCACACCGATTTCCCGACTGGAAGTCGGAAGCTCTCTTACATACGGGAAGATCAAGCAGAATCCATATTTGGGAATAGTATTTGCTTTGGATGGAATGGATGGAAAAAAGGTCCGTGATCAACTTGTACAATATCCCGAGGACTATAGAGAGAATCTTCCTGATTATATTTTCAATCTTGAGAAGAAGTACATGATTAGTCGCTGGATGCGAAAAAATTCCTCTGAGAAGCCAGACATTGATTGTCGTATCGGTCCCTACAACGGCTTTGTGCTTATTCCACTTGGAGATGATACTCTTCCGGTGTTCTGCCTTACACTCAACACAATTCTCAATCGTACCCGTTTGAAGCAGCCTAATTTAAGCGAGATTTGGATAAGCACGATCAATAATCTAGGGACGGGTTACGAGAAATCTTATTGGCAAAATTCCAAATAAATCAAATCCATTTCGGAATCGAATACTATTCCTCTTCGTCGCTTCTGGGACTTCACGGACAAGGGGCTACGGTGGTCGTTGCCTGAACAGCACGTGGGCGACGAAACCACGACGGGCCTCGATATCCGCCCGCTCGAACCGGGCGATTGCCAGTTCCGCCATGTCGATTTGCCCAATGACGTCCGATTTGCGGTACGGGCCGGCATCAAGGGCGTAGTCAGCCTGCTGCCGGTTGTCCTGCAACGTGACGAACGCTTTGGCGAAGTGGCGGACTTCCGCTGGAAACTCCCGCATCGTCCGGCTTTGCAGGCAAGCACTTCTGGCCCTGCCGTGCTCAAGGGCGCGATACGCCCGGTGCCACGCCGGACCTTGCATTCTGCCGATGAGCAGGTTGGCTGCGGAAGCGGCCAGACAATGAAACATCCCGTAATACGCGGTGCTGATCGCTCGGCGAAGCCTCGCTTGGGTGAGGCGTCCGCGGTCAGTGTCCGTCAAGCCCCGTGCGGCTTCCATCAGCTCATGCGAGTTCAGGGCTGCGCCTCCCCAAGTCGGACAGAGCGATAAAATGCAGTATCGGGAAGCCCGGATCATCTGACGGATCCGCCTGCACCTTCATGGATACCTCGTCGATCATGCCCAGGATACCGTCACCGCTCAGCCGTCCGGCCTTGCCGCGCTTGTCGTCGTAGACGATCTGCACATCGACGATGGGATCGCCATAGTGGCTGACGTCCGGCTTGACGTTGATCCGGACGACTTCAAGGTCGAAACGATCCTTGAAGGCCGTCTCGGCGATTCCCCTGATGGCCTTTTCGTTCATCGGAAGCTCACTGGTCGCCTGCGGAAGGGATGGGATTGTACACCGTCCGCACCTGTAGCTGTCGCCGTTCGTCGCATGGCCGGCCCTGCCCTGAAGCGTGTACCCGCCATCATCCCAGGCGTGCAAGCCGTTCAGGTCCGGACGATGCCGTCGAGAAACAGGCCGGAGCAGCTTCCGACGTAGCGTCCGTCTTCATCCGACCATTCGACGATCTTGACGTAGTGCGCGCTTTCTTTCATCGTCGTGACTCCTTGATGGCTCGACGGACCGCGCGGATCCGGGACCGGCGCGCGTCATCGTCAGGTTGTCCCGAGATCGAAACCGGGTTTGCCAATCGAAGATGAACGAAATTCCGATGGCTTCCCTTGCCGCCACGGTTCGCGAACCCCGCTCGTTCCAGCGCCCCGACCCGCTCCCGAATCCTTGGCGGCATTCGATCGTCCCGCATCCCGAGCCCTTGCGGGCGCCTGTCACGGTCATCGGGATGCCGCCGGCGGGCTGCGCGGGCGCCCGTCTGCCGTGAGGTTCGAGTGTAAACGGAGCTTCCTCCCGGCCATCATCTTCGGAGTACGAATCCGGTGAGACGCGGCCCGAGATTCCCCGTCTCCGAGGAAGGCGCGACGGGCGGCTGGAAGGCCCTGCGCTCGCTGCTGCCCTACCTGTGGCCGGCCGGTGCGCCGTCGTTGCGGCTGCGGGTGCTGCTCGCGCTCGCCGCGCTGGTGGCGGCGAAGGTGGCGTCGGTGTACATCCCGGTGTTCTACGGGCGGGCCGTGGACGCACTCTCGCCCGGCATCTTGGGGGATGCCGCCCCCTCGGGCGAGGGCGCCCTCGCAAGCGATACCGCCCCTGCCGGCGACCTCATTGCGGGCAATGGCGCCGGCGACCCCAACATCCTCGTCACCGTACCGCTGGCCCTCATCCTCGCCTACGGCGCGGCGCGGATCCTCTCCCTCGCGTTCAACGAGGCCCGCGACGCCATCTTCATCAACGTCGCGCAACGGGCCATCCGCACCGTCGCGCTCGAAGTGTTCCGACACCTCCACTCGCTCTCGATGCGTTTCCACCTCGGGCGCCAGACGGGGAGGCTGTCGCTGTCGATCGAGCGCGGCACCCGGGCCATCGAGAGCCTGCTGCGCTTCAGCCTGTTCGCGATCATCCCCACCGTGATCGAGCTGGGCCTGGTGTTCGTCATCCTGTGGCACACGCTCGACGCGACCGTCGCGCTCACCACCATCGCGGTGGTGGTCCTCTACATCGCCTACACCATGACGGTGACCGAGTGGCGGCTGAAGTTCCGCCGGGAGATGAACCGGGAAGACGGGCGCGCGAGCACCAAGGCCATCGACAGCCTGCTCAACTTCGAGACCGTCAAGTACTTCGGCAACGAGGCGCACGAGGCGAGGCGGCTCGACGAGGCGTTGCGCGGATACGAGCGCGCCGCGGTGATGAACCAGGTCTCGCTCTCCCTGCTCAACGTCGGCCAGGCCGCGATCATCGCGGGCGGGCTCACCGCGGTGATGCTGCTCTGCGCGCAGGGGATCGTCGCCGGGACCATGACCATCGGCGGATTCGTCATGGCCAACACCTACCTGATGCAGCTCTACCAGCCGCTCAGCTTCTTCGGCTTCGTCTACCGCGAGATCAAGCAGGGGCTCATCGACATCGAGGAGATGTTCGACCTCCTCGGGGAGCCCGAGGAGGTCGCCGATGCGCCCGGCGCCCGGGGCCTCGTCGTGGACGGGGGGCGCATCGAGTTCGACGGCGTCGCGTTCGGGTACGACGCCCGCCGCCCGATCCTCCGTGACGTGAGCTTCGAGATCCCGGCCGGGCGCACCCTCGCCATCGTCGGCCCCTCCGGCGCCGGGAAGTCCACGGTGGGCCGGCTGCTGTTCCGCTTCTACGAGGCGGACGGCGGGGCGGTGCGGATCGACGGGCAGGACGTGCGCACGGTCACCCAGGCGAGCCTGCGCGCGGCGATCGGCATCGTTCCCCAGGACACGGTGCTGTTCAACGACACCATCGACTACAACATCGCCTACGGGCGGCCGGATGCGACGCCGGCCGAGGTCGAGCGCGCGGCGCGGCTCGCCCGCATCCACGACTTCATCGTCTCCACGCCGGACGGATACCGGACGGTGGTGGGCGAGCGGGGGCTGAAGCTCTCCGGCGGCGAGAAGCAGCGGGTGGCGATCGCGCGCACGGTGCTGAAGAACCCGCCGATCCTGGTTCTCGACGAGGCGACGTCGGCGCTCGACTCCGCCACCGAGCGCGAGATCCAGCACAACCTGCGCGAGCTCGCGCGCGGGCGCACGACGCTCTGCATCGCCCATCGGCTCTCCACGATCGTCGACGCGCACGAGATCCTGGTCCTCGACGCGGGACGTGTGGTGGAGCGGGGACGGCACGAGGCGCTGATCGCGCTCGACGGACGGTACGCGGAGATGTGGCGCCGCCAGCAGGAGAGCGGGGGCGAGGCCGTTCCCCGTGTCACGGCCCCGGAGACCACGGCCGAGTCCGCAGCCGTGGGCGCAACGGTGCCCGGGAGCGGAGCGCGGGCAGATGCCTGACCCGGCGGAGTCGGCGCCAGGAGACGGATGGTGATGAACGCGAAGGGTTCATGCGTTTCCTGGAAACGGTGTGTGTCGGGAATGCGGGCGTCTCGCCCGCTTTGCCATGTAGCGGGCCGGAGGCCCGCTTGCGGGCGGGGACGCCCGCGTTCCCGGGACGGCATGGATTCCCGTCTCCGCTTCCGCGAGGACATGCTTGCGCGGGAATGAACAGAGCGGGCGGGGCGCCCGTGCTCCCGGGGGGCCGGCGTCGCCGGAATCAGGGACCGGCCGGCGAATCAATCCTTCGTCGCATTGCCCGAGGCTTCACGGCCAAGGGACTCGTCTTCCGGCGCCGGATACGAGCCGTCCTCGTCATGCGTCTCCGGTCCCACCAGCGCCGGGGAGAACACGCATACGATCCGCATGTCGGTGTCCGCGTCGATGCGGTGCCGGTCGAGGACGTACATCGTGTCCGGCTCCAGCCGGTGGACGGCGCCGGTCGCAAGGTCGGTGAGCCTGCCTTCGCCCTCGATGATCAGGCAGGGCAAGATCACTAAAAATGTATCGATTTCAGTGAGTTAATGAGATTTAGCGGTTATTTCCGATGAAAAACGGTACCGATCCATGTTCGTTTTCCAGATTGCGCCCTTTTTCGAATTGACCTGAATGATGGTGGCTCCTCTAACATGCTGATAAATCAGGAGATTTATATGCGGTTGCCCTGGATGATCAGGTTGGCCTCCAGGTGGTTCTTGTACTGCATGGTCTGCGAGGCGCTGGCGGCGATGGCGGTCGAGGTGAGGGTGAAGCCCATGCCGTCGCGGCGCAGCAGGTAGCGTGCGTTGCTCCATACGCCGGGCTTCTCCCGGTAGCTTCCCTGCGTCTTCAGGTCTTCGAGGGTGCGGACGATCATCGCGTTTCTCCTTGCACTGCCACGGCCGGCCCGTATCAGTCGAAGTACAGCAGCCGCACGATCTCGGCCACGCAGGCCGGCTTGCCGCCGGCATCGAGCTCGACGGTGAACCGCTCGACGACCTGCAACGCGCCGTTGCGCCCGGCCGCGCCGACGAGCTCGAACCGCCCGCGCAACCGGGCTCCCGCCCGGACGGGGCTCGGGAACCTGACCCGGTTCACGCCGTAGTTGATGGTGCGGGTGACTCCGGGGAACGGCGGCGTGTTCCTGCCGTCGTGGCCGCGCAGGCTCGGATAGAGCGAGAGCAGCAGATAGCCGTGCGCGATGGTCGAGCCGAAAGGCGATTCCGCCCGCGCCCGCTCCGGATCCACGTGGAGCCACTGGTGGTCCCCGGTGGCGTCCGCGAACCGGTCGATCCGCTCCTGGGTCATCGTGATCCAGGGGCTGACGTGGAGTACGTCGCCGATCTTCGGGGTGAGCGCGGCAAGGGCGGCTTCGAGGGTCATGGCGGCTCCGTCGTGTCGGTGTCGATACCGGTCGTCCGTCGCGGTGTTCGGGGACCCGCGGCGGCCGGGTGACCGGGCGGCCGGCGGGGCCGGACCGTCGCGGGCGTTGTCCGGTGTGCGAAACGACATCAGGCTATCCGGCACGTCAGCCGAACGCCACGGGCCCGGGGCGCCGTCGATGGCCGATCAAGCCGCCCGCAATCCGGAGCGGTGCTTGTCACTGCACGGCGCGGCGGCGCGGTGAGCACCAGGGGGCTGTCGTCCGGCCCCCCTCGTTGCCTGCCACGGCCCGCCAGCGTGGAGCAGGGGCCGGATCGATTCAGATCTCCGACCGATCGCCAAGCCTTTGCCTCGATGACGTCTGGTGCATCGGTCCCGGAACGCTCAGGCCGCAACGCAGGGCTTCGGTCTCCCAGACATCGGCCGGCGGGACGTTGGCGAGGTTTACGTCAGGGCCGAACGTACGCACGAGGAACACCTTGAGTTGATAGTTGCCGGTGTGGTGCGTGCCCGGCACCCAATGCCCGCTCAGCTCGAAGATCACGCGGTCCGTGTCGAGCCCCGCGCGCAAGCCCTCGATGAGCGTCCGGTTCGGAACGCCGTCGTGCAGCAGCTCCGCCCCTTCCACGAGCACCACGCCGGCGCCCGCCCCGAAGCACACGTGCGCCTGCGCGACCAGCGCCTCCGCCCCCGAATCCTCGCTCTTCGAGCCGACCTCGCCGTGGACTTCGAGACCGCACTCGACGGCGGTCGCGATGATCGCGCGCCGCTCGTGGTCGCCGAGCGGCACGACGTTGTCGGAGACCTCGATCGCGTGGATCCCGAGCCGGACCGCCTCGTCGCAGAACGGCCGCACGCCGCCCATGCCCTGGGTGGCGAACACGTATTCCAGGAACTGCCCGCCGAGGAAGGGCCGGACCGCGTGCGATGCGTAGAGGTCGAGCTTGCGCCGGAGATAGTCTTCCTCGTAGAGCCTCGCGGTGCCGACCACGAGCTTCGCCAGATCCACCACCGGAGCCGCCAGCTCCAGCCAGTCCGCCTGCTGTCCGAGCGGCAGGCCCCAGTCCATCATCATGGTCAGGCCCTTGCGCCGCGGCTTGGCCGTGGAACGCCCGGCAGGCAGAGGGATGTGGGAGAAGGGGCTGGCCATCGGCGATCGTCGTCCTTGCGGGCCGGAAATCGGGGCGCAGTGTACCGGAAGCGGCAACTTCGGCCCCCGCGGCGGTCCGCGGACCGGAACGGCTCGGGGCAGGCAGGATGGCGATCCGCCGGGCCTCGGATCGCATCGGCCCCCGGCGGCCCGCAGGCCGAACGGCTCGGGACAGTGCGCCGCATTTCCGCCCTCGGCGAGTCCACCGGCACCGGACGCCCTACGAAGCGTCCGCCCGATCCGGGATACTACGCGGCACCCCAGGCCACACGACGGCACACCGTGAGCCCCTCGACGCGACGCACCGGAAAGCAGGCCGCGCTCGACGGAATGGTCGAGGAGCTGCACATCGGGCAGGTCCGGCGCCACATCCTGTTGTGCAGCGACCAGACCAAACCCAAGTGCTGCCCGAAGGCGCTGGGCCTGAAATCGTGGGACTTCCTCAAGGCGCGGCTCGCCGAGCTCGGGCTCGTGGACGCGGGCGGCGTCTACCGCAGCAAGGTGAACTGCCTGCGGGTGTGCGTGCACGGCCCGATCGCGCTCGTCTACCCCGACGGGACCTGGTACCACTCCTGCACGCCCGAGGTGCTCGAACGTATCATCCAGGAACACCTGATCGGCGGCCGGCCGGTGGAAGAGTACGCTTTCGCGGAACACCCGCTGCCGGCCGCCGCGGCTCCGGCCACGTCGCCGGGCCGACTCCACGTCAAGGGGCGGGCTGGATCGGAAACTCGGCTCGAGAGGCCGATGGAGGCAACGATGGAATCGGAACAGGCGAGAGATGCGGCGACCATCTTCCTCGGGTGCCGAGCCACCGGCATGGCCATGAGGGACACGCTGCCGGACCGATGCCTGCCGCTGACCCTGGCCAAAGGCTACGCGGTGCAGCGGGCCATGGCCGAAATCAGCGGCAAGGCGGTCGTCGGCTGGAAGATCGCGGCCACGAGCGCCGCCGGCCAGCGCCATATCCGCGTGAGGGACCCCATCGCGGGCCGGCTCTTCGAAGGCCGGGTGCACCGCAGTCCCGCCGGGATGGCGTTCGGGACGAACCGCCTGGCGGTCGCGGAGGCGGAGTTCGCGTTCACGATGGGCAGCGACCTGCCGGCTCGTGAAGAGCCGTACACGGTGGACGAGGTGATGGAGGCGGTGGCCACGTTGCATCCGGCCATCGAGCTTCCGGACTCCCGGTTCGAAGAGTTCACCCGCATAGGCGGCCCCCAGGTCGCGGCCGACAACGCCTTTGCCCACGAATTCGTCATCGGGCCCGCGACCGGTACGGACTGGCGCGCGATCGACCTCGCCGCCCACCCCGTCACGCTCTCGATCGACGGCCGCGAGGTCACCGCCGGCACCGGCGCCGACGTCCTCGGAAGCCCCTGCGAGGCGCTTGCATGGCTCGCGAACAACCACGCGCTGCAGGGCGCGTCGCTCCGCGCCGGGGAGATCGTCACCACCGGGGTCTGCGGCCGGCCGAGCCGCATCGCCGCGGGCAACCACGTCGTCGCGGACTTCGGGGCGATCGGCGCCGCGGAGGTGACGCTGACGTAGTGCGCACGGCCGGCGTGCACCGGCGTCGAACGACACCGGCACGGTGCGCGGGCTCAGATCGACTTGAACACCTTGGCGATGGGGTCGCCGTGCACGTCGATGTCCCAGGCGCAGCTCCAGCCGAAAGGGGTGACGGTCGCCGTGTAGCCGTTCGAGTCGAGTCGGCGTGCGAGCGCTTCGAGGAACGCCGACGCGAACTCGGGCGCGGCCTTCGTGGGCGCGAGGTGCGTGAACGAGTGCAGCACGACGGCGCGCAGCCCCCGCTTGTTGGCGAGCCACTTCACGTTGCGCGCGGCTTTCGAGACGAGCTTCGCCTCCCGGTCCGGATCGTCCTCCTCCGCATGGACGAACACCACCACCGCCGCGCCGACCGTGTGCCCGGGGACATCGGGGTCGGGGGCGTCCTCGAACGTCCGGACGTGCGCCCGGTAGCCGAAGCGCTCGGCGTGGAACATGAGAAGCTTCATGGCGCGGGGACCTCCGACGCGCGCAGGCCGGATGCGCCATCGAAAATCCGCACGCGCTTCGTGGGGCGCGGGCCCGGCGGCCGAATCCGTCGATCGGTACATGGAACAAACAGGATTACGGAGATCAAGCAAGACCACAGGGAT
The DNA here is from genome assembly GCA_965202875.1 of Gammaproteobacteria bacterium. Classification (GTDB taxonomy): domain Bacteria; phylum Pseudomonadota; class Gammaproteobacteria; order HK1; family HK1; genus HK1. The sequence goes on along the minus strand of OZ241870.1, from coordinate 4,087,948 downwards.
CGAGCAGGATCACCGGCTCCGGGCAGATGTCCGCCACCACTCCGGGCATCGTTTCGACGACAGCGCCGGCAGAACCGGAATTCGATGAACGTGAGCGCCCTCCGGACGAGCACCAAGCCGATCGAGACGCTCGACCCCGTGGTCGTGCGCTTCGCCGGCGCCCATCTTACCAATACCTCGGCGCTCGCCGGCGACGACGTCGCGACGTTCCCGGACCTTCCGGCCGAGATCCGCGCACCGAAGGGGACGCTGGCCGGGGTGTCGGGCTTCCAGGTCCACTTCGCGTCACGCGACATCCACACGCCGGGGGATCTCGTCGACGTCCTCGTCGCGATGAACCCGGCCGCACTCGCGGAGAACCTCCGTTTCCTCCGGCCCCACGGCACCCTCATCGTGGACGAGGACGCCTTCGACGCCAAGGGCCTGAAGCTTGCCCACCTCGAATCGAACCCGCTGGAAGACGGCAGCCTGGGCGAGCACCAAGTCATACGCGTTCCTCTCACGTCGCTCACCCGGGAGGCGGTCGGGGGCGCCGGCGTCGGACGCAAGCTCGCCACGCGCTGCCGCAACTTCCTTGCGATGGGCCTGATCTACTGGCTCTACGGGCACGACCTGGAGTCGACCCTGCGCTGGGTGCGCCGGCGGCTCCACGATCGGCCCGAGGTGGCCGGCGCCGACGTGAAGGCGTTGCGCGCCGGCTGGAGCTTCGGCGAGACGACCGAGGCGCTGGCCCGGAGCTACCACGTGCCGCCGGCCGAGCTCGCGCCGGGCGAGTACCGGAACGTCACCGGCAACCAGGCCCTCGCCCTCGGCCTGATCGCGGCGGCCGATCTGTCGGGCAAGCCGCTCTTCTACGGCTCCTGCCCCATCACCCCGGCAAGCGACATCCTCCACGAGCTCGCACGCCACAAGCGCTTCGGCGTGCGTACGTTCCAGGCCGAGGACGAGATCGCCGCCGTGACCTCCGCGATCGGGGGCGCGATGGGGGTGACCGCGTCGCAAGGTGCGGGGCGCCCGCTCTGGGTGAAGGACGTGAGCGGGGTCATCGAGGAGATGCTCGCGTGAGCGGCGGATGCCGGTTCCCTTGGGAGCGCGGGCGTCCCGCCGCATTGCCTTTTGGTTAAACTTTGGCCCCATGCAGGCAGGATGCCCGCGCTCCCAGGGCAGGCCATGTACCGGCGGCGTTTCGGACATCCGGCGCCGTGCGGTTTGCCCGGCGGAGGGGAGCGTTGCAGAGTGACCGGGGAACGTGTCAGTTTCGGAGTTCTTCCCGTCGAGCCGGAGAGCCGTCCCCGTGAAGCCGTTCGCCCCCGCATGCGAGAGGAACAAGGAGCCGATCCTGGAAGTGCTGCGCCGGGTGTTCGGTGACGCGGGCGACGTGATCGAGATCGGCAGCGGTACCGGACAGCACGCGGTGTGGTTCGCGGCGGGGCTGCCGCATCTCGTGTGGCGGACGAGCGATTTGCCGCGGAACCACGCGGGTATCAACGCCTGGATCGACGAGGCGGGGCTCGCCAACGTGGAACGCCCTCTCGCCCTCGACGTCGCGCGCCGGCCGTGGCCGCTTACGACCGCCGTCGGCGCGTTCAGCGCGAACACCGCGCACATCATGCACTGGCCGGAGGTCGAGGCGATGTTCGGCGGCCTCGCCGAAGTGCTGCCGCCCGGCGCGCGATTCGCGCTCTACGGCCCCTTCGCCCGCGACGGCCGCCACACCAGCGAGAGCAACGCCGCGTTCGATCGTTCGCTGCGGGCCGAGGATCCGGGCATGGGGGTGCGTGACCTGCGCGATCTGGAGCGCCTTGCGGCCGGCGGGGCGATGGCGCTCGAAGACGATGTCACGATGCCCGCGAACAACCGCATCCTCGTGTGGCGGAAGGCGCCGGGTTGATTGCGGGAGGAAACCTCCCCCGGATCCCGGCAGGGCCGGAACCGGGGAATGGTTGGGACTGTTTCGGCGTTTCGCATGAGCTCCGATCGTCATGGGGCCGACGGCTCGAAACACGAGCGCGGGATACTGCTTCGCGGCAACGGATCCGGTTTCGAGTGCGGCTCCGGTGGTGTCGAATTCCCGAAATACGGTTGCACACCGCCCTCTGGGAGCGCGTGCGTCCCGCCCGCCGGTGTGACCGCCCCGTCGAAACACGGCTGCACGACGCCCTCTGGGAATGCAGGCATCCCGCCCGCCAGCGTGGCCGATCCGCCGAAATGCGGTTTCAGGATGCGACTTCCCGACCGTTCCGGCCATCCGCATGACTGACCACCGTGCTTCCCCCGGTGCGTCCGGATCCGAGGGGAACGCCTGGATCGCGTTCGACGGCGTCGACAAAGCGTATCGTGAGGGAGGCCGGGCGCGGGTGGTCTTCCGGGGCTTCACCGCCTCGATCGGGCGCGGCGGCGTGACCGCCCTGCTCGGGCGCAGCGGCTCGGGCAAATCGACCCTGCTCAACCTGCTTGGCGCCATCGACGTCGCGGATGCCGGGCGGGTGTGGGTCGGCGGCGTGGATCTCGGGGCGCTCGGCGAGCGCGAGCGCACGCTGTGGCGGCGCCGTGAGGTCGGCATCGTGTTCCAGTTCTTCAACCTCATCCCGACCCTCGACGTGCGCGAGAACGTCATGCTCCCGCTGGAGCTCGCCGGGGCCCGGGCGAGTGCGTCGGAGATCCGGGCGCTGGAGGTGCTGGCCGCGGTGGGGCTCGCGGACCGTGGCGCGAGCTTCCCCGAGGCGCTGTCCGGCGGCGAACAGCAGCGGGTGGCGATCGCCCGCGCCCTCGTCGCCCGTCCGCCGCTGGTGCTCGCCGACGAGCCCACCGGCAACCTCGATCACGAGACCGCGGGCGAGGTCCTCGACCTCCTTGCGCATCTGGCGGCCGAGACCGCGGTGACGGTGGTGATGGCAACGCATAGCGCGGAGGCGGCCGGCCGGGCGTCGCGGGCGTTCCGGGTCGGCGAGTCGGCGCTGGTGGAATGCGCCGGCGTCGGCCGGTCTGCCCGGTGATGCCGGCGCTGCCGATCCTGCGAACCGGGTTCGCCGGGGTTCGCGCGAAAGTGCCCGACGTCCGCCTGATTGCGCGCGCTGTCGAGGGTGGCTATGGCGAGGGCGCGGGTGAACGAATTGCCGCATCTCCACGGAGTGGACGTGCCCGGAGAGGTCCGTCCGGCAGGGCAGGCGCCCGGGTGAATGAATTGCCGCATCTCCACGGAGTGGACGTGCCCGAAGAGGTCCGCCCGGCAGGGCAGGCGCCTCGGGTGAACGAATTGCCGCCCGTCGAGTGTGGCCGCTCCGGGAGATCCGCCCGGTGACGTTTGTGCCGTCGCGGGTGACGGTGGCTGCGGCGCGTTCGTTCGCACGCCATCCGTGGCAGCTTGCCCTCTCGCTCCTCGGGATCGCGCTCGGGGTCGCGGTGGTGGTGGCGATCGACCTCGCGAGCGAGAGCGCGCGCCGGGCGCTGGCGCTCGCGAGCGACGGGATCGCGGGCCGGGCCACCCACCGCATCACGGGCGGTCCGCGCGGGGTGCCGGAGCAGCTCTACATGGATCTGCGCCTCGCGGGGAGCGGTACGGGCCTGCGCCGCGCGGATTCCGGCGGGGACCTCCGCCTCGCGGGCGACGCCATGGATCCGAGCCTCGTGAACCCCGGCGGGGGGCTGCGCCTCGCGGACCTCGGTATCGAGCTCGCGCCGGTGACGGAGACCCGGGTGGTGACGGTGGCGGCTCCGGCACGCACCCTCACGGTGCTCGGGCTCGACCCCTTCGCGGCCCGCGCGTTGCGCGGCGAGGAATCCGCCGCCGCGCTTCTCGACCCCGCGGTGCTGGTGCGGCTGCTGACCGAGCCCGGCGCGGTGGTGATGTCCCTGGAGACCGCGCGCGCACTGGGGCTCGCGCCCGGCTCGACTTTCCGGGTCCGGGCCGGAGGGCGTTTCGCCGAATTGTCGCTGGCCGGGGTGATCGAGCCGCGCGATCCGCTGGAGGCCGGGCAGCTCGCGGACCTCGCGATCGCGGACGTGGCCACGGGGCAGGAGCTCGGCGGCTCGCCGGGCTGGCTCGACCGCATCGACGTGGTCCTGCCGGCCGGGGCCGCGGGCGCCGAGGCAAGACGCCGGCTCGAAGCGCGCCTCTCCCCGGGCGCCAGGCTCGTCGATGCGAACGAGCGCCGCCGGGCCACCGCGCGGCTCACCGAGGCGTTCGAACTGAACCTGCGCATGCTCGGGCTGCTCGCGGTCGTGGTCGGTGCCTTCCTCATCTTCAACACCATGACGTTCTCGGTGGTGCGGCACCGGTGGCTGATCGGGATGCTGCGCTGCCTGGGGGTGACCCGCGGCCGGATCTTTGCCCTCGTGCTTGCGGAGGCGGCGGCGATCGGATGCGCCGGTGCGCTGGCCGGGGCCGGGCTCGGCCTGGTGCTCGCGCAGGGGCTGGTGGGACTGGTCGTGCAGTCGGTCAACGACCACTACTTTTCGGTGCGGGTCGGCGAGGTCCACGCGAGTGCCGTCACCATGGGGCGGGCCGCGATCGTCGGTGTCGCCGTCACCCTCGTCGCCGCCCTCGTCCCCGCGCGGGAAGCGACGCGGATCCCGCCGGGCACGGCGCTCGCCCGCGCAACGCTGGAGGCCGGCGCCCGGCTCGGGACGCGCCGTCTGGCCCTGGCCGCGACGGGCCTGGCCGGGGCGGGATGCGCGATCCTGTGGCTGAGCGAGCGCAGCGTCGCGTGGGGGTTCGCCGGGATGCTCGCGGTGGTCGCGGGCGCGGCCCTCGCGACTCCGTTCGCAACCCTCGCCATGACGGCGCTCGCGGCGCCGGCGGCGCGCGGGTTCGGGGCGGGCGTGTTCACGCTCTCGGTGCGAGGGGTCGGCGCGAACCTGAGCCGCTACGGGGTCGCGATCGCCGCGCTGATGATCGCGGTGGCGTCCGCGATCGGCGTCGGAACCATGGTCCACAGCTTCCGTGCGACGGTGGGCGACTGGCTCGACGACACGCTGAAGGCCGACATCTACGTCGGCGCACCGGGCGGGGCAGGGGGCCGCGCGGTGGGCGGCGCGACCATCGCCGCGCTGCGCGCGATCCCCGGCGTTGCGGAGCTGAGCCTCGGCCGCCGCGCGCGGGTGGAGTCCGGCCGCGGCCCGGTCGAGGTGGTCGCGTTGGAGATGGCGGAGCCGAGCTATCGCGCGTTCAGGTTCGTCGAAGGGGACCCCGGCGAGGCATGGCCTGGCTTCGACCGCGGCGACGCCGTGCTCGTGAGCGAGCCGCTGGCGTGGCATCGGCGGATCGGGCCTGGCGACCGCATCACCCTGCTGACCGCGGCCGGCCCCGTACCGTACCCCGTCGCCGGGGTCTACCGCGACTATGCCTCGGACCAGGGGGAGATCCTGATGAGCCGCCGCGGCTACGTGACGGCGTGGGGCGATCCCACCGTCACCGGCGTCGGGGTCTATCTCGCGCCGGGGGCCGACGCCGGCGCGGTGACGGCGGCGGTACGCGCCGCGCTGCCGCCGTCGAGCGCGTTCGTGGTGCGCTCGAACCGCTCGATCCGCGAAGCGTCCTTGGCGGTCTTCGACCGCACGTTCGCGATCACCGCGGTGCTGCGGGCGCTGGCGATGGCCGTCGCGTTCGCCGGGGTGCTCGGCGCCCTGACGGCGGTCCAGCTCGAACGCGCGCGCGAGGTCGGCGTGCTGCGCGCCCTGGGGCTCGGCCGGGCGCAGCTCTTTGCGCACGTCGAGATCCAGACCGCGGTGATGGGGGCGATCGCGGGCGCGGTCGCGGTGCCCACCGGCCTGGCGATGGCGTGGGTGCTGGTCGAGGTCATCAACCGCCGCTCCTTCGGATGGCGTATCGATCTTTCGATCGACCCGGCGGTGCTCGCCCAGGCGGTGGCGGTGGCGGTGGCCGCGGCGCTGATCGCCGGGGTCTGGCCGGCGCTGCGGATGGGCCGGGCCGATCCGGCGCGGGCGCTGCGCGGCGACTGAACAGCGAAAGCCGTCCATGCGCCCGGCACCACGCCCGCGCTCACGTGTGCTTGACGCGACCGAGCAATTCGCTGCCGGTTCCGCAATCGACGATCATCTCGCCGATCTCGGCGAGACGGTCCGCATCGGCCACCCCTTCGAGCAACCCGGCCAGGGCCTCGGCTGTGCCCGCGCCGAACCGCCGCGCCGCCTGCCGCCGCAGCAAGGCCCGTTCTTCGGCACGGCCTTCCTCGCGGCCCCGCCGGACGCCCGCCTCGCGTCCCTGCCGGAACCACTCCTGCTCCCATTCGTCCATCCGGTGCTCCAGCATCGCCGGCTCCTCCATCCATCGCCGCGGCCAACCGCCGCCGAACCGTGTCTCCAACATCCGCCTCAGCCCATCGCGCAACGCCTCCCCCGACGCCGCATCCCCCGAGCGGCGCAGCAGCCCCAACAACCCCGCCACCCGCTCCGGCGTCCGCGACGCCTCGGCGCAACTCTGCACCGCAATCGGCGCCGCAGCCAAGTTGCGGCGAACATCGTCATCCGACAGGGCCGGACCGTCAAGCAGCACACAGGCGGCCTCCGGCTGAAAGGGCATGAGGGCCTCCGGTCCCGGCGCGGTCAGCGCCCGCCCGCTAAGCGGTGCCCCCCATCGTTCGCGCCCGGTGTGCACCACCACCGGCAGGACCCGGGGCAGCTCCCGATTCGGTCCCGCCCACCGGCCTTCGCGGAGCAGGTCCTGTCGCAACAGGGCGGTGCAGGTCTCCATGCGCAGGGCCATGTGGCGGTCCACGGCGGCCTGGAACTCGAGGGTGAGGAGCACGGGGGGCGGCGGTGGGTATCCGGGAGCGGGCCGGCAGGCGATGCGCCAGGGCATGTCGGCGGAGCCCTGGGCCGACGTGGGCGGCGGGGAGGCGTTGCAGGGTGCGCGGGACGAGTTCGGCGGTCAGCGCCGCAGGGAGCAGGCGCAGGAGCGCGCGGACCATGGTGGGGAAGGAGAAGGCGGGCTTGTCGAGGGCGTCCATGGGCAGAGCATGGCAGCCGGTGGGGGATGCGCCATCGGACGCGCAGAGGCCACGGCTCGTAGGCGCGGAGCGCACGGCGTACAGGGCTGGGGGCGGGCGATCGGCCGTGACCTCGCAGTGGCCCGTGTTCATCAGCCGATACGCCCGTTGGACCGCATCATGGGGGTTTCTTCCCGACCGATAGGCGTATCCTGCGCCGGGTGGCCGCGGGCGGGTAACCGCCCGCGGCTCCCACAGATCCGGACGTGCCCAACTCAGGCATCCGGCTCCTCGAGCTGCGGCTTTGCTGCAATGCCCATGTCGCTATCATGCGTCGTTGCGTTCCGATGGCCTCCTAGGAGCCTGCGCCGTAGAAAGGTAGCTCAAGAACGTGAGCGGTTGAACGGGCCGGACTCGATGCGGGGATGAACACGAGGGCCGGGACGCCGCAAGTGCGCAATGGCAGGCAGGGCACGCGAGAGGGTCCGGAAAGTCCGGCAAGACCCCCGATGGGGACGATTCTGGCCATGTCTCACCGGCGAGCAGGCGCCCTCACACTGCCAGAAGTGGCTGCAACCGCTTGAGGTTCAGCGCCAGGCACACCAAGTCCCATTCCCCCCGCGCCTTGTCCAAGCCTCGTACACTGAACCGCCGGAATCCCAGGACCTCTTTGATCCAACCATTGGGCGCTTCGGACAGCCACTTGCGTTGCGCATACCGCTCCCGGCCCGTGGGCGTGGCCAGCTTCTCGACCATCCGGTGCGTCGCCGGGTGCCTCTTCGCGTCCTGGTCCGCCACCCGCTTGCCCTCGCGCCCCGGCGCCACGTACCCGTCGATGCCCCGCGCCTCCAGCTCCGACAAGTCCCGCTCGTTGCAGTACCCGGCATCGGCAAGCACCGTCTCGGGCTGCGCCTCGAAGGTCTCCTTGACCTCATCGAGCAGCCCCATCATCGCCCCTTGGTCGTTCGCGTTCGAGGTCAGCTCCGTCGCCACAATCAACTGCTGCTCACCGTCCACCGCCACCTGCGCGTTGTAGCACTGCTGAAACCCCTCCGCGCTGGTCTTCATGATGGCACTGTCGGGGTCGGTGAAGTGGCTCTGCGCCTTCTCATCAGGCTCCCCATAGGCGCGCTTGTACGGCTGGCCGCCCTTGGGATTGCGCTCCCATCCGGGCCGGCGCCCGCGCGCATCGTCGGCCTCGCGCTGCGCCGCCTCCAAACGCGCCTTCGCCGCTCGAATCGCCGCCAACCGGTCCTCGCGACGGCGCAACTCCTCCGGCAACTCGTCGCCTCGCAACGACTCCCCAAAGCGCGCGTCCTCCTGCGCATCGGTGTCGCGAGCCCGGCTCAGCAATGCCTCGACCTCCGCCTCCAATGCCCGCTCCTTCTCGCCCATCCGACCATAGCTCATCGCCTTGCGCTTGCTCGCATTCGCCCGCACCTTCGTCCCGTCTATCGACACCTTCCCGAAACGCGCCAATCCCATCTCGCGCGCCACTCGCACCACCCACACGAACAGCCCCTTGAAGTCCTCCAAGTGCCGGCGGCGAAACTCGCACAACGTGCGGTGGCTCGGAAAGTTCCCCGCCCCCAACACCCGAAACGCCACATCCTCCTCCAGCTTCCTCGCCATCGCCCGCGACGAGAACACCCCCGTCGCGTACCCATAGAGCAGCACCTTGACCATCATCCGAGGCTCATACGGCGCATTGCGCCGGCCATCGCCTTCATACGGCGCGTAAAACGCCGTCAAGTCCAGACCGTCGACCAAGTCGCTGACGTGATGCGCAAAGTGCCCCTCGGGCAGCCACTCGCGCACGTCCGGCGCCAGCAGCAGCATCTGGTCCGGCTCGTAGGGGCGGAATGTCGTCGCCATCCGGCTCTCTCCTTCGGCTCAGTCTGCCTATTGTCGCATTGTTTTCTACGGCGCAGGCTCCTAGGAGCCTGCGCCGTAGAAAACAATGCGACAATAGTCTCTTACCGATGAGATCTTCGACAAAACGACGAAGAATTTATGCGCTATTGTCACAAAGTGTGGGAAGAACTACAGATTCGCGGATGTTGAGAGCAGTGACCAGAACACGCCTTCCCAGCTTGGTAAGATAGTACTTGTAGCGATGCCCCACTTTCTTGATGAGGCCATGTGTGCGAAGACGCTTGAGAAGGGAAGAGCAACGAGTCGGTGTGAGCCAGGGAATGTGGGTTCTGAGATCCACGGCTCGAAAACCGCTGATACACCACTCCCCCCGCGCAAGCGTGAGGAAGAGTTGATGGTCGTCACTGAGGAGCAGATTGAACCCCCGATAAGAGCGGCCATCGGCCTTGACCGGTTGAGCTACCTTGCAGGGCAACCGCATATAAAATCACTGTCCCATCAATACCTTATCTCGGAAGCCATCGTTCAATGCCGCCCGGATACGCTTCTTCCTGACGCTGATCTTCGTCGACTCACGCTTCAGAAGATTGACCGCCACATGCCGAATCACTCCCATATTGTGCGGTGCATTACCCCGACGAATCCGACTCTCGTCTTCCCGAAACGTCACGTCCAATCTCCAGTGCAGCTCATTCTCGATTCCCCAGTGTGAACGCACCGCTCGCCCAAATGTCTCCACATCTTCCAGCGACGTAATGTAGTACCGTTGCTCAATACTCACACGCCCATCATTCCAGCGCTCCGACTCCACCATCCCGACCGCTCTCAACCCATCCCACTTCTTCACACATGACAACGCACTCAGGTCGGTGGACAAATAATAGCTCCTGGACTCTACCCGTCCGTGACCATCCTCCGCCGTCTCGTCGTTCTCAATCCCCTCACACTCGAAATCCTTCTCCCGTGCCGCATCAAAATACCTCCGAACCTCCCTGCTCAATTGCCTCTGGTTCCCCTTCACCGCCAACACGTAATCCCCTCCCCCTTCCTTGATCTGCTTCGCTATCGCTCGTTGGCATCCCATCGCATCCAGCGTCACGATACACCCCGACAATTCCAGCTTATCCAGCAACTCCGGCACCGCCGTGATCTCGTTCGACTTCTCCTCCGTCTTCACCTGCCCAAGCACCACTGCATTGCCACATGCCCAAGCACTCACCATATGCAACGCCTTCATACCCCGCTTGCGGTCGTGGGAACGCCTCTGCGTCTTCCCGTCCACTGCAATAATCTCACCATCACTCAACTTCACAACATCTTCCATCCAGCTCATGAAGCAGTCCTGAAAACCCCTCATCGACAGCGCCGAGATGATTCGTGCAATCGTGTCGTCTACCGGGACCCCATTGGCCAGCGGAACATAGCGGCGAAGCCACTCCAGCTTCGTGCGCCCAAATTCTTCGATGTCACTCCATCCCTCCGCGCCACTGACCACCGCACACACGCACAGGACGATGACATCAATCAACTCATGCTTCTTGTTTCTATCGACTCGCGGATCCTCCAGCTTTGAGAAATGCTCGATCAAACTTGCAGGGGCTGTCGTGTTCATTTCTTGCCATCTCCATCTCTTTGATGAAGACGCCATTAGATCACAAAACTTGTTGATGTCAATACATTTTTAGTGATCTTGCCCTGAGCTACCTTGTCGATGGCCTTCCACCCGGCATCCGGGTTGTCAATCGCCGCGATGAAGGCCAGATACCGGTCGTTGGCGGCCTGCATCACCTTGCACAAATCACGCAAGCTGTAGATGCTCTTGCGTAACGGTGCGAGCTTCCACACTTCGTTCCCGTCGCGCTGTTGCACCACACGATGGGTTTTGAAAAAGGAGATGTCGTTGGTCGTGCACTCCACGCGCGCCATGATGGCGAATTTGTCGTAGAGCTCGATGCCGGCCGCCCCCATCCGGTGGCGGATGCGTGTTCCCTGAATGCGGGTGCTGAAATCGTTGCCGACCTCGCCCTGCCAGGCGCCCGTGAGCTTGTGGCCCAGGAACGTCGCCACTTGGTCGGCCTGAACACTGTGCACGGCGGTACGGACGATGTTGTCGTACAAGGGTTGGAAATCGGCTTGCCGATGAAACAACACGTCGGTGGCATACTCCACCTGCATGAGGCTCCAATGGTAGCCGGAGCGGAACCGTTTCAGCGGTGGGCAGAATCGCTTCGCCCACCGGTTCAGGTGTCGATGAATCTGTTTGGCGTCCAAGCGCTCGGCAAGCCGTTGTGCTTGTTTGAAATCAGAGATGGAGAGGAAGGCGTTGTCGGCCATCTCATAGGCGATGCCAGCCTTGTCGAGGCGACGCGCAAGCCAGTTGTGTCCGTTGAAGTACACTTGCAGACGAAACGGCGCCCACGTAGGCACCCGGACGTAGCATAGGCCAAAGCTCTCATCGATGAAGTAAAAGTAGTAATGCAGGCACTTGCTTATGGATGACTTCAGAGATGTGTGATGTGTCTTCTTGTCATGCCAGGGGCGATATGACGCACAGGTCTCCATCGCCGAGAAGATATGGACCAAGCCGGGGGGCTCTCCGCGTTCTTTGAGAACATCCTTGATTCTCTGCTCCTTACGAAAAGCTTTGTGATTGCGAATGAATTCGATCTTGAGATCTGATTTGGCAGCCAAGCGTTGGGCATGGTTGCGTATATCCTCTCGTAACGGCTGTGCCCATCGAGGAAAGTCGAATAGTCTGAAATCGTGATAGGTGAGATACCCCGCCATGGCCTGGGCGTGGCCGATATCAGGCAACGTTCCCGTGATCACAACACGATCGAAGCAGGAGATGACGCCAGCGATCTTGTCCTGGTGACGTTCAACGAACGGATTCATCGTGGCAGCCCCATGTCAGTGTGTCTGAAGAACAGTCAGAATACGACATCTCTTTGGTTCCGGCTACGCCGGGTTAGGCAGACTGAGCCGAAGGAGAGAGCCGGATGGCGACGACGTTCCGCCCCTGTGAGCCGGACCAGATGCTGCTGCTGGCGCCGGACGTGCGCGAGTGGCTGCCCGAAGGGCACTTTGCGCATCACGTCAGCGACTTGGTCGACGGACTGGACTTGACGGCGTTCTACGCACCGTATGAAGGCGATGGCCGGCGCAACGCGCCGTATGAGCCTCGGATGATGGTCAAGGTGCTGCTCTATGGGTATGCGACGGGGGTGTTCTCGTCGCGGGCGATGGCGAGGAAGCTGGAGGAGGACGTGGCGTTTCGGGTGTTGGGGGCGGGGAACTTTCCGAGCCACCGCATGTTGCGCGGGTTTCGCCGCCGGCACTTGGAGGACTTCAAGGGGCTGTTCGTGGGGGTGGTGCGGGTGGCGCGCGAGATGGGATTGGCGCGTTTCGGGAAGGTGTCGATAGACGGGACGAAGGTGCGTGCGAATGCGAGCAAGCGCAAGGCGATGAGCTACGGTCGGATGGGCGAGAAGGAGCGGGTGTTGGAGGCGGAGGTCGAGGCATTGTTGAACCGGGCTCGCGACACCGATGCGCAGGAGGACGCGCGCTTTGGGGAGTCGCTGCGAGGCGATGAGCTGCCGGAGGAGCTGCGCTGTCGCGAGGACCGCTTGGCGGCGATTCGGGCGGCGAAGAGCCTGCCCTCGCGAAAGCGGGGGGCGCTTGGAGGCGGCGCAGCGCGAGGCCGACGATGCGCGCGGGCGGGAGAGCTTCGACGCGCAGCCCGAGACGGTGCTTGCCGATGCCGGGTACTGCAACGAGCGGGACCTGTCGGAGCTGGAGGCGCGGGGTATCGACGGGTACGTGGCGCCGGGGCGCGAGGGCAAGCGGGTGGCGGACAAGGACGCGAAGAGGCACCCGGCGACGCATCGGATGGTCGAGAAGCTGGCCACGCCCACGGGCCGGGAGCGGTACGCGCAACGCAAGTGGCTGTCCGAAGCGCCCAATGGCTGGATCAAGGCCTGCCCCCGAATGGTTCTATCGGGGGAGGTCCTGGGATTCCGGCGGTTCAGCGTACGAGGTCTGGCCAAGGCGCGGGGGGGAATGGGACTTGGTGTGTCTGGCATTGAACCTCAAGCGGTGGCAACCGCTTCTGGCGGTGTGAGGGCAAGGCTCGCCAGTGGGACAGGGCCAAAATCATCCCTATCGGGGGGCTCGCCGGACTTTCCGGACCCTCGGGCGTCCCCTGCGCACCATTGCGAACCGCGGTGTCCCGGCGCTCGTGTCCGTCCACACATCGAGTCCGGCCCGTCCATCCGCTCGCGTGTCTTGAGCTACCTTTCTACGGCGCAGACTCCTAGGCTCCTGCACGACCTCACCATCGCCCGCGGCGACGGCCGCTACCCCAAGCTCCTTGCCTCCTTCGCCAAAACCGACCTCCTCGTCCTCGACGACTTCGGCCTCGCCAAGCTCAACTCCGACAACCGCCGCGACCTCCTCGAGCTCCTCGAAGACCGCTACGCCTCGCGCTCCACACTCGTCACCAGCCAGCTCCCCCTGGCCCAATGGCATGAACTGCTCGGCGACCCCACCCTCGCCGACGCCATCCTCGACCGACTCGTCCACAACGCCTACAAACTCCAACTCAAGGGAGGCTCCATGCGAAAACATCACTCCGGCTTGACCCATGCCGATCACTGCACGGCATAATCATCGCCCCGCGTCGCTTCGCTCCGACTGGTGATCGGCTTGACCGGAATCGGTGATCGGCTTCATCCCGGAACGGGTGATCGGCTTCACCGGAATGCGCATTCAGGGTGTTGAACGTCTCGTTCTCGATGCGCCAGCGCGCCCGCCCCGCGCGCATCCGCTTCATCGCGTTGCACGGCTCGACCCGCAGGTCCGTGACCCACGAAACGCCTCTCCTTGCCATTGCGCCTCCTCTCCCGGGAGTCGAGGAAGTTCACCTCCCAATCGAAGTGCGTGTCGTTGAGCGCCACCCCGTTGAGCCACCGAAAGCGGTGCGTCGTGCCGTCGCCGTCCACCGTCTCCCAACGCACCCCCCGCTTCGCCGGGTCCGCCGGCGGATGCGCCTCCCACTGCTCCACCCACTCGAACAGCGCCCTGTGGTCACCCGGCTTCGCCCCCAGCACGAACCGCATCTCCAACTCCTTCAACAGCCGAATATGCGGCCCGTTCGACGCCAATCCGTCCTCCACCACCAGCGCCAAGTGCGGGTGCTCACGCCGCAGCTCCGTCAGCAGACGCTTCGCCGCGCTCCTCTCGCAGTCGTTCCTCTTCCGCCCATCCGACTTCACTATCGCCTCCGGCACCACCTCCCGGCGCTGCGGATGGACCAGCACCCGCACACAGCGACTGGTGGGAGTACGTCGTCGTCCCGTCCTTGTGGCGCCTCTCGCAGCAATTCGCGCAATGCACCTTCGACGACGAGAAGTGCCCCGTGCCGTCCACCGACAGCAGATACCGACCCTCCAGCCACTCGAACCCCGCCAGCGCTCCGTCGCGCTGCGCCCGCGCAAATAGCCGCTTGAACGGTACACGCAGCTCCCGCGGGTCCACCTCTCCCCTCGAAGCAGCGTCGCATTTCCGCCAGCAGCCCCGGCATCGACAGCGCCTTGCGAAACTTCGCCTTGCGTCCCATCCTGGGAGCCTCCCTCTGCGGAATGGCTCCCATGATGCCCTCCAATCTCCTGAAAGTCTGCGAGAAGCTATTTTTCGACGCCCCGCAAATCCCCTTCACACGCATCTTCGGGAGTTAGCGGAAATCGCTGGTGCGCCGATGCACCCTGATTTCGGGAAAGGTCCTCTGGAGCCAAATCAGAAATTTTCCTGACTTTCTACACTGGATATTAGTCATAATTCTTTGATTTTCAATATTATATAGACAATAGTTCCCCATTGCTCCAAGGCTGCTCGTTGCGGTGTCGGCAGATCGGCACGCCTACGCTCGCAAGCACGGGCGCCGGCGCCTTCCCTGCGTTTTATTTCATCAATCGGAAATAGATGGCCGTAAGCTGCTCCGGCAGACGCTCCAGACGATCGATCAGGAGTACGTTACGGTGCCCGAAGATGCGGTGAAGATAGCTGTCACCGCCAGAATCCAGCCCGACGCAGAATACGTCCACCCCCAGATGCGAAAGCCAAGCCACGGCCTTGCGCGCATCCTCCACCAAGTACTTGCGGTCCGTGACGTCGATGTCCGAGGGCTCACCGTCCGTGATGACCAGCAGCAGTCGGCGGTGATTCAGTTGTGCAGAGAGCTCGACCCCGGCATGTCGCAACGCCGCGCCGATGCGTGTGGAGAACCCGGCCTCGATGCCCGCCAAACGGCGCTTGGCCCCCTCTCCATAGGGTTCCCCGAAATCCTTGATCCGCAGAAATCGGACCTCTTCTCGGCCATTGGAGCAAAAGGCACGGATGGCGAAGGGGTCGCCTTGCTCGATCATGGCATGGGCCAGAAGTATCGCGGCGTCGCGCTCCAGCGAAAGGACGCTACGATGAACGCCTTTCACCCGATCCCTGCTTGATTCCGAGACATCAAGCAAAAGTGAGACAGCCAGATCACGATGGCGACGAGTTTCGGTCATGTGCACCCGAGGGTCGGGGGTCTCGCGTCGGCGAACGCTGACAGCGGCCTCAATGCAGGCGTCGATGTCGAGACGATCGCCTTCCGGCTGCCTGCGCAGGCGCTTCGACCGGCTGATGCGCGCCGAGCGGATCAGCACGGTGATCCGGTTGACCAGTAGCGCATGGGAGGTCAGCACCCTTTCAATCACGTTGAGTGATCCGGCGCGCCCGGGAAACTCAAGAATCGTGGTCCATTCAGGCCGGTCGCGGCCGATCTCATAGTCCCACTCCGGATAGTGCGCCACGGGCACACCCTCGCGTTCCGTCAGCAGCTCGACTCTGATCGCGTCGTCCGTCGGCCGCGCATCTCTGGGTCGCCGATCGATACGGACAGGTTCCGTGATGGTTTCCACCTGCATGGACTGCTGCTCTTCCGGATCGTTGAACCTCCAGAGGCCCTGATTGTCGTCACGATAAGTCGGCTCAACCACGTAAGTGCGAGTATTGAGCTGGATACGCATCTGGCCAAGGTCATTGCCGAGGAGTCCGCCTATCCTGCGGCTGATCGATGGATCTTCCCAATGATCACGTTCGGCGTAGAAGAGCGCGCGGCCTTTGCTCACCCAAGCGTTGTCGTCATCGTAGCCGGGATCGATCAACGCGCGGGACAGACGCGCCATCAGTGAGGGTGCGGTCACGGCACCACTCGCCCGCGCCGTGTGGAAGGGCGTCCAGAGCGCCGCCAGCCCCGGAAAGGCACGCATCGCCAGTTGCTCGACCCGGGCGTCCTCGATCAAGGAAACGAGGACGATTTGCAGGGGTTTCAGCCTCCCCTTCGGAAAGCGGCCCTCGCCGAAAACGAGGTGGGCTGCGATGTGCGCCGCCGCCGCTCGATAGACCAGCTCCGCATGCCGGCCCGCGACGCCCTTGAAGGATTCCGGCATGCGGATCAGGCCGTTGCCGAAGCTCGCTCGACGTGGCGCAGGCGCGCCCTTGGGTTGTATCGCGCGACGGATCGGGCAACGCATCCGCCACAGCGCCATCAGGTAAATCTTGAGACGCCTTTCGACCCATGACAGCTCCGCCTCTCCCGCTTCACGCTGCAGCCATTGTTCCGCACGCGGATCGGCGAAGCTGAAATATCGCTGCCGTGACGCGGCGTCACCACCCGCCGAACGAATACCGCCGAGGGCCCAGGCCTCCAGAGCGCGCACATCGAGACGGTTCAGCAGCCCTTCCATGCGCTCAAGCAGAGCAATCATGGATTCCGGGATCTGTGGGGCCAGTGCTTCAAGAATGCGGAGCCAGCTCCAGAAGGACTCACCCGCACCCAAGATACGCGCCGCCTTCGGTGCCTGCGCGAACAGCGCCAGCACCGCCTGCTCGCCAGCGCCTCGGGCGATCGCCATGCCGGCCTCGCCCAGACGAAGCGCTGCCTCCGGACCGAGCACCTGCACGCAAGCCGTGCCACTACGCAGGTAGCTTAACTGACAAGCTCGCCCGAGTCCGTTGGCAGGCATGGCGTCAACCACGCCTCGCCACGCCTCGCGGGTTCCTCCCGGGAAATACTGGCGTGCTTCCTGCTCCGCGCTTGCCGGCACATCGTCCAGGTTCTTGCGAGTCCCGGAGGCTGTCTCCTCGACGACCATCCGGCCGGTCTCCGCCATTCTGTTCCGCTTCCCTCAAGCACAAGCGGCGATGGCCGCCCCCAATGCCTCGCGGATGTCAGGATCATCGGTAATCGGCAACACGACCGAAGTGTTGCAAGCGGCATCGAGAGGTACACCGTGAGCAATGAGGCGAGCTGCGTAGATCAACATGCGTGTCGAGGCGCCCTCCCCCAGACCATGACCCTTGAGGTTACGCGACCGCTCGCCGATCTGTACCAGCTTGCAAGCCAGGGCCTGATCAACGCCGGATTCATGAGCAATGATCTCCGCTTCAACCTCCACCTGCGGATAGGAGAAATCGATCGCCCCAAAACGTTGCTTGGTGGATTCCTTGAGGTCCTTGAGGACACTCTGATAACCGGGATTGTAGGAAATCACGAGCTGGAAGTCGGGGTGGGCCTTGACGATCTCGTTCTTTTTCTCCAGCGGCAGGACCCGACGCTCGTCGGTAAGGGGATGAATCACCACCGTCGTATCCTGTCGAGCCTCGACGATCTCATCAAGATAGCAGATCGCACCATGGCGAACGGCCAGCGTCAGGGGCCCATCGTGCCAAACCGTTCCCTCGTTGTCAAGGAGGAATCGCCCGACCAGATCAGAAGCTGTCATGTCTTCATGACACGCAACGGTGATGAGTGGCTTGCCGAACCGCCAGACCATGTATTCGATGAAACGGGTTTTCCCGCACCCTGTCGGGCCTTTCAGCATCATGGGCATGCGCGCTGCATGTGCGGCCTCGAAGAGCTCGATCTCGTCACGCACAGGACGATAGTACGGTTGTTCAAGAATTCTATAGTCGGTGAGATCCATCAGTTCTGCAATCCGGAAGCGTGCGGCCTGAAGACTGGATCTTGAATACGTTTCACCTGTACTTCAGACGTAACGTGATCGAACATCACGCGGATACACCAGATGACCGACGTTTCTGATTCAGTCGTCAAGAGTTGCGCCGTGATCGGGAAATTGGGACAAACGCCACTTTGTCCATAGATTCTGGGCAAAGAGACCAAAGTCCGACACCTTCGTTGAACGGGGCGGGCCTGAGGCCCGCCCCGTCGGAGCGTCTCAACGGTGCACGGCGGTCATCTGGTTGGGAATACCCTCTATCGGGCATTCCTCGGTACCGGCCGTCGACCGCGTGAGGGCTTCGACCATCTCCCGCGTCGCGTCGGGATCGGTGATCCACTTGCTATAGAAATCGTAGGGGCATGCGGCGACGCCTCTCGCATCCTCCTGCGAGTTGATCATCCCGGTGTAGCCACGATGGAGCAGCTTGAAGAGATGGTTCTGAGACTGCATGGTCGACCGAGCGTCCCGGATCAGAGATCTGGAGATCTGCCCATACTGGATGCCGTTCTCCTCCTCGCCACATTCGCCGAGCGTCCGTCCGTCAAAGCCGATCACCGCTGAGTGGCCGAAATAGGAGTAGACCCCGTCGAACCCCGAGGCATTGGCGACCGCAACGTAGCAGTTGTTCGCCCACGCCATGGACTTGGCCATCATGATCTGCTGCTCCTTGGCCGGATACATGTAGCCTTGACAGCGAACGATCAACTCGGCTCCGCGCATCGCGCAGTCGCGCCAAATCTCCGGATAGTTCCCGTCATCGCAGATGATTAGGCTGGTCTTCAGGCCCTTGGGACCCTCGGAAACGTAGGTGCAATTGCCGGGATACCAGCCTTCGATCGGCACCCAAGGCATGATCTTGCGGTACTTTTGCACGATCTCGCCCTGATCGTTCATCAGAATAAGGGTGTTGTAAGGCGCCTTGTTGGGATGCTCCTCGTGTTTCTCACCGGTCAACGAGAAGACGCCCCAGCACTTGGCCTCGCGGCAGGCTTCAGCGAAGATGTCGGTCTCCTCGCCCGGAATCGACGACGCGGTCTCGTACATTTCCTCTGGATCGTACATGATCCCGTGGGTGCTGTACTCTGGAAAGATGCAAAGATCCATGCCGGGAAGGCCGACCTTCATTCCCACCATCATCTGGGCGATGTTGCGGGCGTTCGCCAACACTTCTTCCTTCGTGTGCAGGCGAGGCATCCTGTAGTTCACGACGGCGACTCCGATCGTGTCGTTACTGCTTGAAATATCACCGTGCAACATGGTACTCCTCCATCTTCGGTCTGTTGGTGGACTCTCCCGCTTCTCCTTTTCGGCGGAGCGCGGTCGTCTGGCTTTCCAACTCTCCCGTCCGACAATCGCAAGCGCATTCAGCTTCAGAGAGATTCCCCTTTCTATACGGAAAGGTGTTGATGGGCCAGTTCATCGATGAGCTCATCAATGCCGCCTTGGGCAACGATGGGCCCAGTATCAAGAATCGCGAAATCCTGCATGGTGTCGCGGACGAAATCCAGATTTTGTTCGACGAGTAGAACGGCACAGCTTTCCTCTCCGGATATCCGTTGAGAGAAAAAGATAAAACACCGTGACCCCCTCCGGTAAGGGCCCACGAGGCTCTCTTGCCTGTTCTTTGCTGTTCCGGGCGGCTCTGTTACCGCCCATTCTAACGGACACTCCTCTCGCTCAAGGCCGGGATCGTACCCATTGCTGCAGTGGCGGCGCTGCTGCCGCCTCCTGATCGGGATGCGCTCTGTCGCTACTAGCGTTTGCTCCTAGGGTACCCCTCCTCCATTCCCTTTGGCGAAGATTTCGCTCGTATCGATCACTGCGGATGCGATGCTGCCGATCGACACCCGTCGATTCATGGCGCTTTCCCGAAGATACTTGTAGGCTGTGCGTTCGTCAAGGTTCTTGCTTCGCATCAGGATGCCTTTGGCCTTCTCCACCTTGCGCGCCGCTCGAATGGTCTCCTCCAGCTTGCGGACCTTCGTTGCCAGACACTCTTCATAGCGGAAAAGCTTACGCGCGCTCATGAGGCTTGTCAACACGTCTACCGCACGCACCGGCTTGCTGATGACGGCCTGCGGGCAGCAGTGGTTCAGCAACCGGAAGGTCGAGGGGGAGTTCGGGCGACGGATCGAGTGCGAATTCGCGCCAACGACGGCTATCACGGCTGCCTGTCTCGGAACACCGGCCCATGGTATCGCCTTCATCGTCACTTCATCAAGCAGATAAAAGACCACCTGGGTCCGGTCCGGCAGGCCGTATGGCGGCGGCCAGACCTCCTCGGTCTGGCAGCCGATACTCAGGAGTTGGCGCATGATGGTCTCGCCATCGTTGTCGCGCGGGTGGACTACGAGAACGCGCAAGGCTTGCAAGGCTTCAAGCGGGATCATGCTCAACTCGCCTCTTCCGGGGCATCGGCGGAAACGACGCTCTCATTCACAACGGTGGTGCTCCACTACAACGTGACAAGAAAGGGATCCGGTTTCACCGCGATTCGCGATTCGCGGACTATCTCAAACTGTCCTTGGCGGTCGGCCCGTCCGACGCGGGACCAGACATCGGTGTGATTGTTGTAGCGGTCAATGCTGATCCGTCCCTGCGGTGCATTGAACTCGCTGCCCAGAATCATCGGACGGAGAATGTCGGTGTCCATGGTATTGGTCTCTGCCAGCGCACGGGCAAAGATATGCACTTGAGAATAGGCTGCTTCGGCGCACAGGTTCGTCCGTTCGTTGTCGCCGTGACGTTTTTTGTATTTGGCGACGAATTCGAAATTCTCCTCAGTATCGATGCATTGAAAATAGGAAGCCGCAGTGATGTGATCTTCGGCGACGTCGGGCCCCATGGCAAAAATTTCCGCCTCGCTCGTCGTCAAGCTGGCAATCGGCATCACCTTGGGAGAGAAGCCTGCGTCCGCGTAGGCCTGATAAAGATACTTCGTGCCGTCACCGACGACCGTCGAGAAGATGACGTCGGGTGATAGTTGGCGTATCTCGCGCATCACGGGCAGGAGGTCGTGCGGCATGGCGCACAGATCAACGTATCGTTCCGCTATCACTTCGCCTGCACGGATACTTAGTAATTCTCGAATAATGCGATTCGATTCCCATGGATAGACGTAATCCGATCCGATCAGGAAGAAGCGATTGCCATAGTGCTCAAGCAGATACTCGACCAGCCTCAGGCTGTTCTGATTGGGCGCCGCTCCGGTATAGATGATGTTGGGAGAATACTCGAAGCCCTCGTAAAGTGTCGGGTACCAGAGCAACCCGTTGCGTTGTTCGACGATCGGCATCACCGCCTTGCGGCTGCTGGAGGTATAGCAACCGAAGATGGAAGTGACCTCGTCCTGGCACAACAGCCGTTCAGCGTGCATTGCAAACTTCATGGGGTCGGAGGCCGGATCGTAGATGACGGGCACCAGTTCCCGTCCGTTGATTCCACCCCGCCCATTGATTTCATCGATCGCCAGGAGAGTGCCCTTCAGTTGGCTTTCCTCAATGACCGCCGTCACTCCGGTCTGCGACCAGAGAACGCCCACCTGCCACGGGCTGCCGTCGACCTTACGCGTAATCGTCATATCCCACGCCTCCGTGGGTAACCGCGCCCACTCGAAAAGCAAGGACTCCCGATCCAGGACGAAGGGCTGCGCTGGTTTCAATCTCGAACCCACACCTCATGTCTTGTATTGGCAGCGCTCTCCCCTTGAGCAACACCCGACTGAGCAATATCCCGAACATCCTGTGCGTCGAGTATGCTTCGTTGACATCGTTTGTCAAGGGCGAGTCTTGTCCAACAGCGATTTCCGCTAAGGGTCCGGACATCCGGCGGGCCGGCAGAGCCCTCGGGCGCCGAGTGCGCGGGACAACGCCTCCCCTCCGGCCTTGGGCCGGATGCAGCGGGCGGCGATGTCGATTCCCTGAAGCGGCAAGGCGGTTGCGAGCGCGACACGGCCCGGCGCCGAGCCTGTGACGTGTCGTGCGCCACCGGCACCGGCGCATGGTGGCCGAAGGCCAGCGCCCGGTACAACGTCTCCCAGTCCGGGAGCCGGTAGCTCATGAACAGCGCGCGCAGGTCCCTCCAGAAGTACTTCGCCCGCTTCTTCCTCGCCAACGCCGCCCGGAACAGCGCACAGCACATCTTCTGAACCTGGTCGATGGCGAACGCCAGCATCATCAGCACCGCAAACACCGTCGCCAAGTTCTTCTTGCCGTGGCCGAAGTTGTGCTCGAACTCGTAACCTTGGTTCTTCAGGGTGTTGAACGTCTCGTTCTCAATGCGCCAGCGCGCCCGCCCCGCGCGCATCCGCTTCATCGCGTTGCACGGCTCGACCCGCAGGTCCGTGACCCACGAGAAACGCCTCTCCTTGCCATTGCGCCTCCTCTCCCGGGAGTCGAGGAAGTTCACCTCCCAATCGAAGTGCGTGTCGTTGAGCGCCACCCCGTTGAGCCACCGAAAGCGGTGCGTCGTGCCGTCGCCGTCCACCGTCTCCCAACGCACCCCCCGCTTCGCCGGGTCCGCCGGCGGATGCGCCTCCCACTGCTCCACCCACTCGAACAGCGCCCTGTGGTCACCCGGCTTCGCCCCCAGCACGAACCGCATCTCCACTCCTTCAACAGCCGGATATGCGGCCCGTTCGACGCCAATCCGTCCTCCACCACCAGCGCCAAGTGCGGGTGCTCACGCCGCAGCTCCGTCAACAGACGCTTCGCCGCGCTCCTCTCGCAGTCGTTCCTCTTCCGCCCATCCGGCTTCACCATCGCCTCTGGCGCCACCACCGGCACCACCTCCCGGCGTTGCGGATGGACCAGCACCGCGCACAGCGACTGATGGTAATACGTCGTCGTCCCGTCCTTGTGGCGCCTCTCGCAGCAATTCGCGCAATGCACCTTCGACGACGAGAAGTGCCCCGTACCGTCCACCGACAGCAGATACCGACCCTCCAGCTACTCGAACCCTGACAGCGCTCCCACCGCGCTGCGCCCGCGCAGACAGCCGCTTGAACGGCGCACGCAGCTCCCTCGGGTCCACCTCATACACCTCATACACCTCATACCATCAACTGCATGAGTCGGCGATGGCCGCCTGACTCAAGCAAATCACCCTCCGGGAAACCCGGGGTGGTTCACACGCGAGTTGGCTCAACATGGTGGAGATCGAAATCGGTGTGTTGGGCAAGCAGTGTCTGGACCGGCGCATTCCAGACCGCGAGACGTTGCAGCGGGAGATTGCGCATTGGGAACGGCGACGCAATGCCGAAGGGGCTCGGGTCGAGTGGCTGTTCGATGTCCAACGTGCACGGGAGAAACTGCGACGTGTGTATCCATCCCTCCCGCTCGCCGACCTCCCCAAGGCCGCCTGAACCGGTCAAAACCACTGTGCAGAGGTACTAGGCCGTGTTGATGAATTATCGCACCATAATCCAAGTTGCGGCGAGATGGACGAATGCCAGGAACGTCCGGCTGAGCTTGTCATATCGCGTGGCAATGCGACGGAATTGCTTGAGCTTGTTGAACCACCGCTCGACCTTCTCTCGCAATTGGTACTTCCCGGGGTCGTAATGAATCGTCTCGGTACGATTCGCTCTGGGAGGAATCACCGCCTCAATCCCCTGCATCGCCAGGAATCGACGAATGGCATGGCTGTCATACGCCTTGTCCATCACCGCAGCCATCACCCCAAGTCCCCCCGGCACCCCCTCCCACACCGCCTCGAATCCCGTCGCGCCGTGACGCTCTCCCCCACTCAGCGCGAACGATACGCCGGTGCGTTCAGAGGTGCAGGCCGCGTGCAGCTTGGTGGACAATCCACCGGCCGTTGCGAAGGGCGGCCCAGAGCCTGGGCTTGTTGTCCACCGTTTTTTGACGCCCCGGCCGCGTGCCGATGCGCGCGCACAATCGTCGAGTCGATGAACAGCTCCTTGAGCCGCTCATCGTCGATGCTCTGGAACCGCTGCCAGAGCCGCTTCCACAGCTCGCGCTTTTCCCAGCGGCGAAAGCGGTGGTAGACGGCGTTCCAGTCGCCGAACTCATCGGGCAGGTCCCGCCACGCAATCCCGGTGCGTGCCCGGTACAGGACGGCTTCGATGAACATCCGGTCGCTGAGCTTCGGCGGGCTGCCGGCGGCGTGCTTGAGCTCCCGCAGCACCGGTTCGATTTTCGACCACAGCGCATCACTGATCAGCAGGCGTAGTGCCATGAGGGTTCTCCGAAACATGCGATCGACGGAGAACCTCTATCAGGATTCCATGAATTCGTCAACACGGCCTAGTGGCGAGGCCCCTGATCGGATCGCAACAGGAGACGTTCCACCCGGCCGCCGCGCATGACGTGACGCAGCAGAATTTCCTCAATATCCAGTTCGTTGGAATAGGTGTACCAGACACCTTCCGGGTAGATCACCATCGTAGGGCCCAGCTCGCAACGATTGAGGCAACCAGCGTGGTTGATCCGGACTTGTCGCAGCCCCAATGCCATGGACCGACGGCACATGTAATCGCAGAGCTGCCGCGAACCCTTGGAGGAGCAGCACCCCCGGCGATGCTTCGGCGGCCGCTCGTTCACGCAACAGAAGACATGGATGTCGTAGAAAAGCGGCATGTTGCGGCTCGGGACGCACGGACCTTCGGCACCCGCGGCTACAGTGGACAAGGGGCGCCCTGAGACATCATCGATATTGTTCGTCACGCCACCGACCTCCATCCAACATACATCTCCGGAACATCCGACAAGTGTCGATTGAACCAAGGTTCCAGGGCCAAAAACGCCTGAACGCCCTCAAATTCCATCGTACAAGCACTCACTGGGACCATAAAGTATACTACAATATTGATCGAATGTAGTGTAAGTCTTGTCCAACGAGACATGAGCCTGAAGGGAGGGGGTGAATCCAACGAGAAGCGAGCCTGTAGCGCGGGGTCCGGGATCATCGGAGGATGATCGTGACGCTACAGACCGAAAGGGTCCGGACGCTGGACCAGGTGCGCGCCTTCGTCGAGGGCAGCGAGGCGGTGGACCCCCGTTTCCACGGGGGCAGGCTTTCACGGGGGCCGACCGGGGGTCGGTCTACGAGTTCGTGCGCCGGGCGCTGGTGCGGTTGGACTACGGTCGGCTCGGCAAGTCGGACAAGGGGCTGGTCCGGCGCTACCTGGCGAAGGTGACGGGGCGGTCGAGGGCGCAACCGACCCGGCTGATCGGCCAGCATCGGGAGACCGGGCGCATCGAGGACCGGCGCGGTGGTGCGCCGGCGCATCCCTTCGAGCGGCGCTACACGCGGGCCGACGTTCGGCGGCTGGCGGTGGTGGACGCGGCGATGGGCCAGATGTCGGGGCCGGCGACGCGGGCGCTGATGCGGCGCCAGTACGAGAGGTTCGGCGATGGGCGGTTCGAGCGGTTGGCGGGGCTGTCGAACGGTCACTTGTACAACCCCCGCTTCCGCGGGGGCAGGCTCTGCGCCGCTCGGTGACCTATCGGCGCCGGCGCACGGTGGTGGGCAAGACCCAGGCGACACACAACGCCATCGGGCAGCGGCGCAAGCCCCAACCGGGCGGCCAGCCCGGCTATGTGCGTGTCGATACCGTGCATCAGGGCGACCACGACGGGGCCAAGGCCTGCCCCCGAATGTCTCCATCGGGGGGCGTCTACCACATCAACATGGTCGATGACGTGACCCAGTTCCAGTTCGTGGGGACCGTGCAGGCCCTCTCCGAGCGCTTCCTGCTGCCAGTGCTCGAAGGGCTCATTGCGCATTCCGGTGGGAAAGTGATCACCGAATCCGGTCCAAAGTGATCACCGGTCGGAGCGAAGCGACGCGGGAGTTGGATTATGAGTCGCGGTGACCGGTTTGGGTCAATGGTCGATGTCTTTTTCGCATGGATTCTCCCTTCAGGTTGAGTTGGTAGGCGCTGTGTACGAGCCGGTCGAGGATGGCGTCAGCCAGGGTCGGGTCGGCGATGGCGTCGTGCCACTTCTCGACGGGGAGCTGGCTGGTGAGCACGGTCGAGCGGATGCCATAGCGGTCCTCGATGATTTCGAGCAGGTCGCGGCGGTTCTCGGCGGTGAGCTTGGCGAGGCCGAAGTCGTCGATGACGAGGACCTCGGTCTTGGCGAGCGAGGCGAGGAGCCTGGGATAGCTGCCATCGGCGCGAGCGATGGCCAGCTCGCCGAGCAGGCGCGGCAGGCGGCGGTACGAGGCGCTGTGGGCGTGTCGGCAGGCGCTGTGGGCGAGTGCACAGGCCATCCACGACTTGCCGATGCCGGTCGGTCCGGTGATGAGGACGTTGAGGTGTTCACGCACCCAGCGCCCGTCGGCCAGTGACAGGACGAGGGCCTTGTCGAGTCCACGGGGCTGGCGGAAGTCGATGTCCTCGATGCACGCTGCGTGCCGGAGCTTGGCGCGGCGCAGCCGGTGGGTGAGCTGTCGGGAGTGTCGTTCGGTGAGCTCGCGGTCGACGAGCAGTCCGAGGCGCTCCCCCGATGGGACTCGGGGGCAGGCCTCGAACGTCAGGTTCCGGACCTCGTGTGAGGCGAGCTGTTCGGTGAGCGCCTTGGCCATGCCGGCGCATCGGAGCGGGTGGAGCTTGTCCACGGTGGGATGGGTCAACCTGTCGGTGTCCTCTCAGGAGTAGTAGCCGGCGCCGCGGATGTTGGGGTGCACGAGCGGGGCGGCGGGTTCGACCGGCTCGGGTGGGGTCCCGTCGAGGCGATGGGCGAGGCCTGCCCCCGAGCGCCTGAATCGGGGGATGGACTCGACGCTGCGGTCGCTGTGGCTGGCGATGGCCAGTGCGCGGCGCGCGGCCGCTTCGAGGCGGGCCTCGCCGTAGCTCTTCGCCAGACGCAGAATCCCCAGGCAGGAGCGGAACGCCTGCTGGGGGTGGCGCCGGAGCCGAGCACGGTGGTGATGAGGGTGGCGGTGTGCGGGCCGGTCTTCT
Source organism: Gammaproteobacteria bacterium (assembly GCA_965202875.1). Lineage (GTDB taxonomy): Bacteria > Pseudomonadota > Gammaproteobacteria > HK1 > HK1 > HK1. The sequence continues at coordinate 4,061,135 of OZ241870.1, read as the reverse complement.
CGGCCCAGCGGATGAAGCGCTCGGGCGTCCACTGGCCCATCCGGCGGTGCCTCTCGGGCATGGGCTCGTCGGCGGTGGTGTGGCGGCCCTTGAGCGGGGAGCGCACGTGGCTGGCCACGCGCTGGCCGCGGTACAGGCACTCCACGGTGTGGGCGGTGAGGCGCACGTCGAGCGGGCGCCGGGCCAGGGCGTGGGGGACGGAGTAGTCGTGCCCGGCGACCTCGACGTGGGAGTCGATGTTGACCCGGACCTTCTTCCACTCGGCGAACACGTAGCGCTCGGTGGGCAGCGGGCGAAGCGCGGGACGGTCGAGTTGGTCGAACAGCGAGCGCCGCGACCCCGGGAGCTTGCGCAACGCGCGCGCGTTGAGCCGCTGAAGGAGCTCGGCGATGGCCGCGTTGAGCTCGGCCAGCGAGAAGCACGTGCGATGACGAAGCGCAGCCAGTATCCAGCGCTCGACCCCCTGCACGCCCACCCCCGATTCCCCCATTCGGGGGCAGGCTTCGACCTTGGCCTTGTCGCGCGGGCGTCGCACCCGCGCCGGCAGCACCGCAACCCCGTAGTGGCGGGCCAGGTCGTGGCAGGTCGGATTGGTGTCGGCCCCCGCGTACGCGGGGGGATGCGCCCGGCTCACCGCCGCGCGCAGATTGTCGGGAACGACCCGCTCGGGACAGCCCCCGAAGAACTCGAACGCGCGCATGCGACCCGACCCAGTCCGCCAGGCCCTGCGTCCACGTCGCCTCGGCACAGGTGTAGCTCGACGCCCCCAGCACCGCGACGAAGACCTGTGCCTGACGTAGCTCCCCGGTGCGCCGGTCCACCACCCCCACCGTGTGCCCGGCGGAGTCCACGAACAGCTTCTCACCCGCGCGGTGCTCCTGGCGCATCACCACGTCGAGCTTCGACGCCCACGCCCGGTACTGCTCGCAGAACCAACTATATTGCAGCCCCTCGGGATGGACCGCCTTGTACTCCTCCCACAGCAGCGCCAGCGTCACCCCCTTGGCGCGCAGCTCGCGGTGCACCTCACTCCACCGCGGCACCGGACGCGGCTTCCCCCTCGGCGCCGGCGCCGGAAACAGCCGACGCTCCAGCCCCGCATCATCCAGCGAGTCCGGCAGCGGCCAGCCCAGACCCTGCGCCTCGGCGCGGCGGATGCACCTCCCCATCCCCGCTTTCGCGGGGACCGCCGGCGACACCTTCAGGCTGCGGGCGATCGCCCGCAGACTCATCCCCGTGGCGTAGTGCAGCCGCAGGACCTCTCGAACCTTACGCATGGACAACCTCCTGTTCGCCACCGTCGCACCCTCCTCCAAAGCCTCGGAGGGTCCGACGGCAACCGGTTGTCCCGCGTCGCTCAACTCCAGGGGTCAGACCCCTTGCACCTGTCCGGTGCATCCCGCAAAAGGGATCATCTTCCCACCGGAATCGCTGATCACTTTGCGCCGGATTCGGTGATCACTTTCCACCGGAATCACTGATCACTTTGGACCGGATTCGGTGATCACTTTCGACCGGAATACGCAGGGCTCATCGAGGCGTTCCCCTTCGTGGTTCAGGGCATTCACGCCGACAACGGCTCCGAGTACGTCAACCACCGTGTCGCCGCCCTGCTCAACAAGCTGCGCATCGGGGAGCTCACCAAGTCCCGACCCCGCCACTGCAACGACAACGCGCTCGCCGAGAGCAAGAACGCGAGCGTGGTGCGCAAGCACCTCGGCCACGGTCATATCCCGCGCCGCTTCGCGCCTGTGGTCAACGAGCTCACCCAGCGCGTGCTCTCCCCCTTCCTCAACTACCACCGCCCCTGTCTGTGTTCCCCACCGACACACTCGACGCCAAGGGCCGGGTCACGAAGCGCTACCGCGACCGCGACGTGATGACCCCGCAACGACCAAGCTCAAGTCCCTCGACCACGCCGAGCGCTTCCTCAAATCCGGCGTCACCTTCGACCCGCTCGATGCCATCGCCCACGCCGTCAGCGACCTCGACGCCGCCCACGCGCCCAACGACGCCCGCGACGCACTGTTCCGCACCATCGGGCGCACCTGGAGCGCTGCGGCCTGACCTCCCATCCCACCCGCGCAACCCCACCGCCCGACCATGCCCGGTCGGGGGACCTCCCTGGGGCGGCCCCCTTCCCACCGCTCCGACCGCTCGCCTGTCCTGTCGCCGCCGCTTCAACCTTCGGGTTCCAGACCGATCAGGGCTTGCACAGGTCCTTCGTGCACTTCAACATCCCCCTTCCATTCACTCACTTCCCAACTCCGACTACGGCTCCTTCTACCTCCCACCTTCAGGCTCATCTTCGTATTGGAAAAGACTGTGTAAGAACTGTCCAATGCTATGTGTGAACCGCCCCGGGAATCCCGGAGACTCCATTCGTTGAGTCTTCGGGAGGACAGGGCAGATGAATTCACCGACAAGATACTCCCCGGAAGTCCGGGAGCGGGCAGTGCGCCTGGTGTTGGAGCATCAGGGTGAACACGACTCGCAGTGGTCGGCGATCCCCTCGGTGGCGTCGAAGCTCGGGTGCACGGCGCAGACGCTGCGCAAGTGGGTACGTCAGGCCGATTCCCGCTTCCGCGGGAATGACGTGCGACCGCGGGGTGCGTGCGGGACTGCGTAGCGATGAACGTGAGCGGCTGAAGGCGCTTGGAGCGCGAGGTTCGCGAGCTGCACCGGGCGAACGAGATTGAAGCGCAAGGCGTCGGCGTATTTGTCTATCTTCGGCAGACAACAACACCGCCATTTGCCCAGTCGGAGCTCGACCGCCGCGCGAGAGGATAGTGTCGTTCATCGACGAACATCGGGGTCGATACGGGGTCGGGCCGATCTGTGCGCAAGTGCCGGTCGCCCCATCGACGTACTCCGCGCACAAGGGGCGTGAAGCCGATCCGGAGCGCGCGCCGGTGCGGGTGCGTCGTGACGGATGGCTGAGCGGGGAGATTGGCCGGGTGTACGACGAGCACTTCCAGGTGTAGGGGTGCGCAAGGTGTGGCGCCCGCTTCGCCGCGAGGGGGTGGGGGTGGCGCGCTGCACGGTGGCTCGGCGGATGGGCCGGATGGGTCTGCAAGGGGCGGTGCGGGGTCGTCGGATGAAGACCACGTGCGCGGTAGTGCACGACGAACGCCCGGAGGACCGGGTCAATCGGGAGTTCCAGGTCAGCCGTCCGAATGCGCTGTGGGTGTCGGACCCCCGATTCCACCACTCGGGGGCAGGCCCTGACCCCCGCTTCCGCGGGGGCAGGCTCTACGTGGCGACTTGGCGAGGGTTCGCCTACACGGCGTTGGTCATCGACGCCTATGCGCGGCGTATCGTGGGCTGGCGGGTGTCGAGCTTACTGCACACGGACCTGGCTCTCGATGCCCTCGAACAGGCCCTTCATGAGCGCCGTGCGCCCCGTGAAGAGCCTGCCCCCGTGGAAACGGGGGACTCATCCATCACAGCGACCGGGGCGTGCAGTACCTCTCGCTACGCTACACCGAGCGCATCGCACAAGCGGGCATTGCGCCCCTCGGTGGGCAGCGTGGGCGACTCCCCCGATAAAGGCACTCGGGGCCTGCCCCGGCAGGCAGTAAGCCGGGGGGCAGGCTCTACGACAATGCGCTGGCCGAGTCCATCATCGGGCTGTACAAGACCGAACTCATCGCCCGGCGCGGCCCGTGGCGTCACTGCGAGGCAGTCGAGCTCGCCACCCTCGAATGGGTACACCGGTACAACCACCGGCGCCTGTTCGGACCCCTCGGCCATGTGCCTCCGGCTGCATTCGAGGCACACTACTCCCATCAACTGCATGAGTCGGCGATGGCCGCCTGACTCAAGCAAATCACCCTCCGGGAAACCCGGGGCGGTTCACCGACTGCCCACCGGCGTTTGGGCGGGTGAGGGGCCTCGGGGGACAGCCCGTGGAAAACGCTGCTTCGTAGCGACCGACGACGGCCGCTCCCCCCGACTCCGCGACCGACTCCGACGCTTCACGAGGCCGTCTTGCGGCGACGCTTCCAGACCCTCATGCTGACACCGAACGAACGAGGACCCGGTGCTCTTCACTCCCTCCTGCGGCGAGCCCTGTTCATGCTCACTTTCTCATTGGACATTGCTGTGTACCGATGCGATCATCGTCTGGCTACGAACACGCACTATCCCTTCCGGCAGCGCAGCCCAGTCCCATGGCTCAAAATCGACTCGCTCGGGAAACCAGTCCCTATCTCCTCGAACATCGGACCAACCCGGTGCATTGGCAACCATGGGATGAAGCTGCACTCGTCGAAGCGCGAAGGCTGAACAGACCAATCCTGCTGTCGGTGGGCTACACGGCGTGTCACTGGTGCCACGTGATGGCCCGGGAGAGTTTCGAGGACCCGGACACCGCCGAGCTGATGAACAGCCTCTTCGTGAACATCAAAGTAGACCGCGAAGAGCGGCCGGACATCGACAACGTCTATCAGAGCGCCCTCGCCGAACTCGGACAACAACGCGGCTGGCCGCTCACCATGTTTCTGACCCCCCAAGCGAAACCTTATGGCGGGGGTACCTACTTTCCGCCAACGGCACGTTTCGGGCAACCGGCCTTTCGCGATGTATTGCAAAGCATGGCCGATGCCTATGCGAACACATCCGATGACGTAGTGCAAATCTCCGCCAAGCTGGTTCAGGCACTGGAGACGGAGGCTCGCGGTGCGGCAGGCGGCGAAATCTCCACGACATTGCTCAACCACGTCGCCAACCAGATGCTGGATGGCGTGGACATCGTCTACGGCGGATTTGGCCAGCGAGCCAAATTCCCGTTCCCGATGGCGCTCGAACTGCTGTGGCGAGCCCACCACCGCTTCGGCCACATCTCCTTTCGCGATGCCGTCAGGTTGACCGTGGAGCAGATGTGTCTGGGCGGCATCTACGACCATCTGGGGGGGGGGTTTTCCCGATACACCGTCGACGACCGCTGGCTGGTCCCACACTTCGAGAAAATGCTCTACGACAACGCGTTGCTTATCGATCTCCTGACGCTGATCTGGCGAGGGACGGGCCGAACGCTTTTAGCCGACCGGGTCGAGGCCACGGTCGAATGGCTGCTACGTGAAATGACGGTGCCCGACGGTGGCTTCGCGACGAGTTTGGCCGCCGACAGCGACGGTCATGGAGACACACCGGCGGGCGAGGGCAGCTTCTATATCTGGCGCGAGCCGGAGGTCGACGCCGTTCTGGGTGTCGATTCTCCGGTCTTCAAACGCCATTACGACATCGTTCCAGGCGGTAATTGGGAGGGCTATTGCATTCTCAATCGCCTTGAGAGCCCGGTGACCGGCGACCCGTCCCTGGAAGACCATCTGGCGGCGTTGCGCAAAAAATTATGGTTTGCCCGCGAAGAACGTCCCAGGCCGCAGCGCGACGACAAGGTCCTGGCAGACTGGAACGGTATGGCGATCACCGCCTTGGTTCATGCCGGCACGGTGTTCAAGCGCGAAGACTGGCTTGCAGCCGCAACGAATGCCTTTGCCTTCGTCGCGGAGAACTTCACGGACAACGGGCGGCTGCGGCACAGCATCTGCAACGGCCGCGTCTCCGAAGCATCGCTTCTCGACGATCACGCCCAGATGGCGCGTGCCGCCCTGAGCCTTTTCGAAGCGAGTGGTGACGGCTCTTACATGGAACACGCGGAACAATGGACCGAGGTCGCCAACCAGCGGTATTGGGACGAGAGCGCTCACGGCTACTTCCTGACCGCGGACGACTCTCCATCGATCATCGCGCGGCTCAAGACCGCACGCGAGACCTCGACACCCTCCGGAAACGGCACCATGGTCGGAGTCCTTGCCCGACTCCATGCTTTGACCGGGAAGGACGAATATGGGGAGCGCGCCGCGGACACCATCGCGGCGTTCAGCGCGGACGTGCCGGTTCATTTCTTTGCCTTGGCCACGCTGATCAACAACTCCCAACTTCTGCGCGATCTGGTACAGATTGTGGTGGTTGGTGAGCCGAGTGCGCCGGAGAGGGAGGGACTGTTGCAGATCGCCTACGGCGCAGCCGGTCCCGATTGCCTGATCGTGCCGCTCGCGCCGGATACGGCTCTTCCTGCAGGTCATCCCGCCACCGGCAAGACCACTGCCCGCGGCACAGCAACAGCCTATGTCTGTGCCGGCAATACCTGCCGATTGCCGATCACCGACCCCCACGCTCTGCAGGATGCCTTGGACCGGACCGCCGACCGTCCAGGCTAAGGAGTCGGCCAAAATTATTTTTTTCCGTCTGCATGGTCGAGACAACGCAACATTCCGATCACTGGGGAAGGATCTGTCATATCGCGACGGGGCATCTGTTTCCAGCTTCGGCGTCATCGCTCCGGCATGATGACATCGGATCCGGAGATCCGGGGACGAAGATCCGGGGACGAGCCGCCGTGCTTGGAAAGATAATTTGCGACATTCTCCTAACATCGACGGTGCGACGATCGCATCACACTCGGACAACGACGGCCCCGGCTGGTGAACGGCAGCATTGCCGGCAAGTGGTTCAAGCTTGGGCGATCAGGTTGTCGACGCTGCTCACGTCGTGATCGAAAATGCTCTTTTCTACGTTAATCGTCATGACGGTCCCGTCATCAACGATCATCGAGTAGCGTTCCGAGCGCTCACCCAATCCATACTCCAACAGGTCAAGCGCCAAGCCAATCGCCCGCGTCATGTCGCCGGCGGCGTCGGCCACCATCATCACCTTGTCCCCGACGTTATGGGCTTCACCCCAGGCTTTCATGACAAAAGGGTCGTTGACCGAAACGCAGGCGATCATGTCGATGCCTTTCTCCGTCAACGCATCGGCCCTCTTTACATAGCCGGGCAGATGCTGCGCGGAACACACCGGTGTGAAGGCGCCGGGCAGTCCGAAGACCGCTACCCGCTTACCGCCGAACAACTCACCGGAACTCATGGACGCCGGCCCCTCCGGCCCCATATACATGACTTTGACCGATGGAATCTTTTCCCCCGCTGCTATCGCCATGGTGCTTCCTCCTGATTACAGGGATGCGAGAGTCGACCGATCGATATTGAACCACCGCCCGGGTCTCCGCATTCGCTTTGCCAATTGTCAAGCGGCCTCACCGAAACGGTCGAAGAAGTACGCCGTCGACGCTCCAAGGACAATCCAGAACCCCCCATTCGCCAGCAACGACATGTAGATGAACACCTGCTCGAGCTCCGCCGGCACCAGACCACCGTGTTGCTCAGGCTGTGGTGCTCCCACGAGGTGTGGCAGGATCAGGGGAACCACCCCGATGAGTCTGAAATACCCCGGCGCAAAGGCGATCATGGCAAGGCCGCCCCCGGTGAGCACGACTGTCGCAACCCACCAGAATTGACGCGCCTCCAGATCCGCGGCCGCCGCGCCGGGCAACTCGGGCGGCAAGCCCAGCGCGGGGGCCGCGTTGAACGTCACAAATCCCATGAGCCCCCAGACAACCCCCTGCCGCCAATTCACCCGTCCACGCAAGGCATAACAGGCGGTCAGCAGCAAGGCGAAACCAATCCCTGCCCCGAGGCTCGTGATGGTGGTAGAGATCGTGCGCTCCATCCCGTCTTCGGGAGCCCAAGCGTCATGCCCGTTCTCATGAGTTCCATGCCCATGAGCATGACTTTCCGCCTCAGCACTTTCCGCCTCAGCGCTGCCGGTGTTCTCATAACGTTCCGCATCAAGAAGCATCGGCACGACCAGAAAATGGTAACCGGCGGCCATCGCGACCCCGGCGACAGCGCCGCCGAGGATCGCAGAGAGGAAGATGCGTTTGATAATACCTCCGGACATGGCCGCCGACCTCCTTCTCGTCAGTGACAGGGAAACGCCATCCCGTGCCTCATGTCATGCGCCGCGTTGTGCAGTACCTCGGGGGCGAAACCCACCCCCACGATCATGAAGGTCCCGAGCAGCAACGCCATCGTCACGCCAGCCACGGTCGCCCACGGCATCGCGCCGACACCAGCCCTGCAACCTTCGGTCATTGCAAAAATCCTGTCCATTCCATTTCTCCTTGGTCGTTTCGTTCTTTCGCGATCAAAGCAAGACCTTGATGCATCCCTCGTGCTCCGTATTACGTGCTGCCGGGCACCACGCAGCCGGCCAGCCCCTCGGCAAACTCTTCCCGATCGAGGTTCCGGCCGATCACAACGTACTCCGTCGACTTCTTCTCGTCCGGCTTCCATGGCCGATCCGGCTTCATCGCGGTCAGCATGCGAACGCTCTGGAATACCACGCGCTCCTTGAAACCCTGGGCGTAGAAGATGCCTTTCGAGCGGAACAGATCTTCACCACGCTCCTGAAGCAAAGGTGTCAGCCAAAGCATGAACCGGTTGATGTCGATCGGCCGATCTTCGCGCAGGAAGAACGAGCCGACGGATTGATCGTGTTCGTGTTCGAGATCATCCAGGAATGTTGGATCCACCTCCAGTTTGGCGTCCAGATCGAAAGCACCGACCCCAAAGACTTTGTCGAGACCGATCATGCTGTGTTCGGTGTAGTGGATCCTGGCGAATGGGTTGAGTATCCGGATCATCCGCTCGACCTCCGCCACCTGGCTTTCGGAAACCAGATCGATCTTGTTGATCAGAATGATATCGGCGAAAGCGATCTGCTCCCGGGCCTCTTCGCTCTGGGCGAGATTCCTTTCCAGATTGACGGCATCGGCCAAGGTGACGAAGGAGTCGAGCCGGGTTTCCGATTTGATCTGATCGGCGACAAAAAACGTGGAGGCGACCGGCGCCGGATCCGCCAGACCGGTGGTCTCGATCAGAATGGCGTCGAGATCCGTGCGGTCCTTCAGGTTGGCCAGCGTATCGACCAGATCGCCACGGACCGTACAACAGAGACAGCCGTTGTTGAACTCCACCAACTCCTCTTGATCCTGGCTCAGGATCAACTGGCCGTCGACGCTGATCTCTCCGAATTCGTTGACGATCACGGCAATCTTGCGTCCGTGTTGCTCGGCCAGGATCCGGTTGACCAGCGTGGTCTTGCCTGAACCGAGAAACCCCGTGATCACGGTCACCGGAACTCGACCGCCTGATTCGCCGGATTGGACCTGCTGATTCATGTACCGCTCCCCCGGGCGGACACCCGGTCGTTGTCAACTCTTGCCCCTGCGTCGGCTGTGGATCCGGGCCGCAACGTCAGAAGCCCGTGATTGCCGGCAGCGGGGGGCCAAATCCCCGCCGCCGACACTGACCCAACCGCTACGGAGTGGCGACGACCGTCTTGGTCATCATCGAAATTCCCTCCTCGAGGATCTCCTTGCGCGTCGCCGGCGGCAATTTGTCACCCCTCATCTGATCATAGGGGACGACAACCCAGCAAGCACACCCCCAGAGACACTCGCCCGCCATGCCGTCGAAGCGGATTGCCGGCTCGGACATCAGGACACCGAGGTCGAGGAGCCAGGAGTGTTCGAGGAGCTTTTCTTCCCAATCGAGCTTGTCATAGGCATCGCGACTCTTCCAGAACAGGTCGAGATCGGTCTTTGCCATACCCGGCAGGAGAATGTCCGCGTAGGATGTCAGATGATCGAAGAACTCATGATTGGCGATCTGGATCGTCGAGTCGTCGCCCGGCAGCAGGAACTTGTCGGCGACCTTCGCCTGGAGCTTGGCGTCGATCTTCTCGAATCCGATCTCGCGGGGAGCATGGACGTGCAACTCGGCGTAATCGGTTCTGAAGTCGCCGCTCAATCCGGTGTAATCGTCCAGATGCTCAACCCACTGCTCCATCACGCTGTGCCACTTGCTGAGCGGCTCTCCCGGCAGCACCTGAACCCCGGGATGCGTGAACTTGGCCAGATTGTAAAGCGTCCAGTTGCGTGACTTTCCGCTCACCGTTTCGTGCGGTGCGCCGGTGAAGCCGGCCGGGCGCAAGGCCCGGAACAGGACCCGGCCATGATCGCGCGCGGCAAAACGCATGAAGGAGTCCTGTGCGAATTTGTTGACCACCTCCTGGCGGATCCGATTCCGGACGCCTTTTTCGCCCGCATCGGTATAGGACGTGAGCCGCTGCCAGGAATGCTCGGTGTTGACCGCGAAGAACCCTCCGGTGAACGGACTGCGGTAGAGATCGCCCCAAACTGCGCATACCCCGGTGTTCTTGTCGTCGTCGAGCATGCAGTCGATTTCGTTCAGGGTCGGGAACAGGTTGGGGCCGACGTCTCCGTCTCCGCTGCTGGGAAGCTGGCCTACGCCGATCACCGGAATGCGCCGGCCGAGCTTGACGCTCGATAGATGGCGGGCGAGATCCACAACCATGCCGCTCCCTGTGCCGCCGGCAAGACTGAAGCAGACCATCACGAGTGAGGGCAGTTGAGCTTCCTCGACATGGGCGGCGAAGTCCGTCAGCGCCTTCTCCATGACCCGATCATCGTCATAGTAGGCCTTCGCGTAGACTGCTTTCGCCACGGCGCGCGGCATATGATCCCCGGCCGCAGGCAGCTTGATGTTCGACGGCAACCATGGCTCGTAGTTGGGGTTCCAGTAGTACCGGGGATACTCGAGCTTGAGGAATTCGCGCATCCGCCGGAGCGATCCGAACAGATCCTTGCGCTCGGGCACTTCAAGCGCCACAGACTGGAAATGGAAACGCTCGGGGGGAATGCCCCTTTCCTTCAGGCGCTCGACAAAGGCATCGGCATAATCCTTTGCCTGGATCATGTCGTCTTCGCCGATGTCGACGATGAGCGCAGCGAAACGGGCTTTGGGATCCTCCAGCAGGTCCTCGATTTCACCGGTGCGCAGGAGGCCATCGACGTAGCCTGCGCCGGTTCGCCCGATTCCCACGATATGCAAGCAGTGCGGCGACTGCTCGCCGGTCGCGCTGTGATACATAGAGAGTGACATGCGTTATCCTCCTTTTTGACAGGTGCTCCTTTGCCGCAACTTCTTGCGGCACAATGTTGCGGCGTTGGCGGGCTTCAGCATCTGCCCATGAAACCCGTATCCTCATCAAGGAACCCGAGATCCCGCAAGATATGCGCAGCCGAAGTCGAGCGTTCGTCCGTGACGTAGACGCGGTAATCTTCCACGAACAGGCCCGGGTTCTTGTCAATCACCCCTTCTTCGATCAGATCGACGCCCTTCTCAAGGTTCTTGCGGCTGAGCTGGGCCTTCCACAGGGGGTTTTCGATATACAGGGCGTCATCGTCGCAACCGGTGACCGTAAGCGTCTTCCCGCCGGCCACGGTCGGAACCTCCGCGCCCTTGGCATACTTCTCTTTCACCTTCGACCAGTCAAGCGGCATGTCCGTCACCTCCGCTTATGAACAACATGCGCATCTGTTTCGAGATCAGCGCCGCCCACTTATACGGTGGCGACGATTTCGGCAGACTCCACCTCCACCGCCGGGCCACGTATTTCGTCGTATGGGACCACCACCCAGCAGGCGCAGCCCCAGAGACATTCACCAGCCATGCCATCGAAGCGAATGGCCGGTTCGCAGAGCATCACGCCCAAATCCACCAGCCAGGAATGATCGCTCAGCTTCGCTTCCCAGTCCTGAACGTCGTAAGATCGGCGCGCGTCGAAAAACAGATCAAGATCGGTCTTCGATACACAAGGCAGAATGAACTGCACCGAGTCCCGGCTCGCGCCCGGTGCGGCCGCCACCTCGGGATCGGCCACTGGCGAGAACGCCTTGCCGAGTGCCTGAGCCGCGTTCCTGACCTTCGGATCATCAGGATCCGCGGCTCGTATCTCGATGAATTCGGGTTTGTAGCTCGATCGGATACCGATCTGCCCGGGCAGGCCGCCAACACCCGCGCCATCGCCATCGACATCCGTAAAGCTCAGAACATGAGCCCACTTGTTGCCGTACTGTGTACGAGCCGCTGCATGTTGTGTGGGTGGCGCGCCGACCCAGTTCAACATGCGCAACGTCTCCCACAGATCAGCCCCCTTGTTACGGGTCAGGAATGATGCGATCTCCCGGTTGACGCGGTCGTGGGTCGCACGCAGATCCTGTGTCGCCTGCCAGATGTGTTCCTGAGGGACGACCATGAACCCGCCGGTGAATGGATTCCTGTAGAGATCGCCCCACACCGTCACCACGCCTTCGTTCTTGGCGTTGTCTCCCATGCAGTCGAGTTCGTTCAAGACCGGGAAGAGGTGGCTGCCCGTGTGATCTTCCGAATCGCCGCCGCAGGGCGCGATACCGATGCCGACTACAAGATTGCGGCGCCCGAAACAGACGTTGGACAGATGGCGGGCCAGATCGACCACCATGCCGCTACCGGTTCCACCGCCCAGACCAAAGACGACGCACACGACCGATTGAGCTGGCGTGGCGTCGACGCTCGTGGCGAAACGCCGTAGCACCTCCTCCAGAACCCGCGGACCATCGTAGTAGGCGCTGCCATAAATCGCCTTGGCGGCAGAGCGTGAGAAGGATTCACCCGCCGCGGGAAGCTGGGTATTGGACGGTAGCCAAGGCTCGTAGTTGGGGTTCCAGTAGTAACGCGGATACTCCAGCTTGAGGAACTCCCGGTAACGCCGCAACGAAGCGAAGAGCTCGTTGCGAGACGGGACGTCCAGAGCCACTGTTTCCACTTGGGCCCGGTCGGCCGGAAGCCGGCCCTTCAGGGCCTCGATCTCGCCGAGGTCCTGGTCGCCGATATCGATGGCAAGCGCCGTGAACCGGGAGTCCGGGGAACCAAGGAGATCATCGGGCGCATCTCTGAGGATCTGCGCCACCGCATTGGCACCGGCCCGGCCGAGACCGACGACATGCACCGAGAAGGGCATGGTCTGGTCTTCGCCGATCCGATGAATCCCGCGCTTGAGCGCGTCCAGTTTCCGCTTTGCGAGCTTCTCCTCCGTGCTCGGAGCCGGATTCACCTCGGCCTTCCTACTCACCTTTTTTGCAGCCATCGTTTGCCTCCTCTTGCACGCTGTCCGCAGACGACCAGCAGAACAACGCCCACCATTATGGACGATGCGATCCGGCACTGGACCAGTGTCCAGGTTGAGCGATCCTGCGCTGGACCACAAGACCAAGCTACGGTGGTCCGATACCGGACCTCAGAGGCGTGCCCGCGGTGCTGCGGGCCGTTCAGACTTCGGCCTACTAAGGGATGGGAGATGGGAGTACGTCCCTTAGCGGCGAGCCTATTTTCAGCCCATCTTCGGAAGGATGTCAAGCCCTGTGTGTTAGGAGCATGTAGTCTGTCCGGTGTAGTCAGGGCAACCGCATATAAATCTGCTCATTTATCAGCACGTTAGAGGAGTCACCATCATTCAGGTCAATTCGAAAAAGGGCGCATCCCCCCGCTTGCGCGGGGGCAGGCTTTGCCGAGCACTACGGCTTCGTCGTCATCCCGGCGCGGGTACGCCGCCCCCGCGACAAGGCCAAGGCCGAGGCCTGCCCCCGAATGGGGGAATCGGGGGTCGCCGTCCAGCTCGTCGAGCGCTGGATCCTCGCCGCACTGCGCCACCGCACCTTCTTCTCCCTCGCCGAGCTCAACCGCGCCATCGCCGGGCTGCTTGGGCGGCTCAACGCGCGCCCCTTCCACAAGCTCCCCGGCTCGCGGCGCAGCGCCTTCGAGTCCATCGACCGTCCGGCGTTGCGCGCGCTGCCCCCCGAGCCCTACGTCTTCGCCCAGTGGAAGAAGGTCCGGGTGCACGTCGATTCCCACGTCGAGTTCGACCGCCACTACTCCACCGTCCCCCACGCCCTGATCGGACGCCAACTCCTCGCCCGGTACACCGCCCACACCGTCGAGCTCCTCGACCGCGGCCAGCGCGTCGCCTCCCACCGGCGCTCCCACCAGCCCGGACGCCCTACCACCGTGCCCGAGCACATGCCCGAGCCCCACCGGCGCTTCGCCCAACAATGGTCCCCCGAGCGCTTCTCGCGCTGGGCCGAATCCATCGGGCCGGCCACCACCGCGCTCATCACCGACGTCCTCCACGCCCGGCGCCACCCTGAGCACAGCTACCGCGCCTGCCTCGGCATCCTGCGCCTGGCCAAGACCTGCTCCCACCCCCGACTCGAAGCCACCGCACAGCACGCCCTCACCCTCGCCACCCGCTCAGGTAGCGCTCCATCGAGTCCATCCCCCGATTCAGGCGCTCGGGGGCAGGCCTCAAGCACCGCCTCGACGAGCAGGCGCCCAACGACCCCCCCGAGCTCCCCCTGCCCGCCGACCACGACAACCTCCGCGGACCGTCCTGCTTCCACTGAACCACCACAGGAGACCGCTGCGATGCTGACCCACCCGACCCTCGACAAGCTCCACCCACTGCGCTGCCCCGGCATGGCCGATGCCCTCGCCGAACCGCTCCACTCCCCTCTCTGCGACGCGCTCTCGCCGGAATGCGCACGAAGCGTTGCTGACCCGGGCTCGGGACTCGGGATACTGATGCGCAGGAGGACGCGCGCTTTGGGGAGTCGTTGCACGGTTGAAGTCGGGTAACTCCTCGATTCCAGGCATGTCGGGCTGGACAGCCATCGCCTTGTTCGTGGTGATGCTTTCCGCATGCGGCGGCGGAGGCGGAACGTTGCCCGTGTCGGAGACGCCGCCGGAGCCGGAGATGGGGACGCCGCCGGAGCCGGAGATGGGGACGCCGCCGGAACCGCAGCCGACGCCGGAGCCGACGCCGCTGCCGGCGCGTGCGGCGGGCAAGACGGTGCGCGCACACGCGACGCAGTCATCCATCACGACGTTGGCGAGCCATCCCTTGGGGGAGCAGACGACAATCTACCGGGCGGAAACGCTGGAGCCGGCGACGAACCCCCGAACGGCCAGCTCCATGGGAGACCGCCGAATACAACGCGCAGGCCGGTCTGGGGCTGATCCGCGCCAGCACGGGATACGCGGTGCGCACCACCGGCAGGCCGGGCGGCGGCGGCATCACCATCGCCATCGTCGGCAGGAGGATCCCCACCGACAACGACGAAATCCTTCGGCCGCCCCGACCTGGAGGGCGTGACGCAGGTGCGGATCACCGACCATGCGCCTTTGCCCGACCTCGACCATGAAACGTTGATGGCCGGAATCGCCGCTGCCCGGCGCAACGGATTCGGGATACACGGAGTCGCCTACAACGCCAACATCGTCTCCATCCCCCAGACCGTCTCCTTGCTCGGGACCAACCAATCATGGAGCATGGAGGGGATCCTGGCGTCGGTCGCGGGCCTGACCGGGAGTTACTACGGCGAGCTCTACGGAGAAAGATACGGCTCCAATCCGGCGGCGAGCGCCCATGTCGCGAATTTGGGCCTTCTCGTGTCCATCCCCTTCACCCAGTCCACCATCAGGGGGATGAGGCAGGGCAAGATCACTAAAAATGTATCGATTTCAGTGAGTTAATACGATTTAGCGGTCATTTCCGATGAAAAACGGTACCGATCCATGTTCGTTTTCCGGATTGCGCCCTTTTTTGAATTGACCTGAATGATGGTGACTCCTATAACGTGCTGATAAATCAGGAGTTTTATATGCGGTTGCCCTGGTGCCCGGACAGCATCGGGACGTCATCACCCCCCTCGACGATGCCACCTCCGAACCCCCTGTCGAGCTCCGGGGCCAGGGACGTGCACTTCCGCAGAGTATCTTGCCGGTGAATTCACCTGTCTTTTCCTCCCGAAGACTCAACCAGTGGAGTCTTCGGGCAGTGGAGTCTTCGGGAAATCCGGGGCGGTTCACCTCGACCTGTCCCGGGCTTCGGCACCGTCGCCCCGCCGACGCCCTGCCGGCATCGCGACACGGCCGGCCTCCGCGGAATCCTGATAGCATCCGGCGAAATCGAACGCGGCATGTTTCCAGACCGATGGACCGAAGCCCTCACGACCACCGGATCCCCCAGGAGATCGACCCCGATACCGGGCTTCCGATCGGCCCGGTGCTGGCCGATCCCGGGCCTTCGAGGATGCCCGGACGCATCGTGCTCGAGGGCCGGTACGCCCGAATCGAGCCGCTCGACCCGGTGCGCCACCGCGACGACCTCCATGCCGCCTCGACGCCGCCGGACAAGGCCGCGCGTTTCCGTTACCTGCCCGATCCGCCCCCCGACTCGCCCGACACGTTCGAAGCCTGGCTGGCCGGCGCCGCGGCGTCGGAGGATCCCCTGTTCTTTGCCGTGATCGATCGCGCCACCGGCCGAGCCGAGGGACGCCAGTCACTGATGCGCATCACCCCCGCCCACCGGTGCATCGAGATCGGCAACATCTACTGGGGTCCCCGGATGGCGGGCACACGCATCGCCACCGAGGCCATGTACCTGTTCGCCGCCTGCGTCTTCGAGACACTCGGCTGTCGGCGTTATGAATGGAAGTGCGACGCTCTCAACGCCCCCTCGCGCCGGGCCGCCCTGCGCTTCGGCTTCACGTACGAAGGCCGTTTCCGTCGAGCGGTGATCATCCGCAACCGCAGCCGCGACACCGCCTGGTTCGCGATGATCGACGAGGAGTGGCCCGCGCTGAAGGCGGCCTTCGAACGATGGCTCGCACTGGAGAACTTCGATGCACGAGGAAGGCAGCGCACCCGGCTGAGCGAGCTGACGGCGGCGGCGCTCGCGAGCCTGCGACAGCCTGGACCGCGCCCGGCGGCATCGTGACGAGGCCGTCCCGCGCACCGTCGGCCGATGCAGCGTGGCGGCAGGGCAAGATCACTAAAAATGTATCGATTTCAGTAAGTTAATGCGATTTAGCGGTCATTTCCGATGAAAAACGGTACCGATCCATGTTCGTTTTCCGGATTGCGCCCTTTTTCGAATTGACCTGAATGATGGTGACTCCTCTAACGTGCTGATAAATCAGGAGGTTTATATGCGGTTGCCCTGGTCCGGGCGCCTAGCGATGCGTAAATCCGTAACGGCACCGCCCTAAACACAAGCGTCAAGAAGAAGGTTCATCCATCGTCCACCACCACGAGCGGTTCGATCCGCTCATGGCCCACCAGACGGTGGGCGTAGACCAGACAGGCCTGAATGTCTTCGGATTCGAGCCAAGGGTAGCCGTCAAGAATGGTCTGCGGGTCGTCACCCGCGGCCAGCATTCCCAGGACGTGCTCGACCGCAAGCCGCCGGCCACGAATGATCGGCTTGCCACCGAAAATGGCAGGCACGACGGAAATTCGACTCAGGAGATCATCCTCTACCGCGGCATTCCGTCCCATTGTCAACCTCTTTCGCAGGGAACGACCCGTTGCGCCGGTCGCGGTCTCGAACCATACGCTCAACGGCGCAGAAAAAGCACCGCTACGACGTTCCCGGCCTCGTCGAAGTCGCGGTCGGTTGCTTGCAGCAGGTAGAACGCACGCCATCGACACCATCCTCTCCTGCCTCGCCGCCGGCGCCCTTCCATTGCTCGTTTGCCCCTTGGAGGGAACTGCCGTCGCATCCGACCACCCTGCAGACGCGAAGGCCGCCGGTGACGCCAGACCGGACACGCCGGCGAGGGACGGCGGTCCGGCGCGGCGCTCAGCCCCCCTCGCGGCGCATGTACGGGAAGAGCAGCACGTCGCGGATGGAGGGGGAGTCGGTCAGGAGCATGACCAGCCGGTCGATGCCCAATCCCTGCCCGCCGGTCGGCGGGAGGCCGTATTCCAGCGCCCGGATGTAGTCGTCGTCGAAGCGCATCGCCTCGTCGTCGCCGGCGTCGCGGGTCTCGACCTGGCGGCGGAAGCGGGCCGCCTGCTCCTCGGGGTCGTTCAGCTCGGAGAAGCCGTTGGCGATCTCCTTCCCCGCGATGAACAGCTCGAAGCGGTCGGTGACGAAAGGGTCCGCATCGTTGGCGCGCGACAGCGGCGACACCTCCATCGGATGCGCGGTGATGAACGTCGGCCGGCGCAACGTGCTCTCCACCGTCTTCTCGAAGATCTCCTGCCACAGCTTGCCGCACCCGTGGTGGGGCTCGACCGTAATCCCCAGCGATTCGGCGAATTCCCGGACGGTGTCGTCGCAGCGCAGACCGGCCGCGTCGAGTCCGGGGTTCCGGTCGAGGATCGCTTCCTCCATCGACATCCTGCGAAACGGCGCCCCGAGGTCGATGGCCTCGCCCTGGTACTCGATCCCGGCGGTGCCGCACACCGCGAGGGCGGCGCCGCGCACCAGCGCTTCGGTGAGGTCCATCATCTCCACGTAGTCCTCGTAGGCCTGGTAGAACTCCAGCATCGTGAACTCGGGGTTGTGCTGGGTGGAGACGCCCTCGTTGCGGAAGTTGCGGTTGATCTCGAACACCCGCTCGAACCCGCCGACCACGAGGCGCTTGAGGTACAGCTCCGGGGCGACGCGAAGGTAGAGGTCCGTGTCGAGCGCGTTGTGGTGGGTCACGAAGGGCCGGGCCACCGCCCCGCCGGGGATCGGGTGCATCATCGGGGTCTCGACCTCCAGGAAGCCGCGGTCGAGGAAGAAGCGGCGGATGTAGTCCACGGTGCGCGAGCGGGCGCGGAACACCTCGCGGCTGCGGTCGTTCACGATGAGGTCGACGTAGCGCCGCCGGTAGCGGGTCTCGACGTCGGAGAGCCCGTGGAACTTCTCGGGCAGCGGCAGCAACGACTTCACGAGCAGCCGGACCGAGCGCGCCTTCACCGACAGCTCGCCCGTCTTCGTGCGGAACACCGTGCCCTCGACCGCGACGACGTCGCCCAGGTCGAACCGCTTGAACCCGGCGTACCGCCCCTCCGGCAGGTCGTCGCGGCGCAGGTAGACCTGGATGTCCCCGGTGCCGTCGCGCAGGTGCGCGAAGCTCGCCTTGCCCATGATGCGGCGGGTCATCATCCTTCCGGCGACGGCCACCGCCACCGGCTCGCGCTCCAGGGCCTCGGCATCGGTGCCGGAGAAGCGCTCGTGCAGGGCGCCGGCCTCCGCGTCGCGCCGGAAGTCGTTGGGGTACGCCTGCCCGCGGGCGCGAAGCTCCGCCAGCTTCGTGCGGCGTTGCGCCGACTGATCGGTGCTCTCCTCGCTCATCCCGCATCCCTGTATCGACGTCCGGTTCGATTCCCGGCTGATCTCCACTTCGCCGCCGGGCCACCCGCCGCATTCCGCGCAGGCACCATGGAGGCGGCGCCGCTCGAACCGCAGCAACCGGAAGCGTACCAGCCCGAAGCCCCCCGAAGCCGATGTGTACGGTGGGCGCCACGAGGTTTTCACCCCGCCGATGACGCCGCGAGGCAGGCAGGCGGCATGAGTTTAAGGAGCGCGTAGTGACTCGTATCGGCCTCGCCGGTGGGTCGGGGTCGCCGGCTTCTCTGCTTCCCCGTGCGGGGGGGGGGGGGGGGGCATGAAGACCTCCCTCCGGTCCGGTGCGCTGTTCGCCGCGCTGCTCGCGGCGTTTGCGCCGTTCTCCCCGGACGAGGCGCGGGCACAGGCGGTCTGCACGCCCACGCAGACGGTCGAGGCGCCGGAAGGCCCGGGTGCCGAGGTGACGACCCCGCCCGATGTGGCGAACCCGTTCACGCGCTACACCACCGTGCTCGTCTGCGCGAACACCACCGCCGCGGCGGGGGCGGCCGACTACCGGCACCTCCACTACAACCAGGGCCCGAGCGGCACGGGCGCCACCGCGAACCCGGAGGACCGGGACACGACCCTCGCGAACAACCACCCGGACAACGACGTCTCGCTCACGGTCGGGAGCGGCGTCGTGTTCACCGCCGGCGGCGGCGTGGACATGCAGTTGGTGGAGCTCGACGGGGCCATCGCCCTGTGGCGGGGCGGGGCCAAGACCGTGGTCGTCGAGGACGGGGCGGTGATCAACTACGAGCGGATACCCGGGGGAGGGGAACTACGTTTACGGTACTTGGACCCACTGGCTGGCCAATCATGCCGGCATCTACGCGGCATCGGAGACGGACAAGGGCGGCGTCACGGTGCGGCACCACGGCGTCATCAACCTCGACTTCGACATACAATATTTCTTTTGGGGCGACTTCGGAGGCACCGTCGGCGCCGGCATCGTCGCGAGGGTGACGGATGAGGTGAGCGGCGCGACCCGCCACGACGAAGACATTCTCGTCGAGCTGGGCGCCACGGGCGTCATCCGCCAGCGCGCGGGAAGCGATGACGGCATGGGCGGCATTGTCGCACAGAACTATGCCGAGGACGGCGACGTCACGGTCCACTTGGCCGAAGGCTCGCTGATCGACCTCACCCCGAGGGGCAGCTCCCTCGCCGTGCAGGCCCACATCGACGCCAGCGACAACAACGCGGGCGCCCAGACCGGAGATGTCGTCGTCAGGGCGGCCGGGACGATCCGCAACGCCGTGAAGGGTCGGACGGCGAGCCTTCTGCAGGGCATGGGCATCCGGGCCATCAACGACGGGCTCGGCGTCGTCCGCGTCGCGTCTTCCGGAACCGTGGAGAGCTGGCAGGCCCATGCCATCTACGCTACGTCCCGTTCGGAAGACGGAGAGCAGCACGACGACCCGGCGACGGAGGAGATCGAGGGCCACCTCATCGACGTGACCGCCGGCAAGGTCCACACCCGGGGCGGCACCGCCGTCAACGCCGAGAGCTACAGCGCGGACAGCGCCTTCACGGTCCGGGTGGGCGAGGGCGCGACCGTCCGAGCGGAGTTCGACGCGGGGCCGGACGCGGTCACCCAGACGCAGCTCAGGACTGACGGAAACCGGTATGTGTACCCTGCTTCTGGCTACGGCTGGCGGCTGGTCGACACGGACGGCGACGGCACCGACGACGCCTTGGAGCCCGTCGTCAACGCCATCCGGGTGCTCGGCAATGTGGCGTCGGAAGGCGTCGCGGACCGCGTGATCGTGCACGGAAGGGTGGAGGCGGTGGGCGGCAAGGCGGACGTGGACCCCGCCATCCTCATGAACGACGGCGGGGTGGTGGTGGTCGGGGCGACGGGCCGGGTGGTCGCGACTTCGGGCCTCGCGATTGCCAGCGGCAACCCGCCGCCCGCCACGCCGCCCGAGGACTACGAGCCGGAGGCGAGCGACCTGGACGTGAGGGTGGCCGGGACGGTGACGGGCGACGTCCTCGTGCGGGACGACGGCGAGCTGAGCGCGAGCGTCTCGGGAACCGTGACCGGCGACCTCCGGACGATGGGCGCGGGCGACCTGGCCGCGACCGTTTCGGGCAAGGTGGCCGGCGACGTCCAGGCCCGGGGCGGCGGCACGCTGAAGCTGGCGGTGCGGGAAGGCGGCAAGGTCCCCGGCACGGTGCACGACCCCGCCGGCCCGCTGACCGTGGCGGGCGAGATCGGACGGCTGCTCTACACCAACGGCGGCACGGTGACGGTGGCCCGGACCGGCGCGCTCACCGGCATCGAAGTCGAGGGCAAGACCGAGGCGTTGCGCAGCGAGGCCGGCGACCTGAGCCTGACCGTGGACGACATGGGCGAGGTGACCGGCGACATCCAGGCGCCCGGCGGCCGGCTGACCCTGGACTTGAAGGCCGG
Organism: Gammaproteobacteria bacterium; assembly: GCA_965202875.1. Taxonomy (GTDB): domain Bacteria; phylum Pseudomonadota; class Gammaproteobacteria; order HK1; family HK1; genus HK1. The sequence goes on along the minus strand of OZ241870.1, from coordinate 4,039,747 downwards.
CGGCGCGGTCACCGGTGACGTGTTCGCCCTGGGCGACGGGGACCTGTCCGCGACCATCTCGGGCACGCTCACCGGGGACGTGTTCGGCCTGGGCGCGGGCGAGCACGTGGTCACCGTCTCCAACGGCGGGACGGTGACGGTGGGCAGCACCGGCCGCATCACCGGCGTCGAGGTCGAGGGCCGGACCGAAGCCATCTGGAACGAGGCCGGGGACTTGGTGGTAGGCGTGGCCGGCGGGGGCAGGATCACCGGTGACGTCATCGACCAGGGGGCTCGCCCAACCCGGGTCACGACGGGGCCCGGCAGCCGGGTCGAGGGGAGCATCGACGTGGCCGGTGCGCGCAGTGAGGTGCGGGCCGACGGTACGGTCGAGGGGAACGCCCGCTTCCGCCGGGGCGGGACGGTGACGGCCGGACCGGACGGCAAGGTGGAAGGGAGGGTGTCGAGCGACCGGGGCGAGCTCGTGGCGGTGGCCGAACAGAAGCCGGATGAGACGGAAGCCGAGGCCGTGGAGCGGGCCTTCCCGGGCGAGCTTGTCGAAGAGGGCGGCACGCCGACCGTCCAGATACGGAAGGAGGGGGAGCCTGCCCGTAGCGTGGGAGCGCTCGATACGATGGACGCGCTCGTGGACGGCGCTTGGGACGTGGGCATGAAGAGGACGGAGAGCGGAGCGTTTCGGGGGGTGGCGCGCAAGCTGGCGCCGCGTTCGCGGGTGTACGAGGCGCTGCCCTCGGTGGTGCTGGGGCTGAACGGGCTGCGGGGGTTCCGGGAGCGGATGGCCGCGCCGCGTTCGACGAAGGGAGGCTGGGCCCGGGTGGAGCGCTTCCAGGGCAAGTGGAAGGCGGATGCCTCGGCCTCGCAGAAGGAATCGGGGGTGGGGCTCCGGTACCGCCACCGCCGCCACGGCGTCGAGGTGGGGTTGGGCGGAGGGCTGGGCGAGGAGGCGCGCTTCGGCGCCTCGCTGCATCACCGGCGCGGCACCGCGGAGGTGACCGAGGGCGGCGACGTCGAGCTGTACGGCACGGGCGTGGGGGCGTCGGGCACGTGGATGCGGGATGAGCTCTACGTGGACGCGCAGGCCGCGGTGACGTGGTACGAGGCCGACCTCGGGTCGTCGCGGCGCGGGGTGCTGAAGAAGGACCTGTCGGGCCACGGCCACGCGCTGGGGGTGGAAGCGGGCCGCCGGGTGGCGCTGGAGCACCTGGCGGCGGGCCTGGTGCTCACGCCTCGGGCGGGGCTGGTGCATTCGCGGGTCTCGATGGACGCCTTCTCGGACTCGATGGGCTTTCCCGTGAAGGTGGACGACGCGCGCAGCCTCCGGGGACGTGCGGGGGTGGACGTGGAGGCGAAGCCGGGCGGGGCGCCGGGAAGCCGGGTGTTCGCTTCGGTGGAGATGGAGCACGAGTTCTCGACGGACCGGAAGGTCCGGGTGTCGGGGACGGAGTTGCGTTCGGAGGCGGAGGCGACATGGCTGCGCCTGGGGCTGAACGGGGCGCACACCTGGGACGACGGGCGGTACACGGTACAGGGCGGGATGAGCTACGCGACGAGCGGGGGCAGCCACAAGCTCGGCGGCGGGCTGAGCCTGAACCTGCGCTTCTGATCGGGGCACCTGTCGATCACGATGGATTTTTTGCACCAGCGCGCGTTAGGTCGTGTTGACGAATTCGCGAGATATTGACAGGCTCTCCGTCGATGCTCTTTTTCGGAGAACTATCATGGCCTTGCGTCTTCTCATCTCGGATGTCGTGTGGTCCGAAATCGAGCCGGTCCTGCGCGAACTCAAGCACGCCGCCGGCAGCCCCCGGTCCTCAGCGACCGGATGTTCATCGAAGCCGTCCTCTACCAGGCACGCACCGGTACCCCATGGCGCGACCTGCCCGATGAGTTCGGGGACTGGAACGCCGTCTACCAGCGCTTTCGCCGATGGGAAAAGCGCAACATCTGGAAGCGCCTTTTGGGAGCGGATACAACATCGCGGCACTGAACACCTCAAGGAGCTGTTCATCGATTCGACCATTGTGCGGGCTCATCAGCACGCCGCCGGAGCGCTCAAAAAAACGGCGGACAACAGGCCCAGGCTCTGGGTCGCCCTTTGCAACGGCCGGTGGACTGTCCACCAAGCTGCACGCGGCGTGCACCGACGAACGTACCGGCGTCTCGTTCGTGTTGATCCGAGCACTTCCCCCCGATAGAACCATTCGGGGGCAGGCCTTGATCCAGCCATTGGGCGCCTCGGACAGCCACCTGCGTTGCGCGTACCGCTCCCGGCCCGTGGGCGTGGCCAGCTTCTCGACCATCCGGTGCGTCGCCGGGTGCCTCTTCGCGTCCTTGTCCGCCACCCGCTTGCCCTCGCGCCCCGGCGCCACGTACCCGTCGATACCCCGCGCCTCCAGCTCCGACAAGTCCCGCTCGTTGCAGTACCCGGCATCGGCAAGCACCGTCTCGGGCTGCGCGTCGAAGGTCTCCTCGACCTCATCGAGCAACCCCACCATCGCCCCTTGGTCGTTCTCGCCCATCCGACCATAGTTCATCGCCTTGCGCTTGCTCGCATTCGCACGCACCTTCGTCCCGTCTATCGACACCTTCCCGATGCGCGCCAATCCCATCTCGCGCGCCACTCGCACCACCCCCACGAACAGCCCCTTGAAGTCCTCCAAGTGCCGGCGGCGAAACTCGCACAACGTGCGGTGGCTCGGAAAGTGCCCCGCCCCCAACACCCGAAACGCCACGTCCTCCTCCAGCCTCCTCGCCATCGCCCGCGACGAGAACACCCCCGTCGCATACCCGTACAGCAGCACCTTGACCATCATCCGAGGCTCATACGGTGCGTTGCGCCGGCCATCGCCTTCATACGGCGCGTAGAACGCCGTCAAGTCCAGTCCGTCGACCAGGTCGCTGACGTGATGCGCAAAGTGCCCCTCGGGCAGCCACTCGCGCACGTCCGGCGCCAGCAGCAGCATCCGGTCCGGCTCACAGGGGCGGAACGTCGTCGCCATCCGGCTCTCTCCTTCGGCTCAGTCTGCCTATTGTCGCATTGTTCTCTACGGCGCAGGCTCCGAGGTGAGCACGGAGCGTCGCCGAGTCCTCCACACTTGGAGGATGATCGTGACACTTCAGTGATCGTGACACTTCAGTGATCGTGACACTTCAGTGATCGTGACACTTCAGACTGAGCGCTTGCACACGATGGAGCAGATTCGGGCCTTCGTGGCAGGCTGTGAATCCGTGGACTCCAAGCCCAAGGATCGCGCGTGCGCGTATGCGTTCGTGCGGCGTTCGCCACCGAGCAGGTGGACGCCAAGGGCAAGGTGCGGCGAACCTGCCGCCGCCAGGACGTGCTCACGCCGCTGGCGAAGCTCAAGTCGCTGCCGGGCACCGCCCGCTTCCTGCGCCAAGGCGTGCGCTTCGACGACCTCGACCGCGCCGCCGCCGCGCAGTCCGACCTGCAGGCGGCCCAGAGCCTGCCCCCGCGACGTGACGTTCCGCAAGGTCCACGGCGCCGTGCCGGTCGCGGCATGACCCGCCCCGCGTTTCCACCGCCGGCCCACCGGCGTTGGGCGCAGAGGCCTCGGGGGACAGCCCGTGGAACACACTGCTTCGCAGCGACCGACGATGGCCGCTCCCCCCGACTCAGCGACCGACTCCGACGCTTCGCGGGACCGTCTTGCGGCGACCCTTCCTACCCCTTATGTTGACACCGAACGAACGAGGACCCGGTGCTCTTCACCGCCTCCTGCGGCAAGCATTGTTTGCTCACTTTCTCATTGGGCATTGCTCGGCCGGCAGCGCTCGACCTGGATGAATTGTCCTTCCAGGAGCGTCGCGCGTCCTTTGCATTCCCGACGGACGCCCCTCCCATGCACCAGTCAATGGAAGAAGACAGTCACGTCGAGCACCTCGGGAACATCCACGAGGTGCTCGAGGCAGGCTCGCCCGAAGATCTCCGTGCGCGGATCGAAGGGATGCACCCGGCCGAGATTGCGCGCGTTCTCGAATCGCTTCCCCCCACGGAGCGCGCGGTCCTCTGGCCGGCGATCGACCCGGACGCTTGCGCCGAGGTCTTCGCCGAGGCGGAAGACGCGGTGCGTGCGGTTCGGCTCGCCGAACTCGACCCCGAATCACTCGCTTCGATCGCGCAGGGCGTCGACCCCGACGACGCGGCGGACCTGCTCCAGGATCTGCCCGAAGACGTCATCGAAGAAGTGCTCACCGCGCTCGACGCGCAGGAGCGCTCCCGGCTCGAATCCGTGCTGCGTTACGAGAAGGACACCGCCGGCGGCCTGATGAACCTCGACGTCGTGACGGTCCGTCCCGACGTGAGCCTGGAGACGGTGGCGCGCTTCCTGCGCCGGCGCGGGGAGATTCCCGAGAAGACCAACCGCCTGTTCGTGGTCGATCGCGAGAACCGGTACATCGGCTCGTTGCGGCTCGCCGATCTCCTGATCAACGACCCGGAACGGCCCGTCGAAGCGCTGGTCATGAACGATCTGCCGGCGGTGCCCGTGGACATGGACGATGCGGAGGTCGCCCGGCTGTTCGAGCAGCTCAACCTGCTGACCGCACCGGTCGTGGATGCGGGCGGCCGGCTGCTTGGCCGGATCACGGTCGACGACGTCGTCGACGTCATCCGCGACGAGGGCGACCGTTCCCTCATGAGCATGGCAGGCCTCGACGAAGAGGAAGATCTGTTCTCCCCGGTGCTCACCGCGTCCCGCCGCCGGACGCTGTGGCTCGCGGCGAACCTCGCGACGGCGTTCGTCGCGGCCTGGGTGATCGGACGCTTCGAGGCGGCGATCCAGGATCTGGTCGCGCTGGCGGTGCTGATGCCGGTGGTGGCGAGCATGGGCGGCATCGCCGGGAGCCAGACCCTGACCATCGTGATCCGTGCCCTCGCCCTCGGCCAGATCGGCGCCGCGAACTTCGGCGCGCTGATGTCGCGGGAATTGTGGGTCGGGCTGATCAACAGCGTGATCTGGGCAGGCGTGGTGGGACTGGTAGCGGTGCTGTGGTTCGGAAGCCCCGGTCTCGCGCTGGTGGCCGGGACGGCGCTCGCGATCAACCTCGTGTGCGCGGCCCTGTCCGGTGCGTGGATCCCGATGCTGCTGAAACGCCTGAACATCGACCCGGCACTGGCGGGCGGCGTCATCCTCACCACCGTGACCGACGTGGTCGGGTTCTTCGCCCTCCTCGGTCTCGGGGCGTGGTTTCTGACGGGTTGATCGCCGGCTCGACGCCGGCGAACGGCGTGATTCCCATCACAATGGCCGCCGGGGCCGGTTTCAGTTCGCGGATCGACCATGGTCGACGGGGCCCCGGTGACCTGGGCATCGCGCCGTACCGGTAGCGGCCGATGAGGGATCCGGCCCTCCGGAACGGCTCCCGGCGGCCGCGGAAGCGGAAGATGATGCGGGCGAGCACGTCGCGGGTCTGGTCGTCGGTGCCGAGCCAGTGGTTGGCGTCCGGCGGGGCGGGGACCGTGGGCACGTCAGGGCGGCGACGTCCCTCAACCCCTGCTTTCGGCAGCCGTCGTCACCAGTTGAAGATCATCCAGCGCGGTATCATCTCACCCACCGGGTCGAGGCCACCGGTACGGTTGTCGAGCCGGCCGTCGCCGCCGGAGTCGAGCTGGCCGTCTCCGTCGACGTCGATCAGCCAGTAGGCGGGGAATCCATCCGGCTCGATCCTGATCGCCCGCAGATGGCCGTTGACCCGGTACTCGATGATGGTTTCGTGCGCCTGCCTGATGGTGCGTGCCTCCGGCTCCAGCGCTTCCCCGCTTCTCATCCGGGGCGGCGGGACAGGCGCCCCGTCGGGAACGGGCTCGACGTCCACGGGCGGAGGCTGGGCGGATACGCCGAACGCGGCGCCAAGCAGGAGCGCCGGAAGGGCCACCGGAAGAGTGGAGGCCATGCGGGTCATGAGCGTCGATCCCGAAACGCGGGCGTATCCACCGAGCCGCCAGGGGTCAGCGTCGAGGGGCGGGCGCTGCTCTCTCGGGTGCGAAACGCGCCCCCGCCGCCCCGAGGGCCCGGGCGCCTTCGGCGGCAGGGACAGCTTCTACCACTGACCCGGACTTGTCCACTCCTGATTGATCGATCAATCCTGCGCACCGCCGTGCTCCCCGGGCAAAGGTGGAATGGACGGTCGAGTCAACGCCCGTCTCCGGAGGGCGGACCGGGCCGGTACCGGCAGGTCACGACTCTTGCCCATCCGGGCGGGTGAACGTCCCGGCTGCGCCCGCGGCCTTCGCGTCCGCGCGCAGATCGAAGGCCGCAGCCATCAGCGCCCTGGTGTAGCCCGCCCGCGGCGCGTCGAAGATCCGGGCGGCCTCTCCGGCCTCCACCACGTCGCCCCGCCTCATCACCAGCAGCTTGTGGCTGAGCGCGCGCACCACCTTGAGATCGTGGCTGATGAACAGGTAGGCCAGCCCGTACTTTGCCTGCAGGTCCCGCAGCAGGCCGACGATCTGCGCCTGCACGGTCATGTCCAGCGCGGAAGTGGGCTCGTCCAGCACCACCAGCCGGGGGCGCAGGATCATCGTGCGGGCGATGGCGATGCGCTGGCGCTGCCCGCCGGAGAATTCGTGCGGATAGCGCTCGATCATCGCGGGATCCAGCCCGACCTCCTCCAGGAGCTCCTCCACCATGCGGAGGCGGCTCCGCCCCGGCGCCGCGCCGTGCACCGAGAGCCCCTCGACGACGATCTCCTCCACCGTCATGCGCGGGCTGAGCGAGCCGTAGGGGTCCTGGAACACCATCTGCATGTCCCGGCGCAAGGGCCGCAGCGCGCGATGGCGCAGCCCCTGCACGTCACGGCCCAGGAAGACCACCGGCCCTTCGGAGGACAGCAGCCGCATGATCGCGAGCGCCAGGGTGGTCTTGCCGGAGCCGCTCTCCCCCACGATGCCCAGGGTCTCGCCCGCCCGCACCGAGAGGGTGGCCGCGTTCACCGCCTTGACGTAGCCGGCGGTGCGCCGGAGCAGCCCCCGCCGGATGGGGAACCAGACGCGCAACGCCTCGGTGCGCAGGACCTCCGGGGCGTCCGCCGGCGCCGGCTCCGGCCGGCCGGAGGGCTCCGCGGCCAGCAGCTTCCGGGTACAGGGGTGCCGGGGCGCCCGGAACAGATCCCCGGTCGGGCCGGATTCCACGATCTCCCCCGCCTGCATCACGCACACCCGGGCCGCGATCCTCCGCACGATCCCCAGGTCATGGGTGATGAAGAGCAGGCTCATGCCCTCGGATTCCCGGAGTTCCGCCAGGAGGTCGAGGATCTGCGCCTGGATGGTGACGTCCAGCGCGGTGGTCGGCTCGTCGGCGATCAGCAGGTTCGGCCGGTTGGCCAGCGCCATCGCGATCATCACCCGCTGCCGCTGCCCGCCGGAGAGCTGGTGCGGATAGTCCCCCAACCGGCGCTCCGGCTCCTCGATGCCGACCTTCGCCAGCAGTTCCAGGATGCGCGGGCGCGCCGCCCTCCCGCCCAGAGCCTGATGGACGGCCAAGCTCTCCCCGATCTGCTTCTCCAGCGTGTGGAGGGGGTTGAGCGAGGTCATCGGCTCCTGGAACACGAAGCTCACGTCGTTGCCGCGCACCGCGCGCAAGGCGGAGCGGCTCGCGCCGATCAGCTCGGCCCCCCGGTAGCGCACCGAGCCGCCGACCCGGGCGCTGTCGGGCAGGAGGCCCACGGTGGAGAGCGCGGTGACGGACTTGCCGGAGCCGCTCTCGCCCACCAGCGCCACGGTCTCGCCCGCGCCGACGCTGAAGCTCACGCCGTTCACGGCGGGCGCACCGGCGCCCCCGAAACGGACGCACAGATCGCGGACGGACAGGACCGGTGCGTTCAACCGAAGGTCTTTCTGGGGTCGAAGGCGTCGCGCACGCCCTCGAATATGAACACCAGCAGCGAGAGCATGATCGCGAAGGTGAAGAAGGCCGCGAAACCGAGCCACGGGGCCTGCAGGTTCTGCTTTGCCTGCAACGCCAGCTCCCCGAGGGAGGGGTAGCTGGCGGGGAGCCCGAACCCCAGGAAGTCGAGCGAGGCCAGCCCGCCGATGGCGCCGGTGACGAGGAAGGGCATGAGCGTGAGCGTCGCCACCATCGCGTTGGGCAGGACGTGGCGGAACATGATGGTCCAGTCGCCGACGCCCATCGCCCGCGCCGCGCGGGTGTACTCGAAGTTGCGCGCCCGCAGGAACTCGGCCCGCACCACCCCCACGAGGGAGGTCCAGCTAAACAGCGCGATCAGTACGGTGAGCAGGGTGAAGCTCATGGTGAACAACGCCGACAGGATGATGATGACGTAGAGGCTCGGGACGTTCTGCCAGATTTCCACGAGACGCTGGAAGACCAGATCCACCCAGCCGCCGAAGTAGCCCATCGCCGCCCCGGCGGCGATGCCGAGGGCCGAGGAGCTCACCACCACCGCCAGCGCGAACAGGGTCGAGATGCGGAAACCGTAGATGATGCGGGCGAGCACGTCGCGGGTCTGGTCGTCGGTGCCGAGCCAGTGGTTGGCGTCCGGCGGGGCGGGGGCCGTGGGCACGTCGTAGTTGATGGTGTTGAAGCGGTAGGGAACGGGCGGCCAGAGCATCCAGCCCCGCTCGACGGGCCGGCCCTCCACCTCTCCGGTGGCGGCGGCGCGCGCCTGCACGTCCAGCGGATCGTCCAGGCAGGCCGGCAGCCCGCCGGTGTGGATCAGGCACTGCACTTCCGGCGAGGGGTACTCGGCCTCGGTCTCGAACTCTCCGCCGAATTCCGTCTCCGCGTAGAAGCGGAACACCGGCGCGTACAGGCTGTCGCGGTAGGAGACCAGCAGCGGACGGTCGTTGGCGACGAGCTCCGCGAACAGGCACAGCACGAAGAGCGCGCCGAAGATCCAGGCCGACCACCAGGCCCGCCGGTTGGCCCGGAAGTTGGCCCACCGGCGCCGCGCCAGCGCGCTCCCGAGCAGGCGGGGCATCAGGTCTCCCGGGTCTCGAAGTCGATGCGGGGGTCGATCCACACGTAGGTGAGGTCGGAGAGCAGGTTGACCAGCAGCCCTATCAGCCCGAAGACGTAGAGCGTCCCGAAGAGCACCGGGTAATCCCGGTTCACCGCCGCCTCGAAGCCGAGCCGCCCCAGGCCGTCGAGCGAGAACACCACCTCGATGATCAGCGAGCCGGTGAAGAAGATGCCGATGAACAGCGCCGGAAAGCCGGAGACGATGATCAGCATCGCGTTGCGGAACACGTGGCCGTAGAGGATCCGCGACTCGGTGAGGCCCTTGGCCCGCGCGGTCATCACGTAGTGCTTCCGGATCTCGTCCAGAAACGAGTTCCTGGTGAGCAGGGTGAGGGTGGCGAAGGCGGCGATGGTCGAGGCCACCACCGGCAGGGTGACGTGCCAGAAGTAGTCCGCCACCTTGCCGGGAAGCGAGAGCTCCGCGAAGTCGTCCGACACCAGCCCCCGCAGGGGAAAGATCTGGTAGTACGACCCGCCCGCGAACAGCACCAGCAGCAGGATGGCGAACAGGAAACCGGGGATGGCGTAAGCGAAGACGATGACCCCGGAGCTCCAGGTGTCGAAGCGCGAACCGTCCCGGACCGCCTTGCGGATCCCCATCGGGATGGACACCAGATAGGCCAGCAGCGTGGACCAGAGACCGAGGGAGATGGACACCGGCATCTTCTCGATCACGAGATCCACCACCGAGATCGAACGGAAGTAGCTCTCGCCGAAGTCGAAGCGGAGGTAGTTGCCCATCATCAGGAAGAAGCGTTCGAGCGGCGGCTTGTCGAAGCCGAACTGCCGCTCCAGCTTCTCGACGAAGCCCGGGGGCAGCCCCCGCGCCCCCTGGTATTCGGGGAATCCGCCGCCGCTCCCGCCGCTCTCCGATCCGCCCCCGGCGATCCGGGCGGTGGCGCTCGCCGAGTCTCCCAGTTGCGCGATGACCTGCTCCACAGGCCCGCCGGGGAGGAACTGCACCAGTGCGAAGTTGATGATCATGATCCCCAGAAGGGTGGGGATCATCAGCAGCAGCCGCCTCAGAATGTACGCAACCATGGATGCACGATGCGCGGACGGGCTTTGGTGTGTTCCGGGTGTCTCGGGCGTCCGCTGCTTCGGGCGTGCTTGTCCGCCCGGCAGCATGTGGACGTCGCCTCGCCCTCCAAGGCCGGTACGCACGATCGGACGCGGTCGTGGTTCCGGTTCAGGGAAATGCCGACGGCACGAACGTCTGGTCGCTGATCGGCGGGCGCACGTAGGCGCCGGCGTCTGCGCGCCGCGGCAGCTCGATCGGCTCCGGCGTCAGATCCTCGTAGGGGATCATGCTCAGCAGGTGGCGGATGCAGTTCAGTCGCGCGTGCTTCTTCACGTCCGCGTCGACGACGTACCACGGCGCCTGCTTGATGTCGGTGTGGGCGAACATCTCGTCCTTCGCCCTGGAGTACTCGACCCAGCGCCGGCGTGATTCCAGGTCCATCGGGCTCAGCTTCCAGCGCTTGTGGCTTTGCAGGATCCGGCTCTGGAACCGCCGCTCCTGCTCCTCGTCGGAGACGGAGAACCAGTACTTGACGAGCTTGATGCCGGAGCGCACGAGCATGCGTTCGAACTCCGGGCAGGTGCGCAGGAACTCGCGGTACTCGTCCTCGGCGCAGAACCCCATCACCCGCTCGACTCCGGCCCGGTTGTACCAGCTCCGGTCGAACAGGACCATCTCGCCGGTGGCGGGCAGGTGCGGCACGTAGCGCTGGAAATACCACTGTGTCTTCTCACGCTCGGTCGGCGCGGGCAATGCGATGACCCGGCAGATGCGCGGGCTCAGGTGCTGGGTGATGCGCTTGATGACCCCGCCCTTGCCGGCGGCGTCGCGGCCCTCGAAGATCACCACGACCTTGAGCCCGTGGTGCTTGATCCATTCGAGCATCGTGACGAGTTCGATCTGGAGCTTGAACAGTTCCTTTTCGTACTGCTTGTTGGGGATCTTCTGCGGCCGCTCCGCCGCTTCGGCGCCGCCCTTGCCGGTAGCGGCCGTTGCCTTTCCGCCCGAAGGTTTCGCCTTGCCCGCCGCATCCTTCGCCGTCTTCGTCTTCTTCGACTTGCCCATGTTTCCTCCCCGGGTGCGTGTGCGCCAGTCGGTCCAGCCGCCACCGAGTCTAAACCGTCGATCCCGGATACGCGACCACTCTCGCCACGCTCGATACCGACCGGTCCGCCACGGACCTCCGCGACGCCCTGGCCGCGGAGTTCGACGGCAACCCCGACACCTGCCACCGTGACACCCTGGAGTTCCTGCAGTCGGCCGGCGCCCCGCGGATCGTCCACGTGCAGCCCGCTCAGGCGCCGCCGGCCTGATCCCCGCGCGGCAGGACCAGAATCGCACGAAATTTGCCGACGTCGACGTCGGGTTCCGAACGGCCATGTGGCGGCGTGGCGAGAATTCGGCGGCAGACCGCGACTCCGCCCGAGCCGGGGTCCACCCCGCCCATCCACGGTCTCGGTGCGCGGAAGGGGCGCCACGGACGAAGACCGCTGGCCAGTCCCGCGATCGCCGCGTCGCGGCCTGCCGGCCTGGCGTCGTCATCGTCGAGCGTCGTGAGGACATGGTCCGGGGCGCCGGCCGGGAACGGCCCAGGAACGGCCCAGGAACGGCCCAGGAACGGCCATGTCCCGCGCGGACGGTTACATCGGGGCTGTCCGCCGAGGGCACCCGGCGGCGGTGATCTCGGCGGCAAGCTCGCGCCAGGTTCCGGTGGCGGCGACCCGGCCGGATTGCAGCAGCACGATCCCGTCCGCCGCTTCCAGCAGGGCCGAGCCGTGGGCGATGGCGACGACGGTCGTGCGTCCCCGCAGCGATTGCAGCGCCTCGAGGATCCGCCGTTCGTTCTCCGCATCGAGTTGAGCCGTCGCTTCGTCGATCACGAGCAGCGCCGGCATCCTCATCAGCGCACGCGCCAGGGCGATCCGCTGGCGCTCCCCGCCGGAGAGCCGTCCGCCCCGGTCGCCGGCGACGGTGTCCAGCCCCTCGGGCAGGGCAGCGACGAATCGATCGGCGGCGGCGAGACGAAGCGCCCGCCACATCTCCGCTTCCGTGGCCTCGGAACGCGCCCACCGCAGGTTCGCCCGGATGGTGTCGTGGAAAAGGTAGGGGTCCTGGGGAACGAAGGCGACGGAGTGCCGCCAGCGGCGCGGGTTCGGCCCGGTCAGGGGCACGCCGTCGACGCACACCTCGCCCCGGCCGGGCTCGAGCAGGCCGAGCAGGAGGTCCGCCAGTGTGCTCTTGCCGGCCCCGGACGGCCCGGCGATCGCGGTCATCTTCCCGGAGGGAACGTCCAGGTCGACGTTCTCCAGCGCCGGCCCGTCGGTCCCGGCTCCGGGCTCGGCCGCGGCTCCGACCCCGATGCCGGCTCTCGTTTCGGATCGGGCTCCGGGACCGACGCCGGTCCCGGCCACCATCCCGCGGTCGGACCCGGCCGGGTAGACGAACGACACGTCGCGCACCGTCAGCACGCTGCGCAGCTCCATTCCCGGCTTGCCGTTTCCGGCCGGCGTCTCCGCGGCCTCTTTCAGCACCCGGTGCATCGCCTGCACGTGAGCGTACGCGGGCAGCGCGTGCGCAATCTGTTGGGCGCCCTGCTGCAAACGGAACAGCGCGGGCATCACCCGCGCGAAGATCAGCGCCATGAGCAGCAGCTCGGGCAGCGGGCTCTTGTCCGCAAACGTTCGAAGACTGCCACAGAACTGTCCAATGCCATCATCGTCCCCATCGCCCCGGCACCGGTGGAATGGGTAGGATGCCGCCCTTCACCCCCGCACCCCGGAGCCCGAAATGACCGGCGACGAACGACCCTTCCGCTTCTTCGACAACCGGGAGAAGTACCTGCTGTTCGTCACCACGTGCAGCGAGAAGTGGGCGATCGGCCAGCGCATCGGCGCCGAGCTGGAAGCGCTCGATCCCAGGCCGCCCGCGCTGCGGGTCTTCGACGCCGGGACCGGCGACGGCACGGTCATGGCGAGCGTGCTGCGCCAGCTCCACGGCCACTATCCGACCGTGCCCTTCCTCGTGGTCGGCAAGGAGATCAGCCTCGAAGACGTCCGGCTCACCCTGGAGAAGCTCCCCGACCGCTTCTCCGAGCACCCCCAGACCGTGGTGGCACTCACCAACCTGCACTACCGCGAGGCGCCCGCGCTGTGCCCGGCGGAAGAAACGGCCCGGGCGCGGATCAACTGGCGCGAGGTCGCCCTCGACGGAAGCACCGCCCACGAGCTCGACCGCCGGATCAACGACCTCCGCCCGATCCTGGCCGACTGGTGGAAGGTGCGCACGAGCCCGAAGACCGGCAATCCGGTCTACGTCGCCCCTTCCGTGATCGTGCTCTACCGCTCCGACCACCGGTTCGCGCTCGACGCGGTGATCCCCAGGCCCGGCGCACCGGTCGGCGGCTACGATCTGGTCATCGCGGCCCAGCCCTTCCGTGCGCGGCATCCGGCCGATCTGAAGGTGAAGCTCGTGCTCGAGCCCCTCGCCGGCGCGCTCGCGCCCGGCGGGCGCATGATCACCATCCAGGCCACCGGCCAGGACCCCGGCATGGAGATCATCCGCAAGGTCTGGCCGGGCGAGGATCCGTTCCGGACCCCGGGGCCGGTGCTCATCCAGGAGCTGCGGGCGCGGCTCGCGGCCCGCTTCCCGGAGCGCGAGTTCAGCATCGACGGCGACTCGCACGGCTTCTTCCGCTACTCCCTGCACGTGATGCCGAACGAGGTCACCGAGAACATCGGCACCTCGACCCGGCTCGCGGCGTGGAACGCGGCGGTCTACGTCGCGCAGATCGACGACGCGCGCATCACCCGCGCGATGTCCGGCGGCGCCTACCTCGACGCGACGGCCGAGGTCGTGGCCCGCCACGGCGGGCTGTGGTTCGTCGACGAGTCGTTCGTGGTGGCGCGGCGCGGGTAGGGCGGGGGACGGCGCGGGGTGCGAAGGCGCTGTCAACCCAGCGCCTGTTCCAGGTCCGCGACGAGATCGTCCGCGTTCTCGATGCCGACCGAGACGCGGAGCAGGTTTTCCGGCACCACGCTGTGCGGCCCCTCCACCGTGGCGCGGTGCTCGATCAGGCTCTCCACGCCGCCCAGCGAGGTCGCCGGCACGAAGAGCCGGGTGCGGGTCGCCACCCGCTTCGCGTCCGCGGCGCCGCCCGCGACGAGGAGCGAGAGCATCGCGCCGAAGCCGTTGGTCATCTGCCGTATCGCGACCGCGTGCCCGGGATGGGATTCGAGCCCCGGGTAGAGCACGGCTTCGAGCTTCGGATGGCCCTCGAAGTGGCGGGCGACGGCCATCGCGTTCGCGGCCTGGCGCTCGTAGCGCACGTGCAGGGTGCGCATCCCGCGCAGCAGCAGCCAGGAGTCGAACGGCCCGAGCACCCCGCCCATCAGGGTGCGGGCGAGCTTCACGTCTTCCCAGCGCTCGTCGGCGCGGCGGGTCGCGAGCACCCCGGCGGTGACGTCGCTGTGCCCGGCGAGGTACTTCGTCCCCGAATGGAAGACGACGTCGGCGCCGAGGTCGAGGGCGCGCAGGGTGACCGCGGGCGTCGCGGTGGCGTCGACACCCAGGATCGCGCCTGCCGCGTGGGCCGCCTCCGCCGCCGCCCGCACGTCGATCACGTCCCAGGTCGGATTGACCGACGCCTCGATCCAGACCACCGCGGTCTCGCCGGGGCGGACCGCGGCCTCCAGCGCCCCCGCGGCCCCTGGCCGCGCCGCCGCCCCTGGCGGCCCCGGGGCCGCTCCCGCATCGAAGAACGTGACGCCGACCCCGCGGCGCCCGGCGAGGCGGCGCAGCCAGTCCGCGGCGCCGTGGTACATCACCCGCGGGGCGACGACGTGCTCGCCGCTGTGCACCGTGTCGAAGAACGTCGCGACCCCGGCGAGCCCCGAGGCGAAGACGAGGGCGTCCTCCCCGCCTTCGAGCCGGGCCAGCACCTCCTCGACCTGCGAGCAGGTGGGGTTGCCGGAGCGGCTGTAGCCGTAGCCGATCAGCTCGTAGCGTTCGTCGCGCGCATACGTCGTGGAGGGGTGGATCGGCGGCACGATGGCCCCGGTGGCGGGGTCGATGTAATGCCCGCCCTGGGCAAGCAGGGTCTCGATGGACTGGTCGTTTTCACTCATGCCGGCTGGTGAACACCGCTTGGCGGTTCCATGACTTCGATGCTCGGTCAACGGTTCGCGGCACCTGGACAACTTCACCGCTCTCCTTGTCGGTGATCACCTCAACGTATCTGTTTTCGTTCTTGTCGATCAAACGGGAGCTGTGCCGCCACTTGCCGTCTTTACGGGTAAACGAGTCCCCTTCCCGGAATACCCTTCGCGGGTGACGTCCGGAATTGCAGTTCGGATCTTTGACCTTGGCGTGGAGATCATCATGCCACTCGATCTTGCCGGAGACACGTAGCTTGACGACCAACGACCTCGAACCGCAGTGTGGACTTCGACGTGTGGACCGGCCGGCCGCTACCCGCGATTGCGCGCACCAGCCTCAGCGGGGGCACTTTCCCGGTGCGTAGTTCGTGCGGTGATACACCACCGTTTCGGCAGGCGCGGGCAGGGAAACGGCGGCCATGCTGTGTTTTGCATCGTTCTGACCGGCTGGCTCACCGGGTTGACGCGGCCTCACGCGCCGCCGCGGCCGTCAGAACAGCTTCTCGGTCACCGTTCCGGCGTCCGGGTCGCCCGACCCGGCTCCCGCGGTGCGCTCCGCGAGCCGCGACGGAACCCGTTCCTTGCGGAAACTCTCGAACACCGTCCCCTCGGGCGAGGCGCTCGCTCGCTGGCCGCTCGCGGGATCGATGCGCACCGTCACGATCCCCTCGGGTGGCTCGACGTACCTTGCCCGCGTCCCTTTCAGCGCCTCCTTCATGTACGCGATCCAGATCGGCAGCGCGGCCTTGGCGCCGGTCTCGCGCCGCCCGAGCGGACGGTGGTCGTCGAACCCGATCCAGGCGGTGGCGACGACGTCGGGGTTGAACCCGGAAAACCACGCATCGTGCTGATCGTTCGTGGTCCCCGTCTTGCCGGCGAGGTCGTCACGCCCCAGCACCCGGGCCTTGCGCCCGGTGCCGCTACGGATGACGTCGCGCATGAGGGAATACATCAGCCACGCATTGCGCGCATCGAGGGCGCGCGGCGCCCGGCGTGGCGTGCGCGGCAGCGCGGCGGCGCTACCGGCGGCGGCCGTCCCTTCAGGCTTGCCGGAGCCGCCGGTGGCGGCGGACCCGCCCGAGGGCTCCACGTTCCCGGCAGTCGCGGGCGCCGGTGTGGGCGCGGTCGAAGACGCCGGTGCGATTTCCGGTACAGGAACACCTGCCGTTCCCTCATCGCAGTCTCGGCACACGACGAGGGGGTTGGTCGCGAACAGCACCTGGCCGTTCGAGTCGAGCACGCGCTCGATGAAGTACGGCTCGACGGCGTAGCCGCCGTTGGCGAACACCGAATATCCGGCCGCCACCTCCAGCGGTGTCACCTCGCCGCTGCCGAGTGCGAGCGAAAGGCCCCGGGGCAGGCGCTGCACGTCGATCCCGAACTTGGCGATGTGGTCGAGCGCGAAATCGATGCCGACGTCGTGCAGGAGCCGGATCGAGACGAGGTTCCGCGATTTGTACAGCGCCACCCGCAAGCGCGTGGGTCCGAAGAACTTCCCGCTGTAGTTCTCGGGCCTCCATGCACTCTTGAGGCTCGGGTCCTCGAAGACCACCGGCGCGTCGTTGATGATGCTGGCCGGGGTATAGCCATGATCGAGGGCGGCGGAGTAGATGAACGGCTTGAAGCTCGATCCGGGCTGGCGCATGGCCTGGGTCACGCGGTTGAACTTGCTGCGGTAGAAGTCGAAGCCGCCGGTCAGCGCGACGATCGCGCCGTCGTCCGGGTCGAGCGACACCAACGCCCCCTCGACCTCGGGGATCTGGGAGAAGATCCAGCCGTCTTCGGTGAGCCGCACGCGGATGACGTCGCCGGCCCGCACCACCGCGGCGGCCGATTCCGGCTTCTTGCCCCGGCGGTTCGCACCGATGTAGGTGCGCGCCCACTCCATGCCCTCGAAGGGGATCTCGAGCGGACCGATCCCACGGGCGTAGACGGCGGCCATGTCCTCGTCGACCGCCGTGACGAGGGCCGGCAGCACCCCCCCGACAGTGGGGACGCCCGCGAGTGCTTCCTCCGGTGCGGGCGTGTCCTCGCCCGGAGCGACGCGCCGCTCGGGCCCGCGGTAGCCGTGGCGGGTGTCGTACTCCATCAGCCCCTGGCGGAGCGCCGCGTTGGCCGCGTGCTGGAGCCTGCCGTCGATGGTCGTGTAGACCTCGTATCCCGAGGTATAGGCGTCTTCGCCGTACGCTGCCTCCATGCGCGCGCGCGCCATCTCCGCGACGTAGGGGGCTTCGACCTCGACGATGAGCCCGCGGAGCTTTGCGGTCACCGGCGCGTCGCGCGCTTCCTCGTACTCGGCGTCTTCGACGTAGCCGAGCTCGTGCATGCGACGGAGCACGTAGTTGCGGCGTACCGTCCCACGGTCCGGATTGGTGACGGGGTTGAATCTGGACGGCGCCTTCGGCAGGCCCGCGATCATCGCGAGCTGGGCGAGCGTGAGCTCCGAGATGGGGCGCCCGTAGTAGATCTGCGCCGCGGCGCCGACGCCGTAGGCGCGATGGCCGAGGAAGATCTTGTTGACGTAGAGTTCCAGGATCTCGTCCTTGGTGAATTCGCGCTCGATCTTCAGCGCGAGCAGGATCTCGTTGAGCTTGCGGGTGTACGTCTTCTCCCGGCCGAGGAAGAAGTTCCTGGCTACCTGCATGGTGATGGTGCTGCCTCCCGGCCCCTTCTCCCCGGTCAGGAGCAGGTGCAGCGTTGCGCGGACGAGGCCTTCCCAATCGACTCCGGGATGCTCGTAGAAACGGTCGTCCTCGCCCGCGATGAACGCCTGGACCAGGCTTTCGGGGATCTGGTGGCGTTCCAGCGGCGTGCGGAGCTGCTCGCCGAACTCGGCGATGACCTTGCCGTCGCGGGTCAGGACCCGTAGCGGCACCTGCAGCCGCACGTCGCGGAGGGTTTCGGCGGAAGGGAGCTTCGGGGTCAGGTACAGGTAGAGGCCGCCGGCGCCGAGCGCGACGGCGAGCCCCCCGAGCAACGCGAGGATGCCCAGCACCCGAAAAGCACCGGCGAACCGACTCATCGGCCTGCTCCGTCCATGCCCTGCCTTTTGCACCCTGCGTCTTCTGCACCCTGCGACCCGCGACCCCGCCGCGGTCGATCGGCCTCGGGCCGCGCGCCGGCCGCTGCTCCGGCGGCGGAACGGAACCCCGGCAGGCCGGACACCCCGGGCCGCGCGCCGACCGCTGCTCCGGCCGCCGGCCCTTCGAGTATACGCCGCCGGTTCGCCTTCGATGACGGCGACCCGGACCTGAAATGCGCGCCCGTTTCGTCCGGAACAGGGCTCACGCCGGTTTCCCGGCGATGCCGGCGACGGGCTGTGACCCGGCGACTCCCGGGGCGATCCCGGCCCGGCGGGGATTGCCGTGGACTTGACGCCTTCCGCCGCCTGTCGATAGAAGGTCGTGGAGAAGACGCCGGCGACGGCGGCCACCGCCGGGGCGGCCGGCGAACGGGGCCATCGGTTGCCGAGAGCGCAGATCGGCCGCGACCAGGGGAGGCTTCGCGCGAAGACCGGCGATGGACGTGCCGTCCAACATCTTCCTGATCGGACCGATGGGCGCGGGAAAGAGCACCGTCGCCCGGCAGCTCGCGGCCGTGCTGGACAAGGAATTCGTCGATGCCGACCGCGAGCTCGAGGCACGGACCGGGGTCGGGATCCCGCTCATCTTCGAGCTCGAAGGCGAGGCCGGGTTCCGCGAGCGGGAAAGCCGGCTGCTGGCCGAACTGGTGACGCGCGAAGGCGTCGTCCTCGCGACCGGCGGCGGTGTGGTGCTTTCGGCGGGGAACCGGGCGCAACTCGCCGGACACGGATTCGTCGTCTATATCCACGCGTCCGTGGACATGCTCGTCGCGCGCGTGTCGCGCGACCGCAACCGGCCGCTGATGCAGACCGGCGATCCGATGGCGACGATGCAGGAGATCATGCGGGTGCGGGACCCCCTGTATCGCCAGAGCGCCGACGTCGTCGTACACTCGACGCATCGTTCGGGCCGCTTCGTGGCCAGGGAAATCCTCAAACGGATCGAGACCCTCTAAAACGGATCGGGACACTGTGAGCCGCACCATCGAGATCGACCTGGGGGCGCGGCGCTACCCGATCCACGTCGGTGCCGGCGTCATCGGCGAACGCGGGTTGCTCGCCCCGCACGTCGGTGGAAGGCACGTATTCGTCATCACCAACGAGACCGTCGCCCCCCTCTACCTCGACCGGCTCCGCCCCGCCCTCGCGGACGCCTCCGCCGTCGATACCCACGTCATTCCCGACGGGGAGCAATCCAAGACCCTGGACACCTTCGCGGAGATCCAGCACGCCCTGGCCGAACGCCGGGCCGCACGGGACGCGGTGGTCGCCGCCCTGGGCGGAGGCGTGGTCGGGGACGTCGCCGGATTCGCCGCGGCCTGCTACCAGCGCGGCATCGACTACGTGCAGGTGCCGACCACGCTGCTCGCCCAGGTGGATTCCTCGGTGGGCGGCAAGACCGGCGTCAACCTGCCCGGCGGCAAGAACCTCGTCGGCGCCTTCCATCAGCCCCGGTGCGTGCTGAGCGACACCGCGACGCTGGCGACCCTGGATCCGCGCGAAGTGCGGGCGGGCTTCGCCGAGATCGTGAAGTACGGACTCATCGACGACCCCGGACTCTTCGACTGGCTCGAAGCCAACGCGACGGCCCTGCTCGACCTCGACCCCGATGCGTTGCGCTTCGCGGTGGTGAGGGCGTGTGAGCGCAAGGCCGCGCTGGTGGTCGCCGACGAGCGCGAATCCGGCGCCCGCGCCCTGCTCAACCTCGGCCACACGTTCGGGCACGCCATCGAGGCGGGCGCCGGCTACGGGGCCTGGCTGCACGGCGAGGCGGTCGCGGCGGGGATCGTGCTCGCGGCGCGGATGTCGCACCGGATGGGCTGGCTCGCGGGCCGGGACCTCGATCGGATCGAGCGCCTGTTCACCCGCACCGGACTCCCCACGCGCGCGCCGGCGGCGCTTTCGCCGGAGCGCATGCTGGAGCTGATGTCGGCGGACAAGAAGATCCGGCGCGGCCGGCTCCGGCTCGTCCTGCTGCGCGCGATCGGCAGGGCGGTGGTGACCGGGGAGTTCGACCCCGCGCTACTTCGGGAAACCCTGGAGACCGGGCGTGAGGCGGCAAGCGTCCCCCCCCTCGATGCCGGGGGAGCCGCCGACCCAACGGGCGTCGGGCGCGTCGGGCGCGAAGCGGTAAGCGTTTCCACCCTCGATGCCGGCCGCGAGGCGACGTGACCGCCTTCGCTCCTCATGCCGTCAGCGAGGCGACGTCGCGCGGGCGGGTACGCGAAGAGGACGCCCCCGCCTACCGGAGCGCGTTCCAGCGCGACCGCGACCGGATCATCCACAGCGCCGCCTTCCGCCGCCTCGAATACAAGACCCAGGTCTTCGTCAACCACGAAGGCGACATGTTCCGCACCCGCCTCACCCATTCTCTGGAGGTCGCCCAGATCTCGCGCACCATCGCCCGGTCCCTCGGGCTGAACGAGGATCTGGTCGAGGCGATCGCCCTTGCCCACGACCTCGGCCACACCCCTTTCGGCCATGCCGGGCAGGACGCCCTCAACGTCTGCATGCGGGATCACGGCGGCTTCGAACACAACTTGCAGTCGTTGCGGGTGGTGGACGTGCTGGAGGAGCGCTACGCGGGCTTCCCGGGCCTGAACCTCACCTACGAGACCCGGGAGGGGATTCTCAAGCACTGCTCGCGCGCGAACGCCCGGCGGATCGGCCCCCTCGGCGAGCGTTTCCTCAACGGCGGCCAGCCCTCCCTGGAAGCCCAGGTCGCGAACCTCGCCGACGAGATCGCGTACAACAACCATGACGTCGACGACGGGCTGCGCGCCGGGTTCCTGGACGTCGAGACCCTGGCGGAGGCGGTGTTCTTCCGCGAGCGGCACGAGGCGGTGCTCGGCCGCTGGCCGGACCTCACCGGGCGCCGGGTCGTCCACGAGACGATCCGGGCGATGATCAACCGTCAGGCTACGGACCTGATCGAGACGAGCCGCGCCGCCATCGAGGCCGCGCGCCCGGCCGGCCCCGATGACGTGCGCAGGCGCCCCTCTCCCCTGATCCGGTTCAGCGCCTCCATGTTCGAGCAGCACCGGGATCTCAAGCGGCTCCTCCGGCAAAGGCTCTACCGGCACTACCGGGTGCACCGGATGTCGATGAAGGCGGAACGCATCGTCAGCGCCCTGTTCCACGCCTTCTTCGACGACCCGCGCGCCTTGCCGCACGGCGTCCAGCGGCGGATCGAGGAGAAGGGCGGGGGCGAATCCGGCCGGGCCCGCCTCGTGGCCGACTACGTGGCGGGGATGACGGATCGTTTCGCCATGGCGGAGTACCGGCGGCTCTTTGTGGTGGATGCGTTGACGTGAACGGACCTTCGCGCAAACGGTACGATCCGGTGCCCTTGGGGCGCGGCCTTCGCGTGCGGCGCGCGAGTCTTGCGCGAAGGGCCGGCGCGCGCGCCGGAGATGTGCTGCGACCGCCGGCGCGCGCTTCGTCCCTCCGAAGGCGCGTTCAGCGATGGACGGTCTCCGGCTTCCGGACGCCCGGACAAGGCCGGGGGTGACCGGCGGCTTGTACGCTGGCGAATCCCCTGCGGTGCGAACCCAGGTAGGCATCATCGGCGGCGGCCCGGCGGGCCTGCTGCTTCCGCAGATCCTCCACCGCAACGGTGTCGAGAGCGTCGTGCTCGAACGCCGGAGCCGGGAATACGTGCTCGGCCGGATCCGCGCGCGGGTGCTGGAGTGGGGCTCGGTCGAGGTGCCGAGGAACGCCGGGGCGAGCGGATGGACAGGGAAGGGCGCGTCCACGACGGCAGCCGGATCGCCTGGGCGGGGCGGCGGCAGTTCTTCATCGACACCCGCAGCTACGCCGGCCGGCCCTTGATGGCGTACGGCCAGACGCAGATCACGGAAGACCTGTACGCGGCCCGCGACGCCGCGGGCGGCGTGGTCTTCGACGAGGCGGCGGTGACGCCGCACGGCGTGGACTCCGACGCCCCTTCGCTGACTTGGCGCAAGGACGACCGGGAGCACCGCGTCGATTGCGATTTCATCGCGGGCTGTGACGGTTTCCACGGGGTCAGCCGCCAGGCCGTTCCGCCCGGGATACTGCGCACCTACGAGAAGGTCTATCCCTTCGGGTGGCTGGGGGTCCTGTCGAGAACACCACCGCTCGAAGACATCACCTACGCGGCCCACGACCGCGGCTTCGCCCTCGCCTCGCAGCGGAACCCGGCGCTGAGCCGCTACTACGTGCAGTGCGACCTCGACGACGACCTCGATCACTGGCCCGACGAGCGCTTCTGGGAAGAGCTCAAGGCGCGTTTCCCCGCCGAGATCGCGGAGGGGATCGTCACCGGTCCCTCCATCGAGAAGTCCATCGCCCCGCTCAGGAGCTTCGTGGCCGAGCCGATGCGTCACGGGCGGCTGTTCCTGGCCGGAGACGCCGCGCACATCGTCCCGCCGACCGGCGCCAAGGGGCTCAACCTCGCAATCTCGGACATCCACTACCTCTCGCGCGCCTTCGTCGAGTTCTACCGCACGGGTTCGACCCGCCATCTCGACGGCTACTCGGACACGGCTCTCAGAAGGGTGTGGGGCGCGGCGCGATTCTCCTGGTGGCTGACCACGCTGCTGCACCGTTTCCCCGACCAGACGGCGTTCGACCGCCGCGCGCACGAGGCCGAACTCGACTACATCGCCTCTTCCGAGCCCGCCCGGCGGGTGATGTGCGAGCAGTACGCGGGCCTGCCGTTCGAGTAGCGTCCGGCCGGACAGGACCGGCGGCGGCAAGGGTGGCTCCATGCGAAAACAGCACACCGGGTTGACCCAGGACGATCACTGCACGGCATAATCATCGCCCCGCGTCACTCCGTTCCGACGGGTGATCGGCTTGACCGGAATCGGTGATCGGTTTCACCGGAATGCGCACCACTTCGCCGGTGAGACGCTGGAGGTCGTAATGCACTTCCGGGAAATCGCCCGCGCCACAGGACCGGGGCGCCGTCAGTCACTTCGGCGCCGTCGCGCCAGCAGGCGATTCGGGAGACGCAGGTGATGGACGGTGCGGTCACGGACGTTGGCAGGCCCGGGCGGCGGCCGCCGAGGCGGCGCGGTGTGCAATTGACGCAGATACGAGCATGGATTTCCGTCCGCTGCCCTGTTCGGATCATCCGCGATCGCGGGAACGGATGGACCACCCCTCGAACGGGCGGGCACCGCGCACCACTCCTCGTGCCTCGATCGACAAAGGTGACGGTGGTTTTCGACACCAGCACCGTATCGGAATTGACGCAAAAGATTACAATGAACAGCTCTCGTCATGCGAAAACGTGCTCCCAGGAATAGAACGCTTTCATGTACGGACGAGGAAATCGTCCGGCTGTCCCGTGACGTCATGCGAGTGGATGCGGCCGTTGCCCCGGCAGATCTCGAAAGTCGACTCGTCGCAGGCGATATTTTTGAAGTGGCGGAATATCTTCCATCCGAATTCGTCGATCTCCTTGTTCTTGATCCACCGTACAACATGTCCAGGAATTTCAATGGAAATCCATTCATGATAAAAGAGAAGAACGAGTATCAATCATGGTTCCTGAACGTCATCGATCTGCTGATTCCGATGATGAAACCGGACGCTACCATCTACGTATGTTCGGACTGGAGGACGTCTACACTTGTCTTTCCGATTCTGGAATCGAAATTTCACGTTCGAAATCGAATTACATGGGAGCGCGAAAAAGGACGTGGAGCGAAGATGAACTGGAAGAACAATACGGAGGATATCTGGTTCTGCACGAAATCGGACAAGTATTACTTTGACGTTGAAGCCGTGAAGCTGAAACGCAAGGTCCTCGCGCCTTACAGGGTCGACGGAGAACCGAAGGATTGGCGCCGTGAGAAAGAAGGCGACTATCGTCTGACGCATCCGTCGAATATATGGACCGATTTGACGATTCCATTCTGGTCGATGCCCGAAAACACCGACCATCCTACCCAGAAACCTGAGAAATTAATCGCAAAATTGATATTGGCGAGCTCAAGAAAGGGAGATTTTGTGTTCGATCCATTTCTTGGCAGTGGCACCACTGCGGTCGTAGCTGAGAAATTATCAAGAAACTGGTGTGGAGTCGAGATCGACGTGGAATACCTGTGCTGGGCATTGAAACGCATTCGTACTTCCAGGCAGGACCCGACGATTCAGGGATATGCAGATGGCATATTTTGGGAAAGAAATTCATTTTCCGAACAACGGACCAAATCCGAATCAACCCGGCGACAGGGAAATCTGTTCTCGTGAAGTCGAAATTCTACTATGAAGGCCACTACCGTAAGGTGGCTTCTGCCATCAGGGATCATGTCAATTCGTCACCGGATTTCCTGTCGCTGCAAACGGTAAACAGTCCGAGAGCGGTGGGTGATGCGATCGAGTCACTCGTGTCGGCAGAATTCGATACCTTCCTCGGGCCCTGGTGCGACGAATATTCAAGAGATTTCGCACGCCGCGCCATGGCCGATTTGGCATTCACCGACACCGAAGGGATTTATTCCGTGGTGGACGTCAAGACGCACAGGGAGGACACCAGATTCAATATGCCCAATCTCACATCAGTGGAACGGCTGGCTCGATTCTACGAATCCGATATCAACGTCTTCTCCCTGATCATCATCAGATATTCGATCGACGGCACAAGGGTCATCGTCTCGGAAGTCATATTCTCACCGATCGAGTTCCTGGACTGGGATTGCCTCACCGTAGGCGCATTGGGTTGGGGACAGATCCAGATCACGAATTCCAACGACATCCGGGTGATCGACGGATACTCCAGGAAGAAATGGATGTTGCAGCTATGCCGGACGATGTCCGAATTCTACCCAAGAGAAATCCTCAAGATCAGGGGCAGGATGGATCGATTCGATACGGTAAGGGAGTATTGGGAGTCGAAGGACGACGTTTGGGCTTGAAGGGTCGAGCCGATGCGGATTCGCCCGGTGCTTGCCGAGATAAACTGTTCGCATGGGCGTCGCGCGCCGGAGAGGGTGCCGCGGTCCGTGGTTTCGGATCATCCGAGCCGAGGGCCTGCTCGCGCGGCGAGCGCTGTCCGAGGCGTACCCGGCCGCACGCCATCGACCGCGAGCGCATCGACCTGCTGATGGCCTGGGCGCACGAAGCCAGGGCCGCTACATCGTAATCCGTAGCTGCATTCCCAACGCCCGCGTGAACAGCCGCGGCCCATGCCGCCAACTGGCCGACCTGGCAGCGCCGCAACGTCGAATCGTACCGGGACCCCGAGCGCTACAGGCTCGTTTCTCGTTGGATTCACGCCCTCCGTTCAGGCTCATGTCTCGCTGGACAAGACTGCCGGTACCCCGATTACCAATCGTCGCGTAAGATATCGACCGGCGGCGAGGATGTGGACGATGCCCAATCTGCTCGACGCATTGGAACGGTATCTGCGCCGGTGGCGGGACGACCTTCCCACGGCTTGGCGGGAAAGGCTGGATGGCGCGGCGCCGGATTTCCACGCTATCCCCCGAGACGCATGGCTCGGCCAGGATGTGCGGATCGTGCCGGTCCGGCCGCGTAATCGGAGCGGTGTCTTCTATGCGTTGGAAGGCATCGACCCTTCCGATGTGGCCGTGGTCGTCATCGGCAACGATCCGTATCCCGATCCGTGTCGGGCCACTGGCCGCTCTTTCGAGCAAGGCGACTTGGCCGAATGGATCGATGATCTGGCGGAGCCCGGTCGCGTAACGCCCAGCTTGCTGAGTCTGCTCTGCGCCGCCGCCGCGCTGCTTCCTGACGCGGCGGGGCTCCGGCTGGATTCGGGCGGTCTCCGCGACCGACGAGGAGTGCTTCGACGCGGGCTGCAAGACGGCCCGGTCGTGCTGCTGCCCCCCCGGTCCCTGTTCGAGAATCTGACGGGGCAAGGCGTGCTCTGGATCAACCGCACTCCGACCATAAGCGTCACCGACACCGGCAGGCATCATCGGGGGAGCTCGTGGGAGGCGGTCGAAGAACAGCGGGTCTGGCACCAGGGGTTATGGCGTCCGGTCACACGCCGCATCGTTTCCGAGCTGGTCGAGGAAGCGCGGGAGAGAGCCGTCGTCTTCGCGCTGTTCGGCAATCCGGCCAAGGGGCTCCGGAGATATATCGAAGATCAAGGGAGACGTCTGGGCGTTCCGAGGGAGAACCTTCGCTTCGTGGAGAGCGGACACCCGTCCGTGCCTCGATATTTCTTTTGCTCCGGGAATCCCCTCGGGCGGATCAACGACGAATTGACCGCGCGCGGTTGCGATCCCATCGACTGGTACGGTCCTCCCTCGGGGCGATCGGCGGCGAACGATTCGGCGCGTCTCTCAACGGCCCCCTGGTGCACTCTCGACCGAGCCGGGACGTCGACGATTCGAAGCGTCGACCGACTCCTGGCCGGCGCCCCGTCGGCGCGCTCCGTCGCCATCATGGATCGCACGGCCGGCAAGTACCGTACGGCCCTGAAGCGACTTGCCGAACGGTAGGCGGCGCCACTACCGGCTGACGCTCGGCGACGCGCTGGACGCCCACGAGCGGGCCTTGCGTTTCGGCGGCCGGCCGGGCGTCATCAACGTCGGTTCGATCGAATCGGCCATCGCCCGTCCCTGCTCCGGCTACTACCGCACCATACGCCACAAGGCGGCGGCTCTTGTCGAATCGATGGTGGGAAACCATGGCTTCGCGGACGGGAACAAACGCACGACACTCATTCTCCTGGACCTGCTGCTTGGAGAGAAGTGGCTATCGGTTGGCACCTTCCGAAAGGCATGGATCGATCCAGAAGGATGTAGAGGACATGATACTGGACGTTGCCCGGAACCAGCTTTCGTTCGACGACCTCGTCGAGTGGTTCGGAAAGCGGATAACACGTGCGTAGTCCGGATGTAGACCGCCCGATCGACGAAAGCGGCGGAAGGAATGCCGATGCCCTCGATTCGTTGGACAGCAGCCGGATGCTCCACGGCGGGCTTCCCTGTCGGTGTCGGGATGCCTCGAACGGTATCATTGAATGGAGCGGGCGGGGAGTCTCCCACCCGCGCCCGAATGGAGCTGCACCAAAGCGCGCGGGCCTCTGACCCCGTTCTACCGGGAACTCCTCGAAATCAAGGACGGGATGGATCGATTCGATACGGTAAGGGAGTATTGGGAGTCGAAGGCCGACGTTCGGGCTTGAAGGGTCGAGCCGATGCGGATTCGCCCGGTGCTTGCCGAGATCACCTGTTCGCACGGGGCCACGGGCGTTGTGCGCTGGAGAGGAGTGTCGCGGTCCGTGGCATCGCGCCCCCCGAGTCGAGGATACGCATAGTGATCGAGAAGGTTCCGACCGTACCGCTCTGTCGACGGCAGGCGCGTCACCGGCTGGACGCGGACCCGGTGCCGGGGTTCGGCACGACGGCCAGGACGGTGCAATGAGCAATCCGCCATCCGCGATGGACGGGCCACCGCCCGCAAGCGGTGAATACCTCCTCGAAGCGCTCGACGTCGTGAAGCGATTCGGCGACTTCACCGCGAACGACCACGTGACCCTGCGCCTGCGTCCGGGGGAGATCCACGCGCTGCTCGGCGAGAACGGGGCCGGCAAGTCCACCCTCGTCAAGATCGTCTACGGCGCGCTCCAGCCCACGGCGGGGCAATTGCGCTGGCGCGGCGAGCCGGTGACGGTGGCGAGCCCGGCCGCCGCCCGGCGGCTCGGGATCGGCATGGTCTTCCAGCACTTCTCGCTGTTCGAGGCGCTCTCCGTCGCAGAGAACATCGCGCTCGCGCTGCCCCCCGGCCCCTTCGATCCGCAAGGGCTGGGCGCGCGCATCGCGCAGGTCTCGGCGGAGTACGGCCTGGCTCTGGAGCCCACCGCCTTGGTCGCGGACCTCTCCGTGGGGGAGCGCCAGCGCATCGAGATCGTGCGCTGCCTGCTGCAGGAGCCGCGCCTGTTGATCATGGACGAGCCGACCGCGGTGCTCACCCCGCAGGAAGCGGATCAGCTCTTCGTCACGCTGCGCCGGCTGGCGGAAGACGGCTGCGCGGTGCTCTACATCTCGCACCGGCTGGCGGAGGTGCAGCAGCTCTGCCACGACGCGACGATCCTGCGCCACGGCAAGGTGGTGGCGAACGTCGATCCGCAAGCCGAGACCGCCGCCTCGCTGGCCCGGCGGATGGTCGGCGCGCACGTGCACACGGTGAGCGCCGGAGGGCCTGTGGGCGAAGAAGGGCCGGTGATGCTCGCCGTCTCCGGACTGAGCCTCCCGGCCGAGGGTCCCTTCGGCGTGCCGCTGCGCGACGTCTCGATCGAGGTCCGGTCCGGCGAGGTGGTCGCGGTCGCGGGGGTGGCCGGGAACGGACAGTCGGAGCTCTTCGAGGCGCTCTCCGGAGAACGGCTCGCGCCGGGGCCGGAGGCCGTAGACGTGGCCGGCGTCCCCTGTGGGACGCGGGGGGTCACCGCACGCCGCCGGCTCGGCGCCGCCTTCGTGCCGGAGGAGCGGCTCGGGCACAGCGCGGTCCCCGGCTTCGTGCTCTCGGAGAACGTGCTCCTCACCCAGCACGCCTGCGATCGCGGGATGGTGCGCGCGGGGTTCGTCCACCGGCCCGGGACCCGCACGGTCGCCCATCGCGTCAACACCCGCTTCGACGTGCGCACGAGCCACGAGAACCCGGAGGCCAGCGCGCTCTCCGGCGGCAATCTCCAGAAGTTCGTGGTCGGGCGCGAGCTCGACCGCGACCCGCGGGTGGTGGTGGTCAACCAGCCGACCTGGGGGATGGACGCGGGCGCCGCCGCCCTCATCCGCCAGGCGCTGGTGGACATGGCGCGGGCCGGCGCGGCGGTGCTGGTGGTGAGCCAGGATCTGGACGAGATCTTCGAGATCGCGGACCGCATCGCGGTGATCTCGCGCGGCGAGCTGTCCGAGGCGTACCCGGCGCACGCCATCGACCGCGAGCGCATCGGCCTGCTGATGGCCGGGGCGCACGAGGCCGGCGCCGCTACACCGTAATCCGTAGCTGCATTCCCAACGCCCGCGTGAGCGGCCGCGGCCCATGTCGCCAGTCGGCCGAGAATCGTACCGGGACCCCGAGCGCTACAGGCTCGTTTCTCGTTGGATTCACGCTTTCCGTTCAGACTCATGTCCCGCTGGACAAGACTCCGGTTGCTGGGCGTCGGCTTGGGGGCATATGCTTGCCAGCGGCCAAATCACGACGCAATGGAGCATCGATTCAATGACCTACCTGCATGTGTGCCTTCACCAACATGCCAATCTCGCTAGGTCACTCTACGGCAGAGAGCAGCGCTTGGACGAAATCGAACGCGACGTGCAAGAACTCGCACGCGAGGAGCGGTTCAGCTACGACATCATCCGGGCTATACGCAACCACGACCATTGGGACGCCGATATGTTCGGCTACTGGCCGTCTGAAGAGGAGTTCGCGACCGCTTCGCGCTGCAAAGATTGGAGCGCGCTTTGGCGGGCGCGCACCGACCCAGAGGCACTGCCGAAGCGCGAGGAGGGTGCCCTGATTGCGAAATTGTTGACTGTCTTCCGGCGACAGATCGAACCTGTATCCGTACTGCTCAGGTTTTGGTGCCCGAAGCACTACGGGATCATCAGCCCCCCGGTGGATACCGCGTTAGGCATGGCCCCGACGCGGCAGCCTGCGGAACGGTACAAGAAGTACCTCGGGTGCCTTCGCAGACTACGCGACGAGAGAGAATTCGGCACCACGGCAGAGGTAGACATGGCCCTCTGGACGTTGCAAGAGGGTGTCGTGTACCCACGCCTTCGCGGGATCCTTGCCCCGGCGGAGTTCGACAAACTACGCAAGCAGTTCGAGGGCGATACTGCGCTTGCGAACTTGCGGATCGCGAACTTGACCAGGCAAGTGTTCCAAAAAGACAGGATGCCTCCGATCCGGTTGGTGGAAGCGATTCTGTCAATCGAGTCTTCCGACAAGCGATACGCGGCTTGGATCGCCGGCATCGAGTTCGAGCACCTTGTCAGGCAGTGGCTGCAAGCGGACCCTGACAAGGAATTGTTCAGCATCATTGAATCGGCACCGGAGAAGTGCCAAGACGCGCTGCACATGGCACGGAAAATCCGCAACAAGGCTGTGCATGGACACGCTCCCACCCTCGACGAGGTACGGCAACTGATCGAGACCGCGAAGTGCGTGCAGAGGTGCACGGCTCCGGAGGCCTGAAACGCCTGCCGTCCATGCACTGCCGGGGGTGAATCGGGACGCATGAAGCCGGGGCGTTGCGCTCCGGCTTCCGCTTCCTTTCTGGCGGCTTCGGGTGGGTAGGGGGCCGCCATTTCCTTGAGTGAACGTTACACCGCGCGGCGCAATGAAACGGTATCGCCGCAGCCCGGCCGCGCGACAGCAACTCGCCGATGTCCGTCAAGGCCATTTGTCCCGCAGCTCCCCGACGAACCGGGCGGCGTCGCCGTAGCAGCCCTGTGCCGATCCGCGCAGCTCCGACAGCATCGGCGTATCGGGCAGTGCGAGCGATACCGGCACGACGGCGGCGTAGGGTTCGCCACGTTCGGTTACGATGGTCACGGCCCCCTCGCGATTGGCCGCCCTGAGGATCTCGGGCAGTCTGGCTCTGGTTTCCTCGACCCCGGAGACTCGCACCTTGTTCGACATGATCCATGACCCTTGCGCATCCCTGTACGGACTGTACGTTAGTGGGAGGGTAGGGATGGGTCAACGCCGGGGGCGTTTGCGACATGGCCGGTCGGGCGATGGTTCGGCCCAGGTTCGAGGGGATGGCGTTGGCGGGGCCGGGCGGTGTGCCGACATGGAGGGAGAGCCCTCGCGGAGCCTTACGATATGGGAGTAGTTCGCAAAGACCAGATCCTCGCCCCACTCCTGGCCGGCGGGGCGCCCGCGGAGCCGCACGATTCGGGAGCCGTCCGCATGAGCGGTGAACCCGAGGCATGCGAGACCGGCGCCGAGGCCGGGAGCCGGGAGGAAACTACGGCATGAAGCTGGTGCTGGAGAGGCGTCCCGAGCACAGCCGGGTCATGGTGGTGGCCTCCCCGCTGATCGCCATCGCGCTCACCGTCGTCGCCAGCGGCATCGTCTTCGCCGCGCGCGGGCTCGATCCGCTGCACGCGCTCTACGTCTACTTCATCGAGCCGGTGACCACGCTGTGGTCGATCGAGGAGCTGATCGTGAAGACCGCGCCGCTGGTGCTGGTCGGCGCCGGTCTCGCGGTCTGCTTCCGCGCGAACCTGTGGAACATCGGGGCGGAGGGCCAGCTCACGGCCGGCGCCCTCGCCGGGGCCGCCATCCCCATCCTCGCGCCCGAGTGGGAATCGCCGCTCGTGCTGCCCCTGATGTTCGCGTCCGGGATCCTCGGCGGGGCGGCGTGGGCCGCGATCCCCGCCCTGCTCCGCACCCGTTTCGGGGCGAACGAGATCCTGACCAGCCTCATGCTGGTCTACGTCGCCCAGTACCTCCTCGACTGGC
The DNA here is from genome assembly GCA_965202875.1 of Gammaproteobacteria bacterium. GTDB lineage: Bacteria > Pseudomonadota > Gammaproteobacteria > HK1 > HK1 > HK1. The sequence goes on along the minus strand of OZ241870.1, from coordinate 4,008,055 downwards.
TGGTGCGCGGCCCCTGGCGCGACCCCCACGGCTACAACTTCCCGCAGTCGGCCAGCTTCCAGGAGTGGCAGCTCCTGCCGACGCTGGGCGACGGGCGGGTGCACCTCGGCGCGGCCCTCGCGGTGGTCGCGGTCCTGGTGCTGTTCGTGTTCATGGCGCGCACCCTCAAGGGCTTCGAGATCCGGGTGAGCGGCGAGGCGCCGCGCGCGGGCGGCTTCGCCGGCTTCTCGCGTCCCCGCACGGTGTGGTTCTGCTTCCTGCTCGCCGGGGCGCTGGCGGGGCTCGCCGGGATGTGCGAGGTGGCGGGGCCGATCGGTCAGCTCCAGCCCTCCATCTCGCCGGGCTACGGCTTCACCGCGATCATCGTGGCCTTCCTCGGGCGGCTGAACCCGATCGGGGTGCTGCTCGCGGGGCTGGTGCTCGGGATCAGCTACCTCGGGGGCGAGGCGGCCCAGGTGGAGCTGGCGATCTCGGACAAGACCGCGCAGGTCTTCCAGGGGATGCTGCTGTTCTTCATCCTGGCCTGCGATACGCTGATCCTGTACCGGGTGCGGTGGAGCCGGTTCGGGGGAGCGGCCCGGGCGGCTTGAGGGTGGCGGTGGGGAAGGGCGGCTCCGCGGGACCGCCCGCCTTGTACGAATGGACCTGCCGCCCCGCGGGCCGTCCCGTCCCGTTTCGAATCTGAAGGCCGAGGTGTTCGGAATGACCGCGCTCGAAGCCGTCCTGCTGACGATCATCACCGCGTCGACGCCGCTGCTGCTCGCGGCGGTCGGCGAGCTGGTGGTCGAGCGCTCCGGGGTGCTCAACCTCGGCGTCGAGGGCATGATGGTGATGGGGGCGGTGTCCGGCTTCGCCGCCGCGTACACCACCGGATCGGCGGCGGTCGGGGTCGTGGCGGCGGTCGGGGCTGGCGTCGCCATGTCCCTCCTGTTCGGCTTCCTCACCCAGACCCTCGTCACCAACCAGGTGGCGACCGGGCTTGCCCTCACCCTCTTCGGGCTCGGGCTGTCCGGCCTCGTCGGAGAACCTTTCACCGGACTGCCCGGGGTGAAGCTCGCGCCCGTCCATATCCCCGGCCTGAGCGACCTGCCCTTCGTCGGACCCGTGCTCTTCGGCCACGACGTGCTCGTGTACGCATCGATCGCGATCACGGCGCTCGCCGCCCGGGTGCTGGCGCGCACGCGCATCGGCCTCGTGATCCGGGCCACCGGGGACAACCACCACTCCGCGCACGCGCTGGGGTACAACGTGATCGCGGTACGCTACGCCTGCATCGCCTTCGGGGGGGCCTGCGCGGGGCTCGCCGGCGGCTACCTCTCGCTCGCCTACACCCCGCAGTGGATCGAGAACATGACGGCCGGGCGCGGCTGGATCGCGCTCGCGCTGGTGGTCTTCGCCACCTGGGCGCCGCGCCGGGTCGCGGTCGGCGCCTACCTGTTCGGCACGGTGTGGATCATGGGCCTCTATGCGCAGGGGGTCGGGATCGACGTTCCGCCACAGCTCCTCGCGTCGCTGCCCTACTTGGTCACGATCGCCGCGCTGGTGCTGATCTCCGGCAACCGCATCCTGACGAAAGTGAACACGCCCGCCTGCATCGGCCGGCCCTTCGTGCCGGATCGCTGACGCGGGCGGGGCTCCCCGCCGGCGCCGGCGCAATGGCCGCGCACCACCTGAATGAACGCCAACTCCGTGGGCGGCGATTCGTGGAACGTCTCGCTGTACGGCGCAATGGCCACGCACCACGAACGAACGCCGACAATGCCGCCATCGTCCTGCCGGCGCTGTGGACGGCGCCGGAAGCCAGCCCGGAACGAAGTCGCGATTGAACGGCAATGAAATCCACCCGCTGGATCGAGATCACCCCCTCCGAACACGCCTGGGAGCGCGAGGCCCTCGACTACCTGAAGGCCCGCCTGCCGGACGGCGAGCCGTTTCGCGCGTGGTCGAATTTCGAGTTCATCGCCGAGGACGGCAGCATCAACGAAGTCGACCTGCTCGTGGTGTCGCTCCACAAGGTCTACCTCGTCGAGATCAAGAGCTGGAGCGGGAGCGTCTCGGGCGACGCCAGCACGTGGCGCCGCGAGATCGACGGCAAGGAGCTCCTGGTCGACAGTCCGCTCCTGTTGGCGAACCGCAAGGCGAAAAAGCTGGTCGGGCTCCTGAAGGCGCAGAAGGCGCTCGCCAAGCAACGCAGGCCGTACATCGAAGCCGTCGTGTTCCTGTCCCGTGGCGGGGTGCGGTGCCGGCTCGAGGGCCGGGCCCGCACGGGGGTGTACCTCCCCGCGCGGTCCGAGCGGGACCCTTGTCCGGGCATCCTCGACGTCCTTCGCGGCGACGCGGGTTTCGATCCGCGCCGGCCGCCGCCGCGGATCGACCGGTCGCTCTCCCGGGCCTTCGCGCGCGCGATGGAGCAGGCGGGGATCCATCCATCGCAACGGCAGCGGCGGGTGGCGGACTACGTGCTGCGCAAGCTCCTGCTGGAGACGGACGACTACCAGGACTGGGAAGCCGAGCACGTCTCGGTACCCTCGTCGAAGCGGCGGGTGCGCATCTATCCGCTCTCGGCGGCCTCCTCCGGGGCGATGCGCACGGAGCGGCGGCGCGCGGCGGAGCGGGAGTACCAGTTGCTCGACGGCGTCGTCCACGAGGGCATCCTGCGGGTGGAGCTGCTCACGAACGCGGAGCAAGGACCGGCCCTGGTCTTCGAACACGACCCGGACGCCGAACGCCTGGACCATTTCCTCGAACGCCGGAGAGGCGGCGGGCTGGACCTCGCGACCCGCCTCGACATGCTGCGCCAGTTGGCGGAGACGCTGAAGTACGCGCACGAACGCCGCCTCTGCCATCGCGCGCTGAGCCCGCGGAAGGTCCTGGTGACGGCGCCGGACGCCTCCCGGCCCACGCTCAAGATCTTCGACTGGCGGGCCGGCAGGATGGACGCGCTCCGGGGCTCGGGAGCCTCCGGAGCACGGAACGCGGGAGCGGAGACCACCCCCGGCCTCTCGGGCGAGGACGAAGGCGACGTGTATCTCGCACCGGAGACGGCCTGCGGGGGATACGTCTCCGAGAAGCTCGACGTCTTCTCCCTCGGCGCCATCGGCTACCGGCTGTTCTCGGACGTGCCCCCGGCGTCCACCGTCGCGGACCTGAACGCGCGCCTGTCGAGCACCGGCGGCCTCCGGCTCTCCGATGCGCTCGACGGCCTCCCGGGATCCTTGCAGTTGGTCGTGGAGTCCGCGACCGACCCGGAGGTCGGGAAGCGCCCCAATGCCGTCTCGGAGCTCCTGGACCTGCTCGTGGAGGCGGAGCGGGAGCTCGCCGCTGCGGACGAGGGACAGGAGGCCGCCGTCCACCCGCTCGACGCCAATCCGGGGGACATGCTGGAGCATGGCTTCCTCGTGGAGCGGCGCCTCGGCAAGGGCTCCACCGCCGTCGCCCTCAAGGTGGAGCACGACGACGGCAGCGGAGTGCTCAAGGTGGCCCTCGATCCCTCGCGCAACGAGCGCATCAGGCGCGAAGGCGAGGTGCTGGGGGTGCTGCGCCATCCGAACGTCGTCGCGTTCCACCGCCACGTGGAGCTGTCCGGGCACGCGGCGCTGTTCATCGCGATGGCCGGCACGGAGAACAGGGGCGGCACCTACACCCTCGCGGACCGTATCCGCGAGGAGGGCCGGCTCTCGCTCGACCTCCTGGAACGCTTCGGAGGCCAGTTGCTGGGCGTCGTGCAGTGGCTGGAGGAGAAGGGCATATCGCATCGGGACCTGAAGCCCGACAACATCGGCGTATCCGCGAGCGGCGCCGACAGGTCGCTCGCCCTCGTCGTGTTCGACTTCTCCCTCGCGGACACCCCCGCGGAGAACATCCGCGCGGGCACGCCGCAGTACCTGGATCCCTTCCTGCGGCTGCGCCGGCCACCGCGCTGGGACGTCTACGCCGAGCGTTTCGCCGCGGCCATGACGCTCCACGAGATGGCGACCGGACACCTGCCCGGATGGGGGGACGGCCTGACCGACCCCATGCTGGTCGAGGAGGAGGCCACCCTCGATGCGGAGTGGCTCGATCCCTCGGTGCGCGGCCCGCTCACCGAGTTCTTCGCCAAGGCGTTGGCCAGGGACTACCGGGCCCGCTTCGACAGCGCGGAAGAGATGCGCCGCGCGTGGTCCGGTTGCTTCGGGGCCATCGACGTCCAGGCCACGGGCGACGAGGAAGGCGGTGATCTGCCGGGCGACCTCGACGGCGTGACCCGCGAAACGCCGCTCCTCGCGCTCGGCCTCAGTCCCCGCCTGCTGAACGCGCTGGATCGCCTCGGGGCGCATACGGTCGCCCAGCTCGTCGATCTGCCCCGCATCCGCCTCTACCGCAACAAGGGGATCGGGCAACGCATCGTCAAGATCATCCGGGAGCTGTCGGAGCGCCTCGCCGAGCACCTCGCGGAGCGCGGGAGAACCCTCGACACCGCCACCACCGTTCACGAGGCGGACCACCCGGTCGATCCCGCCGTCTGGAGCATCGACCTTCTGGCCTCCAAGCTCGTCTCCACGCGCATCCCGGAAGGCGAGGCCCTTCTCGTGCGCGGCGCGCTGGGGATGGAGGGCGACCTCGGCCTGCTGCCGGCCCATCGCGCGGTCGCCGAATCGCTGGGCGCGACCCCGACCGGGGTGGCCCGCGCCCTCCGGAACATGCGAGGGCGCTGGAACCGCCGGAGCTGGATGGCGCGGCTCCGCGACTCCGTGGCGACGCTGGTCGTGAAACACGGCGGGATCATGACGGCGCGCGAGCTTGCGGAAGCGTTGGCGGCGACCCGGGGCTCCACCGAGACCGGCGAAGCGCGCCTGCGGCGGGCCGGCGCGGTCGCCGCGGCCGCGCTGGAGATGGAATCGGCCCGCGAGGACGGCCGCTTCCGCCTGCACCGGCGCGGCGCATCCCCCGCGGCGTCCGCCCTGGTCCTCGCCACGGAAGCCCTGGACCCGGCGCTCACCGCCTCGGCGGAAGCACGCGCCGACTGGGTTCGGGGGCTCGGCAGGTTGGCGGACGGCCTTGCCGAAGCCGATCCGCTCCTGCCCCCCGCCCGCGTCACCGAAGCGCTCGCGGAAGCTGCGCCTCCGGCGGGCATGCAGCCGCCTGGTCCGGATCGGATTCTGCGCCTGGCGGTCCAGTCCGCCGCAGGCGCGGCGGTCTCCTCCCGCGGCGAGCTGTATCCGCGCGGCATGGCCGCCGCACGGGCCGCGAAGCTGGGCGCCAGCTCCCTGCTCGGCCCGACGAAGCTCTCCGAGCAGGAGATCTGGAAGCGGGTCGCGAGCCGCTATCCCGAGGCCGAGCCGCTTCCGGGACGTCCCATGCTGGACGATCTCCTGGAGGCGGCAGGGCTCAAGCTCGCCTGGGACGAGCCGACCCGGACGTACCGCGCGCCCGCGGCGCGTTCGAGCTACGCCAGCAGCTCGTCGACGGCCCCGTTGTCCGCGTCCGGCGGCGACGGCGCGGTCGAGGCGGATACGCTGGACGAGCGGCTGGTGCGGGTGGTGAAGACCCGAGGATTTCTCGCGCTCTCCGTGTCCCCGCGCTATCTGTCGTGCATCGAGCGGCGCCTTGCGACGATGCTCGCGCTGACGTCCTTCAGCCTCGAAGCCGGGCTGGTACGCCACATGCGGGCGGTGGCCGCCGCACTGGGCGCGGACTGGAACGTCGTGGTCGCCGCGGATGCCGCGCCGGCGGGCAGCGCGGACCGCCGGCGCCTCGATCAGCTCGTTCGCCGTGCCGTGCCGGGGCTGGGGCGCGAGATCGCGAACACGCGCCAAGCGTTGCTGCTCACGTGCCCCGGGCTGCTGGCCCGCTACCGCCAGCTCGACGCTCTGGCCGACGTCCAGGAGGCCTGCCAGCGCGGCGAAGCGCCCGCGGCGCGGCTTCTCTGCATCGCCGCGGACGAGACGGTGAACATGCCGGTGATCGACGGCCGGGCGCTGCCGGTGGTCTTCGCCGCCGCCTGGATGCGGCCGAGCCGCGCTTGGCTCGCGCGCGCCGCTTCTGCCCCCCCCCCCCCCCCCCCCCCCCCCGCGTGGTGTGGACGTGGGTGACGTTCACGGAGCGGGGATGGAAGGCGAGGGCGGGCAGGCCGCGTCCTCGTGATCGAGCGCGCGTCACTGCTGGGGGACCTGCGCCGGCAACTGAAGCGGCTGGAACAGGATCTCGCCGAACGCGCGGAGTCCGACCCGGTGACGGCCGCCGCGCTCGAAGAGGAATACCGGGCTGCGCAAGAGGCCGGGCGCACCGGCGACACCTTCCGCGTCTGGCGCGACGGCGCGCTGACCCAGGCCGCGGTCGCGTGGCTGCTCGGCTGCGTGTTCGTGCGTTTTGCGGAGGACAACGGCCTGATCGAATCGCCGCTGATCGCCGGGCCGGGAGAACGCAATGCAAGCGCCGCGGATCGGCAGACGCTCTACTTCCGCGCCCACCCGATCGACTCGGACCGCGACTACCTGCTGGACATCTTCACCGAGGCCGGGAACCTGCCCGGAATGGCGCAGCTCTACGACCGCGAGCGCAATCCGGTGTGGCGCCACGGCATCTCCGGCGACGCGGCGCGCGACCTGCTGGCGTTCTGGCGCGCGGTGGACCCGGACACCGGCGCGCTCCGCCACGACTTCACCGACCCCGAATGGGACACCCGCTTCCTCGGCGACCTGTACCAGGACCTCTCCGACGAGGCGAAGAAGCGCTTCGCCCTGCTGCAAACCCCGGAGTTCGTCGAGGAGTTCATCCTCGACCGCACCCTGACCCCTGCGCTCGACGAGTTCGGCCTCGCCGGCCTCCGCCTCATCGACCCCGCCTGCGGCTCCGGCCACTTCCTGCTCGGCGCCTTCCCGCGGCTGCTGTGCGAATGGTTCAGCCGCGAGCCGGACACGCCCGAACGGGTGCTGGTCCAGCGCGCCCTGGACGCTGTCTGCGGCGTGGACGTCAACCCCTTCGCGGCGGCGATCGCCAGCTTCCGCCTGCTCGTCGCCGCACTCCGCGCAAGCCGTATCGAACGGCTCCGGGATGCCCCCGCCTTCGAGGTCCATGTCGTCGCCGGCGACAGCCTGCTGCACGGGCGCCGCTTCGACGAGCTCGACCTTGGCAGCGGGGCGGAGCAGCTCGCCGGCCGTGAGGAATTCGGACACGCCTTCCTGGCCGAGGACCTCGACGCCCTGAACCGCATCCTCGGGCAGCGATACCACGTGGTGGTGGGGAACCCGCCCTACATCACGGTGAAGGACGGGGCCGTGAACCGGTTGTATCGAGGCCGGTACTCGACCTGCCACCGGCAGTATTCGCTTGCGGTGCCGTTCACCGAGCGCTTCTTCGGGCTGGCGCAGCCGGGCGAGGGATCCGGACGGGCCGGCTACGTGGGCTTGATCACGGCCAACTCGTTCATGAAGCGCGAGTTCGGGAAGAAGCTGATCGAATCGTTCCTCCCGCGCGTGGACCTGACCCACGTGATCGACACGTCCGGGGCATACATCCCGGGGCATGGGACACCGACGGTGATCCTCCTTGGACGCCACCGGGCGCCCGTCGGCGATGTGGTCCGAACGGTGATGGGGGTACGCGGCGAGCCTTCCACACCACGGGACCCGTCGAGAGGCCAAGTCTGGTCGGCGATTGTCGGGCAGGTGGACGTTGCGAACAGCGAAAGCGATTGGGTGAGCTCCGAAGATCTTGCGCGGGGAACGTTCTCCGCGCATCCCTGGAGCATCGGGGGTGGCGGTGCGAACGCTCTCAAGGAACATCTGGACGCGCGCGCCGCGAACGTACTGGAAGACGTGGTCCATGAGATTGGATTTGGAGCGCTGACGCGCGAAGACGATGTCTACTTGGTTTCTAAAGAAGTCTTGCGACGAGTCGGTATCGAACCACAATTCGTCAAATCCTCAGTTGCCGGGGAGATGGTCCGTGATTGGGCTATTACTGAACCGATCGATGCACTCTGGCCATACGGCGAAACATCTCTCGATGCACGCAAATCGGATGCCATATTGAAATTTCTCTGGAATTACCGCCGCCAACTCTGTGAGAGAGTAGCCTATGGCCACTCGCAGATTGAGCGAGGACTGAAGTGGTATGAATACTCGATGTTCTTCAAGGATCGATATAACATCCCACTGTCTATCGTATTTTCCTTTGTTTCTACTTACAATCATTTTGTGCTTGATCGCGGCGGAATACTCTTTAAGAGAACTGCACCAGTGATCAAGCTGGCAGCGGACGCCACAGAGGCAGATCACCTGATTCTTTTGGGCTTACTCAATAGCTCGTCAGGATGCTTCTGGATGAAACAGACGTTTCACAATAAAGGGGGAGGAGGTATAGGGGGTGGTCTTGCAAGCGAAGAATGGGAACAATTCTACGAATACACCGGGACCGGGCTGAAACAATTCCCGCTTCCGACGAATCCGCCGAACGCCCTCGCGGAAGCCCTCGACCGCCTCGCCGCCGAACGACAAACCCATCTCCCCGCACAACTGGCCGACCACTTTCCAATGACGCCGGCCGAGCTCGATGCCCACCGCGACACCGCTGCCAATCTCCTCGCCCGCATGATCGCCCTGCAAGAAGAACTCGATTGGGAGAGTTACCGGCTCTACGCCGTCATCGACGAAGACTGCCGGTACGGAGGCCGGTTGCCCACGGACGACCTCCCGCCCGCCACGCCCACGAACCCGGATGCCTCCGACACCACCGCCGCCCATGATCGCACTCCATCCACCGCACCGGCGCCCGCGCTTCCCACAGACTCGAACGCTTCCAGGCCCGCAGCCGCCCGCGAGCACCTATCCTCCGGGATGTTGGCGCCTGCGACTTCCACTTCCACGGACCCGCACGCCCCCGATACAGGCAACCGCCGTGAACCGCCCGCGCCGGTGCCGGACGAGCCGGCGTCTGGGCTCTCCATCAGCGACCACCGGCATACGGCCGGGGGACCCGCGAGCGGCGCCCCGCATACGACTTCCGAGGAACCAGGCTCGGACGCGGACGCCTCCAACACGGGCAACCAACGCGAACCGCCCCCGCTGGCACTCGGCGAACGGGCATTCGAGATCGTCATGGCGCGGCGGATGGCGGCGGGCGAACTCGAAACGACCTGGTTCACCCGCCACGGCTCCACCCCGACTACCGAGCTGCCCGCCCACTGGCCCGCCGACTACCGCGCCCTCGTCGAACGGCGCATCGAGCTGATCCACTCCGACCGCTTCATCGGCCTGCTCGAAAAGCCGGAGTACAAGCGCCGCTGGAACGTCGAGCCCTGGCGCGATCAGGAACAGCGCGCGCTCCGCAACTGGCTGCTCGACCGCCTGGAATCCCCCGCCTACTGGCCCGAACTCCGCCTCGCGACGGTACGCACCCTGGCCGAACGTGCGGCCACCGATACGGACTTCCACCAAGTCGCAGCCCGCTACGCGGGGCACCAGGGGATCGATCTCGCCTCGCTGGTCGCCGCGCTCGTCGAAGCCGAGGGCGTCCCCGCCCTCCCGGCACAACGCTACAAGCCCTCCGGCCTCGCCAAGCGGGCGGATTGGGAACGTACCTGGGAGCTGCAACGGCGCGAAGACGAAATCGACGCCGAAGTGGCGACGACGACGATCCGATCGGAAGACGAGACCGAGGCGGATTACGCGGCCCGCCTCCGGGCCGAACAGCAGCGCCGCAAGCAGGAAGCGCTCGGGGACCTCGCCCCACCCCCGCCCAAGTACCGCTCCGCCGACTTCCGGAAGCCGGCCTGGTGGCGCCTGCGCGGCGCCCTCGACGTCCCGAAGGAGCGCTTCGTCAGCTTCCCCCAGATGAGCCGGGACACCGATCCGACCCTCCTCGTCGGCTGGGCCGGCTGGACTGCCCTTGAACTCTGCTGGGCAGTCGCCGCATACTGCACTGAAGTCACCGAACAGGATGGCTGGCCTCCCGAGCGCCTGACCCCGCTCCTCGCCGTTCTGCAGGAGAACCTGCCGTGGCTGAAGCAGTGGCACAACGAAATCGACCCGGAGTACAACCAGCGCCTCGGCGATTTCTTCGAGACGTTTCTGCACTCGCAGCTTGCGGATTTGGGGCTCACCGAAAGCGATCTGCGTAGCTGGACACCGGCGAAATCCGGATAGGGAAAGGACGATGTCAGCGATAATGACAGGGGCAACAGTATTCGTGGCAATAGGAACTATGGGTCTAGCCGGAGCAACGATATGCTTAGCGGTAGAGGTGAATAAAACAAGGAAAGAAGAACAAAGTTGGCGGAAGGAGGAAAGGGAATGGCGTCGACGGGACGACGCAGTGAAAGGATTAGAGGCCTTCATAGGGAGGTACACACAACCAGGAGAATCACCAGAAGTGCTGGAAGGAGGAGTAAATCTAAACAGATACGGAACTCGACTAGAAATAAACAGATTCGGTGCGATGCTCTCGTCGAACGAGATTGGACACTTCTACGGTGGATATTTGGAGATACACGACAACGAATTGTACATGGAAATGGGAATGTCGCAGGAGAAGGACGAACAAAAAAGGACTTTCAGCATTGCTGTATTAAGCAGGAATGAAATCGCGGAGCATGGACGTAGCATCGCAATCGCCACAGGGGGAGTGGCAAGGCCCAAGGCCGACAGGTGGAATGCAGAATGGAAGTTGGATCTAAGGGAATGGAGAGAGCAGGAGTGGAAAACGGTAAGCACTGTCTGGCTGGAAAAACACAGCGAGACAGTACCCAAGCGAAGATTCAAAACAAGAGCGGGTAGCGGTCAAGACCTGGAAGGGTAAGGGCCTCGTCAGCAGAATCTGTGGATAAGTTCAGGTTCGGGCAGGTCGCCAAGTGTATGATACAGCTCGATTTCCAGCGCCTCTCAGGTCCGATAACCGAGCGTTATTTTTGGTGGTCATTCTGGCCTTGCCGTTGAAGCCCTCTGCAATCCCATTGGACTGAACCGCTCCGGGTTTCCCAGAGAGTGATTTGCTTGAGTCAGGCGGTCATCGCCGACTCTCGCAGTTGATGGGAATAGTGTGCCTCGAATGCGGACCGGAGGGACATAGCCGAGGGGTCCGAACAGGCACCGGTGGTTGTACCAGTGCACCCATTCGAGGGTGCCGAGCTCGACAGCCTCGCAGTGACGCCACGGGCCGCGCCGGGCGGGACTTGCGCATGAGCAAGGTCAAGCAGAAGGTATCGGGATGCTACCGCACCCGAAGGTATGCCGAAGCGTAATATCGGTGTCAAAACTGCCAGATTCAAAGGTCTGAATCCAAAACACTTCAAAGGCATACTCAGGTTGGTCCAATGAGAGAATGGGTCAATACCGTAGAAACAAAGGCTCGCATCATTCACGAGCAACTTGCCGCCGCACGCGGTATCGCAGAGAGAAACGGAATGGATGTCGCCGAAATCACCCAGCCGTATCTGGAGCTTCTGGAAAGCCTCTATAGCGACGAATTCGTCTTTGCCAAGCTCGTAGATACATCCGACTTGGTCACTCGATTCATGGGGCCGGCCGTTTCCGGGGTCGATCCTACCGTTACCACGATCACTTCTCTGTTCAATACCTTGCGGAGTCAAATCCGGGGGGTTGCCAAATCCATCGTTGGTCTCAGCGATTCCGAAAACATGAAGTGGCCCTCCAAATTGGACCCACATCTGTCCGGCCTTGCTCAGGGAAGCCTCGTCGTCGGCATCAGCATTCATCCACCGGATCAGGGCAAGGGTAGAGGTCAATTAGAGGTTCCGGGCGTTTCATACGAGATCGTGGAATCCGTGCGAGCTGCGGTCAGAAGCATCGCGACCGTTGCACGTCACGTTCACGAAGATCATATCGACAGTATCGCCATTCAATCCGATTTTCCGGATCCCGCGGTTCGGGATACGGTCATGGTTGCCGCAAGCAAATTGGCGCCATCCGGAAGAAAGGGGATAGAAGGCGTTGCTTTCTATGGGCCTGAACCGACAGGAACGGAGGCGCCGCCATTGACGGCCCGTTCTCGCAAGGCGCTCACCCAGTCTCTTGATCATCCCATTCGCGTCAGCGGACAAGGCAGCTTCGAGGGGATTGTACGAGCAATCGATCTGGACGCCCGGCGATTCGAAATTCGGGAAGTAAGGGACATCGGAGCGGTCAGGTGCATCTATGAACCAGACAAGCAGGAATCCGTAAAAAACGTCCTCGATCGCCGAGTCCGAGTCTCTGGAAGCTATGAAACCATGGAAAACCGGAAACCCAGGCTGATTGCCGTGTCCTCCATCGATGTATTCAACGTCGCCGAACGCCAGATCGATATCGGGCTCCAAGGGGAGTGACAACCTCCAGTACATGACGCTCCGTGTGGCCTCCTCTGCCAGAACAGAGGTGACGGCTTGCTCCGAGGGCGGCTGCATCCCATTCTACCCCCTCCACAGGGGGAAACGGTCCGGCACCGGCCGGGACGGCCTCACACTACCGGCGAAAACGCGGATGGGGCACGTCCGCGACGGGTTTGCTGTACGCTCCCCGTGACGTTTTCCCCACCGGAGCCCCGATCCCGTGACCACCATCGCCGACGTCTTCGATCTCCCCGAGCGTGTCCATCAGGGCGATTTCGTGCTGCGGCTGGCGGAAGGGGTGGAGCGGGCCGAGCAGACGTTGGGCGACTACGTGGTGACGCCGCAGCTCGCGGGCTGCTTCGATGCCGCGCTGTCGCTGATCGGCAGCGCGGTCGGGGCGAACACCAGCAAGGGCGCGTACCTGCACGGCAGCTTCGGCAGCGGCAAGAGCCACTTCATGGCGGTGCTGACGCTGCTGTTGCGCGGCGACTCGGGCGCCCGCTCGATCCCCGAGCTTGCCGGTGCCGTCGCCAGGTCCAACGCATGGACCACCGGCCGGCGCTTCCTGGTCGTCCCGTACCACATGATCGGCGCGACGAGCATGGAGTCGGCGATTCTCGGGCACTATGCCGAGCACGTCCGCGCCAGACATCCGGAGGCGCCGACCCCCGGGTTCTACCAGGCGGAACGCCTGTTCGCGAACGCCCGCAACCTGCGCGACAGGATGGGCGACGATCTGTTCTTCCGGACGCTGAACGACGCGGTCCGGGACGGCGTGGACGGCGGCGGCGGATGGGGCGCGCTCGGGAGCGGCTGGGACGCGGCCGGCTTCGATGCGGCGCTGGATGCAGCGCCTCGCGACGACGAACGCTTGCGCCTGGTGGGCGACCTGATCGACGCCTTCTTCAGCGCCGCCCGCAGCGTCGATGCGGCGGACGGCGAGCGCTTCGTTCCGCTCGACGAAGGGTTGAGCGTCATGTCCCGGCACGCGCGGGCGCTCGGCTACGACGCCCTGGTCCTGTTCCTGGACGAGCTGGTCCTGTGGCTGGCGAGCCATGCGGCGGATCCCGCGTTCGTCACGCGCGAAGGACAGAAGGTCGCGAAGCTCGTGGAGGCCATGCAGTCCGACCGGCCGATCCCGATCGTGAGCTTCATCGCGCGCCAGCGGGACCTGCGCGAGCTGGTCGGGGAGCATCTGCCCGGCGCCGGGCAGCTCGGCTTCGCCGACGTGCTCAACTGGTGGGAGGCGCGCTTCGACACCATCACCCTCGAAGACCGCAACCTGCCGGACATCGTGGAGCGGCGCGTGTTGCGCCCGAAGAACGAGGCGGCGCGGGCGGAGCTCGCGGCCGCCTTCGAGAAGACCGCGCGGGTACGCGAGGAGGTGCTGTCCACCCTGCTCACCCGGGACGGCGACCGCGCGATGTTCCGGCAGGTCTATCCGTTCACGCCCGCGCTCGTGCAGACCCTGATCGCCGTCTCCTCGCTCCTCCAGCGTGAGCGCACCGCCCTCAAGCTCATGCTGCAGCTTCTCGTCGAGCAGGGCCGTCGCCTCCGGCTCGGCGACCTCATCCCCGTCGGCGATCTGTTCGACGTCATCGCCGAGGGGGACGAGCCGTTCACGCAGGCGATGCGGCTGCGCTTCGACGACGCGAGGAAGCTCTACCGCACGAAGCTCCTGCCGTTGCTGGAGGGCGAGCACGGCGTGGCCGCCGCCGACGTCGAGGCCGGCCGCATCGAAGCCCGCAAGGCGGCGGGCTTCCGCAACGACGACCGGCTGATGAAGACGCTGCTGCTCTCGGCGCTCGCCGAGGGGGTCGAGGCGTTGCGGGCGCTCACCCCGGCGCGTCTGGCGGCGCTCAACCACGGCACCGTGCGCTCCCCGATCCCGGGCCAGGAGAGCCGGATCGTGCTCGGCAAGTGCCGGCAGTGGGCAGCGCAGGCAGGGGAGATCAAGGTCTCGGACGACACCGCCAACCCGGTGATCGCGCTCCGGATCGTGGGGGTGGATACCGAGAGCATCCTCGAGAACGCGAAGGCGCTGGACAATCACGGGTACCGGATCCAGAAGGTACGCCAGCTCGTCTACGAGAGCCTGCGCCTCGACGAGTCCCAGGACTGGCTGCCGCAGATCTACGGGATGTCGTGGCGGGGCTCCCGGCGCACCTGCGAGATCCTGTTCCGCAACGTGCGGGAGATGAAGCCGGAGGAATTCCACGGCTCCGAGGGCCGGTGGCGGATCGTGATCGACTGGCCCTTCGACGAGCCCGGACACACGCCGCTCGACGATCTGGCGCAGGTACGGAACTTCATCGCCAGGGGAGAGCCGGTCGATACCATCGTCTGGCTGCCGTGGTTCTTCACCGACTCGACCCGGCACGATCTCGGGCGGCTGGTGCTGCTCGATCAGGTGCTGGCCGGCAACCGCCTCAACGAGTACGGGGCGCACCTTTCGCAGACCGACCGGGACCAGGCCCGCGGCCTGATGGCCAACCAGCGCGACCAGATGCGGGCGCGGATCCGCAACTGCCTGCTCACCGCGTATGGCGTCTCCCGGGCCGACACCGGCGCCGTCGACGACAGCCACGATCTGGAGGGGCATTTCGTCTCCCTGAATCCGGGCATCGAGCTGCGGCCACCGGTGGCGGCGAGCCTCGACGAGGCGCTCCGGGACGTCTTCGGCCAGGCACTGGCGGCGCGTTACCCGGATCACCCCGAGTTCGGGGTCGAGGTCAGGCGCCCGGCGCTACGCCGCGTGCTGGAGGTCGTGGAGCGGGCGGTGGCCCATCCCGAGGAACGAGTGGAGGTGGACCGGCGCGCGCGCGACGACGTGCGGCACATCGCCGGGCCGCTTGAGCTCGGTGAGATGGGGGAGCTGCACTTCAAGCTCGGCCGGAGATGGCTGGACGAGCTGGATCGCAAGCGCGCGCAGCACGGCGGCGACACCCTGGGCGCGGGCGATCTGCGGGCCTGGATCGAGGCGCCGGAACGTCGCGGTCTCGACCGCGACGTGCAGAACCTCGTGATCCTGACGTTCGCGTTGCAGAAGGGGTTGAGCTTCACCCTCCGCGGCCAGCCGGCGGGTGCGGCCATCGAGAAGCTCGACGACGGCCTCGTGCTGGAAGCCCAGGCGTTGCCGGACGCGGAGGACTGGGAGCGCGCGGTGGAGCTCGCGAACACCGTGTTCGGCATCGAGGCGCCGCGGTTGATGAGCCCTCGGAACGTCGCCGGACTGGCCCAGGCCCTCCGAGGCGCGGCCGGCGAGCCGCATCGCGAGGCCGCCGGCGCGCTGGCCGGTGCCTTGCGCACGCGGCTGGACGCGCGCGGCATCCGCACGGCGGACGCCGATCGTTTCTGCACCGCCTCTGCGACACGCTCGCTCCTGTCCACCCTCGACCGCGCGGAAGACGAGGCGCTGGTGGCAACGCTCGCCGGCGCCCACGTACAAACCGGCGCGGTCGCGATGGGCCAGAGCCTCGCGAGCGCGCGTGCCGTCGCCACCGCCCTGGCCCCCGACCAGTGGGAGGTCTTCGAGAGGATCGGCACGCTCGCCGAGCCGTACCGGGAGCGTGCCCGGGAGATCGCGACGAGCGTGGACGACGCGCTCCGCCATGACGAGCACGTCACGCCGCTCGTGGACACCTTGCGGCGTTGCCGGACCCGGGCGCTGGATCTTCTGACCGAGGCCGCGACCGCGCCGCCTGAACCGCCTGAGCCGCCTGACCCGCCGAAGCCGCCTGAGCCACCGGAGCCACCGGAGCCATCGGAGCCATCGGCAACCCCGATACAGCATGATCGCGGTACGACGACCGGCCACAGGACGGTGGCGGCAGCCGAGGTCGGTCTCGTGTTCACGGAGATCGAGAACGCCGTGCGCGAGGCCGGCGCCACCCGAGTCGAGATCGTGTGGACGATCTACTCGGGAGACGCGGATCGGACGCTGCCATCGTGACCCCCGAGCACTTGATCCGGCAGGTGGAGCGGCTCTGCGAGCGCCGGCCCGACACACGGGTGGTCGGGGTTCATGCGGCGCGGTGGCGGGGCGATGACTCGATCGCCGTCCACGGCATGACCTTCCCCGTGCGCTGGTGCCCGTCCGCGCTGGCGGTGAGCGAGCGGCTCGCCGCGCTCGGTGACGACGACCGGCTGATCGTGGTCACGCCGCTCGACGACCGGGACCTCGGCCTCGACGTCCTGGCCCGCATGGCGCGGCGCCGGCTGCACCATCCGGAGCGGTGGCAGATGGTGCGCGATGCGTACGGCGTGACGTCCGTGGACCCGCGGCTGCCCATGCAGCCCTGGATGGCCGACGCACTGCTCAGCGCACGGCCGCACCGGCGCGGATCGCCGGCGAGCGTGCTGGATGCCGGGACCGCCTGGACGCACGTGCTCGCCCACCACCTCGATCTCCCCGACGGCAGCCCCGATGCCGGAGCCGTCATCCGCTGGAGCATCGAGCCCGGCGCCGCGGAGCGCTTCGCGGCGCTCCCCGCGCCGCTCGCGGAGGCGGTTCACCAGAGGTTGGGGGAATCCGCGGGCGGCCTTGGCGTGCTGCTGGCCGCGGGGATCGCGGCCGGCCACGCAAGCGAGCTGCTGCCGATCGGCCTCGTATGCGGCCTCCTGTTCGGCGACGAGGACGCCACCCTGGATCCGGGACTCGTGCAGGCGGCGGCGCGGCTCGAACCCCTGCTGGGGGGCGCGAGTGTGGAGCCGGCGCGCGGCCGGGAATGGGCGGCAGCGGCGCAGCGGGTGTTTCGGGGACTGCCTCGGGAACGGCGCGGCGAGTGGCTGCGGCGCGCGGAAGGCCGGCTTTCGCATCTGAAGGCCGAGGCGTTTGCGGAGCGCAGCCCGGTGCTGCCGTCCGGGCTCCGGAGCCGTCTCTCCCATTTCGCCGCGGCGGCGACGGCGGCGATCGACGCCCCGGACGCGCTCGAATCGGCGGAACGAGCCTTCCGCCGCGTCCGGGAACACGTCGCCTGCGACGACCAGAGGGAACGCCTGCGCCACCTGGAAATGGCCTTGCGGCTCGTGCGCAGCCTCCATCGAGGGCGCGAAGCCGTGAACACCCCGGCGGGCCTGATGGCCCACCACGCCGCGGAAGGCGCCTTCGAAGACTGGGCGCGGCGGCATCTGCTGGGTGGGGACGAGCACCCCGAGGTCGGCGCCCTGTTCGGCGCGGTCCATCGTGCCGTGCGCGCGCGCCGCGAGGCGCGGAACCGGACCTTTGCCGAAGGCGTGCGTGCATCCCTGGCCGGCGCCGGCGGCCCGGACCTCGTGCCCATCGAGCATTGCCTCGCCCGGACCGTCGTGCCCCTCGGCCAAGCCCGCCCGGTGCTGGTGCTCGTGCTCGACGGCATGGACGCAGGCGTCTTCGAGGAGATCGGCGAGAGCCTGCACGAGCGCGGCTGGCAACGGCAACGCGGCCCTGCTCCCGAGGCGGTGCTGGCGGTGCTGCCGACGGTCACGGAGTCGTCGCGCATGGCGCTTCTGTCCGGCAGCGTGCAACGGGGCGCCGCCGCGACCGAGAAGGCCGCATTCGCCAGGCATCCCGACTTGCTCGGGATCTCCCGTCCCGCACGGCCGCCGCTCCTGTTCCACAAGGCCGAGCTGACCGACGGCGCGGCGGAAGGGCTCGCGGCGCCCGTACGCGAGGCGTTGCGTGACCAGCGCCGGCGCGTGGTCGGCGCCGTCCTGAACGCGGTGGACGACCACCTCGCCAAGTCCGGTCAGATGCAGCTTGCGTGGCGGTTCGATTCGGTCCGGCTCCTGCCGGCGCTCCTGATGGAAGCGCACGCGGCGGGACGCGCCGTGGTCCTGACCTCGGATCACGGCCATGTCCTGGAGGCGGGCGGCGTCAAGCTGCCCGGCGACGGCGAAGGCCGGTGGAGGAGCGCCGCCGCATCGGCGACGGCGCGGGAGATCGAGATCGGAGGCGCCCGCGTGCGGGCCGCGACGGGTCTGGAGCGCATCGTTCTGCCCTGGAGCGAGACCGTGCGTTACGGCTCGAAGAGGAACGGCTACCACGGTGGGGTGTCCTTGCAGGAGGCGGTGGCGCCGGTGGGCGTGTACGTCGGGCCGGGCGAGACGCTCGCCGGCTGGGAGCCTGCTCCGGCGTCGTATCCTCCGTGGTGGTTCGCCGAAGAGCCCGCTCCACTCACTTGAATGCCGTATGATTGGACTCGAATTCGGACCGTTTTCGAGGTGTCTGATGGCAACGTCGATCGTCAGCTTGAGCGAATTCAAGGCCAGGGCGGCGCAGATGCTTTCCGAAATGAAGACCACCGAGCACGCCATCGTCCTGACCCAACGCGGCGCCGCCAGCGCCGTCGTCCAGGACTTCCAGGCACACCAACGCCTTCAGGATGCGCTGCTCATGCTGAAGCTCATGGTGCAGGGCGAGGCCGACGTCCAGGCGGGACGGACGACCACCCAGGAGCAGGTGTTCTCGGACCTCGAAGCGCGTTTGACGTCCTCCACGCATGGTTGATGTCCGGGCCGACTTCCGGACTGATTTCCGGGTCCTGTGGACGGAAGCCGCCCGACTCGACCTCGAAGGGATCGTCGAGTTCATCGCCGGGGAGAATCGTCCGGCCGCGCTCATGACGCTGGCACGAATGGAACGTCGTTGCCGGACGCTCGCCGCATTGCCGGAGCGCGGCCGGATCGTTCCCGAGCTGAGAGCGGCAGGCGTCCTGACCTACCGGGAGCTGATGGAAGGTCCATGGCGGATCGTTTATCGATACGATGCCGATCGCGTCTACGTCATGGCGATCCTCGATGCACGCCGGGACCTGTCCGGCCTCCTGCTCGAACGGCTGGCCCGCTGATTCACCCCGAACGGCGAACGACGACAGCATGATCCGATACCCGCGCCGGAGGGGAGGAGGAGGGAGCCAAACGCTCCCGGTACCGTACTCCTGGCGCCGTGTCCCGGGCCGCGTCTTGACGAATGTAGACGTGCCTGCTTGCATAGGCCGGCCTTTCGCGCCGGATCGCCGACGCGGACCGAGCCCCTGCCGGCGCTGGTGCAATGGCCGGGCGCCGGTGCAATGGCCGGGCGCTGGTGCAATGGCCGGGCACCGGTGCAATGGCCGGGCACCGGTGCAATGATTACGGGTCCGGGCGTCACGCCGGACCGCCCACGGAGGCGCAGCCCCCCGACCCACGGCGCGGTCCCGGCCACCCGCTACGCGACCACCCACCACGGAGGAAGCAATCGATGAAGAAAATGCTCACATTCGCAGCCGGCCTCGCGCTGGCGCTCGCCACCGTCGCCGCATCCGGCGCGGACAAGCTAAAGGTCGGCTTCATCTACGTCGGACCCATCGGCGACCACGGCTGGACCTACGAGCACAACGAAGGCCGGCTCGCGATCGAGGAGGCGCTCGGCGACCGGGTCGAGACCGTGTACGTCGAGAACGTCTCGGAAGGGCCGGACGCGGAGCGCGCCATCACCCGCCTCGCGCGGGACGGCGCGGGCCTCATCTTCACCACCTCGTTCGGCTTCATGGACCCGACCATCAAGGTCGCCAAGCGCTTCCCGGACGTGAAGTTCGAGCACGCCACCGGCTACAAGCGCGCCGACAACGTCTCGACCTACTCCGCGCGCTTCTACGAGGGGCGCTACGTCATCGGCCAGATCGCGGCCCGGATGTCGAAGAGCGGGGTCGCGGGCTACATCGCCTCGTTCCCGATCCCGGAGGTGGTGCGCGGCATCAACGCCTTCATGCTGGGCGCGCAGTCCATCAACCCGGACTTCAAGGTGAAGATCGTGTGGGTGAACTCGTGGTTCGACCCCGGAAAGGAGGCGGACGCGGCCAAGGTGCTGATCGGCCAGGGCGCCGACATCGTCTCGCAGCACACCGACTCCACCGCTCCGTTGCAGATCGCGGCCGAGCAGGGCGTGCTCGGCTTCGGACAGGCCTCGGACATGATCGCGTTCGCCCCGAAGAGCCAGCTCACCGCGATCATCGACAACTGGGCCCCGTACTACGTCGCACGCGCCAGGGCGGTGCTCGACGGCACCTGGAAGTCCGAGGACACGTGGGACGGCATGGCCCCGGGCATGGTCGAGATGGCGCCCTACACCAACCTGCCGGACGACGTGGTGGCGATGGCGAAGGAGACCCAGGCGAAGATCACGTCGGGCGAGATGCACGTCTTCGCGGGCCCCATCCACAAGCAGGACGGCACCATGGCGGTCGGTGAGGGCGAGCACCTCGACGACGGCACCCTGCTGGGCATGAACTGGTACGTGAAGGGCGTCGACGACACGCTGCCGCAGTAGAGGGGCGGCGCGGCGCATCATCGGGCAATCGGGCGCCGGGCGCCGTCGCCGGCGGCTCTCCGGCTCTGCGCGCTCTCGGGACCAGGAGAGAGCGCGGAGCTCCGGGGAGCTTCCGGCTCCCCGCCATGTGCCCCGGCTCGAACGCGCCCCGAACGGCGCCTTCCGCGTGCCGGACGGGGATGACGCCGTCCGGGGTTCCCCGCGTACTCCATCCGTGATTCCCCCGGTACGCCCCGAGAGCTTTCGCGCGGCATCGGTTCGTACCGTTTCGGCTCGATGACCGCATTCGCCGCCGACTGGCTGAACCTGCTCCTGCGCTGGGCGCATCTGGTGGCGGGCATCGCCTGGATCGGGACCTCCTTCTACTTCATCGCCCTCGATCTCTCGCTACGCCGCGCCAGGGACGCGCCCGAGGGAGTGGCCGGCGCCGCCTGGGAGGTGCACGGCGGCGGCTTCTACCGGGTGGAGAAGTACGTGGTCGCGCCGCCGTCGCTGCCGGAGCATCTCACGTGGTTCCGGTGGGAGGCGTACCTGACGTGGATGACCGGCTTCGCGCTGCTCGTGGTGCAGTTCCACCTCGACGCCGAAGCCTGGCTCATCGACCCCGAGGTGATGCCGCTCGACGTCTGGCAGGCCGTCGCCGTCTCCGTCGCGAGCCTCGCCGCCGGCTGGCTCGCCTACGATGCGATCTGCCGTTCGAGGGCCGGCGCGAACGCCGTCGTGCTCGCCGTCGTGGTCTTCGCGCTGGTCGTCTTCGCGGCCTGGGGCTACACGCGGGTCTTCTCCGCCCGCGCCGCCCTGGTCCACGCCGGCGCGCTGATCGGCACGTTCATGGCGTTCAACGTGTTCGCGGTGATCATCCCCAACCAGAAGAAGGCGGTGGCGGCGCTGCTCGCGGGCGAGGCGCCCGACCCGCGCCTGGGCGCGGTGGCCAGGCAGCGCTCGGTGCACAACACCTACCTCACCCTGCCGGTCCTGCTGCTGATGGTCAGCGGACACTACCCGATGCTCACCGGGCACCCGCACGCTTGGCTGCTGGTCGCGCTGATCATCGTGGGGGGAGGGTGCGCGCGGCATTTCCTGGTCCACCACGAGGTCGGGACGCCGTTCGCCTCGGTCGCGTGGACCCTGCCGGTGACGGCGGTGGCGCTGGCGGTGGCGGTCTGGCTGACGGCGCCGGCCTCCCGCGATTCGGGCGCCGCACAGGCGCCGCCGGCAAGCGACGTCGAGGTGCTGGGGATCGTCGACACCCACTGCGCGCAGTGCCATGCGGCACAGCCGGCCCATCCCGCCTTCAGGGACGCGCCGAAGAACGTCGTGCTCGAAACGGTCGACGATCTGCGCCGCTACGCGAGCCTCATCGATCTGCATACGGTGCGCACCCGCACCATGCCTCTCGGCAACGAGACCGGCATGACCGACGCGGAGCGCGCGCGCCTGGGCGCCTGGCTCGCCGCGCAGCCGAAGTGAGGCTCCCGGGTGGTGCGGCCAGGGTCGGCCACGGCCGGAGTCGCCGGCCCGTGTCAGAATTCGAATCAGAACAGCTTGATGGCGGCGAACAACAGGCCGGCAATGGCGATCTGCGCGAGCAGCATCCGGTTGACCGCATTCGCGAGGGCGGTACGGATCTCGGCAATGTCGGCTTTCGTCGCGAGCTGGTCGCGATCGGAGCCGATCGCGTCGCGCATCATCGTCACGGGGTCGCTTCGGCCTGGTCTTCGTCGAAGCCGGCGTCGCGAAGGCGCTTCGCGGCGGCGCAGGTATCGAAGATCGTGGCGTTCATGTACCCATCCCCTGCCCGCACCGAGTGTACGCCTTCCGGCATCCTCCGGCACAGTCCGAGTCCGGCGCTGCAGCGATTTCCGCTAACGCCCGGATACGATCGGGTTGTCGGGGTTTCGCGGCTTTTCATGCCGCCTGAGCATCTGGTCTTGACGGTTCAATGGATGTTTTCGGGCTTGGCGGAAATCGCTGCTGGCGCTGCTCGGCGGGCCGCATCCGGCGGGACACCGCCCCGAGCTTCACGGCGAACGCTGTCCCGACCTTCATCCTGCTGCACATGCCTTCGTGCGGCGCAGTCGATCCAGTGGTCCGGCACGGCGCCCTTCGGTGGTTTCTGATAGCTTCCCGGGACGTCACCCAACGAATCCGGTGCGCAGCACCTGCCTGCGGCCCGGGCCCACCTTCGGATGCGAACGAGACAGCCACAGCCTCAACCGATCGAGACCGTGAACGCGCTCGACGCGGGAGCGTTCGTCGCCTGCTTCGGTGACGTCGCGGAGGACTCGCCCTGGGTTGCCGAATCCGCCTTCGCCGCACGGCCGTTCGCGGATCGCGAGGCGCTCGTCGAGGCGTTCGCCGCGGCGGTGCGCTCCGCATCGCGCCGGAAGCAGCTTGCGCTGCTGCGCGCACACCCCGATCTGGCGGGTCGCGCGGCGGTGGCGGGCGAGGTCGCGGAGGAGTCGCGGCGCGAGCAGGCCGGCGCGGGCCTCGATCGGCTCACCCCCGACGAGCTCGCCCGATTCAGCGATCTCAACGCCCGCTACCGCGAGCGCTTCGGCTTCCCGTTCATCTTCGCGGTGAAGGGGGCGGCGAAGGACGCGATCCTCGCCGCGTTCGAGGCCCGGATCGGCAACGACGCCGAAACGGAGCGCGCGGTGGCGCTCGCGCACGTCGAGCGCATCTTCCGCTTCCGCATCGAGGATCGGGTGGCGCCGTGAGCGCGGTGCACTCGACCCTTCCATCCGGATGACCGGCAACCAGCGGAATCGGCCGGCGGGATCGGGTGGCGCCGTGGGCCCGGTGCACGGCGGGCGGGTGATCCGCGGCGCGGTGCTGACCTTCCGCGACGATCCCGCCGTCGTCGGGGCGCAACGCGCGGTCCGGTTCCATCGCCGCGGGGCGGTCGCCGTCGCCGGGGACGGCCGCATCGCCTGGCGCGGGTACGCGGCCCGCCTGCCGGAGCGGTTCCGGGACCTTCCGGCCGACGACTACGGCGAAGCGCTCGTCCTCCCCGGCTTCATCGACGCCCACGTCCACTTTCCGCAGTACCGGATGCTGGCCGCGCCCGGCAAGGACCTGCTGGACTGGCTGAATCGCTTCACCTTCCCGGAGGAGCGCCGCTACGCCTCGGCGGCACATGCGCGGGCCGGAGCCGAAGCCTTCCTCGACCGTCTGGTACAGCACGGGACCACCGCCGCGGTGGTCTTCTCCACCGTGCACCGGTCCGCGGCCGGGATCCTCTTCGAAGCCGCCGAGCGCCGGCGCGTCGCCCTCGTCAGCGGCAAGACGATGATGGATCGCAATGCCCCGGAGGCGTTGCGCGACGATCCGGACTCGGGCGCACGCGACAGCGAGGCCCTGATCGAGCGCTGGCACCGCCGCGGCCGGCTGCGCTACGCGATCACCGTACGCTTCGCGGTGACCTCGACCGAGGCGCAGCTCCGCGCGGCCGGCGCGCTCGCCGCCCGGTATCCCGACTGCCACGTACACAGCCACCTCTCCGAGAGCGAGGGCGAGTGCGCATTCGTGCGGCGGCTGTTTCCCTGGGCGAAGGACTACACCGACGTCTACGACCGGTTCGGCCTGCTCGGCCCCCGCAGCCTGTTCGCGCACGGCATCCATCTCTCCGAGCGCGAGTGCGCGCGGCTCCGAGAGGCCGGCGCCACCGTCGTGCACTGCCCGACCTCGAACACCTTCCTCGGCTCGGGGCTGTTCGACGCCGGGCACGTCGGCCGCCCGGACCGCCCGGTGCGCATCGGAATCGCCACCGACGTCGGCGGCGGCACGAGCTATTCGATGCTCCACACCCTCGGCGAGGCGTACAAGGTGGCGATGCTGCGCGGACGGAAGCCGAGCGCGCACGAGCTCTTCCACCTCGCCACGCGCGGCAACGCGGCGCATCTCGGCCTCGACGAGGAGATCGGCGCCCTCGATCCGGGCCGGTGGGCGGATCTGGTGGTGCTCGATCCGGCCGCCACGCCGGTGCTGCAAGCGCGGCACGCGCTGTCGAAGAACCTCGAAGACACGCTCTTCGCTCTCGCGATCCTCGGCGACGATCGCGCGGTGCGCGCCACCTACGTCGCGGGCCGGCCCGCCTGGGGCCTGCCGCCGGCCGGGCCGCCGTAATCAATCACGCCGCCCCGCCTCGACGTCCACCTCGAAATAGAGATGGCGTGTCGCGGGCCGTGTTACGCTGGCCCTTCGACAGGGACTCTCACGGTGAACCATCCGGAGACCCGGCGAATGCACGGTACGAAGATGAGGATCCACCCGCTCTCCGAGGCAGTGGGCACCGAGGTCCCGATGTCGATCTCGCGGCCGGCACCGACGACGGGACCTTCGGTCGAAATCGTGCCGGGCCACCCCGGCGGCCATCGGGCGGCACGCCTGCTTCGGGCAGGACTCCGGTCTTTCACGTGAAGGAGAAGGATCGGGGA
Organism: Gammaproteobacteria bacterium; assembly: GCA_965202875.1. Taxonomy (GTDB): domain Bacteria; phylum Pseudomonadota; class Gammaproteobacteria; order HK1; family HK1; genus HK1. The sequence continues at coordinate 3,983,025 of OZ241870.1, read as the reverse complement.
ACATACGGCTACCTCGGCGGCCGGTGTTGAGCGCCACCATCGTCGGCGATCCGGATCTCGAGAGGCTGCGTGTCCTCATCGAGGATGCCCGCCGCGCCGTCTTGTTCACCGGCGCGGGTATCAGCACCGAATCCGGGATCCAGGACTTCCGCAGCCCCGGCGGCGTGTGGTCACGGCGCCGGCCGGTGGATTTCCGCGATTTCGTCGCATCGGAACCGGCACGACGCGAGGCGTGGAGCCAGCGTGTGGAGAGCCGCCGCACGATGGCGCAAGCGGAGCCGAACCATGGCCACCGGGCCATCGCGTCGCTCGTCCACCGCGGCATCGTGACGACGGTGGTCACGCAGAACATCGACGGACTGCACCAGCGCTCCGGCGTGCCCCCCGGGCGGATCGTCGAGCTGCACGGGAATTCGACGTACGCGAAGTGCATCGAATGCGAAGCTCCGTACCCGATCGAGCCCATCCTCGATGCCTTCGAGCGCGACGGCACGCTGCCGATCTTCGAACGCTGCGCAGGGCACGTGAAGACCGTGACCGTCTCCTTCGGCCAAGCGATGCCGGAGGCGGCGATGCGGCGGGCCGAGGCCGCGACGGTGGAGTGCGACCTGTTCCTTGCGATCGGCTCCTCGCTCGTCGTTTATCCCGCGGCGGGGCTCCCGATCCAGGCCAAAACCCGTCAGTTGCATAAAATGTCGGCCCATGTGCATTCACTGCGCAAAACACGGGGTTTTCCGGCCGAAACAGGGTGTGGCTCAAGTTCACCGCCAGTGAGGACAAGCCACATGCGCCAACGGTCGTCTTCAGACCGTCGTTCCCTGTCCTCCCCCGTCACCCCCCGTCATCCCCCGTCATCCCCCGTCATCCCCCGTCATCCCCCGTCATCCCCCGTCATCCCCCGTCACCCCCCGTCATCCCCCGTCATCCCCCGTCATCCCCGCGAAAGCGGGGAGAAAGCGGGGAAGAAGCGGGGATCCATTTCAATCAAAAGTCTCTGGATTCCCGCTTCCGCGGAGCCTGCCTCCGCAGAAGCGGGGGAATGACGGACTTTCCCGGAGCCCGCTCCTGGTTTGATCGGGGTAATAGCGGATCCTTCGATTGATGCAACAATCGGGAAAAGGCTCGGCGCGGCCCTGTGCAGGGGGGTGTTCGGCGAGAGGCGCCGGACGGTGCAGTGCAGGCGGTACCGCTGGCTGAACTGCTCGAAGTCGAGCAGACATTCCCGACTCGCGAGGAGCTTCTCGGCGGTAGCGGAATCCGGTGGGAAGCTGGCGGTGAGGATGTGGGAGAACTCGCGCGACGCCTGGTAGTAGCGCTCGGCGAGGAACTTCAGGGCCGCCTCGCGGCGTTCCGCCGGATCGTGGGTGCGCCGCGCCATGTGGCGAAATTCCATCGTCGCCGAACGTTCGGGCCGCCGGCAGAGCACGGTGACGATGCGGGCGACGAGGCCGGCGCCCTGGGCCCGAGCCCGAGCATCTGAGCCGCCGCGCCCTGGCCTTCATCCGAGCGACGAGGCCGGCGCCCTGGGCCGAGCCCGAGCCTGGATCCAGGGACATTCCCGGAACCGGAGCCGATCCGGCAGCCGGAGCTGCTTCCGTGGCCGGAACCGATCCCGCGGCTGAAACCGATCCTGGAACCAGGGACGCGATCGGCGCCATCCCGTCCGTGGGACGGCCTTCGTGGCTGCGCATCGAGATCTGGCGGATCCGGCACTGCCAGCGAAGAAAGGCGTCGCGCATCCTTTCGGTGGAGCACGACGGAATCTCGGACAAGCCTCTTCCGAAGAAGAAGACGAACAGGGGTAGCTGCAAGATCCCGGTAACCCGACCGTGTCCGGAGCGTTGGCGGGAATTGCTGAACCCGGACATCGGCGCGGTGTACAGGGCGGGCATCAACTATAATCCGGTGGAGTGCTCGAACTCCGGCGTCCTCCTCTCGACGGAAGATGCAGATTCCCAATCCCTGCTCGAACCATGCAGCCGCCGCCTCATGGCGCATCGTCTTGTCCGGGGCATCCTGCCGATCAGACGGCGTGTCATGGACGGCGTGACGCACATCACGGTCACGGAGGCTCATTGCGACCGACTCGGACACCTCAACCATGTCGAGGCGGTGCGCTACCTGGAGCGTGCGAGAGGGCAGTGGTATCGGGACCGCGGGCTCTACGAGGGCGATGGTGAGCGGCGTGGCACGGTGGTCGTCAACATCGACTACAACTACCGCGCGGAGTGTTTCCTCGGCGAGACACTGAAGATCACCACCCGCCCGGTCTCGATGGGGACGAAGAGCTTCACCCTGGCACACGAGATCATCAGGCCGGACGGGCGCGTGGCCGTCGACGGGCGGTGTACGAGCGTGATCATGGATCTTGGCGACCGCGTGATCGTCCCGGTGCCGGAGTGTCTCGCGACGCACCTGCCGAAGCGCGGCTGAGGCGTGCGATGCCTGCGATACGCTCAATGGTTCCAGTGACGGGACCACCGGATGGGAAAACCGTGGACGGAAAAACCATGGCCTGTTTCCTGGCGATCTCCATCGGCTGCGCTCAAGGCCGCGGCCTCCGGAGGAGCCGCAACCACGGCAGGAGCCGACGTTGAGCACCCCCATCGCCGGCGATCCGGACCTCGAAAGGCTGCGCGCCCTGATCGAAGGTGCACGCCGTGCCGTCGTGTTCACCGGCGCGGGCATCAGCACCGAGTCCGGGATCCCGGACTTCCGCAGCCCCGGTGGCGTCTGGTCGCGGCGCCGCCCGGTCGATTTCCGCGACTTCGTCGCATCGGAACCGGCACGGCGCGAGGCGTGGAGCCAGCGGGCCGAGAGCCACCGCACGATGGCGCACGCGGAGCCGAACCACGGCCATCGGGCCGTCGCCTCGCTGGTCCACCGCGGCATCGTGACGACGGTGGTCACGCAGAACATCGACGGACTGCACCAGCGCTCCGGCGTGCCCCCCGAGCGGATCGTCGAGCTTCACGGGAATTCGACGTACGCGCAATGCATCGAATGCGAAGCTCCGTACTCGATCGGGCCCATCCTCGATGCCTTCGAGCGCGATGGCACGCTGCCGGTCTGCGAGCGCTGCGGCGGACACGTGAAGACCGCCACCATCTCGTTCGGCCAAGCGATGCCGGAGGCGGCGATGCGGCGTGCCGAGGCCGCGACCGTGGAATGCGATCTCTTTCTCGCGATCGGCTCCTCGCTGGTCGTCTATCCCGCGGCGGGCTTCCCGATCCACGCCAGGCGGCTCGGCGCGACCCTGGCGATCCTCAACCGCGAAGCGACGGAGCTCGACGCTCTGGCGGACCTCGTGCTCCACCGGGAGATCGGCGCAACCCTTGGCGCCGTGACCGGAATCAACTGAGCGCCGGGATGCGAGGCGGCCATACGGCCGGCGGTGAGGGTGCGGCGACGATGGCGGCGACGACGTCCACCAGGCGCCACGTCAACCGGGCTTCGAGGGCGGCGAGCTCGGCGCGTAGCTCGACCTCCGTCGCGAGCTCGTCCCGGTCGGCCCCGGCTGCGGCGCTGGCGGTGTTCACGATGGCTTCGGCCATCGCTTCATCGCCGCCGGCTTCCCGGAGTGTCTTGACGGCGGCGTGAGTGTCGAACGTCGCGGCGGAGCCCGCGCAAGCTCGGGACGATCAGCCCGGCGAGCGTGGCGCCGGTGCCGATGATGGCGACGATGAGCGCGATCATGTCGGGTGACATGGCGCGTTCTGCCTGGGCGGTGGCTCCGGCCCGGGAGCCGGAGGCGAGCGTACTTCGCACGCGACGCGTGCATCAACGGCGGTCACCGGAATCGCGGCGCTGCGGTGACATGGTGGTGGCACGTCGTTTCCGATTCCGGCTGATATGCCCGCAAGTGCCTGTTTTTTATGGTGCCGGTGCGCGGACTCGAACCGCGGACCTACTGATTACGAATCAGTTGCTCTGCCAACTGAGCTACACCGGCATGGGTGAGGAGGGCGGAGTACAGAGTCTTCGTGCGTAGAGACGCATTCCGGAATACCGTTCGGCTCAGCGCAACCGGCGGACCCTGATGACGATCTCGACCTCCTCCACCACCGTCCCGGGCGGGAGGGCCGGCAGTGCGTTGACTTCGATCGCGCCCGGTTCGATGTCCGTCAGGGCGCCGGTGTCGACGTCATAGATGTGATTGTGGCGCGTGGGGTTCGAGTCGTAGAGCACCTTGTGGGGTTCGACGACAAGCGCGCGGACGAGCCCCTTGCGCGCGAAGAGCCCGAGGGTGTTGTACACCGTCGCCTTCGACACCGGGGTGCCGCGCCCGGCGAGCATCTGCTGCAAATCCTCCGCACATACGTGCTGCGGGCGCGCCAGCAGGAGCGTCGCGATGACGACCCGCTGAGCGGTCGGGGTGATGCCGTGCTCGCGAAGCAGGGCCGCCGCCTCGCCGCTCCGGACCTGCGCATCGGCCGCTTTGCTCGTCACCGCCGGTCACCGCGCCGCCTTCGAGGCGGCCCCTCCGAGTCGATGCTGCGTCAGTCGAGCCCGCAGGTCAGCCCAGTGCCTTCGGGAGCGAAAACACCACGCTTTCGCGCGTCCCCCTCGCTTCCTCGCCCAGCCGTCCGCCCCATTCCGTGAGACGGGCGATCACGCTTTGCACCAGCGCCTCGGGCGCGGACGCGCCCGCCGTCACCCCCACCGTACGTGCACCCTCGAACCATTCCGGATCGAGCTCGTCGGCGTTGTCCACCAGATACGCCGGCACCGAGAGATTGCTCGCGACCTCGCGCAGGCGATTCGAGTTCGAGCTGTTCGGCGAACCGACGACCACGAAGACGTCGCATTCGGGCGCGAGTTCCTTGACGGCATCCTGTCGATTCTGGGTTGCGTAGCAGATGTCGCTCTTCTTCGGTCCGACGATCCTCGGAAAACGCTTCTGCAGCGCCTCGATCACTTCAGCGGTATCGTCCACGGACAGCGTCGTCTGGGTCACGTACGCGAGACGATCGGGGTCGTTGACCTCGAGGGCCTGCACGTCCTGCGGCGATTCGACGAGATAGATGTGACCCGTCCTGCCGTCCTCGAACTGGCCAAGGGTACCCTCGACCTCCGGATGGCCCGCGTGACCGATGAGGACGCACTCCCGATGCTCGCGCTGGTAACGGGACACTTCCGCATGGACCTTGGTCACCAGCGGGCACGTCGCATCGAATACCCGAAGCCCACGCCGCCCGGCCTCTCTCCGGATCTTTTTTGAAACCCCGTGGGCGCTGAAGATGACGATCGCATCGTCCGGAACCTCGTCGAGATCATCGACGAAGATTGCGCCCTTTGCCTTGAGCTCGTCGACCACGGTCCGGTTGTGGACGACCTCGTGGCGGACGTAAATCGGAGGGGGGAATTTCTCGATGGCCCGTTCAACGATGGCGATGGCGCGGTCCACCCCGGCGCAGAACCCGCGTGGATTGGAAGGGATGATGTCCATGTGTCGCCTCGACCGGATACTGCGGCGATCTTATGCCGCGCGGGGGGTCGGGTGCAAAGGGCGGCTTCGGCGTCCTGCCGCGCCGCCGCTCTCAGTCCGCCTCAGAGGCGGGGCTCGAGAGCCGGAGCGCGGCCAGGAGCGGCTCGGGGTCGCAGGCAAGCGGCGCCCCCCGTCCGCTTCGGAGGATCATGCGCAGATCGGCGAGGGCGCGCTCGAAGTCGTCGTTCACCACCACGTGGCCGAACTCGCCATGGTGCGCGACGTCCGCGCGGACGTCGCGCATCCGCCGCTCGACGGCCTCGGGGGAGTCCTGCCCTCGCTCGATGAGCCGGGAGCGGAGCGCCTCGATCGACGGCGGGAGGATGAAGACGGTCACCGCTTCGGGGAACGCTTTGCGCACTTGGCGCGCGCCCTGCCAGTCGATGTCGAGGACCACGTCGTACCCCCGATCGAGCGCCGACCGGAGCGCCCCTCGCGAGGTCCCGTAGTACCGGTCGAAGACCCGTGCGTGCTCGATGAATTCACCTGCGTCCACCATTGCCTCGAACTCGGACTCATCGACGAAGTAGTAGTCGCCCCCGTCGACTTCGCCCGGGCGTGCGGCTCGCGTCGTGTGCGACACGCAGAGCGCGATGCGCGGGTCGGTGCGGGCGAGCGCCCTCGCGAGGCTTGACTTCCCGGCCCCCGAGGGGGCGCTCAGCACGAGCACCCGGGGTCGTCGCGGGACGGCCGATGCATCTTCCCGCGTCATTCGACGTTCTGGATCTGCTCGCGCATCTGCTCGATGAGGACCTTCAGGTCCACCGACGCGCGCGAGGTCACGACGGACGCGGACTTGGCCCCGAGCGTATTCGCCTCCCGGTTCAGCTCCTGCATCAGGAAGTCGAGGCGCCGGCCCACCGGTCCGGGCGTGTCGAGGGTCGCCCGGATCTCCTCGACGTGCGCTTCGAGCCGGTCGAGCTCCTCCGCCACGTCCATGCGTTGCGCGAGGAGGGCGATCTCCTGCTCGACGCGGCCCTCGTCGAGGCCCGGGCCGAGGTCGGCGAGGCGCGTTCTCAGGCGCTCGCCGAACGCCTGCACGATGGCGGGCAGCATCCCGCGCAAGCGGGGTGTCTCCGCCGCCAGTGCGTCGAGCCGTTCCCGGATCACCGCCCCGATGCGTCCACCCTCGCGCTCGCGCATCCCGACGAGCTCGTCGAGGGCGCGGTCGAGCAACTCCAGCGCGGCGTGCCCGGTACGCTCGGGGTCCGGCGCCGGAGCCTGCACCACCCCGGGCCAGCGCAGGACGTCCACGGGATTGACCGGCGCCGGTTCGGGCAGCCACTCGGTGACCGCCCGCGCGGCCTGCGCGACGCGGGCCGCGAGGTCCCGATCGATCGGAAGTCCGCCGGACGTGTCGAGGCCGGGGAGCGTGCGCAGCGTGCAGTCGACCTTCCCTCGCCCGAGACGCGCCCCGACCCGCTCCCGGACCTTCGGGTCGAGCCCCCGGAGGTCCTCGGGCAGGCGCACGTACACATCGAGGTAGCGGTTGTTGACGGAGCGGATCTCCCACTCGACCCCGCCCCGGTCATCGCGTGATTCGACGTGGGCGAATGCGGTCATGCTGCGCAGCATGTTCGGCTCCGGTGAAGGCTTGGGCCCGGGCGGGCGAGAAACAACGGTCTTGTTCCAAGCGAGCCTCGCGAGAGTGTCTGCCTGTCGGCGATGTCGGCGACCTCGGTTCACTCTCCCTGTCGCTTCCCATCCCTTTTCTTGAGTGTCCCGAGAACGAACACGGCCGCGGTGCCGGTGACGATGGACAAGGCGATACCCGCCACCCACGAATCACCCGTCGCGATCGCGAGGGCTGAAATTCCTGGAATCGCCAGAAGGGCGGCGAACCCCATCCACTGGCCGCGAGTGCGGTATTCGACGGCTGCCGTCAGCGCTTTCTTTTCGATCTCACGGATATGGCTCTCCGAATCCCGTGCCTGATCGGCGATTCGACCCGCGAGTCCCGGTACGGCTCGATCGTATTCCTCGAGCAATGCGGGTGGGGGAGCGGGGCTTCCCAACGGACAGCCGTAGCAGTTTCTTCGATATGTACTACCGGCGTTTCCCCGGCAGCGTCATCGGCCGGCGTAACGGTGCCTTCTTCCTTGCGGGCGATGCCGTCGCTGGACGGGCTCTTGTCGTCGCTATCGTCCGGCGCCGTTCCGCACCGCCCCGCCCGCCTGGGCCACGAGGTCCGCCGCCTGCTTCCTCGTCACGTGGATGACCACGTGATCCGATGACGCGCCGGCATCCAGGTCCGGCGCCGCCTCCCGTGCCCGCCGAAGCGCTGCCTGGTATTGCTCGTCCGAGGTGTCCGGTGCAACCACGTGGGTCATCCGCCGTCCGTCGGGGGACATGACGGAGAACGTCACCGGCTTCCCGAGCGCATGCTGCATCGAACGGCCGACCCGGGTCCAGGAGGCGAGCAGCCGACGATGCGAATTCCGTTCGTAATACCGGCTGAAATCGGGCTGGGTGACGAGCGATTCGAAAATGCTCTTCAGGCCGTACATGAACGAATTCAGCGGGCTGTCATGAACGGGCGGCTCGGGCGTCGTGGAATTCGAGTCGGGCCGAGAGGCGGCCGGGGTGTCGCCATGTCCCGGGGATCCGAGTGCGTCGTGGTGGACATCCGGCCTCCGTTTCGCATCGCGTGCCTGCACGACTGCTTCATCGTCTTCGGTGTGCATTGAAAAAATAGTCCGTTTCGCTGTGCCAACGCAAAACGGAAAGGTGCTCCGCTTCGTGCGCGGGCACTCCATCCTTCATCCGCAACGGTAGCCGATGCCAGCGAAGAACACCATCCGGATGCCGTCAGGACAATAGCCGGCCAACGGCCACCGATGTTTCCGGACCCGAAGCGTCCAGATTCGTTTCCCACGGCACCATGCTCCCGTCCCCGGCACCCGCCGCGTCTTCGCTATACTTCGCGCCCCCCGAATCCGTCGAGATCCGCCCATGCGTCCAAGTGGCCGAGCCGCCGACGAGCTGCGCGAGATCACCATCACGCGCCGTTACACCCGGCACGCCGAGGGCTCCGTGCTTGTGGAGTTCGGCGACACGCGTGTGCTGTGCAACGCGAGCATCGAGGACCGGGTGCCCCCGTGGATGAAGGGCCGTGGCCGGGGCTGGGTGACGGCGGAGTACGGCATGCTCCCGCGCTCCACCGGCCAGCGCACCGCTCGCGAGGCGGCGCGGGGGCGCCAGGGCGGCCGGACCCTGGAGATCCAGCGCCTCATCGGCCGCTCGCTGCGCGCGGTGGTGGACATGGAGGCGCTCGGCGAACGCACGATCATCGTCGATTGCGACGTCATCCAGGCGGACGGCGGGACCCGGACCGCCTCGATCACCGGCGGATACGTCGCCCTCGTGGACGCCGTCTCCCGCCTGCCCGCGCGAGCGCGCCCCTGCCGCGACCCGATCCACGGGGCGGTCGCGGCGGTCTCGGTCGGCATCTGCAAGGGGCAGACGGTGCTGGACCTCGACTACGCCGAGGACTCCGAGGCGGAGACCGACATGAACGTGGTGATGAACGACGCCGGCGGGTTCATCGAGGTCCAGGGCACGGCGGAAGGCCACGCGTTCCGGCGCCCCGAGCTCGACGCAATGCTGGACCTCGCACGCGCCGGCGTCGCCTCCCTCGTCGAAATGCAGCGCGCCGCCCTCGCCGATTCGTGAGCCCGGCACCATGCCCCGGGCCCTGAATCCCGGATGAAGATCGTCCTCGCAAGCTCGAACCCCGGGAAACAGGCGGAGCTTGGCGCACTGCTTGGTCCGGCCGGCGTCCGCATCGTCCCGCAGGACGCCCTCGGCGTCGAGTCGCCGGAGGAGACCGGCCTTACGTTCATCGAGAATGCGCTCATCAAGGCGCGGGCCGCCTGCGAGGCAAGCGGGTTGCCGGCCCTCGCCGACGACTCGGGTATCGTCGTCGATGCCCTGGGAGGTGCGCCGGGCGTCCACTCGGCGCGCTACGCCGGAGACGGTGCAACCGACGCGGACAACGTCGCCAGGCTTCTCGAGTCGCTCGAGGGGGTCGCTGCGCCGGCACGCGGCGCCGCCTTCGTCTGCGCGATCGCCTACCTCCGCCATGCACGCGACCCGCGCCCGATCGTGTGCGAGGGGATCTGGGCAGGACGAATCCTCGACGCGCCGCGGGGTACCGGAGGCTTCGGTTACGATCCGGTGTTCTTCGTCGAGTCGCTCGGTCGAACGGCGGCTGAGCTGTCGTGCGCGGAGAAGAACGCGGCAAGCCACCGCGGACAGGCCCTGTTGCAACTTCTCGACCGGCTCGCACACATCGGCACATTTACGGAAAAACGCCGGATGACGTCGATACGGCCGGGTTCTCCGGCCATGCCCTCGAATCGACGACTTCACGAACGAGCGCGAACCACGTTCCCGGCGCCGCCGTTCGGAGCTCTGCGGGATCATGGCAAGCGTCTGCCGTAGCGCCGGCGGATGCCGGCGCTCGAGAAAGCGGTACCGGCGAAGAACGCTCCCGTCAGCGCGACACGGTCAGATCCCGGTAGAGCGGCAGCAGGCAGCGCTGATCCTGCATCGCGTCGCGGCGGAAGGGTGCGCCGAGCTCCTTGTTGACCACCACCTCCACCAAGGTCGTCGTGCCCTCGTCCTGGGCCGCACACGCCTCCCGGATCGCGGCGGTCAGGTCCGCCATGTCGTCCACGCGCACCCCCTTCAGCCCGAACGCCTCGGCCACACGAGCGTAGCTGAAGGGGTCGCCGAGCTCGGTGCCCACGAAACGCTCGTCGAACCACAGGATGTCGTTCTTCTTCTCCGCGCCCCACTGCTCGTTGCGGAACACCACCACCGTCACCGGGATGTCCATCCGGTCACAGGTCGGGAGCTCGTTCAGGCTGATCCCGAACGCCCCGTCGCCGACCAGCGCCACCGCGGGGCGATCGGGCCGGGCGAGCTTCGCACCCATGATCGCGGGGAAGGCGTAGCCGCAGTTGCCGAACATCCCCGGCGCGAGGAAGCTCCGCGGCTCCTCGAAGGGGAGGTAGCTGTTGGCCATCGCGCAGATGTTGCCGATGTCGGTGGAGACCATCGCATCCGCCGGCAGACCGTCCTGGATGGCGCGCAACACCTGCCGGGGCGCCATCCGGTCCGGCGCGGCGGCCTGCGCGCGTGCGTTCCACGTGCTGCCCGGATCGTCCTCCTCGTGGTCCCAGCCAGCGAGCTTCTGGAGCCAGGCGGACTTCGCCGTATGGATCCGGCCCCTGCGCTCCTTGCCTGCTTCCCCCGCTTCGTGCCCGTCCAGCGCTTCGAGGAGCTGCTGCGCGACGGCGCGCGCATCGCCGCAGACCCCGACGTCGATCGGCTTCGCGAGCCCGAGCATGTCGGGGTTCGAGTCCACCTGGATGATCTTCGCCTGCCCCGTCCAGTACTCGATGCCGTGCTGCGGCAGGGTGCTGAAGGGGTTGAGGCGGGTGCCCAGCGCGAGGATGACGTCGGCCTGCTTGACCAGCACCATCGCCGACTCCCAGCCCTGGTAGCCGAGCGGCCCGACCGCGAGCGGGTGGCTGGCGGGGAAGCTGTCGTTGTGGAGGTAACTGTTCGCGACGGGGGCGCCCAGGCGCTCGGCGAGCCGGCGGCACTCGTCGACCGCGCCGCTCAGCACCACGCCGGCCCCGGCCACGATGACCGGGAACTTCGCCTCCTTCAGCATTTCGGCGGCGGCGCGGACCGTGTCCACGTCGCCGGGCTGGCGCCCTGGCAGGATCGGTTCGGGGATCTCGACGTCGATCACCTGGCAGAAGTAGTCGCGCGGGATGTTGAACTGCACCGGCGCGGAGTGCTGGCGCGCGCGCTGGAAGCAGCGGTTCAGCGACTCCACCATCCGCACCGGATGGGTGAGGGTCTCCTGGTGGCAGGTGATCTCCTCGAAGTAAGGGAGCTGGCGGGTCTCCTGGAACCCTCCGAGGCCCTGGGTCTTCGCCCCGGTCTCGGGGGTCACGATGATCATGGGGGTGTGGTTCCAGTACGCCGCGGCCACCGCGGTGACGAAGTTGGTGATCCCCGGTCCGTTCTGCGCGATGCACACCGCGACCTCGCCGTTCGCACGGGTGTATCCGTCCGCCATGTGGGCGGCGCCCTGCTCGTGTGCGACGTCGACGAACCGGATGCCCGCGCGCTGGAATATGTCGAGCCCGGGCATGAACGCCGAGCCGACGATCCCGAACGCGACCTTCACCCCGTTCACCCGCAGCGTTTCGACGAATGCTTCCTGAGAGGTCATTTCCATCTTTCGTATCCTGTTGATTGTCCGGCGAGCGAAAAAATGCCGCGTGCCCGGAGACGTGGGGGCCCGGAATCCCGGCCACGACTCCGAATCGACGAGTGCACGCGCCGCGAGCGACGGCTCCCCCCAAGTCCCGGTCTGCGCCATCCCGCATACCCATCTCCCGGCGCACCGGTTCACCGGCCGCACGGGTTGCGGGATCAAAGATCTCAGCACCGGCTACGGCCCTGCCCGATCAACGAGCTACTTGGGAAACGTCGTCGTCCGAAGGCGAATTCAGGGGCCGGAGTCCAACCGGCAGGAGTGACGGCCGGCCCGGTGACGGCGCCGAATACCCTGGGCCGCCATGCGGGCGGAGTGTGCCGGAGAGGCAGCGGGTCGGCAAGGCGGATCCCCGGAGACGACCGGAGCGTCGAGCGCATTGCGTCCGTCACTCCGGTTGTCCCCATGTGTGTCCTGTTTCCCGCACCGTCCACGATGCCGCCTTGTTGTTGACGGCGGTCGCGGAGTCGATTGCCGTTACGGTGACGGAAACGTCGCGGCGCGGGCCGTGACGGCAGGGCCGCTGCAGCGCGAATGTCCGAGGTCGGACGTTCGCAACGCCGACATCACGATGATGGCGCCCCCGGTGACCCGGGATACACTACCCGGGCCGTCCGGCCCGGACCGGCAGGAAGGCCGTTGCTTCCGGACGTGCCGGACGCGCCAAGCCCGAAACAAGTGCCAAGCGCCGACGTGTCGTCCGGTGGAGCCCGGTTCGGGGAGAGAGGTGCCGCCGGTGAACGACCGTCTGCTGCGGGCGCTCGCGAAGGAACCGGTCGACCGTACCCCGGTCTGGTTCATGCGCCAGGCCGGGCGATACCTCCCGGAGTATCGGGCGGTGCGGGAGCGCGCCGGCAGCTTTCTCGCGCTGTGCAGCACCCCGGAGCTGGCCTGCGAGGTCACTCTGCAGCCGTTGCGCCGGTTTGCGCTCGACGCGGCGATCCTCTTCTCCGACATCCTGACCATCCCCTGGGCGATGGGACTGGGGCTCGAATTCGTCGAGGGCGAAGGCCCCCGGTTCCGTACCCCGGTGCGCGCGCCGGCCGACGTCGACCGCCTCGGCGTCCCGGACCCCGAGGACGATCTCGGCTTCGTGATGGACACGATCAGGACCGTACGGCGCGAACTCGACGGGCGCGTGCCCCTCATCGGCTTCGCGGGGAGCCCGTGGACGCTGGCGACCTACATGATCGAGGGCCGAGGCTCGCGCGATTTTGCCCGCGCGAAGACCATGCTCATCGAACACCCCCGTGCGCTCCACCGCCTCCTGGCACTGCTCGCGGAGGCGACCGCCGTCTACCTGAGCGCGCAGGTCCACGCCGGCGCCCAGGCGCTGATGATCTTCGACACCTGGGGCGGGGTGCTCACCACGCCCGCCTATCACGAGTTCTCCCTTGACTACATGCGCCGCATCGGGGAGCGCGTGCCCCGGGTCCATCGGTCCCGAGCCGTTCCCCTGGTGCTGTTCACCAAAGGCGGCGGAGGCTGGATCGAGTCGATCGCGCAAAGCGGCTGCGACGGGCTCGGGCTCGACTGGACGGTGGACCTGGAGAGCGCGCGGGCGCGGGTCGGCACGCGGGTCGCGCTCCAGGGGAACCTGGACCCGGTGACGCTGCTTGCCTCGCCGGCCCGGATCCGCGACGAGACGGGGCGGGTCCTCGCCGCCTACGGCCCGGGCCCCGGGCACGTCTTCAACCTCGGGCACGGAATCACGCCGGACGTGGACCCGGAGCACGTCGGCGCCTGCGTCGAAGCCGTGCACGCGCTCAGTCCCGCCTACCATCGCACGCCTTGAAGGACACGGCGCTCATCTTCGCGAAGGGCTTCTGCATGGGCGCCGCGGACGTGGCGCCCGGGGTGAGCGGTGGCACAATGGCGTTCATCCTCGGGATCTACCGCCGGCTGATCGAGGCGATCCGCGCATTCGACGCAGCACTCGTGCGCCTCCTGCTCGCGGGCCGGTACCGGCAGGCGGCGGAGCACGCGGACCTCGCGCTCATCGTCCCCCTCGCCTTCGGGATCTTCGCCGCGCTGATGTTCTTCACGCGCGTCGTTCCGCTCCCGCGGCTGATCGAGACGCGCCCGGAGCTTGTCTACGGGCTGTTCTTCGGGTTGATCGCCGCCTCGATCGTCGTGCTGCTCCGGTCCCTGGAAGGGATCCAGCCCGCCGAATGGACCGCGATCCTGGCCGGGGCCGCGGCCGGGTTCGGGATCGTCAACCTCGTGCCGGTCTCGACCCCGGACGCGCCGTGGTTCATCGCCCTGAGCGGTGCGCTGGCGATCTCGGCCATGCTCCTGCCCGGCGTCTCCGGCTCGTTCGTCCTGCTGATCCTTCGCAAGTACGCCTACGTGTTCGACGGTATCGGCCGCCTCGACCCGGGCGTCATCGTTCCGTTCGGTGTCGGCGTCGTGCTCGGGCTGATGGCATTCAGCCGCGTGCTCGCCTGGCTGCTGCGCAAGTGGCGCCGGGTGACCCTGCTCGCGATCTGCGGGATGCTGATCGGCTCGCTGTGGATGGTGTGGCCCTTTCAGGAACGCCATTTCGAGATCGTGCGCGGCAAGCGCCGCCTGATGGCGAGCGAGCCGGTGTGGCCGGGCGCGGCCGACGGGACCACGCTGGGCGCGTTCGCACTGATGGCGGCCGGGCTCGTACTCGTCGTCGCGCTCCATCGTCTTGCGCGGCGGAGTGGCGTCCCGCCGCTCCCGTGAGATCGCCCGGCGGCGATGCCTGAACTGCCCGAGGTGGAAGCCACGCGCCGGGACCTCGCGCGCGCCACCGCCGGCCGCACCATCATCGCGATGACCGTACGCGACCGGCGCCTGCGCTGGCCGGTGCCCGCCGGGCTGCCGCGCAAACTCGCCGGCCGGAAGATCCGCGACGTCCGGCGCCGCGCGAAGTACCTCCTGCTCGGGATCGGGGACGGGACGCTGCTCGTCCACCTCGGGATGTCGGGCAGCCTGCGGTTGCTCGACGCGGGCGAGGCTCCGCGGCTTCATGACCAGATCGACCTCATCCTCGACGACGGTCGATGCGTGCGCTACCACGACCCGCGCCGTTTCGGCTGCTGGCTGTGGACCGAGTCCAACCCCGCGCGGCATCGGCTGCTCGTCCACCTGGGCCCCGAGCCCCTGGAGGAAACGTTCGACGGGGCCTGGCTGCACGGACGGCTTCGCGGGCGAACCGCGCCGATCAGGAACCTGCTGATGGATCCCCGGACTGTGGCGGGGGTCGGCAACATCTACGCGAACGAAGCCCTGTTCGTCGCGGGCATCGACCCGCGCCGGGCCGGCGGGCGGATCGCGCGCCGACGGGTCGAGCGGCTTGCGATCGCCGTCCGGCAGGTGCTGAACGCGGCGATCGACGCCGGCGGCACGACTTTGCGCGACTACGTGCGCACCGACGGCGCGGCGGGAGGGTTCGTCGGCCGGCTCAACGTGTACGGACGCGAAGGCGGCCCCTGTCCGTGTTGTGCCGCCCCGATCGTCCGCGCGGTCATCGCGCAACGCTCGATCTGGTTCTGCCGGAGATGCCAGCGCTGAGCCGGGTCAACGGCGGGGCGGCGTCATGACGCCGCTTTCGCGGCGCCCGTGAGGTGGGCGACACCCGCGCCCCGGCGCCGGCGATCGGATTGTCGAGGTCGCGCGATCCGGGGAGCGGGGCCAAGGGTGTTCAATCCGCCGCCGCGGCCACTCCGCCCGCCGCAACGGCCGCACCTTTCGGCGCCCCGGCCACACCGGTCGGCGCTTCGGCCGATGCCGGCTCCACGCCGCGGCCCATCGGCAGCTCGCGCCGCACCTTGCGCAGCAGCGCGAGATCGAGCGGCGCGTGGATCAATCCGTTGCCTTCGGGCAGGCACGCGGTCACCCGGCCCCAGGGGTCCACCATCATCGAATGCCCGTAGGAAGTGTAGCGGGGGGTGTGCCGCCCCCACTGCGCCGGGGCCGCAACGTAGCACTGCGTCTCGATCGCGCGCGCCCGCAGCAGGACTTCCCAGTGTGCGGCGCCGGTGGGAACGGTGAAGTTCGAGGGGACGAAGATCAGCTCCGCGCCCCGGCCCGCGAGGCCCGCGTACAGCTCGGAGAAGCGCAGATCGAAGCAGATGGTGAGCCCGATCCGTCCGATCGGCGTCTCCACCACCGGCGGCGGGTCCTCGCCCGGACGGATGGCGTCGCTCTCGCGGATGCGCAGCTCCGGCAGGTCGAGGTCGAAGAGCTTGCGCTTGCGGTAGACCGCGAGCAGGACGCCGTCCGCGCCGATGAGCACCGAGGTGTTGTGGACGCGCGCGCCGTCCCCCTCGATCCGCTCGTGCATGCTGCCGATGAGGACCATGATGCGATGCGCCGCCGCCAGCTCCCGGAACCGGGACACCGTGGGGCCGTCGAGGGCTTCGGCGCATTCGAGCTTGCGGGCGCGGTCCGCCATGAGGAAGACGACTTCCGGGAAGGCGACCAGCCTCGCACCGTCGCCGGCCGCCCGTTCGAGGAGGGACTCCGCGCGGGCGGCGTTCGCCGCGAAATCGTCCGTGGAGGTGGTCTGCACGAGCGCGATGCCGGCGGGTTCGGACATGAGCGCAAATGGACCGGCGGCTCCGCTGGGCAGGCGCATCAGTCTACACGCTCGCTCGGCCATCGCGCGGCAGGAACGGTGGGGGTTGTTCGTCCGGGCGGCCCCCGGTGGATGCCGGCTCTGGCCGGGCCTGCATCCGGAACCCGGCTCCACACCTGACGACGGCCCGGGACCGGCGCGGCGCGATGACCGCGCGAACCGCTCAATCCCCGCCGCTCGCCACTGCCATGGGACCGGGCGCCGCCCGAAGCGCCGGGGCGAGCGGCTCGGCCCGGACCCGGACCCGCTCTTCCTCGATCACGTGTCCGAGAAGGCGCGTCAGCGCGCACACCGCGTCGATGCTCGGCGTCGGCGTCCCGGTCAGCCGGCCAAGCTCCACCACCGCGCCGATGAGCGCTTCCGTCTCCAGCGCCTTGCCTGATTCGGCGTCCTGCAGCATCGAGGTCTTGTGCCGGCCGACCCGCTCCGCCCCCGCGATGCGCTTCTCCAGCGGCACCCGGAACGAGACGCCGAGCTTCGCCGCCACCGCCTGCGCCTCGCTCATCATCCGCGCCGCCAGCTCGCGGCTCGGCAGGAACCGGCAGATGTCGGTCAGAGTAGCGTGGGTGAGCGCGCTGATCGGGTTGAACGAGAGGTTGCCCCACGCTTTGAGCCAGATCTCGGAGCGGATGTCCTCCAGCACCGGGGACTTGAATCCGGCGCGCTGGAGCGTTTCGGACAGCGCGGTCACCCGCTCCGAAACCGATCCGTCGAGTTCGCCGAGCGGAAACCGGGTCCCTTCGATGTGGCGGATCCGGCCCGGCGCGGTGATTGCCGCGGCGGGGTACGCGATGCAGCCGATGATGCGCCCCGGCGCGATCGCACCCGCGATCCGCCCGCCCGGGTCGAGCGATTCGAGGCGGGTCCCGTCGAGCGGGCCGCCGTGGCGCTGGAAGTACCACCAGGGGATCCCGTTCTGGGTCGTCAGCACCACGGTCCGCGGGCCGAACAGCGCGGGGAGCTCGTCGGCGATCGGGGCGATCTGGTGCGCCTTGACCCCGAGGATCACCAGATCCTGATGACCGCATTCCCGCATGTCGCCGGCTACGTCGACACCGGCGGCGTGAACGACGGCGCCGTCGTTCATCGTGACTTCCAGGCCGCGGGAGCGGATCGCCTCCAGATGCGCTCCCCTGGCGATGAGGGTGACTTCCTCGCCGGCCACGGCGAGCCTCGCTCCCAGCAGCCCGCCGATGGCTCCCGCCCCCACCACACAGATCCTCATGACGCTGCCTCCCTCGCTGTCCGTCCGACCGGCGGGCGGTAGCGCCGGTCATGCGGCCGGACGGGGGCCACGTCCCCGACGACGGCGAACCGCGCTCCGGGCAGCCCCGCGACGGCCCCTGCCCCCACGACACCGCTCCTCATGACGTTGCTTCCCGCTCTCCCCGTCCTGCCGGTGGACCAGCTACCTCGCCGCACACCGGCTGTCGTGCGCTCGTGGCATTTCCTTGCACCGCAACATTGTACCCTGCCGGATCGATGTGCGAAAACGCGGGTGTCCTGCACGCTCATCGAGCGGACGGTGTCCCGCAACGTTCAGGACCCTCCCCCGAGATGGAGCCAGGTCTCCACCACCGAGTCGGGGTTCAGCGACACGCTCTCGATCCCCTCCTCCATCAGCCAGCGCGCCAGATCGGGGTGGTCGGACGGCCCCTGGCCGCAGATCCCCACGTACTTTCCGTGCTTGCGGCAGGCGGCGATCGCGCGGTGGAGCAGCGCCTTCACCGCAGGGTCGCGCTCGTCGAAACGCGAAGCCACGAGCTCGGAGTTGCGGTCGATGCCCAGCGTCATCTGGGTCAGGTCGTTCGAGCCGATGGAGAAGCCGTCGAAGTGCTCCAGGAACTCCTCGGCGAGGATCGCGTTCGACGGCACCTCGCACATCATCACGATCCGCAGATCGTTGCGGCCGCGGCGGAGACCGTTGCGGGCGAGCAGATCCACGACCTCGCGGGCCTCGTCGAGGGTGCGCACGAACGGAACCATGAGCTCGACGTTGGTGAAGCCCATCTCGTCGCGCACCTTGCGCAGGGCGCGACATTCGAGCTCGAAGCATGCGCGGAAGTCATCCGACAGGTAACGTGACGCCCCGCGAAATCCGAGCATCGGGTTCGCCTCGCCGGGCTCGTACCGCTCGCCGCCGACGAGGTTGGCGTACTCGTCGGACTTGAAGTCCGAGAGGCGGACGATCACGGGCTTGGGGTGGAACGCGGCGGCGATCGTCGCCACGCCCTCCACCAGCCTCTCGACGAAGAAGGACTCGGGGCTCTCGTACCCGGCGATCCGCTCGCGGATGCGCTCGCGCAACGTCTCGGGGAGCCGGTCGGAGTCGAGCAGCGCCCGCGGATGCACGCCGATCGAGTGGCCGACGATGAATTCGAGCCGCGCGAGCCCGACCCCGGCGTTGGGCAGGGCGCGAAAGGAGAACGCGCGATCCGGGTTGCCGACGTTCATCGCGATCTTGAACGGCAGCACCGGCATGGTGTCGACGGCGAGTCGGCGGAGCTCGAAGTCGAGCCTCCCCGCGTAGACGTACCCGGTGTCGCCCTCGGCACAGGAGACGGTGACCTCGGCCCCCTCCCCGATCGCCCGGGTCGCGTCGCCGGTCCCGACCACCGCCGGGATCCCCAGCTCGCGGGCGATGATGGCGGCGTGGCAGGTGCGCCCGCCGCGGTTGGTCACGATCGCGGCGGTACGCTTCATCACCGGCTCCCAGTCGGGATCGGTCATGTCGGTGACCAGGACGTCGCCGTCGCGCACCTTGTGCATCTCCGCCGCGTCCAGCACCAGCCGCGCCGCGCCGGCGCCGATGCGCTGGCCGATGCTGCGGCCCTCGGCCAGCACCGCCCCGCGCTCCTTCAGCTCGAAGCGCTCGACCGCCTGCCCGGCGATGCGGCTCTGCACCGTCTCCGGACGGGCCTGGAGGATGTAGAGACGGCCGTCCACCCCGTCCCGCGCCCACTCGACGTCCATCGCCCGGCCGTAGTGGCGCTCGACGGCCACGGCGTTTCGCGCGAGCGCGCAGACCTCGGCGTCGCTCAGGGAGAACCGGCGCCGGTCTTCAAGGGGCACGTCCACGACCGCGACCCGCTCGCCCGGATCGTCGTGGTAGACCATCTTCGACGCCTTGCTGCCTCGTTCGCGGCGCAGGATCGCCGGTCGTCCCGCTTCGAGGTTGGGCTTGTGCACGTAGAACTCGTCGGGGTTGACCCGGCCCTGCACCACCAGCTCGCCGAGTCCCCAAGCCGCGGTGATCAGCACCACGTCCTCGAAGCCCGACTCGGTGTCGATGGTGAACGCCACCCCGCTCGCACCCAGATCGCTTCTCACCATGCGCTGGATGCCGGCCGAGAGCGCGACGTCGGCGTCCGCGAAGCCCTGGTGCGCGCGGTAGGCGATCGCGCGGTCGTTGAACAGCGACGCGAACACCTCGTGCACCGCGTCCACCAGCGCATCCGCGCCGCGCACGTTGAGCAGCGTCTCCTGCTGCCCCGCGAAGGAGGCCTCCGGGAGATCCTCCGCGGTGGCGGAGGATCGCACCGCCACCGCGGGATCCGGCGCACCGGCCGCGAGCTCCGCGTAGCGCGCGCGCAGCTCGCGTTCCAGGGCGCCGGGCAGCGGCGCCGCCGTGATCCATCCGCGGATCTCGCCGCCGGCGGATGCGAGCGCCTGCACGTCGGAGACGTCGAGGCTGGCCAGCCGCCGCCGGATGCGTTCGGCCAGCCCGTCGCAGGCGAGGAATTCGCGAAACGCATCCGCGGTGGTCGCGAATCCGCCGGGCACCCGCACCCCCGCCGCCGACAGCTCACCGATCAGCTCGCCGAGCGATGCGTTCTTGCCGCCCACACGGGCCACGTCGGCCATGCGCAAGGCATCCAGGGAGACGACTCGTTCCATGTGCGTACTCCACTCCTGTCGGGCCTGCCGGCGCCTCGGGAGCGCCCGGCGGCCCCCGCCGGCAATTTGCCCGGACCCTTCACAAGCCCGCCCCCGCGGGAAGCCGGCTCCGGAAAGGCGCAGGATGCACAGAATACCCGTTGCGCGCGCCGGCCCGCCATGCGCCGGCCGCAACCGCCGCCGTGCCGGGGTCACGACCTCCCGTGGAACAGGCAGGCCCCCCGCTCATTCGAACAATCGGTGACGGGGGGGAACGGCCGGGGATGGGTGGAAGCGGCGTCGATCGGAAATCAGTCGAAGGAGAACATGCTCTGAAGGGTATCCGCGATCATCCGGGCCCGATCTTCCGGCAAACGGCCCAGGCGTTTGACGAGCCGCATTTCCCGAAAGCATGTGATCACAGGGTAATTACGTCGGCATTCCCTCGTCAACGCCGCGGATCCGCCCGGTGGGTCGGGTATGATGCGCGCGGGCGTCCGTGGCCATGATTTCGAGGGCGTCCCGGGCCCAGCGAGTAACGTGCCGGGAACCGATCCGACCGTCCTCTTCGATGCCGGGACGTGACCACTGCCGCAACGACCCGAGGCGACGGCGAGCCGCGCCGGCCGACGTTGAAGCCCCCGCTCAAATGGGCGGGCGGCAAGCGCTGGCTGGTGCCGCACGTCGCGCCGATCTGGCGCCGGTTCACGCGCCGGCGCCTGGTCGAGCCGTTCTGCGGCGGGCTCGCGGTCGCGCTCGGCCTCGACCCCCGCCGGGCGCTGCTCAACGACGTGAACCCGCATCTCGTCAACTTCTACCGGCATCTCCAACGCGGGCTCGTCATCAAACTCTCGATGCGGAACGAGGACGAGCTCTACTATCGGCATCGGGACGCCTTCAACCGACTGACGGCGACCCGGCGCGGCCGGGAGACCCGCAAGGCGGCGGAGCTGTTCTATTACCTCAACCGAACCGGATTCAACGGCCTGTGCCGCTTCAACAACCGTGGCGAATTCAACGTGCCTTTCGGGCGGTATCGAACCATCGGCTATCTCCGCGATTTCAGGGCATACGCCGGGACGCTTTCCCGGTGGACCTTCTCCTGCGGGGACTTCGAAGCGCTCGCGGTGTCGCCCAAGGACTTCATTTACGCGGACCCGCCTTACGACGTGCAGTTCCGCAAGTACGCAAGAGAAGACTTCGACTGGGACGCACAGGAGCGGCTCGCGGCTTGGCTCGCCCGGCATCCCGGTCCGGTGGTCGCGTCGAACCAAGCCACGCCCCGGATCGTGGCGCTGTACCGCGGCTTCGGGTTCTCGCTGTGTTTCCTCGACGGCCCTCGTTTCATCAACAGCACCGGCGACCGCACGAAAGCACAGGAGATCCTTGCGACTCGAAACGTCGGTTGATCTCCGAAGCGGTCGTCGAGGAAGGCGGCGGGACGTTCGCGGAGGAGAGCATCCGACGGGGCCGGATCGCCGGCCCTCGCGTCTCCATCACCCCCGCGCCCGTCCGCCCCTCGGATCGTAGAGCGCACCGAGCGACGCCTTCGCGGGGACCCGCTCGCACTCGACCACGATCTCCCACGTCCCGCTCTCCACCCACCCGCGGCTCACCCCCTCCGCGTGCTCGGCGTAGCCGAGCCCGACCGCGCCGCCCAGGGTATGCCCGTAGCTGCCGGAGGTGAGGTAGCCCACCGTCTCGCCGTCGCGCAGCACCGGCTCGTGCCCGAACAGCAGCGGCTCCGGGTCGGCCAGCAGGAACTGGAGGAGGCGTTTGGGCAGCGGCCGGTTCGTATCGATCTGGCGGGCGATCGCCTCGCGCCCGATGAACGGCGCCGGCTTGTCCATCCGGCACACCCAGCGCATCCCGGCCTCCGGCGGGGTGTCCACGTCCGCCACGTCGTGCCCGAAGTGGACGAACTTCTTCTCGATCCGGCCCGAGTCGAGCGCGTGCATCCCGGCCAGCTTCAGGCCGTGCGCCTCGCCCGCCGACATGATCCGGTCGAACGCATGCCGCGCCTGATCCACGGGAACGTACAGCTCCCAGCCGAGCTCCCCGACGTAGGAGACCCGCGCCGCGCGGCCGACGGCGCAGCCGATCTCCACGTCCCGGACCGCGCCGAACGGAAACGCTTCGGTGGAGAGGTCCGCCCCGGTCACCTCGCCGACGACCGCGCGGCTCCTCGGCCCCATCACCCCGAACACCGCCCACTGCGCGGTGACGTCCACCACCACCGCGCGGGCGTCGCCGTCGATGTGGCGATCGAGCCACGCCAGATCGCGCCGCGTCGCCCCGGCCCCGCTCACCACCAGGAACTCGTCCTCCGCGAGCCGGGTCACGGTGAGCTCCGCCTCGATCCCCCCGCGCTCGTTCAGCCAGTGCGTGTACACCAGCCGTCCGGGCTCGACGTCCACGTCGTTGCTGCAAATGCGCTGCAGCGCCCGGCAGGCGTCGCGGCCCTTGACGAGGTATTTCGAGAAGCTGGACTGGTCGAACAGGGCCACCCCCTCGCGCGCCGCGCGGTGCTCGGCGGCGGAGTGTTCGAACCAGTTCTGGCGGCCGAAGGAGTACTCGTAGCGGGGCTCGACCCCCTCGGGGGCGAACCAGTTGGGCCGCTCCCAGCCCGCCGCCTCCCCGAAGCAGGCCCCGCGCGCCGCAAGGCGTTCGTGCACCGGGGAGTGCCGCACGTCGCGTGCGCTCGTGTACTGGCGGTAGGGGTAGTGGCGGTCGTAGAGCAGCCCCAGGGTCTCCGACACCCGGTCCTCGATGTACGCCTGCGCGCCCTGGAAGACGAAGGTGCGGCGCAGGTCGTTGCCGGTGAGGTCCAGCGGCGGATGGCCCTTGTCCATCCACTCCGCGCAGACCTTGCCGATGCCGCCGGAGGTGACGATGCCCACGGAGTTCAGCCCGCAGGCGACGTAGAAGCCCCCGAGCTCCGGGGACTCGCCCACGTGGAACTGGTCGTCGTGGGTGAAGCTCTCCGGGCCGCAGAAGAAGCTGCGCCAGCCGACCTCCCGCAGCAGGGGCACGCGCTCCATGGCGTCGGCGAGGACGGGCATGAGCTGCTCGTCGGTGTGGCCGGGGAGCTCGTCGAAGCAGAAGTCCTCGGGGATCGCGTCGAGGCGGATCGGGCGCGCGACCGGCTCGAATCCGCCCACGAGCAGGCTGCCGGCGTCCTCGCGGTAGTACGCGCACTTGTCCTGGTCGCGCAGCACCGGCAGGTCGGGCGGCAGGTCCGGGAGCTTCTCGGTATGCGCGTAGTAATGCTCGCAGGCGTGCAGCGGGATGGTCACCCCGGCCATGCGCCCCAGATGGCGCGACCACAGGCCGGCCGCGCATACCACGAACTCGCAGGCGACGAACCCGCGCGCGCCGTCGCCGGCTTCCGTCTCCACCCCCGCCACCTTGCCGTTCGCGCTGCGGATGCCGGTGACCTTCACGTTCTCGAAGCAGCGCGCCCCGCGCCCGCGGGCGCCTTTCACGTAGGCGTTCACCACGTCCACGGGGCTGGCCATCCCGTCGTGCGCGAGCCACGTGCCGCCGAGGAGGTCATCCGTGCGCACCAGCGGATGGAAGTGCCCGACCTCCTCGGCCGTGATCACCTCCATGCGCCCGAGCCCGAACGCGTTGTACGAGTCCGCCAGCCGCCTGAGCTCCGCGAAGCGGTCCGGGCCGTGCGCGATGCTGACGCTGCCGACCTCCCGGAATCCGGTGGACTGTCCGGTCTCCGCTTCGAGCTCGGGCAGGAGGCGGCGGGTGTAGGTGCAGAGCTCGGCGTGGGTGTCGCTGACCCGCGCGGTGCCGATGAGCCCCGCCGCATGCCAGCTCGTGCCGGAGGCGAACTGCCGGCGCTCCAGAAGCACGACGTCGGACCATCCGAGCTTCGCCAGGTGGTAGGCGACGCTGGCGCCGGTCACCCCGCCGCCGATGACCACCGCGCTCGTGCGCTCCGGCAACGTCTGGCTCATGGCGAATGACCTCATCAATACCCGGACTCGGGTGTGGTCACCCGATTGCGCCACACCGGCGCCCTGATCCGCAAGCCTTCGCAACGTCGCGACGGAGGCCTGACCGTACGCGCGCATTCCCACACGTCCCGCGCGGGCTTGAAACCGAGTGGTTCCAATGAGGCTGTCTTGCTTCGCCGGCTCCGCTTCTCCAGATGGCGCGGTGGGCGGGAGACTCGTCAGGCCAACCCCGCGCACTTGACCCGAGACACGCTCTGAAGACTCTCATCAGGGCTTGCCAACCCCGCTGTCCTCCGCGCGCCAACGGTACTCGAGATCTAGCGAAGAATTCTCCACTGGCCGTGCGTATCCCGACATCCATACACCGGTGCCAATCCACCCTCGAGAAGACGGCACTCGGTAACGGATGCCGGCGTGTGCCGGACAACGGTCGATCCGCCAATGTTCGATGACACGGTGATCGAGGGCTCCTCGACCCGCGATGGCATGACGTGCACCGCTGCCGGCTGAACGGGGTGAATATATACGGGGATCGGTTGAGGGTAGTACCTCACCGTTTCAGGAGCAGGCGACCGCCCGGGGTACGCTTGATGAACGAGGTCTCCGGAAGGATGCCGATGCGAGGACACTTCGCTTCCGTACAATGCGCCGAGTGCGCTGCCTACGCCGATGGCGATCTCCCGGCCGCTACCCTTGCCAATCGCAGATCCAATCGTTCCTCCAACGATCCCGCCAATCAGAACCCCAAATCCATCTTCCACATGGTCGGCTCGAACCGATCCTGCCAGCGTCGTCATTGCGACGATGACGGAGATCATGATCGCGAAACGTGGAAACATCGCCTCTCGTCCGTTCTTGCTCATCTCCGTGCCTCCCTGGTGTTGACGCGTGGCCGACCCGATCGGCATCAGGAACGCCCGTTTGCCAATCAGGGACTTCGATTCAAGTAGTCCGGCAATCCATCATCGTCTTCATCACTGAAATCCGGCTTGTTTTCCTTCACAGGAATCGTCCCGGCATCCTCGACTCGACGCCGTCGGAGCACCATGCCGTTCGAGAGCTCCACCGATTCGGACACCAACTGCGCGAGGCTGTACTTCGGCTTCACGGACATGATCCTCGCGATACCGACCGATGTCTCCATGCGATCGAGCCTCTCCCCCGTGTCCGGATCCACCAGCCAGTCGCCCAGCGCGAAGAGCTCGAATACATCTCCAGGCTTGACGGTATTGCCTCCTCGATTCACGACGAACTGCCCCGCTTCGAGCACCTCCGTTACCTTCGGCGGGTAGATGTTCTCCGTCAGCTCGTCGATGATACGAGCCGCAACGTCGTCGAGCAGCGCGTGGGCAAAATCCTCCGGTCGGAAAGCGCCCGTACCGGACGTCTTCTCCAAGGTAATCGATGATGACCACTTGACTTGGCGCGTCACCACCGCGAGAACGGTGAACCGCACGTCCGCCGAACCGTACACCTGAGCCGCCCGCTCGCCGGTCAACTGAATCGACCGGCTCTGGTCCTCCACCAAAACGCGGTGGACGGTTCCGTACAGCACATAGTCGGCCCCCAACACCCTGCCGAATCGTGCTCGCTCCCGAACGGATACATCCGGCGATTTGAGAAGCCTCTTTTCCGCCTCGTAGACCTCCGGCCGCCTTCTGTCGAGGACGCCGAACCGACGGCTCTGCGTCAACAGCTCTTCCATCTTCGCCCGGAAGCCTTCCTGCAAGTTTCTGACGAGTCGGAAATCAACGTCGATCCCTTCACCGACCTTCCGGCCGCCGCCATGCTGCTGGCGTGCTCCGCCGACGCCGTAAAGATGTACTTCGTCCATGGGGAAGTCGATCACCGAGATGCGGCGTCGCTTCATGGCCGGCCCCGGCACCTTGTACGTCACGTATCGCACCCGGACATCTGCCCGAAACCCCGGATCGCCAAGCTCGACGGAAAGGACGTCATAGCCGTCGAACCCTTTGCAATTCTTCCCGCCGCGGACCTTGATTTGCCGATTGACCCGTTCGGACATCCTTGTTCGATCGCCTTCCTCGATCAGCTCGGCATGGGCTTCCGTCTTCGATTCGATGCGAACCCCGCAGATCTGGAACGTGGCCTCCTGCAATGCGTTCAGAACCGCTCCCTGTTCAGTGAGACCCGTTCCGGAGACGTCGCGCTTCACGACGCGAGTCCGGGCGTCCGCAACCGCCGCGAAGAAGAAGACACATGTTGCCACGGCGATGAGCTTCATGGCTCCGGAGCCCCAATTGATTGTCGAGCTGCGTTCCACCGACCCACCCCTCCCCCGCCGACTCCTGGTCAGAAGTCGGCAAGATCCGGTTCCCTGCTTTCAGCAGTGCCGCTGACAGGCGTCTTCTTCTTTCGTTTCTGCGAGGCCCTTGGCAGTCCGATCGGCGATGCGCCGCGGCCTGCACCTTCTCCCAGCCACTCCTCGATCATCCGCGCAACCACGCCTTCGGCGTCTTCGGACGATCCTTGGACCGCCGTCGAGACGGTCTCCGAAGAATCGGTATCCGCGAGGACCGCAGCATGGTTGAGCGTCAGAGAGAAAGCCAGTGCGACCAGCCCGGCGAATCGAGAGGAAGATCTTCCTCCGGTTGCCGGCGAAGTCCGTTCCGGGTGATTGTCCATCACTTGGCTCCTGTACGATCGAGCAGGAACGTCCACATTCCAGAACTTCGTCCCGTGAACGTCCTTCAAGAATCTGGGCAGGCGAGACCCGGGACTCGAAGGTGCCCCAACCGTCCACGGACGCCCGCAGACGATCGTGCATCAGCGTTCAGTTCCACGAGAAGCTCTGGTTCGCGCCCAGCTTCGCGATGACCTGCTCGAACTCCCAATAGGCAAGCCCGGTGTCGATGTTCGTCATCGAGAGCTGGAAGTAGTAGTCAACCTGCTGCTTCTTGCCGACGGTGTTCGCACGTTGGATGATCTTGCCCGAAAGGCTCAATTCCGGCGCGACCATCGTGCCCTCCCTGGCGACCGTCTTCTGGTTGAACAGCTTGGAATCCCTCAACTGGCGGACTTCCGCGCTCAGCCTGTCTTCCGGCCCGCCCGCACCGACCGCCGTCGTGACGATTACCCGCCCACTGTTGAGGAGTGCGATGCGGATTTTCTTGACGAGCTGATCGGTATCGAGGTTGAGCGTGGTGTCGTTGACGATGCGGCTGACCGCCATGACCCAGGGCGCGGTGCTGCCGGGCTTGCGCGACAACGGGCTGGCGAGGAAGGAATCGATGGCCTGCTTGGCCGAGAATTCGAAATCCCGGTAGTCGAGCCCCATCGTGGTCTCGCCTCCGGTCTGCGGGCTCGTCGTATACCCGGGATCGCTCAGGTTGACGACGGTCGTCTTGGGGCAGCCGGTCAGGCCCAGCGATGCGATTGCCACGACAAGCATGAAGCGGCCGGTCGTCTTGGAGGTCATCGGGATCATGGTCCGTTCCTCGGTTCTCGGTGCATCGAGTGGTATGACTACGAAATCAGCGATCCGATTGTTTCCGCAGAGGTTGGCCCTTCAACCGGTATGCGGCCATCAATTCGACTCGAAATTTCTGAATATCGGCTCTCGGTGCGATACCTGAGAACGTAGCCCGCGCCCGGGGCAGGGCGTGAACGGCCTCCCAATTTCCCAGGATACCCTCGACGGGCATTCCGGAATCGTCGAGCCAGGTAAAGCGGTAGATTGCCGAAAGCTTGGCATCGGACCGGTTGACGTACTCACCCGCGATACGAAGGAATCCTGATTCGCTACGAGACCGGGTCAATCTGATCTCCCTCAAGCCGCGCGCCTTCAGATCGCGGTCCACGGTCAGGTGAGGCTCCCACCAGGGCGGGGCTGCCACAACCGCAGCACCGGTACAGCCGGTCAAGCTCGCTCCCCATGCGATCGATGCAACCGCTCCGATCAGGATGCGAGCCACGCCGATTCGGATGCTGGTCACCATGCTGCCCTCCGAAGTCGATCCGGTGCAAATCGTATAGCGAGGTCATTCCCGGCCACACAATCCCGCGTCTCGCGCCGTGGTTCTGCCCTTGTTCGTCCTCGCCACTATTCACCGAATGCAGCTACGTGAATCGAAGGCGGCGCACCCACTCGGACCGTTTTCACCGTGACCAGCACGAAACGACCCGCGGGAAGAACATCGTCGTAGATCGTCTGCCGGCCGGTGGTGGTGATCCGGAGCCTGCCGTCGGACGGCCGCGGCAGGCTCGCCACTGAGATGGACTTCGGCAGCGCGGTCCATGTCCGAGTGTCGGCCTGCGTCAATACGACCGATCCGATCGTCGAACCCAGGCTCAACAACACTCCAGCCACCCCCCCCTGCTCGTCCGCCTCCTTCTGCGCGGCAGACTGCAAGACGACCCTGATGATCGCGGATGCGACCGCCTTGCCTACGACTGCGCCGTATCCGGCGCGGAATTCGGTGGCCGCATAACGGTCGACGTTCAGGAGGGGCTCCGTCCGATAGCCTTGCCCGTCTGCCGTAACAGCCAGTGCCCCCACCGCAGACGAACCCTCCACGAACTCCGGTAGCGCGATGCCCACGGCAATCACCCCGTTGGCCGTGGCCACCGAAAAATCGAAACGGAACTCATCCAGATAGGGCCCCGTACCGTCCTCGTGGATAATCCACACCCGCTCCGGCACCCCGGAAGAACCACCGGCCGCAGTCTCCGCCAACAGGAGATCGGCCAGGACGAAGCGATTGTTGCGTCCATTGAGGACGGCCGCATCACGAAGCAGGTTGGACGCCCGGTTCGCTTCTCCCGTAGCCAGCCGAAACACCCCGTGAAGCCAGTCGGTGAAAGGATTCCGGAGGTCCCGATATTGCCCCAGCGCCTCCACGGCGGCCAGCCGCCTGGCGACTTGGCTGTCCGGCTTCCAGACATCGGCGAGTGCACTGTCGATCTGTTCGTCCCGGGCTTGGGGATTCTCCCCTTCCCCGGGATCGTCCGCGCCGAGGGCGCGCACCTTGACCGCCAGTTGCTCGACGGCATTCGTCTGGCGCTGATCCGCGCGATTCAACTCGACCCGGGCGCGGCCCGTATCGCCCAGGGACACGGCGTTCATCGCCTTGAACGTGTTGACGAGGACCCCGTCGTAGATGTTTCCTTGGTACGAACGCGCCAAGTCGTTCGTCACGAGTGTGAGCCCGGCCGAAAGAAGCTCATCGACGCTCGTAATTTCGTCGGCTTTCCACAGGAGCCTGGATTCTGCCCGGTCGAACGCGGTCTGGGACGCCTCGTATGCACCCGCCGCCCTCAGCGCCGTCCCCACTTGCAGCGAGGTCAGCAGATTCTCCTCATCGTAGTCGAGGCCCGTTTCGCCGCTCAAGGCTCCGGCTGCTTCGAGGTAATCCCCCTGCGAGTACAGCTCCATGAAGTCGCGCGCGTCCCTGATGTCCGCCATGCCTGCACATCCGGCGACCAGAAGCACCGGCACCGCCCACAGAAGCACCGGCACCGCCCATGCAGGCATTCCGCAACGCAGCCGAAGGGAGCTCTGTCGGCGACGACGGGTCATTGCGATGCGAGACATCAAGCCGCTTCCTTGTGCTTGTCGATGAGGCCGCCCATGACCGGACAAATTCCCCGAAGGCATTCAGCGTCCGGCGGCATGTCTCCCGATCCCCGAGCTGTGAACGCGCCAACAACGACACGCCGCGTGGAGCGCCGCCCAACGTACCCTCGAACGCCCTCCCTGCAGGCTTGTACTCTTTTGTAGAGTCGAATGCAACGGTACGAAACCGAAGTGCTGCGCTTCGCCAAACTCCCCGCGTCGCCTTCACCGACAACCGCGCCGAGCGCGACTTGCGCAAGCCAAGGTTGAAGCAGGCCCCTGACGTTCGCCATGCCGGCGCACCCGGAGGCCAGAAGCGCCACGCAGACGAGCGCTCCGCGGCGCAGACACGTCCCTGACCCCCGACACGCCTCACCGGCGGATCCTGGATGCCCGCGCCGGCCTCGTCCGGGGCCGGGCCGGTGAACGAACGAGGCTTCACGGAGGTGCGCGCGAGCGGAAGTCAGTCCTCGTCCGCAGCGGGCTTGAATTCCGCGATGAGCTGCTGCTGGATGTTGGCCGGCACAGGATCGTAGTGGCTCAGCGCCATGGTAAACGAGCCCGCCCCCCCGGTCACCGACTTCAGCTCCGACTGGTAGCTGCCGAGCTCGCCGAGCGGCGCCTTCCCCGATACGATCACCATCCCTCCGCTCATGGCCTCGGTGCCGTTGATCCGGCCACGCTTCGAGGAAAGATCGCCGGTGACGTCGCCCATGTTCTGTTGGGGCACGGTCACGTGGACGTCCACGATCGGCTCGAGGATGATCGGGCTGGCCTTGGTGACCGCGTCCACGAACGCCTTCCTCCCGGCGGTGACGAACGCGACTTCCTTGGAATCGACGGAGTGGTGCTTGCCGTCGTAGACGGTCACTCGAACGTCGTGGAGCGGGTATCCGGCCACCGCACCGGTGTTCAGCACCTGTCGCACACCTTTCTCCACCGCGGGAATGAACTGGTTCGGGATCACTCCGCCGACGACCGCATCCACGAACTCGAAGCCGGCGCCGCGCTCGAGCGGCTCGATCTTGAGGTAGACCTCCCCGAACTGCCCGGCGCCGCCGGTCTGCTTCTTGTGGCGGTGGTGGCCTTCGGCGGATTTGCGGATCGTCTCGCGGTAGGCAATCTTCGGCGGCCGGGCCTCGACCTCCACGTTGTACCGATCCTTCATCTTCTCGATGACCATGCGCAGGTGCAGGTCCCCGAGGCCACGAATGACCGTCTCGTTGAAGATCGCGTTGTGCTCGACCGCGAAGCATGGATCCTCGCCCGCGAGCTTCGAGAGCGCGTCCCCGAGCTTCTGCTCGTCGCCGCGGGTCCGGGCCGAGATCGCGAGGCCCAGCATCGGCGCGGGCAGGTCCGGGCACGCCAAGGCGAGGCCCGCGTCAGCCGGGGCCGCGTGCATCACCGCGTCGTACACCACCTCGTCGATCTTCGCGACCGCGCAGATGTCGCCGGGGATCCCCGTGTCGATCTCGACGTGGTCCTTCCCCTGAAGCGCAAACAGGTGACCGACCTTCACCGGCTTGCGCGCGTCGCCGATGTGGAACTGGGTGTCCTTCGTCACCATGCCCCGATGGATCCGGAACACTCCGAGCTTGCCCACGAAGGCGTCGATCGACACCTTGAAGACGTGGGCGAGGGAGGCGCCGCCGGGGTCGGGCGCGATCTCGACCGGCTCTCCCGCGGCGTTGCGAAACGGCGGACGGTTTGCCTCCGGCGGGCTGGGCATGACCTTCTCGATTACTTCGGCGAGCTCCGCGACCCCCGCCCCGGTCTCCGCCGAGACGAAACACACCGGAACGAGATGGCCCTCGCGCAACGCCTTCTCGAGCGCATCGTGGAGCCTGTCCGCCTCCAGCTCCTCCCCCTCCAGATACCGCTCCATCAGTTCCTCGTCGACCTCGACGACCTGGTCGGCGATGCGGGTGTGGGCGTCTTCCACCGACGAGAAGTCGACCTCCCCGTCCCCCGGTGCGAAGAAGCAGTCCACGACGCTCCCGCCGCCGCCCGCGGGCAGGTTGATGGGCAGGCATTCTTTGCCGAACGCGTCGATCAGGCTCGCGAGCAGCGATTCGAGATCGAGCTCGTCCGCATCGATCTTGTTCACCACGATCATGCGCGCGAGCCCGCGTTGCGCAGCGGCCTCCATCATGCGCCGGGTGACCATCTGCACCCCCTGTCTCGCGTCCACGACCACCGCCACGGTTTCCACCGCCGCGAGGACCGGCAGCGCCCGGCCGAGGAAATCGGGGTAGCCGGGGGTATCGACCAGGTTGACGTGACGGGCGCCGTGGTTGAAGCTTGCGACCGCGGCATGGAGCGAGTGCCGGTGCTCCTTCTCCTGCGGATCGAAGTCGCACACCGAGGTGCCCTTCGCCACGCTCCCGGGCGCACCGATGACGCCGGCGTGCGCAAGCAACGCTTCCACCAGGGTCGTCTTGCCGGCGCCGCCGTGCCCTGCGAAGGCCACGTTGCGGATGTCATCGGTGGTGTATTCGGGCATGAACAGGTCCCTCCTCTTCCGGTTGCCATGGTGAACGTCATTCAGGAGGGGTCAGTATAAGTTCGGGCTTGCGACGCGCAACACGCGGAGACGGGATACCGGCCGGACAGCCATCCGGCGGCGGGCTGCGGTGCGTCACGGGTGGATGGGCCGCCCGGTGTTGCAGTACGTCATCTGCCCGGCTTCGGGCGTCGAGGAGGTGCCCGGCGATCCGGAAATGCCGCGGGAGGATCGATGGATGGGACTCGAAGATGCACCGGTGGTCCCGGTGTGCCGTCACGGGATGTGGCCGCGGCCGAGGTAAGCCGTCGACTGCATCTCGACGAGCCGGGAACACGTGCGCCGGTACGGCTCACGGAGCCGGCGGCCGCGGTACAGCTCCTCCGGGGCGGCGGCGGCGGAGAGGATCAGGTTCACGTTGCGCTCGTACAGCTCGTCGACGAGATGGATGAAGCGGCGTAGCGGGTCGCGCCGTTCGTCGTCGAGCACGGGGACGCCGCTCAACACCACGGTATGGAAGCTGCGCGCGATCTCGATGTAGTCGGCGGTCGAGCGCGGCCCGCCGCACAAATCCGCGAAGTCGAACCACACGACTCCGTCGGCTTGGCGGATCACCGGCACCTCCCGGTCGAGGATGCCCAGTGTCCCGCCGGCGGCGGATCCGGGCTCGGGCGCGAGCGTCCGGAAGCACTGTGCGAGCCCCCCCTCGGCCTCGGGGCCGAGCGGGGTGTAGTACGTTCGCGCGCGTTCGAGCGCGCGCAACCGGTAGTCGGTGCCGCCCTCCAGGCGGAGCACCGTCGTGTGCCTCTCGATCTCCTCGATCGCGGGCAGGAAGCGCTCGCGCTGCAGGCCGCCTGCGTACAGTTTCGACGGCTCGATGTTCGACGTGGCCACCAGGGTCGCGCCGCGCTCGAACAGCACCGCGAGCAGCCGGGCGAGGATCATCGCATCGGTGACGTCGGAGACGAGGAACTCGTCGAGGCACAGCACCCGCGCCCGCGCGGCGAGCCGCTCGGCGACGATCCGCAGCGGATCTTCGCGATCGGGCAGGGTCTTCAGCTCCCCGTGCACGAGCTGCATGAAACGGTGGAAATGGATGCGCAGCTTCGAATCGAAACCGGGGGCGGAGGCGAACAGGTTGACGAGATGAGACTTGCCGCGACCGACCCCGCCCCACACGTACAGGCCACGCACGGGCCTTCGCTTCCCGCGCCCGAACCGGCGTCCGAGCCGGGAAAACACGCCGCCGTCCCGTACTTCGGCGAGCGACTGGTGGATCCGCTCCAATTCATCGACCAGCGCGGCTTGCGCAGGATCGGGCAGCAGCACGCCGCGGGCGATCTCGTCGCGGTACCGCTCGCGCGGAGTCATGACCGGGGCTCTCCGTATCCCATCATCCGGGCGCACGAGGGCCGCATCGAGGAAACCGGCCTGCCGGCGCCAGGAACCCATCCCCTGCCGCACGGCCCGCCCGTCTTGCACAGGGACTGCCGCATGCGTAGCGCCCTGGATCCTCAAGACGCCATGATCTGCAATCGAGTCGAGCTCCGCACAAGGCGGCCTTGAAAAGGCAGGCGTCTCGCCCGCAGTGGGCCGCAGGCCCACGATATTCTGCGGGCGGGACGCCCATGTCCGTCAGGACACGCCGTTCCCAGGAGCCCGACCCGTGGCCGCACTTGCCTCGACGGTTCGAGGCATCATACGCAGGTACTCAAGCCGATCTGCAAGGAGCATCCGGGCGACAGGCACGTCGAATCCCCTGCTCTGAGGCTGGAATGACCAGGGTCGACCAGGAGGTTCCGCTCAAGTACCCAACCCGGCGTAGCCGGAACCAAACGCCGATCCCGGGAATCCGGCATCAGGGAGCCGGGCGGCGGACAACTCTTCGCCGTTTTGTCGAAGACTTCACGGGTAAGGGACTACCTATACGGGTAGGGGACTACCTATGTCGAGGCATGGCCTCACCGGACGTGGGCGTGGCAGCCGGTGGCCTCCGGGTGCCGGCGTCCCCCGTGACCGGCTCATGACCTCTCCTGCAAGCGCTCGACCCGCGCCTCGATGCGCTGGAGGGTGTCGCGGGCGTTCGCCGCTTCCTCGCGGATCGCCCGGAGGGTCTCCTCACCTTCCGTGAACGCCACCTCAAGACGTGCCTCGTGCAGGTTGTCGATCACCACCGCGATCACGAAGTTGATCATGACCACGGCGGCCACGATCACGAAGCTCACGAAGAAAAGCCAGCTCATCGGATGGAGCTCCATGGCGGTGTACATCACGTCCGTCCAGTCCTCCAGCGTCATGACCCGGAACAGGGTGAGCAGCGCGGTGCCGAGCGAGCCCCAGTGCACCGGGTCGTGGCCGCGGAAGAGATGCACGCCGGCCACCGCGTAGACGTAGAAGATCACGAGGATCAGCATCATCACGTGCCCGAGCCCCGGCAGCGAGCGCACGAGGGTCGCGACGATGATCCGGAGCTGGGGCACCACGGTGACGAGGCGCAACACCCGCAGAAGCCGCACGAGCCGCGCGATGAGCGCGAACTGGCCGGTATCGGGAATCAGGGCGAAGACGAGGACGGTGAAGTCGAACAGGTTCCATCC
Source organism: Gammaproteobacteria bacterium (assembly GCA_965202875.1). GTDB lineage: Bacteria > Pseudomonadota > Gammaproteobacteria > HK1 > HK1 > HK1. The sequence goes on along the minus strand of OZ241870.1, from coordinate 3,948,111 downwards.
GTTACGGAAGTAGCGCTCGAAACGGGGCGCGACGGCCGTGAGCTTCATGGCCGCTTCGAGGATGAACGCCACCAGGGCCGCCTGGTAGACCCAACCGACGAAGGCGCCGAAGCGGGCGTTCAGCGACACGCTCGTATCCACGCCGAGCCCGACGGCCGTCGCCAGGATCATTGCGATGACGGCGTTGTCGAATGCACGCGTACCGACCACGCGCGCGCACGCCTGCTGCAGCCGTTTCATGCGGGAACGCCCCCGTGCGGATTGCCGGAATACTCTACTACTCCGCACTCGGTGGGGATCGGCGGCGCAGGCGGGCACGACGAGACCTCTTTTCGCGCGTTCGGCGTGCCGGTCACCCGTCCGCCGGAATCCACGTGGCTCCGGAACCCGCCGCGTCCGAGTTCCGTACTCCACGTCACGGGATCGCGGGAGGCGCGGCGAGCCTGCTCCTTGTTCAGGCCGCCGGCAGCCTGGCCTGCCAGGCGACGGGGAGGTTCGCCAGCAACGGCGCGCGGGCCTGCTTCCAGAACACCGACAGCAGCAGCAGGACCGCACCGATGAAGAACGACGACACTTCGAACTCCATGCCGATCGCCACCACCTCCTCGATCAGGCCGCCGACCGCCAGCACCAGGTACAGCAACCCCGACACGAGCAACGCCCGCCGGTCGACGATCAGGGCCACGAGGCCCATGAGCGCATAGATGCCCACCACGCTCCACGCCTTCCATACCCCCTGGCTCACCGCGCCGTCCCCGCCGAGGGACAGGAAGACCGGGTGGACGATCAACACCGAGGCGACCAGATGCAGCCAGAACGCCACGTCCGCGCGCCGCGTCCTGCGCTCCGGATCGGACCGGTCCCAATACATCGCCAGGGCGAAGACGCCCAGTCCGCTGCCCAGGACGAGCGCCGTGAACCATTCGTGGACGAACTCCGGAGCGGCCACCGCGAGCCCGGCGATGGTCACGCCGACGATCGCCGCCACCGCGGCGGCCACGGTGACGGGAACGCGAAAACGCCGCCAGTGGCCCCACGCCGCCAGCACGGCGAGCCCGAAGGCCGTAACCAGCCCGTGCTCTACGGCCAGGGCCCGGGGGAGCGCGAACATGCCGTACAGCCTGTCGGGGTGGCCGTACAGCCTTTCGGGCGCTTCGCCGAACCAGGGCGAGAACGCCGCCGTACCCGTCCAGAACGCCCCCGAAACGAAGGTCAGAAAGAAGACGATGGACGGCAACGCCATGCGCCGCCGCCGGGTGAAGTACTCCGCCAGCAGCCAGGAAACGCCCATCGTGGCCAGCCCGGGAGCCATCGGGGCATCCATCCACGCGCGCACGATGCCGGCGCTCGCCGACAATGCCAGCACGCCCGCGATCACTACGAAGACGTCGTTGAAGCTCGTGACCAGCCGGAAGTGCTCCTCGTCGGCGGCCGGCGTCGGGCGTTTCCCCGCCACGTGCTCCTGAAAGGCGGCGGCTGCCTCCGGCGCCAGCACGCCGGCCGCAACCGCGTCGTCGAGGTCGGCATCGCTGTACGTGGCCAATCGACGGCCTCCATTCGCAAAGCGGGCGGGCCTCGTGTGCATCCACCGCGCGGCGCCAGTATAGCCCGCGCCGGCGGGTGGACGAACCCGGCAGATCGGCGGGTGATCGGTGATCGTGGTACGGCGCAGGAGATGTTGCCCGGCGGTCGACGGTCGGTGTTCGTGAACTAGGTGAGCGGGGCGGTAATGTATCCTGGACGTGCCGGATCGGCGGAGCGGATCCGGCACGGGGTGTGGCGGCTGGCGGCGGAAGGCCGGAGACTTCCGGCTGATCCGCCATCCCGCGTCGACAAGTTGCCTTTGACAGTATCAGCCCATGTCGCGTGACGGATCGGCAAGAACGCACCGTCCCCGAATGGCGATGGTGTTCGGCGTCCGCCGCCGGAACGTGGCGGGTTACCGAGGAGAGCCCATCCCATGACCACCCGACGCCCCCGGAACAGCGGACGCGCGGCCCGCCACCGCGCGCGGGTCGGCGCACCGGCGCCGATGCTGCCGCCGCTGGAGCTCGCCCTGCCCTGCTACGAGGTGCTCGACGAAGAAGGGCTCGAGCGCATCCACGACGCCTCGATGCGGATCCTCGAAGAGGTCGGCATCGACTTCCGCGACGACGAGGCGATCGGCTGTTGGAAGGCGGCGCGCGCCGACGTGGACGGCTACCGCGTGCGCATCGACCGCGCCCTGCTCATGGAGCTGGTGGCGAAGGCGCCGGAGACCTTCACCCTCGCCGCGCGCAACCCCGAGCGCAGCGTCCCCATGGGCGGTCGCCACATGGCGTTCGTGCCGACCTACGGCTCGCCCTTCGTGCTCGACTTCGAGGACCGCCGCCGCTACGGCACCCTCGACGACCTGCACGCCTTCCACAAGCTCGCGCATCTCTCCCCGTCCATGCACCTCACCGGCGGCATCATCTGCGAGCCGGTGGACGTCGCGGTGCCCAAACGCCACCTGCACGTCGTGTACAGCCTGCTCAAGCACTCGGACAAGCCCTTCATGGGCGCGACCACCGCGCGCGAGCGGGCCGAGGACACCGTGGCGATGGCCCGCATCGCGTTCGGCGAGGATTTCATCGCGAACCACACCGTCCTGACCGGCGTGCTGAACTGCAACTCGCCCCTGGTCTGGGACGCGACCATGCTCGACGCCCTCAAGGTCTACGCGGCCAGCAACCAGGCGGTCATCGCCTCGCCCTTCGTGATGGCGGGGGCGAGCACCCCGGCGAGCTCCGCCGCCGCGGTGGCCCAGCTCAACGCGGAGGCGCTGGCCGGCGTCGCGTTCGCGCAGCTCGTGCGCCCCGGGGCGCCGATGATCTACGGGCAGTTCCTCGCCACCGTGGACATGCAGAGCGGCGCCCCGATGGCCGGCACCCCCGAGATCAGCCTGATGAACTTCATGGTCGGGCAGCTCGCGCGCCGCTACCGGCTGCCGTGGCGGTCGAGCGGAATGACCGCGGGCTCGAAGCTCATGGACGCACAGGCCGCCTACGAATCGAACATGACCATGCAGTCGGTGCTGCTGGCGGGGGCGAACTACGTCTTCCACGCCGCGGGCTGGCTCGAAGGGGGCTTGAGCGCGAGCTTCGCGAAGTTCGTGCTCGACGCGGAGCAGATGGAGATGTACCACCGGCTCGGCCGCGGGGTGGACCTGGGCGACCTCGAAGACGCGCTCGATGCGGTGCGCGAGGTGGGGCCGGGTGGGCACTTCCTCGGCACCGCGCACACATTGGAGAAGTTCGAGACCGCGTTCTTCGCCCCGAAGCTCCTCGACAACACGAGCTTCGAGCAGTGGAGGGCGGAAGGCGCACTGGACGCCAACCGCCGCGCGTTGCGCCGCGCCGGGGAGATGCTGCGTTCCTACGAGCCGCCCCCGATGGACGAGGCGGTGGACGAGGCGCTACGCGAGTACGTCGCGAAGCGCGAGGCGGAGCTGCCGGAAGGGGTGGAGTGATGCCGGCCGCGTCAGGCCCGAGGCGCACCGTGACCGTCCGGCTCGGTGTTCGCGGGCGTCCGAAGGGCGGACACCCGTGACAGAAGCTCCTCGCCGGTGGCGCACTCGATGATCCAGTCGCTCACCCGGTCCACATCCTCGCGCGCGGTCAGGTCCTCCAGCAGGCCCGACAGGCGCTCCCCCGTGCGCGCATCGAATTTTGCCGTCGCCTGACGGCGGAGGAGCCGTGCGCCTTCTTCCGCGCGCGCCTGTCTGGCAGCTTCCGCACGCACCCTCTCGTCCCAGCGGTTCAGGTTCGCCTCCAGCAACGTGGCCATCTCGACACCCTCCTCTCGTTCCATCCCCTCGAACGGCGGAAACTCCAGGCCGCCGCCCGTCCTGTCCGCCTCCAGCGCCCTCGCCCAAGCGTGCAGCGCCTGGCGAAAGGCCCCGTTCTCCTCGCCGGGAAAACGCTCCATCTCCTCGCGCAGCCGCGCCAGCAGCGCCCGCGAGGAGCGGCTCCGCTGCAAGCGCACCGTCGCCGCCACCCGGTTGTCCGCCGGCCAATCGTCCGGCGACCTCGCCCCGGCGTCAAGGCGCCGGTACGTCTGCGGCTGCAACAGCGCCAATTCCTGCTCCGCCCGCGTCGAAGGGAGCGCCGCCAGGTCCGATGCCTCGCCCCCCGCCGTCCAGCGCCCGCTTCCGTTGTACACCACGAGCGGCAGCACCCACGGCAGGCCGCCTTCGCGCTCCGGTACGCCGTTGCGGATCAGCCGGTCGCGCAGCAGCTCAGTGTACTCGCGCATCCGCTTCGCCATGTGCCGGTCCACCGTGGACTGAAATTCGATCAATACCAGGAGGTAGGGCTTTTCGTCGTTGTCGAGCATTCCTTCATGGAAGCGCACCCGCCACACCATGTCGCCGGCACGCCTGCGGTGTTCTGCGTCGAAGAGCTCCGCCGACAGGTCTTCCAGGGTCGTGTGGTCCAGGTCGTCCACCCAGTCCGGAACCACGAGGCGCAGCAGGTCCGCGACCACTTCGCGCAGGGCGTAGAGGTACTTGTGGGCGGCATCGTGATCCATGGGGAGCACGATAGAGAAACCGCGGGAGTGCGGCAGTGGAGCTTCGGCTCGTCCGGTGCAGGACTTCGGCTCTCTTCGCGTGCGGAATCCGTCCGCCGGGGCCATCGGCTCTCCCAGCGCATGTCTTGACTTGATCACCGATCGACCGGGTGTTCCGCCGCGACCGGCACAGGAGCACGCGGGCGCCGGCGGGGCGCCGCTGCCGATTCACGTCGAGGGTCCGGGCGCCGGCGTTCTCCGCAACGGCGGACGCACGCCGTAGGTGAGCCATCGCCAGGCCCACTCGGCCGGTCCGAAGCGGAAGCGGCGCAGCCAGAGCGGCGAGGCGACGAGCTGCACCGCCCACACCGCGGCCACCACGCCGATCTGCCCGACGCGGTCCACGGACCCGAACCAGCCGAGCCCGTGACCGTAGAAGATCGTGGTGCAGAGGATCGTCTGCAGCAGGTAGTTGCTCAGCGCCGTCCGGCCCACGGCTGCCAGCGGACGGGTCAGGCCGCGAAGCGCCGCCGTCCGGCAGGCCAGCATGACCACGCCGACATGGGCGAGGCTGACCGCGATGCTCGGCCAGTAGAGGAGCTGCGCACCCACGAAGAACGACCGGACCGGCCATCCGTACGCGAAATCGAGGGCGATGCCGTACGCCTGGAGCGGAAGGCCGACTGCGACCCCCGCCGCGACCAGCGCCGCGTAGAAGCGTGCTGGCCTCCGCGCGCCGAACACGCCGTACCGGAAGAGCGCCATCCCGATCAGCATGAGTCCCCCGGCACGCCATACCCCCCACGCCACCAGGATGTACGTCTCGAACTCGAGCGCCCCCGCCGACCGGAGAGGCTGCTGGTCGAGCCAGCCGCCGCGCCAGGCGGCGAGCTCCTCCTCGATCATCGCCGGCGGCGGCTGCCACGTGCCGGCCGTGAACGCCGCGCGCTCGGCCTCCGGCCAGTACGGAAACGACACGCCGGAGGCGACGGAATACGCCGACCCCACCGCGAGCAGTCCCGCTCCCAGCGCCAGCAGCCGCCCCGGCGGCTGCCGGCGCAACGGGTAGACCAGCATCCCGCAGACGGCGTAGAGGAAGAGGACGTCGCCGGGCCAGAGGAGGTGGGCATGGAGCAGACCGATGACCAGCAGCCATCCCATCCGGCGGTAATGCACCCGGCGGGCGTCGCCGCGCGCCTCGGCCCGTCCCGCCATCAGGACGATGCCCGCGCCGAAGAGCATCGAGAAGATCGTCATGAACTTCTGGTCGGCCAGCATCCGGCCCGCCACCCAGACGTAGAGGTTCGCCCCTTCGAGGTCGCCGTAGGCGGTCGGGTTGAAGTACGCCGCCTGGGGCATCGCGAACGACTGGACGTTCATGAGGAGGATGCCGAGCAGCGCGACGCCGCGCAGGACGTCGATCGCGTCGATGCGCGCGGTCTCGGCAACAGGGCGGCCGGTGTGCCGGCCGTCAGGGGGATCGGTCATGCAACAGATTGGGGCGCTTCGCCGGGCGGAGGCCGAGGCGGGGTGTGAGGTCGCCGAACGGGTGACGCTTTCGCCAGCCGGCAGCGTTGCAGACGGAATCCACCCTTGCCTCGACGCACGAGAAGCCCCCGGTTTTCGATGCCGATCGGTGCTTCCGATCAAGACGTCCAGCGACAGATGGTCAGCGAACGGAAGTCTGGCGCGGCGAGCGGATTCGCACCGCGGGAACACCCTGTCCAACGCTGACCGGGTATTGTCCGGCGTATGCCCTGATTGATGAAACCGTTCGCACACGTCGTAATCGGAGACTGTAATAGCCGGTATCTCGTTGCCGGACCGCATCTCCCGCCCTTCGCGGGCAAATGATTCGGTCACCGTGCCGCGCCTGCCTTCGAGCTCCGCCAACTCGACACGAGCAATACGTACGAAGTGTGCCTGCCACCTCCGCCGCTATCTTTTCTGCCCGGTGTTGTCCCGTGCGTTCTTGCGCATACTTGAACAACTTCTCCCCTTCGACGTTCGGATCCCGATGCCAGAATTTGGACTTCGTACCCATGGCTTCATCATGAAGCACCCATTGCGGTTGCACTGTGACGATGTGGAAAGGCTCGGGCATGATTGGAGAATAAATCCATGATTGCATAGAGCGATCCGATGGGTGCGGCTCTGAAACCAATCCATTGTGAGACAGCAGCGGGATGATGTCCGTTGAGGCGAACGTGCTACGCCTCGGCCCGCTTCCGGGCGAAGCACTGGTAGCGCTTGGGATTACAGTTGCTCGCATCCTGGGTGAAACTGTTCCAGCGTGCCCTGTTGCGCTTGCCGCCGGCCTTGCATGGCTTGAGCGCGTACGGACGACAGTGAACATTGTTTGCCGGCTCCATCTGTACGCGAACGATCTTGTCGTTGCACCAACCGGCGAACGCAATTTCCCATCCGCAGGTCGGGTCCAGCCAACCGCTGTTCCACTTTTGATGCAGGAGTCCGGTGTCGTTGATGACCACTTCGACCGCCAACCACATGATGTACCTCCCCGCGAGCAAATCGTTTCGTAGCTCATATGCTCTCGCCATGCCGGGCGAGTGTGTCGGCGCCTGCTCCCGGCAATGCACGGCGACGGTAAAGTCGCGTGCCGTTCCTGGGCGAGCTTCGCGTTCGACGGGCGTCGGTGGCAGGCGACGCCGGGGACGTCGAGCAGGGCAACCGCATATGAACCTCATGATTTGTCAACACGTTAGAGGAGTCACCATCATTCAGGTCAATTCAAAAAAGGGCGCAATCTGGAAAACGAACATGGATCAACACAGTTTTCCATTGGAAATGACCGTTTGAATCGCATTAACTCACTGAAATCGATATATTTTTAGTGATCTTGCCCTGGGATGTCGAGAAGCCGGGCACCAGCGCGCCCTCCATGGCGAAGTTGACGTTCTGCGGGATGTCGCCGGCCAGTCTGGCGGCACGGGCGGCGTCGAGCTTGCTCACCACCACGCCAATTACGTTCCCGCGATGACGATGCCGCGAGGGGCAGCATGGCTGAGACGATTCGTCGCATGGTCACTCCCGATCACCCCTATTTCTCTCGATGCCCCGCGGAAATCGCCAAGGCAGCCCCGAGACCCGAGAGTCATGGTAACCGGAATCCGCCCCTGTCGCGGTGGCGGGCGGGGCATCACGGAAGCGGAACAGAATCCGACGATGGACGAAGCTCTGCGCGAATACATCGCCAGGCGCGAGGCGGAGCTCCCGGAGGATGTGGAGCCGGCCGGGACGGCCGGCGCGGCTGCGGGCGCCTTGACAGGCCATCAGGCTCAGTTCCGCGACCCGCCGATTCGAACGCAGGCTCCGGCGGCAATCTCCGCGGCGCACCGTTCGCGTCGGCGCTCGGCTTGGGTACTTGGGTACAGACTACGGAACGATTCTCCATCTCCCGGATCGCGCCGCGCTCAAGGCGTACCTGTCCGCAGCAGGCGTTCGGCTCCGGCGAGGGCCGGGGACGGATGCGTTACGACATGGACCGGGACGGCGCTCAGCCAGTCACGGAAGCGGCCCTTCGCGCGGAACCGGTCGAGGAAGCGTGCGGCGTCGAAGCGTCCGCCCCATCCGGGAACGATGCCGCCCGCGAGGTACACGCCGCCGCGGGCGCCGAGGGTGAGCGCGAGGTCGCCTGCCACCGAGCCCAGGAAGCCGGTGAACGTCGCGACGGCTTCCACAGCGATCGGGTCGGAACGGGTGAACGCATCGTGCGCGATCTCCGCCGCGGTCCTGTCCCCACGGCAGGAAACGCCGTCGATCGATGCCACCGCACGATAGAGCGCCTCGATACCTGGCCCGGACAGGGCGCGCTCGGCGGAGGCGTGCCCGAACCTTTCCGCGAGCGCGTCGACGATCGCCCATTCACGGGGGCTCTGCGCCGCAAGCGTCCGGTGGCCGCCTTCCCCTTCGATGGCGGCGAAACCCTCCGCGCCGTCCGGCACGAGCCCGGAGACGCCGAGCCCGGTGCCAGGAGCGATGACCGCCATCGCCGCGCGGCCGTCCGGTCTGCCTGTGCCAGGTTTGCGCCTGTCCTTCGTCGCGAGGCCGTCCGGCCCTCCCGTTCCCGGTCCGTGTACGTCCTCCGCCGCACGACCCTTCGGATTTCCCGTGCCGAGTCCGTGCATCCCGTCCGCCACACTCGTGGTCTCCGCACCGGGCCCGTGCACATGATCCTTTCCGCGGTCGTCCCGATCACCCGCACCGGATCCTTCCCCGACACCTGCCGCACGTCCCCCCGAATCCCCCGTCCCAAGCTCCCGCACGTCGCCTTCGCCCAGCCGGGGAAGCGCCCAGGCGACAGCGGTGACGTCGTTGACGAGCAGGCAGCGCCCGGCGCCCAGGGAGCGCTCGATCGCGCGCGCATCGAGGGTCCAGCCGAGGTTCGTGACCTGCACCTGACCGCCGGCGACCGGCCCCGCCGCCGCGATCGCGATTGCGTCGAGCCGGCCGCACACCCCCGCCCGCTCGCGCCATTGCCCGAGCGCGGCCTCGAAGCTCGCGACCCCGCGCGTCTCGACGACGTGCACCGGCTTCGGCCGGCGCCGGGCATCGTCCTTGTCCTCCCCGTCCGCCAGGAGCCGGAACCGAACGTGGGTCCCCCCGAGGTCCACGGCCAGGTTGCGCGTCATCGAATTGCTCCCCGTGCAGCGGAATCGGACGCGAGTCCCCTGGGATCGGATACCGTGAGGGTGTGCGTCATCGCACCGCGTAGAGCCGTTCGAGGAAGGATTCGCGCCACGCCGCCACGTCGTCGCGCCGCACCCCTTCGATCAGGGTCTTCCACCGCGCCTCGCGTTCCGCCAAGGACATGTTGAGCGCGGTCCGGAGCGCATCCGCAACGCCCTGGACGTCGTAGGGGTTGACGATGAGGGCGCCCTCGGCCTGCTGGGCCGCGCCGGCGAAGCGCGAGAGCACGAGCACGCCCGGGCTCTCCGGCGACTGGGCCGCGACGTACTCCTTCGCCACCAGGTTCATTCCGTCCCGCAGCGGGGTGACGAATCCGATCCGGGCGATACGAAAGAGCCCGGCGAGGGCGCGGCGGCTGAAGCTGCGGTTGATGTAGCGCAGCGGGGTCCAGTCGAACTCGGAGTACTCGGAGTTGATGCTGCCCGACAGCGCTTCCAGCTCATGGCGGATGTCGACGTACTCCTGGATACCGGCGCGCGATTTCGGCGCGATCTGGATATAGCTCACGCGGCCCCGGTTCTCGGGATAGATCGCGAGCAGGCGCTCGAACGCGCGGAACCGCTCGGGCAGTCCCTTGCTGTAGTCGAGACGGTCGACGCCGAGGATCGCCTGCCGGTTGGCGAGCACCCGGCGCATGCGCGCCGCGTGCGTATCGGCTTCCTTCGTCGTCGCGTAACGCGCGAACGCCGCGGCGTCGATCCCGATGGGAAAGTCCGAGACCGTGATCTCCCGGCCGAACGCCCTCAGCCGGTCGGGCCCGAGCACCTGGCCCTGCGCTTCGTGCACGACGTAGTCGGTGAAGCAGTCGCGATCCCTCCGGGTCTGGAAGCCCACCACGTTGTACGCGAAGAGCGCGCGGACGAGCACGTCGTGGGTGGGCAGGGCGGTGAGGATCTCGCGCGCCGGGAACGGCGTGTGGAGGAAGAAGCCCATCGGCTGGTTGCACCCCATGCGCCGCAGCTCCTCGCCGCACGCGATCAGGTGGTAGTCGTGGACCCAGAGGTAGTCGTCGGCCGTCAACAGCGGCAGCAGCGCATGGGCGAAGCGCCGGTTGACCTTGGTGTAGCCCTGGTAGTGCTCCCGGTCGAAGGTCGCGAGGTCGAGGCGGTAGTGGAGCAGCGGCCACAGCGTCGAGTTCGCGAAGCCGTTGTAGTAGTCGTCGTAGTCGCCGGGGGTCAGGTCGAGGGTCGCGATGGTCAGCGCGTTGTGGTGCTGGATGCTCGGGGTCCGGCGCTCCGTCTCCGAGATCTCACCGCTCCAGCCGAGCCAGACCCCGCCGCTGCGCCGCAGCGCGTCGAGCAGCGCGACCGCGAGCCCACCGGCCTGGGCCGGATTCTTCATCGAGGCCACGCGGTTGGAGACCACCACCAGCCGGCTCATGCGTGGTCCTCCGGCAACACAGGGCAACGTCGGGGCGGAACGCCGATCAGCGCGTCTTCGGCATCGGGCCGCGGCTCTACTTCTGTCGTTACCTCCATCAATCGCTCCGATTGCCACCGACCGGAGCGACGATTGCCAAGCGGAAAGCTACCAGATCCCGAGTTCCATGTCGGATGGGCGAACCACCGAGCGATGACTCTCCACGATGCTCCAACGCATCGTTACCGACCAAACCCCGTCAGGTGCGCCCCTCCGTGCCGCAGCTCCGGGCGGTGTCGGCGAGGCCGAGCAGCACTTCGCGATCGAGCCCGTGCTGGAAGATCTCGAAGGCGCTGCAGGCCTCCAGCTCCGCCGGCGAAGGCAACGCGAGCTCGAACGGGAGCAGGCGGGGGGCACGAAGCAGGGCGGACGGCGACTGGGGCGTGCCTCCGCCGGCCGAGAGCATGGCCTTCAGGACCCAGACGGCGACGGGCCCGTGGCCGGTGACGCGCTTCGCCGCGCCGCGATAGAGCCCTTTCCCGCTGGTCTCCAGCAGAGGGCGAGTCCATCGACGACGACGAGCGCGACCTTGCACGGGGGGTCGTCGGCGCGCCGCCGGGCGAGGAAACGCGGCAGGTGGTGCACCATGACCGGCGGGGCTGGCGGCTGGTTGTGGAGCCCCGCGTAGCGGCGCTCGATCCAGGCGAGGAACGCGCGGTCCACATCAGTGCGGAGGTCGGCGATCGGAGCGTTCAAATCCGCCTGCGCCGAGCGGATGGTCGCCGCCGGTGTGGTGTGTTCGCCTGGACACCGCCTTCGGATCGTGGCGCGATCGGGCACAGGCGTACGCCGCGCGGCCGAATTCCTCGAAGAGCTTGCGCGAGAGGGCGTGCTCCTCGGGTTTCCACTCCGCATGCCACTGCACTCCCACCGTGAACGTGGGGTCGTTCCTGAGCCGCACGCCCTCGATGACCCCGTCGGGACTGACCGCCTCGACTTCCAGCGCGTCCGCCAGCGCGTCGATCCCCTGGCCGTGCAGGGAGTTCACCATGACCTCGGAGGCGCCCGCGAGCCCTTCGAACAGACCGCCCCGGGTGAGGCGCACCGGGTGGCGCAGCTTGAAGACCTCCTCGACGGTCACGTCGTCGCGCCGCGGCATCCGGTGGTCGTCCTTGCCTTCGATCAGGTGCAGCCGGTAGTGCAGCGAGCCGCCCAGGGCCACATTCATCTCCTGGATGCCGCGGCAGACCCCGAACACCGGCACCTCGGCCGCCACGCAGGCCCGCACCATCGCCAGGACGGTCGCGTCGCGTTCGGGATCGATCGGCTCGTCGTCGGGGAAGGGCGGGCCGTTGTAGTGGCGGGGCTCGACGTTGGCGCGCCCGCCGGTCAGCATGAGCCCGTCGATGCGCTCGACGAAGGAGTCGACGTCGAGCCGATCGCCCAGCGCCGGCAGCAAGACCGGGATGCCCCCGGTGAACCGCTCGACCGCGTCGACGTTCTTCACGGCGGTGGCGTGGACGGGATAGCGCCGGTTCTCGACCTCGATGATGCTCGCCGAGACGCACACCAGCGGCTTGGGATGCGGATGCAGTCGCGGGGGAGGCGCGGGCGGGTTCACGGGGGCGAAACCTAGCGCGCAAGCGCCCGCCGGGCAAGTGTACGATGCTCCGGAGGTGCGGAGGAGAACGCCTCCCTCCGCGTCGACCATGATCCCACCGCCGCGAGGTGCCGCCGCGGCGCACCGTCACCGCGGCGGCATCCTGGAAGCACATGGCGCATCGACGCCGGGAAGACCACAGCCCGAATGACCACAGGACAGAGACCGCACGATCCCATCGGAGGTCCCCTGCCCCTCACCGCCGATCTCGGCCGCAGGCTCTACACCGACATGTGGCGCATTCGCCTCTTCGAGGAGGAAGCCCTTCGCCAGACCAGCCTCGGGTCGGTCAAGGGCGCCCTGCACACCTACTGCGGCGAGGAGGCGGTCGCGGTGGGGGTCTGCGCCCATCTGCGCGACGACGACTACGTGCTCGGCACCCATCGCAGCCACGGCCACTGCCTCGCCAAGGGTGCGCCCAGGCCGCCAAGATGCGCTACATGGCCGGCGGCCAGGCCAGCGTCCCCCTGGTGATCCGCCTCCCCTGCGGCCCGGCCCGGCTGCTCGCCGCCCAGCGCTCGCAGATCATGGAGTCGTGGTTCATGCACGTGCCGGGCTTGCAGGTGGTGATCCCCACCACCCCGTACGACGCCAAGGGATTGATGAAGACCGCCATCCGCAGCCCCGACCCGGTGGTGTTCTTCGAGTACAAGGCCATGTACGTGCACGAAGGCGACGTGCCCGACGGCGACTACGTGGTGCCCTTCGGGGTCGCGGACGTCAAGCGCGAAGGCGAGGACGCCACGGTGATCGCCATCGGGGGGATGGTGCCGCGGGCGCTGGAGGCGGGCGTCGCGCTCGAGGACGAGGGCTACGACGTCGAAGTGGTGGCCCCGAGGACCCTGGCGCCCCTCGACGTGGACACCATTTGCGAATCGGTGCGCAAGACCGGCCGGGCGGTGGTCTGCGAGATGGACTCCTCCTTCGCCGGCGGCGGCGCGGAGATCGCCGCAACCCTCGCGGAGCGCTGCTTCCACGACCTGCGCGCGCCCGTCGTCCGGGTGGGCGGCGCCCACGTGCCCATGCCCTTTGCCGAGGAGCTGGTCGATCTCGCGGTGCCCGGGGCCGACGCGATCGGCGCCGCGGTCCGCCGGGTGATGGCCTGATGGCGGTCCGGCTCAAGCTCGCCGCCCTCGGCCACACCATGGAGCGCGGCAAGGTCGTGCAGTGGTACGTGGACGAAGGCGGCGTGGTCGCCGAGGGTGCGCCGCTGTTCGCGGTGGAGACCGACAAGGACGCGGCGCACGATGACGCGCCACCGCCTGTCCCGCTCCACCGGAGCCGGCGTGAAATCCGGGTCGTTCGCTTCGGCGGGGTCGAGCTCGACCCAACCGGTCTCCGGCCTGGGCAGGGCGACGTGCAGCGGTCCGGTCCGCTCCGCATGGCCGAGCCTCGCGAGGAGGTATCCGAGGCGTTGGGCGACCGGCCGTTCGAACCCTTTCGACAACGCGGCGAGCCGTTCGGCGTCCGGCTTGCCGCCGAGGTCGGCCAGAACCGTCGCCACGTTGTCGAGCCCGCCCGCTGCGCGCGGGAGCTGCTGGACGCCGGCGCGGCTCTCTCCCGGGCCGTCGGATTGTGCCGCGTGATCGATCTTCCGATCGATCCCGGCGAGATCCGAGGAGGCGGATCGTTGCAAGGTGTCGCGGAGGGACTTCGGGGGTAGGATCGAAAGGGAACGTTCCCCGGGACGAGGCAACCCGCCATGCAGACGAAGAGCCATTCGGCGTTGTTCGTCGACTTCGACAACATCTTCACCAGCCTGAGACGCGATTACGGCGACGACACGGCCGAGAAGTTCGCCACCAATCCGGGCCGCTGGCTCGATTGGCTTTCGCGTTTCGACATGCCGGAGCTTGCCGATGACGGCTCCGAATACCGGCGCATCCTCCTGCGCAAGTGCTATCTCAATCCGAACGGCGGATACAAGGACAACAAGGGCGGGAAAGGCAGGTGGATCGGTTACGGACGTTACCGTGTCGACTTTGTACGGGCGGCGTTCGAGGTCGTCGATTGCCCTTCGCTCACCCGGCAGAGGAAGAGCTCGACCGACATCACCATGGCGCTCGACGTCGTCGATACCCTCGCCTTGGAGCAGCCTTCCTTCGGCGAGTTCATCATCCTGTCCGGGGACGCCGATTTCACGCCGGTGCTGCTTCGCCTGCGCCGCCATGACCGGCGCCTGGTCATCGTGATCCCCAACCTCGTCTCCCAGGCGTATCGAGCCGTGGCCGACGTGGTCATCGAAGCCGACCGGTTCGTCGAGCAGGCGCTGGCCCGGAAAGCCGCGCCCGTCATGGACTCCGATGCCGGTGGCAAGGAGCCCGGGCGCGTCGATCCGGTCGGGTCGACGCCGGCGCCGGAATCCGCCGGGGAGGAACCGTCCGTTTCGCTCCGGCAACTCGCCGGGATCGACGACTTCATCAAACAGTACATGAGCGACGCCTCCGAGGCGGTGCCGATCGCGAAGCTGGCCTCGGCGATCCGGAGCAGGTTCGGGAATGAGAAGTGGTTCGGCCACAAGACTTTCAAATCCTTCCTGACATCCCGTCTTCCGGGACTTGGGCTGAAGCTCGTGGTGCACGAAAATTCGGAGTTCATCTACTTCCCGTCCCCGCCGCATCTGATCGACGAGATGGAGGATCCGCAGCTCCATGGGCTGGCGAAACGGATCCAGACGGTGTGCGGCGTGCCTTTGCTGCGAAGCTCCGTGTATACGAAGCTGTTCGACGTCGTCTGCGAAGTGGTCCGCAGGGACGGCTATCAGTTGATACCCGTCGAAAAAGCGGTACGGGACCGCCTCAACGAGCTCGGCTATCCGGTATCGCGCAAACACGTCGGTTGGATCCTGCACGGCCTCCTGTCCGCAGGTTGTGACCTCGGCGACGACGAGACGCTGACCGAGGCCACATTGGCCGACACGTTCGAGTATTTCGTCCTGAGCATGGTGGCAAACAGCGGGATGGAGCTGACCGCCGAAGAGCTGTCCCTCATCGATCTATGGATCGAGCCCAGCCATCGCCCGGGAGCGTCGCCCCCGAATGCCGGAACGTGACGGGCGGCCTTCGCCACGCGCCCCGACGCGGCAAGGAGTCCAGATGGCCAGCAGGAAGAAGACGGCGAAGAAGAGCGCGAGCCGGGCCGGCAAGGAACGGAGCACCGGGAGCTACGCCCACCCCGAGGCGAGCGCCCTGCTAAAGCGCCGGGCGAAGGGCGAGAAAGATTCGACAATCTTTCCCGAGAAAAGTCATAAAATCAGTTTTATCCGGAAAGATTTGATAATCTTTCCGCACTATGACCTCCATCCCCCGGCTCGGCGACATCCCCCGGCGGCTCGCAGTCGACGAGCTCTGGCGCCTGTTCGGCCGCCTCGAACACGAGCAGCTCGACTTCAAGCGCGGCGTCCCGGACGACGTTCGCGACACCATCGCGGCCATGGCCATGACCCACGGCGGGTTGATCGTCCACGGGGTCGACGACAGGCGGAACATCGTCGGCTGCCCACTCTCGCAGAACACCCAGGATCGGATCACGCGCATCGCTTCCGAGTGCGGGGTCGACATCCAGATCCGGGAGGTGGCCGTCGGCGAGCGGACGCTGACGATCTGCGCCGTGCCCGAGGTCCGCGGGCGGATCGTCACCACACCCGACGGCCGCCTGCTGCGGCGCGTGGGCGGCGACGCGCAACCCCTGCGCGGGGACGCGATGGCCCGGTTCGTGCGGGAGCGGGAACATCGCGCCGGCGAAGACGAGCCACTCGTCGTGGTGCAGGCATCGGCATTCGATCTCGACGCGGTCAACCAGGCCCTCGCCGCCGACGGCCGGCCAGCCGTGAGGCGAAATCAGGTGGACCGGGCACTGGCGGATCTGGGGGTGGCCGTCGCGGCGCCGCCGCCTCTGGAACCGAACGTGTTGTGCGCGGCGGCCGTCCTGTTCGCGAACGACCCGCGGGATTTCATCCGCGGCGCCGCCGTGCAGCTCGTCCGCCGCTCCGGGATCGGCCCCGGTCCGGGCCCCTCCGCCGCGCGCGAGGAATGCTCCGGACCGTTCGGGGAAACGGTCGACTGCTGCCTGCGTTTCATCGGCCGCCATACCCGGCGGTTCGAGGTCGTGGCCGGCGTGCGGCGCGAAGGGCTGCCCGAGTACCCCGAAGCCGCCCTGCGGGAAGCGGTCGTGAATGCGCTGGCGCATCGCGACTACGGCCTGGACGGCGCCACGGTGGACGTCACCGTATGGGACGACCGCATCGAGGTGCGCAGCCCGGGACCGCTCCCCGGCCACATCACCATCGACAACATGCGCGAGGAACACTACAGCCGCAACCCGCGCATCATGCGGGTCCTGAAGACGACGGGGCTCGTCGAGGAATACGGCGAGGGCATCGACCGCATGTACCGGGAGATGGAATCGCGACTCATGGAGCCACCGATCTTCGAGGCGACCTCGAGCTCCGTGACGGTCACGCTGCGCAACCGCTTTCTCGTCGATGTGGAAGACCAGGTCTGGCTGGCGCTGCTCGGCCGGGACGATCTGACCGCGCATGAACGCCGGGTCCTGGTCGCCGTACGGCGAAACGGCGCCATCACGCCGCGCGAGCTCCGCGACGTCCTGCCCGACGCCGACGCCGGCGCCCTCCTGGCCGGCGCCGTGGCGAAAGGACTGCTCGCGCGTGTCGGCCGGCGCGGAGGCTCCCGCTACGTGCTCTCCGAGGAAACCACGCTCCGCGCCGGAAGCGCCGGGATGGCGGCGCAAAGCCACCGGCGCCGGATGCTGCACGATGAAATCCGCCGCCGCGGAAGCATTTCCGTGGCCGAGGGCACCCGCCTCATCGACGCTCCGCCCGCCGTGGTGCGGGGCCTGCTGAACGAGCTCGTTCGAGCCGGCGTGGTGCGGGCCGAAGGCAGGACCCGCGCGCGGCGGTATCATCCGAAATTCGATGATTCGCTTCCCGCGTCCCGGTTGCAGGTCGACGTCAAACCCGATGACTGGAGCCGGTCCGTGAGGTCCGTGCGCACTTCCGGGTTGACCGAAGCCCAACAGGCGTACAAACGATTCTGGGGCGAATTCCTGCCTGCATTCCGTGACGAGCATCCGGGTTGGACCCGTGCCGTCTCGCCTCGGAAGAAGCACTGGATGTTGTTTCCATCCGCACGGTCCAGTCTGTTGAAATACTCCGTGGCGTTCTGCAGGCCTGCCGGCAGGTATCGACTTCGGGGCGAGGCGTACATCGACGCCGGAGACAAGGAGACGACAAAGGAAACGTTCGACAAGCTGCACGACCGGAAGCAGAAGATAGAGCGGGCGGTCGGAGAGGAGCTCGAGTGGGACCGGATGGACGATAAACGAGGATCAAGGGTTTCGCTCTACTTCCCGGGCGAAGTCCGGATTACCGACGAGGATCGCTGGCCCGAAGCTCGGGATTGGCTCGTCCAGGCAATGGGAAAAATGCGAACCGCCTTCGATCCCGTCATACAGGAGCTATGAGCTCGGCACGATTCACGAATCGATCAGATCCGCGAGATCCCGCAACGCCCCGGTGAACTCCGCATGGGCGGCGCGAAATGCCGTAATGCTTGCCGGCACCCGCACCTGCAAGATGCGCATGCGCTCCGGATCGAGCCGGCTGCCGTAGATGTTCCGGAACACGTGACGGAACGCGCGCAATTCATGGATCTCGCGCGCCAGGGTTCGATCCAGGAGACGGGGCCGCACTCCGTCGATCTCCAACGTCATGCGATCCACCAGCTCCCGGTGCCATGTTGCTGCCGGGAGGTCGTTCTCGAAGAACTTGGAGACGCGCAGAAAGTAGGATTCGAGGGCGTTGTAGATGTTGTGGATCGTGTAGCCGAGCGCCGCCCAATCCAGATCGTCGCCCGCACCGGACCGGACCCGCCCGGCAGCTCTGGCGTTGGTTTCGACCAGTTCGTCGAGCCCGGCGACGTCGGCGTCGAGCTCCGCCAGCAACGTCTCGATACGTATCCTATCGTTCATGGAGGATCTCCCCGTCACGGGCTACCGCCTCGAGGATCGCGGGCCGGGCGGTTGCGAGGTCGATCACGTCCACCTTGAAGCGGCTGTCGAGCGCAATCGCCACCAGGGACAGGTAGCGGGGGGATTCGACCGCCAGATCGATGTCCGGCTCGCGGTCCCCGATCTCGCCGGTGGCCAGGGAACCGAACAGGATCACCTGCCGCAGCTCGGGATCCTCCTCGGCGAAGCGCTGCGCGAGCCGCCGTGCTTCTTCGCGGGCGATGCTCAGCCGCGCCTCGCGCAGACGCTCACGCTGCGCGCTGCCGGGCTCGCGGCGGCGCATACGCTCGGCGATGCGGCGAAGGAAGCGTTCCCGTTGCGAATCCACTGCTTGGGCTCTCCTGCTTGGGCTCTCCTGCTTGGGCTCTCCGCTCCGATCAGGAGGATTCGGGAGCCGGATCGGAATCGGCGACCCGGGCCGGCGGACAACCGGAGTATCGCGCGAGATGGGTCGCCCCGCGAATCGGAGCCGGCGGTTCGGACCGGCGCGGGGATCCCGGCGTCCGGCGCCACGAACTCCCGCAGCCGATGATTCGGGACCATCGGGCGAAAGTCACGATGCGCTTGATCCGCGTCGGAGGTCGAACGAAGATTACCGTGGTAATGTCTTTCAGCTCAAGTTTCGGGATTCGCTGACCAAAATGGATTTCCGCTTTCGCGGGAATGACGTCATTTCAGCGAGACGCGCTGCCTTCAAGCCAGGAGCCTGCCCCGCAGAAGATTTGGAAGAAAATGTCCTGTTTTCAGCCCATTTTTTTTCGCGCGCGCGAGTGCCCTGAAAATGAGAAGTCACGCGGGAAATCCTGTTTCAGGCAACGTACAGGTGTTGTGCCGCCGCGATATTTTCTACGGCGCAGGCTCCTGGCCGTCATTCCCGCGAAAGCGGGAATCCATCGCCTGATTCAGGCATTTTGAATCCCGAAACTTGAGATCCTCCGATGATCCCAGACCCCGCGCTACAGGCTCACTTCTCGTTGGATTCACGTCCTCCCTTCAGGCTCATGTCTCGTTGGACAAGACTCGTGCTTGACGTAAGCGGAGATACTGTGGCAAGGTAGCCGCGCATCTGGCTATGACCAAGATTTGGGCAGGCGCTACAGTCATGTCTGAAATCCCCCCCCCCCCCCCCCCCCCGCAGTGGCAGCTAACTGAATCTTGCTGCGCGGATTCCCATTCCGCGCATCCCGAAGAAAACCCGTACCAGCAGCACCGACGCCGACCGGACGTGTACGGCGCTCGCTGCCTTCAAAACCCGCCGGCATGGAGCATCTCGTCCGGAGGGACATACCCATATCGGTTTCGGCCCAATTCCGGCGGAAACGGCTCATGCCCGGCGGCGGACCACGTCGGCCGGGACCATGCTTCGGTAATTCGCCAACACGGCCTAACAGGAGACAACAGGAGAGCTCCCATGCGCCACTCCCGAATGACCCTCGCACTCGCCGCCGTCCTCGCCACCGCTCCCGTCGACATCGCCGTGTCCGCGCCCGCGTCCGGCGCCGAGGCCTTCGCCGAATGGGCCTTCGACCGCACGGGGGGCTGCCTGGGCGCGCTCTCGGGAGACACGGCGGACTGGGACGGCGGCGCGCGCTGCGTCGGGGATCGGCTCGGCGGCCTCCTGGTCGGGGAGGCCGCCCGCCTGCTGACCGAGCAGGGGCAGAGGCTGTTCGGGGCGCACTTCAGCCTCGTGCACCGCATGACCTGGTCCCCCCTCGGCCAGGGGCTGGCCGGGGAGCTCGACGCGGTCGTCCCGCTCGGGCTCCGCGGCGGCGGCGTGCCGGCCGGGGCCGGGGCGGCGGAGGGGCTGCACGGCAGCGCGCTCTTCCTCCAGCAGGGCGTGACCCGCTGGACCGACGCGCACGGGCTCCGGCGCCACGACCTGCGCCTCGGCACCGCGGTCCGCTTCGCGCTCCCGCACTTCGCCGGCGCGGACGTGGTGGGCGCGATGGCGATGGTGCAGGAGAACGTCGAGCGGGGGCACCGGCGCCTCGTCCTCGGCACCGACTACGCCGGGCGCTGGGGCCAGGCCTCGCTCCAGCACTACCTGCCGACGACGCGGTGGCGCCCGGGACGGCCGGGCTACGAGGAGCGCGCCGCCGGCGGGACCGAGCTCAGCCTCCGCTTCGACCTGACCACCACCCTCTCGCTCGACACCGCGATGGGGCGGTGGGAGCGCGACGACGCGGGGCGGACCCTCCTCGACGGGCGCCTCGGCCTCGGCTGGACGCCGCATCCGTACTGGCGCTTCGACGCGGGGACGGGCCTCGGCCCCGGCGCGCACGGCGGCGCGGTCCGGCTCTCGCTCAACGTCCCCTTCGGCGGCCCGCGCCAGCGGGCGAAGTGGGAAGGCTTCGGCACCTTCGCCCTCGCCGACACCGCCACCCCGGCCGACCTGTGGCGCCCGGTGGAGAACGTGGGGCGCATCCGCACCATCGAGCGCGTCGCCCCGCGGGACACGACGGTGGACGGCGTGACGGTGCGCTTCCTGCAATCCTCCGCCCCGAGCGGCGGGACCGCCGCGGTGGAGGTGGTCCTGTCCGCCCCGGCGGCCGAGGACGTGCGCCTGACCGTGCGCCTCGCCCCGGGCCGCGGGGACCGCCCGGCGGTGGCCGGCGTGGACTACGTCGACGCCCCGGCCCTCGTCACCATTCCCCGGGGCGCCACGACCGGGCGGGCGACGTTCCAGCTACTCGAGAACCCCGCGCTCGCGGCCGACCGGACCTTGACCGTCACCGTGGCCCGCGCGGCCTGAGCCCCGAAGAAGACCCCCTGAACGCCTATCCGCCGGCCCTGCCGGGAAGGGAGAGAGAACGATGATGCTGCCCGAGATGACGAGCTCTGCCCGTGTGGCCCGCGCCTTCCCGCGTTTCGCGCGGGGCGCGGTGGCCGGTCTTGCGCTGGGCGTGTTGGCAGGTTGCGGTGGAGGTGGTGGTGGGTCCTCCACCCCCGCGAAAACGACGCCGGCCCCGGAGATGACCATTACGCCCACTGCGCCGACCGCTGAAGACATCGCCTCGGCCATCGACATCACGGGCCAAGACAGCTTCGAGGTGCGTCTCGATTCTGACAATCCGAGAGCGTTCTACAAGATACGGGTTGACGAGCCGACCGTGCTGGCCCTCCGGGGCGAGGACGGGCTCGAGGTCACGGTGTATGACAGCGCAGGCAACGTAGTGAACCCCTCTACCGCGGGGCAGGCGGCCGTCGTTCCCAGTGCCGCCTCCGCAGGAGGAGGCGGGTACGCAGAGGTCTCTGAAGCTCTCACCGCTGGTGGGCTGCTCTACTACATCCTGGGGGCAGCCGGCGGGGCGGCGGCAGCCGGCGGGACATTTGTCATCACCGTCGTTCTTCCGGCTGCGGCGCTGACTGCTGTGACTGCTGCAGTGGTTTATACGGTGTATGTCGGAACGACCGCACTCGCACTCAAGCTGAGGAGTCCGCGGGCGCTGGACAGAGGAAACGTGGAAGTAGGGCTAAATGAGGAGGAGACGTCGGTCGAGTTTGAGGATAGCTTCGAAGGCGAGTCGCTCGCGTCGGCTACCTTCAGCATCACCCCGGAAATCAGAACCCGGTTGGGGACGTGGAACCCCAAAGTTGTCGCGTTCGAGGGTAAGCAGGTCGTGCGCCTGTCCCGTCTTCGTTCCGAGAACTGTCCTGCAGGAACAGAGACAACGGCAGAGGTAAAGCTCGTGTTTACGGCGGAATGGACACAGTCCATACCGATAGTTGGGGAGATAGTGAGTGGGCTGATCAATCGTAAATTCGAGGCTACCTGGACCCTCAACGCAGCGTCGGCGCCTCGAAGAAAGGCGGGTTCCCCGAATGCGATTGCCGTGACGGTCCCGGAGGGCGGAGCGGAAACGCTGGTCCTGACGGACTTCATCGAGGACCCGCAAGGCGGCGCGCTCACGTTCGAACGCTCTCCCACTTCAGTCCCGGGCCGTTGGAGCTCGGCCTTGGCCGGCCCCCGTCTGACGTTCACGGCAGGCACCACGGGCGGCGCCAGCACGGTCACGATCACCGCGACCGACCCGGCGAAAGAATGCTGGAACTTCCCCTCGACGGTAACCGTCGAGGGGGAAGAGGAGCCGGGGGGCGTCGGCGTCCCCGTAGCTCCAAGTCCAGAAACTCCACAGGGGGAGGGGGAACCCGAGCCCATCGCTTTCTCCTGCACCGCTACCGGCTCCTTTACCGGCCCGTCATGCCGAGAATTTCCCTCTGGGTATTCGGGCGCGGGCGGCTTTTTCTGCAGAAGCGAGCAACGGCCTTCTCAACAATGTTCGAGAACTGATGAAGGAGCATACGCGATCAGTTCATGTCGTCTGCGCGATGGCGTAACAGTCATCTCTTACCACCGCGTTCGCAACTTAACATTCTTTCACGTACCCTCTTCCGACTATTCTAAGGATGTCGAGGGCCTTTTGGCATATGAGAGGGACATTTGTGAGCAGGTAGGTGGAACGTTCACTGTTCATAAAGGGTCATGAGGCGCCGGGGGGCTTGGGTCCGCCCGGGCATCGTTTCGTTTCAAGGAGCCCGCAAGCTCCGGCGGGAGGGGCGCTGACCCGCATTCTTCAGTGAGGGGGGATTACGGAGGGGCAGGTGGTGGACGCGCGCGAACGCCGGAACGTCGATCTGTCGCGGGCGTCCAGCCGATTCCGCGGCCCAGCCGATTCTGCGGCGGGGCCAATCAACGGAGGTGAAGACGATGAAACGGATTCTGTCTGTGGTGCTGCTTGGCGTGTTCGGCGCGGTGATCCCGGGAACGGCCGCCGGTGCGGGTAAAATCTTCGTGATGAACAATACCTGCGAAGATTTGCGTATTGCCGTGCATTTCAAAGATCGCTCTACGGAGCAATGGAGAACCGAAGGAGACTGGATTTTGAAGCCGGGGGAAATAACCAACTGTTTGGCGGCTGATGGTAAGTGTCTTCGTGGAAAAGGTGATTATATATACTATTGGGCGGAAGGGTCCAATGGGTACGAATGTTCGGGGGATCTTTCCGTGGATGGCAGGAGGTTCAAAAAGATAGAAGATCCTTCGTTCTTGTTTTTGAACTACGATTACGATCATGTATTCGGGGGAGACTACTGTTCTGGTAATTGCCCCGACTTGGCAGAATCGCGAATGATCAAGTTGAATCGGGAAAATCGGAATCGCTGCTACAGTAGATGCGTGCTGGAGGCTGAAACCTGTAAGCAGCAGCCCTGGAAGAAAGTCAATTGTAGTGGGGTTGAGTCCGCGTGCAGGGGAGTATGCGATTCTGACTATCCCGACAATTCCCCGTGTCGATTCTTCAATTGGACACTTACGACAGGTTGTTAACTAACATCGGAGACCATCCATGAACGTCATGAAACCCACGGCGGCCGTTGTGCTGCTTGGCGTGCTCGGCGCGGTGCCTCTGGCAGGAAGCGCTGCCGACGATACCGATACCTGCGAGAGAAACTGCGGCAATATTGCCGTAGAGCACATGAGGCGGACCAATACTCGGACCGAGGAACGAACCGAGACGAGCGCCGAAGAAGGCGGGTCAATTTCGACGGTCAAGACGACAACGGTGGTCCCGGAATCATCCGCCAGCGCGGTGTATGACGCTTACGGTAAGTGTATTGCAAAATGCCGCGACTAGTCCGGGACAGCGATGGAGCGGGCCGTTTTTAGCCGGGCCTCTTGCTCCATCGACCGGTTCCGACGACGGCCTACTGGCGTTTCATGCCGTAGGCGCCGACCAGTTCGTCGTACCTGAACGTCCCGCCGGCCTCGACATGCCCCGCGCCATAGGAGCGTCCCGCGGTTTCGCCTCGGGCGTTCCTTCCCGAGAAGGTGTTGACGTCCACCACCGGCATGTCGCTCCAAGTGATGCCCGGCAGTTCCCTTCCCGACGTCCGTTCGCGGACATTCGAGAACGTCAGGTCGACGGTGGCGGTGTCGAAGTCCAACGACAGGTCGGCGTTCCCCCGAACGAGAGTCCCGCGATTCTCGCCTTCGACGTCGGTTCCGACCATCACGCCGCTCCACCGGGCATCCGTGGTGAGGTCAGGACCGGAAGCGGGGAGGCCGAACGAAGCCCCGTAATACCAGGAACTGCCAGAGAAATCGCCCGACGTTCCCATCACGCTGACTGAGAAGAACATGCTGTGGTCGAGCACCCCGCCATAGCCGGCGGCTGTGTCTTCCAGATCCTCGTGCGCATAATCGAGAAGCATGATGTCGCGATCCCGCATGATGGGGGTGATGCTGTCCGGAAGCGAGAATTCGGCCACCGACTCACTGGCTTCCAGTGATGGAACACGGCAGACAGATCCAGAACACTCCGTCTCGTGGAAGACCGTGAGGTCGGTGCTGGGTGTGAAAAGCGCGAGGTCGCTCGCCAGGTAAGCAGTCCCCTCGTTCTGTTTGAGGGCCGTAAGGCGTTGATCGAGGTAATTGCGCCACTGCGCAGGGGTCATGTCCTCGCCAACGTTCCCTCCGGGGCCCGGGGACGGGTTGGTCGGCATCACGTTCGCGGCCCCACCACCACCGCCGCCGCCGCAGGCGGTGAGCAGCAGGACTACAAGGGAGAGGATTCCGGTCTGTTTGCAAGCGCGCATCATCATGTCGCCTCCATTTTCGGTGCGTGACTTCTCAAAGGCCTCAATGAGGCCGGCCCCGCGCGAGGCCGGAAAACGTTATAACTCAAGTTTCGGGATTCAAAATGACGGAAAATCGTCTCATCGCCGACATCACCCGAATTCGAGCCGCATGGTAAAGACATCCAACTGGAGGCTTTGCTCAAAGAAACGATTCACCCTGTCATCGATTGCCATCATCAGAGCTTCTACGGAACACCCCAGGGCCTCTCCAAGCTCATCAAGTGTGCCCGAGATGATCGCAGAACAGTTGCCATAGCCGTCCGGCAAAGCTCAACGCATTCAACCGATCCTCTATCCCTGCTCGTATTTCACCAATTCGGGCACCTCCACATTCCAACTTCGCGTGAACCAGCATCAGGTAGCGAATCGCACAGAGATGGATAGAGGCGGTGTGGGATGCAAAGGTCTTCGTCTGTTCGACAAGAAATCCAAGATGTTGCTTCGCCTCCTTGAAATACACCTCGACCCCCCAACGAAGCGCATACACCTCCAGCACCTTGCTCATCCCGAGCTTAGCGTCAGTGCACAGAAACAATGCCCAATTCTTCTTCCCAACCTCCGGCTCCCCTGGCTCGTTCACACCACGAACGAACAGCAATTGGACCGGCCTCCAGTCCGGCGCCTCCCGACGACCTCCCGACGACCCCCCGACACGTCCAGCTCCACCTCCACCGCAACCGCAACCGCCCTCCAAGGCATCCCCCGTACCTTCCTCCACCGCCTCTTGACCTCCCGGGCATAGAGCGGCTGCGCATCCAATAGCTGCTTGTCTCCACTGTCCGTCATCACCCGATACTTCATCGACCCCTTCTTCATCCGCAACACCGCACACACCCCCAGCTCATACGCCGCCCGCATCATCGTCTTCGTCCCAAACCAGGCATCCGCCACCAGGTACTCCGCCTCCAGACCACGACGCTTCGCCCGCTTCATCATCCCGATGCCCATCTCCGGCTTGCCCTGCATCGTCGCCTCCCGGTACCTCCGAGCCGCGACACTCCGACGGTCCTGGTACGGTCGATTGAGCCCCTGCGCCTTCCTCCGGCTCACATAAATCTGCGAGTCCAATGGCAGGAACGTCTCGTCCGTGGCCAACCCCAACGTCAATCCCTGCTGACCCATCACATGGCGATTCGTCCAATGGTCGTAGTGACTGGATACACCCTCCATCTTCTTGCCGCGCCGGCACTTGACCGAGTCGTCCAATACGAATGCCTTCACAACTGGCGCCCAATCCTTGCTGCTTGCAGACCTCCTTCGCCGTGTCCAGGTTGAATGCGCCAATCGACATCCTCACGCTTCAGGAAGTCATACAGGACATCCTTCTTCGCCCGGCTGAACAGGCCACGCGGTGCGACAGAACATCGCGATCGAGGAGACGTTCAGCCATCTCCACACCATGAGCAAACACCGTCTCCGTGACTTCAATCCCATGACGCTTGCTGAAGCCCCCGCGCAGGAGAAGCTGGTTGAGATGCAGTGTCTTCTGCCGCTGCAAGCAGGTTGTCGATGGAGTGGCATCCATCGGTGAGGACCGTCCCGACCAACGGTGGCAGGGCGGGGCGCTGTGTGTCATGATTTGTGGGCCTTCTGTTTCGGTGCTTGGTGTCAGCAGCCGACATCTTAACACGTGCAAGGCCCTTTTTCCATACTATTCAATGAGTTGTTTGCAGTTTTCCTGTAGAGTTTCCTGTAGAAATGAATCCCGAAACTTGAGTTTCAGGAGAAGCCGGAGGAATTTCGGATGGAACGGATCGAATCCAGAATCACTTCTCAAGGCCGGATCTCGATACCGGCGCGCATTCGGCACAAGCTGGGACTGACCCCGGGCTCGACCATCGAGTGGTGCGGACGGGGAGACGAAAGTGATCGTCCGGCGGGCGACGAAGCACACCTCGCGGGACATCCACGATGCCCTGTTCGCCACGCCACCCGATGCACGTGGCGCCGGCGACATGGACGAGGGTATTCGAGCGCTCATGCGACGCAGACACGCGCGCCGTCGACACCAGCGTCCTGGTCAGGCCGCTCGTTCGTGATGATCCGGGCCAGGTCGAAACGGCCGAGGCCTTCGTAGCGGGTATCGCGTATCTCCGTGAACAGCGGCATCGCGGGATTTGCCGAAATGGAATGCTCCGCGTCAGGTCGCCGAGCGTCGGCTTTCGAGATATTGACGCAAGGCCCGATTGACCGCCTCGGAATCGGGAAAGTGCCGGCAGAGGTCGGGATCGATCAGGATCACGTTGGTGCCCGCGTGGTAGCGACGGGTGTACTTGCCCCTCACGCCCGACTCGATCAGTGCTCGCGGGTACTCATCCCGCAAATCATCCGTGTCGTTGTTCATAAGCTCTTCTCTCGTGCCCGGTCATCGGGCGTGCGGAAACAAGTCTTATCGCGTGCAGAATGCGCCGGCGCCGGCGCCAGACGCCGGACAGGCCGGCGCCGGTGTCGAGCATGACGACAGTTTCGATGACGTTGCCACGCCCCCATTTTCCCGAAGTCGTCTTCCAGGCACATGCGGCGCGCGCCTCGAACGCAGCGTGAAAAATTCCCGACCATCGCTTCACACCGGCGCAGAACCCCCGGCGTTCAGCGCCAGCAGCGCCCGCAACGCCTCCTCCTCCCCGACCTCCTCCGGCCAGCCATAGGCGGCGGCGACGGCGGCGTCGAGGGCCGCATGGGCGTCGGCGAGCCATTGCGGGCGGGTGTTGTAGAGGTTCGTGAGGGTGCGGGCCTTGAGCGCCCCCGCCGCCGCTTCGTCGCGGGGGACCGGGCGCTTCGGGTAGCCGGGGACGGGCTCGGCCACCCACTCCGGCGGGTTGAGCCAGCGCTCGCGCAACCCGGCCAGCCACCGCGCCGCGCGGGCGATGGCGGCGGCCCGCGGGTCGCCCGTGTACTCCTCGGCGGGAATCAGGGGCGACAGCCCGTCCGGGAACGGGAAGGTCTCGAAGGTGGTGGTCGGGGTGTAGCGCGGGTCGTTGCTCTTGCCGAGCCACGTCCCGAGCCGCAGCGACCACGCCTCGTGGAAGCGGCTGTGCAGGATCCCGAAGGTGGTGTCGTCCTCGCGGGCGATGACGATGAGTTGATGGTCCGGGCAGATGCCGGCGTCGAGCCAGACGAAGAGCCGGTGCTTCGCCACCGTCGGCGTTGCGATGTAGCGCGAGAGCCCCGCGAGCGCCCGCCACATCCCCTGCCTCGGCTCGACGTGCCGCCACCAGCGCTCGCGGTAGGATTCGCGGCGGTTGCGCTGCTGCATCGGGTACACGTGTTCCCGCGCGTGCCGCCAAGGCGCTTCGTAGAGCGCCGCCTCCTCGCGCACCATGTCCCAGCCGAAATCGACGATCCACTTGTCCGCCGGGCGCCGGGTCACGTCCATGCCGTTCATCCACGGGCGCAGGACGTCCGCGTTGGACCGGCCGTTGGGGTTTGCGGGGGCGCACAGCCAGTCCCTCGCCTGCTCCCCCCGCACGTCGAAGGTGCCGCCCTTGGTGTCGCCCATGAACGCGACGCCCAGATTCCGGTAGAGACGTTGCGCCCCGGTCAGATCCACCCCGGCGCCGCCGCGCCTCGCGCTCAGGTCGGCGTGGATCACGTCCACGAGCCGCCCGTCGAGCCGCCTCTCGGGCTCTGACGCACCTTCCGGCCCCGGCGCATTCTCCGGCTCCTGCCGGGAGTAGCACACCAAGGACACCCGCACCGCCGCCCCCTCGACCACCCACGGCTCGTCGCTCCATGCCTCGAAGATCGGGCACCCCCGGATCGCGGCCTGCAAGGCCCGCCGGTTCGCCCCGCCCCGGATGGAGTTGGTCGAGACCAGCCCGGCCCGCTTCGCCCGACCCGCCCTCATCTGCTCTCCCACCTTCACGAACCAGTAGCAGACCAGATCGGCCTCCGCCGGCACCCGGCCCCGGTAGACCGTGAACAGGCGCGACACGTAGTCCTCCCCGAGGTGGGCGTTGAGCAGCTTGCCGCCGAGAAAGGGCGGGTTGCCGATGACCACGTCGGCCGCCGGCCATTCCGGCTCCCCGCGCTCCGACTCCCCGCGCTCCGGCGCCCCACCCACCGGCGCCAGCAGCGCGTCGCGGCATTCGATGGTGTCCAGGGGCTTGAGGATCGGATCGCGCGACTCCCGGAACCCGTGGCGCCGCATCCACTGGATCTCGCCGACCCACACCGAGACGCGGGCCAGCTCCGCCGCGTAGGCGTTCAACTCCATCCCCCGGACGTTGGCCGGGCCGACCGCCGGAAAGGCCCGCTGAAGTCCCATCGCCTCGGCTTCCAGTTGCGCCCGGTGCTCCACGTCCTTGAGCGCGTGCAGCGCCAGATACAGGAAGTTGCCCGAGCCGCAGGCCGGGTCGAGCACCGTGAAGCGGCGCAGGCGTTCGAGGAATCCACGCAGCCGCCTCTCCGCCCTCGCGCGCTGCCGCGTTCCGGCCGCTTTGGACCGGGCCGCTTCCGCACGCCCCAGATCGGCGGCGATTTCCGCCTTCACCGCCTCCCATTCGGCGAGCAGGGGGCGAACCACCACCGGCTCGACGATCCGCATGATCTTGTCCCGATCGGTGTAATGGGCGCCAAGCTGCGAACGCTTGTCCGGGTCCAGCCCGCGCTCGAACAGCGTGCCCAGGATCGAGGGGTCGATCTCCGACCAGTCGAGGGCCGCGGCGGCGAGCGCCGTCTCGATCTCGGACCCTTCCAGCGGCAAGGCGGTGGCGTCGTCGTCGAACAGGCCGCCGTTGAACCAAGCCACCGGCTCGAACCCGATCCGGCCCCCGGTGGACATCGCCCCGAACAGGTCCCGAGCCAGAGCGGCGAACTCTTCGGGCCGTCTGTGGGCCTGCTCCAGCATCCGGGTGAACATCCGGTCCGGCAGCAGGCCCACGTCCTCGGCGAACATGCAGAATACGAGCCGGTTGACGAAGTGCGCGACCGCTTGGCTGCCGTGGCCGCGTTCGCGCAACGCCCAGGCCAGCCGGGCGAAGGTCGCCGCCGCGCGTTCGGTCAGCGCCTGCCGGCTCTCCCCGGGGCGCAGGCGCTCGGGGTCCGACATCGCCCACTTGAGCATGTCGCGCACCGCCGCTTCGGCCAGATCGTCGAGCGTGAACTCGTGGGTCTCGCTGACGCTGTTGGTCCAGTGGGTGCGGATGCGGAAGCGCGCCATGTCCGAGACGATGAGCAGCGGCGGGTTCTCCAGCGCCAGCGCGTACTGGCGGAGCTGGTCGAAGGCCGCGTCGAGGTTCGCGCACCGGCCCTTGTACTCCCAGGCGAAGCAGTGGCGCTTCCACACGTCGGCCCAGCCGTCGCCGCCGGTGTCCTTGCGCGCCCCGCGCTCGAAGCAGTAGCGCTCGCCGCTCGGGTCGGCCTCCGCCGGGGTCGGTTCGCCGAGCAGCCGGCAGAGATCGATGAAGTGCTCCTGCGCCGCGGAGCGTTCCTTCAACTCCGCCGCCCGCCACTTGGCGATGAAGGCACCGGGGGTCATGGCTGTCCCTTGGCGATGAATTTATCCGGCGTCATGGCTACCGCTTGGCGATGCGCGTGCCCGGGGTCATGCCGTCAGCGGCATGAGCGTATGGAGACAGAATACGCCGCCCGGCACGTCCGCTTGCACAGGGAAAGGGCGATCGTTCCCAGCCCCGGGTTCTCGTCATGTTCGTGGCCGACATACCGTGACGCCTTTCGCGTTGGTGAGGAAGGGGTCTCGACGAACGATCATCAGGGATGCAGTTGCGGACCGCCACCATGGACCCGACAATAACGGTACGCTTGCCGACCCGGGCGGGACGGCTGTACCAGGACCTGTGCCGCCACAAGCTCTCGTTCTCAGGTAGTTCGATCGACCCATCGAAATACACCCTGACCGAGCCCCGTACCGTACGAATAAACAGGACCACTTCAGAGCGATCCAATGCCGGAAGTCCGGTACGCGAAGGTCCGCCATGCCGCTGTTTTCAGGGGAGATCGTAATGAGGAAGCGTCCGGCAACGGTGAAGGGACAGGAACCGGGACACCCGGAGGCGATGTCCAGAGCTGACGCCCGGCAGAATCCCGGGGCCGCGCTCGCCGGAGCTTCCCTTGCTCGTCAGAGCGCCAGGACCAGTCGCAAACCGTCTTCGATTCGGCCCATTGCCGATGACGACACCCGGCCGCTCCTCTCCGTCAGGAAGCCCTTGTCGAGCGTGACGACCTGAGACACGTTGACGACCGATCTCACCGTCAAGCCGGTGCCGCGTGTCGATAGCTCCACGTTACCCGGAGCGGCGGCTAGGAGTCTGCGCCGTAGAAAACGATGCGACAATAGGCAGACTGAGCCGAAGGAGAGAGCCGGATGGCGACGACATTCCGCCCCTACGAGCCGGACCAGATGCTGCTGCTGGCGCCGGATGTGCGCGAGTGGCTGCCCGAGGGGCACTTTGCGCATCACGTCAGCGACCTGGTCGACGGACTGGACTTGACGGCGTTTTACGCGCCGTATGAAGGCGATGGCCGACGCAACGCGCCGTATGAACCTCGGATGATGGTCAAGGTGCTGCTCTATGGGTACGCGACGGGGGTGTTCTCGTCGCGGGCGATGGCGAGGAAGCTGGAGGAGGACGTGGCGTTTCGGGTGTTGGGGGCGGGGAACTTTCCGAGCCACCGCACGTTGTGCGAGTTTCGCCGTCGGCACTTGGAGGACTTCAAGGGGCTGTTCGTGGGGGTGGTGCGGGTGGCGCGCGAGATGGGATTGGCGCGTTTCGGGAAGGTGTCGATAGACGGGACGAAGGTGCGTGCGAATGCGAGCAAGCGCAAGGCGATGAGCTATGGTCGGATGCGCGAGAAGGAGCGGGCATTGGAGGCGGAGGTCGAGGCATTGCTGAGCCGGGCTCGCGACACCGATGCGCAGGAGGACGCGCGCTTTGGGGAGTCGTTGCGAGGCGATGAGCTGCCGGAGGAGTTGCGCCGTCGAGAGGACCGGTTGGCGGCGATTCGAGCGGCGAAGGGGCGTTTGGAGGCGGCGCAGCGCGAGGCGGACGATGCGCGCGGGCGCCGGCCCGGATGGGAGCGCAATCCCAAGGGCGGCCAGCCGTACAAGCGCGCCTACGGGGAGCCTGATGAGAAGGCGCAGAGCAACTTCACCGACCCCGACAGCGCCATCATGAAGACCAGCGCGGAGGGGTTCCAGCAGTGCTACAACGCGCAGGTGGCGGTCGATGGCGAGCAACAGTTGATTGTGGCGACGGAGCTGACCTCGAACGCGAACGACCAAGGGGCGATGATGGGGCTGCTCGATGAGGTCAAGGAGACCTTCGACGCGCAGCCCGAGACGGTGCTTGCCGATGCCGGGTACTGCAACGAGCGGGACTTGTCGGAGCTGGAGGCGCGGGGTATCGACGGGTACGTGGCGCCGGGGCGCGAGGGCAAGCGGGTGGCGGACAAGGACGCGAAGAGGCACCCGGCGACGCACCGGATGGTCGAGAAGCTGGCCACGCCCACGGGCCGGGAGCGGTACGCGCAACGCAAGTGGCTGTCCGAGGCGCCCAATGGTTGGATCAAGGAAGTGCTCGGATTCCGGCGGTTCAGTGTACGAGGTTTGGACAAGGCGCGGGGGGAATGGGACTTGGTGTGCCTGGCGCTGAACATCAAGCGGTTGCAGCCGCTTCTGGCGGTGTGAGGGCAAGGCTCGCCGGTGGGACAGGGCCAGAATCATCCCCATCGGGGGTCTTGCCGGACTTTCCGGACCCTCTCTCGCGCCCTGCCCGCCATTGAGCACTTGCGGTGTCCCGGCGCTCGTGTCCATCCCCGCATCGAGTCTGGCCCGTTCATCCGCTCACGTTCTTGAACTACCTTTCTACGGCGCAGACTCCTAGGGCTCTGTTGGAAGTGATCGCGGCAACGATGACGGTGCGAATCGCGCTGCGGTTGAATTCGTTCGTCTGGACGATCAACACCGGGCGCCGGCAGCCGGGCTCCGATCCCGTGGGAATCGGAAGGCTTGCCCACCAGATCTCCCCCCGTTTCACGTCCAGTCGTCCTTGCGGAGGATATCGAGAGAGTATGCTTGCAGTGTCTGAAGTCCGGGGTCCGGAGACGAAAACGTATCAGCACCTGCATAGACATCATCGAGTTTGTCCGTTATGTCCGACATGTTGCCGGGACAGAGCATGATGCGATCTTCCGAGAACACCTTGATGTACGCATGACCTCTCTGCGAGAGCTTCGGCTTGCCGAATACGAGGCAATAGGCTCCGGTCACGTTTCGCCGGGTCATCTTCCATCGCCCATATACGGCATTACGGATTTTTTCGTCGACGATGATGCAAGCCGCATCCGAATCTCCGGTGTTCAGGCACTCCATATCGGCATCGCTTCCGGTGAGTCTGCCCCAAAAACCGTGCCATTTGCCTTCTGTGCCCCCCGCTGGCACCGCCATGTCGGAGAAGGAGCGGAACAGTCGTGATGCCGTGAATTCATTTCTCATTCCCGGAATCCTGATCTTGATGTCCGCCTGCCGGAAATCCGCCGAGCAGACGAGATACCGGAGCAAACGTTCGCCTCCCACGTATGATGGTTTCTCCGGTTTGGTGGATTTCTTCGTATGCTGGCGACGTACCCGCCCCTCACCGGTTTCGATTTCTCCGGCAATCCGGGTCGGAAGGCCGGCCGGCCGCAAACGCCGATCCGGCAGGCTCATATCTACTTCGAGGATCGATGTATCCTTGACGATTTGCTCTACCTCCTCGATCGTGGCAGCAGCAACGGAGGCGATGTAGTGCGATGACGACGTCATGGGGCAACCGGATTCGTGTCGCGCAACGAAACAAGGATCCTTTCCGTCACGACTCCTTCTTCTGAAATGGGCCGGCGCCCGGCACACAGGGCATTGCAGGTGGAGCTTCATGCGATTGCGCCGTTCTTCGGGCCAACCATCGTAGTCGTTTGCAACGATGTCCTTCTTGTGGCCTGCGTGGCGGTAGGTTGCCATGTCCATGGGACGTTCCCCGATTGACGGACAAGTTGATGCCCATTCGGTTCGTGAATCGATATCCAGTTGCGATTCTACCGGATCATGATGTTTTCCCGAATCCGGATCCTGTCATGTTTGCTGGATCTCGTGCCCGACACCCGGTCATCGCTTCACACCGGCGCAGAACCCCCGGCGTTCAGCGCCAGCAGCGCCCGCAACGCCTCCTCCTCCCCGACCTCCTCCGGCCAGCCGTAGGCGGCGGCGACCGCGGCGTCGAGGGCCGCATGGGCGTCGGCCAGCCATTGCGGGCGGGTGTTGTAGAGGTTCGTGAGGGTGCGGGCCTTGAGCGCCCTCGCCGCCGCTTCGTCGCGGGGGACCGGGCACCTCGGGTAGCCGGGGGCGGGCTCGGCCACCCACTCCACCCACTCCGGCGGGTTGAGCCAGCGCTCGCGCAAACCGGCCAGCCGCCGCGCCGCGCGGGCGATGGCGGCGGCCCGCGGGTCGCCCGTGTACTCGTCGGCGGGAACCAGGGGCGACAGCCCGTCCGGGAACGGGAAGGTCTCGAAGGTGGTGGTCGGGGTGTAGCGCGGGTCGTTGCCCTTGCCGAGCCACGTCCCGAGCCGCAGCGACCACGCCTCGTGGAAGCGGCTGTGCAGGATCCCGAAGGTTCGGCCGACGGCCATTCCGGCTCCCCACCCTCCGACTTTCCGCCTTCCGGCTCCCCAACCCCGGAACCAAACGTCGGTTGCGAGCCTGGGAGCGGCGTGTCCCTCCGAGACACGGGCGTCCCGCCCGCTCTGCCATCCGGCGGGCCTGCGGCGACGGACCTCCGATCCGCGCTTGCGGGCGAGACGCCCGCGTCCGTCAGGACGCGCCGTTCCCAGGAAGGCGCTTCCGGGATACCGCGCAGTCAGGCTTCGGAATGATTCCTGGCTCGTTCCGTGGCAGGATGGGCATCCTTGGCACGGTAATCGTGCGCACGTCATTCGTGCAACCGGAGATACGACGATGAAGAACATCACCCTGAGCGCGGACGAAGATCTGATCGAAGCCGCCCGCCAGCGAGCCACTGCCGAACGCACGACCCTGAACGCGCGGTTTCGGCGGTGGCTGGAAGACTACGTCGGCAGGGGAAGGCAGGCGGATGCCGCGATGGCGACCATCGACTCGCTTCGTGTGAGCCTGTCCACCGGGGGCCGCAGATTCACCCGAGACGAAATGAATGAGCGCTGACGCCTTCATCGACACCAATGCTTTCGTCTACCTGTTCGACGAAGCCGACGATGAGAAACGCCGGCGGGCGGAAACCATCGTGTACCGGGCCTTGGCGGACGGGACCGGTTGCATCAGCTTCCAGGTCGTCCAGGAGGCGTTGAACGTGGTCATCCGAAAGCTCGATGCAACACCGGCAGACGCCAGACGGTTACTGGACGACGTTCTGATCCCCCTGTGGCGCGTTGACCCGAGCGCATCGCTCTACCGACGCGGCCTTGACGTCCAGGTTCGTTACAGACTCTCTTTCTACGACAGCCTGATCGTGGCCGGGGCGCTCGAAGCCGGTTGCAGGATCCTGTACAGCGAAGACATGCAGCACGGCCAGCGGATTGCCGGACTGACCATCGTGGACCCCTTCAGGATATATCGGATTCGTGAAGCAGTCCGACCGCTTGCCGAAGGCTGAAGCGCGCTTGCCGGAGGCCGAAGCGAAAGCATGATCCGCACGGTCCGCATTCGTGGCTTCAAGCGTTTCGGGGAGGTGGAATTCCGCCTGCCCGGTCATGTGGTGCTGGCCGGCCCCAACAACACCGGCAAGACGACCGTGCTCCAGACGATCGCCTCATGGTCGCTTGCCCTGCGGCGGTGGCGGGAGCTCAACGACTTTCGACTGCGCCGGGGCTTGGCCTATGGCAAAGCGCCGATCACTCGGCAGGCGTTTTCGGCGGTCCCTTTGCGGAGCTTCAACACGCGGCAGGGCGCGGTGCTGCTCCTGGACGAGCCGGATGCGCATCTGCACGTCATCCTCCAGGACGCCATCTATCACGAGCTGCGGACCGTAGCCGCCCGGCAGCGATCGCAACTCATCGTCGCGACCCACTCCGAAGTGGTCATCAACTCGGTCGAGCCCCGCGAGCTGTGCGTCATGCTCGACAAGCCCCGGATGGTCGCCGACAACGAGGAGCGCAACCGGCTCGTTTCCTCGCTTCGCGTGCTGAGCAACGCGGACGTCATGCAGGCAATAGGGGTGCGCGGCATCCTCTACGTCGAGGACTACACGGACGTCAACATCCTGCGCGCCTGGGCGGCAGCCCTCGAACACCGGGCCGCGGGCCTGCTCGATACCGAACTGATGTGGAAGCCGCTGGTGTTCCAGGCGCAGGAGGGACGCCCGGGAATCAGGGCGCGCGATCACTTCGAGGCGTTACAGCTTGTACGTGAGGATCTTCCCGGCCTTGAGCTTCGCAACGGCGATGCACGACCGCCCGTCCCGGATACGGAGATCACGGGCGCGGGGTTGCAGCGGCTTCGCTGGCGGCGCTACGAGATCGAGAGCTATCTCGTCCACCCGGATGCGGTCGCCCGCTTCATCGAGGCGGTGGTGGGCGCCGGTTCCGCAGAAGCGCACGTCGAGGACATGCTGAGCTACTGGCGCGACGAGTTCCCGCCGGCGGTGGTGAGAGACCCGCTCGGTGACCATGAATTCCTGAACGTGACCAAGACCCGCACGCGGCTTCTCCCTC
This sequence comes from Gammaproteobacteria bacterium, assembly GCA_965202875.1. Classification (GTDB taxonomy): domain Bacteria; phylum Pseudomonadota; class Gammaproteobacteria; order HK1; family HK1; genus HK1. Next base: position 3,911,510 of record OZ241870.1, on the reverse strand, counting down.
CGCTGCTGGAAGCCGCCGGACTCCACGGCCTGCCCCATACCCGCTACCACGAGATCGCGGCGGGGATGCTCCCCGAGGAGATCCACCCGGAGGTCACGGAAAAGCTCGACGCGATCTGCCGCGCCTTCGGGGTCGAGCCGTGAACGCGCACGAGGTCCCCGACAATCCTCCCGCGGCCAACGTCACGTCATCTGCCCATATAATCGGAATCACGGAACGGGGAAAAGGAGGTTCGAATGCTTCCCTGCAAAGTCACCACGGTCGGCGCGTCTTCCGGCGTCATTCTCGGTGAGGAGGCGATGGCACGGCTCAAGGTGCGGAAGGGCGACACGCTCTATCTGACCGAGGCCCCGGACGGCGGTTATCGGCTCACCCCTCGAAACCCCGAGTTCGAGCGCCAGATGGCGGTCGCCGAAGAAATCATGCATGACGACCGCGAGGTATTGCGGGCGCTGGCGAAGTGAGTGCCGACGACCCCGCCCCGTGGCGTTGGGTCGGATTGGACGTCGTCCTGGCGATCCAGGACCGCCAGCTTGCGGAACATGGCGGGCTGGATGGTGTCCGTGATCCGGGAATGATCGAATCCGCCCTCGCGCGACCCGTCAACCTCGCGGGATATGGAGACCCCGATGCCGCGGAGTTGGCGGCAGCCTGCGCTGTCGGTCTCGCGAAGAATCATGCGTTCCTTGACGGCAACAAGCGTACGGCATGGGTGACCGCGCGATTGTTCCTGGCCGACAACGGCCGGAGCCTGGATTTCGATCCACGAGATGCGATCGGGACGATGGAAGACATGGCGGCCGGCCGGATCGGCGAAGCCGAACTCGCCGACTGGTTCCGCCGGCACATGACACCCGCTCTACCACGAGACCGCTGAGTTGATGCGCTCCGACGAGATCCACCCGGAGGTCACGGAAAAGCTCGACGCGATCTGCTGCGGCTCAATCCCAATGACAACCAGGGACTGCGCCACGTGCTCATCTCGTGGCTGTTCACCACCGGCGACCTCGACGCACTGGAAGAGCTGCTGGATGCCTATGACAACGACGCCTTCGTCGAATGTGCCTATGCCAAGGTCCTGCTGGCCCTTCGCAAAGGTGATCGAGCGGATGCCGACGCCTCTCTGGCGATTGCCTGGAAGCGCAACCCCCATGTTCCCGGCCTGATGAACGGCGCCAAGCCGCTCCCCCGCCGTCTGCCCGATCATTACGCCATGAGATCTCGGGAAGAAGCCGTCGTCTACGTTCTGCAGAACGAAGAAAACTGGTCGGCGACCCCGGGCGCCCTCGAATGGCTTTCGGAGGCCGTATCCGCCCTCCCGCCACCGGAGGGGAAACGGCGCTGAACGACCTCCGATTCGATCCGATCCCCCTCGCGACTGCATCTGCTCGCCTCGGGAAGGAAGTCTGGCTTACGGCGAGGATCTGCGGCAACACGGATTTACAACTCAAGTTTCGGGATTCAAAATACCTTGGATCAGGCGATGGATTCCCGCTTTCGCGGGAATGACGGCCAGCCTGAAAGCAACGTGTCTCGCTGAAATGACGTCATTCCCGCGAAAGCGGGAATCCATTTCGGTCAGCGAATCACGAAACTTGAGTTACAACAGAGCTCCTGGCCGAGCTGGTGGGGCACTATGGAGACCATCCTCGGCACTGCGGAACCATCGTCGTCACCGACTACCTGGCTTGGCCGGTGCATATCCGGATGACGTCGAACGAGCTTGCAACGTTCTCGGCCGAACACGAACCTGCCGCCCGCCTCGTCTTCCTCACGTTGGACGGCGCACGCCTTGCGCTGGAACAGCGACTGAATCTGCGCGCGCACGACCCGCGTGAGGACGAGTGGACGAAGGGCCTGACGGCAAGTCGATTGGGAAATTCATTCGGGCATGTACGACGGTTCGGTGGACAGGCGATCGGGGATGGTGGTCATCAACCTCCCGGGGATCTCCGACGATCAACCCGTTGCGCCCCACGGGGATGAAGAAAAGAGGCTGTTGTATCCGGACGTCACGTCATGGACGCATATCGATGAACGGTCGGAGTACGAGCGTCGGTATCCGCATATACCGGATCGCATCATCGACAATCTTGTGAACTTGTGAAACCCGACGCCAGGATCTCGGTCGCTCCATGGGGAAGGATAAACGGGACAACCCTCGAATTTCTGATTGATGCAGCCTTTCGTTACCGTAAGGACTGTCCATACGACTTGAGCAGGCCCATGAGGCGCGCGAATTCCTGCCTCCTGATCCGGCATGGCCGGAACGCCAATTGGCCGAAGACGGGCAACCGCCCTCGGCCACCCGGCACAGGACAAGTCACCTCGACCGCGGCGGGCTCCGGCGAAGACCCCGGATTCATCACAGGAGCACGCTTCATGACCGCGCGCACATCGACGACATGGACACCGGCCCCGACCCGCGGAGCGGCGCCCGCCGGGACGAACCGCGCGTGGCATACCTCGCGTTGTGTGCAAACACGGCATGGCATAGGGTAGACGCTGCACGCCACCATCTACCAGAGGAAGGGCGATGAGCCTCAACATCAAGAACGAGGAGACCTGCCGGCTCGCCGGCGAGCTGGCGCGGCTGACCGGCGAGACCATGACCGGCGCGATCACGGCCGCGTTGCGCGAGCGGCTGGAGCGGGAGAGGCATGAGCGCAGTGTCGAAGTCCGGGTTCAAAGGCTGCGCGCCGTCGCGAATCGTTGCGCGAAGCTCCTGGGTCCGGGACCCTCCGCCGTGGAGCATGGCGACGTACTCTACGACGACAGGGGTTTGCCCAAGTGATCGTCGACAGCTCGGCGGTGCTCGCGGTCCTGTACCGGGACCCGGATGCGGAACGTTTCGAGACGGCGATCGCTTCGGTTCCGAGCAGCCGCATGTCGGTCGCCAACGCGCTGGAAGCATCCATCGTCGTCGAAGGGCGCGGCGGTATGGCGGCGGGCCATGCACTCGACCTGTTCCTGAAAGAGGCCATGATCGAACTGGCGCCGGTCACGGCCGAACAGTTGGAGGCGGCACGGCGTGCCTGGCGGCGCTTCGGCAAGGGGAACCACCCGGCTGCGCTGAACTTCGGGGACTGTTTTGCCTATGCGCTTGCGGAGGTGACGGGTGAACCGCTGCTGTTCAAGGGCGAGGATTTCGCCCGAACCGACATCGAGGCGGCGTGACCGGACAGGGAAAGGACATGGCGGCCGCCCAAGGCGTTGCGGCGGGTCCTTCGTTGTAGCGGGTCCTTCGGAGCCCGCGGCAGCAATTGGCGAACAAGTTGGAGGGAAGGCCGTGTAACACAAGATTCGAACACCGGATTTGCGAATTGATCTTGGGGCTCGATCGAATGGGCTCGATCGAACGGGGGTTGACAATCGCCCGGAAGCCCTCCATGTTGCCCATACACGCCATCCGTTCAACGGGACGGTGGAGTACAGCCTCGGGGGATCTCGGATGAGATGACTCCCTCGCAGGCCCGGCACCGAGCCGAAGCTCCACTGTTCCCGGTCGGGAAGCTCCACTGCTCCCGGTGGACTGGATGGCGGCCGGCGTTGTCGTTCAGCGCCGTGTCACCTCATCCGGGAGACAGACATGGACCCTACCGCGAAGAACATCGTGGCGGCTCTCGTCGCCACCGCTCACCGAACCGAACTGCTGAAGCACCGGGCGCTTCCCTCGATCGGGAGCCAGTCCCGGCCGCCGTCACGGGTCATCGTCGTCGACGATTCGGACGATGACGCCGCCGCCGGGCGGACCGAAGAGCTGGTCCGGGACTGGCAGCCGGACGGCATCGCCGTGGACTTCCTGCGCAACCGGCGCACGAAGGGCGCGGCCGGGGCGTGGAACTCCGGCCTGGATCACCTGCTGCGGACCTGCGGCGATCCCAGGCGGATCCTCGTCGCGATCCTGGACGACGACGACCGCTGGGACCCCGACCACCTGCAGAGATGTCTGGCGATCGCCGAGAGCCGCGACCTCGACATGGTCGCGGCGGGGTTCCGCCGGATCGAGGAGGGCGCCGAGCCGCGCCTGGTCGTTCCGCCACGGTCGCTCGACGTGGCGAGCTTCCTTGCAGGAAATCCCGGGATTCAGGGCAGCAACCTGGTCTGCCGGCTGAGCGTGCTGCTCGAAGCCGGCCTGTTCGACGAATCGCTGCCAAGCTGCACCGACCGCGATCTGTGCATCCGCATCGCGGAACTGCCGGATGTGCGCTACGGCGCCGTCTCCGAGCCGACCCTTCGCCACTTCGCCTGTGCATCGCGGCCCCGGTTGTCCACACCGGGGGCGAGGGCGAAGACCGAGGGGCTGGACCGATTCTTCCGCAAGCACCGCGACCGCATGTCCGAAGCCCAGCGCGCGGAGTTCCGTGCGCGGGCCGGCCGGTACTTCGGGTGGACGGAATCGGCACCCGAATCCGTGAACGGCGACGCTGGGCGCCGCGGATCGTCGACATCGGCACCGCGGCCTTCGGCACCACCTCAAGCGCCGCACCATCCGTCGGCGCCACCGCCTTCGGCGCCGCCACAAGCGTCGCCTCATCTGCCGGTACTGCCGTTTTCCGCGCAATCACGAACGACGCCTGATCTGTCGGTACCGCGGCCTTCGGCGCCTCCTCAAGCGCCGCACCATCCGTCGGCACCACCGCCTTCGGCACCACCACAGGCACCGCCCCACCTGATCGTCGGGATGATCGCCGACACGGCACGACCCGAAGACGTGGGCGGCCTGCTTGCCGATCTTCGCGGGCTCGCCGGGGACCCCGGCCTGTCGGGCCTCGACGTCCTGATCCTGGAGAACGGCCGCGGCCGGGAGCCCGACGAGGTGTTGCGGAATCTCGTCGAACGCGAACGCACGGACGGCCTGCGGATCCATCTCGTGGATCGGGCGCGGCATCTCGAAGACGCCGCGAACGGCCTGGTCCCCGACGGCGGCGCGGGCCGGGGCCGCAAGCTGCCCATCGCCCCCGCCCGGACGGTGTTGCAGTCGTACCTGTACGCATTCGCCAGGAGCCGGCCCGGTGCGGTGGTGTGGATCGTCGATGACGACATGCGGCTGGACCCGCTGGTCATCGGGGAGGACGGGCGGTTGCGGCGGCAAGCCCTGGAGCTCGCGCCGGTGCTGCGGGAGCTTCGCCGGCTTCATGCGGGCGGCGAGCTCGACGTCGCCATCGGGACGTACACCGGGGCGCCCCCGCTGCCCTTCGCGGCGACCGTGCGGGTGCAGCTCGTCGATCTGGCCGCGTCGCTCCGGTGGCTGGCCTCGCGGGACCCGCGGGCGGCCCTGCCGGACCGCAGCATGGAGAACGCGGCGCTACGCTCCGGCCGGCGGGACTACTACTACGATCTGTCGCGCAAGGAAACCGATCGGCTGGAGACCTCGTTCCCGGTGACGCCGGCGTTTCCCGGCGAGAGCGCCGGTGAAGCGTTCGAGCGTCTGGCCGGCGCGGCGGAGAGGATCCTGGCCGGCGAGCAGGTCTTCCGGCCCCTCGCCACCGAGGCCGGTATCGACCCCCTGGAGTCGATCGGCGGCGGACTCCGGCACGACGGCAGATTCCAGCGCGGCGGCAACACCTTCGTGTTCGACGTCGAGGCGTTGAGGCTGGCGCCCAATCCCTCGCCGGCCATCGACGGGCGGCCGAGCCGGCGCTCCGACATGATCTGGACCCTGCTGCAAGAGCGCTGCTTCGGCCGGCGGATCGCCACCGTGCCGGTCGCCCTCTACCACGACCGCTCCCGCGTCCCTCCCGGAGAGATGGACGTCGATCGCATCGTGGACGACGTCCGCGGCTATGCGACGTTCTCGGCGCTCCAGGACGCTCTCGACGCCCCCCGCGGGCAGCCCGAGAGGGAGGACGGGCCTCGGAAGCGCCAGGAGGTTGTCGAGGACACCGGTATTGGGACTTCAGTACGCAACGCGACCGATCTCCGCGGGCCTCGGAAGCTCCCGGATGCTCCCGACGACACCCCCTGCGTGTTCACGGTCACGGACGACCTGGGCATCGAGCTGGCCGAGGGAGCGATCGGACGCTTCACGGCTCTCGTACACAAGTACCTCGAAGAACGGCTGGCGGCGTTCCGCCTGTCCTTCTATCGCATCCTGGGCCTGAAGCGGGTCCTTCGCCGGCTCGTGGACGACGAAGAAGTCTGGTGGCGGGAGGAGCGGTATCGGGACGCCAGGACGCGACTCCGAACGTTCTGCGATCGGCTGGGCTGCTCCTACACGATGAAGGTCCTGAGCCGCATCGAACGCGAGGCCAAGGCGTTGCAGGATCCCCAAATTCGCGAATTTCTCGATCAGCTTCCAAAAGAGATCGAGGATCACCGGAAGCGGCTCTCGAAGTTCCCGGCCCTGGGACGGGGCCTGAAGGCCGGCTGCCTCGGGGACGAGAGAATCGCCAACGCCAAGGCCGTCGCGGTACGGCTGGCTGCGCCGGCCGGCCCCCTCGCGGTACTGGGCTGCGGCATGGAAGGCGTGGCGCTCACCGACGGGAAGCACGTGTTCAAGGTCTTCGACTACTGGTGGAAGTCGTCGCACGGCGCCACGGCCCAGGCGTACCTGCGCACGCTCGCATGGAACAACACCGTTCCCCGCCATCCTCCGGCGCTGGTCGAGACGCCCCCGATTCCGCGTAGCGGAGCCGCCAGGCGATCGCGCAACGGTCGCCGACCGCACCAGCGGTCGCCGCTCCCGGGCGCCTGGAAGGACGCGCGCTGCCTCTATCCCATCCACGCCTTCCACGAATGGGGGCATCGCGCGGTGCTGGTCTATCCCTTCGAGCCCAGCGAGCCGTACACCGGCGGTCACGGACCGGGCATGGTCGAGCTCCTTGCCGAATGCCGGCGGCACGGCGTCGTCTGCCGCAACCTCCATCCCGACAACCTGCGGGTGGTCGCCGGAAGGGTCCGGCTGATCGACTACGGCTCGGATATCCGTCCCCTGGAAGACGAGCAGGAGTTCGTGACGATGTGCCGGCGTGGCTGGCTGTCGTACCGCTGGGCGAAGCGCCCCGACCTGACGGGGATCATGCGCCGCGCCCTGGACGACACGGCAATACCCGAGCTCGACGGCTTCAAGCGCTTCCACGAAGCGGTGCGACGGGTGGCGGGGCAGGATGAAACGTCCGGGGACATCGTGCCCGGACTGGTCGGGCGGGCGGAGCGGGTGCTCGATTACGGATGCGGCGATGGAAAGCTGGCCAGGGAGCTCGCGGATCGGGGCATCCAGGTTCTGGGCTATGACCCCGACCACACCCGCCGGCCGCGCTGGGAATCGCTCTGCGAGGGGCGACCGGCGACCACTACGCGGTCGTTTGGCGATTCCACCGGGCGGAATCGCGGGCGCTCAGGCCAGCGCTGCGAGCAAACGGAGAACAGATTCGTGCCATGCGAAGGGATCGGTGATCTGCGGTTCACGCATGAACGAAGCGAGGTGCTGGCGGCGGGACGCTTCGATCTCGTGATCTGCCGCCGCGTGCTCTGCACCATCGAGGACGACGCCGAGTTGCGGGCGGTCCTCTGCGACCTGCGGGCCCTGGTGACCGAGCGCGGCCGGGTCATCGTGACCGTATGCGATCCGCACTTCACGTTCGGCGGTCCGCTCCCCCCGGAGGTCGGTCGTGAATTGCCGCCCGGCGCCCGCTACGAGAGCACGTTCACATGGCGCAAGACGCTGCGCGCGACGGGCCGGGTGCGCCGCGACGTGCATCGGCCCGAGCGGGCGTTGCGGCGCGAGCTCGCCCGTGCGGGTCTGGCGGTGTGCCGCCGCGTGGAAGTGCCGACGGTCGATCTGGAGCGCTTCGAGCCGGCCTCGGAGCAGTTGGCGTTCGAGCTCCGGCCCCTGGCGCCCCTGCCCGGCGAGGTTACGTTGCTGATCAAGTCATGCGCCATGGAGGCGGCCACCCTCGACGTGCAGGTTCGCCACCTGGTGTCGCAACTGGAAGGGCCGAGGGCCTTCGCCGAACGACTCCTGGTCATCGACTCCCGGGAAGACGGATTTACCAGGCAGCACACGCGCGGAAGCCTGCGCGATCTGCGGGACGTGGCGCATCGCCTGGTGGAAGCCGGGTGGCTCGACCGGATCGTCGAAGCGCCCGGCGACGGCAGCGCCACCGCCGCGCTGCACCGGAGGTGGTTCGCCATCCCCTGCCCGCGCACGCACGGCGCGACCGGCGCGCACGTCGCCTCGATACTGGCCGGGTTCGAGGCGTGCGCGACGCGCTACGTGCTCCACGTGGATGCGGACCTCATGATCGGCAGGCTCGACCGCGACCATGACCACCTGGCCGACATGCTCGCGGTGATGGAGGCCGATCCCGAGGCTCTCACCGTCTCGTTCAACGTCGCGATGGAGCATGACCGGCCCTATACCGCAGGCGGAGGGGCCGGCGCATGGCGCACGGAAGCGCCCGCCGGGATGGTCGATCTGGTCCGGCTCCGCGCTGCGCGTCCGCTGCCGAACTCGCTGGATGAGGACAAGGGCCGTCTGGCGCTCTCCTGGCACCGATCCCTGGACGTGGCCGTCCGGCGGGGCGCAGGCCGTTCGTATCGCGGCGGCGACCGCCGCACCTTCTACGTGCATCCGCCCAATGCGCGCAAACGCGACGTCACGGACTGGTTCGCGGTCATCGACCGCATCGAGCATGGCGTCGTCCCGGCCGTCCAGAAGGGAAAGGTGGATTGGACGGGCTCCGTCGCGGACTGGATGGGGCCGCTCCGGCGGGAGCCCTTCGTCTTCGTGGTGTCGGGCCGCAACGTGCCGGCGGGACGCTTGCGCCGCTGCATCGACTCCATGGTCCGGCAGCAAGGCCCCCGCTGGGGCGCGGTGGTGTTCGACGACGCCTCGGACCCCATGTGCGCCGAGCATTTCGAGATCGCCTGGAACGCGCTCGGGGAGCGCTGCACCATCGTCCGCAACCGGCGCCGCCGGGGACTGCTGACCAACATGGTGACCGCCATCCGGATAGTGTGCGCGGACCCCGCATCGGTCATCGTGACCCTCGATGCGGACGACGCCCTGATCGGCGACCGGGTCCTGTCGCGGCTGGCGGTGGAGTACGAGCGGGGCGCCGACGTGACCGTCGGCTCGATGCTGCGCACAGACAAGGCAGCCGACTATCCGGTGTGCTTCGACCGGCCGCGGGAGCGGCGGGGCGGCAACGTCTGGCAGCACCTGCGCTCGTTCAGGAAGCGGCTCTTCGACGCCATCCCGGACGACGCCCTGCGGCTCGACGGCGAATACGTGGACCTTGCCAACGACTGGGCGTTCATGCTGCCGATCGTGGAGATGGCCCGGAATCCGGTGCACGTCACCGAAGCGCTCTACCTGCACGAGCCCTCGGGAACCGGAAGGGACGTTGCCGGCAAGGCCGCCCGCGAAGAGACGGTTGCACGTCTCGTCGCCAAGGGACCGGTGACCGCGGCGGATCAGCCGAGACGAACCGCAGCGGAGCAACCGGGACGAACCGCGGCAGAGCCACCGACGGAATCCGTCGCAGGGAACCGGCGATGAGGAGGAACGCGGTCGCGATCGTGGGGTCGGCCGGGCGGACCCCTATGCAGGCGGCCTGACGAAGTTCGAGCCCAAGGAGCTGGAACGCATCCCCATCCCGAAGCTGGGGCGGTTGCATGGCCGGAAAGACGGTGAGCGATTGCGACGCGCCGGATCGAGGTCGGTGCCATGGTCGTGGACCCCATGAGGGAGATTGATTCGATACGGGCGGGTCATTATGGTGATTCATGACGAGTCTTTCAGTGACTCGGACAGGACGATCGGAATGAACCAGCTCACGATAAGAGGCTTCGACGACGAGTTGGCCGGCCGTATCCGGCAGCTCGCCACTCGGGAAGGCATCTCACTGAATCGAGCCGTGCTGAGGCTTCTCCGCCGTGGGGCCGGCCTGGGAGACCACAAGGACGCCGGCGACACCGTGGGGTCTTCGCTGGACCATCTGATCGGCACGTGGACGAGCGAGGAAGCGGCCGAAATGGATCGTGCCCTCGAAGACCTCTCGTACGTCGACGAAGCCATGTGGAAATGAGAATCCTCCTGGACTCCAGTGCGTACTCGCATTTGAAGCGGGGACACCGCCGGGTCGCCGAGCTTGTACGTGCGTCCGAGGAGGTCCTTCTGCCTCTCGTCGTCATTGGTGAATTGCTTTACGGCTTTCGCAACGGTTCGCGCCTGGAGAGGAACGTCCGTGCGCTTCATGCCTTCCTCGACAATCCTTGCGTCACGGTCGCGGCCATGAGCTTCACCACCGCAGCCCGTTACTCGATACTCAAGTTTCGGGATTCAAAATGCCTTGAGTCAGGCGATGGATTCCCGCTTTCGCGGGAATGACGTCATTGAAATGCCGTCCTTTCAGCGAGACACGTTACTTTTACGCTGGCCGTGGCCGTCTGGCCGTCATTCCCGCGAAAGCGGGAATCCATTTCGGTCGGCGAATCCCGAAACTTGAGCTCGAGAATCGCTGCGTCGCTACGTGCGAAGGGACGGCCCATTCCTTCGAACGACGTCTGGATCGCGGCGCATGCGATGGAGACCGGGGCGGATCTCGTTTCGCATGATCGGCACTTCGGGGAGATCGATGGGCTCGCATGGATACACGTCCCCGCCGCATGAGGCAGGAGGGGGCGGAAGCCGTGGACGGCCACGGAATCCTGAAAACCTGCTTGATGATCCACATCATGAACGACGCCACCGACACCACCGGCGCTTCCCCGGTTCGGGAGACAGGGCCGCGGAGCCGTTCGACCCGGCCCATGAACGACACCATCGACACCACCGGCGCCCCCTCCTCCGCCCCCGGCCTCGACCCGATCACCCTCGCGGTCATCGGGAACGGCCTGCAGCAGGTCTGCAACGAGATGGACCTCACCTTCGTGCGCGCCGCGTTCAGCCCCGTGATCTCCGAAGCCCTGGACCGCTCCGACGGCATCTACCACCGGGACACCGGCGCGCTGATCGCGCAGGGGGAGCTGGGCCTGCCGGTCTTCGTGGGCACCATGCAGTTCGGCACCCGGGCGGTGATCGAGCGCGCCCGTGACCTCGCGCCCGGCGACCTCTACATCGTCAACGACCCCTACCTCGGCGGCACCCACCTGATGGACGTGCGCTTCGTGAAGCCCTTCTTCTACCGGGACGAGCTGTTCGCGTGGCTCGCCAACACCGGGCACTGGCCGGATACCGGAGGGATGGTCCCCGGCGGCTTCTCCGCCAACGCGACGGAGGTGGAGCAGGAGGGGCTGCGGCTGCCGCCGGTCAAGCTCTTCAAGCGCGGCGAGATGGACGAGGAGATCCTCTCCATCATCCTCTCCAACATCCGCATCGCGGACCAGCGCATCGGCGACGTCGAGGCGCAGGCCGCCGCCCTTGCCGCCGGCGAGCGCCGCCTGACCGCCCTGCTCGACCGCTACGGCCGCGACACCGTGGAGACCGGCATCGAGGAGCTCGAGGTGCGGGCGGAGCGGCAGATGCGCGCGCGTATCGCCACCATCCCCGACGGCCGCTACCACGGGCGGGCCTGGGTGGACTCCGACGGCGTGGTCGACGAGCCCCTGACCGTCGACATGCGCATCGAGAAGCGGGGCACGGACCTCTTCTTCGACATGTCGGGGTCCAGCCCCCCCTGCGCCGGACCCATGAACAGCGTCATCGCCACCACCCGCTCCTCGATCTACCTCGCGATGAAGCACATCTTCCCGGAAGTGCCGATCAACGCGGGCACGTTCGCACCGCTGCACGTCGCGGATCCGGAGGGCACCTTCCTCTACGCGCGCTACCCGCGCCCGGTCTCCGGCTGCGCGGCGGAGGTGAGCCAGCGCATCGCCGAGGCGGTGTTCGACGCCCTCACCCCGGCCGTTCCGGACCGGCTCTTCGGCGCCCCCGCCGGCACCAGCGGCAACTTCGCCCTCGGCGGCCACGACCCGGAGCGGAACCGGGCCTACGTGATGTACGTGATCTCCGGCGGCGGCTACGGCGGCTCGCCGGCCGGCGACGGGATCTCGAACGGGTGCTCCACCATCGGCATCTCGAAGTCCACCCCGGTCGAGGTCTTCGAGCAGCACTACCCGGTGCTGTTCGAGGAGTACGCGCTGCACGAGGGGTCCGGCGGCGCGGGCGAGCACCGCGGCGGCTTCGGGCTGCGCTACCGGGTGAAGCTGCGGCGCGGGACGGCCAGCGCCTCCTTCGTGATGGACCACGGCCGCACCGGCCCCTTGGGCGCCCTGGGAGGCGAGGACGGCGGCGTCAACGTCGTGACCGTCACCCGCGGCGGGGTTCCGTACCGCCCGCCCCACCGCTCGAAGGACCAGGGGCTCGTGCTCCGCCCGGGCGACACCGTGGAGGTGCGCACCCCCGGCGGAGGCGGATATGGCCCGGCCGCCGCCCGCCCTCCCGAGCGGGTCGCGCAGGACGTGAAGCGCGGGTACTACACGAGGGAGCAGGCCCGCGAGCGGTTCCAGGTCTGCCTCTCGCCGGAAACGGGCGAGGTCGATCCCGCCGCCACCGCCGCGCTGCGGGACGCTGGATCCGCCGACCGCACCGATCCCGGTGGGGCCGGTCCCGCCGCCACCGCCGCGCTGCGGGAGAGCCGCGGGGAATGTAGACTTTCACCCGTGAAATCCTGAGCAAAGCGACGAAGAATCGTTCGTCGACCGGCGGTTGAGCACGTGACGCCGGATCCCTGGGAGCGCGGGCGTCCCGCCCGCATGGACAAGCCGTGGGCCTGCGGCCCACTGCGGGCGGGACGCCCGCGCTCCCAGGACGCGCCGCTTTCAAGCCCACGGCAGGCACCCGGTTCCGGCTATGCCGGGTCGGGAAGCCGGCATGAAGACGATACCGATGCGAAGATGGAAATCGCCCGTTGAAGGAGGACATCGACCATGACGCTTGAAAACGCCGCGCTGGTGGTCATCGACGTCCAGAACGACTTCTGCCCGGGGGGCGCGCTCGAAGTGCCGGACGGCGATGTGGTGGTGGCGGTGATCAACGCGATCGCGCCCCGCTTTCCCGCCCGCGTCCTGACCCAGGACTGGCATCCGCCCGGCCATCTCTCGTTCGCGTCGAGCCACGAGGGGAAGGCGCCGTTCGAGACCACCGCCCTCGCCTACGGCGAGCAGGTGCTGTGGCCCGACCACTGCGTGCAGGGCACGGCCGGGGCGGCCTTCCACCGGGACCTTGCGACCGACGGCGCCGACCTGGTGCTGCGCAAGGGCTTCCGGCCTTCGATCGATTCCTACTCCGCGTTCTACGAGAACGATCGCAGCACCCCCACCGGCCTCGCCGGGTACCTGCGCAGCCGGGGCATCTCGCGGCTGTTCTTCACCGGCCTCGCCACCGACTTCTGCGTCGCCTGGTCCGCGATCGACGGCGCCCGGGAAGGCTTCGAGACCGCGGTCGTCGAGGACGCCTGCCGGGGGATCGATCTGGAGGGCTCGCTGGACGCGGCCTGGACGCGGATGGCCGAGGCGGGGGTGGCGCAGATCCGGTCGTCGGCGCTGTAGCCGGACGGTCCGCCGGGACGCGGTGCCGGATTCGGCCCGATCGCCGTTTCATTACGGTGTGGACCGGGCGCCCTCACGCCACTCCTCCTCATCCCCGCGTTCCTCGCTTCCCCTCGCGCGGTATGCGTCCCGGACCGTTCACCCGCCCCGGCGCACGCCGACGTAGCGTGTGAGCGGATCCGGGTCCCGGGCAAGGCTCTCGGCCGTCGCATGCTCGCGGATCCGGCCGTTCTCGATGAAGGCAATCCGATCCGCCACCGCGAGCGCCGCCTCCACCTTCTGCTCCACCAGCAGCATTGCCGTCCCGGTGGCGCGCAGATCGGAGATGGTCTCCAGGATCCGATCCACGTAGCTCGGCTGGAGTCCCTCGGTCGGTTCGTCGAGCAACAGCACCCGGGGGCCGGCGGCGAGCGCGCGCGCCATCGCCACCATCTGCTGCTGGCCGCCGCTCAGGCGCCGCGCCGGCGTGCCCAGCCGCTCCTTCAGCGCCGGGAACCGATCGAGCGCGAAGGCGAGCCGTCCGGCGGCATCCTCGCCGCGCCCGGTGTCCTCGCCCTGCGCGGCGTCCCTCCCGCAGCCGGCATCCCCGCCCCGGCCGCCGCCCCCTCCGTGCCCGGTATCCCCGCCGCCGTGCCCGTCGCGGCCGACACCCCTGTCCCGGCCGGCCAGCAGGCCCAGGCGCAGGTTCTCCCCGACCGTCATCTCCGGGAAGAGCCGCCGCCCCTGCGGGACCCAGGCGATTCCGTGGCCGGGGATGCGATGGGGTTCGACGCCCGCCAGCTCCGTGCCGCCGAGCCGGATGCTCCCGCGCAAGCCGTCCACCAACCCCATGATCGCGCGGATGGTGGTGGTCTTCCCGGCGCCGTTGCGCCCGAGCAGGCCGAGGATGGAGCCGGGCTCCAGCGCGAGGTCCACGCCGTGGAGCACTTCGACCCTGCCGTAGCCGGCGCGGACGTCGTCGAGCTGCAGCATCAGCGCCGGCCGAGATAGGCGCGCTGGACTTCCGGGTCCGCTTCCACGCTCGCCGGATCGCCGTCGGCGATCACCCGGCCCCGGTCCAGGACCGTGATGCGGGTGGCGAGCCGGAGCACCACCTTCACGTTGTGCTCGATCAGCATCACCGTGGCGCGCGAGGCGACGTCGCGCACCCGCTCGCAGAAGGTCCCGACCTCGTGCTCGGCGAGCCCCTGGGTGGGCTCGTCGAGGATCAGCAGCCGCGGCTCCAGCGCGAGCCCCATCGCCACTTCGAGCAGGCGCTGGTGCCCGTAGGGCAGGTCGCCGGCGCGGCGCTCGCGGTGGGCGTCCAGGCCGAGGGTGCGCAACGCGCCCTCGACGCGCGCCGCCAGCGCCGCCTCGTCGAGGCGCAGCCATGCGCCGGGGGAGCCCATCAGCCGGCGCTGCGCGGCCAGCGCGACGTTGTCCCGCACCGGGAGCGCGCCGTAGATGCTCGTCACCTGGAAGGTGTACACGATGCCCGCGGCGGCGCGCTTCCAGGCCGGCATCGCAGTGACGTCGCGGCCCTCGAAGCGCACCCTTCCCGCGCTCGGCCGGACCCGCCCGCAGATCATCCCGACCAGGGTCGTCTTGCCCGCCCCGTTCGGCCCGATGACCGCGCGGATCTCTCCGGGACGGACGCCGATGGAGACGTCTTCCACCGCGCTCAGGCCCCCGAAACGGCGTCCCAGCCCCTCCGTCTCCAGCAGCGGTCCGGCCACCGGCGCGTTGCTCATGGCAGCCACCTCCGTTTCACGAAACGCCGATGCGGATACATCGCCCGACCCGCCGGCGGCGGCGCGCTCACGGCAGCCACGGGGCGAGCCGCGCGCGCACCGCCCCCATGATGCCCTGCGGGAAGAAGAGCACCAGCACCAGCAGCGCGCCCCCGACCACGAAGAGCCAGGCGCTGGTCCAGCCGCTGGTCACGTCCACGAGGTAGAACATGAGGCCGGTCCCGAGCAGCGGTCCGACGGTGGTGCCGGCCCCGCCCAGCAGCGTCCACAGCAGCGGGTAGATGGAGTGCAGGATCGCCGCGAACGAGGCGCCCACGTAGGAGAAGAGCAGCGCGTAGGCCGCGCCGGCGGCACCCGCCATCGCCCCCGAGACCACCAGCGCGAGCAGCTTGCAGGCCCAGGTGTCGTAGCCGAGCAGGCGGGTGCGCTCCTCGTTCTCCCGGATCGCGACCAGGATCCGCCCGAGCGGCGAGCGCACGATGCCGAGGCTCGCCAGGAAGCACGCCGCGAACACCGCCAGCGCCACGTTGTACTTCACGCCCGGCGCAACCAGCGCCTCCGGCAGCCGCCCGGAGAGGATGAAGCCCTGGTCCCCGAACGTGATCTCGTTGAAGTAGAGGATGGCGAGGTAGCAGGCCTGGCCGAACATCATGGTCACGATCAGGAACGAGACCCCGCTGGTGCGCAGCGCGAACAGGCCGAACAGCGCCGCCAGCCCGGCCGCCGCGAGCACCCCCAGGCCGAACCCCGCGAACGCCCCGAACCCCAGGTGGTAGATGCTCAGGCCGGCGCCGTACATGCCGGCGGCGAAGAACATCGCGTGCCCGAGGCTCATCAGGCCGGTGTAGCCGAGCAGCAGGTTGTAGCCGACGGCGTAGGCGGCGAGCACCATGATGCGCGCGACGTTGGTGTGGTGGTACTCGTCCAGCACGAACTGCGCGGCGAACAGCACCGCGATCAGCCCGAGATGCAGCGCCAGCACCCGGCCGCGCGCATCCGGCACCGGACGCGGTTTCCGCACGACCTTCGGGGCAGTGTCGCGCCCCGCACGGCTCCGGGTGCTCATGGCCGCCCCTGATCCTCGCGTGGTTCCTCGCGGGAGCATTCAGGCGGACGGAGCCTTTCAGAGCGGATAGCCGAGACGTTCGAGCCCCGGCCGGCACGCTTCGGCGAGCGCGGCCCGATCGGCGGCTCCGAGCTTCTCGAACTTCGACGGTGTGGGCCGAGGAATCGCACACGCCTCGCGCAGCCATGCCTCGTCTTCCAGGTCCGGGCCGATGAAGCGGATGAGGCGCCGGATCTGGGCCTCCGGCTCCGCCTGCACGTCCTCGAACCTGACGTCCAGCAGCCGCCCGGCCGGGAAATGGCCGAGCATGCGGCTTCCCCTCTCGATCATGGCGCTCCAGAGGGTCCCGAAATGCGGGAGGGCCAGATCGTCCCAGGGCAGGCGTTCCGGAGTGCACAACACCCTGGTCAACGGCTCCAGCCGGAAGCTGATCCGTTCCCAGTGCTTCCCGCGCGCCAGGGAAGTCATGGCGTCGAAGCCGAACGACCGGAGCTTCAGCATGGTCGCCGCGATCAGGCGGAAGAGGTAGTGGCGACTCATCGAGATGGCCGTTTCCCGCCCGTCGCGGAACACGTGGACCACCCGCGCTTCGGGGAACTCGCGCAGCAGCCGGGACGCGAACAACAGGGAGCCGCCCGAACGCTCGGCCCAGACGGCGCAGCCGAAGCGCCGGCACAGCCAGTCGAAGAGATGCCGGAAGTGGTCGGCTGCCGGCTGCCGGGGTTGAGCCCGGACGACCGGCTCCATCTCGTCGAACAACTCCTCATAGCGTTCGGTGAGGTGCGGGAGCGTGGCGCACAGGATCGGAGGCACGTCGTGCTGCGAGAAGCGGGCGCGCGGATCGTCGATCGGATAGAGCAGCTCCTCGTAGCGTCCGCGCAACATGAGGCGGGTTCGATGCTGCTGCCGGCTGTAGCGGTTCCACATCCAGTCGCCGGTCGGCCGGCGGCGGCCGAACGAACGTATCCCGATGTAGCTGATGAACTCGGAGAGGCTGAGAACGCGCGGATGCCGGTTCAGGATGTTCGACATCATGGTCGAGCCGCAGCGCCCGGTGCTGAGAACGAAGACGGGGGGAGCCACGGCGGACCGCGGCCCTACCACGGGCTGGCCTTCTGCGCCTCCAGCCGATCCGGCAAACGGTAGCTGAGATCGGGAATCATGGAAGCGTCCAGCAGGAAGACGAAGTTGGTCCCGCGCCAATGTCCGGCCATGCGCGGGGCGATCCGGTGGGCCGTCCGCCAGAGGCCGCGTTTCCACTGCATCCACGCCAGCAGCCCTGCCGTCTGCTGGCGGGGAAAGCGCAGTCGGTCCGCCACTTCGTGGCCGAGCAGGGCGCGGGAGACCCGGAATACGTGGAGCGCCATCTTCCGTTGCTCGACCGGATCCTCGACGCCGGCCACCTGGGGCACGGCGTTGACCAGCGCGTTCGCGATGACCGCCGACTCTTCGTCAGGCGGCGGCTCGCAGGCGGCGGCGACGTGGTGCAGCTCGGTGGTCCTCGCTTCGTCGCCGTCGAACAGGAGAGGCTCCGGCGAGCCGATCAACCAGGAGGCGTAGCGCCAGATCTGCATGAAGCTGGCGCGGGACTCGGCGTCGAGACGCGCTCCGAGCCGTTGCGCCTGGTACAGCATCGTGGCCGAGAAATTGGCCGAGGAGAGCGCCAGGTGCGCGGCGCTGAGCGGCACGCCGAACTCCGCCTCGTCCCAATCGCCCGAAGTGCGAAGAAGCCGCCGCACCTGCGCGTGCACCAGCCGGATGCGCACCGACAGCTTCCAGCCTTCGCCGTGCCGTTCCAGGGCGCCCGGAAGCATGATCTCGATGAAGTGCCGGGTGTTCTGCCGAATGCGGCGCAGACCATGCCGGGTCGTCACCCGGCCCGTCATGTAGAACGCCTTGCTGATCAGGGTGGCGGCGTTCTGCAGGGTGACGACGAATGCGGGGATGAACAGGTCCGAATACTCGTGGAAGGCGCGGCAGCCGGCATGGACCGAGTCCGGATCGAACCACGGGGGCGGCGTCTCGATCCGCTCGAAGAACTCCCGAAGCGGCAACGGCGCGTCCGGGAAGGTCCCTGAATCCTGCTCCATGCCGGCCTGGATGAAGCGATGCACCTCCCGCTGATCGAAGGAGGCCAGCGCGTCGATGACCTCGTCGGCTTCCGGATCGCCGACCGCCGTATGCTCGAGGTACTTCGCGACCAGCTCGGGATTCAGCGCCCGTGCCTTCTCGTAACCGCTCCGGTACGCCGAGAGGATGTTCATCGGGCCTCCGATGGCGCTTTTACGGTTCGCAGTGCATTGACCGGCGCGCTGGAGCGCTCCTTGCGCCACGCGAATCCGCGATCGTCGCGGCTACACGCACCCTTTGCCCGTCATCACCCGGCAGGCCGCGAGCGCGTGTTCATGGAACGACGGAATGCCGAACGAGTAAAGCCCTGCTTCCTCGACGAGCACGCCGGCTTCCACCGCCGAGTCGATCACCTGCATGGGCGGCAAGCGGTCCGGATTGTATCCGGCGGGCAGGCGTTCCAGCGCGCCCACGATCTCATGCAGGTACATCGCCTCTCCCCCTCCGGCATCGTGCATGGCGCCGGCCAGGTGGTACACGATGCCTTTGGGCGCGCGCATGGCCGACAGCCGCGCTTCGTAGTACTGGTTGCGAATCTCGTTGCCGCGGGCCAGGGCCGCATCGAGAAACCTCCTGTCGGACGGGTCTCCGATCTCCTCGCCGGCCGCCATCGCGCCGGCAATGTAGCCGTGCACGTGCTGCGGAAACCCCATCGACGCGGCGGCGAGCTTCCCACCCACGTCCGCCGGACACTCGACGCCGAGATTCGCGAGCCCCTGTACGACGGCCTCCCGTGCTTCCTCCTCGCTCAGCAATCCAAGACTCAAGCGTAGCGCGCAGCGCGAGATGGTGTGCGGGTCGTCCTTCGGGTTGGCGAGCACGTTCGTCGAATGTCGCAGGCCGGCGCATACCACCATGATCGGACAGCCATGCAGGCCTTCGTGCAGAACCCGCAGCATCTTCCGCGCCGGTGGTTCGATGGTCTGGATTTCGTCGATGCTGATGATCATCGACTGGCCTTTCCACCACCCCGTGTCCTTGCTCAACCGCAGCATCTCCGTGATCGGCAGATCGGGGACGGTCGGATTGTCCCAATCGAATTTCCCGATGCCGGCGAACGACAAGGATTTCGCCCGGCGCTCCTCGCCGACGATTCCCAATGCCTTGCGTCTGCCGACCGGCATGGCCGAGGCGATGAGGAACATCAAGCTCCTGGCGTCCTCGGGGATGTCGGCGGTGGTCACCGCGAGCGCCAACACGCCGTTGCCGCCGGCTTGCCGGCGTTCGACGAACCGGCGCATCAACTGCGTCTTGCCGGAACCCGGCACGCCGTCAATCAGCACGATGCCGCCGCTGGGATCGGAGTTCCGGAACACGTACTCGGCATAGCCCGCGAGCCGATTCAATTCGTCGGCTCGTCCGGCGAAGTGCGGGGGTGCGTTGCGCTCGGTGCCCAACAGCCTGTTCGATTGCATGGCTTCACCAACGAATTCGACCGCCTTCGTGCCCCAGCGGAGATCAGCTTGCATGAACTTCTGTCCCGCTCTACGCCTGAAGCGACGGCTTGTTTCGCATTACCTCCTCGAAATCCTCGATTAAACATTCTTTCCAAATCATCGGGATCGATAGAATAGGATGGAGTATTCTGTATAGTTACCATGGCATTGTTAGTACTTTTCTGAATCCATTGTTCAACGAGAACACGAGTACCAGATTTCGAATATTTTGTACAGTTATCGAAAATGTTCATGAGAACTTGCCTGATCAGTTTCGGATGAGCGCTACAACAATTTTGAGTTTTCTTATCGAGAAGTTCAATCTTCAAATCGCGATTGCTAGCCTCTTCCTGAAAAGAACATTGCAGCTTCAATTATAATCTGTGGCAGAACTACAGTCTTTTTATCCCCCGACTCGAGAGAATGAGGAGATCGGACCAAGAATGCGAGATTCCGGAGAAGATTTACGCATCCTTCAAGCTGTGCTCTTGCCGCGGCTGTACGCTGTTTCCTTCGCTCCTCGTGAATTGTTCCATTAACTAGATTGTCCAAAGTTCCTATTACTCCATCCAGAGGATTGATTACTTGATGAACGAAATTGGCCAACAGCGTCAGGTCGAAGTCGGCTCTATCATCTATCCGATCATTTCCCATTTCTCACCTCTAATTCAGGAACTTAATCGTCCCTGTTGCAGGGTCATCATTCATCTGAGTTATTTCGGCGCAGGACCATTCCAGAACTACTATCAAAGCGCTATAAAATTCACATGAATTTATCTTGGGTTCTACAAGTGTATAATCGCAGGACTTCCCGGAGGTGGTTACTTTCATCGAGTCTGCTCCAGAGAAATAATACAATGCAGTAAAAGTAGAAATGAATGCTATCTCCTCTATTCTTGAGTAATCACCACTCACATCTAACCATCCACATATTGGAAGTTTATGCATTATTTGTCCTGATCCAAAACATCCGTGTATGGATACATCTGATATTCTCTGTTCAAGTAATTCTGTCAGAATTGATGCTGTCTCTAAAGCTCTATGAACATCATAACCAAAAATTAGGCTTGAATTTGCGGAATGCACTATCCCTAGGATCAATTTTGAAAGTGGAAGAATTTGGTTTCCTATAGCAACATTTGAATCCTCAAGACCATGGCATAATTTTATATGAGGTTTTGTGGCCAACAACTCTTCGAATGAATACCCTCTCCAGATCCGAATTGCAGGCCGGCGCTGAAAATTGTTCCATTCCAATATTTCATTTTCACAATTTGGCGATGGATTAGAATTTGGTACCAATAAAAAAACATCTGCTCTCTGACAGTCAGCATAGGCAATCTTTTTTCCAGATAGTTGGCCAATCTATTGAATTCTTGTATCTCTTGCATTCAATATACCATTTTTCCATTCTCGCAACGCCAACAAGATCGGTAACAATAACACGACCTTCAAGATCGCGACCTCCATCACTGCCCGGTGTTCGCCAGACAAGATTACGTACTCCAATCGAGCGGACGCAGTCATAGACTGAATTCTCAAACTGAGTAGAAGAAAGATTTGTTATTTTATCTAATAATTTCAACGTATTTTTCCAAATGAAAGTGTTTGTTATCGTAGAGTAGATGTTATCATGAACGATTTGTTTACTCGGTCGCTTATATCGCTCTTCGCCTACAACGTCAGCCGAAGCTCGTCCCGAACAACGCGCACTCCGGCCACCGGCCGGAGTGCGCTTCGCCGTTCTCAAGGATCTTTCGCACGCCCTCTCACCTCGATTGCAGGAACGCCTGCCCGGTGCGCTTGCTCCGAATCCGGGACAGGGAGCTTACCAGAAGCTGGTTGCGTGTAAAAGCGCGGTAGGGCATGTCGTCGAGGGTGAGGGTGTTGGGGAGCTTGTCGGGGCTGTAGAGCTCCAGACGGTCGGCGGGCAGGAACAGGCGGATATTCGAGCGGAGATGGCGTAGTCGCTGTGGGCGACGGCGTTGACGATGGCTTCGTCGACGACGTCGAGATCGTGGGGGGCGGCGTCGCCACGGTCCGGGCGTTTGTCCGATGGCACCTGCATGAAGCGGGTGACGAAGGCGATATCGGCATCGATCTGGTCGGGGGTGGGCCGGCGAACTGTGAGGTCCGACATGGAGAGCCGCATGGCGGCGGCCGCCCGGTGGGGTTGGGGGTCATGGGGTTTCGGGACGCTACCGTGATCCGTCCATCGGCTCGATCAGCACGAGCCCTTCGGCGACGGCGGCTCGGGCGAGCGCTGTATCCAGTGTGGCAAGCGCCACGTCGCATCTTCGAGCCAACTCCAGGTACAAGGCATCATAGAAGGATAGATAGGATGTCCTGGCCAGAGCGAACGCTGTCTCGAAATCCGGCTCCGCGTCCGTCCTGATGGGCAGTTCCTCCAGAAAGCGGAGTCGCTCCTCGATTTCGCCCGCACCGATGCGTCCCCGACGTTCCGCACCGAGCAGGGCGCTCCGCACTTCCAGGTGCCAGTGTTGCGGGACAAGCGCCACGTGGCTCTCAAGGTGTGTCAACGCGGCGTCCGCGCGCGGATCATCTTCGTCATCGAAGAGCCATGCCGCGGTAACGGATGCGTCGAGCACGAAAGCGCTCACCAGCGATGGCCTTCGCGGCGTGCAGCAAGAATCTCGTCCGTCGACATCTCGATACGTCGCCACCGACGACGGCGATCGCGGAAGCGCGTCACCGCCTCCTTCCTGCGGGCGCGCTCCTGATCCCGAACCGGAACCAGATGCGCAATCGCCCGGCCATGGCGGGTGATCGCCACCGTTTCACCGTACTCGACCGCCCGCAGTAGCTCCGCCAAGTGCGCCTTGGCCTCGGTTGCCTGAACTTCACGCATGCCACACCTCCGAACCGGTCATTCCGACTGGACAAAATACTACAAACTGCTGCGCGCAGCCAAAACGCCATGCGGCAAGAACGGCACCGCCTTCGGGCAGGACACAGGCGTAGTCGAGGAATTGCAGCAATTCACGACCACGGGGTTCTCCGCAAGGAGATGATCTTGGGGTCATACGGCTTCGGGGTCCGGGGTGACGCGAAGTTCGCCGGTGAGGAGGATGGACATGAGGCCGCTCTTGACGACCCGCAGCCTGTCCATGAACGTCTGGCTCTCCTCTATGGCATCGTCCACCGAGGAGAGGACGGCAGCAATCTCGTGTTGCTCGGAAAGAGGCGGTAAGAATAGCGGGTACGCTTCTACGTCATCTGCGGTGACGGCAGGATAGTTACTCCCGCTCATCCGGGGCTTCAGAAAATCGACGAAGCGAGCCGACAGAACGTGCTGATAGAGGAAGCCGCCATCCACCCCGCCATCCGGTCGAATGACTGCGTAGCCGGTCGATACGACGAGATTGTCTGGCGCTTCTCGGACACGTGCAAAATTACGGAGGTATGGTCTGACGGTTGAAACGAGGATGTCCCCCTCGCGTGCCAGCCTTCTGGCTCGGCTCGGTGCCTCCGAGAAACGGAACGTCCGGCTGGCGCCGATGACACCGGGCTGCTCTATGGCTGCAATGTCGAGATACTCCAACAGGTGATCGGGGTCCGTTCGGCTACCAAGCTGCTTGGGATTCACCCGTGCGAGGCCACCCAGGTGAGCCGGACGCCACCCGTCAGGTTCGTCCCTTCCGGTTTCTTCCCGATCGCGGGTCGCCTGAACCTGCGTATGCCGCCCCGGCAGACCCCGCGTTAGCAACTCCTGCATCAGGCCGCGCTTGACGACCTGCACCTGATCGATGACCGATTGGGTCTTCTCGATCACGTCGTCCACCGAGGAGAGGATGGCGGCAATCTTGCGCTGCTCGGGAAGGGGTGGAAGCGAAAACGCAAAATCACCAAGTTGCTTCCACGACGTCCTGGGCATCTTCGTGCCGGATGCGGTAGCAACCGCGTGCTGCTGCAACCGACTCCATTGCGCGAGTTGCAGCAAGTAGGGCGTGTCAAGGCCGCTTTTCCCGAACAATGGCAGGATGTCGGTCGAACACAGCCCATGAATGGAGCAGCAGCGGCCTTCCGGAGATTGGGGCGAAGCTTGCCGAACAACACATCTCCCGTGCGAAAGACAGTCTTCGCACTGGTCGCACTACCGGCGGGAGACCAGTCGAGGAGCGCGGGGCGCCCCTGCGCAAGATGCTCAAGGCCGACGTACGGACGGGTGTCGGCTGCGTCAGGGGTAATTTTGTCGGTTCGCTGGTCAACGCACTCGGAAAGCCTCCGATGCGTCCAGCCCTCAGGCACCATCTCCCTACTCCGCCGGATTCCGGTCCGCCGTCGCCTGCCGTGGCCCGTTTCCGCTTCGACTCTCCGAGCAGACAAGCCGCTCCGGTGGCACCGTATCACACGAGCGGCAAAAAAGTAGCACTGAGCCTGCCGTGCTCTGTGCGCGCCATTCCGGACTCCACTTCCGGGTTCCGTGCTCGTTCAGCTACCTCCATGCCGGCGTCCAGACTTGGACGGCACACCTGTTGATGACGTAACATTCTGAATTTATTGAATTTGATCGTGATGGCAAAGCAGCTCCGGCCAGTCTGCCGCGCGCCCGGTGACAGGCCCTCCGTTTTCTGCCACTATGCGCAAGTGCGGTCAGCCACCAACACCTGCGATCGCTGCTCGCAACCGTTCAACGACCGCCGTTCGGCACCCTTTTGTGCCTACAGTCGGCCCGGTTGCTCTCATAATCACCGCTCCGTTCAGGTCAGGAGCATTTCATTCGGTATCCGGGACTGCGCCGGATGTGCCCGGAAGACGGCATCGGACGAGTAAGACAAGAGTGGCCAGTCGTCGAGAACTATTGTTGCTGTTGATTGGCGTGGATCCAACCGCCCAACGGTCAGGTATCGTGAGCGGCATCACGCGCCTGCAGAAATTTCTGTTTCTTCTTGACCGAGAGGAGAACGTACGTCCAGGTGATGCCGATTTCAACTTTGAACCATACAAGGCCGGTCCTTATTCTCCAACTCTTTACGATGATCTCGAACTCCTTGAAAATCTGGGGCTGATCCATAGCGAAGGTGGCGCCGAATCAACGATAACCGAAAGCACTGACATTAATCGACTGAGCTTCGAGGATCTCATGGGAGGATTCGACGAACTCAACGTCGGCCCGATGAAGGCGGATTCATTCGAGGAGCGGCGCTTTACTCTTACCGATAAAGGTAGAGCCAGAATCGAAAAGCTCCTTGCGAGTTCCGATCATGGGCCTGCGGCAGACGGCATCAGAAGACTCAAGTCCAAGTATAGCCAATATTCACTCCGTGACCTGTTGCGCCACGTATATCGCAAGTTTCCCGATATGACTACCGAATCCGAGATCATAGACTCCGTGCTCGGTCGGAAGGCCCGGTGATGCAACCGGATATGCTTACTTGGGCGCTAGGTGTTCACGGAGTCGTCCTGCCACTGTCTTTGACCGGGCTCTATCGTTATAGCGATCGCAGCAGCCTGTTCGCAAAAGCGCTCGAAGGCACCGATGAACTTCTTTTGCGCATACGGCGCAGAGTCGCCACGACCATCGAGGATGAATTGGGGCCTGTCATTCAACGCGCTGGTGGTCGCCCATTACTCGTCGATCTTTCCGGGTACGTCGAGCGGCCCGTCGATCCCGTATCCAGCGATGCCTTCAGAGAAGCCATCCAGAGATTTCTGCACTCCGACGCCACGGCTCTTGTCGACTACGTCCAGGTATATCGGGCTCGCAATAGATGGTGCTCATGGGCGCGGACGCTGAGCTGGACTGTGCTCGGATTGAGTTTCTGGGAAGTCGTATGTCTTGTTGTTCTTGGCTTAGCCGGCATGGTTTTCCGTGTCCCGATACCCGAGACCATCATCGCCTGTTCATTTGTACCTACGGCGTTGTTGATCGTGACTTTCTTCGCCTGTCACGCAGGCCTGCTTCGTCAACATGACGTGATCCATGAAAACAAGACCAGATACCCGGAACTTTAGCCGAGAGCAGGACCTCGTCCTGTCCGTTGCACGATTCCTCCGCAACCGGACGTTCAGACGGCAGCTAGAGGAAGTTCCGTTTTTCGAGTACCGCATGGATATGTATGGCTACTCCTGCCGTGACGATCTGACTGTAGCGATCGAGTTGAAACTCAGAAGATGGGTTCGTGCGATTGAACAGGCACTGCTGTATCAGCTATGCTCGGATCTCGTATACATCGCGATGCCATCGACCGTTATTCCTGCCGTGGATTTGGCACAATTGCAAAAGCATGGCCTTGGTCTGCTTTCCGTGCGGACCAACCGTTGCGTTGAAGTACTTCCGGCACGGCGTTCCTCCGTGTTACGGCCTCACTATCGCGATCGGTACATGGCTTTGGTTGCTGGAGGATCGTGACGGATGTCCTCTTCAACACCACGCGTTGTGATTCGGCTGGGGAGTCACGCGGAAAAGGAATATGTGGTCAAACTTGATCGGTTTCTGGACGGGCTTATCGTCGGCGCCAATCTGTTTGAAGCCACTCCAGGCGCAACCGCAAGCCTATTGCTGAGAGTTGGCGCCAAGAATACACGTTTGTACGTGGATCCAATGACGTATGCCTATGGAGCGTACGTCGACCCTGCGACCGGATCTGTTCGGGAGGATCTCGACTGGATCAAGTCGGAGCAGATCCGAAAAGACGCTAGCGGAGGTAAGATTTCTGTCAGGGACTTCAAGCGATCGTATCGGAATTTGTCGGAACGACTCGGAGCTCCGTTCGTCCAGGCGGTCCACAATAGCAAAGCCGTAACACCAAGTGAACTTCTTGGCGAAGAGATCCTGGCCACGTTGTGCAAGAATGTAGTGCAATACCAGATTGATCGAATGACCGAGGAACTGGAACAGGATGAGGAGCTCAAGGATTACCTGGACGATGCCCCCCAACTGGCCGCCGTATTTGCACCTTACTTCTATGTCGAGCCGAGCAATACTGCGGGTTGGCTGAATACGAATCTGGATCTGATGAGAACGACCGCGATGCTCGATCCGGATATTCCCGTGCATGGAGTCTTGTGCGGAGATGTAAATCATCTGAAAGACGCGGCCTTGTTGGATCGGCTTGCAAAGAATCTACCGGAGACTGGAATTGTGGGAATCTGGCTGTGGTTCAGTGAGTTTTTTGAGGAAACGGCTGATGAGAATACCTTGACGTCTTACAGGAATCTCGTGGCAGCGCTCGCCGAAAGACTTGAGGTCCACGCAATGCACGGAGGACTATTCAGTTTATTGCTGAGCAATTATGGCATGACAGGTGTAAGCCACGGAATCGGCTACGGTGAACAGAAAAATGTGGTTCCAGTGATTGGACAATCGATCCCGATGGTACGTTATTACCTTCCGCCATTGGCGAGACGCTTGGGGGTTCCAGCCATCGAGCGCGCATTTAATGCACTCGGAATAAAGTCACCAAGTGACTTCCACGAACAAGTGTGTGATTGCGCCGTATGCAAGGGCATTGTATCTGCTTCGCTGGATGAATTCTCGTCCTTCGGGGATATGTATTTCTCAAGACCAACGGCGACACGTCAGGCACAAACACCGGCCGCTGCGAAACGGTGTCGATTCCATTTTCTGCTTGCCCGACTTCGCGAACGAGACGACATTCGTGGCACGGAATTCAAGGTGCTTCTATCACGTTTGCGAGCCGCGAGTCTGACATGGGGCATGCAACCATCTCTTCGGAAAGAGAGCGATCACTTGGGAAAATGGATCAATGTACTGGATAGATGACTGATGGACCATTCTTCAGTTTGCGGGGTACACCTTGACGCGCTATCGTTCCACACTATCGTCGTCTCCGGTGAACAATTTTGCACAATCCATCGGATGATCCGGCGCTGCCTCCGTTTTTGGGTCTAGTGCTCGTCAGTCTGCACATATCCGGAGTGGATGTTCTTGCAGACGACATCCTGGAACTCCACCGCAGAAAACCCTCGCACTTGCCGCATTCCGACGCCTTTCCGCGAACCTCCAAGCATAGACGGTCCAGCGGAGGAATCCGAAGATCATGGCACGCGGCTCGTATCGGCATTGTCGGGCGGTGCGGATGACAAAAGCCAATCTTCCTTCAACCCCGAACCTCGTCGCCCGATTCCGGCGGAATATCCGGCGCAGCATCGAGATAGCGGACCAGATCGCCGGGATTCGCCTTGGCGGCCCGTCGCGCCAGGAGCTCGTCCGCCGTTTCGACGGCACCGATTTTCTGGGCGATGGCGGCGGTGATCCATTGATTGAGCGAAACGCCGTCGTTCCTGGCCAGACGCGCGGCGGCCTCCTTCAACGAGGCCGGCAGATGCAGCGGGTACCTGGAGCGCGCGGGTCCACGCATTGTTGGCGCCTATGAGTCGCTGATCCAGGCGAGCCGGTGGTTCTGGATCTGGTGGCCGATCACCCACGCGCTGATGCCGTAGTGGTGGGCCAGCTCGTCGATTTCACGGGAAGAGACCCTCCGGCCGAGGTGTTGCGACAGTCCCGCCGCCGGAGCCAGGAACTCGGCGGCGAAGGCCCGGGACGCGCGTTGCTCCCGGGTATGCGCCTCGGTCACGAGTCGCCGGTTCGCTTTCCGGTTGCGGCTGAAGTGGCGGAAGAAGATCGATCGCGCGAGCCGGAACCGGTGACCGCTCCTGTCCGTTTCGGCATTGCCGACAACCGCGACCGGGGCGCCGTCCCCGCTTCGGGTCAGCGCCGCCTCCAACGGGCTTCCGGGCTCGGGCTCCATCGTCCGGGAAGGAGATTGCGCCCAGCCGAGACGGACGAGAACTTCATCCATGTCCCCGATGGGCTCGTGTCCATCTGCCGGGGACAGGTGTCGCCGGAGGCTGGCCGCGCACGCATAGCCGAGACCGTGGGCCGTCCCGGTGTCGGCGTCCGACCGGGCGGCCTCGGGGTCGCGGGCTGCCGCCAAGCCTCCCACCGGAGGCGGATGGCTTCCAGGCCGGAACGTGGGCTCGCGATTGGGGGCACTGCCGGCGTCGGCCGCGAGCGCTTCGGCCCGGCGCAGCCACTCCATGTCACGCTGCAAGGTCTGTGGGCGTTCCGCGTCGAGGAGATCGTCCCTGAGCGGAACATCGAGGTCCGACACCCACCCGGGAAGGGTCCTCGCCAGATCGTCCGTGAGCTCCTCCGGGTCGAAAGGGTCGATACCCAGGCGGGCCGACCATTCGCAGAGCCGGCGCTCCTCCTCCGTCGCTTTGGTGATTGCCGCCCAATCCCGGCGGAACGCCCTGACTTCCGGCTCTTCGAAGTCATCGATCCTGTCCATGACGGCCTGCACCGCTTCCGTCAGTCCTCGTTCCGCGTCGGCCACGTCCAGATGGATTTCCCCCTCGCCGGTGAAGCGGAGGGACGGGTGGATCGAGGCCGTTCCGTCCGGCGCCCACCGCGCGACGACCTTCTCCTCGTCACGATGGAGGGCGAGATCGGGTAGCGCTCCGCCTTCCCGCTCCGCCTTCCCGCGCCGCCAGCAGGCTGTGCCGCTGCACCCACGCCCGATCCGCCAACGTTCTCGCGAGGTCGCGCGAGGCGTAGCGGGCGGGAAACCGGTACGACTCGTTCAGGAGGAACCACCAGTTCTCGACGATCCACCGGCCAAGGGGAAAGGCGGAGCCATAGACGCCGCCGCGCAGGCTGTTGGAGACGTCATGAACCGCTTCCGTCACCAGACGCCCGCCCGCCTCGATCACGAGGCGGCACCAGGAGCGGGCGAGCACCGTATCCCTGACCCCCGGAGCGTCCTGCCACTCCATGCGAAATCGGATCATGCGCCGGTGCTCCTCCAGTCCAAGCGCTCTTCCGGGTCGCGAGGATACTCCACTTCTTCGAGCCGACAGCCCTTCAGATCCCGGCCGGGCCGTTGAGATGCCGGATCACCGCCGGCTCCAGTCCTCGGGCGGCCACACTTCGGGTCGGGTCTGGGCTCGGCACCGAGGAGACCTCGCCGTAACCTTCGACGATCGGCTGGATCTTCATTGCAGATCTTCGAAGAGATCGTCCCGGCTGACACTGTCCCGGGAGCGAGGCGCGGCCTCCAGCGCATTGGCACGAAGCAACCCGCCCGCCTCCGTCAGACCTTCCCGCAAGGCACGGCGGTTCGCATCCGACACCGGCCCGACGCGGGTCACCCCTTCGCTCCATTCGACCATTCGCAAATGACGGTCGGCGACCTCCCGCCTGTCCAACAATTCCGGGCTGTGGGTGGTGACGATCACCTGCATGCGTTCGCTTGCCTCCCAGAGCAGATCGAGCACCGCGCCCAGTGCGCCGGAGTGGATTGTCGCCTCCGGCTCTTCTACTGCGATCAGCATCGGCGCCGGTCTCTGAAACACCGCGGCCAGCAGGCCAATCGCGCGCAGGGTGCCGTCGGACATGTCGAATCCTTCAAACCGGAGAGCCCTCGGCGCACCTTCCCCCCATGTCTGGGTAATCTCCAGCGACAGGTTCTTCCCATATCGGTTGACGGAGATTCCACGTGTGTTTGGAACAATCGCTTCCATGAACGAGGATAGACGTTCGAAGTCGTCACGCCGCCGGCTCTCGATCCTTTCGAGCACGCTGGCTGCGTTCGCACCGTCCGGCAGCAGGGCGACACCGGCATCCGGCTCCTGCATCCCCCGCAGCTTGCCGGGTTCTATGGAATACCGGCGCATCCGAGAGAGCGCTCGCCATACCTGGTTGAAGGCTTTTGCGCCGCCGATCACCGGGAGGGCCAGCGAAGACGTATCGATCGATGGATGCAGGCCATCAACGTCCGAGTCAAAACGTTTCCCCTTGCGGTCGAACCAGCTTCGCTTCTTCCCCTCGTGGAGTACGCACTGTTCTCTCAGCACTGAAAAATTGCTTCCCCGCTCCGCCCTGATCTCGAATGCATGGAAACCGTGTCTCCTTCTTCCCTGGAAATCGACGCGCATGGCGAGATTCGGCGGCCGTCCTCCACCGGACGATCGGTTTCTGACGGCCGCAAAACCGCCCGCCCGGTCGAACACCGTGGGTAGCGGCATTCTCATGGCGTCGGCAAGAAAGGAGAGCGCGCTCACGATGTTACTCTTGCCGGAAGCATTGCGGCCCACGAGGATCGTCGGATTGTCGAATTCGATACGAGCCGCCGGAATGCTGCGGAAGCCCTTCAATACGAGCTGCCGGATAAAGGGTCTCATCTCTTGTCTCCCGAGACTGCCCGGCGCCGCCGGCAGCATCTTGCAATCCGGTCGGTCGGCTCATCGCTCCTGATCGTGAGTCGATTCACCAGCCAGCAACGAACTCACGTCCCGCCACAGCTTGTCGAACGAGGGCGCCATCCGTGCGGTGTCGAGATCGAAGATCGCGGTGAGCGCAGACTGGTGCAGTGTCGGGCGATAAGGCTGGCCGGACGGCATGTGCGCGCTCAACCACTCCTTCGCGCCTCTGATGGACTCCGGTTCGGGCGGCGGTGCGGCGGATTCGGCGATGCCCCGTTTTCCGGCGATCGAATCACAGGCGGCAAGAAACCACGCTTCGTATTCGGCCTTGGCCAACACGACACGGATGTCGCAATTCGACCTCTCGCTCCGGGCTCGCCGCAACAATTCGGGGCCAAGCCTTGCAGGACAGCCATCCTCGGCGTCCAGCAGGATCAGAATGCACCCATCCGCTCCGGCCCGACGGGCCGCAAGCTCAACGGCCCGTTCCAGCTCGCCTGCTTTCAGGATCTTGTAGCGACCGATTCGGATCGGCCGAGGAGCATCCACGAAGGAATCCGGCGATAGACGTTCGGCGAGTCGGCGCAGCAGAATCGGAACGGCCGCCGCTTCGCCGTGACCTTCGACGATGGTGGCGACGACCCTGCCCACGGCTCACGTCCCGGAGCCGAATAGTTCGAGATCGTTCGGCCTCAAGTTCGAGCGGGCCGGGTCCGGGTCGATCTGGTTCATTCGAAGAAGCTCGCCGGCCGTAAACATCCGGTCACGCAGCACCGAGCGCCCGACTTGATCGAGAGGACCGATCTTCGTCTCACGGAGCCCGAGTCCTGTCTGACCGTATTCGGCCAGAACAGCAAGAATCGAGTCGTCGGGAATATCGTCGTTGTCGAGCAGATCGGGACTGTGGCTCGTCACGAAGATCTGTGCGTGCCCGGCAGCGTCTCGAAGAGCATCGACGAGAAACCCGGCCGCCGCGGGATGAAGCGCAGCCTCCGGCTCTTCGATACCCACGAGCCGGCGCTTCGAGTCTCCGCTTCCAGCGCCCTGGAAGAGGGCCAGAAGCACGCCGAATGCACGCAGGGTGCCGTCCGACATATTGCTCGCCAGGAATCGCCAGGAGTCCTGGGGTCCACGGACTTCCTGTCGAAATTCGAGTGTCTCTCTGGAACCGACTCGCCACCGATTGACCTTGACCAGCCCGGGAACGACCACCCCGAGATACTCCTCGATCCTCCGCTTGGAAGCAGGTGAACGTCTTTCGAGGCTGGAAAGCATACTCGCCGCGTTGCTTCCGTCCGGTTTCAGGAGATCGCCCGGGTCGGGCGGCTGAAGGTCCCGAATCGCTCCGGGATTCAGATTGTAGAAGCCCGCACCTGACAGTGCATCATATGCAGGGCGAAAGGAATCGACCCCGGAAACGTTGACAAGGTACAGCCGATCGGCCGCGGCAGCCGGCGTCGGGGACAGGGAGCTGCTGACAACGCGCCCGCGCTTCACCTTGTAGAAGTGAGGTGCGATGGTGCGTCCATGTTCCCCCTCGTTGAGGCGAGGGTCGTCACCATCCTGTTGAACCACACGGCACTCTTCCTGCCGGATCTCGTACCCGCCTTGTCGTTTGGCCCCAACGGAGAACGCATAGTGGCCCCGCGAGTCCGCGAGGTTGAACTCGACGCGGATTCCGAAATGCGTCAGGCGACCACCCGATCGCCTGCGCACATCGTTGATCCCGCCTCGGTCGCGCAATGCATGATCGAGCGAGAAACGGAGTGAATCGGCGACGAAGCGGAGCGCGTCGAGGAAATTGCTCTTCCCCGAGCCGTTCGGACCGACAAGGAACGAGAGCTGCGCCGGCGAAACGTCGCATGCGGCGATGCTCTTGTAGTTGCGCAGCACGACGCGCGTCAACAGCCGGCGGTCCGCATTCCGGTGAATCGGGGTTGGCATCGAGGCTGTCTCCGTGCGGGAATCGGCAAGGCGGACTCTGAAACTCGATCTACGAACCGCATCGACGATTTCGGCTCACACGAGCGGCGGGCGGCGTCACCCGGCCCGCGCCGAGATCCGGCATGGTCTCCAATGCCGGGTCCAGTGCTCGTCGCTCTGCACGTGTCCGGGACGGACGCTCTTGCAGACGTCGTCCTGGAACTCCACCGCCGCAAACCCTCGCGCCAGCCGCATGACGACGCCCTCCCGCTCCCCCCCGAGCATGGACGGTTCACCGTGGACCTGCTCCATGAACGCCCTGATCCCGGCAACCGAGCGAAAGCGCCCCCTGAACAGCACCGGCACGACCGGAATCCCCCGGTGCTTCGCATATGCCTCGACCTCGGTGAAGGGGGCAAATGCGCCGTCACCGTGGCGTAGCGCGAATGCGTAGAACGTTGCCTGCTCCGCCACGGGCCCGTACTCGATGCTGTGCACGCCGTAGAGGTCCTCGCCGTAGAGCCAGACGTCGGGCTCGTTCACCTTCCAGGCATGGTGTTTCTTCACCATCGCCATCCACTTGCCTTCGGAAGGGGCGGACACGCTGCGCGCGTAGACCTTGCCGGCGTGAAGGAGCGTATTGCCTCCGTCCAGCTTCTCCGTCACCACCACGTCTGCGCCGACGAAGCGATCCGGATTCGCGTGCACGTCGTCGCCACGGCCAACGCTCGGTGACCAGGGCCAGTACGGGGTACTGGGATACTTCGCGTTCCACGGCGAGTCGGAACCACTCCCCGCTGGCGCTGCTCGCATTCGGGATCACCTCGAACTTGCGTGGACAGAGTTGCAATGTTGCAATTCTCGATCTTCAGGCGCCTCGGCATCTCTGCCCCTCCTGCCGGGGGTCCCGGAGTCCCGGCGATTGTGCCGCATCCGCCCGAACCGCCGAAAGCGGCCCGTCAGGCGTCATACCCCAGCTCCGCCAGATACCGGTTCATCGCCGCCTCCGCCGCCGCGCGCTCCCCTTCCAGCACCCGGCCGCGCGCATCCGGCATCGGGGATGTTCCGAACCGGCCCTCCGGCCCCGTGGATACCCTGCGGTGGATCCTGGCGGGTAATGGAAGAGGCTGAAATCCGCCGGGATGCCTCCCGGTCGGATCGGAATCGCCGGGTGATGCAGCGAAATCAGTGCCGGCAAGTACGGATCCGCGTCCAAGCCAACCCTTGGCGACCCACTCCCCGATAGCGTTCACCACCAGGGTGCCGGTTGCCCTACGTCATTCGGAACCCTTGGCGACCCTTTCCCCGATGGCGTTCACCACCGAGTGGGCGGCCAGGGCGGCGCCTTCCTGCCAGCCGGGCAGGGCGGTGATCTGGTCGCCGCAGAGGTAGATCGCACCGTCGGGCCTGGCCAGCGCTTCCGTCGCCCCGCCGGACTCGGGCCAGCCGCCCTTCTGGAAGGGGACCTTGGCCCAGGCCCGGCTGATCCCGGATTCGAGCTCCGCGGAGTATCCGGGGTGGATCCGCTCGCCCTCGGCCATGGCCGCCTGCAAGCGCTCCGGCGGGGACATGTCTCCGAAGCGCAGGCAGGGCTCGTCGTCCCAGACGTAGGCGCCGAGGATCACGCCCTTGCCGCGATGGTAGCCGTTGGCCGGGTACCAGATCTGGGTGATGTCCTGGTCGGTCCACGAGATCCCGCCGTAGATGGCGTGATCCTCCTCCCAGAAGCGGCGGCGGGCCTGGAAGGCGACCTTGACGGCCGGGACGAACTTCATGGACGCGATCGCTGCCCGCGTCTCCGGGGAGAAGTCGTTGGGAACGTCCTTCAGGACGGGGGCGGGGATGGTGCAGATCGCGAAGTCGGCCTCGACCGCCTCCACGGCATCGGTCCGGGTGTCCCGGTAGACGATGCGGGCCGCCCCGTCCGGGGTCTTGCGGATCTCCGTGACGACGCTCCCGTACCGGATGAGGGAGCCCACGCGCTTCTCGAACGCCCCGGCGATGGCGTCCATGCCGCCGGCCGGCTGCATCAGCGTCGGGTTGGAGTTGAGGAACTGGCTGTAGTGGAGCTTGTACCGCCAGAAATCGGACCGGAGCAGCTCGCTGAAGTCCAGGGGGTCGTCCAGCTCCCCGGCCTCGAGGCCCTTGTTGATCGGCTCGCCCCGGTAGCCGCCGCGGTTGGAGCCCTTGTAGAGGTGATCCGGGTTCAGCCCGCCGTAGGTGCGGAGCATGGCGAGGACGCGCTCCTTGTCGTCGCCCGAGAGCGCGCTGTCCAGGGCGCTGCCCTTCACCGCCTTGGCGAGCAGCTCGGCGATGTATCCGCGCTGATCGGTCATGACCCGGCGGCCCGGAACGGGCTCACCGCCGAAACGGTCCCGGTTGTGGAACAGGGCCGCGCGGTTGTCGTTGGTGAAGACCTCCAGCTCGACCCCGAACTCCTTGCAGTAGCCGAGGATCGCCCGGTGGTGGTAGGGGATGCGGGCCGGCCCCATGTTCGCGTACAGGTGATCCTCGCCGCCGAAGCCCGCCCGTTGCCGGCTGTCGGTCTCCTCCAGCACGTCCCCGCCGCGGGCGGTAAAGCTGCGCCCCCCGGCCCGGCCGGTGGCTTCGAGGAGGGTGCAGCGGTAGCCGGCCCTGGACAGCTCCCAGGCGGCGGCCATGCCCGCGATGCCGGCCCCCAGGATCACGACGTGCTTTCCGGCCCCCGATCCGGCCGGCAGATCGGGGGGGGCCGCATGGGCCGTCCCGCCGCCCGTGAGCCCCAGGGCCTCCATGGTCCGGTAGACGGCGCCCGCCCCGGCCACCGCGCCGACGGACTGGAGGAACTTCCGCTTGGTCATGGGCGTGTGCATCACGTGCTCTCCTGCCGGACGTTCCGGAACGATGAAGGGCTGTCCGGCACGCCGTCCATGATCGCCGTCAGGGAGGCGTGTCGCAACCAGCGCATGATCGATCCGGCAGGAGCAAAATCGTCCGTCCGGTGCGGCAGGGGGAGGGCGTTCGAGGAATCCTCCGGAAACGGAGGCGCTGGTGGGTACGGCGCTACCGGCTGGCGGTGCGCATTGGTTCGACGATGCCGGTGAGCCGGCTTTGCTCCCCCGGTCAGGCCGGGGGCAGGCTCTGGGTCAGCCGGGTGATGTGTTTCTCGAAGGCTTCCCGATCGGCGCGTGCTTCGGCTCGGATGGCTTCCCGGTCGGCACGGGCTTCGGTTCGGATGGCGTCCCGGTCGGCGCGGGCCTCGTCACGAAGGGTTTGCCGGTCAGCGCGGCCTTCGGCGCGCACGGTTTGTATCTCGGCGCGCACTGCACGGATTTCGTCTCGGATGCTGTTGTCGCTTGTGATGTCGAGACCTGCCAGTGCGAGGCCGACCGTGACGATGGCGATGGTTTCCTGGTTGAGCTTGAACATGGTGGGGGTCCTCCCATCCGGCGAGTGTGGACTGAACGTGCGGTAATGGCAATCGTCGGGCCGCTCCCGACGCGGCCGGTCACAGCAGCGGGAGCTGGCCGCGTTCGGGAAGCGGCGGGACGAACCCCGAGCAGTCGAGGGCGGGGAAGCCGGGGAACCCCAGGCGCTTCACCGCGAGCCGGAACCGCTTCGCGAGCAGCTCCGCCACCGGGCCGGTGCCGCGCATGCGCTGGCCGAACGTCGAGTCGTAGTCCTTGCCGCCGCGGGTGTCGCGCACCCGCTCCATCACCCGCCCGGCCCGGTCGGGGTAGTGCTCGGCCAGCCATTCGCGGAAGAGGTCCGCGATCTCCAGCGGCAGGCGGAGCATCGTGTAGCTCACCCCGAGGGCGCCGGCCTCCCGCGCGTGCTCCAGGATGGCTTCGAGCTCGGCGTCGTTGACGAAGGGGATCATCGGGGAGGCGAACACCCCGGTCGGGACCCCCGCCTCGCTCAGGCGGCGCACCGTTTCGAGGCGGCGGTGGGGCGCGGAGGCGCGCGGCTCCATGCGCCGCGCGAGGGAGCGGTCGAGGGTGGTGATGCTCACGCTGACGCTGCAACGGTTGGCGCGGGCCATGGGGCCGAGGAGGTCGAGGTCGCGCTCCACCCGCGCGGACTTGGTGACGATCATCACCGGATGCCCGCATTCGGCCAGCACTTCGAGGACGGCGCGGGTGATCCCCAGATCGCGTTCGACCGGCTGGTAGGGGTCGGTGTTGGTCCCCAGCGCGATCGGGGCGCAGGCGTAGCCCGGCTTGGCGAGCTCCGCGCGCAGCAGTGCCGCCGCATCCGGCTTGAACACGAGCCGGGTCTCGAAGTCGAGGCCGGGCGAGAACCCCAGCCAGGCGTGGCTCGGACGCGCGTAGCAGTAGATGCAGCCATGCTCGCAGCCCCGGTAGGGGTTGATGGAGCGGTCGAAGGGAAGGTCCGGCGAGTCGTTCCAGGCGATGATCCTGCGGGTCGTGTCGCGGGTGAGGGTGGTGCGGAGCTTCGGCGGCGCGTCCTCGTCGTCCCCGCCGCTCTCCCAGCCGTCGTCGAAGTCCTCGCGGGTCTCCCGCTCGAACCGCCCGACGGCGTTGCTGAGCGCACCGCGCCCCTTGTGGGCGGAGGTCCCGTAGCGCGGCGTCGTCATGGGCCGAGTCTCCCGCACGGGCGACAGGGTGCACGGATGAGCAAGGCGACCGCCTCCTCCGCGACCGGCCGACCGACGGCGGAGGGTTCGGAGGGAGCCGGGATGCGGGCCACGGTTGAAACGGTTCAAGGAGCCGGAGGGCCGCCCGGCCACACGCCACCGTGCAGGAAGCGGCATCGTACTGAACTCGACGCCGCTCTTGAAGCAGGGTCGGGGGAACACGGCAATTCCGCCGCCGTCCCGGCCCCGGTGGGGTCATCGGGGTTTCGCGGCCTTCTCCGTACGTCTGAGCGCCCGATCGTGGCGATTCAATGGACGTCTTCGGGCTTGGCGGGAATGATCGAGGCACGGACCGCCTGAGCGGCCGGCACCGGTGAGCCGGTCCCGTGAGGGCGCGATGCCTGGGAAACCGGGGCGGGTCCGCCATCCGCACCGGAGCGATCGTCCTGCCGGGATGCGATACTCCCTCCATGAGCACGATCCTCCCCGTCAACCTCGACAGCCTCCTCTACCGCCGTGGCGTGGAGTCCGAGCGGGTGGAGTTCAAGGCGTCCTGGGATCCGCATACCACCGGCCCCCAGGTGTTGCGGACGGTCTGCGCGTTCGCGAACGACTACCACAACCTGAACGGCGGCTACGTCGTCATCGGCGTCGGGGAGCGGAACGGGCGGGTCGTCCTGCCCCCCTCCGGTCTGAGCGAGGAGGAGGTCGAAGCGGCGCAGAGGTGGATCCGTGGCCAGTGCAACCGGCTCGACCCCTCCTATCAGCCCATTCTGTCTCCCGAAACCGTCGCGGGGCGGCTCATCCTGGTTGTCTGGGCACCGGCCAGCGAGGTCAAGCCCCATCGCGCCCCCGATGCCGGCGCCAGGGGACCGGGGCGGTACTGGATACGCCTCGGCTCGGAGACCGTCGATGCCGAGCGGCGCGGCGACCTGCTCCGGGGGCTCGTCCAGCAGACGGCCCGCGTGCCCTGGGACGATCGCCGGGCGCAGGACGCCCGGATCGAGGATCTGCGGGAAACGAAGGTGCGCGAGTACCTCCGAGACGTGGAGAGCGGGCTCCTCGACGAGCCGGACGAGAGGAGCATCTACCGGCGGATGCGGCTCACGACGCGGGTCAACGACCACGAAGCGCCCCGGAACGCGGCTCTCCTCTTCTTCGCGAGGGACCCCGCGGAGTGGTTCCGGGGGGCGAAGATCGAGATCGTCCAGTTCGCCGCGGATCGGGCCGGGGACGTGCAGGAGGAGCGCACCTTCCGCGGCGCGCTCGCCGACCAGCTTCGCGACTGCCTGAGCTATCTCGAGAACCTCTCGACGTACCACTTGCAGAAGCAGCACGGCCGGAGCCGGGTCCGGGGCTGGGTCGGCTATCCGATGCCGGCGCTTCGCGAGACCCTCGTCAACGCGGTCTATCATCGCGGCTACGACGTCGACCGGCCCGAGCCCACCAAGGTCTACCTCTTTCCGGGCCGGATCGAGATCGCCAGCTATCCCGGACCGGTACCGGGGATCGAAGCCCGGCACCTGCTCCCCGGCGCGGAGATCAGGCCCGTGCCCGCCCGCAATCGCCGCATCGGCGAGTTCCTGAAGGAGCTGGGGCTCGCCGAGGGGCGGCTCTCCGGGCTGCGGAAGGTGTTCCAGGCGA
Source organism: Gammaproteobacteria bacterium (assembly GCA_965202875.1). GTDB lineage: Bacteria > Pseudomonadota > Gammaproteobacteria > HK1 > HK1 > HK1. Next base: position 3,872,315 of record OZ241870.1, on the reverse strand, counting down.
TGGAGGCCAACGGATCGCAGCCCCCGCGCTTCGACTTCGATGAGCAGCGGACGTACTTCCGGGCGACGTTGCCGGCGCATCCGGAATACGCGGCGCTGTCCGCGTTGCGGGACGCGGCCCATCTGCGGACGCTGGGGGAGCACCGGGAAGCGCTCCGCCGGGTCGAAACCGCATGGGACACCAACCCGGCTTCGGCGGTGCTCGCCTCGGAAATGATCCGCGTGTATGCGAGGGACGGCCGGCTCGAGCGCGCCGAGGAAGCACTGGATACGTTCAAGGCGCACGGGCCGGAGAGCGCAGTTCCCCACGTCACGAATACGCTGATCGACGTGTCCGCAGAGGCAGGTGACGAGAGCAGGGCGCGGCGCTTGCTCCGGCAGGACCGTCCCGCGCTGTCCGGGGAGGACACCATCGAGGCGGCCATCCTCGCCCGCCGCGTCCGGGACTCCCATACCGCCCACCGCTACTTCGAGCGCGCCGGAGACGCTGTGCACGCCGATCCCCGGGCGTTGCTCGAGTTCGCACAGACCAAGCTCTGGCTGGCGAACGAAGCCTATCGGCAACGGCAGCGAGACTCGAACCGCCGGTTTCTCACCGAGGCCCGGGCACTCCTGGAGCGCGTCATCCAGCTCGACGCCCCGCCGGCCCGCCATGCCTGGGCATGGCGGGAGCTGGCGCGCACGCTGTACTGGCTGCGGGCGCCGATCCGGGAGGTCGAAGACGCCTGGCGCCGGGCGATCGAGCTGCTGCCCGACGAACCGAGGTTCGTTCGGGAGCGGGAGAGGATGCGGCGACCCTCCTCGGCTTCTCTTCGTTCCATCCGCTGTACTACGGCGACATGGTCGCCACCGAGGGATTGAGCGACCTGTTCGCGGTGATGCTGACGTTCCACGCCATGGTCGTGTTCACGCAGGAAGGCCGTTTCCGGCAACCGGTGGTGAAGACATGTGCTGCCCTGCTGTTGGGCGAGCAATTCCTCGGCCAGGCATTTGCCGAAGGAAGTGAGCGCAGAGCCACCGGCGGCCATCACATCGAAGCAGTGCAGCACGTCCGTCCCGGTCGCCGCGACCTTCTCCCGGTCGATCAACGGCCGACAGGCGTCGATTGCCGTCGAGTCGATGATGCCGGCGATCCCGAATCGGCGGATGTACTCGCACAGCACATCCGTTCGCAAGCTCGAGCCGCCGGCCCGCGTGTTCCCGCTGCCGCGCTTCACGCTCGGAGCCGACCGTCGGCGCCGCTCGCGAAGGGATCGAGACGGTCGGGGTCGTCGAACGTCGAACCGGGCCGGGTGGAGCCGGGAGAAATGCCGAACTAAACCACTCGATTGCGGCCCGCACCCTCGGGGCGCCGCGGCGGGCGCGCTCAGGGATCGACGTGCCCCGCCTCGAAGAACGCGGCGGTCGCCGCGCCCACCGTCGGCACGACGAGCGCACGGTCGAGGAAGTCGTTGCGCTGCTCGCGGCTCGTCTCGGCGATCAGCAGGCAGCCGTGGCAGGCGGCGCCGTGCAGCGGGCGGCTCTCGCAGGGCGTGTCCGGGGCGTGCTCGGCGCAGACCGGTCCGCGTCGAAGGAGACGAACGCCCCCTCGCCGCGGTTCTCCATCGCCGGCAGCCAGGTCAGCGTCCCGGCCAGCGCCGCCCGCTGCACCTCCATGTCGATCTCGCCGTCCTTGTCCGGGCCGATCGCCTCGAAGGTGGCAGGCCGGTGAGGAGAATCCTCGAAGGGACTACGAGAGGTCCGCTCCCAGCAGACCGGCCCACGCGAATAGACCGAGGCCGCTCCGCGACGAAGTGAAGTCAGGTGGTAGCCAACCCACGGATATCAGAGGGACCCATCGTCGCGAATTGCCGGCCGCGCCCTGACCCCCAGCCCATTGAGGGAGGCGGCTTCGAGAGACGATACGGCAGCTTGACGGGTCAATTCATATCAGGCCACCACATGGCAAAGCGGGCGGGACGCCCGCGCTCCCAGGAAGCGGCCCTTACCGGCAGGCGGGACGCCCGCGCTCCCAGGAAGCGGCCCTTACCGGCAGGCGGGACGCCCGCGCTCCCAGGAAGCGGCCCTTACCGGCAGGCGGGACGCCCGCGTCCGTCAGGACGCGCCGCTCCCAGGAATCCGGCATCGGGAATCGGAAGCCGGGCGGCGGACGACCCTTCGTCGTTTTATCGAAGACTTCAGGGGTCAGGGACTCAAGAGTGCCACGAGCTTCGGCGCCGTGCGTGTCCCGGCCGTCCTTCGAGGCCGCGTAGTCCGCTATCATCGAACACCGTGTCGAATCACGACACGCTCGGGGGGTCGAACGGTGGGTGTGGAGATCGAACGGAAGTTCCTCGTCGTCGGCGACGCTTGGCGCGCCGCGGCGTCGCCTGGAATGCCTTGTCGCCAAGGCTACCTCTCGACCGATCCGGGCTGTTCGGTCCGCGTGCGCGTGTGCGGCGACAAGGCCTGGCTCAACGTCAAGAGCGCCGTGATCGGCCTCGCGCGGCGCGAGTACGAATACGAGATCCCGCCGTCCGACGCGCACGAGATCCTGGAAACGCTCTGCGTGAAGCCGCTGATCGAGAAGACCCGTTTCATCGTCGAGCACGAGGGACGCGCGTGGGAGATCGACGTCTTCGAAGGAGACAACTCGGGCCTCGTCGTGGCGGAAATCGAGCTCGAATCCGCCGGCGAGGAGCTCGCGCTTCCCGCGTGGGCGGGCGACGACGTGTCCGGCGACGCCCGCTACTACAACCAGCGCCTCGTCGAACATCCGTACTCGCGGTGGGCGCCGTGACGATGCCGGTCCTCGACCCCCTCGTCAAAACGAGGGACGCCTGTCAGTTGCATAACATGTCGGCCCATACGCGCGTTCACTACGCAAAACACGAAATTTTCCGGCCGAAACAGGGTGTGGCTCAAGTTCACCGCCAGTGAGGACAAGCCACACGCGCCAACGGTCGTCTTCAGCCCGCCATCCCCCGTCATCCCCCGTCATCCCCCGTCATCCCCCGTCATCCCCGCGAAAGCGGGGAGAAAGCGGGGGAACGACGGGCTTTCCCGGAGCCCGCTCCCGGTTTGATCGGGGTAATAACGGATCTTCGATTGATGCAACAATCGGGGACGCCCTCGTCAAGGCGAGGATCGAGCGTGCGATCCGGCCGCAGGAGTCGGGGGACGCCGGAGGTCTGCCGCCGGACGTCAGGCTCTGTCGCCGCTGCTGGGATACAGCGGGATCGGAAACGGCGTGACGTTGCCGCCTTCGCTCGCTTCGATGACCTTGTTGCTCCCCTCGCGCCGGACCTCGTCGATGCGTATCACCGCGTGGATCGGGACGTAGGTGCGCTGCACTCCTTCGAACTCGGATTTGAGCTTCTCCTCGGAGGGGTCGACGAGGAGCGCGGTGCGCTCTCCGAAGATGATCTCGCCGATCTCGACGAAGCCGTAGAGCTCGCCGTGGCCCACGCTACGGGCATAGAGCTCGTAGATCTTCCCGTGGCTGTGGAAGACGACCCGGTAGATCCGCTTCTTCGCCATGCTGCGCCGTGCTTCGGACATCGGGGAGGGGGAGGAGTGAAGTGGCGCGCGATTATACGGGAGGGTGTCGATTCGATAGCAAGGTTCGCGGGCCCGGATCGGCGGGCCGGGCGCCCTGCCGCCTGCCGGGTGGCTCCCTCCGGCTGCGCGATCGATCGCCGCCGCTCCGTGCGCTGCTCTGGTTCCCGGTGCGCCTCTTCCCGGCGCCGAGGCCGGTGGATCACGAGTCGTTGCGCCTGTCCTGCATGGGCAGGCGCCGGGCTGCCGGCCAACCGGCGTCTTGCGCGCCCAGGACTTCGTGCAGCCGCGCCGCCACCTCATCGAGCGCTTCGTCCTCGACGACGAGCGGCGGCAGGAGCCGGATCACCGTCGGACCGGCCGGGAGCGCGAGCACCCCGCGCGCCATGAGCGCCTCGAGGTGCGGGCGCGCCTTCTCCTTGAGCTCGATACCGATCATCAGGCCGATCTGGCGGAAGTCGCGGACCCTGGAGGGCTCGCGCCGCGCGAACGCGCCCGCGAACCGCGCGCCCTTCGCCCGCGCTTGCTCGGCGAGTCCGTCGCGCTCCATCACTTCGATGGCCGCGAGGGAGGCGGCGCAGGCGAGCGGATTGCCGCCGAACGTCGAGCCGTGCATCCCCACCTCGGCCCGGATCCGGTCGCTCGCCAGCACCGCGCCCATCGGCACGCCGCCCGCCATCGCCTTGGCGAGGCACAGGAGGTCGGGCTGCACGCCGTGGTGCTCGCAGGCGAAGAAGCGTCCGGTGCGGCAGAAGCCCGTCTGCACCTCGTCGACGATGAGCAACGCACCGTGCGCGTCGCACAGCGCGCGCGCCGCGGCGAAGAACGCAGCGTCCCCGAGCCGTACCCCGCCTTCCCCCTGGACGATCTCGACGACCACCGCCGCGGTGTCGTCCCCGACCGCGGCCCGCAACTTGTCCACGTTGTTGAAGGGTACGAAGGAGAACCCGCCAAGCAGGGGCTCGTAGGCGTTGCGGTGCTTGTGCGTGGCGGAGAGCGCGCCCATCGTCCGGCCGTGGAACCCGCGCATCGCGCACACGAAGCCGCGGCGCCCGGTCGCGTGCATCGCGAACTTGATGGCCGCCTCGTTCGCTTCGGTCCCGGAGTTGCAGAGGAACGCCCGGGACACGCCGGGCGGCGTGACCGAAACGAGCTTCTCCAGCAAGCGGGCGCGGGCGTCGTTGTAGAAGATCCCCGGACAGGTGACGAGGGTCCGCGCCTGCTCGCCGATCGCGCGGGCGACGTCCGGGTTGGAGTGCCCGACGCTCGCCACCCCCACGCCTGCGACGCAGTCGATGTACGCGCGGCCCGATTCGTCGTAGAGGGTCGCTCCTTCGCCGCGCACGATGGCGAGGTCGCGCTTCGGGAACACCTCGAAGGCGTAGCGTTGCTCGGTGGACGGGATGTTCACCGGACGGCCGCCTTCGCTTCGTCGAGAGCCATGCCCGGGTCGGGAACCGGTCCACGCTTCGACCGCCCCGAACGCCTCCGGGACGTGGCGCGACACGGTGGACGGGTCCGTCGCCGGACGACGTCCGCCCGCGCCCCGCGGAGCGCCTCGCTCGATCCGAGGTCCGGAACGCCCGCCGGTACCGCTTGAAGGTGCAGGGCTGGGCGCTGCCGGCCGGTGGACGGGACGCTCATCGAATCACCGTCCCCGCTCCGTCGAGCGCGGTGCGGAGCGGGCGCTCCACCCGGCCGTCGCCGATGACGACCTCGGGCGCTCCCGCCTCGAAGAGCCTGCGCAGGGCCAGCATCTTGCGTTTCATGCGTCCCTCGACCTGCGCCTCGCGCCGTTCGAGCTCCGCCCGGGACATCGTGGGGACGACGCTGGTGGGGTCCCCCGGGTCTTCCAGAAAGCCCGGCGCCTCGATGAGCTGGACGATGCGCTCGGCCCCGAGCGCAGCCTGGAGCACGTTCACGACGTCGTCGTTCTCGGAGTTGATGGCGAACCCTCTCTCGTCGGTGATGGGGATGGTGAGCACCGGCGTGTATCCGCCGTCGAGCAGGGTGCGGAGCAGGGGTGCGTTGACCGTTCGCGGCTTCCCCGAAAAATCGCGCCGGATCAGCGTCTTTCCGCCTTCCCGGACTCGGATCCCGCGGTTGCGCTCCCCCTCTACGACGCGCGCGTCGATGCCGGAGAGCCCGATCGCGTTGACCCCGTGGCGCTGGCACAGCTCGACGAAGCGCTTCGAGCGCAGCCCCGAGTACGCCATCATGATGACGTCGAGCGCGGTTTCGTCGGAGAACACGCTCACATAGCCGGAGACGGACGTCAGGGTACGGCGGGGGGAGCCGAGACGCTCGGCGAGATCGTCCCGCGCCGCGTTGGCGCCCAGCACGACGACGCCAGGGACGCCGATGGACGCCAGATCGCCGGCGATCCCGGCGAGGTTCACCGCCTCGCCGCCGCCGACCTTCACGAGGTACATCGGATCACGGACCCGGGGGCCGTGGAGCGCCCACGGGAGACGGTGACGGTGCGCGCGGGCATCGGTCAATGGCACCGGCAGGGGGCGCACCGGCAGTTCCGGCATCCGCAGGCCGGGTTCCCGCACGTCGAGACCCCGAACCCGGCGTCCCGGATCGCCGTGTAGATCGCGTCGGGCTCGACGGCTGCGTCATGGTTCACCGTCGCGGCGCCGGTCCGGTGGTCGACGTTTGCGCCGGCGACGCCGGCGAGCGCCGTCACCGCCTTCCGTACGGCCCCGGAACAGCCCTCGCACACCATGCCGTCGACCCTGAATTCAATCCGGTTCATCTCCGTTCCTCCTCATCGCCTTGGCGTGCGCGAGGCCTGGTTTCCAATCGGGGGCGGAAATGTGCATCGCCCCGGCCGCGGGTGCGCGGGCCCTCACCCGGCTTGCGGCGCCCGCGCGGCGGCCTCGTCCGCGGCGGCGCTCTCCGGCCCGAGCAGCACCGCGATCCAGTGGGTGTCCGGGCGCGAATCGAGGGCGATCTTGATCATCATCGTGAGCGGCACCGAGAGGAACATGCCGACCAGGCCGAGGGCCCATCCCCAGAACACCAGCGAGAGGAACACCACGAGCGTCGAGAGGCCGAGACCGCGGCCCATGAAGCGGGGCTCGACGACGCTGCCGACGAGGACGTTCACGACAAGGTAGCCCACCGCCGCCCACAGCGCCGTCTCCGGCCCGAGCTGGACCAGCGCGAACAGCACCGCGGGCACCGCGGCGATGATCGAGCCGATGTTGGGAACGTAGTTCAACAGGAACGCGAGCACCCCCCAGAGCACCGGATAGCCGACGCCGAGCACCGCGAGCCAGAGCCCGGCCGCGACCCCCGTCCCGAGGCTCGCGGCCGTCTTGATGACGAGGTAGCGCTTTACGTTCGCGCTGAAGGCGGCGAACTTGTCGAGGGCGTGGTCCGGGTCCGCGGCGACCGCCCGGAACTTGCGGGGGAAGCTCGTCGTCTCGAACAGGATGAACACCACGGTGAGGAAGATCAGGAACGCGTTGGCGAGGACGCCGCCGAATCCGTTGAGCAGGTCGGCGGCGAGCTGGATCGCCGCGCCCGGCTTGAAGTACTCCGCGTAACCGCCGGCCGGGACGCCGAGGCCGGCCGCGCGGAACCATTCGAGGAGGGGAAGCGCCAGCTCGTTGACGCGGGCCTTGTAGACCGGGAGATCGCGGGAGAACTCCCGGATCGAGGTCCCGACGAGCGCCGTCATCCCGATGCCCGCCGCTATAATCACGCCGATGACGATGAACATGGCGAGCCAGCGGGGCAGCCCCTTGCGTTCCAGCCAGAACAGGGGCGGCGCACTGATGATCGCAATGAAGATCGAGAGCAGGAAGGGGACGACGATCGGCTCGGCCGCGCGCATCCCCGCCACCACCACCACGAACGCCGCCGCGATGAACAGCACCCGCACCGCGTTCGGGCGTTCCGCGAGCTCGGCCACGTCGGCCTCCTGACCCTTGCATCCGGCGCGCGAAGTGTATCCTGCATCCTCCGGCCGCTCACCGCACGCCGTATCCGTCGCGCGGCTCCTGCCCTGCTGCTCCGCCGCGCCCCGCAGCCGGCGCGCGCGGCACCACCCGCATCGCCCGGCCGGCCGCCGCGCCCCGCGGAGGCTTGAGCTCCCCCCTCCGCCCTCCTTCCGGCACGACCCCGCGGGTATCCGGTCCGGAGCCCGGACGCTCCACCGCCCCCACCCGCGATGAACCCGAACCCCTGCCGTGCCTGACGACCTGCCGGCGATCGCGCTCGCGCAGATGGAGGTGCGCGCCGGAAGGCCGGACCTCAACGTCGGGTCGATGCTCGGGTTCATCGAGCGGGCCCGGGGCGCGGGGGCGGCGCTCGTCGCGTTCCCGGAGATGTGTATCCCGGGCTACATCCTGGGCGATGCGTGGGAGGTCGACGCGCTCGTCGAGGACTTCGAGGGCTGGAGCGACGCGATCCGCGACGCGAGCCGCGGGATCGCCGTCGTGTTCGGCAACGTCGCCGTCGATCGCGGGGCGGTGGGCGAGGACGGCCGGGTGAGGAAGCTCAACGCGGCGTGGGTCTGCCACGACGGGCGCTTCGTCGAGCGCGGCGACCTCCCCGCGCCCCTCCCGCACGGCGTGCACCCGAAGACCCTGCACCCGAACTACCGCTTCTTCGACGACGACCGGCACTTCTACTCGCTACGCAAGATCGCCGGCGAGACCGGCACCCATGTCTTCGACTGGATGGTTCCCTACGCCATCCCGGCCGGGAGCGGCGCCCTCCGGCTCGGGGTGCAGATCTGCGAGGACGTCTGGCACCAGGACTACCGGGACCGTCACGAGACCCTCGATACGCTGCGGGCCTGGTATCGGGCCGGCGCGGACCTCGTGGTCAACCTGTCCGCGTCCCCGTGGACCTGGCAGAAGAACGACAAGCGCCACCGCGTGGTGCGCGAAGCGACGGCCCGCTCGCCGATACCCTTCTTCTACGTCAACCAGGTCGGCGCCCAGAACAACGGGAAGAACGTCCTGGTGTTCGACGGGGACACCTGCGGCTACCGTACCGACGGCTCCCTCGCGGGCCGGGCGCCGCCCTGGCGCGAGGCGTTGCTGGTGTTCGACGAGCGGAGCGGTTTGGCGCCGGAGCCGGCAAGGCAGACGGAACCGGCGGGGCGGGTGCGGCCAACCGGACACGCAGAGCGGGCGGAGCCGCCGGAGCAGGCCGGACAGTCGGAGATTGAAGCGATCCACGACGCGATCGTCACCGGGCTCCGGCACCTCGATCACGTCCGCGGGCGCGGCAACCGCTATCTCATCGGCGTGAGCGGCGGCATCGATTCGAGCGTCGTCGCCTGCATGCTCCGCATCGCGTTCGGCCCGGAGCGCGTCTTCGCGGTCAACATGCCCACCCGCTTCAACGCCGGCGTCACCCGCGAGAACGCGCGCTCCCTGTGCGAAGCGCTCGGGATCGACTCCCTGATCTGTCCGATCGAGGACATCTACCGGACGTTGTCCGCCCGCATCCGCACCGCCGGGTTCGAACGCGAGCCCGGAACCTACACCCGGCTCGTGGACGAGAACGTCCAGGCCCGGATACGGGGCTCCGACATGCTCGCGGGGATCGCCTCGAAGTGCGGCCTCGTGTTCACCAACAACGGCAACAAGACCGAGGTCGCGCTCGGCTACGCGACCCTCTACGGTGACGTGAACGGCGCGGTGGCCCCGATCGCGGATCTCTACAAGACCCAGGTCTTCGCCCTCGCCCGGCATCTCAACGAGGCGGTGTTCCGGCGCGAGGTCGTCCCCCGCAACCTCGTCGACGGCGACACCGTGCCGAGCGCGGAGCTCTCCGACGCCCAGGACGTGACCCGGGGGCTGGGCGATCCCATCAAGTACGGATACCACGACGCGCTGCTGCGCCAGCTCATCGAATACCGGCGCCATCCTCTCGATCTCCTCGAGTGGTACGGCGCGGGAGAGCTCCTGGAACGCATCGGATGGAACGACGAGCATCGGTTCCGAACGTACTTCCCCGACGCCCGCCCCTTCGTCGAAGATCTGGAGTGGGTCTTCGAGCAGGTGCGCGCCAACTGCTTCAAGCGCATCCAGGCCCCGCCGATCATCGTCCTGAGCAAGCGCGCCTTCGGCTTCGATCTGCGCGAAAGCCAGCTTCCCGCCCATACGCCGCGCGCCTACGAACGGGCCAGGCGGGCGCTGTTGCCGGAGGGCCGGCACGCTCCGCCGGTCCTGCCGGAGCGGCGACTGGACGATGGTCGGCAAGGGATCCCCCCGATTGTCGTATCCCGCACGGAATTGAAGTCCACCGGTCTGGACGGCCTGGAGTCCGCCCCCGGTGGGCGGGTCGGCACCGCGGGGGAACGTGGCCGGCCCCCGGTTCCTGACGAAGCGGCCGGTTCCTGACGAAGCGGGCTCGGATCAGGCGTTCATCTGGGTGACGAACTTGCTCGTCAGGTAGGCGTCGAGGCCCTCGATGCCGCCCTCGTGGCCGTAGCCGCTCTCCTTGACGCCGCCGAAGGGGGTCTCGGCGAACGAGATCGCGCAGTGGTTGACCCCGACCAGCCCCGTCTCCAGGCGTTCGGAGACCTGGGCCGCGCGCTCGGTGCTGGTGGTGAAGGCATACGCGGCGAGGCCGAACTCCAGGCCGTTGGCCTTCTCCATCACCTCGTCGAAGTCCGTCCACGGCTGCATCGGGGCCACGGGGCCGAAGGGCTCCTCGTACATCATGCGGGCGGTGTCCGGCACGTCCGCGAGCACCGTGGGCGAGTAGAAACAGCCCTGGTTGCCGACCCGCTCGCCGCCGGTGGTGACGTCCGCGCCGCAGCCGCGGGCGTCGCTCACGAACTCGTCGATCGCGGCGACCCGCCGCGGGTTGGCCAGGGGACCCATCTCCACCGCCTCGTCCAGGCCGTTGCCGACCTTCATGCCGGAGGCGATCTCGGTGAACTTCTTCACGAACTTCCCGTACACCTTCTCGTGCACGAAGAAGCGGGTGGGCGAGACGCAGACCTGGCCGGCGTTGCGGAACTTGCCGCCGGCGGCCACGGTGGCGGCCTTGTCCACGTCCACGTCGTCGAAGACCACCACCGGCGCATGCCCGCCGAGCTCCATGGTGGTGCGCTTCATGCCGTCGGCGGCGAGGCGGGTCAGGTGCTTGCCGACCGGGATGGAGCCGGTGAAGTCACCTTGCGGACGATCGGCGAGGGGATGAGGTGCTCGGAGACCTCGGAGGGCACGCCGAACACGACGTTCAGCACCCCCTTGGGCAGGCCCGCCTCGTGCAGGGCGCGGGCCATCGCCACCGCGGTCCCCGGGGTCTCCTCCGAGGGCTTGACGATGCACGAGCAGCCGGCGCCGAGTGCGCCCGCCATCTTGCGCGCCGGGGTCACCGCCGGGAAGTTCCACGGCGTGAACGCCGCGACCGGACCCACCGGCTCGCGGACGACCATCTGGCGGGCGCCGGGGAGACGGCTCGGGATCAGGCGGCCGTAGGCGCGGCGGCCTTCCTCGGCGTACCACTGGAAGATGTCCGCGGCGACCTTCACCTCGATGACCGCCTCGCCCAGGGTCTTGCCCTCTTCCATGGTCAGGGTGCGCCCGATGGCGTCGGCGCGCTCCCGGATCAGCTCCCCGGCCTTCCACAGCACCCGGCCGCGCTCGTAGGCGGAGGTGTCGCGCCAGACCTTGAACCCTTCCGCGGCCGATGCCAGCGCGCGATCCAGATCGTCCTTCGAGGCGTGGGGGAGGAACGCGAGGGTCTCTTCCGTGGCGGGGTTGACGACGTCTTCGCCGGCCCCTTCGCCGCCCTGCCGGAATTCGCCGTCGATGTACAAGGCGAGCTCTTCGTACATGTCTTCATCTCCTGTCTGAAATGCCCGGTACGTCCGGGAATGTCCGAAAACCTGAAGCCTCCGGGACAATGCTCCCCCGGAGCCGTCTCCGGCCGCCGCCGTCGAGACCGGCGCGGGACGATACGCTTCCGGCCCGCGTGCACGCAAACGGCTCCCTTCACGTCATCGGGCGCGACGTGCCGCGCCGGCGATCCTCGCCGCCAGTCCTCCGCTCCGCCGCCGCCACCATCGGAAGCGCCCCCATCGGGTCGCGCCGAAACGATGTCCGCGCTCGTCGCGGATCGACACCCGGGAGACGGCGCCGCGGTCCAGGGCATCGAGCAGCGGCTTCGCCCACGAGGCGCTGAAGTCCGCGATCCCGGCCCGCCAGGCGTCGAGGTCCGAGCGCCGTACCGCGCGGTACAACGCATCGAAAGTCGCCAGATGCGCTCCCGGTCGCGGAGCGCGGCCCAGCCACGCGCCCGCACCGGCCGGCAGTGCGCCGCACTCGATGCCGGCGCGGCGTGCGAGCCCGTGCACCAGCGCATCGTTGCTCCACGCCTGCACGAACGACGTCGGCCTTCCGGGCGCCGGCGGCGGGCTCCCTCCTCCCCAGAGCCAGACGCTGTTGACCGGCGCCGCGCCGCGGTGTTCGCGCTCGACGTTGGCCGGACATTCGTGCAGCGCCATCTGCACCTCGTTCATCCACCGGCGCCACCGCGGCGCGTCCGGTCCGCGCGGCATGGCCGCGGAGACCCCCGCACCCGCCGCGAGCGAGAGCGGGGTCGTGGCCATCCGCGCCGGCGCTTCGAGCGCGACGTACCAGCGATACGGGTGCGCGGCGTCGACGAATGGTCCGCCGGGCCGGAGCGCCTCGTTCACGGTCTCCGCGAGCGCCCGGGACTCTTCGCCCGGGATCCCGGCGTCCTCGGCGTCGAACAGGACGAGATCGGCAACGTCGGGGCGCAGGTGCACGGGGTCGGCGCGCAGCCACGGGCCGCCTCCACCCGCGCCGCAATCGACGAGGGCGGTGATTGCGGCGACCGGCCGGTCGGCGGCGTGGCAGCGGTGAACGTCGCCGGTGGACGAAGTGTCGGCGCCGGAGGCGGGACGGACGGCGCCCTTGTCGACCCATCCGCCGGATGCGGGAGGCCGAACGGTGGTTCCCCTGTCCGGCCTGCCGGCGCCCACGTGGCGAACGGCGGCCCCGGCATCCGGCCGGTCGGCGGCAGGAGGGAGGGGGGTGGTCCTGGCATCGGGAACGTCCACTCCGCCGGCAGCGACGAGGGGACGGGCCTCGTAGCCGAACGCCCGGAAGGCGAGCGCTTCGATCGAGTCGTCCGGGATCGTCTCCGTCATGCCTTCGGCGCGATCGAGCAACCGGTCGAGCGCCCGGAGGTCGAGTCCGTCAACGAGCACGCGCGCCGCGTCCGGATCACCGGAGCCGGCGCCGCCGGGACCGAGCAGCCCCGGCACGAGCATGGTGAGGTCGATCGCCTCTCCGGCTCGCATGGATCAGCGGAGGCGAAGCTCTCCCTCTTCGACCCGCGCCGGCACCCGGTCGTCGTCCTTGAGAGCCATCGCTTCGCGCATCTCGAGAGGAATCGGAGCCCGGCCGTCCGGCGCGATCCCGAGCGGCTGTGAACCGATCGTGCGGGGTCTTGCGGACGGGGCGGGTTCGGAGCCCTTCCGTATCGCTTCGTAGTGTTTCTTCCAATGCTGGTGCCGGGCGCCGGCCGTATTCGAGTTGCCGTTCTCGGCCACGTAGCGTTCGACGACTTCACGACGCTCCGCGCGGCGGCCCGCCTCGCGGGTGATTCCATCCGCGATCTCCCGCACCCGCCCGGTCAGGGTGCCGGGGCCGGGGCGTGTCGGAGACCGGGCAGCCGTCCGATCGGAAGACATGTTCGACACGTCGAGCTCCGTGCAACGAAGATTCTGCCGTGAATCAAGGGCAGGCCGATTGTATGACAGGATGGTGAAGACGGGTTGGCGGGAGCTGCTGTGGATCTGCGCCCTCACTTGTCCGGAGCATGGCGCGTGCCCATAATGCCGGGGCGCGTTCCCGGCCACGGGACTGCAACGCCATGATCGCCGTCGGCGACCGGGCGCCGGTAATCGGGGCGGCCTTGCCGGTCACGGCCGGCGCATCGAGCGTCGTACGGGATCGAAGAACGGCACCACCATCGCGGGAGGAACAACGATGACACTTGCAATACGGCCCATGATTGCCGCGGCAGCCGCAGCGTGCGTGCTCGCGGCGGGCATCCTGGCGGCAGGTCCGGCGTCGGCCGCCGGAGAGCTGCCCTACGGACTCGAGGCCGGCAAGCCCTACGCCGGCACGAAGCTCAACATCCTTTCCGTGGTCACCCCGCAGTTCGAGGGGCTGATGCTGCGCGACGGCGAGTTCACCGAGCTCACCGGCATCGAGACCGAGTGGACCTTCATCCCCTTCACCTCCCTCCAGGAGAAGGTGGCCTCGGTGGGGGTGGCGGCGGACGGCGGCTTCGACGTGGTGAACTACCTCGATAGCTGGGGGCCGCCGAACGCCCACTGGCTGGTCGGGATCGACGACATGATGGCCGAGGACGGCATCGGCATGGACCGCTACCCCGCCGCGTTCGCCAAGTCCGCCCAGTTCGAGGGCCGGACCATCGGCTTTCCGCTCCGCGCCCACGCGCAGCTCATGTTCTACCGCAAGGACGTGCTGGCCGAGGTCGGGATGGACCCGCCCCGGACCTGGGACGACGTGGTGGCCGTCGCGGACGCGATCCGCGCGAAGGGCCTCGACGTCGAGCCCCTCGCGCTCTACTTCCACAACGACGGCAACCGCCAGAACCTCTTCATCTGGCTGAACTTCCTGTGGGCGGCGGGGGCCGACGTATTCGACGCGAAGACCTGCCCGGTGTGGGATTCGGAGGCGGGCCTCGCGGCCACCGAGGACTACATCGCGCTGCATACCGTGCACAAGGCGACGAACCCCTCGTCGATCTCCTTCGTCGAGCAGGACGCCCGGCAGTCCTTCCAGCAGGGGAAGTCGGCGATGATCCCGGTCTGGTGGTGGGCCTACTCGCCGTTCGTCAACCCGAAGTCGTCGGTGCTGACCAAGGATCAGGTGGGCTTCGCCGGAATGCCGGCCTACAAGGGGCGCACGGTCACCTACGCGATCTCCATGCCGTTCTCCATCTCGAAGTACTCGAAGCACCAGGGGGCGGCGTGGGAGTTCATGAAGTGGCTCTCCAACCCGGCTCTGGAGAAGAAGAACGCGACGGAGCGCGAGGTCGCCGGCAAGACCATCATCAACAACGTGGTGACCCATGCGGCCAATCTCCAGGACGCGGACGTGAACGCCGCGAACGACATGATCCAGCAGGCCGCCTGGGAGTCGCTGAAGGAGTCGGACATCATGCCGCAGATCGCGGAGTGGCCGGAGATCGGGGACGTCCTCTCGGCGGCGATCACCAAGGCGGCGGCGGGCGGCGACACCCGCGCCCTGATGACGGAAGCCTCCGGGCAAGCCCGGAAGATCCTGCGCCGGGCCGGCTATTGCGGGTAGGCGAAGGGGGCGTCGGCCGGCAGCACCGGCAGGCCCCGAGGCATCGGCTTCGCCTTGACCTCCGGCGCCCGATCCGCCGAGCCCGAAGCGGGCGGCGGCCACTCCGGCCGCCGCCCGGCGTCCTCCCGCCGCCGGGGCGGCCTTCGCGACCGCCACCTCAAGTACCTGCTGGTGCTGCCGGCGGTCGTGGTCGTCTTCGCGACCGCCATCTGGCCCCTCGTCGACTCCCTGATCCTCTCGTTCCGGGCCTGGAAGCTCTCCCGTTCCAACGTGCCGGGCCCCTTCGTGGGCTTCGAGAACTACCTCTGGGCGCTGGTCGAGGAGCCGGCGTTCTGGAACGCGGTCCGGGTCACCGGCCTCTATACGGTGCTCACGGTCGGCCTGACCACCCTGCTCGCCCTCGGCGTCGCCCTCCTGCTCGCGCCGGGCGGGCGGTTCCGCTTCACCGTGCGGACCCTGCTCATCCTGCCCTTCGCCATGAGCCCGGCCCTGGTCGGCGTCTCGTTCCGCTTCATGTTCAACCCCGAATTCGGCCTCTTCGATGCGTTCTTCGGCATCGTGCTGCCGCCGCTCGCGGACATCGGCTGGCTCTCCGATCCGGTGCTCGCGTTCGCGGTCTGCGTCATGGCCGACGTGTGGGGGTGGGTGCCCTTCATGACCCTGGTGCTCATCGGGGGGCTGGCCGCGGTGCCGGCCGATTCGATCGAGGCGGCCCAGGTGGACGGCGCCTCCTCCTGGCGGGTCTTCCGGGACATCACCTTGCCGCAGCTCTTCCCGGTGGTGATGATCGTCGTCATCCTGAAGTCGATCTTCTCGCTCAAGACCTTCGACCAGATCTACATGCTGACGAACGGCGGGCCGGGGACGGCGACCCAGACCCTCGCCCACTACGCCTACTTCAACGGGTTCAAGTACTACGACATGGGCTACGCGGCGGCGGTCGCCTGGCTGATGGTGATCCCCATGATCTTCCTCACCTGGGCCTACACCCGCTTCGTGTTCCGGGACCGGTGAACGGGGAGCCGGGGCCGTGATCCTCACGAACCGGCAGCGGCGGCGGCTCGGCGAGGCGGTCCGGGCGGTCCTCATCGTGCTCGTCGCCCTGGTCATGATGATCCCGATCGTCTGGATCGCCCTCGCCGCCTTCAAGCAGCACGTCGACGTCTACCAGTTGAAGCTGCTCTTCCGGCCGACCCTCGAGAACTTCGCCCTGGTCTTCGACAGCCCCTACCACCTGGGACGGAAGCTGCTGAACTCGACCGTCGTGTCGCTCGTCACGGTGGCCGTCGCCATCCCCATCGCGACCGGAGCGGCCTACTCCTTCTCGCGCTTCCGGATGCGCGGCGAGCGGGTGATGTTCGTCATGATCCTCGCCACCCAGTTCGTGCCCGCGGTGGTGATCGTGCTGCCCTTCTTCCTGCTCTTTCGCGATCTCGGCATCCTCGACACCCGCCTCGGGCTCATCCTCGTGAACCTCTCCATCGTGACCCCGTTCGCGATCTGGATGATCAAGGGCTTCATCGACGGCATCCCGCGCGACACCGAGGAAGCCGCCCTGGTGGACGGATCCACGCGGCTCCAGGTCATCCGCAACATCGTGCTCCCGATGGCCGCGCCCGGCCTCGTGGCCGCCGCCATCTTCTGCTTCATCATCTCCTGGAACGATTTCCTCTTCGCCCTCATCCTCACCACGAACAAGGCGGTGACCCTCACCGTGGGGCTCGCCCTGTTCCAGGCGGAAGAGGGGGACCTCTGGAACCTGCTGGCCGCGGCCGGGATCATCATCATGGTGCCGATGTTCGTGCTGGCCCTCATCATCCAGAAGCACTTCGTGCAGGGCATGACGATGGGGGCGGTGCGCTGATGGCGTCGATCTCGTTGCGCAACCTCACCAAGCGGTGGGGCAGCTTCGTCGCGGTGGACGACCAGTCCCTCGAGATCCATGACCGCGAATTCCTGGTGCTGCTCGGCCCCTCGGGCTGCGGCAAGACCACCACCATGCGCATGATCGCGGGGCTGGAGGAGCCGACCTCGGGCGAGATCCGGATCGGCGGGCGGGTGGTCAACGACGACCTGCCCAGGGACCGCGACGTCGCGATGGTGTTCCAGAACTACGGGCTCTATCCGCACATGACGGTGCGGGACAACATCGCCTATCCGCTCAAGGTGCGCGGCGGCCGGAGTGCGCACGAGATCCGCGAGCGCGTGCAGGCAGCGGCGGCCAAGGTGCAGCTCGAAGAGCTGCTCGACCGCAGGCCGCGGGCGCTGTCGGGCGGCCAGCGCCAGCGGGTCGCGCTCGCGCGGGCGATCGTGCGCACCCCTCGGGTGTTCCTGATGGACGAACCGCTCTCCAACCTGGACGCGAAGCTGCGGGTCACCATGCGCGCGGAGCTCAAGCACCTGAGCCATGAGCTCCGGATCACCACCGTCTACGTCACCCACGACCAGATCGAGGCGATGACCCTGGCGGACCGGGTCGCGGTCATGCACCACGGCCGCATCCGGCAGCTCGGGACCCCGGAGGAGATCTACGACGATCCGGAGAACCTGTTCGTGGCCGGCTTCATCGGATCGCCGGCGATGAACCTCATCGAAGGGGCGACGGAGAACGGCCGGTTCACGATCGCAGGCGCCGCGATCGCGGAGGTGGGCGGCGGAACCCGCGACCGGGTGGTGCTCGGGGTCCGCCCCGAGGACCTCGCCCTGGCGGAGCCGGGCGAGGGGAGCTTCGACGCGGAGGTCTACGCGAGCGAGCTGACCGGAGAGAGCGTGCTGGTCACGGTGGAGGTCGCGGGCCGGCGGATCGCGGCCAAGGCCGACCGGCATACGCGCAAGGCGATCGGCGAGACGGTCGGCATCCGCGTCGACCCGGCCCACGCCTACCTGTTCGATGCAGGGAGCGGCGAGCGGCTCGCCTGACCGATGCCTTCCGCCTGGAAGACGTGCGCATTCACGACCTCGGACGTTCGTTTGCTTCTCGCGCGCTGGCGCTTGGCGAGAGCCTGCCGATGATCGGCAAGCTGCTCGGACATGGCCAAGTACAAACCACGGCACGCTGCGCGCACTTGGCGCGCGATTCGGTCAAGGCATCGGCGGCAAGGACGGCCGACGGCATCGGGGCGGCAACGAGTGGATACGGGGGTCTGCGAACGCCCGTGGACACTTGCACCGTCTCCGTCCGTGCCGCTTCCCGTATACTCCGACGATGCCGCCGGAGCGAATCCGGCGCCTGCGACCCGTAACCGATGCGACGGCCGACGCCATCGGCGTCGACGGCAGGGACGGTGATGCGGTGAAGCGCACGATCGTCGGCTTCCACCTCGACGAGGACGGCGACTGGGTCGCGAATCTCGATTGCGCCCACGGCCAGCACGTACGCCACCGTCCGCCCTTCGTGAACCGCTCGTGGGTCGTGAGCGAGGCCGGACGCAAGGCGATGTTCGGCACGGCGCTCGACTGCGTGCGCTGCGACCGGATGGAATGGCCCGAGGGATGCGTCGCCTGTCACCGGACGCCGGAGTTCGACGAGACGACGGTTCCGTCCGGGCTCACGTCCGAGCACGCCACGAAGCGCGGCGTCTGGGCCAGGATCCACGTGATCTGCGGGGTACTGCGCTATCACGCCGGCCCGCCGCTCGACCGCTCGTTCCGGGTCGATCCGACATCGAGCGCGATCATCGTCCCGGAAGTGCAGCATCGGGTGGAGCCGGAAGGCCCGGTCCGGTTCTTCATCGAGTTCTCGCGGGCGGGGTAGGAGACGACCGGCACGCGGCGCCGCCGGCGTCCGTGCTGCGACCCTGGCCACGGGCTCAGGCTCCGCTACCGGGTGATCCGGATCCTGTGCCTCCGCCCCCCTGGTTGGGCATCGCCACGTCCGCCGGCCCGACCTCCGGGAGCTGGAGGGCCTGCGGCGAGCCGATCGTGCCGGCGCAGAGCGGCAACCTCCACCCTCGCCTTCAGGCGAGCATGCAGGCCGTTCGGAACATTTCGGATCTGGAGCATCCTGGGCATGCGACGATGACGATTTCATGTTTTGCACATGTCAAGCCCCACCGCGTGACGTGGCCAGGAACATGGATGGCAAGAATGTCGAGACGGCATAATGCCCTCACGGCAGCAGACGGGAAAGTGGAAGATGGAGGCGGGAAAGCCGCCGACCCCCCAGCGGGGCCGGGACGCCAGGCACACGAAAGAACGGGAGCGGCATGTTCAATCCACTGCACCAGGACCACGCCATCGAGAGCGTGATTCTCCGGCTCACGGGGAGTGGCGAGATGACGGAGCACGAGCGGACGAACCTCGACGAAGGGTACGAGAAATACTGGAAGGCAGTGTTGCCGACGGTGAATCAGGCGCCGGTGATGGAGATCGCCATGGGCCCGACGCCATTGGTGGAGGGCCGGGTGAAACCACTGGCGCCCACGCACTACGTCGAATTCATGCGCACGGGCAAGGCCGCTTGGTGGATGGAGATCGCCGGGCCGACGATCACGATCGGATGCGCACGGTACGGGGGGTGGAAGAGCGTGAGCAGAAAAGCCTACGAGCTGTTCGCCAGCGTGGGCAAGACCCTTGGAAACGCCCACCCGCTCGCGCAGATCCGCAGTGCGGAGCTGACCTACCAGGACCTGCTCGTCTGGGACGGCGCCGACGACGCCTACGACCCGAAACTCGCGATCCGGGAGAGCCGGATCCCCGTGCAGGCAAGGAATTCGAAGGAGTGGCACATGGGGGAGGGATGGGTCGAAGATCCCGAGGGGGGACGGATCCTGGAGCGGTTTCAGATCGGGGCGGAGCTGCGCGGGGAAGGAAGCCGGATACGCCCAATCATCCAGGTGGTGACGACCGCGATCTGGGGATTGGGGGAGACAAGCGCTCGCCTGAAGCTCGACAGAGCGTTCGGGAACATCCAGTCCGTCGACGGGAAGGACAACGACGGTCGGGCCGTGTATGAAGGACTGCACAGGCGAACCAATGCGTTGTTCGGGAACCTGATCACGGAGGAGATGGCCGGCCGGATCGGATTGAGCCAACCGGGAGAGTCGACATGAACTTGACGGCAGGCACAGGGCAGGTCCGGATCGAAGCACCTGCGGTTCCATACGGAGGCATGGTGCCGAGGCGAGGATCGAGCCGGGCGCCACAGCCCATCGAAGCACCGAGGCAGGAAGAGGAAGGAGACGTTGCGGAGCCGCAGGCACAACGCGGGAAAGGAACCGCATGGCAGGCGGATGAGAGAGGTCCTGGATGGACGATCGACACGAGTGGAGGCAGCCGGGAGACGAAGACGACCCGGGAGATCCTGGACATGATCGACGCCGACACCTTGCGGGCAGCCAGGGTCAAGGGAGGGACGAGCCCGCAGATCGAGGCAAACAGGGACCGGATCGCAGCGTTGCTCGGGCTGTACGAGGAGTGGAAGCGGCCCGATGAGGTCTACGCCGACGAGGCATGGGAGATCTGCATCATCTGGCGTAGCGGGTACGGCAGGGTCGAGATCGGCACGGAGGAGGATGGCAGCGTCGGGTACTACGTCAGCCGCACCCTGGGCGAGGAGAGCAGGGAAGGAAATTTCCGGGAGCACGGCAGCGAAGAGCTCGGCCGGGTCATCTCATGGCTGGACGAGGTGCCCGAGGAGATATGAGGGCTGGCCAGGCGCGGGGAGAAGTTTCCAAAGGAGGAGCGAACGCACGGAGCACAATCGCCGGGAGGCGGCGAGGACGACGAAGAGGTGGAACGCAGACTGCCCCCTGGAGCGCGAGAGACCGGCGGTGGCGCGATTCCTTAAAGCCATTGGATGGCGGATCTCCGCTTCGACACCGAAGGCCGTGTGCCCGGCGTGCGGCGATTCACCGCCGAGCCGGCGACACTGGGTCGAAGACGGGATCAGGCCCGGGCGGAGGCGATGGCCGCGCCCTCGGCGAGGGCGGCGAGCTTGACGTAGGCGATGTCGGGGTCGACCGCGCCGAAGCCGGCGAACGTCCCGAAGCCGCAGTCGGTGCCGGCGACGACCCGCTCCGCACCCACGATCCCGACGAACCGCTCGATCCGCTGCGCCACCAGCTCCGGGTGCTCGACGAAGTTGGTCGTCGAGTCGATGACGCCGGGCACCAGGACCCTGTCGTCCGGGATCTCCGCGCGGCGGTCGCGGAACACGGTCCACTCGTGGCCGTGACGCGGGTTCGAGCTCTCGAACAGCACGTAGCGGGCGCGCACGGACATCAGCAGGGAGAAGACCTCATCGAGCGCGATGTCGCAGACGTGCGGCCCCTCGTAGTTGCCCCAGCAGACGTGGACCCGCACCCGTGCGGGATCGGCGTCGCGGAGCGCGTGGTTCAGCACCTCGACGTTGGTTCCGGCGGCCCGGACGAACTCCGCGTCGGACACGTCGCCGAACAGCACGTGGCGCGCGAGGCCGAGGTCGGGGCAGTCGAGCTGAAGGTCGAGTCCCGCCGCGAGGATGGCGTCGTACTCCGGCTTCATCGCTTCGCCCAGAGCTTCGAGATAGGCGTCGCGCGACGGGTACCAGGCGTTCGGCAGGAACTGGGCGACGACCCCCGGCGATGCCGCGTTCATGAAGCCGCGGTGCGCGTCGTGCGCCTCCATCGCGGCCTTCAGGTTGGCGACGTCGGCCTGAAGGTCCGCCTCGCCCTTCGCCGTGACCGGCCCGGTGCAGCGGGGGCGCGCGAACTGTGGCGTGCCGCCCTCCCGCGCGATTCGCTCCAGATAGCGTGGAAAGCGCTTCAGATCCTCCGGCGCGTTGCGCTCGCTGTCGCCGGAGAAGCCCGTGTAGCGGTCCTTGACGTAGGTGGAGTACGAGATCTTGGAGGTCTCCCCGTCCGAGACGACGTCGATGCCGGCCTCCACCTGCCGGCGCACCGTCTCCGCGCATTCCTCCCTCATGCAGGATGCGAACGCCGCCGCGTCGCAGGGCTCGCCCCGCTCGCGTGCGAAGAGGAGATCGGCAGTGCGCCGGCTGCGCGGCAACGAGCCGACATGGGTGGTGAGGATGCGTGCCATTTCGAGTCTCCGATCGAGCATCGGCTGATTGGACGGGGTTGGCTGCGGCTCGACGGCCCGCCCCGCTTCATCTTCGGTGTCGAAGGTGGGGGACGATGGCTTTGATCACCACCGGCGGAGCGGAACGGGAGCGAGGGTACACCGGCAGGCGCCGATTCGGGGAGATGTGCGACTTCACCGTCGTCTCCTTGTGGCGGAGGTGCCCGCGCGGCCTGATTCGTGCGGCTTCTTGCCCGTCGCGTCGTTTGTGCGCATGATGCACGAGCGCGATGCGCCGCACGGCGATCCGGGACGAGGGTTCGTCATCGCCGGCCCCGAGCCCGGACAAGGAACGGTACAGCCACGGAGGTGCTCGATGTCCGATACCCGCCGCCTGCCGGGTGACGATGCGCTTGTCATCCATTTCGCCCACGTCGCCTATCGCCTTGCCGAGCGGTTCGCCCTGCGCCGGACCGGGATCGGGCACTTCCAGACCTGGAGCCGGAACGACACCATTGCCCGCGCCCGCGAGGCTCAGGTCCTGGTGCTGTCCGGTTTCTGGTCCGCCGGGATGCTGGAGCACGCCGAGAACCTTCGTTTCGTCCAGGTGTGCGCGGCCGGCTACGATCAGTTCGATCTCGACGCGCTGCGGGCCCGCGGCGTGCGGCTCGCCAACGGCAGCGGCATCAACCGCAACGCGGTGAGCGACCACGCGATGGCCCTCCTGCTCGCGCTCACGCGCCACGTCCATACCGGACGCGACCGGCAGCGCGAGCACGTCTGGCGGGGGATGATCTCCGACCTCGAGCGGCGCGAGGAGGAGCTCGCCGGAAAGACGATGGTGATCTACGGGCTCGGCGCCATCGGCTCGCGTCTCGCGCGCCTCGCCCGTGCGTTCGGGATGACGGTCGTGGGGATCAAGCGTGACACCGGGAACCACGACGGCTCCGCCGATGAGGTACGTCCTCCGGACCGCTTCTCCGCATCGCTCGCCGAGGCCGACGTCCTCGCGCTCACGTGCCCGCTCACGCCCCGCACGGAGGATCTGGTCGATGCGGCGGCCCTGGCGCGGATGAAGCCCGGTGCGTACCTGATCAACGTCGCCCGCGGGCGATGCGTCAACGAGCCGGCGCTGGCCGCCGCACTCGGGCGCGGCGCGATCGCCGGCGCAGGCATCGACACCACCCGGGAAGAGCCGCTGGCCGCCGATTCTCCGCTATGGGACCTGGAGAACGTGGTGATCACGCCCCATACCGCCGGCGAGACCCGGAAGTACGAGGACAACGTGGTGGACGTCCTCATCGAGAACGTACGCCGTCTGCAGCGCGGTGAGGATGCGCTCGTCAACCAGATCGTCTGAAGCATCCGGTCCCCGGTGCGGCACCACACGGTGAAACGCCGCAACGGGAGCGAGGCGGCGTCCGCCCGCGGCGCCATGCCGCGCGCGGTGGGTCAGCCTGCTTCGGCCCTGACCGCCTCGGCCATCTCCCGCATCGAGAAGAACACGAAGTCGGTCGCCGGCATCGTCTCGACCTTCTCCGTCGCGCCCCAGCTCCCGCCCTTCGAGAGCCGCTGCCGATCGATCCAGGCGTTGGCGAGCCCGAAGCGGTTCGCCGGGGCATGGTCATGATGCAGGCTCTGCGCGGTGTGCAGGACGTCGGACTTGTCCATTCCCAGATCCGACTTCAGGCGCGCGAGCAGGTACTCGAAGTTCGCATCCGCCGGCTTGTAGGACCCGACGTCCTCGGCGGTGCAGATCGCGTCGAATTCGACCCCGAGCTTCCGGTTCGAGGCGGCGAAGCCGTCGCGGTGCACGTTGGACAGGATGACGAGCCGGTAGTGCTGCTCGAGGACGCGGAGCGCGTCCGCGGTGTCCGGGAACGCCGGCCACAACGGCACGGAGGCGCCGAACGCCTCGTCGAGCGCGTCATCGGTGTCCATGCCGAAGCTCTCCGCGATGCTGCGGTGGACCCGGGCGAGCAGATCCGGATAGGGGAGATCGGGAGTCGCGTGCTCGTGCCGGTGCTCGCATTGCGCGAAGGCGAGGAGCCCGCGTTCGCGGGTGACGTCCGAACGCCCGCTCCGCACGATCAGCGGCTGCAACGCATCCCAGATACCGCACTCCCAATCGATCAGGGTGCCGTAGCAGTCGAACGTCAGGACACCGTAGTCCGTCAGTCTGGCCATTCTTCCGGTCTCCAGGTTCCGCAGAAGGCGGGGGGGGGGGGGGTGGGAGGTGTGCAGGTCGGACGGGCGATGGTAACCGACGCTTTCGGATGAGGGGAAGCGGGAATCCGGAGACGTTCACGATTGAAGTGGTTTCCCGCTTCCGCGGAGCCTGCCACCGCGCAAGCGGGGGAACAACGGCTCGGATCTTTCGATTGACGCAACCATCGGGGGGACACTTTGCCATGCCCCCATCCCCGCGTCCCGCGCTTGGAGTGAAGCGGTCCCGACCGAGGCGCCGGCGGGCGGTGCTTCGCCCCTGCCCCGACCGCCGTCTATACTCGCGCCATGCGCCAGGATTCGCTGCCTTCCCCGTCTTCCCGCACCGGTCGTTTCGCGCGCCGCACGATGTTGCGCCTCGCGCTCGCCTTGCCGTGGACGGTGCTCGTAGCGGGCTGCGGGCAGAAGGGTCCGTTGTTCCACCCGCCGGACCCGGCCGGGAACGAGAAGAAGAAAGACGAGACGTGAAATCCGTCCGCCCACCCGGCTTCCGCAACCGGCCCCGGTTTTGGCCGATTTCGCGGGCACCCGGCGGTGTGCGCCGCAATCCCTGGTGGGCCGAATGGAAGACCGGTGAGCGGCGGACCCGGCCGCGTCGCCACGGTCCGGACGGCGGCGGGCCGGAGTCTGCGGTCTGCAAAGCGTTCCGGGCCGGTGTCGGCGTGATCGGCGTCGGCGCTACCGGATGACGATGAACAACTGGCCGTTGCCGCGCACGATGTTGAGCGCGAGCACCCGGCCGGCCTGCTTGAACGCGGCGCCCAGCTCTTCGCTGTTGCGCACCCGGCGCCGGTTCACGGCGACGATCACGTCGTCCGGCCGGATGCCGTTGCGCGCGGCCGGAGAGCCGGGCTCGACCTCCGCGGCGATGACGCCCTCGACACGGCCGTGGGCCGGGTCGCCCTCCCGGAGGTCACGGAGCGTTGCTCCTTCAAGCGCGGGCGGACTCTCCACCGCTCCGAGGGGGGCGCCGGTCTCCGGGCCGCCGACGCGGACGTTGATCTGAAGACGGCGTTGGCCACGCTGCACGTCGACCTCGACCTCCTCGCCGACTCGCACCATCCCGATGGCGTTTCTGAGATCCCGGGAGCCTTCCACCGCCGCGCCGTTCATCGCGACGATGACGTCGCCGGCCTGGAGTCCCGCGTCCTCGGCCGGCGAGTCCGATTCGATACGGGAGACGAGCGCGCCTTGCCGGACGGCGAGTTCGAGCGCCTCGGCCAGGTCCGGGGTGAGATTCTGGATCATGACCCCGATCCGCCCGCGCTGCATCTCGCCGTGCTCCTCGAGCTGGCGCATCACCGCGGCGGCGATGCGGGTGGGCACCGCGAAGCCGATGCCCACGTTGCCGCCCGACGGCCCGATGATCGCGGTGTTGATGCCGACCAGCTCGCCGTGCAGGTTCACGAGGGCGCCGCCCGAGTTGCCCGGGTTGATCGAGGCGTCGGTCTGGATGAAGTCCTCGTACCCCTCGACGTTGATCCCGCTGCGGCCGAGGGCGCTCACGATTCCCGAGGTGACGGTCTGCCCGAGCCCGAAGGGGTTGCCGATGGCGATGACGAAGTCGCCGACTTCGAGCGCGTCGCTGTCCCCGAGCCGGAGCGCGGTGAGTCCTTCCGCCTCGATCTTCAGCAGGGCGACGTCGGTGCCCGGGTCGCTGCCGAGGACCTCGGCCTCGAAGCGGCGCCTGTCCTTGAGGGTGATCGTCACATCGTCGGCCTTGTCCACGACGTGGTGGTTGGACAGGATCAGGCCCTGTTCGGCGTCGACGATCACACCGGAGCCGGCGCTCCGGCGCCGTCTCGCCGGCGCGTCCTCCGGCAGATCGAAGAAGCGGCGGAAGAAGGGGTCCCGGAACAGCGGGTTGTGGCGCTCGGGAGCAGTCGCCGCGACCGAGATGTTGACCACGGCGGGGGTGATCTTGCCGAGCAGCGGCGCGAGCGTGGGGACGCCGTCGCGCATGGGCAGCGGCGGGGTCGCCGCATGCGCGCCACCGCCGGTCGCGAGGGCGCATCCCGCGGTGAGCGCCGCGGCGGCCGTCCAGCGCCGCATTCCGGTCGTGCGGCGGTCCGCTTGCGCCGGTGTTCCCGCCGCGGCAGGTTCGGAGGCGCGGCGCACGACGCGCGGCCGGCCGCCGGCCGGCCGCGGCGTTTTCGCTGCGGGCGCCGGAGCCGCCGTCCACCGCCACGGAAGAGACGTGGCCTGGTCGTTCATGGTGTTCCTCCTGGATCCGTTCGAATGATGCGCCCGGATATGGGTGTCCGGGTGGTCATTGTCAAATCCCCGGAGCGGCAAGGGGGTTGAAATACGTCCGGGCAACCCCATTGATGCAGCTTCGTCGGGCCCGGCCGGCGCCGAGACGTGCCGCGAGGCTTCGGGCCAGGCGGGCGGGGGGCGGTCCCGGCCACGCGCGCCGGGGGCACATGCGCCTCGACGCTTCGACGGGTGCAGCGAGGCTTGAGGAGTCGAACCGCGCATGATCGAGATCAGGAACCTCACGAAGCGCTTCGGATCGCTCACCGCGGTCGATGGCGTCTCGTTCGACGTGGGCCGCGGAGAGGTCCTCGGCTTTCTCGGGCCGAACGGGGCGGGGAAGTCGACCACCATGAAGATGGTGACGGGCTTCCTCGCGCCGGACGGCGGCACGATCCGCATCGGCGGCGTGGACGTGGCGGCGGAGCCCGTGGACGTCAAGCGGTGGATCGGCTACCTGCCCGAGGGGGCGCCGCTCTACGGCGAGATGACCACCCGCGCGTTCCTGCGCTTCATCGCCGGGATCCGCGGGCTCCGGGGAGCGGAGGCCCGGCGACGGATCGAATCCGTGATCGATCGGGTCAGCCTCGGCTCCGTGCTGGAGATGCCGATCGACACGCTCTCCAAGGGATTCAAGCGGCGCGTCGGGCTTGCCCAGGCCATCGTGCACGACCCCCACATCCTGATCCTCGACGAGCCCACCGACGGCCTCGATCCGAACCAGAAGCACGAGGTGCGCACCCTCATCCGCGGCATGTCGGCGGAGAAGGTGATCGTGCTCTCGACCCACATCCTCGAAGAAGTGGAGGCGGTCTGCACGCGGGCGACGATCATCGCGAACGGCCGGATCGTGAGCGACGGGACTCCGGAAGCGCTGCTGCGCCGCTCTCGGACGCACAACGCGCTCCGGCTGGGTCTGGCGGTCGGGGACGCGAGCAGCGCGAGCGTGGTCGACGCGCTCAAGGCCGTCCCCGGCGTGGCGTTGGTCGAGGTGGGCGCGCAATCCGGGAGCGCACTGGAGGTGATGCTCTTCCCGGCCGGCGGGGCCTCCCTCGCCGGCCCGGCCGGCGAGGCGGCGCGCGTGCACGGATGGCAGGTGACCGGGATGTACGTCGAACGGGGCCGCCTGGACGACGTGTTCCGGGCGATCACCGTCGGAGAGGGAGGCGCGGGCCATGATTGAGACCCGGACGCATCGGAGGGTCGGGATGCACGGATCCGTCCGGACTCGCGGGGACGCCCGGATCCACCGGAACGCTCCGACCCGCCGCCACCCCCGACCCTCCCGCCCGGCGGACGCGCGCCGGGCGCGGACGAGCACGGCAGGAGGCCGATGAGCGCGATGGCCAACGTCTGGATCATCTACAAGCGCGAGCTGTCCGCGTACTTCGGGACGCCGATCGCCTACGTCTTCCTCGCCATCTTCGTGTTCCTGAGCGGCATCTTCGCGTTCTACATCGGCAACTTCTTCGAGCGCGGGCAGGCGGATCTGCAAGCCTTCTTCCAGTTCCACCCCTGGCTCTACCTCTTTCTCATCCCAGCGCTCTCGATGCGGCTGTGGGCGGAGGAACGGCGCGCGGGCACCATCGAGCTCCTGTTCACGCTGCCGGTCACCATCACCGAAGTCGTGCTCGGGAAATTTCTCGCGGCGTGGAAGTTCACCGCGATCGCCCTCTCCCTCACGTTCCCGCTCTGGATCACCGTCAACTACCTCGGCGACCCCGACAACGGGGTCATCCTCGCGGGTTATGCCGGCAGCCTGCTGATGGCCGGGGCCTTCCTCGCCATCGGCTCGTGCATGTCGGCCCTGACCCGCAACCAGGTCATCGCCTTCGTGGTGAGCGGGGTGGTCTGCCTCGGCTTCGTCCTGAGCGGCTTCCCGCTGGTGCTCGACTTCGTGGGCGCGATCGCGCCGGCGATCGTCGTGGACGCGGTCCGATCCTTCAGCTTCCTCACCCGCTTCCAGGCGATCGGCAAGGGCGTGCTCGACGCGGGGGACGTGATCTACTTCGTCTCCCTCATCGTGTTCTGGCTCTTCGTCAACGCGGTGGTGATCGAGTGGCGCAAGGCCGGGTGAGCACGGATCGCGGGCAGGGCCAACGCAAGCGCGCGGGGCGGAACACAGGGCCGGACGCGGTGGATGGCCGGGTGGGTGCGGCAAAAAGGGCCGGGAGCGGGAACCGGGCGGGGACTCGGAGAGACCAGGGCAAGAGGAGAGCAAGGAGAGTGGCGCAATGGCCAGTCGTCTGATGACCACCACCGGGGTCGTGCTCGCCCTCGTGTTGCTGTTCGCGGTGAACATCCTCGCGACCCGGACCCTCGGGTCGGCGCGCATCGATTTGACCGGGAACCGTCTCTTCACCCTCTCCGAGGGCACGCGCAACATCCTCGCGAGCCTGGACGAGCCGGTGATCCTGCGCTTTTACCTCTCGCAGAGCGAGCTGGCGCGGGTGCCGGGCATCGGCGGCTACGCCGATCGCGTGCGCGCGCTGCTCAACGAGTACGAACGGCTCTCCGGCGGGAAGGTGGAGGTCCACGCGATCGACCCCGAGCCTTTCTCCGAGGAGGAGGACCGGGCCGTCGCCTACGGCATGCGCGGGGTGCCGCTGGGGCTCGACGAGGGGAGCTTCTACTTCGGCCTCGCGGGCACGAACTCCGTGGACGACGAAGAGGTCATCCCCTTCTTCGTGACCGAACGCGAGCAGTTCCTCGAGTACGACGTCACCAAGCTCGTGCACAACCTCACGAATCCGCAACAGAAAGTCGTGGGCCTGCTGAGCTCGCTGCCGGTCGAGGGCCAGGGCCCGCAGCAGATGCAGGCCGCGTTCGGCGGCCTGAACGCGCCGCCGTGGATGGTGGTCGAGCAGATGCGCCAGCTCTTCGAGATCCGTTCGCTGCAACCGCGGCTCGAGGCGATCCCGGAAGACGTCGACGTCCTGATGCTGGTCCATCCCCGGACCTTGGCGCAGGAGACGCTCTACGCCATCGACCAGTTCGTGCTGCGCGGCGGGCGGGTGGTCGCGTTCGTGGACCCGTACTCCGAGACCCAGCAGCCGGACGTGGCCGGCGGCTTCATGCCGCCGTCCGCGTCGCGCCGTTCCGGGATCGACGCGCTGCTCGCCACGTGGGGGGTGACCCTCGGCGAGGACGTGATCGCGGATCTCGACCTCGCGCTGAAGGTGCGGATGGAGCAGGGCGGGCGCGTGACGACCTTCGACTACCCGGTCTGGATGAACGTGCTCCCGGACACCTTCGACGAAGGAGACGTCGTCACCGGCAACCTCGGGAACCTCGGCTTCGCCACCCCGGGACACCTGGAACCTGCCGAAGGGGCGGCGACCACGTTCACGCCGCTCGTCGGCACGACCCCGCGCGCGGCACGGTTCACCACCGCGCAGGTCGCCGCGGTGACCACGGACCCGCGCGACCTGCTCGACGAATACACGTCGGCGGACCGTCCCTTCACCCTGGTCGCGCGGGTTTCCGGCAAGGTTCGTACCGCTTTCCCCGAGGGGCGTCCGCCGCCGGAATCGACCGACGAGGCCGGAGGCGGGGAAGGCAACGGCCCGGCCGGGACGGCCGAGGGCGACGGAAGCGCAACGGAGCCGGAAGCCGAACACCTCTCCGAATCGGTCGAGGACGCCCAGATCATCCTGGTCGCGGACGCCGACATGCTCGCGGATCGGTTCTGGGTGGTGGTGGAAGAGTTCCTCGGCACCCGGATCGCGGTGCCGAGCGCCGCGAACGGCTCGCTCGTGATCAACGCGATCGACAACCTCACCGGCTCCGGCGATCTCATCGCCGTGCGCAACCGCGGCACGTTCACCCGGCCCTTCACCCGGGTGGCCGCGCTCAGGCAGCAGGCCGAGCGCGCCTTCCGCGCCAAGGAGCAGGAGCTGATCGCGCAGCTCGAGGAGACCGAACGCCGGCTGGTGGATCTTGAGGAGAGCAACCAGGGCAACGACCACTTGATCCTCACCGACGCCCAGCGCGACGAGCTGCTCCGGTTCCGCCAGGAGCGGGTACGAATCCGCAGGGAGCTGCGCGAGGTGAGGAGGCAGCTCCACGCGGACATCGAGGCCCTCGAATCGTGGCTCAAGTTCGCGAACATCGGGCTCGTGCCGATCCTCATCGGGCTGGGTGGACTGACGGCGGGGCTGCTGAAGCTCCGCCGCCGGGCGGCCGTCGCCGGTGCGGCGCCGGCATAGGAGGGCAGGCGATGCGCAGGGGCCGTTCGATGCTCGTCCTTGCCGCCGCGACCGCGGTCGCGGTCGGCGGGGTGCTCACCCTCGATCGGGAACCGGACACGGTGGCGCGGAGCGGCGAGCTCGTCTTTCCGGCGCTGCTCGACCAGGTGAACGCGGTGGCGCGGGTGCGGGTGACCGGGCACGAGGGCACGTTCACCCTCGCGCGGGACGGCGAGGTCTGGGTCGTCGAGGAGAAGGAGCGTCACCCGGTGGAGCCGGACAAGATGCACAACCTGATCCTCGGAGCGGCGGGGATGAAGCGGGTCGAGCCGAAGACCGCCAATCCGGACCTCTACCCGAAGATCCGGCTCGAAGACCCGAGCGGCGAGGACGCGGAGTCCGCGCGCTTCGTGTTCGAGGACGCCTCGGGCGCCGAGCTTGCGAGCTGGGTGCTCGGGGACCGCCGCCCCTCGAAGTCCGATCCCGCCCGTAGCGAGCTCTACATCCGTGTCGGCGACGACCCCCGGGCGTGGCTCGTCGAAGGCTCGGTGCCCGGCGGGCGGACGATCATCGACTGGCTGGACCGGCTCGTCGCGCGCATCGATCGCCAGCGCTTGCGCGCGGTGGAGGTCGCACACGCGGACGGCGCCGTCGTCGCGGTGCGCAAGACCCTCCCCACCGACGCCGACTTCACGCTCGACCGCGTCCCCGAAGGCCGCGAGATCGACGCCCGGTACCG
The DNA here is from genome assembly GCA_965202875.1 of Gammaproteobacteria bacterium. GTDB lineage: Bacteria > Pseudomonadota > Gammaproteobacteria > HK1 > HK1 > HK1. Next base: position 3,841,021 of record OZ241870.1, on the reverse strand, counting down.
CATCGACGACATCGGACGTTTCCTCGAAGATCTCCGCTTCGAAGACGTCGTGCCCGCGTCGACGCTGGACTTCTCCGGCTCCGTGGACAAGCGCGTGCGGATCACCACGTTCGACGGCCTGCGCATCCGCCTGGACACCGTGATGCGCGACGGCGAAGCCTTCGCAAGGCTGCGAGCCGAGGTCGACGAGACGCTGGCCGAGGCCGCCGGAGCCGCCGAAGGCGATGCGGGCTCCCCGGGTGGCGAAGGCGGGAAGTCCGAAGGTGGCGCCGGCTCCGAAGGCGGAACCGGCTCCGAAGACGAGGAGGGCGCCGAGGCGGTGGGAGACGCATCCCCTGGAAGCGGAGCCGATACCGAGTCCGAAGGGAAAGCCGGTGCGCAACCGAAGGACGTGACCGGCCCCCTTCTCTCCCTCGACGACGTTCGGGCCGAGGCCGGGAAGCTGAACGCGCGGTGGGCGGGCTGGGCGTACGAGCTGCCCTCGTTCAAGCGCGACTCCATCGACAAGCGGATCGATGAACTCACCCGGCCGCTCGAAGACGAAGACAGGGAAGAGGGGCAGGAAGGAGGCGACCACTGAGCGCGCGTCCCGGAACGTTTCCTCCACGAGTCACAAGACAACCGGGACGTCGCAGGACGTCGGCATCGATCGACGCCCTCCGGTCAGGCTCCCGGCGGCGACGAAGACCCCGATGCCCCGGAACGCAGCCGTGACCTTCCCAACGAGCGCCGAACCGATCGATGCCGGCGAGATTCCGGTGATCGACGTCGGACCTTTGCGGGACGGCTCGGCACCGGCCAGGACCGGCGCCGAGCTCGCCCGGGCCGCCACCGAGGTCGGTTTCCTCTACGTCCGCAATCACGGTGTGGACGCCGCCGTCTTCGAGCGGGCGCGCCGGGCGGCGCTGGAGTTCTTCCGGCTGCCGGAGGAGGCCAAGCGCGAAGCCGGCACGAACCGGTTCCATCACGGCTACCTCAAGCCCGGGTCGACGCAGATGTACGACACCGCCCGGCTCGACCTCAAGGAGAGCTTCAACTGGGGGATCGAATTCGACGGCGGGCTTGGCGCCCGACCCGGTGGCGGGCCTCCCGGCAGGCCGAACGCCGGGCCGGGCGCCGCGCTCGACACCGAATCCGGCGCCGAGGCCGAAACGGCCCCCCCGGCAAACCCGCTGCTCGGCCCGAACGTGTGGCCGGCCGCCATGCCGGCCTTGAAGCGCGCCGTGTATCCCTGTTTCGAGGCAGCGAGCGCCTGTGCGGAAGACCTGCTCCGGGGCTTCGCGCTCGGCGCCGGGCTCGACGCCGAGCACTTCATCCGGTACCGGGACCGGCCCGTGAGCCGTGGATCGCTCCAGTACTACCCCCCGCAGCCGGAGGGCGCCGAGGCGGATCAGTTCGGCGTCGCTCCGCATACCGACTTCGGCGTGCTCACCGTCCTCTGCCAGGACGAGATCGGGGGGCTGGAGATCCGGCGCCTCACCGGCGAATGGATGGCGATGCCGCCGATCCCCGGCACCCTCGTCGTCAACGTCGGAGATCTGCTCGAACGCTGGTCGAACCGCCGGTACCGCTCCACCGTGCACCGGGTGATCAACAGGAGCGGCCGGGAGCGGCTCTCCCTCGTGCTCGCCTACGATCCGAACTTCGAGACCCTCGTCGATCCGCGCGCGTTCTGCGCGGAGGGCGAGACCCCGCACGACGCGCCCGTCACGTGCGGCGACTACCTGTTGTGGCGGTTCGCGAAAGCGTTTTCGTACCGCCGGTGACAGGGATCCGCCAAGGCAAACGCTCCCTCCGGCGGCGCAGACCGCATCACGGTGACGAAGAACGAAATCCTCACGGCCCTGAACAAGCCGGAGGACTTCATCCTGGCCATCGTGGTGTTTCCGGACGAGGGGGAGCCGCGGGTATGCTACGTGCGCGAGCCCTTCGAGCGGGAGCCGGATTTCGGGGCGGTAAGCGTGAACTACAAGCTGGACGAGCTGCTGGCGCGGGGGGAGGCGCCGGGGTGACGCCGCCGTTCCTTCGTCGGCCGAAGGTCGGTCCGCGCGAAATGGTCCTGCCAGCCCACGAATCGCGATTGCGCCGGCCGCACCGCTTGGCTACATTCGGCGGCCTTGAGGGCAGCCGGAAGCCAAATGGAAGACCGGAAGACATGCCTTCGCCCGCCGCCGGCAGCCTTGCCCCGGCAAACCATTCCGGAACGCCTGGATGGAGTCGCGGCCATCCGAATCAGTCTCGCCGACTCGCTCTCCTTGGCGGCATGTCGGAACTCCGACTTCCGGGGACGGACCCGGCTCGCGGACGATCTCGGAGCCGCGGGCCGTGCCGTGCAGGAAGGCCGTGCAAATGAATGATCGAAACATCGGATTGAGCCTCACGGGAGACCACGTCCCGCTCAAGTCGCTCACCAACGCCGCCGACAAGCTGTCCGGCTTGTTGTCCGAATTGGAGCGTTCCTTGTCCGGTGCGCAGCAGCTCGGCTGGTATGTTGCTGATTTGCGAATGGGAAGCGTCAATCTGGCCATAAGGCCGAAATCGGCGAGCCAGGGAAGTCCCGAAATCGGAAAAACGATTATCTCCGTTGCTCTCTCCGGGCTTGAAATGATTGAACGAGAGGTAGGGATCTTCTTCCCCTGTTCCGATGGAAGCACGGGAGCGGATACAGGCGTTCTTTGAGAACGATTTCATCAAGCGGAGAATGATCGACCGGAAGATCGCCAACGACGCCCAGAAGCTCTGCTGGGAGTACGGCCTCCATCCGAGAGATGCGTCGCATCTCGCCGTGGCCATGGATCTCCAATGCGATCTGTTGGAGACGTATGATCGAGACTTGCTGAAATTGAGCGGCCGAATTCCAACCGGCGCTCCTGGTATTCAACGCCCTTGCCGCACGGGGCAGCTCGATCTCATCTAGTTCCTGCCCGACTTCGCCACCTTGTGGTCCCTGTCGTACCAGACGATCTCCAGCGTGCTTCCGCGTCGCACGCCGATGATTCTCTGCTTGCCCGAGAGCCTGAGCGAGAAGAGCTCATCTTCTTGCAGGTTGATCTCCTGCGCCCGCGCTTGCGCCTCTGCCGTCAGCGCATCCGCCACCGAAAGCGAGTGGCTGGAGGACTTGCCTCTCGTCCCGTGCGTCTGCTGCTTGATCATCTGCCACGTGAGCCCTTCCAGATGTTGTAGCTTTCGCATGGCTTCGGTCGCGAACTCCGCCGCCATTGGCGACCACTCCGGGGGCTTGCTGTCGGCTCGCCTGAAGCTCCAGTTCGGGTGGGTCTGGTCCCACCTCCCCGGGTCTTCGTGCTGTGCAGTCTTCTTCCGGGGGCGCGGCGTTGCGGCTCGCGCGGTCCTCCCCCTTCTGCTCAAGGGCCGTTCTCTGCCATTGTTCTGGCCTCTTGCGCCGCGAGCAGCCCCCCGTAGTACTCCGCCATTTCATCGTGGCGGATCTCCTCGTCGCACCGATCTCCGGGGCCAACTTGGCCTCGTGCCCGTGCCGCCTGCCATGGACGTTCCATGTGCGTCAGATCGCTAAGCCATTGCGCGCTCTGCTCTCCATAGTCCCGAAGGACGATGTCCACGGTCTCCTTCTCCGACGCGATCAGCGCGTTCGGATCGCCGATCTCTTCCCCCTTCTGGTCGTGGAGGCGCTTCAGTTTGAAGTTGCCCTTGTGCACCTCGTAGAGCGTCCGGGTCACGGGTCCGTTCGCCCACGCCTCAATGCGATCCTCGAACAGCGGCGCTTCCTCCCAAACCAGCGACCAAGCCTGGCAGTAGTACACCAGCTTCTGGAGTTTCCACGCCATCATCGGGCCTTCCTTCCCCAGGATGTACGCCGCTACGTCCACCACTTTCGCCATCCGCCCATCCTCCCCGTTTCCGTGTTCATCCGATCGTTTCACCCACGCCCGCGACCACCGCCAAGACTACCTTCTTGGTTGATGCGGTCGGTGAGCACGCCCCTCGGCCGGTCTCCTGAGAGAAGCCTCCATGGAACTGGCCGCCGGACGGGCTTGTCGGCGGTCGGAGCGCGGCACGTTAGCTCGGAGCACCGGACGATCCCGGGGCACGGGGCCATTGTCGTCCCCGCCGGCCTCGAGTCAAGTCTCCCGGAGCGCTTCCCGTGTCAGCCAGTGGCCGCCGGGCCGAGCGTCCTCCCGTCATTGCACCCTGCAACGCGCCACCGCATACGGCCGGAGGTCGATGCGATCGCCGCTCGCGGGCCGCTCCGCACCGTCCAGCGCCTCCGGATCCCCGGCGCCCGCGACGAAGCTTTCTTCGTCCAGCGCCGCCACGCGCATCGCTGCACCGCCGAGCCCCGTCAGGCGTATCCGGCGCTCCTCGCCCATGAGGTTCGCCAGCCACAGCTCCAGGCCCGCCCCGGTCTCGAACGCCAGGGCCTGCACCTCGCGCGGCGCCGAGACCTCGGTGGCACGCCGCGGGCGGCCCGAGGCGCCGTACATCCCCCGCATCACGTGCCATGCCGGGAACCGCCCGCCGTGGTCGTCGAACCAGGGCTGCGGCGTGTCGCCGGGATGATGGAGCAGGCCGAAATCGCCGGTGGGCGCACCCAGGATCAGCGAATCCACGCCCCCTTCGGCCGCCCTCGCGGCCACCCCCAGATGCCAGGCGGCGCCCAGCAGGCCGCGCTGGCGCGGGTCGTTGCGGCACATGGCGACCCGGCCGCCGTGGGGGTTCGGGACCGGGCCGCCGCCGAAGGGGCTGGTGCGGGTCCCGATCCCCACCGGACCCAGCCGGTAGGGCTTGCCGCCGAACGTCGCCCGGACGGAACGGACGATGTACGGCAGGGTCTCGACCGTCTCCGTCACCGAGCGGTCGTCGGCCGCGTGCACGATGGCGCAGGTCGAGTGGATGACGAAGTCCAGCCCCCGGAACGGCGGCGGCTTGCGGTTCAGCTCGGTGAAGTACATGAAGTTGCCGCCGCCGACGGCGCTGCCCGGAAAGGCTTCCCGCGCCGCCGCGTAGAGGGTGTCGTAGGCGGACAGGTCGTCGAAGACCGTTCCCGGGATGACGAAGCCCAGATCCCCGGCCGGGCTCACCGCGACGGAGGCGAAGCGGGCGCCGGCAGCGCTGGCGTGGCCGGCGATGGAGCGTAGCGCTGCCTCCGGGTCGTCGAGATCGGGCAGCACCGCTTCCAAAGCCAGCTCGCAGCCGAGTGCGTCCGCGGCGGCGCGGAAGCCCTGCATCGCCTCCGCGCCGGCATGGCGCGCGTCGAAGTAGCCGCTCAGGAACGCGGGACGAAGGCCGGCGAGCCCGTCGGCGCGCGCCGCCGCCGCATCGGTGGAGTGCCACTCCAGCCCCATGCCGATCCGGGGAACGGCGCCCGCCCGCGCGCCCACCGAGACGGTGATCTCCGGCGGGCCGCCGCCCTCCGGCCCGGCGGCGGGCGCCGTGCCCTCGAAGCGCAGCTCGACGGCCTGCTCGATCGTCTTGCCGGCCTCCAGGGTGAAGGGGTGCGGGAGCCCCAGCGGCCGGACGTAGGTCTTGTAGGACGCATCGGTCCAGTTGCGCTGGTCCTCCATCTCGAAGGTGTCGCCCAGCATGGTGCAGGTCACCTCGAGGCCCGGCGCGACCTCATGGGTCAGCGCGCGGATGTTCATGATCGGCTGCACCGGATCGATGACCTCCGGAAAGCGGGTCTCGACGATCCGGCCGCCCACCTCGGACACCTCCACCGCCTGCCCGCTGATCCCCTCCACCCCGTGCAGGACCACGAAGCCGGTCCGGTTGGTGAGGAAGTCCGTCTCGGGGGTCCCCGCGCCCTCGAAGCGCAGGGTCCCGTCCGCGCTGCCGGTGATGCGTGCGCGGTAGACGAAGCGCTGCCGCCCGTCGCCGCAGGTTGCCGTGTAGGTGACGGTGAAGCGGTCTCCGGTCTCCTCGACGGCGAGGCCGCGGATCTCCGGGTTGAAGGTGCCCCAGTACCGGTCGCGCACCACGTAGGCGATCGCGCGGATCGCCTCGCGCCCGCCGTGGCGGACGTAGCGCAGGTTGCCGGCGTCCAGCTCCGCCGACAGCGGCCCCGCCTTCAGCAATCGGGTCTCCGCCGCCGGCTCCCCGGTACCGAACAGCATGATCGCACGGGATGGGGCTTCGGGCATGGTTCGTCTCCTTGGAGTGGCGCGGTCGGCACGCATTCTGCGCATCACGGACGCGAGAGCGTCCACTACGGTAGCGGATCACGGGCCTCGCCTCGAATTCTACCCGCCGCGCATGGCGAACCCGATCTACGCGGAGGTGGTGCCGCGGGAGCTGGGCTACGTCCTGCAAAGCAGCCTGGACGTGCAGACGGGATGGTACGTGGAGGCCGGCGGCGTGCCGGGGGCGCGGAGGAACGTCGGAGCGGCGACGGCGGGGCCGGAGGGAAGCGGTCGGCGGGAGGACGGGCGCGGGGTGGTGGTGTGGACGCTGCAGGGCCTGCGGGCGTGCACCGGGGCGCGTTCCCGACCCGCGTCAGGCGCGGACGCCTCTATGCCGCGCTCATGCCTCGCAGCCGCTCGTTGCGCCGTCGCAACAGCTCGACCACGACGAGCAGGCAGACGGACAGCAGCACCAGCAGCGTCGCCACCGCCAGGATCGTCGGGCTGATCTGCTCGCGGATGCCGGAGAACATCGCCCATGGAATCGTGCGCTGTTCGTAGCTGCCGATGAATTTGACGACGACCACCTCGTCGAACGACGTGACGAACGCGAACAACGCGCCGGAGATCACGCCCGGCAGGATCAACGGCACGATGATCCGGCGGAAGGTGGTGAACGGCGATGCGCCGAGGGTCGCGGCGGCGCGGATCAGGTTGCGGTTGAAACCGACGAGGGTGGCGGTGACGGTGATGACGACGAACGGCGTCGCCAGCGCCGTATGCGCAAGGATCACCCCGAGATGCGTCGAGGCCAGCCCCACGTCGGTGTAGAAGAAGAACATGCCGGCGGCGGAGATGATCAACGGCACGACGATGGGAGAGATCAGGATCCCCATGACCACGGTCTTGGCCGGCATCTCGGCTCGGCTCAGGCCCAGCGCGGCGACCGTGCCGAGCACGGTCGACAGCAGGGTCGAGAAGATTGCGATGATGAAGCTGTTTTCGACCGCGCCCTGCCAGTTGAGGTTGAAGAAGAAGTCCTTGTACCACTTGAGCGAATATCCGGCCGGATCGAACGTCAGCATCTCCTCCGTGAAGGTGAAGAACGGCACCGCGTTGAACGACAGCGGAATGACGACGAGGATCGGCGCGATCAGGAAAAACAGCACCAGCCCGCAGACGGCGCGGAAAACGTAGTACCAGACGGTCTCGACGGTTCCGGCGTACGAGGGGAGGGCCACGGTCTGCCTCAGCCGAGCTTCATGTTGTCGATGCCGACGAGCTTGTCGTAGAGCAGGTAGAGCACCAGCACCGCGGCGAGCAGGAGCGCGCCGAGCGCCGCCGCCAGCCCCCAGTTGAGCGAGGTCTGGAGATGGTAGGCGATGAAGTTGCTGATGAGCGTGCCGCTCTGGCCGCCGACGAGCGCCGGGGTGATGTAGTAGCCGATCGAAATGATGAACACGAGGATGACGCCGGCGCCGATCCCCGGCACCGTGTTCGGCATGTACACGCGGACGAACGCGGTGAACGGATTGGCGCCGAGCGAACGGGCGGCCCGCAGGTAATTGGGTGGAATCGTCTTCATCACGCTGTACAGCGGCAGGATCATGAACGGCAGCAGGATGTGCACCATGGCGATGATCGTGCCGGTGCGGTTGTGGATCATCGCCAGGCGGCCGTCGTCGCCGATCACGCCGGCCCAGACCAGCAGATCGTTGATGACCCCCTCCTGTTGCAGGAGTGCAATCCACGACGTGGTGCGCACGAGCAGCGAGGTCCAGAACGGAAGCAGCACCAGGATCATCAGCAGGTTGCTGGTGCGGACGGGCAACGTGGACAGCAGGTACGAGACCGGGTAGGCCAGGATCAGGCACAGCCCGGTAATCGCGAGGCTCATCCAGAACGTCCGCCAGAAGAGCTTCAGATAGATGCTCTTCTCGTCCGGCTGCCTGACGACGGCGCCCGCCGCGTCATGGGAGAAATCCAGCGCCGCGAGATAGTAGGACTTCGTGTACTTTCCGCTTTCGCGCTTCAGCACGCGCCAGTTGTCGACGTCGCCCCAGCCCTTGTGGATCTCGATCAGCGCCGCCTTGTACGGCGGTTCAAGCCTTTCCGCCTTGCGCGCGCTGCTCCGGAACAGGCTCGAGAAGCCGGATTTCTCGTAGTTCAGCCGGCGGCCGATGCGCCCGGCCGTCTTGTTCCCGCTCGCTTCGAGCAAGTCTTCGGCCAGTGCCGCGAACACGGCCTCGTCCGGCAGGGCGTCGCCGCCCGCGTCCCATGCCGCGAGCAGCGGCACGGTACGCGGCAGCGTGTCGGCGACCAGACTGTTTTCGACGCTGCGGAACAGCATGGAAAAGATCGGGATGAAAAACGTCACCAGGATGAAGACGAGCAGGGGCGCGACCAGCAGCATCGCGTGGTTGCGGCTGCGCCGCCGGGCGCGCGCCAGGCTGACCTTGAGCGGCACGCCGTCCGCGGTCACCATGTCGGCGGTTGCGGTGTTCATTCGCTTGCGGAGGCCGGGACGGCGGCCGGCGGGCTCGCCGGCCGCCGTCCCGGAGGCGCCCGAGGCAAGGCCTGGGGCTTACTGCACCAGCCAGGCCTGGAACCGCTCCGTCAGATCGTCGACGTTGTCGGCCCAGAACTCGTAGTTGTAGAGCAGCGTGTTCTTCGCGTTGTCCGGGTTGGTGGGCATGTGCGGCGCCATCGCGATGCCGAGGGCGGCGTGCTTGCCGACCAGCGGGGCCGACGACGCGCGCGCCGGGCCGTAGGAGATGTACTTGGCCTGGTCGGCCAGCCGCTGGGTGTCGGTGGCGAAGCGCAGGAACTCGCGCACTTCCGCTTCGTTCTTGCCGCCTTTCGGGATGACCCAGCCGTCGAGGTCGAACACCTGCCAGTCCCACATCATCGCGATCGGCTGCTTCTCTTCCTCGATCACGGAGAACAGGCGGCCGTTGTAGGTCGAGCCCATGACGACCTCACCGTCGGCCAGCAGCTGCGGCGTTTGCGCGCCCCGCTCCCACCAGACGACCTGGTCCTTGATGGTGTCGAGCTTCGCCAGCGCGCGATCGACGCCCTCGTCGGTCGCCAGCAGGTCGTACACCTGATCGGCCGGCACGCCGTCCGCCAGCAACGCCCATTCCAGGTTGTTGATCGGCTTCTTCTCGAGCGAGCGCTTGCCCGGGTACTTCTCGAGGTCGAAGACGTCCGTGATCGAGCTCGGGGGCGCATCGCCGACCAGGTCGGTGCGGTACCCGAACGTGGTCGAATAGACGATCTGCGGGATGTAGCAAGGTGAAACGATCATGTCGCCGAAGTCTTCCGACGCGGGCGTGCCGTCGGGCGCGGGGGCGAGCAGGCTGTCGTGATCGACTTCGATGACGAGGCCCTCGTCGCAGCTCAGGATCGCGTCCGACGCCACCATGTCCACCAGATCCCAGGTGACGTTGCCGGCCTCCTGCATCGCGCGCAGCTTGGCGACGGCCTCGTTGGCCGAATCGTCGTTGATGATCTTGACGTCGGAATTCATCGCCATGTAGGGATCGTGGTACGCCTTCTGCTGGCTGGCGGTATAGGCTCCACCCCAGGAAACCACCACCAGGTCCTTGGCCGAAGCGGCGCCGGCGCAAGCGACGGCGACGGCGACGGCCGGCAGGGTGTTTTTCACTACGGATTTCATCTCGATGCCTCCGTGTTTGAAGTTGTCGACGTCAAATCGACGTGCATTGGCGCCGCCACGCTCCCCTTCTCAGTCCGACGGGTCGAGTGCGCGGCAATCTTCCGCGTTCCAGCCGATCCGGACGGTTTCACCACGGCGAAGCCGGCCATGCACGGCGGAATTCGGAATTTTTACGATAAAGTCGCCATGCCCGCAAACCGTAAAGCGCGTGCGGATATGGTCGCCGAGATAAATCAGCTCCTCCGTTGTGGCGGAAAACGTGTTTTCCACGGCGCCCTCCGGCGGATTCACGGTGACGCGCTCGGGGCGAAGCGAAAGCGTCGTGCGGCTGCCGACGCCGCCGACGTTGATTTTCCTGGCGCGCACCAGGCCGTCGCCGCCGTCGACCCTGACCCGCACGTCGTCGCCGAAGTCTTCGACCACGGCCCCGAGCAGACGGTTGTTCTCGCCGATGAAGCGGGCGACGAAGCTGTTGCGCGGCCGTTCGTAGAGCTCGTCGGGGGTGGAGAGCTGCTGGATGATCCCGCCGTCGAACACGGCGATACGGTCCGACATCGTCAGCGCCTCGCCCTGGTCGTGGGTCACGTAGACCACGGTCACCCCCAGATTCTCGTGGATGTGCTTGATCTCGTACTGCATCTGCTCGCGGAGCTGCTTGTCGAGCGCACCGAGGGGCTCGTCCATCAGGACCAGATCGGGCTCGAAGACCAGGGCGCGGGCGACGGCGACCCGTTGCTGCTGGCCACCCGAGAGCTGGGCCGGGCGCCGCCCGCCGAAGCCGGGAAGCTCCACCATCTCCAGCGCCTTCTCCACCCGCCGGCGCGCTTCGTCGCGCGGCATGCGACGCACCTGCAGGGGGAAGAGCAGGTTCTCCTCCACCGACATGTGGGGGAACAGCGCGTAGTCCTGGAACACCATGCCGATCCCGCGCTTGTGCGGCGCCACGTGGTTGATCGGCCGGCCGTTGAGGAAGATCTCCCCGTGCGTGGCCGGCTCGAACCCCGCCAGCATCATGAGGCAGGTGGTCTTGCCCGAGCCGGAAGGCCCGAGCATGGTGAGGAACTCCCCCTGGGCGATGTGCAGGTTGAGATCCTTGATGACCAGGGCCACCCCGTCGTAGCTTTTCTGGACTTTCTCGAAGCGGACGTAGGCATCGTCCCGGCCCGGGCCGGTGTCCGGGGCGGAGGAAGGCGCCGTCCGGGCCATGATGCGGGTGTCGTTCGGAGCGGACATCGGTGGCTCGCTGATTGGGGGAGAATCCACGGGATACACCGGCCGGCCGCCGATCTCGCGATTGACGAGGATGCGGCCGGGCCCCTGGACGACGAGGCCGTCACCGCCGATCGATCCGATCCCCGCGCCCGGGCCGGGTCCGTCGAGGGGAGGGACGCATCCCCCCGCCGGCGCCGCGGCCAATCCCTGGTGGCGACCTGGCGGAACGATAGCAGACTCCCCCCACCGGCGCACTCGGAATCCCGTGGCTCCCGGCAGGTGGACGAAGCGGATCCGCCCGGCGGCTCAAAGGCTCCCCGGTCGCGGCGCCCGCGCCGCCCCCGGCGCCCCGGGACGCGACTCGCTTCGCAATGCAGCAGGGACCGGGAGCGGCTCCTTGCCGCCGTCGTGTGGCTCCCGGTGTCCGTGAAGCAAGGGCCCGTCGCGGGAAGGGCGCAAGAATCGGCCGGGAGACCCCGGTGGCTCCGCGGACGTTTCCGGGCATTGCGGGTGCTTCGGGCGCCGGACCGTGCCTGGACGGGAAAGGGATCGGCAGGGTATGGTACGAGGCACGCCGGCCATGAAGCAGAACCACTCCGAGCGTCGCCCCGGGACCCTGGCCGACGCCCCGCCCCCCAGGATGTCCCTGATCGAGCGCCGCGCGGTTGCCGCGCTCTCGGGCATCTTCTCCCTGCGCATGCTCGGGCTGTTCATGTTCCTGCCGGTCTTCAGCGTGCACGCCCACGAGTACGCGGGGCACACGCCGCTGCTCGTCGGCGTCGCGATCGGCGTCTACGGGCTCACCCAGGGGGTCTTCCAGGTACCCTTCGGCATCCTCTCCGATCGTGTCGGACGCAGGCCGGTGATCGCCGCCGGGCTCGCGGTCTTCGCGTTCGGCAGTGTGGTGGCGGCGCTCGCGGACGGCATCTGGGGGATCGTCGCGGGGCGCGCGCTGCAGGGCATGGGGGCGGTCGCGGCGGCGGTGATGGCGCTCGCCGGCGACCTCACCGGCGAGGCGCACCGGACCAAGGCGATGGCGGTCATCGGCGCGAGCATCGGGGCCGCGTTCGCACTGGCCCTCGTCCTCGGCCCCGTGGTGGTGGGAATCGCGGGGGTTTCCGGGCTGTTCTGGTCGACCGCGGCCCTGGCCGCGCTGGCCGTCGCCCTGCTGTACCTCGGGGTCCCGGCCCCACCGCGCATGACGCGATCCGGCCGCGCCGCGCTCGCGGGACTGGGAACCGCCCTGCGCGACGGGCAGATGCTGCGGCTCAACGCCGGGATCTTCATCCTGCACGCGGTCATGATCGCCACGTTCGTCGCACTGCCGATCGCGCTTCGCGACCGCGCGGGCGTCGAAGCGGCCGATCATTGGAAGGTCTACGTCGGCGTGCTCCTCGCCTCGATCGTCTTCACCGCGCCCCTCGTGGTCGCCGCCGACCGCCACAACCGCTCCCGGGCGGTGATGCTGCTCGGCATCGCGCTGCTCGGCGCGGCGCTCGCCGGGCTCGCCGCGGCCTCGGCCCCGGCCGGGACCGGGGCCGCAACGGGCAGCGTCATCCTCATCGGCTGCATGGTCGTCTACTTCGTCGGGTTCAACACCCTGGAGGCGAGCCTGCCGGCGATGGTGTCGCGGGTGGCACCGATGCGCGCGCGGGGGGCGGCGCTCGGCGTGTACTCGACCTTGCAGTACCTCGGGGCGTTCTTCGGCGGGATTGCCGGCGGCTGGCTGCTCGGCGCCGGCGGCGAGCGTGCGGCGCTCGCGGCCTGCGCGGGACTGTGCGCCGGATGGGTGTTGATCGCGCTCGGGCTCCGCCAGCCCCGGCGGCTCAGCGTCGAGCGGCTCTCGATCGCCGCCGCCGGGCCCGAAGCCGCGGACGCGCTGACCGCGCGGCTCCTCGCGGTGCCCGGGGTGGTCGAGGCGGTCGTCGTGGCGGAGGAGCAGATCGCCTGGATTCGGGTCGATCGCCTGCAACTCGATCGTTCCGCGTTACGTGCAGTCTCTCCATCCGCCTCGTAGAATACCGCGCCGAATGCACCGCATGCCGGTGCGGGCGCCGCCGGCTCCGTCCGGTTCGCACCGGATCGGAGGCGCCACGGCGGCGGTGGAGGGAGATCGAGCCGGACAAACACGAGGAGCGCGTGAGCGATGCCCCGGCGGCTTGCGCGGCACGTGCCCGATGCCAAAGGAGGTCTTCGATGGCGAGAGGCGTCAACAAGGTGATACTGGTCGGCAACCTCGGCGCGGACCCGGAGACGCGCTACACCGCGAACGGCACCGCGGTCACCAACATCCGGCTCGCGACCACCGATTCGTGGCGCGATCGGCAGAGCGGGGAGCAGCAGGAACGCACGGAGTGGCACCGCGTGGTGTTCTTCAGCCGGCTCGCCGAGATCGCCGGGGGGTACCTGCGCAAGGGCTCGCAGTGCTATATCGAGGGGCGGATCCAGACCCGCAAGTGGCAGGGGCAGGACGGCCAGGATCGGTACACCACCGAGATCGTCGCCAACGAGATGCAGATGCTCGGAGGCCGAAGCGGAGGCGCACCACCGCCGCGAGGACGCGACGAGGATTCGAGCTCCGCCTGGCCGGCCGGCGGCTCGGCCGATTCGCCGCCGGCTGCGCCGAAGAGCGGGCCGCCCGACGATTTCGACGACGACATCCCGTTCTGATCCGCCCCATCCGCATCTTCGTTCGCCGAGGATCGGAAGACGGCAGGACCGCCACCGCCGGAGCAGGTACGGCTTTCGAAAGGCTCGTCCGGAAAACCGCGGCCCTGCACGGACCTCCGCGCCCGGCTGCATGAGCCGGGTGACGATGCGATACTCGCGGCTCCAGCTCGGACCGGCCGGATCAAAAGCGGATACATGACCATGAACCACCAGCAGCTAGGCAAGATTCGGGATCGGGAGGGCTTCATCGCCGCGCTCGACCAGAGCGGAGGGAGCACCCCCAAGGCGCTTCGCCTCTACGGCGTCGGCGACGACGCCTGGTCCGGCGACGACGAGATGTTCGACGTCGTCCACGCGATGCGCGCCCGGATCATCACCAGCCCGAGCTTCGGCGGCGACCGGATCCTCGGCGCCATCCTGTTCGAGGACACGATGGGCCGCGAGATCGGGGGCAGGCCCTCCGCGCGCTACCTGTGGGAGGAGAAGGGGGTCGTACCCTTCCTCAAGGTCGACAAGGGGCTCGGGGCGGAAGCGGACGGCGTCCGGACGATGAAGCCGATGCCGGCGCTCGATTCGCTTCTGGCCCGGGCGAAGGAGAACGAGGTCTTCGGGACGAAGATGCGCTCGGTCGTCAGGCTCGCGAATCCGGCCGGGGTGAAGGCGGTGGTCGATCAGCAGCTCGAGATCGGCCGGCGCATCCTCGATGCCGGCCTGGTGCCGATCATCGAGCCCGAGATCGACATCCACAGCCCGGAGAAGGCGCAGGCGGAGGCGCTGTTGAAGGAGGCCCTGCTCGCGCACCTCGACGCCCTCGGCCCCGACCGCAGGGTGATGCTGAAGCTGACCCTGCCGGAGCGGGAGAACTTCTACGCCGAGTGCGTCAACCATCCCGCCGTGTTGAGGGTCGCCGCCCTCTCGGGCGGGTACACCCGGGAGGAAGCCAACGCGCGGATGGCGCGCAACCACGGGGTCATCGCGAGCTTCTCCCGCGCCCTGACCGAGGGCCTCACCGTGCAGCAGACCGACGACGAGTTCAACGCCACGCTCGATGCGAGCATCGCCAGCATCTTCGAGGCGTCGAAGACGTAGCCGGGGCGGGAGCCCCAGGGCAAGATCACTGAAAATGTATCGATTTCAGTGAGTGAATGCGATTTGGCGGTCGTTTCCGATAAAAAACGGTACCGATCCACGTCCGTTTTTTCCGGATTGCGCCCTGTTACAATCGCGCCGCCGCTTCGCCGGAACGACCGGACGATGGACCGGGAAATACATCCGCCGCAGGAGGGACGTCGATGAGCCCGTTTACCCGATTGACTGAGCGCTGGCCTGCCAGGGAGCGCGTAGTGACTCGAAATCGGCCTCGCCGGCTTCCCTGCTTCCCCGTGGGGGGTGGAGGCATGAAGACCTCCCTCCGGTCCGGTGCGCTGTTCGCCGCGCTGCTCGCGGCGTTTGCGCCGTTCTCCCCGGACGAGGCGCGGGCGCAGGCGGTCTGCACGCCCACGCAGACGGTCGAGCCGCCGGCAGGCTCGTACACGCGCTACACCACCGTGCTCGTCTGCGCGAACACCACCGCCGCGGCGGGGGCGGCCGACTACCGGCACCTCCACTACAACCAGGGTCCGAGCGGCACGGGCGACACCGCGAACCCGGAGGACCGGGACACGACCCTCGCGAACAACCACCCGAGCAACGACGTCTCGCTCACGATCGGGAGCGGCGTCGTCTTCACCGCCGGCGGCGGCGTGAACATGCGGTTGGTGGAGGTCGACGGGGCCATCGCCCTGTGGCGGGGCGGGGCCAAGACCGTGGTCGTCGAGGACGGGGCGGTGATCAACTACGAGCGGGTACCCCGGGAAGGGGGGGGGAACTACGCTTTCCTTAGTTGGACCGACTGGCTGCGCAATCATGCCGGCATCTACGCGGCATCGGAGACGGGCAAGGGCGGCGTCACGGTGCGGCACCACGGCGTCATCAACCTCGACTTCGACATACAACAATGGTATTGGGGCGCCCACTACGGAGCCACCGTCGGCGCCGGCATCTCCGTGCTAGTGACGGATGAGGTGAGCGGCCCGACCCGCGACGACGAGGACGTTCTCGTCGAGCTGGGCGCCACGGGCGTCATCCGCCAGCGCGCGGGAAGCGATGACGGCATGAGCGGCATTGCCGCAATTAACTATGCCGAGGACGGCGACGTCACGGTCCACTTGGCCGAAGGCTCGCTGATCGACCTCACCCCGAGGGGCGGCGTCGCCGTGCATGCCCTCCTCGACGCCGACGGCAGGGGCAACAACGCGGGCGTCCAGACCGGAGACGTCGTCGTCAGGGCGGCCGGGACCATCCGCAACGCCGTGAAGAGACGGACGGCGAGCAGGTGGCAAGGCTCAGGCATCCGGGCCACCAACGACGGGCTCGGCACCATCCGCGTCGCATCTTCCGGGACCGTGGAGAGCTGGCAGGCCTTGGCCATCTACGCTTCGGCCGGTTCGGACGCCGGAGAGCAGCACGACGACCCGGCGACGGAGGAGGTCGAGGGCCACCTCATCGACGTGACCGCCGGCAAGGTCCACACCCGGGGCGGCACCGCCGTCAACGCCGAGAGCTACAGCGCGGACAGCGCCTTCACGGTCCGGGTGGGCGAGGGCGCGACCGTCCGAGCGGAGTTCGACGCGGGGCCGGACGCGCCCACCCCGATGCAGCTCGCTAGCGCATCGGCTGGCGCGAGGTATGTGTACCCTGGTAATATCTACGGCTGGCGGCAGGTCGACACGGACGGCGACGGGACCGACGACGCCCTCGAGCCCGTCGTCAACGCCATCCGGGTGGTCGGCGGTGCGACCTCGGAAGGCGTCGCGGACCGCGTGGTCGTGCACGGAAGGGTGGAGGCGGTGGGCGGCAAGGCGGACGTGGACCCCGCCATCCTGATGAACGACGGCGGGGTGGTGGTGGTCGGGGCGACGGGCCGGGTGGTCGCGGAGGGTTCGGGCCTCGCGATTGCCAGCGGCAACCCGCCGCCCGCCACGCCGCCCGAGGACTACGAGCCGGAGGCGAGCGACCTGGACGTGACGGTGGCCGGGAGGGTGACGGGCGACATCCTCGTGCGGGACGACGGCGACCTGAGCGCGAGCGTCTCGGGAACCGTGGCCCGCGGCGACCTCCGGACGATGGGCGCGGGCGACCTGGCCGCGACCGTTTCGGGCATGGTGGACGGCGACGTCCAGGCCCGGGGCGGCGGCGCCCTGACGTTGAACGTGATGGAAGGCGGCACGGTCGCCGGCGACGTGTCCGGCCTGGGCGCGGGCGAGCACGTGGTCACCGTCTCCAAGGGCGGCACGGTGACGGGCACCGTGCATCTGGCCGCGAGCACGGTGAGGGTGGACGGCACGGCCGGGCGGGTGCGCTTCGACCAGGGCGGCACGGTGACGGTGGGCAGCACCGGCCGCATCACCGGCATCGAGGTCGAGGGCCGGACCGAAGCCATCCGCAGCGAGGCCGGCGCCCTGGTGGTGAGCGTGGCCGCCGGTGGCGAGGTGAAGGGCGAACTCCGCGCGCTTGGCGGCGGCACGCTGAAGCTGAACGTGATGGAGGGTGGCGTGGTCCCCGGCACGGTGCACGACCCCGCCGGCACGCTGACGGTGGCGGGCGAGATCGGACGGCTGCTGTACACCAACGGCGGCACGGTCACGGTGGCCCGGACCGGTAGCCTCACCGGCATCACGGTCGAGGCCGGCACCCTGGACCTCACCGTGTCGGGACGGGTGGCGGGTGACCTGCGCGCGCCGAGCGGCGGCACGCTGAAGCTGGCGGTGCGGGAAGGCGGCAAGGTGCCCGGCACGGTGCACGACCCCGTGGGCCCGCTGACGGTGGCGGGCAGTATCGGGCGGCTGCTCTACACCAACGGCGGCGCGGTGACGGTGGCCGCGACCGGCGCGCTCACCGGCGTGGAAGTCGGCGGCAAGACCGAGGCGCTGCGCAGCGAAGCCGGGGACCTGGACGTGAGCGTGTCGGGACGGGTCACCGGCGACCTTCGCGCCCAAGGCGGCGGGAACTTGGATGCGACCGTTTCGGGCACAGTGGACGGCGACATCCAGGCCCAGGGCGGCGGCGCCCTGACGCTGGACCTGAAGGCAGGCGGCGCGGTCACCGGCACCGTCCACGACCCCGTGGGCCCGCTGATGGTAGCGGGCCGCATCGGGCGACTGCTCTACACCAACGGCGGGACGGTGACGGTGGCCCGGACCGGCGCGCTCACCGGCGTCGAAGTCGAGGGCGAGACCGATGCCATCTGCAGCGAGGGCGGGACCCAGGCCATCTGCAGCGAGGCCGGCACCCTGGACCTCACCGTGTCGGGACGGGTGGCGGGCGACCTGCGCGCGCCGAGCGGCGGCACGCTGAAGCTGGCGGTGCGGGAGGGCGGCAAGGTGCCCGGCACGGTGCACGACCCCGTAGGCCCGCTGACGGTGGCCGGCGAGATCGGGCGGCTGCTCTACACCAACGGCGGGACGGTCACGGTGGCCCGGACCGGCGCGCTCACCGGCATCGAAGCCGAGGGCGAGACCCAAGCCATCCGCAGCGAGGCCGGCACCCTGGACCTCACCGTGTCGGGACGGGTGGCAGGTGACCACCTGCGCGCGCCGAGCGGCGGCACGCTGAAGCTGGCGGTGCGGGAAGGCGGCGCGGTCCCCGGCACGGTGCACGACCCCGTGGGCCCGCTGACGGTGGCGGGCAGTATCGGGCGGCTGCTCTACACCAACGGAGGCACGGTGACGGTGGCCGCGACCGGCGCGCTCACCGGCGTGGAGGTCGAGGACCGGACCGAGGCGCTGCGCAGCGAGGCCGGCAACCTGGCCCTCAGCGTGGCGGGGATGGGGACGGTCACCGGCGACGTCCGCGCCCGGGGCGACGGGGACCTGAGGGCGACCGTCTCGGGGACGGTGGACGGCGACATCCAGGCCCAGGGCGACGGCGCCCTGACGCTGGACCTGAAGGCCGGCGGCGCGGTCGCGGGGACGGTGCACGACCCCGCGGGTCCGCTGACGGTGGCGGGCAGTATCGGTCGGCTGCTCTACACCAGCGGCGGCGCGGTGACGGTGGCCGCGACCGGTCGCCTCACCGGCGTCGAAGTCGGTGGCAAGACCGAGGCGTTGCGCAGCGAGGCCGGCGACCTGAGCCTGACCGTGGACGACATGGGCGAGGTGACCGGCGACGTCCAGGCGCCCGGCGGCGACCTGGCCCTCAGCGTGGCGGGGATGGTCACCGGCGACGTGTTCGCCCTGGGCGACGGGGACCTGTCCGCGACCATCTCGGGCACGCTCACCGGGGACGTGTTCGGCCTGGGCGCGGGCGAGCACGTGGTCACCGTCTCCAACGGCGGGACGGTGACGGGCACCGTGCATCTGGCCGCGAGCACGGTCTCCGTGCACGGCACGGCCGGGCGGGTGCTCTTCGACCAGGGCGGCACGGTGACGGTGGGCAGCACCGGCCGCATCACCGGCGTCGAGGTCGAGGGCCGGACCGCAGCCATCTGGAACGAGGCCGGGGACTTGGTGGTAGGCGTGGCCGGCAGGGTCACCGGTGACGTCATCGGCCTGGGGTCCCGTCCGGCCCGGGTCACGACGGGGCCCGGCAGCCGGGTCGAGGGGAGCATCGACGTGGCCGGTGCGGGCAGTGAGGTGCGGGCCGACGGTACGGTCGAGGGGAACGTCCGCTTCCGCCGGGGCGGGACGGTGACGGCCGGACCGGACGGCAAGGTGGAAGGGAGGGTGTCGAGCGACCGGGGCGAGCTCGTGGCGGTGGCCGAACAGAAGCCGGATGAGACGGAAGCCGAGGCCGTGGAGCGGGCGTTCCCGGGCGAGCTTGTCGAAGAGGGCGGCACGCCGACCGTCCAGATACGGAAGGAGGGGGAGCCTGCCCGTAGCGTGGGAGCGCTCGATACGATGGACGCGCTCGTGGACGGCGCCTGGGACGTGGGCATGAAGAGGACGGAGAGCGGAGCGTTTCGGGGGGTGGCGCGCAAGCTGGCGCCGCGTTCGCGGGTGTACGAGGCGCTGCCCTCGGTGGTGCTGGGGCTGAACGGGCTGCGGGGGTTCCGGGAGCGGATGGCCGCGCCGCGTTCGGCGAAAGGGGGCTGGGCCCGGGTGGAGCGCTTCCAGGGCAAGTGGAAGGCGGATGCTTCGGCCTCGCAGAAGGAATCGGGGGTGGGGCTGAAGTACCGCCACCGCCGCCACGGCGTCGAGGTGGGGTTGGGCGGAGGGCTGGGCGAGGAGGCGCGCATCGGCGCCTCGCTGCACCACCGGCGCGGCACGGCGAAGGTGACGGAGGGCGGCGACGTCGAGCTGTACGGCACGGGGGCGGGGGTGTCGGGCACGTGGACGAGGGATGAGCTCTACGTGGACGCGCAGGCCGCGGTGACGTGGTACGAGGCCGACCTCGGGTCGTCGCGGCGCGGGGTGCTGAAGAAGGACCTGTCGGGGCACGGCCACGCGCTGGGGGTGGAAGCGGGCCGGCGGGTGGCGCTGGAGCGCCTGGCGGCGGGCCTGGTGCTCACGCCTCGGGCGGGGCTGGTGCATTCGCGGGTCTCGATGGGCGCCTTCTCGGACAAGGTGGGAGCGCGGGTGTCGGTGGACGACGCGCGCAGCCTCCGGGGACGCGCGGGGGTGGACGTGGAGGCGAAGCGGGAGGGGAGCCCGCAGAGCCGGATGTTCGCTTCGCTGGAGGTGGAGCACGAGTTCTCGACGGACCGGAAGGTCCGGGTGTCGGGGACGGAGCTGAAGTCGGAGGCGGAGGCGATGTGGCTGCGCCTGGGGCTGAACGGGGTGTACGCCTGGGACGAGGGGCGCTACACGGTACAGGGCGGGATGAGCTACGCGACGAGCGGGGGCAGCCACGAGCTCGGCGGCGGGCTGAGCCTGAACCTGCGCTTCTGAGCGGGGCACCTGTCGATCACGATAGGATTTTTTGCACCGGCGCGCGTAAGTCTCTTGACCCGTGAAGTCTTCGACAAAACGACGAAAAGAACTCTCGCCGCCCGGCTCCCTGATGCCGGATTTCCGGGAACGGCGCGTCCTGGGAGCGCGGGCGTCCCGCCCGCAACACGCCGAAGGCGTGAGCTTTTCGGGCCCCCCGTCCCTTGGCCATGACAAGGCTCGCCCTGTCGTGACGGGCTTCGCCAAGGGAAGCGCTTCCCGGGAATGCGGGCATCTTGCCCGCATGGACAATCAATCGGGGCCTTCGGTCCGCTGCGGGCGGGACGCCCGCGCTCCCAGGAAGCAGCCCTTTGCCAGCGGGCGTCCCGCCCGCGTTCCCAGGTTCACAATCGGCGTTTGGTTCCGGCTACGCCGGGTTGGGATGTCAAATCGTGGGTTGGTGAGCCAACTGCCCGCCTGTTCAGGAGAATGTCGATGCAACTCTCCGCCTGGATTGATCGAGTGGCGCGTGGTGTGAACCGTGTCGGTCTTGCCGGTGGGGCGGCGTCGCCGGCGCCGGCTTCCCTGCTTCCCCGTGTGTGTTGTCCCGTGTGTGTTGTGTGTGGGGGGGGGGGGGGGGGGGGCATGAAGACCTCCCTCCGGCCCGGTGCGCTGTTCGCCGCGCTGCTTGCGGCGTCTCCGCTTTTCTCCCCGGACGATGCGCGGGCGCAGGCGATGGTCTGCACGCCGACGCAGACGGTCAGCGCGGAGGCCGCCGCGAACTCCCTCTACACCACCACGCTGACCTGCGCGGACACGTCCGCGGCGGCGGGAGCGGCGGACTACCGGCACCTCCACTACAACCACCGCGCCGGCCCCGGCCTGGACCCGGCCGACCGCGACACGACCCTCACGAACAACAACATGGGCAACAACCTGGCCCTCACGATCTCGCGCGGCGTGATATTCACCGCCGACGGCTACGCCGACTTGCGGGTCGTGCCCACGGACGCGGCCATCCTCCTGTATCACGCCGGCGCCAAGAGCGTGACCGTCGAGGACGGCGCCGTCATCAACCTCGAGCGGACGCCGAGGGGCTACTCCGCGACGGACCCGAACCGCCCGGCGTCCGCCACGACCGAATACAACCCGGCCTGGTATCACAACTTCCAGTCCGTCGTGGACGAGCTCGCCGCCATCGCCGTCCGTTCGAGGACGACCGACGGCGACGCGGACATCGCGATCCGGCATGACGGCGTCATCAACGTCGATATCGAGATGATCGGCACCTACGCCGAAGCGCCGTGGAGCTACGGCACCAACGCCGGCGCGGCCATCGAGGCGCTGGTGACGGAGGAACGCAGGTTCGGCCCCTTCACGCGGACCGACATCGACATCGACATCGACGTGGGGGCCACCGGCGTCATCCGGCACGCCGAGGGCACCGACGGCCTGAACGCCATCCGCGCGGAGAACGCCAGCGAGGATGGAGACATCACGATCGACCTGGCCGAAGGCTCGCTGATCGACGTATCCGAAGGGGGCGGCTACGGCGTCTTCGCCAAACTGCAACTGGGCGGCCCCGTCGGCCAGCAGCGCGGCGACATCATCGTCAACGCGGCCGGAACGATCAAAACGGCCGTGAAGAGCCGGGTCTGGACCCGAGGCCGCGGCATGGGAATCTATGCCGAGAGCGAAGCCCACAGCGGCCGGGTCCGCATCGCGTCCTCGGGGACCATCGAGACCGTGCAGGCCGCCGCCATCGACGCGAGGGCGACGAGAGCCACCAACGTGCAGCGCGACGACCCCGACACCGAGGAGATCGAGGGGCACGTCGTCGACGTGACGGGCGGGACGATAGAGACCCGGGGCGCCACCGCCATTTACGCCTCCATCTCCAATTACGACTCCATCGCCAACGCAAACAGCGCAACCACCGTTTCCCACATGACGGTCCGGGTGGCGGAGGGCGCCACCGTCCGCGCCCAGGCGCTCACGACCGAGGACTACGCGAACGGCGCCATCCCGCAGGAAACACTCGAGGCCAGCGGGAGGGCATACATCGACAGGGGGAGCTCCCGCTGGCACGGATGGCGATTGGTGGACGTGGAGCGGACGACCGACAGCGGCGAGACCGAGACGGTGAAGCGGCTGGAGCCGATCATCACCGGCATCGCGGTCCGCGATCTCTCGGAGGTCGCCGCCGCCGACGCCCCGAGGGACCAGGTGTTCGTCGACGGGACCGTCGAAACGGTCGGCGGCAAGGCGAACGTGGACCCCGCCATCTGGCTGGAGGGCGGCGGATTGGTCGTCGTCGGCGCGAACGGGCGCGTCGGCGCGGACTCCGGCCTCGCGATCTCGGGCGGGTGCTCGTCCGATTACCGTAACCTCGATTACGTCCCTGTCGACGGCGTATACGCAACGGTCGATTGCGATGAGGTGGAGGCCCGCGCCCTCGAAGTGAGGGTGGCCGGGACGGTCGACGGCGATATCCGGGTGCTCGACGAAGGCGTCCTGAGCCTTGCGTCGATGGAAGGCGGGACGGTCACGGGGACGGTGCACGACCCCGCCGGTCCGCTGACGGTGGCGGGCCGCATCGGGCGTCTGCTCTACACCAGCGGCGGCACGGTGACGGTGGCCCGGACCGGCGCGCTCACCGGCGTGGAGGTCGAGGGCCGGACCGAGGCGCTGCGCAGCGAGGCCGGCGATCTGAGCCTGACCGTGGACGACATGGGCATGGTGAGCGGCGACGTCCAGGCGCGCGGCGGCGGCCGGCTGACCCTGGACTTGAAGGCCGGCGGCGCGGTCGCGGGCACGGTGCACGACCCCGCCGGCCCGCTGACGGTGGCGGGCCGCATCGGACGGCTGCTCTACACCAGCGGCGGCACGGTGACGGTGGCCCGGACCGGCGCGCTCACCGGCGTGGAGGTCGAGGGCCGGACCGAGGCGTTGGGCAGCGAGGCCGGCGATCTGAGCCTGAGCGTGGACGACATGGGCATGGTGAGCGGCGACGTCCAGGCGCGCGGCGGCGGCCGGCTGACCCTGGATCTGAAGGCAGGCGGGACGGTCGCGGGGACGGTGCACGACCCCGCCGGCCCGCTGACGGTGGCGGGGCGCATCGGGCGGCTGCTCTACACCAGCGGCGGGACGGTGACGGTGGCCGCGACCGGCGCGCTCACCGGCGTGGAGGTCGAGGGCCGGACCGAGGCGTTGGGCAGCGAGGCCGGCGATCTGAGCCTGACCGTGGACGACATGGGCATGGTGAGCGGCGACGTCCAGGCGCGCGGCGGCGGCCGGCTGACCCTGGACTTGAAGGCCGGCGGCGCGGTCGCGGGCACGGTGCACGACCCCGCCGGCCCGCTGACGGTGGCGGGGCGCGTCGGGCGGCTGCTCTACACCAGCGGCGGGACGGTGACGGTGGCCCGGACCGGTCGCCTCACCGGCGTCGAAGTCGAGGGCGAGACCGATGCCATCCGCAGCGAGGCCGGGGACCTGGACCTCACCGTATCGGGACAGGTGGCGGGCGACCTGCGCGCGCCGCGCGGCGGCACGCTGAAGCTGAACGTGATGGAGGGCGGCAAGGTGCCCGGCACGGTGCACGACCCCGTGGGCCCGCTGACGGTGGCGGGCGAGATCGGGCGGCTGCTCTACACCAGCGGCGGGACGGTGACGGTGGCCGCGACCGGTCGCCTCACCGGCGTGGAGGGCGAGACCGAGGCGTTGCGCAGCGCAGCCGGCACCCTGGACGTGACGGTGGCGGGGCAGGTGGCGGGCGACCTGCGCGCGCCGCGCGGCGGCACGCTGAAGCTGAACGTGATGGAGGGCGGCAAGGTGCCCGGCACGGTGCACGACCCCGTAGGCCCGCTGACGGTGGCCGGCGAGATCGGGCGGCTGCTCTACACCAACGGCGGCACGGTGACGGTGGCCGCGACCGGTCGCCTCACCGGCGTGGAGGGCGAGACCGAGGCGTTGCGCAGCGCAGCCGGCACCCTGGACCTCACCGTGTCGGGACGGGTGGCGGGCGACCTGCGCGCGCCGCGCGGCGGCACGCTGAAGCTTTCGGTGCTGGAGGGCGGCAAGGTGCCCGGCACGGTGCACGACCCCGCCGGCCCGCTGACGGTGGCCGGCGAGATCGGACGGCTGCTCTACACCAGCGGTGGCACGGTGACGGTGGCCCGGACCGGCGCGCTCACCGGCATCGAAGTCGAGGGCGAGACCGAGGCCATCTGCAGCGAGGGCGGGACCCAGGCCATCTGCAGCGAGGCCGGCGACCTGGCCCTCAGCGTGGCGGGGATGGGGACGGTCACCGGCGACGTCCGCGCCCTGGGCGACGGGGACCTGAGGGCGACGGTGGCCGGCACGCTCACCGGCGACCTCATCGAGGAGGGCGACGGCGACCTGAGTGCGACCGTCTCGGGGACGCTTACCGGGGACGTGTCCGGCTTGGGCGCGGGCGAGCACGTGGTCACCGTCTCCAACGGCGGCACGGTGACGGGCACCGTGCATCTGGCCGCGAGCACGGTGGGGGTGGACGGCAGGGCCGGGCGGGTGCGCTTCGACAACGGCGGCACGGTGACGGTGGGCGGCGCCGGCCACATCACCGGCATCGCAGTCGAGGACCGGACCGAAGCCATCCGCAACGAGGCCGGGGAGCTGGTGGTGAACGTGGCCGGCGGGGGCAGGATCACCGGCGACGTCATCGACCTGGGGACCCGCCCGGCCCGGGTCACGACGGGGCCCGGCAGCACGGTGGAGGGGAGCGTCGACGTGGCCGGCGAGGGCAGTGCGGTGCGGGTCGACGGCACGGTGGAAGGGCGGGTGCGCTACCGCCGGGGCGGGATGTTGACGGTGGGCCCGGACGGCAAGGTGGAAGGGGGAGCATCGAGCGACCGGGGCAAAATCGTGGCGGTGGTCGAACGAAAGCCGGAGGAGACGGAGGACGAGGCCCGGGAGCGGGCCTTCCCAGGCTTCCCGGACAGTGTGGTCGAAGGGGTCGAAGAAGAGGGGGGCGGCCGCACGCCGACGATCGAGGTGAAGCCCAGAGTCGTCGAGTTCGCGGACCATGAGCCGCGTATGCGGGTGTACGAGGCGCTGCCTTCGGTGGTGCTGGGGATGAACGGGCTGCGGGGGGTTCGGGAACGGATGGCCGTGCCGCGTTCGGCGAAAGGGGGCTGGGCGCGGGTGGAGCGCTTCCAGGGCAAGTGGAAGGCGGATGCCTCGGCCTCGCAGAAGGAATCGGGGGTGGGGCTCCGGTACCGGCACCAACGCCACGGCGTCGAGGTGGGGTTGGGCGGCGCGCTGGGCGAGGAGGCGCGCATCGGCGCCTCGCTGCACCACCGGCGCGGCACCGCGAAGGTGACCGAGGGCGGCGACGTCGAGCTGTACGGCACGGGCGCGGGGGTGTCGGGCACGTGGACGAGGGAGGAGGACTACCTCGACGTGCAGGCGGCGATGACGTGGTACGAGGCCGACCTCACGTCGTCGAGCCGCGGGGCGCTGCGGAAGGACCTGTCGGGGCACGGCCACGCGCTGGGGGTGGAAGCGGGCCGGCGGATGGCGCTGGAGCGCCTGCCGGCGGGTGTGGTGCTGACCCCTCGGGTGGGGCTGGTGCATTCGCGGGTCTCGATGGACGCCTTCTCGGACGCGACGGGTGCGCGGGTGCGGGTGGACGACGCGCGCAGCCTCAAGGGGCGTGCGGGGGTGGACGTGGAGACGAAGCCGGGCGGGGCCGCGGGGAGCCGGGTGTTCGCTTCGGTGGAGGTGGAGCACGAGTTCTCGACGGACCGGAAGGTCCGCGTGTCGGGGACGGAGCTGAAGTCGGAGGCGGAGGCGACGTGGCTGCGCCTGGGGCTGAACGGGGTGTACGCCTGGGAGGAGGGGCGCTACACGGTGCAGGGCGGGGTGGGCTACGCGACGAGCGGGGGCAGCCACGAGCTCGGCGGCGGGCTGAGCCTGAACCTGCGCTTCTGATCGAGGCGAACCTGGGAGCGCGGGCGTCCCGCCCGCATGGACTTCTTGCGGGCCTGCGGCCCGTTGCGGGCGGGACGCCCGCGCTCCCAGGAGGCCGAAGGTCCACGATGTCCGGGCGGGGGAGGCGCCCGCGCTCTCCGAATGCATGGATTCCCGCTTTCGCGGGAATGACGGCCAGCCTGAAAGCAATGCGTCTCGCTGAAATGACGGCCAGCGCAAGAGTAACGTGTCTCGCTGAAATGACGTCATTCCCGCGAAAGCGGGAATCCATCGCCTGATTCAAGGTACTTTGAATCCCGAAACTTGAGGAGGAAAGAAGCCCGTGGAACGTCCGACCATATTCGTCTCGCCCCCCCCCCCCCCCCCCCCCCCCGCACGGTCGGATCGAGGAGCGCCCCATGAGCGCCCGGGCTCCGGGACTCGCGTTCGCCCTGGGGACCCTCCTCGCGCTCCTCGGTGCGGGAGAGGCGCGGGCCGCGGCCCTCTGCACCAATACGCCGGGGCCGAACGACAGCGTCTCCTGCATTGCTGCCGACGGGGTCAGCGGCATTCTCCTCGTGAACACCAGCGGGGACATCGACATCAACCTCGTCAACCAGGCCATCGCGACGTCGTCGCGCACAACCCCCGGAATCGGCGTCGCGGGCCGTCAGCACGGAAGCATGAACGAGGCGGTCTCCGTCCGCCTGAGCGGCACCACGGTCACCACGGCGGGCGGGGGGGCGGGGGCGTCCGGCGTCTTGGGCTCCATCGAGAACACCACGAGCGAAGGGGGTGTCACCATCGATGTGACCGGCGGAGCCATCTCCACGGGGGAGTCGCGCGCCATGGGCGTCTACGGCTATCACTCGGGGACGGGCGACATCGACATCGACGTGACGCGCAGCTCCGTGACGACGGCGGGAAGAACCGCCTACGGGTTCCTGGGTTATCACCTGGGCACCGGAGGCGACGTGGACATCGACATGACGGGCGGCACCGTCACGACGGCGGGCGAGGACGCCCACGGCGTCTATGGCAATGTCGGGAACACCGCGAGCGCAGGGGCGCTCACCATCGACGTGACGGGCGGCGCTTCCATCAAGACGACGGGCGAGGGCGCCCGCGGGGTCTATGGCTACCATCGGGGTACTGGTGGAATCGACGTCGACTTGACGGACGACTCCTCCGTGACGACGGCGGGCGAGGGCGCCCACGGCGTCTATGGCTATCACACGGGCGCGGGCGGAATCGCCGTCGACATGATGGACGGCTCCTCCGTCAGGACAGCGGGCGAGGGCGCCCACGGCCTCCTGGTCTATCACGTGGGCGCGAGCGGCGACGTGGACATCGACATGACGGGCGGCACCGTGACGACGGAGGGCGAGGACGCCATGGGCGTCTGGGGCTATGTCGGGAACACCGCGAGCGGAGGGGCACTCACCATCGACGTGACGGGCGGCGCTTCCATCAAGACGACGGGCGAAGGCGCCCGCGGGGTCTATGGCTACCATCGGGGTACTGGCGGAATCGACGTCGACATGACGGACGGCTCCTCCGTGACGACGGCGGGCGAGGGCGCCTACGGCGTCTATGGCTATCACACGGGCGCGGGCGGAATCGCCGTCGACATGACGGACGGCTCCTCCGTGACGACGGCGGGCGAGGGCGCCCACGGCCTCCTGGTCTATCACGTGGGCGCGGGCGGCGACGTGGACATCGACATGACGGGCTCCTCCGTGACGACGGTGGGCGAGGGCGCCCACGGCGTCTGGGGCTATATCAGGAACACCGCGAGCGAAGGGGCGCTCACCATCGACGTGACGGGCGGAGTCGTTACGGCGGAAGGTCTGCGCGCTCATGGCCTGTACGGACTGCACCGGGGTCTCGGCTCCGTCTCGATGACGACGGGTGCCGCGGCCGAAGTCGAGTCGCCCTTCTTCCGGGGGTTGCAGGGCCGGCTGTTGAACGGCGCGAACGCGGCGGGCCGCCTCCTCGTCACGCATCGGGGCGCGGTCAGAGCGCGGGACGCCGGCGTTCTCGCGTGGGCCTTCCGGTCCAGCGGCCACACCTTCGGCGACGGTGCGCAGACCGCGGACGACGCGGCGAGAGACGCGCCGATGGTCCACGTCACCTCGAGCGGAGAGGTGACGGTGGGCGCCTCGGTGACGGACGCCTTCATCAGGGGCCGGATCGCGGGCGCCGACGGGACGCTCTCGGCCGCCGAGAACGCCGTCCTCTCCGCCGTCACGGCGGGGGATTCGGACGCGCTGGACACGGCGCTCGATGCGCTTCCCGCCGCCTACGGCGACGAGTACAAGGCGCGGGCGCGGAACCTTCTGAGCCAGCGCGGCGACGCGCCGAGCTCCGCCGCCGCGCTGGCGTACCGGGCGGCCGAAGAGATACTGGGCCTTTCCCGCGCGGGCGTGCGCGCCGTGGCGCTGTCCCACAGCGCCGTCGCCGACCACGTCCGCAACGGCGACCGGGATCCGGCGATCCTGGCCATCGCCGCGGCGAGTCGAACGGAGCAGCAGCAGGCGACGCTGGCGGAGCAGGAGAAGCTCTCGGCGGCCGAGCGGACGGTGCTGGAAGCCGCCTTGACGGGCAGCGGACTGGAAACGGCGCTGGCCGCCCTGCCCGGCGGCGCCTACACGGACGACTGGAAGGACGGGGTGCGGCAGCGCGCGGCGAGCTACAACGCGGGCGGCATCCGGGTGGACGTGACGGGCGGCGCCATCACCGCCGAGGGCAACGGCGTGGAGGCGCTCTACGCGGTCCCGCACGAGCGCAACGGCGCCATCGCGGTGACGGTTTCCGCGGGCGCGCGCGTCACGGGCGGCGCGAGCGGGGTCTACGTCCGCGGCGCGGGGGCCGGGGAGGGGAGCCTCCGGGCCCAGAGCGTGACCGTGAACGGACAGGTGAGGGGTGGCAGCGGCGCGGGCGTGCACCTGGCCGGCGGCGGGCGGCTCACCGTCGGCAGGGCCGGGCGCGTCGGCGCGACCTCGGGCATGGGCGTGCTCTCCGACGGTGCGGGCGACCTCCATGCGACGGTGGCCGGGACGGTGGAGGGCGACCTCCAGGCCCGGGGCGGCGGGGAGATGAGATTGAACGTGGCGGAAGGCGGTACGGTCACCGGCACGGCGCACGACCCCGCCGGCCCGCTGACGGTGGCCGGCCGCATCGGGCGGCTGCTCTACACCAACGGCGCCACGGTCACGGTGGCCGCGACCGGTGCGCTCACCGGCGTGGAGGTCGAGGGCCGGACCGAGGCGTTGCGCAGCGCGGCCGGGGACCTGGACGTGAGCGTGTCGGGAAGTGTGGCGGGCGACCTGCGCGCGCCGCGCGGCGGCACGCTGAAGCTGGCGGTGCGGGAAGGCGGCGCGGTCACCGGCACGGTGCACGACCCCGCCGGTCCACTGACGGTCGCGGGCCGTATCGGGCGTCTGCTCTACACCAGCGGCGCCACGGTGACGGTGGCCGCGACCGGCGCGCTCACCGGCGTGGAGGTCGGCGGCCGGACCGAAGCGTTGCGCAGCGCGGCCGGCACGCTGGACGTAAGCGTGGCGGGGAGGGTCACCGGAGACCTCCGCGCCCAGGGCGGCGGGGACCTGACGGCGACGGTGGCCGGCACGCTCACCGGCGATGTCATCGAGGCGGGCGCCGGCGACCTGACGGCGACGGTGGCCGGCACGCTCACCGGCGATGTCATCGAGGCGGGCGCCGGCGACCTGAGCGCGACCGTATCGGGCACGGTGGACGGTGATGTCCGGGCAGAGGGCGGCGGCGCCCTGACGCTGGACCTGAAGGAAGGCGGCACGGTCACCGGCACCGTCCACGACCCGGTCGGCCTTCCGACGGTGGCGGGCCGCATCGGGCGTCTTCTCTACACCAGCGGCGCCACGGTCACGGTGGCCCGGACCGGCGCGCTCACCGGCGTGGAGGTCGGTGGCCGGAGGGAGGCGCTGCGCAGCGAAGCCGGCGACCTGGACCTCCGCGTGGCTGCGGGTGGCGAGGTGAAGGGCGACGTCCGGGCAGAGGGCGACGGGGACCTGGCCGCGATCATCTCGGGCACGCTCACCGGGGACATTCTCGGCCTGGGCGCGGGCGAGCACGTGGTCACCGTCTCCAACGGCGGGACGGTGACGGGCACCGTGCATCTGGCCGCGAGCACGGTGGGGGTGGACGGCCGGGCCGGGCGGGTGCGCTTCGACAACGGCGGCACGGTCACGGTGGGCGGCGCCGGCCACATCACCGGCATCGCAGTCGAGGACCGGACCGAAGCCATCCGCAACGAGGCCGGGGGCCTGGTGGTGAGCGTGGCCGACGGGGGCAGGATCACCGGCGACGTCATCGACCTGGGGACCCGCCCGGTCCGGGTCACGACGGGGCCCGGCAGCACGGTCGCGGGGAGCATCGACGTGGCCGGCGAGGGCAGTGCGGTGACGGTCGGCGGCACGGTCACGGGGAGCATCGACATGGCCGGTGCGGGCAGTGAGTTGCGGGTCGACGGCACGGTGGAGGGGCGGGTGCGCTACCGCCGGGGCGGGATGGTGACGGTGGGCCCGGACGGCAAGGTGAAAGGGAGGGTATCGAGCGACCGTGGCGGCGAGCTCGTGGCGGTGGTCGAAGTGAAGCCGGGGGAGACGGAAGCCGAGGCCCTGGAGCGGGCCTTCCCGGGCGAGCTTGTCGAAGAGGGCGGCACGCCGACCGTCCAGATACGGAAGGAGGGGGAGCCTCCCCGTCCCGTGGGGAGGGTTTCGGAGGAGGCGGGTGCACGGGTGTACGAGGCGCGTATGCGGGTGTACGAGGCGCTGCCCTCGGTGGTGCTGGGGATGAACGGGCTGCGGGGGGTTCGGGAACGGATGGCCGTGCCGCGTTCGGCGAAAGGGGGCTGGGCGCGGGTGGAGCGCTTCCAGGGCAAGTGGAAGGCGGATGCCTCGGCCTCGCAGAAGGAATCGGGGGTGGGGCTCCGGTACCGGCACCAACGCCACGGCGTCGAGGTGGGGTTGGGCGGCGCGCTGGGCGAGGAGGCGCGCATCGGCGCCTCGCTGCACCACCGGCGCGGCACGGCGAAGGTGACGGAGGGCGGGGACGTCGAGCTGTACGGCACGGGCGCGGGGGTGTCGGGCACGTGGACGAGGGAGGAGGACTACCTCGACGTGCAGGCGGCGATGACGTGGTACGAGGCCGACCTCACGTCGTCGAGCCGCGGGGTGCTGCGGAAGGACCTGTCGGGCTTCGGCCACGCGCTGGGGGTGGAGGCGGGCCGGCGGATGGCGCTGGAGCACCTGCCGGCGGGTGTGGTGCTGACCCCTCGGGTGGGGCTGGTGCACTCGCGGGTCTCGATGGACGCCTTCTCGGACGCGACGGGAGCACGGGTGTCGGTGGACGACGCGCGCAGCCTCCGGGGACGTGCGGGGGTGGACGTGGAGGCGAAGCCGGGCGGGGCCGCGGGGAGCCGGGTGTTCGCTTCGGTGGAGGTGGAGCACGAGTTCTCGACGGACCGGAAGGTCCGCGTGTCGGGGACGGAGCTGAAGTCGGAGGCGGAGGCGACGTGGCTGCGCCTGGGGCTGAACGGGGTGTACGCCTGGGAGGAGGGGCGCTACACGGTGCAGGGCGGGGTGGGCTACGCGACGAGCGGGGGCAGCCACGAGCTCGGCGGCGGGCTGAGTTTGAACCTGCGTTTCTGATCGGGCGCGAGCCTGGGAGCGCGGGCGTCCCACCCGCATTGACTTCTTGCGGGCCTGCGGCCCGCTGCGGGCGGGACGCCCGCGCTCCCAGGAGGCCGAAGGTCCGCCGCCGGAGGCCCGCCGGATGGCAAAGCGGGCGGGACGCCCGCGCTCCCGGATTCGCACCGGCGCCTGGTTCCGGCTCCGCCGGGTTGGGGTTGGATTCCCCTGCTCGTTTGTCAGGAATACGATCGGAATTGGAGGCTTGGGCGCTGAACCCCGCAAGAGGCCGGCGGCCGAGACGTCGCCCGCCGGAGCCGGGGCGTCACGTCCCGCGGGCGCGACGGAGCCGCTCGAGAAGTTCGGCGCCGGTGCCGCACTCCACGATCCAGTCCCCCACTTCGATCAGGTCCTCCGCGCCATCGACCTCCGCCAGCAGCTCCGAAAACCGGGCCGCGGTCTCGGCCCCGAAACGACGCTCCGCCAGGCGGAGCAACAGCGCGCGCTCCCCTTCGGCACGGCCCTGCGCGATGCCCTGTTCCCGTCCCTGTTCCCGGCCCTGCGCGATGCCCTGTTCCCGCCCCTGCGCGATGCCCTGTTCCCGTCCCTGTTCCAGCACCTGCGCCTTCCACTCCCTCGTGCGCGCTTCCATCAATCCTGCCATCTCCCTCCCTCCCCGCTTCGCTTCCAACGCCCGCTCGAGCTCCTCGAACGGGGGCAACTCCTCGCCGCCATCGAGCGTTTCCGAATACTTCACCCGTGCATGATAGCCTTCCCGCAACCCTTTCTCCTCCCCTCCCGGGTAGCGCTCGAACGCCTCCATCAGCAATCGCGGACGCATCTCCACCGGACTCGTCTCCAGGCCGATCAACGTCGTCATCCGATTGTCGGGCGGCATCCCGGCGCCATCGTCCGCCCGCGCCCGCTCGTCGAGCGTCACGTAGGCCTGCACCCGGTTCCCCGTCCAGCCCGACGCCCCCGGCGGCCCCACCACCGGCCCCGCCCTCGTGTGCGCCGCCGTCCACGGGCGGTCGCCGTTGTAAACCACCACCGGCATCACCGGCGGCTCGCGCCCCTGCGCCTTGACCGTTCCGGTGTGGCGCAGATGACGGTGCAGCAGGTAGACGTACTCGTGCATCCGCCACGCCATGTCGAGGTCCACGGTGGACTGGAACTCGAACAGGACGAGCAGGCAGGGGCGCTTGCCGTGGGCCGGCGGCGGGCCGCCCAGGGGGCTGTGGGGCTGGAACTCGACGCGCCAGACCATGTCGCCGATACGGCGGTGGAGGTCGGCGCCGATGTACTCCGCGTTCATCCGGGTCAGGGTGGAGAAGTCGAGCTCGTCGCACCATTGGGGTGCGAGGAAGCCGCGCATGGTGTCTTCGACCATGCGGGGTTGGGAGAACATCAGCTTGTAGGGAGGGTCGGAGCGGTCCATGCGGGGCATGGTGGGGGAAGCGGGGTTCCCCCCGATAGCGGCGCGCGCCCCGCGCTTTGCAGGCCGGGAGCCCGCCAGTTGTGCGGCTTGCGTCCGGCGCGGCCCCGGAGAGCGTCCCGCCACGGCGAGGGCGTCCGCGACCTCTCTCGTTCGGCGGCGTGTGCGCGGGATGCACTGCTCCTCCAGCGCCCGCCGCCCCGATGGGCGGCATGGTCGCCATGTGGAGGCGTTGCTCCGGCGCTTCGAGAGCGGACCGCCGGGGCGTTCGAGCCTCGATGGACATGCGAATCAGGGTTTTGCCCTATGCTTGATTGTCATGGCAAGGTATCGTTCATCGACCGGCGGGGGAAGGAGTCCGAGTCCCCTGACGGGGAAGGAAGCCGGGTGGACGCGAAGGCGGAGATCGGATGGAATCCGCCTCGAAGCCGCCGTTCGGGAGCGCCCGCCATCGAAGCGTCACGGCAATGCGGCCCGCGCGTCTGGTTTCCGCCTCGCGACGCCCGGACCGGGCATGCCGTGCGAAGCGGGGCCGGGACCCCCGCCGCCCTGACGAATCGCCTTCAGTTGGAGGAGAGAACCCCATGGAACGTCCGAACCATTCGTCTCGATCCCTCCCCCCGCACAGGCTCGAGGAGCGCGTCATGAGCGCCCGGACGCGGGCCGCCACGTTCGCGCCGGGGTTGCTGCTCGCGCTCGTCTTCTGCGCCGGGGAGGCGGCGGCGCAGGACGTGTGCCGCGGCGGCCCGTACACGGGCGCAACCGGCGCGCAAATCGAGTGCGTGGACACAAGCGGCTCGACCGACATCGTCATCGACCCGGGAAGCGTCAACGTCGCGCGCATCCATGGCGATCATCGCGGCGCCGGCGACATCATCATCCGCATCAAGCCCGGCGTCACAATCACCGGGTCGGGCGGCAACAGCGTTTTAGCCTCGCGGCGCGGGACGGGCGACGTCTCCATCGTCATCACGGGCGGCACCCTCACCGGTATCGCCAGCAGCACCTCCTACGGGGCGCCGGGTACCGTCTCCGTCAGCATGAGCGGAGGCACCCTCTCCGGCCGTCTCGGCGCCGCCAGAAACGGCGGGACGGGCAACGCCTACGTCACCGTCTCCGGCGACGCCACGATCAGGTCGACGGCGACTAACGCTTACGGCGTCTTCGCCACCAACAACGGGCTGGGCGACGAACTCTCCGTCCGCATGACGGGCGGCTCGGTCGAGACGACGGGCTCGGGCAGCCACGGCATCTTCGTCAATGCCTCCAACGACAACGGGGCGACGGAGGGGCCGGCCATGAGCGTCGACCTCGAAGGCGGATCGGTCCGCACGCGGGGCAACGCGTACGGGGTTTTTTTCGCGAGCTATCGCGGCAGCCGCGACGCCTCCTTCCGCATGACGGGCGGCTCCATCGTGACGGAGGCCGACAATGTCCACAGCGTCGACTTCTGGTTGCGCAGATTCGCAACCGGGCAGACGGCTTCCGCCCGCATGACGGGCGGCAGCATCGTGGCGGAGGGGCTGGGCGGGCGCGGCCTTGCCTCGCTCGAACTGTACTACGGCTCCCTCGACGTGATGACGGGCGCGGGGGCCACGATCGCGGCGCCGTTCGCCGTCGGCATGGAGGGGCTCCTGGAGGTGAACGCGAGCGCGACGGGGCGCCTCGTCTTCGAGCATGGGGGCGCGGTGGAGGCGCGGGACGTCGGCGTTCTCGCCCGGGCCGCCCGGGCCAGCGGCCACACGAGGGGCGCCGGCGCGCAATGGGCGGACGACACGGCCCGCACCATGCCGATGATCCACGTCACCTCGAGCGGAGACGTCACGGTCGGCGCGTCGGTGAGCGACGCCTTCATCCGGAACCGGATCGCGGGCGCCGACGAGACGCTGTCGACCGGGGAGCAGGCCGTCCTCTCGGCGATCACGGCGGGGGATTCGGGGGATTCGGACGCGCTGACGATGGCGCTCGAGGCGCTCCCCGACGCCGACTACGACGCCGACTGGAAGGAGGAGGCGCAGGACCTTCTGAGGAAGCGCGCGGCGTCGACCGGCGACGGCCCGCTGGCGCACCGGGCGGCCGAGGAGATCCTGGGTCTTTCGCGCGCGGGCGTCCGCGCCTACGCGCTCTCCCACACCGCGATCGTCGATCACGTCCGCGCCGGCAACGCGCTTTCGGACGCGGAGCGCGCGGTGCTGGACGCCGTCCTGACGAAGGGCGTCGGCAGCGAGCTGGAAGCCGCGCTGACCGCCCTGACCGGCGCGACCTACACGACCTCGTGGAAGAACACGGTCCGGCAGCTCGCGGCGACCTACAACGCCGGCGACATCCAGGTGGACGTGACCGGAGGCACCATCGACGCCGAGGGCAACGGCGTGGAGGCGCTCTACGCGGTCCTGCATGAGCGCAACGGCGCCATCACGGTGACGGTTGCCGAGGGCGCGCGCATCGTGGGCGGCGCGAAGGGGGTCCACGTCCGCGGCGGCGGGGCCACGGGGGGCGTCCGCAACCAGAGGGTGACCGTGAACGGACGGGTGAGGGGCGGGACCGGCGCGGGCGTGTACTTGGGCGGCGGCGGAACGGTGTCGGTGGGCGCGAGCGGCGAGGTGGGCGCGACGTCGGGCATCGGCATCCTCGCCGACGGCGGCGACCTGACGGCCACCGTTTCGGGGACGGTCACGGGCGACGTCCGCGTCGATGGCGGCGGGGACCTGACGGCGACCGTCCACGCCGGCGGCGTGGTGACGGGCACGCTGCACGACCCGCAGACGCCGTACACGGTCGGGCACCGGGCGAGCATCGGGCGCATCCTCTATGCCTCGGGCGGGACGGTGACGGTGTCCGGGGGCGGGAAGCTGACCGGCGTCGAGGGCGTGGCCGTCGAGAGCACGGGCACGGCGGACCCGCTGAGCGTGACGGTGAACGACGAGGGCCGCGTCGAGGGCGACCTCAAGTCGGGCGGGACGCTGACGGCGAACGTCATGTCCGGCGGCGTGGTGACGGGGACGATCCACAACCCGCAGGCCTCGTTCACGGTCGGGAACCGGGTGAGCATCGGGCGCATCCTCTATGCCTCGGGCGGGACGGTGACGGTGTCCGGGGGCGGGAAGCTGACCGGCGTCGAGGGCGTGGCCGTCGAGAGCACGGGCACGGCGGGCCCGCTGAGCGTCACGGTGAACGACGAGGGGCACGTCGAGGGCGACCTCGAGTCGGGCGGCACGCTGACGGCGAACGTCATGTCCGGCGGCGTGGTGACGGGGACGATCCACAACCCGCAGGCCTCGTTCACGGTCGGGAACCGGGTGAGCATCGGGCGCATCCTCTATGCCTCGGGCGGAACGGTGACGGTGTCCGGGGACGGGAAGCTGACGGGCGTGGAGGGCACGGCCGTCAAGAGCACCGCGGGCCCGCTGTCCGTGACGGTGAACGAAGAAGGGCGCGTCGAGGGCGACCTCGAGTCGGGCGGCACGCTGACGGCGAACGTCATGTACGGCGGCGTGGTGACGGGGACGATCCACAACCCGCAGGCGTCGTTCACGGTCGGGAACCGGGCGAGCGTCGGACGCATTCTCTATGCCTCGGGCGGGACGGTGACGGTGTCCGGGGGCGGGACACTGACCGGCGTCGGCGTCGAGGACGTGGCGGTGGAGAGCACGGCGGGCGCGCTGAGCGTGACGGTGAACGACGAGGGCCGCGTCGAGGGCGACCTCAAGTCGGGCGGCACGCTGACGGCGAACGTCATGTCCGGCGGCGTGGTGACGGGGACGATCCACAACCCGCAGGCCTCGTTCACGGTCGGGAACGGGGTGAGCATCGGGCGCATCCTCTATGCCTCGGGCGGGACGGTCACGGTGGCCGGCACCGGCAAGCTCACGGGCGTGGAGGTCGAGGGCCGGAGCGAAGCCATCCGTAGCGAGGCCGGGGACCTGGACGTGAGCGTGGCCGCGGGTGGCGAAGTGAAGGGCGACGTCCGCGCCCGGGGCGACGGGGACCTGAGGGCGACGGTGGCCGGCACGGTCACCGGCGACGTCATCGAGGAGGGCGCCGGCAACCTGAGTGCGACGGTGACGGGGACGGTCACCGGCGACGTTCTCGGTCGGGGCGCGGGCGAGCACACGGTCACCGTCTCCAAGGGCGGCACGGTGACGGGCACCGTGCATCTGGCCGCGAGCACGGTGAGGATGGACGGCACGGCCGGGCGGGTGCGCTTCGACAACGGCGGCACGGTCACGGTGGCCGGCACCGGCAAGCTCACGGGCGTGGAGGTCGAGGGCCGGAGCGAAGCCATCCGTAGCGAGGCCGGGGACCTGGACGTGAGCGTGGCCGCGGGGGCGAAGTGAAGGGCGACGTCCGCGCCCGGGGCGACGGGGACCTGAGGGCGATGGTGGCCGGCACGCTCACCGGCGACGTCATCGAGGAGGGCGCCGGCGACCTGAGCACGACGGTGGCCGGCACGCTCACCGGCGACCTCATCGAGGAGGGCGACGGCAACCTGAGCGCGACGGTGACGGGGACGGTCACCGGCGACGTTCTCGGTCGGGGCGCGGGCGAGCACACGGTCACCGTCTCCAAGGGCGGCACGGTGACGGGCACCGTGCATCTGGCCGCGAGCACGGTGAGGATGGACGGCACGGCCGGGCGGGTGCGCTTCGACAACGGCGGCACGGTCACGGTGGCCGGCACCGGCAAGCTCACGGGCGTGGAGGTCGAGGGCCGGAGCGAAGCCATCCGTAGCGAGGCCGGGGACCTGGACGTGAGCGTGGCCGCGGGTGGCGAAGTGAAGGGCGACGTCCGCGCCCGGGGCGACGGGGACCTGAGGGCGATGGTGGCCGGCACGGTCACCGGCGACATCGAGGAGGGCGCCGGCGACCTGAGCGCGACGGTGACGGGGACGGTCACCGGCGACGTTCTCGGTCGGGGCGCGGGCGAGCACACGGTCACCGTCTCCAACGGCGGCACGGTGACGGGCACCGTGCATCTGGCCGCGAGCACGGTGAGGATGGACGGCACGGCCGGGCGGGTGCGCTTCGACAACGGCGGCACGGTCACGGTGGCCGGCACCGGCAAGCTCACGGGCGTGGAGGTCGAGGGCCGGAGCGAAGCCATCCGTAGCGAGGCCGGGGACCTGGACGTGAGCGTGGCCGCGGGTGGCGAAGTGAAGGGCGACGTCCGCGCCCGGGGCGACGGGGACCTGAGGGCGATGGTGGCCGGCACGCTCACCGGCGACGTCATCGAGGAGGGCGCCGGCAACCTGAGTGCGACGGTGACGGGGACGGTCACCGGCGACGTTCTCGGTCGGGGCGCGGGCGAGCACACGGTCACCGTCTCCAACGGCGGCACGGTGACGGGCACCGTGCATCTGGCCGCGAGCACGGTGAGGATGGACGGCACGGCCGGGCGGGTGCGCTTCGACAACGGCGGCACGGTCACGGTGGCCGGCACCGGCAAGCTCACGGGCGTGGAGGTCGAGGGCCGGAGCGAAGCCATCCGTAGCGAGGCCGGGGACCTGGACGTGAGCGTGGCCGCGGGTGGCGAAGTGAAGGGCGACGTCCGCGCCCGGGGCGACGGGGACCTGAGGGCGATGGTGGCCGGCACGGTCACCGGCGACGTCATCGAGGAGGGCGCCGGCGACCTGAGCGCGACGGTGACGGGGACGGTCACCGGCGACGTTCTCGGTCGGGGCGCGGGCGAGCACACGGTCACCGTCTCCAACGGCGGCACGGTCATGGGGAGCATCGACATGGCCGGTGCGGGCAGTGAGTTGCGGGTCGACGGCACGGTGGAGGGGCGGGTGCGCTACCGCCGGGGCGGGATGGTGACGGTGGGCCCGGACGGCAGGATCGAAGGGAGGGTGTCGAGCGACCGGGGCGGCGAGCTCGTGGCGGTGGCCGAAGTGAAGCCGGGGGAGACGGAAGCCGAGGCCCTGGAGCGGGCGTTCCCGGGCGAGCTTTTCGAAGAGGGCGGCACGCCGACCGTCCAGATACGGAAGGAGGGGGAGCCTGCCCGTAGCGTGGGAGCGCTCGATACGATGGACGCGCTCGTGGACGGCGCCTGGGACGTGGGCATGAAGAGGACGGAGAGCGGAGCGTTTCGGGTGGAGCGCGAGCTGGCGCCGCGTTCGCGGGTGTACGAGGCGCTGCCCTCGGTGGTGCTGGGGCTGAACGGGCTGCGGGGGTTCCGGGAGCGGATGGCCGCGCCGCGTTCGACGAAAGGGGGCTGGGCCCGGGTGGAGCGCTTCCAGGGCAAGTGGAAGGCGGATGCGTCGACCTCGGGGGTGAAGTACCGCCACCGCCGCCACGGCGTTGCGGTGGGGTTGGACGGCGCGCTGGGCGAGGAGGCGCGCTTCGGCGCCTCGCTGCATCACCGGCGCGGCACCGCGGAGGTGACCGAGGGCGGCGACGTCGAGCTGTACGGCACGGGGGCGGGGGTGTCGGGCACGTGGATGCGGGATGAGTTCTACGTGGACGCGCAGGCCGCGGTGACGTGGTACGAGGCCGACCTCGGGTCGTCGCGGCGCGGGGT
This sequence comes from Gammaproteobacteria bacterium, assembly GCA_965202875.1. Classification (GTDB taxonomy): domain Bacteria; phylum Pseudomonadota; class Gammaproteobacteria; order HK1; family HK1; genus HK1. Next base: position 3,800,888 of record OZ241870.1, on the reverse strand, counting down.
GCTGAAGAAGGACCTGTCGGGCCACGGCCACGCGCTGGGGGTGGAAGCGGGCCGGCGGATGGAGCTGGAGCACCTGCCGGCGGGGGTGGTGCTGACCCCGCGTGCGGGGCTGGTGCATTCGCAGGTCTCGATGGACGCCTTCTCGGACTCGATGGGCTTTCCCGTGAAGGTGGACGACGCGCGCAGCCTCCGGGGTCGTGCGGGGGTGGACGTGGAGGCGAAGCCGGGCGGGGCGCCGGGAAGCCGGGTGTTCGCTTCGGTGGAGATGGAGCACGAGCTCTCGACGGACCGCAAGGTCCGGGTGTCGGGGACGGAGGAGACGGAGTTGAAGTCGGAGGCGGAGGCGACGTGGCTGCGCCTGGGTCTGAACGGGGTGTACGCCTGGGAGGAGGGGCGGTACACGGTACAGGGCGGGATGAGCTACGCGACGAGCGGGGGCAGCCACGAGCTCGGCGGCGGGCTGAGCCTGAACCTGCGCTTCTGATCGGGGCGAACCTGGGAGCGCGGGCGTCCCGCCCGCATTGACTTCTTCGGGCCTGCGGCCCGCTTGCGGGCGGGACGCCCGCGCTCCCAGGAGGCCGAAGGCCCACGACGTCCGGGCGGGGGAGACGCCCGCGCTCCCGGAATGCATGGATTCCCGCTTGCGCGGGAATGACCGAAGGGGGCGTCTTGCATGATTGCCGTCATTCCCGCGCAAGCGGGAATCCGGAGCTTTGATTCCGGCTGCGCCGGATTGGGGTTGAATGCCCCTTGCATTTCTGTCAGGAATACGATCGGAGTTGCAGGCTTGGGCACTGAAACCAGAGCCCGCAACCCTCGGATGGAATCCGCCTCGAAGCCGCCGTTCGGGAGCGCCCACCGTTCGGAGCGTCGCGGCAATGCGGCCCGCGCGCCGGGTCGCCGCCTCGCAACGTCCGAGTGAGGCGAAGCGAGGCCGGGGCCCCCACCGCCCTGACGAATCACCTTCAGTTGGAGGAGAGAAGCCGATGGAACACCCGACCCTTCGTCTCGACCCCCCCCCCCCCCCCCCCCCCCCCCCCCCCCGCACAGGCTTGAGGAGCGCGCCATGAGCACTCGAACGCTGGCCGCCGCGCTCGCGCCGGGGCTGCTTCTCGCACTCGCCTTGTATGCCGGGGAGGCGGCGGCGCAGAACGTGTGCCGCGGCGGTTCGCACACCGGCAGCGGGATCATCACCTGCATCGAAGGCGCCGGCAGCTCGGCCGACATCCTCGTCAATCCGGGGAACCTCGGCATCACAAGTTCGACCGTCAACGCAGCGGCCGTCGAGGGCAATCACAGCGGCTCCGGCGATGTCGAGCTTCGCATGACGGCCGGAAGCATCGTCACCACGGAGACCGCCGGCCACGGCCTGTATGCCCAGCACGCCGGGGCGACCGGCGGCGGCGCCATAGTCATCGGCATGAGCGGCGGCTCCGTCGAGACGAGGGGTTCGAACGCCTATGCCCTCCGGGGTAGACGTGCGAGCGGGACGGGCAACGTCCGCATCGACGTGACCGGCGGCTCCCTGTCGAGAACGGGGGGGACGGGCGGCGTCGTTCTGGGCGCACACGGAGGGACGGGCAACGTAACCATCAACATGAGCGGCGGCGCCACCCTCGAGGCGACGGGGGCGGGCGTGCGCGGCCTCTCCGGCAGCCACTCCGGGACCGGCGATCTCACCGTCAGCCTGACCGGCGGCTCCGTTGTGACGACAAGCAACGGCGTCGGCGCCACGCGGAGCAACGCCGCCACGGCGGGCAACGCAGCCGTCACCGTCTCGCACGCGAGCTCCGTGGTCAGGACGACGGGCAACAACGGCCACGGCCTCGCCGCCAGCAACAGCGGGTCGGGCGACGCCACGGTCACGATGCGCGACGGCCTGGTCGAGACGACGGGGGGCGGGTCCCGGGGCATCAGCGCCTATTCCAGCTATACGGGAATGAACCCCGGAACGGTCTCCGTCGTCATGGAAGGCGGCACGGTCCGCACGTCGGGCGGGACCTACGTCAATGTCCTCCACGCCCACGGGATTTACGCCGAGAGCAACAGTGGGCACACCGCCGTCTCGGTGCGCATGACGGGCGGCGCCGTCGAGACGGCGGGGGCGAGCGCCCACGGGATTGTCGTCTTCAAGGCGGGGCCGGCCGGAGCGGGCTCCATCGAGATGACGGGCGGCTCCGTCACGACGGCGGGCGACGGCGCCCACGGCGCCTATGTCTATATGTACAGTACCGGCGCGAGCACGGAGGGGCTTTCCATCGACGCGGCGGGCGCCGTCTCCGCGGAGGGTCTGAACGCGAGAGGTCTCCTGGGAGTCCATACGGTCCTGGGTTCCGCCACCGTGAGGACGCGGGCGGCGGCGGAGGTCGCGGCGCCGTTCGCCGTCGGCATGGAGGGGCGGCTTACGAACGATGCGAGCGCGGCGGGGCGCATCCTTGTGACGCATGCGGGCGCCGTAGAGGCGCGGAATGCCGGCATCCTCGCCTGGGCCCGGCGGTCGAGCGGCCACACGATGGGCGCCGGCGCGACGACGGCGGACGACGCGGCCCGGACCGCGCCGATGATCCACGTCAGGTCGAGCGGGGACGTCACGGTCGGCGCGTCGGTGACCGACGCCTTCATCCGGGGCCGGATCGCGGGCGCCGACGAGACGCTGTCGACCGGAGAGCAGGCCGTCCTCTCGGCGATAACGGCGGGGGATTCGGACGCGCTGACGACGGCGCTCGCGGCGCTCCCCGACGACGACTACGACGCCGACTGGAAGGCGGAGGCGCAGGATCTTCTGAGGAAACGCGCGGCCGCGCCGACCGGCGACGGCCCGGCGGCGCAGCGGGCGGCGGAGGAGATCCTGGGCCTCTCGCGCGCGGGCGTCCGCGCCGCGGCGCTCTCCCACACCGCGATCGCCGATCACGTCCGCGCCGGCGACGCGCTCTCGGACGAGGAACGCGCGGCGCTGGAAGCCGTCCTGACGAAGGGCGCCGCCGGCAGCGAGCTGGAGACGGCGCTGACCGCCCTGACCGGCGCCACTTACACGACGGCGTGGAAAGACACGGTCCGCCAGCACGCGGCGACCTACAACGCCGGCGACGTCCAGGTGGACGTGACGGGCGGCTCCATCGACGCCGAGGGCAACGGCGTGGAGGCGCTCTACGCGGTCCCGCACGACAGCAACGGCGCCATCGCGGTGACGGTTGCCGAGGGCGCGCGCGTGACGGGCGGCGCGAACGGCCTCTACGTCCGCGGCGCGGGCGTCACAAGCGACGTGCGCAATCAGACGGTGACGGTGAACGGGGCCGCGATGGGCGGAACCGGCGCGGGCGTGCATATGTTCGGCGGCGGCGCGGTGACCGTGCGCGCGGGCGGCGAAGTGGGCGCGGCGTCGGGCGTCGCCATCCTCGGCGACGGCGGCGGCGCTCTGACGGCCATCGTTTCGGGAACAGTAACGGGCGATATCCGCGTCGACGGCGACGGCTCGTTGACGGCGAACGTCATGTCCGGCGGCGTGGTGACGGGGACGCTACACGACCCGCAGACCCCGTACACGGTCGGGAACGGGGCGAGCATCGGGCGTCTGCTCTACGCCGGCGGCGCCACGGTCACGGTGGCCGGCGGCGGGAAGCTGACGGGCGTGGAGGGCACGGCCGTCGAGAGCACGGCGGGTCCGCTGTCCGTGACGGTGAACGACGAGGGCCGCGTCGAGGGCGACCTCGAGTCGGGCGGCACGCTGACGGCGAACGTCATGTCCGGCGGCGTGGTGACGGGGACGCTACACGACCCGCAGACCCCGTACACGGTCGGGAACGGGGCGAGCATCGGGCGTCTGCTCTACGCCGGCGGCGCCACGGTCACGGTGTCCGGCGGCGGGAAGCTGACGGGCGTGGAGGGCACGGCCGTCGAGAGCACGGCGGGTCCGCTGTCCGTGACGGTGAACGACGAAGGGCGCGTCGAGGGCGACCTCGAGTCGGGCGGCACGCTGACGGCGAACGTCATGTCCGGCGGCGTGGTGACGGGGACGCTACACGACCCGCAGACCCCGTACACGGTCGGGAACGGGGCGAGCATCGGGCGTCTGCTCTACGCCGGCGGCGCCACGGTCACGGTGTCCGGCGGCGGGAAGCTGACGGGCGTCGAGGGCGCGGCCGTCGAGAGCACCGCGGGCCCGCTGTCCGTGACGGTGAACGACGAGGGCCGCGTCGAGGGCGACCTCGAGTCGGGCGGCACGCTGACGGCGAACGTCATGTCCGGCGGCGTGGTGACGGGGACGCTACACGACCCGCAGACCCCGTACACGGTCGGGAACGGGGCGAGCATCGGGCGTCTGCTCTACGCCGGCGGCGCCACGGTCACGGTGTCCGGCGGCGGGAAGCTGACGGGCGTGGAGGGCACGGCCGTCGAGAGCACGGCGGGTCCGCTGTCCGTGACGGTGAACGACGAAGGGCGCGTCGAGGGCGACCTCGAGTCGGGCGGCACGCTGACGGCGAACGTCATGTCCGGCGGCGTGGTGACGGGGACGCTACACGACCCGCAGACCCCGTACACGGTCGGGAACGGGGCGAGCATCGGGCGTCTGCTCTACGCCGGCGGCGCCACGGTCACGGTGGCCGCGAGCGGCGCGCTCACCGGCGTCGAGGTCGAGGGCCGGCGCGAGGCGTTGCGCAGCGAGGCCGGCGACCTGGACCTCCGCGTGGCGGGGTCGGTCACCGGCGACGTCCGGGCAGAGGGCGACGGGGACCTGGCCGCGACCATCTCGGGCACGCTCACCGGGGACATTCTCGGCCTGGGCGCGGGCGAGCACGTGGTCACCGTCTCCAACGGCGGGACGGTGACGGGCACCGTGCATCTGGCCGCGAGCACGGTGGGGGTGGACGGCACGGCCGGGCGGGTGCTCTTCGACAACGGCGGCACGGTCACGGTGGGCGGCGCCGGCCACATCACCGGCATCGCAGTCGAGGACCGGACCGAAGCCATCCGCAACGAGGCCGGGGGCCTGGTGGTGAGCGTGGCCGACGGGGGCAGGATCACCGGCGACGTCATCGACCAGGGGACCCGCCCGGCCCGGGTCACGACGGGGCCCGGCAGCCGGGTCGAGGGGAGCATCGACGTGGCTGCTGCGGGCAGTGAGTTGCGGGTCGACGGCACGGTGGAGGGGCGGGTGCGCTACCGCCGGGGCGGGATGGTGACGGTGGGCCCGGACGGCAGGATCGAAGGGAGGGTGTCGAGCGACCGGGGCGAGATCGTGGCGGTGGCCGAACGAAAGCCGGGGGAGACGGAGGTCGCGGCCTGGAGGCGGGCCTTCCCGGGCGGTGTGGTCGAAGGGGAGGGCCCGCCGCTCCTTCCCCCTGTCGTGGAGCCCCTTCCGCAAGGCGGCGTCACGGTGCGCGACCCCGCGAGCCCGCTGACGGTGACGGACCACAGCATCGGGCGGCTGCTCTACAGCAACGGCGGCGCGGTGACGGTGGCCGCGAGCGGCCGCCTCACGGGAGTGGAGGTCGAGGGCCGGAGCGAAGCCATCCGCAGCGAGGCCGGCGACTTGGTCGTCACCGTGGCCCGCGGTGGCGAGGTGGGGGGCGACGTCCGCGCCCTGGGCGACGGGGACCTGGTCGCGACCATCTCGGGCAGGGTCGCCGGCGACGTTCTCGGCTCGGGCGCGGGCGAACACACGGTCACGGTGGGGGAAGGCGGCTCGGTCAAGGGCACGCTCCGTTTCGACGGAGGCGTCAACCGGGTCAAGGTCCACGAGGGCGGCCGCATCGAGAGCCGGGAGGGACGCCGGGGCCGGGCCATCTCCAACGAAGAAGGGGGCACTCTGGAGGTGGTGGTCCGGGCCGCAGGCGAGGAGGCGGCCTTCGATGCGCTCAACCGGATCGAGGGCAGCCTCTACGACCACCGCGGGCTCCCCGAGGTGCGCTTGCAGCGGGCCGGAGAGGAGGCGCGCCTGGTGGGGCGCTTCGCCACGCGCACGGCGTTGGCGGATGGAGCCCACGACGTCGGGTTGTCGCCGGTCTCGGGGCCGGGGCGCGAAGGCGAATACGAGTTCAAGAGGGAGCATGCGCCGCGCGCCCGGGTGTACGAGGCGCTGCCCTCGGTGGTGCTGGGGCTGAACGGGGTGCGGGGGTATGGGGAGCGGATGAGCGCGCCGCGTTCGGCGAAGGGGGGCTGGGCGCGGGTGGAGGGCTTCCGGGGCAAGTGGAAGGCGGATGCCTCGGCCTCGCAGAAGGAATCGGGGGTGGGGTTGAAGTACCGCCACCGCCGCCACGGTATCGAGGTGGGGTGGGCCGTCGCGCTGGGCGAGGAGGCGCGTTTCGGCGCCTCGCTGCATCACCGCCGCGGCACGGCGAAGGTGACGGAGGGCGGCGACGTCGAGCTGTACGGCACGGGCGTGGGGGCGTCGGGCACGTGGATGCGGGATGAGTTCTACGTGGACGCGCAGGCGGCGATGACGGGGTACGAGGCCGACCTCACGTCGTCACGGCGCGGAGTGTTGCGGAAGGACCTGTCGGGGCACGGCCACGCGCTGGGGGTGGAAGCGGGCCGCCGGCTCGCCCTGGAAGGCCTGCCGGCGGGCGTGGTGCTGACCTCTCGGGCGGGGCTGGTGCATTCGCGGGTCTCGATGGGCGCCTTCTCGGACTCGGTGGGTTCGCGGGTGTCGGTGGACGACGCGCGTAGCCTCCGGGGTCGCGCGGGGGTGGACGTGGAGGCGAAGCGGGAGGGGAGCCCGCAGAGCCGGATGTTCGCTTCGGTGGAGGTGGAGCACGAGTTCTCGACGGACCGCAAGGTCCGGGTGTCGGGGACGGAGGAGACGGAGTTGCGTTCGGAGGCGGAGGCGACGTGGCTGCGCCTGGGGCTGAACGGGGTGTACGCCTGGGAGGAGGGGCGGTACACGGTGCAGGGCGGGATGAGCTACGCGACGAGCGGGGGCAGCCACGAGCTCGGCGGCGGGCTGAGCCTGAACCTGCGCTTCTGAGTCGGGGCCCGCGCGCCTGCTTTCCGCCTCGCGACGCCCGGACCAAGCATGCCGGGCGAAGCGAGGCCGGGACCCCCGCCGCCTACGGAGGGTTGGTGTGTCGGGTGGGAAGCGACGACGAGATAGCCAGCGTGATGGGCCACGAGATGGCCGACGTGCTGCTCAAGCACAACGAGAAGGCGCAGCAGAACACGGCGGTCGGCGGGCTGATCACTGGCGTCATCGCCGCCAGCGCGGGATCGTGCTACACCGTACAGTGTACGAACGCACGGACCGATCTGCTGGAGAGCGGGATGCAGGCGGGAGGCGCAGGGCCGCCGGGTAGTCAGGGGGACAGCAAGAGAAGCACCGGAGGCCGGTCTGACCGCCGCAAAGAGGGGTACCGGAGGATGGCAGTCCAAGAGGACGCACAGAGGAAATAAGGATAAGGAGGGTCGACGATGCTGCTGACACTACTGCAGACACAGGCACGCGACAGGGGCGCAATCGCAGCGGCAGAGCAGTTGCTGCACATCACGCACAAGCGCAATGTGGGGCTGACCCCCATGCAGGTCCTAAAGCTGGTGTACATCAGCCACGGATGGATGTTGGGTCTACATCGGCAGCCGCTGTTCGGTGAAAACGTGGAGGTCTGGAAGTACGGGCCAGTCGTGCCAAGCGTGTACCACAAGTACAAGAAGTTCCGGGGCGATCCAATCAAGAGTCCGGGGAAGGACCACAAAGAGGACATGGAAGGACTGAAGAGGAACGTAATCGGCCAAGTCTTCGACCGGTACGACACGTACACCGGAATAGAGCTATCGGAGCTCACGCATCAGGAGGGGTCACCTTGGGACACGGCATGGAAGGAAGGGATGGACATCATCCCGAACGACCTGATCCAGAAGTACTACCGAGAGCTCTACACCCAGCACCAAAACCGACAGGCAGAAGCGTGAGGAGGGAGGCGAGGTGGACGAGGGAGACGGGGAGGAACACGCAGTCAAGGTACCGGGCGAGCCGCGTCCGGGCACGACAGGTCCAGACGCTCACGAGGAGGCACGGAGGATCCAGCGGGGGGAGCTGGAGTCTTCACGCAGCAAGCATCTCCACTGGATGTGGATATTAACGATATGGGGGTCGTGGATTATAGCAGTCATTGCAGTTTTTTTGCAGGATTGCACTTCGCGACTCCTTGGGGGTGGATGGGTGAAGAGAAGGATACTTTGTACACGATCGTGACAACAACCGTCGTCGCTGTACTAATGACGCTCGTGATCAGAAGTAGACCCCGATAATTGGACAGTGCGATAAGTGTACTCTGCCCCCGTTGGCTCCCCTGCTTCACGCTGCCTTGAGCCATGAATCGCTGTCAGCATACACCGCATCGGGTGTCCGCCGCCCCAGGCCCTGATGGCGACGCTCGGCATTGTAGAACCGGAAGTAGCGGCCCAGTCCCGCGCGAGCCTCGGCCACGCCCTCACAGGCGTGAAGATACACCTCCTCGTACTTCACACTCCTCCACAGCCGCTCCACGAACACGTTGTCCACCCATCGCCCCTTGCCGTCCATGCGGAGCCTGCCCCGGCAGGCAGTAAGCCGGGGGCCACTCCTGCGCCCTTGAGCACGTCGGTGAACGCCGTGCCGGTGAACTGTGCCCCCTGGTCGGTGTTGAAGATCTCCGGACTCCCAAAGTGTGTGAGCGCGTCCTCCACCGCCTCGACGCAGAAGTCGCCGTTGAGGGCATTGGACAGCCGCCAGGCGAGCACCTTGCGGCTGTACCAGTCCATGACCGCGACCAGGTAGAGGAGCCCGCGCGCCATCGGGAGATGGCAGATGTCGGCCGCAGCAGCATGGCTGCCGCCCTCGCCGAACCGCTCCACTCCCTGCACTGTGACGCGCTCTCGTTCGAAGCCTGCCCCCGAGCCCCATCGGGGGAGCGCCTCGGCCTGCTCGCCGACCGCGAACTCACCCTGCGCGACGACCGCCGCATGGCCAGCCGACTGCGACGTGCCAAGCTGCGACACCCTAACGCCTGCATCGAGGACATCGACTATCGCCACCCACGGCGCCTCGACAAGACACTCATCCACTCCCTCGCCTCCGCACGTTGGCTGCGCGAACGCCTCAACGTCCTCATCACCGGACCCACCGGCGTCGGCAAGTCCTGGCTCGCCTGTGCACTCGCTCACCACGCCTGCCGCGACGGCTTCTCCGCACTGTACCTGCGCATCCCCAGGCTCCTGCACGAACTCACCATCGCCCGCGGCGACGGCCGCTACCCCAAGCTCCTCGCCTCCTTCGCCAAAACCGACCTCCTCGTCCTCGACGACTTCGGACTCGCCCAGCTCAACTCCGACAACCGCCGCGACCTCCTCGAGCTCCTCGAAGACCGATACGCCTCGCGCTCCACACTCGTCACCAGCCAGCTCCCCCTGGCCCAATGGCATGAGTTGCTCGGCGACCCCACCCTCGCCGACGCCATCCTCGACCGACTCGTCCACAACGCCTACAAGCTCCAACTCAAGGGAGGCTCCATGCGAAAACATCACTCCGGCTTGACCCATGCCGATCACTGCACGGCATAATCACCGCCCCGCGTCGCTTCGCTCCGACTGGTGATCGGCTTGACCGGATTCGGTGATCGGCTTCATCCCGGAACGGGTGATCGGCTTCACCGGAATGCGCAGGCACAGGCGCAGACGGCAGCCGAGACGAAACGGCTAGCCGACACCGTAGAGAGGCTGAGCACACGCCTAGCCTTCTGGGAGAGCCCAGAAGACCAGGAGAAGAAGAAGGCGGGGCTACGAGTATTCCAGGGGTAAAACGCGCGTCGACACAAACCGGATGAACAGGTGGGAACAAGCCAACAGGGGAACAAGAAAATGACCAGATCGACAGCGACACTGACGATGAGTGGCGAGCCGGTAGGTGTTTGGAACACACGCGAAGCCGCATTCGCGGGGATACATCAAGTCCTGAAAACAGCGAGGCACATCGTAGCCACGCAGGCTCTGACGGCGAAGGGAAGGTGGGCGATGGTCAACACGTCACCAGTCACGCCGAGCTGTCTGGTGGTACGACAGGAGATGGTGGGATGGGCAATGGAAGCCCCGGGATTCATGGTGCTGACGGTCACCGATAGGAAGCCAAGCAGGAAGACGTTGAAACACCTTCGGGCACACATGAGCGCCACGCTGGCAGAGGCGGCATACGCAAGCGGCGCGCAGAAGGGGAGCAGCCACATCAAGGGGAAGATCGAGATCCGGTAGCAGAAGGTGGCATGTCCGACAAATGGAATTATCGGGCAGGCGCTTGCTGGCTTCAATGAGACCGGCCCAGCGCGGGACCGGAATGCAGGGTAACCGCAAACGATTGATCCATGCCAGTCTGAGTCTGTATGCGGTCACGATTGCGAGCGCTGCACCCTGGCGGACGCCGGCGACACGTAGCGGGACGCGCCGCGCATCAGTCACGTGCCGCCTGCTCGGGATTCGTAGTGTGCGAGCGCTGCCGGGGTTCTCTGCGCTACAGGAGCGGTCGCGGCGGCACGGCAACGGTATCCGTCCCTCCAATCCCGGATCTCGACGCTGACGGCGGTTTGTCCCTCGAGGGCGGGGCGGCGCCCGCCTCTACCCCGCCAGTCCCCGCATCCACTCCAGGACCCAAGGGGTTCCGGCTCGAATCGCCCTCGGGTTGCCGAGTCCGCCTCCTGCCTCGCACGGCACCGGGAGAGGGCCGTAGCGCGCCTGTACGCCGTTCTACGCGGGCGAGGGTCCCTACCCGCTACACACCACCGTCCGTCCCGGCGCCGCTCCGCCCTGTACGGCGGCGTACAGGCGGCGCAGCGGCCGTGAGCGGCGGATACGGGGAAGGTGCAGCGTCCAGGCGGGGCAGCCGGAGAGTCCCGACCCCGGCGCGTGATTGCAACGGCACCGGGACCGGGGGAGAAAGGGGGTGCGGTCCAGAGCCGGGACGGCGGAGCCGCCCCGCGAGCGCCCTGCCTGCCGGGTGCTACCCCCACGAAGGCGGGGAGCGTGTGCCTGCGGCTCGCGCCCCTGGTCGCCTGAGCCGGCACATCCCCGCCGGGGCGGGGGAGTGGCGCCACGGCGGCCGGACTCTCCCCCCCGGACCGCGGTGCGAAGATGGCCCGGGCGGGCGCTTCGGTCAAGCGCGCGGTAGGCGAATCCGTGCCTTTCCGGTAGCATCCGGGCGCATCGTATAGCGCGGGAGATGTGGGCCACGTAAGGCGCGTAGTCCACATCTTGGGTTGGGAAGCGCTATGGATAAAGGGGTTTGCGGATGGCGGGTGGAGAACGCGGGCGGGACGCCCGTGCTCCCGGGAGGCCGAGGGCCCACGACGTCCGGGCGGGGGAGACGCCCGCGCTCTCCGAATGCATGGATTCCCGCTTCCGCGGGAATGACGTCATTTCAGCGAGACACGTTACTTTTGCGCTGGCTGTCATTTCAGAACCTTTTGCGCTGGCCGTCATTTCAGCGAGACGCATTGCTTTCAGGCTGGCCGTCATTCCCGCGAAAGCGGGAATCCATCGCCTGATTCAAGGTACTGTTGGAATCCCGAAACTTGAGGAGGAAAGAAGCCCGTGGAACGCCGACCCTTCGTCTCGCCCCCCCCCCCCCCCCCCCCCCCCCCGCACGGCCGCCAGGGAGCGCCTCATGAGCGCCCGGGCTCCGGGCCGCCGCACTCGCCCTGGGGACCCTCTCGCGCTCCTCATGCGCGTGAGAGGACACGCCGCTCCCCGGTTCACGACAAGCGCCTGGTTCCGGCTCCGCCGGGATGCGGAATGCGACATGCCGTTGCCGGCCCCCCGGCGTGTTGCCGCACACGGCGGCGGCAGCGCCCGGGCGCGAATCGGCGCGCTGCTTTTCGGGCTGGCCTTCCTGCTCGGCGCGGCCGAGGTGCGGGCCGCCGCCGTGTGCAGCAACACGCCGGGGGCGAACGACTGGATTCGCTGCACGCAAACCGGCACGGCCGACATCGACATCGACCTCGCGAACCCCGCCATCTCGACGACGGGCCCCGGCGACGAAGGCATCTGGGCCGAGCATACGGGCACGGGCAACATCGACGTCGACGTAACGGGCGGCTCCATCGCGGCGGCGGACGCCTTCGGCGTCCGTGCCCGCCACGAGGCCGCGGGCGCAATCGACATCGATCTGACGAACGTCGACGTCTCCACGCAGGGCCAGCTCGATAACGGCGTCTCTGCCCAGCACCGGGGCACAAGCGGAGCCGGCATCGACATCGACGTGACGGGCGGCTCCGTCACGACAGCGGGGGGGGACTCCTATGGCATCTACGCCACCGTCAGCGACAGCACCGGGGTGGCGGTCGGGGCGGCGATCTCCATCGACACGACAAACACCCGCGTCTCGACTATGGGCCTCAGAGGCTACGGCGTCTTCGGCTCGCTCGGCACCGCTGCGAGCACGGCGCCGCTCTCGGTCAACGTGGCGGGGGGCTCCGTCACGACGGCGGGCCAGAACGCGCACGCCGTCAGGGCGTACAGGTTCTCGCAGACGGGCACAGGGGCGATAACCGTCGGCGTGACGGACGGCGCCGCCCTTTCCACGACGGGCGTAAACGCCCACGGCGTTCTCATCACGCAAAACGGCCTGGCCGGAATCGACGCCGACCTGACCGACGCCGTCATCTCGACGGCGAACACGAGCTCCTACGGCTTCATGGGCTGGCTCAGAAACAACTCGGGCTCGCCGCTGCTCGACATCGACATAGTGCGCGGCTCGGTCAAGACGACGGGCGCGAGATCCTACGGCATCCTCGGCTATATCGACCGCAACGCCAGCGCGTCGGCGCTCTCGATCGACGCGGACGGCGTCGCCGTCTCCACGACGGGCTACAGGAGCTACGGCGTCTTCGCCCTGAGCCTCGGCACGGGCAGCGTCGACGTCGATCTGGAAGACGTCGCCATCTCCACGACCGGCGACGAGAGCTACGGCGTCGTCGGCAATATACGCTACGCCGTCAGCACGGCGGCGATCGCCATCGAGGCGGCGGGCGACCGCGCCATCGCCGTGGAGGGGCTGAACACGGCGGGGATACTCGGCCTCCAGGCGGGCCGCGGCTCCGTCCGCGTGACGACGGGCGCGGGGACGGCGATCGAGGCGCCGTTCGCTGTCGGAATCGAGGGGCGGACGACGAACGACGCGGGCGCGGCGGGGCGCATCCTTGTGACGCACGGGGGCGCGGCGGAGGCGCGGTACGCCGGCGTCGTCGCCTTGGCCGAGCGGTCGAGCGGCCACACGATGGGCGCCGGTGCGCAGACGGCGGACGACGCCGCCCGGACCGAAGCGATGATCGCCGTCACCTCGAGCGGAACGGTCACGGTCGGCGCCCCGGTAATGGACGCCTTCATCAGGGACCGGATCGCGGGCGCCGACGAGACGCTGTCGGCCGCCGAGCAGGCGGTCCTCGACGCCGTCACGGCGGAGGATTCGGACGCGCTCGATACGGCGCTCGCGGCGCTCCCCGCCGCCTACGACGACGACTGGAAGGCGGAAGCGCGGAATCTCCAGAGGAAGCGCATCGCCGAGCCGGACGCCGCCAGGGCGGCGAACCAGGCAGCCGAGGAGATCCTGGGCCTTTCCCGCGCCGGCGTCCGCGCCGTGGCGCTGTCCCACACCGGGATGGCGACCTTCATCCGTCAGGGCGACCGCGACCCGGCGATCCTCGCCATCGCCGCGGCGAGTCGAACGGAGCAGCAGCAGGAGGCACTGGCGGAGCAGGAGAAACTCTCGGCGGCCGAGCGGACGGTGCTGGAAGCCGCCTTGACGGGCAGCGGACTGGAAACGGCGCTGGCCGCCCTGCCCGGCGCCGCCTACACGGACGACTGGAAGGACGGGGTGCGGCAGCGCGCGGCGAGCTACAACGCGGGCGACGTCCAGGTGGACGTGACGGGCGGCGCCATCACCGCCGAGGGCAACGGCGTGGAGGCGCTCTACGCGGTCCCGCATGAGCGCAACGGCGCCATCGCGGTGACGGTTTCCGCGGGCGCGGTCGTCACGGGCGGCGCGAACGGGATCTACGTCCGCGGCGCGGGGGCCACGGGGGGCGTCCGCTCCCAGAGCGTGACGGTGAACGGACAGGTGACGGGCGGGACCGGCGCGGGCGTGCATCTGGTCGGCGGCGGAACGGTGACGGTGGGCGCGACCGGCGAGGTGGGCGCGACCGGCGAGGTGGGCGCGACACCGGGCGTCGGCATCCTCGGCGACGGCGGCGGCGACCTGGTGGCCACCGTTTCGGGGACGGTCACGGGCGACCTCCGCGTCGATGGCGGCGGGGACCTGACGGCGAACGTCATGGCCGGCGGCGTGGTGACGGGCACGCTACACGACCCGCAGACCCCGTACACGGTCGGGAACCGGGTGAGCATCGGGCGCATCCTCTACGCCAGCGGCGGGACGGTGACGGTGTCCGGGGGCGGGACACTGAGCGGCGTCGAGGGCACGGCCGTCGAGAGCACCGCGGGCCCGCTGAGCGTGACGGTGAACGACGAGGGGCGCGTCGAGGGCGACCTCGAGTCGGGCGGCACGCTGACGGCGAACGTCATGTCCGGCGGTGTGGTGACAGGGACGATCCACGACCCGCAGGCCTCGTTCACGGTGGGGAACGGGGCGAGCATCGGGCGCATCCTCTATGCCTCGGGCGGAACGGTGACGGTGTCCGGGGGCGGGACACTGACTGGCGTCGGCGTCGAGGACGTGGCGGTGGAGAGCACCGCGGGCGCGCTGAGCGTGACGGTGAACGACGAGGGGCGCGTCGAGGGTGACGTCAAGTCGGGCGGGACGCTGACGGCGAACGTCATGTCCGGCGGCGTGGTGACGGGGACGGTGCACGACCCGGTCGGTCCGCTGACCGTGGCGGGCCGCGTCGGTCGGCTGCTCTACACCAACGGCGGGACGGTGACGGTGGCCGCGACGGGCCGCCTCACCGGCGTGGAGGTCGAGGGCAAGACCCAGGCGTTGCACAGCGCGGTCGGCGCCCTGGACCTCACCGTATCGGGGCAGGTGGCGGGCGACCTGCGCGCACCGAGCGGCGGCACGCTGAAGCTGGCGGTGCGGGAAGGCGGCAAGGTGCCCGGCACGGTGCACGACCCGGTCGGTCCGCTGACGGTGGCGGGGAGCATCGGGCGGCTGCTCTACACCAGCGGCGGGACGGTGACGGTGGCTCGGACCGGCGCGCTCACCGGCGTGGAGGGCGAGACCGAGGCGCTGCGCAGCGAGGCCGGGGACCTGGACGTGAGCGTGTCGGGAAGTGTGGCGGGCGACCTGCGCGCACCGCGCGGCGGCACGCTGAAGCTGGCGGTGCGGGAAGGCGGCAAGGTGCCCGGCACGGTGCACGACCCCGCCGGTCCGCTGACGGTGGCCGGCAGTATCGGGCGGCTGCTCTACACCAGCGGCGGGACGGTGACGGTGGCTCGGACCGGCGCGCTCACCGGCGTGGAGGGCGAGACCGAGGCGCTGCGCAGCGAGGCCGGGGACCTGGACGTGAGCGTGTCGGGAAGTGTGGCGGGCGACCTGCGCGCACCGCGCGGCGGCACGCTGAAGCTGGCGGTGCGGGAAGGCGGCAAGGTGCCCGGCACGGTGCACGACCCCGCCGGTCCGCTGACGGTGGCCGGCAGTATCGGGCGGCTGCTCTACACCAGCGGCGGCACGGTGACGGTGGCCCGGACCGGCGCGCTCACCGGCATCGAGGGCGAGACCGAGGCGTTGCGCAGCGCGGCCGGCGACTTGGACCTCAGCGTGGCGGGGAGGGTCACCGGGGACGTCCGCGCCCTGGGCGACGGGGACCTGAGGGCGACGGTGGCCGGCACGCTCACCGGCGACCTCATCGAGGAGGGCGCCGGCGACCTGGATGCGACCATCTCGGGGACGGTGGATGGCGATGTCCGTAGCGCGGGCAGCGGCGCCCTGAGGTTGAACCTGAGGCAAGGCGGCACGGTCACCGGTACGGTGCACGACCCGGTCGGCCCGCTGACGGTGGCGGGCCGTATCGGTCGGCTGCTGTACACCAACGGCGCCACGGTGACGGTGGCCCGGACCGGCGCGCTCACCGGCGTGGAGGTCGGCGGCAAGACCGAGGCGTTGCGCAGCGAGGCCGGGGACCTGGCCCTCAGCGTGGCGGGGTCGGTCACCGGCGACATCCGGGCAGAGGGCGACGGGGACCTGGATGCGACCATCTCGGGCACGCTCACCGGCGACGTTCTCGGTCGGGGCGCGGGCGAGCACACGGTCACCGTCTCCAAGGGCGGCACGGTGAGGGGCACCATCGATCTGGCCGCGAGCACGGTGGGGGTGGACGGCCGGGCCGGTCGGGTGCGCTTCGACAAGGGCGGGACGGTGACGGTGGGCGGCACCGGCTGGATCACGGGTATCGAGGGGGTCGCGATCCGCAACGCGGCCGGGGGCCTGGTGGTGAGCGTGGCCGGCGGGGGCAGGATCACCGGCGCCATCATCGACCGGGGGGCTCGCCCGGCCCGGGTCAGGACGGGGCCCGGCAGCCGGGTCGAGGGGAACATCGACGTGGCTGCCGCGGGCAGTGAGTTGCGGGTCGGCGGCACGGTCACGGGGAGCATCGACATGGCCGGCAGTGAGTTGCGGGTCGACGGCACGGTGGAGGGGCGGTTGCGCTACCGCCGGGGCGGGATGGTGACGGTGGGCCCGGACGGCAGGATCGAAGGGAAGGTGTCGAGAGGCGACCAGGGCGAGGAGATCATGGCGGTGGTCGAACGAAAGCCGGAGGAGACGACGAAGGCCGCGGTCGTGAAGCGGGCCTTCCCGGGCGGTATCGACATCGACCTGCAGACCATCGAGGTGAAGCCCGGATTCGAGCTCGCGGAGCATGAGCCGCGTATGCGGGTGTACGAGGCGCTGCCCTCGGTGGTGCTGGGGATGAACGGGCTGCGGGGGGTTCGGGAACGGATGGCCGTGCCGCGTTCGGCGAAAGGGGGCTGGGCGCGGGTGGAGCGCTTCCAGGGCAAGTGGAAGGCGGATGCCTCGGCCTCGCAGAAGGAATCGGGGGTGGGGCTCCGGTACCGGCACCAACGCCACGGCGTCGAGGTGGGGTTGGGCGGCGCGCTGGGCGAGGAGGCGCACATCGGCGCCTCGCTGCACCACCGGCGCGGCACGGCGAAGGTGACCGAGGGTGGCGACGTCGAGCTGTACGGCACGGGCGCGGGGGTGTCGGGCACGTGGACGAGGGAGGAGGACTACCTCGACGTGCAGGCGGCGATGACGTGGTACGAGGCCGACCTCACGTCGTCACGGCGCGGGGTGCTGCGGAAGGACCTGTCGGGGCACGGCCACGCGCTGGGGGTGGAAGCGGGCCGGCGGATGGCGCTGGAGCACCTGCCGGCGGGGATGGTGCTGACCCCTCGGGTGGGGCTGGTGCACTCGCGGGTCTCGATGGACGCCTTCTCGGACGCGACGGGAGCGCGGGTGTCGGTGGACGACGCGCGCAGCCTCCGGGGACGTGCGGGGGTGGACGTGGAGGCGAAGCCGGGCGGGGCCGCGGGGAGCCGGGTGTTCGCTTCGGTGGAGGTGGAGCACGAGTTCTCGACGGACCGGAAGGTCCGGGTGTCGGGGATGGAGCTGAAGTCGGAGGCGGAGGCGACGTGGCTGCGCCTGGGGCTGAACGGGGTGCGCACCTGGGAGGAGGGGCGCTACACGGTACAGGGCGGGGTGAGCTACGCGACGAGCGGGGGCAGCCACGAGCTCGGCGGCGGGCTGAGCCTGAACCTGCGCTTCTGAGTCGGGCGCGAACCTGGGAGCGCGGGCGTCCCGCCCGCAACACGCCGAAGGCGTGGGCTTTTCGGGCACCCCGTCCCTTGGCCATGACAAGGCTCGCCCTGTCGTGACGGGCTTCGCCAAGGGAAGCGCTTCCCGGGAATGCGGGCATCTTGCCCGCATGGACAATCAATCGGGGCCTTCGGCCCGCTGCGGGCGGGACGCCCGCGTTCCCGGGAGGCCGAAGGCCCACGACGTCCGGGCGGGGGAGACGCCCGCGCTCCCGGAATGCATGGATTCCCGCTTGCGCGGGAATGACCGAAGGGGGCGTCTTGCATGATTGCCGTCATTCCCGCGCAAGCGGGAATCCGGAGCTTTGGTTCCGGCTGCGCCGGATTGGGGTTGAATGCCCCTTGCATTTCTGTCAGGAATATGAAATGCGGCCCGCGCGCCTGGTTTCCGCCTCGCGACGCCCGGACCGGGCATGCCGGGCGAAGCGGGGCCGGGACTCCTGCCGCCCTGACGAATCGCCTTCAGTTGGAGGAGAGAAGCCCATGAAACGCCCGACCATTCGTCTCGATCCCCCCCGGCCCGCCTCTGAGGAGCGCGTCATGAGCACTCGGACGCTGGCCGCCGCGCTTGCGCCGGGGTTGCTGCTCGCGCTCGCCTTGTATGCCGGGGAGGCGGCGGCGCAGAACGCGTGCCGGGGCGACGCGCACACCGGCAGCACGAGCATCTCCTGTACCGAAGTAGCCGGCAGCTCGGCCGACATCCTCGTCGATCCGGGAAGCGTCAACATCCCGCGCATCCATGTCGACCACCGCGGCTCCGGCGACATTACCGTCCGCATGAAGACCGGCACCCTCACCGGGTCGGGCGGCAACAGCATTTTAGCCGAAAGACGCGGGCCGGGCGCCGCCTCCATCGAGGTGTCGGGCGGCTCCCTCACCAATGACGTTTTCATCACCACCGGCAACACGGCGACGGGCGACCTCTCCATCGGCATGAGCGGAGGCTCCCTCTCCGGCCGTCTCAACATCAACAGAAACGGCGGGATGGGCAATGGCCGCATCACCGTCTCCGGCGACGCCACGATCAGGCAGACGCAGACTGCACAATTCGGCGTCGGCGTCGTCAGCAACGGGCTTGGCGACGAGCTCTCCATCCGCATGATAGGCGGCTCGGTCGAGGCGACGGGGGCAAGCAGCGCCGGCTTATTTCTCCGATCCACCAACAACAACGCGGCGGCGGCGGCCGCCATGACCGCCGTCATCGAAGGCGGCTCGGTTCGCACGCGGGGAAGCGACTCGTCCGGGGTTTGGTTCTCGGGCATCAGCGGGAGCCGCGACGCCTCCTTCCGCATGACGGGCGGCTCCATCGTGACGGAGGCCGACAATAGCCGCGGCGTCTACTTCGCGTTGGGCAGATTCGGGACCGGGCAGACGGCTTCCGTCCGCATGACGGGCGGCAGCATCGTGGCGGAGGGGCTGGGCTCCCACGGCCTTTCCGCGCTCGCAGTGGACCTCGGCTCCGTTGACGCGATGACGGACGCGGGAGCGACGATCGCGACGCCGTTCGCCGTCGGCATGGAGGGGCGCCTGACGCAGGACGCGAGCGCGACGGGGCGCCTCGTCTTCGCGCATGGGGGCGCGGTGGAGGCGCGGGACGTCGGCGTTCTCGCATGGGCGCGACGGTCGAGCGGCCACACGATGGGCGCCGGCGCGCAAACGGCGGACGACGCGGCCCGCGCCATGCCGATGATCCACGTGACGTCGAGCGGAGACGTCACGGTCGGCGCGTCTGTGACCGACGCCTTCATCCGGGCCAGGATTACAGGCGAAGACGGGACGCTGTCGGCCGCCGAACAGGCCGTCCTCTCGGCGATCACGGCGGGGGATTCGGACGCCCTGACGACGGCGCTTGCGGCGCTCCCCGACGCCGACTACGACGCCGACTGGAAGGCGGAGGCGGAGGATCTTCGGAGGAAGCGCGCGACGTCGTCCGCCGCGCCGACCGGCAACGGCCCGCTGGCGCAGCAGGCGGGCGAGGAGATCCTGGGCCTTTCGCGGGCGGGCGTCCGCGCCTACGCGCTCTCCCACACCGCGATCGTCGATTACGTCCGCGCCGGCAACGCGCTTTCGGACGCGGAGCGCGCGGCGCTGGACGCCGTCCTGACGAAGGGCGTCGGCAGCGAGCTGGAAACCGCGCTGACCGCCCTGACCGGCGCGACCTACACGGCCGCGTGGAAGGACACGGTCCGGCGGTTCGCGGCGACCTACAACGCCGGCGACATCCAGGTGGACGTGACCGGAGGCACCATCGACGCCGAGGGCAACGGCGTGGAGGCGCTCTACGCGGTCCTGCATGAGCGCAACGGCGCCATCACGGTGACGGTTGCCGAGGGCGCGCGCATCGTGGGCGGCGCGAACGGGGTCCACGTCCGCGGCGGCGGGGCCACGGGGGGCGTCCGCAACCAGAGGGTGACCGTGAACGGACGGGTGACGGGCGGGACCGGCGCGGGCGTGTACTTGGGCGGCGGCGGAACGGTGTCGGTGGGCGCGAGCGGCGAGGTGGGCGCGACGTCGGACGTCGGCATCCTCGCCGACGGCGGCGACCTGAGGGCCACCGTTTCGGGGACGGTCACGGGCGACGTCCGCGTCAACGGCGGCGGGGACCTGACGGCGAACGTCATGGCCGGCGGCGTGGTGACGGGCACGGTGCACGACCCCGTGGGCCCGCTGACGGTGGCGGGCAGTATCGGGCGGCTGCTCTACACCAACGGCGGGACGGTGACGGTGGCCCGGACCGGCGCGCTCACCGGCGTGGAGGGCGAGACCCAAGCCATCCGCAGCGAGGCCGGCACCCTGGACCTCACCGTGTCGGGACGGGTGGCAGGCGACCTGCACGCGCCGAGCGGCGGCACGCTGAAGCTGGCGGTGCGGGAAGGCGGCAAGGTCCCCGGCACGGTGCACGACCCCGTGGGCCCGCTGACGGTGGCGGGCAGTATCGGGCGGCTGCTCTACACCAACGGCGGGACGGTGACGGTGGCCCGGACCGGCGCGCTCACCGGCGTGGAGGGCGAGACCGAGGCGCTGCGCAGCGAGGCCGGGGACCTGGACGTGACGGTGGCGGGACGGGTCACCGGCGACCTTCGCGCCCAAGGCGGCGGGAACTTGGATGCGACCGTTTCGGGCACAGTGGACGGCGACATCCAGGCCCAGGGCGACGGCGCCCTGACGCTGGACCTGAAGGCCGGCGGCGCGGTCGCGGGGACGGTGCACGACCCCGTGGGCCCGCTGACGGTGGCGGGCAGTATCGGGCGTCTGCTCTACACCAGCGGCGGCGCGGTGACGGTGGCCGCGACCGGCGCGCTCACGGGCATCGAAGTCGAGGGCGAGACCCAAGCCATCCGCAGCGAGGCCGGCACCCTGGACCTCACCGTGTCGGGACGGGTGGCGGGCGACCTGCGCGCGCCGAGCGGCGGCACGCTGAAGCTTTCGGTGCTGGAGGGCGGCAAGGTGCCCGGCACGGTGCACGACCCCGTAGGCCCGCTGACGGTGGCGGGCGAGATCGGGCGGCTGCTCTACACCAACGGCGGGACGGTCACGGTGGCCCGGACCGGCGCGCTCACCGGCATCGAAGCCGAGGGCGAGACCCAAGCCATCCGCAGCGAGGCCGGCACCCTGGACCTCACCGTGTCGGGACGGGTGGCAGGCGACCTGCACGCGCCGAGCGGCGGCACGCTGAAGCTGGCGGTGCGGGAAGGCGGCAAGGTCCCCGGCACGGTGCACGACCCCGTGGGCCCGCTGACGGTGGCGGGCAGTATCGGGCGGCTGCTCTACACCAACGGCGGCGCGGTGACGGTGGCCGCGACCGGCGCGCTCACCGGCGTCGAGGTCGGCGGCAAGACCGAGGCGCTGCGCAGCGAGGCCGGCAACCTGGCCCTCAGCGTGGCGGGGATGGGGACGGTCACCGGCGACGTCCGCGCCCGGGGCGACGGGGACCTGAGGGCGACGGTGGCCGGCACGCTCACCGGCGACCTCATCGAGGAGGGCGACGGCGACCTGAGTGCGACCGTCTCGGGGACGGTGGACGGCGACATCCAGGCCCAGGGCGACGGCGCCCTGACGCTGGACCTGAAGGCAGGCGGCGCGGTCACCGGCACCGTCCACGACCCCGTAGGCCCGCTGACGGTGGCGGGCAGTATCGGGCGTCTGCTCTACACCAGCGGCGGCGCGGTGACGGTGGCCGCGACCGGCGCGCTCACCGGCGTCGAGGTCGGCGGCAAGACCGAGGCGCTGCGCAGCGAGGCCGGCAACCTGGCCCTCAGCGTGGCGGGGATGGGGACGGTCACCGGCGACGTCCGCGCCCGGGGCGACGGGGACCTGAGGGCGACGGTGGCCGGCACGCTCACCGGCGACCTCATCGAGGAGGGCGACGGCGACCTGAGTGCGACCGTCTCGGGGACGGTGGACGGCGACATCCAGGCCCAGGGCGACGGCGCCCTGACGCTGGACCTGAAGGCCGGCGGCGCGGTCACCGGCACCGTCCACGACCCCGTGGGCCCGCTGACGGTGGCGGGCAGTATCGGGCGTCTGCTCTACACCAGCGGCGGCGCGGTGACGGTGGCCGCGACCGGCGCGCTCACCGGCATCGAAGCCGAGGGCGAGACCCAAGCCATCCGCAGCGAGGCCGGCACCCTGGACCTCACCGTGTCGGGACGGGTGGCAGGCGACCTGCACGCGCCGAGCGGCGGCACGCTGAAGCTTTCGGTGCTGGAGGGCGGCAAGGTGCCCGGCACGGTGCACGACCCCGCCGGACCGCTGACGGTGGCGGGCGAGATCGGGCGGCTGCTCTACACCAACGGCGGGACGGTGACGGTGGCCCGGACCGGCGCGCTCACCGGCATCGAAGTCGAGGGCGAGACCGATGCCATCTGCAGCGAGGGCGGGACCCAGGCCATCTGCAGCGCGGCCGGCGACCTGGACCTCCGCGTGGCGGGGTCGGTCACCGGCGACGTCCGGGCAGAGGGCGACGGGGACCTGGCCGCGACCATCTCGGGCACGCTCACCGGGGACATTCTCGGCCTGGGCGCGGGCGAGCACGTGGTCACCGTCTCCAACGGCGGGACGGTGACGGGCACCGTGCATCTGGCCGCGAGCACGGTGGGGGTGGACGGCCGGGCCGGGCGGGTACGCTTCGACAACGGCGGCACGGTCACGGTGGGCGGCGCCGGCCACATCACCGGCATCGCAGTCGAGGACCGGACCGAAGCCATCCGCAACGAGGCCGGGGGCCTGGTGGTGAGCGTGGCCGACGGGGGCAGGATCACCGGCGACGTCATCGACCTGGGGACCCGCCCGGCCCGGGTCACGACGGGGCCCGGCAGCCGGGTCGAGGGGAGCATCGACATGGCCGGTGCGGGCAGTGAGTTGCGGGTCGACGGCACGGTCGAGGGGAACGTCCGCTACCGCCGGGGCGGGATGGTGACGGTCGGACGGGACGGCAGGATCGAAGGGAAGGTGTCGAGCGACCGTGGCGAGCTCGTGGCGGTGGTCGAACGAAAGCCGGAGGAGACGAGGGACGAAGCCAGAGCCCGGGCGTTCCCGGGCGGTGTGGTCGAAGGGGACAAAGAAGAGGGGGGCGGCCGCATGGTGGAGCCCGAAGTCGTCGAGCTCGCGAGGGAGCATGAGCCGCGTATGCGGGTGTACGAGGCGCTGCCCTCGGTGGTGCTGGGGCTGAACGGGTTGCGGGGGTACGGGGAGCGGATGGCCGCGCCGCGTTCGGCGCAGGGGGGCTGGGCGCGGGTGGATGCGTTGCGCGGCAAGTGGGAGGCGGATACGTCGACCTCGGGGGTGAAGTACCGCCACCGCCGCCACGGCGTCGAGGTGGGGTGGGGCGGCGCGCTGGGCGAGGAGGCGCGCATCGGCGCCTCGCTGCACCACCGCCGCGGCACCGCGAAGGTGACCGAGGGCGGGGACGTCGAGCTGTACGGCACGGGCGCGGGGGTGTCGGGCACGTGGACGAGGGAGGAGGACTACCTCGACGTGCAGGCGGCGATGACGTGGTACGAGGCCGACCTCACGTCGTCGAGCCGCGGGGTGCTGCGGAAGGACCTGTCGGGGCACGGCCACGCGCTGGGGGTGGAGGCGGGCCGGCGGATGGCGCTGGAGCACCTGCCGGCGGGTGTGGTGCTGACCCCTCGGGTGGGGCTGGTGCACTCGCGGGTCTCGATGGACGCCTTCTCGGACGCGACGGGAGCACGGGTGTCGGTGGACGACGCGCGCAGCCTCCGGGGACGTGCGGGGGTGGACGTGGAGACGAAGCCGGGCGGGGCCGCGGGGAGCCGGGTGTTCGCTTCGGTGGAGGTGGAGCACGAGTTCTCGACGGACCGGAAGGTCCGGGTGTCGGAGACGGAGCTGGAGTCGGAGGCGGAGGCGACGTGGCTGCGCCTGGGGCTGAACGGGGTGCACACCTGGGAGGAGGGGCGCTACACGGTGCAGGGCGGGGTGGGCTACGCGACGAGCGGGGGCAGCCACGAGCTCGGCGGCGGGGTGAGCCTGAACCTGCGCTTCTGATCGGGGCGAACCTGGGAGCGCGGGCGTCCCGCCCGCAAGCGGGCCGCAGGCTTGAGGAGCGCGTCATGAGCACTCGAACGCTGGCCGCCACGCTCGCGCCGGGGCTGCTTCTCGCACTCGCCTCGTGGGCCGGGGAGGCGGCGGCGCAGAACGTGTGCCGCGGCGGTCCGCACACCGGCGGCGGGATCATCACCTGCACCGAAGGCGCCGGCAGCTCGGCGGACATCCTCGTCAATCCGGGGAAACTCGGCATCAACCATGCGACCGCCAACGTGGTGGCCGTCGGGGGCAGTCACAGCGATTCCGGCGATGTCGAGCTTCGCATGACGGCCGGAAGCGTCGTCACCACGGGGACCGCCGGCCACGGCCTGTATGCCCGGCACGCCGGGGCGACCGGCGGCGCCATGGTCATCGGCATGAGCGGCGGCTCCGTCGAGACGAGGGGTTCGAACGCCTATGCCATCTGGGCCAGACGTGCGAGCGGGACGGGCAACGTCCGCATCGACGTGACCGGCGGCTCCCTGTCGAGAAAGGGGGGGACGGGCGGCGTCGTTCTGGGCGCACACGGAGGGACGGGCAACGTAACCGTCAACATGACGGCGGGCGCCACCCTCGAGGCGACGGGGGCGGGCGTGGGCGGCCTCATCGCCGTCCACTCCGGGACCGGCGATCTCGCCATCGGCCTGACCGGCGGCTCCATCGCGACGACAGGCATCGGTATCGACGCCGGGCGGAGCAACGCCGCCACGGCGGGCAACGTAGCCGTCACCGTCTCGCACGCGAGCTCGGCGGTCAGGACGACAGGCGCCCTGGGCCACGGCGTCAGCATCGTCAACATCGCGGGCGCCGCCGCGATCACGATGCGCGACGGCCTGGTCGAGACGACGGGGGCCGGGGCCCTGGGTCTCCATGCCGATTCATATTCAGATACGGAGTCGGGCCCCGGAACGACGTCCATCGTCCTGGAAGGCGGCACGATCCGCACGCGGGGCGGGATCCACACCTTTTCCAACGTCAACTACTACTCCCACGGGATCAGGGCCCAGAGCAGCTATACGCGCGGCGACGTCTCGGTGCGCATGACGGGCGGCGCCGTCGAGACGGCGGGGGCGGGCGCCTACGGGATGTTCGTCGTCAAGGGTGGGCCGGCCGGAGCGGGCTCCATCGAGATGACCGGCGGGACCATCACGACGGCGGGCGACGGCGCCAGCGGCGCCTACGTCGTCTATTCGTCCGGGTTGACCGGGGACAGCGCGAACACGGAGGGGCTTTCCATCGACGTGGCGGGCGCCGTCTCCGCGGAGGGTCTGAACACGTCCGTGGATGGTCTGATCACGAGAGGTCTCCTGGGAGTCCACGAGGGCTGGGGATCCGCTGCCGTGAGGACGCGGGCGGCGGCGGAGATCGCGGCGCCGTTCGCCGTCGGCATGGAGGGGCGTCTGACGAACGACGCGAGCGCGGCGGGGCGCATCGTCGTGACGCACGAAGGCGCGGTGGAGGCGCGGGATGTCGGCGTTCTCGCCTGGACCGCGCGGTCGAGCGGCCACACGAAGGGCCGCGGCGCGCGGACGGCGGACGACGCGGCCCGCACCGCGCCGATGATCCACGTCACCTCGAGCGGCGACGTCACGGTCGGCGCGTCGGTGACCGACGCCTTCATCCGGGCCAGGATTACGGGCGCCGACGAGACGCTGTCGACCGGCGAGCAGGCGGTCCTCTCGGAGATCGTGGCGGGGGATTCGGACGGGCTGACGAAGGCGCTGGCGGCGCTTCCGGCCTCTTACGACGCCGCGTGGAAGGCGGAGGCGCAGAACCTTCTGCGGAAGCGCGCGGCATCGTCCGCCGCGCCGACCGGCGACGGCCCGCTGGCGCAGCGGGCGGCCGAGGAGATCCTGGGCCTTTCGCGGGCGGGTGTGCGCGCTATGGCGCTCTCCCATACTACGCGCCCTTCCTCGCCTACAGGGCGCCCTTCCTCGTCTACGGAGATCGTCGATCACGTCCGCGCCGGCGACGCGCTCTCGGACGCGGAGCGGGCGGTGCTGGACGCCGTCCTGACGAAGGGCGCGGGCAGCGAGCTGGAAACGGCGCTGACCGCCCTGACCGGCGCCGCCTACACGCCCACCTGGAAGAGCACGGTCCGGCGGCTCGCGGCGACCTACAACGCCGGCGACATCCAGGTGGACGTGACCGGAGGCGCCATCGCCGCCGAGGGCAACGGCGTGGAGGCGCTCTACGCCGTCCCGCACGACAGCAACGGCGCCATCGCGGTGACCGTGGCCGAGGGCGCGCGCATCACGGGCGGCGCGAACGGGATCTACGTCCGCGGCGCGGGGGCCACGGAGGGCGTCCGCTCCCAGAGCGTGACCGTGAACGGACGGGTGAGGGGCGGAACCGGCGCGGGCGTGCACCTGGTCGGCGGCGGAACGGTGACGGTGGGCGCGACCGGCGAGGTGGGCGCGACGTCGGGCGTCGGCATCCTCGGCGACGGCGGCGGCGACCTGGTGGCCACCGTTTCGGGGACGGTGACGGGCGACCTCCGCGTCGATGGCGGCGGGGACCTGACGGCGAACGTCATGTCCGGCGGCGTGGTGACGGGGACGATCCACGACCCGCAGACCTCGTTCACGGTCGGGAACGGGGCGAGCATCGGGCGTCTTCTCTACGCCAGCGGCGGGACGGTGACGGTGTCCGGGGGCGGGACACTGAGCGGCGTCGAGGGCGCGGCCGTCGAGAGCACCGCGGGCCCGCTGTCCGTGACGGTGAACGACGAGGGCCGCGTCGAGGGCGACCTCGAGTCGGGCGGCACGCTGACGGCGAACGTCATGTCCGGCGGCGTGGTGACGGGGACGATCCACGACCCGCAGGCGTCGTTCACGGTCTCGGGCCGCATCGGGCGTCTTCTCTACACCAGCGGCGGGACGGTGACGGTGGCCCGGACCGGCGCGCTCACCGGCGTCGAGGACGGCGGCAAGACCCAGGCGTTGCACAGCGAGGCCGGGGACCTGGACGTGACGGTGGCGGGGCAGGTGGCGGGTGACCTGCGCGCACCGAGCGGCGGTACGCTGAAGCTTGCGGTGCGGGAAGGCGGTACGGTCACCGGCACGGTGCACGACCCCGCCGGACCGCTGACGGTGGCGGGCCGTATCGGGCGGCTGCTCTACACCAACGGCGCCACGGTCATGGTGGCCGCGACCGGCGCGCTCACCGGCGTGGAGGTCGGCGGCAAGACCGAAGCGCTGCGCAGCGCGGCCGGCGACCTGGACGTAAGCGTGGCAGGGAGGATCACCGGAGACCTCCGCGCCCAGGGCGGCGGGGGCCTGTCCGCGAGCGTTTCGGGCACGGTGGACGGTGATGTCCGGGCAGAGGGCGGCGGCGCCCTGACGCTGGACCTGAAGGAAGGCGGCACGGTCACCGGCACCGTCCACGACCCGGTCGGCCTTCCGACGGTGGCGGGCCGCATCGGGCGTCTTCTCTACACCAGCGGCGCCACGGTCACGGTGGCCCGGACCGGCGCGCTCACCGGCGTGGAGGTCGGTGGCCGGAGGGAGGCGCTGCGCAGCGAGGCCGGCGACCTGGCCCTCAGCGTGGCGGGGACGGTCACCGGCGACGTCCGCGCCCTGGGCGACGGGGACCTGTCCGCGACCATCTCGGGCACGCTCACCGGGGACGTGTTCGGCCTGGGCGCGGGCGAGCACACGGTCACCGTCTCCAACGGCGGCACGGTGACGGGCACCGTGCATCTGGCCGCGAGCACGGTCTCCGTGCACGGCAGGGCCGGACGGGTGCGCTTCGACCAGGGCGGCACGGTGACGGTGGGCAGCACCGGCCGCATCACCGGCGTCGAGGTCGAGGGCCGGACCGAAGCCATCTGGAACGAGGCCGGGGACTTGGTGGTAGGCGTGGCCGGCGGGGGCAGGATCACCGGTGACGTCATCGGCCTGGGGTCCCGTCCGGCCCGGGTCACGACGGGGCCCGGCAGCCGGGTCGAGGGGGGCATCGACGTGGCCGGTGCGGGCAGTGAGGTGCGGGCCGACGGTACGGTCGAGGGGAACGTCCGCTTCCGCCGGGGCGGGACGGTGACGGCCGGACCGGACGGCAAGGTGGAAGGGAGGGTGTCGAGCGACCGGGGCGAGCTCGTGGCGGTGGCCGAACAGAAGCCGGATGAGACGGAAGCCGAGGCCGTGGAGCGGGCGTTCCCGGGCGAGCTTGTCGAAGAGGGCGGCACGCCGACCGTCCAGATACGGAAGGAGGGGGAGCCTGCCCGTAGCGTGGGAGCGCCCGATACGATGGCCGCGCTCCTGGACGGCGCCTGGGACGTGGGCGTGGAGATGACGGAGAGCGGAGCGTTCGAGGTGGCGCGCAAGCTGGCGCCGCGTTCGCGGGTGTACGAGGCGCTGCCCTCGGTGGTGCTGGGGCTGAACGGGCTGCGGGGGTTCCGGGAGCGGACGGCCGCGCCGCGTTCGGCGAAGGGGGGCTGGGCCCGGGTGGAGAGCTTCCGCGGCGAGTGGAAGGCGGATGCCTCGGCCTCGCAGAAAGAATCGGGGGTGGGGCTGAAGTACCGCCACCGCCGCCACGGCGTTGCGGTGGGGTGGGGCGGCGCGCTGGGCGAGGAGGCGCGCATCGGCGCCTCGCTGCACCACCGGCGCGGCACCGCGGAGGTGACGGAGGGTGGCGACGTCGAGCTGTACGGCACGGGCGCGGGGGTGTCGGGCACGTGGACGAGGGAGGAGGACTACCTCGACGTGCAGGCGACGATGACGTGGTACGAGGCCGATCTCGGGTCGTCACGGCGCGGGGCGCTGCGGAAGGACCTGTCGGGCTTCGGCCACGCGCTGGGGGTGGAAGCGGGCCGGCGGATGGCGCTGGAGCACCTGCCGGCGGGGATGGTGCTGACCCCTCGGGCGGGGCTGGTGCATTCGCGGGTCTCGATGGACGCCTTCTCGGACGCGACGGGTGCGCGGGTGCGGGTGGACGACGCGCGCAGCCTCAAGGGGCGTGCGGGGGTGGACGTGGAGACGAAGCCGGGCGGGGCCGCGGGGAGCCGGGTGTTCGCTTCGGTGGAGGTGGAGCACGAGTTCTCGACGGACCGGAAGGTCCGCGTGTCGGGGACGGAGCTGAAGTCGGAGGCGGAGGCGACGTGGCTGCGCCTGGGGCTGAACGGGGTGTACGCCTGGGAGGAGGGGCGCTGCACGGTGCAGGGCGGGGTGGGCTACGCGACGAGCGGGGGCAGCCACGAGCTCGGCGGCGGGCTGAGTTTGAACCTGCGCTTCTGATCGGCGCGAACCTGGGAGCGCGGGCGTCCCGCCCGCAACGGGCCGCAGGCCCGAAGAAGTCAATGCGGGCGGGACGCCCGCGTTCCCAGGAGGCCGAAGGCCCACGATGTCCGGGCGGGGGAGACGCCCGCGGCGATGCGCATCGGCCGGCCGCCGCAGGCCCGCTCCGGGCCAGCGCCCGGGCGGGCGGATCGACCGGCGGGGCCCGTCGGAGAAACAGTGCCCGAGGGCGATGGCCGACCGGCGGCAGCCCTCGCCCCTGTTCCGGCGGGGCCGGTCGCGCCGGAAGAGGGTGCCATGCGAATGCGGATCAATCCGTCTCCGTCGCTCCCCATCGCTTCTCGAACTCCCATACCTCGCCGAACCCCATCAGCTCGTGCATCTCGCCGATGGAGAAGGTCTCGGCCGGGAGATCAAGGGACGAGCGGGCGGACTTCAGGTGCCCGTAGACGCTCTGCAACGTTCTTGCCGTCGCGAGGAAGCCGGTGCCGGGGTAGAGTGCGATCGTGAAGCCGAGCCGGGAGAGGACCTCGGCCGGCAGGACGGGTGAGAAGCCGCCCTCAACCATGTTCGCGAGCAGCGGGGCGTCGACCTCCTGGCCGATGCGCTCGAACTCCTCCCCGGACTCAGGGGACTCGATGAACACGACGTCCGCGCCGGCCCGCACGAACGCGCGCCCCCGGCGGATCGCCTCGTCGAGTCCGAGGGAGGCGCGTGAATCGGTGCGCGCGACGATGAGGAAGTCGTGGCTGTCGCGTGCTTCGACCGCGACCGCGATCCTGCGCAGCATCTCGTCGAGGGGAACCACCCTGCGCCCCGGGGCGTGGCCGCACTTCTTCGGAAACTCCTGGTCCTCGATCTGGATCGCGGCGACCCCGGCCGCCTCGTAACCGCGCACCGTATGACGGACGTTGAGCAGCCCGCCGAAGCCGGTGTCGGCGTCGGCGATGAGCGGGGTGCCGGTCGCTTCGCAAAGACGCGCGGCGCGGGCGGCCATCTCCGAGTAGCTCACGAGCCCGGCGTCCGGCAGCCCCAGGTGCGACGCGGCGATCCCGTAGCCGGTCATGTACAGGGCGTCGAAGCCGCAGCGGTCCGCGACCTTCGCCGAGATCAGGTCGAACACTCCGGGGACCACCGTGAATTCACGGGCCCGGATCCGGCGTGCGAGCACACCGCACCGATCCTGTACGTCCGGCATGCTCCGGCTCCTCTCGCAACGGGTGAACTCAAGTTTCGGGATTCAAGATGCCTGAATCAGGCGATGGATTCCCGCTACCCGCACCCGCTTTCGCGGGCGCATGCTTCGCGGGAACGACGGCTCGCTTGAAGGCGACGCGGTTCGCTCAAACGACGCCATTCCCGCGTAGGCGGGAATCCATTTTGGTCGGCAAATCCCGAAGCTCGAGGGGTGAACTCATTCCCGGTGAAGGCGCTACCATAGCCTGCCTCGCACCTGGATCGCACCCGCTTCGGGGCATGGCCGGTTCCAGGGCGCGAGCGGCGTATCGGGAGTGTGGTCGATGCCGGGGAGGCCTCATGCTGGACGCACGCGGACTCGACACCACCGCCGCGAACGAGGAGGCGGTCCGGAACCTCGACGCGGTGCTCGCGCAGTACCTGCGGTTCGGGACGGAGACCGGGGCCTGCCTGAAGCGCGTCTTCGCCAGCGACCCGGACATGGTGCTTGCGCACTGCGTGAAGGGGTACTTCTTCATGCACTTCTGCGCGCCGGCGCTCGTCGTCCGGGCACGCGCAAGCCTCGACGCCGCGCGCCGCGCCGCCGGAGAGCGCGGCGCGACGGAGCGGGAACGGCGCCACCTCGACGCCCTCGACGCCTGGATCCGGGGCGAGTTCGAGCAGGCCGTCGCGCACTGGGAGGCCCTCCTCGCCGGCCATCCGCGCGACCTCATCGCGCTGAAGCTCGCCCACCATCTCCACTTCTACTCGGGCGACACCGAGAACATGCGCGACTCGATCGGGCGGGTGCTGCACGCCTGGGACGAGACGGTCGAGGGCTACGGCTACGTCCTCGGCATGTATGCGTTCGCGCTCGAGGAGGCCGGGGCATACGAGGAGGCGGAGCGCGCGGGGCGCACCGCGGTGGAGCGCAACCCGGGCGATCTGTGGGCGGTGCACGCGGTCGCCCACGTCATGGAGATGCAGGACCGCCGCCGCGAGGGTGTCGCGTGGCTCCGGGAGAGCGAGCCGCGGCTCGGCGAGTGCAACAACTTCGGCTACCACCTGTGGTGGCATCTCGCGCTGTTCCATCTGGATCTTGAGGACACCGGCGCCGTCCTGCGGCTCTACGACGAGAAGATGCGCTCGGATCTCTCCGACGAGTACCTCGACATCTGCAACGCAACCTCGATGCTGTGGCGGCTCGAGGAGCGCGGCGTGGACGTGGGGGATCGCTGGAACGAGCTGGCGGATCGGTGCGAGGCCCGTACCGGCGACCATCTGATGGTGTTCCCCGACGCGCACTACATGCTCGCGCTCGCCGCGGGGGGCCGGGACGGGGCCGTCGAGCGGATGCTCGACGCCATGCGCGCCTTCGCCGAGCACGCGGGCACCGAGGGAAGGGTGGCGCGCGCCGCCGGCGTTGCGCTCTGCCAGGCCATCGCGTACTGGTACCGTGGCGAGTACGCGGCGGCCGTCGACGCGCTCGCGCCGATCCGTTACCGCCTGCCGCTCATCGGGGGTTCGCACGCGCAACGGGATCTGTTCCATCAGCTCCTCATCGCCGCGGCGCTCGCCGCCGGCCGCCACGAGACCGCCCGCACGCTGCTCAGCGAGCGCGCCGCCCGCAAGCCGCGCAACTCCTGGACGTGGAAGCGCTACGCGGAGGCGCTGGCCGCCCTCGACGACGACGAAGGCGCCCTCCAGGCACGCGAAACGGCTGCGCACCTCCTCGCGGCCAGTCCCTGACCCGAAGTCTTCGACAAAACGGCGAAGGGTGGTCCGCCGCCCGGCTTCTGATTCCCTGGTGCCGGATTCCCGGAAGCGGCCCTTCACCGGCGGGCGGGACGCCAGCGTTCCCGGGGCGCGGTGCGCACGGGGCGAATGGATTCCCGCTTGCGCGGGAATGACGAGGGCCTGCGGGTTCGCCCGTGTCCCCGTGTGCGCGCCGGCCGGGGATCCGGAGCCACGGAGGCAACAGCCGGTCGGCTGGACACGCCGGCGCGGCGCCTGAGCGGCGGCCAGCAGCAGATGGTGGCGATGGCGCGTGCGCTCGCCGCCGGCCCCCGGGTGCTGTTGCTCGACGAGCCGACCGAGGGGCTCCAGCCGAGCTACGTGGACCGGATCCTGGAGACCGTCGCGGAGCTGCGCGCCACCGGGACGGCGATGCTGCCCGACCGATCTCGGCGCCGTCGCGCCCTGCCGGTGGTCGCGGAGCTGCGCGCCACCGGGACGGCGATGCTGCTGGTGGAGCAGAAGGTGGAGGCGGCGCTCGCGGTGGCGGACCGGATTGCCTTCATCGAGAAAGGGATCCGCGAGCACGCGACGGCCGGGAGCCTTGCCCGGGATCCGGAGCCGCTGACCCGCTACGTCGGCGTGCGTCGCGCCGGGTGATCCGAGCTCCGGGCGTGCCCTTCGAGCCTTCGCCGGGCAGGCTTGCCCGCCCCGTCTGCTTTGGAGCCTGGGCGATCCGCCCGGCCGTGATGGCGTCGTGCGGGCCTTCGAGGAGTCCTTCCCCCCGGGCCGCCGTCCACGCCCTGGCGCGCGTCGCAGCTTGCTGACGTCGTGCAGGCCCCCATGCGCACGGCAATCGCCGCCCATCGCCGCCCGATGCGCCGGCGTGTTGACCTCCGCCCTCCATGCGCACGGCGATCGCCCGCGGGCTACTCCCCGCCCCTGCCGCGGCGGCGCTGGATCGCCCGCACCTCGTCGCGATTGGTCCGAATGTCCTCGCGCTCCGGGTCCAGGGCCAGCGCCCGCTCCAGGCTTTCGAGCGCCTCCTCCAGCCTGCCCAGATAGTAGAGCGCGGTGCCCGCCCCGTGATGAGCGCTCGGATTGTCCGGTTCGACCTCGGCGAGGCGACGATAGAGGTCGAGGGCTTCGCCGTAGCGCTTCCACCTGACTTCCGCGGCGGCCAGGTTCTGCAGGGCGTACACCGAGCGGGGATCGAGCGCGAGGGCGTGGCGCAAGGGCTCCTCGGCCTCGTCGAGCCGGTCCAGCATGATCAGCGCGGCCCCGATGTTGGAGTGCTCGCGGGGGTCTTGCGGGGCCAGCTCCACGGCGATGCGAAAGGCGGCGAGGGCTTCTTCCCAGCGCCCCTCCCTGGTCAGCGCCTCCCCCAGGTTGCGATGGGCTTCGCGCGCGGTGGGATTGTGCGCGATGACGTGGCTGAAGAAGGTCACACCGTCCCGGTAGATGCCCGCCTGCCGCCAGGTCAGGGTCCCGAGGACGATCAGCACGACCCCTGCGGCCCCCATCGCCCCCTTTCTTCCCACCTCCGGCAGCTTGCCCGCGCCGTGCGCCGCGGCGCCGGCGAGCACCGCCATCACCCCGATGCCGGCCAGGTACTGGTAACGGTCCGCGACGAAGGAAAACTGCATGTAGCCGTAGTCCACGAACCCGAGCACCGGCGACAGGGTCACCGTGAAGAACAGCGCCCCGGCCAGCGGCCCCCGGCCGATCCGGCGCCGGAGCAGCCAGAGCGCCGCGGCCAGCGCCACCGCGGCGGCGACGTAGCCCCATTCACGCGGGTCCGCGACGTTCACCTCCCAGTGCGGGTAGATGACGGCCAGATCCGCCGGCCACAGCAGCTTGCCCACGTAGAACCAGAGCGCGTGCGCCGCGATGAGCACCCGCTCGATCATCGA
Source organism: Gammaproteobacteria bacterium (assembly GCA_965202875.1). GTDB lineage: Bacteria > Pseudomonadota > Gammaproteobacteria > HK1 > HK1 > HK1. The sequence continues at coordinate 3,766,504 of OZ241870.1, read as the reverse complement.
GTAGCCGAGGGAAACGGGTTCCCTGGTGTTGGAGAACGCCACGTCCGCGACCGCAAAGGCCAGCCCGACCGCGAAGAACGGCGCCAGCCGGTGGAAGTCGGCGCCGGTGACGCGGCCCTGCCTCCACCAGTGCCAGACGGCGAGCGCCGCCGGCAGGGTGACGACGATCGACTTGGACAGCAGCCCCAGCACGAACAACGCCAGCGCCAGGAGGTAACTTCTTCGCCGCCGTTTCGGGCGCGATTCCTCCACGAAGCGGACCCAGACCGAGAACGCGGCGAGGTAGAACAGCCCCGAGAGCACGTCCTTGCGCTCCATGATCCAGACCACGGACTCGACGTGCAGGGGATGGACGGCGAACACCGCGGCCACCACCCACGCGCCGGGCGCCGCCAGCCGCGCCAGCAGCCGCCACAGCAGCAGGGTGTTGGCGAAGTGCAGCAGCACGTTGACGACGTGGTAGCCGGCCGGGGCGTACCCCCACAGCTTGTGCTCCAGCCAGAAGGTCGTGTAGAGCAGAGGCCAGTAGTGCGCTTCGTTCTCGATCTCCGCCGGCGAGAACCAGATGCGCCACAGGCCGGACCAGTCCCGGACCAGAGGCGTCCCGGTGAATATCCGGTCGTCCCAGACGAACCCGGCCAGGAACGCGGGGAAGTAGGCCGCGACCACCAGCCCCCCGAGCACCGCTGCGGCCACCAGGCGCTGCCGCGCCGCCTCGCTCCCCGGCCCGGCGAGGCCGGGGGAGGGAACGGCGGCCGGGTGCCCGGCCCGCGGCTCGTGCTTCGGCGGCGGGGAAGCCGCGGCCGGACGTGCGCGGCGAGCCTTGCGCCTTTTCTCTCTTTTCGTTTTTCCCATACGGGACAACGTGCCGTCTTTCGCGGCCGCGTTCACTCCCGGAGGCTCGGATCGGGGATCCGCGGTCCGTTCTTCAGGGGCAAGGGAGCCGCGGCCGGACGCGCGCGGTACGTCTTCTCTTCCCCTGGTTCGACTTTGCCATAGGGCATGGCGTGGTGTCGTCCGCGGCCGCGTTCGCTCCCGGCCCGGTCCGTGACCCTTGCGCGAGTCCGGCGCCGCGCCTCACGTCTCCAGGACGATCTTCCCGACGTGCTCGCCGCTCTCCATCAGCCGGTGCGCGTCGGCCGCGTCGGCGAGCGCGAAGCGCGAGTGGACGATCGGCTTCACCTTGCCCGCCTCGATCAGCGGCCACACCTGCGCTTCGAGGGCGCGCGCGATCACCGCCTTCTGCTCGACGGTGCGGGGCCGAAGCGTCGAGCCGGTGACCGTCAGCCGCTTGAGCATGACGGGCAGCACGTTGAGCCCCCCGACCTTCGGGCCGCGCTGCACCGCGATGATCACGAGCCGCCCCTCGGTGGCGAGACACTTCAAGTTTCGGGGAACGTAATCGCCGGCCACCATGTCGAGCACCACGTCCACGCCGCGCCCGCCGGTGAGCGCGCCGATGCGCTCGACGAAATCCTCGTCCCGGTAGCGGATGGCCGCGTCGGCTCCGAGCGAGAGGCAGGCGTCGCACTTCGCCTTCGATCCCGCGGTGACGTAGACGGTGGCGCCGAACGCCCTGGCGAGCTGGATCGCGGTGGTGCCGATGCCGCTCGACCCGCCGTGCACGAGGATCGATTCCCCCGCGGCGAGGCGGGCGCGGTCGAAGACGTTGGTCCAGACCGTGAAGAAGGTCTCGGGCAGGGCCGCGGCCTTGGCCGCGTCGAATCCACCGGGGATGGGCAGGCAGAGCGGCGCGGGCGCGGTGCAGTACTCGGCGTACCCGCCGCCGGTGACCAGCGCGCACACGCGGGCACCGATCGCCGGCGCCTCGACGCCTTCGCCCCGCGCGACGACGGCGCCCGCGATCTCCAGCCCCGGGACGTCCGAGGCTCCGGGCGGCGGCGGGTAGAGCCCCCGGCGCTGCATCACGTCGGGACGGTTCACCCCGGCCGCCTCGACCGCGACGAGCACCTCTCCCGGTGCGGGCCGCGGCACGTCGCGTTGCGCGGGGACCAGCACGCCAGGGCCGCCGGGGCCGGTGATCTCGATCGCGGCCATGCGGGCGGGAACGTTCGGTGTGCTCATGGCCAATTCTTCCTTGTTCGGCGATTGTTCGAGGGCCGGGACGCATCCGCGCTTGCGTGCTCCCGCGGCAGTCCGCGCGCCACGAAGTGGGGGTTGTCGAACCCCGGTTTGCCGTAGGTGAGCGGCGTGCCGTCAAGGGTTTCGACGCTGCCTCCCGCCGCGCTGAGGATCAGGTGGCCGGCCGCGACGTCCCACTCCATGGTGCGACCGAGGCGGGGATAGAGGTCCGCCGCCCCCTCGGCGATCCGGCAGAACTTCAGCGACGAACCCGCGCTCACGATTTCGGCGATCTCGAATCGCTCCAGATACCGGCTGGTCTCGGCGTCGCGGTGGGAGCGGCTGGCGATCGCCACCAGGGCGTCGCCGGGCCTGCGGCAGGCGATCCGCTCCGCCGCGCAGGCTACGTCGGCGTAGCCGGCGGGTGCGGCGATGCCGGCATCTCCCTCAGCGTGGCTGGAGCCGGTGGCCGCGCCCGCGCTACCGGTCCGGCCTGTACCGGAGAAGAGGGCGGGCCACCGGGATCTCCCGCCGGTTCCGCCTGCGCTGCCGGTGCCGCGGACGCGCCATGCCGCCCCGTCGCCGGCCGTCCAGAACGTCTCGTCGAGCGCCGGGAGATGGACGACCCCCGCGGTGGGCACACCGTCTTCGATGAGCGCGATGTTCACCGTGAACTCGCCGTTGCGGTCGATGAACTCCCTGGTGCCGTCGAGGGGATCGACGAGGAAGAACGGCCGGCCGGCCACGTCGGGGATCTCGCCGGCCGCGGCCGACTCCTCCGCCACCACCGGGACGCCCGGGGCGCACGCCTCGAGTCCTTCCAGGATGACGCGCTCGGCGCGGGTGTCGGCCTCGGTGACCGGCGAAGCGTCGGCCTTGCCGCGCACGGTGAAATCGCTCGCGTACACTGCAAGGATCTCCCGTCCGGCGCGCAGGGCGATCTCGCACAGCGCAGCGGTGAGGGCCGCCGGATCCGGACGCATTCAGTGTCCTCCCGTCGATTCGAGGAAGCAGCCGGTGAACGCCGCTTCGTCCGGCGTCGTCCACGAGATGGCGCGGGCGGCGCCGGGTGGCCGTGTTCGCAGGACGCTTCCGGGCAACGCGGTGGCGAAGGCGCCCGGTTCCGGACGCATCGTCAGCGCCCTCCCGCCACGTCGAGGAACGAGCCGGTGGTATACGACGATTCGTCCGAGGCCAGCCACAGGATGGCGCGGGCGACTTCGACCGGTTCTCCGCCGCGCTTCATCGGAACGCCGGCCTTCATCCGATCGACCCGCTCGGGCTCTCCGCCCAGCGCGTGGAGGCCGGTATGGACGATCCCCGGCCGAACCGCATTGACGCGGATGCCTTCCCCGGCGACCTCCCGCGCAAGCCCGAGGGTCATCGTATCCACCGCACCCTTCGATGCCGCGTAGTCGACGTACTCGCCGGCGGAGCCGAGCCGTGACGCGGCGGAGGAGACGTTCACGATGCGCCCGCCCGCGCCCCCGTAGCGGGTGGACATGCGCCGCACCGCGGCCCGGCAGCACAGGAACACGCCGAGGACGTTGACCGCGAACGTGCGTTCGACGCGCTCGACCGTCATCTCGTCGACCCGCATCTGGAGATCGAGGGTTCCCGCGTTGTTGGCCAGCACCGCGAGCGTCCCGAGCTCGGCATCGACGGCGGCGAACATCCGCTCCACGTCCTCCTCGTCCGCGACGTCGGCCCGGATCGTCTGCGCCCGCCCGCCGATGGCGCGCACTCGCCCGGCGACGGACTCGGCGGCGCCGGAATCCTGCCGGTAGCCGATGGCCACGTCGTACCCGCGCTCGGCCGCGAGCACCGCGGTCACGGCGCCGATCCCCCGGCTTCCGCCGGTGACGAGCATCACCTCACGCATTCGGATCCCCCCGGAATTCCTTCGGCCTTCGCGGCGCACGCGCCGTGAAGGCCGGCGACCGTCCCCCTTCGCGGGGATGCCGTCCACCACCACGAACGCGCCCCGCGCGCGAAGGATGATAGCCCGCGGCCCGGTGATCCCGACACTGCCGGAAGAAGCGCAGCTCGACGGCCGAGACGATGGCCGCAGGGTGCGAGCAGGGATCCGCCCCTCATCGCCCCTCCGCCCGGAAGCTCGCGATCGCCCGGCTCGCCACCGAAGCGATGACCAGCGCGCCGCCGATCAGGGTCGCCGGGGTCGGCCGCTCGTCGACGGCCAGCCACACCCACACCGGAGACATGATGAACTCGACGAGGACGAGCAGGGTGAGTTCCGCCCCCGGGACGTGGCGCGAGCTCCAGGTGAAGATCACGTGCACGATGCCGGAGAGCACCGCGCCCCAAAGGAACAGCAGCGCGGCGTCGTGGAACGAGATCGCGAGCGCGAAGCCGCTCATGAACGCGGCGTTGGCCGCCCCGAGCACCGTGCCGAGGATCACCACCGGCAGCATGTTCACACCGCGCCCTTTGCGAAGGACCACCACGAAGCTTCCGAAACTGAGCGCGGCGAGCAGCGCGAGCGCGTTGCCGAGCAGGGTGCCGGCGCCGAGCCCGTCCCACAGCATCACCCCGATCCCGGCGAGCGCCACGCACATCGCCACCCACACCCCGCGCGCGACCACTTCGCCCAGCACGATGCGTCCGAGCAGCGCGGCGAAGAACGGCGCTCCGCTCAGGACGAACATGGTGTTGGCCACCGTGGTGTAGGTCATGGAGAGGATGAAGCAGGTGTTGACCAAGGCGGAAGCCAGGCTGCCGAGCAAGGCCCACGGGCGCAGCTCCCGCAGCACCGCCCGTACCCGCCGGCCGCTTTGCACGAGGAAGACGATGGTCAGTGCGCCCGCGAGAAAGGCGGATCGATAGAAGATCATCTGCCAGCCGTCGGCCGAGTCCATCACCCGCACGATGAGCCCGTTCACGGAATTGGCGAGCGTGCTCGCGATCACCAGGAGCAGGGCCAGCCGGTAGGGGTTCACGGCATGTCTCACCGGGGTGCGGGGCGCGGCTCGCCGTCAGGGCATCGTGAACGACTCGGGCAGCTCCCGTCCCCCGTCTCGGCGGAGCGCTCCACCTTGCCCGCGTCGGCGCTCTTGATCTCGACCTCCACCTCGACCACCAGGTCGGGCGCGGTGCGTTCGACGCCGGCGTCGGCCGCCGCGCGACCCTCTCAGCAGCGGCCGTCCCAGGCCAGGAAGTTGGAGAGGAGCGCGAGACCGGCGCGCTGGCTTTTCTCAGGGTGGAACTGTACGGCGAAGAGCCGATCGGCGGCCACGGCCGCGGTGAACTCCACGCCGTGCTCGCTCGTGCCCGCGACCCTCGCGTCGTCCTCGGGGCAGGCGTAGTAGCTGTGCACGAAGTAGAAGCGCTCGGCGTCGTCGATGCCTCGCCATAGCGGGTGGCCGGCCCGCTGGCGGACCCGGTTCCAGCCCATGTGGGGGATCTTGAGGCGCCGGCCCCGTCCATCGGTTGCATCGGAGGGAAAGCGGATGGAGCGGCCCGCGAGCCATGCGAATCCGGGGGTGTCCGGGTCTTCCTCGCTCGACTCGAACAGCACCTGCAAGCCCATGCAGATCCCGAGCACCGGCTTGGCCCCGAGGCAGGCCCACACCGGCTCCACGAGCCGGCGGGCGGCGAGCTCCGCCATGCAGTCGCGCATTGCGCCCTGCCCCGGGAACACCACCCGATCGGCGTTCCCGATCTCGCGGGCGTCGTCCGTGACCCGGACTTCTACGTGGCTTCCGGCGACGTGCTCGACCGCCTTCGACACCGAGCGGAGATTGCCCATGCCGTAGTCGACCACGGCCACCCTTTCCATGCTCATCGTGTGCTCCGGGGCACGGCCGCTCCGCCCGGCCGCCTCCGCCTCGCGATACGCCCTCGACCGTCAGCCACTCCGCCCGATGATCTTCGTCCCACGACACGCTCTTCGCGGCGCTGCATCATCGACGGCATCGCATCGCCACCACCGGCAGGGCGGGCAGGGCGATCAATCTCACAACACGCCCTTCGTCGACGGCACCGCATCGCCCAGCCGCTCGTCCCGGGCCACGGCCATGCGCAATGCGCGGCCGAACGCCTTGAACATCGTCTCCGCGACGTGGTGGGCGTTGACGCCCTGGAGCGAGTCGACGTGCACGGTGGCCGCCGCCGTGTTCGCGAAGCCCTGGAAGAATTCGCGGATCAGATCGACGTCGAACGCTCCGATCCGCGCGCGGGGCCAGTCCACCCGGTAGAACAGGCCGGGGCGGCCGGAGAAGTCGATGACCACCCTCGACAGCGCCTCGTCGAGCGGGACGTAGGCGTGTCCGTAGCGCACGATGCCGCGCTTGTCGCCGAGCGCCTCGGCCACGGCCTGCCCGAGCACGATGCCGGTGTCCTCGACGGTGTGGTGGTCGTCGATCGCGGTATCCCCGGCGGCGCGGACGTCGAGGTCGATCGCCCCATGCCGCGCCACCTGCTCCAGCATGTGCTCGAAGAAGGGGATTCCCGTGACGAGGCGCGCGGCGCCGTCGCCGTCGAGGGCGACGGTGACGGCGATGCGGGTCTCGCGCGTGTTGCGCTCGACGGTGGCGGTGCGGGAAGACATGGGGTGGCTCCATGCGGAGGACATGCGGGCGGCATAGCATAGCGGTCGCCGCAACGGGGATGAACTCGCACGACCGCCTGCTTCGGCCGGCGGATTGGGATCCCCAGGATCGGTTACGGACGAAAATCGGCGGAACCGGGATGAATCTCCACCCAATCGCAGCTCCCGGCTCCGCGTCCGGGGGCCGGTGGGAAATACGGATTGGCCAAGTACCCGGACGATACGGTCACGGACGGCTGCACGTCGTCGTGGTGCGGGAATGACCGGCCCGCCGCTGTCATAATCGGCCCATGCGCTTCTTCAACACGGCAGGGCCGGTGCGTCCGGACGACCACTACGCCATTCCGTCTCTGGACCGGATGGACGTGGAAGAGCTGCTGGGGCTGATTCGGGCCAAGCAGTACTTCGTGCTGCACGCGCCGCGACAGACCGGCAAGACCTCCGCGCTCATCGCCCTGCGCGACCTGCTCAACAGCGGTGAAGCAGGTGACTTCCGCTGCGTGAACGTGAACGTCGAGGTCGCCCAGGTGGCGCGCGACGACGTGGCCGAGGGCATCCGCGCCATCCTGAGCATGATGGCGTCGCGGGCGCTGCTGCTGGGCGACGACTACCCGGACAGGGTCTGGCCGGACATGCTGGCCAAGGTGGGTCCCAACGACGCCTTGCGGCACGTGTTGATGCACTGGTGCTTGGCGAACCCGGTGCCGCTGGTGCTGCTGGTCGACGAGATCGATTCGCTGGTCGGCGACACCCTGCTCTCGGTGCTGCGCCAGCTCCGCGCCGGCTACGAGCAACGCCCCGAAGCCTTCCCGCAGAGCGTGGTGCTGTGCGGGGTGCGCGACATCCGCGACTACCGCATCCGGTCGAGCACCGGCGAAGTGATTGCCGGCGGCAGCCCCTTCAACGTCGCGGCGAAGTCGTTGCGCATGGGCGACTTCACGGAAGCGGAGACGCGGGCGCTGATGGCGCAGCACACCGAGGAGACCAAGCAGCGCTTCTCCCCGGCGGCGTTGGAGATGGTATGGACGCAGACCCGGGGCCAGCCGTGGCTGGTGAACGCACTGTGCGCGGGGGCGTGCTTCGACGACAAGGCCGGAAGGGACCGCTCGCGTTCCATCGAGGTGGACGACGTCTACGCGGCGCGGGAGGAGCTCATCCTCTCGCGGCGCACGCATCTGGACCAGCTAACGCACAAGCTGGAAGAAGAGCGGGTGCGGCGGGTCATCGAGCCGCTGCTGAGCGATGCGGAGGAGCCGGGCTGCGGGGTGTCGGACATCGGCTTCCAGCGCGACGTCGACTACGTGCGCGACCTGGGGCTGATCGCGCCGGGCCGGGGCATCCGCATGGCGAACCCGATCTACGCGGAGGTGGTGCCGCGCGAGCTGACGGCGGCGGCGCAGGAGCGTCTGGTCAACATCCAGGCGACGTGGTACGTGGACGGCGCCGGCCGTCTGGACATGACGAAGCTGCTGACGGCGTTCCGCACCTTCTTCGGGGAGCACGCCGAGCACTGGATGGGCCGCTTCGACTACCGGGAGGCGGGGCCGCAGCTCCTGTTGCAGACGTACTTGCAGCGGGTGGTGAACGGGGGTGGTCGCATCGAGCGGGAGTACGGGTTGGGGCGGGGCAGGACGGACCTGCTGGTGCTGTGGCCGCGGGAGGCGGGTCAGCCCTCGGACCTGTGGGAGCGTTTCGTGGTGGAGTGCAAGGTGTTGCGCGATACAGCCCGCAAGAGCCTCGCGTGGACCATCGAGCGCGGGGTGGAGCAGACGTTGGGATACATGGCGCAGTGCGGATCGAAGGAAGGACATCTGGTTGTGTTCGACCGCCGAACCGGGAAACGTCGGCGGAGTAAGGGCACGGAGGAGCGCGGGAGCGAGGCGGACGGAAGCGAGCGCCGGCACGACGGTCGCAAGGTGGCCGTCTGGACGCTGTAGCGCATCAGGGTCGAGGCGACCGCGCCGACGCCGGCCATTCCGGCAGGGATCGAAAGCGAAGATTCGGGAAAGACGACCGGACGCAGAACACTGTCCGGTCCTTCGTCTGCCCGAACCGATCGAGCCCGCCGTGCAGACGTGCTGTAGCCAGCCGGCGTACAACGGCGGCGATGCAGGTTTCGCGCGTGTCGCGCTCGACGGTGGCGGTGCGGGAAGGCACGGGGCGGCTCCATGCGGAGGACGTGCGGGCGGCATGGCATAGCGGTCGCCGCAACGGGGATGAACCCGCACGACCGCCTGCTTCGGCCGGCGGACGGGCTTCCTGGATCGGCTACGGACGAAAATCGGCGGAACCGGGATGAATCTCCACCCAATCGCAGCTCCCGGCTCCGCGTCCGGGGGCCGGTGGGAAATACGGGTTGGCCAAGTACCCGGACGATACGGTCACGGGCAGCCGCACGTCCTATGCCGCATCCAGCTCGCGCCGCGCCCGCGCCAGATCGTAGGCGGCCTGGATTCGCATCCAGTGATCGGCACTGCTCCAACCGGCGCGCTCCAGGGCCAGGGCCATTTTGGGCGAAATGCCGATACGGCCATGCAGAAGCCGCGACAGCGTATTGCGCGCCACACCCAGGCGATGGGCGCATTCCGTCACCGTCCAGCCGACTTCCTCGTCTTCCAGGATGTCGCGGATCATCTCGCCGGGATGCGGGGGGTCGTACATGGGCATCGATTCAACCTCCCTGATGATAATCGAGCAGGTCCACGTCCAGCGCCTCGCCATCGACAAAACGAAAGACGATTCGCCAGTTTCCCGATACGCGCACGCTCCACTGCCCTTGTCGATTGCCTGCCAGAGGATGCAGCCGGTAGCCGGGCTGATCGAGGTCATGCGGGTCGCGCGCTACGTCGAGATCGGCCAGTACGCGACGGATGCGCCGGACGTGGCCGGGATTCAGCCGTCGGGCGTCGCCTCGCTCATGGAGCCTCCGCAATCCCGCATGCTTGATCTTCATCCGGGCATTTTCGTGCGATACACACCATGTTGCAATCCCGAGCATCCCGCCAACGAAAGCATTTCATTCTGCGCCCGGGCCGGGCTGCGGAACCCCGACCTCGCGCGGGCGATGGCGCGGGCCCGGACGGGATTTATCGACAAGCGCCGCGCCGCCGTCGAAGCACTGCCCGAGTACCCGCAACTGCGCCGCGTCGAGCGCGAGTTCGACGAACGCCTCACGCCGCCGCGCGCCCGGTTGGGGTTGCGGACGTGGGCCTTCGCCGCCCGCCCCCCGGCGCTCTACCGCTTGGTGGCGTCGTTCGCGATGCGCGTCCTCGGCCTGCTCGGACGCTTCCGTGGCCGCTTCCGCCGGCTGCCCTTGGCCGGAGGCTGGACCGCGACCCGCGACCTGCCCGCGCCCGCGGGCGAGACGTTCATGGCGGCCTGGGCGAAGCGGCGGAAGGAACGAGCAGCGGGCGGAACGGGATGAGCATCGCAAGGGGCGGCGGAAGGAACGAGCAGCGGGCGGAACGGGATGAGCATCGCAAGGGAACGCATCCTGGCTTCGGTGCTGCGCGAGTCGCGGATCGTCCCGCACCTCGAGGACGCTTGGGCCATGCTCCGCAAGGAGCGCGCCACGATGCCGCGCACCGTCAACCTCATCTGCGGCCCCTCGAAGACCGGCGACGTCGAGCTCGTGATCCTCGAAGGCGCGCACGGTCCGCGGCGGCTGCACGTCGTCGTGGTGCGGGGATGACCGGCCCGCCGTCCGGCGAGACCGTACCGCGATTTTCTCGGCCGAGCGCAGCCCGGAAACCAGCGCGGCAGGTGTCATAATCGGCCCATGCGCTTCTTCAACACCGAAGGGCCGGTGCGCCCGGACAAGCACTATGCGATCCGGCCGTTGGATCGCGTGAACGTCGGCGAATTCCTGGCCCTGATTCGGGCGGAACGCTACTTCGTGCTGCACGCGCCGCGCCAGACGGGCAAGACCTCCGCGCTCATCGCCCTGCGCGACTTCCTGAACAGCGGCGAAGCGGGCAATTTCCGCTGCGTGCATACCAACGTGGAGGTCGGCCAGGTGGCACGCGACGACGTGGCGCGCGGCATGCGCGCCATCCTGAGCCGGCTGGCCATGCGGGCGCGGCTGTCGGGCGACGGCTTTCCGCACGAGTCGTGGCGCGCCGTGCTGGAAGCATCGGGGCCGGACGATGCGCTGGGCGATCTGCTGTCCAACTGGTGCCTGGCGAACCCGGTGCCGCTGGTGCTGCTGGTGGACGAGATCGACTCCCTGGTCGGCGACACCCTGCTCTCGGTGCTGCGCCAGCTTCGCGCCGGCTACGAGCAACGCCCCGAAGCCTTCCCGCAGAGCGTGGTGCTGTGCGGGGTGCGCGACATCCGCGACTACCGCATCCGGTCGAGCACCGGCGAAGTGATTGCCGGCGGCAGCCCCTTCAACGTCGCGGCGAAGTCGCTGCGCATGGGCGACTTCACGGAAGCGGAGACGCGGGCGCTGATGGCGCAGCACACGGAGGAGACCGGGCAGCGTTTCTCCCCGGCGGCGGTGGAGGCGGTGTGGACGCAGACGCAAGGCCAGCCGTGGCTGGTGAATGCGCTGTGCGCGGGGGCGTGCTTCGACAACAAGGCCGGAAGGGACCGCTCGCGTTCCATCGAGGTGGACGACGTCTACGCGGCGCGGGAGGAGCTCATCCTCTCGCGGCGCACGCATCTGGACCAGTTGGCGCACAAGCTGGAGGAGGAGCGGGTGCGGCGGGTCATCGAGCCGCTGCTGAGCGATGCCGAGGAGCCGGGCTGCGGGGTGTCGGACATCGGCTTCCAGCGCGACGTCGACTACGTACGCGACCTGGGGCTGATCGCTCCGGGCCGGGGCATCCGCATGGCGAACCCGATCTATGCGGAGGTGGTGCCGCGCGAGCTGACGGCGGCGGCGCAGGAGCGTCTGGTCAACGTCCAGGCGACGTGGTACGTGGACGGCGATGGCCGGCTGGACATGACGAAGCTGCTGAGGGCGTTCCGCACCTTCTTCGGCGAACATGCGGAGCACTGGATGGGCCGCTTCGACTACCGTGAGGCGGGGCCGCAGCTCCTGTTGCAGACGTACTTGCAGCGGGTGGTGAACGGGGGCGGACGCATCGAGCGGGAGTACGGGCTGGGGCGCGGCCGGACGGACCTGCTGGTGCTGTGGCCGCGCGAGGCGGGGCAGCCCTCGGACCTGTGGGAGCGTTTCGTGGTGGAGTGCAAGGTGTTGCGGGACTCGGACCGCAAGAGCCTCGCGTGGACCATCGATCGCGGGGTGGAGCAGACGTTGGGGTATATGGTGCAGTGCGGAGCGGAGGAAGGGCATCTGGTGGTGTTCGACCGCCGAACCGGGAAACGTCGGCGGAGGAGTGAGGGCACGGAGGAGCGCGGGAGCGAGGCGGGTGGAAGCGGTCGCCGGCACGACGGTCGCAAGGTGGCCGTCTGGACGCTGTAGCGTATCGAGGCCGGAGCATCCGCCGCCGCTGAACTTCCTGTCCCAGGCCTCCGTCGTGGTGCTGCGCGAGTCGCGAATCGTCGCCCGTCCCGAAGACGCATGGGCCTTGCTCCGCAAGGAGCGCGGCTCGATGCCGCGCACCGTCAACCTCATCTGCGGCCCCTCGAAGACCGGCGACGTCGAGCTCGTGATCCTCGAAGGCGCGCACGGTCCGCGGCGGCTGCACGTCGTCGTGGTGCGGGAATGACCGGCCCGCCTCCCGGCGAGACCGCACCGCGATTTCGTCGGCCGAGCGCAACCCGGAAACCAGCGCGGCAGTGTCATAATCGGCCCATGCGCTTCTTCAACACGGCAGGGCCGGTGCGTCCGGACGACCACTACGCCATTCCGTCTCTGGACCGGATGGACGTGGAAGATCTGCTGGGGCTGATTCGGGCCAAGCACTACTTCGTGCTGCACGCGCCGCGCCAGACCGGCAAGACCTCCGCCCTCATCGCCCTGCGCGACTTCCTGAACAGCGGCGAAGCGGGCAATTTCCGTTGCGTGCATACCAACGTGGAGGTCGGCCAGGTGGCGCGCGACGACGTGGCGCGCGGCATGCGCGCCATCCTGAGCCGGCTGGCCATGCGGGCGCGGCTGTCGGGCGACGGCTTTCCGCACGAGTCGTGGCGCACCGTGCTGGAAGCATCGGGACCGGACGATGCGCTGGGCGATCTGCTGTCCAACTGGTGCTTGGCGAACCCGGTGCCGCTGGTGCTGCTGGTCGATGAGATCGACTCCCTGGTCGGCGACACCCTGCTCTCGGTGCTGCGCCAGCTCCGCGCCGGCTACGAGCAACGCCCGGAAGCCTTCCCGCAGAGCGTGGTGCTGTGCGGGGTGCGCGACATCCGCGACTACCGCATCCGGTCGAGCACCGGCGAAGTGATTGCCGGCGGCAGCCCCTTCAACGTCGCGGCGAAGTCGCTGCGCATGGGCAACTTCACGGAAGCGGAGACGCGGGCGCTGATGGCGCAGCACACGGAGGAGACCGGGCAGCGTTTCTCCCCGGCGGCGGTGGAGGCGGTGTGGACGCAGACCCAGGGCCAGCCGTGGCTGGTGAACGCGCTGTGCGCGGGGGCGTGCTTCGACAACAAGGCCGGAAGGGACCGCTCGCGGGCCATCGAAATGGACGACGTCTACGCCGCGCGGGAGGAGTTGATTCTCTCGCGGCGCACGCATCTGGACCAGCTAACGCACAAGCTGGAAGAAGAGCGGGTGCGGCGGGTCATCGAGCCGCTGCTGAGCGATGCGGAGGAGCCGGGCTGCGGGGTGTCGGACATCGGCTTCCAGCGCGACGTCGACTACGTGCGCGACCTGGGGCTGATCGCGCCGGGCCGGGGCATCCGCATGGCGAACCCGATCTACGCGGAGGTGGTGCCGCGCGAGCTGACGGCGGCGGCGCAGGAGCGTCTGGTCAACATCCAGGCGACGTGGTACGTGGACGGCGCCGGCCGTCTGGACATGACGAAGCTGCTGAGTGCGTTCCGCACCTTCTTCGGCGAACACGCGGAGCACTGGATGGGCCGCTTCGACTACCGGGAGGCGGGGCCGCAGCTCCTGTTGCAGACGTACTTGCAGCGGGTGGTGAACGGGGGCGGACGCATCGAGCGGGAGTACGGGCTGGGGCGCGGCCGGACAGACCTGCTGGTGCTGTGGCCGCGCGAGGCGGGGCAGCCCTCGGACCTGTGGGAGCGGTTCGTCGTGGAGTGCAAGGTGTTGCGGGATACGGACCGCAAGAGCCTCGCGTGGACCATCGATCGCGGGGTGGAGCAGACGTTGGGGTACATGGCGCAGTGCGGAGCGGAGGAAGGGCATCTGGTGGTGTTCGACCGCCGCGGCGGGAAGCGTCGGCGGAGGGGTGAGGGCACGGAGGAGCGCGGGAGCGAGGCGGGCGGAAGCGGTCGCCGGCAGGACGGTCGCAAGGTGGCCGTCTGGACGCTGTAGCATATCGGGGTCGGGACGACCGCGCCGACGCCGGCCATTCCGGCAGGCATCGAACGTCGAAGACGACACCGCGGGCGGCGGCTACGCCCACCGCCAGCTCTTCGAGTTGATCCGGAACGGCTCTGGGCCCGATGTCCTCGGCTCGGCGCTCACAGGTCCATTCCCGCGACGCGCCCGCGAAGGCGATACGTGCAATCGCCGAGCCGACGATGAGGTAGTCCGTATTCATCGGGCTGTTCCTGTGGTGAGTCTGGAATGGACTGCCCCATACCCACCTTTCGAGATCAATCCAGGCGGCGCCGCCACTTTGCCGGCGGAGCTTTCCACCGGCTCGGATAGAATCGGGCGACAACCTGCGGCATAGCCTCCATCGTGTCCGACAGAATCCGGCAGTCTCCCGACGACCCGACCAGCCGCCCCCGGGTCGGGCTGCTCGTCACCTGCCTCGTCGATCTCTTCCGTCCCGCGGTCGGGTTCGCGGCGGTCAGGCTGCTCGAGGACGCGGGCTGCGTCGTGGAGGCGCCCGCCGTGCAGACCTGCTGCGGCCAGCCGGCGTACAACGGCGGCGACTCCGCCACCGCGCGGGCCATCGCGAAGCGTACCGTCGAGGCGTTCGAGCCCTTCGACTACGTCGTCGCGCCGTCCGGCTCCTGCGCCGGGATGCTGCGCGAGCACTACCCCCGGCTGTTCCCCACCGGCGCCGACTGGCACGGGCGGGCGCAGGCGCTGGCCGAACGCACGCACGAGCTCGCGGGCTTCCTCGTCGACGTCCTCGGCGTGCGCGAGGTCGCCGCGCGCTTCGAGGCGGACGCGACCTACCACGACTCCTGCTCGGGCCTGCGCGAGATGGGGGTACGCGGCCAGCCGCGCCGCCTGCTCGCGTCGGTGGGGGGGCTGACGGTGGCGGAGATGCGCGATTCGGACGCCTGCTGCGGCTTCGGCGGGACGTTCTGCGTGAAGTACCCGGAGATCTCCACCCGCCTCGTCGACGAGAAATGCGCCCACGTCCTCGCCACCGGCGCCGGGGTGCTGCTCGGCGGCGATCTGGGCTGCCTGATGAACATCGCGGGCAGGCTCACGCGCGAATCGCATCCGGTGCGGGTGTTCCACGTGGCGGAGGTGCTCGCCGGCATGACCGAACGTGGAATCGGGGAGCAGGGTCGATGAAATCCGCTACGTACGATTTTCCGGGCCGCGCCTGGACCGCGCCGCGAAACCGTGAACCCGCGACGAGGGTATACCCGGCGTACCCGGCGAGTACGCGCCCCGTGGCGAAGGCGCCCGCCGGCACGGGCGCCAGGAGCAGGACCGGGGAGCGCGTGTTCGGGGAGTGCGGACTCGGGGAGCCCGGACGATGAAGTCCGCCGCCCACGACTTCCCGGCCCGGGCCCGGGCCGGGCTGCGGAACCCCGACCTCGCGCGGGCGATGGCGCGGGCCCGGACGGGGTTCATCGACAAGCGCCGCGCCGCCGTCGAAGCACTGCCCGAGTACCCGGAGCTGCGGCGCATCGCGCGCGAGATCAAGGAGCACACCCTCCAGCACCTCGACCACTACCTCGAACGCTTCGAAGCGCAGGTCCGCGAGCACGGCGGGCACGTGCACTGGGCGGGCACCCCGGCCGAGGCGCGGGCGATCGTCCTCGACGTCTGCCGCGCGGCGGGCGCGAAGCGGGTCACCAAGGGGAAGTCCATGGTGGGCGAGGAGATCGCGCTCAACGAGGCCCTGGAAGCCGCGGGCTTCGAGCCGGTCGAGACCGATCTCGGGGAGTACGTCATCCAGCTCGCGAACGAGCCGCCGAGCCACATCATCGCCCCCGCCATCCACAAGACCCGGGACCAGATCGCCGACCTCTTCCACGCGCACCACGCGCGGTACGGGCTCACCGAACGCCAGACCGAGCCGACCGCGCTGGTCGGCGAGGCGCGCACCGTGCTGCGCGAGAAGTTCCAGAGCGCGGACGTGGGGATCACCGGCGCGAACTTCCTGGTCGCGGAGACCGGGTCGAGCGTCATCGTCACCAACGAGGGCAACGGCGACCTGACCAACACCCTGCCGCGCGTGCACGTGGTGACCACGGGGATCGAGAAGGTGATCCCCACCCTCGAGGACATGAGCACCCTCCTGCGGGTGCTGGCGAGAAGCGCGACCGGGCAGGAGGCGTCGGCCTACACAACGCTGTCGAGCGGGCCGCGCCGCGCGGGTGACCTCGACGGCCCCGGCGAGTACCACGTGGTGCTGCTCGACAACGGCCGCTCGCAGATGCTCGGCAACGAGTTCCACGAGATGCTGCGCTGCATCCGCTGCGGCGCGTGCATGAACCACTGTCCGGTCTACCACGCGGTGGGCGGGCACGCCTACGGCTGGGTGTACGTGGGTCCGATGGGCTCGGTGCTGACCCCGCTGATGGTCGGGCTGGACGAGGCCCGCGACCTCCCCAACGCCTGCACCCTCAACGGGCGGTGCCGGGAGGTGTGCCCGGTGGAGATCCCGCTCCCGGACATGATCCGCCGGCTGCGCGAGCGCGAGTTCGACGAACGCCTCACGCCGCCGCGCGCCCGGTTGGGGTTGCGGATATGGGCCTTCGCCGCGCGCCGCCCGGCGCTCTACCGCTTCGTGGCGTCGCTCGCGATGCGCGTCCTCGGCCTGCTCGGACGCTTCCGTGGCCGCTTCCGCCGGCTGCCCCTGGCCGGAGGCTGGACCGCGACCCGCGACCTGCCCGCGCCCGCGGGCGAGACGTTCATGGCGGCCTGGGCGAAGCGGCGGAAGGAACGAGCAGCGGGCGGAACGGGATGAGCATCGCAAGGGAACGCATCCTGGCCTCGGTGCGGCGCTCGCTGCACCGGGCCGGGCCGTTGCCGGAAAGCGTGCGCGACGTGCTCGACCGCCGCCTCGCCGCCCCGGCGCCGAATCTCAGGCCGGCCCTCGGCGACGATCCGGTCGATCTCTTCGTCCGCAAGGCGGATGCGGTCCATACCCGGATCTCCAGGGTCTCCGCCCTCGCCGAGGTCTCCGGGGTCGTGCTGCGCCACGTCGAGGAGCACGGCCTCGGCGAGTCGATCGTGGTGGCCCCGGGGCTCGACGGAGTGCAGTGGTCGAACCGTCTCGCCGTCGAGCGGCGCGCGGCCCGTGGCTCGGACCGGCTCAGCGTGACCGGCGCGTTCGCGGGGGTCGCGGAGACCGGGAGCGTGATGCTGCTCTCCGGGCCGGAGCATCCGACGACCCTGAACTTCCTGCCCGAGGATCACGTCGTGGTGCTGCGCGAGTCGCGGATCGTCCCGCACCTCGAAGACGCCTGGGCCATGCTCCGCAAGGAGCGCGCCACGATGCCGCGCACCGTCAACCTCATCTGCGGCCCTTCGAAGACCGGCGACGTCGAGCTCGTGATCCTCGAAGGCGCGCACGGTCCGCGGCGGCTGCACGTCGTCGTGGTGCGGGAATGACCGGCCCGCCGCCCGGCGAGACCGTACCGCGATTTTCTCGGCCGAGCGCAACCCGGAAACCGGCGCGGCAGGTGTCATAATCGGCCCATGCGCTTCTTCAACACCGAAGGGCCGGTGCGCCCGGACAAGCACTATGCGATCCGGCCGTTGGATCGCGTGAACGTCGGCGAATTCCTGGCCCTGATTCGGGCGGAACGCTACTTCGTGCTGCACGCGCCGCGCCAGACCGGCAAGACCTCCGCGCTCATCGCCCTGCGCGACCTGCTCAACAGCGGCGAAGTGGGCAGCTTCCGCTGCGTGAACGTGAACGTCGAGGTCGCCCAGGTGGCGCGCGACGACGTGGCCGAGGGCATCCGCGCCATCCTGAGCATGATGGCGTCGCGGGCGCTGCTGCTGGGCGACGACTACCCGGACAGGGTCTGGCCGGACATGCTGGCCAAGGTGGGTCCCAACGACGCCTTGCGGCACGTGTTGATGCACTGGTGCTTGGCGAACCCGGTGCCGCTGGTGCTGCTGGTCGACGAGATCGATTCGCTGGTCGGCGACACCCTGCTCTCGGTGCTGCGCCAGCTCCGCGCCGGCTACGAGCAACGCCCCGAAGCCTTCCCGCAGAGCGTGGTGCTGTGCGGGGTGCGCGACATCCGCGACTACCGCATCCGGTCGAGCACCGGCGAAGTGATTGCCGGCGGCAGCCCCTTCAACGTCGCGGCGAAGTCGTTGCGCATGGGCGACTTCACGGAAGCGGAGACGCGGGCGCTGATGGCGCAGCACACCGAGGAGACCAAGCAGCGCTTCTCCCCGGCGGCGTTGGAGATGGTATGGACGCAGACCCGGGGCCAGCCGTGGCTGGTGAACGCGCTGTGCGCGGGGGCGTGCTTCGACGACAAGGCCGGAAGGGACCGCTCGCGTTCCATCGAGGTGGACGACGTCTACGCGGCGCGGGAGGAGCTCATCCTCTCGCGGCGCACGCATCTGGACCAGTTGGCGCACAAGCTGGAAGAAGAGCGGGTGCGGCGGGTCATCGAGCCGCTGCTGAGCGATGCGGAGGAGCCGGGCTGCGGGGTGTCGGACATCGGCTTCCAGCGCGACGTCGACTACGTGCGCGACCTGGGGCTGATCGCTCCGGGCCGGGGCATCCGCATGGCGAACCCGATCTATGCGGAGGTGGTGCCGCGCGAGCTGACGGCGGCGGCGCAGGAGCGTCTGGTCAACGTCCAGGCGGCGTGGTACGTGGACGGCGCCGGCCGTCTGGACATGACGAAGCTGCTGAGGGCGTTCCGCACCTTCTTCGGGGAGCACGCCGAGCACTGGATGGGCCGCTTCGACTACCGTGAGGCGGGGCCGCAGCTCCTGTTGCAGACGTACTTGCAGCGGGTGGTGAACGGGGACGGACGCATCGAGCGGGAGTACGGGCTGGGGCGCGGCCGGACGGACCTGCTGGTGCTGTGGCCGCGCGAGGCGGGGCAGCCCTCGGACCTGTGGGAGCGTTTCGTGGTGGAGTGCAAGGTGTTGCGGGACTCGGACCGCAAGAGCCTCGCGTGGACCATCGATCGCGGGGTGGAGCAGACGTTGGGGTATATGGTGCAGTGCGGAGCGGAGGAAGGGCATCTGGTGGTGTTCGACCGCCGAACCGGGAAACGTCGGCGGAGGAGTGAGGGCACGGAGGAGCGCGGGAGCGAGGCGGGTGGATGCGGTCGCCGGCAGGACGGTCGCAAGGTGGCCGTCTGGACGCTGTAGCGTATCGGGGTGGGGACGATCGCGCTGACGCCGGCCATTCCGGCAGGCATCGAACGTCGAAGACGACACCGCGGGCGGCGGCTACGCCCACCGCCAGCTCTTCGAGTTGATCCGGAACGGCTCTGGGCCCGATGTCCTCGGCTCGGCGCTCACAGGTCCATTCCCGCGACGCGCCCGCGAAGGCGATACGTGCAATCGCCGAGCCGACGATGAGGTAGTCCGTATTCATCGGGCTGTTCCTGTGGTGAGTCTGGAATGGATTGCCCCATACCCACCTTTCGAGATCAATCCAGGCGGCGCCGCCACTTTTTGCCGGCGGAGCTTTCCACCGGCTCGGATAGAATCGGGCGACAACCCGCGGCATAGCCTCCATCGTGTCCGACAGAATCCGGCAGTCTCCCGACGACCCGACCAGCCGCCCCCGGGTCGGGCTGCTCGTCACCTGCCTCGTCGATCTCTTCCGTCCCGGCGCCGAATCTCAGACCGGCCCTCGGCGACGATCCGGTCGATCTCTTCGTCCGCAAGGCGGATGCGGTCCACGCCCGGATCTCCAGGGTGTCCACCCTCGCCGAGGTCTCGGGGGTCGTGCTGCGCCACGTCGAGGAGCACGACCTCGGCGAGTCGATCGTGGTGGCCCCGGGGCTCGACGGCGTGCAGTGGTCGAACCGTCTCGCCGTCGAGCGGCGCGCGGCCCGTGGGTCGGACCGGCTCAGCGTGACCGGCGCGTTCGCCGGCATCGCGGAGACCGGGAGCATGATGCTGCTCTCCGGGCCGGAGCACCCGACGACGCTGAACTTCCTGCCCGAGGATCACGTCGTGGTGCTGCGCGAATCGCGGATCGTCCCGCACCTCGAAGACCGGCGACGTCGAGCTCGTGATCCTCGAAGGCGCGCACGGCCCGCGGCGGCTGCACGTCGTCGTGGTGCGGGGATGACCGCGCTCTCCTCGCGCTTGACTTGCCGGATGGCCGCGGCGGACCGGAGCGTTCGGGAGAGCAGCGTCGTCTCGACGTCGAGGCCGTGCCGGAAACGATCTCCTCTCCGATCGAGCCACAAGGCCCCGTTCCGGGCGAACGGGCGACGGCCCTCGCCGGATCAATTGAGACAACCCCGGACATGGGCTAGGGTACGCTTGATGCGCCCAGACGGCACAGGGTGCTCGCCGATGGGAGTCCACACCCCACAACGACCTCGGGAGTTTCAATGTTCGAGTATGACCAGGACGTCGTCGAGATCCTTCTCGGCGACAACGAGCGGTTCCAGGCACTCTACAGACAGCACAACGAGCTCAAGGCGAAGGTGCGCGACGCCGAGATCGGGGTATTGCCGCTCGACGACGTGAGCCTCGGCACGATGAAGAAGGAGAAGCTTCTCGCCAAGGACAAGATGGCCGCGATGATCGAGCAGTACCGGCGAGAGCACGCCTGAGCCATTGCCCGCGCCGTCCCCGCGGGGACGGCGTGCATTCGAAGGCCCCGCGAGCCGCCGCCGGGCGGACGAGGGGCCGTTTCCTCAATTGCTTCCACCGCAAGCGGACGCTTTGCACCGGACACGCGGCCGGCAGACACGTACCCGATATGCCGAGCGGGCGTGCGCCGGATCGTGGGGGCGCACGGTGGCGGCAGCGGGCCGCGGACCCACCCGCGGCAATCGATACGGAGCAGGGATCATGACCGAGGAAGTGTTCAGACAGGACGCCTACACGCGCTCGTGCGACGCGCGCATCACGGCGGTGGACGGTGCAGGGATACGTCTCGACCGCACCGTCTTCTACCCGACCGGGGGCGGCCAGCCGGGAGACCGCGGCGCGCTGGCCTTCGGCGACGGGACCGTCATCCGAATCGTCGACACCCGCAAGGGTGACGCCGCGGGAGAGATCGTGCACGTCCCGGAGACCCCGGCCGATCCGGACATCGTCGGCTCGGAGGCGACGGCCCGCATCGACTGGGACCGACGGCACCGGCTGATGCGGATGCACACGTGCATGCACCTTCTGTCTTCGCTCATCCCCGCCCCCGTGACCGGCGGGTCCATCCGGGACGGGAGCGGCCGGCTCGATTTCGACCTGCCCGAGAGCACCCTTGACAAGGAGGACCTCACCACGCGGCTCAATCGGCTCGTCGCCGAAAACCATCCTGCCACCCCGCGCTGGATCAGCGAAGAGGAGCTCGACGCGAACCCCTCCCTGGTGCGGACGATGTCGGTCGCGCCTCCACGCGGCCGGGGCAGGGTGCGGTTGCTCGAAATCGCGGGTGTGGACTTGCAGCCTTGCGGCGGGACGCACGTGGCATCCACCGGCGAGATCGGAAAGGTGCGGGTGACGAAGATCGAGAAGAAGGGGCGGCAGAACCGCCGCGTGAACGTCGCGTTCGACGAATGAGGGACGCCTCCGCCTGTGCGGAGCAGATGCGGCGGGCGCGGGCGGAGCGGGGCGCGTCAGCCGCCGAGCAGCATGTCCTTCGCCGCGTTGAGCTTCGCGGCGAGGTAGTCCGAGCCGCCACGGTCGGGGTGGAGCCGCTGCATGAGGCGCCGGTGCGCCTCGACGATCTCCTGCCGCGTCGCCTCCGGCCCGAT
Source organism: Gammaproteobacteria bacterium (assembly GCA_965202875.1). Taxonomy (GTDB): domain Bacteria; phylum Pseudomonadota; class Gammaproteobacteria; order HK1; family HK1; genus HK1. The sequence goes on along the minus strand of OZ241870.1, from coordinate 3,744,693 downwards.
CCCCAGCACCGCCCGCGCCTCCTGTTCGCCCATCTCTCCCGTCGGGGCGACGGACGGCGGCTCGTCGCGCTTGTGCCAACCCGCATGAGTGCGGTCCAGATACGCCTCCAGCACCGCCGCGGACTGGCGGTCCGACCGGCATTCGGCGAGCAGCGCGAGGAGATCTTCAAAATCGAGTGAGCCGAGCGTGCGTCCCTCGTATCGTCCCCGGAGCACTTCGCCCTCCATCTCCCCCGAGTCGTGGTCGAGGCGCATCCGCAGGAATGCGGTCTCGACCTCCGAGGTCTGTCCCGGGGCAGGGCCGGGTGAAGCACCGGCCTTCATGCGCGCGGTGAACGCCTTGATGGTGTTGAAGGTCTGGAACAGGCCGACCGCGCGGTACGCGAGGGGCACCAGAGCGGCCAGGCCGGCGAACAGGGGATGCAGCTTGCCGGTGATCAGCGCGAGGAACAGGAGGATTCCGCCCCCGATCAGCAGTGCCCGGTTGCGGATCCGGCGCTGGTTCGCCTTCGGCGCGCGCTTGTACCAACTGATGAAGAACAGCGCCGCGACCAGGGCGGCAAGCAGCAGGAGCGGGTGCATGACTCGCTATGTGCGCCGGCCGAGCGAATGCGTGAGGCGCTTGATCGCGCCGCCTTCGCGCCGGCCGAGATCCTCCAGCGCGTCTCGGCCGCCCACCGCGTAGAGCGCGACGGCGCGCAGGAGGTCGCGCAGCTCCACCGCGCTTGAGGCGTCGAAGCGGCAGTACGCCCCCTCGGTCAGGGTGGCGATCGCCCGCAAGGCGCGCTCGGCCACGGGGTCGTGGCCTTCCTGGAACACGAACACCGGGACGGCGAGCAGACGCAGAGGGCCGGCCGCCGCGCACAGGCGGTCGGGATCTTCCTCGACGCAATCGCCCACGAAGACCACCGCGTTCACGCGCGCGCGCTCGGCCTCGGCCTTCGCGTGGCGCAGCACCCGCTCGATCTGGGTGATGCCCGCCGCACAACGCACCGCGCCCATGTGGCGCAAGAGCGCGGCCGAATTCGTGAGCCAGGGAGTCGCCTCGAAGCCGTGGAAGCCGCCATAGTGGCAGAGCTGCACCGCCAGGCCGCCGGCCCGGGCCGCCTCGGTGAACATCTCGCCCTGGATCCGGCACGCACGGTCCCAGGCCGGCTCGCGGCTCGCGGTCGCATCCATCGCGAAGAGCAGGCGCCCCTGGACCGCCGTCCGCCGCCCGGCCGGGGTGATCGCCGCGACGTTGCGCAGAAACGCATCGACCTCGGCCGACGTCGACCGCGCCGGAAGCTTGTTGCGATCACCGTTCATCTGGCCGGTCATCCAAGGGGATTCGAGCGGCGGGCAATCATAGCACCCGCCACGGCGGGCACCCGCGACGGCGGGCACCCGCGCGGGCAACCTCGAGCACCGCGCCGGCGCCCTCTCCGGCGCCGTCGAGCCGAACGCGCGGCCGCCCCGCGACCGGCGAGGGTGCGCCGCGGACCGCTTCGAGCAATGCTTCGGGGGTCAGGCGGTCCTCGTCGACCACCCGTGCGCACCCCGCCTCGGCGAGGGTGCGGGCGCGAATCGACTGCTCGCGCTCTCCGGCGGCGGAGAACGGCACCAGCACCGCCGGGACGCCGGCGGCCAGGAGGTCGGTGACGGTGTTGTAGCCCGCCTGGGAGACGGAGGCGCGCGCCCGCGAGAGGATCGAGCCGAAGTCCGCGCGGTTCGGCTCCACGACCGCGTTCGCCGCAGCGGCCCGGTGCCAGCCGGCGAAGGCGTCTGCACCGGCGTTCGGCCCGACCAGTATCCGCCATCGGAGGCCGGCATCCCGGCGCGCAGCGTCGAGGGCGGCTTCCACGAGGCGGTGCGCGACCACCCCGCCGCCGGCGGAGACGACGATCTCGTCCTCCCCCACCCCGGGCGGCGCGGCCGGCCCCTCTCCCGCCACGACGTATCCCGTGTACCGGATGCGCGTCCGGATCCGCTCCGTCTCGGGGAAGCTCGCGTCGAGCGGGATGAAGGCGGGGTCGCCGTGCACGAGCACCGCGTCACAGGACTCCAGCACGCGCTCCGCCACCGCCCGCGCTTTGGCCGGGCTCGAGGGCGGCTCCAGCACGTCGCGGATCGAGCTGACCAGCCGGCACCCCGCCGCCCGGGCACGCTCGGCGAGCGGTTCGAGCTCGAAGCGCAGCAGCCGGCGGCCGAACGGCCAGGTCTCGGTGACGAGCACGCGCGGCGCGTGCTCCTCGAAGGCGGCCAGCAGCCGATCCCTGCGCGCGGTCCGCCAGGCGTCGTCGACTTCGCGTCCGCGTGCGTCCACCAAGGCGCGGTAGCCGGCATCCGCGGCCCGAGCGGCGGGGAGCGCGACGACGCGCACCCGGCCGGGCCAGCCGGGCGCGAGATCCGGGACCTCCGGCCCGCCGGTCACATATACGACGTCCGCCCCTCTCCCGGCCAGCGCCAGCGCGATGGCGGCGGCCCGGCGCTGGTGGCCGATCCCCATCAGGTGCTGGACCCAGAGCATGATCCGGGGCGCGGCGGCCGGGGTGGTCACGGGAGGGGCGGCCGCCGGCACGGTCGCTTCGCGATTTCGTTGCACGGAATCGTCGGCGTTCCCGCGGCGTTCCCCGCCCTTATCCGTCGCGTTCGAGCCGGAGGTTCGGCTCGGCGAGGGCGAACGCGCCGGCGGCCGGATCGAACCGGAAGCGGTGGGCGCGGGTCCAGTCGAGGCGTTCCGGTGGCTTGCCGGTGAGGTCCCATCCATGGACGAGCCCCAGCACCGCCCTGATGACCCCCTTGTGGGTAATCGCGACCACGCCCGGCGGTGACTGGCCGGCGACGCTCCGGGCCACGCCGCCCTCCGGGCTGCAATGGCTCCACACGGCGCCGGGGGGGGATCCGGCGGCGTCCCGGGCCCAGTCGACGATCCGGGCCTGCACCTCGCGCGGACTCTCCCCGCCCGGCGGCCTGAAGTCCGGCCCCTTGGCTTCGTTGCGCGCGACGCCGGCGGGGTCCGCCGCCGAAATCGCGGCGCGGCTGCTTCCCTCCCACTCGCCCCAGTCCATCTCCATGAGGCGACGATCGAGCAGCGGCGCTTCGAGCCCGAGAAGCGCCGCGGTCTCCACCGCGCGGGCGAGCGGGCTCGAATGCACCCGGTAGGACCCGAAGCGCTCCGGGAGCCGGCGCCGGGCCAGCGCCCGGCGCCCCTTTCCGCCGAGCGGGACGTCCGTCTGGCCCTGGATGCGCCCCGCATCGTTCCACGCCGTCGGCGCATGGCGGATCATCACCACGTCGATGGATCCGGGCGGGATGGGCCCGGCCGGCTCGGGCGATGGAGAAACCGCCGTCTGGGATGCGCGGTCGGCAGGCGCTCCTGCGCCCCGGGCGGATGGCTTGGACATTGCGCTGTCTACCCCTGTCCTCCACCCTCCTTCGCCGCCAACCGGCTGAACCCGTCCCGCGTCTGCGGCAGCTTGCGGTTCAGGATCCGAGAGGCCACCACCGTGCGCAGGATCTGCGCGGTGCCGCCGCCGATGGTGAACATCCGCGCGTCGCGGGCCATGCGCTCGAGCGGCAGGTTGCGCGAGTAGCCGCGCGCGCCGAAGCACTGGAGCGCGTCGTTGGTGACCTCGATCGCCATCTCCGAGGCGAAGATCTTGGCCTGGGCGGCCAGGGTCACGTCCGGGAAAGGGGCGGCGCTCGCCGCCGCCTTGTGGATCATGAGCCGGGCTGCGGCGATGCGGATGCTCATGTCCGCGAGCATCCATTGCAGCCCCTGGAACTCGGCCAGCGGGCGGCCGAACTGCTCGCGCTCGCCGACGTAGGCAAGGGCGCGGCGGCAGGCGCCGTCCGCGATGCCCAGCGCCACGGCCGCCGCGCCGACCCGCTGCGAGTTGTAGGCGTTCATCAGCTCCGCGAACCCGCGCCGGAACCCGCGCGGGGGCAGGAGGACGCGCTCGGCCGGGATCTCCATGTCCTCGAACCGGATCTCGGTCTCGGGGATGCCGCGCAGCCCCATCGCCGGCTCGCGGGCGCCGATCTCCAGCCCCTTCGTCTCGTCGCGAATCGCGATGAAGCCGCCGATCCCCTGCTCCGCGCCCTGCTCGTCGAACACCCGCGCGAACACCAAGTGCAGGCGCGAGACCCCGCCGCCGGTGATCCAGTGCTTCGCACCGTTGACGACGTAGCCGTCGCCGCGTTTGTCGGCGCGGGTGGCCATCTCCCCGGCCGCGCTTCCCGCGCCGGGCTCGGTGATGCAGATCGCGGGCTTGTCGCCGGCGAGCACCAGCCCGGCGCCGAGGCGCTTCTGCGCCTCCGTCCCGTAGTGCATGAGGGCCGAGATCGCGCCCATGTTCGCCTCGACCACGATCCGGCCGGTGACGCCGCACGCCTGCGCCACCTCGTCGATGACGAGTGCCGCGTCGAGGAAGCTCCGCCCCTGGCCGCCGTAACTCCGGGGGATGGTCATGCCCATGAAGCCGGCGTCGCGCAGCGCCTCGACGTTGTGCCAGGGATACTGCTCGGTGCGGTCCACCTCCGCCGCGCGCGGCTCGACGACCTCGCGCGCAAGCGCGCGCGCCCGCCCCTTCAGGGCCTGTTGCTCCGCCGTGAGCTCGAACTGCGGTACGTTGCCCGGCCGATCGTGCATCCCGTTCATCGTCATCGCCTCACGCCGCTTCGACCCTGTCCATGCCCTCGGGACCCCGCCGGTTGACGGCGCCGCGCCCGGGAGGCTCCGGCGGGTCATGTCGGTCCCGACCGCGGAGCCGCCCACACCGAGGACGCAGACCGGTTCGATCTCGAAGTGCGCGTCGCGAGAGACGGCCCCGAAAAGCGTAGCGACGGAACCGACCCTGGCGCAACGCCGACGATGCGCGTCCCTGGCCGGCCTTGGGGCGAGAGCGGCTTCGACGGCTGACGGGTGTGCGCCCGGACCGATGCCTGCGTCGGCCGAGGGCGCTACCGGCGGAGATCGTTCGGCACCGCGAAGGCGCCGCGGTGGACGTCGCGGTTGTAGTAGCGCGACTGTGCCTCGATCCGTCCGGCGCGGGCGTCCACGATCGCGGTCGGGTCGATCCCCCGCGACGCGCAGGTCCACGACCAGATCCCGCAGCCGTAGATCGGCGCCGGTCCGAAGTAGGGATCCACCCGCTCGAACACCCGGCGCAACGTCTCCTGGACGCGGAGGAAGATCCCGCGCATCAGGAACGGCGATTCGCTCTGCAGGGCGAAGATGCCCCGCGGCGCGAGCACCCGCGCGCAGCCGCGGTAGAACGCCTCGTCGTAGAGGCCGGTGCTCGGACCGATCGGGTCGCTCCCGTCGAGGAAGATCACGTCGAAGGGCTCGGTGTCGGCCTCCTTCACGAACGCGATGCCGTCGCCGATGCGCAGATCGAGGCGCGGGTCGTCCCAGGCGGCGCCGATGGACGGCAGGTGGGCCTTGCACGCCTCGACGACCTTCGCGTCGATCTCGACCATCACGCACTGCTCGACCTCGGGATGCTTCAGCACTTCGCGGGCGGTGCCGCCGTCCCCGCCCCCGATGACGAGCGCGCGGCGGATGCGCGGCGCGCTCGTCATCGCCGGGTGCACGAGCATCTCGTGGTAGAAGTACTCCTCCGCCTCGCTGGTCTGGTACACCCCGTCGAGCGCGAGCACCCGCCCGTAGCGCTCCGCCTCGAAGAGCTCGATCTTCTGGAACGCGCTCTGCTCGGAGACGAGGCGGCGCCTGACCTGCATCCCGAGCCGGGTGTGGTTCTCGAACTGCTCGTAATACCACTCGTCCGCCATCGTGCCGCTCCGTGTCCCGTTCGAGTCGAGTGCCCGCCGCCGGAGTCGCGACCCCGCGTATCGGGGCGCCGGTGAACGGAGGTGATCGGTATGTACAACGATGCCGAGGCCGACCGGGCATCCTCGATCACCGCTCCCGCGTTCGTGGCGGTCGCCTCGGCGAATGCCTCGCCGCGGCAGGGTACCCTCTCGCGAACGGCCGCGGCGGACAATTCTTCGTCGTTTTGTCGAAGACTTCGGGTCAGGGACTACGGGAGGGAAGCGGCGGTCCCGCGGGCGCCTTGACGATGGCGCGATGCGTGGCCATATTGGCGCCCGGTCGATTTCGGCTTCCGGGAGATGGAGATGCGGTGGAGCGAACCTTTCCGCGTGCGCCGCCACCCGCCGCCCGGCGAAGACGATGGAGCCCGGGTTCCGTACCACACGGATTCGTTGAGCCAGTGACAGCGCGCGTTGCCCGCCTTGCCCTCGGCGCCGTGATGCTCCTTCTGGCCGAGCCGGCGGCAACGGTCGAGACGGAGATCGAGACGGACGCCCACGAGGCGGCTCTGTTCGCAGCCCTCGACCGCTACCAGGCAGGGGATCGCACCGGCGGACTGAACGAGCTGAACCGCGTCACCGAGAGATACCCCGCCTTCCTCGCATCGTACCTTGTCCAGGCGTCGTTGCTGCGCACCGGAGATCTCGCCGCGGCGCTGCTCGATCTGACCCCCCGCGACGAGTCGAGTGCGATGAAGAGGCCGCGTAGCGAAGCGTACGCCCGGCTCTCCTACTGGTTCGACCGTCCACCATCGGACGCCCTCCCGGACGTCCTGATCGAGGCTGCCCCGGACCGCACGGTGGTGGTCGGCGCAGACGCTGCCCGCGCGCGCCTGTACCTGTTCGAATGGTCCGACGGGCGCTGGACGAAGAAGGGAGACTGGTACGCCTCCACCGGCTGGGGCGGGACCGGCAAGCATCGCGAGGGTGACGGGAAGACCCCGCTCGGGGTGTACTTCGTGACCATGCAGGTGGAGAGCCGGGCCCTGCCCGAGTTCTACGGAGCAGGCAGCCTCGGATTGAACTATCCCAACGGATGGGACCGGCGCCGGCGGCGCACCGGTTACGGGATCTGGATCCACGGCGAGCCTCGGGGCCTCACGAGCCGCGCCCCTCGCTGGAGCGGGGGCTGTCTCGTCGTCTCGAATCCGGCGCTGGAGACTCTGAAACGGACGATCGGACAGGAAAGCGTCCCCGTCGTCATCGCCGAACGAATGCGCTGGATGGCTCCGGCCGATCACGAGCGGCACCGGGCCGAATGGCGGGCCCGGATCGAGCGTTTCGGCGGGAGCGGCACCGCGAATCGTGGCCTCGGCATGTACGGCTATCCGGTCGGCTCCGGGCAGGAAACGGCCATGGCGCTCGTGGAATTCCGCGCCGCGTGGGCGGGCGGCGGACGCTGGTGGCAGTACTGGATCGAGGATGGCGACGGCATCTGGCGCATCGCCCACGAGGCGCCCGCCTCGTTTCTCAAGATCCATCGCAAGGGGTTGCCGCGCAGGATCCCGGCGAACGCCCTGCGCCGATATCGCCCCTGATGCGGTGCAGCGCCCCCTGTCGCCAATCCGCATCCCGGAAAATCGGCTCTTCACCGGAGGCGAACCGCCCCGGTCGAGCGGCCCGGTTCATGCCGACCGCCGCAGGGTCCGGATCAGGCCGTCGAAGTCCCGGGCGGGAACGACGAGAGGGCCGTTACCCGGGGGAGGGGGTGGCATTCGACCGCCGGCGCTACGTTTCGCGGACGATGCGGTGCACGGAACGGCGCCTCGGGTTGCCCGGCGGCGGCGTGCGGCTTCGCCGCGGCTCCCTCCGCTCGCTCTACAGCTTCGGCGGCGCTTCCGCCGGCCCGTCCTTGTTGCCGAACGTCCGGTCGCGTTGCGCGCGCATGGCCTGCTTCATGCTCTCGATGAATTCATCGGGCGGCTCGAGCCGCTCCCAGTCCATTTCCTCGGCGACGTAGCCGCCGTCGGCCTTGTGGTTGACCGTCCACACGTCGACGCCGATGCCGACGCCCACCGAGCTGTGCTCGATGTTCATCTGCACCGTCCAGTACGCGGCAAAGGCCGCCTCGCGGAGCGGAGGAAGATGGCCCGGATCGGGCCAGAACACGTCCCAGATGAATCGGATGAAGGGATCCGCGTTCACCTTGCCGGAGCCGGCCGTGACGTAGGGAAGGTGTTCGTTCAGGCAGTGGATGGAACCGTCCCAGTCGATGTGGCACAGACGAAGGCCGTCCGCAAAGGGAATACATGCCAGGGACGAAGCCAGCGCGTTGTTTTCGGCGCCGGGGATCACGTACCTGGTTTTTTCCGCCATCTGGATCGCCGGGGTCACGATGCCGCGGATTGCCTGCTCGATCGCCGGCAGGTGCTCGTTGTAGCTGTGGGTCTTGAGGTCGGCGTGATGCGTTTCGAACACCATTTGAATCTTCTGCCCGAGGGCCAGGGAGCCGCTGGACGCAACCAGGCTGTCGCCCCCGATCGGGGCGATCTTGGGCATCGGGATGCCGACGTGCCCGGCGGTGACCTGCCGATCGGCGGCGATCGCCGCGCCGTCGCTCGCCAGGATGCCGACGAGAACGGTCATGTGCCGTGGAACCTGCCGCCCGCCGTGAAGCCCGGACAAGGGGCGGAGCGGCGGGGACGTCGCAGAAGAGGGTTCAGTGGATGATCCTCCCTTGATCCATCCGGCGATACCCCCGGGGAACGGGCGATCGTCCGTCGCGGAACGCGCCGCCCACCGTCAAGACCGGACGCGCAGGGGAAGCGCGGCGCGCCGTCGCCGAAGAAGACCCGGAGAACACCGCCCCTCGATCCATCCGGCGAGGCGCCCGGTCATCCTCCACGGAACACGCTGTTCACCGCGAAGTCCGGGTAGGCGGCGTAGACGCTGCGGAGAAGATCGGAGAACGACCGCACCTTGACCCATTCGACGATGCGCCCGATGAAGTCGGCGAGCCGGACCTCGGCGTCTTTCTCGAGACCGAGCGCGGCGTTCTGGCCGGACTTGGTGATCATGTAGTTCTTCCATCTTCGGCCGGGCCGCCATTCATCCGCGACGTGACCCTCGCGCTTCATCCGCCGCAGATCGTCGTAGATCGCCGCGTCGAAGGGGCCGTAGTCGTAGGGTTTGAAGGAGTAGAATTCCGTGCCGATCAGGTCGCCGGCTTCCTGGCCGAACAGGAACAGGGCCTTCTGGATCTGGACGGGGCTCATTCGGCCGTCCGGCGATTTCGACAGCGCAAGCAGGAGCCAGTCCTGACGGGTCAGCATTCCCCAGCCCTCCCTTCCGCGCTCCATCGGGTGGAAGACGCCGCCACTATGACATCAGCGGGATCAACGGGCAAATCGGCCGGGCGCCCGGAGGGGAAGGCGGGAGCAACGCGCCGGCCCGCCGTGGCGGACGGGGGTGCGCGGCGGCCGAGGGAGCGATGATCGAAGCGCTCGGGCTCACGATGCGTTTCGGCCCGCGGGCCGTGGTGGATCGGCTGTCGTTCAGGGTCGGGCACGGCGAACTATGCGCGCTCCTCGGATGCAACGGCGCCGGCAAGTCGACCGCCATGCGGCTGCTCACCGGCGTCCTTCGTCCCCTGGAAGGCCGCGCGCGGGTCAACGGTCACGACGTCATCGCCGGGCGGCGGGCCGCCGCGGCCTCGGTCGGGTTCCTGCCCGAAGCGGCGGCGGGGTTCTCCCGACTGACCGTCGACGAGTTCCTCCGCTTCTGCGGCGAGTCGCGCGGCCTCACCGGGCGGGCCCTCGGTGCAGCGGTCGATCGCGTCACCGAGCGGGTGCACGCCGGGGACGCCCGCGGCGCGCTCCTTGGCGAGCTGTCCAAGGGCTGGCGCCAGCGTGCCTGGCTCGCCCAGGCGCTTCTGCACGATCCGCCGGCGCTGATCCTCGACGAGCCCACCGACGGCCTCGACCCGACCGAGCGGCGCCACATCCGCGCGCTGCTCCGGGAGGAAGTGTCGCGGGACAAGGCGATCCTGCTCTCGACGCATGTCCTCGAAGAGGCGGAGGAGATTGCGACCCGCGCCATCTTCATCGCACGGGGCCGCATCGTCGCCGACGAGGTCCCCGCCCGGCTCATGGATGAACGTGGCCGGCTCGCACCCGCGTTCCACCGGCTGACGGAAGAAGGCGATCCGGGAAACGGGGATGACCGTGAGCCGCGGTGACCCCGTGTCCGTGCCGGGTTTCGCCCGGAGCGCCCTCACGGTCACGCGCCACGAGATCCGGCTCGCCTTCCATGCCCCCGTGAGCTACGTGCTCGCTTCGGGGTTCGCGCTGAGCGTGTACGTCGCGATCTTCGTGGTCGGCGAGTTCCTCTCCACCGACGAAGCGTCGGCGCGGCTCTTCGTGCTGTTCCTTCCCTGGGCCGCGATCGTGTTCGTCCCGGCGCTGGCGATGCGGGCGTGGCCGGAGGGACCCGACGACCGCGGCCTGGAGTTCGCGATGTCGCTGCCGCTCGGGGACGGCGCGCTGGTCGCCGGGAAGTTCCTCGCCGGGCTGGTGGTGCTCGCGTTCGTGCTCCTGCTGACCGCGGCCTTTCCCGCCACGGTCGCCTGGCTCGGCGAACCGGATTTCGGTGCGATGACCGGCAGCTACCTTGCCGGATTCGCGCTGCTCGCGGCCTTCTACGCCGTCGCGCTTGCCGCGGCGGCGGTGACCGCCGACGCCACCGCCGCGTTCGTGGCCGGCGCGTGCACGCTGTTCGGGCTGGTCATGCTCGGCAGCGAGGGCGCCGCGCGCCGGCTCGACGACTGGCTGCCCCCGTGGGGCGTGGACGCGATCGCCTCGATCGGACCCCGACGCTGGATCGAGGAATGGTCGAGCGGGCGGGTGGGGGCAGGCTCGCTCGCGTACTTCGGGATCATGCTGGCGCTCGCGCTCGTGCTCGCCCGTGGTCTCGTGGCCTCGCGCCGGAGGGCGGCCCCGACGCGCTCGGTGGCGCTGCGCGGCGCCGGCGCGATGGTCTTGCTCGCCGCCGTCCTCGCAACGGGGCCCGGTCTCGCGGATCGTTGGAGCGGGTTCATCGACTTGAGCGCAGAGCGCGAGCACACCCTGGCGCCGGGGACCCGGGCGATCCTCGAAGCGCTTCCTCCCGGTGTGGGTGCGACGCTGTTCTGGAGCGCGGAGCAGGAGGGGATCCCCACCGCCATCCGCACCCACGCGCGCCGCGTCGGCACGATGCTCGACGCCTTTGCGCGGGAGAGCGACGGAAGGTTCATGGTGCACCGACGCGACCCACGCCCCGACTCCGAGACGGAGGTCGCCGCCCTCGGAGCGGGGATGCGCCGGGTCCCGATGACGAGTGGAGACGTCTTCTTCCTGGGAGTCGAATTTCGCCGCAACGTCGAGCTGCGCCACGGGTCCCGCGTCCTCCCGGTGCCTTACCTCGACGTCGAACGCGCCCGGCTCCTCGAATACGACTTCGCGTCCGCGTTGAGCCTGCTTGCGCGCGAGCGCCCGCCGCGCGTCGCGGTGCTCAGCCCACTCGTCGCGCCGAGCGCGGCCAGGACCGGCCGCGAAGGGCTGTCGTTCCTCACCGAGCTGCGGGCGCGCAACGACCTCGTGGTGGTGCCCTACTTCGCGGACGCGCTCCCGGACGGCCTCGACGTACTCGTCGCCATCGACGCCACCTTGCTGAAGCGTTCGATGCTGCGCTCCATCGATCGCTTCGTGGCCGAGGGCGGCACGCTCATCGTGCTCCTGGACCCCTTTGTGCGATCCAGCCCGGCGGGCCGGCGGGCGCCACGGCCTTCGCCCTCCAGGGATCTCGACGACGTCACCGATCTCCTCGCCGCATACGGGATTCGTTTCGCGGTGGACGGGGTGGCCGGAGACGCGGAGTTCGCGGCGCCGGTGTCGATCGGCGGATCGGGCGTGACCGGCTATCCCTTCTGGATCCAGGTGCCGGAGGCGGGGCTCGCGGACTCGCACCCGGTGGCCGGAACGTTGCGGAGCCTGCTCTTCGCGGAGCCGGGCACGCTGGAGATCGACGCCGCGCGCGGCGTGGTGCCGCTGGTGACGACGAGCGCGCGCGCCGGGACGCTCGCCCGTGGGCGTTTCCCGGGTGCGCCTCCCGAAACCCTCGCATCGGAGTTCGCTCCGGCCGGAGGCGCCCGCGTGCTCGCGGCCTACGCTTCCGGCCCGTTCCCCAGCGCGGTCTCCGGCGCTCCGGGGGCGGAAGAGGCCCGGGTGTTCGCGGTCGCGGACGTGGACTGGATCTTCGACCCCTTCTCGGTCGAGGTCGCCGATGCGGGGGACCGGCCCCGGGTGCGTCCCATCAACGACAATCACGCATTCCTAGCGAACATGGTGGCGTTCGGAAGCGGCGCGGCCCCGCTCGCGGAGGTCCGCTCGCGGGGCAGGCTCCGCCGCCCCTTCACCCGCATCGAGGCGCTGTTCCGGGCGGGCGAAGCGGACGTGCGGGAGGAGCTGGCGGAGCTTGCCCGCACCATCGCCGAAGGCGAGCGCCACATCGAGGCGCTGATCGACACGTCCGGCGCCTCCTCCCCCGAGCGCCTGCGCGGCGAGGTGGCGGAAACGGTCACGGAGATCCGCCGCCGCCTCCTGCCGCTACGCCGCCGCGAGCGGGCGATCCGCGAACAGGTCCGGGCCGGGGTCGATGCGTTGCAGACGCGCCTCGTCATCCTCAACTTCGCCGCGCCGGTGGTCCTCGCCGGGTCCCTCGCCGGCGCGGTCGCATGGCGCCGGCGGCGGGCGCGCACCGGCGTGGAGTCCCAGGTCGTCGCCCGGCGCGACGCGGAGAAGAGTGAGGCGGACGCGCACCCGCGCTGAGTCCGGGGCCTGTCCGCGGCCGCGACTCCGGACAGGGACGAGTCGAGCCCTCCTTCGGCGGGGGAGCCGCATGGTGGGGCGCACCGGGAGCAAACGCGCGCACATCACCCACCGGGAACCGGAGGGAAAGGCCGGCCGTCGGGAACGAGCTCCGGTGTTACCGGGAGAGGCCGCGACGCTCGAGTTGCGTTCTCGACGTCCCACAGAAACGCGAGCGATACGCACAAGTCGAAGGCCGAGACGTTCGAGTTGCGTTCTCGACCCCCGCGCCGGTCCGTGAGCGAGCGGACGTTTCGGGCTATAGTCCGGATGCCTTGCGGTTCGAACGTGGAGAGGCCATCCATGCGATACGGTTTTTCCCTCATCGTGCGCGGCGAGGACGCCACCCCGGAGACGTTCGTCAAGATGGCCGAGCGCGCCGAAGCGCTCGAAATGGACTCCCTTTGGCTCAGCGCACACGTGGTGCTCCCGCCGCAGGTGAAGTCGGGCTACGTCCTCATTCCCGGCCGCAAGCACCCGCCGCACTGGCGCGAATGCTACTGGGAGCCCTTCACCGTGCTCTCCTTCCTGGCCGCGCACACCACGCGCATCACCCTGGGCACGAGTGTCGTGGTGCTCCCGATGCACAACCCCTTCGAGTGTGCGAAGCAGGTCGCGGAGGTGGACCGGCTCTCCAACGGCCGGTTCGTCTTCGGGCTCGGCGTCGGGTGGTTCGAGGAGGAGTTCGAGGTGCTCGGCCAGGACTTCGGGAACCGGGGCGCCCGCACCGACGACGCGATCGAGCTCATGAAGATGCTGTGGGCGGAGGATCCCGTCACGTACAAGGGCAGGTTCTACTCGTGCGAGGACGTCGCGTTCTCGCCGAAGCCGGTGCAGCGCCCGCATCCCCCGATCTGGGTCGCCGGCGCGAGCCGACCCGCCTGCCGCCGCGCGGCACGGTACGCCGAGGCCTTCCACCCGGCGCGGATGCCGCCCGAGAAGGTCGTCGAGATGCGCGGGGTGCTGGACGCCGAGTGCGAAAAGATCGGGCGCGCTCCGGGCTCGGTCAAGCTCTGCCTCAAGCTGCCGCTCGTCTTCCAGGAGGGTCCGGGCGAGTTCCCCACCCAAGGCACCCCCGGGCAGATCGTGGACGGCCTCAAACGCTACGTCGACGTCGGCGCCGGGCATTTCACGCTCGATTTCGTCCCGGAGAAGGCGGACGTCGCGCTTGACGCGATGGAACGCTTCGCGCAGGAAGTGCGGCCACGCCTCGACTGATCGGAAGATCGGACCGTGCGAACCGCCGTTCCAGGCGCTCCCGCTCTTGCGGCGTGTTGACGTTGAGGAAGGTGTCGAGGGCATCGGAGAAGTCCGCGCACACCGTATGCCGGGTCGCGTACCAGGCGTCGATCTTGCGCCCGCCCGCATCGAGGAAGGCGAGCAGGCCCGGCAGCACGCCCCGCGCGAGCAGGGCGAAGACCGGCTGCATACGCTCGCCGTCGTGGGCAACCGCGATCTCCGCGCCGGCGCGGGCCAGCGCCGCGTGCAGTCTCGGCCCGAGATCCGGGACGACGAGCGGCGAGTCGCACGGCGCGGTGAGCAGGAGCCGGGTCGCCGACGCCTCCAGCGCGCTCGCCATGCCCGCGAGCGGGCCGGCAAAGCCGCTCACGGTATCGGCGACCACGCGGCATCCGGTGACCGAGGCATACGCGCCGGCGTTGCGGTTGGCGTTGACGACGACCTCCGCTGCCTGCGTCCGGAGGGCGTCGACGGCATGCGCGACCATCGGCCTGCCCGCGACTTCGACGAGTCCCTTGTCTCCGCCGCCCATGCGCCGAGCCCTGCCGCCCGCGAGCACCGCGGCGGTGACCTCCTCGCGAGGGTAGGGGAGCGGCGGCGTCATCGGGCGCTCCGCGTCGTCCCGGGCACACGGCGGGACGCAACGTGTCCGTGATGGAATTTTCCGGTGCAAGCGCTCATGATCCGACGCTCATGGTTCTGCGCCGGCCCGGTCCCGGCTGTTCACGTCCCGGCCGTCCGATGGCGAGACTTTCACGTGAGGCCTGCATTCCACCAAGGGGAAGGGCGTTCGTCCTCTTCCCCGCCGAACGCCGGACAGACGCCGCATGATACCGCTACGCGACGACAACCCGAGCGCCATCGTCCCCGTCGTGAGTTGGGTGCTCACCGGGGCCTGCGTGCTCGTTTTTCTGTGGCAGCTTTCTCTCGGGCCGCGCGACGGCCAGATTGCAGTCTACGCCCTGGGGGTCATCCCGGCCGTTCTGTTCGAAGGCGCCCGGTTGCCGCCGGAGCTGGCCCTGGCGCCACCGCTTGCCACCGTGTTCACCTCGATGTTCCTGCACGGCGGGTGGATGCACCTCATCGGCAACATGCTCTACCTGTGGATCTTCGGCGACAACGTCGAGGACAGCATGGGACATGGGCGCTTCGTCGTCTTCTACCTGCTGTGCGGGGTGGCGGCGGTGCTGGCGCAGTCGCTGCCGGATACGCACTCGGAGGTGCCGATGATCGGGGCGAGCGGCGCGATCTCGGGCGTGCTCGGCGCCTATCTGCTGCTCTATCCTCATGCGCGGGTGCTCGTCCTGATCCCGCTCGGTTTCTTTTCCCGGATCCTCCATCTTCGGGCCGGCATGGTGCTGGGGCTGTGGTTCGCGCTGCAGCTCTTCAACTCCCTGACGACGCCGCCGGGCGGTGGGGGCGTGGCCTTCGGCGCACACATCGGCGGCTTCATCGCCGGACTCGCGCTGATCCCGCTGTTCAAGCGGCGAAACGTGCGACTTTGGCATCCGGAGCGGCACTCGCGAAGGCGCTGAACGGCGTTTACCGCCTGTCGCTCTGCATTGGGTTCTCGACCGGGTGCGGATCGAAGCGCAGGCGTCCGGCGACTTCGCCGGAATCGATGCGACCGACGCGAACGCGCGTGCCGCCGTGTTCGAGCCGCAACGCCGGTTCCGATCCCGGAGGGCTCGTGATGAACGCGGCGAGGGTGTCTTCTTCGACCGGCCTGCCGTGCTCGTCGACGAGGTGATCGGAGAGCGCCGGCAGGTCGCGATCGTCCACGATGCCGGGGCCGGGCTCGCCGAGCAGGATCATCGCGCCGGCTTCGTCGATCCACGCGCATCGGATTGCTCCGCAGTCCCGGCCGGTGTGCGTCACGAGCGCTCCGCGCCCGTCGAGCGAATAGACCCAGGGCGTATACGCGAGCTCGACGAACACCCGCTGCGGGCCGTTCTGGAAGAACCAGCGGCCGTCCGGATCCGAAGCGTAGTTGCGGGCGATGAAGTCGATCGTGGCGCGGTTCAGGATCGCCTCGCCCTTCAGCTTCCACGCGCCGCGCCGATCGAGCGACAGCCATCCCCATACGGCCGGCACGTCCGGCCATTTCGCCATCGCACGGACGACGGCTTCGTCCATCAGCCGTTCCCGGTTCGGGGAAGCTCCGTGCTTCCCTTCGGACTCGATGCTTCGTGCCTCGGGTTCTTCATCGGGAATGGGGAGAGGCTCAATCGCGACAGGCGGGGATCGTGATGCTAAGCTGCGGCCATGTCCGGACCCAACCCTGTCGACCGATGAGCGCGGCTACGCCGCGGGACGTGCTCTCGTTCTGGTTCGAGGACGCCGCGGAGAGCCCGGAGGCGCTACGGCGCCGTAGCGCGGTCTGGTTCCACGGCGATTCCGCGTTCGACCGCGAATGCGCGACCCGGTTCGCCGTCGCGCTTGAGGACGCGGCACGCGGCGGCCTGGGCGACTGGGCCGGGACGCCGCATGGACGGCTGGCCCTCGTGATCCTCCTCGACCAGATCCCGCGCAACGTCCACCGCGGATCACCGGCCGCGTTCATGCACGATACGCGGGCCGCCGCCCACTGCATCGCCGGCATCGAGTCCGGGCAGGACCGCGCCCTCAATCCGATCGAACGCATCTTCCTGTACATGCCGCTGCAGCACGCCGAGGACCTCGATCTCCAGCGCCGCTCCGTCGAGCGGTTCGAGTCGCTCGCGTCCGAGGCAGGCGATGACTGGCTCGACCGCTTCGCCGAGAACGTGCGTTTCGCGCGCCTGCATCACGACGTCATCGAACGCTTCGGCCGTTTCCCGCACCGCAACCGCATTCTCGGCCGGGAATCCACGGAGGAAGAGCGGCGTTACCTGGCCGATGGAGCCCCGACGTTCGGTCAGTAAGGGGAGAAGTTGACGCCCCGGGGTCGGGGGCCAGGGCCCGCGGCGCCAGCCCCCCGATCGACGCCGCGAGCGGCGTGGTTGGCGCGGATCGGGCGTCTGGCGTGCGCGACAGTCCTTGCCCCTGCTTCGAGGCACGGAGTCGCGCCAGAACGGTGGCGCGCTACAGCGTGGGGACAACCGTTGAGAAAGGGGCGGTAGCCAAGTACCTCTGCGGTACAGGCCCCGAGCTGGAATCAGAAGAGGAGGGAGCTGCAATGGCAGGAAAAGCGAGAATCGAAATCGAAGTGGTCGGCCGGAACGACCCAAGGGAGATTGAGATCGGCGACTACGGCGGCGACTGGCCCATCTTCGTCAACGGAGACCGCATGAGTCAGGTGATCGTGCGGGCGAAGCACCTCGAAGGACCGGAGGTGTTCTTCTGGGAGCACAACTGCCGAGACCAACTCCGGGAAGGAGGGAAAGATCCCAGAAGCGTGAAGCCGGGGGGCACGGTGGAAGAGCATGTGAACACCGGATGGAAGGTGTATGCGTCCACAAGCAACCCGTTTTGAGGGGCCAGGAATCGGCGAGCTCGTATTCGCAGCAGGACTGCTGACGGTGGCGGGAACGATTGTCTTGAAGGCCCTGGCTCGTGTACGTCACCGTCAACCAGAACCCGAGCGGGAACTCCTCACCGCCTCTTCCTGTCCATCGACGCGCCTTCCTCTCCGGAGACGCGCCGCTTCCTCGACGCCGAACGCATCGCGCTCCTCCCCGACGGCGCGGTGGTGGTCAACACCGCCCGCGGGGACTTGGTCGACGACGATGCGCTCATCGACGCCTTGCAGTCCGGCAAGGTGGCGGCGGCCGGTCTCGACGTGCTCGCGGGGGAGCCGAACCTCGATCCCCGCTATCGCGACCTCGACAACACCTTCCTGCTCCCCCGCATCGGCAGCGCCAGCCTGGAGACCCGCGACGCGATGGGGTACTGCTGCCTGGACAACCTCGATGCGTTCTTCGCGGGCCGGCCCCGTGCCCGAATGCGCCGTGAGGCCGGTTGCGAACCTGGGAGCGCGGGCGTCCCGCCCGCAACACGCCGGAGGCGTGGGCTTTTCGGGCCCCCCGTCCCTTGGCCATGACAAGGCCCGCCCTGTCGTGACGGGCTTCGCCAAGGGAAGCGCTTCCCGGGAATGCGGGCGTCCCGCCCGTAGCGGACCGAAGGATCCGGGGCCGAAGGCCCGCGAAGCGATCAAGCGGGCGGGACGCCCGCGTCCGTCAGGACGCGCCGCTCCCAGGAAAGGCTTGTTCATTCCTGCTCGACCCTTGGCTCCGGCCATGTCGGATCGGGGTCTGCTTCGATGCTTCGAGACCGGGGAACGTGCGAGCGGAGCCGGGACGCTCCGGCTCACTGAACGGACACACCAGACGGGAACGGACCGACCATGACCGCGGAACTCCTGATTACCCTCCTCTTCCTCGTGATCGTCCTGATCGCGATCCTCTACGTCATCTCGATCTGGGTCTACAAGCGGGCGCCCGCCAACATGGGGTTCATCCGCACCGGCTACCTCGGCACCAAGGTCTGCCTGGGCCGCGGCGCGATCGTCCTGCCGGTGTTCCACGAGGTCACCTGGGTCTCGCTGGAGACCCTGAAGCTCATCGTCAGCCGCTCGCGCGATCAGGCGGTGCTCACCTCCGACAAGATCCGGATCGACGTGGTGGCGGAGCTCTACGCCCACGTCGGCCGGAGCGAAGAGGACCTGCTGGCCGCCGCGCGCAGCCTCGGCGAGCGCACCTTCGACACCGAGAAGGTCCGCAACCTCCTCGAAGCCAAGATCGTCAGCGCGCTGCGCAGCTTCGCGGCCACCAAGACCCTGAGCGAGCTCCACGAGAACCGCGACGCCTTCGCCAAGGCGGTGCAGGGGAGCGTGGTCGAGAGCTTCCACGCCAACGGCCTCACGCTCGAAGAAGTCACCATCGTCACCCTGGAGCAGAGCGCCAAGGAGTTCTTCGACAAGGACAACGTGTTCGACGCCGAGGGCCTGAAGGTCATCACCGAGATCACCTCCGACGCGCGGCGCCAAGTGCACAACACCGAGAAGCGCACCACCGTCTCCATCCGACAGCGCGAGCTCGACACCCAGCTCGAGCTGCTGGAGATCGAGAAGCAGGAGGCGTTCGCGCGCGCCCACCAGGATCGGGAGGTCGCCAACGAGCAGGCCCAGCAGATCGGCAACAAGCAGAGGTACGTGCTCGACCAGCGCATGGCGGTGGAGCAGAAGGAGATCGACAACGAGCAGGCGCTCGAACGCATGAGGGCGGAGCGCGACGTGAGCGCCACCGAGGAGAGCCGGCGCCGCGAGGCGGCGGAGATCCGCAAGACCCTGGAGCTGGAGAAGGCACGCCGGGACCGGGAGATCGAGCTGGTCGCGAAGACCGAGGAGGAGCAACTCGCCAACATCCGGCGCAAGCTCTCCGAGGAGCGCGCGGAGCACGACCGCCGCATCGCCCTGGTGGCCAAGGCGGAGGAGGAGGAGCTGGCCGGGATCGGCCGCGCCCTCGCCCGCGAGCGGGCCGAGAAGGACAAGGAGATCGAACTCATCGCCAAGGAGCAGGCGCGGGAGACGGCGGACATCGACCGCACCACCGCGGTGATGGGGCGGGAGGAGGTGGCCCGCGACGAGCGGCACCAATCCTCCGAGGCGACCGCGCTCTCGGTCCGCCGGCGCAGCCTGGAAACCCGCCTCGCGATGCTGGAGATCGACAAGGACGAGGCGTTCGCCCAGGCGCAGCAGGAGCGGGAGGTGGCCAACGAGCGGGCCCGGGTGCTGAGCGAGCAGCAGCGCTTCATCCTGGAGCAGCGCTGGCAGGTCGAGCAGGAGGAGATCGCCAAGGCCCAGGCCCTGGAGGCGGCGCGGCTCCGGAAGGACGTCGCGATCATCGAGGAGACCCGCGAACGCGAGGCGGCCGAGATCCGGCGCGGGCTGGCGCGCGAGACCGAGGAGCGGGACCGCGACATCGCCCTGGTCGCGAAGGCCGGCGAGCTGGAGCAGGCCGAGGTGCAACGGCGCCTCGCGGTGGAGGTCGAGGAGCGCGGGCGCGAGATCGCCCTCACCGGCAAGGACGAGGAGGTCGAGCGGACCCGGGTGAAGAAGGCGCTGGCGGTGGAGGTCGAGGAGCGCGAGCGCGAGATCGCCCTCATCGCCAAGGAGCAGGAGCGGGAGCGGACGGACATCCAGCGCTTCCTTGCCCGCGAGCAGGAGGAGCGGGACCGCCAGATCGCCCTGGCCGCGAAGACCCGCGAGCTGGAGCAGGCGGAGGCCCACCGCCTGGAGATGACCGCACGGCGCGAGCAGGCGGAGCATGACGCGGAGTCCGTGCGCCGCGTCGCGGACGCCACCCGCCAGAAGGAGATCGACCGCATCCGGGCCGAGAAGGACGCCGACACCCGCCGGATCGAGGAGGAGAACAAGGCCCAGATCTCGCGCATGCACATGCTCACCCAGGCCGAGGCGCGCAGCCTGGCGGCGGAGCGGGAGGCCGAAGCCACCCTCACCCGCGCCCGCGCCACCAGCGAGGCCCAGCAGATCTCGGCGGAGGGCATCGAGCGGGAAGCCGGCGCGGTGGGGCGGGCGGAGGTGCACGTCGAGGCGTTGCGCGTGGAGAACGTCCAGCGCCGCTTCCAGGCCGAGGCGGTGGGGATCGAGGCCAAGGCCGACGCCCTCAAGAAGTACAACGAGTCCGCGACCTTCCTGGAGCTCGCCAAGCTGCACATCGAGGCCGAGCGCGACGTCCACATCGACCAGGCCAAGGCCATGGGCAGCGCCCTGACCGGCGCCCACATCCGGATGTACGGCGGCGACGGCGGCACCGTGGACAACATCCGCCAGCTCTTCACGTCGGGGTTCGGGATCGGGGAGGCGCTGGAAGGCGTGGCCCAGTCCCTGCCCGAGGGGCTGCGGGACCGTCTGGCCCGCGACGGCATCCGCGGGATCTTCCGCCGCCCGGACGGCGGCCCCCTGAGCGGCCACGTGGAGCGGATCGCGGGCCTGGTGGACGCCCATCTCGGCGACGCCCTGGACACCCCCTTCGCGGCGGCGCTCGAACGGCTCGGGGAGGCGGCGGGCGGCGACGAGGAGGCGACCCGCGCCCTCGCGGTGCTGGGCTCGGTGAACGAGGGCGGGACCTTCGACGACGTGCCCTTCGCCACCGCGTGGAATCTTTTGCAGGCGCTGGCGAAGTCCTCGAAGTGAGGGCGGACGGAGACAGATCAACTTTCGGTTGCGAACGGGCAGGTACACACCGCCATGACAAGACCGCGGCTGCATTACTTCGAGCGGGAGGATGTGCTGCACCTCGTGATCAACGACGAGGAGGAGGAGGCGGGTAGCGCAGAGCTGAGTCCCAACATTACGGCGGAGCTCAACCGCAAGGGAGAGATCATCGGCATCGAGATACTCGAAGCGAGCACGTTCGTGCGCGACACCTTGCTGGAATCGGTACAGGCCAGGCTGCTTCGCTCCCGAAATGAGCTTGACGCAAAGCGGACGTCCAATCGGGATTGACCGACCACCGCCATCCGACCGCCAACGTTGAGCCGCGCACCGGGGGCCGACTGCCTGGAAACCGGCGGGACACAACACTGATCACGAAGAACCAGACGGAGTTTGTTATGCCGAACGGATTACAAATGGGCGATGTATTGACCCCGGGCCATATCGAGCAACGTTTCGCGGATAGTGATTGGTTGCCGATCCTCCGGAGGACAGTCAGGTGGCGACTCATGCGCTCTCTACGCAATATCCTTCAATGCGAAGAAGATGGATATGCGATTCTTCCGCCTGCGGATCTTATTTTCGAAGCCTTGTACCGTACGCGGTTGGAGGACGTAAAGGTCGTCATATTGGGCCAAGAACCCTATCCTAACCAGGGCCAAGCGGATGGCTTGGCCTTCTCCATGCAGGAAACTTACGCCCAACACCGGAGTCACAACGATTCGCTAAAGAACATCATTCGCGAAGTCAACGAAGACTGTGCGCCGGGAGGAAGTGATCGATTTCAGGATAGGCTACCTGGCAGCCACGTTTGCCTGAGGCCCTGGGCTGATCAGGGTGTGCTCCTGCTGAACACGGTGTTGACATTTCGACAAGTAGCAGACCAGCCTGATGGAGAACGCCCACGCAACGCACACATCGAGGGATACGCAGGGAGAGCCTGGAAGCGTTTCACGACCAAAATCGTCAAAGCAATAAACTGCCGTGATCCCGGGCACGTTGTCTTCATGTTGTGGGGAGCCCATGCGATGAAGAAGATCGTACATATCGACCGCAGCCGCCATAAGGTCTTATGTGCACAGCACCCGAGCTATGGGGCTGGAATCAAGGGAACCAGCCATTTCTCTTGCGCCAACGAATACCTGGAGAGAAACAATCGGGAGCCGATCGTCTGGTTACAACAGCCACAACCAGATCCGGCTACGTGAACCACGCGAAGGAACTCGCAAAGGTCTACCGGTTGATCGAGAAATACGACAGAGGCGGCATAGCGATGGGTGCATGGCAGAAGTCCGATCCATGTCGTCCGGCGGCCCGCGGCTGAGGACGCCGGACGGTGCCTGATCCCGACGTCGTCCTGGTCGACGTCAACAAGACCTTCGACGGCGGCGTGCGCGCGGTCATCGACTTCAACGCGGAGATCGAGCACGGGGAGTTCGTCGCCATGCTCGGCCCGAGCGGCTGCGGCAAGACCACCACGCTACGGATGATCGGCGGCCTCGAAGAGGTCACCGAGGGCAAGATCTACATCGCGGGCCAGGACGTCACCGATCTGGCGCCGTCGCAGCGCGACACCTCGATGATGTTCCAGAGCTTCGCGCTCTTTCCCCACCGCACCGTCCACCAGAACGTCGAGTTCAGCCTCAAGGTCAAGGGGATCGAGCGCGGCGAGCGCGACCGGCAGGTGCGCGAGATGCTGCGGATGGTCAGCCTCGACGAGCTCGCCGAGCGCTACCCGCGGGACTTGAGCGGCGGCCAGCAGCAGCGCGTTGCGCTCGCCCGCGCCCTGATCAGCAAGCCCACGGTGCTGCTGCTCGACGAGCCCCTCGGCGCCCTCGACTACAGCCTGCGCCAGCAGATGATGGTCGAGCTGAAGAAGATCCAGCGCGAGCTCGGCATCACCTTCGTCATGGTCACGCACTCCCAGCAGGAGGCCATGTCGATGGCCGACAAGGTGATCGTGATGAGCGACGCGGTCATCCAGCAGACCGGCACGTCGCGCGAGATCTACGAAGCGCCGCGCACCCGCTTCGTCGCCGACTTCATCGGCAACAACAACGTCTTCGAAGGCGTCATCCGGTCGCGCAGCGGCTCCGTCGTCTTCGTGGAGTCCGCCGGGCGCCTGTTCTACGTGCGCGCCCACCACGACGACGACCGGGCCGTCGAGATCGGGCGGCACGCCCATTTCTCGGTACGCGCGGATCTGGTGCACACCGGCATCCACGCCGGCATGGCCAACCGGGTCGAGGGGAGCTACGTCGCGACCGAGTTCCTGGGCTCGCTCGAAACGGACGTCTTCGAGGTCGGTGAAGGCGTACTCGTCCACGTCGAGCAGCACCGCAGCGCCTCGGACCGCTCCTACGAGATGGGGGACCGCGAGACGATCTGCTGGCCGGCGGAAGCGGCCGTACTGCTGCTGGATTGAGGCGCGTCGTGATGATCTGCATCAAGCGCGCCACGTGCATCGGCAGCGGGTGGACGGCCCGCTTTGTCCCGAACGGGGTCGACGCCGCCGCCGGCAGGCGGGGGAACGACAGCGCAGGATGCCGGAGAAGTTCCTCCGGAAGCCGCCTGCGCCTTGGCAGCAATCCCGCCAGGCATGGCGACGTTCGAAAAGATCCGACGCGATGATGATCAGGCGCTCCATCCCCCGGAACCGCCCCGGTATCGCGCTGTCGCGTCAAGCACCGGAGCGCCGGCGGGAACCGCTGCAGCCACGGCGGCCAGCCGCGGCCGGCGGCAGGGGGCCGACCCGGAATCACGTCAGTCTTCTCATACGGATCGGACTCGACTACCCTTCCTCTTGATGCGGTATTCGGCGTCCGGTGCCGGCCTCCTGCCTGCGGACGCCTCCCCGGGCCGCTTGACGGCGATGCCCGCAACACCGGCCATCGGCCTTCGACCAACGCCGACAAGCGGCGCTGACGACGGGCATGACGAAGGAGACACTTCAATGACGAGAAAACGAGAGCATCCCGGACTGAAGCAACTGAAGCGGCAGTTCAACGAGGGCAGGATGGGCCGCCGCGAGTTCATCCGCTACTCGACGCTGCTCGGCGTCTCCGCCACCGCCGCCTACGGCATGATGGGCATGGTCGCACCGAAATCCGCCAGGGCGGCGGACATGCCCAAGGGCGGCTCGCTGCGCATCTCGATGCGCGTGTACAAGGTGGACAGCCCGCATACCTACTCCTGGCTGCACGACTCGAACCAGGGACGCGGCACCCACGAGTACCTGACCAGGACCGGCTCCGACAACGTCACCCGGCCCTACCTCTGCAACAAGTGGACGGCGAGCGACGACCTCAAGACCTGGAACCTGCACCTCGAGAAGGTCAAGTGGCACAACGGACGCGACTTCATCGCCGATGACGTCATCTGGAACATCGAGCACTGCCTGGACCCGGGCACCGGATCTTCCGTACTCGGCCTGATGAAGGGCTACATGCTCGAGGAGTACGAGACCGGCGAGAAGGACGACAAGGGCAACCCGAAGAAGAGCACCCGGCTCTGGGACGCCAACGCCATCGAGAAGGTGGACGACCACACCGTGCGCCTGAACCTCAAGGAGGCGCAGGTCGCGGTGCCGGAGCACCTGTTCCACTACCCCTTCGCCATGCTCGACCCGGAGGAAGGCGGCAAGTTCGGCCCCGGCTCGAACGGCACCGGCCCCTATCCGCTGGTCGAGCAGAGCGTCGGCGAGACCGCGGTGCTCAGGAAGCGCGAGGGCTGGTGGGGCGGCGAGACCTTCCTCGACGAGGTGATCTACGTCGACCTCGGCGACGACCCGTCCGCGACCGTCGGCGCGCTGGCCTCGCAGCAGGTGCACGGCCAGTACAGCGGCGATACCGACGTGAACACCCTCGACGTCCTCAAGAGCCTCCCGCACACCACGCTCTACGAGGTGATCACCGCGGGGACCGGGGTGGCGCGGGTGCAGATGGACCGCGAGGAGTTCAAGGATCCCCGGATCGCGCGGGCCATGCGTCTCGCGGTCGACACCCCGCGCTGCCTGGAGCTTGCCTACCGCAACATCGGCTCGCCGGGCGAGCACCACCACGTATGCCCGGTGCATCCCGACTACAAGAAGCTGCCCTTCATGAACCGCGACGTCGAGGCCGCGAAGAAGCTGCTGGCCGAAGCCGGCTGGCCGGACGGCATCGAGATGGAGATCGCCTCGAAGAAGGAGCCGGCCTGGGAGCTGCAGGCGGTGCAGGCGATGGTGGAGCAGTGGAAGGAGGCCGGCATCCGCGTGAACATCAACCTGATGCCGTCGGCCCAGTTCTGGGACGTGTGGGACAAGGTGCCCTTCGGGTTCACCTCCTGGGCGCATCGCCCGCTCGGCTTCATGGTGCTGGCCCTGGCCTACCGTTCCGGGGTGCCGTGGAACGAGTCGCGCTTCAGCGACGCCGAGTTCGACTCCCTGCTGACCAAGGCGGAAGGCACCCTCGACCTCGCCGAACGCACCGAGATCATCGGCCGCCTCGAGACCATCATGCAGGAGCGCGGCCCGATCACCCAGCCGCTGTGGCGCGGCCAGTTCGCCGCGTTCGACAAGCGCGTGCTGGGCTACAAGATCCATCCCACGGGCTACATCTTCCCCGAGGAGCTCGCGATCGAGGCGTGAGCACCGATGCGCGGACTCCTTCACCCCGGTCACACCCGAACCCCCGCGTCCGCGGGGGTTCTCCCTGAAGAAGCCCCCCTGGAGAAGACCCCCCTGGAGAAGACCCCCCTGGAGAAGACCCCCCTGGAGAAGACCCATGGCCACGGCCGGCAGCGACATGAACACACCCACCCTCCATCACTTCATCAACGGCCGGCGCGTTCCCGGTGAGAGCAACCGCTTCGGGGACGTCTACGACCCGGCGACCGGGCGGGTGCAGGCGCGGGTGCCGTTCGCGACCGCGGACGAGGTCGGCAAGGCGGTCCGGGCGGCGAAGGCGGCGTTCCCCGCGTGGGCGGCGACCCCGCCCTCGCAACGCGCGCGCATCCTGTTCCGCTACCGGGACGTCCTCGAAGCACATCGCGAGGATCTCGCCCGCACCTGCTCCTCCGAGCACGGCAAGACCCTCGACGACGCCCGCGGCTCGGTCACCCGCGGCATCGAGATCGTCGAGTTCGCCTGTGGGATCCCCCAGCTCCTCAAGGGCGAGATGAACGAGAACGTCGCCGGCAACGTGGACAGCTTCAACGTCCGCCAGCCGCTGGGCGTATGCGCCGGCATCACGCCCTTCAACTTCCCGGCCATGGTCCCGATGTGGATGTATCCGGTGGCGCTGGCCTGCGGCAACACCTTCGTGCTGAAACCCTCGGAAAAGGACCCGTCCTGCGGCCTGCGGCTCGCCGAGCTGGCGATCGAGGCCGGGGCGCCGCCCGGCGTGCTGAACGTCGTCAACGGCGACAAGGAAGCGGTCGACGCGCTGCTCGCCCACGAGGCCGTCGCGGCGGTGAGCTTCGTGGGCTCGACGCCGGTCGCGGAGTACGTCCACCGCACCGGGACCGCCGCGGGTAAACGGGTGCAGGCGCTCGGCGGGGCGAAGAACCATCTGGTGGTCATGCCGGACGCCGACATGGACCAGGTGACCGACGCCCTCGTGGGCTCGGCTTACGGCTCGGCCGGGGAGCGGTGCATGGCGGTAGCGGTCGCGGTGGCGGTCGGTGACGAGACCGCCGACGATCTGATCGGGCGGCTGAAGCCGAGGGTCGAGGCGCTGAAGATCGGCGCCTTCGACACCGGCGGGGTGGAGATGGGGCCGCTGGTCACCCGCGAGCACCGCGACAAGGTCCGGGGCTACGTCGACACCGGCGTCGGGGAAGGGGCGGCCTTGGTCGTGGACGGCCGCGGCGCCGCCGTCGAAGGCCGTGAGGACGGCTTCTTCATCGGCGGCTGCATCTTCGATCGCGTGACGCCGGACATGCGCATCTACAAAGAGGAGATTTTCGGGCCGGTCCTGAGCGTGGTGCGGGCGGACGACTACGAGGAGGCGCTCAGGCTCGTCAACGAGCACGAGCTCGGGAACGGCGCTGCGATCTTCACCCGCGACGGCGACGCCGCGCGCGACTTCGCCCACCGCGTGCAGATCGGCATGGTCGGGGTCAACGTGCCGATCCCGGTGCCGACCGCCTACTACAGCTTCGGCGGCTGGAAACGCTCGCTGTTCGGCGACCACCACATGCACG
This sequence comes from Gammaproteobacteria bacterium, assembly GCA_965202875.1. Taxonomy (GTDB): domain Bacteria; phylum Pseudomonadota; class Gammaproteobacteria; order HK1; family HK1; genus HK1. The sequence continues at coordinate 3,717,459 of OZ241870.1, read as the reverse complement.
GCCCGGAGGGCGTGCGCTTCTTCACCCGCATGAAGACGGTGACCTCGCGCTGGCCTTCCGGCATCCGCGAAGGCGCGGTGTTCAACTTCAGGCGCAGCGCCGACGACGCCTGAAGCTTCCGCCGGGCGGCAGGTCACGCGCTGGCCGCGTACAACGCCGGGTTCGGGCATGCAAGCGATGCGCGGCGCTTCGCCCGCGAGCTCGGCCATCACCCCGGTCGCTGGTTCGACAACGTCGAGGTGGCGATGCGGCTGCTGTCCGGGATCGAGGGCAGATCGATGCAGACGGTGACCGCACACGAGCTGAGGCGGATGATCTTCGACGATCGGGAGCTTGCGCTGCTCGACGCGCGCGAGGAGCGGCGGTTCGCCGAATCCCACGTCCTCTACGCGAGCTGCTGCCCCCTTTCGAGGCTTGAAAGGCTGGCGCCGCTCCTCGCTCCCCGTCGTAGCGTGCGGGTCGTGGTATGCGACGCGAAGGCGGGGGAAGCGGCGCGGGCCGCCGCGCGTCTCGGGCAGCTCGGCTATACCGGCGTCTCGGTGCTGGAAGGCGGCATCGGCGCCTGGGCCGCGACCGGCTATTCCCTCTTCAGCGGCGTCAACGTCCCGAGCAAGGCGTTCGGCGAGGTGGTCGAGCACGACTTCGGCACGCCCTCGGTGTCGGCCGAAGAGCTTCGGACGATGCTCGCCGCGGGCGAGGATCTGGTCATCCTCGACAGCCGTCCGACTCCCGAGTTCACCAACTTCAGCATCCCCGGCGGACGTTGCTGCCCCGGCGCCGAACTCGCGTACCGCGTGCACGACACCGCGCCTTCGCCGGAAACGATGGTCGTCGTGAACTGCGCGGGCCGCACCCGGAGCATCATCGGCGCGCAGTCGCTCATCAACGCCGGTGTGCCCAACCGGGTGGCGGTGTTGCGCAACGGCACCATGGCGTGGCATCTCGCGGGGTTCGATCTGGCAAAAGGCGCGACGGAGCACGCTGCGAAGCCTTCAGCCGAGGGGCTCGCAAAGGCCGGGGCCGCGGCGGCGCGGGTTGCACGACGGTTCACGGTGCGGTCGATCGACCGCACCACGTTCGACCGGTGGCGTGCGGAGTCCGGCTCCCGCTCGCTGTTCGTATTCGACGTCCGCACCCGCGAGGAGTACGAAGCCGGCCATCTGCCCGATGCGCGCTGGGTCGCCGGCGGACAGCTCGTCCAGGCGACGGACCGCCACATCGGGACCTTGCGTTCGCGCATCGTCCTCACCGACGACGACGGAGCGCGGGCGACGATGACCGCTTCCTGGCTCGTGCAGATGGGCTGGTGCGATGCAGTGGTGCTCGAAGGGGGCCTCGAGGGCCACGCGCTCGACACGGGAATGCCGGTGCCGCCGTTGCCCGGTTCGGGCAAGGTGCGCGGGGAGGGCGCCGCCCCCGGCGTGGTCGCGGCGGCGGATCGTATCGAAGGCGGCGCAGCGGTCCCCCTCGTCACCCCCGATGCCCTCGCGGCGGCGCTCCACCGTGGCGGGGCGGAGGTCGTGGACATCTCCCTGAGCCGTGCCTACCGTGCCGGCCACATTCCCGGCGCCTGCCATGCGGTCCGGGCAAGGCTCGAACGGTCGCTCTCCGGCCGCCCCTCCGGACGACGGATGCTGGTTCTCACCTCCGACGACGAGGCACTCGCACGTTTTGCCGCCGCGGATGCCGCGGCCTCCGTCGATGCGTCCTTGCGGCTGCTCGAAGGCGGCAACGCGGGTTGGGTCGCGGCCGGGTACCCGCTCACCGCCGCCGAGCCGTGCTTCCTCGACGACCCGGACGACGTCCTGGTTCCCGTCCACGAGGCGGAGGGAGGCATGGAGAAGGCGATGCGCGATTACCTCGACTGGGAGATCGGGCTGCCCGGCGAAATCGCCCGGGACGGCACTGCGATGTGGCTGCGCCCGGAGCGTGGAAGCACGCGATGAGGCATTGGCCCGCGATCCACGACACCGTCGCAGAACCCGGCGCCGGCGGGCGGTCGAGACCGGCGTGGGCAAGACCCTGTCCGCCGCCGCCCGCAACGGTCCCGACAGGACGCCCTTCCTGCGGTCGTCTCATTCCAGCGCCTCCAGCGACTCGGGCAGGATCTGTCCGCCGTCCACGACGATCGTCTGGCCCGTGATGTAGTTGGCCTCCCTCGAGGCCAGGAACAGGGCGGCGTGTCCGACGTCCTCGACGACGCCCAGCTTCTTGAGGGGGATGGAGGCGGCCATGGTCTCGAGATAGTCCTCCCCCAGGCCCTCCAGCCCTTCGGTGACGATGTTTCCGGGCAGGACCGCGTTCATGGTGACGCCATGCTTCGCGAGCTCGATGCAGGCGGTCCTCATGAACCCGAGCTGGCCGGACTTCGACGCGCCGTAGTGGGACCAGCCGGGGAAGCCGGTCACCGGGCCGGTGATCGACGAGGTCAGGACGACGCGGCCCTGATCCGACTTCTTCAGCTCCGGCAGGCACGCCTTGACGCTCAGGAAGTTGCCCCGGAGGTTGGTGCCCATCACGAGATCCCACTCGGAGGGGTCCATGTCCTCGATGCTGGTCTGGGGATAGACGCCGGCGTTCGCGCAGAGGACGTCGATACCGCCGTGGCGCGAGGCCGCTGCCTCCGCCATCGCCCGGCATTGCTCCCAGTCGCCCACGTCGGCGGAAAACGCGCTGGCGCCGTTGCCGATCTCCGCTGCCGCGGCGTCCGCGTCCGCCAGGGTGCGGGCCACGATCAGCACTTTCGCGCCCTGCCCGGCAAAGACGCGGGCGATGCCCTTGCCGATGCCCTTGCTTGCTCCGGTGACGATCACGGAGCGTCCTGCGATGGATGTCAGCATCCTGAGCCTCCTCCCTGGTTGAAGTGACGACGGGGGACATGGGGATTGGCGGCCATGGCGAAGATGGCGGCCCCGGTCATCGCGACGGTGGCGGTGGCCGCGATCCGGACCGTCTCCGCGCCCGGCCGATCAGCCAGACCGGGCAGGCGAGCAGGAGCAGCAGCACCGCTCCGGCCATGGTGAGCGCGCCGAGGGTCGGAACCATCGGAGTGTAGCCGGAGACCATCTTGGAATAGAGCCACTCGGGGACGGTCTGATCGGCGCCGGTCGAGAACAGCGACAGCGGGAAATTGCTCCACGACAGCAGGAAGGCGAAGATCGCGCCGGAGACGATCCCGGGGGCCAGGATGGGAATGGTGACCTCCTTCAGCACCTGCCATCGGTTCGCCCCCAGATCGAAGGCGGCCTCTTCCAGGGCCGGGTCGAAGCCGTAGGCCTGGATCGACATGATGAGCACGACGATCGGCACGATCCACACCATGTGGGCGAAGACCGCGGTGTGCCAGCTCGTCGTGACCCCGAGGACCGAGAACCACAGCAGCAGGGCGAGCCCGAGCACCGCCTGGGGAAAGAAGATCGGCAGCAGCACGAGGCGCTGGTAGAGCTTGCGGCCTTTCCAGTCGTAGCGGGCGAAGGCGAGCGCCCCGAAGAACGCGAGCACCACCGACAAGATCGTCACCAGCACCGCGACGGTGAGCGAGGTCCACACGAGATCGCGCACCGAAAGCGACTCGCCCGCCTTCTCGTACCACTGGGTCGACCAGCCGGCGATCGGAAATCGAAAGTACCTCTGCCTGGAGAACGAGGCCAGGACCACCGCGACCATCGGAACGTACAGGAAGGCGAGGACGCCCACCGTCCACAGGGCGACGAGCATTCGCGCCGTCCCTCCCCTCCGGTGCGTGGCCATCGGCCTAGCGCCTCCCGATGATCCGGTCCAGGTCGATCCTGCGCAGCAGCATGAAGACGATGAGGCCGGACAGGCCGATCAGGAGCACCGACAGCACCGATCCCTTGGGCCAGTCCTGGGCGAAGGTGAACGCGCTCTCGATGTCGTCGGCGATCATGATGACCGCCTGCCCCCCGAGGATCTTGGACTCGGCGAGCGACCCCAGCGAAAGGACGAAGGTCAGGATGCCGCCGATCATGATCCCCGGCGTCGACAGGGGCAGCTCCACCTCCCGGAACACCTGCCACCGCGAGGCGCCGAGGTCGAAGGCCGCCTCCTTCAGGCTGTCCGGGACCATCGAGATGCCGATGACCAGCGGGAACAGCATGAAGGGCAGGTAGACGTAGACCAGTCCGAGGACGATGGCCGGCACCGTGTAGAGCAGGCCCGACGCCGAGACGCCGAAAAGATGCTGGAGCGTGCCGTCGAGGATGCCGTTCTTCAGCAGGATCAACACCCAGCCGAACAGCCGGACGTTCTCCGAGATGAGCAGCGGCAGGGCGACCAGGGCGGTCACCAGATGCGCCCACCGGCCGAACAGCTTCGCCATGCCGTAGGCGACGGGATAGCAGATCAGGAAGAGCAGAACGACCGTCACGACCGCGAGGAACAGGGACCAGAAGAAGGACAGGTAGTAGCTGTCGGTGACGACGGAGACGAAATTGGCGACCGTCGGCGCCTGCAAGAGCGAGAAGGTGCGCGGCGGCATGAAGCTGTAGCCGAGCAGGATGAGGAGGGGGCCCGCGAACCCGGCGAGCAGGAACAGCGACACCGGCGCGGCGCAGAGCATGCCCGGCCCCGGCCGGCGGAGCCGGCTCCTCGCCTTGCCGCCCTGCGCCGGCATCAGCGGCCCACCAGGATGGAGTCTTCGGGCCGCCAGCCCAACGTGACGTCGGTCCCGAGGCCGCCCTCGAAGGACTCGTCCTGGAGCCGCTCCACGAGCCAGTGTGCGCCGTCGGCGGTGCGGATCTGGTACTGGATCCTCGATCCGAGGGCATAGTCGTTGAAGAGCCGGCCGGTGAGCGTGTTCGCCACGTCCAGGGAGTCCAGGCCAAGCTTCATGACCTCCGGGCGGATGATGAGGAATCCGCCGGTGAACTCCGGAGGCACGTCCCGGACCGCGAATTCGGCCCCGCCGCCGCAGACCCGCACCCGGCCGGCCCCCGCCGCCTCCACCTCCAACGTGTTCACCTCTCCCATGAACTCCGCGACGAACCTGTCGACCGGCCGGTTGTAGATCGCGTCCGGGGTTCCGATCTGGACCAGCCCCCCGTCCTTCATGATGCCGATCCGGTCCGACATCACCATGGCTTCCTCAAGCGAATGCGTGATGTAGACGAAGGTCTTGCCCGTCTCCCGGTGGATGTCCTTGAGCTCCTTCTCCAGGGTCTTGCGCAGCCGGAAATCGAGCGCCGAGAGCGGCTCGTCGAAGAACAGGATCTGTGGATCGAACGCCAGCGCGCGGGCGAGCGCGATCCGCTGGCGCTCGCCGCCCGAGCACTGGTTCACGCCCTTGCCGTACCAGCCGGCGGGGAGGTGCAACTGTTCGAGCAGCGCCAGCGCCCTCGCCCTTCGCGCCGCCCGCTCGACCCCGGCGATCTTCAGGGGAAACTCGATGTTCTCGCCGACGCTCTTGTGCGGAAACAAGGCCAGGTTCTGGAACACCATGCAGGTCGGGCGCCGGTTCGCCGGAACGTGGTTGAGCAGCTCCCCTTTGAGCCGGATCTCGCCGCCGGTGGGCGGGTCCATGCCCACCAGCAGGCGAATCATGGTGGTCTTCCCGGAGCCGGAAGGCCCGACGAGGGTGAAGAACTCGCCCTCCCGGATCTCGAGCGCCACGTCGCGGACGGCGACGAAATCGCCGAAGCGCTTGGTGAGGCCGTCCAGTACGAGGAACGGCTCCGTGCCGCTGCCCTCCATCGACCCTCCGGACCCGGACACCAGGAGCCTCGACCGCGTCAGGACTCGCGCTCGCGCTTCGCGGCGGAGTAGATCTCGTACATTTGCGCGTAGTCCGGGTTGATGTCGTAATCGGCGGAGTTCGCCATCTCCTCTTCCAGGCTGTCCCACTGGATGGCGTTCAGCTCGTCCGCGTCGAACTGCTCCATGACCGCAGGGTCGCCCATCTGCGACACCGGATTGTAGGTGCCCTCCGCGAAGGCCACCCGCTTGGAGATGTCCGGGCGCTGGACGTAGGCCAGGAACTCGTCGGCCAGCGGCGACGGCTCCGGATTGTTGACGGCGGAGGTCAGCTCGATCCACACGATGCCGCCCTTGCCGTCCATCGGACCCGATTTCGGCGTGATGCCGCGCACCTGCGTCGCACCGTCGTAGCGCGCCGGGGAAGCGGTGTAGGTGCCGCCCGTGAAGTAGGCGTCGACCTCGCCGTTGATGAGCGCCAGGTTCATCTGGACCAGATCGTCCGTCAGCAGCTTGGCGCCGTTGAAGATCTTCTTGCAGGCGTCCGTGAACGCCGCGATCTCCTCCTCGGTGTGCGCCTTGAACGGATGCACCCCGGCGGTGACGCACATGTGGTAGATGTTCCAGTTGTCGTAGGTGAGGACGCCGTACCTTCCGTTCATGGCGGAGTCCAGGAAGACGTTGAAGCCCTCGTCCTCCGCCGTGGCGCGTGAGATCCTGTCCGTGTTGACCACGAAGTTGAACGGCCCGAAGCGCTGGGTCATCCCGAGCAGCTCCCGGCCCGACCTGTCCATCGCCCATTCGTACGGCGGATGGAAGGCCGGCATCATCTTCTCGAACATCGGCTCGAAGCGATCCCTCGGAAGCGGCCGGATCAGCCCCTCCGGATACATCATCTCGCGCGCCCAGGGGTTGTTGACGTTGATGAGGTCCCACACCGCGGTCTCGCCCGCGCGCAGGCGGTTGACCGCATCCGGGTCGGAGGTGAGGCCCTCGGCGCGGACCTTGGCGTCGAATTCGCGGCGGAAGGGGTCGAGCACGTCGTCGGAGTTGTAGCCTTCCCAGCAGTAGATGTTGAGCTCCTTGTCGCGGGCCGCGTACGCTGGCCCCGGCAGCGAGCCGGTCGCGGCCACGGCCGCCCAGAATCCGGTCCGCTGCAAGAAGTTCCGCCGGTTCAAACGATTCCTGATCATGATTCCATCTCCTTTGTATTGTTTCGGTTGCCCTGCCTGTTTGCCCTGCCTGTTTGCCCTGCCTGTTTGCCCTGCCTGTTTGCCCTGTCTGTTTGCCCTGTCTGTTTGCCCTGCCTCTGCTGCCCCGTTCGGACTGCCCTGCCGTCGCCGCGTCCTGCCATGCGGCCTCCGGCCCGGCCCACCGGGCCCCGCCGGACGAGCGGCCGGCTGCCCACCAGCCCCGAAGGCGGTGACGGCGGGGCCGGCAAACCCTCGCCGTCCGCGGAGGATCGGCGAGCGGCTCCCCCGAGAGGAACGCATCATAGATCCGATCGGCTCGCGGGCGTATGGACGTGAAGCGGCGAAGACTCGGCGGAACCCCCCGCACTCCCGTGCCCGGCGCTCGATCGGCGGCCCGGTCCGCAGGAACCCGCCGGCCGGCGGACCGCCACGGCACCGGACCGGGCGGTTTCACTACGCTGCCCTCGGGCTTCATCGGATGCCCGGATCGCACCGGAGCCCGCAGAATCCGGGCAGAGACCCGGGTGACCGCTTACTTGCTTCGCCGTGCGCACTGTCTTGCGGCGAGAAACGCCCGCATGTGAAACGCCGCCTGCGGGGCGCCGTATACCGCATCGCGTCCGGCCGGGCAGGCGTGGCGGGCGAGGCATCCCCCGTCGAGGCATCGGACGCCCGCGCGGCTTGCAGTGTGCGCGACACAGGCATCGACATCGTAGCCGCTCGCGGAGAACGCACCGGCGGGACAGGCCGAGAGGCACGGTCGTTCGGCGCAGCGCTCGCAAGGGCTCGGGCGCTCGTCGCGCGGCGGAAGGTCGAGACGTTCGCGGAACGCGAGAGCGCCCCGGTACGCATGCCACAGGCCGTGGTCCGGGTGCACCAACGGTCCGATGGGGGAGGGGTAGACGGGGCCGGCCCGTTGCGCCCAACGGATGAAAGGCAGCCAGGGCGGACCGCCGAACGGGAAGTGGGCGCCCGCGTCCAGGGTGCACGCGAGCCGGGTGACGATCCGCCGGCTCCACCGGTCGAGTGGGTCCGGCGCGCCGTCGTTCGCCTCTTCGGAGGCCGCGAAGGCGGGCCACATCCGGGGACCGGCGTTGCCGACGAGGACCAGCGTCCGGGCGGGCGCACCATCGCCGAAGCGTGGAACCGCGTCCTCCGCATCGACGTGGAACGCGCCACGGCTGGCGAGCCCTTCCGCTTCGACGGCGGCGTTGATGGTGGCGAAGGCCCGCACCGGAGACGCCCGCCGGCCCCGGACCCTTCCGCTGGGCAACGTTTCCATCTCAACGACTTTCCAACGACGATTGCCGAACCGTGTTGAAGTTGCTCGCGCAACGTTCCGTCGAATGGATCACGGCAAATGCCACAGCCTTCGACACCCGCCGCATCGTCCGCGGCCTCGAAGCCGCGGGAGTCGAACGCGGCAGGCAGAAGCGCACGCCGAAGCGTTGCGTCAAGTCACCGTCCCCGGACGTGGCGAACATGCCACGAAGACGGGCATCGTCGCTCTGCGTGCCGATGTCGCCAACCTCGAAGCGCGTATCTGCCGCGCCGTGTGGATCCCGACCCGGCCCGGAAAAAATTCGTCGTTTTGTCGATGACTTCACGGACAAAGGACCAGGGAGCGAGCATCGTCGGCATCATCGGGGCGCGTTCATCGCCATCGCCGCCTGGATTGCGCCTGTTTTCGGGTGCGAGTCCGGCGGGCCCGTTGGGAAGCTGGCGCCGATGAAGCAATGGCCGTACCCTGCCCTCCCTACTCGTAGGTACGAGCATCCTCGATCACCTTGCCGTCGTTCGCGAGCGAGCCCGGGGCCACGATCTCGATCTCGCCGCGGAGCTTGCACACGTCGCGTATCGTCGCCGCGACCGCGCCGGCCAGGCCCGGATCGCCCGTCCCGCTCTCGCAACGCAGGGTCATGACGTCCTGGTTGCCGGCGCTGGTGACCACGAGCCTCGCCCGGACGATCTCCACGTGCCGCCGCACGACCTCGGCCACCTGGGACGGGTGCACGAACATGCCCCTGACCTTCGTCGTCTGGTCGGCGCGTCCCATCCACCCCCTGATCCGGGTGTTGGTGCGCCCGCAGGGGCTCGCGCCCGGCAGCACCGCGGAGAGGTCGCCGGTCGCAAAGCGCACGAGGGGGTAGTCGGGGTTGAACGGCGTCACCACGACCTCCCCGACCTCGCCGTCCGGGACCGGGTCGCCGGTGCCCGGGCGCACGATCTCCACGATTGCGCCTTCGTCGAGGATCATCCCTTCCAGCGCCGGCGATTCGTAGGCGATCAGTCCGACGTCGGCGGTCGCGTAGCACTGCATGACCGAGACCCCGCGCTCGCCGATGGCGGCGCGCAGGCTCGGGGGGAGGGCCTCGCCCGAAACCAGACCTCTTGCGATCGAGCCCACGTCCTCGCCGAGCTCGGCCGCCTTGTCGAGGAGGATGTCGAGAAACGAGGGCGTGCCGACGTAGGCGTTCGGGCGCAGCCGCGCAATCGCCTGCACCTGGAGCTCGGTCTGGCCGGTGCCGGCGGGAAATACCGCACAGCCGAGCGCCCGGGCGCCGCTCTCCAGCATCGCGCCGGCCGGTGTGAAGTGGTAGGAGAAGGCGTTGTGGACGAGGTCGCCCTTGCGCACCCCCGCCGCGAAGAGCGCGCGCGCCATGCGGAAGGCGTCGGCACGGCGCGGCGCGGGCTCGAAGATCGGGCCGGGGGAGGCGAACACGTTCGCGTAGTCCCCGACCGGGGCGGGCGTCAACCCCTCGAGCGGCGGGGAGTCGGACTGCACCGCCATCAGCGCCGGCTTCCGGAGCACGGGCAGCGCCGCCAGAGCGGTGCGGTCCGTCACCGCGTCCGGGTCCGTTCCTTCGAGGATGCGTGCGACGGCCGGAGCGCGCATCGCGGCCCGCAAGTGGTCGCGGAGGGCGGCGAACAGCTCCGCCTCACGCGCTGCGGGGTCGCGGGTTTCGAGGGTGTCGTAGTGGTCGGAGGTCATGTCCGCGGAGTATGATGGAATACATCCGGATGGCCGGAGCATCCCGAGGAGCCGGATTCGCTCGGTATTCTCGCCAATGGGCGGGTAACCAAGCTGGCTGCGGATGAAGGGTCATGCTGGATATTCATCCCGTAGAACCGGAGTTCCGGATCAGAAAGAAATGGGCTATCTTGGCAAACAGGCCTTTCGATGGCTGTAATGCGATAACCAGCATCAATACGAGTGTTACAAGAAAGATCGATGCTGCAATAGTTGGAACCACTATTTCACCAGGCACCATGACAACGGCCAGTAATGCTATAAACAACATGGCGAAAATCAGTGCTGCAATCGAGGACAACATTCCCCTGGATTTCTTGATGGGGATCAGCAATGCGGCGAAAATCAGCACTATAATCGACCCTGCAATCATCCCACTTGACGTCTCCATGACGGCTCTCCCGGTCAACGAAGGTTTACAATTTGTCAATTTTGCGCCTGATCTCCAGAAGGCAGCTCAGTAGAAATATAGACATACCCGACCATACCAGTAGCGCCAGCACCACCCGAGAATCCGCTGACGTCACTTCCAATTTCCGCAGTATCGCCTCCAAATCGAACTTCTGTGGAAGATCTTCCACCACTTGCCCTCCCAGCCAACCCAATAGGGAAATCCAAGGCAAAAATACCAAGCCAAATACAAGTTTCAACAATCCGATCTCTTCTTTAAGTCCATCCGTTTTATTTTTCAACATGGAAGCCTCTGGTGAACGTCTTCGTTCATCTTCCCGAGAAACAGCCCTCTACGCCAGCCAGCGTTTGCGGCGGCGGTAGTGCTTGGTGTCGCGGAAGCTCTTGCGTCCGCCTCCGCTGGTGCCGAGGTAGAACTCCTTGACGTCCTCGTTGTCGGCCAGTGCGCGAGCTTCGCCGTCCATCACCACGCGGCCGTTCTCGAGAATGTAGCCGTACCGGGCGTAGCGCAGCGCCATGTGGGTGTTCTGCTCGGCGAGGAGGAAGGTCACGCCTTCGTTCTCGTTGAGCCTCTTCACGATCTCGAAGATCTCCTCGACGAGCTGCGGTGCGAGGCCCATCGACGGCTCGTCGAGGAGGATCATCGAGGGCCTGGCCATCAGCGCGCGACCGAGCGCGGTCATCTGCTGCTCGCCGCCCGAGGTGTAGCCGGCCATCGCGCGGCGGCGCTCCTTGATGCGCGGGAAGTAGCCGTACACCATTTCGAGGTCGCGCTCGATCGCGCCCCTGCCGTCGGTGCGTGTATACGCGCCGGTGAGCAGGTTCTCCTCGACGGTGAGGTGGCCGAAGCAGTGGCGGCCTTCCATGACCTGGACGACGCCCATCTTCACGAGATCGGCCGGGGTGCGTCCGTCGACGCGCTCGTCCCGGTACGTGACCGAACCTTTCGTGACCTCGCCCCGCTCGGCGCCGAGCAGGTTCGAGATCGACTTCAGCGTCGTCGACTTCCCGGCGCCGTTGGCCCCGAGGAGGGTGACGATACCCCCCTCGGGCACTTCGAGGGACACCCCCCTGAGCACGAGGATCACGTGGTCGTAGATCACCTCGACGTTGTTGACGCTCAGCAGGGGCGTCCCGTTGGTCTCCATGGCCCTGTCCATCTGTGCTTCGGCTGTCTCTGCCGCCGGCCGGGATGCGCCGCGGATCGGCCGGCCGTAGCTGACGTTGGCGATCAGCCGCGGCTGACGTCGTCGGTCAGCCACGGCTGAGGATGTATCAGCCGCAGTCGCTGCCCATCGACATCCCGCTGCGCGGGGTGATGCCCTTCTCCGTGGCGTACTGCGAGGAGGACGCCTGGATCATCGGATTGACGATCGACTTGTCGGTCTCGATCCAGTCGGTGACCTCCTTCCACTCGGCTCCGGTCCATTCCAGGAACTTGACCGCACCGCCGCCTTCGTGGTCGGCGCAGCTCACCTTGAGCGGGGACATCAGCCCCTCGGCCCCGAGCTCCTCGATGCGCGCCTCGGTAACGTCCAGGCTCTCGATGCCCCAGCGGATCTCCTCGCCGGTGAGCGGCTTGGCGCCGAACTTGCCCTGCGCGTTGCGGATCGCCTCCATGGTGAGGATCCCCGCGATGAGGCCGCGGTTGTAGTAGATCGTGCCCACGCGCTGCGGCGAGATGTGGCCCTTGCCGGCCCCGTGCACCTTGTCGAGGATCTCCTGGATGACCGGGAAATCGGCTCCGGATGGATGGAAGCCGGCGGCCACGTAGCCGACCGCCGCCTTGCCGGCGGGGATGACGTCCTCCTCGGCGCCGCTCCACCACACGCCGACGATCTTCGTGGCCGGGAAGCCGACGCGGGACGCTTCCTTGAGCGCGGTCGGGTTCATCACCCCCCAGCCGCGCAGGATGACCCAGTCCGGCTTGTAGCGCCGCGCGATCTCCAGCCACGTGGCCTTCTGATCGAGGCCGGGATGCGGGACCGGGAAGTGGCGGACCTCGAAGCCGTACATCTCGGCCTGCTTGTTCAGGACCGGGATCGTCTCCTTGCCGTAGCTCGACTCATGATAGAGGTTGGCGATCTTCTTGCCCTCCAGGCTCCCCATGCCGCCCTCTTTCATCCCGATGTACTTGATCTTCGCCGTGTTCTGGCTCCAGTAGTTGGTCACCAGGGGGAAGACGTAGGGGAAGACCTTGCCGTTGGTGGCGTCGGTGCGCCCGTATCCCATGGAGATGAGCGGGATCTTGTCGGTGGTGGCGCGCTCGATGAGCCGGTAGGTGATGCCGGTGGAGAGCGGGTGCACGATGCCCGCGCCGGTCGGTCCCTTGCCCTTGAGGCGTTCGTAGCACTCCACCCCGCGGTCGGAGTTGTACGCCGTCTCGCACTCCTCCCAGGTGAGCTTCACGCCGCCGATCCCGCCGTCGCGGATGTTGAGCAGCTCCATGTAGTCTTCCATGCCGCCCCAGAACCCGGAGCCGCCCGCGGCATAGGGGCCGGTGCGGTACACGAGCGCGGGGATGAATTGCTCGTCCTGGGCCTGCGTGGCCGCGAAGGGCGTGAGCACCAAGCTCGCGGCGACCAGGGAAAGCAGAGGTCTTGTGGTTCTCATCGGTGACTCCTCCTTATCGTGTCGTTGGAACATCGGTTGATCGTTCAGATCACCGGTTGCCGCCCTCCGGGGCGGTACGGGGGATTCCAGGGTACCCGAGCCGCTGTCGTGAACGACGATCCCCGGCGTCGTCCGCGGCCCGCCACACTCTCGCGTCGTCCTTCGGGTTCGACCTCCATCAATACGGAAAAGGCCATTGCCTCAGCTTCTCCTTCGCGATCTGCCATAGCCTTGCGAAGCCGTGCGGCTCCACGATGAGGAAGAAGATGATGGCGCCGCCGAACACGATCAGCTCCAGGTTCGCCAGCACGTCGCCCGACAGCGTCCCGCCCATGACCGTCGAGGCGAAGACGTTCAGCCCCACCGGCAGGAGCACGATGAACGCGGCGCCGAGGTAGGAGCCCATGATGCTGCCCAGCCCGCCGATGATGATCATGAACAGGATGTTGAACGAGCGGATGAGGTCGAACGCCTCGGTGTCCGCGTTCCCGACGTAGGTGAACACGTACATCGCGCCGGCGACGCCGCAGTAGAACGAGCTGATCGCGAACGCGACCAGCCGGGTGCGCAGGGGTCGCACGCCGATGATCTCGGCCGCGATGTCCATGTCCCGGATCGCCATCCACGCGCGTCCCGTGGCGCTGCGCACGAGGTTCTTGGCGAGCAGGGTGAGGACCACGACGACGGCCAGGGTGACGAGGTACTTGACCTCCGGCGTCGCCTGGGGCCCGGACACCAGGACGTTGACGGGAGCGAGGAAGTCGAGCGGCCCCCCGGCTTCGGCAAGCCGGCCGAACAGCGTGGTGGTCGGCGCCGAGGCCACCCCCGCCGGATCGTAGTTGGTGAACCAGCCGACGTGGTCGAACAGCCAGAGCAGGAAGAACTGCGAGGCGAGCGTGGTGACCGCGAGGTAGAACCCCTTGATGCGCAGGCTAGGCAGCCCGAACAGGACTCCGACCAGCGCGGCGAACAGGCCCGAGAGGATGAAGCTGGCGATCAAGGGGATCTCGGGCAGGCGCAGGACGAGGTTGTAGCAGGCGTAGGCGCCTACCGCCATGAATCCGCCGGTGCCCAGCGAGATCTGCCCGGCGTAGCCGGTGAGCAGGTTCAGCCCCAGCGCGGCCAGCCCGAACACGAGGAACTGGGTCAGGATCGGCCCCATCAGGTACTGCGAGCCGGTGAGGGGGGGGACGACGCACGCGAACGCCACGAGCCCGATCACGAACCAGTAGTCCTGGCGAATGGGAAAGATCGCCTGGTCGCTCGCGTACGTGGTCTTGAACTGGCCTGCTTCGCGATAAAACATTGCCTATCTCTTCCCGTCCCTGAAATGGCCGATGGATCCCCGACGCATGGCGGCGGCGCGTCACACGCGCTCGATGATCTTCTCCCCGAACAGCCCCTGCGGGCGCACCAGCAGGAACAGCGTCCCGAGCATGTACGGGCTCCAGTTCTCGGTCCCTCCGCCGAAGAAGGGGATCCCGACGTAGATCTCGAAGAGCTTCTCCGTGGACCCGACGATCAGGCCGCCGACGATCGCGCCGGGGATGGAGGTGAACCCCCCGATCAGGATCACCGGCAGGGCCTTGAACGCGAGCAGCGCGATCGAGAACTGCACCCCCAGCTTCGACCCCCACATCAGGCCCGCGAACAGCGCGACGATCGCCGAGGCCGACCACACCACGGCCCAGATGTTCTTCAGCGGGATGCCGACCGAGAGCGCCGCCTGGTGGTCGTCGGCCACCGCGCGCAGCCCGCGCCCCACCCGGGTCTTGTTGAAGAACCAGGCCAGCGCGGCCACCAGCGCCGCCGCGGTCACCGCCGCCACCACGTCGAAAACGCTGATGAACAGGCCGACGCTCTCCCTGAGCCAGGCGATGGGAACGTCGGGGATGCCGATGTCGAGGGCGTGCACGTCGGCGTCCCACACCCCTTGCGCCACCCCCTCGATGACGAAGTTCAACCCGATCGCGGCCATGAACAGGATGATGGGCTCCTGGTTGACGAGCGGGCGGAGCACGATCCGCTCGATGGCGATGGCCATCATGATCATCACCAGCAGGGTCAGCGCGAGCGCGCGCCACAGCATCGCCTCGTCGAGGAAGAAGCAGGCTACCGCGAGGCCGAGGAGGACACCGGCAGCCCAGTTGGGGGTACGGGCCCCCACGGTGAGCATCAGGAAGGTCAGCTCGACGATGAAGATCGCCCGCCACATCGGCTGGCCGCCGTCGAACAGGACCGGCAGCAGCACCACGGCGAGCGCCGCGATCACCACCGGGGTACGGCCGTACCGCTTCGGTGCGTCGAGCACGGTGGTGTACCGCCGCAGCCCCCAGATCCCCGCCGCGAGCAGCGCGAAGGCCACCGCGAGCCACCCGGTCCAGCTCCAGAAGCCCGGCCCGACCTCCAGCATCAGCACGAAGGTGAGGGCCGCGAACAGCACGAAGGCGCCCTGCGCGAAGTTGAAGATCTGGGACGCCTTGAAGATCAGCACGAGGCCCAGCGCGACCAGCGAGTACATGATGCCGGTCAGCAACCCGCCGAGCAGCACCTCGAAGAAAAACAGAAGTTCTTCCATCATCGGCGGCATCGCTCCGTTCGTCCCCGCCCGCCCTTCGCTCCTACCCTTCCCCCAGGTAGGCACGGACCACGACCGGATCGTTGCGCACCTCGTCCGGGGTCCCCTCGGCGATCTTCACGCCGTGGTCGAGCACCACCACGTGGCTGGAGATGTCCATGACCACCCCCATGTCGTGCTCGATCAGCACCACGGTCGTCCCGAACTGGTCGTTCACGTCGAGGACGAAGCGGGCCATGTCCTCCTTCTCTTCCAGGTTCATGCCCGCCATCGGCTCGTCGAGGAGCAGCACCTTGGGCTCCATCGCCAGCGCGCGGGCGAGCTCCACCCGCTTTTGCAGCCCGTACGGCAGCTTCCCGACCGGGGTGCGGCGGATCGCCTGGATCTCGAGGAAGTCGATGATGCGCTCGACGAACTCCCGGTGCCGGATCTCTTCCTGTTGCGCGGGGCCCAGGTACAGGGCGTCGGTGAGGAAGTTGTACTTCATCTTGAGGAGCCGGCCGGTCATGATGTTGTCGAGGGTGCTCATCCCCCGGAACAGCGCGATGTTCTGGAACGTCCGGGCGAAACCGAGCCGCGCGACCTCGAACGTCTTCAGGTGCGTCCGATCCTGGCCCTCGAACAGGATGCGCCCGCTCGTCGGCCGGTAGAACCCGCTGACCACGTTCAGCATCGAGGTCTTGCCGGCGCCGTTCGGCCCGATGATCGAGAACACCTCCCCGGGATGCACCGAGAACCCGACGTTGTCGAGCGCGGTGACCCCGCCGAAGCGCAGCAGGACGTCCTCGACCTTCAGGAACGACTCCGCCGAGGCGGCGCCGGCCGTCTGGTGGCGCTTGCGCATGTCGGCGAGGGCGAGGAGCGCCGCGTCGCGCGACTCGAACAGGTTGGCGCGAAACTGCGCGCTCTGCGCGTGGGCGCGGATCGACTCGCGCACCTCCACGTTCACGCCGAAGCGGGCGGCGCCGAGCCCGTGGGTGATGTTCGCGCGCTTGCCGCGTTCGGCGAACGCGGCCCACGCCTCGGGGGCGATCTCGCAGTTCTCGTAGTTGACGAGGAAGTACCAGCGGGAGCCGGTCTCGCCGAGCCGCGCCTCGACCTCGTCGTAGAAGGCGTCGACGTCGGCGGCGCCGCGAAAGGTCAGCGCCGAGAAGTCGACTTCGAGGATCTCCCGGCCTTCATGGAACGTGATCCGCTCTGCCGTCGACCGCTCGCTCATCGGTGCGCTTCCTGTCCGGGCGCCGCCGGAACCGAGGGTCGGTTCCGATCCGGGGAACGGCGCAGACTCCTGGGAATGCGGGCGTCCCGCCCGCAAGCGGGGGCCGCGGATCCGTGAGCGGCCGGCATCAGCTCGCCTTCGCCATCGGGCCGGAGAACACCTGCGCCTCGTCGATCTTCAGGTCCGCGCTGATCTCGCCGCGGCGGCCGTCATCGAAGACCACTTCGGTGTCGATGTGACAGGTGTCGGCCCCGGAGTAGAGGGCGTCGATGAGCGGGGCGTAGCGTTCGGCGACGGTCCGGCGCCGCACCTTGCGGGTCCGGGTGAGCTCCCCGTCGTCGGCGTCGAGCTCCTTGTGGAGCACGAGGAAGCGCTTGATCTGGGATGAGCAGAGTTGCGGATCGCCCGCGAGATCCGCATTCACTTGGGCGATGCAGTCCCCGATCAGGGCATAGACCCGGGGATGCGCGGCGAGCTCCTGGTAGCTCGCGTACACGATGCCGTTGCGCTCGGCCCAGTTGCTCACCGCGTCGAGGTCGATGTTGATGAACGCGGAGACGTGGTCGCGTCCGTGGCCGAAGGTCACCGCCTCCGCGACGTGGGGGAAGAACTTCAGCTTGTTCTCGAGGTACTTGGGCGCGAACATCGCGCCGTCGTTGAGCCTCCCCACGTCCTTCGCGCGGTCGATGATGCGCAGGTGCCCGTCTCCGTCCAGCAGCCCGGCGTCGCCGGTATGCACCCAGCCGTCCTCGGTCTTCGTCTCCCGGGTCGCCTCCTCGTTCCTGTAATAGGCATGGAAGACGCCGGGGCTGCGGTAGAGGACCTCCCCGCTGACGTCGTCGATCCTCAGCTCCACGCCTGGAGCGGGACGGCCGACGGTGTCGGCGCGCACCTCGCCGTCGGGCTGCATGGTGACGAACACCGAGGCTTCGGTCTGGCCGTAGAGCTGCTTGATGTTGATGCCGAGCGATCGGTAGAAGTCGAAGATGTCCGGGCCGATTGCCTCCCCGGCGGTGTACGCGATGCGGATGCGCGAAAAGCCCAGGGTGTTCTTGAGCGGCCCGTAGACCAGCAGGCTGCCGAGCCGGTAGCTGAGCCGGTCCGCGAACGACACCGGCCGACCCTCCAGGATCCTGACCCCCACCCGCTTCGCGAGATCCATGAAGTAGTGGTACATCTTGCGCTTGATCCGGCTCGCGTCCTCGATGCGGATGCTCACGGTGGTCAGCAGGTTCTCGAAGACCGCGGGAGGGGCGAAGTAGTAGGTCGGACCGATCTCCTTCAGGTCCTGCATCACCGTCGCCGCGCTCTCCGGGCAGTTCACGCAGAACCCGCTCACGTAGCTCTGCCCGAAGGAGAAGATGTTGTCGCCGACCCACGCCATCGGCAGGTATGCGAGCACTTCGTCTTCGGCCCCGAGCCCGTCGAACTCCACCGCGTTGCGCGCGGTGACGAGGACGTTGTCATGGGTGAGCATCACCCCCTTCGGATTGCCGGTGGTGCCCGAGGTGTAGAGGATGATCGCGACGTCCCCGCCGCTGCCTTTCGCGATCTGCTCGTCGAAGTAGCCGGGGTCGTCCCGCGCGAATGCCTTGCCCCGCTCCTGGACGGATGAATACGAATGCAGGAAGGGCTGGTCGTAGTGGCGCATCCCCCGCGGGTCGTCGTAGAGGATGACTTCGAGCGATGGGCATTGCTCCTTCAACTCCAGAAGCTTGTCGACCTGCTCCTGGTCCTCCGCGATCGCGAACCGGACGCCGGCGTGATCGACCACGAACCGGAGCTCCTTCGCCACGGCATCCTGGTACATCGGCACCGGCACCCCGCCGAGGGCCTGTGCGGCGCACATCGAGCCGTAGAGCCGCGGACGGTTGCGCCCGACGATCGCGAGCTTGTCCCCCCGCTCGAAGCCGAGCGTCGCGAGACCGCAGGCGAGCCCCTCCACCTCCGCCTTGAGCTCGCGCCAGGTCCAGCTCTGCCAGATGCCGTACTCCTTCTCGCGCGCCGCGTGCCGATCCGCGAACCGGCGGGCGTTGAGGGCGAGGATCTTCGGAAAGGTGTCGAGCGCGTTCGGGTCGCTTCGAGCCGGCCCGGCGGTGTCTGTTTCGGCCATCGGCTCCTCCTTTCCGCGGGCGGCGCACTTCGGGAGGGCCGGAGGCCTGAGCGCGCTTCGGATTCGAGACTGCCCTCGAATCCGGGCCATGGCCAATGATAAAGCATGAAGTCCGCCAGTAAAGCGGGGCGGCAGGCTGGCGCAGCGTCATTCCACACTCCCCGATCGGCGCTCGCCGGACGCTCGGAAAACGGGACCGGAGAATCGAGGTCGTTCGGGGACGCCATGTGCGCCCGACGACCGGACGGCGCGGAAGGGGGTGGCGGCAACACCGCGGGCCGATGGTCCGGCCCGCGTGCACGCCTGCTCAACGAGCGCCGGCCCGCGTCACCTCGGCGGCATTCTGATCGCACCGTCGAGCCGGATGACGGAGCCGTTGAGCATCGCGTTGGCGACGACGTGCTCGACGAGGTCCGCGAACTCCCCCGGACGGCCGAGGCGGCGGGGAAACGGCGCCGAGGCGGCGAGGCTTTCGCGGACGTCGTCGGGCAGCCCGGCCAGCATCGGCGTCTCCATCAAGCCCGGGGCGATGGTCATCACCCGGATCCCGAGGCTTGCGAGATCCCGCGCGAGCGGCAGGGTCATCCCGGCAAGGCCCGCCTTCGAGGCCGCGTAGGCCGCCTGGCCGATCTGCCCTTCGTACGCGGCGACCGAGGCGGTCGCGATCATGACCCCGCGCTCACCGGTTTCGTTCACGGGATCGAGGCCCGCCATGCCCGCCGCGCAGACCCGCATCACGTTGAACGTGCCGATCAGGTTGACCTCGACGACCCTGCGGAAGCCGTCGAGCGGCGCCGGCCCGTCCCGGGCGAGGATGCGCCGCGCGGTCGCGATGCCGGCGCAGTTCACGCAGATGCGGGCGGAGCCGTGGGCGGCGCGGGCGCGGGCGACGGCGCGTTCCACGCCGCCGGCGTCGGAGACGTCGCAGCCGAGGCCGAGTCCGCCGATCTCCGCGCCGACCGCGCCGGCCGCCCCCTCGTCCAGATCCAGCGCCGCCACCTTCGCACCGGCCGCGGCGAGGCGGCGGGCGGTCTCCGCTCCCATCCCCGAACCACCGCCGGTGACGACGGCGGCGTGTCCTGCGACGTCCACGTTGCGGAAAACCGGCGCGACTAGGGCAGCACGATGGCCGGCAGCGCGTCGAGGGTCCGGATCTCCACGTCCGGCGCGTCGGGCAGACGCTCGCGCGCCTGGCCGAAACGGTTGCACCATGCGACACGGAACCCGAACGTCGCCGCCGCCGCCGCGTCCCACGCGTTCGATGACTGGAAGCTCACCTGCCGGCGGCCGACGCCGAGCGCGTCGATGGCAAGCCGGTACACCCCCAGGGAGGGCTTGTACATCCCCAGCTCGTCGACGGAGATCACTTCATCCAGCACGCCGCCGAGTCCGGCGCTCTCCACCGCCGCTTCCAGCATCATCGGCGAGCCGTTCGAGAGGATTGCGTTCCGGAGGCCGGCCTCCTTCAGGGTGCTCAGCACCCCCGGCGCCTCGGGGTAGCAGTCGAGGCTCAGGTAGGCGTTGAGCAGATCGTCGCGCAACGCCGCGTGGGGGACCCCGTGGGCGTCGAGCGCGAAGTCGAGACCGTCCGCCGTCACCCGCCAGAAATCGACGTAGCGGTCGAGGATGGTGCGCTGCCACGTGTACTCGAGCTGCTTGGTGCGCCAGGTCCCCGACACCGCGTCCGCCTTGTCGCCGAGCCTGGCCCGGTGCTTCCCGACCGCCGAATGCACGTCGAACAGCGTGCCGTACGCGTCGAAGACGCATGCCTTGATTCCGATGAACTTCGCCATGGCCGCCACACCTTCTCACATCTGCTCCCGGATGCGCTCGGCGAGCCTGCCGATGGCCTTGATGTCGCCGAGCTTCAATCCCCAGTTCATCTTCAGCCGATCCCCGTCGACGCGGGGCAGCACGTGCACGTGGAAGTGCATCACCGACTGCGCCGCGGCCGGACCGTTGCACTGCACGAGGTTGAGCCCGTCCGGGTTCAGCGTCCGTGCGAGCGCGCCGGCCACCTTCTTCGCGGTCACCACGGTGCGGGCGAGCGCCGCGTCGGACACCGTGTAGACGTCGCTTGCGTGCTCCTTCGGGATGACCAGCGCGTGGCCCTCGTTCGCCGGGTTGACGTCCATGAACGCGAACGTCGCGTCGTCTTCGCACAGCATGAACGAGGGAACCTCGCCCGTCAGGATCTTGCAGAAGATGCACTCCGGATCACGGCTCATCGTGCGCCTCCTCTGGATGGGGGCGGCCGGCCCGGGAGAGCGTACCGGCTCGGCGCCACGATCAGCGCAACGCCCGGTCGAGTCTACTGCCTCGCCCGGTTTCGTGCGAGACGGCGCGAGCGGCGGCGCCTTCACCGAGATCGAACACCGCGTCTGCGGTAGCCGTCCCACGCGCGTCGAAGCTCCGCTCGACGAACACACCGGCGCCGTCCGCGGCGAGCAGAACCACCGTCGACGCCCGCGTTCCGTAAGCGTCGCCGAGGATGAACCGCGACGAACGCCACCGCATGCGCCCGGAGTCGCCTTCGGTGTCGGCGCGGAGCGCCTCCGCGGGCGAAGACTCGCGCGACGCGAGGAGGGCGAGCAGATCCGGGACACGAACATCGGGTCCGGCGACGAGTCCTTCCAGCTCCGCCTTCCCGGACGTCACCTTGGGCCAGGGGGTGTCCAGCAGATGGTTGCTCAGCCCGTAGATCCCGGGCTTGAGCCGCATGACGCCACGGGCGCGGTTGGACGTGAACGCCAGCGTCTCACCGTCCATCGCGAAGAGGCTGAACCCGTTGTACCGGTGCCCTTCTTCCGCGACGCGCTCAAGACAGGCCGGCGCCGATTCGCCACCGGTGAGAAACGCGCCGACGAGCGCGCCGCGCGAAGGAGCGCCCGCTACTCGACGATCCGCGGGGTCCCGATGGTTGGTGACCGCCGCGAACCGGCCGCCGCGGGCGATCCCCATCCACGTCCCGCCCGCTTCGAGGTCCCGGCCCGCGAGCACACCGGGCGCGTCCTCCCACCAGTGCGCGGGTGCGGTGCGGCGCGCGTGGTATTCGTCGCGGTTTGCGGCGACTGCGAGGCGATAGCGCGGATGGCGCCGCCACGCGACGTAGATCAGGCACATGGGGTAGGCGGCCTCCCTCCGGAGATCGTCAAGAAGCGTCTGCCATCCGCCGGTCGCCGTCGAGGGACGGGACCTGGCGGCCCGATGGAGCGACTTTGATTCCTCGGTTCCTCATCCCGACGTCGTTCCCTTCCTTGCCGACCGCGGGCGTATCATCCACCCCGACCCGTACAATACTCCGTCCGGCCGCGCCCCCCGTTCGCGTCCGGCTCCGGGAGGCGAGATGGACCGATTCGACCTCGTCGTCCGCGGCGGCACCGTCGCGACCGCCGCCGACACCTTCCCCGCCGACGTCGGGATCCGGGACGGCAGGATCGCCGCCCTCGCCCAGGGCCTGGACGAAGGCCGGGACGAGATCGACGCCACGGGCCGTCTCGTGCTGCCCGGCGGGATCGACAGCCATTGCCACGTCGAGCAGTGGTCGGCGAGCGGGCTCCTCTGCGCGGACGACTTCTATTCCGGCTCGGTCTCCGCCGCGTTCGGCGGCACCACCACCATCATCCCCTTCGCCGCGCAGCACCGCGGGCAGTCGTTGCGCGAAGTGGTCGAGGCGTACCACGGCTGCGCCGATCCCAAGTCGGTCGTCGACTACGCCTTCCACCTCATCATCTCCGACCCCACCGCCCACGTGCTCGGCCAGGAGCTGCCCGCCCTGATCGAGGACGGCTACACCTCGTTCAAGGTGTACATGACCTACGACCTGCTGAAGCTCGATGACTACCAGATGCTCGACGTGCTCTCGCTCGCCCGTCGCGAGGGCGCGATGACCATGGTGCACGCCGAGAACCACGACGTGATCCGATGGCTCTCCGACCGGCTCCTCGACGGCGGATACCGGGCGCCGAAGTACCACGCGGTCAGCCACGCGCGGGTCGCGGAGGGCGAAGCGACGGGCCGGGCCATCGATCTCGCGAGGCTCGTCGACGTCCCGATGCTCATCGTGCACGTCTCCGCGGCCGAGGCGGTCGACGCCATCCGCCGCGCGCAGGATCTGGGGCTTCGGATCTACGGGGAGACCTGCCCCCAGTATCTGTTCCTGACCGCCGCGGACCTCGACCGCGACGGTATGGAAGGCGCGAAGTTCTGCTGCAGCCCGCCCCCGCGCGACGCCGCCAACCAGGAGCACGTGTGGCGCGGGCTCGCGAACGGCACCTTCCAGGTGTTCTCCTCCGACCACGCGCCGTACCGCTTCGACGAGACCGGCAAGCTCGCGGGCGGCCCCGATGCCCCGTTCAAGACGATCGCCAACGGGGTGCCGGGTATCGAGCTGCGCCTGCCGCTGCTGTTCAGCGAGGGTGTCGGTGGCGGCCGGATGGATCTCAACCGCTTCGTGGCCCTGGCCTCGACCAACGCGGCGCGGCTCTACGGGCTGTATCCGCGCAAAGGCACGATCGCGATCGGCTCCGACGCGGACCTGGCGATCTGGGACCCCGAGCGCGAGGTCGAGGTGACGTGGGACGCCCTGCACGACAACGTCGGGTACACCCCTTACGAAGGACGGCGCATCCAGGGCTGGCCGGTGACCGTGCTCTCCCGCGGGCGCCGGGTCGTCGACGGCGGCGCACTCCACGTCGCGCGGGGCAGTGGGGAGTTCCTGCGCTGCCGGCGACCGGAAGCCGCCCGCCCGCTCGGGCTCCGGGTGCCGGAGATGGATCCGGCGACAAACTTCGGCGCGGCGATATGAAACGGGGGCGGTGCACGTTCGCCCGCTTCGTCCCGGCTCCGGAGCCGAACGACCACCCGTTGCGGGACCGAGTGCGTGTTCAGGCGACGGGAGCGCGCCGCGCGAGCACCGAGATCGCCATGCCGACCGCCGCCTGTACCGGATCGACGACCGGCACCGCGAGCGAATCCTCCAGCCGTTCGCGGTAGCGCGCCATTCCCGCGCAGCCGAGTACCAGGACGTCGGCTCCGTCCTCGTCGCACAGCGCTTTCCCCGTGGCCGTCAGCCGGTCAAGGGTTCCGGTTTCGTCGGCAAGGCCGGTGACCCCGATCCCCACCGCGCGGTCGCCGGCGAGCCGCGTGCCGACGCCGAGCGCGTCGTAGTAGCGCAGATGCCTGGGGATCGCCTGATCGAGGATCGAGATGACGCCGAAGCGGTCGCCGAGCGCGGTCGCCGTCAGCACGCCGCAGGCCGCCATGCCGAGCACCGGACGCCAAGTCGCGCCCCGGGCCTCGGCGAGCCCCGGATCGCTGAAGCAGGCGATGACGAATGCACCGGCGTCGGCTTCCCTCGCCGCGACGAAGCGGGCGACCGGCGCCGCGACGGCCCGCACATGGTCATCGCTCTCGATCCCCGGCGGTCCCTCGGTCAGGGTCGCGCATTCGACAACCGGGCCACCGCCGAATCGCAGGGGTTCGAGGGCGGCGTCGATCCCCTCGGTCACCGACTCGGTCGAATTGGGGTTGAGGACGACGATGCGCATGGCTGCCCGCTCCGGTTCCGCTCCTGGCTTGCCCGGGTGTCCGGCCGTGATTATTCATCACCCGCCCGCCGCGCGGGAGCCGGCGTGACCCCGGCCGGCGCCACGCCGTCCTCATCACACGACCGTCAGGGACGCCGATCCTTTTCCGGTCTCGGAGCCGCGTGGGGTCGGACGTTGGTGACAAAATGGCAGGGACTGCAAAAAGTGTCGTCCCGACAAGGCATCGCAGCGCAACGACGACGGCGATCGACATGACTACGACCCCCGGGCAGCTCGCCCGGCGCTACAACGGCTATCGCCGCGTCTCGGACGCGCGCCCAGACCCGGAGCTGACCCGCACCGGCCCGCGTACTCCTTGCGGCGAATACTTCCGACGGTTCTGGATGCCGGTGGCGATGAGCGGGGAGGTCGGGGAGCGCCCGGCCCTCGTCGGGGTGCTCGGCGAGGAGCTGGTGCTGTTCCGGGATCTCTCCGGGCGGCTCGGCCTGCTGCACAAGCATTGCAGCCACCGCCGGGCGTCGCTGGAGTACGGGATCGTCTCCGAGCGCGGCATCCGGTGCTGCTACCACGGCTGGCTGTTCGACGTGGACGGCGCCATCCTGGAGGCGCCCGGCGAGCCGTCGGACAGCCCCATCCCGCGCAAGCTCTGCCACGGCGCCTACCCCGTCCGGGAGCTCGCCGGCCTCGTCTTCGCCTACCTCGGCCCCCCGGAGCTCCGGCCAGAATTCCCCATGCTCGACACCCTCTCGCTCCCCGGGGTCGAGCTCGTGCCCTATGCCATCGACTACCCGTGCAACTGGCTTCAGGTGGCCGAGAATCCGATGGACCCCTTCCACAGCGTGTTCCTGCACACGCGGGTGACCCGCGCGCACTTCAACCCCGCCTGGGGCGCCATGCCGGTGGTGGAGTGGCATCCGTTCGAGGACCGCACCGGGATCTACCTCACCAACGTGCGCCGCTGGGAGGACTTCCTCTGGGTACGCACCGCCGAGGTCCTGCTTCCGGCCGTCGCCCAGCCGCCGGACATCTTCCAGAACCCGGACCGGGAGAAGTTCTTCCCCGGCGTGGGCATCACCAAGTGGACGGTGCCGGTGGACGACATCCGTTGCCGGATCATCGCCTGGCGCCACTTCGGCGCCGAGCTCGACCTCGACGGCAAGGGCGACCGCTCGAAGGTGGGGCTGAACAGGGTGGACTTCGTCGGACAGACCGGCACCGAGCGGTCATACGAGGAAGGCCGGGCGATGCCCGGCGACTACGAGGCGCAGGTCTCCCAGGGGCCGGTCACGGTGCACGCCGACGAGCGGCTCGGGACCACCGACAAGGGGGTGGCCCTGTACCGGCGCATGCTGCGCCAGGCGATCCGCGACCTCGCCGCCGGCCGCGAGCCGCCGCGGCTCCGCCCGCGGCCGGGCCGCGAGGTGCCGACCATGGCCGGGGACGTCATCGTGCGCGCGCCGGCCTCGAACCGCGACGACGTCGAGCTGCAACGGCTCATGGGCCGGGAGGTCGGGCGCATCGTCCACGAAACCATGGACGTCGAGCGCACCGCGCGCCGCACGGAGATCGAGCGGCGGGTGCGGGCGTGGCTCCAGGCGGGGGGTTGCGCCGGAGGAACGTGAACGTGGGCCAACGAGGGAGAAGGCGACGGCCTTCGACGTGGCGGGCCCGTCGTCAACGACCGCGCACGGGTGCGGAACGATTGCATGGCGGGTTCTTCCGGCGTCGAGGCGTCACGCCCCCCAGCGTTCCACAAGCTGCCGGACCCGATCGGCGAACGCCTCCTGGCGGAAGGCCGAGAACGCGGACCAGCTACAGAACGTCCGGGGGTCCGTGACCCGGTGGGGGAACAGGATCCCGTCGAGGTGGTCGTTCTCGTGCTGGAAGGTGCCGGCCGAGTATCCGCGCACGCCGAACGAGCGATGGACGCCGTTGCGGTCGTAGCCCGAGACCGACACCTCCAGATGGCGGGTGACCGCCCCCCGCAGGTTCGGAACGGAGAGGCAGCCCTCGTAGTTTTCAAACGTTTCTTCCGAGAGGAACGTGATCTCGGGGTTGACCAGGATCGTGAGAGGGATCGGCGGCTTGTAGGGATAGCGGGGGTTGTTGCCGTGGACCTCCACGGTGAACAACCTGTAGGGGATGCCAATCTGGTTCGCGGCGATCCCGGCGCCGTTGGCGGCGCGCATCGTATCGATCAGGTCGTCGATCCAACCCTGTACCTCGGGGGTACCGATCGCCTCCACTTCCACTTCCTGCGCCCTCGTGGCCAGCGTGGGATGCCCTATCTCCAGGATGTCACGTACCGCCATCTCGATTCCCCCGTTTGTTGTACTGCCTGAAGCGCCGGCTCCGCGACGGTGACCGGAATGTTAACCCGATTTCCACGATGATTCGGCGCCGGAACGGCTCAACGGAGGGGCCACCGGGAATCGGCGGGAATCTTCGGCCGGCGGCGTGCCGGTGCACTGCGATCGAATGCGGCAGGTGGTCTGTTCACGGAGGCAGGGGGTCGTATGGGGTGTCCGACGCCGGCCGGAGAAAGGCGCTTCTCCCGCGGGCGGCCTGGAACGCGATCGGTCGGGCCGAAGTCCGCCGGACGGGCCGTCCGCCGCCTGAGCGGGATTGCCGCCCGGGGCATACCGGCGACCTTGAGCCGCTGCCGTCCGGACGTACAATCGCGCGCTTCGCCGTCGCCCGTGCCGGGCACTCGGAGACTCGATGAACGAGCCGGTCGTCTACGAAACACATGTCCCGGGGCTGGAACCGCTCGGCCGCGGCAAGGTGCGCGACATCTACGCGGTCGATGACGAGCACCTGCTCATCGTGGCCACGGATCGGCTGTCGGCTTTCGACGTGGTGCTCCCCGACCCCGTCCCCGGCAAGGGGGCGGTGCTGACGGGGCTCTCGCGCTTCTGGTGCTCGTGCATCGAAGGGATCGTGCGCCACCACCTCGCGCCGCTGGGGGTCGAGGACGTCGTCGCGGATGCAGAGGCGCGGGCGTCGCCAGCGAACCGGGCCATGGTCGTGCACCGTCTCACGCCGCTGCCCGTGGAGGCGATCGCGCGCGGCTACCTCGTCGGCTCGGGGTGGAAGGACTACCGGAACACCGGGACGGTATGCGGGATCGGCCTGCCTCCCGGTCTGCGGCCGGCCGACAAGCTGTCCGACGTCATCTTCACCCCTTCGACCAAGGCCGGGGTCGGGGCGCACGACGAGAACATCGACTTTGAGACGGCGGCGGGGCTCCTCGGCCGCGAGCTTGCCGAGCGGGTGCGGGACGTGACCATCCGGGTCTACCGCGAAGCGGCGGACTTCGCGGCGGCGCGCGGCATCCTCATCGCGGACACGAAGTTCGAGTTCGCGGTCGGCGCAGACAGTGCGCTGGTGCTCATCGACGAAGTGCTGACGCCGGATTCGTCCCGGTTCTGGCCCTCGGACCGGTACGCCCCCGGCACGAATCCCCCGAGCTTCGACAAGCAGTTCGTGCGCGACTACCTGGAAACCCTCGGATGGGACAAGATCCCGCCGGCACCGCGCCTTCCCGCGGAGATCATCGCGCAGACGTCGCGCAAGTACCGCGAGGCGTTCGACCGTATCGCAGGCGACGCCTGATCCGCGGCCGTTTTCCCGTCGCGGGGTGGCCCGGCACCTTCCGATCCCCTTAGGACCCTGCAGGGCCGGTGCGCCGCGCGGCCATCTCCGGCAACAACCGTCGCCGGCGCCTGCCGGCCGACTCGGCCAGCCGCATGTCAGACCATGCCCGAACGTTTGAATCCGCTCGAAATGCTGGCACTCTTGACGGGAGGCGGCGCCCGGCCCCCGCCCTCGCGCAGCGCCCGGGCGCGTTCGGCGGGCTCGCCGCAGGACCGCCATCCATACAGAACGTTCGAGGGAGCCGGGAGCATGACCGGAGCGCCGAAGCACCTCATCGACTGGAGATTCCGGGACGATGACGACGTCCGGTCGGTGCTCGCCCTCGCCCGCCGCGTGAAACGGCAGCGCTGGGAGTTCCAGGGCCACATGCAGGGCCGTACCCTGGTGATGATCTTCCAGAAGACGTCGACCCGCACCCGGGTGTCTTTCGAGGCGGGCATGACGGAGCTCGGCGGGCACGCGATCAACCTCGACTGGCGCGCGTCGAACTTCACCCTTGGCGACGTCCGTTCGGAGACGCGCTATCTCTCGCGCAACAGCGCCTTCATCATGGCGCGGCTGAAGAGCAACTCCGATCTGCTCAAGATGATCGGAGGTGCGACGGTGCCGGTGATCAACGGATGCTGCAACCTCTACCACCCCTGCCAGGCACTCGCCGACATGCTGACGATCGCCGAGGATCGGGGCGGGGACCCGCGCGGGGCGCGCCTCACCTACATCGGCGCGTACAACAACGTGGTGAACTCTCTGGTGTCGATCTCCGCTCCGCTCGGAGTCGAGCTCACCCTGGTGTGCCCCCTCCGCGACGAAGCGATCCTCGACGAGGAGAGCCGGGGCCGCCTGCTCAACCTCGGCCTGCTCACCGAGACCCTTGACGCGAAGGCGGCGGTCGCGGGCGCGGACTACGTGTACACCGACACCTGGCTCGACATGGAGTACTTCAACGACCCCGCCTTCGCCGAGGAGAAGGAGCGGCGTTGCGAGCGGATGCTCCCCTACCAGCTCAACGCGGAGCTGCTCGCCGGCAGCAGCGCGAAGATCATGCACGACATGCCGATGCACCTCGGCTACGAGATCACCGAAGATCTGGTCGAAAGCGAGCGCTCCATCATCTACGACCAGGCGGAGAACCGTCTCGACGCGCAGAAGGCGATCCTCCTCGATCTCGCCTGACGACGCCTTCGGACCGCGCAGCGCGGGGGAAGCCCCAATGAAGCAGTACCTGGATCTGATGCGCTTCGTCCGGGAACAGGGAGCGCGCAAAGGCGATCGCACCGGCACCGGTACGCTGAGCGTCTTCGGCCACCAGATGCGCTTCGATCTTGCGCAAGGGTTCCCCGCGGTCACCACGAAGTCGATCCACATGCGCTCCGTCATCCACGAGCTCCTGTGGTTTCTCCGGGGTTCGACGAACGTCGCCTGGCTCAACGCCAACGGTGTGACCATCTGGGACGAGTGGGCGGACGAGCGGGGCGATCTGGGCCCGGTCTACGGCGCCCAGTGGCGGAGCTGGCCGGCCCGGGACGGCAGGAGCATCGACCAGATCGCGCAGGTCGTCGAGAACATCCGCCGCGACCCCGACTCGAGGCGCCACGTCGTCACGGCGTGGAACGTCGCCGACATCGATCGCATGGCCTTGCCGCCGTGCCATCTCCTGTTCCAGTTCCACGTCGCCCGGGGGCGGCTCTCGTGCCAGCTCTACCAGCGCAGTGCGGACGTCCTTCTCGGGGTGCCGTTCAACATCGCGTCCTACGCGCTGCTCACGATGATGGTCGCCCAGGTGACCGGGCTCGAGCCCGGCGAGTTCGTGCATACCCTGGGAGACGCCCACCTCTACCTCAACCACCTCGAGCAGGCCGACACCCAGCTCGCCCGCGAGCCTTATCCTCTGCCGCGGATGAGGATCAACCCCGGTGTCGAATCGATCACGGACTTCGTCTACGACGACTTCGAGCTCGTGGACTACACGCACCACCCGGCGATCAAGGCGCCGGTCGCGGTGTGAAGCCGGTTCCGGCGGCGGGTCGTCACGCTGTCGCGCAGAACATCGTGGCGCCAAGATCGCCCCATCCATCATGGCGCGATCTTGGCGCCACGGTTGCAGGGCATGCTGAATTCCCGGTCGTCTTCGAGGCGCAGCGCGGTGAGCGAGCCGCCCCACACGCATCCGGTATCGACGTGGCGGACGTGCATCTCCCGGGAGAGGGGATGGCGAAGCTGGAGCGTCGCCCAGTGTCCGAACACGATCCTGGCCCGATCCGCGCTGCGGTCGCGCAGCATGAACCAGGGTGTGAGCGAAGGGGCCTGATCGCCGGGCGGCCGGGTCTCCGAGAAGTCCAGGGTCCCGTCCACGTAGCAATAGCGCATCCGTGTGAAGGCGTTGGTGATGAAGCGAAGACGGTCGAACCCGGCCAGGGAGTCCCGCCACTTGGCCGGCTCGTTGCCGTACATGCGGGCGAGGAGCCGTGGATGATCAGGCGCGCGCAACGTCCGTGAGAGTGCGTCCGCATGGCCGAGCGCCTCGTCAACGGTCCACGCGGGGGGGATGCCCGCGTGGACCATGACGAACCCCCGCTCGGAGTCGGAATGCACCAGCGGCCGGCGGCGGAGCCAGTCGATCAGCGTCTCGCCGTCCGCGGCGTCGAGCACGTCGTGGAAGGTGTCCTTGGCGCGCAGCTTTCGGATGCCGCGGGCGCTCGCGACGAGATGGAGGTCGTGGTTGCCGAGCACGGTGTACGCCCGGTCGCCAAGATCGGTGACGAAGCGCAGCACGTCGAGGGAGTTCGGGCCGCGGTTGACAAGATCGCCCGCGAACCAGAGCCGGTCCCGCCGGGCATCGAAGCCGCACGCGCGCAGCAGCGACCGCAGCTCGGCGTAGCAACCCTGGACGTCTCCGATCACGTAAGTCGGCATCGCCGGCTCAGCTCCTGACGCGAGGACGGTTCGAACGCCGTTGTCCCGCGAGGGGGACGGGTACCGCCAGATCCACCGGCACCGCCGGGCGCTTCAGTGCTGCCGGAGGGGCCAGCGCAGACGGAGGGAGACGCAGGCACGTCCTGGGAACGGCGTACCCTTCCGGGACACGGGCGTCCCGCTCATCCTGGCCACTCCCCCACTTCCGCGGGGGCAGGCTCCGCGCAAGCATGTCCTCGCGAAAGCGGGGGCGGAAATCTGCATTCCGGGAGCGCGGGCGTTTCGCCAGCCTTGGCGGGCGCGGCGCGCCGGAGGAGACCGGCGATGGCCGAGGACGGGCCCCTGTGGGGAGACGATGCACGACAAGCGCCGGCGCGTCTTCAATGCACGACGTTCGGCACGGACAGGCTGAACACGGGTATCGGAGCGTCGAACTCGTGGCCGTCGTCCGCGATCATCCGGTAGCTGCCGTGCATGCTGCCGACGGGAGTTTCGATGACCGCGGCGCTCGTGTACTGGAATCCTTCCCCCGGAGCGAGGTGCGGCTGTTTTCCGACAACCCCATCGCCACGGACCTCCTGCACCCGTCCGTTGGCGTCGGTGATGATCCAGTGACGGGTCCGAAGCTGCGCGGCGACTGCGCCGGTGTTGCGGAGAGTGACCGTGTACGCGAACACGAAGCGCTTGTTTTCGGGCGCGGAGTGCTCGACGACGTAGGCGCTCTGCACGTCGACCTGGATGCGGTAACGATCGTGAGGGGTCTCCATTCACCCTGTACCCTGACATGACCGGCGGCTCCGCGGCGCATCGACCGCGCTCGCGCATTTCCCGTCATCTTCTCCGTCTTCCCCATCTGTCGGCGCGGTGAGGGACATGCGTTACGACTGACCGCCCTTTACGCTGTTCGGTGCCCGCCTCGCGCGGAATTATCCACCATTTCAGTTCCGCCGGTAGCCCGACTTCCGCAGCCCGGCATCGAAATGCAAATCATTCCGGGTCGAGAGGCGGTCGGAGACAAGGAGGCATCCACTACGACGGAGTCCTGCCATCCGGCTCTGCGCCGGCACTCATCGGTGGCGCAGCCGCAACCACCGGTAGCGGTTTCCGGTGCGGACGTCGATGTCACGAGGCTCACCGTTGCGCTCCACGGTGAGGGTCACCCGCTCGTCCGGCCCGCGGCCGTTCCACAGCTTGCGGTAGAAGTCGGCGAGGCCGTGCACGGAGGCCGGGCCGGCCGAGACGATGACGTCGTCCGGCTCGATGCCTGCCGCCAGCGCCGGTCCGTCGTCCGCGAGGCTCCGTACGACGACCGCGCCGCTTTCGTTCTCATCGGCGAAGATCCCGAGCCACGGCCGCGGAGGCGCCGCAGACCGTCCCGAGGCAATCAAATCCGCCAGCACCGCCTTGAGCCGCGCAACCGGGACGAACATGTTGCCGGGGGCGGGGGCGGGCTCCGGGGCGGCGTCGGGGACGATGAGCGAGCCGACTCCGACGAGTCGACCGCCGGTGGACATCAGCGCCGCGCCCCCGAAGAAACGGTACGGCGGGTTCGTGAAGATCGCATCCTCGAGCAGGTACTCCCAGTATCCCGCGAAATCGCGCCGGGACACGGTCACCACCGGGAGCAGGGCGCCCGGCCCGCCGTATGACGCGATGACCGCCGGCGTGCCCGCCACGAGCGCATCGGAGTCGCCCAGGGCCATCGGCACCACCTTGTCCAGCGGGGCCTGCGCCCGCAGCAGCCCGAAGCCGGTTTCATGGTCGTAGGCGAGGACGTCGGCCTGGACGCGCTGTCCGCCTCCGGTGCGGACCCATACGTCGGTGGCCTCCAGAATGAGGTAGCCGATGGTGACGACGAGCCCGGCGCCGTCGATGACGACGCCGGTCCCGAGGCGTTCCTCGCCGAGGATCGCCGCGGTGCGGGCGTCGTCCGGAACCAGCGCTTCGACCGCGACCACCGCGCTGAGGATGGACATGAGATCCGGCTCCGCGGCGGACTGCGCGGCGGCAGGCCGCGGCCACGTGCCGATGAGCACGCATGAGAGTGCCAGTACCGCGATCCCGCGTGTGGCCGGTGCAAGGCAGGTTGCCGTACGCGCCATGATCCATCCTCCACGGTTCGAGCTCGGCTCCGGGCCTGTCTCCGGGGTCAGACCGGACCGGCGCGGGACAGGTTCCGCCGCCACCGGCGCCCGGCTGCCTCGTCACGCGGACTCGTCATACGATACTCCGGGATGCCCCTGGCAAGGATCATCGAGGGTGATTGATATGGGACGTCCGATACGTACAATAA
Organism: Gammaproteobacteria bacterium; assembly: GCA_965202875.1. Lineage (GTDB taxonomy): Bacteria > Pseudomonadota > Gammaproteobacteria > HK1 > HK1 > HK1. The sequence goes on along the minus strand of OZ241870.1, from coordinate 3,684,180 downwards.
TTTGTACATTATACACAGGAGAGGTCGATGGCGACCCAGCGGGTGTTGAACTACACGGAGGCACGCCGAAATCTGAAGTCCGTCATGGACACCGTTGTCGAAGATCGTGTGGCGGTGGTCATCACTCGGGCGAAGAGTGAACCCGTGATCATGATGGCGAAGTCGGAGCACGACTCCTTGATGGAAACCTTCCACCTCCTCCGCTCTCCCCGAAACGCGGAACGATTGCGCGAGGCCATGGCCGACGTTGAAGCCGGGAACACGGTCAGGGCGGCCCTGATCGACGGAACCATCGAAGAAATATCGTGAGCCGGAAGGACCTCGTAGCGGACGTCGCCTTCTCGCGACAGGCTTGGACAGACTATCAGGACTGGCTTAGGACCGCCCGGAAGATCGCGGAAAGGATCGCACGGCTGATCGAGGAGTGCCTTCGGGATCCGTTCAGAGGCATCGGAAGCCCGGAGCCACTCGGGCATGAGCTTGGCGGCTACTGGTCAAGACGGATCACGAAGGAGCACCGCCTCGTATACAAGATCGAAGACGGTCTGTGTGTGGTCGTGCAATGCCGTTACCACTATTGACTCAAGTTTTGGGAGAGTGGCGCCGTCCCGCGGCCACGGGCGGCAGATGCGGGTCAGTCTTCGGCGCGGGCTTCGAGCGCCGCGACCGCGGGGAGGGTCTTTCCTTCGAGGAATTCGAGGAAGGCGCCGCCGCCGGTGGAGACGTACGAGATCCCGCCGCCGGCCCCGAAGGTGTCGCCGGCCCCGACGGCGTCGCCGACTCCGAAGGCGTCGACGGCCGCCAGGGTGTCGCCGCCGCCTGCGATGGAGAACGCCGGCGAGCGGGCGATGGCGCGGGCGATGGCGCGGGTACCGGCCGCGAAGGGCGCCAGCTCGAAGACCCCCACCGGCCCGTTCCACACCACGGTGCCGGCAGATTCGATGGCTTCGCAATACGCGCGGGCGGTCTCGGGGCCGATGTCGAGGATCATCTCGCCGGGGCCGACCGCGTCCACCGGCTTGACGGCGGCGGTGGCGGATTCCGAGGGTGTGTCCGCCACCACCACGTCGCTCGGGACAGGGACATCGCCGCCGCGCCGGCGCATGGCGGCGCGGATGCGGGCCGCCTGCCCGACGAGTTCGGGTTCGTACAGCGAGGCGCCCACCTCGTGGCCCGCGGCGGCGATGAAGGTGTTGGCGATGCCCCCGCCGGTGATCAGCCGGTCCACCCGCTCCGAGAGCGTTTCCAGCACCCCCAGCTTGGTCGAGACCTTCGAGCCGCCGACGATCGCCACGAGCGGGCGCGCGGGCTGCGCGAGGGCCTTGCCGAGCGCTTCGAGCTCGGCGGCGAGGAGCGGACCGGCGCAAGCCGCCGGCGCGAAGCGGGCGACGCCGCAGGTCGAGGCATGGGCGCGGTGCGCGGCGCCGAAGGCGTCCATCACGTACACGTCGCACAGCGCCGCCATCCGCCGCGCCAGCGCCTCGTCGTCGGCCTTCTCGCCCACGAGGAAGCGCACGTTCTCGCAGAGGGCGATCTCGCCGGGCTCGACGTCGATCCCGTCCAGCCAGTCCACGGCGAGCCGGGCCTCGCGCCCGAGCAGATCACCGAGCCGCCGCGCCACCGGCGCGAGGGAGAATTCGGGGGTCGGCTGCCCTTCCTTCGGGCGCCCGAGGTGCGACGTCACCATGACCCGCGCCCCGGCTTGCACGGCCTGCTGCAACGTGGGCAGCGCGGCCCGGATGCGGGCGTCGCTCGCCACCGCGCCGTCCCGGATCGGGACGTTCAGATCCTCGCGGATGAGCACCCGCCGCCCCGCGAGGTCCAGGTTGGCCATCACCGGGACGTTCATCGACCGACGGGGGCCGTCAACCCGCGTTCACCAGCGCGACGGTGGTGTCGAGCATCCGGTTCAAGAATCCCCATTCGTTCTCGATCTCGCCTGGGAAGCGGCAACCGTATCGTCACGGAACCTCGTCCAGGATTCCAGCCGCTCCAGCTCCCCGCCGATTGGAAGGTCTTGCAGCAACCGCCTCCGAAGCCGCGGAAGCTCGCGAGCGAACCTGCGCCGGCGTCTGCCCCGATAGCCGCTGGCGGCGAGCAACGCATCTCTCAGTCTGCCCATATCGAATCAACAGCCGCTGAATATGGTCTACCAGAGGGGTATCGGACGAGCCCTCGCAGATGAACAGGAACCGCATCGATCCGCACCCGGAAACTCACGCCTGGAGAGTTGTCCGTGCCTCCTCGGGGGGGATCAGGTAGGACTGCAAGGAGAGCTTGTCGATGCCCTGTTGGCGGGACGCGGAGCAGCGCCACGAGCCACTGTGGGGTTGGCATTTCAGGCGGTGGACGATGCCCCGGTCGCCTGCATCGATCCTCGCGTTCTTCGCCAGCACCAGGTCGTGCTCGTCCTGCAACTGCACGAAGTAGGGGGAGTGGGTGGCCACGATCACCTGGCGGAGCGGATTGTCGATGCCGACCGGCTCGTCCGCATCGACCGCAATATCGCGAAGGAGGCGGTTCATCGCCGGCAGGTTGCCGGGATGAATGCCGTTTTCGGGCTCTTCCATGCAGAGGACCGCGGGTTCGTCCGACACCTCCGCCAGCACCGCCAGCGCGAGAAACCGCAGGGTCCCGTCGGAGATGGCGTTCGCTCGCAAGGTCAGGCCCGCGGGATCTTCCAGCTCCAGCGGCAACAGTTGCCGCACATCGTCCCGAGCGATACGCACCTCACTCACCGGCACCAGATCCGACAGGCGGCTCGCGACCATGGCGAAGACGTCTTCCGCGTCGTCACCGTGCCGCGGTGCGAGGTTGGCCAGATGCTGCAAGGTGGCGGGAAGGTGCGCACCGTTGGCGGCGAGCCCGGGCGTCTGGGTGTATCGGTCGGGGCGCCGGATGGCGGAAGGTTCGAGCGCGAGGATGCGCCAGCTACGCATCTCCCGCCGTGCGGCGAGGATGGTCGGGGTCGCAACCGTGTTCTCGGTGCCGACGATGGTGCGGGTGGCGCCCTCGGCCGGAGCGGGCCGCCCGCGCCCGCGGGACCCGCCGTCCTGATGGACCAGGATGGTGGTCCGCCCGCCCTCCTCCTCCTCCGTGTCGATGTAGGGCGAAAGACTGCGGCGCGTGTTGTGTACCACGCTGTCCCGGAACTTCCCCTTGTGATGAGGAAACCTCAGATGGCGGACAGCCTGTCCGACGGTGATGTGCCGCAGTGTCTCGCGTTCCAGCACCAGGCCGCCCAGCGGGCCGGCAGCGGGTGAAGGGCGTTCATGGCGAAAGGCGATTTCATAGCGCAGGAACGACGACGACGGCGCGGCCTGTCTGCCGAAATCGTCCGACACCGCCTTGCCGACGATCATCTCGGCGGCGAATTCCATATGGCTGTCTCGCTGTCCGCCGGAGGCGAAGAACAAGTCGGCGATCTCTCCGGTGGTCTCGCCGGCGTTGCGAAGCTGCAAGGCCGCCTCGTTGATGCTGCGCTCCGTCAGCAGGGACAGGAAGTGGATGGCGTCGAAGACGTTGGATTTGCCGGCGCCGTTGGGACCGGCAATGCAGGTGTACGGCCCGAAGTCGAGCGCGAAGTCGATCAGGTTCCTGAATCCGTTGACCTCCAGCCTCGTGAGCATGATGACCCGCCCATCCAGTGGCAACGTCCCGGAATTCTAACAGGCAGAACGGCAGACCCCGCTCGGACGACGCAGACCCCGGACTTGCGGGGTCCTTCGGTGGGAAGCCCCGATGTATCGACATGGCTTCGGAAAGCCGGATCCTCTGTGCTCCTGCCCTTCGAGGGTGGAATCGGCGCGTCGTGGGTCCGGGCGACGCCATCGACGACGGCCGTCAACCCGCGTTCACCAGCGCCACGGTGGTGTCGAGCATCCGGTTCGAGAACCCCCATTCGTTGTCGTACCAGGCGACGACCTTGACGAAGCGGCCGTCGATGACCTTGGTGAGGCTGGAATCGTAGGTGGAGGACGCGGGGTCGTGGTTGAAGTCGATCGACACCAGCGGCCGGTCGCAGTACGCGAGCACGCCCTTGAGCTCCTGCTCGGAGGCCGACTTCACCGCCGCGTCGATCTCCTCCTTGCTCGTCTCGCGCGAGGCGGTGAAGGTGAGGTCCACCACCGAGACGTTGATGGTCGGCACCCGCATCGCGAACCCGTCCAGCTTGCCGTCGAGCTCCGGCAGCACCAGCCCCACCGCCTTCGCCGCTCCGGTGCCGGTGGGGATCATGGACTGCGTGGCGGAGCGCGCGCGGCGGAGATCGGAGTGGTAGACGTCGGTGAGCACCTGGTCGTTGGTGTAGGCGTGGATCGTGGTCATCAGCCCGTGCTCGACGCCGATCCGGTCGTGGATCGCCTTCACCAGGGGGGCGAGGCAGTTGGTGGTGCACGAGGCGTTGGAGATGACGGTGTGCGAGGCCTGGAGCGAGTGGTGGTTCACCCCGTAGACCACCGTGGCGTCCACGTCCGCGCCGCCGGGGGCGGAGATGATCACCTTCTTCGCGCCGCCCTCCAGGTGTTTCGCCGCCTTGTCCTTGCTCGCGAACAGCCCGGTGCACTCGTGCACGACGTCCACCCCGAGCGCTCCCCACGGCAGCTTCGCCGGGTCCCGTTCGGCGAGGACCTCGATCCGGTCGCCGTTGACCACCAGCGCATCGCCCTCGACCTCGATCTCGCCGGGGAAGCGGCCGTGGGCGGTGTCGTAGCGGGTGAGATGGGCGTTGGTCTCGGCGTCGCCGAGGTCGTTGATCGCGACGATGCGGATCTCGTCGGTGCGCCCGCTCTCGTAGAGGGCGCGGAGGACGTTGCGGCCGATGCGCCCGAAACCGTTGATGCCTGCCTTGATCGTCATGTCCGTTTCTCCATGTCGGTCACCCACCCTGGCGGGTTCTCCGCAAACGTATGCGCATATCGCGCGTCAGTCCTGGAGAACGTGCATCCCCGCCCCTCCCCCGCCGATCAGGCCTTCTCTCTCGTGCCTGCGATCACGGACTCCACAATGGCCGCCACGTTCCCGGCGGTCAAGCCGAAGTGCTCGTAGAGGTCCCGGTACGGCGCGGACTTCCCGAACGTATCGACCCCGGCGACCGCGCCGTCCTCGCCCACGTAAGCGCGCCAGCCGGCGGTGATCCCGGCCTCCACCGCCACCCGCGCCCGCATCGAACGGGGGAGCACCGATTCGCGGTAGGCCGGGTCCTGCGCGTCGAACACGTCCCGGCTCGGCATCGACACCACCCGCACCTCGAAGCCCTCATCGACGAGAGTGGCAGCGGCGTCCATCGCGATTCCCACCTCCGAGCCGGTGGCGACGAGGATCGCGTCGCCGCCCTCGCGCAGCACGTACCCGCCGCGCCGGATCGCCGCGATCCGCTCGCCGGTACGTGGCTGGTGGGGAAGGTTCTGGCGCGAGAACAGGAGGCTCGTCGGGCCTTCGCGGCGTTCGACCGCCGCCTGCCATGCGGCCATGGACTCCACCGCGTCGCACGGCCGCCACACCGAGAGGTTCGGCATCAATCGCAACGTCTCGGCCTGTTCCACCGCCTGGTGCGTTGGTCCGTCCTCACCGAGGCCGATGGAGTCGTGGGTGAACACGAAGATCACCCGCTGGCCCATCAGCGCGGCCATGCGAAGCGCATTCCGCGCGTACTCGGAGAACATCAGGAACGTCCCCGCGTAGGGGATGAAGCCGCCGTGCCGGGCGATGCCGTTGCAGATTGCGCTCATCGCGAACTCGCGCACCCCGAAGAAGATGTAGTTCGCGTCCGCGTCCTCGCGGGTCAGCACCCTGGATCCGCTCCACTTCGTGAGGTTCGATCCCGTGAGATCGGCGGAGCCGCCGATCAGCTCGGGCAGCATCGGCCCGAGCGCCTCCAGGGCGTTCTGCGACGCCTTGCGCGAGGCGATGTCTTCGGCCGCCGCGCTGGCCGCGCCGACGTGACGCGCGCATTCCCCGGCCCAGGCCGCGGGCAGCTCTCCCGCGATCCGGCGCTCGAACTCCGCCGCATCTTCCGGGAACGCGGCCCGCCAGACTTGAACGCGCTCCCGCCATTGCCGGCGCTGCGCCGCCCCCCGCTCGCGCGCGTCCCATCCCGCGTAGACCTCGCCGGGGATCTCGAAAGGCGGGTGAGGCCATCCAAGGGCCTCGCGCGCGCCCGCGACTTCGTCGTCGCCGAGTGGAGCACCGTGCGCAGACGCCGTGCCCGCCTTCCCCGGCGCCCCGAGCCCGATGATCGTCTTGCAGCAGATGAGCGACGGGCGATCGGTGACGGCGAGCGCACCGCGGATCGCGGCGTCCACGGCGCTCGCGTCGTGGCCGTCCACGTTCCGGACCACGTGCCAGCCATACGCCTCGAAGCGGACCGGGGTGTCGTCGGTGAACCACCCGCCGACCTCGCCGTCGATGGAGACGTCGTTGTCGTCGTAGAACGCGATCAGCTTGCCGAGGCCGAGGGTGCCCGCGAGCGAGCAGGCCTCGTGGGAGATCCCCTCCATCAGGCAGCCGTCGCCGAGGAACACCCACGTACGGTGGTTCACGATCGCGTGCCCGTCGCGGTTGAAGCGCGCCGCGAGCACCCGCTCCGCGATGGCCATCCCGACGGCGTTCGCGAGCCCCTGCCCGAGCGGCCCGGTGGTGGTCTCGACCCCCGGGGCGTCGCCGTACTCGGGATGGCCCGGGGTCATGGAACGGAGCTGTCGGAAGCGCCGGATCTCCTCCATCGGCAGGGCGTAGCCGCTCAGGTGGAGGAGGGCGTAGAGGAGCATCGAGCCGTGCCCGTTCGAGAGCACGAAGCGGTCCCGGTCCGGCCACTCGGGATCGGCGGGGTCGTGGCGGAGGTGGTCGTTCCACAGCACTTCGGCGATGTCCGCCATCCCCATCGGCATCCCGGGGTGGCCGGAGTTCGCGCGCTGCACCGCGTCCATGGCCAGCGCGCGGATCGCGTTGGCGAGGTCTCTGCGTGAAGGCATCGAGGGGGTCTCTCGTTCGCCCTGGCCGGGCCGTGCAAGGGCGGTGCGCCGTTGGACGGGGTACGAATTCCGGCCGGGGCCGCTGCTGCGGGCGGCGCGCGCCGGGAGCCGGGATTGCGCCTGCCGGGAAGGCCGGTGATTCTGTCCGAGCGGATGCCGCGGTGCAATCCGCGCTACGACGTCTGCACTACGACAATGGCTTGAGGCACGTCCCGCCGCTCCGGGTCGGCGGCAGGGTGAATTAACTCGGCGGGCGCCGCCGGCGCTGCGGGCACCGGGACGGCTTTGCGGCGGAAGGGAAGTGTGCACGGGTGGCGGGCGAGGCGGTGGTGGTTTGATAGGATGCCCGCATGTCCGCATCCCATGCCCCGTCCCGCGATTTCGCCCCCGCCTTCGGGATCCCCTGCGGGCGTGCCGGCTCCTGAAAATGGTGGCTACGGGTGGGATCGAACCACCGACCTCACGATTATGAGTCGTGCGCTCTCACCGGCTGAGCTACGTAGCCCGAAGGCGCGCGCACCATACCAGAAAGGCGCGTCGCAAGGGCAGCGGAAACGTCGTCCGAAGATGTTCGTCCGCGCGTCGGCGAACACGCAGAACCGCCCGATGGGACGCTGCGCCGGGCTCACGACGGCGTACTCCGCACGGCTCCCGAATCAATACGCCGACAGCGGAAGCGTGAAAGGGTCATGGTGAGGTTCTCTGCAAGCAGCATCCCCCACGACCACGCCGCGGGCGAGCGCATCGGGGTGCTCGTCACCAACCTCGGGACGCCGGACGCCCCCACCCCCACCGCCGTCCGGCGCTATCTCGCCGAATTCCTCGCGGATCCGCGGGTCATCGAGCTTCCCCGCTGGGTGTGGCGGATGATCCTGCACGGTGTCGTGCTGCGAATCCGGCCCCGGCGTTCGGCCCGCGCGTATGCGAGCATCTGGACGGCGGGGGGCTCGCCGCTGCTGGTGCACTCGCGGGCCATCGCCGGGGCCCTGGAAGCGCACTGGGCGCAGCGTCGGCCGGGGCGTGTGGCGGTGGCCCTCGGCATGCGGTACGGCGCCCCGTCGGTCCCCGAGGCGTTGCACGCGCTCCGTGACGCGGGAGCGGTCCGCCTCGTCGTGCTGCCGCTCTACCCCCAGTACTCGGGGGCGACCGGCGGCTCCACGTTCGCCGCGGTGGCCGGAGTGCTGTCAGGCTGGCGCCGTGTGCCCGCGTTGCACTTCATCGACCACTACCACGACGACCCCGGCTACGTCGGCGCGCTCGCTGCCTCGATCGAAGCCATGTGGTCCGAGGAGGGCCGCCCGGACCGGCTGCTGTTCTCGTTCCACGGCCTGCCGCGGCGCTGTCTCGACGCCGGCGATCCCTACCACTGCGAGTGCCACAAGACCGCGCGCCTCGTCGCGCGGGCACTGGCGCTCGAGCCGGGGGCGTGGCGTGTCGCGTTCCAGTCCCGGGTCGGACGTGGGGAATGGCTGCGTCCGTATACCGACGAGACCCTGGTCGAATGGGGACGCGAGGGCCTGGGGCGGGTCGACGTGGTCTGTGCCGGCTTCTCCGCCGACTGCCTGGAGACGCTGGAGGAGATCGCGATCCGCGGACGCGAATCATTCATTGCGGCGGGCGGGGGGACGTTGCGCTACATCCCGGCACTGAACGCGGACGACGCGCATGTCGCGGCGCTTGCAGTCCTCGTCGAACGCGCCGTTCCCGACTGGCTGGCGGCCCCCGGGGATGACGAAGCGAGCCGCGACCGGCGCGTCGCCCGGGCGCGTGCGCTCGGAGCGCCCCGGTGAACACACCGCGTTGAAAGCCCGCTCGCATCTATGCGATCGTGATCCTGTCGGCCTTCGGACGTTCCGTCCCGTCACGCGGCGACGATGACGCCGGCCGACCTGTTTCCCACCCGGCCACGAAGCGAGGGCGCGGAGATCACGTTGCCGTCCGGGATGGACTTGAAACGGGACGAGCAGTGAACGGACGGACACTTTGGGCCGGACATCTTCTGTCCGCCGTCGCTGCGGCGTTCGCCGTCCCGGATGCCGCCCGCGGCGCGGATGACGCATGGTCGCTGTGCGGCGCGGGCTTCCAGATGCCGGCACGGCCGGTCTCCGAGGCGATGGAACCCGGCGGCGACCCCGAGGCCGTCGAGCTGGCTGCCGACGAAGTGGAACTCGTCGAAGACGGCGTGTCGGTGTTCACCGGCGACGTTCGGATGGAGCGTGGCAGGCAGCAGCTCCGAACCGACGAGCTCACCTACACCTCCGACGGCGAGACTTTCGACGCCAGGGGCAACGTGGAACTCTGGGACGAGGGCGTGTACATCACCGGCGAGAGAGCGCGCGCGGAGAGTGCGACGGCCGCCGTCTCCCTTGATCCCGCCTCGTACGTGTTCGAGGATCGGCACGGTCACGGCGCCGCGGCCGTGCTCACGCACTTCGGCCGCGAAGGCAACGAGCGCACCACCGCGGAAGACGCCACCTACACGACGTGCAACCCCGACGGCGCCGACTGGCGCCTCTCCGCGAACCATGTCGAGTTCGACCATGTGGAGGAGACCGGCACCGCGCGGAACATGTGGCTCGAATTCAAGGGACTGCCGGTGTTCTACACACCCTGGATCAGCTTTCCGCTGGGCGATCGGCGCAAGTCCGGTTTCCTCGCCCCCACCTACGGGGTCAGCGGCTCAAGGGGCCTTGAGCTCAAGACCCCCTACTACTTCAACCTCGGACCGAACTACGACGCGACCCTCACCGCCCGCGCGATGAGCGACCGCGGCGTCCAGGCGATGGGAGAATTCCGCTTTCTCTCCCGGGCCATCGGATCCGGCCGGTTCACCACGGAATACCTGCCGTCCGACGCGGAGTTCGGCGACGATCGCGCGGCGTTCGACTTCGCGCACCGGCACCGGTGGTCGAAGCGGTGGTCGACGGACACCCGTGTCGAATGGGCCTCGGACGCGGAGTACTTCGAGGATCTCGGGACGGGGCCCTCGCAAACCAGCCGAACCAGCCTCCCACGCCGGATCGATGCGAACTATCGCGGCGAGGGGTGGCGTGCGCGCCTCCGGCTGCGGGACTACCTGACCGTCGATCGGTCGATCCGGCCGGAAAACCGGCCCTACGCGAACCTCCCGGAGCTCTTCCTCCGGACGACGCTGCCCGAGGGGAACCGCGCGCTGAACTTCAGCGCCACCGGGGAGCTTGCGTACTTCGACCACCCGGCGTGCACCACCGGAGTGCGCATGGACCTGCGGCCCTCCCTCACCTATCCGCTCCGGACCTCCGGGACCTTCCTGTTGCCGAAGGCGACGCTGCATTTCACCCGCTATGCTCTGGACCGGGCCGGGGCGGACGCAATCAGTGCTTGCGGGGAGGCATCGTCCATGGATGATGCCCCGTCGAGGCTGGTCCCGAGCTTCCGCCTCGATGGCGGCGTGCTCTTCGAGCGCCCCATCACGTGGCGTGATCGATCGCTGATCCACACCATCGAGCCGAGGTTCTACTACCTGCACGTGCCTTTCGTCCGCCAGGACGATCTGCCGGACTTCGATGCGAGCCGCTTCAGTTTCAGCTTCGGGCAGCTCTTTCGCGAGGATCGGTTCGCGGGCAGGGACCGGGTCGGTGACGCCAACCAGATGACGCTCGCGCTCACTTCGCGCCTCCTCGACAAACGCGGCGGTGAGCTTGGGCGTGCGAGCATCGGACAGATCCGCTACTTCCGTGATCGGGAGGTCACTCTCAATCCGACGGACAAGCCGGAGACGGCGAGCAGTTCCGACGTCGTCGCGGAAGCCGAGGCGCGGCTTGGGCGGAGGTGGCGCCTCCGTGCCGGCCTTCAACACGATCCCGACTTCGGCCGGACCGTCAAGAACACCCTCAGCGTACGGTACCATCCCCGCGAACATGGCGTCCTCAACGCGACGTACCGATTGGTTCGCGACATCAGGCCGGACGACACCATCCACCCGGACAACACCATCGAACAGGTCGATCTGTCCTTCGCCTGGCCGATCGGTGCGCACTGGCGCGCCGTCGGGCGGTGGAACCTCGCACTCGATCCGCAAGACAAAGCATCCGGCGAGGAAAGGAACAAGACCCTGGAAGCCTTCGGCGGCCTGGAGTACGAGAGCTGCTGCTGGGGGTTTCGTGCGGTGGTTCGCCGTTTCCTCAGCGGTGGCGGCGACGGCGGGGACAGCTACTCCACCGGATTTTTTCTCCAACTCGAGCTCAAGGGCTTGACGAGCGTAGGGCACCTGACGGGTGCATTCCTCGAACGCAACATCCCCGGATACGAGAACGCATTCTGATGACGACCCACTCATCATTCCGGCGGCGGTGGCTGCCGCATCTGCTTGCGCTCGCGATCGGCGGCGCGTATACGACGAGCGCGCCGGCGCAGAGCGTCGTCCTCGACGGCATCGTCGCGATTGCCAACGACGACGTCATCGTGCGGAGCGAGCTCGAGGCGCGGCTGACGACGGTGCGCCGGCAGCTCCGCCAGTCCGGCACCACCGCGCCACCGCCCGGCGTACTGCAAAGACAGGTGCTCGATCGGTTGATCCTCGAACGGCTCCAGTTGCAGCTTGCCCGCGATTCCGGCATTCGCATCGACGACGAGACGCTCAACCGGGCGCTGGCCCGGCTCGCGGAGCAGAATGCGCTCACGCTGCGCCAGTTCCGGGACGCCCTCGCCCGCGACGGCTACGACTTCGTGACGTTTCGCGAAGGGATCCGGGACGAGCTCATGATTTCCGAGGTGCGCAGGCGTCAGGTCGAGAGCCGGGTGCAGATCTCGGAACGCGACATCGACCATTACCTCTCGACGGCCGAGAACCGGGAGGCGGCGGATCGGCGCCAATACCGTATCGGTCACATCCTGATCGCGGTTCCCGCCGATGCGTCGCCCGAGGAGACCACAGAGGCGCGCTCGCGCGCCGAGCGGGTGCTCGCCGAGATCCGGACCGGGGCGGACTTCGCGAACATGGCGGTGGCCCACTCCGACGGACAGCAGGCGCTCGACGGCGGTGACCTCGGCTGGCGGAAGGCGGCCGACCTGCCCACCCTGTTCAGCGACGCCGTCCTCCGGCTCAAGGCGGGAGAAGTCACCGAGCCGATCCGGAGCCCCAGCGGCTTCCATCTCGTGAAGCTCATCAAGGTGGAACATGGCGGCGAGCGGCAGATCATCGAGCAGACCCGCGCCCGGCACATCCTGATGGTGCTCGACGAACTCACCGACGAGGCGGCGGCGATACGTCAGCTCCGGACATTGCGGGAGCGGATCGTCAACGGGGAAGACTTCGGGGAGCTCGCCCGCGTCCATTCCGACGATTCGGGCTCAGCCCCGAGGGGAGGCGACCTCGGCTGGATCGATCCCGGCAACACGGTGCCGGAGTTCGAGCGCATGATGGATTCACTCGCACCGGGCGGGATCAGCGAACCGTTCAGGTCGCAGTTCGGGTGGCACGTCGTCCAGGTGCTCGAACGGCGCGAGCATGACGACACCGGGGCGGCCCGGCGGTCCGAGGCGGTACGCAGGCTGCGGGCGAGGAGGGTCGAGGAGGAGATGCAGACGTGGCTCCGCCAGTTGCGGGACGAGGCTTACGTGGAGTACAGGCTCGACGAATGAGCGAGCGTGCGCTCGCGCTGACCCCGGGCGAGCCGGCCGGGATCGGCCCCGACGTCGCACTCGCCGCGGCAGTGTCCGGCGAGGTCCCCTTCGTCGCCTTTGCGGATCCGGAAGTGCTCCGCCGCCGGGCCGAGTTGCTCGGCCTCGAGATCGATGTCCGCACGGCCGGCGCGGAACTCCCCCTCGCGCGGGCGATCCCGCCGGGGGAGTTGCCCGTCGTGCCGTTGGCAACGTCGAACCCCGTCGTCCCCGGACGGCCGGACGCGGCGAACGCCTCCTGTGTACTCGATTGCATCCGCGCGGCCGCGGCGGCGTGCCGGAGCGGGTCCGCCGCCGGACTCGTGACCGGGCCGGTGCACAAGGGGATCATCAACGACGCCGGAATCGCGTTCAGAGGCCACACCGAGTTCCTCGCCGATCTCGATGGGGGCGTGCGCCCGGTCATGATGCTCTGCACGCCCGGGTTGAAGGTCGCGCTCGCCACCACCCATCTCCCGTTGCGGGCGGTGCCCGCCGCCGTCGACCCTGCGATGCTCATCGATGTCGTCCGTATCGTCGAGCACGGCCTGCGCACCCGGTTCGCGATCCCCGCCCCCCGCATCCTGATCTGCGGGCTGAACCCGCACGCGGGGGAGGGCGGACACCTCGGCCACGAGGACGCCGAGTCGATCGCCCCCGCGGTGGAGGTGTTGCGCGCGCGGGGGATCGATGCCCGCGGCCCGATCCCGGCCGACACCGCGTTCACCCGGGAGCGGCTCGCCGGCGCCGACGTCGTGGTTGCGATGTACCATGACCAAGGCCTGCCGGTGCTCAAGTACGCCGGTTTCGGCAACGCCGTCAACGTCACCCTCGGGCTCGGTTTCGTGCGGACTTCGGTCGACCACGGGACCGCGCTGGACCTCGCGGGGACGGGGCGGGCGGAGCCCTCGAGCCTCGTCTCCGCTCTGACCCTTGCCCGGGAGCTCGCGCGGGCGCGTGACGGGAACGGGCCCGCTTGACGCCGGGCGCCAAGCCGCGTGCCTGCCCCGGCTCCCGCTCGGCCGTTCACCGGGAAGCGTACGATGACGTTCCCCCGTACCGCGCCGGAAGCTCGGCCACCCGCCCACCCCGATCCGCCATTGGCGCGGCGAGCACGCGAGGACGAAGCCCCCGTGCCCCGCCCTGCCCCGGGCGACGCCGCCGAGGGTCGGCGCCGCTCGCCGGTTCCAAGGGCGCGCAAACGGTTCGGGCAGCACTTTCTCCACGACCGCGCGGTGGTGCGGCGCATCGTGGATGCGGTCGCGCCGCGGCCCGGCGACCTGATCGTGGAGGTCGGCCCCGGGCGCGGCGCGCTCACCTTTCCTTTGCTCGAATCGGGCTGCGAGCTGCACGCCGTCGAGATTGATCGGGATCTCGCGGCCATGCTTCACGAACAGGTGGTGAACCACCCGAACCTGACCGTTCACGAGGCGGACGCGCTCGAAATCGATCTCGCCCGTCTCGCCCCGCCCCCGCGCCGCCTCCGGGTGATCGGCAATCTGCCCTACAACATCTCGACGCCGCTCGTGTTCCGACTCCTCGCGGCGTTGCCCCGGGTCGCGGACATGCACTTGATGCTGCAATGGGAAGTGGTCGAGCGCATGGCGTCCGAGCCCGGCACCGGCGCGTACGGGCGGCTCGGAGTCATGGTGCAGCTCGACTGCGAGGTGGAACGGATCCTCCGGGTCGGCTCCGGCGCGTTCTCTCCCGTGCCCCGTGTGGAATCCGCGGTGGTGCGGCTGCGCCCCCGGCCGCGGGCCGCGCTCGATCCCGCGGGGCGGGATCGCTTCGCCGCCATCGTCAGGACGTGCTTCTCGAAGCGCCGCAAGACGTTGCGCAACGCGCTGCGCGGGCTCTGTGACGAATCGACGATCGCCGCCGCGGACCTCGACCCCCGGTCGCGGCCGGAGGTGTTGACCGTCGGCGATTTCGTCCGCCTCACGCACGCGAGCATGGGCTGCGGCTGAACCGGGCCGTGCCGCCTGGCTGGTCGGCGGCCGGTCTCATCGCCCCGCTCCGTCAAGCCTTGCCGCCTCCGGCCTGCCCGCGCCCATTGCCGGGGATGGCCGGAGATGCAAGGCGCGAGTTGTTCACAGAATCTGTGGAAAACTCTGTGGTCAAACCGCAATCCAGTGGCGTTCGTCCCGAGAATCAAACGGTGCGGAACAGATTGGCAAAATTTTCACCTTTTATGGGATTTTCTTTGATTCCAATATGTTATGAGAAAATAGCAGTGCGAAAGCGCCCTCGTCCCACTGGAAGCCGATCGGTCACATACCAGTTGCAAGCGATGTGCATAAGTCGATACGGAGCGGGACTCGGCATGGATCAAATGCTTAGGCGGCAATCCTCATCGGTTGTGCACGGTGCGGCGGACAAACGTGTCGTCATCCCTGGAGATGCGCCCGGAGCGCGTCGATCACGGGACCGGTCCACGGCTCCCGCCCGCGCCAGATCCGGAACGACTCCGCCGCCTGTTCCACGAGCATCCCGAGGCCGTCGGCCGCGACGGCCGCCCCTTCTTCCCTTGCCCATTCGACGAAAGGCGTCGGCCGTGCCGCGTAGGCCATGTCGTAGGCGACGCCGCCGGCCCGGAGGGCGCCTCGCGCCAGAGGCGGGAGGTCTCCGGCAAGGCTCGCGGCGGTCGCGTTGACGACGAGGTCGAACCCGTCCGCCGGAAGCGTGCCGAACGCCACCGCGCGGACCGGCCCCTGTTCCTCGAATCGCCGCGCGAGCCCGACGGCGCGCTCCGCGGTCCGGTTGGCGATCACGAGCCGTTCCGGCCGTTCGTCGAGCAACGGCCCGATCACTCCACGCGCCGCGCCGCCGGCGCCGAGCAGGAGCACCGCTCGCCCTTTGACGTCCACCGCGAGATTGCGCGTCAGGTCCCGCACGAGCCCTGCGCCGTCGGTGTTGTCGCCACACACCGCCGCATCGTCGAACCACAGGGTGTTGGCGGCGCCCGCGCGTTCCGCCCGCGCCGAGCGCCGGTTCGAGAGCGCGAACGCCTCTTCCTTGAAGGGGATCGTGACGTTGAGGCCGCGGCCGCCTCGCGCGCGAAAGTGCTCGACCGCGTCGCGGAAGCCGCCGGGCTCGACGAGGATCGCCTCGTACGCGACGGCTTCGCCGGTCTCGGCGGCGAACCGCCGATGGATGAACGGTGACCTGCTATGGGCGATCGGGTGGCCCATCACCGCGTAACGATCCGGCAGGACGGACGCGGGGGAGGCGGCGGCCGGAGGCATCTGTTCCATCTCAGCCTCCCCGCGCCCGCCGGGGTTCGGCGAACGCGGCGAACAAGGAACGGTCCTGCGCACACCCCGAGCGTCCTTGCGGACGGGACCCCGGTCGTCGAAGATGGCGTGGTCGGCGGATGGCTGTGGGACCACTTGCCCGTGGGCTTCCGGAGACCCTTGGTGTCCAGGGAGCCCCCGAGCACGGGCGACGCCCAAAGCACTCCGCCGGAGGGTGTGGGGGCTTGGGTGTCGGGGATCCGGCCATGCAGGCCCTCGCAATCCAGCGGCTGAAGCCGATCGGACGTCGGTGGCCGGAGATTGTAGGGCAGGCGACCGTTTTCCGAGTAGCCCCGCCGCACGGCCGAAGTCGCAAAGGCGGGGCGACAGGAGATGACCGAGATGATCGATCCGCGGAGATTCGACGATCTTGCCCGGCGTATCCAGGCGAACCTGCCGCCGGGGATCGAGGGGGTCCGCGAGGACGTGACCCGCAACATCCGGGCGCTCATCGCGGCCGGGATCGCCCGGATGGATCTGGTCGAGAGAGAGGAGTTCGACGTACAGAGCGCGGTGCTTGCCCGCACCCGCGAGAAGCTCGAGACCCTCGAACGCCGGGTCCGGCAGCTTGAGGCATCGCTCGAAGAGCCCGGCCCGGAAAAGCCGGCTCCGGAAGACCGTTCGTGAACGTCTTCGGCATCGTCCCGGCAACGGCGCGTCCCTCCGGGACACGGGCGCCCCGCCCGCAGATCGGGCGCCGGCGCCGGGGGTTCCTGCCGGAGCGCCCGCCAGACGCTCGCCAGGAACCCCGGTGGTCGAGCGGCTCCGACGTCCACCCCGCCGCCGCGCTTTCGGCCCGCCCCTCGTGCCTCACCAGCCATTCATCGCGCCCCACGCTGACACGAGACGGGACGTTCGCCCCTGTCGCGGCGGGCGATCCGTCGCGCATCCTCGACCCCGTCTCCGAACCGGAAACGTGCAATGTCGCTCGCCACCGTCATCAGCCGCGCAAGTGTCGGCATCGAGGCGCCGCCGGTGCAGGTCGAGGTCCACATCACCGGCGGGCTGCCCAAGTTCGCGATCGTGGGTCTGCCGGAAGCCACCGTCCGCGAGAGCAAGGACCGGGTGCGCAGCGCCATCATCAACTCCCGGTTCGAATTCCCGAGGCGCCGCATCACCGTCAACCTCGCGCCCGCCGACCTCCCCAAGGACGGGAGCCGCTACGATCTTCCGATCGCGATCGGCATCCTCGCGGCGACCGGGCAGCTCAGCCTCGACCGGCTCGGTGAGCACGAGCTCATCGGAGAGCTCGCGCTCGACGGCGCGCTGCGCCGCACCGGCGGCTCGCTCCCAGCGGCCCTGCACGCCCGCGACGCGGGTCACGTCATCGTCCTTCCGGCCGATGACGCATACGAGGCGGCGCTCGCGGCCGGCGCGCGCCTGTTCCCCGCGCGCCATCTCGGAGAAGTGCACGCACAACTCATGGGGGAGACCTCGCCGTCGCCGGTGGAGTCCGCCCGACAGGCCGGCGCCCCCCCGAGTGAAGATCTGTGCGACGTGCGACGCCAGTACGTGGCCCGGCGCGCCCTCGAGCTGGCCGCCGCCGGCAGCCACAACCTGCTGATGCTGGGGCCTCCCGGCACCGGGAAGACGATGCTCGCGACGCGCCTGCCCGGGATCCTCCCGCCGATGACCGAGAAGGAGGCCCTGGAGTCGGCGACGGTGCGGTCGGTGAGCGCGCTCGGCTTCGATCCGGAGCACTGGGGCGTGCGGCCGTTTCGCGCACCGCATCATTCGGCATCATCGGCCGCGATCGTCGGAGGCGGCGCCGTACCGAGCCCCGGAGAGATCTCCCTCGCCCATCAAGGTGTCCTGTTCCTCGACGAGCTTCCGGAGTTCTCCCGGGTCGTGCTCGAAGCCCTGCGCGAGCCCCTGGAATCGGGGCACGTCACGATCTCGCGCGCGAGCCGCCAAGCGAGCTTCCCCGCCCGGTTCCAGCTCGTCGCGGCGATGAACCCGTGCCCGTGCGGAACGCTCGGCGACCCGGCCGGCACCTGCCGCTGCACACCGGACCAGGTCGCCCGCTACCGCGCCCGGGTCTCGGGGCCTCTGCTCGACCGCATCGACCTGCACGTCGAAGTGCCTCGCGTGCGCAACGGCGACGACTCCGGATCCGCCGAATCGTCGGTGGCGGTGCGCGAGCGTGTGGCCGCGGCGCGGAGGGTGCAGATCGCCCGGGCGGGAAAGCCGAACCAGAGGCTTTCCGTGAGCGAGCTACGCCGCGACTGCGCGCTCGCGCCCGGTAGCCGCCGGCTGCTCGCTCGCGCAATGGAGAAGCTGCACCTCTCGGCCCGCGCGCGCGATCGCGTGCTCAGGGTCGCGCGTACCATCGCGGATCTTGCGCACTCGGACCGCATCGAGGACGGACACGTGGCGGAGGCGATCAGCTTCCGAACCCTCGATCGAGGCGCGGAGCGTGGGAACGGGTGATCCCCGGCCGGCGGCGCCTTGTCGTTGCGCCGGCAGCCGAATCGGCCGTCATGCCGCGAGATGCTTGCGGATCGCGGCGAATCCGCGCATGTAGACGTCCTCGGCGACCAGGGTGCGGAGCTTGCGTTCCTGGCCGTGCGGGGTATCGAACTCCGAAGACCAGCGCCAGAACGTGCGCTCGCCGTCGGTCACCCGACAAAGCGCGACGTGGGCGACGTAGTTGAACAACGGGATCGGTGTGTCCAGGAGGCAGCAGGAGAAGGTCTTTTCGGTGTCGGAAAGCGTCAGGAGGCGCTCGCGGAGCACCGCTCCGTCGGTGAGCCGGAACCGGCGCACGGCTCCGATCGCGTCGCCCTGCCGGCGCTCTTCGAGGCGACTCTCCTTGACGGCGGGATGCCAGCGCTCGTGTCCGTTGAAGTCGCGCAAGACCTGCCACACCCGGTCGAGGGGGGCGTCGATCACGGTGCTTCTCTCCACCTTCACCATCCGCGGGCCGCCTCCTTCTTCAAATCCCCTGACCCGTTGGAGCCGGAACCAAGGGCCGCTCCCAGGACGCCCCGCCGTCCCCCGGGGACCGGCGCCCACCGTCCCGGCGCCGCCCGCCCTTCAGCCGCCGAGGCGCTCCTTCAGCGCGTCGAAGCCGCCCTGGAACACGTTGGCGCCGATCCCCTCGACCAGCTCCGCCTCGCGGGCGGGGTCGCAGTCGAACTCCGCCGACCACTCCACGAACGTCCGGTCGCCGTCGGTCACCGGCGTGAGCCGCAAGGTCGCCACGTAATTCTCGACCCCCATCGAGGACTCCAGGATCGAGTAGGTGCAGAAGAGGTCGTAGTCCGAGAGGCCGAGAAGCTGCTCGCGAACCGTCGAGCCGTCGCCGAGCTCCAGGACGCGGATGCAGCCGACCCGGTCGGAAGGTTCGCCGTTCTCGATCCGGCTCCCGGCGATGAGCGGGTGCCATCCGGGAAGCCCGTTGAAGTCGCGCACGCGCTCCCACACCACCCCGGCCGGAGCGCCGATGATGCTCGAGACGTAGATCCGGGCCATCGGCTTCAGTCCTTCGGCTTCCCGCCGGCACCGCCCGTGCCCTCCGCCCCTTCCGTTCTCCTCTCCCGGGCCTGGGCCTCGGTGGAGCGGCGGATGCTGTCGAGGTCACGCGCCTCACGCACCAGCCCCCCCATCCTGGCGAGGCTGCCGCCCTCCATCCCGAGATCGCCGAGCAGGGAGTCGATGAGCGGAGCCTGCACGCGGTAGCGGAGTGCGGAGTCGATGACCTCGTCGGTGATGTTGCGGCCTCCGCCTCCGGCGCCTGCCAGACCATCCACGTGGAGGATGTTGATCCCGTCGATCTTCTCCATGGGGCGCACGCTCTCGCGCACGATCCCTTCGACCTTGTCCAGAAGGTTGCGCCGGAAGACCGAGAGGCGGGCCTCGTCGGTCAGCACGTTCTCCGCCTCGTTGAGGAGGCGTTGCGCCTCCGCCTCCACCGCGGCGCGGATGCGATCGACCTCGACCACGATGCGCTGCTCCTCGGCGTCCTTCTGCGCGAGCATCAGCTCGACCTCGCGCCGGCGGTTGGCGATCTCCGCGTCGCGCGCGGTCTCGACCTGTTCTTCCGCGCGCACCGCCTTCGCCCGCGCGGTCTCGGATTCGATCCGGACTTCGGAGCGCTCCTTCGACTTTTCCAGCAGCGCGATCGCCTTGTCGATCTCGGTCAGCTCGACCGCCCGATCACGCTCGATCTCGAGGCGGCGCAGGTCCCGATCGCGGTTCACGCGGGCCTCGTCCAGTCCGCGGTCGGAGGCGATCCGGGCCCGTTCGATCTCCTCGTCCGCGGCGATCTCCGCCTCTTCCAGCGCTTGGCGCCGGCCGACCTCGAGCTGCTCCAGCGCCCGGCGGTGTTCGAGCCGCGCCTCGTCGAGCGCCTTGTCGCGCGCGACCGCCGTCGTCTCGACCTCGCGCTCGGCCTCGACGTCGGCCTGCCGGACGCGCTGCTCGGCCGCCGCGCTCTCGACCCGCTTCGCCGCCACCGCGATGTCGCGATCCTGCTCCGCGATCTCGACCGCCTTGCGCTGATCGACCTCCAGCACCTCGCGTTCCCTCGCGGCGGTGATCCGTTGCGCATCGACCGCGAGCTCCTGGGTGATACGAGCCTCCTCGATCGCTTCGCGCGCCGCGATCTCCGCCTCCTCCAGCGACTTGCCGCGCTCGATCTCCAGGCTGCGGGTCTCCCGCTCCGAGGCGATCCGCTCCGCGCTGAGCGCCTTCTCCTGCACGATCCGCGCCCGCTCGGTGGCTTCCGCGGCGCCGATCTCCGCTTCTTCCAGGGCACGGGTGCGCTCGATCTCGCGGCGGCGGGTCGCCTCCTCCTGCGCGATGCGCAGCTCGGTCAGGGCGCGCTCCTGCGCGATGCGTGCCTGCTCGGTCTCCTGCTGCGCCGCGATCTCCGCTTCCTCCACCGCGCGCTTGTGCTCGATCTCCAGCCGCCGGGTCTCCTCCTCCGAGGCGATCCGGGTCTCCGTGACCGCGCGCTCCTGCGCGATGCGTGCCTGCTCGGTCTCCTGTCGGGCCGCGATCTCCGCTTCCTCGACCGTGCGCTTGCGTTCGATCTCAAGCTTCTGGGTCTCTTCCTCCGAGGCGATGCGCGCCTCCGTGACCGCCCGCTCCTGGGCGATCCGGGACTTCTCGATCTCCTCGCGAGCGCCGATCTCCGCCGCATCGATGGCGCGGGAGCGGTCGATGTCGCGCTGACGGGTGGTCTGCTCGGCCGCGATGCGGGTCGCGTTGAGCGACTCCTCGTTGGCAATCCGCGCTTTCTCGGTCTCCTCGCGGGCGAGGATCTCGGCCTGCTCGGCCTCGGTCTCGCGCCGGGCGCGCTCGCGGGCGAGGTCGGCACGCTGGGCCGCGCGCCGGACTTCGACGTCGCGCTCCTGCTCAAGCCGCGCCGTCTCGCTCTCGCGCTCGATGTCCAGGGTCTGTTTCTCCGCCTCCAGGTTGCGGGCGCGGATCCGGACCATCGCGTCCTGCTCGATGTCGTTGCGGGTCTTGCGGCGGGTCTCGATCTCCTCGATGAGCCGGGTGAGGCCCTCCGCGTCGAAACGGTTGGAGGGGTTGAAGTACTCGAGATCGGTCTGGTCGAGCTCGGTGATCGCCACCGATTCGAGTTCCAGGCCGTTCATCGCCAGCGCCTCGGAGGCGGCGGCCTTCACCTTGGTGACGTAGTCGCCACGCTGCTCGTGCATCTCCTCCAGGGTCATCTCCGCCCCCACCGAGCGCAGCGCGCCGATGAACTTGCCCGACAGCAGCTCGTGCAGCCGGACCTGCTCCATCGTGCGCCGGCCCAGCGTCGCCGCCGCGTTCGAGACCGCCTCGCGGGTGGGGGCGACGCGCACGTAGAACTCCGCCACCATGTCCACGCGCATCCGATCCTTGGTGATCAGCGCGTTCTCCTTGTCGCGGACCACCTCCAACCGGACGACGTTCATGTTGACCGGGGTCGTCTCGTGGATGATCGGCAGCACGAAGGCGCCACCGTTGATGACCACCTTCTCCCCGCCCATACCCGTCCGCACGAACGAGACCTCCTTGGTGGAGCGGCGGTAGAGCCAGTTCACGAGGTACACGACAATCGCGATGACGATGATCGCGACGATGAGCCACAGGACGATGGCGCCAATCACCGAGCCGGACATGATTCTGCCTCCCTTGCGTTCCGTCGAACTCCCGAGCCGTTCGAGCCGCCGCGTCCGGCCGGCGGGTGGTGCAGTCTCCATCGGCCCACCGGCGGCCTCTCCATCGAGGACGCCTTGCGGAAGCCGGGGACGGACGGCGGTCCCGGCCACCGAACCGGGCGAGCCTCTACCTCCCTCCCGCCGGCCTCCCGATACGCTTGAACCGCCGCGTCTGTTCGGTCAGCGCGGCCTCCACCGGCAGCCGCTCCATCGAGGACGCCCCGTAGAAGCCGTGGCAGTTGCCGGTGTGCTGCATCACGTATTCCGCGTCCTCGGGCCGGGCGACCGGCCCGCCGTGCACGAGGACGAGGACTTCCCGATTGACGCGCAGCGCGGCTTCCGCCCAGGCATCGACCAGGGCGGGGCATTCCTCCAGGGCGAGCGCGGTCTCCGCCCCGATGGAGCCGCCGGTCGTGAGCCCCAGGTGGCAGACGACGACGTCGGCGCCGGCGCCGGCCATCGCCGCCGCGTCGTCCTCGCAGAACACGTAGGGTGTGGTGAGCATGTCCTTCGCGTGGGCGAGCGCGACCATGTCCACCTCCAGACCGTAGGACATGCCGGTCTCCTCCAGGTGGACCCGGAAGGTCCCGTCGATCAGCCCGACGGTGGGGAAGTTCTGTACCCCGGAGAAGCCTGCCGCCTTCAGCTCGTCGAGGAAGCGGTCGAAGACGCAGAAGGGGTCGGTGCCGTTCACGCCCGCGAGCACCGGGGTGCGGGTCACCACCGGTAGCACCTCGGCCGCCATCTCCATCACGATCCGGTTCGCGTTGCCGTAGGCCATCAGCCCCGCGAGCGAGCCGCGGCCCGCCATGCGGTAGCGCCCGGAGTTGTAGATCACGATGAGGTCGACTCCCCCGGCCTCCTCGCACTTGGCCGAAAGCCCGGTGCCCGCCCCGCCGCCGACGATCGGCTCGCCCCGGGCGGCCATCCCCCGGAACCTTTCCGTCAATACGCTTCGTTCGATACGGGGCATTGCGTCGACCTCCCGGGACGGAGACGGTAGCGGACATGGGCGCGGGGCGGCGCGCGCCACGGTCCCGGACACTCAGAATGCTTCGAATGTTCCGAACGTCCGAGCGCCTTCCATGCCGGGAAGGATACCGGCATTTGCACAATCCGCCCCGGGTCCCGCCGCCCGGCTCCTCAAGGCTTCGCGAAGAGCTTACACGGGGAGTCGGCAAGGCATCCGGCCGGACCGGTTTCCTTGACGAGCAAGGTCTCCGTAATCTCCAGGCTCCAGTCCTCCATCCACAGCCCCGGCAAAATGGAAGGTCATGTTCGGGCGCAATCCGGTGTCGTCGGTGTCGCGGATGGAAAACGTGCGCTCGCCCCGGTCAGGGGGGTAGCTGAGTCCCGTCGGGTAGCCGCAACGCCCTTCCCGGTGCACGCCGTGCCTGGCGAGCACGGCGCAGAGGCGCGGGCCACGTCGCCGGCGGTACTCCCGGCCTTGCGCCGCCTCGATGCCATCGTGGATCCCTTCAAGCGGAGCTTCCTCGGCCGCCCGCATGTCGAAGGGCGGCTCGCCGAGAAAGATGCTCCGGCACAGCGACACATGATAGCACCTGCAGCATCCCGCGAGTTCGAAGAAGGTGCCGGCTCCGCGTTCGAACGGCCGATCGTCCCAGGTCAAATGTGCCGTGCCGGCATCCTTGCCGGTGGGCAACATGGGCGCGATGGCCGGGTAGTCGCCGCCGAACCGGCCTGCCTCGTCCTCGCCGCCCTGCATGGCGACCTGGTAGATCTCTCCCACCAAGTCGTTCTTGCGTACCCCCGGCTCCGTATCCAATTTCCATCTCGTCACACGGATACCATGAAATCCCGTGTGGGGACAGGTTCAGGTCTAATCTGCCGATTGGGCATGATCGCCAAGAGGAAACCGATGCGCCTTGTCGCACCAGCGCCGGGGGTTGACCGGCTTGCCGGTGCGGCGGATTTCGAAATAGAGAGCAGGCTCCAGGCGGCCGCCGCTGTCACCCACCGTCGCGATCGTCTCGCCGGATTCCACCCAGTCCCCCGGTTCCCGGTTCAGGATCTCGTTGTGCCCGTACAGGCTCATGAACCCGTCACCGTGCTCGATGATGATCAGCAGCCCGAACCCGCGGAGCCAGTCGGCGTACGCGACGCGGCCCCGGTGGATGGAGCGGACCGGCTCTCCTGCCGGCGCTCCGATCAGCACACCCTGCCAAGTCAGGCCGCTGGCGCCCCGAGGCGTTCCGTATCGGGCGAGCATGGCGCCGCTCACCGGCCACGGGAGCTGGCCGCGCAACTGTCCGAACGGCCTGTCATCGCGGATTTCCGCGGCGACGTCGGCAAGTCCGGCGCGGATCGCGACAATGAGTTCCATGAGCCGGCGTTCATCGGCCCGCAACCGCGCCGCGCGACTCTCGCGGTCGCGGATCCGTTCGGCAAGCGCACGGCCCGCTTCCGCCCGGACGGCGCGCTGGCGTTCCAGCCCGGCGAGCCCGCGTCGCTTCTCGTCGCGGATCGCGGCGATGTCCAAGGCCTCCCTGGCTGCCTTCTCTGCCAGCGCCTCGAGTCCGGCGACGGTGTCGGCGAGCTCGCGGATCATCGAAGCATGCGCGCGTTCCATGATCGTGTGGTAGCCGAGCGTCCGGTCGATTTCAGCCGGGGACTCCAGACCGAGAAGCATCGTGACAGGATCGCGCCGGGTGAATCGATACGAGGCTCGTACCGCGCGGGCGAGCCGGGTCCGGCGCTTTGCGAGCTCGCTTCGCCCCCGGATACGCGCAAGGTGTGTGGTCTCGGTTTCCCGGCGAGCCGCCGCCAGACGCTCGTCGAGGCGGATGATTTCGAGCCGTATTTCCGCTGCCCGCTTCTCGCTGCGTGCGAGCGCCTGGGTGAGGGTGTCGCGCTCCTCGTATGCCTTTGCCAGCTCGCCCGCGATGGATTCGAGGCGCGCCCGCACACGCTCGAGATCGCCGCGGGCCTCGTCTTCCGACTCCCCGAACGCGCCGGCACACCACATGAGGAGAAAGACCGCGACCCACAAGCTTACGGCTCCGGCCGGGGGGCGCATGGATCCGGTGAAGCTCCGGTGCCTGGCCACATCCGTCGTCACCCGCCGTCCGCCGCGGTTCGCGACAGGCAGCGCTCCGCGGATGAGACGAGGTGGTGCAGCGCACAAGTGCCCCTTTGTTTTCGCGTCGATCGTCGAAGTGCTCCGACAGATGGACGGCGTCAAGACGACTCCGCCATGCTCCGGAGACATCGTTCCATTCGCCGAGCATCCGGGTCAACGCCATCGAGGAGCCGATGCTTCGCGTCGAGCTGGTTGAGCGTGAAGAAAGCCACCCCATACACTTGCATTTCCGGCAGTCGGAGCCCGAAACCTTCAAAAGTCCGGATTCGGGCGGTGAGAGGATGGGGAGGAAACGCCGAATGGCAGTCGATCCGATGGATGTCGAAGCGCTCGTCTTCGACGTGTTCGGCACCGTCGTGGACTGGTGCACGAGCATCACCCGCGAAGGCCGCGCGCTCGGCGGGCGCCTCGGGGTCGAGGCGGACTGGGAGGCGTTCGCGCACGCCTGGCGCGGGATGTACCAGCCCGCGATGGAGCGGGTGAGGAGCGGCGAGCGCGAATGGACCCGGCTCGACGATCTGCACCGGGAGAGCCTGTGCACGCTCATCGAATCGTTCGGCATCCGGGGGCTGGACGAGGCCGGCATCGACCACTTCAACCGCGCGTGGCACCGCCTCGATCCCTGGCCGGACTGCGTCGAAGGGCTCACCGCGATGCGCCGGCGCTATATCCTGGGCACCTGCTCGAACGGCAACGTCGCCATGATGGTGAACATGGCGAAGCGTGCAGGTCTCCCGTGGGACGTGATCCTCGGCGCCGAGCCCTGCCGCGCCTACAAGCCGCTCCCGGAGGCGTACCTCGGGACCTGCGCGTACCTCGATCTGCCCCCGGAGCGCGTGGTGATGGTCGCGGCCCACAACGACGACCTCGTGCACGCCGCCTCCCACGGGATGCGCACCGCCTTCGTCGCCCGCCCCACCGAGTACGGGCCGCACCAGCGCCGGGACTTCCAGGCCGAGCACGACTTCGACTTCATCGCCCGCGACTTCCTCGATCTGGCGGCGCAACTGGGCGCCGCGCAACCCGTCGGGACGGATGGGTCGAGCGGGAGATGAACCGCGTCCTGGCGGAACGCGCTCACCAGAACGTTGACGTCAGGGCTCTGCATTCATGAGGGCTTCAAGGGCCGCGTTGTCCGTCAGATCCACGCCGGGCTGTACGCCCCCTTCCACGAAACCCGGGGATTGGCGGGACATCGGACGCGGTCTGCCGCGGGCCTGCCGGCAATTCACGGAGCGCCTGCTCGCCCGCCGCATGGGCCTTGACCGCTCTCAGCAACTCGTCGTTGATGTCCATGGTCGTCCGCATGCGAAAGCGTACCGAGGAATATGCTTTTGCAACAAAAAAGACGGCCTTGATTCGCCAGGCCGGATGCTTGACCCTGCACTCGACCGGATACTGCGGCACTACGACGGAAACGCTGCGGAGTACGGCGCCTCCTCCTCCCGCACCCGCACGCTCTTCCGTTGCCGCCGCTGCACGATCCGGACCACCGCCTCCGCCCGCTCCTCGCGGGTCAGGCTGACCCGCACCTCCTCCACCGCCTCGCAGATGTCGTCCGGGGTCAGCCCTTCCAGCACCACCGAGGCGTCGAGCTTGCGCGGCGTGCTCCCGGGGCGTAACGCGAGGAGATCCGCCCGGAGATCCCACGATTCCCGGTCACCGTGCAGCAGCCACAGCTCCCGCACCCCCATCTCCCCGTAGCGCTCGGCCTTGCCCGCATCGGCGTGCGTGATCTCGACCTCGACCACCAGGTCGGGAGCATTGTGCTCGACGAAGGCATCGGCCGCCGCCTTGCCCTCGATGATGGCCGCGCGCAACCCCCTCGCGCGTTCGCCGAGGTAGAACGCGCAGTCGGGCTCCATCCCCGTGCCGGGCGGATCACCCGGCCCTCGCAGACGGGTACTGCGGATCCCCCTCGTAGCGCCGACGATGGTGCTCCCTGCGGCATCCACGACGTTGTCGAGGATTGTGGCCAGGTCGTCATGAAGGAACGAGGGCGACATCAGGGTGACGAGGCCGCGCACCGGGTCGAGGCAGACCCGACGGAAACGGCGGTTCCAGTCGATGGCGGCGAGCTCGGCGATGGTGCCGGAGTCGGCGCGCAGGACGTGGAGGGTCGAGCCGAGAGGCCCGGTGTGCATGGTGGCCGTATCGTTCATGAGCGGGACTCCCGTCATCGAACGGATGCCGCTCCGAAGCTGGCACGTCGGGCAGCCGTATGCAATGCCCCGTCGCCGCATGGTGCAGGTTCCCGAGTGCGAGCCCCGGAAACGGCGTGTCCTGACGGACACGGGCGTCCCAAAGGGACACGCCGATCCCAGGACGCCCGTTCCCGGAAATCCGGCATCAGGGAGTCGGAAGCCGGGCGGCGGATCATTCTTCGCCGTTTTGTCGAAGACTTTGGGCAAGGGACTCATTGGCATGTCCATCGAGGCTCGAACGCCCCGGCTGTCCGTTCTCGAAGCGTCGGCGCAACGCCTCCACCCGGGCCCGGTTCACACCGAAGTCATAGTAGCCGCTCCGGGACGCGGAGCGGACGTGGATCACTCGGGCGGTGGGACAGAGGCGACACTCCAGGTCGTCGGCGAAGCCGAGCCGGCTCCGGCAGACCGCATGGAGAGAATCCTCCGTGGCGGTGACGATGACGGCGCGTGGCGTGAGGGCCACCAGATCCTTCAGGCGGCGGAAGGCGGCGGCGGGATCTCCCGTCACGGCGAAGGGCTTGATGCGATGGCGGGGGGAGGCATCGTCCCGGCTGCACACGCAATTGGGACGGTTCGGACAGGACGGGAGTGGTTCGGACATGGCGTTCACCTGCCGCAACGTCTTCTCGAGCTCAAGTTTCGGGATTCAAAATACCTTGAATCAGGCGATGGATTCCCGCTTTCGCGGGAATGACGTCATTGAAATGCCGTCATTTTCAGCGAGACACCGTTACTTTTACGCTGGCCGTGACCGTCTGGCCGTCATTCCCGCGAAAGCGGGAATCCATTTCGGTCAGCGAATCCCGAAACTCGAGTTCTCGAGGACGCTGCGGCCCCTTCGGACTTCGGCCATTGCCTTGCGGCGCCGACATGCGGCAGTTTACCCCGTTGACGGGACGCCCGGTACGGCGCCCGGGGCATTCGCAGGGTGGGCGTTTCGCGCATGGTCGAGCCGGCCGACATGGATGAGCTTCAGCCCCCTGCCCCCCGGGCGGGCCTCGTCGGCGCGTTCGCGCGCCACCCCGTCGCCTGCAACCTGCTGATGGCGATCATGCTGCTCGTCGGGGCGGCGGCGCTGACCCGGCTGAACACGCAGTTCTTCCCGAGCTTCGACATCGACTTCATCACGTTGCGGGTGCAATGGACGGGCGCGACGGCGGAGGACGTCGAGACCGCGGTCACCGCCCCGCTGGAACGGGAGCTGCTGAACCTCGGCGGCCTGAAGGAGATGAAGTCCTCGTCGAGCCAGGGGACGGCGCGGATCTTCATGGAGTACGAAGAGGGGGCCGACATGGTGCAGGCCCTCGAAGAGGTGAAGCAACGGGTGGCGGCGGTCCGCAACCTGCCGGCCACCGCCGAGCAGCCGGTGGTCTCGCGCGTGGTCCGCTACGAGCCGGTGGCCCGGCTGCTGGTCACCGGCCCCGACCGGCGCAGCCTCCGCCCCATCGTGCGCCGCATCGAGCGCGAGCTGCTCGACCGCGGCATCGCCAGGATCGAGATCACCGGCCTGCCGCCCGAGGAGATCGCCATCCAGGTACCCTCCGCCGCATTGCGCGAGCTCGACACCTCGCTGGCCGAGATCGCCAGCCGGGTGGCGGCCCTGAGCCTCGACCTCCCGGCCGGCAACGTCGGCCGCGGCGGGCTGTCGAAGCAGCTCCGCGCGCTGGAGCAGCAACGGCGCGAGATCGGGTTCGAGGACCTGCCGCTGCGCTCCGACGACCGCGGCCGGCTCGTCACCCTGGGTGACGTGGCCACCGTCGAGCGGCGCCCCCGCGGCTCCGAGGTCCGCACCGTCCACGAGGGCCGGCCCGCGGTCAGCCTGCTGCTCAGCCGCGCGAAGGGATCGGACAGCCTCGAATCGGCCCGCATCCTGCACGACTGGCTCGACGAGCAGAGCGGCCGGTGGCCGCCCGGCGTCGAGGTGTCCGGCTACGACGAGTCCTGGGAGCTGATCCGCGACCGGACCCTGCTGCTGGTCGAGAACGGCGCGACCGGCCTGGTGCTGGTGGTGGCGGTGCTGTTCCTGTTCCTCAACGGCCGGGTCGCGTTCTGGGTGGCGGTGGGGATCCCGGTCTCGTTCATGGCCGCGCTCGGGGTGCTCTGGGCGCTGGGCGGCAGCATCAACATGGTGAGCCTGTTCGCCCTCATGATGACGCTGGGCATCATCGTGGACGACGCGATCGTGGTGGGGGAGGACGCGCTCGCGCAGTACCAGCGCGGCACGGACCCCCTCGCCTCGGCGGAGGCCGGCGCCCGGCGGATGCTCGCGCCGGTGCTGTCGTCGTCGCTCACCACCATCGCCGCATTCCTGCCGCTGATGCTGGTCGGCGGCATCATCGGCAGGATCCTGTTCGACATCCCCGTGGTGGTGATCTGCGTGATCCTCGCGTCCCTGGTGGAGAGCTTCCTGGTCCTGCCGGGGCATCTCCACCACGCATTCCGGCGTATCTCGGGGAAGGAGCCGGGGGCGGTCCGCCGCAAGCTCGACCGGGGGTTCGAGCGTTTCCGGGACCGTGTCTTCCGGCCCCTGGTGACGGCCGCCGTGGGCCAGCCCTGGACGGTGCTGAGCTGTGCGCTCGCCGCCCTGCTGCTCACCGTGGGGCTGGTCCGGGGCGAGCGTCTCGCGTTCAACTTCTTCCCCTCGCCGGAGGCCACGATCCTGAACGCCGAGGTGAGGTTCGTCGCCGGGACCTCGCCGGCCCGGGTGGAGGATTTCGTCACGCACCTGGGGCAGACCCTGCGGGAGACGGAGGCGCACTTCGGCGAGCCGCTGGTCGAGACCGCGGTCGCCCGCCTCGGCGAGATCGAGCGCGACGACGGCCGGATCGGCTCGCGCGGGGACCAGTTCGCGGACCTGATGGTGGAGCTCGTCGAGCCCGACCGGCGCGACACCCGCAACCCCGAGTTCATCGCCGCATGGCGCGCGCGCATCGAGCCGCCGCCCGGCATCGAATCGCTGTCGCTGAAGGAGCAGCGGGGGGGACCGCCGGGACGCGACGTCGACGTGAACCTGACCGGGGACGACGCCGGCGCCCTCAAGGCCGCCGCCCTGGAGCTGGCCTCGACCCTGGCCACGGTGCCCGGGGTGGGCGGCATCGGGGACGACCTGCCCTTCGGACAGGAGCAGCTCGTCTACCGGCTGACCCCGCAAGGGAGCGCACTGGGGCTGACCGTGGCCGGCGTGGGCGAGCAGCTTCGCGCCGCCTACGACGGGCACCTCGCGCAGATCTTCCAGCACGAGGGCGAGGAGCTGGAGGTCCGCGTGGTCCTGCCCGACGAGGAGCGCCACGATCTCGCGAGCCTCGGCAACCTCTCCGTCGCCCTGCCCGGCGGCGGCAGCATTCCGTTGCTCTCCGCGGTCCAGATCGAGCCCGGACGGGGCTTCGACGTCCTGCGCCACCACAACGGACGGCTGGCGGTGCAGGTCGCCGCCGACGTGGACCCGTCCGTCAACAACAGCAACGCGGTGATCGCGGATCTCGTGGCCGGGCCGCTGCCCGCGGTGGCCGAACGCTACGGCGTCGAATGGACGCTGGAAGGCCGGCAGGCGGAGCAGCGCGAGACCCTGGGCGACATGGCGCTGGGCGCGGTGCTCGCGCTCGCGCTGATCTACCTGGTGCTGGCCTTCATCTTCGCCTCCTACGGCTGGCCGCTGGTGGTGATGTCGGTGATCCCCTTCGGGCTCATCGGCGCCGTCTTCGGCCACTGGCTGCTGGGCATCGACCTCACCATCCTGTCGATGTTCGGGCTGTTCGGGCTGGCCGGCATCGTGGTCAACGACTCGATCATCCTGGTCACCTTCTACAAGGAGCTGAAGGAGTCCGGGACGCCGTGGCGCGAGGCGATCGTGGAGGCGGCCTGCCTGCGGCTGCGGGCGGTGCTGCTGACCTCGCTGACCACCATCGGGGGCCTGACGCCGCTGATGTTCGAGACCTCGCTGCAGGCGCAGTTCCTGATCCCGATGGCGGTGTCGATCTCCTTCGGCCTCGGGGTGGCGACGTTCCTGGTGCTGCTGCTGGTGCCGGCGCTGCTGTGCCTGCACGAGGCGGTGGCGACGCGGTGGGAGGGGCCGGCGGCGCGCACGGCGGCGGAAACGGGCTGATTTCGCGCTTCCTCCCGCTCGCACGCTCCAAAGGGCGCCGGGGAAAGCGCGAAGCCGCGATCCCATTCTGCCGAATGTCCGGATCTGCCGGCGGGATACACCGTCCGCAATCCGGGTCGGACAGGGGGGGTTCCGCCTTCCTCCATCGCCCGGGCCGGCTCTCCCTGCTCCTGACACTCCTGACACATTCGTTGACATGGCCGGCGTCGACATCACAATGTCCGCCGGGTACCTGCTTCACGAGGGCCGGCGCCGGCGCCAAACGATGCGCTCTCCCGGACACGCCACGGATGACCCCGTCCCCGCCACGCCGGCGGCGACCGCCGGGGCAGGCGCGATGCTCGCCGGAGAGGCGGTCGCCCGGCTCGGCTCCCTCACCGTCCTGCAGGTCACCGGCGCCGATGCGACCACCTTCCTCCAGGGCCAGTTGACCGCCGACGTCGGCGACGTCGGTACGGCAACGTCCCGGCTCGCCGCGTGGTGCTCGCCCAAGGGCCGGGTGCTCGCGACGTTCCGCCTGATCGCCGCACCGGCCGGCGGCGGGTACCTGCTCGTCTGCGAACGCTGGTTCGTCGCGAAGCTGCTCGCGCGCCTGCGCATGTTCATCCTGCGCGCGACCGCGCGGATCGAGGACGTGGGCGGGAAGGTCGGGGTCGCGGGTGTCGCCGGTACGCGCGCTCTTCCGGGCCGGGTGGCAGGTTGGGCGCGCGGTGCCGGGGTCGACGACGCCACGGTGTTCGACGTGGTCGCGATCGCCCGGGTGCCGGGCCGCCACCCTCGGTTCATCGTCGTGGGGCCGCACGTATCCATCGCATCGGTCGCGGCGCCCCGCGACGGCCGCGCGCGGCGGGCGGACGATCGTGCGTGGCGCCTCGCCGACATCTGCGCCGGCGTCGCGGAGGTGGGTGAGGACTCGTCCGACGCCTTCGTGCCGCAGATGCTCAACCTGGAACGGCTTCGGGCGGTGAGCTTCGAGAAAGGGTGCTACGTCGGCCAGGAGATCGTGGCGCGTACCCAGCATCTCGGCCGCATCAAGCGCCGTACCTACGTCGGGCGGACCGCCGCCGCCATCGCCCCCGGCGCCCCGATCGTGGACGCCGCGCGCGGCGAGGCCCCGAAGGTCGGCGAGGTGATCGCCGCGCAGCCGCACCCGGAGGGCGGGAGCGCGGCCAGCGTGGTGCTCAACATCGAGTCCGCGCCCTCCCCCGCGTTGCGCGTGGACCGGCCCGGCGGCGCTCGGATCCGGATCTCGCCCCCTGATTACATGGAGCCCTCCGGCTGAGTCCCGTTCGGTGGGCGCGCGCCTCTCCGAACCACCCGCCGCGTCGATCACGATGCTCAGCGCCCACGCTTCCGCCTCCGGATCCGTCCTCCGGCTCCGGAATCCTCCGGCCGGGTCCCGCTCGGCAGGCGTCCGCCACTCCGTTCGACACCCTGCCCCGATCATCATGCCTTGCGCCCGCCTTCCCGCCTCCGGCCCCGGTCCCGGCCCCGGCCCCGGCCCGTTGCCCGAACCACCGGGCAAGCCGGAGGACGGGACCGTCTCCGCCGGCGATTTCACACCGGCGTGGTGGTTGCCCGGCCCGCACCTGCAGACCCTCTGGCCGGCGCTGCTCCGGAGGCCGCGATCGGTGCCGATTACGCGGGAACGCTTCGAGCTGCCGGACGGGGACTTCGTCGACCTGGACTGGGCAGGCGAGTCCGGCCCCATCGTCGTCATCCTGCACGGACTCCAGGGGTCGAGCCGATCGTCGTACGTGCGCGGCCTGCTCGGCGCGCTCCTCAGACGCCACTGGCGGGGTGTCGTCATGCACTTCCGGGGCTGCAGCGGCGAGCCGAACCGCCTCCTCCGCACCTACCATTCCGGTGAAACCGGGGACTTCGGACACGTCGTGCGCGCTTTGCGCGAGCGGTATCCGTCCACGCCGCTGGCGGCGGTGGGCTTCTCGCTGGGGGGCAACGCGCTGCTGAAATGGCTCGCCGAGCGCGGTGCCGGCGCGGAGATTGCCGCGGCGGTGGCGGTGTCCGTCCCCTTCCGTCTCGACCGGGCCGCGGATCGACTCGAACGCGGCTTCTCCCGGGTGTACAAACGCAGCCTCATCGCCGATCTGCACCGGGCCGTCCAGAGAAAGTTCCGGCATCGCCCGGGCCCGATCAACCTCTCCGCGATGCACCGCGAGTCCAGCTTCCGTGGCTTCGACGACCGCGTCACCGCTCCCCTGCACGGCTTCCGCGACGCCGGGCACTACTACACGGTGGCGAGCTGCCGGCGGTACCTGCGCGGCGTGGCGCGGCCGACGCTGATCATCCACGCGCTCGACGATCCCTTCATGACCCCGGACGCCGCTCCCGGCCCCGAGGAGCTCGCGCCCTGCATTCGCCTGGAACTGAGCGAGGCGGGGGGACACGTGGGGTTCGTGGAGGGCGGCGCGCCGTGGACGGCGCGCTACTGGCTCGACGAGCGGATCCCCCACTTTCTCGCCGGGCAGCTCGACACCGCCCGCCGCGAACACCCGGAACGGCAGTCGAGCGCGCGGGAGCGGCTGCCGTTGCCGTCGCCCCGGTGACGTCGGCAAGGGTACGCCCGGTTCTCGACGGCGCTCTCCGGCCCCGCGTCCGAGATCCGGACACCGGCAGGAGCCCCCGGCATCACGCCCATCCCTTCTCCGCCGCCCCCTGTTCGCAAGGGGGGCCGGCGCGCGCACCAAGCCGTTTCACGCGAGCCGAGCCTGTCCACACAGCTCCCGACACCGGGCGACGCAACCGGAGCAAGTAGCCGGCCGATGTAGCCGATTGCACATTCGTGACGTCTCTCTTAACCTTTGCGGTTCGGGAGAGGTGTCCGAGCGGTTGAAGGAGCACGCCTGGAAAGTGTGTGTACGTTGACGGCGTACCGAGGGTTCGAATCCCTCCCTCTCCGCCAAGCAATCGCGCGTAAGTGAATGATTGTGCAGGCACTTTTCATCATTCCCGGAACCGTCTAACCCACGATTCAACCCACGGTCCACGGGATTGACGGCGCGCGCCCGGCGCCCAGCTCCGGGCGCCGGCTACCCACCTGCTGAGACATCCATCAAGCCGGCCAGGGCGGCGGCCTTCGCCAGATCCATCCCGCCGCCGACCATGCTTTGAAACGCCCGCGCCCGGCCGGATAGGTCACTGGCAAACAGCCGGTCGAAGCTCAAGCTCAGCTCCGGGAGTCCGAGCTTCGCTGCGGCTTCTTCCGCGACCAGCTCGCCGAGCGGATGGATCGTCGCGTGCAGGAAGCGCCGCCAAGCCTCCCGCGCCGCCGTACCATCGCCAGGCGACACCAGGGGCGGCGGTACGCCGCAGGCGCTCAGGACGGCCATAGCGGCATCGCTACGCAGTGATACGACACTGGCGGGCGGGTCCGCCCCGATGCGCTGCTGCTTCCAGTCGCCTTGCGGGGCGGCGGCTCGTCCCTCGCCCCAACCGCTCGCCGCGGTATCGACGAGCTTCACCCCGCCCCGGAGTGAATCAATGTCGGCCTTGAGCGTGGTCTTGTCCGTGGCGACGTCCGGCAACGGTAGCAAGTGTCCGAACGGGCCAGCGGCTTCACCGGCGAGGGCCTCCTCAATCGCGCCGCTCAGCTTGCCGGTCGAGCTCGCCCAGGAGAGCGGTCCGATACCCTCCCAGGGCCGGCGCGGGTCCGTGGCGAACCGGAAATGCAGAACGCCGGCGCCCGGCACGCTGATCGTGCCGGTATCGTCCGGCGCCGGCAGATCGAGCCTGTACCACCAGCTATCCGGGTCCGCCCCGCCCCGAACGTCCCAATGCGGGCACGCGAGCGCCTGGACGCGCCCGAGTCGGACGACCAGGCGAAACACGGCCTCACGCCGGATGAGCTCGCGCCCGATACAGGCCAGGACGGACGGGCTCAGGGCCGCGGTCCGGGCGCCCGCCGGCGCGACCGTCGCGACACTGAACGCCCGGGCCACCAGTCCCGCCGCGGTCTCAAGCGCCGCCGTTGCGGCGGGGTCCACCGGACCGCCCTCCGCCCGCGCGGTCAACAGGGCGGTCAGGACGTCGGTATAGTCGCCGCTCGCGCGCTCCTCCGGAGTGTCGGGCGCCGCCCTCCGCTCGCGCCGCCAGGGCCACATCAGACTGCCCTCCGGAGCCGGTACGGGGCCAGGACGGACGCGGCGCCGCACCGGAACCAGGCGCCCGCTCCGCGGACGGCGTCCGCGGGCCACGGCGATGCCGTGTCGAGGAGATATGCGACATACCGGATGACGGCCTCCGTCTGCGCAGAGAGGGGCGCGTCGGGCGCCTCCCGGTTCAGCCGCTCGACGGCCGCATCGTAGACCTCATCGGACACGTCGATGGATGCCATTTCAGCCCGCTGATCCGCCGTCCCCACAGTGAAGGGGGCATCGGGCGCCAATCCGGGATCCATGTGCCGCGCCACAGCGGCCGTCTGGACGCCGATCCGCCGGCGCCCGCTGATCTTCAGCTCGATTTCCTCGGGCGGAAGCTGGCTCGCGTACAGGGCATTGATGCGCATGTCGAACGTCTCCGTTGGCGCATCGGCCGCTTCCGCGATGGCGCGCTCGCGCTGGATGCTGGCCACCGCAGCTCGAAATGCGCTGGACGTCAGCCACGCGCTCATAGCCATACCCTCCGCCGCG
The DNA here is from genome assembly GCA_965202875.1 of Gammaproteobacteria bacterium. Classification (GTDB taxonomy): domain Bacteria; phylum Pseudomonadota; class Gammaproteobacteria; order HK1; family HK1; genus HK1. Next base: position 3,648,060 of record OZ241870.1, on the reverse strand, counting down.
GCATCGCGGCATCGATTGCCCGCGCCCGGAGGCTCGCCAGGGCATCCCCATACGCCGGGCGGTCCACGATGGCGATGCCGGTCAGGACCGCGCCCGTCACAACCCTGACCCCGCCCTTGAAGCCATCCGCGATTGCCCGGAATTCGACACTCCACCCGCGTAGCACGCCGCGAGCGGCCAACGTCGCCACGTCGCGACCGGCCATCGTATCGGGCAACACCAGCTCCACCCGGAGCGCATCCGGGCCGTCCGTCAGCGTCAGGCCACCGCCGCCCGTGCGGCCTAGCGGGCTCTCCCGCGCGTGCTGCCAGTTGGCCACGACGTCGCGCCGCCCGGGGTCCGGGCCGAACGCGCCGGCAGTGAATCGTTCGGAGAGTCCGCCGCCCAGATCCGCCACCGTGCCGTAGGGCATGGCAACGCCGCTCAGCGTCCCGGGCGACGAGCCTTCACCCGCCGCCCGGAACTCGAATGCCGCGTATCGGTATTCCTGTTCGTTCATGTGTGCATCCTCGATACAAACAACTACGCGGTCGGGATCTGGATGTACCGATACTGCGCCTTGCGCAACACGGCGAAATCGACCATCGCGATCGCGGTCAACGCAACCTCGCCGGACGCGGCGCCCGTGATCTCGTCGCGGATCAACCGGACGCCTTCCCATACCGGCGCCACGGCCGCCCGTTGCATCCCGCGCACGGCCAGCCCGTTTGCCGGCTTGCGGGCGCCGCCGCTGGGTGGCACGTTCGCGTTGACGCGGTAGCCTTCCAGGCGCGTGCGGAGGTAGTCGTTCACGCTCACATCGCCCTCCGTCGCCCGGTAGATCCCGCCACACAAGCGATACCAATCCGGGCCGACCAAAAGCCTCAACGCGCCCTCGCCCTCCGCATACAGCCCATCCACCTGGTTGCGCACCAAGCGGCTCACGACGTCGAACGAGCTCGCCGCCTTTGTCGGGGGGGCTACCGGATCTGCGCTGAACCCGGCCAAATCATCGGGCGCCAATTCCGCAGCATCGAGCGGGCCGCCGGCGCCATCGAAGAACCCGGAGAGATTCGCCCCGTTGCCGTCGCCGGACAGGATCTGCACGTCGATCCGATCCGTCATGGCCATGCTCAGATCGTCGCGCAATGCCGATTCCATGCCGGCCAGGACCGCCGCATCCTCGATCCGCCAGAGATAGCGAGCCGAAACGCGGTGCGGAGGTAGAGTCGACGACTGGCGCGGTGGCGTCAGGTCAGTGGTGGTAGCCGTTTCCCGGCGGCTTTCGCAGTACCGGTGCCTCGCTCCACGCCATTGCTCCGTTTCCAGTCGCCGCTCATCGAACCGGACGTGCGGATTTCCCGCATCCGGCTCTCGGACGAGATCATGCCTTCGCCCACGGAAAGCTCGTCGTTCGCACCGCAAGGCGAGTCAGGCCCCTTTCATTCCACAGGCGCTTGTCCGGGAAGTGCACGTATCTCCCCGCTCGTCCCTTGTGCTTGCGACACAGCCACTGACGCAGCCGCCGGGTCGCACAACCCTGCGGCAGAGGCGCCAGTCCCCCAAGCCACCGCTGCACGCCTCGCGCGAACCGATAGCCGGGAGCTTCCTTCGCTTTCGCATGTAGCGCCGCCTGGAGTCTCCGAACCCGTTCCGGGGCGGTTAGGCTCGCACCAGTCCCCATCTCCCTTCCTCCTTCTTGCGCCCCTCTCGAACCAAGGCCCCTTCCCTCCACCGGCATTACCCGGCTTCCCCGGTACTACGGGCCTCTCCGCCACCCCGACCGGCCCGGCCTGCCCCTCGCGGGGGTCCGGTTGGCGTGTGCCGCGCCACCGTCGGGGCTTCCCGTGTTGCGTCCATCCCCCCCTTCTGTGCGTGCCGCCGCCACTACCCCGGCGGAATCGACCGGTGCGCGCGTCGCTCGCTTCCCGACCGATGCCAGCCTTCCCCGATCTACAGACGGGTCGGCTTCCGCATCATGAGTTTCGAGGCCTGCTCGGCGTTCACTCACGTTGCGGCCCGCACAGTCGCAGAGCCGCCCTCGGCGGCCCCTTGCACCGAAGTGCTTCAGTCGATGTCGTTGCCTCCATCAACCGCTCCGATTGCTACCGGCTGGAGCGACAGTTGCCGGGCGGGATTCGCACCCGCTGAGGAATGGCGCCTTTGCACGGCGCACTGCAGATCTCAGCCGTGAACGTCGCCGCTTCGGCATCCCGCGCGGCGCCGCGCGCGGCAAATCCGCCTTCCGTCCCGGTCGCGAAGACGGGATAGCTGGCCTCGCCCACCCCGACCGATGGCATGTCCACGCGCAGGAAGGCGGCGGTCGATCGTGCGAAGACGCGCGCGAGGATGGAATCCTGCATGGTCTGGCGATCTGCGGCCGGGAGTCCGGTCGTGGCCACGTCGGCGCGCGCTTCCGGGTTCGCCCGGATCTCGCCCGGGTCGAGCGCTGCCCAGGGCAGGACGCCCGCGGCGCCCAGGCCGATGCTCGCGTTGAGCTCGCTCTCCCGTCCGTCCACCGCCCGCGACTCGACGGCCGCTTGCAGGTACCGCCCGAGTCGAACATCGCGCATGAGCGCCCGCCGCTCGGCATTCTCCCCGTCGCCCTCGGCGCGTTGCTCGCGGGCCTCGGTATCCTCCGCCTGGACCGCCGCCCGGTATTGAGTCTCGACCGTCGTGAGCTCGGCGCTCAGGGTATCGACGTCGGCGCGCTCCTCGTCGGTCAGCGCGTCCTTCCCCGCGAGCTCGTTCAGGCGCTGGCGGATCTCGCTCGCGCGCAATTGCTTTTCCTGACTTCTCAGCATTTCATCCTCCCGACTCTATAGAGCCTCGACCAAAACATCCCAAGCCGCCCGCTCCGGCGGGTCCGGCCTCCGGTTCAGCTTAGCCGTGATCTCGACATGACAACCCCGGCATAGCGTTCTCAGGTTTTCAACGTCGAATTGCGCGCCGCCGTGCGCTACGGGCCGGATATGGTCGCACTCCAGCCGCCCGGCCTTGCCGCACTTGACGCAACGATAGCCATCCCGCGCGAAGACGCGCGCCCGGATGATGGCCCACGCGCGGGACGCATAGACGCCTTTCGCCGTCCGTCCGGCCATCGCTATCTATCCGTTACCGTCCCGGCCTTCCCGGACGAGCTTGCGGTAGCCCACCGCGACAGCGAGGATTGCCGCCGCCGCGGCATCATCGCGCGCGCGCGCGCGCCGCCCGCCCTCGGTCGATTTCGCGAGCTTTTCATTCCGGCTCAGATCGGCCACGGTCCGGGCCTCGCGCATCGCCGCGCGCAACAGCAAATTCCGGGATGGCGAGACATGACCCTCAAGGACCGCGCGCCGGAAGCTCGCTACGTCTTCGCCGCCATCCTTGTACCCCTGTCCTCGCCAGACCAATCCGGTCGGCACGGGCAGCTTCGCCCGCGTCCACGCCTCTTGTAGATCTCGCGCCTTCCATCGATCGGCCACCAGGCAAATGGGCAACCCCCACCGATCCCGGATGCTCGCGAAGATGCTCACCAAGTCGACCGCATGAGTCCCGGACCGGAATAGCTCCCCGCGCTCAGCCATCCGTTCATACAGATTGCCCACGCCGTCAGCGATGCCGCGCGCGCGCAAGTCCGGCTCGCGCGGGAACGCCGCGATAGCCTCCACGCGGCCACTATCGAGCCAGTAGCCGGCAAACGCCGACATTGCCGCGCCGCCTCCCAAATCGACGCCTAAAACGTACTCACCTTCGCCGCGCACGAACTCGCCACCTTCGCGGTCCGATTCGATCCGCGCCCATACGTCAGCGTCGAGGAGCGCACGATGCTGTACATCGGCCACGCCGCCGTTCAGTCTCAACGCCTTGAAACTTGCGAGTCGATCCGGGTCCTGCTTGGCCTTCGAGCTCTCCGCCTCGATCCGCTCGCGCAAATCGGGCATCGCATCCAGGCTCGGATTCGCGTCCTCCCACTGCTCGGGATTGTGCGGATCTTCGATGTCGCCCGCATAGACCATCGCGTAGTCGGCACTCCCGCGTAGCAGCTTGGAGAACCAATGCTCGCTATCATCGTGCCGGGTCCCGATGGACCATCTTCGCGAACCGGGCACTTTTCCAGCGGCGGTTTCGATCGCCGCGAGCATTCGTGCGCCTGTATTTGCGGGCCACTGCGCAGGTTCGTCAAGGATCGCAAAGTAGGGCGCGAGTCCATGAGCGCGCTTCGGGTCAGAGCCTATACAACGAGCCCTTGCGCCGGTCGGCTTGTGCATGATGCTGGCGCGCTGGCTACTATCATCAATCTTCCAATCGAGCGCTCGCGCCGCGATCCAGGGCTCAATGAAGTATCTCAGATGCTCGAAGACAACGCGCGCTTGCGCAAAGCTCGAAGCGACAAGCAGGATCTCGCCGCGCGGTTGCCGTAGCGGACCAACCAGCGCCGCGGCCATGACAGACGCCACAAACGTCGATTTACCGTTGCCGCGTCCCATCGACAAAGCCGCATCAAACACCTTCGGGGCCAGAGCGCGGGTCAAGAATTCCGCTTGCCACGGCAAGACCTTGAACGGCTCGCCCGCCATCCTTCCCTGACTCACCTTCAGCGACGATGTAAGCCAAGCCATGAGTCCCGGCACGTCGGGCCGATCGGGGCTTCCGGGCGTCGCGAGCTTGCCGGCCATGCGCGCTACGCGCTTGCGCTCGCGATGGTTGCGCGATGTTTCCCGGCTGGATGCTCGCGCCGCAGCGGTTGTCTCGCGCTGCCGAGGCTCCGCTATCGGCGCGGTATTCGCCGGCGCCGGCGCGAGCTCGGGAAACAGGAACCGGGTCATGTCGCTGGCGGCCAATGCCGCACGCTTGCGCGCACGATGGCGTTGCACCCGTTCCGTACTCGTCAACGCCATGTCACCGTTTCCGTTTCTCCGCCCCGCCGCCCGTAGAAAATTGGCGTCTTCGCCGCACGGTTCAGCCGCCTGAACGTTTGTCGGCATAGGGGTCCCCATGTCCCCGATGCTGCCTATCACGCGCACCTCGTACCGGGGTTCGCCCGGTCCGGGATTTTACGATTGACGATCGCGATGTTGCAACATTGTGTCCACAGTTATCGTCCCGTGCGCTGCCCTGCAAACTATCGTGCGGCTTGATGCCACCATCGAAGCCGCAGGTCAAGCAGAAGGCAAGCGTGCCCTCCGGCGCGCGCTGGATGATGAGCGGCACGCCGCACCGCGGGCACGGGCGGCCAGTCCCGCCACCATGCCGAACCGGGGTTGCCGGCGCCTTTGCCTGTGCCTTTGCCTGTGCCTGTGCCTGTGCCTGTGCCTTTGCCTGTGACGTTGGGGAGTCAGGCAAAGGCGAAGGCATTGAGACCACCGGTAGGCGGTCGTGATGCTCCAGTCCCTCGCGTGCCAAACCCGGGGTTGACTTTGACTGTGAAGCCGACTCTCCCGAAAGGGGGGTTGGGGGGTTAGATGTATTTCTATTATGGTGCCTTTCGGAGTCGATAGGTGGCGTGCTAGCACGTGCAGCCTTATGCGACGTCTTAGATGCTGATGGCTTGGCAGGATTGGGATGTTTCCTGCCAAAACAGATCTCGAGCTGGAGACTGTAAAGGTTCGACCGGCGGCCACCGCGAGGGTTGCCGAGCCGCCCGCGCCGCTGGCGCTGGATGTAGCCAAGCTCGACGAGATTCGCCATGCCGCGCGCGATGGTCCGCTCGCTCACCTCCGCGACCTCGGCCATCCTCCGGTAGCTCGGCCAGGAATGCGTCTTGCCGTACCACTGATGCTTGAACAGGGTCATGGCGACGGTCGCGCCGGCACGGGTCAAAGCGGGATCGGCCAGGATTCGGCGCCGCGCCGCCTGCCAGTCCGCCCGGGCCAGGCGAGGAGCTTCCAGGGGCGCCAGGAAGGGCATTTCACGATTCACCGGCCTACCACTACCGCGGGCGGGCGCGATGGACAGCGGAAGGGCATCCACGGCCTTCAGGGCCGGCGCGGGTCGAGCCTTCGGCGCCGGCGCCGGCGCCGGGGTCTGGAACGTCGCGGCACACGCCGCATAACCGAACGCCTGGATGCTGGCCTCGCGCCACACGCGCATGTCGGTCTCGCGCAGAGTCTCGGCGAGGCGGGCCGCGAGGCGGGCCGCGCGCCGCACGCGCATGTCGAGCGCCGGGGCGGTCATGACTGCACCAATCGCCAAATGTGCAGTCGCTGCACATTTGGGACAGCGCGCATGTCGAGCGCCGGGGCGGTCATGACTGCACCGCCTTGCGGGCCGCCTGCTTAGCCTTGCGGACCGCCTGCAAGTCAGCCTTGCGCTTCGGTGTCAGCCATTCATCCAGATTGGCGGTTGCGCGCGTTTCGATCCAGGCGTCGATCTCGGATTCGATCCAGGCCACCGCCTGACCGCCGATCCGCCGGGGGAGCGGGAACTCTGGCGGATCGGCTCGGAGGAGCTTGTAGATGGTGGACTGCGAGAGGGTGACACGCTGGCAGACTTCGGCCATGCGTATCAGGCGCGGCGGCTTGCCGTTTTCCATGCTGCCGTACTCCCGTGCGAACAAAGGGAGTACGGATTATTTACAGATCAACCGCCAACTCAAGGAAAAGCAAGGAAAAGAAAAACTGACTTTTCTTTCCCCTCGCATGGAGATCGGGCTATTTCGCCGATGGCGCTTCCGCGAACTCAGGGTTATGTGTCTCGATCATGCGCAGATACGCCTTGCGCGATTTGCCGGCAGCCTCTTCGGTCATATACAGGACGTCGGCCAGGACGCGAAGCGACTCCGACAGTGTCATGCCGGGATCGCCCATCAAGTACTCGGTCGAGTCATGGACGAACTCGTTGCGCGTCATGAGCGCCTTGCTATGCCGCCCCGATCGTTTCGGGCGCTCGCCAATCGCCCGCTTCACCGTGTACCACGCAGAATCGAACCGCCCCTCGTTCGCCAGGCCGATGATCAACACCATCGCATCCCATGCCTCCGGCTCCGTCTTGGCGCGCTCCGCCCACTTCGCCCGCAACCTAACGGACCGCGGCACACCGCCCAACGCTTCCATACGGCGCGCATGGTTCCAGTTGCGCGCCATGACATAGGCAGCCGGCACGTCAGGCGCTTTCAGTGCCTCCCGGCCACCCATATCCTCCAACACAGTCCAGATCTGCCGTACTGCTTCCTCGTGAGTCATGCCTTACCCTCCCAGATAGTCCGCCCACGCATCCATGAGCGCCCGCCGCTTATCGAACAAGTCACTGCGAGCATATGCCGCTTCGGTGCGGTTTGCGATGGTATGAGCCAGGGCGGCCTCCATGACCGCGTGCGGAGTCGCCGTGCATTCCGCCGCCCAATCCCTGAAGCTCGACCGGAACCCGTGTGGCACGGCCTCGATGCCGAGCTCCCGGATCAGCTTGCTGATGGTCGAGTCGGATAGCGTCTTGCCGGTCACGGACGGGAACACCAGTCCGGTCCGCCTGGATGGCGCCGCGCGCTCCTCGATGCCGGCCGCCTGGTGAAGCACGTCGAGCGCCGCCCGCGAGAGCGGTACGCGATGCTCGCGCCCGGCCTTCATCCGCTCAGCCGGTACGGTCCACGTCGCCGCGTCCATGTCGATCTCGCTCCATGTCGCCGCCCGGACCTCACCGGACCGCGCCGCGGTCAATACGATGAACTCGAAGGCGAGCTTCGTCGCGAGGCTCGCACGCTTCGAGGCTCGCACGCGCGCCAGGGCGCCCGCTACCGCATCATAGGGCAGGGCACGATGATGCTGCCGTGCACCGGCGCCATTGCGTTGACGTGGCAGTACGGCGCTCAGAACGTCGCCGGCGGGGTTGTCGGGACGATGGCCTTGCGCCACGGTCCACCGCATGACGGTACCAATGCGTTGCCGCACGCGCCGGGCCGTCTCCGGGCGCTCCCACCAGATCGGCATGAGTACGGCCATGACGTCGGCCGTCGTGATTGTCGAGACTGGCCGATTGGCCAGGGCCGGATAGGCGTACTGGCGCAAGGTGGAGATCCATTGCGCCGCGTGCTTCGGGTTGCGCCAACCGGGCGCCTGGAGCCGATGGACCGCGAGCGCCGCGGCCTCGAACGTCGGCTCGCCGCCGCGGTCCCGGTGCACAACCGGGTTTCCGCCGTTGCGCGCGATCTGCTTGTTCTCCGCCGCCTTCGCCCGGGCCGCCGCCAGGGTCACGGCCGGATACGCGCCGAGTCCGATGTCTCGCCGCTTCCCGTGCACCGTCAACCGCTGGATCCAGTTACGCGATCCGCCCTTGTTCACGATCAGCATGAGTCCGGCGCCGTCGTGGTACTTGCCCGGGGCCGTCGCATTCCGCACAATCGCCGCATTCAGATTCGCCATTGTCTCGCTCCCGTTGAACCCACGATTAACCCACAGTAGGGAGTGAGACAGTACCGCTTGAGTCTGCACGTGTCAACACTTGGATGCAATCACGAAACCCCTAGCCTGCAAGCGTATTCGAGTGCGGACACGTGCAATCACGAATCCTCCCGTGCGACGGCACGGCGGACTCCCTCGGAGCCGTTTCCCAGGCCCTGACCCCGGAATCCGGCGATTGACGTACCCCCGGCAGGCGTCGGCCGATGCCCGATGCGGGCGGCGCTTGCTCCGACAAGCGCGCTTGCCTTGGCAGGCGATCGGGACCTTGCGAGCAGGGGAGCGGGCAAGTTGGAGATCGTGCAACCGTTCCGCATCCCGCGGCATTCGCCCCCGGATGCGTTTCCCGATCCGGGATTCGCTCTCGACAGACCGAAAGGGTTGCTCGCGGTCGGCGGGGACCTTGGCCCGCAACGGCTGCTGCACGCCTACCGCCGCGGCATCTTCCCCTGGTTCGGCGAGGGACAGCCGATCCTGTGGTGGTCCCCCGACCCTCGCGCCGTCCTGTGGCCGGACGCCCTCCGGGTGAGCCGGACCCTTCGCCGCGCGCTGCGACGCGGGACGTTCGGGATCACCGTGGACACCGCCTTCGACCACGTGGTCCGCGGATGCGCCGCCCCCCGCGCGGGGCAGGACGGTACCTGGATCACCCGGGGGATGGCGGCCGCCTACGGCCGGCTGCACCGCGCCGGACACGCGCACTCAGTCGAATGCTGGGGCGGCCGTCGGGATCGCGAATGCCGGGACGACGCGGATCTCGCGGGCGGACTGTACGGCGTCGCCATCGGTCGGGTGTTCTTCGGTGAATCGATGTTCAGCCGCGCCGCCGATGCCTCCAAGGTCGCGCTCGCGCACTTGTGCACGCTCGGCTTCGAGCTCATCGACTGCCAGATCCCGAATCCCCACCTCGCCCGCCTCGGCGCCGTCGAGATGGACCGGCGGCGGTTTCTCGCACTGCTCGACGAGCTCTGTGAAGCCCCCGGCCCCTGCGATGCCGCCGGTGCAGGGAGCGCCGGCGCCGGAAGCGCCACGTCGAAATGGAGCACCGGCTCATGAGCGCGCCGGAACCGGCGTGGCCGCGATTCTTCGCGACCCCGGGCCATCCGTGCAGCTACTTCGCCGAGCGCGAGGCGAGGACCCTGTTCCTCGATCCTGACTGTCCCGCGGGCCCGGCGCTGTACACCCTGCTCAGCCAGGCCGGCTTCCGGCGCAGCGGCGCCCGGATCTACCGCCCGGAGTGCGCACCGCGATGCCGCGCGTGCACCCCGGTGCGCGTCCCGGTCGCCCGCTTCCGCCCCCGGCGCATCCATCGCCGGGTTCGCGCCGCAAACCGCGACCTTACGCTCCGGGTGCTGCCGCAGTGCTTCGAGCCGGTCCACTTCGCGCTTTACAAGCGCTATCTCTCGGCCCGCCACGCGGGCGGCGGCATGGAGGATCATTCACCCGCGCACTATCTCGACTTCCTGACCAGTCCGTGGAGCGACACCCGGATCTTCGAGTACTCGCTCGACGGCGAGGTCGTCGCCGTCTCGGTCATCGACCGGCTCGACGACGGCCTCTCCTGCGTGTACACCTTCTTCGACCCCGCCCGCGGACGGCGGAGTCTCGGGACGTACGCCATTCTGCGCGCGATCGACGCGGCCCGCCGGGATTCGCTGGAGTGGCTGTACCTGGGCTACTACGTCGCCGATTCCCCCAAGATGCGCTACAAGGGTGACTACCTCCCCCAGGAGCGCTTCATCGGCGGCCGGTGGACGGTGGTCGGGTGAGCACGGTGTTGAATCGCCCCTGGAATCTTCAAGACGCCGGGGTCTCTGCAATCGAGGCAGGTGTTGCGCGAGGCGTCCGCGTCCCCAGGGGACCCGTCGTGGTCCCGCTTGCCTCGCCGGTCCGAGGCGACGAAGCCCCGGGGCGTGGCGCTCCCCATGAGGAGTGACGCCGGGGACGGTGCGGGCAGACGAAGCCACCCGGCGGTCCGGGCCGCACCCTGTCCCGCCACGGCTCGCCGGCCGCGCCTCGGCGATTCCGGACTGGCCTGCCCATTTGCTCGCCCCGTGAATTCGGGCACACTACGCGCCCTCGCAGCGAGGCGGGAATGGAGACGAATGGCGAAGGAAGATCACATCGAGATGGAGGGCGCCGTGGTGGAGACGCTGCCCAACACGATGTTCAGAGTGAAGCTCGACAACGGCCACGTCGTCACCGCCCATATTTCGGGGAAGATGCGAAAGCACTACATCCGCATCCTGACCGGGGATCGCGTCACCGTCCAGCTCACCCCTTACGACCTCAGCAAGGGGCGGATCACCTACCGGGTCCGCTGAGGGCGCAAGCGCAACCTCCCCGACCCGGCGGAGCCGGAACCCAACGCCGGTCGGCGGAAAAATCCTCGTCGTTTTGTCGAAGCCTTCACGGGCAAGAGACGACGGTTGCTACCGGAGGCTCCGCGCCGGCCAACGACGGGCGGGAGGCTCGCCGGACGATTCCGCGGGCGGCGGCTCCACCGGCAGTTTCGGCTGCGGCGACGTTCCCGACGTGCCTTCGCCGGCCCTCACGCCGAATCCGTCGTCCGGACCGTGTATTCGACGTGCGCTTCCGGGTGGATCTGCACCGCCGTGAGCTTCGCGCCGGAATACCCGTGGTGGACGTAGACCGCGCCGGTGTCGATGTAATGCACGTTGCCAAGCCGCAACGTGGTTCGCGTCGGCGTGTGGCCGCAGTACACCCGCTCCACCCCGCCGCTTACCGAAGGCCGCTCGCTCTTGTCCACGATGCGGTTCCGCGACCACAACGCATAGAGCGCTGCATCACGGTCGCGTGCCTCCAGCAGCTCCATGAAGCGGCTCCACGTCACGAGCGGCGGCACGTCCGCGTGCACGATCCCCACGATGCCGAACGCCGTCTCCACCTCCATCGCGAGCGGGAGGTTCACGAAAGCCTCCCGGAACCGGGCGTGCGAGGCTTCGTCCAGATCGAGCCACCATCCCCCCCCGTTGTAGTTGATCCACAGGTCGCGCATCTCGGGATCGTCGGAGTCGAGGACGAACTGCTCGTGGTTCCCCCGGCACGCGTGGAACCAGGCATGGTCGAGCCATTCAAGCGCGGAGGCCGACCCGGGGCCGCGATCGACGAGGTCGCCGACCGAGAAGAGGCGGTCGACCGCCGGGTCGAACTCGATCTCGTCGAGGAGGGAGTGCAGATGGGCGAACATTCCGTGGACGTCGCCGACGACGAAATCGCGCCCGGAATCGTTGCACCCGTAACGGACGACGATCCGGCCGGGACGAAGCTCGGGCGCGGGCAAATCGGGCGGGAGCTCGGGAAGCTTCATGAGGTTCCGGGCCGGCCGAGCCGCGGGCGCGGGGCGGCCGGAGTCTCGTTCCCGCCTACGGGATGGGCTTCACCGGGACGACCGTGGGGCGGCGATGCCCACGGCCATGAGCCACAGAGGGCGGTACCTGTCGGCACGCAGAGCGGGGATCTCGACCCGGAACCCCCCGACGTCGGCCTTCGTGGCGGCGTTGTCCCGCACCGGCGCCGTGGCGGCGGCACGAGGCTCCTCTTCGAGCGCTCCTGCGCTCGGAAGCGCCCGGTAGATCTCGGTACTCATCGGTCTTCCCATCACGGGCCGTCCTGATTGCGCGATGTTGCCGCAGGCTTGCGCAGTGACGGAATCGACCTGCATCCTTGCGACCGGGCGCGCTCGCCTTCGCGTGCACGCAGATTCTACACCCGTGCAGCGACGCCGCCGCTATGCAGTGGCTTGACGTTTCCCAAGCCGAAGCGTGCGCCGGCTCTCCGGGAAGTCGAACGCGGCGCCGCGCTACGATCGTTTCTCGCGGTTCTCCAGGTCCTCCCGCGGACGCGGCGAGGATCAGCCCGCCCGGAATCCCTCCCGGTGCAGATCGCCCATGGTCTCGGTGATGCTCTCGCGCAGCACGCCGGTCAGCTCGTCGATCTGCCTGCGGGTCATCGTGAGCGGTGGCGACAGCACGTTGAGATGCGCGATGGGGCGGACGACGACCCCGCGCTCCTGGGCGTGCTTCGCAATGCGTTTGCCGACCTCCGCTTCCCTCGGGAGCAGCGCCCTGGTCTCCCGATCGGCCACGTTCTCCACGCACATCATGAAGCACTTGCCGCGCACGTCGCCGACGATGGGCAGATCCTTCAAAGTGGCGAGCCGCTCTTCCAGATAGGGACCGACCTCGCGCACGTGCCCGCATACGTCGTCGCGCTCCATGATCTCGATGTTCTTGAGTCCCGCCGCGCAGCACACCGGATGGCCGGAGTAGGTGAATCCGTGGGTGAACAGCGCCCCTTCCGCCTGCGGCACGCTGATCACGTCATACATGGCGTCGGAGAGGATGGTCGCCGACAGCGGCAGGTAGCCGGAGCTGATGCCCTTGGCGCTGGTGATCACGTCGGGCACGAGGTCGAAGACGGTCTCGGAGGCGAAGAAATGCCCGAGGCGTCCGAACCCGGTGACCACCTCGTCGGAGACGTAGAGCACTTCGTAGCGCTCGCACACTTCCCGGGTGCGCCGGTGGTAGCCGGGCGGCGGCACCACCACCCCGCCCGCGCCCATGATCGGCTCGGCGATGAAGGCGGCGACGTTCTCGGGGCCGAGTGCGAGGATCGCGTTCTCCAGATCGGCGACCTTCTCGTCGCAGAACGCCTCCATCGACATGCCGTCCGGGCGGCGGTAGGGGTTGGGGTTGGGGATGTGGTGGACGAGATCGGGCGCGAGGTCGAAGCCCTGGTGGTCGAAGGCCACGCCGGTCATCGACATCGCGAGATAGGTGCTGCCGTGGTATCCGTCGGTGCGCGCGATGATCTTCTTCTTCGTCTTCCTGCCCAGCCGGTTGAAGTAGAAGTGGATGATCCGGATCGCGGTGTCGTTCGCCATCGAGCCGCCGGTGCCGAAGAACACGTGGTTGAGGGGGCCGGGGGTGAGGGTGGCGAGCTTCGCGGCCAGCTCCGCCGCGGGCGGGGTGGTGATGTGGCCGAAGGACGAGTAGTAGGTCATGCGCCGCGTCTGGTCCGCGATCGCCTGCGCCATCTCGTCGTTGCCGTAGCCGATGTTGACGCACCACAGGCCGCCGATGCCGTCGAGGTAGCGGTTGCCCTCGGAGTCGTAGACGTAGCAGCCTTCGGATTCCGCCACCACCAGCGATCCTTCCTCCCTGAAGGTCGAGAAATCCGTCCACGGATGGATGGCGTGGTCGCGGTCCTTGCGCCGCAGGTCTTCGGTTTCGTACTGGAAGTTCCGCAGATTCGCCGTCATCCACCGCTCCTTCACGGTCCGGCTTCCGGGGCCACTATATCACTGCGATCGCAGCACCGGCGGTCGCGTCTTCGCCTGCCCGCGGCCGTCCGTCCGGCGCCGTCATTCCGGTCGCAGGAGCACGGCTCGTCGAGAAGCAGCACCTGATGAGCGCCCGCGCCGGTGCACCGCCGTCCGGCGTCACTCCTGCGGCGCGATCTCGCTTTTCGCAAGACGGGCATGGAACAAGTCGAACCCGGTGATCGGTGCGCCGCAGACGTGCCCCTCGCACACGTACGCCACCGGCGCCCCGCGCGGCGCCCGCTCGGCGAGAAGGGCCGGCAGATCGGCGGCGTCGTTGGGAACGGCGAGGACGAACCGGCGCGGGGCGTAGCCGGCCGTCGCCCGGTCGCGCCATTGTTCGAGCTTCCCGGGCCCGGCGCGGATGACCACCACTTCCGGGGGATCGATGCATTCCTCCAGCGCCACGAGCAGCGCGGTGTGCGCGTGGGGGAATCGTTCGAGCCCTTCCCATGCCGCGCGCAACACCCGCTCCGCCGCGCCCAGGTAGCGGGTGTCGCCGAGCACATGCCCGAGCCGGCCGAGGACGGTCGCGGCGACGCCGTTTCCGGAGGGCAGCGCGTCGTCCATCATCGGCTTCGGGCGGTGGATGAGGCGCTCGTGGTCGTCCGCGGTAAAGAAGAAGCCGCCGTTGTCGCGGTCTTCGAAGTGCTCGATCATCGCGTCCGCGAGGGCGATGGCGAATTCGAGGTCGGGCGCGCTCCATCGCGACGCGAGCAGCGCGAGGACGCCGTCGGCGAGGCAGGCGTAGTCGTCGAGATAGCCGTTGAAGCGCGCGCGGCCGTCCTTGTAGGTGGCGTGCAGGCGGCCGCCGTCCCACATCGTGCCGCGGATGAACTCGACCGCACGTTCGGCCGACTCGACGAACGCCGGCTCGCCGAGGATGCGTCCCGCTGTCGCCATCCCCTTGATCATCAGCCCGTTCCACGAAGTGAGGACCTTCTCGTCGCGGCCGGGACGGACCCGGTGGCATCGAGCCTCGAAGAGCCGCGCGAGGGCGCGGTCGACCCGCGCCTCGGTGTCGGCCGCCGTCGCGCCGACCTCGCGCGCGACGTCCTCGATTTCGCGAAATGTGTGCAGATGCCAGTGCGATCCCTCGAAGTTCGGCGCGCGGTCGAGCCCGAAGCGGAATGCAAGCGCGGGGTAGTCCTCCTCCGCCACCAGGCCGCGCACCTCGTCCGGGGTCCAGACGTAGAACTTCCCTTCCTCCCCCTCGGAATCCGCGTCGAGGGTCGAGTAGAACCCACCCTCGGGCGACTGCATCTCGCGCATGACCCACCACGCGGTCTCGCGCGCCGCCCGGGCGAACGCACCGTCGCCGCCGAGCTGGTACAGCTCCGCCGCAATCGACAGGAGCGGCCCGTTGTCGTAGAGCATCTTCTCGAAGTGGGGGATCATCCACGTTGCATCCACGGAGTAGCGGCAGAACCCGCCGCCGACGTGGTCGTAGAGGCCGCCGCCGCACATCTTGCGGAACGTGAACGTCGCGGCCGCCAGCGCGGCGGCGGCGCCGGCGCTCGTGGGGCGGGCCGCGTAGTCGCGCATCAGCCGTTCGAGGTTCGTCGGGTGGGGGAACTTCGGTGCGCTGCCGAAGCCGCCGTGGCGCGGGTCGTAGGACTGCATCAGCAAAGCGCGCGCCGCGTCGAGGGGCGCCGCGGTCAACGCCCCCGCAGGTGGCGCGGCCGCTCCGGCCGCGGCTCCGGTGCTGCTGAACTCCGAGCCCGCGAGGGCCTTGACGAGGAGGGTGTTCTGGCGGCGGATGTGGTCGCGCCGTTCGCGGTAGAGCCGGGCCACGCCGGTGAGCACCTGGCGGAACGACGGCATGCCGTGGCGCGGCGCATCGGGGAAATAGGTGCCGGCGAAAAAGGGCACGTGGTCGTCGGGGGTCAGCATCACCGTCAGGGGCCAGCCGCCGCCGCGCCGGGCGAGGAGCTGGTGGGCGGTCTGGTAGATCTTGTCGATGTCGGGGCGCTCCTCGCGATCCACCTTGACGTTGACGTACAGCGCGTTCATCAGCCGCGCGGTCTCCTCGTCCTCGAACGACTCGTGCGCCATCACGTGGCACCAGTGGCAGGCGGAGTAGCCGATGGACAGGAGGATGGGCTTGTCCTCGCGGCGGGCCCGGTCCAGGGCGTCGGGGCCCCACGGATGCCAGTCAACGGGGTTCCCCGCGTGTTGCAGCAGGTACGGGCTGCTCTCGTTCGCGAGGGCGTTGGTGTGGGCCGGATTGGACATGGTTCGGCTCGGGGACTGGTTCGAGACGGGGTGTGTTCGAGGCGGGGCGCGCGAGTATAGCTTGGCCGGATGGGCGGCAAGGCCCGAATCCACCGGGTATGATCCCGGCCATGCTCGTGCACCCGGACTTCGACCCTGTCGCCTTGGCGCTCGGACCCGTCAAGGTGCACTGGTACGGCCTGATGTACCTGGTCGCGTTCGCGTTCGGGTGGTGGCTCGGCCGGGTGCGGGCGCGTGACGTCTGGCGGGGCTGGAGCCGCGACGACGTGGACGACGTCCTCTTCTACGTCGTCCTCGGCGTCGTGGTGGGCGGCCGGTTCGGGTACATGCTCTTCTACGACTTCGATCGTCTGCTCGCCGAGCCCCTGTCGCTGTTCATGGTCTGGCGCGGCGGCATGTCGTTCCACGGCGGGCTGATCGGCGTCATGGCCGCGATGTGGTGGTTCGCGCGTTCGCGCGGACGCGGGTTCTTCGAGGTCGCGGACTTCGTCGCGCCCCTGGTGCCTTCCGGCCTCGCGGCCGGGCGCCTCGGGAACTTCATCAACGGGCGGCTCTGGGGAAGCCCCTCGGACCTCCCCTGGGCGATGGTGTTTCACGATCCTCGCGCCGGAGGTGTTCCCCGCCACCCGTCGCAACTCTACGAAGCGTTGCTCGAGGGCGTCGTCCTCTTCGCGGTGCTGTGGTGGTTCACCCGCCGCCCGCGCCCGGCGATGGCCGCATCGGCCGTGTTTCTCATCGGCTACGGGGTCGCACGCACCCTCGTCGAGTTCGTGCGGGTCCCCGACGCCCATCTCGGGTACCTCGCATTCGGATGGGTCACGATGGGGCAGGTGCTGACGCTTCCGATGATCGCGGCAGGCATCGGTCTGGCGGTCATGGCGGCGGTCCGGCGCGAGCCCCCCGTACCGGCAACGCCGGTCGAGCAGGCCGGATCGTCGTCCCGGCGTCGCCCGCCGGACGGGAAGCGCGGGCAAGATTGAGCGGGGCAGGCCCGCTCCCGGGCGTGTCGTGCGCAGAGCGCGGCCTTCCGGCGTTGCCTGACGCACGGCTGCTTGCAGCCCATGGCGCCCGCTACAGCGCCCGGCTGCATTCACGCGGTTCCGGTGTCGTGGACATCGATCCCCGTATCCGTGCGGCAGTCGAACCCACGGCGCTTCTTCAGCGCCGGCAACAGCTCGTCGGAGATGAGCCGCATACTCGACAGGGCGACCGGCAGCGGCATTCCCGCCCAGTGGGTGCGGAAGACCAGGTGGTTGACCCCCAGCTCCTCGAAGTAGGGCCGGAGCTGCTCGTAGCACTCCCCGGGCGAGCCGAGGATGAAGCGGTCCCGCAGCAGGTCGTCGAACTCCTGGTCGAAGGATTCGTCGTCGGGCATCGCGGCGTCCTGGCCCCAGGAGGCGTAGTCGCGGTACTTGGCGAAGAGGTACGGCCCCGCGGTCTCGACCGCGGTCTTCCGATCCTTCGCGCAGAACACTTCCTTGATGCACGGGAGCTCCGCGGGGAACGGTTTGCCCGCGGCGTCGAGGGCCTCGCGGTAGAGGGCGAGCTGGCGGCGGATGGTGGCGGTGGTCGAGTGCGGGTTGACCATCCACGTGTCGCCGATGCGCGCTGCGCGGCGGATGGCGGCGTCGTTGTTCGCGGCGACCCATACCGGCGGCCAGGGTTGCTGCACCGGACGGATGTTCATGCGCACCGCGTCGAGCCGGCAGGTGTCGCTGTGGTGCGTCACCGAGTCCTCGGTCCAGAGGCGGCGCACGAGGTCGAGGCATTCCGTCATGCGCGCGACCCGCTTGCCCCTCGGCACGTTGAAGGCGTCGAACTCGACCTCCCGGTACCCGAGGCCGATGCCGAAGACGAAGTTGCCCTTCGCGATGACGTCGAGGGTGGCGACGGTTTCCGCGACGTACACCGGGTTGTGGAGGTTGAGCAACATGATGCCGAGACCGGTGGTCATCTCCCCGGCCTCGGGGATCAGCCGGGCGAGGAAGGGCACGATCTGGAGCTGCTTGTTGTTGCCTTCGTTCAGGTAGTGCTGTCCCGAGAAGAGTGAATCCCATCCGCGGTCGCGGGCGTGGTGCACCATCGTGATCTGATCTCCGAACGCACTCACCATGTCGGTGTCGAGGTGCTGCTGGTTGGTGAGGAACAGCCCGATTTTCATCGCCGCCTCCGGTGTCCGTGGGTCCGTTCGTTCCGCTGTCGTCGTCTTTCGGGGCGGGCCGGTCCCACCCGCCTTACCGGCCGCGACGGTTCGCGAAGAGCCGGCCGAAGTCCGCCGCGTCGAGCTGGTCCGCGGCCCAGTCGAAGCGACCCTCACGCTTCATCCGTCCGGCGGCGCGCTCGGCGAGGGCGAACGCCGCGCGCATCAGCGATCCCCCGATGCTCACCCGCCGGATCCCCAACTCGCCCAGCTCCTCCAGGGTGTAGTCCGCCATGCCCCTGCCCACCACGAAGTTCATCGGGCCGTCGACCTCGCGCACGAGCGCCGCGACCTCGGCGCGGTCCCGCACACCGGGGGTATAGAGGCAGTCCGCCCCGGCTTCGCGGTAGAGGTTCGAGCGGGCGACGGATTCCGCGAAGGCGTCGGGTACGCGGTAGAGGTAGCATTCCGCCCGCGCGGTGAGCACGAAGGGCACCCCCGAGGCGTCCGCCGCCTCACGCGCGGCACGGATGCGCTCGGCCGCCAGGGTGCGCTCGTAGAGTGGACGGGCGGGGTCCTGGGTGTAGTCCTCGATGCCTGCGCCGACCGCTCCGGCCTCGACGCACCGCCGGATGCACTCTGCGACCGTCTCCGGATCGTCGCCGTAACCGTTCTCCGCATCGACGTTGACCGGAACGGACACCGCGCCGGCGATGCGCGCGGTCTCGTCCAGGGCTTCGTGGATGGTCAGCGCGCCGGTGGCGTCGGCCTTTCCGAGTGAATAGGCGATGCCTGCGCTGGTAGTGCCGAGGGCTTCGAAGCCCGCGGTCTCCAGCAGCAGGGCGCTGCCCGTGTCCCAGGCGTTGGGCATGAGGAACGTGCCGTCCTCGTGCAGCCGGCGAAAGCGCCGGCCGAGCTCGATCTGGAAGTCGCGGCTCATGGTCTCCCTCTCGTCCGGCGCCGCGCGACCTCCTCGCGTCCGCGCGGCAGACGCCGAGCGAATGGCCGTCGGCGGCGGTCAGGGTGAAGGGTTTGCACCGTTCGATTCTCCGTGGTGTCCGGCATGGGGTTCGGAGCGTGACGTGGGGCACGCGGTGTGTCGTTCCGGGTGAAGGCTGCCCGGGGGCGAATTGTAGCGGTTGCGGTGCGTTTCGCGTGTTCGCCGCTTCGCTCCGGGCCTCCGGGGCAGGTCTCCGGATGTTCAGCACAGTGTTCAGGATACGGAGGGCGCCCAAGGGGCTCCCGGTGGCGTGCCCGACCTCACGACGAACGATCCCGGTCAAACCGGTTCCGAAAGATCCGGTGGCGGCTCGGCGCCACAAGGGTGGACAAGGGGGACGGAGGCTCGGACGGGATAGACTCACGAGCATGTACCCCCTCGTTCGCCCTTTCCTCTTCGCACTTCCCCCGGAAGTCGCCCATCGGATTGCGCTCCAGGCCATGCGGGCATGGGGCCGGGTGGCTCCGTTGCGCGATGGCGTCGATACAGTGCGGGTGATGGGCCTCACGTTCCGGAACCGGATCGGGCTGGCCGCCGGGTTCGACAAGGATGCGGTGGCGGTGCGCGGGTTGGCAGGCCTCGGGTTCGGCTTCATCGAAGTGGGGACGGTGACCCCGCGTCCGCAGCCGGGCAATCCTCGGCCGCGCCTCTTCCGGTCGACTCCGGATCGCGCGGTCATCAACCGCATGGGGTTCAACAGCATCGGCCTCGATGCAGCGCGCGGGCGGCTCGCGCGCCTGCGCGAGCGGCCGTTGCCGGTACGCCTCGGCGCCAACGTCGGCATCAACCGCGATACGCCCATCGCGCGGGCGGCGGACGACTACCGCCGGGGGATCACGGCGTTGTACCCGTACGCGGACTATCTGGCGGTCAACCTCTCGTCGCCCAACACCCCCGGGCTGCGCAGCCTCCAGACCGCCGGGACGGCGACCCTGCTCATGGAGCTGCACCGTGAACGCGAAGCGCTCGCCGAGGCGACCGGCCGTCGGGTGCCTCTCGTCGTCAAGGTGTCACCCGACCTTGACGAGGACCACCTGCGTGCCGTCGCCGTTGCCGTGCTGGAAGCCGGCATGGACGGCGTAATCGCCACCAACACGACCCTCGCCCGTCCGGCGGGACTCCCGCCGTCGTTCGCCGATGAAGCGGGCGGCCTGAGCGGAGCGCCGCTCGCACCACTCGCGACCGCTGCGGTGGCCACCCTGCGTGACGCCCTCGGTCCCGGTTTCCCAATCATCGGTGCGGGGGGCATCTGCGGCCCCGAAACCGCCCGAGCCATGCTCGACGCCGGCGCGGACCTCCTGCAGGTCTACACGGGGCTTGTCTTCGAGGGGCCGGCGCTGATCCACATCCTGCGCCGGTGTTCCTGAGCGCCGATCATCGCTTCGGCTTCGGCGCTGGCCGGAGCGCGGCGTGCGGTCGGAAAAGCCTTGCCTCCGTCTCGATCCGGCCCAGCGTCGCCCGGACCCGGACGCCTTCGAGCGTGTCCGGTAGCTGGCCGAAGAGCCGGGAGACAGTCCCAGGCGCTCCGAGAGGGGCCGGCGTTTTCCATCCTGGAAGCCGCCGGCGCAGCGGTTTCCAGTGAAGCCGCAGGCACTTTCTTGACACGTCAAGATTTCCGGCATAGACAAGATGCCATGCTGACCCGACGCTACGCATCGACACAGGATCTGGACGGGGTCATCGACACGTGCCGTTCACGATCTACCCGAGTGAGAGCCTCTACGAACGGCGCAACCGCAGGCGGACGATCGCCGGAGTGAAGGCGAAGTGGGCGACGATCGCCGAAGTGTTCGCAGGGAAAGTCGGGGATCGGTGGGTGAAGGACCTGTCAGAAGGAGGATCGGGAAAAGACTGGGCGCCCCCGATCCTTCATCATCGACGCTCATGACTCCGCTTGGGCCAAGCGCAAAGCGCCTGCTCCTGCGCACCTGCCACCAAGTCGCCACTCGGGACCACAAGACGTTGACACCGAACGAGTACAAGGCGCTGCACAAACGCTACCGCACCCTCCTCACCCAGGGGGCGAATTTGCCTAAGCCAGCGGGCCGACGCGGCCCGCGTTACTCCTCGTGCAGGGCGATGAGGTTCCCGCAAGTGTCGTCCAGCACCGCGGCATAGCCCCATTCGCTGCGCGTGGGCGCGCGCTCGAAACGCACACCCAACGCCGTCAACCGGCGATGCTCAGCCTCCAAATCGGCCACGAAGAACATCGCCGCCGGAATGCCGTCCTGGCGCAGCGCTTGGCAATACGCCTGCGCCGCCGGGTGTGCATCGGGCTCCAGCATCAGTTCCACATCGCTCCCCGGCGCCGCCACCGTCAGCACCCGAAACTCGCCGGCCGGCAAATCCTGCCGCTGCTCGAAGCCCAGCACGTTGGTGTAGAAGTCGAGCGCGCGCTGCTGGTCATTCACGTGCACGCTGGTGAGCTTGATCTTCACGCCAACCCTCCGCGCCCTTCACCACCCCGTTGCCGCGCCCTGACGGCCGTCTGGCGCAAAGAACGCGCTGACACGCGAATCTTCCACCGGCCGCGTGACGAGGGCCAACGTCACATAGACCAACGCCGAAGCCGCCAACGCCGGGAACACCTCATGCAGGCGCCTGCCAACCCAAAGCCAGCCAAACGAGCAGCACCGTGATGCCCACGGCGCCACCGGCCAACGCGGCCGTTGCGCTGCCACGCCGCCAGTGTAGGCCGACAGCACCGCCGGCGCGAAGCATGCGGCATAGAGGCTGCCGGAGAAGATGGTGATCTCCACGATGTCGCCCGGCGGGTTGAGGGCGATCAGCGCGGCGAGGGCCGCGAAGGTGACGATGCCGCCGCGCGTCCAAGCCAGAGCTCCCGCCGATTCCCCCACGGCTCAACGGCCAACGCGGGCGCGTCGCCAAATCCGATGCCCACAACCTCTGGGAGCGTCTGCAAAAGCACGAAGCCGCCGTGTTGCTGTTCGCCAACCATCCGCACGTCGCCTTCACCAACAACCGCGCCGAGCGGGACTTGCGCATGAGCAAGGTCAAGCAGAAGGTGTCGGGGTGCTTCCGCACCCGAAGGTACGCCGAAGCGCATTGCCGAATATCGAGCTACCTGCAATCCATGGCGAACCAGGGCTGCAATTTCGCCAAGGGCGGCGGCATCGGCGAGGCAGCGTTCGATCTCCTTGGCGTCTGCCTCGTCCGGGTCTCGACCGAGGAGAGCTTCCAGTCGGCGGAAGCGCGACACGGCGAGGTCTTCCCGCTCGATTCGAAGATCACGCCAAAGGCGGTGGAGGTTGGTATCGCCAAGCTCCGCCTCCCCCAGACGTTCCAGGATCTCTGAAGCGAAGCGGTCGATTGCCGATTCCAGGCACTTCGCCGGAACGAATACCTTTGGCCCACCGAAGTAGCGGAACGGGCGAAACGGTCCGCTGTTTCGTTCCGATGACCGCTCCGACGTCGGCACGGACCGGAATCCGTCGGAGTCGATGGTGACGTTCGGCCAGACGTAGCCTTCGCCGATCGTCGACATGCGGTGGGCAAGCGCCCACTCGAGCGTGCGATGCGCGTGTGGGCGAGGCGGCTCCCACCGCAGGCGCCACCAGTTCCAGATCAGCCATTCGGCGAGGTGGTAACCGGAGACAAGCGGCCCTTCCCGGTAGCTCCCCACGTGCTCGTCGAACCCTTCGGTCAGGCAACGTCCGTCTGCCACGACCTTGATCGTGCCGAAGCCCGCCTTCTCTTCCTCCGATCCCTCGTCGAGCGTTTCGGGATCGAGGGAGAACGCTAGCTCGTCCCGGCTCTCGCGTTCCATTCCGTGATCACCCATCGACACGGATCTCGATCCCTGTCCGCGTTCAGGGCGTAGCCGTGGTAGCTCCACCCATCACTCCCCACCTTGGCCTCGTACACCTCGTCGTCGTCCTGGCCAACCGCCCAGACGTACTTGGGGAAGCCGTTTTCCGCATAGCGGCTCACCATGCCCCGCGACAGCCCTTGCCGAAAGAGCTCCATCGCTTCCCGCTTCTTCACGATTCGCTTTCCGTCGCAGAGAGATTTGTTTGCGGCGTAAAGCGGTAATCGCCGGGTTTGCTCTTGTGGTGGGCGCTGCCGACATATCGTGCCTCTCTGGCGAGACGGCGCAGATCTTCCGTATCGAGCTCGTCCCGCGGGGCGAGCCTCCGTTTGGGATTGTTTCCCTGACGTTTGGGCATTGGGCCGATGGCAACACCACCGGCACACCACCATCGGCGCTCATGGGTCCGCCGGCCCGCCCCCCTTGAAGCTGCCCGGCCGCCACGATGGGCACCCGCTCCGTGACGCCGATTCGGGCCGGCGCCCCCGGTGCTCGTTTCAACCCCCGTTTTCCGGGCGTTCAACGGAGCGACAGGATCCGGCGACGATGGAGACCCCGGGAATGTTCTTCACGTTCATCGGCAAGCTGATCGCGCTCAACCCGGAGGGCTGCTTCGGAGGCTCCGGGCAATTCTTCCGGCGGGTCGCGGAAGCGCCGGGATCGAGCTTCTTCGCAGCGCTCTTCTGCCTCTTTCTCCTCGGAGCCCTCGCCACCGTGGCCACCGGGGCCGGATGGTCGCCGGTGCGATTGCGCCCGGCGCCGTTCATCAGGACGGTGGAGTGGTTCACGCGCCTGTTCGGCTATATCGGCGCGTTCATCCTCCCGGCCCACATCGTCGCCATGGTCGGGGCTCATCTCCGGCACCATCTGCGCCGGGGGTTCGCTCGGCACCATCATCCCGCCGTCGGTGGTGGTGGTCATCCTCGGCCCGGTCGCCGACGTGGACGTCGGCGCGCTGTTCATGGGCATGCTTGTTCCCGGGCCTCACGCTCGCGCTGCTCTACATCCTCGGCCGCTGCATCATCCGGCCGCAGGACGGGCAGCGGCTGCCCCCCGACGAGAACGATCCGCCTCTGGCCCGCAAGCTGATGATCACCGCGGTCGCACTGGTGCCCCCGGTCATCCTCATCTTCGCGGTGCTCGGCACCATCCTGCTCGGTTGGACAATGCCGACCGAGGCCGCCGCGATGGGCGCCCTCGGCTCGGATGACGGCGCGCTGTGTACTTGGCTCACGATGTTCCCGTATAGTTCCGTGTCCCCCCGTCCAGCGTTGCCCGGAATGACGGGGAGGGTGGTTCGAGTCCCGGCGTCCCGGCCAAGCCACCACAACTAGGCTATTGAGAACACCGTCGGGTGAACGATCGCAGCTATACGGATGCGCTCGACAGGGTCGAGCGCTTCGCTGGAGATCCGGCGCATGGACAGGCGCCGATGATCGTGTTCGCGGGCTCCGCCAACCCCGATCTCGCACAGGAGATCGTGGGGCACCTGAACATGCCTTTCGGCAAGGCGGTGGTCGGGCGCTTCAGCGACGGCGAGGTCATGGTCGAGCTGATCGACTCGGTACGCGGCAAGGACGCTTTCGTGGTCCAGCCGACGTGCGCGAGGGGCGATGGGCGCCGGCACAGATCGGTCGATCAGAGCCTGATGGAGCTGCTCATCTTCACCGACGCCCTCAAGCGGGCGTCGGCCCACCGGGTCACCGCCGTCGTGCCGTATTTCGGCTATGCCCGCCAGGACCGTCGCCCCCGCTCCGCGCGGGTCTCGATCTCCGCAAAGGTCGTCGCCAACATGATCTCGGCCGCCGGCGCCGACCGGGTGCTCACGATGGATCTGCACGCCGATCAGATCCAGGGCTTCTTCAACATCCCGGTCGACAACATCTACGCTTCGCCGGTGCTTCTCGGGGACATCTGGAAGCACAAGTATCCGAACCTGATGGTGGTCTCACCCGACGTCGGCGGCGTCGTGCGCGCCCGCGCCGTCGCCAAGCGGCTCGACGACGCCGATCTCGCGATCATCGACAAGCGGCGCCCGCAGGCGAACCAGGCGGAGGTGATGAACATCATCGGCGACGTCCGCGATCGAACCTGCGTCATCGTCGACGACATGGCCGACACCGCCGGGACCCTGTGCAACGCTGCGGTCGCGCTCAAGGACCACGGCGCATCGAGGGTCGTCGCCTACTGCACACATCCGGTCCTGTCCGGTCCCGCGGTCGATCACATCGAAGGGTCGGTGCTCGACGAGCTGGTGGTGACCAACACCATACCGCTTGGGGAGCGGGCCGCCGCGTGCGGCAGGATCCGGCAGTTGAGCATCGCCGAGCTGCTCGCCGAGAGCATGCGCCGGATCAACGAGGAGGAGTCGATCGGCTCGTTGTTCATGGATTGACGGAACGCGCAAGCCGCGCCCCGGTCAGGTATGCAGTCAACTTTCGGAGTGAGGAACGATGAACGAATTCGAAGTCGTCGCACAGCCACGGGACACGCTCGGCACGGGAGCGAACCGCCGGTTGCGCCGCGCGGGGAGGGTTCCCGCGGTGGTCTACGGAGGCGGCGCGGACCCGGTGTCCATCTCGGTCGACGAGCACCGGATCAGGAAGCAGCTCGGGAACGAGGCGTTCGCGGCGCACGTCCTGACCGTGAAGATCGAGAACAACGAGGAGAGTCAGGCGGTGCTGAAGGCGGTGGATCGGCACCCCGTGACGGGTCGGGCCATCCACATGGACTTCCAGCGGATCAGCGCCGGCAGCGAACTTCACATCCGGGTGCCGCTGCATTTCGTGAACGAAGACGTTTGCGCCGGCAGGAAAGCCGGCGGGATCGTGACCCGCCTGCTCGTCGAAGTGGAGGTGGGCTGCCTGCCGAAAGACCTCCCCGAGTACATCGAGGTCGACATGGGGGCGTTGGACGTGGGCGAATCGGTGCATCTGTCGGAGCTCGGGCTTCCCGAGGGCGTGCGCCTCATGACGCTCGTGCACAATCCCGACAACGATCAGCCGGTCGTCAGCATCCAGCACCCGCAGAAGCTCGACGCCGAGGGTGAGGCCGCGACGGACGAGGAAGCGCCCGGCGCGGCGGCGCCCGAGGCCGAAGCGGGCTGAGCCGCGCCGGTCTTGGGCGCGTCCTACCGGCTCCTCATCGGGCTCGGCAACCCTGGATCCCGCTACGAAGCGACCCGCCACAACGCGGGCGCGTGGCTGATCGAGCGCGTGGCCCGACGTTACGCGTCCGGCTTCAGGTCACTGGCCCGCTGCTTCGGGTCCGTCGCGGACGCCGGCATCGAGGGAACGCGGGTGCGGCTCTTCCGGCCGGATACGTTCATGAACGACAGCGGCCGGGCGGTGGCGGCGGTGACCGGGTACTACAAGGTCCCGATCGAGCGGATCCTCATCGCCCACGACGAGATCGACCTGCCGGCCGGCACGGTGCGCCTGAAACGCGGCGGAGGCCATGGCGGGCACAACGGGCTGCGCGACGTCGTACCGTGCCTCGGAGGGGCCGGATTCTCCCGCATCCGCATCGGCGTCGGGCACCCGGGGAGCAGGGAGCGGGTCGTCGGCCACGTACTGACTCGTCCGCCGCCGGACGAGCGCGTTGCGATCGACGAGGCGATCGAGCGGGTGGTCGAGGACATCGGACGCATCGCCGGAGGAGATCTGGAGGGCGCGATGAACACGCTGCACCGTCGCCCCTGCCGCGACGAAAGGGCCTGATCGAGCACTCGACGACTTCAGGCGGATGGTCCGCCTGGGGTCGATCCGGCCCGTCCTCCGCCCGCTGCCGCAAACGGGCGGGACTGTCCGGTGGGACGACTTCTGGCAGGAGAGACTGTTGAGCGATGGGGATCCGGTGCGGGATCGTCGGGCTGCCGAACGTTGGCAAGTCCACGTTGTTCAACGCGCTGACGAGCGCGGCGGTGGCGGCGGAAAACTATCCGTTCTGCACCATCGAGCCGAACGTCGGCGTGGTGCCGGTGCCGGATCGGCGCCTCGATCGGATCGCCGGAATCGTCCGACCCGAGCGCGTGGTGCCGGCGACGATGGAGTTCGTGGACATCGCGGGCCTGGTCGCCGGGGCGTCGCGAGGGGAGGGGCTGGGGAACCGCTTCCTCGCCAGCGTGCGCGAGACCCGGGCGATCGCGCACGTGGTGCGCTGCTTCGAATCCGGCGATGTCGCCCATGTCTCGGGAAAGGTCTCGCCGGTCGATGACCTGGAGATCATCGACACCGAGCTGCTGCTCGCCGATCTCGAACAGGTGGAGCGGGCACGGGAGCGGGCCGCGAAGGCCGCGAAGGCGGGCGATCGGGAGGCGAAGGCGCGGGAGGCGCTGATGGCCCGGGCGTGCGATCACGCCGGCCAAGGCCGCCCGCTGCGCACCCTGGAGACCAGTCCCGAAGAGACGCCCTGGCTCTCGGCCCTCTCGCCGCTTACCGCCAAGCCGGTGCTCTACGTCGCCAACGTGGCGGAAGACGGGTTCGGGGAGAATTCGCTCGCGGAAGCGGTAGAGGCGAGAGCGTGCGCGGAAGGCGCGGCGGCGGTGCGGATCTGCGCCGCGACCGAGGCGGAGCTGGGCGGGCTCGATGCAGCCGGACAGGCGGAGTATCTCGCCGCGATGGGGCTTGAAGAACCCGGTCTCGACCGCTTCGTCCGCGCCGCCTGCGCCCTGCTCGACCTCCGGACCTTCTTCACCGCCGGCCCGAAGGAAGCACGGGCCTGGACCTTGCGGCGCGGGGCGACGGCGCCCCGGGCGTCGGGGGTGGTCCACGGCGACTTCGAGAGGGGGTTCATCCGGGCCGAGGTGATCGGTTGCGACGATTTCGTCAGGCTCGGAGGAGAGCAGGCCGCCAAGGCAGCGGGACGGTGGCGGCTTGAAGGCCGTGACTATGTCGTTGCGGAAGGTGATGTCGTGCGTTTCCGCTTCGCGGTGTGAGACCGCGACGCGACGATCTCGTCGCTTCATCCGCCTCGCCCGGCCCCAACGCTTCGGGCGCGACGCCGCGAACGGTTCACCGACATGCTCGCGGCGACTGGCGAACCGAAGACGGGAGATGGTCGCGGTCAAGCCGGGGTACTGCTGGTCTACGGCCGTACCGGCGCATCCGACTCGGAAACGCCGGGTCTCACCTGCTCGAGGGTGAAGATTCGCCACGGCGCGGGCGTTTGCCGAATCCGTATCACCGGCTGAATACGTGCATCATTCCGCCAGATCGGGAATTTCGATTCCCACGGAATCCCACAGTCTGATTC
Source organism: Gammaproteobacteria bacterium (assembly GCA_965202875.1). Classification (GTDB taxonomy): domain Bacteria; phylum Pseudomonadota; class Gammaproteobacteria; order HK1; family HK1; genus HK1. The sequence goes on along the minus strand of OZ241870.1, from coordinate 3,619,908 downwards.
CGTTGACGCGCGCGCGATCGGCAGGGAGTCTTTTCCAATACGAGGGTGAGCCTGAAGGGAGGGAGGGAGGGAGAAGGAGCGGGGAGTGAAGGTGGGACGAACGAAACCATCGAGACCGACGCCGGTGAGAGGATGGCAGAAGTGTGGGAGTCGAACGTGTGCGCGGAAGACACCGGCACACTCGCGCCCACGCCTGCTATCCACTGCTGGACTCGGCCCGGATCGAGGCCCGCCGCACCGCGCCGGCCAGCTCGTCTTCATCCGGGAGATCGTCGAGGCCGATGAAGACGAGGGCCGAAGGCGGCGGTGCGGCGCCGGGGCTTGGCGGCAGATGACGGCGTTCCAGCTCCACCCTTCGGCCGCACGCCTGGACGAGGAGCCGGTCGTCACCCGTTCCGCCGGCCGGGACGACGAAGCCCTTGGCGCGGAGCACCCGCGGCGCGAACGCGATCAAGGCCGTGCGCAGCCGCTCGGGGTCCATCGGGCCCGGGCACGGTACGGTTCGAGACACGAACCCGTGTTCGTGCCCGGAAGATTCCGCGGCCCGCGCAGCGGCCTCATCCTGCATGGTGTCCGATGGCGCCGGGTGTGCATTCGTACCCGTCGCGTGCCCGGGATGCGCCGCGACGGGTGCCGGCATCCCTGCCGGTATAGCGGACAAGAGCGCGGAAGGTGCATCCGGATCCGCAGGAGCCTCCATGTCCGCGGGAGCGTTCATGTCCGCAAGAGCATCCAGGTCCATCGGGCACCTTGGTCTCTTACCCGTGAAGTCTTCGACAAAACGACGAAGATTTTTTCCGCCAACCGGCGTTTGGTTCCGGCTATGCCGGGTTGGGGACTCCGCGGGTGATGCGGGCGCGGGAACCTCCACCCGCGCGGCGGACAGCAGCTCCATCGGGATGTCCGCGTCGACCGTGCGGATGAGCGGAACGCGGGCGCGGGCGCGTATCCACGATTCGGTCTCCTCGCGTGCTCCTTCGCGGACGCGATCGCACTTGTTCAGCACGAGGAGATCGGCCGCGTCGAGCTGGCGCGCGACGGTGTCCCGCAACCTCCGGTCTTCGTAGCGCGAGCGCAACGTCTCGGCATCCGCGAGGACCACCACCAGATCGCGGGAGAGTCCGGGATGGAGGGTCGCGACGTCCGCGATCGGGGCCGGATCGGCGACGCCGCTGGCCTCGACGAGGATCTGGTTCGGGCGCCGGCTCCCGTCCAGCAGGCGGTCGATCGCGCCCACCAGATCATCGCCCATGGAGCAGCAGACGCAGCCGTTGGCGAAGGTGAGGGTGTCCCCCCCGTGCGCCGCGACGAGGCTGCCGTCGACGTCCAGCTCTCCGAAATCGTTGACGAGCACCGCGTAGCGCACGCCGTGGGCGCCCGAGAGGACGCGGTTCAGCAGGGTGGTCTTCCCCGCGCCCAGGAATCCTCCGAGGACGGTCATCGGGACGCGGGCGGTCACGACGGCTCTCGCTCCGGGCCGATCGCCGGGATGGTTGCGGCGTCCGCCGGTCCGGCCTCCGGCTCCGGGTTCGGAAACACCCGTCCGCCGACCACCGTGCCCCAGACCGCGACGTCCTTGAGCGCCGCCGGGTCCACCGCGAGGGGGTCGTCTTCGAGGATGGCGAAGTCCGCCCGCTTTCCGGCCTCGATGGACCCGATCTCGGTGTCGAGCTTCAGGGTGAACGCCGCCCCGAGGGTGATCGCGTGCAGCGCGTCGGGGACCGTCAGCCGCTCCGCCTCGCCCAGCACCCGCCCGCTCGCGGTGGTCCGGTTCACCGCGCACCACGCGGTGAACAGGGGCGCCAAGTGCGTCACCGGCGCATCGGAGTGGATCGAGAAGGGCACGCCGAGGCGCTTCGCGCTCCCCGCCGCGTCCATGCGCCCGGCCCGCTCCGGACCCATCGTCAGCGCGTGGTGCTGGTCGCCCCAGTAGTAGAGGTGGTTCGCGAAGAGGTTGGCGCAGATCCCGAGCCGCGCCATGCGCCGGAAATGCGCGTCGTGGGCCATCTGGCAGTGCTGGAGGGTGAAGCGGGCGTCGGCGTCGGGATGCCCGCGCAGGACCGCTTCGATCGCGTCGATGGCCGCCTCCGTCGCCTCGTCGCCGTTCGTATGGACGTGCACCTGGAGCCCGGCCCGGTGGAAGGTTCCGAGGATGCGCGGCAGCTCCTCGTTCGGCTCGACGTACCAGAGCCCGTTCTCGTGGCCGTTGTAGTACCCCGGCCACTTCAGCCGCGCGGTGAAGCCCTGGATGGAGCCGTCCACCACGAGCTTGACGAGCCCGTAGCGCAGCCGCTCGTGGCTTCGCGGAATCAGCGACTTCACCCATGCCACGCCCTCGTCCGCCGGGCGGGCCGCGGCGAAGAAGGCGGGGACGATGCGAAGCGGGAAGTCCTCGTTCTCGGTGGCCGCGACCTGGCTCGCGACCGTCTCCTCCGGCAGCTCGTTCGCCAGATCCGTGGCGGTGGTCACGCCCGCGCGCCGGGCGCTCGCGGCGAAGCGCCACAGGGAATCGCCCCGGCCCATGTCGAGGAAGCGGTCCCTGCCGGCGGCGCGGTAGACGATGGACCGCAGCGCCGGACCCTGGAGCTCGCCGGTCGGCGCCCCGGCCGCGTCCCGGACCAGACCCTGGACCTGCGTGTCGCGGGTGATGCCGGCCCGGCGCAACGCCTCGGAGTTCACGTTGACGATGTGACCGCTCTGGTGCATCACGATCACCGGGCGCGTCGCCGACACCCGGTCGAGGTCCGCCGCGACCATGCGCCGGCCGCCGAAGAAGATGGGATCGAACCCCCAGCCCATCACCGCCTCGCCGGACCGGCCGGGTTCGCCGGAGGGGTCGGGGGTGCCGCGGGTACCGGAGGCGCCCGCTCTGCCACCGGAGCCGTCGGGTCCGCCGGCTTCACCGGCTCCGCCGAGGCCGGCTGAACCACCGGCTCCGCCAGAGCCGCCAGAACCGCCGGAGCGGGACTTCCCGGCTCCGGGTGTGAGTCCGGCCCCGGTCTCGGCCGCGGCATCCGCCACGGCGGACGCCGCGGCGGCCCGGAACCGCTCCACGACTTCGTCGATGCTCTTCAGCCCGGGGTGGAGGACGCCGTCCGGCGCGGTCCGGTCGAAGAAGCCGAGGTAGGTGTCCTCCCAGGCGCTGCCCTCCCAGCTATGGCAGTGCCCCTCGACGAACCCCGGCATGAGGACCTTGCCGGCGAAGCGCTCGTCGAGCTCGTACTCGCCCCAGCCGGCGAGCTCGTCCAGCGCGCCGGCCCCGAGGACGTGGCCGTCCCGCACCGCGACGTGGGTCGCCACGGGACGGCGGGGGTTCATGGTGAGGATCCGGCGCGCGGAGTAGATGGTCGTGGTCACGGCGGGCTCCCGGAGTGAAGGGCGCGCATTCCAAGATACACGCTCGTCGAGCCGGGAAGGCCGTCGGGAGGCGTACCGCGGCTTCGGTTACAGCGTGTTTCGAGGCCGGCAGGAAGCAGCCGTCGAACCGGGGACGGTAGCCCGCGGAAGCTCGACAGCCCGGAACGGGAACGTTCTCGTCATGTGCTGGACGATGCCTTCGCCAGCCGCTTCTACGTTCGGGCCATGCAGCCGCCTCCAGCTCTAGCTCAGTTGGAGGGCTCCCGGATTGACGATGTATACCGAAACCAGATAGATCCCGCACAAGCCGAGCAGGACCCAGCCCTTCCACCGCTCCAGCCGATGGCCGTGGCGCATCAGGCCCAGCATGATCAGCACCACCACGATCATCGCCGGGAACATGAAGTTGATGACGTCCGGCGCGACCCGTAGCGGGTTGGCCACGGCCGAGGCTCCGGCGATCCAGCAGATGTTGAGGATGTCGGCCCCCAGGATGTTGCCCACGGCCAGACTGCCGGCCCCCTTGCGGGCCGCGATGATGCAGGTGGCCACTTCGGGGATGGAGGTGCCCAGAGCCACGATCACCAGGGCCACCACCGCGTCGGGCACCCCGAACTGGTGGCCGACGGCCGGGGTTGCCATGACGATCCAGTGGCTGCTGATCAGGACTCCGGCCAAGCCCCCGACGAAGGGCAGCATCATGCTCCCGCCCTCCGCCTTCGCGCCGCTTTCTTCCGGATCGGCGGGCTTGTCGTGCCTCTTGTGATCCCAGTACGTGTAGCACAGGTACCCGACGAAGCCGGCCACCAGCACCAGTCCGTTGCCTCGGCTCAATTCCCCGTCCAGACACATCGCATAGGCCGCCAGATCGACCCCGATGAGGAAGACGGCCGCGGCCCGCAACACCCGCTGCTCGATGAGGATGGCGGCCGGGGCGAACAGGATGGCCAGGGGCAGGGCCAGGGTGTCGTCGTAGATCACCGAGCCCACGGCATTGCCCAGAGCCATGCCGGCCTTGCCCTGCAGGGCCGCCGTGACCGAGACGGCCAGCTCCGGCGCCGTGGTGCCGATCCCTACGACGACGATGCCGATGAGCATGGGCGAGGCGCGCAGCCGCCGCGCGATCTCGATGGCCCCGTCCACCAGCCAGTCGGCCGCCCGGGCCAGGATGACGAAGGAGACGATCATCAGCCCCAGGGCCGGCCAGAACGCGGTATCCGCTCTGCCCTCCCCGGACAGGAAGGTCCCGACCCCGGCCAGCAGCAGGACGATCCAGACGCTTGCGCGACGACTCCTGTTCGAGCGCTCTGCCCCGCCGCCCGGGGGCGAAGCGCGCTCCCGAGTCCCTCCGCCCTTACGCATCCCGCTTCGCCTCCCGGAGCACCGCGAGCAGAGCCGGCCGGTGACGGGCGATCTCCTTGGGCGTCAGCCCCTCCAGCGAATGCGGGAACTTGATCCATTCCGCCGTCTCGTGGAGGTAGTAGTCGGGGACGCGCGCGGTGCGGTTCCGTGCCGGCTTGTAGTACGGCGCCGCGACGCGGATCGCGTGCGGGGTGTTGCGCCGCGCCTTCTCACGCAGCGTCCCGATCACCTGCTCGATGGTGTGGCCGGTATCGAACACGTCGTCGACGATCAGCAGGCGATCTTCGTGCTCGACGTGCTTCACGACGTAGTTGAGCCCGTGCACCCGCACCTCCGGCGTCCGCCCGTCGATGCCGCTGTAGGAGGACGTGCGGATGGCGATGTGGTCGGAGGGCACGCCGAAGTAGTCGAGCAGCTCCTGCACCGCGATGCCGATGGGGGCGCCGCCCCGCCAGATGGCGACGATGAAGCTCGGCCGGAAGCCGCTCTCGAGCACCCGCGCCCCGAGCTCGAAGGCGTCTTCCAGCAGCGCCTGCGCACCGACGTAGAGCATCCTGCCTCCCGGTGATTTACCCTCTGGCTTCGGTGCAGTATGTTGGTCCGGTCACCGTGCAGGCAAGCGTTCGCTCCCGCCCCTGCCTGCCTCCGCCCATTCGTTGCCGACCGATTCGCCCCCGCCCCATGGACAAGCGGTTCATCGCCGAAGAAGACCTCCTGCTCGACGCCTACCGCCTCGGCGTGAAGGTCTTCAACAGCGGGTTCCGGCCGAGCTTCATCGTCGGGCTCTGGCGCGGCGGCAGCTCGGTCGGCATCGCGGTGCAGGAGTGCCTGCAGCACCTCGGGGTGGCGACCGACCACATCTCGCTCCGCACCTCCTACCGCGGCGTGGAGCATTACCAGCGCATGCTGGAAGGCGGGTCCGCGGACATCCGGGTCCACGGCACCCAGTACCTGCTGGAGAACATGAACGCGGAAGACGGTCTGCTGATCGTCGACGACGTCTACAGCACCGGCCTCAACGTGAAGGCGGTGATCGACCGGCTGGAGGCGCGCACCCGGCGGAACATGCCCCACGACGTGCGGATCGCGGTCCCCTGGTACAAACCGGCGCGCAACCGTACCGGGCGCGTCCCCGACTACTCCCTCCACGAGACGGACGAGTGGCTGGTACTGCCCTACGAGCTGACCGGCCTGAGCCTCGACGAGATCCGGACCCACAAGCCCTTCCTCGCGCCGCTGGTAGAGCGGCTCGGTGCGTCATGAGTTGCGCGGAGCCGTCGTGGGCCAGCCTCGCGCATCGCGCACCGATGCGGGCGGGCCGGGTTGCCCTGCGAGCCGGAAAAACCTGGCCTGGAAGCCTCGAAGAGATCCGAACCCCACAAGCCCTTCCTCGCGCCACTGGTGGAGCGGCTTCGAGTGTCGTGAAGCGACGCGGAGCGGCCGAGCGGCTTCGCGCGTCGCGAGCCGATGAGGCCGGTGGGCAGATGCCTTGGCGCGACCGGACCACCGGCCACGATCACGCGCCTGCGCCCTGCCCCCTCTCCTCGATCCAGCGGGTATGCACCCTTCCGTCGATGAAGTCGCGATGGTCGATCATCGCCCGCTGGAACCCGATGGTGGTGCTCACGCCCTCGACCACGAACGCATCGAGAGCGGCGGCGGAGCGTTCGAGGGCCTCGGCGCGGGAATCGCCGTGCACGATGAGCTTGGCGAGCATCGAGTCGTAGTAGGGGGTCACGGTCTGGCCCGCGCGCACGAAGGTGTCGACGCGCAGGCGCGGCCCTTGCGGCGGCGGTGACCACCGGGTGAGCCGGCCCGGGGCGGGGAGGAAGCCGCGTTCGGGGTCCTCCGCGTTGATCCGCCATTCGATGGCGTGGCCGCGGTGCACGATGGATTGGGACGTGAACGAGAGCGGCTCCCCGGCGGCAACCCGAAGCTGCTCCAGCACCAGATCCGCATCCGTCACCATCTCGGTCACCGGATGCTCGACCTGGATGCGGGTGTTCATCTCGATGAAGTAGCAGCGCGCCTCGGCGGGGTCGACGATGAACTCGACGGTGCCGGCGTTCTCGTAGCCGACACCGCGCGCGAGGCGGATCGAGGCCTCGCAGATCGTCTCGCGCAGCGCGGGGCCGATCACCGGGGAGGGCGATTCCTCGACGAGCTTCTGGTGGCGGCGTTGCGCGCTGCAATCACGCTCGCCGAGGTGGACGTGGTTGCCGTGGCGGTCGCCGAAGACCTGGACCTCGACATGGTGGACCTTCGGGAAGTAGCGCTCCATGTAGACGCGCGAATCGGAAAACGCCGCCGCAGCCTCGGCGCCGGCCTGGACGAGTCGTTGCTCCAGCTCGGCCGGGGAGCGCACCACCCGCATCCCCCGGCCGCCGCCGCCCGCGCTCGCCTTGAGCAGGAGGGGGTAGCCGATCTCACCGGCCTGGCGTCTCGCGGCGCCGAGGTCGGCGACGTCGGCGTCCGAGCCGGGCACGACCGGGACGCCGTTCGCGACCGCCGCGGCGCGGCCGGCGATCTTGTCGCCCATCAGATCGATGGATTCGGGGGACGGTCCGACGAACGTGAGCCCGTGCTCGGCGCAGCGCCGGGCGAAGCCCGCGTTCTCCGCCATGAACCCATAGCCCGGGTGCACCGCGTCGCACCCGGTGCCGAGCGCGGCGGCAAGCAGGGCGTCCGCCATCAGGTAGCTCTGCGCCGCCGGCGGCGGCCCGATGCACACCGCGCGGTCCGCCTGCGAGAGGAAGGGAGCACCCCGGTCGGCGGTCGAGTACACCGCGACCGCTTCCAGGCCCGCGGCCCGGCAGGCACGCAGGATCCGCGCCGCGACCTCGCCGCGGTTGGCGATGAGCACCCGGTTCACGGCCTGTCCCGGCTCAACGTATGCGATGGGGACCGCATGAGGTGTGGTCGGTGAGCCACAGGCAGGCATCGTCGCTCCAGTGCCCCTGGGACGGCAGGAGGTCGCACAGGAGGGAGGCGAGCGGGTGCTGCCGGGGGGGCGGGGCGGCCGTCGCGGATTCGGCGGTCGTCATGGATTTCATCGTAGCGCGTTTTCGGAGATGGCGTGGCCGACAGCCGGTTCCGATCACTTGGCCTCCGCCGCCGCTCTTCTCCAATCCGCAGATGAGCTGAAGTCTGCCCTTCCAGGCCGGCCGGCTTGCGCTCTTCCATCCTTTCCCGATACGGCACCAAGTGCAGCCGGGGCTTGTGCCGGCCTTGCAGATCACGACTTCCTCCCCCTGCCAGGCCAGCTCGGCCAGACGGGAGAGCTGCGACTTGGCCTCGTGCACGTTGACCTTCATCGGATGCTCCTGGATAGCTAAGTCCGACTCAATCTGAAAATGGCATTACAGACATGTCAAGCCGAAGGCGAATTGGCGCGGGCGGCGTCTCCGGCGCGGCGGACCTCCGCTCCATGGCTGGCGCAACAGGCGGCGCCGGCGGATTCGACCGAACCCGCGGATTCAACCGAAGCCGAGCTCGCCCCGCCAAAGCTGGGCCGCGAAGTCCCCGGCCGGCAGCACGTCGATGCCGTCATCGGTGCGCCTTGGGCGCGGTTCCAGGCACACCAGCACGCGACGAGCGACCGCGGGATGGTCCTGCGCGAAGCTGCGCAGCCCTCTCAGATGGCGATTGGCGATGCGCGCGCCGGCCTTGGCCTCCACCGCCACGAGCCCGTCGCCGACCACGAAATCCACCCCCGTCCCCCCGGTCAGCCGCCAGTAGGCCAGCTCGGCCGCCACTTCCCGGTAGGCGATGAAGGCCGAGAGCTCGTGGAACACCCAGTTCTCGAACGCCTTGCCGTAGAGCTCGGAGCCCGGCGCCAATACGCCGCGCCGCGCCAGCCGGTTCACGATGCCTACGTCCGCGAAGTAGAACTTGGGCGCACGGATGGCGCGGCGCTTGGTGCGCTTGCGGAAGGCCGGCAGCCACCGCCCCAGCAGCGTGTCCTCCAGAATCTCGAAGTACGCCCGCGCCGTATGGCTGGAGACGCCGCAGTCCGTGGCGACGTTGGAGAAGTTGACCAGCTCGCCGTCGCAGAGCGCCGCGGCGTTCAGAAAGCCGGAGAATGCCGGCAGGTTGCGCACCAGCCCTTCGGCCGCGACCTCCTCCCTGAGGTAGTTGGCGACGTAGGCGTCGAGACGTCGCGCCGGCGCGGCGGCCTCGACCATGCGCGGCAGGTAGCCGTGGTTCAGCACGCGGGTCAGGTCGAAGCCGTCGCCGATCTCGGCCGCGGTCAGCCCCCGCAGCTCGAAGCGCAGCGCGCGCCCGCCGAGCAGGTTCGCGGCGCCCCGCCTTACCTTCCGGGCGCTCGACCCGCACAGCGCGAAACGGACGCCGCGGTTCTCGATCAGCCAATGCACCTCGTCGAGGAGGGCCGGCACCTTCTGGATCTCGTCGATCACCACCTGCCCGCCCGGCGGGGTCGTGGCGGCGTCGATCTCCTCGCGCAGCCGCTCCGGGTTGGCCATGTAGCGGCGGAACTCGTCCGCCTTGAGCAAGTCGACCCAGCGCGCGTCCGGGTAACGTTGCCGCAGCAGCGTCGTCTTGCCGGTCTGGCGCGGACCCCAGAGGAAGAACGTGTCATCGCACGGTGGCGGAAGCGGCAGGTTTCGTTTGAACATCAACCTTGGATTATCATGACAATTTGAAGTACCGATGCAGAATTGCATAGTGAATCGGGGACTGCAACCCGTTTCGCTCACCCGCGGTTCCGCTTGCGCCACGCCGCGGCGACGGGCAGCGCAGCCGGCAAGGGCGCCAGCGATGCGCATCGGGTGTGGTGGACCATGCGCGGATGCCGGGGTGGAGCGGAGAGGACAGGCGCTACGACCCGGAGCCCCGGGGAGCGAGGCAGCCGGCAAGCCGGCGGATCGCAGAGTGCGCGGCAGCGCCGCCCTTCCGTACCTGCATCTCACCCCGCACGACCGTAGAAGCCGACCCGCTCCTCTTCGCTGAACAGGACGCCGGGGCGTTCGTAGTAGGAGAAGACCGCAATCATGCGCTCGCGCGGGCCGATGACGGGCGCGGTCCGGTGGGCCGTGTTCCTCCCCTTGAACACGTTCAGCGTGCCGGCCGCCAGCGTCAGGGAGCGGACTTCGGGGTCGCAGCCGTCCAGGAGCCTGGCCACACCGTCCAGATTCGGATCGGCTGGCGTGCGCAGGTCGCTGCGGTACTGGAACTCGCCGCCGGCGTCCGGCGTTTGCAGCAACAGGGTGGTGGTGAACTCCGAGCGGTCGAAATGCCAGTTGAGCGCTTCGCCCTCGTGGTAGGACATGACGTTGGCGCGGGCCAGCGGGTCGTCCATCGGGTAGAGCCGCGGCTTGCGCATGACCCGGGCCAGGAAATCGGCAAGCGGCGTCCATTCATATTGACTCAAGTTTCGGGATCCAAAATACCTTGGATCAGGCGATGGATCCCGAAACTTGAGTTGAATCTCCCGTTCGCCGCGAGCCGAATCCATCGCCGCCGCCGAGCACCACCGCAGTACCGTTTTCGCATCGCCCGCCAGGCTTCTACCGTCCGAGGGTTCCGCCCGTGCATCAGGCGCATGTAGGCGGATCATGGATGATATGAACACGGCCCACGGGCGCCCCGCCAATGGGACCGCGACCCACGGCCCGAATGTCGGCAGGACGCTCCATGCCTGACCCATCCGCTTTTCGCACTCGCCCGTCGTCGCGTCATCGGCCCGGAACGCATCGATCCGATCCATGTCCGGGATCGCATCGTCCGGGCACGCTTCGCCGTCATGCGCGTTGAACCAGGTTGCCCGCGCGATCGCCGCCAGGGTCTCCGGCTCCGTATCCGCCGATCGGATCGGATCGAGCACGTCGTTCAGCGTTTGCTCATCCGACACCGGGCACCTTCCCCGCGCCGTTCGTATCGGCGCGATTGCTCCCCTTGGGACCCTCGCCTCCCGGAGTGCCGCCGTCCGCGTTGCCGTCGCTATCACCACCTTTGCGCCCCGAGCCGAGCATCCGCTTGAGTGCCGCCAATTCGGCATTCGCCCCGGCTTTCTTCAGCGCCTTGATGCTCGCCTTCGCGACGTTGCTCGCACGCTCAACGTCGCCGGCATCGTGTTCCGCCCATTTGGCCACGGTTCTCGTCGTTCTCCCATTGACGATCGCCGTCCCCGTTTCCGCCCGGAAGGCCACCGTCGCCCCGTGGTTGTCCTTGCCTTCATCCGCACCTTCGCCCTCGCCCTTGCCTTTGTCATCGTCGCCACCGCCGACCGTCACCCGTTCCAGTGCCAACAACCGCCGCGCCGGTCCGTAATTCGACTTCGCCACCGCGAGCCGGACCGCGCCGCGCAGCTTCGCCGGCGCGCTCGGCAAGGTCCGTGAGCCGGTTCGACAGAGCCGGCTTGTCAGGTATGCTCTTCACCGCACGGATCCTCCCGCCAGATTGTCGTGTACGCCCGGTCGGGGCTCCCTCGCCCCCGACCGGGCACCCCTTTCGTTTCAGGCAGCTTGCGTATTCCGGTCCAAGCCGATCACCGATTCCGGCGCAAGCCGATCACTGATTCCGGTCGAACCCGATCACCGATTCCGGTCCCAAGCCGATCACTATTCGGCGCTGACCGGAATCGTGCGGTTCGTCCGATATGAAGGAGTCCACGACGCGGGATATCCCTTTGCGACGACATCTTCTCGCCTTTTCCAGCGAGGAGACGTCAGTGGCTTTCAGGAGGTTATCTGCGCAAGATTCACACCACCCTGCGGCTGTTCTTCGAGGCCGGGCTGTCGATTCGGGCGACCGCCCGCACCCTGCGGGTCTCATCGGAGGTCCCCGCGAAAGCGGGGATGGGCGAGTACCTGCGCCGTGCCCAGGTGGCGGGGCTGAGCTGGCCGTTGGCCGAGGGGATGGACGAGCGGGCGCTCTCCTTACCAGGTTGTCGTGCACGCCCGGGCGAGACCCCTCCGGCTCGCTCGGGCAACTTCCCCCGCCGGCGACCTCAGTCAGTCACCGGCTTCCCGTCCCGGTACTCGCCCTCCGCTCATTGCTGCATCCCCCCTTGTTGTGAACCCCGTGTCGCCTTCACGGCCATTGCTTCCGCACCGTCTCCGGGAAAGCTACCCAACGAACCGAGAACCGTAGTCCTCGCGCCACCGGCTTGATCCGGTGCGGATAGGCGTCGTGGAAGGCAACCAGGGTGTTGCGGGTCACGGGCACGGTGACATGCATCGGCGGGGGGGATACATCCTCATTCGCTTCGTGAGAGTGCATCAGCAGCTTGTGGCCGGCCATGTACTCCTCGACGGATTCGATGGATCCACGGCGATGCTGCTTGGCGGCTTCGCCGGCGCGCTCGGTAAGCGTGAACCTCGCCGGCAGCTTCACAGGTGCTTTCGAGACCAGTAGCTCGCCGCCCTCGAAGCTCCCGCAGTACCAAAGTACTTTCATCGTGTCGTCCGGGGAATCGACGTGCCAGCTAAGCCCCGGATCCCCCATGGGATGGACGTAAACGCCGATGGCCCCTTTGCACATCAACCGCCGGTCCTTCGCCGTCAGCAGGTCATTGACGGCCTGCCATAGCGGGTCAAGCCAACGGAGGGCCGGCCCGCGCACAACCCCCGGATACTCGATCATCACGCGGCTCGGTCCCAGGTGCCCGCGATCTTCCGAGCAAAGCCGACGATAGAATGCGCCTTCCGCAGCGAGTACGTCCGCCTCCGGCATGAAGTCACGTTCCACCAGTACCGGATTCGCGGTCATCGTTCCTCCCCCGTAAGGGCTCCCGTCCGGCCAGTATTGCGTTGTGCCTGCCCGCTCCCCGCTCATTGCTGCACCCTCCCCCGTTGTGAACCACGTACCGCCTTCACCGCCACCGGACACCGCGCAACGACGCCCGCGCTTCGTCCGCCGCCTTCCGGCAGGCCCGGCACGTCGCCGGTCCGCCGCACCGTATCCTGGCGCCGGAGCTGCCTTCGTCCGCCACGTCTTCGCCCGCCACGTCGCCGGCCCCCGGCTCCTCGGCCAGCGCCGCCGCCTTCAAGTCCGCGAACGACTCCCCGAACCGGAACGTGCGCCCGTCGCGCCGCCGCTCCGCCTCGATCCACCAGTCCGCCCGCCATGGCTCCGCACGGATCGTTTCGAGCAGGTTTCGCCGATCCTTCAGGTAGCAGAGATCGCAGTTTCCCCGCTCGCTCGCGATCCCGAGATCGAAAGGTTGTGCCTGCCAGAATTCGGCCACGTCCGAGCTCGTCACGCCCGCCTCGACCATCGGGTAGGCGATCTCGCATTCTTGATACTCAAGTTTCGGGATTCAAAATACCTTGAATCAGGCGATGGATTCCCGCTTTCTCGGGAATGACGTCATTTCAGCGAGACACGTTACGCCTCGTCAGCATCCCGCAGGCGACCGCGACCGCGGCGCCCCCGCTGCTGCCCCCGCAGGTGCGGGTGGTCGCATAGGGGTTCCTGGTCGCGCCGAACACCTGGTTGAAGGTCTGGGAGCCGGCCCCGAACTCCGGGGTATTGGTCTTGCCGATGACGATCGCGCCGGCCGCCTTGAGACGTTCGACGTAGAGCTCGTCTTCCTCGGGTACGAGGTCGCGGTGGATCGGCGAGCCGAACGTGGTGCGGATGCCGCGGGTCAGGGTGAGATCCTTGACCGCGATGGGCAGCCCATGGAGCGGCCCCGGCGGCTCGCCTCGGGCCAGGGCGGCGTCCGCCGCCCGCGCGCCCCGTCGAGGGCGGCTTCGGGCAGCAGGGTGACGATCGCGTTGACGGTGGGATTCACCGCCTCGATACGTGCAAGGAACCGGTTCATGAGCTCTTCGGCGCCCAGCCTGCGTTCGGCGATCCAGCGCGCCAGATCGCGCGCCGGGGCGAAGACGATCCCGGAGTCCGGGGGCATGTCGTCACGCATGGCGTTCATGGCCTCATGTCGGTTCAAGGCAGGCGAGGACGTCGTGGTCCGGGACGTGCATGTGATCGTGACCGGTCTACTTCTCCAAATCGGCGAGATGGTACCGGATGACGAGGCCCGGACACCTCGAAGATCCGTTCGCGGAGGGACGCGGCCGGATACCCGCAACGCATGGACAGCGACCCGACGAGCAGATGGGCCAGGGTGTGGAGCAGCACGTGGTCCCTTCCACACAAGCGCGATGTTTTCTGCGGCGCAGGCTCCGAGCTCGTACGCTCGACGATGCGGGGAAGCTCACAGGTGCCGGCAGTCGCCGATTCCTGCGGAGCGGTGGCGGTGAGAACAGCCGCGATGGCGACGGGGGAGCGATATCCGGGACCCGGGCGGTCACGACGGCTCTCGCTCCGGGTCAACCGCCGGGATGGTTGTGGCCGCGGGGGATCAGCGACTTCACCCATGCCACGCCCTCGTCCGCCGGGCGGGCCGCGGCGAAGAAGGCGGGGACGATGCGAAGCGGGAAGTCCTCGTTCTCGGTGGCCGCGACCTGGCTCGCGACCGTCTCCTCCGGCAGCTCGTTCGCCAGATCCGTGGCGGTGGTCACGCCCGCGCGCCGGGCGCTCGCGGCGAAGCGCCACAGGGAATCGCCCCGGCCCATGTCGAGGAAGCGGTCCCTGCCGGCGGCGCGGTAGACGATGGACCGCAGCGCCGGACCCTGGAGCTCGCCGGTCGGCGCCCCGGCCGCGTCCCGGACCAGGCCCTGGACCTGCGTGTCGCGGGTGATGCCGGCCCGGCGCAACGCCTCGGAGTTCACGTTGACGATGTGACCGCTCTGGTGCATCACGATCACCGGGCGCGTCGCCGACACCCGGTCGAGGTCCGCCGCGACCATGCGCCGGCCGCCGAAGAAGATGGGATCGAACCCCCAGCCCATCACCGCCTCGCCGGACCGGCCGGGTTCGCCGGAGGGGTCGGGGGTGCCGCGGGCGCCGGGGGCGCCCGCTCTGCCACCGGAGCCGTTGGGTCCACCGGCTTCACCGGCTCCGCCGAGGCCGGCTGAACCATCGGCTCCGCCAGAGCCGCCTGGGCCGCCGGAGCGGGACTTCCCGGCTCCGGTCTCGGCCGCGGCATCCGCCACGGCCGATGCCGCAGCGGCGCGGAACCGCTCCACGACTTCGTCGATGCTCTTCAGCCCGGGGTGGAGGACGCCGTCCGGCGCGGTTCGGTCGAAGAAACCGAGGTAGGTGTCCTCCCAGGCGCTGCCCTCCCAGCTATGGCAGTGCCCCTCGACGAACCCCGGCATGAGGACCTTGCCGGCGAAGCGCTCGTCGAGCTCGTACTCGCCCCAGCCGACGAGCTCGTCCAGCGTACCGGCCCCGAGGACGTGGCCGTCCCGCACCGCGACGTGGGTCGCCACGGGGCGGCGGGGGTTCATGGTGAGGATCCGGCGCGCGGAGTAGATGGTCGTGGTCACGGTGGGCTCCCGGAGTGAAGGGCGAGCATTCCAAGATACACGCTCGCCGAGACGGGAAGCCGCCCGAAGTACCGTACCGGTCACGGACTCTCGAACATCGTCTTCTGACGCGCGACGTAACGCACGGGACTGGTCTGCTTCTCCACGGCGCCTTCCTCGACGAGCCGCCTGATCCATGATTTGGCGGTTCCATCCGTTACCCCTGTTTCCTCGGCGACAGCCTTCGTGTTCTTCGGCTCGGCGAGAACCCGGAGCATGATGGGCCGCGCTGCCCGATACATCTCTTCGGCGTGGTTGGTGGCCGATTCGCGGTTCGGTTGAGGTGAATCGCCGATCCGGGCCGCCGGCTCCACGTCGCTGGTCCGGATCTCCGGTTCCATGGCCGCGGGAGGGCCGGCGCCGCCGGACTCGGGCTGCGCGGAAGGGAACAATCCGGTTTGGCATGACCGGGGAGCCTCCGCGTGAAACGGAGCATCGAGCGCTTCCGCCATCCCGTCCTCGTCGTCCGGATTCGGCCACGGCCTGGCGCCTTCGCGTTGCAAGGCCTCGATACCGTCGGACCTCTCGCCCGTCGAGCGCACGTAGACCGGTACTGCCCGGTACTTCTGCAACTGCTCGATTGCGCCGGCCCACGTCCCGCCCTTGTTCGCGGTCGCGTCCACCACCAGAGCGGCGTCCGCCAGAGCGTAGATCGCCTTGTTCCGCTGCATCGCGTGTCCCACGTTGAACCGCGCGCGCGGGTCGCAGGACGAGAGGAGCACGAGCCTTCCCTCCAGCAGCAGGTTCCGATGCTCCCGGTGCATCGTCGTCCGCTCGAGGTCGCCCGCGAGTACTCCGGCGACCCTCCCGCCGGCTTCGAGCGCTCCGTTCATGGCCGCTCGATCGACCCCGCGCGCCCCGCCGGACACCACGGCTCGGCCCGCTCGGGCGGCGAGGGCCGCGACCCCGTGCGTGTACCGGATCAGTGGCTCATCCGCGTCGCGCGAGCCCACGATGGCCAGCGCGCCGCCGTCCACGATCCCGATCTCTCCGCAGCCGTAGAGGAGGATCGGTGCGTCCCGCCTGAGCCGTTCCTTGAGCTTCCGGGGATAGGGACCGTCGGCGCGGCTGACCACCCAGATCGCCCGTGCGCGCCAGTGATCGACGGCGTCGCCCAGCAGGAGTCCCCGGCCGAGCAGGGCCGCGAGGCGGGCCTTGTCGACCACGGCGCTGCACTGGTCCATCAAGGAATCCGCACCCGGTTGCAGCAGATCGGCCGGCTCCGCCTGAATGGAATGCAGACGAGCGGCGAGAGCCCGGTACTCCCCGGCGGTGAGCAGCGCCGCCTCCCGCCCGCGTCCGCCGGCGATCAGGGGCGCGGTCAGCAGCAGGATCGCCCGGGTGTTCGGAGAGGGCGCTTCGTTCATGAACCGCCACCCGCCACCGCGAGAGCGAGCGGCCATACCTTGCCGGCGCCCCTTCGACGAAGCTCCCAGGCAACCACCGTGAAGGTCCAGCCGGAGTCCACCATGTCATCCACCAGCAACACCGGTCCCGGGAGTATTGCACCTTCGTCGATGGTCAGCGAGCCGAGTACGTTGCGCGCCTGCTTGTCGCTGTTCTCCATCGTCTTCTGCTCGGGCCGCGGTTCTTTCTTCGCCAGGGCTTCACGGAACGGCAGTCGGAGCGCGTGCGCGAGACGCCGCGCGAAGTCCGGGACCAGCTCGGGGCGGCGCGATGAGGGAACGGCGGCGACCCACTGAGGAAAAGGGTCCGGCCGCCATTCCCGCACCAGGACGGCGCAAGCGCCTGCCAGCTCGTCGGAAAAGCGGTTGTCTCGATACTTGCCCTGGCGCACCAGGCTCCCCCAACCGGAGTCTCCCCATAAGCAGAGCGCCCTGCCGCGCTCCGCCCGGTGTTCGGGGCCGATCGCTTTGCCGGGGGGCCACCGCCGCCGCGGCTCGATCGGCAGGCTCGAACCGCGCAGAAAGGCAACCGCCTCGCGGACGCACGCCGGATCGGTCGAGGCGGGCAGGGCCGGCGCGTCCGGTGGCGGGAAATGGCCCGGCTCGCCGTCCAGCGCCCGGATCAGGAACTCCATGTGGCCGGAAGACAGCCCCACGTACTCCTGCATCTGCGCCTGCTCCTCCCGCCGCAGCTCCGTGAGCCGGCGTGCCCGCTCCCAGAAGGCATCGCCCAGGGTCGCGGCCGTCAATTGCCATTTCGCACCTTGTTTCGCGATGGGGGCAGGCGACTCCAGGGACAGAAGCTGGAGGGTCTTCAGGATGCGGCCGTGGCTGACGTTGACCACCGCTTCGATGCCGCGAACCGACAGGCCCTCGGGCGCCGCCTCCAGCGCCGCGAGGACGGCCTCGACGTCGCGCCGGGCCGGGAAGGCGCTCTTGATGAAGTAATCCGTGATCCCGGTGTCTTCCCGGCCGCTCAACAGCACGCCGTAAGCCGTGTCGAGGGCCCGCCCCGCGCGCCCCACCTGCTGGTAGTAGGCCACCACGGAGCCGGGGGTCTGGTAGTGGATGACGAAGGCGAGATCCGGTTTGTCGAAGCCCATCCCCAGGGCCGTGGTCGCCACCAGCGCCTTCAGCCTGTTGTCGAGCAAGGCCTGCTCCAGCTCGCCCCGGCGAGATCCCGTCTCGCCCGTGTAGGACTCGACCTCGAGCCCGCGAGACCGGAGCCACGCCGCCACCGTGCCGGCGTCGCGAACGGTCAACGTGTAGACGATGCCGCTCCCCGGCAGCGCCGGCAGCCGTTCCGCCAGCCAGGCGAGCCGCTCGGCCTGGCCCGGAAGCCGGATGGTCTGCAACGCCAGCGAAGGCCGGGCCAGACCGCCGCGGGAAATCGCGAGGTCGGGCCCGAGGATTTCCGCCAGATCGTCCATGACGCGATGGTTCGCGGTCGCGGTCGTCGCCAGCAGGCGCAGGTTGGGCGGCAGGTTGTCGACGATGCGTTCGATGAGCCGGTAGTGGGGCCGGAAGTCGTGGCCCCAATCCGAGATGCAATGCGCTTCGTCGATCACGAGGAGCGATATCCGGTCCGCGACCTCCGCCAGCACCTCGTTGCGGAAGCGCTCGTTCGCGAACCGCTCCGGGGAGACGAGCAGGACGTCCACCTGATCGCGGCGAACGGCGCCTTCGACCTCGCGCCAATCATCCCGATTATCGGAATGGATCGTCGCCGCCCGCACACCCATCCGATCCGCCGCCGCGATCTGGTTCCGCATCAGCGCCAGCAACGGACTCACGAGCAGGGCGGGTCCCATGCCCGACTCGCGCAGCAGCTTCGTCGCGATGAAATAGACGAAGCTCTTGCCCCATCCGGTCTTCTGCACCACGAGCAGGCGACCCGTCCCGCCCACCACGCGAGCGACGGCTTCGAGCTGGCCGGCTCGGAACTCCGCGTCCGGGTTGCCGACCCCTCTACGCAGGAGCGCCAAGGCGTGGTCGGGATCGAAACGAAGGTTCACCGGACCGGCGCCCTCCCGTCATCTCCGGTGGTGCAGTGCATCGGCCGCCTGTCCTCCCCATGCCGGCGCCTGCCCGGTCCGCCGGCACGATCTCGAAACGGGCCGGGGCGGTGCTCCTCGTCATCCACCGGCCGGCGAGCGCCGCGCAACGCCGACCCGCGGATCGCGAAATCCGTCCCGAACCTCGGTCACCGCCATCTTCGCCTTGAACGACGGCGAGTGGCTCCCGCGCTTCCGTCTCATCTTCCGATTCTTCCGGTCCTCCGTGCCGGCTTCCATGATCATGAGGGAAGACACCCGGCACAATCGCATCGGTATCATCGCATCCCTGTCCAACTCGGGATCCGCCTCCGGGAGGACGTGGCCGGGTGGACACCGCCCCGGGCGGGACGCCTGACAGAGAGGAGGGAGAGCGACATGCCGATGGCCGTGGTGATTCACGAGAAGGGGGCGCCCGACGTGCTCCGCTGGGAGCCGGTCGAGGTTCCGGCGCCCGGTCCCGGCGAAGTGCGGCTGCGCAACGAAGCGGTCGGCGTCAACTTCGTCGACACCTACCACCGCCGGGGCATTCCGCACCCCTGGCCGGTGCCCGCCCTGCCGGTGGTGCTCGGCTTCGAAGGCGCCGGCCGCGTCGAAGAGATCGGCCCCGGCGTCACCGGATTCGCGCCCGGCGACCGGGTGGCCTACGCCCTGCCGCCGCACGGCGCCTACAGCCAAGTGCGCGTCTATCCGGCCGCGCAGCTCCTCAAGGTGCCGGCCTCGCTCGACCATCTCGACGACCGGGTGCTCGCCGCGTCGATGCTGAAGGGCCTGACCGTGCAGTATCTGGTGCGGCGGACCTGCCGCGTGGCGTCCGGCGACGTGGTGCTCGTACACGCCGCCGCGGGCGCCACCGGTCTCCTCCTCTGCCAATGGGCGAAGCACCTCGGGGCGACCGTGATCGGCACGGTGGGCTCGGCGGCGAAGGCGGAGCAGGCGCGCGCGGCCGGCGCCCACCACGTCGTCATCCACGGGGAGGAGGACTTCGTCGCCACCGTGCGCGAGGTGACGAACGGCGAAGGCTGCGCCGTCGTCTACGAATCCATCGGGAAGGACACGTTCCGCCGATCGCTCGACTGCCTGCGCCCGCTCGGCATGATGGCGAGCTACGGGCACGCCTCCGGCCCGCCCGACCCGGTGGACGTGATCGAGCTCGGCGCGCGCGGGTCGCTCTTCCTCACCCGTCCCGCGATCATGCACTACCTGGCGAAGCGCGAAGATCTGGAGCGCGGTGCGGAAGAGCTGTTCGACGCGCTCGCGCGGGGCGCGGTGCGGCCGGCCGTCAACCACGTCCATCCGCTCGCGCGGGCCGCGGAAGCCCATCGGGCGCTCGAGGCGCGGGAGACCACCGGCGCGACCGTACTCCTGCCCTGGGCGTGATTGCGCCAAAGATCGCATCTCATTGGTGCAGCCTCGCCACAGGACCCTCTCGCCCTCCGGGTCGATGAGGATCGCCCGTTGCACGTCGAACAGCACCTCGATGGTCTCGCCCGGGCGCTCCACGTCGTGGGCCTGCAGCATTTCGACGAGCGGCTCCTCGAGCTCGGCCTCCACCGCACGCTGGCGTTGCGTCTCTTCGAGAAGCGCCATCTGACCCTCGTCCAGGCCGCCAGGCTTGCCGGGCTGAGCGCGGAGGGGTTCGTGGTTCTTCTGGGCGAGACGGGCATCCCTGCCGCCGACTATCCGGCCGATGAGTTGGACGAGGAGGTCGGTACCGCCTCGTGACCCGGGCGATCGTCTCCGATACGGGACCCTTCATCGCCTTGGCGAGGATCGGGCAACTCGACCTGCTCCGGCGTCTCTACGGGCAGGTCGTCGTTCCATCCGCCGTTCACGCCGCGTAACAACGGCTTTTGAATGTCTGCCGTTCTTGTCACGGCAATCCGGACGACGAATGGGGCGGCGCTGTTCCCCGCAACGCCGGCTCCGGCCGGCGGTCAGCGCCGGTATCGGATCGCGCGGACCGGCGTGGGTCCCGCCCCGGTCGCGGGGTTCAGCGCCTCCGGGCAGTTCGAGATGACCACGAGGACGTCCATCTCCGCGCGCAGGGTCACGTGGTCGCCGGGCTTCGACCAGCCATCCTCGATCCCGGCGCTCCCGTCGGCCTGCACCGGCACCCGCATGAAGAAGTTGACGTTGGGCACCACGGCGGTCGCGTCGAGCCCGTGGCGGGTCAGCTCGGATTCGAAGTTCTGCTGGCAGGCGCGGGGGTTGCGCTGGCCGTAGCGCACGTCGTCGAGCTCGAACGAGCAGCAACCGAAGATAGTGTCGTGCCCACCGCAGGTGTCCTCGACGAGGGCCATCATCTTGCGGGCGCGCACCGACCACAGCACCGAGCCCGGCCCGAGGTAGATGTTGCCCTGGAGCTTGACGGTGTTGGGCGCGTGGTAGCGCTCCTGGGGGTCGTGGGCGTTGTAGCAGAGGAAGTCGATGGCCTGCTGCCCTTCGAGGTCGACGAACACCAGGTGTTCACCTCGGTCGATTCGGCCGCTCCACGGCAGGCCCGCTCCGACGACGCTGTCTTCGAGGACAGTGGCATCGGCGGGTACGTAGCGGTGGGAAGTGGTCATGGCGGCGGCTCCGGCGGCTTGGTCAGGCGGGGGTTTCGGATCGCCTGTTCAGGCGACGGGCGGCAGCGGCCAGGAAAGCATCGAACGATCCGTTCGGCCGCGGGGTTGAAACGGCTTTCGCCATGATGATACATCTCATTGAGATATTCCTCATGGAGTTGCCCCGATGCCCGATACCGCCAAGCTGTTCTGGTCCGGTCGCTCCCAGGCGGTCCGATTGCCGAAGGAATTCCGGATGGAGGGCGACGAGGTACGCATCCGCAAGCAGGGCGCCGCGGTCGTACTCGAGCCCATGGCGTCCGGTTGGGAGTGGCTCGACGCCATCGCGGGCGAGTTCTCCGACGACTTCTTCGCCGGGGGGCGCGAGCAGCCGGAGCTACCGTCCCGGCCGGGGCTCGGTGACGCTTTCGAGTGATGCGCTACCTCCTCGACACGAACGCCTGCATCGCCTTGCTCAACAAGACGTCGCGGCCGCTGGCGGCACGGGTACGCCGCCATGCGCCGGCGGACATCGGCTTGCCGGCGCCCGTGGCTTATGAGCTGTACTACGGCGCCTGGAAGAGCCGGCAGACAAGCCGGAATCTCGACCTGCTCGATCGAATGGGGTTCGAGATCGTCCCGTTCGATGCATCCGATGCCCGCGTAGCCGGCGCGATCCGAAGCCGGCTCGAAGCGGTCGGGCGCCCGATCGGCCCTTACGACCTGTTGATCGCAGGACAAGCCCTCGCCCGCGGACTGGTGCTGGTCACCGCCAACAATCGGGAGTTCCGGCGGATCGAGGATCTTCATTGCGAAGATTGGTCGAGCCCTGAGCCCTGATGCAGGCCCTTGATCTTGCGGACACCCTCCGCGGCGACGGCCTTCAGGTCCATGGATCCGGCCGGCGCCGGGTCGTCGATTCGAAGCGGGTGGGCCTGGACAAAGGCTCGGCGATGGACGGCGTGTCATACCATACGGAGACAGGCGAAGCCTTCTGCGTCACCACAAACGATGCCGACGGACCGCAGACCTGGAGCCTGGAACGGGAGGCGTGAGGCCCGGCAAGGACGAGAGCCCGACACGGTGAAAGACCGGAAGACGAAAGCCGTCATGGCGGCAGGCGAGAGCGGGCTGGGGCGGGGTGAGCCGGCGCTCGAACAGGCGCGGGCCTTTCGGCACACACGAGGGGGGACACAAGATGAATCTGGAGATCGAGAAGGATTGGTGCATCCGCATGGCGCATCTGGAAGGGGACGCCGAGATCGGAGCCGGTCGTCTGGCCGTCGATCCGGTGTTCGACGATGCAGCGATTCCGGCCGTAGCGGGCGGCGGGGCGGCGCTGGATGCGTTCGTCCCCGTGCCGGGTGAGCAGCCGACAAGCGAGTAGCGCTTCGAGCGTAGCGCCACCGTCGCCGACGCGAAGCCCGGCAACTTGGCCGGTGCCCCGCCGCGGGCTCCGGCCGGCGGTCAGCGCCGGTATCGGATCGTGCGGACCGGCGTGGGTCCCGCTCCGGTCGCGGGGTTCAGTGCCTCCGGGCAGTTCGAGATGACCACGAGGACGTTCATCTCCGCGCGCAGGGTCACGTGGTCGCCGGGCTTCGACCAGCCGTCCTCGATCCCGGCGCTCCCGTCGGCCTTCACCGGCACCCGCATGAAGAAGTTGACGTTGGGCACCACGGCGGTCGCGTCGAGCCCGTGGTGGGCCAGCTCGGATTCGAAGTTCTGCTGGCAGGCGCGGGGGTTGCGCCGGCCGTAGCGCACGTCGTCGAGCTCGAACGAGCAGCAGCCGAAGATAGTGTCGTGCCCGCCGCAGGTGTCCTCGACGAGGGCCATCATCTTGCGGGCGCGCACCGACCACAGCACCGAGCCCGGCCCGAGGTAGATGTTGCCCTGGAGCTTGACGGTGTTGGGCGCGTGGTAGCGCTCCTGGGGGTCGTGGGCGTTGTAGCAGAGGAAGTCGATGGCCTGCTGCCCTTCGAGGTCGACGAGCACCAGGTGTTCGCCCCGGTCGATTCGGCCGCTCCACGGCAGGCCCGCCCCGACGACGGTGTCTTCGAGAACGGTGGCGTCTGCGGGTACGTAGCGGTGGGAAGTGGTCATGGCGGCGGCTCCGGCGGCTTGGTCAGGTGGGGATTACGGATCGCCTGTTCAGGCGACGAGCGGCAGCGGCCGGGAAAGCATCGAACGATCCGTTCAGCCACGGGCCGAACCCCGAACAGAGCCGAACCCCGAACGTTGCCATCCCCGGGAGACCTCGGCATCATCAGCGGCGCATCGGTCTTCAACGGGCTCACTCTCGCCATTGCTTGATGAGAGCATAGGTGATGATGCAGGTGAACCTGCCCGATCGACCATCGGCACGAGCACTTGTACCGGTTGGGGACGATCACGCGCCCGCATCGATTGGACGATGACCAACTGCGCGAAGCCCGCGGCCTGCACCTGTTCGCGCTGCAAGTGGAGTCCGGCTGCGAGGACTTCGGCGAGACTTTCGAGGGAGCGGACATGAGCGACCCATGGTTCGAGGCTTTTCGCCGCGACCCCGATAGGGCCGTCGCCGACCTCTTCAGCGGACGTACAGGCGCCGGCTCGGACCTCCGCCTGGACGTGCCGGAATTGCTGTACCAGCAGTTTCCTCCGAGGCTGGCCGACGAACGCGCGCAGCTTGACGACGCGCTCGGGTCCTGGCTTTCCGACATGCGCGAGGGCTACGCCTCCCAGGTGAGGCGCCTCGGTTTTTCCGCCTATGGCAAGCGGGTCGGCGATGCATTGGTCGTTTTGCAGCTACTCGATCTGCCGCGGACCAGGGAGCGGATCCGTACGGACATGGGCACTTGGCTGCGCTGGCTGTCGCCATTGAGGCTGGCTCCGGAGCGGGACCCCGCGCTGGAGTGCTTCCGGCTGTTGACCCGAGGCCAGCCTGACGCCCGCCATACCGCCCTGTGGTTGCGCCTCGCCGCGGATCCCCGGCCGGAGTACCTGACCGTGGCGCTGGCGGGGCTGCGGTTGCTGCCGAACCACAGCGACGCGCGAGAAAATCAGGCGCTGATGCTGCAAGCGCTGTTGCGTCACGTCGTCAAGAACTATCATGAGATCAGGGAAGCACGCACCTTCTTCGAGGACCACTTTGCAGCGCTACGCGAAACCGAGTCCTGGACGAGGCGTTGGATGGTTTCCTGAGACACACAGAAGAGCCGATTGCGGGATTCGTCGAGGCAATGCACCGCATAATATGGGAGTAATTCGACATGTGGCGCCCAATCTGCTGAAGCGCGAGCCAACGAAGATCAGCGTCGGGAAGAATCGTATCCGAGCAGTGTTGAGCGATAGCTTCCGAGGTGTTGAGCGCTCATAGGTTGGTACTTAAGGAAATCACAAAACCGGCTCCAATCCGAATTGGAGTCGTCCTTTCTTGCGGTCTCGTTTCGGATGGGACCGAGTCGCATTGCTCGCCAGATAATCCACCAAGCCTCGTAACACGGGAAGAAAGCCACGTCTCCTTCCACAAGCAAGCGCACGGAACACATCCCCCAATCCATGACGCGCACACATCGCCACCTTCCGTGTCGAGACCTCGACCCCTCGCAATACCTGCGTCATCTGAGCCAAGTAACGCTTCAGAACCGAGGCCGCAATCGCCGTCCATATCAGACCCTCGGCTATCCCCGCTTTGCTCGTGTCGAACGCATGAAGATTCGCATACGACTTCCACTCCTTGAACAACAGCTCGACCTGCCACCGCAACCGATAGAGCTGCCCCACCTGCTCCGCACTGAATCGGCTCCGCGCCAGATTCGTCACCAACAACGTATGACACCCCTCGTCAGGATTCCACCGCGCCAACAGCCTCAACTCCAACTCCTTCTCTCCCTTCCCCCAAACCACATCGAGGTCGACCGTCTCGCCCTTCGACAGAACCCCCTGCTTCAACAATTGCCCGGACCACCCCTCCAACGCCTCCCCTTCCCACGTATACGCACCCTGCACCTTCGGATTGACCGATGCGCTCGCACGCATCACGAAATACCCACCCGCCCTGTCCACCGCACCCATATACTCCAGGTCAACGTACCCACGGTCCGCCAACCGCAGGTCATCGCGCAGCGCCTCGGGCGAGGGCAGATGGGGCCGCTCCGGCGCCGTGTCCGCCGTCAGCGTCACCTGCTCCACCGATTCATTCAACAGACTCATCGTCACGTGCAGCTCCACCGCAGCAGGGTTCTGCTTCTTGAATCGTCCCGGGTACTGTTCACGAAGCGCATCCTTGACCGCGAACGAACAGCCGTCCTGGATCACAATCCGACCGAACTCACCGAGCGGACCCCGCGCTGTCGGCTGCAGCACGCTCACCACCCATTGCTGAAGGACCACGTCCAACACGGCCCGCATGAAGTCCTTGAAGGAACGCTTCGCCAACTGGTTGTGGAACGGCTTGTATGCGACTGTCGTGCCGAACAACGCATTGAATTGCCGTTGCATATCGGCCAATGTCTCGACCGTCCCCGTGGCATGGCCTGCCAGCAGGCCCAGGACCAGTCGATATGGAGTAATCAGGCGTTCCCGGTGGCAGAAACCGACCCTCCGTCCGAGGTCATTGAGTGCCGTGGGCGACAGCACGCGCTTGATCTGGTGGGCGAATTGAGCAACAGTGCGGCGTCCCATCCGAGTCTTCTCCTGTCATGTGGGTCCAGCAATTCCATGATCGGAGATTTCGGATGGGACTTCAACGGTTCATAAAATCCCATGAAAATCAATTAGTTATAAGATCCTACCTATGTTGAGCGATAGCTTCCGAGGTAAGGTATTGTTGGAATGTTGATTTTATATGGAGTGACTCTGCGGAGCGAATAGATGACTAGGCCACGGCTCGACGGAAAAGAGATCCGAGATCTTATCGAGATGGCGGAAAATCCTGTCGAGAAATTGGCGAAGCAGTTGAGAAATTCGCCAGCGGAGCATGTCGCACGAATGCGTGAACGTCACGATGTGAGTAGCTTGATCGCGTCGGTTACGCAAGTCAGAGCCGCCTTCGAGGCTCATGCTAAATCACCCCAGTGGGCGGAAATTTCGACCTTGATCGAGACTGCACGCCGTACCCTTACAAGGTCGGAAACCTTTGACGCGCTGCAGAGAATCGATCAGAATTTGAGAAATTGCGTTTTCGCAAATTATCATCCGATCCTACCCACCGCATATGCCCTGCAGGCTTTCTCTGCGAGTGCAGTCGGTGCAATTCAATCACCTCAATTCGCTGAGATCGAGCGTTGGCGCTCGTCCATTTATCAGCGAATGGCGACGCTGTCCACCCCTTGGGCGATGAAGGACCACCTCGGTATCTCCGTGGTGGGTTTTTCCCGGATTGCACGCCTGCATGATCTCTCGACAGGAGCCGAGCCGTTCGCTCCCCAAGCGGTTGAAGTCTTCGACGAGGAGTTGGGGCAGCCGGTTTCGCTCGCTACGGATGAGGAATCGGAAGACCGTGAGTCCGCGGCGATGGATGCGGGATTGAACCCGGAGATCATCGCCTTTCCTGCCCGAATCTATCCAAGGGTCTTGCTCTCCGCTGGCTTCGAGTTCAGTATTGAGGAAATCAAGGATGTTCAGTCGAACAGAGGTGACAAAAGTGGCATGTTCGATCCGCAGCATGCCGTGCTGTTCCGGCAGGTCGAACATCACTTGCGCGTGACTGTCGAAACCAAGCTCCGGGGATTAGTGGGGGAACGTTGGTATCGATCGCGTGTACCTGGCCAAACCTGGAAGAGATGGCAAGAGCGTAAGGAGGAGGATTGCCGACGGCGGAGTGACTCCTTCCCGCTGATTTTCTATGCTGATTTCACGGATTTATCGGAGATCATCTGCTGGAAGGATAACTGGAAAGATGTGTTTCGTCCGTTGTTCGTATCGAAGGACGATCTTCAGGTATCCCTGCAACGTCTCAACCCGATTCGGAACGCCATTGCTCACAACCGACCTCTCGTGCGTACCGACCAAATTATCCTCTTCTGTGAAGCTTACCGGATACTCACCGCACTCGGCGTACAATTAGTCTCTACCCCGTGAGGTCTTCGACAAAACGACGAAGATTTTTTCCGTCAGCCGACATTTGGTTCCGGCTATATCGGGTTGGGGCTGCAACACTGCTGAGACCGGCGGCCGTGCAGATGGATACGGAAGTCGATGGCCTGCTGCCCTTCGAGGTCGACGAGCACCAGGAGTTCGCCCCGGTCGATTCGGCTGCTCCACGGCAGTCCCGCCCCGAAGACGGTGTCTTCGAGGACGATGGCGTCTGCGGGTACGTAGCGGTGGGAAGTGGCCATGGCGTTGATTCCGACAGCGTGTGCAAAAGAAGATCAATGATTCGTTCCTACCGGAATTTTACTTCCATTTCGCATCCGCAAATTCGAGATTTTGAGATTCTTAAAGAATATGGAGCGCTGGAAATTTAACTAATTTTCTTCTTCTGATTACTGTAACTATTTCTACATCGAGATACAAATGAAATGTCGTTCATGATTTTGTTCACAATTTCCTCTACAGCATATTCAGAATAATAATGAAATTCTGGATTCTTGTTCATGTGATGTTGCCTGTTGTTGCTGTTTTTCCATTTCAGCCTTCGAATAATAGCCTGGAAATCATAACCATTGATGCAAGGTTGTCTGTTGCTATTTCTGCTCGTAAGTGCACGTTCTAAGTCACTTTTTTCATATTTTTCACTTAAACGTTTGTTGATTTCGGAAATAGCTTCTTTCTGTCTGTACGGATGTGTTTTTTCTCTATCTACTGGTTTTTCGACTACGATTGCATTTCTCAATCCTTCCATGCCGTCGTTTGCCTGAGACAATATTATATCCCCTTTTTCATCGCTTTTGGCGAAAACAAGACGTACATTGATAGGAATTGCAAAACGAATATCATTATATTTTGATGATTCAATGGTGAGTTCATTTATGATATAAGAAATTTCCTTGCCGATTTCTATACCATATCGACTTGCAAGAACCGCGCTATCTGGATCTTTCAAATCACCGACTAAACTCAATAATCCAGAATGCGATGAAGAAATCAACTTTTGTTTTGAGAAATCCTCAAATTCTCGGATGTAGTTCATTATGCCTGATTGCAAAAACCTGGAAATCTGCCCTTGAATTTCAGGCATTAATAAATGCACAGCCTGATCTCTATAATATTTAATGATTTCCAAGTTCTTTCTGACAAGATCATCTTTTTGATACATCTGCTCTAAACATTCTTTTAGTGAAATACTTTCTCGAATTTTATTCTTATTATTTCCGGATTTGAATATGTGATTTTCTCCATTTTTCTCGATCAATATTGCTTTCAGCAACTGTTCCCATGAGACGCAGAAGCAGAGAATGAAGCTATCCAATCGATTATCCAGAGAAGGTCGATTGTATAGCTCTAGAGCCAACAACATATTATCTCTTGATTTTCTGAGAAGTGCCTTGGCGAGATGAGACTTGCAAATATATCCGAACTCCTGGCGATGTTTGCTCTGAGATAGTGATCGTGAAAATTCATCTTCTGTCAACCTGGAAACATTCAACGGAACGTAAACGTTCGGTTTTGTTTCATTCAGAAATTCATGTAGTCTACCTTTGTTCCAGTAAGTATCAAAAGTGCTTTTCTTCCATTTCGTATGTCTCAAAATTTCAGAAAGAGTAACAGATTTACCTGCCATCTCTTTCTTTTTGAGAAGCATAAATAATTCTTGCTGTGGTATTCTTGTTGCCATGTCTTTCTCTAAAATATTTTCTCAGGTTTTTATGTAATGAAGAACAGCATTAACATAAGCACTCTGTGCCGCGCCCTGACGTTCCTGCGTCTCTTCCAGTCGATCGAGCAAATCCATGAGTTCATCGGCTTTTGCGACGATGCGGTGTTGTTCGGCGAGGGGCGGAATCGGGATCGGAATGAGTGCAACCTCCTTGCCGGACACTTCCTTGAAGGTCGTACCGGTGGCTTGCTCGTTAATCCCCGGACCGGCCTGTTTGAGAAACAGGTACAGATATTCGGACATATCCGCGATGTAGGGTACGCACGATTTGAAGCCTTGGTTGGTGCTGAGAGGATTTGCCGCGATTCCCACATGCCCGATAGGTGCCCGACTCGAAAACAGAACCGATCCCGCCGGTAGCAACTGCGCAGAGGAACGTTCGAGTCCTTCCTGAGTAATGTCACGATTGCCGCGAGAGAGGTAACGGGAGTCCTGGGAGCGCATATCCGCGGGGGTCAGCCAGGGAACACCGTCTCCGTCTGCCCAAAATGAACGTTCACCGCTTTTCGGGGTGCCTCCTCCGACGACGGCTCCCACGTCACCCAGGCGAAGCCACGTCCATGTTGCAGGGATCTCGAAGGGTTCTTGCGCGACACGCACCCCACACGGATACCGGGGCTTCGCGATGGCTCCTTCCTCCAGGAGTCGCTTCCTCCCCGTTTTCAACTGGCGAAGCAGGTGCTCTACCGGCTCGACCTCGGGGATCTGCGGAACAAGACGACCCCGCACCGCAAGCCTGAGCACGAATTCCCGCAGCCGCGCAATACCATTCGGCGCCTCCGCGATGGTGTCGAAGTGCGCGATGAAGTCGCGGGGCGTCATGTCGTGCGTTCCAGCGCTTCCGCCAGCGCTTGCCGAAGCTGCTCCCGCAAGGCCGCCGCCGCGTCCCGTTCCTTCTCGAAGCGCGCCAGCAATTCGTCGGGGTCTTCATGGGCGTGTCCCGGCGCGTTCGGGTTCGAGAGGTCCAGGTTGAAGCCGCGCTCCCGGATCCGGTCGATGCCGACCTTCCACGCGAATTCGTTCTCCACGCGGTGGTGCCACCACGCCTTCTCGGGCTCGAACTCCTCGATCCGCATCGGCTTGGTCTTGGAGTAGGACTTGTAGCCCTCGGGGTAGGGGTGCTCGTAGTACCAGATCTCCGACGTCGGCCTGCCCTTCTCGAAGAACAGCACGTTGGTCCGGATGCCGGTGTAGGGCGCGAACACGCCGTTGGGCAGGCGCACGATGGTGTGCAGATCGCATTCGGCCAGCAGCCGTTCCTTCAGACGGGTCTTCACCCCCTCGCCGAACAGGGTGCCGTCGGGCAGGACCACCGCCGCCCGGCCGCCGGGCTTCAGGAGCTCGACGATCAGGACCAGGAAGAGGTCCGCGGTCTCCCGGGTGCGGAATTCGGCCGGGAAGTTGTTCTCGATGCCGTCCTCCTCCATGCCGCCGAAGGGCGGATTCGTGAGCACCACGTCCACGCGATCCCGCATGGTGAGGTCCCGGAGGGGGCGCGACAGGGTGTTGCCGTGGACGATCCCGGCCGGCACGTCGATGCCGTGCACGATCATGTTGGTCGCGCACAGCAGATGGGGCAGGGGCTTCTTCTCCACCCCCCGGATGCTGGCCTGAAGCTGCGCCTCCTGCCCGGGGGTCCGCACGTCCCGGCGGCGGACGTGCTCGATGGCGCAGGCGAGGAAGCCGCCCGTGCCGCAGGCCGGGTCGAGGACGGATTCCCCGAGGCGGGGGTCGATCATGTCCACCGCGAACTGCGTGACGGCCCGGGGCGTGTAGTACTCGCCGGCGTTTCCGGCTCCCTGGAGGTCCTTGAGGATCCGTTCGTAGAGGTCTCCGAACAGGTGCCGGCCGGTGGCGTCGTTGAAGTCGACGCCGGTCTGGATCTTGTTGACGACCTGCCGCAACAGGGTGCCCGACTTCATGTACTGGTAGGCGTCCTCGAAGACGCCCTTCACGAGCCGGCGGCGGCGGTGCAGGGCCTGCGCGGCCTTTCTCGCCCGCGCACTCTTCCCGCCCGGCGGAGGGCCGACCTCCAGGCCCTTGAGGGCCGGGAACAGGGTGTGGTCGGTGAAGTCGAGCAGCCGGTCGCCGGTGACGCCTTCGGGGTCGGCGGCCCAGGCGCTCCAGCGCAGGTCCGCGGCGCTGCGCTTCTCTCCGCCCTCGGTCCAGGAGACGTTGACGAGCGGCGACGCGAAGTCGTCTTCCAGAAGCGCCAGCTCCTGCTCGCGATCGTCCCAGATCTTCAGGAACAGCAGCCAGACGAGCTGGCCGATGCGCTGGGCGTCGCCATCGACGCCGACGTCCTTGCGCATGATGTCCTGGATGGACTTGATGGTGGTGGACATGGACATGGACATGGACATGGAACGGGTCTCGCGTGCCGTTGCCGTGCGCTACGCGGCGCTGTCGTACAGGGCGGCTTCGAGCGCGCGGACGGCGGCGACGTACCCCTTCTTGCCGCCGAAGCGCCCGACCAGCTCGACCGGGGTGCCGAGACCGGAGAGCGGTTGCACGCGAAGGACGCCAAGGTCCTCGGCCGGGGTCAGCCCTTCGTCGGCGTACTTGTCGAGCAGGGCGTCGAGCACGGCGCGGGCCTGTGCGCCGTACCTGGCGAACACGTCCCGCTTCTTCACGTTCTCGGCCCGTTCGCGACGGGTGAGCGGGGGCCGGCCGTAGACCACGTGGCAGATGAGGTCGAAGGCGTCGAGGTCCTTCCCGACCCTTTTGCAGCTCCTCGAACATCACCCCTTGCTCGCGGAGCTCGTCGACCACCGCCGCCTTCCGCTCGCTCCCGGCCCATCGCCGCAGGAAATCCGCAAGCGTGGCGTACTTCCCCCTGACCGCCTCCCGGGTGTAGTCGGTGAGCGATTCGGTGATGAGCCGGCCGTCGTTGCCGTAGTACTGGACGCGCTCGGCGACGACCATGACGGGGACGCCGCTGATGACGTACCTGGTGGCGCCTCCCGGCGGCGGGTCGTCGGGGTCGGGGTCGCCGATCCGGTCCCCATCGCCCTCGTCGTCCCCGCCCTCGCCCGTTCCATCCTCCGCATCGTCGGGCGGGACGGGCGCTTCGTCACCGCCGGGCTCGTAGACGACGACCGGCTCCCCGTCGAAGGCCGGATCGGCGAAGCGCTCGGTGGCCTTCCTGAAGTCCATGACGGTGAACCAGAGCTTGCCCGCGTCTTCGTGGATGCGGGTGCCGCGCCCCACGATCTGCTTGAACTCGATCATCGACTCGATGCGCTGGTCGAGCACGATGAGCTTGCAGGTCCTGGCGTCCACGCCGGTCGTCAGCAGCTTCGAGGTGGTGGCGATGACCGGGTAGCGCCGCTCGGGATGGATGAAGTCGTCGAGCGCCCGCTTGCCCTCGTCGTTGTCGCCCGTGATGCGGACGACGCACTTCGAGGGGTCGCCGATCCGTGCCGGCAGGCGGCTGCCGATCCGCGTCGGCATACGGCTGCCGATCTGCGCCGGCAGGCGCTTCGCCATCTCGTTGACGAGCGCCGAGCGCATCCGCTCCGCATGGTCGACGTTCTCGCAGAAGACGATGGTCTTGCCCCAGGGGTCGGTTCCCGAGAGGTATTCGACGATCTTCCCGGCCACCCTCCTGGTGCGCTCGTTCAGCACCAGCGCCCGGTCCATGTCCCGCTGGTTGTAGACGCGGTCCTCGATCTCCCGGCCGAGGTCGTCGATCATGCCCGCCGGTGGCCGCCAGCCCTGCAAGTCCTTGTCGAGGTCGATGCGCACGACCTTCCAGGGCGCGAGGAATCCGTCCTCGACCCCCTGCCTGAGGGAGTACGTGTAGACCGGCTCGCCGAAGTAGGTGAGGGTGCTGACCTCGGTGGTCTCCTTCGGGGTGGCGGTCAGGCCGAGCTGGATGGCGGGCTCGAAGTAGTCGAGGATCTCCCGCCATGCGCTGTCCTCGCGGGCGCTGCCCCGGTGGCATTCGTCGATGACCACCAAGTCGAAGAAGCCGCGGCTGAACTGCCGGTAGACGTTCTTCTCTTCCTCGCTTCCGCTCACCGCTTGGTAGAGCGCCAGGTAGACCTCGTAGCTCGGGTCCATGTGGCGGTCCCGAACCTTGGTCATCACCGGGCCGAAGGGCTTGAAGTCGTTGGTCACGGTCTGGTCGGCGAGGATGTTGCGGTCCACGAGGAACAGCACCCGCCGGACCTTCCCCGCCTTCCACAGCCGCCAGATGATCTGGAAGACGGTGAGGGTCTTCCCCGTGCCGGTGGCCATGACCAGCAGCACCCGGCGCCGGCCCCGCGCGACCGCCTCCACCGCCCGCTGGACGGCGGCGCGCTGGTAGTAGCGGAGCTCCTTGCCGCCGGGGTCCTCGTAACAGGGCTGGAGGGCGAGCCGGCCGGATTCGTCGTCGAGCCCCTTCCAGGCCCGGTAGCGCCGCCACAGGTCCTCCGGGGAGGGGAACTCGTCCAGGCCGAGCTGCCGCTCGACCGGGGAGGACCGTCCGGTGCGGTCGTGGAACAGGAAGGCGTCGCCGTTCGACGAGAACAAAGGGCACGTCGAGGGCCTCCGCGTAGCCGATGGCCTGCGGCAACCCGCCGCCGACCGGGTGGCGGTTGTCCTTCGCCTCCACCACCGCCAGCGGAAGGTTCGGCCGGTAGAGCAGGAGGTAGTCGGCCCGCTTCCTCTCCCCGCGCACGGCCACCTTGCCCCGGACCATGACCCGGCCGGCCGTGAAGCCGTACTCGCGGCGGATCTGCGTATGGGCGTCCCATCCCGCGCCGGTAATTGCCGGGGTGACGTAGTTGTCGCAGATCCCGGCTTCGTTCAGGGCCTTCTTGTTCACCGGATCGTGATCTCGTGCGGCGTGCGGTGGAAATGTGGCCTCGTCAGCAGAATTTGTGGGTGGGTTCCGGCTCGGGCAGGTCGCCAAGTGTATGATACAACGCGATTTCCAGCGCCTCGCAGGTCCGATGACCGAACGCTTTTCTGGTGGTCACCCTCGCCTTGCCGTTGAACCCCTCCACAATGCCGTTGGACAGCGCCCCCCGGGCGCGGAACCAGTTCAAGATCAGCCCCCGGTGCGAGCGCATCATGCGCGCGACCCTCTTCATCGGGTCGAGCCGCGAACGCATCGTGCGGGTGCACCACCGGTCCCCGCTTCCGCGGGGATGACGGGCGGAAGCGTCCCGCCCAGTACGGCGAGACATACTCCCACAGCGCCCGGAAGTCCTCCTCGAGCAGCCAGGCGCGCACCGTGCGCAGATTGCGCCGCACCCGCTCGGACTGCGCATCGGTCAGGTTCTCGGGACGCTTGAGCAGCAGCCAGCGGCTGCGCTTGAGCACCGGCGCCCTGCCCTCGGCGGCGAGCTTCCTCGTCTGCGCCGCGCGCACCTCGTCGATGGCCTTGGAGAAGTGGCTCATGATGTGGAAGCGGTCGAGCACGCACCGCCTGGCCGGCGCGCTCGGCCACCCCCTTCAGGTACGGCTTCCACAGGTCCGAGCACAAAGCGCAACGCCGCGCTGCGGGCGGCACCGAGCTCGTCGAAGAAGCCGTGCAGGGTCTCGGCCTTGCGCTCACGCCCAATCCACAGCCGCCGCTTGCAGTGGCGGTCGAGCTGGTAGACCAGCGTCAGGGACCGGTGCCCGCGCCGGCGGGCGAGCTCGTCGATGCCAATCGCCTCGATGCCCGAGAGGTCGCGGTGCGCAAGGCCCCCCGCTTACCCCCGCGGGGGCAGGCTCCACTCGACCGCCATGCGCACCGACCGGTAGACGGTGTCCCACGAGCTGTGGAACCCCGTGGCCACCTCCTGCCACGACAACCGCTTCGCCCACCCGGCGAGGAACCAGGCACAGGCGTCGCTCACCCGGTGCTTGCCCGTCGCCCACGGGACGGACTCGACCTTCACCCCGCAGCGCGCACACGCCACCCGGCGCATCGCGTAGCGCAACCTCACCGGAATGTGCCACAGCGGCACGAACGCGAAGCACCGGGGCGGCAACGTGTCGTCGCCCGGTGCCGCACGTCCGCACTGCGAGCACTTCGCGCGGGCATTGGCGCGGGGGCGGACCTCCCCCTCGATGGCCAGCCGCGGATGCTCGACCAGGCGCACCGTCTCGTAGACGCATGAGCAAGGTCAAGCAGAAGGTGTCGGGGTGCTTCCGCACCCGAAGGTACGCCGAAGCGTATTGCGTATGACGAAGACCTCGTTGCGCGGGTCGGCGATGGCGGCACGAGCGCCTTAGACGAATTGGCGCGGGCGGCGTCTCCGGCGCGGCGGACCTCCGCTCCATGGCTGGCGCAACAGGCGGCGCCGGCGGATTCGACCGAACCCGCGGATTCAACCGAAGCCGAGCTCGCCCCGCCAAAGCTGGGCCACGAAGTCCCCGGCCGGCAGCACGTCGATGCCGTCATCGGTGCGCCTTGGGCGCGGTTCCAGGCACACCAGCACGCGACGAGCGACCGCGGGATGGTCCTGCGCGAAGCTGCGCAGCCCTCTCAGATGGCGATTGGCGATGCGCGCGCCGGCCTTGGCCTCCACCGCCACGAGCCCGTCGCCGACCACGAAATCCACCCCCGTCCCCCCGGTCAGCCGCCAGTAGGCCAGCTCGGCCGCCACTTCCCGGTAGGCGATGAAGGCCGAGAGCTCGTGGAACACCCAGTTCTCGAACGCCTTGCCGTAGAGCTCGGAGCCCGGCGCCAATACGCCGCGCCGCGCCAGCCGGTTCACGATGCCTACGTCCGCGAAGTAGAACTTGGGCGCACGGATGGCGCGGCGCTTGGTGCGCTTGCGGAAGGCCGGCAGCCACCGCCCCAGCAGCGTGTCCTCCAGAATCTCGAAGTACGCCCGCGCCGTATGGCTGGAGACGCCGCAGTCCGTGGCGACGTTGGAGAAGTTGACCAGCTCGCCGTCGCAGAGCGCCGCGGCGTTCAGAAAGCCGGAGAATGCCGGCAGGTTGCGCACCAGCCCTTCGGCCGCGACCTCCTCCCTGAGGTAGTTGGCGACGTAGGCGTCGAGACGTCGCGCCGGCGCGGCGGCCTCGACCATGCGCGGCAGCGCCGCCCTTCCGTACCTGCATCTCACCCCGCACGACCGTAGAAGCCGACCCGCTCCTCTTCGCTGAACAGGACGCCGGGGCGTTCGTAGTAGGAGAAGACCGCAATCATGCGCTCGCGCGGGCCGATGACGGGCGCGGTCCGGTGGGCCGTGTTCCTCCCCTTGAACACGTTCAGCGTGCCGGCCGCCAGCGTCAGGGAGCGGACTTCGGGGTCGCGGCCGTCCAGGAGCCTGGCCACGCCGTCGAGATTCGGATCGGCCGGCGTGCGCAGGTCGCTGCGGTACTGGAACTCGCCGCCGGCGTCCGGCGCTTGCAGCAACAGGGTGGTGGTGAACTCCGAGCGGTCGAAATGCCAGTTGAGCGCTTCGCCCTCGTGGTAGGACATGACGTTGGCGCGGGCCAGCGGGTCGTCCATCGGGTAGAGCCGCGGCTTGCGCATGACCCGGGCCAGGAAATCGGCAAGCGGCGTCCATTCATAGATCCGGTGGACCGCGGCGCCGGTCATCCGGTCGTCGCAGAGGGTCCGGTTCACGGTCTCGAAGCGGCGCAGTGCCGGGTGGCCCTTCGGCGCGCCCTCGACGCGGTCCTGGAAATAGACGTTGTGCGAGCGGGCGTGCCGGAAGGAGAGCGTCGCCATCAGCGGCTTCAGCTCGGCCACGCAACGCGCGACGGCCGCCGGCCGCACCAGGCCCTCCAGGTTGAACAGGCCGTCACGGTCGAGCGCGGCGCGGCACTCCGCCACCAGCGCCCTGCCCCTCGGGCTCGCCGGCCGGCCCAGCGGATACCGGTCCAGGTCGAGGACGTCGCCGATGCCTGCCATCTCTCCCACCTCCTGACCCGGCGCAGCCGGAACCAAACGCCGATTGGCGAACCAATCTTCGTCGTCTTGTCGAAGACTCCACGGACAAGGACCGGGTCCGGCATGGGCAGCCGAGGAGGCGGCATCTGCGCCGGCACCGGTCAGCCTAGCGCGCGCCATGTTGCGCGCAACAGATCGGCGAGGTCGAGGATGCGCGCGACATAGTGATCGCAAACGCGGAAACGCCCCGGGCCCTCTCCCTTGAGATCGCTTTCGAGATCATGTCCGATGGCGTCGACCAGTCTCTTCAGCCGCCGTTGATGAAGGCCGATCCGTCTCTGCGCCGGATCGGCGAGGACGCCCGCGAACGCCGACAACAGGCTGAGAGCAAGTACCAATCCGCCAGTCACGGTGACGGTCGTCGCCGCTCCCACACTCGCCGGAAACGCGCCATACCAGATGCTGCCCAGGCCGGTGCCGAGAGGGAAGCTCGCGATGGCGGCGTGTTGCGTGATCGCTCCGGCGAGAACGGGTCCCAGGCTCAACGCCCCGGTCGTCATCTGCTTGAATCCCGCCCCTACCGCCACGCTGAACATCGCGGTGGTGATTTCCGACGCTGCGGCCCGGCTTCCGGTGTAGACGGCGAGCTTGCTTTCAAAATCTTCCCGAAAGCCGGGGTCGTCGGCTCGCCGCCCCATGACCTCGAGAACGTCGCGGCTCGCGGCCTCTATGCGCGGATCGGCAAACACCGCCTCGGCGAAGGCATCGCGGGTTGCTTCACGGTACGGGGGGTGTTCTTCGCGACAAGGCAATTGCAGCAGCTCGGTGCGGATCAGCCATTCGAGCTCGCGGGCGACGTCGGTCTCGAAGATGAGTTTCCGTTCCCACTTGCCCAGCCGGTCGCCACAGTCGTCCCATCCCGCACGCCGCGCCGAACGGGAGCCGATCTGCAACACGAGCCGAGGAACCGCGAACACCACGTTGGCCGGGGCGCGCGCCAAATCCCGTCCGATCGCACGCCGATGCAGGTCATACGCACCGGGGAGCGAAAAATGAGCATCGACGAAAGGGGCGATGCGTTCGCGGGCTGCCGCCAGGTAGCGATCGATCGCGGCCTCGACGATTTCGCGAGCGAGACGATCGTCGAAGCCCGTCAACGATTCGACCGCCCCGGCGGATTCGGAGTTGCCGGTCATGGAGCGTCGGTGTTGGGGGAGACGATGCCTCGATGTCCGAAGCGCACTTCCTGGAACTCGGCGCGGCCGTCTTCTCCGGCTCGGAGTTGATCCAGGATCCGAATCTTTGCTCTCGAACATCGTTGGTCTGTTCTCTGGCGAAGGATGGTCAGCCTTCCGGGCCAGAGCGGATGACCGGCATGGCGTCCGCGCTTCGGGTCATGGCCATATGTTCCATCATCCCGGCGCCTTGCACATCGGCTTCCCGCACGAGCGCAGGGTTTTTTTCACGCCGACCGACTCGCGGCCAGGCATCCGATGCCCATCGCTTTTCCTGGGAGCGGCGCGTCCTGACGGACGCGGGCGTCTCGCCCGCAGGCGCGGACCGGAGGTCCGCCGCCGGAGGCTCGTGTCGCCTGCCGGCGGAAGGCCATGGATCATTCGCGCCGGCGGGGCCGTGATCGGGCGGGGGCGAGCAGGCTCGCGGCGAATATCGCGCACGCGACCATCGCGATCGCCGGTCCGGCCGGCACGTCCCATTCGAGCGATCCGAACAGGCCGGCGGCGACCGAGGCGACGCCGATCCCTGCCGCGGCGACCACCATCTGTTCGGGCGTCGCGGCGAAACGGCGCGCGGCGGCGGCGGGGATGATCACCAGCGACAGCACCAGCAGCATGCCGACGATCTTCATTCCCGTCGCGATCACCACCGCAAACAGGATCACCAGCAGCATCCGCACCCGCCCCACCGGCACCCCCTCCACCGCCGCCAGATCCTCGTCGACGGTCACGGAGAGGAGGTTGCGCCATTGCCAGGCAAGCACCACGAGGGATCCGGCGGCAATCGCGAAGATGAACCGGAGGTCGGCGGCGCTCACCGAGAGGATGTCGCCGAAGAGGTAGCCCATCAGATCGACGCGCACCCGCTCCATGAAGGCGATGACGATGAGGCCCGCCGCGAACACCCCGTGGGCCAGCACCCCGAGCAGGGTGTCGAGGGGAACGAGGCGCTGGCGCTCCAGCAGGGTCAGGGTGCCCGCGAGCAGGAGGCAGATCGCGAGGACGGCGAGGGTCGGTTCGATCTCCAGCAGAAAGCCGAGCGCGACGCCGAGGAGCACCGCATGGGCGAGGGCCGCACCGAAGTAGGCCATGCGTCGCCACACCACGAAACAGCCGACCGGACCGGCCGCCAGCGCCACCCCGATACCGCCGGCAAGGGCGCGCAGGAAGAAGTCTTCGGTCATCGGTGTCCTCCTGGAATACTCGAGGCGCCGTTCCTCGCCATCGAGTCGAGTTTCGTGGCGGGGCGCCCGCGTTCCCAGGGGACCCTGCCCGTGGTCCCGTGGCCTCGCTCATACCTTGCCGGCCTGGGGCGCAGCCTCTTCAGCCCATGCGGCCGGCATTGCGGAGCCGATCGGCCCCGGCTCGGCGAGGGCGTCGTGGTGGTGGTCGTGGGAATGCTCGTAGACCGCGAGGGTGTTCGCCACGTGGTGGCCGAACAGGGAGACGAACGCCGGATCGCGCGTGATCGCCCGTGGGTGGCCGGTGCAGCAGACGTGGCGGTTGATGCACACCACGGTGTCCGTCGCGGCCATGACCAGGTGCAGGTCATGGGAGACGAGCAGCACCCCGCAGCCGTACCGGTCCCGGATCGCGGCGATCAGGCGGTAGAGCTCGCTCTGGCTCGTCACGTCGACTCCCGCGAGCGGCTCGTCCAGCACGAGCAGCCCGGGCTCGCGCAAGAGCGCCCTGGCCAGCAGCACGCGGTGAAGCTCCCCCCCCGAGATCCCGGATACGGGGTGGTCGAGGATCGCACCCGCGCCGACCTCGGCAAGCAGTGTCTCGAGCCGCCGGCGGGTCGCCGGCGCACCTACGGTCAGAAAGCGCTGCACCGTCATTGGCAGAACCGGATCGCGATGCACGTGCTGGGGCGCATAGCCGATGCGCAGGCCGGGGACGCGCACGACCTCGCCGCGGCTCGGCCGGATGATGCCGAGCAGCACCCGGACCAGCGTCGACTTGCCCGCGCCGTTGAGTCCGATCAAGGTCACGATCTCCCCGGCATGGACCGCCAGACCCACTTCGTCCAGCACGCTCCGGCCCCCGAGGCTGACACTCACCCCGCGCGCTTCGACGAGGGGCGCGGCCGGGGGAACGACGGCCGGTGGTCGGGACATGATGTGTTTCTCCTGTGCCGGCAATTCCCACCAGGCCGGAAAGCGTCCGTTGACTCCCTCCCACCGGATCCCCGGACGGTGGAGAAGGCTGTGAAATCCCGATGGCGCGTCCGTGTCCGGGACGTTGGGGGAATTGCTGCTCCAGTGTTTCTTCGGGGGTTGCGAGCTGCTGAAAGATGATACATTATAACACTTCAGATCTCCCACCCCCTTTCGACACGAGGTGAAGATGATGAGTCCGACATCCGGTACGGCGGAGCGCTGCTGCGGCCGGTCCGTCCCTTGCGGGAGGGCGGCCTGCCGTTCGGGTCGCGCCCGGGCAGGACG
This sequence comes from Gammaproteobacteria bacterium, assembly GCA_965202875.1. GTDB lineage: Bacteria > Pseudomonadota > Gammaproteobacteria > HK1 > HK1 > HK1. The sequence continues at coordinate 3,579,481 of OZ241870.1, read as the reverse complement.
GTTCCGCATGGCGCTCTTCGTTTCCGCGCTCGCCGTCCTGCATTCGGCGCCCGGGGCGTACGCCGCGCCGGAGGTCGTGGTCAGTATCAAGCCGATCCACGCGCTCGTCGCCGGCGTGATGGATGGGATCGGCACGCCACGGCTGATCGTCGAGGGAGGCGCCTCTCCCCACACCTACCAGATGCGCCCGTCCGAAGCAGAGGCGTTGCAAGCTGCGGATCTCGTCGTCTGGGTCGATGAGACCCTGGAGACGTTTCTCGAACGTCCCATTGCAAGTCTCGGAGCCGGAGCGGAGATCGTCACCCTGCATCGAGTGGCCGGGATGCGGCTGCTGCGCAATCGTGAGGGAGGCATCTGGGATTCGAGCTCCACGCGGCTCCATGATGGCGAGAACGCCGACACCCATGACGACACCCATGACGATACCCATGCCGATACCCATGCCGATACCCATGACGATGCCCATGACGATGCCCATGACGACGATGCTCATGACTCGGAGGACCATGGCCATGACCATGCCCATGGCGAGCTCGACGCACACATCTGGCTCGATCCGCGCAACGCGGCCCGGATCGTGGAGGTCGTCGCCGAGGCGCTTACCCGTATCCACCCCGAGGAGGCCGCGGCGTACCGGCGCAATGCCGCCTCGATGCGGGCCCGCATCGAGGCACTGGAAGCGTCGCTACGGAAGCTGCTTGCACCGGTGCGCCGACATGCGTTCGTCGTCTTCCACGACGGATACCAGTATTTCGAGCACACTTTCGAGCTCAACAGCGTCGGCTCGGTGACTCTGGACCCGACTCGACTGCCCAGCGCGAAACGGCTCGCGTCTCTGCGTCGCGCCCTCACCGAACGTGACGTCCAGTGTCTGTTCACGGAGCCGCAGTTCGAGCCGCGCCTCGCCTGGACCGTGATCGAGGGCACCGAGGTTCGGACCGCGGTCATCGACCTCCTGGGCGCGGACATTGCAGCGGGCCCGGATGCCTGGTTCGGCATCATGCGCAGCCTCGGCGACTCCATTGCGGGATGCCTTGGCGGCGCATGACCGCCCCGCACCGGCCAAGGCCCGTCGACCCGGGCCGATCAACCCGTCGAGGACGGCACCACCGGCGCCGAAGACTTCACCTCCGCGTTCTGTCCCCGATGCCTCATGAAATGGTCCATCAGCACGATGGCGACCATCGCCTCGGCGATCGGCGTAGCCCGGATCCCGACACATGGATCGTGCCGGCCGTGGGTGACCACCTCGACCGGGTTTCCGGCGACGTCGATACCGCGACCGGGTAGCCGCAGACTCGAGGTCGGCTTGAGCGCGATACTCGCGCGGATATCCTGCCCGGAGGAGATTCCCCCCAGGACCCCGCCCGCGTTGTTGCTCAGAAACCCCTCGGGGGTGATCTCGTCGCGGTTCTCGGTGCCGCGCATCTCCACCACCCGGAAGCCCGCGCCGATCTCCACCCCCTTGACCGCGTTGATGCTCATCAGGGCATGGGCGAGATCCGCGTCGAGGCGGTCGAACACCGGCTCGCCGAGCCCCGGCGGCACTCCGTTCGCGACCACGTCGACCCGCGCGCCGATGGAATCGCCGGACTTCCTGAGCGAATCCATGAACCGCGCCATTTCCCCGGCAACCTCGGGGTCGGGGCAGAAGAAGGGGTTGCGCTCGACCTCGGACCAGTCGAACGTCGCGGGACGAATGGGGCCGAGCTGCGCGAGGTAGCCGCGTACCACGATGCCCGCGCGTTCCCGCAGGTACTTCCTGGCGACCGCCCCGGCCGCGACCCGCATCGCGGTCTCGCGCGCCGACGAACGCCCGCCGCCCCGGTAGTCGCGGACCCCGTACTTGTGGTGGTAGGTGTAGTCCGCGTGTGAGGGGCGGAACCTGTCCTTGATCCGGGTGTAGTCCCTGGGACGTTGATCGACGTTCTCGATCATCAGGTGGATCGGGGTACCGGTGGTAACGCCTTCGAAGGTACCGGAGAGGATCCGCACCGCGTCGGTCTCCCGGCGCTGGGTGGTGTGGCGGGACTTCCCCGGACGACGCCGTTCGAGATCGGGCTGAATGTCGTCCTCGTCGAGCGGGAGGCCGGGCGGACAGCCGTCGATCACGCAGCCGATCGCGGCTCCATGGCTCTCACCGTAGGTGGTGACGCGGAACGACTTGCCGATGGAGTTTCCGGGCATGGCGCGATTCTACGGCACTGCGCCGCGCACGACGATTCCGTCCACGTCCGGGCAGCTTCTTGACGGATCGCCAAACGATCCGTTCGTCGTGCGGATCGTCCACGTCCAGCCGCCTCGGCGAATGCGGCAGGGTGTCTTCACGGCGGGCAGGCGCAAGGGCCGGGCAAGAACGACACGATCGGGGTCAACGGGGATCGAGGCGGGGGACTTCCCGAACCTGCGCCTCGGTCAGCAGGAAGACGCCCTCGCCACCCCGTTCGAGTTCCAGCCAGGTGAATGCGGTTTCGGGACAGGTTCGCTCCAGTACGGCACGGGATGCGCCCACCTCGCAGACCAGCACCCCGCCGGGACGCAGACGCTTGCCCGCCCCGGCCAGGATCCGGCGTACGCAGTCGAGGCCGTCGGCGCCCGCCTCCAACCCGATCCGGGGCTCGTGGCGGTTCCCCGGCGAGCCCACGGAGTCCGGCCACGGGGATCGACGGCCGGGACCGCTCCTGCTTCCGACCGCCCCGTCATATCCCCAACCCCTCGAAATTCCTGCTGATCTTCGCCGCCAGGACCGCCGCCTCCGCGTTCAGCTCCTCGAGCTCCGCATGGATCTCGCGCAGCGCCGTCCTGAAGTCGAAGCTCTCGTCCTCCTCCTCCGGGGCGACGCCGACGTAGCGGCGGGGGGTGAGGCTCCGGTCGCTGGCCTCGATCCCGGTGCGGTCCACCCGCTTGACCAGCCCCTCCACGTCGCGCAGCTTCGCGTCGGGGAAGCGCTCGGTGAGCCAGCGGGCCTGGCGCCAGAAGTAGCGCACTTTTCCGAGGCGCCCCCGGCCAACGAAGGGTTCGTCCTGTTTCGTGAGATTCCGGCAGGCCTCGTCGGCGGCCTTGCGGGCGCGGGTGATCTCGCGGGGGTTCCAGGCGTTGCTCGACCGGGCGTCGCATTCCCGCTCGCACATCTCGATCAGGCGGGCGGCGAGCTGGCAGAGCCGGTCGGCCTGCCCGGCGAGGTCGTGGCCGGCCCCGGCCAGCGGGGCGAAGCGGTCCACCAGCCCGTTCAGGCCGGCGGCGGTGTCGGGGGTGCGCTCCCACTCGGCCTCCGCCTTGCCGATGCGGGATGCGAAGCGCCGGACCTCCCCGGCGAAGCGCCGCCGCTCCTTCTTCATCTCGGCCAGCGCGTCGGCGTGCGGACCGGTCTTCGCCCGGGTTTTCAGGAAGGGGGCAAGTGTCTTGTGCAGGGGCGGCGATCGCTTCGAGAAGCTCCGGCAGCGGCCGGTGCGTAGCGCCGTCCTCGCCCTCCCGCTCGAAGCAGGCACGGCCTTCGGCCACCACATCCCGCAGATATCCGGAGACGAGCTCCAGGAAACGCGTGGCCTCGCCCCGGTAGAGCCATACGATGGCCAGCAGGTTGTGCTGCTGCTCAGGGCTGAAGTCGCAGATCTTGCGCGTCACCTTCCGGTAGACGTTGCGCGCATCGACCATCAGCACCTTGCCGCGGCGCCTCTTCGGCTTGGCGCGGTCGAGGAACCACAGCTCGCAGGGCACGGTGCGGGTGTAGAAGAAGTTGGAGCGGATGGCGATCATCACGTCCACGTCGCCGGTCTCCACCAGCCGCCGTCGCAACGCGGCCTCGCTGCCGCCGGCGCTCGATGCCTGGGAGGACATGACGAAACCCGCCCTTCCGGTCTCGTTCAGGTAGCCGATGATCGAAACGGGCCTTGGGGCGCAGCAACATGGCGCCCATCCGGGAGAAGTCCTGCGGGGTGGGCGCGCGCCGCCTGCCGCATCCGGGCGGCGGCGGGGTCGAAGAACCGAAGCCGTCAGCCCCGCATCCGGGCGCCGGCCGGATCGAAAGGCGGCTCGGGCAGGATGACCGCGTCGCGCATCTCGCCGAGGATCTCGACCTGGAAGCCGCCGGTGCGCTCGGCGAGACCGGACGGCACGTAGCCCAGCGCGATGCTCGCGCCGACGTGGTGGCAGTAGCCGCCGGAGGTCACCCAGCCCACCGTCTCGCCGTCGCACAGCACCGGCTCGTTGGCCAAGGCGTCCGCGCCGTCCGCGTCCACCCGGAAGATCACCCGCCTGCGCTTCGGGCCGGTGCGGCGCTCCTCGACCAGCGCCTCGCGCCCGATGAAGTCGTTCTTGCGAAAGTCCACGAAGCGCTCCAGCCCCGCCTCCAGCGGGCTGTAGTCCGGCGTGTACTCCCGGGTGAAGCTGCCGAAGCCCTTCTCCAGACGTAGCGAGTTGAGCGCGCGGGCGCCGAAGTGGCGCAGCCCCAGATCCTCGCCCGCCTCGACGAGGGCGTCGTAGACCGCGAGCTGGTGGTCGGGCGGCATCCAGAGCTCGTAGCCGAGGTCGCCGGTGAAGGTGACGCGCCCGACCAGGGCGGGCGAGAGCCCGATCTCCATCTCCCGGATCGCCATGAACCGGAACGCCTCGTTGCCCACGTCCGCGCCGGTCACCCGCGAGAGCAGCGTACGCGCCTTCGGCCCCGCGATGCTCAGGCCCATGAGTCCGCTCCGCAGGCTGCGCAGATCCACCCCTTCGTCCGGCAGGTGCCGGTGGAACCAGCGCAGGTGGTACGCCTCGGCGGGTCCCGAGCCGAAGATCATGAAGCGCTCCGGGCCGAGCTTCGCCAGGGTGAAGTCGCCGATCAGGGCGCCGCGGGGGTTGAGCATGGGCGTGAGCACCATCCTGCCCTCGGCGGGGAGGCGGTTGGCCAGCAGCCGGCCGAGCCACGGCCCCGCGTCGGGACCGGTGATCTCGTACTTGGCGAAGCCCGAGGTCTCGGTGATGCCCACGCCCTCGCGCACCGCGCGGCACTCCTCGCCCACCGGACCGTGCGCGTTGGAGCGGCGGAAGGTCAGGGTCTCCACCGCCTCCGCGCCGGGCGGCGCATACCACAGCGCCTGCTCCAGCCCGAACGCGGCGCCGAACACCGCCCCCTTCGCCTTCAGGCGGTCATGGATCGGGGTGCGGCGCAGGGGCCGCCCGGCCGGACGCTCCTCGTTGGGGAAGGGGACCAGGAAGCGGGTCGCATAGGTCTGGCGGGCCATCGCCCGCGCGTAGGCCGGTCCGGCGTAGTCGCCGAAACGCGCCACGTCCATCGCCCAGGTGTCCATGCCCGGGTCGCCGTCGATCATCCAGTGGGCGAGCGCGAGCCCGACGCCCCCGCCCTGGCTGAACCCCGCCAGCACCCCGCACGCGGCCCAGTAGTTCCTCACCCCCGGCACCGGCCCCACCAGCGGGTTGCCGTCCGGCGTGAAGGTGAACGGGCCGTTGACGACCCGCTTGATCCCCGCCTTCTCCAGCGCCGGAAAGCGCTCGAAGGCGCACATGAGGTTGTCCCCGATCCGGTCGAGGTCGTCGGGCAGGAGGTCCTGCCCGAACTCCCAGGGGGTCGTGTGCTCGGACCAGGGCCGCCCGTGCTTCTCGTAGGTGCCGACCAGCACCCCCTTCCCCTCCTGGCGCATGTAGAGCTCGCCGCCGAAGTCGATGGCGTGCAGCATCTCGCCTTCGGACCCCGCGATCTCGGGGACCTCGTCGGTGACGATGTACTGGTGCTCCATCGGCGTGAAGGGATGGACCACGCCGGCCATCCGCCCGACCTCCCGCGCCCACAGCCCCGCCGCGTTCACCACGTGCTCCGCGTGCAGGGTGCCCTGCTCGGTCACCACGTCCCAGGTGCCGTCGGGGCGCTGGCTCAAGTCCGTCACCCGGTTCTGCCGGTAGACCACCGCCCCCCCGGCCCGCGCCGCCCCGGCGTAGGCGTGGGTCACGCCCGAGGGGTCGATATGGCCTTCGTTGGGATCGAAGAGCGCGCCGACGTAATGCTCGGGATTCATGATCGGCAACATGCGCGCCGCTTCCTCCAGATCGACGAACTCGGTGTCCAGGCCGAGGTAGCGGCCGCGCCCGCGGGCGGTGGCGAGGTAGTCGAGCCGGTCCTTGGTGTCGGCGAGCATCAGTCCGCCGGTCAAGTGGATGCCGCAGGACTGTCCGGACGCCTCCTCGATCTCCTGGTAGACCTTGAGGGTGTAGTCCTGGAGCTTGGCGACGTTGGGGTCGGAGTTGAAGGTGTGCATCCCGCCGGCCGCGTGCCAGGTGGAGCCGGCGGTGAGCTCCGAGCGCTCGATCAGGGCCACGTCCTTCCAGCCGTGCTTGACGAGGTGGTAGAGGACGCTGCACCCGACCACGCCGCCGCCGATGACCGCCACCCGGACAGGGGATTTCATGGATTGGATCTCCGATGGTGAGGACCCGGGCCGGGGACAGAGGACCGGGGCCGAAGCGGCGTCAAGGATATAGCGGTCCCGGTGCAGGGGTCACCGGCGCATCCCCCGGGCATCCCCCAGCGCATTCCCATTGTGTATCCCGCTCGGACGGCCCGCCCGGCCCGCAAATACCGGGAAAGCGGGGGGAAGGAGGAAGGGGGATGGCGCCGGCGCACCTCGGTCGGGTTTCGTATCCGGCTTGGCGGCGTCTCCCCCGGGCCCGCCCGGCGGCGCGGCAAACGCGGGCCTGCCGGCAAGCCGGCGATGATGCTCCCGCCTCACCCCGCACGGCCGTAGAAGCCGACCCGCTCCTCTTCGCTGAACAGGACGCCGGGGCGCTCGTAGCAGGAGAAGACGGCGATCATGCGAGGTCCGCTTCTGAACTCTCCAAGGTGTCGTCAGCCCCGCATCCGGGCGCCGACGGGGTCGAAAGGCGGCTCGGACAGGATGACCGCATCGCGCATCTCGCCGAAGGACCCGAGCCGAAGATCGAAGCGCCCCGAAGTTCACGGATGGTGGTTCCGGATTGGATCTCCGTTCGCCGGCTTCGCCCGTTTCAGGCCGCCGCGGCGACTTCATAGTACGGCGACGGAAGCGTCGGGTAGGCCCGGAAGACGTGCCGGAACACGTCGTCGGACCGAGCCTCGACCTCCTCTTCCGAGTAACCGCCGGCGGGCAGGCCGGTCTCGTCGCTCCAGAGGAAGTTGCGGATGGTGACGTGCACCGCCCCCCGGGTCGCTTCCTTGTCGCGCCACTGGTCCACGCGCAGCTTCCCAGCCTTCAGCGTGTCCAGCAGGCCGACCGCCACCTTCTTGATCTTCCGGAGGTCGGAGGCGCCGAGATCCGGCTTCTTCAGGAGGTCGAAGATTGCCAGCGACTCTTCGTCCAGCCCCTCCCGGAGAGCGCGGCCTTCCTCCCGATCGAGCGCCCGGACCAGACCGAGCAACGCCTCGAAGGTCTGCTCGATGGTCACCCGGTCCTTCTCGCGGTTGTACCGCTCGACGATTTCCTCGTAGTGCCTCTGGAAATCGGTGCGCAACGGATTCTGGTCCAGCAGGCGGCGGAGCTGCTTCTCCACCGCGTCCCTGAGCGCCTGCACGGTGGTGCGCTTGGCGGGGCTGCGCTCGAACTCCTGCCGGAGACGGTCGAAGTCGATCCGGCTGATGTCGTAGGGAGCGGGATCGTCGCCGACCCCCCCGGGCCGACCGCACGTCGATCACCTCATCGACCACCGCGTGCAGCGCGCGGATGACGTCGTCGACATCGGCCTGCTCGCGGTCCTGCTGCAAGCTCCTGTAGATGACGTCGATGGCGTCGCGGTCCGCCCGGTGGGTGTTGACGCCCCGCACGTTGATGCCCGCCCTGAACTTCCTGAACACCTCGCGGCACATCACTTCGAAGCGCTTGCGGGTCTCGACGTTCTCGTTCGCGGCCTCCTTGCAGGCGACGATGGCGGCGTTGCGCTCGAAGCCTGTCGCGCCGATCACACCGTCGAGCGGTGCTCCCGCTGCATCGAGGAAGGCCCGCACCAAGGCGATCGCCTCGGCCAGATCGGCGAGCAGATCTTCGGCGGGCCTGGCCGGACCGGTCTCGCCGCCGTCGCCGCCCGGTCGCGCGCCGGTGAAGGTCGCCAACGCCTTGCGCAAGTGCTTGAGGACGCCGCAGTAATCCACGATCAGGCCGTTGTTCTTGCCCGCGTTCACCCGGTTGGCGCGGGCGATGGCCTGCATCAGCGCATGGGCCTTGAGGGGTTTGTCGAGATAGAGGGTGGCGAGGCTCGGCACGTCGAAGCCGGTGAGCCACATGGCGCAGACCACGGCGATGCGGAAGGGGTGCTCCTCCTCCCTGAAGGCGTCGTCGAGCGCCATCCGCCGCATGTTGCGAAAGCGCGGCCGGTCGCGCATGGACTGCGGCAGGCCCATGCCTTCCTTGATCAGCCGTCGGTGCGGAATGACGTCGAGACCCCACTTGCGGAACTTCTCCACCTCGCCCTGCTCCTCGCTCACCACCACCGCCATGCGGGTCTCGCGCATCCAGGCCGCCTGGCGGCACAGGAAGATCGACTCTGCTCGTCCGCGCTTCGCGCCCGTTCTGCTTCCAGTGCCTCGATACGTTCCTGCCAGTAGCGCTCGATCAGCCCGTGTATCCGCACGCAGGTCACCTTGTCGATGCACACCAGCATCGCCTTGCCGGTCTCCCAGGCCGTCGAGTAGTGCTGCACGAAATCCCGCGCCACCTGGTCGAGCCGCTTCCCGGCGGTGACGACGTGGTAGTCGCGCCTGAGCTCGCGCTCCAGGCGTTGCGCCACGTCGAGGTCGGCGGCGGATTCGAACTCCTCCAGCTTCTCGGCGATGCGCTCGTTCAGGTCCCCGACCGCCACCCCCAGCTTGTCGCCTCGGGCGTCGTAGTAGAGGGGTACGGTGGCCTCGTCCGCCACCGCGCGCTGGAAGTCACAGGTCGAGACGTAGTCGCTGAACACCCGCCGCGTGAGCTGGTCTCCGGTGAACAGCGGCGTGCCGGTAAAGCCGATGTAGCCGGCGTTCGGCAGGGCGTTGCGCATGTTCAGCGCCAGCGTGCCGTACTGGGTGCGGTGCGCCTCGTCGGAGATGACGATGACGTCGTCGCGCGTGGTGTAGCCCTCGCCGGGCACGACTTCGGTGTAGGGGGAAGGGGTCATCCGGTCGATCGGAGTCGCTCGAATTCCTCTCCGCCCTCACCCTGTGGGATCGCAAGCAACAGATCCGCAAACGCCTGCGCCTTCATCTTCTCCAAATGACGAAGGCGCTCATACTCCTCCGACACGAGCACCACGACCGCGGGTTTGCCACGCCGGGTCATCCGTTGGGGACACCCCGCGATCGCGGTATTCACGGGGGTAGAGTCGACGACTGGCGCGGTGGCGTCAGGTCAGTGGTGGTAGCCGTTTCCCGGCGGCTTTCGCAGTACCGGTGCCTCGCTCCACGCCATTGCTCCGTTTCCAGTCGCCGCTCATCGAACCGGACGTGCGGATTTCCCGCATCCGGCTCTCGGACGAGATCATGCCTTCGCCCACGGAAAGCTCGTCGTTCGCACCGCAAGGCGAGTCAGGCCCCTTTCATTCCACAGGCGCTTGTCCGGGAAGTGCACGTATCTCCCCGCTCGTCCCTTGTGCTTGCGACACAGCCACTGACGCAGCCGCCGGGTCGCACAACCCTGCGGCAGAGGCGCCAGTCCCCCAAGCCACCGCTGCACGCCTCGCGCGAACCGATAGCCGGGAGCTTCCTTCGCTTTCGCATGTAGCGCCGCCTGGAGTCTCCGAACCCGTTCCGGGGCGGTTAGGCTCGCACCAGTCCCCATCTCCCTTCCTCCTTCTTGCGCCCCTCTCGAACCAAGGCCCCTTCCCTCCACCGGCATTACCCGGCTTCCCCGGTACTACGGGCCTCTCCGCCACCCCGACCGGCCCGGCCTGCCCCTCGCGGGGGTCCGGTTGGCGTGTGCCGCGCCACCGTCGGGGCTTCCCGTGTTGCGTCCATCCCCCCCTTCTGTGCGTGCCGCCGCCACTACCCCGGCGGAATCGACCGGTGCGCGCGTCGCTCGCTTCCCGACCGATGCCAGCCTTCCCCGATCTACAGACGGGTCGGCTTCCGCATCATGAGTTTCGAGGCCTGCTCGGCGTTCACTCACGTTGCGGCCCGCACAGTCGCAGAGCCGCCCTCGGCGGCCCCTTGCACCGAAGTGCTTCAGTCGATGTCGTTGCCTCCATCAACCGCTCCGATTGCTACCGGCTGGAGCGACAGTTGCCGGGCGGGATTCGCACCCGCTGAGGAATGGCGCCTTTGCACGGCGCACCGTAGATCTCAAATTGACATTAAGAAGTCTTCGTAACTGATCGAAATCATTGAAGTTGTATATTTTGAAGGGAGAGGAGCTAAAGGGCTCTGGTGACAATTTGTCAGGAGCGGGCTCGACGGGGAGGGAAGACGGGGCAGTGGTCCTCTGGAACAATGTGCGGTGTCAATCCAAACCATCGCCCCGGAGGGCTGCCCCAATGTCAGTATTTCACGCACCCGCCCATTGCGCCAGCCACAGCGAGCGAGGAGAGCAAGCCCTCGCGCGGTTGGTCGAGCAGGTCAACGCCTTGCGAGCGCGCCCGGTGACGGGGGAGGACTTCGAGGCAGTGGAGCGGGAGTTCCGTGCACTGTTTGCCGAAGCCGAGCGCGAGGTGGTGGGGGAGACGCTGGAGCGTCTGGATGTGGACCTGCCATTCGTCGAGATGGAAGGGCGGCGGTACCACCGGGTGCTGCGCAGTCACGCGACGTACACGAGTGCGGCGGGAGCGGTGGGGGTGCATCGCACGCTGTACCGATGTGGCGGTGAGCGCGCGGTGGCGCCGATGGAGTGGCGTGCGGGGATAGTGGCGGGGCACTGGACGGGGCTGGCGGCGCGGCAGGCGAGCGTGGTGGTGGCGCACGTGACGCCGCAGGAAGGGGAGGCGGTGTTTCGGGAGTGGGGGCGGATGAGGCCTTCGAAGAGCTCGCTGGACCGGTTGCGGGTGTAACTCTGAAACTGATCCATCACGCCGCCCGTTTGCAAGGAAACGGTATGACGTTGTCGGGAATCGTCACTTCCCGACGGTAGGTCCCTGACAGCATCTCCCAGGCCGAATCGAACCGTCTACTTTGTATCAAGGCGCGAAGCGTCAGGATGGCCTGCCCCCCGGCATGACGCCAGTGCATTCCCGAACGCTTCAGCCGTTGGGTGACCAACGTCTTGCACGCCGCCTCCACCACCCCCGAGCCAATGGGCAGATGCCGTGCCTTCGCCTCGGCATAGCCCATGCGGTGACGGTGGTTGCGGAAGTATCCCAACACCTCGGCGATACGCTTGTTCTCCGGCTGCTTCCTGCGTTGATGGTTCAGCGAACGAATCACCTTCTCCACCCCGCCGCACTCATGGCGCAACAGATGGCGCAGCTTCTCGTAGTGCGCCCGCCCCTTCGCATCGTCCTGTCCATAGCAGGCATCGAGCCCCGACTTCAGTTGCTCGGCCGCATGGTAGAAGTCCACCACCGACGTGCCCTGCGGCGCCAACGTATCAAGATAGCGCCAGTTGTCGTGCGCCCCGTCGGCTATCTTGACCACCTGCAGGTCCGGACGCTTTGCAAGCACCGCCTCAAGCTCCGCGCACAGCGTCTTCTTCAACGCCTCCTTGCACGGCTGCGGCATCCGACCCACATACACCGTCTCCAGCCGCTCCCCCTCGGCATCACAGGTCGTGAGCGTCCCACACCCCGCCTCCTGATAGCCTGAGCTCCCATCCACCCGCTTCGCATCCTTCATCGCCACCATCACCCCATCGAGCGACACCGCCACCGTCACCGCCTCCTCCGCCACCGCGCACCCCTTGCGTAACGCCGCCTCGAACGCCTCACGCTGCCCCTCCCACCGCGCGCCCAACTCCTTCGGCAACCGGTCCAGCGAGCTCTTCGAAGGCCTCATCCGCCCCCACTCCCGAAACACCGCCTCCCCTTCCTGCGGCGTCACGTGCGCCACCACCACGCTCGCCTGCCGCGCCGCCAGCCCCGTCCAGTGCCCCGCCACTATCCCCGCACGCCACTCCATCGGCGCCACCGCGCGCTCACCGCCACATCGGTACAGCGTGCGATGCACCCCCACCGCTCCCGCCGCACTCGTGTACGTCGCGTGACTGCGCAGCACCCGGTGGTACCGCCGCCCTTCCATCTCGACGAATGGCAGGTCCACATCCAGACGCTCCAGCGTCTCCCCCACCACCTCGCGTTCGGCTTCGGCAAACAACGCACGAAGCTCCCGCTCCACTGCCTCGAAGTCCTCCCCCGTCACCGGACGCGCTCGCAAGGCGTTGACCTGCTCGACCAACCGCGCGAGGGCTTGCTCTCCTCGCTCGCTGTGGCTGGCGCAATGGGCGGGTGCGTGAAATACTGACATTGGGGCAGCCCTCCGGGGCGATGGTTTGGATTGACACCGCACATTGTTCCAGAGGACCACTGCCCCGTCTTCCCTCCCCGTCGAGCCCGCTCCTGACAAATTGTCACCAGAGCCCTTTAGCTCCTCTCCCTTCAAAATATACAACTTCAATGATTTCGATCAGTTACGAAGACTTCTTAATGTCAATTTGAGATCTACGGTGCGCCGTGCAAAGGCGCCATTCCTCAGCGGGTGCGAATCCCGCCCGGCAACTGTCGCTCCAGCCGGTAGCAATCGGAGCGGTTGATGGAGGCAACGACATCGACTGAAGCACTTCGGTGCAAGGGGCCGCCGAGGGCGGCTCTGCGACTGTGCGGGCCGCAACGTGAGTGAACGCCGAGCAGGCCTCGAAACTCATGATGCGGAAGCCGACCCGTCTGTAGATCGGGGAAGGCTGGCATCGGTCGGGAAGCGAGCGACGCGCGCACCGGTCGATTCCGCCGGGGTAGTGGCGGCGGCACGCACAGAAGGGGGGATGGACGCAACACGGGAAGCCCCGACGGTGGCGCGGCACACGCCAACCGGACCCCCGCGAGGGGCAGGCCGGGCCGGTCGGGGTGGCGGAGAGGCCCGTAGTACCGGGGAAGCCGGGTAATGCCGGTGGAGGGAAGGGGCCTTGGTTCGAGAGGGGCGCAAGAAGGAGGAAGGGAGATGGGGACTGGTGCGAGCCTAACCGCCCCGGAACGGGTTCGGAGACTCCAGGCGGCGCTACATGCGAAAGCGAAGGAAGCTCCCGGCTATCGGTTCGCGCGAGGCGTGCAGCGGTGGCTTGGGGGACTGGCGCCTCTGCCGCAGGGTTGTGCGACCCGGCGGCTGCGTCAGTGGCTGTGTCGCAAGCACAAGGGACGAGCGGGGAGATACGTGCACTTCCCGGACAAGCGCCTGTGGAATGAAAGGGGCCTGACTCGCCTTGCGGTGCGAACGACGAGCTTTCCGTGGGCGAAGGCATGATCTCGTCCGAGAGCCGGATGCGGGAAATCCGCACGTCCGGTTCGATGAGCGGCGACTGGAAACGGAGCAATGGCGTGGAGCGAGGCACCGGTACAGCGAAAGCCGCCGGGAAACGGCTACCACCACTGACCTGACGCCACCGCGCCAGTCGTCGACTCTACCCCCCGGTTGCCGAAGGAGTTGGGCGCGCGGTGGGAGGGGCAGCGTGAGGCGTTCGAGGCGGCGTTACGCAAGGGGTGCGCGGTGGCGGAGGAGGCGGTGACGGTGGCGGTGTCGCTCGATGGGGTGATGGTGGCGATGAAGGATGCGAAGCGGGTGGATGGGAGCTCAGGCTATCAGGAGGCGGGGTGTGGGACGCTCACGACCTGTGATGCCGAGGGGGAGCGGCTGGAGACGGTGTATGTGGGTCGGATGCCGCAGCCGTGCAAGGAGGCGTTGAAGAAGACGCTGTGCGCGGAGCTCGAAGCGGTGCTTGCAAAGCGTCCGGACCTGCAGGTGGTCAAGATAGCCGACGGGGCGCACGACAACTGGCGCTATCTTGATACGTTGGCGCCGCAGGGCACGTCGGTGGTGGACTTCTACCATGCGGCCGAGCAACTGAAGTCGGGACTCGATGCCTGCTATGGACAGGACGATGCGAAGGGGCGGGCGCACTACGAGAAGCTGCGCCATCTGTTGCGCCATGACTGCGGCGGCGTGGAGAAGGTGATTCGTTCGCTGAACCATCAACGCAGGAAGCAGCCGAAGAGCAAGCGTATCGCCGAGGTGTTGGGATACTTCCGCAACCACCGTCACCGCATGGGCTATGCCGAGGTGAAGGCACGGCATCTGCCCATTGGCTCGGGGGTGGTGGAGGCGGCGTGCAAGACGTTGGTCACGCAGCGGCTGAAGCGTTCGGGAATGCGCTGGCGTCATGCCGGGGGGCAGGCCATCCTGACGCTTCGCGCCCTGATACAAAGTAGACGGTTCGATTCGGCCTGGGAGATGCTGTCAGGGACCTACCGTCGGGAAGTGACGATTCCCGACAACGTCATACCGTTTCCTTGTAAACGGGCGGCGTGATGGATCAGTTTCAGAGTTACACCCTATCCACGAGGGCGCTGCACCGGTTTTTCGCATCCCGCGACGACCATCCAGGCATGAAATCGTCTCCATCCATATGATTCGACTGGATTTTGTCCCGTCTGAACCCGCTGTCAAGGGCGCTCGCGGTACACGGCGAACAGCCCCGAATTTCCGAGGACTCCGGTATTATATGGAAATATGATGAAAATCGAACGGATAGGTTATACCAGGAGATGAAGGCAGAGAGAAAAGAGACAACAATGGACGACAAGAACATGATACAAGTGTCATCATTTCGTCTCGGCTGACGTCCGCTGCCGAGCGGAAATGGCTCGCTGACCGGTGATCCGAATGCGAGCGGTTCTACTTGTTGTCGCCAGGAGAAACGAGGACGCGGGCCAGAGAAGCAAGGAGGGCGACCATGACCGACGAAAGGCTCAGACGGGACGTGTGGACGGAAATGCTGAGCGCAGACCGAACGGTGCGGTACTACGGGCAAATCGCTACGCGGCTCGGGAGAATGGCGACAGTGTTACTGACCACAAGTGTGGTCGCAGGGAGCAGTGGAGCAGGTGCATTCCTGGAAAGCGTCATGGGGAGTGGAGCGAACAAGACGACAGCGTGGCTCATCGCCGTCGCCGTGATCGCGGGGTGTCTGAACTGGACGTTCAAGTTCGCGGAAAACGCCACCAAGGCAGAAAAGGCACGGCTTGAATGCGACCTGATCCTGAGCAAATGGAAAACACTGTGGGAAGAAGTGAACAGCCCGGGATGGGAGGCGGTGCCGAGGGAGACGGTGAAGGATCAGATGGCGGCACTACGGAAGGAGATGACGATGGCGACAGCGGAAGGAACGCGATTTGCGGGAGAAGGGTGGTTGACCAGAGGACTGAACCAACAGTGCGCGGCCGAGGCATACGAAGCAACGTCGAATGCCTATAGAGTGCACACATGAACAGGATAATCAAGGAAAGCGGCTATCCACCACCACCGGTGAAGCCACCTCCGCCACCTCCGCCACCTCCGCCACCTCCGCCACCTCCGGCCCCAAAACCGAAGTAAACGAGAAGGCGACGGATCCTCCCCTGTTCGAGCAGGGGAGGATCCATGAATGTAGTCCCGTCAGTTGCACAAGGTGTCGGCCCATACGCACGTTCACTGCGCAAAATACGGGGTTTTCCGGCCGAAACAAGGTGTGGCTCAAATTCACTGCCAGTGAGGATAAGCCACACGCGCTAACGGCCGTCTTCACCCGATTGTTGCAGTGCGCCGTGCAAGGCGCCATACCCTAGCGGGTGCGAATCCCGCCCGGTAACTGTCGCTCCAGCCGGTAGCAGTCGGAGCGGTCGATGGAGGCAACGACATGGACTGAAGCACTCCTATGAGACGGGTCGCGAAGGCGACTCAGCGACCCTGCGGGCCGCAACGCGAGTGAACGCCGAGCAGGCCTCGAAACGGGTAATGCGGAAGCCGACCCGCCTGTAACACGGGGAAGGCTGGCATCGGTCGGGAAGCGAGCGATACGAGCACCGGCCGGTTCCGCCGGGGTAATGGCGGCGGCACGCAGGGAAGAGGGGGATGGACGCAACACGGGAAGCCCCGACGGTGGCGCGGCACACGCCAACCGGACCCCCGCGAGGGACAGGCCGGGCCGTATGGGGTGGCGGAGAGGCCCGTAGTACCGGGGAAGCCGGGTAATGCTGGTGGAGGGAAGGGGCCTTGGTTCGAGAGGGGCACAAGAAGGAGGAAGGGAGATGGGGACTGGTGCGAGCCTAACAGCCCCGGAACGGGTTCGGAGACTCCAGGCGGTGCTCCATGCGAAAGCGAAGGAAGCTGCGGGCTATCGGTTCCATACGCTGAAGGTGTGGCGCGACGATGTGCTGGCAGTTGCCTGGGGCGAGGTCCGCCGCAATGGCGGGGCGCCCGGGGTGGACGGCGAGACGGTGGCGGACATTGAGGCGCGGGGCGTGGAGCGGTGGCTTGGGGGACTGGCGCGGGAGCTGAAGGAAGGGACCTACCGGCCGCAAGCGGTTCGGCGGGTGTGGATTGCGAAGAAACAACGCGGGAAGTATCGGGCACTGGGCATTCCTTGTCTGCGGGATCGGGTGGCGCAGACGGCGGCGTTGCTGGTGCTGACGCCGATATTCGAGGCGGACCTGACCCCGGAGCAATACGCCTATCGGTCGGGAAGAAGCGCACACGATGCGGTCCAACAGGCGCATCGGCTGGCGAACACGGGTCACTGCGAGGTCGTGGACGCGGATTGGTCGGACTACTTCGGCCAGAGACCGCACGCTGAACTGCTCAAGTGCGTCGCCCGTCGGGTGAGTGACGGGCGGATGTTGGGTTGGGTGAAGGCGTGGTGGGAGAGGGCGGTCGAGGAGGACGACGGGCGAGGCGGCACCCGCCGCACGAACCGGGCGCGTCGGGAGAGGAAGGGGACCCCACAAGGGGCGCCGATCTCTCCGCTACTGAGCAACCTGTACATGCGCCGCTTCCTCCTGGGCTGGAAGGGGTTGGGGTATGCCCGACGCTTCAAGGCGGGCGTCGTCCACTACGCCGATGACATTGTCATCCTGGGCAAGGAATCGGCGGCGACGATGCGCGAGGCGGTCGAGGACGTGATGAAGCGTCTGAAGCTGCCGCTCAACGCCGAGAAGACCCGATGCGTGCGTGTTCCGGAGGAATCGTTCGACTTCCTTGGCTACCGGGTGGGACGCAACTATCGTCGGGATACGGGCCGAGCCTACATCGGCACACGCCCCACACCGGCGAGCGTGCAGAGCCTGTGCCGCAGGGTAAGCGAGCTGACGGCGCGACGATACGGGCTGCTGGACCCGGAGGTGGTGGTGGGACGGCTGAACCGGCTCATGACCGGATGGGCGAACTACTTCCACCTGGGACAGGTCAGCCCGGCTTACGCCGCGATTGACCGGCACGCGACCCGGCGGCTGCGTCAGTGGCTGTGTCGCAAGCACAAGGTACGAGCCGGGGGGTATGTGCGCTTCCCGGACAGGCGGCTGTGGAATGAAATGGGCCTGACGCGCCTGGCAGTGCGAACGACGAGCTTTCCGTGGGCGAAGGCATGATCTCGTCCGAGAGCCGGATGCGGGAGAACCGCACGTCCGGTTCGATGAGCGGCGACTGGAAACGGAGCGATGGCGTGGAGCGAGGCACCGGTACTGCGAAAGCCGCCGGGAAACGGCTACCCCCACCGACCTAACGCCACCGCGCCAGTCGTCGACTCTACTCAATCGAAGGATTCGCTATCTCCCCGATCAGACCAGGAGTGGGCTCCGAGAAAATCCGTCATTCCCGCGAAAGCGGGAATGACGGTCTGAAGACGGCCGTTAGCGCGTGTGGCTTATCCTCACTGGCAGTGAATTTGAGCCACACCTTGTTTCGGCCGGAAAACCCCGTATTTTGCGCAGTGAACGTGCGTATGGGCCGACACCTTGTGCAACTGACGGGCAAACGCCGGTTGGCGAGCGAATCTTCATCATTTTGTCGAAGACCACAGATAAGGGACTACCAGCCGCCGGTTTCGAGCCAGCGCTCGACTTGCGCCATGCGGTCGTGGCCCCAGAAGGACTCTCCGTCGACGATGAAGAAGGGTGAGCCGAAGACACCGCGCTCGATCGCGCCGTTCGTCACCTCCTTCAGCCGTTCCTTGATCGCAGGCGCCTGGATGCCGGCGAGGAGCGCCTCGCGATCGGCGCCGGAGCCGGCCGCAGCCTCCGCCGCCACGTCTGCCACCATGTCGGGTTCGGAGACGTTCCGGCCGGCGGTGAAGTAGGCGCGGTACAGTGCCTGCGCCAGTGCTTTCGCGGCACCGGCACCGGCACGCTCCTCCATCCAGTACACGGCGCGGCAGGCCGCAATGGTCGCGATCGGGAAGGGCTCGGGTAACGCGAACGGCACGTCGAGGAGCCGCGCGCTACGATTCAAGTCATGCCTGGAGTAGGCGGCGATCATCGGCCGGTTTACGAGCGGGGCGGAGCCCGTGATCTTCATCGCCACCCCCATGAGATAGGGGTGCCACGTGACGTCGCGACCATGCCGGGCCGCGAGGGCGTCGATGTGCTCACTAGCGAAATACCCGTAAGGGGACGAGAAGTCGAAGTAGAACTCGACAGGATCGGACATTGCCAGCGGACCTCGTTCCGTAGAAGCGGCGTGCAGGCGCCGGCGCGGAGCCGGGCGTTGCGCACCCGCGGTACCTGCCTGCTCCGGCGCGGTCGCAATGGTGCGTGCGGGCCCAAGCGCCGGATGTTGCTCGTTGTTTGTACCGCCGCGGATTAGGGTCGGGCGCAAGCCGCCGGATACGGGCGTCCAGGACCTGGACACCCGCCCGGTGCCGCGGGTCCAATCCAGCGCTGCCCCCCGTCACCGGCCCGGTGGAACGACAACCATCGCCGTTGCCCGCCAATCAGCGGACGGCCGGTAGGCTAGTGGACGTTTGCGCATACGTCCACTAGCCTGCACTGGAACATCATGCCAACCCTTCGTTCGCCGCAATGCCGGAATCAGGCGGTCGAGGGCACCAGCGCCGGACTTGAACGGCAAGAGGCCGTTCCCCGGGAAAGGAAGTCGAATTCCGACCGGCAACGGTGCATTGCGCAAGATGCGGCGGACAAACGGCCTTGATCGGAGCACCGCCCGGAGGCCCACCGCGACACTCAGTCAGGATCAGGAGCAAGCCATGGCCGAGCCCGCCCTTGCCGTTCACCCCCGCACCGCGCGCACCGGCGCGCATCCCCCCGAGACCGGCGCCGGAACCGCCGCCCGGATCCGTTTCGTCACCGCGGCGAGCCTGTTCGACGGGCACGACGCCTCGATCAACATCATGCGCCGGATCCTCCAGTCCGCGGGGGCCGAGGTGGTGCACCTCGGGCACAACCGCTCGGTGGAGGAGGTCGTCGTCGCGGCGCTCGACGAGGACGCCCATGCGATCGCGGTGAGTTCCTACCAGGGCGGCCACGTCGAGTACTTCAGGTACATGGTGGACATGCTCCGCGAGCGCGGCGGCTCTTCGATCCGCGTGTTCGGCGGCGGCGGCGGGGTGATCATCCCCGAGGAGGTGCGGGAGCTGCACGCGCACGGCGTCACCCGGGTCTACTCGCCGGAGGACGGCCGCACCCTGGGCCTGCGCGGGATGATCGACGACATGATCGCGCGCTGCGAAGCCGGCGCGCACCGCGACGTCCCCGCAGACAGCGTCGACAGGCTCGCCGCCGGCGACCGCCGTGCGCTGGCGCGGGTCATCACCGCCATCGAGGACGGCTCCATCGAGCCCGCCATGCTGGCCGCCATCCGCGAACGAGTCGCGATCCGCGATCCCGCAATCCCCGGGCGCGACGAGCTCCGCAAACATCTCGCGAGCTCCGAGCTCGCCGCACACCCCGAGCTCGACAAAGTCCCCGAACTCGCCGCACACCCCGATCTCGACAAGCTCCGCGAGCGCGCCGCGACCCCAGCCCTGCCCCCGGTCGTCGGCATCACCGGCACCGGCGGTTCGGGCAAGTCCTCGCTCACCGACGAGCTGGTGCGCCGCCTGCGTCTCGACCGGCGCGATTCGCTGCGCATCGCGGTCCTCGCGATCGATCCGTCGCGACGCAAGACCGGCGGGGCGCTGCTCGGCGACCGCATCCGCATGAACGCGATCGGCCACCCCAACGTCTACATGCGCTCCCTCGCCACCCGGGCGTCGGGCCGCGAGATCCCCGCCGCCTTCGCGGACGTCGTCGCCGCGACCCGCATCGCGGGCTTCGACCTCGTGATCGTGGAGACCAGCGGCATCGGCCAGGGCGATGCGGGGATCGTGCCCTTCGTGGACGTGCCGGTGTACGTGATGACCCCGGAGTTCGGGGCCGCGAGCCAGCTCGAGAAGATCGACATGCTGGACTTCGCGGCGCTCGTCGCCATCAACAAGTTCGACCGCAGGGGGGCCGAGGACGCGCTGCGTGACGTGGGCAAGCAGGTGCAGCGCAACCGCGAGGCGTTCTCGGTTCCGGTCGAAGACATGCCGGTCTGCGGCACCATCGCCTCGCGCTTCAACGACGACGGGGTGACCGCGCTCTACCACCGCCTGGTCGACGTCCTGAAGGAACGCGGCTTGGTGGACTGGGACGACGGGGCGCTCCCGGCGTCGGCCGGGCGCGGCGCTTCGCGCGCCGCAAGGGCATCCATGCTGCGCGCGGGGAGCCGCACCCGCGCCGTCGTCCCCGCCGGACGCGCCCGCTACCTCTCCGAGATCGCGGAGACGGTGCGCGGATACCACGCCGACGTCGAACGGCAGGCGGGAATCGCCCGCGAGCGCCAGCACCTGCGCGAGGCGCGGCGCCTTCTGGAGGAGGCCGGAGAGGCGGATGGGGTTGGAGAGACGGAAAGGACGGGAGAGACGGGTAGGACGGGAGAGACGGGTTGGGCGGAAGAAGCGGACAGGGCAGGAGAGGCGGGCGAGCCCGGCCCCGGCATGGCGGCCCTCGAACGACTGGAACGCCTCGAACGCGCCCGCGACGAAGCCCTCGACCCGCGCGCCCGCGCGCTGATCGAGCATTGGCTGGAGATGAAGGCGGCCTACTCCGGGGATGAATACGTCGTGCGCGTCCGCGAGCGCGAGATCCGCACCGCGCTGCGGCATACCTCGCTCTCCGGCACCTCCATCCCCAAGGTCGCGCTGCCCCGCTTCGAGGACGAGGGGCGGATCCTCGAATTCCTGATGAAGGAGAACCTGCCCGGCCACTTTCCCTACACCGCCGGCGTGTTCCCCTTCAAGCGCGAGGGCGAGGACCCCTCGCGCATGTTCGCCGGCGAGGGCGATGCCTTCCGGACCAACCGGCGGTTCAGGATGCTCTCCGCCCACGCCGCCGCGAAGCGCCTCTCGACCGCGTTCGACTCGGTCACGCTCTACGGCTTCGACCCCGCCCGGCGTCCCGACGTCTACGGCAAGGTGGGCAACTCGGGGGTGTCGATCGCCACCCTCGACGACATGAAGGCCCTCTACGACGGCTTCGACCTCTGCGATCCCGCGACCTCGGTGTCCATGACCATCAACGGCCCCGCCCCGGCGATCCTGGCGATGTTCCTGAACACGGCCATCGACCAGCGGCTCGACCGCTTCCGGGACGAGCACGGGCGCGAGCCCGGTGCGGACGAGGCGGAGAAGATCAAGTCATGGGCGCTCGCGAACGTCCGCGGCACCGTGCAGGCGGACATCCTCAAGGAAGACCAGGGCCAGAACACCTGCATCTTCTCCACCGAGTTCTCGCTCAAGGTGATGGGCGACGTCCAGGAGTGGTTCATCCGCCACCGCGTGCGCAACTTCTACTCGGTGTCGATCTCCGGCTACCACATCGCCGAGGCGGGCGCGAACCCCATCTCGCAGCTCGCGTTCACCCTCGCCAACGGCTTCACCTACGTCGAGGCGTACCTCGCGCGCGGCATGGACGTCGACGACTTCGCGCCGAACCTCTCCTTCTTCTTCTCCTTCGGGATGGATCCCGAGTACTCGGTCATGGGGCGGGTTGCGCGCCGGATCTGGGCGGTGGCGATGCGCGAGAGGTACGGCGCCGGGGAGCGCAGCCGGAAGCTCAAGTACCACGCCCAGACCTCCGGGCGCTCCCTGCACGCCCAGGAGATCGACTTCAACGACGTCCGCACCACGTTGCAGGCACTGATCGCGAGCTACGACCACTGCAACAGCCTGCACACCAACGCCTACGACGAGGCGATCACCACGCCCACGGAGGCGTCGGTGAGGCGCGCGCTGGCCATCCAGATGATCATCAACAAGGAGTGGGGGCTCGGGAAGAACGAGAACCCGAACCAGGGGGCGTTCGTCATCGAGGAGCTCACCGATCTGGTCGAAGAGGCGGTGCTCGCGGAGTTCGACCGGATCTCGGAGCGCGGCGGGGTGCTCGGGGCGATGGAGACGGGCTACCAGCGCGGGAAGATCCAGGACGAGTCGATCTTCTACGAGCGGAAGAAGCACGACGGCTCCCTTCCCATCGTCGGGGTGAACACGTTCCTCAACCCCAACCCTCCCCCCGAGGAGACGGCCATCGATCTGGCCCGCTCCACCGAAGACGAGAAGGAGCGCCAGCTCGAACGGCTGGCCGCGTTCCACGCCCGCCACGCGGACGCCGCCCCGGCCGCCCTCGACCGCCTGCGCGATGCGGTGATGCGGGAGGAGAACGTCTTTGCGGTGCTGATGGACGCGGTGCGCTGCTGCTCGCTCGGGCAGATCACGCACGCCCTGTTCGAGGTCGGCGGACAGTACCGGCGGAACATGTGAAACAGGGGTCGAGGGATCAGGGGTCGAGCGATCCGGGGAATCCACGGTGACCCCCCGCGATACCGAAGCGGACGCGCGGATCGTGATCGACGACCTGCTGCGCCGGGCCGGCTGGGACCTGCGCGACAAGTCGATGGTCGGCACCGAAGTCCAGGCGGCGGATCTCCCGCACACCCCGCGAACCGGTCCATGGGTCGATTGGTCCCGCGCCCGTCCCTTCGAGACCCACGCCCCCGTGTACGACCTGGCAGCTTCCGCCGGCGCTTTCGGACCCGACCGGACCGTAGGGGCGGCCGGCGACGAGATCGGGTGGGCGCCGGTGCCCGGATCCGTGCGCCTCTCGCGCGACCACTTCGTCGCGCGCGTCAGTGGCCGCTCGATGGAGCCCACCATCCCGGACGGCTCCCATTGCCTGTTTCGCGCCGACCGGGGCGGCAGCCGCCAAGGCAGGCTCGTGCTCGTCTGGCAGCGCGGCGCCACCGATCCCGCGCTGGGGGGCGAGTTCTCGGTCAAGAAATACGAGAGCACGAAGGCCGCTTCCCCGGACGGCGGCTGGAGCCACCGCGAGATCCGGCTGAAACCGCTGAATCCCGATCCCGCGTTCCGCGATCTCGTCTTCACCCCCGGCGCCGAAGACGACCTGCACGTGATCGGCGAGTTCGTCGCCGTGCTCGACCTCCCCGCGCCGTCCAAAGCGAAGGGCCGCGCCGACTACGTCCTCTACGACCGGCGTGGCCGCCCTCTGGCGATCATCGAGGCCAAACGGAATGCCCCCAACCCTTACGTCGCCAAGCAGCAGGCGCTTCCCTACGCGAAGGCGCTCGGGGCGCCGTTCATCTTCCTGGCCAACGGCGACACCACCTATTTCTGGGACTACCCGAACGACGACGCGCGCGCCATCGCCGGCTTCTTCTCGCGCCGGGACCTGGAGCGCATGGTGGAGATGCGCGCCAGCCGCAAGGCGCTGTCCACCGTCGCCATCCCGGAACACTA
This sequence comes from Gammaproteobacteria bacterium, assembly GCA_965202875.1. Lineage (GTDB taxonomy): Bacteria > Pseudomonadota > Gammaproteobacteria > HK1 > HK1 > HK1. The sequence goes on along the minus strand of OZ241870.1, from coordinate 3,555,746 downwards.
CGTCCGCCGGGGCGAGACCTGCACCGTGCGCCCCTACCAGGGCGAGGCCATGCGCGCCCTCGACCACGCGCTGGAGCTTGGCCGGCGGCGTTTCCTGATCGAGCTGCCGACCGGCACGGGCAAGACCGATCTCGTCTGCCTCTACCTGAAGCGCCTGTTCCAGGCGGGTTGGGTCGAGCGGGTGCTCGTGCTCGTGGACCGCGAGCAGCTCGCCAGACAGGTGCTCGAAGCCGTCCAGGACCTTCTCCCCGCGTATTCCAGCTACTGGCTGCGTCCCGGTGCGGCGCGGCAGGAGCAACAGATCACGGTGGCGCTGCTCCAGACGATGATCGGCCGCGCCGGCGAATACACCGCCGGCTACTTCGATCTCGTGGTCACCGACGAGTGCCACCGCTCGATCTACGGCGCCTGGCAAGGAGCGCTCATCCGCTTCGACGCCGTACACGTCGGGCTCACGGCAACCCCGGCCGCCTATATCGAGCGCAACACCTGTGACTTCTACCAGTGCGACTCGGAAAAGCCCGACTTCAGCTACGCGATACAGGACGCCTTCCGCGACGAAATTCCTCTCACCGGTGTCCGGCAAGCGGCGCCGGAACCCCGACCGGCCGGAGGAAGGGCAGGGAGCAACGTGCTTGACGGCCATCTGTCCGGCAAGTTTCGACGTGGCCGAGCACGCCATCGACCGGTTCGAGCAGGCCGACGCCCGGCATCGGCGCGCGTTCGCCGTTCATGTGCTGTTCAAGCGCCACTTCGGCGACGTCGGGATCGTCCGAATCAACATCCGGCAGAGGCTCGACTTCGAGGACGCCCCCGCCGTGGACGTGAACATCATCTACGACGACGAATCCGGGCAAGTGACCGGCTGCGGCTTCCTGGGTGTCCTGTCGGAAGTCGTCGACAAGACATGGCGGGAGGGAAAGGACGACCTCGGCTACCCCTAACCTCCGCCTCATCGCCAAGTCCGACGTCGGCCAGCGCGACCCGGCCACGGTCTGACGACTCGGGTGTAAACGGTTGACCGTTTGACGCAGGAGTGAGCCGGTCGCCGGGCTGCACGCCCATCGCCTCCAGGACCCGCGCGGGAAGGTGACCTGATGCCTCGACGCCGCTCCCACCCCCCACCGCCGCAACTCCCCGCCCCCGCTGCCTTTCTCGCGGAAGCTGGTGCCGCACCGGTGGCTGCTTGGCCTGTTTGGCGTCGAGCGCTTCGACCGGCTTGCCGAGCACCCGCGGGACGAATCGCTCGAAGGGCTGGACGAGGGCAACGTCCATCGCTTCCATCGTGTCGCGTTCCAGGAGGAAGACCAGGGTTCATACGTCGGTGCGATACTGCGCGGCATCGGAAGCGGACGGGCCGTGAGGAGCGGGCGCTAATGGCGACATACTCCGATACCGAGCTCGAAGCGGTGATGTCGGACCTCGAATCCGACCTCGTGGAGCGCAAGGAATCGGCCGCCGACGGAAAGAAGATCCGGCACAACGTCTGCGCCTTCGCCAACGATCTGCCGGGACACGGCAGGCCGGGCGTGGTGCTGGTCGGGGTGCGGGACGACGGCTCCTGCGCCTCGCTGCCGATCGACGACGCCCTGTTGACAGGACTGGCGAACATCCGCGGTGAGGGCGCCATCCTGCCGCCACCTTCGATGACGGTACAAAAACGGGTGCTGAAAGGCTGCGAAGTCGTCGTCGTATCCGTGGAGCCGTCGGCCGATACGCCTGTGCGTTACCAGGGCCGTGTATGGGTCCGGGACGGTCCGTCCGTCCGAGAAGGCTCCGTGGAAGACGAACGCCTGCTCACCGAACGCCGGCGGGCCGCCGACCTGCCCTTCGACCGCTCCTTGAAGGGACCGGAGACGTCACCACCCCCCATGTGACGGAGCCGGCGCCCGGAATCGGGCTGGTCGCGGGCGACGTGCTGCTTTCCGGGGCGGAAGACGGATTGACGAGCCAGTGGCCGGCCTGCCTTGACCGGAAGCCCCGTGCGTTCCGCGTGCTTTCGGCCATCTCGCGCGCCCTGCACGGGGCGGCGGAACAGGTTGCGGCGGATTTGATCCTGATGGACGTCGGCCCGAACCTCGGCGCTCTCAACCGGGCGGTGCTGGTCAGCGCGGACCATGTCGTCGTGCCGCTGGCGGCCGACCTCTACTCCCTACGGGGCCTCCACAACCTCGGGCCGACCCTGCGCCGGTGGCGGCAGGAGTGGTCGGAGCGCCGGGAGCGCAACCCGGTGCCGGGTCTGGACGTGCCGCGCGGGGACATGCAGCCGATCGGGTACGTGGTGCTCCAGCATGCGGTGCGGCTGAGCCGCCCGGTCATGGCGTATGAACGCTCATAGGTAGGATCTTATAACTAATTGATTTTCATGGGATTTTATGAACCGTTGAAGTCCCATCCGAAATCTCCGATCATGGAATTGCTGGACCCACATGACAGGAGAAGACTCGGATGGGACGCCGCACTGTTGCTCAATTCGCCCACCAGATCAAGCGCGTGCTGTCGCCCACGGCACTCAATGACCTCGGACGGAGGGTCGGTTTCTGCCACCGGGAACGCCTGATTACTCCATATCGACTGGTCCTGGGCCTGCTGGCAGGCCATGCCACGGGGACGGTCGAGACATTGGCCGATATGCAACGGCAATTCAATGCGTTGTTCGGCACGACAGTCGCATACAAGCCGTTCCACAACCAGTTGGCGAAGCGTTCCTTCAAGGACTTCATGCGGGCCGTGTTGGACGTGGTCCTTCAGCAATGGGTGGTGAGCGTGCTGCAGCCGACAGCGCGGGGTCCGCTCGGTGAGTTCGGTCGGATTGTGATCCAGGACGGCTGTTCGTTCGCGGTCAAGGATGCGCTTCGTGAACAGTACCCGGGACGATTCAAGAAGCAGAACCCTGCTGCGGTGGAGCTGCACGTGACGATGAGTCTGTTGAATGAATCGGTGGAGCAGGTGACGCTGACGGCGGACACGGCGCCGGAGCGGCCCCATCTGCCCTCGCCCGAGGCGCTGCGCGATGACCTGCGGTTGGCGGACCGTGGGTACGTTGACCTGGAGTATATGGGTGCGGTGGACAGGGCGGGTGGGTATTTCGTGATGCGTGCGAGCGCATCGGTCAATCCGAAGGTGCAGGGTGCGTATACGTGGGAAGGGGAGGCGTTGGAGGGGTGGTCCGGGCAATTGTTGAAGCAGGGGGTTCTGTCGAAGGGCGAGACGGTCGACCTCGATGTGGTTTGGGGGAAGGGAGAGAAGGAGTTGGAGTTGAGGCTGTTGGCGCGGTGGAATCCTGACGAGGGGTGTCATACGTTGTTGGTGACGAATCTGGCGCGGAGCCGATTCAGTGCGGAGCAGGTGGGGCAGCTCTATCGGTTGCGGTGGCAGGTCGAGCTGTTGTTCAAGGAGTGGAAGTCGTATGCGAATCTTCATGCGTTCGACACGAGCAAAGCGGGGATAGCCGAGGGTCTGATATGGACGGCGATTGCGGCCTCGGTTCTGAAGCGTTACTTGGCTCAGATGACGCAGGTATTGCGAGGGGTCGAGGTCTCGACACGGAAGGTGGCGATGTGTGCGCGTCATGGATTGGGGGAGGTGTTCCGTGCGCTTGCTTGTGGAAGGAGACGTGGCTTTCTTCCCGTGTTACGAGGCTTGGTGGATTATCTGGCGAGCAATGCGACTCGGTCCCATCCGAAACGAGACCGCAAGAAAGGACGACTCCAATTCGGATTGGAGCCGGTTTTGTGATTTCCTTAAGTACCAACCTATGATGAACGCTGGATGGAGCGTATACCCGGCGCGTACCGTGATTTCGTGGTCGGCGGGGATCCACGGCCCGCCCCGTCGGTGGACGAGGATGAACGCTGGCACCTCGGTAAGGACGACACTCCTCGCGACGGACCCGCCCGACCCGCCCTTTCCATGGATGAGGATGGGCACTGCCTTGCCACCCTCAAGCATTATCGAAGCCTGATGCCGCTGGCGCAGGAGGCACGCAAGCCGATGTTCGCCCTCAAGCCAGCGGACGGCGTCATCGGCAGCCAGGTCAATGCCGTGCAGGCGTGCTACCGGGATTTTCGAGCACTCGCCCGGACCGTGGCCCGGCGATGCGGGGTGACGACCGCCTGACGCTCTTCGGGGACGTCCCGCTTGCCGCAGAAATGGGCGGTGGTGCTCCTTCCGGATAGTGGATTCTTCGCGGCCGTGTCCGGTCTTCGGGAGTGTTGGGGGGCTACCGCTCTCGGCCCGTGAATCGAAACGGCGACGATCACCGACGACCACTCATGTCTCGTCAAAGTGGACGAACACGATTTCCGCATCGATCGATGGAACGATCGTCGAGGTGAGCTGCGATGGCCAAGCAGTACAAGAGCGACGCTCTGGCGGCGGTGCACGAGACCGCGCTCGGCCTGGCGGAGGCAGGCGTCATTGCGAAGCGGACCATGAGGGCCTTCGACGAGATATGCCTTACGCCGGTCGAGGACATGACGCCGAAGGAGATCCGCGCGCTTCGGATGCGCGAGAATGCGAGTCAGGCGGTCTTCGCCCGATACCTCAACGTGACCACGAGCCTCGTCAGCCAGTGGGAGCGGGGCGAGTGCTCACGCCGAACGAAGGGCTCTCGCGCCAGCACCTGCGCGAGCTCGAGACGGCGGGGATCGAGGCGGAGATCTTCGACAAGCAGGGCCGGGCGGCCGGGGGCTCTTAGCGGGACGGGCGGTCGAGATCCTGGAGATCACCAGGCTCAGGGACGAGATGGGGGACCGGACCGTCGCCGTGGAGGCCTTCGAGGGGAACAACCTCGTGCTGATCGACGAGGGGCATCGCGGGGCCGCCGCGGGCGGGGAGGGCGCGTGGATGCGCTTTCGCAACGCGCTCTGCGAGAAGGGCTTCTCCTTCGAGTACTCGGCGACCTTCGGGCAGGCGGTCAAGGGTAACCCGGGCCTCGGCGACCTCTATGCCCGGGGCACGCTCTTCGACTACTCCTACCGCTGGTTCCACGGCGACGGCTTCGGCAAGGACTACCGGATCCTGAACCTCGACGAAGACGGCGGCGACGGCGCGGAGTGGATGGCGACCTGGCTCACCGCCTGCCTGCTCGCGTTCTTCCAGCAACAACGGCTCTACCGCGAGCACGAGGCGGCGCTCCGGCCCTTCCACCTGGAACGCCCGCTCTGGATCTTCGTCGGCGGCCGGGTCACCGCCACCCTTGCGAAGCGCGACGCCTCGGACATCGTCGAGATCCTGCGCTTCCTGGCCGGCTACGTGTCGGACCGCGCCGGCAGCGTCGCGCGCATCCGGGAGATCCTGACCCAGGGGCTCGTCTCCGCGGCCGGGGAGAACCTCTTTGCCGGGCGCTTCGTCCATCTCGACACCAGCGGGCTGTCGCCCGACCAAGTGTTCGACGAGACCCTGGGCCTGCTCTTCAACGCGCCGCGCGGCGGCGCGCTGCACGTCGAGAACCTGAAGGGGGCAGCGGGCGAGGTGGCGTTCAGCATCTGTACGAGCCCTTGCTCGCCCTCGAAGGCGCGGTCGTGGAGATCTCGCCGGCGCCGCTCAACCGGGGCGAGCGCCGCTTCCAAGCTCCCGATGCACCACCGGGACCCCTTCGATCGTTTTCTGATCGCCCAGGCCCAGGCGGAAGGGCTTGTGCTCGTCACCAGGGACGTCCGCATTCCGCTCTATGGGGTCCGCATGATGGCGGCATAGGACGGGCCGGACGGCAGCACACATCCATCCCCCCGTCCCGGCTTGCCGCTTGCCCACGACCGAGCGCGTTCCCTGCGCCTGCTGCGTCATGCGCAAGGTGTCCAAGAGACCGGGGCAACTCCAGGCCGGCGGACTGTCCACCAGGCTGCACGCCGCCTGCATCGACGAATGCGCCGGGGTATCGTTCGGGCCGAGTGGGGGAGAGCGTCATGACGCGATGGGGCTCGAGCCGGTGTGGGAAGGGGTGGCGGCGTCGCCGGTTGTGATGGCCGTGGTCGTGGACAAGGCATAGGGGCAGCAATGCCATCCGCCAACTTCTGGCAACGTTGAGGCCGTTGTCCTTGGCGACGGCCTTTCAGCGCCGCCGCCCGGCGTGCAACAATGTCCTGAATGTCCTGGTCTGTCGCAACGGAACCGTGAGCCGCCGTGAGCCGGAGCGTCGATATCGAGGACATACGCGCCGCCGCGGCGCGCATCGTCGGGCAGGCGCACCGCACCCCGGTGCTCGCCTGCAGCGCCATCGACGAGATGGCCGGCGCCCGGATCCACTTCAAGTGCGAGAACTTTCAGAAGGTCGGCGCGTTCAAGTTCCGCGGCGCGCTCAACACCGTGCTCTCTCTGGACCGCACGAGCCTCGAGCGCGGCGTCGTGACGCATTCGTCGGGAAACCACGGCGCGGCGGTGGCGCTCGCGGCGCGTATCGCGGGCGCGGACGCGGTCGTCGTCATGCCCGAGAACGCCAGACGCATCAAGCGCCTCGCGGTCGAAGGCTACGGCGCGACGGTGATCCTCTGCCCCCCGACCCAGGAGGATCGCGAGCGGATGACCGCCGAGGTGATCGAGCGGGACGGGCGGACCCTCGTCCACCCGTACGACGACCCTCGGGTCATCGCGGGGCAGGGGACCGCCGCGCTGGAGCTGGTCGAGCAGGTCCCCGGCATCGAGGTCTTCGTGGCGCCGGTCGGGGGCGGGGGGCTGCTTTCTGGGACCGCGCTCACCGTTTCGTCGCTACGGCCGGCTGCGGCGGTGATCGGGGCGGAGCCTCTGGAGGCCGACGACACCGCCCGATCGTTCGCGGCAGGACGGCGCATCCCCGAAGCCTCCAACCGGACCATCGCGGACGGGTTGCGCACGAGTGTTGGCGAGATCACCTTTCCGATCATGAGGCAACGGGTCAGCGAGATCGTGACGGTGCCGGAGGAGGCGATCGTCTTCGCGATGCGGCTCGTGTGGGAGCGGATGAAGATCGTCATCGAGCCATCGAGCGCGGTGGCGGTCGCCGCGGTCCTCGCGCGCCCGGGCGCGTTGCGCGGGCGGCGCATCGGCGTCATCCTCACCGGCGGCAACGTCGACCCGGACGAGCTCCCGTGGCAGGCATTCGGACTGATCGGGCCGCCCCCGGAGCCCGCCCGCCGATGACGATCCGTTGCGCCGTGGCCCAGACGCACTACGGATACCAAGGGAGACGACATGACCCGGGCCCTGGCCGTACTGGCGCGGCGGACCGCCGGTGCTCTGCGCGATCTCGCGCCCATCATCCTCGTCATCGCGTTCTTCCAGATCGTGGTGTTGCAGCAGCCGTTTCCCAATCTCGTCGGCATCGCAGGCGGCCTGCTCTGCGTGATCGCCGGCCTGACGCTCTTCATCCAGGGCCTTGAAAGCGGCCTCTTTCCCCTTGGCGAGGCGCTCGCGCAGGCGTTCGCGCGCAAGGGGAGCGCGATCGCGCTGCTGAGCTTCGCCTTCTGTCTGGGCTTCGGCACCACGGTGGCCGAGCCGGCGCTGATCGCTGTGGCCTCCGAGGCGGCCGAGGTCGCCTCGGAGGCCGGCGCCATCCCCGAAGACGACGGAGCGCGGGCCGATTACGCCTTCACGTTGCGCATGGTGGTGGCGGTCTCGGTGGGGACGGCCATCGTGCTGGGCGTGCTGCGCATCCTGAAGGGCTGGCCGATCCACCGGCTGATCATCGGGGGCTACGTGCTCGTGACGGTGATGACCGCATTTGCGCCCGACGAGATCATCGGTGTGGCCTACGATTCGGGCGGCGTCACCACCAGCACGATCACGGTGCCGCTCGTCACCGCCCTCGGCGTCGGGCTCGCCGCTTCGATCAAGGGGCGCAATCCGATGATCGACGGCTTTGGGCTCATCGCCTTCGCGAGCCTCACGCCGATGATCTTCGTGCTCGCCTATGGCGTGGTGGCCTGAGTGATGGAGATCGAGGTCGCCCGCGGCGTGGGGGGCTCCGAGCATGGAGCTCGTGCTCCCTCCCGGTGTGGTGGCCCGGGTACGGTCCGGGCTCGCCCGGGGCGGGGGATCCCTGGACACGGAGGACGTCGCCGTCCGCGGAACGGCGGCCCGAGTGCGGGACCCGGACTTGCCGGGGGCATGGCGTCCCGAAGCGTGGACTCCGTCCCGGTCCACGGCTTGGGGGTCTGAACGATGGAGCTCCTGCGCACCCTGGCCGCCACGGCGTTCTCCACCGTCCTGGACGTAGCGCCGATCGTCGGCGTCCTCGTGCTGTTCCAGATCGTCGTGCTGCGCCGCAGGCTGCCGAACCTGCGCCGGATCGTGGCAGGCTTCGTCCTGGTCCTGCTGGGGCTCACGCTCTTCCTCATCGGCCTGGAGGAGGCGCTCTTCCCCATCGGCGAGACCATGGCCCGCCAGCTTACCGCGCCGGAGAACGTCGGGGCGGAGCGTCTGGCCGACGGCATCCAGTGGCACGACTACCTGCTCGTCTACGCATTCGCCGCGGCGATCGGTTTCGCGACGACGGTGGCCGAACCCTCGCTCATCGCCGTCGCGCTGAAGGCGGAGGAGGTCTCGGGGGGCGCGGTGGGCGCCTGGGGGTTGAGGCTCGCGGTGGCGCTGGGCGTCGCGGTGGGCGTGGCGCTGGGATGCTTCCGGATCGTCACCGGCACGCCCCTTCCGTGGTACATCATCGCCGCCTACGTCGTGGTGATCGTCCAGACCTTCCGATCCGCCCGCACCATCGTGCCGCTCGCCTACGACGTCGGCGGCGTCACGACCTCGACGGTCACGGTCCCGGTGGTCGCCGCGCTGGGGCTCGGCCTTGCCGCCACCGTGCCCGGGCGCAGCCCGCTGATCGACGGATTCGGACTCATCGCCTTCGCCAGCGTCTTTCCCATCATGTCCGTTCTGGGCTACGCCATGGCTGCATCATGGGTGGGCCGGCGGCGCAACGCCAACCGTCCCGAGGAGGATTGAGCCATGAGGCTGAAGCTGATCGTCGCCCTGGTCAGCGACGAAAAGACCGCCGCCGTAATCGACGCCGCGCGCGCCGGCGGCGCCACCGGCGCCACGATCGTCACCAGCGTGCGCGGGGAAGGGCTTGCGCCGCAGAAGACCTTCTTCGGCCTGGAGCTGGCCGCCAAGCGCGACGTCATCCTGTTCCTGGTGGTCGAGCAACGTGCGCGCGACATCCTGGAGCGCATTCGCGACACCGGCCGTTTCGACGAGGAGCCGGGCGCCGGCATCGCCTTCCAGATCGCGATCGAGGACGCGGTGGGCCTCGGCACCCAGGTGCCCGCCATTCTGGAGGTGCTGGAAGGCGAGGGATGAGGCACGGCAGCGGAACGACGCTCGAAACCAGGGCCGCCCTTCGTTCGCCGCGATGGCTGAATCAGGCGGTCGAGGTCGCCTCGGTGGGTACCGGGAAGCCGTTGCACGGGGAACGGAGCCGATACGACCGGCGACCGGGCATCTTTGGGACTCTGCGGCGGACAGAACAGCCTTGCACTCGAAACGCGGAACAGGACAGAATCGCAGAGCAAGAGTACGATGATCCCGCGAAAGTCTTCGCGAGAACGACGAGGATTCGTCCGTCCCCTGGTGCCTGGTTCAGCGATGCCGGGTCAGGGAATCGGCCGGGAGGATACCCGCGGCGTCCTCTTGGGCCATCACTTTGAGGGAACCACGACCATGAGCAGGACAATCCATCTGATGGCGGTGGCGGCGGCGATGCTGTCGGCCGACGCACTGGCCCAGCGCGGCAGCGCCGGGCATCTCAACATCCTGTACTGGCAGGCGGCCTCGACCGTCAATCCCTACCTCTCCGGCGGCACCAAGGACATCGAGGCGGGCTCGATGGTGCTGGAGCCGCTCGTCCACTACGACGAGAACGGCAACATGGTGCCGGTGCTCGTCGAGGAGATCCCCACCGTCGCGAACGGGGGCGTGGCCGCCGACCTGCGCTCCATCACCTACCGGATCAGGAAGGACGTCCAGTGGTCCGACGGCACCCCGCTCACCGCCCACGACGTGGTGTTCTCCGGCGAGTACTGCCTGCACCCGGACGCCGGCTGCAACGCCGCCTCCTACTTCACGGACGTGACCGGGTTCGAGGCGCTCGACGACCACACCGTGCGGATCGGCTTCGGGGTCGCCAAGCCCTTCCCCTACGGCCCCTTCGTCGGCTCGACCTCGCCCATCATCCAGAAGGCCCAGTTCCAGGACTGCATGGGCGCCCGGGCCCAGGAGTGCACCGAGCAGAATTTCGGCCCCATCGGCACCGGCCCCTTCAAGGTCGACGAGTTCCGGGCCAACGACGTGATCACCTTCTCCGCCAACGAGCGCTACCGCGAGGCGGACAAGCCCGCGTTCGCGACCGCCACCTTCAAGGGCGGCGGGGACGCGGCCTCCGCGGCGCGCGCGGTGCTGGAGACCGGCGAGTTCGACTACGCCTGGAACCTCCAGGTGGAGCCGGAGGTGCTCGCGCAGATGGCCGCCGCCGGCAAGGGCAAGGCCAGCACCGCCTTCGGCACCTGGGTGGAGCGCCTGATCGTCAACCAGACCAACGACGACCCGAGCCTCGGGCCGGACAAGCGTTCGCTCCACCTCGACGGCGCCAATCCGCATCCCTTCCTCTCGGATCCGGCCGTGCGCCGCGCCCTCTCGCTCGCCATCGACCGCCAGGTCCTGGTCGACGCGGGCTACGGGGTGGCCGGCCAGTCCACCTGCAACATCCTGCCCGCGCCCGCGGTGTACGTCTCGACCGCCAACGACGAATGCCTCACGCAGAACGTGGAGGAGGCGAACCGCATCCTCGACGAGGCCGGCTGGATGCGCGGCGGCGACGGGGTGCGGGCGAAGGACGGGGTGCGCCTCTCGATCCTCTACCAGACCTCGACCAACTCGGTGCGCCAGGGGACGCAGGCACTGGTCAAGCAGATGTGGGAGCAGGTCGGGGTGGAGACGGAGCTGCGCAACATCGACGCGGCGGTGTTCTTCGGCGGCGATCCGGCGAGCCCGGACACCTACAACAAGTTCTACGCCGACATCCAGATGTACACCAACAACTTCGACGGCACGGACCCCGAGTCCTACATGGCCAACTGGGCCTGCTCGGAGATCCCCGGCCCGGAGAACCAGTGGCTCGGCAACAACATCCAGCGCCAGTGCGTGGCGGAGTACGACGAGCTGGTCGCGCAGATGTCGCAGACCGCGGTCCTGGAGGAGCGGGCCGCGCTGGCCAAGCGGATGAACGACATCATCGTGCAGAACCACTACATGATCCCGCTCATCTGGCGCGGCTCGGTGATCGCGTATGCGAACACCCTCAAGGGGGTGCGGCAGAATCCCTGGGATTCGGGGCTCTGGAACGTGGCCGACTGGCACCGGTAAGGGCAGGCGCCGGAACGCCGAGGCGCCTTCCGCGCCTCGAACCTGCGCTGCGGTCCGCCGGCCGGCACGGCGGACCGCGGCGCTCCCACCGCCTGACCGATGATTCGGCGGCTGTCGCGAGCGTACCTCCACGGCAAGCGCATTGCGCCAGCCCCCTCGCGATGCTCGTCCTTTACCGTCCCCAACACCACGAACACGTCCGGAACCAAAGGCCTGCAGGTTGCCTTCCTCGTAGTACGAACGTTGCTCCCGACGTAGCCGTCCACCCGCCCGGCGAAGAACGCATGGAACTCATCGAACAGATCTCGGCGCCACCGGACCGCCATGCCGGCGGCCCGATACCATTGGCGCCTCCTTGCGCGCGGCGGGTTCATCGACACACACCACGGGAGGTGGCGACATGACCGTGAACGCCAAGGTCTCGGTCCTCGATCTGGTCGAGGAGGCGCGCAAGGTGATTGACACCGTGCCGGTGGAGGAAGCGGTCGCGATGCACGGAAACCCGGAGGTGGTATTCGTGGACTTGCGCGACGTGCGCGAGCTGGAGCGTGCAGGCCGGATTCCGGGAGCCTTCCACATGCCGCGCGGGATGGTGGAGTTCTGGGTCGATCCGGAGAGTCCGTACTACAAATCCGAGGTCTTCGACCAGGACAAGCGGTTCGCGTTCTACTGCAACCGGGACTGGCGCTCGGCCCTCGCGACCGAGGTCGCGCAACGCATCGGGCTCGAACGGGTATGCCATGTTGAAGGCGGGTACACCGCCTGGAAGCAGGCGGGCGGTCCGACCGAGGTGTACGAACGCAGGCGGAAGTGACACGGTGCGATTGGGACGGAAGCGTGTGGATGCAGCAGGACGGTTCTCGCGCATCGGCGGATCAACGCCGGTCCGCGGATGGTCCGGGAGCGCCGCAACGCTGGAGACGTTTGAGCGTTGCCCGGTGACATTCGGACAGATGCCGAGGGGATCGTTCGACCATGTACCGTAATCTCCGAATTTCCCGCCACGACCGGATGGAAACGCCATGGCCGCCAACCCGAAGATGATCGACGTCGACGCCGTCGAGACCCGGGAATGGCTGGAATCGCTCCGGTCCGTCATCGACCGCGACGGTGTGGAGCGCGCCCACTTCCTGCTCACCACCCTCATGGAGCACGCGCGCGAGAGCGGCGCGAGCCTGCCGTTCCCGGGCAACACGCCCTACGTCAACACCATCCCCGAATCACGAGCCGAGCACACCCCCGGCGATGCGGCGATCGAGTGGCGCATCCGCTCCCTGATCCGCTGGAACGCGCTGGCGATGGTGGTGCAGGCGAACCGCCTCGCGAGCGAGCTCGGCGGCCACATCGCGAGCTTCGCCTCCGCCGCGACCCTCTACGACGTGGGCTTCAACCACTTCTGGCACGCGCCGAACGAGGCCCACGGCGGCGACCTGATCTTCATGCAGGGGCATTCCGCGCCGGGGATCTACGCCCGCGCCTTCCTCGAAGGCCGCATCGGCGAGGACCAGCTCCACAAGTTCCGACAGGAGGTCGGCGGCAAGGGGCTCTCGTCCTACCCGCATCCCTGGCTGATGCCCGACTTCTGGCAGTTCCCCACCGTGTCGATGGGGCTCGGCCCGATCATGGCCATCTACCAGGCGCGGTTCATGAAGTACCTGCACAACCGGGGGCTGCTCGACACCTCCCGGCGCAAGGTGTGGGCGTTCATGGGCGACGGGGAGATGGACGAGCCGGAGGCGCTCGGCGCGATCACCCTCGCCTCGCGCGAGAAGCTCGACAACCTCGTCTTCGTGGTCAACTGCAACCTCCAGCGGCTCGACGGCCCGGTGCGCGGCAACGGCAAGATCATCCAGGAGCTCGAAGCGGCGTTCCGGGGGGCGGGCTGGAACGTGCTCAAGGTGATCTGGGGATCGTACTGGGACCCGCTGCTGCACCTCGACACCAAGGGGTTGCTGCGCAAGCGCATGGACGAGGCGGTCGACGGCGAGTACCAGAACTTCAAGGCCAAGGGCGGGGCGTATACGCGGGAGCACTTCTTCGGCAAGTACCCGGAGCTGAAGAAGATGGTCTCGAACCTGTCCGACGAGGACATCTGGCGCCTGAACCGCGGCGGCCACGACCCGCACAAGGTCTACGCGGCCTACGCCGAAGCGGTCAGGCACACCGGCGAGCCCACCGTGATCCTCGCCAAGACGGTGAAGGGCTACGGGATGGGGGAGGCCGGCGAGGGGCAGAACGTCACCCACCAGCAGAAGAAGATGGGCGAGGACGCGCTCAAGGCCTTCCGCGACCGCTTCGACATCCCCATCTCGGACGACGAGATCGCGGACGCCCCGTTCTACCGCCCCCCCGAGGACAGCCCCGAGATCCGCTACATGCGCGAGCGCCGCGAGCGCCTCGGCGGCTACCTGCCCCAGCGCCGGCGCAAGGCCGCGCCCTGCGAGATCCCGGAGCTGTCCGCGTTCGACGCCCTGCTCAAGGGCAGCGGCGAGCGCGAGATGTCCACCACGATGGCCTTCGTGCGCATCCTCACCGCCCTGACCCGAGACCGGAACATCGGCCGCTTCATCGTGCCCATCGTCCCGGACGAGGCGCGCACCTTCGGCATGGAGGGGCTGTTCCGCCAGCTCGGCATCTACTCCGACAAGGGCCAGCTCTACGTGCCGCAGGACGCGGACCAGCTCATGTTCTACCGCGAGGCGCGCGACGGGCAGATCCTGGAGGAAGGCATCACCGAGGCGGGGGCGGTCAGCTCGTGGATGGCCGCCGCCACCGCCTACTCCAACCACGGGCTCAACATGATCCCGTTCTACATCTTCTACTCGATGTTCGGGTTCCAGCGCATCGGCGATCTGGCGTGGGCGGCGGGCGACATGCAGGCGCGAGGCTTCCTCGTCGGAGGCACCGCGGGGCGCACCACCCTGGCCGGCGAGGGGTTGCAGCACGACGACGGCCACAGCCACGTCCTGGCCTCGACGATCCCGAACTGCGCCTCCTACGACCCCACCTTCGCCTACGAGCTCGCAGTCATCGTGCACCACGGGCTGGAGCGGATGTTCTCCGCGCAGGAGAACGTCTTCTACTACCTCACGGTGATGAACGAGAACTACCCGCATCCGCCCATGCCGGTCGGCTGCGAGGAAGGCATTCTCAAGGGGATGTACCTGCTGCGCGAAGGATCGCCGTCGGAGCGTGGCTGGAAGAAGCGCCCGCGGGCGCAGCTCCTGGGAAGCGGCGCCATCCTGCGCGAAGTGATCGCCGCGGCGGATCTGCTGGAAGCGGACTACGGGGTGAACGCCGACATATGGAGCGCCACGAGCTTCACCGAGCTGCGGCGCGACGGCATGGCGGTCGAGCGCTGGAACCGCCTGCACCCGACCGAGGTGCCGCGCCGGAGCTACGTCGAGCACTGCCTCGGCGTGCGCGAGGGTCCGGTGGTGGCGGCCTCGGACTACATGCGCCTGTTCGCGGACCAGATCCGCCCCTGGGTGAACCGGCGCTTCGTCACGCTGGGCACCGACGGCTTCGGCCGCAGCGACGTACGGGCGCGTCTCCGGGCCTTCTTCGAGGTCGATCGGTTCCACATCGTGGTCGCGACGCTGAAGACGCTCGTCGGCGAGAACTCGATCGAGCCACAGACCGTCGCGGACGCGATCGCGAAGTACGGGATCGACCCGGAACTGCCGCATCCCTGGGAACGGTGAGGAGGGCGCGACCGTGGCGGAGCCGGCCGAGATTCGCGTCCCCGACATCGGAGACTTCTCCGACGTCCCGGTCATCGAGGTCCTGGTCGAGGTCGGTGACCGGATCCGTCCGGAAGATCCGATCGTCACCCTGGAGAGCGACAAGGCGACGATGGACGTGCCCTGCCCGGTGGCCGGCAGGGTCGCCGGCATCGCCCTCTCGGTGGGGGATCTCGTGTCCGAGGGCGCACTGATCCTGACCCTCGATCCGGCCGGATCCGTGGACGGAGCCACGCCCGCCGAATCCCCCCGGGCCGGCCCATCTGCCGAAGCCGCCGAATCTGCCGACGCGGCGCCCGGCCAAGCCCCGGATGCCTCCACGTCCGACCCCGACCCGGGCCGGGCCGATCCGATCGCCGGAACGGCGCCCGGACAGCCCCCCGACGCTCCGGCCCATGCCGCGCATCATGCCGTTCCGATCACCGGAACAACGTCCGGCCGGACACCGGACGCCCCCGATGCCCCGGCGGTGGCGGCTCCGGCGCCGCCTCCCGGACCGCCAGGCGATGCAGCGGCGGCCCCCGAGCCCGCACCCGGCGCCGCCAGCCAGCCGGACCCGCGCGCGCCGCGCGGCCGGCCGTCGCCGACCGCGGGGCTTGAAAGCGAGCCCGCTCCCCCACCGGTCTCCCACGCCACGCCGGCGATGCGGCGCTACGCGCGCGAGCTCGGCGTCGATCTCGCCAGGGTCAAGGGAACCGGCCGCAAGGGCCGGGTGCTGCGCGAGGACGTCAGCGGCTTCGTGAAGAGCGCCCTCTCCGCACCGCCCCCGGCCGCCGAAGGGACCGGTATTGCGCCGATCCCGGCCGTGGACTTCGCGAAGTTCGGAGAGGTCGAGACGCGCCCGCTGTCGCGGATCAAGCGCATCTCGGGCCTGCACCTGCACCGGGCGTGGGTGAACGTCCCCCACGTCACCAGCCACGACGAGGCGGACGTCACCGAGCTGGAGGCGTTCCGCCAATCGATCAAGGCAGAGGCGGCGGCGCGCGGGGTGCGCATCACCCTGCTCGCCTTCATCACGAAGGCGGTGGCTTCGGCCCTGGCGGAACATGCGGTCTTCAACGCATCGCTCGGACCCGGCGGGGACACCCTCATCGTCAAGAAGTACGTCCACGTCGGCATCGCCGTGGACACCCCGAACGGGCTGATGGTCCCGGTGTTGCGCGACGCCGACCGCAAGGGCGTGTACGACCTCGCGCGCGAGATGGCCGGACTCGGCGCCCGCGCGCGCGAAGGCGCATTGAAATCCGACGAGATGAAGGGCGGCACGTTCACCATCTCCAGCCTCGGCGGCATCGGAGGCACCGCGTTCACCCCGATCGTCAACGCCCCCGAGGTCGCGATCCTCGGCGTGTCCCGGGCCCGGACGGCCCCGGTCTGGGACGGCTCCGGGTTCGCGCCGCGCCTGATGCTGCCCCTGGATCTCTCCTGGGACCACCGCGTCGTGGACGGCGCGGATGCGGCCCGCTTCCTCGCGCACCTCGCCCGCCTGCTCGGCGACGTGCGGCGGCTGCTGCTGTAGCCGTGCGGGGCGATGAGCAATCCGAGGAGCAAGTCATGGCCAAGGAACCAACACCACCACCCTCCAGACGCGAAAGTCTACGAGAAAGCGTGTCCCCGAAACCCGTGCGCGCCGTCAAACCGAAACCACCACCTCCCCCACCACCGAAGAAAAGGGATTGAGGAATACCGTGCACGCTCCCCCGTCCATCGAAGCGGAGGTCGTGGTCCTCGGGGCGGGGCCGGGGGGGTACACCGCCGCGTTCCGCGCCGCCGACCTGGGCTTGCGCACCGTGCTCGTCGAGCGCTACCCGACCCTGGGCGGGGTCTGCCTCAACGTCGGGTGCATCCCGTCCAAAGCACTGCTCCATGCCGCCGCGGTCATCGACGGGGCGGGAGAGATGGCCGCGCACGGGATCGCGTTCGGGCCGCCCTCGATCGATCTCCCGAAGCTCGCGGGCTGGAAGAGCCAGGTCGTCGCGCGGCTCACCCGCGGACTCGCGGGGCTCGCAAGGCAACGCAAGGTTCAGGTCGTGCAGGGCGACGGCGCGTTCGTGTCGCCCCACCGCCTGAGCATCGCGACCCCCGGTGGCGCCACGGAGATCGGATTCGAGCGGGCGATCGTCGCGGCCGGGTCGCGGGCGGTCGAGATCCCCGGGTCTCCGAACGGCGACCCGCGCCTGATGGACTCGACCGATGCGCTCGTGCTCGACGACGTGCCGCCGCGCCTCCTCGTCATCGGCGGCGGCATCATCGGGCTGGAATTGGCCACCGTCTACGCCGCGCTGGGCTCGCGGGTGAATGTGGTCGAGCTGGTGGACGGGCTCATCCCAGGCTGCGACCGCGATCTCGTCAAGCCGCTGGAGCAGCGAATCCGCGCCCGGTACGAGTCGATCCGGCTCTCGACGAAGGTCATGGGGATCACCCCCGGAGCCTCCGGGTTGCGCGTCTCCTTCGAGGGTCCGGACGGGCCGGCCGAGGATACGTTCGACCGGGTGCTCGTCGCGGTCGGACGGCGCCCCAACGGCGACCGGATCGGAGCCGAAAACGCCGGCGTACATGTGGACGAGCACGGCTTCATCCCCGCCGACCGGCACCAGCGCACCAACGTCGAGCACGTCTTCGCGATCGGCGACGTGGCCGGGCCGCCGATGCTCGCCCACAAGGCGACCCACGAGGGCAAGGTGGCCGCGGAGGTATGCGCGGGCCGGAAGTCGAGCTTCGATGCGCTGGCGATCCCCTCGGTGGCGTACACCGATCCGGAGGTCGCGTGGACGGGGCTGACCGAGACCGAGGCGCGGGAGCGGGGCATCGACGTCGACAAGGCCACCTTCCCCTGGGCCGCGAGCGGGCGGGCGCTCGGCATCGGTCGTAGCGAGGGGCTGACCAAGGTGCTGTTCGACCGCGGGAGCGGGCGGCTGCTCGGAGCCGGCATCGTCGGCCCCCACGCCGGCGATCTCATCGCCGAGGCGACGCTGGCCATCGAGATGGGCGCGGACGCGCGCGACGTGGGCCTCACCATCCATCCTCATCCGACGCTGTCGGAGACGTTCAACTTCGCGGCCGAGATGGTCGAGGGAACGATCACGGACCTCTACGTTCCGCGCCGGGGGAAGTAGCGGCCGGGTCCCGGCCCATGCGCGACAGCGACGACACTCCTTGACCGTCCACTGAAACGGAGCAACCCCAGCGCCCGGGGGTCCTCGATCCGAGGATTCCGGCAATCCCTCACGATCGGCGGGCCCGGCTTTCGCCGGCTCCTGTCGATGACGTTCTTCAACGGCGCGTCGATGGTGGGGGAGATGCTGCTGTTCGGGCTCGCGGTGTACGAGCTGTCGGGTTCGACGGCCTGGGTCGGGCTGTCGGTCGCCCTCTACTTCGCCCCCAACTTCTTCGTCGGGGCGCTCGCGGGAACCCTCGCGGACAGCCTTGATCGGGCTCGCGTGCTGCGGGCCGTGGAAGGGGCGCTCGGAATCGTTCTGTTCGTCATCGGCGCCCTGATCGCGAGTGACGCCGCGGGGCTCGTGTCCATCCTCGTCCTGACCCTTGTTTCGGGGGTGTTCCGCGCGGCCTACAACCCGGCACGATCGAGCTACGCCTTCGACCTCGCCGGCGCCGACCGCATCGTGTCCGCGCTGGGTACGCTCAATATCGCCATGCGGCTCGGGCAGCTCGCGGGCGCGTTCGTGGCGGGATGGACGGCGGCGGAGATGGGCATCGGGATCGCCTACATGGTGCTGTCCTCGGCGCACGTCCTCGCACTCGCCACCTTCGGGCGGCAGCGGGGACGGGCCCCGGCCCCGGGGGCCGAACGCCCGTCGATGCGGGCAGGACTCGTCGAATTCGGCCGTGAGCTCGGTGCGAATCGCCCTCTCCTCATCCTGGTCATGGCGACCGCGGCGGTGGAAGTGTTCGGGTTTTCCTTCCTGACGGCGCTGCCCGACATCGCCATCGGCCGGATGGCGCTCGACGCCGCCGGACTCGGCCTCTTGCACGCGGCGCGTTCCGCCGGCGGGATCGCCGGCGGGATCGTGATGGCGGTGATGGGTCCGCGCCGCCGGCTCGGCATCACCTGGCTTGTGGTGATCGCCGGGTTCGGGCTGACGGTGATGGCGCTCGCGCTCGCGCCGAGCCTGCCCGTGGCGGCGCTCGTGGTGGGAGGCATCGCATTCGGCGCGGTGGCGAGCGACGTGCTGACCCAGAGCATGATGCAGCTCGCGGTGCCGGGGGCGCTACGGGGCCGCGCGATGGGCGCATGGCAGGTCGCGGTGGGCTTCTCGCCGATCGGGCATCTCGAAGTGGGGCTGCTGTCGAGTGCGTTCGGGACCGCCGCGACGCTGCTGCTCAACGGCGCAATCCTCGTGCTGGTCGCCCTCGGCGCGGGCACGGCGTCGCGGAGACTGCGAGCGATGTGAGGGCGCGCAGGCGGGACGTGCCGGCCGGCGGTGGCCGGTCATGGATTTGGCACGCGAGCGGCGCGCCCGTGCTCCCGGCTGATCTACCATTCCCCCTTGCCCGACCGAGCAGGTGATACAGATGGTTCAACGTGCATCTCGACCCGGCATGAACGAGCGCCCGGCCAATGCCCGGCACATCAAACTCCATTCCCATCCGGCGGGTCGCGGCTCGGCCGTGCCGATCCGCTGGGGCGCGGCGAGCGCGGCGGAGCGCGGTCCCGTCGTCGGTACACTCACCGCGCAACGCAATGCGATCGGGGCGCACTCCGGCGCCTATTCGCTCTATCGCGCTCTTGCGGTGGCGGCGGGGACGCTCGATCCGGTCCACGTCCCGGACCTCACCGACACCGCCCCGGCCGCCCGCATCGGTCCGCACCGCCGGTGGATCGATCCCTCGTCCATCGTCTCGCTCGATCCCTACGGCCACTTGGTGAGCGAAGCGTTCGCCGATGAGCTCTCCGCGGGCTGGGACATCCGCCCCACCATCGCGGTGACCAAGGCGCGGGTGAGCATGCCCGAGTTCCGCGAGGCGATCGCGGCGGGCCGGCTGCAGCCCGACGGCGAAGTCCTCACCGGGAACGGCGACACGCGGGTGACGAAAGCCGCAATCGAGCCGGTCTGGTATCTTCCGGGGATCGCCGAACGGTTCGGGATTGCGGAAAGCGCTCTGCGCCGCGGTCTGTTCGAACAGTCGGGCAGCATGTTCCCGGAGCTCGTCACCCGTGGCGATCTGAAGGTCTTCCTGCCGCCCATCGGCGGCATCACCGTGTACATGATCGGGGATCCGGGCGCGATCGCCGACCCCGGACGCAAGCTCGCCTGCCGCGTGCACGACGAATGCAACGGCTCCGACGTCTTCGGCTCCGACATCTGCACCTGCCGGCCCTATCTTGCCCACGGCGTCGAGGTGTGCATCCAGACCGCGCAGGAGGGCGGGTGCGGGCTCGTCGTCTACAACCGGAAGGAAGGCCGTGCCCTCGGCGAGGTGACCAAGTTCCTCGTCTACAACGCCCGCAAGCGCCAGCCGGGCGGCGACCGGGCGGAGACCTATTTCGAGCGCACCGAATGCGTGGCCGGGGTCCAGGACATGCGTTTCCAGGAGCTGATGCCGGACGTGCTGCATTGGCTCGGGGTGTCGCGCATCGATCGTTTCGTGTCGATGAGCAACATGAAGCACGACGCCCTGGTGCGCCAGGGGCTGGAGATCGTGGAGCGGATCGCGATCCCCGACGAGTTGATCCCGGGCGACGCGAGCGTCGAGATGGACGCGAAGAAGGCAGCCGGTTACTTCACCGAGCGGCCGGTCGGTGCGGAGGAGCTGAAGCAGCCGAAGGGCCGGGGGCTCGACGCTTGATCCGGGTGTCCGCCGGCTTGCGACGAAGGACAAGGGACTGGACGATGCGGATCGGATCGGCGGACGCCGCGCTGTCGTTGTGCAATGCCGAGGCGGTGCGCGAACGCTGCCACGAACTGCTCGCGGCGTGCGAACGTGGCGCCCTCGCGCATTTCGTGCTCGACGCGGAGAGGCTCGCTGGCGTCGCCGACTACGTTGCCGGTGAGGTACGGCGCAACTACCCGTCGCTCGACATACCGTTTCACAGCCGGTGGCGGCACTTCGAGGCCGGCGGCGTCGATCGGGTCACGCCGCTGCTCGAAGGTGTCGACGGTCACGAACGCGCGCGCATCCGCTTCGATCTTGCGGTCACGAGCGTGCTCCTCGACGCGGGCGCGGGTGCGGCCTGGCGGTGGAGTGAGCCCCGCACCGGACTCGTGCTCACGCGCTCCGAGGGCCTCGGCGTCGCGAGCCTGCACCTGTTCGCCTCCGGTGCACTGTCGTCCGACCCCGCACAACCGCTTCGCGCCGACGCCGGCGGACTCGCGCGGGTGACGGCGGAGACGGTGGCCCGGGCGTTCCAGGTCGCCGAAGACAATCCGCTCACCGGCCTCGATGGACGGGTCGCGCTGCTGCGCGCGCTCGGGGACGTGCTGCGCGCGCGGCCCGCGTGGTTCGGTGACGCACCGGGCCGCATCGGCAATCTGTTCGACTACCTGGGCGCGGGCCGCGCGTCCGTGGCAATCGGCGACGTGCTGCGCACCGTACTCCAGGGCCTCGGCCCGATCTGGCCCGGCCGCATCGCCATCGACGGGATCAGCCTCGGCGACGTGTGGCGTCATCCCGCCCTGGTGCGCGACGACGCGACCCATGGGCTCGTTCCGTTCCACAAGCTCTCACAGTGGCTCACCTGCTCGCTCGTCGAGCCGATGGTCGAGGCAGGAGTCGAGGCCACCGGCATCGACACCCTCACCGGCCTCGCCGAATACCGCAACGGGGGCCTGTTCATCGATCTCGAAGTCCTCGCGTTGCAGGACCCCGGCGCGGCGGCGCTTCCGCTCGCGATCGGCTCCGAGCTCGTCGTCGAGTGGCGCGCCCTCACCGTGGCCCTGCTCGATCGACTCGCTCCGCTCGTGTGGGAGCGCCTCGGTCTTGGCGCCGATCCGCCGCCGTTGGTCAAGTTGCTCGAAGGCGGCACCTGGAGTGCAGGGCGCCGCATCGCAGCCGAACGCCGCCCCGGCGGCGGGCCGCCGATCGAAGTGCTGAGCGACGGCACGGTGTTTTGACGCCAGCCAATCCCGCCAACGCTCCGGACCCGGTCATGTCACCGGGATTTCGCGGCCTTTTCTACCGTCTGAGCGTCTGGTTGCAGCGGTTCAATGGATGTTTTCGGGCTTGGCGGGAATGGCTGTTTTGACGCCAGGAACCCCGCATCGGGGACTTCCTGCCGTCAGGATCGTCATCGGCAGAAACTGCACACGCCGGCGTTGATCCGCGGGGACCGGGCCGGGACCCGCGCACGATTTCCCCGGGTGGGTCGTCCCGAGGGACCGCCGGTGGGAGCGGGTGTCGTAAGCGGCTCCGTGCTCCTGACACGCCGTGCTTGCCTCGCACTCCGGTTGCCGGGGATGATGTACCGGCGGCGCAATCGCGCATCGTCCGGTATGGATTCAATGCCCATGGAGCATCTTCACATGACCGGTGTCACGGTAGTCGATCACCCTCTCGTCCAGCACAAGCTCTCGATCATGCGGCACCGGGACACGCCGAGTGCGAAGTTCCGCCAGCTCCTGACCGAGATCGCACTGCTGCTCGGTTACGAGGTGACGCGCGATCTCGCCACCGAGATGCGCACCATCAGCACCCCGCTCACCGAGATGCAGGCGTCGTTCCTCTCGGGGAAGAAGCTCGCCCTGATCTCGATCCTGCGTGCGGGCAACGGCCTGCTGGAGGGGATGCTGGATCTGGTGCCTCTGGCCCGGGTGGGCCATATCGGGCTCTATCGCGATCCGGACACCCTCGTCGCGGTGGAGTACTACTTCAAGGTGCCCGACGATCTCGAAGACCGCCCGGTGATCATGCTCGATCCGATGCTCGCCACCGCGAATTCGGCCATCGCCGCCGTCGCGCGAATCAAGGAAGCAGGCGCGAAGCACATCAAGATGGTCTGTCTGCTCGCAGCGCCCGAGGGAGTCGAAGCGTTCCGGGAAGCACACCCGGACGTCCCGATCTACGCCGCCGCCATCGATTCGCACCTGAACGATCATGGCTACATCGTGCCTGGAATCGGCGATGCGGGAGACCGCATCTACGGGACGAAGTAGGACGCCGCTTCTCCCGTTGCCCGCGACATTCGCTCCGCCGGGGCGGAGCGCGCGCATTCGCCCGGTAGCATCAACGCAAGCCACTCGGGCGCCGCTCGCGCCCGGAGCCGCCGGCTCGGCTCGCACCAGATTCCGGATCCGTCCCCGATGCTTGCGAGCCCCGGAGCCGTTGCTAATATCCGTCCATGGCCCGGACGGATGCCGGTGACCGGCGCGGAACACGCCAACGAGGCCCACGCGGCGAGCGCCTGCCGGTGTCCGGCCCGGCCTCCGGCAACGACGCGGGACGGCGGTGTGTACGGCGGCGCCGGGGAAGACGCACCCGCCCTCTTGCCGCGAACCCCCGGGGCATGGCGGCTCCCCGCCACCACGTAGAGGACGAACCGGATGGCCAAACGATTTCCGATCCCCGAATTCGATCATGACGCGCTGAAGGGGCTCGACTGGGCTCCGCCCGAGCTGCTCGACCCCGGCGCAGCGGCGCGGATCGTCGAAGCGGCCGAAGACGGGGACGAGTCCGCCTGCGGCGTGTACCCGGTCGCCGCAGGCGATGCGTTTCTCGATGCGCTTTCGGTTCGCGGAGACCACCGCCACGCGCTCCTGTGCGTGATGCCGGGGTCCGGGGTCACGATGACCGGTCGCTCCTACGCCTGGAAGATCCAGCGCGTCGTGGCGGCGTCCGGAGTGGACGGGCCGCCCGCGCGACTCCTCGTCGAGTGGAAGACGCCGCGCCCGATGAACACCCGCCTCGGTCCCGCGGAAGGGATCGTGGCCCCTGCCGCCGCGATGTACGTCGTACTCGCGCACCGGTGCTCCGATTACTGGATCGCCAACCGGACCATCGCCGACAACGCGTGGAAAGGGGCGTCGGGGCACGGCTTCCGCATACTGTCGTGCGAGAGCGACGAGAGCGGCGACTTCCACGCCGCGGTCATCTCGTTCGACTGGGGCGGCGGCGCGTAGTCCGAATCGGGTGCCGCGGCGGTCCAAAGCGCAGCACAAGGCGCATCGCGATGCCGCAACCTGTCCGTAGCGCCGGTTCCGGACCGTCCGCGAAGCAGTCGATCATCGATCTGCTGTCGGGGTTCACCACCGAGACGACCCCTGCCGCCGCGGCGAAGATCGCGGACTACCGCGCCCATCTGCGTCCCGGCGCCACCATCTTCATCACCTTTCTCCCCGGTTCGCGCTTCGCCGACACCATCGCGCTCGCGATCCGGCTCCGCCGGGAAGGGTTCAATCCCGTCCCCCACGTCGCGGCGCGGAGCATACCGGGCCGCGCGTTTCTCGAAGACAGCCTCGCGCGTCTCGTGGACGGCGCGGGCGTCGACCAGGCTCTGCTCATCGGCGGCGCGGTCGACCGCCCCCTTGGCGAGTTCTCCGACACCATGCAACTCCTCGACACGGGGCTGTTCGACAAATACGGGATCACGCGGATCGGTGTGGCCGGGCACCCGGAGGGCAGTCCCGACATCCCGGACCCGGAAGCGCGTGCGGCGCTGGCGTGGAAGAACGCATTCGCGGAACGCACCGGCGCCGCCCTGTACGTCGTCACCCAGTTCTGCTTCGAAGCCGCCCCGGTGATCGCATGGGACAAGCGCATCCGGGCCGAAGGCAACCGCCTTCCCGTCTACGTCGGCATCCCCGGCCTCGCGTCGCTCAAGGCGCTCATCGGCCACGCCAGGGCCTGCGGCATCGGTCCTTCGATGCGCTTCCTCACCCGCCAGGCCCGCAACGTCGCGAAGCTGCTTGCGATTTCCGCCCCGGACCGTCTGGTGACTACCCTCGCGATCTACCGCGCCACCGATCCCGGATGCGGCATCCGTGGTGTCCACGTCTACCCCCTAGGCGGACTGAAGAAGTCGGCCCGATGGGCGCAGGCGGTCATCGACGGCCGTTTCGAGATGCACGAGGATGGCGAGGGGTTCGAGGCGGCGGCCGACTGAGCGCGGGCAACGTCGATCCGCCTTCACCGCAAGACCCCCGGCGCACAATCAGGGGGCCGGAACCGGGTCGGCGCCATGCCGGCGAATTCGGTGGTCGAGACGTTCGTCGAGCATATCGTGTCCGGCGGCCGCGCCCGCGATGCCTTGCCCATCCCGACCGCGACCACCGCGCCCCTGCACCGCCCGGAAGTCCATCGCGCGCGGCCCGCGCCAGGACCCGCGGGATGACGGCGCCGGAGGGCGTGTCCGCGCTCTGCATCGCGGGGGCGCGGCCGCACGCTGTGCGCGCGTGCGCCGCGGCGTCTTCCCCGACGAGGTCTGGCTGGTAGGGCGAACCGCCGGAGGGGCGCTTGCGCCGAGGCGGTGAACGCGGTGCGTGTGCCGTACGCGTTCGCGCCGGCGGCGGCGTTGGACGGCGGTCGGAAGATCGGCAAATGGGCTTTCGACGCGGCCGGCGATCGGGAAAGGTGCCCAAGTCGAAATGCCGGGTTATGCTTTCGCGGTCAGGGTCCGGATCAGCATCGTGTTCCGAAGGACGTCGATTGAAGATGGTCCTCGACACCGGTGCCCCGGTGTCCGTTCACCTGCCGTCCCACGGTTCGCCGGCGCGGTGTTGCGGCCCGCCGCCGTTGCGCTGCATCCACGCCGGGCTTCGGCGGGGTCGTGACGGCGTCGATCCCGTCCCCTGAGCCATGAGGATCGTCTACACGGCGGTGCTGTATCTCGCGACGCCGCTCCTCCTCGCGCGGTTGCTGTGGCGCGGACTGCTGCGCAACCCCGGCTACCGCCGCCGGCTCGGCGAACGTCTGGGGCTGGGCGCGCGGATCGGCGTGCGCCGCGGATGCCTGTGGATCCACGCGGTGTCGGTCGGCGAGACCCAGGCCGCGGTACCGATCGTAAAGGCGTTGCGGGAACGCCGTCCCGGCGAGACGATCCTCGTCACCTCGACCACACCGACCGGCGCGGAGCGCATTTCGCAGGCGTTCGGCGCCGGCGTCGTCCACCGCTACCTCCCGTTCGACCTTCCCGGCGCGGTGGCGAGGTTCCTCGACGGGACCCTTCCCCGTGTCGCGATCATCATGGAGACGGAGATCTGGCCGAACCTGCTGGCGGGCTGCCACGCGCGCGGAGTGCCGGTGGTCATGGCCAACATGCGCCTCTCGAAGCGCTCGGCGGCGGGTTACCGGCGGTTCCGCCGGTTGTTCGCACCGGCCCTCGGCGGCGTCGCGGCAGCCGCGGTGCAGAGCGGCGAGGACGCCCGCCGCGCGGCTTCCATCGGGGTACCGCCGGAGGTCATCGAGGTGACCGGGAGCACGAAGTTCGACATCCGGTTGCCCGCGAGCCTGCACGAGGAAGCGGCGTCGCTGCGTCGCACCTGGGGTGTCGCACGCGGTATCTGGATTGCCGCGAGCACCCATGAAGGAGAGGAAGAGCAGGTGCTCGACGCATTCGAAAGGGTGATCGAGACACTGCCCGACAGCCTGCTGGTTCTCGTCCCCCGGCATCCCGAGCGCTTCGCGGCGGCGGCCGCCCTCGTGCGCCGCCGGGGGTTCGAGTCGGCCAGGCGCTCCCGGCGACCCGCGGACTGCACCGGCGTCCGGGTGTACATCGGCGACACGATGGGCGAGCTGCCCCTGTTCTACGCGGCGTCGGACGTGGCCTTCGTGGGCGGGACCCTGGTCGAGACCGGCGGGCACAACATGCTCGAACCCGCCGCCCTCGCGCTGCCGGTGCTGTTCGGTCCGCACGTGTACAACTTCGCCGAGATCAGCCGCCGGCTGGTCGAGGCGGGCGGTGCGGAATTCGTCGACGATCCGGCGAGTCTCGCCCGGGCCGTGGCCGGCTACCTGAAGGACGCCAACCGCCGGTACACAACCGGCGGGAGAGGGCGCGCGTTCGTCGAGGCCAACCGCGGTGCGCGGGACCGCGTACTGGCGATGATCGAGACGCTCGACGGAGCGCCGTCGTGCGACTGAGACTGCGCAATCGAACCATGGGACATCACATTCCGGGGGACGTCGTATTCCGGGATACGGCAGGAGTTGCCGGTGCTTCGGAGGGGCCCAGGGTCCGAGCTCGCGGACGCTTCCGATCCGGCGGCCCGAGACTGAGGAAGCCGGGTCGGTGGCGGATCTCGACGTCGTCCTGATCGACGTCAACAAGACCTTCGACGGAGGCGGACGCGCCGTCATCGACTTCAACGCGGAGATCGAGCGTCGCGTGGCCTCCAGCGGCCACGGTTCCGGCACGCCATACGGAACGATGAACGGCGTGAGCGGGAACTGCCGGGGCATTGCATCATCATTTACCGTGCACCGAGCAAGGCATATACTGCTTGGTCACCCCTCCCCCGCACCGCTCCGGGAGCCCCGTTCGATGCTCGAGGTGCAGCAGGCGCTGACGTTCGACGACGTTCTCCTGGTTCCCGGCTACTCCGAGGTGCTCCCCCGCGACACCGATCTTCGTTCGCGGCTCACCCGCGAGATCGCGCTCAATATCCCCTTCGTATCCTCGGCCATGGATACGGTGACCGAGGCGCGGCTCGCGATCGGCATCGCGCAGGCCGGCGGAATCGGCGTCATCCACAAGAACATGTCCGCGGAGGAACAGGCACGGCAGGTTCGTGTGGTCAAGAAGTTCGAGAGCGGGGTCATCGCCGATCCGATCACGGTGCCGCCGCGGGCGAGCATCCGCGAGGTGCTCGATCTCACCCGCGAGCACGACATCTCCGGAGTGCCGGTCGCCGACGGCAAGGAGCTCGTCGGCATCGTGACCCATCGCGACCTGCGCTTCGAGACCCAGTTCGACGCCCCGGTGGCGAGCGTGATGACCCCGAAGGAGAAGCTCGTCACGGTGCGCGAAGGCGCCTCCCGGGGTGAGATCCGCCGGCTCCTGCACAAGCACCGCATCGAGAAGGTGCTGGTGGTGAACGAGGACTTCGAGTTGCGCGGGCTGGTGACCGTGAAGGACATCCAGAAGGCCCGCGAGTACCCGGATGCGTGCAAGGACGAGCACGAGCAGCTTCGGGTCGGGGCCGCGGTGAACACCGGTACGGGGACCGACGAGCGGGTCGAGGCGCTCGTCGGCGCGGGCGCCGACGTCATCGTCGTGGACACCGCGCACGGACACTCCCAGGGCGTCGTCAACCGCGTACGCTCGATCAAGCAGCACTTCCCCGACATGCAGGTCATCGCCGGCAACGTCGCCACCGCCCAAGGGGCGCTGGCGCTGGTCCAGGCGGGATGCGACGGGGTGAAGGTCGGGATCGGGCCGGGCTCGATCTGCACCACGCGGATCGTCGCCGGAGTCGGGGTACCGCAGCTCTCGGCGATCGGCGAGGTGAGCCGGGCCGTCGGGGGAGCCCGCGTCCCGGTCATCGCCGATGGCGGGATCCGTTTCTCCGGGGACGCGGCGAAGGCCCTCGCGGCCGGCGGGCACGCAGTCATGGTGGGCGGCCTGTTCGCGGGCACCGAGGAGTCGCCGGGCGAGGTCGAGCTCTACCAGGGGCGTTCGTACAAATCCTACCGCGGCATGGGGTCGCTCGGTGCGATGTCCCGGGAGCGGGGCTCGCGGGACCGCTACTTCCAGGACTCGACGACCGAGCTCGAAAAACTCGTGCCGGAGGGGATCGAAGGGCGGGTGCCGTACAAAGGGCCGCTCTCCGCGGTCATCAACCAGCTTGCCGGCGGGCTTCGCGCGAGCCTGGGCTACACGGGCTGCCGGAATCTGGAGGAATTCCGGAAAAAGACGCGCTTCGTCCGTCTCACCGGCGCGGGAATGCGCGAGAGCCACGTCCACGACGTGAGCATCACGAAGGAGGCTCCGAACTACCGTGCCGGCTGATCGGGCGCCCAGGACGCGATCGCCCGTTCGCCCGTCGCGCCCTCCCGGGAGCAAGGTCCTCGCGTGACGCCGGTGACTCCTCCCGACATCCACTCCGACCGGATCGTCATCCTCGATTTCGGCTCGCAGTACACCCAGCTCATCGCCCGGCGCGTGCGCGAGGCGAACGTGTACTCCGAGATCCATCCCTTCGACGTCGCCCCGGAGCGGCTGCGGGCGCTGGCGCCGAAAGGCGTCATCCTGTCCGGGAGCCCCGAATCGGTCAACGAGCCCTCGGGGCACCGCGCCTCGGACGCGGCATTCGATCTGGGGGCGCCGGTGCTCGGCATCTGCTACGGCATGCAGGCGATGGCGGCGCAGCTCGGGGGCGGGGTCGAGGCCGCCGAGCACCGCGAGTTCGGGTACGCGCAGGTCCGCGCGCGTGGACATTCCCGGCTGCTCGCCGGCATCGAGGACCACGTGAGCCCCGAGGGCCACGGCCTGCTCGACGTGTGGATGAGCCACGGGGACCGCGTGACCTCGCTGCCGCCGGGGTTCCGGTGCATCGCCTCGACCGCCAACGCGCCGATCGCCGGGATCGCCGACGAGTCCCGTGGCTTCTACGGCGTGCAGTTCCATCCGGAGGTCACCCACACCCGCCAGGGCGCGCGCATCCTGCGCCGCTTCGTGCACGAGGTCTGCGGCTGCGCATCGGGCTGGACACCGGCCGCAATCATCGACGACGGCATCGAGCGGGTGCGCCGGGAGGTGGGCGGCGGCCACGTCCTGCTCGCGCTCTCCGGCGGTGTCGACTCCTCGGTGGTCGCGGCGCTGCTCCACCGCGCGATCGGCGATCGGCTGAAGTGCATCTTCGTGGACAACGGCCTGCTCCGGCTCGGCGAGGGCGATCGGGTCATGGCCACGTTCGCCGGGCATCTCGGCGTCGACGTGGTCCGGGCCGAGGCCGGGGACCGCTTCTTCGCCGCGCTCGCGGGCGTCTCCGACCCGGAGGAGAAGCGCCGGCGCATCGGGCGCGCGTTCATCGAGATATTCGAAGAGGAGGCGGCGAGGCTCGACGGGGTCCGCTGGCTCGCGCAGGGCACGATCTACCCCGACGTCATCGAGTCCGCCGCCGCCGCGACCGGCAAGGCGCACGTCATCAAGTCGCACCACAACGTGGGCGGGCTGCCGGAGCGGATGAGCCTCCGCCTCGTCGAGCCGCTCCGCGAGCTCTTCAAGGACGAGGTGCGGACCATCGGCGTCGAACTCGGGCTTCCCTCCGAGCTCGTGTACCGCCACCCCTTCCCGGGGCCCGGCCTCGGGGTGCGCATCCTGGGCGAGGTGAGGCAGGAGTACGCCGAGGTGCTGCGCCGTGCCGACGCGATCTTCATCGGCGCCCTGCGCGCGGCCGGGCTCTACGATTCGGTGAGCCAGGCGTTCGCGGTCTACCTGCCGGTGAAGTCCGTGGGAGTGACGGGCGACCGGCGCCGCTACGAGCACGTCATCGCGCTGCGGGCGGTGGAGACGGTGGACTTCATGACCGCGCGCTGGGCGCACCTGCCCCACGAATTCCTCGAACGGGTCTCGAACCGCATCGTCAACGAGATCGCGGGGGTGTCCCGCGTGGTCTACGACGTATCGGGCAAGCCGCCCGCCACGATCGAGTGGGAGTGAGGGCGCGTAGCGGGGCTTCCGGCAAGGGGCGCGGGAAAAGACGGCCGCGAGATTCGGAAAGCCGCGATGGCCCCGAAGCGTCCGCCGGCGGTGGGCGCCACCCCGCGATGGTGCGCGCCGGTTGCAGGCATTCCACTGTACCTGGGCACCGGGCGCCGTTCGGGGGCGGACGTACCGGTCCGGAGGCACGTCGGGCGCCGGCCGGAGGCATGTCGGGCGCCGGCCGGAGGCAAACGACACCAGACGTGACCCCGAGCGACGGCCCATCGGCGGCCGAGACCAGATCCGGCACCGACGGCCGTTCGGAAACGGGCAACTTCCGATCCGACGCCGGAGGCCGATCGGAGGCGAACTCCGCCATGTACGACGACGAGCACTGGATGCGACGCGCCCTTGCCCTCGCGGCGCGTGCGGCCCGCGAAGGCGAGGTGCCGGTAGGCGCGATCCTCGTTCGCGACGGCATCGAGATCGGGGCCGGAGCCAACGCGCCGATCGGCGACGCCGATCCCACCGCGCACGCCGAGATCCAGGCGCTCCGGGCTGCTGCGCGCGCCGCCGGCAACTACCGGCTCTCCGGAGCGACCCTCTACGCGACGATGGAGCCCTGCGTGATGTGCGCGGGCGCGATCGTGCACGCGCGCGTCGAGCGCGTCGTGTACGGGGCGGCCGACGAGCGCTGGGGCGGGGCCGGGAGTGTGTTCGACATCCTCGGATGTACCCGGCTCAACCACCGGCCGGTGGTACGCGCCGGCGTCCTTGCCGATGCGTCGGCCCGCCTGCTGCTGAAGTTCTTCCGCGCGCGGCGCCGGTCTTCCGGCCCGGTCGTCCACCCCGCCGACAGGTCGCCGAAGTAGGCCGGCCGGCGCAGAGGGAACGGGGCGAACGCACGACTTTGCGACGCCGTCCGGTAGGTGCCCCCTTCCAGCAGGTAAATCGTCAGTCCGGGCGACAGGCCCGAGGGGCGGCCCACCGCGTACCCCGACTCCGGGACGTCCACCCACACCTCGGGGAAACCCCATGCCTCGTACAGCCCCAGCTTGCCCCGGCGCACGTCTGTCGTATGGTCCACTTCAAGCACCACGTCCGGGTAGTCGTGTGTGCCGATCTCCATCGCATCGGTCGGCAGGCGGGCCCGCGCGGGGCGCAGGTAGACCGACTGGTCGGCCTGCATGATGCGCCATTTCACGCCTTGTGCGTTGCGCAGCAGCAAATCCATCGTGCCATAGCACTCGATGGGTGAACCGCGCACTCCGGCGATCACCTGGCCGATGCCGGCGAGGCGCTGCGAGGGCTGCTCGTGGGTGGCCGAAGTGGGCTCGGAGACGACCCAGGCGGTCTGGGTGTCGCCGTCCCAGTACCCGGAGCGGCCGTCATGAGCGGCGAGGTCTTCACGCTTCAGGGGGATGGGGCGGCAGCCGGAGAACTCCTGCGCGGGCCGGTGTCGAGGAGGTTGCGAGGCGGATTCGGCGGCCGTGGTGTCGGCGGGCATGTTGGTCTCCGTGCTTCAGCGGTCCGGGATCGTCGAATGTAGCAGAGCCTCCCGATTCGCCGTGGCGACGACAGTCTGCACATGCAGCGAGAGGGCTCCCGGAACCCCGGCTCGACGGGGCTGCGCTTCGGACCGGCGAAGCGAGCGGGATCACAACGGGCCCCGGGAGCGAGGACGCCTCGCGCCATTGCCCGGACGCTTACGCCCTCGCGCCTTCAAGGGCCGGTCCCGCGCCGCCTGCTCCCGGGTTGGAGGTCGGGCCGCCGACCTTGATTTGCGACTCGAACGCCTTGAGGCGCTTGTAGATCGAGATCAGCTCCACGATGATCGACCAGGAGTTCACGAGAAACTGGAACGAGGTCTCCACACGGTCGAACGCGCGCAGAATCTGCTGCAGCACGCCGAGGGTGACGACCCCCGCCACGATGGTCGGGCCCATCATGATGTAGGGCACGATGACCCCGAACTGGAGGTAGGACCACTTCGCGACGTCGAAGTAGAGGTAGTGCTTGTAGAGCCGGAAGTAGTTCTTGCGCACGTTCGCGAACAACTCCGTGATCGTCTCGGGCTCCGCCCGCTCCTCGTGGTCTTCGCCGTAGACCAGCTCCTTGCGGTACGCGGCCTCCACCTTCTGGTTGTTGAACTCGAGACCCGGGAGTTTGATCCCCACGATCGCGAGCAACACCGTGCCGGCCGCGGCGGAGACGATCGCGAGCCAGACGAGGGAGTGGTCGACCTTTCCGATCCAGGGCAGCTCGGTCACGTGCTCGCTCAGGCCCCAGAGCAGGGGAAGGAAGGCGAAGAGGGTCATCACCGATCGCATGAACGAGACGCCCAGCCCCTCGACGATGCGGGCGAAGCGCATGGTGTCTTCCTGCACCCGCTGGGCCGCGCCTTCGATGTGGCGCACCTGGTGCCAGTACGACATGTAGTAGTCGTTCATCGCGGTTCGCCAGCGGAAGACGTAATGACGGACGAAGAACTCGAGCAGCACCGCGACGGTGATGTAGATCCCGGCGATCTCCGCGAAGGTGAGGCACTTGGCGAGGAAGTCGCCGAACTCCACCGCTCCGGGCTCGGCGAGCGCCTTCTGCAGGGTGTCGTAGAAGTCCCCGAACCATTCGTTGATCCGGACGTCGAGCTGCACCTTGTACCAGGTGACCACCAGGATCGCGGCACTGCCCAGCGCCGACCAGTGCAGCCAGCGCCGGTTGGCAAAGAACGACTTGAACATGCTCCTTCTCCTTGTCGAACGGATCGCCCCTTCGGGCCGATCGCCCCACGGCCTCGAAACGGCGGCGCCCGGTCAGACCCCGGTGCCGGCGCAACGTTTCCCTTGCACACACCCGCGGCAAGGCGCGCATGGTACGGCAACCGCCCCTCGCTTCCGCGAACGGACAACCTCGGCTGTCTCAGAATCCAGGAAATTCCGTTGACCGGTGTGCGAACCCGCGGCGCCGCTGATGGGGGATTTCAAGGAGTACGACGGGGGCGACTCCGTGTTCTGGCTGCATCCCCTGCACTCCGTCCGGGGCGCGAACGACCACGTCACCCTGTTCCGTTTCACGCCGGTGCATGCCCAGCTCACCGACGTGGAGCTGATCCGGCTCGTGCGCGAGGACGCGGAGGAAGGCGTCGACTACGATCTCGGACGCCTCACGTGGCTGTGGCACGAGACCACCGTCGCGGACACCAGGATCGTCAACGACGACCGGAAGGGCGTGAACCCGCGT
Organism: Gammaproteobacteria bacterium; assembly: GCA_965202875.1. Classification (GTDB taxonomy): domain Bacteria; phylum Pseudomonadota; class Gammaproteobacteria; order HK1; family HK1; genus HK1. The sequence continues at coordinate 3,521,888 of OZ241870.1, read as the reverse complement.
CGCTACCGCCCCGGCCCATACATGGAGCTCGAAGAGTCCGTGGGGGGTGTGACCGCCTAGTATCTCGACCCGATCCGCGAACCCGCGCCGCCGGCTTGCAGGCCGGCGGCGGATCTGGACGTCGATCCGGCGATCAGCCCATCGCCCCGATGATGTGGTTGACGCCCGAGCTGGTGCGGCGCACCAGCTCGTAGAGCTTCCCCATGGGCCGGAAGATGTGCGCGTGCTCCCGGGTGTAGGATTGCCCGGTGTCGGACTCGTAGGTCGCGGGCTCGCCGAAGTCCTCGGGGCCGCCACCGGTGTTGTCCTGGGGGAAGATCACGCGCAACGCCTCCAGCGCTTCCTCGACGTCGAGCCTGAGGATGCGGGCGCGCAGCTCCTCGGGCGAAAGATCGTGGCGCAGGCTGAATTCCGGGATGTGCGTCGCGAGCATGTAGATGCGCTGGATCAGCGTGATGCGGATCACGTGCAGGAGCCGCAGGTCTTCGGTCATGGTCGCCGGCACGTCCACCTTCAGGCTGCCGTCCTCCCCGTTTCCGTCGCAGACCCCATCGGTGGCCGCGTCCGGCTCGGCCAGCGCGTGCAGCATGTCGAAGAGATCGCATTCCAGCGTGCGCAGGATGCCGTTCAGCCGGTCGTGTCGGGCATGGCCTTCGATGAACCGGCTGATGGCGCGCAGCTCGTCGAACCGCCGGTGCTCGATCCGGGGGTACGCCATGCGCAACAGCCACAGCCCCGGGTCCAGGGTGTCGACGTACGCCTTCAGCACGTCGGTGTCGCTGAACGCCATCGCCCAGGCGATCAGGCCGAACACCCGGCGAAAACGCGGCGAAGAGGCGTGCATCGCCCGGAACGCCACCGGGTTCTTGCGGATCGCCCGCCCGGCGCCGGCCACGGTGTTGGCCAGGTAACCGAGCTGCTGCAACGTCGCGTTGTGCGGGATCGCGCGAAGCTGGGAGGGATGCGCGAGGTCGACCGCGGCGCCGGGCTCGTGCTGGCGGCGCAGCGAGCGGCTGCCGGTCGGGTACATCATGTTGGTGCCGAACGCCCCGAGGAGCGCCGCGTAGTCGGGGTCGTGCATCACCGCGTCGTAGAAGAACTGGATGGTGGTGAAGAACTCGGCGACGTAGTCGGCCTCGGCGTAGAAGGGATCGCCGTCCTCGTCGTCGGGCGGCGCCAGCGAGAACTCCAGGATGCGGGTGACGCTCGCGAACGCGGCGGACGGGGTGAAGAACCAGAGGTAGCCGTCGCCGCCCTGGAAGCTCGTCTCCTGCTTGAACAGGATGCCGTCGCGGGTGAAGCGCCGGCGGCTCTCCGGCGGGGAGACGTAGCGGAGCCGGTCGCCGAAGCCCGCGGGATGGGCGCCGCGGCCGATCGACTCGCCGTGGGTGTCGAAGATCAGCAGCTCGACATGCCGGAGATCGTGGCGGGCGAAGACCTCGCCGATCCGCATGCGCATGCGCTCGACCGAGGCGCCCGCCACGGTCTGGCCCAGCTTGCGCCCGGTGTCGGAGTAGCCGGTCTGCACGCACAGGCGGCCCGTCGTCTCGACGTAGGCGCGGTAGTGCGGATTGGCCAGGATCTCGTCGATCACCCGCGGGCCCCGCTCCAGCGCCTTGCGGGTCTCCAGCAGCGGCGAGATCTCCACCCGATCGGCGATGCCGAACAGCTTCGCGAAGTAGAGCGCGGCCAGCAGCGTGAACGAGGTCTCGCACTCCGCGATCAGGAAGCGCACCGGCGTCGTCGCGTCCACGTATTTCAGCATCTGCGCGACCACCATCATCAGCCGCGTGGCGGACGCGCCCTCGTTGAGCAGGGAGCCGAAGTTGATGGTGACGGGCTCGACCGCGTCCAGCAGGGCGTTGACGGCGGCGGCGTAGCTGCGCCGGTGGGTCGGGTCGTCGGGTGCCGCCTCCAGGCCGATCTCGCGGCGGATGGCGTTGTGGATCTGGGTCGCGTTGAGCCGTACGTGGGTATGCGCCATCCCGAGGCCGAAGTTGGCCAGCTCCGCGCGCAGCACCGCGAGCCGCCCGAGCGTCCCCGCCGCGGCCGTGCCGCTTCCGGCGAGGTCGGCCGCGCGGGCGAGGGCACGCTCGACCAGATCGATGAGCGGCTCGGCACGGGTCAGCCGGCGCTCGCGGCCGGCGTACATGCGCCGTGCGATCCGGCTCATGTGTCCGGCCCGGCGCAAGGAATCCGGCTCGGGGCGGCCGAAGACCTCGATCTCTTCCTCGACGGTGCGGACCGCCAGGTCGAGGCGGCTTTCCAGCAGCTCCAGGATGTGGCGCAGGGCCTCGGCGTCGGGGGCGGCGCCCAACAAGGTCCCGCTCAGCTCGATCGCCGTGTCCCGGTAGTGGACGAGCTGGCGCCACTGGACGACCAGACGCCGGTGGAAGGTTTCCGACCAGCCGATGTCGGCCCGCCCGTCGAGGTCGTAGCCGACCCAGCTCGCGACGGTCAGCAACCGGGGCTTGAGCTCCAGCCAGCGCTCGGGCCAGACCTCGCGCGCCACGTCGAAGACGATCCCGTAGACCCGGACCAGAGCGTCCCGTGCGCCGGCGATGGCCTGGAGCGAAAGGGCGTGCTCGGTGGCGAGGTCGAGCACCTTTTCGGGCCGATGCTCCGCGGCGAGCGTCCGGCGGACCAGGGTGGTGCGGTCGGCGGCGGAGAGTCGCCGGCCCCGGTCGTCGTGGCCGGTTGCGAGCTGCGCCTGGATGCGCAGCAACGTGGCCGAGAGGGCGAAGGTGGGGTGCGCGGTAAACACGATGCCGAAGGGCGCGCGCTCCACCGCCGCCCGGAACCTGTCGAAGGGCACGGGGACGCCGGTCTCGGGGTCGTGGGCCAAGCCTTCGATCAGCGCGCGCACGACCCGCGCATTGGCGGCGGGATCGGTCTCGCCCATGCGCCCGGCCAGACGGCCGGCGCCGGCCAGGAAGGCGTCGGCGGTCAGGCGCTGGATCAACTGCTCGACGTCGGACAGCGACACCTCGCCCGCGTCGATGCGGCGGCTCAAGCGTAGCGCCTGGAGCTGGATCGGGTTGCTGAAAGGGTCGGCGTCCCGGCCGGCGCGCAGGGCCCTGAGTTCGGCGCGCATCTCGCGGTCGAGGACGGCGTGTCCGACCCCGGCGCCGGTCGCCGGAAACAGGGCCGCTCCCTCGGGCGCAAGCGGCGCGTCGGTCTCGGCCAGCACCGCCTCCAGCTCGGCGCGCAATCGGCTGCCGAGGTCGGGTGCATCGCCGGTGTTCTCCTGAGCCTCGGACACCGCCGCCTGGGAGACGGCGGAGCTGGCCTGCGAATTCCGGGTGTGCCGTGAAAAAGGCTCAGCCAAAATGTACGTCCCCTTGCCCGACGGTCAGAAGCCGGAGATGGCCGGCAATCCGGGGACAGGACCGTACGGCCGGAGTCGAGCGGCCTGTGCGGGGCCGCTGCCCCGGGCGGCCCGTGGTTCGAATCGTTCAAGGGAAGCGGTTTTGCCTTCCGGGTGGCCGGACAACCGACCGGACGTTCGGGGAATCTCAATTCCTGGAGTTCCGACGATCGGCATCGGCTTCCCAATCCCCGATTCGTGGAGCGCCCACTCCAGAAGTAGCGGCCGTCCCGGCACCGACTTTCGATGCCCCGATCTCCGGCCCGCCGGGCTTCAGCGGGCGGACCCCGACAGGCCGCGGCCCCCTTTCGCCAGCCACTGCTCCATCCTTGCCGACAGCTTTGCCTGGTGGGTCGCCCACCATGCGGCGTCCATTTGCAGCGCGTTGGCCATGTTCGCCTCCGCGGTGGGCAGCATCGCCTTCGTGCCGTCATCCACCAGGGCCATCGCCGAGACCCGCGCCGGCCCGTAGGTGATGTGTTTCGTCTGCTCCGCGAGCGGTTCGGAGCTCGTGGCGAAGCGGATGAAATCCATCGCCCTGGCGAGGTTGTCGGCGCCCTTGGGGATCCCCCAGGAGTCGATGTCCCAGATCTGCCCGTCCCACACGATGGCGTAGTCCTTGCCTTCCTCGACCATCGGGCGGTACATGCGGCCGTTCCACACGGAGGTCATCGCGACCGCGCCCGAATCCAGGAGCCGGACCGGCTCCGCCCCCGACTGCCACCACACGATCTGCGTCCTGATCCGGTCCAGGACGCCGAACGCGCGCGCCTGTCCCTCCTCGGTCTCCAGCGTGGCGTAGACCTCGGCCGGGGCGACGCCGTCCGCCATCAGCGCCCATTCCATGACCACCCTCGGATCGCGTCTCAAGCCCCGCTTGCCGGGAAACTTCTTCACGTCGAAGAAGTCCGCGAGTCTGGCCGGACGGTCGCTCCGGAATTTGCCGCCGTCATAGGCGACGACGGTGGCCCAGACCATCTGGCCGACGCCGCAGTCGGTGAGTGCGCCGGGGATGAAGTCCTGCGCGGCCGGCGTGCCGTCGCTGCCGGCCGCCAGTGTCCCGTGGTCGATCTTCTCGAGCAGACCTTCGCGGCACCCCCGGATGAGATCGGACAGCTCGAAGTCCACCACGTCCCAGACCACGTTCTCGGTCTCGACCTGTTCGCGGATTTCATCGAGGCCGCCGTTGTAGGTCTCCATCGACACCCACTCGCCGATCCGGCGGCGGTACGGCTTCACGTAGGCCAGCATCTGGCTTCTGGTGTAGCTGCCGCCCCACGAGACGATGGTCAGATCCTTGTGCGGCGCCGTCTGCGCAGCCGCGCCGCCCGCCTGGACGAGGACGGCGGCCAGAGCGACGGCTCCAAGGCGAAACGGTGTGTGCATTGCCTTGACCTCCCCTGTATCGGTTCCCGGTGCCTGCGGCCTCCGCGGGACCCCGTGTTCGATCGCCCTCCCTGCCGCCCGCCTCTCCCGGAGCCCGCCGGCTTCGGGCCGGCCGGGACGGGTGGGTGCATCGGGAGCAGGCGGGCGCACCGTCCCCGAGCGGCCGTTCCGTTCAGGCGTGCAGCTCTCCCCTCAGGCTGGTGCCGTCCGGCGCCCTCGTCGTGCTTGGCGCGGGCACCGCGCTCGAATCTTCGCTCAGGGATTTGACGATCCCGTAGGTCATCAGGAGCATGATCACGCTGACCGGCAGCGCCGCCGCGATGGAGGCGGTCTGAAGCGCCTTCAGGCCGCCGGCGAGCAGCAGGGCCGCCGCCACGAATCCCTCGCCGACCCCCCAGACGATCCGGAACCTCTGCGGGGGGTTGTCGTCGCCCATGCTGAGCATGGTGGTGATGACGAGCGTTCCCGAGTCCGACGAGGTGATGAACCAGGTGGCGAGCAGGAAGGTCGCCAGCGCCGCCATCGCCCAGTTCAGCCAGTGCACGTCCGTCATCCGCTCGATGGTGCCGTACAGGGCCGCGGGCAGGTTCCAGTCCCGGATCAACTGCGCGATCCCCGCGGTGCCCACCCCGCCTTCCGCGGTCAGCTCCAGGTACATCGCGTTTCCGCCGAAGATGCAGAGCCAGAAGAAGGCGATGGTGGTGGGGACGAACATCACCCCCAGCATGAACTCCCGGATGGTCCGGCCGCGGCTGATCCGGGCGATGAACATCCCGACGAAGGGCGCCCACGAGATCCACCAGCCCCAGTAGAAGATCGTCCAGCCCCCCTGCCAGGCGGAAGCCCCTTCCTCGTTGAAGGTCTGGAAGCCCATGGGGATGACGTTCCAGAGGTAGTCGCCGACGGTGGTGACGAAGAACCCCATCAGCCACTGGAACGGCCCCCCGAACAGGAAGTAGGCGAGGAGGACCACGCTCAGCCAGATGTTCCACTCCGAGATGATGCGGATGCCGTTGCCGACCCCGGAGACGGCGGACAGCGTCGCCACCAGGGAGATGACCGCGATCAGGATGACCTGGGTGGTGGTCCCGGGATCCACGCCGAACAGGAAGTTGAGCCCGGTGGCCATCTGGCTGACCCCGAGGCCGAGGGAGGTGGCGACCCCGAACACCGTGCCGAACACCGCCAGCAGGTCCACCGCGTGGCCGATGGGGCCGTAGATCCGGTCGCCGATGACCGGATAGAGCGACGAGCGCAGGGTGAGCGGCAGCTTCTTGCGGAACCCGAAGTAGGCGAGGCAGAGCCCGATCATCACGTACACCGCCCAACCGTGGAATCCCCAGTGGAAGTACGTCACCCGCATCGCGAGGGCCGCGCGCTCCTCGTTCATCTCGGTGACGAGCTCCCGATCCGCGAAGGGGTTGTTCGGATAGCCCCAGGGCTCGGTGTTGTCGAAGTAGAACATCGGCTCGGCGATGCCGAAGAAGAGCAGCCCGATGCCCACCCCGGCCGAGAACAGCATGGCGAACCAGGAGAAGTTGCTGAACTCGGGCTTGCTGTCGTCGTCGCCGAGCTTGACCGCGCCGTGGCGGCTGCACATCAGGTAGATGCAGACGAAGACCATCACCACGAGGGCGCTGATGTAGTACCAGTTCAGCGCCGATTCGACCCAGCCGCGCACGGCCGAGTAGATGGAGTTGGCGAACTCGACGTTCAGGGCGGTGAAGACCACGAAGGCGGCGACCATGCCCTTCGAGGCGAGTCCCATGGCGGGGTTGAGTCCCTTCCAGACGCCCGTCTCCGCCACCTGTATCGGGGGTTTCTCTTGCATGATTCCGGTCCTCCTCTGCCTGTGCGGCATACGGCTCCGGCTGTGCCGAGGGACCGCCGGCGTGTACCGGCGGGAGCGCCGAACGGACCCGGCCAAGGCGGCCCGGTCCGTCGGGAAGCCGGCACGCTCCCTTCCCCGGACCCGTTCGGCCGCGTCGCCTGCCCCATTCGGGCCGTACCGCCGCTCAATCTCGGCCGACGGCGACAACCGATGTTCGGTGTACACCGTAACTTGACGCCGGGAAAATGTGAAGCAGAGAAAATTCAACGCAGATGGGCGGGGGGCAATCCGATCGCCCCGAAACACCGCCTTGCGGCTCCACTTCCCGGAACTTCCGCGGACTTGGCGTCGAATCTCGTCAGCTCTGCGCAGATCTGCGGGCTCGGCGGCTCCTCCCTGGCCTCAAGGAGCCGGAACCGGGAACGGTATTGCGGCTCCCGTGGCTTGGTGACGGAGCCGATACGAATTCGGCGAGCAGCTTCCGTACTCCCGCCATCCCCGATTCCAGGTTGGCCCGGATTGCCTCCATGGTCGGTGCCTCCGCGCCCCGGCCCGCCGCCCGGTTCGCCACCACCGCACAGTGCGCGTAACTCATCTCCAGCTCGCGCACCAGGGCGGCCTCCGGCATCCCGGTCATGCCCACGAGATCGCATCCGTCGCGTTCCAGGCGATCAATCTCGGCCGCCGATTCGAGCCGCGGCCCCTGAGTGGCGGCGTAGGTGCCGCCGTCGGCCGCCTCGACACCCGCGCGGCGCGCGGCGTCGAGCAATCCGTCGCGCAGCCGCCCACAGTACGGGGACGTGAAGTCGACGTGTACGGGGTGATCGAGGACCTCCTCGAAGAAGGTGTGGCCCCGGCACCACGTGTAGTCGATGATCTGGTCGGGGATCGCGACCGCCCCTTCGCCGAGATCGTCGCGGATGCCTCCCACCGCCGCGACGGCGACGATCCGTCGCACCCCCGCGTGGTGCAGCGCCCAGACGTTGGCGCGGTAGTTCACGCGATGGGGGGGAATGGTGTGCGGTTCGCCGTGGCGTGCGAGAAACACGACTTCCGCGCCCGCCAGCCGGCCGTGGACCAGCGGCGCGGAGGGCGCTCCCCACGGAGTCTCGGCCGGCTCGCGGCGCACGATCTCCAGGCCGCCGAGGGCGGTGAGCCCCGTGCCTCCGATGATCGCCAGATCGCTCATTCCAGGCCGGTTGTCCCAGGTCGGCCATCCGGGCCCGGCCCCGCGGGGCATCGCCATGCGGCGGCCTCGCTCTCGCTCAGCCCGGTGAAGTCTGCGCGGGCGAGGGCGGTGGGTCCCCCTCGCCGGCGGTGAATTTGGGTCACACGCCGCATCGGCCGGAAAAATTCCTTGTTTTGCACGGTGAATGTGTATGGGCGCGGGCATTTCTGCAACTAACAGTAACAGGCTTCCTTGAGTGCGTAGATCGCGGGGAGGTTCCGAAAGTAGCCCCGGTAATCCATCCCGCAGCCGAAGACGTAGCGATCGTCCACTTCCAGGCCGGTGAAGTCCGCGCGGGCGAATACGCGAGGCCGTCCGAGCTGTTTGTCGACGAGCACCGCACAGTAGATCTCCCGGGCGCCGAGCTCGCGGCAGTGCGCGATGATCGCCGCGAGGGTGATGCCCTCGTCGAGGACGTCGTCGACGACGAGCACGCTCCGGCCCTTGAAGTCGCTCGACGGGTGCGCGAGCCATTCGAGGGTCCGGCCCCGCACGTCGCCGCGGTAGCGGGTAGCGTGGACATAGTCGAGTTCGACGGGAAACGCAAGCTGCGACGTGATTCGGGAAGCTGGAATCATGCCGCCCATCATCACGGGGATGATCAGCGGGCTGCTCGTTCCGAGTGCGTTCGAGATCTCCCGCGCGAGCCTTTCGTACGCCGCGTCCACGTCGGCCTCGCTCCAGACGAGCTCCGCTTCTTCCTCCAGCACCTGCGCGTATCGTTTCGGGTCCAAGACTCAGCTCCTCGGGGCCGGTGCGCGTCTTTCGGGACACGACCGCCGGCCGACCGGCGGCGCGTCGGGCGTTTGGCGCGTTTCCGATCGTTCAGGCATCGAGACGCTTGAAGCGCGCGCGGTGGGGGCGGTCCGCGCCGGCACCGAGCCGGCGGCGGCGATCCGCCTCGTAGTCTGCGTAGTTGCCCTCGAACCACACCACCCGGCTGTCCCCCTCGAACGCGAGCGTGTGGGTCGCGAGCCGGTCGAGGAACCAGCGGTCGTGGGACACGATGACCGCGCAGCCGGGGAAGTCGAGCAACGCCTCCTCGATCGCGCGCAGGGTCTCGACGTCGAGGTCGTTGGTGGGCTCGTCGAGGAGTAACAGGTTCGCGCCTCTGACGAGCAGCTTGGCGAGGTGGATGCGGTTGCGCTCACCGCCGGAGAGGTCGCCGACCCGCTTCTCCTGGTCGGTGCCCCGGAAGTTGAAGCGCCCGACGTACGCGCGCGAATGGATCTCGAAGCGGCCGACGGCGATCGTCTCGTGGCCGCCGGAGATCTCCCGCCACACGGTGTGCTCGCCGGTGAGGGCGTCGCGGCTCTGATCGACGTACGCGACCGCCACCGTCTCCCCGACGCGGAGCGTGCCCGCGTCCGATGGTTCGAGGCCGGCAATCATCCTGAGCAACGTCGTCTTGCCGGTGCCGTTGGCGCCGATCACCCCGACGATGCCGCCGGCCGGGAGGTTGAAGCTCAGGTCGTCGATCAGCACCCGGCCTTCGAACGCCTTGCGCACCGAGACCGCCTCGACCACCCGATCGCCCAGCCTCGGCCCCGGCGGCACGTGGATCTGCTTGGTCTCGCTCCGCTTCTGGAACTCCCGGGACACGAGCTCCTCGAAGCGCTGCACCCGTGCCCGGCTCTTCGCCTGCCGTCCCCTCGGGTTCGCCCGGACCCATTCGAGCTCCGCCCTGACGGCCCTCCGGTGGGCGGATTCCTCGCGCTCCTCCTGCGCGAGGCGGCGTTCCTTCTGTTCGAGCCACGACGAGTAGTTCCCTTTCCAGGGAATGCCGCGGCCACGGTCGAGCTCCAGGATCCAACCCGCGACGTTGTCGAGGAAGTACCGGTCGTGGGTCACTGCGACCACCGTGCCGGGGAATTCCTCCAGATAGCGTTCCAGCCACGCCACGGACTCCGCGTCGAGATGGTTCGTCGGCTCGTCGAGGAGCAGCATGTCCGGAGCGGACAGCAGCAGGCGGCATAGCGCGACCCGGCGGCGTTCGCCGCCGGAGAGACGCCCGACCGTGGCTTCCCACGGCGGCAGCCGCAGCGCGTCCGCCGCGACTTCGAGCCGACGGTCGATCTCCCACCCCTGCGCCGCCTCGATCGCGTCCTGGAGCCTGCCCTGCTCGTCGAGGAGCGCGTTCATCTCCTCGTCGTCGAGGGGCTCCCCGAAGCGGATGCTGATCTCGTCGAAGCGTTCGAGCAGCCGCCTGACCTCGGCCACCCCCTCCTCGACGTTGCCGCGCACGTCCTTCGCCGGATCGAGCACCGGTTCCTGGGGCAGATACCCCACCCGGATCCCCGCCTGGGGCCGCGCCTCCCCATGGTGGTCAGGATCCGCCCCCGCCATGATCCGCAGCAGCGAGGACTTGCCGGCGCCGTTCAGGCCGAGCACTCCGATCTTCGCGCCCGGAAAGAACGACAGCGAGACCTCCTTGAGGATCTCGCGCTTCGGCGGCACCACCTTGGTGACGCGGTGCATGGTGTAGACGTACTGGGCCATGAGGTTTGTCCGGAGTTCCCGGCCAGGGCAAGATCACTAAAAATGTATAGATTTCAGTGAGTTAATGCGATTTAGCGGTCATTTCCGATGAAAAACGGTACCGATCCATGTTCGTTTTCCGGATTGCGCCCTTTTTCGAATTGACCTGAATGATGGTGACTCCTCTGACGTGCTGATAAATCAGGGGGTTTATATGCGGTTGCCCTGAGTTCCCGGCTCGTCCGGTCCTGTTCCCGGTCGGCGGGGAACGTCGAATCGGGTCCGGAGAAAGGACCCGGTTCGGGCGTCGCGCACGGTGGCGGCCGTCGGGGCGTCGTGCCTTCAGCCCCCTTCCTCGTCCTCCTCGAAGTCGTCGAGCGGCGGGTTGCCGTCGTGGATGAGGAAGTTCCGGCGCTGGCGGTATGCCTCGCGGGTGAAGACGTAGGGATCGAGCGCCGATTCGTCCCGTAGCCGGATCGCGCTGTCGAGGTTCGCCCGGGTGTCGACGAGATCCAGCAGCGTGACGGGAAACAGGGCGACGTAGGTCACCAAGTCGGTCAGCACGGCGACGGCGATGCCCGGCGTGTCCCGGATCGAGCTCGGCCCGAAGAGCGGGTAGTTGATGAAGCTCCCTTCTTCCACGCCCCACACCGCGAGGGTCTGGCCGAAATCCTCTTCATGCCGCTCGAGACCGAACCCGGTCGCCACGTCGAACCATCCTCCGATGCCCAGCGTACTGTTGAACGCGAAGCGCATGGAGTCCTCCACGGCGAGCCGGAGCTTCCCCTGGAGAAGCTGGTTGACGGCGGTGCCGGGGTACGCGGCGTTGTCGAACACGTTGTGGATACCGTTGCGCAGGGTGTCCGGCAGCATGAGGTAGAGCTTGGCGACGGGCTTCATCACCGCCCGGTCGAACGCATCGTTGAACGCATAGGTCGCACGGTTCACGGGTTCCAGCGGATCGATCGGGTCGGCAGCGCCGCTCATGGTGGTGGCGCAGCCGGAAAGGCCGAGCGCGATCAGAGCGGCGGCGGCCGTCCGAAGGCTTCGCAACGAGAGAGGGTTCATGGGGATCCACCGCGTCCTGGCACGTCCGAGCCGTCCGTCGAAGTCTTTTCCAATACGAAGATGATGCCGGCACCGGATGCTGTATTCTAGTGGAGAAAACGCACCAGTCCACGGGAAACGGTGTACGCGCAGCGCCCGCGCCTGCCCCGCGTGGCTGGTTGTCCCGATCATGGCCACTCGGCCCGAGCCGCACCGCGACAGCCGCGACGAGATGGGCACCGACACCCACTATCCCCTGCTCTCGACGATCGACTCCCCGGAGGATCTGCGCCGGCTGCCGGAGCGTGCGCTCCGCAACGTGGCCCAGGAGCTTCGCCGGTACCTCGTCGAGAGCGTCTCGCGATCCGGCGGCCATTTCGCGGCCGGGCTCGGCGCGGTCGAGCTCACCATCGCCCTCCACTACCTGTACGACACTCCGCACGACCGGATCGTCTGGGACGTGGGACACCAGAGCTATCCCCACAAGATCCTCACCGGGCGGCGCGATCGGATGCACACGGTGCGCAAGTGGAAAGGCGTCACGCCGTTCCCGAAGCGCGACGAGAGCTCCTACGACACCTTCGGGGTCGGCCACGCGGGCACCTCCATCGGCGCGGCGGCGGGAATGGCGATCGCGGCCCGGCGCACCGCAAGCGCCCGCAAGGTCGTCGCGGTCATCGGCGACGGCGGGCTCACCTGCGGCATGGCGTTCGAGGCCCTGAACCATGCCGGAGGCGTCGGCGCCGACCTGCTCGTGATCCTCAACGACAACGAGATGTCGATCTCGCCCAACGTCGGCGCGCTCACGAACCGTTTTGCGCAGCTCCTCTCCGGCCGTCTCTACACGACGGTCAGGAAGGGCGGCAAGAAAGTCCTGAGCGGGCTGCCGCCGGTCCATGAGATCGCGCGCCGGGCCGAGGAGCACGTCAAGGGCCTCATCGTCCCCGGCACGCTGTTCGAGGAGTTCGGTTTCAACTACGTGGGGCCGATCGACGGGCACGACCTGAAGGCCCTGCTCCCCACGCTCGCGAACCTCCGGCGGCTCGACGGCCCGCGGTTGCTGCACGTCGTGACCCGCAAGGGAAAGGGCTACGCGCCCGCGGAATCCGACCCGGTGAAGTACCACGGCATCGGATCCCCCTTCGATCCGGCGGTGGGGATCGTGTCGGGCGCCGCGCCGGCGCGGCCGACCTACTCCCAGGTCTTCGGGGACTGGCTCTGCGACATGGCGGAGCGCGACGAGCGGCTCGTCGCGATCACCCCCGCGATGCGCGAGGGGTCGAAGATGGAACGCTTCTCGGAGCACTTCCCCGAGCGCTACTTCGACGTGGCGATCGCCGAGCAGCACAGCGTCACCTTCGCTGCGGGGCTCGCCTGCGAGGGGCTGAAGCCCGTCGTCGCGATCTACTCGACGTTCCTCCAGCGGGCCTACGACCAGGCCGTCCACGACGTCGTGCTGCAGGGCCTTCCCGTGCTGTTCGCGATCGACCGCGCGGGCGTCGTGGGCGGGGACGGACCCACCCACGCCGGTGCGTACGACGTGACCTTCCTCCGTTGTCTGCCGGGCATCGTGGTCATGACCCCGGCGGACGAGAACGAGACGCGGCAAATGCTGTACACGGGCTTCCTCCACGATGGGCCGTGCGCGGTGCGCTATCCCCGTGGCACCGGCCCCGGCGTCCCCGTCGATGAGGAGATGCGCGCGCTCCCCATCGGCCGGGCCGAAGAGCGGCGCCGGGGGGCGCGCATCGCGTTCCTCTCCTTCGGCCCCCTGCTCCACCACGTCATGGAGGTGGCGGAGCGGCTCGACGCCACGGTGTTCAACATGCGCTTCGTCAAGCCGCTGGACGAGGAGGCGGTGCTCTCGCTCGCGCGCGGCTACGACGTGCTCGTGACCGTGGAGGAGAACGCGGCCGGCGGGGCCGGCGCCGCGGTGGGCGAATGCCTCGCGGCCCACGGATCCGCGGCCCGGCTGCTTCACCTCGGGCTTCCGGACCGCTTCATCCAGCACGGCGGGCGCGGCGACATGCTCGCGGACGCGGGGCTCGACGCGGCCGGGATCACGCGTTCCGTCGAGGAATACCTGGCCCGCCACGCCGGCGGCCCGGAGGACGGGGGAGCTTCCGAAGGGGCAGGGTCCGCCGGCCGTACAGCCGAATCGGGAGACTGACGCGCGAGGCGGAGCCGCTCCCGTTCTTCGACGGCACAAGTCCTGAACCCCGCGAAGACGTCGGGGCGTTCCAGGCCGAAGAAGTTCCGACAGGTCCCCGTCATCATCCGCGAACGGGTCGTCCACGCGCCCCCGCACCCGGATGTGGCCGGACAGCGTCTGCGAGAACTCCTTGCAGGCATCGGGCCGAAAGAGGCGGAAGAACGGATGGCTCGCCACCGTCACGATGAAGCGCTACGGGCATTGCGGCTACGCCCATCTGCAAGCGGGCGGGACCAATGGCCGAGGTCTGCAGTGCGCCGTGCAAAGGCGCCATTCCTCAGCGGGTGCGAATCCCGCCCGGCAACTGTCGCTCCAGCCGGTAGCAATCGGAGCGGTTGATGGAGGCAACGACATCGACTGAAGCACTTCGGTGCAAGGGGCCGCCGAGGGCGGCTCTGCGACTGTGCGGGCCGCAACGTGAGTGAACGCCGAGCAGGCCTCGAAACTCATGATGCGGAAGCCGACCCGTCTGTAGATCGGGGAAGGCTGGCATCGGTCGGGAAGCGAGCGACGCGCGCACCGGTCGATTCCGCCGGGGTAGTGGCGGCGGCACGCACAGAAGGGGGGGATGGACGCAACACGGGAAGCCCCGACGGTGGCGCGGCACACGCCAACCGGACCCCCGCGAGGGGCAGGCCGGGCCGGTCGGGGTGGCGGAGAGGCCCGTAGTACCGGGGAAGCCGGGTAATGCCGGTGGAGGGAAGGGGCCTTGGTTCGAGAGGGGCGCAAGAAGGAGGAAGGGAGATGGGGACTGGTGCGAGCCTAACCGCCCCGGAACGGGTTCGGAGACTCCAGGCGGCGCTACATGCGAAAGCGAAGGAAGCTCCCGGCTATCGGTTCGCGCGAGGCGTGCAGCGGTGGCTTGGGGGACTGGCGCCTCTGCCGCAGGGTTGTGCGACCCGGCGGCTGCGTCAGTGGCTGTGTCGCAAGCACAAGGGACGAGCGGGGAGATACGTGCACTTCCCGGACAAGCGCCTGTGGAATGAAAGGGGCCTGACTCGCCTTGCGGTGCGAACGACGAGCTTTCCGTGGGCGAAGGCATGATCTCGTCCGAGAGCCGGATGCGGGAAATCCGCACGTCCGGTTCGATGAGCGGCGACTGGAAACGGAGCAATGGCGTGGAGCGAGGCACCGGTACTGCGAAAGCCGCCGGGAAACGGCTACCACCACTGACCTGACGCCACCGCGCCAGTCGTCGACTCTACGCCGCTGCGTTGCCGCCCTCGATGCCTCGTCCCGCATCGACGACCTCGTCCGGTGGCAGAACAAGCCTCCGACATGCCTGGTGCATCACCTGTGACGAGGAGAAGATCTACAACCACGTCTGCGGCGGCTTTTCAGGGAAAACTCCCTGGCTCATTGCAAGTAATTCTGTTTGATTTCAGATCCCCGCAGGCGTGCGGGGGCTCGACGAGGGCGGCGGAGAGGTCTTCCAGGCTTTCGAGGTTGTGCGCCGGGCGCAGCTCGTCCACGTGGGGGAGGAGGGCGCGCATTCCGGCCGCTTTCGGCTCGAATCCATCGTAGCGAAGCAGGGGGTTGAGCCATACGAGTCGGCGGCATGACTTGCGGAGCCGCTCCACCTGGGGTTCGAGACCGTCGCCCGCGTCCCGGTCGAGCCCGTCGGAGATGAGGAGCACCACTGCGCCCTGGCCGCACACCCGCCGCGACCAGTCGCGGTTGAACCGGGCGAGACACTGGCCGATGCGGGTACCGCCGCTCCAGTCCGCCACCTCCGCGCTCGTCCGCTCGATCGCGGCGTCCACGTCTCGGTCTCGAAGCGGGCGGGTGACGTTGGTGAGCCGGGTCCCGAAGACGAACGAGAACACCCGGGTCCGGTCGCGGGCGAGCGCGTGCGCGAAATGGAGGAGTACCCGCGAGTAGCGGCTCATCGAGCCCGAGATGTCGCACAGCACCACGAGGGGGGCGGGCTTGTTCAGCCGGTGGCGGCGCGCGAGCAGCACCGCCCCGGAGCCGGTCCGCAGGCTGCGCCGGAACGTGGTTCGCATGTCGATGCGCGCGCCGCGCGGATGCGGGCGGTAGCGCCGGGTCGGAGCGGGCGGCACCGCGAGCCGCAGCCTGGCGATGGCCGCCTTGGCCGCGGCCAGCTCCTCGGCGGACATCTGCTCGAAGTCCCGTGTCCGCAGGATCTCCCGGTCCGACCAGGTGAGGGTGGCGTCGAACTCGATCTCCTCCTCGGGCTCCTTCGTCTTCGGCTTGCCTTCCCCGCCTGCGAACAGCGCTTCGCTGAGCCGCCGGCTGAGCGGCTTCGCGTCTCCGCGCGGCGGGGTATGGACGGTGGGAAGGAGGAGGCTCGTGACCCGCTCCAGCAGCCGCGGGTTGCGCCAGAAGACGTGGAACGCCTCGTCGAACAGGAGCCGGTGCTCGCGCCGCCGGACGAAGACCGCGTGCAGCGTCCAGTAGAAGTCCTCCCGCCGCGCGAGGCCCACCGCCTCGACCGCCCGCAGAGCTTCGAGGACGGCGCCGCTTCCCACGGGGAGGCCGGCTGCCCGCAAGGTACGGGCGAAGTGCATGAGGTTGGCGGCGAGGCGGCCCGGTGGCTCGCGGCCGGTGTCGGTATCGGGACCGGGGTTGGGGCCGGTATCGGGCCTGGGGCCGAGACCGAGGTAGGGGCCGGGTTCGAGTCCGGATCCGGGGTCGGGATCAGGCCGGGAGCTGGATACGTCCGTGGTTGGATTGGCAGTCTCCTCGTGTTCCATGATTCCCAGCTCCGTACGGGGCCACGACCGGTCGAGATCAAACGGCTTGCCGCACGCGGATCAGCCGTCCAGGTCGAGCGAGGGGGCGCCTGCCTTCCGCGCCCTCGGCGCCTTGCGCATCTCCTCGGGGACCGGCGGCAGCTCGCCGGCCCGCAAGCATTCGCCCTCGAGCACGGCTTCGAACAGCCTCTCCTGCTCCGGCCAGCCCTCGACGGTGGCTTCCAGCACCCAGAGCAGCTCGAGCAACTCGGTGGTGAACCGGGAGGCCCAGCGCCCGGGACGGATGTCGTCGAGCGGCGAGGACGCCCGCCCGGCGCCGTTCCGCATCCGGTACCTCAGCCACGACTGCACCACCTTGAGGCCCGAGACCTCGAACCCGTAGACCTCCGGGGCGACCGGCGCGTACTCGCCCTCCCCCACGTGAAGGGTCCGGGTCGCGCCGTCGTAGCGGAAGGCCGAGGGACAACCCTCCTCGTCACCGGGGACCGCCTTCGTGCATCGGGCCGCGCCGGACGGGATCCGGCCCCGCGGTTGAAGGCCCTGCGACCGGAGGTCCCGCGACCGAAGGTCGCGCCGCCGGCCGCGCACCGATTCCTCGGATACGAAACGCTCACCCCAGGTATGCAGCCAGAGCAGCCGCGCCCCCTGGCCGCAAACGTCCTCGAACAGGGCGCCGTCCCGGGTCACCGGGATGCGCAGCTCGCGCGTCTCCAGCTCCCCGGAGAACCGCGCCGTGAACGCCGGATGGGCCGATACGCCGTATACGTAGGCGGCGAAGTCTTCCGGCGTGACCGGACGCCCGTACCCCGTACTCAGCCGATCGAGGAGGCCGGGCAGAATGTTGGCCTCCGAGGCGTCCGCGGTGCGGTAGAGCGGGATCGTATCTTTTGCCCCCCGGCCGGAGAAATGGTGCAGGTCGGGAACGTGTGCGCAGGCGGTCAGCGCCGGTCCCCCGTCGAGAGGATGGTAGAGCAGGCTGGTCAGGTACAACTGCCGCGCGCCGTGCACGCGCCAGAGGTCGGGGCGCGGCCGGGACATCAGGCGACCGTCCGCGATGATGCAGTGGCGGTCGAAGGAACGATAAGCGTATTGCCGTACTTCGGGGAGGGGCGCGTCTTTCGGCAACCCGGCGATCGGTGCCGGATCGTCATGCCCCGTCAAGGCAACTTGGTACGTGCCCTCGATGGTGCGATCCCCCGTTTCATGAAACGCCCGTGCCCGCTCGGCCGGGTCCGCGGTCGCGAGCAACGCCCGCCAGCGCCGCCCCAGCGTCTCCTCATCCGGCGCAATGGGCCACGTCCGCTTGAACTGCACCCCCGAATGCTGCCACGGCATCAGGTCGCTGAGCAGCGGCCAGCCGAAGTACTCCCCCTCCCCCGCCGGACGGAACGGCGCCTGCCAGCCCCCTGCACACTCCCGCCACGCCACCCCCGCAAAACCCTGGACCGCGTCCAGCGCCGACAGCTTCTCCTCCCGCGACCCCTCGATACGCACATACCGCACCGCGGCGGGACAGGCCTCGTCCCCCGTCCCCTTCGCCCGAAACGCCACCGCGATGGCCACCGGCGTCCGAATGGCGAACACGTTCCCGCTGCGCCGCGCCCCCCGCCCCTCACCGCCCAAGTCCAGTATCCACACCTCGTCACACACCCGCCGCAGGTGCTCGCGCATCCCCCCGAACGCATCCCCGTCCAGCCAGCTCGACGCGGTGACGAAGCTCACCACCCCGCCCTCCTCCGCCCCCGCCTGCTCGAACACCTTCCACAACGCCCACCGCCAGAAGTACACGTACAGGTTGTACAGGTTCTTCACGTGCACCCCGTGCCCCGCCGCCGCCACCGGAGCGAGGAAATCGCGCAGGAGGGCGTCCGTCCCCTTGCCGTCGTCCCCCCATCGCACCCACCCCCCGGTGCGCTCCCCGTTGTCGGAGCGCGCCGCCTCGTGGCGGTCGTAGGGCGGGTTGCCCAGGCATACGATGACCGGCGCCTCCCGCTTGACCGCCAACGCCCGCTCCCGCTGCTCGGAGATGGGCTGCATGAACAGCGGAAGCTGCGGCGGCTCCGCGCGCGGACTCTCCAGCGTGTCGGTCAGGTACACCCGCGCGGTACGCCCCGGCGGCGCCCCCCGGTCCCGCAACGCGCGGCTCACCCGCAGCTCGCTCACCGCATACGGACCCACCATCAGCTCGAAACCGTACAGGTTCCCCGCAAGCTCCGCCGCCTGCCCGGCCACCGCCCCCGCCCCCTGCTCCGCCTCGATACGGCCCAACGCATGTTCGACGACTCCGAGGAGGTAGGTCCCCGTGCCCGCCGCCGGGTCCAGCGTCACCACCCCCGGGTCGGCGAAGCCCAGCGGCCTGCCCAACCGCGACACGAGCAACGCATCGACCAGGCGCACCTGCGCCCGCACCACCTCCACCGGCGTGTAGTACGCCCCCGCGTCCTTGCGCAGCTTCGGGTCGTAGGCGGCGAGGAAGTCCTCGTAGAAATACAGCCACGGGTCCCGCGGCCCGGCGAACGCCGCCGGCGGCACCACCGCCACCACCCGCAGCAGCAGGTCCAGCGACACCGCCATGTCCCCCCGCGCCCCCGGGTCGGTCAGCACCTGCAACGCCCGCGACAGCAGACTGTGCTGCGCGGCCAGCGCCGCCACCGCATGGTCCAGCGTCAGCGGGTCCGCCCCCTCGCTCCGCCCCAGCAACAGCGCGAAGGCCACCGTCTGCGCATACGCATCCGCGAACTGCTCGTCCGTCGCATCCGGGAACAGCAACTGCCGCCAGTCCCGCGCAAGCCGCACCAGGGGAGAGCGGGGGTCCGCCAGCGCCTCGCCCACGTCGTCGCGCAGCAGCCGGCACAACGGCGCCAGCAGCCCCGCGAACCCCGCGAGGTCCAGCCTTCCCGCGCGGTCCAGCGGCAACACCGGCTCCCACGACAGGAAGTCCCGCAACAGCGGCTCCAGCGCCCGCGCGTCCTCCGCCCCCACCGCCCACCGGCCCTCCCCCGCAACGTCGCCCGACAACCGCACGATGCGTCCCACACGCTCGCCCCCGCGGTACAGCGCCCACTCGTTCCCGTCGCTGTAGAGCAGGTTGGGAATGGCCGAGAAACGACGGAACTGCGCGCGGTCCCGGCCCTTGAAGCGCGCCGCATCCGCGCCCGTGCCGGGGGCCTTGAGCTCCACGTACCCGGCCAGCGCCCCGCCGCGGTGCACCGCGTAATCGGGACGCCCGAGGCGCCCGGGCAGGGGCGCTTCGCCCGTGCACACCACGCCCTCGCCCCAGGCCGCGGCCACCCGCATCAGCAGGTGCTCGAAGGGGCCGCGAAGCTGGTCCTCCGGCCCACCCCCCGCCAGCGCGGACGACTTCGCGGTGACCGCCTCGGCAAACTCCTGCAGTGCGTTCGGCGTTTGCAAACGATCCTTCCTATCGCGATGCGTCCATCGCCTGCATATGGCCGTCGGTCGCATAATCAAGGATCGCCCGGTCGGCGGTGAGGAGCGGCGCGCGCCAGTAACGGGCGGTGGCGACGATGAGGCGATCGGCAGGGTCGGCGTGGAAGTCACCCGGCAAACGCACGCTGTCGAGCGCCATCGCCGGTTCAATCGGCAGCAGGTCGATGCCTCGCGCTCCGAGGAGCGTCTCCATCCAGGCTCCCACCTCCAGCGCAAGGCGCAGCCGGCCCTTCTCGACCAGGAGAGCGATTTCCCAAGGCGTAATGGCCGATATCCCGACCCGATCCGTCCGCCTCGCCTCCTCGATCCTGGCGCCCGCGGCCACGCCGAGCCGCCGGTGGCCCTCTACGGACCAAACCACCACGTGCGTGTCGAGCAGGATCACCGCAAGGCGGACCAGTCGGACGGAGAGGCCGCGGGTTCGAAGGGATCTTCGTACTTCAGCACCGTGCCCCGCATCATCCCGATGAACGGCGACGGCGGCTCGTCCGCTGCCGGTATCGGCGAGAGGACCGCCACCGGCCGCCCGCGACTGGTGATCGTCACCGGCTGTCCGTCGCCGTTCATCTCCTTGATGATGCGCAGGCACTTCGCCTTGAACTCCGCCGCCGGAACCTGCCGTGTCGTCATTCTTCAACCCTCCGTGCCGGGCGTTCTTCATACGGAATGAGTAGATAGGGGCTAATCGCGAAGACAAGCCCGTAACTACTCATTCCGTCTTCATATGTACAGGTCATTTGTACACAACGTCATGCGCGGATTCAATCTGTGCGTCCCGTGGTGTCGGGGTGGTCTCGTCCAGGAACGTTCAATTCTGCTTCCGGGACGTGCTCGGATGCGCGAAGAAAATGGGAGGAGCCTCCCGTCACCGCCGGGCATTCCTTGCACCCGGGCGGATTCCCACGGGCCGATCAGCCGTCCAGGTCGAGCGAGGGGGCACCTGCCTTCCGCGCCCTCGGCGCCTTGCGCATCTCCTCGGGGACCGGCGGCAGCTCGCCGGCCCGCAGGCACCCGCCCCCAAGCACGGCTTCAAGCAGTCTCTCCTGCTCCGGCCAGCCCTCGACGGTGGCTTCCAGCACCCAGAGCAGCTCGAGCAACTCGGTGGTGAACCGGGAGGTCCAGCGCCCGGGACGGATGCCGTCGAGCGGCGAAGACGCCCGCCCGGCGCCGTTCCGCATCCGGTACCGGAGCCACGACTGCACCACCTTGAGGCCCGAGACCTCGAACCCGTAGACCTCCGGGGCGACCGGCGCGTACTCGCCCTCCCCGACGTGGAGGGTCCGGGCCGCGCCGTCGTAGCGGAAGGCCGAGGGACAGCCCTCCTCGTCACCGGGGACCGCCTTCGTGCATCGGGCCGCGCCGGACGGGATTCGGCCCCGCGGACGAAGATCGCGCGACCGAAGGTCGTGCCACCGCGGGTCGCGCGGATGCGGGCCATGCGCGTGCTCCTCGGACGCGAAGCGCTCGCCCCAGGTATGCAGCCAGAGCAGCCGTGCCCCTTGGCTGCGCACTTCCTCGAACAGGGCACCGTCCCGGGTCACCGGGATGCGCAGCTCGCGCGTCTCCAGCTCCCGGGAGAACCGCGCCGTGAACGCCGGATGGGCCGATACGCCGTACACGTAGGCGGCGAAGTCTTCCGGCGTGACCGGACGCCCGTACCCCGCGCCCAGCCGATCGAGGAGGCCGGGCAGGACGTTGGCCTCCGAGGCGTCCGCGGTGCGGTAGAGCGGGATCGTATCCTTTGCCCCCCGGCCGGAGAAATGGTGCAGGTCGGGAACGTGCGCGCAGGCGGTCAGCGCCGGTCCCCCGTCGAGAGGATGGTAGAGCAGGCTCGTCAGGTACACCTGCCGCGCGCCGTGCACGCGCCAGAGGTCGGGGCGCAGATAGTCACCGAGCCGTGTGTCCACAAGGATCCACTGGCGGTCGAACGAACGATAGGCGTAGCGCTCCACGCGCGGAGCCGGTGCATCCCGGGGCAGCCCGGCGATGGGTCCTCCCGTTTCACCGTCTTCGGACAGCGGGGGAGGTCTGAAGCCGATGGTCCGGTCGCGCGTTTCCTTGAACGCCCTTGCCCGCTCGGCGGGGTCCGCGAACGCGAGCAACGCCCGCCAGCGCCGCCCCAGCGTCTCCGCATCCGGCGCAATGGGCCACGTCCGCTTGAACTGCACCCCCGAATGCTGCCACGGCATCAGGTCGCTGAGCAGCGGCCAAGCAAAGTACTCCCCCTCCCCCGCCGGACGGAACGGCGCCTGCCAGCCCCCTGCACACTCCCGCCACGCCACCCCCCCAAACCCCTCGACCGCGCCCAGCGCCGACAGCTTCTCCTCCCGCGACCCCTCGATACGCACATACCGCACCGCGGCGGGACGGGCCTCGTCCCCCGCCCCCTTCGCCCGAAACGCCACCGCGATGGCCACCGGCGTCCGAATGGCGAACACGTTCCCGCTGCGCCGCGTCCCCCGACCCTCACCCCCCAGGTCCAGTATCCACACCTCGTCACACACCCGCCGCAGGTGCTCGCGCATCCCCCCGAACGCATCCCCGTCCAGCCAGCTCGACGCGGTGACGAAGCTCACCACCCCGCCCTCCTCCGCCCCCGCCTGCTCGAACACCTTCCACAACGCCCACCGCCAGAAATACACGTACAGGTTGTACAGGTTCTTCACGTGCACCCCGTGCCCCGCCGCCGCCACCGGAGCGAGGAAATCGCGCAGGAGGGCGTCCGTCCCCTTCCCGTCGTCCCCCCATCGCACCCACCCCCCGGTGCGCTCCCCGTTGTCGGCCCTCGCCGCCTCGTGGCGGTCGTAGGGCGGGTTGCCCAGGCATACGATGACCGGCGCCTCCCGCTTGACCGCCAACGCCCGCTCCCGCTGCTCGGAGATGGGCTGCATGAACAGCGGAAGCTGCGGCGGCTCCGCGCGCGGACTCTCCAGTGTGTCGGTCAGGTACACCCGCGCGGTGCGCCCCGGCGGCGCCCCCCGGTCCCGCAACGCGCGGCTCACCCGCAGCTCGCTCACCGCATACGGACCCACCATCAGCTCGAAGCCGTACAGATTCCCCGCAAGCTCCGCCGCCTGCCCGGCCACCGCCCCCGCCCCCTGCTCCGCCTCGATACGGCCCAACGCATGTTCGACGACTCCGAGGAGGTAGGTCCCCGTGCCCGCCGCCGGGTCCAGCGTCACCACCCCCGGGTCGGCGAAGCCCAGCGGCCTGCCCAACCGCGACACGAGCAACGCATCGACCAGGCGCACCTGCGCCCGCACCACTTCCACCGGCGTGTAGTACGCCCCCGCGTCCTTGCGCAGCTTCGGGTCGTAGGCGGCGAGGAAGTCCTCGTAGAAATACAGCCACGGGTCCCGCGGCCCGGCGAACGCCGCCGGCGGCACCACCGCCACCACCCGCAGCAGCAGGTCCAACGACACCGCCATGTCCCCCCGCGCCCCGGGGTCGGTCAGCACCTGCAACGCCCGCGACAGCAGACTGTGCTGCGCCGCCAGCGCCGCCACCGCATGGTCCAGCGTCAGCGGGTCTGCCCCCTCGCTCCGCCCCAGCAACAGCGCGAAGGCCACCGTCTGCGCATACGCATCCGCGAACTGCTCGTCCGTCGCATCCGGGAACAGCAACTGCCGCCAGTCCCGCGCAAGCCGCACCAGGGGAGAGCGGGGGTCCGCCAGCGCCTCGCCCACGTCGTCGCGCAGCAGCCGGCACAACGGCGCCAGCAGCCCCGCGAACCCCGCGAGGTCCAGCCTTCCCGCGCGGTCCAGCGGCAACACCGGCTCCCACGACAGGAAGTCCCGCAACAGCGGCTCCAGCGCCCGCGCGTCCTCCGCCCCCACCGCCCACCGGCCCTCCCCCGCAACGTCGCCCGACAACCGCACGATGCGTCCCACACGCTCGCCCCCGCGGTACAGCGCCCACTCGTTCCCGTCGCTGTAGAGCAGGTTGGGAATGGCCGAGAAACGACGGAACTGCGCGCGGTCCCGGCCCTTGAAGCGCGCCGCGTCCGCGCCCGTGCCGGGGGCCTTGAGCTCCACGTACCCGGCCAGCGCCCCGCCACGGTGCACCGCGTAATCGGGACGCCCGAGGCGCCCGGGCAGGGGCGCTTCGCCCGTGCACACCACGCCCTCGCCCCAGGCCGCGGCCACCCGCATCAGCAGGTGCTCGAAGGGGCCGCGAAGCTGGTCCTCCGGCCCGCCCCCCGCCAGCGCGGACGACTTCGCGGTGACCGCCTCGGCAAACTCTTGCAGCGCGCTTTGGATCGGAGGGCTCCCGCTTGAGGGATTGGGAGGCTTGGTTGGCGCCGGCTCCGGGCGGCCGGATCTGCGGTCGAATCTAGCACGGGGCCACAAAGGCGGACTACGAGGATTGGGAAATGCCTCGCGTGGGAGCCGCTGGCCAGCCAGGGCGCCGGATCGCCTCGGGGAAGTCCCCGGCGGCTCGACCGCCGGCGTGGGGAAGCGCCCGATCCGGCATCGTCGGAACCAAGCGCATGATCGGTTTCCGGGAACGGCGCGTCCCGGCGGCCTGCGGCAGCCGGAAGCACCAGCCAAGGGCGCCGGCTACGCCGCAACAAGCGGTTCGATGGCGCCCATGTCGATTGAGACAAGGTGTTATCGTGGGCGCCATAGAACACACACAGGAGAAATCATGAGAATGCACGTGGATCTGGATGGCGCCCTCGTCGCCCAGGTGGACGAAATCGCCGGGCCGCGGCGCCGTAGCGCGTTCGTGCGCGACGCGGTGCGCGATGCGGTCGACCGGCACCGCCGGCAGCACGTGCTGCGGCAGGCGGCAGGCGTCCTGCGCGACGGCGGACACGAGTGGGGCGACGATCCCGCCGCGTGGGTGCAGCGGCAGCGGTCCGGCGACCCGCGCCGGGTCGGTTGACGTCGTGCTCGTGCTCCTCGACACGACCGTGCTGATCGACTACCTCCGCGGGCGCCCCGCGGTCGCGCGCGGCGGTGTGCCGTGCACCACGGCCGTCAACGTCGAGGAGATCTTCCACGGCGTGCGGCCGGCGGAAACGGCGGCGGTGGAGCTCTTCTTCGACGGTCTGCGGCTGGCGCCGATCGGGCGGCCCGAAGGCCGGCAGGCCGGCGTATGGCGCCGCCGGTTCGCGGCGCAGGGGGCGACGCTGTCGCAGGCAGACTGCCTGATCGCGACCGCGGCGCATGCGGCCGGGGCGGTGCTCGCCACGGGGAATCCGCGCCACTTTCCGATGGCGGAGGTCACGGTCGAGCATTGGCCGGTGGGAGAGTAGAGGGGTTCCAGTTCGGGACCACTTCACGGGCAGTCCTGCCCCGAACCAGGAAAGGAGAAACGGAAATGCTGAAAGCGCCGGTAATACTCGGGGTGCTGTGCTGGCTGAAGAAGATATAAGGCAGAAAACCGGCACTAACGGACGTCCGCGGATCGCCGCCAGCGTTGACGGTGAAGACGTAGCTGGCGTAGTTCCCCGTCGTCTTGACGCCGGTCGGTGGCCGAACGACGCGCAACCCTGGGCCGAGACACGGTTTTCAGCCTGCCGGGCGCCGAATGGAGAACTCCCAACCGATGCAGGCCGCGAACTTGCGGAGATCGTCCTCGATCTTCTAACGCCGCGGCATCTCAAGCGGGCGCATGCCGCAGCCTCCGTGTTGATCACTCAAGTTTCGGGATTCAAAATGCCTGAATCAGGCGATGGATTCCCGCTTTCGCGGGAATGACGGCCAGGAGCCTGCGCCGTAGAAAATATCGCGGCGGCACAACACCTGTACGTTGCCTGAAACAGGATTTTCCGCGTGACTTCTCACTTCAAGGCACTCGCGCGCGCGAAAAATGGGCTGAAAACAGGACATTTTCTTCCAAATCTTCTGCGGGGCAGGCTCCTGGCTTGAAGGCAGCGCGTCTCGCTGAAATGACGACTCAGATGCCGGCCGCGGGTTCCAGCGCGTCCCGGATCGCCTGTTCCAGGCAGTCGAGATCGTCCAGGAAGCACACGCCGTCCGTCCGCCAGTCGCGCGGGCGGAATGCTTGCCGTCGTCGATTCCGGATGCCGGCGTGACGGACAGGACGCAGGCGCGCAGGTGCAGGTTCGGGTCGTCCCGGTGCAGCCGGCGTTCCAGTCCCCGTATCTCGCGGTGCAGCGCCACCTTGCGGCGTTCCCGGGCGCCGAACCGGCTCAGGCCCTTCGGGTCGGCGAACAGGACGTAGAGCCCGGAAGTGTTGAACCACAGCCCGGGCAGCTCGTAAGGATGTTCGCCGTCCTTCTCGTCGTAGTAGTAGCCGTTGCGCTCGCGGTCGTAGCGCAGAGGCGCCCACAGCAGATCCCGCAGATCCCGCAGATCCCGCAGATCCTCGATGGCGCGGTTGACCGTCGCCCGCGAGCATTCGAGCTTCTCTTCCAGGGTCTTGCGCGGTACCGGACGGCGGGCACTGCGAAAGATCCGGTGCAGTCCGTAGATGCGGTCGAAACGGTCCATTTCCCGCAGCCCCGCGGCGCTGCCGTCACGCTCTACCGCCCGGTGGCTCGATCACTTCGGGCGCTTCCCGCCACGCAGATCGACATGCGGTGCTTCGTCACCCCGTCGAGCACGATCACCCCGAGACGCACCAATCCGACGGAGAGGCCGCGGGATCAAGAGGATCTTCGTACTTCAGCACCGTACTCCTGCCTGAAGCTCGCGCTTGATCTGCTCGATGATCCGGGCGGCCTCGCTGCCCTGGATCCGGGCGACGTCGTCCTGGTACTTGAGGAGCGAGCCGAGGGTGTCGTTGACCACGTCCGGCGAGAGGGCAAGCACGTCGAGCTGCGCGAGCGCCTGCGCCCAGTCGATGGTCTCGGCCACCCCGGGCGCCTTGAACAGGTCGGCGTCGCGCAGGCTCTGCACGAAGGCCACGACCTCCCGGCTCAACGCCTCCGGCGTACCGGGCGCCCGCACCCGCAGGATTCGCAGCTCCCGCTCCGCGTCCGGATAGTCCACCCAGTGGTAGTAGCAGCGGCGCTTGAGCGCGTCGTGGATCTCGCGCGTGCGGTTGGAGGTGACGACCACGACGGGGGGCTCGTCGGCGGCGACCGTGCCGAGCTCCGGGATTGTGATCTGGAAATCGGCCAGCAGCTCCAGAAGGTACGCCTCGAAGGGCTCGTCCGCGCGGTCCAGCTCGTCGATGAGCAGCACCGGGGCGCCCGCATCGTCCGCCCGCAGGGCCTGGAGGAGCGGGCGCTCGATCAGGAACCGCCGCGAGAAG
Source organism: Gammaproteobacteria bacterium (assembly GCA_965202875.1). Taxonomy (GTDB): domain Bacteria; phylum Pseudomonadota; class Gammaproteobacteria; order HK1; family HK1; genus HK1. Next base: position 3,494,945 of record OZ241870.1, on the reverse strand, counting down.
ATGTCCTCTTCGACCGACTCGATCGACGTGTTTCCGTCCGGCGCATCCCCGCCCGGCGTATCCCTGCCCGGCGTCTTCCCGTCCCCGCCGCCGCCCCGGCCGGCCATCTCGGCGAGCCGGATGCGGATCATCTGCCGCGGGTAGTTCCACTCGTAGACGGCGGAGGCCACGTCCAGCCCTTCGTAGCATTGCAGCCGGACGAGCCGCCGCCCGAGCACCCGCGCCAGCACCCGCGCGATCTCGGTCTTGCCGACCCCCGCCTCGCCCTCCAGGAACAACGGCCGCTGCATCCGCAGGGTGAGGAACACGGCGGTGGCGAGGCTGCGCTCCGCGATGTAGTCGCCCGTGGCGAGCCGGGAGACGGTTTCATCGACGGAGGCGGGAAGATTCATGCGAGCGATCCATATGGTGGGGCAGTGAACACCGACGGCGTCAACGCAGTGAACGCCATCAGACAGGTTTCCGAACGAATGCCGGTTTCGGAGGGTATGTCCCTCGAACCGAGCCCTCGCGATCCCGCGAGTCGGAGGTCAAGCAGTATGAAATCATCTTCAGGAGCATGTTGCCATATTGGCGGGTCTGTCCGGCGATACACGTCGTCGCCCGAGCCGGCCGCGGTGCGCATCCACCAGATGGCTCCGGCGAAAGTCGAAGAACGACTCCCGGCGCCAATCGCGGCTGATGTTGAAGTTGTGCTTCGCGTCCAGAAACAACGGCGGCACGATTGCCGAGCGACCCGAGGCGTGCGCATCGCGCAGCAGGCAAGCAAGGTTGGTGACCTGGTGGTTGAGTCCCGACACCGCGGCGACGGCCTTCTCGTAGCGCAGATAGCGCGGCTGCCCGCTGTCCATGGCCCGGATCGTGCGTTAGGGTCCCGATCACGGTCGACACAAGAGCCCCCGTCACTGGACGGTGATCGCTGAAGTATCCCGCTCATCCCGGACCGGAACCGGATCGGCCAGGCGGTCGTCGCCGCCGAACCCGATGCGCTCCGCCGGCCATTGATCGCCGCACGAACGACCATCCGCTCGGCCCCGTCGGCTTGACGTTGTGTTCCGGCGTATCGGGGCTATGATTTCCCCATGATGTTCCCGCTGAATTTGTTCAGGCTCGGCGACGGCAACCCTCCTCCGCACCTGGCCGGCCGAGAGCGGGAGATGGACGCCTTGGCGCCCATGGCGGCCGACATGCGCGAAAAGCGTTCGCCGAGCGCCGACGTCATCCTCTACGGCCCTCGAGGCAACGGCAAGACCGTGCTGCTGGACGTCATCGGCGGTCGCCTGCGCCAAGCCGGCGCGGCCGTGGTGCAGGCGACCGCCAAGGGCAAGGCGGCGTCGAAGGAAGCGCTGGCCGGGGCGCTGGCTCCGAACGACGACTGGCGCGGCGCCTTGCACCGGCTGTCGGGGAGGACGGGTGTCTCGCCCAGCCGCCTGTCCCTGTTTGGCGTCGGGCTGGACCTGGACAGGCCGGGGGGACCGTCCGCGAAGCAGATGCTGGCGGCCCGATGCGCCGAGAGGCCGTTGGCGCTGCTGGTGGACGAGGCGCATGCGCTGGACGCGAACCTTGGCGGCCAGCTTCTGGACGCCTCGCAGAGCATTCGCAGGAACGGCGCTCCCTTCCTGCTGGTGCTGGCGGGCACACCGGAGGTCCAGCAAGTGCTGCAGAAGATGAACACGAGCCATTGGGAGCGGGCCTGGCGCGTGCCGGTCGGCCGGCTCGACCCAGGGGAGGACCGGGAGGCTCTCATGAAGCCGCTGGAAGACCTGGGCGGCCCGGCGGAGGAAGACGCCTTGGCGCGGCTCCTGGAGGCGGCGCACAGGTATCCTTACTTCTCCAGGAAGTGGGCAGCGCCACCGTCGCGGCGCTGAACCGGAACCGCGCACGGCGCATCGACGCCGTCGCCGGTCATGCCCTTTCGTCGTTCGAGCCGGTCAGGAACGCCTTCTACGACGGCCGCGTCGACGAGCTGGACGACGCGGGGCTGCTTCCGCAGGCCATTGCGGTGGCCCGGGCGTTCGGCGGCACGGACTGGATACGCCGTCCCGCGTTGGTGGAAGCCCTGGCCGCCGGCGACGGACGAAACGGGAGTGGGCCGGATGTTCGGCAGGCCCGCCGGGGGTTGGTCGCACGGGGGTGGTCTGGGCAAAGGACGGCGGTTACGAGCCCGGCATTCCCTCCCTTCTGGCGTATCTGGTGGCGTTGTCACGCCCACCGCCGGCGCGGGATGCAAGTGCCGGGTACGGGTCGTCGGAGGCGGGACCGGGCGGTTGCTGACACGGTTCACGTCGCCGCAGTCGTTTGCCGAACCGCGTTTCGCACCGATACAGCGCAACGCCATCAGGAGTTGGCGGGCGCTGGAACCGCCGTTGCAGATCATCGTGTTCGGCAACGACGAAGGCGTGGCGGACGTCGCCCGGGAGTGTTCGCTGCTCCACGTGCCCGACGTGGAGTCCGACGGACGAGGGGTGCCGATACGGTCCGCGATGCGCGAGCTCGCCGGGCGTGTCGCCAGGCACGAACTGCTGTGCATCATCAACGCGGACGGCATCATTCTGGACGGTTTCCGCGACGCGCTGGAGCGCCTTGCCTCGGACCCGGACCCGCGCCTGAGGCGTGGCTTCGTCGCGGCAGGGCAGCGCTGCAACCTGGACGTGGATGCGGAAATCGACTTCGACGATCCGGATTGGCGCACGCGCCTGCGCGACCGCGTCCGCCGGGAGGGTGAGCTGTTCATACCCTCCGCCATCGACTACTGCGTCCATCGCCGGAGCACGTCGCCGCCCGGACGGCTGTCTTTCCCGATGGATACGCTTCGATACCGTGTACCTGAGGGCGTACCGCCGCGACGTGCTGCAAGCCGCCGGAGGGTTCGACCCACTCCTGACCATGGACCAGGACACGGAGGTCAACCGGCGCTTGCGCAAGCCGGCTGCGATGGACACCCTCTCCCCTGAGGACGGGTCACGACAGGACACGGAGGTCAACCGGCGCTTGCGCAAGCCGGGGGAACCGTGTGGTTCGACCCGGCCCCGTGGCACCCTTCGGGCGTTGGCCTGCCAGTATTTCGATTACGGACGCTGGAAGCCGGCGGTGCTCAGACGGCATCCGGCGGAGCTGCGGCCCCGCCATCTTGCGTCTCCCCCGCTCGTGTGCGCCCTGGGGGGGTGCGCCCTGCTTGCCTTCACCGGCGCTTTCGGTGTGGCGGCGGCGCTGCCACTGCTCTACGCGGCCGCCCTCATCCTCGGCGCGGCGGCCGCCGGCATCCGCTGCCGGGATGCGGCCGCCGTTCTTCTCCCCGTGGTTCTCGCAACGATGCACTTGATCTGGGGCGTCGGATTCCTTTCCTCCCTCCAACGACCCGGAGCCGATGGTTCATCGCCATGATCGCCTCACCCGATCCCCAGCTCGCGCTTGCGCGCCGCCGCCCACTCGGTGATGAGGCGGTCCGCGGTCAGGCCGATGAAGGCCACGCACAGCCCCCACCACCAAGCCCTTGCCCGCGTCGTTGAACGTCGGTGCGCGAAAGATCTCCTGGCCCAGATCCCGCGTCCCGATGAAGGCGGCGATGATCACCATGAACAGCGCGAACATGACGGTCTGGTTGACCCCCAGCATGATCTCCGGGAACGCCAGCGGCATGAGGACCTTCCACAGGATCTGCCGGGGCGTGCAGCCCGACGTGGTCGCGGCCTCGAGTCATCGAGCTTGGCGCGCAGGGGCGCTGGGCCGGGGCGTGCAGCCCGACGTGGTCGCGGCCTCGATGATGTGGCCGGGAACCGAGCGCAGCCCGATCATCGTGTAGCGCAACGCCCCGCTCGTGCTCTTCAACTGGACCCCGAACTTCATCGAGGCCGTCTGCGACGGGGCGTTCATCGAGTTCCCCGAGTACCACGAGAAGTGCCGCGAGGATCCGAGCTGGGGCATGAATCCGGATCTGGCCTACGACTGTGGCAACCCGAAGGACGGCTATCTCAAGATCGGCGTCTGGAAGGGCTTCCCGGAGTCGCATCCCGGCGCGTACGAAATCATGCGCAAGATGAACTTCACCAACCTCGACACCGCGGTCATGGCCAAGCTCGCCGACATCGACGGCATGGAGCCGGAGGACGCGGCCGACAAGCGGCCAAGTGGAAGGCGTGGATGAATTGAGTACCATCCGTTGAACCCACCGCCGTGCGGCGGCCGGCATCCTGCCTTCTCGACCCGCCATCGGCGCTTCACGCAACACTCGATTTCGCAAAGAGACGGCGCCTTGAGGATTCCTGGCGGGAAACCCGGTATCGCGCCACGTCGATTGGAGGTGGTTTTTCACACGCCGGAGGACGTGATCCGGTTCTGCGGTGGGCAGATTGCCAGCTACAAGGCGCCGGAGCACGTGCGCATCGTGGACGAGCTGCCGATGACCGTGACCGGCAAGCCGCAGAAGTTCGTCATGCGCGACCGGATGGTGGCGCACGGGGCTGCGGACGCCGATCCTGCGTGAATCGTCCGCACCGGGAGACCCGCCACGGCCCCGCACCGGAGGGGTATGGGACGGGCGGGTCCATCGTCCGCCCCCTTCCGTCCTTGGTCCGATGCGCCCGCCTGCGTTATCTTGCCTCTGCATTCCTCGGAGGAATCACGATGCCAGGGACCGAACGACTCACCACCACCGTTTCGACGAAGGGCCAGATCGTCCTGCCCAAGGCGGTCCGCGCGACGCTGCGCTGGAGAGCGGGAACGCGGCTCGTCGTCGAGAGCACACCCGACGGCGTGCTGCTGAAATCCGCCCCGGTCTTCGCCGAGACCCGGCCCGAAGAGGTGTTCGGGCGTTTCGCCTGCGGCAGTGCGTCCAAGTCCCTGGCCGAGATGGAGGCGGGGGTTCTGGCGGAAGCGAAGCGGCGCCATGCGGGCGGTTGACACCAATGTCGTCGTCCGATAGCTGACCGGCGACGATCCGGGGCAGGTGGCCAGGGCGAAGGCCGCGGTCGATGCCGGGAACGTCTTCGTGAGCACGACGGTCCTGCTCGAAAGCGCGTGGGTGCTGTGCAGCGTCTACGGCCTTGCCGGAGAGGAGGCGGCGGCAGCTCTGCGCGCTTTCTCGGGCCTGCCGGGCGTCTCGGTAGAGAGTCCCGACCTGATCGCCGAAGCCCTCGGACACGCGGAGAAGGGGATGGACGTCGCCGATGCGCTGTATCTCGGCGCCGCCGCGCGATGCGAGGTCCTGCTGACCTTCGACCGCCGGTTCATCGAGCGGGCCGGGGACGCGCCCGTGAGGGTGGCAGAGCCTTGAGAAACATTCGAAGACGAGAACCTCGTTCCATCGGCAGGACACGGCGATGTTCGACACCGGCATGAGATTCGCGCTCGGCGACGAGATCGAGGCGCTCAGGGACACCGTCCACCGCTTCGCGCAGGCGAAGATCGCGCCGCGGGCGGGCGAGATCGACGCCGCCAACGAGTTCCCGCGCGACCTGTGGGAAGCGCTCGGCGCGCTCGGGCTGCACGGGATCACCGTCGAGGAGGAGTTCGGCGGGGCGGGGATGGGCTACCTCGCCCACGTGGTCGCGATGGAGGAGCTGAGCCGCGCCTCGGCCTCGGTGGGGCTCTCCTACGGCGCGCATTCGAATCTCTGCGTGAACCAGATCCGGCGAAACGGCAGCGACGCGCAGCGCGCGCCACCTCCCGAAGCTCCTCTCCGGCGAGCACGTCGGCGCCCTGGCGATGAGCGAGCCGGGCGCCGGCTCCGACGTGGTCTCGATGAAGCTGCGCGCGGAGAAGCGCAACGACCGATACCTGCTGAACGGCAGCAAGATGTGGATCACCAACGGCCCGGACGCGGACGTGCTGGTGGTCTACGCCAAGACCGACCCGGAGGCCGGCCCGCGCGGCATCACCGCGTTCATCGTCGAGCGCGGGTTCGCGGGCTTCTCCACTTCCCCCAAGCTCGACAAGCTCGGGATGCGCGGCTCCAACACCTGCGAGCTGGTGTTCGAGGACTGCGAGGTGCCCTGCGGGAACGTGCTCGGCGAGGAAGGGCGCGGGGCCGCCGTGCTGATGTCCGGCCTCGACTACGAACGGGTGGTGCTCGCGGGCGGCCCGCTGGGGATCATGGCCGCGTGCATGGACGTGGCGATGCCCTACGTGCACGAGCGCCGGCAGTTCGGGCGGGCGATCGGCGAGTTCCAGCTCGTGCAGGGCAAGGTCGCCGACATGTACACGACCCTGAACGCCTGCCGCGCCTACGTCTACGCGGTGGCCGCGGCCTGCGACCGCGGGGAGACCACCCGCAAGGACGCGGCGGGCTGCATCCTCTACGCGGCGGAGAAGGCGACGGCGTGCGCGCTGGACGCCATCCAGCTCCTCGGCGGCGCCGGCTACGTGAACGACTCCCCGACCGGCCGGTTGCTGCGCGACGCGAAGCTCTACGAGATCGGGGCGGGCACCTCGGAGATCCGCCGGATGCTGATCGGGCGCGAGCTGTTCGAGGAGAGCGCCTGACGGCCCCTCGACGGGCGGCGACGAAGATGAAGACACACTACATTCTGATCGACTATGAAAACGTGCAGACGAAGAGCCTGTCCGTGCTGCAGGGCGCCCCGAGCCAGGCGTTCCGGATCATGGTCTTCGTCGGCGCCAACCAGTCGAAGCTTCCGGTCGCGTTGGTGTCGTCGATGCAGGGCTTCGGGGACAAGGCCCAATACGTCCGGATCACCGGAAGCGGGCGAAACGCCCTCGACTTCCACATCGCCTGTTACCTGGGAATGCTGACCGAGCGCGATCCGGGCGGAATCTTCCACGTCATCTCCAAGGACACCGGCTACGACCAGTTGATCAGGCATCTGAAGGAGAAGAAGATCAACGCGACACGACGAAAAGGACTTGTTCGAAATCCCGTGGCTGTCGTCAGCCAACAAAACCGCCGATGAGCAGATCTCCGCCATCGTCAAGAACCTGTCCGCAACACGGGGCAATGCGCGGCCCCGGAAGGTGAAGACGCTCAAGAACTCCATCAACTCCCTGTTCGGCAACAAGCTCGAACCGGAGAAAATCGACAATCTCGTGAAGGAATTGCAAGAACGGAAATTCATCGTCGTCAAGCACGAAGGCGTCACTTACAAGAACATGTAACCGCGTCCAGGTCCGGACGCCCCCGCAGGAACATTTCGCAGATGAGCAAGACACGCAGCGCCATCGGCCAGTACCTTTTCCACGATCTGGCGGCAGCGCACCGAAAGCTGCACGTGGGGCTGAACGAGAAGCTCAAGGCGCTGGGCGTCCAGGTGGAAACGTGGCGCGTTCTCGAGACGCTCAGCTCGGACGAAGGCCATACGATGGGGGAGCTGGCCGAGATCGTGCTGATGAACCCTCCGACGCTCACCAAGCTGGTCGATCGCATGGTCGCGCACGGACTGGTGCACAGGAAGCTGGCGCCGGAGGACCATCGCCGTATCCAGTTGGTGCTCACCAATGCAGGAGCGGATCTGGTCGGAAAGGTGCGCCGGCACGTGGATGCGCAAAACGAGGACATCCTGGAACGGCTTGGCGAAGAGAACGCCCGGATCGTCCGGGAGGCCCTCCGCATGCTGAGCTGACGCCGGGTCCGGCCGGCGCACCGCCCGGATCCCCCGCCCGGATCCGGGCGCCTCGCGGGCGCCCCCCGTGGGCACGATGCAGCGGCCACGGAGAAGGCTCGGATCTTCTGCTGGAGATCGAGCCTCCCGCGGAGGGTGCGTACCGGCGCGTCGAGGGAGGTTGCGGGGATGCCTGCGACAAGAACCGCAGACCTGAAGAGATGGGTGTCGCCATGTCCCGGATGGGGGTGGTGTGCCGCGTCCGACGCGGCGACAAGAACCGCAGACTTGAAGAGCCCGATGCCGTCCGTCGACGGGTGCGTCGAGGCGCCCGTATTCGGCGAACGGCGGCGTGAACGAGGCCCGTCGCAGCCGGGCGATCGGACTTCGGATCGGCTGGAGGGATCCCCGGCCGCCGTATCGGACGCCTTTCGCGTCGCCCTACTGATCCCGATGTGCGGCTCGGCGGGGATCTGGGGACCGTCCTGCATCGCAAGCGCCGAGGTCGCGGTGCACGAGATCAACCGGGGCAGCGGGATCGCCGGCCGGGAGGTGCAGCTCCTGGTCCTCGATTCCGCCATCGAGGCGCCGGCGCCCGTGGAGCACCTCGTCCATCCGCTGATCGAATCGGGCGCCATCGACGCCATCGTGGGGATGCACATCAGCGCGGTCCGGCAGCGCCTGACCAGGGTCGTGCGGGGCCGCGTCCCCTACGTCTACACCCCGCTCTACGAGGGCGGCGAGCGCGGCTTCGGCGTGTTCGCGATCGGCGATACGCCTCCGAAGCAGCTCGGCCCGGCGATGCAGTGGCTCCAGCGCCGCTACGGTCCGCGGAAATGGGCGCTGATCGGCAACGACTACGTCTGGCCGCGGGTGTCGCACGGCTACGCCAAGGCGAGACTGGCCGAAATGGGCGCCGCGCTCGCCTGTGAGCGCTATCTTCCCTTCGCGGCCCGGGATCTCGCGGAGCAGGTCGAGGCGGTCGCGGCCTCGGGAGCCGACGCCGTGCTGATCTCGCTCGTCGGCCAGGACGCGGTCGACTTCAACCGGATCTTCGGGACCCTGGGCCTGGATCGCAGGATGATCCGCCTCTCCTGCGCGATCGAGGAGAACGGCCTCCTGGCGAGCGGCGCCGACAACCTGAAGAGGCTGTTCTGCTCGTCCTCCTACTTCGGCGCGCTGCCCACGGCCGAGAACGCCTGTTTCCGGGAGAGGTACCACGGCTTCCACGGAGACCGCGCGCCGGTCCTCAACGCCCTCGGCCAATCGACCTATGAAGGTCTCCAGTTCCTCGCGAGCTTGATGGGGGACGGCAGGGGAGACTGGCGGGAGCGGTGCACGCCGCCGGCGCCTCCTGTCGCCTGGCGGAGTGCCCGGCAGGCCGTCTACACGTCCAACGCCGGCAACGGCGCCCCCACCTATCTGGCCCGCGCGGACGGCGTGGTCTTTCGCATCATCTCGAAAATCTCCTGATTTCAATACCTCACGTTTCGGGATTCAAAATGCCCGAATCAGGCGATGGATTCCCGCTTTCGCGGGAATGACGGCCAGCTAAAAGGCAACGCGGTTCGCTGAAATGACGTCATTCCCGCGAAAGCGGGAATCCATTTCGGTCAGCGAATCCCGAAATTTGAATCAATACGTTGTAAACCGTCGGGGCCCGAATCCTGGAGTCTGCGGCGTGCAGTCCGCGGCGTGCCGCCCTTCGACGCAGGCCCGAGGCTGCTCCATCGTGCGCAAGCGCCCGGTTCGCCGGGCCGCGATCATCGTCCGTGGGGAGGACCCGGCACTCGTGCGCGCTCCCACCCGCGTGGTATCGGACGATACCAATACTTGAAATGGAAAATAATATCCCCTAGCCTTCACCGCCCGAACCAAGCGCACCGCTCCGCGCATCGGCGCGGCAGCATGGGAGAGCGTCGTGATCTGGTTCTTCGCGGTCGTGGTCCTGGCGGTCGCCGTGGCGCTGGCAATCTGGTTCCTGCACCGGTTCTACGCCAAGGCCAACCGTGAAACCGCGCTGGTGCGCACCGGGCTGGGCGGGCAGAAGGTGGTGATGGACGGCGGCTGCCTGGCGCTGCCCATCCTCCATCACGTCCAGAAGGTCTCGATGCGCGCGACGGCCCTGGCGCTGAGGCGTGACGGTGAGCGTTCCCTCCTGACCGGTGACCGCCTGCGCGCGGACGTCGAGATGGAGTTCGAGATCCGCGTCACCCCGACCCCCGCCGGCGTCGCCACCGCCGCACAGGCGCTGGGGCAACGCATCGCGCGGGGCGGAGAGGCGGTGGAGGAGCTTCTCCGGGGCCAGCTCGTGAACGCGATGCAGGACGCCGCCGCCTCCCGCACCCTCGATGAAATGCACAAGGACCGCGCGGGATACACCCGCGAGGTCGCCGATGCCGTCCGGCAGCACGCCGGCACCCTGGGGCTCGCGCTGATCTCGGCCGCCCTGGTGCGCGTCGATCAGGGCAGCTTCATCGACCTCGACGAAAACAACGCCTTCAACTCCGAAGGGATGCGCAAGCTCGCGCACCTGGTCGCGGAGAACCGCAAGGAGCGGGTGCGGATCGAGACCGAGGCGGAGATCGCGGTACGCGAAAGCCGGCTCGCGCAGGCCCGGCGCCGCCTCGACATCGAGCGCGCCGAACACGAGGCCGGGATCGAGCAGCGCGAGCACCTCGCCCGCCTCACGGCACAGGCGGAGGCGCTCTCCGCCGAGGCCAGGGCCGCGGCGGCCAGGAAGGCGGAAACCGCGGCGCTCGAAAAGGAACACGACGTGGGTGTCGCGAAGATCGCGCACGACGAAGCCCTGCGCCGCAAGGAGATGGCCGCGATCCAGGCATTGGAGGAAAACAGGATCGACAACGCGGTGAAGCTGGCGGCCAGGCGTGCGGAGGAGGCCGAGGCGAAGGCGTCCGAGGAAGCGTCGCGGACCAGGGTGCTGCTCGCGGCCGAGGCGGTGCAGACGGACAAGGAAAGCGCCGTCGCGGAACGTGAGAAGAAGCTCGCGCTCATGCGGATGGAGAAGGAGATCGCGGTCGATGAGGCCAGGACCAGGGCCGAGGCCGAGACCCTGACGGCGAAAGCGGCGGCGGAGGCCCGCGCCGTCGAGACCGCGGCGGCGGCGGAGAAGGCGCGGATGGAAGCCGAGGCGCAGGGCCGCTCCGCACAGATCGCGGCGGAGAACGGGCTCAGCGACGCGGTCATCGCCATGCGGATCGAGGAGCGCAAGCTCGACCGCCTGCCCGAAATCATGTCCCGGATGATGAAGCCGGTGGAGAAGATCGACTCGATCCGCATCCACCAGATCGGTGGCGTGGGGCAGGGCTCCGGCGCCCAGGGCGGGATCGACGGAGCCTTCGGCGCGGCCATGGACCAGATCCTCGGTATGGCCGTGCGGCTGCCGGCCATGAAGCGGATGGGCGAGGAGATCGGCCTCGACTTCGACGCCGCCCTGGCTGGACGCACGGCGGATTACGCGAACCGGATCAAGCCCAAGACCGGAGAGAAGAAGTGACCGACCGGCACACCATCAGACCACCAGGAGGACCTGACGATGACCCTGAACCGACGTGAATTCATGGTGTCCGCGAGCGCCCTTGCCGGGGCCGCGGCGCTGCCGGGAGCGGCCTTCGCCGCCGGCGCCGTCAAGCTCGGCTCGATCCTCGACACCTCCGGGATCTTCGACGCCTACGGCAAGCCGATGGACATGGCGATGCGCCTCGCGGTGCGGGAGATCAACGAAAGCGGCGGGCTGAACGGCCGGGAGGTCGAGGTCGTCAGCTACGACACCCAGTCCGACATGGCGTTCTATTCGCAATACGCCCAGCGGCTCGTGCGCCAGGACCGGGTCGACGTGGTGCACGGAGGCATCCTCTCCGCCTCCCGCGAGGCCATCCGCCAGATCCTGCGCAAGTCCGGCACCCTCTACTTCTACAACGTGCTCTACGAAGGCGGGGTCTGCGACCGCAACATCTTCATCGACGGCGTCACCCCGGCCCAGCAGGTCGAGGCGCTGATCCCCTTCGCGATGAGCCGTTCCGGCAAGCGGGTCCACATCCTGGCCGCCGACTACAACTACGGCCGGATCACCGCCAGGTGGATCCGGAAGTACGTCGCGGACAACGGCGGCGAGACCGTCGCGGCCGATTTCTTTCCCCTCGACGTCTCCGATTTCGGCTCCACGATCGCGAAGATTCAGTCCGTCGGGCCGGATCTGGTGGTCGCGCCCCTGGTGGGCGGCGCGCACCTGTCGTTCTTCCGGCAATGGGCCGCGGCCGGCATGAAGGACAGGATCCCGCTCGCCTCGACCTCGCTGGGCGTGGGGAACGAGCACAAGGTGCTGACCCCGGCCGAGGGCGACGGGATCATGGTCGCCTACAACTACAGCCAGGAGCTGGACACGCCGGAGAACAACGCCTTCAAGGAACGGTGGACGCGGGCGTACGGCGACACTTCGGCGATCCACGAGATCGCGGTCTCGAACTACCAGGGCGTGAAGCTGTGGGCCGAGGCGGTGCGCCGGGCGGGCAGCACTAGGCGCGAGGACGTGATCGTGGCCCTGGAGGCCGGGCTCTCCATCGACGGCCCCGGCGGCACGGTGACGATCGATCCGAAGACCCACCACGCCACCCTGGACGTCCATCTCATGGTGCTCGAGAACCAGGGCATGACGGTCGTGCGGACGTTGAAGCAGCGCCCGCCGATCGACACGCAGGCGGTCTGCGACCTGGAGGCCGACCCGGACGACAACACGCAGTACGAGATCGAGGTCTGAGCCGCCGCGAAACCGACAAGAGCGGCAGCCGGGGCCGTCCTCCGCTTCCCTCCACACCTTCGAGACGATCTCCGACTGCACGCACCGCAGGCCTTGGCGTTACCGGGGGTCGCGGGTGGAGTACCCGCCCGCGACTCCCCGCAACTCCGGGCGTGCCCGCTCCGGACACCCGGCTCCCCGGACCATGGGCTCGCTACGCGACGGCAAGTGTCATGCACCACTTCCACGGGGAAGTGGCCAAGTGTCGCGTGGCCTGCCGGATCGTTCCCATGCCGTCCGTCCGCGCCAGAAGCATCGGACCAGTTATTTGCACCTCACGGGTGCCACGAGACGGGGCACCTGCCCAATGCGGCCAAGCGAACATTCGCTTCGCAAAAGACGTTCTTCTCGCCAAGAAAGCCACCGTTACCATAGAGATTACCATGCGCAGGATGGTCGCGTACAACAAGCCTGTTGTTCGTGATCAGATATACCTTGATCCCTGTTCGAGCCAGGAATTTTTCTGCTTCCTTTCCCAAGCACATGAACACTACCGATTGGCATCGTCGAGCCAGTCGACAGCATATCCTTTGCACGATGGGTTCCCACAGCATTCGATGGTATTTCTTATGATCTTCATCTTCATCCGTATACGTCAGTGCAGTGTTCAGCATCAGGACGCCCTCTGTCTGCCAACGATTGAACACATCCCCGGGAATCGCAAGCCTCAAGTTGCGGTTGCCAATATCCCGTCACATTTTCCGTATACCTGTACCTCTGGCAGAATACTCATTGCGACCAGTAAGAAAGCTCGCGAGTTGTTGACCAATACGGACCATGCTGTCAGGGCGGCCATCATTCCGAAGCCAGTTGCTTCTACTACCCTCTTCGAAAGAGCGTCCAGTCGCCCGTCTAACATTGCCATACGGATCCTCGCCTATCAGTACGACCTTGACCGCACCAGGTGGCAGACCGTCGAAGGCTCGAAACATGTGAGGACCCGGTGGTGCGCCATTTGGCAGATTCTGCCGACGTCCCGGGAAAATCGGTTGCTGTTGTTCGTCAATTTCGCACGTGCCGCCGACGGCATCGTAGGCAGGCTCTACATTCTCCACGAATGGATGCCATTCTTGGCAAAGATCGTCCCGCCACCCGTCCATCGTTCTGCGCAGTGCGCACTTGAGACTCATGGGCATTTTATCTCTCCTTGCGTCAGACAGTCGCCGGGTCGCGCCGGCCGATGTCGGATTTGGCGATGAAGTGGATGAACGGAAAACCGGGATCCTCGGCGGGGTCCGCCTGCACCCTGGAGATGATCTCCGAGCGCACATCCACGATGCCGGCGCCATCCAACTGCTCGGCCTTGCCGTCGTAGATGACCTTCACGTCCACCATGGGGTCGTCGTAGTGGTCGAATCCGGGGCGTACGTTGACCCTGACGATCTCGACGTTGCCGAAGCGTGCCTTGAAGGCTGTTTCGACGATTTGGCGTATTGCCTGTTCTTTCACCTCGGACCTCCTGTTGCGGACTGCTTGGCCCGCTCCCTGAACAACACTTGGGCGGCGAACTCGCGACGGGCATCGACGTCCACCTGCTGGAACTGTTCGATGGCGGATTCGGCAGAGGCGATGTCCACGAGAACGTCGGACTTGTAGAAAGTACTGCTGTCAAGCGCATAGTCGGCCTGTTGCCGTGCTCTCTGCAGCGTGAGGAACGTCTTGGCGAAGTTGCGGATTTCCGTCGGAAAGCCCTTCACCTGCTCGTGGTGGCAAGCGCTTCTGGCTCGCCCGTGTTCGAGGGCGCGATGCACTCGATGCCATGCCGGACTGCGGCTCCTGCCGATCAGCAAGTTGGCGGCGGACGACGCCAAGCAGTGAAAAAGCGCGTAGTAGGCGGTGCTGGTAGCGCGACGAAGGCTTGCCTGCGTGGGGCGTCGCGACCCCAGCTCCAGCTCGCCGCGGGCGGTCTCTATCAAGTCGAGCGGTGTCACGGCTACGCCTCCCTGTCAGGTTGACGGGAATGGACGCCTCTCGCTCGATCCGCCCTGCTCCGGCATCACCATGCGCTTCATGGAGTTTCCCGGCCGTGGCGGGTGCGACTGCCCGAATATGCGCGCGGTCCCGACCCCGACGATCGCTTGCCCTTGCATTCGTGCCCGCGTCTGTCCCGGCGGCGGATTCGCCCTTTGCGACCTTGCGGTTGCCGTGTCCTTGAAGCGGCGGGTTTCGAGCGTGTGTGCCATGCGTGATTATAGCTCCCGAACGGCGACGGCATCGCCGACGGTACGCACCACCGACGCCTCCCGTCATCTACCGCAGCACCCGGCAGGTCGCCTGCACGTCCTACGCCGGCAACGGCATCTCGCCTGTCTCGTTACGGCGGATGGCAGGTTCCTTCGCATTCTCCAGAAAACCCTTTGATCTCAACATATTGGTGAGAAACGGGTATGTAGCGCGACGATCAATAATTGAAATGGAAAATAATTCGTTCTAACCTCCGGCTTCCGAACCCGGCGCACCGCTACACACACCGGCGCGGTAGCGCAGGAGGCCCGTAATGCAAGGCGGAGATCGAGCAGCGCGGGCACCGCGCCTGCAAGGAGGCCGAAGGTCCGTCACAAGGCGTCAATGCGGGCGGGACGCCCGTGTCACGGAGGGACACGCCGTTCCCAGAGGCCGCACCGGGTCGGGTTGCGCCTTGCAACGGCGGGTGCAGGACGGACTTGGGCGGCGGGCGTAGAACGGATCCGGCACGCGAGCCGACCATGGACCTGACCGCCGTCATCCTCGTCGAGATCGTCTACGCGGTGGCGTCCCTGATCCTCGTCAGCGCCGGGCTCGCGGTCGTCTTCGGGATGATGAAGGTCATCAACCTGGCCCACGGCGAATTCATGATGCTGGGAGGCTACGCCACCATCACCGCGGTCAACCTCGGGGTCGACGTCTTCGTCGCGATGGTGGTCGTCGCGCCGCTGATCGTCGGCCTGATCGGGCTGGTGGTGGAACGCCTGGTGATCCGCCGCCTCTACGGGCGGCTCGTGGACACGATGCTGGCGACGTGGGGGCTCAGCCTGTTCTTCATCGGCCTCGTGACCATGATCTTCGGCAACACCACCACCGGGATCTCCACCCCCATCCCCGGCTTCGCGGTCGGCGGCTACCGGATCAACGGCTACAACTTCTTCATCATCCTCATGGCGATGGTGCTGCTCGCGGCGATGTACGCGGTGCTGAAGACCACCCGCCTCGGGCTGATCGCGCGCGGCACGATGCAGCGCCCGGACATGGCCGCCGCCCTCGGCTACAGCCCGGACCGGGTCTACATGGCGACGTTCTTCGCGGGCTCCGCGCTGTCCGGGCTCGCGGGCGCGGTGCTGGCTCCGCTGGTGGGCCTCGTCCCGACCTCCGGCGGCGCCTACATCGCCAAGGCGTTCATCACGGTGGTCGCGGGTGGCCCGTCCCTGATCGCCGGCCTCATGAGCAGCGCGGGCCTCTTCGGGCTGGTCAACCAGATCTTCACGTTCGCGGTCTCGCCGGTGGTCGGCGAGGTGATGCTGCTCGTCGCCGCGGTCATCCTCCTGCGCCTCCTGCCCCAGGGCGTCACCGGGCGCTTCTTCCGGGGGAAGACCTGATGCGGACGCGGGCGTTCGGGGAGAGCGCGCTCACCGTCGCCGTCGCCGCCCTCGCCATGTTCGCCCTGCCGCCCCTGATCGGCGCCTATACGCCGGCCGTCCTGGCGATCTACGCGATGCTGGGCCTGAGCCTCGGCCTGGTCTGGGGCTTCGGGGGGATCCTCTGCTTCGGGCAGGCCGCATTCTTCGGCCTCGGGGCCTACGCTTACGCGATCGCCGCGATCAACGTCGGCGAAAGCACCCTGCCGATGCTCGTCGCGGTGCTCGTGCCGGGAGCCTTCGCCGCCGTGCTCGGGGCGATGATGTTCTACGGCCGGCTCGGAGACGTGTACCTCGGGATCATCACCCTCGTCGTCACCCTGATCCTCTACCGGTTCATGAATGCGACCGCCGGGCCGGAGTACGCCATCGGCGAAGCGCGCCTCGGCGGATTCAACGGCATCCCCGGCTTCCCGACCCTGAACGTCCCCGGCGACCCGGACGCCCATCTCCAGGGCGACGGCCTGTACTACGTCTGCTTCGGCGCGCTGGCGCTGGTGTACGTGCTGGTCACCTGGCTGCTCCGATCCGGCTTCGGCCGCATCGCGGTCGGCATCCGCGAGAACGAGACCCGCATGTCGCTGATGGGCTACGACGTGCAGGCGCGCAAGACCGTGCTGTTCACCATCGGCGCCGCGATCGCCGGGCTGGCCGGGGCGCTGTTCGCGAGCTGGGCCGAGATCGTGACCCCGCGGCTGTTCAGCCTCGGCCAGTCGGCGGAGATCATCGTCTGGTGCATCGTCGGGGGGTTGGGAACGCGCACGGGGCCGATCCTCGGCGCGGCCGGCCTGGGGTATCTCAAGTTCCTGCTCGGCCAGCAGAGCGTGGTCGACAACACGCTGATGACCGGGCTCGTCCTGGTGCTGTTCGTGCTGTTCCTCCCCCGGGGGATCGTGCCCGCGCTCGCCGGTCTCCTGGACATGGGCGCGAACCGCCGCGCCCGCCGCCGTCCGCGACGCCGCCCGCACCGCCGCGACCCGATGCACGCCCGTGGCTGAAACCGTCGCGAAAACGGGCCGAACCGACCGGGCCGCGCGGGACCGCGCCGTTCCCCGAGGCTTCCCGATGGCTGAGACCGTCGCGGAAACGGCCGAACCGACCGGGCCGCGGGACCGCGCTGCCCCCCGAAGGCTTCCAGGTGGCTGAGACGGTCCTGGAAACGGTGGGGCTGACCATGCGCTTCGGCGGGGTCGTGGCCCTGGACAACGTGGACTTCACCCTGAAGGCACGGGAGCTGCGCTGCCTGATCGGCCCCAACGGCGCCGGGAAGAGCACGTTCTTCCAATGCGTCACGGGACTGTTGCGGCCGGCGGAGGGGCAGGTGTTCATGCGCGGCGAGGAGACCACCGGCTGGCCCGCGCACGCGATCGCCGCGCTCGGGGTGGGGGTGAAGACGCAGGTGCCCAGCGTCATGGACGGGCTCACCGCCCGCGAGAACGTCTGGCTCTCGGCGCGGCGCCATCTGCCCGCGGCCGAGGCCGACCGGAAGACGGAGGAGGTCGTCGGCCGGCTCGCGCTCGACCGGATCGCCCATTCGCTGCTCGCCCGCCTCTCCCACGGAGAGCGGCAGCAGGTGGAGCTGGGCATCGTGGCCGCCGGGAACCCGTGGCTCGTATTGCTCGACGAGCCCGCCGCCGGGACGTCGGCGCACGAGGTGGAGCGGATGACGGGGATCGTCCACGAGATGAACCGCGCCGCCGCCGTCGTCATCGTCGAGCACGACATGCAGTTCATCCGCTCCGTCGCGTCGAGGGTCACCGTCTTCCATCGGGGCGCGATCCTGGCGGACGACCACGTGGACCGGGTGATGTCGGATCCGGCGGTGCGCGACGTCTACCTCGGCAGGCGGGCGTGAAATGGGGGAAGAGCACGCCATCCGCCGGGCCTGCCGGTGCTCGGGCCGGCCCGGCGCCCGGTTCGGGATCGGCGGCAGGAAGGCGTGAGATGGCGCAGGAGCACGCCATCAGCCTGGAGGTGAGGGATCTGGCGGGCGGGTACGGCCGGGTGCCGATCCTGCACGGCATCGGGGTCGAGGTGGGCGAAGGCGAGGTGGTGGGGATCCTCGGCCACAACGGCATGGGGAAGTCCACGCTCCTGAAGACCCTGATGGGCCTCCTGCCCGCCCGCGCCGGGTCCGTGCGGTACTACGGGGACGAGATCACCCGCCTGCCTCCGAACGAGCGCGCGCGGCTCGGGATGGGATACGTGCCCCAGGGCCGGGGGATCTTCCCGCGGCTGTCGGTGCGGGAGAACCTGGAATTCGCCTGGCAGGACCACGACCGGGACGACGAAGGAGCGGCGCTCGCGGCGCTGCTGGCGGACTTCCCCCGGCTCGAACCCCTGCTCGAACGCAAGGGCGAAACGCTTTCCGGCGGCGAGCAGCAGCTCCTGGCGCTGGCGCGCTGCCTGATGGGCGATCCCGGATTCCTTCTCCTCGATGAGCCCACCGAGGGGATCCAGCCCTCGATCGTCGAGGACGTGGCCCGGACGCTGTCGAAGCTCAGGGACTCCCGGGCCCTGTCGATCCTGCTGGTGGAGCAGAACTTCGACTTCATCGCCGAGCTTTCGGATCGGGTCCTGGTGCTGGAGCGGGGCCGGATCACGGGCGAGCTGGCCCGCAGCGAGCTGACCGATCGGGCGAAGGTCGATCGGGTTCTCGGTTTCGGCGCCGCCCGCTCTCCGCGTCCTGCCGGCGCCCTGACCGGCGGCGAGACGTCCGATCCGGCGGGCGCCGGACCTCGCCGAACCGAGGCGCCCCGCACGCCGTGGCCGCCGGCTCGAGCTCCGGCCCTCGTAGAACCCGGCCTGGTGTCGCCGCCCTCGCCCGGAAGCGCCGGCGTCTTGCCCGCGCATATCCAATCCACTGCTGCCTCGCGGCCCGTGCAAGCGCCGCTGGCCGGGTCAACCCCGTTGGCCGAACCGGCGCCGTTGGCGGAGCCGAAGCCATGGATCAGGCCAGCGCCGCTGCCCCGGCCTGCCGACGCCGCCTCGGCCGACGCCGTGGCCTCGACCAACGCCCTTGGCCCCGGCCGACCCCCGCCGCCCCAACGCCACGGCCCCCGTCCGGTGAGCACCATGACCATCAGACGCCCCGCCCTCTCGCAGATGCGCACCATGGCGGATCGCTTCGGGATGCGCCTGTCCGATGCCGAGCTCGACGAATTCCGCGAGATCATGGAGCCCTACATCCGGGCGTACGACCGGTTGGACGCCGCCCCCGACCACCTGCCCGAGGTCCGCTGGCCCAGGGCGCCGGGCTACCGTCCGTCACCCGCCGAGAACCCGCTCAACGCCTGGTACTACAAGACGGAGGTCCGGGGAGCGCCGGACGGGCCGTTGCGCGGCAAGCGGATCGCCCTGAAGGACACGGTCTGCCTCGCGGGGGTGCCGATGATGAACGGCTCCTCGATCATGGAAGGCTATACGCCGGAGATCGACGCCACCGTCGTCACCCGCATCCTGGAGGCGGGCGGGACCATCGCCGGCAAGGCCCATTGCGAGAACTTCTGCCTCTCGGGCGGCTCGCACACCAACGCCGCCGGCCCGGTGCACAACCCCTGGAAGCGGGGCTGGACGGCGGGCGGCTCCTCCAGCGGATCGGCCGCCCTGGTGGCGGCGGGAGAGGTGGACATGGCGATCGCGGGCGATCAGGGGGGCTCCATCCGCATCCCCTCGTCGAACTGCGGCGTCTGCGGGATGAAGCCCACCCACGGTCTCGTGCCCTATACCGGGATCATGCCGATCGAGCAGACCCTCGACTGCGTGGGGCCGGTCACCGCCACCGTGGCCGACAACGCCCTGTTCCTGGAGGTGCTGGCAGGGGAGGACGGCCTCGACCCGCGCCAGTACGGCCCGCGGATCCACCGGTACACCGAGGCGCTGGGCCGGGGCTGCGCCGGCCTGCGGATCGGGGTCCTGAAGGAGGGCTTCCACCGCCCGGAGAGCGAGGCGGACGTGGACCGGAAGGTGCTGGACGCGGCGGAGCGGTTCCGCGGCCTCGGCGCGCACGTGCGGGAGGTCTCCGTCGAGGAGCACCCCTTCGCGCTCGATCTGTGGACGGCCATCGCCGTCGAGGGGCTCCAGAACCTGATGATGCGCGGGAACGGCTTCGGAACGAACTACCGGGGCCTGTTCCTGCCCTCGATGATCGACCGGGTGGCCACTTGGCGGCACCGGGCCGACGAGCTGTCCCATTCCCTCAAGACCTGCATGTTCCTCGGCGAGCACTTCCAGGACGCCTGCCGGGGCCGCTACTACGGCAAGGCGCAGAACCTGGTGCGCCACGTCACGCGCAAGTACCTGGAAGCGCTGGAGGAGGTGGACCTGCTGCTGATGCCGACGGTGCCGATGAAGGCGCAGCCGATCCCGCCCGCGGACTGTTCCACCGCCCTCTACGTGCAGCGCGCCTTCGAGATGGTCGGCAACACCGCGCCGTTCAACGCGGCCGGGCTGCCGGCGATGTCCATCCCCTGCGGCCTCGCCGAGGGCCTGCCCATCGGCATGATGCTGGTCGGCCCCCGCTATGGGGAGATGGCGATCTACCAGGCGGCGCAGGCCTTCGAGCAGAGCGCCGACTGGCGCACCCGGTGACGGAGGACGGCACCCCCCGCCGACTCTCCGAAACACGAGCGCCACGGGTCGGTTTCGCCGGCGTTCCGGTAGGCCGCGCGCTGCATCGCGGCGATTCCACGAGTCGGCGGAAACCGTCGAATGGAGGCAAATGTGTCGATTCTCACCGAAAGCCTGGCCGGGCAGCTTGCAAGGCCGGTGACCGCCGAAGAGCCGGCGGGCGCCGAAGAGCCGGCGGGTGCCGGAGAGCCGTCGGGCGCCGGATGGCTGTCGGGCGCCGGATGGCTGTCGGACGCCGAATGGCTGTCGGGCGCCGGCGGGTGGCCGGCCGCCGAACGGCTCGCGGGAGCCGAAACGCATCCCGCCGCCCTCTCCCCGGTGGACGGACGGTCCTACGTCGCCGGCGACAGGCGCCCGCCGCTGCGCTACGCGACCATTCCCGACATCCTGCGCGAGACGGTGGCCCGACACGGCCCGCGCGATGCGGTGGTGCTGCCCCGGGAAGGCAGGACCCTGAGCTACTACGACCTCGACCGGGAGGTCGATGCCCTGGCCTCCGGCCTGCTGGCCCTCGGGCTCCGGAAGGGCGATCGCGTCGGCCTCTGGTCCCCCAACCGGCTCGAATGGATCCTGGTCCAGTTCGCCACCGCGCGCTTCGGCGCCGTCCTCGTCAACGTCAACCCCGCCTACCGCCCGGTGGAGCTGGAATACGCCCTGAACAAGGTGGGATGCAAGGCGCTGATCACCGCCGAAGCCTTCAAGTCCTCCGAATACCTCGCCATGATTCGCGCGCTGGCCCCGGAGCTCGAACGTTGCGACCCCGGGCGGCTCTCGTCGGCGAAGCTGCCGCACCTGGGGATCGTGGTCGCCATGAGCGACGACCCCGGCCCGGGCATGTTCCGGTTCCGCGACGTGCAACGGCTCGGGGGGCCGGCGCAGCAACTGCGCCTCGACGCGATCGCCGCGACGCTCGACCCCGACGACCCGATCAACGTCCAGTTCACTTCCGGCACCACCGGCTCCCCGAAGGGCGCGACCCTGACCCACTACAACATCGTCAACAACGCCCGCTTCGTCACCGATCGCATCCGGTTCTCCGAAGCCGATCGGCTGTGCATCCCGGTGCCGCTCTACCACTGCTTCGGCATGGTGATGGGTTCGCTCGGCTGCGTGGTGCAGGGCGCGGCGATGGTGCTCCCCGGCGAAGGCTTCGACGCGGCGCAGACCCTGCGCGCCGTCTCCGAGGCCCGCTGCACGGCGCTCTACGGCGTGCCCACCATGTTCGTGGCCATGCTCGAAGAGGCGGGGAAGGCGCGGCAGGCGGGCCGGGCGGCCTTCGACCTCTCGTCGTTGCGCACCGGCGTCATGGCCGGGGCAAGCTGCCCGATCGAGACCATGCAGCGGGTGATCGACGAGATGCACATGAAGGAGGTCACGATCTGCTACGGGATGACCGAGACCTCCCCGGTCTCGTTCCAGAGCTTCGTGGACGATCCGGTCGAGAAGCGGGTCACCACCGTCGGGCGCGTCCATCCCCATCTGGAGGTCAAGATCGTGGACGGCGATGGAGCCGTCGTCCCCGTCGGCGAGCCCGGAGAGCTGTGCACCCGCGGGTACTCGGTGATGCGCGGCTACTGGGAGGACGAAGAGAAGACGCGCGAGAGCATCGTGGCCGGCTGGATGCACACGGGCGACCTGGCGACGCTGGACGAGGAGGGCTACTGCAACATCGTCGGCCGGGTGAAGGACATGATCATCCGCGGCGGGGAGAACGTTTATCCGCGCGAGGTCGAGGACTTCCTCTTCCGCCACCCCGGCATCCGGGAGGCACAGGTCTTCGGCATCCCCGATGCGAAGTACGGCGAGCGGGTCTGCGCCTGGGTCGTGCCCCACGAGGGCGCCGATCTCACGCCGGAGGACGTGATCCGGTTCTGCGACGGGCAGATTGCCCACTACAAGGTGCCGGAGCACGTGCGCATCGTGGACGAGCTGCCGATGACCGTGACCGGCAAGCCGCAGAAGTTCGTCATGCGCGACCGGATGGTGGCGCACGGGGCCGCGGACGCTGGCCCCGGTTCCTCCCCGGAGGGTGCGGAGACGCCGGCTTCACGTGAATCGCCGACTTTGACCGCGCATGAGGTGGGGGCTATGGTGTGCCCATGACGAAGCCCAAGCTGCCCATCGGAATCAGGCCTTCCGCACGATCCGCGAGGAGGGCTGCTGCTACGTGGGCAAGACGGCCTGTGCACGGCGTCTGGTATTAGTTTTTTACCTATCTTCCGCGCGTAGATCCCATGTTCTGTCAAACAGCCTCCCAGATGATACTCCCTCTTCTTTCTCGTCAAGTTCTTTCTTCGCTGCGTGCAGCATTACCTCTTTCAATCCTTGTGCTACTAAATCGCTGGCAAATCCGGGTTCTTTCCATATACTTGTGAGCCATTCTTCAGGTAGATTGTTTCTCAATTGTTCCACAATTTGAGTGTCTTCGTACCATACGGCACATCTTCCTGCACGTAATAATCCTTCTTTTTTCCAGTACTGGTCCAGTATGAGAGACAATTATAAATCCCCTATAATTCTCCCATGCATTATTGCGTTTTTTCCATTATAATTTTTCTGATATCCGGAGAATCTTTCCACATCATCATCCCACTTACGACGATATGTTGCATTTGTTCCAATCTCTTCTGCGCTTCCCAGATCTGATCCATGGCCTTGATTTTTCTCTCGGCTTTTGCTTCCCAAACTGCCTTCCGTGCGCTCTCCACGATTCGTGCTTTCTCCCTCGGCTTCTCTGCATCGATCTCATGCTTCTTCTTCTTTGCCAAAAATACTTTCCACACCTCTCTGATTTAGTGGTTTGAGTATTTTATCCCAAATGACCACAATACCTATCATTATCAACAGAATAGATTCGTATGTATCCATTGTCTTTTCCTCTCTGCATAAATATCTATCGGATTACGAGAATACGAGGATTGATTCGAAGTATCTATCTTTGGCACGCGGGCGGGCGCGTGTATTTGCGGCTTTCAGAAGTTCCATTCGAATTTCTTCTCTCATTGTCAGGCCACAACTTTCCGCAAGTTCACGATAAAGCGTAGCGCAATTTACAATATGTTCGATCTCGCTTCGTCTGTGTGAATAGAAGATGTGCTGGGAAGCAACCACTAGAAGAAGGATCCCGTTATTTGCAAGAACATGTTTCGCAGATGTAAAAAAACTCAGCATATCTTCAATATACGTTTGCGTCGGCCGGGCCTTGCGTTCGTATCGCATAGGATCACGTTGCGGATCTGTAGCCTTGGCATCAGATTTCAAATAACGTAGAAGTCGCATTGCTTCTGGAAAAGATCCAAGGCTTCCATCATCAAGATGAGCGAAGCGTTCGGATGAATCATGGCAGCTAATATCCTCCATGCTGATGCCGAGCGTATAAAAGGCGAGTCCGCGAGATGTAGCGTAGTGCTCGCGCCCCGAAGATGCCGGCAAATAGGGTGGACTTGTGATAATGATATTGGCTTGATTTGCAGGCCAAGTCGAAGCGCGACGTGCGTCTCCTCGGAGAGCCGAGACCTTTCCAAGATTCCAAGGAATAATGCTCCGAGTCGAATCGAATGTTTCGGCAATCATGCGGCAGCGTTCAATCTTGTCTGAAATGCGCTCGATGATTGGAACCTTCACGACTTCGATCGTATACCTGCCATTTCCGACTCCGACGTAACGGTAACGAATCTTTTTTGTAACGGCATCGCTTGCCAGCACACGCGGCAGGCATGTTCGCATCTCTTCGCTGTAGCTCTGAAGTGCGAGCCGCAAGGCACCGACGTCCTCGATTACTTCATCCGTCCAAAAAGTGTCGTCACGAATATCGCGACGCAGGAGTTTCTTGCGGAGTGCATCTGGGAATCCTTCTTCGCCTGCACGTCTGGCTGAAGCCGTCGCCGATTTTGCCTGCACAAGTCGTCGGTGGAACTCGGTTACATCGCCAACAACGGTATCACGATCGAGGAATGGTGTGACCTTTGCGGCGGAGATAAGCTGGCAGATCGGATCAATGTCCATTCCGTAGGCACGATGCCCAAGAAGACTCGCTTCGAGCAATGCAGTACCGCTTCCACAAAAAGGATCGATCACGGTGGAGGATTCACGAGCAAAGATATTCAGAAGTGCACGTACCATGCGTGGGAAAAATTTCGCCTTGTAGATGTGCAAGTCGTGTGTAAGAGATAATGTGGTCTTTTTCGCATGACGAAGCGTCCGAATGACACCACCCATTCGAACACCTGTATAGGCTGTGAGGAGCATTCTTCCGATTTGCTCAAGGTTGTTTCGAGTGCGAGATTTAGTCGTTTCTCCCACACTTTCTGTTTCGATCAGGTAATATAAGGGTAGTACAATAAGCACCTGACCACACAATTCATTGACTAGATGGTGAGGGAGAATCATCGAGTCAGCGACCGACACGAGAAAATCCTGATTTCCGATGACGAATATTTCCTGTGCGAATGCAGAGCGGAATGCCAAGTTGACGATCTGTTTTCTCGACGCATGATTATAGTGCACTGCGACCGTCGATGTGTTCTTGGTGTATAGGACTAGATCGATCGCACCAATTGGAGGGAGCAAGGAGGCGACCTCGCAAATATCAGTGAGACGCGTCCCCGTTGCGTCCATAAGCGAATCGAATTCGCGCACGGCCAGATCGACGTCGGTATCGAGTCGAATGTTGTGACGAAGGATGACAACGATAGAAGACATATTTAGCATTTTTTCCATTCATCAAGGAATGAATGGAGTTCACCGGACATAAGGGACTGATCGGAGGCAGCCAGATCGAAACAGCTTCGCAGGAGCGTGTCGTTTACGATGGGATGGTTGAGTGCAATCACGGCATCGTACAGGTAAAGAAGATCTTGCTCGGCGATCCGCAAAAATTCCGGATCCTCGCAGTCGGCCATAAAACGCTCAGAGCGGGCCCATCGGATGTCGATGAGTTTGGCCAAGTAATCTTCAAACATGAACAATGGACTGAGATTTGAGACGAGCGCGCCGCGAATTTTAAGATCCGGGCATCCGTCCCGATAGTAAGCTCCATATTTCATCAATTGATAGGTTCCTTTTTTGATATCGTCGGTTCGCCCAAGTCCCGGTTTGGTCTTATTTGAATCAATGTCGTCTCCCCATCCATTGGCCAAATAGGCAAGTTGTACTTGGTGAGTTTGACGCTCCGTCTTCGGAATCCTGTAGGCAGTAAATATATCGTACCATCCTGCAATAAATTGGAGGAAGTTATCCGGATCGGAGAGCCAATCACCAATTTCCGGATATGGCCATTCATTCTGTAGGCATATCTGTCGTGGAGACTGTATGGGGATTTCCAGCTTCACATGGGGAAGATACAGCGAAAGTTGATATTGTACATGATCGACTGTAATCAAAGTATGTTGCTCGATTTCGATTGGGCCGTTCTCACCATCGGCCGTCATAGGCTGATGCAGACGTGCCCTGACCGGAAACGCCACCATCGGTGATGCTTTGAATTCAAGGAGAACGAGAAGATCATCGCGAAAGGCTACGGCGTCTACGTCATGTGACTGTTTGGTCACCAAACCGATGTTTATTGGGTTCGAGGTTCCTGCGGAGATGAGACGCAGCATGAGAGCTATGGTGTTCGTTGTAATTTCTCCGATATGGTGGCTGGAAGGTTTGTGCTGCGCACCTGTTAGACGTGGTCCAAGTCCTTTGAGGCAGCACTCCGGACACTGTTTGAGGAAGGAAAAATATGCATGTGGACGAGATGGATCTCTTTCATGTTCAGTGGCATTGCAATAGATCCACTTCTCGTTGGTCATGCGCCCATGAAGATATTCGACGTTGCATGTAATGTCGAAAAGGGCTGCGAGAACTATTCCGAGACGCCGTTCTGATCCTCTTACAGCACCCAGCTTCGGGTGATTCTTCCATTTTCCTGACTGTACACATGTCTTGTAAGAGCTGATGCCAAGGGCGATCAAACGCGCAGCCGAACGGGCATCGATGAATTGGCTTTTGAAGAGATCCAGCTCGACGAGACGGCGAAGATCGTCCAGCTTCTCCTTTGCATCGCATTTACCGTATTCAGGAAACATGGGATGTTGACTTTGCATCTCTACACCGTCATTTGACTCATTCGTTGGCTTGTGACCACATCCTCCGCCATGAATTGGAAGAAGACCGTGGCTTCCAGCCGGACTCCTTCTCCGGGACGGCGTCGACGTGCTTGGTCAAGGCGCCAAAGGCGAAGCACTTGCCGAAATCCCGGTCCTCCAGCAGTGGCGGCAGGCCTTCGGTCATCGGGGCCACTAAATCGGGGCACAGCTTGTCTGCGGCATCGCCCAACGATGCAAACCTGGGCTGCACACAGCAGGTCACCGTTGCGCATCTCTTCGTGGGGTAGCTCAAACGGTACCGTTCGACCCGGTCCACGGTAAATTTGTTCTCGACTTGGCGTCATGGCTGCAAGGTGGAGCAACTCGTTGATCCAATGGCGATTCCCCATGCCAATGCCCCGTTTTGGGAAGCGGCTTTCTGGTGGACTCAACTCATTGAATTTATTGAATATAATCAAGAGAACCGATTAGTCTTGCGGCCCCGCCTCGTGCGGATCGTCAGGCACGAGGCCCTGCCACTATACTACCGTCGTGTCCAATCTGCTGACGGACGACTTGGAGGCTGGCGGGGTCATCCCCAAGGAGGCTTATTGTGAGAACTTCTGCCTGTCCGGCAGCTCGCATACCGGCGCTGTCGAGCCGGGTGTGGGCGAGGACCACGCGAGCGACGGGCGCACGGGGCCGCGGATGCCGAATCCTGCGTGAATCGCCCGCACCGGGAGACCCGCCACAGCCCCGCACCGGAGGGGTATGGGGCGGGCGAGTCCCTCGTCCGCCCGTGGTTCGATACGCCCGCCTGCGTTATCTTGCCTCTGCATTACTCGGAGGAATCACGATGCCGGCATCCGAACGGCTCACCACCACCGTTTCGACGAATGGCCAGGTCGTCCTGCCCAAGGCGGTCCGCACTACGCTGCGCTGGAGGGCGGGAACGCGGCTCGTCGTCGAGAGCACACCCGGCGGTGTGCTGCTGAAATCCGCCCCGGTCTTCGCCGAGACCCGGCCCGAAGAGGTGTTCGGGTGTTTCGCCCGCGGCAGTGCGCCCAAGTCCCTGGCCGAGATGGAGGCGGGGGGTCTGGCGGAAGCGAAGCGGCGCCACGCAGGCGGTTGATACCAACGTCCGGCAGGATACGGCGATGTTCGACACCGGCATGAGATTCGCGCTCGGCGACGAGATCGAGGCGCTCAGGGACACCGTCCACCGCTTCGCGCAGGCGAAGATCGCGCCGCGGGCGGGCGAGATCGACGCCGCCAACGAGTTCCCGCGCGACCTGTGGGAAGCGCTCGGCGCGCTCGGGCTGCACGGGATCACCGTCGAGGAGGAGTTCGGCGGGGCGGGGATGGGCTACCTCGCCCACGTGGTCGCGATGGAGGAGCTGAGCCGCGCCTCGGCCTCGGTGGGGCTCTCCTACGGCGCGCATTCGAATCTCTGCGTGAACCAGATCCGGCGCAACGGCAGCGACGCGCAGCGCCGGCGCCACCTCCCGAAGCTCCTCTCCGGCGAGCACGTCGGCGCC
This sequence comes from Gammaproteobacteria bacterium, assembly GCA_965202875.1. GTDB lineage: Bacteria > Pseudomonadota > Gammaproteobacteria > HK1 > HK1 > HK1. Next base: position 3,466,727 of record OZ241870.1, on the reverse strand, counting down.
TTGGCGATGAGCGAGCCGGGCGCCGGCTCCGACGTGGTCTCGATGAAGCTGCGCGCGGAGAAGCGCAACGACCGATACCTGCTGAACGGCAGCAAGATGTGGATCACCAACGGCCCGGACGCGGACGTGCTGGTGGTCTACGCCAAGACCGACCCGGAGGCCGGCCCGCGCGGCATCACCGCGTTCATCGTCGAACGTGGGTTCGCGGGCTTCTCCACCTCTCCGAAGCTCGACAAGCTCGGGATGCGCGGCTCGAACACCTGCGAGCTGGTGTTCGAGGATTGCGAGGTGCCCTGCGGGAACGTGCTCGGCGAGGAAGGGCGCGGGGCCGCCGTGCTGATGTCCGGCCTCGACTACGAACGGGTGGTGCTCGCGGGCGGCCCGCTGGGGATCATGGCCGCGTGCATGGACGTGGCGATGCCCTACGTGCACGAGCGCCGGCAGTTCGGGCGGGCAATTGGCGAATTCCAGCTCGTGCAGGGCAAGGTGGCCGACATGTACACGACCCTGAACGCCTGCCGCGCCTACGTCTACGCGGTGGCCGCGGCCTGCGACCGCGGGGAGACCACGCGCAAGGACGCGGCGGGCTGCATCCTCTACGCGGCGGAGAAGGCGACGGCGTGCGCGCTGGACGCCATCCAGCTCCTCGGCGGCGCCGGCTACGTGAACGACTCCCCGACCGGCCGGTTGCTGCGCGACGCGAAGCTCTACGAGATCGGGGCGGGCACCTCGGAGATCCGCCGGATGCTGATCGGGCGCGAGCTGTTCGAGGAGAGCGCCTGACGGCCCCTCGACGGGCGGCGACGAAGATGAAGACACACTACATTCTGATCGACTATGAAAACGTGCAGACGAAGAGCCTGTCCGTGCTGCAGGGCGCCCCGAGCCAAGCGTTCCGGATCATGGTCTTCGTCGGCGCCAACCAGTCGAAGCTTCCGGTCGCGTTGGTGTCGTCGATGCAGGGCTTCGGGGACAAGGCCCAATACGTCCGGATCACCGGAAGCGGGCGAAACGCCCTCGACTTCCACATCGCCTGTTACCTGGGAATGCTGACCGAGCGCGATCCGGGCGGAATCTTCCACGTCATCTCCAAGGACACCGGCTACGACCAGTTGATCAGGCATCTGAAGGAGAAGAAGATCAACGCGGCACGACGAAAGGACTTGTTCGAAATCCCGTGGTTGTCGTCAGCCAACAAAACCGCCGATGAGCAGGTCTCCGCCATCGTCGAGAACCTGTCCGCACGGGGCAATTCGCGGCCTCGGAAGGTGAAGACACTCAAGAACTCCATCAACTCCCTGTTCGGCAACAAGCTCGAACCGGAGAAAGTCGACAATCTCGTGAAGGAATTGCAAGAACGGGAATTCATCGTCGTCAAGCACGAAGGCGTCACTTACAGGAACATGTAACCGCGTCCAGGTCCGGACGGCCCCGCAGGAACATTTCGCAGATGAGCAAGGCACGCAACGCCATCGGCCGGTACCTTTTCCACGATACCGCTCGAGACTGGAGCGACGAGGAGCGGGTCGCTGCTCTCAAGCATCCCGGTCGGCGACCGGGCGATGCCCGAGAAGCCCGCCACGACCAGCGCCCCCATGCGCTCGCTCGGCGGGACGGAGAAGGCGGCGACACTGCTCGACGGGCTGCTGCGAAAGCACGGTCGAGCCGGCGCGGACTGGGCAGGATCGGCAATCCCCGATGAGCGAGGGCATGGTGTGAACAGCGCGGACATCGGGGTGATCGGGCTCGCGGTGATGGGCGAGAACCTGGTGCTCAACATGGCGAGCCACGGGTACGCCGTCGCGGTGTACAACCGCACCACCGCCAAGGTCGATGCGTTCCTCGCGGGGCGGGCGGCGGGCAAGGCCGTCGCCGGCGCCCGGTCGCCGGAAGCGCTGGTCTCGATGCTCGCCAAGCCGCGGCGGGTGATGCTCATGGTCCAGGCGGGCCGCCCCGTCGATCGGGTGATCGAGACCCTCGTGCCCCTGCTCGACCCCGGGGACGTGCTGATCGACGGCGGCAACTCCCACTACCGGGACACCGCGCGGCGTACCCGGGCACTGGCGGAGAAGGGGATCCTCCACGTCGGGACAGGTATTTCCGGGGGAGAGGAAGGCGCCCTGCTGGGGCCGAGCATCATGCCGGGCGGCAATGCCGGGGCTTGGCCCCTCGTCGAGCCGATCTTCAAGGCGATCGCCGCCAAAGTTGGTGGCGGCGTTCCGTGCTGCGAGTGGATCGGTCCCGGCGGGGCGGGCCACTACGTGAAGATGGTGCACAACGGCATCGAGTACGCCGACATGCAGATGATCGCCGAGGCCTACGCCCTGCTCAGGGATCTCGGCGGCATCGAGCCCGGCGCCATGAGCCGGATCTTCGCGCACTGGAACGAAGGCGAGCTGTCGAGCTACCTCATCGAGATTACCGCCGCGATCCTCGCGCGGACGGATGGCGAGACGGGCCCCCCCCTCGTCGATCGGATCCTCGACGCGGCGGGGCAGAAAGGCACCGGCAAGTGGACCGGCATCGATGCGCTGATGCTCGGTGCGCCGGTCACCGCGATCACCGAGGCGGTGTTCGCGCGTGCGTTGTCTGCCTTGAAGGATGAGCGGGTGGCCGCCTCCCGAGTGCTGGCCGGACCCGGACTGGGTGTCGGGCCGGCTCCCGGAATCGAATCAGGACATGAATCCGGTGGAGGTCACGGGCCCCAAGCCGATGCGGCGGCGCCCCCCGCCGGCCGACTCGGGAGCGGTGGCCTCACGGGTGGACTCGACGGCCATGTGGCGTCATCCGCTGCCGACAAGAATCGCGGGAACGCTGGTCCCACGAGTGGGATCGGTGGCGGTACGGCGGCGTCCGCCGCCGGCGAGTCCACCGGAAGAGGGCGCCCGACGGCCGGATCGGGAGCCGGCACGGCTCCGCCCGCCATCCGTGAACCCATCGGCAGCGACGGTCTCACGGGCGGGCTGGATGACGGCAAGGCGTCGTTCGCCACGGATATGCGCCAAGCGCTCTACGCCTCCAAGATCTGTTCCTACGCCCAGGGCTTCCAGCTCCTCTCGATGGCCGCGGCGGAGCACGGCTGGCGGCTCGATTTCGGCGCCATCGCCCTCATGTGGCGGGGCGGGTGCATCATCCGCGCCGCGTTCCTCGATCGCATCAAGGCGGCTTACGACGAGGCGCCGGACCTCCCGAACCTGCTGCTCGCTCCGTATTTCCGCAACGCCGTCGCCGGCGCGCAGGACGCTTGGCGGCGGGTTGTCGCGACCGCGGTGATCCGCGGGGTGCCGGTGCCGGCGTTTTCCAGCGCCCTCGCCTGGTACGACGGCTACCGTAGCGAACGCCTGCCCGCGAACCTGATCCAGGCCCAGCGCGACTACTTCGGTGCGCACACCTACGAGCGGGCGGACCGTCCGCGCGGCGAGTTCTTCCACACCGACTGGACCGGGCGCGGTGGTGCGACGGTCTCGACCGCCTACAGTGCGTGACCCGCTCCCCGGTGGCGGCGCTTCCGGGGGCCGGCCGGCGTCGCGGCCCAACCCCCTGCCGCGCATCTCTCCGGACACCGCCCGCAACCTCGTCTCGTCGCTCGTCGCGTACGCGGCCGTCCGCCACGAGTCCGGCGGCGAAGATCCTGCCTTGGGCGGCTCCCCGGAGCGGCCCGCGTCGAGGCCGTCCGGGGCGTGTTTCTGTGCTATAACTCGCGCTCCCAGGGGCGTCCGGGCCGCCTCGTTTGCCGGCGGAAGACGAATTTGCTCTCGATACGCGGCGTGACCACCGGATACGGCAAGGTGCAGATCCTGCGGGGGGTCGATCTGTCGGTGTCCCAAGGGCAGATCGTCGCCCTGCTCGGCGGCAACGGCACCGGCAAGTCCACCCTGCTCAAGGCGATCTCCGGCCTGCTGCCGGTATGGGAGGGGACGATCGAGTTCGAGGGCCGGCCGATCCAGAACACCAGGCCGCATCGCATCGTCCGCCGGGGTCTGACCCAGGTGACCCAGGGCAAGGACATGTTCCCGGCGATGACCGTCGAGGAGAACCTGAGGATCGGCGCGCACGTGCGTAACGACCGGGCCGGGGTCGCCGCCGACATGGAGAAGGTGTTCGACTACTTCCCCGTGCTCGGCGAGCGCCGGCGGCAGCTCGCGGCGACCCTGAGCGGCGGCGAGGTGCAGATGCTGGTGATCGGGCGCGGCCTCATGGCCCGTCCCAGGCTCATGATGCTGGACGAACCCAGCGCCGCCCTCGCCCCGCGCGTGGTGCTCGACATCTTCAGCATCATCCACCGCATCAGCCGCAATGAAGGCATCACCATCCTGCTCGTCGAGCAGAACGTGCGCATGGCCCTCCTGCTCGCCGAGTACGGCTACGTGATCCGCGACGGGGTGATCCACGTCGAGGGCGCGTCGCAGGACCTCGTCTCCAACGACAACGTGCGCCTTGCCTATCTCGGGGGGACGGTCGCCGACAGCGGGACCGGTCTCGCGCACCGATGAGCCTGCTGCTCGACTTCATCGTCGTCGGGATCTCCATCGGCATCGTCTACGGGCTGGTCGCGCTCGGCATCTCGCTCATCTTCTCCGGGCTCGACATCGTGCACTTCGCGCACGGCGAGGTGTACATGATCGGCGCCTTCATCGGCATCGCGGTGGTGAGCATCGACGGCGTGCCGTACTTCGGCGCGCTCGTGGGGGCGATGATCATCACCGCGCTCATGGGCGTGGTGCTGGAACGGGTTTTCTACCGCCGCCTCACCCGTGGCGGGGGCGGCTACACCGTGGCCGGCATGGGCATGATCATCTGCGGCTTCGGGATGTCGGTGGCCCTGCAGAACGTCGCCTACCTCATCTGGGGCGCGGCCCCGCACCCGTACCCGGTCCACTTCGGGATGCCCATCTTCATCGCCAACATCGCGCTGCCGAAGTCCTATCTCTACATCCTGGTCACCGCCCTCGTCCTGATGGGGGCGCTGCACACGTTCCTCACGCGCTCGAAGCTCGGCCTCGCGGTGCGGGCGGTAGCCTACAACAAGGACACTTCGTACCTGATGGGGGTGAACGTGCCGGTGATGATCTCGCTCATCTTCGGCGTGGCGTGCGCGATGGCGGCGGTCGCCGGCGTGCTGATCGGGCCCATCAACTACGTGCAGGTGGAAATGGGCTACCTGATGCTGCTCAAGGCGTTCGCGGCCGCCGTGGTCGGGGGCTTCGGCAGCCTGCCGGGCGCCTTGATCGGCGGTGTCCTGGTCGGGGTCTTCGAGACCCTCGGCGCCGGCTACCTGTCGGCCAGCCACAAGGACATCTATGCGTTCCTTCTGCTCATCACGGTGCTCATGGTCAGGCCCACCGGCCTGCTCGGCATCCTGGTGAAGGTGAAGGCGTGAGGACCTTTGAGAGTATGATCGAGCCGATTGGGCCGGGAACCGGCTCCAACCTGCCCGCGATCCCTCACCCGTCGCGGGGCTCCAACCTGAAAGGAGGAAGACGATGATGAACACACCGAAGCAGACCCGAAGCGTCCTGAAGCGGGCCGTGCTGGCGGCGGCGGCGGCGTCGATGCTGGGGAGCGCCGGGGCGGTCTCCGCCGGCGTCGTCAAGATCGGCGTCAGCCTGCGCATGAAGACCGACACCGGCGAGCGCTACGGCCAGATGGTGGTGGACGAGTTCAACGCCATCAACGCCGCCGGCGGGGTCAACGGCCATACCATCGACGTGAAGCTGCTCAACGACGAGTGCAAGTCCGACATCGGGGTGGCGAACGCGACCAAGTACGCCTACCAGGACAACGTGCACCTCTTCGTGGGCTCGACCTGCAGCTCGGTGTCGCTGCCCATCGTGGACGTCATCCACAAGGCCGGCGTGCCGATGCTGATCCCCCACTCCACCAACTACAAGATCACCCTGAAGGGCAGCCCGTGGGTGTTCCGGGTGCCGATCTCGTCGCGCTTCTCGGCCGCCGCGGCCGCGAAGTACACGGCCGAGAACATCGGCACGAAGATTGCCTACATCTGGGCGTCCGACGCCGCCTCGCAGGCCGACGCGCAGAAGTTCTTCGAGTACATCGAGAAGTACCACGGCGAAGCGCCGGTCTACGCCGAGCAGTTCCAGGAAGGCGAGCTCGACCTCCGGCCCCACCTGCTGAAGATCAAGTCCCTGGGCCCGCAGGCGCTGATGATCTCCGCCCAGTCGCAGGACTTCGCGCGCGGCCTGGTGCAGTCCTACGAGGTCGGGATCCCGCCCTCGGTGAAGCGCATCGGGGGGTCCGCCGCCTCCAACCGTCCGGCGCCGATCCTGGCCAAGGACGCGATCAAGGGCGTGTTCTTCCACGCCGCCTTCTCCTACGTGGATCCGGACCCGGCGGTGCAGGAGTTCGTGAAGATGACGACGGAACGCTACGGCGTCCCGACGCCGGACCACGACTTCTCGCAAGCGTGGGATCTGGTGCAGGTGGCGAAGATCGCGCTGGAGGGGGCGGACCTGACCCTGGACGACGATTCGCTTGCCGCGGATCGGGCCGCGATCCGGGACGCCCTCGCCACCGTGCAGGGGTACCGCACCCTGGGCGGCGGGATGGTCGACTTCTGCGCCGACCCCACCCCGGAGTGCCGCGACGGCAACAAGACCCCGGTGCTCGTCGAGTACACCAAGGGCGGCGAGGACTACGAGCTGCGCGTGATCGGCAAGACCACCTTCGACGCCGGCTTCGGCCTCGACGGCCTGCAGGAAGAGGCCATGAAGCTGCGGGAGTCCCTCAGCAACTGAGCGGGTCCCGGCATTCCGAGGAGAGCACTTTGCAGGTGGTGCCGCGGGCGGCTCCCCGCCCGCGGCGGCTCTCCGGCCCGGCTTTCCCCACCGTCCTTTCCAGGCACATGCACCGACGATGACGACACCGGCGGCCGGCCTGCGCTTCTTCGACGCGGTGGAGCGTGCGCTCCGGCGCCTGCGGGAGATCCATCCGCTGATGCCGTGGATCGTCGCGTTCCTGGTCCTTGCGCCGCTGCCGTGGGTGGCGGTCAACGCCTACCACGTCTACCTCGCGAACATGATCTGCGTGATGATCCTGCTCTCGGTCGGCCTCAACATCGTCAAGGGGTTCTGCGGGCAGGTGACCGTCGGCCACGTGGGGCTGTACGCGATCGGCGCCTACACGTCGGCGGTGCTGTCGGTCAACTTCGGCACGCCGTTCTGGATCTCGCTACCGATCGCGGTCGTCGCCACGATCCTGGCCGGCATCGTGGTCGGGACCCCCTCGTTCCGCCTCGAAGGCGCCTACCTCGCCCTGGTGACCCTCGGCCTCGGGGAGTCGGTGCGCATCTTCATCAGCGTGACCGAATACCTCGGGGCGACCAACGGATTCAGCGGCGTCCCGGCGCCGCGCATCGGCGATTTCCGCTTCGACACGTACCAGAGGTACTACTACCTGGTCATGCCGTGCATGCTGCTGGGGGTGTACTTCTCGTTCCAAATCCTGCGCTCGCGGCTCGGGCGCGCGTTCATGGCGGTGCGCGAAGACCCGGTGGCGGCAGCCGCGGCCGGCGTGCACGTGCGCCGCCACAAGCTCATCGCCTTCATCGTGAGCGCCGTCTACGCGGGCTTCGCGGGCGCGCTCTACGCGCACATGCTGCCCGGCTACCTCAACCCCCGGAACTTCACCGTCATCGAGATGGTGACCCTGCTGCTGATGGTCGTGCTGGGCGGGCTCGGCCACATCTGGGGAGGAATCATCGGCGCGATCATCGTGACCGTCGTGTACGACGTGACGAAGGACTACTACCACTATTCGCTGCTGCTCTTCGGCTCGGTGATCGTGCTGACCGTGCTGTTCATGCCGAAGGGCATCGGCGGCATCATCGACCGCTTCATCATCACCAGGCGCTTCATCGCGCTGCGCGCCGGCGGGGCCGACGGGACCGGCGCGACCGTCGGGAGGCCCGGCGGTTGATCCTCAGGACCGAGAACCTGTCCAGGCGCTTCGGGGGCCTGCAAGCCCTCGACCGCTTCGACTTCGATCTCCGGGAGGGCGAGATCCGCGGCCTGATCGGCCCCAACGGCTCGGGAAAGAGCACCTTCTTCAACCTCGTCTCGGGCGTGTACCGGCCGGACAAGGGGAGCCGGATATGGATCGGCGGCGTGGAGACCACCGGCGCCGAGCCGCACGAGGTGGCGGCCCACGGGGTCGCCCGCACCTTCCAGTTGCTGCGGGTGTTCGCGGAAATGACGGTCATCGAGAACGTGCTCGTCGGCCACCACCTCCACGTGTCCTACGGCGTGCTCCCCGCGATGCTCGGGTTGCACCGGGTGCGGGTGCGCGAACGCGAGGTGCGCGAGGAGATGATGGAGCTGCTGGCCTTCATCGGCCTCGCCGATTTCGCGGCGCTGCCCGCCTCGGAGCTCTCCATCGGGCAGCGCCGGCTGCTCGCCCTTGGCCGGGCGATGGCGATGCGCCCGCGCCTGCTGATGCTCGACGAGCCGGCGGCGGGCCTCTCCCCGGTCAATGTGGACAACCTGCTGCGGATCATCGTGGGGCTGAAGGAACGCTACGGCCTCACCGTGATCATCGTCGAGCACATCCTCAGAGTGGTGATGGACACCTGCGAGCGGGTCACGGTTCTCGATCACGGCCAGAAGATCGCCGAGGGAACCCCGGACGAGGTGAAGGCGGACCACGCTGTGATCGAGGCGTATCTGGGCCGCGAGATGGAGGACGAGGAAGTCCGCCGGGCCTTCCATGGCTGAAGGGGGTAGAGTCGACGACTGGCGCGGTGGCGTCAGGTCAGTGGTGGTAGCCGTTTCCCGGCGGCTTTCGCAGTACCGGTGCCTCGCTCCACGCCATTGCTCCGTTTCCAGTCGCCGCTCATCGAACCGGACGTGCGGATTTCCCGCATCCGGCTCTCGGACGAGATCATGCCTTCGCCCACGGAAAGCTCGTCGTTCGCACCGCAAGGCGAGTCAGGCCCCTTTCATTCCACAGGCGCTTGTCCGGGAAGTGCACGTATCTCCCCGCTCGTCCCTTGTGCTTGCGACACAGCCACTGACGCAGCCGCCGGGTCGCACAACCCTGCGGCAGAGGCGCCAGTCCCCCAAGCCACCGCTGCACGCCTCGCGCGAACCGATAGCCGGGAGCTTCCTTCGCTTTCGCATGTAGCGCCGCCTGGAGTCTCCGAACCCGTTCCGGGGCGGTTAGGCTCGCACCAGTCCCCATCTCCCTTCCTCCTTCTTGCGCCCCTCTCGAACCAAGGCCCCTTCCCTCCACCGGCATTACCCGGCTTCCCCGGTACTACGGGCCTCTCCGCCACCCCGACCGGCCCGGCCTGCCCCTCGCGGGGGTCCGGTTGGCGTGTGCCGCGCCACCGTCGGGGCTTCCCGTGTTGCGTCCATCCCCCCCTTCTGTGCGTGCCGCCGCCACTACCCCGGCGGAATCGACCGGTGCGCGCGTCGCTCGCTTCCCGACCGATGCCAGCCTTCCCCGATCTACAGACGGGTCGGCTTCCGCATCATGAGTTTCGAGGCCTGCTCGGCGTTCACTCACGTTGCGGCCCGCACAGTCGCAGAGCCGCCCTCGGCGGCCCCTTGCACCGAAGTGCTTCAGTCGATGTCGTTGCCTCCATCAACCGCTCCGATTGCTACCGGCTGGAGCGACAGTTGCCGGGCGGGATTCGCACCCGCTGAGGAATGGCGCCTTTGCACGGCGCACTGTAGATCTCCAATTGATATTAATAAGTCTTCGTCACTGATTACAATTATTGAAGTTTTATATTTTGAAAAGAGAGGGGCGAAGAGGTTTCGGTGACAATGTGTCAGGAACGGGCTCGACGAAGAGGGAAGACGGGGCAGTGGTCCTCCGAGGCCGGAGCCCGAAAGACGTCCATCTCCGAATGAGGTGCATGTCTGCTCGGCTTCTTCAGCTTCTTCATGGGGCGGTCCTTCCCCGAATCAGCCGCCGAGCTCTTCCTGAACGATGGAAGGCCGCTTTTCGATCAGCGCGAGAAGTACGCGCGCCGGTCCATCCGGCCGGCGGCCTTGCTCCCAGTTCTTCAGGGTACCGAGCCGTACACCGATGCTCTTCGCAAAGACGGACTGCGACAGCCCTGTTTTGTCCCGGATCGCCGTGACGTCGGGTTCAGCGCCTTGATTTCGTGCACCGCGAACCCGTTGCGTTCACCGTCCAGGAAGGCACGGGCGTCCGCGAGCCCTGCCATGACCTTGTCGAAATGCCTTGTTCATCCGCGTCTCCTGTAACTCTTGACCATCCGTCTCGCGGCGGCGGCGAGCTCCGTTCGTTCCCTGACGCCCAGATTGGCCTTGTCGTTTTTGGCGAAAAAGGGTGAGCAAGAACACCGGAACGTCTTCGCCCGAAGACAGGAACACCACCCGTGCGCCAAGGCAACCGCATATAAACCTCCTGATTTATCAGCATGTTAGAGGAGTCACCATCATTCAGGTCAATTCGAAAAAGGGCGCAATCCGGAAAACGAACATGGATCGGTACCGTTTTTCATCGGAAATGACCGCTAAAATCGCATTAACTCACTGAAATCAATACATTTTTAGTGATCTTGCCCTGACCCGTGCGCCGCCGCTCCTGCCGCGTCCCGGACGGGAGATCCGCATCTTTCGGATGCCGCCCCCGAGCGGTACCCCCTCCTTGGGATTCCCGGCCAACTCGTCGTCGACCCGGGCTCGCTCGTCGTCGGACGGGACACCTTTGGCCGCCGCGAGGTATGCGGGTGTTTCCACAATGGTCTGCAGCCGGGCGTGCATCATGGGAACGCAGGCGTCATTGGCGCCGGCGTCAATGGCTCGGCGACCGCGAACCGGCACCCGGGCGAAGGATGCGCCGTACCCCGGCGGCTTCCGCCGCAGATGGGCCGGCGGCCGACGCTGGCGCGACGACGTCGGCCGCCGCATGTCTCGGAGCATGGCTTTGCCTTCCGGTGACGCCTACAATCCCGGCATGGACGACGTGAAGACACCGACCGCCACGGGGCAGGGGCCAGAGGCCGGCGAGGCCCCGGCGGCGATCGGGGAGGAACGGGCAGTGGCCGGTTTCGAGCAAGCCTTCGGCGACGTGGAGAGGACCTCGGATTCGGCGCTCAGGTCGGCGGCCGGCCTCACCAGGCTGGTCAAGGCGATGCAGAAGGCGGCCAGGGAGGGGAACATCGCCCGCCTGAAGCGTACCCGAGGCGAGCTCGATGCCGCGCTGGGCGTGCTTCGGGAGGCGGTCGCCAACGCGGGATCGTCGTGGCCCTTCCGGGAGGACGACGAGGAACGGTACCTCGAAGACCACTACGCCGCCGAGCTCCGCGCCACCGCCGAAGGGATGGGCTTGGCCATGCACGAGCGGGACGGCAAGCTGATTTCCTCACCGTCGATCGTGCAGATCCTGCCCGGAGAGCGGGCGGTCAGGATAGACGGCAGGAAGGCGCCGGCCCTGAGACCCTCCCATTTGGCCCGCCTGCTGCGGGAGAACCAGAGAAAACGCAGCCGCTATTCGTCGGACCGTTTCCTGGAGTCGCTCCATACCGCCTACTCCGAGCTGATCCGTGACGAATCTTCCCGCCGCTTGGTGCCGGGCGACGGACCCGTCGTGCCTCTGGCCAGGATCTACAAGCTCCTCACGCTCCTGCCCGGCGCCGGCCGCGTCTACGGACGGACCGAATTCGCCAGGGACCTGTACGTCCTGGATTTCGGTGGCCCCGAGCGGACCAGGAAAGGCGCCGCCGTCTCCTTCCCATCCTCCACGGGCACACGGCAATCCGGGTCCGGCCTGTTCACGTTCGTCGCGCCGGATGGCCAGGAGATCCGGTACTACGGCATCAAGTTCACGGAGGGCGGTTGATGCCGAACGCCCTCCCCACCGCCGGCGTCGGCGTGGACGCACGACGGGCAGGCTTCGATGCCGCCGGGCGGTCGACGTCGAACACCCTCCCCGTCGACGACTGGCTGGGCTGCATCGACGGCGAGTACCTGTCCACCTTCATCGAGGACGGCGGGGCCTCCATCAAGTTCGCCGTCACCTCCGACGACACGGGACGGAAGCTGCACGATGCGGTGGAGCGCCGCTGCCGGGCGCTGGACTACGTATTCGTCGCGCTGGATGCGGCGAAGCTGCGGGCCCACATGCCGCAGGACCTCTTCTTCGGACTGGCCCGCCAAGTGGAGTGGCGCCGCTTGGCGCGTCGCCTGATCCTCCGGCTGGCCGCCGAACGAGGGTACGGGATCGAGGGGATCGACCCCTGCGACGACGGCAACGTGTTCGAAGCCGTCGGCGCCCTCAACGGCCTCGATTCGGGCTTCGTCCTCAACGAGATCAGGCCGCTGCTACAGGAAAAGGTCTCCAACGACCGGGAGATGGCCCGCGACTTCCGGATCGCCATGACCCATGTATGCCTGGGTGAAGACACGCGCGGCGACGGCGGGTACGCCGCCCGGCCCGTGCTGGACTGGCTGACCGGCGGGAACACCCGGTTGGGCAACGTCCGGCCTTTCAGCATCTACACCGTCATCAACCGGACCACGGCGCGGTACATGATCGAGTCGTGCCTCCACTGGGTCCGTCAGGCAGGGTGTTCGGGGACGGTGATCCTGCTGGACAACCGCCGCGTCACCGTGGCCCGCAATCCGAAGGACGGCCTGCGGTACTACACGCGGGCCATGGCCATGGACCACTACGAGCTACTGCGCGAGTTCATCGACGGGGTCGATCGCCTGGCCGGCGCCTTGATGATCGTGGCGACCGGCGAAGGCTTTCTCGACGACGGCCCCGGATCCGGCTCCCGGGGGTTCGGCATCTATGAAGCCCTGAAGACCCGGGTCATGGACGACGTGCGGGACAGGAATCTGCTTAATCCGGTGGCCTCCCTGGTCCGGCTCTCGTAAGGATCTTCTGCGGCATGGCGACTCGCAACGGCGGGAACCTGGACAGCCGGCGCGCGATCGAGGCGTTGCGCAACGGCGTTCCCAACCGCAAGGCGGTCGAGATCCTGGGTTGCAGCCAGCCCAGGGCGGAGGCCGCGTTCGACGCCCTGCTGGCCGGGACTGCGGGCGCCGGCGCCGGCGCTCCCCCCGGCAAGTCATCGGGGATGCTCGTCTCCGGTGGCTTCGGTTCGGGCAAGTCGCACCTGCTGGCGCATCTGGAGAGCCGGGCGCTCTCGCAGAATTTCGTGTGCAGCACGGTCACCGTCAGCAAGGAGACCCCCCTCTACGATCTGGGCAAGGTGTTCAAGTCCGCGGTCGAGAACGCACGGATGCCGAATCGCCGGGGACGGCTGATCGAGGAATTGGGGTCGGCCACGGACTGGAAGTCCGGTGGGTCCGCCGACTTCTTCCGATGGGCCGACGAGGCCGCTTCGAGCGGACTGCTCAGCCCGATGTTCCCCGCGAGCCTGCTCGTGTACGAACGGGTGGGAGATCCGGAGCTCACCGGCAAGATCGAATCGTTCTGGGCGGGAGACAGGATCAGGGTCGCCGAGGTCAAGGACGGTCTGAGGCGGATCGGGCAGGCCAGGACCTACGTCTTCCGCGCGCCCAAGGCCGTCGATCTGCCGCCGCAACGGCTGCGCTTCGCCGTTGAGCTGATCAGGAGCGCCGGTTACCAGGGCTGGGTGGTGCTGCTGGACGAGCTGGAGCTGGTCGGCTCCTACTCGCTCATGCAGCGAGGCCGATCCTATGCCGAACTGGCGCGCTGGCTGGGGAGGGTCGTCCACCAGGCCTGTCCCGGACTGGTCGCCGCCGGCACCGTCACCGACGACTTCGCGTCCGCCATCATCAGCCCGGACGGGAAGAAGGATCGCGATTACGTGTCGCCGAAGCTGGCGGGAAGCCGGTATGCGGGTATCGCCGCCCATGCCGAAACCGGCATGCGCCTGCTGGAGCGGGAGTGCATCCCGCTGACCGCACCCACCGAAGACGATGTCGACGCTACCGTCGAGAAGCTGCGGCGGATGTACGGCGAGTCCTATGGCTGGGAGGCCCCGAAGCTGGAAGGGAGGGCCGGCGGCGGCGGGATCCGGGCCCGGATGCGCTACAAGGTCCGGGCGTCTATCAACGCATGGGACTTGTTGCGTTTCTACCCGGAATCCCGTCCTGACATCGTGGGTGGAGAGTATCGCCCAGCTTATGAAGAGAACGCCGACCTCGAACGTGGATCGAGGGACGATGCCGAGGATTTCTGACGGATCCCAGGCGTTGCCTATTGCGGCCATACCGGCGGATCGTCGATTCCCGCCGATGAGATGACCGGGAGTCCTCCCTCCGGCAGGGTGGCGTGGCTGCGCTTCCTCGAAGAGGACGGCGGCGCAGGTATCCGGGCCGCGCTCTTCCTGACCTCGGGCGGTGGCGAGCCGGAGGGATTCTGCTTCACCCGCCTCGACCGGCGCGACTGGTCCCTCGGGCCGTCAGAAACGATCCGGCAACGCGCCGTCTCCTCTCTCGCCGGATCCCTGCTCCGAGCCGTCGCTCCGCCGCCGGCCCTGGTCCTGGGGTTGGCCGCAGAGATCCCGGGCGGAACGCGCATCGACGATGTCTCCATCGGGCGGCTCTGGTGCGCCATCGAACCCACCGGCGCCCGCACCGACCCCGCCCGGAGCGGTCGGGCTGACCGCTGCACACTCCCTTCCGGGAGCGCCGGATCCGACACGGGCCGCGGGGGCGGTTGGTCCGACAGAGGGTTCCAGGTGCGTTGCTGGGCAGCGGAAGCGCCCGGCGGGGAGTCCTGCGCGCACCGGCTGCTGGACGGGATCACGGAGCGGGACGATCCCCTGGAGCCGTTGGAGCGGGCCGCCGATGCCTTGGCCGAGGCGTTCTCGGACGAGCGGGTCCGGGCACTGGCGGAGGCTTCCGGACTGGCCACGGTCGTTACCCTCACCCCGCGGCCGGCCCCCTCCGGGGCTCGCATCGCCCCGTCACCCACCCATGCGGCCTCCGGGACCTGCTCCACGCCGCACGATCCCACGTTGGCGCAACGGCTGTGGGCCGTGCTGGCCGCTCCGCCCGCCGGCCGCGGCAGGAATATCCGGCAGCTCCATTGGGGCGAGGAGCTGATGCCCTTCCAGAAGGAGGGTGTCCGCACGCTGGTCGAAAGGGATCGGCTGCTGCTCGCCGACGACATGGGGCTGGGCAAGACCGTGCAGGCCATCGCCGCCCTGCGGATCCTGTGTGCCCGGAGGACGATCGGCCCGGCTCTGGTGGCGGCTCCGGCGAGCCTGCTGGACCAGTGGCGCCGGGAGCTCGAACGGTGGGCCCCGGAGCTTTCCGCCATCGTCATTCGCGGCCCGGCCTCCGACCGCGTCTGGCAGTGGGAGGCGCGCAAGGCCGTCACCCTGGTCAGCTACGACACGCTGCGCTCCGATTTCGGCGGCGATGCGCAAGCGCTGGTACGAAGAAAGAGATGGGACGTGGTCATCGCCGACGAGGCGCAACGCATCAAGAACCGCAACGACACCAGCGACGCGCTGAAAGGGCTGCGGCGAGCCCGTTCCTGGGCCCTGACCGGAACGCCCCTCGAGAACCACGAAGAGGAGCTGGCCTCGATCCTGGAGTTCGTCGATCATGACGTCTCCGGTACGCAGAGACGTTACCGGCCGGGGGTGGAGCTGTTCACGCGGCACCGTGAGCTGCAGCTCCGGCGCAGGAAGGACGATGTCCTGGACGACCTGCCGCCGAAGCGGACGACCAGGGTGTCCATCCCCCTGAACGCCGGGCAGCGCCACAGCTACGACAAGGCCGAACGGGACGGAATCGTCTACCTGAAGTCGCTGGGTGCCGAAGTCGGCGTTACCCACGTGCTCGATCTCGTCAACCGCCTGAAGCAGATCTGCAACGCCGACCCTCGAAGCGGCGAATCCTGCAAGCTGGATGATGTCGGGGACCGGCTCGCGCAGCTTACCGCCCAGGGCCACCGGGCGCTGGTGTTCTCCCAGTACACGAACGATGTCTCCGGGGTGGCCGCCGCCGCCGGCCGTCTGCGGGAGCTCGACCCGCTGACCCTGACCGGGGACATGTCCCAGGAAGAGCGCACCGTGGTTATCGACCGCTTCAAGGCCGACGACGCCCACAAGGTACTGGTGCTGTCGTTGCGCGCCGGCGGACTGGGCCTCAACCTGCAGGAGGCGTCCTACGTATTCCATCTGGACCGCTGGTGGAACCCCGCGGTCGAGCGCCAAGCCGAGGATCGGAGCCACCGCATGGGTCAGACGGTCAAGGTCAACGTGATCAAGTACTCCTGCACCGGCACCATCGAGGAACGGATCGACGCGATCCTGGAGCGCAAGCAGGCCCTGTTCGACGATCTCATCGACGATGTCTCGCTGGACCTGTCGGCGAGCCTGAGCCGCGAAGAGCTCCTCGGGCTGTTCGGCCTGGGGGGAGCAAGGGAATCGTAGGGGAGCACCGTTTCGGCACGGAGCCTGACGATAATCCGATGTTGCGCTCCTCGCGGCGCCGGCGCCAGCCCACCTTCATGCCCTTTGCCAGGGCTTTTATAGGAAAATAACATATTGATTGACAACTATTTTATTTTCTAGAACAAATTAGTTTTGCTGGATTCGCCAAAATGCTTGATCTGTAGCATCTTGAGCGTATACTGGTGCGACGTTGTGAGAAAGGGCTGCGGTAACACTTTCTCTGCTCTCTAACAGTATCTGCCAGACAATTTGTACGGGCGCTTCGATAGTAGCGAGCCTCGACAACGAGGCCAGTGCGCGGGGTATGTCACGAGCTGCAGATTCTACTCGAATCTGATACGTGGCACCTTTCGCAGATGGCAATGCAGTTTTGAACTGGAGAGTTTGATCCTGGCTCAGATTGAACGCTAGCGGCATGCTTAACACATGCAAGTCGGACGGCAACGCAGGGAGGTGACTTCCTGGCGGCGAGTGGCGGACGGGTGAGTAACGCGTAGGAATCTGCTTGGTAGTGGGGGATAACCCGGGGAAACCCGGGCTAATACCGCATAGACCCTACGGGGGAAAGCGGGGTGCATTAGTACCTCGTGCTTCCAAATGAGCCTGCGGCCGATTAGCTTGTTGGTAGGGTAATGGCCTACCAAGGCTACGATCGGTAGTTGGTCTGAGAGGATGGCCAGCCACACTGGGACTGAGATACGGCCCAGACTCCTACGGGAGGCAGCAGTGGGGAATATTGGACAATGGGCGAAAGCCTGATCCAGCAATGCCGCGTGTGTGAAGAAGGCCTTAGGGTTGTAAAGCACTTTCGGTGGGGAAGATAAGCAGTGCGTTAATATCGCTCTGAATGCGACGTTACCCACAGAAGAAGCACCGGCTAACTCCGTGCCAGCAGCCGCGGTAATACGGAGGGTGCAAGCGTTAATCGGAATCACTGGGCGTAAAGGGCGCGTAGGCGGTTTGGTGTGTCGGATGTGAAATCCTCAGGCTTAACCTGAGAACTGCATTCGATACTACCAAGCTGGAGTGTGATAGAGGGAAGTAGAATTCTCGGTGGAGCGGTGAAATGCGTAGATATCGGGAGGAACATCAGTGGCGAAGGCGGCTTCCTGGATCAACACTGACGCTGAGGCGCGAAAGCGTGGGGAGCAAACAGGATTAGATACCCTGGTAGTCCACGCCCTAAACGATGAGAACTAGCTGTTGGAGGTAAATCAGACCTTTAGTAGCGTAGCTAACGCGATAAGTTCTCCGCCTGGGGAGTACGACCGCAAGGTTAAAACTCAAAGGAATTGACGGGGGCCCGCACAAGCGGTGGAGCATGTGGTTTAATTCGATGCAACGCGAAAAACCTTACCTGCCCTTGACATCTTCGGAACCAATCAGAGATGGTGGGGTGCCTTAGGGAATCGGAAGACAGGTGCTGCATGGCTGTCGTCAGCTCGTGTCGTGAGATGTTGGGTTAAGTCCCGTAACGAGCGCAACCCTTGTCCCTAGTTGCCAGCGATTCGGTCGGGAACTCTAGGGAGACTGACGGTGACAAACCGGAGGAAGGTGGGGATGACGTCAAGTCATCATGGCCTTTATGGGCAGGGCTACACACATGCTACAATGGACGGTACAGAGGGTTGCCAACCCGCGAGGGGGAGCGAATCCCACAAAGCCGTTCGTAGTCCGGATCGGAGTCTGCAACTCGACTCCGTGAAGTAGGAATCGCTAGTAATCGCAGATCAGCATGCTGCGGTGAATACGTTCCCGGGCCTTGTACACACCGCCCGTCACACCATGGGAGTGGGCTGCACCAGAAGTGGGCTACTTAACCCTTAAAGGAGAGGACTTACAACGGTGTGGTTCATGACTGGGGTGAAGTCGTAACAAGGTAGCCGTAGGGGAACCTGCGGCTGGATCACCTCCTTAAGCTGAATCTGATGCTCGCATGTCGCAAGCGCCCTTATAAGTTGTCTGGCTTCGTCAGCTACAGTTATCGTGGGTCTGTAGCTCAGTCGGTTAGAGCGCACCCCTGATAAGGGTGAGGTCGGTAGTTCAAATCTACCCAGACCCACCAAGACATTGTAGCGGTGCAGGTGGATCATGATAGACTGAAATGGGGTCATAGCTCAGATGGGAGAGCACCTGCTTTGCAAGCAGAAGGTCGCCGGTTCGAATCCGGCTGGCTCCAATTTCGCTCTGGTCGAGTTCTTTAAAAATGTAGATCGTTTGAGGTTATATGGTCAAACAACTAAGCGCATATGGAGAATGCCTTGGCGGCAACAGGCGATGAAGGACGTGGCAGCCTGCGAAAAGCCTCGAGGAGCTGGCAAGCAAGCAATGATTCGAGGATATCCGAATGGGGAAACCCGGCTTGAGCAAACAAGTCATCGATATCTGAATCTATAGGGTATCGAAGCTAACCCGGGGAACTGAAACATCTAAGTACCCGGAGGAATAGAGATCACCAGTGAGATTCCCCTAGTAGCGGCGAGCGAAAAGGGAAGAGCCCAGCACGATTTAGCACATAACCTAGCGGAACAGCCTGGAAAGTCTGGCCATAGAAGGTGACAGCCCTGTAAGCGAAAGGTGATGTGTGGAACTAGGCGTGCGAAATGAGTAAGGCGAAACACGTGTTACTTTGTCTGAACACGGGGGGACCATCCTCCAAGGCTAAATACTCGTTGCCGACCGATAGTGAACCAGTACCGTGAGGGAAAGGTGAAAAGAACCCCATAGAGGGGAGTGAAATAGAATCTGAAACCATATGCGTACAAGCAGTGGGAGCCTGCTTCGGCGGGTGACTGCTTACCTTTTGTATAATGGGTCAGCGACTTACATCTCAGTGGCGAGCTTAACTTTTTAAGGTAGGCGCAGGGAAACCGGAGTCTTAAGAGGGCGAATTAGTCGCTGAGAGTAGACCCGAAACCGGGCGAGCTACTCATGGCCAGGGTGAAGGTGTGGTAACACACACTGGAGGCCCGAACCGGGAGATGTTGAAAAATCTTCGGATGAGCTGTGAGTTGGAGTGAAAGGCTAATCAAGCCCGGAGATAGCTGGTTCTCCCCGAAAGCTATTTAGGTAGCGCCTCGTAATCTCACTCTCGGGGGTAGAGCACTGCTTCGGATAGGGGACTATCTCAGTTTACCAAACCGATGCAAACTCCGAATACCGGGAAGTGCAATTGCGAGAGACAGACGGCGGGTGCTAACGTCCGTCGTCGAAAGGGAAACAGCCCAGACCGCCAGCTAAGGTCCCAGAATAATGGCTAAGTGGGAAACGATGTAGGAAGGCCCGGACAGCCAGGAGGTTGGCTTAGAAGCAGCCATCCTTGAAAGAAAGCGTAATAGCTCACTGGTCGAGTCGGCCTGCGTGGAAGATTTAACGGGGCTTAAGCCATTTACCGAAGCTGCGGATGCGTATAACGCGCATGGTAGGGGAGCGTTCCGTAAGCCAATGAAGGTTTGTCGTGAGGCAGGCTGGAGGTATCGGAAGTGCGAATGCTGACATGAGTAACGATAAAGCGGGTGGAAGGCCCGCTCGCCGAAAGCCCAAGGGTTCCTGTGCAACGTTAATCGACGCAGGGTGAGTCGGCCCCTAAAGTGAGACCGAAAGGTGTAGCTGATGGGAAACAGATTAATATTTCTGTACCTCTTGTTGCTGCGATTGGGGTGACGGAGAAGGCTAGGCCATCCGGGTGACGGACATCCCGGTTTAAGCATGTAGAGAGCAGTTCCAGGAAAATCCGGAACTGCAATCTCAAGGTGTGATGACAAGGCTTGCCTTATAGCTGGCCGAAGTGGTTGATGCCATACTTCCAAGAAAAGCCTCTAAGCTTCAAGCAGCAAGAGACCGTACCCGAAACCGACACAGGTGGGCTGGGTGAGAATCCTAAGGCGCTTGAGAGAACCCTCGTGAAGGAACTAGGCAAAATAGCACCGTAACTTCGGGAGAAGGTGTGCCCTTGGTGGTGATAGGACTTGCTCCTTGAGCTGCGGGGGGTCGCAGTGACCAAGTGGCCGCGACTGTTTACTAAAAACACAGCACTCTGCAAACTTGCATGAGGAAGTATAGAGTGTGACGCCTGCCCGGTGCCGGAAGGTTAATTGAAGGGGTCAACCATCGAGTGAAGCTCCTGATCGAAGCCCCGGTAAACGGCGGCCGTAACTATAACGGTCCTAAGGTAGCGAAATTCCTTGTCGGGTAAGTTCCGACCTGCACGAATGGCGTAACGATGGCCACGCTGTCTCCACGAGGGACTTAGTGAAATTGAAATCGCTGTGAAGATGCAGCGTACCTGCGGCAAGACGGAAAGACCCCGTGAACCTTTACTATAGCTTCATACTGGTCTTTGAGCATGCCTGTGTAGGATAGGTGGGAGGCGTTGAATCGGGAACGCAAGTTTTCGTGGAGCCGACCTTGAAATACCACCCTGGTATTCTCGAAGATCTAACTCAGATCCGCAATCCGGATCGGGAACAGTGTGTGGTGGATAGTTTGACTGGGGCGGTCTCCTCCCAAAGAGTAACGGAGGAGCGCGAAGGTACCCTCAGTGCGGTCGGGAATCGCGCGGTGAGTGTAAAGGCAGAAGGGTATCTGACTGCGAGACGTACAGGTCAAGCAGATGCGAAAGCAGGCCTTAGTGATCCGATGGTTCCATATGGAAGGGCCATCGCTCAACGGATAAAAGGTACTCCGGGGATAACAGGCTCATTCCGCCCAAGAGTTCATATCGACGGCGGTGTTTGGCACCTCGATGTCGGCTCATCACATCCTGGGGCTGTAGCCGGTCCCAAGGGTATGGCTGTTCGCCATTTAAAGTGGTACGCGAGCTGGGTTTAGAACGTCGTGAGACAGTTCGGTCCCTATCTGCCGTAGGCACTGGAGACATGAGGGAAGCTACTCCTAGTACGAGAGGACCAGAGTGGATATACCTCTAGTGTCCCGGTTGTCACGCCAGTGGCACTGCCGGGTAGCTACGTATAGACGGGATAACTGCTGAAAGCATCTAAGCGGGAAGCCTTTCCCAAGATGATGTCTCCCTGGATCTTTCTGAGATCCACAAAGGGCCCTTGAAGACGACGAGGTTGATAGGCCGAATGTGGAAGCGCAGTAATGCGTGAAGCTAATCGGTACTAATTGCCCGTGTGGTTTGGCCATATAACACTCAAACGATTTACTGGCTGACGGCATAATCGGAATAACTGCTTATCTGTATTTTTGCTTGGTGACAATAGCGAGTGGGAACCACCCGACTCCATCCCGAACTCGGTAGTGAAGACACTCAGCACCGATGATAGTATGGATGTTTCCTCCATGCGAAAGTAGGACATTGCCAAGCACTAATTTCCGCTTGGGTGCAGGTCTGAAGCTGATTCATCAAGCGGTCCGTTTACAAAGAAACGGCACCATGTTGTCGGGAGTCGTCACTTCCCGATGGCGGGTGCCTGACAACATCATCGAACCATCCACTTTGTATCAGGGCGCGAAGTGTCAGGATGGCCTGCCCCGATTCCGGCACTCGGGGGCAAGCTTCCGGTATGGCGCCAGCGCATCCCCGAACGCTTCAGCCGTTGCGTGACCGGCGTCTTGCACGCCGCTAGGAGCCTGCGCCGTAGAAAACGATGCGACAATAGACTGACTGAGCCGAAGGAGAGAGCCGGATGGCGACGACATTCCGCCCCTGTGAGCCGGACCAGATGCTGCTGCTGGCGCCGGATGTGCGCGAGTGGCTGCCCGAGGGGCACTTTGCGCATCACGTGAGCGACTTGGTCGACGGACTGGACTTGACGGCGTTTTACGCGCCGTATGAAGGCGATGACCGAAGCAACGCACCGTCATAGGTTGGTACTTGAGGAAATCACAAAACCGGTTCCAATCCGAATTGGAGTCGTCCTCTCTTGCGGTCTCGTTTCGGATGGGACCGAATCGCATTGCTCGCCAGATAATCCACCAAGCCTCGTAACACGGGAAGAAAGCCTCGTCTCCTTCCACGTGCAAGCACACGGAACACATCCCCCAATCCATGACGCGCACACATCGCCACCTTCCGCGTCGAGACCTCGACCCCTCGCAATGCCTGCGTCATCCGGGCCAGACAACGCTTCAGAACCGACGCCGCAATCGCCGTCCATATCAGCCCCTCGGCTATCCCCGCTTTGCTCGTGTCGAACGCAAAGATTCGCATACGACTTCCACTCCTTGAACAACAGCTCGACCTGCCACCGCAACCGATAGAGCTGCCCCACCTGCTCCGCACTGAATCGGGCGCGCGGCAGATTCGTCACCAACAACGTGTGACACCCCTCATCACGATTCCATCGCGCCAACAGCCTCAACTCCAACGCCTTCTCTCCCTCCCCCCTAACCCGGCGTAGCCGGAACCAAAGAGATGTCGTATTCTGACTATTCTTCAGACACACTGACATGGGGCTGTCACGATGAATCCGTTCGTTGAACGTCACCAGGACAAGATCGCTGGCGTCATCTCCTGCTTCGATCGTGTCGTGATCACGGGAACGTTGCCTGA
Source organism: Gammaproteobacteria bacterium (assembly GCA_965202875.1). GTDB lineage: Bacteria > Pseudomonadota > Gammaproteobacteria > HK1 > HK1 > HK1. The sequence goes on along the minus strand of OZ241870.1, from coordinate 3,443,811 downwards.
TATCGGCCACGCCCAGGCCATGGCGGGGTATCTCACCTATCACGGGTGTAACTCTGAAACTGATCCATCACGCCGCCCGTTTACAAGGAAACGGTATGACGTTGTCGGGAATCGTCACTTCCCGATGGTAGGTCCCTGACAGCATCTCCCAGGCCGAATCGAACCGCCCACTTTGTATCAGGGCGCGAAGCGTCAGGATGGCCTGCCCCCCGGCATGACGCCAGCGCATCCCCGAACGCTTCAGCCGTTGGGTGACCAACGTCTTGCACGCCGCCTCCACCACCCCCGAGCCAATGGGCAGATGCCGTGCCTTCGCCTCGGCATAGCCCATGCGGTGACGGTGGTTGCGGAAGTATCCCAACACCTCGGCGATACGCTTGCTCTTCGGCTGCTTCCTGCGTTGATGGTTCAGCGAACGAATCACCTTCTCCACGCCGCCGCACTCATGGCGCAACAGATGGCGCAGCTTCTCGTAGTGCGCCCGCCCCTTCGCATCGTCCTGTCCATAGCAGGCATCGAGTCCCGACTTCAGTTGCTCGGCCGCATGGTAGAAGTCCACCACCGCCGTGCCCTGCGGCGCCAACGTATCAAGATAGCGCCAGTTGTCATGCGCCCCGTCGGCTATCTTGACCACCTGCAGGTCCGGACGCTTTGCAAGCACCGCCTCAAGCTCCGCGCACAACGTCTTCTTCAACGCCTCCTTGCACGGCTGCGGCATCCGACCCACATACACCGTCTCCAGCCGCTCCCCCTCGGCATCACAGGTCGTGAGCGTCCCACACCCCGCCTCCTGATAGCCTGAGCTCCCATCCGCCCGCTTCGCATCCTTCATCGGCACCATCACCCCATCGAGCGACACCGCCACCGTCACCGCCTCCTCCGCCACCGCGCACCCCTTGCGCAACGCCGCCTCGAACGCCTCGCGCTGCCCCTCCCACCGCGCGCCCAACTCCTTCGGCAACCGGTCCAGCGAGCTCTTCGAAGGCCTCATCCGCCCCCACTCCCGAAACACCGCCTCCCCTTCCTGCGGCGTCACGTGCGCCACCACCACGCTCGCCTGACGCGCCGCCAGCCCCGTCCAGTGCCCCGCCACTATCCCCGCACGCCACTCCATCGGCGCCACCGCGCGCTCACCGCCACATCGGTACAGCGTGCGATGCACCCCCACCGCTCCCCCCGCACTCGTGTACGTCGCGTGACTGCGCAGCACCCGGTGGTACCGCCGCCCCTCCATCTCGACGAATGGCAGGTCCACGTCCAGACGCTCCAGCGTCTCCCCCACCACCTCGCGCTCGGCTTCGGCAAACAGCCCACGGAGCTCCCGCTCCACTCCTTCGAAGTCCTCCCCCGTCACCGGGCGCGCTCGCAAGGCGTTGACCTGCTCGACCAATCGCGCGAGGGCTTGCTCTCCTCGCTCGCTGTGGCTGGCGCAATGGGCGGGTGCGTGAAATACTGACATTGGGGCAGCCCTCCGGGGCGATGTTGGGGTTCACACCAAACATTGTTCCAGAGGTTCACTGCCCCGTCTTCCCTCCCGTTGAGCCCGCTCCTGACAAATTGTCACCAGAGCCCTTTAGCTCCTCTCCCTTCAAAATATACAACTTCAATGATTTCGATCAGTTACAAAGACTTCTTAATGTCAATTTGAGATCTACAGTGCGCCGTGCAAAGGCGCCATTCCTCAGCGGGTGCGAATCCCGCCCGGCAACTGTCGCTCCAGCCGGTAGCAATCGGAGCGGTTGATGGAGGCAACGACATCGACTGAAGCACTTCGGTGCAAGGGGCCGCCGAGGGCGGCTCTGCGACTGTGCGGGCCGCAACGTGAGTGAACGCCGAGCAGGCCTCGAAACTCATGATGCGGAAGCCGACCCGTCTGTAGATCGGGGAAGGCTGGCATCGGTCGGGAAGCGAGCGACGCGCGCACCGGTCGATTCCGCCGGGGTAGTGGCGGCGGCACGCACAGAAGGGGGGGATGGACGCAACACGGGAAGCCCCGACGGTGGCGCGGCACACGCCAACCGGACCCCCGCGAGGGGCAGGCCGGGCCGGTCGGGGTGGCGGAGAGGCCCGTAGTACCGGGGAAGCCGGGTAATGCCGGTGGAGGGAAGGGGCCTTGGTTCGAGAGGGGCGCAAGAAGGAGGAAGGGAGATGGGGACTGGTGCGAGCCTAACCGCCCCGGAACGGGTTCGGAGACTCCAGGCGGCGCTACATGCGAAAGCGAAGGAAGCTCCCGGCTATCGGTTCGCGCGAGGCGTGCAGCGGTGGCTTGGGGGACTGGCGCCTCTGCCGCAGGGTTGTGCGACCCGGCGGCTGCGTCAGTGGCTGTGTCGCAAGCACAAGGGACGAGCGGGGAGATACGTGCACTTCCCGGACAAGCGCCTGTGGAATGAAAGGGGCCTGACTCGCCTTGCGGTGCGAACGACGAGCTTTCCGTGGGCGAAGGCATGATCTCGTCCGAGAGCCGGATGCGGGAAATCCGCACGTCCGGTTCGATGAGCGGCGACTGGAAACGGAGCAATGGCGTGGAGCGAGGCACCGGTACTGCGAAAGCCGCCGGGAAACGGCTACCCCCACTGACCTGACGCCACCGCGCCAGTCGTCGACTCTACCCCCTTGCAGGGGCTGTCGTGTTCATTTCTTGTCATCTCCATCTCCTTGATGAAGACGCCATTAGATCACAAAACTTGTTGATGTCAGTACATTTTTAGTGATCTTGCCCTGGGTGTATCAGCGGTTTTCGAGCCGTGGATCTCAGAACCCACATTCCCTGGCTCACACCGACTCGTTGCTCTTCCCTTCTCAAGCGTCTTCGCACACATGGCCTCATCAAGAAGGTGGGGCATCGCTACAAGTACTATCTTGCCAAGCTGGGAAGGCGCGTTCTGGTCACTGCTCTCAACATCCGCGAATCTGTAGTTCTTCCCGCACTTTGTGACAACAGCGCATGAATTCTTCGTCGTTTTGTCGAAGATCTCATCGGTAAGAGACTAACCACATCGAGATCGACCGTCTCGCCCTTCGACAGAATACCCTGCTTCAACAATTGCCCGGACCACCCCTCCAACGCCTCCCCTTCCCAGGTGTACGCACCCTGCACCTTCGGATTGACCGATGCGCTTGCACGCATCACGAAGTACCCACCCGCCCTGTCCACCGCACCGAGATACTCCCGGTCGAAGTATCCTCGGTCCGCCAACCGCAGGTCATCGCGCAGCGCCTCGGGCAAGGGCAGATGGGGCCGCTCCGGCGCCGTGTCCGCCGTCAACGTCACCTGCCCCACCGATTCATTCAGCAGACTCATCGTCATGCAGCTCCACCGCAGCAGGGTTCTGCTTCCTGAATCGTCCCGGGTACTGTTCACGAAGCGCGTCCTTGACCGCGAACGAACAGCCGTCCTGGATCACACTCCGACCGAACCCACCGAGCGGACCCCGCGCCGTCGGTTGCAACACGCCCACCCCCCATTGCTGAAGGACCACGTCCAGCACGGCTCGCAAAGTCCTTGAAGGAACGCTTCGCCAACTGGTTGTGAAATGGCTTGTATGCGACCGTCGTGCCGAACAACGCATTGAATTGCCGTTGCATATCGGCCAATGTCTCGACCGTCCCCGTCGCGTGGCCCGCCAGTAGACTCAGGACCAGTCGATACGGAGTCATCAGCCGCTCCCGGTGGCAGAAACCGACCCTCCGTCCGAGGTCATTGAGCATCGTGGGCGACGACACGCGCTTGATCTGGTGGGCGAATTGAGCAACAGTGCGGCGTCCCATCCGAGTCCTCTCCTGTCATGTGGATGTGATGATTCCATGATCGGAGATTTCGGATGGGACTTCAACGGCCCGAATCAATTCCTGAATAATCAATCAATTATAAGATCCTGCCTATGAAGTCCACATCATACATTCGACTGGAGACGGAACCCCTCTTCCAACAGGTGGCCCGGTGGCAAGCGGGTACCACGGAGCCATACTCCGATCCGGGCGCCTGTGACCCATTCATACGCCGGGCAGCGGGCGGCTCCTGTGGCGTCCGCACCGTCGTCATCCCCCCTGCGCAGGGCTGGCGGCGCCCACGTCCGCAGGCACGATGTCCCGGGAATCCACCTCGGACCTCCGCTCAGACCTCCAGCTCCGGCCGGCCGGCGAACTGGTCGAACGCCTCCGGGTTCGCGAGCGCTTCCTTGTTCTTCACCGCGCGGCCGTGCACCACGTCGCGTACCGCCAGCTCGGTGATCTTGCCGCTCCGGGTGCGCGGGATGTCAGTCACCCGCACGATCCGCGCCGGGACGTGGCGGGGCGTCGCGTTGGCGCGGATACGGGAGCGGATCTTCGTCTCCAGCGCCTCGTCGAGCGCGATCCCCTCGCGCAGGATCACGAAGAGGACCACCCGGACGTCCCCCTCCCACTCCTGGCCGATGACTAGGCTCTCCACCACTTCGTCGAGCTGCTCGACCTCGCGGTAGATCTCGGCGGTGCCGACGCGCACGCCGCCGGGGTTGAGCACGGCATCGGAGCGGCCGTAGATGACCACGCCCCCGCGCCCGGTGATCTCCACGTAGTCGCCGTGGCGCCAGACGTTGTCGAAGCGGGCGAAATAGGCGTCGTGGTACTTGCGCCCGCCGGGGTCGTTCCAGAAGCCCACCGGCATGGACGGGAAGGCGCGCGTGCACACGAGCTCGCCCTTCTCGCCGACGACGCTGCGCCCGTCCTCGTCGAAGGCGTGCACGTCGAGCCCGAGCCCGAGGCACTGGATCTCCCCGCGATACACCGGCGCGGCGGGGTTGCCGAGGACGAAGCAGGAGACGATGTCGGTACCGCCGCTGATCGACGACAGGCAGACGTCGCGCTTGATGGATTCGTAGACGAAATCGAAGCTCTCGGGGACCAGCGGCGAGCCGGTGGAGAGGATCGCCTCGAGCTTCGAGAGGTCGTGGGTCTTCGCGGGCGCGAACCCCGCCTTCTTCACCGCGTCGATGTACTTGGCCGAGGTGCCGAAGGTCTCGATGCCCTCCTCGGCCACGTAGTCGAAGAGCGCGTTGCCGTCCGGGTGGAAGGGGGAGCCGTCGTAGAGCGCGAGGGTCGCTCCGCAGGCCAGCGCGCTCACCTGCCAGTTCCACATCATCCAGCCGCAGGTGGTGAAGTAGAGCAGCCGCTCGCCGCGCTTCACGTCGCTGTGCAAGGCCAGCTCCTTGAGGTGCTGGAGCAGCGTCCCGCCGGCCCCGTGCACGATGCACTTCGGCGCCCCGGTGGTGCCGGACGAGTACATGACGTAGAGCGGATGGTCGAAGGGGAGGCGTTCGAAGGCGACGTCCGCGGGGGTCCGGCCGGCCGTGAACTCGTCGAGCAGGACGGCTTTCTTCACCGGAGCAAGGTCGGGCGCCCCGGTGGTGTACGGCACGACGACGATATGCTCGATCGAGGGGATGCGCTCCGCGACCGGCGCGAGCCGCCCGATCGAGTCGTGCCGCCTGCCGCCGTAGAAGTAGCCGTCGGCGCTGAACAGCACCTTGGGCGCGATCTGCCCGAAGCGGTCCACCACCCCCTGCACCCCGAAGTCCGGGGAGGCGGAGGACCAGATCGCGCCGATGCTCGCCGTCGCCAGCATGGCGATGACTGCTTCCGGCATGTTGGGCAGGTAGCCGGCGACGCGATCGCCCTTCGCGACCTCGGCCGCCCGGAGCGCCTGCGCGAGCACCGACACCGCGTCATGCAGCTCGCGAAAGCTCAGCGAGCGTCGGACCCGGTCCTCGCCGCGGAAGAGGACGGCGGTTGCATCGTCGCGGCGGCGCAGGAGGTTCTCGGCGAAGTTGAGCCGCGCATCCGGGAACCACTTCGCGCCCGGCATCCGGTCCCCATCGACGAGGACCGGCCCGTCGCCCCGCTCGCCGACCACCCCCCCGTACTCCCAGATCATCGACCAGAACGCGGCACGGTGTTCAATCGACCAGCGGTGCAGTGTCGCGTAGTCGCCGGCGTCCACCCCGTGGCGCTCGCGCACCAAGGCCGCGAAGCGGGTGAGGTTCGCGCCGGCGATCCGTTCCGGGGAGGGCCGCCAGAGCATCTCGGCCATTTGTCGCCTCCGATGGGTTCGGGCCGGCTCGATCCTACGGGAAAGCGCCGGGACGAAGGATGGGAAAGATTCGGCGCCGGACGCGGAAGCAAGGCGGAACAGAAAGACCGTCAGGAAAACAGCCGGCAACGAGCAGGTAAGGTTGTCCTGCGAGGACCGATGCGCCGGCCGCGTCGATGCCCGGATCCTCGAACGCCTGCCGCACGTCGAGGCAGGACTTGCCGGTCGTCGAAGACTTCACGGGCAAGAGACCACTGCTCCGCCGAGCCGGGTGTAGCGGCTCGAACGCATCTTCCGCATCGGCGTCGAGCAACCGTCCCCGCGTCCTGGCCGACCGGGCGTCATCGCCTGCGCGGTTTCGGTGGTGTACGCGCCGCTCCCGTCCGGGTGAACCGCAACTTCACGGTGAGTCGCCCCAATGCGCCAGTGACCGTTATTCCGTGCCGGCAGAGGCAGCACTCCACTGCGCCCATTCACGACCGATTGCGAATCCTGCCCGGCAGGCAGCGTCCGCCGGTGGCCCGGCGGAACGCACCACGCTGTCCAGCAGGCTGGGGATGCCCGCCTCCACGCCTTCCGGCTTCTCCCACAACATCCCGCTGCGCTGCAGGCGGCGCCAGACGTCATGCGCGTCGTCACAGTGCGGCTCCATGGCCGCCAGCACCAGGTCGCAGGACGCCCCCTCTCCGAATCCCCTGATGGCGCCCCAGGCGGCGGCCGCGGGCAGTGCGCCGCCGATGATCCTGAGCTCACTGCGCCTGATCTTGTAGAAGTCGTCCTGATCCACCTGGAATGCCTTGGCGGCCCGTTCCGCGACGGCCTCGTCGGCCTGCCCGGACCCGGCTGCGTTCATCGCCTCGACCAGATGTCTCCCGAACAATTGCAGGAAGAACGGGTAGCCCAGGGTCTCCCGCATGGCGATGTCCAGGGCGTCTTCGGTCATGGACGCCCCGTGCTCTTTCAGCGGCTCCAAAAGGGCGCTCGGGGCCGATTCGGCATCCAGTCGACCCAAGGGAATCTTGCGCCCCCTCTCCCAATGGGACGCCTTGGCCGACCGCAACGTGTCCTCCAGCTCCGGGGTTCCCGCCAGCACCAGCAGCAGCGGAGCGCCGGCGCCACGCAGCTCGTGGCTGGCGTTCAACAGCAGTCTGTCCGCCTGTGCCCCAAGCATGTGGGCCTCGTCGATGATCACCAGGGATGGAGCGCGGCCGGACCGGGAGGCCAACGCCTGGGCGACGCTCCAGCCACCATCGGGTCGAGCGGGAAGGGACAGCCGGAAGCTCAGGGCGGACGCACTCCATCCGCGCTCCATCACCCGTTTTCGCCAAGGCTCCGGCGCCAGCAGCCGGGCGAGTGCGTCGGGGCCGTCCCCGCAGTCCCCGGCGTTGATTCGCACGAGCATCCAACCGCGGGATTCGGCGGCGGCGAAATCCTGAAGCCAGAGCGTCAGGGCCGTCTTGCCGTTGCCTCTGGGGCCGTACAGGAGGATGTCCTGGGGGATGTTCGCCCTCCCCTGCTCATCCTTTTCATCGAGCTCCGCCGCCGCGCCCGCCAGGATTCGCTGCTCGGCGGCCCGCCCGGCCAGAAACGGCGGGCGGGCGCCTGCGCCCGGGCGGAAGAGCGCGCTGGGGATGGGGTTTCGGCTTTCCTGGTGGCTGCTCATGCGCCAGCCTCTTGGGATGGCCCGCCTCATTTTTCCATCATGCAGGGTGGCATGATACAGGACCGCCCCCTGGAACCGGCCACGGACGCCTGTTTCCATGCGGCCTGCCGGAGCCGGCGATGCCGTGAGATCCGTTCGTCGGGAGATTAAAGTCTCCGATCTCCGGGATGAAGAAGCGAGGGGTGGCGCCTCGTTCGTCCGACTTCCCGCTCCGGGTCCCGCATCGAAAGAGGACCGCCCGTCATGTTGCAGGCACAGAGCGCCCTGGGTCTCGTCGTGTTGCTGTTCCTGGCCTGGGTCCTGGGCGAGGAGCGCCGGGTCTCGGCTTGGCGGATCGCCGTCACCGGCGCCGTGCTGCAGCTCGTGCTGGCGGCTTCGATGCTGTACCTGCCCGCGCTCACCGATGCGGTCGCGGCGGCCAACCGGGTCGTCGCCGTGCTCGATGCCGCGACCGAGGCCGGGACGAGCCTGGTGTTCGGCTATCTGGGCGGCGGCCCGCTGCCCTTCGAGGAGGGCTTTCCGGGCGCGAGCTTCGTCCTCGCCTTCCGGGCGCTGCCCGTCATCCTGGTGGTCGGCGCGCTGGCCGCGCTCCTCACCCACTGGCGCATCCTGCCGTTCGTCGTCCGGGGCTTCGGCCGGCTCCTGGAGCGCAGCTTCCGCATCGGCGGGCCGGTGGGGCTCGCGAGCGCGGCCAACGTTCTCGTGGGGATGATCGAGGCGCCGCTCCTGGTGCGCCCCTACCTCTCCCTCCTCTCCCGTTCGGAGCTCTTCGTGCTGATGGCGACCGGCATGGCGACGATCGCCGGCACGGTCTACGTGCTCTATTCGCTGGTCCTGGCGCCCGTGCTGCCGGACGCCGCTTCCCAGCTCCTGGTCGCCTCGGTGGTCAGCGCGCCGGCGGCGGTCACCGTCGCCCTCCTGATGGTGCCGCCGCGGGAGCCGCCGACCGAGGGCCGGGCGGAGATCCCGCGCGAAAGCGCCGGCGCCGTGGACGCGGTCGTGCGCGGCGCCGGGGAGGGGGTGAAGGTGCTGATCGCGGTCGTCGCTCTGCTGATCGTGTTCGTGGCGCTGGTCCACCTCGCCAACGCCGGGCTGAGGATGCTCCCCGATCTTGCGGGCGCACCGCTCACCCTGCAACGGGCGCTGTCCTGGCCTCTGGCTCCGGTGGCCTGGCTGATGGGCATTCCATGGGAGGAGGCGCGGACGGCTTCGCAGTTGCTGGCGACGAAGGTGGTGCTCAACGAGCTCGTAGCCTACCTCGACCTCGCGAAGCTGCCGGAGGAGGCGTTGTCCGCGCGCAGCCGGCTCATCGCCGTCTACGCCCTGTGCGGCTTCGCCAACCTCGGCAGCCTCGGCATCATGATCGGCGGCCTGTCCACCCTCGCCCCCGAGCGCCGGGCCGAGATCGTGGCGCTCGGCCCGAAGAGCATCGTCGCCGGGTTCCTGGCCACCTGCCTGACCGGAACGGTCGCCGGCATTCTGACCCCGGCGCCCTGAGCGGTGCAGGCGCGCGGTCGATCGATGGTCCGGTCCCGCCTGCGACTCGAACCGCCCCGGGTTTCCCGGAGACTGCAATCGTCGAGTCTTCGGGAGGCACGAACGCATGAAATCACCTGCGAAATACTCTCCGGAGATGCGGGAGCCGGAATGGCCGCTCATCGATGAAGCGCTCGCGCGTTCAACCGCCCGCGACAAAGCGACGGTGTCAGCGTTCGATGACGCGTTTCTCGCCGCCCTCGCCCATGGCGACGAAGGTGAACATGCCCTCGGTGACCATGATCTCCTCGGGCGCCCGGCCGGCCCGCGTGCGGCGCACCCAGGTCTCGACGTGGACGGTGATCGAGGTGCGGCCGACGCGCTCGGTGCGGCAATGGCAGCTCACGCGGTCGCCGACGTAGACGGGCCGGTGGAAGCTCATCGCCTCGATGCCCACCGTCGCAACGCGCCCGCCGGTGCGGGCCATCGCGTACGATCCGCCCGCGAGGTCCATCTGGGCGAGCAGCCAGCCGCCGAAGATGTCGCCGAAGCGGTTGGTGTCGGCCGGCATCGCGATGGTGCGCAGCTCGGCCTCGGTCCGCGGCGGACGTTGCGGGTCGTTCATGTCGTAGATGGCGTCAAGGCCCGCGCGATTGTTCCACCGGGACGGAGAGCTACGTAGCGCACGATACGCCATATTCGGCGCGGCAGGCGCGCACGCGATCGGGATCGGCTTCGAACCCCGTTCGCTCTTCTCACCCCCCGTACTCCCGGACCATCGATCAGAACGCGACACGGTTCTCGATCGACCAGCGGTGCAGCGTCGCGTAGTCGCCGGCGTCCACCCCGTGGCGCGCGCGCATCAGGGCCGCGAAGCGGGTGAGGTTCGCGCCGGCGATCCGTTCCGGGGAGGATCGCCGCCGGAGCATCTCGGCCACCGCCGCCTCCGATGGGTTCGGGCCGGCTCGATTCTGCGGGAAAGCATCGGGACGAAGGCAGGACCCGCGCGCGGCGGTATTATCCGAAGTGAAGACTTGGATTCCGGCGCTTCTCCTCCGGTGACCAAGGACGGCTCGCATGAGCATCGTCCAGGGTCCGGGGACGCACGGCGCCCGTATGTGGGGCTCCGGACCGGATCGATGCGGCCGAGGCGTTCGTGGCGGGTATCTCGTACCTCCGTGAACAGCGGCTTCGCGGGTATTGCTGAAATGGAATGCTCCGCGTCAGGTCGCCGAGCGTCGGCTTTCGAGATATTGACGCAAGGCCCGATTGACCGACTCGGAATCGGGAAAGTGCCGGCAGAGGTCGGGATCGATCAGAATCACGTTGGTGCCCGCGTGGTAGCGACGAGTGTACTTGCCCCTCATGCCCGACTCGATCAGTGCTCGCGGGTACTCATCCCGCAAATTATCCGTGTCATTGTTCAACCGAGTGGTGCGAACGGGGAGGCGAAGCGATCGTCCGGCGGGCGGCGACGTACACCTCGCGGGACATCCACCAGGAGAAGCAGAAGGAACTTCGGATGGAACGGATCGAATCCGGAATTACTTCTCAAAGCCAGATTTTCGATACCGGCGCGCATTCGGCAGAAGCTGGGACTGACCCCGGGCTCGACCATCGAATGGTGCGAACGGGGAGACGAAGTGATCGTCCGGCGGGCGACGAAGCATACCTCGCAGGACATCCACGATGCCCTGTTCGCCACGCCACCCGATGCACGTGGCGCAGGCGACATGGACGAGGGTATTCGATCGCTCATGCGACGCAGACATGCGCGCCGTCGATACGAGCGTCCTGGTCAGACTGCTCGTTCGTGATGATCCGGGCCAGGTCGAAACGGCCGAGGCTTTCGTGGCTTCCGGTGCATGGATTTCGCATCTGGTGCTCGCCGAAAGCGTCTGGGTGCTTGCCTTCGTCTACGGTCTGGATGCGGATCGGATCGCCACCGCCGTCGGCATGTTGCTCGATCACGATCGGCTGGTCTTGCAGGATGGAGATGTCGTCAAGGCAGCGCTCGGGAGCTTCCGAGGACGGCCGACGGCAGGATTTGCGGACTGCCTCATCGTGGAGGTCGCCCGCAAGGCCGGCCACCAGCCTGTCGGCACGTTCGACAAGTCGATGTCTCGTCTCGAAGGCGCGAATGAGCTAACGACCGGATAGAGGCACCGGACGGAGACGAAGGGGGCGGATCGGGTACGGCGCGAATCGGAGTCATCGGTTCACGCAAGCGTGGGAATCCCGGCGTCCGGCGCCACAAGCTCCCGCAATCGACCGCATCGGGCGCCGCGCCCGGGCATGGCCCCAACGGGAACCCCGATGGCCAGCGACCGCGGATTCCGACGCCTCATTGTTACACCGGCGCCGAGCCCCCGGCGTTCAGCGCCGGCAGCGTCCGCTACGCCTCCTCCTCCCCGACCTCCTCAAATCGTTTTTAACTTGAACGATTTTATAATCTTTCCCGTCATGGCCCCCGTCCCCCGGCTCGGCGACATCCCCCGGCGGCTCGCAGTCGACAAGCTCTGGCGCCTGTTCGGCCGCCTCGAACACGACCAGCTCGACTTCAAGCGTGGCGTCCCGAAAGACGTTCGCGACACCATCGCGGCCATGGCCATGACCCACGGCGGATTGATCGTCCACGGGGTCGACGACAGGCGGAACATCGCCGGCTGCCCACTCTCGCGGAACACCCAGGATCGGATCACGCGCATCGCTTCCGAGTGCGGGGTCGACATCCAGTTCCGGGAGGTGGCCGTCGGCGAGCGGACGCTGACGATCTGCGCCGTGCCCGAGGTACGCGGGCGGATCGTCACCACACCCGACGGCTGCCTGCTGCGGCGCGTGGGCGGCGACGCGCAACCCCTGCGCGGCGACGCGATGGCCCGGTTCGTGCGGGAGCGGGAACATCGCGCCGGCGAAGACGAGTCGCTCGTCGCAAAGCCACCGGCGCCGGATGCTGCACGACGAAATCCGCCGCCGCGGAAGCATTTCCGTGGCCGGGGGCGCCCGCCTCCTCGACGCCCCGCCCGCCGTGGTGCGGGGCCTGCTGAACGAGCTCGTTCGAGCCGGCCTGGCGCGGGCCGAAGGCAGGACCCGCGCGCGGCGGTATCATCCGAAATGAAGACTTTGGACCCCGGCGCTTCCCCTCCGGTGACCAAGGACGGTCTGCATGGGCATCGTCCGGGGTCCGGGGTCCGGGGACGCCCGGCGCCCGTATGCGAGGCTCCGGAAGATCCATCGGCGAGCACTCGCGATGGGCGTTTCTGCGCCGGAGGCGAGTTGGGCCATGCTACGATCCGGCCGGACGCGATGTGCCGAACCGCCCCGATCCTTGGCGCGTGGGGCGGCACGGGAGTGCACTGCGCGAGCGGTCGGGTCCGCCCGCGCGGGAGGGACTTGGCGCATCGGCACACCGGACCAGGGACCGAGGAGGCCCCCGAGGCATGGCTTACCGCGTCGGCGTCGACATCGGCGGCACGTTCACGGATTTCTGTGCGTTCGACGAGGAGACGAACGCGCTCCACACGCTGAAGGTGCTCTCCACGCCGGACGAGCCCGGCGCCGAGGTCATGCAGGGCATCGAGGCGCTGCGCGAGCGCTACGGCGTCGCGCCCGAGAGCATCGCCTACTTCACCCACGGCACCACGGTGGGCGTGAACACGGTGATCCAGCGCAAGGGGATCCGGCTCTGCCTCTTCACTACGCGGAACTTCGTGGACGTCCTCGAAGTGGCGCGGCTCAAGATGCCGGACCCCTACGATCTCCACTCGACACGCCCCGCCCCCCTGGTCTCCAAGGATCGCGTCATCCCCATCGACGAGCGCACGAGCGCCGGCGGGACGGTGGACCGGCCCGTGGACGAGGCGAGCGTCGAGGCCGCGGTGGCCCGGGCGCGGGCGCTAGGGGTCGAAGGCATCGTGGTCGCCTTCATCAACGCGTACCGCAACCCGGCCAACGAGCACGCCGCGAAGGCGATGATCGGGCGCCTCGCGCCGGGGCTGCCGGTCTTCTGCTCCAGCGACGTATGGCCGATCATCCGCGAGTACGAGCGCACCACCACGGCCGTCGTCCACGGTTACGTGCAGCCTCGCGTGGCGCGCTACCTCGGCTCCCTGCAACGTGCCCTCGCCGGGGCCGGGGTGCCCGCCGAGCCGCTGGTGACGAAGTCGAACGGCGGGGTGATGAGCGCGGAGCTCGGCAAGAGCGCCTGCGCGCAGATGATCCTCTCGGGCACCGCGGCGGGCGTCATCGGCGCGAGTTTCGTCTCGAAGCTCTCCGGCTTCGGCAACACCATGAGCCTCGACGTCGGGGGCACCAGCGCCGATGTGGCCTTCATCCGCGAGGGCATGCCCCGGTACGGGGTCGGCGAGATGATCGGCGAGTTCCCCATCTACATCCCTACCGTCGCGGTGACCTCCATCGGCGCGGGCGGTGGCTCCATCGCCTGGGTGGACGATCTCGGCATGCTCAAGGTGGGCCCGGAGAGCGCGGGGTCGAGCCCGGGGCCCGCCTGCTACGGGCGCGGCGGCGAGCGCCCCACCATCACCGATGCCTTCGTGGCGCTGGGCTACATCGGCCGGTTCGATCCGGACTACAGCGCCATCGAGATCGACGTGGACAAGGCCCGCGCCGCCGTGGGCACGGTGGCCGGGCGCATCGGGCGCAGCGTGGAGGAGACCGCCCAGGCCATCGTGGACATCGCCGTGTCCGGGATGTACATGGAGGTGAGCAAGCTCATCTCCCGCGACGGCGTCGATCCCCGGGAGTTCGCGATGCAGGCGTTCGGGGGCGCGGGGCCGATGCTCGCGTGTTTCCTCGCCCGGGAGCTCGGCATGGCGCACGTCGTGATCCCCACCACTCCGGGCGTGCTGAGCGCCCTCGGCGGGCTCATCGCCGACGTGAAGAACGACTTCATCGCCACCGTCTTCCTCGACCTCGACGAACACGCGATGCCCGCGGTGCGGAGCGCCTTTGCGGCGCTGGAAGCCGAGGCGGTGCGGTGGCTGTGCGAGGAGCAGGGTTACCGGGGAGAGCATCGCCTCGTGTACTCCGCGGACATGCGCTACCGGGGCCAGTCCTACGAGATCGAGACGGAGCTCGATGCGGAGCACGTGGCGCGGGGGGACGTGGCGTGCGTCGCGGAGGCGTTCCACCGGCGCCACGAGCAGGTCTACGAGCACGCGGACCGCGAAGCCGCCGTGCAGATGATCAACCTGCGCATGGTGATCGTGGGATCGAGCCCGAAGCCCCGCTTTCCCGAATCCGGGCGCGTGGACGCGACGCCGGAGCCGGCACGGCATTTCCAGGTGTTCATGGAGGGGGCGCCGCGCCGCGTGCCGCTGTACGCGCGCGCCGATCTCGCCCCTGGCCACCGCTTCTCCGGCCCTGCGGTGATCACCCAGAGCGATTGCACCACTTGCGTGCCCGGCGGCTTCCACGGCGAGGTGGACGCTTTCGGCAACCTGATCCTGGCCCTGTCCTGATCGTCGAATCCGCCACCCGCCGGGATCCGCCGCCCTCCCGACCGCCCCCCTTGGAAAAGAGCCCCCGGAGCGAGCCATGGCCATCGATCGCGTGACCTTGCAGATTCTCGCCAACCACTGCGCCGCCGCCACGGAGAGCATGGCCCACACCCTGTTCCGCACGGCGCATTCGACCTTCGTCAAGGAGACCGAGGACTTCACCACGGGCCTTGCCACCGTCGACGGCAAGACCTTCGCGTCGCCCTACGATCTGGGCGCCACCTGGTTCGTCGGCCTCGACTACGGGCGGGCCGTCGATCTCGTCGACGGCTACGAGGAAGGCGATCTGTGCATGACCAACGACCCCTACAGCGGCTTCGTCTGCACGCACTCCCCGGACATCCACCTGTGGAGGCCCATCTTCCACGAGGGCGGGCTCGTGTGCTTCGCCGTCGGCCACATCCACAACACCGACGTGGGCGGCGCGGTGCCCGCGAGCCTCTCGCGGGCGAACACCGAGGTCCACCAGGAAGGCATCCGCTTCCCGCCCACGAAGCTCTACAGGCGCGGCGTGCTGAACCGGGAGCTGCTCGACGTGATGCTCATGAACGTGCGCATGCCCGAGCAGAACTGGGGCGATCTCAAGGCGCAGATCGCAGCCATGGCCACGGGCGAGCGCAAGGTCCATGAGATGATCGGGCGTTTCGGCATCGACACCTTCCGCGAGGGGGTGGGGGATCTGCTCGACTACGCGGAGGCCCAGGCGCGGCGCCTCATCAAGCGCATCCCGGACGGGGAGTACTTCTTCGCCGACTACATGGACGAGGACTCCGTCGACGGCAAGCCCTGCCGCATCGCGGTCAACCTGATCGTGGAGGGCGACGAGGCGGTCTTCGACTTCTCCGGGACCGACCCCCAGCTCACCTCCTCGCTGAACATCCCGACCGGCGGGGACCCCCGCCACGTGCTGCTGATGGTCCCGTACATCTACGTGATGTACACCATGGACCGCTCCGTGTTGCTGAACTCCGGGCTGCTGCGCCCCGCGCGCTGTGTGATCCCGGAAGGGTCTCTGGTGAACCCGCGGTACCCCGCGGCGGTGGGGATGCGGAGCCTCGGCGCCATGCGCCTGCAATCCTGCGTCTTCGGCGCCTTCGCCCAGGCGCTGCCCGAGGTCGTGCCCGCAGCCAGCGGCGACGGCGGCCCGCTCATCAACGTGCGCACCACCGACACGCGCACGGGCCGGCGCCTGATGGCGAACCTGGATCCCGTCACCGGCGGCGCGGGCGGGACCGCGTTCCGGGACGGGACCGAGGGGTCCGGCGCGAACTACGGCTTCCTCAAGAACACGCCGGTGGAGATCAACGAGGCGGAAGTACCGGTGAAGATCCTGAAGTACGGCCTCGCCACGGACTCCGGCGGGGCCGGCCGCTGGCGCGGGGGCACGGGCACGACGCTCGAATTCCAGGTGTTCTCCCCGCACACGGTGGTCACCGCACGCAACCGGGACCGCTCCCATTTCACCCCTTGGGGCATGAACGGCGGGCACGCCGGCAAGCCTTCTTCGTTTCTCCTCAACCCGGACTCGAACCGCGAGGTGAACCTGGGCAACACCGACGTCGTGAGCCTGGATCCCGGCGACGTGATCCGAATCACCTCCGCCGGCGCGGGCGGATACGGCAGCCCCCTGGAACGGGAGGTCGAGCGGGTGCTCGCCGACGTGCGCCGCGGATTCGTCACCGTCGAGGCGGCGCGCGCGGAGTATGGCGTGGCGATCGCGGGCGACGCGGTAGACGAGGACGCGACCGGCGCGCTCCGCGAGCGGATGGCCGCGGCCGACGGGCACCGCGGATTCGGCTACAACGAGGTCCGCAAGGCGTTCGAGCGGGTATGGACGCGGGAGAACTACGAGACGCTGGCCGCGATCCTCGCGCGCCTCCCGGTGGACTGGCGTTTCTTCGTCAAGCACCGGGTCTTCGAGGCCGTCGAGCGCATGCCTGAAGAGGAGCGCTCCGGCCGAGGCGAGGAGGTGCGGCGCGCCTTTTCGGTACTCGCCGCGGAGTACGCGGAACTCGCCGGGTACGCGGCCGGCTGAGCGGGTGCGCGGCACGGGCGAAGCGATGAACGCCGCGTCCGGAGCCCCCGGCGGCGCTCGCCGGAGCCTGGAGCTCAGGCTCGAGGACGTGAGCAAGCACTTCGGGGCGGTGACCGCCCTGGAGCGCTCGAACCTCACCGTCGCACCCGGGGTGCTACTCTCGCTCCTCGGACCCTCGGGCTGCGGGAAGACCACGACGCTCCGGATCATCGCGGGCTTCGAGGCCCCGGACACCGGGCGGGTGGTCATCGACGGCCGGGACGTGAGCCCGCTGCCCCCGAACAAGCGCGGCCTGGGGATGGTGTTCCAGAACTACAGCCTCTTCCCGCACATGAAAGTCGGCGAGAACATCGCCTTCGGCCTCAGGATGGCCCGGGTGGCGGCCGGGGAGATCCGGCGGCGCGTCGGCGAGATGCTGGATCTGGTCCACCTGCCCGGCCACGAGGAGCGTTTTCCCCACCAGCTCTCCGGCGGCCAGCAGCAGCGCGTCGCACTCGCGCGCTCCTTGGTGACCAATCCGTCGGTGCTCCTGCTCGACGAGCCGCTGGGCGCACTCGACAAGAATCTGCGCGAAAACATGCAGTTCGAGCTGAGGCGGATCCAGCGTGCACTGGGGATCACCACCATCCTCGTCACCCACGACCAGGAAGAGGCGCTCACCCTGAGCGATCGGGTGGTGGTGATGAACGAGGGCCGGATCCTGCAGGCCGGCACCCCCAGCGAGGTCTACGAGTCCCCGCGCACACGCTTCGTCTCCGAGTTTCTCGGCACCTCCAACCTGTTCGAGGGCCGCCTTGCGGCCCACGAAGGCGCCGGACCCCGGGCGTTCACCGCGCGCTTCGGGGAGCGGGCCGTGGCGCTGCGGGTCGCCGCGGGCGGGGACGTCGCGGAAGGCCCGGCGACGGTGGCGGTGCGGCCGGAGAAGATCACGCCGTCCGAGGATCGTCCGGAACGCGGCAACGTGCTGGAGGGCGAAGTGCTTGGGCACGTGTTCCGCGGCAGCTACCATGCCTACGAAGTCACGTTCGCCGGCCGCGAGGCCCCGGTGTTCGTCTACAGCCAGGCGCGGAGCCGTTCCCGGGACCGGGTGTTCCAGCCGGGGCAGCGGGTGTACGTGAGCTGGAGCGAGGAGGATTCCATCGTACTGGGCCGGGATTGACCGGCGGGCGCGGCCGAAGCCGGTCCGGGCCGAAGCCGGCCGGGACCCGAACCGGCCGGGGTCGCCGGTCCGATCGCGAAACCGCTTCGGGGCATCGAGCCCCGGAGACGATCTCCATCAAAAGGAGGAGCAGTGCAATGAGGAGCAATGCAATGACGACAGGAAGCACAAGGATCCGGACCAGGGGCGTGGCGGCGGCCGCGGTGGCCGCGGCCGGACTTGCCGTCGGCGGGAGCGCCCTGGCGCAGGACATCACCGTCACGTCCTACGGCGGGATCTGGGAGACCGCCATCAAGGAGTGCTACGCCGATGAGTTCGAGAGGCGCACCGGCCACAAGGCCAACGTGCTCATCGGGAGCCCTGCGCAGTGGATGAGCCAGGTCGAGGCGAACCCCGAGAACCCGCCGATCCACGTCCTGGTGGCCACCGAGCCGAACACCATCGCGGCCGGTGACAAGGGCCTCATCGAGAAGCCCACCGAAGACGACGTCAAGCACCTCGCGGACGTCCCGCAGATCTTCAAGGACGCGGTGGACGGCTACGGTGCGTGCTTCGACTACGGCGCATTCATCATCGCCTACAACAAGAACACGGTGAAGAACCCGCCGAAGACCATCAAGGAGTTCGTGGACCGCACCATCGCCGGCGAGTGGGTGGCGACGCTGCCCTCCATCAGCTACGCGATCTCGACCACCGTCATCATCTGGGGCTTCGCCGATACCTACGGCGGCGGCGTGGACGACATCCAGCCCGCCATCGACGTCGTCAACCGGATGAAGGAGAGCGGGAACCTGATCTCCTGGAGCAGCGTGACCGATTTCCTCAACCAGATGTCGACGGGCGAGGCGGACATCGGCATGTACTGGGACGGTCGCGCCTGGGCGTTCATCGACAAGGGCAACGACTGGATGGACGTCGTCGTGCCCGAGGACAAGGCGGTCATGACCTGCGTGGCGATGAACAAGGTGAAGAACACGCCGGACTCGGTGTGGGAGTACCTGAACATCGTCTATGAGCCGGGCCCCGCCTCGTGCTTCTCCAACCATCTCCAGTACGGGGTCACCAACAAGAACGTGACCTACTCCGAGAAGATGAAGAGCCGCATCACCCCCTGGGAGGAAACCCGCCATGCTCCGCCCCGGGTGGTCGGCCAGAAGGCTGCGGACTGGATCGAGCGCTGGAACAAGGAGGTCGGGTTCTGAGGGGACCGTTCGCCTCCGTGCACTCCGTCCGGGCCGTAGCCGCGGGGACGCGACCGCCGGTCAAGGGTCTGTCGGCGCGAGGACGTTGCGATCGGATACGGCCCGGCACGGACTCGTGTGTGTCTGCACGACGTTCTCCAACGATGCAGCCGAGCGGAGCATCGGATAGACGTTGTCCACGATGAGCTGTACGCCGCAGACGCGGGCGACGGTACCGAGGCGCTCGATCTCCGCGTCGGTCACCATCCCCTGTCGGGCGGGTGGGCCGCGGGATGCCGGTCGCGTCGACGTTCTCGATTTCGTCGAGGACCTCGAAGTCCACCTCACATTTCAGGGGGAACATGATCCGCATCCCACCTGATCGCCGCTTACAGTGGTGAAGATGGGCCAACTGCACGGAGCACGCGGTCCGTGCGAAGAACGCGTGATGGGCGGGGCGTAGCGTGCTCTCGGCAGGAACAGCGCTGCTTGCAGGGCCATCGCCCTGGACGCAAGGTGTGCGGTGACCACCGGCCGGCATCGTCGGGCCACCTCATGAACGCTTGAGCGATTTGAGCCTGTACAGCGCTTCGAGCGCCTCCCGCGGGGACAGCGCATCGGGATCGAGGGCGTCCAATGCCTTCATGACCTTCGCCTCGTGCGGTGCAGGAGGCGGAGACGGCGAAGGCGCCGGACCGAACAGCCCGAGCTGCGCGGGCGGGGGCTCGGTGAGGCTCGCGCGGGGGTTGCCCTCGAGCGTATCCAGGATCGCCCGCGCCCGGGTGATGACCTCGTTCGGGATCCCCGCCAGCGCCGCCACCGCGATGCCGTAGCTGCGGTCCGCCGGTCCCTCCTTCACCCGGTGCATGAAGACGATCCGCTCGCCGTGTTCCACCGCGTCGAGGTGGACGTTGGCGACGCCGGCGACGTGTTGCGGCAGCTCCGTGAGCTCGAAGTAGTGGGTCGCGAACAGCGTGAACGAGCGGGTCCGGTGGGCAAGCTCGCGGGCGCAGGCCCAGGCGAGGGCGAGGCCGTCGTAGGTGCTCGTGCCGCGGCCGATCTCGTCCACCAGCACCAGACTCTGCGGGGTGGCGTTGTTGAGGATCCGGGCCATCTCCGTCATCTCCACCATGAAGGTGGAGCGGCCACCGGCAAGGTCGTCGCCGGCCCCGATGCGGGTGAAGATGCGGTCGATGGGGCCGATCCGCGCCGCCGCGGCGGGCACGAAGCTCCCCGCGTACGCGAGCACCACGATGAGCGCGGCCTGGCGCATCAGGGTCGACTTCCCGCCCATGTTCGGACCGGTCACCACGAGCATGCGCCGGGACTCGTCGAAGTCCACGTCGTTGGGGATGAAGGGCTGCTCCGAGACGCCCTCGACCACCGGGTGGCGGCCTTCCACGACATGGATGCCGGGGGCCTCGTCGAGCCGCGGCGCCCGGTAGTCGAGGGATTCGGCGCGCTCGGCGAAGTTGCAGAGCACGTCGAGCTCGGCCAGCGCCCGGGCGCAGCGTTGGAGATCGGCGAGATCC
Organism: Gammaproteobacteria bacterium; assembly: GCA_965202875.1. Taxonomy (GTDB): domain Bacteria; phylum Pseudomonadota; class Gammaproteobacteria; order HK1; family HK1; genus HK1. Next base: position 3,423,179 of record OZ241870.1, on the reverse strand, counting down.
TCGGCGAGCCGTGCCACGAGTTCGTCGTAGAGCGCCTTCTCGCGCGCAAGGGCGCGCTCGCGCGCTCCGAGCACCTGGTCTTCGAAGCGCTTGAGCTCGGGGGTGACGTAGCGCTCGGCCCCCTTCAGGGTCTGGCGCCGGATGTAGTCGGGCGGCGCCCGCTCGCTCTGGGCCTTGGAGAGCTCGATGTAGTAGCCGTGCACCCGGTTGTAGCCGACCTTCAGGGCCGGGACCCCGGTGCGCTCGCGCTCGCGCGCCTCCAGCGCCTGGAGGAAAGTGTCCGCGTCCGTGGACAGGCGCCGCAGCTCGTCGAGCTCGGCGTCGTAGCCGGCGGCGAGCACCCCGCCGTCGCGGATGAGCACCGGCGGCGTCTCGACGATGGCACGATCGAGCAGCGACGCGATCTCCGGGAACTCGCCGCTCTCCCCGGTGAGCTCCCCGATGCGCGGGCTGTCGGCGCCGGCGATCGCTTCGCGCAACCGCGGGACGGTGTGCAGGGCGGCGCGGAGCTGCGCCAGATCGCGCGGCCGGGCGGTCGCAAGGCCGATGCGCGAGAGGATGCGTTCGAGATCCCCCACCTCGGCGAGCAGCGCGCGAACCGGCTCGTACGCGCCGCGCTCGATCACCATGCCGATCGCGTGCAGGCGCTTTGCGATCGCCTCCCGATCACGGATGGGGCGGGTCAGCCAGCGGCGCAGCAGCCGGCTGCCCATCGGCGTCGCCGCCCGGTCCATGACCCCGGCCAGCGTTGCCGAGTCGTCGCCGGACAGCCCCTGCGTGATCTCCAGGTTGCGGCGGGTCACCGCATCGAGGACGAGCGCGTCGTCGTGTCGCTCGAAGCGCACCGTGCTCACGTGCGGGAGCGCGCCGCATTGCGTCTGGCGGGCGTACACGATCAGCGCGCCGGCGGCGCTGGTGGCGAGCGGATGCTCCTCCAGCTCGAAGGGCGAAAGGTCGCGGGTCGCGAGCTGCTCGACGAGGACCCGCCGGGCCGATTCCGGCTCGAAGTGCCACGGCGGGAAGCGCCGCAACGCCGGGTGCTCGCGGAGCGAGTCGAGCGCGGGCGCGTTCTCGCAGAGGAGGATCTCGGCCGGACCGAGCCGCTCGATCTCGGCTTGTGCGCTCTCGGCGTCGCGGGCCTCGGTGCAGGTGAACCTGCCGCTCGACAGCTCAAGCCCGGCGATGCCCCAGCGCCCCGCGACGCAGTGGACCGCGGCGAGGAGGTTGTCGCGGCGGTCTTCGAGCAGGTGCTCGTCGGTCAGCGTCCCCGGCGTGATGATACGGGTGACCCGTCGCTCGACCGGACCGCGCGAGGTCGCCGGATCACCGATCTGCTCGCAGATCGCAGCCGATTCCCCCTGACGCACGAGCTTCGCGAGATACGATTCGACCGAATGCGCCGGCACCCCCGCCATCGGGATCGGGTGCCCGTCCGACTGCCCGCGGGCGGTGAGCGCGATGTCGAGCAGCTTCGAGGCGCGGCGGGCGTCATCGAAGAACAGCTCGTAGAAATCCCCCATCCGGTAGAAGAGCAGGGTGTCGGGATGGTCCGCCTTGATGCGCAGGTACTGCGCGATGACAGGAGTATTCCGGCGCGCGGCGGCAGCGGTCACGGACGGCACTCGCGAGGGGGACGGTCCGGGAGCGACGAATATACAAGCATCCCATGACGAGGTTCCCTGCGCCATCCGGCATTCAGGCCAGATCTTGATCCTGATCAAGTCTTCGGTCGATTCCCGCCGACGAGGGAAACGGATGGGAGGGGCTCCGTTATGCGCGGATCACGCCGAGGTGAGGAAACGCCGGGACGCGCTTTCGAGCACGAGGCAGGTCGGGCGGCCGATGGCGCAGGCCCCGGTGTCGATGCCGATCCGGTTGCGGCGCAGATCGGGAGGACTCCGTGACGGGCGGATCACGCCGAGGTGAGGAAACGCCGGGACGCGCCTTCGAGCACGAGGCAGGTCAGGCGGCCGGTGGCGTAGGCCCCGGTGTCGATGCCGATCCGGTTGCGGCGCAGATCGGGGCGGTCGGTCACCGAATGGCCGTGCACGACGATCTTGCCGTGGTCGCTGCGGTCGTGGATGAACTCGTCCCGGATCCACAGCAGATCGTCTTCCTGCTGTCCTCGCAACGGGGTCCCCGGCCGGACCCCCGCGTACACGAAGGCGTAGTCCCCTTCGATGTGGGCGAGCGCGAACCCTTCGAGGAACACCCGGTGCGCGGGAGGAAAGACGCGCACGAACGCTTCTTGTACCGTCGCGAACAGGTCTGCATCCCTCGGTCCGGGCGGGGCCGCGACACCGTAGCTCAGCAGGGTCGCCTGCCCGCCCACGCCGAGCCACTCCGGGGCGGCGCCGGCGTCGTCGAGGAAGGCGAGCAGCAAGGCATCATGGTTTCCCTTGAGGAACACGCCCTCGAAGCCCGGCGGGGGAAGGCTGAGCAGGAGGTCGATCACTTGGCGCGACTGAAGCCCGCGATCCACGTAGTCCCCGAGGAAGACCAGCACCCGCCGTTCGGCGGCGGGCGTTCGGCGTCTTCCCGGATCTTCCCGAGCAGGCGGGTGAGCGCCCCGAGTTTGCCGTGGACGTCACCTACCGCGTACACGCGCGTTCCGGGCGGGACGGCGGCGGCCAGCGCCTCCGCCTGCCGGCGCTCCCATGGCGGCGGAGGAAGCCCGGGATCACGACCGCGCCGTCCCGGGGCCGTGACCTGCCCGCATGGGGTCGTGGAACGACAATGCCCGCTCCATCCATGCCTTGTCCGGCCCCATGGCCGGTCCGCATCCAGGGTCCGGCCGGCACCGGCGGCCCTGCCCGCGGTCGCGCCCGCACGTGCGGGCGGTCGAGTCTATCCACTCAAGTTTCGGGATTCAAAATGCCAGAATCAGGCGATGGATTCCCGCTTTCGCGGGAATGACGACCAGGAGCCTGCGCCACAGAAATTTCTCCGAAAGTTATTCCCACTTCCATGAAAAAATCAGGAATGATGCAGAAACGAAATTTCTACGCATGGCGTATTTTTCGTACTCTTCGCGAAAAATTTCCCACCAGTGCCCTCTGGAAGGGTTCTGCGGCGCAGGCTCCTGGCTTGAAGGCAACGCGTCTCGCTGAAATGACGTCATTCCCGCGAAGCATGTGCTCGTGAAAGCATGTGCTCGCGAAAGCGGGTGCGGGTAGCGGGAATCCATTTTAGTCAGCGAATCCCGAAACTTGAGTATCCACCCTCGACCTCGGCCCGGGAGACGGCGCCTCCATCCGTCGAGGCCATTCCTCGTTCGCCGTATCGTCCGCAAGATGCGCGGTCGCCGGTCGTACTGCGGCTCCCTTCCCCGGTGAAACGGCTTCCCTGCACCCGCCGAGGCGCCCTCGACCGCTTGGCTCGGCCTTCACGAGTTACCGAGCCAAATGAGTTCGTTCATAAGCCGGCCGAGGCGACCTCGACCGCCTCGCTCGGCCTTCGCGGCGAACAAGGAACAGCCCTCCTCCACCCGCGGGAGACCCGTCGGGTGCCACTGGAGAGTGGCACCCTGCAAGACCCCCTGCTCCGCCCGCGGGCGGCCCGGCGCCGCGGAGCCGCCTCCCGTGATCTTCCGCCTCCTCGTCGCGATGGTGCTCGTCGCCCCGCTGCCCTTCGGGGCCTTCCCGGCCTGGGCTTGGCCGGCCATGGCGGCGTGCACCGGCGCGGTGCTCCTCGGCTGGGGGCTCCTCGTCGCCACCGGCCGCACGCCGGTGGTGCGCCTGCCGCTGCGGCTGTGGTGGTGCGCGGCGCCCTTCGGGCTCGCGATGCTCTGGGCGGCCTTCCAGACCCTGCCGTTCTCGCCCGCGGCATGGCACCACCCTCAGGGATCCCCCTCATTTCCGATGCCGAACAACTTCCGTAACTTGTTGATTCATGGATATTCGACCACAGTTCAGGCAGATAATGATCCCGTGGAAGTATCACAGAGGGCCGAAATCGCTCAGTCCAAGCGGGATGTCCTGACGAAAACCCTTTATTTCAAGCTCGAAAATGAGGGGATGCTTGAGGGCCCGCGGAAGACGGGCGGATGCACCGGAGGAAAGCAGGAATGGCGAAGAGCACGGGGAAGAACACAGGCAAGAACACAGGCAAGAACACGGGCAGGAGACCCAAGGCGGCGCCCAAACCCAAGGCCAAACCAAAGACCGCGCCCAAGTCCGGGGCGGCACCCAAACCCAAGGCCGCGCCCGCGACGCCGTTTCCGGCGGCGCCCGACACCCTGCACCGGAGGGGGGACCGGCTCTGGATCCCCCTGCGCCAGGAATGGCGCGACGTGGCGGGGAAGCCGGAAGAGGCCGTGCGCCAGCGCTTCATCCGACACCTCTGCGACCACTACGGCTACACGCTCGACCAGATGGCCCAGGAGCGGCGCACCACCCACGGCCACCGGAGCCCGCGCGCCGATGTCGTGATCTGGGAATCGCCCAAGGCCAAGGCCGCGAGCCGGACCCCGGTGCTCGTCGTCGAGTGCAAGGCCGAGAACGTCGACGTCGACATCCGGGACTACTACCAGGGCGAGAGCTACACCCGCGCGGCCGGCGGCGAGTTCTTCATCGCCCACAACGCCCGCCATACCGCCGTCTTCCGGCTCATCCCCGGCGTGCCGGGCGAGTTCGTGCAGATCAACGAGATCCCGAAGGCGGCGGACTGGGGCGACGCCAGGCGGATCGAGGAGATCAGGAGCAAGCTGCGCGCCTTCAACCGGAGGGAGTTCCAGGACCTCCTGTTCCGGTGCCATTCGATCCTGCGCGACGTGCACAAGATGGACCCCGGACGCGCGTTCGACACGATCTCGAAGATCCTGTTCGTGAAGATGTACGTCGAACGCTCGGGCCTGCACGGCACCTTCACCGCCGACTTCCTCGACCGCCGCGCCACCACGCGCCTGCCGAGCGATCCGCTGGTCCACGACGACCTGTTCGAGCGGACGAAGGACTACTACCGGGCCGACGACCTCTTCACCGGCGCCGACCGCCTCGACATCTCCGAGGAGACCTTCCGCCGCATCGTGAAGGAGCTCGAACGCTTCGACCTCTCGAAGACCGGGGACGACGTCAAGGGACTCGCCTTCGAGAAGTTCCTCGGCAGCACGTTCCGAGGCGAGCTCGGCCAGTTCTTCACGCCCCGCCCGGTGGTGGACTTCATGGTGAACCTGCTCGACCCGCGGGAGGGCGAGCTGATCTGCGACCCCGCGGCGGGCTCGGGCGGCTTCCTCATCCGCGCCTTCGAGCACGTCCGGGCGCGGGTCGCCGCCGACATCCAGGCCGAGAAGGACCGGGCGCGGGCGGAGATCGAAGCGAAGGGCCTTGCCGCCGAGGAGGAAGAGTCCCGGATCGACGCCGCCTTCGCCGCGCTCAACCGGGAGCTTCTTGCCTCGAACGATCACAACCTGCCCGCCGATACCCGCGTCGGCCGGCTGGCATGGCAGTGCATCTTCGGCTGCGACGCCGAGCCGCGCGCCGCGCGCACCGCCAAGATGAACATGATCATGCACGGCGACGGGCACGGCGGCATCCACTACCACGACGGCCTGGTCGACATCAACGGCATCTTCCCGAGCCGGTTCGACGTGGTCGTCACCAATCCGCCCTTCGGCTCGAACGTGGGGAGCGACCAGAAGATCGGCGGGAGCGGCGAGACGCGCATCCACGAGGACGAGACCTACCTCTACCGGTGCCGGGCGCGCTACGGCGAAGCCTGGGAGCGGAGCTACCGGCGCATGAAGGACGCGACCGGGACGAACATCCTCGACCTCTTCGAGATCGGCCGGGGCAAGGCGAACCGGGCCACCGAGATCATCTTCGTCGAGCGTTGCCTGGGCCTGCTCAAGCCGGGAGGCCGGATGGGCATCGTCCTGCCCGACGGCAACCTCAACAACCCGTCGCTCGATTGGCTGCGGCGCTGGTGCGAAGGCAAGGCGCGCATCCTGGCCGTCGTCAGCCTGCCCGAGGAGACCTTCCGTTCCGCCGATGCGACGGTGAAGGCGTCGCTGGTCTTCCTCCGCCGCTTCACCGGCGATGACGAGAGGGCATGGGAGGCGGCGTGGACCGCGGCACACGCCGGGCACGACGCCGCCTTCGACGCCCGGCGCGATGCCCTCTGCACCGATTTCGGGCGGCGGATCGTGACGGGGGAGAGCGAGGCGGCGGGGAAGATCGTGGACGAGCTGGCCAAGCTCGGGGTCGCGCGCACGGCGCCCGCATGGAGCGCCGGGCCGCCGCCCGGTTATCCGCGCGGCATCGGCCCGACCCGGCTGGCGAAGTCCCGCTGGAAGGGGATGGCGAACTCGGCGAGCGACCGGGAGCGCGCCGCCCGGCTCAAGCGCGACTACGCGGCCGTCTTCGACGGCGACGAGGCTGCGAGGGCGCGTGCCGATGCGCTCTTCCGCGAGCTGCGCACGGCCTTGCGCTCCGTGGACGAGGCGCACGACGCCGCACTGTGGGCCACGGTGCGGGAGACGTTCGACTATCCCGTCTTCGTCGCCGCGCCCGAGGCCGTCGGCATCACCTCGACCGGCGAGACGGGCGAGAACGTGCCGGACGATCTGCCGGGGACCCTCGACGCCTGGCGTGTCTTCGAGTCGTGGGTCGAAGCGGGCGCCGAGCCGGAGGACGCCCCGGATTTTCGCCTGCCCTCCGCTGCCTGATCCGGCGGTGGAGGGCGCTCGACTCCTGGATCGCCGCCGAAGCCGTCGAGAGCCGGCATTCGCGCTTCCCGTTGACGCCGCTTCGCGAGCTCGTATCGCCGCGGCGGGAGGCGGTCACGGTCACCGATACGTTCGGCGACTGGACGCCGATCACCGTTCATCTGGACGGGGAGATCTCGGCGCGCGAGAGGACCGTTCCTTACAAGGGCGGCATGTTCGCCGCCTGGCCCGGCGACGTCGTCTTTTCCAGGATCGACGCGCGCAACGGGGCGATCGGCGTCCTTCAGGAGAGCATCGCCAAGGCGGTCGTCACGACGGAGTTTCCCGTCTTCGTTCCGGTCCCCGATCGTCTCGACGGCGGGTTCGTGAAGCTGGTGCTGAGGACCGGCCACTTCCTCGCCGCGCTCCGGAGCAAGGCGAGCGGTACGAGCGGGCGCAAGCGGATCACCCCCGATGCGTTTGCCGATCTCCGTGTCCCCCTTCCGCCGCTGGACGAGCAGCGGGCCATCGTCGCCACCCACCGCGCGGCGCTCGACCGCGCGGCCGACCTGGAGCACGAAGCCGACGAGGCCGAGGCGCGGGCGATGGAGGCGTTCGAGACGGCGCTCGGCTTCGGCCCGCCCGTGCCGCTGCCCGAGCGCCCGGTCTTCATCGCCTCCTTCAAGGACCTCGACCGCTGGAGCCACGAGGGGATCCTTCGCCGGGTCGTCGGGAGCGACACGGCCCAAGCATCGCCTTATCCGACCGTCCAGCTTCGTGACGTGATCGCCGACCTTGAAAATGGATGGAGCCCGAAATGCCACGACCGTCCCGCCGAGCCGGACGAATGGGGCGTGTTGAAAGTCAGTGCGGCCTCATCGGGGGACTACCGGGAAATTGAGAACAAGGCGCTTCCGGGAAAGCTGAAGCCGAAGGAGCATCTTGAGGTCCAGGCAGGAGAAATACTGATCACCCGAGCGAGCGGAGTCGCGTACCTTGTAGGAGTCGCTGCATTCGTCGAAAGGACACGTGGAAAGCTCATGATATGCGACAAGATTTTCAGGGTTGTGAAACCCGACGAAACGAGGGTTGACAGTCGTTTCATCGTTCATGTTTTCGGCATCCATTCTGTTCGGACGCAAATTGAACGCGAGTTCTCGACCAGATCCGGAATGATGAAAAACGTCTCCAAGCCCATTCTGATGAGCCTCACCTTTCCCCTTCCACCGAAGCCCGAGCAAATCGTCATGGCCAAGGCGCTTGCCGACGCCCGCGCCAAAGCCGCCGACCTCCGTGAGAAGGCACGGAAGGAACGCGCCAAAGCATGGGCAGATTTCGAGACCGCCGTCTACGCGGTGGAGAATGACGCCGAAGCCGTCACCTGAGCGTCGCCTTGGCCCGTTCGAGCACCTCGCCGGTACTCCGACGCGTAAGGGGAATATCCTTCTGCCATCGGGAAACTTCCTCCGCACAATGGTCAGATGTCCACCCAATCAGGCAACTCCACAAGATTCAGGCTTGCTGAGATTGCTTCCGCCATCCATCCACGGCAGCCGGGATCCCACCGGCGGGTTGTTCTGTGGACCACCTGTCCCAGAAGTCCACGGTCCCGCTGTTCGGGCGAGTGGATGGCTCGGCGACGCGGATGCGGCTCGGCAGGAGGCTGGCGTCGCCAACGACAAGCGCCTCACCGGTATCCAGGATCGGCAGCAGATCGCTGAACCCGCCAAGGCTGTCGGGAAGGAGCCGGCGTACAATGCTCTGATCTTCCCCATTGGTGAGACGCATCGAAACGAGGTTGTTGCACTGGCTCAAGACGGTCCTGTTGACTTCGGATGGACGTTGACTGATGACGACCAGCCCGACGCCGTACTTGCGCCCCTCTTTGGCGATGCGCTCGAAGATCGAAATGGATACTTCGTTGGACGCATCCCCTTGGGATCGCTCGGGGATGTAAAGATGGGCTTCGTCGCAGAACAACGCAATCGGATGTCGTTTCTCCGGAGCCATCCATTGCTGGAGAGAGAATGCAAGCCGGGCGATCAAACTGACGATGAGTGGCAAAATGTCCGAAGGAACTTCGGAGAAGTCGATGACCTTGACGCCTCCTTTTCCATCGGATTGATCACGGGCGCCGCCGATGAGGGCGGAGCAGAGGATTTCGAGCCACTCGTACTCGTTCGTCTGTTCGCTTCCTTGAAATAGAAAACCGAGGCGGCGATCCGTCCGCTTGTTTTCCAGGCGGGCGATCAGCCTGCTCAGCTTGCCGTGATAAGGTCCCTGTCTTTCCCGACCACTCGATCCGGTAACCATTTCCGTGTCGAGTCTGTTCAGCTCCCCGAACACATAATCGAGATCAAATGGTACAGGACTGTCGATTGTAAAATTTTCAAGAATGTCTTTACGTTTTTCCTCTTCCAGGGATGTCTTTTTGGCCTCGGTCACCGTGCGCGACATCAACATCGCCTGATTCGGTGCGTTCTGATCACTATGATCTACGAACATCGAAATCATGGCTTCATAGCCCAGAAGCCAGTAAGGAAGATGAATGATTCCATCCTGAAGAGTGACTCCCTTATCGAGATCACTTGGACCGGCAACGCGAAAATACCGAATCTCATCGCTCTCAAGAGGCTTGTATTCGCCGTGCAAATCGAAAACCAGGGCATTCGCATTCGGCAACCCCGCCACTTGCTCAAGGATGCGGGCCGTCGTCCAGGACTTGCCTGAGCCGGTACTCCCTACGATAATCGCATGACGTTGAAAGAATTTGTTTCCGTTCAGATAAGCGACGGCCCTTTCATCCAGGGTGTATGCCCCGAGCTCCAATCTGTTTCCGTCGTCGCTTACACTTGCGATGATCCGCATGAATTTGGTCAAATTGTCACCCTCCAGGGCGAAGCAGTTTGCATCGATCTCCGGCACGGTATCCAGCGTTCTTCGAAAGACATTCCGCTTGGTGCCCTTCAGATCGATGTGCGTGCCGATCAGCGCGATACGCACGATGTTTTCTTCGAGCACAGCTTCTCCATCTGCCAGCTCGTCTTCTCCCATCGCCTTGGCTTCCTTCAGCGACCGCACGATCTTCTGGACGACGCCTATCAGGTGTTCGCCTGGTCTGCTGCTCTGTAGACACGGGTGTAACTCTGAAACTGATCCATCACGCCGCCCGTTTACAAGGAAACGGTATGACGTTGTCGGGAATCGTCACTTCCCGATGGTAGGTCCCTGACAGCATCTCCCAGGCCGAATCGAACCGCCCACTTTGTATCAGGGCGCGAAGCGTCAGGATGGCCTGCCCCCCGGCATGACGCCAGCGCATCCCCGAACGCTTCAGCCGTTGGGTGACCAACGTCTTGCACGCCGCCTCCACCACCCCCGAGCCAATGGGCAGATGCCGTGCCTTCGCCTCGGCATAGCCCATGCGGTGACGGTGGTTGCGGAAGTATCCCAACACCTCGGCGATACGCTTGCTCTTCGGCTGCTTCCTGCGTTGATGGTTCAGCGAACGAATCACCTTCTCCACGCCGCCGCACTCATGGCGCAACAGATGGCGCAGCTTCTCGTAGTGCGCCCGCCCCTTCGCATCGTCCTGTCCATAGCAGGCATCGAGTCCCGACTTCAGTTGCTCGGCCGCATGGTAGAAGTCCACCACCGCCGTGCCCTGCGGCGCCAACGTATCAAGATAGCGCCAGTTGTCATGCGCCCCGTCGGCTATCTTGACCACCTGCAGGTCCGGACGCTTTGCAAGCACCGCCTCAAGCTCCGCGCACAACGTCTTCTTCAACGCCTCCTTGCACGGCTGCGGCATCCGACCCACATACACCGTCTCCAGCCGCTCCCCCTCGGCATCACAGGTCGTGAGCGTCCCACACCCCGCCTCCTGATAGCCTGAGCTCCCATCCGCCCGCTTCGCATCCTTCATCGGCACCATCACCCCATCGAGCGACACCGCCACCGTCACCGCCTCCTCCGCCACCGCGCACCCCTTGCGCAACGCCGCCTCGAACGCCTCGCGCTGCCCCTCCCACCGCGCGCCCAACTCCTTCGGCAACCGGTCCAGCGAGCTCTTCGAAGGCCTCATCCGCCCCCACTCCCGAAACACCGCCTCCCCTTCCTGCGGCGTCACGTGCGCCACCACCACGCTCGCCTGACGCGCCGCCAGCCCCGTCCAGTGCCCCGCCACTATCCCCGCACGCCACTCCATCGGCGCCACCGCGCGCTCACCGCCACATCGGTACAGCGTGCGATGCACCCCCACCGCTCCCCCCGCACTCGTGTACGTCGCGTGACTGCGCAGCACCCGGTGGTACCGCCGCCCCTCCATCTCGACGAATGGCAGGTCCACGTCCAGACGCTCCAGCGTCTCCCCCACCACCTCGCGCTCGGCTTCGGCAAACAGCCCACGGAGCTCCCGCTCCACTCCTTCGAAGTCCTCCCCCGTCACCGGGCGCGCTCGCAAGGCGTTGACCTGCTCGACCAATCGCGCGAGGGCTTGCTCTCCTCGCTCGCTGTGGCTGGCGCAATGGGCGGGTGCGTGAAATACTGACATTGGGGCAGCCCTCCGGGGCGATGTTGGGGTTCACACCAAACATTGTTCCAGAGGTTCACTGCCCCGTCTTCCCTCCCGTTGAGCCCGCTCCTGACAAATTGTCACCAGAGCCCTTTAGCTCCTCTCCCTTCAAAATATACAACTTCAATGATTTCGATCAGTTACAAAGACTTCTTAATGTCAATTTGAGATCTACACCCGTAGACACACCAGCCGGTTTACCTGCAAGCGCCGTAGCTTTTCGACATCGTCGACCCGAACTATGACGGTTCCCGTGTCAACGGTGCTTACCTTCCCCAAGGCATCCGTATCGTTGTAATTGAAAATCCCCATGTCATTTGCTCCTATGTCATCTGATCGAGGAAATCGGACAAGCACCACAGATTGGCGTCTTGAAGTATTCTCCCATCGGAAACTTGGTGAGACCACATACGGGTCCCGGTCGATGATTCCTCCAATGCCAAAAATTCTCGCCCACCAGCATTGGTAAGCATGCACTTTGCGGACTCGCTGAGTTTCTTCGTCAAGATGACGAGAAGTGCCTTGCCAGATTTCCAGCGCTCCATGAGCTTTGGTTGGATATGTTCATCGTTGAATCCGAAACCAATGCAGAGATAGGCTCCGGCACTCATCAGAGCATCGTCTGCACCGTTGATCACGGATCTGAACGGTTCCTGGTACGCCTCCTTGTACTTTCCGAGTCCGGGAGTGACAATTGCCGGCCGAAAGCCTTCAGGGATCGCCCTAGTTGCGGTGAATGCGACAATCTGCTGGTCATTGCCCCTGAACCAGTCGAGACATCCATGTACTTTCCATATTTCGACCATACGGGCAGACCTGCTGTTCTGAGTGAACGAAATCCGAGAATTCGATTGACGCCAGCGAATATAACCATGAGTAAATCCCGTATAATGATCAAATCTCTCAAGGTCGGCCGCATATTCCGCCAACCGGTCATAATTCGTCGTTACAACAGACAACGTGCGATGCGTGCTATTGAATAGGTGGCGATAGAGCCGAGACAGTGGTGGTGGTTCTGGATTCCTTGCCAAATCGCCGAATGCCTTTGCATCCGCTTCCCCGACGTGCATCCATGTGTGCTCGACGACGTGATTGGTTAGTTCCTCATTCATTTGCACTCCACCGAGAGCGCTTTCGAGATCATTTGTCGCTTCGAGTGCAGCGATGAATTCCTTCCAGATCCGCCTTACGGACTGACCAAGCGCTCCTTCCGGACTGGATTTCATGAGCCGCCGAGCCAAGCACGACATGCTCGGCAGGCCGAAGGGGATCGAGGCACCGCTTCCCAACACGATTACCGGCAGGGACTTCAGGCAGCGCTGGCCATCTTCGATGGCGATCTCGAGTGGTGTCTTTGGCAAAATTTCTACCTCGCAGTGCGGCTGTCCGCGATTTTACCATCGCGAAGGTCGAATTAGGCAGTAGAGGTCGCCACCAGCAGCCCGGCCATCCTCATGCGGTGCGTTTCGATGCCCTCGAACGCGTAGATGTACACGTTGGCGTCGAGACAGGTACGACGCCCGAGCATGGGCCGATCGGCGCTCATTCGGTACGACCGCCGGCAATCTCCGCATCGATCTCCTCCACCGAGTCGTAGATCCCGGAAGCTGCGCCAAGAAGATCGGACATTGCGTAGCCGGCGCCGCGCTCCCGGACCTCCTGTGCAGTGATGACGATCCGGGTTCCCTCCGCAGTAACGTTCAGGAAATCGCCCTCCTTCAGCCCGGCCAAGGCCACCACTTTCCCGGGAAGGGTGATCTGGTTCTTGGAGCGCAATCTGACCACGTGCATGGGCTTCACCATTCCGGCATGGTTGGAAAATCCTGCATCGAATCATCCGATTGTCAATCGCTCGCTTGTGATGAACTCCCGGCAAGCGTTGCCTTGGCCCGTTCGAGCACTTCGATTGCCTGGCTCCGCGACACCGTCGGGAAGTTGTCCAGGAAATCTGTCGAGCCGGTCCCCGGCCTCCAGATACTCGATCAGGATACGAACGGGAGCCTTGGTCCCGGAAAACACCGGTGTCCCGCCGAGGATATCAACCCGCCTGTCGATTACCTTGTCCGCCATCGGTTGCTCCTCCGGTCAGCGCCATCGGCACGGGGAAGGGCATCGCTCGCGGTTGTTGCGGGGGTGTAACTCTGAAACTGATCCATCACGCCGCCCGTTTACAAGGAAACGGTATGACGTTGTCGGGAATCGTCACTTCCCGATGGTAGGTCCCTGACAGCATCTCCCAGGCCGAATCGAACCGCCCACTTTGTATCAGGGCGCGAAGCGTCAGGATGGCCTGCCCCCCGGCATGACGCCAGCGCATCCCCGAACGCTTCAGCCGTTGGGTGACCAACGTCTTGCACGCCGCCTCCACCACCCCCGAGCCAATGGGCAGATGCCGTGCCTTCGCCTCGGCATAGCCCATGCGGTGACGGTGGTTGCGGAAGTATCCCAACACCTCGGCGATACGCTTGTTCTCCGGCTGCTTCCTGCGTTGATGGTTCAGCGAACGAATCACCTTCTCCACGCCGCCGCACTCATGGCGCAACAGATGGCGCAGCTTCTCGTAGTGCGCCCGCCCCTTCGCATCGTCCTGTCCATAGCAGGCATCGAGTCCCGACTTCAGTTGCTCGGCCGCATGGTAGAAGTCCACCACCGCCGTGCCCTGCGGCGCCAACGTATCAAGATAGCGCCAGTTGTCATGCGCCCCGTCGGCTATCTTGACCACCTGCAGGTCCGGACGCTTTGCAAGCACCGCCTCAAGCTCCGCGCACAACGTCTTCTTCAACGCCTCCTTGCACGGCTGCGGCATCCGACCCACATACACCGTCTCCAGCCGCTCCCCCTCGGCATCACAGGTCGTGAGCGTCCCACACCCCGCCTCCTGATAGCCTGAGCTCCCATCCGCCCGCTTCGCATCCTTCATCGGCACCATCACCCCATCGAGCGACACCGCCACCGTCACCGCCTCCTCCGCCACCGCGCACCCCTTGCGCAACGCCGCCTCGAACGCCTCGCGCTGCCCCTCCCACCGCGCGCCCAACTCCTTCGGCAACCGGTCCAGCGAGCTCTTCGAAGGCCTCATCCGCCCCCACTCCCGAAACACCGCCTCCCCTTCCTGCGGCGTCACGTGCGCCACCACCACGCTCGCCTGACGCGCCGCCAGCCCCGTCCAGTGCCCCGCCACTATCCCCGCACGCCACTCCATCGGCGCCACCGCGCGCTCACCGCCACATCGGTACAGCGTGCGATGCACCCCCACCGCTCCCCCCGCACTCGTGTACGTCGCGTGACTGCGCAGCACCCGGTGGTACCGCCGCCCCTCCATCTCGACGAATGGCAGGTCCACGTCCAGACGCTCCAGCGTCTCCCCCACCACCTCGCGCTCGGCTTCGGCAAACAGCCCACGGAGCTCCCGCTCCACTCCTTCGAAGTCCTCCCCCGTCACCGGGCGCGCTCGCAAGGCGTTGACCTGCTCGACCAATCGCGCGAGGGCTTGCTCTCCTCGCTCGCTGTGGCTGGCGCAATGGGCGGGTGCGTGAAATACTGACATTGGGGCAGCCCTCCGGGGCGATGTTGGGGTTCACACCAAACATTGTTCCAGAGGTTCACTGCCCCGTCTTCCCTCCCGTTGAGCCCGCTCCTGACAAATTGTCACCAGAGCCCTTTAGCTCCTCTCCCTTCAAAATATACAACTTCAATGATTTCGATCAGTTACAAAGACTTCTTAATGTCAATTTGAGATCTACAGTGCGCCGTGCAAAGGCGCCATTCCTCAGCGGGTGCGAATCCCGCCCGGCAACTGTCGCTCCAGCCGGTAGCAATCGGAGCGGTTGATGGAGGCAACGACATCGACTGAAGCACTTCGGTGCAAGGGGCCGCCGAGGGCGGCTCTGCGACTGTGCGGGCCGCAACGTGAGTGAACGCCGAGCAGGCCTCGAAACTCATGATGCGGAAGCCGACCCGTCTGTAGATCGGGGAAGGCTGGCATCGGTCGGGAAGCGAGCGACGCGCGCACCGGTCGATTCCGCCGGGGTAGTGGCGGCGGCACGCACAGAAGGGGGGGATGGACGCAACACGGGAAGCCCCGACGGTGGCGCGGCACACGCCAACCGGACCCCCGCGAGGGGCAGGCCGGGCCGGTCGGGGTGGCGGAGAGGCCCGTAGTACCGGGGAAGCCGGGTAATGCCGGTGGAGGGAAGGGGCCTTGGTTCGAGAGGGGCGCAAGAAGGAGGAAGGGAGATGGGGACTGGTGCGAGCCTAACCGCCCCGGAACGGGTTCGGAGACTCCAGGCGGCGCTACATGCGAAAGCGAAGGAAGCTCCCGGCTATCGGTTCGCGCGAGGCGTGCAGCGGTGGCTTGGGGGACTGGCGCCTCTGCCGCAGGGTTGTGCGACCCGGCGGCTGCGTCAGTGGCTGTGTCGCAAGCACAAGGGACGAGCGGGGAGATACGTGCACTTCCCGGACAAGCGCCTGTGGAATGAAAGGGGCCTGACTCGCCTTGCGGTGCGAACGACGAGCTTTCCGTGGGCGAAGGCATGATCTCGTCCGAGAGCCGGATGCGGGAAATCCGCACGTCCGGTTCGATGAGCGGCGACTGGAAACGGAGCAATGGCGTGGAGCGAGGCACCGGTACTGCGAAAGCCGCCGGGAAACGGCTACCACCACTGACCTGACGCCACCGCGCCAGTCGTCGACTCTACCCCTGTTGCGGCCGACCGCTCTTCGCATCGAACCGATGCACCTGGATAGACCCGCCAGATGCACAAGGCATCCTCCCGCCCTCCCCACCCGAGGTCAGGCGCTCCCCAGCATGTCCAGCCCTTCGGCCCGTGCGGCGGCGCCGAGCGCTTGATCCAGCGTGGCCAGAGGTAGCTGCATTCGCACCACCAGTTCGAGGTACGCCGCATCGCAGCCGGAGAGCCGATGCTCGTGTGCGAGCACAAGCGCGGCGCCCCATGCGTGGGACGTGGAAACAGGATCGACTTCGATGGGCAACGCTTCGAGACTCGCGCAGATCCGGGACCATTCGTCCGCAGCGATTCGCCCACGACGGGTTGCGGTGAAGGAGCACGTTGCCCACTTCGACCGGCCACAGGGCCGGGACGAACGCACCCCCCCCCCGGATCATCGACTCGCGCAGTCGGTCGGTCGCCTCGGACGCTTCGTCGGGGAAGACCCATGCCATCGTGACCGAGCAGTCGAGCACGAGCGTCATCAGTACCGGCGCCCCTCTTCGATCATCTGCCGCACCGAGGGTCCTCCCAGCTTGTGGGTCTTCTGAAACGCCTTCAACTCGTCGATCGCGGCCCGGATCTTGCCGGTGTCGTGCGTCCTGGACGGAATCAACTCGGCGACGGGGCGGTTGTGCTTGGTGATGACGAAGCGCTCCCCCGCCTGCACGCGCTTCAGGAGCCGCGGCAGATGCGTTTTCGCCTCGAATGCGCCGATTTCGGACATGCGGCAACCTCCGGGTCGAGGGTTGGTCTTGTTCAGATCAGATGCAGGCTGCCTGTACGCGCCTGCGTGGTCAAATCACGGGGTGGCGAAAGCCGCGCCGGAAGGCGCGGCGGCGCGACGGATCCAGCGGCGCCCGATCCCGCGCCGGTGCGAACTCGTGCCCCGGACGGGACGGATCGCGGAAGGCGGTCGCCTCGTAGTGGTCGTCCAGGGGCACGAACACTCCGTTCGCCTCCGCCCACCGGCGCATGCCCCGGTTGCACGAATGCGCCCAGGAGAGCACCTCGCCGGGTGCGGCTTTGACCGTGCACAAGGCGGGGGCTATGGTGCGCCCCATGACGAAACGCAAGCTGCCCATCGGTATCCAGACCTTCCGCGAGATCCGGGAGGAGGGCTGGTACTACGTGGACAAGACCGCCTATGCCCATCGGCTGATGGGCGAAGGAAAGCACTACTTCCTGTCCCGCCCGCGGCGCTTCGGCAAGAGCCTGTTCGTGGATACCCTGAAGGAGCTGTTCGAGGGCAACGAGCCGTTGTTCCGGGGCCTCGCCGTCCACGAGCGTTGGGACTGGTCGGTCCGCCATCCGGTCGTGCGGCTCGACTTCAGCGCCGGCGACTTCAACGACCCGGACTACCTCCGCGAAGACGTGGCGGCGCAGCTTGATGCCGCCGAAGAAGGCGCCGGCATCGAATCCCGCTACTCCAGCGGCCCGGCCCGTTTCCGCCGTCTGCTCGCCGCGCTGCATGAGCGCACCGGGCAGCGGGTGGCGGTGCTGGTGGACGAGTACGACCGGCCCATCCTGGACGCGCTGGGGAAGCCGGAGCTGGCCCGCGCCAACCGCGACGCCCTGCGCGGGCTGTATTCGGCCATCAAGGCCAGCGACGCGCACGTGAAGTTCACCTTCCTCACGGGCGTGAGCAAGTTCTCCAAGGTCGGCATCTTCTCCGGCCTGAACAACCTAAAGGACGTGACCCTGGACCCCCGCTACTCCGCCATCTGCGGCTACACCGACACGGATCTGGACACCGTGTTCGCACCGGAGCTTCCGGGCCTGGACCGGGACCGCATACGCCATTGGTACAACGGCTACTCCTGGCGGGGCGGGGAGAAGGTCTACAACCCCTTCGACATCCTGCTCCTCTTCGACACCCGCGAGTTCAAGGCGCACTGGTTCGAGACCGGGACGCCGAGGTTCCTCATCGACACGCTGCTCCGGCGCGGCGTCGCCTCCCCGGAGCTGGACCGCATGATCGGCACCGACACGCTGCTCTCCACCTTCGACGTGGACGAGATGGCCACCGAGGCGCTGCTGTTCCAGACCGGCTACCTGACCATCGCGGGCGAAGAGGACTTCGACGGGGAGACCGTCTACCGGCTGGAGTATCCGAACCGCGAGGTGCGCCAGAGCCTCAACGGCAGCCTGCTGCGGGCCATGACGCCGGACGCCTTGCACCGGGCAAAGGTCCCCGTTCGCCTGCGCCAGCTCTTGCGGGAGAACGACTTCGAGGGGCTGGAAGCCCTGTTCCGGTCGTTCTTCTCCGGCATTCCCTACCAGTGGTACACGAAGAACGACATCGCCCGCTACGAGGGGTACTACGCGAGCGTGTTCTACTCTTGGTTCGCGTCCGCGGGACTGGACGTGCGGGTGGAGGAAAGCACCAGCCACGGTCGTCTGGACATGGCGGTGCTATTCAACGGGCAGGTCTACCTGTTCGAGTTCAAGACGGTGGGGAAGGCGCCGGAGGGGACGGCGCTGGCGCAGATCAGGGAGAAGGGCTACGCGGACAAGTACCGGCATCTGGGGCAGCCGATCCACCTGGTCGGGGTGGAGTTCAGCCGCAAGGAGCGCAACGTCGCCGCATTCGCGGTGGAGCGCGCCTGAGCCGCATCGAACCGATAGAACCGCCAGCGCAGGTCCGGGACCGTTCGTCGGTGGCGATTCGCCTACGACGGGTCGCGGTGAGGAGCACGTTGCCCACTTCGACCGGCTACGGGGCCGGGACGAACGCCCGCCCCCCGAGTCAACCCGAGGCCGAGCCGGCGCCGGAGAGGAGCCCGGCGGCATGGGCGCTTTGCTCCAGCCGATGGAGCGCGCCTTCCCAGGGAAGATGATCCAGGGGACCTTCGCCGATTCGTTCGGTGCCCATATCGTCCAGGTAGCTCTCGTACCGGGCGCCGAAGAACCCGGAGCGCGCCCGCAGGGTTTCGAGAAGCAGCGCGACGTTCTTCTTCGGGACTTCGTGGCGCTCGACCAGCAACGGGGCAAGCTGGTCGAGGTTCCGATGATCGAGAAGGGACGGGTGCAGGACGGCAAGGTCGTGAACGTGCCGCATCAGCTCCCGCCGCATCGTGCCGCCGCTCGCGATCCGTCCCGCGAGCGCCGCCCACTTGCCGGCGGCGATCTCCAAGGGGTTCACCGCGCTCGCCGGCGTCTTGCTCCCGAGCCTGAAGACCTCCCGGAGCTTCAGGACCGGCGGCATGTCCACGAGCTCGTACTTGATCCCCGGCTGGACCGAATCGCTCGGATTCCTGGGCTCATAACGGCCGATGAACACCTGCACCGCGCCGTCCCGTCGAACCCTCCCCCGGCGGGTCGGGATCAGCCACGGGAGAGCGTCATGGACGTGCTCCCGGAAGGCGGCGCCGACCTCCTTCAGCCTCTGTCGGCGCTCCGGCGTCCGCAGCGCCGGAGCCCTCTGGCCAGCCGGGTCTCCGGCAAGAACGACGCGAAGGTCCACGTCCTCGGAGAAACGGCGAAGCAGGCCGTGGTACCGCGACAGACAGGTCGCGCCGTCCACCACGAGCGAGGCGCCGGGATGTCGGAACGATTCCAGGGCTTCGAGCGCCTTCGTGACGCACAGGTCCTTTTCCGCGCGCCCCGGAGAGTGGCAGTAGTGGAAGCTCTCGAAATGGGCCTCGATCTCCCGTTGGGCAGGAAAGGCATCCATCGCGGTCATCGAAACCTTCCTGGGGCGCATGCGCCGTCCGCCCGGTGTCTCGAACTTCATCTGCGCCCCGTGTCCGAGAATTCGTCGCCGGCAGCGGCGATCGACCCGGATCAGGGTCCCGTTGGGGCGGGCGGACCAGTTTTCCGGCCTCTCGGGAGAAACGATCCGGTAGCCCAGCGATTCGAGCGCCTCGGGCGCCGCCTGGAACACCTTGGCGCCGCCGACCCCGTAGACCCCGGATCCGTAGCGCCGGATCCGCCCCTCTTCACGGAGGCGGCGAAGCGCCCGATCGCAAGCGCCGTCCGCGACCCCCAGGGCCCTCACCTCGGCGCGCGTCAGCGCCAGCCGGCCGGGCTGTTCGAGCAGCCGCCCGATGGCTTCGAGGGCGCGGGCGGTGGCGGTGGTGCGTGCGCTCATGATGGCCGGAGTATAGGCATTCGAGGGGAATCCGCCACGCTGGGGCGGTTCGGTCATCCTCATGCGGTGTGTTTCGATGCCCTCGAATGCGTAGATGTACAGGTTGGCGTCGAAACAGGTACGACGCCCGAGCATGGGCTGATCGGCGCTCATTCGGTACGACCGCCGGCAATCTTCGCGTCGACCTCCTCCACCGAGTCGTAGATCCCGGAAGCGGCGCCGAGAAGGCCGGACATTGCATGGCTATGGCTATGGTTATGGGGCTGGCATACAATCCGTATCCCGACGCGCCGCACGACGAGTGCATGGCTTCCGCCCGGGCGTCGGATCGGGAGTTTGCCCAGCGCCTGAGAGCGGGAGGCTTCCGCGATGGGGTCGCCCGGGCGGATGCGAACGCACGCGCCGGAACGCGCGGTTGGATGACTTGCAACCTGGTTTTTCGTGAAAGGGAGAAGACCTGATATGGACAGGATGGAGACTTTCGGCGAGATGCGCAGTCGCCTGATCGAAAAGGCGGCCGTGGACGACGCGTTCCGCACCCGCCTGATGGCCGACCCCAAGGCTGCGGTCGAGGCGGAAACCGGCATGACCGTGCCCGCCGGGTTCAACCTGAAGGTGCACGAGGACACCGCGGACACCAGCCACCTGGTCCTGCCGCCCGCAGCGGAACTCAATGAGGCCGATCTGGAACAGATCTCCGGTGGCGTCCTGTGGACTGACCCCAACGTTCGGTTCAAATAGCGCGCGAAGACCGTTCCGCGGACGTACGCGCCGCCTGAAGCGGGTTTCTCGCCCGGCGGGCCGCGGATGCGGTTTCCCGCCGGGCGGTCCGGTGGTCGGGCCGAAGCGTCGCCCGACCATCGCCGTGCGAAGATGCCCGGAAGCCGGACCCATGCTCGGGCGGCGCCCGGACCGCGGGCGACGCAACGGCGCGCTCGGTGGTCTTCGCGCCCGCGGGGGCCGGCGTCCGTTACGCCATGCGGCGGCGTGACAGATCCAGCGTCGCCCGATCTCGCGCCGGCGCGAACTCGTGGCCCGGGCGGGACGGCTCGCGGAAGGTGATCGCCTCGTAGTGGTCGTCCAGGGGCACGAACACTCCGTTCGCCTCCGCCCATCGGCGCATCCCCTCGTGGCACGAGTGCGCCCAGGAGAGCACCTCCACCCGCCATCCGCGCCCGTGCATCCGCTCCAGCGTGCGGTGGAAGCCCTGCCCCTCGTAGTAGCCCGCGCCGTCGCCGGTGAGCAAGGCGACGATGCCCGGGTCGCCGTTGTTGTCCAGGGCGTCTTCCAGCATGCATAGCTGCAACCAGCGATCCGGTACTTCCTGTTCGCCGCGATCCCTCTCGACGCGGTTGAACAGCCTCATCTGCACCCCGCGGTTCCCCATCCGGTTCCATAGCTGCTGCATCTCCGGGGGGATGGAGCCGGCGGCCACCGCCTTCGCCAGCGGGCGGCCGGCCTCGGCCAGACGCAGCAGGTTCTCGAAGTGGATGCGAACCAGGTATCTGGCGCCGGGCGTGCCCTCCCGTTCCTCCGCGAGGCGTTGGGCCTCGTGGAAGACGTTGGAGTTGTCCCAATAAACGAACACCTGGTCCATGCGCTGATCTCCATGCCGTTTCCCAGATTGGCGCGAGTGTACCGCAGGCGCGCGCCCTGACGACGCGGGTTGCCGGTCCTCGCGCCGGATGTCTTCCCCGTTCCCGTTGCGCATCCGGTCTTCAGCATGTCGAGTCGTTCAGGCGCGCAAGGGTGAGTACGCGGAGCCGGTCCACCCGGGCAAGGCGCTGGTCGTTGGTGACGAAGGTCTCGCAGTCGTGGACGAGCGCGGTCGCCAGATGCAGGGCGTCCATCGAGCGCAGCCCGAAATCCGCCCGAAGGTGAACGGAATGCAGGATCACCCGGTGGTCGACCGGCGCCAGATGGATGCGTGGTGTGCTCCGGAGCAGCTCCAGATAACGTTCGACCAGATCCTGACGACCCTCCTTCATGGGGCGGGGCAGGAGTTCGGTGAAGAGCAGCTCGCTCGCGACCACGCGGGCACCTTGCCGATCAATCGCCGCCAGCAGCCCGGCCATCCTCGTGTGGTAGGTTTCGATGCCCTCGAACGCGTAGATGTACAGGTTGGCGTCGAGATAGGTACGACGCCCGAGCAGGGGCCGATCGGCGCTCATTTGGTACGACCGCCGGCAATCTCCGCATCGATCTCCTCCACCGAGCCGTAGATCCCGGAAGCTGCGCCAAGAAGGTCGGACATTGCGTAGCCGGTGCCGCGCTCCCGGATCTCCTGTGCAGTGATGACGATCCGGGCTCCGTCCGCGGTGACGTTCAGGAAATCACCCTCCTTCAGCCCGGCCAGGGCCACCACTTTCCCGGGGAGGGTGATCTGGTTCTTGGAGCGCAATTTGACCATGTGCATGGGCTTCACCATTTTCGGCATAGTTGGAAAGTTGGAAAATCCTACTCCGAATCATCCGATTGTCAATCGCTTGTGATTTCGATGTCCGCAGTCACCCCGCGATAGACAAACACTTCGCTGGAGCGCCTGTATCACGGTCGCGTAATCCCCGGCCGCTACGAGTCCGGTCCGACATACGTAACGACAGGCCGCATCAGCGGGAGTTGCTGCCGCTCCGCTTCGCCGATGAGTCGGGCTCGCACGAGATCACGATGCGTGTCGCGCGCCGGGACTTCGGTGGCGCCGGTCGCCTCGTGGTTCGGGCTGTCCGGGCTCGGCGACGCGGGCGCGGCAGCCGTCTTCGCGCTGCTGCTGGGCCAGGTCTTCGTGCACATGCAGACCGAGCTGCTCGGAACGGGCCTGATCGCCGCCGGCCGCTACGGGCTGTACGCCTTCCTGGGGGCCGCCACGCGGCTCGCGGCGTTCCTGCTGGTGGCCCTCGCCCTCGCGCTCGGCGGCGGGCCCCTGAGCGCGGCGGCGGTCATGGCCGGGGCCGAGTGCGCCGGGCTCCTGGTGATGGCCGGATTCGTCCACCACCACGCTCCTTGGCTGCGCTACGGGCGGTCCGGCGTTGCGGGTGCGGTCTTGCGGCGCCTCGCGGCTCCGTTGATCGGCTTCGCGGGGTTCACCGCGGGCAACGCGCTCGGCATCCAGGGCCCGGTCCTCGTGATCGGCGCAGCGCTGGACCCCGCCGCGGTCGCCGTGTTCTCGACCCTGCGCCTCCTGGCCCGCGCTGCGGAGCTCGCGGTGTTCGCGTTGATCCTGCAACGGGCGCTGGCATTCCTCGGGCAGCGACCCGGGGAGCTGGTCGGGGCGGTGCTGCGCCCGCCGGTGGAGGTTCTCGGATGGCTCGCCGGGACGGCCTCGAAACGGGCGGTGAGCCCCCTGCGGCGCCGGGCAACGGCGTTCCCCGGCAAGGGTCCCGGGAGGGAATCAGGGCGGTGTCGCGTCCGCCGGTGGGGATCCCCTGAGGATAAGCCACACGCGCCAACAGCCGTCTTCAGACCGTCATCCCCCGTCATCCCCCGTCATCCCCGCGAAAGCGGGGAGAAAGCGGGGAGAAAGCGGGAATCCAGAGAATTTTGATTGAAATGGATTCCCGCTTCCGCGGAGCCTGCCCCCGCGGAAGTGGGGGAATGATGGACTTTCTCGGGGCCCGCTCCGGGTTTGATCAGCAATTCCCGCCAACGCTCCGGACACGGTCATGTAACCGGGATTTCACGGCTATTTCTACCGTCTGAGCGTCTGATTGTGGCGATTCAATGGATGTTTTCGGGCTTGGCGGGAATTGCCGGAGTTTGATCGGGGTAATAGCGGTTCTTCGATTTGGTATGCAACAATCGGGGGTACTCCGCCGTCCACCCGGAAAGGATGTCCGTTCGCCCGGCACGATGGTACGGGCGTGTGCCCTTCCAGAGCGAGCGGCGACCGTGGGGACGGCCGGCAACCGCTGATGCGGTTGCTTGGTGATTCCGCGTGCGTGGAATCAGTGTCGGGCGAAGGGTCGCTGACCGCCGGGAATCGAGTCGTTCCAGGCGAGTAGCGCTCCATCCTGCGGTAGTCCGACATGGCGCAGGCGTACTCGACGGCCGGGCAGGCTGCGGGTTGGCCGCAGTCCGTGTTCAAGCAATCAGGGCAGCCATACCGACCGCGAAGAGGCGGCAATCGCGCTCGCCCGGACCCGCTGGACAACCGCGGGATGCGCCGGTCATGGCGGCGGACGGCGGACGGCGGACAACGTCCACGAGATCGGCACGCCGGCGTTTACCCATCGTCGAAGTAGCGTTGCCGGTGTTTGAACACGCCCGGATCGTCCACCGCCTCCGCGCCACGGAACGCTTGGGCGGAGGCGGGGACCCTCTGGCCCGGGGCGTCAGGATCCTGGCCGGAGGCGGCCGGCTCCCGGGCGGAGACGGCCACCACCACGCCGCGGGCCGACTCCGGGGCGATGGCGAGCTCCCGATAGGCGTCCCTGAGTTCATCCCCGGTGACGGCGCGCACCGCCTCGACGAGCCGCTCGCGCCGGTCGAACGTGTAGTGTTCGCGTCCGATGTCGCTCCAGTACCGCTCGGTGCGCTCGTCGAGCCGCACGTCGGCTTCGAGCAGCGAGCTTTCGAGGGCGGCGCGGTGGCGTTCGAACTCCGCGTGCGGCATGTCGCGGAGCGCCGAGTCGAACCGGTCGAGAAAGGCGTCCACGTGCCGGTGCAGCGCCTCCGGCGGGTTCGACGGCGACTGGACCACCAGCGCGAGGCCCGGCACGTCGAGCAACGGCATCGGAGTTGCGAAGACGACGTAGCCGATCTCGCGCTCGGTGCGGAGTTCGTGGAAGAACCGGTTTCCGAGCGCCTGCGCGATCAGCGCGACCGTCGCCTGTTCGGGAAAGCCGCGCCCGCGCCCCTGGAGGTACACGGCGAGCGCGTGGTCTTCGTGCTCGCTCCCGAGTCGGCGGAGGTAGCGTGCGCCGGCGTCGAGCCGCACGACCCGGCCGGGCGCCGTCCGTGCCGGACGCATCGAGGCGTGCAGCCCGCGCTCCAGCACCCCGCCGAGCGCCTTCGCGGCCTCCGCGGTGACGTTCCCGTGGGCGAGGGCGACGATCTCGCCGCGCTCGAAGAAGTGGGGGACGTATTCGCGCAGATCCTCGATCTCCACCGTTTCGAGCGCCGCGAGCAGTGCGCCGGCCGGCCAGCCGGGATCGATGAGCAGCTCGCGCAGGTCGCGTATCGCGCGGCGGTAGGGGGTGCGTTCGTTCGCGTTCCGGAGCTGGCGGAGGTACTCCGCCTTCTCTGCCTCGAACCGCCGCGGGGAGAGCGGGGGCGCCCGCAGGACCGAGACGATGCGCTCCAGCAGCAGGGGCTGCTTGTCGCTCCAGCCGGAGAGGCGCACCGTAATCCCCCGCCCGTGCCCGTACAGGCCGTAGGACTGCCCGGCGAGCGCGGCGGGATACGCGAATTCGTTGAGCGCGTCGCTCGTCACCCGGGCGAGCAGCGCGCTCAGGATCGCGTGCCGGGGGGAGTCGTTGGCGACCGGGGAGCGGACCGTGAAATAGACGTTCGTGCGCGGCTGGCCGAACTCGACGTCGGCACGGTGCCACAGCTCGAAGCCGGGCCGTTGCACGATGCGGACCGGCCGCTGCTCCGCCGTCGGCGGGGGCGCATCGATCAGCGCCGGATCCTCGGGCACGAAGGGGTTCGGCTCCGGGAGCGCCAGAGCACCGTCCGCCGGCGGGTCGCGCCAGCGCGCCACGGTGTGCGCCGGGATCGGACCCAGCCGGTACGGGGTGTCGTAGTACGGCGCGACGGCGTCGGTGGGCACGCCCTTCGCCACCACCGTCACCAGCGCGCGGTCCGGGATGAGGTCGTCGAGAAAGCGCCGCTCCAGGGCGGGATCGAAGGCATCGAAGAGATAGGGTGCGCTCAGGACCTCACGGACCGGGTACACGTGCATGGCGGAAGCGAGCGACAGCGCGTGGGAGCGGGCGCCGGCCTTGTCGAGAAAGCGGAAGCCGGTCCGCGCCAGACGCGCGAGCTCCTCGTGGTAGCGAGGCTCCAGGCCCTCCTCGCGGATGAGGTCGAGGGACGCAAACACCAGGGCGACGACGTCGTCGACGTGCACAAGGCCCGCCTCGGTGAGCCGGACCCCGATGCCGAAGGTGGCGAAGTCCGGGTGATCGACGCCCGGCCCCGTGCTCAGCCCCTCCGCCCAGCCGTGCGCCTTCAGCGCCGACAGGAGGCTGCCACGGCCCTCGTGGCCCAGGAGGTGCGAGGTCAGGGTAAGCGGCTTCGCCCGGGAGTGCGGGCGCAGCGGCGGGATCGCGAAGGAGAGCCGGAGGGAGCGGATCTCGCGCACCGGCTCGACGTCGAGACGCGCCGGCAGGAGCCCTTCCCGGAAGAGCGGCGCGGTGATGCGCAGGCGCTCGACGTCGCGGCGCGGCACCGCCGCGAACCGCGTCCGCACTTGACGTTCCAGCGCGTCGAGGGGCTCGCGGCCGACCACCGCAAGCTTCATCAGGTGGGCTGAATAACGGCTCTCGTAGAAGGCGACCAGCTCGTCGCGGATACCGGCGCCGCCGGGACGATCCGCCAGCGTCGTCGCGTTCCCGCCCGCAAAGCGCGAGAGCGGGTGGCGGGGGTCGATGGCCTGCCTCCATGCGGCCGAGCCCCGGAGCCGGTCGCTGCGGCGCCGCGAGACGTACTCGGAGTGCACGATCTGTCGCTCGCGCTCGACGTACCCGCGGTCGAAGCGGGGCGAGATGAAGAACTGGGCGAAGCGGTCGAGCGCGCCTTCGAGATGCGCGGCGTCGACGTCGAAGAAGTAGCTCGTGTGGGAGAGCGAGGTGCGGGCGTTGTTGGCGCCGCCGTGCTCGGCGATGAAACGGTGGTACTCGCCGGGGTCCGGATACTTCCCGGTGCCGAGAAAGAGCATGTGCTCGATGAAGTGCGCAAGGCCGGGGCGTTCCACGGGGTCGTCGGCGCTGCCGACGTTGACGTCGAGCGCCGCCGCGGCCTTGGGGGTGTCCGGGTCGGAGACGAGGAGCGCTTGGAGCCCGTTGTCGAGGGTCAGCGCCCGGTACCCCCGGGTGTCGGCGGGACTGCGCTCGATCCCGGCGCTCTGCGCCCGCGCAGTCGCAGCCCCGGCCCCGACCCCGAACGTGGCCGTGGCCGTGGCCGCAGCGAGCGGCACGACGAGCACCGCCGCGACGAGGCGGTATCGAGGGATCCGCGTCAGGACGGTCACGGCCGTACGGTCGGGACAGGGCTCCGGCTCCTGCCGGAAGGAGGGCGGGCGCCGGACGCGCGGTGGCGACATCGCGCGAGACAGTCCGTTCAGGCGCTCTCCCGCGCCTTGCCGCCGAGGCACTTCGGAGACTCGGGGGCGCTGCCGCCGGCCCGGACCCAGGCATCCTCGGTACAGGTATGCACCGCGAGCGCGTGCACCCCGTTGCGAAGCTCGTCGTCCAGCGCCTTGAAGACCATGCGGTGCTGGGCCACCCGCGGCTTCCCGGCAAAGGCGCCGGAGACGACGACGACCTTGAAATGGGTTTCCGAGCCGGCGGGTACGTTGTGCTGCCCGCTCTCGTTCACCACTTCGAGATGCACCGGCGCCAGCGCCCCGGCGAGCTTTTCACGAATACGCCGTTCCACCACCATCGCAGCCACCCGGCAATTGCTTCGACCCCGGCAAGGATACGAGACTGCTCCGCGCGCGGAAACCTCCATCTTCCGGAAGCGCGGGCGTCCCGTTCGCTTCGGACCGATGGCCTGCAGCAAGGCGGCAAGGCAATGCAGACGGGACGCCCGCGCTCCCGGGGAACCGGCATCCGGCCCCGGTCCGGCGGCGCCGGAACCGGGAGACCGGCCCGGACGACCCCATCGGTCGAAGGCGCCGGTTCAGAGCTTGTCGCGCAACGCGTAGAAGAGCATCCCGAGGACGAGCAGCGGGTGGCGGAGCCGCGTGCCGCCCGGGAACGCCCGGTGCCGCAGCCCCGCCAGCACGTCGAAGCGCTCGGCGCTGCCCGCCACCGCCTCCGCGACGAGCTTCCCGGCGATCTGGGTCAGCGCCACGCCGTGCCCCGAGAATCCGTGGGCGAAGAACCCGTTGGGGGCGAGCCGCCCGACGTGCGGCAGCCGGCTCCTCGTGATCGCGAGCCGCCCGCTCCACGCGTAGTCGATCCGCGCGTCCGCGAGCTGGGGGAACACGCGGAGCATATGGCGGCGGACGAACGCCTTCGGATCGTCGAGCGGCCGGTCGGAGTAGGTTTCCCCGCCGCCGAACAGGAGCCGGTGGTCGGCGGTGCAACGGTAGTAGTCCACGACGAACCGGGTCGCGTGCACGCACGCGCCGCTGCGGATGAGGGAGCACGCGCGATCCTTCCCGAGGGGATCGGTGGCGAGCACGTGATTGACGATGGGCATGATCCGGGACCCGATGCGGGGCTCGATGCGATCGTCGAGGTAGGCGTTGCCCGCAAGGAGGACGTAGTCCGCCTCGACCATCCCGCGTGCGGTGGAGACCCGGGCCGTCCGGCCCCACCGGATCCGCTCGACCCGGGAGCCCTCGAAGATCCGGGCGCCGGCGCGCGCAGCGGCGGCGGCCGTCCCGAGCACGAAGCGCAGGGGGTGCAGATGCCCGCCGCCTTCGTCCATCCGCCCCCCGACGTAGCAGGCACTCGCGACTTCGTCGCGCATCTCCGCGCGGGACAGCATCCGGTATCCGCGATAGCCGAAGCGCCGGCGGCAGAACTCCGCCTCGCGCTCGATCCATCCCATGTAGCGCTCGCGCGTGGACGCGAGGAGATTGCCCGCCCGCCAATCGCATTGAATGCCGTGGCGGGCGATGCGCTCGGCGATGATCGCCTTCGCCTCTTCGCAGAGCGCCCACAGGGTGGCGGTGCGCAAAGGACCGAGGGAGCGTTCGAGCGCGCTCATCGACTCGCGCAGGCCGCTGCCGACCTGCCCGCCGTTGCGTCCGCTCGCCCCCCACCCGACCCGGGCGGCCTCCAGCACGACGACCGAGTAGCCCCGCTCCGCGAGATGCAGGGCGGCGGAGATCCCGGTGAACCCCGCGCCGACGACGCAGACGTCGGCCCTTTCGCGGCCCGCGAGCGCGGGGAGCCGCTCGCCCGGCTGCGCGGTGGCCGCGTACCAGGAATCCGGGAACCCCGCGGCGGTGGCGCTCATCCTCCCGAACCGTTGCGGCTCGAAGCACGGCCGCGGAGCGCGGGGGCTCCCATCGGACCCGATGACGACCGAGGGACGTTCACGATCCCCATTGCTTCGTCTGTTTCTCGCGAAACCGGGTGGATTTCATACGTTCTTGTGCTTTAATTCCGGAAAACGGGAGGAAATGCAGAAATGGAAGGCTTCTGGGGGAGCCTTGGCGAGGCCGTGGGCCTGATCCTGGCCTGGGACCCCGACCTCATCGAGATCATCGGGCTGTCGTTGCGGGTCACGCTGACGGCCGTTGCCGTCGCTTGCGTGATCGGTCTGCCGCTGGGCGCGGTGGTGGGCGCCTTCTCGTTTCCCGGCCGGCCGGTGGCGACGGTCATTCTGAATGCTCTGATGGGGCTGCCGCCCGTGGTGGTGGGGCTGGTGGTCTACCTGATGCTCACGGCCACCGGACCGCTCGGCCCGCTGGGCCTGCTCTACACCCCGGCGGCGATGATCATCGCGCAGACGGTGCTTGTCACCCCCATCGTCGCGGCGTTGACCCGACAGGTCGTGGAGGACCTTCACCGGGAGTACGCCGAGCAGTTTTCCTCGCTCGACGTCGGGCCCTTCGACCGGATCGCCGCGCTCCTGTGGGATGCCCGCTACAGCCTCCTCACGGTCGCACTGGCGGGTTTCGGCCGCGCGGTGGCCGAGGTCGGCGCGGTCATCATCGTAGGGGGCAACATCAACCACGTGACCCGGGTGATGACGACGACCATCGCCCTGGAAACGTCGAAAGGCAATCTGCAGCTCGCCCTGGCGCTCGGTGTCGTGCTGCTTTCGATGGCGGTGACGATCAATGCCGGGGTGATGGCCCTCAGGGCCTCCGCGGTGCGCTCGGCCTATGCTTGAGGCGGCGCTCGATCCGGCCGCCGTAGAGCCGGCAACGCGGGCGGCCGCTCCTCCGGCACCGCTTCTCCAGGCCCGGGGCCTGTGTTTCGACGCCGGCGGCAAGCGGCTCGTCGATGGCGTCGACGCCGACCTCCGGCCCCATCGCCGCGCCGTGATCATGGGGGCCAACGGCGCCGGCAAGAGCCTGCTTCTCCGGCTGCTGCACGGCTTGATTCGGCCGAGCGCAGGGGAGGTGCGGTGGCAGGGGCGGCCTCTCGACCGCGAGGGCCGCCGAGGGCAGGCGATGGTGTTCCAGCGTCCGGTGATGCTGCGGCGGTCGGTGCTCGCCAACCTTCGTTTCGCACTGACGGTGCGCGGGATCGGTGGATCGGAGCGCGCGGCCCGGGAGGCGGAGGCGATCGAACGGGCGCGGCTCCGCGATCTGGCGCACCGGCCCGCGCGCGTGTTGTCCGCGGGCGAGCAGCAGCGGCTTGCGGTCGCCCGTGCGCTGGCCTGTGCACCTCGGGTGCTGTTCCTCGACGAGCCGACCGCGAACCTCGACCCGGTGTCGACCCACGCGGTCGAACAACTGGTCCGGGAGGCGCACGGCAGCGGCGTCACCATCGTCCTGGTCACGCATGACACCGGGCAGGCTCGGCGGCTCGGCGACGATCTGATCTTCCTGCACGCCGGGCGGGTCGTCGAAAGCGGCCGGGTGTCGGAGGTGCTCGATGCACCCCGCTCGGAGGCGGCACGCGCCTGGCTCGAAGGCCGCCTGTATCTCGATTCGTCGAACCGATAGCGAGTCTTGGGCGCACGGGAGGTCCATCGTGATCGAACGCATGTTCTTTGCGCTTGCGACCGCCGCTACGTTGGCGGCGGCCGGATCGGCCGCCGGCCCGGCGGTGGCGCTGGACCGGTTCATCGTGGTCCAGTCGACGACGTCGACCCGGAACTCGGGCCTCTTCGACCACATCCTGCCGAGGTTCACCGAGAAGACCGGCATTGAGGTCCGCGTCGTCGCGGTGGGCACCGGACAGGCGATCCGCAACGCCGCGAACGGAGACGGTGACGTCCTGTTCGTGCATGCCAGATCCGCCGAAGAGCAGTTCGTGGCGGACGGCGACGGGGTGGCGCGCTTCGACGTGATGTACAACGACTTCGTCATCGTCGGCCCACCCTCGGACCCCGCGGGCGTGGCGGGCATGAGCGACGCGGTCGCCGCGCTGGCGCAGATCGCCGAAGCGGAGGCGGTTTTTGCCTCGCGCGGCGACGACAGCGGCACCCACAGGGCGGAGCTCGGGATCTGGGAGGAGACCGGGGTCGACGTGCAGGCGGCCTCGGGCGGCTGGTATCGCGAGACCGGCTCGGGCATGGGCGCGACGCTCAACACCGGCACGGGCATGGGCGCCTACGTCATGACCGACCGCGCCACCTGGATCGCTTTCGGCAACAAGCGCGGCTACCGGGTCGCGGTCGAGGGCGATCCGAGGCTCTTCAACCAGTACGGCATCGTCGTGGTGAACCCGGACCGGCATCCCCGCGTCAAGGCCGATCTGGGCCGGCGGTTCGTCGATTGGATCCTGTCCGGGGAAGGCCAGGCCGCGATCGCCTCCTACCGTATCGACGGCTGCCAGTTGTTCTTCCCGAACGCGGGAAGCTGACGACTGCACGGGGGGCTTCCCCGGCGCCCATCCGAATGGATTGCCGTCCACTCCGGCATGATGCGAAAAATGGCGCTCCTGCCGCCTTCTCCTCCGTCTGCGGGGTCGAGTCCGGGTCGAGGGGCTCTTCGCTGGCGGCGGGAGGGCCGGTCCGCCCTCGCCCGCGGGTCAGGGCGACAGCCAGCGGACCGCCCCGGTCTCGGACAGATCGTAGCCGCCCATGGCGGCGGCCTTGCGCTTGAGCGCATCGTCACGCGCGAAGGCCAGCAGGGTCTGCACCGGATCGGTGAAATAGGCACGCCGGTCGACGATCAGGTCGAAGCGCTCTTCGACGAGAAGCAGAAAAGGCAAGTGGAAACGCTTGGCCATCGCCTCGATCCCGAGGGCCGCATCCGCCTCGCCCGCCGCCACCGCCGCCGCCGCGTCGTTTTCGGTGCGCGCAAGCTCCGTTGACGGGATCAGGTCCGTCGCGGCCAGTCCTTCCTTCGACAGGAGGTCTTCGAAAAGCGCGGCGGCGCCAGCCCCCGGTTGACGCCTGACCACCCGCTTGCCTTCGAGATCGGAAACGCGCCGCACCTCGCCACGCATCCGCTCCGACAGGATCAGCCCCCGGGCCCGCACCGCCCATGCGATCAGGACGGAGCCTCGCACGCCGCGGGCGGCGACCGTCCCGACGTTCCATCCCGCCTCTTCGGGAACGTGCAGGCCGGCGAGTGCCGCGCGGCCGTCGACGAAACGGTCGAGACCGTCGAGGCTCCCGTTCAACAGCGTCGCAAGCCCCGAGCCGGACTCGCGCACGGCCCAGTCGAGAAGCGGGTCGTGGGAGCCGGCCAGCACCGCGGGCCGCTCGGAGGGCGCCGCGCCGCCGCTGCCCTCGATCCACGCCAGGACGTCGGCGCTCGGGAAGAGCAGCTTGCCCGTGATCCGGCGGTGCGGGATCCCGCCCGCCGCGGCAAGCTCGTACACCTTGCGTTCCTTCACGCGGAGAAGATCCGCCACCTCTTTCGTCGTGAGGTAGCGCGGCGGTCTTCTTCGTACTTCCTCAGGCATTCCGCGCCATGACCCCAGGGGCGACGACCGGCGAAGAAGTGCACGTCGGCCAGGCGCGGGACCGGCGTTCCGGTGTCCTTGCCGGCCACCCGGAAGGCCGGGGACCGTTCGAGCCCGATCCCGCTCCCCCCGGCAACGTCCCGGCGCCTGCCGGAGCGAAGGCACGGCCCTCCTGGCCATGGAAACGTTCCGCATTGAGACATGGCATTGCCATCGCTAGACTTCGCCGGCTCGAAAGATGGTCGTGTGCGCGGCGGCGGCCCGCGGGCACGGCGCCCTGACCGCCGCCTCTCGAACCTCGATTCTCAGGGAGGACCCCCATGAGCGGCAACGCTCTCGTGCCGGCCTTGTTCGGCATCCTCGGCCTTGTGGCCGCCGGGTTCATCTACCGGCAAGTCAAGAAGTTCCCCGCCGGAGAGGCCAAGGTCGCGGAGATCGCCGACGCGATCCACCGCGGCGCCATGGTGTTCATGCGGCGCGAGTACAAGATGCTCACCCTGTTCTGCGTCGTGCTCATCCTTCTGCTCTGGCTCACGCTCGGTTTCGGCACTGCGCTTGCGTTCCTGGTCGGCGCGCTCTGCTCGGCCGGGGCCGGCTACATCGGCATGAGCACCGCGACCCGCGCGAACGTGCGCACCACCACCGCCGCGCACACCCGCAGCGCCGCGGACGCCCTCACCGTGGCGTTCTTCGGCGGTTCGATCATGGGTCTGGCCGTCGCCTCCCTCGGGCTGTTCGGACTCGGCGTCCTGTACCTCATGTTCGGGGGGGACCCGGAGACCGCGCACACCATCCACGGCTTCGGGATGGGGGCGTCGAGCGTCGCACTGTTCTCGCGCGTCGGCGGCGGCATCTACACCAAGAGCGCGGACGTGGGGGCGGATCTGGTCGGCAAGATCGAGGCGGGGATCCCCGAGGACGATCCACGCAACCCCGGGGTCATCGCGGACAACGTGGGCGACAACGTGGGCGACGTCGCGGGCATGGGCTCGGACATCTTCGAGTCGTACTGCGGCGCGATGATCGCCACCATCGCGATGGCTTCGACGATGTCGCTGGAGGTCATCGGGGGCCTGGGGACGCGCGAGTCCCTGATGTTCCTCCCCCTCGGGCTCGCCTCCCTGGGGCTGCTGTGCTCCATCGCTGGCATCATGATCGTGCGCCACTTCTCCGCCAAGCAGCCGGAGGTGGCGCTCCGCACCGGGACGATCAGCGCCACCGTCCTGTTCATCCTGCTCTCGTTCTACGTGATCACCGAAACGATCGGCGTCGATGCGAAGGTCTGGTGGGCGGTGGTCGCGGGCGCGATCGGCGGCATCGTCATCGGGCTGGTGACCGAGTACTTCACGTCCAGCCGCCCGGTGCGCGAGATCGCCCGCGCGGGCGAGACCGGCCCGGCCACGGTGATCATCGCGGGGCTCTCCGTCGGCATGCGCTCGGTGGCGATCCCGCTCCTCACGATCTGCGCGATCATCGCGATCTCCAGCGAGCTGGTCGGCCTCTACGGCGTCGGCGTGGCCGCGGTGGGGATGCTCGCCACCGTCGGGATCACGATGGCCATCGACGCCTACGGCCCGGTCGCGGACAACGCCGGGGGCATCGCGGAGATGGGCGGCCTCGGCAAGGAGACCCGCGCGATCACCGACTCGCTCGACGAGCTCGGGAACACCACCGCGGCCATCGGCAAGGGCTTCGCGATCGGCGCCGCCGCCCTGGCCGCGCTCGCGATCATCACCGCGTTCATCGAGACCGTCTCCGCCGGCAATCCCGGCTTCCGGCTGGAGCTCAGCAACCCGGAGGTGCTCATCGGCATCTTCATCGGCGGGGTGATCCCGTTCTACCTCGGGTCGCTGACGATGGACGCGGTCGGGAAGGCCGCGTTCGAGATGATCAACGAGATCCGCCGGCAGTTCCGGGAGATCCCCGGTCTGCTCGAAGGCAAGGGGCAGCCCGACACCGAGCGCTGCGTGGACATCGCCACCGGGGCGGCGCTGCGCAAGATGATCCTCCCCGGCGTGATCGCGATCGCCGCGCCCTGGGTGGTCGGGCTCGGGATCGGCGCCGAGGCCCTGGGCGGGATGCTCGGGGGCGCCCTGCTCGGCTGCGTGCTGCTCGCGCTCACCATGGCCAACGCCGGCGGGGCGTGGGACAACGCCAAGAAGTACGTCGAGAAGGGGCACCACGGGGGCAAGGGATCGGAGACGCATCACGCCACGGTGGTGGGCGACACCGTGGGCGATCCCTTCAAGGATACGTCGGGACCCTCGATGAACATCCTGATCAACGTGATGGCCATCGTGAGCCTGGTGATCGCGCCGCTGCTGAGCTAACGACCGCATCCGCGAGATCTTCGACGGCGGCGTGTTCGAGATGGTGGCCTTCCCCGGGGGCCTTCGACGTGCCGAACGAGGTCGGGGACGGGCGGCCGAAGCTCGCCGTACCGTCCTGTGACGCCGTCGCCATCGGCGCGGCGGTGGAGTCCGTCCCCGAGCTGGTCGAGCGCATCTACTCGCGCAAGGGCTCGGAAGGATCGGCCTTGCGGGCGCTGCGCAACCACCTGGTCTTCGTGGTCGCGGACGATGCGAGGACGGAGGACATGCGCGGACGCACGCGCCGGCGACTCGCCTTGCAGGAGTTGAAGAAGCCCGAGCTTCGTTGCGTTACACTGTGTGGTCATGAGGCCGTGCTCCTGTTGTAAGATAAGTGATTGATCCCACAACATTCATCGCACAGGATACGGCCTCATTCAACTCCCTTGGCGAGAAGTCCGGGTTAGTGGCCGCTCACTGTACATTGTTTTTCATTCAGCCATCGTCGTCTCCCCGGCTTTCGGTATCGGAAGATGGTTCTTCCGGTAGCAGGAAGCGGGCATGTGCGGCCGCCACCGGCCTGCCGGGGTCCGACTGCCACGCCTGCACCCGCACGTTCGCGACCCGGCGGCCCTGGCGGATGATGATGCCCCGGGCGAACGTGTCTTCGAGCAGGCACGGGCGCAGGTAGTCGATCGAGATGTTGACGATCTTCGGTGGGCGGTCGAGTCCGAGCCCCAGCTCGAAGAAGATCTGCATGATCGCGGCGTGCTCCAGCAGCGCCCCCACCGCGCCGCCGTGGATCATCGGCACGAAGGTGTTGCCGATGTTCCCGGGATCCCTGCGCAGGATGGTGACGGGGCGCCCGTCCACCATCTCGACCTCCAGGCGGATGAAGTCCGCGTAGGGGAGCTCGCGGTTCAAGTCCGGAACCGCGGTTTCCGCCAAGCGTGAGGATGTCCGGAGATCCGCTACGGTCATGCGCCTGTCATTCGGACCGGCCGAGCCAATGCGAATGGGCGTCGGTGCCGACCATAAGGGCTCGGCCGACCCCGCTCACGCGAAAGAACGCGGGCCGGGCACCGGAACCGGCACAACGTCGTGTCATGACGTGACGCCGTGTCCCGGGAGGTGGGCGGGAGCTGCCGAGTCCGGAAAGCCTCCCGGCTCGTCGAGCTCGCGGACGTTGTGGATGGATCCGGGCATCAGGGTGTCCGTATCGAGAATCCGAGGCTGCCGATCATGAACGACGCGGCGCAGTGTGCGACCTGGTTCTCCGGTTCGTCCTGGTAGGCGGAGGCGTGGACGAACGCGATGCGGCGGGTGAGGCGGTAGAGCTCGGCGCTCGCGTAGAGCCGTTTGTGCGGCTCGGCCGGCTTCAGGTAGTCGATACGCATGTCGAGGGTCGCGAGCGACGTTCCCTCGGGGATGGCGGCGTACACCGCGGCGCCTGCCGTTGCGTCGATCAGGGTGGTGACCACCCCGCCGTGCAGCACGCCGCGCTTGGGGTCGCCGACCAGCTCGGGGCGGAACTCGATGTGCGTGGTGCAACGCCCCGGTGCGATCTCGACCATGCGGATGCCGAGCTTCGTGTTGTGCGGCAACGATTCGACGACCGAGCCGATGCGGCGTGCGGCGTCGCCGGCCAGAGCACCGCCGCCGGTCGGAGCGTTGCTGCCAGCCAGAGCGTCGTCGCCGGCCAGACCGTCGTGGCCGGCTGTGGTGTCGCCACCGGTCAGGGAGGTGTCGGTGGATGCAGGCATGGATGAAGCTGGGAGGCCGGAGGGTGGTATGCCGGGACGGTGGGGGAGAGCGGTCAGGGATCGACATTGCGCGGCCCGGCCTCGCCGAGATCGAGGATGGGTCCCGGATGGTACGGCCGCCGATCGACGCGGGGCGTCCAGGCGCCGGTGTCAACCAGTGTCTTGACGTGGGCCGCGATCTCTTCGAGGGTCGCGAACCAGACCCGGCCCGTGTCGTGCGTGTGCTCGCCGAGGGTCTTCACCTCAACCGAACCTCACCCTTCCGGGTTCGCATACTTGATGACTCCCACGACCCCGCCGGTGGGGTCCTGGATGATCGCCATGCGCCCCACCGTCGGGATGTCCACCGGGGCGACGATCACGACGCCGCCGGCATCCGCGACACTGGCGGTGCACGCATCGACGTCGTCGACCGTCACGTAGGATGTCCACGCGGTCGGGGCGCAGGACGCCGGCCCCTCCGACGGCTTGGCCATCAGGCCGGCCACGGGGCAATCGCCGGCCTTGAATACAGTGTACGGGCCCTTCCCGACGTCCATGACCTCGGTGTCCCATCCGAGCACGCCGGTGTAGAAATCACGCGCCTTGTCGACGTCGTCGGACATCAGATCGCACCATCCGATGTGGCCGTGGGTCTTCATGCGGTCGTCCATCCCTTGTCTCCCATCGCGGGTTGCGGCGGATGCCGGGGGTGGGACTCTACCGCGCCGGCGGCTCCCGGGGCCAACCGGATCGAGCCGCGATTCGATCCCGGC
This sequence comes from Gammaproteobacteria bacterium, assembly GCA_965202875.1. Classification (GTDB taxonomy): domain Bacteria; phylum Pseudomonadota; class Gammaproteobacteria; order HK1; family HK1; genus HK1. Next base: position 3,385,609 of record OZ241870.1, on the reverse strand, counting down.
GACGGATTCGCCGCGCCGGCGGTGGCGATCGCCGGATCGCTTGACGGGGCGCCGCCCGCGTGGGGGCGTCACCGCCGCACGGACGCGGAGCCGGGCCGCCCGGGCGCGCTTCGCATCGCGCGATTTCGGCCACCGTTGCGCGGACGCGCCTCACCCGACCCGTGCGGTTCCGGCTCCCGCGCAGACAACCTGATCGAACCCGGTCGGTCCGGGCCGAACGAGCACCGGGTCCGCCGAGACCGGCAGCCGACGGTGGCCAAGGCCATTCTTTGTTCGCCGCAGAGTCCGCAATGCACGATCGCCAGTCGTATTGGATCTCTTTCCCCGGTAAACCGGCTTCCCGGCGCCCGCCGAGGCGACCTCGACCGCCTGATGCAGCCTTCGCGGCGAACAAGAGAACGATCCTGCGCCGATGGCGCAGCCGGGCCTGCGTCGGAGGCGAACGGCGGTACGATGGCGCCATGGACGGGCTCTCGATCATGATCGTCATGCTGACGTTCCTTCTCGCCGGTGGCGTGAAGGGCGTCGTCGGGCTCGGCCTCCCCACGGTCTCGGTCGCACTGCTCTCGGCCGCGTTCGGGATCGAGGCCGCATTGCCGCTGCTGGTGATCCCTTCGTTGGTGACCAACGTGTGGCAGGGGGCGTTCGGCGGTCACCTGACGGCGCTGCTCAGGCGCTTCGGCGTGGCGCTGGCGATCATCCCGATGACGACGTGGATCGGGTACCACCATGTCTTCGCCGCGGCGCCGCAGGCGATGGATCGAGTGCTCGGCGTGGCGTTGCTCGCCTATGCGGGACTCGGGCTTCGGGCGGTGCGGATCCCGGTGCCGGCACGGGCGGAGCCGTTGCTGACCCCGTGCGTCGGCTTCGTCAACGGACTGGTCACCGGCGTGACCGGGACCTTCGTAATCCCCATCGTGATGTACCTGGAAGCGCTCGGCCTGGACCGCGATGCGCTGGTGCAGATGATGGGCATCACGTTCAGCGTCTCGACCGCCGCGCTGGCCGCGGTGCTCGTCCTGCACGGCGCCTGGCGGGTCGATGCGAGCGTCTTGTCCGCGGTGGCGGTGGCGCCCGCGATTGCCGGCATGATGTTCGGCGCACGGCTCCGCGCCCACCTGACGCCCGCCACCTTTCGCAAGTGGCTGCTCGTGGGACTCGGTGTGATCGGGCTGAAGCTGCTGGTGGTGGGGTGATGGCTGAAGCGCGGCCGCAATTGCACCACCGGCACCGGCCACGGTGTCACCCGCCCGTGTGCTCGCCGGGGAAATGATCGACTCGAACGAAGCGGGCCTGCGGAGCACGTCCGCACAATCCACCGGCACGGCATCGAGCCCGCCCCCGGCGAGGGAGTCGACCCCGGGGGCGGCTTGTTTCGCATCGCCGCGCAATCCACGGGGTGGAGCGCGGCACCCGGGTATCATCACGCGGCCATGCCCCGCCTCGCCGCCAATCTGGGTTACCTCTTCACCGAGCGCCCGTTTCTCGACAGGTTCGAGGCGGCGGCCGGCGGCGGCTTCCGAGCCGTCGAGCACCCGTTCCCGTACCGGGAGGCGCCGGAATCCGCCGTTCGGGAGCGGCTCCGCGATCACGACCTGCGCGCCGCGCTGTTCAACCTGCCGCCGGGGGAAGAAGGGGAGCGCGGACTCGGGGGGCTGCCGGGGCGCGAAGCCGAGTTCCGGGGGGGCTGGATCTCGCGCTCCGGTTCGGCGTGGACCGCCTGGAGCTCGATTGGCTGGTGCGGTCACCGTCCGGCGCCGTGACCGTCGAGGCCGTCGCCCGCAACGTCCGCGGGCCGCAAGCCATTACCATCACCGTGCCGCCGCCGCAGGGCCCGGTGGACTGGCCAGGAGACCTCGCATTCGTGATCCCATGAAGAAGCTGAAGCTCTTGCACGACCGCCGAGGCAAGCCCTCCACGACCCGCGTAGCGTCCCTGGTCTGCATCCTGACCGCATGCGCCTCCATCCTGCTGCCCGAGGCGGCTATGGCGAGACGCCCGACCTGGGGACGCTCACGGCGCTCCTGGGGGCCGGCTTCGGAGGAAAGATCTGGCAGTCGCACATCGAGCAGCACAACACTCACCCGACCGGAGACGATCCACCATGACGCGCCCCTCCCGCCGCCCCCGAGCCCACCCCCGCCGAGGAAGCGGACATCGTTCCCCGACGTCGACGTCCGCGTCCGCGACCCGGACACCGGCGAGTTCGTGACCGTCACGGTCCACGAGCTCCGGTTCCTGGAGTCGCTGCGGCTCAACGCGCCCGCGCGCGCCCTGTCGTCCATATCCGCACGGTACCACAATGGCTGACAACCTCGGCCTCACCATCCGCATCCGGGCGCAGCTCCGGCAGGCGCTCGCGGATTTCCGGCGGCTCGACCAGTCGCTCCAGAAGTCCGGGCTGGCCGCCGACCAACGAAGGGCCGCCTCGGCGCCGCCTCGGCGCGACGATGGACGCCATGGCGCGTGGGACGATCGTCCCGGGCCGGCATGTCCGCTACCTCGCCGCCGGGCTCGGCGGGTTCAGCATCGCGAACACTCTCGGCGACGTCATCCGCAACACCATCCGCCAGGAGCAGGACCATCCGCCAGGAGCAGGCCATCGCTCAGGTCGAGGCGCGGATCCGTGCGACCGGCTCGTCCGCATTACCCGTTTCGAGGCCTGCTCGGCGTTCACTCACGTGACGGCCCGCAGGGTCGCCGAGTCGCCTTCGCGACCCGTCTCATCGGAGTGCTTCGGTCCCTGTCGTCGCCTCCATCGACCGCTCCGACTGCTACCGGCTGGAGCGACGGTTGCCGGGCGGGATTCGCACCCGCTGAGGAATGGCGCCTTTGCACGGCGCACGGTTAAAGATGGGTTAATCACGAAAGTCCCTGGATTCCCGCTTTCGCGGGAATGACGGGCTGAAGACGACCGTTGGCGCGTGTGGCTTGTCCTCACTGGAAGTGAGCTTGAGCCACACGCTGTTTCGGCCGGAAGACCCCGTATTTTGTGCAGAGAACACGTGCATGAGCAGGGTTTTCTGCAACCGTTGCGCCAGGCGAAGCCTGGTGAAGGGGGAAGGCATGTAGAAGGAGAGACATGGCGGAAACCTTCGATGCGACCCGGCAGGTGAGAGTCCTGACCGGCCAAGGCTGGCCCCGGCCGGAACCGAGTGTTGCGTGGTGCGGGGGTGACCCCGGCTGCGAAGCGTACAGAGGGAGCGCGCAGGCCGCGTGATGGAGCCCCGGAAGTAAATTCTTGCGGGGTCGACGCCGTCGGTTGAGCGGAAGACACCAACGCCGGTCCCGAAGGGGTCAGGGGCCGGCGCACCGCCGGGGTCTGGGAGCGGGGCATGTGTGCAAGGGTCGCCCAAACCTGGGAGGTCTCGTCTTCTCCATCGCCGGAGACGCGGCGCGGGCGCCGCGCAAAATGGTCCGGGTCCTCGGGGAGTGCGCTCGTCTCTGGGGGAGCGAAGGGGGGGCGCAAGCGGTGGTCCTGCCGAGCGAAGGAGACGAAGCGGGGCGGGAGGGGAAGCGAGAAGCCTGCCCCCGCGGAAGCGGGGGTCGGAGTCGGCCGGCAGTACCGAGGAAGCCGGGGAACCTGACCTGAAGGGACCCGGTGGAGGGAAGGGGCCGACCGGGGGTGGAGCGTGCGGAGGGACAGAGGGCGGGGACATTGGGCCGGGAGGTCATCTCAACGCGACAAGGCAAGGGAGGGGAGCTGGCCCGGAGGGAGCCGGGGCCTGCCCCCGAGTGCTTGAATCGGGGGATGGTGCTGACGGCGCCGGCACACCCCATCGATGCGGAGTGGATGGGCGAGGCGTACCGGCGGGTGCGCAAGGATGCGGCGGCGGGTGTGGACGGGATGACGGCGGCGCACTACGAGGCGGACCTGTCGGATTTGCTGGAACGGTTCAAGTCCGGTCGGTATCGGGCGCCGGCGGTGCGCCGGGTGCACTTGGCCAAGCCGGGGACGGGGAAGACGCGCCCGATTGGGGTCCCGGCGCTGGAGGACAAGGTGCTTCAGCGGGCGGTGCCGAGGGTGTTGGAGCCGGTGTACGAGGCAACCTCTAGAGGCCACTGTGCCTGCTACGGAATCACCGGCAACGCCACAGCGTTGCAACGCTTACGATACGAAGTCGAGAGGCGATGGCGCAAGTGGCCGGACCGGCGTTTGGCGGGGACGGATGACGTGGGAGCGATTCGGCAGGCTGCGCAAGACCTATCCCCTCCCCCAAGTGTGCGTAGTGTGTACCGTTGCGTAGCGAGTCCATGGCCCGAGGAGCCGGATGCTCGAATGGAGCACGTCCGGGTCCGTGGGAGCCGCGGGTGGGTAACCGCCCGCGGCTACCCGGCGCAGGTTTATGCAACCGACAGGAGAATCTGGCTCAGGAACAGCTTCGTGCGCTCGCTCTCGGGGTTGGCGAAGAACCGGTCCGGGGGGGCGGCTTCGACGATCCGGCCCTCGTCCATGAACACCATCTGGTCGGCCACGGTGCGGGCGAAGCCCATCTCGTGGGTGACCACGACCATCGTCATGCCGCTCCGGGCAAGGTCGATCATCACGTCCAGGACCTCCTTGATCATCTCGGGGTCCAGGGCGGAGGTGGGCTCGTCGAACAGCATCACCTTCGGCTCCATGCACAGCGACCGGGCGATGGCCACCCGCTGCTGCTGGCCGCCCGAGAGCTGGCTTGGGTACTTCTCCGCCTGCTCCGGGATCCTCACCCGGGCGAGGTACTCCATCGCCCGGTCCCGCGCCATCGCCTTTGACATGCCGCGCGCCCTGGTCGGCCCGAGCATGCAGTTCTCGAGGACCGTCAGGTGGGGAAAGAGGTTGAACTGCTGGAACACCATGCCGACTTCGCGCCGGACCGCGGCCACGTTCCGGGTGTCGTCGTCGAGCTCCTGCCCATCGACCACGATCCGCCCTTCCTGGTGCTCCTCGAGGCGGTTGATGCAGCGGATCACGGTGGATTTCCCGGACCCCGACGGCCCGCAGACGACCACGCGCTCGCCTTCGCGGACCCGCAGGTCGATGTCCTTGAGCACGTGGAAGTCGCCGAACCATTTGTTCACGCCTTCGAGTTCGATCACGACGTTGTCCTTCACCGGCACAACCTCCTTGCGGTCTGGTCACGGCCGGCCGGAACCGGCGGTTCGGACCCGCCGGCGAGCGGGCCGGCGGAAGATGGGTTCGCGGCGAATCGCATGCGCGAGCGTCCGTCGGCGCCCGAAGGCCCCGGCGGCAGAGAGCCGGCCCGCTGCGCCTTCCGATCCGGGACCCGGGTGGTTCGAGGCCGACGTTGCGCCGAACGCGCGCCGATTCCCGCCCTACCCGCCGGCGGTCGCGCCAGCGGTCGCGTCGTCATCGTTCCACCGCCATGCGCCGCTCCATCCAGTCGAACAGCAGCGCACAGGACCAGCACACGCCGAAGTACAGTCCGGCCACCGTGATCCACACCTCGAACACCCGCTCCGTCGACACCGAGGTCTCGATCGCGAGAAAGGTCAGCTCCTGGATCGAGATCAGCGACACGATGGACGAATCCTTCACCAGGGTGATGAACTGCCCGGCCAGCGGGGGGACCACCCGTTGCACCGCTTGGGGCAGAATCACGTAGCGCATGAGCTGCAAGCGGGACAGGCCGATGCTCAGGCCCGCCTCGGTCTGCGTCTTCGGGATGGACTGGATGCCGGCCCGCACGATCTCGGTCACGTACGCGCCCTCGAACATGGCGAGGCAGATGATCCCGGAGATCACGTTCGAGATGAGCTTCGGCGGCCCGAACAGGACCTCCAGCCACGCCAGGGTCTCGGGCGAGGCGTTGCGTATGAACTCCTCGATGCCGAGCAACGGCATGATCCGGCTGCTGATGAAGAAGTAGAAGATGAAGATGAAGACCAGCGGCGGGATGTTGCGGATCAGCTCGACGTAGACCCGGCTCAGCATCCGCGGGAACAGGCGCCGGCTGGTGCGCATGATGCCGAACACCACGCCGATGGCCGCGGCCAGCACGATGCTCCACAGCGCGAGCCGGATCGTCGTGTAGAGGCCCTGCATCAGCAGGTTCGCGACCCACCGTTGCTGCTCCTCGTCCCAGCGGTACAGGTAGTGGGGGATGACGGCCCAGTCCCAGCGGTACTCCAGCACCGTATCGACCCGGTACCAGACGTAGGCGACGGCCGCGATCAGGGCCGCGAAGACCGCGACGTCGACCCAGCCGAGGCGGGACCTTCCGCGCCGCGGGGTCACGGATCCGGCCCGAGGAGGAAACCCGCCATCACCGCCACCGGGAGACGTGTGGTTTCGAGCCGCGAGGCCATGGGTCTCGTCCGGGGAGGGGACCGGCGCCGGACGGCGCCGGTCCCGCGGGACGGGCGATCGATCCGGGACGGGGTTACTGGTCCGGATTGACCTGATCCACCCAGTCCCGGGTCTTGAACCAGTAGTGGTGGCGCTCCGCCAGCCAGCGGTTCGTCGTGTTGACGAGGATCCAGTTGGAGAAGAAGTTCAGCGCATCCGGATCCCCCTTGCGCAGTCCGAACGCCTCGTCGCCCTGCGACAGGTTGTCCGTGGTCGGAAGGAAGATGTGTTCCGGATTGCCGCTGGCCCATTCCACCGGTTTCGGGTACGACGAGAGGACCGCGTGCGCGTTGCCGTTCAGCACCTCCTGGAACGCCTGCACGTCGTCGTCGAACTTGCGCACCGTCGCCTTCGGGAACAGCCGGTCCGCGTCGTTGCACGAGGTCGCGCCGCGGCGGCACGACAAGGTCACGTCGGCGCTGTCGTAGTCGTCCGGCCACTTCATGTCCGCGGCCATCGCCTTGTTGGCCGCGATCCCCATGCCCGAATGCGCGTAGGGAATGGTGAAGTTGATGGTGAGGTTGCGCTGTGGGCGCACGCTCATGCCGCCGATGATCACGTCGAACTTGCCCGCGATCAGGGCCGGAATGATCCCGTCCCAGGAGGTCGGGACGAACTCGACGTCCACGTCCATGTCCGCCGCGACCTTCTTCGCCACGTCGATCTCGAACCCGACCAGCTCCCCGTTCTTGTCGCGCATCGCCCACGGCACGAACGTGGACATGCCGACCTTGAGCGCACCGCGCTTCTTGATCGTCTCGATGACGCTCTCCGAGGAGAGCTGCTGCTGGGTCCCCTGCGCCGCGGCGCCGGCCGCCAGCGCCGTGCCGAGTACCGCCGCCATGCCCCACTTCGATGCTGCTGCTACGGACGGATGCATTGCCTTCTCCTTTTCGGGTGGTGTCGAAAAAAGGGTGCGCGCCGTGTTCCTACGTGCGCACCCGGACGCGGTGCTCGAGATAGCTCACGAACACCGACAGGGTGACGGTCAGCACCAGGTAGATGGCGGCGACCGTCATCCAGATCTCGAAGCTCAGGAACGTGTCCGCGATGATGTTGCGCCCCTCGGTGGTGAGGTCGAACACCGCGATGACGCTGACGATGGCCGAGTTCTTGATGAGCGAGATGACGAGCCCGGTCAGCGGCGGAAGCATCAGCGGCACCGCCTGCGGGAGGATCACGTGGAGGTATCCCTGCAAGCGGTCGAGCCCGATGCTGTCGCTCGCCTCCCACTGCCCGCGCGGGACGGAGAGGATCCCGGCCCGGATCACCTCGCAGGCGAACGCGCCCTCGAACACCGACAGGCACAGGACCCCGACCCAGAACCGGTCCAGGCCGACGATCGGGCCGAGGACGAAGTAGAACAGGTAGATCTGGATCAGCAGCGGGGTGTTGCGGATCGCCTCCAGGTAGACCTTCGAGACGATCCGCCCGGACCAGGAGCTCGAGAGCCGCAGCAGGGCGGTGACCAGCCCGATCGCGAGGGTGATGACGACGCTGTACGCGGTGATCTCCAGGGTGACCACCAGCCCCTTCATCAGCGGCCCCCAGATCAGCTCCCCGTCCACCACGCGGTAGATGAAGCGGGGCACCCGGTACCACTGCCAGTTGTACCCCATGCTCATCGCGCCGGCGACCGTCAGCCACAGCAGGGCGCCCGTGAACACGAAGAACTGGAGGGTGTCGAACCAGGGCGCGTTCCACCAACGGTGTCTGCGCATGAACTTCGGCGGCGGGCGGGAGTCGGTCATCGGCGCGTCGATTGGCGGAACCCCCGGAGTTTGCGTGTCTCCGTCCCGGTCCGCGCCCGGTGGCAGCCGCGGCGGCACATCGGAAGGCGAAGATAGCAGATCCCCGGGCGTCACGACGTTCGGTTCGACGGGGGAACGGACCGGGGGGCGCGGCCGACCGCCCAGTCACGGGCAGTCTGCCGCGCCACGCACCCGAGGCGGCCAAGGCGCCGGAGAGGAGTGAGCCGGCGCGTTTGCTTTGCCGCTTGTTCTACGGGACGATTCCGGCTGCTTCCGACGAAGTCCGGTCTCATCGAAGCCGGGCGATGCGGTGCGCCCGCGGAAGGCGTTCCAGGCATTCCGTCATGGGAGTGCTTCCAAAACCTCGCGGACTGCGCGGCCGGGGACGAGGATCGACGTTCGCCCACCGCCGGACGTCCGACACCACATAGGGAGGTTGCCATGACCCCTGCGGAAATCGCCGCCGCGCTCGCCGGCTGGAAGCTCGGCGCGACCAACGGAAAGGCCCTTGAGACGCTCAAGCTCGACAGCCCGTTCGCCGGCCCGCTGCTTGCGCCGTTCCGATCCGGCAACGGCGCGCGCATTCCCCTGCCCACCGCCCACGCGCCGGCGCTCGAAACCGAGTTCCTCGTCAAGCTCGCGGGCGACGTGCCCGCGCGGGACTACCCGTACCCGGCCGAGGAGATCGCGGCGTCGGTGGACTACGTCGCCCCCTCGTTCGAGATTGTCGGCTGCCGGCTGCCCGGCGGCTTCGCCAACGGCGGGCTCGTGCTGATCGCGGACGGTGCGGCGAACGTCGCGTTCGTCGAGGGCGAGCGCGGCGGAGCGGACTGGCGTTCGCTCGATCTCGCGGCCCAGGAGCTCGTCGTCACCATCAACGGGGAGGAGAAGGCGCGCGGTGCCGGCTCGCTGCTGACGTGGGGCGACCCGCTCGCGGCGGTGGGCTGGCTCGCGACCCGGCCGCTCGTCGTCGAACGCGGGCTGCGGGCCGGGGACGTGGTGATGACCGGCACCTGCGGCGGCATCCTGCCGATCGCCCCCGGTGACGAGGCGCGGGCGGATTTCGGGGCGCTCGGCACCGTCGAGGCGTCGTTCGCCTGAGGAGCGCCGCATCCCTGTACGTCCATTTCGGCACTTTCGCACGGCGGCCCATCGGACCCGGACGGCGGAAAGGTGGTGATCGGGCCGCCGCGCTGCAACGGCCGCGGAGCAGGCCGGTGATGCTGCGCGGGGTGCGCCGGCGGGTTGGCGGGAACAACAGGGAGGAAGCGGAATGAGCGGGAACGGAAAGGTTGCGATGATCACCGGCGCCGGCACCGGGGTCGGCCGGGCCTGCGCGCTGGCGATGCTGCGCGAGGGGTATTCGGTGGTGCTGGCCGGGCGCCGTCCCGGGCTGCTGGAGAAGACGAAGGCCGGCGCCGGGGCGGACGGCGGGCGGGCGCTGGTGGCGCCGGCCGACGTGAGCGATCCGGCGTCGGTGGCAGCGCTCTTCGCGAAGACGAAGGAGGTGTTCGGCCGGCTCGACGTCCTGTTCAACAACGCCGGCCTCGGCGCTCCCGGCGTTCCGCTCGAAGACCTCGCCGTCGAGCAATGGCGGAACGTCGTCGACGTCAACCTGACCGGCGCGTTCCTGTGCACCCGGGAAGCGTTCAGGCTGATGAAGAGCCAGACCCCGATGGGCGGGCGCATCGTGAACAACGGCTCGATCTCCGCCCAGGCGCCGCGCCCGAACTCGGCGCCCTACACCTCGACCAAGCACGCGATCACCGGATTGACCCGATCCGCGTCGCTCGACGGGCGCAAGTACGACATCGCGTGCGGCCAGATCGACATCGGCAACGCAGCGACCGAGATGACCGCGCGGATGGCCGAGGGGGTGCCGCAGGCGGACGGGGAGATCGCGGTCGAACCGCTCATGGACGCGGAGCACGTGGCGCGGGCGCTGCTCTACATGGCAAGCCTCCCGCTCGACGCCAACGTGCTGACCCTGACCATCATGGCCACCAAGATGCCGTTCGTGGGGCGGGGGTAGCGGAGCAGGTCATGCCGGGCGGGCGACTTCGGTTCAAGGCGGGTACGCGGGCGGCCGTCCGATGCGAATCGCGCGCCGTAGCGCGCGGAAACGCCACGGGATCGGAGCGTGCCCCCGAGGCCACCTTCCGAAGCAGGCGGCGCACCGTGCCGAAGCGGGGCGTCTCCGGTGCAAGGCGGAACGGACGGACCGCGCAGATTGCCGTTCGGGTCGGGTAACGCGTCATGCCGAACGGAGACGTCTTCGACTTCGGCGTCGTCGGCGCCGGCACCGCCGGCGCCACCCTCGTGAACCGCCTGAGCGCGGGCGCATCTGCGCCCCGCCATGCAGCGGCGCAACGCGCGAGGTGATCGTTTCCGGCGGCGCCGTCAACTCGCCGCAGCTCCTACAGCTCTCCGGGGTGGGTCCGCCCGCGCTGGGCATCCCCGTGCGCAAGGCGTTGCCGGGGGTGGGCGAACACCTGCGTGACCACTACACGATCCGCACCGCGTTCCGGGTCAGGCGCGCGCGCACCATCAACGAGCCCGCCCGCGGCTGGCGGCTCGGGGTGGAGATCCTGAAATACCTCGCGCTCGGCACCGGGATCCTCACCTTGCAGCCGACCCTGGTGCACTGCTTCTGGAAATCGGACGAGGCCCTCGATTCAGGCGATCTTCAACTGACCTTCACCCCGGCAAGCTACAGGCAGGGCGTGCAGTCGGCCCTGGAAGACGAACCGGGCGCCTCGGTCGCGGTCTGGCAGCAGCGCCCGGAGAGCGCCGGATACGTCCGGGCGCGGACCGCGAACCCCCTCGACAAGCCGGCGATCCAGCCGAACTACCTTGCCGACGAGATGGACCGGCGGGTGCTCACAGCCGGCATCGGGCTCGCGCGCCGGCTGATGCGCACCGCACCGCTCGCACCGTACTTCACCCGCGAAGCCTTGCCCGGCGACGGCGTGCGCACCGACGACGAGATCCTGGACTTCGCCCGCGGAATCGGCGCCACCGCGTTCCGGCGTCAAACCGTCCGGCCGTTCGCCGCCGACCGCCGGGCGGAACAGTCTGTCCCACCGTCGTCTACGCTACCGGCCGGGCGACATCTGCCCTACCATCGGGCGGCGAGGCCCGGCCCGGAAGGCCCCGCGGTCTTGAAAAGGAGGAACCCCGACGATGGCCGCACAACCGGAGATACGCTCCAGCGCCTGCCCGCACGACTGCCCGTCCACGTGCGCGCTCGAAGTCGAACGCATCGGCGAGCGGCTCGTCGGCAAGGTGCGCGGGGCGAAGGAGAACACCTACACCGCGGGCGTCGTCTGCAGCAAGGTCGCGCGCTACGCCGAGCGGATCCACCACCCCGACCGGCTGACCACCCCGTTGCGCCGCACCGCGGGCAAGGGGTCGGGCTTCGAGCCGGTGTCCTGGGACGATGCACTCGATGTCGTGGCCGAGGCGCTGCTCCAGGCCGAGCGGCGTTTCGGCCCGGAGACGGTGTGGCCTTACCACTACGCCGGAACCATGGGCCTGGTGATGCGCGACGGACTCAACCGCCTGCGTCACGTCAAGCGCTACTCCGGGCAGCATTCGACCATCTGCGTCACCCTGGCCTGGAACGGGTTCATCGCCGGGACGGGGCGGCTCGCGGGCAGCGATCCGCGCGAAATGGCGCAATCCGATCTGGTGGTCATCTGGGGCACCAACGCCGCCGCGACCCAGGTCAACGTGATGACCCACGCCCTGGAGGCGCGGCGCGCGCGCAAGGCGCCGATCGTGGTGATCGACGCCTACCGCAACGCCACCGCGAAGCAGGCGGACCTGTTCGTGTGCGTGCGTCCCGGCACCGACGGGGCGCTCGCCTGTGCGGTGATGCACGTCCTCTTCCGCGACGGCCACGCGGACCGCGACTACCTCGCGCGCTACACCGACTGCCCCGAGGCGCTGGAGCGCCACCTCGCGGAGCGCTCTCCACAGTGGGCGGCGCGCATCACCGGGGTGCCGGCGGACACCATCGAGACCCTGGCCCGGATGATCGGGACGACCCCGCGCACCTACCTCCGCCTCGGCTACGGTTTCGCCCGCCAGCGCAACGGCGCGATCAACATGCACGCGGCGCTTTCCATCGCGGCGGTGACCGGCGCGTGGCTGCACGAGGGCGGTGGCGCGTTCCACAACAACGGGGCGATCTACCACTGGGACAAGACGATGCTCGAAGGGCTCGACGCCCTGGACCCCTCGGTGCGGGCCCTCGATCAGTCGCGCATCGGGCCGATCCTCGAAGGCGACCCGCGCGATCTGGCCGGCGGTCCGCCGGTGACGGCGCTGTTCATCCAGAACACGAACCCGATGATGGTTGCGCCGGAGCTCGAACGGGTGCACCGCGGCTTCGCCCGCGACGACCTGTTCGTCTGCGTGCACGAACAGTTCATGACCGAGACGGCGGCGGTCGCGGACGTGGTGCTGCCGGCGACGATGTTCCTGGAGCACGACGACGTCTACCAGTCCGGCGGCCACCAGCACATCATCCTCGGCCCGAAGATCGTGGAACCGCCGGACGGATGCCGCTCGAACCACGAGGTGGTCTGCGCGCTCGCGGAGCGGCTGGGGGTCGGGCACCCGGGCTTCGGGATGAGCCCGCGCGAGCTCATCGACCACACCTTGCGCGCGTCGGGGTGGGAGGGGCTCGACCGGCTCGAAGCGGAGCGCTGGTTCGACTGCCAGCCGGACTTCGACGAATCACACTACGTCGGGGGCTTCGCCCATCCTGACGGCAGATTCCGGTTCGCCCCCGACTGGAAGGCGCTCGCACCGCACGGCTTCGTCGGCGACGCGCTGCTCTCGGCCATGCCGCGCCTCCCCGATCATTGGGAGGTCATCGAGGAGGCTACCGACGAGATGCCTTTCCGCCTGGTGACCGCGCCTGCCCGGCACTACCTCAACTCGTCGTTCACCGAAACTCCGACCTCCATCCGCCGCGAGGGCCGCCCCGGCGTGATGATCCACCCGGAGGACGCGATGGCTCTCGGGGTGCGCGACGGCGACCGCGTGCGTCTCGGCAACGACCGGGGCGACCTCGTCATCCACGTCGTGCTGTTCAGCGGGACGCAGCGCGGGGTGGTGATCGTGGAGAGCATCTGGCCCAACCACGCCTTCGAGGAGGGCAGGGGCGTCAACGTGCTTACCGGGGCGGACGCGGTGGCTCCGGTGGGCGGCTGCGCGTTCCACGACAACCGGATCTGGATTCGGGCAGCACAGGCGCCGGTGCCCCCGCTCCGACAGGGCCGGTGAACGTCAGGACTGTCCGTAGATGCTCGTGCAGGCACTCCGGCAGGTTCTACACGGAGACCGTATACAGGCCGGCGATGGATCACCATGACCGGACGGGCGCGTGGAGCCGTGCGAGCGCCGGAATCCGGCGCCCGGCCTCGATCGTCGCATTCGGCGAACGTCACATTTGGCGAAGGATCTCGAAGGAGCGCGGTGATGTGGGCCGCGGTGTCGGCGACCCCCGCGGCGAGCAGCATCTCGACCGCCGCGCGAGTCCGTAGACCAGCGGAAAGGCCGGGGCCGCCTCCTCCAGCCTGGATGCGTCGGCACGGAGCTCGAAAGCGGACGCCATCGAACGCGAAGGGGTCCGCCTCTGTTGGTGCGATTGCACCGGGCGGGAGAGTTGAGGGCGATGTGGGTGGCGGACGCGGAGCAGGAGGCGATGCGCGACCTGACGCGGGCGCGCGGGGACCTGAAGGGGCTCGAGCTGAAGGCGCGTCAGCGCTTGGGTGCGTTCTTGCTGCGTCACGGACGGGTGTACCGGGAAGGCAGGAGCCGGTGGACGGCGAAGCACTTTCGGTGGTTGGAGGAGCAGAAGTTCGCCCATCCGGTGCAGCAGGTGGTGTTTCAGGAGTACGTGGACACGGTGTTGGAGGCACGGCGCCGGGTGGCGGGGCGGCTGGAGGTGCAGATGCGGGCGAGTGTGCAGCAGTGGTCGTTGCGCCCGGTGGTGGAGGGGTTGACGGCATTGCCCTGACCCCGGCCCATTGAGGGAGGCGACTTCGAGAGACGATACGGCAACTTGACGGGTCAATTCACATCAGGCCCTCGCTTGGCTCGCAAAGCTGGATGTATCGTTGATCCCGAAGCATTGATCGCCTATCAAGGAGTGAACGTTTACGGCTCTTATGACCCCAGTAATCGGAAAGATGGCGGTTTGCGGCGATGGATGGAAAATACGGTCGGCGGATTCCCGGGGGTCACCTGTTTGATGCTGCCGAGGCAACGCAAGCGGGAAGGTCCCAAGTGTCCCTCATGCCACGAAGAGGTGCGTTATTGTCCGATTCCGGAATGCGGTGGTGATATGCGAGGCACCGAGGAGAAGGGGGTGGACACGCGCATCGCAACCGACTTGATCAGTCTGGCATGGGACGGCAATCATGATGTGGCGGTGCTGGTTTCTTCCGGCCGGGATTTCGTTCCCGTAGCAGGATTCCTGGGGAACAGAGGCATCAAGGTAATACACGGCGCTTGCCCGCCGAATGCGTCGGAATTGACGCAGGCGTGATGGGGAAGCATTGCCATTCCTGATATTCGTGAAGAATTCCGGCGTACATGAACGAAACGGGTAGCGCACGCGGCGGTGCTTCCCTTTTTTGCGCGGGTGGGGCCTGAATGAACCTCGAAGCCCTGCTCGCGCTCGAAGACGGCAGCCTGTTCCGCGGCCATTCCATCGGCGCCGAAGGCGTGGCCACCGGCGAGGTGGTGTTCAACACCGCGATGACCGGGTACCAGGAGATCCTCACCGACCCCTCGTACTGCCGCCAGATCGTGGCCCTGACCCATCCGCACGTGGGAAACACCGGGGTCAATCCGGAGGACGAGGAGAGCCGCGGCGTCTTCGCGAGCGGGCTGGTGGTGCGCGACGCCCCGGCGCTCGCGAGCAACTGGCGCTCGCACTCCTCCTTGAGCGCCTTTCTGGAACGCCACCGGGTGGTGGGGATCGCCGGGATCGACACCCGCCGGCTGACGCGGCGGCTGCGCGAGAAGGGCGCTCTGGCCGGTGCCGTGGTCGCGGGGTCCGGGATCGACGAGCACGCGGCCGTCGCCTCGGCCCGCGCCTTTCCCGGACTCGCGGGGATGGATCTGGCCGAGGTGGTCAGTGTCGAAGAGCCCTACGAATGGACGGTCGGGCCATGGACCGGAGAGCGCGGCTTCCACGCCCCCGGATCGGACGCGCTCCCGTGGCGGGTCGTCGCCTACGACTTCGGGGTGAAGCGCAACATCCTGCGCACGCTCGTCGCGCGGGGATGCCGGGTCGAGGTGGTGCCGGCCCGCACCCCGGCGCGGGACGTGCTGGCGCGTTCTCCCCACGGCGTCTTCCTCTCGAACGGCCCCGGAGACCCGGAGCCCTGCGGCTACGCCATCGAATCCATCCGGGCGCTCCTCGGGCAGGGCGTGCCGGTGTTCGGGATCTGCCTCGGCCACCAGTTGCTCGCGCTCGCGAGCGGGGCGGCCACGATGAAGATGAAGTTCGGCCACCACGGGGCGAACCATCCGGTGGAGGACCTCGAATCGGGGCGGATCCTCATCACCAGCCAGAACCACGGGTTCGCGGTCGAGGAGTCGAGCCTCCCCGGCAACCTCGCCGTCACCCACCGCTCGCTCTTCGACGGCACCATCCAGGGCCTGCGCCGCACCGACGTCCCGGCCTTCGGCTTCCAGGGCCACCCGGAGGCGAGCCCGGGGCCGCATGATCCGAACCCTCTCTTCGACCGCTTCGTCGAGCTGATGGCGGCGCACGCCGGACCGTAGGTGTACGCTTCCAGAGCCCGGCAATACTTTTCATCCACCGGGAATAATGTCCGACAGCTTGCAGAGTGCAATCATGTGTCCTGATTGTGGAAGACCACTTTACGAATCCCAGTATCGTGATCGTAATGGTGGGAGGCTCAAGAGTCGTCCACGATGCTCCGAGAGACAGGGGCGCCATGCGTACTTTCGAATGGAGAGATTCGGCGAGCGAAACATGGGTGGTGTCATACGCGATCAATCCTGGTGCACTCAATGTCGTGGGGATGGCGGAAGGGGTGAAAACAAGCCGGACATGCTCTGTGTTCAAGGGCCTTGATTGAAGCGAACCGTGTTTCTCCCAGCGCTCGATGAAGGTCGATCAACAGCCGCAACCGCCCCCGTCATTCCCCGATCAAGCCGGTGGCCGGCTACGCGGAATCCGTCATCCCCTTGGAATCCCGGCTTCCGCGGGAAGGGAGTTCCTCGTCCGTCCCCGAGGCCTCGGCCACCCTGGAAGCGATCCTGCAGGCGGCGGACGCGATGGTCTGGAGGCCGAGTAGCCCGGGGCTGAGCCGGTGAGGATTTTCTGGAGCCAGTAATCGCCGGGTCAGGGGAGGATGGAATGGCGGCCGGGCCGGGCGGAGGCGTCGCGCCCCTTGCCCACGCCGAGCGATCTTGCGAGATCCGGGACGTCCGCCACCGGCAGGACCGATATCCTCTTGTCGAGCGGATAGGCATCGTCTCCCGGATACACCACCCAGAGATGCGCAAGCTCCAGGTCGTTCAGGGACACCCGCATGGAGCGCGTCGTGCCCGGGGCGTCGGAGAGCTTGCATTCGAAGCCGTAGCGCTTGCCGCCCCGCATGATGAGCAGATCGAGCTCGGCCCCGCCATGCGTCGCCCAGAAGCAGGCTCCCCCGACCTCGAATGCGCTCACGAGCTGCTCGACCGCGAATCCCTCGAAAGAGGCGCCGACCTTCGGGTGGCCGGCAACCTCCTCGTCCGTCTCCAGGGTGAGGAGGGTATGCAGCAGCCCGGTGTCGCGAACGTAGATCCGGGGCGACTTGACCTGACGCTTCCTGACGTTCGCGAACCACGGGGGGAGGGCGCGCACCATGAAGGCGCCGGTCAGGATGTCGAGATACCGCCGCGCCGTGCCTTCGTTCACGCCCAGCGCGCGGGCGAACTCCGCGGCGTTCCATATCTGGCCGTGGTAATGGGCCATCATCGTCCAGAACCGGTGAAGCGTCTCCGCGGGGACCGTGATGCCGAGCTGGGGGATGTCGCGTTCGAGGAACGTCCGGACGAAGCTCTGTCTCCACAGGGAAGAGGCCCGATCGTGCGGCGCCAGATACGCGCGCGGGAAGCCGCCCCGGAGCCAGAGGGTGCGCCACGATCCCGGCCCGATCTCCGAGAGGCCGAAGCCCGACAGGTCGACCAGGCCCACACGGCCGGCGAGGGATTCCGAGACCCCGCGCACGAGCGAGGGAGATGCGCTGCCGAGCACCAGGAACCGCGCTGGATTGCCGGCACGATCGATCAGCACGCGAAGGGTTTCGAACAGCGCCGGCTCGCGCTGTATCTCGTCGATGATCACGAGGCCGGACAAGCCGGCCAACGCCTGCTCCGGGGCCTGTAGCCGCCGCCGGTCCACCGCGCTTTCGAGGTCGAGGAAGGTGCTTCCGGGGGTGCCGGCCGCGATGGCCCGCGCGAGCGTAGTCTTGCCGCACTGGCGCGGCCCGGTGAGGGCGACCGCCGGGTGGACGGAGAACGCTTCACGAATGCGCGCGAGAGCGACGGGTCGTTCAATGGCCATATAGCATCGTATTCCTTGAAAATCCGTATTTCAAATGTGTATTTTCAAGGAATACGGCGAACGCCGTAGCCCATCGTCATGGTGTCGGGCCGGGTGGTGGCAACGGCCCGATCTGCGAGAACCCCTCCGCCTGCTTCGCATGCAGCCGGCGGCCGGTATCCGTCCGGAGGATCGCCGCCGAAGACGCCGCCGTTCGTGAAGCCGTGTCGCCGGCTCTACTTAACCGAAGACCAATGCTTCGACTTGTGAAGCCGCCGCCTTCGGCGTGGACTACGGCGTCCTCCGAGGGGGCGGAGCCGAGCGGCCGATCGGCCCGGCGCCGGTGATGAGAATGGCCCTTGCCAGTTGCTACAATCCCGGTTGCCGTAGCCGAATCGCCCGGAGACGCCGCCATGCCCACCACCACCTTCAACCCGCTTACCACCGCTCGCGACCTCGAAGCCGCGGGCTTCGAGCGCAAGCAGGCCGAAGCTCTTGCCGAAGCCATGCACCACACCGTCGATCGGGATGCGCTGGCGACAAAAGCGGATCTCGCCCATTTCGCCACGAAGACGGACCTTGCCGAACTCCGCGCCGACCTCTACCGCGCCTTGTGGATCCAGGGCGGCGCCATCGTCGCCATCCTCACCGCCCTTCGGTTCTTCCCCGTTTGACCCTCACCCCACGGCCCGGGCACCCGTCCGGGCTCGAAACCGATGCCGAAGCGTAGCGACGTCGAATCGATCCTGGTCGTCGGGGCGGGGCCGATCGTCATCGGGCAGGCCTGCGAGTTCGACTACTCCGGCGCGCAGGCGTGCAAGGCGCTGGCGGAGGAAGGCTTCCGGGTGGTGCTGGTGAACTCCAACCCGGCCACCATCATGACCGACCCGGGGCTCGCGGACGCGACGTACATCGAGCCGGTGCACTGGAAGGTGGTCGCGCGGATCATCGAGAAGGAGCGCCCCGACGCGCTGCTGCCCACCATGGGCGGCCAGACCGCGCTCAACTGCGCGCTCGATCTGGCGCGCGAAGGGGTGCTGGAGGCGTATGGAGTCGAGCTCGTCGGCGCGAGCCGCGAGGCCATCGACAAGGCCGAGGATCGGGAACGCTTCCGCACCGCGATGGCCCGCATCGGGCTCGAATGCCCGCGCGCAGGATCGGCCCGCGATCTCGACCGGGCCGCGGCGGTCCAGGCCGATCTCGGCTTCCCCGCCATCATCCGCCCCTCCTTCACCCTGGGCGGCACCGGCGGCGGCATCGCGTACAACCGCGAGGAGTTCACGGAGATCTGCGAGCGCGGCCTCGAAGCGTCCCCCACCACCGAGGTGCTGATCGAGGAATCGGTGCTCGGCTGGAAGGAGTTCGAGATGGAGGTGGTGCGCGACCGGCGCGACAACTGCATCGTCGTGTGCTCGATCGAGAACCTGGACCCGATGGGGGTGCATACCGGGGACTCGATCACCGTCGCCCCCGCGCAGACCCTGACCGACAAGGAATACCAGCGCCTGCGCGACGCCTCGGTGGCGGTGCTGCGCGAGATCGGCGTGGACACCGGCGGCTCCAACGTGCAGTTCGCGGTGAACCCGGAAGACGGGCGCATGGTGGTCATCGAGATGAACCCGCGGGTCTCGCGCTCCTCGGCGCTGGCCTCGAAGGCCACCGGATTCCCCATCGCCCGGGTGGCCGCCAAGCTCGCGGTCGGGTACACCCTCGACGAGCTCGGCAACGAGATCACCGGCGGGGCGACCCCGGCCTCGTTCGAGCCCTCGATCGACTACGTCGTCACCAAGGTCCCGCGCTTCGACTTCGAGAAGTTCCCCCGGGCCGACGCGCGCCTGACCACCCAGATGAAGTCCGTGGGCGAGGCGATGGCCCTCGGACGCACGTTCCAGGAATCGCTGCAGAAGGCGCTGCGCAGCCTCGACACGGGCCTCTCCGGGCTCGACGAGATCGTGGCCGGCGGCACCCGCAGCGGAGGCCCCGGCCGGGACGACGACGGGAAGTCCGACCCCGCCCACCGTGCCCCGAGCCCCGCGCGCGCCACCGGAGATCGCCGAGGCGACGGCGACGGGACCCTCGACCGCGTCCGCCGCGAGCTGAGGGAGCCCGGCCCGCAGCGGCTGCGCTACCTCGCCGACGCGCTGCGCCTCGGCATGGATGCCGGCGAGGCGCATCGCCTGTCCCGGATCGACCCCTGGTTCATCGCCCAGATCGCGGACCTCGTGGACGAGGAGCGCGCGCTCGCCGCGCTCGACCTCGACCGGCTGGATGCCGGTGCGCTACGCCTTCTCAAGCGCAAGGGCTTCTCCGATGCGCGCATCGCCACCCTGCTCGGAGCGGAGGAGGGTGCGGTCCGCGCGCGGCGCGAGCGCCTCGGGGTGCATCCGGTGTTCAAACGGGTCGATTCCTGTGCGGCGGAGTTTCGCGCCGCCACCGCCTACCTGTACTCGACCTACGAGGAGGAGTGCGAGTCCGAGCCGACCGCGCGGCGGAAGATCGTCGTGCTCGGCGGCGGCCCGAACCGGATCGGCCAGGGCATCGAGTTCGACTACTGCTGCGTGCAGGCCGCGTACGCGATGCGCGAGGCAGGGTTCGAGAGCATCATGGTCAACTGCAACCCGGAGACCGTGTCCACGGACTACGACACCTCCGACCGCCTCTACTTCGAGCCGCTGACCCTGGAGGACGTACTCGAGATCGTCCGCGTCGAACGGCCCGAGGGGGTCATCGTGCAGTACGGGGGCCAGACCCCGCTCAAGCTCGCGAGGGCGCTGGAGGCGCAGGGCGTCCCGATCGTGGGGACCAGCCCGGACAGCATCGATCTGGCCGAGGACCGCGAGCGCTTCCAGCAACTGATCGAGGCCCGCGGGCTGCGCCAGCCCCCCAACCGCATTGCCCGGACCGCCGCCGCGGCGGCGGAGCAGGCGGCGGCGATCGGCTACCCCCTGGTCGTGCGGCCCTCCTACGTACTCGGCGGGCGGGCGATGGAGATCGTCCACGACGAGGAGGACCTCCTGGCGTACATGGCGCAGGCGGTGGAGATCTCCCCCGATTCGCCGGTGCTGCTCGACCGCTTCCTCGACGACGCGGTCGAGGTCGACGTGGACTGCGTGAGCGACGGGGAGACGGTGTTCGTCGGCGGCATCATGGAGCATATCGAGCAGGCCGGGATCCACTCCGGGGATTCCGCCTGCACCCTGCCCCCGGCCGGTCTCGGGGAGGACGTGCAGGCGCGGCTGCGCGAGCAGACGCGGCTCCTCGCCGGGGCGCTCGGGGTGGTGGGCCTGATGAACGTGCAGTACGCGATCCAGGACGGGGAGATCCACGTCCTGGAGGTCAACCCCCGCGCCTCGCGCACGGTGCCTTTCGTATCCAAGGCGACCGGCGTGCCGCTCGCGAAGATCGCGGCGCTGTGCATGGTGGGGCGCGGCGACCTCCGCACACTCGGTCCCGGCCGGGAGCGGAGCGCCGGGCACTACGCGGTGAAGGAGGCGGTGTTCCCCTTCGTCAAGCTCCCGGGGGTGGACACCCTCCTGGGCCCGGAGATGAAGTCCACCGGCGAGGTGATGGGGGTCGGGCGCACCTTCGGCGAGGCGTTCTCGAAGGCCCTGCTCGCGGCCGGGGACGAGCTGCCGGCACGGGGAACGGTGCTCGTGAGCGTGCGCGACGGCGACAAGCGCGCTACCGTAGGGGTCTCGCGCGATCTCGAAGCGCTGGGCTACGGGATCGCCGCCACCCGGGGCACCGCGAACGCCCTGGAGGCGGCCGGGGTGCGGTGCCGCACCGTCAACAAGGTGCTGGAGGGCCGCCCGCACATCGTGGACATGCTGAAGAACGGCGAGATCGACATGATCGTGAACACCACCGAAGGCAGTCGGGCGATCGCGGATTCGTACGCGATCCGGCGCACCGCGTTGCAGTACCGGGTTCCGTACTTCACCACGATCGCGGGGGCGCGGGCGCTGGTGGAGGCGATCCGGGCCCCGGAGGCGCCGGCCGTGCGCGCGATGCAGGAGATCCACGCGGAGGCGTCGCCGTGAACCGCCGTCCACTCACGAAGAACGGGGCGCAGAAGCTCCGGGACGAGCTCCAGGCGCTCAAGACGGAGGCCCGGCCGAAGATCATCAACGCGATCGCGGAGGCCAGGGCGCATGGGGATCTGCGCGAGAACGCCGAATACCACGCCGCGAAGGAGCAGCAGGGCTTCATCGAAGGGCGGATCGCCGAGATCGAAGGATGGCTCGGCAGCGCGGAGATCATCGATCCGGCCACCGTCAACGCCGGCGGCCGGGTGGTCTTCGGCGCGACGGTCGAGCTGCTGCACCTCTCCACCGACGCCGAGGTGCGGTACCAGGTCGTCGGCGACGCGGAAGCGGACATCGGCCAGGGGCTCGTCTCGATCAGCTCCCCGATCGCCCGCGCCCTCATCGGCAGGGAGGAGGGCGACGTGGTCACCGTCGCTGCGCCGGACGGCAAGATCGAGTACGAGATCCTCTCCGTCGAGTACCAGTGATCGGGATGTGACGCGAGTGGCGAGCGGGGAGCGCCCGTTCCTCCGGCCCTCCGACCCACCGCACACCCCGCGGCGCTGACCATGGGACGGAAGGGCGGCAGCGGTATGTGGCGGCGCGAGCGCCGGAACGACGCGTTCTTCCACGAGGCCCGCCGGCGCGGGCTACGCTCGCGGGCTGCGCTCAAGCTTGAAGCCATCGACGCGCGTGACCGCCTCTTTCGCGGAGTGCGGGAGGTCGTCGACCTCGGCGCCGCCCCCGGGGGGTGGTCGCAGGTTGCGCGCCGCGCGCTCGCGCCCGAAGGTCGGATCATCGCCCTCGACGTCCTGGAGATGGAGCCGCTCGCCGGGGTCGAGTTCATCCGAGGCGACATCCTTCACAAGGAGACCGTCGCCCGGCTCGAAGCGATGGTCGGACGGCAGGCGGTCGATCTTGTCATGTCGGACATGGCGCCCAATCTGAGCGGCATGAGAGTGAACGATCAGGCGCGCTGGCGCGATCTCGCGGAATGCGCTGCAGAATTCGCGAGCGACGTACTCAAACGCAACGGCGCTTTTCTCGTCAAGCTGTTCCAGGGCGAGGAGACGGCGGACTACCTGCGGGCGTTGCGCGAACGATTCGCAAGCGTCTCGGTCAGAAAACCGGCGGCGTCGCGCAGGCGATCGACCGAGGCCTACGCCCTCGCGCGCGAAATCAGGACGCGGCGGGGCATCCGCCCCGCAGGGCATTCGTCCCGCGGCGGATAGGGTATAGTGCCGGACCGCCCCGGTCAGCGTGGACATTCGGAGTGCGAAGGGCGAGAATCCGCATGGAGACAGATTGCAGATTCAGCGATTTATGCCCGGGAGGATCAGGCTCCCGAGCGTTCGCGCCGGCGGCGGTGACGGGCCGCCGGCATCGTGCGGCTTGCCGCTCCTACCGCCGGCACCGGCAGTGAGCAACATGGCAAAGAATCTGATTCTCTGGGTGGTCATCGCCCTGGTGCTGATGTCCGTCTTCAACAACTTCGGTCCCCGCCGGTCCGAGAGGCAGCAGATCGACTACTCCCGCTTCATCGCCGACGTGAAGCAGGGGAGGGTGCAGAAGGTCGTCATCGAAGGACGCACGATCCAGGGCGTCCTGCAGACCGGCGAGCGCTTCAGCACCTACACCCCGGAGACCGACAACAAGGCGCTGGTCGGCGATCTGCTCGAGAACGGCGTCGTCATCGACGCCCGCCCGCCCGAGCAGCAGTCGCTGCTGATGCAGATCTTCATCTCCTGGTTCCCGATGCTGCTGCTGATCGGCGTGTGGATCCTCTTCATGCGCCAGATGCAGGGCGGGGCCGGCGGCCGGGGGGCGCTCTCGTTCGGCAAGAGCCGGGCCCGTCTCCTCGGCGAGGATCAGGTCAAGGTCACGTTCACCGACGTCGCCGGGGTCGACGAGGCCAAGGAGGAGGTGTCCGAGCTCGTCGACTTCCTGCGCGACCCGGCGAAGTTCCAGAACCTCGGCGGCAAGATCCCCCGCGGCGTGCTGATGGTGGGCTCTCCCGGCACCGGCAAGACTCTTCTCGCGCGGGCCATCGCGGGCGAGGCGAAGGTGCCCTTCTTCACGATCTCCGGCTCGGACTTCGTCGAGATGTTCGTCGGCGTGGGTGCATCGAGGGTGCGCGACATGTTCGAGCAGGCCAAGAAGCACGCGCCCTGCATCATCTTCATCGACGAGATCGACGCGGTCGGGCGCCACCGCGGGGCGGGCCTCGGCGGCGGGCACGACGAGCGCGAGCAGACGCTGAACCAGTTGCTCGTCGAGATGGACGGGTTCGAGGGCAACGAGGGCATCATCGTCATCGCCGCGACCAACCGTCCCGACGTCCTCGATCCGGCCCTCCTCCGTCCCGGGCGCTTCGACCGCCAGGTCGTGGTCCCCCTCCCCGACATCCGGGGCCGCGAGCAGATCCTCAAGGTCCACATGCGCAAGATCCCGCTCGGGCGGGACGTCGAGCCGAGTGTGATCGCACGTGGGACCCCGGGCTTCTCGGGCGCGGACCTCGCCAACCTCGTCAACGAGGCGGCCCTGTTCGCTGCGCGTGCGAACCGGCGCACCGTGGACATGGAGCAGTTCGAGAAGGCGAAGGACAAGATCATGATGGGCTCCGAGCGGCGCTCGATGGTGATGAGCGACGAGGAGAAGCGCCTCACCGCCTACCACGAGGCGGGCCACGCGATCGTCGGCCTGCTGGTGCCGTCCCACGACCCTGTCTACAAGGTCACGATCATCCCGCGCGGGAGGGCCCTCGGCGTCACCATGTTCCTCCCCGAGGAGGACCGCTACAGCTACAGCAAGGAGCGGTTGGAGAGCCAGATCTCGAGCCTGTTCGGAGGGCGCATCGCGGAAGAACTGATCTTCGGCCCGGACAGCGTGACCACCGGGGCGAGCAACGACATCCAGCGGGCGACCGAGCTCGCCAGGAACATGGTGACGCGGTGGGGGCTCTCGGAGAAGCTAGGCCCGCTCACCTACAGCGAGGAAGAAGGCGAGGTGTTCCTCGGCCACAGCGTCACCCGGCACAAGACGGTCTCGGACCAGACGCAGGACCTCATCGACGAGGAAGTGCGCGGGATCGTCGATCGCAACTACCAGCGCTCGGCGAAGATTCTCCGGGAGAACGAGCCGCGGCTCCACCTCATGGCCGACGCCCTGATCCGGTACGAGACGATCGACGTCCGGCAGATCCGGGACATCATGGAGGGCCGCGAGCCACGGCCGCCGGAGGACTGGTCGGACCAGGCGCCTCCCGGCGGCGACGCCCCGGCCATGGAAGACGGAGACGACGGCGAGCCCTCACCGTCCGGATCGGGCTCCATCGGCGGGCCCGCGAGCCTGCACTGACCACCGGCCCGCCGGTGCACCGTCCGGCGGGCGGCATCCTGCCGTTGCGACGGGTTCCCACCATCGCCGATGACACCGAGGCGACACGGACGACGCATCGTCCCGGGAAGCGTCCCGATCCGGGAACCGAGCCGAATGACGTCCTTGGAGCGGACCGCGGCGCGCAGCTACGTGTCGACGGCCCGGAACGGGACAGCGGTGGCTCGGCGATGAGCGGGACCAGGAAGTACTTCGGCACCGACGGGATCCGCGGCGAGGTCGGCCGGCCCCCGATCACGGTGGATTTCGTTCTGAAGCTCGGCTGGGCGGCAGGCACCGCGCTGGCCGGCGGCAGGCGCGGGAAGGTCATCATCGGCAAGGACACGCGGATCTCGGGCTACATGTTCGAATCCGCGCTGGAGGCCGGTCTGACCGCGGCCGGAGCGGACGTCATGCTGATCGGGCCGATCCCGACGCCCGCGGTCGCCTACCTGACCCGCACCCTGCACGCGACCGCGGGGATCGTGATCAGCGCGTCCCACAATCCCTACTCCGACAACGGCATCAAGTTCTTCTCCGAGGGCGGCGGCAAGCTGTCCGAGGACGCCGAGCGGGAAATCGAAAAGGCCCTGGATTCGCCGATGGACACGGCCGGCAGCACCGGCATCGGCAAGGCGGTCAGGATCGGGGACGCGGCGGGCCGCTACATCGAGTTCTGCAAGAGCACGGTGCCGCACGATCTGAACCTCCGTGGACTCAGGATCGCGGTCGACTGCGCCCACGGCGCCACCTACCACGTCGCCCCGAACGTCTTCTCCGAGCTCGGCGCCGAGGTGTTCCCGATTGGATGCGCGCCCGACGGCCTGAACATCAACGACGGCTTCGGCACGACCGCGCCGAACGCCCTGTGCAAGGTGGTACGGGACAGCCGCGCGGACCTCGGCATCGCGTTCGACGGCGATGGCGACCGGGTGCTGATGGTGGACGCCGGGGGGGAGGTGGTGGATGGGGACGAACTCCTCTTCATCATCGCCGCGGCCCGCCACGAGGGCGGGCAGCTCGCCGGCGGCTCGGTGGTAGGGACCGAGATGTCGAACCTGGGGCTCGAGAAGGCCCTGCGCTCGCGGGGGATCGAGCTGCACCGCGCCCGGGTCGGCGACCGCTACGTGCTGGAGCTGATGCACAAGCACGGGTGCACGGTGGGCGGCGAGGCGTCGGGGCACGTCATCTGCCTCGACCGCGTCACCACCGGGGACGCGATCGTCGCCGCTCTCCAGGTCCTCCACGTCCTGGTCCGGTCCGGACGCCCGCTGTCCGAGGCGAAGCGCGGCATGGCGAAGCACCCTCAGGCGCTGCGTAGCGTTCCGGCCACGCAACACGCCGACCCTGCCTCGAGCCCCGCGCTCAAGAAAGCCCTTGCCGAGACGCGGGAGGCACTCGGCGACGGCGGGAGGGTGCTGTTGCGGCCCTCGGGGACCGAGCCGGTGGTGCGGATCATGGTCGAGGGCGTAGCGCGCGCCAAGGTCGAGCGGTACGCGGACCGGCTTGCCGAGGCCGCGGCCGAGTGGGTCATGGGATCATGAATACCGCTTCCATCCACCGGCACGTGTTCTTCGTGTCCGACAGCACCGGGATCACCGTCGAGACGCTCGGGAACGCCCTGCTCAGCCAGTTCGATCACGTGGGGTTCGTCACCGCCACGATCCCCTTCGTCACCACCGCGGCCCAGGCCGCGGACGTGGTCGCGCGGATCGATACGGCCGGGTACGAGAGCCCCGAGCGCCCGATCGTCTTCAGCACCCTCGCCGATTCGGACTTGCGCGAGATCCTCTCGCGCGCCGACGCGCTCGTCCTCGACATGTTCCAGGCGTTCATCGGAACCCTGGAGCAGGAGCTGCACGTCGGATCGAGCCACGCCCTCGGCCGCTTTCACGCCGTCACCGACAAGGCGTCCTACGCGGACCGGATCGGCGCCGTCGAGTTCGCGCTCAGCCACGACGACGGCGCCGGCACACGAAGCTACGAAGACGCCGAGGTCATCCTGATCGGCGTATCCCGCTCGGGCAAGACGCCGACCTGCGTCTACCTCGCGATGCAGTTCGGCATCAGGACCGCGAACTATCCCCTGACCGACGAGGTCCTGTCCCGCACGGCGCTTCCATCGCCCCTGCTCGATCACCGTGCGCAGCTTTTCGGCCTCACCATCGATCCGGAGCGGCTGCGGAGGATCCGCTCGGAGCGGCGCCCGGGCACCGCGTACTCATCGCCGTCGCGGTGCCGCATCGAGGTCCGCGAGGCGGAGGCGCTCTTCGCGCGCCACGGGATCCCCTGCCTCGATACGAGCGCCGCGTCGGTGGAGGAGATCGCCTCGCGCGTGCTGCTGCGCACGGGACTGCGCCGGCACGCCTACTGAGCCGGGCCGCGCGGCCTCGATGGATCGGCGGAACTGCGGCGGCAAGAGCCCGGCCGGATGCTTCGGGCCGGAACTGATCGCCGAATTCACCGCCCGACTCCTTCCGCGGACCCGTTTCGTCGTCGCCTACAGCGGAGGGGCGGATTCTCTCGCGCTGCTTCATGCGTTCACTCGGGTGAGACAGGGCGCGTTCGCCGGCGCGAGACAGGGAAAGGCCGCCGGGGTGGAGCAGAGCGCGCTCGCTGGTGCGGGTCCGAATGCGTGCACCGGGGCTATGCGGGACACGTTCGCCGGAGTGGGGCGGGGCACGTCTCCCGGAGCAGGGCAAGGCAGCGGCCTGCGCCTGCACGCCGTCCACGTCGACCACCGCCTCCACCCGGATTCGGGGCGATGGGCGCACCAGTGCATGGAAGTCTGCCGCCGGCTTGCGGTCGAGCTGACGGTGATCGACGTCGGCGCGCGGGCCAACGCCGGTGGACGTGGCGACGAAGGGGCGGCGCGCGCGGCCCGGTACGAGGCGTTCGAGCGCTTCCTGTCGCCCGGGGACGTGCTCTGTACCGCCCACTCCGAGGACGACCATCTTGAAACGGTCCTGCTGAACCTGCTGCGCGGCGCGGGTCCCCGGGGCCTCGCGGGGATCCCCCGGGAACGGCGCCTGGGCAAGGGAATCGTCACGCGGCCGGTCCTCGACGTCCCGCGCCCGTCGTTGCGCGCCTACGCCCGGGAGACCGGCCTTGCGTTGATCCACGACCCCGCGAACGAAGACCGCCGCTTCGCGCGGGTGACGTTGCGCCGGGACGTGATGCCCGTCATCGAGACGCGGTGGCCGGGGGCGAGGGCGGCGCTGACGCGCGCCGCGGCACTCGGCCGGGAGTCCGCCGATCTGCTGGACAATCTGGCCACGATCGACCTCGAACCGGCCGGCGGCGTGCACGCCGCCGCGCTCGACGCAGCGGCGGTCGCGGCCCTCGACCCGGCGCGGCAGCGCAACGCCATCGTGGTCTGGCTGAGGACCCGGGGGATCGCGTCACCCGGAGCGCGCCGGATCGAGCAGATCGCCCGCGAGGTGATCGGGGCGGGGCCGGAAGCGACGCCGTGCGTGAAGCTCGAAGACATCGAAGTCCGGCGCTACCGGGGCCGTGTTCGGCTCGTGCCGCGGGACCGCCCCGCGGTCCCGGAGGCCGTCTTCCGTTGGACGATCCCTGAGACCCTCATGCTCGAACACGGGCGCCTCGCGTGGGCGTCCTGCCGCGACGGCGGTTTCGACGATACGATCCGCAGCGCGGAGATCCTGGTACGTTTCCGCAGCAAGGACGCCTCGCGGGCACACGAGCGCTCGAATCTGCACGAAGACGGTCGTACACAAACCGGCAACGCTCCGCAAGCGCGTGGACGGACGCGCTCGCTCAGGAAGCGTTTCCAGCAGCTCGGGATCCCCCCCTGGGAACGTGGGCGTATCCCCCTTGTGTACGTGGACGGCGTACTCGCCGCCATCGGCTCGGAGTGGATCAATCCTCGGCTCGCGACGGAGTCGGGGATGCCGGGGTGGCGTGTCGTGTGGACCCCCCGGGCCTGATCCGCCCGAGAGGGTCCTGGGGCTCCAGGGCTCCGGGCCACCGGGGCGGACGGGCCTCGTGCGCAATCGCCGGCGGCGGGCGTTCACCGGAAGCCGCCGGTTCAGTATGCTCGGAGGCGCCGAATTCGGCGGGGTTGCACGGCGATCTCTCCCGGGAGTACGGCCGGCGCGGCGCACGGCCGAAGTTCGTGGCGCCGGCCCGCAAACACGCGGCCGTCATGACGACCCTTTCGGAACCCGCGTTGCCGGCGGCGTACCGCCATGACAGGAACCAAGAGTGATCCGCTACGTCATCCGGCGCCTGCTCTTCGCGATTCCCACCCTCATCGCGATCAGCTTCATCATCTTCGCGCTGCTCGACTTGGCGCCCAACGACCCGACCGGGCAACTCCCGCTCACCATCCCGCCCGAGGTACGGGCCCAGATCCGCGAATCTCTCGGACTCGGGCAGCCCTTCCACGTCCGTTACCTGAAGTGGATGGAGCAGTTTTTCGTCAACGAGCCGCTCAACGTCGCCGAAAGGGTGTTCGACGTGGAGATCGGGGATTCGGACTCGCGCCTGCGGGTGCGCTCGTGGGCGACCCGGAGTCCGGTGGTCGACCTGATCGTCGAGCGGCTTCCGCAGACCCTCTGGGTGGTGGGCCTGTCCTATGTGGTAGGGACCCTCATCGCGATCCCCATCGGCATCGTCTCCGCCTACCGGCAGTACTCCTGGTTCGACCAGATCGGCACCTTCGTATCCATGGTGGGGTTCTCGGTGCCGACCTTCTTCACCGGATTGCTCGCGATCATCCTCTTCAGCGTGATGCTCCAATGGCTGCCTTCCATCTATGACACCACCCACGAGGTGACGGACCTCGCGAGCTTCTGGGTGCACCTGAAGCAGCTCATCATGCCGGTGATGGTGCTGGCGCTGTTCAACGCGGCGCAGCTCAGCCGCTTCATGCGCGCCGCGATGCTCGACAACCTGAACCTCGACTACGTGCGCACCGCCCGCGCCAAGGGGATGCGCGAACGCACGGTGCTGCTCATCCACGTGCTGCGCAACAGCATGATCCCGGTGGTGACCCTCATCGCACTCGGCATCCCGACCATTTTCAGCGGCGCCATCATCACCGAGCAGATCTTCCGGGTGAACGGCCTCGGTCAACTACTCATCATCGCCATCCAGGGGGCGGACATCCCGTTGGTGCAGACCCTCACGTTCATGTTCGCGGTCCTGATCGTGCTGTGCAATCTCGCGGCCGACGTGCTCTACGGAATCCTCGATCCCCGCATCCGTTACGAGTAGCTCCGAACTTTGAAGTCCCGGGGAAATGGTAATCCCGGGGAAATGGTGGAGAAATCCGACCTGCCTCCTGATTTCGGCTCAGCCGATCCGGAGCCTTCCCAAGAGCGTCCGCTCAGCATGCCCGCGGCCGTGAGGTCGCAATGGAGGTGGTTCGGACCGTTGTCGGTGATCGTCGCCGGGTCATCGGCACAGGACGGAAAAGGCCATGTCAGGGTATTGGATGGTGAAGGGTGGGGAGATCCCGGATCGCGAACTCGCGATCGTCGAAGGCAGGTCGAACGCCGGCTCATGACGGCCAACGGATGACGGCTACCCTCGGCGGGCCGCTGCTCTATTCGTAGTGGCCGCGTACCCGCCGCTTTTCCGGGTCGAAGTGGGGAAGAGGACGACGCGGGCCGGGATGCGCTTCTGGTGGCCGTCGAGCTGGCCGACCTCGACTTCGGTGCCGGGCGCCGCGTGGGCCACGTCCATGCGGCAGAGCGCGATCACCTTGCCGAGGATGGGCGAGCGCACCGCGGAGGTGATCTCCCCGATTTGCGCGCGCCCGACACGCACGCAGTCGCCGGTGGAGGGCACCAGCCCGCCCTCCGGATCGAGCCCGACGAGCTTGCGCACCGGATGAGCCTTGCGCCGCTCGAGTGCCTCCCGTCCGATGAAGTCGCCGGCCTTGGACTTCAGCGGCACGGTGAACCCGATCCCGGCCTCGAACGGATCGGTTCGATCGCTGAACTCGGCGCCCGCGAAGACCAGCCCCGCCTCGATGCGCAGCATGTCGAGCGCGCCCAGCCCCAAGGGAGCGATGCCGAAGGGCTCGCCCGCCTCCATGACCGCCTCGAACAGGGTCCGGGCGTCCTTCGGGTGGCAGAAGAGCTCGTAGCCGAGCTCGCCGGTGTACCCGGTGCGGGAGACGACCAGGGCCATGCCGTGGAAGTCGCCGAGGCGGGCGACGGAGAAGCGGAACCAGCCGAGCTCGCCGATGCTCTGCCACGTGGGCCCGGTCCAGAGGATGCGTTCGAGGATCTCCCGGCTCTTCGGACCCTGCACCGCGACGTTGGCGAGCTGGTCGGTCGAGGTCTTGACCCACGTGTCCATCCCGCGCTGCTGCGCCTGCTCGCGCAGCCACAACCCCGAGAGGTCGTTGCCGCCGACCCACCGGAAGTTGTTCTCCCCGAGCCGGAAGACGGTGCCGTCGTCGATCATCCCCCCGTGCGGGTAGCACATCGCGGTGTAGACCACCTGCCCCACCGACAGCCTGCGCACGTCGCGGGTCACGCAGAGCTGCATCAGCGCCTCGGCGTCGGGGCCGAGGACCTCGTACTTGCGCAGCGGCGAGAGGTCCGTCACCACCGCCCGCTCCCGACAGGCCCAGTACTCGCCGATCGTGCCGTGGGCGGGGAAGTCCTGCGCGAGCCAGTACCCGTTGTACTCGACGAAGTTCCGCGTATGCGCGGCGAAGCAGTCGTGGAACCCGGTGTTCTTCGTCATCCGGACGTCGGCGTCGGCGGTCATGCGGAACCCCGTGGCTGGCTTGAAGTCCTCGTTGCGGTCGTACACCCGCACCTGGACGTCGGTGGGGTTCCACCCGTTCGCGGGGTCGACGTCGCAGGGACAGGCGGTGGAGAAGCAGACGAGGTCGGTGAGGGCGCGCATGAGCACGAAATCGCCCGGGCGCGACCAGGGATCGTCCATCCCGATGGCATTGGCGTCATCGAGCGTGGTGTTGAAGAAGAAGTTGATGGCCGGCCACCCGCCGCGCGGGCGGATGCCGTAGCGCTCGCCCTCGGCGTTGATGTTGTCCGAGCAGTTCACATGGCCGGGGTATCCCAGATCCTCGTAGTAGCGCGCGGTGCACGCGACGCCGAAGGAATCGTGGCGCCCGCACGTATCCTGGACGAGCTCGAGCAGCGGCTCGTGATCGACGGTGTAGTACTTGGAGTACAGGCCGGGGCCGGGATAGAGCGAGCCCATCAGGGAGCGGGTGGTGGTGGGGTCGATCTCGCGTTCGAGGCCCCGGTCGAGGGCGCGCAGGCTGAACGCCTGGAAGTCGCTGCACTCGCGCCCCTTCACGTCCACGAGCTGGATGAACTGGCCGGCCCTGATCTCGTAGCCGCGGGCGGCGCCGGGCTGGATGTCGAGGTCGATCAGCGGGTCCGCGAGCGGCGGCGGCGGGCCGTTCGCCGGCTTCGGGTTCGTCCTCGATTCGCGGCGGACGTAGAGCACGATCTCGGTCGGAGGGCATTGCGCGTCGGCCGGCATCGGGCCGCCGGGGGCGCCGGCCACGAGGGTGGCCGGGGCGGTGGCGACGAACGACGCCGATTCCCCGGCGCGCGATTCGTCGCCGAACAGACGCACCGCGGCGGCTTGGCCGAGGTCGAGGCCGCGGGCCACGAGGGCATCGCGAACACGCTTGGCGGAGGGGATCGGGCGATCCAGGATGGCCTGGATGCCGAGCGGCGCCCCGGCCCCTTTCCCGCCGATGAGCGCGGGGTCCGGCCGCCCGCCGGCGTCGAAGACGACCAGCTCGCACGGCTGCCGCCCTTCCCGGTCGATGACCGTCAATTCGTCCCCGGCGTCGAGGGCCAGGGTGCGGGTGCCTCCGCCCGGCACCGGATGCCGCTCGACGTTGGGTGGCAGCACGGGCAGTCCCGGCACCAGCACCGGCCCGCGCCGGGACGGCGTGGGTGCGATGACCGGAAGGATCACGTCACCGTCCTTTCCTGATCCATGCCTTCACGCCCTTGAGCAAGTGGCGACCGCCGCCGCGGTCGCTTCGCGATTCCGCCGTACGGAATCGCCGGCGCCCTCGGCCAGCACCTGGACAAGCGAGGAGCAGGCTGTTGTTCCATGCGGGAGCGGCCGGTGGGCGATGGAAATCGGTGGGAATTGCATTAGATTTACGCTGGCTGGTCAAGCAGGAGACCAGGCCCGATCCAATCCAGCCGGAGGCAAACGGCGGGCGTCCGGGGTTGACACGGCTTTTCACAAGCGGTCTCAATGGCAAGCCGAACCGCCCCGGGAAACCCGGACGGCCCGGTCCGCGGGACCGCTCCGGCGTCCCCGCCGCGGTCGGGGAACCGTGCGGCGCATCCCGCGCCGGCACGCCAAAGAGGAGGGGAAGGCAGTGGACAACGAACTGACTGCGTTGGGGATCATCTTCACGGAGTTCTACTACTGGCTCACCGTGGTGATCATGTTCTTCATCCACGTGGGCTTCTGCATGTACGAGGTCGGCGCGTCGCGCCACAAGAACCACATGCACACCCTGATGAAGAACACGATGCTCATCCCGCTGGTGACCATCACGTTCTTCTTCTTCGGATGGTGGATCTACTTCGCGTTCCCGAACGGCCCGGGAATCATCGGGGGGCTGGTGGAAGCGCCTCATGCCGTGGCGTGGAGCGAGGTCATGGGCGCCCACATGGGCGGCGCGGACGATCTCGAAAACGGCTGGGCGCGGATCAACGGCGTGTTCTGGGCCGCGTTCCTGCTGTTCTCCTGGACCGCCGCGTCGATCGTGTCGGGCTCGGTCATCGAACGCATCAAGTCCTCCGGCTTCTGGATCCTCGCGGTGAGCATCGGCTCGGTGTGGTGGATCATCGACGCCGCGTGGGGCTGGCACGCGGAGGGCTGGATGGTGCAATTGCTCGGCTACCACGACGCCTACGCGAGCGGGGTGATCCACGCGATCGCCGGCGGCTTCGCCCTCGGTGTCCTGGCGGTGCTCGGCCCGCGCATCGGGAAGTTCGCCCCGGACGGAACCCCGCGCAACATCAACCCGCGCAACCCCTGGCTGGTCACCATCGGCCTGTTCCTCATCTACACCGGGTTCTGGGGCTTCTACGTCGCGTGCAACGTACCGATGTGGGACATCCAGGCCGGGGACGGGGTCTTCTACTCGGCGACGAACATCTACCTCGCGCCGACCACCCTCTCCGCGATCACCTTCAACTTCCTGATGTCCCTCTCCGGCGGGTTGCTGATGGGGTACATCATCTCGAAGGGGGATGCCTTCTGGACCTACTCGTCCGGCCTCGCGGGCATCATCGCGGCGTCGGCCGGCAACGACCTGTACCACCCCATCCAGGCGATGATCATCGCGGCGGTGGGCGTGGTGTTCATGTACAAGATGCACTACTTCGTCGAGCGCAGGTTCAGGATCGACGACGCGGTGGGCGCGGTCGCGGTCCACGGATACGCCGGGTTCTTCGGCGTCGTGGTATGCGGCTTCGTGCTGTGGGGCTATCCCTCGTCCCCGACCGAGGGCTACGCGGCGATCAACCCCCTCGGGCAGATCGTCGGCGCGCTCATCATGTTCGGCCTGCTCGGCTTCCTGCCGGGCTGGATCACCGCGAAGATCCTCAACGGGTTCGGACTGCTGCGCATCCCGCGCCAGATCGAGCTGATGGGCCTCGACACCGCGGCGGTCCGGGACATCGCGGCCGAAGAGCAGGCGATCATCGACGCCGAGAAGGACGCGGCGGCCAAGGCCTGACACCTGACCACCACGGAGGACGACGACAATGGCAACGATAGAAAGCTGGGGCGGGACCATCACCGAGATCGGCCCCATGTATCCGATGGTGGGCACGGAGGGTGTGCTCGTAATCATCGGGGTGGCCGCGTGGATCGTGTGGCACGTGATCCAGGCGAGGCGAGAGAACCGCGAGTACGAGGAGCAGATCGGGAAGTACGGCGGCGCGGAGTCCCTCAAACGGCTCATTGCCGAAGAGGACCCGAAAAACCCGTAATCCCGCCGCCCTCGAAACGCCCCCGGCCAAGATCCGCCCGGTCTGGCCGGGGGCGAAGTCCGGCCGGAAACGGAGCGATGCGGCCTTTGGAAGCACGGACGTCCCGCCCGTATCGTGCCTCGCCAGGACCGGCGCCTACCGAAGCGTTTGCCGGCCCCCCGCCGGCGAGACACCCGCGCTTCCGGGTCTGGCGTCAGAAACCCGGAACAGTAGCCGGAACAGCCGGCGCGGCTCAGGATGACGCGGCGTTGACCAGGGACCTCCGTGCAAGATCCAGATGCGCCTTCATCAGCGCGGCGCCCCGCTCGGCGTCGCGCCGGCGCACCGCCTCGAAGATCTCCCGGTGCTGCATGTTGTAGCGGCGGATCATCTCCGTCGTCAGCGTGAGCTGACGCATCCTGGCCCACTCGGCGTTCTTGCGCACTTCGCTCACGCGCTTCGTGATCCACACCAGCAGCGCATTCCTCGTACATTCCGCGAGAGCGAGGTGAAACGCCTCGTCGTTCGCCGAGAACGCATCGACGTCGTGCGCGTTGCGCTCCATCGCTTCCAGCGGCCGTTGCGCCTTCACGAGCGCCTGCTCGGTGGCGTTGAGGACCGACAAGCGCACGATTTGCGGCTCCAGCGCGTAGCGGGCGTCAATCAGCTCCAACGGGCTCGTCGACTGCGTGATCGGCATCGTCTCGGTTTCGGAATAGGCCACGTAAGTCCCGCTTCCCGGACGCTTCTCGACGAATCCGCCTTCTTCGAGCCGCTGCAACGCATCGCGCACCGTTCCGCGCGAGACGCCGAACTGGTCCGCGAACGCGCGTTCGGGCGGGAGCTTCTCGCCGTAGAGCAGATCACCGCCGGTGATCCGGCGGCGGATGTGGATCGCGATATCCCCGGCCCCGACCTTGCAGGGGCGTCCGCGGGGTTGCAGGGGAGGGTCGGTGAGCATTCACTCTCTCAATAAGGAATCGAAAGCCTCGGCGGGGATGCCGGGAAGCCTTGTCAGGGCAACGCACGATACGGGCGGCAGCGTACCAGTCATCGGGCGCTCCGGATACCAATCGCGAGATATTGGTTGAGTTTTGGTGTTGAACTGGTCATGCTTTCCGCTGGCGTTCGCGATGTCGGCGGCGAATGCGGGAACGGAATCGATCGCCATGCGCCGACCCGAGTGAAGCGGCCGACCCGAACCGATCGTCGAGCCGTGCGCCCGCCGGCTCCGCCCACGGTGCCTCGGGGCCCGGCGCCGGCCGGTAGCGACGGACGACGACTGAAGACCGGAGAATTCAGAGGAGATCAGTAATGGCGATGGACATCGAAGGCTTCGTGGAAGCGCCTGGACGGGCCGATCAGGTCAGGCAGGTCCGCGAGATGATCGACCGGCTCGGCATCGAGTACCTGTACCTCCAGTTCGTGTCGATCACCGGCCGCATCTGCGGCAAGGGGATCCCCGCCGACCATTGGGAGAGCATCGCCGAGAGGGGCTTCCAGCTCGTCTACGGCGCAACCGTCAACCTCTTCCTCAACCGCCACGGCGAGTACCTGGGCTACGGTCCGCACGACAAGGAGCTGGTGGGGATCCCGGAGCCGGAGACCTTCTGCCAGCTTCCGTGGGACAAGCGGGTGGCGCGGCTGTGGTGCACCCTGTTCCGCAACCGGGAGGAGCGCAAGGATCCGGGCGCGTTCCTGACCGCGGACTGCCGCGGCAACCTGCGCCGCATCCACGAGCGGTTCAAGGCCGGGCACGGCGGGCTGCACCTGCGCCACGGCACCGAGCCGGAGATGATGTGGCTCAAGCGCGGGGCGGACGGCAAGCCGGACGGCGGGTTCTCGAACCCCTACTGCTACCACATCGACCAGTTCGAGAGCCTGCGGCCCGTGTACCTGCGGGCCATCGAGTACTCGCGGGCGATGGGCCTCGACATGATCCAGGGCGACCACGAGGACGCGCCGGGCCAGCTCGAACTGAACTTCACCTTCGACGATCCGCTCCGCACCGCGGACCGCCTCACCACCTACCGCCAGATCTGCGCCCAAGTCGCGCGCGAGCACAACCTCATCGCCTGCTTCATGTCCAAGCCCTTCATGGGGGTCTCGGCCTCCGGCTGCCACCACAACATCAGCTTCTGGCGGGGCGGGGAGGAGTCGTTGAAGCCGCTGGGCCACGACCCCGCCGTGCTCCCCGGCATGGACGACAACTTCACGTACCTCGGCGGCGGGGAGAACACCTTCATGCCCGACACCGACGACCCGCAGTTGCCGGGCAAGGTGGGCTTGCAGGTCGTGGGCGGCATCGTCACCCACCTCGGGGCGCTGACCGCCATCGGCTGCTCCACCGTCAACTCCTACCGCCGCCTGTGGGATACGGGATTCTGGGCGCCGGTGTTCGCGGACTGGGGCTACCAGAACCGCACCACGGGCCTTCGCATCTCGGCTCCGGGGCGCTTCGAGTACCGGGCCGTCGATTCGATGGTCAACCCGCACCTGATGGCCGGCGCCATCATCAAGGCAGCCGACGACGGCATCCGCAACGACATCGACCCCGGCCCGCCGGAGGACCGGAACATCTACGAGGCGATGGAGGCGGGCAAGCAGGTGAAGAAGCTGCCGATGACCCTGGGCGACGCGCTGGAAGCCCTGAAGAAGGACGAGGTCATCCGTTCGGCGATGCCCGGCGAGATGTACCGCCTCTACGACGAGTACAAGCGCGACGAGTGGGAGCGCTTCCTCCACACCACCACCGAGTGGGACATGGAGAGGTATCTCGACTGCCTGCCCTGAGCGGCACCGGGCCGGGTCCGGTATCGGCGTTCGGCATGGCCGCCGGCGCCGGCGCCGGCGCCGCACCGGACGGCGGGGCGCCGCCGGCGGACCGGCGGACGGACACCATCGTGGACCCGCCCTTCCACGGGACGGCGCCCGCGGCCTTCACGACATCAACGGAAGACACGACATGTGCGGAATAGCAGGAGTCATACACCGGGGCGGCGTGAGCGGCATCGGCGCCGAGATGACCTCGATGCTGCAGGCGCTGCGCCACCGCGGACCCGATTCGACCGGCTTCGCGATCTACGGCACGCCGGCCGAGGGCGACTGCGTGATGCGCTTCAAGGTGGCCGAGCAGGAGGACATGGCCTCCGGCTTCGACATCCACGACAAGATCCGCGCCCGCGTGGCGGAGGTCGACCGCCGGCTCGCCGAGCAGGGCGTCACCGTCAAGGATCGCGCCCCGTCCACCGAGTACGCCATGCGCTACGTCGTTTCGTTCGACGGCGACATGGAGCACCTCGCGCGCTACGTCGAAGACGTGGAAGGCGCGGAGATCCTCTCCCTGGGCAGCGCGCTGGAGCTGGTCAAGGATCTCGGCGACGCCGCCACCGTCTGCGGTCAATACGATCTGGGCGGGTTCCGGGGCACCCACGGCATCGGCCACACCCGCATGGCGACGGAGTCCGACGTGGACATCCGCTCCGCGCATCCGTACTGGGCGTTCCCCTACAACGACGTCGCGGTGGTCCACAACGGCCAGATCACGAACTACTGGATCATGCGCCGCGAGATGGAGCGCAAGGGCCACCGCTTCATGTCCGACTGCGATTCCGAGCTCCTCGCGGTGTACACCGCGCACAACCTCGCGAACGGCGTGGACCTCGACGAATCCCTGGAACGCTCGGTGCGCGAGATCGACGGCGTGTTCACCTACCTCGTCGCCACCCGCGACCAGCTCGGCATGGCCAAGGACACGATGGCGGCCAAGCCGCTGGTCCTCTACGAGAGCGACGACCTCATCGCCCTGGCGTCCGAGGAGGTCGCCATCCGCGCCATCCTCCCCGAGGAGATCGACACCACCGACCCCTACGACGAGGAGACCCGGGTATGGCAGGCATGACCCCCTGGGATCGGCGCATCCCTTTGGGATGCGGGCGTCCCGCCCGCTTTGGCTGTTCCCGCGCCTTCAACGCCGTCATTCCCTGTCATCCCCGCGAAAGCGGGGGGCAAGCGGGAATCCAGGTGTCCCGGGGAACGGCGCGTCCTGGCGGACGCAGGCGTCCCGCCCGCATCGGACGAGGAGACCCGACATGGCAGGCATGAACGCCCCCGGCAACCCCGGCGACGAGCGCTCCTATGCGATGGGGATGCACACCGAGCAGCTCGCGGGCCGGACCCAGCAGGTCTTCTTCCGCCCCGAGGAAGAGGAGCGGTTCGTCTACCCCTGGGCCCCGGAGGTCGACTACAACAAGCGCATCGAGATCGACGCCGATTCCCTGACCTCCACCGAGGTCAACGCGAAGCTGCGCGCCCTCATGCAGGAGGGCTACGGAACCATCGTGGTCCGCAACCCGCGCGGCAAGCACTCCCTCGGGGTGGGGATCCTCAACCGGCTGAACCTCATCTTCGAAGGCTCCCTCGGATACTTCGCGATCGGACTCATCGACGGCCCCAACGTGCGCATCGAGGGCCGCGTGGGCTGGTCCTGCGGCGAGAACATGATGGCAGGCACCGTGCTCATCGAGAAGAACGCCGGCTCGACCTTCGGCGCCGCGATCCGCGGGGGCGATCTGGTCTGCCGCGGATCGGTGGGGTCACGGACCGGCATCGACATGAAGGGCGGCACCATCATCGTGGGCGGAGACACCGGCGCCTTCTCCGGCTTCATGATGCAGCGCGGGCGCATGGTGGTTTGCGGCAACGCGGGCAAGAACCTCGGCGATTCGATGTACGACGGGACCATCTACGTGGGCGGCACGATCCGCGACCTCGGCGTGGACGCGGTGCCGGCGGAGCTCACCGACCTCGACAAGGCATGGCTCATCCGCAAGCTCCGGCAGTACGAGATGCTCCCGGACAAGGGCGTGGACCACTTCACGAAGATCGTCGCCGGCAAGCAGCTCTGGAACTACGATAACCTGGAACCGACCGAGAAGAAGCTGATCCTGTGAGGCAGGGCGCTTCAAGCCACCTGCTTCCGCGGGCGTGGGCTTCGCGAACACAGGCCGTCATTCCCGCGAAAGCGGGAATCCAGGGACTATCATGAAAATTTCCTGTTCATATCCTTGCAGCAGACCCAATGGCACACTGGTTGAAGTGGATTCCCGCTTTCGCGGGAATGACGGGTCTCCAGGTTCAGCAACAATCGGGTATGGCAGAAAGTGGGTAAAGAAGCCCAGAGAGTAGTAAAGAAGCTATGGAATCGATTCCCACTCATAAGTAACGAGAATACGGGAGACACCGACGATGGCGAAGCACCATACCGCGCCGAGGCTCGAACCGGACGCGAAGCCGAGGCGCAACACCAGCATCCTCGGACGGAGCGGGATCTTCACCCCCGAGGTGATCGACGACATCCACATCAAGTCCGAGCTCGGGCGCTACCGGATGCGCGGCTTCTCGATGTTCAAGAAGATCCCGCACTGGGACGACCTCACCTTCCTCCCCGGCACCCTCACCCGCTTCGTGATCGAGGGCTACCGGGAGAAGTGCGACACCAGGACCGTCATCGGCCCGCGCGCGAAGGTTCCGCTGGAGCTCGACATCCCCGTCTACGTCACCGGCATGAGCTTCGGCGCCCTGTCCTACGAGGCCAAGACCGCGCTGGCCCGCGGCGCGACCATGGCCGGCTCGGCGACCTGTTCGGGCGAGGGCGGCATGATCCCCGACGAGCGGCGCTACTCGACCAAGTGGCTCTACCAGTGCATCCAGTCCCGCTACGGCTTCAACCCCCACCACCTGATGCTCGCCGATGCCTGCGAGTTCTTCATCGGCCAGGGGTGCAAGGTGGGGCTCGGCGGGCACCTGATGGGTCAGAAGGTCACCGACCAGGTGGCGGAGATGCGCAGCCTCCCCGCCGGCATCGACCAGCGCTCCCCGGCCCGCCATCCCGACTGGCTCGGCCCCGACGACCTCGCGCTGAAGATCCTGGAGATCCGCGAAGCGACGGACTGGCAGATCCCGATCCAGCTCAAGCTCGGCGCCGCGCGCGTCTACGACGACGTGCGCATGGCCGTGAAGTGCGACCCCGATTCCATCTACATCGACGGGATGGAAGGCGGCACCGGCGCCGGCCCGCATCTCGCGACCGAGGAGACCGGCGTACCCGGCATGGCGGCCATCCGCCAAGCCCGCAAGGCCATCGACGATCTCGGCAAGCGGGGCGAGATCTCCCTCATCTACGCCGGCGGCATCCGCAACGGCGGGGACGTGGCCAAGGCGCTCGCGCTGGGCGCCGACGCCATCGCCATCGGCCACTCGGTGCTGATGGCGCTGAACTGCAACAAGAACGTCCCCGAATCCGACTACGAGACGGAGATCGGCGTCGAGGCCGGCTACTGCTACCACTGCCACACCGGACGCTGCCCGGTCGGCGTGGCGACCCAGGACCCGGCGCTACGCGCGCGGCTCGACCCGGACGAGGCGGCGGAACGGGTCTACAACTTCCTGCACACCCTGACCATCGAGGCCCAGATGATGGCCCGCGCCTGCGGGAAGACCGACGTCCACAGCCTGGAGCCGGAGGACCTGGCCGCGCTGACGATGGAGGCATCGGCCATGGCCGGCGTCCCGCTGGCGGGCACCGGCTACACTGTGGGCATCGAGGACTACCATCACCTGTAGAGGCTTGGACGAAGCGAGGGGTGAGGTGGACCCCATCGGGTTGGAAACGGTCCGATCATTGCCCTTGCCGAAAGCCAACGGCCACCACACGGAAACACCGTCATGAGCATCAGCACCTTCGACACCCTCAGCGCCGCCCGCGAGCTCGAAGCGGCCGGCTTCACCCGCGAGCAGGCCGAAGCAGCGGCGAAGACGATGCGCGATGCGGCTTCGGCAAGCCGTTCCGATCTCGCCACCCGCGCCGACCTCTACCAGGTCGCGCTCGGCATCGTCATCGCGAACGCGGCGATCACGTTCAGCCTCATCAAGCTGCTTTGAGACTCACCCGGCCGAGTGGGCCTCTGGAGTAGATGATGTTCGTACACGTGACCGACGCGAAGTACACGCGCGACTACAGAGTCTGGCTGGCTTTCAACGACGGTGCGCAGGGTGAGATCGATCTTTCATCCGAGCTGCATGGCGAGGTCTTCGAGCCGCTGAGGGACAGATCGTTTTTCCAGTCGTTCACCTTGGAGGGACATACCCTCTCCTGGCGTAACGGGGCCGATTTCGCCCCGGAATTTCTACGCAAGCTCCTTGCCTGATCGGCAATGGAGCTTGCGAATTTGAACATCCCATCCGCAGGCAGACCAGAAAACCGGAGAGATCCATGGCAGGCACCAGCTACAAGGGCTCCGAGATCAGGAGCGTCGACCAGTTCATTTCCGGCGACGGGCTCGATTCGGAGCGCGAGAAGGAGATCGGCCAGCACATCGGCTATCGCTACGACGTCAACCTCCTTCCCGACTACGATCGCCTCACCCCCTTTCTCCGGAAGTACATCGAGATCATGGGCTGGGACGATCTCAACTGGCTGGAAGACGTGCACATGGGCTACGAAGAGGGGCACGCCGCGGTGTTCGACCGCAACATCAACGGCTGGGTGCGGGTCCCGGACGACATCGATCTTCCCGACAACCAGCAGGACCGCGACATGATCGCCCGCGAGCTGCTCGTCAAGTTCCAGATGT
This sequence comes from Gammaproteobacteria bacterium, assembly GCA_965202875.1. Taxonomy (GTDB): domain Bacteria; phylum Pseudomonadota; class Gammaproteobacteria; order HK1; family HK1; genus HK1. The sequence continues at coordinate 3,342,924 of OZ241870.1, read as the reverse complement.
CGGAGCGCCACCCGATGGTGCAGTTGCGCGAGGCGTACAGGAAGTTCTGAGGTGGGGAGCGCCCGGATGCACCACGGAAGATGTCTTCGCGTTCCAATGGCGGCTGGAATGGCTATTGCATCTGCTCTCGCTGTTTCTGTTACCTCTACATTGGCTCAAGCAGATGCATCCGACGTCCTTCAAAGGACGACGTTACCATCGGATGCGCGATACGACGTCGTGCAGTCCCCATTGACGGCAAAATGGACTTTTCGATTGGATCGATGTACAGGCCGTGTGTTCCAATTGGTGAGAACACAAGATGACAGGAGAGCTTGGGAGCTTCGGCAACCAACTGTACATTCGCCGGCATCCTTGCTCACAACCTCACTCGCGAGCTACGGATCCAACTCGACCTTCGCGCCCGTGGCACGACCGCAAAGCGCACTGCGCTGTGGCGCTTCCGGGAGATTGGGACCCTTCGTCGTACCCTCATCCAGTGCGCCGGGCGCATTATCCGCCCAGCCGGCAAATCGATCCTCTCCATGAACAGCAACGATAATCGAGAAGGTGAGCTCCGACGTGCTCTCGCAATACTGAACGCCGCCGCTTGACGCCCGCCCGCAATAGTTTATGCAACAATCGGGGAGATCCGCCGGCGCCATCTCGAACCGTGACCGGTCCTCGCCGGTATCCGGCCAGATGAGGCCCAGTCGCCTCGACACGGTGGCCATCGGCGCTCTTCCGGAGCTCCCCGGATATCGGCATCCGGGATGCGTCACGCCTGCGCCAGGCTTTGCCCGGGAAGTACTCCGTGGCCCTTGTCGATCGGTTTCACGATGTTCTCCGGATCCGTGGCGCCTTCCGCCCGGCGCGGCTCAAGCCGCGACCACCGGGATCCGCATCGGGGCGACGGGATCCGTCAGCAGATCCGGATCGCCGTCCGTGATCGCCCAGTTGTCCTCCGCGTTGAGGAAGCCCAGGTGGTTGGCGAAGTTGGGATTGCACGCGAACACCATGCCCTTTTCGAAGGTGACGTCCTCGAAGGCGGCGAGCGAAGGGTACTCCGTCGTCTCGATGCCGACTCCATGCCCGATCCGGCCCACCCCCATGGTCTTGAGGCCGCGCTCGGCGAGGTATCGATCGACGACCGCGACCAGATCGCGCGGGGTCCTGCCCGGCCGCAGCGTCATGCTGCAGTCGTGGCGCAGCTTCATCATCCATTCGTAGAACTCGCTCAGCTCCTGCGACGGCTCGCCCACCGACGCGGTGCGGGTCATGTCGCAGCAGTAGCCCTTGTAGGTCACGCCGCAGTCGAATCCGAGGGTGTCGCCCTTGCGCACGACCCGGTCGGTCGGCAGCAGGCAGATCCCCCCGGTGGACGGACCGGAGACGACGCACAGCAGGGTCAGATCCTCCGCTCCCTTCTCGAACAGGCGGGTGCGCAGCCCGACCGCGATCTCGTTCTCGGTCATCCCCGCGTGCACCTCCTCGAAGATCTCCTTCTCCGCCTGCGCGGTGATCTGCGACGCCTTGCGCATGTACTCGATCTCGCGCGGGGACTTGACGACCCGCACGTCCAGGATGATCTGCGCGGCGTCGACGAACTCCGCCCCCGACAGCCCTTTCCTGATCTCCTCCAGAGCCAGGACGTTGGTGCCGAGGTACTGCTCGCGGCCCAGCTCGGCGCCGATGCGCGCCTTGCCGAGCCCCATGGACTTGAACGTATCGACGATGAACTCCGGATGCCCGGTCAGCCCGCCGATGGTCCTGACGTTCTCGACATAGGGTGTAGATCTCAAATTGACATTAAGAAGTCTTTGTAACTGATCGAAATCATTGAAGTTGTATATTTTGAAGGGAGAGGAGCTAAAGGGCTCTGGTGACAATTTGTCAGGAGCGGGCTCAACGGGAGGGAAGACGGGGCAGTGAACCTCTGGAACAATGTTTGGTGTGAACCCCAACATCGCCCCGGAGGGCTGCCCCAATGTCAGTATTTCACGCACCCGCCCATTGCGCCAGCCACAGCGAGCGAGGAGAGCAAGCCCTCGCGCGATTGGTCGAGCAGGTCAACGCCTTGCGAGCGCGCCCGGTGACGGGGGAGGACTTCGAAGGAGTGGAGCGGGAGCTCCGTGGGCTGTTTGCCGAAGCCGAGCGCGAGGTGGTGGGGGAGACGCTGGAGCGTCTGGACGTGGACCTGCCATTCGTCGAGATGGAGGGGCGGCGGTACCACCGGGTGCTGCGCAGTCACGCGACGTACACGAGTGCGGGGGGAGCGGTGGGGGTGCATCGCACGCTGTACCGATGTGGCGGTGAGCGCGCGGTGGCGCCGATGGAGTGGCGTGCGGGGATAGTGGCGGGGCACTGGACGGGGCTGGCGGCGCGTCAGGCGAGCGTGGTGGTGGCGCACGTGACGCCGCAGGAAGGGGAGGCGGTGTTTCGGGAGTGGGGGCGGATGAGGCCTTCGAAGAGCTCGCTGGACCGGTTGCCGAAGGAGTTGGGCGCGCGGTGGGAGGGGCAGCGCGAGGCGTTCGAGGCGGCGTTGCGCAAGGGGTGCGCGGTGGCGGAGGAGGCGGTGACGGTGGCGGTGTCGCTCGATGGGGTGATGGTGCCGATGAAGGATGCGAAGCGGGCGGATGGGAGCTCAGGCTATCAGGAGGCGGGGTGTGGGACGCTCACGACCTGTGATGCCGAGGGGGAGCGGCTGGAGACGGTGTATGTGGGTCGGATGCCGCAGCCGTGCAAGGAGGCGTTGAAGAAGACGTTGTGCGCGGAGCTTGAGGCGGTGCTTGCAAAGCGTCCGGACCTGCAGGTGGTCAAGATAGCCGACGGGGCGCATGACAACTGGCGCTATCTTGATACGTTGGCGCCGCAGGGCACGGCGGTGGTGGACTTCTACCATGCGGCCGAGCAACTGAAGTCGGGACTCGATGCCTGCTATGGACAGGACGATGCGAAGGGGCGGGCGCACTACGAGAAGCTGCGCCATCTGTTGCGCCATGAGTGCGGCGGCGTGGAGAAGGTGATTCGTTCGCTGAACCATCAACGCAGGAAGCAGCCGAAGAGCAAGCGTATCGCCGAGGTGTTGGGATACTTCCGCAACCACCGTCACCGCATGGGCTATGCCGAGGCGAAGGCACGGCATCTGCCCATTGGCTCGGGGGTGGTGGAGGCGGCGTGCAAGACGTTGGTCACCCAACGGCTGAAGCGTTCGGGGATGCGCTGGCGTCATGCCGGGGGGCAGGCCATCCTGACGCTTCGCGCCCTGATACAAAGTGGGCGGTTCGATTCGGCCTGGGAGATGCTGTCAGGGACCTACCATCGGGAAGTGACGATTCCCGACAACGTCATACCGTTTCCTTGTAAACGGGCGGCGTGATGGATCAGTTTCAGAGTTACACCCTCGACATATGTGGTCTGCTCGACCTGCATGACCTCGAAGGGCATGGTGATCAGGACGGGATCGTCGTCCCTGGGGCAGGATGAACATGTAGGAGCGGATCTTGTCGACGGGGTTCTGGCAGGAGCGGTGGCCGGAGAAGTAGGCGTAATTGAGCTTTTCGGTGATGAACAAGGCATCGATGTTCCGCTCGGCCATCAAGGCGCGGGCCCTGGCGTGGCGGTGCTCGAATTCTTCCCTGGGGAAGTCGGGGCAGGCTGGCGACATTGCGTTGTTTCCGGGACGAGAGGTGAAGGAAAGATATATCATATATTCTCAGGGAACAAACGGATCGATTGAGTCTCGGCCACCGATCTCGCACTTCTTGCGAGCGGCCGGCGGGATACCCTTCCAGGCGTGGAGCGCATCGGCGCCGCGTTGCGCCGCGCGCGGGCGGGGAGTCGAGCCGGCCGGCCCTCCCGGCGGTCCTCGTCACTCGAAGACGATGACGTTGCGCGCCGCGGCGCCTTGTCCGGCGGTGTCGAGGGCCCGGTTGATTTTCTCCAGCGGGTAGCGGTCCGCGATCAGTTCGGCGAGCTTCAGCCGACCTTCCCGGTACAGCTCGATCAGGCGCGGGACGTCCTTCGGCAGCCGCGCCGCGCCCATCTTGGTGCCAATGAAGGTCTGGTTCTTGCTGACGAGGTCGTCGGGCTTCAGGGGCGCGGTCACCCCGGCCGGCGGCATGGAGGCGACGACCATGCAGCCGAGCCTGGCCAGGAGGTCGCCGCCGAGTTCGATGGCTTCCGCGCTTCCGGCCGCCACGAAGACATAGTCGACGCCGGCGCCCCCGGTGATCTCGGCGACCGCCTCCGCGACCCCGCCGTCCTTCGGGTTCAGTGCATGGGTGGCGCCGAGCGCCTGGGCCAGAGCGAACTTCGCGGGCTCCACGTCGATCGCCATCAAGGTCCGCGCACCGGCGATGGCCGCGCCCTGCACGCAGTTGATGCCGACGCCGCCGACCCCGACGACCGCGGCCGTTCGCCCCGGCTCCATGCGCGCCGCGTTGACCACCGCGCCGAAACCGGTCAACACGCCGCAGGCCAGGAGCCCCGCGTGTTCCAGGGGCATGTCGTCGGGGATGACCACCGTCTGGGAGTGGTGGACCAGAACCTGCTCGGCAAAGCCGCCCGTGCGCAAGCCTTGATGGATGCGCAGGCCCCCACGGTTGCGAAAGCGCGTTTCGGAGTCGATGGGGAGCCGGCCCTCGCAAAGATAGGGGTGCCCCGTCTTGCAGTAGCGGCACTGCCGGCAGTCGCGCACCAGGCTCACGACGACTCGATCGCCCTCGCGCAAGGTGACGACCCCGGCGCCCCGCTCCGCCACCGTCCCCGCCACTTCGTGGCCGCAGATCATGGGAAACGTCTCGCTGGGCCAAGCGCCGCTCAGAGAGTGCAGATCGCTCTGGCAGATGGCACAGGCGCCGACCTGCACCAGCACTTCCCCCTCGCCGGGAGGGGAGATGTCGATCTCTTCCACGACCAGCGCTTCGCCGGCCCCGTAGCTGACGGCGGCTTTCATGTCGGTGCTCCGTATGCGGCGGTCTCTTCGCCGGAATGTTCGGTATTCGGGGGGTTCGGCCGTCCAGACGATGCGCCGTAGACGGAGTTGCCGAACCGGGTCGGACGGTCCGCCGCGGCCGGAAGCGTCTTACAGCTCGGGGATCCCTCCATTTCCTGTGCCGAACAACTTCCGTAACTTGTCGATTCGGATATTCGACCACAGTTCAGGCAGAGGATGATCCTGTGTTCGACAGACGACACTCGGGAGGACCCCCGAGCCGTGCCGAACGGAGTCCGGAGCAGGGTGGCGGCCATCGCCGGGACCGCATCGCGGATCGGCGCCGTTTGCGCGTTTCCGCGTCCCATCTGCTCCATCCATCCTTGAACCCTGTACCCTTCCGAACCGGCGGTACGGGTACGGTGCCCGTGCGGACGCCGCGCGGGAGCAACAAATGAAAGAAAGCCGAAAAGCGATCATCGCGGGAGCGACCGGAGCGGTGGGCGGCGCCATCGCGCGCGAGCTTGCATCGACCGGGGATCGGGCGGTTGTCGGCCTGTCGCGCAATCCACCGGAGCGTCCGGTCGCCGGCGTGGAGTACGCCCGGGTCGATCTCGCGGATGCCGGGCAGTGCCGGCGGGCGCTGGACGGGCACGGGGACGCCACGCGCCTGTTCTACTGCGCCCGGGCCTCCCACCGGGAGCAGACGATCGAAGACGCCGCGACCAACCTCGCGTTGCTCGACAACGTGCTGAGTGCGGCCGAACGCGGACCGCTGCGGCACGTGCACCTCGTGCAGGGTGGCAAGGTCTACGGCGTGCACGTCGGGCCCTTTCCGACTCCCGCCCGCGAGGACGATCCGCGTGCGCCGATCGAAAACTTCAACTACGACCAGGAAGACCTGCTGCGGCGGCGCTCCGAGGGGCGGCCGTGGCGCTGGTCGGCGTCGCGGCCGAACACCCTGTTGCACTTCTCTCCGGACATCGCCCGCAACCTCGTCTCGTCGCTCGGCGCGTACGCGGCCATCTGCCGCGAGCTCGGCTGCGCCCTTGATTTTCCGGGGCCGGAAGGCGCGTACCGCAGCCTGACCCAGGTGACCTCGATCGAGCTGCTCGCGCGGGCGGCGGCGTGGATGGCGGACGAGCCCGCGTGCGCGGGTCAGGCGTTCAACGTGACCAACGGCGACATCTTTAGGTGGCGCCGCCTCTGGCCGCGCATCGCCGGCGCCTTCGGCATGGCCTGCGGGAGCGTGCGGCCGATGCGCCTCGCGCAATCGATGCAGGGCCGGGAAGGGGTCTGGGAGCGGATCCGCGTACGGTACGGGCTCGCGCCACGCGCGCTCTCCGGGATCGCGAACTGGGGCTACCTCGACGCCACCCTCGAACGGACCTGGGACGAGATCCTCGGCACGAACAAGGCGCGGGCGTTCGGCTTCCACGAGTGGGCGGACAGCGAGACGCGGCTGCTCGCGCTGATCGAGGAGTACCGGGCGGCGAAGATCCTGCCCTGAGACGGCTCCCGGGAGCGGCCCGTGTCGAGGCCGTCGGGTTGTTTGTGTCATGGCTCGCGCCCCGGGGTCGTCCGGACCGCCTCGTTCGTCGGCGGAAGACGAATGCTCTCGATACGCGGCGTGACCACCGGAGACGGCGGGGTGCAGATCCCGCGAGGGTCGATCCGTCGGTGTCCGAAGGGCAGATCGCCGCCTTGCCCGGCGGCGCCGGCAGGTCCGCCCTGCTCAAAGCGATCTCCGGCCTGCTGCCGGTGGGGGAGGGGACGATCGAATTCTCCGGCCTCGTGTTCGCTCCGACCCCGTGTTCGCTCCGACCCCCGGCTACACTGGGCTCGGGTTGGCTCCACCCGCGACACGGGCCTGGAATGCCGGCATGGACACCATTCATCCCCCCGATGCCGGCGTGGCCGACACGTTGCGGCGCCGGAGCACGCCGCCCCTGGACTCTCCCCCTTCGTCGGAGCCGGAGTTCCCCGGCTGCAAGCCCGTCTGCCTGCCGCGCGAAGCGCTCGACCTCTACGACGGGCGGCTGGAGTTCTGGGACGGCGCCAGCGAAACCGCCTGGGTCTGCGAACCGACCAGACCGTACCACGAGGCGCCGTCGCGCACCCTGATGAGGCTCGCGACCCTGGTCGCCGGGGTGCGCGGCTCGCCCATCAAGGGCTACGGCTCGATGGATCTGTTGCTGCGCGACGCTCGGGGCGAGGCGTGGCGCATCCGGCAGGCCGACGAGTCCGTATATCTGCACCCGGCGCGCGCCCGGCTGCCGGGCGCCAGGGCGATGGTGTTGGGCGAGGACGACGTCCCGGACGTGGTGCTGGAGGTCGACCACAGCACGAACGTCTGCCGGGGCAAGCTCCGGATCTACGAGGCCTGGGGCTTTCCGGAAGTGTGGGTGGACGTGCCGCATAAGCGGACGGCCAGCCAGGAAGGGGCGGCTGCCGGGGCTGACGAGCCACCAGCTCGAAGGCGAGGCCTACCGGGTTTCGGACGGAGCCGGGCGTTTGCGGGTTGGCAGGCCGAGGAGATCCACGCGGCGCTGAACGAGACGGTTCCTTCGGCGTGGACCTGCGCGGTTCTGGAGCGGGTCGGGATGGCTTTCTCGGGGCTCGGGAGGGGACGGGACCGGACGGGACCGGACGACGATCCGCTGCTCCGCTCCTTGCGCGATCGGAGCCGGAGGGCAGGCCGTGCGCTGGGCCGCCTGGAGGGTCTGGCGGAAGGGCTCGAGCGCGACCAAGGGGAAGGCCGGGCCGAGGCCTTGGCGAAGATCGCGCGCCGGATGCTGCTGTCGCGGGGCGGCGACGTGTCGGAGGGCTTGACCGCCGATCCGGCGTTTGCCGCGTCCTCCGGGGACGCGGTGCTGGAGGCGGCACTTTCGTGCGGACGAAGCGGAATTCCTCGCCGCGCTCCGTGCCGCCCCGTAACCGGCTCCCTCGCGACGGGAGGGCTGTCGGCATCGACCTCCATCAACGCCCTGTTCGCCGCCGCCTTCCTGCCCGGACCGATGATGGCGGGCTCCAACATCCTCTGCATCATCGTGCGCACGCGGCTGAACCCGGGCCTGGCCCCGTTGCAGACCGGGGTTCGGGCGCGGCCCGGCCCGGCCGCCGGCATGTCGATCGCCGGCGCCTGGGGCGTCGACGGCTCCGACCGGATCGCGTGGCTCAATCAGCGGGTTCGCAGCGCTGACCGTCGTGCTGAAGCTCCGCCACCGTCCCCGAAGCTGTCGCCCGCAAGCCGACCCGGCCCGACTCATCGCCTGGTTCGATGGGTGCGACGAGCTTGCCGGTGAGGGTAAGCCGCACGCGTGAATGGTCTTCTTCAGGCTATCCGCTTTTGCAGGCACAGGCTGTCACTGCCCCCGCGGAAGCGGGGGAACGACGGGCTTTCTCGGAGCTTGTCCCCGGCTCGATCGGGGGGAACGACAGGCCCTTGATTCATACGACAATCGGGGAAACACTTTGTCCGAGCGCCGGAACCGGGGTGTCCCGTGAGCGTTCTTTACCTCGTGCGCCACGGGGAAAGCGAGTGGAACCGGACCGGGCGTATCCAGGGCCGCCGGGAGTCGCCGCTGACCGGGACCGGGCGAAGGCAGGCCGCCGCGCTCGGGCGCCTGCTGCGGGAGGTCCTTCCGGACCCGTGGATCGACATCGTTGCGAGCCCGCTCGGACGGGCCTTCGAGACGGCGGCGATCATCGCGGACGCGCTCGGCCGTGGCGCGGGCGACGTGCGGACGGACGAGCGCATCATCGACTTCAACGTCGGCATCCTGGCCGGTTCTCCGGGTTGGGATGCCGTTGCGGCCGAGCACCCGGAACTTGCCCGCCTGCGTCTGGAGGACCCGATCCGTTTCCATCCGCCCGGCGGCGAAAGCGGCGCCGACGTGCTCGCTCGCACCCGACACTTCCTCGATGCACACGAGGCCGCCGGACGGGATGCCCTGATCGTCTGCCACGGCGTGATCAACAAGTTCCTCCGCGCGGCCGCCCGCGGCATCACCGGTGCGGATGTCATCGCCCTCGGCGAGGACCAGGATACGGTCTACCGGCTCGATGGGACGGTCGAGACCGAATTGAAGGTGGACCGGGAGACCGGGACGCGATGAGCGGGCGCCGGGTCTTCTGCAGACCGGAGGGCCCGTCTGCCGGCGCGACGGCACGGTCGAGAGCGGATTGAAGTGGACCGGGAGACCGGGACGCAATGAAGCGGGCGCCGAATCGTCCGCGACCATTGAAAAGTTGTCCCTCGCGGTTCGGTGGCCGACGGGACCGGGAAGCGGACCAAAGGCAAACCGGGGAGATCGAAAGACGATGGGTGGGCACCGGACAGTCCGCGTGGACCTCGGGGAGCGCGGATACGACATCGTGATCGGCGAGCGGCTGCTGGAGACGGCCGAGGAAGTACTGGCGCCCATCATCGTGGGCCGCCGGGCCGTCGTGGTCACCGACGCGGTGATCCGGGACGCCCACCTGCCGCGTCTCGCTGCGGTCCTCGACCGGCTCTGCGACGGGTGGGATGCGCTCACCATTCCGGCCGGCGAAGGGGCGAAGTCGTTCCGGGAGCTGGAAGTGCTGCTCCATCGGCTCCTCGACCTCGGCGTCGACCGGTCCACGGTGCTCGTGGCGTTCGGGGGCGGGGTCGTCGGCGACGTCGCGGGCTTTGCAGCCGCCCTGTTCATGCGCGGCATCGACCTCGTCCAGGTTCCGACCACGCTGATGTCCCAGGTGGACAGCGCAGTCGGCGGCAAGAACGCGATCAACACCCCCCACGGCAAGAACCTGGTCGGCACGTTCCACCAACCCCGGATCGTGCTCAACGACGTGAGCGTGCTGGAAAGCCTCCCGCGCCGCGAGCTCCTCTCCGGGTACGGCGAGATCGTAAAGTGCGGCCTGATCCGCGGCGAGGCGGAGTTCCGTTGGCTGGAGGACAACGCATCGGCGTTGCTCGCGCTCGACTCCAGCCCACTGATCGAGTCGGTGCGGATGGGCTGCGAAACGAAGGCCGGGATCGTCGCCGTGGACGAGCGCGACCGGGGTGATCGGGCGCTCGCCAACCTCGGCCACACCTTCGCGCACGCCCTGGAGGCCGAGGCCGGGTACGGCGCGTTGCTGCACGGCGAGGCGGTGGCGGCCGGGCTCGCGGCCGCCGCGGCGCTCTCAGCGAAGAGCGGCCGTTGCGATCCTTCCGTTGTCGAGCGCGTGCGCGCCCACTTGCGCGACGTCCGCCTCCCCGACCGGATCGCGGCGCTGGCGTCGAACCGCACATGGAACCCGCGCGCGCTTCTCCTGCACATGGCGCACGACAAGAAGACCGTCTCCGGCCGTATCCACTTCGTCCTGCTGGACGGGATCGGCTCGCCTGTCGTCGATGGAAACGTGCCCGAGGAGGTGCTGCTCGAGGTGCTCGACGGCGAGTGCCGGCGGAGCTGACCGGCGCGGCTGCACCCGGCCCATCAGGTCGTCCATCGCAGCGTCCCCGGCGCCGTTCCGGATACCGGACCGACATCACGGGGTGACCTTCGTGAAGTCGGGCAGGGGGCGGGAGCGGGGCAGAAGACCGGGAGCGAGGCGGGGAGCCGGGAGCGATCGAACCCCCGCCGGATTCAGTACACCGACCGGCCGCCGGTGAGGTCGAACACCCCGCCCGTCGTGAACGTGCAGCCGGGCCCGCTCAGGAACGCGACCATCTCGGCCACCTCCTCCACCCGGCAGAACCGGCCCATCGGGATCTTCGCCCTGACTTCCTCGACGTACTCCGGGGTCATTTCGCGCAGCAGCCCGGTGTCGGCGATCGCCGGGGTGATGCAGTTCACGAGCACGCCGCTGGTGGCAAGCTCCTTGCCCAGGGATTTCGTGAGCGCGATGACCCCGGCCTTGGCGGCCGAATACGGTCCCGCGTTCGCGTTGCCCTCCTTGCCGGCCACCGAAGCGACGTTGACGATTCGTCCCTCGCCGCGCTCGCGCATGTGCGGGACGACCGATCGGCAGCACAGGAAGACTCCGGTCAGGTCGACCGCGATCACCCGCCGCCAGTCCTCGATCGGGTACTCCCAGTTCGGCACCGTGGGTCCGTTCACCCCGGCGTTGTTCACGAGCACGTCGATGCGGCTCATGGCCGCAAGGGTGTTCCGGGTCGCGGCCTCGACCGAGTCCGGGTCGCTCACGTCCATCCGCTCGACGTGCGCAACCGGCTGGGCCGGGTCCGGGGCGACGTCCCACGCGACGACGCGGCCCCCGTCCCGGCCCATGCGCTCGGCGATCGCGCGTCCGAAACCGCGCGCCGCTCCGGTGATCACCACCACCTTGTCCTGCATTGCAGCCTCCGTTCTCGTTCCTGGTCCGACGTTGGCACAATAGCGCGATACGGCCCGACGTCGGAGAGCGCCATGCCGCAGAGCCCGGGAAGCCCGGTGAATCCGGAGAGCCCCGTCCCCATCGGCCGCGAGGCGACGTTCACGAAGACCGTCAGCGAGAGCGACGTGTACCTCTACGCCGGCATCACCGGCGACTTCTCGCCGAACCACGTCAATCAGACCTACATGGCGCGCTCCGCCTGGGGGCGGCGGATGGCCCACGGCGCACTCCTCCTCGGATTCGTCTCCACCGCCTCCACGATGGCGATCGCGGATACGCGCCACGGTCCGGAGGAGACTCCGGTGGCGGTCGGGATGGACCGGGTGCGCTTCCTGAAGCCGGTCTTCATCGGCGATACGGTCACGGTGTCGTACCGCATCGAGCGCTTCGACGACACGAAACGGCGCACCTTCGCGAAGGCCGAGATCACGAACCAGGACGGCGTGCTCGTCGCCGTCGCGGACCACCTGCTGCAGTGGGTGGGGAACGGATAGCAGGAGCCGGCGGTGGGGTCCGGCCGTGCATGATGCACTCGTCGCCGTCGCGGGCCACCTGCTGCGGGGGTGAGGAACGGATGGCGGGGGCCGGCGGTGGGGTCCGGCCGTGCACGATGAAGCCGCGCGCCTTCCGCCGGCGGTCTCGCGTCCGCTTGGGACCGAACGGCGCCCGGTTCGCGATCCTCGCAACCCCCGGCGTCGAACCGGATGGCCCGGCTGGCTGGCTGTTTGCGATCGGTCCCCGTGCCCGCCGCCGGTCCGGAACGGGGCCTCGTCAGGCGCCGATGGTGACCGGCGCCTCGCTGTCCATCGCCTCCAGAATCGCCAGCGCCGTGCGCAGTGTGCGCAAGCCGTCCTCTCCCGGCACCCGTGGTTCGTGCTCCCCGCGCACGACCCCGCAGAAGTGCCGGAGCTGGGACTTCAACGCCGCCCGCGGGCCCGCGGCCAACGTCCGGGGGCGGATCGTCTCGCGCCAGTTCGCCGGGACGCCGTCCTCGTGGCGCCACAGCTCAAGACGCGGCAGCGCGAGCGCTCCCTCGGTGCCGAGGAGGCGGTAGCAGTTGCGGCCGGTCGGGGGGATCAGCGGGTTCTCGCCGGTGCCGAGCTCCCAGCCCCACGGCGAGGGTGCCGCGTCGGAGGCGAGGACCGTGCCCGTCGCGCCGCTCGTGAAACGCAAGGTCATCGCGACCGTCTCCTCGACCTCGTGGCCGCGAAGCCGCGAGCCGCCCTCGACGTACACGCGGGTGACGTCACCGCAAAGATGGCGCAGCAGATCGACGTCATGGATCAGGTTGATCAACACCGGCCCCCCGCCCGGACGGCGGCAGCGCCAGTCCTTCTCGTAGTACGCGGCGTGCTTGCGCATGGCCCAGAGACAGTCGACCGCGACGAGCCGCCCGATGCACCCGCTTTCAATCGCTTCCCGCGCCACCTCGATCGCCGGGTCGAAACGTCGGTGGTGGCCGACGGCAAGCGCGGCGCCGTGCGCCGCCGCCGCGTCCACGAGGGCCTGGCCCGATGCGAGGGTGCCGGCGACGGGCTTCTCCATCAGCACCGGCAGCCGGCGCTCGACGCAAGCGATGCCGACCTCCGCGTGAGTGCCGGTGGGGGTGGCGACGATCGCGCCATCGAGCGGCTCGCGGGCCAACAGCTCCCGGTAGTCGCGATGGAAGCGCACACCATGGCGTTCGGCGAACGCCGCCACCGCGTTCCGCGGGTCCGCGACCGCCACGATCCTGCACTCGCGCACCTCGCACGCGAGTTCGAGATGGCGCGTGCCAATCCCGCCTGCACCGAACAGCGCCAGTCGAAGCGGACCGCCGCGTGTGTTCGTCACCCGTGTGTTCGTCGCCCGTGTGTTCATCGCTCGTCTGTTCTCCACGCCCCATTTCCGGTTCCGAAGCCACCGGGCCAGGAGGCTCCCGATCACCGTGGTGTCCGGCCGCGAGGCCGCGACGGTCAAGACGCGGCCTCGCGGTCGAGCAGCGTTCGCTTCCGATCCACCCCCCACCGGCAGCCCGAGATCCCTCCGTCTGTAGCGGGACAAGATAAAAACAGAAACAATGGAGAAAATCCGGGTCGTCACGCCGCTCACCGACACCGACGGCGGTCCGTCGGATCTCGCCTCCGGAGCGCGAATTAGGCAACGCTCGAATTCCCCGGGATCTTTCGCGTCCCTCTAGTCGGTGACGACGACGGCGGTGGCTCCGGCGATGGAGGACGACTACACGCTGAGCGCGGCGAGGACGCCGACCATCGCGGCGGGGGCGACGACGAGCGCCGGGACGGGGGGGACGGGGCGAGGGGGCGGATGTGGAGCTGGGCGGAGGCGTGTCGTGGGAGGGGCCGGGGGTTGGGGCGGGCGGGGGTCTGGTGATGGAGGTGGGAGGTCGTTGGCTGGTGGCGCATCGAGGGGAGTTGGAGGAGTGGGGGGTGTCGGGCGGTGTGGGGCTGGGGCCTCGGGGGAGTGGTCGGGGTCTGTCGTTGCGTGTGGAGCCGTCGTGGGGGGAGTCGGGGAGCGGTGCGGGGCGTTTGTGGGAGGAAGGTGTGGCCGGTGGGGGGGTCGGGGGGTGAGCGGGCGTCGGGGGTGGAGGCGGAGTTGGGCTACGGGGTGGGTGCGTTCGGGGTTGGTGTGGCGACGCCCTACACCCGGCTGGGGCAGGCGCCGGAGGGGGAGCGTCGGTACGGGTTGGGGTGGCGTCCGGCCCTGCCGGGCGAGGCGCTGGAGCTGGACGTGGAGGGCTGGCGGCGCGCGGGTGGGACGGACCGGCCCGAACACGGGGTGGGCTTCGAGCTGCGCGTGTCCCGGTAGGGGAGGGAATGGCAGGGGCGTGGTGTCATCCGGGCGGGTCGTTCGAGCCGGTCGCGGTCAGTTGCCGGTGGCGCAGGCCCTCGACGAGGCCGCCGAGGGTTCCTTGCTGCTCGGTCAGCCTGATGATTTGCTTCTCGAAATCGGTCAGGCGCCGTACGGACGCTTCCCGGTCGGCGGCCAGGCGCTTTTCGAATGCTTCCCGGTCGGCGCGCGCTTCGGCTGGAATGGCGTGAATCTCCTCGCGCAGTCCGCCGGTGGTGGTGAGGATGAGGGCACCGAGGGCGACACCGACGCCGATGACGGCGACCAGCACGCCGATGAGGGCGGTCGTTTCCTGGCCGAGCCTGGGCATGGGAACGGCCTCGCGGGGTGATGGTCCGGTGCGCTCGTCGCCTCGACGGCGGCAGGGCCGCGCCCCGAGCCGGGGAGCGTGCCTCTTCAACACGCCTGCCTTCCCCGGCGCACGGCCTCACCGTAAACCCTCTACGATCCCGGTTCAAGACCAGCGCCGCGCCGCTGTCAGGAGCACGGCGTCGGGAGCAGGTGGTGGCCGCTTCCGGATCGGAATCGGCACATCGCTTCTCGATGGTAGATCCGGAAGTGGTACGGTATCCGCCGGTTCCGTGGAATCCGCGACTGCCGGACGGAGGTTCGGCCGGCCCCTGCGGAGCTGCGTTCCGGGCGGATCGCGGAGCATGTCTCTCCTCGAAGGGATGCGTACGAGAGACGACGATCGGGATCCCCCCCACCTGACGAGGAGGAGAAGGCTGATGGCACAACAACTGTTTCAGAAGAGGATAGGCCGGCGCACCTTCCTCGGTGCGACCGCGGCCGGCGCGGCCCTCGCGGGCGGTCTGGCTCCCTCCCCCGCTGCTGCCGCCACCAGGACCGTCAAGATCGGGTTCCTCGCGCCCCTCACCGGAGAGGTCGCGGCCTGGGGGCTGCCGGGCCTGTACGGATGCGAGATCTGGGCCGAGAAGGTGAACGCCGCCGGCGGGGTGCGGATCGGGGGGGAGACGTACACCTTCGAGTTCGTCTCCTACGACAACGAGTACGCGCCCGAGAAGGCGCGCGCCGGCGCCACGAAGCTCATCTTCGAGGACGAGGTCAAGTTCATCATGATGCTGGGCGGCGATACGTGGCCGGCGGTGCAGCCGATCGCCGACAGGTCGGGGATGCTGGTGTCCACCCTGCTGCCGAGCGATCTGTCGCCGGACACCACGACCCTGATCGCCCCCTGCGAGGTCCACCCCATCTACAACGTCACGGGCGTGTGGTGGCTCGCCGACAACATGCCGAACCTCAAGACCGCGGTGATCTGCGCGCAGGACGACTCGCTCGGCCGGCCCTCGGTGGCGACCTATCTCGCGGCCTTCGAGGCGCACGGGATCGAGGTCCTGGACACCGTCTTTTTCGATCTCTCGACCACCGACTTCGCGCCGGTGATGACCTCGATGCTGTCGAAGAACCCGGATGTCCTGTGCCTCGACACCGCCTACGCGGACTACGTGCATCCCCTGTGCGAGCAGGCCTACCAGCAGGGGTTCGAGGGCCAGATGATCTCCTGCACCGCGGACTTCTACGAGAAGATCGTGGAGAAGACCTCCAGGGAGTTCATGGAAGGCTTCATCTTCCAGTTCCCCGACTTCAACGACCCGGCCCTCGACCGGCCGGAGATCAACTTCGACGCCCCGGGTGAGTTCTACGCCGAGTACAGCAAGCGCTGGCCCGGAGAGTGGGGCGCGGTCTCGTGGGAGTACGCGTCGATCATGGATCTCTGGGTGCAGGGCGCCCAGCGTGCCGGCAGCGTGGAGCCCCGGGACGTGCTGGCGGGCATGAAGCAGGGCGGCACCGGCAAGCACGCCTTCGGCGACGCGCGCTGGTGGGGCAGGGAGCTGTTCGGGATCGACAACGCGCTCGTCGGCAACTGGCCGGTGGTGGTGATCGAGAACGGCAAGGCGGTCATCAAGGAGTTCCGGAACATCCCCGAGTGGTGGTCCCGCCACGGCGACCTGCTGGTCAAGCACTTCACCGACATGGGCGAGATGTACCACCAGCGCGGCTGAGCCCGGCCGGCGCGACCGCAGTCGCACGGGCCGGATCGAAGGGCCGGAGGAGCGGCGTTCCCGCTCCTCCGGCGTGTTTCCCGCCCCCGTCGTTGCCGCCGCCCCCACCGACCCGATGATCGAGCTGCTCCTGCAGACCTGCGTCAACGCCGTCTACGCGGCGAGCTTCATGGCCCTGATCGCGGTCGGGCTCATGCTGATCTTCGGGGTGATGGGGGTGGTCAACTTCGCCCACGGCGAGCTGTTCATGCTCGGCGCCTATTGCGTGGTGTTCGCGTACGCGGACCAGTCGTATCCGTACTTCTTCGCCGTGATGCTCGGGCTCGTCTTCGTCGGGGCGCTCGGGATTGCGACGGAGCGGACGCTGTTCCGGCCCGTCAGGGACAACCCCCTGGCGGGGCTGATCGTCTCCATCGGGCTGTTGCTGATGCTGCAGGCGGCGGTCGCCATGGGTTTCGGAGTGCGCATGGAGCACATCGCCCCGCCCATCCGCGCCACGTTCCACCTGTTCGGCCTCGAAGGCGTGGTCGTCTCCCTCCAGCGGCTCTACGTCGTCCTCGGTGCGTGCGTCGTCCTCGGCGCGCTATGGGTGTTTCTCCACCGCACCCGTTTCGGATGGGCGCTCCGGGCCTGCGCCCAGGACCCGGAGGCGGCCGCCCTGCAGGGGATCTCGATCGACCGCACCGCGCGCCTCGCCATGTGCATCGCCTCGGCCATGGCCGGCGTCGCCGGCGCCCTCGCGGCCCCCCTGGTACGCACCTGGCCGTACATGGGCCATTCGGTGATCGTCACCGCCTTCATCGTCACCATCGTCGGCGGACTCGGCAGCCTCGAAGGCGCGGTGGCGGCGGCGATCCTCTACGCATTCGTCCACACCTTCGTGACGACGTTCTCCGACGGGGTGGTCGCCGACATCGTCGGCCTGCTGCTGATGCTGGTGGTGCTCGTCGTGCGGCCGACGGGGCTGTTCGGGGTCCGGGAACGGGCCTGAGCCGCACACCAATCGTGCGCAGCGCACACCACGGCCGGAGGTTCTGGGCGGCGCTCGCGGGGGTCTATACGGCCCTCGTCGTGATGCCCCACCTGCTCAGCTTCTCCCAGAAAGAGGTCGCGGTCTTTCTGCTCATCAACGTCCTGGTGGTGGTGAGCTACCGGCTGTTGACCCTCACCGGGGAGTGGTCGCTCGCCCACGTGGTGATCATGGGGGTCGGCGCCTACGCGAGCACGCTGCTGGCGAAGCGCCTGGGCGTCCCGGTGCCGCCGGCGATGCTGCTGGGGGCCGCGGTCGCCGCTCTGGTCGCCTGTATCCTGAGCTTTCCGCTGTTGCGGATGAAGGCGTTCTACTTCCTCATCGGATCCTTCGCGGCCGGCGAGATCATCCGGCTGTGCTGGAAGCGGTTCCGTGAACCTTTCGGAGGGCCGAAGGGCATCAAGCTCATCCCTTCGGTCCCGGACGTCACGATCGGCGGCCTGGAGATCGCGTTCTTCGATCCCGTCAACTACTACTACCTGTGCCTGGCCGTCGTCACCCTCTCGCTGCTCGTCCTCCATCGCCTGGAGCACTCCCGGATCGGGCTGACCTTCCACGCGATCCACTGGCAGGACCGGCTGGCGGAATCGGTAGGCGTCGACACCCGCCGATACCGGACCCTCGCCTTCGTCATCGCCTCGTTCTTCGCGGGTCTGGCCGGCGCCCTGCTGGCGCACTATCTCGGCACGGTGAACCCGAACCAGTTCGACGTGGAGGCCATGGTCTACGTCCTGGTGTGGGTCATCGTGGGAGGGACGGCCACCCTCTACGGTCCGATCCTCGGCGTGGCGGCGCTGACCGTGGTGAACGAGATCGTGCTGCGCGGGATGGGGGTGGACCAGGCGAGGCCGCTCGTCTACGGCGCCATCCTGATCGCCTCCATCCTCTTCCTGCCCGACGGACTCGAAAGCCTGGGGCCGAAGATGAAGCGCGCCTTCGCACGCGTCCGGGGGCGTGACGGCAACGGTCCGCCGGGTTGAAGATCCGGGCGGGAAGGCGTGTGCGCCGGGGACCGCCGGGAGGCGTGGCCCGACGGGTGGTTCGGGCGAGAAGCCTTGCCATGACGGGACATGGGGGAGGAGAGTGGCGACCGCCCGGAGCCGCGGGCGGCGACGTCCGTCACGGGGAGGGACGACGGCTTCGAGAGCTGACTTGATGCGAGGCAGGAACGGCAGGATCATCGTGGGCGGGGTGATCGACGGCGAGACACCGGCTTCGAGAGCTGGCTTGGTGCGAGGCCGCGGTACGGGCAGGCCGTGACAAGTTGAGCCGATGCGGATTTGGTCGATGATCGCGGAGATGGTCGGCGCGCATGGGCGTTGTGCGCTCGTGACGGTCGCCGCGGTCCGCGGCTCCGCTCCACGCGAGCCGGGGGCGCGCATGGTCATCGCGCCGGACGGCGGCCTTCATGGAACGATCGGCGGCGGCGAGCTCGAATGGCGGGCGATCGGCGCAGCGCGCGACGCGCTTTCAAAGGACGCGCCGTCGGCCGCCCTCGGCCGGTTCACGCTGGGCCCCGACCTCGGCCAGTGCTGCGGCGGCAGCGTGCGGCTGCTGACCGAGGTGTTCGATCGCGATCGGCTCGATGAAGCCCGGGCCCTCGCCGGGCGCGAAGCCGCCGGCCCCTTCGTGACCCGCGGGCGGATCGGGCCCAGGACGGTCGAACGGGTCGTCGAGGAGAGAGCCGAAACCGAGGTCGAGGCCGACGGCGGCGGCGTCACGCACGAGGCGGCCGGCGTCCCCTTCGCGAGAGCCAGCCGCTCCGCCACTGTCGAGTACATCCCCGGTAGCGGCTTCGCATCCGAAGGCCTCCCCGTCGACGTCGAGGACGCCGGGGTCATCATCGAGCGGTTCCGCGACCCCCGACGCCCGCTTTGGCTGTTCGGCGCCGGGCACGTCGGACGGGCGCTGATGCTCGCGCTCGCCCCGCTACCCTTCGAGGTCACCTGGATCGACGAGCGCGAAGGCATCTTCCCCGGGGCGGTCCCCGCCAACGTGCATCCCTTGCGAAGCGCCGACGCCGCGGGCGAGCTCGCCCGCGCGCCCGACCGCGCCTTCGTGGTAGTGATGACCCATCGCCACCCCCTCGACCTGGCCATCGTCCACGCGGCGCTCTCGGCGCAACGCTTCAGCTACGTCGGGCTCATCGGGTCGGCCAGCAAACGGGCCCGGTTCATACGCCGGCTGCGCGAAGCCGGTATCCCGGAGGCGCGGGTCGCAGGCCTCGTGTGCCCCATCGGCCTGCCCGCGATCCGCTCGAAGCACCCGGCGGCCATCGCGGCGGGCATCGTCGCGCAGCTTCTCGAACGGTCCGGCACCTGAGCCGGAACAGCGGGGCTGCCGGTGGCAGGCAGCGTCCGGCCCAGCGGGTCGACACCACCGCCGTCACGTCGAGCACGGTCCAGCCCAGGGGCCTTCGGCCAAACACCATCCCCCGGGTGCGGCAGGACGCCCGTTCCAGGAGGGAGGCCGTTGTTCGTCAGCCTTCCTCTCTCCCGCGCTCCTCCGGGCCCGTGACGGCCTGCCGGCCATCGTCTCCGATCGGCACAGCGCATCGACTCGACGAACCGGCGCTCCTCGCCGCCCGGCATCCGATCCGGTCGTGCAGCTCCGAGAGCGACGCCACCGGAACCACCCCCTCCGGCAGGGCAGGCGAGCGCTCGCCACCGACCAAGGCGAAGACCTGCATGCCGGCCGCCAGCCCGGCGGCGATGCCGTAGCCACTGTCCTCTACCACCGCGCAGCACTCGGGCGCCACCCCGAGAAGCTGCGCCGCGTGCAGAAAGAGGGCCGGATCCGGCTTCCACGCGCCCACCTCGTAGGCGCTCACGATGCGCCCGGCGAAGTGTTCCAGCAACCCGGTGACGCGCAACGTGACCTCCATCTTCGCGCGCGGACCGTTCGAGACGACGCAGTACGGGACGTCCAGGGATTCGACGAGCGCCGCCGCCCCCTCCATCGGTTCGAGCCGGGCCTCGAACTCCGCCGCCATGCGAGCCCGGAGGCGATCCTCGAAATCGTCGGGCAACGCGCGGCCCGCGCGTGACTCGATGTGGCGCACGGTGTCCGCCATCCGCGCGCCGGTGAACCGGTCGAGGGCCTCCCCGAGCTCGAATTCGGCCCCGTAGCGGGCCGCGAACTGGACGATGCACTCGACCGCGACCCGCTCGCTGTCCACGAGCACGCCGTCGCAGTCGAACAGCACCGCGCCGATCTTCCGCCCGCCGCCGTGGTGTGACGTCATCCTGCGTCCTTCCCAATGCGCTCCGACCCGCCCCAGACTGGAGAGGACTTCGGATGGAGCAGACTCGCCGTATCCAACGGAGTACCTCCAGCGTCTCGAAGGCAAGGACCCGGTGTACGAATGGGTCAAGGCGACCGGACTTCGCCCGATCCCGAACGGCCTCGCTGGTACCGAGCGGGAGCGCTTCATCGAGGAGTACCGCGAACGCCTGCGTGCCGCGTACCCCCGCCGCGCGGGCGGCCACACCCTCTATCCCTTCCGCCGTCTGTTCATGGTCGTGACGTCGGCAGGAACCGAAGGCCTGCCCGGGCAGGCGTCAAGCCGGGGGCGGTGAGGATGGCGATGATGCCGGTGAGGCGAGCGTACCCGGACGCGCCGATGGTTCCAATCAATGCTCGTGCCCCGGGGCAACCCGCGTCCCCATGGTGGCGAGCGTGTGGGCGATACGGATCGGCGACTTCGACAATTCCGTACGGTTCTAGGCCGTGTTGATGAATTATCGCACCATAATCGGTGATCGGCTTGGACCGGAATACGCATCGATGCCGGCACGGCTCAATCGGTCTGCGTGCTTGGCGCGTTCCTGTTCGCGCGCTTTCTGTCAGGCCGTTCATGCCCTACGTCCGGCCAACCTCGCGATCGCCGCCAGACTGTTCGGCATCGTTCGACCGTCACCGCCGCTCATTCCGGTTCCCAGGTTGCCATCATCGCGGATGGAAGGCGCAAGGCAGCCCTTCCGGCTCTCTCGCGGGGACGCTCTCTTGCAGGGGGGAAGTGCGCCCTGCCGGCCTTGCATCGCGGTGGGACTGCTGGCGTTCGGCTTGCTGATGCCGGCGTGGCAGTTGGGCGCGGTGGATAAGGCTCTGCGGCGGGTGTCCCGATGACGGCCCGGCGCTCAAGGCTGAAGCAGCCGCAACGCGCCGAACACGAGTACAGCGGTCAACGTGGCGTTCGCGATCACGACTCCGATCGCCACCTTCAGCATGTCGGCCTTGATGACGGCGATGGCGGCGGCGAGGTCGGCTTTTGGCGAGGTCGCCACGGTCGGCGCCGGCGGCTGCAACGGCAACCGGTTGTCCCGCGTCGCTCAACTCCAGGGGTCAGACCCTCCGGTGGTCAGACCCCTTGCACCATTCCGGTACATCCCGCAAAAGTGGTCACTTTCCACCGGAATCACTGATCACTTTGGACCGGAATACGCAGACGGTATCGAGCGGCGCGGCGGCGGCTTCGACGCGCGCCGATCCCCCCATACACCCGAGCGGTTCCGCTCGTTGCGCCGGCCTCCCCTGTGTGAAATCGCGGCGTCCACGGATACAGCAGGGTTTCCCGGCGTGCATTGCGGGCGGCTTCGAGTGCCGGGCGGGGAAGCGGCTTGCGGGGAGCCGAGGGCCGGGACGGGTCAGGCGGGCGCTCAGGCTCGACGTGGAAGGCGGCTGGCCAGGGCAGGCCGATCGGCGGGCGGTATCGAGCGGGGCGGCTCAGGCTCTCCGGCACGGTCTTCTGCCCGGGCGTGTTTCGCGGCAGGCGGGTTCGAGCGGCGCGGCGCGTTGCCGTCCGGCGCCGGCGTGCCGGGTAGGCGGGAGTACTCGACGGCGGGCGACGGCCGGGCGCTCGACGTGCAGGACGGGTCCGGCGGGTCAGTCGAGACCGGGGATGAGCTTGACGGCGGCGACGATGGCGGCGGCGATGCCGACCAGGCGCCACGTCAACCGGGCTTCGAGCGCGGCGAGGTCCGTCTTCGTCGCCAGTGCCTCCCGGTCGGCGCCGGCTGCGGCATCGGCCGCTTCGAGCTCGCGGGCGGCGGTGAGCGGGTTGAAGGTGGTGGCGCTCATGGCTGGCCTGCCGCGGCGGTGCTCAACGCGCCTTCGACGTGCGCTTGCCGTTCCGCAAGGCGCTGCATTTCGGCCCGGAACGCTTCGCGGTCCCGGTCGGCCTTGTCTCGGAACGCATCCATCGACGCCTGCCACGCGCGGCGGTCGGCATCCGCTTTCTCCCGGAACGCATCCATCGACGCCTGCCACGCGCGGCGGTCGGCATCCGCTTTCTCCCGGGACGCATCCATCGACGCCTGCCAGGCGCGGCGGTCGGCGGCGGCTTCGGCACGGTCGGCGGCGGCTTGCGCCTGTAGAGCCGCAACCTGGGAGTGAATGCCGTTGACGCTCAAGACGATGACGCCGGTCCCCGCGGCCACGGTGGCGGCGATGGACACGATGAGCGTTGCGATCTGGGCCCAAGTCATGGCGCGTTCTCCCTGGCGGCGGCTTCCGGGCCGCAAAGGTCGCGTGACCGTCGCGCTCGGGCCTTGCGGCGCCTGTCTTCAATGAGGCCGGCCCCGGAAGCCGGAGGCGAGTGTACCCGGAACGGGCCGATTGTTCCCATTGCTTCTTGCGAGTGGCGCGGCGCCTTGCCGCGGCCAGAGGCAGCGTGCCGCGGCGACGGCTTCGACTCGCGCACGCGGGCGCTATCTTCGTCTTGCGGCTGGGGGCGCCGGGCATCGAAGCCGGCACGGCTCAATCGATCGGCGTGCTTGGCGCGTTCCTGTTCGCACGCTTTCTGTCCGGCCGTTCATGCCCTACGTTCGGCCAACCTTGCGATTGCTTCCGTCATGGTGCGAGTGCCCTTCAACGAGTTGCACGCGCCACAGAGCAATTGCAGGTTGGCATCATCATCCGGGCCGCCATGCGCGCGCAGGATGGCGTACAGGCGGCGAAGCCTGCCGGTGGTGTCGAGAGTGCGGTAACGGCGAGATTGCGGAGTCCGGGCGGAGGCGGTCACGGAAACCGTTTCCGGGCCGTGTGAGGTGGCCGGTCGATTACGGTCCGGCCCGCAGGGCGGCGTACAGGCGGCGCCGTGGTGGGTTTGGCAGGGGCGGACGTGACCGATGGCCGGCTTGTCGCGGCGGCGCCGTGGCCGTCCACGTGCGCCGGTGAGGTCAAACGATCCCGAACAGCTTGGCGGCGATGGCGAGGATGAGCGCGGCTTGGAAGCCGAGCATCCATCGCATTTCGCCGCGCAGTGTGGCGAGCTCGGCCTTCGTGGCGAGGGTGTTCATGAGCCGGGTTTCGAGCGCGGCGATGGCGGCGGCGAGGTCGGCTTTCGTCGCGAGCTCGCCACGCTCGGCGCCGACCGCATCGCGCACCATCGACACGGCCGCTTCCGCTTGGCGCTCGTCGAACCCGGCATCGCGGAGGTGCTTCGCGGCGGTGTAGGTGTCGAAGGTCGCGGTGCTCATGGCGTTCCCCGTGGAGCGGCTACGCGGGCGGTGTCGCGGGAGGGGAGTGTACCCGGAAGGGCGGCGGGGTGAGCGACGGCGCGTAATCCGCACTCTGCCCGGGCGCCGGCGACGTGGCTGGGCTTCGGGGCGGTGTCAGTCGCGTCCGGGGATGAGCTCGATGGCGGCGGCGATGCCCACCAGGCGCCACGTCAACCGGGCTTCGAGCAAGGTCCGTCTTCGTCGCCAGTGCCTCCCGGTCGGCGCCGGCGGCGGCATCGGCGGCTTCGCGCATCCCTTCGGCGATGGCTTCCGCCTGGCGGCGCCCAATGCCGGCCGCTTCGAGCTCGCGGGCGGTGGCGAGCGGGTTGAAGGTGGTGGCGGTCACTGGCTGAGCAAGTGCACGACGAAGCCGGCGATGGCGAGTTGCGTACCGATGAGCGCGGCGGCCTGAATCCACAAGGCGCGGTACATGTGCATTTCGAGGGCGGCGAGCTTGGCGTCGAGGTCCGCCTTCGTCGCCAGTGCATCCCGGTCGGCGCCGACAGCATCGCGCACCATCGACACGGCCGCTTCCGCCTGGCGCTCGTCGAAGCCGGCATCGCGAAGGCGCTTCGCGGCGGTGTAGGTGTCGAAGGCGGCGGTGTTCATGGCGTTCCCCGTGGAACGGCTACGCGGGCGGCGGCGTGCGGCCGGTCACTGCGTCGCGCAAGCCTTCGAGCAAGCCTTCGAGTCTGGCAACCCGCTCGGCGAGTCCGCGCATGTCGCGATGCAGGTTCCACAGGAACGCGAGGATCGCGAGGGCGGCGGCGAGGATGAGGTAGTCGGTGCTCATGGCGCGTTCTCCCTGGGCGGCGGCGCGGACTCGCGGCGGGTGAACCCCTCGAACAACCCTTCCAGTCGCGCCATGCGCTCGCGAAGGTCGGCGATGTCGCGGTGCAACCCGGCGATGTCGCGGCGCATGGCGTACTGGCCGGGGAGGATGGCGGCGGCCAGTGCGATCGCGGCGCCGATGATGGCGATGAGCTCGGGCGACATGGCGCGTTCTCCCTGGGCGGCGGCTTCCGGGCCGGAACGGGACCGTCGTTCGGCGGTCCTGGCGCGGTCGTGAGTCGGCTTCAATGAGGCCGGCCCGGAAGCCGGAGGGGAGTGTACCCGGACGGGCCGGTTGCTCCAATCGGTTCTTGACTGTTCCGGTGCAATCCGCGTCCGTATGGGGGAAATGTTGGGGTAATGGAAAACTGTGACTTCCGAAAACCCTTCCGGTTCAGTCGGTTGCGCGCGCGGTATGGCGGAGAGGGAGTCCGCCGGAAAGGCACAGGACCCGAAGGTCCTCCTCTGTTCGCCGAAACGGGGCAACGTCGGTGCGCATGGCCATGCGGCGGCGTCCCCATGTCTCAAGCGCCCATGTCTCAAGCGCTCGTGATGCCCAGCTTCACGTCCAGCTCCCCGGCCCTGGCCAGCGCCTGCATGCCGTCCATTCCCCCGATGTGATCCCCGTCGATGAAGATCTGGGGAACGGTGCGCCGGCCGTTCGAACGTTCGAGCATGGCGGCCAGCGCCGCCTCGTCCCCATCGACGGAGAACTCGGTGAACGCCACGCCCTTCCCTTCCAGCACCCGCTTGGCCCGGCGGCAGAAGGAGCAGCCGGCCCTGGTGTAGATCTCCACCTTGGCGGCGGCGGGGCGCGGGCCGGCGGCGGCGTCCGTCCCGGCCTCGCCCAGCAGCTCGTCGGTGTTGAAGTCCCGGCCGCCGAGGAGCTCGTCCTCGATCGGCACGTAGAGGCTTTCGTGGATCGAGTTGTACATGCGCCAGAACCCCACCACGCAGGCCAGCTCGATCACCTGGGGCGGGGTCAGCGCCTCCGTCAGGCGGGCGATGACCGCCTGGGGCACGTCCGAAGGGTCCCGGGTGGCCGCGCGCGCGAAGGCGAAGCAGGCCCCTTCCACCGGGTCCTCCGGCTCGAACCCGGGGTCGAGCAGGGCGCGGACGTCGTCGCCGGACCAGCCCCAGCCTTCGCCTTCCCCGTCCGGATCGCCCTTCAGCGTGTTGGCGTTGTGGGCCACGCAGTAGGGGCTGTGGTTGAGCGCGCTGCATACCGCGGCGACGCGCCGCTTGAGGCCGTCGTCGAGGTGGCCGGAGGCGTCGCGCATGACCGTGTTGTTGAGCTCGATGAGACATTTCAGGATCTGCGGGCGGTGCATGTAGAGCTTCAGCGCATTGGGCAGGAAGCCCATCCGCCGTGCATAGCTCTCGATCGCGGACCGGAGCGCGTCGGGCAGGTCCGCCGGGTCGGCGTAGGGGATGATCGGATCGGATTCCAGGCCGCTTCTTTCGGTCATGGCGCACCTCCTTCGGGTGGTCCCGGGCGTGCCGATGCCGGACGCCGATGCAAAGTGTACCGATCCAGGGCCCCGATCCGGTGGCGCCGTCCTCGCCCACCACCATCGCCGGCGCAGATCCGGCGCGCTAATCCAGGTAGTCGGCCAGATCGACCTTCCCCCAGTGCTTCGGCCAGGCGCGGTCGAAGTCCGAAGGGTCGTGCCGGGGCTTGCGCGTCGCGTCGATGCCGATCTTGCCCACCACGCGGTGCGGGTAGACCCCTTCGATCGGCTCGCCCGAAGGGTCGCCGAAGTTGCAGCGGGTGTTGGGCACGATGAAGACGTCGCGGGCCGGATCGGCCCGCGTGGCGATGGCGAAGTAGACGTCCGCGGGATCGTCCACGTTGGTGTCGGGGCTGACCGCCACCACCATCTTGGTGTTCAGCCACGGGGCGCCCATGCACTGCATCAGCGCGTCGTTGACGAAGCCCTGGCGGGGATACTCGATCTGGACGATGCACGACACCGCCGCGCCCCAGGGGGGGAAGCGCACGTCGTGCACCGTGAGGCCCATCTCGCTCAGGCGGTTGTAGAGCACCGCCTCGTGGCACAGCCGCGGCAGGACTTGGTGGTCGGTGTCGGGCACGACCTGGTGGTTGCGGTAGATGGGCCGGTCCGCGCGCATGGTGATCGCGGTGACGTGGAACTCCGGCAGCTTCTGCTTCTTCGGCAGCGCGTACATCGTCGGGGCGATGATCTCGTCTTCGTCGAAGAGGTCTTCGAGGTTGACCTCGCCCTCGACGATGATCTCCGCATGGGCCGGCACGGTCAGGTCGACGGTCTCGCAGGGGACCATCTCGACATCCATGTCCATGAGGGTGCCGACCATCTCCATCTCCCCCCACGTGTCCATGTGCAGGCCGGAGAAGTTGGCCATGATCTCGTAGGCCGGATGCAGCCCGAAGCAGAGCGCGATGGGCATGGTCCCGCGCCCCATGCGGCGGTACTTGGCCATGACGATCTGCGTATGCGGGGTGATGAAGCTCGCGAGCCCCCGGCGCGGCCCCACCGGGTTGGTGCCGGCGTGGGAGGAGTTGTAAAACCCGGTCTCCGGGTCCTTCACGATGTTCATCGCGGTGATGTAGGGGTACTTCTCGACGTCGGTGTGAAACGGCACCGGCAGCCTGGTGAGATCCGCCCGCTCGCCGATCAGCTTCACCTCCTTGACCGGCCCGGTCTCCACCGTCACCAGCCCCCGCGGCGGCAGCCGCAGCCTCCGGGCAAGGGTGGGCAGGTATTCCTCCGTCGTGACCCCGAGGGCGCGCGCCTGCAACCAGCGGTGCTTGACCAGGATGTCGCACATGCGGAAGCCGGGGTATTCCACGATGTTCTCGAACAGGATCGGCCGCTCGCTCTGGGCCGACAGGGCGCCCACGTGGTCGATGCGCACCGGCTTGCGGACGACCGTCACCGCGTCGCGGTTGGCGTCGAGGAACCCGCGCAGGTCTCTGGGGCGGTTCGTGCCGGACGGGGGATCGGTGCCGGGGAGGGAATCTCCGCCGGCCGGGGAAACGGCGGCGTTCCGGCCTTGCGGCTGGTGCATGGGCTGCTCCGGTGCATCGGGTTCATGGTGCGTCGAGAGCAGGGCGGGCGACCGGCGGATCCACTGCCGAGGATTGGGCATCCCGGCCCTGCGGAGTCGGGATTCTACCGGGAGGATGGGGAAACGTCCGATTCGATCAGGGCGATCCGGCTGGCCGCGGCGGCACGGCGGAGGCGCAGGTCGAGTGACGCGATCGGGAGTCCGCGGCGCATGGCGACTTCGAGGTAGGCGGCGTCGTAGACTGAAAGATCGTGCCGCTGCGCGAGATCGAGCACGATGCGATCGTCATGATCGGAATCGAGCGCGATACGCATCTCCCCGAGATCGGCGAGTGTCGCCCGGACATCCTCCGCGTCGATGCGGCCACGCCTTTCGTTGACCACGAGCGCGTTGCGCAACTCGTACCACCAGATCCCCGGCACGATGGCGCCGTGGTCGATCGCCAGCTTCATGGCACGGCTCGCCAGAGCGTCGTCCTCGTCCGCGAGGCACCAGGACAGGACAATGGAATTGTCGAGGACGAGACCCGTCAAAACCGGTGTCCCTCATGGAGGGTACCGAGCAGATCGGACAGCGAAGCCCGCGCGAGACGGCTCCGGCGTTCGAGGATACGGCGGGACGCCCGTAGCGCCCGGTCCCGGTCGTCGTCCTCCACGGGCACCAGCCGGGCGACGGGGCGGCCGTGCCGGGTGATGGTCAGGCTCTCGCCACGAACGACCCGTTCCAGAAGCCGGGGCAGGTGGGTCTTGGCCTCGTAGGCGCCGATGTTTTCCATGGAGTCTCCTTTCAGACCTGGAGGTCCGACCAGTCTAAATTCGTGCAATGAGATCCGTCAACGCGGCAGGTTGTTTCACGGCAATTCCCGCTGACGCTCCGGACATGGTCATGCAATCGGGATTTTTCGGCCATTTCTGCCGTCCGGGCGTCCGGCTGCGGCGATTCGATGGACGTTTTCGGGCCTGGCGGGAATTGCTGGTTGTTTCACCTGTTCCGTTCACCTATCCTCGCCGCCGAAAGGCAGGCGACAGCCGGAGGCCGGGATGCTGGAACAACAGCTCGTCAACGGCCTGATGCTCGGTGGAATCTACGTCCTGGTCGCGGTCGCGTTCACGCTGACCATCGGGATCCTGAACTTCCTGAACTTCAGCATCCCCGGCGTGTTCATGCTGTCCGGGGTCTTCACCTGGGCGCTTCTGAAGACGGGCCTCCCCTGGCCGCTGGCCATCCTCGGCGCGCTCGCGGTCGGGGCGGCGGCTTCCCTGTTGGTGGAGCGGTGCACCTATCGCTGGATGCGCTCGTCGGACCACTACGTGCCGCTGGTCAGCTCCATGGGGTTCCTGATCCTGTTCGAGAACCTGGTGCTGGTGCAGTGGGGGTCCGACTTGCAGCGCGTCGTGCTGCCGTTCGCGGATCTGAACATCCGTTTCGCCTCGCTGGTGGTCAGCATTCCGCAGTTGTCGAGCCTCGTCCTGGCCATCGTCCTGGTCTTCTGCCTGCGGATGCTGTTGCAGAAGACGCAGACGGGCCGGGGGCTCCGCGCCATCGCGGAAAGCCCCTCCACCGCGGAGATCCTGGGGGTCGTGGTCACGAGGATGGTGCCGATGGTGTTCGTCATCGGCGGCCTGTTCGCCGCGCTCGGCGGCATGCTGTTCGCGCTCAACTACCAGCAGGTGCATCCCTTCATGGGCGAGGAGGTCGCCCTGAAGGGCATATCGGCCATGGTCATCGGCGGCATGGGCAACGTCTGGGGCTCCGTGCTCGGGGGGCTGCTCATCGGCGTGGTGGAGGTCCTGTCCATCCATTTCTTCAACGCCGACTTCGTGGACTTCTCCGTCTACGGCCTGCTGCTCGTGATCCTGTTCTTCAAGCCCACCGGCCTGCTCGGCGCCTCCGGGATCGTGCGGGAGAAGTTCTGACGTGAGCGGCTATCTCGAAGGCGTTCTCGTCATCCTCCTGCTGAACGTCATCTTCGCCTACGCGGTCTACTGGCCGTTGGCGGCCGGCCAGCTCAACCTGGGGGTGGCCGGGTTCGTGGGCATCGGCGCCTACCTGTCCGCATACGCCAGCAACGAGTACGCGGTGTCGCCCTGGCTGGCCTGCATCAGCGCCGGGATGGTGACGTTCGTCGTCGCGTTGGTCATCGCGGTGCCGGTGTTGCGGACCCGGGGCATCTACCTCGCCCTGGCGACGTTCGCCTTCGGGCAGGTGCTGCAATCCCTGTTCCTCAACCTCGAAGTGGTGGGCGGAGCGGCCGGGTATCCGATATTCACCTATATCGGCATCGGCGGGATCGCGGCATTCGCCTTCGCCGTGTTTCTCGTCACCGCATTCCTCGAGCGGACCCGGTTCGGGTTGAACATGGTGGCGGTCCGCGACGACGAAGCCGTCTCCGACCTGTTCGGCATCCACGTCCGCCGCTACCAGGCGCTGGCCTTCGCCATCGGCGCGGCGTTCGCGGGGCTCGGCGGGGGGCTGTACGGGCACCACTTCAGCTACATCGAGCCCCAGAACTATTCGATCCTGTTCAGTATCTCCGTCGTCCTGTTCGTCCTTCTCGGCGGCACCCAGACCGTGTTCGGCCCGCTGCTCGGCGCCGTCTTCTTCACCCTGCTGCCGGAAGTGCTGCGCGGCAGCGAGGAGTGGCGCTACGCGATATTCGCGGCCCTGATCATCGTGACGATGATCCTGCGCCCGCAGGGGCTGGTCACCGCCGGGGAGCTGCGCGCCTTCAGGCGCCTGTTCGGCGGCGCCGCGCCGGCGGGACGATCCCATGGCTGACGCGCCCGGCCTGCGTCCCCGTGCACCGGCGGCGCGGCGCACGGGCGGCGGCAGAGGACGTTGCGGTGGCTGACCCGCCGGCGGTTTCGCGTCGTCCCCGGCCGGGACCGGAAACGGTCGGGCGCAGGGGCAGAGGATGCCCCCATGCCTGACACGCCGGTCCTGCGCCTGGATGGGGTGTCCAAGTCCTTTGGTGGGCTGGAGGTCATCCGGGATCTGTCGTTCGACGTGGCGCGCGGTCAGCGCACGGCCCTCATCGGACCCAACGGCGCGGGCAAGTCCACCGTCTTCAACCTGGTCAGCGGCGTCTACCCGGTCACGGCCGGACGGATCCACGTCAACGGGGAGGACCTGACCGGCGTGCCGTCCCGCCTGCGGATGCGCCGCGGGGTGTCGCGGAGCTTCCAGAACATCCGGCTCGTTCCGCACCTCACCGTTCTGGAGAACGTCCTGATCGGGCAGACGCCCCGCATCTTCAAGCTGGCCGACGTCCTGTATCCCGTGCGCTCCGTCCAGGGCTCCCGCTGGGCGCGGGAGGCGATGGACGCGCTGGAACGGGCCGGACTGGCGGAGTTCGCCGGCAGCGAAGTGAACGACCTTCCCTACGGCGTGCAGAAGCAGATCGAAATCGCGCGCGCGCTGCTCGGGGGGGCGGACGTGCTGCTGCTCGACGAGCCGGCCGCCGGCCTCAATCCGCGGGAGACCGAGGAGCTGAAGGAGCGGCTGCGGGGCATCGCCGGCGAGGGCAGGACGATCGTCGTCGTCGAGCACGACATGCAGTTCGTCGGGGCGCTGTGCGAGCACGTCGTGGTGCTCGACTTCGGGCGGAAGATCGCCGAGGGAACCCCCGCGGAGGTCCGCCGGGAGCCCCGGGTCGTCGAAGCCTACCTCGGGTCGGATGCCGGGTGAGAAGGAAGGTGAAGACGTTGCCGGGACCGAAGGATCTCGTGGCGGCCCGCGCGGAGGTCCGCCGGGACCCCCGGGTCGTCGAAGCCTGCCTGGGCTCGGACGCCGGGCAAGGGGGCGGGTAAAAGTGGAGGCGTTGCTGGAAACGCGGGATCTCGCAGTGGCCTACGGCCGCATCGAGGCCGTCAGGGGCGTTTCGATCTCCGTGGCCGAGGGCGAGGTCGTCGCGGTGCTCGGCGCCAACGGCGCCGGAAAATCCTCGCTGCTCAAGTCGATCTACGGTCTCGTGGCTCCCCGCGGCGGCGAGGTGGCCTTCGCGGGCCGGAAGCTGCCGCCGCGCTCGGCGCACACACGGATCGCCGGCGGCCTCGCCCTGGTGCCGGAAGGCCGGCAGATACTGGTCAGCCTCACCGTGGAAGAGAACCTGCGCCTGGGCGCCTGGAACCGCAAGGACACCGCCGATCTCGACGACGATCTCGAAGCGATCTATGCACGATTCTCGAACCTGGACCGGCGTCGCGACATGCCCGCCTCGACGCTGTCGGGCGGAGAGCAGCAGATGCTCGCCATCGGCCGGGCCCTGATGGCCAGACCATCCCTGTTGATGCTGGACGAGCCTTCATTGGGGCTGAGCCCCAAGCTCGTCGGCGAGCTGTTCGAATTGCTCCGTCGATTGAATGAGGAAGGGCTCGGTATCCTGCTGGTCGAACAGAATACGCACAAGGCGCTGCAGATCGCGCACCGTGCATACGTCCTGGAACTTGGTCGCTGCGTCGCGGAGGGCACTCCGGAGCAGCTCCATGAAGGGGGGAAGATCGAGGAAGCCTACCTCGGCCAGGACGGCGCGGGCTGAGGCCGGGCAACCGGCAGCCCGCTCCCGGCGCAGGCGTTCACGTCCACACCAACCACTCATGTTTCGAGTTCACCCACCGGAACGAAGGAGGCAAGCCATGAAGCTCCACAAACTCCACGGATCCATCGCCATGGCCACGACACGGACCGGATCGGACCGCCGGCCAGCCAGGCCCGGCATGAAATTCCAGGGATTCATCGCCATGGCAACGGCGGTGGCGCTCGGCCTCGGATTGGCGGCGACCACGGTGGCCCAGGAGCTGGTCCTGGGCTACGTCGCCGCGAGGACGGGTCCGTTCGTGAGCCTTTCGAAGACCAACGAGATCGCCGCGCAGATCGCCGTCGACGAGATCAACGCCGACGGCGGCGTCAACGGCAGGATGATCCGGATCGAGACGTTCGACTCCGCCGGAAAGCCTGAACAGGCGGTGGTCGGCGTGCGCACCCTGGAGAAGGACAAGAAGGCGCTGGCGATCATCGGGCCGTTCAGCTCCTCGGAGGCGCGCGTCGCATTCCCGATCGCCGAACGGCTGAAGATCGTCACCATGCCGATGGCCTCGTCGGCTCCGGGCCTGGCGGAGCGGTTCAAGTTCGCCTTCCGCAATACGTCGAACGAAGGCTACATGTTCGCCCAGGTCATGAAGACCCTGAAGGAGAAGGGCATTCCGGTGCGCAGCGCCGCCATCGCCCACGCCACGGACGACACCATCTCGAAGGTCATGGGCACGAGGGTCTTTCCCGCGATCTTCGAGAAGACCGGCGTTCCCGTACAGAACGTGGTGACGTTCAAGCTGTCCGCGTTCGACTTCTCGCCCCAGGTCTCGCAGCTCGTCTCGTCGCCGACCGACGTCGTCGCGGTGGGGGCGCCGCCGGAGCAGGCGATCAAGCTCGTCACCGAAATGCGCCGGCAGGGCCACGAGGGACGCCTCGTCGCCGGATCGACGATCGCGGCGCCGGACCTGCCGGAGCGCATGGGCGAGCCGGGCAACACCACCACGTTGCCGACGACCTTCTTCGCCGATCTCAACGACCGCACCCGGGCATTCGCGGCGGAGTTCGCCAAGCGCGCGAAGGCGGCGGGCGAGCGGACGCTGCCGGCGCAGTTCGACGCGGCGACCTACGACATCGTCCTGTTCTACGCCCATGCGATGGAGCAGGCCGGCGTGACCGGCGACCCGGACAAGCTGGAGGCCGAAAGGGCGGCCATCCGGGATCGACTTGCCGCCATGAAGGACTTTCCGGCCCTCGAAGGATCAATCTCCTTCGGGCCTGACGGTGACGCCCTGAAGCCGGTCTACGTCGTCGAGATCGACGACGGCAAGTGGCGGCTTCTCGGGGTTCAGGAGGTGCAGCGGTAAGGGCGGCTCCGGGCGGAGAAGAAGGCAGCCTCCTTCTTCTCCGCCGGCTTCCGTCAGGGATGCCGGATACGCAGACTGGCGGCTCGCACGGCTCCGCCGTCAGACCCGCTCCCCGAACAGGCCGCCGGGGCGCACCACGAGCACCAGCGCGACGAGGAGCGTGGCCAGGATCTTCGCCAGCGTGGGCGAGAAGAACATCGAGATCACGCCGTCGCTCATGCCGATGACGAAGGCGGCCACGATGGTGCCGCGCAGGCTGCCGAGCCCGCCGATGATCACCACGATGAAGGAGAGCAGTAGCGGATCCAGCCCCATCAGGTAGTGGGCCTGTCGGATGGGGACGATCAGCACCCCGGCCACCGCCGCGAGCATGGCCCCGGCCGCGAACACCAGCGCGTACACCCGGCGCACCGGCACCCCGTGGGTCAGCGCCATCTCGGCATCCTGCTGGGTCGCGCGCATGTAGAGCCCCGCCTTGC
Organism: Gammaproteobacteria bacterium; assembly: GCA_965202875.1. Classification (GTDB taxonomy): domain Bacteria; phylum Pseudomonadota; class Gammaproteobacteria; order HK1; family HK1; genus HK1. Next base: position 3,308,984 of record OZ241870.1, on the reverse strand, counting down.
TCCTGGCCATCGCCGCCCAGGTCCCGAGCAGGAGCAGGACGGACGCCCCGATGACGACCAGCTTGTAGCCGGAGTAGCCGAACCAGGGAAACGCGACCCGGAAGTAGACGGGCGCCTCGACCGGGCGCGCGTCCGGTCCGTAGCCGCTCAGGACCGCTTGCTGGAGCAGGTAGAGCAGGCCGATGGTGGCGACGATGGTGCTCTCCGGGTGGTAGTGCACCCGGCGCAGGATGAGCCAGTCGGTCGCGAGCGCCAGCGCGCCGACGACCAGCGGGGCGCACAGGAGCGCGAGCAGGAACCCGCCGAGCGGGGAGCCTCCGACCATCGACGCGCAGAACCAGGCGAGCACCGCCCCGAGCATGTAGAACTCGCCGTGCGCGACGTTGACGATGCGCATCACCCCGAAGACCAGCGACAGCCCCAGCGCGGTGACCGCCAGCACGCAGGCGGTCACCGCGCCTTCGAGCAACGCCAGCAGCAGATGCGGCCCGAAGCTCACGAGGGAATGCGGCCAGGTTACAGCGGCTGCCGGGTGTAGTCCGCCTCCGGCTCGTACTTGCCGTCCTCGATGGACGTGGTGTGCACCACTTCGAGCCTGCCGCCCCGGACCTCGGAGATGAACTGGCGCCCGTAGCACTGGTGCAGCGCGCCGTTGAACTCCTTGTAGCCCTGCGGATGGCCGAGCCCTTCGTTGAAGCCCCGGAAGCTCTCCATCGCCTCGACGAGCGCCGCGACGTCCTTCGGGGTGCGGCTGCGGTAGCCGCTCTGCTCCACGCCCTGCTTGATCGCGTACAGCGTCTCCCAGCAGCCGAACATGTGGGAGTTGGTGGAGACGTCCTTCGGGTCGTCGACGCTCGCACCGTCGTCGTTGATGCCGACCTTCTCCCGGTAATGCCGGTTGGCCGCGGTGTCCAGGCCGCCGGCATAGCGCGGCAGCGCCTCCCACAGGTGGGTGCCTTCGAGGAAGGCAAGGCTGGGGGTGGCGATGTCCACGCCTTCGAGGGAGTCGATGAAGCCGAAGATCCGCGGGCGCTGCGAGCCGAAGTGCTCGCCCATCTCCTTCACGAAGGTCAGCACCCCCGGCCCGACCATGACGTGGTAGAGCACCTCGGTATCGGCCGGGATCTGCGGAAAGTACCTGGTGAACGAGGACTCGGTGGGCGGGATCGCGATCTTCGCCGCGACGCTGCCGCCGCGCGCCTCGACCGCGGCGCTGAAGTAGTCGCGGTGGTCGTACCCGAATGCGTAGTCGGGGAAGATCATCGTGACGCGCTTCCCGAGGTTGTCCATCACCCACGGCGCCATCGCCTGCACCTGCGCGCGCACGTCGGTGATCCCCGGCTGGAACACGTAGCGGTTGAGCGTGCCCGAGGCCACGTGGTAGCCCTCGCTGACCACGAAGTAGGGGATCTTCAGCTCCCCCGCCCGCGGCGCCGAGCCGATCACCACGTGGGAGAACAGCGGGCCGTAGACGAAGTCCACCTTGTGCCGGGTGGCGAACTTCTCCACCACCTCCGCGCCGCGTTTCGGATCGGTGCCGTCGTCCTCGGGCACCAGCTCCACCGGGCGCCCGGCGATCCCGCCGTTCTCGTTCATCCAGGCCGCCGCCGCGTTCGCGGTGCGCTCGTACCAGCGGCCGTAGGTGGCGCCGATGCCGGTGCGGTGCACCTGGAACCCGACGCGGATCGGCGCGTCGCTGCCGGCCGCCCAGGCGCTGCGCGCGACGGGGGCGGTCGCGAGCGAGGCGGCGCCGGCCATCGCCGTCGCACCGGCCGTGGCTGCGGACGCCTTGAGCAGACCGCGGCGCGTGATCTTCGGTCCGCCCGTGCCGGCGGATGCGGATTGCATGGTGTCGTCGTTCATCTTCTTTCCTCCTCTCCTGAAGCGTCTTCCACGGGGCTCGCACCGGACGATCCGGGCCGTCCCGCCGGCTCCGATCCATAGCACGCCCCGGCGGCTCGATCCACGGCGCCGGCTTACGGCGCCGGCTCAGGCGGCGACCGGTGTCGACAGCAGCCAGAGCCCGAACAGGGTGTAGCCGATCATCAGCACGGTGAGGGGGAGCTCGCCCAGGATCGGGGCCAGCCGCCCGGGACGGGATCCCTCCCCGGCGAGGGCGTGCAGGGCCACCACCGCGACCACATGCGCGGCCACGATCGCGCCGGCCTGCGCGTACCAGATGATCTCGACCGAGGCGTGATGGGTGAGGAAGGAGGCGGTGACGTGGAGGTCGCGCGCGCCGAGCAGGTTCCAGCCGAGGGCCAGCGGATCGGAGAGCGCTTTCAGCGCGTACTGCGCATCGACCAGGAACGACGGCAGGTAGTGGGCGAAGTGGTAGCCGAAGGCGATCGGCACGATCGAGACCACGAAGCGCCGCAGCGCCGGAGCCGGCCGCGCCCCCGACCACCACGCCCCGGCCGCGGCGGTGGCCGCGAAGGCCGCGAGCAGCGCCGCGGCGGCCCCGACCAGGCCCAGCGTGTTCCGCCCCACCAGCGCCGTGCGCCCCGGATGCTCCAGCGGATTCTCGCCGGCGAGGTCGAGCCACCAGAAGGTGCGGGAGAGCCCGTCGAAGGAGACGGTGGCCAGCGCCACCACCACGAAGACCACGTTCCCCGCGGACAGCGCGCCGACCTCCGGCAATCGGGCGCCGGGATACGTCAGTACGAGCCGGCGCCGGCCGCCCTCCTCCACCGTGCAGAGCGGCGTGAGCCAGCTCACGATCCGGAAGAAGCGCGAGAAGATCTCGACCCGGCGGCTCCACACCGCGTCCCCGAACAGCACCATGCCCGCCACCGTGAAGAGCGAGTACCCGGCGACGGCGAAGGCGAGGATCGCGGGGTCTCGCGGGGCGGGGAACACCAGCTCGAACCAGGCGAAGAGCAGCAGGAGGACGACGGCCGGCCAGTCGCCGAGCGCGTCCGGCCAGGGCAGCAGGTCGCCCGCGCCGTCGCCGCTCCGCCTGCCCCGGCCACTCCGCCCGCCGAAGACCACCCGGCGTACCGGTCGCGCGAGCGCGGTCCACGGATTGACGAGCGGCCACACGTTGCCGAGGACCGCGTGGACGAAGGTCAGGCCGACCCAGAGCAAGGTCCACACCGCCAGCGGGAGCGGGTTCGCGAGCGGGTCGCGGCTTCCCGCCAGCCCCGCCGCAATGAGTACGAGGAGCACCGCCGACGCCGCGGCGTTCGAGCCCGGCACACACCAGGCCACACGCCGGTCCACACGTCGGACCGCCCACCGGGGCACCGGAAACAACCGCCACCGCGCGGACTGGATGGCCCGGCGCAGAGCGGCGCCGCGGAACCGGATGACGACGAGGAACGACACCGCCACCGCCGCCGTACCCGCCGCCTGGAAGAGCCCGGTCGGCAGCAGCAGGATGAAGCCGCGCTCCCCGGCGTGCCCGAACGCCGGGGACGCCGTGGCGGCAAGGGCGAGTCCCGCAAGTCCCCCCGCAAGCCCCTTGGCGGCGATGCGGCGCGGCGTCGCCACCGATTCCGTGCCGGTGCCCACGCATTCTGCCAGCCCGCTGCCTCTGCCGCTTCGTATTTGTATTCGCGCCGGAAACCCCATTGCAAACTCCACCGCCGGAAGCAGATCGTCCGTACGGTGTTGTAGCACGTCGTCCATCCGGTTTGGTGGGCGCCGAGGAGGTGTTCCACACCGGGGACTTGCTTCATGATCCGCCGTGAGAGAATGACATGGCCCTTGCCGATCGAATCTTCTGCAAAACGCTGAGGAAGCTGATGAACGGAGTCCTGGATCCGAACGTCATCGGTTCGGGGTGGTCGGACACCGGCTGCCCCGGGAGCGCGGGCGTCCCGCCCGCATTACCTTGCTGCGAACCGTTGGCTCCGGATGGGCGAGACGCCCGTGTCCCGGAGGGACACGCCGTTCCCAAATGGTGCCGGCCCCCGAATTCGACGACTCATCTCCTGGTGCCGGATCCGCCGGGTCGGGATCGGTCTCCGGATTCCGGGATGCGGCTTGAAGCTCAAGTTTCGGGATTCGCTGACCGAAATGGATTCCCGCTTTCGCGGGAATGACGTCATTTCAGCGAGACACGTTACTTTGACACTGGCCGTCATTCCCGCGAAAGCGGGAATCCATCGCCTGATTCAAGGTATTTTGAATCCCGAAACTTGAGTTGAAGGTCGCGGCACCAGGCGCAGTGGCCGCGGAAACGAGCCGAGGGCCGTCCACCGAGGGGGATGAACCGTGCCGCATCGTCAGGATCGGTCTCCGGATTCCGGGATGAGGCTTGAGGGTCGCAGCACCGGGCGAAGTGGCCGCGGGAACGAGCCGAGGGCCGCCTACCGGGGAGGATGAGCCGTGTCGCGCCTGTTCGTCGCGCTGGATCTGCCCGAACCACTGAGGCAAGCCGTTCGCGAGCTGCAATTCGGGTTGCGAGGCGCCCGTTGGCTGGACGACGACAGCCTCCACCTGACCCTCGCCTTCATCGGAGAGGCCGATCATTCCGCGCAGCACCGGATCGAGGTCGCACTGGGGGAGGTGACGGCGCCCCTGCTCCGGGTGGAGCTGCACGGCCTGGGTTGTTTCCCCCCGCGTGGCGCTCCCCGCGCGCTCTGGATCGGCGCCTCGCCGAGGGCCGGGCTCGTCTCGCTCGCCCAGACGGTCCGGCGCGCTCTCGTGCGGGCGGGCTTCCCCCCGGAACGGCGCAAGTTCATGCCCCATGCCACCATTGCCCGGTTCCGCCATCCGCCGCATCGCGCCGCGCTGGACGGATACCTCCGCACCCACTCGCTCTTCCGCACGGCCCAGGCCGAAGTCGGGTCGTTTCATCTGTTCTCGAGCACGTTGCGGCCGGACGGCGCGCGTTACACGGTGGAAGCGACCTTTCCACTGGCGGGCCCGCCGCGCGGAGGCTCCGGCCCGGAGTAGACGACGCATCCGGCGACGGCCCGGCACCGTCCAGGCGGCGCGTAGCGTGTCCGCCGGGAAGATCCTCGATCCGACCACCGTACACATACCCATGGCTGACGACACCAGGCAGACGTTTCGCGGCAGGCTCGCGACGATCGCGGAGAACCCGCGGTTCCAGCGCTTCATCATCGTGCTGATCGTCGCGAACGCGATCACCCTCGGCCTGGAGACCTCCTCCGAGGTGATGGCGTCCGCCGGCCCCGTGCTCGTCGCGCTCGACCGTGCGATGCTCACGGTGTTCGTGATCGAGCTCGCGATCCGGATCGGGGCCTACGGGCGGAGCTTCTTTCGCGACCCCTGGAGCCTCTTCGACTTCGTCGTCGTGGGGCTGGCGCTGGCGCCTTCGACGGAGAACTTCTCGGTGCTGCGCGCCCTCCGGGTGCTCCGGGTGCTGCGCCTCATCACCGCCGTGCCGCAGATGCGGCGGGTGGTCGGGGGGCTCCTCTCCGCCTTGCCCGGGCTCGGAGCGGTGGTGGCGATCCTCGCCCTCATGTTCTACGTCGCCGCGGTGATGGCCACGCAGCTCTTCGGAAGCGCCTTCCCGGACTGGTTCGGCACCCTGCCCAAGAGCCTGTACTCGCTGTTCCAGATCATGACCCTGGAGAGCTGGTCGATGGGCATCGTGCGGCCGGTGATGGAGGCCTATCCCTACGCCTGGGCGTTCTTCGTCCCGTTCATCCTGATCGCGACGTTCACCATGCTCAACCTGTTCATCGCGGTGGTCGTCAACGCGATGCAGAGCTACCACGAGATGGAAGCGAAGCACGCGGAGACCAGCCACGCGGAGCACGCCGACCTCCTGGCCGAGATCCGGGCGTTGCGGGCCGAGCTTCAGGCGCTGAAGTCCGAACGCGAAGGGCGCTGACCGGCATCCTGGGAACGGCGTGTCCCCTCGGGACACGGGCCTCCCCGCCCACCTTGGCCATTCCCCCGCATCCGCGGGGGCTGGCTCCGCGCAAGCACGTCCTCGTGGAAGCGGGGGCGGGAATCTGCATTCTGGGAGTGGCGCGTCCTGACGGACGCGGGCGTCCCGCCGCCTTGGTTCGACCATCCACCGTAGAGCGCCGGCGAGGCTCGAACCCGGTCCGCCCCAGAGCAGTCGCTTTTGGGTCTCCTCACAGTCCGTCGCCGGGAGGCCCGGATCATGTCGAAGAGCAAGTCGTCACTCCAGGAGGCGTGGAGGAACTTCGACCGCATGGACATCTTGTCACGCCCAGCGGTTCCAGTGGCTTCGGCAGCGCCGGAATCTCGTTCGACTTCCCCTCCACTTCCAACGGCGCCAGCACCAGCCGTTCGGCGCCGGCACCGTGTCCTTCAATCGCGTCGATGCAGACCGGGCCGCCGCCGTCAGCGCGGTCGCCGTCTCCGGATCGGGCCTTGCCCGACCGGTACATCATCTGACCGCATCTCGTATGACGGCAGGCAGCACCGATTCTCCCGCGAAGAGGTCCTGCACCCGCTCGCGCCGCCGCACCACGTGGTGGCGACCGCCGTCCACCATGACCTCCGCGGCGCGCGGGCGCGTGTTGTAGTTCGAACTCATCACGAACCCGTAGGCGCCGGCCGACCGCACCGCGAGCAGGTCGCCGGTTTCGAGCACGAGCCGACGCTCGCGGCCGAGAAAATCCCCCGACTCGCAGACCGGTCCGACGATCTCGCAAGGCTCGGGGATCCCCTCGCGCGGCGTCACCGCGACGATCTCCTGCCAAGCGCCGTAGAGGGCCGGGCGGATGAGGTCGTTCATCGCGGCGTCGACGATCGCGAAACGCTTGTCCCCGTTGCGCTTGAGGTACTCCACCCGGGTCAGCAGCATCCCGGCGTTGCCCGCGATGGAGCGGCCCGGCTCCAGCACCAGTACGAGGTCCCGGCCGGCGAGGCGCCCGGCGAGGGCCCGAGCCAGTTCGGCCGGTGACGGTGGGGATTCGTCGCGGTAGCGGATGCCGAGTCCGCCGCCGAGGTTGAGGTGGGTGATGCCGATCCCCTCCGACTCCAGCGCATCCGCGAGCGCGAGCACGTGGTCGAGGGCGGCGAGGAAGGGTGCGAGGCGCGCGAGCTGCGAGCCGATGTGGCAATCGACGCCGCGGACCGTGAGCGAGGGCGAGGCCGCCGCCCGCGCGTACAGCGCCGGCGCCTCGTCGATCGGTATCCCGAACTTGTTCTCGCTGAGCCCCGTCGTGATGTACGGATGAGTGAGCGCGTCGACGTCCGGGTTGACCCGCAACGACACCGGCGCCCGCTGTCCGGCGGACGCGGCGACCGCCGCGAGCCGTTCGAGCTCCGCCGCCGACTCCACGTTGAAGCAGCCGACCCCCGCCGCGAGCGCCGCCGCCATCTCCGCGTCGCGCTTCCCGACACCGGAGAAGACCACGCGTGACGCGGACACTCCCACCGCAAGCACGCGCTCCAGCTCGCCGGCCGAGACGATGTCGAACCCTGCGCCCAACCGGCCGAGGACGTCGAGGACCGCGAGGTTCGAGTTCGCCTTGACCGCGTAGCAGATCTCGTGCGCGACGCCCGCGAGCGCCCGGTCGTATTCGAGCCAGGCGCCCTCGATCGCAGCCCGCGAGTAGACGAAGCAGGGCGTCCCGACCTCGCGCGCGATGTCTTCGAGTGCCACATCCTCGATGGTGAGCCCGGCGGGAGACGGAAGGCTCCGGTCGTGGTTCGCGGGCGACGGCGTCACGACAGGCTCGGCGTCCATGCGGGATTCCGGAGGCTGCATTGCGCGAGTTCGAGCGCTGAGGCTCACTTCTGTCCGCCGTCCCAGGCCGCGAGCGCCGCATCGACCCCGGCGCCCGGCGCGCTCGCGTGGCCGAAGCGGCGCAAGGTCACTTCGAGCGCCGCGAGGCAGGTCATCACGTTGTCCCGGCGGCAGCCGTAGCCCATGGTGCCAATCCGCCAGATCCTTCCGTGCAACGGGCCGAACGAGGTCCCGATCTCCAGGCCGAAGTCGTCGAGCAGCGCGTGGCGCACGCCGTCCCCGGACACCCCCTCGGGGATGTGCACGCCGGTGACGTTCGGCATCTTGTGCGTCTGGTCGCCGAACAGCGCAAGCCCCATCGCCCGCAGGCCGGCGGTCATCGCGCGGCTCGCTCGGGCGTGGCGCTCGAAGCGGTTCTCCAGCCCTTCGGCGAGGGCGAGGCGGGCGCATTCACGCGCCGCGTAGAGCATCGAGGCTGCCTCGGTGTGGTGGTTCAGCCGCGAGTCGCTCCAGTAGTCCATCAGCATCGACAGGTCGAAGTAGTTCGACTGGATGATGCGCCCGGCGCCCTCTTCGTAGTCCTCCGGGCGGATCCCCTGCTCGACGTGCCGGCGCGCGCGCACCACCGCCTCCACCCGCTCGTTGAAGGTCAGCGGCGCGACCCCCGGTGGGCCGGACAGGCACTTCTGCAACCCGGCGGATACCGCGTCGAGCCGCCAGGCGTCGGTCTCCAGCGCCATGCCGGCCACCGATGCGGTGGCATCGACGTAGACCAGCGCGTCGTGCGCGCGGCAGATCCGCCCGATGGCGTCGAGGGGTTGGGCCATGGTGGTGGAGGTGTCCCCCTGCACCACGGCGACGAGCTTCGGGCGGTGGTGCTTCACCGCGTCCTCGATCCGCTGCGGGTCGAACACGGTGCCCCATTCGGTCTCGATGGAGACGACGTCGGCCCGGCAGCGGCGGGCGATCTCGCAGAGCAGGTGGCCGAAGCGGCCGAAGATCGGAACCAGCACCCGGTCGCCGGGGACGAGCACGGAGGCCAGGACCGCCTCGATGCCCGCGCGGGCGGTCCCGTCCACCAGCAGGGTCCAGCGGTTGTTCGTGCGGAACACCTGCCGGTAGAGCGCCATCACCTCGTTCATGTATTCGGTGAAGCGTGGGTCGAACTGCCCGAGCAGGGGCAGCGCCATCGCCTGGAGGACGCGGGGGTCGACGTCCACCGGCCCGGGACCCATCAGCCGGCGCGGCGGGGGGCTCAGTGGCTCGAACGTGTTGTTCATGAAAGCTCCTTGCGATGCGGGCCGGCGCCATGCGGACACAGCCCCGGCGTCAGGCCCGATTCGACGCGGGCCGTGTCCTCACGGGACACGCCGTTCCCAGGACGTGCACGTCCCGAGGCGATCCGGCACCGGATCATGCGGGTTTGTGATGCGCATGCCAGTGACGGGCGACGGCGATCCGTCGGTGCCACCCATACCCTCGGGGATCCCCTTGTTTCCGATGCCGAACAACTTCCGTAACTTGTTGATTCATGGATATTTCGACCACAGTTCAGGCAGATGATGATCCTGTGGAAGTGTCACAGAGGGCCGAAATCGCTCAGTCCAGGCAGGGGGTCTTGACGAAAACCCTTTATTTCAAGCTCGAATTTGTGATGCGCATGCCAGTGGCGGGCGACATCGATCCGCCGGGCCACCCACACCCCGTCGTGCCCGGCGACGTACTCGAGGAAGCGGTCGAGCGCCGCTGCGCGGCCGGGCCTGCCGGCGAGCCGGCAATGGAGCCCCACCGACATCATCTTCGGGCGGTCCGCCCCCTCGGCGTACAGCACGTCGAAACTGTCGCGCAGATAGGCGTGGAACTGATCTCCCGAGTTGAACCCCTGCGCGGTGGCGAAGCGCATGTCGTTCGCGTCCAGGGTATAGGGGACGACGAGATGCGGCCCGTGCGGGCCGGGCTCCCAGTACGGCAGATCGTCCGCATACGAATCGGAATCGTAGAGGAAACCGCCCTCGGCCTTGACCAGATCGCGCGTGTTCGGGCTGGTCCGGCCCGTATACCACCCCAGCGGGCGGGCGCCCGTGACCCGCGTGTGGATCTCGATGGCCTGCCCGATGTGCGCGCGCTCGACCCCCACCGGCACGTACTGGTAGTCGATCCAGCGCAGGCCGTGGCTCGCGATTTCCCAGTCCGCCTCCAGCATCGCCGCCACCGCCTCGGGGTTGCGTTCGAGCGCCATCGCCACCCCGTAGACGGTGACCGGCATCGCGCGGCGCGTGAACATCCGCCACAGCCGCCAGAAACCGGCTCGGGAGCCGTACTCGTAGATCGACTCCATGTTCATGTGGCGCACGCCGGGCAGGGGTTGCGCCCCGACGATCTCGGAGAGGAACGCCTCCGACGCCACGTCGCCGTGCAGTACGCAGTTCTCGCCGCCCTCCTCGTAGTTGACGACGAACTGGAGCGCGATGCGCGCGCCGCCGGGCCACCGCGGGTCGGGCGGAGTGCGGCCGTAGCCGCGCAGGTCTCTCGGGTACTCGGTCATGGCAGGGTGGACCGGTCTGGTGTTGCTCGCAGAAGGGACCGCGGCCATCGGGCGGCGACGGCGGCCGCCGCGCTCCGGACATGGTGGATTGGATGGCAGCCCCTATTGTATCGAGCCCGATGTCGAGCAGTTCCTGCAACGGGAGATGCGACGTACCGACAGGAGCAAGGGTGTCGGCGCGGCGGCGGAACCCGCATGGTTTTCCGCCTTGCGCCGTGCAATCCATGCGCTCAGCTTCCCATTGTCCACGGTCGCCATGAGTGGCTTCGCCGTCATGCTCCGTTGTCCAAATGGGATACCGGTGGATGGCAGTTGCTCCAATCCACGTCAATAGCGCCGTTCTCTTGTCTATCGTCAGTGCAATCGGTAAACCGAAACATGCTGTAGAAAATCAGCGTCCGAGGTGTCACGGCCGGGCAGCAGGAGCCCGGAGCGCGTTGGTACGGCGTGCGCGGCACCCGCCGCTGCGTCGCCGACAACTCGGTGAGCTTGTCGAGGAGCCCGGAGCGCGTTGGTACGGCGTGCGCGGCACTCCCGGAATGCGCGGGCGACGGCCGCGCCGATCACGTAGCCCTCGCCGGGCACGCGCGCGGCGGATCGTCACCGCGGGTACGATGCGCCGCTACAATGGCACGCCATGGACGCGAAGTGCCGGACGGTCTCCCCGCAAGCCGCCTCCCGATACATGCGGCGCTGGCCCATCGTGCGCCGGCGGCTCATCAAGGAGCAGCGCGCCGCTTCGATGGACACCAGGCTGCACCGTCTGGCGGGATTGATGGCGTCGGCCCGCGAGATGGGATGGTCCGGAGCGCACGATGCCGAAGACGACGCGCTTCGGAAGAGGTGGAGGGCGCTGAGGCGGGCGATGTCCGGTGAAGCATAGCTCCACCGATCGGGCGCAAAGCCCGCCGGCGCCGCTCCTCCATGCGCTCGCCGCGGTATCGGAATGGCTCGACGCCGGCCCCACCCCCGGTGCGATCGTCGGCGGAGTCGCCGCTTCGATCCTGGGACGTCCTCGGCTCACCGAGGACGTCGACGTCCTCGTGCTGCTCGAACGCGAAGGCTGGTCCTCGTTCCTTGCCGCCGGACGGGCGTTCGGTTTCTTCCCGCGCGTCGATGATGCCCTTGGATTCGCGGAGGAAAGCCGGGTGTTGCTGGTCTCGCACCGGCCAAGCGGGACACCGATCGACATCGTGCTCGGCGCATTGGCGCTGGAAGAAGAGATCGTGCGTGGCGCCACGAAGATCGAGGTCGCCGGTGTCGCCGTGTCGCTGCCGACACCGGAATCGATCGTGGTCATGAAGGCGATCGCCCAGCGGGTGCGCGACGTTGCCGACGTCGAAGGCATCCTCGAAACCTGCGATCATCTCGACATCGACTGGATCTGCGCCTGGCTGACCGAATTCGATCGAGCGCTTGGCCGCACCGACCTGCTTGCCGGGTTCGAGCGCACCGTAGCCCGCACCCGCCGGCACGCGCTCTTCGACGACCCCGCCGGATGAATCTTGCCGAGGAAGGTTCCTCCTCCGCCGGTGGCGGCGACGAGGAGCTCGGGATACCTCATCCGTCTTGTGTACCCGGCCTTCGGGTAGCGGTTCGAATTCGACACCGCACTCCTTGCGGGGTGCCGATCGAGGGCCTGACGAGAGTGGAGCGGCGCCGCGACGATTCGACTTGCGACGGATGACCCGCGATGATGTGCATCCCGGCCCCGGTGCGCAACCTCGAATTCACCGAAGCGGACTCGATGCTCCGGGACAGCGGCTACCCGCACGACGAGGGGTCGTTCCCGCATTCGCAGGAGGTCATCTCCCGGCAGGAGGTCATCTCCCGTACGTTGGAAGGACTGTCCGACGAAGATCGGGAGAAGTCGTGTTCCGCAGCGCCGCGCGCATCTACTACCACATCGACGTCTGGCACGAGGGGCGAAAGAGTCGGAGGACATGGCCCATGGAAGACATGAAACAGGCGCTGCTCGATCGCATCGAGGCCGACCGCGACATGCTGATCGAGTTCTACTCCAGGTTCGTGCAGGCGAAGACCCCGAACCCGCCCGGAGACACCCGCGAGGCGGTGGCGCACATCCGAGCCTTTCTCGACGCCCATTCCCTGCCCTACCGCATCATCGACCCCCACCCCGAGTTCCCGAACGTCGTCGGCGCCTTCGAGTGCGCGAGCCCGGGGCGCCATCTCGTGCTCAACGGGCATATCGACGTCTTCCCGGCCGGGGACCACGAGACCTGGTCGCACGGCGGCCCGTGGAGCGGCGCGGTCGAGGACGGCAAGGTCTGGGGACGCGGCTCCGCCGACATGAAGTGCGGGACGAGCGCGTCGATCTTCACGTTCATGTACCTGCACTCGATCCGTGACCGCCTCAAGGGCCGGCTGACGCTCACCGCTGTCTCCGACGAGGAGACCTTCGGTCCGTGGGGCGCGCGCTACCTCATGGAGCACCACCCCGAGGTGCACGGCGACTGCTGCCTGAACGGCGAGCCGAGCAGCCCGTACAGCATCCGCTTCGGTGAAAAGGGTCCTCTGTGGATCGAATTCAAGGTGCGCACCCAAGGCGCGCACGGGGCGTACACCCACGCGTCGGAGAGCGCGAGCAAGATCGGCGCGCGCCTCATCGCGGACCTTGAGCGCCTGGGGGAGATGGACACCCCGGCGCCCGGCAACGTCGGGCCGCTGCTCGCGCGCGCGGCCGGGACCACGGATCGCGCCCAGGGCGCCGGCGCGGCGGAGATCGTCCAGAAGATCACCGTGAACATCGGTGTGGTGCGGACGGGGATGAAGGTCAACATGGTGCCGGGCGAGTGCGTGATCGAGGCCGACGTCCGCCTGCCCATCGGCGTGGACAGCGATCGGGTGCTGGCCGAAATCGACCGGATCCTCGCCGGCTATCCGCAGGCGAGCTACACCGTCATCAACTCCCAGCCGCCCGCGTGGTGCGACCCGGAGCACGAGATGGTGGGCATCATCCAGGCGAACGTGAAGGCGCTGCGCGGCTTCGAGCCGCAGCCGACGGTGAGCCTCGGCGGCACGGATGCGCGGCTGTGGCGCTACCTCGACGTCCCCGCTTACGTCTACGGCCCTTTCCCCGCCGGCATGGGCGCCGGCGACGAACACGTGCCGGTCGATGACTTCCTGCACGTGGTGAGGACGCACGTCCTGTCCGCCCATGACTATCTGTCCCGCTGACGTTCCCCGCCGAACGAGGTCGAACGAGACCAAAGGAGCGCGGCGGACGGAGGTGCCGGCAGTGCCGTGAACTCGTCCGCCTCCTGGATTCCGACACCTCCGTTCCGGGCGTCACTTCAGGCCGTTCGCACGGGACGAGCAATGAAGCGGTGAAATGCGCAGCACTCGGAGCGATGCCGCCGATCCGATTCACCGGGCTGCGGCGGCTGCCACATGATGCGCACCGATCCGGTGGCCTTCGGCAGCGATGCTTGCCACGGTCGAGGCTGCGTGGGCGGGGCTTGCACATCTCCCCGCGCACGGCGGCAACAGGGACGATGACGGATGACGGGCGCGAGCACGCGATGGACGGTGGCGGTCGAGGCGTACCTCGCCGATCTCGGCGGAATCGCCCGGCCTTCTGGCTCGACCCCGGCGCGACTACCGGCCACACGTGTTCGAGGGGAACAAGTGGTTATCTGCCGCTCAACATCTCCGCAAAGGTGCGGCGGAAGCGCAAAACTGTTTCGTGAGACACATCGGCCAACTGCATCTGATCGAACGCAGCGCCAGTCTTTTCCCCGCATGGCTTCACGACGACGATATTGGAAACAACGACCCGCGAGACTCCGGAGCGTGGCAGCCCGACCCCACCGCGCGCCGTGTCGGAAGTGACGACGACGGCGCTCCCCGCAATCTCGGACCATTGCTGCCCGATCGCACCGCGCGCGGTATCGGAAGCGATGGTGATGACGACAAATCGCGAAACCCCGGAGCGAGGCCGCCTGCACCCGCCGCGCACCGCATCGGAAATGACGACGACGACCCGCGGCGCCGTCCCAACCTGTCGAGCGCCGCCCGGCGCTACCTGGAATCCCTCGGCTTGAGCGTCGAAGACCTGTTCCACCACGTACTCGCCGTACTGCACGACCCCGCCTACCGCGAAGCCAACGCCGGGGCGCTACGCATGGAATGGCCGCGCATCCCGCTCCCCGGCTGGCCTCCTGGGAGCGCGGGCGTCTCGCCCGCAAGCGGGCCGGAGGCCCGCCACCATGCAAAGCGGGCGAGACGCCCGCGCTCCCAGGGATCCGGCATCGGAGAATCGGAAGCCGGGCGGCGGAAAGATCTTCGTCGATTTGTCGAAGACTTCACGGGCAAGAGACTACAGCATCCAGACCACCACCCCGCGTCCGTCCCGCCGGCGGCCGCCTCCATCCGCTTCGCCGTCACCGTCCCGGCGGGCCTCCGCGCCTTCGCCACCCCGGCGCTCCTCGCTGCGCCGGTCCATCACCACCAGATGCCCTTCCTCCGCTCCGCACTGCGCCATGTACTCCAAGGTCTGCCTCACGCCCTTCTCCACCGTCCACGCGAGGCTCTTGCGGTCCGAGTCCCGCAACACCTTGCACTCCACCACGAAACGCTCCCACAGGTCCGAGGGCTGCCCCGACTCCCGCGGCCAAAGCACCAGCAGGTCCGTCCGGCCCCGCCCCAACCCGTACTCCCGCTCGATGCGCCCGCCCCCGTTCACCACCCGTTGCAGGTACGACTGCAAGATGAGCTGCGGCGCCGCCTCCCGGTACGCCCCCAGATGGCCCAGCCAGTGCTCCGCGTGCTCCCCGAAGAAGGTGCCGAACGCCATCAGCAGCTTCGTCATGTCCAGCCGGCCGTCGTCGTCCACGTACCACGCCACCTGCAGGTCCAGGCTGCTTTGCAGGACGTACCCTAGCTCGCGCGGCACCACCTCCCGGTAAATCGGGTTCGCAATGCGCGGCGGGTCGGCGGTGGCGATGAGGCCCAGGTCGCGCACGTACTCCAGGTCGCGGCCGTCGTGTTGCACCTCCCCGCCGCTCAGGAGGGGCTCGACCACCCGCCGCACCCGCGCCTCCTCCAGCTTGTGCGCCAACTGGTCCAGATGCGTGCGCCGCGAGAGGATGAGTTCCTCCCGTGCCGCGTAGATGTCGTCCACCTCGATGCTGCGCGAGCGGTCCCTTCCGGCCTTGTTGTCGAAGCACGCCCCCGCGCACAGCGCGTTCACCAGCCACGGCTGGCCTCGGGTCTGCGTCCACACCGCCTCCACCGCCGCCGGGGAGAAGCGCTGACCGGTCTCCTCGGTGTGCTGGGCCATCAGCGCCCGCGTCTCCGCTTCGGTGAAGTCGCCCATGCGGAGCGACTTCGCGGCGACATTGAAGGGGCTGCCGCCGGCGATGACCTCGCCGGCACTCGACCGGATGCGGTAGTCGCGGATGTCGCGCACCCCGCACAGCACCACGCTCTGCGGGAAGGCTTCGGGGCGTTGCTCGTAGCCGGCGCGAAGCTGCCGTAGCACGGAGAGGAGCGTGTCGCCGACCAGCGAGTCGATCTCGTCCACCAGCAGCACCAGCGGCACCGGGCTCGCCACGCACCAGCGGGCGAGCACCTGCCGCAAGGCGTTGTTGGCGCCTGCCCTGACGAGCGTGTCCGGCCAGATGTCTTCCGGATAGTCGTCGCCGAGTAGCTGGGCGCTCATCCCCAGACTGCTCAGGATGGCGCGCATGCCCTCCGCCACGTCGTCGCGCGCCACCTGGCCGACTTCGACGTTCACGTTCACGCACCGGAAGTCGCCCACTTCGCCGCTGTTCAGGAGGTCGCGCAGGGCGATGAGCGCGGAGGTCTTGCCGGTCTGGCGCGGCGCGTGCAGCACGAAGTAGCGCTTGGCCCGAATCAGGCCCAGGAACTCGTCAACGTTCGCCCGGTCCAGCGGCGCGATGGCGTAGTGGTCGTCCGGGCGCACCGGCCCTTCGGTGTTGAAGAAGCGCATGGGCCGATTATGGCACTTGCCGCCGCGGGCGTCCCGCGCACCGGCTGTTCAACCTCTCCCGGTCAACGCCGCTCTCGACAGCGGTGTGAGCCCAGTGGCGGGCAGGCGTCTGCCCAGAGGCGGGCAGGGTCGCCAATCGTTCCCCGATCGGAAGGATGCCCTCAGTGCTCTTCGACCTGCATCGGAATCGTCCTGCGGGCGAGCTTGGTCAAACGCCGGTCGACGTCAACGGGCAGCCGGACAGCCGACGCTCGGCCTCCGGCGAGGACTCCGATTCGGAACGCGCCGGCCACGTACACGTCCATCGCCTGCCGATGATTCGCGGACCACGGACAAATGTCCGAAAATGTCTCATTGGCCATAGAATCTGAAACGATATACGTTGACATTCAGCACCTGACGTCATTGTCCACGGAGAGAGAGGATGACGGAAATCTCCGAACGCCTCCGAGCCATCCGGGAATGCCGGCATCTGAGCCGCGCGCAGCTCGCCCGAGCGTGCGCGTACGGGCGCAACCGGATCACGGAGCGGCAGATCGCCCGGATCGAGTCGGGGGAGAGCGGGACCCCGCGACGGAACACAGTGAGGGTGCTGGCCGACGGCCTGCGGGTCGAGGTCGGAGAGCTCACCGGCGACCTTCCGTTTCCCGAATACGTCCGGTCCGGGTCCCGGCGCCGCCGAGCCGATGGTCACGGATTTGTGGAGCGGCCCCCAGGGGCGCATCTGCGAGGCGTACCTCGACCGCCTCACGAACGGCTCGCACCTCGCCCGGTGGGCTCTGGAATACGGCGACGTGCGCCTGGACGACGTCCCGGAGGAGCTGCGCTCCGATGCAGCGAAGGGCGAGCGCGCCAGATGGCTCGAAAGCCGCTTGAGCGACGGAGCGAAGGCCATGCTGCGGGAAAGGAGCGCCCGCGGCCTCCCGGTCGGGCCGCGCTCGATCGGGCAGCGGGAGGCGGGCGGGCCGGGACGGGGAAGAGAGGACGGCCCCGCGCCGGTTGCGGAGCACACGGGACTTCCGGGCCGGGACGGCGTGTAGGTCGAGTTCTCCGTCGGTGAGGCCAGGCCACGCGCGCTACAAGCCGTTCACGATGTCGTAGATCCCCTCGAACGGCTGGCTGTCGGTCCTGCCCCGGCCGTGGGCTGGACGATGCGGAACACCGTCAGTGGGCCGCGCACCGGGGGACCACCTGCGTTGCGGCCTCGGTGGTGCCGGCCCACAGGGACTGTGCCCCCCGGATGGCTTCGAGCTTCCATGCTTCGGTGCCGTACTCGCACGCGAGGGCCTCCGGATCGTCTCCGGTCTTCATCCGTACCCTGGCCTCTTCGACGGGCACCCGTGTCCCCGCGATGACGGCCTGTCCCCATTGCACACGGGGGCCGATGACGATGGCCGGGTCCTCCCAGTACCGTTGCGGCCCTACGATGCGCAGTGGCACGCCCGGCCGCTCCGGACTGGCGTCGATGCACCGCCCGGCGATCTCCACCGCCTCCTCGATTCCACATGGCTTGGACGTGCGCTTCCCTTCCTGCTCGGCGACGAGTGCGTGCACCAGCACATCGGCGCGGGTCAGGAGTGTGCCCGCCAGCGGATGCCTGCGCTCGTCGTCGTCCAGACCTGGGTTGCGCCGGACCGCGGCGACCGCCCGCGCGACGGCCTGCGGCCGGACCCCGCAGTCCTTGCTCAGCAACCGGACGAGGTACGCCTCCACGAGGTTGACGAACGACAGGGTCAGGACGGTCCCAGCAGCCCGCATGGGCTCGATGGGGGGTGCGGGGTCTCGTGAGGGCGCTACGTCGCGCCCCACCCATACCCACCCCCGCAGCGTGCTTCGGGCGACGTCGATCTGCCGTGCGGCGTGCGCCAGCGTGTACCTTGGCCGGGTGGCCAGCTCGATGGCGTCGTTGGTGCGCATGGCTGCTCCCCTCCCCGTCCGGGTGCGCGCTTCCCGTTCCCGTTCCCGATCCTGCACCTCCACGAACAACCCCTTGAAATCATCGAATGACGGGCTTTCGCGGAGCCTTGTCCCCGGCTCGAGCAGGGAAATAGCGGACTTTCGATGCAAATGTCTGAAAGTGTCCATTGACCACCGGGGACGGACGTTCATATCGTTGGCTCCCGACGCCGCCCGGTGAAGGACGAGCCGGACGGAATACGAGAGGAAGGTGGAAAGATGGCATACCGCAAGGACCCCGACCTGGAATTCCTGGGCAACGTTCCGAGCGCCAAGCTCGATGCACTCGTCCGGATCCTGACCGAGGGCAAGGATGGAGACGAGCGCCTGACCGAGGAGCTGACCGCGCACGGCAGGTACAAGGAATCCAGCCCGGATCATCATGCGTATTGGGATTTGATCGCGGCCGAGATCCAGTGCTTCGGCGCCAACACGCTGGCGACGCTGTTCAGGGGCGGCGAGGGGGTGTTGTACCGGGAAGTGCTGACCGACGTCTGCGACAAGATGAAGGTGAACTACAACAGCGGATCGAGCGTCGAGGCCATCGAGCTCCACCTTCTGATGAAGGTCCTGACCGATTCGATGAAGGAGATGAGCCCCGAAGAGCTGGAGGCGGTCTGCGACGACCTCGACCTCAGCCCGATGCGCTACACGCCCGAGGCGGTCACCATCGCATTGCAAGCGGCGATCCGGTTCGGGGGCTTCCTGCCCTACAAGATCGCCCTCATCGTGGCGAACGCCGTGGCAAAGGCCCTGATCGGCCGTGGCCTGTCCCTCGTGGCGAATGCCGCGCTGACACGACTGATGGGGGCCTTCGCCGGACCGATCGGCTGGACCCTGTCCGCCGCTTGGCTGCTGGCCGACATCGCCGGCCCGGCCTACCGCATCACCGTCCCGGCCGTGATCATGGTGGCCTACCTGCGTGCGGAGAGCGTGAAACGGGCAATGGAAGAGAAGAAGCGGAGGAAGAAGGAAAAGAAGCGGCTGAAGAAACGTCTGAAGAAGCTGGAGAAGAAAAAGGGTCTCGGCCAAGGGGAACACCTCTCTTCCGGAGAAGAGCCCGATGAATAGATCCGATGGTTGCATGAATCCGAAACCCGTCGGTCCCTCCACGAAACACACCCACCCAAGGAGGATTGAGACATGCCTTTCCCCGTAATCCCCGTCGTCGTCGCCAGCGGCATCACCGCCCTCGTCACGTATGTGGGCGTCAGGATGGCCATGGACGAGAAGTGCGAGTATCCCCATGACGACACCAAGCGCCTCGACGAGACCGCCCGCGAGGACGAAGACGCCCGGGCGACGTTCTACAAGGCGCGTCGGCTCCTCGAAGCGCGCCGCGAGAAGACCCAAGGCAAGCTGGAATCGCTGGGCCGGCAGAAGGCGAGCACGTTCGAGAGCGCGCTGATCCCCTTCGAGGAGACGTTCTCGCGGATCAGGAACGTCGATCTCGGCGATGCGGGCCTTCCGCCGGTCCCCGCGGAGATAGTCCGGGGGATCGCCCCGGGGTCGGCGGAGACCCGCCGGATCATGGCGCACATGGCGGAAGTCGTGGCGGGTGGCGTGGACGCGCTCGGCCCCGACGCCCTCGCCGCCCTCGCCGCCTGCGGCAGCGCCGGCGTATGCGTCCCTGTATCCGGCGGTCCGCCCGCCGCCGCCACCGGGCCTTCCGCCGCGGGCGTCCCCCCATCCTCGGCCACCCGCCCGGCCGCCTCCGGATTCTTCGCCACGGGCCGGTCGGCATCCGCATCTGCCGGTCCGGCCGCCTCTGCGCCTTCCGATGCAGACGCCCCCACCTCCGTATCTGCCGTCCCGTCCGCCGTCCCGCCTTCCGGCGAAGACGCCCCCGCCTCCGCCTCCGTATCCGGCGACCCGTCCGCCGCCGCGCCTTCCGATGCAGACGCCCCCGCGACAGCATCCGGCGACCCGGCCACCGCCGCGCCCTCCGCCCTGGCGGCCGGCAACGCCACTCTGGCTTGGCTCCGTGGCGGCGCCTTGCCGCCGGGGGAAGGGAGCACGGTCATCCTCGGCGGCGTGGCCGCCGCGCCGGTGCTGCTCGTGAGCGGATTCATGCTGCATTCGCGGGCCGGCGAGGAGGCGATGGAGCGGGCCCTGTCGAACCTGCTCGATGCGGAGGCCGCCGCCCGCGCCGTCGGCCGCAAGGCCACCGAGGTACGGAAAGCCCTGACGCGGCTGCAGGAAAGCCGTCTGGCCGCCGACCTCACCGCCCTGCGGGACCTCGTCTCGGCCAATGACGACTACCGCACCTACAGCCGCCCGCAGAAGGCGCTGGTCAGCCGTGCCGCCTCCCTGGCGAAGGTGGCGAGGGACGTGGCCGAGGCCCCGCTCCTGGGCAAGGACGGCGGAATCCCGGACGCCCTCCGGCAGGAGCTCAAGAAGGCGAAGAAGGTCCTCATGGCGTTCGATGCGGCGTGACGACATGACGCCGTGGCGCCATGACCGTGTACGGCGTGACTTTCCGCCGTCCGCGCGGATGGGAGAGGATCGGGGCCAGCGTCGGCACACCGCCGGCGCCGGCCCTTCCCGTCGCCGTTGCCGACGCCCCAACCCGGCATAGCCGGAACCAAACGCCGGTTGACGGAAAAATCTTCGTCGTTTTGTCGAAGACTTCACGGGTAAGAGACTACCGCGCGCGTCTCCACCGGCTCCCGACCCCGGGAGAGCGTGCCATCTTGACCAGGAGTTTCCTCCACGGGTTCGGAGATCCGGCGGGCCGGCAGAGCACTCGGGTGCCGGATGCGAGGGGCAAAGCCTCGCAGATCCCCTTCACATGCAGCTTCAGGAGTGAGCGGAAGTTGCTGTATCCTGATCCGGCGGTTCCCGCCTCCCGGAGCCGCCGGA
The DNA here is from genome assembly GCA_965202875.1 of Gammaproteobacteria bacterium. GTDB lineage: Bacteria > Pseudomonadota > Gammaproteobacteria > HK1 > HK1 > HK1. Next base: position 3,288,002 of record OZ241870.1, on the reverse strand, counting down.
TCGTGCCCGCGAGACGACGGAGGAGGAGCGTCGCCATGCCGGACCGCATATCGGCTCCAACCCCGGGCCCTTCCGCGCCATTTGGCGATGCCCTCGGCGCCGTTCCCACCGCACACCCCCCGTTCACCGGCGACGGGCCACGTCCCCGGCCCGCCGCCGATGCCCTCGATACCACCGATACCCCGCCGGTCGTGAAAGACGAACCCGGCGGCGGGAGCGCCGACCCGGCGCTGGCGAGTGACGAGGCGCTGGCCGACCGGACCGCGGAAGACGTCTTCGGGAGCGAGGACAACGCCCGCAACACCGCGGGACTGATCACGAGCTTCGTCTCGTCCTGGGAGCGGCACAAGCACGAGGAGACGCCCGCCGTCTGGCTGGCGGACGAGTTCAGGCGGTATCCCGACCTCTGGACCGGCGAGGAGGAGATCGTATCGACCGCGAACGAGATCGTCGCCAATGTGGAACGGGCCAACGCGGACAAGGCATCCCTCCACGCCCATCTGGATGCGGGGAAGAGCAAGGCGAGCTGGCTCGCCGGGAAGATCGAGCAGGGCGCGGCAGCGGCGGGAGCCGCCAAAGTCGGCGACTACGCCGCCGGTATCGACAAGGCGGTCGAGACCGCCAACGAGCAGATGCGCAAAACCATCTCGACCCATAGCGGAAACTCGAATCTGGACGGGTACATCGCCGAGCAGCACCACGTCGACACCTTCAACCTGGATGCGGCTGCGAAAGACAGTCCGCTCCGTGCCGAACGCGGCGGGAGCCATGGCAAGAACTCCGTGGATGTCGTCATCAAGGACGGCGACGGCAACATCGTCCGCAAGTACCAGTCGAAATACGGGAAGGATGCCCAAGCGACACGGAAGTATTTGAAAAAAGGCGATTACCGAGGACAGAGAAAGCTCGTTCCTTCCGACCAGGAGGGCGGCATCCCCCAATCGACCGACCGCATCGAAGCGGACGGTGTGCACTCCAAGCCGCTGACCAAGGACGAGGCGAAGCGGCTGCAAGAGAAGGCCCAGCAGGAGCAGGAGAACCGGTATTATGAGTGGAACGACGTCAACCGCATCGAGATCGCCAAGTCGATCGGCAAGCAGGCGCTGGTGGGCGCGGCCATCACCTGCGGCTTCCAGGGCGCCCGCATCCTGGGCCGCCGGGTATGGAACTTCCTGCGCGGGAAGGAGAATCCACCCGCGAGCGAAGACCTCCGGGAGTTCTTCGAGAGCTCGGTCAAGAGCGCCGGACACGTCGGCGCGCAAACGGCGGTCACCGGCGCGATCGTGGTCGCTGTCAAGAACGGCTGGATCAAGGTTCTGAAAAAAGATACCCCGGTAGGCATAATCGTCGGAATCGTCCATGTAGGGATGGAGAACGCCAAGGTGTTGTTCAAGCTCGCCAAGGGCGAGCTGAACGGCGAGGAAGCGCTGGATGCCATGGGCAACTGCACCGCAAGCGCCGTCGGAGGCCTCGTTGGGGCGGCCAAGGGCATGGTCATGGGCGCGAAATTGGGTCTTGCGCTCGGACCGCCCGGCGCTATGATTGGCGGGTTCGTCGGCGGGGTGGTCGGCGGCATGGCGGGGAGCAAGGTCGGTGAGGCAGTGTGGGAAGGTGGCAAGGTCTTCGCCAAGACGGCTGCGAAGGTCGTGAAGGGTGTGGTTGAAGGGACGGTGGAGGTCGTCAAGAACGTGGGGCGGATGTTGAATCCGCTGAACTGGTTCTCGTAGGAAGGCCGTATTCGTCATATCCATTCGCAAAGGGAGAATGAGCCGTGGCATACAAATCTAAAGGCACCGTACGCTTGGAAGGTATCAGCGGCAGTCGTACCAGTACCAGTACCAGTACCAGTTGGAGCTGGAAGCTGCTTTTCGTTCCCGACAACGATCATTCGGTCAAAGACGGAGATAAGTGCTATGCCGTTTTTTTGAATACCAAAGATGAACCTTTAGATCTAGGTAGAGTCGCCAAGCTGGACGAAAAAAACAAAGGAGTTTCAATTACTCTTCCGACCACTAGGACTACTCTGGCACTACTGTCGCTATCGTCCGCTGCCGCAACACAAATAAAGGTGGAAATCGAGGTTGAGTTTGACAGTTCTACCTCTGCCCTAGAATTAAGAATCATTGGTATCGATCTGCCCGCCCCATGACCCACTCCCTACACACCGTCATCTTCTGGGGTGCCGGCGCGACGGCTAGTCTCGGAATGCGAGTGACCGGAGCCCAACCAAAGTTCCTCGGCAGACTCGCGTCCGTGCAGGAAGATCCCCCAAAGAAATCTTTGCACCAGCGCATTTGCGACGCGTTGGGCAATAGTGTCGGGGAAGCATGGATTTCAGCGCTCAGTGATCTACTGATCATCCTGGGAGACGAGGCGAAGGAAGGGGCTTCTATCGCCTCCGTCACCGCGAACCAGAGAGATGCGATAGATGCCATGCGTCGCAACTGGTGTTCCAGCGCCAGCGAAGATGAAATTCTGGATCGTGTCATCGAATTGCGCACCTTGTATGATTGGTCCGCCCTGAAAGCAGTGATCGCAGTCTGCCCTGAAAAGGAGGACGATTTCTTCAATCTTGCCGACCTGTTCAACATTCTGGACATGCACGTTCAGAGCGGCCATGGATTCCGCGTGGGAGAAGGGGAATTTCTAACGCCGCAACGGGTATTGGGCGCGCGCAACGCCCTGAAGATGTTGCTGCAAACGATGTTCTACATCGACTGGCACTACGGCCGCGAGGTAAAGAAAGAAGATCTGGAGCACCACTATGAATTCGCCGTCGCGCTGGGACGACGCATGCAGCGACGGGGGCTGGAATTGGCTGGAAGCAATACCCCCTTCGATGAGCGGGAGTTTTATATGGGCGACGTCGGCTTCGCCTGTTTCAACTGGGATCCGATTGCCCTTTGGTGCCAATTCGTCGCGAATCGCAATCTGAACAGGAGCCCGAGTGTGCCACATGTCGGCTGTCCCGCATGCAATCTGCGAATCTTCCATGATCTCGGCCATTTCGTGGCCGGACCCCGTGTCGAGGATGACAAAGGTCGGAGTACGAAGACACCGTGGCACCCTATGAACGAATCGTCGGCGCTACGGTTGAACGATCCCGACCATGGATCCAGCGACCGCATCCGGATCAGTAAATTCCTTCTTCCTCATGGCTGCCTGTGGTGGCGGGAATGCCCCAATTGTGGAAAGCTGTCATCCTACATGGGTGATACATGGGAGTGGAACTCACCCACCCTGATTCCGCCGCCGCCGCTCAAGGCATTCGTGCGGGACGTGGAGTTTCGGTCGAGGGACGAAAAACAAAAAGACGAAAAACCAGAACGCGAGTCTTGGGAAAAAGGCAAAGTAGACGCTCGCGCCTGCGTTCACTGCAAAACATTGACCTACGCGCATCATACCCAAATGATAATGCAAAGCAATTTCAAGAGTCCACCGCCTCCATTCCTGGATGAGATCAAGCGTGATTTGCGCATTGCAGTTCAGGATGCCGACCACATCGTGCTCATGGGCTATACCCTGCCACCGGATGACGTGGACTACCGCGCTTTTTTCGCCGCCCGACGCCGTCGCAGGAAATCCGTGAACGGGCAGCCCGTAAAATGCAGCGTAGTCGTTGGTACGGAATATGACCCCCGATGGTTTGGCCCGTCGGAATGGCCTGCTATGTTACCGCGTATGGAGAAGGCGGAAGCACCCCGCACCACTTTGGAAGCCGCACGCGATCTGTTCGGAAAAGATAACGTCCGCTTCTACGGTGGCGGTATTCCCAACGTGTTTCTCGACGGAGGTAGAGTGACGGATTCCGCCGTGGACGATCTGCTTATTTGGAAGAATTGAGGAGCTCCGATGGCGAAGATGATCAAGTTCGATCTGCCGATCGACGGAGTGAAGGTCGCCACCCTCGACGATCTCCGGGACCACTTTACCACCGAGACCATCGGGCATTTCCGTTCCGGGTTGCTGGCAAGGTGGCTGCGGTCCCGAAGCATGACCCGCGAACTGGCGGCCGTCGAGGCACTCACGGCGGGCGATGATACCGCCGTTCTGAAGGAGCTATGCCGAATATTCGAGGTGGAAGCCGACGATGACGCCATTGCGGCGGCCATCGCGGAGGCAACGGGCGTTCCAGGGATACGTCCTGACCAAATGCCGAGGAAACGGGCGCGGAATCCCGGCGACACCTTCCGGGACTGCCCCGAATGTCCGGAGCTGGTGGTTGTCCCGGCGGGGAGCTTCATGATGGGTTCGCCGGAGGAGGAGGAAGGCCGGTTTGACGACGAAGGTCCGTTGCATGAGGTGAGGATTGACTACCCGTTGGCGGTAGGTGTGTACGCGGTGACGTTTGATGAGTGGGATGCGTGCGTGTCGGATGGAGGATGTGGCGGGTACCATCCTGGTGACAAGGGCTGGGGCCGGGGAACCCGTCCGGTCATCAACGTGAATTGGGGAGACGCGCGACGGTACGTGAAGTGGCTGTCCTGGAAGACGGGGAAGGGGTATCGGTTGTTGAACGAGTCGGAGTGGGAGTATGTGGCGCGAGCGGGGACGAGGACGCGATATTGGTGGGGAGACGAAATTGGGGAGAACTGCGCGAACTGCGATGGATGCGGGAGCCGTTGGGACAACGAGCAGACGGCGCCGGTGGGTTCGTTCTCCCCGAATGCGTTTGGTCTGTATGACGTGCACGGGAACGTATGGGAGTGGGTAGAGGATTGCTGGAACGGCAGCTACGACGGAGCGCCGACGGACGGGAGTGCATGGGAGTCGGGGGATTGCAGCCGGCGGGTGCTGCGCGGCGGCTCCTGGTACGGCGTCCCCAGGTACCTCCGCTCCGCCGACCGCATCAGGGGCACCTCCGGCGGCCGGTACGTCATTGCCGGCTTCCGTGTTGCCCGGACGCTCACTCCTTGAATCTTTACCTCTTTACCTCGGGATCAGGGGACACCAGCCTATAAGCACCGACTTGTTTTTCGCGTCAATCATCGAAGTACTCCGACAATGGAGGGAGGCGACAGCGAGGCGATTCAGCCAATGCTCCGGAGATGTCGTTCCATTCGCCCGGCATCCGCGTCAACGCCATCGGGGCTCGATGCTTCGCCGGCGCCCGGACCCTGGGATGGGCGTGCGCTTGAAGAAGCCACGAGCCGACGACGGGAATCGCATTCCGGTAGCATTCTCCCCGAATCCCTCATACCCACCACGGGGTCAGCCCGAGCGACACCGGCAGGCCGCGTCGGTCCGCCCCCGGTTGCTGCGTTTTCTGCTCGCCGTCCATGACTCCAACACCACGATGGGGTGAACGCGAATGACGAACCTGCAGCAGTCCATGCGCTCATGCGTGGAGTCCTTTTACCCCATCCTCTACCTCGTCACCTTCGAGGAGGAGAAAGGGGACGCCCTGATCGGCGATCTTGCCGACGGCCGGAAGATCCTGGAATGGAACATGGCGCGTGGCTGCGTGCGTTTCGACACCAAGGCGCCCCTGACCCCCACCTATATGGATCTGCCCGCCGCCCTGGAGAACTGGCTGGACCAGGAGCTGGACAACCATTTCCTGATCATCAGGAACGCGCACTTGGCACTGCGGGACGCCCCCGTGGCGACCTCCCGGCTGAAGGCGCTGGTGCGCAGGATGGTTCATGACGACGACACCGTCGCAACCATCTTCCTGGTGTCGTCGCAGTCCTGTGTGCCTCCGGAGCTCGAGAACTTCATCACGGTGTTCGATCAAGCCCCACCGGAGGAGGAAGAAATCTCGCGGCTCATCCACGACCATGCCTCGGATTACGGCTATGACGTGGATGAAGAAGTGGCCGGCAAGCTGATCCTGGCGCTTCGCGGCTTGAGCGAGTACGAGATCACTCGTTTGTTGAACCGGGGATTCCAGCGGGACGGCGCCGTCGGCGCCGATGACATCGCTTTGGTGATCGAGGAGAAGAAGCAGATCGTCCGCAAGAGCGGCATCCTGGAAATGGTATCGGTAACCGACGGGATGGATACCGTCGGCGGTCTGGAGGCGCTGAAGAAGTGGTTGAAAGACAAGGCCAAGATCATGGGAGACCTCCCCGCAGCCCGCGCCTTCGGTGTCGAAACCCCCCAGGGGGCGATGATCGCCGGCATGCCGGGCTGCGGCAAGTCGCTGACCGCCAAGGCCGCCTCGGTGCTGTTCGGGCTTCCCCTGTTGCGGCTGGACATCGGCGCGCTGATGGGCAGGTACGTCGGCGACAGTGAGGCGAACATGCGCCGCGCGCTGAGGCTGGCCGAGACCGTCAGCCCCTGCGTTCTGTGGGTGGACGAGCTGGAGAAAGCCTTCACCGGCATCGGCGGCGGCAGCACCGGCGCCGGCTCCGAGATCACCAGCCGCCTGTTCGGATACTTCCTGACCTGGATGCAGGAGAACACCAAGCCGGTGTTCGTGCTCGCCACCGCCAACGACGTGTCCGCCCTCCCGCCCGAGCTTCTGCGCAAGGGACGCTTCGACGAAATCTTCTACGTCGATTTCCCGAACCAGAGCGAACGCGCCGAGATCCTGGAGGTGCATCTCCGGAAACGCAAGAAGGACGGCTCACGGATCGACGTGCAACAACTGGCGCGTAAGACCGACGGGTTTTCAGGAGCCGATCTGGAAGGCATCGTCAAGGACGCCGTCGAGCAGGCTTTCCTTGACGGCAAAGCCGATCTCAAGACCTCTCATCTGCTCGACTCGATGGAGAAGAACAAACCTCATGCCATGATGATGAAGGGCAAAGCGGAGGAGTACCGCAAGAAATTCAAGGAGATGGGGTTCAGAAGCGCTTCGGGTTGAAGCAATGCGAGCGGGCCGGCGGTACCCCAAACCGCATATCCAAACCGATCTGTTGTGGGGGCGAGGGCATGGACTACCGAAAGCTGATTACCATCGAGCCTGGGAAAAGGGCGGGGAAGCCCTGCATCAGGGGGATGAGGATTACGGTCTATGACGTTCTCGACTATCTGGCCTCTGGAATGACCCATCAGGAAATCCTCAATGAGCTTCCTTATTTGCACGAAGAGGACATTCTGGCCTGCCTGAGCTACGCGGCTGACCGGGAGCGCACCACGTTGGCCGTCATGGGGTGAAATTGCTGCTCGACCAGAACTTGCCGTCTCGTTTGGTTGAGGTCCGGGGCGTTTTCACCGGCCGATGCGCTACAGCGTCCACACGGCCACCTTGCGGCCATCGTGCAAGCGCTCACTTCGAGCCTCATCGCCTCCGCGCCGCCGCTCGCTTCCATCCGCCTCCCCGTCGCCGCACCGACATGCTTCGCCGCCCCGGCGCTCCCCGCTACGCCGGTCCATCACCACCAGATGCCCTTCCTTCACTCCGCACTGCTTCATGTACCCCAACGTCTGCTTCACCCCGCACTCGACCGTCCGCGCGAGACTCTTGCGGTCCGAGTCCCGCAACACCTTGCACTCCACCACGAAACGCTCCCACAGGTCCGAGGGCTGGCCCGCCTCCCGCGGCCACAACACCAGCAGGTCCGTGCGGCCCCGCCCCAACCCGTACTCCCGCTCGATGCGACCGCCCCCGTTCACCACCCGTTGCAGGTACGACTGCAAGATGAGCTGCGGGGCGGCCTCCCGGTACGCCCCCAGATGGCCGAGCCAGTGCTCCGCGTGCTCCCCGAAGAACGTGCGGAATGCCGTCAGCAGCTTCGTCATGTCCAGACGGCCATCGTCGTGCACGTACCATCTCGCCTGAATGTCCAGGCTGTCCTGCAACACGTAGCCCAGCTCGCGCGGCACCACCTCCCGGTAGATCGGATTCGCAATGCGCGGCGGCGAATCCGGCGCCAGCAGCCCCAGATCACGGACGTACTCCAGGTCGCGGCCGTCGTGCTGGACCTCCCCGCCGCTCAGAATGGGCTCGACCACCCGCCGCACCCGCTCCTCCTCCAGCTTGTGCGCCAACTGGTCCAGATGCGTGCTGCGAGACAGGATGAGCTCTTCGCGCGCCGCGTAGACATCGTCCACTTCAATGCTGCGCGAGCGGTCCCGCCCCGCCTTGTCGTCGAAGCACGCCCCCGCGCACAGCGCGTTCACCAGCCACGGCTGGCCTTGGGTCTGCGTCCACACCGCCTCCTGCGCCGCCGCCGTGAACCGCTGGCCGGTCTCCTCGGTGTGCTGCGCCATCAGCGCGCGCGTCTCCGCTTCCGTGAAGTCGCCCATGCGCAGCGACTTCGCGGCGACGTTGAAGGGGCTGCCGCCGGCGATGACCTCGCCCGCGCTCGACCGGATGCGGTAGTCGCGGATGTCGCGCACCCCGCACAGCACCACGCTCTGCGGGAAGCCCTCCGGGCGTTGCTCGTAGCCGGCGCGAAGCTGGCGCAGCACGGAGAGGAGCGTGTCGCCGACCAGCGAGTCGATCTCGTCGACCAGCAGCACCAGCGGCACCGGGTTCGCCACGCACCAGCGGGTGAGCAGTTCCTTGAGGGCATCTTCGGGACCGGCATTGGCCAGGACGTCCGGCCAAACACCATCCGGGTAGTCGTCGCCCAGAAGCCGCGCCCTCGTGGCCAAACCGCTCAGGATGGCGCGGATACCACGCGCCACGTCGTCGCGCGCCACTTGGGCGGGTTCGACGTTCATGCTCACGCAACGGAAATTGCCTGCTTCGCCGCTGTTCAAGAGGTCACGCAGGGCGATCAGGGCGGAGGTCTTGCCGGTCTGGCGCGGCGCGTGCAGCACGAAGTAGCGCTTGGCCCGAATCAGGCCCAGGAACTCGTCAACGTCCGCCCGGTCCAGCGGCGCGATGGCGTAGTGGTCGTCCGGGCGCACCGGCCCTTCGGTGTTGAAGAAGCGCATGGGCCGATTATGGCGCCTGCCGCGCCCTCTTGCGCCCGCTCTCCGACCAAACGGAGCCGCAGCGCACTCGACGACAGGATCCCGCGGGACAGGCGGCGGGTCTGGGGGGCCGCCCTCCGCCGTGTGGACGATGCGCTACAGCGTCCACACGACCACCTTGCGGCCGTCCTGCCGGCGTTCGCTTCGAGCCTCTTCGCCTTCGCGCCACCGTTCGCTTCCATCCGCCTCTCCGTCACCGCGCCGACGTGCTTCGCCACGCCGCCGCTCCCCGCTACGGCGGTCCATCACCACCAGATGCCCTTCCTCCGCTCCGCACTGCGCCATGTACTCCAACGTCTGCTTCACGCCCTTCTCCACCGTCCACGTGAGGCTCTTGCGGTCCGAGTCCCGCAACACCTTGCACTCCACCACGAAACGCTCCCACAGGTCCGAGGGCTGCCCCGCCTCCCGCGGCCAAAGCACCAGCAGGTCCGTCCGGCCCCGCCCCAACCCGTACTCCCGCTCGATGCGCCCGCCCCCGTTCACCACCCGTTGCAGGTACGACTGCAAGATGAGCTGCGGCGCCGCCTCCCGGTACGCCCCCAGATGGCCCAGCCAGTGCTCCGCGTGCTCCCCGAAGAAGGTGCCGAACGCCATCAGCAGCTTCGTCATGTCCAGCCGGCCGCCGTCGTCCACATACCACGCCACTTGGATGTCCAGGCTGTCCTGCAACACGTAGCCCAGCTCGCGCGGCACCACCTCCCGGTAGATCGGGTTCGCGATGCGCGGCGGCGAGTCCGGCGCCAGCAACCCCAGGTCGCGCACGTACTCCAGGTCGCGGCCGTCGTGCTGCACCTCCCCGCCGCTCAGGAGGGGCTCGACTACCTGCCGCACCCGCTCCTCCTCCAGCTTGTGCGCCAACTGGTCCAGGTGCGTGCGCCGCGAGAGGATGAGCTCCTCCCGCACGGCGTAGACGTCGTCTACCTCGATGCTGCGCGAGCGGTCCCGCCCCGCCTTGTTGTCGAAGCACGCCCCCGCGCACAGCGCGTTCACCAGCCACGGCTGGCCTTGCGTCTGCGTCCACACCGCCTCCAGCGCCCCGGGCGAGAAGCGCTGCCCGGTCTCCTCCGTGTGCTGCGCCATCAGCGCCCGCGTCTCCGCTTCCGTGAAGTCGCCCATGCGCAACGACTTCGCCGCCACGTTGAAGGGGCTGCCGCCGGCAATCACTTCGCCGGTGCTGGACCGGATGCGGTAGTCGCGGATGTCGCGCACCCCGCACAGCACCACGCTCTGCGGGAAGGCTTCCGGGCGTTGCTCGTAGCCGGCGCGAAGCTGGCGCAGCACCGAGAGCAGGGTGTCGCCGACCAGGGAGTCGATCTCGTCCACCAGCAGCACCAGCGGCACCGGGTTCGCCAGGCACCAGTTGGACAGCAGATCGCCCAGTGCATCGTCCGGCCCCGATGCTTCCAGCACGGTGCGCCACGACTCGTGCGGAAAGCTGTCGCCCGACAGCCGTGCCCGCATGGCCAGCCGGCTCAGGATGGCGCGCATGCCGCGCGCCACGTCGTCGCGTGCCACCTGGCCGACCTCCACGTTGGTATGCACGCAACGGAAGTTGCCGGCCTTCCCGCTGGTCAGGAGGTCGCACAGGGCGATGAGCGCGGAGGTCTTGCCCGTCTGCCGCGGCGCGTGCAGCACGAAGTATTGCTTGGCCCGAATCAGGGCCAGAAGTTCATCGACGTCCACACGGTCCAGGGGCTGGATCGCGTAGTGGTCTTCCAGGCGCACCGGACCTGCGACGTTGAAGAAGCGCATGGGCCGATTATGGCACCTGTTGCGCGCCGTTGCGGGCGCGGGGCGGCACCGGGGGCCCGCTCACGGTCCGGGGCCGAGGAGCAGGGCGAGCCGCGCGGCCGGCGCCTGCGGCCCGAGGGCGGCGAGGTCGCCGACCGGGTCCGGTCACGGCGACATTTCTGGCCGATTCCGGCAAACTCCATTCGTCCTGCGCCGGCTACCCTGTGCCGCTCGCAACCGCCGGACGATCCGGGCCTTCAACCTGCTGCGGCTACTCCCTCTCGAGACCGAGGTGGTGCGATGAGGATGACGCCCTGCACCACGAACGGACCCACCCCGCTCGAAGCGCCGGCGGCCGGTGCCGAGGGGAGGTCCGTCGAACTTCGGAACGTCGAGATCGAACGCAGCCCCGCCGATTCCCGGGACTACCGGGCCGTCATGCTGGACAACGGGCTGGAGGCGCTGGTGGTCTCCGATCCGCACGCCGACAAGGCGGCGGCGGCAATCAACGTCAACGTGGGCAGCGGCGACGACCCGGACGATCGCCCGGGCCTCGCGCACTTTCTCGAACACATGCTGTTTCTCGGCACCGGGAAGTATCCGGACGCCGGCGAGTACGACCGCTTTCTCGCCGAGCACGGCGGCTCCGGCAACGCCGCCACGTCGTTTGCCCACACGAGCTTTTTCTTCGACGTCGACGCCGCGCACCTCGAAGGCGCGCTCGACCGCTTCGCCCAGTGCTTCGTCTCCCCGCGCTTCGACCGCGGGTACGTCGAGCGCGAGCGCCAGGTGGTGCACTCCGAGTTCGTCTCGCGCCGCCGCAACGACCGGCTCCGCAGCTTCGCCGCGTGGAGGCAGACCCTCGATCCCCGGCATCCTCTCTCGCGCTTCCCGGCCGGCAACGCGGAGACGCTCGCGGACCGCCCGGGCGCCGGGGTCCGCGACGCGCTGATCGCCTTCCACGAAAGCCGCTACTCGTCGCATCTGATGAAGCTCGTGGTGGTCGGCCGCGAGCCGCTCGACATGCTGGAGGACCGGGTGCGGGCGCGCTTCGAGGCGGTGCCGCGGCGCGGCGTCGAGCCACCGCGCATCACCGTGCCGCTCTACCGCGAGGGACTGCTCCCCGCGCAGCTCGACGTCGAGCCGCTCCGCGAGCTCCGCACCATCTCGCTCTCGTTCGCGGTCCCGCCGACGCCGCCGCACCACCCGGCGCACCCTCTCGCGCTCGTCTCGCACCTGCTCGGACACGAGGGTCCCGGCAGCCTGTTCTCGGTACTGAAGGCACGCGGCCAGGCGGAAGGATTGAACGCGGGTCTCGGCATGAGGCACCGGGACTTCGCGACCTTCGGCGTCACCATCCACGCGACCGAGGCCGGGCTCGCACACCAGGATTGCGTCATCGCCTCGGTGTTCGCCTGCCTCGACCTCATCCGCAGGGACGGCATCGAGCCGCGCTACCACGACGAGCTCGCGCACATGGCGCGGATCGGCTTCCGTTTCCTGGAGAAGACGGAGCCTTGTTCACACGCGACCCTTCTCGCCTCCGCCCTGCACTACCATCCGGTCCGGGAGGTCCTGAGCGCGCCCTGGCGCTTCGACGACTTCGACCCCGAGCTCGTGCGGCGCTGCCTCCGCGCGCTCACCCCGGAGCGCGTGCTCGTGGGCGTGGTCGCGAAGGGCGTGACGACCGACTCCATGGCACCCTTTCACGAGACGCCGTACCGCCTGCGCCCCATCCCGGCCGGAAGCGTGGCGCGCTGGCGCGACCCGGCCCCGGACGGCGCCTTCCTGCTCCCGGAGCCCAATCCCTTCCTGCCCGGGCGCTTGGCGCTGATCGACGAGCCGGCGGCCGGGCCGCGGCCGGCCCGGATCACGAGCCGGTCCGGCTTCGATCTGTGGCATCGCGCCGACGTCGAGTTCGGCCGGCCGCGGACGAACTTCTACGTCGCGTTTCGCTCGCCGATCGCCAACGACTCGCCCCGCCATGCGGTGCTGAGCACACTGCTGGTCCGGATGGTGCATGACGCGCTCGACGAATTCGCGTATCCGGCCGCGCTCGCCGGGCAGACCTGGGCGCTGTCTCGATCCCGCCGGGGGATCACCGTGCGTCTCTCCGGTTGGAGCGACAAGCAGGGTCTCCTGCTCGCGCGCGTCGTGTCGACCCTGCGCGCGCTGCCGCTCCCGGCGCGGCGCTTCGAAGCGCAGAAGTCCGAGTACGCCCGTCACCTTCGCAACGCCGGCGAGCGCAAGCCCTATCGACGTGCGATGAGCGAGGTGCGCGCGCTGCTGATCGAGCCGGACTGGTCCGACGACGCCCGGCTCGAGGCGCTCGGTGCGGTGGAGCGCGAGGATCTGCGAGAGTACGCCGTCCGCTTCTTCGAGCGCGGGGAGGTCGTCGCCCTCGCGCACGGAAACGTCAGCGCCGAGGACGCAGAGGCGCTCGGCAGGGTGGTGGAGCGCGAGTGGCCCGGCTCGATGCGGGTGGAGCGGGTGGCCGAAGCCCGAGTCGTGCGGCTCGACCCCGGGACGCGCTTCGCGCGGTGGCTTGCGAGCGGGCACGAAGACCATGCACTGGCCGTCTACGTCCAGGGACGCGACACCGGCCTGGCGGAGCGGGCGAAGATCGCGCTGATCGTGCGGGCGATGAGAGACCGGTTCTTCCACGAGCTGCGGGTCGAACGCGAGATCGGGTACGTCGCCTTCACGACCTTCCTGCCGGTGCTCGAGGCGCCGGGGCTCGCGCTGGTGCTCCAGTCCCCGTCGAACCCGCCCGAGACCCTCCACCGGCACGTCGACGCCTTCATCGGGCGTTTCGGTGACGCGCTTCGCGAGATGCCGGACGCGTTCTTCGAGCGCCACCGGGCCGCGGAGGAGAGCTCGTTGTCGGAGGCCGAGACCCGGCTCGGCGAGCGCACCGTACGGTACTGGAGCGAGATCGACCGGGAGAACCACGCATTCGATCGGCGCGAGCGCTTTCTCGAGGCGCTGCGCGCCGTCACCCGGGACGAGCTCGTGGATGCCGCGCGAGACCTCCTCGTCGCCCCGGAGACGGCTCGCGGGGTGGTCGTCGCGGTCTCCGACCGCGAGCCTCCCGCCGGCGGCGAGGTGTTCCGGGGTGCGGAGCCGGTGGCCGACACGGGCGCATTCAAGCGCGGGCGGCGCTGTTTCGACGGCCTGCACGCGGGCCGCGGCGGGATCGGTGCTTCCCGGGCACGGGCGGCGTCGCGCGAGAACGCGGAGGGACGAAGAGCGATCGCGCACGGCGGGGCGCACCCCGCACCCGTCGTGCCGGCGCGAGGAGGGTACGCGTGCGGTTGACCACGGAGGCGCCGGATGCGGCGGCCGGCCGCGTGCGCTTCGTGCCGACCCTCAACGCGGGGTCGGGCGAGGTGATGGGCTTCCACCGCCACCTGCTGGCGGACCGGGTGCGTACCGGCGCCTTCGTCGAGGCGGTACGCCGGGCGGTACGACCGGGGGACTTCGTCGTCGACCTGGGCGCCGGCACCGGGGTGCTCGCCGTCGCGGCCGCCCAGGCGGGCGCGGGCGCCGTGCTCGGCGTCGAACGCACGGCCATCGCGGCCCGGGCCCGGGCGCTGGCCGCCGCCAACGACGTGCGGGTCACGGTGGTGCAGGGCGAGTCGGACCACGTCCGCCTGCCTCGCCTCGTCGACGTGCTGGTCAGCGAGTGCCTCGGCCTGGCCGGCCTCGGCGGCGCGATGATCGGCGCCGTGAAGCGCGCCCGGGACCGGTGGCTCAAGCCCGGCGGCCTCGTGATCCCGAAGCGGGTGCGGGTGTTCGCCGCTCCGGTCGAGGACCCGGAGGCGGAGGCCCTGGTCCACTGCTGGGACGGCGCCCGGGTGGCCGGGGTGCGTCTCGACGCGCTGGGCGCCCACGTCGGCCACAACCTCTACGTCGCCTCCTTCACCGGCCGGCACCTGCTCGCGCGCCCGGTGGCGGTGTGTGGCGCCGACCTGCAGAGCGGCCCACTCGAAGACACGGTCACGGGCACGGTGACGGCCACCGCGACGCGGCCCGGCACCCTGCACGGGTGGGCGCTGTGGTTCGAGGCGGACCTGGACGACGATCTCGTGCTTCGCGCCGGTCCCCTCGATGCGCCGACGGTGTGGGAGCAGTGCTTCGCCCCGGTCCCCGCCCGCCGGGTCGAGGCGGACACGCCCATCGACCTCACCATCCGGTTCCGCGGACGCCACGCCGGCCTCGATCACCAGCCCCCCGGCGCCGAGGGCGTGTGGATCGACTGGGACACCACCATCGGCGGCGGCGCGCACCACCTTGGCAGCACCGAGTGGAGCCACGAAGCCCCGGCGGCATCCACGGGACATGGCGCCCCCCGCGACGATCCTTCGCCGGCGGACCCCGGGACCGGGCCAGGCCCGATCACGAAGACGGTCCCCGTCACTACGCGGCTTGCGCAGGCCATGCTGGCCACCCGGGCCGGTTGGGCCTCGTCCCCGCGCAAGGGCCCCGGCGTCACCGGGGAGCTGTTCATGCAGCGCATGCAGGCGCGGATCGCCGAGCGGCTCGATGCGGACCGGCTGGCCCGCTACGTCGCGATGCGCGATGCCGTGCGGGACGCGGTGCGCCTGTCGAAGGCCGGCGACCGGAGGGCGGCCGGGAGGGCGTTCGAGGCCTGTGCCGCGCGCCTGCCGGATTTCGCGAACGACCCCGAGCTGGACGATCTGGCGCGACTCTGGCTCGACCAGGCCTGGGCCTGGTTCGACCTCCGCCGCGGACACCCCGCCGCGGCCGATGCGCGCCTGCGCCGCGCGATGGACGTCGACACCCGGCTGGAGCAGGTGCACGGTTACGATTTGATGCACGTCGGGCGGATTCACACCGTGCAGCTCTGGCTGCGCGTGCAGGCGGCCGGAGGGGCGCAGGAGGCGGCGCTCGACGGCGCCAACGCCATCCTGGCGTACGTCAACGGGTTCGGCGGCGACCTGCCCCTGGGCGCCGGCTGGTCGAAGGAGGCGGCGTCGCGGATTCCGGCGGACCTGGCGGCGGCCATGACGTATCGCGTCGCCGGCGAGGTGGGGACCCTTCTGGGCGGGCTGGATCAGGCACACGGCGCCAGGGCGCTGGACCGCCTGGGCGCGCTGGAGCGCCTCGCTCCCGGCCTCCACGACGAGATCGCCGACTGGGCGCGGATCAAGCGTGCCTGGTCCGAAGGACGGTCGGACGAGTTCCTGGCCCGCGTCGTCCCCTACCTGGCCGCCGGCCGGCGCGAGACCTGCCTGTGGTATGCGGCGCTTCTGGATCTGTGCCGCGTCGCGCGCGCTCTCCGCCCGGGCGCGGCGCGCGCCTTCTGCGCGGAGGTGGCCGAGCGTGCCGGGAAAGATCGCGCGCTGCCGGGAGGGCTGCGCTGGGAGTTCGAGGGGCTGGCCGAAGAGCCCCCCGCGGCGCCCTGGGTGGCGACGATGCCGGCGCGGCGCTTCCACCTGGTCTGCGTCGGCCTGCCACGATCGGGCGTCGTGTCGCTGTACACCCTTTTCCGCAACTTTCGTGCCGCCAACGAGTACGCCGAGAAGGAGACGATTCGCACGCTGGTCGACTACCACCGGGGCGGTCTGGGCCGTGAAGCGCTACGCGCCTGCCTGACCCGGCGCGACCGTGAGAGCGCCCTGGAGATGGACGCGGCCAGCTTTCTCCACCTGGCCGGCGACGTGCTCGCCGACCTGGATGACGACACCCGCTTCCTCCTGCCGGTGCGCGCCCCGGATGCCTGGTTCGAGAGCTACTTGAAGGAGTTGCTGCGCGTGCACGATCGCCTCCGCAAGCGCGGCAAGGCTCCGCCCGCCTGGCAGCGGGACTATGGAGAGGTGCTCCTGGGCCGCTTCGACTGGGAGGAGATCGCGACGCCGGAAGCGCGGCGAGCCTGTCTGCCCGACGTGGCGCGGCGCTTCCTGACCCATTGGGCCCGGGCCACCGGGAAGATGCTCGACGCCCTGCCGCCCGAACGGACGCTCGTCCTGCGCACCCGGGACCTCGGCCCGATGCGCGATCGTCTCGCGGCCTTCGCCGGCCAGTCCGCGGCTTCCCTGACCGGCACCGGCCACAGCAACGCCGGCCCCCCGGGACCCAGCCCGCTGGACGGGTTGCCGGAGGGGTGGCTGGCGCGCGCCGCGGCCGAAATCTGCAATCCGGTCCATGCCCGCGTGCTGGAGCGTTGCGCCGGATGAACCTCGCGCCGGCGACGGATCGCAAGCTCCCGTTCCCGGGTCGCTCGCCGGGGCTCGCGGATGCACACGGCCTCTGCCCCGATGCCGGGTTCCAACCCCCCTCCCCGGTTCGCCGTTGTAGTCACCGGGAATCGTGCTTGCAGTTCGGGAGAATTCCGGAAACTACATGAATCGGGAGCGTGGCTTCGTTGACCGTTGGTCGTCGATGAAGCTATAAAGTTCGTGCAGAACGTACCAAGCAGCCATTCGAACTCGATCCGAAAGCGGGGTGTTTTGACATGAGCGTGGAGAATCTCAAGGAATATGCGCGTCGTTGCGCGGCCGATCCGGAGCTGCGCGCGGTGGCGAAGGACATCGGGTTGGGGGACGTGGACGAACACATGCGTCACGCCGGGAGCATGGGCCTGGACTGGGACAGGGGTGATTTGGTGGAGTTCCGGAAGGAATTGAGCGACGGGGAAGACTTCGAGGACCTCAGCGAGGAAGAATTGGAGCAGATCGCGGGCGGGTTCGCGACCGCCACCGCCTTGGCTGTGATAGGAGTCGCGGCGGGAGCCGTGGCAGGAGTCGCGGCGGGAGGTGTGGTGGGAGGCGTGGCCGTAGGTGCAGTCGGAGCAGCAGGGCGTGGCGGCTGGTAACCCCTCGATGATGGATCAACCATATCGTCCAACGGGAGTCGTGCGAAATGGAAACCAGCGCCCCTGACGTCATGAACGGCGGCTCGGCGGACGTCGCCGCTGGAGCGGAGGCGGGTCGTACGGAAGTGGCGTCCCTCGCGGAGAGGGCAGGGGGGACGCAATCGTCCGCGCGGGACGAGAGGCGCTCCGAGCTTCTCTGCTACGCACACACCTTCGCGGATTTCAGCCCCGACGACGTCCGCGTGGCCGCCGAAGCCAAGCGTTTCTTCGAGTGCCATGAAGGCGACCGCGACTTCCGCGCGGCGGTGGAGGCGGGGGGGAAGTTCACCGACCAGCAGCGCCGGATGCTGAAGGACGTCGGGGTGACCTTCGAGCCCGAAGCGATGGAATTGCTGTGGTTGCAGCCGGATCTGCTCGAACGCTTCCCCTTGCTGGTGGCTCGGCACGCCAGCTTCGAGGACGCGCCGTCCGACTTCCACGCGCTGTTGGCGCCCTATCGCGAGCTGCGGCTCTGGCTCAGGTGGCGCCACCGCATCGACAGAGGGAGCATGATCCAGAAGCTCAGGGCGAGCGCCATGACGACGCTCAGCCCGGAGTACACCGCATGGCGCTTTCGTCGGGTGGCGGCGGTTCGCAACGAGCTGGGCTCGTTCGGTTGGGCCCTGGATCATCCCTGCCACGCCGTGGAGATGGCGGTGGGCTGCTCGGTCCGGTGCGGCTTCTGCGCCTTCGACGCGGGCAAGCTGCAAACCGTCTTCGACTTTTCCCGGCCGGAGAACCGCGAGCGGGTGCGCGCGGTGGCCACGGGCATGGCCCGGGTGCTGGGCTGGCCCGCGGGGCACGGGATGTTGTACTGGAGCACCGAGCCGCACGACAACCCGCATTACGTGAAGTTGCTGGCGTTCTGGCAGGAGCTGACCGGTGCGATGCTGTGCACCGCGACCGCGCGGGCCGGCGTGGACTGGGTCAGGGAGCTGATCGGCTATTACTCCACCGGGCCGGTGCCCTGGCCGCGGATCAGTGTGCTGTCGCGCGGGATGATGCGCCGCCTGCACGCGGCCTTCTCTCCGATGGAGCTGCGCGACACCCAGATGCTGATGCAGCAGAAAGACGCCGAGGCGCACCGTGCCAAGGTGCCGGGAGGGCGCGAGAGGATGTTGCGGCAACTGGTCGAGGCCGACGACCTCCGGGACGTGGATTTCGAGAACCTGCCCGAAGGGTTCGAGCCGCCGCAGGGTTCGATCGCCTGTATTTCGGGTACGCTGGTGAACATGGTGCACCGCACGGTGAAGCTGATCAGCCCCTGCTACACCACGATGCAGTACCGTTACGGCTACCGGGTCTTCGACGAGACGACCTTCGACGACGGGCCGGAAGGTTTCGAAGCGGCGCTGGAGCGCATCGTCGGGCGCAGCATGGTGGCCCGGCCCTACCCCGAGATGCCGATGCGGTGGCGCGACGACCTGAAGGCGGTGCCGCAACCGGACGGCTTCACCCTGCTCTCGCCGACCACGCGGCGCGATTTCCGCAAGGGCGAGCTGCACGTGCGCACGGCCGAGCTCATCGGCCGGGGCGACCTCACCTATGGGCAGATCTTCGACGCGCTGTCGGACAATCCGCGGATCGGGCCGATCGTGGCGCTGTCCATGCTCGACTCGCTCTTCAGGAAGGGGTTGTTGTGCGAGCTGGCGATCACCCGGAATTATCGTGTCCGGCGAGAGGCGCAGGATCCCTCGTTGCGCGAGCCGGTGGCGGCAGCGGCGTGATGCGCGGGGGTGGTGGCGGTCAGCGCCAGCCGCCCTCCATTCCCTCGGACCCGCCGCCCAGGTTCAGCGAATAGTCGATGACGGGGCGGTAGACCCCCAGGTACACCTTGGCCTCGATCGCCGCATCCCCCACGACGACCAGCTTCAGATGATGCAGGTTCGTGGCCAGCACCGGGCACCCGAGGGGCGGCGTGCGGAACCACGCGTCCACCTGCCGGTATCGCTGAAACGAGGGGAAGTCCTCGAGCGCCGCCAGCTTGTCCGCCCGCGCGAGTCCCCGTGCGCTCAACTCGTCATGAAGCGGCTTCCAGGTGTCGATGGAGAGTGTTCGCTGGATGCTGTACATCTCGATCCCCAGCTTCGGGCCCACCCGATCGGGGAGGACGTCCACGTTGAGTGAGACATCACCGCAGAGGGGCTCCAATCGGGCCAGGGTGTCGCTCAGGCGCGCACGGTCTCCCGGCCAACCGATGGCGGCAAGCCAGCGGCATGATCGCCCGGTCTCCAGGCCCTTCACACAGAGTCGCACGACGGCCGGGACCGCCCGCGCACCCATGACCCCCATCTGGAACACCTGCGCCTCCCCGGGGAGGGTATCGGCGACCGCGTCGATCCGCGCCTGGTCCAGATCCAGCCCGTAAAAACGGCGGCCCAGCGCCGCCAGATCCCCCAGCAACTCACGATCCGAGCCGGCCGAACGGCTCGGCCCCAGGAACAGGCTCGGCCGGTCCAGGTGCGCATCGAGCGTCGTGTCCGACGAAGTCGTCGCCGAGTCCACCTCCAGCCAGAGGTTGCGCAGTCGCCGGCGCCAGTCCGCGCTGTCCAGCCACTCCTCCGCGAAGCGGCCGATCTCGTGCCAGAAAGGCGACCGCCGCCGTAGCGCGGCGGTGAGGTCGGCCGCGGGATCATAGGGATTACGGCCCGCCAGGGTCGGGATACCGCCACTTTCCTGCGTCACCTCCCACAGGAAATCGGCGCGCGGGGCGGGGTCGCCAAGCCGCACCTCCAGCCCCCAGAAGGGGGAGAGATGGGTGGAGATACGACCCGCGACATGATGCAGTGCGGCGCGGCCGGGTTCGTCGAGCAGGGCCGCGCCAAGCCGCGGCTCCACCAGCGCCAGTACGTCCGACAGGCGCTCGCAGGACGTTTGCGGCGGCAGATCACCCTCCCTCCGCACGTTGGTGAAAGGATCCAGGTCGGACAAGTGCTCGAGCGGATTCATCGCGGGTCGGAGACGTGGATGAGGTCGTTGCGGGTCAGAAAGCGTCCGTTGAAGGTCAGCGGCACGGCGTGGGCGGTTGCGAGCACCGCTCCCGGATCGGTCTCGCTGCCGCGCACCGCGTGGATGTGCAGGTGCGGCTCGGTCGAATTGCCGGAATTGCCCACCCGGCCCAGCAGCGTGCCGCGCCGGACCCGGTCGCCGCGGGCCACGGCCACGCTGCCGGATCGGAAGTGGGCCAGCAGCAAGGTGATCCCGGCCCTGCCGACCGCGCAGAACAGCAGCACGTGGTTGCCCGCCGGCCTCAGCGGGTCGACCCGGCCGATCGGGGCATCGGGCGCCCCGTCCGACGTCCCCGACACGATGCCGTCGCAGGGAGCGATCACGGTCCGATCGAAGATCTCATAGGCATCGAGCGCCTCCGGCCGCACCCCCCGCGCGCGCCGCCCACGGTGGTTCAGCGCGACGACGTCGGTGGCATAGGCTTGGGCCGGAACCGAATGGTGGTAGTTCAGTGCCGCCCCGCCGCCGCCGTGCACGATCGCGAAGCGCCCGCCCTTCAGCGGGAACCGCAGGTCGACCGCGCCGGCCGGAGCGAGGCGGGCCATCTGGAGATCGATCAGCATTCCTGCGATGAGCGCAACCATTGCGCCACGGAAGACGGTGCCCGCCAGCGGCAGGAAGGGCCTTGCCGACGGCAGATTGGGGCGCGCACGAAGGCGCCGGGCCGACCAGACCACCGCGACCACCGCTGCCGCCAGCGGCACAATCCGCCAGCCAAAGCCGATCCAGCTCCAGACAGCACCGGACAAATACATGAAACAGGACACGCCCGCGCACAAAAGAGCCGAAAGCAGCCAATCCAGCCGGCTGCGCGGCCGGGCGAAAGCCGTGATGCCCGACAGCAGCAATGGGACACCCAGCACGAGGCCCAACGCCGGCAGGAGCTCGTTCACCGATCGACGGGCATCCTTCGGTTGTCGGGCAACGGTGCGGGGATTGGCGCTCCGGTCGTCGACGTGGGCTCGTCTGCGCCATCCCCACCGGTCGAATTCACCGTGCAGGCACTCGTGGAAGGCGGTTGCATGAATCGAAAGATTCGTCATCCCCCCGATCAGACCGGGAGCGGGTTCCGGGAATGACGGGGAACGACGGGCCGGGACGACCGTTGGCGCGTGCGGCTTGTCCTCACCGGCGGCGAATTTTCGCCACGCGTTCGACGGGTCGGGATGGCCTCCCGCCCCGCGCTCGAGCAAGAGCGGGCAATGCCATGCGCTCCGGTCGACCGGCAGCAGCCTGTGGGAGCCTTACCATCCGCCACCCCCTGTTGCTGCGGCTGTACCTGCCACCCCGCCCACCACGGCTGCCGTCGTCACCACAGCTCCCGCCGCGGCTCCCACCACGCCCGCAACCACCAGCGTGACCACGAACACACCGCCTGCGACTTGCTCCAGCTCTTCTTCGGTGAGATCCACGAGGTCGTCCACCTCGCCGTCGCCGATCACCTCTTTCCGGAAGGCCACCAGATCGGCCCTGGTCCAGTCCAGGCCCAAGCTCCCGGCGTGACGAATATGTTCCTCCAAATCCGACATGCCAATCGTCTTCGCCACGGCGCGCAAATCGGGATCGGATGCGCAACGGCGCGCGTATTCCTTGAGATTCTCCACGCTCATGTCACCAGCCTCCCATGTCCGGGTTCGGTTCGAACGTTGAACCAATCCTTCCCGCACGACCTGCTGCGTACCCATTATCCTCGTCAACGACC
Organism: Gammaproteobacteria bacterium; assembly: GCA_965202875.1. Taxonomy (GTDB): domain Bacteria; phylum Pseudomonadota; class Gammaproteobacteria; order HK1; family HK1; genus HK1. The sequence continues at coordinate 3,265,809 of OZ241870.1, read as the reverse complement.
AACAATCAACGAAGCCATCGTCCCGAATCATGTAGTTTCCGAATCTCGCCCGAACTACAGTTGCGATGACCGGTCACTACAAGTCACTGGTCCGATGGTCCCTGCGCCGAAAGCGCTTGAAGCAATCGGCGCGCAGAAAGCGCTTGACGCAATCGGCGGATCTCGCCCCCCAGGGCGGCGCCGATCAAGTCGATCTGTTCGGGACTGAAGGTGAGGGGCGCGTCACCGGCGCCGGCGGGCGCGGGGTCGACGTCGGGCCGGTACCGCTCACCCTCGGACAGGTGCGCATTCACGCGCGCCAGCGTCGGAGCCAGTCGCTCGCACATGGCGCGCTGGCACTCCGGATCGGGGTAGATCCGGTCCGGCGGCAGCTCGGGCAGGTCGACGCAGAGCGTATCGTGCGCGAGGATCCGGCCGGCCCGGCCGATCTGCCGGTTCAGCGCCACCTGCAAGGCCAGCTCCCCCCGGGTCATGCCGCGATTGATCGTCGGCGCGCACGGCGGGGCCAGCGTCGTCGCCGACAGGCCCAGCCAGGCCCGTAGCGGGGCCAGCAGGTCATGGCGATGCCGGTCGTAGCTCAGGCAGGTCAGGCCGGCGCCGTCGATCGGCATGAACCTGTCGAGGAACTGCGCGACGAGCTCGGGCACGCTGTATTTTTCGAAGAACGCCTCGATCGGGGCGGTGCCGCCCGCCGTCTTCAGGTATTGCTGCCACAGCGAAGCCGCGTGGCCCACCGGGTTGCGGATGAAGAGCAGGATCTCGATCCCGCCGAACCCCGCGGCCCGCGCCGCCCGCGGCAGTACGGCGGGGTCGTCGTGCCGGGCGAGCCGGGGAAAGAACTCTTCGGCAGACAGCACCGCCCCCGCCGGACCGGCGGCGCGGGCGATCATCCGCAGGCGCAGCTCCAGCTCGCCGGCCGGGCCGGTGGCCAGCCACAGACCGTTGCCCTGGCCGATCTCGGCCCCTTGCTCGACCCCGACGCCCTCGAGGATCGGATAGGCGAGGCCTGCTTCCGCGAGCGCGTCCGCGTTCTCGCGCAACGCCGCCTGCAGCCAGGACGTGCCTGTCTTGCTGTGACCCACGTGCAGGTAGAGGGTCGACTTCATGGTGTCCGGGCCGTCGGTGCTGGAACCGCGGTGCGGGTCGGCGTCAACCGTTGACGGCCGGCCTGCTCGTCGAATCCCCGCGCCGCCGTCCCGTCGGTCGTCCGGACACGCGGTCGCCCGGCAATCGCCAGCCGCGTCCGTCCGGGGAGACGCTCAGGGTGTTGCGGATTGCGGGCAGCCCTGCCACCGGGACGAAGCGCGGGGGCCCGTCGTAGAGGAGCTGATGCCGGTTGAAGGTCCGCATCGTGCGCCGGTTGCGGGCGGCATCGCGCGCGGGGTCGAGGCCCGGAGGCGCGGCGCGCTCCACGTTCAGCCCGCCCGGCGCACCGCCGAGCTGGTCCTGTTCGACCAGCACGCCGTTGCTGTTGCGCAAGAGCTCGTGTAGCGGCGGGACGTACTGGTCGCGCGAGCGGGTCACGTCGTAGAGCCCGCTCACGCCCGCGTAGAAGAGGGCGTACTCCTGCCTGGCGCGGCTCTCGTACTCGTCCATCGCAAGCTGCTCGGGCGCCCGGCCGCGCAAGTACGCCTCGATCGACCGTGCGGCCAGCAAGGCGCCGTACGTGGCCAGGTGCACCCCCGAGGACAGCATCGGATCGACGAAGCAGGCCGCATCGCCCACCTGAACCACTCCAGGCGCCCAGAACGCGTCGCCGGCATAGGAGTAGTCCGCGCACAGGCGCACCTCGTGGTAAGGCGGCACGGAGCTCGGCCGGGCCTCGGCCAGCAGCGCGGCGGTGCGCGGGCATTGCACCAGCCAGGCGCTCAGCATGGTGCGCCGGTTCTTGCCCAGCGCACGCGCGCAGCCCCGCGGGGCCACCACGCCGACGCTGGTGAGGACGTCGGAGAGTGGAATGAACCAGACCCAGGCAGGGCCGTGCGCGGTCTCGAGGGTCTCGAAGAACACGTTGCCGTCGAGCGGGGGATCCAGCCGCCCGGCGCCGTCCCAGTAGCCCCACACCGCCACTCGGCTGAAGATGCGCGACCAGGTTCGTGCACGCAGTCCGGGCAGGTCCAGCCGCCTCTGTCCGCTCGCGTTGGCGACGTAGCGCGCCTGCACCCGACGGCGGGCGCCGGTGTCGAGCGCCTCGACCTCGACCACGCGCCCCTGCTCCGCATCGCCCTCCCCCACCGAGCGCACCGCTTCGCCCTCGTGCACCGCCACCCCCTTGGCCCTGGCGTTCGCCAGCAGGATCGCGTCGAAGCGTTGCCGGTCGACGTTGAGCGCGGTGTGCCCGGCGAAGATCAGGTCCCATGGATCGTCCGGGCGGTCGCCCCAGGAGAAGGTGCCGCCGGGCTTGACGACGAAGTCCGCCTGCGCCATCTCGTCGGCGGCGCCGAGCAGGGGCACGATCCGGCGCGGCGTGGCGGGGAGCAGCGATTCACCGACCCGGTAGCGCGGGGCGCGCTCGCGTTCGTACAGCGCCACTTCCAGACCGTTCTGGGCGCACAGCGTCGCCAGGGTCGCACCCGCCGGCCCGCCACCGATCACCGCAACGTCGACCTGCTTCCTCCCCGGGCTTCCCCCCTCGTGCCGGGAGGCGCCTTGCACCCGGGGCGCGCCCGGGTCCGGGTCCCCGATCCCCACGGCGCGGCGAACCGCCGCGCGGATCCGGCGCATCCGGGCGGCCCGCATCGGCGACGGCCCCCCTTCCCCATGCACCTCGCCCGCGTTGATCCGCCCCTCGGGGTCGAACCTGGCCTTCAGCGCGCAAAAGCGCTGCCAGCGCTCCTCCCCCCAGTAGCTTCGGAAGTCGAGCGATCGGGTCAGGTTCTCCGCCTGGCAGTAGAGCGCCCAGCCCCCGGCGACGATCCGTGCGACGAAATCCTGCTCGGCCTCCGCCAGCGCCGCTTCGCCCGTGTCGGTCCCGACCCCCGCGCAGACGGCCATCACGCCCAGGGTCAGGAAGTCTTCGTCGCGCGGGTACAGCAGCGGGGGGGTGGGGGCCTTGCGCCGCACGAGATAGCGAAAACCGATCGGATGATCGTCCTGGAGCGGGCCGGTCCAGCCTCCGGTGGGGCGTAGCGCGTCGCGGTGCGCACGGCTCCAGTCCCCGATCGCCCGCCAGACGGCGTCTTCCTCGTCCACCGGCGCGAACGCGGTGAACCAGTAGGTCCAGTCGACGCCTTGCGCCGGCGCCGGCGCGTCGGATTCGTTCGGATCGAGGGGGTTCGACACCGGGATCCGACCGGAGCTGCCCACCGGCAACGCGTCGGCCACGCCCGGTTGCGGCAGGAGGCGCAACGTCGCTTCGAGGATCAGGCCGAACTGCCCCATGGAGGCGAACATCCAGGGGAAATCCTCGTCACCGGGGAGGAGGTCGTGCACGCTGCCGCGCCCGTCGATGATCGTGAGCTTCACGACTTGCGCCCAGAATCCGCCGTGTCGTTCGGACAGCGACACCGGGTCGAGCGCTTGCGGCGCCGTCGCTTTCCCGTGCCCACCCGCCGGCACCCGCAGCCCCAGCCCGCCCGCGCTCGCGAAGCCGCCGACGGTGGGACCTGCCCAGCCGCCGTTGTAGACGGGGAGGTGCCAGCCCCGCCCGGCGACGAAGTCGCGTACGTCCCACAGGATCGCGCCGCCGCCGACGGCGATCAGGCCGGGAGCCTCGACGCGGTAGTGGTCGAGACCACGGGTGCACAGCAGCGTCTCGCCCTTGCGGGGCAGGGTGGCGCCGGACAGCCCGTGCCCGCTGCCTCGCACCCGCAGGGCGCGGCCTTCGGCCAAGGCGCTACGCCAACCCTGCGTCGCCGCGTCGACGCCGTCGGGCCGCAACACGGTGTAGTCGGCGCTGGAGACGTGGAGCTTGCCGTAGTCAGCCAGCATCGATCGCTACGATCTGCTATAGAGAAGGACACGCCGAAGAACACGCCGACACCGGCCCGCATTTCCCACCGGCCCCCGGCTGCGGACGCGGATCCGGCGGGCGCCGGGCGCTTCGTCCCGCTTCGTCCATGGGCGCATTGTAATCCACGTCGATGCGATATGAACAAACGCCGGAAGCGCCCGACCGAGCTTCCCATGCCGCGTGGCGACAACGCCGGTCCTCCCGGTCCGCCCCCGCCGGACGGGTTGCCGGAGGGGGGGCCGGCGCGCGCGGCGGCCGGGATCCGGGGTTCGCCCCGTCCCCGCGCACCGGAACGCCGCGTGCGGTGAACGTGGAGCGGACGGCTGGCCGCAAGCTCGTGTTTCTGGGCCCGTCGCTGGGGCTTGCAGAGGCGCGCGGTCTCTGCCCCGACGCCGAATTCCTCCCTCCGATCCGCTTTGGCGATCTCTACGCCCTGGGCTGCGAGCCACCGGGGCAGGTGCTGATCGTCGACGGGGTGTTCCATGACTCCACGCCGGTGTGGCAGCGCGAGATCCTGCAGTTGCTCCGGACGGGCTGGCGGGTGCTGGGCGCTTCGTCCATGGGGGCGTTGCGGGCGCTGGAGCTGGAGCCCTACGGCATGATCGGGCTGGGCAGGGTCTTCGAGTGGTATCGGAGCGGCCGGATCGAGGGCGATGACGAGGTGGCCCTGTTGCATGGCACAGCCGATATGGACTATCTGCCGCTGACCCTGCCCCTGGTCGACGTGCGCCATGCCTTGGGCGGGCTCGAGGCGCAGGGCGCGCTGGCTCCGGCCCAGGTGTCCGGCATTCTCCGCGCGTTCAAACCCATGGGACACGAGGTGCGCACGCTCCGCGCGTTGTCGGCGCTGGTGCGGGCCGAGGGCGCGGACGTCGCCGCGGTGCGGGATCGGCTCTCGGACCGGGCGCACGGTCTCAAGGCGCAGGATGCCCGCCTGGCGTTGCGGGTTCTGGCCGGCCGGCTTCCGCTGCCCGCCGCCGGGGTGCGCTGGCCCGATCCGGTTCCGCCGCCGGTAGAGCCCGAAGCCTTGTTCCAGCGCCGGATCCGCCCGCTGGCCGGTCCGCCGCTCGAGGTATCCGACGTACTGCGCGCGATGGCGCAGCAGCCTGAACCGTGGGTCCGATCCCAACGCGAAAGCAGTCGCCGCTGGTTCCTGTGCGATTGGGTTCGCGTCTCCGGACAGGGTCCGGGCGCCGGCGAACGACGCGCCTTCGCCCTGCGGCACGCCACCGGGCTGGCCCGGGCGCTGGGTGTCCCGCTCGCGCGATGGTGCGCCGCGTCGGCGTTGCGCGACGACGAGCTCGCGGAGTGGATGGCGGGTCTCGCGGTCGAGAGCTGGCTGGCCGGGCAGAGCGCGCGGGGGCTCGGGATCGCCCATCCACTGCAAGGGGACGAGCCCTCGCTGATCCCCTTGGTGCTGGTGGACTGGATGCGCCGTCACGGGGTCGAGGCGCCGCCCGAGCATCGCGCCGGCACGGGCCACATGGCCTCGTGGCTGGTGCGGATGGGACCCGCGTTCTTCGGTGCGCCGGACTACCGTCCCGACGTCGCGTTGATCCGGACCGTGGCGGCAACCGGGCGCCTGGCGCGCTGGGGCCGGATCGCGCCGGCCCCGGCCCCATTGGACCAGGCGCCATGAACGACGACGCCTTTGCCGATGCGCTGGCGCACGAGGCGGCCAGGTTCCCGTTGCTGCGCGCCTGCCCCCCGGAACAGACCCTGGCCACCGTCGGACCCGCGCTGCCGGCCTGCGGAATCACGCGGGTGGCCTCGGTCACCCATCTCGACACCCTGGGTATCCCCACCTGGGTATCGGTGCGGCCCGGAGGGCGGGTGCTGCAGATCAGCAACGGCAAGGGGGTCACGAATGCCGCGGCGCAAGCCTCGGCGACGATGGAGGCCTGCGAGCTGCATCTGGGCGAGAACCCCGACCCCGCGCGGCTCCGGTACGGCAGCATGGCCGGGCTCGCGAAGGCCGAGCCCGATGCGCGGATCGTTCCACCGGCGGAGCTTCCCGGCAGCATCGGGGCCTACTTCACGCCCGACTTCATCGGCGAATGGACCTCCGGCACGGATCTGGGCACGGGCGGCCGGGTGTGGGTCCCGTCGAGCGCGGTGTATTTCCATCGCCGTCCGCTGTTGTTCGAAACCACCACCAACGGGCTGGCCTCGGGCAACACGCGGGCCGAGGCGCGCTTGCACGCCATGTACGAGTTGATCGAGCGCGACGCCATGAGCGCGATGGGCGACGGGAAACGGCTGAGGCTGCGCGAGCGCGGGCAGAGGATCGACCCCGACAGCGTGGCCTTTCCGCTCGCCCGACTGATCCTCGACCGCTGGACGGCGGAGGGCGCCTGGGTGGTGCTGATGGCGTTGCCGGCGGCGGTCGCCGTGTCCGTGATCTGGGCGGTGCTTCTGGACGAGCGATCGTTGTCGACGAGAACCTTCATGAACGTGGGGTTCGGCGCCCACGTCGATCCGGAAGTGGCGCTGGTGCGCGCGCTGACCGAAGCGGCGCAATCGCGGGTTGCCAAGATCCACGGCGCCCGCGACGACCTTCGGCTCAAGCTGGGGGCGCCCAGGGACAGCCGGCCCTATCGCGTGATGAAGAGCCTCATCCCCGACACGAGCTGGAGACAGGTGGAGGAGCAGCCGCGCCTCGACCTGCCGGATGCGCCCGAGGCCGTGGCGCCGCGGCTGGTGGAGGAATTGATCCGCCGAGGCAGGGGGCCGGTGTACGGCTTCGATCTGAGCGACCCCGGGAAGCATCTGTACTGCGCGCGCATCATCGCCCCGCGCCTGGAATTCCGGAGGCGGTTGTTCTGACTCGAGTTTCGGGATTCGCCGACCGAAATGGATTCCCGCTTTCGCGGGAATGACGTCATTTCAGCGAGACACGTTACTTTTACGCTGGCCGTCATTCCCGCGAAGCTTGTGCCCGCGAAAGCGGGTAGCGGGAATCCATCGTCTGATTCAAGGTATTTTGAATCCCGAAACTTGAGGTTCCGACCGGTCCCGGTCCCGGACGGCGTAGGTCGATTCCCGCGCGCGGGAACGGTGTCGATACCGCCGGCGGAACGTCGGGGCGCGGCGTCGGCCGAATCGGACGCCTCGCCAACAGCACTGGGCCAAAAGCCCCGGGCCGACAGCCCCGGACTCAGACGATCTGCCGGCTGGCCATCTCCGCCAGTACGCCGCCCTGCGCCATCAGGTCCTCGTATCGACCGGTCTCGACGATCCTGCCGCCCTGCATCACGTAGAGGCGGTCCACGTCGACCACCGTGCTGAGGCGGTGGGCGATCAGCACCCGGGTGGCGGTCAGGCCGCGCAGGGAGGTTCGGACCGTGTCCTGGGTGCGGTTGTCGAGCATGCCGGTCGCCTCGTCGAAGAGCAGGACACGCGGCTTGCGGGCCAGGGCGCGGGCAATCAGAAGGCGCTGCTTCTGACCGCCGGACAGACCGGCTCCGCCCTCCGGAATCTCCGTGTACATCCCCATCGGCATGGCCTCGACGTCCTCGTCGAGGCCGGCCGCGCGCGCCGCGTCCCAGGCCTCCTTCTCGGTGAGCGGCACCTCGCCGGCGATGTTCAGGAAGATGCTGGCCGGGGTGAGCTGTCCATTCTGCAGTACCACGCCGAGCTGGCGGCGCATCGCGTCGAGATCGAGCGACAGCAGGTCGTGTCCGTCGAGCAGCACGTTTCCGGCCATCGGTCTCTCGAAGCCGAGCAGCAGCCGGTACAGCGTCGACTTGCCGGCTCCGGACGGACCCACGAAGGCCACGTACTCCCCCGGACGAATGTGGAAGGACACGTCCTTCAGCGTGTCGCGCTCTGCCGAGGGATAGCGGAAGGTCACATGCTCGAACTCGATCCGCCCCGACAGGCTCCGCAGCACCGTACCGCCGCTGACGCTCTCGGGCTGCGCCTCGATGATCGGCATGACGCGTTCGAACAGGGGCAGCACGGCGACTGCCGTCGCCCAGGTGGCGGTCAGCCCGACCATGCCCCCCATGAACTGCCCGAAGGCGGCATGGAACGAGAGGAAATCGGCCAGTGCGAAGGGGGCCGCCGTCCCGCCTTCCCGGTCTTCGGCCATCGTGGTCCCGCCTTCGAGCAGCGAGTACCAGATCAACGCCAGCAACGCGAGCTGGGAGAGCGGCCCGAACAGCGCGTTGAAGGTGTGCTGGCCGGCCGCCCACTTGCGCGCGGACAGATGCGCGCGCTTCTGTTCGGTGTACAGCTTCGACCAGCGCATGAGGGCGCTGCGCTCGGCGTGGGCCTGCCTGAGCTTGGCCACCCCGATGATCATCTGGAAGACCAGCCCGTCGATCGCCCCCTGCGCCCTGAAGGCGGTCCGTTGATGCTGGATCTGGCGCGTGGTGAACCACCAGCTTCCGGCGACCAGCATCAGCACCGCGAGCCCTGTCCACAGCGCGAGCTCCCAACTGTAGTAGAACAGCAACGCATAGCTGAAGATCGAGAACGCGCCACTCACCAAGCCGGCGCCGGTCGCCCCGGTCAGTATCTGGCGGATGACGCTCACGCCGTTCGCCCGATCCGCCAGATCGCCGGCGAGATGGCGCCGGAAGAAGGGCGCGGGCAACGAGAGAAGCTTGCTCCACACCGCGGCCTGGAGGGTCTCGTCGATCCGGGCCTCGATCCGCAGCATGCTGAATGCGCCGACGACCGAGACGGCGGCGGTCGTGAACGCGCCAAGCGCCAGCGCCGCCAGCGCGGCGGTCCACATCGGAACGTCCACCCTGGGGATGATCTCGGCCAGCAGCTCTCCGGTCACGACCGGGGTCAGCAGAGCGACGAGGGCGCCCAGGCCCCCCATGAGGGCCACGCCCGCGACGTCCCGGCCCCGGCCGCGCAGGGCCTGGAGAAGCGCCGCCAGGCCGCTGTCCACGCTGCGGGCGAGCGGCGCGTAGAACATCGCCCCCTGCGCGTCGAGCGATTCGGCCCGCTGCCGGTTCACCGGCGCCGCCTCGCCGGAGACGGGGTCGATCATCCGGTAGGCGCCGCGACCTCGGTTGACGACCGCCACCGGCCGCGGCTCCTCATGGGAGACGATCCCCAGGAAGGAGGGGCCGTCCCGCCGCTCCCATCCGGGGGACAACCGGATCCGGCGGGTGCGGATGCCCGAGGGCGCCACGACCGCGTCCACCGCATCGAGCGGGTCGACTTCGTCGACGACGGCAGGCGAATCGTCGAGCCGCACGCCGGTCGAGTCGGCAACGATGGCGGCGGCCGCCTGCAACTCGTCGAGCCGCACGCCGGTCGAGTCGGCGACGATGGCGGCGGCCGCCTGCAACGGGCTCCGGTGTCCGTGCGCCGTCTCGCTGCCCGGGGGCTCGACCAGGAGGCCGGCCAGATCCCGGAGCATCGCCTCCTGATGCCGGACGCCTTGACGCCGGTTCCGGGAGAGCCGGATCAGGTTCTGCTCGCGCGCCTGCACCCAATAGCGCGAGGCGCATCGCAGGATCTGGACGTTGTATCGATCCAGCGCGGTCCACAGCCGCCCGGAGACGATGGCGCCCGGCGTGTGGACCGCCGAGACGCGCGTCTCCTCGGGGAGGGTGAGCCAGATGTGCTCGGCCAGCGGGAAGAGGCTCTCCCTGGCCACCGGAAACCAGGGGCGGCCGACCAGCAGTCCCGGTTGGTCGGCCGAGATCCACAAGACTTCCCGATGATGCGCGCCCACCACCGAATGCGCCTCATGGGGGACGTCCGGATCGGCCTCGAGGAGAAGCACTTCGCGCGGCCGCCGCTCGTATCCGGCGACGAACTCGGAGGCGGCCACCACCCAGTCGTCGATCAGGGAGACGGCGTCCAGGTCGAAGGTGTCGCGCGAGGCGAGGTGTTCGCGCTTGCCCCGGAGCAGGATCGTCCCGCGCGAGGGCACGGCCTGGCAGGCGAAGAATGTGCCGCCACCCTTGCCCGGCAGGATCGGCGAGCCGAAAAACGCACTCCCGACAGGGATGCGGGCGATGAACGGAGCGCGGGTCAGCGCCCGGTGCCCGTCGCCCACCACCACCGCGAACAGGTCGACGTAGCCGCTCTCGACGATGTGGAACTCCTCGCGCCGATCCAGGAGGAAAGCGTCACGCGCACCCACCTCGGCCCGCGACATGGGGATGCGACGGGTCAGGTCCTGCCATGCCATGCCCTTACTCCGACCTGATCAGCGCGGCGTAGGCGCCTCCGCGCGCCAACAGGTGCTCGTGGGTTCCCCTCTCGACGATGCGACCGTGCTCGAGGACGACGATCTCGTCCGCGTCGCGGACCGTGGTCAGGCGGTGGGCGATGATCAGGCAGGCCACGCCGCGCCGGCGCAAATTGTCGTCGACCAGGACCTCGGTGATCGGATCGAGCGACGCCGTCGCCTCGTCCAGCACCAGTACGTCCGGGTTGGTGACGAGCGAGCGGGCCAGCTCCAGAAGCTGACGCTGTCCGCCGCTGAAGTTGCAGCCGTTCTCGCCCACCGGCGTGTCGTACATGCCGGGCCGGGACGTCACCTCGTCGAGGATCGCCGCATCGCGCAGCGCCCGCGTCACCGCCTGCTCGTCGATCTGCGCATTCCACAGCGTGACGTTGTCGCGCACGGTCCCGTCGAACAGCACGACGTCCTGGTTGACGTAGGAGACCATCGAGCCGAGATGGTCGGGGGAGATGTCCTTGACGTCCACGTCGGCGATCCGCACCGATCCGGACCACGGGGTCGCCAGGCGGCAGGCCAGCTTGCCGATGGTCGTCTTGCCGCTGCCGGAGCCGCCCACCAGCGCCACCCTGCGCCCGGGGAGCACCTCCAGGCTGAAGTCCTCGACCACGGGCGGCGCCATGGAGCTGTAGCCGAAGGTCACGTTCTCCAGGCGCAGGCTCCTCCTGATCTCCGGCACCGCGGCCACCGCTGCGCTCTCGTCGATCTCGAAGGTATGCTCGTCCTGCTCGTGGTTCAAAACGTCGTCGAGGCGGCCGACGTCACCCACGATCGTCTGGAGGCTGGCGCTGAACTGCGTGAGCTGCTCGATCGGATTCGAGAAGCTGCGCGCCAGCGACTGGAAGGCCACCAGCCCACCGATGGTCAGCATCCCCTCCAGCACCCGATACCCCCCGAAGCCCAGGATGGCGACGGTGGTCAGCGACGAGAGCAGCGGCGGCACCACGTTCAGCAGGCTGGTGCGCACACCGAGCGACTGCTGGGCTTGAACCGCATTCGTGTGCTGGCCGGACCACCGCGCGAAGAACGTGTTCTCCGAGCCGTCCGCCTTCAGGGTTTCGATCATGTTCAGACCGTTGACCGACGTGGCGGCCACCTTGGCCTGCTCCTTGAGCAGGCGGCGGCTGTCGTCCTCGCGCGCCCGCGCGGCCGCCCGCAACGCCACCACGTTGAACGAGACCATCCCGAACACCGCAAGCGCCAGGGCCGGATCGTAGGAGAACATGACCCCGCCGTAGGCGACCATGGTGAGCAGGTTGACCGTGCCGATCGCCAGCTCGCCCGAGATCATCTGCGCCACCTTGTCGTTCGACCTCACCCGGGCGGCGACGTCCCCGGCGTAGCGCTGGTGGAAGAAGGTCATCGGCAGGGTGAAGAGGTGCAGGAAGAATCGCGTGGTGGCGACGACGGCGAGCTTGGTCTCCATGCGCGCCAGGCACACGTGCTGGAGCCAGGTGAGCCCCGCCTGAAGGCACGCGGTGAGCCCCATGCCGATCATCAGCGGAATCATCAACGCGTCGCTGCGCGGGATCAGCACGTCGTCCACGAAGACCTTGAGAAGCGTCGGCAGGGCGATGCCGGGAACGATCAGCGCCAGCGTCGCCAATATGACGAAGAGAAGCGGCGTGTGCGCGTAGCCCAGCCGGGAGAACAGGCCACGCAGCACGCTCGGCGGCCTGCCGCCCTTGAGAAACCCGGGACCGGGCTGAAAGAGGAGGCAGACCTCGGAGTAGTCGGCGTCGAACTCGTCCCTGGCGAGCGTACGCGGCCCCTCGGCCGGGTCGTTGACGTAGACACGGTTGCCACGGAATCCCTCGAGCACCACGAAGTGGTTGAAATTCCAGAACACGATCATCGGGAAGCGGAGCTCCAAGAGGCGCCCGGACTTGGCCCGCACGCCCCGGGTGACCATGCCCAGCGCCTTCGCCGCCCGTATGACGTTGAGCGCCTTGGTGCCGTCGCGCGATATGCCGCAGCGCACCCGCAGATCCTCGAGCGGTATCCACCGGCCGTAATGGGCGAGGACCATTGCCAGGCAGGCAGCGCCGCACTCGGTCCTCTCCATTTGCAGCACGGTGGGCACCGCCCGGCGGCCTCCGCGCCGGGGATGCAGGTTGGGCTTCAACGTCTCTGCGCGGGGCGGCGCCGCCCCGCCCCCTTCCCGTGGACCTTGGCTGCCGTGGATCGGACTCATCGCAGCCCCAGCCACTCCTTGAGCAACGGGACGGCCAGCGTGATCGGGGGCTGGCTCCGGGTCTTGATCTCGACCGAGGCGAGCGTGCCGGGCGCCAGCGTCTGGCCCGCCGCCTTGGGCGAGGTCCAGGCAAGGCCGCTCGCGGTCGTCGGGTCGGGGACCAGGGCAATCCGCCCGGCATAGGGCGGGCCGTCCGTGAAGAAGGTCTGGGCCAGCTCCCGGTTCTGGAGCACCGCGACCATGCCTTCGAAGCTCACCGGAAAGGACGAGAGGGACTCGACCCTCCCCCTGATCGCCCCGAACTCCTCGCGCCTCACCGCGGCGGGCGACACCAGCGCCGGCATTCCCGCCTCGACCTGCTTGCCTTCGGCGGGTGGGACGTAGAGCAGCACCTCGAGCTCCGTGGTTCCGGTACGGATGCTGGCCACGGCCGTGCCCGGATTCACCACCGCACCGCTCGCAACCTTGATCTCGATCACCTGGCCCGAGACCGGCGCCAGGATCTCCTCCCCCGCTACGAGGACTTCGAGCTCCCTCGCCCGATGCTTCGCGGACTCGACTCGGGCCGTCATCTCCCGGACGTGAGCGGCGTTTTCGTTCCTGTGCCTGATCTCGTCCGATTCCAGGGCGCCTCGTTCCCGACCCAGGTCGAGCAGGATCCGGCGGGCCTCGTAGAATTCCTGCTGGGCCCTCTCCAGGTTCAGGCTGGAGACGATATGCCGTTCGAAGAGCTGCCTGCTGTTCTTGAGATGGGTTCGGGCGAGGTCCAGCATTTCCAGTGCAGTGGCCTCGAGCTCGTCGAGGTGCTTGCGGCGCCGGGCGCTGTTCTCGCTCGCGACCCTGGACTCCACCGCGATTTCCGCCTTCAGGGCGTCCAGCGCTCGGGCGCGCTCCACGACGAGCGCAACGGCGTCGGTGTAACGCACTTCGAGAGCCTCGTCGACGACGAACGCGACGAGGGCGTCCTTCTCGACCTCGTCGCCGACGGAGACGGCGATCGTGCGCAGCCGGCCGGAACCGGTCGCGACCGCGTCCACCACCTTGCCGCCCCGGTTCAACAGAAATCCATGGGCCTCTACGTAGGTCGCGACCTCCCCGACGACGGACCACACGCCGACCGCCACCGCCACCACGAGGAGCGCGAGCAAGGCAATCCATCCCCTCGCCCGGGTCACGGACAGCATCCGGTCGAGCCGTTCCGTCGTCAGCCGGGCGGACGACCTCTTGAGCTTCGTCTTCCGGCTACCGGGCATCCGCAGAGGCCCCTCGGCGCGGGTCGTGGGCCCATGCACTATGCCTCATCATCGGCCAACTCATGTGCTGCAAAACCGGACGGTTCGATTTCATGCGACGGCGACGTCCAGCCAGCCCTGCGGGGTCGTGCGCGCGACGTCCCCGGCTCGCAGGAGGACCGTGGTGGTGGCCGATTCGACGACGGCGGGGCCGTCGATGCGCTGGGCGGGCGCCAGCGCGTCGAGCTCGTAGACCGGAAGCTCGCGCCAGCCGCCGAGGTGGACCCGGCGCACTGCGCCGGCGATGGCCGGCGGCCCTGGCGCGAGGGCGGGCTCGGCCGGCGCCGCCGGCAGCCGGCCGACCACGGCAAGGCGCGCATTGACGAGCACCGGCTCCTGGTGGCGGAGCGAGTAGGTGTACAGCGCCTCGTGGCGGCGATGGAACGCATCCGCGATCGCTGCGACCGGATCGGGTCCCGACCAGTCCACCCCGTCGAGCGGCACCTCGATCTCGAAGATCTGCTCCCCGTAACGCATGTCCGCACTCCGGCGGCAGTGGATCCTGCCCTCGAACGCGGCCTCGGCCAGCCGCGCGCGTCCTTCCGCTTCCATCTCGCGGTAGAGCGCATCGAGAGCGTCCGCATGGGACGACCCCGCTTCCCGCCCACCCGTGGCGCTGATCGGGGCACTCGCGGTTCCGCTCCGCGAAATCGCCGAGCGCCCGCGCCCGCGGTCGCCGCCCGCGGCGCCGATGTGGGTGCGCACGATCTCGTAACGCAGGTCGCTGGCGAGCATGCCCCAGGCCGAGAACACCGGCGCGAGCCGCGGCACCACCACGCGCGACAGGTCGAGCGCCCGCGCGACGGCGGTCACGTGGACGCCCGCGGCGCCGCCGAAGGACAGCAGGGCGAAACGGCGCGGGTCCACCCCGCGGCGGACCGAGACCAACCGGATCCCCTCCGCCATGCGGGTGTTGACGATGCGGTGGATCCCCTCCGCCGCGGCCATGCGGCCGATGCCGAGCCGCGCGGCGAGGGTGTCCACCGCCCCGGCGGCGGCCTCTGCGTCGAGCCGTTGCCGGCCGCCGAGGAAACGTACCGGGTCGAGGAAGCCGAGCACGAGGTTGGCGTCGGTCACGGTCGGTGCGGTTCCGCCCCGCCCGTAGCAGGCCGGCCCCGGGTCGGCGCCGGCGCTGGCCGGGCCGACGTGCAGCACGCCGCCCGCGTCGACGCGGGCGATGGAGCCGCCCCCGGCGCCGATGCTGGCGATGTCGAGGCTGTGCAGGGCGATCCGGTGGCCGGCGACCCGCCGATCGGTGGAGACCGCGGCCTCGCCCTCCACGATGAGCGACAGGTCGGTGCTGGTGCCGCCCATGTCGAAGGCGATGAGGTTGCCGTGATCGAGGATCCCGCTCGCATGGCGTGCCGCCGCCACCCCGCCGGCCGGTCCCGAGAGCACCCCGCCGGCGGCGAGCCGGATCGCATCGGCCACGGTCGCGAGTCCGCCATGCGACTGCATGATCAGCACCGGCCCGGAGTAGCCGGCCTCGGCCAAGCGCTCGGCGAGGCGGTGGAGATAGCGTTCCAGCACGGGGCCGACGTAGGCGTTGACCACGGTGGTGCAGACCCGTTCGTACTCCTTGATCTGCGGGAACACCTCGGAGGAGAGGGACACGTACGCGCCGGGCAGGGCGCGGGCGAGCGCCGCGGCGGTACGCCGCTCGTGCTCCGGCGAGCGGTAGGCGTGCAGGTAGCACACCGCCACCGCCTCGACCCGTTCGGCCGCGAGGGTGCGAAGGGCCGAGCGCAGCGATGCGCGTCCCAGCGGCGTCGCCTCGCTGCCGTCGGCCCGGATGCGTTCGCGTACCGGAAGACGCAAATGGCGCGGAACCAGCGGATCCGGCGCGGGCTGGCGAAGCGCGTAGCGGTCGTCCTTGAGCCCTTCGCGCATCTCCAGGACGTCGCGATGCCCTTCGGTGGTGAGGAGGCCGACCCTGGCGCCCTTGCGTTCCAGCAACGCATTGGTCGCGACCGTGGTTCCGTGGACGATGCGATCCGTCGAGCCGAGGAGCGTGGCCCGGTCGATGCCGAGCGACGTGGCGAGCAGATCCAGTCCTTCGAGCACCCCGATCGACTGGTCCCGCGGCGTCGAAGCGGATTTCGCCACCGTGATCCGCCCGCGGCCGTCGATGGCGACGAGATCGGTGAACGTGCCGCCGACGTCCACACCGATCCTGTACCCGGCCCGGGGCTCCTTTCTATCCATTTGTTTTTACTTGCATTATAGAGACACGCACGTCGAAGCCCTTCGGCGATGGCATCATGGCCGCAAGCGTTCCGCAAGCGGATTCAATGCAACGCCGACGCATCACGCCTCGACTCGCCTTGGAGCGGACCGGCATCATCCCTCATCGTTGCACGCCCCCTGTGCCGCCGGGGGCGTGCGAGCTCCATCCCGGCTTGCGCCGGAATCAGTGGCCGGAATCGGTGATCGGGTTGCACCGTAATCGGTGATCGGCTTGGACCGGAATGCGCAAATTGGACTAACGCCATGATCTTGCTATCAGATCTCCGGCCCGCACTTCCCTTCTGCGATCCTTCGTGAATAATGCGGGTCGAGCAGAGGAGTCGCAGATGACGATCACGGTGAGGTTCTTCGCCAGCCTGCGCGAGTCCACGGGACGTCGCGAGATTGCGATCGACGACGCCCGGGTGGAAACCGCCGGAGACGCCTGGCGCCTCGCAACCGGGGGACAGCCGATCCCCGGCAACGTGTTCGTGGCGGTGAATCTGGAGTACACGCATCTCGGGGCGCCGGTCCGCGCGGGTGACGAGGTTGCGTTCTTTCCTCCGGTCACCGGAGGCTGAGCGGCAGTGGATTCGAAGCCCGGGGTTTGCACAGCACCCGGCTGACGACCTGAAGCGGCGAATCGGCGGGAACGGGCGGCGTCAATACGGTGCCCCCGCATCGTTGCGGGTGATATTCAGGGGTAATCGTGATCGACGGACGCCGCCCAAGCTCTACAGCATCCAGACCACCACCCCGCGCCCGTCCCGCCGGCGACCGCTTTCACCCGCCTCCCCGTCACCGCGCCGACGTGCTTCGCCACCCCGGCGCTCCCCACTACGGCGGTCCATTACCACAAGATGCCCTTCCTTCGCCCCGCACTGCTTCATGTACCCCAACGTCTGCTTCACGCCCTTCTCCACCGTCCACGCGAGGCTCTTGCGATCCGAATCCCGCAGCACCTTGCACTCCACCACGAAACGCTCCCACAGGTCCGAGGGCTGCCCCGCCTCCCGCGGCCACAACACCAGCAGGTCCGTCCGCCCCCGCCCCAACCCGTACTCCCGCTCGATGCGTCCGCCCCCGTTCACCACCCGTTGCAGGTACGACTGCAAGATGAGCTGCGGGGCGGCCTCCCGGTACGCCCCCAGATGGCCAAGCCAGTGCTCCGCGTGCTCCCCGAAGAACGTGCGGAACGCACTCAGCAGCTTGTCCATGTCCAGCCGACCGGCATCGTCCACATACCACGCCACCTGGATGTCCAGGCTGTCCTGCAACACGTAGCCCAGCTCGCGCGGCACCACCTCCCGGTAGATCGGGTTCGCGATGCGCGGCGGCGAGTCCGGCGCCAGCAACCCCAGGTCGCGCACGTACTCCAGGTCGCGGCCGTCGTGCCGGACCTCCCCGCCGCTCAGGAGGGGCTCGACCACCCGCCGCACCCGCTCCTCCTCCAGCTTGTGCGTTAGCTGGTCCAGATGCGTACGCCGCGAGAGGATGAGCTCCTCCCGCACGGCGTAGACGTCGTCCACCTCGATGCTGCGCGAGCGGTCCCGCCCCGCCTTGTTGTCGAAGCACGCCCCCGCGCACAGCGCGTTCACCAGCCACGGCTGGCCTTGCGTCTGCGTCCACACCGCCTCCAACGCCGCCGGGGAGAAGCGCTGCCCGGTCTCCTCGGTGTGCTGCGCCATCAACGCCCGCGTCTCCGCTTCCGTGAAGTCGCCCATGCGCAGCGACTTCGCCGCGACGTTGAAGGGGCTGCCCCCGGCGATGACCTCGCCGGCACTGGACCGGATGCGGTAGTCGCGGATGTCGCGCACCCCGCACAGCACCACGCTCTGCGGGAAGGCTTCGGGGCGTTGCTCGTAGCCGGCGCGAAGCTGGCGCAGCACCGAGAGGAGGGTGTCGCCGACCAGGGAATCGATCTCGTCGACCAGCAGCACCAGCGGCACCGGGTTCGCCAGGCACCAGCGGGCGAGCACCTGCCGCAAGGCGTTGTTGGCGCCCGCTCTGGCGAGCGTGTCCGGCCAGATGTCTTCCGGGTAGCCGTCGCCGAGTAGCTGGGCGCTCATCCCCAGGCTGCTCAGGATGGCGCGCATGCCCTCGGCCACGTCGTCGCGCGCCACCTGGGCGACCTCGACGTTCACGTTCACGCAGCGGAAGTTGCCCACTTCGCCGCGGTTCAAGAGGTCGCGCAGGGCGATGAGGGCGGAGGTCTTGCCGGTCTGGCGCGGCGCGTGCAGCACGAAGTACTGCTTGGCCCGAATCAGGCTCAGGAGTTCGTCGACGTCCACCCGGTCCAGCGGCTGGATAGTGTAGTGGTCGTCCGGGCGCACCGGCCCTGCGGTGTTGAAGAAGCGCATGGGCCGATTATGGCACTTGCCGCGTACTACTGCCGAGCGGGTTCCAAGGGAAAGTCCGGTCTCCACCGATCCATCTCGATGATCCGCAACTTGGCGCCCTTGTCCTGATCCGACCGCGGGGTGCTGGAGCACCCTGCCCGCACACCACGCTGCCCTCATCATCGTCGTGCAACTCAAGTTTCGGGATTCAAAATGCCTGAAACAGGCGATGGATTCCCGCTTTCGCGGGAATGACGTCATTTCAGCGAGACGCGTTGTTTTCAGGCTGGCCGTCATTCCCGCGAAAGCGGGAATCCATTTCGGTCAGCGAATCCCGAAACTTGAGGTGCAAATCGGCAGGCCGGGCGCCGGCAGCGCACCGTATGCCGTATCGGCGGCATCCCGGCAGGGAATGCGACCGTTGCCGTCCCGAAGCCATGAACCGGGAGTGTTCATCCGCGCGTAGTGGCCTTGCCGTTCCGGTGCGGCCCAACCCGGCATCGCCGGAACCAGGCGCCGGTTGGCGGAAAAATCCTTGTCGTTTTGTCGAGGATTTCGTCGGTAACAAAGTAAAATGCCGGCAGGATCGGAGTGCGCAACGGCGGTCCGGCGTGTCCGGGCAAGCTCACTTCATACCGTGGGACGGGGCCGATCGGCCCTGGTAACGGAGGAGACGGGCATGAGCACCAGATGCGTCATAGGTCAGCGCGACGATGAAGGCGGGGTGAACGTCATCGTGGTGGGGATTGACGGATACCCGTCCGGCGCCGGCCTGCTGCTCGCCGACTACTATGGGCTGGGGGAGCAGGGCGCGCGACGGCGCCGGCGTCTCTTCGAGCGGTATGGAGACTGCTACCTCCCGGCCTTGGGGAAAGAGCCGGAGAGGGCCAGATTCACCGAGCCGCTGGACGCCGGTCCGATGACCGGCCGGGAAGACGTGGCGAAGTGGTGCGAGGCGGAGTTGCTGGACTGGGCGTACTGGTTCGAGAGCGAGACGGTGGGGTGGCTGGCCCAATCCCCCTTCGGGGTACGGCTGGGGGAATGGCCGGAACCCTGGGTACCCGTGCGCACGGCGGCCGGGCAGCCCGCTGCCATGACCCCCGCCGACGAGGTTGCGTCCTTGCGGGTGCAGGGCATCGAGCTGGTCATGGTCGGCACCATCCATGCGCGGGACCCTGTCACCGGAAGGCGGCTGTTCAGCCTGGACGGAGACGATCGCGAGTGGACCGCGGAGATGCTGGGAGCGGACGGGCAGCGCCTTGTTCTCGAGGCCGCCCGCCAGCGCATCCTGGCGGTCGTGACGGGGCGGGTTGCTCCCGACGGCCAGCCCTCGCGGGACGGCCCCGCCTGAGCGGCGCGCAATCCTCGAAGGGATGCCGCTCGATACGTCCGCCCCCGTTCACCACCCGTTGCAGGTACGACTGCAAAAGGATGACGCCCTGCACCACGAATGGATCCACCCCGCTCGAAGCGCCGGCGGCCGGTCCCGAGGGGAAGTCCGTCGAGCTTCGGAACGTCGAGATCGAACGCAGCCCCGCCGATTCCCGGGACTATCGGGCCCTCATGCTGGACAACGGGCTGGAGGCGCTGGTGGTCTCCGATCCGCACGCCGACAAGGCGGCGGCAATCAACGTCAACGTGGGCAGCGGCGACGACCCGGACGATCGCCCGGGCCTCGCGCACTTTCTCGAACACATGCTGTTTCTCGGCACCGGGAAGTATCCGGACGCCGGCGAGTATGACCGCTTTCTCGCCGAGCACGGCGGCTCCGGCAACGCTGAACCGCTTCCGCCGGAGGGGTGGCCGGAAGGGTGGCTGGCGCGTGCAGCGGCCGGGATCCGCGCTTCGACCCGGGCCCGCGCACCGGAACGCCGCGTGCGGTGAACATGGAACGGACGGCTGGCCGCAAGCTCGTGTTTCTGGGCCCGTCGCTGGGGCTTGCAGAGGCACGCGGTCTCTGCCCCGACGCCGAATTCCTCCCTCCGATCCGCTTTGGCGATCTCTACGCCCTGGGCTGCGAACCACCGGGGCAGGTGCTGATCGTCGACGGGGTGTTCCATGACTCCACGCCGGTGTGGCAGCGCGAGATCCTGCAGTTGCTCCGGACGGGCTGGCGGGTGCTGGGCGCTTCGTCCATGGGGGCATTGCGGGCGCTGGAGTTGGAGCCCTACGGCATGATCGGGCTGGGCAGGGTCTTCGAGTGGTATCGGAGCGGCCGGATCGAGGGCGATGACGAGGTGGCCCTGTTGCATGGCACAGCCGATATGGACTATCTGCCGCTGACCCTGCCCCTGGTCGACGTGCGCCATGCCCTGGGCGGGCTCGAGGCGCAGGGCGCGCTGGCTCCGGCCCAGGTGTCCGGCATTCTCCGCGCGTTCAAACCCATGGGACACGAGATGCGCACACTCCGCGCGTTGTCGGCGCTGGTGCGGGCCGAGGGCGCGGACGTCGCCGCGGTGCGGGATCGGCTCTCGGACCGGGCGCACGGTCTCAAGGCGCAGGATGCCCGCTTGGCGCTGCGGGTTCTGGCCGGCCGGCTTCCGCTGCCCGCCGCCGGGGTGCGCTGGCCCGATCCGGTTCCGCCGCCGGTAGAGCCCGAAGCCTTGTTCCAGCGCCGGATCCGCCCGCTCGCGGGTCCGCCGCTCGAGGTATCCGAGGTACTGCGCACGATGGCGCGGCAGCCTGAACCGTGGGTCCGATCCCAACGCGAAAGCAGTCGCCGCTGGTTCCTGTGCGATTGGGTTCGCGTCTCCGGACAGGGGCCGGACGCCGGCGAACGACGCGCCTTCGCCCTGCGGCACGCCACCGGGCTGGCCCGGGCGCTGGGTGTCCCGCTCGCGCGATGGTGCGCCGCGTCGGCGCTGCGCGACGACGAGCTCGCGGAGTGGATGGCGGGTCTCGCGGTCGAGAGCTGGCTGGCCGGGCAGAGCGCGCGGGGGCTCGGGATCGCCCATCCACTGCAAGGGGACGAGCCCTCGCTGATCCCCTTGGTGCTGGTGGACTGGATGCGCCGTCACGGGGTCGAGGCGCCGCCCGAGCACCGCGCCGGCACGGGCCACATGGCCTCGTGGCTGGTGCGGATGGGACCCGCGTTCTTCGGTGCGCCGGACTACCGTCCCGACATCGCGCTGATCCGGACCGTGGCGGCAACCGGGCGTCTGGCGCGCTGGGGCCGGATCGCGCCGGCCCCGGCTCCATTGGACCAAGCGCCATGAACGACGCCGCCTTTGCCGATGCGCTGGCGCACGAGGCGGCCGGGTTCCCGTTGCTGCGCGCCTGCCCCCCGGAACAGACCCTGGCCACCGTCGGACCCGCGCTGCCGGCCTGCGGAATCACGCGGGTGGCCTCGGTCACCCATCTCGACACCCTGGGTATCCCCACCTGGGTATCGGTGCGGCCCGGAGGGCAGGTGTTGCAGATCAGCAACGGCAAGGGGGTCACGAATGCCGCAGCGCAAGCCTCGGCGACGATGGAGGCCTGCGAGCTGCATCTGGGCGAGAACCCCGACCCCGCGCGGCTCCGGTACGGCAGCATGGCCGGGCTCGCGAAGGCCGAGCCCGATGCGCGGATCGTTCCACCGGCGGAGCTTCCCGGCAGCATCGGGGGCTACTTCACGCCCGACTTCATCGGCGAATGGACCCCCGGCACGGATCTGGGCACGGGCGGCCGGGTGTGGGTCCCGTCGAGCGCGGTGTATTTCCATCGCCGTCCGCTGTTGTTCGAAACCACCACCAACGGGCTGGCCTCGGGCAACACGCGGGCCGAGGCGCGCTTGCACGCCATGTACGAGTTGATCGAGCGCGACGCCATGAGCGCGATGGGCGACGGGAAACGGCTGAGGCTGCGCGAGCGCGGGCAGAGGATCGACCCCGACAGCGTGACCTTTCCACTCGCCCGACTGATCCTCGACCGCTGGACGGCGGAGGGCGCCTGGGTGGTGCTGATGGCGTTGCCGGCGGCGGTCGCCGTGTCCGTGATCTGGGCGGTGCTTCTGGACGAGCGATCGTTGTCGACGAGAACCTTCATGAACGTGGGGTTCGGCGCCCACGTCGATCCGGAAGTGGCGCTGGTGCGCGCGCTGACCGAAGCGGCGCAATCGCGGCTTGCCAAGATCCACGGCGCCCGCGACGACCTTCGGCTCAAGCTGGGGGCGCCCAGGGACAGCCGGCCCTATCGCGTGATGAAGAGCCTCACCCCCGACACGAGCTGGAAACAGGTGGAGGAGCAGCCGCGCCTCGACCTGCCGGATGCGCCCGAGGCCGTGGCGCCGCGGCTGGTGGAGGAATTGATCCGCCGAGGCAGGGGGCCGGTGTACGGCTTCGATCTGAGCGACCCCGGGAAGCATCTGTACTGCGCGCGCATCATCGCCCCGCGCCTGGAATTCCGGAGGCGGTTGTTCTGACCGGTCCCGGTCCCGGACGGCGCCGGTCGATTCCCGCGCGCGGGAACGGTGTCGATACCGCCGACGGAATCGGACCAATTGCTTGATCGCGACCGCGGCAACAGGCATCGGGGCCGCTCTCGCAACCGCGAACGTCGCCGACTTTCCCATGGACGGGCTCGACGTTCAGCATTAGCCGGTGGGATTGTCACCCTCCGAATTCATTCCAGCTCGGTGATGGTCGGCGCCTGTCGATCCTCATCCACCCTCCGCCGACGCTTGATGACGAGGTAGCGGTTGGCGGCGACACGGACGGCGAAACGCCGCGGGACGAAGGTCGAGGTCTCGTCCTCGGCGATGATTGCCGGACCGCCGACGGCCGCGCCGGGTTCGAGATCCGGGCGCCAGAAGAGCGGAACGTCCTGCTCCACGCCGGTTTCCAGCTTTCGACATCGCCTCGTCGACCATCTCGGCGATCCCGACGCGGCCATGTGGCCGTCGAGCCCCAGCGGCTCCCCGACCCCGCTCGCAATGGCCCGTCGGGCCGCCTCGACGTCGAGGGTGATCTTCCCGCCCGCGAACTGCGTCGTGTCGATGTTCTAGCTAAACCAGAAATCTTAGAAAAATCAAAGAGTTGAGATTTCAATCTTCGTAAATCTGCCGATTCAATATCTGCGTAACTACATGAAATAAAAGGAGATTCTGTAATTCTTCAGCGGGAACACCTGCGGCCGCAAATAAGCCCTTGACAGACACCGCTGGAAAATGCAGGATTGCACCGGGAATTTGCGAGAAGTTACACCACAATGCGGGAATATCCAGGAATTCCTGAAATCCTGACTCGGACCGAGGCGGCAGCCTACATTCGCGTCAGCGAAAAAACGCTCGGTGAATTGGCGCGCGCGCAGCGCATTCCAGCACAGAAGGTGGGGAGGGAGTGGCGCTTCCTGCGCACCGCTCTTGAAGACTGGCTGGTTGGCGAAAGGAGCAAGGGCGCCCGGCAATCGGACGACGCATTCGGAGAACAACTTGGCGTCGCCGAGATAACTGCGCAGTATGAATTGCCAATCTCAGCCTTTCGGGATACGGCCTTTGCGGAGAATCACGACCGCACGTTGCATCGTTGGGTGCCTTGGATTGCCGGTTTTTCCGGTTCTTTCGTCTCCGGTGTGCTCGACGGCGTAAAGCGCGGTCGCCGCAAATTGCGGGTGTTAGATCCCTTTGCCGGGGTTGGCACCACATTGATTGAAGCCCTCAAGCAAGGCAGCAATGCCATCGGATTCGAGATCAACCCCTACGCTGCATTGGCCTGCAAGGCAAAGGCCGAAGCCGGGCGCTATAATGCGGACACGTTCGCCGATGCATTGGACAGGTTCGAAGCGTATGGAGAGGAAAAACTGTCCGGCGACAAGAGGCCCGCCACCCGCCGCCCGAAGGGCTTTGTAAGCCGGGTCCCGTTCTTCAGCCCTGATGTGGAGCGGCAAGTTCTTCTGTGTCAGGATTTCATTGCCCAAGAGACGACAAGTTGGCTTACAGACTTGTTTCGAGTGGCATTTGGGGCCGTCATGGTCGGCTTCTCCAACTACACCTATGAACCCAGCTTGGGAACCCGAGCCGGTGCCGGCAAGCCCAATGTCATTCACGCGGATGTATTCAGCATCGTGCGGCGCAAGCTGCGGGAAATGCACGAGGACATCGTCACTTTCCAGCAATGGATGGGCAGCCATAAGCATCCCCCGCGGGCACAGGTACACCCCGTATCATATTTGGACCACGCCAAAAGGGTTAAGTCCGGCAGCATCGATGTGCTTATCACCTCCCCTCCGTATTTGAACAACTACCACTACATTCGGAACACGAGGCCGCAATTGTTCTGGCTTGGCATGGTAAAGGCACCTGCTGATCTAAAGGCCATTGAATATGGGAGCTTTGGACAATTTTGGCAGACCGTGCGGGCCGGCCCGGAAATCAAGCTGCGGCCCCAACTTCCTCACTTGGCGAAGCGATTGGTGGATCTGAAAGCCCTCAATGCAGAGAAAGGCGCCTACGGCGGGCGCGGTTGGGCAAACTACGCCGCCACCTACTTCAACGACTGCCAGCGTTTCTGCGCAACCACCCGAAATTGCATGAGATCCGGCGGCAAGGTCGTGGTCGTCATCGGCAACAATATCCTTCAGGGCATGGAGTTCCAGACAGACAAGCTGTTCGCTGAAATTGCGGAACAGGAGGGCTTCGAGGTCGTCGCCCTGCACGAGGTGCGCAAAAAGCGTACCGGCAACAGTATCGTCAACTCCTCAGTCCGCATCGGCACAGTAAAGCAGCGAACGCGGCTGTACGAAACCGCAGTAGAACTACGAGCTCCTTGATCACTCAACTGGCCGGAATGACCGGATTACCTGATCTACAGTCTCGGCTGCTTTAAGTTTGCTAGCCCAAACCCGTCCAGGATGAACGATATCCCATCTTGGACGACGCATGCTTCTACGGCCTTGTCCTGGCTGATGATTGCCAAAACCTTCAATGATGGTGTTCCACAGAGGTTGAAATCTGTCGATCAAAAACCGTTCCGCCAACGTGATCCAGACAGGCTCCACGACCAAGTAACGAACACGAAACTCGGCGATATTGAGATTCGTAGCCTGATCCACGGACTTGGCGTGCTCACTCAAACGCCTGTGCAACTCCTTGCCCGATCCCGATTTAGGCGGATGGCTACCTTTCCTCATAGGTTGGTACTTAAGGAAATCACAAAACCGGCTCCAATCCGAATTGGAGTCGTCCTTTCTTGCGGTCTCGTTTCGGATGGGACCGAGTCGCATTGCTCGCCAGATAATCCACCAAGCCTCGTAACACGGGAAGAAAGCCACGTCTCCTTCCACAAGCAAGCGCACGGAACACCTCCCCCAATCCATGACGCGCACACATCGCCACCTTCCGTGTCGAGACCTCGACCCCTCGCAATACCTGCGTCATCTGAGCCAAGTAACGCTTCAGAACCGAGGCCGCAATCGCCGTCCATATCAGACCCTCGGCTATCCCCGCTTTGCTCGTGTCGAACGCATGAAGATTCGCATACGACTTCCACTCCTTGAACAACAGCTCGACCTGCCACCGCAACCGATAGAGCTGCCCCACCTGCTCCGCACTGAATCGGCTCCGCGCCAGATTCGTCACCAACAACGTATGACACCCCTCGTCAGGATTCCACCGCGCCAACAGCCTCAACTCCAACTCCTTCTCTCCCTTCCCCCAAACCACATCGAGGTCGACCGTCTCGCCCTTCGACAGAACCCCCTGCTTCAACAATTGCCCGGACCACCCCTCCAACGCCTCCCCTTCCCACGTATACGCACCCTGCACCTTCGGATTGACCGATGCGCTCGCACGCATCACGAAATACCCACCCGCCCTGTCCACCGCACCCATATACTCCAGGTCAACGTACCCACGGTCCGCCAACCGCAGGTCATCGCGCAGCGCCTCGGGCGAGGGCAGATGGGGCCGCTCCGGCGCCGTGTCCGCCGTCAGCGTCACCTGCTCCACCGATTCATTCAACAGACTCATCGTCACGTGCAGCTCCACCGCAGCAGGGTTCTGCTTCTTGAATCGTCCCGGGTACTGTTCACGAAGCGCATCCTTGACCGCGAACGAACAGCCGTCCTGGATCACAATCCGACCGAACTCACCGAGCGGACCCCGCGCTGTCGGCTGCAGCACGCTCACCACCCATTGCTGAAGGACCACGTCCAACACGGCCCGCATGAAGTCCTTGAAGGAACGCTTCGCCAACTGGTTGTGGAACGGCTTGTATGCGACTGTCGTGCCGAACAACGCATTGAATTGCCGTTGCATATCGGCCAATGTCTCGACCGTCCCCGTGGCATGGCCTGCCAGCAGGCCCAGGACCAGTCGATATGGAGTAATCAGGCGTTCCCGGTGGCAGAAACCGACCCTCCGTCCGAGGTCATTGAGTGCCGTGGGCGACAGCACGCGCTTGATCTGGTGGGCGAATTGAGCAACAGTGCGGCGTCCCATCCGAGTCTTCTCCTGTCATGTGGGTCCAGCAATTCCATGATCGGAGATTTCGGATGGGACTTCAACGGTTCATAAAATCCCGTGAAAATCAATTAGTTATAAGATCCTACCTATGAGGGGAGGTAGCGTCGGCACACTTTTCCATTGGGATTATATCCGAGAGTCACAATGCCCCTAACTACCTGTCATCCCGGACGAAATTCAAGGGCCGAAAGAACGTTCGGCGTACCTCCTCATCCGACATGCCGGGCATGTCGGTTTCCTCTTCCTTCTCAGCCTTATTCGGCTGATAGTGCTTCGGCGGAATCCGCATTGTGCGAGCCTTCGGGATGCATGCTGGCGGCGGATCTGTTGTGCGTTTCATGGTAGGGTCTCCAGGACGACGGTACGAACGATGGATGCACAGTGCCCGACGATCCGCACAGGTTCGAGTTCGACCTTGATCGAGGCATCAGGACGCAGCTTGTCAAGAGCCTGGAAGCAAGCCCGTTGCTGCCACTCAGACGTGGCGTTGCGCCATCGCAGAGCGGGATCTATGCCCTCTACTTCAAGGACGATTTGGTCTACGTCGGAAAGGCATCTAGCGGAACGACCAAGAGCCGACGGACGCTGCGGGAACGGCTGAACGAGCATGTCAGCAAGATCGCTAAGCGGCAGAACATCACGGTTGAGGACATGTTCTGCCGTTACCTGACCTTCGAGAGCGACTGGTGGGTGTTCGCCGCCGAGTTCGCGCTGATGGCCCATTACCACCCCGCGTGGAATGACAGCGGATTCGGGAGTAAGACGCCGGGACGCGGACGCCCCGGCGTGAGGGTCAACCAGTGGGACACGCGATTTCCACCGCAGAAGCAACGATCCTCGGGGAGGGCCGCCCCGCTCGCTGTACATGCCGTTCCTGCACACGATCCAGAAGCAATGTCGCTTCCGTGCATGGTGCGCGTTCTTCCACTTGGTCGAACGCATCGGCCCAGTCCGCACCTCTGATGGCGTCGTAGCCGACCGCTGCGCTCACCCCCTTGCTCCCGACGACAGACCATTCGGCGCGATCAAGTCACGGTAGCGGAGGCGCTTCCCGCCCATGCCATCAACGATCGTCCCCATTTGTTCGATTGTGTCGTTCTCGCGTTCATTGTGCCGACCCTCGAATTCGGGGTCTTCCGCAGAATTTGTGGGTAGAAACTAAAGAATGACGACCCGTTCCGTCACCGGTGGAGACATCGGAGGGGCAGTCCTGTGGAATGGTGGACGAGTCCCCTTCGGGGGCCGGCACTCCCCCTTCGGGCCGTGGGGAGAGCCCGTCACGCGCACCCACCTCGGCACGCGACATGGGGATGTGGCGGGTCAGGTCCTGCCATGCCATGGCCCTTACTTCGACCTGATCAGAGCGCGGCGTAGGCGCCCCCGCGCGCCAACAGGTGCTCGTGGGTTCCCCTCTCGACGATGCGACCGTGCTCGAGGACGACGATCTCGTCCGCGTCGCGGACCGTGGTCAGGCGGTGGGCGATGATCAGGCAGGCCACGCCGCGCCGGCGCAAATTGTCATCGACCAGGACCTCGGTGATCGGATCGAGCGACGCCGTCGCCTCGTCCAGCACCAGTACGTCCGGGTTGGTGACGAGCGAGCGGGCCAGCTCCAGAAGCTGGCGCTGTCCGCCGCTGAAGTTGCAGCCGTTCTCGCCCACCGGCGTGTCGTACATGCCGGGCCGGGACGTCACCTCATCGAGGATCGCCGCATCGCGTAGCGCCCGCGTCACCGCCTGCTCGTCGATCTGCGCATTCCACAGCGTGACGTTGTCGCGCACGGTCCCGTCGAACAGCACGACGTCCTGGTTGACGCAGGAGACCATCGAGCCGAGATGGTCGGGGGAGATGCCCTTGACGTCCACGTCGGCGATCCGCATCGATCCGGACCACGGGGTCGCCAGGCGGCAGGCCAGCGCTTGCCGATGGTCGCCTTGCCGCTGCCGGAGCCGCCCACCAGCGCCACCCTGCGCCCGGGGAGCACCTCCAGGCTGAAGTCCTCGACCACGGGCGGCGCCATCAGCATCCGGTCGAGCCGTTCCGTCGTCAGCCGAGCGGACGACCTCTCGAGCTTCGTCTTCCGGCTACCGGGCATCCGCAGAGGCTCGTCGGCGCGGGCCGTGGACCCGTTCACCATGCTTCACCCCACCCTCCTCCAGACCCATCATCAGTCATGTCCTGGCGAATGCCTGCCCGTGGGCGGCTCATCGGGCGCCGCCGGAGGTTGCATTCCCGTCGCCCGCGTCATCGGAGCCCGCCGCCGAACCCGTGACGAATCCGTCGCGAAGATCGCGGCGGCGCGCGGCGGCACTGCGTTCGCCCGGCTCGCCCCATCCCCCGCCCCCGCCGGAGCGGATGTGGATCACGTCCCCCGGCCTGAGCACGATCCCGGCCTCCTTGGTCTTCAGCTCCCGCGTGCGCCGCCCGCGCGAGCGCAGGGTGTAGCGGTGGGGCAGGGCGTCGTGCCCGCCGTTCATGCCGCAGGCGGGGTACTTCACGCCGTCCCCCGCGGTGTTGCCCACCGCCGTCCCCCCGGTCTCCAGCACGAGCTCCAGCTCGCACCCCGGCCCGCCGCGGTAGCGGCCGTCCCCGCCGCTGTCCGGGCGCAGCTCGTGGCGGCGGAAGAACAGCGGGAAGCGCACCTCGGCCACCTCCACGCTGCCGAACTTGATGCCCCCGGCCGCCTGCCACTCGCCGCCGGCCGGCCAGCCGTCGCCGGCCGAGGAGGCGCCCCCGCCCGGTCGGGCGTGGAACATGTGCCAGATGAACGGCCGGCCGTTGCGCGGATCGGCGCCCTGGATCGCGATGCGGAAGCGCCGCCCCCAGCCCGCCATGACCCGCTCGGGGCAGGCGGGCGCCAGCGCCCGCAGGATCGCCTCCATGATCTCCTGCGCGCAGTGGTTGGTGGCCAGCGTCACCGGCGCCCCCTCCCGCGCCCAGACCACGGTGCCCTCCCTGGCGACGACCTCGAGCGGGCGGAACGTGCCGTCGTTCTTCGGGGTGTCCGGGTCGATGAGGTAGGCCAGCGCCATCGCCACCGCGGAGCGCATGTTCGGGTAGGACGAGTTGACGAACCCGGTCACCTGCGGATGGGAGTCGCTCAAGTCCACGCGCAGATCGCTGCCTCGCTTGGTCACCCGGGCGCGGATGTGGACGTCGTGGAACCCGTGCCCGTCGTCGTCGAGATGGGCGACGCCCTCGTACTCCCCGTCCGGCCACTCGGCGATCACCGCGCGGGCCTGGCGCTCGGCGCCGTCGAGCACCGCCTCCACCGCGGCATGGGTGGTCCCGGAGCCGAGCTCGGCGATCAGCGCATCGAGCCGGCGTTCGCCGACCCGGGCCGATCCGATCATCGCAGCCACGTCGCCGCGGAAGTCCCGCGGATGGCGCACGTTGAGCACGATCATCTCGTAGACGTCCTCGCGCAGACGGCCCCGGTCGTAGAGCCGCAGTGGCGGGATGCGCAGGCCCTCCTGCCAGATCTCGGTCGCGAGCGGGTTGTAGGCGCCGTGGGTGGCCCCGCCGATGTCGCTCTGGTGCGAGCGGTTGATGGACCAGAACGCCAGCGTCCCGCCGTCGAAGACCGGCACGAAGGCGGTCAGATCGGGGAGGTGGTTGCCGCCCCGGTAGGGGTCGTTCAGCAGGAACACGTCGCCGGGGTGAACGTCCTCGCCGAAGTAGTCGTACACCGCCTTCGCCGCCCACGGCAGGGCGCCGACGTGGATCGGGACGTGCTCGGCCTGGGCGACGAGGCGTCCGTCCGGGTAGCAGATGCCGGTGGAGAAGTCGCGGCTGGAGTTGAGGATCTGCGAGTACGAAGTACGCAGCATCGCCTCGCCCATCTCCTCGACGATGGCGCCCAGCCGGTGCTGCACCACCGAGACGGTGATCGGATCGACCATTCAACCCTCCCAGGAAAATCCGCTCGAGGCTTTGCGCAACGTGCGAACGATCATGGCGATGTGATCGACCATTCAACCCCCCAGGAAGATCTGCTTGACCGCGTCGCTGCCGAGCAGCTCCTCGGAGCGGCCCTCCAGCACGAGGCGCCCGCTCTCCAGGATGTAGCCGCGCCCGGCGAGCCCCAGCGCGGTCTGCACGTTCTGCTCGATGAACAGGATCGCCACCCCGGTCTCGTTGATCCGGCGCAGCACCTCGAAGGTATGCCGGGCGGCGGCCGGCGACAGGCCGAGCGACGGCTCATCCACCAGCAGCAGCCGCGGCCGGGCCATCAGCCCGCGCCCGAGGGCGAGCATCTGTTGCTCTCCGCCGCTCATCGAGTGGGCGAGCTGGTCCTCGCGCTCGGCGAGCCGCGGGAACAGCGTGTAGACGCGCCGCAACGTCTCCTCCCGCTCGTCGCGCGCGGCCGGGTTGTAGCCGCCGAGCCAGAGGTTCTGGCGCACCGTGAGGTAGGGGAAGACGCGCCGGCGCTCCATGACGTGCACGAGGCGGCGGCGCACGATCTCGTGCGGCGGGCGCCCGCCGATCGGCTCGCCCTCGAACTCGATGCGGCCCGCGCGCGGCGGCCGCAGGCCGGAGATGGCGTTGAGCACGGTGCTCTTGCCGGCCCCGTTGGGGCCCAGCACGCTGACGATCTCGCCTTCCGCGACGTGCAGGGACACGCCCCGGATGACCTGGTAGTCGCCGTAGCAGACCTCCAGATCCCTGACCTCAAGCATGGAAAGCTCCGAGCCGGGGGTCGGGGACGGCGCGGTCGGCCCGGACGGCCTCCGGCGCCACCTCCACGATCTCCGCCCCCGGATGCAGGGCCATGACCGTGACCTCAAGCATAGGAGGCGCCGAGATACGACTCGACGACGGCGCGGTCGGCGCGGATGGACTCCGGCGCCCCTTCAGTGACCACCGCCCCCGGATGCAGGGCCATGACCGTGACCTCAAGCATAGGAGGCGCCGAGATAGGACTCGACGACGGCGCGGTCGGCGCGGATGGACTCCGGCGCCCCTTCCGCGATCTTCGCCCCGAGGTGCAGGGCCACCACCCGGTCCGCGAGCGACATCAGCACCTGCATGTTGTGCTCGATGAGGACGATGGTCATGCCTTCGCGCCGCAGCCGCTCGATGAGCGCGATGAGGCCGGGGATGGTGCGCTGGTCGACGCCGCCGGTCACCTCGTCGAGCAGCAGCAGGCGCGGCCGGGTACCCATGGCCCGGGCGAGCTCCAGGCGCTTGCGCTGCCCGGTGCTCAGGCCGTGGGCGTGGACGCGCCGCTTGTCGAGCAGGCCGACGAAGTCGAGCGCCGCGAGCGCCGCATCGCGCGCGCGACGCAGGTCCGAATCGTGCTGCATGACGCCCACCATGACGTTCTCCTCGACCGTCATGTGGGCGAAGGGCTTGAGCTTCTGGAAGGTGCGGGCGACGCCGAGGCGGTTGATCCGGTGGGGTCCGAGGCCCCGGATCGAGCGCCCCTCGAGCCGGACGTCCCCCTCGTCGGGGGTCTCGAAGCCGGTGATCAGCTCGAACAGCGTCGACTTGCCGGCCCCGTTCGGCCCGATGACCCCGAGGATCCCGCCGGCCTCGGCCCGGAACGAGATCGCGTCGTTGGCGACCAGGCCGCCGAAGCGCTTGGTCAGGTTCGTGACCTCAAGCATCGCCGGAGCGCACGAAGAGCCGGCGCAGCAGCGCGAGCAGCCCGCCCGGATAGAACACCGAGATCAGCAGGATCAGCGCACCGTAGATCATCAGGTCCTCGGCGCCGCCGGTCCCCCCGAACCACACCCGGGTCGCTTCCGAGAGCGGAAACAGCACCCCGGCCCCGATGATCGGACCCCACAGGGTGCCGATGCCGCCGAGCATGGTCATGAGCACGACCAGGATGGAGAG
Source organism: Gammaproteobacteria bacterium (assembly GCA_965202875.1). Lineage (GTDB taxonomy): Bacteria > Pseudomonadota > Gammaproteobacteria > HK1 > HK1 > HK1. The sequence goes on along the minus strand of OZ241870.1, from coordinate 3,233,308 downwards.
CAGCAGCGGGAACACCGTCTCCGGGTCGATCACCAGCACGTACTGCGCGTACTGCGCGCCCGCCACCGCGGTGAACGCGGCCGAGATCATGATCGCCAGCAGCTTGTAGCGGGTGATGTCCACCCCGAGGCTGCGGGCGGCGTCCGGCTCGTCGCGGATGGCCCGGAAGTACAGCCCCGCCTTCGAGCGTTCGAGCCAGGTGACCACGAGGCAGGCGGCGGCGAGGAAGCCGAGCCCGATGTAGTAGTTCGGCAGCTTGCTGTCGTGGAACTGGAACGAGTACCAGGGGGAGTCGCGGTGGATCGGGATCCACACCCCGGTGGCCCCGCCCACGAACTCCCAGTTGAGCATCAGGGTATGGCCGATCTCGCCGATGACCAGGGTGGCGATCGCGAAGTAGTGGCCGCGCAGGCGGAAGGTCGGCAGGCCGATGGCGAGGGCCACGAGCACCGAGATGCCGACGCCGGCGAGCATCCCGAGCCACGGGGAGACGTGGTAGTGGGCGTACAGGAAGCCGGCGCTGTAGGCGCCGATCCCGAAGTAGACCGCCTGGCCGAGGGAGATCTGGCCGCAGTAGCCGGCGAGCAGGTTCCAGCCCTGCGCCATCAGCGCGTAGATGAACACCATCACCAGCACGTGGCGCTGGTAGGGTGCGTCGAAGACGTGCGGACAGGCGACGAGCGCGGCGGCGGCGAGCGCGAGCCACACCCACTGCTTCGCCGACAGGGGCGTGCGGACCGGCTCGGCGCGGGCGCGGTCGAGCGCCGCGCGCGGCTCGCCGGCAGGTGGCGCGTGCGGTGCGGATACCATCAGAACCGCCCGAACAGCCCCTTGGGCCGGGCAACCACGATGGCGAGGTACATCGCGAAGATGATGGCGTACTTGTAGGCGGGGTCGAACAGCAGCCCTCCCAGCGCCTCCACCAGGCCGATCAGCACCCCGGCGAACAGCGCCCCGACGATGCTGCCGAATCCGCCGAGCGCGACCGCCACGTAGGCGATGAGCGCGAAGAGGAGGCCCACCTCGGGGAAGATGTAGTAGTAGTTCGTGAGCATCACCCCCGCGACCGCCACGCAGGCCGCCCCGATCCCCCAGCCGAGCGCGTACATCCGGTCGGTGCGGATCCCCATGAGGCTCGCCGCCTCGCGATCCTGGGCGGTGGCCTGCAACGCCATGCCGGTCTCGGTGCGGTTGATGAAGAGGTACAGCACCCCGAACGCGAGCAGGCATCCGGCGCTCGCCACGAGCTGCGGGACGCCGATGAAGATCCCGGCCAGGTCCAGGCGGCCGGAGACGATGGGATCGGGAATGGACCGGTAGTCCGGCGTCCACAGGAACTGGGCGAGGCTGCGCAGGAAGATCGCCAGCCCGAAGGTGGCGGTGATCTGCACCAGCATCGGGGCGTTCAGGATGTGGCGGATGATGCCGTAGTGGGTCGCCACCCCCAGCGCGAACAGGAACGTCACGCACAGCGGCGCGGACACCAGCGGGTCCAGCCCGAACGCCAGGTAGAGCCCGAACACCGAGTACATGCTGACCATCATGAACTCGCCGTGGGCGAAGTTGACGATCTCCATCAGCCCGAAGATGAGGCTCAGGCCCGCCGCCACCAGGGCATAGATGAACCCCATCAGCAGCCCGCTGACGATGGTCTGGATGACGATCTCGGTGGTCAAGGTTCCCTCCTCTGCCGGGGCCGAGGTCCGGCGCCCCCGCGCTCCGCCCGCGGTGTCCGGCTGAAATCCAATCCGTCTTCCCGGCCGAGTTGCCCCGAACCTGCCGAACGGCGCCGTCCGGTTGAAGCGGCCAAAGTCTAACCCGTCTTTCCGGGCGGGTTGCGAGCCGGCGCCGGTCCCGGTCCGATGCCGGGCAATCCATACTCCCCCTCCCCGCGGTGCGTGCGCTACCCTGTACCGAGGCGCCACCGGCGCCCGCCCGAATCGACCATCCAAGGAGGAATCGAACCATGAGAATCGTCCCCATTGTGCTTGGTGCTGCGCTCGCGCTCCATACGGGCGCCGCGCTCGCCGCGGACCCCGTGCGCGTCGGGGTGATCTATCCGCTGACGGGGCCGGTGGCCCAGCCGGGCAAGGACGTGCTGGCGGCGGTGAAGGTGGCCCAGGACGTCGTCAACAACAGGCACGACCTCGACCTGCCGCTCGCGGCCACCGAGGGGCTTCCCAATCTCGGGGGCGCGAAGATCGAGCTGGTGGTCGCCGATCATCAGGGCAAGCCCGAGATCGGCCGCGGCGAGGCGGAGCGCCTGATCACCAGCGAGAAGGTGGCGGCCATCCTGGGGGCCTACCACAGCAGCGTGAGCGCGGCGGCCAGCAACGTGACCGAGCGCATGCAGGTCCCCTACCTCACCGGCGAGTCGTCGTCGCCGAAGCTCCACACCCGCGGCTTCGAGTGGTTCTTCCGCACCGGTCCGCACGACGGCCACTACACCCGCACGATGTTCGACTTCATCCGCGACTTCGAGAAGGAGAAGGGCGTGAAGCTCGCGACCGCGGCGATCATCCACGAGGACACCCAGTTCGGCGTGGACAGCGCGCGGGTGCAGGAGGAGCTTGCGAAGGAGGCCGGCATCGAGGTGCGGGAGAAGATCGCCTACCGCGCCAAGACGACCTCCCTCACCTCCGAGGTCCAGCGGCTCAAGGCGGCGGATGCGGACATCCTGTTCCCCACCTCCTACACCGCCGACGCGCTGCTGCTGATGCGCACGATGAAGGAGCTCGACTACGCCCCGCGCATCATCATCGCGCAGAACGCCGGCTTCAACGACGCGACGTTCCTCGCAACCATCGGGGCCGATGCCGAGGGCATCGTCTCGCGCTCGCCGTTCTCGATGGACATGGCCGCGAAGATCCCGCTGATCGCGCAGCTCAACGAGCTCTACAGGAAGCACAACGACGGCCGCGACATCTTCGACCCGCCGATCCGCTCGTTCGTCGGAGCGCTGGTGCTCTTCGAGGCGATCGACCGGGCCGGGTCCACCGACCCCGGGAAGATCCGCGATGCGCTGCGGGCGACCAGCTTCCCGGCCGGCGCCATCCCGATGCCGTGGCAGGACATCTCCTTCGGTCCGGACGGACAGAACAACGGCGTGAGCACCGCGCTCATCCAGATCCAGGACGGGACGTACTACTCGATCTACCCGTTCGAGGTGGCGGCCCGGGAGGTGACCTACCCGTTCGAGCCCTGGTCCGAGCGCTGAGCGGCGGACCCTTCGTCACCGGCGGCGCGGGCGTTCGCCCGCGCCGCCTTTCCATCCGTCGAGCCGAGGGTTCGACGAAGGCGGAATGCGCGTTTCCTTTCCGATCTCCCGAGCCGCGGAGCGAGACCTTCGAGCGGCGACCGCGCCGACGGCGTACAGGATGGCGACGAGGAGGAACGGTATCGATGAACGAGAAGGGAATGCCATGCTCCACGTCAGCGACATCCTGATCGAGCGGCACGACCTGGAGTCGTTCGCCCAGCTCGTCGACGCGGTCGGGACCCGCGCCCGGGGAGAACGGTTTCTTCGCATCGACGTGAAGCCGCCGTTCGCGGACACCCCGGAGAACTGGGAAGATGTCCTGGAGAGCGCGTTCACTTCGGCATCGGGCCGGTAAGCCGGGCAGGCGTCGGTTGGCCGGACAGGCGGCCCGTAGCCGGATATCTGGCGGTCGCCGGACAGGCGTCAACCGCCGGATATGCGGTGGTAGTCGGACAGGCATCGGTTGGCCGGACAGGCGTCGGTTGGCCGGACAGGCGGCCCGTAGCCGGATACGTGGCGGTCGCCGGACAGGCGTCAACCGCCGGATATGCCATGGGAGCCGGATATGCTGTGGTAGCCGGACAGGCGCCGGTTGGCCGGACAGGCGGCCCGTAGCCGGGTACGTGGCAGTCGCCGGACAGGCGTCAACCGCCGGATATGCGATGGTAGCCGGACATGCGGTGGGAAGAGGAATCGAACCCTGGAACGGCCGCGGACGACGCCGATGCCGTCGACGTTGCGTTCCGGCTCTCCGGCCGATGGTTGCCCGTCGATCACGCGAGCGCGTTGCGGGCCGCGGTCGTGGAGACCCTGCCGTGGCTCGAGGACGAGCCGGAGGCAGGCATCCACTCGATCCACGGGGCGGCGTCGGGCAACGGCTGGGAACGTCCCGGCGGCGGATCCGGCGGGATGCTCAACCTCTCGCGCCGCACCCGGCTGGTGCTCCGCGTGCCGGTTTCACGCGCCGGGGAGACCGCCGCGCTGTGCGGGCGGCGGCTCGACGTCGGCGGCTGCGAGCTCACCACCGGAGAGCGGCAGCCGCGGTGGTTGAAGCCCGCCGGCGCCGTGTTCGCCCGCTACGTGGTGGACGAGGAAGGCGGAGATGAGGAACGCTTCGTGGAGCGCGTGGTGTCGGAGCTTCGGGCGCGCTCGGTGACCGCGCGCAAGCTGCTCTGCGGGCGCTCGCACCGGATCGAGTCGGACCAGGGGATGCATGCCACCCGCAGCCTGCTGATCGCCGATCTCGGCCGCGACGAATCACTCGCGCTCCAATGCCGCGGAATCGGGCCGGGCCGCCTGCTCGGCTGCGGGCTGTTCGTGCCGCACAAGGACGTGGGCCCCGTCCGGAGGATGGTCGATGCGTGATTCGTCACATGGCGATTCCAGCGCAACATCCGGAACCGGCGGATCCGTCCGGCGGATGGTCGATGATGCGTGATTTGTCACGCCACGGATCGGCAGCCGGCGGGCAGCGGCGGATCCGCGGGAGGCGCGGAGCCCGGAGAGCCGGTGGTCGTTCGGCCCGAGCCCGCCCCTCGCGGGCGGCGGATTCGCACGAGGAGCCGCGATGATCGATCCGAAGACACCGCCGCCGGCGGACGCCGCTCCGCCCACCACCTGCATCGAGGCGGAGCCCTTCGCGCTACGGGTCGTGGACGACAGCATGGAGCCGGAGTTCGCGACCGGCTGCATCGTCATCGTCGACCCGACCGGGGTGGCGAGGGACGGTGCGTTCGTGCTGGCCGAGATCGACGGCGAGTACATCTTCCGGATGCTGCGGCGCACGGATGGGGGCGACAAGCTCGTCGCGCTCAACGGCGGCTACCCTCCGCTCACGTTGGCCGCCGGGCTCGCATCGGTGCGCGGGGTGGTGGTGCAACGCGCCGGCGCACGGCGCCGGTACCACAAGCGATACGACTGAACGACCGCATACGGGTCCCCGGCACCGGCCGGCCGTTCGTCCGACGGCGCCCGATGGCTCCCAATGGCTCCTGATGACGGACGTGCGGTTCGAACCGTGTCCCGCTCAGGCGAAGACGACCCACGTCGTCGCGATGTACTTCACCCCGCGTTCGAGCAGGACCCCGCGATGCTCGTGGGTCCAGAACGGAGGGAAGAGCAGGAGCTTGCCTTCCTCCGGCCTCACCTTCACCGCCTGGAAGCGGAACTCGGTCTCGCCGCCCGGCCCCTCCACGTCGTTGAGATACCAGATCGCCACCAACTGGCGGTGGCTCAGCGCGTGGCTGCCGCCGTCGATGTGCCAGTGGTAGAACTCGCCCGCGCCGGTCCGCTGCACCGCGTACCCGACATCCTTGAAACGGCCGCCGAAGAACGGATGTCGCCGGGCCACCGCATCGAGCGCCGGGACCAGCGACCGGAAGAGCGCGGTGTCGAGATCCTTCCAGTGCGACTTCCCGCTCATGACGAGATCCGTCGAGCGCTTCACCGAGGGGTCGAGGGCGGCGTGGTGGCCGACCCGGCCCGCGTAGTGCTCGGGCGCGCAGGCCTCGAAGCGCCGCACCATCTCGCGGCAGACCTCGCGCGGCAGCGCCCCCGGAAGCTCGAAGATGAAGCTGCCGGCGACGATCTCGCGCAGCGCCTCCGCATCCGACCGTCTTCCATCGCGAATCATGACCGTGCTTGCCCTGCACTGGATCGGGGCCGGCCCGCGACGACACCTTGAGCCGCCCCGGGGATCCCGAAGACTACGATCGTTCTTCCCCGGATGCCGACACCTTCGCATCGACAAGCGCCGAGCCGCGGCCTTCCTCATCCTCGGGCGGCCCCACGGACCGAGCCGGTCGAGGACGGGGCCCACACCCCGGACCGGGATGGGGAGGGTGCTCACCCAAACGCCACATGTACTCGTCTGCGACGGGCTCGGGAGGCGTGGGCGGAGGCACGCGTGGAGATCGATCGATGGCGAGCGTGAGCGGCCCGCGGCGGTCCTCCTCGAAGAGCTGCCGGGCGATCGATCGTCCAAGCACCTCGGCAAGGAGGGGGGGCGTGGCATTGCCCGCTTGCCGGACCTGCACGCGGTAGGCGCCTTCCAGCCGCCAGGAGCCCGGAAAGCTCTGCAATCGCAGGATCTCCTCCGGCGCGAGGGGCCGGCTCTCCCAGTGGAAGGGGCCGGTGGCCGGACCGGGATTGGCCGGCACGGTCCAGGCAGGCTCGGCCTTCGCCAGCTTGAGGAGAAAGGACCAGAACCGGCGCCGGTACCCGAAGAGCGCCGGCCCTTCGCCGCGTTCGGTGAAGTACTGGTAGTTCATCCCTTCCGGAACGGACGGGAGCAGGCCGGCGAACTGCCCGCTCGGGGCCGGCACGGCTTCGGGGCGCACGCCTCGCGTGGCATCCCACGCGCGAACCGGGCGGTCACGGTGGGTCGCAGCGGGCCAGTCCAGGGCTTCTCCGTTGCGCAGCGCGACGATGATCGCGCGTCTGCGGCGTTGCGGGACGCCGAAGTCGGCCGCATCGAGCACTCGGTGCGACAGCCGGTAGCGCGTGCCGGCTTCGCGGTTGACGGCGGCAAGGCGCTCCTCGAGAAACGGGAGGGCCGAGCTTCCGCCCTTGGCAAATCCGGGAACGTTCTCGATCAGGACGGCGTGGGGTAGAAGCCGCTCGATCAGCATCGACAGGCCGTTCAGGCAGCCCGTGCTGCGGCCGTCGCCCAGGCCGAGCGCCCCGTTCCGGGCCCATTGCGCCGCCTTGGAGAACGGCTGGCAGGGCGGCCCGGCCGCCAGCAGCGCGAGACCGCCCTTCTCGATGCCGAGATCGCCGGGGACGAGATCCCGGGCAACCTCTTCGACGTCGTGCGGCCCCAGAAACGGGAGTCGAGGACGATTGAGCGCAAGGGAGCGTCGGGCCGCCGCATCGCTCTCGGTGGAGCGAAGGGCGGAGACGCGCCCTTGAGGCGAGGGTCCCGAGAAAGCTGCGGGGGTCGCTTCACGTAACCATGATCGCCCACGGCCGGAAGGTGTGCCGAACACGGGCGCCAGGCTGCGGGAGCTGCACGCTCGCCGATCTCTGTCCGGCCGCCAGCGCTACGTAAGCGGCTCGATCTCCTCCCTGGCCACCGCCCGGATGATCTCCAGCTCGTTGGCCTTGATCTCCCTCTTGAATCTCACCAGACGAAGTCTGTCCAGCACCACCGCCGGTCCTTCGTCCGTCAACCGCTCCATCATGGGGTGCTCGACGTGATGAGGGACGGCGAGGAAGGGCAATGGCTGAATAATGGTCCCGATGCGTCGGGCCCATGGAGTCGGGCTCGGCTCCTTGATCTTTCTGTCCCAGCTATCGCTGCGGGCAACCGTGACCTGTCCGATGAATCCCCAGCTACCCGGTCTCAGATCTTCCTCCCAGGCAAGGTGGCAGAGGACGTCTACCCCTTCATCGTGCGCTCTCATACGCCGTGCCGTGGCGTCCGGCGCCGCCACGAGGCCGACTTCCTGGCAAGCAGCCGTCAACGTCTCCTCGAAGCTGCCACATTTGCGTCGAAGTGCAGCGAATCCAACCGACGCCAATCCGCGCTCCTGCAATACGTTCGTTACGGTCTCCTCGAAGAGATATTCCGGGCGAGACGGCGAGTTCACCTGGAATGCATGAGCGATGGTGAGGGCCAGCACCGCCACATAGGCGTTCGATTCGGGATCTACGTCCTGATCGATGGAGATCCGGTCACCAGCAATCTCGAAAGGATATCGATTCGCCAGAACACGACGGCGTTCGTCTAGCTGGCGGAATACGATGGAGGCACGCTCATCGGCCACGGCGACACGTTCCGCCAGATCATCGGTTGACTCACCCGGGCGGTCGTTCCCCGGCGCCTGAATCAGATCGAGATCCCACCCGACTTCATTGTCGGCGAGAAAATCCGCAACGGTCTCACGGCTTACCGGCTGGCCCTTCAGCGCCAGCAGCTCCACGTAGTCCGCCAACAGGGAGGCGCGCGCATATTGACCGTAGACATCGGGATCAGGGCTCCGGATCATGGTCATCCATCCGGTCTTTGACGATGGCTCGTGCGGAGCGGGCCAGCAGCGCCAGCTCCTCCGTCGCCTGGAGCAGATCGCTCGGTATCTCCTCCGGCTCCACCCAATGCAAGGTCTCCACGAAGAGCTTCACGCTCCCGCCGAGCCGCCGAGCCCTCTCTCCCAGCTCCAGCTCCTCGACGACCTGCTTGGCCAGGCTCAAATCGCCCGTCTTGCGTAGCGTGGCCCGCGCGCGTTCGTTCGCCAGAACCCGCCCGTAGGCCGTCACGTCGCGCGAGTCCCCCAACACCGCCCAGGCTCTTGGCCCCTTCCCGTCCAGATCCCCAAGTACCTCTTTCAGCCTGTCTCCCTGGATGCCCTTCAGTGCTTCCTCGATCTCCTGGTACGTTCCCGCCCTGCGTAGCCCGATATACGCCCTGATGTCTGCCGAATTCATGCACCGGAGCCAAACCACGAACCGGTGATCCTGGATGTCGGCGACATCCAGGTCGAACCCCTCCCTCGCATGGAGCAGGGTGCGGATGGCCAAGTAAGAGTTCCTGACCCCTTGCGTATTGCTGCCGACCCGCCGGCCGAGTTCGCGAAAGGGATCCGCGACCCCGCGCTCGGCAAGCTTCCGGACCTCCGCGAGAACGTAGCGGGCCTTCGCCTCCGGCGACCACGTCTTGAGCCCTCCGATGTGCCTGAATCCAATGTATGCATGGATCTCATCGCGATCCGATACGGGGAAGCACGGGATCTCCTCTAGATCTTCCAATTGCGCCGGGGTTGGATCCATCCCAACGAAGTGGATGTCGCCGGCCTCCGGGGCTTCATGCAGAATCTTGAGCGCTGCAAGCCGACGATTGCCTTCGACGACCGTGTACTTGCCCCGCTTATCCTTTGGGAGAACAATCAACGGCTCGTGCTGGAAGAAGCCGTTATCGAGGCAGGACTGCGCCAGCTCCTCCAATACGCCCTGCTCACGCAGAAAATCCAGGAGCTCGGACTGGGATCCCCCACGAAGCTTCCTGGGGAGCCGAGGGTTGTCTCCATCGAGCAACAGGTTGCCGACGGGAATGTGCTGCACTCCCGACAGCGGTGGTTGAGGCTCGTTCATCGGCGGTGCTCCTGCATGTTCGTCATCGTCCGTCCGATCAGGCGTGGAAGCCTGCGAAGCTCCTGCGCCCGTTCACCAAACGTCAGGATGGGCCGGCGGCGCCGGGCTTCAGCCGCGCGTCGATGAGCTGCTCGATCTTCGCGCGGACCTCCTCCGGGGCGTCGTTCAGGACCACCTGTACCCGGAATTCGAGCTGGTAGCCGGCGCTCGCTTCGAGAAGCTCGGGCACGAGGTCGGCGAGGTCCTGGACCTGATGGCCTTCGAGGTTCGTGGCGGGTGCGCCCGGCGTGGCGGGCGAGCCCGGCGGCGCCACGGGCGGCGGCGGCAGTGGCTTCGTCCCAGCGCCGGGCACCCGCGAAGGACGCTCCAGCACGAGCCGGCCGGCCTCCCGGTAGGCGCGGTGCAGGATCTCCGCATCGCCGTCCCTGATCTCCAGCCAGCGGCTGTCCACACCGGCGGCGATGCTCTCCCGCACCAGGCCCCAGGGCATCGCCTCGCCCCGGGCGTGCGACAGGGCGCGGGTGAGGTCGGCGCCGTTGGTGGCGCCTTCCTGCCACGCGCCGGGAAGCGCGTCGTCCATCAGCGCACTCGCCGGGACCCGCTCCGGCCTCGCCTGCAACCGCGCGGCGTCGGTCAGCACGTCCTCCGGGACCGGCTCGCTCCAGAGGGAGGTGGGGCCGTTGGTCAGCCAGAGCCGACCCTCCTCGACCGCGGACCGGACCGCGCCCCGCACGATCTCCTCGTCGCAGCGCGGAATGGCCTCCGTCTCGTCGTAGCCCTCCCGGCGGACCGTCACGGCGTGTCCGCCCCGGAAGTAGTCGATCAGCGCGCCCACCGTCACGCTCCCCGCCTCCCTCTCCCAGATGCCGGGGAGGGCGCCGTCTCCGGCATCGCCGTCTCCGGCGCTGCCTCCGGGGGCCAGCAGTCGTCCGGGCAGCTCCGCCAGCACCGCCTTCCCGGGCAGCGCCACCCGTAGCTGCCCGTCCTCCATGACCTCCCGCGGCGGCGCCTCGCGCCACCACGTCCGGCGGCTGCCGTCGGGCCTCGACAGCTCCGCGACGAACAGCCCCCTCCGGATGCCCTGCGCGATGGTATCGACGACGACGTTCGCCTTGAGGAACTTCGGCAGGCGGGGGTTGCGGGCGAAGGCGTTGGCCAGCTCGCTGACGAAACGCGCCTCGTCGCTCTCCCGCCACAGGTCGTAAGGACCGTCGGGCAGGAGCGCTTCCGCGTCCACCGCCGTCTCCTTGATACGCGAACGCTCGTCGCCCTTGATCTGTGCGAACAGCGGCCCGCCGTCGGCCGGAAGCCGGAACGCCTGGGGGGCGCCGGCCTCGCTCAGGGTCACCACGATGCACCAGGCGGCGCGCACGGTCTCGGGTACGCGCCGCCGGGCCTCTTCGAGACGCTTTCTCAACCGCTCGCCCTGAAGGGGATCGACGGTGTGCTCGGCAAGCTGCCGCTGCACGTCCTCCCAGCCGAGCAGCGAGCGGACCGTGTCGCGCGCCGCGGCGACGCCGTCCCGGGAGGGGGCCGCCAGCACCACCACGTTCCGGTGTACGCGAGGCTTGTCCGGCCCCGTGGTCTCGGAGAGGTAGCGGCTTGCCGGCGGGCTCGGCCGGCCGGACTCCGATGCGGCCTCCGGGCCGAGCACCGCGTAGCGGAACTCGCCGTTGTCGGCGAGATCCCGCGGCGACTCCGGCAACGTATGCACCTGCGCACCGGCGGCCCGGGCGCCTTCGGTGAGGCGCCGGGTGCGGCGGGCTTCGTCCTTCAGGCGCCGCTCCACCGCGTCGTCGGTGACCCGCTGGGCGCACGCCTCGTCGTGCATCTGCTTGAGGTTCGGGCGGTTGCCGAGGCGCCAGGACCTGGGAGCCCGGCCGCTCCCCCGGCGGCGCCGGCGGCGGCGGCGTCCAGGTCGCCGTCGTCCAGGAACCAGGAGAGCTCCCGCCAGCCTCCCAACGCCTTGTCGAGGTCGATGGCGCCGGGTGCGCCGGCGCCCACCATCCTCACGAGTTCCGGGGTGTTCGCCTTGTGTCCGATGGGTTGGGAGTGGAGGAACACCGCCACCACCGCCTGCTCCGCCTCGCGCTGGCCGAGCGCCGGGACCTCCCGCTGCACGCGGCGCGCGATCTGGAGCTCCTTCTCGAGCAGGGTCCGCCAGTCCGTCCGGGACCCCTCCGACGATTGCTCCGAGGTCGAGATCCCGGCGAGGTCGGCCACCGCATCCGAGATCCCGTCCACCCCGGGCGCCGCCAGCAGCGCGGACGGACCGATCACCGGGCACTCGTCCCAGCCCTCGGCGTCCCGGAGCGCCGTCGCCAGGGTGCGCAGGATCCCCCGCGTCCTCTGGAACCCCGTGAGCTGGGTCCAGCGGCTGTAGAACACGTCGCCCAGATCGGGGTGGAACGGATAGCTCTTGCGGAACCGCTCCTCCTCCTCGCGCCTCTTCCGCTTCGTGGCGGGGTCGAGGCCGGCCAGGGCGCGCACGACGCCGATGACCTGGGCGTCATGCGGCCCGGGGTCGCCCGGGCCCTCCGTCTCGAACAGGCGCCGCCGCAGCACCTCCGCGACATCCTCCCGGCCGACGGGCTGGACGCCTTCCTCCTTCTGCCGCCGGATGACGTCGAACAGGTCGGATTGGAGGGACTGGCCCAGCGGGTCCTGCTTGCCCTGATCGGAGGCGAGCAGGGACGCGACCAGGGCCGCCCGGTCCACCTTGGCGACCGCCTGCGCGAGATGCTGGAAGAAGTCCACGATCCGCTCCCGCCAGACCTGCCCCATGCCCGCCTTGCCGCGCGCGTACATCAGCACCTCGTCCACCAGGACCAGGGTGGCGAGCCCCCGCTCCTCGGGGAGGGCCAGCAGCCGGGCGAGGAGCGGCTCGGCGGGCGGGGTCTCGCGCTCCTCGTCATCGCCGTCGCCGTGGATCGCGCGCAGCCCCTCCGCGCCGGCGAGCTGGAACGCGAGCACGCTCCACGGATGCTTGAGCGAGCGGACCTCCCCGTCGGGCGCGCGCACCCCGTCGATCCCCCGCTCCACGTCGATCTTGTCGAAGCAGAGCGACACCGTGAACGCCCTCGGCAGCTCCCGGCCCACGTGCTGCCGGAACTCCTGCACCGCCTTGACCCCGGACAGGGCGGCCGGGTCGCGGAACAGGTGGTAGAGGGTGATGAGGGTATGGGTCTTGCCGCCGCCGTAGGTCAGCTCGAGCTGCCGCACCGCCTTGGTGCTCCTCCCGGCGAGCCGTTCCGCCACATCCTTGACGAGTTCGCGCAGGGCGGGGGTGGGAAAGGTCAAGGCGAAGAAGCGCGCGGGGTCCTCGTAGATGGGCCGCCGGCCCTCGCCGAGGGTGACCTCGTGCAGGTCGGCGGCGAACTCCGCCAAGGTGAGCTCGCCGCTCCGCAGCTCCTCCTTGAGGCGGAACACCCGATGCCAGGGTTTCGGCCTGGTGGCGGTCATGTCCGGACCTCCATCGTGCGCTCGTTGGGAACACGTAGTGCCATGCGCGGCTCTCCCATCCTTCACCAGCCCCGCCAACGGTTGAAGTTGATCGCCGCTTCTTCCCCACTCGCCAATGCCGCGACGTGGAGATCGAGGTCTACGGTCAGCAATGGGGCGTCGGCCGATACGGCCTCCAGGAGCGCCGCATCGGTCAGGCCCAGGCGCAGAAACACGACGTGTCGCGCAGCGTCCGCACTGGCGATGACGGTCTCCGGGCTCCGTTCGATGAGAGCACGAAGCGTCAGGAGGAGCCGCGAGCGTTGGGGCTCCCCATGCTGCCCGAGCAGATTGGACGCCTCCGTCAACGTATTGGGCGTTACTCGCAGCTCGTCGACCGGGGAGGTCGCCCGGATCAGACGGTCGTAGTCCTCGACGGTGAACCTCCTCGTTCTACGGTGCTTGGCGGTCATGTCTGGACCTCCCGCGGCTCCCGGGCGCTTGACGGAAGGTTCGCGTCGATGAAGAGGGCGCTCGGCACGAGCTATCGGCTTCCCGTGACGTCGCGATGCTTGACGGATTCGACCCGACCGCTCTCATCCTGGATGCGGACGGTCTTGTAGGTGCGCGCCGAATCTCCGCCAAGGGCGCGCATGACCTCCACGGCGGGACGGCCCCAGGAGCGCGAGAACCCGATGGTGATCGCCCAGAGCTTGTCCACTTCGTCGAACTCGACCTCTTCGAGACCGACGTTCATGATGTGTTCGTCGGCGAACAGGTGGGCAACGTGCTCTTTTGCCGTCTGTACGGCCTGCTTGACGTCCATGACGTTCTCCCGTGTGCGGGAACGGCGCGTCTGCCGACGCGGGCGGTCCCTCCCGCATTTTCATCCCCGGGCGCTTCGGCCCTATGCGGGTGGGACGCCCGCGTCCCGGAAGGATGCGCCGCTCCCTCCGGGCGGAGCGCCTCGCGGCAGCCACAAGCCTTGTAACGGCCAGGGGACGTGATGCCCGAAAACCCACGCCTCCGGCGTGTTGCGGGCGGGACGCCCGCGTTCCCAGGAGCACCCTCGCCGTTCATTATCCGGGACCTGGATCGAGGCGCAAAGGGCGCTGCGGGTCGGGGCCGGCGTCCGTCGCCCGCAGGTGGTTCTGGATGGACTCCAGGATCGAGCGCTCCTCGGAGCCGCGCTCCGCCAGCTCCAGCACCGCTTGCGCGAGGCGGGCGAAGAGCTCGTGGCGCCACAGGCCGCGCCGTTCGAGGTAGACGTCCACCCGCCGCCGGTCACCGGCCTTCCAGAGCTGCATCAGCTTGTGGAGGCAGTCGATCAACGGGGGCGGGGCGCCGTCCGACGACGGCTCGCCGAGGCTCCGGCCCCGGCGCTGGCTCCATGCCTTGAGGCGCACTTCGCCGCCCCCGGCCGCCGCGTCCCTGGCCTCGGCCGCCGCGTCCCCGGCCTCGGCCCCGCCCGCCGCGTCCCCGGCCCCGCCCGCCGCGCCCCCGGCCTCGGCCCCGACCGCCGCGCCCTCGGCCCCGGCCGGGGCCGTCTCCTCCTCCTCGGCCTCGTCCCCCGCGGCCCGGCGTGCGCCGCCGCGAACGAGAAGGTCCAGCCGGCCCGCGAGGTCCGAATCCGAGAGGTTGCAGGACAGCGCGTAGAGGATGCTGGCCCCGCCGGAGGCCGGATGGAGGCCGAAGTCGTTGCGGTGCAGCAGGTAGCAGGTCGTCACGTCGTCCAGCTCGTCCGCGGCGCCCCCTTCCGGGTCGAGCAGGCGGCTGACGACGAAGCCCACCACCATGCGCCGCACGTGGCGGAGGAACCCGGCCACCGCGAGCTGCCGGCCCGGGGCGTCGGTGATCCTCACCGCCGGATGGCGGCTGTACGCTTCCAGCGCGGGGCCGGTCGCGGCCCAGACGAAGTCCGGCCCCCGGATCCCCGCGTCCCAGAAGTCCCGGAGCCGGTCGGTGACGTGCCTCCGCATCTCCTCCAGCACCCGCCGGTCCCAGCCCGCGCGGGCGCCGGGCGGCCGCTTCTTGCAGACGATCCAGATCGAGGAGGCGAGGGCGGCGGACGACAGCGACCGCCGCCGGGTCTCCCTCTCGGTGCGGATGGGCCAGGAGCCCACCACCACGAAGCCGGCCCGGATCAGCGCGGAGACCAGGGTCTCCCAGGCGTCCGGCTGCTTGTTGGCGAAGACGACGACCAGCCGTCCGCCGTCCCGGAGCGACGCATGGAACCGGCCGAAGGCCCGGGCCATGCCGTCCTCGTAGCTCTGCTTCGAGGCGGAGCGGTCGCCGCCGAAGCGGCTCGCATCGTCGATCAGCTCGCCGTCGCCCTCGTCCGAGCTCCACTTGGGTCCGAGCGCGCTCGCGAACGCCGCGTCGGCCTCCGGCGACAGCCCGTACAGCACCCGCCGCAGCCAGACGTGGAAGAAGTCCATGAGGTCGGAGTAGGGGATGGCGTCGTAGTAGGGCGGGTCGGTGCAGATGAGGTCGACCTCCTCGTGCCGGAGGGTGATCGCGCTCTCGCGGGCGACCGCCGGCTCGGGAGACGCCTCGGCGGAGGCGACCGCGTGGTCGAAGCAGCGCGCCACCCATTCCAGCATCGCGGCAAAGCCTCCCGACGTCTCCGAGAGGGGGTTCACCTCGCAGTAGTCCCAGACGATCGGAAGCGCGAAAAGGGCGAACGTGTTGCGGATCAGCTCTCTGCCGTTGTTCCAGGAGCAGACGGCGCTGCTGTAGTCCGCGAGCTTGCTGAAGCTGCACGAGAGGGCGGCTGTCAGGGACTCGGACCAATCTTCCGGGTAGCCGCTCGTCTCGTCCCGAACGCGGCGGATCTGCCGGACGATCACGCCCAGCGCCAGGAGCTGCCGGTCGCTGAACAGGGTGTCCCAGGTGCTCAGGCCGTACCCATCCACCGAGAAGGCTCTGGACGCTCCGATCCCGGCCTTGGGCGTCGGCTCTCGTGGAAGGCCGAACGGGATCTCCGCATAGAGGTCTTCGAGCTTCTGGCGCGAGACCTTCGCCGCCTCGACCTCCTCCTCGCGCGGCAGCCGGTACTCCTTCCCCTCCTGCCCGTCCACCACCACCGCCGTCATGCGCGCGCACAGCCTCCCCGCGCGCCCTTGCGCCCGCAGGTCCCGCATGGTCGCGATGGCCCCGCAGCACGGGCATCGAGCGCCGCTCCGGCTCATGGTTCCGGCGCCGAGTCGGTCGTCGCCATCGCCGTCGCCGCGGCCGGTGGCGCCGCCGCGGCCGTCGGCGCCGCCGCTTCCCGGCGCCTCCCGGACCAGATCGAATTCCACCCCGCTCCCGTCTTCCCGCGGCGCCATCGCGAGTCGCACCCGCTTGCCGCCCCGCTTGCAGAGCCAGAGCGTCTTCAGGAGCGGGATCTCGGCCCGGCAGTGTCCGCACTCGGCGGTGCGCGCCCAGAGGTACGCCACCGTCGGCTTGGCGACCCAGCGCGGGTTGCGGGGGTCCTCCAGGTCGAGGGAATCCAGCGCCGCGTTGAGCGCCTCCACGGACACCCTTCCCTGCGGGTCCGGCGCGAGGAGCATCGGAGGGCGCGACGGGAAGCGCTTCGGCGGCAGCGGGGCCTCGCCGCGGCGGCCCTTGCGTCTCGCCGGCTCGAACTCCGCGAAGGTCGGGTAGCGCGAGGCGAGCTCCCGGCGCGCTTCCGCCAGCACCCTCCGCCCCCAGGCGCGGAGATGCCACGGAAAGCCCGCGTTCGACTCCGGCGGCTCGGGGTCGAAGGCGGTCTGTTGACCGGGCGCCCCATCGTCGCCGTGCCCAAGGCGCGCGAGATGGGCTCGGAGGTCGCTCGCCTTCCCGATCCCCTGCGCCTTCAGGAACGCCTCGACGAACGTCCGGTCCCGGAGGGAGGGGGCCGGGAGGGGTCGGGTCTTTCCCGCCATGAGATGTGGGTAGTGCAGGGTGCAGCGCAGGATGAACCAGGCGACGGGGTTGATGTCCGACGCGGTGACCTCGCACCCGAGCCGCATGGCCTCCAGGGGGATGGCGCCGCCCCCCGCGAAGGGGTCGAGGACCTTGGGCGCGCGCCCGCCGAACGTCGCGCGAACCTCCTCCCGGAGGCGGGCCAGATCGGGGGAGGACTCGCGCCCCCAATGGAGGACCCCGCCGGTCGTCTCCTCCTTCTCGCCCCGCCCGGCCGCCTTCCTGGCGACGCGCCCGCCGATCCGAAGCAGCAGCTCCCGGCGGCCATCGCTCCCGGGATCGTCGAGCAGGGTCGCCAGCAGCACCGCGCGGCCCGCCGCGAGGGGCCGCCGCGCCGGCCAGACGTGCAGGGTGGAGATGTGGCCGTGGCGCACGTTCTTCTCGTGCACCGAGTCGATGGACGCCTCCTTCAGCGGAAACGCCGATTCGATCAGGCGGCGGCCGTCAGCGCGATCACTCACCGGCGCCGCTCCCAGAGTAACGGGGCTGGGCCATCAGGGCACCCTCCCGGGGGAAGGGATCTCCGGCTCCGCGGCCCGGACGATGTGGGTCACTCACCGGCGATGCTCCCTCGGATCGACGACGCCCTCGGGTCAGCGCCTGACGGCGGCGGCCCGGCCGTCCCGCCATCCGCGCCAACAGCTTGCGGCGCTCCTCCCGGCGATCCGGGTCCGGCAGCAGCGTCGCCAGCAACGCCGCCCGGCTCGCCGCCAACGGCCGTTGCGCCGGCCAGATGTGCAGCGTCGAGATATGCCCGTGTCACACGTTCTTTTCGTGGATGGAGTCGAGGAAGATTTATTTGAGGGGAAAGGCAGCTTCGATCAACCTCCGAATCAGCCAAGATTTTCCTTTCATCACGTGCTTGCGTCATAGTCTCACTTCGCCCATGATGTCCGTTCGACGCTTGCAAATACTTTCTTTTCGAGAATCCAGCAAACTCATCAATCATGCTTCCTACATAAAGAACCGGAATTGGTAGGGTGTGTTTCCCAGATTCGGCATACGCTTGACAACCCTTGAGAGCACCTTCGCGTAAGTCATAGTGACAGGAAGGGGGTCGTACAGTGAATCATTGTTCCAGTTCATCTTGGAGAGTCCGAGTATGGCCCGAGCGGTCTCATCCCATGACCCGTGACCGACATGGCGTATCAAGCGGATAGGTCGAGGAGTACTCCGAGAGCCTTTGAAGTAGGATCGTCCGGGCTGAGTGACGTCTTGCACGTCTCCGTGGATCCATAGCAGCGCTTCACGTGGCCCGATCCCGATAACGGTTCCACGCGCCACCGGAAACGCCGCTGGCTTCCCCTTGCTGCCGTAAGGGTTTTGCTCGATGCGAACTCCCCGCCACCCAACATTTTCGACAACTTGCAAAAGATCAACAGTTTCGCATAGATGTAGCGCCTCCATGCAACCGTCTACTTCGTCCAGCTTGAACTCTGTTGATTTATGCACCATCACCCGACGAGGGGATCTTCCTGCATGACGGCGACGATACAGATCCATCGAACGAGTCATGACTCGAAACATTTCTGTTCTCGAAAGAAAGGGATTGTCACGTTGGACTTCAACTTCTTTGGTATCGTATGCGATAAACTCCAAACCGGAGCCCTCCGCGTCGAACACTTGACTGCAACAGGTGACGAATCTGGGTCGATCCGATAGCAAGGGACGTAGTGCGTATGAGATTCCAATGTAAGCCGTTTCCGGATCAGCCTCCGCCAGCTTCCAGGGAATGCCGCCTGCTTTAGCGTAGAGAGCGAGTCCGATACGCCACATCACACTTGCTCGACATGAGTAGGCAAGTGCGCTGTCCTCGCGTATCAATTGAACGGGCATTCCCCGGAGAGCGGTAGTGGCCTTCATAGGTAGGATCTTATAACTAATTGATTTTCATGGGATTTTATGAACCGTTGAAGTCCCATCCGAAATCTCCGATCATGGAATTGCTGGACCCACATGACAGGAGAAGACTCGGATGGGACGCCGCACTGTTGCTCAATTCGCCCACCAGATCAAGCGCGTGCTGTCGCCCACGGCACTCAATGACCTCGGACGGAGGGTCGGTTTCTGCCACCGGGAACGCCTGATTACTCCATATCGACTGGTCCTGGGCCTGCTGGCAGGCCATGCCACGGGGACGGTCGAGACATTGGCCGATATTCAACGGCAATTCAATGCGTTGTTCGGCACGACAGTCGCATACAAGCCGTTCCACAACCAGTTGGCGAAGCGTTCCTTCAAGGACTTCATGCGGGCCGTGTTGGACGTGGTCCTTCGGCAATGGGTGGTGAGCGTGCTGCAGCCGACAGCGCGGGGTCCGCTCGGTGAGTTCGGTCGGATTGTGATCCAGGACGGCTGTTCGTTCGCGGTCAAGGATGCGCTTCGTGAACAGTACCCGGGACGATTCAAGAAGCAGAACCCTGCTGCGGTGGAGCTGCACGTGACGATGAGTCTGTTGAATGAATCGGTGGAGCAGGTGACGCTGACGGCGGACACGGCGCCGGAGCGGCCCCATCTGCCCTCGCCCGAGGCGCTGCGCGATGACCTGCGGTTGGCGGACCGTGGGTACGTTGACCTGGAGTATATGGGTGCGGTGGACAGGGCGGGTGGGTATTTCGTGATGCGTGCGAGCGCATCGGTCAATCCGAAGGTGCAGGGTGCGTATACCTGGGAAGGGGAGGCGTTGGAGGGGTGGTCCGGGCAATTGTTGAAGCAGGGGGTTCTGTCGAAGGGCGAGACGGTCGACCTCGATGTGGTTTGGGGGAAGGGAGAGAAGGAGTTGGAGTTGAGGCTGTTGGCGCGGTGGAATCCTGACGAGGGGTGTCATACGTTGTTGGTGACGAATCTGGCGCGGAGCCGATTCAGTGCGGAGCAGGTGGGGCAGCTCTATCGGTTGCGGTGGCAGGTCGAGCTGTTGTTCAAGGAGTGGAAGTCGTATGCGAATCTTCATGCGTTCGACACGAGCAAAGCGGGGATAGCCGAGGGTCTGATATGGACGGCGATTGCGGCCTCGGTTCTGAAGCGTTACTTGGCTCAGATGACGCAGGTATTGCGAGGGGTCGAGGTCTCGACACGGAAGGTGGCGATGTGTGCGCGTCATGGATTGGGGGAGGTGTTCCGTGCGCTTGCTTGTGGAAGGAGACGTGGCTTTCTTCCCGTGTTACGAGGCTTGGTGGATTATCTGGCGAGCAATGCGACTCGGTCCCATCCGAAACGAGACCGCAAGAAAGGACGACTCCAATTCGGATTGGAGCCGGTTTTGTGATTTCCTTAAGTACCAACCTATGAGTGGCCTTCAGATGATCATGTAGATCGAAATCTTCTTCTGGTCCACCAACAAAACCGGCTTCCCAACGCTGAGGGAGATAGATAAAAAGAACGTCGAAGTCGTTCCGGTGTGCTTCAAGACTATGGATTGCTCTCGTCAAATTTTCGGCAAGTACGGTATGCGGAATCCGCGAATCGTGGAAATCAGCATCAACTTGCTGAGGGAGTTCAATACGGCAGTTCCTGGAAGCAGCTCGTACGTGGACACCGAACACGCTGTGAAATCCCGGCCACTCCGGCAAGTAGTCTCTCCTCTCCCTTGGTGTGTATGCTGAGTTCAAGCTCTTCATGAATTCATAGAAGGACTGACTTTCCCCCGCTGGTGTTAGTGTGGCCACACGAATGGGATCCGGCACCCAATCCTTGGAATGTGGACCGAATTGCAGCAATCCACGCAAAGGATGATGTGACCGATCTGAGTCCCGGGTGGAATGAAAGCTCAATTCAGGTTCCGGAAGCCAGATATGTGGCGCGATCTGACTGTTCACGACGAGATTCTCCGAGAATAACCAGTGACAGAGGAGAGCTGGAAAACAGCATCGATTCCATCTCCTACGTCCAGCGCTCGCAGTTTATCGTCATTTCCTGCCAAATGCCGTGTCCAGAAATTAATTAGCCGATTAAGTTGTTGGTTATAACGTTTGACTGTTCGTTCACGGGAGAAACCTGCGGCGGCCGACTTATTCTCATCGGTGATTCCCTTGAATACGGTACGCGGTTCGATTAGTAGCCACAACTGGTCATTAGCCCAATCGAGACGAACGAAAATTCCCTCGCTCCACTGCAAATCTGCATGATTCTCCACGGTACCATTTAGCCGACCAACTAGTTGCTGCAGAGGTTTCCAGACTACATCCTGCGGATTGGCTGGGATCAAATGCCGACGATGGCCGCTTATCAGGTCTAAATTACGATACCGTCTGAACGCTTGAACAAGTGCATCACACAATAAGCCACGTTCGGTAGATTCATGCCGTAGTCTCCTAGTCTCCAGAGTATGAAGATCAAATTCTGTGATGTCATATGCCTCGAAAGCAGTACGGACGTCAGAGTCCGTGCCGAATGCCAATACACCAAATTGGGAACGAACTGCCAGCACCTCTACGCCTACCTTTTCGACAGCCTTACGTACCTCGGCGGTGCCTCCAATCTGACACTCTACACGGCGGCATGTATTTGGCAGATCAATGATGGGTAGAGCATTGAGACGCACGACAGGCCAGCCGAAGCGACCTTGCCGATTCGGCGCTTTGCTCCACCGTGGACGCTCCATTGCGAAACCGTTGAGTGTTTCCGTTTCAAGCCCGTCGATGAGACGGACCAAGTCGCGCAGGATTTCGTCGAAGTTGTCAACGGATACGAGTGACGCTTCTACTTCTGCTTCGACTGCACGACTCAACAATCGGACGACACGCGGCAATGGTGCGCTTTCCCCACGGTGCAGCCAAAACAGTCCAGAGGGAAATGCTCTTGGTTGCTCCACTGCCTCTTCCAAGGCATCCATAATAGAGTCATCACGTCCACTGTAGCCGATCACCACAAGCCCATGTCGCTGGCATGAATCGACCAATATTCGCCTCAATTTCGTATCCTGATGCCGCAGCTCGTCATCGGTGTTCTTCAGCCGCCGAGAACGAAAATCACCATGCAGCTTGATTTCCACAGGCCAGCGTTCACCCGAGATTGCTTGTTCCCCCAGTTCGGGTCTATCCAGATCCACTGTGGTCAGCGCACTCGTGGTATCAAAAACTTTGGCACAGGCATCGTCGACAAGGGTGTCGAAATTCGTCGTCCACACCAACCGTGTCTGTCGTCCACGCATTAGTGTTGCAAGGGCCATGTGTCCATAGGAGGGCTCATAGGTAGGATCTTATAACTAATTGATTTTCATGGGATTTTATGAACCGTTGAAGTCCCATCCGAAATCTCCGATCATGGAATTGCTGGACCCACATGACAGGAGAAGACTCGGATGGGACGCCGCACTGTTGCTCAATTCGCCCACCAGATCAAGCGCGTGCTGTCGCCCACGGCACTCAATGACCTCGGACGGAGGGTCGGTTTCTGCCACCGGGAACGCCTGATTACTCCATATCGACTGGTCCTGGGCCTGCTGGCAGGCCATGCCACGGGGACGGTCGAGACATTGGCCGATATTCAACGGCAATTCAATGCGTTGTTCGGCACGACAGTCGCATACAAGCCGTTCCACAACCAGTTGGCGAAGCGTTCCTTCAAGGACTTCATGCGGGCCGTGTTGGACGTGGTCCTTCAGCAATGGGTGGTGAGCGTGCTGCAGCCGACAGCGCGGGGTCCGCTCGGTGAGTTCGGTCGGATTGTGATCCAGGACGGCTGTTCGTTCGCGGTCAAGGATGCGCTTCGTGAGCAGTACCCGGGACGATTCAAGAAGCAGAACCCTGCTGCGGTGGAGCTGCACGTGACGATGAGTCTGTTGAATGAATCGGTGGAGCAGGTGACGCTGACGGCGGACACGGCGCCGGAGCGGCCCCATCTGCCCTCGCCCGAGGCGCTGCGCGATGACCTGCGGTTGGCGGACCGTGGGTACGTTGACCTGGAGTATATGGGTGCGGTGGACAGGGCGGGTGGGTATTTCGTGATGCGTGCGAGCGCATCGGTCAACCCGAAGGTGCAGGGTGCGTATACCTGGGAAGGGGAGGCGTTGGGGGAGTGGTCCGGGCAATTGTTGAAGCAGGGGGTTCTGTCGAAGGGCGAGACGGTCGACCTCGATGTGGTTTGGGGGAAGGGAGAGAAGGAGTTGGAGTTGAGGCTGTTGGCGCGGTGGAATCCTGACGAGGGGTGTCATACGTTGTTGGTGACGAATCTGGCGCGGAGCCGATTCAGTGCGGAGCAGGTGGGGCAGCTCTATCGGTTGCGGTGGCAGGTCGAGCTGTTGTTCAAGGAGTGGAAGTCGTATGCGAATCTTCATGCGTTCGACACGAGCAATGCGGGGATAGCCGAGGGTCTGATATGGACGGCGATTGCGGCCTCGGTTCTGAAGCGTTACCTGGCCCAGATGACGCAGGTATTGCGAGGGGTCGAGGTCTCGACACGGAAGGTGGCGATGTGTGCGCGTCATGGATTGGGGGAGGTGTTCCGTGCGCTTGCTTGTGGAAGGAGACGTGGCTTTCTTCCCGTGTTACGAGGCTTGGTGGATTATCTGGCGAGCAATGCGACTCGGTCCCATCCGAAACGAGACCGCAAGAAAGGACGACTCCAATTCGGATTGGAGCCGGTTTTGTGATTTCCTTAAGTACCAACCTATGAGGAGGGCTTGGCGCCTGCCAGCTTCGCATCCAGAAACGCGCGTCTATCGGACTCCGCCGGATACACTGCTTCAAACAGCGCGGCGTATTCATCGGGAGCCTCTGGCTGGGGTAGATCCCTCAGGGAATTGATATGGGCCTGAAGTCGAACACGTACATTGGTTTGGGACAGATCCGCTACTGCATCGACAGAGCCGCGGCGTTGACTGACAAACAATTTTTGCTTGAATTCCCAGATCATGTCCATTGCGGTAGGGAGACCTGCTGATGCCGACGCGCCAGCACCGAGGAACCACATCAACTTCTCCGCGCGCAGTGAAAAACGACGAGCAAAGTCGTCGGATGGAATCGATGGCAAATCGCGATCAATCGACATCAGCTATGAACTTATCTCAAAATTGGATTTCACTGCATCTGCGTGATCGGACAGAATTTGGGCGCCCTGAAAATCAATGGGTTGCCATCATGCTTCGATGGTCTATGACTCTGGATGGTGATTTTGAGATAGATTCATATTCCCCATCCGATCGCTTCCGTGGATCTGCTGATTCGCTCGGTGTCCACCGCGTTGCCGTCAGGCGTATCGCTCTCGTGCGAGCCCAAGGCGACTTCGACGGCCTTCACGTCTCATCACCGTCGATGCTTCGCCCTTGCGGCAGGTACTCGCGGCCCGGCTTCTCCCAGACGATCTCTCCGTCCTTGAACACCACCACCGTTCGGCCGAGCGCCGCGGCTTCGCGGCGTACGCGTTGGGCGGCCCGGAGCAAGGCCGCGTCGGCGCCCGCAAGGTCCGGGTCGCCGGGTTCTCCGGACGATGTTCGGTCGCAAACGCTCATTGTCTGCCCCCTTCGGCCAGCAACACCGGGGTGTTGCCGGCATTGTCGTACAGCTTCCAGTCGTCCACCAGATCGCGATACACGTTCTCGAAATTGCGCCATCCCTTGGAAAAGCGCCGGATGATCACGGAGTTCGGTACGTCATGACCTCCATACGAGACCCGGTGGGCGACACGGGCGATCGCCATCTCAGGCGTCGGCAGGCGCAGGAAGAGCAGCTTGACCCGATAGCCCATCGTCTGCCAGCGAGGGATTCGTCGTGCATGGCCGCGACCGCTCAACGTGGTCTCGAAGGCGAAGCTGTCTCCTCTGCGCACGTGTTCCCCGATCTGCTGCAACATCAGCCTGCCGGCCCGGACCGCGGCCAAGTTCGGGCGAAAGGGGCTGAGTCCCGCCGCGATGAGATCGGCGTTGACGAAGACCGGGCAGTTCGCCTCGTTCGGCAGGAATTCGGTGGCGAACGTGGTCTTGCCGGCCCCGTTCGGCCCGGCGATGACGAAGATTCTCTTGTGGGCGGTCACGTCACAGCATCCAGATGACTACGCCGCGTCCGTCCTGCCGGCGACCGCCTCCATTCGCTTCGCCAACGCCGTCTCGGGGCTCCGTCGCGCTCCCGCCACCCCGGCGCTCCCCGCTGCGGCGGTCCATCACCACCAGATGCCCTTCCTTCGCACCGCACTGCTTCATGTACCCCAACGTCTGCTTCACACCCTCCTCGACTGTCCCCGCGAGACTCTTGCGGTCGGAATCGCGCAGCACCTTGCATTCGACCACGAACCGCTCCCACAGGTCCGAGGGCTGTCCCGCCTCCCGCGGCCACAGCACCAGCAGGTCCGTCCGGCCCCGCCCCAATCCGTACTCCCGCTCAATGCGACCGCCACCGTTCACCACCCGTTGCAGGTACGACTGCAAGATGAGCTGCGGAGCCGCCTCCCGGTACGCCCCCAGATGGCCGAGCCAGTGCTCCGCGTGCTCCCCGAAGAACGTGCCGAATGCCGTGAGCAGCTTCGTCATGTTCAGACGGCCATCGTCGTGCACGTACCACGCCACCTGGATGTCCAGGCTGTCCTGCAACACGTAGCCCAGCTCGCGCGGCACCACCTCCGCGTAGGTCGGGTTCGCGATGCGCGGCGGCGAGTCCGGCGCCAGCAACCCCAGATCGCGCAGGTACTCCAGGTCGCGGCCGTCGTGCTGGACCTCCCCGCCGCTCAGGAGGGGCTCGACCACCCGCCGTACCCGCGCTTCTTCCAGCTTGTGCGCCAACTGGTCCAGGTGCGTGCGCCGCGACAGGATGAGCTCTTCGCGGGCCGCGTAGACGTCGTCCACCTCGATGGCGCGCGAGCGGTCCCGCCCGGCCTTGTTGTCGAAGCACGCCCCCGCGCACAGCGCGTTCACCAGCCACGGCTGGCCGCGGGTCTGCGTCCACACCGCCTCCTGCGCCGCCTCCGAGAACCGCTGGCCGGTCTCCTCGGTGTGCTGCGCCATCAGCGCCCGCGTCTCCGCCTCGGTGAAGTCGCCCATGCGAAGCGACTTCGCCGCGACGTTGAACGGGCTGCCACCGGCGATGACCTCGCCGGTGCTCGACCGGATGCGGTAGTCGCGGATGTCGCGCACCCCGCACAGCACCACGCTCTGCGGGAAGCCCTCGGGACGCCTCTGGTAGCCGGCGCGAAGCTGGCGCAGCACCGAGAGCAGGGTGTCGCCGACCAGCGAATCGATCTCATCGACCAGCAGCACCAGCGGCACCGGGCTGGCCCGGCACCAGCGGGCGAGCAGCCGCTTGAGGGCGTCGTCAGGCCCCACCTTCGCCAGGATGTCCGGCCAGACTTCCTCGGGGTAGTCGTCGCCCAGCTCCTGCGCATTCTCGGCGAGGCTGCCCAGAATGGCGCGGATGCCGCGCGCCGTGTCGTCGCGCGCCACCTGGCCGACCTCGACGTTCACGTCCACGCAGCGGAAGTCGCCCACTTCGCCGCTGTTGAGCAGGTCGCGGAGCGCGATGAGCGCGGAGGTCTTGCCGGTCTGGCGCGGCGCGTGCAGCACGAAGTAGCGTTCCGCCCGAATCAGGGCCAGGAATTCGCCGACGTTCACGCGATCCAACGGCCGGATCGCATAGTGCTTGTCCGGGCGCACCGGCCCTTCGGTGTTGAAGAAGCGCATGGGCCGATTATGGCACCTGTTGTGCGCCATTACGTGCGCGAGGCGGCCAACGGCACGTCAGGACGGGACCGGGGTTCGGTACCGGGCAGCACGACCAGGGTGCGGCCCCATGGTCGCTCGCCGTCACGCAGCCGCTCCGTCATCGATACCTCCGCCCGCGACGTCATGCACCGGCGGCCGTTCCTTGCCCACTTGGGCAGAAGCCATCGGGAGGATCGGAACGTCGATCATCATCGTGGGCCAACCAGGGCGCGATCAGGACGCCGAACGACGGTGCTTTCGCGCGAGGTAGCTGCTGAACGACGCGCAGGCGCCGAGCATGAAGACCGCCTCGTCCTGGTCAACTTTGGCGTTACGGAACACCTCCGCGTGCCGGATACCCTGCTCGTCGGAGGCGAAGCCGTACAGGCTGGAGAACGCCCGTTTCAAAGCCGGATGGAGGCCGCCTGCCTCTTCCAGCGACCTCAATGCCGGTTCGAGGGTTTTCGCACTCGGATCGAAGGTTCGAGCCGTCGATTCGACGGCATGGATGCTCTCCCGCACCGCACCCGGAGGATCGCCTTGGCGGATGCAGTCCGCCGCCTTCCGCAGGTGGTTCACCGCGCCTGCCAGTCCCGCGGCGCCGAGCTCGGTAGTCGCTTGCAGGATCGCTTCCCCTTCTTCCTTGGTCGCCGCCGGATAGATGGTGGGTGGAGGACCTTGGTCCACAACATACGCCAGCCGGGATTTCTTGAACACTGTCGCCACCGCCAGTATGTATTCCTGCGGACACTCTGGGCGGCGCATGATCGCCAGCAACAAGTCGAACAGTTCGTTGAACCGAACCTGCATGAAAATCGATTTGTATACCCTGACGAACTTCTCCAGAGAATCATCGAATTCATCCAGAGCACGTCCATGATGCGAGATGTGAAGTATGGTCAGAATGTCCTTCCAGTTTCCTTGCACATCTCCATAAACCGACCCCGAGCTCACAAAATAGTACAGCAGGCTCCAGATCCCTGTGCGAGCCCTGTCGGTGATCTCCCCGAGCTTCAGCGGCTGCGGAAGCTCCTCGTATCCATACGCGTGGGAGAACGTCAGGTTCCGCGGGTCGAGAGCATTTTCGCCGCTCATCGGGTCGTCTCCGGTGCGGGCATCCGTGCGGCAGGGTAACGGAAGTGCGCCATCAGGGCGCCCTCCCGGAGGAAGGGGTCCCGGGGGAAGCAGGCTCCGGATCCGCGGCCCGGACGATCCGGGTCACTCACTGGCGATGCTCCCTCGGGAAATCGTGAGTGTTGTCCGCAACTCTTTGATATGTCCGGGTGAGGGCAGGGGTAAAGGTGCTTCGTATCCCACGGGGACGGCCTCTTCCGCCGGCATCGGGACGGTTCGGAGCCGCCACGAGCGCTCCTGGCAACGGCGCGTCTGCCGACGCGGGCGTCCCGCCCGCACGGGCGAAGCCCCCGGAAATGAGAATGCGGGCGGGACAACAAGCGTTCCCAGGCGGCCACCGGCCGTGCGGGCGGGACGCCCGCGCACCCAGGAGCACCCGCGGGGCAGCATGGATGGCAGACCTCTTCCCGCTGCCGGGGTTTCCCGGCTTGCGTCCCCGCCGATCTCGATGCATCGGTGATCTACACGTCGAAGAGATGTCTGAACCAGTTGACGAACGGTTGCGACTCCGGTCTTTCGGGGTCCAGTACCCGATGGTGCACGGCCTGGTGCAATTGTCTGCCCGGCTCGTCCTGCCATGCGAGCCAAGTGTGAATTTCTGCTTTCGCCTTGTGGACATCCTTGAATGGAGCACCGCTTCGCGCGGCTTCGGCGACGCATTGTTCGGCCAGCTCGTACAAACCCCGGGAGCGGGAGCTCTCCGGGATCAGCCGGATCAGGAAGTCCTCCAGCATCCCGGAAAACCGGTTGTCGGGCATGATCCAGACTCCGAAACGTGTGCCGGTTTCAAGGTGAATGGTCTCCAGTCCATTTTGCGGGATCTGCTCCGGCAAATCCTCGAATTGGTCGTCGCAGAGTACCTTGATCCGATTCCACCGATCGGAGGCGTTACCGTTCGCATCGACCATGACGCCCAGGGCTTCGAGCCCCGAAGCCCGCAGTTCGGCTTCCACCACTCCCGGCTTCAGCAGCTCTTCCACACCGTTGTACGGCTCGATGCGGACGACCGGCCGGCCGTCCCTTTCCCACTCGATTCCGTTGGCCTCCATGAGAAACGGAATGACACGCTTGTCCGTATCGCCTTCCACGAGAAGCCTTCGGGGAGAGGTCGAAGGCATCTACCTGACCTCCAGGCCCCGCTCGGCAGCCGCGACGACGGCGGCGTCACTGAACCCGATCGCTTGCTCCCGGTTCGGATCTATCCGTTGAATCGTGATTTCCGGCGACGGCAAGCCGGACTGCGCGACCTCCGCCAGACTCTCGTAACAGTCCCGGCTGTGCGTGGTGGCGAAGACCTGAACCTTCAGGGCGGCGGCCCGTTCACTGACCATCCGCCACATGTCCGCCATGACGGAATAATGGAGGCCGGTGTCGATCTCGTCGACGAGCAGCACGCCGCCCTTGGCATTCGCGAGAGCAAGCGCCAATCCGAGCATTCTCCACGTGCCGTCTCCCATGCTTCCGATCGGAATGCGGTTCCCGGTTTTTCCCAGCTTGATGAATACGCCACCCGGTCCTTCTCGAAAATACGGACCTCGATCGGTTGCAACCGCGGCGATGCGTTCAACCGCCGGCTCGATGATACGAAGCGCTTGCGTCACGTGTTCTTCGCTTTCCGTGAGAACGACGTCATCGAACAGCCGAACGACGTCCAGCGCCGTCATGCCTCTGGTCCCGATGAATTGCACGGCCCGGTCGGGCGGACCGTTTCGCATACGCGGGAATCGCCGGGGCGGACGCGAGGAGAGGTGTCCGGCAGACGTGATGCCTGTTTTGACAGCCCTCGTATCGGAGTCGTCCCCGCGGTCCGACCATTCGACGGCGAGGGTGAGGTATCCATCCTCGCCAAATGGATCCGGTTCTCCGGATTCCGATTCACGGGGATCTTCGACGTGCATCGCGACCTTCCTGTTCCAATCGAACGGATTTCCGGTACGGTCACGACCCCCTTCGATGACGACTTCTCCCTGCAAGTCATACCCCGAAAACAGTCGGTTGACGTCGAGGAGCGGCTCGGAATCCCTGTCATTCGCGTCGCCCCACTCACCGCGCCTCCGGAGGATGGAAGACAGAGTGCCCGGATTGCCCGTCGAACGAAGCAGCTCGATGCATTCCAGAATCGAGGTCTTCCCACAGTTGTTCGCCCCGACCAGAAGGTTGACGCGACCGAGACCTCGCATCCTGAACGAGTCGAGCCCGCGATAGCCTCGAATGTGGATTGACGAATACAAGAAGCACCTCCCACACACCGTATCGTCGCTGACCGGTCCGCCGTCAATCGTAACTCATCGGACAGCCGGTCTCCGTTCGAGGCGACGGCATCCGGACCAATCTTCGTTCCACGCCTCATATCGACCAACCCGGACTGCCCCGACCTCCACCCTCGACCGGCGGGCGGGACCGCCATGCGCGCCCATCGCTTCCGGCCGGCCACCGCTCATCGGGCCGTCTCCGGGGCGGGCATCCGTGCGGCAGGGTATGGGTAGCAAATGGGGATGCGCCATCAGGGCGCCCTCCCGGAGGGAGGTGTCCCGGGGGAAGGGGTCTCCGGCTCCGCGGCGCGGACGATGCTCCCGGCGGTGAGGGTGAACGCGGCGGCGGCGTGCTCCGTCGCCAGCAAGTTCCGGAACGGGTCCCGCACCCGATAGAGCTGCGGGGCCGGGGTCGCGCAGTCGAACACCGCGTACAGCCAGTAGCGCCCGCCCAGGTTGCACGCCTGCTTCCATTCGTTCAGCTCCATTCGCACCGCGGCCCGCCCGGCGCGTCCCTTGACCTCGATGCTGCGCACCTCACCGTTCGGATGGCGGCTGAGCAGGTCGAATCCCGGCCAGTCCGAGAGCCCGGCCGCGCGCGCCTTCTCCGGGGTGAAGACGTCCTGCACCTCGGCCCCCCGGTCCGCCTCGGCCTGCGCGGCGATCCGCACCGCCACCGCCTCGACGCGCTCGTCCATCCGCTCGATGTCGCTGCCCGGAAACGGCGGGAGGGCGAGGGCATGGGCGAGAAAGCGGGGCGGGGCGGCCACGATCCGATCCGCGGCGGCGTCCAGCTCCCGGAGGGCGTGGTCGCGGTCGCCGGAGAGCGACGCCTGCTCGCGCTTGAGCGCGGCGACGTCCTCATCGGCCGCCGGGTCCGCCGCCGCTCGGGCCAGCGCCGAACGGCGTTTCGCGAGCGCCGCCGCCCGGAGGTCGAAGCCGACGTTCACCCGGCGGCGCCGTTCGGGCAGCTCCGCACGGCACGCCGTCCGGTGCTCCTCCACCGCCCGCGAGAGGCCGCGCTCGACGTGCGCCGCCGCCCCGGCCCGCAGCGCGGTCGCGCGGCCGGCCAGCGGCACGGAGCCGGGAGCGACACCGGGAGCGGGGTGCAGCGCCAGCAGGGCATCCGGCGAGGGCTCGGCGAGCGTCTCCTCGGCGCCGCCGTCCTGCCGTAGCGCGATCAGGCGGCTCTCCAGGCTGCGCCGGAAGGCCGGGTGCGCCGGTCCCGCCGGTTCCGTGGGCCCGCCGGGGAGACCCCCGGCCGCCGCCCGCGAGCTCGCAGTGAAGGTCGGCGCCGGTCCCGGAGGCTCGCCGGGGAGGGGGGCGGCCCCGGAAGGGTCGTCCTCCACGGACGCGGCGGCCAGATGCCAGAGGGCGGGCTCCTCGGCTCTCGGATCGATGAAGATAGCCCCGCGCCGGGCATCGTGCGAGAACCGGTCGATCACCCGGCGGCAGAGGGCGTCGAACACCGGCTCCCCGGGGTGCAGCCAGATGCACGCCTCGCCGGCGTCGGGGCGGCGGATCCGGAGCCGCCTCCGCACCTCGGGCGGATAGCCTTCGAGCGCCGGCAGGAGAGGGTCGAGGGCGCCGGCGGTCGCGGGAACGAGGGAGAACACCCCGTCGAGATCGCCTTCCAGATCGATGCCGAGCTTGCGCGCGGCCGACTCGACGAAGAGGCGCACGTAGGCCGGCAGCAGGTGCAGGTAGCGCTCCCGGTCCAGCTCCCGGCGCATCCCGTCCACCCGGGGCGCGACCTCGCCGGTTGGCCCGTACACGCTCGCCTCCGCCTCGGCGAGGCGGCGCACGGCGGACTCGGTGACGGCCCGCTCGACGTCTTCGAGGACGCCTTGCTCCCGCTCCCGCTCGCGGCCGGGATCGAGCGCGGCCGTCATGTACTCGCGGAGGGAGACGTTCTCGAGGAGGCGCCCGATCACGTCGAACACCTTGTCCGAGCGAAGCGCGCGGCGGACGCGCTCCAGCTTCTCCAGCAGCACCTTCAGGACCCGGCCTTCGTGGGTCCCGCCGGCGACGAGGTTGACGACGCGGACGTCGTGCTTCTGGCCGTAACGGTGGATGCGCCCCATCCGCTGCTCCAGGCGCGCGGGGTTCCACGGGACGTCGTAGTTCACCATCAGCCGGCAGAACTGGAGGTTGATCCCTTCTCCCGCCGCATCGGTGGCGACGAGGAAGCGGGCGCCGTCCGGCTGCCGGAAGCGCTCCACCGCCGCCTCGCGCTCCGGCCAGGCCATGCCCCCGTGGATGACGGCCACCTGGCCGGCGTAGCCGAGCCCTTCGATGCGCCGCACCAGGAAGTCCACGGTGTCGCGGTGCTCGGAGAAGACGAGCCACTTCTCCCTGGCGTAGAGCGGGTCTTCGAGCACCTCCCGCAGCTTCTCGAACTTGGATTCGTCTCCGGCGGCGACGAGCGCGCGGGCGCGGTCCCGGAGCCCCCGGAGGGCCTCCGCCTCCGCGCGCAGCTCCTCGATCCCGACGGCGGTGACCGCGCCGAGGACCGCGTCCTCGAAGTCCTCGTTGCGCTCGCCCGGCTCCTCGCCGCGCTCGGGGCCGCCCTCGCGCGCGTCGTCGTCGGCGCCGTGGGCCTCGAAGAAGTCCTCCCGGTATCTCTCGGACAGGGCTTGCTGGCGGCGCCGGAGGAGGGCCGCGTCGAGGCGGCCGGAGCGCCAGTCGGCGATGTCGCGCTCGATCTTCTCGATCCGGCGCTCGAAGGAACGCAGCAGGGCCGAGGTCGAGCTCGCCAGCCGGCGCTGGAACACGCTCATCGCGAGCTGGACCGCGGGCCGGTTGCGGAGCGCGCGGCCGTAGTGCTCGCGGAGGTAGGCGGTGGTGTGGAGGTAGAGCGCGTGCTCGCCGTCCTCGCCGCCGGAGAGGTCGAAGCTGAACGTGCTGCACTCCCGCTGCCGGTAGAGCGGGTTGCCCTCCAGGTCCACCATCTCCTCCTTCGTGCGGCGGATGAAGTGGCGTTGACGCTCCCCGGGCGGGTAGCGGCGCAATGCCTCCGGGGTTCCGAAGGCATGGTGGTCGAGGAGCCGCCAGAGGTGGAACCAAGGAGACTCCTTGCCCATGTGGGGGGTCGCGGTCAGGAGGAGGAGATGCCTTGCCGCCCAGGAGAGGCCGGCGAACGGGTCGCCGCCGGTGGCGTCGCCGGAGGCGCCCGGCCCAGAGCCGCCGCGGGACGGCGCGGCGCCGGCCAGCGCCTCGGCGAGGCGGTAGCGGCGCGTCGTGGTGACCCGGCTTCCGGTGCGCGAGGCGCTCAGCTTGTGGGCCTCGTCGAACACCACCAGGTCGTACGGGGCGACCTCGGGGGCGCGGAGGGCCGCGAACGCGCGTTCGTTCGCAAGGGTGTCGAGGGAGACGACGACCCGGTCGCCGTCCGGGCCGGAGAAGGGGTTGGCGCCCGCCCGGGCGTCCGCTCCCGACACGATGCGGCATTGCAGCCGGAAGAGGGTGCGGAGCTCGCGCTCCCAGTTGCCCACGAGA
This sequence comes from Gammaproteobacteria bacterium, assembly GCA_965202875.1. Classification (GTDB taxonomy): domain Bacteria; phylum Pseudomonadota; class Gammaproteobacteria; order HK1; family HK1; genus HK1. Next base: position 3,200,061 of record OZ241870.1, on the reverse strand, counting down.
CCGGCCGGGGTCACGATCAGCACCCTGCGGATGCGGCGGCGGAACAGCATCTCCCGCATGTAGAGGCCGGTCATGATGGTCTTGCCGGCGCCGGCGTCGTCGGCGAGCAGGAAGCGTAGCGGCTCCTGCTTCAGCATCCGTTCGTAGACCGCGATCCGCTGGTGGGGGAGCGGATCGATCCGGGCGGTCTCGCTTGCGAAGGCGGCGTTGAACTGGTGCCCGTGGGCCAGCCGGTGCGCCTCCGCCACCAGCAGGACCGCCGCCGGGTCCCCGGCGAAGTCGAGGGGGACGGAGACGGACGGCGCCGGCCCGCCGGAGGGCCCGCCCGCGCGGGCATCGGCGCCCCGCGACGCGATGGCCTCCTCCAGCGCCCGCAGCCGGTCGAGCGCCAGGGCGCGGGGCCGGGATCGCCCCGTCTCCCAGCGATGGACCGTGAGCGGGGTGACCGCCATCCGCTCCGCGAAATCGGCCTGGGTCAGGCCCATCCGCGAGCGGGCGTCGCGCACCCGCTCGGCAAGGCCGTGAAGGGGTCGGCTGCCGTCCACGGCGCACACCCTGCGCGCGGACCGCGCCGGCTGTCAATCGCATTTGGGGAGATTGAAAATCAGACTTGTCGATTGATGGTATATCGGCTCCATCTTCGGGGAACCTCGCGGATTGTCCCCATCGGCGCAGCTCCAAGGATGGGCTGGCCCGATGGGATGGAAACGGCACGATGGCGATACGCATCAAGAGCAAATGGCATCACTCCGAGCGTAACGAAGCGCGGCGCAAGGGCTTCGCCGACAGCGCCGGCGCGCTCGCGTTCATCGTGTGGCGCCTGTCCGTCGAGCACGCCAAGGCAATCCATCGGGAAGGCTTCGACTACGCCTCCGATCGCGAACGCATCCGCGTGATCTCCGAGTACTGCGCCTTCGCCGTCCAGCTCGTGGACCGGCTCGCGCACCAGCGCATCGACGACGAGGCGCGCGCCGTGCTCGTGGTCGCGCTCGGGCGGCGCCTCGCGGACCAGATGCAGGACAACCTGCTCGACGTCGCCGGCCCGGGCGACTATCGCGCGCCGTTCGTGGAGATGCTGAACGAACGGCTCGACGACTACGCACGGTTCGAGTTCGACGACGAGGCGCCGGGATTCGAGGCGTTGCGCTACTTCGGCGATCGGGTGATGCGCTCGATGGGCGTCAGCCAGACCAACCGCTGGGTGATGGACCACGTCATGGAGATCTCGGCGCCCGAGCTGTTCGAGAAAATCTCCGGGAGCGTGGACGATCTGCTCGCGTCCGCCGCGTGAAGCGGAGGTGGCAGGCCAGAGGCGGCGGCCGGCCAGCGGTCGCGGCCGGCCTCGACTCAAGCGCCCTTGCCGGGAGGGCGGAGACGGGCGAACACGAGCGGCGCCGCCACCACGATGAGCCCGATCCGGATGACGTGGTGGGTGGCGACGAACACGGTCTCGATACCCAGCGAGAGCGCGATCGGGCTCATCTCGGCCAATCCCCCCGGCGCGTAGGCGAGGACGATGGACCGCCAGTCGAGCCCGGTGGCGGGCGCGAGCACCAGCGCGAACGAGACGGTGGCGGCAAGCATCAGCACGGTGGAGACCAGCGCGGTGGCCATGAGGCCGAGCACCCGGCGCACCGGCACACCGCTGAAGCGCGCACCGATGGCCGAGCCGACGACCACCTGTGCCGCCGCGACGACCTCCCACGGCGGCGCCGATTCGTTCAATCCCGTGACGTGGACGGCCGCGCTGGCAAGCAGGGGGCCCGAGAGCCGGTACGCGGGCAGCCGGAGGAGGCGACCCACGACCACACCGGCGACCGCACATGCCGCGAGCACCGTGACGTCGGTGAGCCCGATCGCACCGATCGACGGTTCCATCGCCGAGGGTGTCGCGACCACCCCGGTCATGAAGCGGTACCAGAGCGGGATCGTGAAAACCACCAGCAGTCATGATCGAACGCATCGGGCCGGGCCCGTAGAGGTTCGCACCGCCGAGCGATGCCGCGGTGGTCGCGACCATCGCCCCGAGCATCCACGCAAGGGGCAGGTTCAACCACGTGAAGAACGCGCCGCCCGCGGCGCCGACAGCCAGAGTGCGCCCCAGCCTCACCGCGAGCGGTGCCGACGCCGGAGCTTCAGCCGCCAGCGCCGACCCCACGCGCGCCGGCCGGATCCTCGACCGTGGCGCCGCCGCTCACGCCGCCGCCCGCCCGGCGATCGTCTCGCGAAGACCTTCGAGCAGACCTTCGAGCTTCGCCATACGTTCGCGAAGCTCGATCTCGAGCCGCGTCTGCTGCCTCTCCATCGCGGACATCCGCCGATCGAGCGCGGTCACGTGCTCTTCGAGCCCGGTCATGCGTCCTTCGAGCGCAGTCATGCGCCCTTCGAGCCCGGCCAAGCGCCCTTCGAGCCCGGCCAAGCGTGCGTCGAGCGCACGCGCGTCCTGACGGGCAGCGCGCTGGCCCGCAAGAACCACACCGGCCAGCGCGACACCGACCGCCAGCACCGCGATCAACTCGGGACTCACCGCCATGCCTCGTCCGATGGTGGGGAGTACACCTTACGTGACCCCCGGGAACGTGACAACTCGCCACCTCGTATAATCGGCACGGGCTGCACCTGAATGGCTCCGGACCTCAGGCCGGCACACGTCGGCGCCAACGGCTCCGCGCGTCCGTGGCGCATCGTCGCATCCACCACTCGGGAGCAAGCACAGTGACGGAAACGATCATGCCGCTCGACGACGTCCGGGTGCTCGACGCCGCCACCTTCGTCGCCGCGCCGTTCGCCGCCACCTGCCTCGCGGAATTCGGCGCCGAGGTCATCAAGATCGAGCGCCCGGGCGCCGGCGACGAATTGCGCCGTCTCGGCACCCCGAGCGAGGCGGGCGACACCTACTGGTGGTTCAACGACGCCCGCAACAAGAAGTGCATCACCCTGAACCTCAAGGACGCGCGGGGCGCCGCGCTCTTCCGGCGGCTCGCGGCGACGGCGGACGTGGTGATCGAGAACTTCCGGCCGGGCACCATGGAGCGATGGGGGCTCGGATTCGCGGATCTGCTCGCCGTCAACCCGAGGCTGGTGATGCTGCGCATCTCCGCCTACGGACAGACCGGGCCGAAGTCGGGGCTGCCGGGGTTCGCCCGCCTCGCGCAGGCGATGGACCGGCCCGAGCTCGCCGGCGACGAGCGCTTCCGGCTCAAGCGCTCGCGGCTCGAACGGCGCGACGAGGTGAACGCGATGGTGCGCGCGTGGACCTCGCTCCACGACCGGGAGACGATCATCCGCCGATGCTCCGACGGCGAGGTCCCCTGCGGCCCGGTGTGCAGCATCGAGGACATTTTCAACGAGGAGCAGTTCTGGGTGCGGGACACCCTCGTCCGCGTGACCGATCCCCGCATCGGCGACGTCGCCCTCCAGGGCACCATCCCGAAGCTGTCCGACACCCCGGGCGGGATCCGCCATCTCGGGACCGTCCTGGCCGCCCACAACGAGGCGATCTACGGCGAGGAGCTGGGCCTCACGAGCGAGGAGCTGGCGGCGTTGTCGGAGGCGGGGGTGGTCTGAGGGGAGTACGTTCAGCCTTCGGTCCCGTTGCGCCGCAGGATCCGGCCGGGCTTTGCGCCGGTCCACTCGCCGCCGCGCCAGACCTGCTTGCCGTTGACGATGACCTGGTAGATCCCGCGGGCCGGGCGCGTGGGGGCGCTGAAATCCGCCTCGTCGGCGACCTGCTCCGGGTCGAAGAGCACGAGGTCCGCGAGGGCGCCGGCCCGGATTGCGCCGCGGCCGGCGAGGCCGAAGACGCGCGCGGGCACTCCGGTCATGCGGTGGACCGCCTCTTCGAGGGAGAACAGGCCGAGCTCGCGGCTGTAATGGCCGAGCACCCTGGGAAACGTGCCCCACAGCCGGGGGTGGGGGAAGGTGTCGTGCGGGAGGCCGTCGGAGCCGATCATCGCGTCCTGGAAGCGCAGGATGCGCCGCAGGTCCTCCTCGTCCATCTTGAAGTAGATCGCGCCGGCCGGGCTGAGCCGCTCCACCGCTTCCTCGACGCCGCAGCCCCACTCGGAGCGAATGCTCTCGAAGTCGCGCCCCTTGCACTCCGGATGCGGCGTCGACCAGGTCACGAGCACGCGCTCGGCCCCGGCGATCCAGTCCGTGAGCAGCACCGTCGAGCTTGCGACGTAGGGATAGACGTCGAGGTCGACGCTCTGCCTCGAACGCGCCCGGACGATCGCGGCGAGCGTCTCCCGGCTCAGGCCCCAGCTCTCCCGGCCGCTGCACTTGTGGTGCGAGATGACCACGGGGACGCCGGCGCGCTCGCCGATCTCGAGCGTCTCCCGTACCGAGTCGAGGACCCCGGCGCCCTCGTCGCGCATGTGGGTCGTGTAGATGCCGCCGTGCGCCGCGAGCCGGCTCGCCAGAGCCACGACCTCGTCGGTGGGGGCTTCCACCGCGGGGGGATAGGCGAGCCCGGTGCTCATGCCGATGCAGCCCGCCTCCAGCGCCTCGTCGAGCAACGCCTCCATGTGCGCGATCTCGGCCGGGGTGGCGGCGCGGTAGACGTCGTCCATCGCCGCCGCCCGGAGCGCGGTATGACCGGCCAGCGGCGCGAGATTGAGCGCCGGAGGCGACGCCTCGACCGCGGCCATGTACTCGCGCATGGTCGGGAACCGGTACCACGAGGCGTCGCCGAGCAGGTTCATCGGCGGCGGCGGCTCGCGGCCCGCGAACGGAGCGAGGCTGGCCCCGCAGTTGCCGGTGACCACCGACGTCACCCCCTGGCTGATCTTCGGCGTCATGTCCGGCCCGGAGAGCACCGCGCGGTCGTCGTGGGTATGCGCGTCGATGAACCCGGGCGCGACGACGAGTCCCGAGGCGTCGATCTTGCTGGTCGCGTCGACGTGCAGGTCGAGGTGGTCGCCGACGGCGACGATCCGGTCACCGGTGACGGCAACGTCGAGGTGGACGCGGGCCGCGCCCGTGCCGTCGATGACGTCGCCGGAGTGGATCAGCAGATCGCAGCGGTTTGGAACGGTGGACATGTCGGTGGTTCTCCGTGGGGGGGCGTCGTCCGCGCCGGAACCTCCTGGGCCGGCAACGGTTGATGGATCTCGATTCCTGTTCGGCACGGCCGAAGGCAGGTGTGGCGCCGTGCATCCGGCCTTGTTGCCTCGTGTTAGCGGGAATTGCTGCCAGTGATCAAAGATGGGTTATCATTCCACAAGGCACGGAGTGATTCCGCATTTTCGGCATTCGGGTGACGGGATGCCCGCGACGTCCCGGTTCCACGGCGGCACTCGCGCGCGGCGGTGAAGGAGGCACCATTGCAAACGCTGCCAGCCTGTACGGACGCCCCTCCGGCCGCGACCGGCGGCGGCGGGGCGGCAGCCTCCGGCGAGGACGTACCGGGGCTCGCTCCCGCATCCTCCACGCCGCTGCCACCCTCGCAGACCGCGCTTGCCCTCCGGGACGTCGTCGAGGGCGCGTGCGCCTTTCGCCTGTGGGGGATGCTCGGCTGGCAGGACGTCCGCCAGCGCTATCGCCGCTCCACCCTCGGTCCGTTCTGGCTCACCATCAGCATGGGGGCGCTGGTGGGGGGGCTGGGCGTGCTGTACGCCGGGCTGTTCAGGATGGACGTCGCGGACTACCTCCCCTTCGTCGCCGCCGGCCTGATCATCTGGGGGTTGCTCTCCGGCCTGATCACCGAAGGCTGCGCCGCGTTCATCGGCGCCGAGGGCATCATCAAGCAGGTGAGCCTGCCCCTGTCGGTCCACGTGTACCGCGTGGTGTGGCGCAACCTCATCGTCTTCGCGCACAACGTCGCCATCTACGTCGCCGCGGCCGTCATCTTCTCCATCCAGCCGGGCTGGACCGGGCTTCTGGTCCTGCCGGGCCTTGCCCTGCTCTGCCTGAACGGCGTGTGGATGGGGCTGCTGCTCGGCCTGGTCTCGGCCCGCTTCCGGGACGTTCCCCAGATCGTGGCCAGCGTCGTGCAGGTCGCGTTCTTTCTGACGCCGATCATCTGGAAGCCCGAGCTGCTGCCCGACCGTGCGTTCGTATTGGACCTCAATCCATTCTTCCATCTCGTGGAGCTGGTGCGGGCGCCGTCGCTCGGGCAGGCGCCGGGGCTCGTCTCCTGGCTCGCGGCGGTGGGCATCACCCTCGGCGGCTGGCTGGTGACGCTCCTCATGTACCGCCGCTACCGCTGGCGGATCGCGTACTGGGCATGAGCACCGACACCCGCCTTCAGCTCGCCGGCGTCACCGTCGATTTCCCGGTGTACAGCGCGGACTCCCGCTCCCTGAAGAACGACCTGCTGCGCAAGAGCACGGGCGGCCGCATCGGGCGCAACGCCGGAAACCGCCTGTCGGTGCGTGCGCTGGAGGACGTGAACCTTGCGCTCGGGCGCGGCGACCGGATCGGGCTGATCGGCGCCAACGGCTCGGGAAAGACGACCCTGCTGCGGGTGCTCGCGGGCGTCTACCAGCCGACGCGGGGGCGGGTGAGGCGCCAGGGGCGGGTGGCCTCGCTGTTCGACATATCGCTCGGTATCGACCCCGGTGCGACGGGCTACGAGAACATCATAATCCGGGATCGAATGTCCCGACATACCCCGGTGCAACGGGGAGGGCCGTCGCCAGCGTACCGGCGGCGAGCGACAGCCACGGCCTCAGTGGTGCGGCGCCAAGCATGAGCGCCTCGGTCAGGACCACGAAGGCACCGCCCACAACATGGACTCCCCGCTCCTCCCGGAACACCGTACCGGACGCGGGCCGCCTCCCCCTGCAACGGGATTATCCACGCACGCTACCCCTCCCGGTCGCCACGCTCGTTCGCCCCGGCCGCCGGGCTCACGCGGGCAAGAAGCTCGCTCCCCGTCCCGCAACGTACCAGCCACTCGCCCACCTCGGCCAAGCCTTCCGGGTCCGCGATACGAGCCAGCACCCCCGACAGATGCTCGGCGGTCTCCTCCCCGAACCGGGACGCCGCTTGACGGCACAACAGCGCCCGTTCGTGCTCGATGCCCTGCTCGATGCCCTGCTCGATGCCCTGCTTGATGCCTTCCTGAAGCCACTGCTTGGGCCACTCCGCCACCCGCTCTTCCAGCGTCATCCTCACACCCTCCAAGGTCCGCACCGGAGCCGGCTCCGCCTCCCCCGGCTCGAAATGCCTCGCCAGCCTCCACACCCAATCGGTGAACGCTCGCTTCAACTCCCCATCCTGCGGGTGACGCAGCCACTCCACCAGCTTCTCGACCACCCGCACCAAGTCCTCCGGCCCGCGGCTCTGCTCCAACCCCAACACCGCCCCCATCAGGTTCCTCCCCGGCAAATCCTCCGCACCCGCGTGCCGCTCGTCAACCACGAGGTACCGCTGCGAGGGCTGGTACGGCGCCAGCTCCGGCCCCACCGGCGCAATCAACTCCCCCACCTCCACCGCCGCCCGCCACCGCGCCGCCCCGGTGTAGAGCACCACCGGCAGCACCGCCGGCAGCCGTTCCCGCGCCTCCAGCGCATCGCTGCGCACCAGCTCCTGGTACAGGAGGCTCGTGTAGGTGAGGATGCGCAGCGCCATGCGCGGCTCGTCGGTGGACTGGAACTCCAGCAGCACCAGCAGGTACAGCCACCGCCCGCGCCGGTGTATCCGCCACACGCAGTCGCCGTGGCGTTGGAGCAGTTCGTCGCTGACGTATTCGGCGGGGAGCTTCCGGAGGGTGGAGAAGTCGAGCTCGGCGAGGACCTCTCCGGGGAGGAAGGCGCGCAGGAGGTCCTCGACCATGCGGGGGAAGGAGAAGAGGCGTTTGTAGTTCGGGTCCTGCATGGAGGCCAGCGTAGCCCGGCGGCGGGGCGGGCCGGATGCGCCCCCGGTGCCGACCGTTGTAGGCCGTGCGCCCGAGGTGCGGCGCGGGGGGGCACGACGAAGGCGACGAACGCCGGAAGTGCACCTTGCTTTCGGGTTACCATGCGCCGCCTCATGGTTCGCGGGCCGGGTCAAGGTGGATGCAGTCTCTCGAAGCCGCCGATTTCACGGAAGCGGGGTTCCCGAAGTGACCACCCCCTGGCCGCGCATCCCCTACGGCGAGATGTCCTTCCCGCGCATCCGCAGGAACGGCTGGCTGTACGTGGACAAGACCCGGTACCTGTGTCCTCTGGAAGACGAGCGCTACGCCTTCTTCATCCGCCCCCGGCGCTTCGGCAAGTCCTGCTGGCTGACGCTCTTGGAGTGCTACTACGGGCGGCACTGGGCGCACGAGTTCGAGGGTCTGTTCGGGGGCACCGACATCGGGCGCTCCCCCACCGCCGAGCGCGGGCGCTACGTCGTGGTGCGCTTCGACTTCTCCGCCTTCGACGACAAGCTGGAGACCCTGGAAGATCGCTTCCAGGAATACTGCCTCATCGATCTCCGCCACGCGCTGGAGCGGCATCCGGACCTGTTTCCCGAAGTGGCGCTCCGGCGCATCCTCGCCCCGTCCGCCATCGACGGCAAGCTACGCGAGCTGTTCAAGTACGCCGGCGGGCACGGCATCCCGCTCTACATCCTCATCGACGAGTACGACAACTTCGCCAACACGGTGCTGGTCCACCGGGGACGGGAGGCGTACGAGTCCTTCACCCACGGCGGAGGGTTCTACCGCAACTTCTTCGCCGCCCTGAAGGCCGGGACCGGCGAGGCGGGCGGCCTCGAACGACTGTTCATCACCGGGGTCTCGCCCATCACCATGGACGACGTCACCAGCGGCTTCAACATCGGGCGCAACGTCACCCTGAAGCCGGAACTCAACGGGATGCTCGGCTTCACCGAAGCGGAGGTGCGGGGCCTTCTGGAGCTCTACCGGGACCGCGGCGCGTTCAACCAGGACGTGGATGCGGCCCTTGCCGTGATGCGCGAGTGGTACAACGGCTACCGCTTCGCCAAGACCGCCACCGGTGACCTCTACAACACCGACATGGTGCTCCACTACCTGAAGGATTCCATCCCGAACAAGCCGATGCCGGACGACCTCATCGACCCCAACATTCGCATCGACTACACGAAGCTGCGCCACCTGCTGCTGGTGAATCAACGGGTCAGCGCGGGCGCGAGGCAGCTCAACGGCAACTTCGACCTGCTGCGCCACCTCATCGGCGAGGGGGAGACGGAGGCCGACCTGAATCTCGGCTTCCCCCTGGATCGGCTCGACGATCCGGAGAACTTCCTGTCCCTGCTGTACTACTTCGGGCTGCTGAGCATCCGCGGGGTGTCGGGGGGCGCGGTGCGGCTGGGCATTCCGAACCAGACGGTGCGGCGTCTGATGTACGGGTACCTGCGCAGGGCGTACCGGGACGTGGGGGTGTTCTCGGTGAGCCACCACCACTTCTCGCGCCTGGTCAGGAGAATGGCCTACAAGGGCGAATGGCGCCCGGCAGTCGAGCACATCGCGACGGCCATTGCCGGGCAGACGGGGATTCGGGACTACCTCGACGGGGAGAAGGTGGTGCAGGCGTTCCTGGCCGCACACTTCAGCGTGGTGGGTCAGTTCGTCATCCACACCGAGCGTGAGCTGAACAAGGGCTACGCGGACCTGTACCTGGAGCCCTTCGTGGCGCAGTACCCGGACATCGGGTACGGGTACGTCGTCGAGGTGAAGTACCTGAAGCGGAGCGAACGGGTGGATGCCTCGGTGGTGGCGGAGACGCTGCGCGGGGCGCGGGAGCAGCTTGCAGGTTATCTGGCGGACGAGGGGCTGCGGCGTCTCGCGCCCTCGGTGCGGCACGTGGGGCTGGCGGTGGTGTTCCACGGCTGGGAGCTGGCGGGGTGCGAGGCGGTGGAGGCGTAGGCCGCAAATCCCGGAGCAGCGCAGTAATCGAAAGTCCCGACGTACGCCGGCGCACCGGGCCGGCCTCGTCAGGGCGTTCCGTGAGCACGGCGGTTTCCGAACCGCATCCCGTTGCAGGTTCAGGTTCGGGGTTCGGGTGCAGGTTGGATTGAAGCCACTTGCTTCGTTATCATTCCCATGAGGCACGGAGCGATCCCGCATTTTCGGCATTCGGGTGACGGGATGCCCGCGACGTCCCGGTTCCACGGCGACGCTCGCCCGCGCGGCGATGAAGGAGGCACCATTGCAAACGCTGCCAGCCTGTACGGACGCCCCTCCGGCCGCGACCGGCGGCGGCGGGGCGGCAGCCTCCGGCGAGGACGTACCGGGGCTCGCTCCCGCATCCTCCACGCCGCTGCCACCCTCGCAGACCGCGCTTGCCCTCCAGGACGTCGTCGAGGGCGCGTGCGCCTTTCGCCTGTGGGGGATGCTCGGCTGGCAGGACGTCCGCCAGCGCTATCGCCGCTCCACGCTCGGTCCGTTCTGGCTCACCATCAGCATGGGGGCGCTGGTGGGGGGGCTGGGCGTGCTGTACGCCGGGCTGTTCAGGATGGACGTCGCGGACTACCTCCCCTTCGTCGCCGCCGGCCTGATCATCTGGGGGTTGCTCTCCGGCCTGATCACCGAAGGCTGCGCCGCGTTCATCGGCGCCGAGGGCATCATCAAGCAGGTGAGCCTGCCCCTGTCGGTCCACGTGTACCGCGTGGTGTGGCGCAACCTCATCGTCTTCGCGCACAACGTCGCCATCTACGTCGCCGCGGCCGTCATCTTCTCCATCCAGCCGGGCTGGACCGGGCTTCTGGTCCTGCCGGGCCTTGCCCTGCTCTGCCTGAACGGCGTGTGGATGGGGCTGCTGCTCGGCTTGGTCTCGGCCCGCTTCCGGGACGTTCCCCAGATCGTGGCCAGCGTCGTGCAGGTCGCCTTCTTCCTGACGCCGATCATCTGGAAGCCCGAGCTGCTGCCCGACCGCGCGTTCGTATTGGACCTCAATCCATTCTTCCATCTCGTGGAGCTGGTGCGGGCGCCGTCGCTCGGGCAGGCGCCGGGGCTCGTCTCCTGGCTCGCGGCGGTGGGCATCACCCTCGGCGGCTGGCTGGTGACGCTCCTCATGTACCGCCGCTACCGCTGGCGGATCGCGTACTGGGCATGAGCACCGACACCCGCCTCCAGCTCGCCGGCGTCACCGTCGATTTCCCGGTGTACAGCGCGGACTCCCGCTCCCTGAAGAACGACCTGCTGCGCAAGAGCACGGGCGGCCGCATCGGGCGCAACGCCGGAAACCGCCTGTCGGTGCGTGCGCTGGAGGACGTGAACCTTGCGCTCGGGCGCGGCGACCGGATCGGGCTGATCGGCGCCAACGGCTCGGGAAAGACGACCCTGCTGCGGGTGCTCGCGGGCGTCTACCAGCCGACGCGGGGGCGGGTGAGGCGCCAGGGGCGGGTGGCCTCGCTGTTCGACATATCGCTCGGTATCGACCCCGGTGCGACGGGCTACGAGAACATCATGGTGCGGGGGATGTTCCTGGGGCTCGCTCCGGGGGAGGTTCGGGAACGGAGGGACGAGATCGCGGCATTCACCGAGCTCGGCGACTACCTGGCGATGCCGGTGCACACCTACTCGGCCGGCATGAAGCTGCGGCTCGCCTTCGCGGTGTGCACCTGCATCGAGCCCGAGATCCTGCTGATGGACGAGTGGATCGGGGTCGGCGACGCGGCCTTCGTCGAGAAGGCGGAGGGCCGGCTGGAAGGATTCGTGGCCCGGGCCGGCATCCTGGTGCTCGCCTCCCACAACCCCGCGCTGCTCGAACGCACCTGCGCCACGGGAGTGCTGCTCGATTCCGGCCGGGTCCGGGCGTTCGGGCCGATCGGGGAGGTGCTGCGGGAGTATGGGCGGGCGGACCGGTGAACAATGAATCCGGAAGGTTGTCCGGCGTTGCTCCTCCATTGGAAACGTCGTCGAGGCGGTATACCGAACAGAAGGCGGTGAACCGCTCTTCCGGATGTTTTAATCGCATTACAACCGCGAACCGAGGAATATCGCATGGCTGACTTGATTGCAGACATCGGCCTGCACGACGGCCAGGATACGGATTTCTATTTGAAAAAAGGTTTCAATGTTATTGCCGTTGAGGCCAACCCCGAGCTCGTACAAGCCGCCCGGCAGCGTTTCGCCGACGAGATCGAGCAAGGCCGGCTCACCCTGATCCATGCCGCCATCGGCACCAGCAAAGGGCCGGTGAAATTGTATGTGAATGACCGGAAGACCGACTGGCCCTCCGTCCACAAACATATCGCCGGTCGAGACGGAAAAGAATTGCGCTGTTTAGAAGTACCAGGAATACAGGCACAAGACTTCTTTGATCTCTATGGTGAGAATCTCTTTTATTGCAAAATTGACATAGAAGGTGAAGACATTAACGTGCTCTTAGGTCTGATGAACAGTACTTGCAGGCCGAAATATTTAAGTATCGAGGCGACTGCCGTTTGGCACCTCGGCATCATGCGGGCGATGGGTTATGAACGCTTCAAACTGATCAACCAATCTTACTATTTTGATTGGATGACCCCGCGTCCTGCCATTCATGGCAAGTCGATCGACTACAAGTTTCATTCAGGTTCCAGCGGTCCGTTCGGCGAGGAAAGCGCAGGTGAATGGCACGATGTAGATGCAATCGCCGCCTTCTTCGTTTCGATCCAGGCATTGAATCGTAATATTGCTAGTCAAACAATGCATAGTTGGTGGGATTTTCATGCGCGCAGATGTTCTTGATACTTGGCAGGCCAGGTATTCGAACCAATTCGGAACCAGAGCGGAGCTGTGAGAATATGAGAGGGCTGATCATTGAACGGCAAGGTCGAAATCCAGCCCAAGGTCGCCGTACTCATGGCGGTCTTCGAAGGGGCACGCTTCCTGCCGGAGCAGCTTTCGTCCATCCGGGCCCAGAGAGCCACGGGAACTTCGAGCTGTGGGTGTCGAGAGACTGTGACCGGGAAGACGTGTGCGCCGTGCTCGAAGAGTACGCCCCGGAGTTCGGACCGAATCGTTGTTTCGTCCTCGAAGGGCCGAAGAAGGGGTGCGCCGCGAACTTTCTGTCCCTGGTCTTCAACCCGGAGATTCAAGCCGACTACTTCGCCTATTCGGATCAAGACGACGTCTGGGAGCGGGGCAAGCTGTCCCGCGCCATCTCGGCGCTAGTGTGCTGGCGCACAAATAGGTTGAAAAATATACAGACGGTGGCATGATATGCGAAGGCCCATCGATTAAGAGATAAAGCACATGAAGAGTGGACGCCCCATATCAGTGCTTCAACTCACATCGCAACAGCGCGCAGAACTGGAACGACGTGTCCATGCGGGCACAGCTTCACAACGAGATTGCCTCAGGGCACGGATTATCCTATTGCGTGCCGATGGGCATGAGGCAAGAGGACGTCGGTCGGGAGGTAGGACTCAGCACGACCAGTGTCAACAAGTGGTCGCAACGATGGGGATATAATTCAACCTATTTGTGCGCCAGCACACTAGAAGGTATTCCCGAAACCGTCCCGGCTTTCTACGCGTCGAGGTCGCGCCTGATTGACGAGAACGGCCAGAGCCTGGGCCTGTCTCCTCTTCATGGCAGGCCGCCGAGCTTTCATAATGCTCTCGTACAGAACATCGCGAGCGGACACACCATGGCCATGAAAAGGCGGGCGTGTACCGGCGGACGCGAATGGGAAGCATCGGCATGCTCGCTGCATCCCTGCTGAACAAGCTGTAGATGCCGGGAATGCAAAACCTCGGAGTCTGAAATTGTCCGGTCAGGGGAAGGAGAAAATCGCGATCCTGGTCGCTGGAATGCACCGGAGTGGCACCTCGGTGCTGGCCCGCGTGCTGAACATCTCCGGCTGCGATTTGCCGGCGACGTTGCTGGAAGCGAATCCCACCAATGAGGCCGGGCACTGGGAGTCCAGAAAGATCGTCTTTCTGAACAATGAGATTCTCGCATCTGCGGGGAGCTCCTGGCGCGACTGGAACCCCCTCAATCCGCAGTGGTATGCCTCTCCCGTTGCCGGCAGATTTCGCAGACGCGCTCAAGAAGCCCTCGTGAGTGAGTTCGGCGACAGCGCGTTTTTCGTTCTGAAGGATCCTCGGATATGCCGTCTGCTGCCATTCTGGATCGAGGCAGTGAGAGCCTATGGCGCCGAACCCATGATCGTTTCTCCCATTCGTAATCCTCTCGACGTCGCCGCATCCTTGGAAAAGCGCGATGGAATCGTTCCGTCCATCGGACATTTGTTGTGGCTGAGGCATGTCCTGGACGCAGAGAAGGACACGCGTGGTATGAAGCGCGCCTGGTTGCTTTACAATGCGTTTCTTTCGGAACCGTATGCAATGGTGGATGCGATTGGCGACGCCCTCGGTGTTTCGTGGCCCAGGAGTACTTCCGTAGATGCCCAGATCGAGCTCGACGAATTCGTATGCCCAAGTATTCGCCATCATTGGAGCAGTGATGCCCAGTTGTTGGAGGATCCGAGACTTTCCCACTGGATCAAATCCACTTTCGATATTTTCAATCGGTGGTGTGGCCGGGACGTGCACGACGAGGATGTCGAAGAGCTCGATCGGATCAGATCGGTCTTTGATGCCGCATTGCCTGCCTTCAGCTACGCCCTCGCCTCAAGTGATCGGGCGCTGGCCGAGCGCGACGGGCAGATAGGAGAGTTGCGTCAGGCGTTGGTCGCCCGCGACGCACGGGTCGAGGAGCTGGACCGGGCAGTGGTCGAGCGTGACGGGCAGATTGGAGAGTTGCGTCAGACGCTGGCCGCCCGCGACGCACGGGTCGAGGAGCTGGACCGGGCAGTGGTCGAGCGTGACGGGCAGATTGGAGAGTTGCGTCAGACGCTGGCCGCCCGCGACGCACGGGTCGAGGAGCTGGACCGGGCAGTGGTCGAGCGTGACGGGCAGATTGGAGAGTTGCGTCAGACGCTGGCCGCCCGCGACGCACGGGTCGAGGAGCTGGACCGGGCAGTGGTCGAGCGTGACGGGCAGATTGGAGAGTTGCGTCAGACGCTGGCCGCCCGCGACGCACGGGTCGAGGAGCTGGACCGGGCAGTGGTCGAGCGTGACGGGCAGATTGGAGAGTTGCATCAGGCGCTGGCCGTCCGCGACGCACGGGTCGAAAATCTGTACAACTCGAGAAGTTGGCGAGCGACCGCTATTTTGCGTTTGCCGCGAAGGCTTTGGCAGATATATCGAAGCTCTCCGCAGGCAGATGGCTTCTCTCATATCCATCGCCTGATGAGAATCGTGGGTCGTTCTCGTCTGCCCCGCAAGATGATCGATCTATCGTTCTCGATTTTGCGTCGCCATCCCGTACTGATCCCGATCGCCCGCCGGATGTCGCGGTTGCTTCCTTTTTGGATGGACGCTGAACTTCGAAGCTACCACTATAGGTGGAAAATAGCCTCGGCGTCTTCTCTTGATCTTCCCAAGAAGAAAACGCAAGTCGAAAATTCGGGGGAGAACCAGGGAATTCAAAAAGCTCTTGAACCGTATGCGAAGAGGGGGCAGTTGACAAAGGGTTGGTACGGTGGGAGGGCGCTCCGACCGGAAGAGACGTGCTTGGCCAAGGCGCCCCCTCCACAGCCGATTGTGGAGCTCGGAGAGAAGGGGTACCGGAACGGGAGCCACATGATAGATACTGGATATCTCTCGGAGCAGGAGCCGGACGAAGGCATCCCTCCTTATATGCGCCACGCTCCCTTGGACGAGTATCGCGATTTTCTGGCCGAGAGGCATCCCCCTGATTCCGTTGTCGAGATGTTCGACTGTGGCGGCTTTACAGTCGTCACGCCATTCCACCGTCATCTCGATTTTTTCGCGCATACGGCCGCCTCGGTGGATCGACTCGTCTTCGGGGAAGAAGCGATCGAGGCAGATCTCGAATGGGTGGTTGTCAACGACGACCCAGCGATATCCGATGACGAGCTCTCGGAACGAATCCCCAAACGCCTATTGTCCGCTGTCCGCCAGATTCGTCCGGATGGAGAGGGCGGCATCGTGGAGGCGCTGAACAGCGGCATCCGGCACGGACGGTATCGATGGTTCCTGTTCCTCGATTGCGACGACGAAATCGAGCCGAACACGCTTGTTGTCCTGGATCACTATCGCAGGCAGTTTCCCCGCTGCCGCTACATGTCGTCCTCGATGATCGATATCGACGAGCAGGGTAGCGTCCTCCGTTTTCGAGGCAACGAGCATCCGGTAGACCGCCTGCTCGACATCGGTATGTTGGCTGGCCACTTGAAGGCGATTCGTCGTGATCTGTTCGACGACATCGGCTTCTTCGACCAGCGCTTCGACTTCTGCCAAGACTACGAGTTCGCGCTGCGCACGTCCGTGCACGAGCCGATCCTGAAGATTCCCGAGCCGCTGTACCGCTACCGGTGGCACGAAAGGACGCAGTCGGTTTCACGCGCGGACCGGCAGAAGGTCGTTCATCAGCGAATTCAGCGTGAATATCTGCGGCGATTCCTGTCTATTCGGGTAAGGGTGAGGCCCGATTCCGAAATAGCGGAACGGAAAACCGTGATTCACTCGGTATCTCCCTCACGCACCCCGTTGCGTGGTGCCGTTATCATCCGCACCCAGAACAAGCGCCAGGAAATGTTGCCGGAGGCGGTCGAATCCGTCTCCGCACAGACACCCGCGTTGACTCCCGTCGTCGTCGTCCATGGCAGCGACGATGATCTACGGAGTGTCAAGAGCCAATTGAGCACCGGAGACGACGTGGTTTTCCTTCATGCCGATGAATATGTCAAACCGAACCGAAGGCTCGGATATCCTGCCAATGTTGCTCTGGACTACATGGAAGATCAAGCCGATCGGTTCGATTTCATCAGTTTCCTGGATGATGACGATATTCTCTACCCATGCTTTTCCTCGATAATCGATGAAGCCTTGAGGTGGAGCGGTGCGGATTGCATCTATGCCATGTCGAACAAGCGCAGGCTGTGGCAGCTTGCCGAGCCGGGTCCTGTGCCGCATCCCGCTAGCTGCCTTATTATGGAGAATTTCATTACATGTAACAGCTACGGCTTGACTACGGCGTTTTTGCGCCAATCCGGTATTCGATTCGACGAAGGCAAACGCTATCTGGATGATTGGGATTTTCTCCTTTCCTTATGGGATGCGGGGGCGTGTTTCCGTTTCCTGCCGGAGACAGTTTCCGAGTTTCGTATCACCAACGACGGCAATACTGTGAGGAAGAATTATCCGGACGAATACATCTCCGCCGTCACTCATGTGCAGAAGAAGGCATGGAACATCGCGATCGCCCAGGAAGCGGGCTTGATGCGCTTCTGGCAGGACGTGCTTGATTTCGAGTGGCCTGAGACACGGCCATCCAACGGAGGGTTGATCGATTTGACATGCGGTACCTTCATGAATGCCGAGCAACACCGGAATACCCAGGGCAGAAAGAGAAAGGGCAGATCACCCGAATGAGTCTCGCATCTCCCTATTCCGTCTCCGTCATCCTGCCGGCCTTCATACGGCACGACGACGATTCCTCGATCCGCTTGATGCGCCGAGCCCTGGAATCGGTGCTTGATCAAGCCTATCCCGACGCCTTCGAGATCCTGGTCATCGACGACGGCAGCCCGGTACCGGTGCGGAACACAATGCACGCAGCCGGATTTCCGGAGCTGCCTGGCATTCGCTGGATTCGGAGTGAACGCAACGAAGGTCTGGTTCAAGCCCTGAACACCGGACTATGGAAGGCGCGGTACAGCCTGATCGCGCGGCAGGATGCCGACGATCGCAGTATGCCCGGCAGGATTGCCGCGCAAATGGATCGTTTCAGAGCCGACCCGGATTTGACGCTGACCTCCGTCGGGATGACGCTCGTTGATGCGAATGGGAAGGAATTGAAGCAGCATTTACGTCGCGACGGCTGGGAGAACATTCTCCATCTTGCCGCCGAGATCGGCTGGTCCCCTTTCTGCGGCCCCGGTGTGTTGGCATTATCTTCCATCTTCCGCCTGCTCGGCGGTTTCAGTCACAATCCGACTTGGCGTCATGCCGAAGATTGGCATCTGTGGTCGATTTGGATCCGTTTTTTCAAGCCAGCCCAGATAGAAGGGCTGCTTTACGAATACAGCCAGATTCCGAGCTCCATTTCACACCAGTACCGAGAACAGCAACTCGCTGCTTCGCGTCGCATCCACCGGCAGCTAAAGGCCGTCGTCGATTGGAAGACGCACCCCGGCAACGTTCGCAGGCTCGCCGACATTCTCGGTGTGAGCCTCATGCAGTGCGGTGCGATCTGCTACCGAATCTGGCGATACAGGCCGACGGTGAGAATTCCGCGTATTGCCGTAGATGCAATACGACGTGTTCTTCCGGATCGGGATATCGACATCGACCACGACGGACAATCTCCGATCTGGCAAATCGAGGATCTGGCCGATGGCTTTCCCGGCGTCAGAGTGAATCACATTTCGGCGGATGATACCGTCGTATGTTGTCGTATCTGACCGGCGGCCGACCATGAGCTATTCACTCCGTTCGACAATGAAGGCAAAGAGAACGGCGTTTCTCGCAAAACAGTCGTTTTCGACCTGGTTCATGATTGGTATGTTTATAACTTGTTTTTCGCTCGGCTATTCTTCCGTGGTGAGCAATGACTATGGCTTTCTCGATGATTATCACGATATTATCGATGAGAACCAGGGGCCTACATACCGAAAGAAATATCTGGAGGGGAGGCCACTGTATTCGATATTGACGGAATTCGCATTTTCGATGGTGACGGATTTCACGGATCTGCGCTATGTTCGCCTCGGGGGGGTCATAAGTATTTTCCTGCTGGCCTTCACCTTGTTTCAGGTACTTGTCCGTACTGGATGGAAGCCGTTCCAATCCTGTTGCGTGAGCATTATCATGTGCACCTCGCTTCCATTCCAAATCTATGCGGGTTGGGCAACAACATCATTTTTTCCGCTCGCGGGACTCATGTCCGGCTGCGCATGTATTCTGGCAGAGTCCGCTTTCCGCAAGTCTTCTCGATCGAGGTGGGCGCTTGGGTGTATGTCGATCCTGACTCTTCTGGCAGCGTTTACCATTTATCAGGTGGCGGCCATGCTTTTCCTTGTTTTTGCTGCCGTGTTCATGTTCAAACCAGACAGCTCTCTCAAAGACACGTCCACCCGTTTCCTGTGGTTCGGTCTGATCATTTCTGCAGGAATGCTGTTGGCTTTCGTTGTCTACAAGTCTGCATTGATCTTTTATCCGAATGCCTCCCTGCGTACCGGCATAGCCCAGAATATTTCGGAAAAAAATTTTATTTTTGTATGAATCCCTGCCTAAGGTATTGAGTTTTTGTATCCTCTCACCACGTCGTCTGTTTTATTCATGGCAATGGCAGGATGAGTCTATCCTGTACAATCGTGCGGTCGATGATGGCGTTGTCGTATGGCTCTCCCTTCCAATTATCATAACGGGACTCATGTTGTATTTTTCGGGAACACGAGTTGAAAGGCTGTCGAAATGTGTCATGGCTCTGTCCATCTTCGTCTTGTCCTTTACGCCGTTATTGGTTATGGAAAAAGCCCCTGGAGGTTATCGAGTATTGGTAGCTCCTGTATCTCTCGTCGTTCTCTATCTGTACTTTGCCTTTCGAGGATGGCTTCATCTTTGCTGTTCTTCGAAAAACATCCGGATCATTCTCGCGAACACGATTCTGGCGATTACCACAGGTGTCACTATCCTTTTGTGTGCATATCATGTCCGTAATTGGTTGGTGGAACCGCAAGTTAAAGAACTGGAGATCATGAGCCATCCGTTGACGCTGGAGAATCTTTCTAATGCAGAACGCATATACTTGATTGTCCCCGCACATTTCTGGTCCGAAACTTTCGCGCCGTTCACGCATCATGAGTTCGGGCTAGCATCTTCGTCTCGCGAGGTCAACAGCAACAGCTCTGCGATGATTGTCGGCCTCCTGGCGTCGAATGCCCCGGACTACGCGCAGTTGCCGGTGATTGCTCTCCCCTCGAACGGGTTCATTGATCCATTGCCTGGTGACCTTGTCGTAGATATGAGAAATTTCAGAACCAGATGGGTTCTGTATCGATGGATTCGCGAAAATCATTCACTCGGAACACATATTATCAAAGGGCATTTCGACGTGTATCTGGATGAGGATTCGTTGTATTACGTCAAATCTTCATGCCTGCCGGAGGACGTAGAAGAACGTTTTTTCTTGCATGTTGTACCGGTCGATCCGGATGATTTATCTGTTGTTGGGCAGAGACATGGATTCGACAACCTGGATTTCGATTGGCATGGTGTGATCTACCGAGGGAAATGCATGGCAGTGGTCCGACGGCCCGATTATTCAATTCGTTCTGTCAAGACCGGCCAGTTCACCATCCCCGGAATGGAAATTCTCTGGGAAGGAGTCAAGACCATTTCATTGGGTAATTCCAAGTGACGAGATCGGGACAATGGAATCACGATTGAACTACTCCGGACTATGCTTCCGGACCGGCCGCTTCAGACTGCTTCCGGCTCTCATGGGCGTATTGGGTTCCTGTCTCGTTTTGGCACGAGAGTGGACCTATGGTGTAGCGCTTTTCTGGGACTCCATCTATTACATAAGCGTCGCTCGTCATCTCCTGCAAGGAGAAGGATTCGTCACTTTATTTGGACACTTCTACACGTCGTGGCCTCCTCTTTATCCGGTCCTTCTTGCCGCAGCGAGCTGCTTTGTATTCGATCCTCATGATGTCGCAGGACCTGTAAATGCCATCATTTTTGGATTGACTGTCTTTGTCACAGGTCGGTATCTTCGAGAGCGTCTGGAGTCGGATATCCTTGCGCTCTGGGGTTGTTTTGCCGTGATGTTGTCAATTCCTCTCGCGTGGATGGCAGCTTGGGCTTTGTCAGAACCGCTTTTCATTCTGCTAGCGACACTTACGTTAATCCAAATAGACATGTTTCTGAATACAAGAAAAAGATCATCGCTAATTTACGCGGCAGTATTTACCGCGTTGTCGTGCTTGACTCGCTATATGGGAGTGGTATTGATTTTTACCGTGTTTGTATTGATGGTTCTTGAGAAGGGCCTGCCGTTGAAGGAAAAAATACAACGGTTCATCGAATATCTACTTATCTCCACCGTTCCGATTGGATTGTGGATGTTGAATAATTTTCTTTTGGTCGGAGAGCTATCTGGAGCGAGAGAATTCCAGAATTATCCCTTGTTTGACACGACAATTGAAATATTATCCGGTCTGTCTATCCAATTGGTGGAAGAATCTCTTTATTCCGACATTCGATACGGATCAGCCGTGTTGAGTGCAATCGTAATTATTTTGTTAGCCATTGTGACGGTATTCGAGAAAGTGGATCTAAAGCTCAATATGCGATTTTCATCGTTTTCGACATTCTCGATTTTTATTTTTTCATATCTATTTTTGCTTGTTTTCTTTGCCATGTCCTACACCAAAGATGGAATTCAGACGAGATTTCTTGTTCCCATATACGTGCCATTCATCATCGCAGTTGCTTTTTTGGCAAAAATATGTCTTGATGTAATAAAGAATTCCACAATGTTCGTTTTTTTACGGATTTTTATAATTGCAATGCTCTCTATATGGCTTGTCTATAGCTCATTTTTGACGGTTCACCAAATATATCGTGCGAATACTCGTGGCATGGGAGTTTTCAATGATTCAGATTGGTACGACTCGGAAGTTCTTTCATATGTGAAGAAAAATCCTTTACAAGGGCATGTGATCAGCAATGAACCACTGACTATATATCTCTACAACAATGCAGATGCGACTTACAGATACTTGCGCCCTGGAAAATTAAATGGCTGGATCGAGAGTTCCGAAGATGATTCTTATTTTATTTGGTTTTACCCCGGACCATACTGGAGTTTTCGGCATGTGGATGGCTACGGATATATAACAGAAGAGTTATTGGAGCTTCCTGGACTCAATCCAGTCGCTATCGTTAGCGACGGTATCATATTCACTATTGGCAAGAGAGAATACGACAAATAACACAAGCGAATAACTTGACGTAGCGATTGCCTTGATATCGGTGAACACAGCGGCGGAAAATCATCTGGCCACCGCACCTCTTGGACCATTGTTATTTCCTCCTGTTGCCGCATCGTTTTCTACGGCGCAGGTTGGTTGTCGGCCGCAGACGGCAACCAGAACAGACCCAGCGCGGCGGCGATTTCGGGGCGGCGCCGGGCATGAGCACCTCGGCCAGAACCACGAAAGCCCCGACCTCGCAAACCCGGACGACGGCTGACAGGGCGAGGAGGGCGAGCGTCCGGGGCGCGGAGCGCACGATGCCCAACGCCGCGGTGAGATGGGCGCTCTGCCTGGAAAGAGCGTTCGGCCAGCGCCGTCCGGCGAGGAAACGGCCCGGCAGGTGCTCGTGAAAAGACCGGAAGGCGTGCCCGGAGAGATGCCCGATGGCGGGCAGGAACAGCTCTGGGGCGCGGCGGATTTGAGCTACCGGGGACGGGAAGCCCAGCCGCTCCTTCACGACATGGAGCGGCCGGCGCTTCGCCTTGCCGGAGATGCGCCCCAAAGTACTCGCCGAGAACGCCGATGAGCACGAGTTGCGCGCCGCCCAGAAACAGGACCGCGATGAACAGCGCCGCCCACAACATGGACTCCCCGCTGATCCCGGAACGCCGTACCGGACACGGGCCGCCTCACCCCGCAACGGGATTCTCCACGCACGCTACCCCTCCCGGTCGCCACGCTCGTTCGCCTCGGCCGCCGCCGGGTCCACGCGGGCGAGAAACTCGCTCCCCGTCCCGCAACGTACCAGCCACTCGCCCACCTCGGCCAAGCCTTCCGGATCCGCGATACGAGCCAGCACCCCCGACAGATGCTCGGCGGTCTCCTCTCCGAACCGGGACGCCGCTTGACGGCGCAACAGTGCGCGTTCGTGCTCGATGCCCTGCTCGATGCCCTGCTCGATGCCCTGCTCAATGCCCTGCTCGATACCCTGCTCGATACCCTGCTTGATGCCTTCCTGAAGCCACTGCTTGGGCCATTCGGCCACCCGCTCTTCCAGCGTCATCCTCACACCCTCCAAGGTCCGCACCGGAGCCGGCTCCGCATCGCCCGGCTCGAAATGCCTCGCCAGCCTCCACACCCAATCGGTGAACGCGCGCTTCAACTCCCCGTCATGCGAATCACGCAGCCACTCCACCAGCTTCTCGACCACCCGCTCCAAGTCCTCCGGCCCGCGGCTCTGCTCCAACCCCAACACCGCACCCATCAGGTTCCTCGCCGGCAAATCCTCCGCACCCTCATGCCGCTCGTCAACCACGAGGTAGCGTTGCGACGGCTGGTACGGCGCCAATTCCGGTCCCACCGGCGCAATCAACTCCCCCACCTCCACCGCCGCCCGCCACCGCGCCTCCCCGGTGTAGAGCACCACCGGCAGCACCGCCGGCAGCCGTTCCCGCGCCTCCAGCGCATCGTTGCGCACCAGCTCTTGGTACAGGAGGCTCGTGTAGGTCAGGATGCGCAGCGCCATGCGCGGCTCGTCGGTGGACTGGAACTCCAGCAGCACCAGCAGGTACAGCCACCGCCCGCGCCAGCGCAGCCGCCACACGCAGTCCCCGTGGCGTTGGAGCAGTTCGTCGCTGACGTATTCGGCGGGGAGCTTCCGGAGGGTGGAGAAATCGAGCTCGGCGAGGACCTCCCCGGGGAGGAAGGCGCGCAGGAGGTCTTCGACCATGCGGGGGAAGGAGAAGAGGCGTTTGTAGTTGGGGTCCTGCATGGGGCCAGCGTAGCCCGGCGGCGGGGCGGGCCGGATGCGCCCCCGGTGCCGACCGTTGTAGGCCGTGCGCCCGAGGGGCGGCGCGGGGGGCACGACGAAGGCGACGAACGCCGGAAGTGCACCTTGCTTTCGGGTTACCATGCGCCGCCTCATGGTTCGCGGGCGGGGTCAAGGTGGATGCAGTCCCTCGAAGCCGCCGATTTCACCGAAGCGGGGTTCCCGAAGTGACCCCCCCCTGGCCGCGCATCCCCTACGGCGAGATGTCGTTCCCGCGCATTCGCAGGAACGGCTGGCTGTACGTGGACAAGACCCGATACCTGCGCCCGCTGGAGGAGGAGCGCTACGCCTTCTTCATCCGCCCCCGGCGCTTCGGCAAGTCGTGCTGGCTGTCGCTCTTGGAGTGCTACTACGGGCGGCACTGGGCGGGCGAGTTCGAGGGTCTGTTCGGGGGCACCGACGTCGGGCGAGCCCCCACCGCCGAGCGCGGGCGCTACGTCGTGGTGCGCTTCGACTTCTCCGCCTTCGACGACACCCTGGAGACCTTGCGCGAGCGCTTCCAGGGCTACTGCCATACCAGGCTCCGCTACGCGCTGGAGCGGCATCCGGACCTGTTCCCCGAGGCGGCGCTCCGGCGCATCCTCGCCCCGCCCGCCATCGACGGCAGACTCACTGAATTGTTCGCATACGCCGGCGAGCACGGCATCCCGCTCTACCTGCTCATCGACGAGTACGACAACTTCGCCAACACGGTGCTGGTCCACCGGGGACGGGAGGCGTACGAGTCCTTCACCCACGGCGGAGGGTTCTACCGCAACTTCTTCGCCACCCTGAAGGCCGGGACCGGCGAGGCGGGCGGCCTCGAACGACTGTTCATCACCGGGGTCTCGCCCATCACCATGGACGACATCACCAGCGGCTTCAACATCGGACGCAACGTCACCCTGAAGCCGGAACTCAACGGGATGCTCGGCTTCACCGAAGCGGAGGTGCGGGGCCTGCTGGAGCTCTACCAGGAGCGCGGCGCGTTCAACCAGGACGTGGATGCGGCCCTGGACGTGATGCGCGAGTGGTACAACGGCTACCGCTTTGCCAAGACCGCCACCGGCGACCTCTACAACACCGACATGGTGCTCCACTACCTGAAGGATTCCATCCCGAACAAGCCGATGCCGGACGACCTCATCGACCCCAACATTCGCATCGACTACACGAAGCTGCGCCACCTGCTGCTGGTGAATCAACGGGTCAGCGCGGGCGCGAGGCAGCTCAACGGCAACTTCGACCTGCTGCGCCACCTCATCGGCGAGGGGGAGACGGAGGCCGACCTGAATCTCGGCTTCCCCCTGGATCGGCTCGACGATCCGGAGAACTTCCTGTCCCTGCTGTACTACTTCGGGCTGCTGAGCATCCGCGGGGTGTCGGGAGGAACGACCCGGCTGGGGATCCCGAACCAGACGGTGCGGCGGCTGATGTACGGGTACCTGCGCGATGCGTACCGGGACGTGGGGGTGTTCTCGGTGAGCCACCACCACTTCTCGGGGCTGGTCAGGAGAATGGCCTACAAGGGCGAATGGCGCCCGGCAGTCGAGCACATCGCGACGGCCATCGCGGAGCAGACGGGGATTCGGGACTACCTCGACGGGGAGAAGGTGGTGCAGGCGTTCCTGGCGGCGCACTTCAGCGTGGTGGGTCAGTTCGTCATCCACACCGAGCGGGAGCTGAACAAGGGCTACGCGGACCTGTACCTGGAGCCCTTCGTGGCGCAGTACCCGGACATCGGGTACGGATACGTCGTCGAGGTGAAGTACCTGAAGCGGAGCGAGCGGGTGGATGAATCGGTGGTGGCGGAGACGCTGCGCGGGGCGCGGGAGCAGCTTGCGGGCTATCTGGCGGACGAGGGGCTGCGGCGTTTCGCGCCCTCGGTGCGGCACGTGGGGCTGGCGGTGGTGTTCCACGGCTGGGAGCTGGCGGGGTGCGAGGCGGTGGAGGCGTAGGCCGCAAATCCCGGAGCGACGAAGCAATCGAAAGTCCCGACGTACCCCGGCGCAACGGGGAGGGCCGTCGCCAGCGTATCGGCGGCGAGCGACAGCCGCGGCCCCAGCGGCGCGGCGCCAAGCATGAGCGCCTCGGTCAGGACCACGAAGGCACCGCCCACAACATGGACTCCCCGCTCCTCCCGGAACACCGTACCGGACGCGGGGCCGCCTCCCCCCGCAACGGGATTATCCACGCACGCTACCCCTCCCGGTCGCCACGCTCGACCCGCGTGCCGCTCGTCAACCACGAGGTAGCGCTGCGACGGCTGGTACGGCGCCAACCTTGCTTTCGGGTTACCATGCGCCGCCTCATGGTTCGCGGGCGGGGTCAAGGTGGATGCAGTCTCTCGAAGCCGCCGATTTCACGGAAGCGGGGTTCCCGAAGTGACCCCCCCTGGCCGCGCATCCCCTACGGCGAGATGTCCTTCCCGCGCATCCGGGTGAACGGCTGGCTGTACGTGGACAAGACCCGGTACCTGCGTCCGTTGGAGGAGGAGCGCTACGTCTTCTTCATCCGCCCCCGGCGCTTCGGCAAGTCGTGCTGGCTGTCGCTGCTGGAGTGCTACTACGGGCGGCACTGGGCGCACGAGTTCGAGGGCCTGTTCGGCGGCACCGACGTCGGGCGCTCCCCCACCGCCGAGCGCGGGCGTTACGTCGTGGTGCGCTTCGACTTCTCCGCCTTCAACGACAAGCTGGAGACCCTGGAGGAGCGCTTCGAGGGCCATTGCTTCATCGATCATCGATCCTTGGGGGGACAAGTACCCCGCGGTCGGGCGGAGCTGGCGCAGCGCTTGGGAGCATGTGACCCCGTTCTTCGCGTTCTCGCAGCCGGTCTACACGACCAACGCGATCGAGAGCCTGAACAGCACGGTGCGTCGGGCGGTTCGCACCCGAGGGCACTTCCCCAACGACCGCGCGGCGACGAAGCTGGTGTACTTGGCGTTGCGCGCGGTGCAGCGCAAATGGCGAGCGCCACCTCGGTCACTGGCATCAAGTGCGTCCGGAACTGGGCGATCCGCTTCGGCGAGCGGTTCGTGGTGGAGGAGTCGTGAGGGTCCCCGCGATTTCCACCGCCTGCCCACCGGCGCTTGGGCGAGTCGGGGGCCCCGCGCCCGTGGAAATCGCTCCGTGCCCCCGCTCGGGAGCGGATCCCGGTCGGCAAGCTCGGGGTGGTCCGGCCCGAGCTGCTACAGTGCCAGAGAGCCCGCCGGACCGAACAAACCCGACCGAGGCAGCCCAAACACGGAATTTCTGACACCCCCATCGGAGAAGCGACCCACACCGGCTGATCGCGACTTCCTGCAACCCGCGCCAATCTAATCGTCCATCCAGGCGTCTCGGTCCATACCCGCCTGCCTGAGGATCCGAGACAGCAGGGCGACGCCGATTTCCTGACGGTGGGGGTTCGGAATCGCAAGGCGTCGTTCACCTTTGACCATGAACAGATGCTTGCCGCCTGCAAAAGGCCCGGCGAACCCGAACTTGCGCAAACGCTTCACGAGCTCTCGATGCGAGACGGGAGACAGGGACGTCACTACGCCGCCCTTGCATCGATCTCCGTGATCTCGGCGCTGCCCAGTCGCGGAAGGTCAAGCGATCGTCTCACGCTGACGAGGATCCAGCCTTCGATGACTTCCTTCAGCTCTCGCCGGCAGCCTTCCAGCGTCCGGCCGGATGCCCACACGCCCGGCAACTCCGGGACCTCTCCGTAGTAGGGGGTTTCCTCGTCTTCGATGAGCTCGTAGTGAGCGCGGCGAAGTGCTTCATCGATGTACTCGGTCAGCATGGTGCCGTGGCATCCAATGCGCCCGAACGCGGCGTTCCATTCGGATCTCGCGGCCCTCCCCGATCCCACGGGTCCGCTACGACCGCAGCTCGAAGTGACTCCATAGCCATTGCCTCCCTCCCCGGCCACCGCCGACGGTCCGCGCCATGACGTGCGCCCCTCGTGCCCGCGGAGTCTGACCCAACCCCAAGCCGGCAATCAAGCCACCGAGGCGCGCAAGGGTGCACTCCGCTTGCCGAAGGCGCGGCCTCTCCACGCCGCAGACGGTCCGCCGTCCCGTCCGTGGCCTCGCTTGCGACCTCACCAGCGGGAACGCCCGTCGCACGCGATGCCGCCATCGCTCCGTCCGGCTGCGCCCCTCCCGCGCTCGGTCGCCACGACACCTTGCTACCGCCGCACTCACCGCCCCGAGGCCCACCCCTTCTCCTTCGTATCCGGGTAACGATCACCGCCGAGCGGTCCCCGGCTCTCACACCCGACGCACCTGTGGCGCCCTCATCGGCCCGCGCGCGCTCGGCTGCGCTCCGAAGCTGCCTCCTTCCCTCGATTGCGTATCCCCATGAGGGAAGCCCGTGGACCCCGAACCGTGGCTGGGCGCGCGGCCCGGCGCCCCGGATTCGCGCTCGGGCCGGTCACCGGCCGGCTGATCGCGGAGATGGTGGACGGCGAGACGCCCCTCGCGGACCCCATGCGCGGATCGTTGCCCTGGATTTCGCGCAAGGATGCCAGGGTGGCGTCACTGCTTCCGTAACCTCCCCGAGAACGGCGGTCACGATGGTTCGCTGGGGGGTCTGGTACTGCGCCAACCGTGCTTTCGGGTTACCATGCAACGCCTCATGGTTCGCGGGACGGGTCAAGGTCGATGCAGTCTCTCGAAGCCGTCGATTTCACGGAAGCGGGGTTCCCGAAGTGACCGCTGCCTGGCCGCGCATCCCCTACGGCGAGATGTCGTTCCGGCGCATCCGCGTGAACGGCTGGCTATACGTGGACAAGACCCGATACCTGCGTCCTCTGGAGGACGAGCGCTACGCCTTCTTCATCCGCCCCCGGCGCTTCGGCAAGTCCTGCTGGCTGTCGCTGCTGGAGTGCTACTACGGGCGGCACTGGGCGCACGAGTTCGAGGACTTATTCGGCGGCACGGACATTGGGCGCTCCCCCACCGCCGAGCGCGGTCGCTACGTCGTGGTGCGCTTCGATTTCTCCGCCTTCAACGACAAGCTGGAGACCCTGGAGGAGCGCTTCGAGGGCCATTGCTTCATCGATCTCCGCTACGCGCTGGAGCGGCATCCGGACCTGTTTCCCGAGGCGGCGATTCAACGCATCCTGGCGCCGCCCGCCATCGACGGCAGGCTCCACGAGCTGTTCAAGTACGCCGGCGAGCATGGCATCCCGCTCTACATCCTCATCGACGAGTACGACAACTTCGCCAACACGGTGCTGGCCCACCGGGGGCGGGAGGCCTACGAGTCCTTCACCCACGGCGGGGGCTTCTACCGCAACTTCTTCGCCGCCCTGAAGGCCGGGACCGGCGGAGAAGGCGGCGGCCTCGAACGGCTGTTCATCACCGGGGTCTCGCCCATCACCATGGACGACGTGACCAGCGGCTTCAACATCGGGCGCAACGTCACCCTGGAGCCGGAGTTCAACGACCTGCTCGGCTTCACCGAGCCGGAGGTGCGGGGCCTTCTGGGGCTCTACCGGGACCGCGGCGCGTTCAGCCAGGACGTGGACGCGGCCCTGGACGTGATGCGCGAGTGGTACAACGGCTACCGCTTCGCCAAGACCGCCACCGGCGACCTCTACAACACCGACATGGTGCTCCACTACCTGAAGAGCTCCATCCCGAACAAGCCGATGCCGGACGACCTCATCGACCCCAACATTCGCATCGACTACACGAAGCTGCGCCACCTGCTGCTGGTGAATCAACGGGTGAGCGCGGGCGCGAGGCAGCTCAACGGCAACTTCGACCTGCTGCGCCACGTCATCGGCGAGGGGGAGGCGGAGGCCGACCTGAATCTCAGCTTCCCTCTGGACCGGCTCGACGCCCCGGAGAACTTCCTCTCGCTGCTGTACTACTTCGGGCTGCTGAGCATCCGCGGGGTGTCGGGGGGGACGACCCGGCTGGGCATTCCGAACCAGACGGTGCGGCGGCTGATGTACGGGTACCTGCGCGATGCGTACCGGGACGTGGGGGTGTTCTCGGTGAGCCACCACCACTTCTCGGGGCTGGTCAGGAGAATGGCCTACAAGGGCGAATGGCGCCCGGCAGTCGAGCACATCGCGACGGCCATCGCGGAGCAGACGGGGATTCGGGACTACCTCGACGGGGAGAAGGTGGTGCAGGCGTTCCTGGCGGCGCACTTCAGCGTGGTGGGTCAGTTCGTCATCCACACCGAGCGGGAGTTGAACAAGGGCTACGCGGACCTGTACCTGGAGCCCTTCGTGGCGCAGTACCTGGACATCGGGTACGGGTACGTCGTCGAGGTGAAGTACCTGAAGCGGAGCGAACGGGTGGATGAATCGGTGGTGGCGGAGACGATGCGCGGGGCGCGGGAGCAGCTTGCGGGCTATCTGGCGGACGAGGGGCTGCGGCGTCTCGCGCCCTCGGTGCGGCACGTGGGGTTGGCGGTGGTGTTCCACGGCTGGGAGCTGACGGGGTGCGAAGCGGTGGAGTTGCCGGCCGCGGACGGCAACCAGTAACAGGCCAGCCCCACGGCGGTCAACGGCACCCATAGTGCATGGACGGTGAGCGCCAGCGCGACGGCGATTTCGGGGGCGGCGCCGTAGGCCGAAAATCCCAGGGCGGCGAAGTAATCGAAAGTCCCGACGTACCCCGGTGCAGCGGGGAGGGCCGTCGCCAGCGTACCGGCGGCGAGCGACAGCCACGGCCCCAGCGGCGCGGCGTCGGGCATGAGCGCCTCGGCCAGGACCACGAAGGCCCCGCCCTCGCAAACCCAGACGACGGCTGACAGGGCGAGGAGGGCGAGCGTCCGGGGCGTGGAGCGCACGATGCCCAACGCCGCGGTGAGATGGGCGCCCTGCCTGGAAAGAGTGTCCGGCCAGCGCCGTCCGGCGAGGAAACGGCCCGGCAGGCGCTCGTGAAAAGACCGGAAGGCGTGCCCGGAGAGATGCCCGATGGCGGGCAGGAACAGCATCGAAGCCAGCAACACCGCCATGCCGGCGCCCGCCAGCCACACCGTAGCGGTGACGAAGTGCGGCGGAAAGGCGCCGGCCGGCAGTCCGAGCAGGCAGACGAAGAAGATTCCCGACAGAAACACCAGATCGAGGGCGCGCTCGACGACGAGGGTTCCGAGCACCCGCATGGCCGGAGACCGCAACTGCCGCCGAAAGCCCAGGACGCGAAGCGCGTCACCCGCCCGCAAGGGCAGCAGGTTGTTGATCGCCATGCTGGCGAGGAAGGGACGGATGCAGGCGCTCGCCGGCAGGTCCGGTTCCAGGGCTCGCAGCATCCACCACCAGCGGACGATGCGCAGCGCATGAGCGCCGGCCATGAAGGCCAGAGCGAGAAGAACGGCCCGGACCGAGAGCCTGGAGAAGGCCCGGGCCAACGCCGCCGGGTCCAGTCCGCGCGCGAGCAGCCAGACGAAGCCCGCTGCCGCGACGAGACCGAAGGC
This sequence comes from Gammaproteobacteria bacterium, assembly GCA_965202875.1. Lineage (GTDB taxonomy): Bacteria > Pseudomonadota > Gammaproteobacteria > HK1 > HK1 > HK1. The sequence continues at coordinate 3,168,937 of OZ241870.1, read as the reverse complement.
GAGCTTCAGCCAGCGAGTCGTCTCGCCTTTCACCGGCGCCGTTCGCTCTCCGCGCCCTGGGGCGCGGGGGGTTGGGCTACCGGGGACGGGAAGCCCAGCCGCTCCTTCACGACATAGAGCGGCCGGCGCTTCGCCTCGCCGTAGATGCGCCCCACGTACTCGCCGAGAACGCCGATGAGCACGAGTTGCGCGCCGCCCAGAAACAGGACCGCGATGAACAGCGCCGCCCACCCGGGAACCCATTCGTCGGTCGCGAAGCGAATGGCGAAGGCGTAGACGACGCCGAGCAGGGCCAGGGCGGCGGCGAGAAAGCCCAGCCAGACCGCCAGGCGCAATGGCGCCAAGGAGAAGGAGAAGACGCTGTCGGCGGCAAGGCGGAGCATCTTCCTCAGAGGATATTTGGTCTCCCCCGCCGCCCGCGCCGCGCGGGTGTAGTGGACCGGTTCCTGGCGAAAGCCGGTCCAGGCCACCATCCCGCGCACGAAGCGGTCGCGCTCCGGCATGGCGAGGAAAGCGTCCACCACCTTGCGGTCCATCAGCCGGAAGTCGCCCGTGTCGCGCGGGATGGAAATGTCCGCGAGACGATCGAGCAGCCGGTAGAAGGCGCTCGCCGTCCAGCGCTTGAAGACCGTTTCGCCTTCGCGCGCGGAGCGCACGCCGTAGGCCACGTCGACCCCCTCGCGCCAGCGCTCCAGCATCCGGAGCAGGACCTCGGGGGGGTCTTGCAGATCGGCGTCGATGACGGCGACGGCATCGCCGTTCGCCTCGGCCAGACCGGCCGTCACCGCGATCTGATGCCCGAAGTTGCGCGACAGCGCGGTCACCCGCACGCGCGGGTCGTTGCCCTGGATTTCGCGCAGGGCGTCCAGCGTGGCGTCACTGCTTCCGTCGTCGACGTAGACGAGCTCGAAGCTCAGGTCCGAAGCCTCCTCGAGCACGGCGGTGAGACGGTGATGCGTCTTGTGGATGACGGCTTCTTCGTCGAAACAGGGCACGACGACGGAGAGTGCGCCGCAACGCCCGGCGGGCCACTCGGCCACCCGCTCCTCTTCCAACGTCATCCTCACACCCCTCCAAGGTCCGCTCTGGTGCCGGCTCCGCATCCCCCGGCTCGAATCCTTCGGCCATCTGCCACACCCAATCGGTGAACGCGTGCTTCAATCCATCGACACGCGGGTCCCGCAGCCACTACACCAGCCGCCCCGCCACACGCTCCGGGTCTTCCGGCGTGCGGCTTTGCTCCAATCCCAACAACACCGCCATCAGGTTCCTCCCCGGCCAATCCTCTGCCCCCACGTGCCGCCCGTCAACCACGAGGTACCGCTACGAGGGCTGGTGCGGCGCCCACCATGCTTTCGGGTTACCATGCACCGCCTCATGGTTCGCGGGCCGGGTCAAGGTGGATGCAGCCTCTCGAAGCCGCCGATTTCACCGAAGCGGAGTTCCCGAAGTGACCGCCCCCTCACCCTGGCCGCGCATCCCCTACGGCGAGATGTCGTTCCGGCGCATCCGGGTGAACGGCTGGCTGTACGTGGACAAGACCCGGTACCTGCGTCCTCTGGAAGACGAGCGCTACGCCTTCTTCATCCGCCCCCGGCGCTTCGGCAAGTCGTGCTGGCTGTCGCTGCTGGAGTGCTACTACGGGCGCCATTGGGCGCACGAGTTCGAGACTTTGTTCGGCGGCACCGACATTGGGCGATCCCCCACCGCCGAGCGCGGTCGCTACGTCATCGTGCGCTTCGATTTCTCCGCCTTCAATGACACGCTGGAGACCCTGGAGGAGCGCTTCGAGGGCTATTGCGACATCAAGCTCCAGGGCGCGCTGGAGCGCAATGCGGACCTGTTTCCCGACGAGGTTCGCCGACACATCCTCTCGCGTCCCGCCATCGACGTGAAGCTCGGTGCGCTGTTCGAGTACGCCGGCGAGCATGGCATTCCGATCTACATCCTCATCGACGAGTACGACAACTTCGCCAACACGGTGCTGGTCCACCGGGGGCGGGAGGCGTACGAGTCCTTCACCCACGGCGGCGGCTTCTACCGCAACTTCTTCGCCACCCTGAAGGCCGGGACTGGCGGAGAGGGCGGCGGCCTCGAACGGCTCTTCATCACCGGCGTGTCGCCCATCACCATGGACGACGTCACCAGCGGCTTCAACATCGGCGCCAACATCACCCTCGGCCCGAAGTTCAACGGGATACTCGGCTTCACCGAGCCGGAGGTACGCGGCCTGCTGGAGCTCTACCGGGAGCGCGGCGCGTTCAACCAGGACGTGGACGCGGCCCTCGACGTGATGCGCGAGTGGTACAACGGCTACCGCTTTGCCAAGACCGCCACCGGCGACCTCTACAACACCGACATGGTGCTCTACTACATCAAGCATTCCATCCCGAACGAACCGATGCCGGACGACCTCATCGACACCAACATTCGTATCGACTACACGAAGCTGCGCCACCTGCTGCTCGTGAATCAACGGGTGAGCGCGGGCGCGAGGCGGCTCAACGGCAACTTCGACCTGCTGCGCCACGTCATCGGCGAGGGGGAGATGGAAGCCGACATCAACCTGAGCTTTCCGCTGGATGAGCTCGACGAGCCGGAGAACTTCCTCTCGCTGCTGTACTACTTCGGGCTGCTGAGCATCCGCGGGGTGTCGGGAGGCGCGGTGCGGTTGGGGATCCCGAACCAGACGGTGTGGCGGCTGATGTACGGGTACCTGCGCAGGGCGTACCGGGACGTGGGGGTGTTCTCGGTGAGCCACCACCACTTCTCGGGGCTGGTCAGGAGAATGGCCTACAAGGGCGAATGGCGTCCGGCATTGGAGCACATCGCCGAGGCCCTGGCCGAGCAGACGGGGATCCGGGACTACCTCGACGGGGAGAAGGTGGTGCAGGCGTTTCTGGCCGCGCACTTCAGCGTGGTGGGGCAGTTCGTCATCCACACCGAGCGGGAGTTGAACAAGGGCTACGCGGACCTGTACCTGGAGCCCTTCGTGGCGCAGTACCCGGACATCGGGTACGGGTACGTCGTCGAGGTGAAGTACCTGAAGCGGAGCGAGCGGGTGGACGAGTCCGTAGTCGCGGAGACGCTGCGCGGGGCGCGGGAGCAGCTTGCGGGCTATCTGGCGGACGAGGGGCTGCGGCGTCTCGCGCCCTCGGTGCGGCACGTGGGGCTGGCGGTGGTGTTCCACGGCTGGGAGCTGGCGGGGTGCGAGGCGGTGGAGCCGAAGGCCGCAAATCCCGGAGCGGCGCAGTAATCGAAAGTCCCGACGTACGCCGGCGCACCGGGCCGGCCTCGTCAGGGCGTTCCGTGAGCACGGCGGTTTCCGAACCGCATCCCGTCGCAGGTTCAGGTTCGGGGTTCACTGCTTCATGCCGCCCGGAACGGGTGCCGTCGAAGCCCCCATCGATGCCCGCATCGGTGAACGGGCGCACTTGCCGCCCCTCGTCGCCCGGAACGGACGGCCGGATCGAATGACGCCGGACTCCGACCACTGGGCGGACGGGAACGGGAAAAGGTTCGCCGTGGTTTTCGGCGCGACCAGCCTGGTCGGCAGCCATCTCGCGCAACGCCTGGCCGGCGAAGGATTCGAAGGATGGTGCCTCAGCCGCGGGACGGAGCCGGCCCCTTACGAAGCATCACCGGGCTTTTCCTGGGGCAACATGCCGGAGGCGGAACACCTGGGGGTCCCCGCCTCCACGGTCTTCTTCTCCCTCGCCCCGATCTCCGCCCTGCCGGCGCTCCTCTCGCGTACCGCCGGCGGAGATCGACTGATCGCTCTCAGCACCTCCAGCGTGCTCTTCAAGGCGGACAGTCCCGATCCGCATGAGCGGGATCTGGCGCGAAACCTGGGGCGTGCCGAGGCGGAGGTCCAACGGATCTGCGAGGGCAGGGGAATCGCCTGGACGATCTTCCGCCCGACCCTGATCTATGACCCCGGACGCGACGGCAACGTTAGCGTAATCGCTGATTTCGTGCGGCGTTTCGGGGTCTTCCCGATCGTCCGGCCGGGCACCGGGCTCCGTCAGCCGATCCACGCCGCCGACGTGGCGTGGGCGATGGCCGCCGCCGCGGACGCCTCCGGCGCGCGGAACAGGCTCTTCGGCCTGCCCGGCGGCGAAACCCTGACCTACCGCGAGATGGTCCGGCGGATCTTCGAGTCCCTGGGCAAGCGCCCCGTTCTTCTCCACCTGCCCCTCGGGCCGGCGCGCATGGCGTTCTTCGCATGGCGAGCCGTGACGGGGGCGCGATACAGCCCCGCGAGCCTGGAACGGATGAACGTGGCGCTGACCCTCGACCCGGCCCCGGTGCGGGAGGCACTCGGGATCACCTGCCGGCCGTTCCGCCCCGAGTTCCCGGAATGAAGGAGCGCATCGCCCGCACGGGACGATCACTCCCCGCCGGACTCCTTCGCCAGCCGCAGCAGGTATTCCCCGTAACCGGTCTTGCGGAGAGCGTGGCCGAGAGCGGCCAGCTCTTCATGGCCGATCCAGCCGTTCAGGAAGGCGACTTCCTCGGGAACGGCGATGCGCTGGTTCTGGCGCTTCTCGATGGCCCGGACGAAGCCGGCGGCTTCCACGAGGCTGTCGTGCGTCCCGGTGTCGAACCAGGCGAATCCGCGGCCCAGCTTCTCTACGCGGAGATCGCCGCGTTCGAGGTAACGCTCGTTGATGCTGGTGATCTCCAGCTCGCCGCGCCCGCTCGGCTCGACCTCCGCGGCGATGCCGACGACGTCGTTGTCGTAAAAGTACAGCCCCGTCACCGCCCAGTGGGAACGGGGGCGGGCGGGTTTTTCCTCGATGGAGGCGGCGCGGCCGGCCTCGTCGAAGGCGACCACGCCGTAGCGCTCCGGGTCGGGCACCTGGTAGCCGAAGACCGTCGCCCCTTTGCGCCGGGCCGCAGCGCTCCGCAGCTTCCCGGTCAGGCCGTGCCCGTGGAAGATGTTGTCGCCGAGCGCCAGGGCGCAAGGGTCGCCGCCGATGAACTCCCGGCCGATCAGGAAGGCTTGCGCCAGGCCGTCGGGGCTCGGCTGCACGGCGTGGCGGAGCGCGAGGCCCCACTGGCTGCCGTCGCCGAGGAGTTGCCGGAAGTCGGCGCCGTGGCGCGGCGTGGCGATCACCAGGACGTCCCGGATCCCCGCGAGCATCAGGACGCTCAGCGGATAGTAGATCATCGGCTTGTCGTAGATGGGGAGGAGCTGCTTGCTGACCGCCCTCGTCACGGGATAGAGCCGCGTGCCTTCCCCGCCGGCGAGGATGATGCCCTTCATGGTGACGTCCGCCTTCTTTTCTCGTGGATCCGTGATTCCGTCAGCGGGAATCGCTGATTGGCCGTCAGGCATGTTGAGGAAAAATACATGACCATGCAATATCGAAATGCGGAATCGGGACTTCCCTCACCCAAGGAGATGGCGCATGAGCCCTGACACCATCGCCACCCTTGCGGCGGCGGCGGTCATCGTTGCCTTCCTCTGGACGCTGCATCGCGATATTGCCGGCCTTCGTGAGCGCATCGCCCGTCTCGAAGGCGCGGTCGATCTCCTGACCAAATTCCTGATTGACCGCGAGCGCGGTGTCAGGGAGTGACGCCATGATGCCCTCGAGACCACCGAGGCGTCCCCGCGACGCGAACCAGCTCGCGAAGCACGTCGTCGATCGGGCGACCGGCGATGCGGTTGAGCCGGAGCCATAGGGCAAGCAACGCAGCGGATTGGCGCGCGCGGCCAGTCTGACCCCCGAGCGTACAGTGGCCTCATGTACGGTGCAGTGGTATGGGCATGTGTAATACGTCGAGTCCATCGGAGAGCCGCCACGCAGGTGTAGCAGCCTTCGTCTTGCCGGGGCGGGACGGGCGCCGGAGCGACCGTAGGGGAGGCAGGAGCATGACGGATATGACCAGGGCCGCGCCCGACGATGCGGCAGCGGCATCTACGGCGAAAGGGGCAGGGGCGGCGCAGGCCGCGGCTGCCCCACAGGCGGCGTTCGGCGCTCTGCTGGGCGACCTCCTGCCGCGCCAGGGACGTTGGAGCGACGAGGACTACCTGTGGCTCACGGATCGCAGCCGCCGTCCGATCGAGTTCACGGACGGCCATATCGAGGAGTTGCCCATGCCCACGTTCACGCATCAGGCGATTCTCTCGCTCCTGCATGTCCTGTTCCGTGCCTGGATCAAGCCGCGCGGCGGCGTCGTGGTGGAATCCGGGCTGCGGATGCGCGTCCGGGAGGGCAAGTACCGCGAACCCGACCTGTTGCTGCTCCTCGACCGCACGGACCCTCGCAACCAGGACCGCTACTGGCTGGGTGCGGACCTGGTGGCCGAGGTGGTCAGCCCGGATGATCCCGCGCGGGACCTGGTGGACAAGCGCGCCGACTATGCCGAGGCGGGTATCCCCGAGTACTGGATCGTCGACCCCACGAGCGAGACGGTCACGGTATTGACGCTGGAGGGCGAGGCGTACGTCGAACATGGCGTACATACCCGAGGCGGCGCGGCGGCCTCGGCGTTGCTCGAGGGATTCGTGGCAGATGTGGCGGCGGTGTTCGACGCCCCGGAAGCCGGCGCATGACCCCGTTCGTATTCGATCAACCGCCGTGGATCCAACCGCTCACCATGTCCCGCCCGCACCACATCAGGGGATCGATGATCGAGAGATCGGGAATCGGCACAAAGCTGCCGGTCACGTAACGCACCAGCCGATGTTCGTGAAAGCTCAAGCGGATGCCCGCGGCCTCGAACTGCGCGGGATCGAACAGGCCTCGCCCGCCGGAGGCGTTTCTGTATTCGGTGGCCCCCAGCTCCCTGGCGATAAACAGTCCCCATTCACCCGCGCCGGCGCGCTCGGGCAGATCGAGCGCCAGCTCGCTCAGACGCTCGATCGGGGTCGTGATCCCGAGGTGCCGGCAGATGATCCGCAGGCCCCAGGTGTCGAGATCGGCGAGCGTCGAATGATCCGGCGCAAGGACTTCGCTCACCAGTGCCCGGGTTTCGGCGTAGAACGGCGCTTCGTGGGCGTACACCTTCAGCCGGTCGTTCAACGACGCGCGCCAGTCTTCGCCACTCAGCCGGGCAGCGGCCACGGAGCCCCGTGTCGCTCCCTTGGCCACGGGCACGGAGACGTAGCTCCAATCGGTATCCCGGTTGACAATCCGGTTTCGATTCATCCAGGTCTTGCGGCGATAACGCGCCGTGTCGAAGACCACCCACCGATTGCACGCCGCAATGAACCTGAAGTGTTCGAGATAGGGAAAGAAGTACGGCTGCATGACTCCGAGAATCACGATGGTCTACCGTGAAGAGATCCTTGCATCGAAGCGATAATGACTGGTGTACAGCGATCCGGGTTGTTCGACCGGCGTACAAGTCAGTCCGAATTCGCGGCACAGCCCAACCAGCTCGTCACGTTCCCACCAGTGGCCGATCTGTTCGGTGCCTTCGGCCATGCGTCGCTCGTAGTATGCCCATCGTTCCGGCGTGTCGTAAAAATTGTGGAGCCTTGCACGATCCGGAATTCCGCCTGCGAAGAACATCATACTGTTCCCGATCTGGCCGATCAGGGTACCGAACAGAGCCTGCACGTCCTCCGCCGATAGACTCTGCAGGACTTCATAGCAGTATACTTTGGTCACACCCTCTATGGAACGGGGTCCAAGCTCGGCGAGATCGCCCAGATGGTAGGTGCAGTTGGGTGGAGCGTGGTTGGCGCGGGCTGTTTCGATCATGCCTTCCGACACGTCTATGCCGACAATTCTTGCAACCCTTGCCGCGATACGCTCCGTCAGCAGGCCGTTGCCGCAACCGAGATCGGCAACAGTATCGGAAGAACAAATATTCAGTCCGGCGACAATTGAATCCACGATAGTCTCGACGTGATGGTATCCTACCGGTTGTCCCATCACCGTCATGCCCACTTGGCGGAGAGCTTCGTCCATGGTGAGCTTGGATCGAGGCCGGATCTCACGCCAATAACTTCTCCAGTCGCGCATCATTGTTTTCCGGTTCGTTCAGCAGGATAAGCCTCTATTTTCAAAACCTGCGGATAAGTGATTTTGCCCGGTGAATCCAACGTCTGGATTCGCCGATCTTACTTGGAACTTTCGTTGGAGAACGGTTGTCCGTTTCATTGATCCGTACCAGCGTACCGGTAAGCTCCTCGGTATCCAGGCGCGCGACGTCGGGATGGCACGGTACGTTCACGATACGTTCATAAATCGCTCTCGCATTCGGGGTCGGTGCGAGCGGTTTGTAATACTTGCCGAGTGCCAGATTCGGATTCTTCAAGCGTGAAACCGGGTTGGGCCGATCTGCCAGAAAAGGAAGGCTCGTGGCCACGGGGGAGCCATCGATCGGAAACAGGGGCCGGAAACCCGCCCGTCGGGCAATATGGAGTATCCGCACCGCCTGCATCTCATAGCGCGGTATCCATTCCGGAGAACGCTCAAGTCGGTCAAGATGAAAGGCGCAGGCCAGATCCGAGAGTTTGCCGTTTGTCAGCCAGTGGTCGGCACGGTCTGACGCCAGTGTGCGGTAGTCGATCAATTCGAAGAATTCTTCGGCCTGCGCCGCAGGCAATACGGCGAGCCCGCCTTCGCCGACTCCGAACGGTTTGGTGTGGTGCAGGCTCAACGATTGATAGTCAACCGAGAGAATGGATCGGCGCACGCCCGCGGCGTTGTCGACGAGCAGCGCCTTGCTGTGCCGATCGGCGAAATCGCGGTAGAGATCGATGTCCTTCCGGAGTCCGAAGGGATTGGTGACGACAATCCCGTCGTAGGAGTCGACCGGCAGTTCGGTGAGATCGTCGATCGACAGAAGGCCATGGGCGTCGCAATCGACGACTTCGGAAGCGCTAAAGTAACCCCTGCCAAGGTTCTGGAATGAGAACGAGCTGACGACCCATCGGTGACGTTTCCCGGCACGCGCGTCGTGAAGTCGCGCGAGCGTCTCAAGAGCGATTCCGCCATTGGCGCAAGGGACTACGGCACGATCGGAATCGAGGCCGAAGTATTCGTGGAATGCCTGCGCCAAGACCCGGTGTAGAGGACCACGGTTGGTCCAGTGGTTCCGGCCGGCCGGCGCTTCGAGAAGCTGTCTCACCCGGTCCAGATCCGGAGTTTTCTCTTCAACGAACGCTACCCGTGTCGGGAGGGGGGGGGGGGTGGACTTCGCGTCGGCCTCGACCGCTTTTACGACGCCATCGAAGAGGCGACGTCCGGGGTAGCCGGATCCGCCCAATGCATTGTAGGTTTTGACGATCTCCTTATGATAAATTTGTCCCCACGGACGTTTCAGAATATCCGGGGGGTAGACGATACTGAATGCCAAACCGCCGTCTATCCAACGCACCCCGGGGTATCGGCGATGCAGCCGCAGCAGCCAGTATGGCGCCAGCGAACCTGCTTGAAGCAGTACGACCGTAGGTACCCTCGTTCCGTCGAGTGCGACGCAGATCTGTTCCTCGATCTTGCCCCGGCTCTCACGAGCCCGGCTGGGATGTATGGGAATCAAGTGCCCGTCTCCGATTCCCGTCAAATCCAACAGAGGCGACAGATACTCGTTCCCCACGAGCACGACCCGATAATCACATAACCGCTCGAACAAGTGAACGATGGTGCCATCGTTCACGGCCTGTTTCAGCAAAAGGCCGTTGCCGAGGCGCCGGAATTGCCCCGCGTACCGCTCGAAAAACGGTCGCGACCGCTCCGGCCGAAATGGAGTCCCGATGATGCGGTTGTCCCCCGGCCATGCGCTGAGCCCAAGGCAAACATGCAGCGAGGGTGGATGATCGCGCGCGGCATTCTCCAGAAGCGCAATCAAATCGTCGACAAAGCCTCCCTGGAAGAAATACGGGCGCATGCTTCTCTCATCTGCTCGGGCGCGTTCTTCGTCATTGCCCGGCCATCCCATTTCCGCTTCGACATCCGCCAGTATTTCCCAGAAACCATGATTGATCTTTGTGTAAGAAAAAGAGTCATCCTGATCAAAAGCTAGAAGAAAAGCATCCAAATCAGGGAGTTCGTGATGCTGCATGTTACACCTCACGTGATCTCGAATCTCACGGCGCCGGCTGCATACGGATTCCGATACCCCTTGGCGCGGAGGTAGCGCTCCAGCGCATCCTGTCACGGCGATATGGTCCCGAACGCGGGAGAGATCTTAGCATTGTCCAGCACGCTGTACGCTGTAGCGCGGGCGTGCCGCGCGGGTTGGGATACTCTTCGCTCGAACACGTGGTGACGGCGGTCTCGACCCAGGCGAGGCGAACGGCGAACGGTCTCGCGCGCGAACTCGAAACCAAGTCGCCGAGCCGTTGTTGACCACGTGATTAGAGCCCCGGCGCGCAGCCCTCCGCCAGCATCCGCAGCAGGACGCGCGCGACGTCGGCGGGGCGGTCGGGGACATGGTCTGGTCATCGATAAGGAAAGAAGCACGGCTGCATGACTCCGAGAATCACGAGGCGAACCTCGCAAGCGGTGTCTCGGCGAGCTCGATGCGGATCGTCTCCTGGATCGCCTCGGGCAGCTCCGAACGCCAACGATCCGCCACCGAAGGATCCTTGAACACCGAGTAGGTGCGGTCGTCGTGCCGGCTCTGCGAATCTTGCAGGAATTCGCGTGTGGTTGGACATAGATCATAGCCCGCGAACGCAAAGAGTTCGGTGGCGACCCTCTCGGGGTTGCGGACCAGGATCTCGTACTGGCAAACCCGATAGCGACTCGGAGCCTGCCTTGCAAGATGCAGATAGCGATCCGTGAGCGAGCACCAGTCGTCGAAACCCCAGTATTCCCCGGGTCCTTCCTTTTTACGGCACGCACCACTCCGCCATTCGCTGGCAATACCGGCTTCATCCGGAAATTCCTTCGAGCGCCACCAACTGTTTATCGCTCCCGCCGGATGTCTCACCAGATAAATGAGCTGCGCTTCGTCGAAGAGTTCCATCGCGCGCTGATATAGAGAGTGAAAGCGGGTATCCTTGATTGCAAGTCGTCCGACTGTCCATAGCGGGCGTGAGGGAAAGGTATCGAGCTCGCCGGTCTCGCGGCGCCAATTCTGGGTCATGAACGGATCGTTGGTAACAAGCGCAGCACTCAACTGCGCACTCCAGTCGTTTCGGGAAGCGCCGAGATCAAGCTGATTCTTGAGCGTGTAGGAATAGTTCGGTGAGAGCCGGACGACGAAATCCGGGGACGATTCGAAGATTTGTGAAAGCCACGTGGTTCCCGAGCGAGGCATGCCGAGCAGGAACAATGGACGGCTGGCGAGACGCTCCACGTGACTCGTCACCCGCTCCTCCTCGCACCTCGCATCCACGTTTTGCCCTCCGAAACTTCAAATTGCTTCTCTGGTGTTCAGTCCATATAGGCAGTTCCACTCTTCGATCGCTTTTTTCCAACCCCGCCATTTGGGCCAGTCACCTTCTTCATCTGAACTGTCCATGGCGCGTCTCTCGAAAGACTGCGCTAAATGAAAAAGATTTCTTAACATGTAAATCAACTTGGAATCGGGAAAATATTCGATGATTTTTTGATAGTTTTCATACAAATTGGGTAACTTGTCTCCCACATGGGTACAGTGGTTGTATCTCGAATATAGAGTTGCATAATATGGCTGCAATACCCGATGGTGAGAGTCTCCATCCCGCAAGTCCCTGCAAAACCGGTCCCGGTCGAACAGATCCCTGGTAAATGATCCGGACTTGATTCTGTATGCATAGCGCTCGCGTCCCATCGCTACCTGTAGATGGGCCTGCAATAGCTCGGCCATCGTTGTAGTACCACTACGTGACACGCCACAGATGAAGACAAATTGCCGAGGATCGTGGCGAATGCTTGACCCGTTGCTCTGGGATATATGGTGTGATTCATTGTGCCAAAGAGCTCCTCTCCGAAAGATCCTGGATCCGAATCTACGAAGACACAACGCCAGTCGCGTAGCGTTTTCCCAAGAAGAGTTCATCGACCCCGAGATCCTCGCTCGGAGATCCCCTTGACGCGGAGGTAGCGCTCCAGCGCATCCTGCCACGGCGGCATGGCCCCGAAGGTGGCCTCGACCTTGGCGTTGTCCAGCACGCTGTAGCGCGGGCGTGCCGCGCGGGTGGGATACTCTTCGCTCGAACACGGGGTGACGGCGGCCTCGACCCCGGCAAGGCGGACGATCTCGCGCGCGAACTCGAACCAGGTCGCCGAGCCGCCGTTGACCACGTGGTAGAGCCCCGGCGCGCAGCCCTCCGCCAGCATCTGCAGCAGGACGCGCGCGACGTCGGCGGTGGCGGTGGGGGACATGGTCTGGTCGTCGACGACCCGGAGCGCTCCCTTCTCCCGCCCGAGGCGGATCATGGTCTCGACGAAGTTGCCGCCCTTGCCGCTGGCTCCGGCCGTCCCGAACAGCGAGGCGACGCGGAGGATGACGGCATCCTCGCAGGCGAGCCGGGCGAGCGCTTCGCCCATCGCCTTGGAGGCGCCGTAGACGTTGACCGGTGCGGTCGGGTCGTCTTCGCGGAACGGCCGGGCGCATGCGGCATCGCCGCCGAACACGTAGTCGGTGCTGACGTGGAAGAGCCGCGCTCCCTTGCCGGCGCAAGCCCGAGCCATGGCCCGCACCGCGTGCGCGTTGACGGCGAAGGCGAGGGTGGCGTTGTCCTCCACCTCGTCCGTCTTGTGGTAGCCGGTGCAGTTGACGAGGGCGTCGAAATCCAGCCCGCCAAGGATTGGCTCGATCTTCTCCGGCGCCGACACGTCCAGCTTGCCGCGCGCCAGCGGAAACAGCTCGAAAGGCTTCCCGGCTTCCTCGTGCGCACGCCGAACGTCGTGCCCGAGCTGCCCCCCCGGACCCAGCAGCAGCACCTTCATATCTCGACGATCCCGCCGTACATCTCGACCTCGCGGATGGTGCGGTGCCAGCGGGCGAGCTCCCGGTACCAGTCGAGGGTGATGGTCCGGAGGGTCTTGTCGAGGGTCCCGGCTTCGAGCGCCTTGCAGATCTCGGCCACGCCGTCCTCGGCGGTCTTCTCGGTGCGGTAGCCGAGCGCTTCGATCTTGTCGAACGCCACCCGGTAGCTGCGGACGTCCGGGTCGCCGTACCACTCGATCTCGACGTCCCTCGGAACGCATCCGGCCACCAGCTCCCCGAGAGGGCCGATCCGGTAGACGTTGCCGGCGGAACCCACGTTGAAGATCTCCCCGTTCACCTTGGCCGGGTCGGCTTCGAGCATGAACATCTGCGCCCGGGCCGTGTCCCGGACGTGAACCATGGGCCGCCACTGCGTTCCGTCCCGCATCAAGGGGAGCCTGCCGGTCTTCCAGGCCCCGAAGGTCATGCCGTTGATGGCGAGGTCGAAGCGCATCCGCGGGGAGAGCCCGTAGACGGTGGCCTGGCGCAGCACCACGACGCAGAACCTCTCGTCCGCGAGCGGCAGCACGCCCCGCTCCGCCATCTCGTTGGCGCGTGCGTAGGTGGTCAGCGGATTGGTCGGGCTGGTCTCGTCCGCGATGACCCCTTTCTCCTGGAAACCATAGATGCTGCACGAGGAAGGCAGCACGTAGCGCCGCACCCCGGCCTCCCTGGCGAGATGGGCGGCGCGCACCCGCGAATCCCGGTTGATCTCGAACGTCGCCTCCTGGAACAGCTCGCCCGAGGGGTCGTTGGAGATGGCCGCGAGATCGATCACCGCGTCCACGCCCCGGAAGTGTTCGAGCGCGAGCTTGCGGTTGTCCTCGACCACGACGTCGATACGGTCGTGCTCCGGCAGGAGGTGGCGGCCGAAGAAGAACCGGTCCAACGCCCTGACCGAGTAGCCCGCATCGAGCAGCAAGGGCACCAGCGCAGTGCCGATGTACCCGCCCGCGCCCGTCACCAGAATTCGGGCCATTTGCGCCTCTCGTGTCTTGGATGAATCCGAGGATTGGGCCGAAGTGTAATCGGGATGGAGAGCTGCCACATCGGAATCAGAGTAGCGCCGGCGCCGAGGGCATCATCGACGGAGCCTTCGTGCCGTGCGGGGCGCGGGGTCCCGGTCATCCGAACGGCGTCACGAGCTCCGCGAGGCGGGGCTGCCCGCGGTCCTTGTCCGAGAGGATTGCATCGGCTTCCGGAATCGGCCACGCGATGCCGAGCGCCGGGTCGTTCCACAGAAGCCCCTTGTCGTGCTCCGGGGCGTAGTAGTTGCTGACCTTGTAGATCACCTCGGTGTCGGGCTCCAGCGTCATGAAGCCGTGGGCGAAGCCGACCGGCACCAGGAGCTGGTTCCACGCCTCGGCCGACAGGACCGCGCTCACATGCTGCCCGTAGGTGGGCGAGCCCCGGCGCAGGTCCACCGCGACGTCGAACACCGCCCCCCGCACCACCCGCACCAGCTTGTCCTGGGCGAAGGGCGGCGCCTGGAAGTGCAGTCCGCGCACCGTCCCCTTCTCGGCCGACAACGAGTGATTGTCCTGCACGAACTCGACGTCGATGCCGGCTTGGGCGAGCGCCCGTTGGTTGTACACCTCGGAGAAGAACCCGCGGCGGTCGCCGTGCTTCCGCGGAATCAGCATCTTCACCGCCGAAATCCCGAGTTCATCGATCTGCATTGACGTCTCCCCGTTCCATTTCCGGGACGGCGGAGCACCGAAACCCCCGACATGCCGGCGCCGAGGGTGTGGCAGCCGAGTCGGCAACCCGAATCGGATCGGCAAGGTCTTCGTTCACGTTCCCAACCTTCCCGCCACGGCATCCTCCCCGTCGTCCGTTCCCGCCTCCACCGCCTCGCAGGCCGCCAGCTCCCAGCCATGGAACACCACCGCCAACCCCACGTGCCGCACCGGGGGCGCGAAACGCCGCAGCCCCTCGTCCGCCAGATAGCCCGCAAGCTGCTCCCGCGCCTCGCTCAGCTTCTCCCCCACCACCGACTGATCCACCCGCTCGCTCCGCTTCAGGTACTTCACCTCGACGACGTATCCGTACCCGATGTCCGGGTACTGCGCCACGAAGGGCTCCAGGTACAGGTCCGCGTAGCCCTTGTTCAACTCCCGCTCGGTGTGGATGACGAACTGACCCACCACGCTGAAGTGCGCCGCCAGGAACGCCTGCACCACCTTCTCCCCGTCGAGGTAGTCCCGAATCCCCGTCTGCTCCGCGATGGCCGTCGCGATGTGCTCGACTGCCGGGCGCCATTCGCCCTTGTAGGCCATTCTCCTGACCAGCCCCGAGAAGTGGTGGTGGCTCACCGAGAACACCCCCACGTCCCGGTACGCATCGCGCAGGTACCCGTACATCAGCCGCCGCACCGTCTGGTTCGGAATGCCCAGCCGGGTCGTCCCCCCCGACACCCCGCGGATGCTCAGCAGCCCGAAGTAGTACAGCAGCGAGAGGAAGTTCTCCGGGGCGTCGAGCCGGTCCAGAGGGAAGCTGAGATTCAGGTCGGCCTCCGCCTCCCCCTCGCCGATGACGTGGCGCAGCAGGTCGAAGTTGCCGTTGAGCTGTCTCGCGCCCGCGCTCACCCGTTGATTCACCAGCAGCAGGTGGCGCAGCTTCGTGTAGTCGATACGAATGTTGGGGTCGATGAGGTCGTCCGGCATCGGTTCGTTCGGAACAGACTCGGCGAGGTAGTGGAGCACCATGTCGGTGTTGTAGAGGTCGCCGGTGGCGGTCTTGGCGAAGCGGTAGCCGTTGTACCACTCGCGCATCACGGCAAGGGCGGCGTCCACGTCCTGGCTGAACGCGCCGCGGTCCCGGTAGAGCTCCAGAAGGCCGCGTACCTCCGCTTCGGTGAAGCCGAGCATCCCGTTGAACTTCGGCTTCAGGGTGACGTTGCGCCCGATGTTGAAGCCGCTGGTGACGTCGTCCATGGTGATGGGCGAGACCCCGGTGATGAACAGCCGTTCGAGGCCGCCCGCCTCGCCGGTCCCGGCCTTCAGGGTGGCGAAGAAGTTGCGGTAGAAGCCGCCCCCGTGGGTGAAGGACTCGTAGGCCTCCCGCCCCCGGTGCGCCAGCACCGTGTTGGCGAAGTTGTCGTACTCGTCGATGAGCAGGTAGAGCGGGATGCCGTGCTCGCCGGCGTATGCGAACAATTCAGTGAGTCTGCCGTCGATGGCGGGGGGCGCGAGGATGTGCCGGCGAACCTCGTCGGGAAACAGGTCCGCGTTGCGCTCCAGCGCCCCCCGGAGCCTGATGTCGCAGTAGCCTTCGAAGCGCTCCTCCAAGGTCTCCAGCTTGTCGTTGAAGGCGGAGAAGTCGAAGCGCACCACGACGTAGCGCCCGCGCTCGGCGGTGGGGGAGCGCCCAATGTCCGTGCCGCCGAACAAGTCATCGAACTCGTGCGCCCAGTGCCGTCCGTAGTAGCACTCCAGCAGCGCCAGCCAGCACGACTTGCCGAAGCGCCGGGGGCGGATGAAGAAGGCGTAGCGCTCGTCTTCCAGAGGACGCAGGTACCGGGTCTTGTCCACGTACAGCCAGCCGTTCACCCGGATGCGCGGGAAGGACATCTCGCCGTAGGGGATGCGTGGCCAGGGGGTGGTCACTTCGGGAACCCCGCTTCGGTGAAATCGGCGGCTTCGAGAGACTGCATCCACCTTGACCCCGCCCGCGAACCATGAGGCGGTGCATGGTAACCCGAAAGCAAGACGCACTTCCGGCGTTCGTCGCCTTCGTCGCGCCCCCCGCGCCGCCCCTCGGGCGCACGGCCTACAACGGTCGGCACCGGGGGCGCATCCGGCCCGCCCCGCCGCCGGGCTACGCTGGCCCCATGCAGGACCCGAACTACAAACGCCTCTTCTCCTTCCCCCGCATGGTCGAGGACCTCCTGCGCGCCTTCCTCCCCGGAGAGGTCCTCGCCGAGCTCGACTTCTCCACCCTCCGGAAGCTCCCCGCCGAGTACGTCAGCGACGAATTGCTCCAACGCCACGGGGACTGCGTGTGGCGGATACACCGGCGCGGGCGGTGGCTGTACCTGCTGGTGCTGCTGGAGTTCCAGTCCACCGACGAGCCGCGCATGGCGTTGCGCATCCTCACCTGCACGAGCCTCCTGTACCAGGAGCTGGTGCGCAACGGGGCGCTGGATGCGGGCGGGCGGCTGCCGGTGGTGCTGCCGGTGGTGCTCTACACCGGGGCGGCGCGGTGGCGGGCGGCGGTGGAGGTGGGGGAGTTGATTGCGCCGGTGGGGCCGGAGCTGGCGCCGTACCAGCCCTACTCACCGAGCGGACCCCGCGCTGTCGGTTGCAACACGCCCACCACCCATTGCTGAAGCACCCGGTCCAGCACCGCTCGCAAAGTCCTTGAAGGAACGCTTCGCCAACGGGTTGTGAAACGGCTTGCATGCGACCGTGGTGCCGAACAACGCATTGAATTGCCGTTGCATATCGGCCAACGTCTCGACCGTCCCCGTCGCGTGGCCCGCCAGTAGACTCAGGACCAGTCGATACGGAGTAATCAGCCGCTCCCGGTGGCAGAAACCGGCCCTCCGTCCGAGGTCATTGAGTACCGTGGGCGACAACACACGCTTGATCTGGTGGGCGAATTGAGCAACGGTGCGGCGTCCCATCCGAGTCTTCTCCTGTCATGTGGATTCAGCAACTCCATGATCGGAGATTTCGGATGGGACTTCAATGATTCGAATAAATTCCTGAATAATCAATCATTTATAAGATTCTGCCTATGTGCTGCCAGTAGAGATACAGTTCTCCAGGGACACTTCCAGCCATGATTCATATCACGTGATTTCGAATCTCACGGCGCCGGCTGCATTACGGATTCCGATGCCCCTTGGCGCGGA
This sequence comes from Gammaproteobacteria bacterium, assembly GCA_965202875.1. Taxonomy (GTDB): domain Bacteria; phylum Pseudomonadota; class Gammaproteobacteria; order HK1; family HK1; genus HK1. The sequence continues at coordinate 3,151,194 of OZ241870.1, read as the reverse complement.
GATAGCGCTCCAGCGCATCCTGCCACGGCGGCATGGTCCCGAACGCGGGAGAGATCTTGGCATTGTCCAGCACGCTGTAGCGCGGGCGTGCCGCGCGGGTGGGATACTCTTCGCTCGAACACGGGGTGACGGCGGCCTCGACCCCGGCAAGGCGGACGATCTCGCGCGCGAACTCGAACCAGGTCGCCGAGCCGCTGTTGACCACGTGGTAGAGCCCCGGCGCGCAGCCCTCCGCCAGCATCCGCAGCAGGACGCGCGCGACGTCGGCGGTGGCGGTGGGGGACATGGTCTGGTCGTCGACGACCCGGAGCGCTCCCTTCTCCCGTCCGAAGCGGATCATGGTCTCGACGAAGTTGCCGCCCTTGCCGCTGGCTCCGGTCGTCCCGAACAGCGAGGCGACGCGGAGGATGACGGTATCATTGCAAGCCAGCCGCGCGAGCGCTTCGCCCAGCGCCTTGGAGGTGCCGTAGACGTTGACCGGTGCGGTCGGATCGTCTTCGCGGAGCGGCCGGGTGCGGGCGGCATCGCCGCCGAATACGTAGTCGGTGCTGACGTGGAAAAACCTCGCGCCATTGTCGCCACCGCGCGCGTGTTGATGTCGAAGGCCAAGGTGGTGTTGTCCTCCGCCTTGTCCACCAGATTGTAGGCTGTGGCGTTGACGAGAACGTCATAGTCCATGCCGCCGAGGATCCATTTGATCGCTTTCGGTGATGAAACGTCTAGCCGGTCGCGCCCTAGCGGATGCAACTCGAATGGCTCTCCGGCCTGGGCGTGGGTGTGCAGAATGTCGTGTCCGAGTTGGCCGTTCGGGCCAAGCAGCAACACTTTCGGACGCTTGGCCTCGGTTCCTCCTCGCGTTGTGGCCGTGACGCCGACGCCCTGGCGGCGTCCGTCCTCGAAGCCACCTTCGCGGGTCGCCTGCCACCACCAACGGTTCTCCAGGTACCAGCGGACGGTGCGTTCGAGACCTTCATGCAGGTCGAGCGCCGGTCGCCATCCCAGCTCATGACGTACGCGGCTGGAATCGATGGCGTAGCGGCGATCGTGCCCCGGGCGATCCGCCACGAAAGTCACAAGGCCGACATGAGGCCGATAGGGGCTGTCGGGTACGAGTTCGTCCATCCACCCGCAGATTGCCCGCACCATGTCGATGTTCGCCGTTTCCGCATCCGCTCCGACGTTATAGATCTGACCGGGCTCTCCTTTGCGCACAATCAGCTCCAGGGCGCGTGCATGGTCTTCGACGAAGAGCCAGTCACGCACGTTCTTGCCGTCGCCGTAGACGGGAATGGGCCTCCCCTCCAGAGCCGCCAGAATGGTGACCGGAATCAGCTTCTCGGGCATCTGGTAGGGGCCGTAATTGGGTGAAAGGACCGCCATAGCGGTGTCCAGCGGCCACCGGATCGCCAAATCCGGGTCGTTCCACAGAAGCCCCTTGTCGTGCTCCGGGGCGTAGTAGTTGCTGACCTTGTAGATCACCTCGGTGTCGGGCTCCAGCGTCATGAAGCCGTGGGCGAAGCCGACCGGCACCAGGAGCTGGTTCCACGCCTCGGCCGACAGGACCGCGCTCACATGCTGCCCGTAGGTGGGCGAGCCCCGGCGCAGGTCCACCGCGACGTCGAACACCGCCCCCCGCACCACCCGCACCAGCTTGTCCTGGGCGAAGGGCGGCGCCTGGAAGTGCAGTCCGCGCACCGTCCCCTTCTCGGCCGACAACGAGTGATTGTCCTGCACGAACTCGACGTCGATGCCGGCTTGGGCGAGCGCCCGTTGGTTGTACACCTCGGAGAAGAACCCGCGGCGGTCGCCGTGCTTCCGCGGAATCAGCATCTTCACCGCCGAAATCCCGAGTTCATCGATCTGCATTGACGTCTCCCCGTTCCATTTCCGGGACGGCGGAGCACCGAGACCCCCGACATGCCGGCGCCGAGGGCGTGGCGGCCGAGTCGGCCACCCAAATCGGATCGGCAAGGTCTTCGTTCACGTTCCGTAACTACTCACCCAAGTTTTTGACGGCATCGCCGGCGAGGGCGATCTGAATGGCCACCAGTGGATTGTAGCCCTGGTTCGCCATGGATTGCAGGTAGCTCGATATTCGGCAATACGCTTCGGCGTACCTTCGGGTGCGGAAGCACCCCGACACCTTCTGCTTGACCTTGCTCATGCGCAAGTCCCGCTCGGCGCGGTCGTTGGTGAAGGCGACGTGCGGATGGCTGGCGAACAGCAACACGGCGGCTTCGTGCTTTTGCAGACGCTCCCAGTCGCAGTGCGCGTAGCTCAGGTACGAGGCCCGGCAGTCGTGCACCGCCACGCCGGCGTAGCGGGGGAGGATGCCGATGGCCTCGATGGCCTCGCACCCGCGCCTGGAGTGGAGGCGTTCGACGGTGAGCGCGCCGCCGGAGCAGACGTGGAGCCAGTGGTTGTTCCGGTCCACGCGCAACGAGGTCTCGTCGACGTGCAGGGCCGGCATGGCGAGGAGGCGTTCGACGGCGCGGCGCTCCCATTCGGCCAGGGCGTGGTGGAGCTGAAGGACGAAGTGGAGGAGGGTGGCCTCGGAGAGGGTCTGTGCGATGAGGGCGTGCACCGAGTGGGTGACGCGCTTGAGCAAGAGCCTCTGGGCGACGAGCAGGTGCACGACGTAGGCCTTGAGGCCGTGGCCGTACTGGAGCGGGCCGGGCATCTCGGCGGGGAAGGGCGTCCGGGTCGGAACCGCGATCTTCGGGCCGCGTCGAGCCGCCGGAGACGCCGGCCGGAGAGCCGTCGTCGAGTCCGGCCCCCCGGGCCGCGCCCTCGGACTGTGCCGAGCCGCCGGGAGCGCCGGTTACGCCGCAACAAGCGGCTCGATGGCGCCCACATCGATCGAGACGCGAACGAGATCGAGGTCGTACAGACCTTGCAGATTGATCCAGAACTCCGGCGTCATGCCGAGAGCCTGCCCAATCCGCACTGCGCTGTCCGGGGTGATGGAACGGCGGCCGTGGACGATCTCGTTGATACGGCGCGGCGGCACGCCGATCGCCTTCGCCAGGCGGTACTGGCTGATCCCGAGCTCGTCGAGGATCTCCGCCAGATGCTCTCCGGGATGAATCGGATCGGTGATCATGTCGGTATAACTCCTGAAGAATGTATCTTGGTGAATGTATTGCGCAATACCCGCCACGCTCCCGGACAGGCTGGTGCAGGCGGAATTTCGCGGCCTTCTCTGCCGTCCGAGCGCCTGATCGTGGCGATTCGACGGACACTTCCGGGCTTGGCGGGAGCCGCTGAAGGTATTGGAGTGGTCGATCGAGCATCTGCCTTGGTCGTTACCTCCTCGCCGGTCCGTAAAGGCGGGCGGGGTTTGCCCCGCAGGACGGTGGACGAGCTGGATCGGTCCGAGTCGCTGCCCCAGTGGTCGTCGGTGATTTCGATCTCCATCGCCCCTTGCTCAGTCCAGCGAAAGCACACGCGCCATTGGTCGTTGATGCGGATACTGTGCTGGCCCTTCCGGTCTCCGTGCAGAGCCTCGAGGCGATGGGACGGTGGAAGCCGGAGGTCCGAAAGTTTTGTTGCCGCGACCACCCGTTGCAGTCGCATACGGGCTCGACGCAGGATGTCCGGCGGCAAACGGCGAACCGGCTTCCCGTGGAAGACGTTCTCGGTATCCTCGTTTTTGAACTGCCCCATTTTGAAGTTTCCTTTTGGAAATTCGGTTCCGGCTCGGATAATAACGAGCAGGGATAATAACGTAAAGCGTCAAGGACCGCCGCCGCGGACGCCGGTGCACCGGCCGTCCGCGCGCTGCCGCACGGACCGGGAGGCCGGCATGAAAGCTGAATTCGAGCTACCGCGGCAGCTTTTGCCGCGCGAGGCTTATTTCGACCCCGCGTGGCACGACCGGGAGCAGTCCGCGCTGTTCGACCGCGCCTGGACCTGGGCGGGTCTTGCCGCGCACCTCGAGGAAGCGGGGGACTTCATCACCTGCCGGATGCCGCGCCACTCGCTGTTCGTGGTGCGCGACGCGCAGGGCGAGCTGCGGGCCTTCCACAACCTCTGCCGCCACCGCGGCTGCGAGGTCGTCGAAGAACGCGGCAACGTGGGTTCCGCCATCCGCTGCCCCTACCACCGCTGGACCTACGCGCTCGACGGCGGGCTGCGCGGCGTGCCGAACGAGAAGGCGTGCTTCGGTGCAGTGCGGCGCGAATCGCTGGCGCTGCACCGGGCGGCGGTCGGCGTCCACCACGGCATGGTCTACGTCAACCCGCAGCCCCGGCCGCCGGAGCCCTTCGAGCGCTGGATCGCGGGGCTGGACGCCCACCTCTGGCCGCACGACCCGGGCGGCGGCAGCCTGCGTTTCGCCGGCGAAACGCGCTACGAGATGCGCTGCAACTGGAAGGTCTTCTACGAGAACGCGGTGGACGGCTACCACCTGGGTTACCTGCACGCCGCCACGCTGGGCAGGCTGTTCCCGGACCGGAACCTCTGGCGGCCGGTCGGACGGCATGCCGTGTGGTACTCCACGGAACGCGAGGGTCCGGCGCAGGCGTCCAGCGTCCTCGTCACCGAGTGGGCCGACGGCTACGGAGCGGCGCGGCTCCCCGGGCACGAAACGCCGCACTATCCCGGCGTCGTGATGCTGTTTCCGCTCACCATCTACACGCCGAGCCCGTGGGGGTTCAGCGTCTCCGTCCTGGAGCCCGAGGGCCCCGAGCACACGTGCCTGCGCACCCTCGACTGGGCGCCGGCCGGTGGCTGGAAAGGGATCCTGCGGGCGGTGCGCGACGTGGTTCGCGCGGCGCGGCGGAGCGGGCCGGCGAAGCGCCGCGGCAGGACGCCGCCGCCGGACGTCGCTCGCGTCGTGCGACTTGCCGACCTCGAGAAGCATCCCCTGGATTCCGGCGACTTCCAACTGGAGGACATGTGGATCTGCGAGAAGATCCAGCGCAACCTGCACTCCCCGAAGTACCGGGTGGGGCCGATGGCGGAAGGGCCGGGCGCGGAATCGCCGGTGACGCACTTCCAGCGCAGCGTGCTGGACTACCTTGAAGGCATGGCCGGGGAGGGGGTCGAATGAAGAAAGGGCCGTGGGCGGGCCGGCGCTGACGGCGCCGGCCTTTGAGCGCGTCCCGCCCGTCTGCGGTCCTTGCGAGCCGGTTCCGGGCGCCCTCCATCGGGGGCGCCGCGCGGCGTTCGGGCGAAGGTGTCGAGAAGGGCCTGTATCGTCCGCCACGGATCCGCCGTCCGGTAAGCGCATCGTTGACGAAGAGGGGATCGAATGGAGGTTACGGTGTCACTCGACCCGCCTGTTCCGACCCCGTGCAGGACGCTGCCGCACGCCTCCTGTGCGTCGGCGCCGTTCGCAGCCCCGGACAACGCCGCGCCACGTCGATCCGGGTTTGTTCGATCACCTTGACGATGTGAGTGCTCGGTCGCCCCGGCTCCGCCGGGTCGGGGGAGAGCGCGCAGCCCCGCACCGTCGAGAGCTCCCGCATCGCCTCGCCCTGATGGCCGGCCCTGACGGCCGCATGGCCCGATGGCGCAATTTTCGGCACTATCCGCGTACCCGGCCGCGGAACCGGTGAACATTCGCGCGGTCATGGAGCGAGGCAACGGTCATCGGGAGGATCGACATGCACAAGTACTTCATATTCGGTGCGGTGGGAACGATGGCGCTGGCCGCCATAGGCGTCGGCGCGGTCATGGCGAACACCTCGGGACTCGATACGTGGAAATCCGGGAAAAACCACAACCGGGTCATCCGGGTGCAGAACGAAGGCGGGGTGCAGGCCGACAGCGGCAAGGTCGGCATCGCCTATTTCTCCAATTCGGCGTTTCAGGTGACGTCGCTGAGGGGGATCACGATCATGGTCGATCCGTGGCGCAACGACCCCTCCGGCGCCTGGGGCCTGTGGTACCGGATGGAGTTTCCCGGTGCGGAGGTCGACATCGGAATGTCGACCCACGCGCACTTCGACCACGACGCCCTCGGTCGGCTGGAGGCCAACATGCTGCTGGACCGCATGGCCGGCACGTTCGAGCTGGGGGACGTCAGGATCACCGGCATCGCGGACAAGCATCAGTGCGTCGCGCCCGGGATCGTGGCGTGGACGGACGCGGTGAAGCAGTTCGAGGGCCGGGACGACGTCTGCCCGCCGACCAATGCCCGGCACTTCGACAACAACCTGTACGTCATCGAAACCGGGGGCATGAGGCTGCTGATGTGGGGTGACAACCGCCCGAATCCGCCGCAGGAGGTCTGGGACAGGATCGGCAAGGTGGACGTGATCTTCGTTCCCGTCGACGGCTCGCGCCACATCCTGGACTACGGGCAGGCGGATTCCGTGGTTGCCAGATCCGGCGCGAAGATCGCCATTCCGCACCATTACCTGGTGCCGGAGACCACCTTCGTGACCTCGACCCTCATGCCGGCGGCGGAGTGGGCGCAGACCCACGAGCACACCATGCTCGACAAGCCCTCGATCGAGATCTCGAAGGCCGATCTTGAAGGGAAGTCCGGCCACGTCTATTACTTCGGCTCCCACAACATGGCCACGGAGATGGCGAAAGCGGGTTGAGCCGGGCGACGAAACGTGGGCCGGCCGAAGGAATGACGGCCGGGGCACGGACCTTGCCGGCGCCGGGGCGGGGCGTCGCACCCCCCGCCCTTCTTTTCGCGCTGGCCGCCCTGCCGGTCGTGGCGCTCGTCTCCCTGAGCGACGCGGCCTCGGCCCATTTCCTTCTCAACGTCAACATCCGGATCTTCCACGTCGTCCACGAGCCGGATCGGATCCGGCTGCTGGTCCGGCTGCCCCTGCCCTGGCTCGTCGCCGACAAGCTCGGCCCGGAAACCGCCGCCGGCACGCGCGCCCCGGCGCCCTATACGACCAACCGGATCGAAGACGGCGCGCTGGTCCATTACCTCGACGCCGATGCGCTTCGGCGCTCACCCGAAGGGCTTGCCGGAATCCTCGCCGATCGACTGGTCCTGGAAGTCGGCGATGAGGCGTTGCAGGCGGACGTCGGGCGCGTGCGCGCCTGGCCGGCCCGGGAGCAGGCGCCGTTCGCGCGCCGGGACGAAGCCGAAGCCGCGCTCTCCGGACCGGTCTACCCGGAGGAGTTCGAAGCGACTTACGCCGGCGACACGGTCGTGGACGTCGAGCTGCTCTACCCGATCCGGAGGCCGGTCACCGGATACACGCTTCGAAGCACCCTGAACCCCGGCCTTCCGGATCAGGACGAGACCGCCAATCTGCTCCTGGACCACGCGACGGATCCGCCTCTCGTCTTCCGCGTCCGCGGCCTGATGGCGGAGCCGGCGGAGGTGTCGCGTTCCGTCCTGAAGGCCGCCCGGACTTTCCTCGGGGAGGGTGTACGCCACATCCTCGAAGGAACGGACCACGTGCTGTTCATCCTCTGCCTGGTGCTGGGGGCGACCGCGGCAGGCGCTCTGGCGTGGCGGATCACCGGGTTCACCATCGGCCACAGCGTCACCCTTTCCCTCGGATTCTTCGGCCATGTCCCGGAGGGCGCATGGTTCATCCCGTTGGTCGAAACGTGCATCGCCCTGTCGATCCTCTACGCCGCCGCCGTCGCGCTGGCAGCGGCCGGGCACTCCATGACGACCGTGACGACCGCAATGCTCGGATTGCTCCACGGACTCGGCTTTGCCTTCGTCTTGAGGGAAATACTGAAGCTCGACGCCCCGAATCTGTGGCAGAGCCTGCTTGCCTTCAATCTGGGCATCGAGCTCGGCCAGCTCCTGATCGCTCTCGTGCTCTGGCCGATCCTGGCGTTCATCGCGAAGAAGCTGCCGGAACGGATCGCCCTCGTACGCTGGGCGGTGGCGCTGCCCTGCATCTTCATCGCCACGGTATGGACCGGCGAGCGGGCCATGCAGCTCTTCTCCAGCCTGTAGCCGTGCGGCCGGGTGCATCGTCCGTCGCGTCGGCGCCGTTCGCAGCCCCGGACATCGCCACGCCACGTCGATCCGGGTCTGTTCGATCCCTTTTCCCGCGTGCCTTGCGTGTTCCGGTGAGATTTCGTCCGGGGAGAATGCATCGAGTCCGGCTTCGAGCTCCAGGCATCCGGCAGGAGCTGCAATGCACGGCGGGCGTCCCCGCATACCAGCGCCGATTGATTGAGTGTCAATGCGGCGGCTTCTGCTTCATCGACCCGGGCGTAGCCGGTGGTGGTGGCAGGAGGGCTGAAAAGAGTGCGTTGTCGATCAAGTCCGGGAGGGCGGATGACCTCGGAGAACCGCGCCCTCCCATCGTGCATGGAATATCGGAGATTCACGGGGATGACGTATCCCCGTCCCCGCTGTCGCCCCGGCCGTCCATCTCGGCGAGCCGGGAGACGGTTTCATCCACGGAGGCGGGCAGCTTCATGCAAGGGGCCCGCGTGATGGGGCGCACTATGCCGCGGGGGCTCTGAGCCGCGCCTGGGCGAGGTCGTAGGCCGCTTGCAGCCGCATCCAGTGGCCGGCTTCGTTCCAGCCGATACGCTCCAGGGCCAGGGCCATTTCCGGCGAAATGCCGATGCGGCCGTGCAGCAGGCGCGACAGCGTGGTGCGTGCAACGCCGAGCTGCCTCGCCATCTCGGTGATCGATGGCGGTGGCGGCAACGCGGCGTCGGCCGCCCGGGCCTCCAGCATGTCCCGGATCATTTCGCCGGGATGCATCGGGTTGCGCATGGGCATGGGGCACCCTCCGTTCAGTGGTAGTCCATGAGATCCACGTCGACCGCCTCGAAGTCCTCGAAACGGAACACGATCCGCCAATTGGCGCTGACCCGCACGGACCATCGGCCGCGACGGTCGCCCTTCAACGGGTGCAGCCGGTACTCGGGCGCGTCCATGTTGCGCGGGGATCGTGCAACGTCGAGATCGGTCAGGATCCGACGGATGCGACGCACATGCGCCGGGTTCAGCCGCTTGGTATCGTCCCGTTCGTAGAGCCTCCGCAAGCCGGCATGAATGATCTTCATGGCGACCGCAGTGTTGCACGGCGTGCAACATTCCATCAACCTCCTTGGGCCGGCCGGCCTTCGCATGGATTTTCCGATCGTCGGGTCACTCGCCACGTCTACGTCAACCCGCAGCCCCGGCCGCCGGAGCCCTTCGAGCGCTGGATCGCGGGGCTGGACGCCCACCTCTGGCCGCACGACCCGGGCGGCGGCAGCCTGCGCTTCGCCGGCGAAACGCGCTACGAGATGCGCTGCAACTGGAAGGTCTTCTACGAGAACGCGGTGGACGGCTACCACCTGGGTTACCTGCACGCCGCCACGCTGGGCAGGCTGTTCCCGGACCGGAACCTCTGGCGGCCGGTCGGACGGCATGCCGTGTGGTACTCCACGGAACGCGAGGGTCCGGCGCAGGCGTCCAGCGTCCTCGTCACCGAGTGGGCCGACGGCTACGGAGCGGCGCGGCTCCCCGGGCACGAAACGCCGCACTATCCCGGCGTCGTGATGCTGTTTCCGCTCACCATCTACACGCCGAGCCCGTGGGGGTTCAGCGTCTCCGTCCTGGAGCCCGAGGGCCCCGAGCACACGCTCATGCGCACGCTCGAATGGGTGCCGGCCGGCGGCTGGAAGGGGGTCGCGCAGGCGGTGCGCGACGTGGTTCGTGCGGTGCGGCGGAGCGGGCCGGCGAAGCGCCGCGGCAGGACGCCGCCGGACGTCGCTCGCGTCGTGCGACTTGCCGACCTCGAGAAGCATCCCCTGGATTCCGGCGACTTCCAACTGGAGGACATGTGGATCTGCGAGAAGATCCAGCGCAACCTGCACTCCTCGAAGTACCGGGTGGGGCCGATGGCGGAAGGGCCGGGGGCGGAATCGGCGGTGACGCACTTCCAGCGCAGCGTGCTGGACTACCTCGAAGGCATGGCCGGGGAGGGGGCCGAATGAAGCAGGAGCCCGGGGGCGGGCGCCGACGGCGCCGGTCTTTGAGCGCGTCCTGCCCGTCCGCGGACCTTGCGTGCCGGTTCCGGGCCGGGCACCCTCCATCGGGAGCGCCGCGCGGCGTTCGGACGAAGGTGTCGAGAAGGGCCTGTATCGCCGGCCGGGGCGGTGGACGCTTATCGGCCTGTCCAATAATCGGGGTCCACTTCTCCTTGACCGGGGAGAATTCATCGAGTCTGGCTTTGAGTTCGTCGAGCGTCATTTGCCACGCAACCGACGCTCGATCAGATCGACGAAGGCGCGGTTGATCTCGATGCCCACCCATCGCCTGCCAAGCTCGTGTGCGGCCAGCAACGTCGTTCCGGCTCCCGCGTAAGGGTCCAGCACGATACCGCCCTCGCGACTGGTGATGGCCACACATTGCCGAGCCAGGGTCAGGGGCATCATGGCCGGATGGTCGTCGGCCTGCCCGTTCAGGCGCTTGAGCGGCTCCGTCGCAATCTCCCATACGGTGCGCAGCCTGCGTCCGCGGGGGCCGCGTACCGCCTCGACGTCGTAGTAGTAGTCCTGGCTCCTGGAAAACAGGAAGACGGTTTCGTGCGCCTTCGTGGGGCGGTCCTGCACGGATTCCGGGTGCGCGTTCGGTTTGCTCCAGATGACCTCCGAGCGTAGCCACCAACCTGCCTCCTGGAGCGCGAACGCGAGTCGCCAGGGTACGCCGATCAGGTCCTTCGGCTTCAGGCCGCGCGGGGTCGGGGGACGCACCGTCATCGCACGTGCACGGTTCTTCCGATCCGGGGCGCGATAGCGCCGGTTCCCGGACGTGAAGGCATCCCCCACGTTGAGCCAGACCGTGCCGTCGTCCCGGAGCACGCGCCGGATCTCGTCGAAGGCGGCCACGATGCTTCCGATGTAGTCGGACAGGGTGTCGTCCCTCCCGATCTGGCTCTCGACGGCGTAGTCCCGCAATGACCAGTAGGGAGGCGAAGTCACCACGGTCTGCACGCAGGCATCCGGAAGGAGTCGCAACGTACGGCAGGCATCCCCGCACACCAGCGCCGATTGATGGAGCGTCAATGCGGTGGCTTCCGCCTCATCGACCCGGACGTAGCCGGTGGTGGTGGCGGGAGGGCTGAAAAGAGTGCGTTGTCGATCGAGTCCGGGAGGATCGACCGCCTCGGACATGTCATCTCTGTCCTGTGGTGGCATTGGAGCCGTGCACGAACGGCGGCGTGTGACGCATGCAGCCCGCCCGGTACAGACAATTGGAGCCGTCCACGGACGGCGGCGTGTCCCGGCAGGTCACCCGGACACGCCGCCGCCGAAGGGTTCGATCTTCGATCCCGCCGAACCCGGATTCAGCCCCCAACCGCCGCCGCGACCGCGCGCCGGGCCATCACGCCCACCAGGTGGGCGCGATACTCGGCGCTGGCGTGGATGTCCTCGTTGAGCCCGTCCGACGGTACCGCAACGTCCCGGATGGCCTCGGGGGCGAAGCTCGCGCCGAGGGCCGACTCCATCGCCCCGGCCCGGAACACGCAGCCGCCCGCGCCGGTCACCGCGACCCGGACCCCGCCCCCGGTCTCCGCCACCATCACTCCGACGATGGCGTAGCGCGAGGCCGGGTTGGGGAACTTCATGTAGGCGGCCCGGCGCGGCACGGGGAAGCGCACGGAGACGACGATCTCGCCCTCGGCAAGGGCGGTCTCGAACAGTCCGGTGAAGAAGTCGTCCCCGGCAATCGTCCGCCGGTCGGTGGTCACGGCACCGCCCAGCCCGACCACCGCCGCCGGGTAGTCGGCGGCCGGGTCGGCGTTCGCGATCGAGCCGCCGAGGGTGCCGGCGTTGCGGACCTGCGGGTCCCCGATGCCGTCCGCGAGCGCGGCCAGGGCCGGGATCGCATTCCGCACTTCAGCGGAGGCCGCGACCTCCGCATGAGGGGTCATCGCCCCGACCACGATCGCATCGCCCTCGCGGCGTACGCCCCCGAGCCCCGCGACGCCCCCCAGGTCGACGACGTCGGAGGGGCTCGCGAGACGCTGCTTCAGCGTCGGGATGAGGGTCTGGCCGCCGGCCAGCACCTGCCCGTCCGAGGCGGCCGCGAGCGCCGCGGCCACCGCTTCCAGCGTCTCGGGACGGTGGTAGTTGAATTCGTACATGTCCTCGCTCCTCCTCGCTCAGGCCCGGGCCCGGCTCTGGCTGCCGAGCGCCCGCCACACCGCCTGCGGCGTGGCCGGCATGTCGATGGCGCTCGTGCCGAGCGCATGGATGACCGCGTTCATGACCGCGGCCGGCGCGGCGATCGCGCCCGCCTCCCCGCATCCCTTGACCCCCAGCGGGTTGTGGGGACAGGGGGTGCAGGTGGTGTCCACCGTCATGTCGGGCAGGTCGTCCGCCCGCGGCATCGTGTAGTCCATGAACGAGCCGGTGAGCAACTGCCCCCCGGCGTCGTAGGCGCAGCCCTCAGCAGGGCCTGTCCGACCCCGTGGGCCACCCCGCCGTGGACCTGGCCCTCCACGATCATCGGGTTGACGACATTGCCGAAGTCGTCCACCGCCACCCACTTCACGATCTCCGTGACCCCGGTTTCCGGGTCCACCTCGACCTCGCAGACGTGGGTGCCGGCCGGGAAGGTGAAGTTCGCGGGATCGTAGAACCCCGTCTCCTCCAGGCCGGGCTCCAGCTCGTCGAGCGGGTAGTTGTGGGGGACGTAGGCGGAGAAGGCGACCTCCGCGATGTTCATGCGCTTGTCCGTTCCCGCCACCGTGAAGTTGCCGCCGCTGAACTCGATGTCCTCCTCGGACGCTTCGAGCGAGTGCGCCGCGATCTTGCGCCCCTTGGCGATGACCTTGTCCATCGCCTTCACCAGGGCCGAGCCGCCCACCGCCAGCGAGCGCGATCCGTAGGTGCCCATGCCGAACGGGGTCTTCTCGGTGTCGCCGTGCACCACCTCGACGTTCTCGAACGGCACCCCGAGATAGTCCGAGACGAGCTGCGCGAACGTCGTCTCGTGCCCCTGGCCGTGGCTGTGGGAGCCGGTGTAGACGAGCACGTTGCCGGTGGGGTTGAAGCGGATGCCGCCCGACTCCCACAGGCCCACGCCCGCCCCGAGCGAGCCGACCACCTGGGAGGGGGCGATGCCGCAGGCCTCGATGTAGGCGCTGAGGCCGATCCCCCGCAGCTTGCCGCGCGTCCCGGCCTCCGCGCGGCGGGCGTCGAAGCCCGTATAGTCCGCGAGCGCCAGCGCCCGGTCGAGCGCGAGGGCGTAGTTCCCGGAGTCGTACTCCAGGGCGACCTGGGTGGCATAGGGGAAGGCGTCGCTGGGGATGAAGTTGCGGCGCCGCAGCTCCGCCGGGTCGAGCCCCAGGTCGCGCGCCGCCTGGTCGACGATGCGCTCGACCACGTAGGTCGCCTCCGGGCGGCCCGCCCCGCGCAGCGCGTCCACCGGGGTGGTGTTGGTGAACACCGCCTTGACCTCGCAGTAGATGGCCCCGGTGGTGTACTGGCCCTGCAGCAGGGTGCCGTAGAGGTAGGAGGGCACGCAGCTCGCGAACGTGGAGAGGTAGGCGCCCATGTTGGCCAGGGTCGAGACCCGCAGGCCGAGGAACCGCCCGTCCGCGTCGAGGGCCAGCTCCACGTGGCTCTCGTGGTCGCGCCCGTGCGCGTCCGCGACGAACGACTCGGAGCGGTCCGCGGTCCACTTCACCGGCCGCCCGATCCTGCCCGCCGCCCACAGCACGGCGGTCTCCTCCTGGTAGATGAAGATCTTGGAGCCGAACCCGCCGCCCACGTCCGGGGCGATGACGTGCAGCTTGTGCTCGGGCGCGATCTGCACGAACGCGGCCAGCACCAGCCGGTGGACGTGGGGGTTCTGGCTGGTCAGGCGCAGGGTGTAGTCGCCGGTGGCGGGGTTGTAGTCCCCGATCGCGGCCCGCGGCTCCATCGCGTTGGGGATGAGCCGGTTGTTCACCAGATCGAGCCGGGCCACGTGGTGGGCGCGGGCGAACGCTTCGTCGGTGGCCGCGCGGTCCCCGATCTCCCAGTCGTAGCAGAGGTTGCCGGGGGCCTCGGGGTGGATCTGCGGCGCCCCCTCCGCGAGCGCCTCCCGCAGGGACGCCACGGCCGGCAGCGGGGTGTAGTCCACCTCCACCTGCTCCGCCGCGTCGCGCGCCGCGCGCGCGCTCTCCGCCACCACGATCGCCATCGCGTCCCCGACATGGCGCACCGTATCCGCCGCGAGCACCGGATGGGGCGGCGCCTTGTGCGGCTGCCCGTCCTTGCCGGTCACCGCCCAGCCGCAGATGAGCGAGCCCTTCCCGTCCGCCGCGAAGTCCGCCCCGGTGAGCACCGCCACCACCCCGGGCGCGGCGGACGCGGCCGAGGTGTCGAGGGTGAACGTGGCGTGGGGATGGGTCGAGCGCACGAACGCGGCATACGTCTGGCGGGGAAGGTTCGTGTCGTCGGTGTAATCGCCGGTCCCGGTGAGGAACCGTTGGTCTTCGGTGCGGGGCACCGCCGCCCCGATGCCGGTGCCGTTCTCGGCCCCAGTGCTGTTCTCAGCCATGTCAGCTCCCTCCGCGCATTGCGCTTGCGCCGGCGAGGATGGACTTCACGATGTTGTGGTAGCCCGTGCACCGGCAAAGGTTTCCTTCCAGCCACTCGCGGACTTCGGCCCCGCTGGGATCCGGATTGCGGGCCACGAGATCGAGTGCGCTCATGACCATCCCGGGGGTGCAGAAGCCGCATTGCAGCCCGTGGTTCTGGCGGAACGCCTCCTGCATGGGATGGAGCTTGCCGCCTTCCGCCAGCCCTTCGATGGTGGTGACGTCGGCGCCCTGCGCCTGCCTCGCGAGCATCGTGCACGCCTTGACCGATCGGCCGTCGACGTGCACCACGCAGGCTCCGCACTGGCTGGTGTCGCAGCCCACGTGGGTTCCGGTGAGCCGCAGGTTCTCGCGCAGCAGCTCCACCAGGAGGGTGCGGTCCTCGACTTGCGCGGAGACTGCCTTGCCGTTCACGTTCATGGAGATTTCTACCGGCATGGTGTTCGTTCCTCCGGTGTCCTGTCCGCCCCCGCGGGGAGCGGCGGGGCCGCTTCTTGCGAAGCGGGAAAGGGGATCCGCCCCCGGCTTGCGGACCGTACCGTCGATGGGCCGTGTGCCGGCTCGGGCGAGCCTGCCTCCGGGCCGGATGCGCGGCGGCGTCTCGGAACCGTGTCCCGCCGTCCTCCGCTTCGAGAGCCGCGCCCGCGCTTCCCGAGGCGAAACCGGCGGCGCCCCTGCCCTGGCGGCGGGAGTATAGCCCCGCGGCGGATTCGGGTTGAAGACTCCGGGCGGGAGCATGTTGCCGTACAGACGGGCGCCCGGCGATGCATGCCGTCGCCCACGCCGGTCGCGGCGCGACCGGGACCAGTGCGGTCAGGGGAGCGCTGAGAAAGATGTTCACCCAGGGCAGCAGCTCGTCGAGCAGCCGGTTCTTTCCCATCAGGATCCCCACCGGGATTCCGATGGCCACGGCGGAGAACACGCCCGCGAGAAACGCCTGCGCGGTCTCCGACAGCGCCTTCTGGAAGGCCGCGGTGCCGGCGATGGCGAAGAACGTGGCGATGACGTCCGACAGCGGCGGCAGGAAGAACGTGAGTCCGCCCCACCGCCTCCCAGAGCAGTCCCCAGAGGATCACCGAATCCGATGTCCATCTGCCCGCTCAGCACCGCCTGGATCGCCAGCTCCTCGTCCGAGAAGGCGGTCCATTCGTAGTCGAGCCCGTTTGCCTTCGCCCGGTCGAGCGCGACGAAGAAGGCCGCGAGCTCGTCGGACGGCGTCTCCGCCAGCGCAATCCGGATCCTGTCCGCCTGCGCGGTGGAGATGGACAGCCCGAGGGCGATCGGCAGCGCCACCACCATGGCCGTTTTTTTCTGAAAACGTTTGCCATCGTCGTTTCCCCCTGTTCCCTTCCTGCATGTGGATGGCCGCGTCTCCTGCGGCCCGGCGGGTTGGCTGCGTGTGCCGCCGTGTCACACGTCCCCGAACAAGCGGGCCGAGACCGAGCTCAGGTGATCGCGCATCGCCGTGTGGGCCGCTGCAGGATCGCGCGCCTCGATCGCCGACACGATCCAGTCATGCTCGGCGAAGCTCGAATGATTCGCGGGGGGGCGCGGCGGTTTCCGCACCACCGTGTTCCACGCCACCGCCCGGCGCACCTGGTTCAGACGGTCGAAGAGCGACAGCAGCAGCACGTTCCCCGTGGCCTCCGCGATCGCCCGGTGGAACATGTCGTCGCGCGCTTCGTACTCGTCCCAGGTGGCGGCCTCCGCGGCCTGGTTCCGGTTCAGTCGGATCCGTGCGACCGCCTCTGCGGAAGCGCCGATGGCTGCCTCCTTCGCAAGAGCCGGCTCGAGCGCAAGCCGCGCGCGCATCATCTGCCCCGGCGTGACCTGCCGCCCGAGATCCGCCAAGCGACCGGAGCCCTCCGCGGCGAGGAACGTGCCCTTGCCCACATGGCGCCAGATCCTTCCCTCGCGCTCCAGCGCCTCCAGGGCACGGCGCAGCTTCGTGCGGGTCATGTCGAGGCGGACGATCAGCTCGCGCTCAGGCGGCAGCCGATCGCCCGGGCCGTACTTCCCGGCCACGATGAAGGCCCTGAGCGCCGCGAGCGCATCCTCCCGTTCCACCATTTCCGGCATTGCGAGCACGCATCGTCTCCCAAATTGGTTGACCAATCATCATGATTGGACTACATATACTTTATACGGCTCAACATGGCAACCAATCCACGGGATCAAAGAAATCTTCCCAGATTGATCGTGAATGGTCCGGAATCGATCCCTCCACCGGCCCCGGGCCGAACAGGAACCGCAACGGAGGCACGCATGCCCAGCTTCGCAATCGAACCGCCGCCGGTCGCCACCCTTCCCATCGCCGGATCGGACGCCGTGTTCCCGGTCCGCCGGGTCTACTGCATCGGGCGCAACTATGCCGCGCACACCATCGAGATGGGGGGCGATCCGAATCGCGAGGCGCCCTTCTTCTTCCAGAAGAATCCCGACAATCTCGACGCATCGGGCGAATTTCCCTACCCGCCCAATTCCACCGACGTGCATCACGAGGCCGAGCTGGCCGTCATGCTGAGATCCGGGGGCGTGGACATTCCGGTCGACCGTGCGCTCGACCATGTGTACGGCTATGCGCCGGCGCTGGACATGACCCGCCGCGACCTGCAGGGCGAGCAGAAGAAGCTCCGCCGGCCGTGGGAGATCGGCAAGGCGTTCGAGCGCTCGGCGCCGGTCGGGCCCGTGCGTCCTGCATCGGTGGTCGGCCATCCGTCCCACGGCAGGATCGCGCTCGAGGTCAACGGGGAGCTCCGCCAGGAAGGCGATCTCGGCCACATGATCTGGAAGGTGCCTGAGATGATCTCGTACCTCTCGGGCTACTTCGAGCTCGCCGCCGGCGACGTCATCCTGTCGGGGACCCCCTCGGGCGTGGCTGCGGTCGAGAGAGGCGACCTGATGGAGCTCGAGGTCGAGGGCATCGGCGCCATGACCGTCCGGGTCGTCTGAGAGGCGGTCGGTGCTCTTGCCCGCCCGGCGACCCGCTCACCCCTCTCCCCGGCAGCAGGCAGAACGAGGCCGGGCTTCGGACTGTCCCGCTCATCGCCATCGATCACCATCGCGGATTCGAGCGGCCGATCCCCGATTCTCCGGGCCGGAAGCTACCTTCATGAATGAAGGGGACGGACGCTGCCCCACCGTCAACACCCACCACGCACGGAACACCCCGCGAATCCACACGATCCGACCGACCTCCTGCACGGCGCCGGGCCGATACCGCGCGACGTCGGGCTCCCGGCCTACGGGCCGCAGGACACACGCCGCTTTCGCGGGCGCACCGCTCCCCCCTGCCCCGCATGGCCTCCTCCTCCGACCCCGCCTACAAGCTCCTCCTCGCCCAACCCCGCATGGTCGAAGACATCGTGTGCGGCTTCCTCGCCCCCGAGTGGTGCGGCCAGCTCGACTTCTCCACCCTCACCCAAGGGAATGCCGAGTACATCGGGGCCGACTCCACCACCGCATCGGCGACATGGTCTGGCGCGTCGGGTTCAACACCGCCAGCCCCTCGGGCGGCCCCCCGCTGGCCAACGGCGAACGCCCCTGCCTGCTCTCCTCCTGTTCGAGTGCCAGTCCACCGTGGGCCCCGACATGGCGTTCCGGATGTACGAGTACGTCTACCTGCTGCATCGCCTCCTGCGCAACCACGGGACGGTCAAGGCCGAGGGGGGCGCGGTCGGGTCCGGTGGCGGCGCCGGGGACCGCGCCGCCGCCAGGGGCAGCGGGCTGGATCGGCAACGAGGCATGGGCCTATGCGCTGCTCGACGAGCGGGAGCGGGCGGGCGAGGGCGCCGACCTCATGGGCAGCCGGCTGCCGCCGGGCAACCGGATGACGACGCTGATTGGTCTGGAGGCGGGTCCGGTGGAGGCGCGTGCGCGGCTGCTGGTGGAGGCGTTCGAGGGGTATCCGGGGGAGGAGGAGATGGAGCGGGGGTTGCAAGAGAGCCGAGGAGGGAAGGAGATGGCGACGTTGATGGAGGCGCGGACGAGGGAGTTCGAGGAACGGGCGGTCGCACGGGGTATCGCCGAGGGGGAGCGGATGTTGCTGCGCCGCCAGACAGAACGGCGCTTCGGGGCCGAGACGGCAGCGCGGCTCTCGGAGCTTCTGTCGGAGGTCGAGGACGCGGAAGACCTCATCAAGGTGGGGGACTGGGTCGTGGAGTGCCGGACCGGCGACGAATTGCTCGAACGCTTCCATCGCATCCGCGGCGCATGAGGTCCCGGCGGTACGCCTCGGCCGCTTGCTGCGACTTTGTCCCGCGAACGTCTGCGCACCGGGGCTTGTGAAGTGCCGGGGCCTGTGAAGTATTGACCGCCCCTCGGTCTCGGCCCCTCGGGTACCGCGGCAGAGGTTCATCGCGCCGCCTCCGTGGGGGCAGTCGCCTCCGCATACCGATGGCCCGCCTGGCCATCCAATTCCGGCGCACGCGAATCGTGTCCACGGAATCGGATCGACTCCAGCCCCGGCAATGCTGGCCGCGCTTCGGAAGCGTTGCGACAACCGGATCGAACGGCGCTGGCTCGACATGGTGGAGTCGCCAGCGCAACGACCTGCAAACGGCTACTCGGGGAAGCAGGATTGTTGCATCTTCAACATCGTAGTCCTGGTGAATGAAAATCGGCGAGCTTGAACGGCTGGCCGCGGCCGGCGAATCGGAGACCCTGGAGCTGAAGCGTTCCACGGGAGAACGCCGCACGGGCGTGAGGGCCGTAAACGCCTGTAGCTTGATTCGGCAC
The DNA here is from genome assembly GCA_965202875.1 of Gammaproteobacteria bacterium. Lineage (GTDB taxonomy): Bacteria > Pseudomonadota > Gammaproteobacteria > HK1 > HK1 > HK1. The sequence goes on along the minus strand of OZ241870.1, from coordinate 3,131,977 downwards.
CCTTTCAGTGCGCATTGAAAATCGAATGACCGGCGCGTACCCCCCGGTGAATGCGCCGGTGGCGCAATTCGGCCAATTTCCGGCCATATCCGTAGGTCGGAAGCCTTGAATTTCCTGGTTGTTCAACATAATCAGAGATTATAGAACCATCGGCTTATTCCGGCTTATTCCGGCAGGGGGCGGACGTTGCGATGCTCATCCGCCGCTGCCGCCACGCCTTCGGCAACGGCGTCGCTTCCGGCGTCGGCACCGCCTCCGACGGCGCCATCTGCATCGGCACCTCGGCCACGATGGCCAGCGGCGGGAGCAGCGAGGAGCAGCGGCGTGAAGTGGCGAAGGTGTCGCGGTCCCTGTTCGGGGTGGACTTCACGCCCGAACAGGTCGTCGGCGAGACGCTGGAGCGGGCGACGCCGGAGATCGACACCGCGGATCCGGCGATCCGGGACGCCATTCGAGATGAGCGCCCGCCTCGCACGCGGGCCGGGGAGGCGACAGCGGTCAATCGGCTCCCTGCATCCTCGGTTCGCCGAACCCGAGCCGCCCGATCCCCGGGAGCTTGATCGCGGGTCCGAGAGGGTCGACGCCGAAGACCAGGCCAAGCACGTTGATCTCGATGCCTTCCTTGACGCCGGCAAGCACTCCGACGAGCCCGAACAGCGACGCCTGGAACCCCGATCCGGCCGGGCTGCGCGCGAAGATCCGCCCGCCCCCGAGATAGTCCTTGCCGATGGCGATGGCCGGAAGTTCCGCCCCGAGCTCGGATACCTGGCGCGCGACGAAGGCGGTAAAGGTGTTGCTGTTGGGGCCCGGCCACAGACGGTAACGGTAGGCGTAGGGGTATGCCTTCACCGCGTCGATGATCTTCGGGATCGCGCCCGCCGCGGCGGGACCCCGCAGCTCCTTCACGAGACGCGGCGGATGACCGTACCACCGCCGATCCGGGATATCGGGCAAGGATACGACCACGTTGCCGCCGCCCCGTCCCCGCCAGCCGATCACCTGGTGGACCGTGTAGTGAGGCGCGTTCTCGGGCTTGGTGGCGATCCAGGTATGCACCGCGAACAGACCCCGCCAGTTGAACGCGCGCGCCGCCCAGACCTGAACGATCGCCTCCGGTGCATCGTGCGGGGCCGATGCGATGCCGGCGCTCGACCGGTCCGCGGTCCGCCAGTCCTGCCCCAGCCGCACGGTGCCGCCGGCCAGGGCGAGTACCGGTCCGGTCAGCAGGACGAGCAGGAGCAGGAGTAGCTTTCCGAATGTCCCCATCGCCCTGTTTCAGACCTTCCGGGAGGTTTCCGGTTCGATCTTGGAAGTCTCGAAGGATACGGCCAGGGCGGGTAACCGGTCCGGTCAGCAGGACGATCAGGGGCAGGAGTACCTTTCCGAACGTCCCCATCGCCCTCTTTCGGGCCTTCCGGGAGTTTTCGGATTCGATCCCGGAAGACTCGAAGGATACGATACGGTCAGGGCGTCTCCGGGGCGATGACGCAACGAGCACGGGGGGGGTCGCCTCCCGGCCTCGAGCGAATCACGACGGCGGGTGCGGAGACTGTCTGATCTGCGGCGCGTGATTCCGGCCCCGCGTATGGAGGGCGACTCCGCCGCCACGCAATGCGCAGGCGATGCGGCGGGCTCCGAGGCCTGACCTGACGCGGCGATGCCGTCGCGCCAGATACGTCGCGAACGGGCGGCGTGTGTCCCGCTCAGCTCTTCAGGCCGAGCTGCGCCTTCTTCCCGGCGGCCCACGCCTGGATGACGCGGTCGGCGATCATGGCGATGAGGGCGATGGCCAGGCCCGCGATCAGACCCTGGCCCGCATTGGCTTTCCCGAGCGCGATGTAGACGAGCTGGCCGAGGTCGCGAGTGCCCACCAGGGCCGCGATCACCAGCATGCCGAGGCCGTAGAGGATCGTCTGGTTGAGCCCCAGCATGATCTCGGGCAGGGCCATGGGGAGCTGCACCCGGAACAGGACCTCCCGCCTCGTGCACCCCATGGCCGTCGCCGCCTCGACCGCGTCGGGGCGGACGTTGCGGATCCCGTGCTCCGTGTACCGGGTGATCGGCACGACCGCGTAGGCGACGACCGCGATGAGCGCCGAAAGATCGCCTACCTGGAACACCATCAGCACCGGGATCAGGTAGACGAACTGGGGCATGGTCTGGAGGGTGTCGGCGATCGGCCGGATGACGGCCGAGACCCGGTCGTTGCGCGCCGCCCACACCCCGACCGCTCCCCCGGACACCACGCAGAAGATCACCGCCGCGCCGCACAGGTAGACCGAGAGCATCGCCTCCTTCCACACCCCGGTGACGAGGATGAAGGCCATTCCACAGAGGGCGAAGGCGGTGGTGGGCCATCCTCCGGCCCGCCATGCGGCGAGGGACACGAACACCACGAAGATCGGCCACGGCAGCCCCGAGACGCCGAAGAACAGGACCGTTCCCAGGATCGCGACCACCACCGCGAGCGTCTCCGCCCGACGCGCCAGCGCGGTCCCCGCCAGCGCTGCCACCCCGAGCCAGTACGCGCCCTGCGCGAAGGGCGTGAACTCGATCCCCCAGGAGAAGGGGGAGACGGCCCGCTGCAGGCCGATCTTGATCGGCAGCAGGAAGAAGAAGTTGGCGCCGTTCTTGAAGGCGTCGAGGAAGGCGCCGAAGGTCGTGATCACGTAGCGCAGGCCCTCGTTCAGGGGCTCCGCCGGGTAGAGCCGCCAATCGTCCGGCCAGTCCGCGAGGAAGGGGATCAGGAGGGCCGGGGCTCCACCGGCCAGAGCCGCCCCCACCACCCCGACGACAATGCGATGGCGCTTGGCAAAACTCTCCTCGCCGGTGTGCAGAAAATGCTCGTGCCGGGTGAAGCCCCCCGAGATGCGGTCGATGATCATGGCCATCAGGGCGATGACGAGGCCGGAGAGGAGGGACTGGCCGAACTGCGCCTTGCGCATCGTGGACAGGACCTCCCAGCCAATGTCGTCGAAGCCGCCGATGATGGCCGCGATGATGACCATGGAGAGCGCGGCCATGGTGGTCTGGTTGACCCCCACCATGATCTGCGGCAGCGCGGCCGGCACCTCCGCCAGCCGGAAGCATTGCGCCGGGGTCGCGCCGCACATGCGCGCGGATTCCACGACGTCGGGCGGGATGCGCCGCAGGCCCAGCATGACGTTGCGCACCATGGGCGGGGTCGCGTAGATGGCGCTCGCGACCAGGCCCACCACGGGGCCGAACCCGAACAGGAGGAGGATCGGGATCAGGTAGGCGAAGGTCGGCACCGTCTGCATCAGATCGAGGCAGGGCCCAAGGACCCGGCTCGCCCGGTCGGAGCGGTAGCCCCAGACCCCGAGGCCGAACCCGAGCCCCACCGCCAGCGGCACCGCCACCCCGACCAGGGCGAGGGTGTTCATGCTCTGCGCCCAGTACCCGGTGACCACCATGTAGAGGAGGGCGGCGGCGGTGAAGATCGCGAGCCGCCGGCCGGAGGCGAAGAACGCGAGGGCCGTGAACGCGGCCAGGGTCGCCGACCAGGGCAGCCATTGCAGCAGCCCCTGGAGCCCGGCCATGGGCCATCCGAGCAGCCACGCGACGGTCTCGAACGGCCACTTGAAGGTGTCGACGAACCACGCCATGGCCACGTTGACGGCGCCCACGATCGGCTTCCGCGCCACGGCGGGCGGGGCCGAGAGCCACTCCACCTTCGCGGTCGCGCCGAGAAAGAGCGCCGCCAGGACCCCGGCCGCGGCCCAGGCGATCAGGAAGGGACTGAGCCGGGGCGCCGGCAGCGGCCCCCCGGCCCGGACCGCAGTCACCGGATCGGTTCCGCGGCCCGGTCTTCGCCGGCGGCCAAGGTGCGCAACACCTTCGCCGCGGTGATCTGGCCGATGACCCGGCCGCCGTCGCCGGTCACCGCGAAGCCCTCGGGCTGCTGCGCGAAGTACGGCAGAGCCTCGTGCAGCGACATGTGCGTGCCGCACGCATCTGCCGGGTCGAGCACTCCTTCGTAAGGCTCCATCAGATCCGCCACCGTGATCACCCGCACCAGCGGCACGTCGCTGGTGAACTCCGCGACGTAGTCGTCGGCCGGGTTGAGCACGATCTCCGAGGGCGTGCCGATCTGCACGACCTCCCCGTCCTTCATGACGGCCATGCGGTCGGCGAGGCGCAACGCCTCCAGGAAGTCGTGGGTGATGAAGACGATGGTCTTGTCCAGCATGGTCTGGAGCCGGGCGAACTCGTCCTGCATCTGCCGCCGGATGAGGGGATCGAGAGCGGAGAAGGGCTCGTCGAGGAACCACAGCTCCGGCTCGACCGCCAGCGAACGCGCGATGCCCACCCGCTGCTGCTGCCCGCCCGAGAGCTCGTGCGGAAAGGATTGTTCGCGCCCCTTGAGGCCCACGAGCTCCACCATCTCCTGGGCCCGCGCCATGCGGGCGCGCGGATCGACTCCCTGGATCCTGAGCGGGAAGGCGACGTTCTCCACCACCGTCAGGTGGGGGAGCAGGCCGAAGTTCTGGAACACCATGCCCATCTTGCGGCGCCGGATCTCGATCAGCTCCTTCTCCGACGCCCTGAGCAGATCGGCGCCGTCGAGCAGGACCTCCCCGGCGGTGGGCTCCACGAGCCGCGACAGACAGCGCACCATTGTCGACTTGCCCGACCCGGACAGCCCCATGATGATGAAGATCTCGCCCGCACGGACATCGAAGCTCACGTCGCTCGCCGCCACCACGTGAGCCTCGGCGCGCATCCGCTCGCGCAGGGCGGCGGGATCGGTGACGCCGCCGGCCGCGAAGTACCCCGAGGGGTCGGGGCCGTAGACCTTCCAGACGTGCCGGCAGGAGATCTTCACCGGACGATCCGCCGCCGTAGCGGAGCTTCTCGCCCGCGCCATCACCCTCCCTCCCAGCGTCCGATCGGAAAACGCGCGCCACTGCGTATCCGGGGGACGCCGGCGCCGCGGCGACCCGAGCCGAAACAGGGATACCGCCCCAGCCCCGGAGCGCACCGCAGTCCGAACGTGCATCTCCGCCGGTGCGCCGGGTACACGGCCGCTTCCGGCAAGAGACGGATGAAGCGGATCCGACCGACGGCCCGGGACTGCACCTCTACTGCATGGCCGCGTCGAGCCAGGGCCGCCAGGTGGCTTCGTTCGCGTCCACCCAGGCGCTGGCCACCTCCGCCAGGTCCTCGCCCTTCACGTCGATCGCCGCCATCATCGGGATCTGGTCCGTGTCCTTCATCCGGAACGCCTTGAGAAACGCCGACGCCGCGGGCCATTTCTCTTCCAGCCCGGCCCAGGCGACCTTGAAGGTGATCGCCACGTCCACGCCGCAGTCATTGATTTCGTCGGGATTCGGCCCCCATGCAGGGTCTTCCGTGCACGCCGCCTCCCATTTCGGCATGTACACCCATCCGACGTCGACCTCCGCCAGCACCCAGTGGGGCGCCCAGAACATCATGACCAGCGGGCTCTTCTTCTCGGCCGCGGCCTTGAGCTCGGCGACCAGCGCGCCCTCGCTGCCCGCCGGCACCGCCTGGTAGGGGATCCCCAGGCCCTTGATCATGTCGACCGAGCGGGTGCCCCAGTCGGCCGGATAGGAGAGGATGCGCCCGTCGGGGAAGGTCTCGGCGGTGGCCAGGGCCTGCACGCAGTCGGCCAGCGCCTGCCAGGCCGGCAGGCCCGGGCACGTCTCCTCCATGTGCTTCGGATACATCCAGCCTTCGTTGGTGTCGAGGCCCAGATCCCCGATGTGCACGACCTTGCCGGTGTCGCGCGCCTTGATCCAGTTGTCGCCGATGTTGTTGGACCAGATCTCGAGGCTCGCGCTGATGGTGCCGTCGGCAAGCGCCGTGAACTGCGGGAAGTACCCCGCCGTCACGTATTCGACCTGGTAGCCCGCGCGCTTGAGGATCTCGCCCGCGACGTGGGTGGTGATGTGCTGGCCCGTCCATTCGTTGAGCGCCAGCCGGATCGGCTCATCGATCGCTCCCATCCCGGCGGCGCCGCCCTGCGCCGGGCCGAACGCAACGGCGGCGGCGCCCAGCCACACGGCCAAACGGCTTGCGGTACGCTTTTTCATGGTGGTTTCCTCTTTGTTTCCTCGGGATGATCGGGAACAAGCCCCGTCAGTAACGATGATCCGCCGACGCTGTCCGTCCGTCTCCCGTCCGTCCGGCTTGTTCCCGTCTTGCCCGGAGCGGCTCCACCGGCCGCGGCGAGGCGACCCGCACGGGCTCGCAGGCGGATCGGTCCGGCGTCCGAGCCCTCCCGCGTCCGGGTTCGACGAGATTCAGCCTGACCGTACAACGCCCCGCAGTCAACCGGCAGCACTGTCCAGCAGCAATTCCCGTCAAGCCCGAAAACATCCGTTGAATCGCGGCAATCGTGCGCTCAGAAGGTGGAAAAGGCCGTGAAGTCCCGGTTTCATGACCGTGTATGGAGCGTCAGCGGGAATTGCTGACTGTCCAACGACACACGGGGCGCTGCTCCGCGGGAGGGCCTGCTTGAACACGGGTGGAAGGTTTCGGTCAGGTACTCGCAAATGGTACGATGGCGTTGCCTGCAACACCCTCCCTCACACCCTCCCTCCCTTCCCGGCAGTCTGCGGACCCAACCATGCACATATCCGCATTTGCGCCCGGCAACGTCTCGGGCGTCTTCAAGATCGTCCGCGACGACGACCCGCGGCGGATGCATTCCCTGGGCATGGGCTTTACAGTGCAGCATGGCGTGACCGCGACGGTGGGCGATGCTCCGGCCGTCGAGACCGCCTTCAATGGCGATGTGTTCGACTTCAAGACCGTCCGTCACGTGGTCGATGCCATCGCGAGCCGTCCGGTCAGGGTGGCGCTGGAGAGTCCCCTTCCGTTGAGCGGCGGGTTCGGGCTCAGTGGGGCATCGGCGCTCGCCACCGCCTGCGCGCTCAACGCCGGGTTCGATCTGGGGCTGGACGGGCACGCGCTTGCCATGGCCGCCCACGTCGCGGAGGTGGAGAACCTCACCGGGCTCGGCGACGTGTGCGGACAATTCCACGGCGGCTGTCTCGCGAAGCTCGTGCCGGGGGACCCGCTCGCGGCGGTGAGCCTGCCGGTCGCCGAACGGGCGGTGTTCTACCGGTACTTCAGCCCCATCCGGACCCGCGAAATCATCGGCGATCCTGAACACGTCGAAAGGATCAACGCGGCGGCCGACGCCGCGCTCGCCGATCTTGCGGAGCTCGCTTGCCGGGAGGTCACGGAGTTCTCCGAGTATGTCGCGGTCGCGAAGCGGTTCTCCGTCGCGAGCGACCTGCTGCGCCATCCTGGTGTGCGTCGGATCATCGCCGACGTCGAGTCGGCGGGCGGCGCGGCGTCGATGATCATGCTCGGCAACGCGGTGTTCTCAACCATCGCATTCGACGGCGCCAGCGAAACGAAGTTGATGAAGCACAGTGTGAGGGTCGTCGAATGATCCGTACCGGCGGCCCCGCCGGGGTCCGTCGCAGACCGTCTGCCGTACCCCCCGCCCTCCTTCCAAGGCCGGATCATCGCGTGCATCAGCCCGCGTCATCGAGCCCCTCCCGGCTTTCGGCGAGCACGAGATCGACGACGCGACGCATGGCCTCCTCCTCCGTGTCTCCCTCCAGGCGCCGGAGGCGGAAGTGGTCGACCTGCCGGTCGGCGCCGGTGCCCTCCCGAATGATGGTGAGCGCGCGGCGCAGTTCCTCCTCGCAGTCCAGTGCCCGGGCGTCGCCGGCAAGCCCCTCGATGACCTGGATCGCGTAGTCCTCGATGTCCGTCCGCCCGCCGCGGTGCGGGTCGCCGAAGAAGGCAAGCACCCCGTAGCGTTGGGCGAGCCACCGGTTCTCGGCGATGAGCTCGGTGGGGGGCTCGGGCGGCAGCGCGCCTTTCCGATCCTTGCGCAGCAGCATCCGGATGAGGGACGCATACAGCGCCGCAATGCACACCGCATCCTCGATACGGGTGCAGAGATCGCAAATCCGCATCTCCACCGTCGGGTAGGCGTGGGAGGGGCGGATGTCCCACCACAGCTCGCTGCCGTCCCTGACGAACTCCATGCGCCGGTACTCGTCCAGAAGTTGTTCGTACGCCGCCCGTGACCACATCGGGCCGGGGAGACTGGTGCGCGGGAGACCGCCGATAACGTTCAGCCGGTAGGACTTGAACCCGGTCTCGCGCCCGGCGTTGAACGGCGACGATGTGGACAGCGCATGGAGCAGGGGGAGGTAGCGCCGGAGCGCGGTCATGACCCGGATGCGCGAATCCGGATCGCCGAAGCCGGCGTGGATGTGCATGCCGCCGACGAGGAAACGGCGCACGGTCTCCTGGTACGTGACCGCAAAGCGTTCATAGCGCTCCTTGGGAGTGGTCACCTGCGCTCTCCACGGCGCGAAGGGATGGGTGGAGGCGGCCATCAGCGCGGCCCCGTGTTCCTCGGCGGCACCGACGACCAGCCGGCGGGTCTCGCGTAGCGCCTTGCGTACGTCGGCAACCGATTCGCAGACCCGGGTATTGGTCTCGACCTGGGTGCGGAGAAGCTCCCGCACGACCTTGTGCGGCCCACTGTTCTTCTCGCAGGTCTCGAAGATGCCGAGATCGGGGTCGACAAGGAGGTCGCGGGACTCGGGATCGACGAGGAAGAACTCCTCTTCGACGCCGAGGGTGACCCCGAGGCCGTCCCCGTTCCCGGCGCCCGAGGACATGGACGGAGCTTGTCCCATTGCGGTGGTCCTCCGTTGACGGTCGGTATGAATACGATAACAGAAGGGACGTGCCGGCGATTCGACGGCTGGCGAGTACTGACCCACGAACTCGACACTCACCGATTCACCAGCGGTTCCTCAATTCACGCAGCTTGAGAAAGACGGTCTCCGGATCGGGAGAGTCGGGGAGATCGGGGAACGCCTCGCGCAGCTTTGCGATGACGCTCGGGCTCGTAAGGCGGAAGAACGTATTGATCTCCTTCTCGAGTCCAAGAGTGGAGATCAGGGCGTCGTCCGGGGCGCGCACGCTGACCTCACGCAACAGTCCGGCCGCCTGTTCGTTGTCGGGCTCGCGGTCGAGGGTGAAGCCGAGGTTGTTCTCCCAGTAGTCATGGCCCGGGTAGATCCGGGTCGCGTCCGGCAGCTTCGAGAGCTGCTGGACGAACGTCTGGTAGAGCTCCCGCGGATGCCCGCCGTTGTGGCAGTTGCCGGCGCCTGCGTTGAACAGTGTATCGCCGCAGAACAGTGCCGGCGTCCCGGTATGCGACAGCAGGCAGACGTGGCTCATCGTGTGCCCCGGGGTGTCGAGCGATTCGAGCTCGATCGTCCTGCCGACCTTCACCAAGTCACCGGCCCCAAGCCCCCTGTCCATGCCTGGAATGCGCGAGCCCGCGTTCGCGTGGGCGATGATCTTCGCGCCCGTCGCCTCGACCATGGGTCCGTTCCCGCCGATGTGGTCCCCGTGCTCGTGGGTGTTCAGGATTTGTGTGATCTCGAACCCGCGCGCCTCCGCCGCAGCAAGGCATTTTCGGTGATCGAGCGGGTCGACGGCGAGAGCCTCACCGGTCTCGGCGCACGCGATCAGGTAGTTGAAGTTGCGGTAGGCGTTGGCGGTCCAGATCTGTTCGACGATCACGATTCGGCTCCAGGGGAAAACACGTGAGGGCATCTTACCGCGCCGTCGCCGTCACGTGCTCAACCCGACGCGCTCGCCGCCGGTCGACCGGTGGCGTTGGGCGGTGTCGCGTCCCGGCGTGGCTCGGCTATCATCCGGACTGCTCAAACACCGCCGGTACGCGGCCCGTTGCCCGTCAGCGGCTCGACGTCCGCCCGCCCCCGCAAGCCCGGCTCAGCCAATGAGTGCCGATGTCCACAATTTTCTCGAAAGATCGTCGCAGGCGAGCTGCCCGCCGACGTCGTCCACGAAGACGATCGGGTGACCGCGTTCCGCGACATCAACCCGGCCGCCCCGACCCACATCCTCATCGTGCTGAACCGGGAGATCCCGACCGTCAACGATCTCGCCGACGAGGACGAGGCCCTCGCCGGCCACATGCTGCTGGTCGCCTGCGACCTCACGAAGCAGGAAGGAATCGCCGAGAGCGGCTACCGGCTCATCATCAACTGCAATCGAGACGGGAACCAGGAGGTGTTCCATCTCCACCTGCACCTCCTCGGGGGGCGCCCTCTCGGCGGGATGGTCAAGCGTGCATGAGGGCGGCTACGCATCCACCCACCTCGCTCCATCCCGGTCTGACGCGACACAGGCTTCGATGAAGCGCATCCCCGCCACACCGTCATGCACGCCGGCGGCCGGCCAGGGGGCGCGACCGCGCCGGCCGGCGGGGGTTCGAATCCAGCCGGCGACGTCACTGTAGACGTTGGCGAACGCCTCCTGGAATCCTTCCGGCTGTCCGGGCTTGCGGCGGGTCGCGGCGTGCGCCTCCTCGCCGAGTCCCGCATCGCCGCGGTGGAGCCGGCGGGTCGAGCCGCCGAGGGCGTGGATGGTGAGTACCTCGGGCTGTTCCTGCCACCATTCGAGGGTGCCGGACTCGCCGCAGACCAGCAGGCGCAGCCCGTTGCGGCATCCCGCCGCCACGTAGCTCGCCCACAGCGCCCCGCGCGCACCTCCGCTCAACCGCAGGCTGGCCTGGGCATCGTCATGAGAGGTCCGGCCCGGCACCATGGTTGCGAGCGACGCGGACACCGCCTCGACCTCGCATCCGGTCACGAAACGCAGCAGGTGATGGGCGTGCACCCCGAGGTCGCAGAGCACCGCGCTCGGCCCGCCGATGGCGGGATTGGTGCGCCACGCGGTCTTCTCGTCACCCTCGGCTTCCACCAGGCGCGAACGCGCCCCGCTGGCGTACTCTGCCTGCACGATGCGCACCGCCCCCAGCGCTCCGGCCGCCACCCGCGCCCGCGCTTCCCGCACCATCGGATAGCCCGCGTAGTTGTGGGTCAGCGCGAACACGCGGCCGGATTCGCCCACCACGTCGCGCAACGCTTCGGCGTCGGACAGCGAGTTCGCCAGCGGCTTGTCGCAGAGGACATGGACCCCATGCCGCAGGAAGCAGGTGCTGATCGGAACGTGGGAATCGTTCGGGGTGACCACCGCCACCGCCTCGATCCCGTCTTCGCGCACGCTCTCCGCCCGCGCCATTTCGGCGTAGTCCGCGTACACGCGGTCGGGGCTCAGGGCCAGCTCCTCCCCCATCGCCCGGTTGCGTTCCGGGCTGCGCGAGAACGCCCCCGCGACCAGGCGGTAGTGCCCGTCCATCCGCGCGGCGAGGCGATGCGTCGGGCCGATCATGGCGCCGGGTCCGCCGCCCACCATGCCCAGTCGAATCGGCTGCGTCATGCCATGACCTTGTCGCCGGCGCCACCCGGCTCTGCCGGCTCCGTCATCAGTGGTATGTCCGGTTCCGTCATCGGCGGTACGTCGCGGGGTTTCCGCCTCGATGCTGCAAGGCCGCCACAAGACCGCCTGAACGAAAAAGCTGCGTAGCGGCGCCGCCGCCGATTCATCTCGCCGTCCGTAGTCCGCCGGGCTTCGCGCGCATCGGTGACCGGGATGGGGAAGCCCGGCGTTTCCCCGTGCAGCCGTTCTTCAGACATCGAATTCGTAGTCTATCGGCTCGGGCCGGTGGGTGCGCAGGGAACGCATTCCGGCATCCGCGATGGCCTCGGCCACCAGGCCGTCGACCAATGTCGGGAATTCATGCCCCGGATGTTCCAGTGCCTCGACGAACGCGGCGAGCTGTGCGGGATACGTGCTTTCGATGCGTTCGTACCAATGCCGGTGCAGGCCCTGTTGGCGGATGGCCTCGCCCCGGTACAGCGCCACGTCCACGGGGATGGGATGGCGCGATTCCACCCTGCCGCCCGAGCCGGACACTTCGATCCGTTCATCGGCGCCGTAGGCGGTGCGGCGGCTGAAGTTGAGATGGCACAGCGCCCCGCCCGACATGCGCAGGAGGATCATCGCCGTGTCGACGTCGCCGTATTCGGCGAACCGCGGCTCGATCAGGCAGGCCCCGGCGGCGTGGATCTCGGTCGGCCGCTCACCGGCGATCCAGCAGGCGAGATCGAAGAAATGCGACCCCTTGTCGCGCAACTGGCCTCCGGACTTCTTCACGTAGTCGAGGGTCGGCGGCGCATGGCTGCGGGAGGTGAGGTGCATCATCTCCACCCGGCCGACCTCGCCCTCCCCGACCGCGCGCTTCAACGCGGCATATTGCCGATCGAAGCGCCGGTTGAACCCGATTCCGGCGAAGACGCCGGCGTCGCGGACGAACCGCACCGTCTCGACGGCGGCGTCCCGGTTCGTATCCAGCGGCTTTTCGCAGAGAAAGGGCTTGCCCGCGCGAGCGCAGGCCCGAGCGATGTCACCATGCGAATCGGTGGGCGAGGCGATCACCACGGCATCGGTCTCGCCGCCGCCGGTGATCTCCCCGAGGGCCCCCGCGACACGGGCGCCGTGGCGTGCGGCCAGCGCGTCCGCCGCCGATTCGTCCGGATCGAAGACGGCGGTCAGCCGGGTCCCGGGGTTCGCGGCAATGCACTGCGCGTGCACCCGCCCGATGAACCCGGCGCCGGCGAGCGATACGTTCAACACGGCGCCGGATCGCGTGCCGGCATCGATGGATGCGGTGGCGACCATGCCGGGAGGGTACGCCGGCGTCCGGGGCGAATCCAGACGTCGAACGTCTCCCGAGACGGCAGCGAGATCCGGCACAAGGGTTTGGTGCTAGACTCCCGCCGCTCCCACGGATCCGGACGTGCCCCATTCGAGCATCCGGCTCCTCGGGCCATGGGCTCGCTCCGCAACGGTACACACTGTGCACTACGCGCACTTGGGGGAGGGGATAGGTCTTGCGCAGCCTGCCGAATCGCTCCCACGTCATCCGCCCGCGCCAAGCGCCGGTCCGGCCCCTTGCGCCATCGCCTCTCGACTTCGTATCGCAAGCGTTGCAGCGCTCTGGCGTTCCCGGTGATTCCGTAGCAGGCACAGTGGCCTCGCAGCTTGCGGCTCAACGCCGCGTGCTGGTCTCGCACACTCCAATGACGATGCGCCCGGCACCACTGGCCCGCCGCCTTCAGCGACCGGCTGAAGCGGTCCCCCGATTCAACCACTCGGAGCCTGCCCCGGCAGGCAGCAAGCCGGGGGCAGGCCTTGGCGGTCTTGCGCTTCACCACCCATCGCCCCTTCCCGGAGCGTCCCCAATAGTGGGTGAACCCCAACGTCGTGAAGCTGCGCCCGCGCTGTGCTCCTCCACGCGGGCGCTTGTCCGGGCGGCGAGCGTCCACCCGCCGGATCTTGTCCGGGTGCAGGCGCAGTCCGTACCTCTCCATCCGCCTCGCCAGCACCGCCCGCACCCGCCTCGCGTCCTCCTCGTGCTCGAACACCCGCACCGCATCCTCGGCGTAGCGCACCTCGAACGCGCGCCCCCGTAGCCGCGGCTTGACCTCGTGCTCGAACCACACATCCAGCACTTCGTGCAGGTAGAGGTTGCGCGGCGTGTCCTTGACGGACACGGGCTTCCCACCCGCATTTTCGGTTTGCGGGCGGAAAGCCCGCGTTCCCGGAGCAGCCGTTTCCGGAGGCGCCGCCCTCCCGGGATGCCGGGCCATGCAACGAGAGGGCGTTGCACAGGGATGGTTCGAAGCGTCGGTTTTGGAGCGGTGGCCATGCCGAAAAGGAGAGCCGAAGCCATGGAATTCCGCAAGGATCTGTTCGCGGACGAGCGTGACGACGACCTGAACGAGGTCGGCCGGCCCACGCAGCGCCAGGACGCGCAAGGGCACGTCACCGGGCGCAGCCGCTTCTTCGACGACTACGCCATGCCGGGGATGCTGCACATGAAGCTCGCGCGCAGCCCCCACCACCATGCGCGGATCCGTTCGCTCGACACCCGCGAGGCCGCGCAGATGCCCGGCGTCGTGCGCATCCTCACCTCCGAGGACGTGCCCAAGAAGGTCCACACCCTGCTGATCCTCCTCGACCTCGGCCCCGACGACGAGCCGCCGCTGGCGTTCGGCAAGGTCCGCTACCGCGGCGAACCGATCGCCGCGGTGATCGCCGAGAGCGAAGCGACCGCCGCCGCCGCCGCCGCGAAGGTCCGCGTCGACTACGAGCCCCTGCCCGCGGTGTTCGACGTCGAGGAGGCGCTGGCCCCGGACGCCCCTCTGGTCAACGAGTACCACGGCCGCAACTGGTACGACTACAACGGGTACGACTTCCAGAAGATCCGCTTCGGCGACGTCGAGCGCGCCTTCCGCGAGGCCGACCACGTCATCGAGGAGCGCTACCAGATGTCGCCGATCGAGCACGCGCCGACCGAGACCGGTGGGTGCATCGCGGCCCCCGACACCGCCGGCCGCTACGTCTGCTACACGAACACCCAGGCGCTCTTCTTCAGCCTGGAGACCGCGGCCCGGATCCTGAAGGTGCCTTCGAACCGGCTCCACTTCGTGGGCGGCACCGTGGGCGGAGGCTTCGGCGGCAAGGTGGACAGCGTCCACGAGCCGCTGGCGCTGCTCGGGGCGATGCTCACCCGGCGCCCGGTGCGCAGCGCCTACAGCCGCGCCGAGGAGATGCAGGTGTCGAGCCCGCGCGGTGCCGAGCGTTTCTACGTCAAGGACGGGGTCATGGACGACGGCCGGATCGTCGCCCGCTACGCGCGCATCTATTTCGACGCGGGCGCCTACTCCCGGCTGTCTCCCTACGGGGCGGTCAAGGCCGCCGCCCACATGCCGGGGCCCTACTACATCCCCAACGTATGGGTCGATGCGCGCTGCGTGTACACGAACCGCACCCCGTCGAGCGCGATGCGCGGGTTCGGGGTCACCGGGGCGGACTTCGCGCTGGAGGTGCAGATGGACAAGATCGCGCGTCTCGTCGGCATGGACCCCATGGAGTTCCGGATCCTGAACGCCTACCGGGACGGCGACATGAAGGCGCACCGGCGGGTGACGAAGAACGCGGCCCTCATCGAATGCGTGCAGGCCGCGGCCCAGCTCACCGACTGGCCGCTCGCGGAGCGTTTCCGGGCGATGTCGTCGACGCGCGACGGAGGAGGGGAGCGCGGCATGATTCCGCCGGAACCGGTGTCGTCCAGGCATGAAACGCCGCCGGGAAGAGATCTGCCCACAGGCGCGGCGGCGCAATCCCCAGGGACGGCGACCGGATACGATACGTTGCGGAGGATGCCGCCGGCCGGGGCGGCGGCTCGACCCCCGGGGGCGGCGCCGGCGCGGGCCGGCCCCGGAACGACGGCCGGAAAGCCGCCGTCCCCGCCGCCCGCAACGCCGGCGCGCAGTCCCTTCACGGGAGGCGGACGGATGTCCAGCCTGCTGGGAACGAGAAGGCGTTGAAGCCATGGCCCGGGACGTGCCGTTCCCGGAATCGGAGTCGGCCCCCGGTTCCGGTTGCGCCGGATCGGAAACGAGGAGGTGTTGAAGCGATGGCCAGAAGGCGCGGGCGCGGGATCGCATCGGTCAACTACCCGATCGGCATGAACCTCGGCGGGGACCCGAGCCAGGCGCTGGTGCACTCCAACCCCGGCGGCCAGTTCACCGTGGCCCTCTCCTCGATCGATCTGGGGCAGGGCATGAAGAGCGTGGTGCGGCAGATCTGCGCGGAAGCGCTGGGCGTTCCGGTGGAGGACGTCTTCGTCGACACCGCGGACTCCGACACCGGCCCGCACTGCATGGGGAGCTTCGCCTCGCGCGGGACCCACCGGGTCGGCAACGCGGTCATCGCGGCGGCCGAGGAGGCGCGCGGGGTCCTGCTGGAGGCGGCGGCGGAGAAGCTGGAGGTCGATGCCGCCGATCTCGTCACCGACGGCCGGGGCAACATCCACGTGCGCGGTGCGCCGTCGCGCTCGATCACGGTAGCCGACGCCTCCGCCGCGGCGCAGTTCGAGCAGGGCCGCACCGTATCGGGGCGCGGCATCTTCCTCGTTCCCATGTCCACCCCGGATCCCGAGACCGGGGAGATGGATCCGGTGACCTGCTACGCACACGCCTGCACGGTGGCCGAGGTCGAGGTCGACGACGAGACCGGGGAGGTCGAGGTCGTCTCCATCCAGGCCGCCTACGAGGTCGGGCGCGCGATGAATCCGAAACTCGTCGAGCAGCAGCTCGTGGGCGGCGGCTGGATGGGAATGAGCCACGCCTTGTGGGAGACCACCGAGCCCTACTACCCCGACCGCTCCCACGGCCCGGCCGACTTCAACGAGTATCTGATGCCCGGCCCCGGGGACGTCTGCGAGCAACGCTTCGCGATCCTGGAGCGGCCCGCCCCGGACGGCCCCTACGGCGGCAAGGGCGTCGGGGAGATGTGCTCGACGCCCCCGATCCCCGCCATCGCCAATGCGATCTTCGACGCGGTGGGGGTGCGCGTCGACGAGATGCCCTTCACGCCGGAGAAGGTCCTGCGCGCGCTGAAGGAGCAGGGTGGGGCGCGGTGAGCCGCAAGCCTGCCTGCTGCCGCGCCTCGGTCCGCGGCCCGGCCAGACGGTGATGACCGTGCTCATCGCGGAACTCTATAATCCGTTCGCAAACCGGCGCATGGCTCCGGCTCAATTCGGGTTGGACATCATGGGACGAAAGCCCACCGGGGTTTGGTCGCAGCCGCGCCGGGTCGCGGATGTGCGATGCGCGTATCCCGGGCGGAGAAACGGTGCTCGTGCGGGTGGGTTCCGCCGAGACCTTGCAACGCGCGCACCCGAACTGCTTCGCCGACAAGCGCGTTCGTGGCCGAGCTCAGGCGGGCGATCGACTGACGGCGGGTGGATCGGATCGGCGCCGTCACCCCGTCGAACGCGGTCGCCGCCTCCGGCGGTTTTCCCTCATGCGAGGGTGACTCGATAGAAAGTGAACCACTCCGGGAGGCCCGTCCTGCCATGAACCCGATCAGTCCGGACCGCATGGTCGCCGATGACGACTGGAGCGATCTGACCCTCTACCGGGAGATGCCGGACATCGACGGGGAAAGGCTCCACGCCTGGCGCATCGGACGCATCAGAGGGCGCCTGCGCGAGGCGGGCGCCTCGATGTGCCTGCTGGTCAATCCGGTCAGCCTGCGCTACGCCGTGGACTACCGGAACTATGCGCTGTTCCAGTCCCATATTCCCACCGCCTACCTGTTCGTGCCGGTCGATGGCCCGACCGTCATGCACGGCGCCTACGGCTCTGCGCACAATGCGGATGAAGCGCGTTCCGGGCGGCGGATGGCGTTCTTCGACGGCGGCCCGGAGCTTCAGGAGAACGCGCGGCGGCTCGCCGGCGACGTGGTCGACTACCTCGCCGAGATCGGCGCCGGCAACCGCCGGGTGGCGGTGGAGTACGTCAACCCGAGCCTGACCCAAGCGATGATGCAGCGCGGTCTCGAGGTGATCGACGGCGTCGCCGTCTCCGAGATGGCGCGGGCCATCAAGTCGGAGGACGAGATCGCCTGCATCCGCTGGGCCGTGGCCGTCGCCGAACATGGCCTCGACCGGATGAAACGGGCACTGCGCCCCGGCGTGACGGAGACCCGGCTGTGGGCGCTGCTCAACTACACCAACGTCGCCAACGACGGCGACTGGCACGACGGGCGCATGCTGGCCTCCGGGCCGCGCACCAACCCCTGGTGCCAGGAGGCGTCGCCACGCCGGGTCGAGTCCGGCGACCTGGTGGGCGTGGACACCGACATGGTCGGGCCTTTCGGGTACTTCGCCGACGTCTCGCGCACCTTCCACTGCGGACCGGCCAGGCCGACCAGGCGCCAGAAAGAGCTGTACCGGCTCGCGGTGGAGGAGATCGAGCACAACCTGAAGCTCGTCCGCCCCGGCGTCCCGCTCACGGCGTTCCAGCGCCAGGCCCACCTGCAACCCGAGGAATTCCACGCCAACGCCTATTCATGCCTGATACACGGTGTCGGCATGTGCGACGAGTACCCGCGCGCCACCCCGATCTTCCGCGGCTCCACCCCTTACGAAGGCGTCATCGAGGCCGGCATGGTGCTCTGCGTGGAGAGCTACGTCGGCGCCGTGGGGGAGCGTGAGGGGGTCAAGCTGGAGCAGCAGGTCCTGGTCACGCCCGACGGCTGCGAGACGTTGTCGACGTTCCCCTTGGAGGAAGCGCTCCTGGATTGACGGATCGCTTCCGCCGACGTGCTCCTTGCGCCGCGCGCTCCTGCGCGGGCGCATCCGGCAGGTGGGAGTTGACCCGATTTGGCGGACACATATACTCCGAACCAATCTTCCAGATCGTCAGTTTTATTATCTCGTTGAATTATTTGAGAAAATAAACTCCAGAGTTCACTCGTAAATCACATTCTCGAATCCGTAATCATAACGAAAGCAGATTCATTCAAGCCTCTGCGTGTCATGGCGCGTCGCTGTCGGCCCATTTCCCCGCTGCCTCCGCACGCCGGTATTACGCAAACCGCCAAGGTACGGCCGGCGCCACCCGGAACCCGTTTCCACTTCACCGTGGACTTCGTCAACCTGCGTGATGCCGAACTCGACCTGCTGCTCTACTGCCTGGTGCTCGAAGAGCAGGTGACGGTGACCTTCACCCCGGCCGCGCTTGCGCGCAAGTCGCGTAGCAGGCCGGCGGATTACGAACGGCGCACCCGATCGAGTGTTGCCGTCGAGGCGAGGCCGAGCAGTATCTCGTGATCGAGTCCGTCACGGACGATCTCGAAGGCGCCGCAGGTCTCCAGCTCCGCCGGCGGCGGGGACGCGATCTCGAACGGGAACAGGCGGGGGGCGCGAAGCAGGGCGGACGGCGATTGGGGCGAGCCTCCGCCGGCCGAGAGCATGGCCTTCAGGACCCAGACGGTGATCGGCCCGGGGCCGGTGGCGCGCTTCGCCGCGCCGCGATAGAGCCCTTTCCCGCCGGCCTCCACCAGAACGCCCCAGTCGATGAACGCCCGCAGGACCCGCCGCGCGGCGCGGGCGACGGTCTCGCGTTCGCCCAAGCGTTCGCGGAGCCGGCGCTGTATCTGGGCCGCGGCCGCGGTTCCCTGCAAGCGGAGCAGCCGTCCGGTCGCCTCTGCGACCGCGCCGAAGAAGGGATAGGCCGCCATGCACATGCACCAATGCACCAGCATCCGGTTGTCCGCGTCCGCCTGCCGGAGGAGTTCGAGACCTTCGTCGCGGAGCGGCCGGCGCTCGTCCGGGACCGCCACCCACACCCTGGTCAGGATCGAGACGGCCTTGTCCCGGTTCCCGCTCACCCGGTCGCCGCCGAGCGAGAACCGCTCCCGCAACCGCTCCCGCAGAGCCGTAACGATCTCGCCCTCCGGGCTCCCGGCGAGGACCGCGTTGGCCGTGTAGTCCAGCCAGTCGAGCCGGATGCGCTGGCTGAACCCGATCCCTTCCCCGCGCCCTTCCCCGCGTTTCGCCGCCGGCCCCTTCATGCCGCCGCCCGTTCGATCTCCACCATCGGGACGACGACCTCTTCGAGCGAGACGCCGCCATGCCCGACGATGCGTTCGCCTTCGCGCACGAAGGCTGTCCGGCCGGGAGCGAGCAGCGCCAGGCAGTCTTCGGGCAGCCCCACGGAAGGCCATTCGATCGCGTCCGGGAAGCGTTCCTTCACCCGCGACCGCAGCACCGGGTCGGGGTAGATGCGGGCACGCTCTCCCCGGACCTCGGCGATCGCGCCTTCGGCGGGCCGGCCGCGGCCTTCCGCCTCGACGTTGCCGTGATCCGAGGTCAGGAAGACGGCGAAGCCGCCGTCCAGAAGCGCATCCAGCAGCCCGGCCATGAACCCCTCCCCGGCCCACTGCCGAACCTGGTTGTGCATCCCCGCCGCCCCGAGCGCCATGCCGTGCATGATCTTGTCGACCTTGTCCACGACGAGGCCGAGCGCGCGCATCGCGGGCCGCGACACGAGCTCGCGGACACCTTCGGGGAGGCCGTCCCCCAACCCCATGGCGTAGCCCGTTTCCCGCACCGCGAGGCCCTGGTCGGCCCAGAACCGGGTCCACCGCGAGGCTTCCCGGTCGGTGGTCAGGATGCTGGCGGGGAAGTGGAGCGGCGGCGTTCCCGCGAAGATCGCCTGCCGGGAGACGGAGGTGATCGTCGGCGCCCAGGCGAACGCGGCGCCTTCGCGAAAGCGGAGCGCCGGCCGCTGTACCGCCAGCGCGTCCCGGAGCACGATCCACTGGTCGAGGGCGAGTCCATCGACGACGAGCGCGACCTTGCGCCGGGGGTCGTCCGCGATCCTCCGGGCGAGGAAACGGGGCAGGTGGTGCACCATGACCGGCGGGGCCGGCGGCTGGTTGTGGAGCCCCGCGTAGCGGCGTTCGATCCAGGCGAGGAACGCGCGGTCCACGTCGGTGCGGAGGTCGGCGATCGGAGCGTTCGAATCCGACTGCGCCGCGTGGAGATCGACGATCGGTGAGCCGGAATCCGCTGGTGTGGCGGGGGGGCCGGTGATCGGCAGGTCCGAATCCGACTGCGCCGCATAGGGTCTGGAAATCGGCAAGTCCGAATCCGCTGGCATGGCGCGGGGTCCGGCAATCGGCGGGTCCGAGTCCGCTCGCGCCGCGCGGGTGCCGGTGGTCGGCGAGTCCAAATCCGACTGCGCCGCACGGGATCTGGTGGTCGGCGAGCTCGAACCCGCCCGCGCCGGGTCGGCGGTCTCCGACAGGAGCACGCCGAGCTCGGCCCATCGGTAGGCGAACGACAGCCACTCCCGGTGATGCACATCCGCCTCGGGGATCGTCGCTCCGACGGCCTCCGCGAGGCGGCGGAGGCGGCGCAGCCGGTCCGCCTCGGGGTCGATGCGGACCCCGACCGACGCCCATTCCCCGCGAAGCGCGTGGCCGAACCTGTGGGACACGGGGCGCAGCATCCCTTCGACGAACAGGTTGTCGATATAGACGCGGACGTCGGCGTGGTCGAAGGGCAGGTCGGCGGGTCCACCGATGGCGAAGCTGGACGTCCCTTCCGTATCTTTCAGGCCGCCGCCTCCGGCGTTCCCGGCGTTGCGTGAAGTCGCGTGGCTTGTTCGTGCTGGACGACGGCCTTCCCCCTCCTGCCGGTCGCCGTCTCCGGCGTTGCTTGAGCCGGTGTCATACAAAGCCGTGCGGCTTGTCTGCGCTGGACGACGAGCTTCTTCCCCGTCCTGCCGGTTGCCGCCCCCGATGCCGTCCGCGAGGCGGTCGAGAAACCGGGGCCAGCGCTCCTGAAGGAAGGCGAAGAAGGCGTCCCGGTCCGGGAGGATGGTCGTGAGCGGCCAGGAGGCGAAGGCGCCGCCCTGCCGGAGCAACTGCGCCAGCCGCTCGTCCAGGGGGCGCGGCAGCCGCTGTCCCCGGTAGTGTCTCCTCAACAGGAGGCGCAGCAGGTCGGAGGGGCGCCTGACGAGCTCAGGCGCGAAGTCGAAGACGTGGCGCAACACGAAGTCCCGGGTCGCGTCGTCCCCGAGCCGGCCCGGCCGGTGGCGTTCCTGCGCGCCGTGCAGCGCGTCGAGGTCGCTTCGGTCGAGCGACGCGACGACCGGGTAGGCGAGGGCGGGAAACAGGTCGTCCAGACCGAAGGAAAGCTGCCGGCCGGCTTGCACCAAATCGTAGGGAAGCGCCGCCGGATCGTGCCCCTCGGTGCGCACGACGACTTCGAGGCCGGCGCCCTCGCCTCGGTCCCAACGGGACCGGAACCTCGATTCGTAGTCGAAGCGAAACGCGATCGGATCCTCGAAGGTGACGATCTCGAAACCCCGCTCGCGGATGGCTTCGAGGAGCGTGGCTTCGAGCAGCAGGCCATCGGGATCGGCCGCCAGGGTCAGGCGTGCGGCCCCCGGCGTGAGCGCCTTCAGGATCCGGTCACGCCAGTCAGGCACCGGACAGGCCCTTGGCCGCTACGAGCGGCGCCGAAACGTTCCGTGGCTCGATCAGGGAGAAGTTGCGCGCCTCGATCCCAAGTGTCGATCACCTCGGCGTACCGGGGTTGATCCGCGTCGAAAAACGCAATGAGCGCGGAGGTGTCGACGAAGATGCTCACGGGTCGAACGCGTCGTCGAGATGGCGATCGTGCGCCTCGGCGAGGTCGGCGACCCCCGAGCGAAAACGTCCCTTGAGAGCGCGGGCGCGAC
The DNA here is from genome assembly GCA_965202875.1 of Gammaproteobacteria bacterium. GTDB lineage: Bacteria > Pseudomonadota > Gammaproteobacteria > HK1 > HK1 > HK1. The sequence goes on along the minus strand of OZ241870.1, from coordinate 3,109,907 downwards.
GAGCGAGCTCCGGCATGTCCGGGGTGCGCCGCCGCGTCAGGTACTCGGTGACGCACTCGCTCACCAGCTCCGCAATCGAGCGTTCTTCCATCCGCGCCTGGGCCTTGAGCGCCCGCGCCTGCTCTTCGGTCAACTGGATCCGGGTTCGTATCATGCCGTCATGGTAGCGAATCGGCCGGTATGTCAGCACGTACCCGAAGATCGCGAGATCCGTTCTCCGGCGCGACAGGAATTCCCAGACGCCCTCGGGGACGCCGTCTCCCAACCTCCTGGCGTAGCCCGCTTCCCGCACGGTCAGGCCCTGATCGACCCGGAACTGGGTCCACAACGAGGCTTCCCGATCGCTTCCCGGGATGTTGGCAGGGAAGTGGAGCGGCAGCTTCCCGGCGAAGATCGCCTGCCGGGAGATGGACGTGATCGTCGGTATCCAGGCGAATGCGGCGCCCGCGCGAAAGCGAAGGCCCGGCCGCTACGGGATGCGCGACAACGGGAAGCGCGGTTGGTGCCGATTCCACGTGTCGATGTTGAACACCATACAGCCCGCGACGATTGGCCGGTTCCATTTTCCGGTCGGCGGTCCATGCAGCGGGAGCTTGCGTTTCAGGTCGTCCGTTCGTGTGGAAAGCTCCGCTTCGGTCAGCTTGTGCAAGGCGACGATGACCCAATAGAAGATCGGCTTGCCGACCCTGCCGGATGCCCACTGGTAGAGGAAAGTATCGCGGTACTTGTATTTCAGGTCTTCATCCAAGGCGCCGGAACGAAAACTCTCGATGAACTTCTTTCTGTCCGCTTCCTTCGCGTGAGGATGTTCCGGATCCTTGAGTTCGATGAACGATATGCGATCGTGCTCCTCGACGATGAAATCCACCGCCTTCATGCAATGGGACAAGCCATGCGATGCTCCGTCGTCGAACTTCCTGGCCTTCGCATCCCGGGGAAAAGTGATTTGGAGATTGCGTTCGCGTAGCGTGGTCATGGTTCACTTGCCCCCCAAGCTGCGTTCGACCTCGCGGTCGTACAGGTCGGTGAACGCTTCGGCGATGGCGTTGGGATGGATGTCGAGAAAGGTGTAGACCGTTCGGCAGGCGATCTCGCCGTCGTCGCGATAAAGTGAGTGGAAAACGATCTTGTCCCCTTTCTTTTTTTGTAGATCGAATTCCTTGAGAACGGCGTAATCGTGGGTGGCGATGAATATCTGGACTCCCATGCGCTGCAATTCGAGAAGAACTTCGATCACCGCCCCGAACAGCGTGGGGTTGAGGTTGGTTTCCGGTTCGTCCCAGAAGAGGATCGATCCTTCGAGCAGCATTGCATTCTGGATCAACTGCCAAAGCAGGCCGAGCTTGCGCATCCCCTCGGCAAGCAACGAGAACTCCAGATTCCCATGCCTGGAATGGAGAAAGAATTCTTCGTTGCTGACGCGGACCTTCCCGTCGATCGCCCTTTGCAGGATGGTGAGCAACCGCTTGCGCTCGGAAGGGGCGGGGCTGCGCAGGGCCGGTCGGTAGGCGCGGTCCAGGATGTCCGCGTAGATTTCCTCGAAGTGGATCTCGCGCTGCGCATAGAGGGATCGGAACCCAGGCGCGTTCGCAAGCATCTCCTTCACCGGGACGTAAACGCTCTCGACAGGGGCGGCCCTCCAGCGCGGTGCGCCCGTGACAGTAGCCGAATCCGTCACGGTGGCGTGATTCGAGAAGGAAGCCCGAAGCCGTCGATCTCCGCGATGAATATGGACGGCACAGCGCGAGCTTTCACCGCGCCGTTTGACGAGCCGCCCGATGGCGCCCCCGGACGGCATGAAGACGCGGACGATCTTTTCGGCGAATCCGATGTCCGTCTTGCTCACGTCGCAGGCGGCATAGGCCACCTTCATGAGATGGGTCTTGCCCGTGCCGTTGGCCCCGACGAGGACGTTGATGCCGGGAGACGCCTCGAAGTCCAGGCTCTTGAAGGCCGTGAACCGCTCCAACTCTATTCTCGTGATCGTCATGCGCTTTCCTCTGTCCGGAACTACAGATCCGAGTCCTCGATCCGTGCGATCTTCATCAGGTGTTTCTGCAAGCCACGTTTCAGGACCGTGTTGCCATGAACCGGCACCGAGATACGGGCAACGACTCCTTCCCTCGTGTAGATGTGGTGGCTGCCGTTGATCCTCTTCAAACGCCATCCCCGGGATTCGAGAAGCTGGCAGAGCCGCTTTCCGCTGATGGCCTTCACACCGTGATCTCGATGATCCGGTCGGCCTCCGAGATCGGGACGTCTCGAACATCGACGGACAGGCATCCCTCGACCGCCTCATGGACGTTCTTCAGCAGCTCCTCGATGCTGTCTCCCTGGGTCGCACACCCGGGAATGGACGGTACTTCCGCCCAATAGCCGCCTTCATCCGCCTGGTGGACCACAACGTGCAGCTTCATGGTTCGTCTCCTTGCTTCTCGACGGTGGGTTGTCGACGAATATCACTCTCGTAATCGTCATGCGTCTTGCTCCGTGCGGGTCAGCGCCTGGTCGTACCAGAGCAGGAGCTTCTGGTCTTCCTGGAGGACGGCCTCCGGGAGCCTCTCCGCGACCGAGATGATCATGGCGTAGTCCTGGTCCTGGTACGCTTTGAAGAAGCCGGCGCGCATCGCTTCGAGGCGGAAGGTCCTGAGCTTCCTCTGCGGAGACCGGCGGTACTCCTCGAACTCGCGCAGCAGGATGCGCACGCGGCGCTTCTCCACGTCGATCGCCTTGTTGGGGTCGGGCACGTACCAGCGGTCCTTCGCCTTGGTGCGCAGGGCCGGGTGGTCCTTGGGGAGGGTCCGCAGCTCCTTGAAGCGGGTGGAGAGGTAGGTGTGGATCTGGCTCGGGACCTCGCCCGCGCCGTCGTAGTGCAGGAAGTTCTGCTCCAGCATCTCGGACAGCTCGGGCAGCCTCTCGTGCCTCTGCCAGCCCGCGATCTCGCGGAGGAACTGCGGGTGGACGTCCTGGAAGCTCTGCGGCTTGCGGCTCAGATGCTGCTTGAGCCACTGGATGGCGGAGACCTCGTCGACCACGAAGATCTCGAGCTGGGCCACGTCCTCCACCGCCGCACGCTTCCTGTCGTACTCGGCGACCTGGTCGGGGAGGAACACCATGCCGTCGCGCTCGGGGAAGCGCCGGAGGAGGCCGGACAGGAACTCGCCGACCGACAGGGGGACCGTCACGTTGCGCAGCACGTGGAAGGCCACCATCCGGTCGAAGAGCAGATGCGGCTGCCGTTCGTTGACGATCTCGACGCGCCCGCCCTTGCGCACGAATACCGGAAGCTGGCCGAGATGGGTGCGGACGAAGTCCCAGGCGCCGTCCTCGGAGCCCTTGCCGAGGGCGAAGCGCGCCTCCAGCCCGCCGTTCGGCTTGTAGGCGGAGATCACGAGGTCCTGCTTCACCGCGGTGCTGGTGACCTGTCGGTAGGAGCCTTGCCGCTTGTCCATCGTGCGCACGTCGGCGACGACGAAGCCGGCCGCGAGCAGGGCTTCCTGGATCGCGGTCCAGACCGCGTTCCGGGAGTTGTGGAAGACGATCGTGATCCAGCGCCCCGGCTTGAGCACCCGCCGGTACTCCTCGAAGCAGCGCTGCATCAGGCGCTGGTACTCGGGCAGCCCCTTCCCCTTGAAGCGGTCGACGATGGCCTCCGGGGCCGCGTTGGTCAGCACCCGGTGCCAGGATTCGACCAGGAAGTTGAGGTCGGCGTAGTAGATGTTCTCGCCGAAGGGCGGGTCGGTGAAGACGTAGTCGACCGAGTCGTCGGGCAGCCCGAGCGACGCGGTCGTGCCCGCGGTCGTGATGCATCCCGAACCCTGATGACGTACAACGCCCGGGGGCATGGTCCTTTTCAGCCCGTCGTTCCCCGGTCCGTCATTCCCTGGTCCGTCACTCCCCGGTCCGTCATTCCCCGGCCCGTCGTTCCCCGGCCCGTCGTTCCCCGGCCCGTCATTCTCCGGTCCGTCGTTCTCTGGTCCGTCATTCCCGCGAAAGCGGGAATCCACTTCAATCAAAAGTCCCTGGATTCCCGCTTTCTCCCCGCTTTCGCGGGGATGACGGGGAATAACGGGCTTTCCCGGGGCCTGTGCCCGGGTCTCCATCGGCCCGAGATCGCGAGCTGCGCTTCGTGCGTAACCAGGTTCCGAATTGTTCGTAATCAGCAGATCGCCGAACGCCTTGACCAGCCGGGACAGTTTGTTTCCGAGGTTGTACCGGGGAGACACTTCGGCAATCTGCGATGCGACGTAGTAGACGCCGGTGAGTTGGCGGTTCACCTGCGAACCGCCGAGGCGACCATGTTGTATCGGCTGATACCGATTGAGAATGGACATGCCCCAGATAGCCTGCTCGACGAAGTAGAGGAGCATCCGGCGCACGCGCGAATCGGGATGTGCATCGGCCCGACGCCACATCGCCGCCAGGGCGTGCGCGGCGCGGGGCAGGAAGAAGTGATGGGTGTGCGTGATTCCCTTCGGGGCCAGCCGCGAGCCGTGGTACATGCTTTCGACCGGGATCCGCTTCGTCGGGACCTCCATTGAAAGGGGCGTTTCCTCGATACGCCGCATGACGTCCCGGTCGCCGGCGTCCGGTGCCTTGTTGAAGGTGTGGCTGTCCACCCTGTATCGGATCAGCGCCGGCCTGAAGGTCACGTGTCTCCGCAACTGCCCCGTGGCCGCGTCCAACTCGGACTGAAACACACGCTCCAGGTTGTTCTTGTTCAGCCGGGAATCGCAGCCGGGACAGGCGAAGACCTCGCTGACCCTGCCGCTCGCCCGATCCAGCGCCTCTTCCAGGAACACGATCTCCCTGGCGCATTCCGGGCAGGAAAACACCTCGCTCCAGACGGTGTAGTCAATCCGCCCCCTGGTCTTCCCGTCGGTGTGCAGGGTCTCGTACATCCAGCCGATCTCCGCCTCGACCTCGTCGAGCAGGGCGCGGCCGGCGTCGGCGAAGGCGGCGACGTCGAAGGGCAGGGTGTAGTTGGCGGCGATGAAGCCGGCGGCCGGCGACAGGTCGTTCAGGACCGCGTGGCGCGCGCCCCAGCGCGGCTTCCCGAACCCTTCCGCAGACCACAACGCTTCGAGCGATTTCCGGTAGTCCTCCGGCGCGCTCCCGCACCATTGCGCGGCGACGCCGGTCATGCCGGAGCCGGCGAAGCCGTCCAGCACCAGATCGCCCGGCTCCGTGTAATGAAGGATCGAGGGCACGATCGCCAAGTGCGGCACCTTGGTGTGGTAGCCGTGCGCCCGGTAGACGGGGTGGGTCTTGCCTTCGCTCACATCGACCGCGAAGGGCTTGCGGCGGTAGGGCTCCGCGGGGTCGTGCGGCCTGCCGAACGCCTCCGCGAACGCGCCCAGGAACGGGTTCGGGCAGGCGGTGTGCCAGGGCGGGTCGGACAGGGCCAGGACGTCGTCGATCTCGCCGTGGGGGAACCCGACCTCGTCCTTCCAGCGTTGCAGCAGGTCCTTGGACGAATCGGCGTGCGCCATGCGCTCGGCGAGTCCGCGAAGGCGCGCTTCGCCCCCCATCGGCCAGTGCTCGACGGCCGCCATACGGGCCACCGCGTCCTCGATGCCGGAGAAGGGCAGGCTGCCGAGCTTCGCTTGCAGATCTTCCAGCCCCTTCTTCAGCTCGCCGAGGAAATGGGTGCGGCGGGCCGCGTCGTCCTCGAACGTCAGCCCCAGACATTCGACCGGGACGCCGCGCCCGGCTTCCGCCAGCTCCCTTTGGGACTTCTCGAACATCTCGTCCTGCCCCGAAGGGCTTCGGAACGGCCGGCCGGTCCGGCGGCTCGTCTTGCCGCGCGCCATCCGGTCAGCCCCCGCCGCGCGTTCCGGCCCCGGCGCCCGCGCGATGGGCCTTGAGCCGCGCGCCCGCGTCGGTGACGACGTAGCGCTGGTTGGACGCTCGTGGATGCTCAGGGTTCGTCATGGCGACGATGCCGGCGCGGATCAAGGGATCCAGGTGATGCTTCTTGAAGTAATCCCGGCGAGAAAAGCCGAGAACGTCGACAATTTCCGCCAAGCTGCGCGGCGCGTCGCAGAACTCCACGATCCGCCACTGCGTCGCCGACAACTCGGTGAGCTGGTCGACTTGACTAGTAGGCAAGTCCGGCATTGGCAAGCCAACTTGCCTAGTAGGCAAGTCCGGTGTCAGACGGTCGACTTGTTCACTGGACAAGTCCACCGATGGCCGATGAACTTGGTCACTGACCAAGTCGGGCGCCCCCATCTCGATTTGGCCAGTGTCCAACCCCGCTTCAGGCACATCGGCTTGGTCACTGACCATGTCCGGGGTTGGCCGGTCGACTTGCCTACTAGGCAAGTCCGGCGTTGGCGGACCGACTTGCCTAGTAGGCAAGTCCGGTACAGGTACGTCAGCTTGGTCAGTGACCAAGTCCGGTGTTGGCGGGTCCGGTGTTGGCGGGCCGACTTGACCAGTAGGCAAGTCAACCTGCCCCCGATCCACCCGAGCGCCGCCCCGGCCGGACGGGCCGGCGCCTTCCCGTAGATGTTCGGCAAGCGCGTAGCGTCCGGCGCCGCCAACGGAGTCGATCAGCCTCTGGGTCTCCAGCCGCTCCGCGACCTCCACGGTGTCCGGCCCCGGCAGCCCGGTCACCGCCTTGAGCTGCGCCAGGGTCGCTTCCCCATCCCGGCAGATGAAGGCGAACGCGCGCGCCTGCTCGTCCGTGAGGCGTACCCCGAGACTTTTCTGAAACAGGATCTGTTCCTCGGACAGCAGCTCTTCCTTGAGCAGGACGAGCTCGAACCTCTTCCGGCTCTTGTCGTTGGTGATCCGGGGCGGCACGTTGCCCAATTGCTGCCAGCTCCGGAAGACGTCCCGCAGCCCCCAGCCCGCGTTCTCGCTCAGACCGATCCTGCGGAAGGCGGTCACGATTCGCGGATTGCGCACCTCTTTTTCGCCAGGTTCGAGGAGATCCGTGGCCGAGGCGAACGCATCCCCCGGATTCCAGAAAACGGCCTGGTCGATGTAGTGCCGTATCTCGGGATTCCGCGCGTGATCCGAATAGTCCTGGTGAATGAGCAAGTTGACCATGGATTCGCGGTAGGCGGGGTAGTCGGGCGGCGTATCGTCCCGCTGTAGCGATACAGGGTCGATGCGGAACGGACGTTCGGCGAAGCGCCCGTACCAATCGACCAGGGATCGCCAGGTTCGGATCAGATTTTCGTCCAGAACCGATCGATCCATCCACCGGGCGCCGGTATCCGCCTGGGCGCGAGCAAGGGCGAAACGCTGGCAATCGACGACCGGACGAGGCAGCAATTGCCGGAAAGACGGATTGTTTCCGAACAGAAGGACCGCCGCCCGAGTCGGCATTCTCCGACCATCCTGTTCGACGAGAAGTCCCATTTCGTCGAGAAAGTCCAGATCCGACAGATCGACCCAGGACCGGTTCCCGGGCCGTCTCTCATAGGTTTCGCGATACCACCTGACGCTGCCGGAATCGAAGGCGGTTTCCGGGTCTTTCCCGACCGCCTGGCCGTCGTAGTGCTGATCCGCCGCGTCGCGGAGCAGTCGTTCGATCTCGCCCGGCGTGCATCGTTCATCGCCGGCGCCGCGGCGGATGAACGACTTGCGGATGTCGCCGCCGAGATAGACCGGCTTGTCCTGCCTGCGCGCCTCGGGGATATGGAAGACGAGTAGCGCCTTGCCGTCTTCTTCGATCAACCGTTCCTTCGCCGCGACGACGCGATTCAGCTTCTGGCCGGAACGGAGAACGCTGAGGAACTCGTTCTGGACCTTGTCCACCTCAAGCACACCGACGATCTCGAAGCCGCCCTCCCCGTCCCGGACGCCGAAGACCAGCCAGCCGCCCTCGGTGTTGGAAAAGGCGGAGACCGTCTTGTAGGCGTCCTCGGAAACGCCCCGCTGCGCCTTCTTGAATTCGACGTCGTTCCACTCGTAGCCCTTCAGGCGTTCGATGAGCTCAGCCCGCTCCATCGACGCCTACTCCAGCACCAGCCGGACCTTGTCCGGCTCCTCGCCCCTGGCGAGGCCGTCCAGGTAGCGCTCGAAGCGCTGCTTCATCTCGGCGGGGCTCGCGGGCGAGCCGCCGGCGAGGAGGGCGGCCTTCACGTCCCCGGTCTTCACCACGACCTTGACGAGGCCGGACAGGACCTCCCGGAGGGCCGCGATGAAGTCCCGATCCAGGGGGTCGGGCAGCGCTCCCTGCTTCACGAAGGCGTCGATCCGCTCCCTCCGTTCGGGCCTGAGCAGCGCGACGTTCTCGCGCGTCGCGGGGTCGGCGAGGTTGGCGAGCAAGGTCCGGGTCCAGCCGGCGAGGAGCGCGTCAAGCTCGTCGTCGAGCCGCGCGAGGGTCGCGCCGGCGGCAGCGCCGTCGATGACGGCGGGGGCCATTTCCACCGCTGGCCGGAACCCGCAGTGCGGGCAGATCGGAGAGACGCCGAGCTCCTCCCGGGTCAGCGCGAAGCAGCTCTTCAGCCCGGTGAGGCGATCCCGGAAGTCGTCCAGATGCCGGACCGGCATGAGGTCGATGGCGGAGAGCAATTGCAGCCGGGCAAGCCGGTCGTCGCGCAGCAGCGCGGACTTCCGCTTGTCGTCGTTCACGCCGAGCCGGGCCTTGGCGTGGAGGGCGAGGTAGATGTTCACGAACGCCTTCCCGAGGTCGTCCAGCCCGCGCAACGCCTCTCTGCGGAGAGGCGCGGCCTCCCGGCGGAAGGATGCGAGCTCGTTGCGCCGCACCGGACGGGCGATTTCCGCGAACAGCGCCTCGCGCGCCTCCTTCATCCGTCCCACCCACTCGTGGGAGGGCGGGAGCACCGTTTCCGCCGCGGTGAGGAACGCGGCGGCGGCGCCCAGCTCCGAAGCGAAAGTCCGGAGGGCCTCGATCCCGGCGAGGGCGTCGAGCCCGGTTCGATGGCCGTCCACCTCCTTCGCCTCGTGGCGGAAGTTCTTGAGGCGGCCGGGCGAGGTGAAGACCTGGAGGGATTCGAGGAAGGACTTCGTCCCCTCCACCGCCGGACGCAGCGCCGCCGCCCCCTCCTCGTCGATCAAGCGCCGGCCCCAGAAGGGGATGCCGCCCTGGAGGGCCTGATGGGCGACCGCCAGCCTCCCGGCGAGACCGGTGACCGCCTTCTGGAGCTCCCGGATCGGCTCGTCCTTGCCCTCGGTGACCAGGTTCGCCATGCCCGGGGTCAACCCGAGCAACGCGAACAGCGCCTTGAGGGCCGGCAGGTTCCATTCCCGGGGCCGCTCGACGTGCCTGAACCGGACGAGCTCGTCGAGCGGCGCGGCGGCGAGCGCGGCCAGGCCGGAGGCGTCGAACTTGCGGCCGGGAACGGCGAGCACGAGGTCGCCGGAATGGACCAGCGCCGCGAGCAGGACCACGGCCCATTCGGGTTCGAGGCGCAGGGTCTCCGGGGCCAGGTACTCGACCCCCAGCCGCTCCTGGATGAGCTCGGAACGGTTCACGACCTGGCCCTGCCCCTTCGCGCGCACCCGTTCGAGGACGTGGGCGGCGTACTTCGACCGGGAAGGATCGAGCCGGTCGCCGTCGAGGAGATCGAGCGCGTCGAGGACCGCGTCGGCCTGCCTCGTCTTCGTCACGCCCGCGATCCGGCGCAGCGCGTCCTGGGCCGCCTGGGCGCGGTTCCAGGACGTGATCGACACCGTGAAGCTCGGATAGTCCGGCGCCTGGTCGGCGAAATGCGTCTCCAGGCAGATGCCCGCCACCGCGTTGACCAGATCGCGCAGGTTGATGCGTTCGGCCGGGGAGATCCCCGAAAGCTCGCGGAGGGAATGGCCTCTGGCCCATTCCGGCAACGCCTTCCGGCGGCCCCGGTAGACGACCTCGAAGGCCGACCCCATGTGTTCCTGGAGCCAGCCGACCAGATCGCGGAGGAAGCCCGTCGCCTTCGACTGGTAGGTGGCCTTCGCGTGGCCGGAAGCCGTCGAAGCCAGATCGAGGGCCGCGGCATAGCCGCGCAAGGTGTCCCCGAAGCTCGCGTCCGCGCCGCCCAGGTGGAAGAAGACCTCGTCCGCCTTCTTCTCGTCCCGGAAGTGCGGCGCGTCGTGGGGCGGGATGAAGTAGAGGTAGAAGTCGCGCGGCGGCACCGCCGTGGACCGCTCGTTCGGCGCCCCGAAGAACAGGTATCCCCGGCGCGCGGCCCGGCGTGTGCGCCATTCGAGCTCGTGCTCCCAGATCCGGTAGCCGGTGACGTAGGTCTCGTCGGTGCACTCCATCACCCGCCGCAGGGCGTCGTAGTAGTAGCGGTCCAGCCGCGCCGCATCCAGGCTCTCGGTCCGCTTCTCGATCAGGGCGTCGAAATCGTCGGTCTTCCGGAGATCGAGGTAGTACTGGCGGTTGTCCGGGTTGGACGAGACGAACTGGCCGCTCACCGTGCGGTGGATCTCCCGGAGCACCGTCTCCACCTGCGACAGGAGGTCGTCGGCGGGGTCCCCCCCGAGGTCTTCGATCCCCGGCTGGTACAGGCAGAGGCCGTCCCGGAGCTCTTCCGCGGTGGCGCCCAGGCGGGCATGGACATCGCCGGTGGTCAGCCGGTGCACCGACAGGGCATGGATGATGCGCAACGCCATCGGCTTGTAGGCCGGCCGCGTATACGCCTGCTCGATGCGTGATTCGAGCACCTGGCTGCAATCGATGACCGCCTTCACGTCGGGGACGGCGCGGAAGGAGGCGTCCTCCCGCAGCACGGACCAGTAGCCGTCATAGGCGATGAGGCCGGGGCGGTCCGCCGGGAGCTCCTGCTCCAGCCGCCGCTTCATCGAGCGCGACAGGGTGCGGAGGATCTCGCGCTTCTCCACCGCGGTCACCCGCTCGAAGGTGTCGATGTAGTCGGGATGGACCGGGAACAGGTCCACGTACTCGTCCATGCGCTCGTTCATGCGCCCGTAGAAGCGGGCGAACGGGGCCAGGTACTCCCGGACCTTCGCCAGTTGCTCGCCGCTCTTGCGCAGCAGGCGTCGGGCCACGACGAACTTCACGTCCCGCCGGGCGATGCGCACCTGCTCGAAGCGGTCCTTCACCCGGCGGACGCTGTCGGCGACGAAGGCGAAGCGGGGGCTGTCGAAGATGGCCTCCTGAACGCCGGCGACGAAGCGGAAGCGGAGGTCCTTGCAGACCTCGCCGACCTCGCGCAGGAAGTTGAGGTCGAGGATCAGCTCCTGGTCCTTGCGCGAGCGCAGGAAATCCAGCAGCTCGTCCACCACCAGCAGCAGCCCGTGATCGGGGTGGACCGCGTGGAACGCGGCCATCATCTCCTCGAAGGCGCGCTTGCTGCCGGCGGCTTCGGCGGCGCCCGGGAAGGCGAACGCGACCCCGAGCGCCGCGAGATGCTCCTCCAGCTCGCCGGCCACGACGTCGCGCAGGGACATGGTGGTCGCGCCGATCTCGGTGCGCACCACCTTGAAGCGCCCGGCGACGCCCCGCGCCGCCTCCGCCGCCCTCGGGTGCGAGAGCTCCGACGCCAGCCCCGCGTGTTCGGCGACCCCGGAGATCACCGACATCAGGTGCGACTTGCCGGTGCCGTAGTTGCCGACCACCAGCAGCCCCTTGTTGTCGGCGGGCGCGTCGTATCGGAGCTGCGGGAAGATGAGATCCGACAGCGTCTCGGCCATCGCGTCGGAGACCACGTAGCCGCTCACGAGGCGGCGGGCGGCGTCCGCTTCGTCGGCGTCGCGAAGCTGCACCACGCTTTCGATGGGGTCGAACCGGACCAGATCTTCGTACTTCACCGTGGCGCCCTCCACGCTGGCCCCGGCCCGGAGCCGGTCATGCCGTCGTCAGCCGCGTCGTACTTCCGGCGAGCAATCCCGGGGCTCCTTGCCGGATTCACGGGCGGGCTGAAGGCGTGTCGATGCTTCCGCCTTCGACGAGCGCGCGGAAGTGGCCGACGATCCGCTCCAGCACGCAGCCGGCCGCTTCTCCGCCTCCGCCCGCGCCACCGGTACAGTATGCCGTTCAGCGGATGGCGCAGGTACTCGGAATGTCCGGGCGCGGCGTAATGGACGTGGCCGCCTTCGATGGATCCGTTCCAGGCCGCGGCCACGGCCCGGCGCCGATTGCCGCCGCTCCGGTGTCCACGGCCAGTACGCCGTCCAATGGGTAGCGGCGGTGTTCCGGATGGCCGGGTGTGGCATAGCGGACGTGGTCGCCTTCGAGGGATCCGTTCCAGACCGCGGCCACGACCCTGCTCCGCGAAAGGTCCTGCAGCAGGCGGAGCGGGTGCTGTCGCAGCGCGGTATCGAACAGAATTTCGAGGTTGTCCAGCAGGACGACGTCGCTCTTGCATTCGGCGACGGTCCGGTCGAGCAGGCGCCGGACCCGGAGCGGGCGTTGCCGCTCGGCCAGATCGAGCATCCGGCGCGAGAGCTCCAGGTTGACGTTGACGAGCGGGGCGCCGATGCGCCCGGCGACGGTCATCAGGGCGGCGGTCTTGCCCGTGCCCGCCGCGCCGACGACGAGGACCAGCCGGTGGTATTGGCTCCCGGCCCTCCGGATCTTCTCGATCATCTCTTCTTCAGGAGGTGGTCGCGTCACACGCCGTCTCCTTCACCGGCCGCTTCGCCCGTGCCGGACCGTTCCCGGCCGGTATCCGGCTGCGCTTGCTTGGCAGCGCCGCCCGTGACGCCCGATCCTCCTGAACGGGACCCCTGCTCCCGGACCGGCTCGTGCCCTTCGACCCCAGGATCTGCGGATGGTCGGACCGCTCGGCCATCGTTATGGCCCCGCCAAAGGGTTCCTCTACCCAACAATCCTCGCCACTCGGTGGACGACCCCGCAAGCGGCCACGGTGAGCTCGGGCTCGGATGGTGCGGGAACGGGAGATTCGCCGCGCTTGATGCGGTCGATGACGACGGCCGCGCGCTTCCTCGCCTCGTCGGCGGACAGCGCGCCGTGGCGTCCGAGGGTCACCCGCTTCGGTCCGGCCGGTCCCCGCGACTGCACGACGCAGACCTTGCGGCCCGTGGCGTGGACCCGCACCCCGAAGCCGGCCAGGTCCCGGTCCCAGAAGACGGTATCCTTGGTCTCGACGGTGAGCGCATCGACGGTCCGCTTGGTGAGCCTGAGTTCGCTTCGTCTGGGCATGGCGCCTCCCCGCAGGACGTTTCCGGCGCCGGAGGGCGCAGAGAATCCGTCATCAAACCGCACACGACAGGCACCGAATCGGTGCGTATTGGAACGCAGACGTGACGGGGATGCAAGGGCCGAGAGGCCGCGAAACGGAAGAAAAACATTCGACAATAGAATCGGTTATCGCATCATGGCGTACCCTGTCGTATCACTGGCGGTGAGGTGGATTCTTCTCCCGGCTTTCTGGACCCTTGGCCCTTGCCCCATGAAGCCTTCGACAAAATAACGACGAATTGTCCGCCGCCCGGCTGCCGGCTCCCTGACGCCGGATTCCCGGGAGCGGCGCTTCCAGTTTCGCAACCGGCGTTTGGTTCCGGCTGCGCCGGGTTGAGGGAGGTGACGTCCACTCTGCCGAAATCGAGACCGCCTCCCGTTTCCACGGGGACAGGCTCCGCCGGCCTTCCGGTGCCAGATGGTCGAGTTGGTTCGCTGAAGCTGTACCGCTTTCCGAGACGGTATTCAGCCGATCGCGCCGGGTGGCGCCCCTTCATCGATCGGATCGAAGGGCAGGGATGGCGCCTTTCTGCGAAGGCCGCCGGGCTGCGGCGCTGGCCGGGAACCGAACGGCTGCCGGGCAATGGAGAGAGCCACCTCGTCCGCCAGGGTATTCCGCGTCCAGATCGTCGTCGAAGGAGGCGCCCCGACACCGGCGAAGGCATACGCCGGCATGGACGTCCGTCCGGGTCGAAGCTCCGACGCCGCCGTCCGCGCGGAAGGTGTCTTGCCCCGCCCCGTGAAGCCCGCGGGGAGCGCCCCAATTCAGGGGTTTCCCCCCCCCCTCGCTGTTCCGTGATCCAATCATCGTCCGCACGGCCACGATCCGATTTCCGACCGGAGGGAAGATTCATGCATTCCGAAGCTAGAACCATGGGGCAGGGCAAGATCACTAAAAATGTATCGATTTCAGTGCGTTAATGCGATTTATCGGTCATTTCCGATGAAAAACGGTACCGATCCACGTTCGTTTTCCGGATTGCGCCCTTCTTCGAATTGACCTGAATGATGGTGACTCCTCTAACGTGCTGATAAATCAGGAGGTTTATATGCGGTTGCCCTGAACCATGGGTGAGTTGCGCGAGCACCTGATCGAGAAGGCCGCCATGGACGAAGCGTTCCGCGCGCGCTTGCTCTCCGACCCGAAGGCTGCGGTCGAGGAAGAGTTGGGCCTGACGATTCCTGCCGACTTCACCCTGAAGGTGCACGAAAGCGTCCCGAACATCAGCCATCTGGTGCTTCCACCGCTCGCGGCGCTCGACGAGTCCGCCCTGGAACAGGCGGCAGGCGGGACGGACTGGGACAGCATCGCTGAGGAAGTCGAGGCCGCCACCCGCACGGTAGTCCGATGTGAGGACGGCGCCCGCGCGCTCATGCGTTCAGGATGAAGCCGGCCGTCGCGCGGAGCCGTGATGGAGTTCGAGTTCCATCTCGCGGAGACGCGCCCGGAGGCCGACCTCTGCGTGGTCGCGTCCCCGGGCTCGGGCCTGTCGCAGCACTACATCCGCGAGGGCGGGCGTGCCCGCGAGGCCGGGCCGGGACCGGTGGCGGCCCTGGCGGCCGGACTCCGCGAGCAGATCGCCAATCCGGATTCCTGGCTCGCCCGCTGCGTCGAGGGCCTGGTGCTGGAGTACGACCTGGCCGGGCTGCCGCCGCACCGGCCGCCGGCTCCTCCCGGCGTCTTCCTCGCGCCGAAGAAGAGCGCCGATCCGAAGACGCTCCCCGCGCACCGGGACCCCGCGGGGGTGCTGGCGGCGCTCGCCGCCACGTCAGCGACGTGGGCGGCGGCCCCTCCCCGGACGCCAGCGCCGTCATCAGGCGCTTCAAGGAGGAGGAGTTCCCGCAGATCCTGGTCAGCGTGAACATGCTCGACACCGGCTTCGACTGCCCGGAGGTCGTCAACCTGGTGATGGCGCGCTTCACCGGGAGCGCCATCCTCTACCGGCAGATGCGCGGGCGCGGCACCCGCAAGGCGCCCCACGTCCGCAAGACCGGGTTCACGATCTTCGACTTCGTGGGGGTGAGCGACTTCCACGGGGACGACGACGGGGAGATCGCCGGCGGCGGCGCGGAGCCGCGCCGCCCGCCCTACGGACCCGCCACGCCGCGCACCGTGCTGACCCTGGACGTGGACGACCACATCGACCCGGCGAGCCGCGACTGGATGACCCTCGACGAGGACGGCAGGATCGTGCGCACGGAGGCACACGAGGCCCGCGCGGCGGAGCTCGGATTGCACGTCGAGGCCTGGCGCGGCGCACAGGCGTTCGGTGCCGAGCAGGCGCGCTGGGCCGGCCTCATCGGCAGCCGCATCCGGGCGGACGCGATGACGATGGACCGGTTCGGGGACTACGACTTCGACGCCCACCCCTTCGCCGGTCTCGGCGGCTACGACCAGGCCGCCCGGGTGTTCGGCGGCCCGGCGGCGCTGGAGCGCCTGATCGCGAGCGTCAACGCGGCGGTGTTCGGCAGTCGGGAAGGTGCCGGGCCTCGGCGGCGCGAGGGCGGCCCCGACATGGTGGCCGGCCCGGAAGGCGCCGGCCACCCGCGCCACGGGGACGATCCCGGCCCCGATGTCCGGTGAAGGCCCGGCAATCGGTGAAAGCCCGACGATGCCCCTGACCCCTCGACGCCCGGTGGAGGACCTGCTTCCGCTGGACCGGACGCCCTCCGGTTACATCGTCGTCCTCCTTTCTCAATGTTCGTGCGGGGGGTAGTAGGGCGCAAGCGCCTCGACGGCACTCTCGAGCTCCGCCACCACGTCGGCGTTCGCATTCTGCTTCGCCCGCATGGCGGCGATGATGACCGCGTGGTGCTTCTGCAGGCGCTCGGTGTAGTCCTCCTGCTTCGCCTTGACGCGCTGGGTCAGGAAGTAGTCGCCGATGGTGGCAATGATGCGTTGTGCGTGCTGCTCCTTGTTCATCACCCACCTGGCAAGCTGGTTCTGCGACTGCGGGTCGGTCTTGCCGGCGAGCTCCGCGATCTGCGCGACCGCTTTCCGTATCGTCGCAACATCCTCGAGCATCGACACGACACGTGCGTTGTCGTCGTAGATGCCGCAAGGGATCTGGCAATGGGACTGCACGGACGCCGACAGGGAAAGCAGCAGCGCTGCGAGCGCCGCACTCAGGTACCGCTTCTTCATGGCCATCTTGATTCTCCTCTTCGGGCACGGACGTTGCGCCGGGAGCATGTCGAGTGTAGCCCGGTCTGGTCGTGATGCGCCTCGCCTCAGTAGCGCCCCGCGTTGTCCACCTTGAAGTGGTAGAGCCGCCGGGCGGAACCGTAGCGCCGGAACGCGCCCGCATCGGCGCCGATCCCCGCGCGGTCGAGCAGCGCCTGGAGGCTCCGGGCGTGCTCCGGCGTCAGCTCCTTTTCCTCGCAGTCGGCGCCGAGACTCTCCACCGCGCCCCACACGAAAAGCTGCGCCTCGTAGATCGAATCCCCGAGGTTCGCGCCGGCGTCGCCGCAGACCACCAGCCGGCCCGCCTGCGCCATGAACGCGCTCATGTGGCCGACCGACCCGCCGACCACGACGTCCGCGCCCTTGAGCGAGATGCCGCAACGTGCGCTCGCGTCACCCTCGATGACGAGGAGGCCGCCGTGGGCGGTCGCGCCGGCCGACTGGCTGGCGTCGCCCCGCACCCGCACCGTCCCCGACATCATGTTCTCGGCCACCCCGACCCCGACGTTGCCGTCCACCACGACGTTCGCGCGCTCGTTCATCCCCGCGCAGTAGTAGCCGGCGTGACCGCGGATGCGCACGTCGAGGGTGTGCATCAGCCCCACCGCGAGCGAATGCCGCCCCATCGGGTTGAGCACCTCGAACGAGGTCTCGGCCGCGTTGCCGGAGCGGCGCTGCAGCCGCCGGTTGAGCGCGCGGACGTCGGACGTGTTCAGGTCGAACGTTTCCACGGCTCAGCCACTCCCCCGGTTGCATCCCGTCGCGGGCCGCCGCTCCCGCATCGCCGCCGCTTCGTGCCTGTCCCGACCGAGGTTGCGCCGGAACGGCGGTTGAGCCCGCGGACGTCGGCCGTGCCCGAATCGAGCGTCTCCAAGGCTCAGGCGCTCCCCCAGTCGTATACGGTCGCGGGCTTCGGCTCCCACACCGTCGCCGATTCGACGCCGGGCAGGCGCGCGAGCGCCCGGTACTCCGAGGCCATCGCGACCCAGTCCCCGGTCTCCGCGAGCACCGCCGGCTTGCACGCGATCGGGTCCCGCAGCACCGAGAACCCTTCCCGCGTCCCCACCGCGAAGGTGTAGAACCCGTCCAGATCGGCGAGCGCCGCTTCCAGCGCCTCGGCGATCGTCGCGCCCTGACGCAGCCGCCACGTCAGGTAGCCCGCCGCGACCTCGCTGTCGTTCTCGGTCTGGAAGCGGAGGCCGGCGTGCTCGCGCAGCCATTCGCGGAGCCGGTGGTGGTTCGACAGCGAGCCGTTGTGCACGAGGCAGAGGTCGTCGCCGGTGTTGAAGGGATGGGCGCCCTCGGTGGTCACCGCGCTCTCGGTGGCCATGCGGGTATGGCCCACTGCGTGGGTGCCGGACGCCTCGGGGATGGAGAAGAGATCCAGCACCTGCGCGGGAAGGCCGACTTCCTTGTAGATCTCCAGCACCGCGCCGGAGCTGGTGATGCGCAGATCCGGGCAGTTGCGCTCGACCCATTCGCGCAATGCCGCCGCCCCCGCACCCGAGCGCAGGACCACGTGCGAGGCGACCCGCTCGACGCCCACTTCCCCGCCAAGCGCCGCCCCCGCCCGCTCCGCGAGCGCATCGTAGTCGAAGCCCGCCCCGGGATCGTAGACGACGACCTTGCCCGCCTCCGCCGCGTCGTCCTCCCGGTACACCGCGACCCCGGAGCTGTCGGGTCCGCGCTCGCTCATCTCCATCAGCATGGGGGAGAAGATCTCGCCGAGGCGTGGACGAAGCTCCGGGTTTTTCAGATAGATGCCGACGATTCCGCACATGGTCCGCCTCCGGCGACCGGGCGACTCGATGCCGGCCGGGGCGGCGAGTGTACTCCGATCCCGCGGCAGGAGAATGCGCGGCCCAATGCCGCGGCCGGATACCCGGCCATCGGAACGTCGGCCACCGAACGGCCCTGCTTTTCTGCCCCTGCCCCTGCCCCTGCCCCTGCCCGCGGAGCGGCCCGGTTCGGTGGATCGACGATTCCGCTCCGAACCCGGCGCCGATTCGGTACGATGCGGCGGATCGCCACCCTACGTTCCAGGGAGCCCCGCCATGTCCCGCCGCCTCGTCGCCGCCGCCGCACAGCTCGGCCCCATCCACCGCGCGGATTCCCGCGAAAGCGTCGTCAAGCGCCTCGTCGAGCTGCTACGCCAGGCCGCCGGCCGCGGGTGCCGGCTCGTGGTCTTTCCGGAGCTCGCGCTCACCACCTTCTTCCCGCGCTGGCTCTACGACTCGCAGGGCGAGGTCGATACATGGTTCGAGCGCGAGATGCCGAACGCCGCGACCCGTCCGCTCTTCGAGGAGGCGAAGCGGCTCGGTGTCGGGTTCCATCTCGGCTACGCGGAGCTCTGCGAGGAGGGCGGCGCGCTGCACCGCTACAACACCGCGGTCCTGGTCGGACCCGATGGAGACATCCTCGGCAAGTACCGCAAGATCCACCTCCCCGGGACCGCCGAGCCGGTGCCGGACGCGCCCTTCCAGCATTTGGAGAAGCGCTACTTCGAGGTGGGCAACCTCGGCTTCCCGGTCTGGCGCGCGCACGGCGCGGTCATCGGCATGTGCATCTGCAACGACCGCCGCTGGCCG
Organism: Gammaproteobacteria bacterium; assembly: GCA_965202875.1. Taxonomy (GTDB): domain Bacteria; phylum Pseudomonadota; class Gammaproteobacteria; order HK1; family HK1; genus HK1. Next base: position 3,091,003 of record OZ241870.1, on the reverse strand, counting down.
GAGACCTTCCGGGTGATGGGCCTCAAGGGGGTGGAGATGGTGGTGCTCGGCTACAACACCCCGGACTTCAACATCCACACCGACGAGCCGGAGCACCTGCGCATGTTCCACAACCACCTCAGCATGCAGGCGAACGCCTACCAGAACGCCTGCTGGGTGGTCGCCTCGGCCAAGGCCGGGCGCGAGGACGGGTTCGGGCTCATCGGCGGCTCGTGCATCATCGCCCCCACCGGCGAGATCGCGGCGCTGGCGATGACCGAGGACGACGAGCTGATCACCTGTGACGCGGACTTCTCGCTCGGCGAGCACATCCGACGCACCGTGTTCAACTTCGAGAAGCACCGCCGCATCGAGCACTACGGGATCATCACCAGCCAGACCGGGGTGGTCGTGAGCCCGGAGAACGGGTGACGAAGAACGACGCCCGAACCGGCCGCCCGGGAAGCTCGATCACCGCCTCGGTGAGATGCGCCCGGCGCGTGGGCGGGCCGCGGAGATCGCCCTCGTTCCGGTTCGGATCCTCCCGAGGGTTTGCGGCAAGGCGCCGGAAGGCACGGTTCAGGCCGGCTCCGGCAGCCCGAAGAAGCGGCGCGCGGTCCCGGCGGTGGACTGCGCCAAGGCGTCCGGCTCGTACCCGGTGGCGCCGGCCACCGCCCGCAGGACGTGGGGCAGGTACATGGGCTCGTTGCGCCGGGTCTTCGGCTTGGGGGCGAGGTCGCGGGGAAGGAGGTAGGGCGCGTCGGTCTCGATCATGAGGCGATCGAGGGGGACGCGGGAGACGAGCCCGCGCAGGTGCAGGCCGCGGCGCTCGTCGCAGATCCAGCCGGTCACTCCGACGTGGAGGTCGAGATCGAGGCAGGCGTCGAGCGCCGCGCCGTCGCCGGTGAAGCAGTGGACGACGGCGCGCAGGAGCCGCGGGCGCCAGTGCGAAACGATGGCGAGGAAGCGCTCGTGGGCGTCGCGCTCGTGGAGGAACACGGGCAGGCCGAGCCCCGCCGCGAGCTCGAGGTGGGCTTCGAACGCGCGTTCCTGATCTGTGCGCGGCGAGAAGTCTCGATTGAAATCGAGGCCGGTCTCCCCGATGGCGACCACCTCGGGCGCCGCGGCAAGCCGTTCCAGGGCCGCCGCGCTCCCCGCGCGCCATTCGCGCGCGTGGTGCGGGTGCACCCCCGCGGTGGAGAACAGCACGCCCGGTGCGGTGCGGGCGACGTCGAGGGCGGTGACGCTCTCCGCCTCGCTCGCGCCGGTGACCACGATCTGCGCAACCCCCGCCGCCCCCGCGCGCGCGAGGACTTGCTCCCGGTCGCGATCGAACGACTCGTGGCCGAGGTTGGCGCCGATGTCGACGAGCTGCATGTCTGCTCCGACCATGGCACGACGCGCGGCAGGACGGCTCCCGCACCGCCGTCGACACCGGCGGCCGCAGCTAAGGCGATCCGGCGGGCTCGAGGCGCGCGATGACGCCGTTCGGCTCGTCGTTCAGGAGATAGACGTATCCGTCCGGCCCGACCCGCACGTCCCGGATCCGGCCGATGGCGTCCTCCAGCATCCGTTCTTCGCGCACGAAGCGCTCTCCTTCGAATTCGAGCCGTGCAAGGAGCCGGAACTTGAGCGCGCCGACCAGGAGGCTGCCGCGCCAGCCGGGGAACTTGTCGCCGTCGTAGAACGCCATCCCCGAGGGCGCGATGGAGGGGGTCCACTGGTGGAGCGGCGGAGCCATGCCCTCCTTGTGGACGCCTTCGCCGATCTTCGTGCCGAAGCCGTAGTTCCGGCCGTAGGTGACGACCGGCCAGCCGTAGTTCGCGCCGGCCCGGATGACGTTCACCTCGTCGCCGCCCTGCGGGCCGTGCTCGTGGGCCCAGAGCTCGCCCGTCCAGGGGTTCATCGCGGCGCCCTGCACGTTGCGGTTGCCCAGGCTGAAGATCTCGGGCCTTGCGCCTGCGGTCGAGACGTAGGGGTTGTCCGCGGGTATGCCGCCGTTCTCGGTGAGCCGGATGATGGAGCCGGCGTGGTCGCCGAGGTCCTGCGCGCGCGGGCGGCCGCCGCGGTCCCCGAGGGTGAGGAAGACGTGCCCGGCGCCGTCGAACACGATGCGCCCGCCGAAGTGGCGTCCGCCGCGCGATTTCGGCAGCGCCCGGAACAGGACCTCCACGCCGGTGAGCCGGTGGCCGTCGAGCCGGCCGCGCGCGAGCTCCGTGCCGTAGCCGCCGTCGCCCCTCCCGGCGTAGGCGAGGTAGACGAGGCGGTTGCGGGAGAACTCCGGATGCGGCGCGACGTCGTGCAGCCCGCCTTGCCCCGCCTCGGTGACCGTTTCGGGGAGTCCGGTGATGGGGGTCGGGTCCGGCGTACCGTCCGGCGCGACGGAATACATCCGGCCGCGCCGCTCGGTGACGAGCATCCGCCCGTCGGGAAGGAACGCGAGGGACCAGGGATGGACGAGCCCGCGCGCCAGCACGTTCACGCGCACCGCGTGCTTCCCGGTGTACTCGATCACGTCCGCTCCTGCGGACATGGATCCCGCGAGCAGCACGGTGGCGGCAAAGACGTCGCGAAGACGGTTCATCGGCGTGGCGGCTCGCGGCAGGGTTCCAGACGCCCCCGACAAGTGTACGTGGATCGGAGGAGGCCGGCATTCTGCCATGGCCGCCGGGAGCGCCGGATCGGCCGGCGGTTCCCGATGCGGCAGGCGCTCGGGGCGATCCCTTCGCGGCATCCCGCGTCGACGTGGCCACCGACAGGGCCCTGGTGTGCCGGCCGTCGAGAAGTCCGGGAGGGTGGAGGAGGCAAACTGTTCAACGACCCGATGGACATTGGACCGTTGCCCGCCGTTCCATGACCTGGGACGGCAAAGGCCGCGCGGGCGTCCCGCCCGTGGGCGGTGGTTCCGTGCCCGCCCGCATCGGCGACGGATTCGCGATCGCATTGAATGCGCGCAGGGAGCACTCGATCTCCTCCCGGCCGAGGCCGTTCGTGATCACCACCACCCGTGAGCGCCGATCCTCGTCCGGCCACCGGTCGAGGTGGGCGGGAGGGTGAACGAGGTGCCGGACGCCGTTCACGAGCACCGGGCCCGGGACCCCCGCCACGTTCAGCAGCCCCTTCATCCGCAGCACCCGCTCTCCATGACGGTGCAGCAGCATCGTCATCCACACACCGAAGGCGGTCCAGTCGAGCACCGTATCGAAGGTGAAGCAGAAGGCGGTGACGTCCGTGCGATGCAAGCCGTAGCCGTCCGCCGGGCGCGGGTCGCCGCCTGCCGGACAGGGGGCGTGACCGCCTTCCGCCGCCGCGGCGTCCCGGGCCGAACGCATCCAGCGTTCCACTTCGTGGTGTTTCGAGCGCCGATCGTAGATGTCGGCGATCAGCAGCTCGACCGGATCGAGGCCGGGCGCGCCGGCGGCGACGATCGGTGCGGCCGGATTGAACGCCGCAAGCCGCGGGCGCAACGCCTGCAAGGCGCCGGCGCCGGCCAGATCGAGCTTGCTCACCACCAGCCTGTCCGCCAGCGCCACCTGCCTGACGGACTCCTCGAACCGATCGAGTTGTGCCGGGGCGTTGACCGCGTCGACCACCGTGACGACGTTCCCCAGACGGTAGTGATGCCGGAGCACCGGCTCGGCCAGCAGCGTGTAGGCGATGGGGACCGGATCGGCGACTCCCGTGGTCTCCACCACGATGCGTTCGTAACGCGGTATCTCGCCACGGGCGCGGCGCGAGTGCAGATCTTTGAGCGCGGTCTTCAGATCCTCGCGCATCGCGCAGCACAGGCAGCCGTTTTCCAGCAACAGCGTACTCTCCGAGGCGTGCTCGACCAGGTGGTGATCGATCCCGACCTCCCCCAGCTCGTTGACGAGCACCATCGTGCCGGCCAGGCGCGGAGCGCGCAGCAACGCCTTGAGCAAGGTCGTCTTGCCGCTGCCCAGTGCGCCGGTGAGGACGTTGACGGGCAGGAGATCCGGGTAGGCACCCACTTATCCGCCCGCCTCTCCGGCACCGGCCGGCGCGAGCGCGGCCAGCAGAGCGGGGTCGAGGGGATCGACGGGGTGTCCGATCAGGCGTTCCGCCGCCGGCCACAATTCGCCGAGGTTTTCCACCAGGGCGGTGCGTCCCGTGGCGCTCCTGAGCACATAGCGGCTCGCCGCCCAGTCGGAGAGGGACAGTCCGTAGTGGCGGAGGACGACGTTCAGGATACGGATGCGCTGCTGCCGCTCACGCCCGGCCGTGTGTGCTTCGGCCCGTGCGGCGAAGACCTCCGGGCTCGACGCACTGTCGGTCCAGTGCCCTCGTCCCGCGAGCATGCCGCACAGGCTGCACATCCGGGGGTCAACGTCGTCCGGGGGGGTGCGCGGAGCCGGGCGGGCACCGGCGCCGGAAATCGTCGGCAATCTCGTCGAACGTGCAGAAGCGCACGCCGGCGTGGGACGAGATGTACTCGTAGACCCGCTCCAGCATCAGCAGCACCTGGGGCCGTCCCGAGACGTCGGGATGGATGGTGAGGGTGAAGACCGCGTAGTCGTACTCGCGGTAGACCCACTCGAACTGGTCGCGCCACAGCTCTTCGACGTCCCGGGGATTCACGAACCCGAAGCTGTTGGGGGCCGCCTTGATGAACATCATCGGCGGCAGGTCGTCGAGGTACCAGTTGCCCGGAATGTCGATGAGCTCCGTCTCCCGTCCCCGCACCAACGGCTTCATCCACTCTTGAGCGTCCTTGCTGTAGTCGATTTTCGTCCAGGTGTCGCCTACCCGGACGTAGAAGGGGTGGAAGTCGTCGTTCATCAGGCTGTGGTCGTACTTGATGCCGCGCTCCAGCAGCAGTTCGTTGGTGACGGGGCTGAACTCCCACCATGGCGCAACATAGCCGGTCGGCCGACGCCCGCTCAGCGTCTCGACGAGATCGATGCACTTGTCGAGCACCGCGGTTTCCTGCTCGCGGGTCATCGCGATGGGGTTTTCGTGGGAGTAGCCGTGGATCCCGATTTCGTGACCGGCGTCGGCCACCATGCGGCATTGATCGGGGAAGGTCTCGATGGAATGGCCGGGGATGAACCAGGTGGCCCGGATCCCGAAGCGACGGAACAGCTCCACCAGCCGCGGCACCCCGACCTCGCCCGAGAACAGGCCCCGCGAGATGTCGCAGGGCGAGTCCTCGCCGCCGTATGAGCCGAGCCAGCCCGCCACCGCGTCCACGTCCACCCCGAAGGCGCAGAAGATCTCTTTTTTCCCGCCTGCCTGACGCCTGTGCGCCGACCCGGGGCGGCTGGAAGCCACGGACGACACCAGGGGCCGGGGACGGTACCGGTCCCCGGCCGGCCCCGTGGAAGTGCCGTTGACCGAACCATGAGCCGTCCACCCACGAGCCGCCGGACCAGAGACCGGCGGTGCCCTTCGATCGAGCCACGCGCGCCGCCGCCGGGAGCGCGGATCGGCGGGCGGACCACCGGCAGGGGGGAACGGCGGAGTCGGTGCAGGTGTGGTCATCAGAGCCTCCCAGAGGTGCGCGTCCGGTGGACCCGCTCTTGTCCCACCCGGCAGGACCGTGCCGGCGTTGGACCCGTGGAGTAGTGAAGAGCCGGGTAACGGGGAAAACGAGGTTACCAGCTAGGTCACCGGGCAGAAACAAGGCCCGGGCGGCATTTGATCTTCCTGGAGCACGGTGGCGTCCTGCGTTGATCCCGAAGGCGTCCCGCTCGCGACGGCTCCGCCGGGACAGCGCGCGCAGTACGGCGCGTGCCGATGGAGCAACCCGGCCGGATGCAGTCGTCGGCCCGGGGCTTCCCGGCGTCAGCGCCGCGCCCGCGCATCGTGCCACTGCATGAGGATGATCCCCGCAAGTACCATCGCTCCACCGGCGATCTGTGCGGCCCCGAGCAGCTCGCCGAAGAGCGCCCGCGCGGCGATGATGCTCGTCACCGGCTGGACGTTCGACAGCATCGCGCTCTTCAGCGCTCCGATGCGGACGATGGCGAGATAGTACAGGGGCAGCGACACGCCTTGCAGCACCACGACGCCGAACGACCCCGCCCACCCGGCCCCTGTGACGGGCCACTGGATGCTGCCGGTCACGACGGTCAACGCGACCAGCACGACCGTTGCGGTGACCGCCATGTGGAACATCGCCACCAGTGGATTGACGTGACCCAGCAGGCGCACGACGCCTACCGAATTCAGAGCCACCCCCACCGCCGCACCGAGCGCCATCGCCACGCCTCGCGGATCCGACGCCCCCAGCGAGGCCCCGAGCATCGTCGCAAGCCCCGTGAACGCCGTCGCGAGCGCGACGACCTTGACGGGGGCGGGCCAGGCTCGGTCCCCCACCGCCTGGATCAGGGCGATGAGGGGCGGAAAGGTGAAGAACAGCAGGGCGGTGAGTCCGATCGAGATGTACTCGACCGCTCCGACGTTCCCGTAGAACCCCATCACCATCAGCACTCCGAGCACCGCGCAACGCCGGCGGTCCGTGCGCCGGAGGCGGAGCGAGCGTCCTGTCGCCCGGCAGTAGACGTAGAGTCCGGCGACGAGCACGAGCGAGCGTATCGAGACGACCGTCAGTCCGTTGGTGCCGCCTTCGTAAGCGTAGCGGGCAACCGCCACCGCAAGGCCGAGGCCGATCGCAGAGAGCAGGGCAAGGGCCGCTCCGCGCGTGTTGTCGGAACCGAACGCGCGGGAGCGTGTTGGAGGACGCATGGCGCTCCCGGCAGGCATCGCCGGATGCTAAACGGCCGAGGCTCACCGTGTCATGGAGCCGCGCGCCACTGCCCGGCCGTGACCTCGGCGCCACCGCCGGCCGCGGTTCCGGCGCGGTTCGCCCGGTTCACCGGCGGATGCAGCACCGGGTAGACTCGGGAACGTCGATCGGGGATTATCCGCCGTAGCGGCGCGGATGGATTTTCCGCGGCCGATGCCGGGGCCAGGCAATGGCCGTTATCCCGTCATAAGCGATTCCTGGGAGATTACCCTGCCGAATTGAACGACAACCGGGGCCTCTCGGCATCCCGGCACGGCGAAAGGCAGCGATCCGGAGAACCACGTCCATGTTCACCAGCAACCCCTTCGCCGAGCTCCCGGCGTCCATCCCGCCCGCGGCCATGCAGGCATACGTCGTCGTGATGGTGGTCCTGGTGGTGGCCGGCACCCTGTTCGACGTCCTCCACAAGAGGAGCGCCAGGTACTTCTTCGACGATTGGCGCCGGGCGCAGCGCAGGGGGGCGAAGCAGGTCGGTGGCGGGGAGATGGCGTCCCTGGCCATCCGCACCCTCTGCGTGGAGGTGCTCACGTCTGCGGAGTTCTGCACCGTGCGGCGGAGGATCGCCCACCTCCTGACGATGTACGGCTTTCTCGCCTACGTCGCCGCCACCGCCATCATGGTGATCGGCTACCCGGCCCCGGCCACCCCCGCGCCCGCCATCCTGCCGTCCCTGTGGCACCTCGGGGCGCTGATGGTCTGCATCGGCGGGTACTGGTTCTGGTTCTTCATCCGCGCCGACGTCTCGGCCGAGGGGAATTCGCCGTTTCGCGTCATGCACGCGGACCTGTTCATCCTCTCGCTTCTCGCGAGCGTGACCCTGGGTCTCGTCTGGTCGTTCCTGCAGAGCGGGGGCGCATCGTGGGGGTCGAACGTGTTCTTCGTCCTGTACGTCGCCGCCACCACCGTGCTGTTCGGATCCGTCCCCTGGTCGAAGTTCGCGCACATGTTCTTCAAGCCCGCGGCGGCCCTCCAGAAACGGGTGGCGGAAGCGGACGGATCGAGGAGCAGGCTGCCGCCCCCGGCCGACAAGCCGGAGGTCTTCGGCAGCGCGCGCCGGCTGCCGCAGAACTACTGATCACCCCCCCATCCATCCAACCGACTGGCGGAATCGCGATGCCGACATTCGTCTACATGACGCGCTGCGACGGTTGCGGACACTGCGTCGATGTCTGTCCCTCGGACATCATGCACATCGACAAGACCTATCGCCGCGCCTACAACATCGAGCCCAACATGTGCTGGGAGTGCTACTCCTGCGTCAAGGCCTGCCCGCAGAACGCGATCGACGCGCGCGGCTACGCCGACTTCGCCCCGCTCGGACACAGCGTCCGGGCGTTGCGGGAGGAAGCGAAGGGCACCATCTCCTGGCGGATCGAGTTCCGGGACGGACGGGTCAAGAACTTCGTCTCCCCGATCCGGACCACGCCCTGGGGCTCCATCCCGTCACCGGCCGATCTGGCCCCCCCGAGCGCCGAAGCCATGCAGTCGCAGGAGCTCGCCCACGAGCCGGATGCGCTCAACATCGCAAGCCTGCCGGCGTTGACGCCGGACCGGCTCAAGCAAGGAGTGGTCTAGTGGGACTCTTCAACCGGCGGAAGACGGTCTTCGTGGATGCGGACGTCCTCGTGGTCGGCGGGGGCATGGCCGGCTGCGGCGCCACCTACGAATCCCGGTACTGGGGGCGCGATCTCAAGATCGTCTGCGTCGAGAAGGCGAACATCGAGCGTAGCGGCGCGGTCGCCCAGGGCCTGTACGCGATCAACTGCTACATGGGCATGCAGTGGGACGAGAACCAGCCCGAAGACCACGTCCGCTACGCACGGAACGACCTCATGGGGCTCGTGCGCGAGGATCTGGGCTACGACATCGCGCGCCACGTCGACGCCACGGTGCACAAGTTCGAGGAGTGGGGCCTTCCCATGATGCGGGACCCGGAGACCGGGCGCTACCAGCGCGAAGGCAAGTGGCAGATCATGATCCACGGCGAGAGCTACAAGCCCATCGTCGCCGAGGCCGCCCGCAAGGCCGCCACCCAGATCTACAACCGGATCATGGTGACCCACCTGCTGATGGACGAGTCCCGGCCCAACCGGGTGGGCGGGGCGGTCGGCTTCAACGTGCGCACCGGCGATTTCCACGTCTTCCGGGCCAAGGCGGTCATCGTCTGCGCCGGCGGCGCGTCGCACATCTACAAGCCCCGCGCGGTGGGCGAGGGCATGGGCAGGACGTGGTACGCCCCGTGGAGCAGCGCCTCGGCCTATGCGCTGCCGATCCTCGCCGGCGCCAAGATGACCCAGATGGAGAACCGGATCGTCCTCACCCGGTTCAAGGACGGCTACGGCCCGGTCGGCGCCTACTTCCTCCACCTCAAGACGTACACCGAGAATGCGTACGGACAGGAGTACGAATCCAGGTGGTACGACCACACGAAGGCGCTGGTGGGGGATTACGTCGACCGCCATCCGGTGCCGACCTGCCTGCGCAACCATGCCTTTCTGGAGGAGGTGAAGGCGGGCAACGGGCCGATCCGCATGGTGACGAAGGAGGCGTTCCAGGACCCGCACAAGGAAACGGTGGGCTGGGAGAACTTCCTCGGCATGACCATCGGGCAGGCGGTGGTGTGGGCCTCGCAGAACATCGATCCCAAGTACATCAATCCCGAATTGACGACCTCCGAGCCCTACGTCATGGGCTCGCACGCCACGTGCTCGGGCGCCTGGGCGAGCGGGCCGTCGGACTACGCCCCCGACGAGTACCAGTGGGGCTACAACCGGATGATGACCGTCGAGGGGCTGTTCGGCGGCGGCGACACGATCGGCGGCACCGCCCACAAGTTCTCGTCGGGGTCTTTCACGGAAGGCCGGATCGCGGCCAAGGCGGCCGTCAACTACGTGAACGATCTGCGCAACGAGCAGCCCCGGATCAGCGAGCGGCAGTACGAGGATCTCGAGAAGAAGATCTTCCAGCCCCTGGAGAACTACCAGGTCGGGCGCAACGAGATCGTCGCGGGGACCGTCTCACCGAGCTACATCCTGCCGCTCAACGGCCTCCAGCGGCTCGAGAAGATCATGGACGAGTACGTCGGCGGCATCAGCGCCCACTACACCACCAACGAGCCCTTGCTCACCCGGGGGCTCGAATTGCTGGGCATGCTGAAGGAAGACCTGGACCATCTCGCGGCCGAGGATCTCCACCAGCTCCAGCGGGCGTGGGAGCTCCACCACCGGGTCCTGGCCTCGGAGGCGGTGGCGCAGCACACGATGTTCCGCACCGAGACCCGGTGGCCGGGGTACTACTACCGGGCCGACCATCCGAAGCTGGACGACCGCGACTGGCATTGCTTCACCCTCTCCCGCTACGACCGCCACTCCGGGGAGTGGGAGATGGAGAAGGCCCCGGTGTACCACATCGTCGATTGATCGGCCGGCGGGCTCCGCGAAAGCCCGTCATTTCCCCGTTCGAGGCGGGGGCAGGCTCCGTGAAAGTCCGCCCGAAGGTCCGCCCGAAGGTCCGTCATTCCCGCGCAAGCGGGAATCCAGAGACTTTTGCTTGAAGTGGATTCCCGCTTGCGCGGGAATGACGGCCTGTGCCGCGGGAATGGTGGCCCGAGTCCGCGGGAACGACGGCCTGTGCCCGCGGAAGCGGGCGGGCTGAAGAAGACCATTGCAGGCCGGCGGCGCTCACGCGCCGGAATGGCCCTTCAGCTCCACCTTCACGTTCTCCTCCGCCGACAGGCCCCCGTAGTACTCCCGCAGGACGTCGAGGACCTCGGGGCGGCTGAAGGTGTCCGGCACCTCCTCGCCCTCGGAGAGCATCTTGCGCAGCTTCGTCCCCGAGAGCAGCAGACGGTCTTCCGGCTCGTGCGGGCAGGTGCGCATGGACGCCATCTGCGCGCACCGTGAGCACCAGAAGGTCCAGTCGATCCTGATCGGCTTCGTCTCCAGCGCATCGGCGTCGATCTCGTCGAAGACGCGGTGCGCGTCGAACGGCCCGTAGTAGTCCCCGACCCCCGCGTGGTCGCGGCCGACGAGCAGGTGCGAGCAGCCGTAGTTCTGGCGGAACAGCGCGTGCAGCAGCGCTTCCCGGGGTCCGGCGTAGCGCATGTCGAGCGGATAGCCGGCGTGCAGGACGGTGTTGGCGACGAAGTAGCTCTCGATGAGGGTGTCGATGGCGCGGGCGCGCACCGAGGCCGGCACGTCACCGGGCTTGAGGTTGCCCAGCAGCGAATGGACGAGCACCCCGTCGCAGATCTCGATTGCGATCTTGGCCAGGTACTCGTGCGACCGGTGCATCGGGTTGCGGGTCTGGAACGCGGCGACGGTGCTCCAGCCGTTCGCCTCGAAGCGCGCCCGGGTCTCTGCCGGGGTCAGGAACAGCCCGCCGAACTCCTCGGGGAAGGTTCCGGCCGAGAGCACCGTCAGGTGTCCGGCCAGGTTCACCTCGCCCTGCTCCATCACCATCCTCACCCCGGGGTGGTCGACGTCCGTGGTGCGGAAGACCGAAAGGCACTCATGGGCCTTGTCGATGGCGTACTTCTCCGTGACCGCGAGGATCGCCATCGGCGCCGGATCGCCGGGAGCGACGAGAGCGACCTCGCCGCCCGTTTCGATCCCGCCGGCGGTGCCGGCGTCCACCGACAGGGTGATCGGGATCGGCCAGAACAGGCCGTCCGCGGTGCGCATCTCGTCGCAGACGCCGCGCCAGTCCGCCTCGCCCATGAAGCCTTCGAGCGGCGTGAACCCGCCGATGCCGAGCATCACGACGTCGCCGGCTTCGCGCGAGGACGTCCGCACCGCGGGCAGGCGCGCGGCCCGCCCGCAGGCGTCGGCCAGGGCCTCGCCCTCGGGCATCAGGGGCCGCAGGGAGGTGCCGCCATGCGGGCGAACGAGACTTGCCATCGAATGACCCTCCTGACCGTGGCCGTGTGCTCCGTGGAGCACACCGGACTTGCTTGCCGGCACGGCCATGCGGTCGGCGGACCGTGCCGGGATTCCCTGGCCGGATGGACCGCACCGCCCGCCAGCCGCACTGGGTGCCGTTCGACGATACATCGTCACACCGCCATGGGCCATATCCCCAAACCATACCGCCACGGGCCGTGCCATTGACCCACCGTGCCGCCGATGGGCTGCATCCCCGACAGGGCGCGTCGTTGACCGGCCGTACCGTGTCCGTGCGTTGCAACCCTGGAACCTCAAATGGGGTTTTCGTTGGCAGACGAGTCGAGTTTTCCGCGAGGTGTCCTTGGGAACGGCCCTTGCCAGCGGGCGGGACGCCCGCGCTCCGTCAGGACGCGCCGATCCCAGGTTCACAACCGGTGTCTGGTTCCGGCTATGCCGGGTTGGGAATGCGCCGAACCGGGAGTAGAGTCGACGACTGGCGCGGTGGCGTCAGGTCGGTGGGGGTAGCCGTTTCCCGGCGGCTTTCGCAGTACCGGTGCCTCGCTCCACGCCATCGCTCCGTTTCCAGTCGCCGCTCATCGAACCGGATGCGGGTCTCCCGCATCCGGCTCTCGGACGAGAGCATGCCTTCGCCCACGGAAAGCTCGTCGTTCGCACCGCAAGGCGAGTCAGGCCCCTTTCATTCCACAGGCGCCTGTCCGGGAACGCATATCTCCCCGCTCGTACCTTGTGCTTGCGACACAACCGCCGGGTCGCACAACCCTGCGGCAGAGGCGCCAGTCCCCCAAGCTACCGCTACACGCCTCGCGCGAACCGATAGCCGGGAGCTTCCTTCACTTTCGCATGGAGCGCCGCCTGGAGTCTCCGAACCCGTTCCGGGGCGGTCAGGCTCTCGCCAGTCCCCATCTCCCTTCCTCCTTCTTGTGCCCCTCTCGAACCCAGGCCCCTTCCCTCCACCGGCATTACCCGGCTTCCCCGGTACTCCGGGCCTCTCCGCCACCCCATACGGCCCAGCCTGCCCCTCGCGGGGGTCCGGTTGGCACGTGCCACGCCATCGACGGGGCTTCCCGTGTTGCGTCCATCCCCCTCTTCTGCGTGCCGCCGCCATTCCCCCGGCGGAACCGGCCGGTGCTCGCGTCGCTCGCTTCCCGCCCGATACCAGCCTTCCCCGTGTTCCCAGCGGGTCGGCTTCCGCATTACCCGTCTCAAAGCCTGCTCGGCGTTCACTCGCGTTGCGGCCCGCAGGGTCGCCGAGTCGCCTTCGCGACCCGTCTCACCGGAGTGCTTCAGTCCATGTCGTTGCCTCCATCGACCGCTCCGACTGCGACCGGCTGGAGCGACGGTTGCCGGGCGGGATTCGCACCCGCTGAGGAATGGCGCCTTTGCACGGCGCACGGCAAATCAGGGTTGATGCCCGATCGACGATTCCCTATGCTGCCGCCGAGCGCGTGCCGCCGAGCGCGTGCCGCCGAGCGCGTGCCGCCGAGCGCGTGCCGCCGAGCGCGTGCCGCCGAGCGCGTGCCGCCGAGCGCGTGCCGCCGAGCGCGTGCCGCCGAGCGCGTGCCGCCGAGCGCGTGCCGCCGAGCGCGTGCCGCCGAGCGCGTGCCGCCGAGCGCGTGCCGCCGAGAAGCACACCATTTTCTCAGGAGACGCGGACCAAATGAAAACAGCGAAGGAAATGCGGATGAAGATCGTGGGCAAGGCGACCGAGGATGCGGATTTCCGCGCCCGGCTGCTCAGCGATCCGAAGGGAGCCATCGGGCAGGAGCTGGGCGTCAGCATTCCGGCGTCCATGTCGATCAAGGTCCACGAAGACAGCGGCACGACCGCGCATCTGGTGCTTCCCCCCGACAGCAGGCTGAGCGAAGCCGATCTGCGGATGGCCACGGGTGGTGGCTACCAGATAGACCTGTCGAACGTTGACTACGAGGACAATAGCAACTCGTATATGGGTTGGTAACCCGATTGCCGGAGCGATAGGGCCGGCTCGGGCCGATCCCGGCCGCCCCGTTCCGCGCATCGACGTCAGGATCGTCCCCGGCCCCCCGTGGAGAAGCCGCAACGCACGGAGGCCCCGGGAAAGAAGGACGAGGGACATGCCTGAGCCCGCGCACGGAGCGCCCCGTCCCGAAGCAGGCCCCGCAGGGGGCGCACCCGCCGAACCTCGCGGCTCCTCCCCCGTGGAGGTGCTTCCGGCCGGTACGGACCGGTGCGGATCGGCGCCCGGGTTCGACGACCTCGTCCGGCCGCTCGCCACGCAGGAGTTCCTCGACACCCGCTACCGCGACAAGCGCCCGGTCCTGTTCCGGGCGCGCGGCCCGCGTTTCGCCTCCCTGTGCACCTGGGACGCCCTCGACGCGCTGCTGTCCTCGGGCATCTGGCAGGGCCGGATGCACCTCTTCCGGGACGACAAGCCCATCCCCGAGCGCTACTACACGACGCCGCACTTCGGCCTTGGATGGAGGGCGAGAAGGGAGGCGGCGACCGAACGCCACATCGACGACCGGCGGCTGAAGCCCTTCCTCCGCAAGGGCGCCACCATCGTGATGTCGGCGTTCCAGGAGATCCATCCCCCCCTGCGCCCCCTGCTCGACGCCGTCGAGGAAGCCCTGGGCGGCTACGCCGGGGTCAACCTCTACGCCTCCTGGGCGGCGACCCGCGGCTTCGCCACGCACTGGGACGGCCACGACGTATTCGTCCTGCAGGTCGCCGGCCGCAAGCGCTGGCAGGTCTACGGCGAAACGCGCCGCTTCCCCCTCACCCGCGATTCGGAGCCGAATGTGAAGCCGCCCCGGGAGGCGGTGTGGAGCGAGGTGCTGGAGGCGGGGGACGTGCTCTACCTGCCGCGCGGGTGGTGGCACGACGCCCGCACCGAGCCCGGCGACGGCGCGGACGGCGCCGGGAGCCTGCACCTCTCTTGCAGCATCCTTCCGGCCACCGGGCTCGACTTCATGGAATGGCTCTCCGGAAGGCTCGCCCGCCACGAGACGTTCCGCCGCGAGTTCCCCCATCCCGCGGACGAAGCCGGCGACGCCCACTACGCGGCGCTCCGGGAGCTCGTCGTCGAGGAGCTGCAAGGGGACCTCGGGAGGAAGCTCCGCGACCACATGCGCTCCACCTGGTCCGAGCCGCCAAGCGTGAACCTCGGGCCGACCATCGAGCCCTGGAAGTCCCCGAGCTGGGACCGGTACGGGCTCCGGCTCCGGGGCGCCCGGCACGCGACCATGCACCGGGACGCCGGCGGGGACGCGGTGCTGGAGGCGAACGGCTACCGCTGGACCTTCGACGGCCGCTGCATGGCCCTGCTGGCCCCCCTGCTCCGGGGCGGGACCGTGCGCGTCGGCGCCTTCCGGGAGGCGGCGCCCGAGGGCGCCACGGCGGTGGCCGACGAGCTTGCCCGGCTGCTGGTCGAGCGGGGGATCGCGCAGGCCGTCCCGCCGGCTCCGGCCTCCGGGCCGGGGCTCCGGCCTCCGCCGGAGCACCGAACGGGCGTCCTGCCCCCCGATCCGTGAAGTCTCCGGCAAGACGATCGAGGCGCGTGGCCGATCGGACGTTACGGTCGCGCAGACCTGGTGGTCCGGACGTGACGCCCGGTGGTCGGCCGTAGAGGATCGAACAGGATCGGGCCCGGAAGAGCTTTGCGCTGCTCTGCGCGGGCAAATTAGGGTTGACGCCCGATCGGCGGCTCCCTATGTTGCCGGCTGACGTCAAGCGCGGCGGCAGGCGAAGGAGCACACCATCTTCCGAAGAGGGGCGAACCAATGGAAACAGCGAATGAAATGCGGATGAAGATTCTGGACAAGGCGTCCGAGGATGCGGATTTCCGCGCCCGGCTGCTCAGCGATCCGAAGGGAGCGGTCGAAGAGGAGTTGGGCATCGGCATTCCGGCGTCCATGTCGATCGAGGTGTACGAAGACGACGGCACGACCGCGCATCTGGTGCTTCCCCCCGACAGCAGGCTGAGCGAAGCCGATCTGCAGATGGCCACCGGGGGTGGGCACCCGGATATTACCTGGGACCCCAACGATTGGATGTAGGGTGGCGCCGGCTCCCCGGCATCGAGCCACGGGGCACCCGGATATTCCCCGGGACCCCGGGGATTGGTAATCCCGCCGGGCCGTTCAGCGGTCCCGCGGGCGCGTGATTTGATCGTGGCATCGAGCCCGCTTCCCGAGACCGAGCCCGCCGAGCCCACGGTCCGCCGCACCGCCCCTGCCCTCCGCGCGGCGGGGGCGGTGCTCGCGGAGTTCCGCCGGCTGGTGCCGCCCGCCTTGCTCGACGGTCCCGGATGGGACCGGGTGCTGGCTTGTGCCGCGGAGCTGCCCGACGCCGATCCGGCAACGCTCCTCGGTCCGGCAACGCTCCTCGGTTACGAGTTCCGGCTCGGCGAGGACACGCCCGCGGCGGACCTGTTCCTGACCGTCAAGCCGGGGAGCCCGTTCGTGCGGCACTTCATCCGCCGCGGCGAGGCCGCTCCTCCGGGCTCGGAGGCAGCGGCCCTGACCCGCCATCTCGTCTCGCTCGAACAAGCCGACTCCCCATTGCGCCGTTGCATCGCCGGGACCATGCTCGAATACGATCTGGCCGAGACGCCGGCCGGCCCGCTGCCGGAGCCGGGCGTGTTCCTGAAGGTTCGGGTCTCGGCGGAGCACCAGTCGCATGACCACCAGCACTTGCCGCTCGCGGCGCTGGCGGACGCGGTCGGCTGGCCCGACGACGGGGAGCTGCGGCGCTCGGTGGCGCGGGCGCTGGCGGCGTTGCCGCCGGGCGGCAAGGTCCGCCACGTCGGAGCGCTGCCGGGCCGGGCGCCGCGGGCGGTGCGGCTGGTGATCCAGGAGATCGGGCAAGACGAGGTTGCCGGGATGCTGGAGCGGTGGGGCCGGCACGGGTCGGTCCGCCCGGTAATGGAAGTCCTGACCGATCTGGAGGAGATGCTGCCCCGGTTCCGGCTGTCGGTGGACGTGGCCGCCGCGGGGCTGTTGCCCCGGATCGGCCTGGAGCTGTACCCCGCGGGCTCGTGGAGCGACGGGATGGATACCTGGCTCACCACGGGGCGGAGCGACTGGCGTCCGGTGGTGGAGCGGCTGGCGTTGCGTGGCTGGTGCCTGCCGGCGAAGGCGCGGGGGCTGCGGGAGTGGTGCGCACTCGACAAGATGTACGACCGCCGGGGGATGTTCATCGTCTACAAGGGCATCAACCACGTCAAGCTCACGGTCACCGGCACCGAGATCGCCGCCAAGGCCTACGCCGGCATGGCCTGCTCCTTCATTCAGGCCCCGCAGCCCGGCTCGGGGTGCTGACGGCGGCGGAAACGGGCTGGACCGGCGCCGCGCACGAAGAAGCCTCGTATGCGGCCCGAAGGCCGTGCTCCTGGAACTCGAGCTTCGGGATTCAAAATGCCTGAATCAGGCGATGGATTCCCGCTACCCGCTTTTGCGGGCACAAGCTTCGCGGGAATGACGGCCAGCCTGAAAGCAGCGCGTCTCGCTGAAATAACTCATTCCCGCGCAAGCGGGAATCCATTTCGGTCAGCGAATCCCAAACTTGAGATCGCAGCCTCCATCGATATGGCACACTTGAGCGATCGCCCGTCTTCCGACGGGGAAGGAGTCCGGGTCCCGGGCGGGCGCCGGACGAAGACGTTTCCGAAATACAGCCGGAGGTGAAGACCGTGAGTTCCGTAATGAAGACCGTGGGCGAATTGCGCAGTCACTTGATCGACAGGGCGACCGCGGACGAAGAGTTCCGTGCCTGGTTGCTCTCCGACCCGAAGGCCGCCGTCGAGGAAGAGCTGGGCCTGACGATTCCGGCCGGGTTCAACATCGTGGTGCACGAGAACGTTGCGGCGAACACCACCCATCTGGTGCTTCCACCCTCCGCGAAGCTCGGCGAGGCCGACCTGCAGCAGGCGGCGGGCGGTACTCCACCACACCTCCGCGGGAAGCGGGAAGGCGAGTCCGACTGGGACGCCCTCTGCAGGACTCTTTTTCGTTGACCCATAGGAGCGCACCATCGTCCGAAGAGGAGCGAGCCGATGGAAACAGCGAGTGAAATGCGGATGGAGATCCTGGACGTGGCGTCGAGCCCGCTGCCCGAGACCTCGCCCGCCGAGTCCCCGGTCCGCCGCACCGCCCCTGCCCTGCACGCGGCGGGGGCGGAGCTCGCGGAGTTCCGCCGGCTGGTGCCGCCCGCCTTGCTCGACGGTCCCGGATGGGACCGGGTGCTGGCCTGTGTCGCGGAGCTCCCCGACGCCGGCCCGCCGGCAACGCACCTCGGCTACGAGTTCCGGCTCGGCGAGGACACGCCCGCGGCGGACCTGTCCCTGGCCGTCAGCCCGGGGACCCCGCTCGGACGGCACTTCATCCGCCGCGGCGAGGCCGCGCATCCGGGCTCGGAGGCAGCGGCCCTGGCCCGCCATCTCGTCTCGCTCGAACAAGCCGACTCCCCATTGCGCCGTTGCATCGCCGGGACCATGCTCGAATACGATCTGGCCGAGACGGCGGCCGGCCCGCTGCCGGAGCCGGGCGTGTTCCTGAGGATTCGGGTCTCGGCGGAGTACCTGTCGCATGACCGCCGGCACTCGCCGCTCGCGGCGCTGGCGGACGCGGTCGGCTGGCCCGACGACGGGGAGCTGCGGCGCTCGGTGGCGCGGGCGCTGGCGGCGTTGCCGCCGGGCGGCAAGGTCCGCCAGGTCGGAGCGCTGCCGGGCCGGGCGCCGCGGGCGGTGCGGCTGGTGATCCAGGAGATCGGGCACGACGGGGTTGCCGGGGTGCTGGAGCGGTGGGGCCGGCGCGGGTCGGTCGGCCCGGTAATGGAGGTCCTGACCGATCTGGAGGAGGTGTTGCCCCGGTTCCGGCTGTCGGTGGACGTGGCCGCCGCGGGGCTGTTGCCCCGGATCGGCCTGGAGCTGTACCACGCGGGCTCGTGGAGCGACGAAACGGATACCTGGCTCACCACGGGGCGGAGCGACTGGCGTCCGGTGGTGGAGCGGCTGGAGTCGCGTGGCTGGTGCCTGCCGGCGAAGGCGCGGGGGCTGCTTCAGTGGTGTGCACTCGAGAGGATGTACGGCCGCCGGAGGATGTTCATCGTCTACAAGGGCATCAACCACGTCAAGCTCATGGTCACCGGCGCCGAGGTCGCCGCCAAGGCCTACGCCGGCATGGCCTGCTCCCTCGTTCAGGCCCCGCAGCCCGGCTCGGGGTGCTGACGGCGGCGGAAACGGGCCGAGCCGGCGCCGCGGACGAAGAGCTCCGTGCCCGGTTGCTCTCCGACCCGAAGGCCGCGGTCGAGGAAGAGCCGGGCCTGACGATTCCGGGCGGGCTCGACATCATGGTGCACGAGAACGTTGTGGCGGACACCACCCATCTGGTGCTTCCACCCTCCGCGAAGCTCGGCGAGGCCGACCGGGACGCCCTCTGCAGGACTCTTTTTCGTTGACGGCCTCCTGCACTGCCGCAACGTCCGGGCCGGAGCGGCACGCCGTGAGCACGGGCGGCGACCAACGGCCGGGAGACGCGCGCGACACCTTCGCCTCCATCCTCGCCGGATGCCGTCCCCTGTTCCCGCGCGCACTGATGGGCGACGCCGGCTGGGAACGCATCCTGGACCGGGCGCGGCGGCTGCCGCGATCCGTCACCGACACCCCCTTCGGCTTCGAGTTCCATCTCGGGGAGCCGCGCCCGGAGGCCGACCTCTGCGTGGTCGCGCTCCCGGGCTCGGACCTGTCGCAGCACTACGTCCGCCAGGGCGAGTGCGCCGGGCCGGGGCCGGCGGCGGCCCTGGCGGCCGGACTCCGCGAGCAGATCGCCAATCCGGATTCCTGGCTCGCCCGCTGCGTCGAGGGCTTGGTGCTGGAGTACGACCTGGCCGGGCTGCCGCCGCACCGGCCGCCGGCGCCTCCCGGCGTCTTCCTCGCGCCGAAGAAGAGCGCCGATCCGAAGACGCTCCCCGCGCACCGGGACCCCGCGGGGGTGCTGGCGGCGCTCGCCGCCACGGTCGGCTGGGACGGCCACGAGGAGATGCAGGGGGCGGTGGAGCGCGTCTTCGCGGCCCTGCCGGAAGGCGGCTGGGTGTTCCAGGCCGGCGCCCTCCCGGCGCGCTCCCCGAAGTCGTTCCGGCTCGTCCTCGCGGGCGTGCCGAAGGCGGAGGTCCTCTCCCTGCTGGAGCGGTTGGGGTGGCCCGGACCGACGGCCGCGGCGGCGGACGTGATCGCTTCCACGGACGACGTCGCCACCTGTGTGTTCCTCAGCATGGACGTGAACGCGCGCGGGCCCGGTTCGCGCCTCGGTCTGGAGCTGTACCGTCCGTCGAGATGGCAGGAGGCGAAGCGCGCCGAGTGGCGCCCCCTGATCGCCCGGCTGGAGGAGCGGGGTTGGTGCCTTCCGTCGAAGGCCGAGGGGTTGCGGCGCTGGCCGGGCGTGGAGTGGCTGGTGGGCCGGGAAGGGATGCACCGGGTCCGTCAGGGCATCAACCACGTCAAGGTCGTCGTCGACCGCCGCGCCCCGACGGTGGCGAAGGCCTACGCCGGCATGAGCATACGTCCTCGCGTTCATGAGGGTGGGGCTCCATCGAAGGGAGGCCGTCGGTATGGGCACGGAAGCGAAGGCGGTCGGTGAACTGCGTGAACGCCCCAACCCGGCGTAGCCGGAACCAAACGCCGGTTGCGAACCTAGTGTGCTGGCGCACAAATAGCTTGAAAAATATACAGACGGTGGCATGATATGCGAAGGCCCATCGAGTAAGAGATAAAGCACATGAAGAGTGGACGCCCCATATCAGTGCTTCAACTCACATCGCAACAGCGCGCAGAACTGGAACGACGTGTCCATGCGGGCACAACTTCACAACGAGATTGCCTCAGGGCACGGATTATCCTATTGCGTGCCGATGGCATGAGGCAAGAGGACGTCGGCCGGGAGGTAGGACTCAGCACGACCAGTGTCAACAAGTGGTCGCAACGTTTTGCGCGCCATGGACTCGAAGGCTTGAGGGATCAGTCGGGACGAGGCCGCAAGTCATCGATTCTATTAGAGAAGGTAGAGCAAGTGATCACACAGGCCGGACAGGCACCCCCGGGCCGTCAGCGGTGGAGTTCCCGCACGATGGCGGCAGAGGTGGGTATCTCGGCATCGAGCGTGCAGCGGATCTGGCGAGACAACGATCTCAAGCCCCATCTGCGCCGAACCTTCAAGCTCTCGAACGACAAGCGATTCGAGGAGAAGTTCTGGGATGTCATTGGTCTGTACCTGAATCCGCCGGACAAGGCTCTGGTGTTGTGTTGCGATGAAAAGACCCAGTGTCAAGCATTGGAGCGCACGCAACCCGGACTTCCGCTGGGCATCGGTCACATCCGAACTCATACGCACGACTATATCCGCCATGGTACGGTCACGCTGTTTGCCGCCCTGAATTATCTCGATGGCAAGATTGTCAGTCGAACCGAGGAGAAACATACCCATGTGGAGTGGCTGCGCTTTCTCAAGCAAATTGACCGGGAGACACCCAAGGAGCTGGATATACATCTGATTGCGGACAACTACTGCACACATAAACATGAGAAGGTGAAGGCATGGCTGGAGAGACATCCGCGTTTTCACCTGCATTTCACTCCGACCAGTGGTTCATGGATGAATCTGGTCGAACGATTCTTCGGTGATTTGACGCGCGATGTCGTTCGTGGCGGCAGTTTCCGCAGTGTCAGGCAATTGATCAAAGAGATCGAGCTCTATCTGGCCGAGCGCAACAAGGCCCCAAAGCCCTATCGGTGGCACGCGACGGGTGAGGAGATTCTGGCCAAGATCGGACGGGCCCGTAGCCGAATTGGCGCTGAATCATCGATAGGCATATAATTCAATCTATTTGTGCGCCAGCACACTAGGAGCGCGGGCGTCTCGTGAATGTCATATATTTTAATTTTTTCATTGATTTCTTAACCCATCTTTACCACTATGATCCTCGATTAGGCGGGATTTGCCCCGAATTTTGCAGTTTTTCGCACGTAACCTGTTGATTGTTCGTCGAGAAGGTCGATGTAGTGCCATAATCGTTCCGGTCTGTCTTGTACCTGCTCGCACTCCTCGATACCGTGCTGATCCGATACGCCAAGACCACCGAGAGGCCCCTACGAAACCGCCATCCTCTCCCTGAAAACCCAGTTGGCGTTCAGATGTAGTGCCACTCGGGATTTTGGAACGTCGTAACTATCTGATGTAACGCGATATTGTGTGATAGGGTGGTAAAGATGGGTTAAACCATTTCCCACATCTATATCCCGCACTCCGAGGCGGCATCGGATGGGTATGGATAGTAGAGGACAGGCGAGGATTCGCCTATCGACAGTCTTGTCCATCGACGGCAGATCTACCGTCTGATGTGAATTGACTCGTCAAGTTTCCGTATCGTCACTCGAAATCGCCTCCCTCAACAGGCTGGAGTCAGGGCGCGGTCGGCATCATTCGCGATGGTGGGTCCCTCGAAACAGTACGTACACAGCCAAGCGGGACGCCTCGGACATCCACTTCGATCCGGAGGACGAGTTCCTCCGCATCCGCTACCGCATCGACAGCGTGCTGCGCCAGAGCCGCAGTCTGTGTGCAACCATACGAGATCTGTCCGTTTGGACAGTATTCTTGTGGTTTGAGATTAGGTCCTCTCCCATCCATCCCGCGGCTTCGCCACGTACACCGCCCCCAAGCCTCCGTCCCCCACCGGGTGCGCGTACACCCTGCGCCTCTCCGGTCCTTCTTCGTTCACATACTACCCGTCGGTCTCCAACAGGCCGCGACCTCGGCCGCCGCCGCGACGCCTTCCGGGTCCGTGTAGCTGCTCGATCCGTCTGCTCTTGGTCCCATCGTTCTTTTCCTCCCTTGCTTTGTTCCGCCCTTCAATTTTCAGGCACCAGCTTTTTGGCCACTAATCGTTTTTCCGCACCATCCTGAGCCCCGTCACCTGGAGAGGCTCCATTCCGGCTCCGCCAGCGTCAGCCCCTCTTAACCCTGTTCTCCCATGTCTCCCACGTTGCTGTCGCCAGCACAACGATCCTCTACGCTCTCAGCCGACGGGCTGTACGTGTACCCATTCCGTCCATGATGTTTCTGGCTTGATGCTGTTGTCTCGGTGCAATCTCCCGGGTGTGGTCTTCCCGATCTGTTGCTGGGGTGTTCGCCCGGCTTCAACCGCCCGGGTGTGGATTTGCCTCCTGGATGGTGTGGCCCGGTAATGGCTGGCAGTTATCCAGGCAAGATTTCCTGTAACCATGCGAGGGCTCGCTTTTCGTCTACAGGTCTGCTCACGAACTCTTGTCCCTGATTCACCGAATTTAGGCATCCATGTCGCGTCCACCGCTGTGGATCATGGTGGTAGGTAAGTTTCCTCGATCCGGATTCCCACAACCATGTCGGAATGCGCCAGATGCTCGGAGTTTGTCCTTCGGCCGTTAGAACGTGGAGCTTTGGCAGTACGCCCCATGTGTTCTGAAGGCCCACCTGACTTTCCGCAGCCGCGATGTAGACATTGTTTGGGTCTCCCCAATTTCCCGAAGCGTGCGGGTGTGCACGCATCCATGGATACTGCTCCAGTGCGCTGTCCAGTGCTCCGTGCAGATCGAGGATCGCGCCGATTTCTAGCCACCCCCATATCCCGTGTACGGGATTGGCCTTTTCGTTGTATTGCCAATAGCTGTCTTGTTCGCCTTCCTTCTGGTGGGCTTCCTGGAACAAACCGAAGAATACGAATATATCTCCGGGGACCACGTTTTCGTTGCAAAGGTGTCGTGCCGCCACGCTGTATTGCCCAAATGCACCCCGCCAGTTCTCAGGCCGAGGGTGTCGTAGTGTCCCCTCTTGGATGTCTGGATCCAGATGGCAGGGGGTGCATTCCTCCCACCCCTGGAGATCTCGTGCGAATGCTGACCGCGGATCCCGGAGATCCCCGTAACATCTCCCTGATTCTCCAGCTCCGCCTGGAATTGGCATTGAGTACGGCTTCCCGCCCACTGTTGGGCTTGGCCCTCCGCCTGCGGAGGAATCCCATCCTTTGCGGCTGAAGATAATCTTCATGTGTTTCCCTTTTCGACCGTATCTAGTGTGCTGGCGCACAAATAGATTGAATTATATGCCTATCGATGATTCAGCGCCAATTCGGCTACGGGCCCGTCCGATCTTGGCCAGAATCTCCTCACCCGTCGCGTGCCACCGATAGGGCTTTGGGGCCTTGTTGCGCTCGGCCAGATAGAGCTCGATCTCTTTGATCAATTGCCTGACACTGCGGAAACTGCCGCCACGAACGACATCGCGCGTCAAATCACCGAAGAATCGTTCGACCAGATTCATCCATGAACCACTGGTCGGAGTGAAATGCAGGTGAAAACGCGGATGTCTCTCCAGCCATGCCTTCACCTTCTCATGTTTATGTGTGCAGTAGTTGTCCGCAATCAGATGTATATCCAGCTCCTTGGGTGTCTCCCGGTCAATTTGCTTGAGAAAGCGCAGCCACTCCACATGGGTATGTTTCTCCTCGGTTCGACTGACAATCTTGCCATCGAGATAATTCAGGGCGGCAAACAGCGTGACCGTACCATGGCGGATATAGTCGTGCGTATGAGTTCGGATGTGACCGATGCCCAGCGGAAGTCCGGGTTGCGTGCGCTCCAATGCTTGACACTGGGTCTTTTCATCGCAACACAACACCAGAGCCTTGTCCGGCGGATTCAGGTACAGACCAATGACATCCCAGAACTTCTCCTCGAATCGCTTGTCGTTCGAGAGCTTGAAGGTTCGGCGCAGATGGGGCTTGAGATCGTTGTCTCGCCAGATCCGCTGCACGCTCGATGCCGAGATACCCACCTCTGCCGCCATCGTGCGGGAACTCCACCGCTGACGGCCCGGGGGTGCCTGTCCGGCCTGTGTGATCACTTGCTCTACCTTCTCTAATAGAATCGATGACTTGCGGCCTCGTCCCGACTGATCCCTCAAGCCTTCGAGTCCATGGCGCGCAAAACGTTGCGACCACTTGTTGACACTGGTCGTGCTGAGTCCTACCTCCCGGCCGACGTCCTCTTGCCTCATGCCATCGGCACGCAATAGGATAATCCGTGCCCTGAGGCAATCTCGTTGTGAAGTTGTGCCCGCATGGACACGTCGTTCCAGTTCTGCGCGCTGTTGCGATGTGAGTTGAAGCACTGATATGGGGCGTCCACTCTTCATGTGCTTTATCTCTTAATCGATGGGCCTTCGCATATCATGCCACCGTCTGTATATTTTTCAAGCTATTTGTGCGCCAGCACACTAGGAGCCTGCGCCGCAGAAGGTTCATGGAAGAAAATGTATACTGACTTCAGTCAATTTTCGCGCGCGATAGTGCTCCGAAATGAGAAATCACGCGGAAAATCTCATTTCAGGAAACGTACAGGCGTGTTGTGCCACCGCGATATTTTCTGCTGCGCAGGATCCTGGAACAGATCTATTGCCGTTTTCGATATTCTTTTAGCTACTGGCAGGATAAGTCCACAGGGGCAGTGAGGCCAGTTTAGTGGTCGCCTTGACATATAGCGGATGCTTCGGATGACCCTTTTTCGTCATGCCCAAGCAATTGCCTTGGATGTCGAGATCCCTGAGCGTCTGAAGAACATAGCAGTTGCGACACCAAAGCGTGCAATAGTTGTTGCCCCAAGCGCAAACCACATATCCTTCGGCGTCACGGATTGACTGGATGGCCCAGCAAATAGCCGCGTCGTTGTGCGGACCGATACTCTCGTTCGGACGGCATAATAACTCGTCGGGTTCGCGGGAACGATATGCAAATAGATTCACGACCGTCAAGTCACCGTACCCCCACGACCGTGCGAAATCGATGCAACGAGTAACCGTTTGGTCATTGTCATCGGGAGCATCCGGACTCCCCAAGCTAAGTGCATCTGACGGGTTGAGCATGATGAACAAAACCTTGCCTTTATCCTCGCCAAGTTCACGATGCAGCCAATACCTGTAGGTATCCCGGCACTGGGGTCGTCCGTAGAACGGTAAATTCCTTGGTGGGATCACGACCTTCGCCTCCCGCGTGCACACCTTGCCGCCATTCTTGCCTTAGTCCCTTACCCGTGAAATCTTCGACAAAACGACGAAGAATCGTCCGCCGCCCGGCTGTCGGCTCCCCGATGCCGGATTCCCGGGAGCGGCGCGTCCTGGGAGCGCGGGCGTCCCGCCCGCATGGACAATCAATCGAGCCTTCGGCCCGTTGCGGGCGGGACGCCCGCGCTCCCAGGTTCGCAGCCAGCGTTTGGTTCCGGCTACGCCGAGTTGGGAGCCTGCGCCGTAGAAAATATCGCGGCGGCACAATACGCCTGTACGTTGCCTGAAACAAGATTTTTCGCGTGATTTCTCATTTCAGGGCACTCTCGCGCACGAAAATTGGCTGAAAACAGGACATTTTCTTCAATGGATTTTCTGCGGCGCAGGCTCCTGGCCTTCCGACTCCTCGCCGCCATGATGGGACGCCCCGCAAGCTCCCGAGACGCCCACCACCAAAGACCGCTCCCGGCGACGCCCCTTCCCCTGGGAGCGGCGCATCTCTCCGGGATGCGGGAGCCTTCACACACCGCCCGCCTCCCGCTACACCGTCGCCGGGTCGCGCTGGCCGAGGCCGGACTTGGCGATGAGGTGGACGTAGGGATAGCCGAGGTCGTCCTTCCCCGCCAACCACGTCTTGTCGTGGATTTCCGACCGACATTGTTGTAGCCGCGCCCGGTCAACTGCCCGTCGTTGTCGTCGTAGACGATGTTCACGTCCACGATCGGGGTATCGTCCTCGAAGTCGAGCCCCTGCCGGATGTTGATTCCGACGATGGCGATGTGGCCGAACTCGCGCTGAAGGCGGCCTCGGCGATCTCACGCATCCGTTGCTCGTCCATCTTGAAATCTCCTGTGGTTGCCGCCACTTGAACAGCACATGAACGGCGAAGCTGCGCCGATGGCGGGCGTCGGCTTGCTCGAACTCGACGATGGCGTCCTCGGCCGTGTTGATTGTCGAAAGAGCGTCCGGCTTGGAAAACTTGTGTTCAAGCGCGTAGTCCGCCTGCTGGCGTGCTTTCTGCAACTCGACGAACACTTCGCGGCAGGCGGTCTGTACCAGGTCGTGCGGGTTCACGGCGCAAGCTCTCGCAAGTGGCTGCTTCGTGGACCGCCCCGACAGGTCCGGGCGGCTCCGTGAGCGTACCTTACATCATGCCGTGGCCGAGCCGCGCGGCCAGCGCCTGCGGCCCGAGGGCGGCGAGGTCGTCGTTGAAGTCGCCGCCCTCGGGGGCGAGGACGGGGGCGGCGCCGTGCGAAAGCGGTCATACTGGCGGCGGCCCGGGGCCACCGTCGGACGGTGCGCGAGCGCACCGCCGAGGGAAGCGAGGAACCGAACCATGCGCCACTTCAACACCGCCGGTCCGGTCAACCCCGCGGACCACTACTGCATCCCGCCGCTCGAACGCTTCGACCTCGACGAGGTGCTGGCGCTCGTGCGGATGAAGAAGTACTTCGTGCTGCACGCGCCGCGCCAGACGGGCAAGACCTCCGCCCTGCTGGCGTTGCGCGACCTGCTCAACGGACAGGGCTACGCCTGCGTGTACACCACCGTCGAGACCGCGCGCACCGCCCGCGACGACGTGGGGCAGGCGATGCGGACGGTGCTTGCCGGATTGGGCTCACAGGTGCGCTCGACACTGGGGGACGAACTTCCGGCGAGGGTCTGGTCCGGCGTTCTGGCCGAATTCGGCCCGAGCGAGGCATTGCGCGAGGTGCTGACGCGCTGGGCGGAGGCGTCGCCGAAGCCGAAGCCGCTGGTGCTGCTCATCGACGAGATCGACACCCTCCAGGGCGACCCCCTGCTCTCGACGCTCCAACAACTGCGGGGCGGCTACCCCATGCGCCCGGCCGCCTTTCCGCAGTGCGTGGTGCTGTGCGGGCTGCGCGACGTGCGCGACTACCGCATCCGCTCCACCAGCAGCCCCTTCAACATCGTGGCCGAGTCGTTGCGGCTCGGTGACTTCACGCAAGAGGAGACGCTGGCCCTGCTCGACCAGCACACCGGGGAGACGGGCCAGGCGTTCACGGACGGGGCGCGGGAGGCGATCTGGACCCAGACCCTGGGCCAGCCCTGGCTGGTGAACGCGCTGGCCTGGGAGACCTGCTTCAAGAGCAAGGCCGGGCGGGACCGCTCGCGGGCCATCACCGCCGATGACGTCGCCGAGGCGCGCGAAGGGCTCATCGTGCGCCGGGTGACGCATCTCGACCAGTTGGCGGACAAGCTGCGGGAAGACCGGGTGCGGCGGGTCATCGAGCCGATGCTCAGCGGGGCGGACGAGCACGCCTTCTCCAACCGCGATGTCGAGTACGTGCGCGACCTCGGGCTGATTGCCCGGGACAAGCCGGTGCGCATCGCCAACCCCATCTACGCGGAGGTGGTGCCGCGCGAGCTGGGCTGGGTGTTGCAGGAGACGCTGGATCAGGACACGAAATGGTACGTGGACGAGGCTGGCGGCCTGGACGTGGACAAGCTCCTGGCGTCGTTCCAGGACTTCTTCCGCCGCCATTCGGAGCATTGGAAGAACCGGTTCGACTACGAGGAGCCGTGGCCGCAGATCCTGTTGCAGGCGTATCTGCACCGGGTGGTGAACGGGGGCGGGCGCATCGAGCGGGAGTACGGGCTGGGCCGGGGGCGGGTGGACCTGCTGCTGGTGTGGCCGCAGAGCCCGTCTGCGGAGGAATCGGGGGGCGGTGGGGTGCGGGAGTACGTGGTGGAGTGCAAGGTGGTGCGGGACAAGGACGGGTGGGAGGGCAAGGTGTCGGAGGGGGTGGAGCAGACGGCGGGGTACATGGCCCGCTGCGATGCGGAGGCGGGGCATCTGGTGGTGATCGACCAGCGTGAGGGGCGGGGTTGGGAGGAGAAGGTGTTTCGCCGGCAGCGGCGGTCGAAGGACGGGGTGCCGGTAGAGGTCTGGGGCATGTGACGCCACGTCCGCGCAACTACACCGGCGCCGGTCCTCACAGGGTGATTTCGGGATTGGAGTCTCGGGGATTCCCGGGGCGGTTCAAATTGGGGTTTTCCCCCTCGCCGTTTCGTGATCCAATCATCGCCCGCATGACCACGATCCGGAAGGCCGAGGGAGGGACGCGATGACGACGAAGGATGGAGATCTCCTGCGGGGCGGGACACCGATCGTGTGCCTCGCCCACCGGAGCGCCTTCCGGCAGGAAGCCGATCACCTCGCGGGGCTGGCCAGATCCAGCCAGCCCGCTCCGCGCATCAGCATCAGGATCGTCCCGGATCCCTCGGCGGAGCAGCCGCAATCCACGGGCGCCCCGGAACGGACGGACCCCCCGGGAAAGCAGGACGAGAAACGTGGCTGAACCCGGGACCCCCGGAACCCACGGAATCCACGGGGCGCCCCGCTCCGAAGCAGGCCCCGCGGCGGTCGAGCCCGCCGGCCCCCGCGACGCCTCTCCCGTCGAGGTGCTCGCCGCCGGACCGGGCCGGTACGGGCCGGGGCCCGGATTCGACGCCCTCGTCCGGCCGCTTGCCCTCCAGGAGTTCCTCGACACCCGCTACCGGGACAAGCGCCCGGTCCTGTTCCGGGGGCCGGGCCCGCGTTTCGCCTCCCTCTGCACTTGGGACGATCTCAACGAGATGCTGTCCTCGGGCGCCTGGCAGGGCCGGATGCGCCTCTTCCAGGACGGCCGGCAGATCGCCGAGCCCTACTACACGGCGCCGAACTTCGGCCTTGGATGGAGGGTGAGAGGAGGGCCGATCGCCGAACGCCAGATCGACGACCGGCGGCTGACGGCCTACCTCCACAAGGGCGCCACCATCGTCCTGTCGAGGATCCAGGACGTCCACCCCACCATCCGTCCCCTGGCCGACGCGCTCGAGACCGTCCTGGAAGGCTACGCCACCATCAACCTCTACGCCTCCTGGATGGCGACCCGCGGCTTCGCCACGCATTGGGACGACCACGACGTGTTCGTCCTGCAGGTCGCCGGCCGCAAGCGCTGGCAAATCTACGGTGAAATGCGCCGTTTCCCGTTGACGAGCGATTCGGAGCCGAACGAGAAGGCGCCCCGCAAGGCGGTGTGGAGCGAGGTGCTGGAGGCGGGAGACGTGCTGTACATACCGCGAGGGTGGTGGCACGACGCCCGCGTCGAGCCTGGCGACGCTTCCGGATCCACCGGAAGCCTGCACCTCTCCTGCAACGCCCCCGCGAGTACCGGCTTCGACTTCATCGAGTGGCTTGCCGGAAGGCTCTCCCGGCACGAGGCATTCCGCCGGGACCTCCCCCATTCCACGGACGAAGCCGGCGGCACCCACTTCGCGGCGCTCCGGGAGCTCGTCAACGAGGAGCTGCAAGGGGACGTCGGGCGGAGGTTCCGCGACCATCTGCGCTCCGCCTGGTCCGAACGGCCGCGCCCGAGCCTCGGCCCGTCCATCGAGCCCTGGAAGTCTCCGGACTGGGAGCGGTACGGGGTCCGGCTCCGGGGCGCCTCGCGCGCGGCCATGGAGCGGACCGGCGAAGGGGACGTGGTGCTGGAGGCGAACGGCTACCGCTGGACCTTCGACGGCCGCTGCACGGCGCTGACGGCCCTCCTGCTCCGGGACGAGGTGGTGCGCGTGGGCGCCTTCCGGGAAGCGCTTCCCGAGGGGGCCCCGGCGTCGCTCGCCGAGGAATTCGTCCGGCTGCTGGTCGAACGCGGGATCGCGCACACGATCCCGCCGGCGGCGGCCTGCGACAGGCCGGCTGCCTCCGGCAAGCCGGCGGCTTCCGGGACGAAGCACCGGGCGGACACCTGAAATCAGGGCTTGACTTTGCAGGATCGACGATGCAGATTGCGCGTACGTTTCGCGCGGATATCGAAGCTCCGGTTCGGAGTGGAGATTCCCTTTGCGGAGTTCCTCGGAAGGTTCGTGTTGCGCCGGACGAGGAGCGCGGCCAGGAGGCCAGAGCGGGGACCTGGATATGCATGTCCTCTCCTCGTTAGCTATCCTGGCTTAAAGGCGTGGAGACAGGATGCGGCTACGAACAATTTTCGGAGCCCATGCACTCTGTCGCTAACGACTCCAGCAACGACAGTTTCGATGAGCCGCGATAACATTATCGCGGCTCATCGCCTTCACCTGACGTTGTCGTTCGGTGCGATGTTCACGTGAGTTCTTCCGCGAGGCATATCCTTCTCGCCGTGGCAACTGGGGAAACGCCGATTTCCACCTTTGGGAATGTCGCAGTCGTAGTGAAATTTCGGGTCGAAAGATGCACCGAACCGCAGCCGCCCCCGAATTACACAAGACGAATCGTGCCCCGGATCCTCCCATACCGGCGCCAAGCCATGTCGTGCGCCGGCCTTCCCCGGGCTTTTGAATACAAGATTTCTTTCTCCCACGAAGTACCGGCGCCTGCCTGCGTGGTCTGTACGAAGCGAACGTGAAACACGGTCCAGGTTCTTCTTGAATTCGTCCTGACCTCCTCCGGACAAAACGGCGTCGCGCACGCAGTTGAATATCTCATTGATTTGGTGGCCGAAGTTTCTACATGGGAGCAGAAGGCAGGTTTTGTTGTCACGATTGGTGATCTCCTCCGCAACCACGGCGAGCAGATTCCGCGCATGGCCAATCGCTCGTCTTCCCTCCCGAATCAAGCCATTGACGGCTTGTCCTCTCTGGTTTCCAGTGGCCAGCGGCGTCTCTGCAAATTTCGGCCACTTCAGCGGAACGACCAATGCCTCGACACCGAATTTTCGTAAAAGCGTCGATTCGCTTCCATCATGCTTGTCGATATACAGAAGGACAAGGTTCACGTCCGACAAAAGACGAGAGCGATCAATCTGCTCATGTCTTTTCAACTCCATGGAAAATCGTCGGTAAAGATCTTCCGAGTATGAATTCGTGTAGCCTTCCGACCGATCCAGAGGCAGCAATGATATGATCGAAAACGTCTTGTTGAACCTGGTTTCGAACTTGTCCCTGATTTCAGGCGGGATACCTGCAGCGACCACCAAAAGCTTCGGTTTCACAGCGACTGGCGCCTCAGTTTGCTGACGACGTCGAGAGGCATGGATATTCTCTTGAGTTCGTCAGGCTCGAGAGAGAGTAGTAATCGGCCGAGCAGATCGTCGGACGGCAAGCGCGCAACGTCCGCCTTGTTTTTCCACAAAAAACGATCCGGATCGAGTCCGTTTGCTGCAAGCCAATCCTGCGCCTTTTGTTGCACCTCCATCGCTTCGGCGTCCGGGCCGACGACATATTCCCGTGCTATTTCACGGAAGCCGTCCGGCCGCTCCTCCGAGGATACATCCACGAATCGAAACGGCGCCCGGATACTCGTGTACCGTCCCTTGGACTCATCGAGAGGCTTTCGGAAGGCCGCCCAGAAGGCGGCATGGAAGCGCGGGCTGGCTCCCGACGACCGGCTGTGCGTCTTCTCCAGCAGCCTGTCGAAGCCGGCGTTCGCATCTACCTCCGCGTCCACCGGAATGGCACCTGCAACCGTGTTGGTGCTATCGTGGATCACTCGCACCCGAGCGGTGAGCCGGTGGCGCAGATACGCTCCCAAGCCGCCGGCTTCCTGCTTTGCGAGCCTTCCGATCTCCCCACCCTCTTCGCTTCCCAACAGGCTCAGGAGCAACGGCATCCCGTGTTTTTCCCAGTGTTCCTGCACCAGATCGACGATTCGGCCGTCAAGGTCGGTTGTTTGTATCGACATGGCCATGTTCCTGCACGGTGAATTTCATGGTTCGGAAGTCTGCCAGCACGGGCAGCGACAATCCAGTTGCATCGGTGCCTGGTACCGGATGCTCCAAAGGAGGGCGACAGGAACGCGGCGCCCGCGAGGATGAACGCGAGCGTGCGCGAGGTGTGCGTGGTCCCATGAGGCTGTCGATGAACGTGCGCCACGTGAGCGGGCCCTGGAGCGCGGCGAGCACCATCGCGCCGATGACGAAGGCGATGGGGGCGATGACCGGGACGGCGTGATCAACGAGGATCTCCCGCACCACGTGCGTTCCCCGGAGGACTGGAAACCGATCACGGGAAGCCTCGACGCGATTGCGCGGCTGAACCGGGCCGGCTGCCGCGTGGTCGTCGCGACCAACCAGTCGGGGGTCCGCCGGCGCTGTTTCACGTTCGAGGATCTCAATCGCATCCACATCGACGTGCACGACGACCCCGGGTCGGCGGTGGACGCGCTGCCGCGGCCCGCGAATCACGGGTCCGAGCCGTCCGACGTCCGTAAGCAGGACGCGGCGACCGTTCCCGGAGCCGGAGATCGAACAGAATGAAATGGTCCTGGGAGCCTGCCCGGACGCCTGAAATTAGGGTTTCCGCTCGTTCGACGGCCGCATTATATTGTGCATCGCCGTAATGGGCCTGCCGGCGAACGGCGAAGCGTAGCGGCAGGGCGTTGGTCCCACTTCCTTGAAACGGAGCGAAACCATGCTGACACCGGACGAAATGCGAGCGAAGCTCGTGGACAGGGCGGCCGAGGACGCGGAATTCCGCGCCCGGCTGCTCAGCGACCCGAAGGGCGCGGTCGAGGAGGAGCTGGAGCTCACCATCCCACCGGAGTTCAACGTCGAAGTGCACGAAGACGGCGGCAACACCGCGCATATCGTACTTCCCCCGTCAAGCAAGCTGGGCGAGGCGGATTTGAATATGATCGGCGGCGGCAGCACAGCCGGTCTCAACTCGCAGCCGCAGAAATGGAACCCGGATGAGTGGTAGTCGTTCCGGCGGCGGTCTTGCGGGGTGCGCGATCGGACCCCTGACGCGCCTCTCGCGTTGCCTGGCTGGCCGGCGTTCCGAAGGGAGCCTTCGAGCGGAAGGGGGGCGTCGCCGTTGCGGCGCCCCCGTCGAGGTGCACGAAGAACGGAGCAGGGCCGTGCACGTGGTTTCTTCCGCCCCGAGGCAGGTCGAGTGGAGACGGTCCGCGTAAAGGGACTGTCGGCGTAGCGTAGCGGCAGGGCATTTTTCCCACTTCTCTGAAAAGAAGCAGACCCATGCTGACACCGGACGAAATGCGAGCGAAGATCATGGACAGGGCGGCCGAAGACGCGGATTTCCGCGCCCGGCTGCTCAGCCACCCGAAGGGGGCGGTCGAGGAGGAGCTGGGATTCTCCATCCCGTCGGAGTTCACCGTCAAAGTGCACGAAGATGGCGGTGACACCGCGCATCTCGTGCTTCCCCCGCCAAGCAGGCTGGGCGAAGCGGATCTGGAGGCCCTCGCCGGCAGCGCTCCATGGGGCGCATGGGACACGGATGATTGGTAGGCGTCCCGGCGGCGGTCTTGCGGGGTGCACGATGCGCGATCGGACCCCTGACGCGCCCCTCGCGCTGCCCGGCGATCCGAAGGGAGCCTGCGAGCGGAAGCGGGGCGTCGCCGTTGCGGCGCCCCCGTCGAGGTGCACGAAGAACGGAGCAGGGCCGTGCACGTGGTTTCTTCCGCCCCGAGGCAGGTCGAGTGGAGACGGTCCGCGTAAAGGGACTGTCGGCGTAGCGTAGCGACAGGGCATTTTTCCCACTTCTTTGAAACGGAGCAGACCCATGCTGACACCGGACGAAATGCGAGCGAAGATCATGGACAAGGCGGCCGAAGACGCGGATTTCCGCGCCCGGCTGCTCAGCGACCCGAAGGGCGCGGTCGAGGAGGAGCTGGAGCTCTCCATCCCCTCGGGGTTCACCGTCGAAGTGCACGAAGAAGGCGGCGACACCGCGCATCTCGTGCTTCCCCCGCCAAGCAGCCTGAACGAAGCCGATCTGCAGGCGCTCGCCGGCGGCGACATCGACGACGCCACTGGCAAAAGTCAATGGTCCTCCTGGAACGCGAGCGAGTGGTAGTCCCGGCGGTCTTGCGGGGTGCGCGATCGGACTCCTGACGCGCCCCTCGCGCCGCCCGGCGACCCGAAGGGAGCCTTCGAGCGGAAACGGGGCGTCGCCGTTGCGGCGCCGCCCCCGTCGAGGTGCGCGAAGAACGGAGGGAGTCGCCGTTCCTGCGACGATCGGACGCGGCGTTCAAGCTCCTCAAGCCGGCGACGTCCCTCGCTGGTGAGCCCCGCACGGACCCCGCGGTCGCACGTCGTTCCCTGTCACTGGCGCTCGGGACTCGGGGCGAACGGAGGAAGCGAACGATGACGACGAAGAAGGCGGTCCTGCTGTACGACGCTCTGACGGATGAGGAAGCGGCGGCGATCGAAGCGGCCGTACCGCGTATCCCCCGGTTCGTGAATACGGTGGGTTACGTCTCGGCCCGGCGGAAGGTCGACTCCGATTGGGCGGGGCCGCTGATAGACGCGATCCGGCAGAGGTATCGCACCCTCGCCGAGCCGTTCGTCCGCGAAGAGGGTTTTCGGTTCTGGGGCGGCAATGCGCGATGGTTCGGTGACGGGGAACGTCCCCCGATGACGAAGTGGCACCGTGACCCCGAGCCCGACACGATGTCGGAGTGGCGTCGTGGCCCCGGACCCGGCTCGATGACGGAGCGGCATCGTGACCCCGAACCCGAACCCGACCCTGCCCGGACGTTCCTGGTGACGTGGTTCGGCGGTGACTTCTCGGGCGGCGGCGATCTCGAAATCGAAGGCGGCGTCTACGAGACGCGGAGGAATTCCCTGCTCGCCTACCGTCCGTGGGTCGACCGGCATCGCGTGTTGCCGTTCACCGCCGGGCATCGGCTGCTGGTGCCGGTGCTGGTGGGAGCCTGAGAAGGCGCCCGGTCGGGGCGCGATGCACCCCCGATCAGGCGGGCGCGATACACCCCGACCGCGGGGGCACGGCCGGAGCGGTCCCGGTGGCCAGGACGCCCCTTCAATCACGAAAGTCCCTGGATTCCCGCTTCCGCGGGAATGACGTCAGAATCAGGCGATGGATGCCCGCTACCCGTTTTCGCGGGCACAAGCTTCGCGGGAATGACGTCATTTCAGCGAGACAGGTTACTTTTACGCCGGCCGTGGCCGTCTGGCCGTCATTCCCGCGGAAGCGGGAATCCATCGCCTGATTCGGGCTTTTTGAATCCCGAAACTTCAGATACCATGCTGCTACCCCCACCCGAGGTGTTGGGAGGAAGACTGAAATGTCCGACGATGTGCACTCCAATCTGGACAAGATTCTGTCGGATCTCTCCCCCGAGCGGATCCGGCGCAATCAGCAGATCTATGCCAATCTCGTCGCAGAGTATTACGGCGACCCCGACTTCAAGGCGATGGTGGATGCCGATCCGACTCGGGTGCTCAAGGCCGCGGGCCTCGAGATCCCGGAGGGCATGGAGGTCAAGCTCCTGTTCAACACCGAGAAGATCGTGCATCTCGTGCTGCCGCCACGCATCGAAGATCAATCCTGAATCCCGTTCCCTTCGAGGATCCCGACGAATGGATCACTCGCGGGGTCCGGGTCCGGAAAAGTCGGCGGCACGGCCCGTTTCCGGCGTCCGTCCTTCCGCCCGCCGGAGCGAAGGCCGGTGCATGAGGCATGGGACGGCGAGGGGCGAAGCCGTTGCCGTCAATGGAACGTCTTGCGCCCCCGCATCGAATTCGGCCTCCGGTACGGCATTGCCCGTCCTTCCTTCTTGGCGTCCCTCGCGTAGGATCTGATCGTCATGATCGATACGCTGCGGTCCGGGTATTTCTCCTGCACCCGCTCCTGTATCTCCCGATACGACAACCCGACGGATCGGGCGCCCGGGGCGTCCCGGTCCACCGGCCGCCGCGTGTCCCGGTCTTCGTAGTGGTCGACGTGGACGAGGAAGGCCATGATCGCCGCTTTGCACTCGCCACGCTGCGGGGGCTTGCGGACCCATGGCAACCATGACGTCGACAGCGAGAGCAGGCCGACCAGCGCCGACTGCACCCAGGCCGTACCGCTTCCGGCCGCCCCCCGATCCGGCGGGGCCCGGCGGCCCCGCAACGAAGACATCGCCGACAGGGAAAGAAGACCCGTCAGGAACGACGCCCCGACGCTGCTGCGCTCGGCCCGGTGTGCTTTGCGGGTTCGAGACGGCATGGAGGTTCTGCGCAGGCCGCGTTACCGGAAGGTCACCTTCATGATCAGGCCATCTGCCGGCGGACCAGATCCCGGAAAGGACCCTCAACCTCCACCAGCTCGTCGAAGGTGCCCGTCTGGGCCACCCGGCCGTCCTGCAGCACGTGGATGCCGTCGGCCATCCGGATGGTCGACAGGCGGTGCGCGCTCACGAAGCGGGTGACGGACAGCCCCGCCACGCTCTCCATCACCTGCGCCTGGCTCCGGTTGTCGAGCCAGTTGGTGGCCTCGTCCAGGAACAGGACGCTGGGGTCCCGGACCAGCGCCGCGGCCAGCACGATGCGCTGGACCTGCCCGCCCGAGAACACCGACGAGCTGTCGCCGACGACCGTGTGCATCCCCATCGGCATGGCCGCGATGTCCTCGTCGACGGCGGCGAGTCGGGCGGCCCGCCACGCATCCTCCTCGGTGAAGTCCCCGGACAGCCCGACGATGTTCTCCAGTACGCTCCCGGGGCGCATCGACGCATCCTGCACCACCATGCCGATCCGGCTCCGCACCGCCCGCCGGTTGAGGCGTCCGAGGTCGCGCCCGTCGTAGTAGACGGCGCCGGACAACGGGGCCTCGAGTCCGAGCGCGAGGCGGAACAGGGTGCTCTTGCCCGCCCCCGACTCCCCGACCACGGCCACGAACGCGCCCGCACGGGCGTGGATCGAGACGTCCCGCAGGACGAAGGGGCCGTCCTCGGTGTAGCGGAAGCTCACGTGGTCGATGTGGATGTCGCCGCTCAGCTCCGGTGGGGGCTCGCCTTCGGAGCTGGCCTCCGGCGACGCCTCCAGGATCGGCGCCACCTGCTCGCAGGCGGGCACGATCGCGGCGACGGCGGAGAACGAGACGCCGAGCCGGGCGATCGCCGCGTGGAACACCATCAGGGCCATGTAGACGGTGAGGAAGTCCCCGGTCGGAAGGGTCGCGCGGCCGTCCTCCATCGCCACCGTGAACACCGCCGCCGCCACCAGCAGGGGGGCGGCGGCGAGGAAGGCGAGCAGGTGCTCGTCCAGCTTGCCGAGCCGTATCTCGGTCTGCTTCTGCTCCCGGTAGTCCTTCGCCCACATGGCGAACCCGATGCCTTCCGACCCGGTCGACCGGAGCTTGCCGATGCCATTGAGCAACTGCAGGAGCTTGCCTGCCAGATGCCGCGAGATCGCGAGCAGGCGCCGGTGGTGGGGAAGCTGGAGGATGCCGATGGCCGTGGTCAGCCCGAGGGAGAAGACCCCCAGCCCCAGGCCCAGCCAGCCGATCCCGGTGTCGTAGAGGAACAGCAGGACGAACGTCGGCAGGAGGAAGATCACCGACAGCACCGCGCTGCCGACCACGCCCGAGACCTGGTCGCGCAACCCCTGGAAGGCCATGGCGCGCATGGCCAGATCGCCGGAGGAGAAACGGCGGAAGAACCGTTGCGGCAGGTCGAGCATCCGATCCCAGAGCGCGGCGCCGAGACGGGCGGCGGCCAGGGCCTCCAGCCGCATCAGGGCCGTTCCCTGGAGGACTTGCAGGAGACCGGTGAGGACCGCCAGCAGGATCAGGCACAGGGACAGCTCCAGCAGCTTCCGGCCGGACCCGCTCGGGATCACGTGGTCCACGAGCACGCCGAGCAGGACGGACGGCGACAGCATCAGGAGGCCGGCGAGCAGCCCGGCCAGGGTGAAGCGCGCAAGGTCGCTCCCGAGCCCGTGGAACGCGAAACGGAACACGGGACCGGTGCGGATCGCTTCGTCCCGCGGCAGCGCCCGGTAGAAGAAGTACGCCTCGGGATCGAGGTCGCGGGCGAGGCCCGCGTCGACCCGCTGCGGGCGGCCCGTCTCCGGGTCGATCATGCGGTACCGCCCCGATGCGCCCGGAACCAGCGCCACCGGGTCCATGGGCCCGCCGTCCCCGGATCCGCCATCCCCGGACCTGCGGCGGAGCGCCAGGAGCGCCCCGCTGTCGCCGAGCCACCACCGCTCGTCGGTGGCGAGCTTCACCTTGCGCGCGCGCACCCCCGACACGCGCTGGATCTCCGCAAGCTCCGAGTCCCCTTCCTCCCCTGCCTTGCGGCGGGGCGGAAAGCGGAACTGGATCCCCTCGTGGCGGCCGACCAGCCGCAGGGCGTTCCGCAGGGCCGATCCGTCATCCTCGATGGCGGCGGACGGGCGGGAATCCAGGACGCCGAACAGGCGGTGGCGGGCGGACTCCTCGCTCCGGCGGCGGTGCTGGGTCTGGGCGCGTTGCAGGTTGGTCAGGTCGACGAGCATCAGGCGCCGGTTGATCTCCTCGGCGGACAGCGCCAGCCGATGGAACTCGGCCAGGGCGGCGAACAGGAGGCCGTCGGCTTCGAGCGCCGCGGACGAAGTGGTGGCAAGCCGGGAGGGGCGGAACAGCCTGATCCAGCTATCGACGGTGAGGGGGATGAAGCCGGGGCCGTCGCCGGTCGGCTCGCCGGTGTCGAGGAACGCGGCGTTCCCCTCCGGGCTGGACACCCAGACCACCCCGCGCCGGGTCGCCAGCACCTCCTCGCCCACGGTCCCGGCGTCCTCGCCCGCGGCCAGGAACCGCTGGGGGCGCGGGCGCGGGTCCACCTCGCGGGCGATCGTGGCCGCGAAGTCGGCGATCCAGGCATCGACCTGCCCGACCAGCAGCCCGGCGACGCCGGGTCCGGCGAACGCGGCCCGGGGGACGCGGCGGAGCCTGGTGTCGGGAAGCCCCTTGGCGATGTACACCGCCGTGGCGCCGCCCTCCTCCTCGGCGACGTTGAAGAGCAACCGCCCGGCGTGGGCGCGCAGGAGCTGCCTGAAGTCCGATTCCGACCCGTCCGCGGAGCGCTGGGCGACGAACACGTCGATCGCGCCCTTCTCGACGTACCACAGCATCTCGGGGTCGGAGAGGCGGATGGGCCGGTTGCCGCCGCCGACGAACGCCTCGCCCCGCGAGAGCGCGATCTCCCCGAGCCTGTCGGTGGCCTGCTTCTCCATCGTCCCGCTCCGCGCGCTCCGTTCAGCTCGCCCCCACGAGCTGGTGGTACAGCCCGCCGGTGTCCTCCATCAGCGTCTCGTGGCTGCCCCGCTGCACCTCCCGCCCCTGGTCGAGGACCACGATCAGGTCGGAGTCGCGGATGGTGCTCAGCCGGTGGGCCACGATGAGGCAGGCGCACCCCCGGCGCCGCAGGGCGTCGTCGATCCGGACCTCGGTGATGGCGTCGAGCGAGCAGGTCGCCTCGTCCAGGACCAGCACCGAGGGGTTGTTGACGAGCGCGCGGGCGATCTCCAGCCGCTGCCTCTGGCCGCCGCTGAAGTTGCGCCCCCCCTCGTCGACCGGCGCGTCGTAGCCGAGCGGGCGGGAGATGATCTCCTCGTGGATGGTCGCGTCGCGGGCGGCCGCCACCAGGGCATGGTCCGGCACCTCCGGGATCCACATGGTCAGGTTGTCGCGCACCGTGTCCGCGAACAGGAAGATGTGCTGGTCGACGAGGGACACCGAGCTGGTCAGCAGCCCGCGCGGAATCGCGTTGCGCGGATGCCCGTCGATCAGCACCTCCCCCGACCATGGCTGATGGATGCCGGCCACCAGCGACGCGATCGTGGACTTGCCCGATCCGCTGGGGCCGACGACCGCCACCCGCTGGCCGGGCTCGATGACCAGGCTGAAGTCCTCGATCAGGGGGGGGCGGTTGTCCTGGTAGCCGAAGGTGACGCCGCGCAGCTCGATCCGCCCTTTCAGCCGCAGCCGCCCGGCAAAGGCCGGGGCGGCGTCGGGGGCGGGGTCGAAGTCATCGTCCTCGGCGGCGTCGAACACGTCGTCGAGGCGCTGCAGATCCGCCTCCAGGATCTGGAACTGGTCGGCGAACTGGATGAAGCGTCCGATCGGCTGCAGGAAGTTCACCGCCGCCATGTAGAACCCCGTCAGCATGCCGACGGTCATGTCGCCCGACACCACCCCCCAGCCGCCGAGGCCGAGCACCGCCGCGTTGCCGACGACCAGGAACAGCACCGGCAGGGCCGCGTTCACGTGGCCGAGCTCGGCGAACCGTTGCCGGGCGAGCAGCTCCCGCGCCTGGTGCCCCGTCCAGCGGGAGAAGAAATCGTCCTCGGCGGCGGTCGCCTGCAAGGTGTCGATCTTGCCGAGGCCGAACGTGCCGATCCCGTGGAGCATGCCCTGCTCGCGCCGCAGCCTGCGGTTCTCGTCCGTGCGCAGCCGGGCCAGGACCCGCATGGCCACCGCGCTGAGCACGCCCAGCCCGACCACCACCGCGCAGAGCAGCGGGTGGTACGCCAGCATGAGCCCGAGGAACGCCAGGCTGGTGACGAGCTCGATGAAGATGCCGACGAAATGCCGCGTCGCCACGGTCGAGACCCCATCGAGGAGCTGGATCCGCGAGGTCAGATCGCCGGAGAAACGGTACGAGAAGAACCGCATGGGAAGCCGGAACAGCCGGGTCATGAAGCGTTCGGCATGGTCGACGGACAGGCGTATGGAGAGCTGGCGGAGACAGCGTTCCCGCAGCCAGGTCAGGAGGTAGAGCAGGCCCGCGGAGCAGAGGAGGATGCCGCCCAGCACCGCCCCCCAGGCCGGCTCGTGCCCGGAGAGCACGAAGTCCACGAACAGGCCCACGAGGAACGGCAGGGCCAGGGAAGGCACGGCCAGCAGCAGCCCGCAGCCCATTGCGAACGCGAGCGGCGCCTTCACGTCGCGCAGCCACGGCAGGATCCGGTACAGGAGGCCGGGGCGGACCCCGCCCGGCTGGAAATGGGGCCCCGGCTGGAACGCCAGCGTCACCCCGGTGAACGCCTGGTCGAACTCCGCCTCGCTGATCGTCCGGTGGCCGTTGGCCGGGTCGTTGATCAGGAAACGCCCCTTGTCGAACCCCTCGAGAACGACGAAGTGGTTGAACTCCCAGAACAGGATCATCGGCAGGGGCATGGTCCGCAGCTCTTTCGGCTGCTTGCGCCATCCCTTCACCTCCAGGCCGTAGCGGCGTGCCGCGCGGAAGACGTCCGCCGCGTTGCACCCGTCCCGGCCGACCGAGCACGTCTCGCGCAGCTCCTCGATGGACACCCAGCGCCCGAAGTACGCAAGCACGATCCCGAGGCTCGCGGCCCCGCATTCGGTCTGGGTGAGCTGCAGCAGCAGGGGGGTGCGCACCCGGCGCCGCGAGGGGGCCTCGCGGGCCGTGCGCACCCGTTTCAGTGCTTCGTCCAGCTCGGAGCGATCGGTCATGACTTCGTCATGGGGAGGCGGCGCCGGACGTCAGCCGCCCCCGCCCGCAACCAGCAGGGCCGCGGGGGACTGCCTCCCCAACACGATCCGCGCGAGCCCGCCCGCACCGTCGGCGGGCGGCGGGCGGGGCGGATCGTCCAGCACCAGGCGAAGCAGGTGCGAAGGGGCGGACGTCGAGAGGCCGAAGTCGGCAAGCCATTCGGGGGCCGCGACCGGCCGGGGGGAGACTTCCAGCACGCGGGCGTCCAGCGCGATCGGATCCGGCCGTCCGGGCAGCGCCACCAGCACTTGCGCATCCATGTCCGGGGCGAGCGTTCCGGCGTCTCGCGGCGATACGAAGGCCAGCGCCTGCCAGGCGCCTTCGGATCCGCCCCGGACCTGGGCGACCGTCTCTCCGGCGCGCACCGGCTGGCCCGGAACCACACGGTGCGCCACGAGCCGCCCTCCATGCGGAGCGACGATCGATTCCCCGG
The DNA here is from genome assembly GCA_965202875.1 of Gammaproteobacteria bacterium. Classification (GTDB taxonomy): domain Bacteria; phylum Pseudomonadota; class Gammaproteobacteria; order HK1; family HK1; genus HK1. Next base: position 3,048,633 of record OZ241870.1, on the reverse strand, counting down.
CCAGGATCTCGATCTCTTCGAGCTCGTTCCGGGCCGCCGCGAGCAGATCCTTCCGGAGGGTGGCGGCGGCGCCTTCGCGGTGCTGCAACCCGCCCTCGACGGCGGCGAGGAGCCTCTGCGTGATCCGGGCCTCCCGCACCGCCTCCGGCAAGCGGACCCGGGCGATCGCCTGCCCCGCCTCGAGGGTGTCCCCGACCTCGGCCAGCTTCTCGACGACGTTGCCGGACACGGGGGACACCACGGCGTAGCGTTCGCCCGGCTGGACCAGCACCGCCTTGGTCGAGAAGTGGCGTTGCACGCTCCCGAACGTCCCCCAGGCGAGGAACGCGAGCAGCGACAGCCCGAGCCCGGCCAGCACCATCCACTCGTGGGGCGCCGTGACCTGGAGCCGTTCGTCGAGGGGGTCCGGCCGGGCCCGGCGCGCGACCGACTCCTCCCTGAAGACCTTGCTTTGGAAGAACAAGCTGCTGTACCTCCCCGGCGGTTTCGAGGCATCGGCCCGAGGCATCGACCTTGCAGGACCGGTACGCCGGCCACGATACCATGATTGACAGGGCGAACGGTTCCCGGCTCCCCGGATCCGGCAAGCTGTACGCGGACAGTATACCCGCCCAACCCGGCGGAGCCGGAACCAAATGCCGGTTGCGAATCTGGGAGCGCGGCCGCCCCGCCCGCGCTCCCAGGCCGCCCCCGGGAATCCGGCATCAGGGAGCCGGAAGCCGGGCGGCGGAGAATTCTTCGTCGTTTTGTCGAAGACTTCACGAGTATGAGACTATAGCCTCGTGTCGTCCATTTTCCAAAAACGCAACGCTTGCGCCGTCATGCAGAAAACCACCGGACCTCCCGCCATCGGCCCCTCGCCCAGCGGCCATGCCGGCCATGCCGCCCCTGCCCCGCCACGACTCCGCGAAGCGGTGCGTGACGCCGTGGACCGGGGGCTCGGCTTTCTCGAGGCCTCCATCCGTCCCGACGGGGCGTGGACGTCGTGGATGTACCGGAACCTGGAGCTCACGGGGCCCGCGGAAGAGGAGACGCCCCCCTTCGTGGCCGCCCTCGGCGCGCTCACCCTGGCCGCCTGCGACGACCCCCGATCCCGTTCGCTCCGGAGCCGGGCCGGGGGGTTCATCGCCCGATCCATGCGCTATCCGGGCGTATGGCGCTACTGGCCGACCCTCCCGAACGATCTCGACAGCTTCAGCCTCTGCTCCCAGGCGGTGGCGCGGCACCCCTGGGTGCTGTTCGGCATGAACCTCCCCTTCCTGCGCAAGACGCAGGACGAGCGGGGAAGGTTCAGGACCTGGATCGCCCCCCCTGCCGAATCCAACGTCGCGGACAGCGTGGTGAACGCCAACGTCGTCGGCTATCTCGCCTTCCAGGGCCGGAACGCTCCGGGCGAGAAGGCGGCGGAGTGGCTCGCCGGCCTGGCCAGGGAGGGGAATGCGGAGGGAACCTCCCATTACTACCCCGACGTCCTGGACCTCTACGACGCCATGGCCCGCGCCCGCCAGCGGGGCGTGCCCGCGTTCCAGGACCTCGGGGCCGTGCTCGCGGACCGGCACCGGGCCCGGCGCGGCCCGGACGGCGGGTACGGCGACACGTTGCGCACCGCGCGCGCCCTCTCCGCCCTGCACCTCCTCGGCGCTCCGCCGGAGGGGGAGGCGCTGTGGGCCACGGTCGAGCGGATCCTGGGCCGGCAACGGCCGGACGGAAGCTGGCCGGGGTGCCTCTTCTGGCAAGGCCCCCTGCCGCCGAGACCGCCCACCGTGGGATTCGCCTCCGCGATGCTCGACACCGCATCGTGCATCGAGGCCCTGGTCCGGTCGATCCCCTTCCCCGCGGACCCCGAGGCGGACAAGCAACGGGAACCGCCCGATGCGGGCCGCTCCCAGGCGTCCCGGGCCGTCCGGCGCGAATGACCACACCTTCCGGATCTCCCGCCTCCCCTGCCCCCGCCTCCCGGGCGGCGGCCTCCCGGGCGGGGTTGCTCGAGGCGTTCGCGCGCCACCCCGTCGCCTGCAACCTGCTGATGGCGATCATGCTGCTCGTCGGGGCCGCCGCCCTCACCCGGTTGAACGTGCAGTTCTACCCGGATTTCGACATCGACAGCGTCACCGTGCGGATGATCTGGACCGGCGCGACGGCGGAGGACGTCGAGGCGGCGATCACCGCCCCGCTGGAGCGCGAGCTGCTGAACCTCGGCGGCCTGAAGGAGGTGACCTCCTCGTCGCGCCAGGGGTCGGCGCAGATCTCCTTGAAGTACGAGGAGGGCACCGACATGGTGCAGGCCCTCGAAGAGGTGAAGGAGCGGGTCGCGTCGATCCGCAACCTGCCGGCCACCGCCGAGGAGCCGGTGGTCTCGCGCGTGGTCCGCTACGAGCCGGTGGCCCGGCTGCTGGTCACCGGCCCCGACCGGCGCAGCCTCCGCCCCATCGTGCGCCGCATCGAGCGCGAGCTGCTCGAGCGCGGCATCGCCAGGATCACCATCCAGGGCCTGCCGCCGGAGGAGATCGCCATCCAGGTACCGTCCGCCGCATTGCGCGAGCTCGACACCTCGCTGGCCGAGATCGCCCGCCGGGTGGCGGCCCTGAGCCTCGACCTCCCGGCCGGCAACGTCGGCCGCGGCGGGGTGTCGAAGCAGCTCCGCGCATTGGAGCAGCAACGGCGCGAGATCGGGTTCGAGGACCTGCCGTTGCTCTCCGACGACCGCGGCCGGCTCGTCACCCTGGGCGACGTGGCGACCGTCGAGCGGCGCCCCCGCGGCTCCGGGGCCCGCACCGTCCTCGATGGCCGCGGCCGTCCCGCGGTCAGCCTGCTGCTCAGCCGCGCGAGGGGATCGAGCAGCCTCGAATCGGCCCGCATCCTGCACGACTGGCTCGACGAGCAGAGCGGCCGGTGGCCGCCCGGCGTCGAGGTGTCCAGCTTCGACGAGTCCTGGGAGCAGATACGCAAGCGCACCCTGCTGCTGGTCGAGAACGGCGCGACCGGCCTGGTGCTGGTGGTGGCGGTGCTGTTCCTGTTCCTCAACGGCCGGGTCGCGTTCTGGGTGACGGTGGGGATCCCGGTCTCCTTCATGGCCGCGCTCGGGGCGCTCTGGGCGATGGGCGGCAGCATCAACATGGTGAGCCTGATGGCGCTCATCATCACGCTGGGCATCATCGTGGACGACGCGATCGTGGTGGGGGAGGACGCGCTCGCGCAGTACCAGCGCGGCACGGACCCCCTCGCCTCGGCCGAGGCCGGCGCCCGGCGGATGCTCGCGCCGGTGCTGTCGTCGTCGCTCACCACCATCGCCGCATTCTTTCCGCTGCTGCTGGTGGGCGGCACGCTGGGCACGATCCTGTTCGACATCCCCGTGGTGGTGATCTGCGTGATCCTCGCCTCCCTGGTGGAGAGCTTCCTGGTCCTGCCGGGGCATCTGTCCCACGGGTTCCGGCGCATCTCGGGAAAGGAGCCGGGGACGGTCCGCCGCAAGCTCGACCGGGGGTTCGAGCGCTTCCGCGAGCGTGTCTTCCGGCCCCTGGTGACGGCCGCCGTGGGCCAGCCCTGGACGGTGCTGAGCTGCGCGCTCGCCGCGCTGCTGCTCGCCGTGGGGCTGATCCGGAGCGAGCGGCTCGCGTTCCACCTGTTCCCCTCGCCGGAGACCGCCATCGTGACCGCCGAGGCGAAATTCATCTCCGGGACCCCGCCGGCCCGGGTGGAGGGTTTCGTCACGCGCCTGACGGACGCCCTGCGGGAGACGGAGGCGCACTTCGGAGAAACGCTGGTCAAGGCCACGGTCGCGGACATCGGCGACCAGTCCGCGGACCTGATGGTGGAGCTCGTCGAGCCCGACCGGCGCGACATCCGCAACCCCGCGCTCATCGCCGCCTGGCGCGAGCGCATCGAGCCGCCGCCCGGCATCGAATCGCTGTCGCTGGTCGAGCGGCGCGACGGGCCGTCGGGGCGGGACATCGTCGTGAGCTTGAGCGGAGACGACGCCGGCGCCCTCAAGGCCGCCGCCCTGGAGCTGGCCTCGACCCTGGCCACGGTGCCCGGGGTGGGCGGCATCGGGGACGACCTGCCCTTCGGACAGGAGCAGCTCGTCTACCGGCTGACCCCGCAGGGGAGCGCACTGGGGCTGACCGTGGCCAGCGTGGGCGAGCAGCTTCGCGCCGCCTACGACGGGCGCCTCGCGCAGATCTTCCAGCACGAGGGCGAGGAGCTGGAGGTCCGCGTGGTCCTGCCCGACGAGGAGCGCCACGATCTCGCGAGCCTCGGCAACCTCTCCGTCGCCCTGCCCGACGGCGGCAGCATTCCATTGCCCTCCGTGGTCGAGATCGAGCCGAGAAGGGGCTTCGACGTCCTGCGCCACCACAACGGGCAGCTTGCGGTGCGGGTCTCCGCGGACGTGGACCCGTCCGTCAACAGCAGCAACGCGGTGATGGCGGATCTCCATGCCGGGCCGCTGCCCGCGATCGTCGAGCGCCACGGCGTCCAATGGGGGTTGGGAGGCCAGCAGGCGAGCCAGAGCGAGACCGTGGGCGACATGATCCTGGGCGCGGTGCTCGGCCTCGCGCTGATCTACCTGGTGCTGGCCTTCATCTTCGCCTCCTACGGCTGGCCGCTGGTGGTGATGTCGGTGATCCCCTTCGGGCTCATCGGCGCCATCTTCGGCCACTGGCTGCTGGGTATCGACCTCACCATCCTGTCGATGTTCGGGCTGTTCGGGCTGGCCGGCATCGTGGTCAACGACTCGATCATCCTGGTCGTCTCCTACAAGGATCTGAAGCAGTCCGGGACGCCGTGGCGCGAGGCGATCGTGGAGGCGGCCTGCCTGCGGCTGCGGGCGGTGCTGCTGACCTCGCTGACCACCATCGGGGGCCTGACGCCGCTGATGTTCGAGACCTCGCTGCAGGCCCAGTTCCTGGTCCCGATGGCGGTGTCGATCGCGTTCGGCCTGGGGGTGGCGACGTTCCTGGTGCTGCTGCTGGTGCCGGCGCTGCTGTGCCTGCACGAGACGGTGGCGACGCGGTGGGAGAGGCCGGCGGCGCGCACGGCGGCGGAAACGGGTTGAGCCTGCGCCGTGCGCGGTGGAGATCGATCCATCGAGCGGCCTTCCCCAGCCGGCGATTCGGCGTCGTCCCCATCGAGCTTGCCCACCTTCACGACTTGCGTACACCGGCCGCACACCCACCTGTCCCCCCTCGTGCCCGCGGGGACTTCACCTCGACCCGCTCGCTCCCGATAATTGGCGATATCGGAACCTGTCACCGGCCAGCCCAGAGAGCACCACCATGACCACCACCTTCAACCCGCTCGCCGCCACCCGCGCCCTCGAAGCGGCCGGCATCGAGCGCCGCCAGGCCGAAGCCATCGCCGAAGGGATGCGCGAAGCCGCCACCGCCGACCGTGACGAGCTCGCCACGAAAACCGACCACGCCGCCCTCGAAGCGCGCATGTACCGCGCCTTGTGGATTCAGGGCGGCACCATCGTCGCCATCCTCACCGTCCCTCGGTCCTTCCCCGCTTGAACCCGGAGACACCGCCATGTCCACCACCACCTTCAACGTGCTCGCCGCCGTCCGCGACCTCGAAGCGGCCGGCATCGAAGCCGAGGTCGAGGGTCGTCGACGTCCGGAACCGGTGCCGCGAGTCCACCTCGACCCCTCTGGTACGTGACGGTTTCCCCCGGCCGGCCCGTCCCGCAAAACCCTTCGAGTTCGGATCCCTTCGCCGTGGATGCGGGCGCGGGCAAATTAGGGTTGACGCCCGATCGAGGGCTACCTACGCTGCCGATCGTCGGCAGGTGCTGCACCGCTGGCAAATGAAGGACCACGCGATTTTCCGAAGAGGAGCGGACCAATGGAAACACCGAATGAAATGCGGATGAAGATCCTGGACAGGGCGACCGAGGATGCGGATTTCCGCACCCGGCTGCTCAGCGATCCGAAGGAAGCCATCGGGCAGGAGCTGGGCGTCAGCATTCCGGCGTCCATGTCGATCGAGGTGCACGAAGACGACGGCGCGACCGCGCATCTGGTGCTTCCCCCCGACAGCAGGCTGAACGAAGCCGATCTGCAGATGGTCGCCGGCGGTGCGTTGGATTGGGAGTCCGTGCAGCAAGAGATGAACGATTGGTGACCCCGCGGCCGTGGCGTCGAGCCCGCCGAGTCCACGATGCGCCCGTTCTGATAAATCAGGAGGTTTATATGCGGTTGCCCTGACGATGCGCCGCATCGCCCCCGCCCACCACGCGGCGGGGGCGATGCTCGCGAAGTTCCGCCGGCTGGCGCCGTCCGCCCTGCTCGGCGGTCCGGGATGGGACCGGGTGCCGGCCTGCGCCTCGGTGCTGCCCGACGGAGGATGCGGCCCATGCGATCGCCGTCCATCAGGAGCAGCGCGTAGCAGGCTTCGATGACATCTCTGTCTTCGTCCCGGCGGAGCACGCACTTGACCAGGTGTTCAGCGCGACGCTGCTTGTCCTCGTCGCCACTGTCGGCGGCGGCGTCCAGCAGGCCGGGCAGGCGCTTCGCCCACCATGACGCATCGGGGTCACCACCGATCTCGCGCATCAGCTTCCGGGGCAATGCGACGGGGTCCGTTCCTCTTCCCCCACGATCGCGACCTGGGCCTGGTCTTGCAGCAGGATCCCGCCGACGTTCAGACCGGGGGGAAGCCTGCGGCACGTCATCGCCAGGTGCAGGTTGGGCGGTCCCCGGTTCAGCAGAAACTCCAGCGGCGCCACCGATACCGGGTTCCTCGGCCGGTCCACCTCGTCGAGCGCAAGCACGAAGGGACCATCCAGCTCCGCGACCGCACGCGCCACATGGGTGACCCCGATCCAGGGTCCGCCGCTGGCGGCGTCGGCGTCGCGTGGCGCCGGCGGGTCGGGGATGCGCAGCCCGGCCGCCCGGCACGAGAAGGTGACGTAGCTGTCGAGAAGCGCGGGCTCGTCGCACTCGTCCAGCGAAACCCACGCGGTTCGAACGCCGTCTTCCCCGAGGCTGCGGCAGCATTCCGCAAGAAGGGTCGTCTTGCCGAATCCAGCGGGTGCGTTCAACACCGTGACTCGCGCGCGGGTCATACCGGCCACCACGAGCCCGGCGCGACGGACCTGGTTCCCGATTCGGTCGGGGACGGTGACTTTCCGGTGCAACAGCCAGGATTTCGACCCTTGAGCGGTCGCGCTACCGCCCGATTCTTGCGGAGGACTCATCGCTCCTTGGATGATTCGGGGGGAGGGGGGGCATGAAACCCGAGCCTTTGACCGTCCACTGAATCGGGGCAACACCGCTGCCGCTCAGCCCCCGGTGACCGGAGGAAAGAACGCAACCTCGTCACCCGCGCGGACCGGCGCCCCGAGATGCGTGTACTCCAGATTCACCGCCCGAACACGTTGCCGGGAATCGGCTGTCCCCCGGTTGCGAGGCGCCAAGCGTCTCCGGCGGTTTCCACCCGGGCGTCGTCGACCGCAATCTCGCGGTGCCCCGTGGACTCGCGCAGGCTGGCGAAGAACCTCACCGTGATCGTCATCTGCCACTCCTCCGTTCAACCCGTATTATTCACGAAGGATCGCAGAAGGGAAGCGCGTGCCCGAGATCTATAGCAAGATCATGGTGTTAGTCCCTTCCACACAAGATCTTTTCGACAGAATGACGAAGGATTTACGCGCAATTGTCACAAAGTGCAGGAAGAAATACAGATTCGGCGACCCATTTCCTGGCATTTCATCATGTTCGCACTCCTCCTGAGCCTCTGTTCATGCAGGCGGCGAGCCGACGCATTCCCGCGATGTCCGCATGCGCCGAACAAGTGCCGGAAGCGCCGCGCACGCCGCGATCCGGATACGCAGGCAGTGACCGAGCCTTCCAGAATCACCGCGACCGGAAGCGCATCATACAAAAATCCATCCGGAGGATAGAGCAGCCGTCTCGATCCGGAGGACGTTCCCGCACCCAGCCTTGCGCGCCTCTTTCCCCGATCGATAACATCCGGGACAGGTCCCCGGGGCACGAGACAAGGATCGAGAGGAGCGCACCATGGCGATTCCAGCGCAACATCCGGAGCCGGCGGATGCGGCGATCCGGCGGGCGGTGGAGCCGGTGACCGTCTACACCGTGGACAAGCTGCCGGCCTGGGACCGGACCTTCTACGAGACGGTGCGCTACGGCCCGACCCTCGTGGATACGCTGACCGTGCCTCCTCGGGACGGACGGGCGTTCGAGGTTCCGGCCGGGCATCTGTTTCGTATCGTCAATACCGACGGCCCGCAGGTCGGCGACCTGAACCTGTGGAACGCGCATGATCTCTCGGAACGGTTCTACAGCGGCAAGACCCGCGCCCTGCACGCGACCCACGTCAGCACCGGCGACCGGCTGTGGAGCAGCTTTCCACGTCTCCGCCCCATGGTCACCATCACCCACGACACCCTGGACTGGTACGGCATCGACGAGTACGGCGCCGGCGTGCACGACGTGATCGGCACCCGCTGCGATCCCTACACCCACCACCTGCTGACGGGTGGCGACTACCACCACTGCTGCCATTCGAACCTCACCCGCGCCCTGGCCGCGGCGAGGAACCTGCCGCTGGCCGAAGCCGAAGGACACGTGCACGACGTGGCGAACCTCTTCATGTGCACCGGCTACACCCGCGACACGAACCAGTACTTCATGAAGGCGAGCCCGGCGCGGATCGGCGACTTCATCGAATTCTTCGCCGAGATCGATCTGCTGGCGGCGCTGTCCGCCTGTCCCGGCGGCGATTGCGGCGCCAGCCATTCCAGCGACGTCGCAACCTGCCATCCGTTGCGCGTGGAGATCCTTCGCCCGCGGGAAGAGACCCTGGAGGGCTGGCGGCCGGTGCAAGGCAACGGCTACGGAGGCGACCACGGCGCCGGTTGACATGGAGACAGCCGACGAGCTGCGCAGTCTCCATCTGGAGGGCCCATCGACTGACCGGCGACCGCAAGGGCGCCTTGAGGGAGTGGTTGCTCCATGACCCGAGTTGCTCAAGCCGCCCGAGCCACTGCGCAAAGAACGCGAACCATCCGGATGCCGACGCAACGAGATCGTAACGCTTCGCTGGGAGGACGTGGACTTGGAGGCGGGGGAACTGCGGCTGCCGGACGGCAAGACCGGGGCACGCCTTGTACCGCTGTCGCCCGCGGCGGCGCAAGTGCTGTTGAGACTGCCCCGGCTTGCTGACAATCCCTGGGGCATTCCGGGCAGTAAGCCTGGAGCGCATCTGTCCGACCTTCAGCCTCCGTGGGAGCGTGTCCGAAAGCGCGCCGGGCTGGATGACGTCCGTATCCATGATCTTCGGCATTCGTTCGCTTCCCGCGCTCTGGCGCTTGGCGAAAGCCTTCCGATGACAGGTAAGCTGTTGGGTCACACCCAAGTTCAGACCACGGCGCGCTACGCGCATCTGGCGCGGAATTCGGTCAAGGCGTCCGCGTCCAGAATCGCGGGCAGCATCGGTGCGGACATCCTCAAAAAGAGGCTGCCTCGATCGAAGCCTTGTCGCCCTGCCCTGTCCCGGCAGCGCCGCCCGAACCTTCTCCAGCAGCGCCTGCCGTTCACGGCGGGCCGCGAGCGCCGCCTCCATGTCGACGGAGATGAACCGGACCGGCATGTTCGGTTGCATTTGTCCGATCAGATCCATGTCGGCGGACACCACGGTCCCGACCATGAAGTAGCCGCCGCCGGACACCGCGTCGCGATGCAGGATGATGGGCTCCGTTCCGCCGGGCACCTGGATCGAGCCATAGGGATAGCAGCTATCGACGATGTTGGAAGGATCCGAGCCGGCCCCGAAGGGCTGCTCGCGCTCGACGAACTCCACCGGACGGCCGCCGCGGAAACGGTATCCGATGCGATCGGCCTCGGGCGCTACCTTCCAGGTGTCTTCGAAGAACCTGAGCCCAGAGCCTTCGGTGAGGCCACGCCAATAGAGGCCGGGCACCACCCGGAGCTCGGCCGGCGTGCCGGGCAGGCGGCGCAGACCCGCGGGGACGGCGCGGCCTTCGGTGACAGGGGAAGGCGCGGAGCCGACCCGCAGCTCGTCCCCTGCTTGCAGGTTGCGGCCGTCCAGGCCGCCGAGCGTCCCGAGCGTGCAGGTCGAACGGCTGCCGAGGGCGATCGGGACGTCGATACCGCCGGCAACCGCGATACAGGCGCGGGCGCCGGCTTTCAGGTAGTCGAAGCTCAGGAGCTGGCCGGCCTTGACGGCGAAGGCAGTCCAGGTTTCGCGCGGCTCCCCGTCCACCCTGGGCGGCAGCTCGGCGCCGGTGACCGCGACCATGGCGTCTTCGGTGAACTCCAGTTGCGGACCCATGAAGACCGCTTTCAGCACCGCCGCCCCTTCGTCGTTGCCGACCAGCAGGTTCGCGGCGCGCAGGGCGTACCGGTCCATACCGCCGGAGATGGGGATGCCGAGATGGTAGTAGCCGGGCCGGCCGAGATCCTGAACCGATGTCGCCAACCCGGGGGCCGAAACTCTGATCGCCATGGAGGACCTCCGCGATTTTCATGTTGTAGCCGTCGACGTCACCGTGAAACTCCGGCAGGGAAAATTCGAAATCGCGAACCAGCGGCTCGAAGCGGCCGGCCTCGACCCGGGCGATGTCCTCGTCGTAGGCGGCGCGGCCGATGGGCCGGAATTTCACGATGTCCCCGGGCTTGAAGAAGACCATGAAGTCACTGAGATAGCCGATCTCCTGCTTCGGATCGAAGATGGGCATGGGGGTGATCCCGAACATCTGGTACCCGCCGGCGCCACGCACCGAATAGATGCAGGCGAAACATCCGCCGTAGCCGACGGTCAGCTTCGGAGTATCGGTACGCGGCCTCAGATACCTCGGCACCTCGATCTGCCGCTTGCGATCGACCATCTGGAACATGAAGGGCAGGCCGGCCACGAAGCCGACCATGGTCACGAACCACGGGGCGCCGGCGTGTGCCCGGATGAACGCCTCGATCGAATCGAAGCCGTTGATCCGCGCCGCGTACTCCAGGTCGGTGCCGTCCGGGTCCTGGTGGCGCTCGCGAAAGCGCATCAGCGTCTCGTGCGTCCAGGGGTCGTTGTAGAAGACCGGGACCTCGACGATCCGCGTCTTCAGGACGGCTTCCGTATCGAGATGGGGCCGGATCGCCCGGCGCACGGCCCGAGCGACCTCGATCGCGTTCGGGGTGTCCGAGTGCACGCAAATGCAGTCCGAGCCGACCTCCACGGTCACACCGTTGACCGATTCGGTGACCCCTTCCTCGATCGCGCGCAGGCAGCGCTCCGCCGCCGTCGCGGGATCGATGGGGTCGTGCTCGCGGGTGATGATGAGGCTCCCGTCGTCACCGTAGTCCGGGTCGGCGTAGTACAATGCGCCGAGGACCACGTTCTCGATCCGGCCGATGCCGCCGCGCAGGCTGACGCCCGCGATCACGCAGGCCGCAATCGACTCGAGCGGCATGGTCGCACCGATGTTGGCCTCGCCCGTGTCCAGGCGCGCGGTCAGCAGGATGCCGGCAACCGCCGCCATCGCACCGCACAGGACATAGGCCAGGAACAGCGTCAGCCGCGTATCGATGCCGGACAGGCGCGCGGCCTCGACGTTTCCGCCGACGGCGTGGAAATACCGGCCGAGCCGGGTCCAGTTGACCACGAAGTACAGGATCGCGATCAGGATCACGGTGACGAGAACCGGGGCCGGCACACCGAGTATCGATCCGAAGCCGAAGGTGTCGCCGAACTCCACGGGCATTCCGTAGACCGGTGTGCCGCCGGTCATGTAGAGGGCGAGGCCGAAGCCGACCGATGCCATGCCCAGGCTCATCAAAGGGTGACACGTTGAAGAGCGCGATGCCGACCCCGTTGACCACCCCGACCGCCGTTCCCGCCGCGACCCCCGCCAGGATGCCGATCAGTATGGACAGGCCGACGGCGTCGGGCATGGCCGCGCAGGCGCCCGCCATGGCGGTGGCGCCGACGACGGAGGTCAGGGCCAGGATGGTCCCGACCGAGAGATCGAAGCCGCCGGTGAGGAGGGCGAACATCTGGCCCATGGAGACGAGGGCCAGATAAGTGGATTGCCGCACCACGTTGAGCAGGTTGCGGCCGGTCAGAAAATTGTCCGACATGAAGGCGAAGACGAGCACCGCGAGCAGCAGCAGGAAAGGAAGGACGCCCAGGAGCACGAAGACGAGCCGGAGCCGGACGGCCGCCGTGCGACCGGCGCCCGGCGGTGCGTTCCGGCCTGCGCCTTCGTCGCGGGGCAGGTTCATGCCGCTTCCCTCTCGAAGCAATGCCGCAGGACGTTTTCCTGGGAGACGTCGCCGCCGCCCAGCTCGGCCGTGAGGACGCCGCGGCACATGACGTAGACCCGGTGCGTCAAGTGCAGGATCTCCGGCAGATCCGACGAGATCAGGAGCACCGCGGCCCCGCTCTGGCAGAGGTCCCGGATGAATTCGTAGATCGCGACGCGGGTGCCGACGTCGACGCCGACGGTGGGCTCGTCGAATGCGAACAGCCTGATCCCGCGGGTCAGGCTCTTTCGCCAGCAGCACCTTCTGCTGGTTGCCGCCCGAGAAGTGGTCCACCTCCCGTTCGACCCGGAGCGGCTGGAGGTTCAGGCGCTCCGCAAGGTCGCGGACTCGTGCCGATTCCGCTTCCCGCCGCAGCAGGAATCCGCGGGAAAAATCCGGCGTCGAAAGAGCCGGCAGGGAGACGTTCTCGCGCACGCTGCGCATCATCATCAGGCCCTCGTCGCGCCGGTCCGCCGGCACGTAAACGTCCGCCGCCCGCGCGCGCAACGCCTTCTTGTCCAGCAGGCCGAGCCAGGTCTCCTCCGCGCCCAGGAACAGGTTCTGCTCGACGGTGAGCTGCGGGACCAGCGAGAATTCCTGGAATACGGCGCTGATCCCGAGCGAGCGGGCGTGGTGGACGGAGGAGAGGTGGATGGATTCGCCGCGAAAGCGGATCTGTCCGCCATGCGGCGGCAACGCGCCGGCGACGATGGCGATGAGCGTCGATTTCCCCGCTCCGTTCTCTCCGAACAGAACGTGCGCTTCACCGGTCCGCAGGTCGAAATCGACCTCGTCCAGCGCCTGGACGCCGGGAAACTGCCGGGAAATCCCGGCGAGATCGAGAAGCGGCGGGTCCCCGTGCGGAAAGGACCCGCCTCCCGAATGCCGCCCTTCGCCCTGCACCGGCAACAAAGTCCCACCCGCTTCAGTTCACGGTGAAGGTGGGCTTGAAGCCGTCCGGCGCCAGTGAAGAGCCCCGGTCGAAGGTGTCGACGTTCTTCGAATCGATCACGTAGAGCGCCGGTCCCACATGCTTCTCGTAGGGCTTGCCCTCCAGTATCCGCACCGCCTGGTCGATCGCGACCCGGCCCTGGATGACCGCCGAATCCGTCGGCGCCGTCGGCATCTGGCCACGCTTGATGCCGCGATACACGCCCGGAGTGAAGTAGTAGGCCATGACCTTGACGTCGTCCGACAGCCCCGCGCGCGCAGCAGGCCGACGGCGGCCTCCACCGTCACCGCGGTGCCGACGACGTACCCGATGTTCCACAACAGGAAGCTCGTCGCGGAGATCATCCGCGGGATCGAGCAGCCCGTCGTGCTGGTGACCCACGACCTCGACCACGTCCGCGACTTCGACCGGGTCGTCGTGTTCGACGAAGGCGGGGTGATGGCCGACGACCCCCCGGAGACGGCAATCCGTGAATACGTGCGGGCGATGGCGTGATGCTGTCCCTCTACGTGCCCGGCGACTCCATCGTGCACCGGCTGCCGGCCGGTCCGAAGCTCCTGGCGCTCTTCGCCGCGAGCACGGCGCCCTTCGCGGTCTCCGGCGTTCCGATCGAGGCGCGGGGCTACGACCCGGAGACGGTGGTTCCGGGTGACGGAAGCGGAGATGAATCGACGCCACGCGGGCGCTGGCGCCGCGGCTTCGTCCGGATCGTGGGATCGAGTTTCGGGATTCGCTGACCGCGATGGATTCACGCTTCCACGGGAATGACCGGGATGGCGGGAGTGACGGTCGTCGTGGGCAGGAGTGATGGTTCTCGCTCAATCATGACGTCGTTCCCGCGGAAGCGGGAATCCATCGCCTGATTCAAGGCGTCATGAATCCGGAGACTTGAGGTGGGAAGAGGAAGCCGATTCTGCCGGCGATACGCCGCATACCGCCCGATACCGGGCCACCCCACACTCCGGGAGGCATCATGACCACAAGACATGACCTTCGTCGCGCTGTTCGCGGCGCTGACCGCGGCCTGCGCGGTGCTTCCGCCGTTTCCGCCGCCGTTCGTCCCCGCACCGATCGTCGTGCAGAACATCGGCGTCATGCTGGCCGGCTCGATCCTCGGCGCCAGGCGGGGCAGTCTGTCGATGGCTCTTTTCGTCGTGCTGGTGGCGGTGGGGATGCCCCTCCTCACCGGCTGGCGCGGCGGGTTCGGCGTGATCCTGGGACCGACGGGCGGCTTCATCCTGTCGTGGATACCGGCCGCGTTCGTGGTGGGAGGGCTGGTCGGGAGGCGCTGGAGCCGCCTCGGCTTCCGGAACCTCTTCGTGTTCAACGTGATCGGCGGGGTCGGCGTGGTCTACCTGATCGGCGTCCCCTGGCTCGCCGCCGTCGCCAACAGAGCTCGGCAAGGCGGTCGCGGTGTCCACCGTGTTCATCCCGGTGATCTGGCCAAGGCGGTCGTCGCGTCGTTCGCGGCGCTGATCGTCAAGCGGTCCTATCCGCAGACCCGCCACACGCGCCGCGGCAGACCGGCCGCGCAACGAGTCGATCAGGACCGTCGAATCCAGCAACAAGCAGGCCACCGTCAGCGGGACTGCCGGCCATCGCCTTGCCGCTGCCGACGTACCCATGCGCCCGGGTCGTCGTCCCACTCATGCCCCGTATCGAGCAGGCTGCCGAGCGCGGCTTCGTTCTCGTCCCAACGCCGTTCGTCCTCGAGTCCGCGTGCAATCAGCTCCGCGACGAACGCGCTACGCCTTCTGGCGCCCGCCCGGCTATCGAGCTCGGCGACCAGCGCATCGTCCAATGCTAGGTGTATCCGCATGGGACGACGTTAGCACACGTCCATGCGCATCCACCATTGCGGACAGGAAGGCAATCCGGTGCTCCGCAACGCCGGCCGGGTACCGCCGGGGATGCTTTCGGCGTACCGTTGAAGTGAGTGGAGCCGATCCCGGAGGGGGTGTCGAGATGAGCGGTTCGTCCCGCGCGGTACTGATTACCGGCTGCTCCAGCGGCATCGGGCGGGTCGCCGCCGATACGCTGCGGGAGCGGGGCTATCGGACGTTCGCCACCGCGCGGCGCGCGGAAGACGTCGAGCGCCTCGCGGCGGACGGCCACGAGAGCGTCCGGCTCGACCTCACCGACGCGCGGAGCATCGACGCCGCGCTCGACGAGGTGCTCGGCCGTACCTCGGACCGCCTCTACGGGCTGTTCAACAACGGGGGCTTCGGCCAGCCGGGGGCGGTCGAGGACCTCAGGGTGGAGGTGCTGCGCGCCCAGTTCGAGACCAACGTGTTCGGCTGGCACGCGATGGCCCGGCGCGTGCTGCCGGTGATGCGCGCGGCGGGCGAGGGGCGGATCGTGCAGAACAGCTCCGTGCTCGGGCTGGTGGCGTTGCCTTATCGCGGGGCCTACAACGCCTCGAAGTTCGCGATCGAAGCCCTCACCGACACGATGCGGCTGGAGCTGCGCGGCAGCGGCGTGCACGTCTGCCTGATCGAGCCCGGCCCGATCACGAGCCGCTTCCGCGCCAACGCCTTCGAGGTGTTCAAGCGCAACATCGACGTGGAATCGAGCCCGCATCGCGACATCTATCGCGCCGTCGTGCAGCGGCTCGCCGACGAGGACCGGGAGGCACCCTTCACCCTGCCCGAATCGGCGGTGGTCGCGAAGCTGCTGCACGCGCTGGAGAGCCCGTGGCCGAAGACGCGCTACCGCGTGACGGTTCCGACCCACGCGCTCGCGTTCCTCAAGCGGGTGCTTCCCACCCGGTGGCTGGACACGGTGCTGCGCAGGATCTCGGAGACGGAGACCCGCTGACGGCGTTCGGCGGGCACGGCCACAGGACGTTGCCATGACGACGGATACGAACGGCGGCGGTCTCCGACCGTGCCTGCCGAACCCGTTGCGGGCGTGACCACGGGGCATGCCCATGAAGACGGACAGGGGTCGGGTAGCAGGGCGACCGCGTATAAACCTCTTGACTTATCAGCACGTTAGAGGAGTCACCATCATTCAGGTCAATTCGAAAAAGGGCGCAATCCGGAAAACGAACATGGATCGGTACCGTTTTTCATCGGAAATGACCGCTAAATCCGGTGAAGGGCTATTCGATCACGTTCCCCGCCGGCCGATGGAATCGCGCGCCGATGGTCCCCTTCGTCGACGACGCCCGCAAGATCGGCATCGTGCGGATTGGCGATCGGGTGCGGATCGCGGGGACGGCGGAGTTCACGGGGCACGACAAGAACCTCAACCCGAAACGGGTCGCCAATCTCCGGGAGCTCTTCTTCGAGACGTTCCCGGACTACCCGGACAGGTCCGCCGGGGAGGCATGGACGGGCCTGCGGCCGATGACCCCCGACGGGATCCCGTACCTCGGCCCGACCCCGATCCGGGGGCTCTTTCTCAACACCGGACACGGCCATCTCGGCTGGACGATGTCCTGCGGCTCCGCGAAGGCGGTCACCGACCTGATCATGGGCCGGCAACCGGAGATCGACCTTGCCGGCATGACCCTCGACGGTCGATAGCGGGCATCGCCGCCCGGGCCTCCGGCATCGGCGGCGCCTGCGTTATCCGGGCGACTTGCCGGAGGTCTGCTCGAAGCGGGCCGCGCACCACTCCCACACCCCGGGGTCGAACGGGCGCGAGGGCGCTTGCCCGCGACGATGTCGTCGAGCTGTGGGATGGCGCCGGACACGATGATGCGCCGCGACTCGTGCGTGACGCCGGCGGCGTGGGGACTGAGGATGACGTTCCGGCAGGACATGAGCGGGCGGTCGAGAGGCGGAGGTTCGTCTTCCCAAACGCCCGTCGACGCCCCGACCGGCGCGGATGTTCCAGCTTGCGATCGCCGTCATTTGATGCACGCGTACATGAAGGACTGCACGAGCTGGCGCTGAAACAGCAGAAACGCAACCAGCAGCGGCGCAACCGCGAGCAGAGTGGCGGCGGAGATGATGGACCAGTCGACCCCCGACTCCGGTGCACCGAAAATGGCCAGTCCGACGGTCAGCGGCCGTGTCGTCACCGAGTTGGTGATCACCAGCGGCCACAGGAAGTTGTTCCAGTGATAGCTGATCGAAACCAGGCCGTAGGCGATGTACGTTGGCCGCGCCAGCGGCACGTAGACCTTCCACAGCACCTGCAGGTGCGAGCAGCCTTCCACTCGGGCTGCCTCGTCGAGCTCCTTGGGTACGGTCTTGAAGGCTTGGCGTAGCAGGAAGATTCCGAATGCGCTGGCCATGTACGGCAGACCGATACCGAGAATCGTATCGACCAGGCCGAGGTGGCTCATGGTGCGGTAGTTCTCGACGATCAGCACCTCGGGCATGATCATCAACTGCACCAGGACGAGCGCGAAGACAACTTTCTGGCCCGGAAACCGGAATCGGGCGAAAGCATAGGCGGCAAGGGTGCAGAGCACGGACTGGGCGACCAGGATCGCCGTCACCAGCATGAAGGTGTTGAGGAAGTAGCGCGCAAACGGTGCTTGCACCCAGGCTTCACGGAAATTCTCCAGGGCCAACGGTCCCAGGAGATCGAACCGGGTTGCATGTTCGGGCGGGTGGAACACGGCCCAGAAGGCGTAGAGCAGGGGCGCCAGCCAGATGACTGCAAGCAGCAACGCCGCTGCGTTCTCGATTCCTTGCACGAGGGAGTCAGGACCGCCGGCCCTCATCGGTAGTGAATCCTCTTGTCGAGAATGACGAACTGGCCGATGGCGATGATCGCCAATGCCGCCAGCAGTCCGCGAGCCGGACATCCTGTTGCTGCGTGACCGCTCCGACCCGCGTTACCAGGACCGCTACTGGCGGGGCGCGGACCTGGTGGATAAACGGGCCGATTACGCCGAAGCGGGCATTCCGGAGCACTGGATCGCGGACCCGCGTGACGAGACGCTGACGGTGCTGGTGCTGCGCGGGGAGGCATACGTCGAGCACGGCCGGTACGGGCGGGGGGAGACGGCCGTCTCGGTGCTGCTCGAAGGCTTCGCGGCGGAGGTGTCGGCGGTGTTCGACGCCCCGGAGACGGGCGGGTGAGGGCGTGACGACACCACCCTTCGAACGACCCATGCGGACGAGATTGGCCAAGGACCAAGGCCGGCAGGACGGTGGTCTCCCCCGTCTGCCGGGGAGCGCACAGCACGAAGTACTTCTTCGTCCGAACGAACGGCAGCACCTCGTCGAGGCAGAAACGTTTGATCAGCGGGATACAGTAGTGGTCCGCCGCTGTACATCAGTATCGTAGCCGACCGAAACAGAGTTGCCCACTGTGAAGGTAGCGACGCGACCTTGGAGGACGTGAAGCAGTACTGCGAAGGAGGGCATGTGTTGCTGGACTACTTCAAGGATGCGCTGTGGATCGAAGACGATGCCGCTCCGATCCATGGCTGATATGCGCCGACTCCGCTGAGATTCACGCTTGGGCGATGGTCACCGCGCCCCTCGGCGCGGGCTTCCCGGCCGAACGGCTCACCGGTGCCCGGAGCCACGATTGCATCGCCGGCCCTTTCTCCTCTTCCGCACCCGAAGCGGCGGGCGAGACGCCGATCGCATCCCCCCCATTCCCGCGCTTCCGTCGACGCGACCACTGGCGCGCGGACGCCGCCGCCCGCCTCGTCGCAGGTGTCGGCGGCGAGGAGAACGATCACGTTCGACGGCCGCGCGGGTACACTGGTCTCCACATGGCGACCGTCCGGCGTCGGCGCACAGGGGGGACGTCTTTCTGCCATCCGGACACTTCCTCTGCACAATGATCGGGTGTCCACCAAACCGGGGTACCTTCAGGCGTGGGAGACCACGGCTGCTTCGGGTGTGGTGCGTTGAACGGCGGGAGTGCAACAGCGCCCGGGGTGACATCGGTTCGGGGGCGGTGGGCCGTCGGAGCCGATTTGCCCATTTGGTCGATCAGTCGATTGCGCAAAGTCACAAGGTGACGAAAGAATCGTCCGCCAACCGGTGTTCGGCTTCCGTTGCACAGGGTCGGCAAGCACCGGCGGACAGGCGCTGACCGAAGGCGAAGCTGAACCAACCCTGCCCCTCGCCGGGTCGGCAAGCGCTGACGGGCAGGCGTTGACGGACGAGGAGAATCGAAGAGGCGCATCATGGCCTGCATCGAGCGCGCTGCACCCTCCGTCGCCGGGGTTGCCGCCGCGCGTCTTTCCCGCCTCGTCCGCCCGCGCAGCATCGCGGTGGTCGGCGGACAGGAGGCGGCGCGGGTCGCCGAGCAGTGCGACCGGATGGGATTCGCCGGCGCCCTTTGGCCGGTGCACCCGGCGCGCGCCACGGTGGGAGGGCGGCCCGCGTTCCGATCCGTCGCCGATCTGCCCTCCCCGCCGGACGCGGCGTTCGTCGGGGTCAACCGCCACGCGACGGTGGAGGTCGTCGGCGCGCTCTCGTGCATGGGCGCCGGCGGCGCGGTGTGCTACGCCTCGGGCTTCCTCGAAGCGGGGGACGGCGGGGCGCTGCAACGCGCTCTGGTCGAAGCGGCGGGGGAGATGCCGATCATCGGCCCGAACTGCTACGGGCTCATCAACTTCCTCGACGGCGCACCGCTGTGGCCGGACCAGCACGGAGGACGGCGGCTCGGCGAGGACGGGCGCGGGGTCGCCATCGTGACCCAGTCCTCGAACATCGCGATCAGCATGACCATGCAGCGGCGCGCGCTCCCCATCGCCTACGTGGTCACCGCCGGCAACCAGGCCCAGCTCGGGGTCTCGCGCCTCGCCTCGACCTTTCTCGAAGACGAGCGGGTGAGCGCCGTCGGGCTGCACGTCGAGGGGTTCGACTCGGTGGCGGGGTTCGAGGCTCTGGCCCGCGAGGCCCGCGCGCGCTCGGTGCCGGTGGTGGTCATGAAGGCCGGCCGCTCGGAACGGGGGCGGGCCGCGACCTTGAGCCACACCGCGTCCGTGGCCGGGTCCGATGCGGGCGCGGAGGCGTTCCTGTGCCGGCTCGGGTTCGCCCGCGTGCACGGCGTCCCGGAGTTCCTCGAAGCGTTGAAGCTGCTCCACGTGCATGGCGCGCTCGGCGGTCCGCGCCTTGGCGCGATGTGCTGCTCGGGCGGGGAGGCGGGCTTGCTCGCCGACTCCGCCGAGGGGACCGGGGTGGCGTTCCCCGATCCGGCGCCGGAGCACGCCGCGGCAGTCGGGGCGACGGTGCATCCGCTGGTCACGGTTGCGAACCCGCTCGACTACCACACCTTCAGTTGGGGCGACGAGGCCGCGCTGACGAGGACGTTCGACGCCTTCGCGCGGGCCGGGTTCGACGCGACCCTGCTGGTGCTCGACTTCCCGCGCCCCGACCGCTGCGACGACGCGGACTGGTGGACGGCGGCCCATGCGTTCGAGCGGGCCATGGAGGCGACCGGGGCGAAGGGGATCATCGCGGCCACCCTCGGAGAGAACCTCCCGGAGGAGACGGCGGCAAAGCTGATGGAGCGCGGCATCGCTCCGCTCGGCGGGGTGCGGGAGGCGTTCGCCGCGATCGAGTGCGCGGCGGCGGTCGGGGAGGCGTG
Source organism: Gammaproteobacteria bacterium (assembly GCA_965202875.1). Taxonomy (GTDB): domain Bacteria; phylum Pseudomonadota; class Gammaproteobacteria; order HK1; family HK1; genus HK1. The sequence continues at coordinate 3,027,891 of OZ241870.1, read as the reverse complement.
GCGCGCGCCGCCCGGCGTTCCGGTGATCGCCGGGAAATGCTTGCCGGGGTCGTCGCACGGTCATCCGCAAGCCCGGCATCAGTCCGGCGTTCTGCTTTTCACCGGGGAGTGCCTGCGGGAATCGCCGCATGGTGATCCGCAAGCCCGGCATCGATCCGGCGCACCACTCCTCGCCGATGAATGCCTCCCGGCCGAACCGGTGCTTCTCGACGAGGCGGCGTCCAAGGCGCGGCTCGCCGCGTTCGGCGTCGAGGTCCCGCCCGGCGCGGTGGCGCACGGCGAGGACGAGGCGGTGGCCGTCGCCGCTTCGCTCGGCGGTCCCGTTGCGGTGAAGGCGCTGGGCATCGCGCACAAGACCGAGCACGGCGCGGTGAGGCTGGATCTGCGCGACCCCGGCGAGGTTCGCGAAGCGGCGCGGGAGCTGCTGGCGCTGGGCGGCGGCATTGACGGCGGTGGTAGTGACGGCGGCGATGGTAGCGCGATGCTCGTCGAAACGGGGCGCGGCGCGATGAGGCCGGGGCCACGCGACCCTGGCGGGGTCCGCGAAGCGATGCGCGATCTGCCGGCTCCGGGCAGCGGTGGTGGCGATGACGGTAGCGGCGAAAGTGGCGGCAGCAGCGGTGATGGTGGCGGCGGAAGTGACGGAGTTGGTCGTGGCGGCGGTACCGGCAGGCTGCTCGTCGAGCGTTTCACGCCGGACGTCGTGGCGGAGCTGATCGTGGGGCTGCACCGTGACCCCCAGCTCGGCCTGCTGCTGACGGTGGGCTCGGGCGGGACGCTCGTCGAGCTGGCCGCGGACAGCGCCACCCTGCTGCTGCCGGTGTCCGAAGCGGAGATCCGCGAGACCCTGCCGGGGCTCCGGTGCGCGCCGTTGCTCGAAGGCTACCGCGGCCGGGCACCGGCCGACGTGGACGCGGCGGTGGCGGCGATCCTCGGCATCGCGCGCTTCGCGATCGAGCACCGGGACCGGCTCGAAGAGCTGGACGTCAATCCGCTCGGGGTCCGGGCGCGCGACCGGGGCGCGGTGGCGCTGGATGCGCTCATCCGAACGCGGGAAGTTGCTGCGTGAACGAAGCGCTCGGGACTTGCCGTGGATCCGGTGATCACGCCGCCCATCCAATTGGAGTCGCCGTACGCGGTGGTGACGCGGTCGCGCTCGATGCACACTCATCCCCACGAGGGAGACTGCAACCAGTGACGTGCTGTCGAGGGTTCACCTCGGACCGACGAGGCAAGTGGGACCACGGGCCGGATCTCCTGGAAACGCGGGCGTCTCGCCCGCGTTCCGAGAGCATTTTGCGCAAAACTCGACTCCTGTCGCCGAAAAAAAACCCGCACAAGGGCTCCAGGTGGTTGGAAGCGGCTCGGCGGGCCCACACCACCGGTCCGCCCGGAATCGCCACAGGCGGCAGTGACGCCTTCGCACTCGAAGCATTCACCGGAACGAAGGAGCTGGAATCATGACCGAAGCGATCAGGACCCGACGCGAGGGCGGGGTGATCGAGGTGACCCTGGACCGCCCCAAGGCGAACGCGATCGACCTCGCCACGAGCCGCGTCATGGGCGAGACCTTCAAGGCGTTTCGCGACGACCCGGAGCTGCGGGTCGCGATCGTCACCGGCGCAGGGGAGAAGTTCTTCTCCGCCGGCTGGGATCTGAAGGCGGCGGCGGGCGGGGACGCGGTGGACGGCGACTACGGCGCCGGCGGCTTCGGTGGATTGCAGGAGCTGCCGGGGCTCGACAAGCCCGTGATCGCCGCGGTCAACGGCATGGCGGTGGGCGGCGGGTTCGAGCTTGCGCTCTCCTGCGATCTCATCCTCGCGTCGAGCACGGCGACGTTCTCACTGCCCGAGATCCGCGCCGGCACCCTCGCGGACGCAGCGACCGCCAAGCTGCCGAAACGCATGCCCTTCCACATCGCCATGGAGCTGCTGTTCACGGGCCGGTGGATGGACGCGGCGGAGGCGCACCGCTGGGGCGTGGTCAACGAGGTACTCGAACCCGCAAAGTTGCTCGGCCGCGCCTGGGAGCTCGCACGGCTGCTCGAAAGCGGCCCGCCGCTGGTCTTCGCGGCCATCAAGGAGGTCGTGCGCGAGGCGGAGAACCTGCGCGCCGGAGACGCCTTGAGCCGCATCGGCAAGCGCCAGTTTCCGAGCGTGGACCGGCTCTACGACAGCGAAGACCAGATGGAAGGGTTCCGCGCGTTCGCGGAGAAACGCGACCCGGTGTGGAAAGGGCGTTGAAGGGTCATGGGCAAGCGGGCGAATCTTCCGGGATACGTCCACGTCCTGCGGCCAGGGCCGTTCCGTGCGCCGCGAAGGCCGGATCAGGCTGTCGAGGTCGCCCCGGCGGGGGCCGAGAAGCCGTTTGCCCGGGAAAAGGATTCCGCATCCGACGGGCGGCCTCGTGTCTCGTGGACTCCACGGCGGACAGAACGGCCTGGGCCCCCGCGGTTTGTCGTATCGCGAGGCGTCGCTGCAACCTATACTGCACACGCCGATACGATGCCCTGCCCGTGACGAACGCCTCCCTGTACCTCCGGTCCGAACCATGACCGACACCATCGACGTTCTTCCGCTTCCCGACACCAGCTTCGGCGGGCTCATCCTGGCGGATGAGGCCGAGACCTTCGTGGCGGCGGCCGAGGCCGCGCCGGACGTATTGCCGGCGGCGCTCTGCGATGCACACGGCATGCTCGTTCTGAAGGGTCTCGGCGCCGTCTCCGGAGACCCCGAGATGCTGTTGCGGCTCAGCCGCCTGTTCGGCAAGGAAGTGGAGAGCTACCGGGAGACGACGAACCGGACGAACCTGATCCACCCGGAGATCCCGCAAATCTACGTCATCTCCAACCTGCCGCCGATGTGCCGTCAACCGCCGGACCCACCCTCTCCGCCACGCCTTCCCGACGGCGGCCTGCCGGTGCAGTTCCCCCATCGCCGGGGTTGGCACACGGACCAGAGCTTCCGCCGCCCCCCGCCCGACGTCTCTTTGTTCTACGCCGTCGCTTCCGCACCGCAGGGCCAGGGCCAGACGCTTTACGCGGACGGCATCCAGGCATGGCGGACGCTGCCGTCCCGCCTGAAGGAAAAGGCCGAGGCTCTGCAAGGACTCCACGTTGCGCCTTTCCGTGGCCATGGCGAGGACGACGTGCGAGCGGGCCGGCCACCTCTGGAGCTGGATGCGAAGGACGGCCCCCAACCCCAGCCGGTGGTACGGAGGCATCCGGTGACGGGCGAGAAGGCGCTCTATCTGTGCGAAAGCGGACAGATGGACTGGATCAACGGACCCTTGGTGGGAATGGAACCCGGGGTTGACGGTGACGGCGCCAGGCTGCTCTACGAACTCATGGAGCATTTCACCCGGCCGGCGTTCGTCTACGTACACGAGTGGAAGGAAGGCGATTTGGTCATCTACGACAATCGCTGCACGATCCATTGCGCCACCTGGTTCGATGCAGAGAGCCACGGGCGGATCATGTGGCGTACCACCGTGTGGGGCAATCCGGGGGCGTGCTACGAGGGGGAGCGCCGAAGCTGGGAAGGCGGCGGGGAATCTGAAGGCGCTTGAACAGGCTCGACAACCTGCCACGCAGTGCCGCGGCCATCCCGACGAGCACCTACACTTCACGGCATGCACCGGTTCGCTCTCGCTCTTGCCCTCACACTCCTCGGCGGCTGCGTCGAGTATCGCGAATCGCTTGTGCTCGAACGCAATGAATCCGGCACGGTGGTGATGGCGATCGGAGTGGACGAAGCGTTGATGCGGGCTGCCGAAGTCGCCGAAACCGGGTTGTACGATCTCGCCTCCGTGGCCGATACGCTACGGGCGCTGCACGGCCTGCAGGTCGTCGAAAGCCGCACCGAGGCAGGGAACGGGAGGCGCTGGCTGCATCTCACGCTTGCGTTCGAATCACTCGCTGCCCTGAACGGGATTGATCGGCTCGAGCAATACCGGGGACTGTTCGGCAACGTCACCCTGACCGAGAACCCGGCCGGCCAGCCGGTGCTCACCCGCACGATCCGCGTCAATCTCCGCGCGAAGGCCGGGCAGTCGATCCTGCCGTCGCTCATTGCGCCGATGCTCGGCGGATATCCGTGGAGCTACGAGGCGCGGTTCCCGACGAAGATACTCGACTCGAACGGCGAGATCGCAGTCTCGGAGAATGACGCGGGAGTCGTCCGCTGGCGGTTCGATCTCGGGGAGATCGTCACCGAGCCACGGGTGATGCGCACCACGTTCGCCCGCCCCGGCGTGGGGCCGGCGGGTATCGGGGTAGGCGCCGCGCTGATGCTGATCGGCATCGCCGCCGCGTGGATCATGCAAAAGCGCCGCAATCGTGCCGGGACGTCCTGAGCCGTTGCGAGGGCGACGGCAGGATCGGCGACGGCGCCGGGAATTCCGGTCCCGCTGCCCTCCGGATGCGCCGCCCCTACCGCGCCCGCGCTCCGATCCGCCGCACGCGGGCCAGGTAGCGCGTCTCGTCCGGGGCCGCCCCCGCGCGCCGTGCATCCCACAACGTCTCCGCGAGGCAGTCCATGAGCGCGTGATCCAACTGGTGGGCATTCGCGAAACGCGGCAGGAGATCCGCGTAGAGCCTGCGCAGCCCGGGCGGACGGTCCGTGGCGAGCTGTTCGCGGACCGCGACGTGCAGGCCCATGTGCAGGAAGGGGTTCGACTGCCCGGCTTCCGGCGGGAAGTCGCACGCGAGCGCGCCCGGAGATTCGAGCAGGGCGTGATGTTCGGGGTGTTCGGCGACGACCTCGGCGAGCAGGCGCTCCAGGGGTTCGAGCGGCTGCCCTGCACGGGATTTCGACCAGGCATCCACATAGGCCCGGCGGAGCCCGTCGCGATCGCTTCCGTACAGCAACGCCTCATGCCCGCCGGGGAACCGGTGCGCCGACAGGTCCGGAATACACAGGCCGTGCCGTCCGGAAGTGGTCCGCCGCCGGAACGGAGGTCACGGGTTCGGCTGCTTGTGCGGGTATTCGCACAGGTCGGCGACGATGCAGCGCGGGCACGCCGGCTTGCGTGCCGTGCAGGTGTATCGGCCGTGCAGGATCAGCCAGTGGTGGGCGTCCCGCTTGAATTCGTCCGGGATCGTGCGCAGCAGGCCGTCTTCGACTTGGCGCGGTGTCTTGCCGCGGGCGAGCCGGATCCGGTTGGCGACCCGGAAGATATGGGTGTCGACCGCGATCACGGGGACGCCGAACGCGGTGTTCAGCACGACGTTCGCGGTCTTGCGCCCGACTCCGGGCAGGTGCTCCAGCGCCTCGCGCCCGCTCGGCACCTCTCCTCCGTGGCGATCGAGGAGGAGCCGGCAGGTCGCGACGACGTTCTTCGCCTTGGCGTTGAACAGACCGATGTTGCGGATGTGCGCACGTACGCCTTCTTCGCCCAGCGCGAGCATGGCGTCGGGGGTGGAAGCGGCGGCGAACAGGGAACGGGTCGCCTTGTTGACGCTCACGTCGGTGGCTTGCGCCGAGAGCATCACCGAGATCAGCAGCTCGAAGGGGCTGGAGTATTCCAGCTCCGTGGTCGGCGACGGGTTCGCGGCGCGCAACCGTTCGAAGATCGCCTTGCGCTTCGAGGCGTTCAACGATCGCCCTCCGCGGCCCGGGAGCCACGGTTCGGACGGGGCACCCTGAAAGGGCTTGCGCTGCGCATCCGCTCGAACAGCGCTCTGCGCCCGATGGCGCTCGACACCCGCCTTCCCGGCTCACGCCTTGTGGTCTGTTGCGCCCTGAAATCCGCGGTGCCCGGCTTCTCGGTGACCCTCCGGCGCATCGCGGCGTTCAACCCACGCCCTTCCCGTTCTGTGCACCGACCGTCACGCGCGCCTTGCGCGCCTCGACCCGCGCAAGAGCCGCGGCGACGTCGGCCCGCCGCTCCTCGACGGTGCGCTTCCTCAAGGGCTCGACGGCGTCGATCCGCGCGGCCTGCTCCCGGCGATGCGGCGCCGCGTCGAGCGCCGATTCCCGTTGCCGGCGACGCTCGAAACGCCGCCGGGCGAGCGGCGCGCGCTCGGCGAGCCAGCCCTCGGGCGCCGCCGGGCCGGTGCGTGCCGGAACCATGGTGATGCAATCCACCGGGCAGGGCTCCACGCACAGACCGCATCCCGTGCATTCGCTTTCGAGCACCGCGTGCATCCACTTGCGCGCGCCGACGATCGCGTCCACCGGACACGCGCGGATGCACGCCACGCACCCGATGCACGCGCCCTCGTCGATGCGCGCGATCTCGCGCGGCCCCGCCGCTCCGCGGGCAGGGTCGAGCGCCTCGACGGGGCGTCCCAGAGCGCAGGCGAGGGCCGCGATGGTGCCGTCTCCTCCCGGCGGACAGCGGTTCACGTCCGCCTCGCCGCGCACCATGGCCAGCGCGTAGGGCCGGCAGGCGTCGTAGCCGCACCGCCGGCACTGGGTCTGGGGCAGCAGGGCGTCCACGATCTCCACGGCGGCGGAGCCCATACCGGCGACCTGCGCCCGCCGGCGGCCATGCCGAGGATCGCGTTCGTCCCGCTCGGCATGGCCGGGCGTAGCGCTGGATGGATCCCCGACCTGCACCGGCGCTCACTTCACCCGCATGCCGGCCCGCGCGCCCTCGTCGACGTCGAGCAGCCAGATGTCCGATCCTCCGGGGCCCGCCGCGAGGATCATTCCGTCCGATACGCCGAACCGCATCTTGCGAGGCCCGAGGTTGGCGACCACCACCACGTGGCGTCCGACCAGGCTCTCCGGCGAATACGCCGCGCGGATCCCCGCGAACACGGTACGCTCCTCGTGACCGACGTCGACCCGGATCTCGAGTAGCCTGTCGGCCCCTTCGACGCGCTTTGCGCCGACGACCTTCGCGATGCGCAGATCAATCCTCGCGAACTCTTCGATGCCGATCCGCCCGCCCGCATCATCGCCCTTGGCGGCGCCGCTGCCCACCCCATCGCCGTCGGCGCCGTCATCGTCTCCGGTGGCGAAGCCGGCGGCGGATGAGGGCGCCGCATCCGCCTCGTCCGGCTCCGTCGAATCCGCGATCATCGCATCGACCCTGACCCGCTCGATCCTCGTGAGCAGGGGCCTGAAGCGATCGATCCCGTGGTCGAGCAGCGGGGAGGCGACGTCGTCCCATTCGAGCGCGCCGCATCGCAGGAACGACTCCGCGCGCTCGGCGGTGCGAGGCAGCACCGGCTTGAGGAAGGTCATGATCACCCGGAAGAGGTTGAGGCCGTCGGTGCAGACCTCGCGGACCCGCGGCCGGGTCGCGTCGTCCTTGGCGAGCACCCACGGCTTGCGCTCGTCGATGTACTGGTTGGCTCGATCCGCGATCGCCACGATCTCGCGCATCGCCTTGCCGAACTCCCTCGCCTCGTAGTGCGCGGCGATGCGCTCGGAGGCGCCCGCCGCCTCGTGGTACAGCTCGGGCGCGGCGAGGCGCTCGGAAAGCCGGCCGCCGAAGTGCCGGGCGATGAAGCCGGCACAGCGCGACGCGATGTTGACGACCTTGCCCACGAGATCCGAGTTCACCCGCTGCAAGAAGTCGTCGAAGCTCAGATCGATGTCGTCGATGCCACTCGAAAGCTTGCACGCGAAGTAGTAGCGCAGGTACTCGGGGTCCAGGTGATCGAGGTACGTGCGGGCCTTGATGAAGGTGCCGGTCCGCTTCGACATCTTCTGGCCGTTGACGGTCAGGAAGCCGTGGACGAATACGCCGGTCGGCAGGCGGAAGCCGGCTCCGTGGAGTATGGCCGGCCAGAAGAGGGTGTGGAAGTAGGCGATGTCCTTGCCGACGAAGTGGTAGAGCTCGGTCCCGGAACCGGCGTCCCAACAGGCGTCGAAGGAGAGATCCTCGCGCCGTGCGCACAGGTGCCCGAAACTCCCCATGTACCCGATCGGCGCGTCCAGCCAGACGTAGAAATACTTGCCGGGGGCGTCGGGGATCTCGAACCCGAAGTAGGGGGCGTCGCGAGAGATGTCCCAGTCCTGCAAGCCGGCGTCGAACCATTCGTCGAGCTTGTTGGCGATCTCGCTTTGCACCGGGGAGCGCCCGCCCCCGCCGGCGAGCCACCGCCGTATCACCGGCTCGAAGTCCGCCAGACGCACGAAGTAGTGCTCCGAAGTCCGAAGCTCCGGCCTCTCCCCCGACAGCACCGACACCGCGTCGGGGAGGTCCGCCGGACTGTACGTCGCGCCGCAGGCCTCGCAGTTGTCACCGTACTGATCGGGGGCGCCGCAGCTCGGGCACGTGCCCTTGACGAAGCGATCCGGCAGGAACATGCCCTTCACCGGGTCGTATGCCTGCGCGACGTCCTTGCGCACGATGTGTCCGGCTGCCTTCAGCCGGGTGTAGATCAGCTCGGCGCAGGCGCGGTTCTCCGCCGAGTGGGTGGTGTGGTAGTTGTCGAACGAGATCCCGAAGTCCCGGAAGTCGGCGCGGTGCTCCCCGCCGATCTTCTCGATGAGCGCCTCCGGCGTCATCCCTTCCTGCTCGGCCTTGAGCATGATCGGCGTGCCGTGGCCGTCGTCCGCGCAGATATACGTGCAGCGATGGCCGCGCCCGCGCTGGAACCGCACCCAGATGTCGGTCTGGATGTACTCCACGAGGTGCCCGACGTGGATCGGGCCGTTCGCATAGGGCAACGCACTCGTCACCATCATCGTGCGAGTCGGTGCGGGCATGGGCTTGAGTCCGTGACGCCGGCGGGACCGGAGGGCCGGGTACGTTAGCACCCTCGTCCGGGACCGTCATGTCGTGCACCGAAGTACCGGCAGTTCCCGCTGCCGCTGCGACACCGGGCGCCACGTCGCGACCTCGTGCCGATTCCAATGGCCGGAGCATCCGATTGGCGAATCTTCGGATGTCCGCACCCGGCGGAAATCGCCGCCGAAGCACCCGCCTGCACGCCGGAACGGCGGCGCCGGAATGACCGCCGGCCCGATCAGGGCGGCGGCCCATCCGGATCGCGAAACGCATCGCTGCGGCCACGGGATCGCTTCCCCGCGCTCCGGATCTTCCCGTGACCTGTCCTCGAACCTTCCGGCGGCGCGGGCGGGACGCCCGCCCTCGCGGACCACTCATGTAGAATCCGGCCCCGTTTCCGAACCCTTCCACGGAGTCCCCGAAGATGCCCGAACCGCGGCGCGACCAGATCGAGCAGGCCATCGCCTCCTACCGGGACCCCTACGTGGAGACCGATCTCAAGAGCGCGAAGGCGATCAAGTCGATTGAGATCGAGGTGGGGCGCGTCAGGGTCGGCGTCACCCTGGGCTTTCCCGCCGCGGGGCATCGCGCGGCTCTGGCCGGCGCGCTCGACGAGAGGATCCGCGCCGTGGAGGGCGTGGAGGACGTGGAGGTCGACGTCGGCTGGAAGGTCGCCTCCCACGCCGTCCAGCAGGGCCTCGAAGCGCTGAAGAACGTGCGCAACATCGTCGCCGTCGCCTCCGGCAAGGGAGGGGTCGGCAAGTCCACCGTCGCCGCCAACCTGGCGCTCGCGCTCTCGGCCGAAGGCGCGACGACGGGGGTGCTCGACGCCGACATCTACGGGCCGAGCCAGCCACGGATGCTCGGCGCGCAGGGCCAGCCCGATTCGCGCGACGGCAAATCCCTGGAACCCATGACCAGCTACCGCATCCAGTCCATGTCGATCGGCTACCTCATCGAGGAAGACACCCCGATGATCTGGCGCGGGCCCATGGTGACCCAGGCGCTGGAGCAGCTCCTGCGCGACACGAACTGGCGGGACCTCGACTACCTCGTGGTGGACCTCCCGCCCGGCACCGGCGACATCCAGCTCACCCTCGCACAGCGGATCCCGGTCAGCGGGGCGGTCATCGTCACCACCCCCCAGGACATCGCGCTCCTCGACGCGCGCAAGGGGCTCGCGATGTTCGAGAAGGTCAAGGTGCCGGTGCTCGGCATCGTCGAGAACATGAGCATCCACGTCTGCAGCCGGTGCGGTCACGAAGACCACATCTTCGGCGAGGGCGGCGGGCGGCGGATGGCCGAGGAGCACGGCGTGACCCTGCTCGGGGACCTCCCCCTCGATCGGGCGATCCGGGAGGACGCCGACAGCGGGCAGCCCACCGTCGTCAAGAACCCGGACGCCCCGGTGGCCCTGCGCTACCGCGAGATCGCGCGGCGGGTGGCGGCGAAGCTCTCGCTGAAGGCAAAGGACTACAGCCAGGCGTTCCCGAAGATCGTCATCCAGTAGAACGGCAGGCGGCGGAAGGGCCGCCACCGGCCGGACTTCCGGACGGCGCCTCGCTCGCAATCGGACATGAGCATCAAATCCGACCGCTGGATCCGGACGATGGCGGAGTCGCACGGCATGATCGAGCCCTTCGTGCCGGGGCAGATCCGCGAGCGCGACGGCGGGCGGGTCATCTCCTTCGGCACGTCGAGCTACGGCTACGACATCCGTTGCGCCGACGAATTCAAGATCTTCACCAACATCAACTCCGCCGTCGTGGACCCGAAGAACTTCGACGATTCGAGCTTCGTCGATCTCCGCGCCGACGTATGCATCATCCCCCCTAACTCCTTCGCGCTGGCCCGCACCGTCGAGTACTTCCGCATCCCCCGCAACGTCCTCACCATCTGCCTCGGGAAATCGACCTACGCCCGCTGCGGCATCATCGTCAACGTGACGCCGCTGGAGCCGGAATGGGAGGGGCACGTCACCCTGGAGTTCTCCAACACCACGCCGCTGCCGGCCAGGGTCTACGCCAACGAGGGCGTCGCCCAGGTCCTGTTCTTCGAGTCCGACGAGGAGTGCGAGGTCTCCTATCGAGACCGCGCGGGAAAGTACATGAGGCAGCGGGGCGTCACCCTGCCGAAGGCGTGACCCCTTGTTCCTCGGGCGTGACGCCGCGAGGCTCCGCTTCCGGCCGGCGAGGCAAGCGGGCCACGGACCGGTGCTCCCGGGAGCGGCGTGTCCCGACGGACGCATGGATTCCCGCTTGCGCGGGAATGACGGCGGCAGGCGGGGCGCCTGCACAAGGATCCAGGTACGTGACACTGCTCCGTGACGCTACCCCCGTGACGAACTCGGTCCGCGCGACCGACGCCGCACCGGCGGCACGCCCGGGGCTGGCCCGGCGGCTCGCCGCACTGGTCTACGACGCCCTGCTCCTGTTCGCGGTGCTCTTCGCGGCCACCGTGCCGGTGCTGCTCCTCACCGGGGGGCGGGCTGTCGGGCCGAACGACCTCGCGTTCACCGCCTACCTGCTCGCGGTGAGCTACGCCTGGTTCGGCTGGTGCTGGACGAAGGGCGGTCAGACCTTGGGAATGCGCGCGTGGCGGATACGGGTGTGCACCCGCGAAGGGGGCCGGCTCGGGTGGGGACGCTCGCTCGGGCGCTTCGCCGCCGCTCTGGTCTCCATCGGCGCCGCGGGCGCCGGCCTGCTGTGGGCCGCCTTCGACCGGGACCGGATGAGCCTGCACGACCGCCTCTCCGGCACCGTGCTCGAAATGGTCCCCCCGGCCGGCGCCTCGCGTACCGCGCCCGCCGCCTCTCCAGGCTCTCAGCGCACCTGACGCAGCAGCCACGCCCCCACGACGAGGAACAACAACAGGGGGGCGAACGCACACATCAGGGGGCTCAGGCCATACACGATTCCGGTCTTGCCGGAGACCTCGTTGACGACGTGGAACGTGACCGCGATCAGGCAGCCGGCGAGGATGCGTTTCCCGATCCCGGCCCCGTCGAGGCGTCCGAGCACGAGCGGCACCGCGAGAAAGAGCATCACCCCGGTCGCAAGCGGATAGGTGACCTTCGTCCACAGCGCGAGCTCGTACACGGCGGTGTCGAGCCGGTTGTCCTCAAGGTAGTCGATGTAACGCGCGAGAGCGAATCCCGAAAGGCTTTCCGGGCGCGCAAAGGCGAGTTCGACGAGATCCGTTCCGAACCGCGCCGGCCATACCGTGTTCTCGGCGGAAAGGATCGCGACTCCGTCGGCCGAGACTTCGCTCCGGCGCACCGATTCGAGTGCCCACCCGCCGTCGCGATACTCCGCGCGCTCGGCGTGCGTCGCGACCCGCAAGCGGCCTTCGGCGTCGAATTCGTAGATGAACATGTCCTCGACCCGATCGCCGGGCCAGACCCGGAACACGTTGACGAAGCTTTGGCCATCGCGGATCCAGAACCCGTTCCCCCACCCCGGCGATTCTTCGATCGCCGCGGAACGTCGAGCCTGGGCGAGACGCTCGCAGTAGGGAGCGACGACCTCTCCGACCAGGACCGCGAAGACGACGAGCAGCAACGCGCCTTTCAGCACCGACACGATGATGCGACCGATCGACACCCCGGCGGCGCGGATCACGCGGAGCTCCGATGACGCGCTCAGGGTGCCGAGTCCGATGAGCGCACCGATCACCGCGGCGATCGGAAACAGGACGAACGCATGTCTTGGAAGGGTGAGGAGCATGAACTCGACGGCGGCGCCGATGCCGTAGCGCCCGCGGCCGACGGGGCCGAGGTCTTCGACGAACGAGATGACCGCGACGAGCGAGATGAGCACCGCCAGTGCAAGCAGCGCGCCGCCCACCACGTGGCGAGCGATGTAGGTGTCGAGGATCTTCACGACGCCGATCGTGCGTCTGCAGAGACGCGCCGCGACAGGATGATTCCGTTCGCGCGTTTCCTGTCCTCAAACATCCTCGTCTCCGTCTGCCCTTGACAACGGTGATCCGGCGCCGGAGCGCCGGTGCGGCGTCATCCGGAATCACCGTTCAGAGCTTCGCCCCGGTTTCCGCTCTGCCGAACGCCGCATCGCGCCGAAGCGCCAGCCGGCCACGGTCTGATGATCGAGGAGAAGTACAAGGACCACGAGCGCCAGCGCCACGTGCACCGGCCACACGCCGACGAAGCCCGGCAACATCCCGCGCTCGAGCAGCCTCTCGAAGATGCTGGCCGTGTTGCTGTAGATGAAGTACACGAAGACGGCCGTGAACAGCTTCGCACGACGCCCCTCGCGCGGCGAGGTACGTGCAAGGGGCACCGCGAGCAGGCCGAGCAGCAGGATGGAGACCGCGGTCGAAATGCGACGCTGGAGCTCGGCAACGTGGCGCGGATCGCCGGAGCCGATCAGATCCATCGTCGCGAGCATCTTTCCCCGGCGCACGACGCCCTCCTTCGGCTTCGGCTCCGCCCCGATCCGTACCACGTAGCGCTCGAACTCGGTCACCGAGAACGCCGCATCCCCCGGCAGGCCCGCGTAACGGTGGCCGTTCTCGAGTATCATGAACCGTCCTCCCCCCCCGGGGCGCCGAGTCTGACGTGCCGTGTCGGAGACCAGCAGGTACTGCCGGCCGGGCTTTCGAATCCGTACGAATACACCCGACATCCGCCCGGTGTCGGAATCGACGGCCTCGACGAAGACGATCTGGTCTCCACCGCCGAACTCCTTGAACCTGCCCGGCACGAACACCCGGCTCTCGGCCTTCTGCCTCGCCTTCTCGATCACCGACTTCTGCATCGAGGCCATGTCCGGTGAAACGAACAGTGACAGTGCCGCGCCTGCAATCGAGATTCCCGCCACCACCTGGGCTACACCCTTCGAGATCTGCCATATCCCGACCCCCCCCGCTCCAAGCGCGGTGATTTCGTTGTCCCTGTAAAGCCGGCCCATGCCGATGAGCACCGCGAGGTAAATCGCAATCGGCAGCAGCACCGGAAGCTTTTCCAGGAGCTTGAACGCAAGCATCTGGAGGATCAGATCCGCCGAGACGAGGCCGGCCGCCGCGTCGTCGAGGAAGCGCGTGAACCGAACCGCACCGTAGACCAGCCCGAGCACCGCGAGCACCGCGGCAAAGGTCTGCAGCACTTCGCGATAAAGATAGCGCTTGATGATCAAGGCGGTCCGATTGCCCCCCGGCGCCACGCCGCCCGCAATGCGGGACCGGCGGCGCCGGGAATGACGCCCGGTCGAGGCGGCGGACGGATGGACAGTGTCCCCACGGTCTCACTACACTGCCAGCGGCGGATTCCGGCGCCTTCGGCCCCTCCCCGAGGGACGCGAACGCCGCGGGTCGTCGTCGCGGGAGAGGGACACCGGCCGGCGCGATGCTATCAAACCGCCCGTCCGGCCTTCACCCGTGCCGGCCGCCGGAATCGTCGTCGGCGCTCATCGAGAGGACAGATCATGGAGTTCGGCGTCACCACCACCGGCACCTCCCGGATCCGCACCGGCTGTCTCGTCGCCGGCACGTTCGAAGGAGAGGACACGTCCCCCGCGCACCGGTCGCTCGACGCCGCGAGCGGCGGCAAGCTCAAGACGATCCTGCGCAAGGCGGGATTCCGCGCCAGGGTCGGCAGGCATCTCCGGGTGCATGCGCTCGACGGCGTGACGGCGGACGGCGTCCTCATCGTGGGATGCGGTCCGAAGGACGGGATGGCGCCGGCGCGATACCACAGGATCGCGCGTGCCGCGGCCCGCGCGGCCGTCGCGAGCGGCGCCGGAAACGCGGCCTGGTCGCTCGGCGAGATCGACGTCGAGGGGCGGGATCCGGAATGGAAGTCGCGGATCGCGGTCGAGTGCCTGAGCGAGGCGGCCTACCACTTCGACGCGATGCGCAGCAAAGCCGATGACGAGCGCATCTCGCCTCCCGGACGCATCTCGATCGCCGTTGCGCGCGCACACCGCGACGAGGCGGCGGCGGGCGTCGAGACGGGGCGGGCGATCGCCGCGGGCGTCTCCCTCGCCCGCGAACTCGGAAACCTTCCCGGCAACGTCTGCACCCCGACCTACCTCGCGAACGAGGCCAGAGCCCTGGCCGAAAGGCATCCGAGCGTCAGGTTCAAGGCGCTCGACGAAGCCCGGATGAAGCGCTTGCGCATGGGATCGCTGCTCTCGGTCGCGCGCGGAAGCCGCGAGCCGCCCCGGCTCATCGTCCTCGAATACCGGGGCGCTCCGCGCTCGCAGGCTCCGATCGTACTCGTCGGCAAGGGCATCACGTTCGACTCGGGGGGAATATCGATCAAGCCCGCGGCGACGATGGACGAGATGAAGTTCGACATGTGCGGCGCGGCGAGCGTGATCGGCGCGATGGAGGCCTGCGCGACCCTCGGGCTTCCGCTGAACGTCGTCACCCTCGCCCCCGCCTGCGAGAACCTTCCCGACGGCAACGCGAGCAAGCCGGGCGACGTCGTCCGCACCATGGCCGGGAAGACGGTCGAGATCCTCAACACCGACGCCGAGGGACGGCTGGTGCTGTGCGACGCCATCACCTACGCCGAGCGCTACAAGCCGGACGTGGTCATCGACGTGGCGACCTTGACCGGTGCGTGCGTCATCGCGCTGGGCGCCCACGCGAGCGGGCTGTTCTCGAACCACCAGCCCCTTGCCGACGCCCTCCTCGCGGCCGGCGAGCACGCCGGCGACCGCGCGTGGCAGATGCCGCTCTTCGAGGAGTACGCGGAGCAGCTCAAGAGCAACTTCGCGGATCTGGCGAACGTCGGCGGGCGCGAGGCCGGCGCGGTGACCGCCGCGAGCTTCCTCGCGAAGTTCGCCCCGGAACGGCGCTGGGCGCATCTCGACGTCGCCGGGACCGCGTGGCGCAGCGGCAAGGAGAAGGGCGCCACCGGCCGCCCGGTGGGCCTGCTCTGCCAGTACCTGCTCGACCGCGCGCGGGCGCCGGCCGCCTGAAGTCACGGCGTCCATGCCCGGACAGGTCGATTTCTACGTGCGACCCGATGCGGGCCCCGACGCGCTCGAACGCTTCGCGTGCCGGCTCGCCGAGATTGCATGGCGGCGCGGCCACCGCGTATTCGTGCTCGCGCCCTCGGACACCGCGGCGCGGCGCCTCGACGACCTGCTCTGGACGTTCCGCGACGAGAGCTTCGTGCCCCACCGCAGGCTCGGCGGGGGCGACCCGCCGGTGAGCGAGCCGGTGGTGGTCGGCACGCCGGGGGAGTGGAGCGGTCCTCTCGACGTGCTGCTCAACCTCACCCCGGAAGTACCCGGGGAAGCCGCGCGCGCCGGGCGTATCGCGGAGATCGTCCCCGCCGGCGGCGCCGGGCGGGACGCCGGAAGGCAACGCTTTCGCGAATACCGCGAGCGCGGATACGAGATCAGAACTCACCGCTGAACCCCGAGGGGCCCCGAGGACATGGACAAGACCTACGACCCGCACAAGATAGAGATGCAGTGGTACGAGCGCTGGGAGCGGGAGGGATACTTCGTCCCCGGCGCCCGCGGCGCGGCGGGCGAGCCCTACTGCATCATGATCCCGCCCCCCAACGTGACCGGCACGCTGCACATGGGGCACGCGTTCCAGGACACGATCATGGACGCGCTGATCCGCTACCAGCGCATGAACGGGCGCCGCACGCTCTGGCAGCCGGGCACCGACCACGCCGGAATCGCCACCCAGATGGTGGTGGAGCGCCAGATCAACGCGGAAGGGCTGACCCGCCAGGATCTGGGCCGGGACGCCTTCGTCGAGCGCATCTGGCGATGGAAGGAGCACTCCGGCAGCACGATCACCGGTCAGATGCGGCGCATGGGGGCGTCCGTCGACTGGGCGCACGAGCGCTTCACCATGGACGAGGGGCTCTCGGCGGCGGTGCGGGAGACCTTCGTCCGCCTCTACGAGGAGGGGCTCATCTACCGCGGCAAGCGCCTCGTCAACTGGGATCCGGTGCTGCAGACCGCGGTCTCCGATCTGGAAGTCGTCTCCGAGGAGGAGGGCGGCTTTCTCTGGCACATCCGCTATCCGCGGGCCGACGGCACCGGCCACGTGGAGGTGGCGACGACGCGCCCGGAGACGATGCTCGGCGACGCCGCGGTGGCGGTCCACCCCGACGATCCCCGCTACCGCGATCTCGTGGGTGCGGTGGTCGAGCTCCCGCTCACCGGCCGGCGCATCCCCGTCGTCGCCGACGAGATGGTCGATCCCGAGTTCGGCACCGGATGCGTGAAGATCACCCCGGCCCACGACTTCAACGACTACCAGGCCGGGGAGCGCCACGCGCTGGAGCGGGTCAATGTCCTCACCCCCGACGCCCGGATGAACGACAGCGCGCCGAAGCGCTACCGGGGGCTCGACCGTTTCGAAGCGCGGGCGAAGATCGTCGAGGATCTGGAGACGCGCGGCCTGCTTGCGCGTACCGAGACGCACCGGATGACGGTACCCCGCGGGGACCGCTCGCACGCGGTGATCGAGCCCTACCTTACCAACCAGTGGTTCCTGAAGGCCAAGCCGCTGGCGGAGCCCTCGATCCGCGCCGTGGAGAACGGCGACATCCGCTTCGTCCCCGAGCACTGGGCGAAAACGTACTTCGAATGGATGCGCAACATCGAGGACTGGTGCATCAGCCGGCAGATCTGGTGGGGGCACCGGATCCCCGCCTGGTACGACGGCAACGGCAACGTCTACGTGGGCCGGAGCGATGACGAGGTCCGCGAGAAGTTCGCGCTGCCACCCACCCTCGCGCTTTCGCAGGACCCCGACGTGCTCGACACCTGGTACTCGTCGGCGCTCTGGCCCTTCTCCACCCTGGGCTGGCCGGAGCGCACCGATCGCCTTGAGACCTTCTACCCCACCACCGTCCTCGTCACCGGCTTCGACATCATCTTCTTCTGGGTCGCCCGCATGATCATGTTCGGACTCAGGTTCATGGGTGACGCGCCCTTTCGCGAGGTGTACATCCACGGGCTGGTCCGCGACGCCGACGGCAACAAGATGTCGAAGTCGAAGGGCAACATCCTCGACCCCATCGATCTCATCGACGGCATCGGTCTCCACGAGCTGATCGCGAAGCGCACCACCGGCCTGATGCAGCCCCGGCTCGCGCCGCAGATCATCGCGGCCACCCAACGCCAGTTCCCCGAGGGGATCCCCGCCTACGGCACCGACGCACTACGGTTCACGTTCTGCTCGCTGGCCACCCAGGGGCGCGACATCCGCTTCGACCTCGGCCGCATCGAAGGCTGCGGCAACTTCTGCAACAAGCTCTGGAACGCCGCCCGCTTCGTGCTGCTCAACGTGGAGGGCCGGGATTGCGGGCTCGGTGAGGGGGAGACCGCGCTCGGGCTTCCCGAGCGGTGGATCCGGTCGCTGCTGCAACGCGCGCAGGCGCAGACCCGCTCCGCGATGGAGCGGTACCGCCTCGATCTGGCCGCGCAGGCCATCTACGACTTCACCTGGAACGAATACTGCGACTGGTACCTGGAGTTCTCGAAGACCGTCCTCACCGATCGGGGCGCGGATCCCGCACGGCTCCGCGGCACCCGCCGGACCCTGGTGCGCGTACTCGAAGCGGTGCTACGGCTCATGCACCCGCTGATGCCCTTCGTCACCGAGGAGATCTGGCAGCGGGTCGCGCCGCTGGCGGGACGGAGAGGACCGTCGATCATGCTGGAGCCTTACCCCGAGCCACAGCCGGACCTCGACGACACCGAGGCGGTCGAGTCCATGACGTGGGTAAAGGATCTCGTACTCGCGATACGCCATGTGCGCGGCGAGCTCGACCTCGCGCCAGGCCGGCAGATACCGGTGCTCCTCGTCGACCCATCCGAGGCCGAACGCCGCCGCCTCGCCGACGGCGCGCCTTACGTCCGGGCCCTGGCCCGGACCGGAGCGATCGGCGTCCTGGAGGCCGGGGCGCCGGCCCCCAAGGCCGCGACCGCCCTCCTCGGCGGGCTGGAGATCCTGGTGCCGCTCGAAGGGCTCATCGACAAGGACGCGGAGATCGCCCGACTCGAACGCCAGGCGGCCAGGCTCGGCAAGGATCTGTACCGATCGCGCGCCAAGCTCGAGAACCCGTCGTTCCGCGAGCGGGCGCCGGCCGGCGTGGTGGAGAAGGAGCGCCGGCGGAGCGCAGCCCTGGAGGTGTCCATCTCCAAGCTGGAAGCCCAGCTCGAGACGCTCCGCTCTTGGTGACGGCGCGGAAGGACGCCCGGGCTGCTTTTTCGGTGTGTTCAGGGCCGCCGTCACGAGTATTTCACCCGCCGAAGCGGCGGCGCCGAAGTGCCGTCCCGCGGTCCTGTGGATACTTGACTGATTTCCTCGGTTTATGCAGGCTTCGATACCATCGAAAGACATCCGGGCAATCGAATGCGACTCACCGCCAAGGGCCGCTACGCGGTAACGGCGATGCTCGATCTGGCCCTGCATCATGACCGGGGCCCGGTTACCCTCGCCGACATCGCGACACGCCAGAGCATCTCGCTCTCGTACCTGGAACAGCTCTTCTCCCGGCTGCGCAAGCGGGGGCTGGTCGACAGCACGCGCGGTCCCGGAGGCGGCTACCGTCTGGGCCTTGAACCCGGCGCCATCGTCGTCTCCGACGTCATCGGCGCCGTCGACGAGAACGTGGACACCACCCGGTGCCACGGAAGGGAGAATTGCCAGAACGACGAACGCTGTCTCACGCACGATCTGTGGATGGACCTCAGCCGTCAGATCCAGGAGTTTCTGAGCGGCGTCGATCTGGCCCAGCTCGTCGAACGCCGGCGGGTGCGGGAGGTGGCGCGCCGGCAGCGGTGCATGACGATGCAGGAAACGGGTGGAGGGATCGAGGACGTGGATTGCGTCCCGCTCGAATCGCGACCGGTACAGATACGGAGGATCGGATGTCCATTACCCTGAGCGATACCGCCGCCGAAAGGGTCCGTCGCTTCCTCGACGCACGCGGCCACGGCCTGGGGCTCCGGCTCGCGGTGAAGAAGACCGGCTGTTCGGGCTTTGCCTACGTGGTCGATCTGGAAGACGAGATCGGCGACGGTGATCGGGTGTTCGAGTCGAAGGGCGTCTCGGTCATCGTCGATCCCGACACCCTGCCCATGGTCGAAGGCACCTGCATCGACTTCGCGCGTGAGGGGTTGAACGAGACGTTCACCTACGACAACCCCAACGTGAAGAGCCTGTGCGGTTGCGGTGAAAGCTTCGGCGTCTGACGGCGCCCGGCACATCCCTCGATCGAATCTCCAGTGCGGCTCTGGCGCTCCGCGTCCGGATGGCACGGCGCCCCGGTCGTCACGGGAACCATCCAAGCTCACGGGAGCAGCCGTCATGTCGATGGAACGGACCCTCTCGATCATCAAACCCGACGCGGTGGCCGGAAACGTCATCGGCCGGATCTGCGCGCGCCTCGAAGCCGCGGGCCTGCGGATCGTGGCGGCCCGCATGGAGCACCTCTCGCGCGAGCGCGCCGAGGCGTTCTACGCGGTACACAAGGATCGGCCGTTCTTCGCCGAGCTCGTCGAGTTCATGACCTCCGGACCATGCCTGGTCCAGGTCCTCGAGGGCGAGGACGCGATCACGAAGAACCGGGAGGTGATGGGCGCGACAAACCCGGCCGAGGCGGCGCCCGGCACCCTCCGCGCGGACTTCGCGTCCGAGATTACCGAGAACGCGGTGCACGGCTCGGACGGCCCCGAGACCGCCGGAGCCGAGATCGCGTTCTTCTTCGGCGCCGGCGACATTTGTCCACGGACCCGCTGACGCTCGGATCGGCCGTCGGAATGGAGCTTCGATCGGCACCGGAGCGTACCAACCTCCTGGGACTGCCGCGTGAGGAGATGGAGGGGTTCTTTGTCTCCCTCGGGGAGAAACCGTTCCGTGCGGCCCAGGCGCTGAAGTGGATCCACCACCGGCACACGGCGAGCTTCGCCGCGATGACCGATCTGGGCAAGGCGTTGCGTTCACGGCTCGATGCGGTCGCGGAGATCCGTGCGCCGGAGGTGGTGGCGGACCGGCTCTCGGCGGACGGGACCCGCAAGTGGCTCTTCGAGGTGGGCGGCGGCAACTGCGTGGAGACGGTGTACATCCCGGACGGCGAGCGCGGCACCCTGTGCGTCTCCTCGCAGGTCGGCTGCGCACTGAACTGCACCTTCTGCGCGACCGCGCAGCAGGGCTTCAACCGGAACCTGCTGACGTCGGAGATCGTCGGGCAGCTTTGGGCCACGAGCCGCATCTTCGCGGATTCCGGTCACGCCGGTCCGGACATCACCAACGTGGTGCTCATGGGGATGGGGGAACCGCTGCTGAACTTCGACAACGTCGTCGCGGCGCTCGATCTGATGCTCGACGACTTCGGGTTCGGACTTGCACGCAAGCGGGTGACCCTGAGCACCGCCGGCGTCGTACCGGGGATCCGCGCCCTCGCCCGCCGGTGCCCCGTCAGCCTTGCGGTGTCCCTGCACGCGCCCGAGGACGCGCTGCGCGACGTGCTCGTGCCGATCAACCGGAGATACCCCATCGACACCCTGCTCGCGGCCTGCCGCGAATTCGCCGCTGCTCTTCCCCGTCAGAGGATCACTTTCGAGTACGTCATGATCGACGGGGTCAACGATACCCCGGAGCACGCGCGGCGCCTCGTCCGGCGGCTGGCCGACGTACCCGCGAAAATCAACCTGATTCCCTTCAATCCCTTCCCGGGGACGCGATACCGGCGCTCGTCCGCCGCGGCGATCGACCGCTTTCGGGACGTACTCATGGCCGCGGGGGTGATGACGATCACCCGCAAGACCCGCGGCGACGACATCGACGCGGCCTGCGGGCAACTCGCGGGCCGCGTCGTGCCGCGCAGCCGGCGGGTCGCCGAACGGCGAGGCCTTTGAGACCATTGCGATGAAGGTGGCCCCCGGGCCAATCGAGTTCCCCGACGACATCGGCCCGGGCGCGCGGCTGCGTCAGGCCCGGGAAGAGGCGGACCGCAGCGTCAGCGAGATATCGGCTGCGCTCCACATCGATACGAAGACGATCGAGGCACTCGAAGCGGACTCGTTCGATCGGCTCCCCGGTCCGACGTTCGTGCGCGGGTACATGCGCGGCTATGCCCGTGAGCTCGGGCTCCCGCCCGGACCGATTCTCGAAGCGTACGAGCGTCGAGGGTTCAGTTCGCCGGCCCTGTCCCCGGGCATCGTGGAGAAGCCGCAGACGCATGCTTCCGATCTCCCCGTTCGCCTCGTGACCTACACCGTCATGGCGGCGCTGGCGCTGCTCGTGGTGCTGTGGTGGCGCAGCCAGGACTTCAGAAGCCTCGACATCAGTGGTGATCTGATCGGCTGGCCGTCCGGCTCCGCCCCGGACCCTTCACCCCCGGCCACGGAAACGTCCGCCCTTGCCGCGTCGCCGGAGAATGGCGAGGGAGGCGTCGAATCCACACCGGGGCCGGCCGGCGAACCATCCGAATCGCCGCGGAGCGGCGGGTTCGCGGACAGTTCCGAACCGTCGCCACCATCTTCCGGCACGGCTACGACACCCGGCGAGGCCGCGGACGAACGCTCACCGGGCGAAGCCGGCAGCACCTCCGGGGCGACCGCGGAGCGAGAGCCTTCCACGAGACCGGCGCCACGACCCGGGGCCACCGCGGGCTTCGCCACGAACGAGCCGCCTGCGGGGGAAGACCTCGACACCACCGGGACCGCCACGGAGCGCGGGGTTTCCGCGAGACCGGCGCTACGGCCCGAGGCCACCGCCGGCCTCGCCACGGACGAACCGCCCGCGGGGGAAGACCTCGACACCGCCGGGACCGCCACGGAGCTCGGGATTTCCGCGAGACCGGCGCTACGGCCCGAGGCCACCGCCGGCCTCGCCACGGACGAACCGCCCGCGGGGGAAGACCTCGACACCGCCGGGACCGCCACGGAGCTCGGGATTTCCGCGAGACCGGCGCTACGGCCCGAGGCCACCGCCGGCCTCGCCACGGACGAACCGCCCGCGGGGGAAGACCTCGACACCACCGGGACCGCCGCGGAGCGCGGGATTTCCGCAACACCTGCGTCACGGTCCGGGATCGACGCCGAAACCGGCTCCGGCGACATCGGTCGCCCGGACCTCCCCGTCCCGAACGAGAACGCAAGCCCGGATTCACCGAGCGCGCCGGAAGATGCGACGCCTCCGGCCGTCACCCCGCCCGCCCGCTTCGATACGGCGCCCTCGCAGAGGTCCCCGGGCGCCCCGGACACCTCTGCGCCGCCGCCTGCCACTCCCGGCGCGCAGTCCGACCTCGTGTTCGATTTCACGCATGAATCATGGGTGGAGATCTACGATCACGATGGCGCCCGCCTGTTCTTCGGCCTCGTACCGCCCGGCCGCGTGCTCACCATCGCCGGTACGCCGCCGTTCGACGTCCTGCTCGGATACGCCAGGGACGTCCGGGTGACACTCGACGGTGCGCCCTTCGACCATACGCCGCACATCAGGCACGGGGTCGCCCGATTCAGCCTCGGCGCGCCTCCCGGCAGCGCCGGCGCTCCGGAGATTCCGTCGCCGTAGCCTTGCGGTGATCCTCGCCGGCCCCGGTTCTGCCGTGCGTCGCGAGGTGGTCACGCAACGAAGGTGCGAGCCCCTTGGGATGCAATGGAGGCAGCGTCGAGGGCACCGGAGGGCAAACCGGCCCCGGCGCCGCAGCCTGTGCACCGGGAAGACATGCAGTAGAATCCGCGCCGTGCCGGTACCGGCACGCACCCCCGCGCCAGACCCGCCTCGACCCTCGCCGATCCGGATCGATGACCGTCATCAAAGCCATCCGCGGGATGAACGACGTCCTCCCGGGCGAGGTGCCCGCGTGGCAGCACGTCGAGCACCGCGCGCGCGCCCTGCTCGGCGCGTATGGATACGAAGAGATCCGGCCGCCTCTCGTCGAACGGACCGAACTCTTCCGGCGCTCGATCGGGGAAGTGACGGACATCGTCGAGAAGGAGATGTACACCTTCGCCGACCGCAACGACGAGAGCCTGACCCTGCGCCCCGAGTGCACGGCGAGCGTGGTGCGCGCCGCCATCGAGCACGGACTCCTGCGCACACCGGGGCGGAGGGTGTGGACGATGGGGCCGATGTTCCGGTACGAGCGCCCCCAGAAGGGCAGGTATCGCCAGTTCCACCAGATCGACGTCGAGATCCTCGGCGTCGCCGGGCCAAGCGCCGAAGCGGAGCTGATCGTCATGACCCGGCGCCTGTGGAAGGCGCTCGGCCTCTCCGGGCTCGCACTGGAGCTGAACTCGCTCGGCAGCCGCGACATCCAGGCCCGATACCGCGCACGCCTCGTCGACTACTTCTCCGCCCACGCCTCGGCACTCGACGCGGACAGCGCACGCCGGTTGAAGACGAACCCGTTGCGGATCCTCGATTCGAAGAACCCCTCGATGCAGGCGCTGATCGAGGAAGCGCCCCGGATCATCGACGAGCATGACGCCGAGGCACGCGCGCACCTCGACCGGCTGCTCGCCATGCTTGACGAGGCGGGCGTCGAACACCGGCTGAATCCGCGCCTCGTGCGCGGCCTCGACTACTACACCGGAACGGTGTTCGAGTGGACGACCGGCGAGCTTGGCGCGCAGGGCGCGGTGTGCGGCGGCGGACGCTACGACAACCTCGTCGCCGAGATCGGTGGGCCGGCGAGCCCCGCGATCGGATTCGCGGCTGGGCTCGAACGCCTCGTCGCATTGATCGAGGCGCAGTCCGTCGCGCTTCCGGTCGTGGCGCCGCACGCCTGTCTCGTAGCGGTCGGGGTGCAGGCTTCGGTGCTCGCACACGCGGTGGCGGAAAGACTTCGCGACGCGGTGCCGGGGCTGCGGCTCGTCGTCGATGCGGCGGAGGGGAGCTTCAAGGCAAAGCTCAAGCGCGCGGACCGCAGCGGCGCGCGGGTTGCGCTCCTGCTCGGGGAGGAAGAGGCGCGTCTGGGGAGGGTTGCCGTGAAGGATCTCCGCTCGCGCGGCGCCCAATCAACGGTGACGATCGATGAGCTCCCCGGCCACGTCGCCCGGAACGTATTCGCCGGATAGAAGGCGGCTGGAGGGGACAGCGGTGGCGGCCGACGAAGAACAGGTTGAAGAACTGAAGAAATGGTGGTCGGAGAACGGCAAGGGCATACTCGCCGGTCTCGCGGTCGGGCTGGCGGCGGTCATCGGATGGTCGTCCTGGCAGACCTGGAACCGCACTCAGGCCGAACTCGCGTCCGTGCGCTACGAGCAACTCGCCGGCACCGCGGCGGCGGGGAACCATCGGGAGGCGCTGTCACAGGCCGCGGGGCTCGTCGCCGAATTCCCTGATTCCGCGTATGCCTCGTTCGCCTCGCTGCTTGCCGCCCGCGCCGCGGTGGAGACGGACGATCCCGACGCGGCGATGCGGCACCTCGAATGGGTCGTCGAGCACGCACCGTTTCCCGAGCTCGTCCCGGTCGCCCGGCTCCGGCTTGCCCGCCTGATGCTCGACGCCGGAGAATACGACGGTGCGCTGGCCGAGATCGCGAAGATCGACTCGGCGCCGTTCCGCACCCGCGTCTCGGAGCTGCGGGGCGACGTCCAGCGCGCGCGCGGCGACAGCGCCGCGGCCCGTGAATCCTACGAAGCGGTGCTCGCCGGAGAGGCGCTTTCGCAGCCGGCCGGCATCCGGGTACGGATGAAGCTCGACGATCTCGGCGAGCTCATGTCCCCGCCTTCATCGCGCTGACGGAGGGTGACGATGCGCGACGCACACCTTGTCCACGCCACGAACCGACGCGCGACCGTCACGCGGTTCACGGTGCTCTGCATTGCGTTCGCCCTCTCGGGCTGCGGGGGCTTCTTCCGGGACGACGACGAAACACTTCCGCCGGCGGCGCTCCAGGACTTCCAGCCGGCAATCGAGATCAAGACGGCGTGGGACCGGCGGGCCGCCACCGGGGCAGGCGGACGGCGCCTCGATCTTTCGCCGACGGCAGCCGGCGGCCAGGTATTCGTCGCCGGCCACGATGGAAACGTCTCGGCCTGGGACGCGCTCACCGGCGAACGTCTCTGGGAGACCGATGCCGATGTCCCGATCTCCGGAGGTCCCGGCGCAGGTTCTGCGCTCGTCGTGGTCGGCAGCGGTGACGGCGACGTGGTTGCGCTCGCCCGCGAGGACGGCGGGATCGCATGGCGCACCCGAGTATCGAGCGAGGTGCTGTCGGCACCGGCGGTAGGCGAACGGATCGTTGTCGTACGCACCACCGACGGCAAGCTCTTCGGACTCGGCACGGCAAGCGGCGAACGGATCTGGGTCTACGACCGCACCGTGCCCGTCCTGACCCTGCGCGGGACCAGCAGCCCCGTGATCGCCGGAGACGTCGTGATCGCCGGGTTCGACGGCGGCCGTCTGGTCGCCGTATCGCTCGCGGACGGCCGGCTCGTGTGGGAGTCCCGGGTCGCAACCCCGACCGGCCGCACCGAGCTGGAACGGATCGTCGACATTGATGCCGACCCGGTCGTCTCGGGCGGCATGGTGTACGCGGTCACGTCCCAAGGGCCCGTGGCCGCTTTCGATCGGTACACCGGCCGTCTGCTCTGGCAACAGGACATGGCGTCGCACACGGGGATCGGAGCCGGCCGCCTGCTCTACGTCACCGACGACGAGAGCCGTGTCTGGGCGCTCGATCGTGACTCCGGCGCGTGGCGATGGCGGCAGGACGGGCTCATGCGCCGGATGGTGACTCGACCGGTCGAGTTCGGTGAGTACGTGGTGGTCGCCGACTTCGAAGGCTACGTCCACTGGCTCAGTATCGACGACGGCCGTTTCGTCGCCCGGACCCGGACCGGCGGCGGCGGCGTGACCGCCTCCCCGGTGGCGAACGCCGCCGCCGTGTACGTCCTTGGCGCAAGCGGCAGGCTCAGCGCCCTCACCCTCCCCTGAACGCCCCGCTCCCCGAACCGGCATTGGCTCCGAACACGCGATGCTGTCCACGATTGCGCTCGTCGGTCGTCCGAACGTGGGCAAGTCCACCTTGTTCAACGCCCTGACCCGCACCCGCGATGCGCTCGTCGCGGACCTGCCGGGGCTGACCCGTGACCGGCGCTACGGCTACGCGCGGGTCGGCGGACGCGATGTCGTGGTGGTCGATACCGGGGGGCTGGCCGTCGGCGACGACGCGATTTCGAAGCTCATCTCCGATCAGGCCGCGCTCGCGATCGAGGAGTCCGCTCTGGTGGTGCTGGTGCTCGATGCGCGAGACGGCCTGACCGGCACGGACCAGCGCATCGCCGATCGGCTCAGGCGCAGCGGCAAACCGATCGTCGTGGCCGCCAACAAGGTCGACGGGCTCAACGAAGCCACCGCCACCGTCGAATTTCATGCGCTGGGCCTCGGTGAGCCGATCCCAATCGCGGCGATACACCGCCGCGGTGTCGCCCGCCTCGGCGCAATCCTGGCCGGGATGCTCCCCCAGGACGAAGCGGGCGCGCCCGTCCGCCGCGGCGACGGCATCCGGATCTGCGTCATCGGGCGGCCCAACACCGGCAAGTCCACCCTCGTCAACCGGCTCGCCGGCGACACGCGGGTGCTTGCGCACGACGCGCCGGGCACCACCCGCGACAGCGTCGAGGTGCCCTTCGAGCGCAGCGGACGACGGTACGTCCTGATCGACACCGCGGGGATCCGGCGCCGTGCGCGCGTATCGGAAACGATCGAAAAATTCAGCGTCGTCAAATCGCTCGAAGCCATCGCGGACTCCGACGTGGCGATCGTCCTGTTCGATGCGAGCGATGGAATGAGCAACCAGGATGCATCGCTGCTGGGGCTCGTTCTCGACGGCGGACGGGCGCCGGTCGTCGCGATCAACAAATGGGATCGCCTGTCGGGGGAAGCCCGCGTCGCGCTGAAAGCCGACATCCGCCGCCGACTGGCGTTCGCGCCGTTCTGTCCGGTATGCCACGTCTCGGCCCTGCACGGCAGCGGCCTCGACGCGCTCATGCGCCGGGTCGATGCATGTCACCGCTCAGCGTTCGCCACGCTCCCGGCCTCCAGGCTCACGCGCGCGCTCGAGAGCGCCATCGAGCACTCACCGCCGCCGCTGGTGCGCGGCCGGCGGATCAAGCTGCGTTACGCCCACCAGGGCGGCTCGAATCCACCGGTCATCGTCGTGCACGGAAACCAGACGGAGCAGGCGCCCGCCTTGTACCGTCGCTATCTCGCAGGGCGCTTTCGCTCGGCGTTCGACCTGATCGGGACACCGCTACGAATCGAGCTTCGCACCGGGGAGAATCCGTTCAAGGGCAGGCGAAACACCTTGACCCCACGCCAGCGCCGGAAACGGGAGCGGTTGCTGCGCCACGACGGGCGGCGGGGGGGTCGATAGGGACGGACGGAGGCGCTACTTGAGCTGCTCGTGGAGCAGGGAGAGGATGCGTCCCGCGGTCGGACTCCCTTCACGTTCTCCATCCGGCCCGAGCACCACGACCCGCGTCCTCGCCTCCGCCTCTCCGGTCAGGCGGATAAGGTAGGCGCCGTCCTTCTTCCCGTCGTCATCACCGCCACCCCAGAACTTCAGCCGGGAGGGCCATCCGCTCCTCTCGCTCTGCGTACCGGCCTCCGGATCGTCATAGCGTACGAAGAACAGCCCCCGGGAACGGTCGCGATCCTCGACGACGAACCCGACGCGGTCGAGGGCAAGGCCGGTGCGCCGCCACGCCTGCGAGAAGCCTGCATCGAGGGTGAGGGCCGGTGCGCCGCCGGCCTCGCGCACGATATGCGCCAGTGGCTCGCGAGCGGGGCTCCCGGCGACGATCGCATCCGCCTGCTGCTCGTCCGCTCCGAGAAAGACCATCAGCCGGGTCAGCATCTCCATTTCCAGGCCGGGATCGGAGGGGCGCAACTGCCATGTCCTCTCCGCGAAGCCCTCCCGCCGTGCGTACGAATTCTCGTCACCGACGACCATCTGCTCGGCGCCACGGTGCGAGATGTAGATCTCGGTCGTGCCGGGCTCGCTCCCGCGCTCGATCCGGGTCCGGTACCGATCACGGACCGCCACCCCGTAGAATGCCTTGGAGAGTCGGTTGAGCAGGCCCTTGACGGCCCCCGCGGGGAGCGGAGTCCGAACCTCCGCCCAGTCCGTCTCCATGACCCCGGCGGCCGGCTCTTCGCTCTCGAGGGCGAAGCCCTGCCCGGTCCAGAAATCACGAAGCTTCGGCCACAGCTCCTCCGGCTTCGTCGCAATGACCAGCCAGCGCTCGCTGCCGCTACGCTCGATCCTGGCGCCGGCGACCTCCGGCAGGACCGCCTCGGACACGGCCTGCGCACTGGCGCCGCCACCGTCCGAATACTGCGAGTAGGTGGCCCCACCCTCGGGAACCTGGAGCGAATCCCGAATCGAAGAGCTCGTGAGATCGGGCGGTATTTCGAGAGGCGGTGCGCTTCTGCTCGATTGGTAGGACGGCTGCCGGTCAGGCGTTTCGAAGGCTCCGGAACAACCGCCGGCGAGCACAGCGCCCGCGGCCAGAACACCGCCGATCATTGCGAGCCGTGCCGGCCCACCTCGACGCGACATCCGAATCGTGGAGTCCACCATGTCGACCTCGATCAGTTCCCGACAGGGCAAATGCTACGTTGACGAACATCCTCCCACAACACCCCCGCGAGCGGAACCGGCCCCGCGGCATGCTGCCGGCCGTCTTCGAGTGTCCCGGCCGCGCCGTGTTCACTCCGCCTGGCGCAGAGCCCGGATCTCCCCCATCGCGACCGAGAGCATCGTGAAGTCCGCATGCCCGGCGCTCTCCAGATCGCCGAGGATCTGCCGGCACCGGGCCATCGGGATCCGATTCTGTTCGAGCCAGGCGTCGATGCGGCCGGCCGGCGTGCTCTCACCGAGGTCAAGCCGTAGCGCGTCCGAAGTCAGCGCACTCAACTGCGCGTAGAGGTCGTCACGCAGCGCGGCGCGAGACAGGGCCTGCCAGGAGTTGTCGCGCGGGAGCGCCGCGATCCGGTCCCGCAGCCAGTGCAGGTCGAGCTTCTCGCCGAGGATGAAGTAGACGGCCGCGGCTTCCTCCACGGAGATTGCCGCGCCCTTCGCGACCTCGACGACGTCGAGGGTGGAGAAGAGGTCGTTGCCGCTCGCGACCCCCAGCGCGAGGGCCTCGGGAACGCCCCGCTCGACGAACCGCTCCGTGGCCGAATCGATCGCGGCGCGGCTCACGTCTGCGACGAGATCCCTCAGGCCGCGGCGCAACGCCGCGGCCCCACCCGCGAAATGCGCGATGTCGCGCTCGATGTCGAGAGGCCGGGGCCGGTTCCTGAGCAACCACCGGGCGGCCCGCTCCACGAGCTTGCGCGTCTCGCGCAACATCGCAATCTGCACCTCCGCGCCGACCACGTTGTCCAGCGCCTCGATCGCCTCCCACGTCCCGCGCATGCCGTACACCTCGCGCGCGACGAGGTACGCCCGGGCGATGTCGGCGTCGTCCGCGCCGGTCTCCTCCCCGAGCCGGAAGGCGAAGGTGATCCCGCACCGGTTCACCATCTCGTTCGCGACCGCGGTACCGACGATCTCGCGCGCGAGCCGGTGGGCCGGGATCCGCCCGGCGTAGCGTTCGCGCAGCGCGGACGGGAAGTACGCGCGGAGCTCGTTCACCACGAACGGCTCGTCCGGCAGGGTGGCCGCGAGCAAACGCTGGAACAGGCCGATCTTCACGTAGGCGACCAGCACCGCCAGCTCCGGCCGGAAGAGCCTGCCCTCGGCCGCCAGGCGTTCGGCGATCTCCTCCGCCCCGGGCAGGAACTCGATCTCCCGGTCGAGCTCCCCGTCACGCTCGAGCCGGCGGATGAGCCGGGAGTGGACCTCCAGCATCGCCGCCGACTGGCTCGCGGCGATGCTCAACGCCTGGGTCTGGAGGTAGTTGTTGCGCAGCACCAGCGCCGCGACCTCCCCGCCCATCTCCGAAAGCAGCCGGTTGCGCTGCTTCCCGGTCAGGTCGCCGGCGGCCACCACCTCGTTCAGCAGGATCTTGATGTTCACCTCGTGGTCCGAGCAGTCCACGCCGCCGGAGTTGTCGATGGCGTCGGTGTTCACGCGCCCGCCGCCGGCCGCGAACTCGATGCGCCCGAGCTGTGTGAGGCCGAGGTTGCCGCCTTCGCCGACGATCCGGCACCGCAGCTCGTCCCCGTTGACCCGCACCACGTCGTTGGCCCGGTCCCCGACCTCGGCGTGGGATTCGCGCTTCGCCTTGACGTAGGTGCCGATCCCGCCGTTCCAGAGAAGATCGACGGGCGCCTTGAGCATCGCCGCGATCAGCTCGTTCGGGGTGAGGGACCCGGCCTCGACGCCGAGCGCCCGGCGGGCCTCGGGGCCGAGCGGGATCGACTTCGCGCTCCTCGGGTAGACCCCGCCGCCCGCGGACAGCACCGAGCGGTCGAAGTCGTCCCAGGTCGAGCGCGGCAGCGCGAAGAGGCGCTCGCGCTCCGCAAACGCCGCCTCCGGATCCGGATCCGGGTCGATGAACACGTGCAGGTGGTTGAACGCGCCCACGAGCCGGATGTGGCGGGAGAGCAGCATCGCGTTCCCGAAGACGTCCCCGGACATGTCGCCGATGCCGATGACCGTGAAGTCGGTGGTCTGGGTATCGATCCCGAGCTCGCGGAAGTGGCGCCTGACCGATTCCCACCCCCCGCGCGCGGTGATCGCCATCCCCTTGTGGTCGTAGCCGTGGGAGCCACCGGAGGCGAAGGCGTCGCCGAGCCAGAAGCCGTACTCGTGGGCGAGCGCGTTGGCGACGTCGGAGAACGTCGCGGTCCCCTTGTCGGCCGCGACCACCAGGTAGGGGTCGTCTCCGTCGTGGCGCACGACGCCCGAAGGCGGAGCCACTTTCCCCCCGACCAGATTGTCGGTCACGTCGAGCAGGCCCCGGATGAAGATCCGGTAGCAGGCGATCCCCTCCGCCTGGGCTGCTTCGCGCCCGCCCTCCACCGGCAGCTTCTTCGGCACGAAGCCTCCTTTCGACCCCACCGGCACGATCACCGCGTTCTTCACCATCTGCGCCTTCGCAAGCCCCAGCACCTCGGTGCGGAAGTCCTCGCGCCGATCCGACCAGCGGATCCCCCCGCGCGCGACGAGGCCGCCGCGCAGATGCACGCCCTCCACCCGCGGGGAGTAGACGAAGATCTCGTACTTCGGCCGCGGCTCGGGAAGCTCGGGGATCCGGTGGGGGTCGAGCTTGAACGAGAGGTAGGGCTTCGGCGAGCCGCCGGCGCCGGGCTGGTAGTAGTTCGTGCGCAAGGTGGCGCGGATGACGCCGAGATAGCTGCGCAGAATACGATCCTCGTCGAGGTTCGCCACCTCTTCGAGGGCCGCCTCGAGCCGGGCCATGACGTTGCGGGGAGCGCCGGGAGCCTCGCCCGGCGCCGGGTCGAGGACCGCTTCGATCCGGGTCATCACTTCGAGGACCGCATCGAGCCGGCTCATGGCTTCGAGGGCCTGATCGGGCCGATCCGTACCGGCCTCTTCCGCATCCCTCGCTCCGCCCAGAGCGGGATCGAGACGCGCGTGGAACAGCTCCACGAGCATTGCGGCGACGGCGGGGTTCGCGGCAAGGGCGTCCTGCATGTACGTCTCGCTGAAGGCGACGCCGGCCTGGCGCAGGTACTTGCAGTACGCGCGCAGAATCACGATCTCGCGCCATTCGAGCCCGGCGCGCAGCACCAGCCGGTTGAAGCCGTCGTTCTCGACCTCCCCCGACCACACGCGGGCGAACGCCTCGCGGAACGTCTCGTTGACGCGGTCCGGATCGAACTCCGGGCCTTCGCCGTGAAGCATCCCGAAGTCGTGCAGCCATACCCGCGGAGCGCCGGTACGCTTGATCTTGCTCGGGTGCTCCTCCTCCACCCTCAAGCCCATGTTCTCGAGCATGGGGAGCGCGTCGGAGAGCGAGACCGGACGCCCGACCCGGAAGAGCTTGAAGCGCAGCAGCCCTTCCTCGGCCTCCAGCGGGCGGTAGAGGCTCATCTCGATACCGCCGCCCTCCATGCGCTCCATCTTCTCCACGTCGAGCACCGCGACCCGCGCGGGGTAGGTCTCGCGGTAGTCGGCGCGGAACGCCTCGCCGTAGCGCCGGAACAGCCACGTGCCGTGCTCCTCGCCGAAGTGGTCGAGCAGGGCGTCACGGAGATCGTCGGCCCACGTCCGGCTCACCGCCCGCAGCCGCTCCTCCAGCTCGGCAACGTCGTAGCTCTGGGAGCGCTCCGGGTCGACCCGGACGACGATGTAGAGCCGGGCCAGCACCGACTCGGAGAGGTGTACGGTCAGCTCGGTGTCCAAGCCGTCGAAGGTTTCCTCGAGGATCCCCTGGATGACGAGGCGGACCTGGGTGCTGAAGCGATCCTTCGGCACGTACACGATGCACGAATAGAAGCGTCCGAACCGGTCCGGGTGCACGAACAGCCGGATCCGCTGCCGCTCCTGCAGGTGCAGGATCCCGACCGAGGTCTCGAACAGCTCTCCGGCGGTGATCTGGAAGAGCAGCTCCCGGGGGAAGGTGTCGATGATGTTCTGCAGGGCCTTGGCGTCGTGGCTGTTCCGGGAGTAGCCGGCGCGTTCGATCGCCTCGGCCGCCTTGCGCCGCAGCAGGGGGATGTCGCGCGGCACCCGGTTGTACGCGGCCGAGGTGTAGAGGCCGAGAAAGCGACACTCTCCGATGACCTTTCCATCCGTGTCGAACTGCCTGATGCCCACGGAGTCGAGATAGGTCGGGCGGTGCACGGTGGAACGCACGCTCGCGCGGGTGAGCACCAGCAGATCGGGACGGGATCGGTCGCCGGGACGCGGAGGAGGCAGGTACGCAAACGCATCGGAGGCCCGCTGCCCGCCCGCGTCGCGCAGCAGCCCGAGCCCCGTGCCGGGCTCGGGCGCGAAGCGCTCGCCGCTCCCGGTCTGCTCGACCCGGTAGGCGCCATAGCCCAGGAAGGTGAAATGGTTGGCCTCGATCCATTCGAGGAAGGCGCGCGCTTCGTCGATCTCCTCGGGATCGGCCAGCGGTGGCGATTGCATCTCGGAGATGCTCCGGCGCAACGCCTCGCGCATGTGTCCCCAGTCCTCGACCGCCGCCCGGACGTCGTCGAGTGTGGAGCGGACCTCCGCCACCATCGCGTCAAGCGTCTCCTGCTCGGTCTGGCGGTCGACCTCGACATGGATGATCGCCTCGACGACGGACCCTTCGCTCCGGTCTTCACGGGAAAGGATCGCGTCGATGCGAGCGCCTTCCCCGCGGCGGACGCGCATGATGGGATGGATCACGAGGTGGCTGGTCAGTCCGCGGCCGTTCAGCGCCATCCGCACGGAGTCGATCAGGAAGGGCATGTCGTCGGTGACGATTTCGACGATGGTGTGGGTCGACTGCCAGCCATGCTGATCGAGCCGGGGATTGTAGACCCGGATCTTCGGCTCACCCGGCGCGCGCCGGCGGCCGATGCCGAAGTGCGCCGCCGCGGCGCCGTAGAGGTCGTCCACCTCGCGCTCGGCGAGGTCCCCAGGCGACGCGCCCGCGTAGTACCGGGTGATGAACGCCGAGACGAGCTCACGGTGCTCGCCGCTGGTTCGCTCGCGGGCGAGCGCCGTCACGTCGTCGATCGGATTGGATTGCCGCGCCCTCGGCTGAATCGCCATCGGTGACCTCCCCCTTGGATCATCCATTGCGCGCCCGTGCGGTGGACGTCGCGCGGGTGCCGCGAACCATCCCCGGCCCCTTCGGGAACAGCTTAGCCGCCCTCAAGCGCCTGATCCATGCGACCGCCGCCACAAAAAAAATTGGCGTGGCCGGTAGAATACCCGCGTCCTCACCCGGAAAACGGCTTCCGGTCGCCCCCGCCCGGGCGACCTCCACCGCCTGAGTCGGACCCCGCCGTGCAAAATGGCTCTGGCCCCGCGGCAGACGCCGCTTGACGCATGAGAACCCGCACACTCACACTTGCCGGCCTCGTCGAGCCGGTTGCACCGTCGATGCCCCGAACCGTCGTCCAGACCAGAATCGCCGACCCTGCGATGAAGGGAAATCCATGAAGACGGAGAATGGATACGCCATCCCTTGACAGCCCGGACCTCTACATCAACCGGGAGCTCAGCCAGCTCGCGTTCAACCGGCGGGTGTTCGAACAGGCGCGCGATCCAGGCACCCCGCTCCTGGAACGGCTCCGCTTCCTGTGTATCTCTTGCTCCAATCTGGACGAGTTCTTCGAAGTCCGCGTCGCGGGAGTGCTCCACCAGATCCAGTACGGGGCGGTGCACGCCAACGCGGACGGCCTTGCGCCGGGGGAGGTGCTGGGCCGCATCAGCGCCGATGCCCACGCGCTGGTCAACGATCAGTACGATCTGCTGAACGGCACGATCCTTCCGGCGCTCGAACGCGAGGGGATCCGGTTCTTGCGCCGCGGTGACTGGAGCAAGGCGCAGGATGCGTGGGTCACGCAGTACTTCACCGGGCAGCTCCTCCCCATCGTGAGCCCGATCCGGCTGGACCCGGTCCATCCTTTCCCGTCGATACTGAACAAGAGCCTCAACTTCATCGTCTCCCTCAAGGGCGAGGATGCGTTCGGGCACGCCGGCGGGATGGCGGTGGTCCAGGCGCCGAGGGCGTTACCGAGGCTCATCCGGCTCCCCACCGAGGTGAGCGACGGGCGCAACGATTTCGTATTCCTTTCTTCCATCATCCATGCCCGGGTCGAAGACCTGTTCCCCGGCATGGAGATCACCGCGTGCCACCAGTTCCGGGTCACCCGCAACAGCGAGCTCTTCGTCGACGCCGAGGAGGTCGACGACCTGATGCGCGCACTCGTCGGCGAACTCCCCTCACGTCGCTACGGCGACGAGGTCCGGCTGGAGGTCGCGGACAACTGCCCCGGCGAGATGGTCGGCCACCTCGTGCGCCAGTTCGGGCTCTCCGAGCAGATGGTGTTCCGCGTCAACGGTCCGGTGAACCTGCACCGGCTGATGGCGCTGCCGGATCTGGTCGACCGGCCGGACCTCAAATACCCGCCGTTCACCCCTGGATTCCCGGCCCGGATGGGAAAGTCCACCCGGATCTTCGAGGCGGTCGCGGCCGGCGACGTCCTCCTGCACCACCCCTTCCAGTCCTTCGCCCCGGTGCTCGACTTCGTCCACCAGGCCGCCGCGGACCCCGACGTGCTGGCCATCAAGCAGACGCTCTACCGCACCGGCGCCGAGTCCTCGCTCGTGGACGCGCTGGTCACGGCGGCCCGCGCCGGCAAGGAAGTCACGGTGTGCGTCGAGCTCAGGGCCCGCTTCGACGAGGAGGCGAACATCTCGCTTGCCGAGAAGCTCCAGGAGGCCGGCGCACACGTCGTCTACGGCGTCGTCGGGTACAAGACCCACGCCAAGATGCTGCTCGTGGTCCGCCGTGAAGGGGAGAAGCTGCGCCGCTACGTCCACCTCGGTACGGGCAACTACCATGTCCGCACCACCCGGGTGTACACCGACTTCGGGCTGCTGACCGCGGACCCGCGGATCGGACAGGACGTGCACGAGGTCTTCATGCAGCTCACCGGCCTCGGCCGCGCCTCGCGGCTCACGCGCCTGCTCCAGTCACCGTTCACGCTGCACGAGCGGATGCTGGAGTGCATCGAGGACGAGGCGCAGCGGGCGCGTGAGGGAAAGCCCGCCCGCATCATCGCGAAAATGAACGCGCTGATCGAAGCGAAGATCATCCGCGCCCTGTACCGCGCTTCGCAGGCGGGGGTCGAAATCGACCTGATCGTCCGTGGCGCATGCGGGCTGCGGCCTGGCATCCCCGGGGTGTCGGAGCGCATCCGGGTGCGATCGATCGTCGGCCGCTTCCTGGAGCACACGCGGGTGTTCCACTTCGAGAACGACGGCGAGCCCCGGCTGTTCTGCGCGAGCGCGGACTGGATGAACCGCAACCTCTTCCAGCGTGTCGAGACCTGCTTCCCCATCCTCGACCCGGTCTTGCGCGAGCGCGTGATCGGGGAGGGGCTCATCCCCTATCTCGACGACAACACCCATGCGTGGCGGCTCGACGCAAGCGGGGCCTACCACCGGACCGAACACGGCGACAAGCCCGCGGTCTCGGCCCAGCAACAGCTCCTCGATCGGCTGAGCGCCGAGTCGGGACCGGCCGCCGCGGCGAAGATCTGACACGGAGCCGCCCGCTCCAGCCTCGGATCATGACCGGCTCGTTCCGTACCGAGCCGCCCCGTGCGAAGGCTTTTATTCGAGTCTTGCGACGAGAACCGCGCAGCAGCCACCGGGTGCGATGCTCGGGAACAACGTCGCCCGGCCTGCCGACCCCGCCGTTCCCGGGACGTGGGTCCGAGGCTCAGCCGAAGCGCAGCTCGACGCCTGCCGCAACGAGGTACGCCCGCTCCTGCTCCAGATCGGTCCGGGTGAGGGGGTGGGCGTCGAGCCATCCGGGAGGGAACGCCACCGTCAGGGTGTCGCCTTCCGCTTTCGCGTCGATGCCGGGCAGAGAGTGATCCGCGCGGGCGCGGTTCACCACCACCGCGAAGCGCAGCAGTACGCAGAGCCGGCGTGCGCGCCGCGCGTCCCCGGGTGGAAGCTGCTCGAAGACCGACGCCGGGAACTTCCGCCGGTGCCCCCGCACCAGCGAGGCCAGCATCGTCTGAGCCTGACGCGAGAACCCTGACATGTCGCCGTTGGCGAGCAGGTATGCGCCATGTTTGTGGTACTGGTTGTGGGAGACGAACAGCCCAACTTCGTGGAGCCGCGCCGCCCAGCCGAGGGATTGATCCGCTTCTTCGTCGCCGTCGAGACCCCACGCCGCGCCCACGCGCCGGAGCAGCGCGAGTGCGGTCCCGGCCACCCGCTCGCCCTGAGCGGTATCGACGCGGTAGCGCTCGACCCGGCGCTGCACCGTCACGTCACGGACATCCTCGTGTCGGATGCGGCCGACGAGATCGAAGAGCAGTCCTTCGCGCAGCGCCATCTCGGAGACGTCGAGATGCTCGACGTCGAGGGCGTCGAGGGCAGCGGAGAGCACCGCGACTCCGCCGGGGAGCACAGGACGCCGATCGTCCCTGAGCTCCTTGAGATCGACCGCGCCGGCGTCCCCGGCCTCCACCAGCGTCCGGCGCAGGCGACGGAGCGCCTCCCGGGTGATCCCGCTCCTGCACCAGCCGGCCGCGCGCGCGATCGCCGCGATCGCCCTGATCGTGCCCGAGCCGCCGACCGCCGAGCTCCAGCCGGCGTCGCGGTAGATCTGCTCGATGGGTTCGAACTCGACGCGGGCCGCGAGCACCGCGCGCTTCATCGCCTGCTTGTCGATCCGCCCGCCGGGAAAGAAGCGTTCGCTGGTGCCGACGCAGCCCACGTACAGGCTCTCCCTGTGCAGGGGGGTGAAGCCGCGCCCGACGATGCACTCGGTGCTGCCGCCCCCGATGTCGATGACGAGGCGCCGCTCGCCGTCGCCGGCGAGGGCCAGGGCGTGGGCGATCCCCAGGTAGATGAGCCGAGCCTCTTCGCGGCCCGCGATGATCTCGATGCGATGGCCGAGCACGCGCTGCGCCTCACGCCGGAACGCTTCGCCGTCGCGAGCGCTGCGCAGCGTGTTGGTCCCGACCGCCCGCACCGAGCTTTCGGGCATGTTGCGCAACCTCTGCCCGAAGCGATGCAGGCACTCGAAGGCGCGCTCGACCGCGGCGCGTTGCAGGTGCTTGTCGCCGCCCAGCCCCGCCGCGAGACGCACCGGTTCGCGCAGGCGGTCCACGACGTCGAGGTGCCCGTCTACAACCTTGGCGACGATGAGATGAAAGCTGTTCGAGCCGAGGTCGACCGCGGCGAGCATTCCGGGTGTCTCCGGAATGCTCGATACGGCCGGGGGCGCCTCGACGGACGACACGGCGCTCACCACGTCATTCAACGGCATCCCGCTCCATCGCCCTGCCGGTGCGTTCGAGGCGCGTGGGGACGCTCACTGCGTCACCTGCCGCCGCCCACTCCAGCTTGGAGGACTCCGGCGAATGCGCGGTGCGGTGGGCCGGAAACCGGCACGAAAACCGGCTGCCTTCTCCGCGCCGGCTTTCGATCTCGAGCCGGGCGTCGTGGCGGACGAGGATGTGCTTCACGATCGCCAGCCCGAGCCCGGTGCCTCCCTTTTCGTGCGAGCGCGCCTTGTCCACGCGATAGAAACGTTCGGTGAGGCGCGGGAGGTGATGCGTTTCGATGCCTTCACCGGTGTCGATCACGTCAAGCTGCGCGCCCTCTCCGTCCGATGTCCATTCCAGCCGGATCGTTCCGCCGGCAGGCGTGTACTGCACCGCGTTGAACACGATGTTCGAGAACGCACTGTAGAGCTCGTTCCAGTCCCCGAGCAGGGAAAGCTCCGGGTCCGCATCGCAGGAGACACGATGCGCCCCTTCACTGAGCGTACGCGCGTCCCCGGCGATCATGCCGAGCATCTCGGCCACGTCGACCCGCTCGGCGGGCGCGCCGCCCGGCGCCGCCTCCAGCCTCGAGAGCCGCAGCAGGTCCTCCACGATGAGACACATCCGCGACGCCTGCTGCGACATCCGGGAGACCGGCCGCCTGAGTCCGGCGGGGAGTTGCCCGTCGTCCTCGAACGTCTCGAGGTACCCGGTGATGACGGTGAGAGGACTCCTCAGCTCGTGCGACACGTTCGCCACGAAGTCTTTCCGCATCTGTTCCAGGAAATAGAGCCGGCTCACGTCGCGCACGAGCATCAGCCGCCGGCTCCCGCCGTAGGGGACGATCCGGATCAGGAGATGGATCTCTTCATGCACCGGGGACACGATATGGAGCGGCTCGTCGAACGCCTCGGCCTCGAGAGCGGCGGAGAAGCCCGGACGGCAGATGATGTGCGACACCGGCCGGCCGGTGTCGCGCGCGCGCTCCAGGCCGAGCAGCCGTCCCGACGCCTCATTCATCCACAGGATCGTTCCGGCACCGTCGAGGACGAGCGCGCCGTCGGGCATCGCCGCGGCCGCCTGCCGGATCCGGTTGACGACCTTGTGCAGGCGCTTCTTGCGCTTGCGGTTCCGGCGGCGGATGCGGTCGAGGGCTTCGAAGACATGCGCCCAGATCCCGCGGGCGGCCGGCCGGGACTCGCGCCCGCCGCCCGCGAGCCAGCCGGCAAGCAGATGCACGTGGTACACGTGCCAGCCAAGGCAAACGCACGCACCGGAGAACAACAGCCAGGGTGCGGTCCCCAGAAGGAAGTCCGCGACACCGAGCAACACCCCGCCCACGGAGAGACGTCGCAGCTCCCGCGTGCGAGCTTCGGAGATCGTCATCGTCCTACAACGGTCGGGGCGATCTGCGCATTCCGCGGTCCTTGCCTTTCACTCACCCTGTCCCTCCGCGGCGTCCGCGCGGGCGGATCCGCCTCCCGAACCGGTGGCGCGCACCCGTCACGAGTGGTAGCTTGGTCAACGACAGGAGGAAACGCCATGTCCACGGACACCATCATCACGCTGGCCAGCATGTTCTCGGCAGGGATTGCCGGGGTGGTCCTGTTGTTCAACGTCATGAACAGGGGCTTCGACAACATGAACAGGCGGTTCGACGATGTCAACAAGCGCTTCGACGACGTGAACGAGCGGTTCGACGGCGTCAACAAACGGTTTGACGACGTCAACAAGCGCTTCGACGACGTCAACAAGCGCTTCGACGACCACGGCATGAGACTGGTCAGGATAGAGGACGGTTACATCGAGATTGCCCAGCGTGTGAGCCGGATCGAAGGCAGGATCGGTGCTTGTCCCCTGGCGGTGGCACCCGCCGGGGAAGCTGCGCAGCCGGCCGGCTCGTAGCCGATCGTTCCCCCCTTGACGCGACGGCGCGGGACTCAGCCCGCGTGGCGCGAGAACCGGTAGCCCGTCCCGTGAACCGTCTGCACGAAGCGGTCGAAGCCGTGCTTCGCGAGCGTCTTGCGCAGTCGCCGGATATGCACGTCGACGGTACGCTCCTCAATGTAGACGGTGCTGCCCCAGACTCGATCGAGAAGCTGGCCACGGGTGAACACGCGCTCGGGATGGCCCATGAAGAAGTGGAGCATTCGAAACTCGGTCGGGCCGATGCGGATGGTCTCGCTGTGGGCGGTGACACGGTAGCTCACGGGATCGAGCCGCAGGCCGCCGATCTCGATCGGGTCGTCGTCGCCATCCGGCGCGGTCCGCTTGAGCACCGCCCGGATCCGCGCCGTCAGCTCCTTGACCGAGAACGGCTTGACAACGTAGTCGTCGGCGCCCGCGTCGAATCCGCTCAACCGGTCGCCTTCCTCACCCTTCGCGGTGAGCATGATGATCGGGATGTCCCGGGTGGAGTCGTGCCGGCGGAGCTTGCGTGCGAACTCCAGTCCGCTCACGCCGGGCAGCATCCAGTCGAGCAGGACGAGGTCCGGCCGTGCCTGCTCGATCGCGCGCCTGGCCTGCGTGGTATCCGCTGCAACCCTGGCCTCGAAGCCGGCCCGCGACAGCGCAAGCTCCACCATCTCTCTGATGTCTGCTTCGTCTTCGACGAGCAGAATGCTCTTGCCCACCACCGCCCCTCCTTCGCGCTCCGCGAAAGACGGGCATTTCATCGTCCGATCATGACATCGATGTGACGCCCTTCCGTTCATCGCCCCGATCCCCCGGCCCGCACCGAGGCAGATCTTCGGGAGCTGCGTGATCTTTCCGGAGCCGGTCGCACCGATCACCAGCGTGACCGGGTGATCGGCGACGGCACGCGCAATAGCTTCCGCCTGTCCGGCGATGGGCAGATCCGCGGTGACGGGCGTCTCCGGCACCGACGCCGCACGCGCGGCCCGTCGGGCGGTCGAGGCCTCGACCGCCGCCGCCAGCGCCGGCCACTGCCGGGAGTCCGCGCTCCGGCCCAGCGCCTCGATGCAGCGACGCAGTCGCGCGGCGTCGGCAAGCATGCAGGTGTCGAGGCGCACGTCGAGCTTCTCCGGGAAGGCGGTGTGCACCGGTTCACCCATCGCGGCCCGATCTCTGCCTCCGGCCGATTCGGCCCGGTGGGGTCGTGGGCGATCCGGTCCTCCGCCATGGGCTCGTCGAGCACGTCCAGCTTGCGCTCTGTGACGACCTCCTGCATATAGTGCAGGACGACGGCCTTGTTCCGTTCTTCCGGCGAGTGGCCGCCGGCCATGGACATCCGGAAGGGATGGCCGGCCAGGAAGCCGAGCACAAGCCCTGCCGCCGCGACCCCGATCAGTTTT
The DNA here is from genome assembly GCA_965202875.1 of Gammaproteobacteria bacterium. Lineage (GTDB taxonomy): Bacteria > Pseudomonadota > Gammaproteobacteria > HK1 > HK1 > HK1. Next base: position 2,986,015 of record OZ241870.1, on the reverse strand, counting down.
CCGGCGCTGGCGCCTGTACCGGCTCCGAGGACGGCGGCCATGGCCGTCTCCTGAAGAATTCCGGGGGCAAGGGAGCGGACAGGCAGCTCTCGCGGGAAAATTCTACCGGACCGGACTGCCTTGAAAACCGCCTGATCGGAACCGCAGGAACGTCGGCGCATCGAAAGACCGATTCGGATTGACGGAGACAGGAGCGCGGCCATGCAGATCGGCGTCCTTGCGGCCGGGACACGAATGTCGCAACCCCGGCCGGGGAGGAACACGGGCGGTGCGGGAGATTGAAGCGCGGCTCGGGGAGTGGGTCATCGCGGCGCGGTGGCCGATCATCGCCGCCACCCTGATCCTGGTCGCGATTGCCGCGAGCGGTGGGCGGTTCCTCGAATTCTCGTCGAACTACCGCGTGTTCTTCAGCGAGGACAATCCGCAGCTCCTCGCGTTCGAGGCGCTGGAGAACACCTACACCAGGAACGACAACGTCCTCTTCGCCGTCGTCCCGGACGATCGCGACGCCACCTCGGCCCGCGCGCTCGAAGCCACTGCCTGGCTCACCGAGCGCGCCTGGCAGACGCCGTACTCGACCCGCGTCGACTCCCTCGCCAACTTCCAGCACACCACCGCCGACGGGGACGATCTGGTCGTGCGGGATCTGGTGGACGAGGCGGTCCGCGCAGACCCCGCCGAACGCTCCCGGATCCGCGCCGTCGCCCTCGCCGAGCCGCGTCTCGCGGCACGCCTCATCGCGACCGACGGCGCGGTCGGCGGCGTCAACGTCACCGTGCAGATGCCGGGCGAGGACGAGACGCTGGAAGTCCCCCGGGTGGTCGAGTTCGTGCGCGATCTCGCGGCGGAGGTCCGGGAGCGCTTCCCCGGCATCGACGTCCGCCTCACCGGGATGGTGATGATGAACTACGCCTTCACCGAATCGTCGCTGCTCGACATGAAGACGCTCATGCCGGTGAGCTTCGCGGTGATGGCGCTGATGCTCGCGCTGCTGACCCGAGGGCTCGGCGGGACGTTCGCGACGCTGCTCGTCGTCGCGCTGTCGATCCTGGTCGCGATGGGCCTCGGCGGCTGGGCCGGCTTCCCGTTCACCCCGCCCTCGGCCGCCGCGCCGACCATCGTGCTGACGGTGGCGATCGCCAACTGCGTCCACGTCCTCGTGACCCTGCTCCACGTCATGCAGGCCGAGGCCTCCCGCACCCTCGCCGAACGGGGCAGCGGCGCCCTCGTCCGGCGCACGCGGACGGGCGAGCTGAAGCGGGCCGCGATCGTCGAATCGTTGCGGGTCAACCTCCAGCCGGTCTTCCTCGCGAGCCTGACCACCGCGCTCGGCTTCCTGAGCATGAACTTCTCCGACGTGCCGCCGTTCCGCCATCTCGGCACCTTCGTCGCGTTCGGGGTGGGCGCGGCCTTCGTGCTCTCGGTCACCTTCCTGCCGGCCCTGCTCTCGCTCCTGCCGGTGCGGGTGCGCGCCGCCGGGCATCGCGACGATCCGGTGATGGCGAAGCTCGCCGAATTCGTGGTGCGCCGGCGCACGCCGCTGCTGTGGGGGTCCGCGCTGGTCGTCGCGGGGCTCGTGGCCTCGATACCGCGCAACGAGCTGAACGACGTGTTCGTGGAGTACTTCGACGACAGCGTCGAGTTCCGGCGCGACGCGGACTTCACGGTCGAGCACCTCACCGGCCTGTACACGATGGAGTACTCGCTGGTGTCCGGCGGGTCGGGGGGGATCGGCGACCCCGCCTTCCTCGCCGGCGTGGAGGCCTTCGCCGAGTGGTACCGGGCGCAGCCGGAGACGATCCACGTCAACGTCATCACCGACACCTTCCGCCGGCTCAACATGAACATGCACGGCGACGATCCGGCCGCGTACCGCCTGCCCGGGAGCCGCGACCTCGCCGCGCAATACCTGCTGCTCTACGAGATGTCGCTGCCCTACGGCCTCGATCTGAACAACCAGCTCGACGTCGACAAGTCCTCGACCCGGATGACGGTGGCCACGAAGACGCTCTCGTCGAACGAGCTGCTGGCCCTCGACCGGCGCGCACGGCAGTGGCTGGCGGACCATGCGCCGGGCGTCGCCCGCGCCGAGGAGGCCGGCACCAGCCTGATGTTCGCGTACCTCGGCCGGCGCAACATCCGCGCGATGCTCCTCGGGACCACGGTGGCGCTGGTCGGGATCTCCCTGGTGCTCATCGTCGCCCTGCGCTCGTGGCGGCTGGGGCTCGCGAGCCTCGTCCCGAACCTCGTGCCCGGAGCGATGGGCTTCGGGATCTGGGGGCTGGCGGTGGGCGAGGTCGGGCTGTCGTTGTCGGTGGTCACGAGCATGACCCTGGGCATCGTGGTGGACGACACGGTGCATTTCCTCACCAAGTACCGGCGCGCGAGGAGCGAGCTCGGCCGCTCGCCGCCGGATGCGGTGCGCTATGCGTTCGTGACCGTGGGCCGCGCCCTGCTCACGACCTCGCTGGTGCTGGTGGCGGGGTTCCTCGTGCTGAGCCTGTCGAGCTTCGAGCTCAACGCCGGGATGGGGCTGCTCACCGCGCTGGTCATCGCCCTGGCGCTCGTGGCCGATTTCTTCCTCCTGCCTCCCCTGCTCATGAAGGTCGAGGGACACGACGATGAAGGAGATACCGATGAAGACGTCGATGAAGGCACTGCCGCTGATCGCGCTGCTGGCGGTCGCGCTGCCGCCTGAAGCCGGCGCGCAATCGCCCGAGGAGAAGGGCCTTGCGATCGCCGAGGAGGTGGACCGCCGCGACCGCGGCTGGGGGGACCAGAGCGCGGATCTGGCCATGATCCTGCGCAACCGGCAGGGGCAGGAGAGCCGCCGGGCGATCCGCGTCAGCACCCTGGAGGTCGAGGGCGACGGCGACAAGAGCCTCACCGTGTTCGACAGCCCGCGGGACGTGAAGGGCTCCGCGTTCCTGAGCCACACCCATGCGACGAAGCCCGACGACCAGTGGCTCTACCTGCCGGCGCTGAAGCGGGTCAAGCGGATCTCGTCGGCGAACAAGTCGGGGCCGTTCATGGGCAGCGAGTTCGCCTACGAGGATCTCGCGTCCCAGGAGGTCGGGAAGTACCGCTACAAGTGGCTGCGCGACGAGGTGCTCGACGGCCGGAAGACGATGGTCGTCGAGCGCTATCCCGAGTACGAACATTCCGGGTACACGCGCCAGATCGCCTGGATCGACGGCGAGATGTGGCAGCCCGTCAGGATCGAGTTCCACGACCGCAAGGACGCCCCGCTCAAGACGCTCACGATGGAGGACTACCGGCAGTATGCCGGCCGGTACTGGCGTCCCGGCCGGATGCACATGGTGAACCACCAGACCGGCAAGACCACCGAGCTCCGGTGGAGCGGCTACCGCTTCGGCGCCGGGCTCGGCGAACGCGACTTCGACCGGAACGCGCTCAAGCGGGCGCGGTGAGGTCGGTGCGGGAGAACCCGCGAGCGGTCGTGGGCGTCTCCGGCAGGGGCAGGGCAGGGCATGGCCGGGCGAAGGGCCTTGCGCACGGCAGGAAGCGGGCGGCCCGGCTCCCGGTGTCGCCGGCGACCGGCTCGGCTGTCCGGCCCGCCATGAGTGATGCGGCTTGGCGTTGGCGGTTGCGGCACGCGGGGGAACCACGATGAGATCGGGACCAGGCAGGGTGGGAGACGGCCGGGCCGTTCTCCTGGCGGTGTCGCTCCTCGGACTTCCGATCTCGCTCGGCGCGGTCGAGCTCAGTGGCCGCTTCGAGTTCGAACCGCGCGGCTTCACCCAGTCTCCCGCGCACCCCGGACAGCGCCGCCACGGCCTCTCGCTCGCAGTCCAGCCGGAATTCCATCACGCTTTCGACGACGGCCGGCAGAGCCTGCTGTTCACCCCCTTCCTGCGGGTCGATACCGCGGACCACCGGCGCACCCACTTCGACGTACGGGAGCTGCTCTACCAGCGGGTGTTCGACTCCGCGGAGCTCCGCGCCGGCATCGGCCGCGTGTTCTGGGGGGTCACCGAGTCCTACCATCTCGTCGACGTCGTCAATCAGACGGATCTGGTGGAGAACGTCGATCGCGATGACAAGCTCGGGCAACCCCTCGTCAACCTCACCCTCATCCGCGGCTGGGGCGCACTGGATCTCTTCGTGCTGCCGGGGTTTCGCGAGCGGACGTTCCCGGGGCGGCGGGGGCGGTTGCGCTCCGAGCTCTTCGTGGACACGGACCGGGCCACGTACGAGTCCGGCGCAGGCCGGCGCCGCATCGACTACGCGCTACGGTGGTCGCACGCCATCGGGGATTTCGACGTCGGAATCGCACATTTCCACGGGACAAGCCGGGACCCGCGCCTCTTGCCGGGACCCGCAGCGGGAGGGCCGGTGCTCGTGCCCCGTTACGACGTCGTGCGCCGCACGTCGCTCGACTTGCAGGCGACGAAGGGGGCTTGGCTCTGGAAGCTCGAAGCGCTCCACACGTCGGGCCAGGGACCCGCTTGGCTCGCCTGGGTCGCCGGCTTCGAGTACACGCGCTTCGGCGTCGCCGAGAGCGCGGTGGACGTGGGACTGCTTGCCGAACACCTGTTCGACGGACGCGGCGGAGGAACGCCCCAACCCTTCGAGAACGACATCTTCGCCGGTGTGCGCGTGGCACTCAACGACGAAGCGGGCACCGAAGCGCTGGCGGGTATCCTCCGTGACGTCGAAGGCGATGCCGCGGTCCTCAACGTCGATGCGTCGCGGCGCGTCGGAGAACGCTGGAAAATCGAATTCGAAGCACGGGCGTGGATCGGAGTCGATCACCGGGACCCGATGTCCGCATTCCGCCGCGACGATTACGCGCAGGTCACGCTGTCGTACTTCTTCTGAGCCGGCGCCGGCATCGCCCTCGCAGTTCCGAACGGCCCGCCTTCACGGCGGCCCGTCACGCGGCGTCCTTCTCACGGGGCAAACGCGCCGGGCGGAGGCAGGCGGGGGGCGACATAGGCGAAGTAGAGGGCGTCAAGCTGTGCCCACAGGACGTCGGTCTTGAACAGGAGCGCCTGGCACACCGTCTCGCGCAGCTCCGGGGTGGTGGCGTGGCGCTTCACGTAGTCGAGCGCGAAGTCCGAGTCGCGCGGCGCTTGCGTGAGGCGGGCGCTGAAGTAGGTGAGGGTGTCTTCATCGATGAAGTCGTAGCGCGCGAGCATCGCGCTGGTGCGCTCGCCGATGACGGCCGGCGCGAACAGCTCGGTGAGGGAGGAGGCGACGGCCTCCAGCAGCGGGCGCTCGCGCACGAAGTGGACGTAGGCGTCGACCGCGAAGCGGGTGGCCGGAAGCACGCCTTCCTCGGCCAGGACGTACCTTCGCTCCAGCCCGAGCCGCTCACATAGATGCAGCCACTTCGCCACCCCCCCCTGCCCCTCGCGGGTGCCGTCGTGGTCGACGACGCGCTGCGACCACTCGCGGCGCAGGTTCGCATCGACCATCCGGGACATGAGCGCCGAGTCCTTGATCGGGATCCGGCTCTGGTAGTAGTAGCGGTTGAGCGCCCACGCCCGGACCTGCCCTCGCGTGAGCTTGCCGTCGTGCATCAGGGCGTGGAAGGGATGCTTGTCGTGGTAGCGCTCGGCTCCGATCTCCCGCAGCCGCGCTTCCAGCGCCTCCGGCGAATCGATCTTCATCATGGGCGTGGGGATCTCCATACGTCAGGGGTGGCTGTCTGCAAGCCTCGTGGGGAATCACCGATTCCGGGGCGTCGAGCGGGATGCCCCGGTCTTGCGCGAACCCGAGCACCTCGGACCGGCCCGCGCGACGCCGGGGGCCCGTGGTGAGGGCTGCGCTCCGCGGCAGGCGTCAGCTCCGCGAGACGGCAACCCCCGACGACGGTGGCCCGGGCTTCCATTGCTGCTCGCCTCCCTGTTCCCGCTACGATGCCGTGTGCGGGAACGCTACCACACGCCCAATTCCCACGGCGGTCCGCGATCACGGTTCCCGTCGCGGCTTCCAGGGACGTAGCGCCCCTCCGGCAGCATCACCGGACCGAGGACCGCCGGGACGGACGCGCCCGTTCATCGCCGGTTGCGCATGGACCGGCTCCCGGACGGCTTTTCGGTATGATGCGGGCTATCTCGTCCGACAGGAGGGACACCGCCATGTCCATGAATCACCTGCCGCGATTTCCATCGATCGCCGCCGCCGTGGTGATGGCGATCACGATGCTCTCGTCCCAGGTCATCGCGGCCTCCGAACACCGCGTCCGGGTCGGGGTCCTCAAGTTCGGGACCGTGAACTGGGAGCTCGACGTGGTCGCGGCTCACAAGTTCGCCGAGCAAGAAGGGGTTGACCTCGAGGTCGTGGAGCTCGGGTCCAAGCGGGCCACCTCGGTGGCGCTTCAGGGCGGGGCCGCCGACCTCATCGTCACCGACTGGATCTGGGTCTCCCGACAGCGCGCCGAGGGCCGGGACTATGCGTTCGTCCCTTATTCGCTCGCGGTCGGCGGCCTGATGGTGCGGCCCGACGCCCGTCTCGCCAGGCTCGAAGACCTGCGCGGCAGGAAGGTGGGGGTGGCGGGCGGTCCGGTGGACAAGAGCTGGCTGCTGCTCCAGGCCTACGCGAAACGGGCGGGGATGGATCTATCGGAATCGGTCGAGCCGACTTTCGGCGCCCCGCCGCTGCTCAACGAGCTCATCACGCGCGGCGATCTGCCGGCGGTCCTCAACTTCTGGCATTACAACGCGCGGCTCAAGGCGCTGGGGATGCAGGAGCTCGTCACCGTCAGCGAGATCCTGCCCGCGCTCGGCGTCGAGCGGCCGATTCCCCTGCTTGGCTGGGTCTTCGACCGCGGCTGGGCGGACGGGCATCGCGAGGTCCTGGATGGATTCCTGCGCGCCTCCTACGCCGCCAAGCATCTGCTGCTCGAATCCGACGCGGAATGGGAACGGCTCGAACCCCGGATGAAGGTGTCGGATCGCGCCACCGCGGAGGCGTTGCGTGACGCCTACCGACTCGGGATCCCGCGCAGCTTCGGTGTCGCGGATCGGGAGGCGGCGGCCCTGACCTTCGCGATCCTCGCCCGCGAGGGGGGTGAAGAGCTCGTCGGTTCGAGCGCCATCCTCGCGCCGGGAACGTTCTGGACCGAGTTCGATCCCGCGTGGTGGATGCAGTAGCGTCGAAACGCCTTCCGTCCTGGCTGCGCAGCCTCTCGCTCCTCGGCTTCGTGGCGGTCTGGCAACTCGTCGCCTGGATGGCGGCGAGCGATCTGCTCCCGTCCCCCACGGCGGTGCTGGGACGCCTGTGGGACCACGCCGCAAGCGGCGAGCTAGGCTACCACCTCCGGGTGACCCTCGCCCGGGTCGCGGTCAGCTTCGCGATCGCGATGGCGGCGGGCACCGCCATCGGCATCCTCATGGGCCGCTCCCACCGCCTCGACGCGACGCTCGACGGGGTCCTCGTCCTCGGGCTCAACATCCCGGCCCTGGTCACCATCATTCTTTGCTACGTCTGGTTCGGGCTCACCGAGGTCGCGGCGGTGCTCGCGGTCGCGGTGAACAAGATCCCTACGGTGGTGGTCACCGTGCGCGAGGGGGCGAAGGCGGTGGACCGCGGCCTGCTGGAGGTTGCGAGGGTGTACGGGATCGGGCGGCTCGCCACCCTGTTCAAGGTGTACCTGCCGCAGCTCTTTCCCTACCTGATGGCGGCGGCGCGCTCCGGACTCGCGCTCATCTGGAAGATCGTACTGGTCGTCGAGCTGCTGGGGCGAAGCAGCGGCGTAGGCTTCCAGCTCGGCACCTATTTCCACTTCTTCGACATCGAGAGCATCCTCGCCTACACCCTCTCCTTCGCGGCGATCATCCTGCTGGTGGAAGCGGCAGGGATGCGGCCGCTGGAGCGCAAGCTCACCCGCTGGCGGGACTGAAGGCTTCCGTCTCTCGGCAGTATGATCGCGCCCGTCGCGACACGTCATTCCCGGGAGGGAAGCCGGTGGGCACGCACGAACAGGCGGCGACGGACGGCGAATTCCGGATCCTCATCGAGCGCAAGCGGTTCGAGCATCCGCCCACCCTTGCACTCGAAGGGCTGGAGTTGACCGTCGCGCCGGGGGAGTTCGTCGCGATCGTCGGCCCGTCCGGAGCGGGCAAGACCACGCTTCTGAACATCGTGGCCGGGCTCGATCGGAGCTTCGAGGGGGAGGTGGCGCGCGGAGCGGAGGAGGGGGGAGCACGGCACGGGCGGATCGGCTATGTCTTCCAGACGCCCCGCCTGATGCCCTGGCTCACCGCGCTGGAGAACGTGCGCCTCGTCCTGCCGCCCGAGGCCGGGGACAACGTCCAGACTGCGCGGGAGATCCTGGGCGAGGTCGGATTGGAGGGCTTCGAGGATGCGTACCCCGGCCGGCTCTCGGGTGGCATGCAGCGCCGGGTGGCGCTCGCGCGGGCCTTCGTCGTGAAGCCGGCGCTGCTGCTGATGGACGAGCCCTTCGCCTCCCTCGACGAGCCGCTCGCGTGGCGCCTGCGAAACCGGCTGCACGAGCTATGGCGCCGCCGCCGCTCGACCGTGCTGTTCGTCACCCACGATCTGAAGGAGGCGCTGTCGCTCGCGGATCGGGTACTGTTCCTGTCCTCGCGCCCCGGCCGCATCGTGTGGGAACAGCCGGTCGGGCTGCCCCATCCGCGCGAACGTGACGATCCGGCGGTGGAGCGACTGCGCGCCAACCTGTTCGCTCGGCACCCGGAGCTTCTCGCCGGACGCGCGGGCGGCATCCCCGACACCGGCGAACCCCCGGGCGCCGGAGAGGAAGGTACGAATTCCGGCGGAGAGAAGGCAGGGGCCTCGGGCCTCGATGCTCCGGCGCCGTGATCTCCACCGGCTCACACGGTGCGGGCGGGACCGCCGGGCACGCGCCGCCGGATGGACAATCCCGCTTCAACGGTGTCCGCTCTCCCGTACCGCCTCTCCGCCGGCACACTGACGGTGGGGGTCTCAATCGGCCAGACCCCACGGTAGCAAAGGATCCGGAACAAGGCGCATGAATGAACCCGAAGCGAAGCTGCCGGCGCTGGAGGTGCAGGGGCTCGGCAAGTCCTACGGCCCGCTGAAGGCGCTCGACGAGGTGAGCCTTGCCGTCTCGGGCGGAGAGTTCGTCGGCCTGCTCGGACCGAACGGTGCCGGAAAAACCACCCTGTTCCAGATCCTGAGCGGCCTGTTCGTTCCGGACGCGGGCCGGGTCGTGGTGCTCGGCCACGACGTACGGCGCTCGGCGACGGCGGCGCTGGCCGGGGTCGGGGTCGTGTTCCAGCAGGCCACTCTGGATCTGGATCTTTCGGTGCGCGCCAACCTGCGCTTCAGCGCACGGCTCCACGGCATGTCCCGCGCCCGGCGCCGCGAACGGATCGGGGCCGAGCTGGAGCGGCTCGAGCTCATCGAGCGCGCGGACGCGCCCGCGCGCACCCTGAGCGGCGGCAACCGGCGCCGGGTGGAGCTCGCCCGCGCTCTGGTCCACGAGCCGAGCGTGCTGCTCATGGACGAGGCCACGGTCGGACTCGACCCGGCCTCGCGCCGGCAGCTTCTCGACTACGTGCTGGCACTCCGCCGCGAACGCCCGGTCGGGGTGCTCTGGGCCACCCACCTGGTGGACGAGGTCGAGCGTGCCGATCGCGTCGTCATCCTGCACCGCGGCCGGGTCCTCGACGCCGGGCCGCCCGCGGAGATCGTCTCCCGCGCCGGGGCGCCGGACATCGGGGAGGCGTTCCTCGCGATGACCGGGAAGCCGGCGGGCTCCGAATGAGGGAAGCTTCGCGGACGATTCGGGCGACGTATCGATCTCTCTCGCACCGGTGTCGAGCGTATCGGCTCCGGTGCTGCGCCCATGCGATCAGGACCGACCGCGACCCGCGCCGGTGGTGTCGTGCGCCGTTCAGCCGGCCCCGCTCAGCCAGCGCCGGAGGGTGCAGGCGGAGGCCGCCCGGCGATGGCTGAGCGCAAGCCTTCGGGCTTCGCCATACGCTCTCGAAGGTCGGCTTGCCCTTGTTCGAGCCGGTCAATCCTCATGCCCTGAAGGAGGATCAATCCGGCCAGCGCCATCCCGGTGCCGATGATGGCGATGATCTCGGGAGACATGGCGGGCTCCCGACGGAGGTCCGGAGTCCGGACACTACGTGTCCCACGGATGATGCCGGGGAGGGGCGGCCTTTCGCCGGCGGAAGCGGCCTGCGTTCAGCGACGACGAATCGACGGCGGGGAGCCCTCGACGCGCTTACGGGGTGGTGACCCGGTTCAGCAGCGGCTCGCCGGCCTGCCAGCGGTCGAGGTTGTCCGCGAAGAGCGCGGCGAAGCGGCGGGTCCAGCCGACGATGCTGTCCGAGGCATGGGGCGTGACCAGGACGTCGGGCATCGCCCACAGCGGGCTCTCCGGCGGCAGCGGCTCGATCTCGAAGACGTCGAGGTACGCGCCCGCGAGACGGCCGGAGCGTAGCGCGTCGATCAGCGCCGCTTCGTCCACCACACCGCCGCGCGCGGTGTTGACGAGGTACGCACCCGGCTTCATCGCCGCGATCGCCTCGCGCGAGAGCAGCCCGCGGGTCGCCGCATTCAGCCGCACGTGCAGCGACACGAAATCCGCCGCGGGCAGCAGCGCCATGAGCGCTTCGGGGCCGTGCACCTCGTCGGCGGCGGGATGCGGGGCCGGCGTCCCGCGGATGGCCAGGACCCTCATGCCGAGGGCCTTGGCGTTGCGGGCGACACAGGCCCCGACCGCGCCCAGCCCGACCACCAGCAGCGTCCGGCCTTCGAGCGGGGTGAACCACGCCGGCTTCCAGAGGCGCTGGCGCTGCTGCTCGAGGTAGCCCAGGAATCCGCGGGAGAGCACCACCATCGCACCGGTGACGCTCTCGGCAAGATACGGCGCGAGCACGCCCGCGCCGTGGGTCACGGTAACCCGCCCGGCGTCCCAGGGTTCGAGGTGCTCGTACCCCGAGTTGCCCAACTGAATCCAGCGCACCGACGGATGCGCCGGGATCGGCGCATGCGCGGAGCCCGGCAGCCCGGGGTGTTTGATCGAGAAGACGACCTCGGGGTCGTGCCGCGCGAGCGCCTTGAGGATGCCCCGAGCCGTCGTCGCGCAGATGAACTCCACGCCGGGGAGGCGTGTGGCGAGGAGTTCCAGGAACTCGTCGGGCTGGTCGTATGCGATGAGTATCGGCCGCATTGCTCCACTCCGGTTAGACTCGATTTGCCGACGAACGGAAGCGATCGACATGCAGATGAACGTCCATGCCGCCAAGTCGCATCTCTCGAAGCTCATTGCCGTCACCGAAGCCGGGGAGGACGCGATCATTGCCCGCAAGGGCCGGCCGGTCGCCAAGCTGGTGCCGATCGAGAATACCGGGTTCGAATTCGACACGCTCCGGCATGTGGTGGCGGAGGCGCCCGACTTCGACGAATCCATGGACGAAGATGAGCTTGCGTCATGGGAAGGCGGGCCGTGACGACAGGTTTTTCTCGACACCCATGCCCGGGTCCGGTCGTTGATGGCCGCGCATCGACATCACCACCCGAGGGAACGCGCTCATGCAGGACATCTCCTACCGATTCTCCGACCCGCGCCCGATCATCCTCGACGGAGCGACCAGCACCGAGCTGGAGCGCAGGGGCGTGCCGATGGACGCCGGGACGTGGAGCGGACTGGCCGCCCTCTCCCACCCCGACGTCCTTCGCGATCTGCACGCCGACTACCTGCGCGCCGGGGCGGAGGTGATCACCGCCAACACCTACGCTGCGGCGCCCCACCACCTCGCGGCGGCGGGATTCAGCGACCGCGCCCGCGAGATCAACATCCGCTCGGTCGAGCTTGCGCTCGAAGCGCGCGACGCGGCGGCGGACGGCCCGGCATGGGTCGCGGGCTCGCTCTCCCTGATGGCGCCGGGGTTCCATTCGGCGAACCGCCTCGCGCCGGTCGAACACGCGGAGCAGCTCCGCAGGCAGGCGCAGTGGCTCGCCGAGGCCGGTGTGGATCTCCTGGTGCTCGAGATGCTGCGCGATGTCGAATGGAGCTCCGCGGCGGTCGACGCGGCCCTGTCCATCGGCCTGCCGGTATGGGCCGGTTTCAGTTGCACCGTGGACGAAAGCGGCGCGCTCATGGCCCAGGGCAGGGTCGGCGAGCCGATGCCGTTCGAGGACATCCTGCGTGCGGTCACCGGTCGCGGGGAGACGCTCGTCGGCGTCATGCACTCGGAGATCGACGAAACGGAGCCGGGCCTCGAATGCGCGCGCCGGGTGTGCGAGGCGCCGCTCGGGGCGTGGCCGAACAGCGGACACTTCGAGCCGCCGCACTGGCAGTTCCAGGACGTAGCGGCCCCCGGCGAGTTCGCCGCGACGGCGGCGCGATGGGTGGAGGACGGTGTGAAGGGGGTCGGTGGATGCTGCGGGCTCGGGCCGGAGCACATCCGCGCGGCGGCCGAACGTCTCCGGGGCTGAATCGACGGGATGAAAACCCGTCCCGCGGGATGACGGCGACCCGTCCCGCAGCTCGAAGGACGGCCCACCACCGGTAGAAGTGGACCCCGATGATTGGACAGGTCGACAAGTGTCCTCCGCCCCTGTGGTTCCCCTGCTGCACGCTGCCCTGAGCCATGAGCCGATGTCAGCATACGCCTCGTCGGGTGTCCGGTGCCCAAGACCCTGGTGGCGGCGCTCGGCATTGTCGAACCGGAAGGTGCGGCCCAGTCCCGCGCGAGCCGTGGCTACGCTCTCACAGGCGTGCAGATACACCTCCTCGTACTTCACACTCCTCCACAGCCGGTCCACGAACACGTTGTCCACCCATCGCCCCTTGCCGTCCATGCGGAGCCTGCCCCGGCAGGCAGTAAGCCGGGGGCCACTGCTGCGCCCTTGAGCCCATCGGTGAGCGCCGTGCCGGTGAACTGCGCGCCTTGGTCGGGGTTGAAGATCTCCGGGCGTTCATGGTGTGCGAGGGCGTCCTCCAGCGCCTCGACGCAGAAGTCGCTGTCGAGGGTGTTGGACAGTCGCCACGCGAGCACCTTGCGGCTGGACCGGTCCATGACTGCGACCACCTCAGATGGGAGTTGTGGGATCAGGCGATGTTCGCATGGCTCATCGAAAGGGGGATGGACAATGAGGCACAGGGAACAACCCCCGATCTGGCATGTCGCGCCGAGCCCTGACGGCAAGGTCCGCGAGCTGTGTGCGAAACTCCGGGCCAAACCCGGATTATGGGAATGGGCGTGCGAGACGGCGCTCTCACCGCGATGGCGCGACGAAGCGAGACCCGCGACGGCATCGACGTGGCCGCGTTGATGGAAGCGGGCGCCAGCGCGGACAAGGCTGTCTGGGCGGCAAGGCAACAGGAGTGGAGCAGGCACCTGGATGTAGACGCACTGGAGAGAATCATCACGAAATTGCAGGAACCACAGATACATGGGTGGCCGCAGTCGGAGCACTTCGACGAACTGGTCGATCGACTCCGGGCGGAAAGCGCTGCCAACTACACGATGGACGCCACGCGAATCGAAGGTGAAGTAACCGGGCCGAGGGAAGAGGCACGGGCTGGCGCAACCCGATGAACCCGGAGAGTAGGCCCGGCTCGTGCGATCCGTGTTGACACGCCATGTGGCCCGCCTGGTTGAACGGTCCGGCGCGTTTCTTGTACCTTGCCAAGTGCTCGAATCAATCGGAAGGTTCGCGCCGCCTGTAGAACAAGACCGTTCCCGTCCGTCCGGGCGCTGGCCGGGGCGCAGCCGCGACGGCGGTCGCCGCTCACCGGGAGCATCGAAACCAAAGGGGGGTGTGATGAACACCATCCGAATGACGTTGCAATGGATCGGGGCCGCGGCTCTGCTCGCCGCCTCCGCCGCCTGGGCCTCCGGCACCGGCTACCTGTTCGTCAGCAGCGAGAAGGATCATGCGATCACCGTGCTCGACGGCGAGAGCTACGAGGTCGTCAAGCAGATCCGCACCGCAGCCCGCCCCCGCCATCTCCGGTTCAGTCCCGACCGCAGACGGCTCTACGCGGCGTGCGGCGAGGGGAACGCGATCGACGTCATCGACGTCGCCACGTTGGAGCTCGTCGACCGCATCGGTCCCATCGAAGACCCGGAGGCGTTCGACTTCAGCCCCGACGGCGAGACCCTGTACATCTCGCTCGAGGACGACGCGCAGCTCGGGATCCTGGATCTGCGCGCGTACTTCGAAGGGCGGGAAGAGAAGCCGGAGCTCACGGTGGCGGAGGTCTCCGAGGGTGACGGCGACGACGAGGATGACGAGGAGGAGGAAAGAGAAGAGGAAGACGAGGACGACGGGAACGGTGGCGAGATCGAGGGCATGAGCACCGTCGAGGTCGGCGAGGAGCCCGAGGGGATCCTGGTGAGCCCCGATGGAACGATGGTGTTCGTCACCTCCGAGGTCGCCAACATGGTCCACGTCGTGGACACCGCCACTGCTTCGATCCGCACCAACATCGTGGCCGGCAACCGCCCCCGGCGCTTTGCGTTGACCAGCGGCGGAAACTCCCTGTGGGTGACGAACGAGCTTTCCGGCTCGGTGAGCGTGATCGACCTCGGCACCATGAAGGTGGACCGTACCGTCGAGTTCAAGCCGAAGGGATTTCGCCCCGAGGACGTGACTCCGGTCGGGATCACCATGACCGGGGACGGCAGGACCGCGTTCGTGGCCCTGGGGCGTGCCAACCACGTGGCGGTGGTCGACGTCGCGTCGCTTGAGGTGGAGGACTACATCCTGGTTGGGAGCCGTGCGTGGAACACCACGCTCAACCGGGATGAGTCCCTGCTGTTCGTGGCGAACGGCTTGAGCGACGACATCTCCATCATCGACGTATCGGAGCGCCGGGTCATCAAGTCGGTACCGGTAGGACGGGTGCCCTATGCGGTCCTCATCGACGATTGAAGCCGGGATGCGCCGTATCCGGCCCATCGCCCAAGGCGGGATAGGCCGCGCCCTCGTCCTCACCCTGTTCTTCACCGCCGCCGCGCCCCCGGCAGGCGCGGCGGCGGAGGAGCTGGTGATCGGCTATCTCGCGCTCAAGAAGGACCCCCGCTACACCCGCAAGCGGACCTACGCCCGCTTCCTCACCCAGGCGCTGGGGTCCCCCTACCCGGGAGCCAGGGTCGCGATCGCGGAATCCCGATTCGTGGGTTCGGCCGTGGGCGTCGAATTCAAGATCGAGCGCCACCGGGTGAAGAGCGAAGCGAAGCTGGCGGAAGCGGCGCTCGGGATGGCGGAGGACGGCGTGCACTATGTCCTGATCGACGCCCCGGCACCGCTGGTGGACGAGGTGGCGCGCGCCACGCGGGGCCGGGACCTGCTGCTGTTCAACCTCTCCGCGCGCGACGACGCGCTCCGGCAGGCGCAGTGCCAGCCCCATCTCCTGCACGTGATCCCGAGCCATGCGATGCTCACGGACGCTCTGGTCCAGTACCTTGTGTCGAAGAAGTGGCGCAACGTCCTGGTCCTGACCGGCCCGCTCCCCGAAGATGAACGGCTCGCGGCGGCGTTCGAGCGATCCGCCGGGCGCTTCGGCGCCGAGATCGTCGAACAACGGCCCTTCGTGCTCAGCAACGACCCGAGGGAACGCGAGAAGAACAACGTCGCGCTGCTCACCGCGGGCATCGAGCACGACGTCGTGTTCGTGGCCGACACCGACGGAGAGTTCGCACGGGACGTCCCCTACCAGACCGTCTTTCCGCGGCCGGTGGTCGGGACGGAGGGGCTCGCGGCGGCGGCCTGGCATTGGGCGTGGGAGCGCCACGGTGCGCCGCAGCTCGAGAGGCGCTTCGAGAAGCAGGCCAAGCGTCCCATGCGCGGCGTGGACTGGGCGGCCTGGATGTCGGTGAAGGCGGTGGTCGAGGCGGTCCTGCGCACCGAGGGCGCGGACTTCTCGGCCGTGCGCGACTACCTGCTCGGCGAACGGATCGTGCTCGACGGCTTCAAGGGCAACCGGGTGAACTTCCGCCCGTGGAACCGGCAGCTTCGCCAACCCATCCTGCTCGTCACCCACAACTGGGTGGTGGAGCGGGCGCCGCTCCGGGGATTCCTGCACCAGAGCAACAACCTGGACACCCTGGGCATCGACGAGCGCGAGAGCCGGTGCGAACTGTAAGCCGCCCGCGCTCCGTTCGTCCCGCCTGCCGGCGTACCTGCGGAGCGGTCCGGTGACGCCTGCCCACGCCGTCCGGGCGCTGGTGGCGGTGAGCGGACGCGAGACGTTCAAGTTCGTGCACCAGCGCGGACGCCTGTTCTCCGCCCTGGTTCGCCCGACCCTGTGGCTGGTGGTGTTCGCGGTCGGGTTCCAGAACGTCTTCGGGGTCTCGATCATTCCGCCCTACGAGACCTACATCGAGTACCAGGAGTACATCGTCCCGGGGCTCGTCGGCATGGTGCTGCTGTTCAACGGGATGCAGTCATCGCTGGCGATGGTCTACGACCGGGAGATGGGGATGATGCGCCTGCTCCTCACCGCGCCCCTGCCGCGCTGGTACCTGCTGTTCAGCAAGCTGGTGGCCGGCACGGTGCTCTCGGTGCTCCAGGTCTATGCCTTCCTGATCGTCACCGTACTGTTCGGAGTGCACGTTCCGCTGCTCGGCTGGGTCCATGCGCTGCCGGCGATCGCGCTCGGGGGGATGATGCTCGGCGCGACCGGATTGCTGCTCTCGGTCTACGTCAAGCAGCTCGAGAACTTCGCGGGAACGATGAACTTCGTCATCTTCCCGACGTTCTTCATCTCTTCGGCGCTCTACCCGTTGTGGAAGCTGCGCGAGGCCGGCGCGGAAGTGGTGTTCCAGGTGGCGCGCTTCAACCCCTTCACCCATGTGGTGGAGTCGGTGCGTTTCTCGCTCTACGGGCAGCCCAACCTGCCGGCCTTCGGCGTCGTCGCGGCAACCCTGGCGGTGGTGTTCGTGCTCGCGGTGCTTGGGTACGACCCGCAGCGGGGATTGCTGACACGGAGGCAGCGCCCCGGCTGAGACAGAATCGAGGCCGAATGCCGATGTGATCTTTTCGGCGGGTGTCATTATCCGGATCCCGACATCGACCCTGTGCATGACGTCAGCGGAGGTGCCGCGCGGCAAGCCACGGCCCGGGCGGTCCGCGCACCCATCATTGTTCCCGACGTGATCAACGGTCACCGAAAGTCCCCGTCCGGGGTCCGAACGGCGCGCACGCAAGTGCTCTTCCCGAGTGCCGTACTTCGATGCCACGACGGACGAGATGCCGCTTCGCCTCGGCGATCGCATAGTCCCCGAAGTGGAAGATGCTCGCCGCGAGGACCGCGTCGGCACCGCCTTCGACAATTCCGTCCGCAAGGTGGTCCAGGGTGCCGGCGCCGCCCGATGCGATGACCGGCACCGGCACCGCGGCGCAGACCGCGCCGGTCAGGGCCAGATCGAATCCGTCGCGCGTGCCGTCCCGATCCATGCTCGTCAGAAGGATCTCCCCGGCCCCGAGTTCGGCCATGCGCCCGCACCAGGCAACGGCGTCGAGCCCCGTGGGCCGCCGCCCGCCATGGGTGAAGACTTCCCAGCGCGCCGGGCCGCCGCCCGCGTCCCCGACCTGCTTCGCATCCACGGCGACGACGATGCACTGGGAGCCGAAGCGCGCCGCGGCCCGGGCCACGAGATTCGGTTCGATGACCGCCGCGGTGTTGATCGACACCTTGTCGGCTCCCGCGTTGAGCAGCCGCCGGACATCGTCCAAGCGACGGACGCCGCCCCCGACGGTGAGCGGGATGAACACCTCGGCGGCGACGGCCTCGACCACCGCGAGCATGGTGTCGCGCCCGTCCGAGGATGCGGTGATGTCGAGGAAGCAGAGCTCGTCAGCGCCCTGTTCGTCGTAGCGACGCGCGACCTCCACCGGGTCCCCCGCGTCACGGACATCGACGAACTTCACGCCCTTGACGACCCGCCCGGCATCGATGTCCAGGCAGGGGATGATGCGGCTGGCGAGCGTCAACGCGCGCGGCCCGTCCTCTTGTGTTCAGCCGGACCCGAGTTCGTCGGCCAGCTTCTGCGCCTCGGCGAAGTCCAGGGCGCCTTCGTAGATCGCGCGCCCCGTGATCGCCCCCTCGATACCTTCGCCGGCGACCGCGCAGAGGGCGCGCACGTCGTCGAGATCGCGGATCCCCCCCGATGCGACGACCGGCACCGACACCTCGCGGGCGAGCTCGACCGTCCCCTCCACGTTCACCCCGCTCATCATCCCGTCCCGGCCGATGTCGGTGAATACGAAGGCTTCCACACCGTCGCGCTCGAAGCGCCGGGCGAGATCGAAGAGATCGTGGTGGGAGAGCTTCGACCATCCGTCGACGGCGATCTTCCCGTCCCTGGCGTCGAGGCCGACGATGACGTGTCCGGGAAATTCGACGCAGAGATCGGGGATGAAGTGCGGTGCCGCCGCCGCCTTGGTCCCCAGGATGACGAAGCGGACGCCGGCCTGGACGTACGCTTCCACCGTCTCCTCGTCGCGGATCCCGCCGCCTACCTGGACCGGGACGTCCGGATGTGCATCGACGATGTCGCGGATGACCCTGGCGTTCTTCGGCTTTCCGGCCACCGCCCCGTCGAGATCGACGACATGGAGCCGGCGGGCGCCGGCTTCGACCCAGCGCGCCGCCATCGCAACGGGGTCGTCCGAAAACACCGTCGCCGTGTCCATGCGCCCCTCGCGCAGGCGCACGCACTTGCGGTCCTTGATGTCGATGGCGGGGATGAGAAGCATTGCTCACGTCAACGGAAGGACGGAGCATGCAAACGGCCGCCGATCCGGTTCATCATCCTTGACGCGAATACTAAACCAGATGCTCGTGAATGTGCTACGCGCATCCGCTGTTCCGGGGCAGATGCCTCCGATTCGGCTCAAGTGGAACATCGGGCACCCAGACGAAGCCGTCCGCGTCGGCGATGAACGCCTCACGCAGTCCGTGGGGCTTGTCCGCCGCGCCCTGGAGGATCTCGTAGCCCATCCGCCGCGCCGCGGCTTCGGCCGCATCGGGACCGCGTCCGTGCAGACGCAGCTCCACCCCGACGCCGCGCGGTGCATCGGACACCACGACCGGGTACCACGGATGGGCGTCATAGGTGTGATGGGCGTGCAGCATCCATTCGACGCCCTGCCGGCGCAGCACCGCGACATCGTGGTCCTTGTACACGACCTCGGCGTCGAGCACTTCGCGGTGAAAGGGCAGAGCCGCCTCCACGTCACGCACCAGCAGGTTGACCCCGAACCCGGTGAGCGACCGTCCGTACTCCGGGGCAGGCATCCAGGGGGCTCCGGTTCTCAGCTTGGTCATGTCGTCCTGCCTTTTCTGCTTCTGCGTCCATTCGAAAGGGTTCCGGCGAGGCAATCGGCCCCCCCGGGGGAGCGGCGCGTCCTGACGGACGCGGGTGTCCGGCCCGCGGTGGGCCGCGGGCAAATCGCCGGCGTGCGGGACGCCTCGCACAAATAACCGGCTCGGTTGCAAAGCGGTTGGCGCCTCAAGGCTTCCGGGGCCAAAGCGGGCGAGTGGTGCGGAACCCAACGATGCCATCAGACCCTGGCGCGCGGGGGTCATCCGTGATCCGGTCCCGGCCTGCCCGTGGCCTTGCGGCGGAGTGGGCGCGACCCCGGCTTGCGAGTCCGCCGTTGGCCCGCCGAGCGCGTCGACGACGGCGCGGGTGACGGCTTCCGTGCCGTCGGCACCGACCGTCGCGTCGAGGACCGCCAGCGCCGCGCCCATCATCTCGGGCCCGATACCGTCTCCCGGCATCACCGCGATTCGGAACCGGCGGTTACCCGTCACCGACGCCTCCCCGCCCGCAGTGCGACGCGCCCGGGTTGACGGGAAGCGAAGAAACCCGCTGCGGGTCGCCACCCGTTCTTCCTCCCGTCGCTCCGCTCACTCTCCGGGGCCGTCTCCCTTGAGCTCCACCGTATTGCCTTCAGGATCGGCGAGGTAGACGGACAAGCCGTACCCGCCGGCTCCGTAGCGGGTTTCGGGCGGCTCGAACCCGATGCCGTGCGATCGGAGGTGGGCGGCGAGCGCGTCCCAGTCGGGCTCGTCGATGTGCAGGCAGAAGTGTGCCATGTTCCCGCGCTCGGGATCCGGCGGCTCGATGCCGCCGAGCCTGCCGCCGACAGGGACGAGATCGATCAGCGCCCGGCCCGCGCGCAACTGGTACAGCCCGAGGTCCGGGACCTCGCGTTCCAGAGTACAGCCGAGCACGTCGACGTAGAACGCCATCGTGGCGTCGAGGCGGGTACACCGCAGCACGACGTGATCAAGCCCGGCGATACGGATGGGACATGCGTTGCTCATGGCCTGGTGGTGGCCGGTGCGCCGCCGGGGCCGTCAACACTGCATGATCGTGCGTGAGTATTCCTCGATGTCCACGACCACCGAGGTCGCGCCGACCCGGCGCTCGACGGCACTGGTCCCGTACTCGAGCGCGAGGCGGAACGCGAACTGCTCGAAAAAAGCGTCGTACATTTCGCCGCCGAGCGTGCCCAACGCGAAGAGCGCTCCGGTTTCGGGATCGCTTTGCAGCAGGATCGTGGCCAGAGGCTGCTTCGCCGGCCCGCCGAGCACCCGGGCGCCTTCCGCCGGGTCGTAGACGCTCTTTTCGGAGCAGCAGAAAATGACACCGCTCGCCTCCCGCGGCCGATCGGCGGAATCCCGGTAGCGCACCTTGCCGTGGCGGTAGTTGATGAAGCTCACCTCCTTGGCGGGATGGCTCATCTTGTGGGCGCAGATCGCGGCGAACGCGACGATGGAATGATCCTCGCCGGCTCCGCCCGGCCAGAGATACGGCTCGCCGGCCTCGGTGGAAAGCCCGGCCGCGGCGGAGACCGGACGGCCCAAGTCGAGCAGGAAGCAGGGCGTGGTCGCGTAGGGATAGTGGAAGACGTAGCTGCGCCCGAGGTCAAGCCGCCGCGCGGTGATCGGCGCACCATCGGCGTCGACGAGGGCGGTGCGGTCGTAGAGCCGCGCCGTCGCGCCTGGAGCGGCGAGCAGCGCGGAATTCGCGCCGGCCGTCATCGCCGCCGCGGCGCACAGCTTGACGAAGCGGCGGCGTTCCACCGTGCGAATCATCGACGGTTCGGCTCCTCGCGCGAAGATCGCGCAAGAGGAAGGATGATCTCGTCGAGCACGCGGGGCGTCACCGGCCCGATGTGCTTGTAGGCAATGCGGCCGTCCCGATCGACGACGAAGGTTTCCGGCACTCCGTACACGCCCCAGTCGAGGCCCACGCGGCCGTCGAGGTCGGCCCCGGTCCGGGTGTAGGGATCGCCGAGCGCGTCGAGCCAGCCGGCTGCGTCGTCGGGCGCATCCTTGTAGTTGAGCCCGTGGATCGGAATCGCGCCTTCTCGTTCGATGGCCAGAAGCAGTGAGTGCTCCTGCCGGCAGGCCACGCACCACGAGGCGAAGACGTTCACGAGGGAGACCTCGCCGCGCAGGTCCTGCGACGAGAGTCCGTGCTCCCGCCCCTTCACCGGATCGAGCGCGAAATCCGGCACGGGTTTGCCGACGAGCGGCGAGGGGACCAGCGTCGGGTCCCGGTGCAGACCAAGGTACAGGAAGACGCCGACCGCAAAGCAGAGCACGACCGGCAGCAGATACGGCCAGCGGCGACGGTGCGGCGGCGCGGAGCCGGCCGCGCCTGCGAGCGTCTCGTCCATGGCCGGGATTCTAGCCCGCATTTCCCGCCGGTTCGCAAGGAGTGGTACATTCCGCATCCTTTCCGCCATCGGATGAGGATCCTGGACGCCGTGATCGACCTGTACACCTGGAGTACCCCCAACGGCCGCAAGGCGTCCATCGCCCTTGAGGAATTCAGGCTCGAATACGAGACGCACGCGGTCAACATCGGCACGGACGAGCAGTTCCACCCCGATTTCCTGAAGATCTCGCCCAACAACAAGATCCCCGCCATCATCGATCGCGACAACGGCCTGTCGCTGATGGAGTCCGGCGCGATCCTCCTCTACCTTGCGGAGAAGACGGGGAAGTTCATGCCGCGCAGCGGGGAAGGACGCTGGCGCACCGTGGAGTGGCTGATGTGGCAGATGGGCGGTGCCGGCCCGATGCTCGGGCAGGTGCACCACTTCGTGAAGTTCAACCCCGGCAGTAGCGAGTACGCGGAGCGGCGCTTCCGCACCGAGGCGGACCGGCTCTACGGGGTGATGAACGACAGGCTCGCGGAGCATCCCTACCTTGCCGGCGACGAATACACCATCGCGGACATGGCAGCCTGGCCGTGGGTCTCGCGCTACGAGTGGCAGGAGATCGACTTCACGGATTTCCCCAACGTCCGGCGCTGGTACGTCGACGTCGCGCAACGACCCGCGGTGCAGCGGGGATACCACGTGCCGAAGAAAGTGAACGAGATCCCGATCCCCGAGTAAGCCGTGTCCCGGAGCCTGCGGCGCCCGCCGTCGCAGAGCGCAGGAAGCCCACGCATGACCCGACCGGTCTCCCTGACCGTCAACGGCCGGCCGGTGGAGGCGATGGTCGAGCCACGTACGCACCTCGCCGACTTCGTCCGCGAGACGCTCCGACTGACCGGCACCCATCTCGGCTGTGAACACGGCGTATGCGGCGCCTGTACGGTGATGATCGACGGGGCACCGGCGCGGAGCTGTATCGCTTGGGCGGTCGCGTGCGACGGTGCCGACGTCCGCACCATCGAAGGCTTCGGGGACGACCCGCTGATGCAGTCGATGCGCGATGCGTTCGCCCGCCACCACGCGCTTCAGTGCGGGTACTGCACGCCGGGGATGCTGATCACCGCGCATGACGTCGTCCGGCGGCTTCCCGGCGCGGACGAGGCCCGCGTTCGCGAGGAGCTGTCCGGCAACCTGTGCCGGTGCACCGGCTACGCCGGGATCGTCGAGGCGGTGAAATCGGTGCTCGCCGATCCTCCGGCGTCCGATGCGGCGGGGCAGGTGGCGACAGGGACGGCACCCGTCCCGTCCGGGACGGCTCCGATCATCGACATCCCGTCCACTGCACCGGCGCACCGCACGCCCGAAGCGCCGGAACGCCCTTCGTCCACGGTAGCGGAGCAGCATCCGCCCGTGGCGCCGCGGCACCGTCCGTCTTCGGCCCAGAATCCCCATCCTTCCGTCGCATCGAGACACCGTCCATCCGCGGCGCCGAGCGCCCCCGGGCGCGGATCCGAATCCGGCCCCCGGCACGAAGTTACGCTCGCAATCGCGACCGATGCGCTGTGGCCGATCCTGCAGGACATCGCCACCGTCGTGCGCTGCCTTCCCGGCTCGTCGCTCACCGGCCCGGCGGACGCCAGCCCCCTGTCCTTCGAGATGGTCGTGGCGATCGGACCGATGCGGGCGCGCTTCGAAGGCGTCGCGAACGTCACCTTCGACGACCCACAGCGCACCGGCGTGATGGTGGGCAGCGGGTGCGACGCCCGCTCCCGATCGACGGGCGAGGGGCGGGTCGAGTTCTCGGTGCGGCCGTCGCCTGCCGGCGGCTCGGTGCTGGCCATTGGCCTGCGATATACGCTCAAGGGACCGCTCGCGCAGT
Source organism: Gammaproteobacteria bacterium (assembly GCA_965202875.1). GTDB lineage: Bacteria > Pseudomonadota > Gammaproteobacteria > HK1 > HK1 > HK1. The sequence goes on along the minus strand of OZ241870.1, from coordinate 2,962,512 downwards.
TCAGCCGCGGCGCGGTGGTGGACGCGGTCGTCGAACAGCTTCTCGAAGAGTTCGCCGCCAACGTCGCGGCGGCGGCGGCAGGTGAGGCCGTCGATGCCGTGCCGGCGGCCGGGGGAATCGGCCTGGCGCTCTCGGTGCTGTGGAAGCGGCTGCGGCGACGGCTCGGGGGAAGCGGCTGACACGGAGCGGAGGTGAGTGTGCCGGGGTCTTGCCCAGGACCCAGGCGCAGCCCTCTTCGCCTGCGGAGCGAATGCGCTACGCCGCCGCCATGCAGCCGTTGCAGGCACGGTGCGGCTTGCCCGTCACGTCAGCCGATACCACCAGCAGCCATGGCAGATACTCGTCGAGCACGGCCCCGACGATCATGGCCGCCCGGGCGCTGCCGCCCATCAGCGACAAGCCTCCATGCCGCTCCGTGGTTGAGCCGCCGGTATTGTAGAGGCTGGCGCTCTCCGCAGCACCGGGCGCCGCGCCCCTACCAGCGCTTTTGTAACGAGAGCTTCTCCCGCAACGCCTCGGGGCCGATCACCCGCGCCCCCATGTTCTCCACGATCGCCGCCGCGCGCTCCACCAGAGCGGGATTGGTGGCGAGAACCCCCTTCTTGAGCCAGATGTTGTCCTCGAGCCCGACCCGGACGTTGCCGCCCGCGAGCACCGCCAGTGCGACATAGGGGAGCTGGTTGCGGCTGATCGAGAACGCCGAGAACGTCCAGCCCGCCGGCAGGTTGTTCACCATCGACATCAGGGTGGGGATGTCGTCGGGCGCACCCCAGGGGATCCCCATGCAGAGCTGCACCATCACCGGCTCGTCGATGAGCCCCTGCTCCACCAGCCACTTCGCGAGCACGAGGTGGCCGGTGTCGAAGATCTCGATCTCCGGGCGCACCCCGAGCGAGCGCACCCGCCGGGCCATGTCCGCGAGCATGGCCGGCGTGTTGGCCATGATGTAGTCGCCCTCGCCGAAGTTCATCGTCCCGCAGTCGAGGGTGCAGATCTCGGGCCGGAGCTCGGTGACGTGGGCGAGCCGTTCCTCCGCGCCCGCAAGATCCGTCCCCGCCGGTGAGAACGGCAGCGGCCGGGCCGCCGATCCGAGGGTGAGGTCGCCGCCCATGCCGGCCGTGAGATTCAGCACGACGTCGACGCCGGAATCGCGCACCCGCTCGACCACCTCGCGGTAGAGGGCCGGCACGCGCGCCGGCCCTCCCGTCTTCGGGTCGCGCACGTGCACATGGATGGCCGCGGCCCCGGCCCGGGCCGCCTCGACACCAGCCCGGGCGATCTGCTTCGGAGTCACCGGCACCTGGTCGGATCGGCCCGTGGTATCACCCGCGCCGGTCAGCGCGCAGGTGATGAAGACTTCCCGATTCGGCGTGAGCGCCATCTCGCAATCCTCCTTGTCCGTGGTCTTGCCGGGGCGCGAGCATCATCGCGCGACCACCCTCCATTTCTACTCCGATCCGCGCATTGACACGATACGACGTCTCGCCGCCGATCACCGCATTCCGTCGGGCACGCATCTGCTATCGTACAAGTCGACCAGCCGGTCGATCGGGTCATGGCCTGCATCGCCTCGGGACGGGAACAGGGTGCGCGGCTCGTCACCGGCGGCGGGCGTCCCACGGACCCGGCGCTCGCCGACGGGTTCTTCGTCTCCCCCCACGGTGTTCGACGCCGTCGACGGCTTGATGCGTATCGCCCGCGAGGAGATCTTCGGACCGGGGACGCCGGTGTTCACGTGGTCGGACTACGGGGACATGCTGGCCAAGGCGAACGGTCTGCTCTACGGTCTCACCGCCGCCATCGTCACCAACGATCCGGACAAGGCGATGGCGACCGCCCAGGAGTCTGCGCCGCAGAAAGGTAGCTCAAGAACGTGAGCGGATGGACGGGCCAGACTCGATGCGGGGATGGACACGAGCGCCGGGACACCGCAAGTGCGCAATGGCGGGCAGGGCGCGAGAGAGGGTCCGGAAAGTCCGGCAAGACCCCCGATGGGGATGATTCTGGCCCTGCCCCACCGGCGAGCCTTGCCCTCACACCGCCAGAAGCGGTTGCAGACGCTTGATGTTCAACGCCACGCACACCAAGTCCCATTCCCCCCGCGCCTTGGCCAGATCCCGCACGCTGAAGCGCCGGAATCCGAGCACTTCCCCCCGATAGAACCATTCGGGGGCAGGCCTTGATCCAGCCATTGGGCGCCTCGGACAGCCACCTGCGTTGCGCGTACCGCTCCCGGCCCGTGGGCGTGGCCAGCTTCTCGACCATCCGGTGCGTCGCCGGGTGCCTCTTCGCGTCCTTGTCCGCCACCCGCTTGCCCTCGCGCCCCGGCGCCACGTACCCGTGGATGCCCCGCGCCTCCAGCTCCGACAAGTCCCGCTCGTTGCAGTACCCGGCATCGGCAAGCACCGTCTCGGGCTGCGCAGTGCCCTTCGGGCAGCCACTCGCGCACGTCCGGCGCCAGCAGCAGCATCCGGTCCTGCTCACAGGGGCGGAATGTCGTCGCCATCCGGCTCTCTCCTTCGGCTCAGTCTGCCTATTGTCGCATTGTTTTCTACGGCGCAGGCTCCTAGCGGGTGGAGGCGGGCTGCGTGTGGATCAATTCCACCGGCCGGTACATCGGCGTCCCCTATGGCGGCTGGAAGCACAGCGGCGCGGGCCGTGAAGAATGCTTCGAGGAGCTGCTGAGCCACACCCGCATCAAGAACGTGAACCTGCGCTGGTGATGGCGTGGCCCGGATCGGCTCACCGCATGCTCGATTCCCCTGCAAGCTCCCGGGAGACCGCGACCCAGGCGCCGGCGAGCCCGAGCAGCCCCCCGGCAACGACGACCACCAGAGCGCTCGACGTTTGCAGGCCGATGAGCTCGATGTCGCTTGAGTACAGAGCCGCCAAGCGCTCCACCGGCCCTGCCGTCAGTTGGATCGCGGATGCGGCCACCGCGCACGCGAGCGCGCCTCCGGTGAGCCCGTACCACAGCCCGGCGTACAGAAAGGGGCGCCGGATAAATGCGTCCGTCGCGCCGAAGAGCCGGATGATCCCGATCTCCTCGCGCCGGTTCTCGATGCCGAGGCGGATGGTGTTCCCTACGATGAGCAACACTCCGAGCCCGAGCATGCCGAAGAGCACCTGGACGACCCGGCGGAGCGTCCCGAGGATCGCAACGAGCCGATCGACCCATTCGAGGTCGAGCTGCACGGAATCGACCTCGACCAGCGCCAACATCCGGGCCCGTAATGCGATCAGGACGGCACGCTCCGGTCTTGCGCCGCGCGGGGTGACGGCGAGCGAGTCGGGGAGCGGGTTCTGCCCTTCGAAGACGGTCAGGACGTCGTCGAATCCCGTGATCCGCTGGTACTCGGCGAGCGCTTCGGAGCGCGACACGATGCGCACGCTCTCTACCGTGTTCCATCCGCGCAGGGTGGCAGCGACCGCCGCCGCCCGCGCCTCGTCGAGATCGTGCCGGAGGAAGGCCGTAAGCTGCACCCCGTGATCGACCGCACGCACTGCCCGATGCGCATTGTCCAGCATGATGTAGAGTGCGAGCGGCAACGAGAGGGCGATCGCGATCACGAGCGTGGTGATGAACGTAGCGATCGGCCTGCGCGCCAATCGTCCGAGCGAGGACAATGCCGACTGGCCGTGCCCGGCCGTCCAGGCCACAGGAGAGAAGCCCGCCCCGGACGACAGGTCGAACTCGCCTTTCTCACCGTGCAAGCGCTCACTCACTTTTCGGCGCCATTGTCGAAGACGATCGAGCCTTCGTTCAGGGCCACGATCCGGTATGACATTGATCGGATGAGATCCAGGTCGTGGGTCGCGATGAGCACGGCGACCCCGACCTGGTTCAGACGCTCGAACAACGCCATGATGTCGCGGCTCAGATCGGGATCGAGATTCCCGGTCGGTTCGTCCGCGAGCAGCAGCGCGGGCCGATGGACGATGGCGCGCGCGATGCCGACACGCTGCTGCTCACCGCCCGAGAGGACCAACGGCCGCAGGCGTTCCTTCCCGAGCAGGCCGACCTGGTCGAGCGCGGCCCGCACCCGCCGTTGCGTCTCGGCGTGACGATGCCCGGCCGCGACCAGCGGCAGCGCCACGTTGTCGAACACGGTCCGCTCCGCGAGCAGCCGGTGATCCTGAAACACGACGCCGAGATGACGCCGGAACCGAGGGATGCGTCGAGCGGGCAGGCGCGAGAGGTTCTGCCCACCGACGATCACCTGCCCGCGCGAGCACCGTTCGATCAGCGTGATCAGCCGGAGCATCGTGCTCTTGCCGGCCCCGGAATGTCCGGTGAGGAACACCATCTGCCCGGGCGGCACGTGGAAGTTCACCGAGCGCAACGCCTCCCGGCCACCGGGGTATCGCATCGTGACGTTGTGAAATCGAATCACCGGCTGAAATCCGCCCTCGGCCCGCAGCCCGGAGGGCGGTGCCGGTTGAATGGGAGGGGCCTGGACACCGGCCGGTCCGCGGCCGCCGCCATCCCCACACTTCTGGACCACCCGCCGGCGAGCCAGCCGGACCGGATGGCGACGTGATGATGCTCGACCGGTGAGCTACGAGACGGCATCGATCCGGTCCATTCCGCGGGCCTCCCTCCGCGAGCGCTCACCCGGTTGCCGCCGTCTCCATGTCTCCGCATCGCGCGAACCGTCGAACGGGTCGAGCCGGATGATGATGCCCTGAGATGCGGTCGACGGTTCTGGACGGCACGGCTCGATCCGTTCCGCCGTCGTCGGCCGTCATCTGTCCGCAGGCACTCACCGCCCGACGATTGCGGCCACGAACGCTCTCGCCTCGAAATCGCGCAGATCGTCGATGCCTTCGCCGACGCTGATCAACCGGATCGGGAGGCCCAGACGTTGCGCGATCGCGAAGATGATCCCCCCCTTCGCGGTACCGTCGAGCTTGGTCAGTGCGATCCCGGTCACACCAACCGCCTCGTGAAACTGCACCGCCTGGTTCAATGCGTTCTGGCCGGTGCCCGCGTCCAGTACCAGCAGCACCTCGTGCGGGGCGGAGGCGTCGAGCTTTCCCACGACCCTGCGCACCTTGCGCAGCTCGTCCATCAGGCCGACCCGGGTGTGCAGCCGTCCCGCGGTGTCGGCGATGAGGACGTCGATGCCGCGCGCACGGGCGGCATCGAAGGCGTCGTAGACGACCGACGCGGAATCCGCGCCCGGTTGCTGGGCGATCACCGGGACGTCCGCACGAGCGCCCCATTCCTGCAGTTGCTCGATCGCGGCCGCCCTGAACGTATCGCCGGCCGCGACCATCACCGAGCGGCCTTCGGACTTGAAACGCGCCGCGAGCTTGCCGATCGTCGTGGTCTTGCCGGCGCCGTTGACCCCGACGACCAGGATGACGTACGGACCGCCGGCTCCAGGAATGGAGAGAGGCTGCTCCACGGGATCGAGTATGTCCAGCATATCCTTCTCAAGCGCCGCGAGGAGCGCGCTCGTATCGCCGACCTCCTTGCGTGAGACGCGCGACTGCAGGCTGTCGATGATACGCCCCGTCGCATCGACGCCGACGTCCGCACTCAGAAGGATCGTTTCGACGTCTTCGAGCAAATCGTCATCGATCGTCGTCCGGGAACCGATGATCTGGGCGATCCCGTCCGCGATGGCGCTGCGGGTCTGCCGCAACGCATCGCCGAGACGCCGGAACAGCCCGCGCCGCGGCTGCCCCTCTTGATTCGAATCTTTTGATTCTTTCCGAAAGAAGGGCATCGAACGTCCAACGGCCTCTGCCGAACCGGGAGCGATGGAATAATGAGCCATCCCACGACAAACAACCACTGCCGGAATTCCCCGCCGGACTCGGACGGCCACACGTCACACGCAACCGCTTCGATCCGGTGCCTCCGGCAGCCGTCTCGCCGCCCTCCGTGTACGATGCGGACGGACGGCAACGGCGGCCGCACAAGTGAGATATCATCTTGCCGTCCGGCACCGATGACCCTTCGCAGAGGCGCTCGATGGAGCGGACCGCCATCTACCCCGGCACGTTCGACCCGATCACCAACGGTCACGCCGACCTCATCCAGCGGGCGGCGGCCTGCTTCGACCGGGTCATCGTCGCAGTTGCGGACGCCACGTCGAAGAACACCCGCTTCACATTGGCGGAAAGGGCCGGACTCGCCCGCGAAGTGATGCGCGAGGTCGAAAACGTCGAGATCCTGTCGTTCGACGGGTTGCTCGTGGAGTTCGCCCGGAAGCAGGGCGTACAAGTGATCCTGCGCGGGCTCCGGGCGGTGTCGGACTTCGAGTACGAATTCCAGCTCGCGAGCATGAACCGCAAGCTCGCACCGGACATCGAAACGATGTTCCTCACCCCCGACGAGGGCTACACGTTCATCTCATCAAGCCTGGTCCGGGAGATCGCTGCGCTCGGCGGCGACGTGAGCGGCTTCGTCCACCCCGCCGTCGAGGCGGCGCTGGTCGAGTCTCGTTCGAGAGGACGCCGCGCGCAGTGGTGATTGGTGGTTGTGCACCCCGCCGTCCGAGCTGCACCGGCCGAATCCCGCCCGAAAGGACGATGCGCGGCGGCGATGTGAATGCTCTTGCGGCATCCCGCCGTCAGGGTGGCGTCGCGTGACAGGACCGGTTGACGAGGCGGAGAGCCGGCATGGCGTTGCTGATCACCGACGAATGCATCAACTGCGACGTCTGCGAGCCCGAGTGTCCGAACGAGGCGATCTTCGCGGGAGAGGAGATCTACGTGATTGATCCTTCACGCTGCACCGAATGCGTCGGCCATCACGACGAACCCCGGTGTGTGCAGGTGTGCCCTGTCGATTGCATCCCGAAGGACCCCGACCACGTCGAAACGCATGACGCGCTGTTCGAGAAGTACCTGCGCCTGAGCGGGAAGGAGACGTGACGGCGTCCCACCGCTTCGCCGCGTTCGACTCACTTTGCTGAACATCTCCGGGAAAACTCGGCCGAGGCCGTCCGACGGGCCGACGACCGGTATGGGATCACCGGGGGAGTGGTGAGAAAAGCCGCCGCCCGCTTCCCGATCAAACCCTGTTCAGGCATCCCGCGATGCTGCCACTTTCGGCGGCAGGCAACGATCGGCTCTCCCGGTACGTCGCGGAGCGGCTCCCGGTGCCGGCCCTGGTGTCGCTCGGGAACGCGTGCATCGGCTGCATGTCAGCCGCATTTCCGGAATGTGGCATGCTCTTTCGTTGCAACTCAGCCTTCCACCCGCGGGCGTTCATTCGCCGCATCGTACACCGGTCCGTCGAGGACCGTGGCCTTGCGCCGCTCTTCGAGCACCAGGATTTCCAGTTCGGTCCCCGGTGCGGCGATCCGGGGATGTACGTAGCAGAAGGCGAGGCTCTTCCCGCACGCGAAGCCGAAGCCGCCGGAACTGACCTGCCCTACGTGATCGCTCTGGTAGTAGACCGTCTCGCTCGCGTGGGCGTCCGCGTCGCCGGCCTCCACCTCGACCTGAACGCAGACCCAGGGCATCTCTCCGCTCTCCTCCTGCCTCAGACTTTCAAGGGTGGCTTCGCGCCCGATGAACTCGCCCTTGTCCGGGCGACAGAAACGCATGACGCCGGCCTCGGGCAGGGTGACTTCGTTGGTCAGCTCGGAAGCACCTTTGAACCCCTTTTCAAGACGCAGGGCGTTCAGCGCGCAGGAGCCGAAATTGGCGATGCCGTGGGGTTCTCCGGCCCGCCACAAGGCCTCGTAGACCGCCTCCATGCCGATCATCGGCACGTGAAGCTCCCAGCCCAGCTCACCCTGGTAGGACAACCGCAAGGCGCGCACGCCTTCAACCCCGGCGACGGTGATGGTCCTGGCCGAGAACCAAGGGAATCGCGCGTTGCCGAGCGGGGTCTGCGTGGCCCGGCGCAGCACCGCACGGGATTTCGGCCCGCTGAGCGCAAGGCAGCCGAACTGTTCCGAGACGACCTCGATCGCGGCCTCTTCATCCGCCCGCCGGTGCTGCGTGAGCCAGTCGCGGACCTTCTGTTCGAAAAAGGCGGCAAACACCAGATAGAAGCGTTCGTCTTCGATACATGAAACGACTCCTTCCGCCTCGATCGTGCCACGCTCGTTCAGAATGTGGGTCAGGGCGAGGCCGCCTTTCGCGCGCGGGACGCGGTTGGCCACCATCCGTTCCAGAAAGTCCCGCGCGCCGGGGCCGGAAACGTCGATCTTGCCGAAGGCGCTCAGATCCATGATCCCCACCCGTTCGCGCACCGCCCTGCACTCGTCGGCCACGGCGCGCTGCCAGCCCGGGCGGCGCCAACCGTAGAGATCCCGGCGCGTCTGGTCGGGCAGGGCGAACCAGCGTGGGCGCTCCCAACCGTAGACCTCCTCATGGATGGCGCCGGCCTGCTTCAACCGCTCGAAGAGCGGGCTCGTCTTGCGGGGCCGCCCGACCGTGCGCTGCCGTCCGGGGTAGGGGATCTCGTGGCGCAGGACGTACTCTTCCTTCGCGCGCTCGATCTCGTACTTCCGGTCGACCCAGGGTCCGAAGCGGCGGGGGTCGAAGCCGCGCATGCTGATCTCGGCGGTGCCGTGCACCATCCACTGTGCGAGATACCTCCCGGCGCCCGGCCCCCAGGCGATACCGACGTGGGAGCCGCAGCAGCACCAGTAATTTGTGAGGCCCGGTGCCGGGCCGAGCAGCATCTGCCCGTCCGGCGGCATGGGGATGGCGCCGTGGACCGCCCGCCGGATGCCGTAGCGCGCGAGCAGCGGCATGCGCTCCAGCGCCTTTTCGAGGAAGGGCATGATGCGATCGTAGTCGGGCGCGAACAGCTCGTGCTCGGCCTCCCAGGGGACGCCGTCGTCCCAGATCGTGCGGGGGTTGATCTTCTCGTAGATGCCGATGAGTCCCGATGTCTGTTCCATGCGGATGTAGCCCGAGTAGGTCATGTCGTCACGGATGATCGGCAGCTCCTTCTCCAGCGCCTTGAACTCCTCCACGGGCTCGGTGACGAAGTAGTGGTGCGTGGTGTTGGCCATCGGCAGCGCGTAGCCGACCCAGGCGGCGACCTGCCGGGCATAGGCCCCGGCGGCGTTGACGACGTGTTCGCAGAAGACGTCGCCTTGGTCGGTCTCAACCTTCCACTCGCCGCCGGGCCGCCGCTCGACCCCGGTGCAGCGGGTAAAGCGATGGATCCGGGCACCGGCGTCGCGGGCCCCCTTGGCCAAGGCGAAGGCTGCGCCCGACGGATCGACATGGCCGTCCTCGGGGGTGTGCAGGACGGCCTTGACCCCCTTGAAGTTGAAGAAGGGGTGGATCTTCGCCGCCTCCTCCGGCGGGATCAGCTCCATCGGCTCGCCCAGGCCGCGCCCGACGGAGAGGGTGTACTTGACGAAATCCACTTCGTCGTCGAGGTAGGCCAAGCGCATGGAGCCGCAGCCGTGCCAGCTCACCGACTGCCCCGTCTCGACTTCGAGCCCGCGGTAGAGCCGGACGCCGTAGGCGTTGATCCGGCCCAGGCCCCGGTGCGCAAGACCGTGGGTGACCTGCCCCGCAGCGTGCCAAGTCGAACCGGAGGTCAGCTCCCCCTTTTCCACGAGAAGGGCGTCCGTCCAGCCTTCCTTGGCGAGGTGGTAGAGGAGGCTGACCCCCATGATGCCGCCACCGATGATGACGACGCGCGCGCTCCCGACCATGGCTGCCCTCTCGCCAGAATGGTGCCTTTCTGGTGCAATCATGATCGTGCCGCCCTCGCATCGTCAACCGAAAGAGGCTGGGCATCGGGTACCGGGAATGTCTGTTTCCACATTTTTGCACCCCTACCGCCGCCGAAGCAGCCATAGCCGGTTCGCCCGCTGGCGCCGCGTTTGTCGTCGTGCCGTCCCGTCTCCCGGACGCGCCGCTGCACTGCATCGGATTGCCGGCACGCCGGCTCTCCGTCGCTCCTGTTCCGGAGAGCTCGCATGACCGTCACGACCACCCCCGCCGAGCCCGTTCGAGCCCTGGCGCCCCGCTATTACCTCGATGGGGACCACCATGCCCTGGAAATGGATCGGGTCTTCGCCCGGACGTGGCAATACGCCTGTCACGGCGCCGAGGTTGCGGAAAAGAGGACCTACAAGACCTTCCGGATCGGGGATCAGTGCCTCTTCGTGGTCCGGGACGGCGAGGGCCGGCTCAGGGCCTTCTTCAACGTCTGCCAGCACCGCGCGCACGAACTGCTGCGTGGAGAAGGCCGCGTCCGCCTCATCACCTGCCCTTACCACGCCTGGGCTTACGATCTCGGGGGCCGGCTTGTGAGGGCGCCGAATTCGGACAAGTCGCCCGGCTTCGATGCCTCGACGATCTGCCTCCCGGAGGTCAGGCTGGAGAGCTTTTGCGGTTTCCTCTTCATCAACCTCGACACCGGGGCGGCGCCCATGGCCGAGTGGTATCCCGGCGTGGAGGAGGAGCTGCGGGCCTTCGTCCCCGGCATCGACGAGCTGCGCCCGCTGCTCACCCGCTCCGTGGAAGAGGACTGCAACTGGAAGGTGTCCGTCGAGAACTACTCGGAGTGCTACCACTGCCGTGTCGCCCACCCGACCTTCACAAAGGGCGTGGTCGATCCGGACGACTACAACGTCATGCCCCGAGGGTACTGCCTCGTTCACAGCGCCCGTTGCGTCCCACCGGAGCGCATGAGCTATGAAGTGGGCGCGGGCCCCGATGCGTGCGCTACGGGGTACCGTTCCTGGTTCCTCTGGCCGGCGTTCTCCTTCCAGGTCTATCCCGGAGGCATCCTCAACACCTATGTCTGGCGGCCCGAAAATGTGGAGAAGGTCACCGTCCACCGCGGCTGGTACACTGCGCAAGGCGTGCGTGAGGACGCGATCGAGAAGCTCGCGCAGCAGGATCTGGAGACGACGGTCGCCGAGGACGTCCGACTCGTGAACTCGGTGCAGAGGGGGTTGAAGTCGAAGGGCTATGCCCCCGGCCCACTGGTGCTGGACCCCCGCCTCGGCTTCAACAGCGAGCACTCGGTCCGCACACTGAACGAGTGGCTGCTCCGTGCCCTGGATGCGTGAACGCGTCCATCTCCACCCGCGATGCCCGTCAAGGACGAGGCCATGAGGAAGCGACGCCGAGCATTTCAATCTTCCCCGGCCAGACAGGCCATCGCGGCTTCGTGCACCGCCCGGTTGCCGCTCGCCAGGACTCGCCCCCCGGCGACCGGATCGAGGGTGAGCGGCTCGCCCCGCCATCCGGTCATCACGCCGCCGGCGTTCTCGACGACCGGAACCAGAGCACAGTAGTCGTATACGCTGTGTTTCGTCTCGAGGGCTACGTCAATGAAACCACGTGCGACTTGGGCGAACGCATAGCCATTCCCGCCGTACACCACCCATCGCGAGCTGGAGACGATGCGCCGGTGAGCGGACGCGTCCAGCCGGCCTTCGTAGTATTCGGCCGAAGTAGTGCAGACCAGCGCATTCCGCAACCGCTCACACGACGCATCGGTGCGGGCGCGCTCGCCGTTGTACCAGGTCCCGGCACCATCGATCCCCATCCAGCGCTCCCGGGTCACGGGCTGTTCGACTACCCCCAGGACGGGGCGGCCGCCACGGGCCAGACCGATCAAGGTGCCGAACACCGGCAATCCGGCGATGAACGCTTTGGTGCCGTCGATGGGATCAAGCACCCAGACGTGCCCGACTCCCGGGCGGTCCTCGCCGAACTCTTCTCCGACAACGCCATGATCGGGGTAACGCGCGGCGATCATCTCGCGCAGCCGTATCTCGACTGCACGATCGATCTCGGTCACCGGTGATGCGTCCGCCTTCTGGTGCACGACCCGGCGCGAACCCGCGCCGGACCGCACAATCTCACCGGCCGCATCGGCAAGGGTATGCGCAAACTCGACGACGTCGCTTCCGATCGATTGGCTCATTGACAACCACTTCAGGCTGCACTCGGCGAGAACCGCAGGCTGCAGCATACTTCGTAGCGCGCAACGTGGAATGCCGATCCTCGATTCCGCCGAAGGCGTTACAATGAACCTTCCGGCGGGGGCGCTATCGGGGATCCGGGAGCGGAGCGATGCTCGATCTTCTGAAGAATCTGTTCGGCGGCGGCACGGGCACCCGCGAGCCGGAGTCCGCGGATCCGGTGGAGTACGAAGGCTTCACCATCGTCGCCACGCCGCGCCGAGCGGGCAACGGCTGGTCGACCGAAGGACGCATCCGCAAGGAGGTCGGCGAAGAAACGTTGGAGATCCACTTCATCCGCGCCGATACGTCGCCGTCGCGTGATGCAGCGGTGACCCTTTCCGTCAGCAAGGCTCGCAAGATCATCGACGAGCAGGGCGAGCGGGCGTTCCGTGTACCGCGGGCGTGAACCTCCATCGACCGCATGCCTCTTCACCGCAACCCGTCTCTGGCGTCTGAAGGAGTGAACCCAATGGTCTGGGAACGTTGCCTCGATTGTCTCGAAGCCGATCTGACGTCGCAGCAATTCAACACATTGATCCGCCCTCTCCATGCCGTGGAGGACGGACCCACCCTGCGCCTGCTCGCACCGAACACCTTCGTTCGCGATGAAGTCGACGAACATCATCTCGAACATATCAGGAAAGTCGTTCACTACTTCGATTCCGCGACCACGGACATCATCATTCAAGTGGGAAGTCGCGTGCCCACAATTCCATCCGTCAATGGTGAACCAAGCGACCCGGAGGCAGGGTCAAGCGCAACCGGCACCTGGATCGGACAGCGTTCCCCCATCGGTCTCGGACTGCGGGAGGAATTCACGTTCGAGCAATTCGTCGTAGGGAAATCCAACCAGATGGCCCAGGCCGCCTCGGAACAGGTCGTATCGAACCCGGGCGATACGTACAACAATCCACTATTCATCTACGGTGACACCGGGCTCGGCAAGACGCACCTCATGCACGCCATCGGCCATCGGATGCTCGAGGTGAACACGGGGCTCGACGTCATCTACACGACCGCTGAGCAATTCATGCAGGAGATGATCACCGCGCTTCGGAACAACACCATCAACGACTTCAAGGCGCTCTACCGATCGGTCGACTTGTTGCTGATCGACGACATCCAGTTCTTCGTCGGCAAGGAACGCACCCAGGAAGAATTTTTCCACACCTTCACTACATTGCTGGAGCGCAAGAAGCCGGTGGTGTTGACCTGCGACAAGTTTCCGAAAGCGATCCGCGGTCTCAATGGACGACTCAAGTCGAGATTCGGCGGCGGACTGTCCGTTGTGATCGATCCGCCGGAACTTGAGACTCGCGTAGCCATCCTGATGAAAAAAGCGACGGCAATGGACATCGACGTACCCGACACAGTTGCATACTTCATCGCTCGGCGGATGAAATCAAACGTTCGCGAGCTCGAAGGCGCTTTGCACCGCGTCATCGCCCACGCGAAATTCACGGGGCGTGCAGTGACCGACGATTTGACCCAAGAGGCATTGCGCGATCTTATCGTGTTGGAGGAGAGGCTGTTCACCATCGAGAACATTCAGCAAACCGTGGCGCAGTATTTCAAGATCGGGGGCTCTGATTTGACATCGAAAAAACGTACACGGTCCATCGCACGACCGCGGCAAATCGCGATGACGCTTGCCAGGGAGCTGACGAATCACAGCCTGCCGGAAATTGGCGATGCGTTCGGGGGTCGAGACCACACGACTGTCCTGTACGCCTGCAAAAGGATCAAGAAGCTGTGCGAGCAGAGTGTCACGGTCGCAGATGATTATAAGATGCTGCTTCGAATTCTGACTTCGTCATGAGCAAGCACTGCATATCCATGTGGACAGATTCGAAATTCCTGCGGGGGGTCCGGATTCATCACAGTCCATCCACAAACGACTCGATGGATGAACAGATGTTTCCGATGTCTTGGTCTTGATGGGTATCACGTTGATATTCATACCGGAAACATGAATATCCACAGTTTTCGTTCCCACTACAATCAATAGAATGACAAGGATCCTTTCATGTATTTTACAACCGACAGAGAAACACTGCTCAAGCCACTGCTGATCGTCCGGGGGGTCGTTGAACAACGCCAGACACATCCGGTTCTGTCCAACATCCTGATTGCGATCCGTGACGGCGTGTTGACGTTGACGGCCACGGATACGGAAGTCGAGCTTGAAGCGCGGGCCACGGTCGAAGACTGGGATGGTGGAGAGATCACCGTTCCGGCCAGAAAGTTCATCGATCTATGCCAGGCATTGCCTGCCCGTGCCAAAGTCGAGTTCCGACTCGACGACGCCGGCAAGGCACTCGTTCGCTCCGGGCGTAGCCGGTACACACTGGCCACCATCGAGGCGAGTGACTTTCCAACAACCGACGACATCGCACAAGAAGCCCAATTCGTTGTTGCACAAGAGGAATTGAAGCGGCTTCTGGACCTCACCCAGTATGCGATGGCGCGTCAGGACGTTCGTTACTATCTCAACGGCATGTTGTTGGAAGTATCCGCCCAACAGATCAGGACGGTTGCTACGGATGGTCACCGCCTCGCAGTTGCTCAACTCGACGTTGCGACCGGAGTAGATGAATCGAAATCGATCATCATCCCCAGGAAAGGGGTGCTTGAGCTCGCCCGCTTGTTGAGCGACGAAGGTGACGAACTCAATATCCGGATCGGTTCCAACGCGGTACAGATGTTGATCGACGACATCCGTTTTTCCAGCAAGTTGATCGATGGCAAATTCCCGGACTACGGGCGGGTGATTCCGGATGCAGGACAATGCGACAAGCGTGTCTCGATCGACCGGGAATCGTTCCGGCAATGTCTGGTGCGGACATCCGTGCTATCGAGTGACAAGCACCGGACGGTCCGGATGGATCTCGAGTCCGGGGTGTTGACGGTTGCGACGAACAATCCGGAGCAGGAAACAGCGGAAGACAAGGTCGATGTCGAGTACACCGGTGAGAAACTTGAGATAGGTTTCAACGTGACATATCTCATTGAAGCATTATCGGCGTTGTCGCCCGAGAAGGTCGACGTTTTTCTCAAGGATTCCACCAGCAGTTGTCTGATCCAACCTCATGGCAACGCGAGTTGCCAGTTTGTCGTCATGCCGATGCGGCTGTAAGTCTCACAGGTGCATCATCAGCGCCCGAACAGAAATCGGTCGCTGGCGTCTCCTTTTCGTCATGCATGTCGCTGCACTTGAGGTTCGAAATCTTCGGAACCTCGCCCATATCAAAATTGAACTTTCTCCCGGCTTGAATCTCGTCGTTGGTCCAAACGGTAGCGGGAAGTCAAGCCTTCTCGAAGCTGTTCACATCATCGGGTCAGGTCGTTCTTTCCGGACGTACCGTCTACGCGATGTCGTTACCCGCGGAGAATCAACCCTGCGTATCACCGCGCGGATCATTGGTGATGATGGGATTGTCAGTACGATTGGCGTTGAGCACTCCCTGGGTGGGCCACGGATCCGTCGCGATGGTGTTGACGTCAAGGCGGCGTCGGAACTTGTGGCGTTTCTTCCGACGGTGACCGTAACGCCCGATTCGTATCGATTGGTCACCGATGGCGCAGATTTGCGACGCCGGCTCATTGATCGGCTTCTGTTTCACGTGGAACCGAGGTACATCGAGCAGTATCAACGGTACCGACGGGCTTTGCGTCAGCGTAATGCGGCGCTCCGTTGCGGAGTTGCCGAAGACGAGTTCGGTGGATGGAATGCGGAGTTGGCTGCTTCCGGTGAGCGATTGACAGCCCTTCGCATGCAGTATCTTGAGAGTGCTTTGCCGATGATGGAGGATATCGTCAGTCGAATCGTTGGCTTTCCGATCAATATCCGGTTCCGCCGCGGGTGGGATTCAGGTGTTTCTCTTAAGGTTGCATGTGAGCGCTCACTTACAGGCGATCGATTACGGGGATACACGCAGACCGGGCCGCATCGCGCCGATCTTCGGTTCTCACTCAATGGCCATCTTGTACAGCACACACTTTCGCGAGGTGAAACGAAGTTGTTCGTAACCGCTATCCTGGTGGCCCAGATAAGGGATCTCACATCGATTCTCGGGCATCCACCCGTGGTACTGGTCGATGACTTGGCCTCCGAGCTCGACCCTGACAGCAGAAACCGATGTCTGGCCGAGCTGAAGGCATCCGGCGCCCAACTTGTTCTGACAGCGATTTCCAATCATTGGTTGGGTAGGGATGATATTGAGGAGATGCGCTTGTTTCACGTGGAACAGGGCCGCATTACCAAAGTGATATAATGCCCCTTCATTCGAAACAGGTACCGAGAGTGACTCCCCAGACGACCTACGACTCCTCTAATATCAAGGTCTTAAAGGGCCTTGAGGCCGTCCGCAAACGCCCTGGGATGTATATCGGTGATACTGATGACGGCACCGGTCTTCATCACATGGTGTTCGAGACCGTTGACAATTCCATTGACGAAGCCCTTGCCGGGCATTGCACTGAGATCGAGGTGATTGTCCATGCGGACGAGTCGGTCACGGTCGCCGATAACGGACGCGGTATTCCGGTCGACAATCATGAGGAGGAAGGTCGTCCCGCTGCCGAGATCATCATGACCATGCTGCATGCGGGAGGGAAGTTCGACGACAATTCATACAAGGTTTCCGGCGGTCTTCACGGTGTGGGCGTGTCTGTCGTAAATGCACTGTCTGAACGTCTTGAACTCACCATCCATCGCGATGGGCGTACCTACCGACAGATCTATCGACACGGTGACCCCCAGACCGACCTGGAGGTCGTCACGGAGACGGTGCGACGCGGTACCGTCATCCACTTCCGACCCAGCGCAGAAACATTCACGAACATTGCATTTCACTACGACATCCTCGCCAAGCGTCTCCGTGAGCTTTCATTTCTCAATTCCGGCGTAAGGATCAAGCTGCTCGACGAGCGTTCGGGAAAGCAGGACATCTTCGAGTATCAGGGTGGTATCCAGGCTTTCGTCGAACATCTCAACCGAAACAAGACGCCGATCCATCCAAGCGTACTGTGTATCGTCGCCGAGCGCGACGGTATCGCGGTCGAGCTTGCGATGCAGTGGAACGATTCGTATCAAGAGAACATCTTCTGTTTCACCAACAACATTCCTCAGCGGGATGGAGGGACGCATCTCGCCGGATTCCGCTCTGCCCTCACTCGGACCCTCAATCAATACATGGATGCGAACGGGTTGACGCAGAAGGCAAAAGTCGAACCGACGGGAGATGATGTTCGCGAAGGCCTGACGGCAGTGCTGTCGATCAAGGTCTCGGATCCGAAATTCTCGTCGCAAACCAAGGACAAGCTCGTCTCATCCGAAGTCAAATCAGCGGTCGAGTCGACGGTTGGAGAGAAGCTTGCCGAGTTCCTGCTTGAGACACCGGGCGAGGCGCGCTCGATCGCAGGCAAGATCATCGAGGCAGCACGGGCACGAGAGGCGGCCCGCAAGGCCCGGGAGATGACCCGGCGCAAGACCGCTCTGGACATCGCGGGACTTCCCGGCAAGCTCGCCGACTGTCAGGAAAAGGACCCGCGTCTGTCCGAACTCTTCGTCGTCGAGGGCGACTCCGCCGGAGGCTCGGCGAAGCAGGGACGGGACCGCCGTTTCCAGGCGATTCTCCCGCTCAAGGGTAAAATCCTGAACGTCGAGCGGGCCAGGTTCGACAAGATGCTCTCGTCAGCGGAGGTGGGAACGCTCATCACTGCACTTGGCTGCGGGATCGGGAGGGAAGAATACGACCCGGCAAAGCTGCGCTACCACCGCATCATCATCATGACTGACGCGGACATCGACGGTTCTCACATCCGGACGTTGCTGCTCACGTTCTTCTACCGCCAGATGCCGGATCTCATTGAGCGAGGCAATGTCTACATCGCCCAGCCGCCGCTGTTCAAGGCGCGTAAGGGGAAGACCGAACGCTATCTCAAGGACGAAGCCGAGCTCGACGCGTATTTCATGGAAGCAGCCCTTACCGATGTACGCATTGTGCATGGGAATGGGGGGAACCAGACGGTCATCGAGGGTTCCACGCTTCTGGGAATTGCCGAGGAGCATCTCCGTCTGGCAGGGATCGTGAAACGGTTGTCGCGTCGTATCCTGCCGGAAGTGCTCGGTGCGATGATGCACACCCCGTTGCTGGATACGAACGGTTCGACTGGAGTCGCGGTGGTGCAAGCGTGGGTCGATGCACTAGGACGGCGGCTGGATGCAACGACGCAAGGCGGCCAGGACCGCTTCCGGTTCGTGGTCGAAGAGCGGCCTGACGACGGGTTCATGGTCCGCATTGAGGCGATTCTTCACGGAATCGCGTCGGAACGCCGGCTTGGGAGCGAATTCTTTCGATCCATCGAATACCGTGATCTCGTGCGCTTGAGCGAGCGCCTCGATGCGTCGCTCGTCGATGCCGTGATGCACAAGGGCGAGAGGCACCATGAGGTCACGACCTTCCGGGAAGCGCTCGAATGGCTTCTCACGGACGCCCGGCGCGGAACGCACATGCAGCGTTACAAGGGGCTTGGCGAGATGAACCCCGACCAGCTCTGGGAAACCACGATGGATCCCGAGACCCGCCGGTTGCTCCAGGTCCGTATCGAGGATGCGGTAGCGGCCGACGAGCTGTTCACAACGTTGATGGGAGATCAAGTGGAGCCTCGCCGGGAATTCATCGAAGAGAATGCGCTCGCGGTCGCCAATCTCGACGCCTGATTCGTTCTGCCGGAAATCACACGGGGATCAGGAGTCCGGGCAACGGCCCAGACCTCAACCCGTCGGGCCCCGGCCTTCTTCAGGCACTGAGCCAAGGCGTTCACCGTGGCTCCGGTGGTCACTACGTCGTCGATGATGGTGACGTGACCGCTGACGGTGCCTTGTACCTTGAATGCGCTCGCGACGTTCGCACGTCGCGCGGAGGTGTCGGGCAGTGACGACTGAGGCGTCTCGGCGCTCCGTTGTCGATGAACGGCCCTCGATAGCGGGATTCTGTTACTGGCGCCGAGGCTGCGGGCGATTTCCAGCGCTTGGTTGAATCCGCGCTCACGCAGGCGCGAGGGGGCGACCGGTACCGGGACGAGCCAGTCCGGCACCTCGGCCTCGGTGGCCCCGAGCGCAACGGCGTGGTCGAGCAGGCCGGCGAGCACTGGAACGGCGCGCAAGTCCCGACTGAATTTCAGTCGGCCAATCAGATAGTCGACCGGTGGTTCATACGCAAGCGCACACACGGTGCGATCAACCGGGGGGCGTTGTATTGCGCAGGCGCGACATGTCCGGGTGCGGGGCACCGCGCCTGCTCCGCACGTGATGCACGGGTTGCTGATCACCGGAAGCTCACGGATGCAGGCGTTACAGAGGTTCGGGACGTCCCCGGCCGGATCGTCGCAAAGCAGGCAGAAGCCGTTGGGCAGGAATTGCATTGCACGTCGCTCGGGTTGCAGGGAGATGGTCCATCCATGCTCTCCCATCCCAAAAGGCTCCGTCGTGCGAACTCTGTCTCGGATGACGTCGGCCATTTGCCTGCTCTCGACTCGCCGGCTTGACGACGATTCCATACTCGATGCGCCACGGAGCGATTCTCCGGACGGATGTCGACGCTGACTTTCGACAAAGCTGCGGTGCGCCGCGCGTTTGCACGTGCAGGCGACGGGGAGCCCGAATTTGCCCGGGTGGCGCTGGAAGCGCGCAACGCATTATTTGAACGCCTCGACGTCGTCCGCATCACGCCCAATC
The DNA here is from genome assembly GCA_965202875.1 of Gammaproteobacteria bacterium. GTDB lineage: Bacteria > Pseudomonadota > Gammaproteobacteria > HK1 > HK1 > HK1. The sequence goes on along the minus strand of OZ241870.1, from coordinate 2,942,853 downwards.
GAATCCTCGATCTGGGAGCTGGCACCTGTGCAGTAGCGCGAGCACTCGTGCATCGTTTCCGCGGCGCGATCGTTGTGTCCGTCGACCCGGTCGTCGGCCTGCTGCACCGTGCCCAATCCCGTGCACCGCGCTGGCTCTCGAGGCACCGGTACGTCGCGGCCGAAGCCGAGCGCCTGCCATTGTCTTCGTGTTCGGTGGATCTCATTGTCTCGAATCTGGCGATGCCCTGGTTCGACCCCATGGAGGATGCGCTGTCGGAATGCTTGCGCACGCTGCGTCCGGGCGGACTGTTGATGCTCAGTACACTCGGGCCGGATACCTTGAAGGAGTTCGCGTCCGCATGGTCGTATCAGAGTGGTGCCCGGCGAATGCACCCTTTCCCCGATATGCACGTGCTCGGTGACGTACTGGTTCACGCAGGTTTCGCCGACGTGGTCATGGACGTGCAACGGGTTCAGTACCAAGTGCCCGATTTCCGGCGACTGTGCCGGATTTTGAGTCGGAGCGGAGGCTCCGGTGTGCTTTCCACCCGGCGCCGCGGGTTGTCCTCTGCCGTACGCTTCCGAAATGCAGCCGGACGTTACGAGTCTCAAAGCCGTCCCGACGGCGCCCTGCCGGTGACCGTAGAATTGGTGTTTGGCCACGCACGGGCACCCGAGCGTGCACGGCAGCGATCGTCCGGCGTGCTGCCGCGGGTGGACTGGTCCTTCGGATCCAAGCCCCGTTAGTTCAATCACATAATCCATCCCGTTTCAGTGATTCTTGTTGCGTGGAAAACGGGGCCTGCTGTAGGATTGCCCGCCCTTTCGGGGTGGCGGCAGTCCGGGGAGCCCATGCTTACCAGGATTGAAGAGGGCTCCATACGGCGTGTCGTCATCCGGCCGGATCGATCGCTGACGTGGGAGCAGACGAAACTCGTCTACTTCTTCATCGCGTCCTGTAGTCTGGCAATCGCCGGTGCATTTGCGATCATGGGGTTCTGGCCCGTACTTCCGTTCGCTGGCGGGGAAGTTGCGGCTCTCGGCATTGCGTTTTACGTCAACGCTCTGGCCGGAACATCGGTCCAGGTCGTCACGGTGGGCGCAGACGTGGTCAAGGTCGAGAAGGAGAGGCCGGGGCCCCGATGCGAGTGGTCGTTTCAACGGGCATGGGCCCGGGTCTCCATCGACTGGTCCGCGAGCGCTCGGTCAACCCGGTTGGTGATTCGATCGCACGGCAACGAGGTGGTGCTCGGCGAATTTCTGAGCGAGCCTGAACGCAGGAAGTTGGCTGCGACACTGGCCGCCGTGATCGGGAGCGGAGCCCCGGCCGGCGTCAGGGGGAATTCGTAAAGTGGAGAGACTGGAAGATGTCTAGGAGAACACCGGGCCGGGGGACGTATTTGGGCATGGTGGTCCTTCCGCTACTTGCGCTCGCGAGCGCGGATGCCTTCGCGGCGTGGGATTTGAACCTGCCGGTCGGCGTCACCCCGATCAGCAGGATCGTCTACGACCTGCACATGCTCATCCTGTGGATTTGCGTCGCGATCGGCGTGGTGGTCTTCGGCGTCATGTTCATCTCGATCGTGCGCCACCGAAAGGCCGCCGGCGCCCAGGCCGCGCAGTTCCACCACAGCACCTTTGCCGAGATCGCATGGACGCTGATTCCGATCATCATCCTCGTGACGATGGCGGTGCCCGCGACGACGACCCTCATCGAGATGGAGGACACCACCGACGCCGATCTCACCGTCAAGGTCACCGCCTACCAATGGAAGTGGAAGTACGAGTTCATCGAAGACGACCTGACGATCTACAGCAATCTCGCGGCATCGAGCCGCCAGGCCATCTACGAGGATCCCACCAGGGTCGAGAATTATCTTCTCGATGTCGACAACCCCATCGTGTTCCCCGTCGGCAAGAAGGTGCGGCTGCTGCTGACCGCCGACGATGTCATCCATGCGTGGTGGGTACCGGAGCTGGGTCAGAAGAAGGATGCGATCCCAGGTTTCATCAACGAGATCTGGACCCGCGTGGAAGAGCCTGGTGTCTATCGCGGCCAGTGCGCCGAGCTTTGTGGCAAGGACCATGGATTCATGCCGATCGTGGTCCGCGCGGCCCCCGAGGAGGAGTACAAGGCCTGGATCGCGGAGCAGAAGCAGGCTCAGGCGGAGCAGGCCGCGCTTGCGATGCGGGAGTGGAGCAAGTCGGAGCTGATGGCGTTCGGTGAGAAGGTCTACGTCACGTCCTGCGCGACCTGCCATCAGGTGGACGGCACCGGAGTCGAAGGCGCGTTTCCCTCCATTCGGGGAAGCGAGGTGGCGACCGGTGACGTACAGGCCCATCTGAAGCTGGTGATGGACGGGCGTAGCGGGACGGCGATGCAGTCGTTCGGCTCGCAGCTCGGCGACGTCGAGCTCGCGGCCGTCGTGACGTACCAGCGCAACGCATTCGGAAACGCCACAGGTGACGTCGTTCAGCCGGCGATGATCTCTGCGGCGCGCAACCTGGAGACGGGAGGCCGAGGGACATGAGCACCTCGCACGAAGCACACGCCGGCGACCACCACCATCACGGGCCGGACCCGGGTCTGCTGCGGTGGGTGTTCACCACCAACCACAAGGACATCGGCACCCTGTACCTGTGGTTCGCGCTCATCATGTTCTTCGTCGGCGGGTTCCTCGCCATGGGGATCCGTGCCGAGTTGTTCAAGCCCGGACTGCAATGGCTCGATCCCCATCTGTTCAACCAGTTTACGACGATGCATGCGCTGATCATGATCTTCGGCGCCATCATGCCCGCGTTCGTCGGCTTCGCGAACTGGCTGGTTCCGATGATGGTGGGCGCGCCCGACATGGCGCTGCCGCGCTTGAACAACTGGAGCTTCTGGCTGCTGCCCTTCGCCTTCACCCTCCTCATCGGTACGTTCTTCCTGCCAGGCGGCGCACCGGCGGCGGGCTGGACGATGTATCCGCCGCTGGTGCTCCAGGGCGGGTCGAACGTCGCGTTCATGATTTTCGCGGTGCACATCATGGGCATCTCCTCCATCATGGGGGCGATCAACATCATCGTCACGATCCTGAACATGCGGGCGCCGGGCATGACGCTGCTGCGCATGCCGCTGTTCGTGTGGACGTGGCTGATCACCGCGTTCCTGCTCATCGCGGCGATGCCGGTGCTGGCCGGTGCGGTGACGATGCTGCTCACCGACAAGTTCTTCGGCACGTCGTTCTTCAACGCGGCCGGCGGCGGCGACCCGGTCATGTTCCAGCACGTGTTCTGGTTCTTCGGACACCCCGAGGTCTACATCCTCATCCTGCCCGCGTTCGGCATCATCTCGCAGATCATCCCCACCTTCGCGCGAAAGCCCCTGTTCGGGTACGAATCGATGGTGTACGCGACCGCTTCGATCGCGTTCATCTCCTTCATCGTGTGGGCGCATCACATGTTCACGGTCGGAATGCCGCTTTCCGGCGAGCTCTTCTTCATGTATACGACGATGCTGATCGCCGTGCCGACCGGGGTGAAGGTCTTCAACTGGATAGCGACGATGTGGCGCGGCTCGATGACGTTCGAGACGCCGATGCTGTGGGCGATCGCGTTCGTCGTGCTGTTCACGATCGGGGGTTTTTCCGGCCTCATGCTCGCGATTACGCCGGTCGATTTCCAGTATCACGACACCTACTTCGTCGTCGCCCACTTCCACTACGTGCTGGTCACCGGAGCGATCTTCGCGATCATCGGAGGCGTGTACTACTGGCTGCCGAAGTGGACGGGACACATGTACGACGAGAGGCTCGGGAAGTGGCATTTCTGGATCTCCACCGTCTCGGTCAACGTGCTGTTCTTCCCCCAGCATTTTCTCGGTCTGGCAGGGATGCCGCGGAGGATCCCCGACTACGCCGTCCAGTTCACCGACTGGAACATGGTCTCCAGCATCGGCGGCTTCGTGTTCGGGCTCTCGCAGCTCATGTTCCTCTACATCGTCGTCCAGACCATCCGAGGCGGCAAGAAGGCGACGGAGCGGGTGTGGGAGGGCGCCCACGGCCTCGAATGGACGCTGGCGTCACCGCCTCCGTACCACACGTTCGAAGAGCCGCCGGCAGTCACCGAGGCGGAAGCGCACGGCTGACGGGGTGCGCGAAGACGTGGCTATCACCGCCGATGCCGATCGGAGCGCGCGCCGGGCGAACGTTCGCCTGGCCGTTGTGCTGGCGCTTGTGGCCGTCGCGTTCTACGTCGGCATCCTCCTGCTGAAACACCCATGAACACCCGACAGTCCATGGCGCGGGCGAACGGGAAGACGGCGCGACGGCTCGCGCTCGTGGTGCTCGCGATGTTCGGGTTCGGATACGCGCTCGTTCCGCTCTACGACGTGCTCTGCGAGATCACAGGCTTGGGCGGACGCACCGGGGTAGTGGAGGCGAACACGCTCACCGGTGGAGTCGATACGAGCCGGACGATCAAGGTCCAATTTCTCGGTACCGTGAACAGCCGGCTGCCGTGGGAGTTCCGCCCGGGCGCCGCATCGATGGAGGTGCACCCGGGGCAGGTGTACGAAACCACGTATTTCGCGAGGAACCTGGCCTCGGTCACGACGATCGGTCAGGCGCGTCCCTCGGTGGCGCCCTCCGTCGCGTCGCTGCACTTCAACAAGACGGAATGTTTCTGCTTCACCCGGCAGGAATTCGCTCCCGGGGAAGCGCGAAACCTGCCGGTGCGTTTCGTGCTGAGCCGGGACCTCCCGGCCGATATTGCAACGGTGACGTTGTCGTACACGTTCTTCAATTCACAGCAGGCTGGATAGCTCGCCCACGGGCAGGGCGTCGGCGACGCCACCGGCCCGGACGGGAGACGGCTCGAATTCAGCAACAGGATGGCCAAGGGCAATGGTTGCAGCAAAAAGCGGTTACTACATTCCACACGGCACCAAGTGGCCGATCATGGGGTCGATCGGCCTGTTCGCGCTGCTCGGCGGGTTCGCGATGTTGCTCAACGGCAGTTCGTCCGCGATAGGGATCATGGTCGTCGGCACCCTGATCATCATCGGGATGATGGTCGGCTGGTTCGGCACCGTCATCGGCGAGAGCGAGTCGGGCGCCTACAACGCCCAAGTCGACCTCTCCTTCCGGCAGGGGATGTTGTGGTTCATCTTCTCCGAGGTGCTGTTCTTCGCGGCGTTCTTCGGTGCCCTGTTCTACGCCCGGATCTATTCGGTGCCGTGGCTCGCCGGTGAAGGCGCCGGCGGGTTCATGACCGGGCCCTTGTTGTGGCCGGGCTTCGAAGGGACGTGGCCGACGAACGGGCCCGGCGACATCGGCGGCACGTTCGAGACGATACCGGCGTTCGGCATCCCCTTCATCAACACCATCATCCTCGTCTCGAGCGGCGGCACGGTCACCCTCGCCCACTGGGCACTGAAGAAGAACGAGCGCGGCAAACTGTGCTGGTGGCTGTTCGTGACCGTGGCGCTCGGGGTGATCTTCCTCGCATTGCAGGGATACGAGTTCGCACATGCGTACGGCGACCTCAATCTGACCCTGGGGTCGGGGGTGTACGGATCGACATTCTTCATGTTGACCGGATTCCACGGTCTGCACGTGACCATCGGCGCGATCATGCTGTTGATCATGCTGCTTCGGTCGATGAAGGGCCATTTCACCCCGGAGAACCACTTCGCGTTCGAAGCGGCGGCGTGGTACTGGCACTTCGTTGACGTGGTATGGATCGGGTTGTTCGTCTTCGTCTACTGGCTCTGAGGGTTGCCGCGCTCAGGGGGGCGCATATCGACGGCCCTTGCCGATCGGAATCGGCGATCGCAGCAGGAGGAGCATTCGCGGTCAGTGCGGGTTCAGGGTCGAATCCCGTGCGGCTGGATAAGGCCGAGCGCCCAGAGCAGAACAAGGAGGCAGAGCAGGCCGATCGAGATCCCCACCCGCACCGTCAACGCCTTGACGGTGCGCTTGGATCGGCCCTTGTCCTTGACGAGGAAGAACAAACCGGAGCCCAGGCTGGCCAGTACGCCGATGAAGATTGCCACCACGGCCAGTTTCGCGAGCATCGGTATCGTACCCGGGGGTGTCACGGCAGTATACCGTAGCGTCCCGCACCGGCATCGCCGGACGCGCCGGTGAAGTGCATCGATGATTCCAGCTACCTTGCGTTCATTCGCTCCGATGGCGGCAACCGTCCTTGCCATCGTGTCGTTTTCGTGGCTCGGGCTGTGGCAGCTCGATCGGGCTGGCGAGAAAGAGCGCCGCCGCGGGACGTTCGCCACTCGTACAAGCGACGTCCCGGTGCAGCTCAACCAGCGCCTGTCCGCCACGCCTGCCGAAATCGATTCCGACTGGTGGCGGTACCGGCGCGTCGAGGTCGCGGGCGACGTCTTCGGCGAACACCAGTATTTCCTGGACAACCGCACTCGAGACGGAGTCGCCGGCTATCACGTCTATGTGCCGATCCTGGTGACGGGCCTTGACCGCGTCCTCCTCGTCAACCGCGGCTGGGTGGAGACCGGCTCGAGCCGTGAACGGCTTCCGGACGTTTCGCTGGACGCATCGCCGTGGGTCGTGTCCGGGATCGTGGACCATCCTCGGCACCCGCTCCTCCTTGGCGACGACGGCTACGCCGGCTCCTCCTGGCCGAAGGTGGTGCAACGGATCGATCTCGACAAGACGGCTCGGGATCTCGATCGGTCAGTCCTCCCGTTCGTGGTCCTGATGGATGCGGCGCAGCCGCACGGCTTCGTACGCGAGTGGACTCCGTACCTCGGGATCGGTCCCGAACGCCATCGTGGGTACGCGTTCCAATGGTTCTCGCTGGCGGCCACGGTGGCCGTCGTATGGATCGTCGTCAATGTCCGTCGAAGCGCACGACGCTGAATTACGCCGGCGGGCGAGGCGCGGGAACCGGCTTGTGCTGCTCGGGCTGTTTGCCGTGTTCATCGCTCCTGTCCTGGTCGCTTATGCCCTCAACGTCTGGTGGCCGCAGTGGCGTCCGTTCGGCCGGATGAACCATGGAGAGCTCGTCGAGCCTGCGTGGAAGGTCGACCTCTCGACGATGGACCGGGCCGCCGCAAACCGCGCCGTTGGACGCTGGATCCTGCTGCATCCGGTCGGATCGACGTGCGATGACGACTGCAAGGCCCTTCTCGATCTCACCCGGCGCGTGCGCATCTCCCTCGGCAAGGACCATGACCGGGTCGTCAGGATGCTCGTCCATCGTGCCGGTCGTCCGGTGGATCGGATGCGATCCATGGACGCGGACCTGATCCTGGTCCCGGTGTCCGCGGCGTGGCTCGGCCGCTTCGACGGAGATCCGCCGGTGCTGCTCGTCGTCGATCCGCAACGCCACGCGGTGTTGCAATACCGCCTGGAGTTGCAGGGCAAGGGGCTCACCCGCGATCTCGCCAGGATGCTGAAGATCTCGAAGATCGGCTGAACCGGCGAGAGATCCCCGAGGGAAGGGAGATCGGACGCGCTCGGCGGCACCGTCACGGCACCACGGCCGGACTTGTTATGATTCCGGTTCCGGCTGTTTCACCTCCGACTGGCGTATCGTGCCCACCACCCGAGTACTGCTTGTCGACGACACCCGCAGATGGCGCGAGTACGTCGCCCTCTGCAAGCCGAAGGTCGTCGCACTGATCGTCTTTACGGCCATCGTCGGCATGCTGCTTGCGAGCCCGGCGATGGTGCCGTTGGAGATCCTGGTGCCCGGGGTTCTCGGTATCGGGGGTGCGGCGGCGGCGGGGGCCGCGGTCAATCATCTCGCCGATCGTCGGATCGACGCGCTCATGGCGAGAACGAGCGGCCGTCCATTGCCAAGCGGGAAGGTCGATGCGGTCTCCGCGGCGACGTTTGCCGCCGTGCTGTGCGTATGCTCGATGGCCCTTCTGGCCTGGGGCGTCAACGTGTTGACGGCGGCGCTGACGTTCGGATCGCTCGTCGGATACGCGGTGATCTACAGCCTCTTCCTCAAACGGGCGACGCCCCAGAACATCGTCATCGGAGGCGCCGCCGGGGCGATGCCTCCGGTGCTTGGCTGGTCGGCGGTGAGCGGCGACGTCGATCCGCATGCACTGCTGCTGTTCCTGATCATCTTCGCGTGGACGCCGCCTCACTTCTGGGCACTGGCGATCCACCGCCACCGGGAATACGCGAACGCGGAGGTTCCCATGCTGCCGGTGACGCACGGTGTCGACTTCACGCGGCTGCACGTACTGCTTTACACCGTCCTTCTGCTCGTAGTGAGCCTGCTGCCGTTCGCGACGAAGATGAGCGGCGTGATCTACCTCACCGTTGCGACGGTGCTCGGCGCGGGGTTTCTTGGTCATGCCGTAGCTTTGTACCGCCGGCGCGACGCCAAGCTGCCGATGCGAACCTTCGGCTATTCGATTTACTATCTGTTCGGGATCTTCGCCGGCCTGCTCGCCGATCACTATGCACGTGGGTGGTGAGCATCAATTCCCGCTGACGTTCCGGACACGGTCAGGGAACCCGGATCTCGCGGCCTTTTCTACTGTCTGAGCATCTGGTTGCGGCGGTTCAATGGATGTTTTCGGGCTTGGCGGGAATTGCTGTGTGGTGACTGGCTTCGCGGCCGCGCCGGCGGGAAGTCACCACGAGATCGGGCGCTCGTCCCGCCCGCTCAGATGTCGATCAGGGTCCGGAGCTTCTTGAGGGCGTTTTTCTCGATCTGGCGAATCCTCTCCGCGGAGACTCCGTACTCGCCGGCAAGCTCCTGCAAGGTCACTTTCCGCTCGAAGAGCCATCGCCTCTCGATGATCGAGCGGCTGCGATCGTCGAGCGCCTCCAGGGCATCGGCGAGTCTTGCCTCGCTGTGGGCTTCCCAATCGTCATCCTCGACCAGAATCGCCGGTTCGAATCGCAGATCCTGGAGGTAGCCGGACGGGGACGGCCGATCGTTGTCGGATTCATTCTCGATCAGCGGGTCGAAGGATGCGTCGTGCGCGTTCAGCCGCTGCTCCATCTCGATGACGACCCGAGGCTCGACGCCGAGGTCTGTGGCGATGACTTCGATCTCGTCGCGCGACATCCAGCCGAGTCGCCTTCTTGCGCTGCGCAGGTTGAAGAAGAGCTTGCGTTGCGCCTTGGTGGTGGCGACCTTGACGATTCGCCAGTTGCGCAGGATGAATTCGTGGATCTCGGCTCTTATCCAGTGGACCGCGAAGGAGACGAGCCGTACGCCGACGCTCGGATCGAAACGCTTGACCGCCTTCATCAGCCCGACGTTGCCTTCCTGGATCAGGTCGGCCTGCGCAAGTCCGTACCCATCGTAGCCCCGAGCGATACGGACGACGAAGCGCAAGTGAGCGGTCACCAACGTCCATGCAGCATCCAGATCCCGCTCGTCGCGATACCGCTCGGCCAATGCCCGCTCCTCCTCCGCGCTGAGCATCGGGAGCGAGAAGACCGCCTGCCGATACGCTTCGAGGCTCCCGACCGGGGGGTTGGCGACCGGCAACTGCAATGCTGTGCTCATTTTGTTCACTCGGATCTCGAAGTCGAGATATGTTAGCACTCGATGTCATGGAGTGACAGACGTAGCACTGTCCAACGTTATATGAGGATGACATGCACAGGCTCATCTTCCTCTGGTGCCACCCCCGCTCCCTGTCGAGTGCGGTGGAGCGGGCGATGCTCGAACGCGGCGATCTGGCCACGTTCCACGAGCCCTTCCTGTATCTCTACTACGTGCACGACGCCCGGAAACGCTTGCCGCACCTCGACGTCGACCCGGAGAGGCCGGCGTCCTACGAGGCCATCCGCTTGATGATCCTCGATACCGCGCGCACCCGGCCGGTGTTCGTCAAGGACATGTCCTACTACGTCGGCGACTACATCCATGCCGATACGGACTTCATCCGGCGCATGACCAGCACGTTCCTCATCCGTGACCCGGAACGCTCGATCCCGTCCTACTACCGGCTCGACCCCGGCGTGACCCTGGAAGAGATCGGCTGCGAAGCCCAGTACCGCCACTTCGAGCGAGTCAGGGAGATCACCGCGCGGACGCCGGTCGTGATCGACGCCGCGGATCTTGCCGAGGACTCCGCCGGCACCCTGCGCGCGTACTGCCGGGCGCTGGGGTTGTCCTTCATGCCGCGGGCGCTGGAGTGGGACGATGGGCTGCCGCCCGCGTGGCGGGACGTGAGCGGCTGGCACGCCGACCTGGCTGTCTCCAGGGGCATCGTCAATCCCGGATACCCGGCCGCCGGCCCCGGACTGGACGCCGCCCCCTGCCTGCGGGATTACTACGAGCATCACCTTCCTTTCTACCGGAGGATGCGGGCGTACCGGCTTGCGCCGGCCGCGGGCTGAACCGGAACGCCAAGCGGGGCACCCGCCACGGTATGGTGCTCTGTCTCTCCTTCTCAATTGCACCACACCGGCTCCCCTTGCGAGGCGCCGCCAATTACGGCGCGGACCAGACGAGCCGCCCCGCCTCGGCGAGATCGTAGCCGCCGAGTCTCGCGGCGGCCGATCGGGTTTCCTCGGACTTCAGCGAATCGGCGAGGCGTTGGAACAGCGTGCGGAAGTAGACGTCCCGGGGCAGCGCCAGATCGAAAGCCTCCTCGCCGGTCGCGAGGAAGTCGAGGCCGCACTCGGTTGCGGCGGCCCGAACCCCGGGGGCGACGTCGGCCTCTCCCATCGAGACGTGCGATGCCGCCTCGCGCTCGGATTGGGCGATCATCGTGCATTCGAGCCGATCCGGACTCGTATCCGCCGCCGCGCACGTCTCTTCGAGGAATCGCTGCGATCCGGAGCCGTCCTGGCGGAACGCCCAGCGAACGCCGGCCCCGACGAGCGTCTTGAGGCTCGAACCATGACGATCGACGATTCGAGGCGACACCATCAGCCCTTGCTCCCGGCGGAACGCCCGCACGAGCACCCATTGCGCGTATCCCGGAAAGCGGTTGAGCAACGCGGAATGGCGGACGTCGCTCTCCGTGGCCGGGCCCCAGTGCACCGCGCACACGTCGGCCCGTCCCGCCGCGAGAAGGCGGAGTCCGAGGCGGGTCCCGGTGGCGGAGTACACGACGAGGGCGCGCGATTCGACCGCCTGCGCGAGCCTGGAGACGATCCGGTGCAGAAGCGGATCGTCGCTCCCGGTCAGGATCAGACGATCGGCGAGCACCCCGCGGTGGCTCGACTCCAGCAGCCACTGGTCGACGAGGTCGCGCGGGAACAGCCACTTCCCCGTCACCTTGGTCCCCGGCAGGCGTCCCTCGGTCGCGAGCTGGTAGACCTTCTTTTCGTTGATCCGGAGGTAATCCGCGGCCTGGCGGGCGTTCATCAGCGCGGGAGCATCGGTGGTGGCACCCTCCGGCGACGGCGCAGGGGTGCCCGTGCCGGCGGCGTGGTCCTTCGGCTTCGCCATCCGCCCGCCGGCGTTCAGGCGCACGAAGCGCCCGCCGGAGTCGCCGCTGAGGATGGCGCCACCGGCACAAATGGGACAGCCGATACGGACGATGTCGCCGGGGCGCACGGGACGGTCGGCGCGGACGGGACGGTCATGCCGAGGACGCGGCGGCGGGGGATGGTGCCGCCGGCATGGACAGCGCGGCCTGTGCAGATGGCGTCGCCGGGGCGGGGGGGACAACCGGCGCAGACGGCACCGCCGTTGCGGATGCGGACGGTCCCGTCGCTGCGGATGGCGCCGCCGGCGCGGGCGAGACAGCCGGCGCAGCCGGAACCGGGCGACGCTCGGGAACCGCGTCGAACTCGATCCGATCGGCGCCGTTGTAGACGAGGAAGTGCCGGCCCTTCGCGCGCGCGATCATCACGATCCCGAGATCCCCGGCCAGCTCCAGCCCCATGTGGGTCACCCCGGAGCGCGAGAGGATGGCAGGGATCCCCATGTGCGCCGCCTTCATCACGATCTCGGAAGTGAGCCTTCCGGTCGTGTAGAAGATCTTGTCCTCGCCGCCTACCCGGTCGAGCCACATCAGCCCCGAGATCGCGTCCGCCGCGTTGTGTCGACCGACGTCCTCGATGAACGTGATGATCTCGGCGTCGCGGCACAGCGCACAGCCGTGCACCGCCCCCGCCTGCCGGTAGATCTCGTTGTACGAGGTGATTGACTTGAGCAGGCGGTAGATGCCGGACTGCGTGAGGCGGACCTCCGGCAGCCGCAGTTCGTAGAGTTTGTCCAGTGTGCAACTGAACACCGTCCCTTGGCCGCAGCCGGTGGTCACGGTGCGCTTGGCGAGCTTCTGCTCCTTGTCGGGGATCCCCTCGCCCGCGAACGTCGTGACGTTGGCCTGCTCGCGCTCCCAGTCGACCTCGACCGAGCGGACCGCCTCGATGTCCTCGATGAGCCGCTGGTTGCGGAGGTAGCCCAGGGTGAGGGCCTCGGGCCAGGTGCCGAGGGTCATCAGGGTCACGATCTCCCGGTCATCGACCTTGATCGTGAGCGGAAACTCTCCAGCCACCTGGAGGTTGCGGATGTCGCCGTACTCGTCCACGGCGCGCACCGCGTGGGTAGGGGCCAGCCCCGCCTGGGTCATCTCGGGGCGGTAGGGTTCAGCGCTGTAATCCATCGTCCCGCGCCTCGACGGTTCCGCGTCCCCCGAGTATACGCAAGCGGAGGCCCGATCACGCACCGCGCGGCGGCCACAGGGGGCGCAGCCCCCGACACCCATCCCCCGGCCCTCGCGGTGCAGTCGCAGCCGCAAGGCGTGCTATGGTTGCCCACCGATTCCGGCGATTGTTGCAGATGGTTCGACGATGATGTCCGGCGAGGGCTCTGTCCCCGATTCGCTCCGCATCCCGGTCTCGGTGGTGCTGGAGCGGCGCATCGCGCGGGTCGGGCCGTGGTCGCAGGTGCAGTGGGAGGCGGTCGCGGTGGTGGCGGGCGAGGAGGTCGTCTCCGAGCGGGGGAAGGCGACACTCGTGCACGAGGACGACGAATGCCGTCGCTACCTCTGGCCGGGTCTCGCGATCGAGCTGTTCCCGGACGGCTGCGAAGGTTATTGGTACAACCTGCTGAGCGAACGGCCTTCCCTCTTCGTCGTGTGCTTCGAAGGAGGCCAGGACGAGGAGGGCGAAGTCGAGTTGGCCCCGGTGATCGTGACCGCGAATCAGGACGAAGCGAACGCCCACCTGGAATGCGACGATCCGGTCTATTCCGTGTCGATGCCCGAGAAGATCGTCGAGTGGGTGGAGCGCTACGTCGTCGAGCACTACCAGCCCGAGATCAGGAAGAAGCGCAAGCGCCGGGACTGGGCGATGGAGTCGGAGGACACAGCGCGTGAGCGTGAGGGATCGCGGCGTCTCCACTGAGACCGGGCCGGCTCCCGGAGTCGAGGGGCCGTTGCGGCGCTGGGCGCGGCGCCGGCGCGAGGTTGCCCGCGAGGAGGAGGCAGCGGCCGAGGTGCGCCGGAAGGATCGGAAAGACGAGTCCGCCCAAGCACCGGACGTCCGCGAGCCGGACGGAGAGGCGCCCGAGGCGGTTGCCGTCGAGGAGAAGGTGCTCGCCGACGCGGACATGCCGCCGCTCGAGAGCCTCCACGAAGACAGCGACTACAGCGGCTTCCTCTCCCCGGGCGTCAGCGAAGGACTGCGGCGCCGTGCGCTGCGCAAGCTGTTCATGAGCGCGGTGTTCAACGTCCGTGACGGGCTCGACGACTACGACGATGATTTCACGTCTTTCGAGCCTCTGGGTGACGTCGTGACCTCCGACATGAAGCATCAGGCCGAGATGGAAGCGGAGCGGGCGAGGAGGGCGCGAGCCGATGCGGCGCGGGGGGCCGCGAGCGAGGACGCGGCAGGAGAGGCCGGGGCCGATCGGGATGCACCTGCGGGCGATGATGTGGTGGACGCCGTGGACGGTGAGGTGCCGGGCGACGCGGTGGGCGTCGCGAGCGGAGAGATGGCGAGCACCGTGGACGGCGCCGCGCGAGCCCGCGCCCTTGACGAGGCGCGGCGGAGCGCCGCCATCGAACCATCCGAGCCGACCGATCCGATCTCCTGCGTCTCGTCACATGATCGGGACTGCAATCGATGATGAACGGAACGGAGGCCGACGCCGGCGCCGGCACACCCGAACCCGCCCTGCCGGCGAGCACCGTGGACGGCGCCGCGCGGGCCCGCGCCCTCGACGAGGCGCGGCGGAGCGCCGCCATCGAACCATCCGGGCCGACCGATCCGATCTCCTACGTCTCGTCCGGGAGGCTCGCCCTCATCGGCTCGGTGGCCGAGGCGTCGCCGGTGGCCGAACGCGCCGGCGGCGGACTCGACACCGTGATCGTCGCGCCGCCGGGCGACGGGACCGCGGGCGGCGGCGCGGTGCGTGTCATCCATGCCGCAATCACCACCGTGGAGGGGCACCTCGGCGAGTTCACCCTCCACGCCGAGAGCGATGGCGCGCCGATGGTCGTCGCCCCCTCGCCGCTCACCGGGGGCAAGCCCTTCGACCTCGTGATCGATCTGCGCCCGGAGCCCGCCCTCGCGCACGAGGTCCTGCCCCCGGGCTACTTCGCGCCGCGCGGCGACGAGGCGGCGCTTGCGGAGGCGATCGAGCAGGTGGGGGATCTCGTCGGGGAGTTCGAGAAACCCCGCTACTTCCGTTACGACCCGGACGTCTGCGCCCACGGCGCCTCCGGCATCCGCGGGTGCACGCGCTGTCTCGACGCCTGCCCGACCGGGGCCATCCGCTCGATCGGCGAGCGCATCGAAGTCGATCCCTACCTCTGCCAGGGCGCGGGGGTATGCGCGAGCGCATGTCCGACCGGAGCGGTGACCTACGCGCATCCGCCGCCCTCCGGTCAGCTCGCCGCGTTGCGCGCGGCGCTGGCCGCGTACCGGGAGGTCGGGGGGCGGGGACCGGTGTTCCTCTTCCACGACGCGGAGGCCGGCGCCGAGTGGTGGTCGCGCATCGCGCCCGTCGCGCCCGAATCCGTCATTCCCTGGGCGGTCGAGGAAGTCGGCTCGATCGGCATGGACGCCTGGACGGCGTGCATCGCGTGGGGGGCGCGGGTCGTCTTGCTCGTGCCGGAGAGGGTGCCGGGCTCCGTCCGGCGCGAGCTCGACGCGCAGGCGGGGGTCACCCGCGCGATCCTCGAATCCATGGGCTACGCGCCGGCGCTCCTCACCCTCGCCGCGGACGACGCGGCGCTCGACGTCGCCCTCGGCGCCGCTTCCGGGCCTGCCACCGATCCGCCGGCCACGTTCGCGCCGATCGGCGAGAAGCGCACCGACGTGCGGCTCGCGCTCGACCACCTCCACGATCACGCACGGCTGCGCCCGGAAGCCGCCGATCTGCCGCTCGCCGCGCCCTACGGGACGGTCGAAGCCGACCGCGACGCCTGTACGCTCTGCATGGCCTGCGTGTCGGTGTGTCCCGCCTCGGCCCTGCAGGCGGGAGGTGGCGAGCCCCGCCTCTCCTTCATCGAGATGAACTGCGTGCAGTGCGGGTTGTGCGAGCGGGCGTGTCCCGAGTCCTGCATCACCCGCACTCCGCGCTACCTCTTCGACCGCGAGGCCCGTCGCCGCCCGCGCACCCTCAACGAGGACCAGCCCTTCCGCTGCGTGAGCTGTGGCAAGGTGTTCGGCACCACCGCGGTGGTGGTGCGCATGCAGCAGAGGCTCGCCGGCCATTCCATGTTCCAGGCGCCGGGCGCCCTCGCGCGGCTGCAGATGTGCGAGGATTGCCGGGTCAAGGACTTGTTCAGGAGCGAAGCCGGCTCGGCGGACTGATGCTCGATGCGTCCCAGAATCAATCATAGCGGGACATTTTGTCTCATTTCCTTTCCGGTATCCCACCATGCCGTGGTTCGCTGTCGCCACAGGTCGGGATTTCTCCCCATGTTTCCGCGCCTACCTGGATCGGAAATTGCAGTCAGTCGGCTGCCCGCCGCGTGTCGGCTGCCCGGGGTTGAGCGGAGGATCAATGGAAGCGGCGTTCGACGTCAGGTCCGGTATGGCCGTTGATCCCGTATTGCCGCCGCCGTTCGTCTCGGAGGACGACGCGGTGCGCGCCAACACCTACGGTCTGCTGGCCGCGTTGCTTGCGAGTCCCCCGCGGCGCGATCTCTTCGATCTGCTTTCGGGCATTGACGCTCCCGCCCACGGCGGCGGCGAGCTCGCAACTGCCTGGCGCGTGCTCAAGCTGGCGGCGGAGCGCGCGGACGTCGAAGCCGTCGACGACGAGTATCACGATCTCTTCATCGGCATCGGCCGTGGAGAGCTCATCCCCTACGGCTCGTGGTACCTCACCGGTTTCGTGATGGACAAGCCGCTCGCGGTGCTCCGGGCCGATCTCGCCGCACTCGGCTTCGAACGGCAGGAGGACGTGAAAGAGCCCGAGGACCACGCCGCCGCCCTGCTCGAGACGATGGCCCTCGTCATCGCTTCGCCCGAGCACGTGCTCGACGTACAGCGGCGTTTCTTCGAGCGCCACGTCGCGACGTGGATGCGTGCGTTCTTCGCGGATCTGCAAACCGCCGGCTCGGCGCGCTTCTACCGGGCGGTGGGGCAGTTCGGCGGGCAGTTCATGACGTTCGAGATGGAGTATCTTTCAATCGTTGTCTGACGCCCTGAGTCGCCCGTGGGGGCGGCGAAGGCGGTGCATCTGAAGAGAGGAGGTGAGCATGAAGAAGACGAGCTCAGAGCCGCACGGCAGGCGCGAGTTCCTGAAAAGGGCCGCCGTCACCGGTGGCGCCGTGACCGTGGCGGCAGCGGCGGGGGCGAGGATCGCCGGCGCCGCCGAGCCGGCCTCCGGACCCGCCGTGGAGGCGGCGCCGGGGCACAGGGGCTACCATATGACGGATCACATCGAGCGGTACTATCGGCTTGCCCGATTCTGAACCGCGGAGGGAGGAACCACTATGAAGCTCATTCGGAAGAATGGCCGGAACGCCGGCTCCGTCCACGTCGCGGCGCCTCGCGGCGCGTTCGGACGCCGGGCCTTCCTCAGGCGCTCCGGCCTGACCATGGGAGGCGCCGCGGTCGCGACGATGATGCCGCCCGCGATGATGCGCAAGGCGGGTGCGGCGGTGGGGCACAGCCCCAAGGAAGGCGTCGAGACCGAGCTGCGGCGCAGCGTCTGTACCCACTGCTCGGTCGGCTGCGGGGTGATCGCCGAGTTGCAGAACGGCGTGTGGACGGGGCAGGAGCCGGACTTCGATTCCCCGCTGAACCTCGGAGCGCACTGCGCGAAGGGCGCCTCGGTGCGCGAGCACGGCATCGGCACCCGGCGCCTGAAGTACCCGATGAAGCTCACCGACGGCAAGTGGAAGCGCATGAGCTGGGACGACGCCATCGACGAGATCGGCGACGCCATGCTGCGCATCCGCGAGGAGTCGGGGCCGGATTCGGTGTACTGGCTCGGATCGGCCAAGCACAGCAACGAGCAGTCCTACCTGATCCGCAAGTTCGCGGCGTACTGGGGCACGAACAACGTCGACCACCAGGCGCGCATCTGCCATTCGACGACGGTCGCGGGAGTTGCCAACACGTGGGGCTACGGCGCCATGACCAACTCCTACAACGACATGCACAACTGCAAGGCGATGATCTTCGTCGGGTCCAACCCGGCCGAGGCCCATCCCGTGGCGATGCAGCACATCCTCCGCGCGAAGGAGAACGGCGCGAAGATGATCGTCTGCGATCCGCGCTTCACCCGCACCGCGGCCCACGCGGATCTTCACGTGCAGCTTCGCCCCGGCTCCGACGTGGGTCTGATGTGGGGCATGCTCTGGCACGTCTTCGAGAACGGCTGGGAGGACAAGGAGTACATCCGACAGCGTGTCTACGGGATGGACCAGATCCGCGAGGAGGTGAAGAAGTGGACGCCGGAGGAGACCCTGCGGGTCACCGGGGTCCCGGCCGAGACGGTGAAGGCGGCGGCGCAGATGATGGCCGAGAACCGGCCCGGCACCATCGTGTGGTGCATGGGTGGGACGCAGCACACCATCGGCAACAACAACACCCGCTCGTACTGCGTGCTGCAGCTCGCGCTCGGCAACATCGGCAAGTCCGGCGGCGGCGCGAACATCTTCCGCGGCCATGACAACGTCCAGGGCGCGACGGACCTCGGCGTCCTCTCGCACACCCTGCCGGGCTACTACGGTCTCTCGGGAGGCGCGTGGGCGCACTGGGCGCGCGTGTGGGATACGGATCTCGATTGGTTGAAGGGTCGTTTCGATCCCACTCCGGTCGTTGGCGACAACGGCAAGGAAATCCAGCCGATGAACTACCGGGGGATCCCAGTCTCGCGCTGGATCGACGGCGTGAACGAGGACAAGGCGAACATCGGCCAGCGCGACAACGTCCGGGCGATGGTGCTCTGGGGCCACGCGGTCAACAGCCAGACCCGCGGGATCGAGATGAAGAAGGCGATGGAGAAGCTCGATCTCATGGTCATCGTCGATCCGTATCCGACCCATGCGGCGGTGATGAACGATCGCAAGGAAGGGACGTACCTTCTTCCGGCCTCGACCCAGTTCGAGACCTACGGCTCGGTCACCGCGTCGAACCGCTCGATCCAGTGGCGCGACCAGATCATCGATCCGGTATGGGAGTCGCTGCCGGATCACACCATCATGGCGAAGTTCGCGCGCAAGCTCGGCTTCGCGGACGAGCTGTTCAGGAACATCCAGGTCAACGCGACCACCGACGAGCCGAACGTCGAGGACATTACCCGCGAGATCAACAAGGGGATGTGGACGATCGGTTACACCGGCCAGAGCCCCGAGCGTCTGAAGCTGCACGCCGAGCACCGCAAGACCTTCAACACCACCACGTTGCGCGCCGAGGGCGGACCCGCCGACGGCGACTTCTACGGGATGCCGTGGCCCTCATGGGGGAACCCGGACACCGAGTTCACCTACGTCAACACCAAGGGCGAGACGGTCACCAAGAAGGGGCATCCGGGGACCCCGGTCCTCTACAACCCGAGCATGGCGGTCGGTGACGGCGGCCTCACGTTCCGTGCCCGCTTCGGCGTGGAGCGCGAGGGCGTGAACCTCCTGGCCGAGGGCGTCCACAGCGTGAGTTCGGATCTCAGGGACGGCTACCCCGAGTTCAACCACAAGGTGCTCAAGCAGCTCGGATGGTGGGACGACCTCACCGACGAAGAGAAAGCGGCGGCCGAAGGGAAGAACTGGAAGACCGACCTCTCCGGCGGCATCCAGCGCGTGGCCATCAACCACGGCTGCGCGCCCTTCGGCAACGCCAAGGCCCGCGCCGTGGTGTGGACGTTCCCCGACCCGGTGCCGATCCATCGCGAGCCGCTGTTCTCGCCGCATCGGGATCTGGTCGGGCAGTACCCGACCTACGAGGACCGCAAGCGCTTCTACCGGCTGCCGACGCGCTATGCCTCGTACCAGAAGGACGACCACTCCAAGGAGTTCCCGCTCATCTTCTCGAGCGGACGTCTGGTCGAGTACGAAGGGGGCGGCGAGGAGCAACGCTCCACGGCGTGGCTGGCGGAGTTGCAGCAGGACATGTTCGTCGAGGTCAACCCCAAGGATGCGAACGATCGCAGTCTGAAGGACGGCCAGATGGTGTGGATCGAGACCCCCACCGACGGCACGGCGACGATCAAGGCGAAAGTCATGGTGACGCGCCGGGTCGCACCGGGGGTGGTCTGGACGCCGTTCCACTTCGGCGGCTTCTTCCAGGGCGAGGATCTCTTGGCGAAGTATCCCGAGGGGGCTGCTCCGTACGTGCGCGGTGACGCTTGCAATACCGCGATGACCTATGGCTACGACTCGGTGACGCAGATGCAGGAGACGAAGGTCACCCTGTGTCAGATCCGCGCTGCCTGACGAGAGGGAGGAAACCCACGATGGCTCGAATGAAGTTTCTGTGTGACGCCGAGCGCTGCATCGAATGCAACGGTTGCGTCGTCGCGTGCAAGAACGAGCACGAGGTGCCCTGGGGCGTGAATCGGCGTCGCGTGGTGGTGCTAGACGACGGGGTGCCGGGCGAGAAGTCGATCTCGGTAGCGTGCATGCACTGCACCGACGCGCCCTGCGCGGCGGTGTGTCCGGTGGACTGCTTCTACACCACCGACGACGGCATCGTTCTGCACGACAAGGACCTGTGCATCGGTTGCGGCTACTGCTTCTACGCCTGCCCGTTCGGGGCACCGCAGTATCCGCAGAAGGAGGCGTTCGGCGTGCGCGGCAAGATGGACAAGTGCACGTTCTGCGCCGGCGGTCCGGCGGCGGACAATTCCGACGGGGAGTACGAGAAGTACGGCCGCAACCGGATCGCGGAAGGCAAGCTTCCGCTATGCGCGGAGTTCTGCTCGACGAAGGCGCTGCTCGCGGGGGATGGAGACCTTGTGGCCGACATCTATCGCGAACGGCTGACCCGTCGCGGCGGACGGCCGCAACGGTGGGGCTGGGAGACGGCCTACGTCGAGAAAGGCTGAGGATGCGGTTCGGGCCCGCGGCGCCGCCCGGCGCCGCGGGTCGTATCGGCTCCAGATCCGCATGCAACAACACGGCCTGAGGAGACACCATGACCATCAACAAGGCGACACTCACCGCGGCCGCGGTGGTGGTGGCGACAGGGCTCGCCGGGTGTTGGGATTCCACGGAGGTCACCGTGCACAACCCCGGGGAGTACAAGGGTGAGAAGGACCCCCTGCTCGCCCAGGCGGCGTCGGAGAGGACCGACGCGCTGATGAAGCGGTTCCAGCTCGTGCAGGTCGATCGCTGAAGCGCCCCTCATTTCTCGACCCCCATCTTCGGAAGGAGCACCGGCCATGACTCGAAGCAAGAACCTGACACCCGAGAGGCGCAGGCGCTACTGGCGCATCACGCTCGCGAGTGTCGTCCTGATGATCGTGGGGGCGATGGCTCTGCCCCTTGTCGGCTACGTCTACGTCGGGTTCTCCGACGCCTACGCACAACAGGGCGGGGCCCAGGACACCAATCCGCGCGCGAACTACTGGCGTGCGGTTCGCGAGGGCGGGGAGCGCATGACGGAGGACGGCGCGAACCTCAACTACAGCTCCGTCACCGGCCGGCCCATGCCGGGCAGCGACGCGGCTTGGCTGAACCGGGAGACGAGCAACCTCATCAACGGGAGCGGCCAGAACTGGCGCCAGATCCGCAACCGGGTGATCGCGGTATACGGGGGCTGGATCCTGTTCGGACTCATTGTCGTCATCCTTCATTTCTACGCCATCCGTGGCAAGGTCAAACTGGAGGACGGCATGTCCGGCGTGAAGGTGCAGCGATGGACGCCGTGGGAACGTTTCGTGCACTGGGTGACCGCGGCGTCGTTCGTCGTCCTCACGGTGACGGGCCTCAGCCTGCTTTTCGGGAGGTCGATCCTGATCCCGCTGATGGGCCCCGAAGGGTTCTCGGTGTGGGCGGCGATGGCGATGGGTCTGCACGAGTTCGTCGGCCCCTGGATCTTCACCCCTGGCGTCGCGCTGATGATCGCGATGTGGCTGGTCAACAATCTGCCCGAAAAGGGCGATGTCGAATGGTGGATCAAAGGGGGCGGCATCGTCGGCAAGGGCCACCCGAGCAGCGGGCGGCTCAACTCCGGTGAGAAGCTCTGGTTCTGGTTCATCGCGACGTTCGGAGTGGCCTGCATCGTGACCGGGGTCATCCTCGCGTTTCCTGTCGAGTGGGCGCAGACCCGGAGCACCATGCAGCTCTCCAACGTGATCCACGGCGTCAGCGCGCTGTTGTGGATCGCGTTCTGGATCGGCCACGCCTACATCGGCACGATCGGCTCCGAGGGTTCGCTGGAAGCAATGACCACCGGCTATGTCGACGTGAACTGGGCCAAGCAGCACCACGACCGCTGGTACGACGAGATCGCCGACACCGCGGAACACGTGACGGTGCAGCAGCCGGCCGGCGGTGGTGCAGCGGGAGAGCCAAGCGCCGCCAAGGCTTGACGCTTCGGCAGTACTCCGCACCGCTTCGCGGCATACACAGCTCCGCCCCGTCTCGGACGAGAGGGGGCGGGGTTACGTCTCACCGCGCTGTTCGAGTCCGTACGCGGTGAACGCATTTCACCACAGCATTGGCTTACGGGCTCTGTTCGAGTCCTCGATGCCGGCCGCATGCGTCGGGAGTTCGGATGGCGGCCGTCACTCAATCTGCACGAAGGCCTGGGACGCACCGTGCGCTGGTACCTGGAAAACCGGTGGTGGCAGGGGATTCGAGACGGCGGCTTCGATGACCGCCGGCGTCAGAGTGTCGGGGCCATGTCCGGCGCGGGGGCCGGCTGAGACGGAAGTGGACCCGATTCCTGGACAACCCCCCTCTCCGGCTTGGGGTCCACCTCTCGCCGGCCCGGCATGATCAGGCCATCCCTCGGAAACATTCATCGAGCGCATACAGGCACGCGGCCGACGGCCGGTGGAAGTACACGCCTCGGCGCATGCCGACGGCGGGGTCGACGCCGCGCACGAAGAGGTAGAAGGCCCCGCCGACGTGGCACTCGTAGTCGTATCCGGGCAGCCGGGTCGTGAGATGGCGGTGCAGCGCGACGAGGTAGATGAGGTACTGGAGCGGGTAGCCGCCCACGC
This sequence comes from Gammaproteobacteria bacterium, assembly GCA_965202875.1. Lineage (GTDB taxonomy): Bacteria > Pseudomonadota > Gammaproteobacteria > HK1 > HK1 > HK1. The sequence goes on along the minus strand of OZ241870.1, from coordinate 2,920,345 downwards.
GGACCGCTTCGTCGAGCGCCTCCGGCGCATAGTCGGCAGGGACCGGGCCGAGCCAGTTCGACTTGTAGTCGAGGACGTACCAGCGCCCCGCGTGCTCGACCACCAGATCCACGTAGCCCCGCAGGAAGCCGTGGATCGGCGGCTGAGGTTCCCCCGATCCGTCCGGCACCGTCCGGGCGAAGGGATGCGGGTAGCCGTGCTCGACGAGCCGGGCGGCGAGGCACTCTCGGTCGAGCCCCTCCACCGGAAAATGGAATTCGAGCTCGACGAGACGGCGGATGGGATCGCCGAGGCGGAAGCCGCCGCCTCCGGGGGGGACGGCCGTCCCGTCCGGACCGGCGTCCCGGCTCGAACAGCCGGCCCCACCCGAATCGCCTCCCTCGGTCGAACCGCTCCTCCGGCTGGAACCACCGTCCCCGCCGGGGCGGTCATTCCCGCTCCCACCACCGGCCCACCCTGGACGGCAGCTCCCGCTCGAACCGCCGGCGCGGCTCGAGCCACCCTGCCCGCACGGGTCACCACCCGCACCCGAGCCGTCCTCGCCGGAGCCGGCGCTCCTTCCCGAACCGCCGCCTCCCTCCGGTCCTTCCCGCCCCGGTTCGTGAAGGCGGACCGCGCGGGTGCGTTCGACCATGGCGCGCACGGCCGGCCGCCATTCCCTGCCGATTCCGAAGTCATCGAGCGCTTCGCGGCAGATCGCGTCGAGATCGGGCGTTTCCGATCCGTTCCCGGCCGGCTCGTCCAGGCGCTCGAAGATCCGGTGCAGGCAGCTTCCCGCCACCGATCCGCGCGGGAAGGTGAAGGCGGTCCGCTCGTGCCCTCCCCCGCCGGGGGCGCTCGCCTCCTCTCCGGGGCCATCGGCCGGCGCCTCGTGCTGGTCGTGGTCCGGCCGACCGATCTCGGCGCCGTCGCGCCCTGCCGGTGACCGGCCGGAGAGGCCGGCGGACAGAGCCTCGGCGGAGAGTGCGGTGAAGCTGGTCAACTGCCGGATGCGCCGGAGCGGCCGGTCGAACTCACGCGCGGCAAGGGCGGGGGGGCGGCCTTCGGGAAGCGCCAGCGCACGGACCGGGGGCGGGTCCGAGTCGAGCGCGGCCACCGAGATCGCGCCCGGAAAGCGTTGCGCATACGCCTCCATCTCGCCGATCCAGTCCGATGCGCTCAGCCCCTTGAACCGCTCGGCGACGGCTTCGAGCGCGGCGTCGGCCGGATCGGATCCTCCCCCGTCCGGACCCTTCTCCGGCGGGGGGGCGACAGCGCCCTGTCCTTCCGAGCCGGAACCGCTCTCCGGCATGATGCCGGCCGCGTCCGGCTCCTCCGCGCCGGAATCGCTTTCCGGTGTGCTGGCGGTTGCGCGCCCTCTTCCTGCGCCGACACCTGCCCCATCCGGGCCGGAACCGTTCCGTGTTCCGCCGTCCGGTCCGGCCACCGCCGCTGGTCCGCCCCCGGATCGGTGAAGAAGCCACGCCAGCGGAGCGTGCTCGGCGCCGCCCACCTGTCCCCACGTGACCACGCACCGGTACTTCGCCCGGGTGAGCGCGACGTACAGGAGCCGCACCGATTCGGAGAAGTCTTCGATCCACTCGATGGATCGGGCCCGCTCGTCGGGGTCGAGGTCGATGACTTCCCGGTAATCCTGCGCCGCGCCCAGGTGGTACATCGCATCCACCGTTGCGGTGTGACGGGTGTGACGGCGCTCCGGACCCCGCGCGTCCCAGGCGAAGGGGCAAAACACCACGGGGAATTCGAGTCCCTTGGCCCCGTGCACGGTCAGGATCCTGACGAGCCCTTCGTCGCTCTCGATGCGGAGCAAGGCGCTCTCGGAAGGACGGTCGGGCTCTCTCCGGCGGTGGCTCAGCCAGGCGGCAAGCTCGACCGGTGGGAAACGCTCCCGTGTCTCCGCCACCTGCAGGAGCTCGGCGAGGTGCCGGACGTTCGTGAGCCGCCGCGCCCCGTCCCGATACCCGAGGAGCCGCTCCGCGCCTCCCTCCCCTTCGAGCAACCGCAGCAAAACCGCGCCGATCCCCCTCGACTCCCAGTCCGAGCGCCACTCCGCGAGCCGTTCGGCCCAGCGCATCGAGGCCGCTTCGTCGTCGTCCAGGGCCAGAAGCGCACGGTTGTCGAGTCCGAACAGATCGCCGGCGAGGGCGCCCCGGACCCCGGCCTCCCGTCCGGGCTCGGCCAGGGCCCACAGGAGGCGCTCGACCTGCTCAGCCTCGCGCGTGTCGAACACGCTGCCGTCGTCGATCTCCACGCTGCGTATCCCGCGCTCGCGCAACGTCTCCGCGACCAGCCGGCCCTGCTCGCGGGTGCGGACCAGCACCGCGACGTCCGCGCCGGTGAGCGGCGCCCCTTCGATGGTGGCATCGCCGCCCGCCCCAAGCGCCAGGAGACGGACGATCTCGTTCGCGGCCGCGCCCGCGGCGACCGGGCCCGTGCTCTCCTTGGTCCGGGGCTTGCCTTCCTCCAGACGAGGGAGGAGCCGGAACCGGAGCGGGGCGCCGTCTTCGCCGGATGCGGCGCAACCTTCACCGGCCGCGATACCGCCTTCGTCGGCCGGAAGCCGGAGGGGGTTGCCGCCGCATCGGGCGGCGGCCACCGGACGGTATTCGATCCCGGACGCGACGAAGGGGGCGGCTCCGGCGAACACCGCGTTCACCGCCTCGACGAGGGCCGGGACGGAGCGCCGGTTCGATTCGAGATGGAGGCGCTCCCGGGCCCTGCGCCGGGCCGCGAGGTAGGCGAACACGTCCGCGCCCCGGAACCGGTAGATGGATTGCTTGGGGTCGCCTACGGCGACGAGAATGGGCCGGGGGGCCGCTCCGGCGCCGATGGAGCCGGTTCCTGCCCCGCCGCCGGGCGGCTCTCCCGGAGCCCCGCTCGGGATCCTCCCATCCGATCCGATCTCGTCGGAGTCGGACCGCGTACCGTCGCCGAACCCTTCTCCCCGAACTTCACTTCGGGCCTCTCCGTGCAGCCCGGCCCCGGCAGGGCCGGACCCCGCCCCGCCGCCGGGCGTCTCCACCGGAGCCTCGTCCCCGGCCCCATAGATCCGCTCGAAGATCCGGGCCTGGAGCGGATCGGTGTCCTGGTACTCGTCGATGAGGGCGCACGGGAATTCGCGGCGGATACGGGCCGCGAGGCGCGCACCGCCCGCGCCGTCAAGCGCGTGGTCGAGCTCGATCAGCAGGTCGTCGTAGCCGAGGCGCCGGTCTTCACGGACGCGGCGGCGGATCGTTTCGCGGACTTCGGCCAGCACTTCCCGACGCGCCCATCGGAGCCACCGGTCGAAGACCGAGCGCAGCGCCCGCGACGCTTCCTCCAGGCGGTCGAGCGCGTCGAACAGCGGGTTCTCGGGTACGACGCGCCCCTTCCTGCATCTCTCCGACAAGCACGCCCTGCCGTAGCGGCCGAAGATCGTCCTGCCATGGTGACCGGCTACGTCCTCCTCCGGCAACCGGGGCGCGGGTGCGGAGAACGCCGCATCGAGCCGCCGGAGGTCTTCCTCGACCCTCGCGGGCCGGTAGCGGTTCCGGTTGAGCCAACTTCCATCCCGCAGATCGGCCCGGATCGCCTCCCGGTGCCGTTCCCATTCGACCCGCGCCGCGTCGAACGCGCCCCGCCACCGCGCCTCCCGTTCTTCGAGCGTTCCGGGCGGAGGCTCGCCCCCCACGACGGCGACCCCGGTCTTCGCGCGCCGGGTCGAGACCCACTCGGCAACCTCGCGCGGGAGGAACCCACTCTCCACCGCGTGGCGTACCAGCAGCACCGGGGCGGGGTACAACCGCCGGCGCCAGAAGTCCCGCACCGCGCCGGCCACCATCGCGTCGTCTCCGCCGCTCACCTCGAACCCGAAGGGGAACCCGCATTCGAACGCGAGGTCGGCCAGCACCCGTTGGCAGAAGCCGTGGATGGTGTACACGCCCGCGCGGTCGATGTCGTGCATCGCGGCCTCCAGCCGCCGTGCCGCTTCGGCCGGCCCGACCCCGCCCGCGCGCTCCCAGCGGGCAAGGAGCTCCACCGCCTGGGGGTCCGACTCCCGCGATCGAAGGTCCGCCCCCGCGGCACGGACCTTCAGCGTGTCGAGGGCGGCCCCGAGGGTGCGGCGGATCCGGTCCCGGAGCTCCGCGGTGGCGGCGCGGGTGAAGGTGACGACGAGGATGCGATCGAGCTGCTGGCCTTCCTCCACCACGAGGCGGGCGACCAGGGTGGTGAGCGCGTGGGTCTTGCCGGTTCCCGCGCTGGCCTCGATGAACGTCGTTCCGCCCCTGCCGAGCGGGAGGTCGGACGGTGTGCGGCCGGGATCGGCTGCCCCGATCCCGGCTTCGCCGGCCGCATCGCCCCTTCGGTCCATCGCGTCGGTCCCTCGTGGCTGGAATGGTACGACGCCCGGCGGCCCACGCTGCCCGTCTTTACCACACTCGCCCGATGCGGCAGGGATGCGGGCCCCGAAGGTGGCGCGCAATCCGCCGGATGCGGAGCCACCGGGAAACGATCGAGCGAAGACACTGCCGGGGATCCTGCATCTCCCGATACTCGTCCTCTCGACGGGACGGACGGTGATCCGTAGTGACAAGGGACTCCGCCCGATGCCGGGACGTTCGTTCCGGCGCCCTCACCTCCCCGATCCGGCGATGAGCGGCACGAGGAGCGCCTCCGCAAGGTCCTCGAACTCGCCCTCCAGCGGGTCGGGACCGTCGTAGACCAGGCCGAGACAGGGGTCGAGCCGCTCGCCCCGCTGGTATCGGCTTCCGAGCCAGGCGTCGCAGGCTTTCGCCCGAGCGCTCTCCACCGCTGCGCTCCCATCGCTCCCGGCGCGCACGACGGCCTTCGCATACGCAAGGGAGGTTTCCGGAAAGAAGGGGAGCGGCGCCGCAAGGCCCCGCCACCAGGCGCGAAGCCAGCGTTCGAACTGCTCCCGCGCTCGCTCGGGGGGCGGAAACGTGGTCGTCGTCCATGAGCCCCGCTCCGAAGAGATGGCGACGGCTTCCATCGGCTCGTGGCCCGCCGACGCCCATGCGAGCTGCCGCAGCCCGATCTCGATCCGGTCCCGGGCACGCAACCTCCCGATCCGCCACCAGACCATGCGGTCCGGTCCGGTCGTTCCCGGTCCGTCTCCTTCCGGTCCGCCCCCTTCCGGTTCGACGTGTTCGATCGCGCCCACGACCCGGAACCCACCGAGCTCGAAATCGACGTCGCGAGGCGGCGCTTCGAGGGCGGCGCGGTATCGGGCAAGCTGCCGTTCGAGTTGCTCCGCCTCCACCCGCTCGCGCTCATGGACGACGAGGCCGAGGCCCGCGTGCGGCAAGCGCCCGCTACCCTGCAGGAGTGCCGCGGAGCGCTCCGGCGCGGTCCCGGCCCGTACCTGCTCCCATATCCCGGAGCGGAGCCGGTAACGTTCGAGCCCTTCGATCTCGAAGGGCTCCTCGTCGTCGAGCGCGGCATCCCCGGCTTCGAGCCGCGCGCCGAGCCGGTCACGAAGGAAGAAACGGACGGGATTGGCGAAGAACGCGACCAAATCGGCGAGAGCGACACAGCGCCGGGATTCCTCCGGCTCGGACAGCGCCACCGCGAAGCGCTCCGGGGGATCGGCCACCTTCCCTCTCCCCCGCATCGCCTTCGCCGCCTCGCACATCCCCCGGGAATAGCTGAAGAGGTCTTCGGCGGCTTGTCCTTCTTCCGGCCCGTACCCTGACGTCCTGCCTGCCGTATCGCTGTCCGTTTCGTTTGCCGTTTCGCACACCGCCTCCTGCCCCGCGCCGCCCGCGGCCCTGCCCGCCGTCCGGCCCGGTTCCCCCGCGCCGGCCACAAAGTAACGCGGGCTGAACGGCTGCAAGGGATGCCGGGTCTCGACCGGCGCCCCCGGAAACCGGCGGCGGAGGTAGTCCTTCAGCTCGTCCACCAGCACGGACGGCGGAATGGGGGCGTCGTCCCGAGGACCGCGCCCGATGTACGTCACGAGGAAGCAGCGTCTGGCCGCGAGGAGCGCTTCCAGAAACGCGAACCGGTCCTCGTGGCGGACGTCACGGTCGCCACGGCGGGCAGGACCGGCCGCGACGAGGTCGAACGAAGGGGTCGGGTCCAGGCGGGGGAACGCGCCGTCGTTCATGCCGGCCACGCACACGATCCCGGCCGGAAAGATCCGGCCCGGACCGAGGCTCGCAACGGTCACTCCGTCGGCGAGCCGCGCGGGCTCGCGGCGGGTGTCGCCCGCGCGCTCGCGGAGCACGTCGAGGACGACCTCGATGGGCGCCGGCGATTCGGCGTGCTGCGCCTCACGCTCGAAGTCCCGAATCAGGGCGCGGACCGCACCGACTTCGTCGGCCAGCCCGCCGGCGGGCGAACGGCCGCCGTCGGAGAAGAAGTCACGGACCACGGCGCGAAGCAACGCCGCCCACCGCGCCGGCCGGCGTTCTCCGCAGAGCCGGTCGCGAAGCCCGAACACCTCTTCGCAATAAGAGACGAAGCGTCCGAGGAACTCCCCGTCCACCTCCCCGGCGCCGAATCCGGGCGCATCGGCCGAACAGGGCACGATCCCGGCGACCAGCGCGTCCGTCCCTTCCATCGCGTAGCCCAGCAGAAGCCGGCGCAGCCCCTGCCGCCAAGTGTGGCCGGCCGTCTCCGGCAGCCCTTCCCTGCCCCGGTGCGCCTCGTCCACCCCCCACCGGATCCCGGCCTCCCGCACCAGGGCGCGGACGGCGGGGAGATCGGACTCGCCGATCCCGAACCGGGCCCGGACCGCCGGCGCCGCCAGTGGCGCGAGCATCGGCTCGGCGCCGTGCCTCGACCGTGGCAGGGCGAGCAGATCGAGGAACGCGCGCAGGGTGCGCGACTCCCCTCCCCGTGCGCGCGCGACGTGGCAGGGGATACGCCCCGCCGCTCCGAACACCGCCTCGACGGCCGGTCCGTAGACGTCGAGGCTCGGCGTCAGCACCAGGACGTCGGCAGGTTCGAGGTCGTCGTGGGCGTCGAAGAGCGCGAGCAGGCGATCGTGCAGAACCTCGGCTTCGCGCATCGGGGAGTGGCAGACGTGGATCTGGATCGAATCGTCGGCCGGGGGTGCCGGCCTCCTTTCCAGCCCTCCGGCCGGCGGGACGTCGGCGGGAGGGACGGCCGCCGGGGAAGCTGCGGCCGGCGCCCCTGCGGTTGGCGTGTCCTCTGATCCCGACTCGAGCAACGGGCGGGCGGATGACGGGTTCTCCGGCGACGTCGCGACCGGTGGGGGCGCTGCCGTCGTTTCCTCCGGCGCGGATCCGCCCGCCGCGCCGGCGCATGGCAAACCCACCGGCGCCGCCTCGGTCTCCGCCGCTTCGCTCGCGAGCCGGAGGTCGAGGATGTCCCGCTGCACCGCGGCGAGCCGGTGGAGGCCGTCCGGCGGCGCGAAATGATCCTCCTCTCCCTCGACCTCGCTCTCTACGAGCGCGTCAAAGGTCTCGCGCCCCGCCCGCCCCCACGCCGCGAGCAGCTCGTTGCCCTCGGTGAAGTAGCCATCGGCGGGGTCGGCGCTTCCCGCCCTGCGGCCGATCTCGCGCCGTGAGCGGATGTCGCCCCAGTACTCCCGGCACGGGGCGAGCATGAACAGGTGGATCTCGATCCCCTCCCCGGCCCGGCGCAGCACCTCCAGGTACGAAGGAGAGAAGGAGGACACTCCGAAGAAGACCGCGCGCCCGGGCCACCCGGAGGGACGGACGCCGGCGGCAAGCCGTTCGTGGAAGGCGTCGATGGCCGCAACCCAGTGAGGGGCGGCGGTTCCAGACTCCTCGGCGACCGAATCCTCCGCCGAAGCCCGAGTCTGCGTGGCGGCTCGATCCGCGCCGTCGGCCCGCGTTCCTCCGGCGCTCCCACCTTCCGCGGGAGTCCGGCTTCGACCGGCCGGTGGCTCTTCTCCGGCCGGCCGCCCCTCCCCGGCCCCTGGCCCGTCTTCGGACAGACGCCGCCATAGCCGCGCCTGCCAGTGCGGGGCCGCGCCGCGCTCCCATTCGCGGATCCAGTCCGGGCGGTAGAGGAGGCAACGGTCGAAGACCCGGGCGAGACGGTCCGCGAGCTCGAAGCGCTTGCGCGGGTCCCCGTCCCCGAGGTAGCCCCGCACCGTGCGTCCCTCCGGCCCTTCCGCCCACTCCGGCAGGACGTCACGGATGCGCCACCGCAGCCGCGCCGGGGCATACATCTGTTCCCTGGGAAGTCCCGGCGCCGCATCGCGCATGATTGACCAGGCGAACTCGGCGGGAAGCTCGAAACGGAGGTTGGTCGCGATGCCGAGCGCGCGCGCGAGCTCCAGCGAGAGCCACCGCTCGATGGTGGGATGCGGAACGACGATCCTCTCGGGCGCGCACGGCTCCCCCGGCTCCGCGCGCATGAGGTCGGCAAGCGCGCCCGCCAGCGCCTCCATCCGGTTCGAACGGTGCAGCTTCATCCCGCCAACGGTTTCGCCTGGCGACGCCGGTCACGCGCTCCGATACAATCCCGTCGGCCCATGTCCTTCAGCCTCGCGCACATCCGCCCCGCGGGCTCCACCTCCCAGATCGTCTACCGGCCGACCCCGCGGGCGGTCGTCCTCGTTGCCGTCCGTACGGCCGGTCCTCGACCTCGTGCACATCCGCCCCGTGGGCTCCACCTCTCGGCTCGTCCGCCGGCCGACCCCGCGGGCGGTCGTCCTCGCTGCCGCCCGTACGGTCGGTCCGGTCCTTGTGCCGGGCCGGCCCTCGATCCCTCACTTGCGCGCCGTCGCCGCCTCCGCTACTTTGCCGGGCAGTGGGCCGGCGCCCGATGTCCGGACGTCGAGCGGGTGCCCTCCGGTGTGCGTATCCGTATCAATGGGCAAGGCGGCCGGCAGGAACGTACAACGAAGTGGTTTCTGCCGGAAACGACCGCTCACGTCAAACCGTTTCCGGCATCGGCACAGGGCACACCACAAACGACCGCTCACGTCAAACCGTTTCCGGCATCGGCACAGGGCACACCACCATGACGACGAACACCGCCATCTTCACAGCCGCCGGCGGCATCATCGGGACGGTCATCGCCGCCGCGATCAGCCTCGCTCTCCTGATTGCCAATCAAGGCGATCGCATCGAACGGCGCATCGACCAGCTTGACGGGCGCATCGACCAGCTTGACGGGCGCATGAGCCAGCTTGAGGGGCGCATGAGCCAGCTTGAGGGGCGCATGAGCCAGCTTGAGGGGCGCGTCGACCAGATTGATGGACGCATGGGCCAGCTTGAGGGGCGCATGAGCCAACTTGAGGGGCGCATGGTCGCCGTTGAGAAAGCGCAAGCGCATACGGCGGGATTGCTCGAAGGACTCGGACTTCCCCAACGCCTCGCAACCGTTCCGGTCCACCCTCTCCCTCCGGCGCCGGGGACTGATCGGCCCAACCCATCGCGCCGCCCGCCAGACTGAAGCCATACCACGCTGCATTCAACCGTCGATCAGGTAAATGGTCGAATCGCTGATGACGACAGGCTGCCCGATCGTCGTCGGTAGTGTTTCTCCTTTGATGTCCATGGCCACCTTGTCGGGCGGCATGGGAATGGAGGTCTCGCGACCACAACACCACAAAGCCAGTATTTCGACACCGTCCTTGCGGGCGGTGAGCCGATAATGGCCCAATTCGTCCTGCCTGCCGAATTTCTCGATGACCGCTCCATTGAACAGCCGACATAGTACGGAGAAACCGTAGAATGCAGGGCGTTTTCGCACTGCTCCGTGGCGGTTGTCGACAAGTCCGTAACCGGGGGCGACCAGTTGGTGCCAAAAGCAGGCGGCCAACGATCCCGTTGCCAGCGCCAACAAGTAGTAGCGCACCAGAAAGTCGAGCTGTGCCTGCTCGTCCACGCGCGTATCGTCCAAGGCCGGAGCATGGCGTCCGGTGTCGAGCAAAGGCCAGTTGACTTCCGTGATCCAGAGACGTGTATTCGCGGCATCCAGCTTGTTGCCCTCAACCATGAGCCGGGAGAGAAGATCCATCTTTCCTTGAAGATCGAACCCAAGCTGGCGGTTTTCCGGAGCGCCTCGTCTGTCCACATAGAGCAATGAAGCGTAGCCGTCGTACTTGAAGGAAAATCCGTTGCGCAGGGATCTGCAATGATCCAGAATTTCAAAATCAATCACGGCGCCGCCAAGCAGTTTGACATAGGGGAACTCCCTGTTGCGCAGATCCCACGCGGTTCGGAAAAACTCGAAGTATTCCCGTTGGGTAACAAAGCCCCATTTGAGCCGGTTCACTCCATTGCCGATCTGGTAATGGTCGACGAGTCCCGAAAGGGAGGAAAAGATGCGCCGCAGAGCGGTTCTCAGCCTTTCCTCGTCTTCAATGCAATCTCGATCTTGCAGGATCACGGCGAGGATCTTGTATCCTTCGAACGACTTGACAAAATCCACGTAACTCTGAAGATTGTCGATGTCCCGCAGCGGAATGCGTATGGAGATGCGCCTCAGGTTCAACGTTCCGACAATTTTTGAAAGATCCGATCCGGACAGTGGCTTCCCGTCTTCGACGGGATGATCCGGATTCACACAGATTCCTATGCAATCCTCGTTCCTGTATGGCAGAAATTCCTTGATACGGCGGGATCTTTTCGGGACGATGCGGATGTTTCTTGAAGCTGTCTTCAGGAGAAATCCCAGAAACGACGAAACCGCCGCCAATCGATCGGGGAGGATTTCGATGAGATTCGCACCACGGATCGACCATTTGGCCCGTTTCTCGACGACGTGAGGCTGATCGGAACAGCCGTCCCACCGAAAGATTGACTTGTCCACCTTCATCATCGGAAGAATGACTTGATTGACTTTATCCTGCGTGCAGTATTTTTGAACCTGGAATAAATCTTCATGAGTTCCTGCAAGAAAACGGTTGGTTCGACTCCGTAGACTTCAGCGTACTCCCGCCCCATGACAACCAGATAATCGGTGATTGTCGTGAGGCGGAGCAGGCCCGTCAAGCGTTCCCTTGTATCCGGATACTTGAATTTGATGCGATTGAGATCGACAAGTGCAAAATCGTAAGCATCTCCCGTCGATCTGGTCAGGATGTTTCCGGGATGGTAGTCCAGGTGCAGGACGCCGCTCTGATGCATCCGAAAGGTGAACAGCGCAAGCTGTTTCAACAACACGTCCGTTTTCCAGCCGATTGCAGCGCCCTTGTACAGCAAGGCGGTCAGGTCATGATCGTGCCGCCAATAGCGACAGACGTAGTAGCTGTGCCGCAGGCACCCGAAATTCGTGTACTCCACGCAGGCCACGGGATCCGGGGTCCGGATCCCCCTTTCCAGTAACCTCTGTGCGTGGATCATCGACCGTCGTGCCTTTGGCCGCCGCAAGTGTGCGTACATGAATCCCCGTGGCCGTGCCGGCACCTTGAAAGCCTTGACCGCCACCTTGATCGATTCGCCTGCGGGGTTGGTCATGATCATGGTCTTGATCAGATTCCTTCCCGAGTGTATCGCGGAACCTTCATTGTCGAAACGCCGGTGAAGGTCGTTGATCCGGCTGGAATACGACCTGTACGGCCCTCCAACGTACATCCGTGCGGACGTCACGGGGACGGATTCCGAACACTCCGGCCCATGGGGCTTGCCCGGTTCGCCGGCCCCGTCATTGAACCGGGTCCGACGGTCCTCCTGAAGGCGGTCGAGGCAAATCCGAAAGGCGGGCAACCGGTCATGGAGGCCATTCGGTGCTCCGCGGAGGGCAGGAAGCCGTGCCGCTCGATGCGCCAAGAAGGAGCTTTTCATATTGTTCAACGGCGGTCTCGGCGCTGAAGAACGATGCCCTCTCCCGGAGCACGTCGCGGGGGAGAGGCTTGTCCAGGGCGCGGACCATCGCGGCCGAGAGTGCCTCCGGATCGCCCACGGGCACGAGTTCGCCGTGTTTCCCACCTTCCAGGATCTCGCGCGGTCCGAAATCGCAATCGGTGCTGACCACCGGACAACCACACGCCATTGCTTCGATCAGGACGGTGGGGAGGGCCTCGTTCCGGGAGGAGAGGACGAACAGGTCGGCGTTTGCCAGGAAGGCGTAGGGGTTCTCCATGAAGCCGGGGAAATCGACGTGTTCATCGATCCGAAGCCTTTGCGCCAACGACCGCAGGGCGGTGCGCAGGCGCCCCTCTCCGAGTACGATCAAGCGCGCCGGACGCCGGCTCAGAAGCCGGGCAAAGGCGGCCAGCAGAGTGGAAAAGTCCTTTCCCTTGTTCAACTTGCCGGCGGCCAGGACAACCGGGGCGGCGGGCTCGTCGAGCCAGGGATGATGCACCGGTTCGCGGGCTCGCCCCATGAGATACGTGGACACGACGGGATTGTAGATGGTGTGGACCCGGACGCGCTCCATGCCGGGGATCTTGTCGAATTCGGTGGATACCCCTTGGGAGACCCCCACCACCGCGTCCGCGTGCGGATAAGCGTGTCTCGCGCGGTAGAGTGCGCGTTTCGATTTCAACACTTGATGCAACGTGGCCACAACCCGGGCCGGGCGTTGCGCGAGGTGCAGCGCCATCGCCGCGGCCGAGGCCGAGAGGACGTTCATGGCAAGAACGGCGTCCGGACGCTCCCGGCTCAGGTACGCCGCCACCCCGGCCGCCCATCGTGGCAACCGGGTGCTCATGAGGAGCCACGATTGATTTCGGCACATCCTGGCGGCCAGCCCGACCCGCGGGTAGCGAACCCGCCACGGGCGGGGGCCGGGAACGAGCGGCAGGGGAATCATGGGCGCTCGCTCCAGATTGGTCCTGGTTCTTTCGTCGGTACGGCTGGACAGGAAGAAAAGCCGTGCGCCCCCCGGCACTTCGTCCGGGTAATGGCAGACCAGGCGCTGGAGTAGCAGATCGACCTCATGTCCGCGTTCGACCAGACCGGCGGCGATGTGCAACGCCTTGCGCTCCGCCCCCTGTCCGGCCAGGCTCGGAGTGAGGATCGAGATACGATACCTGGAAGACTGCCGAGCGGATCTCAACGGTTCAAGCTCCTGCGGCGTGACCGGGCATCGTCTTCGATTCCTTTCGAGATGCAACTGCGAACGCGCTCGCGTTCACGATGATTATCCACCATATCAATCCGGCGGAGAAAACGCCGTGGAAGGACAAATGTCCGCCGATGGGAAACAGCGCCACGATCGATGCAAGCGCATAGGGATACGCGGACCGGAAAGAATCGGGTTCGAAGCGACGCAATCCCACAAGGAACGACGCCGCCAGAACGACGTAGCCCAGGAGGCCGAGTACACCGGTCGAGACGGCGATTTCCAATATTGGCGCATGCGGGGAGTACGCTGGTCGTCGGCTTGCGTGCGACGGCGAGGTGGGCGGCGGGTCTCGGCTTCCGTTCAATCGCGAGACGAGCTCCGGGTATGGGAGTCCGTGGAATTCGGAGAAGTAATCGCGTTCCGGGCTGTATTCGTGGTAGAGATGGCGGAAACCCCGCGGACCGACCCCGTTCAACCAGTGCGCCGAGAACATGTTCACGGCCGTCTCCCATATCGAAAGACGCATGGTGGTCGCTATTTCGATCTGCTCCCGATCGCCGCTCCACAATCCAGCCACGGAGACTATACGCAGTTCGACAGTCTTCCATGCGCGTACCGCATGGTCGGGTTTGGCCCAGACGGCAAGTGCCGGTACCAGCACCGTCGCGACCGCAACGGCCGCGATCCGCTTTGGTTTCCAGCGCGGAGGGCCCGACCAGCGGATCAGGAACAGAATGTAGCCGGCGGTTGCCACGATCAACGCGCCCCACGCCGACCGGCTGCCGGACAGGGCGACCGCCGTGAACAAGGGTGCGAGGAGCACGAGTCTCCATGGCCATCGCCCGTTCCCCCGCCGAATGCACTCGAAAAACAATGGCGCAAAGCCTGCAAGTACGTACCCGAGCCGGCCTGCAACGTCAAAGGGGCCGGTGAATCGCTCCCCACCCCGGTGAGGAACACCGAACCAGTCGGCGCCGGTATGGAACTGCCAGAGGGCGTCGAGGCACCAGAAGACGCAGATGGCGGTGACGCCCGTCATGACCCAATCGAGGTCCCGGAAGCGTGTGTACGCCCCGATCACGTAGATCCCGGCAAGGAAGTAGATGCACGTACTCGCTGTTTTGCGGATGGCGTCCGTTGGATTCACGGCGTCGGGCAGTGACGCCAGCATGGGAAGCCATATGCACAGGAACGCGATCCGGAGGAAGCGGTTCTCAGGGGAGCCGAGCCGAACGCGGCCGGACGCCACGCGCAACAGGCCGAGCGTCCCAAGCACTATCCATGGCGCATTGTAGAGCGGCTCGGCCGGCAGCAACGCCACGAAAGCGAGCAGCAGGACACTTGCGGGTCGCGGGCCGGGTTCGCAAACGATCGGTACGAGGCGGAAGAACCAGGGCATCATCCGAGGAGAAGTTCCTCATAACGATCGACGGCGCGTTCGATACTGAAGAATCCCGCCCTTTCCCGAAGGGTGTCCCGACGCGGCGGCGCGTCCAGACCGCGGGCCATTGCGGCCGCGAGTGCTTCCGGATCGTCCACCGGCACCAGCTCGCCCCATCGTCCGCCTTCCAGGATCTCTTCCGGTCCGGACGGACAATCGGTGCTGACCACCGGGCAACCGCAGGCCATCGCCTCGATCAGGACGGTCGGAAGCCCTTCGTGTCTGGAAGACAGCACGAACAGCGAAGCCCTGGCCAGGAAAGCGTACGGATTGGCGACGAAGCCGGGAAAATCCACGTGTCCGGTGATTCGAAGCTCTCGTGCGAGCGAGCGGAGTTCCAGGAGGAGAGGCCCTTTCCCCAACAGTATCAACCGCGCCCGCCGTCCCTCCAGGAGTCGTGCGAAGGCGACCAGCAGGACAGGAAAATCCTTCTGCGGCCTCAATCTGCCGATGGCGAGCAGTACCGGCGGTCCGGGTTCGTCGAGCCATGGGTGGCCGGCCGGTTCGCTGGTCTTCCGGAGGAGGTCCGCCGACACGACCGGATTGTAAACGGTGTGGACCCGGTCGCGGGGGCATCCGGAGAGACCGGTCAGTTCGGCGGAGACTCCGGAGGAGACGCCCACCGCGACCGTCACGTAGGGGTACGACGCGCGGGCCCGGCGGATCTCGCGCCCGGATCTGAACTTGTTGTGGTGTACGGCCACGATACGCGCTCGGTGGTGCGCCTGCGCCAGACGCTCCGCCATCTGCGCCACCGCCACCGCTCGAGTCATGTTGGCCAGAACGGCGTCCGGACGTTCGCACTCGAGGTATGCGGCAGTCGCCGCTGCCCATCTCGGCAGGCTCGTGCTCGCAAGCAGCATCCACTGGTTTCGGCGCAGCACGGTCGCCAATGCAAGGCGCGGAAAGCGAAGGCGCCACGGGTGCGGGCCGGCGGGCATTGGCCGCGGAACGCTCGGGTATCGCCCGAGAACTTCTCGGCCCCCCGTCTCCCCACGGTGTGGGAGAAAGAACACCCGGGCGCCGGCCGGCACATCGTCAGGGTAGTCACACACAAGGTCCCTGAGCAGCAGGTCGACTTCGTGCCCTCGGGCCAGAAGACCGGCAGCGATGAAGAGCGTTACGCGTTCCGCTCCCCCTCCTCCGAGCGACTCTATGAGGATTGCGACGCGGCGGCGTCTGTCAGCGCACGGGGACTCCGTTGTGCGGAGGGTCGTTCCCCGTGCGCCGGTGTCCACGGCGGCCGCGTGCGGTCCGGCGTATCGGACGGTTCTTTGAAGGAGTCGATGGTTCCCGGAAGCCTGCATGCCCGATTGGCTCAGGAGAGGGTCGACGTCTTCGGATCGGAGACGTGGCCGGCCGCCTGCCGCGCGGGACGTTCGCGGCGGAAGAACTGGAACCGGCACAGCCCCGTGTACAGCCCGTTGCGCGCGAGCAGCTCGGCATGGGTGCCGGTGTCCGCGACCCGCCCGCGGTCCATCACGACGATACGGTCGGCGCCTTCGATCGTGGACAGCCGGTGGGCGATGACCAGGGTGGTCCTTCCCGCGCGTAACGTCTCCACCGCTTCACGGATATGCCGCTCGGACTCGCTGTCGAGCGACGAGGTCGCTTCGTCCAGGATGAGGATCGGCGCGTCCTTCAACACCGCGCGGGCGATCGCGAGCCGCTGGCGCTGGCCGCCCGAGAGCTTGACGCCGCGCTCCCCGATGAGGGTGTCCAGCCCCTGCGGCATCGCCTCGATGAATTCGAGGGCGTGCGCGGCGCGTGCCGCGGCGGTGACCGCCTCGCGCGTTGCATCGGCGGCGGCCCCGCCGTAGGCGATGTTCGCCGCCACCGTGTCCTCGAAGAGGACGATGTCCTGGCTGACGAGCGCGACGTTGGCGCGCAATGACTCCAGCGTGAGATCGCGCACGTCGACACCGTCGAGCCTGACACGGCCGCTTTCGGGGTCGTGGAACCGGGGGATCAGCCCCGCGACGGTCGTCTTGCCGCTCCCCGAAGGCCCGACGAGCGCCACCGTTTCTCCTGGCTCGATCGCGATCGACACCCTGTCGAGGGCCGGCCGGCTCGCGCTGCGGTAGCGGAACGTGACCGATTCGAGCGCCAGCCGCCCCTCGGCACGCCGTATCCGACCCGGGCCGGCGTCGGTCTCGACCGACGCGTCGATCAGGGTGAAGACGCTGGCGGCGGCCGCAATGCCCTGCTGCACCTGGGCGTTGATTCTGGTCAGCCGCTTGACCGGAGCGAACAGCAGCGCCATTGCGGTGAAGAAGCTCACGAAGTCACTGATGGTCATCGTGCCGCCCTCGAGCCGCCTTGCGGACAGCAGGAGGATGATCGCGAGCGCGAGTGCCGTCGCCATCTGCGCGATCGGCGCCATCGCCGCCGCCGCCGCGGCGAACTTGATCTGGAACCGCCGTGCGCGGGTCGCCGCGTCCGTGAACCTTCGTGTTTCATACGCTTGGCCGGAGAAGACCTTCACCACCTTGTGGCCTTCGATGCCTTCCTGCAGAACGTGGGTGACGTCGCCCATCGTGCGCTGCAGCCCGTGCGACGTCCGACGCAGCCGCCGGCTGAAATAGACGACGACGACGACGACGGGGGGCGCGGCGGCAAGGACGATGAGTGTCAGAATCCAGTCGATCCACAGCATCCAGCCGAGCAGGCCGAGCACCGCGATGGAATCGCGCACGAGCACGGTCACGGCGCGGGTCGCCGCGCCCGTGACCTGTTGCGTATCGAACGTGACCTTGGAGATGAGCGACCCGGACGAGACGTCTTCGTACGCCGGCACCGGGATGCGCATCAGCCGGTCGAACATCTCACGGCGCAGATCCATGACGATCCGGGCCGCGACCGATTCGAGCGCGAACATGGAGAAGAAGGACGAAAGCCCACGAACGAAGAACATCCCGAGGAAGAGCGCCGCGTAGAACGGCATGCCGTCGAACGCCTGCGCCTCGAAGCTTCCGATGATCCTTTCGAGGATCGCGGGGATCGCCGGCTCGGTCAGGCCGAGCACGACCATCGCGGCAACCCCGATTGCGAACGTCCGCCGGTACGGCAGAACGTGGCCCAGCAACCGGACGTAGACCGCCTTGCCGTCGACGGCGGCGCCCTGTCCGGGCCGGCGCGCGGCCGCATCGGCCTCGCGACCGAGGGGGATCGCCCTGCCCGCGGCGTCGGCGGGCCCGTCAACGCGGATCACTTGTCCTCCAGCACGTAGTCCGCGCCGCAGTACGGGCACTTCACGGCGCCCTTGTCCTCGATGGGGAGATAGACCTTCGGATGCGAGTTCCACAGGGACATGCCCGGCATCGGGCAGCTCAGCGGCAGGTCGGCCCGCCCCACCGTGTACCGGTTCTCCGCGTTGGGCTCGACGAGGCCTCGCGCGCCGGCGGTGCGCTGTTTCAATACAGTCTCTCCCGCGTAGTCGATGTTGATGAACCGTGACGGCGCCAAAATGAGGGAATCAACCGGCGCTCCTCTCGATCAGCTCGCCATCCGCGAACCTGCGTTCAATTCTTCGAGGATGCGATGGGTGCTTTCCTGCGATTCCGGCCCTGGGTTCAGAAATTCCTCACCGGCGACCAGATGGAACCACTCCGATCTCGGTCCCGAGGCAACGTGGGTGGTGTCCACATCGAGTCGATCGTACCTTTCCAGCAGTATGCGTAGCTGCGGCCAGAGCGGAGACGCGATGATTTTTTTGGATGTCGGATCCATTTGATCTGGAATGGATCGTATCGAATACTGCCGCATCGAGATGCGGGCGAATTTCTCCAGAAGATTCCATCTTTCGTCCGGATCCGCGTCGTCACGTCCAGATCTCGGCGTTTTCCCTGCGATCCAGTCCGACACCCCTTCGAACAGACGTTTTTCCTTGAAGTGTTCATACACGATGATGGAATGAGGTTTCGGAACACTTGTCCCGAACTTGACGAAAGGATCCGCAAGCAACTCGAATATCTCGGTGTTCGAAAACCGCACTCCGCCCAGATCCGCTCCTCGAACGTCCAGACGGTGTATATGGCAGCCGTTCAGACTGATCTTCTGGATCCCGAGAAGATCGGCCATCCAGACGTCCCGCAACTCCAGATGTGAAAGAACGAGCACGTCGTCTTCGGATCCATCCTCCTCCAAGGGTGCGAACGACAGGAGAAGCCCCCCGATGTTCGACCGCAGATAGTCGTAGCCACCCCGCTCACGAAGCTTCGCCAGCAGGTTGTCGCGCAGCCGCTCCTGATCGAACGTGGACTTGCGCCGCGCAACGCGATTGAATATCCGGAAATCATCGGCACTCAAGGGAACACGATGCAGGCCCGTGGTCGCTCCATGTTCGGGAAAATAATCGAAGACGTTCCGGGCGAAGAAATATGACCTGACCGTCTCGTGAGGAAACTTGCGTTTGTTGCCGTCTCCTGCTTCTTCCTCCAACAGAGCCAGTGCCTTGGCGCGCTGAACCAGCGCGTTGACCATCTCCGGATTCGCGTGGCCGGTGAACACTTCTTCGATCAGCAATTCGACGAGATCCGTTTCTATCTCGTTGGTCTCGTCGTCCATCATCATACGGGCCACTTCAGAGAGAACTTCACCGTAAAGCTGGCTGGCGAGCTCGGGGCTGACGTCGGCCGAAGCACCCGTCATCTTCTCGCCCTCCCTTCGGACGATGCTCTCCATGAGCTCGGCAATGGGCTCCCCCTGCGCATCCTGGAAATACTCCGGCCCGAGATCCGCGATTCTGGAAATTAAGAAGGGTCGCCTGAGATACTCGCTGCTCTCGATTTGTTTCTCGAGAGAATTCAACACCCCTTTCTGGTTGCGCCATTTCTCGTGGTTGGACAGCCAGACTCGGACACCGTTTGCGGGGGGATCCTGGATGCGCAGAAAAACGATGTCGTCGTCGCCGACCGTATTCCCCAATCCCTCCCGCACGGTGGTCGGATCCAGCATCGTGTCACGTCCCGCCAGCATGCAGGTGCCCTTGCCTTCGAGGTCACGGATGAAGTCCCGCAATGCGCCCCAGGCGCGAACGTATCCCCGGCTGTCCGAGAGCTCGTCGAAGCCGTCGATCGCCAATTGAACCGCACCGCGACGGACGAGTGGCTTCAGCTCCTCCACGAAGAAGCTTGCGCGCAGGCCCGACAGGGTGCCCGCGATCCGATCGTTGAGCGATGTGAGAACCTTGCCGCGGCTCTCGATGTGGAGAAGCAGGGGCTTCCCCGATTTGTAGGACACGGGCTCTGCTCGACGTCGAACGATCCGTTCGATCAAATGACTCTTGCCGACTCCTGCGCTTCCATCGATGACCAGGACGCGCAGCCGATCTTCAGGCCGTTCCAGCACGTCGCAGACGAGATCGAAGGTCAGGGGTTCGTCGAAGCCGTTACTCCATCGAATTTCGCCCGCGACCGGCAGGAACTCTTTCAGATCTCCGGTATCCGGATCGACAAGATTCATTGTGCGATGCTTCTGGGCGCTTGCCAAGCGTTCCAGATAGGCGAACGTCTCGCTGACGAGCAATCCCTTGAAATTTCTATATTTCGTCTGTCCCGGACCGGCCAGCTTTCGGATTGCTTCGTTGGATTCGCGCTGAATCGAGATTTCTTCTCCTTTGCGTACGAAGCTCGCCGTCCATCCATCGGCACGCAGCCCGCTCCTGAACTCCTCGAACGGATCGGCGAAGAGCCGAAGGTCCGCAAGCTCTTTGCTCAAGAGTTCGTTCATGGTTGGACGCTTCCGTACGTGTGGATGAGATCGCGGGCATGGGCCATGAATTGGCTGCTCTTGCCCGGACGGCTGAGCATCATGCCTTCGGCGCCCGCGGCTTCCGCCGCGAAGAGTCCCGGCAACATGTCGTCGTCATCGGAAACCACGAGGTATTGATCGGCTTCTTTCCGGTTCACGAGACCGAGAAGGTCCGCGACGAGCGCCGTGTCCACCATCTTCTCCTCCGATTTGCCCGTTCGGTGCCTCCATGTGTCGAGAAGGTGTACGCCATGTTTGCGTGCGAACCTCCCCGGGACGCAAGCAAGCGTGTTGCCCAGTCGGATACCGTCGTTCCCTCCCCGGAACATCACGCGACCGGCATGATAATACCGGATCTTGCTGGCATATGTTCCCATCAACCTGTCGATGCCATGGTAGTAATTGGTGCGCGTCTTCCCGCTGTGCCATCCCGCGTACAAACGCAACCGTACCTCGAATTTCAACCCCTTCACGGACTTCTGCAGGCAATCCGACACGATACGTTCCACGTGTCTCAGGGCTCTCTCCGCGATGATGTCCCGGCGGTTCGATCGTATCGCAGCGCCTGACGCGATGACGGCGGTGTGCCAATCGACAAAACCAATCGCTCTCTTGAAGGGTCTGATCATCACGTAGGATTCTCTGTGGGCCGGCGAATCAACCGGTCACAGCACTCTCTTCGCGTACTCGGAGACAAAAGCGGCGAGGAGCGCGCTGAAGAGCACGTTCTTCAGTTCATCGTATTGTTCGGGGCTCAGGTAGTGGTATCTCTCGGGGGCGAGCAAATGAAAACCCCATGTGATCAGCATCCAGGCCGACATGATGACGGCGAGCCAGATGAGCAGCAGTGCGCCGGCGTGGACTTGTTGCCGTACACCTTCACGGCGTCGGTGCTGAAGCCGTCGTGCCTCCTGTTCGAGTCGTTGGTCTTTGTACTCGGCTGACTCTTGTTGCGCTTTTTTTGTCCGACTCGGACAAACCATCGATAGGAACGCTTGGAATCTCGTGCGTACCCTGAGCGCTGTCGACATAATGAGCCATAGTCCCTTACCGATAAGATCTTCGACAAGACGACGAAGACTTTTTCCGCCAGCCGG
This sequence comes from Gammaproteobacteria bacterium, assembly GCA_965202875.1. Taxonomy (GTDB): domain Bacteria; phylum Pseudomonadota; class Gammaproteobacteria; order HK1; family HK1; genus HK1. The sequence continues at coordinate 2,899,099 of OZ241870.1, read as the reverse complement.
CGTTTGGTTCCGGCTCTGCCTAGTTTAGGGAGATGAGGATCGGCATCATGCAGCTTTCGAAGCGCCGTACTTCTTGTACAGCCGCGCGTAGTGGTCTTCGATCAAATCGTTCGGGATGGTGAAGCTGTTGCCGACTTCGTTATAGATGAAATCCCACGGGGTTTCCGGAGAGTGTGTCATTTGGGAAAGCTGGATCGCAGTGCGGAGACCATAAATATCGAACGTCTGATCCATTACACTTTGTTCATATTCGCCAAAATCCGACTCGCCTTCTCCAGGCACCAAGGCATTCGGAGGGATCGGGTGATGGCGAAAGCTCTTGACCTCGTGATATAGCTCCCGGATCACCGGACCATACTTCCATGCTTCCACATCCTCCCGGATCAGGGGCCTGCCGTAGAGGCCGAGCATCCAGCCATGCGCGATGTACACGAGCTTGATGAGTTTCATCGGTGAGAGGGGACGCCCGGCCTTGTTTGCCCGGTCAAGGAGATATCGGGCGACAGCGACGGAAGGATGGCTCATCGTATCTTCTCCCTCTGTGAGCAAGTCGCGATAATGAACCGCGTCAAGGATTGTACACACTCCGCCTCACTGTCAACCGGTGGTTCAGGGAGAGTAGATGATCGCCTGCAAGAGAATCGCCGCAAGCCCCATGCCGCTGGATCGTCCGCGCCTGCCCGTCCCAACCCCTTCAGGACGTCTCCATCAGGCGCTTCCAGATCGCGGTCACCGCGTCGCGGGGCTCGACGAATTCATCGCCCCCGACCACCCCGCCGGATTCCTGCAGCGAGAGCTCGTGCATCCGCCCCCGGTAGGCGCGGTACGCATCCGCGAGCAGGGTGACGTCCTCCTCCGGCATCAGGCCGGCCCGCCCGAACCCTTCGAGCAGACGGACGTTGTCGGTGAAGTCGAGGTCGGCGCCGAGCCGCGACGCCCAGCGTAGTGCGACGTACTGCACCATGAACTCGACGTCCGCGATCCCGCCCCGGTCCTGCTTCAGATCGAAGCGTCCGGGGGCGTGCGAGCCAAGCTCGGAGCGCATGCGCTCGCGCATGGTCCGTACGTCGCCGCGCAACGCATCGCCGTCCCGGTCGCGGAGCAGGATCTCGCGGCGGAGCTGCGCGAAGCGCTGCCCCAGCGCCGGATCGCCGGCCACCGCGCGGGCTCTCACCAGCGCCTGGTGCTCCCAGGTCCACGCCTTGTTCCGCAGGTAGTCGCCGAGGCCGCCGAGGGTGTTGACGAGCACCCCTTTCGTACCGTCCGGGCGCAGCCGCGGATCCACCTCGTAGAGCGCGCCCTGGGCTGTCATGGTGGTCAGAATGTGGATGAGCCGCTGCGTGAGCCGGGCGTAGAAGGTAGCGGGATCGACGGGTTTGCTTCCGGTGGTCATGGCGTTCGGGTCGTCGTCGTGCACGAAGACGAGGTCGAGATCGGAGCCGTAGCCGAGCTCGATGCCGCCGAACTTCCCGTAGGCGATGACTGCGTAGGGTGCGAACCCGCTGCCTTCGGGCACCGACGCCGGCCGCCCGTGGCGGGAGACGACGTCACGCCATGCGAGTGTCAGCGCCGCGCGCAGCACCGCTTCCGCGATCTCGGTGAGGTGGTCGCTGACGACCATCAGCGGGATCCGGCGCGAGATGTCCGCCGCCGCCACCCGCAGGACGTTCGCCTGCTTCGACTGACGCAGGCAGTCGAGTTCGAACTCCCGGTCCGGATCATCGACGGCGGCGAGACGCCCGGCGACGTCCTCGGCGAGCTGGTCGGGGGCGAGGGGCTCGTAGAGGGTGCGCGGGTCGAGGAGCTCGTCGAAGAGGATCGGATGACGGCCAAGCAGCCGCGCGATCCAGGGGCTCGCCGCGCAGAGATGCACGAATTGGGAGAGGGCGATGGGGCGCTCCGCGAGCAGCGCGAGGTAGACGCTGCGCTTCGCGATCGATTCGATCACCGCCATCACCCGTTCGAGGGTCGCCGCCGCGTTGCCTTGCGCCGCGACGGCGCGCAGCAGATCCGGCGCGAGACGGGCCAGCCTCTCGTGCCCGAGGGCGTCGGGGATCTTGAGCACCAGGGTGTCCCGGTACCGCGCGACGATCGACCACGCCTCGTGCGGGTCGGCGAACCCTGCGCCTTCGAGCGACGCGACGCCGGCGGCTTCGTCGGCGGCAGGGGTGAACAGGGTGCCGAGCGGATCGCTCCCGGCGGCGTCGCCGGCGTCGCGCTCTTCGCCGAACACCTGGGCGAACTGCTCGTCCACGTTGCGGCGGTGGTGGTCGAGCACCTCGGAGAACGCCTCCCAGGTCGCGTAGCCCATGGCGGCAGCGATGCGGGCGCGACCCGCATCGTCCCGTGGAAGCACGTGTTCCTGCCGGTCGTCCACCTGCTGGAGGCGATGCTCGGCCGTGCGCAGAAAACGGTACGCGGCGCTCAACGACCTGACCGCGTGGTCGGGGAGCAACCCGAGCTCGCCGAGACGCGCGAGCACCGTCAGGAGGCGCCGGTAACGAAGCGCAGGAGTGCGTCCGCCCCGCACCATCTGGAACGCCTGCGCGGTGAACTCGACCTCCCGGATCCCCCCGGGGCCGTGCTTCACGCTGTGCTCCATGCCCTTGCGGGTGACTTCCTGCTCCATCAGCACCTTCAGGGAACGCAGGGACTGGAGGGTGCCGAAGTCGATGTAGCGCCGGTACACGAAGGGACGCAGCCGCTCCAGCAGCTCCGCCGCCAGCGCCATGTCGCCGCTGACCGCGCGCGCCCGGATGAGCGCATAGCGCTCCCAGTCGCGGCCGTGCGTCTGGTAGTACTCCTCCAGCGCGTCGAAGCCGAGCACGAGCGGCCCCTGGCTCCCGAACGGGCGCAGGCGCATGTCCACGCGGTAGACGAAGCCGTCTGCGGTCGGCTCCCCGAGCACTTTCACGAGCTTGCGCGCAAGCTGGAGGAAGAAGCGGTCGTTGTCGACGCTGCGCCGGCCGCCTTCGGTCTGCCCGTTCTCGGGGAATGTGAAGATGAGGTCGATGTCGGAGGAGAAGTTCAGCTCGCTTGCGCCGAGCTTGCCCAGCGCGAGCACGATGAGCTGCTGGGGCTCGCCGGAGTGGCCGACGGGGGTGCCGAGATCCACGCGCTGCCACTCGTGGAGCCGGCCCAGACTGGCGTCGATGATCGCGTCGGCGAGGTCGGAGGTGTCCTGCACGGTCTCGTCGAAGTCGGCGAGCCCGCCGATGTCGCGCCAGGCGATCCGCACCATCTCCCGGCGCCGCAGCCGCCGAAGGTCCGCCATCAGGCCGTCGATCGATTCGGCCGCGCCGGCCAGCGCATCGGCCCGCTCGTGCAGGGATTGCCGATCGCGGGTTCCGGCTCCGAACGCCGGATACGGTGCTTCGAGATCCCCGCTCGCGACCAGATCCGCGAGCATCGCCGGGTGCCGTTTGCAGTTCGAGAAGACGAAGTCGGAGCAGGCGAGCACCCGCAGCACGTCGCCAGGAAGGGCGCCGGCGTCGAGTGTCTCGACGCTCGACACAAGCGTGGCGAGCCGCTCGCCGCCGCTCGCCGCGAGGGCCGTGGGCAGCGGCGCGTCACCACGCCAGTCCAGGTTGCTTCGAGTCATTTTTTTTCAGGGAGGATATCAGATGGGGCGAGGGTATCTTGTATCCTTCGCCAGATCACCCCATCCGCGCGATACCGGAGCCTCTGCGAGCGCCGGCGAGACGAAGGGCTGCGGGAGTATTCGCCGATGATGCCCACCTTTGGGAATGGGCGTCCCGCCCCCCATCGGCGCCGGTGAGACAGAAGGTCGGCCGGAGTGCTTGCCAGGCACTCCTGTGCACGGCCTTCGAAGCCCACCATGGGAACGGGGGCTTCCCACCCGCACGTCGAGCGCCGGTGAGACGGGATGGTGGACTGAAACATTCGCCAAGCTCCCCCAGTCCGGACCGCCGGAAAGAAAAAGCCCCGCCGGAGCGGGGCTTTTTTCTGCCGTCAGGCTGGAATGGACGCTCTACATCATGCCGTCCATTCCCCCCATGCCTCCCGGCGGCATCGCCGGGCCGTCGTCCTTCTTCGGCTTCTCCGCCACCGTCGCCTCCGTCGTGATCAGCAACCCCGCGATCGACGCCGCATTCTGCAACGCCGTGCGCACCACCTTCGTCGGGTCCAGTATCCCCATCTTCACCAAGTCCCCGTACTCCTCCGTCTGCGCGTTGAACCCGTAGTTGCCCTTCCCGTCCGCCACCTTGTTCTGCACCACCGACGGCTCACCCCCCGAATTCGCCACGATCTGCCGCAACGGCTCGTGCATCGCCCGGCGCGCGATCGAGATCCCCACGTTCTGGTCCTCGTTCTCCCCCTCCAGACCCTTCAGCTTGCCCAACGCCCGCACCAGCGCCACCCCGCCGCCCGGCACCACCCCTTCCTCCACCGCCGCGCGCGTCGAATGCAACGCATCCTCCACCCGCGCCTTCTTCTCCTTCATCTCCACTTCCGTCGCCGCACCCACCTTGATCACCGCCACTCCTCCGGCCAGCTTCGCCACACGCTCCTGAAGCTTCTCACGGTCGTAGTCCGACGTCGTCTCCTCGATCTGCTGCTGGATCTGCGACACCCGCGCCTTGATGTCCGACCCCTTCCCCGCGCCGTCGATCAGCGTCGTGTTCTCCTTGCCCACCTGCACACGCTTCGCGCGGCCCAGATCGTCGAGCGTCGCCTTCTCCAGCGACAGCCCCACCTCCTCGCTGATCACCTGCCCACCGGTCAGGATCGCCATGTCCTGCAACATCGCCTTGCGACGGTCCCCGAACCCCGGCGCCTTCACCGCCGCCACCTTCACGATGCCGCGGATGGTGTTCACCACCAGCGTCGCCAGCGCCTCGCCCTCCACGTCCTCGGCAATCACCAGCAAGGGCTTGCCCGACTTCGCCACCCCTTCCAGCACCGGCAGCAGGTCGCGGATGTTCGACACCTTCTTGTCGTGCAGCAGGATGTAGGGGTCCTCCAGCTCCGCCGACATCGAGTCCTGGTCGTTGATGAAGTACGGCGACAGGTACCCCCGGTCGAACTGCATCCCCTCCACCACGTCCAGCTCGTTGTCCAGGCTCTTGCCTTCCTCGACCGTGATGACCCCTTCCTTGCCCACCTTGTCCATCGCCTCGGCGATGATCGAGCCGATGGCGTCGTCGCCGTTGGCCGAGATGGCGCCCACCTGGGCGATCGCGGTGCTGTCCTTGGTCGGCTTCGACAACGAGCGCAGCCCGTCCACCGCGTTGCCCACCGCCTTGTCGATGCCGCGCTTCAGGTCCATCGGGTTCATCCCCGCGGCCACCGCCTTCAGGCCCTCGCGCATCATCGCCTGGGCCAGCACCGTCGCGGTGGTGGTGCCGTCGCCGGCCACGTCGGAGGTCTTCGACGCCACCTCCTTGACCATCTGCGCGCCCATGTTCTCGAACTTGTCCTCGAGCTCGATCTCCTTGGCCACCGAGACCCCGTCCTTGGTCACGGTGGGGGCGCCGAAGCTCTTCTCCAGCACCACGTTGCGCCCCTTGGGACCAAGGGTGACCTTGACCGCGTTGGCCAGGACGTTGACCCCGGCCGACATGCGCGCGCGGGAGTCTTCACTGAATCGTACTTCTTTCGCTGCCATTTGAGGTTGCTCCTGAGTTCCGGTTCACGGATCTGTGGTTCGGGGTTGCGTGACGAGCGGTCACTCGACGACGGCCATGAGGTCGTCCTCGCGCATCACGAGGAGATCCTCGCCGTCCACCTTCACCTCGGTGCCCGAATACTTCCCGAACAGCACCTTGTCCCCCTTCTTGACGTCGAGGGGGCGCACCTCTCCGCTGTCGAGCCTCTTCCCGTTGCCGGCGGCGATGACTTCACCGCGGATCGGCTTCTCGGTGGCGGTGTCCGGGATCACGATCCCGCCTGCCGACGTGCGCTCCTCTTCCTCACGGCGAACGATCACTCGATCGTGTAATGGTCTGAGATTCATGGAGTTCGTCTCCTGCTGGGTCCAGTGGTGTCACCCTGGAGCGGTGGCCGACGACACGGGTCGAGTCTGCGGACGTTGTCTGTTAGCACTCCGTCCAGGCGAGTGCCAATGATAGGGATGTACCCGATGATTTCAAGGGAGGGTCCGGGACAACAGACGTGGGGCGGGGAGTCGGCCTGCGCCTACACCGGAAGCGACTCCGTTCGATACGCACGGATCCGCGCGGCGGTGTTCAATCCTCGCGCTTGAACTCGCCTTCGATGACGTGCCCGCGGCGCCGCGGTGCCTCCGGGCCGTGCGGGTCCTGCGGGCGGACCACCCGCGTTTCGATGAACCGCACGATGAGCGCTCGCCGCAACGGCGGGATCAGGCAACCGAATCCGACTGCGTCGGTCAAAAATCCGGGAGTGAGCAGGAGTGCGCCGGCCACGAGCAGGAACGCCCCCTCGATGATCGCGAGGGCCGGGACCTCGCCGGCGTCCATCTGCCTGCGGATCCGCAGAATGGTCGAGAATCCCTGCGCGCGAACGAGGGCGGCGCCGAGGACCGCGGTGAGCACGACGAGGCCGATGGTGGGGACGGCGCCGATGACCCCGCCGATTTCGAGCAGCAGGTAGATCTCGGCGAGCGGGACCGTGACGAACAGCAGGAGGAGCAGATGAAGGAGGTTCATCCTCATACCCCAACCCGGCGGAGCCGGAACCAGGCATCGGTTGCGAACCTGGGAGCGCGGGCGTCCCGCCCGCAACGGGCCGAAGGCCCGATTGATTGTCCATGCGGGTGGGACGCCCGCGCTCCCAGGACGTGCCGCCCCCGGGGATCCGGCATCTGGGAGCCGGAAGCCGGGCGGCGGACAATTCTTCGTCTTTTTGTCGAAGATTTCACGGGCAAGGGACTACCAGCCATGCGCCGTCGTGCCCCAACGTCCGCGGCGCCGGGGAGTGGCGGCCCGGTCCGTCGGGTTGGCGATTCGTCGCCACGAGCTTCCTGCGCAGCGGCGTGCTGCAATGAGGAGCCAGGGTTCGCCGCGCTCGAATCGAACCGCCGCAACCCTGTGGCGCCGGGCGCGCGATGATGAGGCGGCGTACCCTGGCGGTCGCCATGGCGCTCGGCGCCGGCGCCTTCACGGCGGGGTTCGCGGCGTCACGGTGGCTGCGCGAGCCGTCCTCCTCGCCGGAAGGCGCAGCGACGCCGGGTTCCGGTGTCCCGGTGGGCGAGTTCGCACGGAGCGTCGCCGATGCCCGGACGATCGAGGGATCTGCCGCAGGGAAGGCGCCGGATTTCCGCTTCACCGACCAGCACGGGGTGGAACACCGCTTCTCCGATTGGCGCGGCAGCGCGCGGGTCGTGAACTTCTGGGCGACGTGGTGCCCGCCGTGCGTGCACGAGATCCCGATCCTGATCGCCGTCCAGGAGGCGTTCCGCGCGCGCGGCGTGCGTTTCCTCGGGGTCGCCGCGGACGACCCGGCCGGCGCGTTCGCGATGGCGCGGGAGCTCGGGATGAACTATCCGACCATGGCCGATCTGCGCCGGACGGTCGAGCTCATGCGCTTGTACGGGCATCCTTCCGCCGCGCTGCCGTTCACCGCGTTCATCGACGCGGAGGATACGATCCAGGCCCGCCACGTGGGGGCGCTGACCCTGGAGCAGGCGCAGCAGAAGATCCGGGCCCTGCTTGCCTGATCGTCCGCGGGCAATCGGGCCCGTGCCCCACCGCAGGCGAGACGCCCGCGCTCCCGAACACCTGGATTCCCGCTTGCTCCCCGCTTTCGCGGGGATGACAGGGAATGACGGTGCCGAGGTCGCGGGAACGCCTCAGGTGTGCGGGACGCTCGCGCTCCCGTGCACTTGGGCGGGCCTCCGGCGGCGGACCTCCGGTCCGTGCTTGCGGGCGAGACGTCCGCGTCCGTCAGGACGCGCCGCTCCCAGGACGCCGCGCGCAAGATTCGGCTCCATCACAGAGAGGGCGGCGCCTTGGGGAGCCGAGGGGAAGGATGCGAATCTGCGCCCAATTCTCCCGAACAGGCGTAGAATTGCCTTGAACGTTCGGTTCTTTGCGCGATGGCCGATCGGGCCTCGTCCTATCCGGTCGAAGGAGAGATGGAATGGCCAACTTGTTGCTGCTGAACGGTCCCAACCTGAACCTTCTCGGTACGCGCGAGCCCGAGATCTATGGCCGCACGACACTCGCCGACGTCGAATCGGATCTCTCGGCCCTGGCCGAGGGGGATGGGCACGGGATCGAGTGCTTCCAGAGCAACGCCGAGCACGCCCTCGTCGATCGCATCCACCAGGCCGCGAGAGAGGGTGTCGACTGCGCCATCATCAATCCCGGCGCGTTCACCCATACGAGCGTCGCGATCCGCGACGCCTTTCTCGCGACCAGGATCCCCTTCATCGAGATCCATCTCTCGAACATCCACCGGCGCGAGCCGTTCCGCCGCCACTCCTGTCTGTCCGACGTGGCGGCCGGTGTGATCATCGGCCTCGGTGCGCCGGGCTATCGCCTCGCGTACCAGGCGGCGCTCTCGCGGCTGGCCGGCGGACACTGAGGAGCATGCGACGTGGACATCCGCAAGGTGAAGAAGCTCATCGAGCTGCTGGAGACCTCCTGCGTCGACGAGATCGAGATCCACGAGGGCGAGGAGTCGGTACGGATCACACGGCGACGCGATCCGCCCGCGGCTCCGGTGCACCACTACCACGCGGCTCCGGCCGTGCTTCCCCCGGCCACGCATCCACCGGCGGGCAGTGCGTCGGCGGCAGGCGCCCCGGCGGCGCCCGAAACCGGGACGGAAGCGGAGGATCGGCTTCCCCCCGGATACGTGGTGGCCTCGCCGATGGTCGGCACCTTCTACCAGGCATCGTCTCCCGGCGCGAAGCCCTTCGTCTCCATCGGGCAGAGGGTCATGCCGGGCGATACGCTCTGCATCATCGAAGCGATGAAGATCCTCAACCAGATCGAATCGGAGGTTACGGGGGAGGTGAAGGCGATCGTCGCCGAGAACGGCCACCCGGTGGAGTACGGCGAACCGCTGTTCGTGATCGACACGGACGCCTGACCCCCGCACCGTCGCGTCCGCTCCGACCAGGTTCGTCGGCCATGATCCTTCGACGGCGCTTCTTGCGCGATGGCCGGAACGCCGGTCCGGGCCGATGCTGACCAAGATCATCATCGCCAACCGGGGAGAGATCGCGTTGCGGATCCTGCGGGCCTGCCGCGAGTTCGGGATCCGCACCGTGGCCGTACATTCCATGGCCGACCGGGACCTGAAACACGTCCGGCTCGCCGACGAGTCGGTGTGCATCGGCCCCGCCGCCTCGGCCGAGAGCTACCTCAACATCCCCGCGGTGGTGAGCGCGGCGGAAGTCACCGACGCGGTGGCCGTCCACCCGGGCTACGGCTTTCTCTCTGAGAACGCGGACTTCGCCGAGCGCGTCGAGCAGAGCGGGTTCATCTTCATCGGCCCGCGGCCGGAGACGATCCGGCTGATGGGGGACAAGCTCTCCGCCATCGCGACGATGCGTGCGGCGGGCATTCCGTGCGTTCCCGGCTCGGGAGGCCCGATCGGAGACGATCCGGGAGAAACGTTGCGCACCGCCCGCGGTATCGGCTATCCGGTGATCGTGAAGGCGGCCGGCGGCGGCGGCGGGCGCGGGATGCGCGTGGTCCACGCCGAGGCGTCGCTGCTCAACGCGGTGTCGCTCACCCGCACCGAGGCCGGCACGGCGTTCGGCAACCAAGCCGTCTACCTCGAGAAATACCTCGACAATCCGCGACACGTCGAATTCCAGATCCTCGCCGACACCCACGGCAACGTCGTCCATCTCGGCGAGCGCGACTGCTCGATGCAACGTCGGCACCAGAAGGTGCTCGAGGAGGCGCCGGCTCCCGGGATCGACCCGGACGTGCGCGAGGCGATGGGAACGCGATGCGTCGCGGCGTGCCGCGAGATCGGCTACCGCGGCGCGGGCACCTTCGAATTCCTGTACAAGGACGGTGAGTTCTATTTCATCGAGATGAACACGCGGTTGCAGGTTGAGCATCCGGTGACGGAGCTCGTGACCGGCATCGACGTCGTCAAGGCCCAGCTCCGCATCGCGGCGGGCGAGGCGCTGCCGTTCACGCAGGAGGACGTGCGCATCCGCGGCCACGCGATCGAATGCCGCATCAACGCCGAGGATCCGAAGACGTTCCGTCCCTCACCCGGCACGATCTCGCTGTTCCACCCGCCCGGCGGCCCCGGGATCCGGCTCGACAGCCACATCTACAGCGGCTACGTGGTGCCGCCCTACTACGACTCGATGATCGGCAAGCTCGTCGCGCACGGCGAGACCCGCGAGTTCGCCGTCGCCCGGGCCCGCACCGCCCTGGAGGAGATCGTCATCGAGGGGATCGACACGAACATCGCGCTGCACCAGGAGCTGTGCCGCGACGCCGCCTTCCTCGCGGGCGGCACCGGCATCAACTACCTGGAGCGCAAGCTGGGCCTCGATCCCTGAACGGTGAGGGGTACGCCTGGTTCGAGCTCGCCCTCGAATGCGATCGCGCCGGCCTCGACGCGGTGTGCGGGACTCTGGAGGCGGCCGGCCCGGTCTCGGTGACCCTGGAGGACGCCGGTGACGCGCCGTGCTTCGAGCCGGCGCCGGGGGCGATGCCGCTCTGGCCGCGCATACGGGTCCGGGCGTTGTACGAGCACCCCGTCGACCGCGGTGCGTTGCGCGCGGCGCTGCCGGATACCGGGGCGGTGACGAATTTGCGCACGCGGGAGATCGCCGATCGGGACTGGATCGCCGCGGCGCGCGAGGAGATCGAGCCGGTCGAGATCGGCTCGCTCTGGATCGGGCCGGAATGGGCGATGCCACCGCCGGATCGCGCCGTCGTGCGTCTCGAACCCGGGCTCGCCTTCGGCTCGGGGCGCCATCCCACGACGCGCCTCTGCCTCGAAAGGCTGGCCGCCACCCCGCCGGTGGGGATCGACGTCATCGACTACGGCTGCGGCTCAGGCGTCCTCTCGATCGCAGCGGCGGTGCTCGGCGCCCGCCGGGTGGTCGCGCTCGACGTCGATCCCCAGGCGTTGCGGGCGACGGCGGAGAATTCGCGGATCAACGGCGTCTCGGATCGGGTGGGCGTCGTCGAGACGGGGGCCGCGATCGCGCCCGCGCCGCTCGTGCTCGCGAACATCCTGGCCGGAACGCTCGTGGAGCTCGCCCCGGTGCTCACGGCGGTGACGGCGCCCGGAGGCCATCTGACGCTTTCGGGGCTCCTCGAAGGGCAAACGGACGAAGTCGCCGGCGCTTACCGTGGCGCATTCGCCCTCCACGCCGGCGGGACATGCGACGGGTGGGCGCGGCTGGACGGCACGCGCCGTCCCCGTCCCGGACGGCGCTTCGCCCGGCTGGGTGCGTCTCCTGCCCGATCCATGCCTGATCGCATTACGTTCGGAGCGGCTACCGGCCAGTTCGATGACGATCCCCCCTGAGGCCGGGCCGCCCTCGATCGCCGGCCTTTGTTCTTCCGGTTCGATGTGGTAATCGTTCCCGCCGGAGGCCGGAATCCCCGTCCTCGCTCCCGTTTCGGATTGCCTGCCGCTCAGCGGCCGTGCCCGCCATGCAGACAAGTGGATTCAGCCTGCCGAATCCGGTCGTGCTCGCGCCGATGGCCGGCGTGACCGACCGCCCCTTCCGTATCCTGTGCCGCCGGCTCGGCGCGGGCCTCACGGTGTCGGAGATGGTGACCAGCGATCCCGCCTTGCGCGCCACCCCGAAGACCCTGCGGCGCATCGACCACGCGGGGGAGCCCGCGCCGCGATCGGTGCAGATCGCCGGTGCGGCTCCGGCCCGCCTCGCCGACGCCGCGAGGTACAACGTCGCGCGCGGCGCCGACGTCATCGACGTCAACATGGGCTGCCCGGCGAAGAAGGTGTGCAACGTCGCGGCGGGCTCCGCCCTGCTGTCCGACGAGGCGCTCGTCGGGCGCATTCTCGAAAGCGTGGTGGCGGCCGTCGACGTCCCCGTCACCCTGAAGATCCGCACCGGCCCTTCCCCCGAGCGGCGCAACGCGGTGCGGATCGCCCGCATCGCGGAGGCCGCCGGGGTTGCCGCCGTTGCGGTACACGGGCGGACGCGCCGGTGTGCATTCAGGGGTGTCGCGGAATACGATTCGATCCGCGCGGTCAAGCGCGCGGTCTCGATCCCGGTCATCGCCAACGGCGACGTCACGAGCCCCGAACAGGCTCGCCGCGTGCTCGCCTTCACCGGCGCCGACGCGGTGATGATCGGACGCGCCGCCCAGGGCAACCCCTGGCTGCCCGGCGCGGTCGCGGCGTACCTCCGATCGGGAACGAAGGTCGAGCCGCCGAGCGTGCAGGAGCGGGCCGAGGTGCTCCTCGACCACCTGCGCGCGTTGCATGCCTTCTACGGCGAGGTCACCGGGGTCCGGGTCGCGCGCAAGCACCTGTCCTGGTACTGCAAGGCATACCCGCACGGCGAGGGGTTCTGGCGCAGCGTCAACCGTGTCGAGTGCGCGCGGCGGCAGATCGCCCTGACGCGCGACTTCTTCCACCGCATGATCGACGACGCACCCGTGAGACTCGCCGCTTGAGCGCGTCATGCCCACCGGAACGGCCGTGCAACGGCGATGGCGCTTTGGGTGACGACGCCTCGAGCGTGGGCGGGGGCAAGCGCGGTGCGGAGCTGCTGCGCGTCTGCATCAGGGAGGCGGTGGAGGATTACTTCCGCCAGTCCGAGAGCCATGACGCCTCGGGGCTGTTCAAGCTGGTCATGAGCGAGGTCGTGCCGTCGCTGTGCGAATCGGTCCTCGCGCAGACCAGGGGGAACCAGACCCGGGCCGCGGATCTGCTCGGCATCAGCCGCGGGACGCTTCGTAACAAGACGCGGCACAGAAGGTCGAAGCGTTGCAGGCTCTTCTGCGGCGCGCAGAAGCCGCTTCGCGACTGCGTCCGGGAGACGATGGAGGACTACTTCCGCCACCTCGACGGCCATCATCCATCGGGACTGTTCGAGCTGGTCATGGACGAGGTGGTGCCACCCCTGCTCGAGTCGGTGCTCGTGCATACCGGAAGACACCAGGGCCGGGCCGCGGATCTGCTCGGCATCAGCGGCGCAACCCTGCGCAGCAAGGTGGAACGCTACGATCTGAAGGTCCGCGGGCCGCGCCGCCTCACGTCAAGGGGGGCGGTGGCACGCGCACTCGTCAGCGTGTCGGACAAAACCGGGATCGTCGAGCTCGCGCGCGCCCTGCACGGGCTCGGCATCGAGGTCCTCTCCACCGGCGGCACCGCGAAACGGCTCGGTGACGCGGGCGTGCCGGTGGTCGATGTCTCTTCGTACACCGGATCCCCGGAGATGATGGACGGCCGGGTGAAGACGCTGCACCCGAAGATCCACGGCGGACTCCTCGCGCGCCGCGACACCGATTCCGAGGCGATGCGCGAGCACGGCATCCAGGGGATCGACCTCCTGGTCGTCAACCTCTATCCCTTCGAGGCCGTGGCGAGGGCGGGCTGCGACCTCGCCACCGCCATCGAGCACATCGACGTCGGCGGGCCGGCGATGCTGCGCGCCGCGGCGAAGAATTACGGGTGGGTCACGACCCTCGTCGATGCGGGCGATTACGCCGCGGTGCTCGACGAGCTCCGCGCCAAGGGCACGGTTTCCGAGGCCACGCGGTTCCGCCTCGCGGTCAAGGCGTTCGAGCACACCGCGCGCTACGATGGCGCGATCGCCGCCTGCTTCGGGGCGCGGGACGGTGCGCCCGCGCCGCCGGAGGCGTTCCCCCGTACCCTCAACCTCCAGTATGTGAAGTCACTGGAGATGCGCTACGGCGAGAACCCGCACCAGCGCGCGGCGTTCTACGTCGAGCCCGCGGCCACGGAGGCGAACGTCGCGACAGCGCGGCAGCTTCAGGGCAAGGCGCTCTCGTTCAACAACGTGGCCGACGCCGACGCCGCGCTCGAGTGCGTCAAGAGCTTTCCCGAGCCGGCCTGCGTCATCGTCAAGCATGCGAACCCCTGCGGAGTCGCCGTCGGGGAGTGCATCCGGGATGCGTACGAGCGTGCGTTCAGGACCGATCCGACGTCCGCGTTCGGCGGGATCATCGCGTTCAACCGCCCGCTCGACGCGGAGACCACCGCGGCGATCGTGGCACGGCAGTTCGTCGAGGTGGTGATCGCGCCGCGGGTAGAACCGGAAGCCCTCGCATCGCTCGCGGACAAGTCCGGCGTGCGCGTCCTCGAATGCGGCGAGCTTCCCGCCGCGCCGCTCTCCGCGATCGACTTCAGGCGGGTCTCCGGCGGGTTGCTGATGCAGGATCGCGATACCGGCGCCGTCGCCGAGGAGGATCTGGAGGTCGTGACCCGTCGCGCGCCCACCGGGGCGGAGATGCGCGATCTGCTCTTCGCCTGGAAAGTCGTGAAGTTCGTGAAGTCGAACGCCGTCGTCTACTGCCGGAACGGCATGACCGTCGGGATCGGAGCGGGGCAGATGAGCCGCGTCTGCTCCGCGAAGATCGCGGGCATCAAGGCCGCGGACGAGGGGCTTGAGGTCCGGGGTTCGGTGCTCGCGTCGGATGCGTTCTTCCCGTTTCGCGACGGCATCGACGCGGCAGCCGAGGCCGGGGTCGGCGCGGTGATCGAGCCGGGCGGCTCGATGCGCGACGAGGAGGTCGTCGCGGCGGCCGACGAACACGGCATGGCGATGGTGTTCACCCGCATGCGGCACTTCCGGCACTGAGCGGAGGCGATCCGCGACGCCGGGCTCGACGGGCTCCTCTGTTTACGGACGTTACTCCATGATTCGCGGACGGTCTTGACTTTTGCGCGCCGCGACCGGCGCGTATCCACCCGAAATTTGCTGGCGAGGACGAGGCCATGGCGCTCAACATGCGGACCGGAAAGCTGGCGGACGTCGCCGCGCTCGATCACGTCAACATACTCACGAACGACGTCGATGCCTGTCGCCGGTTCTACGTCGACGCCTTGGGCTTCGAGGAAGGATACCGCCCGGCGTTCGATTTCCCGGGGATCTGGCTCTACATCGACGGCGCTCCGGTGATTCACATCATCGAAGTGGCGGAGCCCTTGCCCAGGAACAGCGGAAGCATCGACCACATCGCGTTCCGTGCCCGCAACTTCGACAAGTTCACCGCCATGCTCGACGCCCAGGGCATCGAGTATGAAGATCGGGCGATTCCGGGGATGGATCTGCATCAGCTCTTCTGTTTCGACCCCCACGGCATCAAGGTCGAGTTCAATTTCGAAGGCCGGGACCGGCCCTGGACAACCATCGAGAAAGAGCACAAGAAGCTGAAAGGGGCCGGTGCGAAGACCGGCAGGAGGGCCGGGAAGACGAAGAAAATGGCCGCCGAGGTCGCTTGACGCCGCGCGACTTGCGCTGCCGGCGAAGGGCGCCGGCAGGGGGACGCGGGACGGTGGCGGGAAGACGGTGTTTCCGGTCTGATACAGTCAGCGTTGAGGTTCGCGCTCCTGACAGCCGCAAGTCGTCCCGGTGTCACACCCGGCCGCCAGGCTGTACCATCCAGCGCCGCAACGCCGGCAAGTCGCACAGTCACACGGAGGCTTTCCCATGAAGCTCAACATCATCCCGACCATCGTTGGCGCGACGGTCGCCCTCTCGTCCGCCGGGCTCGTCCAGGCCGCCACCGAAGTCCAGTGGTGGCACGCCATGGGCGGCAAGCTGGGCGAGAAGGTCGTGGAAATCGCCGACGGCTTCAACGCATCCCAGTCCGGCTACAAGGTGATGCCGGTCTACAAGGGCAACTACACCGAGACCATGACCGCGGCCATCGCGGCGTTCCGGGCGAAGCAGCAGCCCCACGTCGTGCAGGTGTTCGAGGTCGGCACGGCCAGCATGATGGCGGCGAAGGGCGCCATCTATCCCGTGTACCGATTGATGGCGGATGCGGAAGAGGCGTTCGACCCGGCCGGCTACCTGGCCTCGGTGACCGGCTACTACACGGACACCGACGGCAACATGCTCTCGATGCCGTTCAACAGCTCGACGCCGGTCCTCTACTACAACCGGACCGCGTTCGCCAAGGCCGGGATCTCCGAGGCGCCGAAGACCTGGCCGGAGCTGGAGGCGGCGGCCAGGAAAGCCCAGGCGGCGGGATACCCCTGCGGCTTCACCACCGGCTGGCAGTCCTGGGTCCAGATCGAGAACTTCTCGGCCTGGCACGATCGGCCCATCGGCACCAGGGCCAACGGCTTCGCCGGCATGGACACCGAGTTCATCTTCAACGGCCCGATGCACGTGAAACACATCGGCCGGCTCGCGGAGTGGCAGAAGTCCAAGATCTTCGACTACGGCGGCCGGCGCTCCGACAGCGCGCCCAAGTTCTACAACCAGGAGTGCGTGATGTACATGAACTCCTCGGCGGCCTATGCCGGGGTGAAGGCCAACGCCAAGGACTTCGAGTTCGGCGTCTCCACCCTGCCCTACTGGCCGGACGTCGCGGGCGCCCCGCAGAACACCATCATCGGC
The DNA here is from genome assembly GCA_965202875.1 of Gammaproteobacteria bacterium. Classification (GTDB taxonomy): domain Bacteria; phylum Pseudomonadota; class Gammaproteobacteria; order HK1; family HK1; genus HK1. Next base: position 2,882,598 of record OZ241870.1, on the reverse strand, counting down.
GGCGCCACGCTGTGGGTGCTGAGGGGGCATGACGCGGAGGAGTACAAGGGGGTGGCGAAGTTCTTCAGCTACCTCTCGTCGGCCGAGGTGCAGGCGGACTGGCACCAGTTCACGGGCTACCTGCCGATCACCACCGCCGCCTACGAGCTCACCCGGTCGCAGGGCTTCTACGACGCGAACCCCGGCACGGACGTGGCCATCATGCAGATGACCGGCAAGGCGCCGACCGAAAACTCGAAGGGCCTGCGGTTCGGCAGCTTCGTCCAGATCCGGGACGTCATCAACGAGGAGCTCGAATCGATCTGGGCCGGCGACAAGTCGGCGCAGGAGGGCCTCGACACCGCCGTCGCGCGCGGCAACGAGCTGCTGCGCAAGTTCGAAGCGGCGAACTGAGGCGGGGGCGACCCTCCTCGATCCGCTCCGACCCGGCCGGGCCGGCGGCTCCGGGAACCTCTCCGGAGCCGCCGGCCCGACCGTCGCATACCGCCGGTTCATTGGAAAAGCGCGTCACATTTTCCAGGCGGGGGCTGGCCTTGCTGCTGGTCGCCCCCCAGATCGCCATCACCCTGGTGTTCTTCATCTGGCCGGCGAGCCAGGCCCTCTACCAGTCGGTACTGCTCGAAGACCCCTTCGGGCTCAGCCGCAAGCTCGTCTGGCTCGACAACTTCATCGGCCTGTTCTCCGACCCCATCTATCTGGAGAGCTTCGGCCGCACCCTGGGGTTCTCGGTCGCGACCACGTCCCTGTCCCTCGGCACAGCCCTTCTCCTGGCGGCCATGGCCGACCGGATCATCAAGGGGACGACCGCCTACCGGACGCTGGTCATCTGGCCCTACGCCATCGCTCCGGCGGTGGCCGGCGTGCTCTGGTTCTTCATGTTCAACCCGTCCATCGGGATCCTCGCCTACTGCCTGAAGGCCGTCGGCTACGACTGGAACCACTACCTGGACGGCGCCGACGCCATGGTCCTGATCATCCTGGCCGCCTCGTGGAAGCAGGTCAGCTACAACTTCCTGTTCTTCCTCGCCGGATTGCAGGCGATCCCGCGCTCGCTCATCGAGGCGGCGGCCATCGACGGCGCCGGCCCGTTCAAGCGGTTCCGCACCATCGTCTTCCCCCTGCTGTCCCCGACCACCTTCTTCCTCCTGGTGGTCAACATCGTCTACGCCTTCTTCGACACCTTCGGCATCGTGCACGCGACGACCACCGGAGGCCCGGCGCAGGCCACCACCATCCTCGTCTACAAGGTGTTCAGCGACGGCTTCATCGGGTTGGACCTGGGGGGCTCCGCCGCCCAGTCGGTGGTCCTCATGGCCATCGTCATCGGGCTCACCGTGATCCAGTTCCGCTACATCGAGCGGAAAGTGGCCTACTGAGGGAGCGGCGCGCATGGTCGAGAACCGTCCCTGGCTCACGGTGCTGTCCCACGTGGTGCTGTCGATCGGGGTGCTGGTGACCGCCTTCCCGATCTGGATCACGTTCGTCGCCTCGACCCATCCGGTGGAGGCCCTGATGTCCGGGCGGACGCCGCTGTGGCCCGGAGACCATTTCCTCGAGAACTACACCACCGTGCTCGGCTCCGGCATGGAGGCGGCCGGCAGCGTGCCGGTGGGCATGATGATGTGGAACTCGCTGGTCATGGCGTTGATGATCGCGGTAGGGAAGATCGCGATCTCCATCATCGCCGCCTACGCCATCGTCTACTTCCGCTTTCCCTTGCGCATGACGTGCTTCTGGATCATCTTCATCACCCTCATGCTGCCGGTGGAGGTGCGTATCCTGCCGACCTTCGGGGTGGTGGCGGACCTCGGCATGCTGAACAGCTACTGGGGGCTCTCGGTGCCCCTGATCGCCAGCGCGACGGCGACCTTCCTGTTCCGCCAGTTCTTCCTCACGGTGCCGGAGGAGCTGGCCGAGGCGGCGCGCATCGACGGGGCGGGGCCGCTCAAGTTCTTCCGCGACGTCCTCCTGCCCCTGTCGCGGACCAACATCGCGGCGCTCTTCGTGATCCTCTTCATCTACGGTTGGAACCAGTACCTGTGGCCGCTCCTGGTCACCACCGACGAGAGCTACTACACCATCGTCATGGGCATCCAGCGCATGGTCGCGGTGCCGGACTCGGAGCCGGTGTGGCACGAGATCATGGCGACGTCGATACTCGCGATGCTGCCGCCGGTGCTGGTGGTGGTCTTCATGCAGCGCCTGTTCGTGAAGGGATTGATCGAGCAGGAGAAGTAGCAGGCGGCGCGAGCGGAAGGCGGAAGGGACGGAAGGAGCCGAAGGGACGGAAGGAATCGCAGGAACGGAAGGAATCGACCGGGCCGAAGGAGCCGAGGGCATGGCCGGAGTGGAATTCATCGGTGTGCGCAAGACCTACCCCAATGGATTCAAGGCGATCCACGGGGTCGAGACCTCCGTCGCGGACGGGGCGTTCATCGTCATCGTCGGTCCTTCGGGCTGCGGCAAGTCGACGCTGCTGCGCATGGTGGCGGGCCTGGAGACGGTCACCGAGGGCGAGATCCGGATCGGCGGTCGGCGGGTCAACGAGCTGGAGCCCGCGGATCGGAACATCGCCATGGTGTTCCAGAACTACGCGCTCTACCCCCACATGAGCGTGTTCGACAACATGGCCTACGGCCTGCGCAACCGCCGCACCGCCAAGGAGGAGATCGAGCGCCGGGTGGCCGACGCGGCGCGGATCCTCCAGTTGGACGGCATGCTCGGCCGGCGTCCCAACCAGCTCTCCGGCGGCCAGCGGCAGCGGGTGGCGATGGGCCGCGCCATCGTGCGCGAGCCCGAGGTCTTCCTCTTCGACGAGCCCCTCTCGAACCTCGATGCGAAGCTGCGGGTGCAGATGCGGCTGGAGATCAAGCGGCTGCAACGCGACCTGGGGACCACCAGCCTCTACGTGACCCACGACCAGGTCGAGGCGATGACCCTGGCCGATCGACTCATCGTGATGAACGCGGGGGTCGTGGAACAGATCGGCCTGCCGCTCGACGTGTATGCGGCGCCGGCGACCGCATTCGTGGCCGGATTCATCGGCTCGCCGGCGATGAACTTCCTGCCGGGAACGGCCACGGCGGACCGGCGGGGGGTGATGCTCGACGGCTCGGCCCAGGTCCTGCCGTTCTCGCCGCCCGCGTCCGCCGCCCCCGACAAGGTCACCGTCGGCATCCGCCCCGAGCATCTGGAGCCGGTCCCTCGCGACGCCGCGACCCTGGAGCTGGTCGTCGACGTCGTGGAGGCGCTGGGAGCGGACAGTCTGGTGCACGGGCAGCTTGCCGGCGGCGGCCGGGACCGCCACCACGGACGCGACGGTCCGCACGACGCGGGCAGCCTGGTGCATGGACCACCGGCGGGCGGCGGCCGGGGACCCGCGGTGACCGCCCGGGTCGACGGCGCCCTGCGGGTCGCGGCGGGGGAGACGCTTCCTCTGGCGCTGGCGCCGGAGCACGTCCACTTCTTCGACGCCGGGAACGGCCGCCGCCTTGTCTGAGGCCGTCCGGGCATGCGCGGCGGGCTCTGCGGGTCGAGCGGTCGGGGGACGCGATGTGCGCCGTCCGAGGTCACCGGGTATGCGTGGCGGGCTCTGCGAGACGTTGCGTTCATGGTCGTGCTCGGAGGCTTCGGATCGATGACGGCCCAGGCCATCGAGATCCAGGGGCACCGCGGCGCCCGGGGGCTGCTCCCCGAGAACACCCTTCCGGCCTTCGAGCGCGCCATCGAGCTCGGCGCCGACGTCCTGGAGCTCGACCTCGGCCTGACCCGGGACGGAGTGCCCGTCGTGCACCACGACCGGGCGCTCAATCCCGACCGCACCCGGGACGCGGCCGGCGCGTGGCTGTCGGAGCCGGGACCGCTCATCGGCGCGCTCGATCTGGCGGAGCTGTCCGCATTCGACGTCGGCCGGGCGGCTCCCGGCAGCCGGACCGCGGAGCAGTTCCCCGGGCAGGCGCCTCGCGACGGGACCCGTATTCCGACCCTGGCGGAGGTGCTGGCGCTGGGAAGACGGCCCGGGGCCGGCGGGGTCCGCTTCAACCTCGAGACCAAGCTGACGCCTCTGGCCCCGGAAGAGACGGCGGGGCCGGAAGCATTTGCCCGCGCGGTGGTGGCCGTGCTGCGTGCGGAGGGGATGCTCGACCGGGCCAACGTCCAGTCCTTCGACTGGCGCGTCCTGTTCGAGATCCGCCGGCTGGCCCCGGAGCTCCCGACGGTATGCCTGACCGCCGAGCAGCGGTGGCTCGACAATATCCGGCGCGACCGGCCCGGCCCCTCCCCGTGGACCGCCGGGCTGGACGTCGACGACGCCGGCGGCTCGGTCCCGCGTCTGGTGGAAGCGGCCGGATGCCGGGGGTGGTCGCCGTACCACCGTGACCTGACCGCGGAGGCGCTGGCCGAGGCCCACGCGCTCGGCCTCAAGGTGGTGGTGTGGACCGTCAACGAGGTGGACGAGATGCTGGCGCTGGCGCGCATGGGGGTGGACGGGATCATCACCGACTACCCGGACCGCGCGATCGAGGCGCTGGCGCCCTGGCGGTCCCGCCAGCGACGCGGCCCGAGCCACGCGAATCGCGGATAGTCCGGCGGGGTCGATGATCGGGGGCGCAGGACGCCCGCGCCCCGGCAACCTTGCCGCGACCCGTCCCGTCCCGCGCCGAGGCTATGATCCGACCTGCCGCGCCGTATCCCCGGGTGCCGCCGGGACGCCGGATGCGACTTGGCACACCCTTCGAGAGCACCCGTCCGTGAACGATACCGCCGATACCGCAAGCACCCTCCGTCCCGTGCTGCCGCTCGCGCGCTACCGCATCCGGTTTCGCGAGCATATCCCACCGGGCGGTGTCTCGATTGCCTCTCCCCGGGCCGGCTACCTCGGCTCCGCATGGCGTGGCGCATTCGGGCACGCGCTGCGGAAAGCGGTCTGCGTGACCCGCCTCCCCGCCTGCGACCCCTGCATGCTCCTGCGCTCGTGCCCGTACCCGTTCCTCTTCGAGAGCCGGACACCGCCCGGCGCGAAGAAGCTCACCCGCTACCCGCGCACCCCCGGCCCGTTCGTGCTCGAACCGGCCGACCCGCGCTTCGATACGCTCGACCGAGACGGCACGCTGAGCCTTGGCGTGACGCTGTTCGGAGCAGCCAACGACCACCTGCCCTACGTCGTGCACGCCCTCGAACAGGCGGGCCGCCAGGGTCTGACCGGCAGGCGCGTGGCGCTCGACATGCTGGACGTGCAGGCCGAATCACGGTGGATCGGCGCGGGCGACGCGGGGGATGAAGCGGGGGGTATGTCCGATGCGCGGGACGACCACCGGCGCAATCGCCTCCCGGCCAGCGCTGCGGACGGGCGGGGAACGGTCTCGTTCCATGCGAGGCGGACGGGCGATGCCGAGAGGACGGGCGGAGCCGAGGGGGCAGGCGAAGCGGGCAGCACCGGAGGTGCGGGCGATCCAGGCGAACGGGACCACCGGACGCCCGACCTCGAACCGGCCGGTTGCCGTGCCGATGCGGAGCTGCGCGGGAGCGTCTCCGGACGGGACGACTGGACGCCCATCTTCGAGCCGGGCGGCAGCCTGTCTCCCGTGCCGGCCCGGCCTCCGGCCCCGCCGCCCGCCTTGCCCCGGACCGTGCGGATACGGCTGCTGACACCGCTGCGGGTCAAGCGGCGCGAGCACTTCGTCGGGGTGCCGGATTTCGACTTCCGGGCATTGATGGGCGGCCTCCTGCGTCGCATCTCCCTCCTGACGTACTTCTTCGGCGAAACCCCGCTGGAAACGGACTTCGCCGGTCTGCTCCGGCACGCCGAATCGATCCCCATCGCCAAGCGCGCGCTCCACTGGCGGGAGTGGACCCGCTATTCGTCGCGCCAGAACGAGAAGCTCCAAATGGGCGGACTGGTCGGCAGCTTCGAGCTGGCGGGCGCGGCGCTCGATCGGTTCTGGCCGCTCCTGTGGCTCGGCCAGTGGACGCATGCGGGAAAGGGCTGCTCGATGGGGCTCGGCCGGTACGTCCTCGAGCCGTTGGGCGCAGAGGGCGTCGTTTCCGGGTCGGGCGGCGAGCCGTGGCCGGCGCCGAGCCGTCTCTGAATCCGGGACGATCGGGCACGAACGCCGACTCCGTACGCCCGCATCCGGGCAAACGTGGGACACCGGCCTATTTCGTATCCGGGCACGGAGTGCGGGCGATTGCGGTGCCGTCGATGTTCCCGTGCAGGTGAGGCCGGCGCATCCGTAGACGAGGCGGTGCTTAGTGCCTTATCCGTGAAGCCTTCGACAAAACGGTGAAGATTCGTTCGCCGATCGGCGTTTGGTTCCGGCTATGCCGGGCTGGGATCCGGGGCGCCGTTCCAGGGATTTGGAGCCGGGGAACCGGACTCCGGGGACCAGGAAGGGCAGGGAGTCGGAGCTCGTGATTCGGCGCTTCAGGACACGTCGTCCGGTCCGGCGCCTTCACCACCAGGCGCAGAGCTTTCGCCTCCGTACTCCGCCTCCTTGCCGCCGTGTCCGGCATCATCGTCCCCGTAGCCAGCCTCTTTGCCGCCGTGTTCCGCGCCTTCGCCTCCGTCCCCCGCGTGATAGCTCACTCGGGGCTCCCGGACACCATCGCTTGCGCTCGGCTCCGGCTCAGCGGGCAGCACGGTGAAGCGCTGCGGCTGATAGGTCCGTTCGACGATTCCTTGCAGCCTGCCGACGTCCTCGCGGAGATTGGCGATCTGCTCCCCGTGCGCGTCGAACTTGCCCTCCATCTTTCTTTCCAGGCGAAGACGGTCCTCACGGGCCTGCTCGAACCCGTGCTGCATCTCGGCCCTGAGCTCGGCGAACTGCCGCTGCACTCCGTCGAACTGCTGTTGCACTCCGTCGAACCGCCGCTGCATCCCCTCGAATTGCTGTTGCACTCCCTCGAACTGCCGCTGCACTCCGTCGAACCGCTGTTGCACTCCGTCGAACTGCTGTTGCACCCCCTCGAACTGCCGCTGTGCCCCCTCGAACTGCCGTTGCACCCCATCGAACTGCCGTTGGGTGTCGGCCTTGGCTTCGGCGAATCGCCGATCCATGTGCCGGAGCATCCAGGCCGCGAACGCGCCAAGGGAGGCGATGATGCTGATCACCGCGGTGACGACGCTGACCACTATCGTGATCACTTCAGCCGACAGCGTCATCTACTCCGCCCTCCCTGCACCGGTGTCCGTGGTCATGGCATATCCCGACCGGGTTGCCGGCACCGCACCCTCGACCCTGCCACCGGCCGCCGGGAAGTCCGGCCTCGTTCGAGCGAACACTATCGCAACCGAAGGGAAGGGGACAGGCCCGGAAGTCCCGTCCGACGTCAGCCCACGGCTACGCGGCTGTACACCTGGAGGCAGTACACCCGGAGATCGTTCACGGGCACGCGGGCGCGCTGCGCTGCGTTGCACGACGCGACCGTACTTGCAGGAGCCATTCCTGGGAACGGCGTGTCCCTCCGGGCCACGGGCGTCCCGCCTACTCTGGTCATTCCCCCTCGCTTCCGCGGGAGCAGGCTCCGCGCAAGCATGTCCTCATGGAAGCGGGGGCGGGAATCTGCGCCCTGGAAACGGCGCGTCCATCCGGAACGTGGGCGTCCCGCCCGCGGTTGCTACCCAGTCGTTCGTGCCCGCGGGTGCCGGTAACCGCTCACGCCTCTGCCGGACGAATGGCAACTGCCGGACGGGCAGGTTCGGCCGGAAGACATGTATGACCTTGGCTTCGGCAAAGGCGGACGAGATACGGGGGTGCCTGCCGCCCCCGGCAGGCAACCTTGCCGGACGGATCGACCGGGGGAGATCAGCTACATTCGCCGCCATATCGAGGGGCGGGGACACGGGCGGACCTGTCCACCCCGTGGAACACACCCAGCCGCCGGCGTTCGGCGCCCCGGAATCCGGCGCACGGAATACGAGGGATCGACACCGCCATGAAACAGCCGCAAGACCATCCCCGCCGCCTTCTGCTCGCCGTCACCGGCCTGTCCCCGCAGATCGTCACCGAGACCCTGTACGCGCTCGCGGTCGAGCAGAAACCGCCGTTCGTCCCCACCGAGGTCCGGATCATCACCACCGAAGAAGGCGCCGAACGCGCGAAGCTCTCGCTCCTGCATCCGGAGAGTGGCTGGTTCCACCGGCTGCAAGCGGATTACGGGGATTACGGGCTGTCGCCCATCGCGTTCGGGCCGGAACACATCCATGTGCTGAAGGATGCTGCCGGCCGGCCGCTCGGCGACATCCGTAGTCCGGAGGACAACGAGCGCGCCGCCGACACCATCACCGATGTGGTGCGCGATCTGACCCGGGACGACGACTGTGCGCTGCACGTCTCGATCGCCGGAGGGCGCAAGACCATGGGGTTCTACCTCGGCTACGCCCTGTCCCTGTACGGGCGCGAACAGGACCGACTCTCGCACGTGCTGGTGAATGCGCCGTACGAGTCGCATCCACAGTTCTTCTATCCGACCACCAGCAGCCAGGTGATCTACACCCCGCCTCCACACAACCGGCCCCACGACACCCAAGACGCGGAAGTGACTCTGGCGGAGATCCCCTTCGTGCGCTTGCGGGAAGAGCTCCCGGAGGATCTGAAGGATCTTCGGGAGGGAAAGGTCCGATTCAGCGAGGCGGTCACTGCCGCCCAGCGGGCCATCGGGCCAGCCGAGCTCGTCATCGATCTCGCGGCGAAGCGCCTCCGTGCTGGGGGCAAGGTCATCGCTCTCAGCCCGCTGCATCTCGCGTTCCTCGCTTGGTTCGCCCGGCGACGCAAAGAGAGCCGAGAGGGGGTGGAATGTCCGGTGCCGGATGCCCCGGAGTCAGGCCACGCAGCGGCGTTTCTGTCCGAGTACCGGAAGATCATCGGTGAGATGGGAGACGATGAACGCACCACGAAGCGTCTCTCCGACGACAACGGCATGACGCGCGATTTTTTCTCGCAAACCAAATCCAAGCTGCACCGAGCCCTGGAGAAGAAGCTGGGACAGCGACAGGCCGCGCCCTATCTGGTTTCCGCCTTCCGGTCACGCTCGCGACGGCTCTATCGCTTGGACGTCGCCCCGAACGCCATCCGCTTCGAGTCACTCGAAGTTGGGTACGGCCCGGACCGGAAGACGGCAAGCTTGCGGTCCGGGGCATTCGACGAGGCGGCGCGGTAGCCTCCGTCTTGATGCAAGGTGGAAGACGGAGATCGAATGAACGTCGTGAGGGAACCTCTTGGCGACAACCGTGGGTGAACGCCGCTCGATGCCACCCGCCGGGTGACGCTGGCCGGTCCGCTACACGATCCAGGACGATCGCCGTCAGGAGAAGTCGTGATGCAGAAGATGAAGTATCGGGTCGAATTCCTGGCGCCCGCGTTTCTCGGCAACGCCGAGCAGAACAGCCAATGGCGCACGCCGCCGTTCAAGGCGCTGCTGCGGCAGTGGTGGCGGGTGGTCTGGGCGGAGCGCCACCGGTTCCCGGAAGATTTCTCTGCGATGAGACGAGACGAAGGGCGGCTGTTCGGCAATGCGTGGCTCAAGGGCGATTTCCGCAAGAGCGCCGTGCGGATGCGGTTGAGCAGATGGACAACCGGATCATTGACCAAGAGCCGATGGGAACACCAGGAGCTCGATGGGAAGATCCGGCATCCGGAAGTAAACCGACCTGTCGGGCCATTACTGTACCTCGGCTATGGCCCGCTCCAGGTCGAGCAGATCAGGAAACCCGGAGGGCGCAAGGAGACCGCCCTGAAAGGCAACGCCGCCATTCAAGCGCGCGAAACTGCCGAACTCTCGCTCGCGGCGCCGGAATCGGACGTTTCCGATATCCGAAATGCGCTGGCACTGATAAACGCCTACGGGACGGTCGGCGGTCGAAGCCGCAACGGATGGGGATCGTTCATGATCGAACCGCTGGATGATTCGCTGGACGTGGATGCAAGCGCTGACACCCCGCGGCAGGGTGCAGGCGAGCTTGATCGCAATTTTGTCCGGCCTTGGCGCGAGGCGCTGGCGCTGGACTGGCCGCACGCGATCGGTGCGGATGATGATGGCCCACTCGTATGGCGTACGGCAGGGTCCTACGACGACTGGAAGGCACTGATGCGGGATCTCGCGATCCTGAAGATCGGGCTTCGCACCATGTTTGTCTTTCCGAACGCCAACCCGTCTCATGACCGGCCACTGGAACGACATTGGCTCTCGTATCCGATTACCCCCAAACATCGAACCAAGCAGTGGAAAGGGAACGCACGCCTCCCCAACAGCCTCCGGTTCAAGGTCCGCTCCGGTCCCGGCGACCCGAAGCGGCTGCGTGGTGTCGTGTTCCACGTCCCCTGCCTCCCGCCAGCGGACTTCAGACCGGACATTCGCGCAATCGAGAACGTCTGGTGGAAAACCCATCAACTCCTCGACGAGTTGACGATTCCGGGCGGGCGACGCGGCTACGTGATGATCGACGACGACGCGAGAAGGGAACAATTGAAGCCAAGCCTCGACAAGCTCACCCTCGAACGCAGCCCGGAGTGACGACGATGGCCGATGACACACTCTGGCAAACCAAGCTGCACGCCCGGCTGCACGATCCGGCCGAGAAGGCGTTGGTGCTCCTGCGCGACCCGGCCGGACACGAGGGAGGCACGTCACGGGCGCTGCATCGGCTGCTCGGATTCGAGAGCATCCCGGAGTCGGGTCAAATGGCGCCGGACAACGAAGATGCCCTCGACACCGTGCTCTCCAAGGACGGCATCCCCGCCGGCATGTACCGGACCGTCCAGCGGGCGGACTGGTGGGCGTCGGCCGCCGACCGTCCGCAGTGGCCGATGGAAGAGGCCACCGTTGCGGCTCGGGACGGGCGGCCGAGGACCCTCGCGGTCGCCGAATGGGCGCAGGTGCGCTGGACCAATCAACCCACCCTGATCCACCCGCTGAACGGCAAGAAGTTCCACTTGAGCTCCCTTGCCGATACGGACATCCGAGACATCAAGGACCGGAGCCGTACACACTTTGAACGGCTCGTCGTCCCGGATGGCGAGGCGATCGACTGGCGGCGCACGCTGCTCGCCTTCTGGCGCTTCGGCCCCGAGCTTCGCGAGGAAGCAGACAACGGCACGCTGGGCCAACTCTGGCCGCTGCTCCCGGCCGACACCCGCATCCCCGACCATTCCATCTGGGATCACCTCGACCTGGTCTCGGCATTCGCCGGCGCCTTCACGGCGGACCCCGACGGGGACGCCGCGTTGCTCGCGCTCTCCATTGGGCCGGTGCAGAGCTTCATCGCGGCGGCGCGCAGCACCTCGGACCTGTGGGCCGGCTCGCACCTGCTGGCGCGCTTGTCGTGGGAGGCGGCGAAGGTGGTGTGCGAGCGCCTCGGACCCGACGCCGTCCTCTTTCCACGCTTGCGCGGCATCCCGCAGGTGGACGTGTGGCTGCGCGACGAATGCGGTCTGCCGCGAGAGTGGTTCGCAGAATGCGACTGGACCGAAAGAGAGACCGACGCCAACCCGTTGTTCTCGGCGGCGCTGCCGAACCGCTTCGTCGCCGTCGTCCCCGCGGGTGAGGCGAGAGAGATCGCCGGGGAGGTCGAGGCGCGGGCGCGAAGCTGGCTGAAGTCGCTCGGCGACGACGTCGTTGATCGGCTGTTGTCGGAGGCGTCACTTCGGCGCTCGGGCGACCCCCGCGACGAGACGGTATACGCCTATCGGCAGATGCGCGAACAGCTCGACGGCTTTCCCGAAGTGCATTGGGCGGCCGTGCCGTTCTCGCTGATCCGGCCGCGGGACGGCCGGCGGCAGACCGACCTCGACACTTCGATGCTGTCGGAGGCGATGGCCCCGTTCTTCAAAGCACCACGGGGCGCTGCTCCGGCCCCTTCCGCTTCCCCCGTGGCTGGGGCGGGTGCTGACGAACCAATCGGATTCCTCGACTCCCCCGCGTGGAGGGTCTTGCAGGAGGACCGGACATGGAGCGACGGGACGAGGTTCTTCGCCCCGAACCCCGGTGTCCTGTACCCGGCGGTCTACGACCTCGCCGAGCGCGTGCTCGCCACGGCCAAGGCGGTGCGACCCTTCGCGCAGATGAAACAGCGCGGCTGGCGCTGCTCGCTGACGGGCGAAACCGAGTGGCTGACCACCGACGAAGCGCAGCTCGATTGGTCGTACCGCGGGCAGGAAGGGACGCTCTGGGCGAAGCTCGCGAAGGCCAGACCGGGCTGGGCCAAGGCCGGCGAACATCTCGGCGCCCTGCCGGCCGTCAAGCGCCTCTGGCCGACGCTGTTCGCCGAAGAGGTTGCAGGTGTCGTCGGAATGGACTCCCGTGCCGCCGGCCGTTTCGTCGTATCGACGCATACGATGGCGCTGGCCAAGCAGATCGAAGCGCGTGTCCAGCGAGCGAAGGCCGGCGAGCCGCTTGCCGAAGATCTCCGGGCCGAACTCGGGAACATGGTTTCGGAACTGGGAACGGACCCCGTCGCATTGCCCCGGAAGCTGATGCGCGAGATCGGTGGTGACCCCGATGCGTCATGGTGGGCGAAGCGCCTGCCCGGCCTGCTGGACGCTGCCGCCGACAGTGGCGACGAGGACAAGCAGCGTCGCGCTGAACACTTGGTCAAGTGCGTGCTCCGCCGGGACGAAGACAGAGACGGCATCGAGGCCTACTACGCGCTGCTCCTGATGGACGGTGACCACATGGGCCGCATCCTCTCCGGTGACGAGGACGAGGACTCCGATGGCCCGGGATGCGCGATCTCCTACCTGGACAGCTTCCACCCGCAGGTGCGCGACGGATTCGAGGCCCGCGCCCGCGAGAACCCGGCGCTCAAAGAGTACGGCGGGCAGACCCGCGCGATCTCGCCCAACCGCCACTTGGCAATCTCCGGCGCGCTCAACGACTTCGCGTTGCACGTCGTCCCCGAGGTGATCGAACACGAATACCTGGGCCGCGTGCTGTACGCGGGCGGCGACGACGTGATGGCGATGCTGCCCGTCGCCGATCTGCTGCCGGCGATGCGGCGGCTGCGCTGCGCATACAGCGGCCATGATCCACGTGATGCGTCGATCGATTGGAAAGCGGCCCGCGCCAGCCGCAAGCTCGTCTGCAAGGACGGCTTCGCCCTCCTCCCCCCGCGGTCGGGCCGGAAGCCGGGGAGCGGTAGCCGCCGCGGGCATCTGATGCGCATGATGGGCGGCGCCACCGCGAGCTGCGGCGCGGTCGTCGCCCACCATCAGGCGCCGCTCACTGCGGTCATGCGCGAGCTTCGCGAGGCGGAGCAGCGCGCCAAGAACGAAGGCGGTCGCAACGCCTTCAGCCTCACGGTGGTCAAGCGGTCCGGCGGCGTGCTCCATCTCACCGCCAAGTGGGATGAGCCGCTGGAACTCCTCCTGATGACGCGCAACTTTCTCGCCGATCCTTCCGTGTCCCGCCGCGCGGTCTACAACAGTCTCGTCTGGCTCAAGGATCTGCCGGAGGACGCGAGCGCCGACATGCTCGGCAGCCTGCTCGGGTACCAGTTCAATCGACAGATGAGCGCCCGGGCGAAAGACGAGGCCAAGGCCAAGTGGAAACGAGAGGACGTTCTCGGTCTCGCTTGCCGGGTCGCCGGCCTCGCGGCGGCCCGCCCCGCCAGCGAGCGAAGGGACTGGCTCGAACGGTTCCTGGGGGCTGCCGAGTTCCTCGCGCGCGAGACCCGGCTTGGTCCGGCGGAGGCCACCGGCAGCGACGGTGAGCCATCGGAACCGGCCGCCCGGTCGGCGGCAGGGGGTTGAGGATCCCGCGCATGGAGATCACGCACCTCTTCATCGATCCGATCGACACGCTCTTCCTGCGTGGCAACCGGCTGTTCGGCGATCCGGGCAGCTTCGGCGACGCCCTGGTGCCGCCGTGGCCGTCGGTTGCCGCCGGCGCATTGCGATCGGCGTTGCTCGTGCACCGCGGACACGATCCGGCGCGCTTCGCTTGCGGCGAGATCGCCGACGACCCCGAGCTCGGCACACCGGCGCGTCCGGGATCGTTCCTGATCACCCGTTTCCAGATGGCACGCCGGGGAGCGGACGGGATCGTGGAGCCACTCCACGGACTCCCCGCCGACCTGTCGGTCACCCGCCGTGCCACGGAAAAGGGCCGGGACGAAGGCCGCGAAGGCCGCCGCATCCGGCCGCACTCGCCGCCGAAGGGGGTACGGGCGTCGGCCGCCACCCGGTCGTTCTCGGTGCTCGCGGAGCCACGGCGCAGCAAGCCGCTCTCCGGGTACTGGCTGACCTCCAAGGGATGGCGGCGGTATCTCGACGGCCACCAAGAAATCGATCAGAGGCATCTTGTTCCAAGCGACGACCTTTGGCGCCTGGACACGCGCATCGGCATCGCCCTGGACCCGCTGAAGCGGCGGGCGTCGGACGGTGCGCTGTTCACCTCCCAAGGCATCGTCTTCCGCAAACGGGAGCATGGCCGGAACGACGGCGCACCCGACACGGGAGCCGGCCACGACGTCGGCTTCCTCGTCGGCGTATCGGGTGCGACGTTGCCCGATGCGCTCACGCTCCGCTTCGGCGGCGACGGCCGCGCCGTCGAAGCGACGCGGGTCGACGTACACACTCCCGAGGCCGACTACGACGAAATCGCGGCAGCGCGCCGCTGCCGTCTGATCCTGACCGCGCCGGGCCTGTTCGAGGACGGATGGAGGCCCGCCGGGGTAACCGGCGACGGGCGCGACCTGCGCTTCGACCTGCACGGGGTACGGGCGCGGGTCGTCTGCGCGGCGGTGCCGAGGTCCGAGGTGATCTCCGGCTTCGACCTCGCCGAACGGCGTCCCAAGCCGGCGCAGCGCGCCGCGCCGGCCGGCAGCGTCTACTGGCTGGACGAGCTGGACGCCACGGCCGACGCGCTGCGCAACCTTGCCGCCCGGGGATTGTGGCCGGATCGGGGAGAGAATGCCGCGAGGCGGGCCGAGGGATTCAACCGCTTCACGTTCGGCGCGTATTGACACGAAGGGAAGATCCAATGTTCCAGAACAAGGCCGTCATGTTCCTGTACGCGGTGAGCCCGGTGCACATGGGCGCCGGGTCCGCGACCGGGATCATCGACAACCCCATCCAGCGCGAGCGCCATACCCACCATCCCTGCTTCGCCGGCTCCGGCATCAAGGGCGCGGTGCGGCACGGTTTCGAGGCCATCGGCGGCGACCCCGGACTCATCAAGCGCCTGTTCGGGCCGGAAGCCGGGAGCGGGGAGATGCACGCCGGCGCGGTGAGCTTCGGCGACGCGCAGTTGGTCGCCTTCCCGGTGCGTTGCCTGAAGAACGGCTACGTCTACGCCACCTGCCCCCAGGCGCTGGCCCGCACGCAACGTCTGCTGTCGCTGGTGGGCGCCGGCGGGGGATGGGAGATTCCGGCGGTGCCGGAAGGCCGTTGCGCCGTGGGGAACCCCGCCCTCCTGTCGCCGGGAAAGAAGCTGCACCTCGAGGCATTCGAGTACGAGGCCGACGGCACCGACGACAGCGCCGCCGGGAAGCTGGGCGCACTGGCCAAGGACCTCGCGGACCGCGCGCTTCCTCGGGACGACGGCTACGCCTTCTTCCGCAACAAGCTCAAGACGGACCTCGTCGTCCTCTCCGACACCGACTTCGCCTACTTCGTGGAACACGCGACGCTGGTCGAACCGCATGTGCGCATCAACGACGCGACCGGCACGGCCGACGACGGCGGCCTGTTCTACACGGAGAACCTGCCGCCGGAATCGCTGCTGATCGCGCCTCTCTTCGCCAGCGGGACGAGGGCCGGCACGCAGAACGGTGACGAGATGAAGGCCGCCGAAGTCATGCTGAAAATCCGAAGCGCGATCGACGGCAAGACGCTCCAGATCGGCGGCGACGCCACGATCGGGCGCGGTCTGGTCGTCGCGCGGATCGTTCCTCCCTTACCCATGAAGTCATGAGCAAAGTGACGGAAGAATGACTCGCCAATCGGCTTTTGTTCCGGTGGCGCAGGATCCCCTGGGAGCGCGGGCGTCTCGCCCGCAAGCGGGCCGAAGGTCCGCCGCCGCATGGCACCGTGGGTGGGAGTCCGTTTCCATGAGGAACACCGTTCCCGGGTTCGCAACGGGTGTTTGATTCCGGTTGCGCCGAATCGA
Source organism: Gammaproteobacteria bacterium (assembly GCA_965202875.1). Lineage (GTDB taxonomy): Bacteria > Pseudomonadota > Gammaproteobacteria > HK1 > HK1 > HK1. The sequence continues at coordinate 2,866,497 of OZ241870.1, read as the reverse complement.
GAGGGCGACGTGATGGCCAGACAAACATTGGAGCAGAAACGCGCCCGGCATGCCTGGGAGCGATGCGCGGGTTGTGACGATGGATACGCGAACCTCGCCAAGGCGCTCCCGGCGCTCATCATGAACAGCGGCCTGATGCAGGTGATGGCGTTCCTCCACGAGAAGGGTGGTACGCACGAAACGCTGGCCGGTCACCTGCGAGACTGGCTGCATTGCAGATTCGGCGACCTCCCGTCCGGCTTCACGGAGTTCATGGAAGACCTGCTGAAGGCCGATCCCCGCAGATACCAGGCGGTAACGATCGAAGCCTTCGCCTGGCTAAAGTGGCTGCGTCAGATGGCCGCGGCACGACAGGGGGGCGAGTGAGATGCCGGTCGCCGCGGTACCCGAGTATCTGGGAAGCGACTTCAGCGGCGCGTCGCCGGCGCTGCGCTTCGGGATGTACTTGAAACTGTGGGGTATCGACTCCCGGTCGAAACAGAATCTGTGGACGACACAGGACGTCAATTACCGCGAGACAGGAAAAGACCAGAGGGAGCGCCAGTTCAAGGACGAGAACAAGACCTCGGCACTGGACGCCGCGACTCCCCTCAGCGAGATCGACCGCAAGTCGATCGCCGCCCATGCCCAACGGCAACGCGCAATCTTCGATGCAGTGGCAGGAGAAGATGGCTTGGAGCTGATGGCGCAGTCGGTCGCCCCATTCACGACCGGCCTCGGCAACGAGCATCCGCTCGAAAACGGCTTCGCGTTCCTGAATCCTTACGGTCTGCCCTACCTGCCGGGCAGCGGCGTCAAGGGCGTCGTCCGCCGCGCGGCGGAGGAACTGGCGCATCGCGATTTCTTCGAGAACGAAAGCGGCTGGACGCTGCCGGCGATCTGGCATCTGTTCGGCTTCGAGCCGTGGCTGGTGTCGAAAGCCAGAGAGTCGGAGGCGGAATGGAAGGAGTGGATCGGCGGGTTCTCCGTGATCAAGACGGAAATCGAGGAATACTTGAACGCGGTGCTTGACGAACACTCCGATGCACACAAGAAACTGAAGAACCGTATTCTCGACACCGCCCATCCCGACGCCGACCCAATGCGTGCGCTGTTCGCGCTGTTGCGGGAGAAACACCTGCACGTCCGCGGCGCGCTGGAGTTCTGGGATGTCGTTCCGCAGATCAAGGGCAAGAAGCTCGCAGTCGAGATCATGACGCCGCATCAGTCCCATTACTACCAGGACAAAACCGGCCGCACGTCGCCCCATGACTCCGGCAGCCCGAACCCGATCAGCTTCCTGACGGTGCCGCCGGATTCGGACTTCGTCTTCCACGTGCGCTGTGACCATCGGCGCCTGTCCCGGTGCGTCCCGGAGTTCGCCAAGGACGGCCGCTGGCGCGATCTGTTGAAGGCGGCATTCGAGCATGCGTTCGAGTGGCTCGGCCTCGGCGCGAAAACGGCGGTCGGCTACGGTGCCATGAAGCGGGATCGCGAAGGTGAAGCACGACATCGGCAGGAGCGTGAGGATCGGGAGCGCGCCGCCTGCGAACGGGCAGAGAGGGAGCAGGCAGATCAGGAAGCCAAGGCGCGAGAGGAAGAACGGCTAGCCTCGCTGAGCCCGGTGGAACGGGAAATAGAGATGGTGGTTCGCGACCGGAAGGACCAGAATTTGTCGGAGGTCATAGCCGTCATGCAGGTAGTCCAGGATGACCGCTGGGACGGCGATGCGAAGATCGAGGTCGCAAAGTGGTTGAGGGACAAAATGAAAGATGAAGGACGTTGGAAAGAAACCAGCGCCAAGAAGAGGCCCGATAAGGACAAGGATTATCAAAACACCCTTCTCGTCAAGGGTTGGCTGGAAGGCGAATGAGACGCACCATCCTGCCGAAGGCGACGACTCCGTCGATTCGGAGCAAACAGCCTGCTCGGCGGAGCGAGTTCACGACCCACGTGAACGAGAACGTGAGTCGCATTGGATCGGAGGCAGGATGCACCCGTTGATCGAAAACAACCGGGCCGAGATCCTCGCCCTTGCCGACCGTCACGGCGTCCGCAACGTGCGGGTATTCGGCTCCATGGCCCGGGGCGACGCGGACGATACAAGCGACGTCGACCTGCTGGTATCGCTTCGGCCCGACAAGACAGGACTGGCCCTCGGCGGGTTGCTGATGGACGTGCAGGATCTGCTGCAACGCCGGGTAGAGGTGGTCACTGAAGGTGGCCTGCATCCCGCATTACGCGACCGGGTGTTGAGAGAGGCGCGGCCGCTATGAAACCACGTGGTGAGGCCGACCGGGTATTGCTCGATCACAGAAGCTGCTCTCCATGGGATTCGTGAAAGTGTTCCGCGAACGTCTGGAGGGCTACATCCGAACTATTCTGACGAACAGGCCCAAGTGATTCGGAACACCGCAGTCCGGCGGGCGATTGTCCGATGGAGCCGACCGGGGCAGAGCGTGTCGACGGTCAAGTACCCGTCAAGTAGAAAAAATACCGATATTCCAGTGAATTACGTTCCTGTCGGATCAATCTTCCAGGCCATCGGTCAAGTAGAGGCGTCACATCGTCTCCAGCATTTCCGTCCGAGCCCAGAACGGCACGTATTTCATGTGCTTGGGCGGCGCCTCGGGATCATGGGCGAGGATGGCCTTAGCCTCCACCGCGTCACGGATGAGGCGGGAGGCCATGGAGCGGTTCTGCTTGTCGATGCCGAAACGCTCCCTAAGCGACGTGTTCGTCAGGTAGTCCCTCCGGACGTACTTCAGGCAGGCGTGCAGGTAGCACGCCCGCACCCGGTCCGCCTTGTCCATGTCGGCCAGGGCCTTGCGGGCGAAGAGGACGACCCGCGTGAAGTTCGGCGGCGTCTCGAAGAGGGGTGCGGGAAGCTGGTGGCGCTCGACCTCGGCCACCACCTTGTCGATCCCGCTGCCCCGCTCCTCGCAGATGTCGAAACGGCGCATCAGCGAGGTGAGCGCTTCGTTGCGGGAGGCCGGCGGGTTGTCGAGGAAGCGCCGGGTGTCCACCAGCGGTTCCCCGGGATTCGTGATCTCGATACGTCCGTCGAATATCTCCACCATCGGCCCGGCGCCGGTCACGGAGAAATCCTGATGGATGAGTGCGTTCGCGACCAGCTCTCGCACCGCCGGCACGGGGAACGCCCGTACCGTCTTGCGCAGCGCCGGTCCGATGACTTCGTTTGCCGGCAGCCAGGCGTCGATGTGCCCGATCAGGCCGTCGAAGCCGACGGCGTAGCCCTTCGTGTCCTCGTGTTCCCTGAAGGTTTCGATACGGCTTGCGCCACGGTACCGGATGACCCGCATGGCCTTGCGCCCGAGCCTCGGGAACCCGCCGAGATCCTTGGCGAACAGGATGGCGCCGAGGTTCGTGATGTCGAAGCCGCCGGCCTCGCAGGGGGCGATCAGCCGGTCTCGCCGCAGCGCGTCGAGGATGGCGGCGCGACCGTCGGGCAACGGCGTCCCGAGCAGATCGAAGTACGCGGCGCAAGCGAGCATATCCAGAACGTCTTCACCGCTCACCCGCCCGGCGGCGACCCCGTCTTCGAAGCTCACCCGGTCGAACAGGCGCCAGAGCGTCCGCTCCTTCTCGGGATAGTCCTTGAGCTTCCTCGTGGTGCTGCCCACCCGGATGAACTCGATTCCCTCGAACGCCACCGGGTGCCGCGACGCGCGTTCGATCTCCAGGAGCACGACGCGCCGGTCGCCGGCCATCACCTCGTGGAAGCGGAAGTCGATGCGGGGATTCAGAAGCCGCAGCAGCCACGTCTCGAGCGGCTCGTTGCCCTTCCTGGTGGCGGTGGGCGAGAAACTCGTACCGGCGACGGCGTGCGTCCCGTTCTCCACTCCCCAGAGCATGTACGCATGGGGCTTGCCATGGAGAGCCGCGGCATTGGCCAGCGCCGAGATGTACCAGCCGACGGCGCGCGGCTCCCGGTAGTCGACCTTGAACTCGACCCAATCGGTCTCGTGCGGCAGGTTGCACAGCTCGCGCACCAAGCCGAGAAGGTAGTCATGATCCCGGGGTGTCGTCATGGTTCGACATACTCACCGATTCGGAGCGGTACGGATTCGACGTTCACAGACCGTGCTTGATGAGCGGGCGAACGTCGGCCCGTGCTGGTCAAGTACCCGTCAAGTAGAAAATCAGCTTGTTTTCAATATATTACGGAGATCATGAGATCATTTGCCGGTTGCCGGGCAAGTACCCGCCAACGACGGCGAATGATGCGCGTCTCGCCGGTCGGCGCGCAACTCGGGCCGTCGGGGGACTGCTTCTCGAACCCGTGATCCCGGATAGCGCGGCCTTCGGCAAAGCCGTTCGCCTTCAGGCGGTGATGTGCATCCCACCCGATGCACAGCCCCTTCTGCACCCGGTCGAGAGGTATGACCTGATCGAGGTCCGGGTCGGTTCGCTCCCTGCCATCGAATTACGCACCTCTCCACGGAGAGGAACGGCAACCTTGCCGGACGGATCGGCGGGGAGAGATGAGTTACATTTTCCACCACGTCGAGGGGTGGGAGCGCCGACAGACCTGTCCACCCCAATGGAACACGACCTGTCTCGCAAGGTGAAGACACCGGAAACCGAACGGGCATCATGACGGAACCTCTGAACGACGACCGTGGGCGGACGCTGCTCGATGCCACCTGCCGGGTGGCGCTGGCGGGCCTGCTGCACGATCTCGGCAAGCTGGCGGAGCGCGCCGACATGCGCGTGCAGGATCGGGAGCTTCTGGAAGTCAACAAGCAGATCTACCGCCCCAATCCCAAGCCGCATCCGAACGCTCCGGGCTGGTTCCTGCACGTGCACGCCGCGTACACGGCCCTCGCTCTCGACGCAATCGAACCCTGCCTGCCGCCGATCAAGGGCCGGGACGCGAGCCCTTTCCAGGAGTGGGGTGAAGCGCGCGCCGGCGGCGCCGACGACTCGCTCATCAATGCGGCGGCGAAGCACCACAAGCCGGACACCTTCCTGCAATGGATCGTGGCGACCGCCGACCGCGCCGCATCCGGGCTGGACCGCGAAACCTTCGATCTCTACAACGAAGCCCGGGACGGTGATCCGACCTTCCGCAAGGATCACTACACCGCACGCCAAGTCACCTTGTTCGAGCAGATCGACATCGAAACCACGCAGGGAAGCGGAAGAACGAAACCGGCCTGGACGTACCGGTATCCCCTCCGGCCTCTCTCGCCCGAGAGCATCTTCCCCGAGCGGGCCGAAGATTGCGAACCGAAGGATCGGAACGCGGCGCGCGCCGAGTACCACGCCCTCTGGACGGCATTCCGGAAAGAATTGGACGAGATCCCGCACTCGCATCGGCAAAGCCTGGCGCTGTGGCTCGATCACTTCGACACCCTGTGGTTGACGTATGCGCACGCCGTTCCGGCCGCCACCGCGTTCCGCACGGTCCCCGACGTGTCGCTGTACGACCATTCCCGCGTCGTGGCCGCACTCGCCGCCGCCCTCTGGCGCTACCACCAGGAACGAGGCGACGACCGGGACGAAGTCCGGAAGCGGCTGTCCGGTCGCGAGGACTGGGACGAAGCCAAGCTGCTGTTCATCCAGGGCGACCTCTTCGGGATCCAGGATTTCATCTTCGCATCTGGGGGCGCGACCACCAGGCGGGCGGCGAAGCTGCTCCGAGGGCGTTCCTTCTTCGTCGCCCTGCTCACGGAATGCGCCGCCCTGCGGGTGCTCGATGCGCTCTCCCTGCCTCCCATGAGCCAGATCGTCAACGCCGCGGGCAAGTTCCAGATCGTCGCGCCCAACACCGGGGAAACGAAAGGGAAGCTCGACGAGGTACGAAAGCATCTGGACGAATGGTTCCTGCGCCATACCTTCGGGCAATCCGGGATCGGCATCGCATGGACGCCGGCCGCCTGCAACGATCTGCAGGAAGGCAGCCGGCCGGGCAGCCCTTACCGGCGTCTCGCCGAGCGTCTGTTTCGTGCGCTCGAAGACGCCAAGCTCCGAAGGTTCGGCCTGTGTGACGAATCCGCTCCCACCTTGACGTTCGACGACTACCTCGATCGCGTCGACGAGCACGGCCGCCGCCCCTGCGCGGTGGACGGACGCTCGCCGGCGGATGGCGGGGCGCTTGATGGCGACGTCAAGACGAAGGTGAGCCGCTTGGCGCGCGACCAGATCCGGATCGGCGGTCTGCTGGCGAAGGGACACCGAAACCGCCTGCTCGTGACCCGGCGCCCCTTGCAGGGCGGCAACGTCGATCCGCTGGACACCGATGTGTTCGGATTCCATATCGGCTTCACCGGCGACGAGGAAGCTTCGGGCCGGTTCGGCGATGACGCGGCGTCCGGCAATCTCCTCCGGGTATGGGATTTCTCACTGCCCGAGGATCGGGAAATGCCATTGTTCCACGGCTATGCGAGGCGCGGAGTCAATGCCTGGGTGCCGCATTTCAGCGAGAAAGACTTGGAAGACGGATCGCGATCGCGCTACGAGGGATGCGGACTCGACGAATCGGAATACTCGGAAGTCGGGGCTCTCAAGACGTTCAACGCGCTGGCCTGCGAAGCGAGGGAGTGTCGCCGGACGGGCGCCGGAGTAGACGATCCCGAAGGATGGGTCGGCGTATCCGCCCTCATGACGCTGAAAGGGGACGTCGACAACCTGGGCGCCATTTTCCAGCGCGGGCTGGAGGCGCCCAGCCTCTCGCGCATGGCCGCGACGTCACGGCAGATGAACGCGTTCTTCACGGTGCACCTGCCGTACCTCTGCCACACGGAGTTCAGGAACACCTACACCGTGTTCGCGGGCGGCGACGACTTCTTCCTCATCGGTCCCTGGACACATCAGATGGAGCTCGCTACGCGACTGCGGACCGATTTCCACCGCTACGTCTCGGGTAACGAGAAAATCTCCTTCTCGGCCGGTCTTGCGATGACGAAGCCGGGGCTGCCGGTGCGCCGGCTCGAAGCGATGGCGGAACACTCGCTCGAAAGCGCCAAGGCGTTCCGGAGAAAGACCGGTGGCGCCAAGAACGCCGTGGCCTGCTTCGACCGGCCCGCTGACTGGTCCGATTACCGGAAGTTGATCGAGGCGCGCGAACGCTTGCAGGAGCTGGCCACGGGCATGAGCCACGGCTACGTCTACGGGCTTCTGCACCTCGTCGATCTCGCCGAGAACGTGGATTCCCGTCCCGAGAACGCGATCTGGCGCTCCCGGTTCTACTACCGCACGTCGCGGGCGCTGGAGGCTATCCGAGGGCTCGACGGAGACGAACGCCGACGGCGGTTGGAAGATCTGTGCGCGGAGATCGTACAGGGCGGGATCGAGCGCTTTCGCGGCGACTACCGAATCGCATTGTTCGGCCACCTGTATCGAAACAGGCGATAGGAGGCAAGACGGTGAACCCACCAAGACACGGCCCGGGACGACAGGAGGGCCAAGGACGCCGATCCAGGCCCAATCACCATCGGCGCCAGGACACCGGACGCAACAGCTTCGAGATGGACGAGCTATGCCGCAAAATCGTGCTCGTTCCGTCCGAAGGACAACCGCTCGTTCCGGACCTGTTCGACCAGATTGCCAGAGAGGCAGCAAACATCGTGGCGAATGACAGACCCAAGACCAGGGCTTCCCAGCTCCGAAGGTTCTACGACGAGCTGCTGCGCTGGGATACGAAGGTCAACGATGGCGCTCCGGATGGCGCGAAGGGCCGGCTGCGCGAGCACCTTCCGTTCATCCGGATGATGAACGCCAAGGCAGCCTACGCCAAGGGCCGGGATCTGGTCGGAACGTCCTTCGTGGCGCTGCTTGGAAGATGCCTCGAACAAGTGAACGACGACCCGGACGCTTTGCGGAACAGCAAGCTCTTCTTCGAGGCGTTCATGGGGTTCTACAAGCTTCACGATCCGAAAGGCTGAGGTCGCGAATCATGCAATTGACGAAAATCTGTCTGATCGAGGGCGGCATCGAGCTGGTGACCGGGCTGCATATCGGGGCCGGCAGCGAGGAGATGCACATCGGCGGCACCGACAATCCGGTGGTCAAGAACCCGGTGAACCGCCGGCCCTACATCCCCGGATCCAGCCTCAAGGGCAAGATGAGAAGCCTGTTGGAGTGGCAGGCGGGGACCGTGGGAGAGACGGACGGCAAGCCGATCGGTTTCGGCTACGCCAGCGGAATCGAGGACGAGAAGAAACGCACCCGAGCCGAGAACATCCTGAAGCTCTTCGGCGGGGCGCCGGAAGGTGACCGTGACGATGCGTTCATCCGCCGCATCGGCCCGACCCGCCTCGCGTTCTGGGACTGCCCCATCGATGAGGACTGGGTCAAGCAGATGGATGACCGAAGCGTTTCATACACCGAGGTCAAGATGGAGAACGTCATCGACCGGATCGGCGGCGCCGCCCGGGACCCTCGAAGCAACGAGCGCGTGCCGGCCGGCGCCCGATTCGATTTCCGGCTGACCATGCGCGTGCACGACGGCGAGAACCTGTTCCCTGAAGTTCTGCGCGGACTGCGCCTCGTCGAGCTCACCGGCCTCGGCGCATCCGGCTCTCGGGGGTACGGCAAGGTCCGGTTCCTCGATCTCACCCGCGACAGCGAATCCATCCAGTCGGAGTACGAGGCCGTCCGGTTCGACTCGTGACCGGGTCGGGCGAGCCGATGCACATGCAACACCTTCCGCTCTCCATCGAGCCGCGTTCCGCGTTCGCGACCCCGCTGAAGGGCGATACGCTCTTCGGGCAGCTCTGCTGGGCGTTGCGGGATCGTCTCGGCGAGAGCCATCTCCGGGAGCTGCTGCAAGGCTATACGGAAGGAAGGCCCTTCGCGGTCGTCTCCGACGCCCTGCCCGAGCGCTGCTGGCCCCGTCCCCTGGTTCCCTCGGCGATGTTCGGCGACGTCGATCCGACGGAGCGAAAGGCGATGAAGAAGCGGACGTGGCTCCGCCACGGCGACTTCGCCAAGCCGGTGGGCGAGTGGCTGCGTTGCATGGTGGAAGATGTGGAAGATCCTCACGAGGCGGGCGACGCCGCGGCTTCGGCCGATCCCTCCAACGCCGAACGGCGCGCGCTGGTCAAGCACGAAACACGGTTCCGAAATTCGATCGACCGCCGCATCGGTACGACGACGGACGAAGGCTTCGCGCCCTACGGGACGCCGCAATTCCATTATCGAGAGGGGACGCGCCTCGACTGCCACGTCGTGTACGACGCCGAACGCATCGACGACGGCGCACTGTTGCAGGCCATGCGCGACATCGGCGGGTTCGGCTTCGGGCGCGACGCCACCGTGGGTCTCGGGCGTTTCACGGCAGGGAAGTGCGCGCCCGGAAGCGGCGCCGCTCTCCCACTCTCACAAGACCGCGCAACCTCGTGGCTGACCCTGGCGCCCGTCGCTCCGCAGGGCATGGCGTGGAACCCCGAACGATGCTGGTATCAGCCGTTTACGCGCTTCGGGCGGCACGGCAACGCGGCCGTCCATTTCGGCCATCCCTTCAAGACCCCGATACTGCTCGCGGATACGGGCGCCGTCCTGACGCCCCGGAACCACCACGACACGCGCCCGTTCGTGGGCCAGGGGCTCGGCGGTGTGCACCGGCCGCTGTCGCGCAGCATTCCGGAAACGGTGCACCAGGGGTACGCCCCCGTGATCGGCATCCATATACCGGAACACGCCAGTGGGGAGGAGACGCCAGCATGACGCCCGACTTCCTGTCTTGCTGCCGGCTGGACCTCACGCCGCTCTCACCGATCCACATCGGCAGCGGCGAAGACATGGATCCGACGGGCTACGTGCTGGATGGCGACGCGCTCCACGAGTTCTCCCCGAGCACCCTTGCGGCGCTTCTCGACGAAGCCGACCGCAGCCGGTTGCTCGGGTTGGTCGCCGGCGCGCAGGGCGAACGGGCGCTGACCGCGGTTCGAACATTCCTCTTCGAGCGGCGCGATGGGATCGTCGCGCAGGCCTCGCGCGCGGTGCGGGCGGCGCCCGATGTACGCGATCTGTACGAGCAGAGAATCGGGACCGTTGCGCAGGCGGAGACGAGGGCGATCAACAAGCTCGAAATCGAACGGACCTTCTCCCATCCCGATACGCGCGCCCCGATCCTGCAGGGGTCCAGCCTCAAAGGCGCAATCCGCACCGCGCTCCTGGATCGGGAGAACGACGGCCGGGACCTCGAAGACAGGGAAAAGTCGCGTGAGTTGCAGCAGCGACTATTCGCCTACCGTGGCTTCGAGACCGACCCCATGCGCCTCGTACACGTCGAGGACGCCATGAGTTCCGGTGGCCCTGCAACAGGCGATCTTGCCGCGGATACGGCCATCGCGTTCGCGGTCAACCGCAAGAAACGAAAGATCACCAGCACGGACAGCCACGAGGTCCACTCCCAAGCCGAACAGAAAGGGCCGTACCAGACCCTCGAAGTCGTACCCGCCCTGCGCTGGCGCGCGTTCCGGGGCGGGCTGAGGTTGCATCGCACGGATATGCACAACCGGCGGATGCCAAGGACGGATCTCCGCTGGACGGCAGCGGACATCGCCGGAGCCTGCAACCGTTTCTATCGCCGTCACTTCGCACGCGAGACGGAGGCGTTGCGCGAACGCAGCCTCCTCGACGAGCGGTGGTACGACACCGTACAGGGGCTCATGGCGGAAGGGTTGGCCGAGCGCCTGGATTCCAATCGTGCCTTTCTGCTGCGTGTGGGCCGCCACAGCGGGGCAGAGTCCGTCACCCTGGACGGGGTGCGCCACATCCGGATCAAGACGCCCGGGGACCAGGAGGATCGATTCGAGGAAGAAGCCACCACCTGGTGGCTGGCATCCGAGCGCATCGACGCTTCATCCGGTCTGCTGCCTTTCGGCTGGGTGCTGGTCGAGATGACCGAAGGCGATGGTGAACCCGCGCCGTCACCCGGCATCGCCGAAGTGCTCAACTCGTTTCATGCCGATTCCGGTGAGCGGAAGTGGCGGGACGAGGTCATGCAACGTCGAGCCGCGCTCCGGGAAGGACGGGAAGCCCAAGTCGCCAAACGGGCCGACGCCGAGCGGCGCCGGCGCGAACAGGAAGCGGCGGAGCGTGAGCGGGAGGCGAAGCGGGCCGCGATGACGGACGAAGAGCGGAAGCTCGACGAACTGCGACACCGGCTGGATTCAGCCCGGAAGGAAGGAGCATCCAGGCACCGCCAGGGCGGTGAGCTGGCTGGCCATGCGATCGAAGTCCTCAAAGACGCGAGAGAGTGGCCCGAGCCAGTGAGACTCCAGGCCGCCGATCTGGTCGAAAGCATCTTCGAATGGATCGGTTTCCCCAAGGGCAGGAAGGGACGCGAACGGAAGCAACGGATATCGGATCTCCGGGAAGGCACGCGATAGCCAAGTACCTTTCCGGGAAAACCACGGACGAACAAGAAGATTTGATCATGTATTCTTCGGAGACAGGACCGCATCCACGAGATGGCGAGGGAAAATCACGGAGACACCGGCTGGAGGATTTTCGAGAAGAAGACGGTCACCCGTGACAAGCTGGCTCTGCTACCGCCCCATGCGAAAACGTCTCGTTTCCTCGACCGCCAGAGCCATTGCCTCTTCAGCGCCCATACCGGAATTCGCGCGCGCTTTTGCGACAATCTCCCTGACGGTGCCAGAAAGCTGGATGCCTCTCAGCACCAAGCTCTCTTCAATGATGGAATCCATGGAGCGCTTCTGCCGCACCGCGGCTTCCTCAAGTGCCTAGTGGGTCCGGTCATCCAGGTTGATGGTCAGACGGGCCATGATGCTGCGCTCCGATTCACCTGTACCTGTTCAACGACCGATGCACCGTACCACCAGCGCACCATACCGGCAATCTGCCTCCCCGGTAGAGAACGATCCATGAACGACCCGATCCTCCTTTGCACCGTCGGCGGCGCCCATCAGCCCATTCTGAAGGCGATCGAGTCCACGTCGCCTCGCTACGTCTGCTTCTTCTGCACCGACCGGGACCCCGGGACCGGCCGGCCGGGCTCCATCGTCCAGATCACCGGCAAGGGCAGCGTCGTCAAGGCCAATCCGCGCGACGGCAAGCCGACCCTGCAGAACATTTCCACCCAGGCGGGGCTCGACGCCGAGCGCTTCGAGGCGCGGACGGTCCCGGCCGACGATCTCGACGGCGCCTTCTTCACCATGCGCGCTGCCGCCGCCGATCTGGCCGGACGCTTCCCCGGCGCGCGCTTCGTCGCCGACTACACGGGCGGCACCAAGACGATGACCGCGGCGCTGGTATGCGCGGCCCTGGAGCGCGACGACGTCGAGCTTCAACTCGTCGCGGGCGCCCGCCCCAATCTCGTCCGCGTGGAGGACGGCACCGAACAGGCGATGACGGCCAGCGTGGCCCGCCTGCGTCTCGACCGTGCGATGGCGCCCTGGCTCGGGGCCTGGCGCCGCTTTGCGTATCGCGAAGCCGCCGAAGGGCTGGACGGCATCCCCATCGCCGCCGGCAACCCCGATCGCGGGCGGCTCGGACTCGCAACCTCAGTGAGTCGTGCCCTCGCCCGTTGGGACGACTTCGACCATGGCGGCGCGCTCGCACTGATCGACACCTATGCCGGCCGGGTTGCCCCGCGCTTTCCACAGATGCTGCCTGCGCTACGGTTACTGGCGAAGGAGAACGAGAACGACGTGAGACGCGAACCCGCACGCCTCTTCGATCTCTGGCTGAACGCGGAACGCCGCGCGGCCCAGGGCCGCTTCGACGATGCGGTGGCGCGCTGGTACCGACTGATGGAGTGGACGGCACAGTGGCAGTTACGGACGGTGCTCGATGCCGACACCGCGGATTTCCCCCGGGATCTGCTGCCGCCGGACGCCGAGGTCACCCCGGGCCGCGACGGCAAGATCAAGCTCGGGCTTTGGCAGTCATGGCGGGTCGTGGAACAGCGCCTGTCGGGACCTGCCCAAGTGTTCATCGCCGAACACGGACGGGAGCTCCGCGACCTGCTCGACTTGCGCAACGGCTCGATACTGGCGCACGGGTATCGCCCGGTGGGCGCCGCGGACTGGCGGCGAGTGGGTTCATGGACGCGGGAACGCTTCCTGCCCGTTCTGCGGGTCCTGGCGGCCGACGCCGGCCTGAAACACGAGCCCTCGCAACTTCCGACGGTGCTGCCGGAAAATCCCTGAAATCACGAACTGGCGAGTGAATGTCGCGTCAGTCTGACGACTTGGAGCCACCCCCCACATGAGCCACACACTCGTAACCATCCTCGGCGGCAGACGCCAGAGCGGCAGAAACCGGAAGAGCAAGGAAAGCGCGGGAGGAAGATATGAGGAGACGGTCTACCGGTTTCCTGACGGAACGGAAGATCGGACCGCGTTCCTGGGCTTGGCGCTGTCGCGACATCTCAAACCCGACGTCACCGTCATCCTCGGCACGTGCAGCAGCCAGTGGGGCGTGCTGGTCGAGCACTTGGCGGAGGGAGACGACGACGAGGATGCGCGCCTGCGGTTGTTCGAAGCCGAAGACGATGGAGCCGTCACGCAACCTTTGCTCGATGATGTGGCGCCGCTCATGAAACGAGCGGTTGGCTGTGACGTTCGTCCACGACTCATCCCGTTCGGACAGGATGCGGACGAACAATATCAAATCCTGGACGCCATCGCGGACGCCGCGCCGAAGAAAGGTAGCGTCAGCTTCGACCTGACCCACGGATTCCGACATCTCGGCATGGTCGGATTTCTCTCCGCGTTCATGTTGGAGCGCGTCCGCAACCTGCTCGTTCGCGATCTGTGGTACGGCGCATTCGAGATGAAGTCCGATGGCATCACCCCTGTGCTCAAACTCGACGGTCTGGTCCGAGTGAGGCGCTGGATGGATGCGCTGGACCGGTTCGACGCCACGGGCGACTACGGCGTATTTGCGAAGCTCCTGATCGATGACGGCATGCCGGAAGACACGGCCAACTGTCTCAAGGATGCAGCGTTCTATGAACGTACCTCCAATGTACGGGACGCCGCACGGTCGATCGACGCCTTCCTTCCGGTGCTCGATGGTCAGTTGGCCGGCGCATCCCACCTGTTCCGGCGCCGGCTGGCCGAGCGATTGCAGTGGGTGAAGAAGGAGAACTTGGCGGAACAGGAACGGGAGCTGGCGCACCAGTACCTCAAGAGAGGCGATTTCGTCCGTGCGGCGATATTCGGGTTGGAGGCGTGCATCACTCGTGTATGCGAAGAGCGCGGAGCATCTGCGATCGAATTCAAGGAACGTGAGGATGCAGCTATTGCGTTTGAAAAGGAACTGGACAAGAATATGCACTCGGTGGAGCGAAAAAGGGCTTGGTGGACACTGAAGATCATCCGCAACGCTTTGGCGCATGGTACACGCCAGGAGTTGATCTCACATCGGAACTGGAAGCCACACATCAATGCGATGAATGCGCTCAATAATCCGCATCTTTTCCGACATGGGTTGAGAGATTCCATAAATCAATTTCTTGATTTTTCCTATTGACGGAGAGCTTGCGATTTATATTCAATCAAATATCGAACGATGAAAATAATCTCTACAAGGAGAGAGTAATGCGATACAAGATCGTTCTTCACAAATCCGAAGAAGGATACGGTGTCTCCTGCCCCGGCTTGCCGGGTTGCTGGTCACAGGGGGCCACCGAATCGGAGGCGTTGGAAAACATCCGGGACGCCATTCGAGAGTATCTCGCCGCAGTCGATGCGCTGTTTCGGGATACCCCCGATGTCGAAGTACGAGAAGTGGACGTCGTGGTGTAACGATGCCGAAGCTGCCTGGAATCAGTCATCAACGGGCCGTCCGAGCGTTGGAAAGATCGGGCTTCCGAATCATTCGCCAAGGAAAACACACCGTGATGTCGGATGGTGTTCGCATTCTCACCATTCCCCGGCACAATCCGATCAATGCCATCACCATGGGTGGTATCGTGCGGGATGCGAAGCTGACCATCGAAGAATTTCGCAAGCTCCGGTGACGACAGCCCGTTTCGGCCTTGGGTGAGGAGCGGAGAATTGCCGCATGGAGATGCGCCGGCCTTGGCACGGTTCCCGGTTCCCGGCGTATGGGATCCGCCGTCATGCCGAAGATGCCGGGAGTCCTTGACATGAGAGAGCCGAATCCGAACGTTCAACCGGAACAGGCCCAGGCGATCTGGGACGCGGCCTGTCCTTCCGCCGGATCCGGACCGTCCGAACGGGTGGTGACCGCGCACTGTACGTTGATTACACCGATGTTCGGCGGCGGCGTCACTGCCGGCGAAGTCGACCCCGAGATGCCCATACGGGCCAGCGCCCTGCGGGGTCAGCTTCGTTTCTGGTGGCGGTTGCTCTACGGCGCGGACAAGGAACCGGCCAAACTGTTCGTTGCCGAATCCGCCCTCTGGGGCGGCATTTCCAGCGAGGGGCCTCGGGTCAGCCAAGTGACCTTGCAGGTCAGGCAGACGATGGACAGCGGGTCGGGTGACCGTTCGGCCAGCGCCTCGCCATCAAGCGCTCCAGGCAGCGTTCAACTGGTCCCCAAAAGCAAACTGGATCTTCCCTCCTAAGCCATTGACGGCTCCACGGGATGAAACAGCGCTGCCGCCGCCTCACCATATTCCCGCCCGGAGCCTGCCGAAGCCGTAGTCTGTCACCGCAACCTTGCCGCTCCCCCGAGCGGGCAACGTCCGTGCTGTACTCCCGCTCCGCAATCGGAAGCCGGAGCCCGCCATGACCAAGCGCGCCCTCTACGTCGTGGCGTATGACGTTGCGAAGCCCTCCCGGCTGCGCAAGGTCCACCGAACGGTCAAGCGTTTCGCGACCGGTGGCCAGAAGTCCGTATTCGAATGCTTTCTCACGCCCGCGGAGCGGGAAGAGCTGCTGACCGAGGCAGGGGCGATCATCGACGAAGACGAGGACCGACTGATGCTCTTCCGGGTCGAGGAGCGGGCGCAGCCGGTGCTGCTCGGGACCGCGACGCCGGTGGCCGATCCGGATTTCGTCTATGTCGGGTAGGAGTGGACAAGGCCGAAACCGTCAGGGTAGCCGGCTCGTCCCCGGGAGTCGAAAGCAGGCAACAGCAACTTCTGTCGGCAACCTTGCCGATGATGCAGCAGGGTTTTTTTTCAGGCAGGATGCGCCCGGCTGGCGAAACGCAATCGGCAATGACGGATTGAGAGATTCTTTTGAAACGATCACCCAGGAATCCGGGCACGGAGCTATCGATGAACATGGGCAGGAACAAGTGGCAGAGGACGTCGAGTGAGGCGAACGCATCCGCGATGGGCGAGTCGTCCGCGGCCGTGTCGCCTGCCGGCGCCTTGCTCAGGCCTGTCGCGATGGAGGTTGCCGGCCTCCACGCCCGGCTGGATCGCATGAGGGCCGAGATGAGACGGGAATCGATCGAATGTGACGAGACCGACCGGATCTTCGAGGCGGTCATGTCGGAGCGGTACACCATGACCGCCGGGGCCAGGTGCGCCGGCTGCGGCTCGCCGACGGACAACCGGCTGATGACGCTGGAAGGCGAGCGCTTCTGCTCCGAAGAGTGTTTCACCACCACTTCGCCGCGGCTCTCCGGGATGGAATCGCGGCATCGAATCGTGCCCTCGAAGGCCGGCGCCGACGATCCCGACGCGGTCGCGGCGGGGATTTCCGTCTCCACGGCGGGGAGTGCCGGGCAATACGCCGACAACGTCGTTCTCGGCGCCAGGCAAGGGCACGGACTCGTAGCGGAGCGGGCCAACCATCTCGTAGACAGGTATCTCCTCCACCGGGATGCGGCGCTGGCCGGACAAGGCAACGCGAGAAACGGGGCCGATCGCCTGGTCGACGGGCTCCGGATACAGTCGAAGTACTGTGAGACCGGCGCCAAGTGCATAGAGAGCTGTTTCCGGAACGGAGAGTTCCGGTACTTCAACGGCGACGGGACTCCGATGCAGATCGAGGTTCCGTCCGACAAGCACGCCGATGCCGTGAAGGAAATGGCGCGGAAGATCGCCAACGGTGCGGTGCGCGGCGTTTCGGATCCTGCAGAAGCGGGGAACATGGTCAGGAAGGGCCACTTCACGTACGAGCAGGCCCTCAATATGGCGAAGTTCTGTACGGTGGAGTCCCTCGCCTATGACGCAGTGAACGGGATGGTCGTTGCGTCCGGCGCGGCTGGAATGACGGCGTTGATGACGCTCGCCCGCGCGGTCTGGTCCGGGAACGACTTCGACGGCGCACTGACGCATGCCTGCAAGGCGGCGCTGCAAGTGGGCGGTGTCAGCCTTGCTTCGGCAGTGCTTGCACAGCAGTTGGGACGTACCGGATGCGAGAGTGCATTGAGAAGCATGACGGACGCATTGGTGAAGAAGATGGGCTCCTCGGCAGCCGCTTTCATCGTCAATTCCGTCAGGTCGGGAGACAGGATATACGGGGCGGCGGCCCGCAACCATCTGTCCAAGCTGCTGCGCGGGAACGTCGTAACCGGCGTCGCGACGGTGGCGGTGATGTCCAGCGTCGACGTCTACCGGATGATCGACGGCAGGATCTCGGGCGGGCAGTTGTTCAAGAACGTCGTGAAGACGAGCGCCGGAGTGGCAGGAGGCGCCGCCGGTTTCGGCATGGCGCGTATGGTCGCCGCATGGCTTATAGGTGGTCCGGTGGGCGGCCTTGCCGGTACCCTCATAGGGGTCGCCGGAGGGCTGGCAGGGGGAGCGTTGGGGTCGGGTGCCGCGGGAGCCGTCCTGGATGAATTCATCGAGGACGACGCCTTGGAGATGTTCAGGATCTTCAAGGGGGTCCTGGCCGAACGGGCAACGGATTTCCTGCTGGACGAGGCCGAGATCGACTTGGTCACGAGAGAGGTCGACACTCTGGATCTCGGTGACGAGATGCTGAAAATGTATGCCTCCGGGAACAGGGAGCTCCAAGCGGCCTCCATCCTCGATCCGATCATCCTCGACGTTGTACGCGAAAGGCGCCCGGTGCGATTGCCGTCGAACGAACGGCTTCTCGAACGCATGGGGGCAATCATGGTCCCTTGCCCGGCAAATCCCGAGTAAAGAACGGCAATCTTGCCGGCCGCCTTTGCGGACCGGCTTCTGTTCCAATCGTACCGGCTGACGAACCGACGAACCGCATCCAGGAGGGTCGAGACATGCCTTGGCTTCCCATACTCGGCGCAATTGCCGTTCCCTTGCTGCTCATCGAGGTTTTTTCCGACGACGACCAGGAAGAGAGGCATGCGGAGGAGCAGAAGCGTTCGCGCGCCAAGATCACCGAGCTGAAGCATCGGATCTCCGCTCTGGAGCAGGAGCATGACGCCCTGTTGCTCGTGCTCGGAAAGAAGAACCGGCAGGTCCGTCTCTTGGCGGACGAGATTTGCAGGCTGCGCAGCGAGTTGGAGGAGGCCCGTCGGTAACGTCCGATAAAAGCTCGGTGAAGAACGGGGAACGGATTGCGGCAGGATTGGAAACACGGGCTTGCCTTCGGTCCCCACCCAATCGGAACCCTCCCTGATCAACCGGACCCATGACGACACTCTACATCGACCGCAAGGACGTCGAGCTCCGGGTCTCCGGCGGCGCCCTGGAGTTCCATGAGCCGGCCGGGCGCCGGGGTTCGGTGCCCCTGTCGCGCATTGAGCGCGTGGTTCTGCGCGGGCGGGTGCAGCTCTCGACCTCGGTGCTCGGCGCGTTGACCGAGGCGGGCGCCGGTGTGTTGTCGCTGAGCGGGCGGCAAAGCCGCTATCTCTCCACCTGTGTCGGCCGGCCGCACAACGACGTCGTCCGGCGGCTCGGGCAGTTCGACGCCTATCGTGACCCGGAGGCCAGGGCGCAATGGTCCCGGCGGCTGATCGAGGCGAAGACGAAAGGGCAGCTTCGCCTGCTTCGCCGGGCGCTGGAGCGTCGGCTCGACAAGCGCAGGCCGATCACCCGCGCCATCACCCAGCTCGAAGCCTTGTCGAACCGGATTGCGGACGAGGCGCAGCCCCCGGACATCGCCAGCCTGCTCGGTATCGAGGGGGCGGGGGCGGCCGCATATTTCGCGGGCTATCGCACCCTGTTCCCCGACTCCCTTCGATTCGAGGGCCGCAACCGCCGCCCGCCCCGTGATCCGGTCAACGCCTGCCTCTCGCTCGGGTACACCCTCGTGCACTTCGAGGCGGTGGTCGCCTGCCACGCCGTGGGCCTGGACCCATTGCTCGGCCTGTACCATGAGCCGGCATTCGGCCGGGAATCCCTCGCCGCCGACGTCATCGAGCCGCTTCGGCCCCATGTCGATGAATGGGTCTGGACGGTGTTTCGCGAGCGTACCCTCACCGCCAAGAGCTTCCGGGAGGCCAACGGGGCCGTCCTGCTCGGCAAGACCGCCCGGCAACACTTCTACGCCGGCTTCCACCCTCTGGGCACCGCGCTGCGCCGCCTGCTTCGCCGGCAGATGCGCACCGTGGCGCGGGAATTCGAGGACAGGGGACGCCGTATTCCATCCTCTGCGCCTGCCGACGGAAGCCGACCCTGATGCCCGCCAACAGGCGTACCCCGTGGCTCATCTGCTACGATATTGCCGCTTCGCGCCGCATCCAGCGCGTTTATCGTGTATTATGCCGCCATGCGACTCCCGTGCAGTACTCAGTATTCCATGCTATCGCAACGCGACACGAGATACTCGCCATGCTCCACGACATCGAGGAACACATCGATCCACGCTTGGACGATGTCCGCGCATATCCACTGATGACAACGATGAGGTCGGTGTCTCTTGGCCGTGGCCGTCTTGCCAGCGGGATCATGATCTGTGATTCGGCGGCCCCCGACCTTGCCGACGCCGCTACCTTGCACGTCCGGAGTCAGCTCGACCGTGCGAATCGAAATGGCTCAACACCTGCTCCAAGGCATTGTTTCAACGCAGAAAACAGAGACATGCCATTCCAACCGCAGACCTGATGAAGAAGGGATTAAGACCGAGCCTCAAGGCGGAGGGCTGCATGGCCACCGTCATTCCAACCGCAGACCTGATGAAGAAGGGATTAAGACCGAGCCCCGGTTGGAGGGGTCTTGTCCCGGAACACATTCCAACCGCAGACCTGATGAAGAAGGGATTAAGACCCATGCGCGCCTGCGCTCCGCCCCCGTCCGTGCCATTCCAACCGCAGACCTGATGAAGAAGGGATTAAGACGATCTCGACCGTCTCCGCACTTCCGAGCGCCTCGATTCCAACCGCAGACCTGATGAAGAAGGGATTAAGACCCCAGGAGAATGAGGGTGGTGTAGACCGGCTTGACATTCCAACCGCAGACCTGATGAAGAAGGGATTAAGACCCACATCTTTTTCACGTGTTATCCACAAGCCGCCATTCCAACCGCAGACCTGATGAAGAAGGGATTAAGACGCAGGATCAATGTCGGTGTCACGGGTATCATGGATTCCAACCGCAGACCTGATGAAGAAGGGATTAAGACGAAACTGCAATGTCAAGGCGCAGGATCGGTGTCATTCCAACCGCAGACCTGATGAAGAAGGGATTAAGACACCACCTCTCGGTGCAGCGTGTCGCTCAGCGGGTATTCCAACCGCAGACCTGATGAAGAAGGGATTAAGACCTCGATGAGGCAAATGACTTTCTGCCGACTATCCATTCCAACCGCAGACCTGATGAAGAAGGGATTAAGACGCGTCTTCCTCCAGCGTTTCACCCTCTTTCGCTATTCCAACCGCAGACCTGATGAAGAAGGGATTAAGACTCATAGACTTCCACCTTAATCTCCTGCTCCATCGCATTCCAACCGCAGACCTGATGAAGAAGGGATTAAGACAGCGGACCCTCGCCGTTGGTACGAAGCGCCATGCATTCCAACCGCAGACCTGATGAAGAAGGGATTAAGACGCTACGAGCCGTCTCTCGAACAATGTACGGTTGTATTCCAACCGCAGACCTGATGAAGAAGGGATTAAGACTGCCCGTGGAGTGCGCAGTGGTCGGCTCCCGCCTATTCCAACCGCAGACCTGATGAAGAAGGGATTAAGACTTCCAGCGGTGGTCGATCATCACGGCCTTCGCCATTCCAACCGCAGACCTGATGAAGAAGGGATTAAGACAGTCGATATCGGTCGATGTCATCGGCGTCTCCTCGATTCCAACCGCAGACCTGATGAAGAAGGGATTAAGACCACGGGGAGGGTCATGGCTCAGTCTCCTTTGGCATTCCAACCGCAGACCTGATGAAGAAGGGATTAAGACGTTCATCAGTTCATTTCCAGTTTGGCCTGAAGGAATTCCAACCGCAGACCTGATGAAGAAGGGATTAAGACCGCGCGGCGTGTCCGTCACCGTGCACTCGATGTCATTCCAACCGCAGACCTGATGAAGAAGGGATTAAGACCCTGGATCGCCACCGCATCCGACAGGGAAGGAGCAATTCCAACCGCAGACCTGATGAAGAAGGGATTAAGACGACTCGATCGGGCGCGGTGTCGTCGAAGAGGCGATTCCAACCGCAGACCTGATGAAGAAGGGATTAAGACAAATGACGCGCCGGGAATGCCTGCATCTTCGGATAATTCCAACCGCAGACCTGATGAAGAAGGGATTAAGACGCTTGGCGCTGCGCATCATTGCACCGTGGGTGGTATTCCAACCGCAGACCTGATGAAGAAGGGATTAAGACGCCCGGGTCTGGGCGTGTGTCACCGGCTTCGTAATTCCAACCGCAGACCTGATGAAGAAGGGATTAAGACGTAGACCTTTCCGCGCCATTTCGAGGTGCTAACCCGATTCCAACCGCAGACCTGATGAAGAAGGGATTAAGACCAGCACTTTCTCGTTCTCCTTCAGAATGTTGCCGGATTCCAACCGCAGACCTGATGAAGAAGGGATTAAGACGTCGACTTCCTGTTTTCGTTCACATCGCTGAAGATTCCAACCGCAGACCTGATGAAGAAGGGATTAAGACTCCTCGCACGCGAGCTCGTGCGCCTTGATGCTGTCATTCCAACCGCAGACCTGATGAAGAAGGGATTAAGACCCACCAGCCCGCTCACGTGTTGGTCGGGATGATTCCAACCGCAGACCTGATGAAGAAGGGATTAAGACGGCCCGGGCGCTTGTGACCGCCCGGTGGACTTCGGATTCCAACCGCAGACCTGATGAAGAAGGGATTAAGACCCTTCACGAGCCCGTAGATCACCCCGAACACCATTCCAACCGCAGACCTGATGAAGAAGGGATTAAGACGTCCATGTATCCGATGTCTGTGAAGACAAGACGGATTCCAACCGCAGACCTGATGAAGAAGGGATTAAGACCTCTCGTTCTCATCACTTTTTCTCCCCTTGGTGCATTCCAACCGCAGACCTGATGAAGAAGGGATTAAGACGGGTTGACGACTGGCTACCCGACCTCGTACAAGATTCCAACCGCAGACCTGATGAAGAAGGGATTAAGACGTGACCCGCCGCCGCAGGTCAGTCGCCGCATCCATTCCAACCGCAGACCTGATGAAGAAGGGATTAAGACGACTCCGGATCGGCGGTGTGGCCGGGCGGCAGGGCATTCCAACCGCAGACCTGATGAAGAAGGGATTAAGACGAACGCGTTCAGGAGCTGGTCTCGTTGATCCTCCATTCCAACCGCAGACCTGATGAAGAAGGGATTAAGACCCAAGCTTCGTGGGCCGCTACCTCCACCAGGAATTCCAACCGCAGACCTGATGAAGAAGGGATTAAGACCTGCGTATTTGTGTTAGGGTATCAGCAAGGATCAATTCCAACCGCAGACCTGATGAAGAAGGGATTAAGACGCTCACCACGGAGCAGGGCCGCGCCGAGATCGAGCATTCCAACCGCAGACCTGATGAAGAAGGGATTAAGACGGTCACGAGGCACCGCCCGCGGCAATGCTGCCATTCCAACCGCAGACCTGATGAAGAAGGGATTAAGACCAAAACGGCAAGTGCAACCAAGCCGGCTTTGAATTCCAACCGCAGACCTGATGAAGAAGGGATTAGGACGGATCACCCATTTCAAGTCGCGCTTTTTCATCGTCATTCCAACCGCAGACCTGATGAAGAAGGGATTAAGACGAAAGGCGGATGAAGTGGCAGCGGTGGGTTCCCGCTTTCGCGGGAATGACGGGCGGGGATTTGCAGCCGCTTGCCCTCGAAGCTCACACAGTTGTCCCGACCGACCGTGCGCTCATGGTGCTCGCACAGGATGTCGGCCAACTCCGGACCGATGAAGGGCACGAAGGCCGTGCCGGACTCCGCCGCCGGGACCGAGAACTCCTCGTTGAACGCCGCCCGGTAGCGCTCGGCCAGATACCGGTTCGCACCGTCCATCGTGTCGATGCCCCGCGCCGCAAGCTCCTTGGGCAGCCGCTCCCCCGCTTGCGCGGGGGCAGGCTCTGGTGGGTCGCAAACATCCGCTCGCACCGCCCACGCGCCTCCGGCGAACAGGCCGGAATCATCCCCACCCCGAGCCGGTGCATCGCACGCCCGAACTGCGTCAGCCGCACACGGTCCACCCCCGCTTTCGCGGGGGCAGGCTCTGGTGCAGCATCATCCCCGCAAGCGGCGCTCGCTCCCGGCGCCGACGGTGCTTGCCCCGACCCGGCGCCTTCACCACCAACCCGGCTCGCTGAAGCGTCCGCTTCACCCACGTGTAGCTGCGCCTCCCCCCATGCTCGCGACGGTAGAAGCTGTGGAAGTGCTTCACGTTCCACCCCTCGTAACGCTCCCGGTACAGCGCCTCGGTGCGCACCACCTCATCGACCGACGTCCGACGCGCCGACACCTGCCCCAGGCGCTTGTCCACCCACCCGTCCAACCCCTCCTCCTCGTAGCGGTCCACGTAACGCCGAAACGTGCGCTCGCACACCCCCAGCATCCGCGCCACCTCCTCCTGCGTCAGACGCCTCTCCTGCCACCCGCCATAGGCTTCCTCGAATCGCATCTTCCGGACCTCCTGTAGCAGCTCCGTCCGTCTTATGGGTCACCTCCTCATCAGGAGGCCCCATGAAACCGGACAATTGACGTGCTACTACAACGGATAGACTACGTGCTCCTAACACGCCCGCGGTCGCCGCTCGCAAGGGTGCCGCCACGGCCGGAGCCGTCCGTCTCGCCCTCCGCCTCGCCGGCCCTCGCGCGCTCCCACTGCTTGCGCACCGTCACCCGATGCCTCGCCAGCGAAATGGCGAAGGCCTCGATGGACGAGAGCAGCTTCTGTTGCAGGCCCACCACGAGCAGGGCGGCGGCGGCCCGGGCGCGTGCGGTGCCGGTCTTCAGCCGTTCCTCCCGCAGGCCCCGGTACTCGTCGAGGAGGCGGGAGAGCACGAGCTCCGGGGCGTCCTCCGGCAGGCCGTCGATGACCACGGGCCGCACGTCCCGTTCCGGAAAGCCGCCCTGGATCTGGCGGACGTCCTCCTTGATGCGCCGCACCATCACGTCTTCGAGCGCGCCCTTGCCCCGGACCGGCACCCCGCGGGTGAAGCGGTAGGGGTCGAGCAGCTCCAGCAGGGTGGAGAAGCTGTTGGAGTGGCCGTTGTGGGGCGTGGCGGACAGGAACAGGCGGTGCTCGAAGCGCCCTCCGAGATCGCGGACCGCACGGGTGAACTTCGTCTCGATGCCGTAGCGCCCGCCGCTCGACGGGGCGGCATGGTGGGCTTCGTCCAGGATCAGCAGGCTGCCCGGCCGCATCTCGCCGAGCCACTCGCGCATGGGGTCCGCCCAGGCCGGATCGATGAGCAGGTTGTGGGAGACGAGAAAGCGGCTGTGGGTGCGCCACGGGTTGACGCCGAAGCCTCGCTCCTGGCGAACCCGTGCGAGCCGGGCGCGGTCGAGGATCACGAA
This sequence comes from Gammaproteobacteria bacterium, assembly GCA_965202875.1. Classification (GTDB taxonomy): domain Bacteria; phylum Pseudomonadota; class Gammaproteobacteria; order HK1; family HK1; genus HK1. The sequence goes on along the minus strand of OZ241870.1, from coordinate 2,841,715 downwards.
GAGGAGCCCGAAGCGTTCCTCCATCTCCGCCTTCCACTGCTCCAGGACGGAGGCGGGCGCGGCGACGACGATCGACCGGACCTTCTTGCGAAGGAGCAGCTCGCGGGCGATGAGGCCCGCTTCGATGGTCTTGCCGAGGCCGGTGTCGTCGGCGATGAAGAGGTTGACCCTCGGCAGGCGGAGCGCCTTGCGTAGCGGCTCCATCTGGTAGGCGTCGATGCGGATGCCGGCCCGGAACGCTGGTCATGTAGCAGCCATATTCGGCGGCGTAGTTCGAGCGCCGGTCGTACTCGACGGCCAGCGGGTCGGAGACCGCGTGCTCGGGGCCGAGGAAGCCCATCGAGAGAAGCACGAGGTCCGCCTTCCACTCGCGCTCCGTGCCGGGCACCTCCGTGAAGCGCCCCTCCCGGCGCTCCACCTCCACGGTGCGGATGCCGGCAAGCGTGCCGTCGCGACCCGCGAGGAACGCCTGGGAGGAGATCGAGTACACACGCGGGTCCCGGCCGAACTTCCTCGCGCCTTCCTCGTGCCCGTAGTCCACGCGGAAGATGAGCGGCCACGCGGGCCAGGGGTTGTCCGGGGCGCGTTGCGGAGGCGGCTTGGGGAACAGCTCGAAGTTGGTCAGGCTCCGGCAGGACTGGCGCAACGCCGTGCCGATGCAGTCCGTGCCCGTATCCCCGCCGCCGATCACGACGACGTCCCGGCCCTCGGCGGAGAGCGCCGGGGCCCGGCCGTCGAGAAGCGCCTTGGTGCTCTCGGTCAGGTACTCCATGGCGAAGTGCACGCCGGGCAGGTCGCGGCCTTCGACGGGCAGGTCCCGGGGCACCGTCGCCCCGGTCGCGAGCAGCAGGGCGTCACTCTCCTTGCGCAGCCATCCGACGTCGGCGGGCTCCCCGCCGCCGAGCTCGGTCCCGGTGACGAAGCCGACACCCTCCTCGCGCAGCAGGTCGATGCGCCGCAGCACGGTCTGCTTGTCGAGCTTCATGTTGGGGATGCCGTACATGAGCAGCCCGCCGGGGCGGTCTTCGCGCTCGTAGACGGTGACGTGGTGGCCCACCGAGTTGAGCTGCGCCGCCGCGGCCAGGCCCGCCGGCCCCGACCCCACGATGCTGACGCGCATCCCCGTGCGCGCGGCGCCCGCCGCACCGCGGGCGGAGCCGCCGGTAGCTGCCCGGCCATGGCCAGACCGTCCGGTTCAGGCCACCCCGAAGAACGCGGCGCCCGGCGCGTGCAGCGCCGGCACCACCAGCGCGCGGTCCAGGTACTCGTTCCGCATCTCGCAGGAGGTCTCCGCAATGAGCGCGCAGCCGTGGCAGGCGGCGCCGTGCAGCCAGCGCTCCTCCATGCTGTGGCCGGGGACGTGCTCCGCGCACACCGGATCGTTGGAGCAGAGCGCGGCGCTGCGAAGTGCGTGCCGTACATGGTCCTCGATGCGCCGGGCCTCCTGCACCAGACCGCCCAGCGTGCCTTCGGCGTCCGGGCTCGCGGTGTAGAGCAGCAGGGCGTAACGCGCCTCGCGGGTGTCCACGAAGATCCGTTCGCGGAGGGACGCGGCCGGATAGCCGCAGCGCATGGACAGCGACCCGATGAGCAGATGGGCCAGGGTGTGGAGCAGCACGTAGGGGCCGCCGGGAAAGGGACGATCGCTGTTGCGCCGGCTCGCCCAGGCGTCGTGGCCGGCGATCAGGGCGTCCAGCCGCTGCTGCACCGGCTCGCGCTCGAGCCATTCGGCCACCGCGTCGGCTCGGAGCCGGATCAGGATGCCTTCGCCACGGTTCTCCACCGCCGGGAACCACGCCGGCTCCAGCGCGATGGCGGCGGGCTCGACCTCGCCTTCGTACTCGCCGTCCACGTTCGGCATGACCGGCTCCAGCCGCGTGAACCCGGCCAGCGCCAGCACCTCCCGCAGCCGGTGGACCTGGATGACGGTCTCGATGGCATCGAGCCGCGCCGACCGACGGGCGGCGACCGCCGACGCGGTCGCCTGGCGATTCCGCGCCGCGGAATCGCGGGCGTCATAGCCGGCGCCATGCAAGCTCCGACGGGTGGCGACCGCCGGCGCGGAATCGCGGGCGCCATAGCCGGCGCCAGGCGGGCTTCGGCGGGTGGCGTCCGCAGCGCGGGAACGCGGGCGCGACGGGCGGCGCCATGCGGATTCCGGCAGGCGGCGCGCGTGGAAGTCGGGGTCGATGGGAGCGTCGTCGCCGTAGCCCTCCGGAACGGCCAGCAGGGCGTCCAGCTCCGCGTGCTTGATGGGGCGTTCCGCGGCCGTGCCGCCCGAGCTCCGGGCCGCAATCGCGTCCAGCACCTCTCGGTCGGAGAAGGGCGCCAGGCTCTCCGCCACGTCGGGGAAGCGCTTCATCACCCCGAGGGCGTTGGCGTCGGTGACGATGTGCAGGCGGTCCCACAGCGCTTCGACCACCCGATCGACCTCGCCGCCGCGCTCCGGCAGGGACAGGACGCTGACCACCTGCGGGAACCAGGCGTTCGAGGCGGTGCGGATCAGCAGCCGGCAGGGCTCCCCGCACTCCTCGTTCGCATGGCGTCCCAGCCAGGGCCGCGCGCCCCGGCACTTTCCCAGCGGGAAGCTCGCGAAGTCCACCGCCTCGTGCATGCGCCGTGACCGGCCGCACTCGCAGCGCACGATCTGTTCCACGAGGTCGCCGCTGGTGCCGCGCTCGGTGAGCCACAGCCGTCCGCGGCACGGATCGTCCGGCCCGTGGACGAAGCGGTACCAGTCGACGTCGTCGACGTGGCCCCTGGAGCAGGCGCGGACGAAGCGCGTCGCCACGACCGGCTTCCTGTCGTAGCGGCCGTTGGTGAGGGCGGTGCGCGGCACCAGGCGCCGCGAGCGCGCGCCGGACCTCGTGCCGGAACCGGACCCGGATTCTGGGCCGGAATCGGACCTCTTGCCGGCGCCGGACTCCTGCACCACGAACCACTCGGGGAAGCGCCACGCGCCGATGCCTCGCTGCCGGTCCTGCCAGCCCTCCGGCTCCGGCGGTGGAGCGTAGAGGCGCGGGTCGGGCACGCCGGTCATGGCCGCGAGCTTGGCCGAGAGGCGCGGCTCGTCGATCCCTTCCAGGCTCGCCTCGCTGCCCCAGGTGTCGAGGCCGCCCACGATGGCGGAGTCGTTCGGCAGGTCGATGAGCGCGCCGGGCCCGAAGGTGGTGATCACCTGGCTGCGGCGTAGCTGCCCATGCCCCTTTCCGTTCACGCGCCGCCGCCCCCGCCCAGCCGGCTGGAGAGGTCCCTGAGAAACAGGTTCACCTGCGGCTCCACGTCGCGAAGCGATCGGTTGGCGCGAAACTTCCGGTGGTGGGGGGATTCGAAGTCGGTGTCCAGCATCTCCCGAAGCAACGGCTTGCGGCTCGATACTTCGTATCTCTGGTACTGCATCGGCACCCCGTCACGGCGGTACTCGTCGTGTATCGCGCGCCAGGAATCGAACAGGTCGCCGATGCGGTCCCGGACGCTGCGCAGCCGCTCGGCCCGCTCGGCGTCGTCCCCGAAGGGTTGCTCGTCGATACGCGCTCCGAATGCGTCGAGCAGCAGCCCTTCGAGCGCCGCGCGCTCCGCCTCGATGCCTTCCACCCCGGCCGGCGGCGTCATCGCCGGCCGGGCGTGCCGGGCCAGCGCCACCAGCGCCCCCGCGAAGCCCCGGTCCAGGGCACGGGCGGCGAAGGGGGTCACGCTCGAAACCTCGACCGAGCGGTAGAAGGTCTCGTGGTAGTGCCGGAAACGCTCGTAATGGGAGCGGTCCCGAGGCTTGTGGACGTTGTAGAGGGTCACCACCAGTCCGGGGCGGTGCTCGTCCCGGCCCACCCGGCTGGTGGCCTGGATGTACTCCGAGTGCGTCTTCGGCTGGCCGTAGACCAGCATCAGCCCCAGCCGCTGGACGTCCAGGCCCACCGAGATCATGTTGGTCGCGATCGCGCAGTCCACCCGCTGCCGGCGGTCATGGAAGGTGCAGCCGAGACGCCTCCGCGCCTCGGCCACCTGGCCGGTCCCGACCCGCGAGGTCAGCTCGACCACGTCGGAAAAGCTCGTGCGATCCCGGAACAGGCCCTCCGACACACCTTCGTCGAGGCGCCGGCGGTCGCCGTAGCGCTTCAGCGTGTTCTGCACCTCCTCTTCGAGGATACGGCGGGCGCCCCCGAGCTCGCGCAGGCTGTTGAAGTAGCCGAGCACGGTCATGTAGGGGTCGGCCGGATTGTCCCGGTTGCGGGCGCCGCCGCCGTCGCGCCAGGCCCGCTCGGCCGCGCCCATGAGGGCGAGCACCACCCGGCGCATCGCCTCCTTCGGGTTGCGGCCCTGGGCGGCGACGCCGAAGTAGCGGCGCGCGTGGGTCCGGGAAGCGGGCGCGGTGCGGGCGAAGAACGAGTCCCGGCGCTCCGGCCCCGGCGGCGGGAACACGTGCGTGGCGGGCCGCGCGAAGAGCGCCCGGATCTGCTCGCGGGCGTGGCGGACGGTGGCGGTCGAGGCGACGATCTTCGGCTTCACCCGCCGTCCGCCGATCTCCCGTGCGCACAGCGCTTCGATCACCGTCTCGTAGAGGCCGGCCATGGTGCCGAGGGGGCCGGAGATGAGGTGCAGCTCGTCCTGGATGACGAGATCGGGCGGCAGGAGCGGATGAGCGAGACGGGCGCCCCGGCGGGGCTCCGCGGCCCCGTGGAACCCGTGCGCGTCGTAGCGGTCGGCGCCGCCGAGGAGCGCGCCGGACTCCCCCACCCACGGCAGCGAGGCGAACTTGTCCACGGTGGCGATCAGGAACGCGGGCAGGCGCCGGTAGAGCGGCTCGTCCACCGCGACGACGGGCAGCGGACGGTCGCCTGCGAATTCGCACTGCCAGCTCGCGCACGCGATGCGAAGATCGGTCGGCTTGTCCGAGTTCGGCAGCAACACGAAGGAGTCCGGGGTGAAGTCCTCGCCGCACCATGGACAGCCCTCCATCGGGATGGGCGTCGGCTTGCCGCGCGGATTGTTCTTGTACTGGCCGACCTTGGCGCGGGCGGAGTCCGAGCGCCCGTCCCCCTTCGCGCCGAGGTGGTTGGGCGTGCCCGCCTTGCCGACCCAGAGGCCGATCTCGAAGGGCCATTCACCGAGCCGGCCGGTGGCGTCCCCGCGGCGCTCCAGTTCGAGCGCGCAGACGAGCCCGGCCGCGCGCCCGAGCTGATCGAGGGTCAGCAGCCGCAAGGTGTAGCGCATGATGACGCTGACCCCGGCCCCGGCGCGGCCGTTCCCGCCCGGGTGGCGGAGCCGGCGCAGCACCATCGTGAACGCGGCGAGGCCGAGATACGCCTCGGTCTTGCCGCCGCCGGTGGGAAAGAAGAGCAGATCCACGATCTCCCGCTCGGGGTCGGCCGGGTCCGCGATGCCGGGGAGGTTCAACAGGAGGAAGGCGAGCTGGAAGGCCCGCCAGCGCGGGGCGCCGCCGGAACCGCCTTCGTGGGCGAGGCGGTGCGGTCCGCTTCCGGATCCGTCCTGCCCGGGCGGGATGCCGGAGCCGCCTTCGCGGGCGAGACGGCGCGGCCCGCTTCCGGGTCCGTCCTGCCCGGGCGGGATGCCGGAGCCGCCTTCGCGGGCGAGACGGCGCGAGAGGGCGGCGGCCACGGCTCGGCTCGCGGTACGGAAGGCGTCGAGCGCCTGCGCATCGTCCGCCAGCACCCGGATGCCGCGATCCATCCGGTCCGCGGCGGTCCCGGCGAAGTGCAGGAGCTCTTCGGCCGTCTCCCGGCGCTCGCCCGCCAGATCGGCGAGGTCCGCGCGCCGGTCTTCGATCCATGACCGGTAGCCCGTCACCAGCGGCGACAACGCCTTCCGGGCCGCGGCGCCGTCGGCGAGGGCGCCGAGCGCCTGCATGTCGAGCACCGCCCCCGGCGGATCGAAGGTCTCCGTCTTCTCGACCTCGGCGGCAGGGGTCCAGGTGGTTCGGAGCACGCGGCAGGCGCCGTCCACCAGCTCCCAGTCCGCGGAGACCCCGTGGCCGGCGGCGTACTCGGGGGTATGGGCGTAGTGCAGATCCGCGACGCGCTCGTCCCGGTCGTCGCCGGAGACCTCGCGGGGGTCGGGACGCGGGACGAAGGGGGTCGCGCTCCGCACCTCGATTTCGGCCTGGAAGGCGAATGCCTCGTCCCGCTCGCGGTCCGGCGCCGCGATGCGGTCGTTCACCAGGAACAGGGACACCGAGCGGGTGCCGGGCGCGATCCGGCCCGCGAAGCTCGCGGCGTCTACCGGGCGAGCGACCGCGTGGAGGGTGAGGCCGCCGGAGTTCGGGACAGGATGGGGGCGCGGGTCGCCGGAACTCGGGAGAGGATGGCGGCGTGGGTCGCCGGCCGGAGCGCCGCGGTCGGGATGGCTTCGGCCGGGGCTCGGAACAGGGCGGCTGCCCGGCTCGCCGGAACTCGGGAGGGGATGGCCGAGCGGCCCGTCGGCCGGAGCGCTGCGGTTGGTATGGCTCCGGCCGGTGTTCGGAACAGGAGGGCTGTCCGGCTCGCCAGCACTCGGGAGAGGACGGCGGCGTGGGTCGCCGGTCGTTGCCGGCAGGGTCACCCGGACCGTTTCGGCACGGGGGGTGCGTTGCCACCCGCTCCGTGCCCGGTCCTGGCTGGTTCCGTCGGCGTCGGTCCCCGCCTTCGCCTCGTCGTCACCACGGTCCTCGCCGCGCGCCCTCTCTCCGCCGTCCTCACCGCGGACCCCCTCTCCGGACGTCTCGCCGCCGGTCTCCTCTCCGGAGGCTTCGCCGCCACCACCCTCTCCACCCTCCCCGGCCGTCTGCTGCCGGTCGCGTCCCGCTTCCGTTTCGGCGCCCGACGCGGCGGCGTCCCGGTCCGGGTCGCCGTCCTCCGCCTCGATCCGGCGGTAGTCGCCCCAGCGCACCAGGACTTCCAGCGTCTCGACCGCCTCACCCACCAGGAAGCTCAGCCCCATGGACGAAGGGAAGAAGCCCTTCTTCGCGGCCCGGCGGTCTTCCGTGGAGTCGTCCCCGAGCCCCGCCCTCTCCGCGACCTCGGGCTCGTCGTCCACGTCCGCGTCCCCGCGCTGCCCGATCGGAGCGTCCCGGGGGACCAGGAACCCGGTGAGATACCAGTTGCACGGCCGCACCCAACCCGGCAACCCTTCGTCCGCCAGCGGATGGCCGGCCCACGGGCCGACCAGATCGAGGCGGAGCGCGCGGGCGATCTCCTCGCGGACCGCGGCGGATTCCACAGGGCGGGTCATGTCACCCCCAAGTCTCCGCGTGGCTCCAGTCGGACTGTGGAGGGACAGGCGGCAACGGAAGGATCCGCACAACGGGCCGCCCTCGACGGCACGCCTCGATCACTTCCCCCCTCCACGTTGGCGGTCACGGCGGCGAGATGGTGCCGGATGTGACGGACGTTGAACGATTTCAAGCTCTCGCTGGTGCGGGCCTCGCCGCCGCCACGCCTCACACCGCCGCCCCCGCTCCCAAGCGGCGATCCTCGGCGCCCCTCGTTCTTTCCGGGAGGCGGACCGACGAAACCGCCTTCGCAAACCCTGTCTCCCCCAGATCCTCCAACACCGAGATCGATGCCTCCGCGACCGCCTCCAGACCTTTGGCGCGCACGTTCGAGAGAAACCTCCTCACGATCCCGGACACCCGGTCGGGCTCACGCCCTTCATCGGGGACGCAAGCTCCCAGAGCCCATTCGAGACACCGGCGCCCGAACTGCCTCGGGCTGTCGGCCTCGGCGCCTCCGAACACGCGCCGGACACGCTCGTGCACCGCGGTATCCGGGTCCATCACGAACGTGTCGGGAACGCCTTCGACAAGCCGGTTCCCCCTCTCGCGCTGATGCTTCAGCCAGTGGTTCAAGACCCCGTGGCGAATGCTCCGCAGGTTGTCCGTCGCCAGCACCGTCGCTCCGGACAGCACTGCTTCGGCCACCACCCAAGCGTCCGCGCCACGGTTGTCCGCGTCCGTCAGGCAAGGCGTCGAAAGCAACTGCGCCTGGAGAACCCTGCTGTGCGGAGGCCGCGGGACGTAGCGCCAGGCCGCATCGTTCCTCGCCTTTTCGCCCTCGAACCACGCCTCCGTCCGATCGGCGATCTCGAGCGTGCGCCTCGTCTCGTAGTCGAGCAAATCCTGCTCGCTCATCGAAGGCTCCCGTTCCAGAAGGCGCACGGACTCCTTCCTCGCAGCCTTCTGGGCGAACACCGAGCTCAGCGAACACGCCTCGCGATGGACCTGCTCGGTGACGACGATCTCCCCCCCGGTCGTCTCCTGCATCGCGCACAGGAAGCGCCTCGCGTCCACGGCGAGCACCAAGTTCGTGTCGAGGGCGAAGACGCCGGTGTTCACACCCGTTCCCGCTCGCGCCGGAGCGCGTCTTCATACAGCAGGTCCGCGGTCTTCGAGAGCCCCCGTTCGCGGAGCCATTCGCGGACCTCGGCGCCGCTCAGCCCTCCCAGAAGGGGGGATTCCCCCCCGACCGCTTCACGCCATCGGCGCTCCGAAGCCTGCGTCTTCACCGCGGCCTCGACCGGCCCTTCCGGCCAATCCTCCCGACGTTCCATTCCCCGTCCTCTTCGACTTCGACGCCCAGTCCGCAAGTCTACCAAGGGGTGTTGTCCGCGCCACGATGCGGGCCGGCAACACCCTGCGGGCATTGTTCCTGAAGTCCCGAGCACGTTCACGACCTGGGACCGAACGGCGTCGGATGGAAGAAACATGTGCCTGTTGTCGATACCACTCGTCAATCGCCCGATTGGGCGCAACCCACGTCGCTCAAGGTCTGAAGGGCTCCAGCGAGATGTCCGGAATGCACTGGTAGTACCGGACGTTCGCGGTCATGAGCGTGACGCCGGATTGCACGGCCGAGGCAGCGATCAGGGCATCCGCCAGCCGCAAGCCATCCGTCGGGGCATAGCTTTCAACGTACATCGTCGCCCGGTGGCCGACGCTCTCCGTAAGCGGAAGGATCCGCCACTCGTTCAGGCGGATCGTCTGCCGCAACCAACGGAGCTCTTTCTTGTTGCGCACGCCCTGCACGAGCTCCATGTAGGTGACCGCCGACAGCTCAACGGATCGGCATTCCACGATGGCCCTTTGCGCGGAGCCGTGTCCACGGAAGAACCAGATCAGGACGTCGGTATCAATCAGCATGGGTACGCGCTTTGCGCAGGTCTCGAACGCAGGTGTCCACGTCCCTCATGTCGTCCCGGTCCTTCCACATGCCGAAGGCGGGAAAGCTTGCGGCGCCCCGTGATGCCGGTTCGTGTTTCTGCTCGATGCCCACCAGCCTTGCCCTCGCCTTGCCGCGATAGGTAATCGTCACCGTTTCGCCGCGGTCCAGACACGCCAATATCGCGCCTATCCGGCTTCTCAGGGCCTTTGCAGTCACCTCCATTCGCCTGCTCCTCACGAAGTGTCATCTGGAAGTGTACACTTCAGGTTGGACGTCAACAAAGGGCTTCGTTTCGCAACGTCTTCCGGTATCCGAGCTCGGTGACCGTCGCGTACCCGTATGCCAGGACCATTGCGCTGCCCCGGCTGGCAACGTTGGGTGGCTACCGTCGCTCACGAACCGGTGTCGGCGCATTTCGTCGAGGGCATGGCGATGAAGTACGGGCCGGAACCGGATTGACCGCCGGGAATCCGTTGGTTTCCGGCTCCATCGGCTCGTCGGCCCTTCACCGCATGGGCTTCACGCCGCCGCGGGCGGCCCGAGGCCGTTGCCCATGCGGAAGACATCAGGGACGTTCAACCGGCCGTCGCAGAGAGGCTGGAAGACGCCCAGAGAGACGCCGGCCGTCAGGCCGGAAGCTCGACCACGTCGAGGCCCGATGCGCGGGCCGCGGCGCACTGTCGGTGGTCCAGGGACACCAGCCCGGAGGCCGTCCGATCGAGTGCGGCGGCGACGTGGAGCATGGCCGGGCGAGGTCAATGCGTTCGGGAGTCGCTCGGGAAGTCGGGACCGCCAAGCGGCGAGGGCGGGCTCCGCCTCGTTGCCCCAGGGGCCTCACCACCGAATCCTCTCTCCGCTCCGGCGTCGGTCATCATCCGCTGATCATGCCCCGCTCCTGCGTCGCTGCCTTGCTCGGCGCAGCCGTAGTGCTGGCTATGGTCTTGGTGCTCGGGTAGCGTCAGACGCACCGGTGTCCTACCGAACGGAAGCAAATGTATGCGTCTCCGAGCCGACCCCATCGTTGTCGAACTCCGGCGCTTGGCTCCCGAGATCAGCGTCAACGGTGGCTGCTTCGCCCACTGTCTGCCGCACCCCGCGACAGTCCCACGGATCGCCCGTCCCGAATACCTGGAGCGCGCCAAACGGGATGCAACTGAAAAATGCCTGATCGATCTCCTCGCGACCGCCGGATTACCCGCTGTGGCGCCCAATCGGCTGATCTCCGGCGAGAGGGACTGGCCGGATGGCTACGCCGGCAGCGTGAGCCACAAGGGCACCACAGTGGTCGCGGCGCTCGTGCCGGTTGAACGAGTGAGATCTCTCGGTATCGACATCGAGACTCGGGAACACGCAGAGGACCTGTCGGGTATTGCTGGACTGACGGCGATGAAGGAATTGCCGCCGAGCTTGGGGACTGCGGGACCGGTGGCCCTCTTCTCGGCCAAGGAAGCAGCATTCAAAGCCCTGTACCCGGTTCTCGGCCGGCGACTCGGCTTCGAGGACATAACGGTGTCCTGGACTGACGGTCGTTCCTCCTGCCTGCGTGGCACTGCCCATTCCGACGGGGTCGTGCTCGACGTGCGCTGCTCCACCGTAATCCCGTCGTGGGTCGTGTCGGTCGCCCTGATGCGGCTGTAGTCATGCAGATCATCGGTTCAGGCAGCAGTGCTCACCAAAGGATAAACACAAACAATATCAATCAGTTGGATTCTCGCCTTTCGTCAATGGCCTGCCCTTGAAATTGATGTAACGCATTGATATTGCTTGATATTGCGAAATCCGTGGTCGGAAATATCTGGCATCCAGGTATTTGTTTGACATTCGAACATTTCCGTGATAGATGTTTGAATATCGCACAATGAGGTTGCCTGTCCCGTGCCGACCATTTCACTGAACGTCCATGAAGCTGGCGCCGCCGATGTCCGGAGACAATCGAGTTCGGTGCTTCGTGAGCGTTTAAGCCATGCACTCCGAGAGTGGTACAGCAAGGAGACTGCTGACTGGGATGCGCAGATCGAGGATGGGTCCGACACAGGCTCCGGCTCCGATACAGCCGACTCGGACCTGTGGAACTCCATGCCCGCGGTGGATTCCAAGGCGGTCGCCCGTACCTCGTCGATCTTCGAGGAACACTTGGGGCGCCCCCTCGACGTGAAGCTCATTCGTCCCGGTGGATATGACAGCGTGGAACACATGATCCGCCATCTCGTCCCCGCGATGATGGACGTCTCCCAAACCCGGGGTGGGGTCCGGGCAGTGGAACAGGAGGTCGAATCATGAACGACGAACCTACCGTCCGCGAAACCCTCAGCGCCCGACTCAAGGAGGCCCGAGAGTACCGTGGATTTTCCCAGGAGGAGGTCTCACGATATCTGGGCGTACCACGAACGGCCGTCTCCCTCATGGAGAATGGTTCCCGGCGTGTCGAGGCTCTGGAACTCCGTCGTCTCGCCAAGCTCTATCAAACCACCATGGAAAGCCTCACAGGGCTGGATCAAGAGGCCACGGAACCAGAACCGGAATCGATCCGTTTGGTGGCACGAGCCGCTGCCGAGCTTTCGGCAACCGATCGCGACGAGGTTCTGCGGTTCGTCCAGTTCCTCCAAACACGGCAATCAAATGACCAGACGTGACGAAATCCTGCGAGCGATCAGCGAGGCAGAGAGAGTTCTCGCCGATTTTCCACGCGGCAATCGCACCAGCTTCGACATCGTTGGAGCGGTGACCGGCATGGGCATCCCCCTCTTGTTTAGGCCACTGGATGGCCTCCTGGGTACTGTGGTTGCGGTTGACCGGACCCCTGGAATCATGATTACTACCAAGAGAGACCTGCATGTACAGCGCTTCACGCTAGCCCACGAACTAGGACACATCCTGCTCGGGCATCAATGGAGCCTGGACCGCAAGATCGGAGTCATGGGGCGCAATGCACCGACTTCAAGACCGGATGAGGAAGTGGCTGCTGACACCTTCGCGTCCGAGCTCCTTGGTCCGAAACAGCTCGTTCTGGCGTCTGCGAAGCGCCACGGCTGGACCAAACGGAAACTCCATCAGCCCGACAACATCTATCAGCTTTCTCTTCGCCTGGGTATCAGCTACAAGGCGGCGTGCTGGGCCTTGGTGACTTCCAGCATTCTTATCCGCCCAGAAGCCAACAGACTACAAGTCAATCCTGTCAAGGAGCAGAAGCGAAGCTTGGCAGGCCAGGATTTGATTACGGATCCATGGGCGGACGTGTGGGCACTCACCAGCGCCGATGCGGATACGTTTCTCGAAGCCGGACCCAACGATCTCTTTGCGGTCCATGTCCAGGATCATGCGTCTGCGGGCTACCTCTGGCAGCTAGTCGATACCGGGTCCAGTGCCGAAGTTGTGGGGGAACGCCAAACGAACGCCGATCATGCCTACGGAGAACATTCCTCACGTGTAATCTACGTTCGGTTCTCCGACCCAGGCACGCACCGCCTGGTCTTCGAGCACATCAGACCCTGGAGCGGAACCTCACTCGCTCACATCAACATCGACATCGACGGATACGGAAAGGAGCTTAACGGTTTCGCGAGACGCACGAAGCACCGAGCCTTGGCGCTAGTGGCATGAACATCCTTGTCGATCTCGACTATCGCCCTGCCCTCACTCCAGTCCGTGACCAAGGTGCACGGCCAACATGCTTGTCATTCGCAGCCACGACGGCACACGAATTTGCACGTGCTTCCAGAGTGCCTCTTTCCCCCGAATATCTCCATCACTTCGCGGCCAGCAGCAGTTCATTCGATGGAGCGTGTTTTCCAGATGTTGCCCGTGTACTCGAAAATCCTGGACAGCCATCTGAAATGGATTGTCCCTACTACCCCGCGGGACTACCCTCCGGTTGGGCACCCCCGAAGGATGTAGCCCTGTATCGTCGAAAGAGTAAATCGACGACATTGGAAGTGGACCGTATAGCCACGCTACTGAGCGCTGGTCGGATCCCCGTTGCAGGTATCACGGTGCCACAGCCATTTTATTCCCCCGCTCCGCCTTGGGTAATCTCGCCGGAAGGGCCGATCCGTGGGCTTCATGCGGTTGCGGTCGTGGCGTCCGGCTCCGAGAGTGCAACACGATATTTCCTCATTCGCAATAGCTGGGGGGCTGCTTGGGGGGATGGTGGCTATGCCTGGCTCGGCGATGCGTTCATGAATCAACACCTGCGCCACCTTCTTACATTGACCGACGAGGTGAACTGATGGTCAAGCTGATTGAGGCTGATACCCGCCTTGACGCCTGGATGGAGGGGGTGGAGTTTTTGTTGGAAAATGGCCCTTCTATCAATCTGATATTGGCGATCGGATCGCCGATCGGCAATGGATCGCTTTCCGTTGCCGATCGGTGCATCGACAAATTTCTACAAGACGAGAAGGAGCTACCGATGCATACGGTAGCCGAGACAGTCTTCCCCGGGTGGCAGTATCGGAAGCGTGGCCTGCGAGGTGTGTTCGAGATCTATCCAGATAAAGAGTATCCATTGATCAAGAAACATGGATCGATCTCATGGGGGACTTATGCGTACCGTTTGGTCCGGCGACGGGACGCGCATGGCGATCTCATGAATCCTTTGGAGCAGATGATCGCCAAGATGAAAAAGGAAATCGCGACCAGGGGATCGAAAAAATCATGTTACGAACTCGGGGTGACCGAAGGAGAGTATGACCTGCCCCTCTACAATACCGCGAAAGACGGTACACGCCATATGGGAGGGCCTTGCCTCTCCCATCTTTCGTTCAAGCTTATTGACGGAACAATCCATTTGACTGCACTTTACCGAAGCCATGATTACCGACACAAGGTACCGGGTAATCTTCTTGGGCTCGCACGACTCCAGGCATGTGTCGCTCATGAGACAGCTCAGGGTGTTGGCAGCTTGGTAGTTCATTCGTCGTACGCATTCCTGAATGGTGCAAAGACGCGAATACGTCACCTTCTTCAGGATATTCGCACCAGTCAGGAACAGGAGGGCGTAGCCGATGTCGTGGCTCACTGAATATTCCGAGGCGGCAAAGCAGACAGATCAGTTTGCCAAGACCCCGAAGCATGCCGAACTCTTGGCGGTTGGTCTTTTCGGTGAAACCGGGAGTGTGTTGGCTGAATTGAAGAAGGAAAAACGAGAAGCAGACGCCTATCCTGCTTCATAGGTTGGTACTTAAGGAAATCACAAAACCGGCTCCAATCCGAATTGGAGTCGTCCTTTCTTGCGGTCTCGTTTCGGATGGGACCGAATCGCATTGCTCGCCAGATAATCCACCAAGCCTCGTAACACGGGAAGAAAGCCACGTCTCCTTCCACAAGCAAGCGCACGGAACACATCCCCCAATCCATGACGCGCACACATCGCCACCTTCCGTGTCGAGACCTCGACCCCTCGCAATACCTGCGTCATCTGAGCCAAGTAACGCTTCAGAACCGAGGCCGCAATCGCCGTCCATATCAGACCCTCGGCTATCCCCGCTTTGCTCGTGTCGAACGCATGAAGATTCGCATACGACTTCCACTCCTTGAACAACAGCTCGACCTGCCACCGCAACCGATAGAGCTGCCCCACCTGCTCCGCACTGAATCGGCTCCGCGCCAGATTCGTCACCAACAACGTATGACACCCCTCGTCAGGATTCCACCGCGCCAACAGCCTCAACTCCAACTCCTTCTCTCCCTTCCCCCAAACCACATCGAGGTCGACCGTCTCGCCCTTCGACAGAACCCCCTGCTTCAACAATTGCCCGGACCACTCCCCCAACGCCTCCCCTTCCCAGGTATACGCACCCTGCACCTTCGGATTGACCGATGCGCTCGCACGCATCACGAAATACCCACCCGCCCTGTCCACCGCACCCATATACTCCAGGTCAACGTACCCACGGTCCGCCAACCGCAGGTCATCGCGCAGCGCCTCGGGCGAGGGCAGATGGGGCCGCTCCGGCGCCGTGTCCGCCGTCAGCGTCACCTGCTCCACCGATTCATTCAACAGACTCATCGTCACGTGCAGCTCCACCGCAGCAGGGTTCTGCTTCTTGAATCGTCCCGGGTAATGCTCACGAAGCGCATCCTTGACCGCGAACGAACAGCCGTCCTGGATCACAATCCGACCGAACTCACCGAGCGGACCCCGCGCCGTCGGCTGCAGCACGCTCACCACCCATTGCCGAAGGACCACGTCCAACACGGCCCGCATGAAGTCCTTGAAGGAACGCTTCGCCAACTGGTTGTGGAACGGCTTGTATGCGACTGTCGTGCCGAACAACGCATTGAATTGCCGTTGAATATCGGCCAATGTCTCGACCGTCCCCGTGGCATGGCCTGCCAGCAGGCCCAGGACCAGTCGATATGGAGTAATCAGGCGTTCCCGGTGGCAGAAACCGACCCTCCGTCCGAGGTCATTGAGTGCCGTGGGCGACAGCACGCGCTTGATCTGGTGGGCGAATTGAGCAACAGTGCGGCGTCCCATCCGAGTCTTCTCCTGTCATGTGGGTCCAGCAATTCCATGATCGGAGATTTCGGATGGGACTTCAACGGTTCATAAAATCCCATGAAAATCAATTAGTTATAAGATCCTACCTATGAGCGGCGTTACCGGAGAGATACCGCCTGCGCGCCCGATACCGGCGAGATAGGGCGGGCTGAACCCCGGTCCGGGGGTTCGACGAGGGCGCGGTATCTTCCCGGTAGCGCGTCGAGCGGCGGTCACTGCGAGTTGACACGCGGGATGCCTTCGCGAGAGGATGAGTTCCCGACAACCGAGGGAGGGGGGACGATGAAGATGGTACTGATGGCGGCGGCCGTCGTGCTGTTGGCGGCGTGTGGGCCGCGCTACGAGGGCGAGTTCCGCGACGGGAAACGCCACGGGCACGGTGTCTTGATCTGGCCGAACGGCGAGCGCTACGAAGGCGAATTTCGCGAGGGGAAGCGCCACGGTCAGGGCATCGCAACGTCGCCGAATAGGACGCGCTACGAGGGTGAGTACCGCTACGGCAAGCGTGACGGTCAGGGTGTCTTGATCTGGTCGAGCGGCGAGCGCTACGAAAGCGGGTTCCGCGAGGGGAAGCGCCACGGTCAGGGCATCGCCACGTCGCCGAATGGGACGCGCGTCGAAGGCGAGTGGCGTGAGGGGAAGATCCTCCACGGGCAAGGCATTGCAATGTTGCCGGACGGCGGGCGCTACGAGGGTGTGATTCGTGGGGATGGGGAGCTCCAGGGTCAAGGCATCGTGACATACCCGGACGGCAGGCGCATCGAAGGCGAGTTCCGCTATGGGAAGCTCCAGGGACAAGGCATCGTGACGTACCCGGACGGCAGGCGCTACGAAGGCGAGTTCCGCGACGGGGAGCTCCACGGTCAAGGTGTCGTGACGATGGCGGACGGGCAGCGTATCGAAGGCGAGTGGCGCGGTGGTGTGTTTAACGGATGATTCGGGAGCAAGGGGGGGTGAAGACGATGGCAATGAAGAAGCGGATACTGCTGACGGCGGCGCTGGCCGGGGTTCTTTTTGGCAGCGCGGTGCCAACGGTCGCAAGTGGCGCGGGGTGGAAAGGCGCGGAACGTGCGACGGGTCTAATTCGTGTGCGTCTGAACCCGGCTCAAGCGTCGAAGGCGGCTAGGTGGGTGGCGGATACTATTGCGAAAGGGTGGGCCTTCGAGGCTATAAAGAAGGCTTTGCCCGAGCGGTTTCCTCGCCAACAATGGACTGCGGAGGACGTGAGGGCGGTTATGGAGGCGGGGCTGCGAGAATACGAACAAGCAAAGAATAACCCGAATCCAAGCGCCATAGATTGCATGTGGGATCTGTATCAATTTGTGAATGAGAAGTGCAGTTGGGCAAGGTGATTGGGGGGCGGTTCAAACCGCCCGGGGTGGCCTTTCTTCTTGTGGGAGTGATGGACATGGGAATGCCGAAACGGATACTGACGGCGGCGCTCGCGATGCTGGCGATGGCATCCTTCGATGCTACCGCACAAGATCTCAGTGGAACCGCAGTCAGCTCAGCTAAGGAATTCACTGTCGCGTGCAAGAAGACGGAGGACCGCGCGAGGTGGCAGTTACGTGTACATAAGAGGCGGCTTTACAAGAATGACATGAAAGTAGTTCGTGAGATCATCGGCGATTGTACTTGTCGTGGGAGTGATTACCCTCCGAAGGTGGGATGGTCTTGCGTGGTGAGTTGGTTCGTGGAAGTTTTGGATAGTGACGGAACGCGCATCTACGGAGGGAGGGAGTAACGATGAAGCGGGTACTGATTGCGGCAATGGTCGGTGCGTGGCTGGTGGCGGGGCACGTCGACGCGGCGGAGGTGGACTTCTACGTTATCGGCGAAAAGGAAGGTCAGGACGAAAAGGAAGGTCAGGACTATGACGACGTTCAATGGCCACCACCATTGCGCCCACACGAAGTGTTCCGGGACTGCCCGGAGTGCCCGGAGATGGTGGTGGTTCCGGCGGGAAGCTTCAGGATGGGCTCGACCTCAGGGCGCCGCGATGAACGCCCGGTGCATCTGGTGACGATAGAGTATGCGTTGGCGGTGGGGGTGTACGAAGTGACGTTTGCGGAGTGGGATGCGTGTGTGTCGGACGGGGGATGTGGCGGGTACAGTCCGAAAGATGATGCCCGGGGCCGAGGGCACCGAGGGAGCCGCCCCGTCTTCAACGTGAGTTGGGAAGACGCGCAGGCTTATGTGCTGTGGCTGTCGAAGAAGACGGGGGAGCTGTATCGGCTGTTGAGTGAAGCGGAGTGGGAATATGTGGCGCGTGCGGGGACGACGACGGCGTATTGGTGGGGGGACGACATCGGCCGAAACCGTGCGAACTGCGCTGGCTGCGGGCGCCGGTGGGATTTGCGATTCCCGGAACCGGTGGGGTCGTTCTCGGCGAACCCGTTCGGGCTGCACGACGTACACGGGAACGTATCGGAGTGGGTGGAGGACTGCTATTTCGGAGGCTACCAGCGCGAGACGCCCGGTTTCGACCGACAGAGAGCGCCAAGTGACGGGAGCGCATGGAAGGGCTATCTGGGTATGACGATGGGGGCTTGCAGGTCGCGGGTTGTTCGCGGCGGCTCCTGGGCGGATGTCCCCGTGAGCATCCGCGCCGCTACCCGCTACAGTGGCAAACGTTACGGCCGGTACAACACCCGCGGGTTCCGCGTTGCCCTGCCGTGCGTTATTTTCGACGGTGGCATGCCGATACTTACGTGTGGTGTCTGAGTGCCTTTGACATCGCCATCCCGGTCGCATCGCCTTCCGTGCCGGTCTATGGCACGGTCCATCCAATTCGGCGAATCTGACGGGGTATCCCGGCGGCGCTTGGCCAACCTGCCGATCGGGGGGACGATTTCATCCGAGGGCTCGACAAATTCCCGAAGATCGGGAATTTCGTCAGGCCTGACCGCAAACGCGGCGATACCGCTGGCGTCGTCCCGAGCGGTGCGGCCGTCGATGTCGTCCGCGCCGTCCTGCGGCATGGTCAACACTTCAGCCTTCCGGTGACGGGGCGTAGCGAGTGAGCTTGCGGAACAGGCAGGCATACCGGGAGCGAGCGGGTTCATGCTCGCGGGATATGCCTGCCTGTGGAGCTTGCGAACGAAGCGAAGCACCGGCGCCGGCCTACGCCATGCGGCGCCGTCCGTGGCGTAGCCACGTGGCCAATCTGCATCCGCCCGCCGAAGTGTCCCGGTGCACGTGCGAGCCGCGGCGAGCCGTGCGTAGGGATACGTAGGAAGGTGCCTGCGCCGGCTGGCGCACGTGCCGATTTGCCATAGTCGCCAACCTTCCCGAGTCGAACCCGGCCTGCCGTGCATACCCGTCCCGTGGTCGGCGACATAGCCGTGCCGGTATCGTCGAGTTTGCGGAGGCTGGTCGGGAGAAACCGGAAACGTATTTCCGGTTTCGTGTGCTTGATGTCCCGAGTCGAACCCCGTCCGGTCGTGCCTGTGTGTCCCGTAGGGCGCCGTTCGGAGTCCGGGCCGTGCGGGTGGGGTGGTGGTCGGGGCTGTCCGTTCCGTAGGGCGGCGTCATAGGTAGGATCTTATAACTAATTGATTTTCATTGGATTTTATGAACCGTTGAAGTCCCATCCGAAATCTCCGATCATGGAATTGCTGGATCCACATGACAGGAGAAGACTCGGATGGGACGCCGCACTGTTGCTCAATTCGCCCACCAGATCAAGCGCGTGCTGTCGCCCACGGCACTCAATGACCTCGGACGGAGGGTCGGTTTCTGCCACCGGGAACGCCTGATTACTCCATATCGACTGGTCCTGGGCCTGCTGGCAGGCCATGCCACGGGGACGGTCGAGACATTGGCCGATATTCAACGGCAATTCAATGCGTTGTTCGGCACGACAGTCGCATACAAGCCGTTCCACAACCAGTTGGCGAAGCGTTCCTTCAAGGACTTCATGCGGGCCGTGTTGGACGTGGTCCTTCGGCAATGGGTGGTGAGCGTGCTGCAGCCGACGGCGCGGGGTCCGCTCGGTGAGTTCGGTCGGATTGTGATCCAGGACGGCTGTTCGTTCGCGGTCAAGGATGCGCTTCGTGAGCATTACCCGGGACGATTCAAGAAGCAGAACCCTGCTGCGGTGGAGCTGCACGTGACGATGAGTCTGTTGAATGAATCGGTGGAGCAGGTGACGCTGACGGCGGACACGGCGCCGGAGCGGCCCCATCTGCCCTCGCCCGAGGCGCTGCGCGATGACCTGCGGTTGGCGGACCGTGGGTACGTTGACCTGGAGTATATGGGTGCGGTGGACAGGGCGGGTGGGTATTTCGTGATGCGTGCGAGCGCATCGGTCAATCCGAAGGTGCAGGGTGCGTATACCTGGGAAGGGGAGGCGTTGGGGGAGTGGTCCGGGCAATTGTTGAAGCAGGGGGTTCTGTCGAAGGGCGAGACGGTCGACCTCGATGTGGTTTGGGGGAAGGGAGAGAAGGAGTTGGAGTTGAGGCTGTTGGCGCGGTGGAATCCTGACGAGGGGTGTCATACGTTGTTGGTGACGAATCTGGCGCGGAGCCGATTCAGTGCGGAGCAGGTGGGGCAGCTCTATCGGTTGCGGTGGCAGGTCGAGCTGTTGTTCAAGGAGTGGAAGTCGTATGCGAATCTTCATGCGTTCGACACGAGCAAAGCGGGGATAGCCGAGGGTCTGATATGGACGGCGATTGCGGCCTCGGTTCTGAAGCGTTACTTGGCTCAGATGACGCAGGTATTGCGAGGGGTCGAGGTCTCGACACGGAAGGTGGCGATGTGTGCGCGTCATGGATTGGGGGAGGTGTTCCGTGCGCTTGCTTGTGGAAGGAGACGTGGCTTTCTTCCCGTGTTACGAGGCTTGGTGGATTATCTGGCGAGCAATGCGACTCGGTCCCATCCGAAACGAGACCGCAAGAAAGGACGACTCCAATTCGGATTGGAGCCGGTTTTGTGATTTCCTTAAGTACCAACCTATGAGGGCGGCGTACAGGCGGCTACGAGGGCGCGGTATCTGCCCGGTAGCGTGCCGAGCGGCGGCGCTGCCCCGAGTCGAACCCTGGCGCGGCTACCCTTCCCGCTGGCGACGTGGCCGGCTGACTCCGTGCCTGGTGCCCGTAGGTGGAAACCCGGACGTTCGTCCGGGTTTTCGGTCCTGCGTCCCGGTGGCCAGCATTGATTCGGGGTCCGTCCCGTAGTGCGACGTGCAGGCTGCGAGTCGGCAGGGGCGGACGTGGCAGTTGGCCGGCTTAGTCGATACCGTAGTCGAGCGTCATGGGGCGCGAGGGAGCCGGGAGGGGGTGATGAAAGCGAAGAATGCGGACGGGACATTGCCGGATGGAGAGCGCGACGAGGGCGGGTTCCGCGACGGGAACCCGCACGGGCGGGGCGTCTACACGTGGCCGGACGGCACGCGCGAAGAGGGGGAGTTCCGGGATGGGGAGTTCCACGGTCAAGGCGTTCTGACGAGGCCGGATGGCAGTCGCTACGAAGGTAAGTCCCGGAATGGGCAACCGCACGGTCGAGGTGTCGAAACGTACCCGCACGGAAAGCGCTTCAAGTTCGAGTTCATGGGCGATGTCTTGGATGAGGAGATCCATATGCCGCCGGACTACGAAGGCGAGTGGCGCGAGGGGAAGCACCACGGGCGAGGTGTCATAACGCTCTCGGACGGTACGCGCTGCGAAGGCGATTTCCGCGAAGGAAAACCGCATGGGCGGGGCGTCTACACGTACCCGGACGGCACGCGCGAAGAGGGCGAGTGGCGCGATGGTGTGTTTATCCAAGATTGGTACCGCGAATGGCAAGCCGATCAGGCGCGGGGCAACTGATTCCGGCATCGGCGAGATTGCGGAGGCTGGTCGAACCCGGAAGCGGTTTCCGTGGCGCGCGGGGTCTAGGTGTCCCGTAGGGCGCCGAACGGAGTCCGGTTCTCGGGCGCGGTATCTGCCGGGGCGCGTGCCGATCGACGGCGCTTCCCGCGTCGAACCCTGCTTGTTGCGCATACCCTTCGGGGCGGGTAATGTCAAGCATCCTTGCCGATCGGCGGCGGGGCCACAACGGGAGCGAAGACGATGACGACGATAAGGCGGATTCTGCCTGTGGTGCTTGGGTCTGTGGTGGCGCCCGTTTCAGGGGAGCAAGGCGCCGTGCCTGCCGTCGCCGTTGCGCCGGAGTCAGCCCGTCCTCTGCGTCGGTTTGGTCCGTCCCGGCGCACTGTCGCCGTCAGGCGCGGGGTGGGCGAGTTCCTGCAATGCAGCCCTGTGAAGATGCTTTCATCTCGGAGAGACTGTCGAACAACCCAATGAGGGGACTGATGATGAGGCGGATTCTCTCTGTGGTGCTGCTCGGTGCTCTGGTGGTGCCTATTGCATGGGCACAGTCTGAGGGCGCGCGGTCTCCGAAGTGTTCCGAGTTGTCGGGGAGCTATCCCCCGGGCGGCGGCGATCATGCTGGCGACGATCATGCTTGGGCGCAATGCTGGCAAGAATTGGACGAACAACCCGGATGCTACGTCTACAGGGGACGCTATCATTCCGGGGAATCGGTACGCGGTACGGGTACGTGTCAAGGCGGGCTGATCGTAGACGGCATATTGACCATCGAGGGCAATTATGGCGACGTATGGATAGGTCCCTACGTCGATGGCAAGGCGAACGGTCATTGGGTCGAGACATACGCGGATGGGACGGTTGCGAAAGGTCCCTACGTCGATGGCAAGAGGAACGGTCATTGGGTCGAGACATACGCGGATGGGACGGTTGCGAAAGGTCCCTACGTCGATGGCAAGAGGAACGGTCATTGGGTCGAGACATACGCGGATGGGACGGTTGCGAAAGGTCCCTACGTCGATGGCAAGAGGAACGGTCATTGGGTCGAGACATACGCGGATGGGACGGTTGCGAAAGGTCCCTACGTCGATGGCAAGAGGAACGGTCATTGGGTCGTGACATACGCGGATGGGCGCGTCGACGAAGGTCCCTTCATCGATGACGAGAGGAACGGTCATTGGGTCTGGACAACCGCGGA
This sequence comes from Gammaproteobacteria bacterium, assembly GCA_965202875.1. Lineage (GTDB taxonomy): Bacteria > Pseudomonadota > Gammaproteobacteria > HK1 > HK1 > HK1. The sequence continues at coordinate 2,819,056 of OZ241870.1, read as the reverse complement.
TGGGACGGTTGCGAAAGGTCCCTACGTCGATGACGAGAGGAACGGTCATTGGGTCTTGACATACGCGAATGGGTACGTCGAAGAAGGTCCCTACGTCGATGGCAAGGCGAACGGTCATTGGGTCCAGACAGACCCGGATGGGCGCGTCGAAGAAGGTCCCTACGTCGATGGCAAGAGGAACGGTCGTTGGGTCGAGACGTGGCCGACCGGTGATCGGTACGAAACAGAGTGGCGGGATGACAGGTTAATGCCGGCTGGGGCGCTCAACGAGGCAGTTCCTGCGGCGGCCGGTGCGGTCACGCTTCGCTGAGGCGGTGCCGTGCTTGGCGCGCATACCCTTCGGGCCGTGGGGCGCCGCCCGGGCTTCCGGTGCGTAGGGCGGCGACGTGGCCGGGCTGACTCCGTGCCTGGCGCCGTGCGCTCCTGCGGCGCTACCGCCGTCGAACCCTGGCGCGCATACCCGTTCCAGCCGGCGCCGTGGCCGTGCCGGTATCGTCGAGTTTGCGGAGGCTGGTCGGGAGAAACCGGAAATACGTTTCCGGTTCGTGTGGTGGCTTGGTGTCCCGAGTCGAACCCCGTCCGGTCGTGCCTGAGCGGGTCGTTCGGAGTTCGGGCGGGGCGTCGTGCAGGCGGCTACGCGGGCGCGGTAGCTGTCCGGTAGCGCGCCGAGCGGCGACGTCCCCCCGAGTCGAACCCTGCCTGCCGGGGATACCCGTCCCGAGGGCGGGGTCCGGTTCGCGGTCGGGCCGGGGGCGGCGAGATTGCGGAGGCTGGTCGAACCCGGGAGCCGTTTCCGGTTCGTGGGCGTCCTGGTGTCCCGTGGGGCGGCGTTCGGGGTTCGGGCCGTGCGGTGGTGCGGCGGGGCGCGTTCGGTCCGTGGGAAAGCGTACAGGCGGCTTCCCGAGTCGAGCCCGGTCCTGCTGCGCATACCCTTCGGCGGCGTGCCCGGGGTGATGTCGTCGGCGTTGTGGCCGTCGCGCGCGCGGGGTAGTGTCGGGCGTCCTGCCGACTTGGCGGCGGGGCCTTCCACGGGAGCGCAGGCGATGAAGACGACGAAACGGATTCTGGCGGCGATGGTGTTCGGCGCGATTCTGGCTGTGGGTGCCGTTCCGGCTTTCGCGCAATACGGTTCCATCGCCTTCTCTCCGAATACTGGTACAGGCTATGGATGGGGCTTTTCGTGGGGCTACGGGAGTCGCCAAGATGCGAAGTACCGCGCGGTTCGCGAGTGTCGCGACAAGGGCGGCGCGAATTGTGCGGAGGTCGGCTGGTTCCAGAACACTTGCGGAGCGTTGGCGGTAGGCGCCAAGGGAGGCTATGGGACGGGCTACGGCAGTACGAAGGACGCGGCGGAAGCAAAGGCGCTCTCCGAGTGCCGGGCGCACGGGAATACGGGGTGCCGGGTTCCAGCCGCGCGGTGTGTGAGCGGCGGGCCACCGGACGCTACCGGCTTCATGGCAAGTCTGCCGCAACCCGCGAAGCTGACCCGCGGGCAAATGCGCAAGGTGCAAAAGGCACTGGCGGCGCAAGGCACTAATCCCGGCCCGGCGGATGGCATCTACGGCGCGAAAACGCGCGCGGCAATCCAGGATTGGCAATCGAGAAAAGGATATGCTGCTACGGGTGTATTGACGAACGTACAGATTCAAATGCTGATCGAAACGTCGCAACAGACTACCGTAGCTCGCTCGGGTAAAGAGTGGCTGTCGAGGAAGACGGGGGAGATATATCGGCTGTTGACCCGATTGTTGCAGTGCGCCGTGCAAGGCGCCATACCCTAGCGGGTGCGAATCCCGCCCGGTAACTGTCGCTCCAGCCGGTAGCAGTCGGAGCGGTCGATGGAGGCAACGACAGGGACTGAAGCACTCCGATGAGACGGGTCGCGAAGGCGACTCGGCGACCCTGCGGGCCGCAACGCGAGTGAACGCCGAGCAGGCCTCGAAACGGGTAATGCGGAAGCCGACCCGCCTGTAACACGGGGAAGGCTGGCATCGGTCGGGAAGCGAGCGATACGAGCACCGGCCGGTTCCGCCGGGGTAATGGCGGCGGCACGCAGGGAAGAGGGGGATGGACGCAACACGGGAAGCCCCGACGGTGGCGCGGCACACGCCAACCGGACCCCCGCGAGGGACAGGCCGGGCCGTATGGGGTGGCGGAGAGGCCCGTAGTACCGGGGAAGCCGGGTAATGCTGGTGGAGGGAAGGGGCCTTGGTTCGAGAGGGGCACAAGAAGGAGGAAGGGAGATGGGGACTGGTGCGAGCCTAACAGCCCCGGAACGGGTTCGGAGACTCCAGGCGGTGCTCCATGCGAAAGCGAAGGAAGCTGCGGGCTATCGGTTCCATACGCTGAAGGTGTGGCGCGACGATGTGCTGGCAGTTGCCTGGGGCGAGGTCCGCCGCAATGGCGGGGCGCCCGGGGTGGACGGCGAGACGGTGGCGGACATTGAGGCGCGGGGCGTGGAGCGGTGGCTTGGGGGACTGGCGCGGGAGCTGAAGGAAGGGACCTACCGGCCGCAAGCGGTTCGGCGGGTGTGGATTGCGAAGAAACAACGCGGGAAGTATCGGGCACTGGGCATTCCTTGTCTGCGGGATCGGGTGGCGCAGACGGCGGCGTTGCTGGTGCTGACGCCGATATTCGAGGCGGACCTGACCCCGGAGCAATACGCCTATCGGTCGGGAAGAAGCGCACACGATGCGGTCCAACAGGCGCATCGGCTGGCGAACACGGGTCACTGCGAGGTCGTGGACGCGGATTGGTCGGACTACTTCGGCCAGAGACCGCACGCTGAACTGCTCAAGTGCGTCGCCCGTCGGGTGAGTGACGGGCGGATGTTGGGTTGGGTGAAGGCGTGGTGGGAGAGGGCGGTCGAGGAGGACGACGGGCGAGGCGGCACCCGCCGCACGAACCGGGCGCGTCGGGAGAGGAAGGGGACCCCACAAGGGGCGCCGATCTCTCCGCTACTGAGCAACCTGTACATGCGCCGCTTCCTCCTGGGCTGGAAGGGGTTGGGGTATGCCCGACGCTTCAAGGCGGGCGTCGTCCACTACGCCGATGACATTGTCATCCTGGGCAAGGAATCGGCGGCGACGATGCGCGAGGCGGTCGAGGACGTGATGAAGCGTCTGAAGCTGCCGCTCAACGCCGAGAAGACCCGATGCGTGCGTGTTCCGGAGGAATCGTTCGACTTCCTTGGCTACCGGGTGGGACGCAACTATCGTCGGGATACGGGCCGAGCCTACATCGGCACACGCCCCACACCGGCGAGCGTGCAGAGCCTGTGCCGCAGGGTAAGCGAGCTGACGGCGCGACGATACGGGCTGCTGGACCCGGAGGTGGTGGTGGGACGGCTGAACCGGCTCATGACCGGATGGGCGAACTACTTCCACCTGGGACAGGTCAGCCCGGCTTACGCCGCGATTGACCGGCACGCGACCCGGCGGCTGCGTCAGTGGCTGTGTCGCAAGCACAAGGGACGAGCCGGGGGGTATGTGCGCTTCCCGGACAGGCGGCTGTGGAATGAAATGGGCCTGACGCGCCTTGCAGTGCGAACGACGAGCTTTCCGTGGGCGAAGGCATGATCTCGTCCGAGAGCCGGATGCGGGAGAACCGCACGTCCGGTTCGATGAGCGGCGACTGGAAACGGAGCTATGGCGTGGAGCGAGGCACCGGTACTGCGAAAGCCGCCGGGAAACGGCTACCCCCACCGACCTAACGCCACCGCGCCAGTCGTCGACTCTACTACTAAATCGAAGGATTCGCTATCTCCCCGATCAGACCAGGAGTGGGCTCCGAGAAAATCCGTCATTCCCGCGAAAGCGGGAATCCAGAGACTTGCGTGATTGAAATGGATTCCCGCTTTCGCGGGAATGACGGTCTGAAGACGGCCGTTAGCGCGTGTGGCTTATCCTCACTGGCAGTGAATTTGAGCCACACCCTGTTTCGGCCGGAAAACCCCGTATTTTGCGCAGTGAACGTGCGTATGGGCCGACACCTTGTGCAACTGACGGGTTGAGTGAAGCGGAGTGGGAATATGTGGCGCGTGCGGGGACGACGACGGCGTATTGGTGGGGGGACGACATCGGCCGAAACCGTGCGAACTGCGCTGGCTGCGGGCGCCGGTGGGATTTGCGATTCCCGGAACCGGTGGGGTCGTTCTCGGCGAACCCGTTCGGGCTGCACGACGTACACGGGAACGTATCGGAGTGGGTGGAGGACTGCTATTTCGGAGGCTACCAGCGCGAGACGCCCGGTTTCGACCGACAGAGAGCGCCAAGTGACGGGAGCGCATGGAAGGGCTATCTGGGTATGACGATGGGGGCTTGCAGGTCGCGGGTTGTTCGCGGCGGCTCCTGGGCGGATGTCCCCGTGAGCATCCGCGCCGCTAAGCGCTACAGTGGCAAACGTTACGGCCGGTACAACTTCCGCGGGTTCCGCGTTGCCCGTGCGTCCAACGGGGACATGCCGGTGGGAGATTGCCTTTGACATCGCCATCCCGGCCGCATCGCCTTCCGTGCCGTCTTAAAGCGGAATACGTTTCCGGTTTCGTGGGTGGCCGGGTGACTCCGTGCCTGGTGGCGCCGAGCGCTACGAGGGCGAGTAGCGCGGTGGTGTGGTTAGCGGATGCTCCGGGATAGCCTTGCTAAGGAGCCAGACATGAACAGGAGCATTCGGCGTTTGGTGTTCGCCGGCGCGTTGTCGTTGTCGGGAGGCGCTATGGCGATGCCGGTCGTAGATGGCTATATCGCGGGATGCGTCGTGACGATGCCGTACGGGGCGCGCTACGAGGGTGAGTGTCGAGCGGGTGATGTGCCGCACGGTCAAGGCGTCGAGACGATGGCGAACGGGAACCGCTTCGAGGGCGAGTTCCGCGATGGGAAGCGGAACGGTCAAGGCGTCTATACGTGGGCGGACGGGAGGCGTTACGAAGGGGCATGGCGCGATGGGAAGCGGAACGGTCAAGGCGTCCTGACGATGCCGGACGGGAGGCGCTACGAGGGCGAGTTCCGCGATGGGAAGTTCCGCGGTCAAGGCGTCTATACGTGGCCGGCCGGGCATCGCTACGAAGGGGCATGGCGCGATGGGAAGCGGAACGGTCAAGGCGTCCAAACGTGGGCGGACGGGAGGCGCTACGAAGGGGCATGGCGCGATGGGAAGCGGAACGGTCAAGGCGTCCTGACGATGCCGGACGGGAGGCGCTACGAGGGCGAGTTCCGCGATGGGAAGTTCCGCGGTCAAGGCGTCTATACGTGGCCGGCCGGGCATCGCTACGAAGGGGCATGGCGCGATGGGAAGCGGAACGGTCAAGGCGTCCAAACGTGGGCGGACGGGAGGCGCTACGAAGGGGCATGGCGCGATGGGAAGTTCCGCGGTCAAGGCGTCTATACGTGGCCGGCCGGGCATCGCTACGAAGGGGCATGGCGCGATGGGAAGCGGAACGGTCAAGGCGTCCAAACGTGGGCGGACGGGAGGCGCTACGAAGGGGCATGGCGCGATGGGAAGCGGAACGGTCAAGGCGTCTATACGTGGGCGGACGGGAGGCGCTACGAAGGGGCATGGCGCGATGGGAAGCGTCACGGTCAAGGCGCCCAAACGTGGCCGAATAATGTTCGCTACGAAGGCGAGTGGCGCGATGGGAAGCGTCACGGTCAAGGCGTCCTGAGGAAGCCGGCGCGGTCGATGGTGTTCGAAGGTGAACATATTAGTGATTGGAGTTACTACAAAGGGGCGTGGAACGATGGGCGCCGTTCGGGCGGCGAGTATTATTATCCGAAACGTTGGCCGATGAAGGAAAGGGGAATGCCGGTCGATGGGAAGATGTGGGGGGAGAGCAATCCAGAGAAGCCCGTTCCTCACTATCAGTACTATCATGATAGATATGGGCAGAAGGATGCCTGTGAGGACGCGAAGCGGCGGGTGAGGGGCAAGGGGGGGTATCCCTACGAGTTTTGTTTCTGTGTCGAGGGTTCTCAGCGTATGAGAGGTTTCTTTGGTACGTTTAACCGGGATATGTGGGAGTGCTCTGTCGAGTACACGGTGTTACCTCGGTAGGGAAAGCGTATCGAAGTGGAAACGCGCGTCGATGTCGATGCACGCGACGGGAAGATCCAGGGTCGGAGCGTCACGACGATGCCGGACAAGTAGCGCCAAGAATGAATCAGCGGAATCAGCGGGATCGGCGAAGCTGCCGATGTTCATGATGAAGCGGATGGCGGGGTAGCGATGTGCCGTAATCGCCGAGATTGCGGAGTCCGGGGCGGGGAATGCGCGGAACCCGTTTCGGGGTCGCGAAACCGCGGCGGCCAGTATTCCCCGAATCGAACCCTGCCGGGGCTACCCTTCGCGCCGGCGACGTGGCCGGGCCGGTATCTGCGAGATTGCTGTGGCTGGTCGGGAGAAACCGGAAACGTATTTCCGGTTTCGTGGATGGCCTGGCGTCCCGAGTCGAACCCTGTCCCGCCTACCCGTCCCGCCGGCGACGTGGCCGGGTGACTCCGTGCCTGGCGCCGGGCGTTACCGAGTCGATAGGGCAGGCTGAACCCTGGTCCGGCGGCCGGGAGCCGCTATCGGCGCGTTATCGGCGTTGCGCAAGTGCGGTAACTGCCCGGTAGCGAGCCGAGCGGCGGTCGCTACTCGGTGCCTTCCTGCTCGTAGAAACGGGCCACGGCGCCACGGGCGGCGGACTCGCGGGCGGTGTACCGGGCTACCGTCGTCTCCGATCTCCAGCCTCCAGCCTGCATGATGGCGGGCATCTCGATACCCTTCGCGCGGGCGAGGTCCTGCGCCATCCCGATCCGGCATCCGTGGCTTGACACTCCTTCCAAGCCGGCGGCCTTCGCGGCGGCGCGGATGCGTGCCTTGATGCGGCTTCGGCTCGATCCGAACACTCGTGCGGTGTCGTCGGCGCCGCGGCGAATCCTGTCGAGTGCGGCGACGGTGGCCGGTGCGAGGTATGCCGTGGTGTCGGCGTCCGTCTTCGGGCGCCGAAAGGTGATCGTGGCCGATCCGTCCGGGCGGCGCTCGATCTGCTGCCACGTGAACGAAGCTGCTTCGGAGACTCGCGCCAAGCAATCGCGCATCGTGCGGATGAGGGCGATCTCGAGGTCGGCGCGCGCCGTCGCGACGGCCGGCGATTCCATCCCGTTACCGCGGGGCCGGGGCCGGTATGCGGTGGCTTCGATGCGGGCCACGGCGGCGGCGGTGATACCCGTCGATTGGTGGACGGTCCCGCCGGCGTCGCGGTAGTCGCGCACGGCGCGCTTGACCGCGGCGCGCACGTCGACGGCTACCGTGGGGTTCGACGAGGCGCCGGCGAGCCTGTGGGCGGCGCTGACGGCGGCGAGTGCGGCGCGGATGGTCGCGGGCTTGGCGCCGGCTGCGGCGATGGACTCGACGAAGGCGGCGAGCGCTTCCGGGTCGGCGGGAAGCGTGGTGGCGCCGATTGTGCGGGCGAAGGCTTCCCATTTGCGCCAACCGTTCCGGTAGGACTCGCGCGTTGCGGGGGCGAGTGCGGCGGCGAGTCGTTCAATCCGGGTCGGCGTGGTGCCGGTGCCGGTGAGGGCAAGGGTGATTATGATTCATCTTTCCCGATGATGTCAAGCATTTTTTCTATCACATGATGATAGAAAATCTATGCCGGTCCGTGGTACACTCGGAGGGGGTTTCGAGGAGGGTCGGACGATGGCAAAGAGGCGTGAATCCCGCTACGTGCATCGGTTCAACATCGGACTCGAATCCGGCACGGCGAACCGTATTCGCGAGGCTTCAAACCGCTATGGGGTCGCGGAATCCGTGATCCTTCGGCGGGCGATCGACGTCGGGCTCGATCGGGCGGTCGACGCCATCCGCAAGCAAACGGCGGCGCGGGGCGCTCGGCGGGCGGAATAGGGGCGGGCGGCGATGGACGTTCAGCCTATGGAGCAAGGGGGTTCGAGGGCGGAGGCGGGGGCGGAATCGACTCCGGTTCCGGCGTTCCCGTCCGATTCGGAGATCTGGCGCGAGGCGAGCCGGCAAGCGGCGCGGGAGCGGACCGCGGGCGGGCACGGCTGGCGGTGGTGGGATCGGCGCCGGCGCGAACTCGCGGGCTGGCCGGAGGAGCGGCCGCGGCCACGGGCGCCCGTCCGGTGATGCCGGCCTGGCGCGCGCGGCGTGACAAGCTGCTTGAAGACGACGGGGCTCGCGGGCGCGCAATCCCGGCATTACCGGAGGCTGGTCGGGCCGGAGGAGGGGCGTCGTGATCCTGACTTCGCACGGCACGGGCGGGGCGGCGCCTTCGGGTTCACTGCGATCCGGATCGGGCGCTCGTCTACCGCGGGCGGGACCGGGAGGAGCGTGTCTTCGAGGTGCAGGCGACGGACGGGCGAACGTACCGGCTGAGCCTGGGCGCGGCGGCGGTGGCGGCGGCGGTGGTGGCCGGGGCGCCGGTTCAGCGTGTCGGGGCCTTGTTCGTCCATCCTCGCGGTCCGTACTCGGGGCGCGCGGACGTGGACGCTTGGCCGATGGCGCGGGATGCGCGGCGGTACTCGGGGCCGTGGCCGGTGGTGGCGCATCCGCCTTGTGCCCGGTGGTCGGCCTATACCCTGTTCGCGCGGGGCGGGGTCAAGCAGCATCGCACGATCGGCGACGATGGCGGGTGCTTCGCGGCGGCGCTTCGTACCGTGCGCACGTGGGGCGGCGTTCGGGGTTCGGGCGGCATGGTGGCCGTCCGGAGCGGTCCGGGCCGTAGGACGGCGTACAGGCGGCAACGCGGGCGCGGTATCTTCCCGGTAGCGAGCCGTGCGGCGACGTGCGGCTACCTTTCAGCCGGATGCACTCGCGGGGCGCCCGTCCGAATCCCCGCGAGCAGACTACGGGGGGAGGGGTGAGTTACAGGTTTTCCCACGGCGCACCGTCTCTGAGGCATCGGAACTCGTCCGGGTGATCGACACAAATCCGGGCGGCTGGTTGGCTTGTCAGGCACTCGGTTACGAGTGATTCGGTGGTTTGTCCCGCGTTGAGTGGTGATGCAAAAAAAGGAGCTGTACTCCAACCCCTCGTGCCATTATACTCCCCTCGAACTTTCACGGGGACCGAGCATGAATTTGTAACTTCAAGATAGTACTCCGCGTGTCCTGGTTTCCCTACGGCTTCGGACACGCAGACTGAATCTGAATGATATACTACCCTACCAGTAACACAACGATTCGGATCGTCAGCCGAGCCGGGATTGGCATTGTCCGCCGGCTGTATCGTAATGCTCAACACTTGCAACACGAATAGGCCAGCGGGATCGGTCGCGGTCACGCTAACGGATACCGGGCCGGGGGCTAGGCCAGCCGGGCCGGTGGCGGTCAGTACCGATCCCGAAATTTGGACCCCTCATAGGTTGGTACTTAAGGAAATCACAAAACCGGCTCCAATCCGAATTGGAGTCGTCCTTTCTTGCGGTCTCGTTTCGGATGGGACCGAGTCGCATTGCTCGCCAGATAATCCACCAAGCCTCGTAACACGGGAAGAAAGCCACGTCTCCTTCCACAAGCAAGCGCACGGAACACCTCCCCCAATCCATGACGCGCACACATCGCCACCTTCCGTGTCGAGACCTCGACCCCTCGCAATACCTGCGTCATCTGAGCCAAGTAACGCTTCAGAACCGAGGCCGCAATCGCCGTCCATATCAGACCCTCGGCTATCCCCGCTTTGCTCGTGTCGAACGCATGAAGATTCGCATACGACTTCCACTCCTTGAACAACAGCTCGACCTGCCACCGCAACCGATAGAGCTGCCCCACCTGCTCCGCACTGAATCGGCTCCGCGCCAGATTCGTCACCAACAACGTATGACACCCCTCGTCAGGATTCCACCGCGCCAACAGCCTCAACTCCAACTCCTTCTCTCCCTTCCCCCAAACCACATCGAGGTCGACCGTCTCGCCCTTCGACAGAACCCCCTGCTTCAACAATTGCCCGGACCACTCCCCCAACGCCTCCCCTTCCCAGGTATACGCACCCTGCACCTTCGGATTGACCGATGCGCTCGCACGCATCACGAAATACCCACCCGCCCTGTCCACCGCACCCATATACTCCAGGTCAACGTACCCACGGTCCGCCAACCGCAGGTCATCGCGCAGCGCCTCGGGCGAGGGCAGATGGGGCCGCTCCGGCGCCGTGTCCGCCGTCAGCGTCACCTGCTCCACCGATTCATTCAACAGACTCATCGTCACGTGCAGCTCCACCGCAGCAGGGTTCTGCTTCTTGAATCGTCCCGGGTAATGCTCACGAAGCGCATCCTTGACCGCGAACGAACAGCCGTCCTGGATCACAATCCGACCGAACTCACCGAGCGGACCCCGCGCCGTCGGCTGCAGCACGCTCACCACCCATTGCCGAAGGACCACGTCCAACACGGCCCGCATGAAGTCCTTGAAGGAACGCTTCGCCAACTGGTTGTGGAACGGCTTGTATGCGACTGTCGTGCCGAACAACGCATTGAATTGCCGTTGAATATCGGCCAATGTCTCGACCGTCCCCGTGGCATGGCCTGCCAGCAGGCCCAGGACCAGTCGATATGGAGTAATCAGGCGTTCCCGGTGGCAGAAACCGACCCTCCGTCCGAGGTCATTGAGTGCCGTGGGCGACAGCACGCGCTTGATCTGGTGGGCGAATTGAGCAACAGTGCGGCGTCCCATCCGAGTCTTCTCCTGTCATGTGGATCCAGCAATTCCATGATCGGAGATTTCGGATGGGACTTCAACGGTTCATAAAATCCCATGAAATCAATTAGTTATAAGATCCTACCTATGATCCTGCTTACCGAAACAAATTGATCGAGGAGATCGGAGATACTCTATGGTACATGGTCCGCCTTTTCAGTGTTCTGTCTCCATCCACACTTGTCCGCTTGAACACAGCCGCTATATCCGGATCGTGCCACATCAACTCCACCTTGAAGAATGGATTCGCCCTGGGTGTGGCTGCGGGGAGCATTCTTAGTGCCCTGCAACGTGGGGATGATAATATCGTGATGAAGGAGCTTCTGGCCATATGGGATGCTCTTCTTCGCATCGGAGCCGGAACCGAAATTGATCTGCAGGAAGCCGCACGTAGGAATCTCTGCAAAGTACGTAGCAGATGGCCCGAAAGCCGCACTTTCGTTCCTCTGTTCGATGACGACTTCAGCGAGGAAGAACAACTCCCTCGAAGACTCGATGTAGAGTTCCGTCAGATTGATCGAGGTAAAAAGCAAATTGTCCTGCTACGTTGCAACGGATTGAATTTGGGTGATCGCCTTACGGATAATATCGAGCACCTGGATTTCTACAGATTTCACGATATTTTTCACTTTTCCTACGCAGTGTATCTTGGATGGTCTCCTGTAATACGCAAGCTATTGAACTGCAAAAGAAAGAGCGATCCTGACGTAGATGAAAACCAGGACGGCGCACGAGCGAGAATCATGGACGAGGCGGTATCAGCAGTTGTATTCAGCCGCGCAAAGGAATTGCAATTCTACGACGGCATCAATCATGTTGACTACGATTTGCTCAAGATCATTCAAGAATTCGTGTGTGGGTTTGAAGTTGACAAAGTACCGCTGTGGCAGTGGGAGGTAGCCATTCTCCAAGGTTACAGTGTATTTCGCTCTTTACGCTGTCACGGCGGAGGAAAAGTGACTTTGGACATACTCAAGCGAGATCTTCGCTATCAGAAATCAATGTAGGCGCGAGCAAGTCTAACTGGCGTGTTTCCGATGCATCAAAATTGCCACTTCGCTTGTTTTGAGCCCAGCTTTCGATTCTTTGGTTCAAGCCCCATTTCAGTGGAAAGAATGGTCTAGGCAATACCCCCGTCATCCGGAATTTCTGTTTGATACGTTTGCGGCCGGCAAGCCCTCTGAACTCCGGATGGGTCACTCGTGTATATTTGGATACTTCGCAGAGAAGATTTTGGACATCTACCGGCTGAAGAGAACGACCCCATAGACCATCGAATTTCAATCCATATCGTGTAAATTCTTCCTCCTGTTTATCCGATAGAAATCGTATGGCATCAGCAGGACTATAATCACCCAAAGAATCGAAACACTTTGATATTCCGTCCAGTGCACCCGGACCAGCAACGACGAAATCCTGTTCGGAGTGATTCATAAGCGTTGTATAATTGAGATCAATGGTGTATTGAAAGGCAAGGAATGGGCCTAATGTGGGGTATGCCGATAGGAGATCGTATGCTTCTGACAGAGAACTTGCATCCTGCAACCTGAATGCGAGCCGATCTTCGATCATTTGACGAATCAAGTGCAGATGCATTCGATGCTTCATGATACCTGAACGCCTACCGGATGGCATGATGTACGCGGCGGAGTAGATCGATCTTCCGTCTCTCCGGAAGCTGTCCAGCAGACTTTCACACGCCGAGTAGCTGAATTGCTCGGCAATGGGTATCCCGAGATTGTCGATTATTCCAATCCATGTATCGATTTTGTTGAATATCTTGAACAAAAGCGTTCGCAGCAAAAGCGTGTCGCAGGTTGCATCAGGATCGGAATATATCATCTTGATTAGATATTGACTGACTCTGTCCGCAGCTCGGAAAGCATTTGTGAATCTGTAGCCGGACAACACAGGGTCGTTTGTCCACGGACACTCCTTGCCGGAAAGCCTCCGCAGATAGATGCGATGACGCTCGGTAGCAAAATGCCATAGGACAGGATAGATTTCGGAAGGCTTTGGCGGAGATTTCTTGATTACAAGCATGAAATCCTGAGATGAGAGTGGTTTTGGTGTAGAAGAATGCACGTTGGAATCTCCTTTCGTCACGAATGGCATCCTGCCAGCGTCCTTCAAGCATCATCCGCTTGCTCTACCGAACGGGCTTCACCCCGCCGCGGAGGCCGAGGCCGTAGCCCACGCGGAAGACGCTCGGGATGTTCAACCGGCCGTCGTAGAGGGGCTGGAAGACGCCCAGGGATTCGAGGTCGCGGCGGACGCCTTCGGGGCCGTCGTCGAGATGGCGGGGAGGCAGCCTCGGTTCGTTCGGCTCGGTCTCTTCGGCCAGCCGGTCGAAGACGCGCTCGCTCCGCCAGCGCTCCGCGAAGTCGCCGAATTCGCAGGGCACGTACATCCCCGCGAGGGAACGCATGACCGGGCGCATCCACGGGTACTCCTCCTCAAGCTCCCCGACCCGCAACTTCGAGGCTTCGTGCACGCCTCGCCGGATGCCGTCGGGATGCAGGGCCTTCGGATGCTCCGGGTGCTGGTCCGCGGTGTAGTCGGCGGCGAGCCGTAGCGCCACGAGGAAGGAGCGGGCGCCGACCCTCCTCTCCGCGCCCGACAGGCGGTTCTGGATCCAGGTATATGGCTCTCCGTAGATCGGTGTACGTCCCATCCGCCATCCGGCGATCCCGTGAAACTTCTCCTCCTGGCTCTCCTCGTCCACGACCAGCCGGCGGGGAACGAGAAACACGCTTCGCCCGTCATCCGTCACCGAAGGCCGGTCACCGTCCAGGAGGATCCGCCGGAAGTCGCCGCTCAACTTTCGCAGCGCCCGTTCACGCTGCGCGCCGCGCCAATCGCCGTCCAGGAGGAAGCTCCGGAAGATCTCGCCACTCTCTCCGTTCACCAGGTGGTGCCACAACAAACCATACAGCTCATGGCGGGGCCAGCTCAGTTCGACCTTCGAGGCGAGCACCTTCCAGGCGTCCGGGAAGTCGGCGACCCCGCTGTCGTCGTCGGCCTGATCTGAGCGCAGAAAGACCTTCACCCGGAGCTTCCGGTACGAGCGCATCTCGACCGCGGTTTGCAACAGGCCGCGAATCGCCCGGGACGCCTCCTTCCAGTCGTCGGCGCAACGGTCCAGGCCGTCGAAGACGATCAGGAAGCAGACGCCTTTCCGCTCGAATTCGGCATCGCGTTCCTGAAACAGACGCTCGATCGCCTCCGGGTGTTCGGCGACGTACTTTGTCCGTGTTCCCCACGAATCCTGCTGCCGGAGCGGATGCGGCGGATGTTCGTCCCGCGCGAGATGCCACGCCTGGATCGTTCGCCAGACGGTCCTCGGCTCGAAGCCGGCGCTCATCAGCTCCCGTAGCGTGTCCTTGCCCGGATGATCGTCCGGCGCCGGCTTGACGCCGAACCCGATGCGCACCTCGGTGTGTTCGTTCAGCGGCGGGCGTTCTTCGGCCAAGCCGATCAGCCGCCGCACGTCGCCGTCCTGAAGCGCGCTCCACCAGAAGGTCTTGCCGGCGCCGCGCATACCGGTCACGAGCAGGCAATCCGGGGCCATCGCCTTGACATGGGACCGGGGCAGATACACGTGTTCGGGCGCCGGGGTCTCGCCGTGGCTCGTCCCGTCCGGCAGATTGGCGAGCGCGGCGCGCGCCTCCCCAACGTCGATTGTGCTACCAGCCATTACGCTTCTCCGCCTCCGTCTCCGCTCACTTTCATGAGTCTGTCGAAGCGTTTCAGGAACCGGGCATAGGCTTGCTCCACGGTGCTCCGTTCCAGGAGGCGCAACGTGGTCCCCGCGGCAAGACCGCGCGTCCAGTGGACGGCGAGCGGAGCGTGAGGGGCGCGTTCATCGTCCGGATCGAACGAAAACCCTCCGTCGGGGTTGGCGGAGGCAGCCCCATCGTCATACAGATGTTCCCGGAACAGGCCCCATGCCTTGTGCCGAAACCTTTGCAGGTATCGTTCCGTGTCGAGTTCGGGGGTCAGCGCGGACACGAACGACAGGCGCTCCCTGATCTTCGGCGCCAGACCATGACGCTGCCAGTGGTGGAAGAGGATCCCGTAGTCGGTCCAGGTGCTCTCCGAATCGGTGGCGAACAGCAGGACTCGGGCATCGAGATCGGTGACCGTCGCCGCCGCGATGTCGTGCAGCCCACTGCGGCTTTCGAGCAGTACGATTGTCGGTTTGTGTCTCTCTTCGAGCCGCGACAACAGGCACCCGAGCCGCTTGGCCCAGGATTTGCCGGCGACACCCATGTAGACACGGCCCAACTTGGCGAGATATTCACCGGGCTCGCGGCCGTGGGCCGGAGCCACCCGCACGGCGCCTTCGAATTCCTCGGGCCACGGCGGTTCGGCAGTCATCCTTTCGATCACCCGATCGCCTTGTCCGACCAGATCTTCCACGAACCAGTCGGTGACGCCGAACTCCGGCTGCGTCTGTGCATCGAGTACCGCCGAAGACAACCCCGGGGATTCCAGATCCAGATCGACGACCAGGACCCGCTCACCGCTGCGCGCCAGATGCCACGCGAGAATGGCGGCGGTGGTACTGCGTCCGACCCCGCCCTTGATCGAGAAGAGGGTGTAGCGGCGGGTGCTTCGGTTCGGCCGCGACGGCTCCGGCGGACTGACCGTCCACCAATCGCCGCCCGTCATCAGACGGTCAACCCAGTACACGTTGGATGAGATCTTCAACGCCTGATCCTGGATCGTCTTCAGGCGGTCGGCGCTCACAAAGAGAATGGCCTGTTCCATGGGGTAGCCGTGCGCACCCAGCTCCTCGTGTATACGGCTTGCGAAACATTGGAGCGCATTTCGACACGATTCGTTCGCTCGTAGATCATCCGATACGGTGATACGCACCTTACCGAACAGGTCTCGTATCAGATAAAGACTTTCAACACCCGGCGACATCGCTCCGGAAGTCCTGAGCACGTCCACGACCCGAGATCGCGTGGCATCGAACGAAATGAACTTGTCGTTCATGGCGGATTTTCCTCGACTGCGAGCTCGACCATTGCCAGAATCTTCCGAGCGGCCTCTCGATGCCGCATTGTACCTGCTTCACTGAAGTGACCGCGACTTGCATAAACGGTTATTGTGGGACCAATCCTGGAACGGTCCATCATGCGGAAGAAGGCCCAGATACCGCGCTCCGCCCTTCTCTTCAGCAAAGCTGATGAATTCCGGCCACAGAAACTGCACATGCTTCCGGTGTGCCGGCGCCTCGGGTCGCCCGATCTCGTCAGTGTCCATGCCCAGGATCCGCATCACCGATTTCAATCCGCACTCTGCACTGAATCCATACAACTGGTCGGCATTCGCCCACCGTCCATGATCATGGAGCAATTCCGCATCCTCCCAATGGCGGCGATGCGCGTCGGCGAAATCAGTATCGTACGGCATCGTTCCTCCCGCTTTTCTTCAATCGTGTGTGCCGATCTTTTCCGAATCCGCCCTGCGGGGTGGCGCTTCGGTTCGTACATAGATCAAGATCCTTTACGCTTCCCGTTTCCCGCATTCTCTCTGCGCCGAGCCGTTTCAAGGTGCTCGACGGTCAGTCGCAGTTCTCCATCTTTGATGATCGCTACATGAAATTTCATCCGCATCCGTTACTGCTGTGGACATTCAGGGCTCTGTTCAAGGTAGTGAATAATCCACTTTCCGGAGACAGGTAGGTGTAAAATTGTGGAGGGTGAAACGTTCTCACCTTCTGTCGAATTCCATCCAGCGTTAGAGGATCGTTCAGCTTTGTTACCGACGACAACACCAAAGCGGACACGCAATGCCTGCTTCCTACATAGGAATCGAAGTGCTTCTTGTCGATGCAGATCCCTCTTTTGAAACGATTCCATATCACCGACGGCCTGTCATGAACCACGAGCCCTATGTCGGCCACTGCGACTATATGACTCACAGGGTGTGTCACGTAAATCCAGATCTTCGTCCCCGGAATCACCCTGACAACTCTGTTTCGAAGTTCGACCGTTTTGTCTCCAGAGAGAATCAGATTTCCGTAATTCGGCTTGAGTGAAATGATCGCTTGAGTCATCGAATTTTCTCCATAAAGGCTCGATCGACGATTCTGCGGAGAGATTCGTGTGACAGTTTTTGCATCGTGATCAGATTGGCCTTGCCAACGCATCTCATCCGCTTGAGTTCCCGGAAATCAATGCTTCGAGGAAACGAAACAAGGTTGTCGAACGTGAACACGGCGACTTCATCTTTTTTATTGCCTCTTTGGTGTATTTCCTCCTCCGTCAATACTCCCTGTCTGCTCAAGTTCAACACTGCCTGGGTTTTTGTCAATGTATCCGAGAACGTCACTCTCGCAGCTACTACTGCCTCCTTCCTCTCCCCGCTAATATAGAATATAACTATCATTCCTCGTGTCGGCAAGCTTCCTTTCCGGGCTCCGGAAGAATAGGCCCTCTCCAAACGAAAAACGGCCTCTCGTTGCGGAAACAGCAAGCCTTGACGTTGGGTCGGCGGAAGAAGTTCACTCGCATACTTTTCTTCAATCGGCACCATCACGGCGTCGCGACCAGGACAAATCACCATTCCGGGAGATATCGCGGTCTCGAAATCGAAGAAGGAGATCGTTTTCCGCAGAAGAGATTCCCTGCTGTTCAATACGAATCCGGTATTCATCAGCTCCCCATATCCAGGCATCCTGTCGGGAAGTTCGATGTTCGTTTTCTCCGCGAAGTCGCGCTTGAAACCAAGCCAATTATCCTTCGTGACCATTCCCTTGAACGATACCTTGCTCAATACGCTATAGTTGCCTCCACCTTGTCTACCTTGGAGGGAGAAACCTCTCTTGAGAGCAATCTCACGAGTACCTATCTGTCCCCGTCCAATTTTGAGATCGAAACGGGATAGCTCCCCTTCGTCTCCGAGATTCATGGAATATTCAAGAATATAGTCGATCACTCTGTTTGAATCCGGGTGGTTCTCATTGACATACAGACTCACGATGGCTTCTTTTCCAGCTCCCGGCATTGCAGACCAAGAACTAATTCCAATAATATCCGCTGCGGATCGCATCACCAATCTGATTGGTGGATTTTGTATTGTTCCAGGAGTGAAGAATTGGGCTATATCATCTGAGCCGATCCCGGAATCATTGAGAAATCTCTCGACATCCGAACGTTCTTTGTCATTAATGGCAGAAACGCTGATCTCGCTTTCTCCCGTGGTTACCCTGATTGATGAGGGTTCGATATTCTCAATTTCGAGCGACTCTCTGAGATCGATTGGTGATAAAATTCTGAGTCCATATTGAACATGAAGATCCGTCGCGCACTTGAGAATAGCGGAATCTCTAGTAACGAAACCGTATGCTTGATGATGGATGCACGACGCCAGATGGATCAGATCCGACTCATCGTTGGCCAGTCGTTTTCCTGTTTTTGGAGTACCCTGCGAAAGAATGATCCTTAGTTTTTCGATTATCGGATTGACATTTTCCGGTTTCGGACTCGGCAGTGTGGGCAACTTTTTTGCGAATTCAAGAACGGGGTCATCGTCCTTGTCACATGAACGTCTTTCCAATTCATTGGCAAACTCCGAAGTGACGAAGAGGCGTATTTGGTTGTTCAGAGCCGCCGAGAAAATATGAGCGGCCTCACCATCGTCGCGATTTCTCATGACATCGAAGAATACGTTCAGATCGCTTACATAAGAAGGTGTTTCCAGGAGCGGTCTGATCGACTGCCCAAGAAGTGGCGATGGTCTGGCTGATGAGTCTCGGTCCCGGCTGGTATGGAGAAGTGACGGAACATCCAATTCGATTATGTAAATGTTTATCGTTCTTCCGTGCGTTCGCCCCGGAACTTGACGTATGATATGGAAGCCCGAATTCCGCCAAAACCGATTTGCGTCCAGTTCTGATGCTACCTTGGCTGAAATAGTCTGATAGTCGTGGTCTTCACCGTATTTCTTCAGTGATTCGATTAACTCTTGTGCCGTACCAGACGAGCGATAATCGGGATGGACACAGATCTGAAACACCTTTAGTTGAGGGTGTACACCGCCGAAAAGAAGATATCCCCGAAAATTTCCGGTGTTTCCGTCGAGAGCTACCCATAGACTTCCTTTCATGGCTGCCTCGGTATAAGCACTTGCTGGCAGGAACCCGAGTGCAGTTCGATTCCTGTCTGCCAGACTACGGACTTGGTCGATGTAGCTCGTGACCTTTCCGGAGTCCTTGATGATGTGTTCAGCCATCGGAGGAATCCCGGAGAGATTTCGGTTTGACGGCCGCGGGGTTGAAGAGGCTTCCCTTGACGGCTTGGTGTCGGGGTCGTCCGGGGCTCAGCTTGGCGCGGTTGGCTGCGCCGGCGCGGGCTTCCTCGGCGGCGCGCTTGGCGTTCAGTTCCAGGAGGCGGGCGAGGACTTCGTCGCGGGTGGTGTCGGGCCAGCGGTAGCGGTAGGGCTTCTTGCGGCGGCCCCATTCTTCCTCGTCGATCTCGTAGTCGAGGAGGAATTCGCAGGCGGTGGGGATGTCACGCCAGCCGTAGGCGTTGAGGACGGCGCGGTCCATGGCGGTGTGCAGGGTGCGGAGCTCGGCGATGTCGGGGTCGGTCTCGTCGGGGTCGTGGAAGCGATTGTAGGTCCTGGTCAGCCCTTCGTTGTTCTCGACCATGAGGGCGGCGCGGAAGTCGTAGTACGCCTTGCCGGCGGCTTCGAGGCCGGGGTGGGTCTCCCAGCGTTCGGGGAAGGGGAAGGTCTCGAAGCAGTCGGAGGGGGTGTAGCGGAGTCGGTCTTCCAGGGACGATCCGAAGAAGCGCGCCCAGAGTTCGTGGGGGCGGGATTGGAGGGCGCAGAAGGCGGCATATTCGCTCAGGGGGAATACGATCATCGTTTGGGAATATACCATGCCCTTTGGTAAGAAAGTGAACGCTGCGTGTTGCCCTACGTAAGAGATAGCAAGTGCTCGCTTCAATCCTTCGATGGCAGTCTGGAGAGCCGGCTGCCTATCCCCAAACTGCCACCAACGTTTGCGGCGTATATCACGCTTATTGTGCATGCGCTCCGGCTTCACCCGCTCCTCCACAATCGCCAGCAACTCCGGCCAATCCGCCGCCACCGGCTCCGGGTAGTCGTGCGGCACGATCGGTTGCCGTCGCAGTTCCCGCTTCCGCTTCTCGTCCGCGTCTGCCCACGATTCCCTGACATCCTCCCGGTGTAGGGGATACCGGCGCCGCTGGTCGCCTGCGTCCGCCCATGACTCCGCAATATCCTCTGATTCTCCACCGTCTTCCCGTCGCAGCGGATACCGGCGCTGTTCGCCATCCGCTTCCGCCCATGATTCCCCGACACTCTCCCGTACCTCCCCGACACCCTCCCGCAACTCCCTGGCCTTCTCCTCCCGCTGCAACGGCCAGTCGCGAAAGTTGATGACGTAGCGATGGTGGGCATGAGTCGGGCTGGTGTTCACTTCCTCGCCGCCGATGTAGGGGAAGATCGCCTGCCGGTTGCGCGGATTGTCCTCGATCAACCGCCGCATCTCGGCCAGCGGCGAGGCGACGCCCTTCTTGTCGGTGTCGTCGAAGGTGAAGCCCATGCCGAGGACGATGCTGCCCTGGAAGCTCTTGCCCGCGTTCGCCGCCAGCCGCGCCGGGTCGCGGTGGCCGCCCCGATGGAAGAGGAACGCGGTGATCGTCTCTACCGCCTCCCCGTCGAGACGCCTCGCGTTCACGCCGGGGAGACGCCCCTTGGCCACGTGCAGCACACTCACCACCACCGCCGCCAAGCCGGGCCACTTGACCCGGCGACGCGCCCGGTAGATCTCGCCGCCGTGCTCGCAGATCCAGCGCAGTCCCGTCGAGCGCGTGTCGCCCTGGGCGATGGTGTTGGTGGCGATGAGGCCGAAAGCGCCGTTCCGGCGGACCAGATCGAACGCGCGACGGAAGAAGTGCGCCACCAGGTCGGCGTTGCCGTGGCTCTCCGCGTGCATCTGCTTGAGCCAGTCCGGGTAGCGGGCGGCGTTGGCCGCCGCCACCGTGTTCTTCCCCGCGAACGGCGGATTTCCCACCACCGCATCGAAGCCGGGGTTCTCCCGCTCGAAGACCTCCGGGAGCTCGATCTCCCAGTGGAACGGGGCGAGCGGCGGCTCGCCGTCGCGCAGCTCCTCGATCCAGCTTCGGTATTGGTGCGTCTCGCCGCGCACGAGCGCATCGGCGGTCTGCGCGCGCAGGGCCTCGCGCTCCCTCGGCTTCGCCTTCTCGAAGAATGCGGCCAGGACCAGATCGCCGAAGACGGCCGCCTCGCCGAGCTCGTCCTTCACCTCGCGCCAGCACAGGCGCCGCTCCCGGTCGGAGACCTCCTCGCCCGCCGCCCGGATGCGTTGGCGGAGGGCGGCGATCTTCGCCAGGTGCTCGCGTATCCGCATGACCTCGAATCCGGCCTGGAAGCGCGGGGCATCCCCCTTCCAGTGGAACGCTTCGATCTGCGTCCGGGTGAGGCCGACCAGCGAATCACCGTGCAGCAAGGCGTGGTCCAGGAAGGTGAGCGGGTGCTCCTTCGCCAGGGTGATGAGCCACAGGGACAGCTTGGCGAGGTCCAGGGCCACGGGGTTGCGGTCCACCCCGTAGAGGCAGCGCCGGGCGACCTGACGGCGGGCGAAGACGACCTCGTTCTCGTCGGGCGGAATCTCCGGCACGGCGTCGTGCGCGCGCCACGACTCGACCAGAGCGTCGCCGAGCTGGCGGCAGGCTTCGACCAGGAAGGCGCCGGAGCCGAGCGCCGGGTCGCAGACCTTGAGGTCGAGGATCCGTTCGGGGGCCGGCGCCCGCCCGTCCTCGCCGCGCAGCCGGTCGAGAAGGGGCGTGAGGGTATGGCGCACGATGGGTTCTGTGAGCTCGCGCGGCGTGTAGTGCGAGCCCGAGCGCCGCCGCTCCTCGTTCGGTTGCAGCACCAGCGCGCCCGGCGGCACGAGGTCCGGGGTCGCGTCCTTGTCCAGTACCCGGTCCAGCGCCGCGTGCAGGTCGTCCACCGTCTCCGCCGCCCGGAGCCCCTTCGCGACGGTGTCCGTCACGTTGCGGTCCGCCCGCGCCTGCAACCATCGCGCGCGCCCGCCCTTCGGCTCCGCCAGCAGGGCGTCGAGATCGACGACGTTCGGGGCGCCGAGCTTCTTCGCAGGCCGGACCGCGACCGAGCGGCCGGTCGCGACCTCCATCCGAAAGCCCATGATCGTCTCGTACACCGAGCCGATCTGCTCCACGTCCAGGGTCCGGTAGGAGATGCGCTCGCCGTCGAGGACGAGGAGCTTCTCCAGCACCCGGTACACCGCCCCGTCCGAGACGAGGGGCGGCCGGACGCGCTCGACGATCTGCCGGACCCCCGTGCCGGCGTACCGGCCTTCGAGGAACGGGAAGCGGTCCGGGTCGAACAGGGCGCCGCGGCGCTCCGGCAGGGTGAGTGCGCCGCCGGTGCGGTGGGCGGGCGCCCCGTCGTGGATGAGGCGGAACAGGACGAGAAGCTGCGCCCAGGCGCCGAAGCGCTGGTCCATGGTGTCCGGGTGGAGCGCGGCGTCTTCGCGCAGACCTTCGTACAGGCCGGTGAGCGAGTAGTGGCGGAGGAAGGTGTCGTCCTCCGGCAAGGCTCCGCGCTCCTCGGCATAGAGCAGGAAGACGAGACGGAGAATGACGGAGAGGAGGGCGCGGTAGACGTCGTCCCGGTCGCCGCCGGGGGAGAGCGGCTCGCGAAGCAGCTCCCCGCCGGAGGCGTCGTGGGCGGCCTGGAGCCCCCGGACGAGCTCGTAGAGGGCGTGCAGCACCTGTTCCGAGAGGCGTTCGCTCACTTCGTTCTGGTACTTGCGGCTGTCTTCGAGCAGGGCGGCGAGCCGCTGGCCGCGCGGCAGCGCGAGGAGGCGTTGTTCGGAGAGGAGGAGGCGGAGGGCGGAGCACAGCGGGCGCCCGGCGGTGGTGTTCATGTCCGCAACGCGGAAGTCCATCCAGCCGGAGCTTTCGCCGCGCGGGGCGGAGATGAGGCGGAGGGCGATGCCGTTGAAGAGCAGGCCAGCGGGGGCGCCGGTACTGCGGAGCAGGCGTTCGGCGCGGCTCTGGGGCGAGGCTTCGAGGCGGCGCAGGCCAGCGGTCCCGACCCCGACCCCGGCGCTGCCACTGGCGTCGGTGCCGATGCCGACGGAAGCGGCGCCGCCACCGGCGTTGCCGCTGGCGCCGGTGCGGGAGGGGGCGGTGGGGGAGGCGGCGGCGCCGGTGCTGGAGGGTGCGCCGGGGGAGGCGGAGGCGCCGCCGCTGCCGGGGGAAGATGCGACGGGGGAGGCGGTGCGGGAGGGGGTGCGGGAGGGGGTGCCGGAGGAAGCGGCAGCGTTGCCACCGGGGGAGGATACGCCGGAGGAGACGGTGGCCGGCGCGTCGAAGTCCTGCCCCGCTTCGAGCACCTGCACGAGAAGCTGCCACGGCGGCCGGTCGTCCCGCGGGTCGCGCTCGCGGACCGCGAGGTCGGGGCGGAGCACCTCGCCGTAGTCCGGGAGCGGAACCTCCAGCTCCGGCGGAATCAGGGCTTCCTCGGTGCCGACGTACCCCAGGGGCGAGAAGCCCCAGCCGAGGACGGCGGCGGCGAACCCCCGGAAGTCCGGGATACAGGGCTCCGGGCCGCGCGCCGGGTCGATCTCCCGCTCGCGGATGCAGCCGAGCAGGCGGCTCCACCCCTCCGTGTCCTGCCGGTTCAGGATCGCCCCCGCCTTCGCGAGCGCCGGGGCGGAGACCACGAGGCCCTTCGGCTGGAGGAAGCCGAGCCATTCGAGGTGGGCGCGGGTATCGGGGTCGG
The DNA here is from genome assembly GCA_965202875.1 of Gammaproteobacteria bacterium. Lineage (GTDB taxonomy): Bacteria > Pseudomonadota > Gammaproteobacteria > HK1 > HK1 > HK1. The sequence continues at coordinate 2,795,549 of OZ241870.1, read as the reverse complement.
GGGCGGGCATGGGGTCAACCCGGCGGGACGTCGCCGCAGAGGTTTTCCGTCCGAAGCAGCTCTTCGTGTTCGGCGGTGAAACGTGTGACGGGCCACCCCCCATGATGCGTCGTGTACACCTTTCCTCCCGGCTCCCGAATGATTTCGGCATTCAGAAAATCATTCTTCAGCCTGCGATCATTGGAGTAGAGGAGACGCGCACCGCTCACCAGGGCAAGGGCAAGGACATGCTCATCGTCGGATGTCGGAAGCCCGTCTCTGACGAGCGCCTGTTGGCGTTCGCTGATGATTTCGTTCCTTGTCTGCCGTACCCGACCTCTTCCTCCTCGTCGTCGTTCCTCTCTGAACCATCTCTCGAAGTTTCGGTTCCTCGTCAGCTCTTCCAGATTCTTTCCGCCGACGACAAGCCTTCCCCGGCCACCGTCCAGCCAGTCCCTGAACCGCACACCCGCTTCGGTCCGTTTTGTGCCGAATACCTCGAAGGTCACGTTGGCATCGATAATCGCGCACATCAGTAGTCGATCACCCTGTTCAATTCGTCCTTGAAAAAGCGTCGATACCCTTCCGGTGTGTCGAGCACGTTACCTTCGTCGTCGATCCGGATCGGATGAATGGAAACGTCCTGATCGCCGCGTTCGAAATAGAGGATCGATACGTCATCCGATTTCAAATCGGTCCGCTTGTCCCGGATGTCGAGCAGGATTCGATCCAGGAGGTAGTCGCTGTGGGTTTCGATGATGAGCTGACGACCGGACGAAGCAGCTTCACAGAACAGGCTGCCGAGGGCGGCTTGGGCGCTCGGATGCAGATGCAGTTCGGGTTGTTGCAAAAGAAACATGGACGGTCCGTCCGCACGAAAGAGGGCGGCCAGCGTCGGCAGCACCTGACTGACCCCGAACCCCACGTCCATCAGGTTTCGTTTGGGTCCCTTCCTCCCATTCCTGCCGAACTTTCGCACCTGGAGCTGGAACGGACCTCCCTCGACCTTGGTGAGCTGGTTCACCGAGAAGTCGTCGAAGAGTCCCGACTCGCGGCCGAACGCATCCAGCTTTCCCTTGAGTACCGCCCACCCGTATTTGTCCCGGAAACGAAGGCTCGCCAAACGCGAGGGAACGTCAGCGCCCCAGGGGTCCGAATCCAGCTTCGTGGGGTCGTAGGTTCTGCGAGGGCCCGGGTGTACCGGAGCGCTGGCAAAGGGCGGCTCCCGCGGCGGAACGCGGGTGAACCGGCGCGACAAGGCCGAGAATTCGGCCAGATCTTCCGAACTCGGCAAAAACCTCGTGCCCTCCGCCGACGAACACAAAAAGTCGATGAGGCTCAACGGATGGTCGTTCGCCGCTGCCTGGTGAAGTCGGGAGAAGAACCCGGTGCTCCAGAGCCTTCCGAACTCCCGGTCTTCCAAAGGGTGGTACCACGAGCCGCCTGGAGACTCGAGGACAATCCGGGGGGACTCACCCTTCGCTCCGCGGTGTTCCACCGACACCTGCCCGCGGCGCCACGCGATCGTTGCGGGCGCGGGCGCGGCATGGCGAGATTCGAAGGTCGCCTCGAAGCCGAGGAGACGATCCCGAGGATCCAGTTCCTTGAAGCCGATCGAGAAGGAATCCGCGCGGTTCTCGCGCCCGCCCCGGCGGTGCACGATTTCCGGGAACGCTCCAAGGTCATATGGGGGCTTGCGAAAGTCCGGCTCGCCGCTCCCGTGGGCGGCATCCCAAACCGCCTGCACCGCGGCGAGAAACGAGGTCTTGCCGGTGCTGTTCTCCCCGACGAGCAGGGTAAGCGGCGTCAGGGACACGGTCTGCCGCTCGCGGAAGCAGCGGAAGTCCCGCAGCGTGATCTCCCGAAACTGCTGGTGTTTCCTGTTCATCCTCGCCACCTGTCGCGGGCAGTGCTACGAGGGTGCCGAGGATAAGCCCCGACCCGGTGCAGCCGGAACCAGGGCACGAGTGGCGATAAACATGCAGGAGCGGCGCCCTTCCTGGAAGCGGCGCGTCCCGGGAGGATGTGGGCGTCCTGGGAACGCGGGCGTCTCGCCCGCAAGTGCGGACCGGAGGTCCGCCACCGGAGGCCCGTTACCAGGCAAAGCGGGCCTCCCGTCCACGTCTGCAAGACGCGCCGTGCCGAGACGAATGGATTCCCGCTTTCGCGGGAATGACGGCGGCTCCCGATCATCTCCCCGTCACCCCGTGTCCGGCCAGAGACAGACCAGCCCGATCGGCTCCACTCGCCTGTGCAAGACGCGCCGTGTCGAGACGAATGGATTCCCGCTTTCGCGGGAATGACGGCGGCCCCCGATCATCATCCCCGTCACCCCGTATCCGGCCAGAGATAGACCAGCCCGATCGGCTCCACCCGCCGCGCCCGCACTTCGTAGAACCCCCGGATGCGGGCCGGCTCCGTCTCCAGGTCGCGGTCGAACCAGGCGAGGCGCGTGCGCCAGGAGGCGACGTCGGCTTGGCGCTGGCGCTTCTCTTCCTCGCTGAACTCGATGGCGAGCTGGACCCCGCCGCCCTCGTGCCGGCGGAGCTCCGCCTCCACCCGCCGGCGCTGGCCTTCCAGGATCTCGCGAAGCTGCCGCTCCTCCCGCTCGCCGCGTTCGCGCAGCCGGTCCGCCGCGCTTCGGGCGACCGCCTCGGCGCGCGCTTCGAGCTGCGGCAGCAGATCTTCGACGTCCCGGGCGGCGGTTCCAAGCAGCCGGCGATGGATCGTCTCGCCGGGCGCGCGGGCGTCCTGCAAGGCGGCTTCCAGGCATTCCAGGGTTCTCGCTTCGGCCTCCTCCGCATACGCCTTGAGCGGCTCGGCGCGTCGCGACGGCTCGATCCAGCGGGCGGCGACCGGGACCAGCACCTCGTGCAGGCGCTCGGCCCGGCGCCCGAACAGGCACAGCCTTCCCAACAGCGCTACACGGGGGATGGAGTCGGCGGCCTGCACCAGGCAGGCGCGGGAAAGGTCGTGGTGCACGAAGCCCTGGGTGCGGAACCGGGCCAGCAGACGCTGCGCGACGCGCTGCTCCAGGTGCAGGTGCACGGTGTCGTCGCTGAGCACCCCGGCGTCCTCGAAGACGACGGGCCGGATGGGGGCCTCCCGCCGCCACTCGGCGAGCTTCTGGCCGGTCTTGCGGGGCGCGCGCAGGGTGTCCAGGGTGGCGGTCCAGCTTGCAAGGGACAAATCCGCCCCTCGCCCGTCCTCGCGGCGGCCCGGGGCGTCCGCGATGCCGCGTGGTGGAATCTCCGGGTGACCCTGCCCGCGGCCGTAGTCCGCAAGGGTCGAACCTTCCCCCGCCGATCCCCGACCTTGCCCGGGGAGGTCCGCGATGCCGCGTGGCGGAATCTCCGGGCGACCCTGCCCGCGCTCGTCGTGCGCATCCGTCCGGGCCTTGCCGTCGAGCGGCGGAAAGGTCCAGATCGGCCGGCCGTCCCCGGTGCGGCCCTCTTGCAGCGGCGCGGCGCCCAGCATCTCCAGGGCGCAGGACATCGCGTCGCGGAAGGGCTCCGGGGAGAAGCGCGCCCACCGGCGCGAGCGTTCGAGCAGCCCGCGGCATCGTTCGATCTGCGCCTTGAGGTCGTCCTGGCGCTCACGGGCGGCTTCGAGCTCCTCGGCCGCGACGCGCTTCTTCTCCCGGTCGAGATCCGCCGCTTCGATCTCGCGCGCGAGGCGCTTCGCGTCCCGGTGGCGGATGCCGCCGCGAAGACGGCGTTCGACGTCGTCGTCGATCACCTTGGAGAGGCTGCCGAGCTCGCGCTTGATGGTGTCGGTCTTCCTGACCAGGACCTCCAGGACGTGGTCCTCGGCGCGCTGCGGCAGGACGAAGTAGTGGCAGCGCACCCGCGGCGCCGGTTGCAGCTTGCGGTCGATGCGCCCGTTGCGCTGCTCGATGCGGCCGGGGTTCCAGGGCAGGTCGAAGTGGAAGAGGTCGGTGCAGTGGGCCTGGAAGTTCAGCCCCTCGCGGGCGGCGTCGGTGGCGATGAGGATGCGCAGCGGGTCGCGCGCGGGGTCGGCGTTGAAGCGGCGCTGGATCTCCTTGCGCTTCGCCCCCACGGTTTGTCCGTCGATGGTCTCGATACGCTCCTCGGCGAGGTGGGTGCCGGCGACGGCCTGTTCGAGCATCTCGCGCAGGTAGCGCTTGGTGCCGACGACGTTCTCCGTGAAGATCAACACCCGGGCGTCGTTCCAGCGAGGGGTGGCCGCTGGCGCGGGCGCGGTCGCTTGGCGAGCCCGCTGCGCGGAATCGCCGGCGCTCTCCGCCGCGGCGGCGCGAGGCAAGGAAGGGGTCGCTTCCTTGCGAGCGGGGAGGGTGCCGCCGCCCGAGGCGCTGGCGGCCTCCGTCCGTACCTGCCCGCCGCGACCCTCCCGGCGAGCCGGGGAGGCGTCGCGGGCGGGGGTGCCGCCGCCGTGACGGGAGCGCCCGCCGGGGCGCGGCAGCGCCGGGCACAGGTTGTCGCGGATCCAGTCGATCAGGCGGCGGGTCTTGGCGTCCGGAAGCCCGCGGGCGCCGGAAGCCACTTCCTCCATCCGGTCGAGAAGGACCTCCTCCCGGCGCCGGATCGCCTCCGCCTTCGCGTCCCTGGCTCCGGCCCCGGCCGCTTCGGCCTCGGCGGCGGCGTCGAGAGCGGCGATCTGCGCGGCTTCCTCCGCTTCGCTCTCGCCGTCGCTGAGCTCGGCGCGTTCGTCGTCCGCGCCGGGAGGGCTCGCGAACCGGCCGGCGTCCGCATGGATGGAATCCGCTCCCCGCCCGTTGCCGCGTGGGTCGGGGATGGCGGCGATTCCTCCCGGCCGGGTCTCCAGGCGACTGCGCTCGCGGGCGCCGCTCGCAAGGGCGCCGCCACGGCCGGAGCCGTCCGCCTCGCCCTCCGCCTCGCCGGCCGTCATCCGCTCCGACCCGCTCCCAGGAGGGGAAGGTGTCGGCGCCGAGACTGCCGAGACGGAGCCCTCCGCCTCGCCGGCCGTCATCCGTTCCGACCCGCTCCCAGGAGGGGAAGGTGTCGGCGCCGAGACTGCCGAGACGGAGACCTCCGCCTCGCCGGCCCTCGCGCGCTCCCACTGCTTGCGCACCGTCACCCGATGCCTCGCCAGCGAAATGGCGAAGGCCTCGATGGACGAGAGCAGCTTCTGTTGCAGGCCCACCACGAGCAGGGCGGCGGCAGCCCGGGCGCGTGCCGTGCCGGTCTTCAGCCGTTCCTCCCGCAGGCCGCGGTACTCGTCGAGGAAGCGGGAGAGCACGAGCTCCGGGGCGTCCTCCGGCAGGCCGTCGATGACCACGGGCCGCACGTCCCGTTCCGGAAAGCCGCCCTGGATCTGGCGGACGTCCTCCTTGATGCGCCGCACCATCACGTCTTCGAGCGCGCCCTTGCCCCGGACCGGCACCCCGCGGGTGAAGCGGTACGGGTCGAGCAGCTCCAGCAGGGTGGAGAAGCTGTTGGAGTGGCCGTTGTGGGGCGTGGCGGACAGGAACAGGCGGTGCTCGAAACGCCCTCCGAGATCGCGGACCGCGCGGGTGAACTTCGTCTCGATGCCGTAACGCCCGCCGCTCGACGGGGCGGCGTGGTGGGCTTCGTCCAGGATCAGCAGGCTGCCCGGCCGCATCTCGCCGAGCCACTCGCGCATGGGGTCCGCCCAGATCGGATCGATGAGCAGGTTGTGGGAGACGAGAAAGCGGCTGTGGGTGTGCCACGGGTTGACGCCGAAGCCTCGCTCCTGGCGAACCCGGGCGAGCCGGGCGCGGTCGAGGATCACGAAGAGGAGCCCGAAGCGCTCCTCCATCTCCGCCTTCCACTGCTCCAGGACGGAGGCGGGCGCGGCGACGACGATCGTCCGGACCTTCTTGCGAAGGAGCAGCTCGCGGGCGATGAGGCCCGCTTCGATGGTTTTGCCGAGGCCGGTGTCGTCGGCGATGAAGAGGTTCACGCGCGGCAGGCGGAGCGCCTTGCGCAAGGGCTCCATCTGGTAGGCGTCGATGCGGATGCCGGCCCGGAACGGGGACTGGAAGAGGCTCGGGTCGGTGGCGGTGACGCAGTTCCAGCGCAGCGTATGCAGGAAGGCGCCGAAGTGGCGGGGCGGGTCGAAGCCTCGCGCGCCGATGGCGCTCCACGCTTCCTGCTCCAGGATGCGGCGGTCGATCTCGAAGTCCCACCAGACCTCCAGGGTCCGGCCCTGGGCGTCGTCGTCGGCGCAGGCGAGGGCGACCCGCGGGGACGCGGGCGGCGCGGGGGTCTCCACCGCCTCCACGAGCCAGCGCCGCGAGCGCACTTCGACGAGCTCGCCGACGCGAGGGGGACGTTCGGGCAGCAGGCCGGCAATCTGGTTCAAGGTCGGTCTCGATACGGCCTCGCCGGGGAATCTCCCGATGTTACCCGCCCGCATCCTGCCGGGTGCACGTCACCGGCCGGGGTCTTTGGTCGCAACGCTTTCTACCCGGATACCATGCTGGCGAGGGAGCGGGTATTGCGGACGAGCCGCGGTGGCCGGGAGGGCCTCCGCCCGCTCAGGGCAGCCGGGTCGAGCCCGTCAGGTAGCGGTCGATCTCGCGGGCCGCCTCGCGGCCTTCGTGGATGGCGTGGACCACCAGGGACTGGCCGCGGCGGCAGTCGCCGGCCGCGAACACCCCCGGAACGCTGGATCGCTCAAGATCGACGCGCCGATCGCCTACAGCGAAAGAGCCGTAATCCGCTTTCTTCACGCGATCCTCCCCGAGACAATCGCCGCCCGGGATCGACCATCGGGCGGAGCCGCGTCCGCGGACGAGCAGGAGGCGTGCCGCGTGCCAGCAGAGAGGCTGCACGCATGTCTGCATTGCATCTGCCAATCAAAGATGTTACCAACTACCATTCAATGGTAGTCAGTACGTGAAATGATGCAAAACTTCAAGTCCGTCTACTTCGCCGACCATCCCGGCGGAAACGCCAAACGGCGCAATCTGAAGCTGGCGTTCGGGCCAGGAGACGCCAATCTGTTCAAGGTGATCCGCTCCTTGGCGAGCGAGGACATCCGGCGCCTTCTGGGTTGCGGCACCTTCAGCCACCTCAAAGCCCGTGCGAAGGCCGAGGGAACGAGCCTGAACGCATACTGCCTGAGACGCCTCCGAAAGGCCACGGCACGACTGGATTCCGCCCAATTGGAGCTCTTTTCCCAAAAGCGTCCGGAAGACTTGCCCTTCAACCCGATCCAGGCGACGTATCGGGGAGGCGTCACTGAACCGCTGCACGACTGGTACCCCTACCTGGAAGGCTATTCGCCGGATTTCGTCAGGAACGTCCTCGGCGCGTTCGCTCCAGCCGCGGCGCGTGTGCTCGACCCGTTCGCCGGAACCGGGACGACCCCGTTGACCGTGGCGTCGGACGGTCGCATGTCCTTCTACTGCGAGCTCAATCCCGTGCTCCAGTTCCTGATCGAAACCAAGGCCAAGGTTCTTGGCATGCCCGAACGGACCCGACTCCGGCTGGCCTCCCGGGTTCAGGATCTGGCAGGCCGCCTGGAGTCATCGATCACCGAGTACGAGCCGGACCGGCGCCTCATCGTGGCTTACCGCGAATCCTTCGGTAACAGCGAGTTCTTCCCTCCCGCGACGCTGGATGCCTGTCTCAGGTTGCGAAGCTGGCTCGATGCGATTGGCTGCGAGGACCCGGAAGCGGCATCGATCGCCACGGTCGCGGCGGTGGCGGCGCTCGTGCCGTGCTCGAACATGATCCGACGCGGTGATCTCCGCTTCCGCAAGGGGACCGAACGCGAAGACCTCGTCGGGGATCCGATCGGCGAGGTTCGCGACAGACTTCGCTCGATTGCGCGAGACATCACGGATCTGCAATCCGTCGCCGGCGCACCGGTCCTGATCGCGGGCGATGCCAAGCGCCTCGACCGCATCCCGGGCCTGGAAATCGACGCGATCGTCACTTCGCCCCCCTATCTGAACGGAACGAACTACTACCGAAACACCAAGATCGAGCTCTGGTTCCTGCGGGCGCTGTCCGTGGCCGACGATCTGACGGCCTTCCGGCGCCGAACCGTCACGGCCGGGATCAACGACGTCACGGTCGGAAAGAGCGGGCCGCCAGCCTCCCGGGCAGTTGAACGGATAGTCCGATCGCTTGAGAGCAAGGCATACGATCGACGTATCCCGCTGATGGTGTCGAGCTATTTCTCGGACATGAAGCAGATCTTCGGTGGGCTGTTGCACCACGCCAAGCCCTCGTCGCCGCTTCTCATGGACATCGGCGATTCTTCCTACGCCGATGTCCGGGTGGACACGCCGGGGATTCTCGCAAAACTGCTGAAAGCGGATGGCTGGAAGGTCGACGAGGAGGTGATTTTGCGCCAGCGCCTCTCGCGCAACGGTCAGCCGCTACGCCAAGTCCTCATTGTCGCAACGGCGCCGTCACGTACACATGGATCGCCTCGCGCCATGCCATCGTGGCGACCGAGGTGGGAGGCGTTCAAGCGCAACCTGCCCCACCAGCAAGGCGACTTCGCCAAGCGCAACTGGGGAAGCCCGCTGCACTCGCTCTGCTCCTATCAGGGCAAGCTGAAACCATCTCTCGCCCATCATCTGGTCAGGACCTTCACAAGCCCCGGGGAGCGCCTTCTGGATCCGTTCGGCGGGGTGGGAACCATTGCATTCGAAGCGGCACTATGCGGTGTCACGGCATGGTGCTTCGACATCAGCCCGGTGGCGGTGCCCGTCGCGGCGGCCAAGCTCAACCCTGCAATGGCCGACGAATGTCTGACCGTGCTCGATGCGCTCGAACATTTCATCCGGACGCAACACCCGACGAGTGCAGAGCGGGACGACGCCGATTCGATCCGGTTCAATGGACCTCTTCCGGAGTATTACCACCCGCGGACACTGGATGAAATCCTGCTCGCACGCCGTTTCTTCAAGGAACACCCGCCGACGGACAAGGGAGCGGCGCTTGTCTTCGCGTGCCTGCTGCACATACTCCACGGCAACCGGCCCTACGCGCTGAGCCGCCGCTCGCATCCGATCACGCCGTTCTCGCCGAGCGGCAAGCCCGAATACAAAGAGTTGGCGGTCAAGCTGGCGGAGAAACTCCGGCGATCTCTGGCAGCGAAACGGCCGGACGGTTTCATCGCGGGGTCATCCGTATTTCAGGACGCCACCGATCGCTGGCCGCAGGGTATCGACCATCTGGACGCGGTGATCACGTCGCCGCCGTTCTACGACAGCACGCGTTTCCACTTGGCGAACTGGATTCGCTTGTGGTTCGCGGGTTGGACGAAAACGGACTTCAGGGATCGCCCGCTGGCGTTCGTTGACGAGCGTCAGAAACGAAGCTTCGACGTCTACGAGCCGATCATTCGACAGGCTCGTGAACGACTGAAACATGGCGGAGTATGCGTCTTCCATCTCGGCAAGAGCCGGAAATGCGACATGGCCGATGAAGTTGCCAAGGTTGCCCGGTCCTGGTTTCGGAACGTCGAAGTCTTTGCCGAGAGCGTTGCCCATTGCGAGTCACACGGCATCAGGGACAAGGGAACGGTCGTCGAGCACACGTACCTTCTGATGAGTTAGGCGACTGCTTACCCGGCTCGCTCATCCGGTTCCAGCAGATAGTCGGGAACGTAGGCGGCGCCCTCGAAGATATCGGTCTCCGCGTACTCCCGAATCATGCCGCGCACTCTCCTGATCTCCTCGGGATACGGAATCCATTCCTCGATGAACGTGTCGGGGTCGGCAAGTATTCCCTCGACGGCGGCTGCGTTGACGCACGGCGAACCAGACAACAAGCCATGATCATAGCCCGTCAACCGTGCCAGGGTTCTCAGCTTCGGGATTCCGTAGAAGGCCGAAGGCCACCGATCATGCTTCCCGTTGTTACAGGTTGCACACAGAAGGGTCGCGTTGTCCGTGCTGAGCGGCCACAGGAGCCGGGCGGGCAGCGTATGATCCAGGTTGAAGTCCTTCTGGCCGGTGGCCGTGTAGTGCAACGTGCGACCGCAATTGAAGCACCTGCCTCCGAACTTGTCGAAGATTGCCCTGCTGTCGATCCTCCCGACTTCACCGGCCAGCCGTTTGTAGAGGCGTCGGCGTTCTGCCGCTTCGCGATGTTGATCGGTGATCCGGGACTGGTTCTTGATCCCGTTGTAGATGGCCTTGCAGAGCCGGCACTCACCCTGTCGGCCGGATTGCCGCACACTGTGGACGTCGAAGAGCTCCAGCGGCTTCCGGGCGTAACACAACAAGCAGTACTTCAGCCGCTGTGCCTCACGGATGTAATCGTCGTGTAGGATGACGAATTCACCCTCCTCGATCACCCTGTCTTCCTGCCGGTGAACCAGCCGGTACTTGAAAAACTTCGTCTCGCCACCGGCCTCATGGACGAATCCGCACGCGGGGCAGGCAATCTCGAAATCCGGTCCAATCTCGTCTTCACGAACGACGATGAATCGTTGGCAGGAACCGTTCAAACACTGAAATCCCCTGAACACGACGTCGCCCATGCCGTGAACATGTGACGGCCGTTGCTGCCCTCGCTTCTCGACCTTCGTGTATGGGGTTCGACGTGCCATGGGAACGGATCCAGTTCCTCGCGATCCTGCTCATTCGACCCACCGGATGGGTGTGCCCGTGCCCGCCCCCGCCCGCTCAGGGCAGCCGGGTCGAGCCCGTCAGGTAGCGGTCGATCTCGCGGGCCGCCTCGCGGCCTTCGTGGATGGCGTGGACCACCAGGGACTGCCCGCGGCGGCAGTCGCCGGCCGCGAACACCCCCGGAACGCTGGTCATGTAGCGGCCATATTCGGCGGCGTAGTTCGAGCGCCGGTCGTACTCGACGGCCAGCGGGTCGGAGACCGCGTGCTCGGGGCCGAGGAAGCCCATCGAGAGAAGCACGAGGTCCGCCTTCCACTCGCGCTCCGTGCCGGGCACCTCCGTGAAGCGCCCTTCCCGGCGCTCCACCTCCACGGTGCGGATGCCGGCAAGCGTGCCGTCGCGACCCGCGAGGAACGCCTGGGAGGAGATCGAGTACACCCGCGGGTCCCGGCCGAACCTCCTCGCGCCTTCCTCGTGTCCGTAGTCCACGCGGAAGATGAGCGGCCACGCGGGCCAGGGGTTGTCCGGGGCGCGCTGCGGGGGCGGCTTGGGAAAGAGCTCGAAGTTGGTCAGGCTCCGGCAGGACTGGCGCAGCGCCGTGCCGATGCAGTCCGTGCCCGTATCCCCGCCGCCGATCACGATGACGTCCCGGCCCTCGGCGGAGAGCGCCGGCGCCCGGCCGTCGAGAAGCGCCTTGGTGCTCTCGGTCAGGTACTCCATGGCGAAGTGCACGCCGGGCAGGTCGCGGCCTTCGACGGGCAGGTCCCGGGGCACCGTCGCCCCGGTCGCGAGCAGCAGGGCGTCACTCTCCTTGCGCAGCCATCCGACGTCGGCGGGCTCCCCGCCGCCGAGCTCGGTCCCGGTGACGAAGCCGACGCCTTCCGCGCGCAGCAGGTCGATGCGCCGCAGCACGGTTCGCTTGTCGAGCTTCATGTTGGGGATGCCGTACATGAGCAGCCCGCCGGGGCGGTCTTCGCGCTCGTAGACGGTGACGTGGTGGCCCACCGAGTTGAGCTGCGCCGCCGCGGCCAGGCCCGCCGGCCCCGACCCCACGATGCAGACGCGCATCCCCGTGCGCGCCGCGGGCCGGCTCGCCTTCACCCATCCTTCGGCGAAGCCGCGGTCGATGATGGCCATCTCGATGTTCTTGATGGTCACCGGCGGGTCCGTGATCCCGAGCACGCAGGCGCCCTCGCACGGGGCCGGGCACACGCGCCCGGTGAACTCGGGGAAGTTGTTGGTCTTGTGCAGGCGGTCCAGCGCCTCGCGCCAGCGGCCCCGGTAGACGAGGTCGTTCCACTCCGGGATCAGGTTGTCGATGGGGCAGCCGTCGCCGGACTGGCAGAAGGGGACGCCGCAGTCCATGCAGCGGGCGCCCTGGGTCGCGAGGCGCCCCTCGTCGTGCGGGGTGTAGATCTCGTCGAAGTCGAGCAGCCTCGCCGCCGCGTCCCGATAGGACGCCGCTTCGCGCGCGAACTCCTTGAAGCCGGTGGTCTTGCCCATGTCTGCGCTTCAGGCGGCCCGGCGGGCCGCCGTGTCCGGGGAGCGAGCCGGCGAGGTTACGTCCCGGACCGATGTGGTATGAGCGGGATCACAACGGGTCCCCCTGGGGGTCTCCCTGGAAACGGCGTGTTCCTCCGGGACACGGGCGTCCTCTCCGCCTTCCCAAGGCAGTGCACCAATCCCCCTCGCCATGCGCTACGCGGCGCCCGTCGGTCCCGCGCCCGCCGCGGCGAGCACCGCCTCGACGATCGGCTCGTAGCCGGTACACCGGCAGATGTTGCCGCCGAGGGCGTCGACGACGACGTCGCGGGTCGGGTTCGGGTTGGTGTCCAGCAGCGCCTTGGCGGCCATGAGCATACCGGTGGTACAGAAGCCGCACTGGGCCGCGAAGTGGTCCATGAACGCCTGCTGCAAAGGGTGGAGGCCATTGGGGCCGGGCAGCGATTCCACGGTCTCCACCGCGCGGCCCTGACAGGCGGCAGCCAGCGTGATGCAGGCGAGACGGGGGTCGCCGTCGACGACGACCGTGCAGCTCCCGCAGGTCCCCTGCCGGCAGCCCTGCTTGATCGAGGTGGTGTCGAGCCGGTCGCGAAGCAGCGACAGGAGGGTTTCGCCGCCGGCGATCAGCTCGGTGCGCTCCCTGCCGTTCAGCTTGAAGTCGAGGGTCAGGTGGGACATGGCCTCTGGTTCGGATGCGGAAGACGATCGGATGGGCGCAACCCTTGCCCTTCACCGGGATGGCTGGTTGGCCGCATCGGGGTCCGTCGACAATCGTCCCGGCCCTTCGACCGGAAGCCACTCGTGAAGATCGAGCATCGCCCTACCCTTCAAGCCCCGCCAAGGAGGAGGCGCGAGAGATGCACGGGCAGGACCTCGCGCCGATACCACGCGGACGCGACGGCGTCGGTCGGGGGAGCCCAGCCGTCGGCCGCGACCGCGGTGGCGGCTTCCACCACCGTGCGCTCCAGCCGCCGGCCCTCCAGCGCGCGCTCGACCGCGGGGGCGCGCTTCGGGGCCGGGGCCATGTTCGCATACGCGACCCTCACCCCGGAGAGCCGGCCGGCCGAATCCTCGAGTCTGGCGGCGATGGTCAGCAGCGACACCCCCTTCGGTCGTACCCTCGACACCTTGAGGAAGCGGAACGCGCCCTCGCCGCGCGGGCGCGCGATCTCGACCGAAGCGACCACCGGACGGGTCATGGCGTCGCGGCTGCCCAGAAACTCTTCCAACGGCATGTCGCGGGGGCTGTAGCCGCTCTGCACCGAGACCCTGGCGTCGAGCGCGAGCAGCGCAACGGTGAAGTCCCCATAGGGCGAAGGTGCGAACAGGTTGCCTCCGACCGTCGCCTGCGCGCGCACTGCCGGACCACCCACGGTCCGGGCGGCCGGATGGAGAAAGGTGAGATCGCGGCTCGCGAGGATCCCCGCCATCGTGGTCCCGGCGCCGATGCGCACCCGCGACCCCGAGGCGCGCACCCCGGTCAGGGCGCGATCGGTGCACCGCACCAGGGTCGAGAAATCCGCGGTCCCCTCGTTGAGCGCGCGCACCAGCAGGGTGCCGCCGCCGAGGAAGCGTGCCGAGGGGTCGCGCCCGACCGCGGTCGAGGCATCGCGCAACGTCTCGAAGGTCTGCAATCCAACCGTCACCGATGGCCTCCCGGTCGTGCGGTCGAAGTCCGGCTGCACGACGATACACCACTTTGGATGATACGCCTGGAGACCTTGGCAGGACGGCTCCGAGACGATTCTCCCGAGCCGCAGCCGTCGTGACGACACCCCAGGCTCTCTTCCCCACGAGTGGCAGCAGCGGCCAGTAGTTCCCGCAGACATCATCATCGGAGCCGGCTTCGAGTCGGGTCCGGCGGCAAGTGTCGCGAGGACGGTGGTTGACATGCACCTGACCCGTGGGATTCCATTACCCGCATTCGTATGCGAATGCGCAACGCGCCCGTCGCCGGGGAAGTCGCGTGGCTGAAATCCAGCTTCGGAACGTCACCAAACGATGGGGAGGCTTCGTCGGGGTCGACAACTTCGATCTGACCATCGGGGATCGGGAGTTTCTCGTGCTCCTCGGCCCCTCGGGATGCGGCAAGACGACCACCATGCGCATGGTCGCCGGGCTGGAGGAGGCCACCGAAGGCGACGTCGTGATCGGCGGCAGGGTCGTCAACGACCTCGACCCGAAGGATCGGGACGTGGCCATGGTGTTCCAGTCCTACGGCCTCTACCCCAACATGAACGCCTACGAGAACATCCGCTTCCCGCTGAAGGTGCGCAAGGCGGACCCGGCCACCCATGACGAGCGGGTGCGCCGCGCCGCGGCGATGGTGGAGCTCACGGACTTCCTCCATCGCAAGCCGGCGGAGCTCTCCGGAGGCCAGCGCCAGCGCGTCGCCCTGGCCCGGGCGATCGTCCGCGAGCCCACCGTCTTCCTGATGGACGAGCCGCTCTCCAACCTGGACGCCAAGCTTCGCGTCTCGACCCGCGCCCGGATCAAGAACCTCCAGCACGAGCTCAAGGTGACGACGATCTACGTCACCCACGACCAGATCGAAGCGATGACCCTCGCCGATCGGGTCGTGGTCATGAACAAGGGCGTCATCCAGCAGGTGGGGACGCCCAAGGAGATCTACGACCGGCCCGGGAACACGTTCGTGGCGGGGTTCATCGGCTCGCCCGCGATGAACCTGGTGGGCGGGCACCTCTCGAAGGGTGTGCTCACCGGGCCCAACCTTCGGATCGGGGGCCTCTCGGGGCCGGACGGCCCCGTCATCCTCGGATTCCGCGCCGAAGATGCCATGCCGGACGGTGGGCCGGCCGGAAGACCGGTCGGCGAGCCGATCGTAGGGTCGGGCGAAGGTCCCGGCCGGATCACCGCACCCGTCTACACGGTGGAGCTGCTCGGCGACGCGACCATGATCACGATCCGGATCGGCGACGCGCTGGTATCCATGAAGGCGCACAAGGACCATCGCGTCGAGATCGGGCAGGCAGTCTCCGTCGTCGTGCCGGCCGCGGCCTGCCACCTCTTCGACCCTGAAACGGGCGTGAGGATCGAGACCCCATGACCGGCGAGGCGACGCCTCGGACCGACGAGACGCGCATGATCCCGACGGGTCTCCCGGGAACGGCGTGTCCCGGAAGAACGCGGGCGTCTCACCCGCCTGAACGATTGCGGGCCTGCGGCCCACTACGGGCGGGACGCCCATGTCCCGGAAGGACACGCCGTTCCCTCCGGGCGAAGCGTCTCGCGGCAGCCACGAGCCTTGTAACGGCCAGGGGACGCGATGCCCGAAAACCCACGCCTCCGGCGTGTTGCGGGCGGGACGCCCGCGTCCGTCAGGACGCGCCGCTCCCGGAGGGACGCGCCGTTTCCAGGGCCGCTTCGCGAAAATCCGGCTCGATCGGAGAAGATGGCGCCTCGGATTCCCGGCGGACTCCACCCCCACGGCCGGCGACGGGCCGTTGCCGGGAAGCCGGACGATCGAAGCCGTCCGGAGGCTTGAAGTCGTACCAACCACAACCCAGTCAGGAAAGGAGAACGCAATGCTCAAGAGACTCGCGCTGGCGGGAGTGCTCACGCTGTCGGCCACCGGCGCTTACGCCGGATGCGCCTTCGAGAACCAGACCCCGCTCAAGATGCTCTCGGCCGGATTCGAGGCCTGGAAGGCCGTCTCCGGCGCCATGGCCGAATGCGGCAACTTTCAGGCCGAGCTGGACCAGGAATTCCAGGAGAAGCAGCCCGCGGCCTTCGCGGCGGACCCCGCCCTCTACCAGATCGGCGGCGTTGCGAACTCCAGCATGGTCCCGCTGCTGAACCAGGGCACCATCCGCCCGCTCGACGATCTGGTCGCGAAGCACGGCGGGCACCTCAAGCCGCACCAGCTCATCAAGGTCGACGGCAAGACCATGGCGGTCGCGATGATGGTGAACGCACAGCACCTCATGTACCGCGAGGACGTCCTGAACGACCTCGGGATCGCGGTGCCGGCCACCTATGACGAGCTGCTGGCGGCGGCGGAGAAGATCAGGGAGGCGGGGGTCGTCGAGTACCCGCTGGGAGGGACCTACAAGACGGGCTTGACCCTCGGCGGGGAGTTCGTGAACATGCACGTCGGGATGGGCGGCTCGTTCATCGACGGCGACAACCGCCCGACCATCGACAACGAGCAGGGCCTCGCGGCGCTGGAGATGATGAAGCGCCTCACCGAGTACATGGACCCCGAGTACCTGGTCTCTGACTCCACCTACGTCCAGCAGCAGTTCCAGCAGGGGAAGATCGCCCTCGCCAACCTGTGGGCGAGCCGGGCCGGCGCGATGGACGATCCGGCCGAGAGCCAGGTGGTGGGCCTGGTGAAGATGGCGTCCGCCCCCGCCGCGGTGGCCGGCGGACGGCCCGCCTCCACCCTGTGGTGGGACGGGGTGGTGTTCGCGAAGAACATGCCGGACGGGGTGGCCGAGGCCGCGTTCCGGGTCGCGATGGAAGGGATCGACCGCGAGATGGTGGAGGCGAACAACGACGCTGCGGTGTGGCTGATCGACGGGTTCGTGCAGACGCAGGTCTCCAAGGGCGCGTCCGAGACCGCGGCCAACGGGGCCGTCCCGTATCCGGCCAGCTCCGCGATGGGCCTGATGCACACCGCCCTGGGCAACGGCCTCGCCGACTTCCTGACCGGCGCCAAGGACGCCGCCACCACCCTGGCGGACATCGAGAGCGCCTATCTCACCGCGGCGAAGGAAGCGGGCTTGATCTAGGCGCTCCGGGAACGCCGATTCCCGGGGCATCGGGGAGTTCGTGTCGGACAGCGCATCCGCAACCCGAGGGACGGACCGGTGAAGTTCAGGACCTTCGCGGCCTTCGTCGGTCCGTCCCTCGCCCTCATGGTGGTCTTCATCGCCGCCCCTCTGGTGGGGGTGCTCTGGCAGAGCTTCCACCTCACCCAGCCGGTGGTCGAGACGGTGGAGGTGGAGTCCTGCACGCCGGGATTCCTCCAGCAGATCTGCGTCACCGAAGAGAAGACCCGCCCCGTGCTCGACGGGAACGGCGAGGTCGTGACCGAGACCACGTTCGTCGGCTGGCAGAGCTACCGCAACGTCCTGGAGCCGGATCGGCTGTGGGAGGCGATATCGGATCGCCGGTGGCGGGACGTCCTCACCATCGACTTCTGGAAGGCCCTGCGGTTCACGCTGACCTTCACCCTGATCACGCTGCCGCTGGTCGTGCTCACGGGCCTCGGCATCGCGCTGGCGGTCAACAACGCGGTGCGCTCCATCCGCGGCCCGATCATCTTCGTCTCCCTGCTGCCGCTCATCATCACCCCGGTCATCGGGGCGCTGTCCATCCGGTGGCTGTTCATCGGCGACGGCATCATGACCGCGTTTCTCGAATGGTGGCTCGAACGCGACATCGCGATGTTCGCGCAGGGCTGGACGATCGAGATCCTGATGCTGTTCTACCGGGTCTGGCACGTGGCCCCGTTCGCCTTCGTGGTGTTCTACGCGGGGCTGCAAACCGTCAACACGGATACCCTGGAGAGCGCGATCATCGACGGGGCGAGCCGCTGGGAGCGGCTTCGCTACGTCATCGTCCCGCACCTGATGCCGCTCATCGTCTTCGTCTCGCTCATCCACCTGATGGACGCCTACCGGGTGTTCGAGGAGATCGTCGGCTTCTCCAGCCAGGCCTACCGGATCTCGTTGCAGTGGCTGACCTATGACTTCCTGAGAGCGGACGGCGCCGGCAACCGCGCGATCTCGCGCGCCTCGGCGAGCGCGATGCTCACCATGATCGGCATCGTGATCATCCTGATCCCCCTGCTCCGCCGCACCTGGCGCGACCACCGGGGGTCGCGCTCGTGAGCACGCCCGCGGCGTTGCGCCAGCCGCTCTCCCTGCGCCTGGCCTCGGGCGGGTTCCTCGTCTTCTGGTGCCTGCTCGCCTCCTTTCCGCTGTTCTGGATCATGGTGATGAGCTTCAAGGAGCCGGTGGACGCCTTCGCCTCGAATCCGCTCGCGGTCATCTTCGGGCCGGAGACCCGCGCCGGCGGCAAGGGGCTGTCGATGCTCGACGTCGCCGCCGGCCTCGCCGTCCTGTGGCTCACCGTGCGGCTGGCGGTGCGCAAGCTCCCGGCCGCGGTGGAGCGCCACTCGCCACGGGGCTGGATCTGGCTCGGCTGGATCGCGGGCTCGCTCCTGTTCGGGCTGGCGTTCATCATCGTCTTCTTCGTCGCCCTGCCGCCGATCCTCGGGATGCTGAACGCCGTCGCCGGGCCGTTCGGCGTGCCGGTCATCGGACTGACCACGGAGCATTACCACGCGGTCTGGGTGGAGAACGAGTTCTACCGGAACTTCGTCAACTCCCTGATCGTCACCACCGGCGTCGTCACCATCTCCCTGACCGTGGGCACCCTGGCCGGCTACGGCCTCGCGCGCTCGGACTCGGACCTCGCGTTCTGGCTCCTGATCATCGCGCTGGTGTTCCGGGCGCTGCCGCATTCGGTGCTGGTCGCCGGCTACCTGCCGGTGTTCATCGACTCCGCGGAGATCCTCGGCCCGATGTTCGGAGACGCGGCGCCGACGCTGTACGGGAAGCCCTACGCGGTCATCGCGGTGCTGGTGTCCATCAACCAGCCCTTCACCATCTGGATGCTGCGCTCGTTCTTCCAGAACATCCCGGCCGATCTGGACGAGGCGGCGCGGGTCGACGGCTGCACCCACTTCCAGGCGTTCCGGTGGGTGATCATGCCGGTCATGTGGCCGGGGGTGATCACCACCGGGCTGTTCAGCTTCCTGCTCGCCTACAACGACCTCCTGGTGACCTCGCTGCTGCTCGATGCGCAGAACCAGACCATGGTCCCGGCCATCGCCGGCTACTTCAACCGCGAGACGACCACCACGGACCAGGTCGAGGCGGTCGCCGCCGCGGTCTCCATCACCGCGCCGCTCTTCCTCCTGGTCATGGTCTTCCAGCGCCAGATCGTCAGCGGCCTGACCGCGGGAGCGGTCAAGGGATGACACGAGGGAACCTCTCGAAATCCACTCCAAGGCGCCGA
Organism: Gammaproteobacteria bacterium; assembly: GCA_965202875.1. Classification (GTDB taxonomy): domain Bacteria; phylum Pseudomonadota; class Gammaproteobacteria; order HK1; family HK1; genus HK1. Next base: position 2,776,456 of record OZ241870.1, on the reverse strand, counting down.
GATCCTCCGGAACCCATCGATGGTTCGGGATGGAGGGACCATGACGGGGCCGGCGGGCGATTGCGGGAGATTCCCAAGAGAGGACACGGAGGATGGACGGAGAGGAGATGAAGCGCCGGAGGCCCGAACAGGCCCTCCTCACCCGGGACACGGACCCGGGCAGGACGGAGGACACCCGCCGCGTCATCGAGGCGATGGTGGACGCGCTCAACGACCACCGCATCGACGACGTCGGCGAGTTCTTCGCCGAGGACTTCGTCTGGCACGGCAACTGGGGCTGCGGAACCAAGCGCGGCCTCGCCGCGTTCCAGGACCACTGGCAGCGGCCGTTCCAGGCGGCGTTCTCCGGCAAGGTCGCGATCGACGAGGCACGCCTCTACATGGGGGAGTGGGCGGCCTGCTTCGGCGCCCAGCACGCCGTGCACAGCGGCGAGTTCATGGGCCTGCCCCCATCGGGCCGGAAGGTCGAGATCCGGTACATGGACTTCTGGAAGGTTCAGGACGGCAAGATCGTGGAGAACTGGGTGTCGGTCGACTTCGCCCACGTCATGGCCCAGCTCGGCGAGGACGTGTTCGGCGGGAAGGGATGGGAGGCGTTCGACCGCGGCGAGCGGGAGCCCCCGCGTCCCGCCGCCCCGGCCTAGGAGTCTGCGCCGTAGAAAGGTAGTTCAAGAACGTGAGCGGATGAACGGGCCAGACTCGATGCGGGGATGGACACGAGCGCCGGGACACCGCAAGTGCTCAATGGCGGGCAGGGCGCGAGAGAGGGTCCGGAAAGTCCGGCAAGACCCCCGATGGGGATGATTCTGGCCCTGTCCCACCGGCGAGCCTTGCCCTCACACCGCCAGAAGCGGCTGCAACCGCTTGATGTTCAGCGCCAGGCACACCAAGTCCCATTCCCCCCGCGCCTTGTCCAAACCTCGTACACTGAACCGCCGGAATCCGAGCACTTCCTTGATCCAACCATTGGGCGCCTCGGACAGCCACTTGCGTTGCGCGTACCGCTCCCGGCCCGTGGGCGTGGCCAGCTTCTCGACCATCCGGTGCGTCGCCGGGTGCCTCTTCGCGTCCTTGTCCGCCACCCGCTTGCCCTCGCGCCCCGGCGCCACGTACCCGTCGATACCCCGCGCCTCCAGCTCCGACAAGTCCCGCTCGTTGCAGTACCCGGCATCGGCAAGCACCGTCTCGGGCTGCGCGTCGAAGGTCTCCTTGACCTCATCGAGCAGCCCCATCATCGCCCCTTGGTCGTTCGCGTTCGAGGTCAGCTCCGTCGCCACAATCAACTGTTGCTCGCCATCGACCGCCACCTGCGCGTTGTAGCACTGCTGGAACCCCTCCGCGCTGGTCTTCATGATGGCGCTGTCGGGGTCGGTGAAGTTGCTCTGCGCCTTCTCATCAGGCTCCCCGTAGGCGCGCTTGTACGGCTGGCCGCCCTTGGGATTGCGCTCCCATCCGGGCCGGCGCCCGCGCGCATCGTCCGCCTCGCGCTGCGCCGCCTCCAAACGCCCCTTCGCCGCTCGAATCGCCGCCAACCGGTCCTCTCGACGGCGCAACTCCTCCGGCAGCTCATCGCCTCGCAACGACTCCCCAAAGCGCGCGTCCTCCTGCGCATCGGTGTCGCGAGCCCGGCTCAGCAATGCCTCGACCTCCGCCTCCAATGCCCGCTCCTTCTCGCGCATCCGACCATAGCTCATCGCCTTGCGCTTGCTCGCATTCGCACGCACCTTCGTCCCGTCTATCGACACCTTCCCGAAACGCGCCAATCCCATCTCGCGCGCCACCCGCACCACCCCCACGAACAGCCCCTTGAAGTCCTCCAAGTGCCGACGGCGAAACTCGCACAACGTGCGGTGGCTCGGAAAGTTCCCCGCCCCCAACACCCGAAACGCCACGTCCTCCTCCAGCTTCCTCGCCATCGCCCGCGACGAGAACACCCCCGTCGCGTACCCATAGAGCAGCACCTTGACCATCATCCGAGGTTCATACGGCGCGTTGCGTCGGCCATCGCCTTCATACGGCGCGTAAAACGCCGTCAAGTCCAGTCCGTCGACCAGGTCGCTGACGTGATGCGCAAAGTGCCCCTCGGGCAGCCACTCGCGCACATCCGGCGCCAGCAGCAGCATCTGGTCCGGCTCGTAGGGGCGGAATGTCGTCGCCATCCGGCTCTCTCCTTCGGCTCAGTCTGCCTATTGTCGCATCGTTTTCTACGGCGCAGACTCCTAGCGGACGGTCCCGCCCCGGAACCGCTCCTGAAACGGGCGCCGCGACGGCGGGAGACGGCAGGCCGGTGGGCGCCGGGAAGGTCACGTCCCATTGCCGGCGTCGAGAACCCGGATATCGCGCCACGCCACGTCCGCCTTCCCGCCCGGCCGATCCCGCGCGCTTCCGCACGCATTCCACGAGGAGGATGGCCCACTTGAAAGGCTTCGACCCGAAATACACGGATTTTCCCGACTACATTCTGGGGATTACCCGGGAGATCTGGGAGACGCGGCGCGTGAACGCGCTGCGCGGCTACTACGCATCCGACGTCGTGGTGCGCTCGCCCGCCTCGCTCGTCATCGGCAACGAGGCGGTGATCGCGGCCACCATGGCCACCCAGGCGGAGCTTCCCGACCGGGTGCTGCTGGGAGAGGACGTCATCTGGAGCGGCTCCCCGGAAGAGGGGCTGCTCAGCTCGCACCGGATCCTCTCCACCGCCACGCACTCGGGGGACGGCGCCTACGGGAGGGCGAGCGGCAAGCAGCTCCGGTACCGCACCATCGCGGACTGCCACGCCCGCGACAACCGGATCGACGACGAATGGCTCATCCGCGACCAGGGCGCGATCGTGCGCCAGCTCGGATGGGATCCGGCCGACTACGCGCGCCACCTGATCGAATCCGAGGGCGGCCCCCACCGGTGCGTTCGGCCGTTCCGGCCGGAAGCCGACCGCAAGGGACCCTACACGGGCCGCGGCAACGCCAGCGAATGGGGCGTGAAGTACGAGGACGTCCTGACCCGCATCATGGAGGCGGACATGGCGGTCATCGCCTCGGAGTACGACCGCGCGTGCCGGCTCGAGTACCCGGCCGGCGCCGGCGGAAGCTCCCACGACTTCGCCGCCCGGTTCTGGATGGGCCTTCGCGCGAGCTTCCCCTCCGCGGTGTTCACCATCGACCACCGGATCGGCCGGGAGGACCCGCTGATGCCGCCGCGCGCGGCGCTCCGGTGGAGCCTGCGGGGCCGCCACGACGGCCGGGGACGGTTCGGCGCCCCGACCGGGGCCGACGTCTACCTCATGGGCGCGTCGCACGCCGAGTTCGGGAAGTGGGGCCTGCGCCGGGAGTACGTGCTCTACGACGAGGTCGCGGTCTGGAAGCAGATCCTCCTGCACACCGGCGCGGTTCCTGATGCGGCGTGCCCTCCCGGTACGGCGCAGCAGGTGGAGTGACGACGCCTCCTGGAGTGGCTGCGGGACCCGCGCGACGACGGGCTGAAGCGCGCGTTCGCGGACCGGGTGCGGAGGCTGGCGGGGCGTCCGGCGCCGGATGAGGTAGAGTTGGCGCCGGCGGAGACGCTGGCGGGAGTGAAGATGACACTGGAGGAGCGGGCGGCCGAGCGGCCTCGGCAAACGCCCGCGGAAATGGATCGACGGATCGTCCGCTACGGCGAGCTCGTTCCGTGCCGCAGCGCATTCATCGACGCCCATACCCCCGGCTCCGACCGGAAGGAGAACTTCACCATCATCGGAGCCGGCGTCGCGGAGAGCGCCGACCAGCACGTCCACATACGGGAGACGCCCGGGTTCAACGTCGGCGCCGCCGGCCAGCCGCCGGGGTGCCGGAACTCCCTGCACCTGCACCGCACCGCCGAGGTCTTCTTCGTCCTCAAGGGCCGCTGGCGCTTCTTCTGGGGGCGCCGGGGGACCGCGGGCGAGGTCGTGCTGGAGGAAGGCGACGTCTTCGACATCCCGACCGGCATCTTCCGCGGCTTCGAGAACGTCGGCGCCGACTACGGCATGCTCATGGCGATCCTCGGCGGCGACGACGCGGGCGGGGGGGTGGTCTGGGCGCCGCAGGTGCTCGAGGAGGCGCGGGCCCACGGGCTGGTCCTGGGAGAGAACGGCAGGCTCTACGACACCGGCAAGGGCGAGACCCTGCCGCCGGGCATCGGTCCGATGCCGCCGCTGGACGACGAGGCGCTGGCGGCGGTCCCGGAGCCCGGCCCGAACGAAGTGGTCCGCGATTTCGTCGCTCGTTACCGGGACCTGACGGCGCTCGCCGGAGACCGGCCGTGCACCGTGATCGGCAGGGAGGGCGTCATCCGGGACCGTCCCGGCTTCGAGATCCAGCTCCTCACCCGCGGGTCCGTTCCGGACCGGGCCTCTGCGACGGATCGCCACGAGGTCCTGATGGTGATGCGCGGCCACTGGCGCCTGTCGTGGGACGGAGGCGAGAGGGTCCTGAACCCCGGGGACACCTGCGCGGTGCCGCCCGGGCTGCGGCGGCGGCTCGCTCCCTCGATGTCGGGCGAAGCGAGCCTCTACCGCGTCACCAATACCGGCGATCCGGCCGGTCCGACGCGCGGGTGGACGTAGCCAGGATGGCCGGGCACGCCGGCGAGCCGTCGCGCCGGCCTTGCACGCGGTCCGACGCAGCGGCGCACGAGTGGGACTCGGGTGCAGTGTTCGGCGAACGCGCGCGCGGGTGGGCGCAGCGACGCCGGTAGCAAACCGATGAATGGATGCTGCATCGGTCCCACGTACGGGCCGGCGTAGCAGCCGAAACCGCCGGCCGCCGGCTGCCGGCCAGCACCGGCCGGGCGCCGATTCGACCCCGATCCCGACGCCTTTCGGGCCGCACCGTCCCACGGGACCTTCCAGACCAACGGAAAACGTTTCGATGACCATTCGATCCGCCGGGCAATCCCGAATCCTCGCCTGCAAGCGCGCGCTCTACCGCGCTCTGTACCACCTCGCCGATTCCGGGACCTACGACCTCCGGGAACGGCTCGCATCGCTCTACCGTTCCGATGCCGTCTGGCGCGGCTCGCATCCGCTCAACGAAATGCACGGCGTGGATGCAATCGACGAGGCCGTGTGGCGACCGCTCAAGCGATCCTTTCCCGACCTGGAGCGGCGCGACCTGATCCTCGCCGGAGGCCGGTACGAGGATCGGGACATGGTGGCCGCGATGGGCCACTACTGCGGGACCTTCCGCGAGAGCTGGCTGGGGATCCCGGCGACGGGGCGGCCCGTCTACATCCGCTACGGAGAGGTGCACCACGTCGAGGACGGGAAGATCGCCCGGTCGTGGTGCCTCTGGGACGTGCTGGACGTCATCCGCCAAGCCGGCTTCTGGCCGATCGCCCCGAGCCTCGGGACCGAGGAGATGTGGCCCGGCCCGATCACCGCCGACGGCATCGTGCTGGCGGAGCAGGACCCGGAAGAATCCGCCGAGAGCATCCGCAAGGTCCTCGCCATGCACGGCGCCCTCGCCGATTTCGACGACCTCGACGTACTCGACCGCACGAGCCTGCTGACGATGCCCCAGAAGGACCACTGGCACCCGAAGATGATGTGGTACGGACCGGCCGGGATCGGCACCACGCGGGGATTGCAGGGGTTCGTGGACTTCCACCAGCTACCGTTCCGCGTCGCCTTCCCCAACCGCCAGGGCGGGGATCAGTGGAACGACCACCCCGAGCTGAAACGGCGGCTCGGGGGCGGCCACTACATCCATGTCGGCGACGGCCCCTACGCGGTGACCGGCGGGTGGCCCTCCGTCTACGCGGTGCACAAGGGCGGCGACTTCGTCGGGGTCGGGCCGACCGGCCGCGAGGTCACCATGCGGGTGATGGACTTCTACCTCCTCCACGAGGGCCTGATCCGGGAGAACTGGGTACCCCTCGACATGCTCGACCTCCTGATGCAGATGGACGTGGACGTGCTGGATCGGATGCGCTCGCACTTTCAACGCAGTGCGTGGAACGGTTGATGCGGCGGGGCCCGCAGGCCTCGCCCGTCGCGCATCGCCTCCCCCCTTGCGGCCACAGGGCTCCGACGGGCACGGCGAACAGGCGTTCGCCGAACGCGGTGGTGCGATCGCCGTCATAGAGCAGAACGCCCAGCCTGAACCGCCTTCCGGCCACGTCCCGAAAGCGCTTCAGGCCGGAAAAGTCCCTGGCGTTCAGGGTGGCCGCCGCCTTCACTTCGACGGCAAAGCAGTCGCCCGATGCGTTTTCGATGATGACGTCGACCTCCACCTTGTCCTTGTCCCGGTAGTGGTGGAAGCCCAGCGGTTCGTCCATCCAGACCGCCTGTTTGCGCAGCTCGTTGTAGACGAAGGACTCCAGCAGCAGGCCGAAGTCGGCGGGTCGTTCGAGCAGCCACGCGCGGCTCATGCCGCGAACGGCGCAGATCGGTCCCGTGACGACGGAATGCAGCTTGGGGGTCTTGACCAGCCGCTTGTAGTCGTTGGTGTGCCACGCCGGCAGCCGCTCGACGAGGAACAGGGCTTCCAGCAGGGCCATGTATCTCCTGACGGTCACCCGATCCATCTCCAGCTTGCTTCCCAGCTCCGCCGCGTTGACGAGTTTCCCGGTATGGAACGCCGTCAGCTTCAACAACCTCGTCATCCGGTCGGGGTGGTCGATGTGCGCCAGATCCCGGACGTCGCGCTGGATCAGCCTATCGACGTATTGCCGATACCACGCCGTGCTGCGCCGTTCGCTCGCGCGTTGCAGCGGCTCGGGAAAACAACCCTTGACCAGCCGTTCCAGCAGATGGTCCCTGACCCGGACGTGGCGGGCCGTCGGTGCCTTCCCCAGCAGCAGATCACGCAGGAACGCGGGCTCGTGACCCCGGATCTCGCATTCCGCGGACGACGGTGGATTCCCGCTTCCGCGGGAATGACGGATCTTCGGGCAAGCGCTACCCGGTGCGCTACGGTGTGATGAGGGTGGATTCCCGCTTTCGCGAGAAATGACGGGTCTTCGGACTCCCGCGCACCCGCGGACGGCGGCGTGTGCGGAGGGCCGGCTGTTTTCGTCCATACCCGGGTATCGCGATAAAAGATTGGAGACCACGGCCACCAATATGGCGGGAAGGGGTACGATGGCGCCGTCGTCGTATCGCCGCCCGACGAGGACTCCAGCCATGAGCGCCCAGCCCCGACTCCCGGATCTTCCCACCGTCAAGGTATCGATACGGTTCGAATTGGATACCGGCCCCGCCCGCCATCGCATCGGGCTCATCGCCCTCGACAGCGACGTGGCGACCGAACGGGACTTCCACCTCATGCTGCCACCGGACGTCATGTTCCATACGTCGCGGATCCGCTGCACCAATCCGGTCACCGTCGAGAACCTTCGGCGCCAAGGGCCGTTGCTGCGCGACGCGGTGAAGCTGCTCATGCCCGGCCAGCGGCTCGACGTGATTGCATATAGCTGTACTTCGGGCACCGTCGCGATCGGCTACGAAGGCGTCGCGAGCGAGATCCGCGCGGGGGAGCGTCCCGGCATTCCGGTCGTCACGCCGATCACCTCGGCACTCGCGGGCTTCGCGCATCTCGGGATCCGCGCCATCTCCCTCCTGACCCCGTACCTCGATTCGGTCAACCAGGCGATGCGCGCCTTCATCGAGTCCCATGGCGTCAAAGTCGTCAACATCGGGGGATTCTGCATGGACGATGACCGCGAGATGGCGTGCATCCCGCCCGAAGCGATCCTCGATGCGGCGCTCGAAGTCTATGACGAGCGTGCCGACGCCCTCTTCATCTCGTGTACCGCGATCCGCGCGGCCGAGATCATCGAGCGTGCCGAAGCGACCCTCTCACGCCCGGTACTGAGCGCGAACCAGGCTCTGATCTGGCACTCGCTCCGGGAAGCGGGCTGCCGCGCCCCGGTGCAGGGATTCGGCCGCTTGCTCGCTTTTGGCGCCGCCAGGTCGGCCGGATAGCACACGGCAAAACGGGCTTGCCGTGCTGCACCCCCCCGGCGAGCGATTCCCTCATCCCTCTCACCGCTGGACGACACCCCATGCGCCGCCGCCGAACCGCGCCCCACGACGAGCAGCCCCCCATTGCACCCCCCACCGTGATCACGAGCGTGCCGAAAATCCTTCAACGATGAATGAAGCGGGCAACGACGGAGCGAAGGGGTCGAGTTCGTTCCCCGGAGGCGTCGGGATGACGATGAAAGGGCCAGCTACGGCTACGGACAGGAGAGAGGGCGGCGGTGGTGAAGCGGACCGCGCCGGCGCGAAGAGGACGGTGCCGGTCACCATCACCTATCTTGAGATGACGTCTCCACCCCGGCGCTTCGTCGCTCCCGAATGGCCCGAGCCGACTGCCGTCCGGCAGGCCGAACGCCCCACCCTGTCCTACTATCGCTACCTCTACAACACCGTCGGAGCGGATTGGCACTGGTACGAGCGGCGGTTGCTCTCCGATGAAGCGCTTGCCGAGATCATCCTCGACGACAGGGTGTTGGTGTTCGTCCTCTACGTCCGTGGCGTACCGGCCGGCTACGTGGAGCTCGACCGGCGCATCGAAGGGGAGGTGGAGATCGCCTTGTTCGGACTTGTCCCGGAGTACATCGGCCGGGGTCTCGGCCCCCGTCTGCTGAGCTGGGCGCTCGGGAAGACCTGGAGCTGCTACCGCCCCCGCCGGCTGTGGCTCCACACCTGCTCGCTCGACCATCCCAAGGCGCTCGCCGTCTATCGGCGAGCCGGCTTCGAGGTATACGATCGAGAGGAAGTCCAGGTGGATGCGGAGCGGATCGGACTTTCCTGAATGCGAAGCAACTCTTTGAAATTCCGGGAAAAATGGAAAAGGGTGGTTCACCGTCCGGTTCCCGGTTCCAGTGAGCCGGGCCAGGAGCCGGGCCGGGTGACACGCTCCCCCGGCCCGGCCGAAGCACCGATTTTCAAGGATCGGAACGGCTCCAACCGGCCCCCCTGTTCCCTTGATATCGATGGGATGCATCCCAATATCGGCGGGATCGCGCGGCGGTGAACGGGGAAACCGGAACATGCCAATCTACGAATACAAATGCGGAGCGTGCGGGGAGCTTCACGAGTTCATCCAGAAATTCAGCGACGGTCCCAAGCGCAAGTGCCCGTCCTGCGGAAAACTCAGGCTCAGGAAGCAGATCAGCGCCGCCGCGTTCCATCTCAAGGGTGACGGGTGGTACGTCACCGATTTCCGCGACAAGGGCAAGTCCAAGGACAAAGGCACGGGGAAGTCGGATTCAGCCAAGGGATCGGGCGATTCGAAGCCGGATTCGACATCCACCGAGTCCAAGTCTTCCGGCTTGAAGGAAGGGAGCGCATCGAAGACCGCCGGCGACACCGGAGGGTCGTCGCGGGCCGCCTGAGCGGCTCGCCGCCACCGCGCTTCCCGAAGCGGTGGCGGTACTCGGGAATGCGCTGGCGTCCTCCCGCAACAGGCCGATGGCCCCGGCAGGACAATGCGGGCGGAAGTGAGGCACGGGGATTCACGCCGACGCCTCCGGGATGCTTCGCTCCGCGGGAGCAGAGTGTCGCAGACAAGACGGGTCGAGTGGTGTGCCGGATGCGCGGCCACAACCATTTCCCGCCCAGGCTCTACGCCCCGGCGTCTACATCAATGCATGCTTCTTCAGCAGCCGTCTGAGCTGATGGTATCCGAGCCCGAGTGCGCGGGCCGTCTCGCTCTGATTATGTCGGGCCGCGTCGAGCGCGCGCTTGAGCAGACCGCGCTCGAACCGTGCAATCTCGGTCATGAAATCCACCGGCGCCTTCCCTGTGCCCATGGGGCTGGCCGGAGCATCTTCCCCCGTGCTCCCGTACTTCCGATCCATGCAATCGACCGGCGGGCCGCCATTCCCGGCGGGCTCGGAGGAATCGGATCGGAACCCGGAAAGACGGCGAGAGGCCGGAAGATGCGCAATGCCGCCACCCCCGGCGTGCCCGGGCGCATCGGGCCAACTCCCGGATGAATGCCGAGGGAGCAAGGGGGACGCACTGTCTCCAACCCCGGCGGGCCCGGACACCACGGGCCGGAGTGCAGCGGATTCCGGGTGCTGAGGATCGGCGCCGGGCGGGCCGGGAGGCGGGCGCCACGGGCTGTCGAAGGGGTCGATGACGATCGTGTCGATCGGGGTATCGGACGAAGCCGAGCGATAGACCGCACGCTCGACGACGTTTTTCAGTTCCCGCACGTTCCCTGGCCACGAATGCGCGAGCAGCAGTTTCTCCGCGCGTGGACTGAACCCGGGAAACACGTCCCTCCCCATCGCCCGGGTGATCTCCAGGGCGAAGGCGTTCGCGAGGGTCGTGACATCCGCCGGGCGGGCACGCAACGGCGGAAGCGTCACCACCTCGAAAGCGAGGCGATCGAGCAGATCGGCGCGGAAGGCCCCGCTTCGGGCAAGTGAAGGCAGATCGACGTTGGCCGCACCGATCACCCGCACGTCGATCTGGATGGTCCGCCGGCCCCCGACCCGTTCCATCTCGCCGTACTCGATGACCCGAAGCACCTTCTCCTGTACCGTGGCCGACGCGCTCGCAATCTCATCGAGCAGCAAGGTTCCCCCGTCCGCGCGTTCGAAGCGGCCCACGTGCTGCCGTTGCGCACCGGTGAACGCTCCCGCCTCATGACCGAAGAGCTCCGTGTCAATCAGCGAGTCGGCGAGCGCAGCGCAGTTGACCTTGACGAGAGGCCCGTCCCAGCGGGGCGAGAGGTAGTGCAGTCGGGTTGCGAGAAGCTCTTTCCCGGTGCCCCGCTCACCGATCACGAGACACGGCCTGTCGATGGCCGCAAGGCGTGAGACCTGCTCCTCGACCTCCAGGAAGGCAGGATCTTCACCAAGGACAGGGGGGAGTTCAGCCACCGCCCCATAATATCGAATTTCGCCAATATATCACGATTTTTTCTGTCGATTTTTCGCTAACCCGGAATTGAATACATCTAATATCTCTGTTAATCAACAAGTTACGAGTTGGCACGCGATTTGCGTTCGATATGCCCGCATCACTCCGATGCAACCCCGGATTCAATGCAACCTACAGGAGGTTGACCGTCATGACCATTTTTTCGCGCATCACCGACATCATCAATGCGAACCTCAACGCCCTGCTCGAACGCGCCGAGGACCCGGAGAAGATGATTCGGCTCATGATCAAGGAGATGGAGGACACCCTGGTCGAGGTGCGCTCCCAGTCGGTGCGGGGTATCGCCGACAAGCGCGAGATCGAGCGCAGGATCGAACGGCTGGAGACGAGCGGGCAGGAGTGGGAGGACAAGGCGGCGCTCGCGCTCGGCAAGGGCCGCGAAGATCTCGCCAGGAGCGCGCTGGTGGTCAAGCGCAAGCTCGAGGATCAGGCGGTGCTGCTACGCGAGGAGCTCGCGCTCATCGAGGAGAGCTTGGCGCACCACAACGCGGATCTCGTCAGGCTGCAGGCGAAGATTGAAGAGGCCAAGGCCCGCAAGTCCTCCATCGAGCTGCGCATGAGTACCGCGAAGGATCGGGTGCGCGTACAGCGCACGCTGCACGACGACCGGGTCGAGGACGCGCTGAAGCGCTACGGATCGCTTGAACGCCGGATCGACGAGCTGGAGGCCGGCGCCGAGGTCTACGACATGGGCAAGGCGAAGACGCTGGAGCAGGAATTCGTCGAGCTGGAAGCCGAGGCGGACATTGCCGGGGATCTCGAGCGGCTCAGGGCGCGGGTCGAGGCGGAGCGTCGTGCCTGACGTACGGCGCGGCCCTTGCGGACCATCGAAAACGCGGAGATTACAGTGGACATGACTATTCCGTGGGCGCTTTCGGTGCCCGGGCTCATCTTCCTCGGCATCGTCGCCCCCCTCTGGATTATTTGCCACTACGTCACGGTGTGGATGCGCCTGCGGGCCGGCGCCGCCGGCCCAGGCAAGGTGGCCGTCGAACGCGCCGAGCTCGATCGGATGCGCGCCCTTGCCGAGACGCTCGAGCAGAGGATCGAATCCCTGGAAACGATCCTCGATACCGAAGCCCCCGACTGGAGAAGACGATGAACCCCCGGCATCCTCATGGCCGGGGCTCCGGCCGCCGGCGAGGACCGGTCAAACGTGTGGTCCGGGGACTCGCCGACGTTTTCGGCGTCCCGCGTGGCGTGATCGTCACCGGATTCGTGCTCGGGTTCGTCTGCGTCCCGCAATTCACCTTGCTCGCGGGCTTCGCAGCGTGGTTCTGGCTGGACCATCCCGACCTGGTACGCCGCTGCTCGGACACTGCCCGGGATATCTTCAAACGCGCGACGGACCGGCTCCGGGGCGGTATCGCGGCTCCGCAACACCGAGGCGCCGGCGACCGGCTTGGGGGCGAGCCATACGAAGCACCGTCTTCGTCGGTCGACCCTACCACTCTCGCCCGGCGGTACGAAAAGATCGAGCGACGGACACGTACCATCGAGGCATTCGTCGCCTCCGAGGAGTTCCGTCTCGACCGAGAGTTCCGGCGCATGTAGCGCAATCAGGCTCTCAGATCCTCGGTGGGCGACCACGATGGATAACCGATAGACTGCCTCTCCGGCCTGTGATACCGTTTCCCCGTCGACACCCGTCCGTTCGCGGGAACGTGAAGCGCTGATCCCAGCATCGGAGTCGAGGTAATCCTGACCGCATACCGGAGAATGGGAGTTTCTGAAATGAGCCATGCAAGAACGGGTTTGGTTTCAATCGTCCTGGTTGTTCTGCTGGCAGGATGCGCAACGTCCCGGAAAATCCAGGTTGTCCAGCCGGGAGACAACAAGATGACCTGCAGCGAGTTGACTGCCCAACTGGAAAAGCTGGGTCAGGCAGAGGAAGCCGTCGCCTCCAAGAAGGGCGTTACCGGAACGAACGTGGCGTCGGCTTTGTTCTGGCTTCCGGGGTTGGCCTATACTTACTACGATGCAGGACAGGCCATGGAAGCCATCAACGACAGACGATCCCATCTGACAAGTATCTATAACGACAAGAACTGTGGCTAGAATCATGGCTGTTTCGCTTGTAGAGGCGCCGGAGCCGAATGGCGAGTCCGCTGTCTCCGAAGCGTTCCGCCTTGATCGCGATTCCGGAGGTGGAACGCGAGCGCTCCCGGCAGATTCTCCTTCTCCGCCTGGGGAAGGGGCGCCACTGAATCGGCATCCGTTTCGGACCCTCGGAGGCAGGACAGGCCAGAGGCCGTCAACGACAGACGATCCCATCCGACGGCATCTGCAACGACAAGGAGTGCGGTTGGAATCTGGCCGGACATCCGGTCGGGTACCCGGGGTGGAGGCTTCCAGGCGGCTTCGGGTGGCCGGCGCGGGGCGTGGTCAGGAGTCCGCGTAGCGCGCCCGCAGGCGTTTCTTGTCGATCTTCCCCACGCTGGTCTTTTCGAGGGATTCGACGATCACGATCCGGTCCGGCACCGCCCAGCGGTTGATTCGGTCTCCGTCGACTGCCGCCCGGACCGCGTTCCGGATCGTGGCTTCCTCCGGCGGGCGCTCCGGATCGTCCGGCACCATCAGCACCAGCGGCCGTCACGGCCCGATCCCGAGCCTTGCGTCGGGAATTCCGAGCGATACCGGTCCACTGACGGGGCTGGTGCGGGTATGTGTCTGCGGCCCGCGCACGGAGGAGGATTGTTCCGCTCCAGCTAGACCGGTCGCGGGTCTTCGGGCCCCGGCGCCGACGCGCCTTCGTTTGCCCCTCGGGCCCCCTGGAGTGTTTGCGGTGGTGCCGGGCGGAACCGATTCGTCCCACGCAGGCTCCCGGGCATCCGGCGTGTGCTCGGAACAGCGCGGCACTCCGCTACGCGGGGTTGGAGATTGCGTTATGCTGCCGCGATGCACTGTCGGCGGCGCGGGCACCGCCGGGCGGTGTTTGGAAAGCCCGTTGCAGACACCATATTCGCCGGCCATGGACGACAAAATCGCAAAGTTCCGAATCGGTCAGGTCGTGCGCCACCGGGTCTACCCGTTCCGGGGCGTCATCTTCGACGTCGATCCCGTCTTCAGCAACACCGAAGAGTGGTGGCAGTCGATCCCGGAGCACCTTCGGCCCCGCAAGGATCAACCCTTCTACCACCTTCTCGCCGAGAACGAGACGACCTCGTACGTCGCGTACGTCTCCGAGCAGAACCTCCTCGTCGACGAATCCGGCGAGCCGGTGGAGCACCCGCAGATCGGCGATCTGTTCGGTGAGCTGCGCGGCGGGCAGTACGTGATCCTGGAGCAGTGGATGCACTGAGCAAGGCGCACCCGGCCGCCGCCGCTCGCCTTGATTGCCCCATGGCCCGTGGGATGGCAGACTTGATTCGAGCCGTTCCACTCCCGATTCCGTCATGACGACCCTCGCCTTCGACGCCCGCAAGGCCGTCAAGGCCCTGCGTGAAGCCGGCTTTGAAGATGCCCGGGCCGAAGGCCGTCATCGAGCAGATGCGCGTCGCGCCCGGTGAAAACATGGCGACGGGCGAAAATGTGACGATGAAGGACGATCTGGAAAAGATCGAGTGGCACATGACCTTCAGGATGTACGCGGCGGTCGCGGTCGGTGTCGGCATGGTCAAGGCGCTCGATTTCCTGATCGGTTGAGCCGCCTTCCCGATGCGCCGGCGTCCGCCGGCGCCTGTCCTGTGCCCGCCGTTGCCCCTCCGATACCCTGACGATCCACCAAGGAGTCCGAATGATGTCGCATCCGAGGTTCGTCTACCTGAACGATCGCGTGATCCCGTGGGAAGACGGCAAGGTCCATATCGCGAGCGTCGGCTTCAAGTTCGGCACCGGGGTCTTCGAAGGGCTGCGCGGCTACTGGAACGCGGAGCGGGAGCAGATGTTCGTGCTGCAGCTCGCCGAGCACATGCAGCGCCTCGAGTTCTCCCAGAAGTTCATGCGCTTCGACGAGATCCTTCCCGGCCCTGCCGTCGCGGAGAAGGTGCTGGAGCTGCTGCGGGCGAACGGGTTCAGGGAGAACGTGCACGTCATGGCCACGGTGTTCGTCGAGGGCTTCGGCCCTCCCTCCACCACCGGGCCGATCGGGCTCGCGATCCTCGCCGGGCCGAGGCACGACGTCCCTCGGACCGGGAGCGGGTGCTCCGCCCAGGTCAGCTCCTGGCAGCGTGTCCCGGATACGGCGATGCCGATGCGGGTGAAGTGCAACGCGAACTACCAGAACGGGCGTCTCGCCTCGTTGCAGGCCCGGGCCGACGGGTACGACACCGCCATCCTGCTCAACAGCCGCGGCAAGGTCGCGGAAGGCCCGGGGATGTGCCTGTTCATGATCCGCGACGGCAAGGCGGTGACCCCGCCGGTGACCAGCGACATCCTGGAGAGCATCACCCGGCGCACGGTGATGACGCTCTGCCGCGAGTATCTGGACATGGAGGTGGTCGAACGCGACATCGACCGCAGCGAGCTCGCGGCGGCAGAGGAAGCCTTCTTCTGCGGCACCGCCTGGGAGGTGACCCCGCTCACCGGCGTCGACCGCCTGCCGGTCGGGGACGGAGAGATCGGGCCGGTGGTGCGCCGGCTCCAGGAGGTCTTCTTCGGCATCGCCACCGGCGCGCTCGACGATCACCCGGAATGGCGCACGCCCGTGTGAGGCCGATGGAGGACCCGGGCGACCTCTGCCGCCGAGTCGGTCGATGCGACGGCACTTCGCTTCACCGGAGGGCCTCGGGCAGTCGACTCCGCCCCGACCGGAAACGGAACGGTGCCCTGCTTCACCACGGGACTTCGCACAATCGGCGCCGTCGTGGCGGGGAACAGGGCTCGCACACGATACTCCGGCATGAACACGTGGTTTTCTCGTCTCCGATCGTCCGTAGCCGAATCGTCGCCGCATCCAGGCTGACGACTTGCGTGGGACGCTCTGCCGGCGGAGGCTTCGCGGCGGTGGGCGGACGACAAGGGGAGCGGCGACGCCAGCTTTACTCCGACTCCTCGAACCGCCCGGCGACGAGCCGCTCGATGGCGTCCACGGCCTCGGCGGCGTCGTCTCCTTCCGCCACGACCTCGATGTTCGCGCCTTTCGACGCGGCAAGGGTCATCACGCGCAGGATGCTCTTCGCGTCGGCTTCGCGCCCTTCCCGTCTGATGCTGATCCTGGCGCCGAAACGCGATGCGAGCTCGACCAGCTTCGCCGCGGCCCGGGCATGCAGCCCCAGCTTGTTGACGATCTCCATCGTCCTGCGGACCTCAGCGTCCAACGCGATGCCCTTCCCCAGTCGTCATGCCGGCACGCGCCCGCCGGGCGGCAGTCAAACCGTAGCCGTCCCGGACTGCCGCCATGCTACGCGCCATGCTGCGATCAATCCGGGCCATGGCCATCCCAACCAGAGAAGGACATGCTCACACCGGCCCCCGATCATGCAGGGCCGGTTGACGTCCGGCCGGATCACACCCGTAAGCCATGCCGCCGCCAAACGCATCCGCAAGCCCGCGAACCGTCGCTTCGACGATCGATGCGCTGTCCGCGCCACCGGCCACCGTGACCCGCGACAGGTTCCGCGCCCGCGCGAGGCTGGCGACTCGCCCGCTGACGGTGACCAGCAGGCGGCGCGAGAGCCAGGGCGCGACCCAGGGCGCCGCGCCGAGGAGGTTGTCCAGCGCATCAGCGCTCGTGGCGGTGACGACGTCGATCGACGCGCGCACGCTCTCGAGCATCCCGGCAAGCCGCTCCGGCGCCCGCCGGCGGTACACCTTCGCCTCGATGACTTCAGCACCGCGCCGGCGCAGCTCGTGCGCCAGCAGATCGCGTCCGCCCTCGCCCTTGACGATCGCCACGAGCCGGCCTTGCACCCGCTCCGCGTCGAGCGGCGGGTGGGTGAGAAGCCCCTCGCTGTCGAACCCGCCGGACGGCAGATCAACACCGGCAACCCGGTGCGCGCGCAACGCCCCGGCTGTCGCCGGGCCGACCGCGAGCGCCACCGGCGGCCATCCCTCACGTGCCGCGTCCGGCACCAGCCTGCAGAATCCCTCCACGGCGTTCACGCTTGTGAACACGGCGACCGCAACATCCGCCATCCGATCGCGAAGTCGCTCGGCCGACGACGTGTCCTCGATCGGCGCGATGACGATCGCGGGCACACACGCCGGAACGGCGCCCTCGCCGGCAAACGCCTCCGCCAGCCTGCCCGCCGCGGGATTGGGCCGGGTCACGAGCACCCGCACGCCGGACAGGCGCCGCTGCTCACGCTCGTCACGCTTCGGCATTCGGCCCCGGCTTCTTCGCACGCGCGCCGGGCTCGATCCATGGATCGACGAAAGACCGCTCTTCGGCGGTCCACTCCAACCCGCTACCCGCTCCCCGGCTCAGGACGGAATACTCGAACATGTCGGTCAACGCGGCCATATTCGGGATTTTGTCGTTCACCACGTTCATCGGCCGGCCTCCGCGTAGATCGGCGCGAGGATCTCCACCGCGCCCTGCGCAAGCACCGCGGCGGCGGCCTCCCCGCCGAGCGATTCCGCGTCTTCCCCGCGGCCTCGGGCCCGCGCGTGCAGCACCCGGGCGCCGTCGAGGCTCGCGACCAGTCCCTGCACGTCCAGCTCCCCGCCCTCAAGGGTCGCGTAGGCCGCGATCGGCACTTGGCATCCACCTTCGAGCCGCCGGTTGAAGGACCGTTCGGCGAGCACGCAGGCAGTGCTGCGCGGGCAGGACAGCGGCGCGATGAGCGCCTCCGCCCGCGCGTCGCCGCGGCGGCATTCGATGCCCAGCGCCCCCTGTCCGGCCGCGGGCAGCATCGTCGTCACGTCGAGCGTCTCGGTCACCCTCGCGCCGTGCCCGCCGCGTTCGAGGCCGGACACCGCGAGCACGATCGCGTCGTACTCCCCGAGTTCGAGACGCCGCAGCCGGGTATCGACCCCGCCGCGGAGATCGACAAGACGCAGGTCCGGACGCAGTCCCGCGAGCTGGCACTTGCGGCGCAGGCTCGACGTCCCCACCGACGCCTCCGGGGGCAGCGTGTCGAGTGAATCGAAGCGCATCGAAACGAGTGCGTCGCGCGGGTCCGCGCGCGCCATGATGACCGGCAGGTGAAGCTCCGGTGGCAGCTCGACGGGAACGTCCTTCATCGAATGCACCGCAATATCCGCGCGCCCGTCGAGCAACGCGCGCTCCAGCTCCTTGATGAAAAGCCCCTTGCCGCCGACTTTGGCGAGCGGCGCGTCAAGCAGCCGGTCGCCGCTCGTGCGCATCGCCACGAGTTCCACGTCGAGTCCGGGATTTCGCTTGCGCAGCGCGCTCGCGACGTGCTCGGCCTGCCAGAGCGCAAGCGGGCTCTTGCGGGTTGCTATCTTGAGATCAGGCATCGTGGCTCGAAACCCCATACCGAATCTTCGGACGTGCGCGTACTTCCCGTTCAATGCTACGGTGCGGCTCGAACCACGCGCAAACCGTGCGGGCGGCGTTCGGTGTGCCGGACGGATGACGGCAGGCGGAACGGCGCCCCCCGAGGGCGGACCGGTCCCCCGTGCCCGGACCCACGGCCGTCGAACGACCATCGCCCTGCCTGCGGCCCGCGCCGACACGACTTGAGCACAAGGGCCGATGATCCGCATGCCGGAGGGTGCAAGAGACTCCGCGGAGAGGAGTCCGAGGAAAAATCCGACGCGGGGAGCGCCTGGACCTGAGACCCTGCGAACGGGAGAGCCGGCCCGCGCCGGTGGCCGGGCCAACGAGGGATGATCCGTCAATGAGAGTGACACTGGACGATTTCGGCTATTACTTCAGCCTCACGGGCAGCAGCGGCGGCCTCTTCTCCACGGAATGCCGATTCACGCCTCATCCCGCCAGAGGAGAAGGCGTCGGCGAAGTGAAATCGGTCACCCGCCGTATCATGCACACCTACACGGATGCGCTCGATCCACTCTACGACGACGTCATCGAGGGGGAAAAGGAGCCGATCCTGGCCGACAACCCGTACCGCGTCAGTACCGGCTACCGCTACAGCGGCCGCCTGACAAGGCGCGGCCTGCAGGTGCTCCACGCGCGTCTTCGGGAGACGTTCGGCGAAGAGGCGGTCGATCCACGCGGGGAGGTCTTCGTCCACCAGTCCCTTCGAATGACCGTCGAGTGTTCGTTCGGCAAAAAGGGATATGACCTCGGCGACGTGGGCGTCGTCGTGAAGCACGAGATGAGCCATGTCCTGAACGTCTGTTTTTTCCGATTTACCCAGCAACTGGAGGGGATCGAGGTGGGAAGGAATCCGCGCACGAGCATGGACAATCTGGAAAGGATGCTGGAGGCCACGGCCGAGAGGGAGGGTCTGGATTATTTCGAGATGCTGACGAAGCAGTAGTCGTTCAGAACTTGGTCCGCGCGCCTCCATCCAGACCCCGCGCCTTGAAAATCGAAATCAGGTGCCGGGACGCCGTATCGGAAGTCCTCCCCGGATTCACGCCAGGGCGACCCGCCCCTCATGAACCGGGTCCGTGACATGCCAAAGCGAAAGCACTATTTCGACGACCCCGGCAACGTGAAGAAGGTGCTGCGGGTCTTCTACGTCGTCTGCGCGGGACTGTTGCTGGCGGACGTCGTTTATCACCGGCACGTCGTCCATGCGTGGGAAGGGGTATGGGGCTTCTACGCGGGCTACGGGTTCGTGGCCTGCGTGGTGCTGGTGCTGATCGCCAAGGAGATGCGCAAGCTCCTGATGCGCCGCCAGGACTACTACGAGGATGGGTAGCCTGCCGCCCTTCCTGCCCTTCTTCGTCGCGGCGGCGCTTGTCCTCGCGTTGCGCGGGCGCGTCCGGGCGGCGGTGCTCGTGGTGCTGCCGGTGTTCGGCGCGGCCAACCTGCATCAACTCTCCGACGGTGTGCTCTGCCAGCTTTCTTTCCTCGCCCACGATCTGGAGCCGGTGCGGGTGGACCGGCTGAGCCGGCTGTTCGGCTACCTCTTCCACGTCGGCGCGCTGCTCGGGATCGTCTTCGCGCTGCATCTGCGCGACCGCTTCGAGCTCGCCGCCGCCCTGGTCTACGCGGGCTCCGCCCTGGGTGCGGTGTTCGCGGGCGACCTGATCACCCTGTTCGTGTTCTGGGAGCTGATGGCGGTGAGCTCCGTATGCCTGATCTGGGCGCGGAGAACCGGGCGCGCGACGGGTGCGGGCTTGCGCTACCTCGTCGTCCAGGTCCTGTCGGGGGTGCTGCTGCTCGGCGGGGCGGCGGCGCACCTGCTGGACACCGGCACCCTGGCGTTCACGTACATCGGCCTGAGCGGCGTCGCCGGATGGCTCATCTTCATCGCGTTCGGGATCAAGTGCGCCTTCCCCTTCCTCCATAGCTGGCTCACCGACGCCTACCCGGAGGCGACCCCGACGGGAACGGTGTTCCTCTGCGCGTTCACCACCAAGGTGGCGGTGTACGCGCTCGCGCGCGGCTTCCCCGGCACGGAGATGCTGGTCTGGGTCGGGGCGGCGATGACCTGCTTCCCGATCTTCTACGCGGTGATCGAGAACGATCTGCGCCGGGTGCTCGCCTACAGCATGATCAACCAGATCGGGTTCATGGTGTGCGGCATCGGCATCGGCACCGAGCTGGCGGTGAACGGCGCGGTCGCGCACGCCTTCAACGACGTCATCTTCAAGGGCCTGCTGATGATGTCGATGGGCGCGGTCCTGCACATGACCGGGCGCATCAACGGCTCCGACCTCGGCGGCCTGTACAAGAGCATGCCGATCACCACCACGCTGTGCATCGTGGGCGCGGCCTCGATCTCCGCGTTCCCGCTGTTCAGCGGCTTCGTGAGCAAGTCGATGGTGATGAGCGCGGCGCTTTCGGAAGGCTACCACCAGGTGTGGCTCGCACTGCTGTTCGCCTCGGCCGGGGTCTTCCACCACGCCGGCATCAAGATCCCCTTCTTCGCGTTCTTCGCGCACGATTCGGGGATCCGCACCACCGAGCCGCCCGCCAACATGCTCGTCGCGATGGGACTCGCGGCGATCTTGTGCGTGCTCATCGGCTGCTACCCGCGTCTGCTCTACGACCTGCTGCCCTTCGCCACCGATTACACGGCCTACGACGCCACCCACGTGCTCGCGCAGCTCCAGATCCTCTTCTTCTCGGCCCTGGCCTTCGTCTGGCTGAAGCTCTCCGGCCTCTATCCGCCGGAGCTGCCCTCGGTGAACCTCGACGCCGAATGGATCTACCGCAAGCTCGGCCGGCGTGCCGCGCGGGGCACACGTTCATGCGCGCGGGCGCTGTCCGCCGGCTGCGGCAGGGCAGGCGCCCGCATCGGGCGCGGTCTCGAAGATCGAGCGCGGTACTGTTTCGGTCCGGCGGGGAGGCTCGGCGAGGCGTGGGACACCAACCGGATGACCATCGTGATGGTGGTCGTGCTCTGCGTGTTTCTGATCGCCCTGTGAACGGACGGCTCGGCCGCCGATACGGATTTTGCCGTTCGGATCAACGGGAAACACGGTAGTGCGGCGTCTCGGGCGTCTCGATGGAGTTTGTCTCCGTGGCTGGTTCACCGCCGGTCGGCCCGGGTGGCGGGTCGATCTCGACGTTGTCGCACCGCAGACGGCCACCGACTCTCCCCGGCGAAGGGACCCGCCGCTCGACTCTTCGGTGGTTCCGGCATCCGTCAACGGAGATCCGTCGGCTCAGTCCGTCCTTGGCCGCCGCGGACCGATGCCGAGCTTCTGAAGCCGGTAGCGCAAGGCCATCCGGGAGACGCCGAGGCGTCTCGCCGCCTCCGAGACGTTGCCGCCGGTCTCGTGCAGCGCCCGGGCGATGAGCAGGCGCTCCGCCGCCTCCAGGGTGAGGCCGTCCAGGGCGTCGGCGGGGTCGGCGGGGTCGGCGGCGGGCGTGGGCGCGAGCCCGAGCGCCCGGGCGTCCAGTGCCCGGCCGGTCCCGAGGAGGGCCGCGCGCTCGACCATGTGCGCGAGCTCCCGCACGTTTCCGGGCCATTCGTAACGGCACGCGGCCTCCAGAACCTCGGGAGACAGCACCGGTGCCGGCATACCGTAGCGTCTCGCGGTCATCGCCGCGAAGTGCTTGAACAGCGGCTCCAGATCGTCGAGGCGCTCGCGCAGCGGCGGGAGATGCAGGGACAGCACCTTCAGACGGTAGTAGAGGTCGGAGCGGAACGCCCCTCCGGACACCATTTCGTCCAGGTCCCGGTTGGTGGCGGCGATGAACCACGCCGGGACGGCGCGGGGCCGGGTGTTGCCGATACGGCGCACCTCGCGGCGCTCGATCACGGCGAGCAGGCGTGACTGGAGATCGAGCGGCAATTCCCCGATCTCGTCCAGATAGGCGGTTCCGTCCTCTGCCGCCTCGATCAGCCCGGTCCGCGCGGTGTGGGCATGGGTGAATGCGCCCTTCTCGTGCCCGAACAGCTCCGCCTCGATCAGGTCCTTGGGCAGAGCCGCGCAGTCCACGTGCACGAAGGGGCGCCGGGCCCGGTCGCTGCCGAGGTGCAGCGTGCGGGCGGCGAGATCCTTCCCGGTCCCCGTCTCGCCCTGGATCAGCACCGTCGGCGGGGTCTTGCCCGCGTGGCCGGCGAGCTGCTGGATGCGGGCGATCTGCGCGCGGAGCGCGGTCATCACGGCGCTCCTCCCGATGAGCGCGGCGACCTTCCGGGTGCGTTGTTCGCGCTGGCGCGAATACTCCAGCCGCCGGGACAGATCCGCCTGCCCCATCACGCGCTCGATCTTGACCATCAATTCGTCGAGATCGACCGGCTTGACCAGGTAGTCGTCGGCGCGCTCCTTCATCGCGGCAACCGCGTCCTCCAGCCCGCCGAAGGCGGTCAGCACCATCACCGGCAGATCGGCGTGGTCGCCGGCACGGAGATCGCGCAGGAAGTCCAGACCGGACCCGTCCGGCAGCCGCATGTCGAGCAGGACCAGGTCGGGGCGTCGGTCGGCGAGCCGGGCCCGCGCATCCGCGAGATCGGGAGCCAGCTCGCACCCCATGCCGCTCTGGTGCAGCTTCTTGCCGACCGCGCGGGCGAACAGCTTCTCGTCGTCGACGACGAGGACGGTGGGCTTGGCGCCGCCTGCTTCGTGGCGTGTTCCGGACTGGCGTGGGGCGGGCCGCCATGGCTCAGGCTGCCGTGGTTCGGACCGCCGTGACCAGGGCCGGTGCGGCTCGGATTGCCGTGGCTCCGGCCGTCGCAATTCGGGCTGCCGTGGCAGGGGTCGCCGTGATCCGGACCGTCGTGGGTCGGGTCGCCGTGATTCAGTCTGCCTCGGCTCGAATCGCCGTGACTCGAACCGCCTTGGCTCGGCCCGCCGCGATTCGCCCCCCCGTGATCCGAGCTGCCGTATCACCATCCGCCGTCTCCCTTCTCCGCCTTCGTCTGCCACTGCCGCTCGTCCGTGTCCGGGAGGACCGTCGTACCACATCCGCTACCTCCCTTCTCTGCCTTCATGCTCAGGCCTCCGCCGGCGGGACGGCGAGCGGCAGGGTGAGGGTGGCACGGGTGCCCCCTTCGTCCCGTCGCCGGATGTCGACCGCGCCGCCGTGCGCCTGGCAGATTTTGCAGGCCGCCGGAATGCCGAGTCCGTGGCCGCCCCGCTTGGTGCTCGGTCCCTGGACAAGCTCGCGCGGGTCCGGTTCGAAGGAGATGCCGGGTCCTTCGTCGTCGATCGTCAGCACGATCGCATCTTCACCCCGGGCAAGACCAAGCCGGATCCGCCCGTGCGTCGGCGACGCATCCGCCGCGTTGCCGATCAGCGCGTGGATCGCCTGCTCCAGCAGATCGGGATCGACCTCGATCGTGGCATCCTGCTCCCAGCCCTCGCGCACGAGCTGGAGCGCCTTGTGCTCCAGCTTCGGACCGAGCGGTGCGAGGGCGCCCTGCACGACGTCCCCGAGCCGGCACGCGCGCCGGCGCGGCTTGAGCGGGATCAGATACGACAACAGCGCGCTCACCCACCGCTCCAGCCGGTCCACGGTCTCGATGATCGCCCTCCGGCTCTCGGCCATCTCCTTGTCCGCGCCCGGCTCATCCATCATCTGGGCGGTGGCCCGGATGCTCGCAAGCGGGTTGCGGATGTTGTGCGCGACCACCGGGACCAGGGCGCCGAGGGCGGCTTGGCGTTCCGATTCGACGAGGATCCGCTGGCTCTCCGCGAGTTTCCGGGTCATCTCGCCGAAGGTCGAGGCGAGCTGACGGATCTCCTCCGCGCCTTCGGCCGGGATCCGGTGCTCCAGATTGCCATGGCTGATCTCGACCGTTCCATCGACCAGATGTCGGAGCGGGTCGACGAAGCGTTCCTGCAGACTGCGTCGCGAGAACAGCAGGAGCGCCACCGCAAGCACCACCGAGACCGGCACCACGAGCGGCGCCCACCGCGTCCAGGCGGAGCGCCGCGCATCGAGCGCCTCCCGGCGCCTGTCGACGATGGCCTCGAGGACTTTCAGGGCGCTCTCCAGCTCACCGAGCATCCATTGCTCGTAGGCGGGGTCGAGGAGCTTCATGCGGGCCGCCTCGGTGATCTCGTAGGGATCGGCGAACACCTTCTCCATGTCGTCGAGCACCACCACGTAGGCGTCGTGGAGGTAGTCCACGGCGGCGCGCTCGTCCTCGTCCCGGACGAGCACGCGGAGTTTCGTGAAGTGCCCGGCGATCTGCTTCCGGTACCCGGCGTACACCCGCAACGCGGCCGGGTTCTCCGTCAGCCGGGCATGGGTGACCTCCTGAAGCTGGCGGTACATGTCGCCCCGCACTCGTCCGGCCAGCCGGGCCAGCTCCTCGATACGCGCCGCCTCCTGCGAAGATTGCGTCCAGAACCAGGCCCACAGCCCGGTCAGGGTCGCCGTCACCAGGACGAGGACGAGAAACGCGGACTCGTTGAGCAGGAGCAGGCCCTTGAGGGAATCGGGGAGGATCCGGCGCATCGGCGGTGTGGTACTTGACGGGCTGGCCTTGTACGGTGCTGTGCCGGCAGTGTAGCGCCGGCATAGCGAAATGGTTCATTTCGGCCAATCGGATGGGCTGATATCGGCCAACCCGGTCCTTCTCCGCCGAAAGTGGAACGGACCATCGTCCCTGCCATGCAACCTCCGGCGCTCCACGGTGATTTCACGCCGATGCCACTGCATTGCTTCAGGATGGGTGCGCCGCTACGTACCGAAAGATTGTTTTCCCCTGTTTTTCAATGGGCTGGAGAGAAAGCAGAGTGATTCCGCCTGCTGCCTTTCTCGCGGAAGGCAGGAATCGCAGCCGGCGGATCGAAGCGGCCGAGGCCAGATTGGCACGGTAGTTGCCAGTAAGCGGGGTGTCGGCGTATGTGGCGCCGGCGAATGCAACAACACAACCACCGTCTGGAGGCAAGCCATGTGGACGAAGCCTGATTTCACCGAAATGCGTTTCGGTTTCGAAATCACGATGTACATCGGCAACCGCTGAGACCCGCCGATGTCACGGGACGTGACGGGGCCTCCCCCCGGCGCGTCCCGGGCTCCACCGCGGCTCTTGCGGTGGAGCCGTTTCCACCCGCGGGGCCGCACATCGCGGCCCGGCGGAGCGTCAGGTGTCGCCATTCGCTCTCCGCCCGACGGGTTGTACGCCCCAATTGAATCCTGCCCCAGGTGCGATCCCATGCCCGATGTCCCGCCCCGGCCCCTCTGGCTGCTCGCGGAGTTGACCTACGCCTGCCCGCTCCAGTGTCCGTACTGCTCGAACCCTCTCGACTTCGCCCGGACGAAGGGCGAGCTGACCACGGGGCAGTGGCTTGACACCCTGCGCGAGGCCAGGCAGCTCGGCGCCGCACAGCTCGGCTTTTCCGGCGGAGAGCCGCTCGTCCGCCGCGACCTCGAAGATCTGGTCACGGAGGCGCGCGGCCTCGGCTACTACACCAACCTCATCACTTCCGCGATCGGCATGGACGCGGAGCGCGTGCGCCGTTTGCGGGAAGCGGGCCTGGACCACATCCAGATCAGCTTCCAGGCGAGTGAAGCGGATCTCAACAACCATCTCGCGGGCACGGACGCCTTCGCCCACAAGGTCGAGATGGCGCGGGCGGTCAAGGAGCAAGGCTATCCGATGGTCCTCAACGTCGTACTCCACCGGCACAACATCGACCGCACGGACGCAATCCTCGACATGGCGCTGGACCTGGGGGCGGATTACGTAGAGCTCGCCAACACCCAGTACTACGGCTGGGCGTTCCACAACCGGCACCGGCTCCTTCCTTCCCGCGGGCAGCTCGAACGCTCGGAGGCGGTGGCGAACCGGTACAAGGCAGCGCACGGCGATCGCATGAGGATTCTCTATGTTGTTCCGGACTACTACGCCGATCGCCCGAAGCCGTGCATGAACGGTTGGGGCAAGGTGTTCCTCAGCATCGCCCCCGACGGCACCGCCCTGCCCTGCCAGGGTGCGCGCATGCTTCCGGGGCTCGAATTTCCCAAGGTGACCGAGCACCGTCTTGCCTGGATCTGGAACGAGTCGCCGGCGTTCAACCGGTTCCGCGGCACGGAGTGGATGAAGGAGCCGTGCCGGAGCTGTCCCGAGCGGGACAAGGACTTCGGCGGTTGCCGCTGCCAGGCTTGGCTGGTCGCCGGCGATCCGGCCGCGGCGGATCCGGTATGCGGCCTGTCACCGCATCGGGGCCTGATCGACCGCGTCGTCGAGGCGGTCATCGGCGGTGCCGGCGGCAAGGCCGGGGCGGTCGTCGTCTCCACCGGAGTGGATGCCGAAATCCCGGCGATGCTGTTCCGCAACGCCCGGAACTCGAAGGCGCTGCATTCCTGACGGGGCTCCCGCCAAGCGCGGAAACGTCCGTAAAGCCGCACCGGTACGGACTCGAACTGCCCAAGCAGCGTGTGGCTCAAGCTCACGGCCGGTGAGGGTAGGCCACATTCGCCAACAGTCGTCTTCATACCGTCATCAGCTACCGCAGGCTCGCGAGCGCCGCCGCCGTCAGCTCGCTCAACCGGGTGCGCTGCCTTCCTCGTGCATCGAAGTTCTCCGGTGCGAGCCATCGTTCACAAGCCGCCTTCAGCGCGCGGGCCACTCCTCGCCGATCATCGCGAGCCAGGCGGTGTCGCGGCTGCGGTTGCGGATGATCACCGCTCGACGGAAACGGCCTTCGTACGTGAAGCCGAAGCGCGGGGCGGCCCGGCGCGAGGGGGCGTTGAGAGCGTCGCACTTCCATTCATAACGCCGACAGCCGAGTGTCTCGAAGACGCAGGCGGCGAACAGGTACATGGCCTCGGTGGCGATGCGTGTGCCCGCCATCCGGGGACCCCGGTGGACGTTGCCGATCTCGATGCACCGGTGGGCGGGGGTGATGCGCATCAGTGACTGGCGCCCCTCGGCTCGGCCGGTGGCGCGATCGATCACGGCAAAGAACAGGGGATCCGCCGACGCCGCGGCGCCGGCCGGCCAGGCTTCGAACGTGTCGGGCGAGTCGGGGGGCGGATCGGGCAGGTAACGGAAACGCGCGGCCTTGTCCGGCGGCCTCGATACCTTCATCATCCCGAAATCGCTGCAAGAGCGGTACGGGGCGAGGTCGTTACCTTCACCGCCGATTTCGGGCAGGGCGAAGAGCTGGAGCCGGCCCGGCGCAAGGCCGAAGCGCTGGGGTAAAGGGGGTCTTCATCAAGGACGACCGGGGCGCCTGCGACCAACGTGACGCCGAGGGCTTCATCCGGCTCGACGCGCTACGCCTTCGCGGCGCGGAAAGCGGGCGTCACCGGCATGGCGGCGCCCGGGTCAAGATGGCTGCTGCCCCCTGGAGGGGATATGAACGGTTCCACCCCCGAGTACGACCACCCTGAAATCTGGCGACCGCTGGCCGGGATGCCCGAGGGCGCCCATGCATGGCGCGTGCCCGGCTACGGCGAGCTGTCCGAGGAATGGGCGTCCATCCGGGCGGCCCTGAAGGACCGCGACGAACCGCGCGCGTTCCTCGACAAGTGGCTCGAGGAGCGGGGCCGGGCCTTCGCCATCGAAACCGGGCAGATCGAGGGCCTCTACACGCTCAGGCACGGCATCACCGAGCAGTTGATCGCCGAAGGGCTGTCCGGCGTGGTCGGGGCGCATACGGTGGAGAACGTGCAGGACCGGACCATCCAGGGCCTGCTGGCCGACCAGGAGACGGCCTACAACATGCTGTTCGCGGACATCGCCGGCGGGCGCCCGCTGACGCAGCACACCCTCAAGACCTGGCATCAGCTCATCACCCGCCACCAGGAAACCGTGGCGGGCATCGCGCCGGACGGGCGCCGGGTCCAGGTTCCATTCCGCCTCAAGGGGCAGTGGAAGGTGCGGCCCAACAACCCGAAGCGGCGGGATGGCGTGGTGCACCAATACTGCCCCCCGGAGCGGGTGCAGGACGAGATGGACCGCTTCTTCGCGTTGCATGCCGACGTCGAGAGGCAGCGCTACCCCGTCGAGGTCGAAGCCGCCTGGATGCACCATCGGTTCGTGCGCACCCATCCCTTCCAGGACGGCAACGGCCGGGTCTCGCGCATGTTGATGGCCTATGCCTACCTCAAGAGGGGCGAGCCGTCCCCGCTGATCACCACTGTCGGGCGCGACGACTACATCGACGCCCTGGAGGCCGCGGACGCCGGCGATCTCAAGGCGTTCAGCGATCATCTGGGCCGGCTGGCATCGGTGACGCTGGCGGCAGCGGTGAGGATCGGACGCCGGGCGCTTTCCGGCAACCTGAACCGTCCCAACGGCAACGGTGGACGCACCCTGGGGACGACGTACCTGCCCCCGCTGGACCCCTGACCCGGGCGACGGCGCGGAGGACCGACCCCGCCGGGGTCGTCGGCGATTCCATGCAACGGAATCGTCAGGCGACCGCGCCGGCGCTCGCGTGATGCGTCCGAGAGCGCGCAGCGTGTCCCGACATTCGAGGAGGCCGACCCATGCGTGACCAGTACGACGCCATCATCATCGGCGCCGGCATCATCGGCGCCGCCACCGCCTTCGAGCTGGCCAAGCTCGGCTACCGGACCCTGAACGTGGACAGGTTTCCGGCCGCCGGCTACGGGCCGACCTCCAGCTCCTGCGCAATCATCCGGGTGCACTACTCGACCTTCGACGGCATCGCGCTCGCGTGGGAGGGGTACCACTACTGGCGCGAGTGGGCGAAGTACCTCGAAGCGGACGACGAGCGCGGCCTCGCGAAGTTCGTCGAGTGCGGATGCCTCGTGATGAAGACCGCCCACAACGGGCATCTGGACAAGCACGTCCGGCTTTCCAGGGAGCTCGGCATCCCCTTCGAGGAATGGGACGCCGCGAAGATCCGCGATCGGCTTCCCATCTACGACACACGCCGTTACGGACCGCCCCGGCTGATGCACGACGAGGGGTTCGGCGAGCCGAGCGGGGGCGAGCTCTCGGGCGGGGTGTTCTGGCCCACCGCCGGCTACATCTCCGACCCCCAGCTCTCGACGCACAACCTGCAGCGCGCGGCGGAGGCGAAGGGCGCGGAGTTCCGGTTCGGGCGCGAGGTCGTCGGGATCCTCATGGAGAAGACAGAGGGAGGCTGCCGAGAGAGCGGGGAAGACGCAGAGAATGGCGGCGGAGGTGGACGGATGCACGGTGGTCAAGGTGGCAGGGGAGGCGGCGCAGGGCGCACCCGAGGCGAAGGTGGTGGGGGAAGCGGGGATGGGGGACGCATCCGCGGCGTGAAGCTCGACGACGGCACGGAGGTCGCCGCTCCGATCGTAGTCAACATCGCCGGCCCCCACTCCGCCATCGTCAACCGCATGGCCGGCACCCTCGACGACATGACCATCGAGACGAAGCCGTTGCGCCAGGAAGTCGTCCACGTACCCGCCCCGGCGGGCTTCGACTTCGAGTCGCTCGGCATCGTCGTCTCCGACAGCGACATCGGCTGCTACGTTCGGCCGGAGACCGGCAACCACATCCTGATCGGCAGCGAGGACCCGGAGTGCGACCCGCGCGAGTTCGTCGATCCCGACGACTACGTGCGCGACTTTACCGAGCAGGGCGCCACCCAGGCCCATCGTTACGGACAGCGCGTCCCGAGCCTCGGCATCCCTTCGGGCCTGCGTGGGGTGGTGGACCTCTACGACGCCTCCGACGACTGGATCCCGATCTACGACAAGAGCCGGGTGCCGGGTTTCTACATGGCGATCGGCACCTCGGGGAATCAGTTCAAGAACGCACCGGTGGCGGGCCGGATGATGGCCGCCCTCATCGACTACTGCGAGCAAGGCAACGACCACGATGCCCGCCCGCTCTCGTTCCGCCTCGATCACATCGGCCGCCAAGTGGACGTCGGTTTCTACTCGCGCAAGCGCGAGATCAACCGGGAGAGCAGCTTCTCGGTGCTCGGTTAGCGCGGTGGCATGGAGCCTGGGCTCCGGAGGCTCCGATGCTGCGGGCAACTGTATTCAAAGTTGCGCGAAGAGGACGCACCCGCACGATACGCGCAACGACGGTCACGGAGAAACGCATCCCCGATGAGGAGTTGAAGTTGATCGAGGTTGCCCTCCGCGGCCATCCCGGCGGTGTCACGATGGGGCAGAGATTGCCCGCGACGCCGGGATCGATTTACCGATTCGGATCCTGCAA
The DNA here is from genome assembly GCA_965202875.1 of Gammaproteobacteria bacterium. Taxonomy (GTDB): domain Bacteria; phylum Pseudomonadota; class Gammaproteobacteria; order HK1; family HK1; genus HK1. The sequence goes on along the minus strand of OZ241870.1, from coordinate 2,745,976 downwards.
CACCGCCTGAAGCGCCTCGTGGACGAGGGCCGCCTCGTCAAGGAGGGCGAAGGGTTGCGGGGCCAGGTACCGGCTCCCGGCGACGGTGACGGGGCGAAGCGCGTCCACGGGAGACGACGCGCCGCGGCGGCGCAGATCGGCTTCAACCTGCACGCGATGCCTGGGAACTCAAGTTTCGGGACTCGAAATGCCTGAATCAGGCGATGGATTCCCGCTTTCGCGGGAATGACGGACCCTGCTCCCGGCTTGATCGGGGTAATCACGGATCTTCCGGTTTCTGCAACAATCGGGGCCGGGGCTGTCTGCGAGGCGTCCGATACTGCCAGTGAGGACAAACCGTCCGCACCAACGGTCGTCTTGGCTCGTCATTCCCGCAAAGCTGGTGCCCGCGAAAGCGGGTGCGGGTAGCGGGAATCCATTTCGGTCAGCAAGTCCCGAAACTTGAGTTGGGAACAACCTGCTTCCGGGCGAGACGGCGGGATGACGTCCTTCTCCGAGACGCCGTGGGGAAGCGGGCGAAGGGTATCATCGAGTCAAGGCTGCCTGGACGTCGCACGGCCGCAGGCGGCTCACCGGTACGAAGCATCGAAGGTAATGGCCCTTGGAGGACGAGACATGGCGAACGGGCAAACCGTGTACGACACGATCCTGAAGGGAGGCACCGTCATCGACCCGGCGACGGGCCGCAACGGCAGATTCGACGTCGGGGTCCGGGCGGGCCGCATCGGTGCGATCGCGCTCGATCTCGCACCCGGCGGCGGAACGGAATTGATCGATGTCGCGGGCAAGCTGGTGATCGCCGGGATGATCGACACCCACGCCCACGTCTACGAGCACGTCACCGGGAAGTTCGGGCTGAACCCGGACATGGTCGGGGTACGCTCGGCGACCACCACGCTGATCGATCAGGGCGGGCCGAGCTGCATGACCATCCGCGGCTTCCGGCACTTCGTCGCCGAGCCGGCGTCGAGCCGGGTGCTGGCGTTCATCTCCAGCTACCTCGTCGGGGGGCTCGAAGGGCACTTCTATCCCGAGCTCTACGGCCCGGGCGGCGTCAACGTCGAACACACGGTCCGGGCCGTAGGGGAGAACCGCGACATCGTGAAGGGGGTGAAGTCGCACGCGGAGATCGGCGGTGCGTCGCGCTGGGGACTGGAGGTCGTCAAGCTCGGCCAGCGGATCGCGCGCGAGGCGGACGTCCCGCTCTACATCCACCTCGGCCAGCTCTGGCCCGCAGCCGACGGCGTGGCCGTGGATGCCGACGCCTACGTCCGGGAGCTCGTCCCCCTCCTCGGCGAGGGCGACGTGCTCGCGCATCCGTTCACGCGCCATCCCGGCGGCTTCGTCAGCGGGGAGACCGGCGAGGTGCACCCGGTGATCCGGGAGGCGATCGATCGCGGCGTGGTGGTGGACGTCGGGCACGGCTCGCACTTCAGCCTCGACATGGCGCGGCGCACCCTCGACGCGGGGATCCGCCCGTTCACCCTCGGTGCGGACATGCACGGCTACAACGTCCACGTCCCCCAGTCCGGCATGAGCGACGAAGAGCGCTCCTCGAACCCCTTCGCCGGGGTCGCACCCTTCAACCTCACCGTGGCGATGACCGAGCTGCTCGCGCTGGGGCTCGATCTCGACGAGATCGTCGCCACGGTCACCGCCAACGCCGCCAGGCTCCTGCGCATGGAGGACACTCTGGGCAGCCTGGGCGTCGGCCGCGAGGCGGACGTCTCGGTGCTCGAAGTGTTGAAGGGCCGCTTCCTCCTCTCCGACAACAGCGGGACGGAAGTCGTCACCGACACCTTGATCCGCCCGGCCTTCTGCCTGCGCGGCGGGGTGCGGTTCGACGCCGACTCCCCCCTCGTGCCGCCGGCGATCGAAGCGGCGGCCTGAGCGGAGGTCCCGGGTCTTCCGGGGAAAGCGCGAGCTCACCGGGGCGGCTCGACGATCTGCTCGGGCGGGCCGCACCCCTCGAACGCTTCGAGCAGGTCCGGGAGGCGGTGCCGTGATGAGCGCGCGCGAGCCGCGAGGCGTTCATCGCCCGCCGCACGCTTGAGGCTCGTCTCGACATCGAGATCGAGCATGTACCGTTCCACCGTCTCGAAGTTGGTGATGCCGAACGCGGCGCCGGAGGACACGGCAGCGGAATTTCCCGGCGCACCGGCGGATTCACCGGTTGCCGGCCGTCTCCAGCCTCTCCTTCGGGGGCACGGTGTCGCAGGCGAGGTCGCGGATGAGGCGCTTGCTCGCGAGGGGTTCCAGCACCGTCTCGCCCGGTTTCAGCCTTTCGGTGCACGCGTACCCGTTCTTTCCGTCGATCCGCATCACGCATTCCTTGCACACGTTCGCATTGATGCACGCGAAGCGGAACGCGAGGCTCGAATCGACGTGCTCGCGGATCCACATCAATCCGTCGAGGATCGATTGCCCCGGGGCATGGGGGACCTCGAAGGTCTCGAACCGGTCCCGGTTTCCGATGCCCCCGGTCTCCCCGGGCCTGCCGCGGGCAATCCTGAGCACCGCGACCGCGTTCATGCCGTAGCGCCCTCCCTCGCGACAGGGACGAACCGGGAGGTGAGCACGCCTCCCCGCATGAGGATCTGCTGATTGGACCGGAACCGCTCAGAAGTTTCCGGAAAGTCATCCCGCTGGTGCGCGCCGCGGCTCTCCTCGCGGGCGAGCGCCGCGACCGCCACCGCCTCGGCGACGAGGAGCGCCGAGCGCAGCTCGTGCCAATCCGTCAGCTCGATGGCGAAGGCGGTCTCGCGCGGAACGGGGATCCGCGGAAGCACATCGCTCCGGATCGCGTGAACGCGGTCGAGGGCGGCCGACAGCCTCACGCGATCGCGAAACGGTCCGACCCGCGCCCACATGAGCCGGCGCAACTCACCCATGAGCGCCGCAGAACTCGTGACGTCCGCCCCGTCGCCTCCGTCCGCGGTGGTACATGGCGCTGACGCGGTACGCGACCCCGGCTCCGATGCCGCGCCTGGTGCCGATGCAGTGCGTGTCCCCGGCACCGTGGCCGTGCGCGGCGTCGATGCCGTGCGCGTCTCCGGCGCCGCGGCGTCCCGGACGGCGTGCGCAGCGCGCGTGTCCCATCCACCGGCGTGGCGTCCGGCGTATCGCGCCGCCTCGCGGCCGGCGATCGCGCCGTACACGAGCGCTTCGCTGATCGCGTTGCCCGAGAGCCTGTTCGCACCGGCCGCGCCGCCCACCGCCTCGCCCGCCGCGTAGAGGCCGGCGACGGTGCTCCTCATGTGGACATCCACCTTCACCCCGCCCATGTGGTAGTGCGCGATCGGCGCGACCTCGACGGGCCCGCGGGTGAGATCGATGCCGTTCTTCAGCAGCCGGTCGATCACCGGCCCGAAGGCGGCGCGCAGCTCCGCCTCGGGCAAGTGGGTGAACGAGAGCCACGCTCCTCCCGACGGCGAGCCGCGCCCTGCCTCGACCTCGCGGCAGATCGCGCAGGTGGCGAGGTCCCGGGTGGCGGTGTACTTGCCGTCGTCCTCTCCGCCATAGCGGTCGATGAACTCCTCCATCCCGCCATTGAGCAGTCGTCCGCCGAGCTTGTAGCGGAAGGGGTCCCACATGACGGGGTCCATGCCGACAAGGCGCGGGGCCAGATGGCCGATCGGGAAGAACTGCACGAACTCCATGTCGACGAGGGCCGCGCCCGCCCGGAGCGCGAGTGCATGGCCTTCACCCGCCATGTTGTTCGAGGCGCTCGACCGAGCATAGAGCCTGGTCAGCCCGCCGGTCGCGATCACCGTCGCCCCGGCGGCGATCTCGAGCTCCGCGCCGTCGGCGAGGGAGAGTGCGAGCGCGCCGCGCACCGAGCCCTCCTTCACCACAAGATCGGTGACCGCAACGTTGCCCAGCGCACGAATGCCGGTGGTCCGGCCCACCCGCTTGCGGAGCGTCCCGGCCACCGCGGGCCCGGTGTTCAGGAAATCGACGTAGCAGCAGCGCCGGCGGCCATGGCCCGGAGCCATGACCTGACGGATGTGGCCGGGTTGGCCGGCGGAACCGCCCGCGCGGGCCCAGCCGACTCCCCAGCCGTCCATCTCGCGCATCCGCTCGGGCGCGGCCCGGCACAGTACCTCGGCGAGGGCCTCGTCGCAGAGTCCGCGACCTGCCGCGAGGGTGTCGGCAAGGTGGTCTTCCCATGTGTCCGGCTCCTGCTCGGCGAGGGCGGCGGCGACGGTCATCTGCGCCATGATCGTCGCACCGCCGCGCCCGACCATGTTCTTGTCGGCGAGGATGACGCGGGCGCCGGCGCGTGCCGCGGCGATCGCGGCGTACATCCCGGCGCCGCCGGCGCCGATGACGAGGACGTCGGTGGAGAAGTGCATGCGATGTTCCGTTTGGGCTCTCACGGGGGATCCATGGGTTACGGGGGATGACGGGCTTTACGGCGGCGGTCCGACGGTGCGTGCCGGATCGATGGTGACCGCGGACGTTCCGGCATGACGTCAATGCGGGCGGGACGACCGCGTCCGTCAGGACGCGCCGCTCCCGTGGACTTCGCGGAACAGCGATCCCACCGTCGCGGACGGGGATACGCGGAACGCACCCCCAAGCGCCGCCGCTCACGGCATGCGGCCACCAGCGCCTATACTACCGAACGTCTCGGAAACCGTGTCCAATCGGGAGGTCGGAGCGATGACACCGGAAGCAGTGCTGTCCCATCCCGCGCGGGTCCTTACGCAAGAGCAGCGCGAGTCCTACTTCACCAACGGCTACGTCGCGGTCGATTCGCTGTTCGAGGCGACCGAGGTCACGCGGATCCGCGTGGCCGTCGATGAATTCGTCGAGAAGAGCCGGAGCGAGACCCGCTCCGGCAACGTCTTCGACCTCGCACCGGGGCATTCGGCGCAAGTCCCTCGTATCCGCCGGCTCCGCCGCCCCCACGAGCAGCACGAGCTGTTCTGGGAGGTCGCGACCGGGGTGCTGGCCGACGTGGCGGCGGATCTGGTCGGACCGGACGTGGTGTTCCACCACTCGAAGCTCAACTTCAAGTGGAACGACGGCCACGACCAGGTGGACTGGCACCAGGACATCCAGTTCTATCCCCATACCAACTACAGCCCGCTGACCATCGGCCTGATGCTCCAGGACACCGCCTTCGCCGACGGTGCGGTTGGCTTCCTCCCCGGGAGCCACACCGGCGCGCTCTTCGATCAATACAACGACGAAGGGCAGTGGATCGGGTGTCTGAACCCGCGCGACGTCGAACGGCTCGATGTCGGGAACGCCGTGTACATCGAGGCGCCGGCCGGATCCGTCACCGTGCACAACTGCCGCATCGTGCACGGCTCGCCGCCGAGCACCAGGGCCGACGGACGTCCGTTGCTGCTGAACGCATACGCATCGGCGGATGCGTTTCCCTACACCCCGCATCCCGAGCCCACCCCGCAAATGGGGCAGGTGATCCGGGGCAAGCCCGCCCGCTGGGCGCACCACGACCCGCGACCGTGCCTCATTCCGCCGGACTGGTCGGGCGGCTACACCTCGATCTTCGCGGCCCAGGCCGGCGAGGAAGGGTCAGGCGCCGCGTCTGGCGCTCAGGCCGGGTGACTTTGTCGCGCGGCGCAGGAACGCGGTGGTGGCGCGCTCACATTCACCACCAGAACCAGGCAGGCCGGGACCGCGGGGATGTCGCCCGCGGCGAAGCCGATGACGAGCAACCGGCCCTCCCAGGCGATGCAGCGCATCGACTGACTGGGTGAAGACCTCGCCCCGACCCCCGACGGGATCGAAGACGACGAGCGCCTCGGGCGGACCCCATGCCTTGCAGACCACGGTTTTCACGATCCGATCTCCCTTCGGAGCTCGCGCGTGTGCGCTGGAACCATCGCCAGCGGCCGGACAGGTGCAGGCACCCGATCCAAGGGATCGTGCCGTGTCGGCCCCGTGGGCCACCGGCCAGCCGCCGACTTCACTTCGATTTGACGTGGCAGGTCGTGACGTCCGCAAAACTTCCGTCGTTTTGTCGAAGATCTCACGGATACGGGATTATCCACTTGCGGCTATACCTCTGCCAGAAGTCTGGCCCAATCCTGATGCTCCAACACCAGGCGCACTGTCCGATCCCGGACTTCCGCAGAGTATCTTATCGGTGAAGTCATCTGCCTTTTCCTCCCGTAGACTCAACGGGTGGAGTCCCGGGATTCCCGGGGCGGTTCACCCACCGTATCCGCCTCCATCTTCTTGTATCGCCTGTCACTCTCCTTCCACGGCGTCAACTCCGGACGATTCAACGTGCTCTTGCCCGCCAATGCCTTCCCACGATCCGGCTCCTTGTGCCGACGCTCACCCTTGATATCTTCGCTTTCACACAGCAACGCCATCATCCGGTCTCGGCGCAGCTCGTCATGATCGTTCAGATCCTCATACCCCAGACACAACCCCATCACCCGCTGCTTCACCAGCGACTCCACCGAATGTTCGATCCGCTCAGGATCACGATGATCATCGAAACACTCGCTCATCCGGCCCAATATCCGGGTGCGCTTCTCCACTTCGCGCAACAACAGCCCGCCCGCGTCCGATGTGATCTCGCCCCCGTCGAGTCGGCCCACTATCTCTCGGGAATCCAATTCGTGAAACATCAGCTTCGTTGCGTTACACTGTGTGGTCATGAGGCCGTGCTCCTGTTGTTAGACAAGTGATTGATCGCACAGGACACGGCCTCATTCGACCCCCTTGGTGAGAAATCCGGGCTAAGCGCGTAGCCAACCCGGCCGCATTGCGCCGGGCGCAACCTCGGCGACGTTGCCGGTGTCGTCTTGCACGGTGCCGGCAACGTCGATTTCCGTGCCGTCTTGCGGCACGGTCAATCAACCCTTCATCCCGAAGTGTCCCGTAGCACGTGCGAGCCGCGGCGAGCCGCGCGTAGGGATGAATGGCGCGTATAGCGCAATTCTGAGCGCAGGTCGCAGATTGAACGGCGATAGCGAACCGTACCGCGCGCATGGAATGGCGGGCAATCCGCGATGACGTCTCCCCGAAGGGCGCGAAGCGGTCGGCACTTTAACCCGAAGTTCCCCTGGATTTTGGGTGTTGAATTGAGGATAACCGGTTGATTTGGAAACAAGAAAGGTCTCTGGAGGGGTTGGATTTCGTTCCCATGTATATCGAAACCGTCCCCAACCGCAACTCCCGCCTCGCGATCCTGCTGCGAGAAGGCTGGCGCAAGGGTGCGCAAGAAGACCTTGGCCAACCTCACCGACTGGCCCGCGGAGAAGGTCGATTCCCTGCGCCGGGTGCTCAAGGGCCAGCGCCTGGTGTCCCCCGAAGCCGCCTTCACCATCGAACGCTCGGCGCCCCACGGCCACGTCGAGCTGCTCTTGACCCTGGTCCGGCGCTTGGGACTCGACCGGCTCATCGCCCCGAAGCGCTCCCCCGAGCGCGACCGGGTCGTGGCGATGGTCGTGGAACGTCTGACCCCCACACCGTGGCCGACCAGATGCTCAAGGTGCGCGAGCCCTTCGGGCTCGAACGGGTGGTGCTGGTCGGGGATCGGGGCCTGCTCACGCAGGGGCGCATCGAACACCTCAAGCGCCATCCCGGGTTGGGCTGGGTGAGCGCGTTGCGCGCGCCGCAGGTGCGCTCGCTGGTCGAGAGCGAGGCATTGCAGCTATCGCTGTTCGACGAGCAGCACTTGGCGGAGTTCGTCAGCCCGCACTATCCCGGCGAGCGTCTGGTGGGGTGCTACAACCCGCTGCCGGCCGAGGAACGCGCGTGCAAGCGCGAGGCGCTGCTCGCGGCCACCGAGGCAGGACTCGAACGCATCGCGCGCGAGGCCGCCCGGCGCACCCGCACGCCGCTCGATGCGGCACACATCGGGCACAAGGTGGGCCGGGTCATCGCCCGGCACAAGCCTGCCCCCGAGCCCCATCGGGGGATGGCCAAGCACTTCCGGTGGGCAGTGCGCGAGGGGCGCTTGGTCTACGCGCGAGACCACGAGCGAATCGAAGCCGAAGCGCGGCTCGATGGCCTGTACGTGCTTCGCACCAGCGAGCCCGCGCAGCGGCTCCCGCCCGAAGACACGGTGCGCACCTGCAAGGGGCTGGCCGATGTGGAGCGCTGGTTCCGCACTCTCAAGGGGCGCGACATCCGGGTGCGTCCCATCCGCCACCGCGAGGAACGCCGGGTACGCGCGCCCCTGTTCCTTTGCCTGTTGGCCGGCTACGCCGGCCTCCGTCGATGCCGCTCGATGCTGGCCGGCGCTCGACATCCCGGCAGCATCCGCCACGAGCTTCACAACCCGCCCGCCCTGGCCGGTCTCGCCGCTCGAACCCGGCCGCCCCTGGTGATGGCCGGCACTCGAACCCGCCGCCCGGATGAGCGTGTCCGTGGACCTCGCGATTTCAACCACGGGAGTTCGACGCAACGCGCGGTTCCGCTCGGGTGCATGGGGGGGACCGGCGCGTATCGAAGCCGCCGCCGCATGCCGCGCAAGTTCGATCGCGCCGACGCAACGCGCGGCATCCGCTTGCTTGGCCTCCGTCAGTATCCGCCCGGGAGCGCCTTGCCTGCGCGTCGATTCCGCCCGGCGCTCGAGCCCGGCCGCCCGACATCGCCGCTGCGCCGAACCCGCCGCGAGCCTGGGTGGCTCTGAACGGCGAGGGGGGGCGTCACCGGCGGGTGGTGCGTACCTCCTCGACGACGCCGGTGAGTCGGCCGAGCGCTTCCCGATCGGCCCCGGCCTCTGCACGCAGGGCGCGCGCCTCGGCCTGCCACGCCTCGCGGTCGGCACGGGCTTCGGCGCACATGGCCTGCATTTCGGACCGGATGCTGTTGCCGCTGGTGATGTCGAGGCCAGCCAGCGCGAGGCCAGCGGTCACGACGGCGATGGTTTTGGCTGAGCTTGAACATGGGGGAGCCTCCGGCTGGAGCGCAGGCCGCGTTGCGCTCGGCTGTCCCGCGCCGTCCTGGGCGTCCTGGGGGCGCTGCCGGCGCCGGACGAGCGCTTCGGTGGCGCTCAATGCCTTGGCTCGCGCGCAAACGGGCCGATCAGGCGGCCGACAACCCGGAGGGTGTGCGCTACCGGCGGGCGGTGCGCATCTGCTCGACGATGCCGCTGAGCCGACCCTGCTCCCCCGGTCAGGCCGGGAGCAGGCTCTGGATCAGCCGGGTGATGTGCTTCTCGAAGGCTTCGCGGTCGGCGCGCGCTTCGGCGCGGATGTCGTTGGTGCTGCAGATGACGAAGCCGGCCAGTGTGAGGCCGACGGTCACGATGGCGATGGTTTCCTGGGTGAGCTTGAACATGGTGCGGTCCCTTCGAGGGGCGAGTGTGGCCTGAACGCGCGGCGTCGGCAACTCGACGGATGCCTCACGGGCCTGCGCCCGTATCGAGGTAGGGCACGTGCACCAGCTTCACGGCTTCCCGATAGGCGGGTGGAAGAGGACCCGCTGCAGTCATGTCGAGTCCGGGGATCAGCTTCACGGCGGCGACGATAGCGGTGGCGATGTCCACCAGGCGCCACGTCAACCGGACTTCGAGGGCGGCGAGCTCGGGTGCGGGTTCCGGCGGGGTCCGCCTTCGTCGCGGGCTTGTCCCGGTCGACGCCGGCCGTGGCGCTGACGGTGTTCACGATCGCTTCCGCCATCGCTTCACCGGCGCCCGCTTCCCGGAGTGTCTTGACGGCGGCGCAGGTGTCGAAGGTTGCGGTGTTCATGGCGTTCCTCGTGGAACGGTTACGCGGGCGGCGCGGACTCGCGGCGCGTGCAACCCGGCGAGCATGGCGCCGGTGCCGATGATGGCGACGATGAGTGCGAGCGAACTCCGTGCTTCTTCGGCGGCTTTCCGGCACAAGGCGCATGTCGCGGGACCGCGGCAACCCCGCCCGATCGGGGTCATCACGGACCTTTCGAGCTATGCGACGATCGCGGACACTCGTTGCGGCCTGCGCCCCAGCCGGTGGCTCCCCCATGTTCAAGCTCAGCCAAAACCATCGCCATCGTGACCGTTGGCCTCGCGCTGGCTGGCCTCGACATCACCAGCGGCAACAGCATCCGGTCCGAAATGCAGGCCATGTGCGCCGAAGCACGCACCGACCGCGAGGCATGGCAGGCCGAAGCGCGCGCCCTGTGTGCAGAGGCCGAGGCCGATCGGGAAGCGCTCGGCCGGCTCACCGGCTAGCCTGCCCCCGCGTAAGCGGGGGTCGGGAGGTGCGCACCGCCCGCCGGAATCCCTGCGCACACGGATGCGGGGAGCGCGCTACGGGCCGTCCAGGGTCGGTCATGACGAGCGCACCGCCGTCTTTTCCTGAGTTGGCGTCTCGGCATCCCCAGGACGAGTTCACCGGCGCTCCTTCCAGATCGCCTCGCGTTCCTTCAACGGGGAGCCGCGCGCTCCACCCATTCGCGGCATCCCGCCTTCGGGGCGGCGAGAGACGTCTCTCCCATTTGCCGGGAGGGAAGGCAACGCGCCGGACAGGCGCACCATCGGAGAACGAAACCATGAAAACGCCGAAAATCCGCCGTACAAATAACGATGGCGCTCGCGATGCCGACGATGGATTCCTGCAATGTTTCCGCTCAAGATCTCACTTCCATCGTGAGTGATCCGGCCTTGGGGCCGCTTCCCGCAACGACCCGGCACGCTCGCGCAGCTTGAACTTCTGGGTTTTGCCGGTCGAGGTCTTCGGCAGTGGACCGAACACCACCGTCCGGGGCGCCTTGAAGCGCGCGAGGTGTTCCCGGCAGAAGGCGATGAGGTCGTCTTCGGTGACCTCTCCCGCTCCCTCGCGCAGGGTCACGAAGGCGCAGGGGGTCTCGCCCCACCTCTCGTCGGGGCGGGCCACGACGGCGGCTTCGAGCACCGCCGGGTGGCGGTAGAGGGCGTCCTCGACCTCGATCGAGGAGATGTTCTCCCCGCCCGAGATGATGATGTCCTTGGACCGGTCCTTGAGCTGGATGTAGCCGTCGGGATGCACGACCCCGAGGTCTCCGGAGTGGAACCAGCCGCCTGCGAACGCCTCCCCGGTGGCGGCCGGGTTCTTGAGGTAGCCCTTCATCACGACGTTGCCGCGGAACATCACCTCGCCCAGGGTCTCGCTGTCCCTCGCCACCGGGAGCATCGTCTCCGGGTCCATCACCTCCAGGGCGTCGAGCGCGTGGTAGCGCACGCCCTGGCGCGACTTGCGCTCCGCCTGCTCCGGCATCGGGAGCGCGTCCCATTCCTTCTTCCACGCGCAGATCACCGCGGGGCCGTAGGTCTCGGTGAGCCCGTAGACGTGGGTCACCTTGAATCCCTCGCGCTCCATGCGTTCTAGCACCGCGGCGGGCGGGGGCGCGGCGGCGGTCATCACGTGCACCGGATGCGGGAACGGGCGCCGCTCGTCCTCGCCCGCGTTCAGGATCATCCCGAGCACCACCGGCGCCCCGCAGAGATGGGTCACGCCCTCGTCGGCGATCGCTGCGTAGATCGCACCGGCTTCCACCCGGCGCGTACAGACGCTGGTCCCGCCCACCGCCGCCAGCGTCCACGGGAAGCACCATCCGTTGCAGTGGAACATCGGCAGGGTCCACAGGTAGACGGGATGGTGCGCGAGGTCCCAGCCGATGGCGTTCGAGAGCGCGTTGAGATAGGCGCCGCGGTGGTGGTAGACGACGCCCTTCGGGTTCCCGGTGGTGCCCGAGGTGTAGTTGAGCGAGATCGCGCGCCATTCGTCGTCGGGGCCCGACCAGTCGAACTCGGGGTCTCCCTCTTCGATGAACGCCTCGTACTCGACCGCACCGATGCGCTCCCCGCCGGCCGCGAGGGCGTCGTCGACGTCGATGACCAGCGGCGGGCGCTCCATCCGGGAGAGCGCATCCGCGACCACCGGCGAGAGCTCGCGGTCGGTGAGCAGCGCCTTCGCCTCGCCGTGCTCCAGGATGAACGCGATGGTCGCCGGGTCGAGCCGCACGTTGATGGTGTTGAGCACCGCGCCGAGCATCGGCACGCCAAAGCTGGCCTCGTAGATCGCCGGGACGTTCGGCGCGAAGACCGCCACGCAGTCCCCGATGCCGATGCCGCGTTGCGCGAGCGCCGAGGCGAGGCGGCGGCAGCGCGCGTAGGTTCCGGCCCAGTCGAAACGGCGCTCGCCGTGGATGACCGAAGGGTGGTCGGGCCAGACCGAGGCGGCGCGCTCGATGAAGGTGAGCGGCGTGAGCGGCACGTAGTTTGCCGGGGTGCGGTCGAGGGCCGTCTCGAAGGGGTTCGTCGTGCCTCGCTCTGTGCTCATTCTCGATACTCCTCGTCGCGGATTCCCGCCGCCTTCACCGGAACCGGGACCATCTCGGGAAATGACGGTACTCCCCGCCGGTCCGTGGACCCGCGACGGTGATGATGCGCACCCGCACTCCGAGGCCGTGCGCCGGCGGGGCGCAACGCAACGCTCAGAATGGGCGCTCGCCGCTCGCGGTGGTGCGGTGGTGCTTGCGGTGGACGGTGGCGTCGTAATCGCGGACCGCGTAGTGCATGGTGCAGCGATTGTCCCAGATCACCACGTCGCCGGCTGCCCAGCGGTGCCGGTAGACGTTCTCCGGGGGCGTCGAGTGCGCGGTGAGGTAGTCGAGCAGCGGCGCGCTCTCCTCTCGTGTCATCCCCGCGAACGACACCGTGAAGTGCGGGTTCACGAACAGTGCCCGGCGGCGAGTGTGCGGGTGGGTGCGCAGCACCGGATGGGCCAGCGGCGGCGGCACACGCTCGACGGGGAGCGCGTCGGTCCCCTTCTCCTCGGCCCGGCGCATCGTCGCTTCCGCGCTGTGTATCGCCTCCATGCCGTCGAGCAGGCGCTGCATCCCGGGCGAGAGGGTGTCCAGCGCCCGATACATGTTGCAGAACATCGTGTCGCCGAGCCCTTCGGGGATCGCGAATGCGTGAAGGATCGACGCGGCCGGCGGGCGTTCCGCGTGCGAGATGTCGGAATGCCAGTAGTCGTTGCGTGCGCCGATGCGGCCGGGGCGGGTCTCGATGACCAGCACCTCGGGGAAGCCTTCGACGGTCGCGCGGGTGCGTAGCGGATGCTCCTGTGGCTCGCCGAAGAGCCGGGTGAACGCAATCTGCGCGGCCGGATCGAGCGATTGATCGCGGAACACGAGCACCAGATGTTCGTGGAACGCATCGACGAGGCTCCGGGCAACGTCATCGCCCAACGGTTTCGAGAGAGCCACTCCCCGGGCTTCGGCGCCAAGCGCGCCGCAAAGCCGCCGTGTCTCCAACATGGCGCTCCCTCCCGGACTTCCGGAGCCGGTCGGCCATTGTAGAAGCCGGCGGACGCCGCGCAACCAGGTTCCGAATTTTTCGCAAAACCCGGATCCTTCCTGCCCGAAGTGCAACCCACGCTCCCTGTGGCGGTCGGTCCGCGGCGCAGCTTCGTCCCGGCCCCTGCCCGGTCACCGGCCCTCGGTCGAGTGTATCTCCGTGCGGGCAAGGGTCATCGCTCTCGCCGGATCGGCGGATTGCGCGCCGGGCCCTCTGTCGAACCGGCGTCACACCATGACCGAAAATCCGCCATCCACCGGGATCACGGCGCCGGTGATGAAATCGGACGCGCGGCTCGCCAGGAACACCGCGATGCCCTCGAGGTCCTCGATCTTCCCCCAGCGTCCGGCCGGCGTGCGGGCGATGATCCGCTCGTGCAACCCTTCGACGTCCTTGCGCCCCCGGACCGTGAGCGGGGTATCGATCCACCCCGGCAGAAAGCAGTTCACCTGGATGCCGTCGCCGGCCCATGCGGTCGCGAGGGACTTGGTGAGCTGCACCATGCCGCCCTTCGACGCGGCGTAGGCCGGCGCCCACGGCGCTCCGAAGATCGACATCATCGAACCGTTGTTGAGGATCTTGCCGCGGCCCGCGCGCTTCATGAACGGGTAGCACGCCCTGGAGGCGAGGAACGCGCTCGTGACGTTCGTGTCCATCACCGTGCGCCACTCGTCCTCGCTCATGACTTCCGGGCGCTTGCGGATGTTGATGCCGGCGTTGTTGACCAGGATGTCGATTCCGCCGAAGCGTTCCGCCGCGGTCTCGGCCATGCGCCGGTGTGCGTCGGATTCGGTGACGTCCGCCTCGATCGAGATCGCTTCGGCGCCGATCGCCTCAAGCTCGGAGATCGCGAGCGCCGATTTCGCGGCGTCGCGCGCAACCACCGCGACGTTCGCCCCGGCGCGTGCGAGCCCGCGGGCCATTCCCAACCCGATGCCGCCGTTGCCGCCGGTCACGATCGCGATCTTTCCCGTGAGATCGAACAGTTCCATGGACAATTCACCCGCGATCGATCAAGGACGGTTTGCCGCCGACGTTGCGGAAGGCCGGAGGAAAAATTCTAAGCGCAACGCGCGCAACCCAGCGCCACCGACCGGGACGACGGTCCCGCACGCACTCCGGCGGGCCGCGGCGGGCCGCGAGCGCCGCCTCCATGTCGACGGAAACGAAGCGCACCGGCATGTTCGGCTGCATTTGCCCGATCAGAATCCATGTCGGCGGACACCACGGTCCCGACCATGAAGTAGCTGCAACGTCGTTCAAACCGAAGGTGGCAAGGGTGTCTCCGTGGCCACGCGCAACATGTCGTCAATCCCTCAGACCGGCGGCGTAGCGCAGTCGGAACTGGTCCGCGACCACGGCAAGGATCGGCAGCGCGCCGATGACCACGATCTGGAGGCAGGACTCGATGTGGGCCAGATTCATTCCGTTCCGGACGAGCCCGATGAACAATGCGCCGAGGATCACGTTCTCGATCCGGCCGATGCCTCCGCGCAGGCTGACGCCCGCGATCACGGCCGCATCGACCTGGGGATTTCGCTCGGGACCCTGCCGAATCAAGGCCGTCCCGATTGACAACGGATCATGGAAATACAGAGTGTGCGGCGATTGGAGGAAAGGGGAGGCAAAGGCGGCGCGGGTTCACGCGCGGACGTCGCAGTCTCCGGACCCACCGGTTCGCGATGCGTGGATCTGCTGTCATCGGCCCATCGGGGTGAGAAGGGGACGGTGAAATGACGAACACCGGCGACTACTACGATCTCGGCACCTACACCCGTACCGTCTCCACCCGCTCGGCCGAGGCGCAACGCTGGTTCGACCGGGGGCTCGTGTGGTGCTACGCCTTCAACCACGAGGAAGCGGTGCGCTGCTTCCGGCGGGCAACCGGGCACGACCCCGGCTGCGCGATGGCCTGGTGGGGGATCGGCTACGCCGCCGGGCCTTACTACAACAAGCCGTGGAGCAAGTTCGACCCTCTCGATCTCAAGGCCACGCTACGCGAGGTCCGGGCCGCCACCCGGGAGGCGCTCGGCTGCATCGGAAACGTGGAGCCGGTCGAGCGCGCGCTCGTCGAGGCGCTCGCACGGCGCTATCCCTCACCGGAGCCGGACGGCGACTTCGACCGGTGGAACGACGGCTACGCCGACGCGATGCGGGAGGTGCACCGGGCGTTCCCGCGCGACCCGGACGTGTGTGCGCTGTTCGCCGAGGCCCTCATGAACCGCACGCCCTGGGCCCTCTGGGATCTCGGGACGGGCGACCCGGCGGAAGGCGCGGACACCCTCGAAGCGCTGGCGGCGCTCGAAGAAGGCATCGGCGCCCGGGAAGCCGCGGGCGGGACCGACCATCCCGGCCTGCTGCACATGTACATCCATGTTCTGGAGATGTCCCCGCACCCGGAACGGGCGCTCCGCGCGGCCGACCGCCTGCGCGACCTCGTGCCCGACGGGGCGCACCTCCGGCATATGCCTACCCATATCGACGTCCAGTGCGGGGACTACAACGCGGCGGTGGAGTGGAACGCCCGCGCCATCGCCGCGGACCGGAAGTATTCCGATCGCGAGGCCCCCGGGCCCTGGTACGCGCTCTCGTTCGCCCACGACTACCACTTCATGCTCTACGGGGCGATGCTCCTCGGCCGTTACCGCGCCGCGACGGAGGCGACGGCGGGCCTGCTGGAGGTCATTTCCGAATCGGTGCTCCGCGTGGAGAGCCCACCGATGGCCGACTGGCTGGAGGGCTATGTGGCAATGCAGGTGCACGCACCCATCCGCTTCGGCCGATGGCGCGAGATCCTCGCCATGGATCCGCCGGCGGACCGTACGCTCTACTGCACGACCACCGCGATGCTGCACTACGCCAAGGGGCTCGCTCACGCGGTGCTGGAGGACGTGCCCGCGGCCGTGGCCGAGCGGGCGCGTTTCGAGACCGCGGTGGACCGGGTGCCCGCCACGCGCACCGTGTTCAACAACACCTGTCTCGACATCCTCGCCGTCGCGGCCGAAATGCTGCACGGCGAGGTGGAGTACCGAACGGGCGAGCACGAGGCCGCGTTCGAGCACCTGAGGGCGGCGGCCCGGCTTGCCGACGCGCTTCCCTACGACGAGCCCTGGGGCTGGATGCAGCAGCCACGGCACGCGCTCGGCGCGCTCCTGCTGGAGCAGGGCCGGGTCGATGAGGCAGAGGCCGTCTACCGGGCCGACCTCGGGCTCGACGACACCCTGTCCCGAACCTGCCGACATCCGGAGAACGTCTGGAGCCTGCATGGATTTCACGAATGCCTGATGCGCCTGGGCAAGCGGGCGGAGGCGGAGCTGATCGCCCCTAGGCTCGCCATGGCGCTTGCGAGGACGGACGTGCCGATCGAGTCCTCGTGTCTGTGCCGGCGCGGCCGCGGACCGCGCGTCTCCGCTCGCGACCCGTGAGAGTCCCAGGGAAAGCACGACGGCAGCGGGCGGTCTTCACACCATGCGCTTTCTTCGGCACGCCGAGAAGCACGTCGCTCGGCGGTCCGTCATTTTTGGCGACGCCCCATCGGAGCGGCCTGGAAGTGGTGGTCACGGGCGCTGCTCCCTCCGGGGAGCGAGCGGGAGCACGAGCACCCCCTGTCCTGGCGCTCCCGCACAAGGGAAGAGGCCGGCCTGCCGCTTGGCGCCCGAAGCGTCGTGCCGCGGCAAAGGGTGCAGTCCTCCCCGCTCCGAAAGCCTGGCACTCCCCGCCGCTTCGGCGAACGTCCCGATGCCCTGAGATCCCCCAGGCCGTGGCGCTTGTCGTCGGCGTCGGCGCCCGAACACCCGGGGCCCCGCAAGATCCGGGGAAGTGATCGCGCGGCCCAGGATTCGGTGGCCCGGTACGTGCCGAGGTACCGTGACGTCCTCCGGCAGCGCGGTCGCTCCTGCCCGATGGCCGGCGGCCGGCGAGATGGATCGACTGCTGCCCGGCGAAGAGGCTTCGCGGCTCAAAGCCGGCGACCGAGTGCATGGTGGAGCCCCGCCACGCACGTCAATAGCGCGACCGCCCCCGCTTGGTGGCCGGCGGCCAGCGGAATCGGCACGTGGAGCAACAGGGTGGCGACGCCGAGCATGATCTGCGCGACCACCGTGAACAGGCTTGCGTGTGCCCAGAGACGGGCTCGTCGCGGGGCACCGCTCGCGGCGCTCGCGCCCCAGGCGGCGAGCACTGCGAGGCAACTCACCAACGCCAGCACCCTGTGCGCAAATTGCGCGGTGACCGGGTGTTCGAAGAGGTTCCGCCACCAAGGTGAGAGTTCGAACATCCCGGGCGGCACCCAGAACCCGCCCATCTTCGGAAACGTCGGATGGACATGACCGGCTTTCAACCCGGCGACGAACGCACCCGCGACCAGAGTGACGAAGATCGACGCTCCTGCGGTGAGGGCCAGCCACCGGGCGGCGGAGGCGCCACTCCACCCGGGAGCACCGGCGTCGCCGACGCTGCCACGCTCCCCCCTCGGACCGCCGGCATCCCTGCCGCCGTCGTGCCGCGCCGAAGCGTCGCCGTCGCCGCCGCCACCCGCGCCCGGGGCGCCTCCGCCAAGCGTGCGCAACCCGAGCACGAGCAGCCAGAGGTAGATCACCACCGCGAGTGAGAGGTGGGCCGCGAGTCGGTACTGGCTCACACGCGGCTCGTCCACGAGTCCGCTCCTGACCATGTACCAACCGAGCACGCCCTGCGCCGCCCCGAGCATGAACACGGCAGCGAGTTGCGGGACCATTGCTCCGGGGATCGCCCGCATCGCAAGGAATACGAGGAACGGAACCAGGAAAACGACGCCGACCCCGCGCCCAAGCATGCGGTGGGCGTACTCCATCCGGAAGATGCGCTTGAACTGTGCGAGGGACATCCCGCGGTTGACCAGCCGGTACTCGGG
Organism: Gammaproteobacteria bacterium; assembly: GCA_965202875.1. Lineage (GTDB taxonomy): Bacteria > Pseudomonadota > Gammaproteobacteria > HK1 > HK1 > HK1. The sequence goes on along the minus strand of OZ241870.1, from coordinate 2,727,824 downwards.
GGATGCACGGTACGCTTCGAACTCGCGTCTCCAGGCATCTTCGCCGAACGGCGGCAGCATCCCCGAGACCGGGTGCCACCGGACCATGGAGAGCCCCGAGCCGGTCAGCCGGGTCACCCCCCCGACGACGACCATCGCGCAGACAAGCGCCGCGCATGTGATCAGCCACCACCCCACGGCGGGCGCCGGTGAACGCCGCCCCTGCACTGTGTTCACACTACATGCCGCTTTCGCAACGAGAGCTGCCTGACGGCCCCGAGCCGCACCGGCCCCTGCGACAGCGCGGTGACCCGTCACCGTGGCCGGCTTTGCTCGAGGTTCGAGCGCCAGGATTGACGCCGCCGCCCCGCTCCGCGTCCCCGACTCGTGGTGCGCCGGCCACCGGCCTCCCGCTCCCCGGGTTTGCGGGTCTCCGGCTCGAAGTCCACCCGGCGCTCGTCGAGGTCCACCTTCGTCAGCCGGACCCGCATCCGGTCCCCGAGCCGGAACGAGCGGTGCGAACGCTCGCCGCTCAGCCGGTGCCGGCCCGGATCGAAGTGGAAATAGTCGCGCCCCAGCACGCTCACGTGGACCAGTCCTTCGACGAACATCTCGTCGAGGGTGACGAAGACCCCGAAGGCGGCGACGCCGGTGATCGTCGCTTCGAACACCCCCCCCAGCTTGTCCAGCATGAACTCGCACTTGAGCCACGCGATCGCATCGCGGGTCGCGTCGTCGGCGCGGCGCTCGGTCATCGAGCAGTGTTCGCCGAGCACCACGAGGGGTCCGCGCGCCGGCTGGAAGTCCCCGGGGCGGCCGCCCCGTAGCGCGTGACGGATCGCGCGATGCGCGACGAGGTCGGGATAGCGTCGGATCGGGGACGTGAAGTGCACGTAGGCGCGGTGCGCCAAGCCGAAGTGTCCGGTGTTGCCCGGCGCGTACACCGCTTGCGCGAGCGAGCGCAGCATCACGGTCTGGACGAGCTGCGCGTCGGGCCGCCCCGCGACGCTCTCGATGACCGCCGCGAAGTGACGGGGCTCGGGTGCTTCGCCCCCGGCGAGCTTCAGCCCGAACTCTTCGAGGAAGACGCGCAGCTCCGCCACCTTGTCCGGCGGAGGCCCCTCGTGGATGCGGTGGAGCGCCGACAGCCGGTGACGTTCGATGAACCTCGCGGCGGCGACGTTGGCCGCGACCATGCTCTCCTCGATCACGCGGTGCGCAACGTTGCGCGCCGCCGGCTCCAGGCGCACGACCCGGCCGTCCGCCCCGAGCACGACCCGCGTCTCCGTCATGTCGAAGTCGATCGCGCCCCGCTCGTCGCGCGCGCGGCGCAGCGCCTCGTACGCTTCGCGGAGCGTATCGAGCATCGGCGCCACCGCTCCGAGCTTCTGCCGGGCGCCTGCATCGCCCTGTCCCAGTGCTTCCGCCACCTCGGTATAGGTCAGGCGCGCGCGCGAGCGGATGACGCCCTCGAAGAACCGGGAGCGATGCACCCGGCCCGATGCGGTCACGATCAGTTCGCAGCCGAGGACGAGCCGGTCTTCGTGGGGGCGGAGCGAGCACAGCCCGTTCGAGATCGACTCCGGCAGCATCGGGATGACCCGATCAGGGAAATAGACGGAGTTGCCGCGAAGCCGCGCCTCCTCGTCGAGGGCCGTTCCGGGATGGACGTAGGCGGATACGTCGGCGATCGCCACCAGCAGCCGCCAGCCCCGGGCGGTCCGCTCGCAGTACACCGCGTCGTCGAAGTCGCGCGCATCCTCGCCGTCGATGGTGACGAAGCCGAGGCCGCGCAGGTCCTTTCGGCCCTCGATGTCGGCGGCGTCCACCTCCGAGGGCAGCGCAGCCGCTTCCGACTTGGTTTCGTCGGACCACGACACCGGCAGCTCGTACGCCCGGACCGCCACGTCGATCTCCATCCCGGGCAGCATCCGATCGCCGAGCACCTCTTCGATGGCGCCGATCGGGGGATGGCGCCGGGTCGGCGGTTCGGTGACGCGCGCGACGGCATAGTCGCCGTCGCTCGCGCCGAGGTCCGCGCCCGGAGGGATGAGGACGTCCTGGTGGATGCGCGAGTCGTGGGGCCGCACGAACGCCACCCCGCTTTCGCGCCGGAAACGCCCGACCAACTTCCCGACGCCCCGCTCCACGACTTCGACCAGCGCACCTTCACGGCGGCCGTCCCGGTCCACCCTCACCACCCGGGCCACTGCCCGGTCCCCGTGCATCAGCGAGCGCATCTGGCGCGGGGAGAGGAACAGGTCGGCGTTCGCGTCGTCGGGGCGGAGAAACCCGTATCCGTCGCGGTGACCGATGACCCGTCCGGTCACGAGGTCCATCCGTTCGGTGAGCCCGAAATCGCCGCGCCGGTTGCGGATGACCTGGCCGTCACGTTCCATGGCGCCCAGCCGCCGCCGTAGCGCCTCATGCTCGGTGGGGGCCCGGAGCGCGTGCGCATCGGCGATCCGTGAGAACGCGACAGGCGCGCTGCCTCGCGCGAGAAACGCGATCAATTCACGGCGCTCGGGGAGGTTCGCGATTCGGACGCGGCCACCGCGAAGGCTTTCGCGGCGGGTACGGAAGGGTTTCGTTGACAAGGGATCGGGACGGTGAGTATGGTCCGCGCGTCTTCAGGCTGGCGTCGGCATTGCCTTGCAACCCCGACCCGCTCTGGCGACGGCCACGCCGAGGTGGCGGAATTGGTAGACGCGCATGGTTCAGGTCCATGTGGGGGCAACCCCGTGGAGGTTCAAGTCCTCTCCTCGGCACCACTCCCGGCTCCGCAACGGTCCCGGCCGTGTACCCGGGAGGGTGTTTCCGGCCCCGGCAACCATCGCCGGCCCCCTCCCCGTCCCGGCGTCGCTCCTTCCAGGAACGGAAGGGTCCTGATCCCGCGCGCTTCCGCGAGCGCCGTGACGTTCGGCCGCGCCGGCGGACGGTCAGGACCCGTGGCCCGACGCCGGCATGACGTGGATGCCGCTCGCGAGCAGTGAGACGGCGACGTCCGCCCCCGCCGCGACGTTGTTTCTCGCCGCGACATGGGCGGAGATCTCGAACGTGAGCGGGGCATCCGCGCCGTCGACGTCGAGGGTGACGCGGGCGTCGCCGCCGAGGACGACGACGTCGCGAGCGATGCCGCGCACCGGATTCTCGTGCTCGCCGCGCGACGGACGCTCGCGGCGGTGCATCACCACGTGCGATTCCGGCACCAGCCAGTCCACCCGCACGCCGGGCGGGAAACGCGGTGCGAGCCTGCACTCGATCTCGATGCCGGCCCAGGCAAGCCAGGTCTTCCGCTCCGGCTCGTCGTGGCGCGAGACGATGCCGGTGAAGACGTTGCGGTGGTCGATGAGGCGGGCCACGAGGGCGTTGGCGGGATGGCGGATCACGTCGCGCATCGCGCCGGTCTGCAACGTCCGCCCGTGGTGCAGCACGCTCAGGCGGTCGCCGAGAAGTTGCGCCTCCTCGAGGTCGTGGGTGACCAGCACCATCGGGATGCGGATCTCGCGGCGAAGCTGCGCGAGCTCCAGCCGCAGCCGCCGCCGCGTGAGCTGGTCCACGGCGGAGAAGGGCTCGTCGAGCAGCAGCACCCGTGGATCGCGCGCGAGCGCCCGCGCGAGCGCCACCCGCTGCCGCTGTCCCCCGGAAAGCTCGGCCGGCCGGCGCGATTCCAGTCCTTCCATGTTGACGCGGGCCAGCAACGCCCGGGCCCGCGCTTCGCGTTCCCGTCGTGGTCGATGGGACATGGCGCAGGCCACGTTGGCGAGCGCGTCGAGGTGCGGAAACAGCGCATAGTGCTGGAACACCAGCCCGACCCGGCGCCGTTGCGGGGAGGTGACCGTGCCCGCGCCGCCGCGCACGTCGAGCCAAGTCTCCCCATCGCATTCGACCTCTCCGTCCGGCGGCGACGCCAGCCCCGCGATGCACCGGAGCACTGTGGTCTTGCCGCTTCCCGACGGGCCGGCGAGCGCGAGGAGCTCGCCGGCGCCACATTCGAATGCGACGTCGAGCGCGATCGGTCGCTCCTGGCGGAGCCGGACCCGCAGGCCCTCGGGACCTGATGCGTGCCCCCAAGGGCGCCATCCGCAAGACGTCACCCGAGTCCCTGGACCGCTACGTGGTCGGATCCGAAGAAAAAGCACGACATCCGCGAGGCGGATACCGCCGGCCAGCCTGCCCGCATCGCGCGACGCATGGACGGGAAACGGTTTCGGTACCAGAGCCTCATCGCCTCGAACGGGCTGCCGGGCGGAGCGCGATCAGGGTCGAGCCGGAGAGCGGGACACCGCGCGGAGATCAGGGCGGCGGGACGGATTGCAGGGTCCGAATCAGGAGATGTCCGACCATGGTGACCACAAGGAGCGCGGCGGTGTACCCGAATGCGCGAAGCACGTAGCTTTTGCTCGCGATGTCATCCATTTTCGTATCAATCCGCGTACAAGTCCCGGCCAACGTATCCACTTTCTCTTCGAGTCGCGTCATGCGTCGTTCCAACTCTTCGAGTCGATGCTTGACGAGTCCGCCGTTCCCATTTCCGCCTCCTCCCGGCGCCGATCTTGGCGGATCTCCGGATTCAACCGCATGCAGAGGAGGGGCGTTCATCGGAAATCGTCTTCATGGTTCGTCAGCCATTCCCAGATAGAGCCCGTGGTGTACCCGGAATAGGCCCCTCGGAGCGCGAAGACGGCGCCGCTGGCATCGGGGATGCGGTTATCGCCTTTGATTCCTGCCCTCTTGGCGACGTCCTCGCTCAGCTCTTCGCTGGATACGAGGAAGAAGGTACGAGACAGGCTGTAGTGATCCGGATACGCATCCTCGATGCGTTGTTCCACCTGTTCATTCGAGTTCTTCAGAGCTACGGCGAAGATGGACATCCTCCTGCCTCCATTGGTACAGGGCAGCGGCGCCCCGCCCTGACGCACCTTCCATCCTAACAACCGGGTCGTGACCCGGCAATTCCGCAGCGTCCGCAGTGTTGGCCAACACAACCGACCTCCCAGTCCATTCCCCACCGTGGAGGAGGCGGTGCCAGGGAAGTCCACGGAGAGGACGGTACGGGCACCGCATCATCTCCATCGCGTCCCGCCCGCCGCCGGCCTCCGGAGAAGTCAAACCCTGGCTCCATGCCCGGCGAGCGCACGCACGAGGGCCATGGAGACGAGGGAAGCGGCCAGCAGAACGGCGGAGAGCACTCCTGCCGCCTCCATCTCGAACGCCTGCACGTGGTCGTAGATGGCGATCGACAGGGTCTGGGTCCGCGAAGGGATGTTGCCGCCGACCATCAGTACGACCCCGAACTCCCCGAGGGTGTGCGCGAACGTGAGCACGAACGCCGCGAGGACGCCGGGCCAGGCGATGGGCAGCTCGATGCGCGCGAGCGTCGCGAGGCCCGACAGCCCGCTGACCCACGCCGCTTCCCGGACCTCGTGGGGGATCGCGGCGAACGCCTGCTGCATCGGCTGCACCGCGAACGGGAGGTTGAAGATCATCGAGGCAAGGACCAGACCGGGGAAGCTGAACGCGAGAACCTCGCCGGTCAGCCATTCGAACGCGCCACCGATCACCGCGTCGGGATTGAACGCGGTGAGCAGGTAGTAGCCGAGTACGCTCGGCGGCAGCACCAGGGGCAGGGCGACGGCGGCTTCGATCAGCGGTTTCGCGCGAAAACTCCGCCACGCCAGCGTCCGCCCGACGACGAGCCCGAGCGGCAGCATGAGCGCCGCCGTCCACGCCGCGAGCTCCAGCGACAGCAGGACCGGCGCGAGATTCATCCAGCGCTCGTCTGCGGATCGTGCGAGAGAAACGCCATCGCGGCGCTTGGTGCATTCCCGCGGCCCGGACGGCGACCCCCAGGCGCTCGAAGATGCACGGCGCCCCCGATCCGGCAACGAACCGGGACGGCGCGTGTCCTTGCGCCGGCCCGGGAGGTCTCCGGGATGAACACCATCGTGATGTTCACTCGGCGCCCGCGCCGGGCGCGCTGAACCCCAAGCGCTCGAAGATGCGCCGCGCCGAAGGTCCGGCCAGGAATCGGAACAGCGCGCGTGCCTCCTCCCCGGCCCGCGGGAGCAAGACCATCCGATGCCTGATCGGGTTGTGCATGGAAGCGTCGATGAGCGTGTGGCGGGCTTCGCGGGAGACGCGATCGGCGAGTGCCAGCGCGTAAGGCACGAGCCCGCCGCCGGCGCCTCGGGTCAGGGCGAACTGCACCGCTTGCGCGGCGTTCTCCGCGAGCAGCAGGCGGCCGCTCTCCGAAAGCCGCGTCCAGATCCCCGCCCGCACGAGCGCATCGCGCGCGGCCCGTCCGTAAGGCGCGTGCGCGGGGTTCGCGATCGCGAGCAGGCGCAGGCGTCCGTCGTCCATCGCGCGATCGAGGCCTTCCAGCGACGCATCGAGCACAAGCCCCGAATTCCGGGGTACGAGCAGGACCAGCCGCCCGATCCCGTAGACTGTGCCGCCGCCCTCGGCCCGCCCCTCCCGGACCAGCTTGAGGACCTGTTCCTCGTCGGCGGAGAGGAAGAGATCGAAGGGCGCACCCTGAGCGATCTGCCGGTACAGGTTGCCCGACGAGCCGAAGCTCACCTCGGGCGGGACGCCGCCGGCCGCCGACCACGCGCGCACCAGCTCGGGGAACACGTGGCGCAGGCTCGCGGCGGCGGCGGCTGCCGGCGGCTCGCGGGCCGTCGCCGCCGTGCCCGCAAGCACGAGCACGAACGCGATGGCCCGGCAGGCAGTGACGGCGGCGGCGCGGTGCTTGGGTCTCGGCATCGTCGGCGCGGGATCCGTCGGGGCGTCGTGTTGATCACCGATCCGCAGGATGGCACGAAGCGGCGAAGAATGGCTCGCCAACGGGCGCTCGGCTCCGGTTCCGCCGAGTCGGGGATGATTCTGGCATACATCGGGAATGGGAAACCGCCGGGGGAATGGGAAACCGCCGGGGGAATGGGAAACCGCCGGGGGAATGGGAAACCGCCGGGGGAATGGGAAACCGCCGGGGAATGGGAAACCGCCGGGGGACGTGCGAACCTTCCCGCCGCTCACGGGCTGCAAGGAAACAGGAGAAGCAGGAATGACGCTGAAAGTCTGCCTCCGTGGAGGGAGGGCGGGAACGATCGAGCGGAGGGAAGAAGCGGGAGATCCACGATTCGAATACGATCGGGAACACCGCGAGGGGGGATGCGACGGCGCTCTCCGGAACGCTGCCGCCCAGGGAAGCACCATCCGAGGAGCACGTTCCGGGCGCTGTGAGGGACGGCGGAAGGCCGTACGCATCGAGCGCCTCGATCGGGGTGACACGGACGGAAGGCTTCTCGCAAAGGGTGAGAGGCAATCGAGCACGCTGCCCGCGCAGCGACACCCCCCTCGATGAAACGATGGACGGCGGAAACCGGCGGGCGTTTCGGAGCGCTGCGTCTTCCGGCCTACCGGCGCTACCTGCTGGGCTCGGTCGCCTCGGTGGGGGCGTTCCAGTTGCTCATCATGGGCCAGGGGTGGCTGGTCTACGAGCTGAGCGGGTCGTCGTTGCAGCTCGGGTTCCTCGGTGCGGCCACCTCGATCCCCAGCATCGCTGCCACACTCGTCGGCGGGGTCGTCGCCGACCGGGTGGACCGGCGCCGGCTGCTCATCGCCACCTCCGCGACCATCGCCGCGCTCCTCGCCCTGCTCGCGGCCCTCGACGGAAGCGGGGTGGTGGCGGTCTGGCACGTGCTCGCCATCGCCAGCGCGATCGCCCTCATCGTCGGCTTCGACTTCCCTACCCGGCAGGCGTTCTTCCCGCGTCTCATCCGCCGCGAGCACATGATGAGCGCGGTGGCCCTCAACTCCATGCTCTGGCAGGGCACCCGGATGTTTCTCCCCGCCCTCGGCGGCGTCATCATCGCATTCACCGACACCTGGGTCGTGTTCGCGGCCGGCGCCGCCGGCTTCCTCACCATGTCCCGGGTGATGGCGAGCTTCACGCCCACCCCTGCCGCGGACGTGCCGGTGGCCACGGAGCGCTCCGGACGGCAGTTCGTGGACGGCTTGCGCTTCATCGCATCGCGCCGCTTGTTCTCGGTGCTCATCCTGCTCACTTATGCGACCACGTTCTTCGGGATCTCCTACGTGCAGCTCATGCCCGCGTTCATCCGCCTCCTCGGGGCGGGAGAGGCCGGCTACGGCCTCCTGCTCTCCGCCACGGGCGTCGGCTCGGTCGCCGGTACCCTGACCGTCGCCTCCCTGCAGCGAAGCCCCCGGCTCGGGCGGTTCATGCTGGCGTCGCTCGCGTGCGGTGCCTGCGCGCTGATCGCGTTCAACGCCTGCGTCGCCCTGCTTCCCGGCCGGACGCTGGGCTATGCGCTTGCCCTGGGCTTCGCGATGCTCGCTTCGATGTGCATGTCGATGTTTCTGGTCACGTCGATGACGGTGATGCAGCTCGCCGTCCCGGACGGGCTCCGCGGCAGGGTGATGGGGCTGCACAGCATCTGCTTCAGCCTGATCCCGCTAGGAGGGCTGTTGGGCGGAGCGGTCGCGAGCGTCACCTCGCCGCCCTTCGCCGCCGCCCTCAACGCCGGCGTGCTCGCGGGGCTCGTCGGGGTCGCGGCCGCGACCCAGCCCGCCATCCGGCGGCTCGACGGGGTCGCCACCGCAGACGAGCCACCGGAACCGGCGGAGACTGCGCCGCGAGGGGCTCGATCGCCGGGTTGACGAGCACCGTCGGTGCGATGGGTGCGCTCTCCCCGCCTCGCGCCGGACCCCTGCGCCTGCTGGGACCGAAGACCACGAGCCGCTTCGCCACCGCGGTCCGGGACGCCGCGATGCCGATGCCTTCGCGCACGTGCATGGTGTCCCGCAGGTCCTCGATGGGCGCGCGTAGCTCCGGGGCGCCGAAACGGGTGTCGGGACGGGCCGCCCGGCGCAGCATCGGGTGGCCCGTCCCGACGACGGTCCGAACGGTCATTGCGTCCCTGTGATGGTGGTAGCATCCACGCTTGGCACGACACCACACGTCACCCATGGCCGGCCATTCCAAGTGGGCGAACATCCAGCACCGCAAGAAGGCCCAGGACGCCAAGCGGGGCAAGCTGTTCACCAAGCTCATTCGCGAGGTCACGATCGCCGCGCGCGAAGGCGGCGGTGAGCCCGGCGCCAACGCGCGGCTACGGATCGCGATGGAGAAGGCGTTCGCGGGCAACGTGCCGAAGGACACCCTTGACCGGGCCATCAGGCGCGCGACCGGCGAAGGCGGCTCCGACGCCCTCGAAGAGGTGCGCTACGAAGGATACGGCCCGGGCGGCGCCGCGGTGATGGTGGATTGCGTCACCGACAACCGCAAGCGGACCGTCGCGGAGATCCGCCACGCGTTCACCAAATGGGGCGGCAACCTCGGCACCGGTGGCTCGGTGGCGTACCTGTTCACCAGGGTCGGCCAGCTTTCCTTCCCCCCCGGCACCGACGAGGATCGGTTGATGGAGGCGGCGCTCGAAGCCGGGGCCGAGGACGTGGTGGCGAACGACGACGGTTCGCTCGACGTGGTCACCGACCCGGAGGAGTTCACCGGCGTTCGCGACGGCATCGTGGCCGGCGGGCTCCGGCCGGAGCAGGCGGAGGTGACCATGCGCCCCTCCTCGAACGTCTCCCTCGACGCCGAGGATGCTCGGCGGATCATCAAGCTGCTCGGCACGCTCGACGACCTCGACGAAGTGCAGCAGGTGTACTCCAACGCGGAGATCTCGGACGAGATCCTGGCCGGGCTCGGTTGAGGACGGTCCGTATCATCGGCGTCGATCCGGGCTCCCGGTTGACCGGGTATGGAGTCGTCGACGCCGCCGGGACGCGCCTCGTCCACGTCGCGAGCGGGTTCGTGCGTGCCGTCGAGGGCGACTGGCCCGAGCGGCTGCGCAGGATCTTCGAAGGGGTCGGAGCGGTCATCGACGCCCACGCCGCGCACGAGTTCGTGATCGAGAAGGTGTTCGTGCATCGGAACGCCGCATCCGCCCTGAAGCTCGGACAGGCCCGGGGCGTTGCGATCCTCGCCGGTGCCATGCGCGCGCTGTCCGTGCACGAGTACTCACCGAACGAAGTGAAACAGGCGGTCACCGGCAAGGGCCATGCCTCGAAGGAGCAGATCCAGTACATGACCAGGGTGCTGCTCGGGTTGCGGGAGCCGCCCCAGGCGGATCAGGCGGACGCGCTGGCCGTCGCGGTCTGTCACGCACACATGCGAACGGCGGTCGCGCGGCGTGGGCGCGTGCTCGCGAGCGTCGCGGTCGGCGGTGGCCGGTAATCCCCCGGTGATCGGCTGGATCCACGGCGTGCTGCGCGAGAAGCATCCCCCCGTGCTGCTCGTCGACACCGGCGGCGTCGGCTACGAGATGGAAGCGCCGATGACCACCTTCTACGACCTGCCCTCGACCGGTGAGCCGGTGACGCTGTACCTGCACCACGTCGTTCGCGAGGATGCACAGCAACTGTACGCGTTCGCGCGACGCGCCGAGCGGGACGTGTTCCGCCAGCTCCTGCGGGTGAGCGGCGTCGGCGCGAAGCTCGGGCTGGCGATCCTCTCCGGGCTGGACGCGGGCGGGTTCGCGCGCTGCGTGCTCGAAGGCGACACCACGAGCCTCTCCCGGCTGCCGGGCATCGGCAAGAAGACGGCGCAACGGCTGGTGATGGAGATGCGCGACAAGGTCGCCGAAGCGTCGGCCGGGGTGGCCGTCACACACATCGGAGCCGGGCCCGCGCCGCGCCGGGACGATCCGGTGGCCGAGGCGGTGAGCGCGCTGATCGCGCTCGGTCTCAAGCCGCCGGAGGCGAGCCGTCGGGTCCACGCGGTCGGGGCCGACGGCTTGGCGTGCGAGGAGATCGTACGTCGCGCGCTCCAGTCGATGGTGCGTTGATTCCCGGCGGAATCGATGGAGACGGAGCGCCTCGTGAGCGGGCAGGCGAGAGCCGAAGATCAGGCTCTCGATCGCACCATCCGCCCCGGACGGCTCACGGAGTACGTAGGCCAGCCGGGGGTGATCGAGCAGATGGAGATCTTCATCGAGGCGGCCCGGCGCAGGGGCGAAGCCCTCGACCACCTCCTCATCTTCGGCCCGCCGGGTCTCGGCAAGACCACCCTGGCCCACGTCGTCGCGAACGAAATGCAGGTCAACCTGCGCCAGACCGCGGGTCCCGTCCTCGAACGCTCGGGCGATCTCGCGGCGCTGCTCACCAACCTGGAGCCGCGCGACGTGCTCTTCATCGACGAGATGCACCGGCTGAACCCGGCGGTGGAGGAGATCCTCTATCCGGCGATGGAGGACTACCAGCTCGACATCGTGATCGGCGAGGGTCCGGCCGCGCGCTCGATCAAGCTCGACCTTCCGCCTTTCACCCTCGTCGGCGCGACGACCCGCGCCGGGATGCTGACCTCGCCGCTCCGCGACCGCTTCGGCATCGTGCAGCGGCTGGAATTCTACAGCATCGCCGACCTCGCGCACATCGTGGCGCGTTCGGCCGCCATCCTCGGTGTCGACACCGCCGGGGACGGCGCCGGCGAGATCGCGTCCCGCTCGCGCGGCACCCCCCGCATCGCGAACCGTCTGCTGCGCAGGGTCCGCGACTACGCGGAGGTCAAGGCGGACGGCCGCATCACCGCCCGGATCGCCAACCGCGCGCTCGACTTGCTCGACGTCGACGCGCACGGTTTCGACCTGATGGACCGCAAGCTGCTGCTCGCGATCATCGAGAAGTTCGACGGTGGCCCGGTGGGCATCGACAACCTCGCCGCCGCGATCGGGGAAGAGCGCGATACCATTGAGGACGTACTCGAGCCGTATCTCATCCAGCAGGGATTCCTGATGCGCACGCCACGGGGCCGCATGGCGACCCGGACCGCTTGGACGCACTTCGGTATGGAGCCGCCGGCAAGCCCGCCGATCTCCGCCGTGCCCGACCTGTTCGAAGGGTCTCGTTAGACTGGTGACCCCCGTCCGTCTTTTCCCAGGAGCTTGAACTTGAGCACAGATCTCTCTCTCGTCACCCTGATGCTGGATGCGAGCATCCTGGTTCAGATCGTCATGGTCATCCTGGCCATCGCCTCCCTCGTCTCGTGGACGATGATTTTCCAGAAGCGGTTCGTGGTCCGGCGCGCCGTCTACGCCGCCGAAACGTTCGAGGACCAGTTTTGGTCAGGAGTCGACCTCGTCGAAATCTTCAACCGGATCGACGTACGGCGGGCCGGGGCGACCGGCATGGAACGGATCTTCCACGCCGGGTTCAAAGAGTTTGCACGGTTGCGCGGACAAAAGGGGGTCGAGGCACGGGATCTGCTGTCCGGAACGGAACGGGCGATGCGGATCGCACTGGGCCGGGAGGTCGAGTATCTGGAACAGAACCTCTCCTTCCTCGCTACCGTCGGCTCGACGAGCCCTTACATCGGATTGTTCGGCACGGTCTGGGGGATCATGAATTCGTTCCGGGCGCTGGGAAACGTGCAGCAGGCCACCATCTCGATGGTGGCGCCGGGCATCGCCGAGGCGCTGATCGCCACGGCCATGGGCCTGTTCGCGGCCATCCCCGCGGTGATCGCCTACAACCGGTTCGCGCACGACGTCGAGCGGCTTCACAACCGGTACGACTCGTTCGTGGACGAGTTCTCCACCATCCTCCAGCGCCAGGCCCATCGATGAAGGACGCTCGCCGCCGGCCGCTCCAGGCCTGCCGTACCGGCGGCAGCCGCCGCATCGTCGGCGGCCGGAGCGAGGGAACGTCGGCGGGCAACGAGCACCGCAAGGGTGTGCAGCATGGCTAGATACCGCACACGCAGGCGTCCGATGTCCGAGATCAACGTCGTTCCCTACATCGACGTCATGCTCGTGCTCCTCGTGATTTTCATGATCACAGCGCCTCTGCTGACGCAAGGCGTCAAGGTCGATCTGCCCCAGGCCGAGGCGGAGCCGATCGACGTCGAAACGCAGGAGCCGCTCGTGGTGACGATCGACGCGGCCGGCGGCTACTACGTGAACTACGGGGACGATCAGGGCTCCCCGGTCGAGCCGCAGGTCCTCGCGGCCCGGGTCGGCGCCCTGCTGCGCCATCGGCCGGGGCTGGCGGTGGTGGTACGCGGCGACGAGAACGTTCCCTACGGGGACGTCGTCCTCCTGATGGCGATCCTGCAGCGCGCCGGAGCGCCGAGCGTCGGGTTGATGACCGAGGCGCCGCCGAACGTGGAGCAATGAGCAGGGAACCGTTCCTGGGGCGACTCCTGCCGGCCGTCTACGCGTTGCTGCTTCATGCAGCGGTCGGGGCCGTGCTCGTGTTCAGCCTCGGGGATACGCCGGAGCCCGTGGCGGCCGGCCCCCGGGCCGAGCCGGTCGAGGCGGTGGTCGTCGACGAGAAGCAGATTGCCGACGAGCTCGGGCGCCTGCGCGAGCGTGATCGGCAACGGCGCGAGAAAGAACGCGAACGGATTGAGAGGCTGGAGAAGGAAGCGGAGGCTGCGCACCTCCGGCGGACCGAAGAAGAGCGCCGGCTCTCCGAGCTCGAACGATTGCAGCGCGAGCGCCAGAGAGAGTACGTCGCCAGCGAGCGCGAACGTGAGCGCCAGGAGGCGGAGCGTCTCGAGGAGCTCAAGCGCAAGCGCGAAGCGGAGGCGAAGCGGGTCGAGGAGCTGGAGAAGCAGAAGAAGGCGCTGTCCGAGCGCCGTGCCGAGGAGGAGAAGCGGCTCGCACGGATCGAGCAGAAACGGCGCGAAGAAGCGGAGAAGAAGCGCCGGATCGAGGAGCAGGCGCGGGTCGCCAGGGCGGAGCAGGCGCATGCCGAGGCCGAAAGGCGCAAGGCCGAGGAAGCAGGCCGGAAGGCGGAGGAGAAGCGCAAGCGCGTCGAAGCGGAACGCAAGCGGATCGAGGAGGAAAAACGGCGGGCCGAGGCGGAGCGTAGAAAGGCCGAGGAGGCGCGCCGGAAGGCAGAGGAAGAGCGTCGGCGCGAGGAGGCGGAGATGGCGCTTCAGGAGGAGATCGCCCGGGCCGCGCAGCAGCTCGAGGAAGAGCGCCGGGCATTGCTTGACGCCGGACGCGCGGAATATATTGCCCAGGTCAAAGACAAGATCGAACGCAACTGGCTGCGCCCGCCGGGTGCCGTGGCGGGGCTCAGATGCGTGGTGCGGGTCTCGCAGATCCCGGGAGGGGAGGTGGTGCAGGTGGAGATCCGCACCAGCAGCGGCAACCCCGGCTTCGACCGCTCGGTGGAGGATGCGGTGTTGCGCGCGTCACCGCTTCCGGCGCCCAAGGATCCGTCGCTGTTCGATCGCCACATCGTGATCACCTTTGCACCCGAGGGCTAGATCGTTGATTGCACGGATCCAACGCATCATCGTCACGCTCCTCGTCGCGGCCTTCCTGCCGGGCGCCGCGCACGCGGTCATCACAATCAAGATCACGAAGAGCATCGAGGCGAAGCAGCCGATCGCGATCGTTCCTTTCGGAGGGCAGGGCGGTGGCCGGAGCACGCCCGTCGAAACCGACGTCGCGGCGGTCGTCGCTGCCGACCTCGCCCGCACCGGCCTGTTCGAGCCGATGCCCTTTGCGGATTTGCCGGGGCGACCGTTTCGGCACGATCAGATCGTCTTCGACGACTGGCGTCTGCTCGGCACCGGCAGCCTGGTCATCGGCAACGTCACGGCTTCGCTCGATGGACGGTACGTGGTCGAGTTCCAGCTCTACGACGTGCTGAGGCGCAAGCAGGTCGTCGGCTTCCAGTTGACCACGACGATGCAGGGGATGCGCAGGGCCGCGCATCGGATCACGGACGTCATCTACGAGAAACTCACCGGGGTCCGCGGCGCCTTCGACACGAGGGTCGCGTACGTCAACGAGGTGCGCGGTGCGGACGGCGAATCCCGTTACACGCTGATCGTGGCGGACGTCGACGGCTACAACGAGCACACCATCTTCGATTCGGTGCGCCCCGTCATGTCGCCGTCGTGGTCACCGGACGGAAAGAAGCTCGCCTACGTCTCGTTCGAAGAAGACCGCCCGTACATCTTCATCCAGGATCTCGCGACCGGCGATCGCGATCGCATCACCTCTTTCCCTGGCCTCAACAGCGCCCCGGCATTCTCCCCCGATGGACACCACCTCGCGATGACCCTCTCCAAGGACGGCAATCCGGAGATCTACGTCATGGACCTCCGGAGCAGGCTCCTGCGCCGGTTGACGCAGAGCCCCGGGATAGACACCGAGCCGGCATGGTCCCCTGACGGGCAATTCCTGGTGTTCACGTCGGCCCGTGGCGGCAGGCCACAGGTGTATCGGGTCGCGGCCGAGGGGGGGCGTCCCGAGCGCATCACGTTCGAAGGAGGCTACAACGCGCGCCCCGTCTTTTCGCCCGACGGCACCAGGCTTGCGCTCGTCCATGGCGACGGCCGCCGATTCCGCATCGGGGTCCTCGATCTGGAGAACCGCGCACTGCAGGTCCTGACCGATTCGGAGCTTGACGAGTCGCCCAGCTTCGCGCCGAACGGCAGCATGATCCTGTATGCTACGACCGATGGTACGGGTTCGGTTCTCGCGATGGTCTCTCCGGATGGAAGGACGCATCAGCGCATCGCCGCTCAGACGGGAGGCGTCCGTGAACCTGCCTGGTCTCCGTTCCGATACTGATTCTGCCCGGTCGATCCGGAACCGTTCGCCTCGCTGCCGTGCTCCCCATCGCCCGACAGCGCAACGGCTCACCACTTTTTCAGACGACATGAGGGGAAAGTCATGCGTCTTCGCCTGCTCAGGGCCGTGCTCGTTTTCGCCGGCGCAGCGGCGCTCGCCGCCTGCGAAGGCACCATGGGCACCATGGACGACACACGACAGGCCGGATCGGCAGATCAGGGCAGCGACGTATCCACGAGCGGCGTCGGTGACGGCTCGATCACGGGAGCCCCGATACCGGGCACGGACGCGGACGAGGCGGCGGCCGGCGCCGGTGGTGCGTCGGACGGTTTTCAGGGGCATCCGCTCGACGATCCGAAGAGCACGCTGGCGAACCGCACTATCTACTTCGAGTACGATTCGATCAAGGTGCTTGAGTCGGAGCGGGCCGCCATCGAAGCCCATGCACGCTATCTCTCGGAGCATCCCGGCGCATCGATCACCCTCGAAGGGCACGCCGACGAGCGCGGAACACGCGAGTACAACGTCGCGTTGGGTGAAGAGCGTGCGATTGCCATTCGCCAGATCATGACGTTGCTCGGCGCGGCCGGCCAGCAGATCCGCACCATCAGCTACGGCGAGGAACGCCCCGCGGCGGTCGGACATGACGAATCCGCGTGGCGGCTCAATCGCCGGGTCGAGATCATCTACAGGACACGAGAATGAACCTGCGGCGGACAATGACGGCGTTCGTGGTCGCGACGGGCCTTGTATACGCCGGCGGCACGCTCGCACAGGCCCCGATCACCGATCCACGAGACCTTGACGAGCGTCTGAAGCGGCTTGAGCGACTGTTCGACTCGGGGGGGCTGTTCAAGCTTTTCGAAGAAGTGAAGTCGCTCGGCATCGAGATAGGCAGGCTGCAAGGCCAACTGGAGGAGCAGGCGCACACGATCAACCGACTCAGACAGGGCCAGCGCGAGCTCTACCGCGACGTCGACCAGCGGCTTCAGAGCATCGAATCCGCGCCGGCGGCACGGACCGCAAGCCCGTCACCGCAATCGGCGCCGCCGACCGCGCCCCCGCCCGCGACTCCGCCAGCACCGGCGGAGACGGCCGCGGCAAGTCAGCCCGCCGCCATCCCATCGGCGCCCGCCGCTCCCCGGAGCACGACCTCCGCTGCCGGGACTCCCGGCGCCGTTCCCGCCACCGAAGGCGTAGACCCCTTTGCGGAGCAGCAGGCGTATCAAAGCGCCTTCGATCTTCTGAAGTCCGGGCGCTACGAGGACGCGGCCGTCGCGTTTCAGAAATTCCTCGACGAATATCCCGGGGGGAGCTACGCGGACAACGCGCAGTACTGGCTTGGTGAAACGCATTACATCAAGCGCGAGTACAAGCTGGCTCTGCAGGAATTCGGGCGCCTCGTCTCGGACTACCCGGGCAGCCAGAAGCTGGCGGGATCCCTGCTGAAGATCGGTTACACCCACGACGAGCTCGGGAACAAAGCGGAAGCCGAACGGGTCCTGGACGATCTCGTCACGCGCTACCCGCAATCTGCCGCGGCCGGTCTTGCGCGGAAACGACTTCTGCGCATCCGCGGGCAGTAGCAGCGGAGCCGCCGCCGGCGCTCCGGGAGGAGGTGCCGGAAGCGGGTGCGGTACCGGGAGCGCCGGTTCAATGCGCGGGTGACCCATGGCCAACGCCATCAGCGTCTGGTTCGAGCGCCACTTCTCCGATCCCCAGGTGATCGGGCTCGCCGCCGTCCTTGTCGTCGGCTTCGCGATCATCTACCTCGCCGGGGAGATGCTCGCCCCGGTCATCGCGAGCATCGTGATCGCATACCTTCTCGAAGGGCTGGTCGGGCTGCTCGAACGCAAGCGGGTGCCTCGCCTCGTGGCGGTGCTCTTGGTCTTTCTCGCGTTCCTGACGTTTCTCTTCCTGGTGATGTTCGGGCTGCTGCCCCTGCTCTCGCGCCAGGCGACGCAGCTCCTGCAGCAACTCCCGGCGATGCTCGGCCGCGGGCAGGAGCTGCTGCTCGCGCTGCCGCACGAGTACCCGGAGCTGTTCTCCGAGCAGCAGGTCATCGATCTCATCGCCCAGATCCGGGCCGAGGCGCTCAGGATCGGCCAGCAGGCGGTGGAAGCGTCACTCTCCTCCGTGCTCGGGCTGCTCACCATGCTCGTCTACCTGATCCTCATGCCGCTGATGGTGTTTTTCTTTCTCAAGGACAAGACGGCCATCATCACGTGGATGACGGGATTCCTGCCCGAGGACCGGCGGCTGGCGGGCCAGGTCTGGGCGGACGTGGACATCCAGATTGGAAACTACGTCCGCGGCAAATTCATCGAGATCGTGATCGTGTGGGCCGTCACCTACGTGACCTTCGCGCTGATGGGTCTCCAGTTCTCGATGCTGCTCGGTGCACTGGTGGGGCTGTCGGTGGTGATCCCCTACGTCGGGGCGGTGACGGTCACGTTTCCGGTGGCCGTCATCGGCTACTTCCAGTGGGGTTTCTCGAGCGACTTCGCCTACGTCATGGCCGCGTACGCGATCATTCAGGCGCTCGACGGCAACGTGCTGGTGCCGTTGCTGTTCTCCGAAGTCGTCAACCTGCACCCGATCGCAATCATCGCCGCGGTGCTCGTCTTCGGCGGACTGTGGGGGTTCTGGGGCATCTTCTTCGCGATTCCGCTCGCGACCCTCGTGCAGGCGGTGCTGAAGGCATGGCCCGCAGCGCCGATGCTGGATACGCCGCCGGCCACGCCCGCGTCGAAGTGAGGCGTCTTGTTCATCTCTTGCGGAAGTAGTACCAGTTGTTGGTCTGCCTGCTCAGTTCACTTCCGGCGATTGTCCGCTACGCACCGGCCCGGTGCGCTACGTCGGCGGTGTATGGTCATGCGCCGCTCCCGGCCGGTCGGACGCGGTTCGGGAAGCGGCTTTGCGAGCCGGGGGGGGCCGGGCCGCGACCGGGACGCCGCCATGGCGTGCGGCCTGCCCGCGGGATCGCCGTTCCGGCGCCCAGGCTGCTGCCGCGGTCCGTGCCCTCTCCGGTACGGCCTATTCTCCCGGATCGTTCAGCCGCATTTCGCGCAGGCTGTCCTCGATCGCGCCGGCGAGATCGTCGATCTCCCGGTCGGTGTTCGCGGTGGAGATCGCCGCGAGGCCGCCCGAGCCCACGATGAAGCCACGGTTGAGCAATGCCTTGTGAAGGGTGGAGATACGCCGGGACTCGCTCGCGTCCGGATGCACGTCCCGGAGATTGACGAGGTCCCGGCGTTTGAAGTGGACCATCACGAGCGAGCCCGCGCCGGTCGCCTGCCCGGCCACCCCGGCCGCCTCGAAGGCCGTGTTGATCCGCTCCCGGGCACGGTCCCCGCGCGCATTGAGCGTATCGAGGGCGTCCTCGGTGAGGAGCCGCATCGCGGCGGCCCCCGCCGCCATCGTCGCCGGGTTCGCGTTGAAGGTTCCGCCGTGCGATGCGCGAGGCCGGCCCTTCGACGCATCGAACACCGACATCACGTCGCGCCGGCCGCCTACCGCGCCGACCGGCAGGCCCCCGCCGATGATCTTCCCGAACGTCGTGAGATCCGGGGTGATCCCGATCATCGACTGCGCGCCGCGGTAACGCACCCGGAACGACGCCACCTCGTCGAATACGAGCACGATGCCGTGACGGGTCGCGGCCTCGCGCAAGACTTCCGCGTACTCCCGGCGCATCGGCACGCAGCCCACCCGCGTCGGGACGGGATCGACGACGATGGCCGCGAGCCGGTCCGCGTACCGGTCGATGAGCCGCCGGCTCGACTCGGCGTCGTTGTAGGGCAGGACCACGACATCTTCCATGACCTTGACGGGAAGGCCCACGGTGTACGGCACCCGCGCCGGCTCCCGCGGGTCGCCCCAGTTCTCCGGCGACGAGCCGAGGCTGACCTCGACCGGGTCGTAGCAGCCGTGGTATGCGCCCTCGCATTTCGCGACCATCGGTCGGCCGGTATGCGCGCGCGCCGCCTTGATCGCGAGGAGCACCGCCTCGCTCCCGGAGTTGCAGAAGCGCATCGTCTCCACCGAATCGACTCTCCGGGCGATGATCTCGGCGAGCTCGATCTCGCGCTCCGTCGGCATCGCGAAGCAGCTTCCGAGGCGGATCTGTTCGATGGCCGCCTCGACGACCGCCGGGTGGGCGTGCCCGTGGATGAGGGTCATGTAGTTGTTGAGGCAATCGACCCGCTCCACCCCGTCCGCGTCGGTGACCCTGCTGCCGCTGCCCGCGGCCGCGTAGATCGGGTACGGCGTGAAGAACGTCGTGAGGCGGGTGCTTCCGCCCGCGAACACCTCGCTCGCGCGCCGGTAGAGGGTGGCGGAACGGGATTCCGCATCGGGATAGGTCATGGTGGGATCCCCGGCGGTCGCGGACGGGAAGCGATGAGCGCAACTATGCGATCAGCCCGGCGGCGAACGCAACGGATGGCGATGCGGTCCCATAGCTGTTTTTGTTCGCGGTGCGACCCGGATCAGCTCTCCCGGAAGGGTTGAAATGGCCGGGGCCAGGACGGCGGGAAGCTGTTTTTCCCGGAGAGATGAGACCGGAATTCCAGCCCCCTGCCTGAAGGGTCGGGACCGAAGGCGATCTTCACGGAAGGGCTCTCGTCGGCTTCGTGACGAAGGGTGGGTCGAGCGCCGGGTGTCTGCCGCCAGCGTAGCGGGCGGATCGGCTTCCCGCCAATCTCTGCTCCTTTACCCGGATTGCCGGCCGCACTCGATGCGGCGCAGAAAGACCGCCATTTCCTTCGCGGCTTGGCGGTCGCCCTTCGCGGTCGCGGCGTCGATCCCGCGTCGGTAGGCGCCGGCGGCTCCGCCGGGGTCGCCGGACGCCGCCCGAGCCTTCCCCAGAAGCTTCCACGCCGCGGAGTAGGAAGGGTCCAGCTCGACCGCCCGCTCCAAGTGCGAGCAGGCGGCGCCGGGGTCGGAACGCTCCAGATACGCCTTGCCCAGACCGAAGCGCACCGCCGGGACGTCGCGCCCCTTGGCGATCAGCGCTTCCAGGTTCGCGACGAGGGCGTCGGTGCGCATCGTCAGCCTCGCCAGAAGGCCGGGGAGAGCAAGACCAGGAGGGTGAAGATCTCCAGCCGACCGAGCAGCATCGCGAGCGACAGGAGCCACTTCGCGGTGTCGCTGATCCCGGCGTAGTGCAGGCCGACCTCGCCGAGTCCCGGGCCGAGGTTGTTCATGCACGCGGCGACTGCCGAGAACGCCGTCACCTGGTCGAGCCCCGTGGCCATGAGCGCGAGGAGCAGGAACGAGAACGTGGCCACGTAGGTGGCGAAGAAGCCCCAGACCGCGTCGATCACGCGCGGGGGCATGACTGCGCCGCCGACCTTGATCGGCACCTGGGCGCTCGGGTGGACGAGCCGCACGATCTCGCGCATCCCCTGTTTGAACAGCAGCAGGACGCGGATCACCTTCAGGCCCCCTCCGGTCGAGCCCGCGCAGCCCCCGATGAAGCTCGCGAACAGGAGCAGGACCGGCAGGAAGCTCGGCCAGACGTGGTAGCTCGCGGTGGTGAAGCCGGTGGTGGTGCTGATGGACACGGCCTGGAAGACCCCGATGCGTAGCGCGGTGAAGGGGTCGGAGAACGTACCCGAGATGAACAGGTAGACGGAGGTCACCGCGGCGACGCCGAGCAGGAGCAGCAGGTAGCACCGGAGCTCGGAATCCGCCCGGTAGCCTTCGAGACCGCGGGTGCGCCAAGCGGTGAAATGGAGGGCGAAGTTCATCCCCGCGGCCGTCATGAAGACGATGGCGACCAGCTCGACGAGGGGGTCGTCGAAGTAGCCGAGGCTCGCGTCGTGGGGCGAGAACCCACCGATGGCCACGGTGGAGAAGGCGTGGGCGAGCGCGTCGAAGGGCGACATCCCCGCGATCCAGTAGGAGAGGCCGCAGGTCAGGGTGAGCATGAGGTAGATGTACCAGAGGGCCTTGGCGGTCTCGGTGATCCGCGGCGTGAGCTTGGAGTCCTTCATCGGTCCCGGCGTCTCCGCGCGGTAGAGCTGCATCCCGCCGATGCCGAGCATCGGCAGGATGGCGACCGCGAGCACGATGATCCCCATGCCTCCGAGCCACTGGAGCAGTTGCCGGTAGAAGAGCACCGCCCTGGGGAGGCCGTCGATCCCGATGATGACGGTCGCCCCCGTGGTCGTCAGGCCCGAGACGGACTCGAACACCGCGTCGGCGAGGGGCAGATCGGGGTCGGGGCTGAGAAGCAGGGGCACGCTGCCGGTCACGCCGAGGGCGAGCCAGAACGCGACGACGATGACGAAGCCGTCCCGCAGCCTCAGCTCGCCTCGCGCGCGACGCGCCGGGAACCAGAGCACGGTCCCGGCCCCGGCCACGATCAGCATCGAGACGATGAAGGGCGGCGCCGAGGATTCCTCGTACAGCCACGCGACCCCGATGGGGGGCAGCATGGTGAGGCTGAACAGCATGAGGAGCAGGCCGAGGATGCGCTGAATGGAGCGGAGCCGCACTTGTCCCTCCCGCGTTTCCGGCGTCCGGCCCTACGCGCAACGCCGGTCGTGATCGCCCGGCACGCGGATGCCGGGCCGCTTCAAAGGAACGTGACGCCGACCTGGAACAGCTTTTCGACCTCCGCCACCCGCTTCCTGTCGGTCATGAAGAGGATGACGTGGTCGCCGTTCTCGATGACCGTGTCGTGGTGGGCGATGATGACGCTGTCGCCGCGCACCACCGCGTCGATGGTGGCTCCGGCCGGCAGCCTGATGTCCCCGACCGCCCGGTCCACGACCTTCGATGTGCGCCGGTCCCCGTGGGCAATCGCCTCGATCGCCTCCGCCGCGCCGCGCCGCAGCGAGTGCACCGTCACGACGTCGCCGCGTCGCACGTGGGCGAGCAGCCCGCTCACCGTCGTCTGCTGCGGCGAGATCGCGATGTCGATGGTCCCGCCCTGGACGAGGTCGACGTACGCGCTGCGGTTGATCAGGGCCATCACCTTGCGGGCGCCCATGCGCTTGGCGAGCATCGCCGAGAGGATGTTGACCTGGTCGTCGTTCGTCACCGCACAGAACACGTCCGTCTGGTCGATGCCTTCTTCGCGGAGCAGATCCTCGTCCGCCGCGTCGCCCTGCAGCACGACGGTCCCGTCGAGGATCTCGGACAGCCGCCGTGCGCCCTCGGGCGAGTGCTCGATGAGCTTGACGTGCGCCCGCCGCTCCAGGGCCGCCGCGAGCCGCCGTCCGATGTTGCCGCCGCCCGCGAGGATGATCCTGCGCACGGGCCGGTCGAGCTTGCGCAACTCTCCCATGACCGCCCGGCTGTGCTCGGCGGCGGCGACGAAGAACACTTCGTCGTCGACCTCGATGACGGTGTCGCCTTCGGGAATGATTCCGACGCCGCGGCGGAAGATCGCCGCGACCCGGGTGTCGATGGCCGGCATGCGGATGGGGAGCTCGCGCAGGGCGTGACCGACAAGAGGTCCGCCGTAGTACGTCTTGACCCCGACAAGTTGCACCCTTCCCTCGGCGAAGTCGAGCACCTGCAGCGCGCCCGGGGTCTCGATGAGGCGTTGGGTGTACTCGGTGACGAGTTGTTCGGGGCTGATGAGCAGGTCCACGGGAAGGGCCTCCGCGGCGAAGAGCGCGCGGTGCCTGAGGTATTCCGCGGACCGCACCCGCGCGATCTTCGTCGGGGTGCGGAAGACGGTGTAGGCGACCTGGCACGCCACCATGTTGGTCTCGTCGCTGCTGGTCACCGCGAGCACGAGGTCGGCGTCCTCGGCCCCGGCCCGCGCGAGTACGTCGGGGTGCGACGCGTGTCCGTGGACGGTCCGGATGTCGAAGTGGTCCTGCAGCGAGCGCAGCCTTTGGGTGTCGAGGTCGACGACGGTGATGTCGTTGGCCTCGTTGACGAGCGTTTCCGCGACGGTGGAGCCGACCTGCCCGGCACCCAGGATGATGATCTTCACGGCCGTCCGGCCGCCGCACGTCGCGGGGACAGGAAGGTGGCCGCTGTCGCGCCGCGTGGCGGCCGGCGCGCGGCGCCGGGAGTCCGGTTCGGGCGTCCGTCCCCGGCGATGGCCGGTCCAGGCTTTTCAGGGACCGTTCCCCGCCGACTGTTTCGGGTCGATCCCGAGCCCGTGCAGCTTGCGGTGTCGAGGAGCGGCCGGCGGCCGGCGCCATGGGTTCGGTTCGGGCGTCTGTCCATGGCGACCACCGGCGTGCTCTTTCAGTCACCGTTTCCCGCCGACTGCTTCGGGTCGATCCCGAGCCCACGCAGCTTGCGGTAGAGGTGGGTGCGCTCGATCCCGGCCGCGGTCGCCGCCTTGCTGACGCTCCCGCCCTCCCGCCGCAACCGGTATTCGAGATAGGCGCGCTCGAACTGCTCGCGCGCTTCCTTCAGCGGCAGTTCGAATTCCGCGACCCCCTCGTCCCGGCGCTCGAACCCGGTCTCGGGCTCCGGGGCGGCCCCAAGGGTCGCCTCGACCTCGTCGAGATCGATTACGGAGCCGCTGCCGAGGATGAGCAGGCGCTGGAGCACGTTGATCAGCTCGCGGACGTTGCCGGGCCACTTGTGGTTGCGGAGCCGATTCTGGGCGCCGACGGTCAGGCGGCGGTTGGGCAGGTTGTCGCGGGTGACGAGGACATCGATGTAGTATGACATCAGCTCGGGAATGTCCTCGCGGTGTTCGCGCAACGGCGGCACCGCAAGGGGAACGACGTTGAGCAGGTAGTAGAGATCGTCGCGGAGCCGCGAGGCGGCGACGGCCTCGACGATGCCGCCGCGGCTGGCGGCGATCACCCGCACGTTCAGCGGTACCGGTGCGACGCCGTCGAGGCGGAAGAAGGCCCGGTCCCGGAGTGCGGTGACGAGGCGGGCCTGGATCTCCGGGTCCATGTCCACGATGTCCTCGAGAAAGAGGGTCCCTCCGTTCGCCTGCTCGATCGCACCGTAGTGGATACGGGATCCGTCCTCGGCCCCGAAGAGCTTGGCTTGGCTGGCGGAGCCGACGAATCCGGCGACGTGGACGCGGACGAAGGGCCCGGCTGCACGCGGGCTGTGGGCATGGATGTAACGCGCGATCAGCTCTTTCCCGCTCCCCGGTTCTCCGGTGACGAGTACGGGGGTGTCGTGCTCGGCGATGCGCCTGGCCCGATCGCGCAGGGTGTTCATGAGGGCGCTGCGTCCCATGGGCTCCGAAACCCGCAACGCCTCGCGCCGCAGGCCCGCGTTCTCCCTGTGCAGCTCCGCCGCTTCGAGCGCGCGCCGGACCGTCAGAAGGAGCTTCGCCATGGACAGCGGCTTTTCGAGGAAATCGTAGGCGCCGAGGCGCGTGGCCTCGACCGCCGTCTCCACCGTCCCGTGGCCGGACATCATGATCACCGGCGCATTCCCCGTACCGCTTTCGGACCACTCTCTCAGCAGGGAGATCCCGTCCGAATCCGGCATCCAGATGTCGAGGAGGATGAGGTCGGGCCGGCGGTTGCGACGCGCAGCGCGCGCGGATTCCGCGTCCTTCGCGAGGTTGACCGTGTAGCCTTCGTCTTCGAGGATATCCTTGACCAGCGCCAGGATGTCCGGCTCGTCGTCCACGACGAGGATGCTCGACGGAGTCGGGCTCCGTGGTTGCATGGTGGACGACCCAGTGTGCATGGCTCGGCGACCGCGTCCCGGGGCTCGCGGCTCAGGCGACCGGTTGCGCCGTTGCGGGGACGAAGTGCGGCGCCTCCGGTTCGGACACTGCCGTGACGGCCGGCAGGCGGACGGTGATGCGTGCGCCGCCGTCCGGTACGTTGCCGCCCGACACGGCGCCCCCGTGCTCCTCGACGATCTTCTTCGCGATGGCCAGACCCAGACCGGTCCCCTTGGGCTTCGAGGTCACGTAGGGTTCGAAGACCCGATCGGCGATCTCGTCGAGGAACCCGGCGCCGGAGTCGTGCACCGAGAATTCCACCGTGGGTCCGCCAGGAGCGCCGTCGACCCGGGTGTCCACCACCACCCTCGGCGCGTCGCCGTCGCTGCACGCCTCGACCGCGTTCTTCACGAGGTTGTGGAGCACTTGCCGCAGGCGGCTCGGATCGGCGTGGACGGAGAGAAGCGGTTGCCCGAGGCGGGTCTCGAAGCGTACCGCCGGCGACGCGGTGCGGTACAGCTCGACGACGTCGAGGACCAGTGCGTTCAGATCGACGGCGGTGGGGTGCATCACCGGGGTGCGGGCGTAGTCGGAGAACTCGTTCACCATCTCCTTCATGGACTCCACGTGCTGGACGATGGTCCGCGTCAGGCGATCCATCTGCTCCGCGTCGGCGCCCCGGACCGTGGGGAGGTATTTGTGGCGGAGACGCTCCGCCGAGAGCTGGATGGGAGTGAGGGGATTCTTGATCTCGTGCGCGAGCCGTCGCGCCACCTCGCTCCACGCGGCGTTGCGCTGGGCCTGGATGAGCGCCGTCACGTCGTCGAAGACGATGACGTACCCCTCGCCCTCGGCGAGCGATGCGGCGCTGCACACGAGCACGCGACGTCCGCGGGGGGTGTCGACGCCGACTTCCTTGCGCCAGTTCCGCGGGGCTTCACGCCCGTCGAGCGAGGTTTCCGCTTCGGTCTCATCGAGCTGGGCGGCGAGGGTGCGCATCAGGGACGTCATCTCAGGGTGCGCGTCTGCGAGCGCGCCGAGCGGCATGCCGACCGCCGCGTCGAGACCGATGCCGAGGATCTCCGCCGCGGCGTGGTTGGCGGTGACGATCCGGCGTCCCGTGTCGAGGGTCAGCACCCCCGTGGACAGCCATCGGAGCACCGTCTCGAGATACGTCCGTTGTGCCTCGACGAGGCGCTGGCTCTCGCGGGTATCGTGCTGGGCCCGCTTGAGCTCGCGGGTCATCTCGTTGAACGAGGCCACCAGGAAGCCAATCTCGTCCTGCGCCGTGCTCCGGATCTGGGTCTCGTAGTTTCCGCCGGCGACCGCCCTGGTGCCTTCGGAGAGATCCCGGAGCGGAGCGACCATGCGGCGCGCCGAATGCAACGCCGCGTACACCGCGACGAACAGGCCGACGAGCAGGATGATGGAGAGGGTGAGGGTAAAGCTGAGCTTCAGGGGCCGGCGCAGGTAGGACAGCTCCCGGTATGTCGCCGACGCCGATTCCACGCTGTCGGCGAGGGTGTTCATCCGCTCGGTCACGGGAAAGAGCGCCTGTAGCAGACGCGGTTCGCCGGCCGCCTCGTGCGACGGGATCGAGACCACCACCTGCACGTGCAGCCCACTGTCTCCGATGACGTCCAGCCCGATGTAGTCGCCGGCTCCCCGTGCCTGGAGCATGACCGCGTCGCTGGGACGGGTCGGAACCACGGCGCTCGAGTCGGCGTTGCTCGAGCCGATGATGCGCCCGTTCGTACCGATGATGGTCAGCTCGGATGCTCCACTCAGGCGGCGGGCGTCTTCGAGTGCGTGCACCGTCTGCTCGTCGGAAAGTGTCTCGAGGTTGGAGGCCATCCTTTCGGTCTGCGCGAGCAGCTCGCGCATGCGTACGCTGAGTGCGGTGCGACTGAGCTCCAGCGCATCGTCCAGCGCCTCTTCGATACGCACGTCGAACCAGCTATCGATCCCGCGGTGCAGGAATTGGAGCGAGAAGTAGTAGACGACGGTGACCGGGGTCACGGACAGGGCCACGAACACGATCACCATCCGCACGGTGAGCCTCGCGCCCGGACGCTGTTCCCGCGCCTGGCGGAGCAGGCGGTACAGGTTCCAGGCGATCAGCGCGCCGAGGCCGATCAGCGCGGTGGCGTTGATCGCGAGCAGCGCTGAATAGAGCTCACCGAACCACGCGGAGCCCTGGATGGCGTTGCTCATCAGATAGGCCGAGCCGAAGAGGATCAGGCCGAGGGCGATGATCGGACCCGTGCCTTGACGGAAGCGGCTCATCGATCGATTGGCCATTCGAACCATCCGCTGTTCAGCCGCCACCGCGGGCTGAGGTAGGCGAGAGGGCGTAGTGGCGACGGCAGGGCCTCGATGTCGAGGCGCGCGCGGATCCGGGCGAAGCATCGCGCGTCCTCCGGTAGCCGGTCCCGTGCGATGACCGGGATGGAGCGCAGGCGGCCGAGCGCGTCGACCATTTCCTCGAACGAGTGGTAATGGCGTACGCCGTGGTCGTCGAGGTCGCGGATCCGGTATCGATCGGTGAGCACGTTCGTCTCGATCCGGTACCGGATCTCGCGTGCGGCGATGGCTTCGTTCCACCACCGCTCGCGTTCGCGCAGTACTTCGAGGTCGACGATGATCGTCAGCGCGACCCCGTTGCGCATCGCTTCGAGGTTGTCCTCGCTGAAGGCGAAGCGGATGCGCGCGTTGGCGACGTAGCGCCCGCCCACCACGTGCAACGCCGCGTGCTCGACCACGAACCCGGCACCTTCCGGAGCCGCGAGTGCGACGCTGCCGGCGATCGGGGAGAGTGGCGTCAGCCCGATGACGAGCCAGAGGAGCGGCGCTGTCGAACGGGCACGGGAGTCAACGCTTCGCCAGCGCGGCATAGAAGAACCCGTCCATCGCGTCTTCGCCGGGCAGGATCTGGCGGCCGGGTCCGGCCGGACGTCCCCACGCGGCATCGAGCGGGATCACTTCGGCGCCGGGGCACTCCGCCATGAAGCGCTGCACGACCGATTGATTTTCACGGGCCAGTACGGAACAGGTAGCGTACAACAGGCGCCCGCCACGGGCCAGAAGCGGCCACAGCGCGCGGAGTTTCGCGAGCTGCCGATCCGCCGCCGGCTCGACGTCCCCGGGCCGGCGCAGGATCTTGATGTCGGGCCGGCGCCGGATGACCCCGGTCCCCGAGCACGGTGCATCGAGCAGGATACGTTCGAACGGGCGCCCGTCCCACCAGTCGTCCGGCCTCCCGGCGTCTCCGATCAGTACGCGCGGCGCGAGCTCGAGGCGCGCCAGCGTACGCTCGAGATCGGCGACACGCCGGGGGTTGTTGTCGAGGGCGACCATCTCGACGCCGTCCGCCACGCGCTCGAGGATGTGGGCGGTCTTTCCCCCGGGTGCCGCGCAGGCGTCGAGGATCCGGTGTCCGCGTTGAGCATCGAGAAGGCCCGCGGCGAGCTGGGCCGCCTCGTCCTGGACCGACACCAGTCCGTCGCCGAAGCCCGGGATGGATTCCACGGCCCGAGGCGACTCCAGGACGACGCCGGCGTCGGACCACCGGGTGGCCCGGGCCCGGATGCCGGCGTGTGACAGGAGGTCGAGGCAGCTCCGGCGTGAAGTCCGCCGGACGTTGGCCCGGAGCGTCATCGGTGGTCGTTCCAGATTGGCGCGGGCAATGGATTCCCCGGCCCCCGGCCAGGAACGTTCGAATGCCTCCAGCAGCCAACCGGGGTGTGCAAGCCGGGCCTCTGCGGAGAGCTCGGCGCACTCGACGGCCTCGCGCCCGGCGGCGAAGCGACGCAGCACCGCGTTCACGAATCCGGCCGCCCAAGGCTTGCCGAGGATCCGGGCCAGCTCGACCGTCGCGTTCACCGCAGCGTGCGGCGGTACACGGGTAAACGCGATCTGGTAGAGCCCGAGGAGGACGAGGGCGCGGATGTCGGTGTCCTGCCGGCGCAGGGGACGCCGCGCGACGTGCGCCAGCCAGGCGTCCAGGCGCGGGAGGTAGCGCAACGTCCCGAACGCGAGCTCCTGGGCCAAGGCCCGCTCGCGCGGGTCGGCGCTCGCACCGGGACGTCGCCGTCCGCCCGTCCCGAGGGAGTGGCCGTCCCGGAGCACGCCGACCAGCATGGTATGGGCGATCTCCCGCGCCGTTTCGCGCGAGGCGCCGGAGGGAGGCCGGCCGCTCATCTCGGTCCGGGTCCGAAGCGTTTGCGGGTGGACGCGGCGACCACCACGCCCGCATCGTCACACCGGAGAGCGATCCCCGGTGGCAGCGTCTCGGGGAGCGGGTCGCTCATCGCGGTTCGGACCCGAAGCGTATGCCTGACGCGAGGCGTCGCCCCCGGACGAATTCCGCCGCGGTCATGCGGCGACCGCCGGGCGGCTGGATCTCGGTGACGTTGACGGCGCCGGGTGATGCCGCGACCACCAGGCCCGCCTCGTCGCACCGGATCACTGCGCCCGGCGCCTGCGCCGGGTCGCCGCCGGCGAGCTCGGCCCGCCAGATCCTGAACGCCGGCCCATCCTCTCCGGCCAGGAAGGTGTGCGCCACGGGCCACGGATCGAAGGCCCGGATCGCGCGTTCGATCTCCGCCGCGGGGCGCGTCCAGTCGATCGCCGCTCGTGACTTCACGAGCCTCGGGGCCAGGGTGGCGTGCGCCTCGTTCTGCGGCCGGGGCTCGGCGGAGCCGGCCGCGAGCGCGGGCAGGGTGTCGAGAAGCGTTGCCGCACCGAGCTCGGCGAGACGGTGGGTCAGGGAGGCGGTGGTGTCTTCCGCGCCGATCGGGCAGGCGCGCGCGGCAAGGACCGGGCCGGTGTCGAGGCCCGCATCCATCCGCATGATCGAGACCCCGGTCTCCCGGTCGCCGGCGAGGATCGCGTGGTGCACCGGCGTGGCGCCCCGCCAGCGCGGGAGGAGCGAAGCGTGGACGTTGATGCAGCCGAGCCGCGGCGCGGCGAGGATCGGCGGCGGCAGCAGAAGGCCGTAGGCCGCGACGATCAGCGCGTCGAGACCGAGCGCGGCCAGCGTGTCCGCCGCCTCGGGGGTCCGCATCGTACGGGGCTGGAAGACCTCGATGCCGGTGGCGGCGGCACGCCGCCTGACCGCGCTCTCCACCATCCGGCGCCCGCGTCCCGCGCGTGCATCGGGCCGGGTGAACACCGCTTCAATCGAGTGTTCGGAGCGCAGGATGAGCGCATCCAGGATGAGGGCCGCGAACTCCGGCGTGCCGGCGAATGCGAGCTTCATCCGCGAGGGCTCGGGCGTGGCGCGGGCGCTTCTCCGCTTTCCTTCGGGTCCGCTGCTGCTTCAGCCGGGACCGGCGTGCCGGCGAATGCGGGCTTCATCCGGGCGGGCTCAGGTCTGGCGCAGGCGCTTCTCCGCCTTCCTTCGAATCCGCTGCTGCTTCAGCCGGGAGAGGTGGTCGAGGAACAGGCGACCGTCGAGATGGTCGATCTCGTGCTGGATGCAGGCCGCGAGCAGCCCCTCGGCCTCGATCTCGCGGGACCGCCCGTCGCGGTCGGTGGCGGACACGCGGATTCTTCCGGCGCGTTTCACCACGTCGAAGACGTCGGGGACGGAGAGGCAGCCCTCCTCGGACTCCAGCTCGCCGTCCGCCCATCGGATCTCGGGATCGACGAGGCAGAGCGGCTCGTTCCCGTCCTTCGACAGGTCGATGGTGACCACCCGCTTCGCGACGTCCACCTGGGGCGCCGCGAGACCGATTCCGGGCGCCTCGTACATCGTCTCGAACATGTCGTCGACCAGCTTCATGATGCCTTCGTCGACCGTGCCGACGGGTTCGGCGCGGCGGCGCAGGCGTGCATCGGGGAAGTGGAGGATCGGGAGCCGGGCCATTGCGGGGAGCTCTTCAGCGGAAAGCGGACGCTATGGTAGAGAAGTGCGCACCGGGCGTACAGGCGCCCGCCGGTCGCCAGCAATGCCCGCCAAGCCCGAAAACGTCCATTCAATCGCCACAGCCAGACGCTCGGACGGTAGAAAGGCTGCGAAATCCCGGTTACCTGACCGTGTCCGGAGCGTTGGCGGGAATTGCTGCCGGTCGCCGACGGGCTCGCGGCCGACACGGACGGAGGCCTGGGGCGTATGGCGGATGCGCCGGGCGTTACCTTCGCGGTATCGACGCACCGGGACGGGAGCGGTCATCATCGCGGGGAGAATCCCGCACCGCCGGTTGCCGCGTGACCGTTCCAGATCCGACCCTCCCCACCGGGCCCGCCCTCCCCGAATCCGACCTCCCCGGCTGGCTGGCGATCGGCCGGGTCGGGACATGCAACGGCCACGCCGTGCTGCGGGCGCTGGAGATGTTCGGGAGCGCCGGCGGGCTGTTCGGTGCGGGGGATCGCGAGCTCGCCGCATCCGGGTTCTCGCGCGCGGCGATCGAGAGGATGCGCGCGCTCGACTGGAGCGCCGTCCGCCAGGATCGGGACGTGATCGAGCGCCTTGGCGTGCGTATCGTGCCGATCGGATCGGAGCGCTACCCCTCCCGGCTCGCCGCCATCGCGAGCCCTCCGCCGGTGCTCTACTGCCGCGGCAATCCGGAGATCCTCGACCGCTCCCAGATCGCCATCGTCGGCGCCCGGGCCGCGACCCGCGGCGGGCGCGAGCGGGCCAGGGCGTTCGCCGGCGCGCTCGCGGAATGCGGGCTGGTCGTCACGAGCGGGCTCGCCCGGGGGATCGACACCGCTGCGCACCGGGGCGCGCTCGACGCCGGTGCGCCCAGCGTGGCGGTCATCGCCACCGGCCCGGATCGGATCTATCCGCGCTCGAACACCGGGCTCGCCGATGCGCTTGCGGAGGTGGGGGCGATGGTCACCGAGCGGGCGCCGGGGACGCTGCCGCTCGCCACCAACTTTCCGCGGCGCAACCGCCTCATCAGCGGGCTGAGCCTCGGGGTCCTCGTGGTCGAGGCGTCGCTCCGAAGCGGCTCGCTGATCACCGCCCGCCTCGCCGCGGATCAGGGGCGCGAGGTCTTCGCCATCCCGGGCTCGGTGGACAGCCCCCTGTCGCGCGGATGCCACGCACTCATCCGCGATGGTGCGAAACTGGTGGAATCGGTGGTGGACGTCATCGAGGAGCTCGCGCTTCCCGGCGGATTGCAGGGATCGCCGACGCCCTCCGGGTCCGGAGCGAACGACGCGCCGGCCGATGCGGGCGGGCGATCCGGCGGGCCGGCGCAACGGGTCCTCGAAGCGGTCGGCCACGATCCGGCCACTCTCGATCAACTCGTGGAGCACACCGGATTGACGCCCGATCGCCTTTCATCCATCCTTTTGTCGCTGGAGCTCGACGGCCGGCTCGAAGCACTGCCCGGCAGCCGCTACGTTCGAGCGGCGGGCGGGAGGCGGTGACGCCGGTACGCTTCGAGATCCGGTTGCGGGACCTACCCCATCGGCCGGTACGCTCGGCACCCGGACGCGATGGGCGCGGGACGTTGGTCGTGGCGTCGTTGCGGGCTCCGCCTTCCGGCCGGGATGCGGCAAAGGCCCGATGAGCGGCGCCCGATGACTGGAAAGCAGGGTCCGCGGATTGGATGCGCAGACAACCGGCGGTGACATCGTGGCTCCTGCATCCATCGGCGCCGCCGTCCCGGACAGCGTCGCCCCCCCACCCGCTCCGGCCTTTCCGCGGCCGGCATCCGAACAGCGAATGAACAGCGAACCGCCTCGACGATGACCCGAAAACTCCTGGTCGTCGAATCGCCCGCCAAGGCGCGGACGATCAAGAAATACCTGGGGCCCGACTACGAGATCCTCGCCTCGTACGGGCACGTGCGCGACCTCGTCCCGAAAGACGGCGCGGTGGAGCCGGAGAAGGGTTTCCTGATGCACTACGAGCCCATCGAGCGCAACGAGAAGCACGTCAAGGCCCTGAGCCGCGCGATGAAGAAGGCGAAGGCGCTCTACCTCGCGACGGACCCCGACCGGGAGGGCGAAGCGATCTCGTGGCACGTCGTCGAGTTGCTCCGCGCCGCGAAGGCGCTCGGTGCGAAGCCCGTGCACCGCGTCGTCTTCCACGAGATCACCAAACGGGCGATCGCCGAGGCCGTCGACCATCCCCGCGAGATCTCGGACTCGCTCGTCAACGCCCAGCAGGCACGCCGGGCGCTCGACTACCTCGTCGGCTTCAACCTGTCGCCGTTGCTGTGGAAGAAGATCCGCCGGGGGCTGTCGGCAGGAAGGGTGCAGAGCCCGGCGCTGCGGATGATCGTCGAGCGCGAGGATGAGATCGAGCGCTTCGTCAAGCGCGAGTACTGGACCATCGAGGCCGATCTGACGAAGGCGGGCATCGAGTTCGCGGCGCGGCTGGTGCGGCTCGAAGGCGGGAAGGTCGAGCAGTTCAGCATCACCGAGGAGGCGCAGGCCCAGCGGGCGCGGGACCGGCTGGCTGCCTTGAGCGCGGCGGACGGCCGGAAGATTGCGCAGGATCGGCCCGAGGGCGCCGCCGGCGCCCTGCGCGTGCACGGCGTCGAGAAGAAACAGAGGCGGCGCAACCCTGCCGCACCCTTCATCACCTCGACCCTGCAGCAGGAGGCGGCGCGGAAGCTCGGCTTCACCGCGAGCCGGACGATGCGGGTGGCGCAGCAGCTCTACGAGGGGGTCGATACGGGGAATGGCGCAGTGGGCCTCATCACCTACATGCGGACCGACTCGACCATCCTCGCGGCGGAGGCCGTCGCGGAGATCCGCGAGTACATCGCGAGCGCGTTCGGCGCCCGCAACGTGCCGCGCACGCCGCGCGTCTTCCGTACCCGTGCCAGGAACGCGCAGGAGGCGCACGAGGCGATCCGGCCGACCTCGGTCGGGCGGACCCCCGAATCACTCGCCAAGGTCCTGCCGAAGGACCAGGCCAGGCTCTACGAACTCGTCTGGAAGCGCACCGTGGCCTGCCAGATGAAGCATGCGACGATCGACACGGTGGCCGTCGAGCTCACCTGCGGGGCCGCGCCCCGGCCGGCCGCGCCCCTTCCCGACGACCTGCTGCGCGCCACCGGGTCGAGTGTGGCGGACCCCGGCTTCCTCACGGTGTACGAGGAGGGCATCGACGACAAGGCGGCGGAGAAGGAGCGGCGCCTGCCGCCCCTCGAGAAAGGCGAGGTCATCGGACTCAAGGCGCTGCGGCCGGAGCAGCACTTCACCGAGCCGCCCCCCCGCTACTCCGAGGCCACCCTGATTCGTGCGCTGGAGGACTACGGGATCGGCCGCCCCTCCACCTATGCGGCGATCATCTCCACCCTTCAGCAGCGGGAGTATGCCGAGCTGGAGAAGCGCCGCTTCCGGCCCACCGATGTCGGGCGTCTCGTCAACGCCTTCGTAACCGAGCATTTCGCGGACTATGTGGACTATGAGTTCACCGCCCGCCTCGAGGACGACCTCGACGCGGTCTCGCGCGGGGAGCGCGAATGGGTGCCCCTGCTGGAGCAGTTCTGGGAGCCGTTCCACAAGAAGGTGTCCGAGAAGGAGGCCAACGTCACCCGTACCGAGGCGTCGCAGGCCCGGATCCTCGGCGCGGACCCCGGGTCCGGCCGCCAGGTCTCGGTGCGGGTGGGCCGGTACGGCCCGTACGCGCAGATCGGCATCCCGAACGAGAAGGACAAGCCGAAGTTCGCGAGCCTGCGGCGCGAGCAGCGGGTGAACACCATCACCCTGGAGGAAGCGCTCGCGCTGTTCGAGCTTCCGCGTGCGCTCGGCGCCACCGGGGACGGGGAGCCGGTCTCGGTGAACATCGGCCGCTTCGGCCCGTACGTGAAGTACGGCTCGAAGTTCGCGTCGCTGGAGCCGGACGACGATCCGTACAAGATCGGCCTCGCGCGCGCCCTCGCGATCGTCGAGCAGAAGAAGCGCGCCGACGCGGAGCGGGAGATCAAGGTGTTCGGGGATGGAGCGATCCGGATCCTGAAAGGTCGCTACGGTCCCTACGTCACCGACGGGAAGAAAAACGCGCGGGTGCCGAAGGGCAGTGATCCGGCCGGGATCACCCTCGATGAAGCGAAACGGCTGATCGAGGCCGCGCCGCCGCCGCGCTCGCGCCGGCGCAGGAGTTCCTGATCCATGGCCGGCTCGCCTGCGGTGGATCGCACGCTTTTCGTCGCGGTGCTGATGGGATCGGATTCCGATCTTCCGATCCTGGAGCCGGCCCTCGACGTGCTCGACGCATTCGGGATCCGGTACGGAGCGCGTCTGCGCTCCGCGCATCGAACCCCCGCTACGGCCCATGCCTATGTCCGCGACGCCGAGGCTCGGGGATGCGCGGTGTTCATCGCCGCGGCGGCATGGCCGCGCACCTCGCGGGCGCGGCGGCCGCCCTCACCGTCCAGGGCAAGATCACTAAAAATGGATCGATTTCAGTGAGTTAATGCGTTAATGCGGTTTAGCGGTCATTTCCGATGAAAAACGGTACCGATCCATGTTCGTTTTCCGGATTGCGCCCTTTTTCGAATTGACCTGAATGATGGTGACTCCTCTAACGTGCTGATAAATAATGAGATTTATATGCGGTTGCCCTGCCTCACCGTCCGTCCGGTCATCGGCGTGCCGGTCGACGCCGGTCCGCTCCGGGGGGAAGACGCTTTGCTCTCCACGGTGCAGATGCCCGGAGGGAGGGATCCCCGTCGCGACGGTGGCCATCGGCAAGGCCGGGGCGAAGAACGTCGGCTACCTCGCGGCGCAGATCCTGGCCGGCGCCGACGAGTCGCTCGCCGCCGCTCTGCGCGCCGAGCGCGAGCGCAACGCGGCCGGGATCCTGGACAGGGACGAAGCGCTCCAAGAGACGTTGCGCGGGCGGCGGGCGCGTTCCCAGCTATGATCGGATGAGGGGCTGGCGCCATCGCCGTGCGGTCATGGTCCTGCGCGAGGGTGGGGTCGTGGCGTATCCGACCGAGGCGGTGTACGGGCTCGGATGCGATCCCCGGAACCGCGCCGGGGTCGCGCGGGTGTTCGCGATCAAGCGTCGGCCCGTGCACAAGCGCTGCATCCTCATCGCGGCGGACCCGCGCCACCTCGATCCCTTCGTGGACGTTGCCGCTCCGGGATTCCCGGACTACGCGGCCCGGTACTGGCCCGGACCCGTCACCCTCGTGGCGCCGGCCCGCGACGGGGCGCCCCCGTGGCTCGTGGACGCCGCCGGAACCCTCGCGGTCCGGGTGACGGATCATCCGGTGGCGCGCGATCTCTGCGCAAGTTTCGGAGGCGCCCTGGTGTCCACGAGCGCGAACCGCGCCGGACGGCCCCCCGTGCGCGATGCGCTGCGGGCCCGCGCCGTGTTCGGGGCCGAGATCGACTGGTACATCCCGGGACGGGTGGGAGGGCTCGCGGCCCCTACCCGGATCATCGACACCCGCGACGGCCGGACGGTCCGGGGCTGAAGCGGCCGATGGCGCCGCGGCTGGAACAGGTGCGCGCGTGGCTGCGGACGCTCCAGGACCGGATCTCGGAGGCGTTCGGCGCCGAAGATCCCGCCGCGGAGCTGACCGAGGATGCGTGGGAGCGGCCCGGGGGCGGCGGGGGCCGAACCCGGGTCCTCGCCGACGGTGAGGTCATCGAGCGCGGCGGCGTCAACTTCTCGCACGTGCACGGTGACGCGCTCCCCCCGGCGGCGACCGCCCATCGGCCGGAGCTCGCGGGCCGGCGCTTTCACGCCCTCGGGGTGTCGGTGGTCGTACATCCCCTCAATCCCTACGTCCCGACCTCGCATTGCAACGTGCGCTACTTCGTCGCCGAGACGCCCGGCGAGGCGCCGGTGTGGTGGTTCGGCGGCGGCTTCGATCTGACCCCGTACTACGGGTTCGAATCCGACGTGCGGGACTGGCACCGCACCGCCGCCTCCCTGTGCGAGGGGTTCGGCGATGACGTGTACCCCCGGTTCAAGGCGTGGTGCGACCGGTACTTCTTCATCGAGCATCGCGGCGAGGCCCGGGGCGTGGGCGGCCTGTTCTTCGACGACCTGAACGAATGGGGGTTCGAGCGGTGTTTCCGGTTCGCCCAAGGGGTCGGGCAGGGTTACCTCGACGCCTGTCTCCCGATCATGCGCCGCCGCCGCGCGACGCTGTGGACGGAGCGCGAGCGCGAGTTCCAGTTGGTGCGGCGGGGTCGCTACGTCGAGTTCAACCTCGTCCATGACCGCGGCACCCTCTTCGGGCTCCAGTCCGGCGGGAGGGCGGAGTCGATCCTGATGTCGCTGCCGCCGCTGGTGCGGTGGCGTTACGACTGGACGCCGGCGCCGGGCACCCCGGAGGCCGGGCTCGCCGAGCGGTTCCTGCGTCCGCGAGACTGGCTCGCGGCCTCCTGACGAGGTTCACGCAGCAGACGGTCGCGGCCCGGTTCGAGCGCCACGGGCCTCGATCCGCCACTGGGGCGCCGCTGGCGTGCCCGCGATCCGGATTTGCGGCACGCAACAGCTTCTCCCGCGAACGCTACGACACCGGGTGTCACGACGCGATGTCGCACCACTCCCGATGATCGGAGCACCCGGTCGTGGCGGATCCTCGGGTGTCCGCGCGCTGGGCGGGAATTGCTGCGCCACATTGTTTGTGTTGACAGCGTGCTCGATGTGTATACAGAATGAACAGACTCGATGTACGAAGAGCATAATCATGGCCGGTGCACCCGTCGAAACGGCCCTTCCCGCCGACGCCGCCAACCCTTCCCTGGACCCGACGGCGGCGAGCGCAGCCTACAACGCGGTGCTCGACCGCATACTCATGCGCGAACTGACGCCGGGCACCGTACTCCACGAGGTTCGACTCGCCGAAACCCTCGGCGTGTCGCGCACGCCTCTGCGCGAGGCATTGCGCCGCCTCGAAGGCGAGGGCCTCGTGGGACGCAACGGCGGACGCAGCCTGGTCGTTCAGTCGATCACCGTACGTGACTACATCGAGGCGCTGCACGTCCGCCGCCTGCTGGAATCGGAGGCGGCCTTCCTGGCCGCCGAAAAGATCGACCGCGACCTCGTGGCCGGTCTGCGCGCACGCATCTGCGCGATGATGCAGAGCGGAGAACCTACACCCTACGATCATTGGACCCTGGACGACGACATCCACAGTGCCCTTGCCTGGGCGAGCGGCAACGACCTGCTGGCGGCCATCGTGCAGGCGCTCCGGCGAAAGACGCGGTTGTTCAACCTCAAGCGCATGCCCAACCGCTTTCTGCCGGGCTGTCGGGAACACCTGGCCATTCTGGACGCCCTCGACAGGCGCGATGGCGCGCGAGCGCGGGCGGCCATGGCTGCCCACCTGGACAACGTGAAGGCGAGCATCCTCGACAAGTTGGCGGAGATCTGACCGGGAGACGCCCATGCCGCCACGGACCACACTCCTCCTGCTCAACAACACCTCCCGGCCCCACGCCTGTCCCGAGATCGTGGACCGCTTCGCCGGCGAGGAGTGGCGGGTCGAGGAACGATGGGCCGCGGGGGGCGAATTCCCCGACGAAGTCGGCGACTACGACGCAATCTATCTATCGGGCAGCCCACACGGCGCTTACGAGGAGATCGACTGGATCCGGCGCGAGCACCGCCTCATCGAAGGGGCGGGAGCGCGGGGTATCCCAATGTTCGGGGTCTGCTTCGGGAGCCAGATCCTCGCCTCCGCCCTGTGCGGGCGGGACCAGGTGTTCCGTCGCTCCGGTTGTGAGGTCGGTCATCTCCGGCTGGACACCACCGCGCAGGCGCGAAGCGACGCCCTCTGCGCAGGGCTCGGCCGGCGGCCGCGCCTGTTCGTGTGGCACAACGACGAAGTCCGCCCCGACCATCCCGACGTGGTCGTGCTGGGAACGACGCTCGACTGCCCGAACCAGATATGGCGGCATCGATCACTGTCCGCTTGGGGCGTGCAGGGCCACGTCGAGATCACCCGGGCCGAGGCGCCGGCCTGGTTCGAACGCAACCGCGCCCGCCTGGAGCGCGACGGGGCGGACGTGGGCGCACTCATTGCCGAGGCGGACGACGCCGCCGAGGCCAAGACCATGCTGCGGGAGTTTCTGCGGTTCAGCCGTCGCCGGGCGGTCGGCGACGGCGAGCCGTGGGTTTCGCAGCCAGGGCATGGCGGAGGGGGGGCGAACGCCCTCGGCCGCCTGGGGGATGTCCGGCCGTGTCGGTCGGACTCGCTCGTCGGAGGGAAACGGCCGACGAGCCGACGACAATGACAACGCGGGAGGAAAACCAATGAGGCATCTGTTGAAGCACGCTCCGGCGATCATCGTGGCCGGTGCAATGGCGTCAGGGGTCGGCGCGGCGGCGGCGCAGGACAAAGGCTCGGTCGTGGTCGCGTCCTGGGGCGGTTCGTTCCAGGACGCCCAGCGCGAGACCATGTTCAAACCCTTCGAGGAAGAGACCGGCATCAGGATCATCGAGGCCACCGGCCCCAGCCTCGCCAAGATCAAGGCCATGGTCGAAAGCGGCAACACCGAATGGGACGTCTCGGGCATCACGCCTGGCGATCTGCTGGTGCTCGCTCGCGAGGGTCTGGCCGAGAAGCTCGACTACGACAACTACCTGAAGGGCATGATGGACGACATCGTGCCGGAAGTGGTCCATCCCTACGGCATCGGCAACTTCTTCTATACGAAGGTGATCGCCTACAGCGAAGAGGCGTTCGAAGGCGACGACCATCCCAGGAGCTGGGCGGACGTCTGGGACGTCGAAAAGTTTCCGGGGCCCCGCATGATCGATGCAGGGGACTGGGTTGTGCCACCGCTCGAATACGCCCTTCTGGCCGACGGCGTCTTGCCGGAGAATCTGTATCCCCTCGACATGGAGCGGGCCTACGGGAGCATCGCGAAGATCAAGCCGCACGTCGTGAAGTTCGCCACGGCCTCCGCCATGCCGCCCCAGGCGCTGGTCGACGGCGAGGTGGTGGTCGCGGCGGCGACCCTCGGGCGGATCGTCAAGCTGATGAAGGACGGCGCCCCGCTCAACTTCGTGTGGAATCAGGGGTTGATCCAGTTCGACTACTGGATGGTCCCGAAGGGGGCGAAGAACTACGAGAACGCGATGAAGTTCATCGAGTTCGCCACCCGTCCGGAGATCCAGGCCGCACTGGTGAAGATCCAGCCGCTCGGGCCGGTGAACCTGAAGGCGTTCGAGCACCTCACCGAAGCCGAGGGTCGCGCCCTGCCGTCCCACCCCGGGAACCTGAAGCAGCAGGTGTTCCTCAACGCCGAGTTCTGGGCCTCGGCAGCCTCGGACGGCAAGAGCAACATTGAGAAGAACCAGGAAATGTGGAACCGCTTCACCCTCCAGTGACGCAAGCCTTCCTGGCCCCGCCGTTGCGTGCCGGCGGGGCCGGTTTGCCGGAAGATGAACTCCGCGGCGACCACGGCATGACCCGGACAGGCGAAGGCACGATGGCGGTGAACATCCCCGGTCTCGTGGAGCCGTGGTTCCCGGCGGCCGAGCACGCGGAGCGGGTCCGCCGCGTGCAATCCGGGCTCGCCGCCCGCGATCTCGACGGCATTCTGCTCTTTCAACCGGAATCGGTCACCTGGGTCACCGGCTTCTATACGCGCGGCTATGCCTCGTTGCAGTTCGCCGCCGTTCCCGCCGCCGGGGAGCCGGCCGTCTGCTGCCGGGACGTCGAGGCCTACTATCTGGAACGTACCGCCGCCTGGCAGAACCATGCCTTCTGGACCGATGCGGACGACCCCTTCCCGGTGGGCGCCGGCATGGTGCGCCGGCTTTTTGGGCCCCGGCCGCGTCTCGGCGTCGAGCTGGCGGCGTGGCCGCTCTCCGCGGCACGCTACAAGCGATTGAGCGCGGCCTTGGCCGGCGCAGCGCTGGAAGACGCCAGCGACCTCGTCCGATCGCTACGCCTCGTCAAGTCGCCGCGGGAGATCGCCTACATGCGTCTGGCCGGGCGATGCGCGGAGGCGGGGATGGCCGCGGCGGCCAAGGCGGCGCTGCCGGGAACCAGCGAGCGGACCCTCGCGGCCGTGGTGTGCGACGCCATGATCCGGGCCGGCAGCGACGTTCCCGGCCCCGGCGTCCTGTCGTCAGGCGATGGCGCGCTGCATCTCCACGGCAGCTACACGGACCGCGTCCTTCGGGAGGGGGACACCGTCCAGCTCGAAACGATCCCTTGCGTGCGCCACTACCACGCCCGGTTCATGCGGCCGATCAAGGTGGCGCGGGCACGCCGGGACGAGCACGCGTTCGCCGGCAGGCTGATCGCCGTTCAGGACGAAGCCTTGGCGTCCGTGGCTCCCGGTGTTCCCGCTACGACCCCCGACAGCCTGTACCGCACCCGGCTCATCGGCGAGAGGTTGGTGGAGCAGTACACCAACAAGACCTTCTACTCGGTCGGTCTGCTACTGCCGCCGTCGGGGGGCGAGGCCCTGGAGGCCGGCCCCGCCGCGCAATGGCGCTTCCGCGCGGGCATGACGTTCCATACCTATCTGCTGGCGCGCGGTTTCGGGCTCTCGGAGACCATTCTGATCACCGGGACCGGCTACGAGCGGCTGACGCAATACCCGCGCCGGCTCATCGTTTCCGGCCCTTGAGGCACAGGGTCCATCAGGCACAGGGTCCATCAGGCACAGGGTCCATCAGGCACAGGGGGCACCCCATCGATGCGGGCACACGGAATCAGCGAAAAGAGCCGAGGGGTCTTCGTGATCGCGGCGACCCCCTTCGACGACCGCGGCAATCTGGATTTCGACAGCACGGATCGACTGATCGACCACTACGTCGGCTGCGGCGTGGCCGGCATCACCATCCTGGGCATGATGGGCGAGGCGCACAAGCTGACCCCGGATGAATCGGTCCGCTTCACCTGGCGGGTGCTGAAGCGTTGCGGGGACCGCCTGCCGGTGGTCGTGGGCGTCAGCCAGTCCAGCCTGCGCGGCCTGAGCGAGCTCGCAAGAAAAGCCATGGATGCCGGGGCGGCCGGGGTCATGGTCGCGCCGCCCCCGGGATTGCGAACGGATGACGAGGTCTACGGCTACCTCATGGCCGTGGTCGAGGCCCTCGGCGCCGGTGTGCCCCTGTGCGTCCAGGACTACCCGCAGGCGACGGGTGTGCCCGTCACCGTCCCGATCGTCCTCCGGCTCATCGCCGAAGCGGCGAGCTTCGTGATGTTCAAGCACGAGGACTGTCCCGGCCTCACGAAGTTGAGCCGCCTGCGCTCCGAGAGCGAGGCCGGCGGATTGCGCAGACTGTCCATCCTCGTCGGAAACGGGGGGCTCTACTATCCGCTGGAACTGGGTCGGGGCGCCGACGGGGCGATGACG
Source organism: Gammaproteobacteria bacterium (assembly GCA_965202875.1). GTDB lineage: Bacteria > Pseudomonadota > Gammaproteobacteria > HK1 > HK1 > HK1. The sequence goes on along the minus strand of OZ241870.1, from coordinate 2,685,353 downwards.
GGCTTCGCCTTCCCGGAGATGCTGGTCGAGGTCTGGCGACTCGCGGCCGAACGGGATCTCGATTCGGCCGAGGATCTGTTCGACGCCTATCTGCCGGTGGTGCGCTACGAGCAGCAGCCCGGCTTCGGGCTCGCCGTGCGCAAGGAGATCCTGCGCCGCCGGGGCCTCATCGCCACGAGCCACGTGCGACGGCCGGGCGCTCCCCTCTCGGCCACCGACCACGCGGAGCTCGACCGCCTGCTCGATCGGCTCTCACGCCGGCTCGCGGACCACGGAGCCGGCATTCCCCCGCCCGTGGCGACGGCCGGAGCGTAGGCGGGCAGGCGGCGATGCCCGGCGTGCCCGTGAGCCCGCCGGCCCCGAACGAGGGCCCGGGACCGAAACGCCGTTCCTTCGCGGTGCAAGGCCGTCGGCTGGGCCTGCTTCTCCTGGTACCGTCGTTACTGCTGCTGCTCGCCGTCTTCGTCGCTCCACTCGTCCAGATCCTGCTGCTGAGCTTCGGCGAGGAGGGCTGGAGCCTCGATCCCTACCGGACGCTCTTCGCCGACGACATCCTGCTGGCGATCCTGATGCGGACGCTGTGGCTGTCGGCCACCGTCACCCTGCTCTGCCTGCTTCTCGGCTACCCGGTCGCCTACCTGATGCTGCGTTCATCAGGGACGGTCCGGCGCGTCATCGCCCTCCTGGTCATCCTGCCGCTATGGACGAGCCTGCTGGTCCGGACCTATGCCTGGATCGTCATCCTCGGGCGCAAGGGACTGGTGAACGAGGGTCTCATGGCCTTCGGGATCACGGACGCGCCTGTGACGCTCCTCTACAACCGGACGAGCGTCTACATCGGCATGGTCCACGTCATGCTGCCGTTCATGGTGCTGCCGCTCCATGCCGTGATGCAGCGCATCGATCTCCGCCTCGTCTCGGCCGCATGCAGCCTCGGCGCCACCCGGACCGCGGCCTTCTTCTTCATCTTCCTGCCGCTCAGCCTCCCGGGGGTGCTGGCCGGCTCGCTGCTCGTCTTCATCCTGGCCATCGGCTTCTTCGTGACCCCTGCCTTGCTGGGCGGGCTTTCGGACACCACCTTCGTCATGCTGATCGAGCGGCAGGTGAACCGCCTGTTCAACTGGCCGCTGGCCTCGGCGATGTCCGTGACGCTGCTGATCGCCACACTCGCCCTCGTCGCTCTCTACAACCGGGTGCTGATGGGGCGCGGCAACGAATCCCCGCTCATCGGCCGCGCACTGTCCTGGCTGCTGAGGGCCTGGGCGGCGGTGACGCGGCCGTTCACCCGCTCCGGCCGCATCGGCAGGAGCCGAAGCAGGTGGACTGCACCGTCCGGACGTTTTCCCAGGCCCGGTTTCGTGGAGGTGGCGGGCTGGACGGTCATCTTCTTCATGGTCGCCCCGATCACCATCATCTTTCCGCTGGCCTTCAGCGACGCCCCGTTCTTGCAGTTCCCGCCTCCCGACTACTCGACGCGGTGGTTCGAAAACTATTTCGGCCGGGTCGACTGGGTACGCCCGACGATCACGAGCTTCGAAGTCGCGGTGGTGACCATGGTCCTGGCCACGGCCACCGGGACCCTGGCCGCGGTGGGCATCGTGCGCGGCGGCTTTCGCGGAACGAAGGCGATCCTCGGCCTGCTGCTTGCGCCCATCATCGTGCCGACCATCGTGCTGGCCGTCGCCCTCTACTACCTGTTCGCCAGCTACGGCCTGATCGGCACCCGGACCTCCCTGATCCTCGCCCATACCGTGCTGGCGATACCCTACGTGGTCGTCGTGGTCTCCGCGGCCCTCGAGCGGACCGACCCCTCGCTCGAGCAGGCGGCATGGACCCTCGGGGCAGGACGCATCGCCGCCTTCCGCAGGGTGACCTTCCCGCTGATCAAGCCGGCGGTGATCGTGGCCGCGCTCTTCGCGTTCCTCGCTTCCTTCGATGAACTCGTCATCGCGATCTTCATCAGCGGTACGCGCGCCACCACCCTGCCGAAACGGATGTGGGACGGCATCCGCGAAGAGATCGACCCGACCACCGCCGCCGTTGCCGCCCTGCTGATCATCCTGTCCGTGGCGCTGCTGTTCGCCGCCGAGACGCTGCGCCGGCGCGGCCGGCAAACCGGCGCCGGCGACACCGTGAGCCTGCTGCGATGAGCCCGCGTCCGTCGTTCCGTTTTGTCCCCCGTTCCGATCGAGTGGAGGTGGCTCCATGACCCAGGACGTCAACACCCCTGACCGTCTGGAAATTGTACCGACCGGCGGTGCGCTCGGTGCGGAGATCCGTGGGGTCGACCTCGCAAAGCCTCTGCCGGACGACATGTTCGCGGCGATGCGCGGCGTCTGGCACGAGCATCTCGTCCTTCTCATCCGGGACCAGACGCTGGACGACGACCAGTTGGTCGCCTTTGCGAGACGTTTCGGCGAGCTGCACGCCGCCGACGGCTACGAGTACGGGGGCAAGCCCGACGGCCTGCCGGCCGAGGTCGAGCTGATCTCCAACATCGTCCGCAACGGCCGGCCGATCGGCGCGCTCGGCGCCGGTGAGGCGGTCTGGCATACCGACATGTCCATGTTCGAGATCCCGGCCTCGGCGACTTTGCTTTACGCCGAGCTGATCCCGCCCAAGGGCGGCAACACGCGTTTCACGAACAACGTCCGCGCCTGCGAAACCTTGCCACCCGATCTCCGGCGGGCGGTCGACGGGCGCCACTCCATCCACGACGCCGCCTATCTGGCCGGCGGCGGCATCCGTCGCGGCCATGAGGCGGTCGCCGACAAGACGCAAGGACCCGGAGCCCGCCACCCGGTGATCCGTACCCATCCCGACACCGGCAGGCATTCCCTCTATCTGGGACGGATCGGCAACGGCTACATCCTCGGCCTGCCGATCGAGGAGAGCGATCGGCTGCTGGATGCGCTGTGGGCGCACGTGACGCGGCCGGAGTTCATCTGGGAACACGAGTGGCGGGCCGGCGATCTGCTGATCTGGGACAACCGCTGCGTGTCCCACGCGCGCGGCTCCTTCGATCCCGGCAGCCGGCGGCTGCTCCACCGGGTCACCGTGAAGAGCGAGAAGCCCTGCTACGCCCCCTGAAGCGGGAGTACGAGGACGGCCCCCGAGCGCCGCGGGAGCGGACGATGCATTTCGAGCGGCATGAATACGAAGGGAGGATCGTACGCGCCCGGGCGGCGCTGAAGGAACGCGGCCTGGACGCCTTGCTGATCTTCGCGCAGGAGAGCCATTTCTACCTGACCGGGTACGACACGGGTGGCTACGTGTTCTTCCAGTGCGCGGTGCTCGGCGCGGAGCCCGGCGAGATCACCCTGCTGACGCGGCGGCCTGACGTGCAACAGGCCAGGGAGACCTCGATCATCCCTGACGTTCGCGTCTGGTATGACGCGGAAGGCGCGAACCCCGCGGAGGATCTCAAGGCGATCCTCAAGGAGAAGGGGCTGGCGGGCGCACGGATCGGCGTCGAGCTCGCAACCTGGGGACTGACCGGCTTCAACTGGGAGCGGGTGAGGCGTGCACTTTCCGGCTGGTGCGCGCTGAGCGATGCCTCGGACGTCGTCCGCGCGTTGCGCGTCGTCAAATCCCCGGCGGAGCTCGCTTACGTGCGCAAGGCCGCGGCGCTCGCCGACGACGCCATGCGTGCCATGCTCGACACCTGCCGGCCGGGCGTCCTCGACACCCGGATCACTGCCGCGGGCCTCTCCGCCATCCTTGGCGGCGGCGGCGACGTGCCGCCCGCCGGCCCGCTGGTCAATTCCGGGCCACGCGCACTCTACGGCCGCGGGGTCTGCGGTGCGCACCGGATCGCGAACCGGGATCAGGTCACGATCGAGTTCGCAGCGACCTGCCGCCGTTACAACGCCTGCCTCATGCGCACGATCGTAGTCGGCCCCCCCGGAGCGCGCCACAGGGAGATGTTCGCGGTCGTGCGCGAGGCGATCGCCGCCATGACCGACGCTGCACGGCCGCGACGTCCCCTCGGTGAGGTCGACGACGCCCACCGCCGCGTCTTCGACGCCGCCGGTCACCGGGTCCATCGGTTCGCCGCTTGCGGCTATTCCCTGGGCGCGACCTACAGACCGATCTGGATGGACGTGCCGCCGATGCTCTATTCGGGGAACTCGATGCCGGCGCAGCCAGGCATGGTGCTCTTCCTCCACGCCATGCTGGCCGATGCCGAGGCCGGTCTCGCCATGTCCTTCGGCCATACGCTCGTGGTTACGGAGACGGGTCGGGAAGTCCTGAGCCGGATGGAGGCCGAACTCCCGTCAGTCGGATGATGTGCCGCTACGGCGGGGACCATCAGGACTGTTGCACGGCCGCATCGTGTTGCGGGTGGACAAGATTTTTGCTTGACACTGCCCGATCCATCCGACAGGATGCGCCGCTTGCGTTGAGGAGGGGTTCCCGAGCGGCCAAAGGGACCAGACTGTAAATCTGGCGGCTCAGCCTTCGTAGGTTCGAATCCTACCCCCTCCACCAGAGAGAGTGCGGGCCCGGTCGGAGCCGGCCGGGCGGTGCAGGCAAAGGAATCGAGCGGGTGTAGTTCAATGGTAGAACCTCAGCCTTCCAAGCTGATGACGTGGGTTCGATTCCCATCACCCGCTCCACGCACGGAAGCGGGGGGCATCGTTTCGGGACGGAGCCCCGAGGCCTTCATCGACATGGGGCCGTCCTTCTCGATCATGCAGCGCCAGCCATCGCCCCCGAGCCTCTCTCTCCCGGAGGCAGGAACAAGGAAGCGCGCGAGTGCAGCCGGCACATCGTGCCGGGCGTCGACGACTGCACCGGCACCGGTGCCGGTCTCCAGCCCATGTAGCTCAGGCGGTAGAGCACTCCCTTGGTAAGGGAGAGGTCACTGGTTCGAGTCCAGTCATGGGCACCACCTTCCTGTCGAACGACGGGGTCGATCCCGAAGCTTTGAGCCTGGAGAACGTCTGATGGCCAAGGGCAAGTTCGAGCGCACGAAGCCGCACGTGAACGTGGGGACGATCGGGCACGTGGATCACGGGAAGACGACGCTGACGGCGGCGATGACGCAGGTGCTGGCGCGTCGGTACGGTGGGGACGTGAAGGCGTTTGACGAGATTGACAACGCGCCGGAGGAGCGTGCGCGAGGGATCACGATTGCGACGGCGCACGTGGAGTACGAGTCGGCGTTGCGGCACTACGCGCACGTGGACTGTCCGGGGCATGCGGACTATGTGAAGAACATGATCACCGGGGCGGCGCAGATGGACGGAGCGGTTCTGGTGGTGTCGGCGGCGGACGGGCCGATGCCGCAGACGCGGGAGCACATATTGCTGGCGCGGCAGGTGGGTGTTCCGTACATCGTGGTGTATTTGAACAAGTGTGACATGGTGGATGACGAGGAGTTGCTGGAATTGGTGGAGATGGAGGTACGGGAGTTGCTGGACAAGTACGAGTTTCCGGGCGATGACACGCCGGTGGTCCGGGGTTCGGCGTTGAAGGCGTTGGAGGGGGAAGGTTCGGAGATGGGTGAGGGTTCGGTGGTGGCGTTGGTGGATGCGCTGGACGAGTACATCCCGGAGCCGGAGCGGGCGGTGGACGGGGCGTTTCTGATGCCGGTGGAGGATGTGTTTTCGATATCGGGTCGAGGGACGGTGGCGACGGGTCGGGTGGAGCGGGGGGTGGTGAAGGTGGGTGAGGAAGTGGAGATAGTGGGGATGAAGGAGACGACGAAGACGACGTGCACGGGAGTGGAGATGTTTCGGAAGTTGCTGGACGAGGGAGTGGCGGGGGACAACATTGGGGTGTTGTTGCGCGGGGTGAAGCGGGACGAGATTGAGCGTGGGCAGGTGTTGGCGAGGCCGAAGAGCATCACGCCGCACACGCATTTCGAGGCGGAGGTGTACGTGTTGTCGAAGGACGAGGGGGGGCGTCACACGCCGTTTTTCAAGGGGTATCGTCCGCAGTTTTACTTTCGCACGACGGATGTGACGGGGGAGGTGGAGTTGGGTGAGGGTGTGGAGATGGTGATGCCTGGGGACAACGTGCAGATGGACGTGAAGCTGATAGCGCCGATTGCGATGGAGGAGGGATTGCGGTTTGCGGTGCGCGAGGGCGGGCGCACGGTGGGCGCCGGCGTCGTCGCCAGAATCATCGAATGAACCCGAGCCGCAGCCCGGTGAGGCAGGGCAGCCGCATATAAATCTCCTGATTTATCAGCATGTTAGAGGAGTCACCATCATTCAGGTCAATTCGAAAAAGGGCGCAATCTGGAAAACGAACATGGATCAGTACCGTTTTTCATCGGAAATGACCGCTAAATCGCATTAATTCACTGAAATCGATATATTTTTAGTAATCTTGCCCTGCCCGGTGAGGCAGAGTCGGGCGCCTGCACCGGATCGAAATCAAGGCCAGTAGCTCAATTGGCAGAGCGGCGGTCTCCAAAACCGCAGGTTGGGGGTTCGATTCCCTCCTGGCCTGCCAACAGGTGGATGCCGGTCAACGTCAAGTGCGAATCCGCGGGGCCGTTCCGAAGCGCCCCGGGGAAGCGGCAGCGAACGATGCGTGGACGCGACAACCGGGTGAGTACCAGCGAGACGGGCGTGGCGGTTCCCGATCTGGCGAAATGGATCGGTGCGTTCGCCATCCTCGCGGGCGGCGTCGTGGGATTCTATTACTGGTCCGACGAGTCGCTGCTGCTGCGGGTCATCGGCCTGCTCATCCTGAGCGTGGCGGCGGTGTTCGTCGCCGGACGCACGGAAAAGGGCCGGACCACATGGGATTTCGTGCGCGAGTCGCACACGGAGTTGCGCAAGGTCGTCTGGCCGACGCGCAAGGAAACGACACAGACGACGCTGATCGTCATCGCGATGGTCGGGCTGGTGGCGGTCATCCTGTGGATGCTCGACGGGCTGCTCGCATGGCTCGTGAAGCAGGTACTCGGAACCGGGAGCTGACGATGTCGATGCGCTGGTACGTCGTTCATGCCTATTCCGGGTTCGAGAACCAGGTGATGCGGCTGCTCAAGGAGCGGATCGAGCGTAGCGGACTGAAGGACATGTTCGGCGACGTGCTGGTCCCGACCGAGGAGGTCGTGGAGATGCGCGACGGCCAGAGGCGCCGAAGCGATCGAAAGTTCTTCCCCGGCTACGTACTGGTCAACATGGAGATGAACGACGACACTTGGCACTTGGTGAAGAGCGTGCCGAAGGTAATGGGCTTCATCGGCGGCAGCAGCGATCGGCCCGCCCCCATCACCCAGCGCGAGGCGGACGCCATTCTCCAGCGGGTGCAGGACGGCGTCGACAAACCGCGGCCGAAGGTGCTGTTCGAGCCCGGAGAGGCGGTACGGGTCATCGACGGTCCGTTCAACGACTTCAGCGGGGTGGTCGAGGAAGTGAACTACGAGAAGAATCGGTTACGCGTCGCGGTGACCATCTTCGGCCGGGCGACGCCGGTGGAGCTGGAGTTCGGACAAATCGAGAAGGATTGAGTCGGGCCCCGCGCCGGCGCCACCGGGAATGGACGAAGCTTCGGCGGAGCTCGATACGGGCGTTTTGACCCGGATGGAGGATTTGACGTGGCGAAGAAGGTCGAAGCGTACATCAAGCTGCAGGTGGCCGCCGGACAGGCGAACCCCACTCCACCCGTCGGGCCCGCCCTGGGGCAGCATGGGGTGAACATCATGGAGTTCTGCAAGGCGTTCAATGCCCAGACCCAGGGCATGGAACCGGGGATCCCCATCCCGTGCGTGATCACCGTCTACCAGGACCGCTCGTTCACGTTCATCACCAGGACGCCCCCGGCTGCGGTGCTGCTGCGCAAGATCGCCGGTATCGAGAAAGGGAGTGCGACCCCGAATACCCGGAAGCTCGGCAAGGTGACGCGCGAGCAGCTTGAGGAAGTCGCCCGCCAGAAGATGCCGGATTTGAACACCGACGACGTCGATGCGGCGGTGCGCATCATCGCAGGCACCGCCCGCAGCATGGGGCTCGAAACGGAGGGGGTGGTCTGATGGCGAATCGGTCCAGGCGGCTGAAGGAGATGCGCGAGAAGGTCGATCGCAACAAGCTCTACGACGTTTCGGAGGCGCTGGCCCTGCTCAAGGACCTCTCCTCGGTCAAGTTTCCCGAATCGGTCGACGTGAGCGTCAACCTCGGGGTCGATCCGCGCAAATCCGATCAGGTCGTGCGTGGCTCGACCGTCATGCCCAACGGGATCGGCAAGGAATCCCGGGTCGCGGTCTTCGCGCAGGGGGCGGCGGCCGACGCGGCACGAGAGGCCGGCGCCGACATCGTGGGGATGGCGGACCTGGCCGAGCAGGTCAAAGCCGGGAAGCTCGATTTCGACGTTGTGATTGCCGCGCCGGACGCGATGCGCGTAGTTGGTCCGCTCGGCAGGATCCTTGGCCCGCGCGGCCTGATGCCCAATCCGAAGGTTGGAACCGTCACCCCCGACGTCGCCAGCGCGGTGCGCAACGCCAAGGCGGGGCAGGTGCAGTACCGGACCGACCGCGCGGGAATCATCCACTGCACCATCGGCAAGGCCGCGTTCGAGGTCGGCGCGCTGAAGCAGAACCTCGACACCCTGCTCGATGATTTGAAGAAGGCGAAACCCGGTACGTCCAAGGGTGTCTACATGAAGAAGATCACGTTGTCGACCACGATGGGACCCGGGCTCGGAATCGACAAGACAAGCTTGGCGGCGCTCTGAAGACGGGCGGTGTCCATAGTTCGGCGGCGGCGGACGGTAGCCGATACAGTCCCGGCGGTCGTTTCGCTGTCGGCCTTGGGCCGTCAGGGATGGGCGGAGAGCGGTACCTCTACGCATCTTCACCTCCTTGGTGGATGCCGGATGCTTCGGCTGGACACCGCAATCCTCAATTCGGCGGCGGACAGGCTCATGGCCAAGGACCGGGACGATGCCGAACTTTGATGTGGACATCTCGCTCCGCCCGCACAGAGGGCGCGGGTCGGCGAGCGGTCCGGCCCCCGTGCGGAATGGGATGCCTTTCGCGGTGAGGGTTGGATCGGAGGATCGGAGGGCGCCGGTCGCGGCCGCGCGAGGAGACAGGTCATGGCTCTGACGTTGGAGCAGAAGAAAGCGGTGGTCGAAGAAGTCGCCAGCATTGCGAGATCCGCGCACGCGGTCGTCGCGGCCGAGTATCGCGGCCTCACCGTGGCGGAGATGACGACGTTGCGGGAGAGCGCGAAGCGCTCCGGCGTCCTTCTTCGGGTGGTTCGCAACACCCTGGCCCGGCGGGCGGTCGAGGGCACGGCGTTCGAGTGCGTGCGGGACCGCCTCGCGGGGCCTCTGGTGCTCGCGTTTTCCCTCGAGGAGCCGGGTGCGGCGGCCCGAGTCGTGCGGGACTACGCCAAGAGCAACGACAAGCTGATCGTCAGCTTCGTGGCTTTCGACGGCAAGGCGATGGACGCCCCCGCGATCGAGCAGCTCGCCGGCCTTCCCACGCGTGAGGAGGCCCTGGGCATGCTGGCGTCGGTGCTGCTTGCTCCGGTGACCAGGCTGGCCCGCACCATCGCCGAGCCCCACGCCGGCCTCGTCCGGGTCGTGGACGCGATGCGCACGGATCGGGCGGAGGCCTGATCCAACATTCAACACGGCCGGACAGGCCGGATTCGAATCTGACCGGGAGCGGATGACAATGGCACTTTCCAATGCGGAGCTCATCGAAGCGCTTGAGCAGAAACCCCTGATCGAGATCGTCGATCTCGTCAAGGCGATGGAAGAGAAGTGGGGCGTATCGGCCGCCGCGGTGGCGGCGATGCCGGCCGGTCCGATGGCCGGCGCGGCGGAGGCCGAAGCCGAGGAGGAGCAGACCGAGTTCACCGTGGTCATGAGCAGCTTCGGTGCCCAGAAGGTCGGCGTGATCAAGGTCGTGCGCTCCCTCACGAGCCTGGGCCTGAAGGAAGCGAAGGATCTCGTCGAAAGCGTTCCCGCGAACATCAAGGAAGGTGTCTCCAAGGAAGAGGCGGAGGACGTCAAGAAGCAGCTCGAAGAGGCTGGGGCGACCGTGGAGGTCAAGTAGCGGACGCTGCTGCCACTGCGCAACGTCTTGCAGCGTTGTTCGGTGGGGCGGGTTCGCGAACTCGTTCGGCGGACGAGGCACCGGGATCATTCGATGTTCCCGATCCTGCCGCGTCCGTCCCCGCGAGGGGGGCGAGCGTGGGCCGGGTGACCGGGAGCTCGACAACTGCTTGAGTAAGACGATCTGCGTGACCACACGCGATGTTTGGCAACGGCAAGGACAAGCGAGATGAGCGAACAACCGAACGATCTTCTCCAGCGCTACCATGCTTTGGAAGACACGGACAAGGGCGACGACTTTCGGTGGCGCCTGCGGCTGCTTCAATCCCTGTGGAGAGAGGAGAAGGGGTTCGCGGCGGGAGAAGACAAGGGGAAGACGCGCGGCGCCCGGCTCGCCATGCCTGAAGCCGAAGACACCCTTTCGAACTACCTCACACCGAACATCCGCGATGTCGTGCGCAGGGAACTGGACAATCCCGGAGACAAGCTCTACGGCGCCCCTCGGATTTACAACAATCTTCTGTCCAGCCAGCCTCTTTGTTTCAACCTCTTCGGGGAGTTGAAGCTCGATCTCGATTTGGCCACCCGAGCTCTCGCCGACATGAGTGAAGGGCGGATTGCCCGGGTACGCTCCATCGATTTCGAGTTCTCGCCCGGACGCGGGGACGACAATTATGCAGGGGATGGATCGGCCTTTGATGTCTATGTTGAATACGAGGCCCGATCGGGCGGAGAGGGTTTTGCGGGTATCGAGGTGAAGTACCACGAGAATTTCAACATTGGAAAGGAAGGGGAGCACTACAAGAATCACGGAGAACGTTACGATGAGATCGCTGAAGCCATGGGATGTTTTCGCGAAGCGGAGCTGGACAAGCTCCGGGGATCCAGGCTCCAGCAGATCTGGCGTGATCATCTCCTCATGGGAGTGTACAAGGACAAGGACGCGGATAAGTTCGAGGACGCTTTCTTCGCCATCCTCCATCCCAAGGTAAATACCTATTGTTCGGAGGCCGTTCAGGAATACCGTCAGTGTCTGAACGACACCGATTCCTTCCAGAGCTGGACCCTGGAGGACTTGGTGGAGCGCTTGATGGCCCACTCATCCGCCGAATGGATACGGGAGTTCCATCGCCGGTACCTGGATTTCTCGCGGCTCGACGACATGTTGGCCAGTATCGACAAGGAAGATGTTCCGATGGATTCAGGCAGGCGGGAGAGCATCCCGGACACTGACGGGGAGGCTGTTGCGATGGAAGATCCCGTCGCCGAAAAGGCGCCCGCCGTCGAGGACACGTCTGCCGCTGCCGGGAAACCGGCCTCTCCCGCGTACACCTTCAGCCCGGGACCGTTCAGTGACGTTTTCGACACCGATCTCGGACGGGGATTGTGGGACTACCTGACCTGGGAATCGACCATCGAGCGGATGGAGGATGCTTCCGATCGCGGAAGGCCTGCCGTGGAGCCTCTGCAAGAGCTTCTGCTTGAACGGTTCGGCCAGGCGGTGGCGGAGGACAGGGTCAAGCAGATGATCGGCCGCATGATACGGCAGGTGTTTGGAAGGCCCGGTTCCGACTACGAGTTGGCGTCGGATGCCATCGCAGTCAAGGACAAGATACTCGTTACCCGGGGTGCTCGGTACAAACGGCGAATCCCGGACACCGGCGGGACATCCATCACCGGACAGGCGGCCGCTACCGGGGAGGGCACGGCTGCGGAGGAACCTGTGGCGGTTGGAGGTTCCATCGCCCCGGAGAACGCCGCCGTTGCCGGGAAATCCGATCTTCCCATGTACACCTTCACCGAAAAGAAGCGTATCCGGAAGGATTTCGGCAAGCGGCCGAGCATTCTCGACGTGCCGTACCTGCTGGCGATCCAGCTCGACTCGTACCGGGATTTTCTGCAGGAGAGGACTGAGCCGGGCCAGCGTGTGGAACGGGGGCTCCAGGCCGCGTTCAACTCCGTTTTCCCGATCGAGAGCTACTCCGGAGACGCCGCGCTCGAATACGTGAAGTATCGTCTCGGGAAGCCCCTGTTCGACGTCAGCGAATGCCGGCTTCGAGGGATGACCTATGCCGCGTCGTTGCGCGTGACGCTGCGGTTGGTGCTCTATGAGAAGGAAACCTCGGGGAGCGGGCGGAGCAGGAGCGTCGAGCGTACCGTCAGGGACGTGAAGGAGCAGGAGGTCTACATGGGAGAGATCCCGCTCATGACCGATACCGGCACCTTTATCGTCAACGGTACGGAGCGTGTGATCGTCTCGCAGCTCCACCGTTCGCCCGGCGTGTTTTTCGAGCATGATCGAGGCAAGACCCACTCCTCGGGCAAGCTGCTGTTCTCGGCACGGGTCATTCCCTACCGAGGGTCCTGGCTCGACTTCGAGTTCGATCCGAAGGATCTCCTCTACGTCCGCATCGATCGCCGCCGGAAACTGCCCGCGACGGTGCTCCTGCGCGCGCTCGGGTACTCCGCGGAAGAAATCCTCGCGCTCTTCTTCGAGTTCAACACGTTCCAGTTGATGCCGGAGAGGCTGCGTTTCGATCTTGTTGCGGAGCGGCTGCGGGGCGATGTCGCGGCCTTCGACGTCAAGGACAGGGAAGGCAAGGTGCTCGTCGAGGCCGGCCGGCGGATCACCGCGCGGCACATCGGCCGGATGACGAAGGCCGGCCTCGATACCCTCGAGGTCGTCGACGACTACGCATACGGCAGGAATCTCGGCCGCGAAGTCGTGGACACCGAAACCGGAGAGATCATCGCGAACGCGAACGACGAGGTGACCGGCGCGCTTCTCGCGAAGCTCCGCGAGCATGGCATCGAGAGGATCGAGACCCTCTATACGAACGACGTGGACCGCGGGCCGTACATCTCACGGACGCTGAGCGCGGACCCGACACGCGACCAGCTCGAGGCGCAGGTCGAGATCTACCGGATGATGCGTCCCGGCGAGCCGCCCACGAAGGAGGCGGCGCAGGCGCTGTTCCACAACCTGCTCTTCAGCACGGAGCGATATGACCTCTCCCCGGTGGGGCGGATGAAGTTCAACCGCCGCGTGGGCCTCGACGGCGAGACCGGTCCGGGGATCCTCTACGACTTCAAGTACCTCTCGACGCGCAACGATGCCGTGTCGAAAACCCTGACCGCCGAGCTCGGCGAGGGCTCCGACATCGTGGCGGTCATCAAGACGGTCGTCGACATCAAGAACGGCTTGGGCATGGTGGACGACATCGACCACCTCGGGAATCGGCGGATCCGTTGTGTCGGGGAGATGGCGGAGAACCAGTTCCGCATCGGCCTGGTGAGGGTCGAGCGCGCCGTCAAGGAACGCCTGAGCCTTGCCGAGATCGAGGAGCTCATGCCGCAGGAGCTCATCAACGCGAAGCCGGTGTCGGCGGTGGTCAAGGAGTTCTTCGGCTCCAGCCAGTTGTCGCAGTTCATGGATCAGAACAACCCGCTTTCGGAGGTGACGCACAAGCGACGCATCTCCGCCCTCGGTCCGGGCGGGCTGACCCGCGAGCGGGCCGGGTTCGAGGTCCGCGACGTGCACCCCACCCACTACGGTCGGGTCTGTACCATCGAAACCCCGGAAGGTCCGAACATCGGCCTCATCAACTCGCTCGCGGTCTACGCGCGCACGAACCGGTACGGGTTTCTCGAAACACCGTACCGGCGGGTCGAAGGCGGAAAGGTCACCAACGAGATCGATTACCTGTCCGCCATTGAGGAAGGACAGTTCGTCATCGCGCAGGCCAACGCGACGCTCGACGACAAGGGCAGGCTGGGCGACAGCCTCGTGACGTGCCGGTACCGGAACGAGGCCACGCTCTCGTCGCCGGATCGCGTGCAGTACATGGACGTCTCGCCGAAGCAGATCGTCTCGGTGGCGGCGTCGCTGATCCCGTTCCTCGAGCACGACGACGCGAACCGCGCGTTGATGGGATCGAACATGCAGCGCCAAGCGGTGCCGACCCTGAAGACCGAGAAGCCGCTCGTCGGAACCGGGATGGAGCGGTCCGTCGCGATCGACTCGGGGGTGGTGGTGGTCGCCAGGCGGGGCGGAACGGTGGACTCGGTGGATGCGGCGCGGATCGTGGTCCGGGTCAACGACGACGAGACCGTCGCCGGGGAACCCGGTGTCGATATCTACAGCCTCATCAAGTACACGCGCTCGAACCAGAACACGTGCATCAACCAGCGCCCGCTCGTGAAGCCGGGGGACGAGATCGCACGTGGCGACGTACTCGCGGACGGGCCGGCGACGGATCTGGGAGAGCTCGCGCTCGGACAGAACATGCTCGTCGCGTTCATGCCGTGGAACGGATACAACTTCGAGGATTCGATCCTCATCTCGGAGCGGGTCGTCGAGGAGGACCGCTACACCACGATCCACATCGAGGAACTGGTGTGCGTCGCCCGGGATACGAAGCTCGGGCCGGAGGAGATTACCTCGGACATCCCGAACGTCAGCGAGGGCGCGCTCTCCAAGCTCGACGGATCGGGCATCGTCTACATCGGCGCCGAGGTCAAGACCGGGGACATCCTGGTCGGCAAGGTGACGCCGAAGGGCGAGACGCAGCTCACGCCGGAGGAGAAGTTGCTTCGCGCGATCTTCGGGGAGAAGGCGTCGGACGTGAAGGATACGTCGCAGCGTGTGCCCTCGGGGATGAACGGCACGATCATCAACGTCCAGGTGTTCACGCGCGATGGCGTGGAGAAGGACGCCCGGGCGAAACATATCGAGCAGTCGGAGCTGGAAAAGGTCCGCAAGGATCTGGACGACCAGTACCGGATCTTCGAGGACGACGCCTACCTGCGGCTCGAACGGCTGCTCGTGGGCGAGCTCGCGGTAGGCGGTCCGGGAGATCTTCATTCGTTTGATATTGGTCCCCAATCGTCGAGTGACAACAATAAGTTCGCAAAGCAGATGAGACTGCATCAGAGTTGGTATCGGGCTCGGATACTCAAGGTACCCTACGGAACCGGTCCTGTTGGCAATAGTCGTACCAAGTATGGAAACATGCTGACCGAGGCTGCGGAGTCGAATTGGGCTGGATCCAATTTCCTGACCCCCGGGATCTTCAAATTGGCCAAAGAACGGATTGAACCGACCAAGAAACGAATCAAGTTGGTTGACAAGGACGAGTATCCGTTGGTTGACGAGTACCCTGGAGTGGACGACTTTCGGCTGCTGCGGAACATGCTGTCGAGTCAGCCAATGTGTTTCAACCTGTTCGGTGAACTCGCCCTTGATCTTGACCTCGCGACAAAGCTGGTGCGCAAACTATGGGGAGCACACATCGAGCGGGTGACGCGCATAGGCTTCGAGTGTCGTCCGGGGCCTGGGCATGACGTCAAGGCCGAGTATCTGGATGATCGCACGGCCTTTGATGCGTTCATCGAGTACGAAACGAAGAGCGAGGAGATGGGATTCATTGGGATCGAGACCAAGTTGACGGATTCTTTCTCTCCATCAGGCCATGACGGAGAAAAATATCGACGATGGATGAGGCCAGATAGTCCTTGGAGAGACGGTGCGAGCGATAAGGTTGCCAAGGAAGAATACAACCAGATCTGGCGTGATCACCTGCTCGCATGGTCTCTTCTGAAGCATCATCACTCGAAGTACAAGGAAGGCTGTTTGACGGTTGTGTATCACTCAAAGGATCAGGACTGCAAAGATACGATCGGTGGCTATCGCGCACTTTTGCGCGACGAGAAGACGTTCAAGTCGTTCGATCTGGATGAAGTGGTGTCAGCCTTGGAAGACTTGGGGAAGGGGGGGGAGGAATGGGTCTCGAAATTCAAACAGCGGTACTTGGCGCTGGGAGAGAGCGAGGGAGCCGGCAGCGGTGTCCGGATCACGAAGAGCTACCTCGCCAAGCTCGACCGGCATCAATGGTTCGAAATCCGGCTGCATGATGACGAGGTCCACCACCAGCTCGAGAAGGCGCGCGAGCAGCTTGAAGCACAGAAGGCCCGGCTCGACGAGGACTTCGAGGACAAGAAAGGGAAGCTCACCTCGGGGGACGACCTCGCGCCGGGCGTGCTGAAGATGGTGAAGGTCTACCTCGCGGTGAAGCGCCGGGTGCAGCCCGGCGACAAGATGGCGGGCCGACATGGGAACAAGGGCGTGATCTCGATGATCGTCCCGGTGGAGGACATGCCCTACATGGAAGACGGGACGCCGGTGGACATCGTCCTCAACCCGCTCGGAGTGCCGTCACGCATGAACGTCGGGCAGGTTCTGGAAGCACACCTCGGATGGGCCTCGAAGGAGCTCGGCCAAATGGTGTCGCGCATGCTCGACAAGCGAGAGGCGCAGTCGAAGCTTCGCAGGTTCCTGCAAAAAGTGTATGCGATCAAGGGGAAGAAAAACCAGATCGCCGAATTGAGCGATGCCGAGGTCCGCGAATTGGCGGGCAACCTGCGCGACGGTGTCCCCATGGCGACACCGGTGTTCGACGGCGCCAGCGAACCGGAGATCAAGGATTCGCTCGCACTCGCGGAGCTTCCGCGCGACGGCCAGACGCAGCTCTTCGACGGCCGGACCGGCGAGGCTTTCGATCGGCCGGTGACGGTCGGATACATGTACATGCTGAAGCTCAACCACCTCGTCGACGACAAGATGCACGCCAGATCGACGGGGCCGTACAGCTTGGTGACGCAGCAGCCGCTCGGCGGCAAGGCCCAGTTCGGCGGCCAGCGTTTCGGGGAGATGGAGGTCTGGGCCCTGGAGGCCTACGGTGCAGCGTACACGCTGCAGGAGATGCTGACGGTGAAATCGGACGACATGAACGGGCGGACCAGGATGTACAAGAACATCGTCGATGACGAGCACCGTATGGAAGCGGGCATGCCGGAATCCTTCAACGTGCTGATGAAGGAGATACGCTCGCTCGGGATCGACATCGAGCTCGAGCACGACTGACGCGACATCGTATCCGGGCGGAATCGGAATCGGAATCGGAAGCTCGAAGCAAGCTGGCAACACAGTCCTCGGGCGAGGGCGGAGGCCGAGATGAGAGATCTACTCAATCTGTTGAGGCAGCAAGGACAGGTCGAAGGGTTCGATGCCATCCGGATCGGGCTCGCATCTCCGGACAAGATCCGGTCATGGTCCTATGGCGAGGTGAAGAAGCCGGAGACCATCAACTACCGCACCTTCAAGCCCGAGCGCGACGGTTTGTTCTGCGCGAAGATCTTCGGACCGGTCAAGGACTACGAATGTCTGTGCGGTAAATACAAGCGGCTGAAGCATCGGGGGGTCATCTGCGAGAAGTGCGGGGTCGAGGTCACCCTCGCGAAGGTGCGCCGCGAGCGGATGGGGCATATCGAGCTCGCGAGCCCGGCCGCGCACATCTGGTACCTGAAATCCCTGCCTTCGCGCATGGGCCTGCTCCTGGACATGACCCTGCGCGACATCGAGCGGATCCTGTACTTCGAGGCGTTCGTCGTGATCGACGAGGGGATGACGGAGCTCGAACGGGGCCAGTTGCTCACCGACGAGATGTACCTCGATGCCCTCGAGAAATACGGGGACGACTTCGAGGCAAAGATGGGCGCGGAGGCGATTTACGATCTGCTGCGCACTATCGATCTGGATGACGAGATCAAGAAGCTGCGCGAGGAGGAGCTGCCGAAGACCGGCTCGGAGGCGAAGATCAAGAAGCTCTCGAAGCGCCTCAAGCTCATGGAGGCGTTCAAGGACTCCGGCAACAAGCCGGAATGGATGGTGATGCGGGTACTGCCGGTGCTGCCGCCGGAACTGCGCCCGCTCGTGCCGCTCGACGGAGGGCGTTTCGCGACCTCCGACCTCAACGATCTGTACCGGCGGGTCATCAACCGAAACAACCGTCTGAAGCGGCTCCTCGCCCTCAATGCGCCCGACATCATCGTGCGTAACGAAAAGCGCATGTTGCAGGAAGCGGTCGACGCCTTGCTCGACAACGGGCGGCGCGGACGCGCGATCACCGGGACCAACAAGCGTCCCCTCAAGTCGCTCGCGGATATGATCAAGGGCAAGCAGGGCCGGTTTCGGCAGAACCTGCTTGGCAAGCGCGTCGACTACTCGGGGCGCTCGGTCGTGGTTGTCGGCCCCACCCTCAAGCTCCACCAGTGCGGATTGCCGAAGAAGATGGCGCTGGAGCTGTTCAAGCCTTTCGTCTTCGGCAAGCTCGAATTGCGTGGTCTCGCGACCACGATCAAGGCGGCGAAGAAACTTGTCGAACGTGAAGGTCCCGAGGTATGGGACATCCTGGAGGAGGTCATCCGTGAGCATCCGGTGCTTCTCAACCGCGCCCCCACCCTGCATCGGCTCGGCATCCAGGCGTTCGAGCCCATTCTGATCGAAGGCAAGGCGATCCAGCTCCATCCGCTCGTGTGCACCGCGTTCAACGCGGACTTCGACGGAGACCAGATGGCGGTGCACGTTCCGTTGTCCATCGAGGCCCAGCTCGAGGCCCGAACCTTGATGATGTCCACCAACAACATCCTGTCCCCGGCGCACGGTGAACCGATCATCGTAGCGACCCAGGACGTCGTACTCGGCCTGTACTACATGACGCGGGAGTGGGTGGGCGCGCGTGGCGCCGGGATGGTGTTCGCCGACGTCGCCGAGGTGCACCGGGCGTTCCAGTCCGGTGCGGTCGAGCTCCACGCGACGATCAGGGTGCGGATCCGCGACGTCGTCTTCTCCGACGAAAGTGAAACGGTCGAGCGGGTCCGGTTGTGGGACACCACGGTCGGCCGGGCGCTTCTTTCCGAAATCATGCCACCCGGACTCTCGTTCGACCTCGTGAACCGCCTGATGGACAAGAAGGCGGTTTCGTCGCTGATCAACGCCTGCTACCGTCGGGTGGGGTTGAAGGAGACGGTGGTGTTCGCCGACCAGCTCATGTACATGGGCTTCAACTACGCGACGCGCGCCGGCATCTCCATCGGGGTGGAGGACATGGCGGTGCCGAGGGAGAAGAAGTCGATCCTCGGCAAGGCGGAGAAGGCGGTGAAGGAGATCGAGGACCAGTATGAATCGGGTCTGGTGACGCAGGGCGAGCGTTACAACAAGGTCGTCGACATCTGGTCGTACTCCAACGAGCAGGTGGCCAAGGCGATGATGAAGGAGTTCGGGTCCGGCTCCGATGCCGAGATCAAGCGATTGGAGGATCAGTTCAAGCGAATGGTTGGTCGCATGGTACGCCAGATACTAGGTCGTCGTGGCTACGAATCGGAGTCGCAACAGAAATCCGTTCCGGTCAAATCCGAGAAGGGGGAGGAGTCCCTAGCCTTTAATCGTGGACTCGACGATGATTTCGTCCACCGGCTCAATGAGATATATGACAACGGTGGTTGGTGGAAAACCTTTGTGGATGACAAGAAGCTGTTCCTGGCCATTCGCGAGAATTACGTGAATGTCTATTATCGTGGCAACAGCTTCCTCCAATTGAAGAACAACGGTGAAGGGAAGATTCATCGCAATTTCCTTCCGGAGGGTTACGAGCGCAATGGCGAGGTCAATATTGTCGGGGACTATGCCATCGTTGTCAAAGAAGGCGAACTTGTAGGTGGACTTGACGTTGCCAAACTCAAGAAGGGCGTGGATCGTAATCTTGTCGATAGGAGCGAGATTTCAGAGAGAGAATGTGTGCACAACATCGCTCTCGCAAACACCTGGAACGTTTTGGACGTTGAGATTATGTTCGAAGGATCCGAAACCAAGGGGAAAATAGACTTCGCAGCCTTGGAGGAGAATGGTGAGGGTGTAAAGATCGTGTTCTATGAAGCCAAGCGCTTCAGTAATACTGGTGATCTTGGAACGAAGGATGATGTACCCCCGGTCATCAGACGAATCAAAGAACACTCCGATCTCCTGAAAGACCGTCAGGATGAAATAGCCAACAGCTACCAAAGGGTCTCTCGGAACCTGCAAGAACTGAAGGGAGTCTCCGAAGGAAACCCCGAACGTCACGAGATCCTTGGGCGTATCAGGGAGAAGCTGATCGTTGAAGAACAACCCAAACTGGTCGTGTTTGTACAGAAGGGAGACGAGGAGGACGAGAATTGGAATTCCGTGCATCGAAAAAAGATCGAGGAATCGGGAATCGATCTGTTGTTGTATGACTATGACATCGAAACGGGAGCCGTGAATAAGAGGTACACTGGTTACGATGCCCCTTCATTTGACAGGAATATCTGGAATACCAGATTCGGAAAGAAGCTATGGGGCTACCTGAACGAGGAGGAAGCCATCAAGCAAATAAAGAAAGCTTGCGATGAAGGAAAGCCGGCGGTGACCTATGTTCAGGAGGCTGTCGCAAAGATGTTCAAGGAAGCACAAGAGGAGATTCGGCAACTCGTGCCGCCGCACAATCCGATCTACACGATGGCCGATTCCGGGGCCCGCGGCTCCGCGGCGCAAATCCGGCAGCTCGCGGGGATGCGCGGCCTGATGGCCAAGCCCGACGGCTCGATCATCGAGACGCCGATCACCGCGAACTTCCGCGAGGGTCTCGATGTGCTGCAGTACTTCATCTCCACGCACGGCGCCCGGAAGGGCTTGGCCGACACCGCGTTGAAGACCGCGAACTCGGGCTACCTCACGCGGCGTCTGGTCGACGTCGCACAGGACCTCGTGGTGACCGAGGACGACTGCGGCACGGACAA
Source organism: Gammaproteobacteria bacterium (assembly GCA_965202875.1). Taxonomy (GTDB): domain Bacteria; phylum Pseudomonadota; class Gammaproteobacteria; order HK1; family HK1; genus HK1. Next base: position 2,664,674 of record OZ241870.1, on the reverse strand, counting down.
CGGCTTGGTGCTCACGCCGCTCATCGAGGGCGGAGACGTGGTCGAGCCGTTGCGGGAGCGAGTGCTCGGCCGGGTGGTGGCGACCGATCTTGTCCATCCCGGGGAATCCGAGGTCGCGGTCAAGGGGGGAACCCTGCTCGACGAGCGTTGGGTGGACCGGCTCGAACAGCTCGGCATCGACGAGGTCAAGGTGCGTTCCCCGATCACCTGCAAGACGCGATTCGGTGTGTGCGGGGTATGCTACGGGCGGGATCTCGCGCGCGGAGAGCGGGTCAACATCGGGGAGTCGGTCGGTGTGGTCGCTGCGCAGTCGATCGGCGAGCCGGGAACCCAGTTGACGATGCGCACGTTCCACATCGGCGGCGCGGCGTCGCGGGCGGCCGCGGTGGACAACGTGACCGTCAAGGGTGACGGTGTGGCCAGACTTCACAACCTGAACGTCGTACAGCACAAGGACGGGCACTACGTCGCGGTTACGCGCTCCGGCGAACTGTCGGTCGCCGACGAGCACGGTCGCGAGCGCGAGCGCTACCGGATCCCCTATGGCGCCGAATTGTCTGTGGGCGAGGGTGATGCGGTCACCGGCGGCCAGATGGTGGCGAAGTGGGACCCGCATACGCATCCGGTGGTGTCCGAGGTGGCGGGCCGCGTCCGATTCAGTGACGTGATGGATGGAGTGACGGTGCAGTCGAAAGTCGATGAGGTGACCGGACTGACCCGGAACGAGGTCATGGATCCCAAGCAGCGTAGCGCGGCAGCGAAAGATCTGCGGCCGATAGTACATGTAGTGCCATCCGGGGCCGAAGCTCTTTTCAAGTACGATCTGGACTACCTGAGGCAGATGTGGGAAAGAAACATGCGCCGCGATCCTTCATGCCAAGTCAGATTCGGTACAACGGGAGAGGGACCAAAACCCTATTATCAAATAGAGTACGGCGATGGAAGGGTAGTCGCTTTCAGAAACACTCATGAAGAGTACAAACGGAAAGATTGGGAAGGTGACAGATTCGATCCCAAGAAGCTTTCCGATCCATACCACGGTGAAACGATCGGAGACTTCTGCAAGGGCCACGTCGTACTCTCGCCCGGTGCGATCATCAACGTGCAGGAGGGCACGGATATCGGCATCGGCGACGTTGTCACCAGGATTTTACAGGAATCCACCAAGACCCGCGACATCACCGGCGGTCTGCCCCGGGTCGCGGATCTGTTCGAGGCGCGCAAGCCCAAGGAGGCGGCGGTGCTGGCCGAGGCGAGCGGGACGGTCAGCTTCGGCAAGGAAACCAAGGGCAAGCAGCGCCTCGTCATCACCGACGAAGAAGGGGGCACGCACGATCACCTCGTGCCGAAATGGCGCCACATCCTCGTGTTCGAGGGCGAGCATGTCGAGCGGGGCGAGGCGGTGGTCGAAGGGATGCCGAGTCCGCACGACATCCTGCGCCTGCTCGGGGTGAGCGCGCTCGCGAGCTACATCGTGAACGAGGTGCAGGAGGTCTACCGGCTCCAGGGTGTGAAGATCAACGACAAGCACATCGAGGTCATCGTCCGCCAGATGTTGCGCAAGGCCGAGATCGACGCGCCCGGCGACACGAAATTTCTGCGCGGGGAACAGATCGACCGGGCCCGAGTGCTCGAAGAGAACGAGCGCGTGGGCGAAGAGGGCGGCGAACCGGCCACTTGGCTGCCGGTGCTGCTCGGCATCACCAAGGCCTCGCTGGCGACCGAATCCTTCATCTCCGCCGCGTCGTTCCAGGAGACCACCCGGGTGCTCACCGAGGCGTCCGTCAGCGGGAAGATCGACGAGCTTCGGGGGCTCAAGGAGAACGTCATCGTCGGCCGGCTCATTCCCTCCGGCACCGGCTTGGCGTATCACACGAGCCGGCGCCGGCGCCAGGCGCTTGGCGGGGAGGCGGTGGAGCCGGAAGCGGTCGAGGCGGCGCTCGCGGATGCCTTGGCCGAGGAGGAAGCGCGTTCCGGGCAGCCGGGTTGATCCCGTATTCCTCACCGGCTTGCGGCTGCCGGAGGCCGAGATCAAGACTTGACGAAGGCTTGAACACTCCCTTAAAGTCTGCCGGCTCGCGATACGGCGATGCCTTCGTACTCGAAGGCATCGCGCCTGCGCCGGGGAACCGGGTCGGGGTGCGGCAGGGTCGAGCCGATCCCTTCGCGATGCGCGCCGGAGTGGATTGGGCGAGGCGCTGGAATCACTGGAACCATTCGACGGAACGAGCGAACAGGCATGGCGACGATCAATCAGTTGGTGCGCAAGCCGCGCAAGCGCCAGCGCAAGAAGAGCAACGTTCCGGCGCTGCAGAGCTGTCCGCAACGCAGAGGCGTGTGCACCCGCGTCTACACCACGACGCCGAAGAAGCCGAACTCGGCGCTGAGGAAGGTCGCGAAGGTCCGGTTGACGAGCGGGGAAGAAGTCATCACCTACATCGGTGGCGAAGGGCACAACCTCCAGGAACACTCGGTGATCCTGATCCGGGGAGGGCGTGTGAAGGATCTTCCCGGCGTCAGGTACCACGTCGTTCGCGGGAGCCTCGATACCTCGGGCGTCTCGGACCGTCGTCAGGGCCGCTCCAAGTACGGCGCGAAGCGTCCCAAGGGATGATGAGGTGACGATCCATGCCGCGTCGTCGTGAAGTTCCGCAGCGCACCATTCTCCCGGATCCGAAATTCGGGAACGGTACGCTTGCCAAGTTCATGAACGTCCTCATGCTCGACGGGAAGAAATCCGTCGCGGAGGGGATCGTCTACGGAGCACTCGACACCGTTGCCAACCGCACCAAGGAGGACCCGATCGAAGTCTTCAACCGGGCGCTGGAGAACGTACGGCCGGCGGTTGAGGTGAAGTCCCGGCGGGTCGGCGGCGCGACGTACCAAGTGCCGGTAGAGGTGCGGGCTTCGCGCAGAACGGCGCTTGCGATGCGGTGGCTCGTCGAGGCGGCGCGGCGGCGCAGTGAGAAATCCATGGGACAACGCCTTGCCCAGGAGCTCATCGATGCGGCCGAGAACCGCGGGACCTCGGTCAAGAAGCGGGAGGACACGCATCGCATGGCGGAAGCGAACAAGGCATTCTCGCATTACCGCTGGTAGTGCAGTCGCCCCTTTCTCCATTCGCTGCTGAACGGACGTCCGACAGGAAGTCTTCCGGTGCCCCGTAAAACTCCCATCGAGCGCTACCGAAACATCGGGATCATGGCGCATATCGACGCCGGCAAGACGACGACGACCGAGCGCATCCTCTACTACACGGGGATCTCCCACAAGATCGGCGAGGTCCACGACGGTGCCGCAACGATGGACTGGATGGTTCAGGAGCAGGAGCGGGGCATCACCATCACTTCCGCCGCCACCACCTGTTTTTGGCGCGGCATGGATCAGCAGTTCGGAGAGCATCGCATCAACATCATCGATACCCCCGGGCACGTCGACTTCACCATCGAGGTGGAGCGAAGTCTTCGGGTGCTCGATGGTGCGTGCGCGGTGTTCTGTGCAGTCGGCGGGGTCGAGCCCCAGTCGGAAACGGTGTGGCGGCAGGCCACGAAATACGGTGTTCCCCGCATCGCGTTCGTAAACAAGATGGATCGGCAGGGCGCCGACTTTCTCAATGTCCTGGACCAGATACGCGAGCGCCTCGGCGCGACGCCAATCCCCACCCATCTCCCGATCGGCGCCGAGGACAAGTTCGAGGGCGTCGTCGATCTGCTGAACATGAAGGCGATCTACTGGGATTCAGCGAATTTCGGCATGACCTGTGAAGTGCGCGGGATCCCGATCGGAATGGAAAACCTCTGCGCACAGTGGCGGGAGACGCTGGTGGAGGCGGCGGCGGAGGGTGACGAAGAGTTGATGGAGAAGTACCTCGAAGACGGGGAGCTGTCCGTCGACGAGATCCGGCGTGGCCTTCGTGCCCGCACGCTTCGCAACGAGGTGGTTCCCGCACTCTGCGGCTCGGCGTTCAAGAACAAGGGTGTGCAGGCTCTGCTCGACGCGGTGATCGACTACCTTCCGGCGCCCGACGACGTGCCGCCGGTGCAGGGGGTGGTCGCCAATGGGAAGGATTGGATCGAGACACGAGAGTCGAAGGACGATGCCCCGTTCGCATCGCTTGCATTCAAGATTGCCACCGATCCCTTCGTTGGGAGCCTCACCTTCTTCCGCGTGTATTCCGGGGTGCTGAGCTCCGGCGACACCGTGTACAACCCGGTCAAGGAGCGTACGCAGAGGGTCGGACGCATCTTGCAGATGCACGCCAACAGCCGGGAGGAGATCACCGAGGTCCGTGCCGGCGACATCGCGGCGGCGGTCGGCTTCAAGGAGATCACCACCGGTGAGACCCTGTGTGACCCGAGACACAGGATCACCCTCGAGCGCATGGAGTTTCCCGATCCGGTCATCTCCATCGCGGTCGAGCCGAAGACCCAGGGCGACCAGGAGAAGATGGGTCTTGCCCTGTCGAAGCTCGCGCACGAAGATCCGTCGTTCCGGGTCGGTACCGATCGGGAGTCGGGACAGACCATCATCTCCGGGATGGGTGAGCTGCACCTTGAGATCATCATCGACCGTCTTCGCCGGGAATTTAAAGTCGCCGCCAACGCCGGCAGCCCCCAGGTCGCTTATCGCGAAACGGTCCGCAGGCGCGTCGAGCACGAGTACCGTTTCGTACGCCAGACCGGCGGTCGTGGCCAGTATGGTCACGTCCGGCTCCGCATCGAGCCGCTCGATCCGGGAACAGGGTACGAATTCGAGGACGCGATCGTCGGAGGCGCGATTCCTCGGGAATACGTTCCCGCCGTCAACAAAGGCATTCAGGATCAACTTGAAAACGGCGTCGTCGCAGGATATCCGGTCGTCGATGTCAAGGTGACCCTGTTCGACGGCTCATACCATGAGGTCGACTCAAGCGAGATGGCGTTCAAGGTCGCCGGGTCCATGTGCTTCCGTGAGGGAGCGCAAAAGGCGGGCGCGGTGCTGCTGGAGCCCGTCATGCAGGTCGAGGTCGTCACCCCCGAAGAGTACATGGGCGACGTCATGGGCGACTTCAACCGGCGTCGCGGTGTCGTCCAGGGAATGAACGATACGCCGGCCGGCCGATCGGTGCGCGCCGAGGTTCCGCTGAGGGAAATGTTCGGATACGCCACCGACCTCCGATCCCTCACGCAAGGACGGGCGACGTTCACCATGGAGTTCAGCAATTATCTCGAGATGCCGTCCGGCATTGCCGCCGACATCATCAGGAAGAACCAGTAGTTATCTTCGGAATCATCTTTCGAGGTAGGAACAGATGGCCAAGGGCAAGTTCGAGCGCACGAAGCCGCACGTGAACGTGGGGACGATCGGGCACGTGGATCACGGGAAGACGACGCTGACGGCGGCGATGACGCAGGTGCTGGCGCGTCGGTACGGTGGGGACGTGAAGGCGTTTGACGAGATTGACAACGCGCCGGAGGAGCGTGCGCGAGGGATCACGATTGCGACGGCGCACGTGGAGTACGAGTCGGCGTTGCGGCACTACGCGCACGTGGACTGTCCGGGGCATGCGGACTATGTGAAGAACATGATCACCGGGGCGGCGCAGATGGACGGAGCGGTTCTGGTGGTGTCGGCGGCGGACGGGCCGATGCCGCAGACGCGGGAGCACATATTGCTGGCGCGGCAGGTGGGTGTTCCGTACATCGTGGTGTATTTGAACAAGTGTGACATGGTGGATGACGAGGAGTTGCTGGAATTGGTGGAGATGGAGGTACGGGAGTTGCTGGACAAGTACGAGTTTCCGGGCGATGACACGCCGGTGGTCCGGGGTTCGGCGTTGAAGGCGTTGGAGGGGGAAGGTTCGGAGATGGGTGAGGGTTCGGTGGTGGCGTTGGTGGATGCGCTGGACGAGTACATCCCGGAGCCGGAGCGGGCGGTGGACGGGGCGTTTCTGATGCCGGTGGAGGATGTGTTTTCGATATCGGGTCGAGGGACGGTGGCGACGGGTCGGGTGGAGCGGGGGGTGGTGAAGGTGGGTGAGGAAGTGGAGATAGTGGGGATGAAGGAGACGACGAAGACGACGTGCACGGGAGTGGAGATGTTTCGGAAGTTGCTGGACGAGGGAGTGGCGGGGGACAACATTGGGGTGTTGTTGCGCGGGGTGAAGCGGGACGAGATTGAGCGTGGGCAGGTGTTGGCGAGGCCGAAGAGCATCACGCCGCACACGCATTTCGAGGCGGAGGTGTACGTGTTGTCGAAGGACGAGGGGGGGCGTCACACGCCGTTTTTCAAGGGGTATCGTCCGCAGTTTTACTTTCGCACGACGGATGTGACGGGGGAGGTGGAGTTGGGTGAGGGTGTGGAGATGGTGATGCCTGGGGACAACGTGCAGATGGACGTGAAGCTGATAGCGCCGATTGCGATGGAGGAGGGATTGCGGTTTGCGGTGCGCGAGGGCGGGCGCACGGTGGGCGCCGGCGTCGTCGCCAGAATCATCGAATAAGAGCGATGGCAGACCAGATCATCAGGATTCGCCTCAAGGCGTTCGATCACAAGCTGATCGACCAGTCGGCGGCGGAGATCGTCGACACGGCGCGCCGGACCGGGGCGACGGTCAAGGGGCCGATCCCGCTGCCGACGAGGAAGGAGCGTTATACGATCCTGGTCTCCCCGCACGTGAACAAGGACGCCCGTGATCAATACGAGTTGCGGACTCACAAGCGGATCCTCGACATCGTGAACCCCACCGACAAGACGGTCGATGCATTGATGAAGCTCGATCTCGCGGCGGGCGTGGACGTGCAGATCAAGCTGAACTGAGCACAGGGGCGGTACGATGCCGATCGGGTTGGTGGGACGCAAGGTGGGCATGACGCGGGTGTTCACCGCTGAGGGTGAATCCATCCCGGTGACCGTGGTCGTCGTGGAACCGAACCGCGTCACTCGCCTCAAGACGGAAGAGACGGATGGTTATCGAGCCATGCAGGTGACCACGGGCACGAAAAAGCGTCATCGCCTGTCGAAACCGGAGGCCGGACACTTCGCCAAATGCGGGGTCGAGGCGGGCGAAGGGCTGTGGGAGTTCCGCCTTCACGACGGTGAGGGCGAGGAGTTCGCTCCCGGTCGTATACTGGACGTGACGACGTTCGAGGCGGGCCAGAAGGTCGATGCGACGGGGACCAGTATCGGCAAGGGCTTTGCCGGTGTGGTCAAACGGCATAATTTCCGCACCCAGGATGCATCGCACGGGAATTCGCTCGCGCACCGTGCTCCCGGGTCGATCGGTCAGAACCAGACACCGGGACGTGTGTTCAAGGGCAAGCGGATGGCGGGACACATGGGCAACGTGCGCCGGACCGTGCAGAACCTCAAGATCGTGCGGGTCGATGAAGCGCGTAATTCGCTGCTGATCAAGGGCGCGATTCCGGGACCGAAGGGCGGACGTGTCATCGTCCGGCCGGCCGTCAAGGCACGTTGAGGGCGGAGGCACGATGGAGGTCAGCCTCGTATCGGACGCGGGCGGCGCCGGATCGATGGATCTTGCCGACCACACGTTCGCGGCCGAATACAACGAAGCGCTTGTCCATCAGATCGTCACCGCGTACATGGCCGGGGGGCGTCGTGGAACGAAGGCGCAGAAATCCCGCGCCGAGGTTCGAGGCGGCGGAGCGAAACCGTGGCGGCAGAAGGGGCTCGGGAGGGCGCGGGCGGGGAGCATTCGAAGCCCGATCTGGCGGGGTGGCGGTGTGGCGTTCGCGGCGAAGCCCCGGAGTTTCAAGCAGAAGGTGAACCGCAAGATGTACCGGGGGGCGATGCGATCGATCCTCTCCGAGCTGCTCCGCCGGGAGCGGCTGCTGGTGGTGCAGGATTTCGCGCTTGAGAGGCCCAAGACCAAAGACATGGTGTCGCGGCTTTCAGCGCTCGGACTCACCGATGTGCTCATCGTCACCGCGGAACACGACGACACGCTCGTGCTTGCATCCCGCAACCTGCATCGAGTCCGGGTGCAAAGATGCACCGAGGTGGATCCCGTCAGTCTGCTCTCCTTCGACAAGGTGCTGATGACCGCGGCCGCCGTGAAAGGGATCGAGGAGCGGTTCGCGTGAACGACGAACGGCTCATGAGTATTCTCGTCGCGCCCCTCGTGTCGGAGAAGAGCACGCGAATTGCCGACGCTTCCAACCAGATCGCATTCCGCGTGCGGACCGATGCGCGGAAGCCCGAGATCAAACGAGCGGTGGAGAAGATGTTCAACGTCGAGGTCGAGTCGGTGTCGGTCCTGAACGTGAAGGGCAAGCGGAAGGGCTTCCGCGTCAGGAACCGCGGCCGGCGCTCCGATTGGCGCAAAGCCTACGTCCGGCTGAAGCCCGGCTACGACATCGACTTCATGAGCCCGGTCGAGTAGCCGGCGCGGAGCCCAGGCCCATGGCCGTAATCCAGATGAAGCCTACGTCTCCCGGTCGACGGTTCGTCGTCAAGGTGAAGACGGAGGGGCTGCACAAGGGCGGCCCGTACAAGCCGTTGCTCGCGAAGAAGACCCGCACGGGTGGCCGCAACAACCAGGGCCGCATCACCACGCGGCATCGAGGCGGCGGTCACAAGCAACGGTATCGAATCATCGATTTCAAGCGTACGAAAGACGGCGTACCCGCCAAAGTCGAACGCATCGAGTACGACCCGAATCGCAGTGCCCACATCGCACTGCTGCTTTACGCCGACGGTGAGAGGCGCTACATCATCGCCCCGCGCAACGTCGTGGCAGGCAACAAGCTGATGTCGGGCCGCGACGCACCGATCCGGCCTGGTAACTGCCTGCCGTTGATCAACGTCCCGGTGGGCAGCACGGTGCACTGTGTCGAGTTCAAGCCCGGGAAAGGCGCGCAGATAGCACGTAGCGCCGGCGCCAGTGTGCAGCTTGTCGCGCGTGAAGGCGGATTTGCGACGTTGCGGCTTCGGTCCGGTGAATTGCGCAAGGTGCCGTCCTTGTGTCGGGCGACAATCGGGGAAGTCGGGAACTCGGAGCACTCGTTGCGCTCCCTCGGCAAGGCCGGTGCGGCACGCTGGCGCGGGCACCGGCCGACGGTACGCGGGGTCGCGATGAATCCGGTCGATCATCCGCATGGAGGCGGAGAAGGCCGCTCTTCGGGCGGACGCCATCCGGTGACGCCCTGGGGCGTTCCCACGAAAGGACACAAGACGCGACGCAACAAGAGGACGGCGGCGATGATCATACGTCGCAGGAGCCGGCGGAAGTAGAGGGGCATCTTCGTGCCACGATCAATCAAGAAGGGTCCGTTTGTCGACAACCATCTTCTCCGAAAGGTTGAGACGGCACGGGCAGTGAGCAGCAGGCGGCCCATCCGAACTTGGTCCCGGCGGTCCATGGTGATCCCGGAGATGGTTGGGCTCACGATCGCCATCCACAACGGCAGGCAGCACGTTCCGGTGCTCGTGACCGAGAACATGGTGGGGCACAAGCTCGGGGAGTTTGCGCCGACCCGCACGTTTCGCGGCCACGCTGCCGATCGGAAAGCGAAGAAGTAGGGCGGCGGAGCGACGTCGATGGAGGTATCCGCAACATTGCGCCATGCGCGACTTTCCCCGCAGAAAGCGAGGCTTGTCGCTGATCAGGTCCGAGGCATGCCGGTGGAGCGTGCCATCGAGTTGCTGAATTTCAGCAAGCGCAAGGCCGCCGCCATATTGAAGAAGGTGCTGGAGTCCGCGATCGCGAATGCGGAGCATAACGAAGGGATCGACATTGACGAGCTCAGGGTCGGCGCCGTCGAGGTCAACCAGGGACCGACGTTTCGCCGGTTTCGCGCCCGGGCTCGCGGCAGGGCGGGCAGGATCACGAAGCGTACGAGCCACATCACGCTGACCGTGACCGACGAGTGAGGATGACGTCAAATGGGTCAGAAAGTACATCCGACGGGGATCCGGCTCGGAATCGTGAAGGACTGGTCGTCCACGTGGTACGCGGAGCGTGGCGAGTACGCGGACAATCTGAACACCGACATCGAAGTTCGTGCCTGCATCCGCAAAAAACTCAGTCATGCCTCGGTCAGCCGTATCCACATCGAGCGTCCGGCCAAGAACGCGCGCATCGTGATCCATACCGCGCGTCCGGGGATCGTCATCGGGAAGAAGGGGGAGGACATTGAGGCGTTGCGGCTCGAGATCGCCCGGATGATGGGCGTTCCGGTCAATGTCAGTGTCGAGGAAGTCAGAAAGCCGGAGCTCGATGCATATCTCGTCGCGGAGAGCGTCGCGAGCCAACTTGAGCGGCGTATCATGTTTCGGCGCGCAATGCGTCGCGCGGTGACGAACGCCATGCGGCTCGGGGCCGAGGGGATCAAGGTTCGGGTATCCGGCCGTCTGAACGGAGCGGAGATCGCCCGTTCGGAATGGTATCGGGAGGGGCGGGTTCCTCTCCATACGCTACGTGCCGACATCGACTACGGATTTGCGGAAGCCAAGACCACCTATGGAGTGATTGGGGTGAAGGTATGGATCTTCAAGGGAGAGAAGATCCTCAACCGTGGCGAGAAAGGCGGTGGAACGCGGGCTGAGGCGGCGGTCGCCTGAGGAGTTGAAACGGCCATGATGCAACCGAAGAGAACCAAGTACCGGAAACAGCACAAAGGCCGTAACCGCGGGCTTGCGGCCGCCGGGATCCGCGTGAGCTTCGGGGAGTATGGAATGAAGGCGACGACCCGTGGCTTTGTCACCGCACGTCAGATCGAGGCGGCGCGGCGGGCGCTTACCCGCAAGGTCAAGCGAGGGGCGAAGATCTGGATTCGAATCTTTCCCGACAAGCCGATCACCAAGAAGCCGTTGGAGGTCCGCCAAGGGAAAGGGAAGGGCAACGTCGAGTACTGGGTAGCCAGGATTCAACCGGGCCGGATGTTGTACGAGATGCAAGGCGTCGATGAGGAGTTGGCGCGTGAGGCGTTCCGCCTCGCGGCCGCCAAGCTGCCGGTGCGGACGGCGTTCGTAACCCGGACCACAATCTGATGAACGCACGAGAGTTGAGGGCGAAGAGCGATGACGATCTCCGGAAGGAGTTGCTCGATTTGCACCGTGAGGCATTCAACCTCCGAATGCAAAGAGGGATCGGGCAGTTGCCGCGGCCGAGCCAGTTCAAGGCGGTACGGCGGAGCATCGCCCGAGTCAAGACGATTATGAGCGAGCGTGAACGGGGATGAACGAGCAAATCGATCCAGCCGCCGAGCCGCCGAGGGTAGAGGCTGCGAAGCCTGCCACTCGTCCGCTGGTCGGTCGGGTGGTCAGTGACAGGATGAACAAGACGGTGACAGTGCTGGTTGAGCGGCGGGTCAAGCATCCGTTGTACAAGAAATACATCCGTCGCTCGACCAGGATCCACGCCCACGATGAAACCAATGACTGTAACGTAGGAGACAAGGTGTCGATCGTGCAATGCCGTCCGTTGTCGAAGACGAAGGCGTGGCGAGTGTACGAAGTCATCGCACGAGCGAAGTGATCGTCGCGTGTTGATCTCCGGAGCGAGACAAAATGATTCAGATGCAATCCATGCTTGACGCGGCCGACAACAGCGGCGCCAGGCGGTTGATGTGCGTCAAGGTGCTCGGCGGATCGAAGCGCCGTTATGCCGGGATCGGTGACATCGTGAAGGTCACCGTCAAGGAGGCGATTCCGCGCGGCAAGGTCAGGAAGGGGGAAATGTACAACGCGGTCGTCGTGCGCACGCGCAAGGGGGTCCGGCGCCCCGACGGCTCGCTCATCCGCTTCGATCGTAATGCCGCGGTTTTGTTGACGAACCAGTTGCAGCCGATCGGAACCCGTATCTTCGGTCCTGTGACACGCGAGTTGCGCCGCGAACAGTTCATGAAGATAGTGTCTCTTGCACCCGAGGTTCTCTAGGAGCAAGTGATGGCTGTTCGGAGAATCAGGAAGGGAGACGAAGTCGTTGTCCTCATCGGGCGCAACCGAGGCCAACGCGGCAGAGTGCTGTCGGTGGATGCACGCAAGGAACGGGTCGTGGTCGAAGGCGTCAACGTCGTCAAGCGACATACGAAGCCGAACCCCCAGCGAGGGATGGCCGGAGGCATCATCGAGAAGGAGATGTCGATCCACGTTTCCAACGTTGCACTGTTCAACACCGTCACCGGGAAAGGTGATCGAGTCGGCGTCAAGAAGCTGGAAGACGGTCGAAGGGTGCGGGTATTCAAGTCAACGGGCGAGGTTGTCGAACTGTAGTCCGTGGACTGGACGGTTTGAAGGGTGCAAGGACATGCCAAGACTCCAGAATCTGTATCGTGAAACGATTGTTCCGGCACTCAGGGAGCGGTTCGGCTACACGAGCGACATGCAGGTTCCCAGGATGGAGAAGGTTACGCTCAACATGGGAGTGGGCGAAGCGGTCGGGGACAAGAAAATCCTCGACAATGCGGTGAACGACATGCGGTTGATTTCGGGTCAGAAGCCGATCGTCACCAAGGCCAGGAAATCCGTCGCCGCGTTCAAGATCAGAGAGGGCTGGCCCATCGGGTGCAAAGCGACCCTTCGCAGAGATCGCATGTACGAGTTTCTCGACCGGTTGATCAATACCGCGATACCCAGGACCCGCGATTTCAGAGGGTTGAGCCCTCGGGCATTTGACGGCCGCGGCAACTACAACCTGGGAATCAAGGAACAGATCATTTTCCCGGAAATCGACTATGACAAGATCGATGTGATCCGGGGCCTGGATGTCGCGATTACGACGACCGCGGCCACCGACGAAGAGGCGCTGGCCCTCCTGACGGGATTCAAATTCCCGTTCCGCCGGAACTGAACCAGGAGGAATGAGGGAAATGGCAAAGCGCTCGGTGGTCAATCGAGAAGCAAAGCGGAGGAAGCTGGTTGCAAAGTACGCGACGAAGCGGGCAGCTTTCAAGGAGATCATCCGTAATCCGGAATCAACGTACGAGGAGCGTGAGGAGGCGCAGAAGAACCTCAACGCATTGCCTCGCAACTCCTGTCCCGTCCGCATTCAGAACCGATGCCGGCTGACCGGCCGTCCACGCGGATACTACCGAAAGTTCGGTCTTGGCCGAAACAAGCTGCGAGAGGCAGCCATGAGCGGCGACGTTCCCGGTCTGGTGAAGGCAAGCTGGTAGGATATGGTATCATGAGCATGCAAGATCCTATTGCGGACATGCTGACGCGCATCCGTAACGGCCAATCCGCAGGGAAGGTGCGGATCACGATGCCGATGTCAAAGCAGAAGTCGGCGATCGCGGAAGTGCTCAAGCAGGAGGGTTACATCCGTGATTTTTCCGTTGAGGAAATCGATGGAAAGCCACAACTTGCGATTTTGTTGCGTTACTTCGAAGGGAAGCCGGTCATCGAGATGGTGAAACGGGTCAGTCGCCCCGGGCTCCGGGTCTACAAGCGCAAAAACGATCTCCCGAGGGTGATGGACGGGCTCGGAATTGCGATTGTATCAACGCCCAAGGGGCTGATGACCGATCGGCAGGCCCGCGCGGACGGGCATGGCGGTGAGGTCGTCTGTATCGTTGCGTAGGGGCCGGAGACGCCAAAGTGTCGAGGATTGCGAAAGTGCCGATCGACATTCCCACCGGTGTGGACGTGATCATCGGGGGAAGGGAGGTCGCAGTCAAGGGACCGAAGGGCGAGCTGCGTATGCAGGTCCACGCCTCGGTCGACGTGACCCGAAAGGATGGCGTCGTGACGTGCCGGCCGAAAGACGAAGTGGCCGGGGCAGTTGCTCAAGCCGGTACCGCCCGGTCACTCATCGCAAACATGGTGACAGGTGTCTCCGACGGTTTCGAGAGGAAGTTGCGGCTTGTGGGGGTCGGATATCGCGCCCAGATGCAGGGAAGCATGTTGAATCTTTCGCTTGGATTCTCGCATCCGGTCGAATATCCATGTCCGGAGGGCGTAAGTATCGAGACACCGAGTCTGACCGAAATCGTGGTGCGGGGCCCCGACAAGCAGCGGGTCGGCCAGACTGCCGCGGAGATCAGGGCGTATCGGCCGCCCGAGCCGTACAAGGGCAAGGGGGTCAGGTACAGCGACGAGGTCGTCATCAGGAAGGAAGCGAAGAAGAAACAGTAGCAATGGCCAGAGATCGTAAAGCGGCCCGCTTGAAACGGGCGACGCGGACCCGAAAGCACATTCGAGAGTTGAGGATGCCGAGGCTGTGCGTTCACCGCACACCGCGGCACATTTACGCCCAGGTGATCTCGTCAGACGGTGCAACGACCGTTGCGAGCGCGTCGACGGTGGAGACGAACGTGCGTAGCGAGGTCGGGTACGGGGGCAATTGCGCCGCCGCGGCGGTGGTCGGGCGGATTGTCGCAGAGCGTGCCTTGAAGGTCGGCGTCGGGCGCGTAGCATTCGACCGTTCGGGGTTCAAGTACCACGGCCGGGTGAAAGCGTTGGCCGATGCCGCGCGGGGAGCTGGATTGACGTTCTGAATGATTGCGAGACTGCGCACGACACCGTTGATAATCAATCGAGAGCGCTAGACCATGGCGGGCTATCAAACTTCGGCAAGCGAAGACGACCTCCTCGAAAAGCTGGTGGCGATCAACCGCGTCGCCAAAGTCGTGAAGGGTGGCCGGTTGTTCGGGTTCACGGCGTTGACCGTCGTCGGTGACGGCAAGGGGAGGGTCGGGATGGGCCGGGGCAAGGCGAGAGAGGTTCCTGTTGCGATTCAGAAGGCGATGGAGAATGCGCGTCGTAATCTGGTGAGCGTTTCGCTGGAGGGCGGCACCTTGCTGTATCCGATCGTGGCTCGTCACGGGGCCGCCCGTGTCTATATGCGACCGGCATCCGAGGGTACGGGGATCATCGCGGGCGGGCCGATGCGCGCCGTGTTCGAAGTGCTGGGAGTCAGGGACGTGCTTGCGAAATGTATTGGATCCAACAATCCCATCAATGTGATTCGAGCCACGATCGCCGGGCTTGTGGGAATGCGTTCGGCGGAGCAGATCGCGGCGAAGCGGGGGCTTGATGTCAAGGACCTTCGGGGCTGAGCGATGGCTGCCGGCGACTCCGGAAAGAAGGTCAGGGTCACGCTGGTGAGGAGCGTGAACGGGCGCTTGGCGAATCATCGTGCATGTGTGCGCGGTCTTGGGCTTCGCCGAATGCATCACAGCGTCGTGGTCGAAGACACGCCTTGTACGCGCGGCATGATCGACAAGGTGGCGTATCTTCTGAAGGTCGAGGAGATCTGAGGTGCGATTGAACGACGTCAGACCCGCCGCCGGTGCAAAGCGAGCACGAAAGCGACGCGGACGCGGCGCAGCGTCGGGACTGGGCAAGACGGGCGGACGCGGACAAAAGGGACAGAAGTCCAGAGCGGGCGGCGATGTGCGCAGGGGGTTCGAAGGCGGCCAGATGCCTTTGCAGCGCCGGCTGCCCAAATACGGGTTCAAATCTCGCAAGTCCTTCTTGCGTGATGAGGTTCGGGTCGCCGCACTTGAGAAGCTTGACGACGGCACCGTAACCCTCCGTTCATTGCGATCAGCGGGCTTGGTCGCGAAGAACGTGAAGTATGTGAAGATTTTCGGAAAGGGTACGCTGAGCCGTGCGTATACGGTGCATGGCATTCCGGTGACGAAGGGTGCGCGCGTGGCGATAGAAGCAAGTGGTGGGACGATCGAGGGCTGACGAAATGGCGAAGCGTCAACGGCAGTCCCGTACCCTCTCATCGGCCGGTTCTTCGGCCGAGCTCAAGCAAAGACTGCTGTTCGTTCTCGGGGCGCTTGTGGTGTTCAGGATTGGTACGTTCATCCCGGTGCCCGGCATCGATCCGGTCGCTCTCGAGATCCTGTTCGATCAGCAACGCGGAACGATCCTCGACATGTTCAACATGTTTTCCGGGGGAGCGCTGGAGAGATTCTCGATCTTCGCGATCGGAATCATGCCGTATATCTCGGCTTCCATCATCATGCAGCTCCTCACCCATGTCGATCCTCGCCTGAAGGAGCTCCGCAAGGAAGGGGAAGCGGGCCGGCGGAAGATCACGCGGTATACGCGCTACGGGACGGTCGCGCTCGCGACGTTCCAGGCTCTCGGGGTCGCGATCGCCCTCGAAGCTCAGCAGGCCGGCGCGTTGCCGGTGGTCATCGATCCGGGCTGGGGCTTCCGGATCACTGCGGTGACCACTCTGGTCGCCGGTACGATTTTCCTGATGTGGCTCGGGGAGCAGGTGAGCGAGCGTGGAATCGGAAACGGTATCTCCATCATCATCTTTGCGGGCATCGTGGCAGGTCTGCCGTCGGCGATCGGAGGCACCCTCGAGCTTGCCCGGACCGGAGAGCTGCACGTCATCATGGTGCTTCTGTTGCTCGTGCTCGCGCTCGGCGTGACGGGGTTTGTCGTATTCGTCGAGCGAGGCCAGCGCCGGATCACCGTCCACTACGCGCGTCGGCAGGTCGGGCGCAAGGTCTACGCGGGACAGACCAGTCACTTGCCGTTGAAGCTGAACATGGCCGGTGTGATCCCGCCTATCTTCGCATCGAGCATCATTCTCTTTCCCGGAACCCTTGCAGGCTGGTTCGGGAGCGCCGAGGGCATGACGTGGCTGAGGGATCTGTCGACCACCATGCAGCCGGGACAGCCGGTCTACGTGATGCTGTACGCGGCGGCGATCATTTTTTTCTGCTTCTTCTATACTGCGCTGGTCTTCGATCCCAAGGAGACGGCCGACAATCTGCGCAAATCGGGCGCGTTCATTCCCGGCCGGCGGCCGGGCGATCAGACGGCGCGTTACATCGACGGCGTGATGACCCGGCTGACGGTGTTCGGAGCCGGCTACATCGCGCTGGTGTGCCTGCTTCCTGAATTCATGATCGTGAGCTGGAACGTGCCGTTCTACTTCGGCGGAACGTCGCTTCTGATCATCGTCGTCGTGACGATGGATTTCATGTCGCAGGTGCAGTCACATCTGATGTCGCACCAGTACGAGGGGCTGCTGAAGAAGGCCAACTTGAAAGGGTACGGTCGAGCGGGAGTCCCGCGATGAGAGGATGTCGCACATGAAAGTTCGAGCATCGGTCAAGCGGTTGTGCCGGAACTGCAAGGTGGTCCGCCGAAAGGGAACGGTACGCGTCATTTGCAAGGACGCGCGACACAAGCAGAGGCAGGGCTGATTGGATCCGGGAATACGGCCGGCCGCGCCGTCCCGTTGGTCGAGAGTAACGAGGGCAAACTGCCATGGCACGTATCGCCGGGGTCAACGTCCCTGATCGAAAGCACGTCGGAATTGCCTTGACGCACATTTATGGTATCGGCCGGACCCGTGCGCTGGAGATATGCAGCGCGGTCGGGGTCGCCCCGAGTGTCGTCGTCCGCAGCCTGACCGATGCGGAGCTCGATGCGCTCCGAAGCGAAGTCGCGAAGAGCATTACCGAAGGAGATCTGCGGCGGGAAGTTTCGATGAACATCAAGAGGTTGATGGATCTCGGATGCTATCGGGGGATCCGCCATCGCCGAGGGCTCCCGGTCCGCGGCCAGCGGACGCATACGAACGCCCGTACCAGAAAGGGTCCGCGCAGACCCATCAAGCGGTAGAGCCGGGGACGACGATGGCCAAGTCGAAAGTACGAACGAAGAAGAAGGTCCGCCGCACCGTGAGTGACGGAATTGCGCACGTGCACGCATCGTTCAACAACACCTTGATCACGATCACCGATCGCCAAGGGAACGCTCTTGCATGGTCGACCGCCGGGGCGAGCGGATTCAAGGGCTCGCGCAAGAGCACACCGTTCGCGGCACAGGTCGCGGCGGTAAAGGTTTGCGAAGCGGCGGCGGAGTATGGATTGAAGAACTTGGAAGTGAGGGTGAAGGGGCCGGGACCGGGAAGGGAGTCGGCGGTGCGCGCACTGCACAGCGCGGGGTTCAAGATCACGAGCATTTCGGACGTCACACTAATACCGCACAACGGGTGTCGCGCACCGAAGAAGCGGCGCGTGTAGAAGCGATCGGAGACGGTAATGGCAAGGTACACCGGACCGAGGTGCCGGCTCAGCCGGCGTGAAGGCACGGACCTCATGCTCACGAGTCGGGCGCGTCCGCTCGATTCGAAGTGCAAGCTCGAAGTCCCCCCGGGGCAGCATGGCGCCCGCCGCCAACGCCGGATGTCGGATTATGCGCTCCAGTTGAGGGAAAAGCAGAAGCTGCGGAGAATCTACGGCGTGCTGGAACGGCAGTTCCGCAATTACTACAAGAAGGCGGCGAGGCTGAGAGGGGCGACGGGTGAGAATCTGCTCCGCCTTCTCGAATGCCGGCTCGATAACGTCGTTTATCGCATGGGCTTCGGTTCGACGCGGGCCGAATCACGACAGCTCGTCAGCCACAAGGCGATCATGGTCAATGGACGGTGCGTGAACATCCCTTCGTACCAAGTGAGGGTGGAAGACAGAATCTCGGTCCGGGAGAAGGCGTGCAAGCAGCAGAGGATCCAGGATTCGCTCACGCTTGCCGAGCAATACGGATTTCCTGGCTGGGTCGAGGTCGATACCACGAAGATGGAAGGGGTGTTCAAGACGCTGCCCGATCGTGAAGAGCTTGCCCACGACATCAACGAGCAACTCGTGGTCGAGCTCTACTCGAAGTAATGCGCACGGAGACGGAGAAAAATTCGATGCAAGCGAGCGCCACTCAGCTCCTGAAGCCCCGGCTCGTCGAGGTTCGAGGCGCCGCCGCGAATACGGTAAAGATCACTCTTGAGCCGCTGGATCGAGGGTTCGGTCATACTCTCGGCAACGCGTTGCGTCGTGTTCTCCTGTCCTCCATGCCTGGGTGTGCGGTCACGGAGGTGGAGATCGAGGGCGTGCTCCATGAATACACGACGATTGAAGGCGTGCAGGAGGACGTGACCGAGATCCTGCTGAATCTCAAGGGTCTCGAGGTACGCATGCATGCACGGCAGGAATCCGTTCTGACGTTGAACAAGAAGGGGCTGGGCGCGGTCTACGCGAGCGACATCGTCCTCGATCACGACGTCGAGGTCGTCAATCCCGAGCACTACATCGCGCGCCTCACCAAGGAAGGTGAGTTGAACATGTCGATGAAGGTCGAGCGTGGCCGGGGTTATCACCCGGCCGCGGCGCGCATGTCGGAAGAGGAGGGTGATCACCCGATCGGCAAGCTGCTGGTCGACGCTTCGTTCAGTCCGGTGCGCCGCGTGTCGTACGTCGTCGACACCGCGAGAGTCGAGCAGCGAACGGACCTCGACAAGTTGATCTTCGAAATCGAGACCAACGGCACCATCGACGCGGAAGACGCCGTCCGCCATGCGGCCCGGCTGCTACAGGAGCAGCTTTCGGTCTTCGTCGACCTGAGCGGCAAGCAGGACGAGTTTCCCACCCACGCCGGGCCCGAGATCGATCCAATCCTGCTGCGGCCCGTGGATGATCTCGAGCTCACGGTACGATCCGCAAATTGTCTGAAGGCTGAGAGTATCTACTACGTCGGGGATCTGATCCAGCGTACCGAGGTCGAGCTGCTGAAGACCCCGAATCTCGGCAAGAAATCGCTCACGGAAATCAAGGATGTCCTGGCATCGCGAGGGCTTGCGCTTGGGATGCGGCTTGAGAAGTGGCCGCCTCCCGGGCTTTTCGGCCAAGGTCGGGATCGATAGTCTCCGTCGGGCAGGCGGCGATCAGAGGCAGCACTCGGACGAATCGTCATGCGACACCGAAAAACCGGCCGGCATCTCAATCGGAGCCGCAGCCACTATCGCGCGATGTTCCGCAATATGTCGGTCTCTCTGGTGAAGCACGAACTCATCAGGACGACCTTGCCGAAAGCGAAGGAACTGCGGCGATTCATCGAACCGCTGATTACACGCGCGAAGGTCGACAGCGTCGCCAACCGGAGAATCGCTTTTGCTTGGTTTCGCGACAAGGGCTCCGTCACTAAATTGTTCAATGAGCTTGGACCGCGCTACCGCACTCGGCCTGGAGGATATCTGCGAATCATGAAGTGCGGCCATCGCATGGGCGACAAGGCGCCGATGGCCTATGTCGAACTGGTTGATCGGCCGGTGGACGATGCGGCCGAGGGTTGACGCCGGCCCTCGACATCCGTGCCGAATCCGATGCCTGATTCAAGCGTATCCCTCGTTCTCGCCCGCTCCTTCGGCGATTCCGGTATCGTCAAAGCTTGTGCCGGAGGATCCGATTGACCTGCTCCGGGTTCGCCTGCCCGCGCGTCACTTTCATGACCCGTCCGACGAAGAACCCCAGGACCTTCTCCTTTCCCGCCCGGAACTGCTCGGCCTGCACCGGGTGGGCCAGGATCATCTCGTCGACAATTGCTTCGATGGTCGCGGGGTCGGAGACTTGCGTGAGATTCCGCTCGGCGATCACCGAATCCGGATCGCCTTCGCGGCGCCATACCGCTTTGAATACCTCTTTTGCCATCTTTCCCGACAGGGTGCCGTCGACGATGCGGGTGATCAGCGTAACGAGATCCCCGGGACTGACCGGACTGTCCGTGATCTCCAGGTTGGCGCGGTGCAGCGACGCCGCGAGATCGCCGGTGATCCAGTTGGCGGCGAGTTTCGGTTGCCGCGAGGCGACGGCTACCGCTTCGTAGTAGTCGGCGAGGTCGCGACTTCCAGTGAGTTGACGCGCGTCGTGCTCGCCGAGTTCGTATTCGGACATGAACCGCTGCATCTTCGCAGCGGGGAGTTCGGGAAGCTCCGCGCGTATCCGTTCGACGTACTCGGGGCTCAACTCCACGGGGAGCAGGTCCGGGTCCGGGAAGTAGCGGTAGTCGTTCGCTTCCTCCTTCCCGCGCATGGCCCGCGTCTCGTTCGCCGCCGCGTCGTAGAGCCGCGTCTCCTGCACGATCGCGCCGCCGTTCTCCAGTGTCTCGATCTGGCGCTCGATCTCGCAGGTGATGGCGCGGCCGACGAAACGGAACGAGTTGAGATTCTTGATCTCCGTCCGCGTACCGAGGGCGGCGTCCCCGGCCCTGCGCACCGACACGTTCGCGTCGCAGCGGAAGGAGCCTTCCTCCATGTTGCCGTCGCAGATGCCGAGGTAGCGCACGAGCGAATGGATCGCGCGCATGCACGCCGTTGCCTCGCCGGCCGAGTGCATGTCCGGTTCCGAGACGATCTCCAGCAGCGGCACCCCCGCCCGGTTGAGATCCACGCCGGTCTCGCCGGGAAACACGTCGTGCACGGACTTCCCCGCGTCTTCCTCGAGGTGGGCGCGGGTAATTCCGACCCGCTTCGTCGATCCGTCGTCGAGCGTAATCTCCACCGAGCCGCGTCTTACGACAGGAAGCTCGTACTGGCTGATCTGGTACCCCTTGGGAAGATCCGGGTAGAAGTAGTTCTTGCGCGCGAACACCGAGCGAGGTGCGATCTCGGCGTTCGTCGCGAGACCGAACATGACCGCCATGCGCAGCACCGCGGTGTTGAGCACCGGCAGTACGCCCGGAAGCCCCAGATCGATCGCGCAGGCCTGCCGGTTCGGCTCGGCGCCGACCGCCGCCGGGGCGCCGGAGAAGATCTTGCTCCGGGTCGCAAGTTGGGCGTGGATCTCAAGCCCGACCGTCGTTTCCCACGTCATCGTTCGGCTCCCTCTTGTCGGAGACCCGTCCGGTCTGCGCAGAGGTTACGAAAACCGGGGGGCGCCTGGTGTGCCAGTCGGTGGCCTGCTGGTATCGATGCGCGGTGGCGAGCAGCAGGTCCTCCTGGAAGTAGTTTCCTATCAGATGCAGACCCACCGGGAGGCCGCGCGCGAACCCCGCCGGGGCCGAGAGCGCCGGCAGGCCGGCGAGATTGGCGCCGCTGGTATAGACATCGCACAGGTACATCGCCACCGGGTCGTCCATCTTCTCGCCGATGGGGAACGCGGTGAACGGCGATGTCGGCCCCACGACGAGATCGACTTGCTCGAAGGCGCGGGCGAAATCGGCGCTGATCAACCGGCGCACCCGTTGCGCCTTCAGATAGTAGGCGTCATAGTAGCCGGCCGAGAGCACGTAGGTGCCGATCATGATCCGGCGCTTGACTTCGTCGCCGAATCCTTCGCTCCGGGTGCGCTTGTACAGGTCTTCGAGATCGGCGGGGGGGTGTGCCGTGCGGTGGCCGAAGCGCACGCCGTCGTAGCGGGACAGGTTCGAAGACGCTTCGGCCGGAGCGACCACGTAGTACACGGGAATGGAAAGGGCGTTGTTCGGGAGCGAGATGTCGCAGAGCGTCGCCCCGATCCGATCGAGATCGAGGATCGCTTCCTCGACCAGCCTTCCGACCTCGGGATCGAGTCCCTCGCCGAACTGCTCCTTCACGACCCCGATGCGTATCCCCGAGAGATCGGACCCGAGCGCGCCCGGATAGTCGTCCACCGGACGATCGACCGACGTCGAATCCTTGGGGTCGTGTCCCGCGACCGCGCCGAGCGACAGCGCGACGTCCTCGGCGCTGTGCGCGAGGAGTCCGGCTTGATCGAGACTCGAGGCAAACGCCACCATCCCGAACCTGGAGACCCGGCCATAGGTCGGCTTGAGTCCGGTCAATCCGGTGAGGGCGGCCGGCTGGCGGATCGAGCCGCCGGTTTCGGTGCCCGTGGCGACGGGGGCGAGGCCGGCCGCGACGGCGGCGGCGGAACCTCCGGACGATCCGCCCGGGACGCGCTGCGGATCCCAGGGGTTGCGGGCCGGGCCGTACCAGCTCGTCTGGTTGGACGATCCCATCGCGAATTCGTCCATGTTCGTCTTTCCCAGCATCACCGCCCCGCCGGCCCGCAGGCGTTCGACCACCGTGGCGTCGTACGGCGCGATGAAGCTGTCCAGCATGCGGGAGCCGCAAGAGGTCCGTACCCCGCGGGTGCAGAAGATGTCCTTGTGCGCGATGGGGATCCCGAGCAACGGGCCGTCTTCGCCCGCCCGGCGGCGTTCGTCCGCCCGAGCCGCGTCGGTCAGCGCAACGTCGCCGGTGACGGTGATGAACGCATTCAGTGCCGGGTCCTGGATCGCGATGCGGTCGAGGAAGTGCTTCGTCAGTTCGACGCTCGAGAACTCCTTTCGCCGGAGAGCGTCACCAAGGGTGGAGAGCGGGAGTGTGTGCATGGCTTCGAATCGATGAAGCGGTTTCGCGGCCGGCCGCCGCGGCGTGCCCGACGTTGCGGCCCGGCCGGGATTTGAGGATTACCCGATGACCCTGGGGACGAGGTAGAGCCCGTCCCGCACCGCCGGAGCGTGTGCCTGATGTTCCTCCCGACGGTCCGGCTCGGTGACGATGTCCGGGCGTAGCGGCTGCGTCATGTCGAGGGGATGGGCCATCGGCACCACGCCGGTGGTGTCGATCATGTTCATCTGCTCGACGAACGAGAGGATCGCGGACAACTCGCCGGCGTATCGTTGCGCTTCATCGCCGGCGAGGTGCAGGCGCGCGAGGTGGGCGATGTTCAGGACGGATGCAGATTCGAACGGCATCTTTCGGTCATTTCTCAAAAACAGGCTTTAACCGCATAGAATGTTTGATGAAATTGGTGTAATCCGTTACAGTATCGCCGCTTGCTCCAAAGGCGCTTCGATGGGAACTGGATCATTGCCGACGACGGTGTCCGGCGCTTGCCTCCGACAAGAGGTGAGCGAAGGCCGGATTATACTTGGTGCTCCTTGCCGCCGGTAACCGGTTTTCAGAGTCGAATTATCCATGTTCAAGCGTCTGCGGGGCCTCTTCTCCAACGATCTCTCGATCGATCTCGGCACCGCCAACACCCTGATCTACGCCCGCGGCACGGGCATCGTGCTCAACGAGCCGTCCGTCGTGGCCATCCGCCAGGGGCATGGCTCCGGGAGCGCGAAGAGCATCGCGGCGGTCGGCGCCGCCGCGAAGAGCATGATCGGGCGTACGCCGGGAAACATCCAGGCCATCCGGCCACTGAAGGACGGGGTGATCGCCGATTTCACCGTGACCGAGAAGATGTTGCAGTACTTCATTCACAAGGCTCATGAGAATCGTTTTCTCCGCCCGAGCCCCCGGGTGCTGGTCTGTGTTCCGTGCGGGTCCACCCAGGTCGAGCGCCGCGCAATCCGCGAATCCGCGGCAAGTGCCGGCGCGCGGGACGTGTACCTCATCGAAGAGCCGATGGCGGCTGCGATCGGGGCCGGGTTGCCGGTGAGCGACGCGAGCGGCTCGATGGTGCTTGATGTCGGCGGGGGCACCACCGAGGTCGCGGTGATCTCCCTCAACGGCATCGTCTACTCGGAGTCGGTGCGGCTCGGCGGTGATCGATTCGACGAATCGGTGATCGCCTACGTGCGCCGCAACTACGGCACGCTCATCGGCGAGGCGACGGCCGAGCACATCAAGCACGAGATCGGATCGGCCTACCCCGGCAACGAGGTGAAGGAGCTCGAGGTGCGGGGCCGGAACCTGGCGGAAGGCATTCCGCGCAGCTTCGTGCTCAACAGCAACGAGATCCTCGAGTCGTTGCAGGAACCCTTGTCCGGCATCGTGAGCGCGGTGAAGGCGGCGCTGGAGCAGACTCCGCCGGAACTCGGAGGCGACGTTGCGGAGCGGGGGATGGTGCTCACCGGCGGGGGCGCCCTGCTCAGGGATATCGACCGGTTGCTGATGGAGGAGACCGGCATCCCCGTCATCATCGCCGACGATCCTCTGACCTGTGTCGCCCGCGGGGGTGGGCGGGCGATCGAAATGATGGACGAGAGAGGCGTCGACATCTTCGCGGCCGAATGACCGGACGGTCACGCGCGGCAGATCGAGCCGAAGGGACGGCGCCGAGGAGAAGGACATCAAATCGATAGCACCATTGTTCGGACGCAGGCCGTCCGCGCTGGTTCGGGCGGTGGTCGCCGTCGTCGCGTCCATTGTGCTGATGAGCGTCGACCATCGCACGGGTCACCTGGAGTCGGTGCGCGGGCTGATCTCGACCGCGCTCTATCCATTGCAGCTCGCGATCCATCTTCCAATCCGCGCCGGTGAACGACTTTCCGAGTGGCTCTCGACGCGCAGGACGATACTGGCGGAGAACGTCCGGTTGCGTGAAGAGCAGCTTCGAGCACGCTCTCGACTCAAGAGGGTCGACATGCTCGAAGCCGAGAACCGCAGGCTTCGCAATCTTCTCGGCAGCTCCGAAAAGGTCACCGAACGCGTGCTCGTCGCGGAGCTGATGTCGGTGGACATGGACCCGTTCAGCCGCCGGGTCGTCCTCAACAAGGGCATTCGGGACGGTGTGTCTCCCGGACAACCCCTGCTCGACTCCAGCGGCATCATGGGGCAGATCATCCATGCCGGACCGTTCTCCTCCAGCGCACTGCTGATTACCGATCCGAACCATGCCTTGCCGGTGCAGGTCCACCGGAACGGGCAGCGGGCGGTCGCTCTCGGCACCGGTCCGCTCAACCTGTTGAAGCTCATTCACGTCCCGCATAGCGCCGACGTGCAACTCGACGACCGAATCGTCACCTCCGGGCTCGGCAACCGGTTCCCTACGGGCTATCCGGTTGGAAAGGTGGTGAAGATCCGTCGGGATCAGGGGCGTCCGTTCGCGGAAATCCACGTGCGCCCGAGCGCAATGCTGGAGCGGACCCGTGAAGTGCTCCTCGTGCGCTCGGACCCGGTCGCCGGCCGGGAGCCCCAGCCGGCTTCCGGAGCGCCGGCGAGCTGGAGCGGATGGTGATGGGAGCGAGATTTCAAAGCTACTCGGTGATCACGGCGACGTTCGCCGTCGCGCTGCTCGTCACCGTGCTCCCGATGCCGGATGCGATGACGCTATGGCGCCCGGCGTGGGTTGCCATGATCCTCATCTACTGGTGCATGGCGGCGCCCGATCAGGTGGGAGTCGTGGCTGGATGGACGGCCGGGCTGCTTCTCGACATCATGACCGGGACGCTGCTCGGCCAGCACGCCCTGGGGCTGAGCATCGTCGCCTACGTCACCCATCGCGCCCATCGGCGCGTGCGGATGCTGCCGCGGTGGCGGCAGGCGATGACCGTCTTCGGGCTCGTCTTCCTCTACCAGGTGCTGGTGCTCTGGAGCAACGGCATCCGCGGCATACCGGTCGTGGTGCCCGCGTACTGGGTCTCCTCCCCCTTCGTCAGCATGCTTCTGTGGCCCTGGATGTTCCCCGTCCTGCGAGCCGTCAGGCGCCGTTACGACGTTGTACGATCCGCCTGAATCCATCGCCCGGTCCGCGACAGCGGCCGGGACCACAACCCGTCGCTCCGGCTCTGATCCACGATGGCGCCCGCTCTGACGCTCAAGGGTCCGGCACCCGGCTCGCTCGTGTTCTCGGAGCGCGCGGTGGTTGCGTCCGTCATTGTCGGGGCGCTCGCGTGCATTCTCGTCGGACGGCTCGTCCATCTCCAGATCTTCGAGCACCAGCACTTCACCACGTTGTCGGAGAGCAACCGCGTGAAGATCGTTCCGATTGCGCCCACGCGAGGGCTCATCTTCGACCGTCACGGCGAGCTCCTGGCCCATAACCTGCCCGCCTACAGCCTCGAAGTCGTCCCCGAGGCGGTCGAAGACATCGACGCACTCATCGAGGAGCTGCGCGGAATCGTCGACATCAGCGGCGCGGATGAAAAGGCGTTCCGTGCCGCCGTCGCCCGCAAGCGCCGGTTCGAGGACGTTCCTTTGCGCCCGCGGCTGGATGATCGAGAGGTGGCGGTGTTCGCGGTCAACCGGCATCGATTTCCCGGAGTCGCCGTTCACGCGCGGTTGATCCGGCACTATCCGTTCGGAACGCTCGGCGCCCACGTCATCGGCTATCTCGGCCGCATCAGCGAGCGCGAGATCGACCGCATCGATCGGGCCGACTACCGGGGAACGTCCCACATCGGGAAGACGGGGGTGGAGGCATCCTACGAGGACTGGCTGCACGGCACACCCGGATACCAGCGCGTCGAGACCAATGCCCGGGGGCGGATCCTGCGGGTGCTGGAGCGCCATGATTCGGTACCCGGCCGGAATCTGTACCTCACCATGGACGCGGCGCTCCAGCGTACCGCGGAGACCGCCCTCGGGGATGAGAACGGAGCGATCGTCGCCCTCGACCCGACCACCGGAGCGGTGCTCGCGATGGCGAGCAGGCCGGCATTCGATCCCAACCTGTTCACGGACGGTATCCCCGCCGAAACGTACCGCACCCTGCGGCGTTCGCCCGACCGTCCGCTGTTCCACCGTGCGGTCAACGGGCAGTATCCGCCGGGTTCGACGGTCAAGCCGTTTCTGGGTCTCGCGGGACTCGAGCGAGGTATCGGCCACGCACGAGGAGAGTCGTGGTGCCCCGGCTGGTTCAGACTGCCCGGCGGCCGCCACAAGTACCGCGACTGGAAGAAGTACGGGCACGGCCGGATCGAGTTGCACGATGCGATCGTGCAGTCCTGTGACGTCTATTTCTACGAGCTCGCTCTCGCGCTCGGCATCGATCGGATGCACGAGTCCATGTCGAGTTTCGGCTTCGGCGAGCGCACGGGCATCAGGCTCCGAAGCGAGAGCCCCGGATTGATGCCTTCCCCCGCCTGGAAGCGCGATGCACGCGGCCAGCCCTGGTTTCCCGGGGAGACGCTCATCACCGGTATCGGGCAGGGATTCATGCTGGCGACCCCCCTTCAGCTCGCCACCGCCACCGCCAGCCTCGCGATGCGGGGCATCCGGTTGCGCCCCAGGCTCGTCGAGCGCGCGGTCGACTCCGCCAGCGGCGACGTCGAGGTGGTCGAGCCGGAGGCGATCGCGGAGATCCAGCCGATCGAAGCGCCCAACTGGGAGCGCATCGTCGAAGCGATGGCCGGTGTCGTGCACGGACCGCGGGGGACGGCCCGGAAGATCGGCACCGGCCTTGACTACCGGATCGCGGGCAAGACCGGAACCGCACAGGTGTTCACAGTCGGTCAGAACGAGAAATACGACGCCGACAAGCTCGACAAGAAGCTCCACGACCATGGCCTCTTCATCGCGTTTGCCCCGGTCGAGCGGCCGCGGATCGCCGTCGCCGTGATCGTGGAGAACGGCGGGAGCGGCAGCGGTGCGGCGGCACCGCTCGCCCGCCTCGTGATCGAGGCTTATCTCGGAGACACCGCGGGGCCGCCCGCGCCCGGGGGACAGATGCTGAGGGCGGCGGGTGACGGCGCCCTGCCCGCGACCGCCGTGACTCCTCGCGCGACCCCAGGCTGAGGTCGCCGGTGGAATCCAGGTCTTTTCTGAACCAGCGGCTGCACCTGGACCTGCCCCTGCTGCTGGGGGTACTGACGCTCTCTGCGCTCGGGCTTGTCGCACTCTACAGCGCCGGCGGCCGGGACGCCGATCTGGTGGTGCGGCAGGCGATCCGGCTCGCATTCGGATTCGGAGCCATGTTTGCGCTGGCTCAGCTCGCGCCAAGGCGCTTCCTCCACTGGGCGCCCCTGCTCTACCTGGCCGGTGTGCTGCTGTTGTGCCTGGTGCTCGTGTTCGGGGAGACGGCGCAGGGCGCGCAACGATGGCTGCGGATCGGGCCCGTCAACTTCCAGCCCTCGGAGCTCGTGAAGCTGACGGTGCCGCTGATGGTCGCCTGGTTCGTCTCCGAAGGTGAGCTGCCGCCGCGGCTGTGGCGGACCGTGCTCGCCGCCTTCCTCACGGTCCTGCCGGTGGTGCTGATCATGCAGCAGCCGGACCTCGGCACCGCGCTGCTCGTCGCCGTCTCGGGAGTCGCCGTGCTGTTTCTGTCCGGTGTGGGGTGGCGCCTCATCGCGGCACTGGTCGGACTCGCGGCGGTGAGTGCGCCGGTGCTGTGGCACTTCGTGATGCACGACTATCAGCGCCAGCGCGTGCTCACCCTGCTCGACCCGCAACGGGACCCTCTCGGCGCCGGATATCACATCATCCAGTCGACGATCGCGATCGGCTCCGGGGGCATGTACGGCAAGGGCTGGTTCAACGGGACCCAGTCGCAGCTCGACTTTCTGCCGGAGCGCTCGACGGATTTCATCTTCGCGGTGATCAGCGAGGAATTCGGTCTGCTCGGGGTCGTGGTGCTGCTTTCGACCTATCTTTTCGTCGTCTATCGTGGCCTGTACATCGCGGCGCACGCACAGAGCACGTTCGGCAAGCTGGTTGCAGGGGCGTTGGTGCTCACCTTCTTCATCTACGCGTTCGTGAACATCGGCATGGTGTCGGGTATCCTGCCGGTGGTGGGGTTGCCGCTCCCACTCGTCAGCTACGGCGGCACCTCGATGGTCACACTGATGGCGGGATTCGGGATCGTGATGTCGATTCACACGCATCGCCTGCTGCTCTCACGCTGACCCAGGGAGGACGGGACCAGGATGAAGAACGTGAGCGAGAAGGGGCTTCGCGCCGGGGGGCGTATCCGTGGCCGCACGCCGGCGTCGTGTCCTTCGCATCATGGCGCTGGGCAGGGGAGGAGCGGCGTTGCGCCGGTGGCCGTTGTGCTGGTGGCATTCGGGTTGCTGGCCTGGGCGTCGAGCTTGGTGGCCGGCCCGGCGGCCCTCGACCGCGTATCCGAGATCGAGCCCTTCGTCGTCCGCATGGCGCTGAAGCATCGGGTGCCCGAGGACGAGACCCGCGCCCTCCTGGCGGACGCGAGGTTGCTCGATTCCGTGCTCGATCTGATCCAGCGGCCGGCCGAGCGCAAGCCGTGGCATCGGTATCGCAAGATATTCCTCACCGAGAAGCGGATCGCCCGCGGTGCGGAGTTCTGGCGCAAACACGCGACGGCTTTGGCGCGGGCCGAAGAGCGGTTCGGGGTCGCGCCGGAGATCGTCGTCGCAATCATCGGCGTGGAGAGCTTCTACGGTGTGCATCGGGGCCGGACGCGGGTGCTCGACGCGCTGGCCACCCTGGGGTTCCGCTACCCGAGGCGCTCGAAGTTCTTCCTCTCTGAGCTGGAGGCGTTCATGCTGCTCTCGAGAGAAGAACGGCACATCGACCCCAGGGCCCTCAAGGGCTCCTACGCCGGCGCGATGGGGATCGCCCAGTTCATCCCGAGCAGCTACCGGTACTACGCGGTCGACTTCGACGGCGACGGGTCCCGCGATCTCGTGGAGTCTCCGGAAGACGCCGTCGGAAGCATAGCGAACTATCTCGCCGAGCACGGCTGGCGGGCGGGAGCGGAGGTCGCGGTGCGGGCCGAGGTCGAGGGGGATGCGTTCCGGGCGATCGTCAAGCGGGGGATCAAGCCGCATTCGACGCTCGCGTCGCTGCGCGCGGAGGGCGTGCGCTTCACCACGTCGGCCGGTGGGGAGGAGCAGGGTGCCCTGCTTGAGTTCGAGGCTGAGAACGGTCCCGAGTACTGGGTCGGGTTGACGAACTTCCATGTCATTACACGCTACAACCACAGCCGGCTCTACGCATTGGCGGTCTTCCAGCTCGCGCAGCGGATCCACGAGCGGTATGGCGCCGGTTCCGGCTGAGCCTTGTCTCTCCCCGGCTGAGCCTTGTCTCTCCATGGTAGGGGCCGCGCGCTGCCTCGCGGCGGTGGTCGGGGTGGTGTTGTTGAGCGCGTGCGGCGGCGTTCCGGTGCAAGACCGGGCGCCGGAAGGGGACAGTGCCCCTGCAGGAGAGGTCGACCTGTCGGCGATTCCCGATGCGGTGCCCCGGGTGGAACCGAAGAGCCGTTACGGGAACCCGCACTCGTACGTCATCGACGGCAAGCGGTACTTCACCCTTCCTTCCGCACGGGGATTCGTCGAACGCGGGGTCGCTTCATGGTACGGAAAAAAATTCCACGGCCGCCGCACTTCGAGCGGCGAGATCTACGACATGTACGGGATGACCGCGGCCCACAAGGCACTGCCGCTGCCGACGTACGTCTCCGTGCGGAATCTTTCGACGGGACGCGAGATCGTCGTCCGCGTCAACGATCGTGGTCCTTTCCTCAAGAACCGGATTATCGACCTTTCATACGCGGCGGCGACCAAGCTGGGGATCGCCCGCCAGGGTACCGGCTTCGTCGAAGTGCGGGCGCTGGAGCCCGGATCCACGGCGTCCGGGATCGATGCGGACTCTCGGCAGGCCGATCCAGCCGGGATCTTCATCCAGGCCGGCGCGTTCGAAGTGCCCGAGAACGCGGCGAAGCTGCTGATCGGCCTCACCGCCGTGTCCGAGGTGCCGATCCGTGTGCTGCCGGCCAATCACGGCGGCCGGGTGCTGTATCGCGTGCGGCTCGGGCCCGTCCCCAGCGTGGAGGAGGCGGATCGGATCATCGACGCGCTCGACGCGCACGGGTTCGGACGCCCGCAAATCGTCGCCGAGTAGTCGCCCTTCATCGTGCCCCGGTTTCGCGGCGCCGGGTACAATCACCGCCTGCGGGAGAGACCCCGTCCGGATTACAGCGTCGGTTCGATCCAATGACCTTTCGACTTGTCGCACTCCTCGTTCTGATCCTTGGTTGCGCCGCTGCGCGGGGCGCCGGTGTTCCACACCCACCCGAAGTCGAGGCGAAAGCCCATATCCTCATCGACATGCACACCTCGCGGGTGCTTTCCGAGGAGGGCGCCGGCGAGAAGCTGGAGCCTGCGAGCCTGACCAAGATGCTGACGAGCTACGTCGTCTTCGCGGAGCTGGCGCAGGGGAAGTTCACGCTCTCCGACGAGGTGCCGGTGAGCGAGAAGGCGTGGCGGATGACCGGGTCGAGGACGTTCATCGAGGTCGGGACCCGTGTCCCGGTCGAGGTTTTGCTCAAGGGTCTCATCGTCCAGTCGGGGAACGATGCCGCGGTCGCCCTTGCCGAATTCGTGGCTGGAGACGAGCAGGCGTTCGCCGACCTGATGAACCGCTACGCGCGCCGGCTCGGGATGTCCGGAAGCCATTTCAGGAACGCCTCGGGGCTCCCCGACCCGGACCACTACTCGACGGCCCGGGACATGGCCCGTATCGCCGCCGCGCTGATTCAGGACTTCCCCGAATACTATTCCTGGAACGCGATCCGCGAGTACGAGTACGGAGGGATCAACCAGCCCAACCGGCTGTTCAAGCACATCAGGGGTGAAACGGTCGATGGGTTGAAGACGGGGTACACGAGGGCGGCGGGCTATTGCCTCGTCGCATCGGCGGAGCGCGAGGGGATGCGGCTCATTGCGGCGGTGATGGGAGCAAAGTCCCCCCGTGTACGCGCGCACGTGGCCCAGTCACTCATCAACTACGGGTTCCGGTTCTACGAGACCCGGCGCGTCTACGCATCGGACGAGAAGGTCACCGGCGTCCGGGTGTGGAAAGGGGACGTCGAACAAATCGCGCTCGGGCTCGATCAGGACCTGTACGTTACGGTGCCGCGCGGCCGGTATGACGAGATCGATGCAAAGATGGAGCTCGCCGCGAAATTCTTCGCCCCGATACGCGCGGGTGAGCAGCACGGCGTCCTGCGTCTCGCGCTCGGGGAGGAGCTGCTGGCCGAGCGCCCTCTGGTCGCGCTGGGTGACGTGGCGCAAGGCAGTCTTTGGCGGAGGGTGAGCGACCACGTCCGGTTGATGTTCGAGTAGAGCCGATCCCCGGCCGCCGGCGGAGACCACGCATCCTGCCGTACGGTGGGGGAGAGGGCGGAGCGATGCCGATGAAGGCACCGGCTCATCGCAGGGGGTCACCGGGGATGAACGCCGAGGGATCGCTGCGTGTCTCCCCGGTGGCGTCCTGCTCGCGGCGGCTTCTGATCCGTCGCCTCGGACGTGCTCCGTATCATGAGACGGTACAGGCGATGCGATCGCGCACGAGCGCGAGACGCACCGATTCCCCCGACGAGCTCTGGCTGCTGGAGCATCCTCCGATCTTCACCCTCGGACAGGCCGGACGGCGTGGCCACGTGCACGATCCCGGGACGATCCCGGTGGTGCGGTCCGACCGGGGCGGGCAGGTGACCTACCATGGCCCGGGCCAGCTCGTTGCGTACCTGCTCCTCGATCTGCGCCGGGCGAAGCTCGGAACGCGCCGGATCGTCGAGATGCTGGAGCAGGCGGCGATCGACACCCTGGCCCGCGCGTCGATCGAAGCGGAGAGACGCGAGGGGGCGCCAGGCGTCTACGTGGTGGGCCGCAAGATCGCGTCGGTGGGGCTGCGCGTCCGCGCCGGGTGCACCTTTCACGGGATCTCGATCAACGTCGACCTCGATCTCGGACCGTTCGCCCGGATCGACCCCTGTGGATTCTCCGCCCTTCCGGTGACCCGGCTGGCCGACCTCGGGGTACGGTGGAGCGTGGAGGAGACGGGCCGGCGATTCGTCGTGCCCCTCTCCCGGGCGCTTGCTTGTGCGCCGGAATGGGACGAGGCGCGAGAACCGTCCACCCGCGCCCTTGCGATACGAGAAGGGGCGGCCGAAGTGTCCGGGACGCATCGCCGGGCGGAGATGAGGGCGGCGCAGTGACCCATTTGCGGATCCCCGTTCCGGCGAACGCGGGGGTCGTCGTGTCCAGGGTCGCCCGTCTTGTGTTCCTGGCCGGTGCCGCCGCCGATCGTCCCGGGGCCGGCTCGCCGCGCGCGGCTCCCGCGTGAACCGGCCATCGCAGGCCAGGATCGCGTACCGTGCCCCTCGGACCTCTCATGACCGGCATCGCGGGCGGCGCGCTCGATCAGGATGAGAAGGAGTTGCTGCGCCACCCTTGCGCCGGCGGGGTCATACTGTTTTCGCGCAACTATCGTGATCGCAGGCAGTTGCGGGCCTTGTGCGACGCCATCCACGGCCTGCGACGGCCACCCTTGCTCATCGCGGTGGATCACGAAGGCGGACGGGTGCAGCGTTTCCGTGAGGGCTTCAGCACGCTTCCCGCGGCGTCCCGGTACGGGGCGCTTTACGACTGGAACCCTGCCCGGGCGTGCCGGGCGGCTCGCGCTGGAGGATGGGTGACGGCGGCCGAGTTGCGCTCGGCAGGTGTCGATTTCAGCTTTGCCCCGGTTCTCGATCTCGATCACGGCGTGAGCACGGTGATAGGCGACCGCGCATTCCACCGCCACCCCGACGCGGTGACCACGCTTGCACGCGCATTCCTCACGGGGATGCGTGACGCGGGAGCCCACGGGGTCGGCAAGCACTTTCCCGGGCACGGGAGCGTCGCGTCCGATTCACACCATACGCTCCCCGTCGACCGCCGCTCGTACGAAGACCTCCAGGTTGCCGACCTCGTGCCCTTCGAACGGCTCGCCGCCTCGGATCTGGCGGGTGTCATGCCCGCCCACGTCGTGTACGAATGCGTGGACGCTCGCCCCGCGGGCTTCTCCCGCCGCTGGATCGGCGACGTCCTGCGTGGTGAGCTGGGCTTCCAGGGGCTCGTGTTCAGTGACGATCTCGACATGGCCGCCGCCGCGGCAGGTGGGGATCACGTCGATCGGGCGCGTGCGGCGGTCGATGCGGGCTGCGACATGGTGCTGGTGTGCAATGACCGGCAGGCCGCGGTCTCGGTGGTGGACGGGCTGAAGGTCGACACCGACCCGGTGCGGGCCGCGCGCATCGCGAGGATGCACGGCCGCGGTGCGATGACCTTCGAGCAACTTGCCTCCGGCGCCGTCTGGCGGAGCGCGGCCGCCGAGATCGCACCGCTGGTCCGGGAGCCGGGCCTCGGGCCTGGTGACGGCCCTCTCGCCTGAAAGTCGGGCCACAGCCTCCCGGACGGCTCAGATCACGCAGCAGTGCAGGTCGAAATCGACGTCGTCGCCGGTCTGGCTCGGTCGCGACGTGCTGTCGCCGGGACGCAGGAACCGCACCGTGAACCGCTGCTTTCCCGCGCTGATCTCGGGATACAGGGCGAGCCCTCGGGGCAGGGCGACCCGGATCATCTGGCAGGGCATCGAAGAACCGAGGTTGCGCTGAAAGAATCCGCTGCTCGCGGCCTCCCGGGTGGCGACGGCGCTTTCGCGGACGAGCTGGAGGCACAGCCCGATCGATTCCCTGTAGATGTCGAACGTGGACATCCACTCGCGCAGGTCGCGAAGCCGGTGGCTGCTCGGGCGTTCCAGCCAGAAGTGGAACGCGGGAAGATCGAAGTCGCAGGTGCCGGCCGGAATGCTGCTGCGCTGGCGCACCGCGTTCAGCAGCTCGTTGTAGCGCAGCTCGTGCCCCGGGACGGTGTTGCGCTCATACAGCGTCTGCAGCACGGACTTCACCGCCATCCGCACCTTGTGCAGCCGCTCGTGATCGACGTTCGGATTCGCTCCCAGGGCGTCCAGCGTTCCCAGGTGACGTTCGAGCTCCTTGATGACTTCTTTCTTGAGATCCGCGCGGCTCAACACCGCCATCACGTCGATGATGACCTCGAAGGTCAGCCGGCTTGCCCAGGGAGCCTCTTGTCCGAGCAGGTGCTGAGCGCGGTGGAAGAGAAATTCGAGGCGGAGGAACGTGCGGATCCGCTCACTCAGGGGTTGCTCGTAGATGATCTGGTCGTGCTCGGAACCCTGCATCATGCGTGTCCGATCGGGCCAGTCCGTTCCCGGCCGCTACGCGATTCTTTCACTGAAACCGATGCGCCCGCAAGCGTGAGGCATTCCCGGTGCACCGCGTCGACGCGCTCATGCAACGCAGCGAGATCTCCGGTGTTCTCGATCACCACGTCCGCGGCCGCAAGCCGCTCCGCGCGGGTCGCCTGGCTGTCGATCATCGCCGCGACGGTCTTCGGGGCGCTGCCGTCGCGGGCACGCGCCCGTGCCGCCCGAAGCGTGCGCGGGGCGTCCATGACGATCACCCGGTCCATCGCGTGCGCCTGGTCCGTCTCCACGAGCAGAGGGATCACGAACAGGACGTAGGGTGCACCGGAAGACTCGGCGAAGGCCTGCATCGCACCGCGCACCTTCGGGTGCAGGATCGATTCGAGCCTTTTCCGATCGCCGGAATCGCTGAAGATCCGCTCGCGCATCCTCGTGCGGTCGAGGCGCCCTCGCTCATCGAGAACACCGGCTCCGAACGCCTCCACGATTTCGTCCAGAGCGGGCGAGCCGGGCTCGACCAGCGCGCGGGTGGCCGCGTCCGCGTCGATCACCGGCACGCCCAGGGTCTCGAAGCGCCGCGCGGCCTCGCTCTTGCCGGAAGCGAGCCCGCCGGTGAGGGCGACGATCATCGGCCGGTGCCGCGTCATGCCGTGACGCCCGCGTCTCCGGGCCAGATGGCGGCAAGCGCATCGCCGAAGTAGAGCACGATCAGTCCGGCGGCGGAAAGGTATGGGCCGAAGGGCAGCGGTGTGTCGCGAGACGCCCGCCTGCGGGTCACGAGCACGAGGCCGGCGATCACCCCCGCCAGCGACGCGAGCAGCACGACGGCCGGAAGCGCCTTCCATCCGAGCCATGCGCCGAGCAGCGCAAGCAGCTTGAAGTCGCCGTGTCCCATCCCTTCCCTACCGGTCAGGCGCTTGAACCCATGGTAGACGGCCCAGAGCAAGAGATAACCGGCCATCGCTCCGATCACGCCGTCATGCAGCGGCGCGAAGGTGCCGAAGAGGTTGAACGCGAGGCCCAGCCACAGCAGCGGCAGGGTGATCGAGTCGGGGAGCAGGCGGGTGTCGAGATCGATGACGCTCAGCGCGAGCAGGCCCCAACCGAGCAATGCTGCGCCTGCCGCACCGGCCCCGGGGCCGAAGCGCGCCGCCGCCGCGCACGCGAGGAGTGCGCCGCAGACCTCGATGAACGGGTAACGCGCCGGGATCCGCCACCCGCAGGCGGAGCACCTGCCTCGCAGCACGATGTAGCTCATGACGGGAATGTTCTCGAGGGCCGGGATCCGGCGTCCGCACGCCGGACAGGCCGAGGGCGGGTGCGCGAGGTCGAAGCACTCCGACCCGTCCTCGCCGTGAACCTCCTTCCTCGAGGCCCCCGCACCGGAGAAGTCCTCTTCGAGGATCGCGCGGCATTCCTCCCTCCACGCCGCCTCCATCATGCGTGGCAGCCGGAAGACGACGACGTTGATGAAGCTTCCGGCCGCCAGGCCGAGCAGGCACATCAACACGACGAACACGCCGGGCTCGATAGAGTGCATCATCGGGCATCCTTCGGAGTCGTCCCGTCAACGGGGAGGATCCCGGCGGGCGGACCGGCATACAGCCGATGCCGGAGCTCCGGAGGCCGCCGCCGAGCCAGGGTGGTTTTCGAGGGAGTGTGCGGGAGAGCTTGCACGGAGTCGAAGGGCCGCGGGACCGGGTGCCCGGCAAGCGGGAGTCTCTCGACATCCGGTTCGAGGCGCCCCGTCGTCCGGGGCTTGTCGATGCGGTTTGGACCGCGGAGGCGGCAACGGCGCCGGAGAGCCATTCCGGGAGATTCCTCACGTCGAATCGGGGCGAGACCGTGAACGGGACACTGCTGCATCGCGTGCGCATCGTGCTGGTCGAGCCGACCCACCCGGGGAACGTCGGGGCGGTGGCCCGCGCGATGAAGACGATGGGGCTCGATCGACTCTGCCTCGTGGCGCCGAGGCGATTCCCCAGCGCGGAAGCCACGGCGCGGGCGGCGGGGGCGGACGACGTCCTGCACGCGGCGCGGGTCGTCGGCTCCCTGGACGAGGCGATCGCCGACTGCGGATTCGTGCTCGGCACGACGGCGCGGTCCCGGCGGATCGAATGGCCGGTGTTCGACGCGCGCGAGGGCGCGCGCCGTGCTGTCGCGCAAGGCGCGCGGGAGCAGGTCGCGGTGATGTTCGGCCGGGAGAGTGCCGGGCTCACCAACGCCGAGATCGACCGATGCCACGCGCTGGTGCGGATCCCCGCCGCGTCCCGTTTCAGCTCCCTCAACGTCGCCGCCGCCGTGCAGATCCTCGCCTACGAGATGCGGGTCGCGGCGCACGGCGAAGGCGCCGGGTCGCGTGGCGAAAAGGCGGACATGCACGGCGCAGGCACCGAGGGAGTCAGGGAAGGGATCGAAAGCCCCGAAGGTGCCGGGATGCTCAGGAAAAAGGGGGAGGCGCACGGCGAGCGCGAAGAATCGCAAGGGGCCTGGACCCTCGACGAGGATGCCGGGGCGCACCCGTCGCCGCGATCGCCGGCTGCAACCGCGGGCGATCTCGAAGGGTTCTACCGGCATCTCGAAGCGGCGCTCATCGAGATCGGCTATCTCGACTCGGACGCGCCGAAACTGCTGATGCGCCGCCTGCGCCGGCTCTTCAACCGTGCGGTTCCGGACAGGGTGGAGATCAACATCCTGAGGGGGATCCTCACCGCGGTCACCTGCCGTCCGGCCGGCTCCTCCCGGCGAGCGGTGTCCGCCACGGAGCATCCTCTACCGGGCGCCGGCGTGGCCGGTGTCGCCCCGGACCGCCTTCAATCGGGCGACGGTGCGCTTGGTGGTGCTGCCGGTCGCCTCCCATCGGACGCTGGTGTGTCCGGCGACACATCGGATCACCCTCCATCGGACGGGAACGTCCCAAGTCAGCTTCACTCGGACGCCGGTGCGCCCGGCAGCGCCTCGGACCGTCGTCGACGACCGGGCGAGGACGTACCCGGAGACGCCTCGGGGTGAGAGAGGGCGGGCACGCCGTCGAGGAGGGCGCGCCCGCCGTCCATCTCGAGTCGCCGTTGGGCGAACCAGCATATGGCTTGAGGCAGTATGACGTGTTCCTGCGCAAGCACCCTCGCGGCAAGTGCGTCGGGGTCGTCCCCCGAAAGGATCGGGACCCGGGCCTGGACGATGATCGGACCGCCGTCCGGCTCCTCCGTCACGAAGTGGACCGTCGCTCCGTGAACCGCGGCGCCGGCGTCGAGGGCCCGCGCATGGGTGTCGATCCCGGGAAAATCGGGAAGCAGGGAAGGATGGACGTTGATGAGCCGGCCCGCGTAGCGGTGGACGAAACCGGGGGTGAGGATGCGCATGAAGCCGGCGAGCACCACCAGTTCCGAGTCGAAGGCGTCGATGGCGTCGGCGAGCGCGGCATCGAACCACTCGCGGGCGGAGAAGTCACGATGGTGCACCACCACCGTCTCGTACCCCGTGCCCCGTGCCCGCGCGAGGCCCGGCGCACCCGGCTCGTTGCAGACGACGGCCCGGAGATCGACGGGCAGAGAGCCGCTGGCGACGGCATCCATGATCGCCTGAAGGTTCGTGCCGCGACCCGAGATCAGCACGACGATTCGAAGCCGCCGGGTCATTCGCTCATCATCTCCGGCCTGCCCTCGCGCCGCCCGTTTCTCAATCCGCGCCGGCCGGTACCGCGACGGGCCTTCTTCTGCCGGGCAGCATCATGCACGCCGTCGCCGCGACGACGGTGGCGGCAGCGAGCCACAGGTACAGCAGATCGAAGCTGCCCCTCGCATCGAAGACCCGGCCCGCGAGCATCACCGTCAGGCCGGCGACGCCGAGCGCCAGCACGAACTTCGCGCCATAAGCGAGAGAGCGCCAGCGCACCGGCGTGTACTGCGCGACGAGCATGTTCTCCGCGGCGGTGAAGGACAGGTTGAAACTCAGCGCCAGCAACGCGGTGATCAGCAGTGGCACGCCGGCCATCGACGTGATCACGAACAGCACGGGCGCTTGCAGCATCCAGAAGACGAGGTAGATGCTGCGCGCGGAGAAGCGGTCCGCAAGCCAGCCGCCGAGGATGCCACTGGCCGAGGCGAGCCCGGAGACGGCCCCGACGAACAGGCCGATCTCCGTGTAGCCGGTGGCCAGGTGATCGCCCACCCCCATTTCGAACAGCTTCGGCATCGTGTTGGTGACGCCCGCGTACACGAAGCCGGAGCACGCCATGGTGAAGGTCAGTACGATGAACACCCGGCGGGCGTCGCCCGGGGCCCTGGCCGGCGGCGGCGAACGGTCGGTCCTGGCGTCTGCGACCAGGCCGCGCCGCCAAACGGCAAGCAATGCGATTCCCACCAGCACGGCCACGGCGCCGGGGATCAGGAAGGCTGCCCGCCAGGAGAAGAAGTCGATCATCACCCCGACGAACACCGGGGCCAGGGAGTTGCCGGCGTTGCCGAACACGCCGTTGATGCCGAGGCTCATGCCCCGCTTCTGTGCCGTGGCGACGATCCAGGCGATGCCGACCGGATGGTAGATGGCGGCGAAGAGGCCAATCATGGTCAGCCCCGCGAAGATCATCCCCGGGCCGCCGGCGAGGCCGGTGACGATGGCGCCGGCCCCGATGCCGAGGAAGAAGATCACCATCATTCCGACCTGGCTCCAGCGGTCGCCGAGCCAGCCGGCCGGCAGCGCGCCCACCCCGAACAGCACGAGGCCGAGGCTCGACAGGCTCAGCAGCTCCCCATATGGCAGACCGAACACCTGCGGCAGGTGCAGAACGGCAGTGGCGTAGAGCACCGTGAACATGTGGGTGCAGGTGTGGCCGACGTTGGAGAACGCGATCGCGGCGCGGTCCCTGGTGCGTTCCGTAGAAGCGGGGATCATGGCACCGAACATGATAGCCGAGCCGAAGACGCTCACGATGCTGACCGGATGCCGCAAGTCGGAAATCTTGCGCTTGCGCTGGGAGGACGTGGCGCTCGATGCGAACGAGCTGAGGCTGCCCGATGCGAAGACGGGCGCCCGGGGAGTGCCCTTGTCGCCCTCGGCGGTGAAGCTGCTGGTCGGTCTGCCGCGCGTGCCCGGCAATCCCTGGGTCATTCCCGGTCGCAAGCCGGGCACGCATTCGCTCTGTGTGCTCTCCACTTGCGGAATGCGCCGCTCCCGCCTCCGCAAACAGCCCGCCCTTGCGTTCCCGGAACCTCTGCTCGGGCTTCGCCACCGATGGCGCATGGCGCCCCAGCGACCATCAGGTCGTCACCGCTTCGTTTCGACGCCGCCATCACCGCACGCCATCGCCGTGACGA
The DNA here is from genome assembly GCA_965202875.1 of Gammaproteobacteria bacterium. Classification (GTDB taxonomy): domain Bacteria; phylum Pseudomonadota; class Gammaproteobacteria; order HK1; family HK1; genus HK1. The sequence goes on along the minus strand of OZ241870.1, from coordinate 2,623,994 downwards.
CTCCCTTCTCCCGAAGTCTCCGGCCCCGATGGCCCGACCGGTCGTGCCTCTCACCCGTGCCATCCTCACCGCTGAGCGACACCCCACGCACCACGGGGGCCGGCCAAGCCACAGCCGCGACAGCCTGCGAAGGATTGCTTCCCGATGCGATGAATCCGGCCGAATCAACATCCTGTCGTGCCGGAAACGGTGGCGACCGTTCCGGTCGCTTCCCAACCCGGCGATGCCGGGTTGGAGCGAGCCATGTCCACGACACGCCGGTCCAGTACCCGCCCATCCCCTGCGGGCGAGGCAACTTCCGCAGCGTCCGCCTCGACGGCTGTCTCTACGTGGACAAGACCCGCTTCATCCGCACCCTGGAGCAGGAGCGCTTCGTGTTCTTCATCCGTCCGCGGCGCTTCGGCAAGACGCTGTGGCTCACCATGCTCGACGCCTACTACGATCGCACCGTGGCCGACGAGTTCGACGCCGTCTTCGCCGGCACCGACATCGGCAGGGAGCCCACGGGCAACCGCAGCCGCTACGTGGTGCTGTACTTCGACTTCCCCGCGTTCAAGCAGGCGTTGCCGACCCTGGAGGAGAGCTTCGACGAGCACTGCACCCTCGATGTCCAAGACACCCTGTGGCGCAACCGCGACCTGTTCGACGAGGACGCGGCGCGCGCCATCCTGCAGCGACGGTCGATCAGCGGTCAATTGGACGAGCTGTTCCTGTACACCCGGGACCGCCGCATCCCGCTCTACGTGATGATCGACGGTACGACAACTTCGCCAACACCATCCTCGCCCACCGGGGGGCGGAGGCGTACCACTCGTTCACCCACGGCGAGGGCTTCTTCGGCAACTTCTTCGCCACCCTGAAGGCCGGTACAGGGCGGGCGCCATCGAGCGGCTGTTCGTGACCGGGGTGTCGCCGATCACCATGGACGACGTGACCAGCGGCTTCAACATCGGCGCCAACGTCAGCCTGCGGTCCGGGTTCAGCGAAGTCCTGGGCTTCACCGAGGCCGAGGTGCGGGACATGCTGGAGACGTACCGGCGCGCGGGCGTATTCGACCAGGACCCCGATGCCGTCCTCGCCCTGATGCGCGAGTGGTACGACGGCTACCGCTTCGCCAAGGGCGCGACCCGCGACCTCTACAACACCGACATGGTGCTTGTACTACTTGCGGGAGTCCATCGCCAACGGGACGCCACCGGACGAGTTCATCGACAGCAACATCCGCATCGACTACGGGAAGCTGCGCCACCTGCTGCTGGTCAACCGCCAGGCGAGTGCGCGTCCGGAGGACGCGGGTCCGGATGGATGCACCGGAGTACGTCCCCACCGGCGAGGCCGAGCTGAACGGCAACTTCGACCTGCTGCGCCAGGGGGTCGCCGAGGAGCGGGTGGACGTCCACATCCGGGACAGCTTTCCGCTGATGCGGCTGACCGAGCGGGAGAACTTCCTGTCCCTGCTGCACTGTTTCGGTCTGCTCGGCATCCGCGGGACGGTCGAGGGCAGGCCGCGTCTCGGCATCCCCGGCCAGAGCGTCAAGCGGCTGCTCTACGGCCACCTGCGCGAGGCCTTCGAGGACATGGGCGCGTTCACCGCCGACATCTACGCCCTGGAGCGGCGCATCCACGAGATGGCCTGCCGCGGCGCCTGGCGCCCGGTGTTCGACTACCTCGCCGACGCGGTCGCCCGCCAGAGCGGGGTGCGCGACTACATCGCGGGAGAGAAGGTGCTGCAAGGGTTCCTGGCCGCTTACCTCGGGACCACGGGGCACTTCGTGTTCCACTCGGAGCGGGAGCTCGGCGGGGGCTATGCCGACATCTGCCTGGCGCCGAACCTCGCGAGCTACGTGGTCGAGCTCAAGTACGTCAAGCGCGGCGAGCGGGGGGAGCGGGCGGTGGACGCGGCGGTGGAGGAGGCGAAGGCGCAGCTCCGCCGCTACCTGTCCGACGAGACGCTCGGGCGGCAGTATCCCACGGTGCGGTTCACGGGCCTGGCGCTCGTGTTCCACGGCTGGGAGCTGGTCCGGGGGGAGGCTTGTTCAATTCGCGAACCTGCTGCGCGCTGAACCGTCGCCCTGTCCGGGATCCCACGGGCCGGAGACGGGACCGTCACTTCGCGATCGCGCGAGCCCACCGGCCCGTCCACGGGGAGATGTCGACCATCGTGTAGTCGATGTGCGGGAATGTCGAGCAGTTCCAGATCCGTGGCCGTGCACTTGCCCACCATCGGATCCTGCGCCATCTGCGCCAGCCCCTTCCTGTTTACGGGCGCGACACCGCTCTGCCCCGGACCCGCGGGATCCTGATAGAGTGCGGGCGTCTGCCGCCGGCGGACCGGACTGCAGCAAGGAATGGACCCGCAAACGGAACCGCGCCGCCGCCCGCCAGGATGTGGCGGGGATCCGTGCGGACGTACCGGAATTGGACATCGGTTCCGGGCAAGGGAAGGCGGTGGTTCGAACCGGTCTTCGGGCGGCGGGAGAACGCTCGCAACCGGCGGCCCTGCCATGACGGTGAATCCCGCGACGGACTCCGGCGACGATGTGGTTCGGCCATCCACGGTCATCCGCGAGATCATCGGAAGCCACCGCCTCGCCGGGCTCGTGGAGCGCCGGGATGGTCCGGGCCTCGCGTTCGCGGCAGCGCACGCCGCGCTCATCGTCGCCTCCGGATGGGTGCTGTGGCGCGTGCTCGACACCGCCTGGGCGGTGCCGGCCACGATCGTGCACGGCATCCTCATCGTTCACCTGTTCGCCCCCTTTCACGAATCCACCCACTACACCGCGTTCCGCACCCGGTGGCTGAACACCGCGGCCGGCTGGCTCACCGGGCTCGTCCTGATGCTGCCTCCCACGGTGTTTCGCTACGAGCACACCGCGCATCACGGGTACACCCAGGACGTGGAGCGCGACCCGCAGATGATTCCGATGGGCGAGCACCGCCGGGGATTTCTGTACTACGCAAGCGCCGTCCCATACTTCCGGGGGGTCCTGTCGGTACTTCTCCGCCATCCCTTCGGACGCCTGAATCCGTGCGAGCGGCTCAACGCGCCGCCGGCGCTGCGCCGTGCGATGCAGCGCGAGTCATGGATCTTCTGGGGCGCCTATCTGGTGCTCGCCACGGTGTCCGTCCATTTCGAATCGTGGCTCGCAGTGCAGCTCTGGCTGCTGCCCCGGCTCGCGGGCGAGCCGTTCATGCGCATCATCCGGATGTCGGAGCACGTCGGTTGCGCGCGGACCGGGAGCATGCTGGAGAACACCCGCACCGTGTTCACCGCGGCCCCCTTGCGGCTGCTCGCCTGGAACATGGCGTATCACACCGCGCACCATGCGTTGCCCCAGGCGCCGTTCTTCCGGCTCCCGGCGCTCGACGCGGTGCTGCGAGATCACGTGGTGGAGACCCGCGAGGGGTACGTGGACTTCGTGCGCACCCACTTCCACAGGATGGCGCAGTAGAGCGGCCCTTCCGGCAGTGATGCGAATGACGGTCCGCGACAGACGGCAGGCAGGGGCTTCGACGCGCGGGACGCATCGTCTCCGTGACCGCTCACGGACACAAGGCGCTCGTCCCCCTGGAAACGCGGGCGTCCCGCCTGCCTTCGTCTGACCGTCAGCCCCCCGGCCGTCACCCCCCCCCCGGCCGTCAACCCATGGAGTCCGATGCCGTGACCTGCTCACCACGAGAGATGATCGAGACGCTGGTCGGCTTTCCGACCGTGTCGCGCGATTCCAACCTCGATTTGATCCACTTCGTGCGCGACTATCTCGCCGGGCACGGCGTCGAGCCGCGCATCGTGCCGAACGAGGACGGCGCCAAGGCGAATCTCTACGCCACCATCGGACCGGACGCCGAGGGCGGCGTGGTGCTCTCCGGGCACACCGACGTGGTGCCGATCGACGGGCAGCCCTGGGACACCGACCCCTTCGAGGTCGTCGAGCGTGGTGGCCGGCTCTACGGGCGCGGCACGGCGGACATGAAGAGCTTCTCCGCGGTCGCGCTCGCTCTGGTCCCCGACATGCTCGCACGCGGGCTGAAACGCCCGATCCATCTCGCCCTTTCGTACGACGAGGAGGTGGGCTGCCTGGGCGCGCCATCGATGATCGCGAAGATCGCCGCCGAAGTGCCGCGGCCCGCCGCGGTCATCGTCGGCGAGCCGACGTCGATGAAGGTGATGACCGCGCACAAGGGCATCACGGTGATGGAGACCGTGGTCATCGGCCACGAGGCGCATTCGAGCCAGACGCATCGTGGGGTGAGCGCGGTGATGACCGCGGCGCGGCTCGTCTCGAAGCTCGACGAGATGGCGCGGGCCGCGGCCGCTCACCCCTCGGCCCTCCCCTTCGAGCCGCCGTTCACCACCATCCACGTCGGGGTGATCGAGGGCGGCACTGCCGCGAACATCATCAGCCGTCGTTGCCGCTTCGAGTGGGACGTCCGGCACATCCCCGAAGATGATCCGATGGTCCACGTGGACCGCTTCAACACCTGGTGCGAATCCGAGGTGCTTCCCGGGATGCGCGAGGTCGCGCCTGGGACGGGCATCGAGACCCGGATGCTCAACGAAGCGCCCGCCTTCGGGCCCGAGGAGGACGGCGAAGCCGAGCGCATCGCACGCGCCATCACCGGCGACAACGCCGTCCACGCCGCGGCCTACGCGGCGGAGGCGGGACAGTTCCAGCAGGCGGGGTTCTCGACCGTCATCTGCGGCCCGGGCTCGATCGATCAGGCCCACCAGCCAAACGAGTACATCGAGATCGATCAGGTCCGTCGGTGCGAGCGTTTCCTGCGCCGGCTGGTGGACGATCTGGCGGGGTGAACGGTCCCTGACGCCTTTCGCCGCGCGGTCGGGCGTGGGGATGAACGCACCGGGCCACTTGCCGCACGACGGAAGGCGCGTGTGATCAATCCGGGAAAGGCTTCCCCTTTGCGCAGCAAGCACCGGAAAGGAGTCGTGGCGCTCACCTCCCTCGCGCTCGCCGGGTGCACGCACGCCGGGTACTACGCACAGTCGATCACCGGCCACCTCGGGCTGATGCTCCGCGCCCGGCCGGTCAAAACGGTGGTTGCCGGACCGGGGACCGCTCCGCATCTCGCCATGCGTCTGCGCGCCGCGCTCAAGATCCGGGACTTCGCATCCGATGCACTCGGGCTGCCAGCCAACGCCAGCTACCGCAGCTACGCCGGCCTCGACCGCCCGTACGTGGTCTGGAACGTCGTGGCGGCGCCGGAGCTTTCGCTGGCGCCTCGGCGCTGGTGCTTCCCCGTCGCCGGGTGCCTGAGCTATCGCGGCTACTTCTCGGAGTCCGCCGCCGCCGCCTTCGCCGCCAGGCTGGCCTCCGAGGGCTGGGACGTGACGGTGGCCGGGGTCCGCGCGTACTCGACCCTGGGCTGGTTCGACGACCCTCTGCTGAGCTCCATGGTCGAGCTCCCCGAACACCATCTCGCCGGGATCGTGTTCCACGAGCTTGCGCACCAGCGGCTGTACGTCCCGGGCGACACCGAATTCAACGAGTCGTTCGCAGTCGTGGTCGAGCGCGCCGGGGTGGGCCGCTGGCTCGATGCGGCGGAGCGATCCGATCCGGGCGCGCGCTACCGAGTCGCCCGGGAACGCCGAGCCGCGTTCCTTGCTCTGGTGCGGGATGTGCGCCGCGACCTCGAAGCCCTGTACGCCTCCTCCCGCCCCGATGCCGAGAAGCGGGTCGAGAAGGCGCGGCACATCGAACGACTGCGCACGCGGTACGCGGCGCTACGGGCCGGATGGCGGGGCGGCCCGAACTACGACGGCTGGTTCGAGCGCGGCGTGAACAACGCGGCGCTCGCCCTTGCGTCCACCTACGACCGGTGGGTCCCCGCGCTCGAAGCATTGCTCGTCCGCTCGGGCGGCGATCTGGGTGCGTTTTACCTTGAATGCGAAGCGCTCGCGAAGCTCCCACCGGCAGAGCGTCGCACCAGGCTGGAGGCGCTGGAGCGCTCGGCCCGGCGGAACGGGCCAGCGGCGCCACCGTCTTCCTCGGGGGGAGAATAGCGTTGGCGGGAATCCCGGACGCCGCGACTGTGTTTGACCTGGCAACCGGGCGGACACGGCCAAAATCGCCGCATCGCCTCCCTGGAGACCCGGCTCCCGTTCCTTCACGTCCGCCGCCGGGACCGGAAAGCATTTGCGGCCTTGCGCGGTGACTGGTGCAATCACATCCTGGCGAGGTTTCGCCGCGGGTCTCCCGGGAGCGCGGGCGCCTTGCAAGAGTCGGCTGAACTGTAGAGTCTGTCGTCTGTCACGGCGTCTCAAGGAATCACGGTGCCCCAAGGAATCCAGAGTCGACGCAGGAGGACGGATCGCGACCATGTCGAAACTCAAGGAAGCACTCGACCGGTTCGATGCGCTGTTCAAGCGCGCCGCGGACGCCGGGCTGAACGAGCCGGCGGCGGTCACCGTCGCGACCGTCGACGCGGACGGCCGCCCTTCCGCGCGGGTGGTCTTGCTGAAGGGGTACGACGAGTCGGGATTCGTGTTCTACACCAACACCCTGAGCCGCAAGGGGCGCGGGCTTGCCGCGGACCCGCGCGCGGCGATGTGCTTCTTCTGGGATCCGTTGATGGAGCAGGTGAGGGTCGAGGGGGAGGTGGCCGCGGTAGACGCCGCGCAAGCCGACGCCTATTGGAGCGGTCGGCATCCGGGCAGCCGGATCGGCGCCTGGGCCTCGGAGCAATCCGAGCCGCTGGAAAGCCGGGAGGCGCTCGAAGCCAGGTTCAGGGCGTTCGCCGAACGCTTCGGCGAGGGTCCCATACCGCGCCCGCCGCACTGGTCGGGCTACCGGGTGGTCCCGAACCGGATCGAGTTCTGGCGCTCATTCTCCAACCGCCTGCACGAGCGTACCTGCTACTTCCTCGCGGGCGGCGAGTGGCGGGTGACGTTGTTCCACCCCTGAGCACGCGGCACGCGCCCCGGTTTCTGCGCCCGTCCCGGTGCGCTTCATGCTCCCCAGGCTCGTAGTCGGTTGCCTTTGCGGTAGAGGCCGGAGGCGAACGACCCTGTGACCACCCACGTCGCCCACCGGAGAGCGCCAATACCCGTTTCCGCCATCTGCCGGCCAATCCATCCCAGGCGCTTGGCGAGGTAGAGATTCCGCAGGACGGCTCCGACGCCATGGCACAGGGGAACAGCAGGAAAACGGTGCAATGAACGACGTGACGGAAACGGCGTTGGTCCTCGGGCCCCTCGGACAATCGGACACGCCATTGCGCGCAAGCTGGCGGAGGAAGGATGGGCGCTGCAGCTCGCGGTGCGCGACCCGGCGCGGCTCGAACGGGAAGCGCAGGACCTCCGGCTCCGTACCGGAGTCGCCGTGACCTCGTACCGCTGCGACGTGCTCCGGGGCGATGGCGGCGTCGCGCTGCCCGATGTGCTCGATCCCTTGCCCGGCGTCGCGGTGTGCGTCGTCGGGCTGCTGGGCGACCAGGCGGAGAGCGAAGAATTGCGCACCGTGTCCCGCCGACGCCTGGGCGGGAGGCCGTGCATCTTCGCCCGGAACACCGGTGCCGGGGTCTTGCCGGCCTGCCGGGGGGCGTGCCGTACGAAGTCCTTCTTCGCCCGGATCGAAACGCTCGAGGGGAAACCCGATCATGGTTTGCGAAACGGCGGTAGAATGCCGCTCCACGCCGCCGGTACCGGCGCGTGACCGGCCATCCACCCCGAGAATTTCACGATGAACGAGACATACCATCTGATCAGCTCCGTAACCTGACCCTGGGTACAGCGCGCCGTGATCGTGTTGCGTGCCAAGGACGTCGAGTTCGAAGTGACCTGTATCGACCTGCGGGAGAAGCCCGCCTGGTTTCTCGAGATTTCTCCCCACGGCAAGGTGCCGGTGCTCTCCGTCGGCGGGCGGCCGCTGTTCGAATCGAACGCGATCGCGGAATTCCTCGACGAGACGGTTCCCCCGCGGCTGCATCCCGAAGATCCGTTCAAGCGTGCGCGGCACCGGGCCTGGACCGATTTCGTCCCCGACTTCTCGGCAAGCCTCGGCGGCGTGTACTACGCCAGGGACGAGACGGCGCTCGCGAAGGGGATCGAGGTCGCGCGCGGCCGGCTTGCCAAGCTCGAAGAAGCGCTCGCCGAGGAGCGGAACGGCGACGGGCCGTACTTCAGCGGCGCCGAGCTCTGCCTCGTCGATGCCGCCTACGCGCCGTTCCTCCAACGGTATGCCTTCGTCGAGACCCGGTTCGGCTGCGGGTTGCTGAACGAGTTCCCGCTGGTGCGGGCGTGGTCGGATGCGTTGCTTGCGAACGAGCGGGTCGTCGGCTCGGTGGCGGACGCCTTCGAGCGCGAATTCGTCGTTGCCCTGCACCGGCGCGGAGCGATGGCCGCGCCACGCTTCGGTCCGGTGTCGGACGCGGCCGACTGAGGCGGCGCCGCGCCGTCGGCGCGCTCGATCGGTTTGCCGGCGAGCGGTTTCTCCCGCGTGGACGTCCCGAGCGATCGCGTGTATCGCCGACGCCGGGGGAAGAAGCGTTTCGCGTTTCGTTTTCGCTCCGGGCCAGCAGAAAGGCGCCGCTCCCGGGTCATGGCATCCCGAGACGCCGGCGCGTTCCGGACACGGTGCACCGACGCAACCGCCGCAAGAGGTCGCTGGAACGGTCGACGACGGCCGCCCGTCCGGTGGCGAGGCATCGACCGGCCGGCTGCTCCAGGCGGCAGCGTGACATCCGGCCCCGGGCGCAGAACAGGCGTCATTGAAGGGTCCGCGGAAATCCCATACCATGCGCGCCGCCCGTCCGGGGAGACATCGCCGGACAATCCGTCTCAACTCCTTGCCTCACCGTTCGGACGTGTTCGGGAGGCAAATCCGCAAGGAGTGACCGATGCGGCACTATGAAGTCGTGTTCATGGTCCATCCGGACCAGAGCGAGCAGGTCCCGGCGATGATCGAGCGCTATCGGGCGATGATCGAATCGCACGGCGGCACGATCCACCGGCTCGAAGACTGGGGACGGCGCCAGCTCGCCTACCCGATCCACAAGATCCACAAGGCCCACTACGTGCTCATGAACATCGAGTGCACGAACGTCGCACTCGACGAGATCGCGGGCGCCTTCAAATTCAACGACGCGGTCATCCGCAACCTCGTCACCCGGCGCGATTCGGCGGTGACCGAGCCGTCCCCGCTTGCGAAGTCGAAGGAGAAGGACGGGAAAGACGGCCGTGACGACGGGCGCGGCGGCCGTGGCAGGCGCCGCGGGTCGGGAGACGGGCGGCCCTCGGAGGTGCGCCGGAGCGGTAGTCCCGCGGCAGCAGGCGATGAACGGCCTGCACCGGCGGGTGGAGCCTCCGCACCGGCGGGCGAGGGCGGCGCCTCTGCTGCGGCAGATGACTCGCAACCCCGGCCGGCGGGCGAGAACGGCGGCGTTCCCGCGGCGGCGGGTGAAGGCGGCGCCTCAACGGAGTCGGGCGGCGAGCGGCCCGCGGGTCGGTAGATGGCTCCTCCGCCCTGGCGGGTGTGGACGGAGCCGCCGTCGCACCCGCCTGACGAGGCGCAACGTCCAATCGATGATCGGGACCGGCGTCGAGCGTCGATCCGAAACACCCGGCTCCGGCGCAATTGAATGGAGGAGAGTGGTGATGGCCCGTTTTTTTCGCAGGCGGCGCTACTGTCGTTTCACCGTCGAAGGGGTGAAGGAGATCGATTACAAGGATCTCAACACCCTCAAGGCATTTGTATCGGAAACCGGGAAGATCGTTCCGAGCCGGATCACGGGGACGAGCGCGAGGTATCAGCGCCAGCTTGCACGGGCGATCAAGCGCGCGAGGTATCTCGCGCTGCTTCCCTATACCGACCAGCATCGTTGACGCGGGGATCGCCCCGTGGGCGGCTTCCTCCGATTCCTTACGCGAAGCCGCTACCACGCGATCGGCGTGTCGGCGCTGTCGCTCCTCATGCCACCGTTCAGCTTCGTGGCGGGGGCGGTGATCGGGCTGGCGACGCTACGGTACGGCGCCGGTGAGGGCGTCGCGGTGCTTGCCGGCTCGGCCCTTGTCTTCGCGGCGGCGATGTGGGCGTTCGCCGGCTCGACCGCGCCCGCGGCGTTGTTCGTGGCAGTGACCGGCCTGCCGGCGCTCGCGCTCTGCGCGTTGCTCCGTTCTACGTCGTCCCAGGGTGTCGTCCTCGCTACGGCGACACTGGCCGCGGGCGCCTTGATCGTCGCGCTGTACCTGGCCGTCCCCGATCCCGTGGCATGGTGGGCGGAGTCGATCGAAGCCTTCCTCACGGCCCGGACCGGCGGTGAGGTCGATCCGCAGGCATTCGAGGAGATCGCCGGGTTGCTTGCGCCGGTGGTGACGGGATTTCCGATCGCGATGATGGTGACTTCGACCCTCGTGGTGTTCCTGGCCCGCTGGAGCCACGCGTCTCTCGACAACCCGGGGGGGTTCGGCCGGGAATTCCGCGCCCTGCGCCTCGGCCGCCGCTTCGCGTTGGGGACGGGAGTGGTCGCCGCCGTCGCTCTGTTCGCGGCCTCCCGGGAGGCCGGGATGGGTCACGATCTCCTGATGCTGCTCGTGGCGGCCTATGCGATCCAGGGCGTCGCCCTCGTGCACGGGCTCGTTGCCTTGCGAGGCGCCGCCCGCGGCTGGATCGTCGCGATGTACGTCAGTCTGCTCCTGGTGCCGCCGCTCGCCGTGCTTGCGCTCGCGGTGGCGGGGTTCTCGGACGCCTGGATCGACTACCGGGCGCGTTCCGGCCGTTCGCAATGAATCGTCGGCAATCAACGGAACGCGGGGCCGCGGCTCCGCGAAACAGACCGAGGTGAACGATGGAAGTCATTCTTCTCGAGAAGGTGCAGCGGCTCGGCGGCCTCGGCGACAAGGTGTCGGTCAAGCGCGGATTCGCCAGAAACTACCTGATCCCCAAGGGTATCGCGGTGGCCGCGACGCCGGCGAACGTGGCCGAATTCGAGGCGCGCCGCGCGGAGCTGGAACGCCAGCAGGCCGATGTCCTGGCCTCGGCCGATCAGCGGGCGGCGGCGCTCCAAGGGACCGAGATCACGGTGTTGCGCAAGGCGGGCGAGGAAGGACGGCTGTTCGGGTCGGTGGGGCCGGCGGATGTCGTGCAAGCCCTCGCGGAGGCCGGGCGGGAGATCACGCGCCAGGAGGTGCGGATGCCGGGGGGCGACCCGATCCGCCAGCTCGGCGAGTACGAGGTGACCATCCACGTCCACATGGACGTCGACGCTACGATCCGGCTGAGGGTGGAGCCGGAGCCACCGGCCGGCGACGGGTGAACGCCTCCGGTCCGCCGACGATGCCGGGGATCCATCGAACGAGGCCCCTGAGCCGGCGGTTGCGCAAGCGCCTGGTGCCGCAGGGGCAGGTCGGGCGCCGGTTCGACCTCTGCCGCGGCCGGAGGGAGCGTAGCGGAAATCGGGTGCGGTCGGTGGCGGGACCGGTGGAAGCGCCGGCGGACACGCGCGCCCTCGGAGCGCTGGCAGCGTCAATGCGGCCGGCGTGAACCGCACCGGCTCCGGCCGAGTCGAACCGTTCCCGCACGGTCCGCGCCTAGGCTATCCTGCCCTCGCCCCCCATCGCCCGGGACGGGTGGATGCCGGCGGCCGGAGCGTCTCTCGAATGGCCGATCCACCGTACAACGATGTCGATCCGAGGTCCGGCGCCGTGGCGCTTCGCGTCCCGCCGCACTCGGTGGAGGCCGAGCAGGCCGTCCTCGGCGGTGTGCTGCTCGACAACGGCGCCTGGGATCGGATCGCCGACGCCATCGCCGGGGCGCATTTCTATCGTCGCGACCATCGCGTCGTGTTCGATGCGATCGCGGCCCTGTGCGACGAAGGGCAACCGTGCGACGTGGTCACCGTGGCGGAGCGGCTCGACCGGGACGGGCGGCTCGAATCCTCGGGCGGCCTCGCCTACCTCGCCGATCTCGCCGAGAATACGCCGAGCGCCGCGAACATCGCCGCCTACGCGGCGATCGTTCGCGAACGGGCGGTACTCCGGGAACTGATCCGGATCGGCACCGAGATCGCGGACTCGGCGTTTCGCCCCGAGAGCCGCGCGGCGCTCGATCTGCTCGACGACGCGGAGCGCCGCATTTTCGAGATCGCGGAGCGGGGCGGCGCGGGTCAGCGGGAGTCCGTCGCCATCAAGGACGTGCTCGTCAGCGTCATGGAGCGTATCGACGAGCTGTCCCGGCGGGACAACCCGATCACCGGGGTGCCGACCGGGTTCGATGATCTCGACCGGAGAACGGCCGGCCTGCAGCAGGGCGATCTGGTCATCGTCGCGGGACGCCCCTCGATGGGGAAGACCTCGTTCTCGATGAACATCGTCGAGATGGCGGCGATCCGGGCCAGGCTGCCGGTCATCGTGTTCAGCCTGGAGATGCCGGCCGAACAGCTCGTCATGAGGATGCTCTCCTCACTCGGGCGAATCGACCAGCAGAAGGTCCGGACCGGCAAGCTGGAGCACGAGGACTGGCCGCGGCTGACTTCGGCGCTTGCGATGCTCAACGACACGAACGTCTTCATCGTCGACGAGTCCGCCCTGACCCCGACCGAGATGCGCGCCCGCTGCCGCCGGCTCAAGCGCGAGCACGGGCTCGGTCTCGTGGTGATCGACTACCTCCAGCTCATGCACGTCCCGGGGACGCGCGAGAATCGAGCGACCGAGATCTCCGAAATCTCCCGTTCACTCAAGGCGCTCGCGAAAGAGCTGATGATACCGGTGGTGGCGTGCTCGCAGCTCAACCGGAGCCTGGAGCAGCGTCAGGACAAGCGGCCGGTGATGTCGGATCTGCGCGAATCCGGCGCGATCGAGCAGGACGCGGACCTGATCCTGTTCATCTACCGCGACGAGGTCTACAACGAGGAGAGCAAGGACAAGGGCAAGGCGGAGATCATCATCGGCAAGCAACGCAACGGCCCCATCGGGAGGGTCGAGCTTGCGTTCCTGAACCACTGCACCCGCTTCGAGAACTATACGCCGATCGAGTACTCGGGAGCCTACCCGGGTTGAGCGGCCGCCTCGGCCCGCGGATGGAGCCTTGCGCCGCTGCCGTCGCAAGGGCCGTTCCGCGCCGGCCCATCCTGGCCCCGGTGTGCCGACGTGCTCCGGGCCGTCGCTTCAGTGTGCTCCTGCCGGTTCCCCGAGTGCGCCGGACCCGCGGCAACTGCCGGCCGCGCCGGGCTCAGGTCTTCGGGTCCAGATACCCCTTCGCGAGCAGATGGAGATAGATCTCCTGCGCGGCCTGCATCGGGGTGAGGCGCGTCGTGTCGATGCGGATCTCCGGCTCTTCCGGCTCTTCGTAGGGGTCGCTGATACCGGTGAACTCCGGGATGAGCCCCTTGCGGGCCTTCGCGTACAGCCCTTTGCGGTCGCGCGCCTCGCACACCTCCAGGGGCGCGGAGGCGTGGATCTCGATCATCGCACCGTGGGCCTCGATCATCTCGCGCACGTCCCTGCGTGTGGCGGCGTACGGCGCGATCGGCGCACAGATGGCGACTCCGCCGTTCTTGGTGATCTCGCTGGCGACGAAACCGATGCGGCGGACGTTGATGTCGCGGTGCGACTTGGAGAACCCGAGCTCGCTCGACAGATGGCGCCGGACGATGTCCCCGTCGAGGAGCGTGACCCCGCGCCGACCTTCCTCGATGAACTTGCCGTACATGATCTTGGCGAGCGTCGACTTGCCGGAGCCCGACAATCCGGTGAAGAACAGCGTGAGGCCCTGCTCGCGAGGGGGCGGATAGGCGGCGCGCAGGGCATCGAGTACTTCCGGATAGGTGAACCATCCGGGGACCTCTTCACCGCTTGAGATCCGGCTGACGAAATCCGCATCCTCAAGCCGCACCGTGTCTTCCTCCGGCGTACCGCCGATGCCGACCGGGACGTAGCGGCGCGCCTCCGGCGAGTAGCCGAGGCGGCCGGCGGGGAAGATCGCGATCCCCAGTTCACCCTCGTGCTCGCGGGCGAGCTCCTGCGCCGCGCGGCGCGGATAGAACGCCTCCTGCCCGGCCGGATCGTGAGGCGTGGGGCTCGCGTGATCGCATTCCACGATGAAGTCGGTGCACCCGTAGTTGCGCCGGACGATCGCGTGCCAGAGGGCTTCGCGAGGGCCGGCGCCGCGCATCGCGAGCGGAAGCAGGGACAGGGCCGCGAGGTGGCGTGGAAAGTGCCGGAGGATCTCCTGGTAGCACTTGATGCGCGCGAACTGGCCCAGATTCCGGTGCATGGTGACGCCGACGACGGGATGCACAAGCAGATGGGCCCGCGCTTCCTTGGCCGCGGTGATGGTCAGTTCGCACTCGCGCCGGTGCATCGGGAGGCTGGTGTGGAAACCGAGGATCCTTCTCCACCCGAGCCGGCCGAAGAACCGCCCCAGCTCCTCGGGTGAATGGCGCAGTTCCTGGAAGTTGTAGTGGGTAGGAAGCTGGATGCCGGAGACACGGCCGCCCACGTGGACGTCCCCGAACCGTTCGTAGAGGCGCCGTACACCGGGGTGGCGGTCCGACGTCGTTCCGTACACCCGCTCCGCCTCGGCGCGCTTGTCGGCCTTCCATGTGGCGGACACGTCGAGTACCGCAAGGATCAGACCTTCCGGATCACGTAGCGCGAGCCGCGAGCCCGGTTCGATGGTGTCCCCGAGATCCCGATCGACGTCGAGCGTGATCGGGATAGGCCAGAGCGCGCCGCCGGGAAGCCGCATCGACTCCAGGACGTGCTCGTACGACTCCCGATCCATGAATCCGTCGAGGGGCGTGAACCCGCCGTTCATCATCAGTTCCAGGTCGCAGAGCTGCCTTTGCGAGAGCATCACCGAGGGCAGCTCGAAAGACCGGGCCTTGAGCTTCTCGGCCTCGTCCTCGCCGACCAGGAGCGGCGTCAGGGGGGGGCGGGCAAGGGTGGCTTCAGTGGTCACGCGCGGTCTCTACGGTGCGGGACGGTGGGGGCAGGCGGGAGAGGCCGGCGCGCGGATTATATGGATCGGGGAACGGCGGCTCCAACCGGGCCGCCGTTGCGCCGGGGCCGTCCTGCACACTTCAGGACGTCGTGCCGCATTCAACGTGGTGCCCCGGTCGTCGGACCGTTGCCGGGTGGGACGGCGCCTTGAACCGCGTCCCCGGCGGCCCTGATAATCCGCCCTCGCCCCGGCGCCGGGCCGCGGGCATCGGATTGAGGATCGAGCATGAGCGATTCAGCGAGCACCGCGCCGAGGAGGGTCGCATTCCTCGGCCTCGGAGTCATGGGCTACCACATGGCGGGGCATCTGGCGAAGGCTGGCCATGCCGTGACCGTCTACAACCGGACCGGATCGAAATCCGACCGTTGGCTCGGGGAGTTCAAGGGGAAGCAGGCGGCGACGCCGGCCGAGGCCGCGGCCGGGAACGAGATCGTGTTCGCATGCGTGGGCAACGACGACGACGTGCGCGCGGTGACGGTGGGCGCCGGCGGGGCGTTCGAGGGGATGGACTCCGGCGCGGTGTTCGTCGATCACACCACGGCCTCCGCCGACATCGCGAAGGAGCTTGCGGCGGCTGCCGCGGAGCGCGGCCTCGGGTTCATGGACGCACCGGTGTCGGGCGGCGAGGCGGGCGCCGTGAACGGCGTGCTCACGGTGATGGCTGGAGGAGATCGGGTGGTGTTCGACCGCTGCCGGGACGTGATCGCCGCCTACGCCCGCGCCGTCACCCTGTTGGGGCCGGCCGGCGCCGGCCAGCTCACCAAGATGGCCAACCAGATCTGCATCGCCGGGGTCGTGCAGGGGCTTGCCGAGGCGCTGAACCTCGCGCAACGCTCCGGGCTCGACGCCAGGCTCGTGCTCGACGTCATCTCGAAAGGCGCCGCCCAGTCCTGGCAGATGGAGAACCGCGGGACGACGATGGTCGACGACGAGTTCGACTTCGGGTTCGCGGTCGACTGGATGCGCAAGGACCTCGACATCTGCCTCGCGCAGGGGCATCGCGTCGGGGCGCTCCTGCCGCTCACCGCGCTCGTCAACGAGTTCTACGCGCGGGTGCAGGCGCGCGGCGGCGGGCGCTGGGATACGTCGAGCCTCATGCGGCTGCTCACCACGCCCTGAGTGGCGGAGGAATCCGATGAAATTCAATACCAAAGTCGTGCATGCAGGCATTCGCCCGGACCCTGTCACCGGCTCGATCGTTCCGCCGATCTACCAGACCGCGACCTACGTGCTCGACGAGGTCGGACGCGACAAGGGTTTCGACTACACCCGCTCTTCGAACCCCACGCGACAGGTGCTCGAAGAGAACCTCGCCGCGCTGGAGAGCGGCCGCTACGGAGTGGTGTTCGCGAGCGGCATGGCCGCGGTGGACGGCGCGCTCAAGCTGCTGGAGGCCGGGGATCACGTAGTGTGCTCCGACGACGTCTACGGTGGGGTGTCGAGGCACTTCAACCACGTGCTCGCGAGCCACGGCCTCACGTTCACCTACGTGGACAGCGCGCAGCCGGAGAGGGTACGCCAGGCGATCCGTCCGGAGACGAAGATGCTCTGGATCGAGACTCCCTCGAACCCCCTGCTGAAGATCACCGACGTGGAGGCGATGTCGGCCATCGCGAAGGAGGCCGGGATCTACCTCGCGGTCGATTCCACGTTCGCGACCCCCGTGTACCTGCGACCGCTGGAACTCGGCGCGGACGTCGTCATGCACAGCACCACGAAGTACCTGAGCGGCCACAACCAGATCATCGGCGGGGTGCTGGCGACCGACCGGGAGGATCTCTTCGACCGGTTCAAGTTCATCCAGAAGACCATCGGCGCGGTGCCGGGGCCCTTTGACTGCTGGCTCACCCTGCTCGGGGTGAAGACGCTGCATCTGCGCATGCCGCGGCATTCCGAGAATGCGCAGGCGGTCGCGGAGTTTCTGGATGGGCACGACAAGGTGGAGCGCGTCGCCTGGCCGGGCCTCCCCTCCCATCCCCAGCACGCGCTTGCGAGCGCACAGATGTCGGGCTTCAGCGGAATGATGACGTTCGAGCTCAAGGGCGGCACCGAGGCCGGCCGCGCGGTGATGAACGCGGTGGAGCTCGCCGGCCTCGCCGAGAGCCTGGGGGCGGTGGAGACGATGATCACGCACCCGGCGACGATGACCCACGCCGACGTGCCGGTCGAGGAGCGCCGCGCGCGCGGCCTCACCGACGGCCTGGTCCGGCTCTCGGTCGGGATCGAGGACGTCGACGACATCGTCGCAGACCTGGCGCAGGCGCTCGCAAAGGCATGAAGCCGGCTACCTGGCGAATTCGAGCCCCTGCTCCGTCACCCGCACCGTCCCGCGCGGATACGTCGTGCTTCCCCAGTCGGCTTGCATCATCTCCAGTGCGCGCCCGACTTCGAGGGCGATGCCGAAGCCGACCTGACAATATCCACCGGCCCCTTTCGGAGTGAAGATGAACGGGCCGTCCGGGCCGAAGACGAATTCGATGGAGAGTGCTCCGGCTCCCGGGTCGCAGTCGAATCCGGGAATCCGCTCTCCCGATTCCAGAACGAAGACGAACTCGCCATTCGGCACGACGAGCACGTCCGCGCCGCGTTTGAGCTCCTGCCCCGAACCGCTCTCATTGAGACGGACCAACGCTTCCGCGCCGGTCTGGGGTGGATGCCAGCCGAGCAACGCGAAGCTCAGCCGCTGTCCCGTGGCTCGCTCCGGCGGCGGGACGGCACGAGGCGCCGCCGCGGGGGCGGCCGTGCCTGCCTCGGGCTCCGGTCCGTTGCGACGAGCGTCGGCTTCCTGCGTCTCCATGTCCGGCGCCGGAACATCGCGGAGCGCGACCGCTTCGGGGGGATCCTCCGTACCCGCCGTCGGCTCCGGCCGACCGGCGGTGTGAGGCTCCACCCCCAGGGCGGCCCGGGTCGCTTCGTCGAGCTGTCCGGTGTCGAGCAATCCGACCGATCGCTGGAATTGACGGATTTCGTCTCGGGTACGCGATCCCATGACGCCGTCGATCGGGCCCGGGTCGTATCCATTCTCCGCGAGCTTTCGCTGGGCCGCCTCGACGACCGGATCGAACTCCGCATGAACCCCCGCACCGGCGAAGAGCGGGAGCACCAGCGCAAGCAACGGGAACAGACAGGGTCTCGATACCCTTGGCCGCACACGCGTTGTTCCGGCTCCCGGCATCCGTCGGCGACGGCCGGCGCGACGGAAGATCCCGCGCAGCACCTGGATTCGTATCGTCCCGTGCATCGCCTGACCGTAGCACTCCCGACCGGGATCAAACCATTCTGCCCCGGCTCACCGAGCCGGGAACGTGGGCTCGAGCGAGGCGCCGGCGTCGTCCCGGGCGCGCAGATGGGCGTGCCAGCGCCGTTCCCAGAGCTTGAACAGCCACGCGATGACGAAGGTCAGGCAGAGGTAGAACACGCCGGCCGCGATGAACGACTCGAACGGCACGAAATGCCGCGAGTTGACGATACGCGCCGCGCCGAAGAGGTCCACCAGGGTAATCACCCCGGCCAGCGCGCTCCCGTGCAGCATGAAGATCACCTCGTTTCCGTAGGCGGGCAGGGCGCGGCGGAACGCGCTCGGCAGCACGATCCGGCGGTAGATCAGGCTGCGCGACATGCCGGCGGAGCGGGCCGCCTCGATCTCGCCGCGGGGGGTGTTGGCGATGGCCCCGCGGAGGATCTCACCCGTATACCCGGCGGTGTTGAGCGCGAACGAGAGCAGCGCGCACCAGTACGCCTCGCGCAGCACCGGCCAGAGGAGGCTTTCGCGCACCGCCTCGAACTGGGCCAGGCCGTAGTAGATGATGTACATCTGTACAAGCAGCGGGGTGCCCCGGAAAACGTAGACGTACGCCTTCGCGGACAGAGCGAGGAACCACCGGCGCGACGCGGCGAGGAGCGCGATGGGGATCGCCAGCGCCAGTCCGCACGCGAGCGAGAGGGCCACGAGCTGTACCGTCACCCAGAGCCCTTCGACGTAGAGGGGCAGGTTCTTGACGATGGCTTCGAGATCCATGCTCAGGCCTCGCGCACGCCTGTGCTGTAGCGCCGGTTGAGCCGGCGCAGACAGATGTCGGAGACGCCGGTGAGGATCAGGTAGAGCACCGCCACCACCAGGAAGAACGTGAAGGGTTGGCGCACGGTGTTGCCCGCCTGCGACGCGCGGAACACCACGTCCTGCAGCCCGATGACCGACACCAGGGCGGTGGCCTTGGCGAGCACCAGCCAGTTGTTGCCGAAGCTCGGCAAAGCGTGACGTACGCTCGCCGGCAGGGTGATGCGGAAGAACACCTGGGCCGGGGTCATGCCGAACGCATGGCCGGCCTCGATCTCACCGCGCGAGACCGCGAGGATCCCGCCCCGGAACGTCTCGGTCATGTACGCCCCGAAGATGAAGCCGATGGCGAACGTCCCGGCCGTGAACGCGCTGATCTCGATGTAGTCCCAGCCGAGCGGCAGGCCCGTCTTCTCCCCCAGCCCGGTGAGCTCGGCCCCGCAGTAGTTCACGAAGATCTGCCCGCCGAAGAAGATGATGAACATCAGCACGATGTCCGGAACCCCCCGCACCACGGTGGTGTACACCCCCGCGATCCCGCGGGCGATCCGTGACCGGGAGAGCTTGGCCACCGCGCCGAGCATCCCCAGCCCCACCGCCAGGGCGAGCGACGCGAGCGCGAGCTCCAGGGTCAGCGTGAAGCCGGTGAGGATGAACGGATAGAGGTATCCCTCCAGCAGATCCGGGCTGCCGAGGGTCGCCCTGAGCAGGGCGTCGAATGCTTCGAGCACGGTCCCGCCGTCCGGGCCGGCCCCGCCGCCGTGCGGCGGCGAGGTCCGGAGCGGGCGCTATTGCGGCAGAGGCTCGCCGTAGACGTTGAAGTCGAAGTACTTGTCGTTGATTGCCTTGTAGACCCCGTTGCGCAGGATCGCGGCGAGCGCCTTGTTGAGCCGGTCGAGCAGGTCGGTGTCCTGCTTGCGCACCGCGATGCCGGCGCCCACACCGAAGTACTTCGGGTCGGTGAAGTCAGGGCCGACGAACTCCCAGTCCTTCCCCTGGTCGGTGGCGAGGAAGCCGTCGTCCATCGCCACGGAATCGGCCATCAGCAGATCCAGCCGGCCGGCCACCGCGTCCAGGTAGGCTTCGTCCTGCGTCGCGTAGCGCTTGATCTCGACGCTGTCGCCGAATTCCTCGGTGATGAAGTTGTCGTGGGTGGTGGCCCGCTGCACCCCGACGGACTTGCCGGACAGGCCCTCGGCGTCGATGGTGATGCCGGAGCCTTTCTTGCGCGCGAACTTCGCCGGCGTGTTGTAGTACTTGTCGGTGAACGAAACCTTCTTCTTGCGCTCCTCGGTGATCGACATCGAGGCGATCATGGCGTCGTACTTGCGGGCGAGGAGGGCGGGGATGATCCCGTCCCAGTCCTGCTGGACCAGGGTGCATTCCGCGCCCATCTCCTCGCACAGGGCGTGCGCGACGTCGATGTCGAAGCCGGCGAACGAGCCGTCCGCCGCCACCATGCTGAACGGCGGATAGGCGGCCTCGATGCCGATCTTGACCTTCTTCCATTCCTTGGCGGCCACGGGTCCGGCCGCGAACGCCAGGGCGGTGAGCGCACACAGCGCGGTGGTGAGCTTTCTCATGGCTGGATCTCCTCTCGATGTACGTTTCGGTCGCCGGCGCGGATTCGGAGGCGCCAACGGGGTTTCCCCTCGGGCCGGCAAGCATACATGGATGAAGCGGCGGAGAGAGACGGACTTGGCGGACATGTCCGCCGGGACCTCGGCCGGCGATCCTCCGGCCTCCGGGAGGGAACGGCCTGGAAGCAGCGAAACGCCGCCTTTCCGTCCACTGAAACAGGGCGGCGTCAACTCACGGCGCGGGCGCGAGGGACGCCAGGAACTCGCGCATCGCAGGCCAGTACCTGCGCCGGGTGTGGATGTCGTCGTGGCCGGCTCCGGGAATCGGCTCCCATCGCTTCGGGCCGCTCCAGGCGTCGTGCAGGCGCCGTGAGAAGGCGGGTGGGATGAGCCTGTCGCGCTCTCCCGCGAGCACCAGCAGGGGCGCTTCAATTCCCGGCGCGCGGGCCAGCGAGTCGAAAGGGTGCTTGAGGAGCAGCGACACCGGAACGATCGGGTACTGCCTCCTGGCGATGCTTCGCAGACTGTCGAAGGGGGAGACGAGTATGACCGCACGCACCGGCCGGCTCGCGGCGAGCTGCACCGCGACCCCGCTGCCCAGGCTGCGCCCGAAGACCACGATACGCTTCGGGTCTACCCCGGCGTCCGCCGCCAGTCGGTCGTAGACGGCGACGGCGTCGGCAGCGAGCGCCGCCTCGCTCGGGCGGCCTTCGCTCAGCCCGTAGCCACGGTAGTTGACGGCCGCCACCGGCCAGGGCGCGAGCTGCGCCGCATCCGACATCAGACCGGACACCTCCTCCGCGTTCCCGCCGAAGTAGATGACGAGTCCCCGCGGAGGGATGTCCCCGGCGTTCTCGCCGCCGGGGCGGCGAAGCCAGCCGTGGAGCCGCGTGCCGTCCTGCGCCGCCACCTCGATTTCGGTGACGCCGGGCAGCTCCCTGACCGCGTTCCGAGCACCGTCCGCCAGCGGCTGCCGCGGGAAGATGAGAGACTCCTGGAGCAGGTAAAGCACCGCGCACAGCCCGACGTACACCACGAGCCCGGCGCAGAGCAACGGCAGCACGGTACCCTTGACGACCCCGCTGCTCAATCAATCCACCGCCCTCTTGTCCGCCCGTCGTCCTGTACGATACCGCACGTCTCCGCCTGTGCCCGGACCATCGGCCGGATCTCCCGCTTCCTCCTGCCCCGGACGCGGCGGCCGGCGGCCCGGCCGGGGAATGCTTCGCGGTCCGCGGCGTGGTCCCTGTCCATCGCGCGATGCACGCCCCGCCCCGCCGTCCCTATCCCTTGACGCATACGACCTGCTTGAGGGTGTGCACGACCTCGACCAGGTCCTCCTGGCTGGCCATCACCTCGTCGATGTCCTTGTAGGCGCCCGGAATCTCGTCGACCACACCCGCATCCTTCCGGCACTCGACCCCGGCCGTCTGCCGGACGAGATCGTCCGCGCTGAACGTCTTCTTCGCCTGCGAGCGCGACATCCGGCGCCCCGCCCCGTGGGCGCACGAGCAGAAGCTCTCCGCGCTGCCTTTGCCGCGCACTATGTAGGACCTCGCGCCCATCGAGCCCGGAATGATCCCGAGCTCGCCCGCTCCGGCCCGGATCGCGCCCTTGCGCGTGACGTACACCTCCGCCCCTGAATGCCGCTCGCGGGCCACGTAGTTGTGATGGCAGTTGACCGCGTGCTCCGTGACCTCGAAGGGCGGCAGGGTCGCGCGCAGTGCATCGAGTACGAGCGCGAGCATCTGGGCGCGGTTTTCCGATGCGTAGTCCTGCGCCCAGCCGAGCGCCTCCACGTAGCGATCGAACGACTTCGTACCCTCGCGCAGGTACGCGAGATTCCTGTCCGGCAGCTTCGCGTCGAGCGCGAGCATCTCCTCGCGGGCGAGCGCGATGAAATGCCCCCCGATCCGGTTCCCGATCCCGCGCGATCCCGAGTGCAGCATCACCCATACACGGTCGCGCTCGTCAAGGCAGACCTCGATGAAGTGGTTGCCGCCGCCGAGCGTACCGAGCTGGCGCCGCCATCCATCGCGATGCTTCATCATCGTGGCGACGGCCGGCAACCGGGCGGCGAGGGCGTCATACCCCTTCATCAGGCGCTTGACGCCGCCGGTGCGCACGTTGCGCTCCTCGTGCATGGCGAAGCCCACCGGCACCCGCGCCTCGATCGCCGATCGGACCCCGCCGAGCGAGTCCGGAAGCGCATTCGCGTCGATCGAAAGCCGGGTGGCGATCATCCCGCAGCCGATGTCCACCCCGACCGCGGCCGGCACGATCGCGCCGCGGGTCGGGATCACCGAGCCGATGGTCGATCCGACCCCGACGTGCACGTCCGGCATCGCGGCCACGTGCGAGTGTACGAAGGGCAGGTGCGCGACGTGCGAGAGCTGGCGCACCGCGTCGGGGGCCACATCCTCGGTCCAGATGCGCACCGGCACCGGGGTATGCCCGATGGTCTGCTTGACGGTCATGGCCCTGTCCTCTCGCTGCTGTTTCCGCCATCGTTCTCGAACATACCGGGAAATGTCGAGCAGTGGCGGGTCGGCGAATCGGCGGTGGCCCCGAGGCCGGCACCAAGCACCGAAACAGAAGGCCCACAAATCATGACACACAGCGCCCCGCCCTGCCACCGTTGGTCGGGACGGTCCTCACCGATGGATGCCACTACATCGACAATCTGCTTGCAGCGGCAGAAGACACTGCATCTCAACCAGCTTCTCCTGCGCGCGGGCTTCAGCAAGCGTCATGGGATTGAAGTCACGGAGACGGTGTTTGCTCATGGTGTGGAGATGGCTGAACGTCTCCTCGGTCGCGATGTTCTGTCGCACCGCGCTTGGCCTGTTCAGCCGGGCGAAGAAGGATGTCTTGTATGACTTCCTGAAGCGTGAGGACGTCGATTGGCGCATTCAACCTGGACACGGCGAAGGAGGTCTACAAGCAGCAAGGATTGGGCGCCAGTTGTGAAGGCGTTCGTATTGGACGACTCGGTCAAGTGCCGGCGCGGCAAGAAGATGGAGGGTGTATCCAGTCACTACGACCATTTGACGAATCGCCATGTGATGGGTCAGCAGGTATTGACGTTGGGGTTGGCCACGGACGGGACGTTCCTGCCATTGGACTCGCAGATCTATGTGAGCCGGAGGAAGGCGCAGGGGCTCAATCGACCGTACCAGGACCGTCGGAGTGTCGCGGCTCGGAGGTACCGGGAGGCGACGATGCAGGGCAAGCCGGAGATGGGCATCGGGATGATGAAGCGGGCGAAGCGTCGTGGTCTGGAGGCGGAGTACCTGGTGGCGGATGCCTGGTTTGGGACGAAGACGATGATTCGGGCGGCGTATGAGCTGGGGTGTGTGCGGTGTTGCGGATGAAGAAGGGGTCGATGAAGTATCGGGTGATGACGGACAGTGGAGACAAGCAGCTATTGGATGCGCAGCAGCTCTATGCCCGGGAGGTCAAGAGGCGGTGGAGGAAGGTACGAGGGATGCCTTGGAGGGCGGTTGCGGTAGAGGTGGAGCTGGACGTGTCGGAGGGTCGTCGGGGGGTGGCGGACTGGAAGCCGGTCCAATTGCTGTTCGTTCGTGGTGTGAACGAGCCAGGGGAGCCGGAGGTTGGGAAGAAGAACTGGGCTTTGTTTCTGTGCACTGACGCCAAGCTCGGGATGAGCAAGGTGCTGGAGGTGTATGCGCTTCGTTGGGGGGGTCGAGGTGTATTTCAAGGAGGCGAAGCAACATCTTGGATTTCTTGCCGAACAGACGAAGACCTTTGCATCCCACATCGCCTCTATCCATCTCTGTGCGATTCGCTACCTGATGCTGGTTCACGCGAAGTTGGAATGTGGAGGTGCCCGAATCGGTGAAATACGAGCAGGGATAGAGGATCGGTTGAATGCGTTGAGCTTTGCCGGACGGCTATGGCAACTGTTCTGCGATCATCTCGGGCACACTTGATGAGCTTGGAGAGACCCTGGGGTGTTCCGTAGAAGCTCTGATGATGGCAATCGACGACAGGGTGAATCGTTTCTTTGAGAAAAGCCTCCAGTTGGACGTCTTTACCATGCGGCTCGGATTCGGGTGATGTCGGCGATGAGACGATTTTCCGTCATTTTGAATCCCGAAACTTGAGTTCCATGGTGCACCGGTCCGCGTACTGCGAGGAGAAGCTGGCCGAGCCGCTCGAGAGATCCATGCCCTTCTGGAGCTGCCGGCGGAGCTTGTCCTTGGCGGTGACCGAGGCCACCCGCGCCCCGTGGCATGAGAACTCGCTCATGACCGAATGGATCTTGAGCAGTTCGGGTCCGGTCATCACCACCGGCTCGTTGCTCGTACGATCGAGGTAGAAGTTGCCGGAGATCCCGTGCACCGAGGCCGGGCGGCCGGTCACGATGGACATGTTGTTGGGGCAGGTGAAGCTCGGCATGGTGCCGTGCGCCACCGTGTGGAAGCCCTCCCTCATGTAGCGCTCTACGTTGGGGATGATGCCTGCGGCCAGCCCGTGCTCGATATAGGCCGGATCGCCGCCGTCGATGCACACCACCACGATCGGGCGATCGGGCCAGCGGTAGCCGGTGCCGTTCACCTCCAGGCGCTTCGTCGCCATATCCTTCCTCCCACCCTCTCGCCTCCCCGTGCGGGGGCCGTTGCGTCCGCGGGAATCGCCGTCCCATACAGCCATGCTCGTCCCGCGCACGATAGCAACCGTTCCACCGTGATCAAAATCGGATATTCCTCGGTGGCTCGCCGGTTCCGATGGAAACACGGGAAATGGCCGCCGGCATCCCACGCGGCGGCCGTCACTACATCTTCATCATCCGGTCACGGGCGAACCCATCGCCGAAAGCGACGCGCGGCATGAGGTTGCCCGACGTGCTGCCTGGCTCGACGAGTCCCAGGGTGGTGCCTTTCAGAGACTCGATGATCGTGAGACATCATGAATCGACCTGCCCTGTCCTTCTGAAGACTCGACGAGTGGAGTCCCCGGGATTCCCGGGGCGGTTCAACCGACCAGATCATCAATCGTCACCTCCAGCACGAGGGCAAGCCGGCGGAACAGATCGAGCGTCCCCGGCTTCCGGCCATTTTCGATCTGGGACAGATAGCCCTTCGAGACGCCGGTCCGTTCCGCCAGCGCATCCAGCGTCAACCCGCGGTGCCGTCGCCACGCACGCAGGGGCGGAGTTCCCTCCAGGATCGCATGGATGACATCGCCCGAAACGGTCTCTCCAGCCTCGTATTCACCCAACGCCCGGTCGATGGCGGCACAATCTTCGGCCTCCTCCAGCGAGGCGACCATGCGGCGATATTCCTCGATCGGAAGGACGGCATATTCAGGCCTGCCGTCCTTCTCGATCATCTGCACGTCCCGTTCGTTCATCGGTACACCCTTCCTCTCTGGTCGATCTTCACCACCAGAAGCACCATCCGCTCGTTGTCGAGGAAGGGTCTTCCGCAGAATTTGTGGGTAGAAACTAAAGAATGACAACCCGTTCTGTCACCGGTGGGGACATCGGAGGGGCAGTCCTGTGGAATTGTGGACGAGCCCCCTTCGGGGACCGGCGCTCCCCCTTCGGGCCGTGGGGAGAGCCCGTGGACAACGCGCCCGGGCGCTGTCGCATCGACCGGCGCGGTCGCGGGCGCGTTGCCCACCGCCTCCCCCCACTGTCGCGCCTCTCGCCCACAATCCCACAGGACCTACAGTAGCTTTTGTCTCGAATCGAACAAGCATCCCGTTCCGCACTCCGCGACAATTGGAGCTGCGAGATCCCAAGCGACGCGGAGGGGAACGGGATGCAGCTCAAGACTATCCTCAATCGGGTGCAGAAGCACTCGTCGTTCGTCTACGAGACGGTGCGCCTGGTCGAGCATCCGCGGCTGGCCATCGAGGTGGAGGTCCGTCCCCGCGCCAATGCCCGCGCGAAGTGCTCGCAGTGCGGCGGTGCGGCGCCGGGCGACGACACGTTGCCGCCCCGGTGCTTCGCGTTCGTGCCGCTGTGGCACATTCCGGTGGTGTTTCTCTACGCGATGCGCCGGGTGGCGTGTGCGCGCTGCGGGGTGAAGGTCGAGTCCGTTGCGTGGGCGACGGGCAAGCACCGGGTGAGCGACGCCTGTGCCTGGTTCCTCGCCGGGTGGGCGAAGCGGCTGTCGTGGCAGGAGGTCGCCACGGTGTTCCACAGCTCGTGGGACACCGTCTCCCGGTCGGTGCGCATGGCGGTCGAGTGGGGTCTTGCGCATCGTGACCTTGAGGGCATCGAGGCGATTGGCATCGACGAGCTCGCCCGCCGGCGCGGGCACCGGTCCCTGACCCTGGTCTACCAAATCGACCGCCACTGCAAGCGGCTGCTGTGGATTGGGCGTGAGCGCAAGGCCGAGACCCTGCACGGCTTCTTCGACGAGCTCGGCGCCGCCCGCAGCGCGGCGTTGCGCTTTGTGCTCGGACCTGTGGAAGCCGTACCTGAAGGTGGTGGCCGAGCGCGCCGGCCAAGCGGTGCATGCTCGACCGCTTCCACATCATGAGCCACTTCTCCAAGGCCATTGACGAGGTGCGCGCGGCGGAGGCGAGGAAGCTCGCCGCCGAGGGCAAGGCGCCGGTGCTCAAGCGCAGCCGCTGGCTGCTGCTCAAGCGTCCCGAGAACCTGACCGATGCGCAGTCCGAACGGCTGGCCGATCTGGTGCGGCGCAATCTGCGCACGGTACGCGCCTACCTGCTCAAGGAGGACTTCCAGGCACTGTGGGAGTATGTCTCGCCGTACTGGGCGGGGCGCTTCCTCGACCGGTGGTGCACCCGCACGATGCGTTCGCGGCTCGACCCGATGAAGAGGGTCGCGCGCATGATGCGCTCGCACCGGGGGTTGATCTTGAACTGGTTCCGCGCCCGGGGGGCGCTTTCCAATGGCATTGTGGAGGGGTTCAACGGCAAGGCCAGAGTGACCACCAGAAAAGCGTTCGGTTATCGGACCTGCGAGGCACTGGAAATCGCGTTGTATCATACACTTGGCGACCTGCCCGAGCCGGAACTCACCCACAGATTCTGCTGACGAGGCTCGAGGAAATAGATCACGCCCCAGTCACCTGTCCGAAGCCGGAAACCGCCATCCCGGCCCCGCAGCCGTGTCGCATTCGGGTGGCTCCCGTAGGGGTTGGCCGCGATCGTCTCGATTCCAGTGCGGATCCGTTGTGCGACGTTGCGCGGTATACGAAGAAGCAGACGAGCGGCATGTTTCTGATAGTGAACTTCATGCATTCGCGATGTTTACTCGATCCATGACCACTCGTCAACGTGATGACCTGACGCTACGAAACGCGGATCGCTGACCAGGACCGGACGCGAGAACGTTTCGTCCAACCCGCGGCTGATGCCGAGATCCTGCTTGCCCCAGGCATCCTGGACCCCCGGCGCTGGTGCTCCGCCGTGAGGCAGTCGCGCGGGATCATACTTCCCCTTCGATCTCGGGATTGGCGCGCAACCGCTGGCCATGGGCGCGTAGCCGCCGGCTGCGGTCGGCAGGAGAGGTATGTACGACCATGCCGAACATACCGTCGTAATGCGCTGGGATGAAGGCCGTCCGGGATGGTGTGAGGATCCGGATCTGTTCTGTCACGAAGCGGTATGTCGTCAATCCTTCCGATCACGGAGCTTCAGTCTGGATGCTCCATCGTTGTTGCCATCGGGAGCGCCGCTTTCGAGCACCACTCGTGTTCAAGCGGAAGTCCAGCATGCGTCTGCTGACTCCATACTCATCACAAGCCGCTTCGGGGTCGTGACCGGACCAGACGATTTTCTGCGCAGCCTCATTGGGGATCAGGATGTAACCAGCCATGCAATTGGCCTCATCCTCCATGTCCTTGTCGAAGCTGCGGTTCCCGGTA
Source organism: Gammaproteobacteria bacterium (assembly GCA_965202875.1). Classification (GTDB taxonomy): domain Bacteria; phylum Pseudomonadota; class Gammaproteobacteria; order HK1; family HK1; genus HK1. Next base: position 2,595,532 of record OZ241870.1, on the reverse strand, counting down.
TGGTCGAAGGGCTGTGTGGGGGGATGCGCGAGAAGGGCATGTGAAATCTCATGCGCCAGATCGCTGTTTCGTCTGCCGATACTGTGTCCATTGTTCAGGAGGATGATCCTGCTGCCGTTGTCCAGTCGGAGTAACGATGCCGAGAACGCACCTTTGTCCGTCTTGGTGAGCTGTGTGACGTGTTCCGGGCATACGTCGGCAAACACCTTGATCGGGACGACAGGGAGACCGAGTCTCGTGGCCAAGTCATCGAGATTGATCGGGGCTGCGGCTGGTAACCCCATCTGGCTGCGGAGCCCGACGGCGATCTGGTTCGCCTTGGTCTTGAATCCTCGAAAAAGGCCCATGATCTCACCGCTCCCTGAATCGTTCGTAGGCGATCTTGATGATCTCTTCCAGTGCTTCGGCGCTCTCCGGCTTCAGATTCCTGTCCGCCCTCAAATTCGCCGTGATCTGTGCCAAGGGTTCAGGGCTGTTGGTCCCGGGAAGGAAATTCGAGGCGTCGAGGCCGGACCAAGCGAGCAGGAGAGCGAGACCGTCGATATCCGGCCGCCGTCCTTGGGACATCCTCGTCAGTGTGGAGGCACTGACGCCGGATTCTTCTGAAACTTCCTTCCAATTCAGTCCTTTAGCTACCCTCTGAGCGTCAAGCGCGGCATGGAAACCAGTGATGTCGAACTCACCCTTCATGGCATTCTCCTCCGCGTCGATTTGACTGTTGCAATTCGATTCCTGATGTGGAATCATCTCCTCAGCGATTGCACTCTAGCAATCTCGAATTTATCCAGCAACCGGAGAAGACCAGTGAATCACGGGCGAACCGAAGAACAGAGCGGGACCTGCGAGATTCGTGTCAATGAGCAGGCGGTCACCGTCGTGGGCGAACGCCATACGGGGACGAGAATCAAGCAAGTGGCAATCGAGCAGGGCGTGACCATCGCAGAAGATTTCGTGCTCAGCATCGAACACGAGCCTCGCAGGACCAAGATCGTCGCCGACGAGGAAGTGATCGCCGTCGAGACAGGCACCTGTTTCACCGCCGTGGCCGACGATGACAACTCCTGACGTGGGCGGGTTGACGCCGGAAGTCAGGCAGGCGATAGACGAGATCGCTGCCGCCTTCCCGGATGCGACGGTCAGTACGGAAGCAGACGGTGAGGGCGGCGCTTACGTCTTTGTCCGAGACGTAGCGCTCGCCCCCATCTACCGGCAGCAGGAGACGTGGGTGGGCTTTCATATCACCTACACCTACCCTTCCGCCGATGTCTATCCGCACTACGTGCGGGAGGATCTCTGTCGAGTGGACGGGGCCTCCCTTGGGGACGGCATGTCTCCTGCCTCGTTCCGAGACCGTCCCGCGATTCAGCTATCGCGACGCTCCAACCGGCTGAATCCGGCCACGGACACCGCACTCCTCAAGCTACAGAAGGTCATCCGATGGCTCAACAACCGCCCCTGAACAAGCCTTGGCGAATCCTCATGGCGCAGGGGATGTACACCCGGCTCCATACTCATCTCTTCCCCGGCGACGGAGATGAACATGGCGCCGCCATCCTCGCCGGTCTCGCGGAAACCGAACACGATGTCCGGCTCCTTGCCCGGGAGCTGCACTTCGCGAAGGATGGCCGCGACTACGTGCAGGGCAAACGCGGCTATCGCATGCTGCGTGCGGAGTTCATCACCGGCCAAGTGCTGAAGGCCCGCGATGAGCACTTGGTCTACCTCGCGGTCCACAACCACGGAGGTACGGATCAGGTTGCCTTCTCCAGCGACGATCTTCGCTCGCACGAAAGAGGTTATCCGGCACTGCTCCAGATCACTCGGGGTCGCCCCATCGGGGCTTTGGTCTTCGCCAAGAATGCAATCGCAGGTGATATCTGGCTGTTGGATCGGAACCGCGTCTCCCTTGCCGGCGCTACCATCATCGGTCCGCGCCGACAGCTACTCGCACCGAAACGAGCCCCGCTCTCCTTGCAACAACCCGATCCGCGCTACGATCGTCAGACACGGCTGTTCGGAGACCGCGGTCAGAAGATACTCGGCGAGGCGAAAGTCGCCATTGTGGGGCTGGGCGGAGTCGGGTCACTTCTGGCGGAGTATCTTGGCCGGTTGGGGGTCGGACATTTCGTGCTCATCGATTCGGACCGTGTCGAATCCACCAACCTGCCGAGACTGGTAGGCGCCACACGATGGGACGCAGCGCCCAGGATGTCCGAAGCTACCTCCGTGGGATGGCTCAAGGCAGTCGGGCGGCTACTGGCACGGCGCAAGGTCCATCCTGCCAAGCGCAACATCCGTCGGGCCAATCCCGATGCGACCGTAAAGACGCTTGCAGTGGATGTCGCCGAACCGAATGTCCCCGGCCACCTGACGGACTGTGATTACATCTTCCTGGCTGCCGATACCATGCAGGCGCGTCTGCTGGTCAACGCCATCGCCCATCAGTACCTGACTCCAACCGTTCAGATTGGCGCCAAGGTCATAAGCGACAAAACTGGTGCTGTGCGTGATGTATACGCCGTTACGCGGCCGATCACGCCCGAATCGGGTTGTCTCTGGTGCAACGGACTGATCAAGCCGGTCAAGCTGCAGGAAGAATCACAGACCGACGAAGAACGGCGAGCGCAGCGATACGTGGACGATCCCGAAATCGTCGCCCCGAGCGTCATTACGTTGAATGCTCTTGCTGCCGCTCAAGCTGCCAATGACTTCATGTTCTACATGACCGGGCTCGCTGCAGAAGATGCGACACCCGACTACATGCGTTTCCTGCCTTCGCGCCGTGAGGTCCGGTGGGACGAACCACGCTCGCATCCCGACTGTATCGATTGCGGTCAGTCAGAGCGCAGCCGTTTCGCAAGAGGCGATGGATCGCGCCTGCCCGTGAAGCACCGACGAGCAGCATGATTCGATACTCCAGGCGCGATCCGTATACGACAGCAATCTTCCGATTCCCTGGGAACAAGGCACTTACCGCGATCAATCGACGTCGATGGAGGCGCCTTCGCTGGCCGCCGCGTGCGCGAGCTTCCGGTCGAGGGTGGCGAGCTTCGCGCCGCGGCGCATCGCGGTCTCCAGATACGCCGCGTCGTAGCCGCTGAGGCCGTGGCGGCGTGCCAGCGCGGTGATCTGGTCGTCGTCCTGGCCGTTGTCGGTTTGGAGAAACAACCCGCGCAGATCCTTCAGGTGATCTTCCGTGGTACCGGCGTCGATGCGCCCTCGGCGCTCTCCGACCAGCAGGACGCTTCGCACCTCGTGCCAGAAGAGGTCCGGCGCAAGGATGCCTTCCAGCTCGCGTCGATCAATAGCGGCGTCGGCGTAAACTACTCCGGGACGGTCGCGCACGCACCAGGCGATGGCGATGGAGGCATCGATCATAATAGCCATTCGCGGCGCCCCTCATCTCGCCATTCAAGAAACTCTTCGTGCGACAGGATTACGTCCCTGGCGTCGCGCTTACGGAACATCTCTTTGGCTATGGCCGCAACGTTGAGGGCTCGAAAAGTGGCGATGTCCGGGCGGAAGTCCGCCTGGTTCACGCGGATGTACTTCCAGGCATCGCCCGTTGCCCCGGTAACGCGCCGACACCATTCCCGCATGGCGGCGTCCTTCTCGGCAGTGCCTTCCCAGACGCGGCCCTTGGTCTCGACGATCCAGTGGATGATCCGGCCGTCCAGCTCGCGCTGAACGGCTACCCAGTCCGGGTAGTAGAATCCGATGGTGCCGCTCGGCTTCAGGTAATCGACGCGGAACGACGTGCCGGAAGCTCCCTGTTCGGTCGTGCCCAGCGCGGCGAAGCGCAGAACGTCACCGGCGTTGTCCAGGAACTCCGCGAAGCGGCGCTCGAAGTCGTTGTAGGTGGCCACGAAGTTGAACACCGTCTTCTCCACTTCCAGAGGCGGGAGATTCCGCCGCCAGCCAAAGGGCCTGGTTTCGGACAGGCGGAAGTCCTCCCTCTCGAATTCGATCTGGCGGCGTTCGACGGTGAGATCGGCGATCTTGCGGACCAGGTATCTGGCGATGCCCTCCCTGATCTCCAATCGGGCCAGATGGGAGCGCAGGGCGTCATCGTCCCATTCGATCTCCTGGCCGAAACACCGGCTCCCGATGTAGTCCCGGACCACCGGGTACAACCCCGCAAAGCGATTGGTCAGACCCGCCTTGCCGGCTACCCGGTGGGTGAGGTCGGCCAGAAGCTCCTGGACGGGCAGCAGGCCGCCGGAGAGGTCGTCCTGATGCACTTCGGTTTCGGTCGTGGCGAACTCCAGCTTCAGCCTGATCCGGAACCGCTCATCGAGCTCTTCCCGATCGAAGATCGGTTCGAGGGACTGCACGTCCAGCTCCGACAGCTTGCGGTGGTCGTGTCTCAGGCTCGGCTTGGTGATGGGAATGGCGATGTCGTACTCCAGCCGTTCCCGCACCGGCTCGATGACGACGGGCGGTGGCGGATTGGTGGCGGTACTCGCTACGCCAACCCCTTCCGCCTCCAGTTGCTCGCGCAGGACGTTGAGAAGGTTGCGCGTGCCGAGCACTTCCAGGGTCTGCGTCCGGTCGGGACTTACCTGGGTCATCAAGCGCAACCCGCGGCCGATTACCTGCTCCGGGAGGATCTCGGCCCGGGCGGTGAACGGCCGCAGCCCCAGCACCACCGTCACGTTGCGCACGTCCCATCCTTCGCGCAGCATCATCACGCTGACGATGGCCTTGATCCCGCTCTCGGCCTGGTCGATGTCCCGCGCCGCCTGGCGGGCCTTTTCGAGGTCTCCTTTCCTGATCTCGCCCGTGGTGTCGGTATGGATGACGAGCACCTCGGACTTCCTGAATCCGAACCCCTTGGTCTTCCAGAGAGATTCACCCAATGCGTCGGCGTAGACGTTCTTCTCCGCCATGATGAAGAGCACCGGCCGGATGCCCAGCCTCTTGTACACCTTCCGATGCTGCTTCCAGCGCCGGACCGCGGCCTGTAGCCAGTAGCCGTACTTCTCCGCCACGTTGTCCCTGGTCACTCCCTCGGGGTCTTCGATCGGCCGGTTCCGGTCGGCTTCCCCGGTCACGATGATGGGCGCCTTGACGATCCGATCCTCCACCGCTTGCGCCAGCGGGTAGTCCACCACCGTCCAGGGAAAGTACATGCCGTTCTGGTCCTTCGGCGTGGCCGAGAAGTCGAGCCAGGCGCCGAGGCCGTGCGGCAGTGCCTCGTGGATGGCGAGCAGGGATTGGGTCCAGACGAGCTCCTCGTCGTGGACGTGGTGTGCTTCGTCGTTCAGCACGACCAAGTTCTTGAGCGACTTCACCCGCTCCAGCATGGAGCGCTGACCGGAGGACGCGAGGTCCTGCGAGGGCTTCTTGCCGAGAATCGCCTCGACCGCGTTCTCCGGTGTCCACCCCCGGTCGCGAGACTCGTAGAGTTGCTGGATGTTGGTGAGAAAGAGGTTGCCCGACGGGTCCGGCTCGGCGGCCTCCCCGCGGAGGATCACCTTCTGTGAGAAACCGCCCTTCCATTCGGGCGGAATCAAGGGCAGATCATGGAATATCCGGTTGTTCGCGAAGTCCTTCTCCAAGCGCTGGTAGACGATCACGTTGGGCGCCACGACGAGGAAGTTGGTCGAAAGATCGGAGCCGGACACGTGCTGCCTGTGGAAACGGGACCAGACCATGACCATCGCCATCGCCCAAGTCTTGCCCGAGCCGGTCGCCATCTTGAAGGCGAAGCGGCGCAGGTTCTCGGGCGGCAGGTCCTGCACGCCTTCCGCTTCCAGCTCCGGTACGTAGCGGCGAAGCTGGCGTTTTCCCTCCATCGTGGTCTGGAATACGATGTTCTCCGAGACCAGATCCATCGGGACAATCGTTCCGTGGCTCTCGATGAGCGCCTTGGTGTCGCGCTGGCCGGCGACTTCGACCAGCCAGGCCAGGGTTTCGATTGCCTCGCGCTGGCAGAAGTAGTAGCGGAACGGCACGTCGAAGCCGGGGACCTCGTGATCCTCCTCGAACCAGTATTCGAACAGGCGACGGGTCACCTCGGAGGCGCCCGGATAGCCGCCGTCTCGCCAGGAATCCACCGCATCGCGGATCTTCGGCACCAGCAGGAGCCGGCTCGGCCGGCGGCCGGAATCGTCCTCGCGCCAACCGGTCGGCGCGTCGTCATCCTTGACCAGGTGGGAAACGGGCCGTTCCCACGGGCGGCGGCCTCGAATCTCCGGCAGGTCCCTGTCGTAGCGGACGACGGCCTTGGCCATGATTACTTCACCTCGACGTCGTAGCCTTTCGACGTGTCGTTGCCGAAGATGTCGATGACCTTGACCAGCACCCGGTACTTGCCGGGCTTCCCGTAGGCGTGCGGATCGGAAGCGAGCGGAAGCGTCCGCTCCTTGCGGGTGCGGTAGGCCACCCAGCCCTGCATGAAGGTGTCGTTCCGGAAGTCCCAATCCACCGCCCAGTAGTCGATGTAGTCCGACCACTTCGTGACCTTGCTCCGCACCTCGTCCGGGATGAGCTCGGCGTTGGGAATCACGAAATCCTTGAGGGTCACCTGCGCGGTGAGCTTCTTCGGCTTCTCGATCGCGGCGTCCAGGTAGGCCAGCTCGAAGAAGCGAACGTCGCCCTTGTCGGTGGCCTGCTGCTCCATCACTTCGCGCGGGATCTGCAACAGGAGGAGCTTGATGCCCTTGTTCTTCGCCTCCTGAACCACGAGGTTCTGAAGGCCCATCTCCCACTCCCAGCCGAGGACATGCAGCTCCTTCTGCTTCAGCTTGAGACATTCCTCCACCGCGGACTCGATTTCCCCGATGGTGACCGGAGCGTCCACTGCACCTACGTGAACCATCGCTTTGCCTTTCTTGCCGTGCAGATGGATCAGGCCGGTCACGGGTCGGGAGCCATGGAGTTTCAGAATGAAGGCAAGATATTCATAGAGCGCCTGTTCCGTGACCGGCTTGTCCTTCTTTCCGAAGGTCACGCCCTGCCAGTACTGGCGTTCATACCTGCCAAGGTTCAGAACATCGAACGGCTTGCAGTTCTCGATGCCGAGAAGGCGTTTGCGGGTAATATGGATACCCCATCGACCGAGATCGCATCCGATCCAGCGCCTGCCGAGTTTTTCGGCGACGGCAAGGGTAGTACCGGAGCCACAGAAGAAATCTGCGACAAGGTCGTTTGACCCGCTGAGCCATTCAATGACACGTGTCAAAAGTTGTTCATGTTTCTGGGTAGCGTAATCTTTGCGGTTTTCGTAAGTCTTGACGTCATCCCATACGGTGTCGCCGATCTTGTCGTCATTAGGCGAAAACCAGTTTTCCACGGTCCCGGTCGATGATTTCCGGATGAACTCGAACTTCTTGCCCGTATCTCGCCAGTATTCCACCAATGAACGTCCGCCTCCTTCCGCACGAAATTCATTGTAACTCTCAACTGCCCGCAATGCTCGTCCCTTTTCCCACTTCCACTGACCGTGAGTTGGTGTTTCAGAGAGCAATTCGTATCGCATACTTGGCCGATCGGCGCCACTCCAGAAACGGTGCCAGTAGCCTTCAGGTGAGGATGTTTCGTATGGCACCAGTAAATTCGAAACCCTCGTACTTGCTTGCATGGAGTACCAAAGCAGTACATCGTGACCTTGCGGAAGAGCCGTGATTACCTTGAATTGTCGTTGCAGGTTTTTCGTTATCGGTCTATGAACCACTATTTCATTTCTGAAGTTCTCGATGCCGAATATTTCGTCCAATATCAATCTGAGGTATGGACTTACATTGGGAGCGACATGAACGACAAGGTGGCCTTCCTGGGATATGAGCGATCGGATCAACGTCAGACGCTCCCTCATCATCTGCGTGTAACTGATGAATCCACGACCCCAAGTGTCGCGATATGCCTTCTCCTCTACTACCGATGCCTCCTTGTCGAGTCGAATGTTTCCGTCACCGATCTCGGTCGTAAACGAGAAATCCGCCCCCGTGGCAAACGGCGGATCGATGTAAATCAGATCGATCTTCCCGGCGAATTTCTCAAGCAGCGATCCCATCACCAACAGGTTGTCGCCCCAGATGAGCTTGTTCTTCCATCCCTCCTCGAAGGTGTCACCCTCGTTGCCTTCGTAAACGTCGAACAACGACGTCTGCACGCCACCTTTCTTCGCCTCGCGCGTGGCGCGGCTCTCGTTGACGGTCTCGATGACCTGGAACGGCAGGCTGACCCGCGGAACTTCCTTGAGGGTCCCGTCTTCCTCGTACTTGCCGGGCCAGACCAGCTCGGTCTTCGTGACGTCGATCTTCGGCATTACCGGGCATCTCCGGTTCGTTTCAGGTATTCGCTTCCCGCGGGCGTCAGGCGGTAACGCTGCCGGCTGCTACGCGGCTTGTCGGGGATGGTCATTTCGATCAGACCGGCTTGCAGGGCGGGGAGCAGATAGACTTCGCTGAAGTGGTCCCGGTGTTTCAGGCCAAGAGCCTCCTGAATCTGCTGTCTGGTCATTTCCCCCAGCATCACCCGCAGCAGTCGAACTTCGGGGCCGATTTGATCGGTGACTTGATCGGTGACTTCCCCGGTATCTTGCCCGGTGACTTCCCCGGTAACTTCCTCGGTGACTTCCCCGGTAACCCGATCATCCCCCGGCACCTCCCGAACTTCCGGGTTCGGACGGAAGGTGACGGTGACGAAGCGATCGGCCCCGAACTCCGGTTCCGGGCAGTCCACAGCCTTCGCGCCGTCCCGGATGCGCCGGATCCCGGTGCCCGCTTTCTCGATGAAGTCGATGCGGTGGAGCAGGTCGGCGATGAGCGGGTTCCGGCGGATGCTCATGTGCCCGAGATCGGCCAGGGTCAGGCCCTTGGGCAGGCTGCCGGGGCTGATCACCTCGATCCGATCCGCGTAGACCTCGACGAAGACGTTGGCGCCGTCGAAGAACCAGTCGCGGTGCATGACTGCGTTGGTGATCGCCTCGCGCACCGCCTCCATCGGGTACTCCGGGATGTTCTGCCGCCGCAGGCTCTCGATGCGGTAGGCGGTGCGGGTGTTGCGCTCGACGAAGCGCATGGCGTCCTCGACGTCGGCCACGATGCCGCCGTCGAAGTCCTTGCGGTCCAGGATGTGCACCTTGTCCGTGCCCCGCCCCAGCAGGCAGGTGATGTACGCCTCCGGGAAGAAACGGCGCACGTTCCTGGCGAAGAAGAGCACCCCCGCGTTGCGGAAGAGCAGCCCGTCGCCCGTTCGCTCGGCGACCTCGATGTTGACCAGCACGTCCTCGACCGGCGGGTTTCCGGTGATGCCGGACAGGGCGAGCCAGGCGTTGAACTTCCCGCGGTCGAAATCCTCCGGGTAGCGGAAACGGGAGCAGGGGGAGAGGTCGAACCGGATCACGCCCTCGGTGCGGAAGAAGTCGCGGATGTCGTCACGGCTCATCTTCTGGGTCACCGCGCCCTGACGCCAGAAGAAGCCGTCGCTGCACTGCACCGGCTTGGCGTCGCTCTCCCGGACGTGGACCACGAGTACCCCGTCCACCGGCTCCACCAGCACCTTCACCGCCGGATCGCAGTTGTGGGCGACGTCCTGGACGCGGGCGCACAGGGCGTTGGTGTCCTTCACTCCGATCACGTCGCCGTCGTCACGCACGCCGAGGAGGATCTTCCCGCCGATGGTGTTGGCGTTCGAGGTCCGCAGGGGTCATGCCGCCAGTGCCTCCGATTCGTCGATGTCGCCGATCCCGCCGATGATACCCCCGCCCGGCACAACGCCCGCGGATCGCATTCCCGGCCGACCGCCGCTTCGGGCGGTGTCGCGACCGGGAACCCTCCCGCCTGGATACGGCCTGTGGCGGCGTCGAAGTGCCGGCCCGCCTCGTCCACCCGCTCCGGGCGATACGGCGGGACCATGAGCGCATCCTCCTTGCGGGCCTCCAAGGTCCGGTATGGAAGCAGCCGGCCCACGCGCCCGCCGGGCCGGCGCTCCAGGCTCACAACAGCCCCGCCTTCCTGAAGCTGAAGGCCTCCTCCGGCGACACGATCAGGTGATCGACCACCCGCAGGCCGATGGTCTCGGCCGCCAGCACGATGGCCCGCGTGATCACCTTGTCGTGCTCGCTCGGCGCGACGTTGCCGCTCGGGTGGTTGTGCGCGAGCACCAGGGCCGCCGCCTGCCGCCGGAGCGCGGCCTCCACCACGCGGCGGGGATACACCGCGGCACGGTCGATGGTGCCCTCCTGCAACGTCTCGACGCCGTTGCGGAGCAAGCGGTACGCGGAGTCCAGGTACGCCACCGCGAACACCTCGTGCCCGAGGGCGCCGATCCTCATGCGCCAGAAGTCGGCGAGGCGTTGCGGGTCGCGGAGCACCTCCGCTCCCTCCGATGCCTGTTGCAGGTAGAGGGTCGCCGATTCGCGGACGACGTGCAGAGCGACCGCGGCGACCTCGCCGACGCCGGCCACCGAGCGCAGCTCGGACAGCGGGGCGTCCAGGACCCCTCGCAGGCTGCCGAAGCGCGCGAGCAGCGCCTTGGCGGGCTGCTTCACGTCCGAGCGGGGGATGGCCAGGGTCAGCAGCAGCTCGACGACCTCGTGCTCCGCGAACCCCGCCAGGCCGCCCTTGAGGAAACGTTCGCGGAGGCGTTTGCGGTGCCCGTGGTAGTGCGGCGGTTCCATCCTTCGGTTGTCGAGACAGCTTCTATCGAGACGTTTCCATCGACGATGACGTCGAAACTTCGATCATAGAGCATGGGGGTGAGAAGCGCTCAGAGGGTATGGAGGTCGGGAGCGCGGTGGCAGGACGAAGATCGGCGTCCGACCACGGGTCAAGGGACGGCGGAGGGAAGCGCCGTTCCCGAAACTCTCCTTGCCCCCGGCCGGCAAGGCTCGACATCGTGAATTCGCACGCGCGGTCGTGCGGTCCGAGCCGCTACCGCCCCGACGTATCCCGGCCCCGGGACAAAGTCCCGAATCGACCACTCGGCTACGTCGATTCCGTCGATACGGGCGCCGGTGAGGGCCGGTTCGGGGCCGGCGCTCACGTCAAAGCGGGTGAGGCCGGTGGCGATGCCGGTGCCGAGGGCCTTGACGAACGCTTCCTTGCGGACCCAGACGCGGAAGAACACGGCGCGCTGCCCTGCTTCGGGATACGTCTCGATGGCCGCGACTTCGGCCGCGGAGAAAAACCGGCGGGCGATGGATCGCCAGTCGTTGGTGCGGTTCGTCGACTCGACGTCGACGCCCACCCGCGTCGTACCGAGCGCGAGCACGACGAGTGAGCCGGAGTGGGAGAGATTGAAGTCGAGGTTGCCGCCCGCGGCGAGTGCCGGCCGACCGTGCGGGTCGACGCTCAGCTCGATCCTGGCCTCGGCACAGCCGATCCGCCGGGCGAGGACGTGGCGGGTGAGCCAGCGCCCGGCCGCGAATTGCAGGCGGGCGCCATCGCGGCGCATGGCCTGGAGGCGAGCGCGCTCCGGCGTGTCCAGTGCTGCATCGAATCCATGGAGTGCGCTGCGATGGCGGACACAATCGAGTCGCCAGATCTCGACGTCCTGACCGGAAGCACAACCGGGCCCCCCGGATCCCGACCTCCCCATCGGGAGCACAATCGATCCGCCCGTCTTCGCCGTCCCCGTGAGCACTGCCCGGCCGCCGGACCTCGATGTCCCGGCGGGATGCAGCACCGGGCCGCCGACCTTCGACACCCCCAACCCCGTCGGAACCGCCGCCGGTCAGCCCGGCTCTCCGACTTTGGCTTCTTCGCGTTCGAACTCGAAGGAAAGGCCGTCCTCGCCGCCCGCGGTGATCTTGACGTGGCCGCCGCCCGCGAGGCGCCCGAACAGCAACTCCTCGGCGAGCGGGCGTTTGATGTGCTCCTGGATGATCCGCGCCATCGGGCGGGCGCCCATGAGCGCGTTGAAGCCGTGTTCGGCGAGCCAGGTGCGGGCGTCCTCGTCCACATCCAGGGTCACGCGCTTTTCCTCGAGCTGCCCTTCGAGCTCGATGATGAATTTGTCGACCACGTGGGCGATGGTGCCGGTGTCGAGGGGGGCGAACTGCACGATGGAGTCGAGGCGGTTGCGGAACTCGGGGGTGAACATCCGCAGGATCACATCCAGGCTGTCACCGGAGTGGTCCTGCACCGTGAACCCGATCGACGCCCGGTGCATCCGATCCGCGCCGGCGTTGGTGGTCATGACCAGGATCACGTTGCGGAAGTCCGCCTTGCGTCCGTTGTTGTCGGTCAAGGCGCCGTGGTCCATGACCTGGAGCAGCAGGTTGAACACGTCGGGGTGGGCCTTCTCGATCTCGTCGAGCAACAGCACCGCGTGCGGGTGCTTGTTGATGGCTTCGGTGAGCAGGCCGCCCTGGTCGAAGCCGACGTAGCCGGGCGGGGCGCCGATGAGCCGCGAGACCGTGTGCCGCTCCATGTATTCGGACATGTCGAAGCGGATCAACTCGATGCCCATGATCCGCGCGAGCTGGCGGGTGACCTCGGTCTTGCCGACCCCGGTCGGGCCGGCGAAGAGGAACGAGCCGATCGGCTTCTCCCCCTCGCGCAACCCCGAGCGCGCCATCTTGATGGCGGAGGCGAGGGTCTGGATGGCCTTGTCCTGGCCGAAGACGACAAGCTTGAGGTCGCGCTCCAGGTTGCGCAGCACGTCCTTGTCCGAAGAGGAGACGGTCTTCGAGGGGATCCGCGCCATCTTCGAGACGACGTGTTCGATCTCCGCGACGCCGATGATCCTGCGGCGGCGCGACGGCGGCAGGAGCTTCTGCGATGCCCCCGCCTCGTCGATGACGTCGATCGCCTTGTCGGGCAGGAAGCGTTCGTTGATGTAGCGGTGCGAAAGCTCCGCCGCGACCCGTATCGCCTGCCTCGAATACTTGACGCGGTGGTGCTCCTCGAACCGGGACTTGAGTCCGTTGAGGATCTTCACCGTCTCCCCGGTGGTCGGCTCGCGCACGTCGATCTTCTGGAACCGCCTCGACAGCGCTCGATCCTTCTCGAAGATCCCGCGGTACTCCTGGTAGGTCGTCGAGCCGATGCAGCGCAGATCCCCGGATGCGAGCATCGGCTTGATGAGGTTGGAGGCGTCCATGACGCCGCCGGACGCCGCCCCGGCGCCGATGATGGTGTGGATCTCGTCGATGAAGAGGACCGCGCCTTCTTCCTTGTCGAGGCCGGCCAGCACCGCCTTCAGCCGCTTCTCGAAGTCGCCCCGGTACTTGGTGCCGGCGAGCAGGGCGCCGAGATCGAGGGCGTAGATGTTGGACTGCGCGAGCACCTCGGGTACTTCGCCGTCGACGATCATCTTCGCGAGCCCTTCCGCGATCGCGGTCTTGCCGACCCCCGCCTCGCCGACGAAGAGGGGATTGTTCTTGCGCCGCCGGCACAGGATCTGGATGGTGCGCTCGATCTCGACGCGGCGCCCGATGAGGGGGTCGATCTTGCCGAGCCTGGCCTGCCGGTTGAGGTGGGTGGTGAACGCCTCCAAGGGGCTCTTGGCGGCGCCGGGTTCGCCCGGCTTCTCGTCCTCGCCGGAAGAGGCGAAGGGGTCGGCCTCCTCGCTGTCCCGGACCTTGGAGATCCCGTGCGAGATGTAGTTGACGGCGTCGAGCCGGGTGACGTCCTGGCGGTTGAGGAAGTACACCGCCTGGGATTCCCGCTCGCCGAAGATGGCGACGAGCACGTTGGCGCCGGTGACTTCCTTCTTGCCCGAGGACTGCACGTGGAACACCGCACGCTGGAGCACCCGCTGGAATCCCAGGGTAGGCTGGGTCTCGCGGTCGTCCTTCGGCAGGAGCATCGGCGTGTACTCTTCGAGATGACGCGTGAGCGCCTGGCGCAGCTTCTCGATCCCGGCCCCGCACGCGCGCAGCACCTTGACCGCCGCCGGATTGTCGAGCAACGCGAGCAACAGATGCTCGACGGTCATGAATTCGTGCCGTTTCTCGCGGGCGTCGCGAAAGGCGTTGTTGAGGGTGGTTTCCAGTTCCTTGCTCAGCATGCCGTCGATCCTCGGCCTCGTGTTACGCACGTTCCATCGTACACAGAAGTGGATGATTGTTCTCGCGAGAGTAGTCGTTCACCTGGGCGACCTTCGTTTCCGCGATCTCGCGCGAGTAGCAGCCGCACACGCCCTTGCCGCGGGTATGCACGTGCAGCATGATCCTGACCGCCTGCTCGCGCGCCAGGCCGAAGAAGTGTTCGATCACGTGGACGACGAACGCCATCGGCGTGTAGTCGTCGTTGAGCAGGATGACGTTGTACAGCGGGGGTTGCTTGAGTTTCGGCTTCGCGTCCTGGACGGCCACCCCGTCGTCGTGGAGAGGGTCGGGTCGATCTGCCATGTCCGGATACCGGGTCGTCGAGCCAGCCTTGAACGAAGCACCGCGCGCGTCACCGTGGACGGCTTTCGACCGGGCCGCGGAAAGGTTGTGCCGCTTGCCCGTCGAACGGGGCGGACTATAGCACGCGGGTTGCGGCGTCAGGTCCGCCAGGGCCGGGGACGATACAGCCGGGATCGAGCATCTCGAGGAAACGCCGCGCCGCCGGAGAGAGGAACTTCCCGCGCCGGAGCACGACACCGTAGGTGCGGCCCGGGAAATAGGCGTCGAGCGGGATCGACGACAGACGGTCCTCTTCCGTCATGCAGATGCTCGAGACGATGGACACCCCGAGCCCCCGCGCCACGTAACGCTTGATGACCTCCCAGCCGCCGGCCTCGATGGTTACCTTGTACTCGACCTTGTGCTGCTGGAAGACGATGTCGACGATGCGCCAGGTGCTCAGGTGCCGCGGTGGGAGGATGAGCCCGTAAGGCGCGATGTCCTCGAGGGTGACGGTCTCGAGGGTGGCCAGCGGGTGACCGCCCGGGGCGATCAGGACGGTCGGGTACGTGAAGATCGGGCGGTAGACGATGTCGCTCGGCGTATCGAACATCGCCCCGACGGCGAAGTCGACGCTGTCGCCACGTAGCTGCTCCAGTCCCTCGCGCCCGGTCACGTTGTGCAGCCGGATCTCGATCCCCGGATGCTCGGCCGCGAAGCGCTCCACGAAGCTCGGCAGCAGGTAGAGGATGGTGGATTCGCCGGCCGCGACGTGGATCTCGCCGGTGTCGAGGTTCCCGCAGCGCGCGGCGAATGCACCGGGCAGGTTGTCGATGCCCTCGACCAGCGGCGACGCCAGCTCGTACAACACCCGGCCCTCCGGGGTCAGCGAGATCCTGGGCCCGCGGCGCTCGAACAGCACCGTGCCCATCTCCTGTTCCAGGGCCCGGATCTGGAGCGAGACCGAGGGCTGGCTCAGGTGGATGCGGTCGGCCGCCTTGGAGATGCTCTGCGTCTGCACCGCGTGGCAGAACGCCCGGAGCTGCTTGAGCCGGTTCCGCTTGTAGTAGAAACGTTGTGTGGCCATTCGGATCGTCTCGGAGGGTAGCGGGGTCTTGGGGACCGTAGAACCATGTCCGCCTCCACCGGATTGCCCGCAGTCGGATCGTCTCGGAGGGCGGCGGGGTCTTTGGGGCGGACGGAGCCGCGGGTGACGCGGCCGGAATGCCTTGGGACAACGCTGCCGGGTCCGGCGGAGTTCCGGCATTGACGGATTCAATGCACCGCTTCCCGATGATTGTATTGCGTGTACGCCGTGCCGCAACCGCACCGGCAGGCGCTCGATACGCCCGCAGGGCCGTTCCTCGTTCGCCGCAGCGGCGGACCGGATCGGGCCGCCCGCTCGATTGAGGGCCTCGATTGGCATCCCGTTTTTCGCGCCGGTGCGGTCCGGTCCGGAATCCGCGACGAACCGCACTCGAACCGCCGGATGAGGAGAAGTGAAAAAATGGTTGCAAATAGGAATGATTTAGATTTAGATCCTTCCGCGGCCACCATGCGGTCCCGGGTCCCCCGGGGCGCCGGAGCCTCGATACGGCGCTCGCGCCGGCTCTCCTCTACCCCCGCCCGGTTGCGGCGGGCATACCACGACCCTCGACGAAGGAGCATTCCCATGAAACACCGACTCGTCCATCTCCCCCTCGCGCTCGCCGCGACGACGTTCTCCGTGTCCGCCACCGCCGCGCTGGAGCCGGCTACGCAGACCTACGTGGACATCGCGCACGCGGCGTACGAGGACTCCCTGATCGGCGCGCGCAAGATGCAACAGGCTCTTGGCGCGTTCCTCGACGCCCCCTCCGCCGACACCCTGGAGCGGGCGCGCAACGCCTGGGTCGAGGCCCGCGTGCCCTACCAGCAGACCGAGGTGTACCGCTTCGGCAACCCCGTCGTCGACGAATGGGAGGGCAAGGTGAACGCCTGGCCGCTCGACGAGGGCCTGATCGACTACGTCGACGCAGCCGCCTACGGCTCGGAGAGCGAGGAGAACACCTTCTACGCCGCGAACGTCATCGCGAACCCGACCCTGACGGTGGCCGGGCGCACCATCGACGCCGGCGCCATCGACGCGGACCTGCTCCGCTCCCTGCACGAAGTCGACGAGGTCGAGGCGAACGTCGCCACCGGATACCACGCCATCGAGTTCCTGCTCTGGGGACAGGACCTCAACGGCACCGGCCCGGGGGCGGGACAACGCCCGGCCACCGACTTCATGCCCGGCGCGGACTGCACCGGCGGCCATTGCGAGCGGCGGCGCGCGTACCTCGTGGCCGCCACCGATCTGCTGATCGCGGATCTGGAGGAGATCGTGGCCGCGTGGGGTCCGGGCGGGGAGGGGCGCGCGACGCTGGATGCACTGCCGGCCACCGGGCAGATCGCGGTGATGCTGAACGGGATGGGCAGCCTCTCCTACGGCGAGCTGGCCGGGGAGCGCATGCAGCTCGGCCTGATGCTCCACGACCCCGAGGAAGAGCACGACTGCTTCTCCGACAACACCCACAACTCGCACTACGACGACGCCCGGGGCATCTACAACGTCTACCACGGACGCTACACCCGCATCGACGGCAGCGTGGTCGAAGGTCCGAGCCTTGCGGCCCTGGTCCGGGCGGCGGCCCCGGACGTGGATGCCGAGATGCGCACGAGGCTCGACGCCACCGCCGCCGCCATGCAGCGCCTCAAGGACACCGCCGACTCCGGCGCGATGGCCTACGACCAGATGCTCGGCGAGTCCAATCCCGAGGGGAACGCCATCGTCCAGGAGGCCGTGGACGCGCTCAAGGCCCAGACCCGGACCATCGAGCAGGCGGCGGTGGCGCTGGGCGTCGAGAGCCTGGAGATCGAGGGCTCCGACAGCCTGGACGACCCCGGCGCGGTCTTCAAGTAAGGCGCCGCCGAGGCTGCGCGGGCCACCGCTTGTTTCAACGAAACGGAGATCGAGCCATGCCAAGGACCGTCCACTACGCCGGCGCCATCGCCGCCGGCGTTCTGCTCCTCCCTCCCCCGTGGGCGAAGACGGGGAGGAGTCGCTCGTTCTCACGGTCGACGCCTTCCCGCCGCCCTACCCCCGGCTCGACCGCGGTTGTCCAGATCCCGGCGGGACCCGCGTTTCCGGACGTCAAGCGGACGGTGGCCGGCCGGAGCCGCCCATGCTCAGCCGGTCTGGGATTGGATGTAGTTCTCGATGCCCATCTTCCCGATGAGCTCGAGGTTCGTCTCGAGCCAGTCCACGTGGGACTCCTCGGATTTCAGGATCCCGTCGAACAGGTCCCGGGTGACGTAGTCGCCGGCCGTCTCGCAGAAGGCGATGGCGTCGCGAAGCACGGGCATCGCCGCCATCTCGAGGGCGAGGTCGCATTCGAGCATCTCCTTCACGTCCTGTCCGATGAGCAGCTTGCCGAGGTCCTGCAGGTTGGGGAGGCCATCGAGGAAGAGGATCCGGTCGATGAGGGCCTCGGCATGCTGCATCTCGTCGACCGACTCCGCTCGCTCGTGCTTCGCGAGCTCCGACAGGCCCCAGTCCTGAAACATCTTCGCGTGCAGGAAGTACTGGTTGATGGCGGTCAGCTCGTTCTTGAGCACTTGATTGAGCAGATCATTGATTTTCGGGTCGCGCGGCTTCATGGCGGGGCTCCACGGAAAGAGGCGGCAGCGTCGCGCCCCGGATGGTCCGATGTCAAGGCCAATTCTCCCCGACTTCTCATGACTCATTGAACGTCAGCAATTCCCGCCAACGCTCCATACACGGTCATGAAACCGGGACTTCACGGCCTTTTCCACCGTCTGAGCGCACGATTGCCGCGATTCAACGGATGTTTTCGGGCTTGGCGGGAATTGCTGATTGAACGTCAACCATCTTTTTCACCAGAAGCGGTGAGCATCCGCTTATTGCAATGAGACCTGTTCGCGATGGCTTGGGGCTCTCCCCCGGTTCCGGGGTCGCTCGATGCTCGCGAAGCAAGCGGAGCAACAGCCTGCACGAGGTACGGAGCAAAGGCCCGCGGAGGCGCGCGCAACAGGACGGAAGGGGCAATGCCGGTCGCTCTCCCACCACCTCGAAATTCCTGTTGCAAATCTGAATAATTCCTATTTACACTTTGCCCCGTCCCGGAACCGGCCGAAATCATGTACGTCTGCATGTGCAATTGCGTCACCGATCGGCAGCTCGTGGAAGCAGCCGCCGCGCTCGCTCCGGAATCGACCACGGAGAACACCACTTCGTTTGCGGAGGAGGTTGCCGACTGGCTCGGCGCGGGTCTCGGATGCGGCTCGTGCCGGAGCTTCGCGGTCGATCTCGTCGAGCAGGCGGTAGCGAAGCAGACCTCTGTCATACTCCCCGATCGCGAAGGGGACTCGTTCGGGCTCGACCCCCTGCCGAGCCGGTACGGCGATCCGACGTTCCCACTCATTCCCACCGGCCACAAGGACGGCGCCCTTGCGCTTCAGGGCGCGGGAGACAGACGCCGGACCTGATACGGAGCCCCGCGCAGCGGTACGCCATGCCGGCGGGGCTCGTTCATCTGTTGCCGTACTTCCAGGATTCAGGATCAGTCCGTCCCCGGACCGGGGATGCTGCGGATGGCCTTTCGGAACTCGTCCTGGCCAGCGTCCCGTCCCCACTGCGCCTGTCCGGGGGGCGGTGGCGGCGCACCCCGGTGCAGTCGTCGGCGGCTGCGCACAAGGATTGTGTTCGGCGAGCAACGCTCATGAGCCGAACCCGTGGAACGGGGGCGAGCGTGCTCCGGGTCGACCCGGCGACCGGCGACTTGAAGCGCCAGCGCCGTGCGGCCGTCTTCGGAAGCCCGTCCCCCTCAGGCGTCGCCGTCGGCTCCGGTGGCCACGACCCGATGGATCCCGGTGACGAACGAGGAGAGCCCGGCGCTGCGCAGCGGGACGAAGGGCTTGGCCGTGCGCTTGCAGAACTGTTTGGCGAGCAGGCAGGCGCCGTGGCTCACGCAGTCCACAGGGCACAGGACCGCGTCGGCCTGGCCGACGATGCGGGCGAGCCGTTTTTCGCTGTCGTCGATGCCGCCGTCGTGATGGATGAACCGGCCGTTCAGCCGTTCGACGAGTGCGCGGAAGTGGCCGATGATCCCGGTGCGTCCCCCGACGTAGGCGATCCGGCGCCCGCGCAGATCGATGGACGCCTCCGGATCGGCTGCGCCGCCACCCGCTCCGTGGAGACCCGAGTGCAACATGCACTCCAGTGCTTCGCACTCCGCGCCGAGCTCCCGGACCGTGGAAGCCATGCCGTCGTGAGCCAGTCGTAGCTCCGAGAGCTCGTGCTCGGATTCCATGCGCCGCTGCACCTCGATGCGATTGGCGCGGCCGGCTTCCTCCACCTCCGCCGCGAGCGTGGCGTTCCGAGCCTGCAGCTTCCGGTATGCCTCGCCCTGCTCGAGCTCGCGAACGCGAGCCTCGGCCTCGGCAAGACGCCTTTCGGTCGCGCGTGCAGCCTGCGCCTGGCGTTTCAGCACCTGCACTTCGGCTGCGTGCCGCTCGGCAAGCCGTCGGGTCTCGATGTCGTGCTCCGACAACTGTCTTCTTGCGACGGTCAGCTCCTCGAACAACGTCCGGCGTTCGCCCTCCAGCGTGTTCAGTCTGCGGATGTCCCCGCGGTTCGAGGCGCCGGCCAGATGCGAAAGCATGTGCACCTCGCCGAATGCGCGCAACGTGAGGGTTTCGGAGGCCAGAGGGTGGGTCATCAGCGCCCAGTACGGCCCGGGCACGTCACCCTTGGAGAGGGATGCCGCCCAGAACGCGCGGAGCTCCTCCTCGGACCTGAATCGGCGGCAACCCGCGACCGCGATGCGGTACTTCCGATCCAGCAGCTTCTGCATCGACTTCGCCACGCGCCCGGGCTCCGCCGCAAGCTTCACGAAGTAGCCGTGGACCTCGTATTCGGCCGCCCCGGGGGGCAGGCGAAGCCCGGCCTTGCCGGCGATCTTGCGAAGCTCCGCGAGGCTGAGGCACGTCCCGCAGATCGAGCAATGGTAGCCGGACCAGATCTCCCACAGCCGGCGCCGGCCCCCGTGGTGGCGGAGCCCGGCGGCGGTTCCGCCGACCGCGGCCACCGGTTCCGGGCGCCGCCTTTCGGCGCAGCCGGTGGGAATTTCATGCACGACGTCCCTCGGGGTCACGATTTCGCCGATCGTGGCCACCGATTCGGGATGCCTCGGTTCGATGCGGCCGGTGGGGATTTCGCACCCGGCATCCATCGGCGCCACGACCTCATCGATCGCGGCCGCCAGCTCCGGATACCGCCTTTCGGTGCAGTCGGTGGGGATTTCACACATGGCGTCTCTCGGCGTCACGTCTCTCGGGGTCACGACTTCACCGATCACGGTCGCCGGTTCCGGGCGCCGCCTTTCGGTGCAGTCGGTGGGGATTTCACACATGACGTCCCTCGCCGCCGTGGTACGGCCGATGCCCGGACCGATCGTCCGGGCGCTTTCCGATGCACCCGGCTTCGTCCGGCGCCCGTGGCCGGGTCTCGGGCGCCATTTTCCGGTAGGTCCGGGAGGCTGCCAGAAGCAGCTTCATCAACACTTTCGGATCGACGTTTCGCTGGATGAGCATCTTTCCGCCCCCCTTCGATGACCGTCCGGAACCCCGGATTCGGTCAACCGTTCCCAAGTGCTTGCTCGCCCGTCTCCTCCCGTCTGCCGGAGCCACCGCTCGCCATCCGCCCCGACCGGGCGTTCGAGCGATACGGGCAGGCGCGGAGGAAGATCGTCACGAACGGGCGCATGGGCGGGTTATCGCATATCTCAATGGTAATCGCAAATAAAAATCATTCTTGTTCGCATTTGCAGATGTGATTCCGCTTGAAGGCGGCATCAATGGCCCAGACAGGGAGGCCCTGCATCCGGCGGCGCCCTGCTGGCAGGAGATGAAATCCCCTGTTGCAAATAGGAATGATTTGCATTTATATCCCTCACCATGAACGTACCCTTGGTCTCGAAGGCAAATCCCCCGGGAGCGCGGACGCCGCATCCGCCTCGCACTGAACGCCGGTGGTCTTGCGCGGGCCTCTCGGGGACCGGCCCTCGCGGCGGCCCACATCCATGGCCACGGTGGCGATCACCGAGGGCGAACGCCCTCGCCGTAGCAGGGCTGATCGCGACGGCAGCGGCGACGGCGCACGCCGCGCCGGACCCGGACGAACGGGCCGCAATCCTGGCGCCCGCGAGCCGGTTCGATGCCGCCGAACGGTGGGAGCGCCTGTCGGGCGGCAGCGCGACGAACCGGCGGCGGTTCGACCGGGACGCCTTCTCCCAGCCCTCGGCCAACATCTCGTTCGAAGCGCGCGCCGAGTTCGCGATCGGCAACGCCCTGTTCCGCCGGCTATGGGTGTCGGCGCCGAGCTCCACCCGCAGCGCCGACGGCCTCGGGCCGCTCTACAACGCCCGTGCGTGCCAGCGCTGCCATCTCAAGGACGGGCGCGGCCATCCCCCGGAGAATGCGCAGGACAGTACGGTGTCGATGCTGATCCGGCTCTCGGTGCCGCCCCGCACCGAGGCGGAGCGCGCCCGGCTCGCCTCGGGCCGCGAAGCGGTCGTTCCCGAACCCACCTACGGGACGCAGCTCCAGGACGTCGCGGTTCCGGGTCTCGCGGCGGAAGGAAGGATCCGGATCGCCCACGTACCGCGCGAGGTGGCCCTCGCGGGGGGTGCGACGGTCACCCTGGAGGAGCCGCACTATGCGATCGCCGATCCCGGCTACGGGCCGCTGGACCCGCGGGTCATGACCAGCCCGCGGGTCGCGCCGCCGATGATCGGGCTGGGGCTCCTCGAAGCGATCGCGGAATCCGACGTCATGGCGCGGGCCGACCCCGGCGACGCGGACGGCGACGGGATCTCGGGCCGGGCGCGGCGGGTGTGGAGCCCGTCGAACGGACGGATGATGCTCGGCCGTTTCGGATGGAAGGCGGGCGCCGCCACCATCGTCGATCAGAGCGCGGCGGCGATGTCCGGCGACATCGGGGTCTCCAACCCGCTCGCCCCGGCGCCCTGGGGTGAGTGCACCGAAAGGCAGCGGGCCTGCCGGGCCGGACCGCACGGCGCGGACCCGGGTGCGGGTGCGGAGTCGGGGCTGGACTCAGGCGCCGATTCGGACGCCGACTCGGGAACGGGCTCGGGAGCGGGTTCGGATTCGGGTTCGAGTTCGGGCTCAGGTTCGGGCTCGGGCTCGGACAAGTTCGAGGCGCCGGCTGCGGTCATGGACGCGATCGTCTTCTACAGCCGGAACCTGGCGGTGCCGGCCCGGCGCGGAGAGAACGATCCGGCGGTGCTCCGGGGCAAGGCGCTCTTCTATCGCTCGGGCTGCATCGGATGCCATGCCCCGAAGCACGCCACCCGCGCCGACTGGCCGGTCGACCCGCTGGCCGGACAGCTCATCTGGCCGTATACCGACCTCCTCGTGCACGACATGGGCGAGGGCTTGGCGGATGGCCGCCCCGAAGGTGATATGGGAGGGGAAGGTGATATGGGAGGGCATGTGGTGGGTGGTGCGGGGAGCGATGCGAAGAGCGGCTCGGGAGGCGGCGCATCCGGCCGCGAATGGCGCACCGCGCCGCTCTGGGGCATCGGGCTCACCGAGGCCGTGAACGGGCATACCCGGTTCCTGCACGACGGCCGCGCGCGCAACCTCACCGAGGCCATCCTCTGGCACGGCGGTGAGGCACAAGCCTCCCGCGACGCCTTCCGGACGATGCCGAAGGCGGAGCGGGACGCCCTGCTGGCGTTCCTGAAGTCGCTGTAGCCTCCTGCCCGTGAAGTCATCGACGAAACGACGAAGATTCGTCCGCCGACCGGCGATAGATTCCGTGATGCCGGATCCCTGGGAGCGCGGGCGTCCCGCCCGCTTTGCCATATGGCGGGCCTCCGGCGGCGGACCTTCGGTCCGTTCCAAAACTCTCATAACTTACTGTCAAAGCGGGAGATTTTCGGGATGCCTGCCCGTGTATCACCCTTGAAGTCACCCCTCCGAAATTGGACTACCCTGCACGTTCCTGGACGGTAACACACCCCTGTCACGCCCGCCTCCGGCTTCCGGGCCGGCCCCATTGAAGCGCCCTCGAAGTGAAGCCGGAGCCGCCGCACGACGGCCCCTTTCCGGCCCGGAGCCACCACCGGAGAGCGCGCCACGTCGCCCGATACCCTCGCCATCATGGGAGCCCTCCTCGGCGCCGCCGACGTGCTCTCTACCCTCGTCATCCTCGCCGGAGTGCTCCAGCTCGCCGGCCCATTCGTCCCGGAGGGGCCGTCACCCGCAGACAGGCTCATTCCATTCACGTGGACTCGAGCTTCGGGATTCAAGATGCCCGAATCAGGCGAATCCCGAAACATGAGAAGTGGATACACCCTCCAAAGATGCGCCATAATTCACCGCCCGCGAAGTTGCCAACCAGGCAGAGACACTGGGCCGAGCGTCCGGACGGCAGCGCCCGGCGCCGGACCGGACCACCGGAGAGCCCGCCATGAACGACCTTGCCCTGGACCGGACCACCGGAGACACCCCCATGAACGGCCTTGCCCTCGCCGGCGCCGGACCGACGGCGCGGATCGCGCGGCTCACCGCCGCCCTCGCCCCGGCCTCCGTCGCCAGCTACACGAACGGCTGGCGCAAATGGGAGGCCTTCGCCCGCGAGCACGGCGCCGCGACGCTTCCCGCCGACCCCGCCGCCGTCGCCGGCTTCGTCGAAGCCCTCGCCGGCGCCGGCGCGAAGCCCGCGACCTTGCGCGCCGCCCTCGCCGCCGTCAGCGCCGCCCATCGCCTCGCCGGCGCCCCGAACCCCACGGCCACCGAAGACGTCCGGGCCGCCGTCAAGCGCGCCGTGCGCGCCCACAGAGACGCCGGCGGAGCCGTCCGCCAATCGACAGGCATCACCGCCGCCGCCGTGGCCCGCATCGAAGCCACCGCGTACCGCCCGCGCCCCCGCGGCCGGGGCATGGAATCGCCCGCCTCCGCGAAGGCGCGCGCCGAGCTCGAGATCGCCCTCATCCGCACGATGCGCGATTGTCTGGCGCGAGTCTCCGAAGCCGCCGCACTCACGTGGCGGCAGATCGAACGCCGCCCGGACGGATCGGCCACGATCACCTTCCGGCGCCCGAAGACGGACGCCGACACCACGGGCTACCTCGCCCCGGCCACCGTCGCCGCCCTCGACACGATCCGCCGGGGCGCCGACGACACCGCGCCGTTGTTCGGCTTGAGCGCCAGCCAGATCAAGCGCCGCATCGCCGCCGCCGCGCAGGCCGCCGGACTGGAAGGGGTGTCCAGCCACGGATGCCGGATCGGCATGGCGCAGGACCTCGCCCGTGCGAAAGGAATCGAGATGCCCGCCATCATGCAGGCCGGAGGCTGGCGATCGGAGACGACCGTCGCCAGGTACACCGCCCGCGAGAGCGCCGCCCGCGGCGCCGTGGCCCGGTTCTACGAGCAGCAGGGCGCCGGGCGGTGACCTCCCTCGCGGGAGTGGGTCGGTTGGCTCGCCGGGGAGGGTGAACGCCACCCTTGAAGTCACCCCTGCGAGATTGGACTACCCTGCATTGGACTACCCTGCACGTTCCCGGACAGTAACGAACGTGTTACGCTCGCCTCCGGCTTCCGGGCCCGCTTCATCGAAGCGCCCTCGAAGTGAAGCCGGAACCGCCGAACGACACTCCCTTTCCGGGCCGGAGCCACCGCCCAGGGAGAACGCGCCACGTCACCCGACACGATCGCGCTCATCGTCGCCGTCATCGGCACCGGCGCCATGCTCGCCGGGTTGATCGTCCCGAGCTTGCGCGAGCTCCGCCGCGGCGTGGCCGACCTTCGCGGGCGTGGCCGGCCTTCGCGGGCGCATGGCGCGGCGTGAAGGGTTGTTCGAGAGGTTCATGCGCCGCGAGTCCGCACCGCCCGCGTAGCCGTTCCACGAGGAACGCGATGAGCACCGCGACGTTCGACACTCACGCCGCCGTCGAGACACTCCGGGAAGCCGGCGCCGATGAAGCGATGGCGGAAGCCATCGTGAGCACCGCCAGCGCCGCGGCCGGCGCCGACCGGGGCGAGCTCGCGACGAAGGCGGACCTCGCCGGAGTCCGCGACGAGCTCCGCGCCGAGCTCGCCGCCCTCGAAGCCCGGTTGACGTGGCGCCTGGTGGGCATCGCCGCCGCCATCGTCGCCGCCGTGAAGCTCATCCCCGGGCTCGACTGACCGCCCCGCACGCGAGAGCCGGCTGAAAACAGGATGGTTTCGTCCAGGAATCTTCTGCGGCGCCGGCTCCTGGCCCGAAGCCCCCCGGACCGCGACATGGATTCCGCCACCCGCTTTCGCGTGCATGAGCTTCACGGGAACGGCGGTGGCGGGAACGGCGGGCGGGGGCTCCGCCGGACCGGCCGCGGGAACGCCGGCGCCGGTGCGCGCCCCCGGCCGCCCGCATCCGTGACCCCCCCCCCCCCCCCCCCCCCCCCCCCGCAAGTGCCCTGGGGTTGGACCTGTCGGCGGTTGCCGTCGATGGATTTGGGGGTGCGGTCGGGCGGTATCAGGGGTGCGATGAAGACGGTCGCGCGGATTTCTCTGGCGGTGGTGCTGGCGGCGTTCGCCGCGGCGTCGGTGCGGGCCGACGGCCCGCCCACGGCCTCGCTGGTGCTCACGCCGAGCTCGATTTCGGAGTCGGGCGGGGTCTCGACGGTGACCGCGACCTTGTCCGGCCCGTCGAGCGAGGCGGTGACGGTTTCGGTTTGGGCCGCCCCGGTGGCCTTGACGGGCGCGTGGTCGGGGGACTTCACGCAGTCGGGAAGGACCCTGATCATCGCGGCGGGGGCGACGACGAGCACGGGCCTGGTGACGGTGACGGCGAACGGCAACGACGTGGATGCGCCGGACAAGTCGGTGACGGTGCGTGGCAGGACCTTGACGCACCTGTGGTGGGGGCGCCCCTGGGGGGCCACGCTGACCCTGACCCTGGAGGACGACGATGCCTTGCCGACGGTGGCGCTGGCGCTCTCCGACACGCCGATTACGGAGTCGAGCGGGGTCTCGACGGTGACCGCGACCTTGTCCGGCCCGTCGAGCGAGGCGGTGACGGTGACCGTGGCCGCGGCGGCGGTGGCCTCGACGGGCGCGGTCGTGGACGACTTCACCCTGAGCGCGGCGACGACCCTGACCATTGCGGCGGGCTCGACGACGAGCACGGGCCTGGTGACGGTGACGGCGAACGGCAACGACGTGGCTTGGCGGAGCAACAAGTGGGTGACGGTCTCGGGCACGGCGGCGGGGGGCAACGGTGTCGCGAACCCGCGGTACCTGACCCTGACCCTGGAGGACGACGAGACCCCGCCGACGGTGGCGCTGGCGCTCTGGCCGAGATGGATTTCGGAGACGGGCGGGGTCTCGGTGGTGACGGCGACGCTCTCGCGTCTGTCGATCGAGGCGGTGACGGTGACGGTTGCGGCGTCGGCGGGACGCGGTGCGGTGTCGGGGGACTTCGCCCTGAGCACGGCGAGGACCCTGACCCTCGCGGCGGGGGCGACGACGAGCACGGGCCTGGTGACGGTGACGGCGAACGGCAACGACGTGGATGCGCCGGACAAGGAGGTGGCGGTCTCGGGGACGGTGGCGGGCGGCAACAACGTCGCGAACCCGCCGTACGTGACCCTGACCCTGGAGGACGACGATGGGCTGTCGCTGGTGCTCACGCCGGGATCGATCTCGGAGACGGGCGGGGTCTCGACGGTGACCGCGACGCTCTCGCCTCCGTCGATCGAGGCGGTGACGGTGACGGTTGCGGCGTCGGCGGGACGCGGTGCGGTGGCGGGTGACTTCAGCCTGAGCACGGCGAGGACCCTGACCATCAGGGCGGGGGCGACGACGAGCACGGGCTTGGTGACGGTGACGGCGAACGGCAACGACGCGTATTCGCACACGCGTGTGACGGTCTCGGGGACGGCGGCGGGCGGCAACGGCGTGGCGGATCCGCCGAACGTGACCCTGACCCTGGAGGACGACGACGCCCGGCCGACGGTGGCGCTGGCGCTCACGCCGAGTGTGATTTCGCAGTCGGGCGGGGTGTCGACGGTGACGGCGACGTTGTCGGGTGCGTTGAGAGGGGCGGTGACGGTGTGGGTGTCCGCGAGGCCGGGAGCCGGCGCGGTGTCGGGGGACTTCACCCAGTCGGGCACGACCCTGACCATCGCGGCCGGGGCGACGGCGAGCACCGGCACGGTGACGGTGACCGCGAACGGCAACGACGTGGATGCGCCGGACAAGTCGGTGACGGTCCAGGGCTGGATGGGCGGCCCAATTCCTTTCGCGCATCCGTCTCCGTCCGACCCGAGCTCAAGGACGACCCGTCTGACCCTGACCCTGACCCTGGAGGACGACGATGGGCTGTCGCTGGTGCTCAGGCCGATCGGGGTTTTCGGGATTAGCAGGATTTCGGAGACGGGCGGGGTCTCGACGGTGACCGCGACCTTGTCCGGCCCGTCGAGCGAGGCGGTGACGGTGACGGTTGCGGCGTCGGCGGGACACCGTGCGGTGGCGGGGGACTTCGCCCTGAGCGCGGCGAAGACGCTGACCATTGCGGCGGGGGCGACGACGAGCACGGGCCTGGTGACGGTGACCGCGAACGGCGACGACGTGTATTCGGGGAACAAGTTGGTGACGGTCTCGGGGACGGCGGCGGGCGGCAACGGCGTGGCGGATCCGCCGACCATGACCCTGACCCTGGAGGACGACGAGACGCTGCCGACGGTGGCGCTGGCGCTCTCCGACAGGCCGATTTCGGAGACGGGCGGGGTGTCGACGGTGACGGCGCGGCTCTCGCACCCGTCGAGCGAGGCGGTGACGGTGACGGTTGCGGCGACAGCGGTGGCGTCGTCGGGGGCGGTGTCGGGGGACTTCGCCCTGTCGAGCGCGACGACCCTGACCATTGCGGCGGGTTCGACGACGAGCACGGGCTTGGTGACGGTGACGGCGAACGGCAACGACATGGTTTCGCACCTCAAGCGGGTGACGGTTTCGGGAACCGCGGCGGGCGGCAACGGGGTGGCGAACCCGCCGAACGTGACGCTGACGCTGGAGGACGACGACTTGCGGACGGTGGCGCTGGTGCTCACGCCGACCTCGATTACGGAGACGGGCGGGGTCTCGACGGTGACCGCGACCTTGTCGGGAGTGTCGAGCAAGGCGGTGAAGGTGACGGTTGCGGCGTCGGCGGGGACCGGGGCGGTCGCGGCGGACTTCACCCTGAGCGCGGCGACGACCCTGACCATTGCGGCGGGCTCGGCGACGAGCACGGGCCTGGTGACGGTGACGGCGAACGGCAACGACGTGGGTTCGCCGAACAAGTCGGTGACGGTCTCGGGCACGGTCCCGGGGGGCAACGCCGCGCCGCCGAACACGGTGAAGAACCCGCCGAACGTGACGCTGACGCTGGAGGACGACGACTTGCGGACGGTGGCGCTGGTGCTCACGCCGACCTCGATTACGGAGACGGGTGGGGTCTCGACGGTGACCGCGACCTTGTCCGGCCCGTCGAGCGAGGCGGTGACGGTTTCGGTTTGGGCCGCCCCGGTGGCCTCGACGGGCGCGTGGTCGGGGGACTTCACGTTGAGCACGGCGAGGACCCTGACCCTCGCGGCGGGTGCGACGGCGAGCACGGGCACGGTGACCGTGACCGCGAACGGCAACGACGTGGATGGGCCGGACAAGTCGGTGACGGTGTCCGGCACGGCGACGGGCGGCAACGGCGTAGCGGATCCACCGGACGTGACCCTGACCCTGACGGACGACGACACGGCGGGGATCTCGACCTCGCCGGCGACCTCGCCGACGAGCCGGCTGGTGACGACGGAGTCGGGCGGGACGGCGACGTTCGCGGTGAAGCTGGACAGCGAGCCGACGGGCGCTGTGGCGCTCTCCATGGGGAGTGAGAACACATTCGAGGGCCGGGTGTCGTCGTCTTGGCCCCAGACCCTGACCTTCCATCAAGGGAACTGGAGCACGGCGCAGACGGTGATCCTCACCGGGGTGGATGATTCCGCGGCCGACGGCAGGCAAAGGTACACCGTGACCCTGGGGGTGGTCCGGGCGAGCACCGCGGACGCGAAGTACGGCACGCTCTCCCCGGTCACCGTCTACGCGGCCAACCTCGACGACGAGGTCGGGCTGGACGTGGGTGAGGTGAGCGGCCAGGCGACGGAGGCGGGGGGGACGGCAACGTTCCCGGTGGCGCTCAACCGCACGTCGCGCGAGGCGGTGACGGTGACGGTGTCGAGCCGGGACGGGGGCGAGGGGGAGGTATCGCCGTCCACACTCACGTTCTCCGCGTCTTCGGCCCCGTACTCGCGGCGGCTCGTGACGGTGACCGGGGTGCAGGACGTCATCGACGACGGCACGGTGACCTGGCAGGTGCGGCTCGACCCGTCGAGCGGCGACGCCGGCTACGACGGCCTCCCGGACACGGACGTGGACGTGACGACGACCGACGACGACGGCCCGCCGGGGGTGGTGCTGTCGCTGAACCCGCCGTCGGTGTCGGAGAACGGCGGGACGGCGACGGTGACGGCGCGGCTCTCGCACCCCTCGGATGCGGCGACGACGCTGACGGTGGCGCCGGTCGCCGGGGCCTACACGGTGGGCGCCGGCGCGGCCGCGACCATCGTGATCGCGGCGGGCGCGACGACGGGTACGGACACGGCGCTGGTGACGGTGACGGTGACGGACGACGCGACGGACGCGCCGGACAAGTCGGTGACGGTGACCGCGACGGTCACGAACGACCGGGCCGCGGCGGACTCGACGACCATGGCGGTGACGGGGGCGTCGCTGACGCTGACGGACGACGACGCGGCGCCGACCGCGACGCTGTCGCTGGCCCCGGCGTCGGTGTCGGAGAACGGCGGGGTGTCGACGGTGACGGCGGTGCTCTCGCACCCGTCCTCGGAGCCCTCGACGGTGACGGTGGCGGCGGTCTCCGGGGCCTACACCGTGGGTTCGGACGCGACCATCGTGATCGCGGCGGGCGCCACCACGGCCGCCTCCGACACGGTGCTGGTGACGGCCGTGGACGACGACGTCCACCAGGGCTCGGCCGGGCGGAGCGCGACGGTGACGGCGACCCTGACCAACGGCCAGGGGGCGGGGGCGGTGACCGGCGCCGCCCTGACCCTGACGGACGACGACGCGGGGATCTCGGTCTCGCCGGCGACCTCGACGGCGAGCCGGCTGCGGACGACGGAGTCGGGCGGGACCGCGACGTTCACGGTGAAGCTGGACAGCAAGCCGACGGGGAACGTGGTGCTCCGCGTGCGGAGCTCGGACACGGACGTGGGCACGGTGTCGCCGTCGGTCCTGACCTTCACGCCTTCGGACTGGAGCGATGCGCAGACGGTGACCCTGACCGGGGTGGATGATTCGCCGCCCGTGATCGACGGCAGCCAGAGCTACATCGTGATCCTGACGGTGAACCGGGCGGGCACCGCGGACGCAAGGTACGGCACGCTCTCCGCGCTCATCGTGTACGCGAGCAACCACGACAACGATTATGAGCGGCTGGACGTGGGTGAGGTGAGCGGCCAGGCGACGGAGGCGGGGGGGAAGGCGACGTTCCCGGTGGCGTTGCCGACGCAGCCCTCGGCGGCGGTGACGGTGTCGGTGTCGGGCCGGGACGGGAGCGAGGGGACGGTGGCGCCGTCGTCGCTGACCTTCGCGCCTTCGGCCTGGAGCACGGCGCAGACGGTGACGGTGACCGGGGTGCAGGACCCGGTCGACGACGGCACGGTGGCCTGGGTGGTGCGGCTCGACCCGTCGAGCGGCGACGCGGACTACGCCGGCGCGGCGTACACGGACGTGTCGGTGAGCACGACCGACGACGACGGTCCGCCAGGGGTGGAGCTGTCGCTGAACCCGACGAGCGTCGCGGAGAGCGGTGCGGGCAACGTGTCGACGGTGACTGCGCGGCTCTCGCACCCCTCGGATGCGGCGACGACGGTGACGGTCGTGCCGGTCGCCGGGGCCTACACGGCGGGTGCGGACGCGACCATCGTGATTGCGGCGGGCGCGACGGCGAACGCCTCCGACACCGCAACGGTGGCGGCCGTGGACAACCCGACGGACGAGCCGGACCGCACGCCGACGGTGACGGCGACGGTGGCCAACGACCGGGCCGCGGCGGACTCGACGACCATGGCGGTGACGGGGGCGTCGCTGACGCTGACGGACGACGACGCGGCGCCGACCGCGACGCTGTCGCTGGCCCCGGCGTCGGTGTCGGAGAACGGCGGGGTGTCGACGGTGACGGCGGTGCTCTCGCACCCGTCCTCGGAGCCCTCGACGGTGACGGTGGCGGCGGCTTCGGGTCTCTACACCGTGGGTGCGGACGCGACCATCGTGATCGCGGCGGGCGCCACCACGGCCGCCTCCGACACGGTGCTGGTGACGGCGGTGGACGACGGCATCCTCCAGGGGAGCGCGGGGCGGAGCGCGACGGTGACGGCGGTCCTGACCAACGGCCAGGGGGCGGGGGCGGTGACGGGCGCGGCCCTGGACCTGGCGGACGACGACACGACGACGGTGGAGCTGTTGCTCTCCAACTCGTCGATCTCGGAGGCGGGCGGGCGGTCGGTGGTGACGGCGGCGTTGTCGAATGCGTGGAGCGAGGCGGTGACGGTGACGGTGGCCGCGGCGGCGGGACGCGGCGCGGTGTCGGGGGACTTCGCCCTGAGCACGGCGAAGACGCTGACCATTGCGGCGGGCTCGACGACGAGCACGGGCCTGGTGACGGTGACGGCGAACGACAACGACGTGGATTCGCCGGACAAGTCGGTGACGGTCTCGGGGACGGCGGCGAGCGGCAACGGCGTGGCGGATCCGCCGAACGTGACCCTGACCCTGGAGGACGACGACGCCCTGCCGACGGTGGCGCTGGCGCTCTCCGACACGTTGATATCGGAGACGGGCGGGGTCTCGACGGTGACCGCGACCTTGTCCGGCCCGTCGAGCGAGGCGGTGACGGTGACCGTGTCGGCGACGGCGTCGTTGTGGGCGGTGGCGGGTGACTTCAGCCTGAGCGCGGCGAAGACGCTGACCATCGCGGCGGGGGCCACGACCAGCACGGGCACGGTGACGGTGACCGCGAACGGCGACGACGTGGATTCGCTGGGCAAGTCGGTGTCGGTCTCGGGGACGGCGGCGGGCGGCAACGGGGTGGCGGATCCGCAGGACAAGATCCTGGACCTGGCGGACGACGACGACTTGCCGACGGTGGCGCTGGCGCTCTCCGACACGTCGATTACGGAGACGGGCGGGGTCTCGACGGTGACGGCGAGGCTCACGAACCCGTCGAGCGAGGCGGTGACGGTGACGGTTGCGGCGTCGGCGGGACGCGGTGCGGTGTCGGGGGACTTCGTCCTGAGCGCGGCGAAGACGCTGACCATTGCGGCGGGGGCGACGACGAGCACGGGCTTGGTGACGGTGACGGCGAACGGCGACGACGTGTATTGGGGGCGGGACAAGGAGGTGACGGTCTCGGGGACGGCTTCGGGGGGCAATGGTGTGGTGAGCCCGCCGAACGTGACCCTGACCCTGGCGGACGACGATGTGACGCTGGTGCTCACGCCGCGTTCGATTACGGAGGAGGGCGGGGTGTCGACGGTGACGGCGAGGCTCTTGCACCCGGCGAGCGAGGCGGTGACGGTCACGGTTTCGGCGACGGCGCGGACCAATTGGGGCGCGACGTCGGGGGACTTCAGCCTGAGCGCGGCGAATACGCTGACCATCGCGGCGGGGGCCACGACCAGCACGGGCACGGTGACGGTGACGGCGAACGGTAACGACGTGCATTCGTGGGACAAGTGGGTGTACGTCTCGGGGACGGTGACGGGCGGCAGCACGCGGGGCGTGAAAGGCGCGCGCCTGACCCTGACGAACGACGAGACGCATCCGACGGTGGCGCTGGTGCTCACGCCGGATTCGATTACGGAGGAGGGCGGGGTGTCGACGGTGACGGCGACGTTGTCGGGCAAGTCGAGCGGGGCGGTGACGGTGAGGGTTCTGGCGGACCCGTTCGAGGAGGACTACAGCGTGAGCGCGGCGAATGATCTGACCATCGCGGCGGGGGCCACGACCAGCACGGGCACGGTGACGGTGACCGCGAACGGCAACCGCGTGGCTGCGCCGGACAAGGAGGTGACGGTCTTGGGGAGGGCTTGGGGGAGCGGTGTGGTGCACCCGCCGGACGTGACCCTGACCCTGACGGACGACGATGCGAAGGTGTCGCTGGTGCTCACGCCGCGTTCGATTACGGAGACGGGCGGGGTGTCGACGGTGACGGCGCGGCTCTCGCACCCGTCGAGCGAGGCGGTGACGGTGACGGTCTCGGCGACGGCGTCGTTGAGCGCGGTGGCGGGGGACTTCAGCCTGAGCACGGCGAATACGCTGACCATCGCGGCGGGGGCCACGACCAGCACGGGCACGGTGACGGTGACGGCGAACGGCAACGACGTGGACGCGCTGGACAAGACGGTGACGGTGTCCGGCACGGCTTCGGGCGGCAACGGCGTGGCGGATCCGCCGAACGTGACCCTGACCCTGAGGGACGACGACACGGCGACGGTGGCGCTGGTGCTCACGCCGGCCTCGATTACGGAGACGGGCGGGGTTTCGACGGTGACGGCGACGCTCTCGAACCCGTCGAGCTATGGGGTGGTGAAGATATGGGTGTCCGCGATACCGGGAATCGGCACGGTGTCGGGGGACTTCGCCCTGAGCACGGCGAGGACCCTGACCATCGCGGCGGGGGTCACGACCAGCACGGGCCTGGTGACGGTAACCGCGAACGGCGACGACGTGGATGCGCCGGACAAGTCGGTGTCGGTCCGGGGCTGGATGCCGAACAACTGGGTCGCAAACCCGCCGAACGTGACCCTGACCCTGACGGACGACGACACGGCGGGGATTACGGTCTCGCCGACGACCTCGACGACGAGCCGGCTGGTGACGACGGAGTCGGGTGGGACGGACACGTTCACGGTGAAGCTGGGCAGCGAGCCGACGGACGATGTAGGGCTCAGCGTGTGGAGTAGGGACAGGGACGAGGGCAGGGTGTCGCCGTGGCGCCTGACCTTCACGCCTTCGGACTGGAGCGATGCGCAGACGGTGACCCTGACCGGGGTGGATGATTCGCCGCCCGTGGCCGACGGCAGCCAAAGCTACACCGTGGGCCTGCGGGTGGACCGGGGGAGGACCGCGGACGCAAAGTACGACACGCTCTCCGCGCCGACGGTGTACGCGCGCAACCGCGACAACGATTCCGGGCTGGCCATAGGTGAGGTGTCGGGTCAGGCGACGGAGGCGGGGGGCACGGCGACGTTCACGGTGGCGTTGTGGACGCAGCCCTCGGCGGCGGTGACGGTGACGGTGTCGAGCCGGGACGGGGGCGAGGGGACGGTGGCGCCGTCGTCGCTGACCTTCGCGCCTTCGGCCTGGAACACGGCGCAGACGGTGACGGTGACCGGGGTGCAGGACACGGTCGACGACGGCACGGTGACCTGGAACGTGCGCCTCGACCCGTCGAGCGGCGACGCCAACTACAACGACCTCGAGGACGTGTCGGTGAGCACCACCGACGACGACGATCCGCCGGGGGTGGTGCTGTCGCTGAACCCGGCGTCGGTGTCGGAGAACGGCGGCATCTCGACGGTGACGGCAACCCTCTCGCATCCCTCCGGTGCGGCGACGACGGTGACGGTCGTGCCGGTCTCCTGGGTCTACACGGTGGGCGCGGACGCGACGATCGTCATCGCGGCGGGCGCGACGACGAACGCTTCCGACACCGCGACGGTGGCGGCGGTGGACAACACCACGGACGAGCCGGACCGCACGCCGACGGTGACGGCGACGGTCGCCAACGACCGGGCCGCGGCGGACTCGACGGTGATGGCGGTGACGGGGGCGACGCTGACGCTGACCGATGACGAGACGTTGCCGACGGCGGCGCTGGTGCTCATGCCCTCGTCGGTCTCGGAGACGGGCGGCGTTTCGACAGTGACCGCGACCCTCTCCGGACCGTCGAGCGAGGCGGTGACGGTGACGGTGGCCGCCGCGGCGGGGTCCGGGGCGGTCGTGGACGACTTCGCCCTGTCGAGCACGACGAAGCTGACCATCGCGGCGGGGGCGACGACGAGCACGGGCGCGGTGACGGTGGCGGCGAACGGCGACGACGTGTATTCGCCGCAGCACAAGGAGGTGACGGTCTCGGGGACGGCTTCGGGCGGCAACGGCGTGGCGGATCCGTCGAACGTGATCCTGACGCTGGCGGACGACACGTTGCCGACGGTGGCGCTGGTGCTCACGCCAAGCTCGATTACGGAGACAGGCGGGGTGTCGACGGTGACGGCGACGTTGTCGGGTGCGTCGAGCGAGGCGGTGACGGTGACGGTGGCCGCGGCGGCGGGGGCCGGTGCGGTCGTGGACGACTTCGCCCTGAGCACGGCGACGAAGCTGACCATCGCGGCGGGGGCGACGACGAGCGCGGGCACGGTGACGGTGACCGCGAACGGCAACGCGGTGCACTCGCCGAACAAGTCGATGACCGTCTCCGGCACGTCGGCGGGGGGCCACGGCGTCGCGGACCCGCCGGACGCGACCCTGACCCTGACGGACGACGAGACCCTGCCGACGGTGGCGCTGGTGCTCACGCCCTCGTCGATTACGGAGACGGGCGGGGTCTCGACGGTGACGGCGACCCTCTCCGGCCCGTCGAGCGAGGCGGTGACGGTGACCGTGGCCGCGGCGGCGGGGTCCGGAGCGGTCGTGGACGACTTCGCCCTGAGCGCGGCGACGACCCTGACCCTCGCGGCGGGGGCGACGACGAGCGCGGGCTTGGTGACGGTGACCGCGAACGGCAACGACGTGGACGCGGCGGACAAGTCGGTGACCGTCTCGGGCGCGTCGGCGGGCGGCAACAGCGTCGTGGACCCGCCGGACGTCACCCTGACCCTGGCCGACGACGACACGGCGGGGGTCTCGGTGTCGCCGGCGACCTCGACGACGAGCCGGCTGCGGACCACGGAGTCGGGGGGGACGGCGACGTTCACCGTGCGGTTGGACAGCGAGCCGACGGGCGACGTGGAGCTCGACGTCGCGAGCTCGGACACGGACGAGGGCACGGTGGGGCCGGCGACGCTCACCTTCACGACCACCAACTGGAGCACGGCGCAGACGGTGACCCTGACCGGGGAGGACGACTCGCCGCCCGCGGCCGACGGCAGCCAGGGCTACACCGTCACCCTGACGGTGGATACGGCGAACACCGCGGATTCCAGCTACGACGCGCTCTCGGCGCTCACGGTGTACGCGGTCAACGCGGACAACGAGTTCGGGCTGGACGTGGGCTCGGTGACGGGTCAGGCGACGGAGGCGGGGGGGACGGCGACGTTCACGGTGGCGCTGCGGACGCAGCCGGCGGAGGCGGTGACGGTGTCGGTGACGAGCCGGGACGAGGGCGAGGGGCTGGTGTCGGTGGGCGGTGGGGCGCCGGCGGCCTCGACGACCCTGACCTTCGCCGCGGCGGCCTGGAGCACGGCGCAGACGGTGACGGTGACGGGGGTGCAGGACCCGGTCGACGACGGGACGGTGACCTGGAACGTGCGTCTCGACCCGTCGAGCGGGGACACGAGCTACGACGGTCTCCCGGTCGTGGACGTGTCGGTGAGCACCACCGACGACGACGGCCCGCCGGCGGTGACCCTGTCGCTGTCCCCGTCGTCGGTGTCGGAGAACGGCGGGGTGTCGACGGTGACGGCGGCGCTGTCGCACCCGTCGTCGGAGCCCTCGACGGTGACGGTGACGGCGGTGGCGGGGCTCTACACGGTGGGTTCGGACGCGACCATCGTGATCGCGGCGGGCTCGACGACGGCGGCCACGGACACGGTGCTGGTGACGGCCGTGCGCGACGACGTCCACCAGGGCTCGGCCGTGCGTTCGGGGACGGTGACGGCGACCCTGGCCAACGGGCAGGGGGCGGGGGCGGTGACCGGCGCGGCCCTGACCCTTGAGAGCGCCGATGACCTGCCGCTGGTGTCGCTGTTGCTGTCGCCCGCGTCGATCTCGGAGACGGGCGGGAGGTCGACGGTGACGGTGAGGTTGTCGAGGGCGTCGAGCGAGGCGGTGACGGTGACGGTTGCGGCGTCGGCGGGGACCGGCGCGGTCGCGGCGGACTTCGCCCAGGTGGGCACGACCCTGACCATCGCGGCGGGCTCGACGGCGAGCACCGGCACGGTGACGGTGACCGCGTACAGCAACGCGGTGCACTCGCCGCTGGACAAGGCGGTGAGGGTGTCCGGCACGGCGACGGGCGGCA
Organism: Gammaproteobacteria bacterium; assembly: GCA_965202875.1. GTDB lineage: Bacteria > Pseudomonadota > Gammaproteobacteria > HK1 > HK1 > HK1. The sequence goes on along the minus strand of OZ241870.1, from coordinate 2,557,844 downwards.
ACGGCGTGGCGGATCCGCCGAACGTGACCCTGACCCTGGTGGAGGACGACGAGGTGCCGACGGGGGCGCTGGTGCTCACGCCGAGCTCGATTACGGAGACGGGCGGGGTCTCGGTGGTGACGGCGACGCTCTCGCACCCATCGAGCGAGGCGGTGACGGTGACCGTGGCCGCAGCGGCGGACTTCACGTTGAGCACGGCGAGGACCCTGACCATCAGGGCGGGGCACACGACGAGCACGGGCCTGGTGACGGTGACGGCGAACGGCAACGACGTGTATTCGCCGGGGAACATGCAGGTGAGGGTCTCGGGGACGGCGGCAGGCGGCAACGGCGTGGCGGATCCGCACGGGGTCCTGACCCTGACGGACGACGACACGGCGGGGATCTCGGTCTCGCCGGTGACTCGGTCCTGGCCTGGGTCTGAGCGCCGGCTGGTGACGACGGAGTCGGGCGGGACGGCGACGTTCACGGTGGAGCTGGACAGCAAGCCGACGGGGAACGTGGTGCTCCGCGTGCGGAGCTCGGACACGGACGAGGGCACGGTGTCGCCGTCGGTCCTGACCTTCACGCCTTCGGACTGGGACGAGGCGCAGACGGTGACGCTGACCGGGGTGGACGATTCGCCGCCCGCGGCCGACGGCGGCCAGGACTACACCGTGACCCTGACCGTCAACCTGACGGGCGCCGCCGCTCTCCGAACGCGGGATTTCTTCTACCAAGGGGTCTCCGCCCTGACGGTGTACGCGCGCAACCGCGACAACGAGTACGGGCTGGCCATAGGTGAGGTGTCGGGTCAGGCGACGGAGGCGGGGGGCACGGCGACGTTCACGGTGGCGTTGCTGACCCAGCCCACGGCGGCGGTGACGGTGGCGGTGTCGAGCCAGAACTCGCTCGAGGGCACGGTGGACCCGTCGTCGCTGACCTTCGCGCCGTCGGCCTGGAGCACGGCGCAGACGGTGACGGTGACCGGGGTGGACGACGACGCCGACGACGGCACGGTGACCTGGGCGGTGCGGCTCGACCCGTCGAGCGGCGACGCCGGCTACGACGGCCTCGACAGCGAGTACGTGCTTGTGAGCACCACGGACGACGACGGCCCGCCGAGTGTGCGTCTGTCGCTGAACCCGTCGCCGGTGTCGGAGAACGGCGGGACGGCGACGGTGACGGCGTGGCTCTCGCGCCGCTCCGGTGCGCTGACGACGGTGACGGTGACGCCGGTCGCCGGGGCCTACACGGTGAGCCGGAACGCGACCATTGTGCTCAGTGGGGGCGAGACGTTGCGCTCTCCAAGGGAGTCGACGGTGACGGTGACGGGGACGGACAACACGGTGGATTCGCCGGACAAGTTGGTGAGGGTAACCGCGACGGTCACGAACGACCTGGCGGCGGCGGACTCGACGACGATGCGGGTGCGGGGCTCGCTGATCCTGACCGACGACGACGCGGCGCCGACGGCGGCGCTGTCGCTGGACCCGGAGACGGTGTCGGAGAACGGCGGGGTGTCGACGGTGACGGCGACGCTCTCGCACCCGTCCTCGGAGCCCTCGACGGTGACGGTGACGGCGGTGGCGGGGGTGTTCACGGTGGCGGCGTCGCGGATCGTGATCGCGGCCGGGGCGACGACGAGTACGGACGGGGTGGCGCTCACGGCGGTGGACAACGACGTGGACGCGGCGGACCGGAAGGTGACGGTGACGGCGACCCTGGCCAACGGCCAGGGGGCGGGGGCGGTGACGGGGGCGTCGCTGGCGCTGACGGACGACGACGCGGCGCCGACGGCGGCGCTGGCGCTCACACCTTCGTCGATTACGGAGGAAGGCGGTATCTCGACGGTGACCGCGACCCTCTCGCACCCGTCGAGCGAGGCGGTGACGGTGGCGGTGTCGGCGGCTGCGGGGACCGGCGCGGTCGCGGCGGACTTCACGCTGTCGGGCACGACCCTGACCCTCGCGGCGGGGGCGACGACGAGCGCCGGGATCGTGACGGTGACGGCCAATCCCAACGACGTGCACTCGCCGAGCAAGTCCGTGACGGTCTCGGGCACGGCGGCGGGGGGCCGCGGTGTGGCGGACCCGCCGGACGCGGCCCTGACCCTGGAGGACGACGATGCCTTGCCGACGGTGGCGCTGGTGTTGTCGCCCTCGTCGATCTCGGAGACGGACGGGATTTCGGCGGTGGCGGCAACGCTCTCCGGCCCATCGAGCGAGGCGGTGACGGTGACGGTGGCCGCGGCGGCGGTGGCCTCGACGGGGGCGGTGCCGGGCGACTTCACCCTGAGCACGGCGAGGACCCTGACCATTGCGGCGGGGGCGACGACGAGCACCGGGACGGTGACGGTGACCGCCGAGCCCAACAACGTGGACGCGGCGAAAAAGGCGGTGGCCGTCTCGGGGACGGCGGCGGGCGGCAACGGTGTCGCCGACCCGTCGAACGTGACCCTGATCCTGACGGACGACGACTCGGCGGGGATCGTGGTGTCGCCGTCGACGTCGGCGACGAGCCGGCTGGTGACGACGGAGTCGGGCGGGACGGCGACGTTCACGGTGGAGCTGAACAGCGAGCCGACGGGGGACGTGGTGCTCGCCGTGGCGAGCTCGGACACGGACGAGGGCACGGCGGCGCCGCCGGTCCTGACCTTCACGCCGGGCGACTGGGACACGGCGCAGACGGTGACGCTGACCGGGGTGGACGACGACATGGCCACCCCGCCCAACCCCGTCGACGGCAGCCAGGACTACACCGTGACCCTGACCGTCAACCGGACGGACACGCAGGATACCGCCTACGACGGGCTCTCCGCGCTGACGGTGTACGCGCGCAACCGCGACAACGAGTCCGGCCTGGCCGTGGGGGCGGTGTCGGGTTCGGCGACGGAGGCGGGCGGGACGGCGACGTTCACGGTGGCGTTGGTGGCGCGGCCCGCGGCGGCGGTGACGGTGGCGGTGTCGAGCCGGGACGAGGGCGAGGGGCTGGTGTCCGCGGGCGCCGGGGCGCCGGCGGCCTCGACGACCCTGACCTTCGCGCCGTCGGCCTGGAGCACGGCGCAGACGGTGACGGTGACCGGGGTGCAGGACCCGGTCGACGACGGCACGGTGGCCTGGAGCGTGCGGCTCGACCCGTCGAGCGGCGACGGCAACTACGACGGTCTCTCGGACGTGGACGTGTCGGTGAGCACCACCGACGACGACGGCCCGCCGACGGTGACCCTGGCGCTCAATCCCGCGAGCATCGCGGAGAGCGGGTCGGGCAGCGTGTCGACGGTGACGGCGCGGCTGTCGCACCCCTCGGATGCGGCGACCACGGTGACGGTGGCGCCGGTCTCCGGGGCCTGGACGGTGGGCGCCGGCGCGGACGCCACCGTCGTCATCGCGGCGGGCGACACGACGAGCACGGACACCGCGACGGTGGCGGCGGTGGACAACCCGACCGACGAGCCGGACCGCACGCCGACGGTGACGGCGACGGTCGCCAACGACCGGGCGACGACGGACGGGACGACCATGGCGGTGACGGGGGCGACCCTGACCATCACCGACGACGACGCGGCGCCGGGGGTGATCTTGGCGCTGAACCCGTCGTCGGTCTCGGAGAACGGCGGGATTGCGACGGTGACGGCGACCCTGTCGCACCCGTCGTCGGAGCCCTCGACGGTGACCGTGCCGGCGGTGGCGGGCCTCTACACGGTGGGCACGGACGCGACCATTACGATCGCGGCGGGCGCCACCACGGCCGCCTCCGACACGGTGCTGGTGACGGCGGTGGACGACGCGGTCCACCAGGGGACCGCGGGGCGGAGCGCGACGGTGACGGCGGCGCTGGCGAACGGCCAGGGCGCGGGCGCGGTGACGGGCGCGGCGTTGACCTTGACCGACGACGAGACGTTGCCGACGGCGGCGCTGGTTCTCACGCCCTCGTCGGTCTCGGAGACGGGCGGGGTCTCGACGGTGACCGCGACCCTCTCCGGCCCATCGAGCGAGGCGGTGACGGTGACGGTGGCCGCCGCGGCGGGGGCCGGAGCGGTGGCCGACGACTTCGCCCTGAGCACGGCCACCACGCTGACGATTGCGGCGGGCTCGACGACCAGCGCCGGGACGGTGACGGTGACCGCGAACGGCAACACGGTGGATGCGCCGAACAAGTCGGTAACCGTTTCCGGCACGTCGGCTGGGGGCAACGGGGTTGTAAACCCGCCGAACGTGACCCTGACCCTGGAAGACGACGAGACGTTGCCGACGGCGGCGCTGGTCCTCTCCTCCACTTCGATCTCGGAGACGGGCGGGGTCTCGACGGTGACCGCGACCTTGTCGGGAGTGTCGAGCGAGGCGGTGACGGTGACCGTGTCGGCGGCGGCGGGGGCCGGGGCGGTCGCGGCGGACTTCGACCTGTCGAGCGCGACGACCCTGACCATCGCGGCGGGGGCGACGGTGAGCACGGGCGCGGTGACGGTGACCGCGAACGGCAACACGGTGGATGCGCCGAACAAGTCGGTAACCGTTTCCGGCACGTCGGCTGGGGGCAACGGGGTTGTAAACCCGCCGGACGTGACCCTGACCCTGGAGGACGACGACGACTTGCCGACAGTGGCGCTGGCGCTCTCCGACACGTCGATTTCGGAGACGGGCGGGGTCTCGACGGTGACGGCGACCTTGTCCGGCCCGTCGAGCGAGGCGGTGACGGTGACCGTGGCCGCGGCGGCGGGGGCCTCGACGGGCGCGGTGGCGGGCGACTTCGACCTGTCGAGCGCGACGACCCTGACGATCGCGGCCGGGGCGACGACGAGCGCGGGCACGGTGACGGTGACCGCGAACGGCAACGCGGTGGATGCGCCGAACAAGGAGGTGACCGTCTCGGGCACGGCGGCAGGGGGCAACGGCGTCGCGGACCCGCCGGCCGTGACCCTGACCCTGGAAGACGACGATGCCTTGCCCACGGCGGCGCTGGTGCTCACACCTTCGTTGATTACGGAGGAAGGCGGTATCTCGACGGTGACCGCGACCCTCTCCGGCCCGTCGAGCGAGGCGGTGACGGTGACGGTGGCCGCGGCGGCGGGGGCCGGGGCGGTCGTGGACGACTTCGCCCTGAGCACGGCGACGAAGCTGACCATTGCGGCGGGCGCGACGACGAGCGCGGGGACGGTGACGGTGACCGCGAACGGCAACGCGGTGGACTCGCCGAACAAGTCGGTGACCGTCTCCGGCACGGCGGCGGGGGGCCACGGCGTCGCGGACCCGCCGGACGCGACCCTGACCCTGGAAGACGACGAGACCCTGCCGACGGTGGCGCTGGTCCTCACGCCCTCGTCGATCTCGGAGACGGGCGGGGTCTCGACGGTGACCGCGACCCTGTCCGGCCCGTCGAGCGCGGCGGTGACGGTGACCGTGGCCGCGGCGGGGGTGGCCTCGACGGGTGCAGTGTCGGGCGACTTCACCCTGAGCACGGCGACGACCCTGACCCTCGCGGCGGGGGCGACGGTGAGCGCGGGCGTGGTGACGGTGGCCGCGAACGGCAACGACGTGGACGCGCCGAACAAGTCGGTGACCGTCTCGGGCACGGCGGCGGGCGGCAACAGTGTGGCGGACCCGCCGAACGCGACCCTGACCCTGACCGATGACGACACGGCGGGGGTCTCGGTGTCGCCGGCGACGTCGACGACGAGCCGGCTGCGGACCACGGAGTCGGGGGGGACGGCGACGTTCACCGTGCGGTTGGACAGCGAGCCCACGGGGGACGTGGAGCTCGACGTCGCGAGCTCGGACACGGACGAGGGCACGGCGGCGCCGGCGGTGCTGACCTTCACGTCGAGCGACTGGAGCACGGCGCAGACGGTGACCCTGACCGGGGTGGACGACAGCCCGCCCGCGGCCGACGGCAGCCAGGGCTACACCGTCACCCTGACGGTGGATACGGCGAACACCGCGGATTCCAACTACGACGCACTCTCGGCGCTCACGGTGTACGCGGTCAACGCGGACAACGAGTACGGGCTGGACGTGGGCTCGGTGACCGGGCAGGCCACGGAGGCGGGGGGGACGGCGACCTTCACGGTGGCGTTGCGGACGCAGCCTTCGGAGGCGGTGACGGTGTCGGTGTCGAGCCGGGATACGGGCGAGGGGCTGGTGTCCGCGGGCGGCGGGGCGCCGGCGGCCTCGACGACCCTGACCTTCGCGCCGGCGGCCTGGAGCACGGCGCAGACGGTGACGGTGACCGGGGTGCAGGACCCGGTCGACGACGGCACGGTGACCTGGGCGGTGCGCCTCGACCCGGCGAGCGGGGATACGAGCTACGACGGTCTCTCGGACGAGGACGTGTCGGTGACCACCACCGACGACGACGGCCCGCCGACGGTGACCCTGGCGCTGAACCCGTCGAGCATCGCGGAGAGCGGGACGGGCAACGTGGCGACGGTGACGGCGCGGCTGTCGCACCCCTCGGGCGCGGCGACGACGGTGACGATCATGCCGGTCTCCGGGGCCTACACGGCAGGCGCCGGCGCGGACGCGGCCATCGTCATCGCGGCGGGCGACACGACGAGCATGGACACGGCGACGGTGGCGGCGGTGGACAACCCGACCGACGAGCCGGCCCGCACGCCGACGGTGACGGCGACGGTCACGAACGACCGGGCCGCGGCCGACGGGACGACCATGACGGTGACGGGAGCGACCCTGACCATCACCGACGACGACGCGGCGCCGGGGGTGACCTTGGCGCTGAACCCGTCGTCGGTGTCGGAGAACGGCGGGATTGCGACGGTGACGGCGACCTTGTCGCACCCGTCGAGCGAGCCCTCGACGGTGACCGTGTCGGCGGTCTCCGGCGCCTACACGGTGGGAACGGACGCGACCATCACGATCGCGGCGGGGTCGACGACGGCCGCCTCCGACACGGTGTTGGTGACGGCGGTGGACGACGACGTTCACCAGGGGAGCGCGGGGCGCAGCGCGACGGTGACGGGGGCGCTGGCGAACGGCCAGGGGGCGGGCGCGGTGACCGGGGCGGCGCTGACCCTGAGCGACGACGAGACGTTGCCGACGGTGGCGCTGGCGCTCTCTTCCACTTCGATCTCGGAGACGGGCGGGGTCTCGACGGTGACCGCGACCTTGTCCGGCCCATCGAGCGAGGCGGTGACGGTGACGGTGGCCACGGCGCCGGGGGCTGGAGCGGTCGTGGACGACTTCACCCTGTCGAGCACGACGACCCTGACCATCGCGGCGGGGGAGACGACGAGCGCGGGCGCGGTGACGGTGACCGCGAACGGCAACACGGTGCACTCGCCGAACAAGTCGGTGACCGTTTCCGGCACGGCGGCGGGGGGCAACGGGGTTGTAAACCCGCCGACCGTGACCCTGACCCTGGAAGACGACGAGACGTTGCCGACGGCGGCGCTGGTGCTCACGCCGACCTCGATTACGGAGACGGGCGGGGTCTCGACGGTGACGGCGGAGCTCTCCGGCCCATCGAGCGAGGCGGTGACGGTGACGGTGGCGGCAGCGGCGGGGGCCGGGGCGGTCGCGGGGGACTTCACCCTGTCGAGCGCGACGACCCTGACCATCGCGGCGGGGGAGACGACGAGCGCGGGGACGGTGACGGTGACCGCGAACGGCAACACGGTGCACTCGCCGAACAAGTCGGTGACCGTCTCGGGCACGGCGGCGGGGGGCAACAGCGTGGCGAACCCGCCGAACGTGACCCTGACCCTGGAGGACGACGAGACGTTGCCGACGGTGGCGCTGGCGCTCTCCGACACGTCGATTTCGGAGACGGGCGGGGTCTCGACGGTGACCGCGACCTTGTCCGGCCCGTCGAGCGAGGTGGTGACGGTGACCGTGGCCGCGGCGGCGGGGACCGGGGCGGTCGTGGACGACTTCGACCTGTCGAGCGCGGCGACCCTGACCATCGCGGCGGGGGCGACGGTGAGCGCGGGCACGGTGACGGTGACCGCGAACGGCAATGCGGTGGATGCGCCGAACAAGTCGGTGACGGTGTCGGGCACGGCGGCAGGCGGCAACAACGTCGCGGACCCGCCGGCCGTGACCCTGACCCTGGAGGACGACGAGACGTTGCCGACGGCGGCGCTGGTGCTCACGCCTTCGTCGATTACGGAGGAAGGCGGTATCTCGACGGTGACCGTGACCCTCTCCGGCCCGTCGAGCGAGGCGGTGACGGTGACGGTGGCCGCGGCGGCGGGGGCCGGGGCGGTCGTGGACGACTTCACCCTGAGCACGGCGACGACCCTGACCCTCGCGGCGGGGGCGACGACGAGCGCGGGCACGGTGACGGTGACCGCGAACGGCAACGCGGTGGACTCGCCGAGCAAGTCGGTGACGGTGTCGGGCACGGCGGCGGGGGGCAACAGCGTCGCGGACCCGCCGGACGTGACCCTGACCCTGGAGGACGACGAGACGTTGCCGACGGTGGCGCTGGTGCTCACGCCGGCCTCGATTTCGGAGACGGGCGGGGTCTCGACGGTGACGGCGACCCTCTCCGGCCCATCAAGCGAGGCGGTGACGGTGACCGTGGCCGCGGCGGCGGTCTCGCCGGCCGTGGCGGGCGACTTCACCCTGAGCACGGCGACGACCCTGACCCTCGCGGCGGGGGCGACGGTGAGCGCGGGCGTGGTGACGGTGGCCGCGAACGGCAACGACGTGGACGCGGCGGACAAGTCCGTGACGGTCTCGGGCACGTCGGCAGGCGGCAACAGCGTCGCGGACCCGTCGAACGTGACCCTGACCCTGACGGACGACGACACGGCGGGGGTCTCGGTGTCGCCGGCGACCTCGACGACGAGCCGGCTGCGGACCACGGAGTCGGGGGGGACGGCGACGTTCACGGTGAAGCTGGACAGCGAGCCCACGGGGGACGTGGCGCTCGACGTCGCGAGCTCGGACACGGACGAGGGCACGGTGATGCCGGCGACCCTGACCTTCACGTCGAGCGACTGGAGCACGGCGCAGACGGTGACGCTGACCGGGGTGGATGATTCGCCGCCCGCGGCCGACGGCAGCCAGGGCTACACCGTCACCGTGACGGTGGACACGGCGAACACCGCGGATTCCAGCTACGACGCGCTCTCGGCGCTGACCGTGTACGCGGTCAATTCGGACAACGAGTTCGGGCTGGACGTGGGCACGGTGACGGGTCAGGCGACGGAGGCGGGGGGCGCGGCGACGTTCACGGTGGCGCTGCTGACGCGGCCGTCGGAGGCGGTGACGGTGGCGGTGACGAGCCGGAACGAGGGCGAGGGGCTGGTGTCGGCGGGCGGCGGGGCGCCGGCGGCCTCGACGACCCTGACCTTCGCTACGGCGTCCTGGAGCACGGCGCAGACGGTGACGGTGACCGGCGTGGACGACAACGTGGACGACGGCACGGTGGCTTGGAACGTGCGTCTCGACCCGGCGAGCGGCGACGGCAACTACGACGGTCTCCTGGACGAGGACGTGTCGGTGAGCACCACCGACGACGACGGCCCGCCGACGGTGACCCTGGCGCTGAACCCGTCGAGCCTCGCGGAGAGCGGGACGGGCAGCGTGGCGACGGTGACGGCGCGGCTGTCGCATCCCTCGGGCGCGGCGACGACGGTGACGGTCGCGGCGGTCTCCGGGGTCTACACGGTGGGCGCCGGCGCGGACGCCACCGTCGTCATCGCGGCCGGCGACACGACGAGCACGGACACGGCGACGGTGGCGGCGGTGGACAACACCACGGACGAGCCGGACCGCACCGGCACGGTGACCGCGACGGTCACGAACGACCGGGCCGCGGCGGACTCGACGACCATGACGGTGACGGGCGCCACCCTGACCATCACGGACGACGACCCTGCGCCGACCGCGACCTTGGCGCTGAACCCGTCGTCGGTGTCGGAGAACGGCGGGATTGCGACGGTGACGGCGACCTTGTCGCACCCGTCGAGCCAGCCGTCGACGGTGACCGTGTCGGGGGTCTCCGGGGCCTGGACGGTGGGCACGGACGCGACGATCACGATCGCGGCGGGGGCGACGACGGCCGCCTCCGATACCGTGCTGGTGACGGCGGTGGACGACGACGTTCACCAGGGGAGCGCGGGCCGCAGCGTGACGGTGTCGGCGGCGCTGGCGAACGGCCAGGGGGCGGGCGCGGTGACGGGGGCGGCCCTGACCCTGACCGACGACGAGACGCTTCCGACAGCGGCGCTGGCGCTCTCTTCCACTTCGATCTCGGAGACGGGCGGGGTCTCGACTGTGACCGCGACGCTCTCCGGTCCGTCGAGCGCTGCGGTGACGGTGACGGTGGCCGCGGCGGCGGGGGCCGGCGCGGTCGTGGACGACTTCACCTTGAGCACGGCGACGACGCTGACCCTCGCGGCGGGGGAGACGACGAGCGCGGGCTTGGTGACGGTGACCGCGAACGGCAACGTCGTGGATTCGCCCAACAAGTCGGTGACGGTCTCGGGAACCGCGGTGGGGGGCAACGGGGTCGCGGCTCCGCCGAACGTGACGCTGACCTTGGAGGACGACGATGCAACGGCGACGGCGACGCTGGTCCTGACCCCGTCCTCGATCCTGGAGAATGGGGAGGTGTCGACGGTGACGGCGACCCTCTCGCACCCGACGACCGAGGCGACGACGCTGACGGTTGCGGCGGCGGCGGGGGCGAACGCGGTGGCGGCGGACTTCACGCTGAGCACGGCGGCGAAGCTGACGATCGCGGCAGGGGCGACGACGAGCGCGGGTCTGGTGACGGTGACGGCGAACGACGACGCCCTGGCCTCCGGGATGAAGTCGGTGACGGTGTCGGCGACGGCGGCCGGCGGGCGCGGCGTGGCGGCCCCGTCGGACGCGACGCTGACGATCCGGGACGACGAATACGGGCTGGCGGTGGGCGCGGTGACGGGCCAGGCGACGGAGGCGGGGGGGATGGCGACCTTCACGGTGGCGCTGCGCACGCAGCCTTCGGAGGCGGTGACGGTGTCGGTCGCGAGCCGGGACGAGGGAGAGGGGCTGGTGTCGGCGGGCGCCGGGGCGCCGGCGGCCTCGACGGCCCTGACCTTCGCCGCGGCGGCCTGGAGCACGGCGCAGACGGTGACGGTGACCGGCGCGGACGACGACGTCGACGACGGGACGGTGACCTGGCAGGTGCGCCTCGACCCGTCGAGCGGCGATACCGACTACAACGGCCTCGACAACGTGGACGTGGACGTGACCACCACCGACGACGACGGCCCGCCGGGGGTGACCTTGGCGTTGAACCCGTCGAGCGTCTCGGAGAGCGGCGGCGTGGCGACGGTGACGGCGAAGCTGTCGCGCCCGTCGGATTCGGCGACGACGGTGACGGTGACGGCGGTCGCCGGGGCCTACATGGTGGGAACGGATGCGACCATCGTGATCGCGGCCGGGGCGACGACGGCGGCCTCGGATACGGCGACGGTGGCGGCGGTGGGCAACACGACCGACGAGCCGGACCGGACGCCGACGGTGACGGCGACGGTCGCCAACGCCCGGGCGGCGGCCGATTCGACGACGATATCGGTGACGGGCGCGGTGCTGACCTTGACCGACGACGACGCGGCGCCGGGGGTGGCCCTGGCGCTGAACCCGTCGTCGGTCTCGGAGAACGGCGGGATTGCGACGGTGACGGCGACGCTCTCGCACCCGTCGAGCCAGCCTTCGACGGTGACGGTGACGGCGGTCGCCGGGGCCTACACGGTGGGCACGGACGCGACGATCACGATCGCAGCGGGGTCGACGACGGCCGCCTCCGACACGGTGCTGGTGACGGCCGTGGACGACAGCATCCACCAGGGGAGCGCGGGCCGCAGCGTGACGGTGACGGCGGCGCTGACCAACGGCCAGGGCGCGGGCGCGGTGACGGGGGCGGCGCTGACCCTGAGCGACGACGAGACGCTTCCGACGGTTGCGCTGGCGCTCTCCGCCTCGTCGATTTCGGAGACGGGCGGCATCTCGACGGTGACGGCGCGGCTGTCGGGTCCGTCGAGCGAGGCGGTGACGGTGACGGTGGCCGCGGCGGCGGGGACCGGCGCGGTCGCGGCGGACTTCGCCTTGAGCACGGCGACGACCCTGACCATCGCGGCAGGACGGACGACGAGCGCCGGTTTGGTGACGGTGACGGCGAACGGCAACACGGTGGATTCGCCGAACAAGTCGGTGACGGTCTCGGGGATGTCGGCGGGCGGCAACAACGTGGCGAACCCGCCGAACGTGACGCTGACCTTGGAAGACGACGAGACGTTGCCGACGGTGGCGCTCGTGTTGTCGTCTTCGTCGGTCACGGAGACGGGCGGCGTCTCGACGGTGACCGCGACCTTGTCCGGCCCATTGAGCGAAGCGGTGACGGTGACGGTGGCCGCGGCGGCGGGGACGGGCGCGGTCGCGGGTGACTTCGCCCTGTCGAGCGCGACGACCTTGACCTTCGCGGCCAACGCGACCACCAGCACGGGCCTGGTGACGGTGACGGCGAATGGCAACGCGGTGGATTCGCCCAACAAGTCCGTGACCGTCTCGGGCGCGGCGGCGGGCGGCAACGGCGTGGCGAACCCGTCGAACGTGACCTTGACCTTGACGGACGACGACGCCTTGCCGACGGTGGCGCTGGCGCTCTCCGACACGTCGATCTCGGAGACGGGCGGCATCTCGACGGTGACGGCGACGCTTTCGGGTCCGTCGAGCGCGGCGGTGACGGTGACGGTGGCGGCGGCCGCGGGGGCTGGCGCGGTGGCGGCGGACTTCACCTTGAGCACGGCGGCGACGCTGACCTTCGCGGCCAACGCGACCACCAGCACGGGCCTGGTGACGGTGACGGCGAACGGCAACGACGTGGATTCGCCGAACAAGTCGGTGACGGTCTCGGGCGCCGCGGCGGGCGGCAACGGCGTCTCGAGCCCGCCGAACGTGACCTTGACCTTGACGGACGACGACGCCTTGCCGACGGTTGCGCTGGCGCTCTCCGATTCGTCGATTTCGGAGACGGGCGGCATCTCCACGGTGACGGCGACACTTTCGGGCAAGTCGAGCGCCGCGGTGACGGTGACGGTGGCCGCGTCCGCGGGGACCGGCGCGGTTGCGGACGACTTCACCCTGTCGAGCGCGAATACCCTGACCATCGCGGCCGGGGCGACGACGAGCGCCGGGACGGTGACGGTGACGGCGAACGGCAACGCGGTGGACTCGCCGAACAAGTCGGTGACCGTCTCCGGCACGGCGGCAGGCGGCAACAGCGTCGCGGACCCGCCGGACGCGACCCTGACCCTGACCGATGACGAGACGTTGCCGACGGTGGCGCTGGCGCTCACGCCCTCGTCGGTTGCGGAGACGAGCGGGGTGGCGACGGTGACCGCGACGCTTTCGGGCCCGTCGAGCGCTGCGGTGACGGTGACGGTGGCGGCGGCGGCGGGGGCCGGCGCGGTCGCGGGGGACTTCACCCTGTCGAACGCGGCGACCCTGACCATCGCGGCCGGGGCGACGGAGAGCTCGGGCCTGGTGACGGTGACCGCGAACGGCAACGACGTGGATTCGCCGAACAAGTCGGTGACCGTCTCCGGCACGGCGGCGGGCGGCAACAACGTGGCGAATCCGCCGAACGCGACCCTGACCCTGGCCGACGACGACGCCTTGCCGACCCTGGCGCTGGTGCTCGCGCCCGCGACCGTCGGCGAGAGCGGCGGCGTCTCGACGGTGACGGCGACGCTCTCGGGCAAGTCGAGCGCGGCGGTGACGCTCACCGTGTCGGCCGCCCCGGTGGCGTCGACGGGCGCGGTGGCGGGGGACTTCGCGCTGTCGAGCACGACGACGCTGACCATCGCGGCCGGGGCCACCGCGAGCACCGGCGCGGTGACGGTGACGGCGAACGACAACGCCGCCGACGAGCCCGACGTCGAGGTGCGCGTGTCGGCGACGGCGGCGGGCGGCAACGGGGTGACGGCGCCGGCGGACGCGACGCTGACCATCCGCGACGACGAGGGCCCGCCGACGGTGACCCTGGTGCTGACGCCTTCGACCATCGACGAGAGCGGGACCGGCAGCACCGCGGCGGTGACCGCGACCTTGAACCGGGCGTCGAGCGCGGCGACGACGGTGACGGTGTCGGCGGCGCCGGTGACCTCGACCGGCGCGGCGGCGGGCGACTACACGCTGTCGAGCGCGGCCACCCTGACCATCGCGGCGGGCGCGACGACCAGCAGCGGCACGGTGACCGTCGCGGCGGTGGACGACGACACGGACGCGCCGAACAAGCAGGTGAGCGTTTCGGGAACGGCGGCCAACGCCCAGAGCGTGCAGGACCCGATCGCCCGGACGCTGACCATCACCGACGACGACGCGGCGCCGGACGCGACCTTGGCGCTGTCGTCCTCGTCGATCTCGGAGAACGGCGGGGTGACGACGGTGACGGCGACCTTGAGCCGGCGTTCGGCCCAGGCGACGACGGTGACGGTGCAGGCGGTGACGGGGGCGTTCACGGTGGGCTCGGGGGCGGCGTCGCGGATCGTGATCGCGGCCGGGGCGACGACGAGTCCGGACGGGGTGGCGCTCACGGCCACGGACAACGATGTGGACGCGGCGGACCGGCAGGTGACGGTGACGGCGGTGCTGACCAACGGCCACGGCGCGGGCACGGTGTCCGGGGGCGGGGTTTCGTTGACCTTGACCGACGACGACACGGCAGGGATCGCGGTGTCTCCGGCGACCTCGACCGGCTCCCGGCTGGAGACGACGGAATCAGCGGGGACGGCCACGTTCGCCGTGAAGCTGGCGACGGAGCCCACGGGGGACGTGGAGATCGGCACGGCGAGTTCGGACACCAGCGAGGGCACGGCGGCGCCGGCGACGCTGACCTTCACGACCACCAACTGGAGCACGGCGCAGACGGTGACCCTGACCGGGGTGGACGATGCCGCCGCCGACGGCAGCCGGGACTACACGGTCACCTTGACCATCGACCAGACGAACACTGCGGATTCCAACTACGACGCGCTCTCGGCGGTCACCGTGTATGCGAGGAACCGCGACAACGAGTTCGGGCTGAACGTGAGCGCGGTGAGCGGGCAGGCGACGGAGGCGGGGGGGCAGGCGACGTTCACGGTGGCGCTGCGGACGCAGCCGACGGCGGCGGTGACGGTGTCGGTGGCGAGCCAGGATGCGGGGGAGGGGCGGGCGGAGCCTTCGTCGCTGACCTTCGCGACGGGGGGCTGGAGCACGGCGCAGACGGTGACGGTGACCGGGGTCCAGGACACGATCGACGACGGGACGGTGACCTGGACGGTGCGCCTCGACCCGTCGAGCGGCGACGGCGACTACGACACGTCGTCGGTCGAGGAGGACGTCTCCGTCACCACCACCGACGACGACGGCCCGCCGGGGGTGACCTTGGCGCTGAACCCCGCGAGCATCGCGGAGAGCGGGACGGGCAACGCGGCGACGGTGACGGCGCGGCTCTCGCACCCCTCCGGCGCGGCGACGACGGTGACGGTGAGCGCGGTCTCCGGGTTCTACGCGGCGGGGACGGACGCGGCGATCGTGATCCCGGCGGGGAGCACGCAGGCGGCCTCGGACACGGCGACCATCGTGGCGGTGGACAACACGACGGACGCGCCGGACCGGACGGAGACGGTGACGGCGACGATCACCAACGCCCGGGCGGCGGCCGATTCGACGACGATGGCGGTGACGGGGGCGGCGCTGACGGTGCGCGACGACGACGCGGCGCCGACGGCGGCGCTGTCGCTGGACCCGGCGTCGGTCTCGGAGAACGGCGGCGTCTCGACGGTGACGGCGACCTTGTCGCGCCCGTCGAGCCAGCCTTCCACGGTGACGGTGACGGCGGTCTCCGGTTCCTACACGGTGGGTTCGGACGCGACCATCACGATCGCGGCGGGATCGACGACGGCGGCCTCGGACACGGCGACGGTGACGGCCGTGAACGACGACGTCCACCAGGGGAGCGCGGGGCGGAGCGTGACGGTTTCGGCGGCGCTGGCGAACGGCCAGGGCGCGGGGTCGGTGACCGGGGCGGCGCTGACCCTGACCGACGACGAGACCCGGCCGACGGTGGCGCTGGCTCTGGGGCCGTCCTCGATCTCGGAGGAAGGCGGGGTGTCGGCGGTGACGGCGACGTTGTCGGGACCGTCGAGCGCGGCGGTGACGGTGACGGTGGCGGCGGCGGCGGGGACGGGCGCGGTGGCGGCGGATTTCACCCTGAGCACGGCGACGACCTTGACCATCGCGGCGGGCTCGACGACAAGCACGGGCGCGGTGACGGTGAGGGCGAACGGCAACGCGGTGGCTTCGGGGAACAAGCAGGTGACGGTGTCGGGGACGTCGGCGGGCGGCCACGGGGTGACGAACCCGGCGAACGCGACCTTGACCCTCGCCGACGACGACACGCCGCAGACGAGGCTGGCGCTGTCTTCCGACTCGATTGCGGAGAACGGCGGGGTGGCGACGGTGACGGCGACCCTGGACCGGCAGTCGTCCGTGGCGGTGACGGTGACGGTGGCCGCGGCGGCGGGGGCGAACACGGCGGCGGGCGACTTCACCTTGAGCACGGCGACGACCCTGACCTTCGCGGTCAACGCGACGACGAGCACGGGGTTGGTGACGGTGACGGCGGTGAACGACACGACGGACGCGCCGGACAAGTCGGTGACGGTCTCGGGCACGGCCGCCGACAGCCTCAACCTGACGAACCCCCCGCCGTCGGTGACCTTGACCATCACCGACGACGAGGCGGCCCCGGGGGTGGTGCTGTCGCTGAACCCGGCGTCGGTGTCGGAGAGCGGCGGGACCTCGGCGGTGAGCGCGACCTTGTCGCACCCGTCGAGCCAGCCCTCGACGGTGACGGTGACGGCGGTCTCCGGGGCCTACACGGTGGGCTCGGACGCGACCATCGTCATCGCGGCGGGCTCGACGACGGCGGCCTCGGACACGGCGACGGTGACGGCCGTGAACGACGGCGTCCACCAGGGGACCGCGGGGCGCAGCGTGACGGTGACCGCGACCTTGGCCAACGGCCAGGGCGCGGGGTCGGTGACGGGGGCGTCGCTGACCCTGACCGACGACGAGACGCTGCCGACGGCGAGCCTGGCTCTGGGACCGGCCTCGATCTCGGAGAACGGCGGGGTCTCGACGGTGACGGTGGCCTTGTCGGGCCCGTCGAGCCAGCCGGTGACGGTGACGGTGGCGACGGCGGCGGTGGCCTCGACCGGCGCGGTGGCGGGGGACTTCACGCAGACGGGGACGACGCTGACGATTGCGGCGGGGTCGACGACGAGCGCCGGGACGGTGACGGTGCGGGGCAACGACAACCACGTGGACGCGGCGGACAAGTCCGTGACGGTGACGGCGACGGCGGCGGGGGGCCACGGCGTCGCGAACCCGTCGGCCGCGACCCTGGCCCTGACCGACGACGAGGCGACGGCGACGGCGACCCTGGTGCTGACGCCGCGGGTGATTCTCGAGAACGGCGCGGTGTCGACGGTGACGGCGCGTCTGTCGCATCCGACGACCGAGGCGGTGACCTTGACGGTGTCGGCGGCGGCGGGGGCGAACACGGTCGGGGGCGACTTCAGCTTGAGCGCGACCACCACGCTGACCCTCGCGGCGGGGGCGACGGCGAGCAGCGGGACGGTGACGGTGACGGCGGTGGACAACGCGGCGCCCTCGGGGAGGAAGCGGGTGAGGGTGTCGGCGACGGCGGCGGGGGGTCGCGGGGTGGCGGCGCCGTCGGATGCGACCCTGGTCATCCGCGACGACGAGTTCGGCCTGGCGCTCGACCCTGTGGGCGGGGTCACGGGCCAGGCGACGGAGGGTGGCGGGCAGGCGACGTTCACGGTGGCGCTGCGGTCGCAGCCCTCGGCGGCGGTGACGGTGTCGGTGACGAGATGGAATGCGGTCGGGGACGCCCCGGATGAGACCGAGGGGGAGGTGTCGCCCTCGTCGCTGGTGTTCGCCACGACGAGCTGGGAGACGGCGCAGACGGTGACGGTGACCGGGATGGACGACGACGTCCACGACGGGGATGTGGCTTGGCGGGTGCGCCTCGACCCGTCGAGCGCCGACGCCGACTACGACGGCCTCGACCCCGTGGACGTGGACGTGAGCACCACCGACGACGACGAAGCGCCGAGGGTGGCGCTGATGCTGTCGGAGCTGGATTCGGCGCCGCAAGACGACGGGATTTCGGAGATTTCGGAGAACGGCGGGGTTTCGACGGTGACGGCGAGGCTGTCGCACCCGTCGAGCGAGGCGACGACGGTGACGGTCTCGGCCGCGCCGGTGGCCCCGGCGGAGGCGGGCGACTTCACGTTGAGCGCGGCGACGATGCTGACCATCGCGGCCGGCTCGATTGCGAGCACCGGGACGGTGACGGTGACCGCGGTGGACGACGACGTGGACGCGCCGGACAAGAAGGTGAGGGTCTCGGGGGCGGCGACCAACGACGGGCCGGAGGGCGGCGACGGCGTGGGCGTGGTGGCCACGGCGACGCCCGCGACGCTGACCATCAGGGACGACGACGAGAAGGGGTTGGCGATCGTCGACGAGGAGGGCAAGGCGTTCGAGCCCTCGTCGCCGCTCGCGGTGAAGGCGGGCGACGGCACCGGGGTGACCTACACGGTCAGGCTCACCAGCGAGCCCGTCGGCACGGTGACGGTGCGGGTGGCGAGCGACGCGGTGAAGCCCGACCCCGGCAGTCTCACCTTCACGGCGGCGGCGGAGTTGAGCTGGGAGACGGCGCAGACGGTGACCGTGACCGCGGACGACGACGATGACGAATATGCCGATGTGGTGTCCTCCCTGACGCACACGGCGTCGGGCGGCGGGTACGACGGGGTGGCGACGACGGTGACGGTGGCGGTGGAGGGCGATACCAAGGTGAAGGTCGCGCCGGGGATGACGACGACCGTCCGCGTCGAAGGCCGCTGGGTGACGGTGGAGGGGGAGGCCGGCGTTCCGGAGGGGATCGAGGTCGATCTGAAGGGTGTGGGAGCGGGTTCGGCGCTGACGGTGACGGCTTCGCTGCCGCCGGATGTCGATGCGCTGGAGGCGGCGGCGAAAGACGGCGGCTTCGGCGGTCTGGCGGCGACGGAGGCGCGGCGGTGGGTGGACGTCGGCGTGGCGCCGGAGGATGCGGTTCCGTCGTCGGGGCTGGGGATATGCCTGCCTGTGAGCGAGGGCCTGCAGGTTGCGGCGGCCGGTGTGGATGGGTCGGCCAATCGTGACCTGCTGCTGCTGCACTATGACGGCAGCGTTTGGGTGGAAGTTGACGGGTCGGAGGCGAGAGACGGGACGATGGTATGCGCGTCCGGGGTGACGGAGTTCTCGCCGTTCGCGGTGGGGTACGAGGACACGGAGCCGATGTTCGACCCGGTCGGTTTCACCATGACGGAGATGGTGTTCACGGTGGACGAGGCCATAGAGCCGGTGGTGGAGCTGCCGGAGGCGACCGGCGGCGACGGGACCGTAAGGTACACGCTTTCGCCGGAGGACGAGCCGCCGGGTCTGTCGGTGGATCGGGTCGAGCGTGTGCTGTCGGGGACGCCGACGGAGGAGTTCGCGGAGAAGAAGTACACCTGGACGGCGACCGATGCCGACGGGGACAAGGACGAGTTGGAGTTCACCATCGAGGTACGGTCGAACAAGAAGGAGGCCCGTGCGCGGCTTGCGGCGATCAACCGCTCGATCCTGCCGGAGGTGGCGCGGGCGTCGTGGGACAGCGCGATGGAGGCGGTGTCGCGGCGGCTGGGGTCTGTGGGGGACGGAGGCGGCTCGGGGGGGTCCGGCGAGGGGCTGTCGGCGGCGCTGGCGGGGTTCATGCAGTCGAACGGGCAGGCGCTGGAAGAGGGTGGGGTGTCGTGGAAGGAGCTGTGGAGCGGGCAGTCGTTCGTGGTGGCCCTCGGCGGCGGGGGGGAGGAAGGCGAAGGGGTGGGGCGGGGCTTCGGGCGGGCCGTGACCGTTTGGGGGGCGGGGGAGCGGCGGAGCCTGTCGCGGGACGTGCCTTCCCTGAGGTGGTCGGGGGAGCTGTTCGCGGCCCATCTGGGGGCGGACGTGGGGTTTGGGTCCGGGCTCGTCGGCGGGGCCGGGGTGTCGTGGTTCGAGAGCGGGATGGACTACACCGACCGCAGCGGGGAGGAGGGTCCGGTCGAGGGGGTGCACCGGAGTCGGATGGCGAGCGTGCAGCCGTATCTGGGGTGGTCGTCGGGGACCGGTGCGCGGCTGTGGGGGGCGTTGGGCTACGGTGCGGGGGAGGTCGAGATCGTCGACGCGGCGCTGGTGGAGCGCTTCGGGCGGCAGAAGAGCGACAGCGAGCTGCTGGCGGTGGCGGCGGGGGGTGCGGTGCGGGTGGTGTCGGGCGGTGCGGTGCGGGTGGACCTGAAGGGGGAGGGTCAGGCGACGCGCTACGAGGTGGAGGAGAACGGGGACCTGATCGAGGGGCTGTCGGTGCACACGCATCGGCTGCGTGTGGCGATGGAGGGTGCGAAGGAGTACGCGCTGGACGACGGAGCGCGGCTGGCGCCGTCGGGGGAGGTGGGGGTCCGTTGGGACGGAGGGGACGGGGCGACGGGGGCGGGTGTGGAGGTGGGGGGCGGGCTGTCGTGGAGCGGTCCGGGGCTCGGCGCGGGCGGGGGTTTGGTGATGGAGTTGGGCGGTCGGTGGCTGGTGGCGCACGGGGAGGGGGTGGAGGAGTGGGGGGTGTCGGGCGGGGTGAGGCTCGAGCCTCGGGGGAGGGGTCGAGGTCTGTCGCTGCGGGTGGAGCCGTCGTGGGGGGAGGCGGGGAGCGGCACGGGGCGTCTGTGGGAGGAGGGCGTGGCCGGACGGGGGTCGTCGGGCGTCGAGGGGGAGTCGGGGGTGGGTGTGGAGGCGGAGTTGGGCTACGGGCTCCCGGCGTTCGGGGTCGGGGTGGGGACGCCCTACACGCGGTTCGGGCGGGCGCCGGAGGGGGAGCGCCGGTACGGGCTCGGGTGGCGTCTGGCCCTGCCGGGCGAGGCGTTGGGGCTGGACGTGGAGGGCTGGCGGCGCGAGCGCGACGCGCACCGGCCCGAGCACGGGGTGAGCATCACCCTGGGCGTGCGGTGGTGACGCCTGCTCCGAGCCGCCGCCGGCCGGGTCAAGCGCCAAGGCGGCCGGCAACCCGGAGGGTCGGAGGGTGGGCGGGTTCGAGAAGAAGGGCAAATCAAGCGGCCCATCGTCCGCGCGTCGCGCTCGACGTCATCGGCCGGCGGTCTTTCGTCGTTGGATGGGCGTGTCCGTGGACGGCGCGACTTCACACGCGGGAGGCAAACGGAACGCGCGGTTGCGCTCGGGGGTATGGGGGGATCGGCGCCGCGGGGGGCACGCCGGGACGGACGCCCGGCAGCCTCCGGGTGGCCGGCCGCCTCCACCGCGTCGAGCTTCGAGCCTCCCGGCGGGCCGTGCCGGAGAGAGGAAACGCCGTCGATCCCGCCGATCCCGCCCGCGCCCTGGTGGTCTGGCACAGGCGAGCGCGGCTCGATCCCGCCGCCCCCTCTGGTGGGCCGGCGAGCTCGACTCGATAGCGCGTCCGGCGCCAGCCGGGCCGGCTTGGCCGTCACGCGGCCCGCACGCCACCACGCCGCCCGTGTGTGTGGACCTCGCGATTTCACAGACGGGAGTCCGGCGCAACGCGCGGCTCCGCTCGGGGGTATGGGGGGATCGGCGCCGCGGGACGCGCGCCGGGACGGGCGCCGTTCCGGACGCCCGGCCGCCTCCGGGTGGCCGACCGCCTCCGCCGCGTCGAGCGTCGAGCCTGCTCCGCCCTCGGCGAGGCCCGGGCCGGACCGCCCGGCGCGCTTCCGGTCTTTCGCCGTTGGATGGGCGTGTCCGTGGACGGCGCGATTTCACAGACGGGAGTCCGGCGCAACGCGCGGTTGCGCTCGGGTGTATGGGGGGGATCGTGGCCGACCGCCTCCGCCGCGTCGAGCGTCGAGCCTGCTCCGCCCTCGGCGAGGCCCGGGCCGGGCCGCCCGGCGCGCTTCGAGCCTCCCCGGCGGGCCGTGCCGGGAGAGGGGAACGCCGCCGATCCCGCCCGCCCCCCGGGGGCCGGCCCGGCAGGGGAACGCCGCTCCATAAGTGTGATTACGGCGCATCTTTTGGAGTGGTCCCGGGGGCTTCGAGTGCGGCTCGCCCGGACGCCGGGACGAACGCCGGCGCGCTTGGCCCGCGCGACCGCGACCGCCCGCCCGGCCTGCGCGCCCTGCTGGCCTGATGCCGGTGCGCTCGGCTCGAGCCGACCGCCCAAGGGACGCTGTCGGCTCGATGGAGCCCTCGCGTCCGATACGCCGGCGAGACCCCGGCAACGGTGAACGCCCGCCCGGCCGTGCCGGGGAGGGGGAACGCCGTATATCTCGCCGATAGCGTCCGGTGCTGGAAGCTCACCCGCCCTTCCCGCCATCGAGCCCGAACCACGACGCGCGCGCCCCAGCACGCGCCCGCACGCGCGAGCGGTTGTGCATTTCGGTAGCGGGCGCTTGGCCAGGCGACGGGACGAGGCCCGCGCCGCGTCGAGCGCCGGCGGACGGGCCGATGCAGCCGAACGCGCACACCCGGTTGACGCGGGTTGAAGCCTGTTTTTTGACATAACATAGGATTCCGCGCAATGACGGGCCGCGCGGGTCCGGACGCGCCCGCGCCTTCAGGCAAGGCACCTGCGCGACCGCCCGCGGCCCGAACCCCTTGTTTTCCAGGGTCTGCGCGCACGGGACGGTTTTGGAAATCGTCCCGTGCGCGTGAAGAAACCGTCCCGTGCGCGTGAAAACCGTCCCGTGCGCCGCGCCGTCGGCGCCGAACATCGAGGTCGCGGCGGATTTCGGAGGGGACGGTTTTCACGGTACTTTGACGCGAGGCGATGGCCGGGGAAGGGATCGATGGGCGGGCGGCGGTGGACGCGGGCGGAGGATGCGCTCTTGCGCCACTCCATGCGCTGGGCGCGTGGCGGGCGGCCTCGGTGTGGACGCACCGGCGCGCTGCGCGTCCTCGCCGAGGCGCTCGGGCGCAGCTACGGGGCGATCCGGCATCGGGCGCAGGTGCTGCGCGAGCGCCGGCGGGGGAAGGATCCAGTGGCGGTCCGGGATCGGCGCCCGGCGCCGGCGCCCCGCCCTCGCGGGGAGGGATCGGGGACGACGGCCGAACGGCGCCACGCGTCCCGGTCGCGTCCCGCCCCGTAGAGCTTCGAGCTCGAACCCGCCCTCGGGGAGGGCCCGGACCGGACCCGCCCGCCGCGGCGCGCCCGCCCTGGCCGGACTGCCCGCCGCGCCGGCCGATGCACTCGGCGAGCCCGCCGGCGCGAGCCTTCACCCCGCCCGTTCCCGCCCGAGCGTGAGCTGTCCCCGTCGCCCTTGCGCCCGTCACTCCCGCGGAGGCGGGAGCCGCCGCCAGGGCGCACGGACCGGGCGGACACGACGGCATCCGCAACGATCGGCCACTGCTCGCGTGTCTCGCCGTCGCGCGTCATGTACTGGCTCCATTGGAGCCGCCCGAACGCCGTCACCGCCAGCTACAGCGTTTCGGTTGCGCCTTCCTCGGCATCCCGGCTCCGGTCCGGCACCCCCACCGCAAGGCTCGCCGTCGACGTCGCCGTCCCGCTCCGGGTCTCATGCGGGCGCGGGTCCGAGCCGAGTCGCCCATACGCCGCGATCTGCGCCGTCATGCCCTCGCTCCCTTCGCGCGTCGTGCTTCGATCTGCTGCGCCGCCCGCGTGCGGTGCGCATCGCTCACCGGCCCGAGCGGACATCCCTCCAGGTCGTGACGCCTCGCGCCTTCGCGGGCCAGCGCCCGGAGATACCCGTCACTGGCGCAGAGCCGGGCGAACAGCCGCCGCACACGGTCTTCGTCGGCTTCGGGGTAGCGCACCATGAAGGCGTCGCGCAGGCCGAGCGTGAAGGGCATCCACGGGCCGCCCGCGCGCAGAGGGCCGAGCACCGGGGGCATGCCCGCCGGTCAGGGCCTCGACCTCCGCCGCCATGCGCTCGCGCCACGTCGCCGGCGCGGGCATCCCCGGCGCGGTCTCCGGTGACGACGCACAGGCGGACACGCCCGCGTCCGCACTGGTTCGCCTCTCCCCGGACGATGGCGCGTTGCGGAGTCTCAGAATCGGCCGCCGCGGCTTCATCGCCGGCCCCTCCCCTTGCGCTTCGCCGCTTCGCCGGTTCCGGACTGGATGCGGTAGCGGGCGCGATCCACCAGAACCGCGGCGAAACGCTCGACGGTGAGCAGATCGAGCCCGCGCTTCGTCGTCAGCTCCCGCGCCCACTCGTCGGCCAGCTTTCGATGCTCGTCAGTCATGCCTCCCTCCCGCTTCGTCGTCACCGCCGCGCCGCGGGAGAACGGCCCGCGGCAGGCGTCGCAGCAGCCCCGCGCGCGCAACCTCCGCATCGCGGGCCGTCCATCCGCCCGGCCCATCGGCCGCCGGGTCACTCCACCACGCCAGCGCCCGCCGGCCCTGGCCGACGTCGTCGTGCGTCCCCTCGAGATCCTCGTGCGTCACCGCTTCCCTTCCAGGACCTCGAGCCAAGGGGTCTCAAGCCATCCGTTCGCGTGCGGCCGGTCGCCTTCGTCGTTCGCCTGGACCGTCACCGCACCCTCGTCGCGCAGGTCCCCGGCCCGGAACATCGCGCCGGCGCGACTCCCGACCGTCGATCGCGCCTTGGGGGGCATGTGCGTACCTCCGAATCAGGCGGCGGCATCGCGCCGGCGCGACTCCCGACCGTCGATCGCGCCTCCCGCACGGGGAAGCTGCGGGCATCGAGCGCAACGAGGCGCACCGCGACGGGCGGACCGTCCTGCACGCCGGACCGCCGCCAGGCGAACACCACGGCGCCGGCAGCGCCGGGCGGGAGTCCATGCCAGCCGGCCGCCGCGTCAGGCTCAGGGGCGGCTTCACGGGTCAGCCAGCGCACCGAGTCAGCCGGCAAGGGCGCCCGGACGTGACGACCGGGCCAGCACCCGCAACGTTCCAGGTAGACCCGGGCGGGAGTCGCATCCGCGCATGTCGCCGCCTCCCACAGCCGGGCCACCGCGGGCGCAAATGCGGACACGGAAAGTGCGGACGCGGCTTGTCCGCATTTGTCCGCATTTGCGCCCGTCGTGTCCGCATTTGCGGCGCCCGCGCATGCTGCGGAGCCGTCCAGGTCGGCCCGCCCCTCGCTCGGCGCGGGGCGGCCTCGATGCCTGGATCTGCGCCGTTTACTCGCCATCTGTCGCCCTCCGGTAGGCATCCGCCTTCCTGCTCGCCTCGCCCAGGGTCGCCGTGCCGGGCGGTTGGGATGGCAGCGCGGGCGGTTGGACGGGTCTTTCCTTGCCGTTCCCCGAAAACATGCGCAAATTTGCGCCCGTTGCGCCCGTTGCGCCCGTTGTAGTGTCAGCGCCCTCCGTTTGCGCCCGATTTGCGCCCGTTTGCGCCCGTTTGCGCCCGCCGTCGCCCCGTCTTTTCAGGGGGTTGGGCGCAACGGGCGCAACGGGCGCAAATTTGCAGGTACTTTCGGGCAGCACAGAAATGAGCAGATTCCGCCTCCCACCCCCGAGCTTCTCCCGCTCTATCTTGATGGCCGCCGGACGAAGCACCGAGCTGACGCGGTTCACGGTCGCGCTCAACGCCCGAGCGGTTTTGGGCCATTCCTTGCCCTTCGCCACCCTCTCATCGACGCGGGATTCCAATTCGGCAAGCAGCTCGGTCGCAGAGCCTTCCCATGTCGCCGCCGGCCCGCGGGACTGCATCAGCTCGCGGATCGCGCTGGCGACCGGGCTCGCGTCGATCACCGCCTCGACGGCGCCGGCGCGGTTCCCCGTGTACGCCTGCATGAACGCGCCGGCCTCGAAGATGGCGCCCTCGCAGGCCACCGCCCACTTCGCGAAGTCCGCCATCCGCGGCAGCCGCTCGAACGTGACGTCCGGAAGCCGCCGCAACCCTTCGACGAGCGCATCGAGCAGGGCGCCGAGGATGCGCGGGCGAGCCTCCTCGAACCGTGCCCACAGATCCGCCTCCGGCTCGCGGTCCGCATCGGGAATCGCGCTCAGCGTCAGGAAGATGGCGCGGTCCGCCAGATCGCCGCGTGCGACGACCTCGTCGATGCCGTTCAGGATCAGCGGCCGTTGCGCGCTGATCACGACCTCCTCATCGTCGGAGTAGAGCTCGCGCGCCGCGTAGCCGCCGCCCGTCGATAGCCGGCACAGGGCATCCGACAGCCACGCGAGCATCCTGCTCAGGTTGTCGAAGGCGAGTACATGCGCGTTCCGGGCCGCGATGAACAGATCGTGCTCGTTGCGCGGGACCGAACGAAGCGGCGCCTCGCTCGGGTCGACGAGGGCGCGCAGCATCCGGGCGCAGGTGCTCTTGGCAGAGCCTTGCTCACCCGTCAGCACCAGCACCGGATACGGCCCTTTGTTGCGCATCGCCGCCAGCAGCCAGTCCACGGCGAGGGTGAAGTCTTCCTCGGTGAGATTGAGAAACGGGCGGAGGTCGCCGATACCGCCGCCGCGCTCAGGGGTGGGCAGCTCGCGCGCGGTCCGCGAGCGGATGAACCGCACGGACGGGCGATCGACGAGCCGCCACCCCTTCGAGTCCGCCTCGATCGCCTGCCATTTCGGATTGCACAGATCGAGATACAGGGCGCCGTTCGCCGCGCCGACCCGCCGGGAGACCTCGCACGCCGGCGCCTTGAACCGCGCCTTCGCTTCAATCGTGTCCCGCGCCGAGTGCAGCGCCTCGTGGCTCGTGGCGCCGCCGTGTTCATCCAGGTGGCGAAGCTGAAGCCACTGGCGGAAGCCGCGCGAGCGCACGGGCCACGTCTCGCAATGCCCGTCGTTCTCAATCTCGGCGAACGCATCCTCGCCGCAGTGGAACAGCGTGCATCCGGCCTCGGCGATGGCGATGAGCTGGCCGGCTTGCGTCGGGCGTACGTTCTCTCCGTCGCCGTCCCCATTCCCCACGTTGCCCATCGCCCGCTCGAGATCGCCGAGCGAAACATCGGTCTTTCTCTTGAATTCCCCCCTGACCCGCGCCCAATCGGCAGGGGCCTCGGTGCGCATCTTGGCGAGCTTGTCCGCTTCCTCGAACGGAGCGCCGGGATCCGCCTTCGTGCGCTCTATCAGGTCCTCGGGCAGGCTGGCCCGTTTCAGGGCCTTGATGGCCGCCGCCTCGCGGTCCGCCTCGTCGGGAGACACCGCCGCAAATGCGGACGCGGCTTGTCCGCATTTGTCCGCATTTCGAGCCGGCCGCTTGCGGGCGGAGTCCGTCTCGCCCCGATGCTCCACTTGATGCTCGGGACACCGCTTGCTCCGTCCGGTGACCTCGGCCTCGCATCCGTCCCATTCACAGACTCGCGCCGTCATGGCGCCGCCTTCTGCGCCAGGAGCAGCGCATCGTTGAAGTCGCCCTTGGGCGGGGGGCGGATCTCCACGTCCCGACCGTCCGCTTCGAGCCGGCGGGCCAGGGCCGCCGCGGCTTCCAGTCCGTCCGCATCGCGATCGGCCGCGATCACCACGTCGCGAACGTGCTCCGGGAGCTGGATCGCCTTCAGCCCGGGCGTGCCGAGCGTTGCCCAACCCGGCAGGCCGATCAGCGCCATCGCCGCCGCGGTCGACTCGATGCCCTCGCCCACGAGCAGGCGCCCGTCCTCCGGCGCCGCCAGCCGGACCGCACCGCCGCTCAGGCTCCCCAGACTGGCGCGGACCGATTCGACGTTGGCTTTGCCGGCGCCGTCCGCCGCGAGATAGGTCCGTTGCACGCCCAAGAAGGCGTCGTGAGCGTCCTGTACGCGGGCGACAAGGCAGGGGAAGCGCCCAGGTGTGTCCGGATGCGAGAGCCCCGCGGCGAAGCGCAGAGAAGGCGCTCCGGCGACGTGCCCGACACCGCGAGCGTGCAGGTAGGTTTCGGCGAGCGTGTCGGCAAGCGGTCTTGCCCGCTCCCAGACACGCCGCGCGAACTCGCGCCGGGCATCGGCATCGTCCGGCCCGGAATCGCGCTCAGGCGCCCTCCGGGGCGGTTGCGCGGTCCAGGACGGCGAATCACCCGCCCCGGACCGGGACCGCTCCGGGAACGCCACCCGGAGCACCCGCCCGAACGCCTCGCGCCGGACCGCCTTCGGCTGGCCGTCGATGCACCCCCGGCAGCCCACCAGCGCGGCGCCGCCCCGGCCGCGTCGCACGTGGAAGCGGTCCGTCCCGCCGCACACCGGACAGGGACCCGCGTACTCGCCGCTCCGGTGGCGCAGATCGAGCCGGGCCGCCCAATCCTCGACGTCGGGCAGGGGTCCGCGGGGCCGTGCGTTCATGGCGCCGCGCCCGGCCCGGGACCCGCACACCGCCAGCGTCCGGCAGGGCAGGCGCCATCGGCGCACCGCCGGCAGGGCACGCGGTCACCGCCAGGGAAGCGCAGGACGCGGCAGGGCCGGGCGAGCGGACTCCCGCGCCAGCCACAGCACGGGCAGGCATCCGCCGCGGCAGGCGCCGAGGAAGCCTCGCCGTGGGTCTCGGGGTTGCAGGACCGCCCTACAGGCGCGAAGCTCTCAGGCGCCGCCTTCCGCGGCTCCTTCGGCGCCCGGTCCGCTCTGCTCGCGGCCGGGCGCTTTTCTTTGGGCACGATTCATCCCGCCGCCGCGCGGCTTTTCCGGCGGGCGTGCTTCTGATCGCGGGCCTGCATGCGCTCCTCAATCCAGGCGTCGATCTCGTGTTCGAGCCAGGCGCGCGAGCGCTCACCCAAGGGGACCGACCTCGGGAATTCTCCCAGGCTGATTTTCACGTAGATGGCGCTTTTGCTCAGGCACGTGCGCTCCGCCACCTCGGCAAGCGGCAAAAGTCGGTAAGCCATTGATGGACTCCTCTGTTCCATGCGGGAGTGGCCGGGAGCATACAAGACGAAGATTCACGGTTATTTTTGTGTCCCTCCTGCTGCTCCCGCAGCGCCGTGAATCCTGGGCTCATCCAATCCGGGAGGTTTGGTGGCCTACGTGAAACGCCTTGTTTTCAAGCGCGAGAGCGTCTTTCCCGCCAGTCTTCGGAGCCCTTGCCGGTTTGCGATACCGCCGCCGCGTCAGGGAGTGCCCGGGGACCGCCCGGGACCGCCCGGGACCGCCGCGCGCCTGATCGAGCCCTGCCCGGCGCGACCGCCGCCCGGGCGGGGTTCGAGCCAAACGCCTCCGAGACTACATCGCACGCGGAGCGGGCCGGGGAAGCGCCGTTGCGAGTCGCCGGGACCCCTTGAGCAACCAAGTCCTCGACCGCGGCGCAGATCGCCCCATCGCGTACATGGGCCTCATGCCGCCGCGGGCGCCCTCGCTCGTCCGGGGCGTGGCGGTTGAGCGCCCAATCGAGCAGCGCACCGGAGAGAGATCGTTGCACATCGTTCACGCGCCCGGTCCCGCGCATGACCCGGCGCCGTCCGGCGCCAGGCGGAGCCCGTCCGTGCGCGCGTTCGTCGGCTGGATGGCCTCGTCGTCGCCACCGTGCCGGATGCAGCGCACGGGCCGCGCGCCGTCCACCACCGCACCGGGCCGGTATACCGGGCAGGCGGCTTCCTGCCACGGCTCGACACCGCCGGACTCGGCAACCTCGCGGGCCTCGCCGAGCGCTTCGGCGACGGCAAGGGTTGCATCGTCGCCGGCGCGCTCAAGCTCATCGGCCCATTCGTCCCGGAGTGGGGGTCATCGGACCGCCCCCCGCCGCGCGTCGAGGCTCACCACGTCCGCCGGCGCCGGGTTCAGGTAGCGCGCCCAGGCGGTCATGAGCTCGCGCCGTTTCTCGAACAGGTCCGAGCGCGCGTAGGCGGCTTCGGCCTTGTCCCTGATGGTGTGCGCCAGGGCCGCCTCGCAGACCTCGCGCGGGAAGCTGGTGTGCTCTTGCGCCCACACGCGGAAGCTCGCCCGGAACCCGTGCGCCGTGGCGTCGATGCCGACACGGCGCAGCATGTGCATCATCGCGCCACCTGCCATCGCTCCACGACGGCCGCGGAACACCAGATCGCCACCATGCAGCGCCCGCGCTTCGCCCAGGACCTCGACAGCGCGCGGCGAGAGCGGGACGCGATGCTCCCGACCGGCCTTCATGCGCGCGCCCGGCACCGTCCACGTCGCCGCGTCCACGTCGATCTCCGTCCACGTCGCCAACCGGACCTCGCCGGACCGCGCCGCGGTCAAGACGACAAACTCGAAGGCGAGCTTCGTGCTGGCGCCGGCACTGGAAGCCCTCACCGCCGCGATGGCGCCCGCGACTTCGGAGTACGGAAGCGCCCGGTGGGCGTTGCCGGCGCCGTTGTGCTTCGGCAGCACCGCCTTGACCGCATCGGCGGGGTTGTCGGGGCGAAGCCCTTGCGCCATCGCCCACGTGAGCACCGCACCGATCCGTTGCCGGACCCGCTTCGCCGTCATCGGCTTGTCATGCCAGATCGGCGAGAGCACCTTGAGGACGTCGTCGGTCGTGACCTCATCGACGCCTCGCGCGCCGATCGCCGGGAACACGAACTGCTCGAGCGTCGTGATCCACTGGCCGGCGTGCTTGGCGTTGCGCCAGCCGTCGCGCCGGAGCGCGAAGACCTTGCGGGCGGCTTCGGCGAAGGTCGGCACGCCGCGCGCGCGCCGCTTCTCCGCGAGCGGGTCACGGCCGGCATGGACCGCGCGCCGGTTGGCGAGCGCCGCCTCGCGGGCCATCGCCAACGTCACGAGCGGGTATCCGCCAAGCCCGAGCTCGCGCCGCTTGCCGCGGATGCGGAGCCGCTGGACCCATTGCTTCGTCCCGGCGCGCGTGACCCGCAGGATCAGGCCGTGGCCGTCGTGGTAGTGGCCGGGCGCCGTGACCTTGCTCACGAACGCCGCCGAGAGTACGTTGTAGCGCCGATGGCCGTGCGTATTCATCTGCCTGTCCCCCCCTTTGTCCTGGCCGGAGAATTGCGGGGCGCGTCCATCCATTTATCACCCCATCGGGAGCGGACTGTACCGGACTCCACCGGACAGCGCAACACCGTACCGGAAATTGCGCTCTGCGAGGAAATGCCTTGTTTTCCAGGGTTAAACGGGGGAGAAGTGCTTGATCCAGATAGTGCCCAGGAGCGGAATCGAACCACTGTCACGCGGACCTTCGGTCCGCGCTTGCGGGCGGGACGCCCGCGCTCCCAGGACGCGCCTCTCCCAGGTTCATGACAGGCGCTTGGTTCCGGCCATGCCGGGTTGGGGACGTTTCGCTACAGGACGTTATGGAGACGCCGATGCAATCCGCAACGTCTTCGTCACGCCTTCCTCGCCCAAAAACGCGCGGGCCGGATCATCCACCGGCACCGGCGGCACATCATCGGCCGCCACCATGACGGCCTTTACCATGGAGACTCCGATGCGATCCCTGATCCTCATCGCCGCACTCTTCCTGCCGGGGACGGGGCAGGCCGAGCCGTTGCCCGACGCGGACTACGCGGCCCTCGCCCGGGCGGTCATCGACCAGGTGGCCATTCCCGCCTACGCGGAGTACGCCGCGGCCACGAAGGAGATCGGCCCCGTGATCGAGCGGCATTGCATGGGAACGGCCCCGGCGGACGACGACGCGGTCCGCGCCGCCTTCGGCGAGGCGATGGATGCCTGGCAGCGCGCATGGCCCTTCACCTTCGGGCCGGTCATGCACGGAGCGGGGCGGGCGCGGATCGCGTTCTGGCCCGACCGCCGGGGCTCCGCGGCGCGGCAGATGCGGACCGTGCTGCGCAACCGCGACGAGGCGCTGCTCGATGCGAAGGCCCTCGCCGGGAAGAGTGTCGCGATCAAGGATCTCCAGGCCCTCGAACGTCTCCTGTTCGAGGTGCCGCGCGATGCGTATACGTGCCGGTTCGCCGGCGCCATTGCGCGCCACCAGTCGGAGATCGCGGCGGAGATCCTCGACGCCTGGATCAGGGAAGGCGGCTTCCGGGAGGCCGCGCTCTCTGCCGGCGGCAGCGACGAGTACGTGGACGATGCGGAGGTCGCCCGCGATCTGATGCGCTCGCTCACCGAGAGCGTCGACGCGGCGATCGCGCAGAAGCTGGAGCCTCCGCTCGGCGAGAGTGCGGGGAAGGCGCGGCCGAAACGCGCGGAGAGCCGGCGCAGCGGGCGTTCCCTGCGCAATGTGGCCATGAATCTGGAAACGATGCGCGCGATGATCGAAACGCCCGGCGGCTTCGCCGACCTTGTGGCCGCGCACGGGGCCGGCGCTCTCGCCGATGACCTTCGAAAGGGGTTCGCCGGCGCCGTCTCGAAGGCCGCCTCCGTCCACCAGCCCCTGCGAGAGGCGGTGTCCGATCCGGGCGAACGGGCGAAGCTGCTCGACCTGCTCCGGAGCCTGCGCGCCCTGCGCGCGCTCGTTACCGGGCCTCTTTCGCGTGCAGCCGGGATCCTCGTCGGCTTCAATGCACGGGACGGCGACTGACGGCGCTCGCCGGCTGCCGGCGCCAGCGCGTTTCCTGTCCGTACTCGTCGCGGGGCTCCCGCGCACGACGCCGCAAGTCTTGCCGGCCTCCACAAACGGACTGCGGTCGATGGCGTCCTTCACGCGCACGATCTCCGCGTTCACCTTGTTCGCACCGGTGGCCGGTTCTCTCGCGCGCGACACCGCAAGCCCCGCCGGCTTCAACGGACGGACAACGGCGGATGGCGTCATTCACGGGGCGGAACCCGCACGCGCCTTGCTCGCGCCCGGGGCAGCTTCTCGCCTGCCCGCCGCCGGAGTCCACACCGGCTTCAATGCGCAGGACGGCGACTGATGGCGCTCCTCACGCGC
This sequence comes from Gammaproteobacteria bacterium, assembly GCA_965202875.1. Classification (GTDB taxonomy): domain Bacteria; phylum Pseudomonadota; class Gammaproteobacteria; order HK1; family HK1; genus HK1. Next base: position 2,525,115 of record OZ241870.1, on the reverse strand, counting down.
CGCCGCTTCGTCGCGGCCCTCGCCGCCGCCGGTGCGATGCCGATGCTGTCCGCCGGCGCCGCGTCGAAGCCGCCTGCCGGTGCGGCGGCGAGATTGTCCCCGGGCGCAACGCCGGGACCGCCCGCGGGTGCGCCCGCGACGCCGGAGCCTCTTGCCGCCACGTTCCCGGCGAACCGCCTCTTCATCGGCTGCCGGGTCGATGGGGCGGGGCGGTACTTCGCCTCGGTCTTCGACCATCGCGGCCGGATCCACCGTGACGTCCCGCTGCCCGGTCGCGGCCACGGCTTCGCCGCCGATCCGGTGACCGGAGCGGTCGTGGTGTTCGCCCGGCGCCCCGGCGACTGGGCGCTGGTGCTCGACCCCGCGACCGGCCGGGTTTCGGGGAGGCTCGCCGCGAGCACCGGCCGGCACTTCTACGGCCACGGCGCGTTCAGCCCCGACGGCGCATTCCTCTACACCTCGGAGAACCGGTTCGAGGACGGCGCCGGCGTCATCGGGGTGTGGGAGGCCGCGCGGGGCTGGCGGCGGGTCGGCGAGTGGCCGAGCCACGGCATGGGGCCCCACGAGATCTGCAGGCTCGGGCGGAGCACGATGCTCGCGGTGGCCAACGGCGGGATCCGCACCCATCCCGACACCGGCCGCGCGAAGCTCAACCTCGACTCCATGATGCCGTCGCTCGCGATCGTGGACGCCGCCGACGGACGGCGGGTGCGCTCGACGTCTCTCGACGCGCCGTTGCGTCTGCTCTCGATCCGCCATCTCGACACCGACCACCACGGACGCATCGTCGCCGCCATGCAGCACCAGGGCGCCCGGACGGACCACGTGCCACTGATCGCTTTCGAGCGGGGCGGACGGCTCGTGCCGGCGTACGCCCCCGGCGGCGTCGGCCTCCGGATGCGCGGGCACGCGGGGGCGGTGTCGTTCGACGCATCCGGCGGCTACGCCGCGGTGACGCATCCCCATGAAGGCGTCGTGACACTGTGGGCCGCCGCCGGCCCCGCGGCGCGTCTGCTCGCGGTCGCTGCGCTGGAGGACGTCTGCGGGGTCGCGCCCGGCGCGGGCGCCGGCTCGTTCATCGCCACCGGCGCCGACGGGCAAATCGCGAGCATCGACGCCCGCACGGGAAGGTCGGCGATCCTTGCCCGTTCGGACGGCTCGCACTGGGACAACCACCTGCTCGCGCTACGCCATCCGCAACCGCCGTCCGGTATCATCCGGCACCTTCCGCGCATTGACCGGGAGTGAAGGAGTTGAAGGAACAGACACCGAAGACCGTGGAGCTGGTGGCGGCGGGGCGGCGCCGGTACGTCCCGAACTACGCGCCCAAGGAGATCATCCTCGACCACGGCGAGGGCGCCCGCGTGTGGGACGCGGACGGCAATGAGTACGTCGACCTCGGCACCGGGATCAGCGTGACCTCCCTCGGCCACGGCGACCCGGAACTCGCGCAGGCGCTGTCCGGGCAGGCGGGCCGGCTCTGGCACGCGAGCAACCTCTACTTCGCGGAACCGACGGTGCGCCTCGCCGAGGATCTCTGCGAGGCGACGTTCGCGGACCGGGTCTTCTTCTGCAACTCCGGCGCGGAGGCGAACGAGGCCGCGATCAAGCTCGCCCGCCGGCACGCGAGCTTCCGCCACGGCCCGGAGAAGCGCGAGATCGTGACCTTCCACAACGGTTTCCACGGCCGCACCCTCGCCACCGTGACCGCGACCGCGCAGCCGAAGTACCACGAGGGCTTCGAGCCGCTGCCGGGAGGCTTTCGATACTGCGACTTCAACGACCCCGCCGCCCTCGACGAAGCGATCGGGGAGCGCACCTGCGCGGTGCTCGTGGAGCCGGTCCAGGGCGAGGGAGGCGTCATCCCCGCCGAGAGCGGCTTCCTCACCACCCTCGCCGAACGCTGCCGGGCCCACGACGCGCTGCTGATGCTCGACGAGATCCAGAGCGGGCTCGGGCGGACCGGCAGACTGTTCGCCTACCAGTGGGAAGAGGGGCTCGTCCCGGACGTCGTCACCCTCGCCAAGGCCCTCGGCGGAGGGGTGCCGATCGGCGCGATGCTGGTCGGTCCCCGCGCGGCCGAGACCTTCCAGCCGGGGAGCCACGGCTCGACCTTCGGCGGCAACCCGATCGCCGCCTCGGTGGCGCGGGTGGTGCTGCGGCGGATGCGCTCCCCGGGGCTCCTCGCCAACGTCGAGCGCCAGGGCGAGAGGCTGCGCAAGCGCCTCACCGCCCTCCACAACACGATCGGGATCATCGCCGAGGTGCGCGGCAAGGGCCTGATGCTCGGCGCGGTGCTGCGCGGCGAGTGGGCCGGACGCGCCGCCGACCTCGGCGAGCGGTGCCGTCGGCACGGGGTTCTGGTGCTGCAGGCGGGGCCCGACGTACTGCGCTTCCTGCCCCCCCTCAACATCAACGACGCCGAACTCGACGACGGGATGGATCGTCTCGAAGCCGCGTTGCGGGAGGCGGCCGCGGCGGGCACGGCCTCCGGCTGAGGGTCTGCCGGGGCCGGCGCCGCGGGGTCCGCGCATCGAGTCGGCCCCGGAATGCAACCGCTGCCGTTCAACGAGGCGCCCGCCGTGTGCGCCCGTATGCCGAACTCCGTCATGTGCCTGCCGTCCGCGCTCGAAGTGCACGAGATCGGTAGCCGTGCCCCTGTGGAAATCTGGCTGGCCATTCCTCACAAGGCGAGGCCGCCACGGGTTTCCGGGATCCGGGTCCGCCTGCTCCGGTTCAGCGGTGCGGCCTGGGCGCATGGCGTGCAGGAAAGGCGGAATCACTCGTTGATCCAATGGCCATTCCCATGCCAGTGTCCGGTTATGGGCAGTGGCTTTCTTGACGATTCAACTCATTGAACTTGTTGGATATTCTTAGGAGAACCGACAAGCCTTGTCGTGGTCCCCGACAGGTGTTGCCAACGCCCGCAGAGCCCGACAGAATGAGGCAAGACAGCCGACGGCGGGCGAGACCGATGAAACAGGGCTGCCGGCCGGATGGAGTACGTCGCCACTCGAACGAGCCGTCGGCGGCACGAAATGCCATCAGCGACGTGGCGCCGTACGGAAAGCAGCATCGACCCGAAGGTCCTGGCCCTGGTGTCGATGGGCTTGCTCTCGCAATTCGGAGCTCGACATGCTCGGTGAGACGGTCCACTCGCTGGTATTGCGGCTCCTCATTGGATTCCTGGGAGCATCCATCTCGGTGAGCGCTCTGATACTCCCAGGAATCGAGGCGTGGTTGCTTCGGCGCGAAATGTTGGCCGAACGCAATGTGGACACCCTCCTGTTCCTCGGGACGGGGGAATTTCTGCCCTGGATTTTTGTCTGGTTGCTGACAATCGTGATCGTGGGAGTGCAGACGGAGAGAAACGCGCTGGTGCTGAGTATCTTCGCGATTGGACTACCGGCGACACTCGCCGGTTTGTGTGGAACGGTGGCGCACGTCGTACGGTGAAACGGTGGAGCACGACAATGAGGAAGAGTCCGGACAAGAAGGTCATCATTCCGGCACTGCTGTTCCTGCCAATCATCGTCGGAATGCTGCTGTTCCTCGCACTTGCAGCTCTCGCAGACGAGAGGGAGGCGCACGACGGCAAGTGCGCCGATGGTCTGTGGCTTGAGAGTGGCAAACGTGTCTACGCTGGCGAGTACAAGGACCTCAGCCTGATGAGGAAGCTGAAGGTGCGCTCGATGCTGTTTGCGAAGGCGGAACAACTCGACACAGTGGCCGTCGCATACAAGTTTCCATCGATGAAAGTGTTCGAGGTGGTGCAGGCACGCAAAGCCACACGGGAATTTGCGGATTCGATCCTTCACGGAAAGATGGCCTTCGCAGCACGCGAGGCGGACACACTAAACCTGATCGCGTCACCACGCGTGTTCCATGCCGGGTTGATGGACGAATCCGGCGATGAAGTATCGGCGCTGAAGTGGGTGGGGGAGAAATGGAGACCGAGCGATGAGAAAGCATTTCAAGCATGGAAAACGGTCTGGAACACCTACTCCAAGGACACTCGGGCAACGATCGACATGATGGTCGACGCCGAAACCTTCGCGCTCGCCGATGACTGGAAAGACATCGTGGTGCTGAGTGCCGAAGAGGCGATTTTCGGAGTGTGCAACGAAGGCCGGGTGATCACCTGGAACGGTGAGCAGCCACTGCCGGACATTGATGTCGTCGTGCAGAAGCTCAATGCGCAGTAGCAGGAGGTTGGCCACCCATGCGAGTCGATTCGGGGCGGGATCGGAAGCGAAAAGGAAACGCGCCCTTTGACCGATTCCGACATCCTCCGCCGGATGACTTCGAGGAGATCGGTAAACGAATGCGGAGCTTCTTCGCTCCGGTTCGTGAAACCATCCTGAACAAGGATTCGTTCGAGATGCATTGGCCTGTCGGCGCTGAGTGCCCCCTTGACCACCTCGCCCGTCCTGCGCCGGTGGCGCCTTCGGGGGCCGTCCCGCCGCTCAATCCGCCACCGGCACCACGTAGTTCAGGCCGAGGCGGCCGCCGTCCGCGACCACCGTCTCGCCGGTGATGTACGACGCCTCGTCGCTCGCCAGGAACGCGGCCACCGCGGCAATCTCCTCCGGCTTCCCCAGCCGCCCCATCGGCGTGCGCGACATCACGGTACGCCGCGCCTCCTCGCTCGATATGAGCTGCATGACCATGTCGGTGGCGATGCTGCCGGGCCCGATCGCGTTGACGCGGATGCCCTTCGGTGCGAGGGCCAGCGCCATCGCCACCGTGAGCTGCTTCACCCCGCCCTTGCACACGGCATAGGAGAGCAGGTTCGCATTGGTGATGTACGCCTGGATCGACGACATGTGGATGATCACCCCGCCGCGGCCCTGCGCGACCATCTGCCTCGCCGCGGCCTGGCCGGTGAGGAAGAACCCCTTGAGGTTCACCCGCACCACGCGGTCGAAGTCCTCTTCCTCCAGCTCCAGCACGTCGGCGGGATGGAGCACCGCGGCGTTGCCGATCATCACGTCGAGGCCGCCGCAGGTCTCGACCGTCTTCGCGACCAGCGCCTCGACCTGGCGCCGGTCGCCCACGTCGCAGGCGACGAACGTGGCCTCGCCGCCCTCGTCGCGCAGTGACTGCGCCGCCGCCTCGCCCTTTTCGTCCTGGACGTCGGCCAGCACGACCTTCGCGCCGTCGTTCGCGAAACGTCGCGCGCACGCGAATCCGATCCCCTGCGCCGCACCGGTGACGACGACCGATTTTCCCGAGCCGTCCATGATCCCTTCCCTCCCCGCGTGGTATGCCGTACATCGCGAATCATACGTTCCACGAGCGGCCGGGCGCTCCCGGCAAATGGCCGTCGCAGCAATTCCCGCCAACGCTCCATACACGGTCATGAAACCGGGACTTCACGGCCTTTTCCACCTTCTGAGCGCACGATTGCTGCGATTCAACGGATGTTTTCGGGCTTGGCGGGAATTGCCGTGGCCGTCGATGCCGGCCGGCGGCCCCGGCCGGCAAGCGCCGTCGTCCGGCGCCGCCAGGATGGGCTCGGCCCCGGCGCTTCCCGCCCACGGGCGGGCCGCCGATGCGGCGACGGCCGCGCCATCCGGTACGGTGGGCGGCATCCGGGACCTCACTCCCTCCGGTTCCGCCGGCCCCGCTCACCGCCCCGCGTGCTCCGGGGCCGGTCCGGCGGCATCGTACTTCGCCCCGAGCGCCCGCAGCAGCGCCAGCGCAAGCAGTCCTTCGCACCCGGTGACCATCAGCGCGACCGGCGCATCGAAGGTCTCCGCGAGCCAGCCGATGTGGAGAAACCCGATGGGTCCGGTCCCGATGCACAGGGTCAGCACCCCGAGCACCCGGCTGCGATACTCCGGCCGCGCGTTCAGGTACGACAGGGTGCTCTGCATCGCGGAGAAGCAGGCGCCCGCGAGCCCGATCGCGAGCAGCACCCCCGCCGCGACGAGGAACGAGGACGCCGGCCCTCCGGCCACCAGCGAGACCACGCCCAGGCCGCCGACCAGTGCAAGGTAGGCGACGGTTCCCCACAGGTACAACGGCACGAAGCTGCCCGGCCGCGCCGCGAACGCGATGACCATCGCCCCGATGAATGCCCCGAGCCCCTCGGTGCTGGACAGCAGCCCCGTCATCGCCGAGTCCAGGCCGAGGCGGCCGGCGCCGATGACCGGAATCATCGAGGTGAACGGGAACCCCCAGAGGTTGAACACGATGGTGACCGCGAGCACCCAGCGCAGCCGGGCGTCGTCGGCGACGAACCGGATCCCCGAGGCCAGCTCCCGGACGAAGTAGCCGGACTGCACCCGCCGCGGGGTCGCGGGCACGGGGACCAGCGCGATGGCGGCGAGGGACACGGCGAACACCGCAGCGCTCAGGATGAACACGCCGGCGAGGCCGAAGACCTGCAACACGACGCCTCCGAGCACCGGCCCGGCCATCCGGGTGGCGGTGGAGGTGGCCGAATCGAGGCTCATCGCGGCGGCGACGTCCCCGCCCGCGAGATCCCCGAGCAGGCGCCGGCGCACCGGCATGTCCGTGGCCCAGAAGATGCCGCCGAGCACCGAGGCGGCGGCGACGTACGGAAAGCCGAACGCGCCGTCGTTCGACACGAGCACCATCGCGACGGAGACCGCGAGCACCATCGCCAGCGACACCGCCAGGAGCCTCTTGCGGTTGACGCGATCCGCGACCACCCCGACGAACGGACCGCATAACGCGAGCGGCAGCATCCACAACATCGGCACCGTCGACACGAGCAGCGGCGAGCCGGTGATCTGGTACGTGTAGAGCCCGAGCACGAAGAGCTGCAGCCACCGCACGACGCCCGTGAGGCCGCCGACCACCCACACCAGCAGGAAACGGGGGTTGCGGAGCAGGAGGCGGCCGGCACCCATCGGCTAGGACCGCGACCGCATCGCGGCAGATGGATCGAGCCTCGGCCCTCTCGTATGGAACAAACCCGTCCCCCGTCCGTCCGTAGCGCTGGCCGGGGGGCGGCCGTGCCAGCGGTCGCCGCTCCTCGCACCAGACGGAGAACGTGCCTGCGGCCGGTGGCCTTGCCGGTCCCGCGCCGCGGCTCGCGGCATACGTCCGGCGATTCCCGCCACCGCCCGGACACCGGCCGCATGACCGGAAATCCTCGGCCTCCTCGGCCGTCTGGGCATCCATTCCTGGAGATTCAAGGGACGGTTTCGGACTTGGGGGAATTGCCGGCAGACGGCGACGAGCAGCAGAGGGAAGCATGGCGCGATTGTATCGTGCACGGCCGGTCGGGAGGCGCACTCCGGGCGGTACCGAGGCGCATCCGCCTCGCGCGTTCTTCCTGGGACGCGGCAGAATGGTGCGCGGCGGCGTAGAACGCGCTGAATGCAACCGCTACCGTTCAACGAGGCGCATCCGCCTCGCGCGTTTCTTCCTGGGACGCAGCAGATGATGGTGCGCGGCGTCGTAGAGCGCACTGTCGGCGAACTTCCCACCGGCGAGCACGTGGCCGACGAGGATCAGCGCGGTACGCCGGAGCCTGAGCGGGCGCGCTTTCTCCGCCAGATCGCCAAGGGTGCCGATGACGATGCGCTGGTCGGGCCAGCTCGCACGGTAGACGATCGCAGCCGGGCAGTCCGCGCCGCAGACGGGCGCGAGCTCCTCGCACACCAAGCGCAGCCGTCGGATCGAGAGATGGATCGCGAGCGTCGCGCCCGATGCGCCGAGTGTGCGCAGCTCCTCGCCGCTCGGCATCGGCGAACTTCTCGTGCTGGTGCGGGTCAGGATGACGGTCTGGCTCACCGCCGGCAGCGTCAGCTCGCGCCCGAGGGCTGCCGCCGCGGCCGCGTAGGCGGGCACGCCGGGCGTGACGTCGAAAGGGATCCCGAGGGCGTCGAGCCGCCGCATCTGCTCCCCGATCGCGCCGTACAGCGACGGGTCGCCGGAGTGCACCCGGGCGATGCCCTCCCCGCGCACGTGCGCTGCGTGCATTTCCCCGATGATCTCGTCGAGGGCCATCGGTGCCGTATCCAGCACTCGCGCGCCTTCGGGCGCGTATGAGACCACTTCGTGCGGGACGAGGGAGCCCGCGTAGAGAACGACCGGGCACGTCTCGATCAGCCGGCGCCCGCGCACCGTGATCAGCTCGGGGTCGCCGGGGCCGGCTCCGATGAAGTGCACGGTCACGACGCACACCGCTCGCCGGTACCGCTCCGCCGGATCTCATGGCCCTGCGGCGTGCGGTCGCGGGTCGCACCGCCGAGCGCGAAGGTCCGGAGCATGATGGAGCCGGTGTGCATGAGGGTGGCTGTCAGCGCCCGGTCACGACGTTCGTCGCTCGCCGTCATCGCGGCCCCGGACCTCATACCCTCGTGGTGTGTAGGCGCGGGTCGCGCCGCCGAGCGCGAAGGTCCGGGTCTTCGATGAACCGACGAGCAGCACCGTGGTCATGTCCACGCGGGCCGGATCGAGGCCGTGCAGGCTGGTCACCTCGACCTGCTCGCCGGTCCGCCCGAGGTTGCGCGCGACGACCACCGGCGTGTCCGCGGCCCGGTGTTCGCGGAGGATCCGCAACGCCCGGTCGAGCATCCCGCGCCGGGTGGCCGAGGCCGGATTGTAGAGCGCGATCACGAAGTCGGCGCCGGCCGCGCCGGCGAGACGCTCCTCGATCACCTCGCGCGGGGTCAGCAGATCGGAGAGCGACACCGCGCAGAAGTCATGGCCGATCGGCGCACCGGCGCGGGCCGCGGCGGCCTGGAGGGCGGAGACTCCGGGCAGCACCCGGACCGCGATTCGCCGCGCCGCCGGGTCCGCCGCGCCGTCCAGCATCTCCATGACGAGCGACGCCATCGCGTATACCCCGGGGTCTCCGGAGCAGACGAGGGCGACCCGCTCTCCCGCCGCCGCCAAGGCGATCGCCCTTTCCGCGCGGTCGCGCTCCTCGCCCAGCGCGAAGGGGTGCACGGCGTGCCCCCGGGTGAGGGCGCTCACGAGGTCGAGGTAGAGGCGGTAGCCGATGACGTGGCCGGCGTTTTCGATGGCGGAGCGGGCCGCCGGGGTCAGGGTGTCCGAGTCGCCCGGGCCGATGCCGACCACGTGAAGCTCGCCTCGGGGCCGCCCGATCGACTCCGCGGCCAGCGGCAGCGGGGCGCGTGCGACGGCGCAAGTCGCGCGTTCCGACTTCGTCTTTGCGACGACCAGCTCGCCGCGGGGCCCCGCCGCCGCGAGCGCCGCACCTTCCGCCACGCCGTGGCAGCCGACCTCGCGGAACACGGTGTCCGAAGGATGGCGCAGCCGCGGTGCCTCCGCCTCCAGCGCCGCCGCGCCGAAAAAACGCGCGGGGACCCCGAGAGATTCGGCGAGGGCGTGAACGGCGGATTCGTCCGATTTGAGGTCGATCGAGAACACCCCGCCCACCGCTCCCGGCGCGAGCCCGGCGCCATCCAGGCAGAGCCGCGCGAGCGCCGCGACCTCCTCCGGCGTCGTGCCCCGCTCGCAGCCGATACCGAGCGCGAGGCGCCGGGGATGGTAGACGAGGGTGGACGGCGAGCCGTCCAGGCGGGCGTCGCCGGCCAGGATCTCCAGCGTCCCCGCGTCATCGGCCGGCAGGCGGCTCCCGGCGAGCCATTCGACGCCGGCCGGGAGCCGGACCCGTGCGCCTTGCAGCAAGGCGGCGGCGAAGGGCTTGCAATGCTCCGGGTTTGCGAGCGTCCAGCCTTCCGGCGGATGGTCGAGGGCGATACGGAAACGGCGGTCGCCGGCGGTGGTGATCGCGGCGGTCGCCCCGATGGCGACGGCGACGCGCTCGGCAAGCCCGACGCCTCCGCGGTGAGCGCCGAGAACCGGCACCACGAACGCGCCGTCCTCGGAGACGGCGACGACCGGAGGCTCCGCGCGCTTGTCGGCGAGCGCCGGCGCGACGGCCCGCACCAGAATCCCGGCCGCGCAGACGCCGACGATCGGACGCCCGGCCTCGAACAGCGCCCGAACGTGGCGAGCCGTCTCGTCGAAGCCGACGTCGGCGCCGGCGCCGGTAGCGGTGCCGGCGTCCGGGACCCGGGGACGGAGCCCGTGGACCTCGGCATTGCCGAGCGAGGCGGCGATCCGGTGCGCGAGCGCGGCGCCGGCGGCGGTAATCGCCACGACCGCGGCGCGAACGTCCACTCCCGGAGGGCTCCGCCGGCGTGCGGGCATCATCGGTCGTTCCTCTCCACTGGTCGGCGCGCGGCAGATGCTCAGCTACACATTCACTGCGCAACCCACGGGCTTTTCCGGCCGGTGCAGCGTGTGGCTCAAGTTCACCGCCAGTGAGGACAAGCCGCACGCGCCAACGGTCGTCCTGGCCCGTCAGTCCCGCTACCCGCTTTCGCGGGCACAAGCTTCGCGGGAATGACGGACTTTCTCGGAGACTGCTCCCGGTTTGATCGGGGGAATCACGGATCTTCCGATGTATGCAACAGTCGGGGGATGTCCGGTTCCGTCCGGGCCAAGCCCGGTCTCCTGTACAGTAAGCCCCGGCTCAGGCAGGCCCGCGGGTCTTCTACCCGGCAGCCGCCGGGACAGGCACACCCTCGGGACTCACGCCGGGGCGCTCCCTCAGGCCGTAGCGTATCGCGTCATGCTCCAACTCGTCTGGCCCTGGATGCTCGTCGCCCTCGTGGCGCCCTTCGTCGTGGCGCGGGTGGCGCCGCGGGCGCCCGACGGGACCGGTGCGCCGGTGTGGATCCCTTACTTCGAGGAAGCGCTCGCCTGGTCGAACCGGCCGGCCGGGCCGGGGCCGCGGATCCGGCAGGGTGTCGCGTTGTTCGCGTGGTGCGCGCTGGTCCTTGCCGCCGCACGCCCGCAATGGGTGGGCGATCCGGTTCCCCTCCAGGTGCGCGGGCGCGATCTGATGCTCGCCCTCGACCTCTCCGGCAGCATGCGCGAACAGGACATGAAGGGCGGCTCGGGATTCGAGGCGCGGATCGACGTGGTGAAGCGGGTGGCGGGCGACTTCGTCGGGCGCCGCACGGGCGATCGGATCGGCCTCGTCCTCTTCGGCTCCCGCGCGTATCTTCAGGCGCCGCTCACCCTGGATCTCGACACCGTCTCGGAGATGATCTCCGAGGCGGTCCTCGGGCTCGCCGGCGAGCAGACCGCGATCGGTGACGTCATCGGGCTTTCGGTGAAGCGTCTGCGCGGGCGCCCGGCGGAGAACCGGGTGCTCGTGCTGCTCACCGACGGGGCGGACACCGCGAGCCAGGTCGAACCCCTGGCCGCGGCCCGTTTCGCCTCGAACGAGGGGATCACGATCTACGCCGTCGGGGTCGGCGCGGACGAGGCGGCGGCACAACGCTGGTTCGGCCTGCAACTCCCGCGCTCCCGCACCCAGCTCGACGAATCGACTTTGCAGGCGATCGCCGACAGGACTGGCGGCCGCTACTTCCGCGCCCGCGACACCGCGGAGCTCGAGGAGATCTACCGGCTCATCGATGCGCTGGAGCCGGTCGGCGGCGACGACGAGATGTTCCGCCCTGCCCGAGATCTGTTCCACTGGCCGCTCGGAGCCTCGGTCGCTCTGTTCGCGCTCACCGCGTTGATCGGCGCGTGGGATCGCGCGGGGCGCCTGCCTCTCGGTCGCCGGGCGGCGGAGGGAGGGCGATGACCGAGTTCGCCTTCATCCGGCCGTGGTGGCTTGCGGCGATTCCTCCAGGTCTCGTGCTGGTGTGGTGGTTGCGCCGCCGTTGGATCAGGAGCGGCTCCTGGGAGGCGATCGTCGATCCCGGGCTCCTGCCCCACCTCGTCGTCGGCGCCGGAACGCCGCGGCGCGAATGGCCGTGGGTGGTGATGTCCCTCGCGGTGTTCGTCGCGGGACTCGCCCTCGCCGGTCCCGCGTTGGAGCGGCTGGAGCAGCCGGTGTTCCGCTCCCTCGCCGCGCGGGTGGTCGCCCTCGACGTCTCGCGCTCGATGGACTCCTCCGACCTCGCCCCTTCGCGCATGGTGCGGGCGCGTTACAAGGTCTCCGACGTCCTCCGGCGCAGCCGCGACGGCCGCACCGGGCTCGTCGTCTTCGCGGGCGATGCGTTCGTGGTGGCCCCGCTCACCCGCGACGCGGACACCCTCGTCCACCTGCTTTCGGCCATCGACACCAGCGTCGTCCCGGTGCAGGGGAGCCGCCCGGACCTCGGGCTGAGCACGGCGGCCGATCTCCTCGACAAGGGCCACGCCACCACCGGCGAGATCATCCTCGTCACCGACGGGGTGAGCGGCCCGCGGACCCGCGACACCGCCGAGAGGCTGGCCGAGCGCGGCATCCGGGTGTCCGTGCTCGCGGTGGGCACCGGGGAAGGTGCGCCGGTGCCCCTGCCCGAGGGTGGTTTTCTCAAGAGCATGAGCGGCGAGATCGTCATTCCGCGGGTGGACGTGGCGGCGCTGCGCGCGGTGGCCGGCGCCGGCAAGGGACGGTTCACGACGGTCACTGCGGACGATACGGATGTCGACCGGCTGCTCGGCGCCCGGGCCGACGACCCCTGGCGCCGCACGCTGGAGGAGACCGACCGGACCACCGCCGAGTGGCGCGACGAAGGGCCATGGCTCGTACTGCTGCTGCTGCCGATGGCGGCGCTCGCATTCCGCCGCGGATGGCTTCTGGCGCTGCCGCTCGTGCTTTCGCTGCCCTCCGCCGACGCCGGTGCGTTCGAGTTCGCGGACCTGTGGGCGCGACGCGACCAGCAGGCGGCGCGTGCCATCGAGGAGGGCGATACCGAACGCGCGGCGGCCGTCGCCCCCGACCGCCACTGGCGCGGTACCGCCCTCTACCGCGGCGGCCGATACGACGAATCCGCCGCGGCGTTCTCCGGAGGCGACGCCGCGGACGATCACTACAACCGCGGGAACGCGCTGGCCCGCGCGGGCGATCTGCGCGGCGCCTTCGACGCCTACCGCGAGGCCCTGGCCCGCGACCCCGGGCACGAGCACGCCGAGCACAACCGCGCGATCGTCGAGCCGCTTCTCGAACGGCGGCCGGAGCAACGGCACGGCGGAGAGCGCGGTGGCGAGGGGCGTCGTGATCGGCGTGACGGCCGGCATGGCGACGACGGCAACGGGGGTCCCCGGGGCGCCGGAGACGGCGCACCGGGTCGCGCCGGGTCACGCTCGGAAGAAGATCGTCAGGCCGGGGAGCGTAGCGGGCCCGGTGAAGGAGCCGCGGATGCCCGGGGCGGAACCGGTAGCGGCGAACGCACCCGCTCCGCGCGGACTTCCGAAGGATCGTCCGCGGCCGGTGGGGGCGAGGAGCACGAAGCCGGCGCCCGGGGGGGAGGCAGCGCCGCGAGCGCCGGACGCGCGCGAAACGGTTCCGGCGCCGAAGCCCCGCTCACCGAGGAGCAGCGCTTCGCCTACGAGCAGTGGCTCCGCCGCATCCCCGACGATCCCGGCGGGCTGCTGCGGCGCAAGTTCGCGCTGGAGTACCGGATGCGCGGAAACCGGCCGCCGGCCCGGAGCGATGCGTGGTGAGGGTCCGGCTGCGGGACGCGGACCCCGGTGATTGGGCTGGCCGATGCCGTCCCAAGGCCCTTCTGTTCGCCGCAGGGTCCGCAAGGATGCACGGTCGCCGGTCGTATCAGCCTCGGCCTGGCGGGAAAAGGGCGGCGGCGGGGCGCCTTCCTCGCGCAACGCTCGTCCCCGCCGGGACGGAGCGGCGACGCAGGGGCGGCGTGAGGGAATGCTCGGGGGCCTGGCTTGCCGAGCAGGGGCTGGTGGACCTCGGCGCCGCGACGCTGGGCGGCAGGGGGAATGCTCGAGAGGATCCCGGTTCCCAAGGGCGGGCACCTCGGGAGTCGATGCCTGCCCTCGTGCAGGCGGGGCGGTCGTGGAAGTGCGGCACCCCCCGCCCGCCCTGCCTCTACGAGGCCGGGGCCGGGCGGTGCGCACCTCCTCTACGATGCCGGTGAGCCGGCCGAGCGCTTCCCGGTCGGCCCCGGCCTCGGCGCGCAGGGCGCGCGTTTCGGCCTGCCACGCTTCGCGGTCGGCGCGGGCTTCCTCATGAAGCCGGTCACGCTCTTTCTGCCACGCTTCAAGGCTGGCGCGATCTTCGGCCCGCAGCCGGACGCCTCGGCCTGCCGTGCCTCGCGGTCGGCACGGGCCCTCGGCGTGTATGGCCTCGCGGTCGGCGCGCGCCTCGGCGCGGTCGGCGCGCGCTTCGACACGGATGCTGTGGGTGCCGGTGACGTTGAGGCCGGCCAGCGCGAGGCCGACGGCCACGATGGCGATGGTTTTGGCTGAGCTTGAACATGGGGGAGCCTCCGGCCGGGGCCCAGGCCGTGGCGAGTGTCGCCTTTCTCCTTGCGCCTTTTCAAGCCCGGTCTCGAAAAGCAAGGGGTCGCGTCGTACCATACGCCGCCCGTTCGGCTCCCGGTTCGAGGAACACCCGCTCATGACTTTCGTCGTCATCGACAAGTGCATCAAGTGCAAGTACACGGATTGCGTCGAAGTGTGTCCGGTGGACTGCTTCCACGAAGGTCCCAACATGCTCGTCATCGATCCGGAGGAGTGCATCGACTGCACGCTGTGCGAACCCGAGTGCCCGGTCGAGGCGATCCTCTCCGAGGACGACCTCACCGAGGATCAGCAGGAGTGGCTGTCCCTGAACGCCGAGCTCTCCCGGGAATGGCCGGTGCTTGCGGAGAAGAAGGATGCGCCCGAAGACGCCGAGGAGTGGGAGAGCGTCGAGGACAAGATCCGGTACCTGGAACGCTGATTGAGGCGGCATGCGAATCCGGCCCCGCGTCGACTCCTGGAAAGACGTCATTTCTGCTCAGTGTCGGTGAAAGCGGCGACGTTGCCGCCGGACCGACACGCCGGTGCGGAGCGATCGGCCGCTCCACTTGGGCCGCCTTCCCAGAACGCCCGGACCGCGGCGACACCCTGCCCGCCGCTTCGCCGGGCGGCGGCGATGTCGTCGTCTCCCAGCCCGCCGATCGCGAACACCGGTATCCTCGCTGCCCGCACCAGACGTTCGAAGCCCCTCCAGTCGAGCACCGGCGCGCCCGGGTGGGTCGGGGTCGCGCGGACCGGCCCCAGGACCGCGAAGTCGCACCGTGCAACCCGCGCCCGATCGAGGTCGTCCGCGTCGTGGCACGACGCTCCGACAAGGAAAGGCCGGGCCTCCCGTGTCGCGCCGGAGCCGTCCGGCCCGTGCGTACCGTTGCTCGTCTCGACCGGGGCGGCGGAAGGCGGGAACGCCGGAGGGCGGGGATCGGAGAGCCGCGAAGGGCGGGCCGGCGTCCGGCGAAGGGCCGGCGACGCAACGTGCAGGGGATCCGGGGAAGCACGGCCGCTTTGTCCGGCCCGTGGTTGAAACGGGGGCTGGGAAGCGCCGGTCGCCGGCGCTGCATCGAGCCGACCCGCGGTGGTGTATTCCGGCGCCGGGACCGGATCGGAGTCCGCAGCAGGCGGCAGGTGGGCGATGCGGGCCAGGAGCCGGCTGGTGAGATGCACCCCGCCGGCGCCGCAACGCCGGGCGGTCGCCGGGTCCGCGTTCACGAGAAGGGTCGCGCCGCCGTGCCGGCAGATCTCCGCGGCCCGGCGTGCAAGCGCGACGAGGGCCGATTCATCGAGCGACTTCGCGCGAAGCTGGACCAGCTCGAACCCCTGGGCGATCCTCTCGGCGAGCCGATCGAGGAACGCGCCCCAATCGTCACCCGGCTCGGGGGTGACCAGATAGCGTGGCGGCAACCGCAGGGCGGCAAGCACCGGCACGTCGGCGGGTGGAAACTCCGCCGGGTCGAGCCTCTGGACGCCCCGCCATTCGATCCGCTGCCCTTCACGGCCGTACGGCTCGCCGGCAAACGACTCGACCTTCCACACGTCGAGCACGACGTCCCGGTCCGGGTAGGCGTGCTCGACCAGGATGAGCGGACGCGCCGACAGGACGCGGATCCCGATCTCCTCGGCAAGCTCGCGGGAGAGTCCGGCTTCCCGCGATTCCCCCGGTGCGAGCTTTCCGCCCGGGAATTCCCACAGGCCCCCGAGATGGGTCTCCCCCGGACGTTGTGCCACCAGCACGCGGCCCGCGGCATCGAACAGTACGCCGGCGACGACGTGGATCCGGGCGGCAGGCAATTTGACACACCCACGCCACCGGGTGGCGGTCTATCGGGCCACTCTTTCGGAGGGTGCGGCGCCTGCGATTGAGACCGGGCCGTCCCGTCGTGAACCGTGGAGACGCCGAGGCGGGCGGAACGCCCGTGTCCCAACGGGACACGCCGTTTCCGGGGGCGTCGTTCCCCGGATTGCGGACACCCGCATCAGGTCCGGTACTCGGCGTTGATGGTGACGTACCGGTGTGAGAAATCGCACGTCCACACCCGATCTTCAGCCTCGCCGCGGCCCAGCGCGATACGGATGACGATTTCCTCGCCGGCGACTGCGGCGACGCCGGCGGCCTCGGTGTAGCCGGGGTCGCGCCCGCCGCCGCTCACGATGCACACGTCGTTCAGATGGATCCGGATCCGGTCGACGTCGAAACCGTCCAGGCCGGCGCGGCCCACCGCGGCGAGGATGCGCCCCCAGTTCGCGTCGCTCGCGTGGAGTGCGGTCTTCACCAGCGGGGAATGCGCGACGGCATAGGCGACGGCGAGGCATTCGGACCGGTCCGCCCCCTCGGCCACCTCCACGGTGACGAACTTCGTCGCGCCTTCCCCGTCGCGCACGATCGCGTGGGCGAGGCGGAGCGCGACGGCGCCGACCGCCTCGGCCAGCGCGTCGCACGCCGGTGTGCCCGCCTCGAGGGGCGGGCCGCCGGCGCGCCCGGTCGCGATCAACACGCACGCGTCGTTGGTCGAGGTGTCGCCGTCCACGGTGATGCGGTTGAAGCTCGCCTCCACCGCGTCCCTCACCATCGGGCGCAACGCCCGCGGTTCGACGGCGGCGTCGGTGGCGATGAACGCCAGCATCGTCGCCATGTCCGGGCGGATCATCCCCGAACCCTTGGCGATCCCGGTGACCGTCACCCTGCGGCCGTCGAGATCGAGGGTCCGGAACACGCCCTTGGGAACGGTGTCGGTCGTCGCGATGGCCGCCGCCGCGTCGAGCCAGCCGTCGCCGTTCAGCCGCCCGGCCGCGGCCGGGACCGCGCGCTCGAAGCGTTCGACCGGCAGCGGCTCGCCGATGACCCCGGTGGAGAAGGGCAGCACGCTCTCGGCCGGCGCACCGGTGGCGCCCGCGACGATCGCGCAGCACCGCCGGGCATCCTCGATCCCGCGGGCGCCGGTGCCCGCGTTCGCGTTCCCGGCGTTGACGAGCAGGTAGCGCGGCGCGGCGCGCGCGAGGTGCTCGCGGGCGACGATGACCGGCGCCGCGCAGAAGGCGTTGCGGGTGAAGGTCGCCGCGCACGCCGCGCCGGGCGCGAGCTCGAACAGGGTCAGGTCGTCGCGCGGGGTGCGCCGGCCGCCGAGCGCGGCGGTGCCGATCCGCACCCCCGCGACCGGGTCGAGCGACGCGGGCGCCGTCAATCCGACGGGCATCCGGGTGTCCTCCTCAATTCAGGCGGCCGTGGCACTGCTTGTACTTCTTTCCCGACCCGCACGGACAGGGCTCGTTCCGGCCGATCTTGCGCCCTCCGCGCACGTAGGGGGACCGGTTCTCGGGCGGCGGCCGGAACGGCGGTGCGCCGCCGCCTGCCGCGGAACGGGGGCGGCGGGGTTGACCCGTCCCGGACTCGCGGGGAGGCCGGTGCGCCACGCCGCCTCCTGCGGCCCGCAACGGCTCCATCATCTCCTCGGACGCCTCGTCCGGTGTGGCCCCCGATGGCTGCGCGGCGGCCGCATCTGCCGGATCGGGTGGAGCGGAGTGGACGAGCGCGAGCGCGAGTTGTGCGCTCCGGCGGCGCTGGGCCTCGACCGCCTCGACGTCCGCTTCGGCCCGGACCTGGACCTTCGACAGCAGGCCGACGACCTCGGATTTGATCCGGCCGGTCAGGGCCTGGAACATCTCGAACGCTTCGCGCTTGTACTCCTGCTTCGGATTCTTCTGGGCGTAGCCCCGCAGCCCGATGCCCTGGCGCAGGTAGTCCATCGACGCGAGGTGCTCCTTCCAGCACTGGTCGAGGATCTGGAGGGTGACCGCCTTCTCGAAGTGCCGCATCACCTCCGGGCCGGCCGCCGCCTCCTTGGCCTTGTACCGTGCGACGATCGCCCCGAGGATGCGCGCGCGCAACGGGTCCTCGTGCAATTCGTCTTCTTCCTCCAGCCAGCGGCTCACCGGGAGCTTCACCGCGAACTCGTTCTCCAGGGCCGCTTCGAGCCCGGGGACGTCCCACAGCTCGTCGAGGCTCTCGGGAGGGATGAAGGCGTCGATGACCTCGTTCACGACGTCCGCGCGCAGCGCATCGATCCGGGCGGAGACGTCCTCGGTGGCCATCAGCTCGTCGCGCAACGTGTAGATCTCCTTGCGCTGGTCGTTGGCGACGTCGTCGTACTCCAGAAGCTGCTTGCGGATGTCGAAGTTGTACGCTTCGACCTTGCGCTGGGCATTCTCGATCGCCTTCGTCACCCAACGGTGCTCGATGGCCTCGCCGTGCTCCATCCCGAGCTTCTGCATGATCGTGCCGACGCGGTCCGACGCGAACCGCCGCATGAGGTCGTCCTTCAGCGAGAGGTAGAACCGGCTCGACCCGGGATCGCCCTGCCGCCCGGAACGGCCGCGGAGCTGGTTGTCGATGCGCCGCGACTCGTGGCGCTCGGTGCCGATGATGTGGAGTCCTCCGGAGGCGATCACCGCCTCGTGGCGCTCGCGCCACGCCGCCCGCGCCGCCTCGACCTCCCGATCGCCCGCGCCGCTCTCCGACAGCCCGGCAAGCTCCGCGACGAAGTTGCCGCCGAGCACGATGTCCGTCCCGCGCCCGGCCATGTTGGTGGCGATGGTCACCGCCCCCGGACGCCCGGCCTGCGCGACGATCGCCGCTTCACGCGCGTGCTGCTTCGCATTCAGGACCTCGTGCGCGACCCCGGCGTTGCGGAGCATGCCGGCGAGCCGCTCCGAGGTCTCGATCGACGTGGTGCCGACCAGCACCGGCTGGGACCGCGACACGCAGTCGCGGATGTCCTCCAGCACCGCCTCGAACTTCTCCTCCTGGGTGAGGAAGACGAGATCCGCCATGTCGTCGCGGATCATGTCGAGGTGGGTGGGGATGACGATGACCTCCAGGCCGTAGATCTGCTGGAATTCCGCGGCTTCGGTGTCCGCGGTGCCGGTCATGCCCGCGAGCTTGTCGTAGAGCCGGAAGTAGTTCTGGAAGGTGATCGAGGCGAGGGTCTGGTTCTCGTTCTGGATCGGCACCCCTTCCTTGGCCTCGATCGCCTGGTGCAGGCCCTCCGACCAGCGCCGGCCGGGCATGGTGCGTCCGGTGAACTCGTCGACGATCACGATCTCGCCGTTGCGCACGATGTATTCCACGTTGCGATGGAACAGCGCGTGCGCGCGCAGTCCGGCGTTGAGGTGGTGCACCAGGACGATGTGGGCCGGATCGTAGAGGCTCTGGCCCTCGGGCAGGATGCCGGCCTCGACGAGGAGCGCCTCGACCTTCTCGTGCCCTTCCTCGGTCAGGTGGACCTGCTTCGCCTTCTCGTCGACCGAGTAGTCCCCCGGGCCGTCTTCTTCCTCCTGGCGTTCGAGCCCGGGAATGACCTTGTCGATGCGCACGTACAGATCGGAGTTCTCGCCGGTCGGCCCGGAGATGATGAGCGGGGTGCGGGCCTCGTCGATGAGGATCGAGTCCACCTCGTCGACGATCGCGAAGCTGAGCACGCCCTGCATCCGGTCGGCGTTGCTGAACGCCATGTTGTCGCGCAGGTAGTCGAAGCCGAGCTCGTTGTTCGTGGCGTAGATGACGTCCGCGGCGTAGGCGTCGCGCTTGTCCTGCGGGTGCATTCCCGGGACCACCACCCCGGTCTTCATGCCGAGGAATTCGTAGATCGCGCCCATCCACTGCGCGTCGCGCCTCGCGAGGTAGTCGTTCACGGTAACGATGTGCACGGCGCGGCCGGTGAGCGCGTTCAGGTAGGCCGGGAGCGTGGCCACCAGGGTCTTGCCTTCGCCGGTGCGCATCTCGGCGATCTGGCCCTCGTGCAGTGCGATGCCGCCGATCAACTGGACGTCGAAGTGGCGCATCTCCAGGGTGCGCCGTCCCGCCTCGCGCACGACCGCGAACGCTTCGGGGAGGACGGATTCGAGTGGCTCTCCGCCGCCGACCCGCGTGCGAAACGTCTCGGTCCGGGCGCGGAGCTCGTCGTCGGAGAGCGCGGTGACCGTCGGCTCCAGCACGTTGATGCGCTCGACGGCCTTGCGCATCCGGCGCAACTGCCGATCGTTGCGGGTACCGGCGACCTTGCGGAGCAGGGATTTGATCATCGTGGACTCAGCCGCTTGCCGTCCCGCGGACGCGCCCGGTCGAAATGTGGTGAAATCCCACCGCGCCGCCGGGTGCGCATGGCGCAGGAACGGCTGCAAGCCGCGTGACGGAAGGCCGGGCGGCGCAACGGCGCGCCCCGCGTGAAGTCTTTGAGAGGCATGGTGTTTCCATTCAGCCCACGTGCAGTTTCATCCGAAAGGGCGGTGTCTCGCCTCCGGCGCTCCCGCCCGTGGAAGACGATCCGGTCCGTCACCGCCGATGATACGTCCGTTCTCGGAACCCTGGTCCGGCGGGCGGACGAGCTCGGGCGGTGCGAGGAGGCCCTCAAAGGCTACCTTGACACGTCCGATGCGGAAAGCCTCCGTGTCGCCGCGGTCGAGGGAGGCACCATCATCGTCGTCGCCGATTCCGCGGTCCGGTGCGCGCGCCTGCGCTTTCTGGCGCCGCGAATCGTCGCTCACGCCACCCGAGTACTCGGCCGCCGGGACCTCAGGCGGCTCGAAGTCCGGGTCCGTCCGTCCCCGGCCGACCGCTCGGAACAGTCCGTCTCCGGCCGCACCACTCCGTCACCGGCCACCCGGGCGCTCCTGCGCCGTGCGGCGGAAGCGATCGACGACCGGCGGTTGAAGGAGACGCTGCTGCGGATGAGCGCCGAAACACCGGCCCGGTGGCGAAAGACGGAGCCACGTTGATGCCCGGGCCCACGATCCCCATCCGTCGCCGGTCGGCGAGACATGCCGTCTGAGCGCCGTGCCGTCCTCGTGGTCGTCGACGGGTTGCGCGGCGACCTCGTGGGCGAGGAGCTCACCCCGAACCTGCACCGGCTCGCGACGGGCGCGCGCTGGTATCCCGGCCACCTTTCGGTCTTCCCGTCCGCGACCCGGGTGAACTCCGCCTCGCTGGCGACCGGCTGCTTCCCCGCCTCACACGGGCTGCACGGAAACGTCATCGCGCTCGACGGGGGGGAGGGCCTCGTGGCGGTTCCGGCGGGGGCGCCGACCTTCCGCGAGCGGCTGCGCCGCGCGACGGGGCGCACCCTGCTCCGACCTACCCTGAGCGAGCGGCTTCGCGAGCACGGCGGAGCGGCGAACTACCTCAACTCCTCGGCGGGGGCCGCCCACATGCAGGATCCGGACGGACACGGGCTGCTGCTGCACCGCGACGGGTCCCACCGCCCCGGATTCGTGCCGGTGAAAGGGCCGGGGCATCTCGACACCACCTATGACGCCGACGGCGACCGCGAGACCACCCGCCGCTTCTGCGCCGCGCTCGACGCGCCGGGCGGGGCGGCTCTGCACACCCTGTGGCTCTGCGAGCCCGACCACTCCCAGCACGTCATGGAGCTCGGCTCCGGCGAGCACCGCGCGCTGGTGAAGGCGGCGGATGAGAACGTCGCGCGCGTCGTCGAGGCGGTCGGGCGGATGCGCGAGCGGGGCGAGGAGGTGCTGCTCGTGGTGTGCTCCGACCACGGGCACGAGACCACCGACCAGGTCATCCCCGTCGAGGCGCTGATGATCGAGGCCGGTCTCAAGGACGGCGCCGGATCGAGAGACCTCATCTACGCATCCAGCGGCATGGGCGTGCTCGTCTACCTCTCTCACGGCGCGGCGTCGCGACGCGACGACGTCGCCGGGTGGCTCGAACGCCAGCCGTGGTGCGGCCCGGTGTTCGCGGGGGCTGCGCTCGCCGAGGTGGGGCAGCGCGAGGGCGGGGGCCTCGCCGTCGCCTTCGCGATGGCCGGGCGCGACGCGCCGAACCGCTTCGGGATCCGTGGCATCTCCCACGTCGCGGGTTGCTCTTTCTCGGTGAACGACGCGCCCGGACGCGGCCAGCACGGCGGGCTCGGCCGGTACGAGACCAACCCGGTGCTGGTGGTCGATGACGGCTCCGGAAGGGCCCGGCGCATCGAGGCGCGGACGAGCGCGGTGGACGTCGCCCCGACGATCCTCGATTTCCTCGGAGTCCCCTGCGACGGCGCCGACGGACGGCCCGTACCCGCGCACTGAGCGGACGGGACGGCCGTTCCGGCCCCGGGACGACCGGGCGATGCCTGCGACCGTCCGGCCGGGTGGCGGCAATCCACGGCCGGCTCCGGCTGGCTGCCGCCCCCCGGTACCGATTCTTCCGGTAGCGTAATCCGCAGCACCCGTTTCGCCTGATATGCACGAGATCGGGGTCACTCCACTCCGGGACGTGATCCGGGCCGCCGGCTATCGGGAGGCTCCCTCCGGATCTTGGGTCCGGCGCTCTGCCAGGAGACCCCGGGCACGCCGGACCACCGCCGCCTCGCGGTCTTCGGCGGCCTCTTCGAGGCTGCGGTAGCGGCACACGCCCCGCAGATCGAGCGGCGGAAGGATGCGCGACCAGCCATCCCACAATGCACGCAAGCGGCGGGGCCGCCCGGGGCCCGGGGGCAGCGACGCCACCGGTGGCATGTCTTCCACGCGACGAAAGCGTTGAACCGGCATCGTCGATCGCCGCCCGCGGGGCCATGGGGTCGTCAAATATGCGCGGATGCGTCGCCCTCCGGAGGTAGCCCATGAGGGTCGGCCACGTCAGGCACAGGATCTCCGGATCCTTCGGGCGGCTGCGCAGGAAGTCGGCCGCGGCGGCGTGAAACGGCGAACCTCGATCCGAGGCGTAGAGCAGGATGTTGGTGTCACATGGTGTAGCTCAAGGCGGGTCGTCCGGATCGCGTACACTGCTTCCTTGTCGCCAGGTCCAGGCGGGCGCATGGGCTTGCTGTCCCATTCGAGTTCGGGACGCTCCATGGAAACGCGGCGGGGGAAACGCGGCGGGTCTTGAGCGCCTCGGCCGGCAACCTGGAAACGACGTCGCCGAGGGTGCCTCCTTCCTTGTCCCGAAGGGCCTTCAACTCCTTGAAGACGGGCGTTGCGATGTTGATGGTGGTACGCATGATGCGCGATGCTAATCATTCGCTCATCGGACGTTCATCATCTTGCCACCACCCCGCTCAACCGACGGCAGGCCGGTTCGCGTGTCTCGTGCCCCCCGCAGCCCGGTAGATCCGCCTTCCCTCACGGAAGGAGGACGGAGGGTGTGCGCGACCCGGTGCGGCCGTCCGCGACGAGGAGCGATCTCCGTTCCGCCCCGCGCCGTCCTCGACCCCCCTGCGGCGGGATTGTCCGAAGACGATGCCCACCACATCCCGGCGTCTCGGCACAGGCCCATCGACAGCCCGGGGAGCAGGCGCGTCGCCGGTGGCAGGAGCGTCCCCGAGCATGTCGCCGGTCGCGGGCGCAACCCTTGCCCGTGGCCCGCGCTCCCTTCGGCTCCCCTCTACGGGACGGGCGCACGGTGAGGCGGTTCATCGACCGCCATCCCCTCTGGTCGCTGGCGATCCTGGTGGCGGTCGCGGTGCTGCTGTGGCTCGTCTTCGCGCCGTGGCCGGCGGGGCTGGTGGCGGCGATCGGGCGCAAGAAGATCTTCCTGAACGCGCTGTTCAACGGCATCACCCTCGGCGGCCTCTACTTCCTCGTCGCCAGCGGGTTCACCCTGATCTTCGGCCTGATGCGCAACGTCAACCTCGCCCACGGATCGCTCTACCTGCTCGGAGGCTACGTCGGATACGAGATCACCGAATGGACCGGCTCGTGGATGTTCAGCTTCGTGGTGGCGTTCGCGGCGGTCGCCATCGTCGGCATCGTCCTGCAGGTCACGATCTTCCGCCGGATGGAGGGCCAGGATCTGCGCCAGACCCTGGTGACGATCGGGATCTCCATCGTGATGGCCGACCTCATGCTCTGGATCTGGGGCGGCGACTTCTACCAGATCCTCCCCCCCGACTGGCTGGTCGGCGCGGTCGAGACCCCGCTGATCTCCTCGATCAGCCGCCGCACCGGCGAGCCGATCTACCTGAAGTACCCGATGGTGCGCCTGGTGATCTTCGCCGCGGCGGTGGTCATCGGGGTGGTGATGTGGTGGCTGCTCAACCGCACCCGGATCGGGATGATGATCCGCGCCGGGGTGGACGATCGCGACATGCTGGCCGCGAGCGGCATCCGCATCCAGCTCGTCTTCGTCGCCGTCTTCGCCTTCGGGGCGGGGCTGGCGGGGCTTGCGGGGGTGGTCGGCGGGACGTTCCAGTCGCTGGCCCCCGGGGAGGACATCCGCTTCCTCCTCGCGTCCCTGGTGGTGGTCATCGTCGGCGGCATGGGCTCGATCACCGGCGCCGCCCTCGGCGCCCTGCTGATCGGTCTCGCCGAGCAGTTCGGCTCGGTGTACATGCCGACCTACGCGGTGGTCGGCACCTTCCTCATCATGGTCGCGGTGCTCGCGTTCCGCCCGCAGGGCCTGCTCGGGAGGAAGTGAGGGTGGCGGCGATCCGGGCGCGGTTCCAGCGGGCGGAGGGAAGCAGAGGCCGTTCGCGGCCATGGTCGCGGCGCCCGCGTTCCGCCCGCGGGACCTGCACGGGAGGAAGTGACGGATGGCGGCGACCGGAGGCGTGATTTCAGCGGGCGTGGAGAAGGCGCGGCCCGGTGAGGCTCCGCCTTCCGGGCGTGACCGGTCCCGGCCTGCCGGCGGGACGTCGGCGTTTCCGGGACGAGCCGGCAGCCGGACGTCGGCGTTTTCCGGGCAGGCCGGCGAGCCGCCGGGGTCCGCGGAAAAGGCCGCGTCTCGCGCCGGATCGCCGCCCGAGTGGCTCCGGCGGATCCATCCCGCGGCCTGGCTCCTGGCGCTGTTCCTGCTGTTCCTGCCCGCGTTCGCCAACGACTTCATCCAGCTCCAGGTCTTCGGCTGGGCCTTCGTGCTCGGCATGATCGCCTTGAGCCTGATGTTCCTCGCGGGCTACGGCGGCATGGTCAGCCTGGTGCAGATGACCGTGGCGGGGTGCGCGGGCTACATGTACGCGATCTTCGGCCACAGCGCCTTCATGGAGATCAGCCTCGGCTGGCCGTGGTGGGCGACCATCCCCGTCGCGCTGATCGTCGCGGTGGTCTTCGGGACGATCTCCGGTGCGCTGGCGGTCCGCACCGAGGGGATCTACACCATCATGATCACGCTGGCGATCGCCTCGGCGTTCTTCTACTTCACCCGCCAGAACTACACCATCTTCAACGGCTTCAGCGGCTTCAACGCGGTGAAGCCGCCCGCGCTGTTCGGCGTGGACTGGAAGCAGGCCACACCGTTCTACTACCTGAGCCTCTTCTTCGCGACCGCGAGCTACCTCGCCGTCCTCTACGTCTCCCGTTCCTCGTTCGGGCTCGCGTTGCAGGGGGTGCGCGACAACGCGCGGCGCATGGAGGCGCTGGGCTTCAACGTCACCGCGCACCGGATCGCCGCCTACGGCTTCGCGGCGCTGATCGCCGCGGTCGCGGGGATCCTTCTGACGTGGCTCAACGGCCAGATCTCACCGGGGACGGCCGGGGTGGGCCCGGTGATCGACATCCTCATCATCGCCGTCGTCGGCGGTCTGCGGCATCCCGTCGGGCCGTTCATCGGCGCCCTGATCTACGTCGTGCTCCGCACCTTCGCCCTCGACGCCCTGGTTGCGGTGGGGCTTCCCGCCGAACGCTTCCAGCTCCTGATCGGCCTGGGCTTCCTGCTCATCGTGCTCTTCTCGCCGGACGGGGTGCTGGGGCTCTGGTCGCGCTGGCGCGCCCGGCTGCGGCTGCGGCGCAGCGAGCTTGACTGACTCGACCCGATCCGCAGGCCGCCACAAACCGGGGCCGGAGCGGACGCGCGGCGCGGCGGACCCTTCTGGGGATGCACGGGCGGCCGAAAGGGTGGACGACGGCCGTCGAGCCGGATGAAGGATTGCGGCGGGTTCTCCTCAAGCCCATCGCCGACTTCGCCAACTGGGGCTGCTTCAGGCCATCGCGACCTGGAAGTTCGGTCTCGATCGATGGCTCGACCAGCGCCGGGGAGGCAGGGCCGTCAAGCGCTCGAGCGTCGCGATTCCGAGGGCGAACGTCACCGCGGTGTCCCTGAAACAGAAACATGACGGCGCCATCCCCGCGAAGATCTGCTGAAGACCGAACGGGACTGCATCCCGATTTTCCGTGGCGGCGCCTTTCAGAGGTCGTTGGCCTCGGGGCCGGGAACGTACTCCCACGCCCCATTTCGCCGGTGATTTCAAGGATGGGAGGCAGCTTGTGGAGGTCCGGTGCGGATGGACAGGCCGGGCAGGTCACGATCCGGGTCGAAACGCCTGTGACCGGGGTATCGTCGATGCTTTCGAACCGGCCCTCGAGCAGGCTCGTGATCCGGTCATCGAATTGCTTTTCGGGGAACGGAGTACATGCCCACCCGCGCGCCCTATGGCTCGAACACCACCAGGGTCGCCGCGGGCGGACGCCTCGGCAGCCAGGGTGAGGGTTGCGCGCGACAGGCGATCGAGGAAGAACACCGACGCATCGGCGAGCGCCGGCCTGATCCTCTCCACCGCGTTGACCGTAATCGTTTTGAAGGGCGGCAGCCACTTGCCACAGCTCGGGCACGACCAGGAGAACCGGTGCCTGGGCCGACCATCCCGCCCACGTCGGATTTCCTGAACGATGATGGGAGTGTCGGTCGTGGGCGCGCAGGCGACCCAATCCGAGGTGGACACCCCACCGTTTCATGTCCGCGCCAAGGTCCATGGCGCCGCGGGCCGGCAGGGCCGGGACAACGAAACCACCCAAGCCCAGCGCTCTCCGCGTGGGGAACCGCGAATCTGTCGCCCTGGCGCCTCGCCGCGTGGCGGTATGCCCGCCGCACCTGAAACGCGCTACGATGAAAGCCATGATGACCACCGCACCCGAAACGACCCTCCCGGCCTCCCCGCAGCATGCGCTGGCCTCCCTCCTGTGCGACCTCCTGCCGCCCCAGGGGAGCTGGAGCGACGATGCCTACCTGTGGCTCACCGACCACACCCCCCGCCTGATCGAGTTCACCGACGGGCATGTCCAGGAACTGCCCATGCCGACCTCCACGCACCAGGCCGTACTCCTGTTCCTCTACCGCCTGTTCCACGACTATCTCAAGCCGCGGGGTGGGGTCGTGATGGTTTCAGCGCTACGGATGCGCATCCGGGAAGGCAAGTTTCGTGAACCGGACCTGCTGATGCTCCGGGACCGTTCTGACCACCGCTACCAGGACCGCTACTGGCTCGGGGCGGATCTGGTGGTCGAGGTCGTGAGCCCGGACGACCCGGATCGGGATCTGGTGCAGAAACGCGCGGACTATGCCGAGGGAGGCATCCCGGAATACTGGATCGTCGATCCGCGCAACGAAACGATCATCGTGCTCACGCTGAAGGACGGCGCATACATCGAGCACGGTGTGCTCGGACGCGGCGGGACAGCCACGTCGCTGCTGCTCGAAGGCTTCACCGCCGGCGTGTCCGCGGTGTTCGACGCCCCGAAGTCCGGCGCGTGAGCGCGTCCGGCCGGAAGCCGGTCGAGAACAGGATTTAGCGGTCATTTCCGATGAAAAACGGTACCGATCCATGTTCGTTTTCCGGATTGCGCCCTTTTTCGAATTGACCTGAATGATGGTGACTCCTCTAACGTGCTGATAAATCGGGAGGTTTATATGCGGTTGCCCTGCCGCCGATGCGGGAACACTCGACGGGGGACCTCTGGAGCGCCCGGAGGCCCCCGTCCTCCCCGGCCTCGTGTCCGCCGGCCTCGCTCCTGAGCCGGTGGGACGTTCGGGCGGGCCCGCGCCGGCCGGTCGAACGAAATCGCCACGATGACGCCGTCCGCAACGACCGCGGCGGGACCCGACACCGAATCGGCCCTGCCCGTTGCGCCCACCGCAACGGCCGCGCCCACCCTGCCCGCCGCGACGGGCCTCGTCGAGGTCCTGTCCCGCATCCTTGCCGGGGCCGTGGTGTGCACCACCCTGGCCTTCACCGCCAACTTCTTCCTGAGCTTCGCGTGGGACTGGCCGGGCGTCCCCGCGCTGCTCTCCCACATCGGCTGGCTCGGCTTCGCGCCGTTGCGCAATCCGCTCGACGGCGCCCAGGTCCTCCGGGGCGGGTTGCAGGTCGCGGTCTACGCGGCGCCGGTCCTCCTCGTCATCCTGTGGGTCGCGTCCACGCGCGATCGTCCGCTCCGGGCCGGGGCGGATGCGTATTCCGCGCTCGCCGCCTTCATCGTGCGCGCCGCCTTCTGGTCGGCGTTCCTGATCGGCCTCGCCGATGCGCTGCTGTCCTTCCTGCGGGTGGAGGAGTTCCTGGCCGCGTTCGTCGGCGACGACATGACCATCCGGCTCGGGCTGTCCAGATTCCGCGGCCAGTACGTCCACCTTCCGCTGATGGCGCTGTCGTGCCTCATCGCCCTCTTCACCCGCTCGCTGTCGGTGGTCTGGCTCGCGCTCCTCATCGTGCTGGCCGAGTTCCAGATCGTGATCACGCGCTTCATCTTCTCCTACGAGCAGGCGTTCATGGGTGACCTCGTGCGCTTCTGGTACGCCTCCCTGTTCCTGCTGGCGAGCGCGTACAGCCTGGTGGACGAAGGGCACGTCCGGGTGGACGTCTTCTATGCCCGGTTCAGCGAGAAACGCAAGGCGTGGACCAACGCCGTCGGCTCCATGCTCCTCGGGGTGCCGCTGTGCTGGATCATCCTCACCATGGGGCTGTGGACGAAGGGCAGCAGCCTCGCCAGCCCGCTCCTCAACTTCGAGATTTCCCAGAGCGGGTTCGGGATGTACGTGAAGTACCTGATGGCGGGGCTCCTCGTCGTCTTCGCCCTGTCGATGGCGGCACAGTTCATCGCGTATTTCCTCGAGAGCGTGGCCGTGCTGAGACGCACCGAGTCCGGCCGCGCCGCGGTGCCCGCGGCGGCCCCGTCGCATCCTTAGCCCCTGATCCATGAAATCTTCGACAAGACGACGGATTGTTCGCCGGTCGGCTGATGCGTCCGCTCGACGCGCCGATCGGGCCACGGCCAAGGTGCTCCGTGGAAGCCGGGGGGCTGTGACGAATGCTTGAACATCTGTCCGTCAGAACCTTCAAGTCCCTGGATGACGTCACGGTCGATCTTGGACTGGTCAATGTCTTCATCGGCGCCAACGGAAGCGGAAAGAGCAATTTGCTGGAAGCCTTGGGGATTCTCGCCGCAGCGGCCGACGGCAAGGTGGACGACCAGGCATTGCTGGCTCGCGGCGTCCGTCCCGGTCTTCCCGCATTGTACAAATCCGCCTTCCCGGCCAGATCTGGAAGGAGGATTCCTCCCCATCTGCATTTCGGCGCGCGTAGCGCGCGAGCCAGATACGAAGTCTCCCTACACAATCCCTTGAAGGATCCGGCGCCCGCCTGGAAATTCAAGACGGAGTTATGGGAAGTCGATAACGACAGACTGGTCGAACGCTTACCTGGCAAGATAAATCCCGAGCGAGGATTGGCTGCGCTGAAGGTAGTGGAAGTCTCCAAGAAAGCCGCGCTTGATCTCTTGAGATTGCTACAAAGCTACGTCATATTTTCACCGACAACTGCCGTCTTGCGCGGTGTTGCGCCGGAAACACAGCCAAGACAGCCGGTGGGTCTGTCTGGAGGAAACCTTTCGCGAGCCATTCTGGATCTGCTCAAGCAACGCAAACGGGATGAGCTCAGCCAGCGGATGGGTGTAACTCTGAAACTGATCCATCACGCCGCCCGTTTACAAGGAAACGGTACCACGTTGTCGGGAATCGTCACTTCCCGACGGTAGGTCCCTGACAACATCTCCCAGGCCGAATCGAACCGTCTACTTTGTATCAGGGCGCGAAGCGTCAGGATGGCCTGCCCCCCGGCATGACGCCAGCGCATTCCCGAACGCTTCAGCCGCTGCGTGACCAACGTCTTGCACGCCGCCTCCACCACCCCCGAGCCAATGGGCAGATGCCGTGCCTTCGCCTCGGCATAGCGCATCCGGTGGCGGTGGTTGCGGAAGTATCCCAATACTTCGGCGATACGCTTGTTCTCCGGCTGCTTCCTGCGTTGATGGTTCAGCGAACGAATCACCTTCTCCACCCCGCCGCAGTCATGGCGCAACAGATGACGCAGCTTCTCGTAGTGCGCCCGCCCCTTGGCATCGTCCTGTCCATAGCAGGCATCGAGTCCCGACTTCAATTGCTCGGCCGCATGGTAGAAGTCCACCACCGACGTGCCCTGCGGCGCCAACGTATCAAGATAGCGCCAGTTGTCATGCGCCCCGTCGGCGATCGTCACCACGTGTAGGTCCGGGCGCTTGCCGAGCACCGCCTCAAGCTCCGCGCACAACGTCTTCTTCAACGCCTCCTTGCACGGCTGCGGCATCCGACCCACATACACCGTCTCCAGCCGCTCCCCTTCGGCATCACAGGTCGTGAGCGTCCCACACCCCGCCTCCTGATAGCCTGAGCTCCCATCCACCCGCTTCGCATCCTTCATCGCCACCATCACCCCATCGAGCGACACCGCCACCGTCACCGCCTCCTCCGCCACCGCGCCCCCCTCGCGCAACGCCGCCTCGAACGCCTCACGCTGCCCCTCCCACCGCGCGCCCAACTCCTTCGGCAACCGGTCCAGCGAGCTCTTCGAAGGCCTCATCCGCCCCCACTCCCGAAACACCGCCTCCCCTTCCTGCGGCGTCACGTGCGCCACCACCACGCTCGCCTGACGCGCCGCCAGCCCCGTCCAGTGCCCCGCCACTATCCCCGCACGCCACTCCATCGGCACCATCGCGCGCTCACCGCCACATCGGTACAGCGTGCGATGCACCCCCACCGCTCCCGCCGCACTCGTGTACGTCGCGTGACTGCGCAGCACCCGGCGGTACCGCCGCCCCTCCATCTCGACGAATGGCAGGTCCACATCCAGACGCTCCAGCGTCTCCCCCACCACCTCGCGCTCGGCTTCGGCAAACAGTGCACGGAGTTCCCGCTCCACTCCCTCGAAGTCCTCCCCCGTCACCGGGCGCGCTCGCAAGGCGTTGACCTGCTCGACCAATCGCGCGAGGGCTTGCTCTCCTCGCTCGCTGTGGCTGGCGCAATGGGCGGGTGCGTGAAATACTGACATTGGGGCAGCCCTCCGGGGCGATGGTTTGGATTCACACCGCACATTGTTCCAGAGGTTCACTGCCCCGTCTTCCCTCCCCGTCGAGCCCGCTCCTGACAAATTGTCACCAGAGCCCTTTAGCTCCTCTCCCTTCAAAATATACAACTTCAATGATTTCGATCAGTTACGAAGACTTCTTAATGTCAATTTGAGATCTACACCCCAGCGGATGCAGCGGATTTGCCGGGAAGTGCTGGGACTTGTCGATTGGGCCGAGGGTTTTGGTTGGACCTCCCCCGACCGGCTACCGCTCTCCCCGACTGCTGCGGCTTCCAAAGACGTCATCCGGTTTCATGATCGATTCATGCGCAAGGACCGAAACGTCCTGTCCGGCTATGACGCTTCCGAAGGCGCCCTGTACGCTCTGTTTCTCGCGGTAGTTTCCGGACACGAAGCAAGCCCAGCCCTTTGTGCCGTGGACAACGCGGATCATGGATTGAATCCCAGGCTGGCCCGGTCCCTGATGGAGTGCCTGTGTCGATGGTATCTGGGTTCGGGCGAGCCACGCCAGATCTTGCTGACCACGCACAATCCATTGGTTCTGGACGGTCTGCCATTGCATGATGACCGCGTGCGATTGTTTACCGTTTCCAGGACCGGCTCGGGCCGTACTACGGTCCGTCGTGTGGTTGTCGATGACCGTCTGCGGGAGAGAGGGGAACAGGGTTGGTCCTTGTCTCGACTGTGGGTGATGGGGCACCTTGGAGGTGTTCCCGATGTCTGAGCCGTTGCGTATCGCGACCGCCGTCGAAGGACCAACCGACGAGATCGTGCTTGAAGCGGTCCTGAATGCCTTGTTGCCGGATACGGAATTTGTGCTTCAGACGTTGCAGCCGGAGGGATCCGTTGCTTTCGGCTCTGCATCGTTCAGCGGAACGGGTGCGGGATGGGCCGGAGTCTATCGTTGGAGCCGCCAATCGGCCTGCGAGGGCGGCGGTTCGGTGTCCGGTTCTTCGGCACTATCGAATCATGACGTGTTGATCGTGCATGTAGACGCAGACGTGGCGGGCAAGACGTATGCCAGTGGCAATGTTCGGGATGCACCGTGCGAAGACTTGCCTTGTGAAAGACCCTGCCCTCCGTCAGGGCAAGATCACTAAAAATGTATTGACATCAACAAGTTTTGTGATCTAATGGCGTCTTCATCAAAGAGATGGAGATGGCAAGAAATGAACACGACAGCCCCTGCAAGTTTGATCGAGCATTTCTCAAAGCTGGAGGATCCGCGAGTCGATAGAAACAAGAAGCATGAGTTGATTGATGTCATCGTCCTGTGCGTGTGTGCGGTGGTCAGTGGCGCGGAGGGATGGAGTGACATCGAAGAATTTGGGCGCACGAAGCTGGAGTGGCTTCGCCGCTATGTTCCGCTGGCCAATGGGGTCCCGGTAGACGACAATTGCACGAATCATCTCGGCGCTGTCGATGAGGGGTTTTCAGGACTGCTTCATGAGCTGGATGGAAGATGTTGTGAAGTTGAGTGATGGTGAGATGATTGCAGTGGACGGGAAGACGCAGAGGCGTTCCCACGACCGCAAGCGGGGTATGAAGGCGTTGCATATGGTGAGTGCTTGGGCATGTGGCAATGCAGTGGTGCTTGGGCAGGTGAAGACGGAGGAGAAGTCGAACGAGATCACGGCGGTGCCGGAGTTGCTGGATAAGCTGGAATTGTCGGGGTGTATCGTGACGCTGGATGCGATGGGATGCCAACGAGCGATAGCGAAGCAGATCAAGGAAGGGGGAGGGGATTATGTTGGCGGTGAAGGGGAACCAGAGGCAATTGAACAGGGAGGTTCGGAGGTATTTTGATGCGGCACGGGAGAGGGATTTCGAGTGTGAGGGGATTGAGAACGACGAGACGGCGGAGGATGGTCACGGACGGGTAGAGTCCAGGAGCTATTATTTGTCCACCGACCTGGGTGCGTTGTCTTGTGTGAAGAAGTGGAATGGGTTGAGAGCGGTCGGGATGGTGGAGTCGGAGCGCTGGAATGATGGGCGTGTGAGTATTGAGCAACGGTACTACATTACGTCGCTGGAAGATGTGGAGTCATTTGGGCGAGCGGTGCGTTCACACTGGGGAATCGAGAATGAGCTGCACTGGAGATTGGACGTGACGTTTCGGGAAGACGAGAGTCGGATTCGTCGGGGTAATGCACCGCACAATATGGGAGTGATTCGGCATGTGGCGGTCAATCTTCTGAAGCGTGAGTCGACGAAGATCAGCGTCAGGAAGAAGCGTATCCGGGCGGCATTGAACGATGGCTTCCGAGATAAGGTATTGATGGGACAGTGATTTTATATGCGGTTGCCCTGGTTCGGCGGGACGATTGGGAGTGCCGCCCCAACCCGGAAGGCCAGCTCGCGGCCTTGCCCATGCACCGGCGGTTCAGGAAGCGCCCGGACGACTATCGACGCAAGCAAGGTGATATGGAGAAGGCGTGGCCGGAAGTCTCCGCATGGTTGACGGAGGCAGCGCGCTTCGAGGCCGAATTTCCCCGATTGTTGCATAAACTCCCGAAATATGTACGTCAAGTGGCGGCGTTCAGTATTGTGAGAGCATGTCGGAGCTCTCTTTCGCGACGACCGTTGCTGTTCATGGAGAGGATCAATTTACCGGCTGGGCGAATAATGCGCCCAGCGCACTGGATGAGGGTACGACGAAGGGTCCCAATCTCCCGGAAGCACCACAGCGCGGCGCGCTTGGCGGTCGTGCCACGGGCGCGAGGGTCGAGTTGGATCTGCAGCTCGCGAGTGAGGTTGTGAGCGAGAATGCCGGCGAATGTACAGTTGGTTGCCGACCCGGGTCTTGACCGGTACGTAGTCCATCTGGCAATGCGTCTTGAGCTCGGCGAAGATGCCCTCCTGTGAGCCGCGGCCTTCGTGGAAGGCAACGACCTTGCGCGGGCTCATTCGTTTGTTGGTGACGATGACCTTGAATTCGTACCCGTATTCGGTCGGTCGAAACAGGTCGAGTTGAATCGGCAGCTTGTCTTGGCATCTGACCTGCTTTCTGATGAAGATGAAGCGATAGCGGGTATTCCACGACTTCGGCTTCCATCGGGTCTCGAAGTAGTCGAGTCCAGGCGCCATGCGGCGCCATCGTCTTCTGCCTTCGACCAGACCCTTGAGGGCGGCAAAGCGCTCAAATGGCACCGAGAGGGTGAATTCGACCCCCGAGCCATGCAGTCGTTCAGTGATGACTTCGTTGAAGAAGGCGCTGTCGATGCGGGTCTCGACCTGTGCGTGGGGAAGGCATGAGCGCACGTGGCCGATACAGTGGCTGATGAAGGTGTCGGCCCCGTTGGAGTCGTGGACGTTCCCAGGGCGATGGTGCACGTCGAGGACCTGGTCGGTCTGGGCGATGGTGCAAAAGAGGGGGTAGTAGCTACGCGCACCCTTCTTCTTCTTGTTGAAGCCCACTGCGGTTCCTTCGGCATGACGCCCGGTGCTCAACACCGACCCGTCGAAATCCACCGTCACCCTCGACAACCCCTCGACCGCCAAGCGCTCCATGACCAGATGTCTCGATTCACTTTGCACTTTGACGACACTTTGTCCATCTGCGCTGGCGAGCGAGCGGCTGACCGTGGACACGTCCGGCAACCGCTTCAGACCGAGAGTGCGCTTGACCATCTCGTCATCACGGTAGGAGTCCACGTCGCGCAGCCGCCGGTGTCCGATGATCAGGTGCACGACCAGCAGCATCATGATCAGGTGATGGCCGTAAATCGGATTGGCCTTCAGGTGGCGGAAGCATCTCCACAGCCGTTCTTTGATGCCGAGGAGGGAGAAGAGGTGCTGGAAGACGATGAGTCCCGAATACGATGTCAGGCTCTGTGATTCGAATCGGATGTCGAGGCCCAGCTTGGCTTTACCTCGAACGTCGGCTCGGCTATGCTTCATCTGCGTGGTCTCCGTTTTGTTTGGTACGTTGTTGTGACAACG
Organism: Gammaproteobacteria bacterium; assembly: GCA_965202875.1. Classification (GTDB taxonomy): domain Bacteria; phylum Pseudomonadota; class Gammaproteobacteria; order HK1; family HK1; genus HK1. The sequence goes on along the minus strand of OZ241870.1, from coordinate 2,489,794 downwards.
ACTATTGTACCAGCTTCGGAGACCACGTTTCTTTCTGTTCCTTCCGTTTCGCGAATGACTCCTTACGACTTTGCACAAGATTCAAGAACACTGCGTGTGGCTTATCCTCACTGGCTGTGAACATGAGCTACACGCTACTTCGGTCCGGAAATCCCGTATTTTGTGCAGTGAACGCATGTATGGGTCGATTTTTTCTGCAACTGGCAGGTTTCTCTCCGCCACGAGGAGATGAGACATGCCCGAAGCCCCCTCTCGTGCGATCATGCCGTGCGGCACTGGACGGAGAAAGTTTCGTCGCGGGCGCCGGAGACCCGAATGCGCTGGACGATGCGGAGCGGCCCGCGAGCGGCGATCGGATCGACCTCCGGCCGTATGCGGCGGCGCGTTGCAGGTTGAAACGACGGGAGGACGTTCCGCCCGGCAGCCACTTGGCCGGCGAAATCCGGAGCAGGGTGACGAAGAATGATCCGTCGGCCGACCGTGGTTCCGGCCGTGCCGGTACGGACCGGCGCGGACCTGGGAGCGCGGGCGTCCCGCCCGCAACGGGCCGAAGGCCCGATTGATTGTCCATGCGGGCGGGATGCACGTATTCCCGGGAAGCGCTTCACTTGGCGAAGCCCGTCACGACAGGGGAGAGCCTTGTCATGGCCAAGGGACGGGGTGCCCGAAAAGCCCACGCCTCCGGCGTGTTGCGGGCGGGACGCCCGCGCTCCCAGGAGGCGCCGCTCCCGGGACCGGGGCCACCCTTCGACTCCGGCTGTGCCGGGTTAGGACGAACGCCATGGAGCTCGTCTTTCTCGTCGTCCTCATCCTGCTCATGGTGTTCGCGCTCATGTCCGGCTTTCCGGTCGGATTCGCGCTGCCCGGCTCCGCCATCCTGTCCATCGGCGCCGCCGCGCTCTGCGGCTGGCTGTTCGCGGGCGACGCCAGCGCCTACTTCGCGCACGGAGGCCCCATCGAGTGGCTGAGCGCCGGGGTCACGAACTTCCGCAGCCTGTACTGGGTGGTCGAACGCGACACCCTCATCGCGGTCCCGCTCTTCGTGTTCATGGGGATCATGCTGCAACGGTCCCGGATCGCCGAAGACCTGCTGGTGGCGATGGCCCGGCTGTTCGGGCCGATACCGGGGGGGCTGGGGATCTCGGTGGTCTTCGTCGGCGCCCTGCTCGCCGCCACCACCGGCATCGTGGGGGCGACGGTCATCGCGATGGGGCTCATCTCGCTGCCCGCGATGCTGCGCAACAGCTACTCCCGGCCGCTCGCGACGGGGACGATCTGCGCCTCGGGGACGCTGGGGCAGATCATCCCGCCGTCGGTGGTGCTCATCATCCTCGCCGACCAGCTCGCGAGCGCGGCGGACATCGCCAGCACCGCGCGCAAGGCCGACTACAAGGCGGCGACGGGCGAGATCACCATGCCGTCGGAGTTCGACGTGGTCTCGGCCAGCGCCGGCGACATGTTCATGGGGGCGTTCGTCCCCGGGCTCATCCTCGTGGCCACCTACATGGCCTACATCCTCGTCCACGCCCTCATCGACCCGAAGAGCGCCCCCCCGGTGCGGTACGAAGGCCGGATGGACGCGCGGTTCTTCCTCGGGGTGGTGCTGGCGCTGGTGCCGCCCCTCACGCTCATCCTCGCGGTGCTCGGCTCCATCCTCACCGGCGTCGCCACCGTGAACCAGGCCGGGGCGATCGGCGCGATCGGCGCGCTGATCATGGGCGGGTACCGCCTCACCGCGGGCCGGCGCAGCGCCTTCCTGCCCGCGGTCATCGCCATCGTTTCCATCGTCGAGATCCTGGTGGTGCTCGCGCTCTACGACATCAACGTCAAGAACATCGGCAGCGCGGAGGACGCGCGGGGCATCGCGCTGGCGCTGGCGGGCACGGTGGGGCTGCTCGTGGCCATCTTCTGGAGCCTGTGGCGGGCCCATGCCATCGAGGACACCCTCAAGGGGGTGATGGTGGAGACCGCGAAGACCACCTCGATGGTCTTCATCATCCTGATCGGCGCCGCCATGCTGACCTCCGCGTTCCGCGCCTTCGGCGGCGAGGATCTGGTGCGCGAGTACCTGACCAGCCTGCCCGGGGGGTTCTGGACGCAGTTCGTCGTGGTCATGGCGGTGATCTTCCTGCTCGGGTTCTTCCTCGACTTCATCGAGATCGCGGTGGTGGTGATCCCCATCGTCGCCCCGATCCTGCTGGCGGACCCCGGCGCCAACATCACCGCGGTATGGTTCGGGGTGATGGTGGGGCTCAACATCCAGACCTCGTTCCTGACCCCGCCGTTCGGCTTCGCGCTGTTCTACCTGCGCGGGGTCGCCCCGGCGATCGTCAAGACCCTGGAGATCTACCGCGGGGCCGCCGTCTTCATCGCGCTGCAGCTCGTCGGCCTCGCCATCGCGGGCCTGTACCCGAGCCTGGTGAACTACCTGCCGAACCGCGTCTACCTCGGCTCGGAGACCGCGCCTCCGCCGATGAACCCGAAGCTCCAGCACTGCCTGGAGGAGTACGTCTTCGCCGAATACGACCGCAACGGCGACGCGCTGCGCGCCCACGTCGATCGGGCTGCGGCCCTGGAGGCCGGGTTCCTCCCCGGCGCCCTTCGCGAGAAGTACGAAGGCAGCCTGGAACACGCGCGCGCCGGTATCGGCCTGGCCCGGACGGTGCGCGAGGCGGATGCGGCGGTGGAGGCGTACCTGCCGGAGTACCGGCCGCTGCACGTGGAGGTGCGCCGGATGCAGTCGGAGCTGCGCAAGCTCGGGAAGCGGCTGGAGCGGCTGGAGCGGGACCGCTCGCGGCTTTCGCGCGACGAGACCGCGAGCGACGAGGATCGCGACGCCGTGGAGCGGGCGATCGCACAGGTCGAGGCGGAGATGGCCGCGATCGAGGCCGGCATCCCGGCCGCGTGGGAGGAGGCGAGGGCGCGTTACGTCGCGCTCTCGGACACGCGGAAGAAGGTCCGCCGCGAGTATCGGCAGAGCGTGGACGAGGCGTACCGGACCGTCGCCGATCTGCGGACGCTCATCGCGGACGCGGACGCGCTGCGTGCGTTCCAGCCGGCGCTTGCGAGCCTGGAAGGCGTGGTCGCGAACGATCCGCCGGAGCAGGCGATGGAGATCATCAAGGCGGCGGAGCGGGAGCTCGGCGCGGTGGCGGGCAGCAGCCGGATCAAGGGCCGGCTGTCGAAGGCCCGCCGGGCGTTGCGCGGCAATGCCCCGGACCGGGAGAAGGCGGCGGGCTTCTTGGCCGAAGCGCGCGAGCGCTACGCGGAGGAGGTCGCGTGGCGCACCCGCGCGGCCGGCGAGCTGCTGCCGGGGCTCTCCGAGTACGACGAGGCGATCCGGCACAGCATCGGCTTGCGGGTCCAGGAGCGGCTCACGCAGGAGCAGGCCCGCTTGGTCGCGCGGTGCCAGTCGGTGCACCGCGACATCTCGCTGCACTTCTGAGCGGCTGCCGGAGGACGGACCCTGCGGCTGATGCTCCGTTCCTCGCGCACATTGGGCAGCGCAAGCTCCCGATCGTCGAGGAGCATCCGCCTCAGCCCGCTTGCGTTTACCGTCTTCATCGCTCTTCCCTCTTCTGGGTGGTCCGCCTCCATCCGGGCGCGTGATTCGAACGGACCGCCGGCCGCGATCAACGCGGTGTCGGACAGCACCGTGAGCCGCGGGCGGGAGCCGCAGATCGGCAGGTTGCGGTTCGCGTACCCGTACGGTCGTGAGCTGCGTACGGGGATGGCGCCCCGCGCCCGGGATCCATCGCGAGACGCGCACGGGCGGCGGTGCGGGTCCGTTGTTCCAGCCCACGGTCTCTCGCTCCCGGGCAGACGGAAACGACGCGAGAGGTCATGAACGCAGCGGCGATACCCCTGCCTCCCGTGCAGCGTCAGGCTTCGGTGCTGCGCTACCGCGCCTTCGCGGATGCCGGAGGGCCAGCGGGTGGTCACAGTCTTCATCCGGGTGAAGAAGCGTACCCCCTCCGGTCCGTGCATGTGGTGGTCCCCGAACAGCGAGCGCTTCCAGTCCCCGAAGCTGTGGTAGGCGGTCGGCACCGGGATCGGCACGTTGACGCCGACCATGCCGATTTGCGCGCGGTGGGCGAAGTCGCGCGCGGCGTCGCCGTCACGGGTGAAGATCGCGGCGCCGTTCCCGAGCTCGTGCCCGTTGACGAGCCTGAGCGCCTCCTCGGTAGTCCTTCGCCCGCACCACGCCCAGGACCGGGCCGAAGGTCTCCTCCTTGTAGATGCGCATGTCCGGAGTCACGTGGTCGAAGATGCAACCGCCGATGAAGAAGCCGTCCTCGTGGCCTTCGACGGCGGCGCCGCGACCGTCCACGACCAAGGCCGCCCCTTCCCCGACGCCGGTGTCGACGTAGCCCCGGACCTTGTCGCGGTGCTCGCGGGTGACCAGCGGCCCCATCTCCACCCCGCCGGTGTCGAAGGCGCCGATCTTCAGCGCCTCGACCCTCGGCTTCAGTCGGCCGATCAGATCGTCGGCGGTCTCGTCACCGACCGCCACCGCGACCGCGACCGCTACCGCCATGCACCGCTCCCCGGCCGAGCCGACGAGGGCGTCGGTCACTTGGTCCATGTCGGCGTCCGGCATGACCACCAGGTGGTTCTTCGTCCCGCCGAGCGCCTGCACCCGTTTACCCGCGGCGGTCCCGGTGCGGTGGACGTACTCCGCGACCGGCGTCGAGCCGACGAAGCTCACCGCCGCCACGTCCTCATGGGCGAGCAGCGCATCCACCGCCTCCCTGTCGCCGTTGACGACGTTCAGCACGCCGGGCGGCGCCCCGGCCTCGATCGCCAGCTCGGCGAGCCGCAGGCCGCAGGACGGGTCCTTTCCCGAGGGTTTCAGCACGAAGGTGTTGCCGCAGGCCAGCGCCACCGGATACATCCACATCGGGACCATGGCCGGGAAGTTGAAGGGCGTGATGCCGGCGCATACGCCCAGCGGCTGGCGGACGTTGAAGCTGTCCACGTTGCCGGCGACGTTCTCGTTCATCTCGCCCTTGAGGAGCTGGGGGATCCCACAGGCGAACTCGACGATCTCGATGCCTCGGGTGACCGATCCGCGGGCGTCGTCGAGGGTCTTGCCGTGTTCGGAGGAGCAGATGCGGGCCAGCTCCTCGCGGTGCGTTTCGAGGATGTCGCGGTAGCGGAACAGGATGCGCGCGCGTTGCGAGGGCGGGGTCGCCGCCCATGTGGGGAACGCCGCCTTCGCCGCCCGGACCGCCTTGCCGACCTCGCCCGCGGTCGCGAACGGCACCCGCGCCTGGACCCGGCCGCTCGCCAGGTCGTAAGACGTCGCCGAAGTGGTTGCTCTCCCCGGGGACGCGCTCGCCGTCGATGAAGTGCCGGAGGGTAGGGGGGTCGTGTCGTTGCCGGTCATGAGTCTTCTCCGGGGATGTCTTGGAGGATACGTTTCCAGTGTGTTCCAGGAGGCGGCGAGGATGCCATCGCATCGGAAGACGATTCCGAACACGCGGGTGTGCGCATCCCCGGTTCGAATTCGCCTTGCCGCCCCAACCCGGCATGGTTCGGCTATCATGCGCCCCGCTGGAACGCCGGTGCGGTTCGTTCCTCCCCGGCGTCCCGATGTTCGTGCACAACCGCCCGTACAAACCCGGTGTAGAGAAGGAGACCCGATGTCCACCGTTTTCTCCAAGATCGTCGCGGGCGAGCTGCCCGCCGACGTCGTCTACAGGGACGACCGGGTAACCGCGTTCCGCGACATCAGCCCGGCCGCCCCGACGCACATCCTCATCGTGCCGAACCGTGAGATCCCCACCGCCAACGATCTCGCCGACGAGGACGAGGCCCTCGCAGGCCACATGCTCCTGGTCGCCCGCGACCTCGCGAAGCGCGAAGGGGTGGCCGAGAGCGGCTACCGGCTCATCATCAACTGCAACCGCGACGGGAACCAGGAGGTGTTCCACCTCCACCTGCACCTCATTGGAGGACGGCCGCTCGGGAGGATGGTGAAACGCGGGTAAGGGATGTGGACGTGGGTGTTGCGGACGATCCGCCGGCCGTACCATCATCCCGCAAGGCAGGGAGCGAACCCGCATTTCCAGTACCCGCGTGACGGAATGCCCGCGATGTTCCGGTTCCACGGCGGCACTCTCTGGCGCGGCTGTCAAGGAGGCACGATTGCAGACGTTAGTCTCTTACCGATGAGATCTTCGACAAAACGACGAAGAATTCATGCGCTGTTGTCACAAAGTGCGGGAAGAACTACAGATTCGCGGATGTTGAGAGCAGTGACCAGAACGCGCCTTCCCAGCTTGGCAAGATAGTACTTGTAGCGATGCCCCACCTTCTTGATGAGGCCATGTGTGCGAAGACGCTTGAGAAGGGAAGAGCAACGAGTCGGTGCAGGGCAAGATCACTAAAAATGTATTGACATCAACAAGTTTTGTGATCTAATGGCGTCTTCATCAAGGAGATGGAGATGGCAAGAAATGAACACGACAGCCCCTGCAAGTATGATCGAGCATTTCTCAAAGCTGGAGGATCCGCGAGTCGATAGAAACAAGAAGCATGAGTTGATTGATGTCATCGTCCTGTGCGTGTGTGCGGTGGTCAGTGGCGCGGAGGGATGGAGTGACATCGAAGAATTTGGGCGCACGAAGCTGGAGTGGCTTCGCCGCTATGTTCCGCTGGCCAATGGGGTCCCGGTGGACGACAATTGCACGAATCATCTCGGCGCTGTCGATGAGGGGTTTTCAGGACTGCTTCATGAGCTGGATGGAAGATGTCGTGAAGTTGAGTGATGGTGAGATGATTGCAGTGGACGGGAAGACGCAGAGGCGTTCCCACGACCGCAAACGGGGTATGAAGGCGCTGCATATGGTGAGTGCCTGGGCGTGTAGCAATGCAGTGGTGCTTGGGCAGGTGAAGACGGAGGAGAAGTCGAACGAGATCACGGCGGTGCCGGAGTTGCTGGATAAGCTGGAATTGTCAGGGTGTATCGTGACGCTGGATGCGATGGGATGCCAACGAGCGATAGCGAAGCAGGTCAAGGAAGGGGGAGGGGATTATGTTGGCGGTGAAGGGGAACCAGAGGCAATTGAACAGGGAGGTTCGGAGGTATTTTGATGCGGCACGGGAGAGGGATTTCGAGTGTGAGGGGATTGAGAACGACGAGACGGCGGAGGATGGTCACGGACGGGTAGAGTCCAGGAGCTATTATTTGTCCACCGACCTGGGTGCGTTGTCTTGTGTGAAGAAGTGGAATGGGTTGAGAGCGGTCGGGATGGTGGAGTCGGAGCGCTGGAATGATGGGCGTGTGAGTATTGAGCAACGGTACTACATTACGTCGCTGGAAGATGTGGAGACATTTGGGCGAGCGGTGCGTTCACACTGGGGAATCGAGAATGAGCTGCACTGGAGATTGGATGTGACGTTTCGGGAAGACGAGAGTCGGATTCGTCGGGGTAATGCACCGCACAATATGGGAGTGATTCGGCATGTGGCGGTCAATCTTCTGAAGCGTGAGCCGACGAAGATCAGCGTCAGGAAGAAGCGTATCCGGGCGGCATTGAACGATGGCTTCCGAGATAAGGTATTGATGGGACAGTGATTTTATATGCGGTTGCCCTGCGAGTCGGTGTGAGCCAGGGAATGTGGGTTCTGAGATCCACGGCTCGAAAACCGCTGATACACCACTCCCCCCGTGCAAGCGTGAGGAAGAGCCGATGGTCGTCGCTGAGGAGCAGATTGAAACCCCGACAAGAGCGACCATCGGCCTTGACCGGTTGAGCTACCTTGTCGATGGCCTTCCACCCGGCATCCGGGTTGTCAATCGCCGCGATGAAGGCCAGATACCGGTCGTTGGCGGCCTGCATCAGCTTGCACAAATCACGCAAGCTGTAGATGCTCTTGCGTAACGGTGCGAGCTTCCACACTTCGTGCCCATCGCGCTGTTGCACCACACGATGGGTTTTGAAAAAGGAGATGTCGTTGGTCGTGCACTCCACGCGCGCCATGATGGCGAATTTGTCGTAGAGCTCGATGCCGGCCGCCCCCATCCGGTGGCGGATGCGTGTTCCCTGAATGCGGGTGCTGAAATCGTTGCCGACCTCGCCCTGCCAGGCGCCCGTGAGCTTGTGGCCCAGGAACGTCGCCACTTGGTCGGCCTGAACACTGTGCACGGCGGTACGGACGACGTTGTCGTACAAGGGTTGGAATCGATTTGCCGATGAAACAACACGTCGGTGGCATACTCCGCCTGCATGAGGCTCCAATGGTAGCCGGAGCGGAACCGTTTCAGGGGTGGACAGAATCGCTTCGCCCACCGGTTCAGGTGTCGATGAATCTGCTTGGCGTCCAGGCGCTCGGCAAGCCGTTGCGCTTGTTTGAAATCGGAGATGGAGAGGAAGGCGTTGTCGGCCATCTCATAGGCGATGCCAGCCTTGTCGAGGCGACGCGCAAGCCAGTTGTGTCCGTTGAAGTACACTTGCAGACGAAACGGCGCCCACGTAGGCACCCGGACGTAGCATAGGCCAAAGCTCTCATCAGTCTTTGTCTCGAATCGAACAGGCATCCCGTTCCGCACTCCGCGACCATTGGAGCTGCGAGGTCCCAAGCGACGCGGAGGGGAACGGGATGCAGCTCAAGACTCTCCTCGATCGGGTGCAGAAGCACTCGTCGTTCGTCTACGAGACGGTGCGCTTGGTCGAGCATCCGCGGCTGGCCATCGAGGGGGAGGTCCGCCCCCGCGCCAATGCCCGCGCGAAGTGCTCGCAGTGCGGCGGTGCGGCGCCGGGCGACGACACGTTGCCGCCCCGGTGCTTCGCGTTCGTGCCGCTGTGGCACATTCCGGTGGTGTTTCTCTACGCGATGCGCCGGGTGGCGTGTGCGCGCTGCGGGGTGAAGGTCGAGTCCGTTGCGTGGGCGACGGGCAAGCACCGGGTGAGCGACGCCTGTGCCTGGTTCCTCGCCGGGTGGGCGAAGCGGCTGTCGTGGCAGGAGGTGGCCACGGGGTTCCACAGCTCGTGGGACACCGTCTACCGGTCGGTGCGCATGGCGGTCGAGTGGAGCCTGCCCCCGCGGGGGTAAGCGGGGGGCCTTGCGCATCGTGACCTTGAGGGCATCGAGGCGATTGGCATCGACGAGCTCGCCCGCCGGCGCGGGCACCGGTACCTGACCCTGGTCTACCAGCTCGACCGCCACTGCAAGCGGCGGCTGTGGATTGGGCGTGAGCGCAAGGCCGAGACCCTGCACGGCTTCTTCGACGAGCTCGGCGCCGCCCGCAGCGCGGCGTTGCGCTTTGTGCTCGGACCTGTGGAAGCCGTACCTGAAGGGGGTGGCCGAGCGCGCCGGCCAGGCGGTGCGTGCTCGACCGCTTCCACATCATGAGCCACTTCTCCAAGGCCATCGACGAGGTGCGCGCGGCGCAGACGAGGAAGCTCGCCGCCGAGGGCAGGGCGCCGGTGCTCAAGCGCAGCCGCTGGCTGCTGCTCAAGCGTCCCGAGAACCTGACCGATGCGCAGTCCGAGCGGGTGCGGCGCAATCTGCGCACGGTGCGCGCCTGGCTGCTCGAGGAGGACTTCCGGGCGCTGTGGGAGTATGTCTCGCCGTACTGGGCGGGGCGCTTCCGCCTGTCATCCCCGCGGCAGCGGGGACCGGTGGTGCACCCGCACGATGCGTTCGCGGCTCGACCCGATGAAGAGGGTCGCGCGCATGATGCGCTCGCACCGGGGGTTGATCTTGAACTGGTTCCGCGCCCGGGGGGCGCTGTCCAACGGCATTGTGGAGGGGTTCAACGGCAAGGCGAGGGTGACCACCAGAAAAGCGTTCGGTCATCGGACCTGCGAGGCGCTGGAAATCGCGTTGTATCATACACTTGGCGACCTGCCCGAGCCGAAACTCACCCACAGATTCTGCTGACGAGGCTACAGTATTTTTTATTTTACAAATAAAATCAATTGGTTATGAGAATATCACATACCCTCATACCACACTCGGTCCTTCGTCGCCAGTCACTCATTCGGCATGATCACCACCCTCTCGGTCACCTGAACCGCCTGCCCCCACTCGACTCGCATCCACCACCGCCGACCCGCCGTCAGGCCGGATCGGCCGTTGCCGTCGCCGTCGCGTCCCGTTCCCCCCGCCCCCCGACCACCCGCTCCACCACGTAGTACAGCACCGGAACGAACACCACCCCCACCACCGTCGCCGCCACCATCCCGCCCAGCACCACGAACCCGATCGAGGTCCGGCTCGCCGCCCCCGCACCGCTCGCGAACACCAGCGGCAGCACGCCCAGGATGAACGAGAGCGCCGTCATCATCACCGCCCGGAAGCGCAGCCGCGCCGCCTCGACCGCCGCCTCCGCCCCCGCATCCCGGCGCACCTTGGCGAACTCCACGATCAGGATCGCGTTCTTGCTCGCCAGGCCGATCAGCATCACCATGCCGATCTGCGCGTAGAGGTTGTTGTCGAGGAAGGGCAGCACCACCAGCGGCACCAGCGCGCCGAACACCGCGATGACCACCGAGAGGATCACCGACACCGGCGTGCTCCAGCTCTCGTACTGCGCCACCAGGAACAGGTAGGCGAAGACCAGGGCGAGGGCGAAGACGACCACGACGAGGCCGCCGGCTTCGAGCTCCTGGCGGGAGGTGCCGGTCCATTCGATGGCGTAGCCTTCCGGCAGCACCCGGCCCGCCACCGCCTGAAGTGCTCCAATGGCCTCGCCGGTGCTGAAGCCCTCGCCGTTGGAGCCCGAGAGCGCCGCCGACGGTGCCTGGTTGTAGCGCGAGATGGCGAGCGGCCCCAGCACCGTCTCCACGTCCGCCACCAGGGCGCGCAACGGAATCATGTCCCCGGCGGCGTTGCGCACGTGCAGGCGGCCGATGTCCTCGACGGTGTTGCGGTAGCGGGACTCGGCCTGGAGGATGACCCGGTAGACCTTGCCGAAGAGGTTGAAGTCGTTGACGTAGGACGAGCCGAGGCTCGCTTGAAGGACGGAGAAGATCTCCGCCACCGGCACGCCGAGGGCTTCGGCCTTGTCGCGGTCGATGTCGAGGAAGAGCTGCGGCACGTTGGCCGCGTAGGTGCTGAAGACGTTGGCCAGGGCCGGGTCCTGGTTGGCGTTGAACACCAGCGCGCGCAGGGCCGCGGCGAGGTCCTGGGGCGAGCGCCCGCTGAAGTCCTGGAGCTGCGCCTCGATGCCACCGCTGGTCCCCACCCCGATGATGGGCGGTGGCGGGAAGGCGAACGCCTCCGCCTCGATCAAGGTGGCGAGCCGGCGGTTGATCTCGCCCAGGATGACGTACCAGCGCAGTGCGGGGGCGCTACGCTCGTCCCAGTGCGCGAGGATGGGGATGAGGAGTGCGCGGTTGGAGGCGGCGCCCCCGAGGAGGCTGAATCCGGCCACGGAGATGACGTCGGTGACCCCCTCGACCTCGCGCACCATCGCGCTGGCCCGCTCCACCGCGGCCTCGGTGCGGGCCAGCGACGCCCCGGCCGGGAGCTGCACGTCGACGAAGAACGCGCCCTTGTCCTCCAGCGGCAGGAAGCCGGTCGGGGCCGCCCGGAACAGAAACACCGCACCCCCCGCGATGACCGCGAAGACCAGCATCGACACCCTGGCGCGGCGGATCATCCCCCCGACCAACCCCGCGTAGCCGTCGCGCACCTTCCCCACCATCCGGGCGAAGAGGCCCGGCCGGGCGCCCGCCGCCGGCGGCTTGAGCAGCAGCGCGCACAGCGCCGGCGACAGCGTCAGCGCAGTGACCGAGGACAGCACCACCGCCACGCACAGCGTCACCGAGAACTGCGTGTACAGCGCCCCGGTGATGCCCGGCATGAACGACACCGGCACGAACACCGCCAGCAGCACCAAGGTGGTCGCCACCACCGGACCCGTCACCTCGCGCATCGCCTGGCGCGTCGCCGCCCGCGCCTCCTGCCCCGTCTCGGCCATGATGCGCTGCACGTTCTCCACGACCACGATGCTGTCGTCCACCACCACCCCGATGGCCAGGAGGGTCGCGAACAGGGTGATCATGTTGGCGGAGAACCCCAGCGCGTACAGCGCCGCGTAGGCCCCGATGAGCGAGACCGGGATCGCAAGCGTCGGGATGAGGGTCGAGCGCCAGTCGGCGAGGAACAGGAAGGTGACCGCGACCACCAGCACGAAGGTGATGAACAGGGTCTGCACCACCTCGCGCACCGACGCGCGCACGGCCTGGGTGGTGTCGTAGAGGACCTTGTACTCCACGTCCGGGGGGAAGCGCTCGGACAGCGCCGCGAGCCTCGCATGGACGGCATCGGCCACCGTGAGCGCGTTGGCTCCGGGCGACTGGTAGACCGCGATCATGGCCGCCGGGCGGTGGTCGAGCTTCGAGACCGCGTCGTAGACCTGCGAGCCCAGCTCGATGCGGGCCACATCCCGGAGCCGCACGAAGGAGCCGTCCGCCTCGGCGCGCACGATGACGTTGCCGAACTCCTCCACGCTCGCCAGCCGCCCCCGGGCCCGCACCGCGTACTGGAACTGCGGTGCGTCATGAAGGGACGCGCCGTCATCGGATGACGCCCCTCCGCCGCCGAAGGGCGGGGCGCCGAGCGCCCCGGCCGCGGCCTGCACGTTCTGCGCCCGGATGGCCCCGGCCACGTCGGTGGCGGTGAGCTTCAGCGCCGCCAGCCGGTTCGGGTCCAGCCACACCCGCATCCCGTAGTCCAGCGCCCCGAACTGCGCCATGTTCCCCACCCCGTCGAGCCGCGAGAGCGCGTCCTGGAGATGGATCGAGGCGTAGTTGCTCAGGAACAGCCCGTCATGGGTCCCCTCCGGCGAGGTCAGGTTCACCACCATCAGCATGTTCGAGGACTGCTTGCGGGTGACGATGCCCTGGTGGACCACGTCCTGCGGCAGCCGCGACTGCGCGATGGCCACCCGGTTCTGCACGTTGACCGCGGCGAGGTCGGGGTCCGTACCCACCGCGAAGGTGACCGTCAGCGCATAGCCGCCGCCGTTGGAGCTGGTCGAAGACATGGAGAGCATGCCGTCGACGCCGTTGACCTCGGCCTCGATGGGCGCGGCCACCGCCTCCTGCACCACTTGGGCGTCCGCCCCCGGATAGCTGGCGGTCACCTGGACCTGGGGCGGGGCGATGTCGGGGAACGGGCGCTTCCGCGCCCCACTTCCCCATCTTCACGCCCCAACCCCAGATTCGCGGGGACCTGCGCTTCACAGACCTCTGATGGCGCCACGGCGGCAGAGAAAGTCCGATATTCCGCCACACCCGGCCCACCGAGCGAATTCGGCCAGACCACCACGATACTTCTCCCGTTCCCAGGATCGCCGGGGTATTGCGACCATTCTCTGGCGGACGCGCTGCCGTTCGTTGGCGTAGTCCGTGCATCATGTATGATGCCTCGCTGAAATAGCCACTACCTGTCAAAGACAGCGTGGGTTGATCTCCACGTCCGCGCTAAGGCACCTGTGCACCGGCAACGGCTCCATTGGGCACTCGGGATGGAAAGAACGCTCATCACCGCCGAGGACATCGCATCCCGGTCGCGTTGGATTGGCCGGATCAAGCACCCGAGCGGCGACTTCGGGGCAGATGCTGCTCGACTGGAACAAGACTTGGCCGACGAGATCGACCGCCAAGGAAGCGGTGTGCTCATCGGCCACCTGCGGTTGTGCGGTGCGATTCCAGAGACCTACGCCTACGACAGCAGCGCCGAAAAGCTCTACGCCAAGTACACTGACGTGGTGATTCACGAAGCGTTCAAGGCTATCGGGCTTGTGAGCACCGTGCTGAAGGAGCGCACCGATACCGCCGATGTGGAGTGCGTCTGCGACAGCTACAGCTTTGTGGCGGACGCTAAGGCCTTCCGTCTGAGTCGCACAGCAAAGAACCAAAAGGACTTCAAGGTGCAAGCCTTGGACAATTGGAAACGTGGCAGGCGCTTTGCGATGGTGGTATGTCCAGTCTATCAGCTACCCTCAAGAACGAGCCAGATATATCAGCAGGCCATAGCGCGATCAGTGTCCGTTTACACCTACACACATTTGGCTTGCCTCGTCCGATATGCCGATGACCGAGGTGCCAGTGCCAGTACAAGCCTGCTTCACGAAGTATTCTCCTCTGTCGAGTCGATGTTGCCGACGAAGAGCGCCAACGACTACTGGCAGACAGTGAATCGTGTGCTATTGAGTCGGCACGGTACATCGGAGCTGTGGAGAGAAGAGAAGGTCGCTCTGTTGGAGTCCATTAAAGTCGCAAGAAATGAGGCGCTGCATTTCCTAGCGGAAGAACGCCAGAAGATCATGAAGCTCTCTCGACAGGAGGCCATCCGGGAAGTGCTTGTCGGACGAAAACTGGACGCTCGCATTCAGGCCGTGGAATCTGTTACGGAGAATGGTCTGTTGGACATTGGAGGCCCAGAGTGAACCGCTACTATCTTGACAAGATTACACTCGGTGATTGCCGAGAGCACCTTCCTCGCCTTGACAATGGCAGCATTGAATTGCTCCTTTCCGATATTCCATATGGCATCGCCATGGATGACTGGGACGTGCTCCATCGCAACCAGAACTCGGCGCTGCTGGGAAAATCCCCTGCCCAGCAAGGCAAAGCGGCGTTCAAGCGACGAGGAAAGCCGATCAACGGGTGGTCTCGATCGGATCGTAATATTGGAAGGGAATACGAGGACTGGTGTCGGTCATGGGCACAGATGGTGTTCCCGAAGTTGAAGAACGGTAGCTCAATCTTCCTGTTCGGTGCGCGTCGGACGATCCATCGCGTGATCAACGCCTTTGAGGACAGCGGATTCCTGTTGAAGGACATACTCGCCTGGAAGAAGAAGTCGGCTTACCACAGAGCACAGAGGGTAAGTGTGGTTTTCGAGAGACGAGGTTTGGAAGAGGCTGCCGCGAAATGGAGTGGTTGGCGTCTAGGAAACTTGGCGCCGATGTTTGAGCCAATCGCTTGGTTGACGAAGCCGTATTGTATTGGCGGCACTATAGCTGACAACATACTCGAACACGGCGTAGGGGGGATGAACATCGAGACCTGTGAGATTTATGGCATTGGCGCCTCGAACGTCCTTGAGTTCGGTTTCACGAAGGATGAATATCGCATCCATGAAGCCCAGAAACCCGTACACCTTGTTTCGTTCCTGATTGATCTGACAACGCAGGAGGGGCAGACGGTGCTTGATCCGTTCATGGGCAGCGGCACGACGGCAGTTGCCGCCAAGCGCCTCAATCGACGGTTTATTGGGTTCGAAACAGCGAACGACTTCCACAAGGCAGCGAGCCAGCGGTTGCGTGATGAAGACGGCGCGGAAGGGATGCGCAGACTGCCCCAGCCATTGCTGCTCTGACCGGACATGATGTTGTGCCGACCATCGCCTTCATACGGTGCATCATAGGTTGGTACTTAAGGAAATCACAAAACCGGCTCCAATCCGAATTGGAGTCGTCCTTTCTTGCGGTCTCGTTTCGGATGGGACCGAGTCGCATTGCTCGCCAGATAATCCACCAAGCCTCGTAACACGGGAAGAAAGCCACGTCTCCTTCCACAAGCAAGCGCACGGAACACATCCCCCAATCCATGACGCGCACACATCGCCACCTTCCGTGTCGAGACCTCGACCCCTCGCAATACCTGCGTCATCTGAGCCAAGTAACGCTTCAGAACCGAGGCCGCAATCGCCGTCCATATCAGACCCTCGGCTATCCCCGCTTTGCTCGTGTCGAACGCATGAAGATTCGCATACGACTTCCACTCCTTGAACAACAGCTCGACCTGCCACCGCAACCGATAGAGCTGCCCCACCTGCTCCGCACTGAATCGGCTCCGCGCCAGATTCGTCACCAACAACGTATGACACCCCTCGTCAGGATTCCACCGCGCCAACAGCCTCAACTCCAACTCCTTCTCTCCCTTCCCCCAAACCACATCGAGGTCGACCGTCTCGCCCTTCGACAGAACCCCCTGCTTCAACAATTGCCCGGACCACCCCTCCAACGCCTCCCCTTCCCACGTATACGCACCCTGCACCTTCGGATTGACCGATGCGCTCGCACGCATCACGAAATACCCACCCGCCCTGTCCACCGCACCCATATACTCCAGGTCAACGTACCCACGGTCCGCCAACCGCAGGTCATCGCGCAGCGCCTCGGGCGAGGGCAGATGGGGCCGCTCCGGCGCCGTGTCCGCCGTCAGCGTCACCTGCTCCACCGATTCATTCAACAGACTCATCGTCATGCAGCTCCACCGCAGCAGGGTTCTGCTTCTTGAATCGTCCCGGGTACTGTTCACGAAGCGCATCCTTGACCGCGAACGAACAGCCGTCCTGGATCACAATCCGACCGAACTCACCGAGCGGACCCCGCGCTGTCGGCTGCAGCACGCTCACCACCCATTGCTGAAGGACCACGTCCAACACGGCCCGCATGAAGTCCTTGAAGGAACGCTTCGCCAACTGGTTGTGGAACGGCTTGTATGCGACTGTCGTGCCGAACAACGCATTGAATTGCCGTTGAATATCGGCCAATGTCTCGACCGTCCCCGTGGCATGGCCTGCCAGCAGGCCCAGGACCTGCGCATTCCGGTGAAAGTGATCACCCATTCCGGTCCAAAGTGATCACCGATTCCGGCGCAAAGTGATCACCAGTCGGAGCGAAGCGACGCGGGAGTTGGATTATGAGTCGCGGTGACCGGTTTGGGTCAATGGTCGATGTCTTTTTCGCATGGATTCTCCCTTCAGGTTGAGTTGGTAGGCGCTGTGTACGAGCCGGTCGAGGATGGCGTCAGCCAGAGTCGGGTCGGCGATGGCGTCGTGCCACTTCTCGACGGGGAGCTGGCTGGTGAGCACGGTCGAGCGGATGCCATAGCGGTCCTCGATGATTTCGAGCAGGTCGCGGCGGTTCTCGGCGGTGAGCTTGGCGAGGCCGAAGTCGTCGATGACGAGGACCTCGGTCTTGGCGAGCGAGGCGAGGAGCCTGGGATAGCTGCCATCGGCGCGAGCGATGGCCAGCTCGCCGAGCAGGCGCGGCAGGCGGCGGTACGAGGCGCTGTGGCCGTGTCGGCAGGCGCTGTGGGCGAGTGCACAGGCCATCCACGACTTGCCGATGCCGGTCGGTCCGGTGATGAGGACGTTGAGGTGTTCACGCACCCAGCGCCCGTCGGCCAGTGACAGGACGAGGGCCTTGTCGAGTCCACGGGGCTGGCGGAAGTCGATGTCCTCGATGCACGCTGCGTGCCGGAGCTTGGCGCGGCGCAGCCGGTTGGTGAGCTGTCGGGAATGTCGCTCGGTGAGCTCGCGGTCGACGAGCAGTCCGAGGCGCTCCTCGAACGTCAGGTTCCGGACCTCGTGTGAGGCGAGCTGTTCGGCCAGCGCCTTGGCCATGCCGGCGCATCGGAGCTGGTGGAGCTTGTCCACGGTGGGATGGGTCAACATGTTGGTGTCCTCTCAGGAGTAGTAGTCGGCGCCGCGGATGTTGTGGTGCTCGAGCGGGGCGGCGGGTTCGACCGGCTCGGAGGCAGTCCCGTCGAGGCGATGGGCGAGGATGGACTCGACGCTGCGGTCGCTGTGGCTGGCGATGGCCAGCGCGCGGCGCGCGGCCGCTTCGAGGCGGGCCTCGCCGTAGCTCTTCGCCAGACGCAGAATCCCCAGGCAGGATCGGAACGCCTGTTGGGGGTGGCGCCGGGAGCCGAGCACGGTGGTGATGAGGGTGGCGGTGTGCGGTCCGGTCTTCTCGGCCCAACGGATGAAGCGCTCGGGTGTCCACTGGCCCATCCGGCGGTGCTTCTCCGGCATGTGCTCGTCGGCGGTGGTGTGGCGGCCCTTGAGCGGGGAGCGCACGTGGCTGGCTACGCGCTGGCCGCGGTACAGGCACTCCACGGTGTGGGCGGTGAGGCGCACGTCGAGCTGGCGCCGGGCCAAGGCGTGGGGGACGGAGTAGTAGTGCCCGGCGACCTCGACGTGGTAGTCGATGTTGACCCGGACCTTCTTCCACTCGGCGAACACGTAGCGCTCGGTGGGCAGCGGGCGAAGCGCGGGGCGGTCGAGCTGGTCGAACAGCGAGCGCCGCGACCCCGGGAGCTTGCGCAACGCGCGGGCGTTGAGCCGCTGAAGGAGCTCGGCGATGGCCGCGTTGAGCTCGGCCAGCGAGAAGCACGTGCGATGACGAAGCGCAGCCAGTATCCAGCGCTCGACCACCTGAACGCCCACTTCCACCTTCGCCTTGTCGCGCGGGCGTCGCACCCGCGCCGGCAGCACCGCGACCCCGTAGTGGCGGGCCAGGTCGTGGTAGGTCGGATTGGTGTCGGGCTCGTAGCGATGCGCCCGGCTCACCGCCGCGCGCAGATTGTCGGGAACGACCAGCTCGGGACAGCCCCCGAAGAACTCGAACGCGCGCACGTGCGAACCGACCCAGTCCGCCAGGCCCTGCGTCCACGTCGCCTCGGCATAGGTGTAGCTCGACGCCCCGAGCACCGCAACGAAGACCTGCGCTTGGCGTAGCTCCCCGGTGCGCCGGTCCACCACCCCCACCGTGTGCCCGGCGTAGTCCACGAACAGCTTCTCACCCGCGCGGTGCTCCTGGCGCATCACCACGTCGAGCTTCGACGCCCACGCCCGGTACTGCTCGCAGAACCAACTATATTGCAGCCCCTCGGGATGGACCGCCTTGTACTCCTCCCACAGCAGCGCCAGCGTTACCCCCTTGGCGCGCAGCTCGCGGTGCACCTCACTCCACCGCGGCACCGGACGCGGCTTCCCCCTCGGCGCCGGCGCCGGAAACAGCCGACGCTCCAGCCCCGCATCATCCAGCGAGTCCGGCAGCGGCCAGCCCAGACCCTGCGCCTCGGCGCGGCGGATGCACTTCCCCACCGTCGCCGGCGACACCTTCAGGCTGCGGGCGATCGCCCGCAGACTCATCCCCGTGGCGTAGTGCAGCCGCAGGACCTCTCGAACCTTACGCATGGACAACCTCCTGTTCGCCACCGTAGGACCCTCCTCCAAAACCTCGGAGGGTCCTACGGCAACCGGTTGTCCCGCGTCGCTCAACTCCTGGGGTCAGACCCCTTGCACCTGTCCGGTGCATCCCGCAAAAGTGATCATCTTCCCACCGGATTCGGTGATCACTTTGCGCCGGATTCGGTGATCACTTTCCACCGGAATCACTGATCACTTTGGACCGGATTCGGTGATCACTTTCGACCGGAATACGCACCAGGACCAGTCGATATGGAGTAATCAGGCGTTCCCGGTGGCAGAAACCGACCCTCCGTCCGAGGTCATTGAGTGCCGTGGGCGACAGCACGCGCTTGATCTGGTGGGCGAATTGAGCAACAGTGCGGCGTCCCATCCGAGTCTTCTCCTGTCATGTGGGTCCAGCAATTCCATGATCGGAGATTTCGGATGGGACTTCAACGGTTCATAAAATCCCATGAAAATCAATTAGTTATAAGATCCTACCTATGACGGTGCATAAGGTGTCGTCAAGTCCAGACCGCCCACCAAGTAGCTGACGTGATGTGGACTCACTCCGTTTCGGTGGACACCTGTTCTACGCCGGGGCGACGTAGATACAGGTCCTGATCGGACTACCTTTTTCGAGTCGATCCTTCAGCGGACGGCAATGGTCCTCGACCGCGGACCACAATCGCGAGCCGAATCCTTCTGTGCGTCCGTCAAGTTCCTTGCGAATGGTGAGCATCGCCACCGTATCTCCTGGTCGGGGGCGGAGCTGGTCAATCGCCACTGCGTGATCGTGTACCTTCAAAACGCGGTCGCAGACGATAATGTAGATAGGATTCCAAAAGAGGTGAAACCTCTTTCGGCCACCCAATAGGAAGCCTAATATTTGCCCTGCCGCAATTTTGCATTATCCAGGTGCCCACACTTTCTTCTGTGCCACTGAAACAAAATTCATGTCTGTTTTCCCAGATATCTTTAGCGAACGTGCTACCGGCGCGTTTTGTCCCGTAATGTTGACTTGTAAAGCGTTGGGAGTAGCCTGTTTGTCCGATTCGTAGCCATTCTTCCTCTCGGAAGAACAAGTAGACTGCACGTTGGTTTCCTCATAGGTTGGTACTTAAGGAAATCACAAAACCGGCTCCAATCCGAATTGGAGTCGTCCTTTCTTGCGGTCTCGTTTCGGATGGGACCGAGTCGCATTGCTCGCCAGATAATCCACCAAGCCTCGTAACACGGGAAGAAAGCCACGTCTCCTTCCACAAGCAAGCGCACGGAACACATCCCCCAATCCATGACGCGCACACATCGCCACCTTCCGTGTCGAGACCTCGACCCCTCGCAATACCTGCGTCATCTGAGCCAAGTAACGCTTCAGAACCGAGGCCGCAATCGCCGTCCATATCAGACCCTCGGCTATCCCCGCTTTGCTCGTGTCGAACGCATGAAGATTCGCATACGACTTCCACTCCTTGAACAACAGCTCGACCTGCCACCGCAACCGATAGAGCTGCCCCACCTGCTCCGCACTGAATCGGCTCCGCGCCAGATTCGTCACCAACAACGTATGACACCCCTCGTCAGGATTCCACCGCGCCAACAGCCTCAACTCCAACTCCTTCTCTCCCTTCCCCCAAACCACATCGAGGTCGACCGTCTCGCCCTTCGACAGAACCCCCTGCTTCAACAATTGCCCGGACCACCCCTCCAACGCCTCCCCTTCCCACGTATACGCACCCTGCACCTTCGGATTGACCGATGCGCTCGCACGCATCACGAAATACCCACCCGCCCTGTCCACCGCACCCATATACTCCAGGTCAACGTACCCACGGTCCGCCAACCGCAGGTCATCGCGCAGCGCCTCGGGCGAGGGCAGATGGGGTCGCTCCGGCGCCGTGTCCGCCGTCAGCGTCACCTGCTCCACCGATTCATTCAACAGACTCATCGTCATGCAGCTCCACCGCAGCAGGGTTCTGCTTCTTGAATCGTCCCGGGTACTGTTCACGAAGCGCATCCTTGACCGCGAACGAACAGCCGTCCTGGATCACAATCCGACCGAACTCACCGAGCGGACCCCGCGCTGTCGGCTGCAGCACGCTCACCACCCATTGCTGAAGGACCACGTCCAACACGGCCCGCATGAAGTCCTTGAAGGAACGCTTCGCCAACTGGTTGTGGAACGGCTTGTATGCGACTGTCGTGCCGAACAACGCATTGAATTGCCGTTGCATATCGGCCAATGTCTCGACCGTCCCCGTGGCATGGCCTGCCAGCAGGCCCAGGACCAGTCGATATGGAGTAATCAGGCGTTCCCGGTGGCAGAAACCGACCCTCCGTCCGAGGTCATTGAGTGCCGTGGGCGACAGCACGCGCTTGATCTGGTGGGCGAATTGAGCAACAGTGCGGCGTCCCATCCGAGTCTTCTCCTGTCATGTGGGTCCAGCAATTCCATGATCGGAGATTTCGGATGGGACTTCAACGGTTCATAAAATCCCATGAAAATCAATTAGTATAAGATCCTACCTATGTGGTTTCCTAGGAGCCTGCGCCGTAGAAAACAATGCGACAATAGGCAGACTGAGCCGAAGGAGAGAGCCGGATGGCGACGACATTCCGCCCCTACGAGCCGGACCAGATGCTGCTGCTGGCGCCGGACGTGCGCGAGTGGCTGCCCGAAGGGCACTTTGCGCATCACGTCAGCGACCTGGTCGACGGACTGGACTTGACGGCGTTCTACGCACCGTATGAAGGCGATGGCCGACGCAACGCGCCGTATGAGCCTCGGATGATGGTCAAGGTGCTGCTCTATGGGTATGCGACGGGGGTGTTCTCGTCGCGGGCGATGGCGAGGAAGCTGGAGGAGGACGTGGCGTTTCGGGTGTTGGGGGCGGGGCACTTTCCGAGCCACCGCACGTTGTGCGAGTTTCGCCGCCGGCACTTGGAGGACTTCAAGGGGCTGTTCGTGGGGGTGGTGCGAGTGGCGCGCGAGATGGGATTGGCGCGTTTCGGGAAGGTGTCGATAGACGGGACGAAGGTGCGTGCGAATGCGAGCAAGCGCAAGGCGATGAGCTATGGTCGGATGCGCGAGAAGGAGCGGGCATTGGAGGCGGAGGTCGAAGCGTTGCTGAGCCGGGCTCGCGAGACCGATGCGGAGGAGGATGCGCGCTTTGGGGAGTCGCTACGAGGCGACGAGCTGCCCGAGGAGCTGCGCCGTCGCGAGGACCGGTTGGCGGCGATTCGAGCGGCGAAGGGGCGTTTGGAGGCGGCGCAGCGCGAGGCCGACGATGCGCGCGGGCGCCGGCCCGGATGGGAGCGCAATCCCAAGGGCGGCCAGCCGTACAAGCGCGCCTATGGGGAGCCTGATGAGAAGGCGCAGAGCCACTTCACCGACCCCGACAGTGCCATCATGAAGACCAGCGCGGAGGGGTTTCAGCAGTGCTACAACGCGCAGGTGGCGGTGGACGGTGAGCAGCAGTTGATTGTGGCGACGGAGCTGACCTCGAACGCGAACGACCAAGGGGCGATGATGGGGCTGCTCGATGAGGTCAAGGAGACCTTCGAGGCGCAGCCCGAGACGGTGCTTGCCGATGCCGGGTACTGCAACGAGCGGGACTTGTCGGAGCTGGAGGCGCGGGGCATCGACGGGTACGTGGCGCCGGGGCGCGAGGGCAAGCGGGTGGCGGACCAGGACGCGAAGAGGCACCCGGCGACGCACCGGATGGTCGAGAAGCTGGCCACGCCCACGGGCCGGGAGCGGTATGCGCAACGCAAGTGGCTGTCCGAAGCGCCCAATGGTTGGATCAAAGAGGTCCTGGGATTCCGGCGGTTCAGTGTACGAGGCTTGGACAAGGCGCGGGGGGAATGGGACTTGGTGTGCCTGGCGCTGAACCTCAAGCGGTTGCAGCCACTTCTGGCAGTGTGAGGGCGCCTGCTCGCCGGTGAGACATGGCCAGAATCGTCCCCATCGGGGGTCTTGCCGGACTTTCCGGACCCTCTCGCGTGCCCTGCCTGCCATTGCGCACTTGCGGCGTCCCGGCCCTCGTGTTCATCCCCGCATCGAGTCCGGCCCGTTCAACCGCTCACGTTCTTGAGCTACCTTTCTACGGCGCAGACTCCTAGCAAAGGACTTGGACGAGAGTGTGGACCTTCATAGAACTCAAACTCGATGTCCTGCCATTGGTGTGCCTCGCAAAAAGCAGGTATTCGTTTGAAATCACACAAGATAGCCTCTAATTGTTCACGCACGTTACTTCGCCCTGTTGCCAGTCTGTAGTGATGGTTTGTAGTGCCAAGGTCTAATTTAGCGTAAAGCTGGCCACGTTTCTACTTGGAAGTGCTGCACCGTGCTGATGATTCTCGACGACGCATCTCTTCCCTCAATCTCGAAATCGCCATACACTGCCACATCGTCTCCGGTCCCCACTCCGAGTGCAAGGCTCCGACCACATCGCCGCATCCAGTCCGTCAATCGACACCTCCGTTACCGTTCTTGTGGGGCCAAACAGCGAAGTATCACTCTCATCGGCTGAAAAGCAGACGGACGAGATCCCAAGGACTTGAACGGCAAGCAGGGGAAGTAGTCGTTTCATCGCCGATTTTCTTCCATTGTCATCAAACGTCCGAGTTGAAGTGCGGCGCTTGTCACCATTCAGTTACTCGTTCGTTTTAGTATTCTACTTTCCGAAGTCTGCGCTTAGCGAGATCAGTATAAAACGAATCTTGACCATCCGCTTTCTCAATAATCTCGTTTAGCCATGTGCGTGTATTCTTCCATTGCTTTTGGCGCCAATACGCTTGCGCAATCTGATATCTGAAGGCTTGAAGCGATCCAGATTCAGGAAACGCTTTGGTGTATTCTCTAAAGGTTTGCACCAAAATAGGCAGATAGGTCGTAGGATTTTTCTCTACTCCATGCGTGCTACCGTATCGACTTGCTTCTTTCCATCCAAGCAATGTTCGCATCTTTTCTTCATATGCAATTCGAGCGACAGAAGTGCTCGGAAATTCCGTAATAGTCTTCATAGGTTGGTACTTAAGGAAATCACAACACCGGCTCCAATCCGAATTGGAGTCGTCCTCTCTTGCGGTCTCGTTTCGGATGGGACCGAGTCGCATTGTTCGCCAGATAATCCACCAAGTTTCGTAACACGGGAAGAAAGCCACGTCTCCTTCCACAAGCAAGCGCACGGAACACATCCCCCAATCCATGACGCGCACACATCGCCACCTTCCGTGTCGAGACCTCGACCCCTCGCAATACCTGCGTCATCTGGGCCAGGTAACGCTTCAGAACCGAGGCCGCAATCGCCGTCCATACCAGACCCTCGGCTATCCCCGCATTGCTCGTGTCGAACGCATGAAGATTCGCATACGACTTCCACTCCTTGAACAACAGCTCGACCTGCCACCGCAACCGATAGAGCTGCCCCACCTGCTCCGCACGGAACCGGCTCCGCGCCAGATTCGTCACCAGCAACGTATGACACCCCTCGTCAGGATTCCATCGCGCCAACAGCCTCAGCTCCAACTCCTTCTCTCCCTTCCCCCAAACCACATCGAGGTCGACCGTCTCGCCCTTCGACAGAACCCCCTGCTTCAACAATTGCCCGGACCACTCCCCCAACGCCTCCCCTTCCCAGGTATACGCACCCTGCACCTTCGGATTGACCGATGCACTCGCACGCATCACGAAATACCCACCCGCCCTGTCCACCGCACCCATATACTCCAGGTCAACGTACCCACGGTCCGCCAACCGCAGGTCATCGCGCAGCGCCTCGGGCGAGGGCAGATGGGGCCGCTCCGGCGCCGTGTCCGCCGTCAGCGTCACCTGCTCCACCGATTCATTCAACAGACTCATCGTCACGTGCAGCTCCACCGCAGCAGGGTTCTGCTTCTTGAATCGTCCCGGGTAATGCTCACGAAGCGCATCCTTGACCGCGAACGAACAGCCGTCCTGGATCACAATCCGACCGAACCCGCCGAGCGGACCCCGCGCTGTCGGCTGCAGCACGCTCACCACCCATTGCTGAAGGACCACGTCCAGCACGGCCCGCATGAAGTCCTTGAAGGAACGCTTCGCCAACTGGTTGTGGAACGGCTTGTATGCGACCGTCGTGCCGAACAACGCATTGAATTGCCGTTGAATATCGGCCAACGTCTCGACCGTCCCCGTGGCATGGCCTGCCAGCAGGCCCAGGACCAGTCGATATGGAGTAATCAGGCGTTCCCGGTGGCAGAAACCGACCCTCCGTCCGAGGTCATTGAGTGCCGTGGGCGACAGCACGCGCTTGATCTGGTGGGCGAATTGAGCAACAGTGCGGCGTCCCATCCGAGTCTTCTCCTGTCATGTGGGTCCAGCAATTCCATGATCGGAGATTTCGGATGGGACTTCAACGACTCGAATAAATCCCTGAATAATCAATTAATTATAAGATCCTACCTATGAATAGTCTTATCATACCACTTCGCTGCAGCCTCGACATTCGGTATCCAACTTGAATCAATCGAAAAAATCGAATCCTTCCCTCTGGACCAAAAATCGCCATGCCTGAGATAAGCACGTGCAACGGCATTATCAATAGATTCTCGATGAGTTTCACCAACAATCTGGGCCAGTTGCTTGATTCTTTCTGAAACTTCTGATGCCTCTTTCGATTGGGGATAATTATCGGTCAGGTCGGTCCATATTTCCAAAGCTGTCCCAATCCTGTTCTGATCGAATGCAATCAAACCCAAAAGGTAGTAAGCTGAGGCTTTTTTCCTTGTCAGGTTTATCTGATGTAATAATCTGTATGCACTCGCGCTTTGCCTCAGCATGCAACGCATGGCCATTATAGAGTTGAGCTCTCTCTATACTCTGCGCCCAACAGGGGGTAGTAGCCAATAAGGCTATAGTGATTGTGATGGCTGGATTCTTCATTGTGGAATTCCTTACGCTTTAGCGAATGTCAAAGTGTGGAGTGGCGCGAAGACAACATTACCATTACTGCCTTGTTTGACTGTTTTTTGTTCGATCATTTCTGGGAACATTTCCCCTCGCCTTCGGTGGCGCTGTCCACGACCGAGCCGTTTCCAGTCCCCACTTCAAGCGCAAGATCCGGACCCAGAAGTGGACCCCGATTATTGGACAGGCCGATAAGTGTCCACCGCCCCCTGTGGTTCCCCTGCTTCACGCTGCCTTGAGCCATGAATCGCTGTCAGCATACACCGCATCGGGTGTCCGCCGCCCCAGGCCCTGATGGCGACGCTCGGCATTGTAGAACCGGAAGTAGCGACCCAGTCCCGCGCGAGCCGCGGCCACGCCCTCGTAGGCGTGAAGATACACCTCCTCGTACTTCACACTCCTCCACAGCCGTTCCACGAACACGTTGTCCACCCATCGCCCCTTGCCGTCCATGCTGATGGCCACTCCTGCGCCCTTGAGCACGTCGGTGAACGCCGTGCTGGTGAACTGCGCGCCTTGGTCGGTGTTGAAGATCTCCGGGCGTTCATGGTGTGCGAGGGCGTCCTCCAGCGCCTCGACGCAGAAGTCGCCGTGGAGGGCATTGGACAGCCGCCAGGCGAGCACCTTGCGGCTGTACCAGTCCATCACCGCGACCAAGTAGAGGAACCCGCGCGCCATCGGGAGATAGCAGATGTCGGCCGCCCACACCTGGTTGGGGCGCTCCACGGTGAGCTCCCTCAGCAGACCTGCCAGTTGCAGAAAAAATCGACCCATACATGCGTTCACTGCACAAAATACGGGATTTTCGGACCGAAGTAGCGTGTAGCTCATATTCACTGCCAGTGAGGATAAGCCACACGCAGTGTTCTTGAATCTTGTGCAAAGTCGTACGGAGTCATTCGCGAAACGGAAGAAACAGAAAGAAACGTGGTCTCCGAAGCTGGTACAATAGTCGTTGGCACAACAACGTACCAAACAAAACGGAGACCACGCAGATGAAGCATAGCCGAGCCGATGTTCGAGGTAAAGCCAAGCTGGGCCTCGACCTCCGATTCGAATCACAGAGCCTGACATCGTATTCGGGACTCATCGTCTTCCAGCACCTCTTCTCCCTCCTCGGCATCAAAGAACGGCTGTGGAGATGCTTCCGCCATCTGAAGGCCAATCCGATTTACGGCCATCACATGATCATGATGCTTCTGGTCGTGCACCTGATCATCGGACACCGGCGGCTGCGCGACATGGACTCCTCATAGGTTGGTACTTAAGGAAATCACAAAACCGGCTCCAATCCGAATTGGAGTCGTCCTTTCTTGCGGTCTCGTTTCGGATGGGACCGAGTCGCATTGCTCGCCAGATAATCCACCAAGCCTCGTAACACGGGAAGAAAGCCACGTCTCCTTCCACAAGCAAGCGCACGGAACACCTCCCCCAATCCATGACGCGCACACATCGCCACCTTCCGTGTCGAGACCTCGACCCCTCGCAATACCTGCGTCATCTGAGCCAAGTAACGCTTCAGAACCGAGGCCGCAATCGCCGTCCATATCAGACCCTCGGCTATCCCCGCTTTGCTCGTGTCGAACGCATGAAGATTCGCATACGACTTCCACTCCTTGAACAACAGCTCGACCTGCCACCGCAACCGATAGAGCTGCCCCACCTGCTCCGCACTGAATCGGCTCCGCGCCAGATTCGTCACCAACAACGTATGACACCCCTCGTCAGGATTCCACCGCGCCAACAGCCTCAACTCCAACTCCTTCTCTCCCTTCCCCCAAACCACATCGAGGTCGACCGTCTCGCCCTTCGACAGAACCCCCTGCTTCAACAATTGCCCGGACCACCCCTCCAACGCCTCCCCTTCCCACGTATACGCACCCTGCACCTTCGGATTGACCGATGCGCTCGCACGCATC
This sequence comes from Gammaproteobacteria bacterium, assembly GCA_965202875.1. Classification (GTDB taxonomy): domain Bacteria; phylum Pseudomonadota; class Gammaproteobacteria; order HK1; family HK1; genus HK1. Next base: position 2,461,975 of record OZ241870.1, on the reverse strand, counting down.
ACGAAATACCCACCCGCCCTGTCCACCGCACCCATATACTCCAGGTCAACGTACCCACGGTCCGCCAACCGCAGGTCATCGCGCAGCGCCTCGGGCGAGGGCAGATGGGGCCGCTCCGGCGCCGTGTCCGCCGTCAGCGTCACCTGCTCCACCGATTCATTCAACAGACTCATCGTCACGTGCAGCTCCACCGCAGCAGGGTTCTGCTTCTTGAATCGTCCCGGGTACTGTTCACGAAGCGCATCCTTGACCGCGAACGAACAGCCGTCCTGGATCACAATCCGACCGAACTCACCGAGCGGACCCCGCGCTGTCGGCTGCAGCACGCTCACCACCCATTGCTGAAGGACCACGTCCAACACGGCCCGCATGAAGTCCTTGAAGGAACGCTTCGCCAACTGGTTGTGGAACGGCTTGTATGCGACTGTCGTGCCGAACAACGCATTGAATTGCCGTTGCATATCGGCCAATGTCTCGACCGTCCCCGTGGCATGGCCTGCCAGCAGGCCCAGGACCAGTCGATATGGAGTAATCAGGCGTTCCCGGTGGCAGAAACCGACCCTCCGTCCGAGGTCATTGAGTGCCGTGGGCGACAGCACGCGCTTGATCTGGTGGGCGAATTGAGCAACAGTGCGGCGTCCCATCCGAGTCTTCTCCTGTCATGTGGGTCCAGCAATTCCATGATCGGAGATTTCGGATGGGACTTCAACGGTTCATAAAATCCCATGAAAATCAATTAGTTATAAGATCCTACCTATGTGGACTCCTACCGTGATGACGAGATGGTCAAACGCGCTCTCGGTCTGAAGCGGTTGCCGGACGTGTCCACGGTCAGCCGCTCGCTCGCCAGTGCGGATGGACCAAGTGTCGCCAAAGTGCGAAGTCAATCGAGACATCTGGTCATGGAGCGCTTGGCGGTCGAGGGGCTGTCGAGGGTGACGGTGGATTTCGACGGGTCGGTGTTGAGCATTGAGCAGGGTGTAACTCTGAAACTGATCCATCACGCCGCCCGTTTACAAGGAAACGGTACCACGTTGTCGGGAATCGTCACTTCCCGACGGTAGGTCCCTGACAACATCTCCCAGGCCGAATCGAACCGTCTACTTTGTATCAGGGCGCGAAGCGTCAGGATGGCCTGCCCCCCGGCATGACGCCAGCGCATTCCCGAACGCTTCAGCCGTTGGGTGACCAACGTCTTGCACGCCGCCTCCACCACCCCCGAGCCAATGGGCAGATGCCGTGCCTTCGCCTCGGCATAGCCCATGCGGTGACGGTGGTTGCGGAAGTATCCCAACACCTCGGCGATACGCTTGTTCTCCGGCTGCTTCCTGCGTTGATGGTTCAGCGAACGAATCACCTTCTCCACGCCGCCGCACTCATGGCGCAACAGATGGCGCAGCTTCTCGTAGTGCGCCCGCCCCTTCGCATCGTCCTGTCCATAGCAGGCATCGAGTCCCGACTTCAGTTGCTCGGCCGCATGGTAGAAGTCCACCACCGACGTGCCCTGCGGCGCCAACGTATCAAGATAGCGCCAGTTGTCGTGCGCCCCGTCGGCTATCTTGACCACCTGCAGGTCCGGACGCTTTGCAAGCACCGCTTCGAGCTCCGCGCACAACGTCTTCTTCAACGCCTCCTTGCACGGCTGCGGCATCCGACCCACATACACCGTCTCCAGCCGCTCCCCCTCGGCATCACAGGTCGTGAGCGTCCCACACCCCGCCTCCTGATAGCCTGAGCTCCCATCCGCCCGCTTCGCATCCTTCATCGGCACCATCACCCCATCGAGCGACACCGCCACCGTCACCGCCTCCTCCGCCACCGCGCACCCCTTGCGCAACGCCGCCTCGAACGCCTCACGCTGCCCCTCCCACCGCGCGCCCAACTCCTTCGCCAACCGGTCCAGCGAGCTCTTCGAGGGCCTCACCCGTCCCCACTCCCGAAACACCGCCTCCCCTTCCTGCGGCGTCACGTGCGCCACCACCACGCTCGCCTGACGCGCCGCCAGCCCCGTCCAGTGCCCCGCCACTATCCCCGCACGCCACTCCATCGGCACCACCGCGCGCTCCCTCCCGCACCGGTACAGCGTGCGATGCACCCCCACCGCACCCGCCGCACTCGTGTACGTCGCGTGACTGCGCAGCACCCGGTGGTACCGCCGCCCCTCCATCTCGACGAATGGCAGGTCCACGTCCAGACGCTCCAGCGTCTCCCCCACCACCTCGCGCTCGGCTTCGGCAAACAGTGCACGGAGCTCCCGCTCCACTGCCTCGAAGTCCTCCCCCGTCACCGGGCGCGCTCGCAAGGCGTTGACCTGCTCGACCAATCGCGCGAGGGCTTGCTCTCCTCGCTCGCTGTGGCTGGCGCAATGGGCGGGTGCGTGAAATACTGACATTGGGGCAGCCCTCCGGGGCGATGGTTTGGGTTCGCACCAAACATTGTTCCAGAGGTTCACTGCCCCGTCTTCCCTCCCCGTCGAGCCCGCTCCTGACAAATTGTCACCAGAGCCCTTTAGCTCCTCTCCCTTCAAAATATACAACTTCAATGATTTCGATCAGTTACAAAGACTTCTTAATGTCAATTTGAGATCTACGGTGCGCCGTGCAAAGGCGCCATTCCTCAGCGGGTGCGAATCCCGCCCGGCAACTGTCGCTCCAGCCGGTAGCAATCGGAGCGGTTGATGGAGGCAACGACATCGACTGAAGCACTTCGGTGCAAGGGGCCGCCGAGGGCGGCTCTGCGACTGTGCGGGCCGCAACGTGAGTGAACGCCGAGCAGGCCTCGAAACTCATGATGCGGAAGCCGACCCGTCTGTAGATCGGGGAAGGCTGGCATCGGTCGGGAAGCGAGCGACGCGCGCACCGGTCGATTCCGCCGGGGTAGTGGCGGCGGCACGCACAGAAGGGGGGGATGGACGCAACACGGGAAGCCCCGACGGTGGCGCGGCACACGCCAACCGGACCCCCGCGAGGGGCAGGCCGGGCCGGTCGGGGTGGCGGAGAGGCCCGTAGTACCGGGGAAGCCGGGTAATGCCGGTGGAGGGAAGGGGCCTTGGTTCGAGAGGGGCGCAAGAAGGAGGAAGGGAGATGGGGACTGGTGCGAGCCTAACCGCCCCGGAACGGGTTCGGAGACTCCAGGCGGCGCTACATGCGAAAGCGAAGGAAGCTCCCGGCTATCGGTTCGCGCGAGGCGTGCAGCGGTGGCTTGGGGGACTGGCGCCTCTGCCGCAGGGTTGTGCGACCCGGCGGCTGCGTCAGTGGCTGTGTCGCAAGCACAAGGGACGAGCGGGGAGATACGTGCACTTCCCGGACAAGCGCCTGTGGAATGAAAGGGGCCTGACTCGCCTTGCGGTGCGAACGACGAGCTTTCCGTGGGCGAAGGCATGATCTCGTCCGAGAGCCGGATGCGGGAAATCCGCACGTCCGGTTCGATGAGCGGCGACTGGAAACGGAGCAATGGCGTGGAGCGAGGCACCGGTACTGCGAAAGCCGCCGGGAAACGGCTACCCCCACTGACCTGACGCCACCGCGCCAGTCGTCGACTCTACGTGCGCCGTGCAAAGGCGCCATTCCTCAGCGGGTGCGAATCCCGCCCGGCAACTGTCGCTCCAGCCGGTAGCAATCGGAGCGGTTGATGGAGGCAACGACATCGACTGAAGCACTTCGGTGCAAGGGGCCGCCGAGGGCGGCTCTGCGACTGTGCGGGCCGCAACGTGAGTGAACGCCGAGCAGGCCTCGAAACTCATGATGCGGAAGCCGACCCGTCTGTAGATCGGGGAAGGCTGGCATCGGTCGGGAAGCGAGCGACGCGCGCACCGGTCGATTCCGCCGGGGTAGTGGCGGCGGCACGCACAGAAGGGGGGGATGGACGCAACACGGGAAGCCCCGACGGTGGCGCGGCACACGCCAACCGGACCCCCGCGAGGGGCAGGCCGGGCCGGTCGGGGTGGCGGAGAGGCCCGTAGTACCGGGGAAGCCGGGTAATGCCGGTGGAGGGAAGGGGCCTTGGTTCGAGAGGGGCGCAAGAAGGAGGAAGGGAGATGGGGACTGGTGCGAGCCTAACCGCCCCGGAACGGGTTCGGAGACTCCAGGCGGCGCTACATGCGAAAGCGAAGGAAGCTCCCGGCTATCGGTTCGCGCGAGGCGTGCAGCGGTGGCTTGGGGGACTGGCGCCTCTGCCGCAGGGTTGTGCGACCCGGCGGCTGCGTCAGTGGCTGTGTCGCAAGCACAAGGGACGAGCGGGGAGATACGTGCACTTCCCGGACAAGCGCCTGTGGAATGAAAGGGGCCTGACTCGCCTTGCGGTGCGAACGACGAGCTTTCCGTGGGCGAAGGCATGATCTCGTCCGAGAGCCGGATGCGGGAAATCCGCACGTCCGGTTCGATGAGCGGCGACTGGAAACGGAGCAATGGCGTGGAGCGAGGCACCGGTACTGCGAAAGCCGCCGGGAAACGGCTACCCCCACTGACCTGACGCCACCGCGCCAGTCGTCGACTCTACCCCGTTGAGCACCGGGCGTCATGCCGAAGGAACCGCAGTCGGCTTCAACAACAAGAAGAAGGGCGCGCGTAGCTACTACCCCCTCTTTTGCACCATCGCCCAGACCGACCAGGTCCTCGACGTGCACCATCGCCCTGGGAACGTCCACGACTCCAACGGGGCCGACGCCTTCATCGACCACTGTATCGACCACGTGCGCTCATGCCTCCCCCACGCACAGGTCGAGACCCGCATCGACAGCGCCTTCTTCAACGAAGTCATCACTGAACGACTGCATGGCTCGGGGGTCGAATTCACCCTCTCGGTGCCTTTCGAGCGCTTTGCCGCCCTCAAGGGATTGGTCGAAGGCAGAAGACGATGGCGCCGCATGGCGCCTGGACTCGACTACTTCGAGACCCGATGGAGGCCGAAGTCGTGGAATACCCGCTACCGCTTCATCTTCATCGGAAAGCAGGTCAGATGCCAAGACAAGCTGCCCATTCAACTCGACCTGTTTCGACCCACCGAATACGGCTACGAATTCAAGGTCATCGTCACCAACAAACGAATGAACCCGCGCAAGGTCGTTGCCTTCCATGAAGGCCGCGGCTCACAGGAGGGCATCTTCGCCGAGCTCAAGACACATTGCCAGATGGATTACGTACCGGTCAAGACCCGAGTCGGCAACCAACTGTACATGTTCGCCGGCATCCTTGCTCACAACCTCACTCGCGAGCTGCAGATCCAACTCGACCCTCGCGCCCGTGGCACGACCGCCAAGCGCGCCGCGCTGTGGTGCTTCCGGGAGATTGGGACCCTTCGTCGTACCCTCATCCAGTGCGCTGGGCGCATGATTCGCCCAGCCGGTAAATGGATCCTCTCCATGAACAGCAACGGTCGTCGCGAAAGAGAGCTCCGACATGCTCTCACAATATTGAACGCCGCCACTTGACGTACATATTTCGGGAGTTTATGCAACAATCGGGCAGATAGGGGTAGACCTTGTGACCCTTGCCCGGTCGGCTCGTGCGGGGCCGTGGGTACAGCGCCTCAAGCCCCATCAGGCGCATCAGGCGCTGCACCCGCTTGCGGTTGACCTTCCCCCCACGTTCTCCGAGCCAGTCGCTCAGCCGGCGGCTGCCGTAGAACGGGTACTGAAGGTGCGCCTCGTCGAGCAGGCGCATCACCGCCAAGTCCTGCTCCGAGACCGGCGCCGGCTGGTGGTACGCGCTCGAACGCGCCAGCCCCAGCAGCTCGCACTGACGAGTCACCGGCAAGGAGTGGTCTCGCTCGGTCATGGTCTTGCGCTGCCTGCGGCTCAACGACCGAGCTTGCCGGATAAAAAATCCCGTTCCATCGTCAACTGCCCGATCTTGGCGTGCAGCTCCTTGACTTGATGCTCGCTGTCGTTGTCTCGTCCCGCTCCCCGTTCGAACAGCCGCTCGGCGTCGCCCACCAGCCGGCCTCGCCAGTCCTGGATCTGATTCGGGTGTACGTCGTACTGCTGGGCCAGCTCGGCGAGGGTCTTCTCCCCTCGCACCGCGGCCACGGCCACCTTCGCCTTGAACGACGCCGAGTGATTTCTGCGCTTTCGTCTCATCTTCTGGTCCTCTGTGCTGGCTTCTCTGATCATGACAGAAGACACTTACGGAACCGCGATCCCTGTCCAACTCATGGGGGGGTAGAGTCGACGACTGGCGCGGTGGCGTCAGGTCAGTGGGGGTAGCCGTTTCCCGGCGGCTTTCGCAGTACCGGTGCCTCGCTCCACGCCATTGCTCCGTTTCCAGTCGCCGCTCATCGAACCGGACGTGCGGATTTCCCGCATCCGGCTCTCGGACGAGATCATGCCTTCGCCCACGGAAAGCTCGTCGTTCGCACCGCAAGGCGAGTCAGGCCCCTTTCATTCCACAGGCGCTTGTCCGGGAAGTGCACGTATCTCCCCGCTCGTCCCTTGTGCTTGCGACACAGCCACTGACGCAGCCGCCGGGTCGCACAACCCTGCGGCAGAGGCGCCAGTCCCCCAAGCCACCGCTGCACGCCTCGCGCGAACCGATAGCCGGGAGCTTCCTTCGCTTTCGCATGTAGCGCCGCCTGGAGTCTCCGAACCCGTTCCGGGGCGGTTAGGCTCGCACCAGTCCCCATCTCCCTTCCTCCTTCTTGCGCCCCTCTCGAACCAAGGCCCCTTCCCTCCACCGGCATTACCCGGCTTCCCCGGTACTACGGGCCTCTCCGCCACCCCGACCGGCCCGGCCTGCCCCTCGCGGGGGTCCGGTTGGCGTGTGCCGCGCCACCGTCGGGGCTTCCCGTGTTGCGTCCATCCCCCCCTTCTGTGCGTGCCGCCGCCACTACCCCGGCGGAATCGACCGGTGCGCGCGTCGCTCGCTTCCCGACCGATGCCAGCCTTCCCCGATCTACAGACGGGTCGGCTTCCGCATCATGAGTTTCGAGGCCTGCTCGGCGTTCACTCACGTTGCGGCCCGCACAGTCGCAGAGCCGCCCTCGGCGGCCCCTTGCACCGAAGTGCTTCAGTCGATGTCGTTGCCTCCATCAACCGCTCCGATTGCTACCGGCTGGAGCGACAGTTGCCGGGCGGGATTCGCACCCGCTGAGGAATGGCGCCTTTGCACGGCGCACCGTAGATCTCAAATTGACATTAAGAAGTCTTTGTAACTGATCGAAATCATTGAAGTTGTATATTTTGAAGGGAGAGGAGCTAAAGGGCTCTGGTGACAATTTGTCAGGAGCGGGCTCGACGGGGAGGGAAGACGGGGCAGTGAACCTCTGGAACAATGTGCGGTGTCAATCCAAACCATCGCCCCGGAGGGCTGCCCCAATGTCAGTATTTCACGCACCCGCCCATTGCGCCAGCCACAGCGAGCGAGGAGAGCAAGCCCTCGCGCGATTGGTCGAGCAGGTCAACGCCTTGCGAGCGCGCCCGGTGACGGGGGAGGACTTCGAGGGAGTGGAGCGGGAGCTCCGTGGGCTGTTTGCCGAAGCCGAGCGCGAGGTGGTGGGGGAGACGCTGGAGCGTCTGGATGTGGACCTGCCATTCGTCGAGATGGAGGGGCGGCGGTACCGCCGGGTGCTGCGCAGTCACGCGACGTACACGAGTGCGGCGGGAGCGGTGGGGGTGCATCGCACGCTGTACCGATGTGGCGGTGAGCGCGCGATGGTGCCGATGGAGTGGCGTGCGGGGATAGTGGCGGGGCACTGGACGGGGCTGGCGGCGCGGCAGGCGAGCGTGTTGGTGGCGCACGTGACGCCGCAGGAGGGGGAGGCGGTGTTTGGGGAGTGGGGGCGGATGAGGCCTTCGAAGAGCTCGCTGGACCGGTTGGCGAAGGAGTTGGGCGCGCGGTGGGAGGGGCAGCGTGAGGCGTTCGAGGCGGCGTTACGCAAGGGGTGCGCGGTGGCGGAGGAGGCGGTGACGGTGGCGGTGTCGCTCGATGGGGTGATGGTGCCGATGAAGGATGCGAAGCGGGCGGATGGGACATCAGGCTACCGGGAGGCGGGGTGTGGGACGCTCACGACCTGTGATGCCGAGGGGGAGCGGCTGGAGACGGTGTATGTGGGTCGGATGCCGCAGCCGTGCAAGGAGGCGTTGAAGAAGACGTTGTGCGCGGAGCTTGAGGCGGTGCTCGGCAAGCGCCCGGACCTACACGTGGTGACGATCGCCGACGGGGCGCATGACAACTGGCGCTATCTTGATACGTTGGCGCCGCAGGGCACGTCGGTGGTGGACTTCTACCATGCGGCCGAGCAATTGAAGTCGGGACTCGATGCCTGCTATGGACAGGACGATGCCAAGGGGCGGGCGCACTACGAGAAGCTGCGTCATCTGTTGCGCCATGACTGCGGCGGGGTGGAGAAGGTGATTCGTTCGCTGAACCATCAACGCAGGAAGCAGCCGGAGAACAAGCGTATCGCCGAAGTATTGGGATACTTCCGCAACCACCGCCACCGGATGCGCTATGCCGAGGTGAAGGCACGGCATCTGCCCATTGGCTCGGGGGTGGTGGAGGCGGCGTGCAAGACGTTGGTCACGCAGCGGCTGAAGCGTTCGGGAATGCGCTGGCGTCATGCCGGGGGGCAGGCCATCCTGACGCTTCGCGCCCTGATACAAAGTAGACGGTTCGATTCGGCCTGGGAGATGTTGTCAGGGACCTACCGTCGGGAAGTGACGATTCCCGACAACGTGGTACCGTTTCCTTGTAAACGGGCGGCGTGATGGATCAGTTTCAGAGTTACACCCCATTGGCTCATGGGGTCCACCTCTCCCTGCACATCGTCGCATCCAGCCCGCCAACCGACAACCCCTGCGTCGCACTCCATCGGGCTGCATAGTAGTACCCCCGCCGAACCAGAAGCACAAGAGCTCGAATCCCACCCCGCCCGACTCCCCGCTCAACCCGCATCCTACCACCGCCGACCCACCATCAGGCCGGATCGGCCCCCGCCGCCTGCCGCAACTCCCTGGCCCCCCGCCCCCCAACCACCCGCTCGACCACGTAGTACAGGACGGGGATGAACACCACCCCCACCACCGTCGCCGCCACCATCCCGCCCAGCACCACGAACCCGATCGAGGTTCGGCTCGCCGCCCCCGCGCCGCTCGCGAACACCAGCGGCAGCACCCCCAGGATGAACGACAGCGCGGTCATCATCACCGCCCGGAAGCGCAGCCGCGCCGCCTCGACCGCCGCCTCCGCCGCCGGCGCCCCCGCATCCCGGCGCACCTTCGCGAACTCCACGATCAGGATCGCGTTCTTGCTCGCCAGACCGATCAGCATCACCATCCCGATCTGCGCGTAGAGGTTGTTGTCGAGGAAGGGCAGCACCACCAGCGGCACCAGCGCGCCGAACACCGCGATGACCACCGAGAGGATCACCGACACCGGCGTGCTCCAGCTCTCGTACTGCGCCACCAGGAACAGGTAGGCGAAGACCAGGGCGAGGGCGAAGACGACCACGACGAGGCCGCCGGCTTCGAGCTCCTGGCGGGAGGTCCCGGTCCATTCGATGGCGTAGCCCTGCGGCAGCACCCGGCCCGCCACCGCCTGAAGCGCCCGGATGGCCTCGCCGGTGCTGAAGCCCTCGCCGTTGGAGCCCGAGAGCGCCGCCGACGGCGCCTGGTTGTAGCGCGAGATGGCGAGCGGCCCCAGCACCGTCTCCACGTCCGCCACCAGGGCGCGCAGCGGAATCATGTCCCCGGCGGCGTTGCGCACGTGCAGGCGGCCGATGTCCTCGACGGTGTCGCGGTAGCGGGCCTCGGCCTGGAGGATGACCCGGTAGACCTTGCCGAAGAGGTTGAAGTCGTTGACGTAGGACGAGCCGAGGCTCGCTTGGAGGACGGAGAAGACCTCCGCGACCGGCACGCCCAGGGCCTCGGCCTTGTCGCGGTCGACGTCGAGGAAGAGCTGCGGCACGTTGGCCGCGTAGGTGCTGAAGACGTTGGCCAGCGCCGGGTCCTGGTTGGCGTTGAACACCAGCGCGCGCAGGGCCGCGGCGAGGTCCTGGGGCGAGCGCCCGCCGAAGTCCTGGAGCTGCGCCTCGATGCCGCCGCTGGTCCCCACCCCGATGATGGGCGGCGGCGGGAAGGCGAACGCTTCCGCCTCGATCAAGGTGGCGAGCCGGCGGTTGATCTCGCCCAGGATGACGTACCAGCGCAGTGCGGGGGCGGTGCGCTCGTCCCAGTGCGCGAGGATGGGGATGAGGAGGGCGCGGTTGGAGGCGGCGCCCCCGAGGAGGCTGAACCCGGCCACGGAGATGACGTCGGTGACCCCCTCGACCTCGCGCACCATCGCGCTGGCCCGCTCCACCGCGGCCTCGGTGCGGGCCAGCGACGCCCCGGCCGGGAGCTGCACGTCGACGAAGAACGCGCCCTTGTCCTCCAGCGGCAGGAAACCGGTCGGGGCCGCCCGGAACAGGAGCACCGCGCCCCCCGCGATGACCGCGAAGACCAGCATCGAGACGCCGGCGCGGCGGATCATCCCCCCGACCAACCCCGCGTAGCCGTCGCGCACCTTCCCCACCATCCGGGCGAAGAGCCCCGGCCGGGCGCCCGCCGCCGGCGGCTTGAGCAGCAGCGCGCACAGCGCCGGCGACAGCGTCAGCGCAGTGACCGAGGACAGCACCACCGCCACGCACAGCGTCACCGAGAACTGCGTGTACAGCGCCCCGGTGATGCCCGGCATGAACGACACCGGCACGAACACCGCCAGCAGCACCAAAGTGGTCGCCACCACCGGCCCCGTCACCTCGCGCATCGCCTGGCGCGTCGCCGCCCGCGCCTCCTGCCCCGTCTCGGCCATGATGCGCTGCACGTTCTCCACGACCACGATGCTGTCGTCCACCACCACCCCGATGGCCAGGAGGGTCGCGAACAGGGTGATCATGTTGGCGGAGAAGCCCACCGCGTAGAGCGCCGCGTAGGCGCCGATCAGCGAGACCGGGATCGCCAGGGTCGGGATGAGGGTCGAGCGCCAGTCGGCGAGGAACAGGAAGGTGACCGCGACCACCAGCACGAAGGTGATGAACAGGGTTTGCACCACCTCGCGCACCGACGCGCGCACGGCCTGGGTGGTGTCGTAGAGGACCTTGTACTCCACGTCCGGGGGGAAGCGCTCGGACAGCGCCGCGAGCCTCGCATGGACCGCATCGGCCACCGTGAGCGCGTTGGCCCCGGGCGACTGGTAGACCGCGATCATGGCCGCCGGGCGGTGGTCGAGCTTCGAGACCGCGTCGTAGACCTGCGAGCCCAGCTCGATGCGGGCCACGTCCCGGAGCCGCACGAAGGAGCCGTCCGCCTCGGCGCGCACGATGACGTTGCCGAACTCCTCCACGCTCGCCAGCCGCCCCCGGGCCCGGACCGCGTACTGGAACTGCGGCGCGTCATGAAGGGACGCGCCGTCATCAAGCGACGCGCCGTCATCGGACGACGCCCCACCGCCGGATGGCGACGTGCCGGCGCCGAAGGGCGGAGCGCCGAGCGCCCCGGCCGCGGCCTGCACGTTCTGCGCCCGGATGGCCCCGGCCACGTCGGTGGCGGTGAGCTTCAGCGCCGCCAGCCGGTTCGGGTCCAGCCACACCCGCATCCCGTAGTCCAGCGCCCCGAACTGCGCCACGTTCCCCACCCCGTCGAGCCGCGAAAGCGCGTCCTGGAGGTGGATCGAGGCGTAGTTGCTCAGGAACAGCCCGTCATGGGTCCCCTCCGGCGAGGTCAGGTTCACCACCATCAGCATGTTCGAGGACTGCTTGCGGGTGACGATGCCCTGGCGGACCACGTCCTGCGGCAGCCGCGACTGCGCGATGGCCACCCGGTTCTGCACGTTGACCGCGGCGAGGTCGGGGTCGGTGCCCACCGCGAAGGTGACCGTCAGCGCGTAGCCGCCGCCGTTGGAGCTGGTCGAAGACATGGAGAGCATGCCGTCGACGCCGTTGACCTCGGCCTCGATGGGCGCGGCCACCGCCTCCTGCACCACTTGGGCGTCCGCCCCCGGATAGCTGGTCGTCACCTGGACCTGGGGCGGGGCGATCTCGGGGAACTCCGCGACCGGGATGGAGCGGATGGCGATCAGCCCGGCCAGGACGATCACGATGGAGATGACGAAGGCGAACCTCGGGCGGTCGATGAAGAAGCCGGAGAGCATGGCGGGCTATGTGGTGGGGGCGGGTGGGGCGACGGCGAGTACGGCTTCTGCTCGCCGTTCGTCACCAAGGAGGACGCAGGGCGGCGCGGGCATGGCCTTGGCTCCGGTGTTCAGCTCCGGATCCATCATCTTTCGGCCCCGGGTGGAATCGGCCGGATTGACCGCCATGCCGGCCAACCTGCCAAGTGGCCTTCCCACGACCATCGAGTCGACATCGCACACCGCAAGGCACCGAGTTCCCATAGCTGCCCGGTATCCATGCCACGCTCGATCACGTCGCCCATGGCAGCGTGGCGCTCCTTTCTTCTGCAATCGCAAGATATTCACCCGAAAGATCTATACCCACGGATTTCCTGCCGAACATGCTGGCAACGGACATGGTCGTCCCCGTCCCGCAGAAGGGATCGAGGACCAAGCCGCCCATGGGGGAGGTGGCCAGAATCGGGATCTTGCACAGATCCTCGGGATAGGGAGCAAAATGAATCTTTCGCTTCTGGGTATCCTCGGGCAGAATGTCCCAGACATCGGAAGGTTTGCTTCCGTTCGGATGGTATTTCAGAAAATAGAATCCCTTTTCCCTGAGCTCCTTCGCTCTCCCGGATACCTTTTCGGAGTCGGAATGGGTCGTCCTCTGTTGCCCACGAATGATCATGCGAAAATCCGCAATTTCACCAGCCGCAACACGGCTGAGCATCTGCTCCAATGCGCCGAAGGCATCTGTCTTTTCCTCTTCGGTGAGATCCGAAGACAGCTCGATTTGCCTCCTGTACCGAACCCCGCGTACCCCCGTGGCGGAAACCACCGAGCCATTGACCACTTTCGCCTGCTTCGGCGTACTGCGGATGGCATCGGTGTCGTAGTAGTATCCTCGCGGAGATTTGACGAAATGAAAAATGTCTTCATGAACGTTCCGTAAACGATCTTTCGTGTTGTCAGGTCCTCCCTTGACTTTGTTCCAGACCACGTTGTTTCTCAGGATCCAGCCCTGTTTGTCCATCAATTCTATGGCGATCCGCCAAGGGATACCGATGAGATTCTTGCCGGCATAAGAGTCGCCGATATTCAGCCAGAAGGATCCTGCCGGCTTGAGGACCCGTTTGATTTCGGCGCATATCGTCCCGAGGTTGCGAATGAAATCTCTATAATCCTGCTCGAGTCCGATTCCGCTGTTCGTGTACTCCCGTTTTCCCCAGTAAGGCGGACTGGTCATGCAGCAATCGAAGGTATCGGGAGGAAATTTCCCGAGAACATCCAGAGCGTCGCCCAGAACGAAAAGCGGAGACACGCGCGCGTCGCCCAGGTAGCTCTCCAATCGCATCCTCGCGTCGGGTGTGGTTGTAATCACTGCCGAACGTTCCTGTCTATTTTGAATCTGTCGCGTCGCTCGTCCCGCGGCCCGCATTCAGCCCCGCGCCTCGACCGGGTTGACCACCATGTCCGGGCGGATCTTCTGCAGGCCCTGGACGACCACCCGCTCGCCCTCGGCGAGGCCCTCGGAGACGACCCATTCGGCGCCGGTCGGCTCGCCGAGGACCACCCGGCGGACCACGGCCCGGTCGGCGCGGTCCACCACCAGCACGAAATGGCCCCGCTGGTCCTTCTGCACCGCGGCCTGGGGGATGACCACCGCCGACACCGGCTGCTTCTGGCGCACGATCACGGTGACGAACTGGCCCGGCAGCAGCACCCGTTCGGGGTTCGGGAACACCGCCCGGGCCAGGACCGTGTCCGTGGCCTGGTCGACGCTCGGGTCCAGGTAGTCGAACTCCCCGGCATGGGCGTAGGCGCTGCCGTCGGAGAGCAGCAGCGAAGGCGCGACCGGCGGGTCCTCGAGGTCGATCCCCTGGCGGCGGGCCTCGATCAGGTCCTTCTCGGGGACCGCGATGGTGACGTGGACGGGGTCGGTGCTCGTGACCGTGGCCAGTGCGCCGTCGCCCGGCCGCACGAAGGCGCCCACGCTGTAGGCGGCCCGGCTGATCTGCCCGGCGATCGGGCTGGCCACTTCCGTGTAGGAGAGGTCGAGCTTCGCGCGCCGCAGGGCGGCCCGGGCCTGCTGCACCGAGGCGCGGGCGGTGCCGAGGGCGGCGCGGGCCTCGCCGAGGGCGGAGCGCGCCAAGGTCTTGCGCTCGACCAGGGCTTCCTTGCGCGCGAAGTCTTCCTCCGCATTCTCCAGGGTGGCGCGCGCGCCGGCAAGGTCGGCCTCGCGCTGCTCGACCGCGATCCGGTAGGGGGCCTGCTCGATCAGGAACAGGAGATCGCCCTTTTCGACGCGCCCGCCTTCGCGGAAGTCGCGCTGCTCCAGGAAGCCCTCGACCCGCGCCACCAGCTCCACCGTCTCCAACGCCTCGACCCGGCCGACGTAGAAGAATCTGGGCGTCACGTCGCGCCGTTCGACCTCGGCGACGACGACGCTGGGGGCATCGGCGGCCGGCTGGGCCGTCGCGATTGCCGCGGGCATTCCGGTCAGCACCGCGGCCGTGGTCATCGCGGCCGTCACCGATGCCATAAACAGCCGTGCCGCCGCCGCGACTGCCGGTGGCCGCGCGCGCCGGGGGGAGGAAACGAGTGGAGTCATTCCAACCGTCCGTGCTCGATTCAAACCTGCCTGATTCTACCGGACGCGGGGACGTGGGTTCGCGACAACGCGCCGTCGTGTCCTCCACGAAGGCAGACGGTGGGAAAAGGGTCATTCCGTTCGCCGTGAAGCCGGAGTCAGGCCGGAGAACCCGGCTGGAGGCAGGTGCAGAATTCGCGATGCGCCTTTGCGGCAGGGAGCGTGCGGTGGCGCCGCCGCTCCCCCGCCGGCCAAGGTAGATGATCCGGTTGACGCGGCGGGACGCGAACGGCCCCGGCGGAGAGCCCGCGTCCAGCAATTCCCGCTAACGCTCCGGACACGGTCATGAAGCCAGGATTTCACGGCCTTTTCTACCGTCTGAGCGCTCGATTGCGGCGATTCAATGGATGTTTCCGGGCTTAGCGGGAATTGCTGGCCCGCGTCGCAGCCGCTCGCGTTGCGCCGCGTGCAGGCACTACAATCCGGGATGATTCAGGCTGCGCATCGCATCCTCTGCCGGAGCACGCGATTGAACCTCGTCATTCTCGACCGGGACGGCGTGATCAACCAGAATCTCCCGCGCCACGTGCGCTCCCCGGAGGACTGGAAGCCGATCCCCGGAAGCCTCGACGCCATCGCTCGGCTGAACCGGGCAGGCTGCCGAGTCGTCATCGCGACCAACCAGTCGGGCATCCACCGGCGCTACTTCACGTTCGAGGACCTCAACCGGATCCACGAGGAGATGCACCGCCGGCTCGCGGAGTACGGCGGGACCATCGACGCCATCTTCATCTGCCCCTGCCACCCCAACGACGACTGCGATTGTTTCAAGCCCCGTCCGGGCATGTTGCACGAGATCGCTGATCGGCTGCGCATCTCTCTCGACGGTGTGCCGTTCATCGGCGATACGTCGAGGGACGTGGAAGCGGCGCGGGCGGTGGGCGCACGTCCAATCCTGCTTCGCACCGGCAAAGGCGAAGCGACCTTGCGTGACGGTGCATGCCCGGACGGGACCGAGATCCATGACGATCTCGCCGCGGCGGTGGATGCGCTGCTCGCGGAGCGTTGATCCGCCGATCCGTGAGGGCATATCCCATGAACGATCAATCGATCCCGACCCCGCCACCCATCCCGGACCCCGAGCGCCTGCGCGCCGCGATGACCCGGGTCGCCGAGCGGAGCCAACGCATCGTGCAGGCGTTCGCCGAACGCCAAGCGAGCGGCGCCGGCGACTTCAATCCGCTCGCGCCGGAAGTGGTGGCAAAGGCGTACCAGAGCTTGTGGCAGCACATGCTGGCCGATCCGGGGCGGCTGGTGCAGGCGCAGGTCTCGCTGTGGCAGGACTACGCAAAGTTGTGGGAGGGCACCGCGCGGCGCATGGCCGGGGAGGAGGCCGAGCCGGTGGCGGCGCCCAGGCCGGGCGATCGCCGGTTCAAGGACGACGCCTGGACCGAAAACCCGATCTACGACCACATCAAGCAGAGCTACCTGCTCGCGTCGAAGTTCATGCTCTCCACGGTACGCGAGACGGAAGGGCTCGACGCGCATACCGCCCGGAAGGTGGACTTCTACACGCGCCAGTTCATCGATGCCCTCGCTCCGAGCAACTTCGCGGCGACCAACCCCGAGGTGGCCCGGCGCACGGTCGAAACCGGCGGCGAAAACCTCGTGCAGGGGCTCGAGAACATGCTCGAAGACCTTGAGCGGGGGCAGGGCCGGCTCCGGATCAGGATGACCGACCTGGAGAAGTTCAAGCTGGGCGAAAACGTCGCCGTCACCCCTGGCAAGGTCGTCTTCGAGAACGACCTGATGCAGCTCGTCCAGTACGCGCCCGCGACGGAGGCGGTGCGCAAGCGGCCGCTACTCATCGTCCCGCCGTGGATCAACAAGTTCTACATCCTGGATCTCCGCCCGAAGAATTCGTTCATCCAGTGGGCGGTGGGCCAGGGCCATACGGTGTTCGTGATCTCGTGGGTGAATCCGGACGAACGGCTGGCGGAGAAGAGCCTTGACGACTACATGCTCGAAGGTCCGGTCGCCGCGCTGGACGCGGTCGAGAAGGCGACCGGCGAGACCCGGGTCAACGCGATCGGGTACTGTCTGGGCGGCACCCTGCTCGCCGCGACGCTCGCGTACCTGAAGGCCGGGGGCCGGGAATCCGTCGAATCCGCCACGTTCTTGACGACGATGGTGGACTTCGAGGAGCCCGGCGAGCTCGGGGTGTTCATCGACGACGAGCAGCTTGCGCTGATGGAAGAGGCGATGAAGGAGAAGGGCTATTTCGACGGTTCGTCGATGGCCGAGGCGTTCAACCTCCTGCGCGCCAACGACCTCATCTGGAGCTTCGTGATCAACAACTACCTGATGGGCCGGGACCCCTTCCCCTTCGATCTCCTGTACTGGAACTCCGACTCCACCCGCATGCCGCGTGTCATGCACTCCACCTACCTGCGCGAAACGTACCGGCACAACCGGCTGCGGGAACCGGGCGGCGTCACCCTCGGCGGCGTGCCGATCGATCTCACCACCATCGACGTGCCGGTCTACATCCTCTCGACCCGCGAGGATCACATCGCGCCGTGGCGTGCAACCCATGCGGCCACCCGGCTCTATAGCGGCCCGATCCGTTTCGTCCTCGCGATGTCGGGACACATCGCGGGGGTCGTCAACCCCCCTGCCGCGAACAAGTACGGCTACTACACCGGCGAGCTCGCCGCATCGCCGGATGCGTGGCTCGGAGCGGCGGCCTCACACGAGGGCTCCTGGTGGTCCGACTGGGATGCCTGGGTGAGCGAGTACGGCGGCGGCGATGCGGCTCCGCGGGAGCCGGGCGCCGGCGCGCTGCCAGCCATTGAGGACGCCCCCGGGCGCTATGTAAAGGTCCGTATCGACTGAGCGGACCCACTCCCCCAACCCGGCATGGCCGGAACCAAACCCGATTGTTGCAGTGCGCCGTGCAAGGCGCCATACCCTAGCGGGTGCGAATCCCGCCCGGTAACTGTCGCTCCAGCCGGTAGCAGTCGGAGCGGTCGATGGAGGCAACGACATGGACTGAAGCACTCCTATGAGACGGGTCGCGAAGGCGACTCAGCGACCCTGCGGGCCGCAACGCGAGTGAACGCCGAGCAGGCCTCGAAACGGGTAATGCGGAAGCCGACCCGCCTGTAACACGGGGAAGGCTGGCATCGGTCGGGAAGCGAGCGATACGAGCACCGGCCGGTTCCGCCGGGGTAATGGCGGCGGCACGCAGGGAAGAGGGGGATGGACGCAACACGGGAAGCCCCGACGGTGGCGCGGCACACGCCAACCGGACCCCCGCGAGGGACAGGCCGGGCCGTATGGGGTGGCGGAGAGGCCCGTAGTACCGGGGAAGCCGGGTAATGCTGGTGGAGGGAAGGGGCCTTGGTTCGAGAGGGGCACAAGAAGGAGGAAGGGAGATGGGGACTGGTGCGAGCCTAACAGCCCCGGAACGGGTTCGGAGACTCCAGGCGGTGCTACATGCGAAAGCGAAGGAAGCTGCGGGCTATCGGTTCCATACGCTGAAGGTGTGGCGCGACGATGTGCTGGCAGTTGCCTGGGGCGAGGTCCGCCGCAATGGCGGGGCGCCCGGGGTGGACGGCGAGACGGTGGCGGACATTGAGGCGCGGGGCGTGGAGCGGTGGCTTGGGGGACTGGCGCGGGAGCTGAAGGAAGGGACCTACCGGCCGCAAGCGGTTCGGCGGGTGTGGATTGCGAAGAAACAACGCGGGAAGTATCGGGCACTGGGCATTCCTTGTCTGCGGGATCGGGTGGCGCAGACGGCGGCGTTGCTGGTGCTGACGCCGATATTCGAGGCGGACCTGACCCCGGAGCAATACGCCTATCGGTCGGGAAGAAGCGCACACGATGCGGTCCAACAGGCGCATCGGCTGGCGAACACGGGTCACTGCGAGGTCGTGGACGCGGATTGGTCGGACTACTTCGGCCAGAGACCGCACGCTGAACTGCTCAAGTGCGTCGCCCGTCGGGTGAGTGACGGGCGGATGTTGGGTTGGGTGAAGGCGTGGTGGGAGAGGGCGGTCGAGGAGGACGACGGGCGAGGCGGCACCCGCCGCACGAACCGGGCGCGTCGGGAGAGGAAGGGGACCCCACAAGGGGCGCCGATCTCTCCGCTACTGAGCAACCTGTACATGCGCCGCTTCCTCCTGGGCTGGAAGGGGTTGGGGTATGCCCGACGCTTCAAGGCGGGCGTCGTCCACTACGCCGATGACATTGTCATCCTGGGCAAGGAATCGGCGGCGACGATGCGCGAGGCGGTCGAGGACGTGATGAAGCGTCTGAAGCTGCCGCTCAACGCCGAGAAGACCCGATGCGTGCGTGTTCCGGAGGAATCGTTCGACTTCCTTGGCTACCGGGTGGGACGCAACTATCGTCGGGATACGGGCCGAGCCTACATCGGCACACGCCCCACACCGGCGAGCGTGCAGAGCCTGTGCCGCAGGGTAAGCGAGCTGACGGCGCGACGATACGGGCTGCTGGACCCGGAGGTGGTGGTGGGACGGCTGAACCGGCTCATGACCGGATGGGCGAACTACTTCCACCTGGGACAGGTCAGCCCGGCTTACGCCGCGATTGACCGGCACGCGACCCGGCGGCTGCGTCAGTGGCTGTGTCGCAAGCACAAGGTACGAGCCGGGGGGTATGTGCGCTTCCCGGACAGGCGGCTGTGGAATGAAATGGGCCTGACGCGCCTGGCAGTGCGAACGACGAGCTTTCCGTGGGCGAAGGCATGATCTCGTCCGAGAGCCGGATGCGGGAGAACCGCACGTCCGGTTCGATGAGCGGCGACTGGAAACGGAGCGATGGCGTGGAGCGAGGCACCGGTACTGCGAAAGCCGCCGGGAAACGGCTACCCCCACCGACCTAACGCCACCGCGCCAGTCGTCGACTCTACTAAACTCCCGAAATATGTACGTCAAGTGGCGGCGTTCAGTATTGTGAGAGCATGTCGGAGCTCTCTTTCGCGACGATCGTTGCTGTTCATGGAGAGGATCCATTTACCGGCTGGGCGAATCATGCGCCCAGCGCACTGGATGAGGGTACGACGAAGGGTCCCAATCTCCCGGAAGCACCACAGCGCGGCGCGCTTGGCGGTCGTGCCACGGGCGCGAGGGTCGAGTTGGATCTGCAGCTCGCGAGTGAGGTTGTGAGCGAGAATGCCGGCGAACATGTACAGTTGGTTGCCGACCCGGGTCTTGACCGGTACGTAGTCCATCTGGCAATGCGTCTTGAGCTCGGCGAAGATGCCCTCCTGTGAGCCGCGGCCTTCGTGGAAGGCAACGACCTTGCGCGGGCTCATTCGTTTGTTGGTGACGATGACCTTGAATTCGTACCCGTATTCGGTCGGTCGAAACAGGTCGAGTTGAATCGGCAGCTTGTCTTGGCATCTGACCTGCTTTCCGATGAAGATGAAGCGGTAGCGGGTATTCCACGACTTCGGCTTCCATCGGGTCTCGAAGTAGTCGAGTCCAGGCGCCATGCGGCGCCATCGTCTTCTGCCTTCGACCAATCCCTTGAGGGCGGCAAAGCGCTCGAAAGGCACCGAGAGGGTGAATTCGACCCCCGAGCCATGCAGTCGTTCAGTGATGACTTCGTTGAAGAAGGCGCTGTCGATGCGGGTCTCGACCTGTGCGTGGGGGAGGCATGAGCGCACGTGGTCGATACAGTGGTCGATGAAGGCGTCGGCCCCGTTGGAGTCGTGGACGTTCCCAGGGCGATGGTGCACGTCGAGGACCTGGTCGGTCTGGGCGATGGTGCAAAAGAGGGGATAGTAGCTACGCGCACCCTTCTTCTTCTTCTTGTTGAAGCCCACTGCGGTTCCTTCGGCATGACGCCCGGTGCTCAACACCGACCCGTCGAAATCCACCGTCACCCTCGACAACCCCTCGACCGCCAAGCGCTCCATGACCAGATGTCTCGATTCACTTTGCACTTTGACGACACTTTGTCCATCTGCGCTGGCGAGCGAGCGGCTGACCGTGGACACGTCCGGCAACCGCTTCAGACCGAGAGTGCGCTTGACCATCTCGTCATCACGGTAGGAGTCCACGTCGCGCAGCCGCCGGTGTCCGATGATCAGGTGCACGACCAGCAGCATCATGATCATGTGATGGCCGTAAATGGGATTGGCCTTCAGGTGGCGGAAGCATCTCCACAGCCGTTCTTTGATGCCGAGGAGGGAGAAGAGGTGCTGGAAGACGATGAGTCCCGAATACGATGTCAGGCTCTGTGATTCGAATCGGATGTCGAGGCCCAGCTTGGCTTTACCTCGAACGTCGGCTCGGCTATGCTTCATCTGCGTGGTCTCCGTTTTGTTTGGTACGTTGTTGTGACAACGACTATTGTACCAGCTTCGGAGACCACGTTTCTTTCTGTTCCTTCCGTTTCGCGAATGACTCCTTACGACTTTGCACAAGATTCAAGAACACTGCGTGTGGCTTATCCTCACTGGCGGTGAACATGAGCTACACGCTACTTCGGTCCGGAAATCCCGTATTTTGTGCAGTGAACGCATGTATGGGTCGATTTTTTTCTGCAACTGGCAGGTTATTTGTCCACCGACCTGGGTGCGTTGTCTTGTGTGAAGAAGTGGAATGGGTTGAGAGCGGTCGGGATGGTGGAGTCGGAGCGCTGGAATGATGGGCGTGTGAGTATTGAGCAACGGTACTACATTACGTCGCTGGAAGATGTGGAGACATTTGGGCGAGCGGTGCGTTCACACTGGGGAATCGAGAATGAGCTGCACTGGAGATTGGATGTGACGTTTCGGGAAGACGAGAGTCGGATTCGTCGGGGTAATGCACCGCACAATATGGGAGTGATTCGGCATGTGGCGGTCAATCTTCTGAAGCGTGAGCCGACGAAGATCAGCGTCAGGAAGAAGCGTATCCGGGCGGCATTGAACATTGAACCGCGAACCTGGACCGCCGCGCTGGCCCGGCAGCATGCCTTCCCGGTGCTGAGCAACGATGCTCATTTCGACGTCGTCGAAGGCATCGAACGCATCGCATTCTGAAGCACGCCATGGATCGATACGGAGAACGACCCCCGGCCCAAACATAACCCACAGGTTGCCAGGATGCGCTCATAGGTTGGTACTTAAGGAAATCACAAAACCGGCTCCAATCCGAATTGGAGTCGTCCTTTCTTGCGGTCTCGTTTCGGATGGGACCGAGTCGCATTGCTCGCCAGATAATCCACCAAGCCTCGTAACACGGGAAGAAAGCCACGTCTCCTTCCACAAGCAAGCGCACGGAACACATCCCCCAATCCATGACGCGCACACATCGCCACCTTCCGTGTCGAGACCTCGACCCCTCGCAATACCTGCGTCATCTGAGCCAAGTAACGCTTCAGAACCGAGGCCGCAATCGCCGTCCATATCAGACCCTCGGCTATCCCCGCTTTGCTCGTGTCGAACGCATGAAGATTCGCATACGACTTCCACTCCTTGAACAACAGCTCGACCTGCCACCGCAACCGATAGAGCTGCCCCACCTGCTCCGCACTGAATCGGCTCCGCGCCAGATTCGTCACCAACAACGTATGACACCCCTCGTCAGGATTCCACCGCGCCAACAGCCTCAACTCCAACTCCTTCTCTCCCTTCCCCCAAACCACATCGAGGTCGACCGTCTCGCCCTTCGACAGAACCCCCTGCTTCAACAATTGCCCGGACCACCCCTCCAACGCCTCCCCTTCCCACGTATACGCACCCTGCACCTTCGGATTGACCGATGCGCTCGCACGCATCACGAAATACCCACCCGCCCTGTCCACCGCACCCATATACTCCAGGTCAACGTACCCACGGTCCGCCAACCGCAGGTCATCGCGCAGCGCCTCGGGCGAGGGCAGATGGGGCCGCTCCGGCGCCGTGTCCGCCGTCAGCGTCACCTGCTCCACCGATTCATTCAACAGACTCATCGTCATGCAGCTCCACCGCAGCAGGGTTCTGCTTCTTGAATCGTCCCGGGTACTGTTCACGAAGCGCATCCTTGACCGCGAACGAACAGCCGTCCTGGATCACAATCCGACCGAACTCACCGAGCGGACCCCGCGCTGTCGGCTGCAGCACGCTCACCACCCATTGCTGAAGGACCACGTCCAACACGGCCCGCATGAAGTCCTTGAAGGAACGCTTCGCCAACTGGTTGTGGAACGGCTTGTATGCGACTGTCGTGCCGAACAACGCATTGAATTGCCGTTGCATATCGGCCAATGTCTCGACCGTCCCCGTGGCATGGCCTGCCAGCAGGCCCAGGACCAGTCGATATGGAGTAATCAGGCGTTCCCGGTGGCAGAAACCGACCCTCCGTCCGAGGTCATTGAGTGCCGTGGGCGACAGCACGCGCTTGATCTGGTGGGCGAATTGAGCAACAGTGCGGCGTCCCATCCGAGTCTTCTCCTGTCATGTGGGTCCAGCAATTCCATGATCGGAGATTTCGGATGGGACTTCAACGGTTCATAAAATCCCATGAAAATCAATTAGTTATAAGATCCTACCTATGAGGATGCGCTACGAACGCCTGAAGGAGATCCTGGACTTGGCCCTTCGTCTCCAGGGGGCGCACGGCGGGCTGACCCTCGACGACATCGAAGCCGAATTCTCGATCAGCCGGCGCACGGCGGAGCGCCGGCGCGATGCCGTCGAGGCGGCCTTCGGGCCGCTGGAACCCGTGGACCGGGACGACGGGAAGCGGCACTGGCGGCTGCGCTCGGACGCCCTGCGCCGCCTCGTCTCGGTCTCGGCGGAGGAGCTGGCGGAGCTCGTGGCCGCCGCCACGGCTCTGGACCGCGCCGGCCTTGCCGAACGCGCGGCCATGCTCCGGGACTTGGCCGCGAAGCTGCAAGCCACGTTGCGCGAAGAATCGCGGGCGCGGGTGGAGTCCGACCTCGAAATGCTCGCGCAGGCCGAGGGCTTGGCGATGCGCCCCGGTCCGAGGGAGCACCTGGACCCGGGCCTGCTCGCCCTCCTGCGCGAAGCCATCACGACCCGCCGGGAGGTCGAGTTCCGCTATTTCGCCCAATCTGACGAGGCGGCGGAGCCGGCAGCAGGTCCGGCCCCTCGGCCTGCTCTACGGGAACCGCGCGTTCCTGGTGGGGTGGACCGACTGGGCGGAGGAGCCGCGGCTGTGGCGCCTCGCGAACGTGGGCGAGGCCCGGATCACCGGCGAGGCGTTCGAGCGGGCCCCGGCCTTCGATCTGCAACGCTACGCCGAGCGTTCGTTCGGCGTGTTTTCAGGAGAAGCCCGTCAAGGTGGTGCTGCGCTTCGATGCCAAGGCGGCGCGGGACGCCTCGGCGTTCCTGTTCCATCCGGACCAGAGCGTCGAGGAGAACGAAGACGGCTCGCTGACGGTGCGCTTCGAGGCAGGCGGCCTCGACGAGATGTGCTGGCACCCGTTCACGTGGGGGCGTGACGGCGGAGAAGCCCGTCCGTCTCCGCCGGCGTCTGGCCGCGATGTGCGCGTCGCTCGCGGGGCATCATTCGGCGGCGTGATTCGGTGGCGCGCGGACGGTGATTGGGGGCGGGACACGATGGCACGGTGGTGATGCCGGCGGCCGTGGCGACGGCGGCGTGGGACTTTCGGCGGAACGCGCGGGCGGATGGCGATGCGCCCTGCGCGGGCGAGCCACATCCGATGCACCGCTTCAACAGCTCCACATATTGTCGATCCGGGGCAATGGCGTTCTCGGCGGACGAGAGCCACTTGCACGAGCTCTCGCGGTGTGGACGTTGTGGCGCAGAACATCGAGGAAGGCGAATGGTGAAGCCCGAGGGCTCTATTGCTCGGCGAAGTCCTTGAGATGGCGCGCGGAGCCGAACTTCTCGACACTCCACCGCACCCCCGAGCCGCACGGTCGCCGCAATCGAATCGCGCCGGACGACGCCGGAAGACTTCGAAGTGAGATGCCGGACTCCCGGATGGTCCGATCGACGGTCTTGTTCGTGCGTGCGCGGACCCGGGCGGACGCCCCGATACCCGCAGTTGCGTAGGCGTTCGGCGTATTCGAAAGAATCCGCCGCACGTCATCCTGAGTTGGCAGGGCGCGACCGCCCCTATGCCAGGGAGTGAGTACGGCGAAGGGCTCGGGATCGAGCATCCGGCTCCAAACCCCTTGCTCATGGGCGCTTTTCGAACCGTGGTGCGGAACCTTGAACGCCGATGCCTTGCCGGCCGGCCGCTCTTTGCTCTCCAGAATCTCGATCCAGCCTTGCTTCTCCAGATCGGAACCGAGCAGCACCGCCACGTCTCCGGCCTCGATCCATAGCGCGACGGCCACCTCGTTGGGAGAAAGGCTCGGAATCCGGTTCTTGGCCTGGCCGGCGCCCGGAAACAACCGACCGATGGATCCCAGGAAGCTCCGGAAGCTTGCGTCTCCGGGCGAGAGCGACCAGATTTCGCACCTGCCTCGGACGAAAATGCGACGGTCGGCGTAAGCAAACGTTGGATTCGACGCCCCTTCCCGGAGCCGGGTAAACACGCGGTAAATCTCGCGAAGTCCGGAGCCTTTGACGGAGAGATGGCGGTCTTCCAAGGCATGGACCGCGGCGAGAAACTCCTCCTGGCGTAGCGCGCCGGCGCAGCAGAAGGCGGCCCGGCCACAGGCTTCGACCAGCCGCGCCATCCCGCGTATGTGGTCGTCGTGCCAGTGGGTCGCCACGATCAAGGCGACGGCCCGAGCCGGATCGAGGCCGATACTCTCCAGGTAGTGCAGGGCTCTCGGTGTTCCGTCCGTATCGAGGCAGGAGTCTACGAGGATCCAGATGCCGTCACCGACGTGCAGGACGATACTCTCGCCATAGCCGGGACCGAGCAGGGTGAGCTCGAGCTCGCGTCGTCCCGGCGGCGTTCCCGCCTCCGTCACGGACCGAACGCCCGCATCGTCTCGCGCGCCCACTCCTCGCCGCTCCGCAGATCGGCCTCGGTCATCGCGGGAAGGTCGCGAAGCACGATCTGGGACACCCGCTTCTTCGTCCCTGCCGGGGAGCGCTCGTATCCGATCACCCATCGGAACACGCTCCCGGTGGTCATCCGGGCGGCGTCGTGATCCGACAGCTCGGAGAGGGGGATGGTCGCCTCTTCCTGCTCATGCGGCGCCCCGGCCGTCAGATCCGTCAGGTGCGCCAAGAAGTCCGTGGCGCGCATCTCGACGACGTATCCTTCCCATTCCTGCAGCGCGTGAAAGGACGCCGTCGGCGCCCGGCGCGGCAGCGGCAGCGGCAGCGGCAGGTTCACAACCGGGGAGAGATCGCCCGCGTTCCGGTTGCCGCGGGCGAGTCTCGGCAGGGCGGTCCCTTCCTGGTTCAGATTGTGCACGGCGGGCGTCGGGCGGGCTTCCGTTCCATGTTTCAACGTCAGGCGAACAGCCTCGTTCACACCCCGGATCAGTTCCTCGGTAGCGGTATCCGCCTCGGAACCGCGGCGGCGTCCAGGCGCACCGACGCGCTCCCCTGCCGTGGGTCGAGCCGTCTGCGGCATGGGTCAGGTCTCCTGTTCTTTCGCCAAGGACATCACGTGATCGATGATACCGCCACTGCGTTCGAGCGATGCATCGAAATTCTCCTCGAGGATTCCCGTCGAGCGTCCCGTCGTGGGGCCGGTTTCGTCGATGGGGTAGTGATCGTTGACGAGGACGTAGACCCCCGACCGTGGATCACCGATCCGGTTCGAAGGCTCCACCGTGACGTTGATCCAGCCGCCCGCCGCCCTTCCCGGCGGGTCGAGCTGCGACATCGTGAGCGACGTCATCCCACTACGCTCGCCGTCCAGTCCAAGATCCGGACCCCAACGGCCCCACGGCTCTACCGGGGCCAGCATCCTGCCGATTCGATCCCGTTCGGCCGGATTCCGCACCCGGAAGTGGACGCGACGGTTGATCTCGAATCCCTTCAAGGGTGTATGCGGCAGATACTCCCTGAACACGCGCACGACGAGGTCGCGCACGCGGACGTGAGGCGCTTGCGAGGTTTCAGCGGAGAAATGTTCGGCCGTGACCTTCAATTGGAGCCAGTCGAACGTGAATTCCGTCACGAGCGGGTGGATGATCTCGACCTCCGCGCTGTCCGCGGCACCCTCCGGCAGGAGGCCGTGCAGGACGAACCAGGCGGGTGTGAAGAGCGCCGGGTTGAAGGCCCCGAGCACGATGATGTCCACCCCGCTGATCTCGGGCTCGATCCGCACGGCTACGCCTCCTCCGGCATTTCACCGGCTCCTCGCACGGCCGCATTGTAGGCGCCGCCGAGCTTCGTTGGCACCCTGAGCCCAGGGCAATCGCTTTTGGGATTCCCGATGCATCGTGACGGCCAAGCTGCCGTTGGCATAGGTCGATTTCTGGCTGCGGAGCGCCGAAATCGGCCTGACGAGTCGGTCTGAAGGTTGCTTGCGGCGTCTGGCGGGCGGTTTTAGGTGGCGCAGACGACATATTCTGTCCAAAAGCGATTGCCCTGCCCTGAGCCGGGACGAGGACGCGATTGAGACTTGTTGGGTCCCCAATTGGAGACCATACTGGCCACGATGACTACCGCATCCATCTCCGACCTGAAGACGAATCTCTCCCGCTATCTGCGCGTGGTGCGCCGTGGCGGTGAGGTTCAGGTCCTCGATCGAGGGACGCCGGTCGCCAGACTGGTGCCTCCCACGGCGAACGACGACGAGGGGGTCCGGGAGCGTCTGATCGCCAACGGGATATTGCGGCCGGGCGAGGGAAGCGCCGCGGCCATCCTGGACAAGCCGCCGCTGGCGCTGCCGGTGAATCTGTCGGAAGCGTTGGCCGAGGATCGGACGGACCGGCTGTGAGGTACTGGGACGCCTCCGCGCTGGTCCCCGTGATCGTCGCCGAACCGGACAGCGAGTCGGTTCGCGCACGGCTGTCCGAAGACGGCCACGTCGTCACGTGGGTGTGGACACGCACCGAGATCACCAGTGCGATAGAGAGGCGTGCCCGCGAGGGCTCCCTGTCGCGGCAGCAGCGCTACGAAGCGCTCGAACGGCTCCATGCCTTCGCCGCGGGCTGGGACGAAGTGACCGAGATGCTTGCCGTTCGAGCCCGGGCCGATGCGCTGCTGGCACGGCACCCGTTACGGGCTGCCGACGCGGGCCAGCTCGGCGCCGCGCTACTGGTTCAGGAAGAGTGCGCGGGTACGCTCACATTCGTCTGCCTCGACCGGCGACTTTCATTGGCGGCGGAACGGGAAAGTCTTCGAGTGGCCCCGGGATCATGAGGTCTGCACGGGCGCGCATCGGGAAACGCGGCCGCTCGGCAGAGGCACGCGACACCGGCGCCTTTCTCGTCTTCGACGAGGTCGCCCCCCGCTCTCCGACCGGCGTTTCGTGCAGAACGATCGGCTTTCGGCCGTAGACGCAAAATGCTTCGGACGCAAGCGCATCCGCCCCGGTTGCCATTGAGATCATGCCGGGCGAAATTCCGTCCATGTGGAGTTCCGCTATTTCGCCCAATCGGCGAAGCGGCGGAGCCGGCAGCAGGTCCAGCCCCTCGGCCTGCTCTACGGGAACCGCGCGTTCCTGGTGGGGTGGACCGACTGGGCGGACGAGCCGCGGCTGTGGCGTCTGACGAACGTGGGCGAGGCCCGGATCACCGGCGAGGCGTTCGAGCGGGCCCCGGCCTTCGATTTGCAACGCTACGCCGAGCGTTCGTTCGGCGTGTTCCAGGAGAAGCCGGTCAAGGTGGTGCTGCGCTTCGATGCCAAGGCGACGCGGGACGCCTCGGCATTCCTGTTCCATCCGGACCAGAGCGTCGAGGAGAACGAGGACGGCTCGCTGACGGTGCGCTTCGAGGCGGGCGGCCTCGACGAGATGTGCTGGCACCTGTTCACGTGGGGGGAGAGCGTCACGGTGGAGAAGCCCGTTCGCCTTCGCCGACGGCTGGCCAGGATGTGCGCATCGCTCGCGGCGCATCACTCGGCGACGTGCGAACGGTGACGAGGGGCGGCACATGCTGCGCGCCGGCCGTCCCGAACGATTGAGCGACATCGTCGAGAACGGGCTTTGCATAGGCTGCGGCCTGTGCCAGGCCGTCGCCGGCCGGGACCGTATCGAGTTCGTCATCACCCCCGAAGGACGGGAGCGGCCGGTGGAGCGAAAGGAAATACCACCGGATGCCTGGCGGCGGATCCTGGGAACCTGTCCGGAGGTCCGGGTGGAGGGCGCCCCCCGGAGCTGTCCGGGCAGGGTGCGAAGACGGATCGGATCTGGGGTCCGTACCATCGGGCCTGTCTTGGCCATGCCGCCGACCCGGAGGTGCGCTTCCGGGCTGCTTCAGGCGGCATCCTGACCGCCCTGGCGGCCTGGCTCGTGGGGTCCGGAGCGGTCTCCTTCGTCTTGCAGGTCCGCGCCTCCCTCGACCGGCCGGCGCGCACCCAGACCGTGATGTCGGAGGACGGCGCCGCCGTCGTCCGCTCCGCCGGCTCGCGCTACGGGCCGGCGACGCCGCTCGCATCCATCGTGGACGCGCTGGACGGGGACGAGCCCTTTGCATTCGTCGGCAAAGCCTGCGACGCGGGCGCCCTGCGGCTGCTGGCCCGGGAAGACGATCGCGTCGCCCGTCTTTGCAAGGCGGTGCTGGTGCTCGTATGCGGCGGCGCCTCCGAGTTCCTCAAGACCCGTGATCTGTTGACGGAGCTGGGGCTTCGGGAAGACGAGCTGTCGCTCCTGCGGTACCGGGGGTACGGCAATCCCGGACGCACCCGGATCGAAACCCGCGACGGCCGGGCCTTCGAGAAGACCTACCGCGAGATGTGGGAAGACGAAAGCCAGTGGCGCATACAGAACCGCTGCAAGATCTGCCCGGACGCGATCGGGGAGGTGGCGGACGTCGCCGCCGCGGACTACTGGCCGGACGGCGTTCCATCGGGCGAGGACGCCGGCTTCAACTCCATCGTCGCCCGCACCCCGACGGGCCGGGACCTGCTGCGGGACGCGGAGGCCGCCGGCGCGATCCGGATCGTCCGCGAGCTGACCATGCGCGACATGGACGACACCCAGCCCCACCAGGTGCGCAAGAAGGAGTCGGTGTGGGCCCGGCTGGCCGGGATGCGGGCGGCGGGACACCTGGCGCCCGAGGTGGTGAACCTCCGAATCGAGGACATGGCGCGGGAACGCCCGATGGCGGCGAACCTGGCCGAGGCCCGGGGCGCCCGCGCGCGGGTCCGGCAGGGCCGGATGACGGAGCCGCCGGCGGCACCAGACGCGTCCGGGAAGCCCTGACGCGGAGGTAGCGGTCACGTTCGATTCGGGGAATGCGTGAAAGGATTGACGACACGCAGGCCGTCACGGCGCGATTTCATCGAGACGCGCCATTGCATCTTCGAGTCCGGGGCGCTTCGTCAGGGATGAGTTCGCGGGTGAGTTCGCGGGCCGCCGAAGCGGTTGCCCGAGAGATTGGAGCCGGTGCCGGAACCGACGGCGCCAGAGGAGACCGCCGGTGTACGGGCTCGCAGGCCGTCGCCTCACATGCCCCAGACCTCCACCGGCACCCCGTCCTTCGACCGCCGCTGCCGGCGAAACACCTTCTCCTCCCAACCCCGCCCCTCCCGCCGGTCGACCACCACCAGATGCCCCGCCTCCGCCTTGCAGCGGGCCATGTACCCCGCGGTCTGCTCCACCCCCTCCGACACCTTGCCCTCCAATCCGTCCTTCTCACGCACCACCTTGCACTCCACCACGTACTCCCGCATCCGCCCTTCCTGCGGCCACGCAATCAGCAGGTCCACCCGGCCCCGGCCCAACCCGTACTCCCGCTCGATGCGACCGCCCCCGTTCACCACCCGGTGCAGGTACGCCTGCAACAGGATCTGCGGCCACGGCTCCTCGTACAGGAAGCGGTTCTTCCAGTGCTCGGAGTGCCGGCGGAAGAAGTCCTGGAACGACGCCAGGAGCTTGTCCAGGTCCAGGCCGCCGGCCTCGTCCACGTACCATTTCGTGTCCAGGTCCAGCTCCTCCTGCACGATCCAGCCCAGCTCGCGCGGCACCACCTCCGCGTAGATGGGGTTGGCGATGCGCACCGGCGCATCGCGGGCAATCAGCCCGAGGTCGCGCACGTACTCGACGTCGCGGTTGGAGAAGGCGTGCTCGTCCGCCCCGCTCAGCATCGGCTCGACGACCCGGCGCACCCGGTCTTCGCGCAGCTTGTCCGCCAACTGGTCGAGATGCGTCACCCGGCGCACGATGAGCCCCTCGCGCGCCTCGGCGACGGCATCGGCGGTGATGGCGCGGGAGCGGTCCCGCCCGGCCTTGCGCTCGAAGCAGGTCTCGTACGCCAGCGCGTTCACCAGCCACGGCTGGCCCAGGGTCTGGGTCCAGATCGCCTCCCGCGCCCCATCGGTGAACGCCTGCCCCGTCGTCCGGCAGGCTGTTCCAGGCCAGCGCCAGTATGACCGCTTTCGCTCGGCAACGCCTTCGGTCTCATCCGGTGACGGGAGCGGATGAGACCGGGCGGTCTCGCCGTCCGTCGCGTCCGGGGCTACGATTGCGTCCTGACCGCCACGGGCTGCCGGGGAGCCGTGGATCATGGAGGTACAGACTGCCGTTCAGCAGCTTCTGCTGGAGCACGGCGCCTACGCACCGATCGAGCTGCTGCTGGCAACGAACCGGCTCTCCTACAAGGACTATCGGGCATGGCGCAAGGGGACGCTTGCGAGTCTGGACGGGGCTCTGGCGGACGGGGTCCACGAGGCGCGGGCGCTGCTCGAAGCGGCGGAGGCATGGGCCCGGACGCTCGACCTGGCCGCCGAGCCGGCGGCGCATCACGGCTGGGAAGGGAATGCCGGGACCGAGCTGACAGCGTCCCACGACCCGGCGCTGAACGGATTGCTGAACACCCGTTTTCTCCGGGCGCGGGAGCATGGACAGCTCGACCTCTTCATGGACAGCGCCGGGACCGTGGCGGTCAACGCGCTGCTCGATGCACTGCGGGCGCGCGACGCCGGCAAGGCCGGGAGGGAGCTGCGACACCTCACCAGCCTCGACCCCGGTCATGCACACAGGGCGCATGCCGCGGCGCTGGTCGAGGCGCTGGAGGCGCCGGATCCCGAAGGCCCCGGACAGGGCTTCGAACGTCTCGACAGACTGGAGCGGGAGTGGCTGCCCGCCGCCTCGGCGCTGCTCGGCGCCGGCGGCCGGGATTTCCTGGCGCCGCTATGGCGGGGCGTCGGCCGGGCACTGGAGCCGGCGTGCTTCGACCCCCGCCGCCCCCGGCGCCATGCGAGCTGGGCGTACCGGCAGGGCCTCGACTGGGAGAGCCTGGAACGCTCGGTGCGCGCGGTGCAGGGACATGAAAGGGAGCCCGTCCTGCTCGCGCGGCTCGCGGAGGCGCAATGGTGGCTGCGCAACCGCACGAAGGCGATCGAGCACTGGTTCGCGCTGTGCCGGCTTGCCCCCGGAGAGTTCGAGAAGCGGGTCGAGGCGCCGGACTTCCCGGATTGGGCGGTCGGAAGGGCTTGGCGTCTCGCCCGGGAGCAGGATCTGGAGCCCGAGATGTCGCCCCGGTGGTTCCCCGCCTGGATGCTGCTCGAAGAGGCCGGGCTCGCCCGGGTCCTTGCGCCCTGCCGCGGGGAGGACGCCCCGGACCGTGCCTTCGACGTGATGATCGCGCTCCTGGCCCACCCCGGCCTGGATGAACGGGGCATCGCGCTCCGCCGCGAGCTCCAGGCCGTCCACCCGGGCTTGCTGGCGAGCTATCTGGCCAGGCTCGGAAGCGCGCCATGAAGCGGAGCGGGCAAGCATTCCCCTCGCGCTCATGGCAGGGCAGCGATTGGCAAGTGGAAGGAAGGGCTCAGGATGGACGCAAACCCAGGTCGGTGTGCAGCCGGTCGGCGGCGACCGAGCGAATGCGCTCGGCCAGGCGGTAGGAATCCCGCCCGGCGTGGACGACGATGACTTCGGAGAGGTCGAGGTCATCGAGGGCGATGCGGGTCGAACGGGTGACCCTCGGTGCGGTGGTGCGCTTGATCTCGACGCCGATGCGCGTGGCGCCGCGGGTGATGAGCAGGTCGAGCTCCGCGCCGCCGTGGGTGGCCCAGAAGTAGGCCTGGTCGTCGTGGAGACCCAGCATGTCGATGACCGTCTCCATCATGAACCCTTCCCAGGACGCACCGGATTTGGGGTGGGAGTTCAGCGACCGCATGTCCCCGATGCCGAGCAGGGCGTGCAGTATGCCCGTGTCGCGCAGATAGACTTTCGGCGCTTTGACCTGCCGCTTGGCGACGTTCGCATGCCAGGGTTGCAGTTGGCGTACCACGAGGGCGCCCGTCAGGATGTCCAGGTAGCGCCGCACCGTGGTGTCGGAAACGCCGAAGGAACGGGCGAACCCGGACGATTGCCAGATCTGTCCGTGCCAGTGGCCCAACATCGTCCAGAAACGGCGCATGGCCGGCGCCGGCACACGAACGCCGAGCTGCGGCAGGTCCCGTTCCAGAAAAGTCCGTACGAAGCTTTCCAGCCAGAGAAAGGCGGCGGGGTTGGAGCGAGCCAGCCAAGCCTCGGGGAAGCCGCCCCGCAACCAGCGCCGGTCGAGTGGGCGGCCGATCTCGTCCAGCCCCAGCCCGCCCAGGTTGTAATGGTTGATCCGCCCTGCCAACGACTCCGACGACTGCCGGATCAGGTCGGGCGAGGCGCTGCCGAGCACCAGGAACTTCGCCGGTCGTGGCCGGCGGTCCGCCAGCACGCGCAACACCGGGAAGAGATCGGGGCGACGCTGCACCTCGTCGAGAACCACGAGGCCGCGCAGCTCGTCCAGTACGAGAACGGGGTCCTCCAGCAACCTGTTGAGGTCGGCGGGATTCTCCAGGTCCAGATGATGCACGGCCCCCGAATAGGCATCGGCGACCTGCCGCGCCAAGGTCGTCTTGCCGATCTGCCGCGGACCCGATATGGCGACCACCGGAAAGGACCGCAGCCGCCGCAGAACGGCGCGAACATGCTTGTCGCGATGGATCATGGGGCGAATCTACCAGGAAATCTCGGTGGCAGGCACAGAGATTTCAAGGATGTCGTCGGCGATGGGGCAGACGCCGGTACCCCGGCGCATACGGCGCTCGTGGGCCGGCATTGTCCGGGAGGGAGCGCGATCTCTTGACGGCGATACGGCAACACGTCCGAATCTGACGTATCCGCACCGTAGCCTCTCTCCTCCCCGCACTCCACCGCCACGGAGAGAGCCATTCTGAACGTCTGTGAACAGCGCCTGCTCGTCCACTACCTCGCCAACGCCGCCTCGTGCCTTCACCACCGGGACCGGGAGGCGAAGGAGCTGGTCGAATGGATCACCGACAACGGCAACCGTACGTTGCTCGGGAGCGGAAAGAGGGCGTCCCGGGCACCTGGGAGGAGAAGAAAGCGGTCCCGCGCGCTCCCGGCGAGCCTCGGCCATCAGGGGCCGGGCCTCGACGACCTCCTGGACCCCGAGGAGCTCCAGGCCCTCGAAAACTGCGCGGACGGACCGACCGGAAGGCTATGGAGCCGCCTCGGGGAAGCCCTGCGGAGCAAGTGTGCGGCGGCGAAGTCCGCGCGCAGCGATCGGACGGCGCAGCGGCTCCGGTGCCTTGGAAGGACGATGGAGCTCAATCGAACCGACATCGACATCCTGGATCTCATGCTGCGCTACCACACGCAGCCGATGATCGAGTCGACGATCGACGACGTGTTCGGACACACTTCCTTCAGAGGATCCCCTCTCAACCTCAAGGGGCCGGCGCTGTCCGCGCTCCTCGGCGTATCGGCCAACGCGATCCTCCGCCGCTTCCGGGCCGATGCGCCTCTCGTGCGCACGGGGCTCGTGTGCATCGACGGCAACGACGGCGAGCTCACGCTCGTCAAACGGCTGCACCGCTTGGCCACCATCTCCGGCGGCCCCGGCCTCGACGTGCACCGCCTGCTGCTGGGAGAGGCATCCCCGAGCGAGCTCGAGTGGTCGGACTTCGACCATCTCGGGCACGACCGCGACCACGTCGAGAAGCTGCTCGGGGGCGCCCTGGAGACCGGTGCGGCGGGCGTGAACGTCCTCCTGTACGGGCCTCCGGGCACCGGCAAGACCGAGCTCTGCAAGGTGCTGGCCGGGCGGCTCGGGGTGGAGCTGCACAGCGTCGGCGAAGCGGACGACGACGGCGACGAGCCCACCCGCAACGAGAGGCTGCAAGAGCTCCGGCTCGCCCAGCGCCTGACCGCCCGGGGGCGCCGCTCGCTCCTCAGCTTCGACGAGATGGAGGATCTGCTCTCGGACCCCTTCGCGGGTCTGCGGATCTTCGGGCGCTTGCTCTCCTCCGGGTCTCGCGGACCGCGGGCCGGCGGCGGCTCGAAGGTGTTCATGAACCGGCTGCTGGAGGAGGCGCCGGCGCCCACCCTGTGGACCCTCAACGACGCCGGGGCGGTGGACCCCGCCCTCCTGCGCCGGATGATGTTCGCCCTGGAGCTGCGCCTGCCGCCGCCCGGGGTGAGGGCGCGGGTCTGGACGCGGCAGCTTGCGCGCCACGGCATCGAGGCGGGGCCGGAGGATGCGTCCTCGCTGGCGCGGGAGTTCGAGGCGGCCCCGGGGGTGGCGGCCGGGGCCACCGCCGCCGCACGGCTCGGCGGCGGCGACCTCGCCGCGGTACGCCGCGGGGTGCGCAGCCTGTCGCGGGTCCTGTCGTGCGAGAAGCCGCCGCAGGGGACGCCGGCCCGCTACGACCCCGCGCTCCTCCAGGCCGACACCGATCCGGCGAGGCTCGCGGACCGCCTCGCGATCAGCGGCGAGCGGCGCTTCTCGCTGTGCCTGCAAGGGCCGCCGGGCACGGGCAAGAGCGCGTTCGTGCGCTACCTTGCCGAACGCCTCGGCCTGGAGGTCGTGCAGAAGCGGACCTCCGACCTGATGTCACCGTATGTCGGGGAGAACGAGCAGTTTATCGCCGCCGCGTTCGCGGAGGCGCGCGACAGCGGCGCCTTCC
The DNA here is from genome assembly GCA_965202875.1 of Gammaproteobacteria bacterium. Taxonomy (GTDB): domain Bacteria; phylum Pseudomonadota; class Gammaproteobacteria; order HK1; family HK1; genus HK1. The sequence continues at coordinate 2,426,321 of OZ241870.1, read as the reverse complement.
TCGTCTTCGACGAGGCCGACTCGTTGCTCTCCGACCGGCGCCTCGCGCAGCGGAGCTGGGAGGTCAGCCAGGTGAACGAGATGCTGACCTGGATGGAGAGCCATCCCGCGCCCTTCGCCTGCACGACCAACTACGGCGAACGCCTCGACCCGGCGACGCTGCGGCGCTTCACGTTCAAGGTCACGCTCGACTACCTCGCCCCCGAGCAGGCGAGGATGGCGTTCCAGGGGTACTTCGGGCTCGAGCCTCCGGCGCAGCTCGCGGCCCTCGCCGCCCTGACCCCCGGCGACTTCGCGGTGGTGCGCCGGAAGGCCGAGGTCCTGGGTTGCCTGCGGGAGCCGGCGACGCTCGCCGCCATGCTGTGCGCCGAATGCGATGCGAAGCCTGGCCCGGCGCTCGACGCCGGTGTTCTCCACGCCTTGTCCACGGCGCCGCGTGCCCCCAACACTGGCGGAGCGGTGGGCAAGGGGTGGAGAACTCCGGCTCATCGCTCAGCCCAATGCACATGCTGCACCGGATGGTCCTCCAACCACCGAAAGTGCTTCTGCGTCCACCGGCTCTTGCCTTCCCGGTACACCCGACCGTGACGCAACAAAAATGCACCCAAGCGTTGACGCGCCTTCAACTCGATGCCCTTCAGGTCCTCGCGCACCCGCGTCAGGTCGCGCATCGCCTCCTGCTCCGCATCCGCCACCCACACCGCCCTCAACTCCCCCGCCCGGTGCAACCGCGCCAGCATCAGCGCATCGCGCCGGTCCGTCTTCACCCGCTCCCCCCAACGACGCGGAATCAGGCTCGGCGCCACCACCGCGGCGCCCCGTCTCGACAATCTCCCGATACACCCCATACCCACACGAACCCGCCTCGTAACAGAAACTCACCAACTCACCGTTCGGACTCAGTGCCCGAATCAGCCGCAGCAGCGACTTGCGTTGATTCTTGATCTCGCCCCGGTACACCGGCTCCTCGCGCCCCGGCAGCGCCACCGCCACCGCAATCGTATCCTTGTGAACGTCCAGTCCGACGTATGCGCTACACTCGTTCGTGACCTGCCCTCCTCGTGGTGGCTCTGTGTCGATGGTCCTGACCTCGAACATAACCCAGGGCAAGATCACTAAAAATGTATTGACATCAACAAGTTTTGTGATCTAATGGCGTCTTCATCAAAGAGATGGAGATGGCAAGAAATGAACACGACAGCCCCTGCAAGTTTGATCGAGCATTTCTCAAAGCTGGAGGATCCGCGAGTCGATAGAAACAAGAAGCATGAGTTGATTGATGTCATCGTCCTGTGCGTGTGTGCGGTGGTCAGTGGCGCGGAGGGATGGAGTGACATCGAAGAATTTGGGCGCACGAAGCTGGAGTGGCTTCGCCGCTATGTTCCGCTGGCCAATGGGGTCCCGGTAGACGACAATTGCACGAATCATCTCGGCGCTGTCGATGAGGGGTTTTCAGGACTGCTTCATGAGCTGGATGGAAGATGTTGTGAAGTTGAGTGATGGTGAGATGATTGCAGTGGACGGGAAGACGCAGAGGCGTTCCCACGACCGCAAGCGGGGTATGAAGGCGTTGCATATGGTGAGTGCTTGGGCATGTGGCAATGCAGTGGTGCTTGGGCAGGTGAAGACGGAGGAGAAGTCGAACGAGATCACGGCGGTGCCGGAGTTGCTGGATAAGCTGGAATTGTCGGGGTGTATCGTGACGCTGGATGCGATGGGATGCCAACGAGCGATAGCGAAGCAGGTCAAGGAAGGGGGAGGGGATTATGTTGGCGGTGAAGGGGAACCAGAGGCAATTGAACAGGGAGGTTCGGAGGTATTTTGATGCGGCACGGGAGAGGGATTTCGAGTGTGAGGGGATTGAGAACGACGAGACGGCGGAGGATGGTCACGGACGGGTAGAGTCCAGGAGCTATTATTTGTCCACCGACCTGGGTGCGTTGTCTTGTGTGAAGAAGTGGAATGGGTTGAGAGCGGTCGGGATGGTGGAGTCGGAGCGCTGGAATGATGGGCGTGTGAGTATTGAGCAACGGTACTACATTACGTCGCTGGAAGATGTGGAGTCATTTGGGCGAGCGGTGCGTTCACACTGGGGAATCGAGAATGAGCTGCACTGGAGATTGGACGTGACGTTTCGGGAAGACGAGAGTCGGATTCGTCGGGGTAATGCACCGCACAATATGGGAGTGATTCGGCATGTGGCGGTCAATCTTCTGAAGCGTGAGTCGACGAAGATCAGCGTCAGGAAGAAGCGTATCCGGGCGGCATTGAACGATGGCTTCCGAGATAAGGTATTGATGGGACAGTGATTTTATATGCGGTTGCCCTGGAACATAACCCACGGGTGTCGAGGCCAGAGCAGGTCAATTCATGTGGCTTGGGGGACTGACGCCCCTGCCGCAGGGTCACGCGACCCGGCGGCTGCGTCAGTGGCTGTGTCGCAAGCACAAGGTACGAGCGGGGAGATATGTGCGCTTCCCGGACAGGCGGCTGTGGAATGAAATGGGCCTGACGCGCCTGGCAGTGCGAACGACGAGCTTTCCGTGGGCGAAGGCATGATCTCGTCCGAGAGCCGGATGCGGGAGAACCGCACGTCCGGTTCGATGAGCGGCGACTGGAAGCGGAGCTATGGCGTGGAGCGAGGCACCGGTACTGCGAAAGCCGCCGGGAAACGGCTACCCCCACCGACCTGACGCCACCACGCCAGTCGTCGACTCTACCCGGAATCGGTGATCAGCTTGGACCGGAATACGCATTGAGGACAGGTTCCGCGGCTCACAGCGCCGTTTTCAGCGATTTTTGAGCATCGCGACAGGCAAATGTCAGAGGGAAGAGAGCGTTCGGAAATCTCGTAGGGTAAACTTCATCCATCTTGTGTGATGCCGAGTGCCGAGCGGAGAACCGGAGATATGAGCATGACAAGTGTATCAGCTAGCCACAGTCAGAAGCCCGGTGGATACGGCCGTGCTGAAATCAGCATAGCTAGTCCAATGGCACGCCATGATCAGGCCCGGCGCCGTTCAAAGACAAGCGTGACACTGGCGCTCAGCGCGGTATTAGCCGCAGTTCTCGGTTATGCGAGCCCTGAACCAGCATACGCGCGGGAGTGCTCGAAGCGTGAGGCTGTGAGGATCGCCATCGAACAATACGGAGGAGGAAATGCGCTCTCGGTCACCACGGAGGGAGGTTATCTGATAGTGCGGCTTCGGTTGCCGGACGGATATATCGTCGATGTCGCCATAGACAGATGGAGGTGCTAAGTGCTAAGTGTCAGAATGGCTCTCAGGCTAGGAGCAGCGTGTACCACAAGCTACAGATGCCAAGCCAGTGACGCGTAGGTCCCGAGTGCTGCTCGTGGATGACGAAGCACATGATAGGGAACGCATCTTGCCCGTACTCGACGCGCTCGGCTTTGCCGTCGATGTCGCTGATGGCATCAAGGAGGGGTTGCGGCGGGAAAGGCAACACAGGTACGCAGGGGCCATTGTCGACCTCAATCTCTCAAACACCTCTCAATACGAGGGATTTACCCTGATCACCGAGTTGCGCGCGCGCGGACGCCGATATCCCATTGTCATCCTGAGTCGCAACAGCGGGATTGAGTACGAGATCAAAGGATACGAGGCCGGAGCTGATGCATACATGGTGAAGTGGCCACGACAAGAGGAGATGCAAGCCTGCCTTGGTAGGTTGATGGCCAACAGCGAAGCGCTGTTTTAAGGTTCAAGAGGAGGAGATCATGAAAGTCCTGTTTGTCGACGATGATGATTTGGATCGCACGAGAACAAAGGGGTTACTCGAACAGAACGGCTTTCTTGTCGACGAGGCACACAATGAAAAAAAGGCCCTCAGCTACGCGAAAGTATATGGCTATAACGCGGGGATTTTCGACCTCCATCTGACGAATTCATCCACTAAGATGGGAGGCCTTGAGTTGATCGGGAATGTGCGGCGTCTGTCAAGAGAAAAAGATCACTTTCCGATCCTCGTCCTGACGAGGCGCATTGATATCGAGACCGAGATCAAGGTTTTTGAAGCAGGAGCTAGTGATTTTATTTCCAAGCCATTTTCGCCCGGGATTCTGCTAACTCGCCTCCATAGAATAATCCTGGAATGGGAGAGAGTGGAGCGGCGAAGAGCAGCCATGCTCATCGAGCATGGACCGATCACCCTCAATCTCATCAAAGCCGAGGTGCGCGTCAAGAATGTGAGAATCGAACTTCCACCTGCTGAATTCCGCTTTGTAAGGTATCTAATGATGACCAAACGGGCAGTGTCGACGGAGGAACTCATCAATCATCTCTACGACTCAAACAGCAGAGCGGACAGAAGCGATATCCAATCACTCGTACGGAGGGTTAGATTGTCGCTCGATCCGGAACAGAAGCTCGACCCGATACGCACCGCCAGGGAGATTTCTGGTTATGGATTACGGCAGGGCAACCGCATATAAAATCACTGTCCCATCAATACCTTATCTCGGAAGCCATCGTTCAATGCCGCCCGGATACGCTTCTTCCTGACGCTGATCTTCGTCGACTCACGCTTCAGAAGATTGACCGCCACATGCCGAATCACTCCCATATTGTGCGGTGCATTACCCCGACGAATCCGACTCTCGTCTTCCCGAAACGTCACGTCCAATCTCCAGTGCAGCTCATTCTCGATTCCCCAGTGTGAACGCACCGCTCGCCCAAATGACTCCACATCTTCCAGCGACGTAATGTAGTACCGTTGCTCAATACTCACACGCCCATCATTCCAGCGCTCCGACTCCACCATCCCGACCGCTCTCAACCCATTCCACTTCTTCACACAAGACAACGCACCCAGGTCGGTGGACAAATAATAGCTCCTGGACTCTACCCGTCCGTGACCATCCTCCGCCGTCTCGTCGTTCTCAATCCCCTCACACTCGAAATCCCTCTCCCGTGCCGCATCAAAATACCTCCGAACCTCCCTGTTCAATTGCCTCTGGTTCCCCTTCACCGCCAACATAATCCCCTCCCCCTTCCTTGACCTGCTTCGCTATCGCTCGTTGGCATCCCATCGCATCCAGCGTCACGATACACCCCGACAATTCCAGCTTATCCAGCAACGGGTGTAACTCTGAAACTGATCCATCACGCCGCCCGTTTACAAGGAAACGGTATGACGTTGTCGGGAATCGTCACTTCCCGATGGTAGGTCCCTGACAGCATCTCCCAGGCCGAATCGAACCGCCCACTTTGTATCAGGGCGCGAAGCGTCAGGATGGCCTGCCCCCCGGCATGACGCCAGCGCATCCCCGAACGCTTCAGCCGTTGGGTGACCAACGTCTTGCACGCCGCCTCCACCACCCCCGAGCCAATGGGCAGATGCCGTGCCTTCGCCTCGGCATAGCCCATGCGGTGACGGTGGTTGCGGAAGTATCCCAACACCTCGGCGATACGCTTGCTCTTCGGCTGCTTCCTGCGTTGATGGTTCAGCGAACGAATCACCTTCTCCACGCCGCCGCACTCATGGCGCAACAGATGGCGCAGCTTCTCGTAGTGCGCCCGCCCCTTCGCATCGTCCTGTCCATAGCAGGCATCGAGTCCCGACTTCAGTTGCTCGGCCGCATGGTAGAAGTCCACCACCGCCGTGCCCTGCGGCGCCAACGTATCAAGATAGCGCCAGTTGTCATGCGCCCCGTCGGCTATCTTGACCACCTGCAGGTCCGGACGCTTTGCAAGCACCGCCTCAAGCTCCGCGCACAACGTCTTCTTCAACGCCTCCTTGCACGGCTGCGGCATCCGACCCACATACACCGTCTCCAGCCGCTCCCCCTCGGCATCGTAGGTCGTGAGCGTCCCACACCCCGCCTCCTGATAGCCTGAGCTCCCATCCGCCCGCTTCGCATCCTTCATCGGCACCATCACCCCATCGAGCGACACCGCCACCGTCACCGCCTCCTCCGCCACCGCGCACCCCTTGCGCAACGCCGCCTCGAACGCCTCGCGCTGCCCCTCCCACCGCGCGCCCAACTCCTTCGGCAACCGGTCCAGCGAGCTCTTCGAAGGCCTCATCCGCCCCCACTCCCGAAACACCGCCTCCCCTTCCTGCGGCGTCACGTGCGCCACCACCACGCTCGCCTGCCGCGCCGCCAGCCCCGTCCAGTGCCCCGCCACTATCCCCGCACGCCACTCCATCGGCGCCACCGCGCGCTCCCCGCCACATCGGTACAGCGTGCGATGCACCCCCACCGCTCCCGCCGCACTCGTGTACGTCGCGTGACTGCGCAGCACCCGGTGGTACCGCCGCCCCTCCATCTCGACGAATGGCAGGTCCACGTCCAGACGCTCCAGCGTCTCCCCCACCACCTCGCGCTCGGCTTCGGCAAACAGCCCACGGAGCTCCCGCTCCACTCCTTCGAAGTCCTCCCCCGTCACCGGGCGCGCTCGCAAGGCGTTGACCTGCTCGACCAATCGCGCGAGGGCTTGCTCTCCTCGCTCGCTGTGGCTGGCGCAATGGGCGGGTGCGTGAAATACTGACATTGGGGCAGCCCTCCGGGGCGATGTTGGGGTTCACACCAAACATTGTTCCAGAGGTTCACTGCCCCGTCTTCCCTCCCGTTGAGCCCGCTCCTGACAAATTGTCACCAGAGCCCTTTAGCTCCTCTCCCTTCAAAATATACAACTTCAATGATTTCGATCAGTTACAAAGACTTCTTAATGTCAATTTGAGATCTACACCTCCAGCAACTCCGGCACCGCCGTGATCTCGTTCGACTTCTCCTCCGTCTTCACCTGCCCAAGCACCACTGCATTGCCACATGCCCAAGCACTCACCATATGCAACGCCTTCATACCCCGCTTGCGGTCGTGGGAACGCCTCTGCGTCTTCCCGTCCACTGCAATCATCTCACCATCACTCAACTTCACAACATCTTCCATCCAGCTCATGAAGCAGTCCTGAAAACCCCTCATCGACAGCGCCGAGATGATTCGTGCAATCGTGTCGTCTACCGGGACCCCATTGGCCAGCGGAACATAGCGGCGAAGCCACTCCAGCTTCGTGCGCCCAAATTCTTCGATGTCACTCCATCCCTCCGCGCCACTGACCACCGCACACACGCACAGGACGATGACATCAATCAACTCATGCTTCTTGTTTCTATCGACTCGCGGATCCTCCAGCTTTGAGAAATGCTCGATCAAACTTGCAGGGGCTGTCGTGTTCATTTCTTGCCATCTCCATCTCTTTGATGAAGACGCCATTAGATCACAAAACTTGTTGATGTCAATACATTTTTAGTGATCTTGCCCTGTGGATTACGGGACTTCACCGAAAAGGCATAGTGCAGCCCAATCTGATATGAGCCGGCCGGATATGCGTGTGCCGATGGCGTTCGGATGGTCACTGCACCAGAGGATAATAACCGTCGCGTTGATCGTGTGTTTCGTTGCGATCGTTGCCACAGCGGGTATGATCGACACCCGCCACTCCGACATCGTGAGAAGAAAGGCAATGCGTGATACAGAATCGCTGATGTCTGAGTTCGATCTATTGATGCGCACCCCGAATGCCGCCAACTTCGCGCGTGTTGTCAAAGACGGTGATCGTACATTGTTGGTATCCGTCGCACCACAGCTTGAGGATCTGTTCATACAGAAAGGCGCCGCCGCCATCACGCTCAATGACAACGTGCTGTGGCAATCAGACCAAGACCAAGAACTCGTGAGACTATTATTATTGAGCATCGAGCCATCGATGCAAGAGCGCTCGGAGGTTATCAGAAGCAACCCGTCGGGCCGTCAGGAGGCATACGTGATCAGCAAACGGTACCCGCGGAAGATTCCTAAGCCTGGAGCACAAGGCAATGGCAACCGGGTGCTAGAGGGATTTCCAGTGACTTATCACGTGGCGCTCGCAATGAACCCGTATCGGCGCGAGATCCAGTCGTTCCGCCATAGCCTAGCAGCTATGATCGTGATGGCGATGGTGGTACTCGGTGCAGCAATGTTTTTCACGATACGGTGGCAGTTACGGTCACTGGAGCGGCTCAGGCAAAGCGTCAGCGAGCTGAAGGGGTCGAGTGGCGAGCGTGTAGAGAAACGCGACAGTGATCCACGCGAAATACGTGCTGTCGCCGACCGATTCAACCAGTTCTTGAGAGAACAGGACAAGGTCAGGGAAGAGGAAAAGTTGGTGTACAAGACGCTCGACGATCGGCTCAAGGGTATGCGGGAGGTTATGGACAACAACACGGTCGGTTCTGGACTATTCAGTCACGGCCTGAAGTCAATGCTAGATTCCATCCTTCTAACGGAGTTTAAGGCCATTCCGGAGGCGGAGCAGAAGGAGATACGTGATAGATTGAGGGAGATTAACAAGGAGATACAAACAAAACTCGATGAGTTCATCCAAACAGAGGCCAAGGAGTCCCCACCGTTAATCGACATCGTCTCCGTGGCCCAGCGGCTCTTCACGAAGAATGAGCACACCAAGAAGAGTCCATTACTGAACCACATACGCAACCATCTTCCTGACAAATGCTTCACGGATAATTCCTTCGAGCTGGTCCATGAAGAGGTCCATCTCCACACACGCATTTTCGAAGATATCCTCCACGAACTGATGATGAATCTACTGCGCAACGCCGGGAAGGCGGCGGAGAAGCGGGTTCGGATGATCATTACGAAGAAAGACGAGATGATACAGATTGTCGTCGAGGACGACGGCCCGGGGTTTCCATCCACAGGGCGCAGAAATCTTTTAATTCGAGGAAAGGCCACTGAGGCCACATATGGTAAATACGAAGGGCACGGCATCGGCCTGCCTTACTCACGCCGCGTCGCGTGCAGTCATTATGGGGATCTGCTCCTTGAGGATAGCGATGAGCTCGGCGGCGCACGTGTGATCCTGGAGCTACCACTACTCGACGACAATTCTGCGGTGAATGTAGCAGGGAATCATAGCACAAGCGAGGACGCCTCAGTTGAAGAGGCCACGGATAGGCTAACGGGGGGATGACGGTGCCGGAGCTGGTTTTGCCTCTTGGTCCATCGTTATTCACCTTTATCGCCCTCCACTAACTCCAAGGGTAGCCGGGCCGTAACTACTCACGCCATCTTGGCGCCATTATAAAGGCAGGTGGACGGCGTGGAGTTCCAGAGCAGCCGGGAGGGGTGTAGATCTCAAATTGACATTAAGAAGTCTTCGTAACTGATCGAAATCATTGAAGTTGTATATTTTGAAGGGAGAGGAGCTAAAGGGCTCTGGTGACAATTTGTCAGGAGCGGGCTCGACGGGGAGGGAAGACGGGGCAGTGGTCCTCTGGAACAATGTGCGGTGTGAATCCAAACCATCGCCCCGGAGGGCTGCCCCAATGTCAGTATTTCACGCACCCGCCCATTGCGCCAGCCACAGCGAGCGAGGAGAGCAAGCCCTCGCGCGATTGGTCGAGCAGGTCAACGCCTTGCGAGCGCGCCCGGTGACGGGGGAGGACTTCGAGGCAGTGGAGCGGGAGCTTCGTGCGTTGTTTGCCGAAGCCGAACGCGAGGTGGTGGGGGAGACGCTGGAGCGTCTGGATGTGAACCTGCCATTCGTCGAGATGGAAGGGCGGCGGTATCGCCGGGTGCTGCGCAGTCACGCGACGTACACGAGTGCGGCGGGAGCGGTGGGGGTGCATCGCACGCTGTACCGATGTGGCGGTGAGCGCGCGATGGTGCCGATGGAGTGGCGTGCGGGGATAGTTGCGGGGCACTGGACGGGGCTGGCGGCGCGGCAGGCGAGCGTGGTGGTGGCGCACGTGACGCCGCAGGAAGGGGAGGCGGTGTTTCGGGAGTGGGGGCGGATGAGGCCTTCGAAGAGCTCGCTGGACCGGTTGCCGAAGGAGTTGGGCGCGCGGTGGGAGGGGCAGCGTGAGGCGTTCGAGGCGGCGTTACGCAAGGGGTGCGCGGTGGCGGAGGAGGCGGTGACGGTGGCGGTGTCGCTCGATGGGGTGATGGTGGCGATGAAGGATGCGAAGCGGGTGGATGGGAGCTCAGGCTATCAGGAGGCGGGGTGTGGGACGCTCACGACCTGTGATGCCGAGGGGGAGCGGCTGGAGACGGTGTATGTGGGTCGGATGCCGCAGCCGTGCAAGGAGGCGTTGAAGAAGACGCTGTGCGCGGAGCTTGAGGCGGTGCTTGCAAAGCGTCCGGACCTGCAGGTGGTCAAGATAGCCGACGGGGCGCACGACAACTGGCGCTATCTTGATACGTTGGCGCCGCAGGGCACGTCGGTGGTGGACTTCTACCATGCGGCCGAGCAACTGAAGTCGGGGCTCGATGCCTGCTATGGACAGGACGATGCGAAGGGGCGGGCGCACTACGAGAAGCTGCGCCATCTGTTGCGCCATGAGTGCGGCGGGGTGGAGAAGGTGATTCGTTCGCTGAACCATCAACGCAGGAAGCAGCCGAAGAGCAAGCGTATCGCCGAGGTGTTGGGATACTTCCGCAACCACCGTCACCGGATGCGCTATGCCGAGGCGAAGGCACGGCATCTTCCCATTGGCTCGGGGGTGGTGGAGGCGGCGTGCAAGACGTTGGTCACGCAGCGGCTGAAGCGTTCGGGAATGCGCTGGCGTCATGCCGGGGGGCAGGCCATCCTGACGCTTCGCGCCCTGATACAAAGTAGACGGTTCGATTCAGCCTGGGAGATGCTGTCAGGGGCCTACCATCGGGAAGTGACGATTCCCGACAACGTCATACCGTTTCCTTGTAAACGGGCGGCGTGATGGATCAGTTTCAGAGTTACACCCCATTGAACGATGGCTTCCGAGATAAGGTATTGATGGGACAGTGATTTTATATGCGGTTGCCCTGTCAGCAAGACCGAATCGATCCATTTCGCTATCCGTCACCATGAGTCTGCTCATGTCCTGCTTATCTATAATGTCGTAGGCGAACAATTCGCCCATGTTTACGACTCGAACGCCTGAGCCGTGGAATTGCCGTCTCTTGTAGATACCACTCCTTGACGGTTCAAGATAAAGACCTTCGAATCTTATGACTGGCCAATTCATCTGGATCCTCGAAACCCGGGTTCCTTTGAGCCTCCTTGTCGCCTAATTCACGCTGGCGCGTTCCCTATCCCTGGATCATCAGGATGCGACAGCCCCAAGTCCGCCATCAGTGCTGTGGTGGCCTTCGGACTTTCCCGCTGGGCGGCAAACAGCCAAGCTACCCTGCCAGTTGCAGAAAAAATCGACCCATACATGCGTTCACTGCACAAAATACGGGATTTTCGGACCGAAGTAGCGTGTAGCTCATGTTCACTGCCAGTGAGGATAAGCCACACGCAGTGTTCTTGAATCTTGTGCAAAGTCGTAAGGAGTCATTCGCGAAACGGAAGGAACAGAAAGAAACGTGGTCTCCGAAGCTGGTACAATAGTCGTTGTCACAACAACGTACCAAACAAAACGGAGACCACGCAGATGAAGCATAGCCGAGCCGACGTTCGAGGTAAAGCCAAGCTGGGCATCGACATCCGATTCGAATCACAGAGCCTGACATCGTACTCGGGACTCATCGTCTTCCAGCACCTCTTCTCCCTCCTCGGCATCAAAGAACGGCTGTGGAGATGCTTCCGCCATCTGAAGGCCAATCCGATTTACGGCCATCACATGATCATGATGCTTCTGGTCGTGCATCTGATCATCGGACACCGGCGGCTGCGCGACGTGGACTCCTACCGTGATGACGAGATGGTCAAACGCGCTCTCGGTCTGAAGCGGTTGCCGGACGTGTCCACGGTCAGCCGCTCGCTCGCCAGTGCGGATGGACCAAGTGTCGCCAAAGTGCGAAGTGAATCGAGACATCTGGTCATGGAGCGCTTGGCGGTCGAGGGGCTGTCGAGGGTGACGGTGGATTTCGACGGGTCGGTGTTGAGCACCGGGCGTCATGCCGAAGGAACCGCAGTGGGCTTCAACAAGAAGAAGAAGGGTGCGCGTAGCTACTACCCCCTCTTTTGCACCATCGCCCAGACCGACCAGGTCCTCGACGTGCACCATCGCCCTGGGAACGTCCACGACTCCAACGGGGCCGACACCTTCATCGGCCACTGTATCGGCCACGTGCGCTCATGCCTCCCCCACGCACAGGTCGAGACCCGCATCGACAGCGCCTTCTTCAACGAAGTCATCACTGAACGACTGCATGGCTCGGGGGTCGAATTCACCCTCTCGGTGCCATTCGAGCGCTTTGCCGCCCTCAAGGGACTGGTCGAAGGCACAAGACGATGGCGCCGCATGGCGCCTGGACTCGACTACTTCGAGACCCGCTGGAAGCCGAAGTCGTGGAATACCCGCTACCGCTTCATCTTCATCGGAAAGCAGGTCAACGTCTCATCAGACGGCGTAATATCCGGGAAGGATAGCAGCTCCATTTCGGAAATTACGGAACACACGATTTCGCCATCAGGCAGTGGCTCTGCCAGACTATCATTGAACAGCAGTATGAAAATGTTGGTGTCAACCAGAAAACGGTCGGTGTTCATCTGCTTCAGTCACGTTCCCACGAATCCCGAAGATCGCGTTGCAGGGCAACCGGATCGGTCACGTTACGGAATGCCTGAATCCGGCCGGCAAACGCCATCAGCCGGCTCGCGTTGCGCGCTCCACCGAGGTTGTCTTCTTGCAGCCGTACGGCCACATGCGCTTTGTGGCCGAACGTCTCGCGAAAGTCCGACGGTAGCTTGCCGTCCGCGGCGATTACGATGTCCTTCTTGATCAGCGTCATGTCCGGTGGCTCCTCATGGGATGATGTGAACGTGAATCACCATCTGCCTTCCACTTTCCGCAAAAGTGCTCCCCGAGGCCCGTGGCGTCACAGTACCACACCGAACGCGGGCATGGCAGGAATGGCCTTACCGTACTTTCTGTTTCATCCGTCGCCCCCGAGCCGTCAGCCGGTACTTCTGGTTCTTCGTCGACGGCGATCCCGGCCGTGTCATCTCCACCAGTCCCGTGGACATCGCCGGGTGCAGGTAGTTCTTGCGGAACGTGGGGCGATGCGACAGTCCCAGGTCCGTCATGAGATCGGCGGCGGTCTTCGGTCCTTTCTGCAAGGCGGCGAGCAGCCTCGCTACCTGGTCGCTCGCTACGGGGATCCGAGGAGCTTGTAGGCGGGATCGGAGGAGGAGGCCATGCGGGGCACGGTGGGGGGAGCGATGCGCCCGCGAAAGCGGCGTGCGTCCTGCTGCTCGTAGGCCAGGAGCCCAATGTCGCACGGTATGCGATCCGGACGCAACGGGCGAGGCGTCGGGCAAAGGGCGCAACCGCCTGTCGTCCAAATTGCCGGTCAGGCTCCGCATCTTCGGGGATGGCCTGCCCCCGGCGAGCCTGCGGAGCCCGGTCACGGGGACCGGCGGCCGGGACCGCTCCTGCTTCCGACCGCCCCGTCATATCCCCAACCCCTCGAAGTTCTTCCTGATCTTCGCCGCCAGGACCGCCGCCTCCGCGTTCAGCTCGTCGAGCTCCGCATGGATCCCGCGTAGCGCCGTCCTGAAGTCGAAGCTCTCGTCCTCCTCCTCCGGGGCAACGCCGACGTAGCGGCCGGGGGTGAGGCTCCGGTCGCTGGCCTCGATCCCGGTGGGCGGTGACCGCGGACACCAGGGGGCGCCACGTGCGGGGTCGCGTTCCGCTCGGCAGCTTGAAGAAGCCGTCGTCGGCATCGAAGAGGCGCAATCCGCCCGCACCGTGATCGTAGAAACCCGAAAGCCGTGCCGGATCGTCGCCGAAGCAAGGCGGGTAGAGGTCCGGATCCTTCGCCTGGAACTTCTTCGCGAGCTTTCCGACGTCGTGCAGGCAAAGGAGCCAGGTCGCCAGGCGAACAGTCTCCTGCCGCTCGAGACCGAGCAATCGAGCCAGGTGATCGCCCATCCGGCGATGCTTCGCGAGCAGGGCTTCTCCAACCGCGGCTACGTCGAGGCAGTGAAAGATCAGAGGATGCCACCCTGGCCCGCATTCCGGTTGCAGGGGTTGGGCCTTGCCCCAGAAGCGAAAGACGTCCAGCTTCGATTCCGTCATCGAAGGGAAAGGCCGCGGGCTCGAAGTGATGTGGCGTTCAGCGTCGGACGCGGCGCGCTTCCACGTGAAGGAAGAATCGGAATGCCGTCGTCCGGCAATCCATCGGTGCTCCCATGCAGCGTCACTCGCCGCGTTGCCGGAGGCGCGCCCGGAAGTCCGCCTCGCTGTCGCACTCGAGCGCCGCCGCGACCACGACGGCCTCGGAGGACTCGGTGAACCGGGGCACGTCGCGGGGGAACTCCGCCGACACCTCGACGCCTCGCGACAGCAGCATCTGGCGCACCAACTTCGCCCGCCCTTCCATCCGGCCCCGCTCGAACCCCTGGCGCCGTTGCGAACGCAGCAGCGGATCGTCGTCCGGTCCGGTGCCTTCCCGTGCCCCCAGCGCCGCGCCCGTCCGCTCCAGGATCGCGTGGGTCCGCGCCGAGGCCACCGTCTCGTTCATCGCCTCGTGGATCTCCTCCGCCGTCCAGCCGGGAAACGTGGGGCTCTCGGGTACGGTCCGGTAGGCGCCGTCCTCCAGCACGTGGATCGTCAGCCCCGGCAGCCGGCCCCGCGGACGGCTCGGCGCACGCCGTTCCGGCACCTCCACCCACACCTCCGGGAAGCCCCAGGACTCGTACAGCCCGAGCTTGCCACGGCGCACGTCCGTGGTGTGATCCACTTCCAGCACCACGTCGGGAAAGTCGTGCTCGCCGATCACCATCGCCGAAGCCCCGGGCAGGTGGGCGCGCGCGGGATGCAGGTACAGGGACTGGTCCGCCTGCATGATGCGCCACCGCTCGCCGCGGCTGTTGCGCAGCAGCAGGTCCATCGACCCGTAGCGCTTGATGGGCGAGCCGCGCACGCTGGCGATCCGCTCCACCAGTGCCGAGAGGGTCTCCGCGGGCTCTTCGTGGTAGGGACTGCCCGGCTCGCAGACCCAGGCGATCTCGGTGTCGGCGTCCCAGAACTCCAGCCGGCTTTCATACGTCTCGATCTCGTGGCTCGGCAGATGCACGGGCTTGCAGCCGGGAAATTGCAGCCCCGCCGGTGGTGTGATTGCCGTTGCTTCCGGGGATGGCGACGACACCGGTGACGCCACCGGGCCGCTCGCCTTCGGGTGGTTCGGTGGGTGTGGGCGGTACGGTACGCTGGAGACACCGGTCTTCGATGATCCTGTATCGGCCATTTTCTTTGTCTCCTGTCCGAACGGTGTGCAGCGTGGACGAGCCGTGAGCCGCTGTCGGAAACCCTGGAGTATCGCGGGCGCGGTGGTCGGAGCCGGCGCCGCAGCCCGCCATCGCGCCCACTGCCTTGCCCGTTTCTACCTGACCCGGCGGAGCCTGAACCAAGCGCCGGCTGCGATCCTGGGAGCGCGGGCGTCCTGCCCGCAAGCGCGGACCGAAGGTCCGCCGCCGGAGGCCCGCCACATGACAAAGCGGGCGGGACGCCCATGTCCCAAAGGGACACGCCGTTCCCAGGAGCACCCACGAAATCATAACACGATCCTGCCGGGTGCCGGGCCACTCGACGCCGCCGCCACGGCCGGCGGTCCGCCGGACGTTCGACTCGATCGGCAATTCCCGCCAAGCCCGAAAACGTCCACTCAATCGCCACGGTCAGACGGTCGAAAAGGCTGCGAAACCCTGGTTGCCCGAGCGTGTCCGGAGCGTTGGCGGGAATTGCCGATCGAGTCGATGTGCAGGGCATTCCTGCAAGCGGCGGGCGTGTATGATCGAGCTTGGTGAATCGTCGTGCCTTGCGCCCGAGCCTTCAGGGCGGAACCGCCACGCCCCCCCGGATGTTGCCATGCTCGAATCCCACGGACGTTACGACTACTCCCCGATCACCGAACGCGCCCACTACACCTGGCCCGGCGGCCGGCGTCTTGCCGTCTACATCGCGGTGAACATCGAGGCTTTCCGCTTCGGGCACGGCAAGGGCGCGGCGATCGCGCCCCCCGATCAGGCGGCGAGCCACAGCGTCTATTCGTGGCGCGACTACGGGAACCGGGTCGGGATCTGGCGGCTGCTCTCCCTCTTCGACGCGCTGGACCTGCCGATCGAGGCGCAGATGAACACCGCGGTCTACGCGCACTGCCCGCAGATCCCCGAGGCGCTGCGCCGCCGCGGCGACGAGATCCTCGGGCACGGAATCACCAACAGCGACGTACAGGGCGATCTCGGCGAGAACGACGAACGCAGGCTCATCGAAGAGGTCACCGCCACCATAGAACGCGAGGAGGGCGCGCGTCCCGCCGGCTGGATGAGCCCGTGGCTCTCCAACTCGGAGGTCACCGCAGACCTCCTCGCCGAGGCCGGCTACCGCTACTTCATGGACTGGACCTGCGACGATCAGCCGGTGTGGATGCGCACCCGCCACGGCCGCATCCTGTCCATGCCCTACCCCATCGAGTGCAACGACACCCGCGGCATCGTGTGGTACCGGCACACCTCCGCCGAGTTCGCGAACACGATCGTGGACGCCTTCGACGAAATGCTGGAGCAGAGCGAGGAGCAGCCCCTCGTGTGCCCGATCTCCCTCCATCCCTTCGTGGTCGGCCGTCCCTACCGTATCCGCTGCCTGCGACAGGCGCTGAGCCACATCGCCTCGTACCGTGACCGCGTGTGGATCACCCGTCCTCGCGACATCTGCGCACACATCGAAAGCCTGCCCGAGGGCGTGGTTCCCGGGAGTTGACGACGGCGGCCCGCCGAGCCTGATCGCAAGGCCATTCCTTGTTCGCCGTACAGTCCGCAGAGATGCTCGGTCGCCGGGAGCCTGCACCGCGGAAGGCTCATGGGGGGGAATGTTCCCGTTTTCAGCCGGTTGGCGCGGGCGGGAGTACCCTTCCCCGTTCGCCGTGGCGGCTGCAACTGGGCTGTCCCAGCCGGATGTCCCGGCTCCGGCTCCCGCCCTCGGGAGGCCGCCGGCGGGTCAGATCGGCTCTTCTCCTCGATCGTCGGTCTCGCCGTAGAGGCGGAGCGCCGGGGCCGGAGTCCGGCGTAGACGCGGTCGAGTGTTTCGTTGACGAGCCGGCCCTGCGCCTCGAACACCCACAGGGCTTGGGCGATGCCGAGCTCGTCGAGCCGGTGCACGTTCCGCACCCGCCGGATCCCGCGCCCGAGCAACGCGCCGGTGCCATAGCCGACGGTGGTGAGGTACACCCCGCCGGCCGGGACGAAGTGCTCGCGATAGCCCGCGCCGCTCATCCCGCCCTTGCCGACGTTGCGGGTCCGGCGTGAGCCACCGCGGGCCCGCGTACCCGCGCATCCTCCGGCGCCGCCGGGATCGTCAGACCCATTGCCGCGCGTTCTGCGCTTCGCCCGTCCAGTCCACCGTCTCCCGCCGCATGTAGGGCGTGAACCACCCCGGGTCCGCACGCGGCTCGATCGTCCCGCCCGCGTCCACCCTCGCCGTCGCACGGCGCGAGGACAGGCAGAACGTGTGCACGCTCATCGGCATCCCGCCGGTGTGGGTGTAGCCGACCTCGATGTGGCAGTCCACCACCATCGACGAGCCGACGAACCCCATCGCACCCATCCCGATGCGGTTGCCAAGGTCCTTCAGCTCGAGCTCCAGCGCCGCGACCCGCGGGTCCGGGTGCCGGTCCCCGACGGTGCGCAGGCACGCGGCCTGCTTGCCGAGCACCATCGAGACGTCCTTGGAGCCGCCGAGCCCGACCCCGACGATCGCGGGCTGGCACGCGAGCCCGCGCTTGCCGAAAGCCACCAGGGTGTCGAGGTAGAAGCGCTTGATGCCGTCGATGCCGTCGCCCGGAAAGAGCATCCGGTAGTCGGTGCCGAACAGGCCGCCCTTGTGCACCGTGGTGATCTCGACCCAGTCCGCGTCCGGTTCGAAGCTCCACTCGATCTCCGGCGCGTTGATGCCCACGTTGTTGCCGTGGTCGGTGCGCCACAGCGGGTGCACCCGGTTGGGCCGCAGCGGTACCTCGCGGGTCGCGCGCGCGGTGGCCGAGCGCAGTGCCCTTTCCACGCCGACGAACCCGCCGTCGACGCGCGCCTCGTTGCCGACCTTGACGTAGTAGCGCGGCAGGCCGGTATCCGCGCACATCGGCCGGCGATCCGTGCTCGCCGCCTCGTAGTTCTCCACCATCGACCGGAGCACGAAGCACGAGAGCGTTCCCTGCTCTCCCTGCGCCATCTCCTTGATGCCGCCGAGGTAATCCTCGGGGATGTCGATGGCCGCCTTGCACGTCACCTCGTACGCGGCCTGCTCGATGGTCCCGTGGCTGATCATCCTGATCGTCCTCCTGCCGTCGCCGCCGACCGCGTGCACCACCGGCGGCGCCGGCGCATCGCGCATCCAATGAGCCGAGGCGGCGGCTGACACCGCCGGGAGCCAGCGTAGCCCACCGGCCGCGGACGTGCATCCCCGGTGTCCGATCAAACGCGCTCGCCTCGTGAATCGGGAAGTTCACAGTACACACCCGGCTGGCGGATGATCGGCGATCGGCAACCCAAAGCATGGCCGGGACAGGGTATGGTGAAGACAGGTTGACGCAGCCTCGACCCCGTCGTGCGAAAGCCGGAACACCAATGGCGCCGCGCACCCGATCCGGCCCCGGCAGGTTGCCGGTTCCCCTCACTGTTCTCGTGATCGGCGGCGGCGGCCGTGAGCACGCGCTCGCGTGGAAGCTCGTCCGGAGCGAGCGGGTAGCGCGGGTGCTGGTCGCGCCCGGCAACGCGGGGACCGGGCGCGAGCCCGGCGTCGAGAACGTCGCGGTAGGAGCGGAGGACGTCGACGGGCTCCTCGCGCTGGCGCGCGAGCGTTCGGTCGATCTGACCGTGGCAGGGCCGGAGGCGCCGCTGGTCGCGGGCCTCGCCGACCGCTTCGGCGAGGCGGGGCTTCGCGTCTTCGGCCCGAACGCCGACGCGGCGAGGCTGGAAGGCTCCAAGGCGTTCACCAAGGCGTTTCTCTCCCGTCACGGCATCCCCACCGCAGGCTACGCCGAGTGCGACTCCGTGGACGAGGCGGCTTCCCACATACGCGGGCGGGGGACGCCGATCGTGATCAAGGCGGACGGACTCGCCGGGGGCAAGGGCGTGGTCGTCGCACAGTCGGAGGCCGAGGCGCTCGCCGCCGCCCGCGAGATGCTCTCCGGCCGCGCGTTCGGGGACGCGGGGCGGCGGATCGTGATCGAGGAGTTCCTTGCCGGGGAGGAAGCAAGCTTCATCTGCGTGGCCGGCGGCGGGGAGGTCGTCGCGCTCGCGTCGTCGCAGGATCACAAGGCGGTGGGGGAAGGGGACAGGGGGCCGAACACCGGCGGGATGGGCGCGTACTCGCCGGCGCCGGTCGTCGACGCCGCGGTGCACGAGCGCATCATGCGCGAGATCGTCCTCCCGACCGTCGCAGGGCTTGCCGTCGAAGGGATCCCCTATACCGGGTTCCTCTACGCGGGCCTCATGATTGACACCGCCGGCGCGCCGCGGGTGGTCGAGTTCAACTGCCGGCTCGGCGATCCGGAGGCGCAGCCGATCCTGCTGCGGCTGCGCTCCGACCTCCTCGACCTGATCGAGGCGGCGCTCGACGGCGGCCTCTCCGGCGTGCGTCCCGTCTGGGACGAGCGTGCCGCGCTCGGGGTGGTGATGGCGGCCGCCGGCTACCCTGGAAGCTACCGCAAGGGATATCCGATCACCGGACTCGACGACGACGCGCCGGACACGAAGATCTTCCACGCCGGCACGATCGCCGACGCGGGCCGGGTGGTGACTTCGGGCGGACGGGTGCTGTGCGTGTGCGGTCTCGGAAGAGAGGTGGGCGAGGCGCAACGCCGCGCCTACGAGCGCACCGACGCGATTCGGTGGGACGGCGCCTTCTACCGGCGCGACGTCGGCCATCGCGCGGTGGCTCGCGAACGAGGCCGGAACCGATGAGGGCAAGACGGACGGACCGGAAGACGCGGGAGGGTGTAGTCTGAAGGCGTTCCGGGAGTCGAGCCGGGGGTCGAGGCGATGACGAGCGTATTCATCGACGGGCAGGCGGGAACGACCGGGCTCCGGATCCGCGAGCGGCTGGCGCCGCGCGGGGACGTTACGCTCATCGAGATCCCGGAGGCGTCGCGCAAGGACCCGGAGGTGCGCCGCCGGTGCCTCAACGAGGCCGACGTGGTGATCCTGTGCCTGCCCGACGACGCGGCGCGCGAGGCGGTGGACCTCATATCGGGCGACCGCGTGCGGGTGCTCGACGCGAGCACCGCGCATCGGGTCGCTAAGGGCTGGACCTATGGGCTGCCCGAGCTCGACCGGGACCGGCGCGAGAGGATCCGGGAGGCGGCGCGGGTCAGCAATCCGGGCTGCTACCCGACCGGGTTCGTGCTCCTCGTCCGCCCGCTCGCCGATGCGGGGATCGTCCCCCCGGACGCGCGCCTCTCGTGCCACGCAATCTCGGGATACTCCGGCGGCGGACGCCGGCTCATCGAGCGCTACGAGGCGCGAAGCGCCGAGCATCCGCAATCGCCCTGGCCGGTGCGACCGTACGCGCTCTCGCTCGATCACAAGCACCTGCCGGAGATGTCGGCGTATTCCGGGGTAGACCGGGCGCCGGTGTTCTCCCCGATGGTCGGGCATTTCGCACAGGGAATGCTCATGATGGTGCCGATGCACACCGGTATGCTCGGGGAAGGCGCCACGGCCGGGACGGTGCATGCCCGGATCGAGTCGCGTTACCGCGACGAGCCTTGCGTCGAGGTCTTTCCGCTCGGCGCCGGAGACGCTCTCGACGCCGGCTTTCTCGATCCGCTGTCGGCCAACGGAAGGGATCGCATCGACCTCTTCGTCTTCGGGGACGACGCCCGGATCATGCTCGTCGCGCGCCTCGACAACCTGGGCAAGGGAGCGGCAGGCGCCGCGGTGCAGAACCTCAACGTCATGATCGGGGCCGACGAGCTCTCCGGCCTCATCCTCTGACTTCCGGATACCCCCCACGGGCGGTTGCCCCGCGCGGCGGCCCGTCAAGTCCTCGCGATGCCCGCCGGACCGCCGGTCGAACGATCGCGCGCCACCCGAGCCCACCGCCGCGGTTTCGTCAGGCGCCGTCGCGACCCATCGGAGACGGTCCCACGAGCCGACCGGATCGCGCCGCGCCTCCCCGCCGTGGCGGAACACGGACCGGCCGTCTCCGACGAGCACCGCGCCGGCGCCCGGCAGGGCCGCGGGCCGCCGTGCCGACGTCGGTGAGCTTCGCGTCGATGCAGCCGTTTCACCGGATGGCTTCCCGTCCGGATCGTGCCTTGCGTTCAGGTTCAGGGCTCGGCCGCGTGCGCTCCGCCCGTCCCCACGCCCTCGGCCCTCTTCGGCGCCCGCGGCCGTTCCCGCCCCTCCCGCCTCTCCTGTCCCGATCATCCGCCGAGGAAGCTGCGGGCCACCTCCGGGTCGGAAAGCAGGCTCGGTCCAGTGTCGGTGAAACGGTTGCGGCCCGAGGCCAGCACGAAGCCCTTGTGGGCGATGCCGAGCGCCTGCTTCGCGTTCTGCTCCACCATCAGCACCCCGACCCCGGTCGCGTTGACGGCGAGGATCTGCTCGAAGATCTGGGACATGAACATCGGTGAGAGCCCGGCGGTGGGCTCGTCGAGCAGCAGCAGCCGGGGCTCGACCATCAGGGCGCGGCCCATCGCGACCATCTGCCGCTGGCCGCCGGAGAGCTCGCCGGCGGGCTGGCGGCGCTTGTCCCTGAGCGGAGGGAACAAGTCGTAGATCCGGTCGATGAGGTGGCGGTAGTCGTCGCGGCGCACGAAGGCGCCCATTTCGAGGTTCTCCTGTACCGTCAGGGTCTCGAAGACGTTGCGCTCCTGCGGCACGAAGGACATTCCCCGCCTGACCAGCGCTTCCGGCGCGGCGTTGGTGACGTCCGCGCCGTCGAAGCGGATGCGTCCCTCGCTGACGTGAAGCAGGCCGAACAGCGCCTTCAGGGTCGTGGACTTTCCGGCTCCGTTGGGGCCGATGACGACCCCGATCTCGCCCGCCTCCAGCGCGATCGACACACCGTGGAGGATGTTCATCTCCCCGTAGCCGGCATGCAGATCCGACGCTTCGATGAGCATCAGGATGGGCTTCCGATGCCCGGCACGCCGGCCGGACGAGCGGCCCGACGGCGCCGGCCTGCATCGAATCGGCCGCCGGCGCCGTCCGATCCGCCTGCTGCCGTCGCGCTCGCATCTGCCGCGATCATTGCGGGGTTCCGGGTTGCGCTCCGGTGTCGCTCGGAGCGCCTCCGAAGTAGGCCGCGACGACCTCGGGGCTGGCCTTGGCCTCCTCCAGGGAGCCTTCCATCAACACCCGGCCCTGGGCCATCACGATCACCGGGTCGCAGAGCCGGGCGACGAGCGCCATGTCGTGCTCGATTACGAAGAAGGTGTATCCGAGCTCCCGGTTGAGGCGCTCGATGTTGTCCAGCAGCTTGTTGAGGAGGGTACGGTTGACCCCGGCGCCGATCTCGTCGAGCAGCACCACCTTCGCGTCGGCCATCATCGTGCGCCCGAGCTCCAGGAGCTTCTTCTGCCCGCCCGAGAGGTTGCCCGCGAGCTCGTTCTTCACGTGCGAGAGGCCGATGAAGTCGATGACCTCGGCCGCCCGCGTCCGTATCCCCTCCTCCTGGCGCCGCACCCGGCCGCGCCTGAACCAGGCCGCGCCGAGATCCTCCCCCGCCTGGCCCGCCGGCACCATCATCAGGTTCTCCAGCGCCGACATGCGGCTGAACTCGTGCGGGATCTGGAAGGTGCGCAGCAACCCGAGCGCGAAGCGGCGGTGGGCGGGCAGGCGGGTGACGTCCCGGCCGTCGAACAGGATGGCGCCGCCGTCGGCGGGCCAGGTGCCCGTCACCATGTTGAACAGGGTGGTCTTCCCCGCTCCGTTCGGACCGATGAGACCGGTGACGGAGCCCGCTTCGACCTTCAGGCTGCACCGGTCGACCGCGCACAGCCCGCCGAAGCGCTTGACCGCGTCCCGAACCTCGATGATGGCAGGCACGCTCTGTTCCCAGGGGATGGGGGATGGAGGCTGGAGAATCCGTCCGTGGATCCATCTGGAAGCCTAACCCGGCAGAGCCGGGATCAGAAGATAGGCGCACTCATCCAGGGGGAGACGCGAAGCCCTCGTCCCCGCGGCCCGTACCGATGACGATGCGGTCGCGGGCGGGGACGGCGGCGTTGCCGCGAAGTCCCCGCGCATAGCGGTGCCTCCCTCCATTGTCGGAGTACTTTGATGACTGACGTGAAAAAACAAGTGAGCGCTCATGGGGCCGAAGCCCGCCCGGCAGGAACGATTTGCACCGAGGACGAAGCCGTATGGTCCGCTCCGCGTTCGCGCCCGTTTCAAGACGGCGCCCCCGCGCTCCGTTGCCCGGCCTCTTCCACGAAGCGCCGGTAGTCGGCAGCCAGCTCGCGAGCCGCGGTCGCGAGCAGCACCTGGCCGTCCCGGGCGCTGGACAGGGCCGGATTGGAGCCGACCCGGCCGTCCGGGAAGGCCGCACGGTGGATCCGGGCGTCTTCGTGGGCGTCCCCGGCGTGGTCACCGAGGTACTCGGCCGGCAGGGGCGACCAGAGCGCCACGTTCCGCTCCGGCGCCACCGCGTTCGTGAGGGCCCGGGTGATGGAGACCTCGCTCGGGGTGGCGTGCATCCCTTCGCCGTCTCCGTAGAGCCGGCGCCGCAGGGCGTCGGTCTCGGGAAATTCCCACCAACTCTTCAGCCGGAACCGGAGCGGCCCCGTCTCACCCGCCGGGCTCGCCGGACCGGATCGACTTGCCGGGTCTTCCGTGGCCGCCGGATTTTGCGTGGCTGATGGACTCGCCGGATCTCCCGGATTCACCGGGCTCGCCAGTACCCGGCGCTGGTGGAGGTCGTGGCAGGCACAGCGGACCGGGGCGACGTTGGCCCCGTGGCCGTTCAGGAAGTAGAACGCGGTGAAGCCGCTCCGGGCCAGGGAATCGACCACGTCTTCGATCATCCGCGCGAACGTCCCGGCGCGTAGCGAGATGGTGCCCGGAAACCCCAGATTGAACTGGGCGGGCGCATAGGCGAGGGTGGGCGCGACGAGGATGCCGCCGTTTTCCGAGGCGGCGCGCAACGCGATGCCCTCGGCGACCAGCGCGTCGGTGCCGATCAGCCCGCCGGGGCCGTGCTGCTCCGTGGAGCCGAGGGGGATCAGGATCCCCGTGGAACGCTTCAGGCAGGACCCCACTTCGGGCCAGGTCGAAAATTCAAGCCGCACTCCGATCTTCCCGGTGACACGCCCGGCGATCACCAAGTCGCCGAACCGCAAGCGGGCGGGTACTCGATCCGCACCCCGATCTTCCCGGCCCGCCCCCGCCGCTCTCCGTCGTGGCGTCCGCCGCCGTGCCTTCCACCACGGCGGCGGGCGAAGATGCCAGGGTCAATCCTGGCCCTGGATGCCCCATTTCTCGTTGAGCGACTTGAAGTAGCCGCCCTCGTGCTTCATGCGCATCCAGTTGTTCATGAAGTTGAGCCACACCTGATCGCCCTGGGGCACGATGAACGACAGCGGCAGGCTGTTGGCCACCTTCTGGAAGGGGATCACCAGCGTCTCGTGGGTGCTGGAGAGCTTGCCCGCCTCCAGGATGCTGGAGATGGTGACGTCCACCCTTCCGGCCAGCAGGTCCTGCCAGTCCCGGGCCGGCGACTCCACCTCCTTCACCCTGGCCTTCGGCAGCCGCAGCTTGACGAAGTCGGCGAAGGAGGTGCCCAGGTTGTAGCCGACGGTGACGTCCGGGCTGTTCAGGTCCTCCCAGGTGCCGAACCGGTCCGCCAGCTCCTTCCGGGTCAGGGGCAGGTAGCCGGTGCGGCCCCAGGGGATGGTGTATCCCGCCGCCTTCGCCCGGGTGACGGTCATGGAGGTGCCGGTCATCGCGACGTCGTACTTGCCGGCGACCACGCCGTTGATCAGGGTCTTCCAGTCGGTCGGCACGAACTCCACCTCCACCCCCATGTCGGCGGCGAGCTGCTTCGCCGCGTCGATCTGGTGGCCGCGGTACTCCTTGGTCTCCGGGTCCTTGAACGACATCGGATTGAAGTCGCCGGTGGTGCCCACCTTGAGGGTCCCGCTGTCGAGCACCTTGTGGAGGATGGACCGGTCCTGGGCGCCGGCGCTTCCACAGGCCATCGACGCTGCCACTGCGAGGATGCTCAGCCATTTCTTCATCGTTTCTGCTCCTTGGTCAAGGGTTGTCGTGACTCCGGCCCGGAACCTCTCCGGCCGTCCGCATCTTACCGAGGGCGGGGACCGATACCCATATGCGCCGGAGGAGGGCGGCGGGGCACCTTCCGGTTTCGAGGAACGCCGGGACGCCGGTGCGGGTGAGGCTCGCCTCTCGACGGCCCGAACGCGCCGGAGCCGCGCCGCCGTTCGAAACCGCATCGGCTTCGGGTCTCTATCCGGCGAACGCAGGCTCCGCAACGGCCTCCGCCTGCTTGCGTACATGCGCCTCCCGCTGCGGCGGGGGAAGCCGGTCGGAATCGAGCACGGCACCCGCGATCCGACGGCCGGCCGCGCGGAGATCCTCCTCGCCGGGCGCATCCGGTCCCGGCCACCGGAACACCGTGTCCTGGCAGTAGGTAGGCACCGCATCGAGGCCGAATGCGTCGGGTTGTCGGACCGGCTCGCCGGCCGCGAGGTCCCGGATGCGCCGGCGCAGGAGCCTGCGCAGCCTCGCGACGCCCGCGTCGGACGAGACGCGGTGTTCCAGGGCATGGATGGCGATGGGCCGTTGCGAGACCTGGGCCTCGTAGTCGCCGGGCCGGCGCTGCCGCTCCTCACAGGAGCGCTCGTCTTCGGTCTGGCCGACGAAGTCGATCAACCCCAGGCCGACCCGCGCCGGATCGTCCTGCCCCCTCGGGTCCAGCCGGGGGCTGAAGAAGCGCCAGCCGATGGTGCGGGTGGCGGTGTCGTCCACCGGCACCATCCAGCGCAGCATGGCGCAGCGCTGGAACGCCTTCGGCGCCTCCGCCTCCTCCCGGATCGCGCCGGTCTGGTTGGCGTTCGGCAGGATCGAATCCACGGTCCGGACCCAGACGCGCCCGTCCACCTGCCGGGTCTGGACGTTCATCATGCCGAGCGGGGTGTCCCGGTACTCGATCACTTGGTCGATGCCGGATGCCGCGCCGAACTGCACGCCGCTGGAACGGGCGTGCAGGTGCAGCACGTGGATGGGGTCCTGCGTGTTCTCGTAGATCTGGAGCCAGTTGCAGGGCGTGGTGAGGGAGAAGGGCTTGCGGGCGGCGTCCGGCATCCGCTCGGAGTCGAAGACCGGAAAGGGCGGGCGTTCCTCCGGCGGCCCGAGATACGCGAACAGCAGGCCGTTGTGCTCGTGCACCGGGTAGGCGCCCTGCACCACGTTGCGGCAGACGGTGCTGCCGGTGGGCTCCGACCCGGCCCGGAGGATGGTGCCGTCGACGTCGTAGTGCCAGCCGTGGTAGCAGCAGATGATCCCTCGTTCGGCCACGATGCCGTATTCGAGCGACGCGCCCCGGTGCGCGCAGTGGCGGTGCAGGAGCCCCGTGCGCCCGGAGCCGTCCCGGAACAGCACCAGATCCTCGCCGAGGATCCGCACCACCTTGGGTAACGCGCCGAGCTCCTCCGACATCGCGACCGGCTGCCAGTAGCGGCGGAGGTACTCCCCGCAAGGGGTGCCCGGACCGACGTGGGTGAGCTCCGCGTCTTCCCGGGCGTCCCTCACCTGGTGATAGCCCTGGAAGCCCGCGGGCCGCGGTTGCTCGCTCATGATCCCTCCGGTGCAATGGGCCGGTGAACGGCCGAGCCGCCCCCGGGAACACGGATCCCGGCAACGGCGTGTCCTGGGAGCGCGGGCGTCCCGCCCGCAACACGCCGGAGGCGTGGGCCTTTCGGGCACCCGGCCCGTGGCCGTGCAAGTTGTGGCTGCCGTGATGGTGCTTCGCCCAAGGCGGCGTGTCCCGGGAACGGCGTGGCCCTTCGGGACACGGCCGGCCCGCCCGCGTTTCAGCACCGGCTGCACTGCTTCACCGCACCCCGGCGGACCCGGAGCGAAGTCCGCCGCCGGCCGATTCCGCGGATCGCCCGGCCCCGGGAAGGCTACCATGATCCGCCCGGTCTTCACGGGCGGAGAGCAGTCACGCGGGCTCCACCCGGAGAATCCATCGGAGCCGGATGCAGGACGGGTGTTCCCGGCTTCCCGAGCCGGGCCGGGCCACCGTCCCACCGATCGAGGCTGCCCCGGCGGCATCCCCTCCCGCCCGAGGGTGCGGACGTCCGCAGGATCATCAACGGCTCCGAGAGGAGGACAGGATGAAAGCGTCACGTTTGTTGCGACTCGGCCCGGTAGCCTGCCTCGCCCTGCTCCTGACCGGGTGCGCGAGCTCGGAGAAGTGGGGGTGGTACGTCATCAACCCCGCGACGAAGCAGGGGCGGATCAACACCGAGTTCCTGCTCTCCGGGGTGCAGTGGACGGTCGCGCTCACGCTGGCCTGCGTGGCGCTCTCCGTTGTCCTGGGATTCCTGCTCTACCTGCCGCGGGTGGCGGACAACCGCTACCTCGACGCCCTGAACCGGGGCCTCGTGGAGCTGTTCCGATCCATCCCGCCGCTGGTCTCCATCCTCTGGGTCTACTACGGGCTGCCGGTGCTCACCGGGGTCGATCTCAACCCCTTCCTCTCGGGCATGGTGGCGCTCTCGCTCTACGGCGCGGCGTTCATGGCGGAGATCTACCGCGGCGGGGTCCAGTCCATCGGGCGCGGCCAGTTCGAGGCGGCGGACAGCATCGGGCTGTCCACCTTCGACAAGCTGGTGTTCGTGATCTTCCCCCAGGCCCTGCGCCGCTGCCTGCCGGCCATGGGCAACCAGTTCGTCATCCTGCTGAAGATGTCCTCCCTGGTCTCGGTCATCGGTCTGGCCGAGGTCGTGCGCCGGGCGAACGAGCTGGCGGTGACCGAGTACCGGCCTCTGGAGATCTATACCTTCCTCGTCCTCGAATACCTGGTGCTGGTGCTGCTGGTCTCGGCCGGGGTGCGCTGGATGGAGCGCCGGTTGGGCGCGGATGAACGCCAGGGCGCCGGGGACGGATAGTCCTGTCGCCGGAACGTGGGGGAGCAGCGTCGATGATCGCCGGCCGGTCGCCGGCTCCGCCGCGCCGAACAGGGAACGTCGCGGAAACTGCTGCATCGGGGCCGTATCCATGTACGATTCGGAGCGAGACTTCACTTCCCGCGAGAACGCCCGTGACGATCCACGCCCCACTCGTCCTCTCGCTCGTCGCCGTGGCCGGCGCCGTGTCCGCCGCGGATCCGGACGACGTGACCCGGCTCCGGACCACCCTCGAGTGCGAGGGATGCGATCTGCGCCGGGCGGACCTGAAGCATGCGGACCTCTCCGGCGCGCGCCTTGCCGGGGCTTCGCTCTCGGACACGGAGCTCAAGGGGGTGATCCTGAAGGGGGCGGACCTGACCGGCGCCGATCTGCGCCGCGCCGAGCTGGAGAAGGCGGACCTCTCGGAGGTCCGGGCGAGCGGCGCGATCCTGCTCGGAGCGGACGCGGAGAAGGCGTCGTTCGTGGATGCCGACCTCACCGGCGCGAAGCTCGCGGACTCCGAGCTGGAACACGCGGACCTCTCCGGTGCGCGGCTCGACGACGCCGATCTGCGGCGCGCGGACCTGGAGCGGTCGACGTTCGTCGGTGCCGAGGCTGTCGGAGCGGATTTCCGCCAGGCCGACCTCGAACGCGCGAGCTTCCGCGACGCGCGGCTCGACGACGCGGACCTGCGCCGCGCGCGCCTGTCACGGACTTCGATGACCGGCGCGCGCCTGCGGGGCGCGAAGCTCAATGGCGCGGTGCTGAGCCGCACCGACTTCACCGGCGCCGACCTGGGTGGAGCCGACTTCGACGGGGCGCATTTCCGCCGGACGATCCTCTCGGGCGCGGACCTCAGCGGGTCGGACGAGCTCACCGGGAAGCAGCTCGAATCGGCATGCGGAGACGCCCGGTCGAAGCTGCCGGATGGCTTGACGATCCGCGCCTGCCGTTGAGGACGGCCCGGACGGCGCCCGGTCTTGTCGGGGCTGCCCCGCCGGGCACACCACACCACGACGCACCGCCACCGGCAGCCATGCAACCCGTCTCTCCGTTCGCTCCCGACGTCCCCCGCCCGGGCGTGCGGGTCCGCTGGGCGTCGCTTCACGGCAGCGCCCGCGGCCTCGCCGTCGCCGGTCTCGTCCGCCGGGCCGAAGCGCCGGTGCTCGTCATCACCGCGGACGGCCCGGCCGCCTATCGCCTGGAGTCGGAACTGGAGTTCTACCTCGACGACCGCGCCGAGCGCCTGCGCTTCCCGGATTGGGAGACGCTGCCCTACGACCTCTTCTCCCCCCACCAGGACATCGTCTCCGAGCGGCTGGAGACCCTCGCGAGACTGCCTTCCCTCACGTCCGGCGTGCTCGTGACGCCGGTGGCCACGGCGATGGGACGGCTCGCCCCTCGCGGGTTCGTCGCCGGCCACCGGTTCCGGATCGAGCGCGGCGACCACCTCGACGTCGACGCGTTCCGGCGGCGCCTGGACGAAGCGGGATACGCCTGCGTGAGCCAGGTGATGGAGCACGGTGAATACGCGGTGCGCGGCTCGCTGTTCGACCTCTTCCCGATGGGCGCCGGGGCGCCGATCCGGATCGACCTGCTCGACGACGAGATCGAGAGCCTTCGTGTCTTCGACCCCGACAGCCAGCGCTCCGCGGGCCAGACCACCCGTGTCGACCTGCTCCCGGCCCGCGAATTCCCGACCTCCCCCGAGGCGGTGACGGGGTTCCGGCGCGCATGGCGGCGACGCTTCGAGGGCGATCCCTCGCGATGCCCGATGTACCGGGAGGTGACCCAGGGAGGATGGCCCGCGGGCATCGAGTACTACCTGCCCCTGTTCTTCGAGGAGACCGCGACGCTCACGGACTTTCTCCCGCCGGGCGCCGTCGTGGTCCTCACCGAGGACGCCCACGATGCGGCGAAGGCGTTCTGGGCGGACACCCGGGAGCGGTACGAGAACCGGCGCCACGACCGCGAACGCCCCGTGCTCTCCCCGCAAGAGATCTTCGTCCCGGTGGAGGAGCTGTTCGCTGCGCTCGCACCGCATCCCCGCGTGCGCCTGCACCGTTCCGGTGAAGGGGAAGAGGGCCACGGCGGCGCCGCCGTGGCTTTCGCGACGCGCTCGCCGCCCGCGCTCCCGATCGACGGGCGGGCGGCCCGCCCCATCGGCTTCCTGCAGGACTTCCTCGACGCGCACCCCGGGCGCAGCCTCGTCGTCGCGGAGACGCCAGGGCGGCGGGAGGTGCTGCTGGAGACCCTCGGCGCCCACGGCCTCAAGCCGGTGCTCGTCGAGTCCTGGCACGTATTCGTCGCCGGCGACGCCAGGCTCGCGATGACCGTCGCGGGGCTCGAGGACGGCGCGTGCATCGACGATCCCTCCGTCGCGGTGATCACGGAGTCGCAGCTCTTCGGAGCGCGCGCCGCCCAGCGCCGGCGGCGGCGCAGCGGCACGCGCGACCTCGAGGGCCTGGTGCGGGACCTGGGCGAGCTCCGGCCCGGGGCGCCGGTGGTGCACGAGGTGCACGGCGTCGGGCGTTACGCGGGCCTGGAAGTGTTGACGGTGGGCGGCGCGCACGGCGAATTTCTCCGGATCGAGTACGCCGGCGGCGACAAGCTCTACGTCCCGGTGGGCTCGCTGCACCTCGTCTCCCGCTACACCGGGATCGATCCGGAGGCCGCCCCCCTGCACCGGCTCGGGAGCCGGCAATGGGAGCGTGCCCGGCGGCGCGCGGCCGAGCGGGTCGCCGACGTGGCGGCGGAGCTGCTGGAGGTGCAGGCGCGGCGGGCGAGTCGGCCGGGGGTGGCGTTCGAGGTCGAGTCCGAGCTCCTGCGCGGCTTCGAGGCCGCCTTCCCCTTCGAGGAGACGCCGGATCAGGCCGGCGCGATCGATCAGGTCATCGGGGACATGCGCCGTCCCGCGCCGATGGATCGCCTCGTGTGCGGCGACGTGGGCTTCGGCAAGACGGAGGTCGCGATGCGCGCCGCGTTCATCGCGGTGCAGTCCGGGAAGCAGGTCGCGGTGCTCGTCCCCACGACGCTGCTCGCGCAGCAGCACCACCAGACGTTCAGAGACCGCTTCTCGGACTGGCCGGTGCGGATCGAGCAGCTCTCGCGCTTTCGCGCCCGCGACGCCCAGGCGGAGGTCGCCCGCGGCCTCGCCGACGGCGCCGTCGACGTCGTCGTCGGCACCCACAAGCTGCTCGACGGCGCCATCCGGTTCAAGCGCCTGGGGCTGGTGGTCATCGACGAGGAGCATCGCTTCGGGGTGCGCCAGAAGGAGCGGTTCAAGGCGTTGCGGGCCGAGGTCGACGTCCTCACCCTGACCGCGACCCCGATCCCCCGCACCCTCGACATGGCCTTCTCCGGCCTGCGTGACCTCTCCCTCATCGCCACGCCGCCGGCGAAGCGGCTGTCGATCCAGACCTTCGTGCGCCAGTGGGATCCGGAGATGCTCCGCGAGGCGTTCCAGCGCGAGACCCGCCGCGGCGGGCAGGTCTTCTTCGTGCACAACAAGGTCCAGGGCATCGATCGGATCGCCGACGACGTGCGCAAGCTGGCCTCCGGGGCGGAGGTGCGGGTCGCGCACGGGCAGATGCGCGAGCGCGATCTGGAACAGACGATGCTCGACTTCTACCACCGCCGCTTCCAGGTGCTCGTGTGCACGACGATCATCGAGACCGGGATCGACATCCCGAACGCCAACACCATCGTGATCAACCGCGCGGACCGCTTCGGGCTCGCCCAGTTGCACCAGTTGCGCGGGCGGGTGGGCCGATCGCACCACCGCGCCTACGCCTACCTCGTCGTGCCGGACCGGCGGGCGATGACCACCGACGCCATCAAGCGACTCGAAGCGGTCGAGTCACTCGGGGATCTCGGCGCGGGCTTCAATCTGGCCACCCACGATCTGGAGATCCGCGGCGCGGGAGAGATCCTCGGCGACGAGCAGAGCGGGCAGATCCAGGAGGTCGGCTATTCCCTCTACACCCGTCTCCTCGAACGCGCGGTGGCGGCGTTGCGCGCCGGCCGGTCGCCCGCGCTGGACCGGCCCCTCGACACCGGCACCGAGATCGACCTGCGCGAACCGGCTCTGATCCCCGAGGACTACCTGCCCGACGTGCATGCGCGCCTGATCATGTACAAGCGGATCGCGAGCGCGCAAAGCGACGAGGCGCTCGAAGAGCGGATGGTCGAGACGATCGACCGCTTCGGCCCCGTGCCGCCCGCCACGCGGCTGCTCTTCGACCTCGCCCGGCTCAAGCTCCGGGCCACGCCGCTCGGGGTGCGGAAGATCGAAGCGGGCGCCGCCGGCGGGCGCATCGTGTTCCACCCAGAGCCGGACGTCGATCCGGGCAGCGTGGTCCGCCTCGTCCGGAGCGCCCCCCACCGCTTCCGGCTCGACGGCTCCGAGCGGCTGCGCTTCATCGGCGAATTCCCGGACGTGTCGAGCCGGGTGGATGCGGTGCGGCGGCTGCTCGACGCCCTGGAGATCCGCGCCGTCGCGTGAGCGTCCCGCCGGGCTGTACTACACTGCCCGCCTTCCCGAACCGGATCTTGACGATGAGCCTGATGTCGACCGGTGCCCGGCGCCTCGCGGTGCTTGCGCTCACGGCCACGTTCGCGGCCACCGCCGGGGCGCAGCAGCAGTGGTACACGGTCGAGATCATCGTCTTCGACACCCTCTGGAACGAAGGGCTCCACGCGGAGCAGTGGCCCGCGGACCCGGGGGAGGCGTCTCTCGAAGGCGCGGTCGATCTCACCTTTCCGTCGGGCGGAGGCGTCCGCGCCTTTCGGCTCGTGGATCGCGCCGGCCTGTCCCTGAACAAGGCATGGAACGCGCTCCGGCGCTCGGAGCGTTACCGGCCTTTCCTGCACGCGGGATGGCGGTTGCCGGGGCTCCGGCGAAACGCTGCGCGTCCGGCGCACCTCGGCGCGCGCCTCGCCGGCGCCTCCGGGCGGAACGGAAACGATCTTCCGGTGGTGCGCGGCACCGTGAAGGTGTCCGTCGCCCGTTATCTCCACGTCGAGCTCGATCTGCTCTACCGCCGCTCCACGGACGACGCGCCGGAGGGGATGCCGGCGTGGTTCCGCCTCAAGTCGGAGCGCCGGATGCGCTCCCGGGAGCTGCACTACTTCGACCATCCCCTGTTTGGAGTGCTCATGCGGATCACGGCCCTTTAGAACGGATCGCTTTTCCGGACGGCGCCCGAGACCGTCGGAGGCGGCTCCGGAGCGTGCCGGAGGCTTGACTAATCACTCCCGTCCAGTAAGTTGAGGCTCGGGTCGACCGGATGGAGCGTCGATGACGGTGCGAGTGGAAGAAGCCGGACGGACACGATTCGGGGCGCGGGACGTCTCGGGGCTCATCCGGATTTGCGAAGCGAACTACGGGCGCCTCGCCAAGCTCATTCCCGACCTGCCAGGATGCGATCGCGTGATGGTCTCCCGCGTCGCCGGCGCCCTGGACCTCTACCTCGAACGCACCGGGCACCAGCGGTACACGACCTCGCTGGTGCTGACCTACAGGTTCCCGAACGGCGACGGCTACGTGTTCGAGCCGAACGCGCGGATCAACCTCTACCATGACGTGCGCGCGGCGGAGGTCGTCTCGCAATGCCGCCGGCGCAGGCAGAGGACCATCCGTCCCTGGACTCCCGGCCGCATGCCGGAGCTCGACCGCAAATGGCGGATGAACCGCTTCCTTCTGAAGTGGCTCAGGTTCTGCAGCCATCAGGGACATCTCTTCATCCCCGGCGTCACTCCGGCCCTGGAGGGGTTCTCGCTGGCCGGCGAGGCGGATGCACTCGCCTGCCGGCATGAAGACTGACCGGCGGTTTCCGTCAGCGCATCGAAACGGATTCACGGCTCGACACCGCGCACGCGCCGGCTCCGGGGACGGCCCGGGGCTCGTCGGGCACTTCCGGATCGGGGTGCCCCGCGGGGCCGGCGGCTTGGCGGGCCGGCGGGCCGGGCGCCCCAAGACCGTGGACCTGCAGTCAGAGACCGGCGCGGGCCGGCACCGGCGGCATGCGTTCGCTCAACCGCGTGGGCCGCAGCCCGAGGCGGTGCTCGTAGATCGCGCTGTAGGCGAGGATCCGCCTGACGTAGCGGCGGGTCTCGGTGAACGGGATGTTGTCGATCCACACCGCGGCTTCGACTTCACCCGCCTCCGGGAGCCAGCCCCTGACCCGATGCGGGCCGGCGTTGTAGGACGCCGCGGCCAGGGGGAGACGCTCCCCCGTCTTCGAAAGCAGCGATCGAATGTAACGTGTTCCGAGCGTCACGTTGAGTTCGGGAGCGAGGAGCTGACGCTCGCTCTGCAACTTCCGGCCCATCCCGCGCATGAGCTCACGTCCGGTGCGAGGCATGATCTGCATCAGTCCAAGCGCACCGGCCCTCGAGCGTACGTCCGCCATGAACGCGCTCTCCTGGCGGATGAATGCGTAGACCATGGCCGGCGGCAAGGTCTGCCGGCTCGACGACGACTCGACGACGTCTTGGAAGGCCAGCGGGAACCGCAGCTCGATGTCGTCGCGCTCCGGGGTGCGGGCGATGGTCAGGATCGCGCGTCCGTGCCAATCCCGGCACCGCGCGAGCCATGACGCGGCCTTGAGATCTTCTTCGCCGAAGTCGCGGATGAGCGCGTACCATTCTCTTCGGGCCTCGGTCCGGCGCCCAAGTGCGAGAAGCTCCAGCGCACGGCGCAGGGCCGGCATCGCCGCGACTCGCTCGACGGTCTCCTCCGCAACCGCGAGCGGGCGGTGGTTGAAGCGGTATTCCGTTCCGAGCCGATCCGCGGCAAGGAATCCGTAGTAGTCCCGCGCGCGCGCAAGCGACTCGAATTCCACCCGAGCCTCGTCCCTCCGTCCCATCGCCTCCAGCGCGCGGGCGCGCCAGTACCTCCAACGCTCCCGGGCGCGCTCCTTCTCCGGCATCGAATCGACGCCCTCGAGCACGTTGGGCCATCGGGCATGCAGCGTCGCGGCGGCGACCCGCCAGCGCCGCGCATGTTCGTCGGCGTGCGGCGCGTCGACGCGCCGCAGCCAATCGACCGCCCGTGGATCGCGCCGGTAGGCATAGGTCAGCCCGATGCGCCGCGCGGCCGCGGCGCGTCCCGCCGCTCCGATCCCGGTCCGCGCCTCCAGCGCCGCGAGCCTCTCGGCCGCGGCGGCCGGGTCGCGGCGCGCGAGCCGTTCGAGTCCATGCACGAGCACCGCCTCGACCCGGGACGGGTCGCCGTCGAGTACGGCGGAGCCCGTTTCGCGAGGGTTCTCGTGGATTCTCCGCCACGCCGCCGCCAACTTCCGGTCGGGCGGTTCGAGAAAGCGTTCGAGATAGCGCACGAGCCGGACGTTGCCATCGGCCATCGCGAGCTCGATCCGCTTCCATGCCAGCGAGGGGGAGAAGCGATCCGATCCGAGCCAAACCGCGAACACCGGATCGCACGCCTTCGGGCGGGATTTTCCCGACATCCACAACGCCGCCGCCGCCGCGAACGCACCGGCCTCGTCTCCGGTGTCGAGTAACGCCTGGGCATGCCGGCAGCGGAGCTTGATCGGGGCGCTGTCGCCGGGATGCCACTCGATGAACTTGCGCCAGTCGCGTCGATCGGCGAGCTGCCGCAGCCAGCGCCTTCGGAGCAGGAGCGTCACCCCTTCACCGTCGTGGCGCTTCAGGAACGCCTCGATTTCGGAGGCGGGCACGCGGTGGAGATCCTTGCGCAGCCGTGCGAGTTCGACGTACGGGAACAGCGGGTAGCCCCCGAGGCGGGCCCGCAGCCGCTCCCATCCGCCTCGATCCTTCGGAGGAGAGCGTTCCGCCTCGACGAACGCGGAGCGGAGCGTGGCGTCCGGCGCCTCGGGGCACGTCGCGCCGGCGGCGGGCGCCGGCGCGCAGAGCGCCCAGACGATCGCGGGTACGACCCACCGGCGGGCAAATCGATGCACCGGCGCCGAATGCGGCGTCGCCGTGTGGCGGGCGGGCTCTCCGCCCACGGACGGCCGCGGATCGGATCGAGGCCGGTTCGGCCTCGCGGCGCCCACCGGACCTGGGCGCTGCGCCACCGTGCGGTCGGCAGAGCCGTCGGCCGCCGCCGGCGGTGTGCCGGCCAAGGATCGGTCCGGCGCCGTGGCGGAGACCGTTGCCGTACGCCAGGTCATCGGGTAGTCACGAGAGCCTTCAGGCGTTGCCAGTCGAACGCCGGGCCGGGATCGGTCTTGCGCCGCGGCGCGACGTCGCTGTGCCCGACGATCCGGTTCGCGACGATCGCGGGCCAACGGTGCATGAGGGCGCGGCAGACGCCGCCGAGGCGTTCGTACTGGACGGTCTCGTAGGGTGTGCAATCCGTGCCCTCCAGCTCGATGCCGATGGAGAAGTCGTTGCAGCGGTGACGGCCCCGGAAGCAGGACTCGCCCGCGTGCCAGGCCCGCCGGGAGAGGGCGACGAACTGGGCGAGCGAGCCGTCACGCCGGATCAGCAGATGAGCGGATACCCGCAGACCGGCGATCGATGGGAAATGGTCGTGGGCGTCCGGATCGAGCCGGTTGCAGAAAAGGTGCTCGACATAGGGTCCCCCGAACTCGCCGGGCGGCAGGCTGATGCCGTGGACGACGATCAGGTCGATGCCGCAGCCGGGCGGCCGGGCATCGCAGTTCGGTGACGGGACGCGGCGGGCGCCCTCGAACCAGTCCCCGGCGGCGTCGAGGGCCTGCATCCGGCCGGTTGCTCCGTGCTCCGCTGGTACTACCGGAGAGTCGAGTTCCATCCGGAGGGCCTGGGCGGTGAGGCGGTCAACGCGACCGTCGGCGGGACGGGCGATGATCCCGGCAGCTTCGCTGTTCCTGCCACAGCGTCCGGACGGTACGACGATCACGACCCTTTCCAATGTGCATCAGCGTTCCGACCGGATGCGAACCGGGAGGCGCACTGTATCACCCGGAGCGTGCCTTACATCCGCCCGGATTGTCCACCCGGGTCCGCGATCGTCGCGCCCGCGTCCACGACACCGCGGCTCGACCCGATGACGGGAACAACCTTTCCGCTCGCCGAAAGGCGTGGACGTCACTCCCGGAGCCTCCATCCGGTCTCCGCGTACCCCCGCACGAGGGCGCGCTTCGACAGCGCCTCGCGCGACGCGGCGTTGCCGTCGAGACCGCGGCGATAGACCCCCTGGAGGATGGCGGCGAAGCGGAAGAAGGAGAACGCGAGATAGAAGCGCCAGTGCGGGATCTCCCCGATGCCGGCACACCGGCGGTAGTCCTCGACGAGCTCCGATTCGCGCGGGATCCCCGACGCGCCGTCCGTGCTCGGCGCGAGACCGGGCCACTCCGGCGCATCGTAGTGGTAGCCCATGCACAGGTAGGCGAGATCCGAGAGCGGGTCGCCCAAGGTCGCAAGCTCCCAGTCGAGCACGCCTTCGAGCCGGGCGGCGTCGTTCGCGAACACGAGGTTTCCGACGCGGTAGTCCCCGTGCACGAGCGTGGTGCGGGGAGATGGCGGGAGATGCGAGGGGAGCCAGCGGGCCAAGGCGTCCATCTCCTCGACGTCGTCGGTCCGGGACGCCTCGTACTGCCGTGACCAGCGCCTGATCTGGCGTTCCAGGTACCCGGCGGGCGGTCCAAGCCCGGCCAGTCCCGCCGCCTCGACCTCGACCGCGTGGATCGCGGCGAGCCCCGCCGCGGTGGCGGAATAGACCGTGCGCCGCCCGGCCGGATCGATCCCGGGCAACCGCGGATCGGTGAAGACCCGGCCCTCGACGTGCGCCATCACGTAGAACGGGGTTCCGATGACCGACTCGTCCTCGCAGAGCGCGAAGACCTCCGGCACCGGGACGCCGGTGCCCGCGAGCGCCGCGAGGACCCGGTACTCGCGCTCCACCTGATGGGCGGTCGGCAGCAGCTTTCCCGGCGGCTTCTTGCGCAGAACGATCCGGCGGGCGGCGGATTCGACCAGAAACGTGGGGTTCGACTGTCCGCCCTCGAACTGGCGCACACGAAGCCCGCCACCGAAGCCGTCGAGCCGGCCGGCGAGCCAGGCGTCGAGCCGCCGGGTGTCGAGCAGGTGCGCACCGCAGACCTCTACGAGCACGGGGACCGCACCGTGATCGGCGGCCGAGCTCACGTCGGACGTCTCCTCCATCTCCATCCATCCCCCTGGCTCGGCAGAGCCGGAGCCGAACGGCGGTTGGCGAACGATTCTTCGTGATTCTGCGAAGATCCCACGGGCACGACCTCACGGAGAAGACCCCGCACGGGTGCACCCTGACCCGGCATGGCCGGAACCAAACGTCGGTTGACGGAAAGCCGTCGTCGTCTTGTCGAAGACTTCACGGGCAAGAGACCATCGGGCAAGGCAGATCCGCAGGGTGATTGTGAAGCACGATCCGGAGGAGACGATCGGATGTACGAATACGAAGTCGTCTCGTTCTTCATCGACGCGGTGGACCGGTACCGGAAGTACGACGACGAGGGCAATCCCGTCAAGGGAGACTGCGCCCGGATGTTCGAGGAGGAGTACCGGCGTCTCGCCCGCCATCCGGACCATCGGACCCTGTTCGAAGGCATGGACCTCGACGATGGCGAATCCATCGGGGCCGTCCATGACGGCTACTTCACACCACCACGACCTTGCCGGGAGCGACCAAGCGCGCGAGGCGGGCCAGTTGCGCCCGGGGGACATGGAGATCATCCGTCATATTGACCGAATCAGCGTAAATTCAATCAGAAATCAATTCCATATTCACGATGTGACGGAGCCGCCCGCCCGATACGTGGTGGCGGGAAACCTGGGCGATCCGTTCACGGGCATCGGCTCCGGCCGATCGACGCGACAGTGAACCGTGCTCGTGTTCAGGCGTTGCAGGCGCCCCAAAACGCGCTGATCGAGGACCGGACCCCTACCTCGGCGTCGGAACGCCACGAACACGACTGGAACGACATGCCCGCACACCGGGAACGGCGAGGCGTTCGGCCCGTTTCCCCTGGCGGGAGTGTCACTGCGTTCACCCCCGCCACCCGCGCGAGCCCGATCGACCGTCCCATACGTTCTCAGGGCCTACTTCAACCGTCCCTCCGCCCGCGCGAGCCCGATCGTCCACCGCCCGGCGCCGAGGGCGTGCTCGACCGAGTACGCGGGCGGCCAGTCCGCCCCGCCCCAGCCGGTGGCGAGGGTTTCCTCCATCACGTAGTCGCGATGGGCGTCGAGCGCTGCCGCGACCTCCGCCGAGCCGTCGATGCGGAGTGTGATGCGGTCCGAGACCTCCAGCCCCGCCTGCTTGCGCGCCTCCTGCACGGTGCGCACCAGCTCCCGGGCCAAGCCCTCGCGTTCGAGCGCCTCGGTCAGCGTCGTGTCCAGGCCCACCAGCCAGCCGCCCTCCTCCGCGCACGCATCGCCTTCGGCCGAGGTCGTCTCCACGAGCACGTCCTCCGGCTCGAAGGTGAGAGGCTCGCTTCCGGCGGCTTCGGCGGGCGATCCTGCGCCGGAAACGACCTCGCCGCCGGCGACGTCCCCGGATGGCCTTCCACCGGAAAGGGTCTCGCCGCCGACGGACTCGGCGGACGATCCCGCGCCGGAGACGGTCTCGCCGGCGGCTTCGGCGGGCGATCCCGTACCGGAAACGATCTCCCCTCCGACTTCCCCGGACCGCCCCCTGCCGGGAAGCGCGACCTCGACCGTGAACGTCCGCCCGGCCGCCACCGCCGCCGCCACGGCGTTCGCGTCCGCGTCCGCCAGCGCGGCGCGAATCGCGGGAATCCGCTTGCCGTAGCGCTTGCCGAGGCGGGGCAGGTTCGGCTTGATGCGGTAGCCCACCAGCTCGGTGTCGGGCGCGAGCCTCTCCAGCGCCTTCACGTTCAGCTCTTCGAGGATCTGCGCATCGAAGCGCGCGAGCGCGGCGGCCTCCGCTCCGCCCGGCGCCCGCACCAGCAGGCGCGACAGCGGCTGGCGCACCCGCACCCCGCTCCGGTTGCGCGCCGCCCGCCCCAGCCCCACCACCCGCTGCACCGCGCCGACCTCGGCGATCAAGGCATCGTCGCGCGCCGCCGGGTCCGGGACCGGCCATTTGCTCATGTGCACGCTCGGGCACGCCCCCTCGTCCACCCCCAGCACCAAGTTCCGGTGCACCGCCTCGCTGATGAACGGCATGATCGGCGCCATCAGCCGGTTCGCGGTATGCAGGCATTCGTAGAGGGTGAGGTAGGCGGCCTGCTTGTCCCGCCCGGCCGCCGCCTTCCAGAACCGCCGGCGGTTGCGCCGCACATACCAGTTGCTGAGCTGGTCCACGAAGGACTCGATCGCCCGCCCCGCCGAGAGCACGTCGTACCTTTCCAGCGCCTCCGTCGCCTCCGCCACCGTGCGGTGCAGCAGCGCCAGCGCCCAGCGGTCGATCTCCGGGCGCTCGGCGAGCGGGAGGTCAGCACGGCCGATGTCGACCGCGTCTCGATTCGCGCCCAACTTACGTTGCAGGAGCTCCCGCTTGACGCCGTAGACGCTGGGAAAGCCGAGTTCGACCTCATCGAGCTTCGCGTACATCACGAAGAAGGCGTAGGTGTTCCACCAGGTGTTGATGAACCCGGAGGCGACGTCGCGCACGAGCTCCACGGAGATGCGCTTCTGCACCTCCGGCGCGATCCGGCACGCCAGGTACCAGCGCAAGGGGT
This sequence comes from Gammaproteobacteria bacterium, assembly GCA_965202875.1. Classification (GTDB taxonomy): domain Bacteria; phylum Pseudomonadota; class Gammaproteobacteria; order HK1; family HK1; genus HK1. Next base: position 2,385,581 of record OZ241870.1, on the reverse strand, counting down.
CCGCGCCGACGTGGTCGAAGACGTCGTAGGGGTCGATGACGTTGCCCTGCGACTTCGACATCTTCCGGCCGTCCTTGTCCACGATGTGGGCGAGGCAGATGCAGTTGCGGTACGCCACGCTGTCCGACACCAGCGCGGCGATCGCGTGCAGGGAGTAGAACCAGCCGCGGGTCTGGTCGATGGCCTCGCAGATGTAGTCGGCGGGGAAGCGGCTCTCGAAGAGCTCCCGGTTCTCGAAGGGGTAGTGGAACTGCGCGTAGGACATCGCCCCCGAATCGAACCAGCAGTCGATGACCTCCGGCACGCGCCGGTAGGTGCGCCCGTTGTCCGGATGCGTGAAGGCGATCTCGTCCACGGCCGGGCGGTGCAGATCGACCCCTTCGAGGCTCCGCCCGCACAGCGATTCGAGCTCCGCCACCGAGCCGATGCACATGAAGTCGCCCTCGCCGTCGGTCCACACCGGCAGGGGCGTGCCCCAGAAGCGTTCCCGCGAGAGCGCCCAATCGACGTTGTTCGCGAGCCAGTTCCCGAAACGCCCCTCCCGGATCGTCTCCGGCACCCAGTGGATGGTGCGGTTGAGCGCCACCATGCGGTCGCGGAACCGGCTCGTCTCGATGTACCAGGCGTGCTTGGCGTAGTAGATGAGGGGATCGCCGGTGCGCCATCCGTGCGGGTAGTTGTGCCGGTAGCGCTCGGAGCGGTACAGGAGCCCGCGCTCTTCGAGCAGGGCGATCAGGATGGGGTCGGCGTCCTTGAAGAACTTCCCGGCCACCGGCTCCACCTCGGGCAGGAAGCAGCCGTCGAGCCCCACCCCGTGCACCACCGGCAGGCCCTTCGCCCGGCCCAGCCGGATGTCGTCCTCGCCGTAGGCCGGCGCGCAGTGCACGATGCCGGTGCCGTCCTCGACGGTCACGAAGTCCGCCGCCCATACCCGGCAGATCGGCCCCTCGGCCGGGAGAAAGTCGAACGGGCGGACGTAGCGCATCCCTTCCAGCGCCGCGCCCTTGACCCGCTTCTCGACGGTGTACGACCGCTCCGGGCCGCCCCGATCCTCGGGGATGATCAGGGTCTCGATCTCGCCGTCGTTCTCGCGCATGCGGACGGATTCGACGTCGCGCAGCACCGCGCCGGCCAGCGCCTCGGCGAGGATCAGGGTCTCGCTCCCGCCCCTGCCGTCGTCCACGCGCACGTGGACGTAGTCGACGTCGGGGTGTACCGCGAGCGCGAGGTTCGACGGCAGGGTCCACGGGGTGGTGGTCCATACCAGGAACGACGTGCCTTCGGCGCCCTCGACCGGGAAGCGCACGACGATCGACGGGTCCTCGACCTCCTGGTACCCGAGCGCGACCTCGTGCGAGGACAGCGTCGCGCCGATGCGCGGGTCGTAGGGCACCACCTTGTAGCCCTGGTAGATGAGGCCCTTGTCCCAGATCTGCCGGAGCAGCCACCACACCGACTCGATGAAGGCGTTGTCGAGGGTGTAGTAGGCGTCGCGCATGTTCACCCAGAAGCCCATGCGCTCGGTCATCTTCTCCCAGTCGCCGATGTAGCGCATGACCGACTCGCGGCAGCGGCGGGTGAACTCCGCCACCCCGACCCGGCGCTCGATCTCGGCCTTGTCGAAGATTCCGAGCTCCTTCTCGATCTCATGCTCGACCGGCAGGCCGTGGGTGTCCCAGCCCGCCTTGCGGGGGCAGTGGTAGCCCTGCATGTGCTTGAAGCGGGGGAAGACGTCCTTGAAGGTGCGGGCCAGCACGTGGTGCAGCCCCGGCCGCCCGTTGGCGGTGGGCGGCCCTTCGTTCCAGCAGTACAGGGGTGTTCGAGAGTTTCCGCAAGGATCGGGTTCCGTCACGGCTCGCGGAGCACACCGTGGGAGCCGAGCCGGGCGACCCGGATGCCGGAACGGTGACCGAGAAGCTGTTCCGACGGCCGCGGCGGCGCGTGAGGCCGCGTCAACCCAGTGAGCCATCCGGATCAAAACGATGCGAAACACAGTGTGACCGCTGTCTCCCTGCCCGCGCCTGCTGAAACGGTGGCGTATCACCGCACGAACGTAGTCTGAAGATCGAAGATCGGTAACAGCACGGAGAGGACGATCACCAGTACGAAGCCGCCCACGAGCATCATCATGATGGGCTCGAGCAGCGTCGAGAGCCGCTGGTTCTGCTCCCTGAGAGAATTTTCGACAATGGTTGCCGCTCGCACGCTCATCTCCATGATCCGCCCGCTCCGCTCGCCGCTCTCGATCAACTGGAGCGCAATCGGCGGCAGTGCGCTCATGCCCTTCATCGCCGAAACCATGCGCCGACCCTCCTCGACCGCGACATGTGCCTGCATCGCTTCGGCGCGCAGCTTCGAATTCGCAACCGCCTCGACGGCGAAGCTCATGGCCACGTTTCCGGGCATCCGGCCGGAGAGGACGAGCGCCAGCGTGCGCAGATAGAGCGCCGCAGCGCGTAACCGGGCCAAGCGGCCGATGACCGGCAGGCGCAGCAACAATCGATCATGGGCACTGCGTACGCGAGGCAGCCCGAGCGCCGATCGGGCGAGGACAACCAGCACCAGGAATCCGGCGCCAATCCAGGGCCAGTACGCACCGAGAAAGTGCCCCACGCCTAGGCTGATGCGCGTAATCGCGGGCAGCGGCTGGCCGGTCTGCTCGAAGAGGGCCACGATTTCAGGCGCCACGTTGACGAGAAGAATACCCGCGACCACGAGTGAAACGGCGCCGACGAAAGCGGGGTAGACCAGTGCAGTCGCGGCCTTGTCCCGGACCGCTTGGCGTGTTTCGATGAAATCGGCGAGAGTCTCGCAGACGCGCGCGAGTTCGCCGCTGCTTTCACCCGCGGCGATGGCGGCGACGTAGTAGCCGGGAAAGGTTCCGGTCTCTGCCCCGAGCGCGCGAGAGAGCGAAAGCCCGTCACGCACACGGGAGCGCAATTCGGCGGCGATGCGGCGCACCGCGCCCCCGGCCTCGGACTGCGTGAAGACCTGCAACGCTTCGTCGACTGGAAGCTCCGCGCCGATGAGCACTGCCATCTGGCGCGTGAAGACCGCGAGCTCCTCGACGCTCAACCGCCGCGGTCCGAGACGCCGCGGCAGCCAGGACCGTTCTTTGTGCTCCCGTGCCGGAGCCAAGCGCTCGGGGAAGAGTCCGCTCTCGCGCAGGAGACCGCGGGCATGAGACTCACCATCCGCGACGAGCGCCCCTTTCACCTGACGGCCCTCGGAGTCGTAAGCGGTGTACTGCCAAGCGCTCATTCGTCCTGCGCCACCGCCCGCATCGCCTCGTCGATCGTCGTCCGCCCCTCGGCCGCCGCAATGAGGCCCGCGGCGGCGAGGCGTTCCGAAACCGGAAGCGCAGCCTCCGTAAGCTCGTGTTCAGGGCGGTTGTCGTGGATCTGCGCGCTGAGGCGGGAATCGACGTCGACGATCTCATAGATACCGAGGCGCCCACGATATCCGGCGTCGTCGCAGGCGGGGCAGCCGGCGGCGCGCGGCAGACGTTCGGGCACCGAGAGACCGCTCCGCTCGAAGAGCCCGCGTTCGGCCACGGCGGGCGGTGCGGAGACGGCACATTCCGGGCAGACCCGGCGCACCAGCCGTTGCGAGACGAGACCCCGGATCGTCGAGGACAGGAGGTAGGGCTCGACGCCGAGATCGCGCAGGCGCGTTACCGCTCCGATCGCCGTGTTGGTGTGGAGCGTGGAGAGCACCAGATGCCCGGTCAGTGCCGCCTGGACGGCAATCGAAGCCGTTTCACCGTCACGAATCTCGCCGACCAGAACGATGTCCGGGTCCTGGCGCAGGATCGCCCGCAGCGAATGTGCGAAGGTCATGCCGATCTGCGGGTTCACCTGGGTCTGCCCGATTCCGGCGAGGTCGTATTCCACCGGATCCTCGACGGTGAGGATGTTGCGCCTCGTGTCGTTCAGCTTGCGCATGATGGAGTAAAGCGTCGTAGTCTTGCCGCTGCCGGTCGGGCCGGTGACGAGGACGATTCCGTTGGTGTGGGCGACCATGCGCTCGATCCGGTGCCGTTGCCGGTCCGAGAGCCCGATCTCCCCAAGGGAAAAGAGCCCCGTGCTCTTGTCCAGGATGCGCAGCACCACCCGTTCACCGGCTTTCGAGGGCAGGGTCGAGACGCGCACGTCCACCGAGCGTCCGCCGAAGCGGAGCGCAATCCGTCCGTCCTGAGGCAACCGGGTCTCGGCGATGTCCATGCGCGCCATCACCTTGAAGCGCGACACCACCCTTCCTGCCGGAACGTCGTGGCGCTCCATCACCGTGCGCAGGGCGCCGTCGATGCGCATGCGTACGCGCAAGCCCACCTCCATCGGCTCGACGTGCATGTCCGATGCGCGCCGCCGGAGAGCTTGGCGAAGAAGCGTGTTGATGAGCTGGATGACCGGAGCCTCGGAGGTATTGTCGAGAAGATCGGTGACGAGGCTCTCGCCACGGCCATCCTCGATCTGGACATCCATTTCGAGGGTCGTTGCTGCGTCTGCGGCCTCGAACCGACCGCCGTAGATCCGCTCCAGCGTCTCCAGAATGGCTTGGTCCGGGCAGACCGAGACCGTCACCGGGCGCCCGAGCAAACGCCGCGCTTCACGCCAGATCTGCTCGGGACAGTCCTCGCGCACGAGGAGGACGATCGGGGCGGTGGCTCCTCTGCTGCCGGCCTCCGGTGCCACCGCGATGCCGTGCCGGCGAGCGAAAGCGAGAGGCAGCGCCGGGATTCGCTCTTCTGCATCCACGGTCATTCGCCGTCGAAGCGCAGTCGTGGGGGGAGGGGCGGCATGAGCGCCGGCGCTTCGCCGCTGCTTGGCGCGGCGCCTGGACGGAAGGGAGCGCCGAGGGTCGGTATCCGCGCGGACAGCCGGATGCGGTCGGCCCGCGGGTACTGGTCGTCGGTCTCGGATGCGAGGGCGCCGCTACGCGCGCCCGCCCGGTTGTAGCTCTTTTCCGTCACCTCGGCGAATTCCGCGTCGTTGCGAATGATGGTCGGACGCAGGAGCAGGAGCAGGATCCGCTTCATCCCCCGGTTGGATTTGGCCCCGAAGAGATACCTGAGCACCGGCAGATCGCCGAGGCCGGGCACCCTTTGCCGGCTGTCGGAGGACTGGTCCTCGAGCAACCCGCCGAGCAACACGAGCTGGCGGTCACCGACCAGGATCTGGTGTCGATCGCCCGGCGCTGGGTGATCTCGCTCCCAGACGCTGCCGCAGCCGTGGTGAGGCTTGACACTTCCTGTTCGACCTGGAGGCGTACCGTGTCGTCGGCGGTGATCTGCGGGGTCACCCGGAGGGTGAGTCCCACGTCCTGGCGCTGTATGGTCTGGAAGGGGCGGTCCGGATTCGCGTCGTCTCCGACCGTGGAGAACCGGCCGGTCACGAAGGGCACGTTCTGCGCCACCACGATTTCGGCCGTCTCGCTGTCGAGCGTGAGGATCGAGGGCGTGGCCAGAATGTTCGTGGTTGCATCGCGGGCGAGCGCCGAGATCAAGCCGACCAACCCGCTGTCACCGCTCCCGACACGCAGGCCGAGGCTGAGTCCGGGGCCGGGATTGGGCACGTTGTCTGCAAGGACTGCCGTCACCAAGCTGCCTAGAGACGGTATCTCACCAACCGAGAACAGGCTCCCGCCTGCAAAGATGCCGTCGACGAGTGCGCCGAACTGGACGCCGAGCTGAGCGAACTTCTCCGCTCCCATTTCGAAGATCATCCCCTCGATCAGCACCTGCGAGGGTCGCTGATCGAGCGCCTTCACGGCGGTGACGAGGGAGGAGAGACGATCCGGCGGAGCCGAGATCAGGATCGAGTTCGTGGCGACGTCGGCGACGACGGCTCCGGAAGCGCCACCTTGCCCCCCGGCGGGGGCAGGCTGTGCCGCAAAGAGCTTGGAGATCACGGCTTCGATCTTGGCCGCGTCGGCGTAACGCAGAGGCACCACGGTTGCGTCCGAGACGGTGCGCGGCCGATCCAGCTCGGAGACGAGCGCGCGCACTTGGTCGCGGAAGGCCGTGGGGCCGCTGATCAACAGGGCGTTCGAACGGGCGTCTGCGGTCACCTTGGCATTGGGGAAAGTCAGCTCCAGGGCCGTCAGGGTATCGACCACGTCCTTGGCGGGAGCGTTACGAAGCGCCAGGACCTCGACCTTCGGCACATGCGGGCGGTCGAGGCGGCTCAGCAATCCTTCCACCCGACCGATGTTGGCTTCGCGGTCGGAGATGATAAGCAGCCGGCCGGTGGAATAGGCCGTCAATACCGCCTCGGCGGGAAGAAGGGGACGAATGACCTCCATCGCCTCGTTGATCGGCATGTGTTCGACCCTCACCGCTCGGGTGATGAAGCCTGCCTCCGGCGCGGATCCCTCTCGTTCCCCTCGTACCTCGGGGGGGAGCTCACGCGCGAGCTGCATCGGCACGATACGATCGGCGCCATCGCCCTCGACGACAGCGTAGCGGTTGATCTGCAGGACGTTGCGGAAGATTTTGTAGACGGCATCCGGCTCCACCGTCTCCGGTGCGATGATGGTCACCCTGCCCTGCACCCGTGGGTCGACGATGAAGTTGCGTCCCGTGATACGCGCGACCAGCTCGATGAAGGCGGAAAGGTCAGCGTCGCGCAGATTGAGCCGTGCGTCTTCTGCCGCCTCCACCGCGACTGGATGCAGCGCCACCGTGAAGCAGGCCGTCAGCACGGACACGGAGAGCCGCCGCGCGAAAGGCCGGAAACAAGGGCGTTTCGGCAACCACTCAGCCATGCGACAGGGGGATCACCAGCCGGTGCGGCCCGTTGCGGCGTTCGAGATCGATCACGATCTCACCGCTTGCGGGGAGCGCCTCGATCAGGGTGCCCATGGTCCTGGGATCATCCACCGACAGGCCGTTCACCGCGAGGATGACATCGCCGCGCCGCAGGCCAATCGCATCGGTCAGCTCGTCCTGCCGGAGCCATTTGATGCGTAGCCCGATCTTTCCATTGCGCGCGCGGACGCGCGTGAACCGGGCGGCGGACAGGGCATCGGCCGAGAGGAGCTGCTGGCTGAGATTGGCGCGTGAAAGTGGCGGTCGCCGCTCCGGCTCGGCCTTGGGTGCCGTCGCGTGGACCACATTGGGGATTTCGGCCTTGGGCTGACGGGCCGCCTGCACGGGTTCCCCACCCGGAACGGCGGCGGATGTCCCGCCAGGAACTGCGCCGGGGATCTCCGAGTCTTCGAACGCGAGAAACGCGAGCCCTTGCGCGCCGCGGAGCGTGACGCTATCAGGGCCAATCTCGGCCACGGTCTCACCCCCGGGCAGACGATCCTGTCCGCGGTAGACAGCGGTGGTACCCGACGTTTCGATCATCGCGAAGCCGTGTCCGTCGCGCGTGGTGAACAGCCCGCGGAGCGAATAGGCTGTGTTCCGGACGATCGGGACCGATTTGGCGGGCTCGGCCGTCGTCGCAACGCCGAAGATGGCTGAGAAACTCTGCCGGGGACGTGGGCTCTGGGCCGATTGCCCGGCGAGGTGGCTGGTGCCGGCGCTCCCCAAGGCGGGCGGGCCGTCGCGCTCCGGCCCGACGATTCGCAGGACGAGTCCCGCCGAACACCAAGCGAAAACGATGATGGAAGCGCAACGGACCGTCCCGCGCGTCCACCACCCTGCACTGCCGCCGATCTTGACCACCGAGGTTTCCTCAGCCTGAGTGCGGTCGCCAATCCCGTTGCTCAGTCTCAGGACGGCTTCTGACGCCGAAGCCGGGACAGTATAGCGCGCGTCCGGGACCGTGCTAGCATGCCGACCCATAATGGAACGAATATCCGGAGAGAAGGTGCGCCGGTGGATGGCATGGTCTGCCCTTCCGAGATGCCTCGTCGGGGCCGTGGCGGCACTGTTCCTGCTGAGCGGGTGTGCGACGACTCCGGTGCCGGTGGAGTTTCGTTCAGCCTATGCCGTTGCTCGCGATGCCCTCGAGGCCGGTGATTATCCAGAGGCAGTCAGGCGATACGAGGACCTCCGGGCAGCCGCCGACAACAAGGTCGGAATCGCGGTACGCCTCGACTACGCACATGCGTTGTTGCGGGCCGGCGAGCCGGAGCGTGCGTTGGCGGCGGCGCGAGAGGTCGAAACCCTCGAACCCGGCTACGCGGCGGCCGGGCACGCGAAGTCGGTCGCCGCTGTCGCAGAGCATGAGATCGCCGAACGGACGCTCGCCCGAGGCGCTCCCTACGAAGAGACGCGGGCAAGAGCGCGGGCCGCCTTCCGTAGCCTCGCCAGCGTGCTGCAGAGCTACCCGCAATACGATCCCGAGGGGGCCTTGATCGCTCGCATGAGAAAGCTGCGCGAGATGTTGGCCGAGCTGGAGATCGAGCAGTTGCAGGCGGATCTGGATGCGGGCGCCACCGGAGTCGCCGCCGAACGCGCGGCCTACGTCCTGCGCGAATTCGGGGACACCAGCGCAGCCGCCGAGGCGCGGGAGCTGTTCGGGCACGCGCCGCCAGCGGAGTAGGGCTTGGACATGTCTTTGATTATACTGGATTTACAGGATAATCTTCGATCTCCATAACCGGCGTCACCGGATTTTGAACGGACCCACCGTGACAAACAACACTGGGGGTTGACAGAACGGAACCATCCTGACAAAATCCGGAGCAGACTCAGGACCAGAACTACTCACTTGGAGCCGAAAACAGTGAATATCGCTCACATGAACGCCCCCTCCACAGACACGGTCCGAAGCGTGATAGGAGCAGGTGTGTATGCTTTAGCGGTAGCAATAATCAGTGGATGCGGGGGGGGGGGGCTCTACGAACGCGGGTCCCGATGCGAACGCGGGCCCCGACCAGACAGTGGAAGAACGGGAAACCGTGACACTTGACGGCTCCGCCAGTTCGGACAGTGACGGTACGTTAGCTTCCTACACTTGGTCCCAGATTTCCGGCTCTCCGTCTGTGACCATCGCCGACGCAGGCTCCGTGCGCGCGATGTTTCAAGCCCCGGACGTTACCGCCAATACCACCCTCGAATTCCAATTGCTCGTCAAAGACGACGACGGCGCTTCGGATACGGATACAATCAAAGTAACCATCAACAACGTCGAGGGTTTGATCCAACCCACCGAGGTAGAGGTTATCGATCTTGCGGGTGAAATGGTTGAGGCGGCCAAGGATCAGGTGCTTGTTTGCCTCGACGAAGACATAACCCCGGAGGATTTTGATGCTGTGCGTGCCCGAGCCGATGCCTTAAGCGTGCGAATCGGATCCGATCTCGACTTGCGTATCTTGCAGCTTGTCATCGATTCTTCCGCGAGCGAAGAGGAAATCATCGACAACTTGAAGACATACTCCGGGGTAGCCGGAGCCGATCTCAATAGATTGGTCGAAGTTGATGATATATCAACACTTGACAATGCCGAAGGATATCTTCGCTGGCAGAAAAAGGGGGACAACCCGGGGAATCCATCGGGCCTAAGCTTGCCTCCGCTGAAAGAAGCAGTTCCCCCTCCTTCTACTGTTTCCTTCGATGGTGATTATTGGATAAATACCATCGGTGCCCCAGATGCTTGGCGGGCGTTGTCGGCTGAAACTCTAGGAGAAAACAAGATTGCCGTGGTGGACACTGGCTTGCCCGCGGGCCAGGATGCGATAGCCTCAACCCGTGTGATGCGCTTTGATGAAAAGGGCAATGACCTGACCGATGATGATACGCCGGGGGAAACCCACGGGCTTTGGGTGGCCGCTTTCGCCGCTGGATATGCCGACGGGGCTATGACTCGGCGTGGGGTGAACCCGCACAGCGACCTCATATTTGTTGACGTGAAGTGATCTCGATGCAGTAATCCTGAAAATCCTGACTGCTCGTTTGTCACCAACATTATTGAGGGCATAAAGACAGCTATCAGGAACAATGCTAAAGTAGTCAACGTTTCCTCCTGGGAAGACAAGTCGAAATGCTCTGATAGCCAGGAAAAGAGGATTTCCAGTCGCAGAAATATCCGTCTGAACTATTCGTGTGCGGTAAACTACGCTCGACGTAAGGATGCCCTTGTAGTATGGTCCAGCGGTAACAATTGCGAGAAGAACGATAATATGCTGTTGCCGGCATCGGCTACGACTCCGGAGGAAGATAGTTGGCTTTCCCATGCACTCATCGTAGCTGCTTCCGATCAAATGAATAAGGATACGTGTTGGAGTCGTATGGGAAGTGTGGTCAATTTGGCCGCACCGGGCGACAAGATTGGTTGGGGTATGACGACCGGCAGAACGACTGGGGATGGCACATCGTATGCTGCCCCCATGGTGACCGGCGCGGCTGGACTCGTACATGCGATAAATACAACGCTCACCACACCGGAAATCCGTAACATCCTGATCGGAAGTGCCAACAACTCTCTTGTTCCGAGGACAACTAGGGAGAATCGATCGTCGTCATCGTCGTCATGTATGTCATTTCCTTCAAGCGAGACCGCTTGGTCCGCTAGTACTCCAGGAATAATTCTCAACCTCAAGTCGGCTGTTGAGACCGCTTTATTGGCAAAAGCGATAGATCTGGACAAGAAAGAGCAGATATCACTGCAATTGGGGCAGAAAGAGGCCGTCCAAGTAGATGTCGAGATACCGGCGGCGGGTGTTCTTGCTCTAGATGTCATCTTCCTCATTGACCAGAGCGGTAGCTATAGCGATGACATCGATAATCTGCAGTTGAAGGCTGGAGACATTATCGATGGTTTGAACGGGCGCGGGATCGACGTGCAATTCGGGGTAGCCGGCTTCGCCGACTTCCCAATATCTCCTTATGGAGATGTCTCCGATACAGCTTACCGACTCTACCAAGATCTTACTGCGAATACTGACGTGGTGGTGGCTGCAATCGATCGGCTTGATATGCCCTTGATGGATGGCTCCGATCCTCCTGAGTCACAGCTTGAAGCCCTTTACCAAGTAGCAACCGGGCGAGGACGCGATATAAACGGAGACGGCGATTTGGATGATCCGGGCGATGTTCCATCGACCCTCCCCGGTTGGCGAGAAGGCGCGCTTCCAATCGTTATTTTTGCCACGGACGCTGCTTTCCACGATAGTGCAGAGGAGCCAAATTATCCGGGAGCAACCAAAGCTGAAACCATAAGGGCGTTGCGAGACAAGGGGATAATCGTGGTCGGCTTGCAGAGTGGCGATGGGACTGCCGCGGCTCAAGCCATACGGGAAATTACTAATGCTACGAACGGCGTATCCTTTTCACTTGATGCGGCGAGTTCCGAGATCATCCAACGGATTGCCGACGCTCTTGATGCCACTTTGGCATCTATCGATGTGACGCTGGAAGTATTGTCGGGAGATGGTTGGGTTGAATTAATCGAACCGGCGGCACGGACTGGCGCACCCGGAGAAACAGTGACATTCACCGTGAACTTGGAGGGCGCAAGACGCGAATCCATTGAAAACTTGGCCTACATTGTCTACTTATGGGCCCGGGCTGATGAGAGGGCTTTACTGAAACGCGTCGCAATACCGATAAACGTGCCTAGCAGTAGGTAATGTGTTCCGAGTGACGCGGCCAAGATGAAGTACCTCTGCACAGAGGTTTTGATCGATTGGTTCTGGCCGGTCTGCGTAGCGGGACACTTCATCAGGGTTCGGTACGACCATGCCCATGCCGTCTGAAGCGATGTTGACGAATTCACGGAATCCTGGTAGATGTTCCCCGTTGACCGCATGTTTCGGAGAACCCTCATGGCACTCCGCTTGCTGATCAGTGGATACGCTGTGGTCGACAATCGAACCCGTGCTGCGGGAGCTCAAGCACGCCGTCGCAGCCCGCCGAAGCTCAGCGACCGAATGTTCATCGAAGCCGTCTGTACTAGGCGCGCACCGCGACTCCGTGGCAGGACCTGCCCGATGAGTTCGGCGACTGGAACGCCGCCCTACCACCGCTTTCGCCGTTGGGAAAAGCGCGAGCTGTGGAAGAGGCTCTGGGAACGGTTTCAGAGCAGCCTCGACGATGAGCAGCTCCAGAGAGCTCTTCACCGGCTCGACGATTTGTGCAGGCGCATCAACATGCGGCCGGGGCGTCAAAAAAACGGCAGACAACAGGCCCAGGCTCTGGGTCGCCCTTCGCAACGGCCGGTGGTTTGTCCACCAAGCTGCACGCGGCCTGCACCGACGAACGCACCGGCGTATCGTTCGCGCTGAGTGGGGGAGAGCGTCACGACGCGACGGGATTCGAGGCGGTGTGGGAGGGGGTGCCGGGGGGACTCGGGGTGATGGCTGCGGTGATGGACAAGGCGTATGACAGCTAGGCCGTCCGTCGATTTCTGGCGGGGTTGGGGATTGAGGCGGTGATACCTCCCAGAGCGAATCGTACCGAGCCGATTCATTATGGTGCCGAGGAGTACGATCTACACGAGGAGGTCGAGCGGTGGTTCAACAAGCTCAAGAAATTCCGTCGCATTACCACGCGGATGACAAGCTCAGCCGAACGTACTTGGCGTTTATTCATCTCGTGTCGGCTTGGATCATGCTTCGATGATTCGTCAACACGGCCTAATTCCTCCCCTTAGTTTGCATAGTCGTTCGGAAGCTAGCTAGTGAACCATCGGTGTCGTAGATGTAGATACTGCCAAGTGGGCGAAGGCGTTGCCCTGATTATGGGAGTCATTATTCCCACTGCTTGCCTCTCTATAAGCAGCGTTGTGGGTTGCGAAAGCGGTGGTTCTTTCGTGACAAAGCGGTTCTCCAACACATGCTGTTATGAGAAGATAGAAGCCCGTTGCGGCGAGTTGGTGGTTCATGCGCGCGTTCATGGACGGACATTTTTTGCAGTTTTACCTTCAGTGTCGAAAGCTATATTGCGCAAAGGCGGGGTTGTATTGTCTGTCGATGCCGATCTTAATCGTATAATAGCGCGTTTCCCTCGGGAGTATGATTTGCCGCAGATTAAGGCCCTCCTTGAGCAGGAGACGTCGATACGGTCCATCGCATATAACTCCTTCGTACAACACGATTAGATAGCGTGTGTCCCAGCGTCGGCTCGAACGAGTCGAGACGTGCCAGTTGATTGTGATCGAGGCGCCACAAAAACCCTTCCTGATTACCCTCGAATCTAAGCAGCATTAATATAGCAGACAATTAAGTTGACTCGTTATAGTAGCAGTTGTATCGAAGACTGCGTGCCTATGTAGAGCCAGTACTCGCAAATGGCGGGATTCGCACCAGAGGATACACCATTGTATTCGACGCACCGTATTTATGAAGGATACCAAGATGTAAGTTAGTTTCTTACCCGCGAAATCTTCAACAAAACGACGAGGAATCATCCGGCTTCTGGTTCGGTGGGGCCGTTCCCAGTTCTACAACAAACACTTGGTTCCGGATCCGACGGGTTGGGATGCTGATGTTGCAACGTTCCTGTCAAAAATTGTCCTGATATCTCATCTCTCGCAAAAGAGTGGGGCGGGAGCGCTCTCTGACCGTCATCCTCACAGTTTCAACCGGAAAATCGCGGGCTGCTACGATGGAGATGAGATGTCGCGAGCGCGGCTTCTCGCTGATCGAGCTGATGGTGGTGGTCGTCATCATCGGCATTCTGGCGCTCATGATCGTGCCCCGGGTCATCGACCGTCCGGACCAGGCGCGCATGGCCCGCGCGCGGCAGGACATCCAGGTGCTGGAAAACGCACTCCAGCTCTATCGCCTCGACAACCGGGTGTATCCCACTACCGCGCAGGGCCTGAAGGCGCTGATCGCAAAGCCGGTGATCGATCCGGTACCGCCGAACTGGTCGGACAACGGATATCTTGCCCGGTTGCCGAAAGATCCATGGGGGCGCGACTACCTCTACCTCATTCCGGGGGTGCACGGCGAGATCGACGTCTTCTCCTACGGCGCCGACGGTGAGGCCGGCGGCACTGGGAACGATGCGGACATCGGCAACTGGACGGCAGAGTAAGGAAGCGCGGTCGGTTGCGGGCTTCAGCCTGATCGAGCTCCTGGTGGCGACCGCGATCTTCGCCACCATTGCATTCTCCGCGGTCCTGAGCCTCCGGCTCGCGCCCGGCGAGACACCGGCGGCGCGGATGGAGGAGCTGGCGCGGGCGGTGCGCTTCCTGCAGGAAGAAGCCATGTATACACGGCGGAATTTCGCGCTGTACTTCGGGCCTGCGAGCTGGCAGGTGCTGGAGCTGGACGAAGCGAGCGAGCGCTGGCGACCGCGCACCGAGGGCCGGCCTTACCGGGCGGGCGGCTGGGACCCGGAATTCGAAGCCGCATTGGACATCGAGGGCCGCCGGGTGGTGATCCGGGACCGCCGGCCGGATCGGCCCCAACCGGACATCATCCTCCTGTCGAGCGGCGAGAGCACCCCGTTCAGCCTGAGGCTCGGGGACGACTCGGGGCGCACGGCTCACTGCCGCCTTGGCGCCATCGGAGAGCTCGAATGCCGGCGCGGCGTCTGACGTTGCGGGAACGAGAGCGTGGCGTCACCCTGGTGGAAGTCCTCGTCGCGATCACGGTGCTGTCCATCGCCCTCGTCGCGATCTTCCGGGCGCTCGACCATCAAACCAGAAACACGGCGGCGCTCGCCGACCGGATGTTCGCACACTGGGCGGCGCTCAATTCGATGGAAGAGGCCCGCCTCAAGGGCCTCCCGGAGGCGCAGGGAGCTGAAGAGACGATGGAGCTTGGCGGTACCGTGTGGACGGTCACGGTTCGTAGCGAGCCCGCGTCCTACGGACTGACCCGTGTCGAGGTCTCCTCTGCCGCCAAGGGACGTCCCGGCGCGGTGCTCGTCGGCTTCCTGCCCCCGGACCCGGAGGACCCGGAGTGAGCCGTGGGGCAGCTTCGGGCGGTTTCACCCTCATCGAGCTGCTCGCCGCGGTGGCGATCTTCGCGGTGCTGGCGGTCATGACGCAGCAGGCGCTGGTGGTCACGCTCTCGGCCGAGACACGGCTTGCGGTGCGGCGTTCGGACCTCGCCGAGCTGCAACGGGCGGTGACGGTCATCGGGCGCGATCTGGAGAACGCCGCGCCGCGCGGGATCCGCGGCCCAAGAGAGGCGTCCGAACCGGTGCTCACGCTTGGCGCCGGCGGCGAGACGCTCACCTTCACGAGAGGCGGGTTGTCCAATCCCGCGGGTCTGCCGAGGAGTGGTTTTCAACGGATCGGCTATGCGCCAAGCCGTGGCGGCGAGGGCATCGAACGGAGGGTGTGGCGGCAGCTCGACCCGGCGCCCGCCCAGAAGCCTGAAGTGGAAGTCCTGGTCCCGGACGTGGTGCGGATGCGATTCCGTGTCTGGAGCCGTGAAGGGGAATGGCAGAGCACTTGGCCGGACCCGGAGGATCCTGGAACTCGGAACCACCTACCCGAGGGCATCGAGGCGGTGTTGGAGACGCGCCGCTTCGGCACCATCCGCCGGGTGGTGAGCCTGCGATGACGGTTCCGCATACCATTTGCCGTAGCGGCCGGCAAAAAGGCATGGCACTCCTGAATGCGCTGATCATCGTGAGTGTGGCGGCCGGTGTCGCTGCCCGGCTACTACGCGACGACATCGACGCACACGCCCGATTCGAGATGATGGCCCGTTCCGATCAGGCGCGGCAGTACGCTCTGGCGGGCGAATGGCTGGCCCGCGAGCTGCTTGAAGGCGACTGGGAGGGCGGCCCGCTGGATCATCTCGGGGAAGCCTGGGCCGACGAAGAGCGCGTGTTTCCGATCGAGACGGGCCGGGTCGGCGGCCGGATCGTCGATCTGCAAGGGCTCTTCAATCTCAATGCACTCCGAGACTCGGACGGTGCATTGCACCAGCCGGCCTACGAACAGCTCGATCGTCTGCTCGACGCCGCCGGCGCTCGGCCCGGAACGGCAGTAGCCGTAGCGGAGTGGGTGCTGAGTGAACCCGTCCTGCTTCCCGGCGCCCAAGGCGACCGGCCTTACCTGCGCGCGAACCCGCCCTATCGGCGTGCCCGAAAGCCCATGGCGGGTGGTAGCGAGTTGAGGCTGATCGCGGACATGACGCCTGCGGCCTATCGAGGGCTTCGTCCCTTGGTGGCCGCACTGCCGGAACCGACCGAGATCAACGTCAACACCTCTCCGGCGCCGGTGCTCAAGGCGCTCGCTCCCGGCATTGATGACAGGGCCGTGGAGCAGATCGTCGAGAGCCGCGCCGAGACGCCCTTCGCAAGCGCCACGGAGTTTCGCGGCCGGGTGAAGGAGTGGATACCGCCCCTTGCGGCCGATGCTCTGAAAACCGCGCCGATCACGGTCTCCTCGAGCTGGTTCCTCATCGACATCGAAGCGGAGGACGGACGCGGGCGCGCCCGGGTGGTCGCCGTTGCCCGGCGCTCCGTCGAGGACGGCGCCGTCGGCATCTCGATGCGGCTGGAGGGGAGGCCGTGACGCTGGGCCGCCTGCCGGTGGTTCATCTCTCCGACCCGCCGAACACATGGCCCACGGAGCAGAGAGCGATCCTTCTCGTCCCGGGCGAGGACGCGATCGTGCTGAGCTTCGAGATGCCGGCGAAGGTGCGGCGAAACGCGGCAGAGCGGATCACCTTCTTCGCGGTGCAGGATCTGGTCGGCGAGAACATGGAGGACCTCCACTTCGTCCGGCTCCCGAGCGACAGAGACAGCGTGCCGGGGTGGGCCCGGGCCATCGTGACGGGCAGGGCCTGCATGGACGCGTGGTTCAGCCGGGCGGAAGAGGCGCGCGTACGCCTTGCGGGGATCCTGCCTGACTATCTGGCGCTTCCGTGGGCGCCCGGAGAATGGACGGTGAGCGTGGAGCCGGGCCGGTTGCGGGTGCGGTTCGGTCGCTTCGATGGCTTCGTGGCCGAGCCCGAGCTCGGAGCGGCGATCCTGGAGCGGCGACTGAAGGACACGGATCCTGTGCCGGACCGGATTCGTCTTCTTGGTGAACGTGACACGGCTGAAGGGGCACCGGATACACCGCTCGTCCGACTCGGCGAAGTCGGGGTCCCGGTGGATCGCGAGGCCCTGCCGGCAGGCGTCCCGCATTTTCGGCACGGCGAATTCGATGCCAACCTGGTTGCGGGAGCGTACAGCGAAAGCCTTGGACTGTTTCAGGAGATCTCGCGTTGGCGGGTTCCGGTCGGGCTCGCGGTGGCGGCTCTGTTGGCCTGGGCGCTCGACACCGGCCTCGCCCTACGGGAAGAGCAGGCGGAGATCGAGGATATTGACCACAGGATCGAGGAGCTGTTTCGCGACGAGTTCGCCCCGGATGGCCCAATCATGGATATCCGGATCCAGGCCGCTCGGAGTCTGGAGGCGTTACGGAGTCAATCCGCCTCCGTCCGCAATGAAGGCGGTTTTCTCGCCCTTCTCTCTGCCAGTGGCGAGACATTGGCCGAGGGTGATCGGCGGGTCTCACGCCTGTCCTACCACGATGGTGTTCTGACCGCGGAAGTCACGCTCCCGGATTTTCGTGCGCTTGAGACGCTGGGCGCGGAGCTTTCCGACAGGAGGTTGGAAGTCGAAGTGCAGTCTTCGACCGCTTCAGGCGAGCAAGGGGTGGATGCGACGCTCGTACTCCGGCCGGGGAGGCGGATCGATGACTGAACGGTTGCAGCGCCTTCTGGCCAGCTTGTCAAGCCGAGAACGGATACTGGTTGTGATCGGCCTCGCCCTCGGCGTGGTGGCCTTGTTTTTCATCGCAGTGGTCGATCCCCTGTCGGCCGCCCGTAGCGCCAGCGCTGGCCGTCTGGCGGATCGTCTTGATCTGTTGGAGTGGCTGACGGCGCGGGCGGTAGAGGCGAGGCGGCTGCGTGATGTGTCAGGCGACGATCGTGTCGATCCGGCCGCCGGAGCTGCCGGAATCGCAGGAATCGAGGCAAGCCTCGGTGCACGGGGGTTGCGTCCATCCCTGGTTCGGCTGGCTCCAAGACCGGACGGCCGGTTCGATGCCCGCTTCGAGGACGTTTCCTATACGGCGTTCATCGCCTGGCTGGCCGAGAGCAGCCGGCAATCGGGTGTCACGGTCACCAGGATCGTCATCGAAGCTGCCGGCCGTCCCGATCGAGTGGATGCGGAGTTCTCGGCTACCGTAAGCAAAGGGCCGCCGGGATGAATGGGAGGTGGCTCCTGGCGGTCCTGCTTTTTCTCACCGTTTTCGGTGTGGCGCTGATTCTGCAGGCGCCGTCAGCACTGGTACAACGGGTTCTCGGGTCGGGCACGCCGCCGGTGTTGGCTCTGGCCGCATCGCATTCTGCTGCAAGCATCGAAGAAGTCCCGGTACTCAAGGCCGCGGTGGATGAAACACACCTTGCTTGGCGTTACGAGCGCTTCTCGTTGGCGCAACTCGGACCCGTCTATCGAGTGGGTCTCACAGGACAAGGCTTTACCGGCAAGGGTCGTCTGGCCATGACGCCGTTCAACCGCCTCCTGCTGATGGACGTACGGTTGGCAATCCTCCTGCCGGAGATCAGCAAGGACTTGTGGCAGGCAATGTTCCGGCCACTCGGTCGAGCGTCCGTGTCCATCGACCATTTCGAGGCTGATCTCCAGCCTCCGAGGATCGATGGACTGGCCGCTGTGGTTCACTGGGAGGGCGCCAGGACCGAACTGGCTCCGGAGATCGATTTCGGCGCCGTGGCGGTGCAACTCTCCGCACCCGAGTACAACCGGATTCACGCCGAAATCACCAATCATGGAGGGGATGTCGATCTCTCGGGAACGGTCACCCTCGCCATGGGCGAAGACATCACTGTGGATCTTTACCTGGAGCCGAGGTTCGGCGCCTCCGAACCGTGGGTTCATACGCTTGCGCTCCTCGCCACGCGGGAGGACGCGGGCTGGCGGTTGCGGCATACGGTTCCTCTTGGCCATTGGTTCTGATTGTGCTGATCTGACCCTCGCCATACCGGAGCAGTCTGCGAGTCTTCGATATCGTGCCGTCGCAGAATGCCTTTCGTTTCCATCTGTCGTCTCCGAATCCAGTCCAGGATTCTGCGATGATCTCGGGATCAATGGAATGCTGCTTGTATTTTGCAAAAAGTGAGAAAACTTCCGAGGCCAGAGCCCATCCTCCAGGTCGTGGTGCCGGCGCCGGTCCGACGGCGGTTCGACTACCTGCCCCCGCAATCGGGATGGTCGCCGCCGATGCAATCCGGCGCGGTTCACACAGAGAATGAGCCTATGGTATGACGTACTTCACGCTTCACGGGGCGCTTACGTAGCAAAAGGAGAAAATCAGGAATCCAAGACACTGCAAGAGACCGTTCCGGGTCTCCCGCCGGATGAACGCGCGGAGCTCGCTCAAAAGCTGCTGCTGAGCCTCGATGATCCATCGGAAGAAGAGCTTGCGCAGACTTGGCTTTCGGAAGCGGACAGACGCGCTCGCGAGCTCGATCGCGGGGATGCGCGATCGATACCCACCGAGGAAGTACGGCGAAAAGCCCGGGCGTTGCTTCGGTGACGTATCGGCTCCGTCCCGAGGCGGCGACCCAGGTACTGGACTACCCGTCTTCGGGCGTGGCTCAACCGGGATTCGGGTTGAGTCGTATCGGCGCTCACCCCCTCCTGCCCACCCGCGCGAGCCCGATGGTCCACCGTTCGGCGCCGAGGGTATGCTCGACCGAGTACGCGGGCGACCAGTCCGCCGCGCCCCAGCCGGTGGCCAGTGTCTCCTCCATCAAGTAGTCGCGATGGGCGTCGAGCGCTGCCGCGACCTCCGGCGAGCCGTCGATGCGGAGTGTGATGCGGTCCGAGACCTCCAGCCCCGCCTGCTTGCGCGCCTCCTGCACGGTGCGCACCAGCTCCCGGGCCAGGCCCTCGCGCTCCAGGGCCTCGGTCAGCGTCGTGTCCAGGCCCACGAGCCAGCCGCCCTCCTCCGCGCACGCATAGCCTTCGGCCGAGGTCGTCTCCACGAGCACATCCTCCGGCTCGAAGGTGAGGGGCTCGCTTCCGGCGGCTTCGGCGGGCGATCCCCCGCCGGAGACGGCCTCCCCTCCGGCGACTTCCCCGGATGGCCTTCCACCGGAAAGGGCTCCGCCGCCGGCGGACTCGGCGGACGATCCCGTACCGGAGACGGTCTCGCCGGCGGCTTCGGCGGATGGTCCCGCGCCGAAGGCGGTCTCGCCGACTGCTTCGGCGGGCGATCCTGCACCGGAGACGGCCTCCCCGCCGACATTGCCGGGCCGCCCCCCGCCGGAGACGGCCTTCCCTCCGACTTCCCCGGACCGCCCCCTGCCGGGAAGCGCGACCTCGACCGTGAACGTCCGCCCGGCCGCCACCGCCGCCGCCACGGCGTTCGCGTCCGCGTTCGCCAGCGCGGCGCGGATCGCGGGAATCCGCCTGCCGAAACGCTTGCCGAGGCGGGGCAGGTTCGGCTTGATGCGGTAGCCCACCAGCTCGGTGTCGGGCGCGAGCCTCTCCAGCGCCTTCACGTTCAGCTCTTCGAGGATCTGCGCATCGAAGCGCGCGAGCGCGGCGGCCTCCGCTCCGCCCGGCGCCCGCACCAGCAGGCGCGACAGCGGCTGGCGCACCCGCACCCCGCTCCGGTTGCGCGCCGCCCGCCCCAGCCCCACCACCCGCTGCACCGCGCCGATCTCGGCGAGCAGGGCGTCGTCGCGCACCGCCGGGTCCGGGACCGGCCATTCGCTCATGTGCACGCTCGGGCACGCCCCCTCGTCCACCCCCCGCACCAGGTTCCGGTGCACCGCCTCGCTGATGAAGGGCATGATCGGCGCCATCAGCCGGTTCGCGGTATGCAGGCATTCGTAGAGGGTGAGGTAGGCGGCCTGCTTGTCCCGGCCCGCCGCCGCCTTCCAGAAGCGCCGGCGGTTGCGCCGCACGTACCAGTTGCTGAGCTGGTCCACGAAGGATTCGATCGCCCGCCCCGCCGAGAGCACGTCGTACCCTTCCAGCGCCTCCGTCGCCTCCGCCACCGTGCGGTGCAGCAGCGCCAGCGCCCAGCGGTCGATCTCGGGGCGCTCGGCGAGGGGGACGCCATCCGACAGATCGACGCGGTCGAGCTTCGCGTACATCACGAAGAAGGCGTAGGTGTTCCACCAGGTGTTGATGAACCCGGAGGCGACATCGCGCACGAGCTCCACGGAGATGCGCTTCTGCACCTCCGGCGCGATCCGGCACGCCAGGTACCAGCGCAAGGGGTCCGCGCCGACGTGGTCGAAGACGTCGTAGGGGTCGATGATGTTGCCCTGCGACTTCGACATCTTCCGGCCGTCCTTGTCCACGATGTGGGCGAGGCAGATGCAGTTGCGGTACGCCACGCTGTCCGACACCAGTGCGGCGATCGCGTGCAGGGAGTAGAACCAGCCGCGGGTCTGGTCGATGGCCTCGCAGATGTAGTCGGCGGGGAAGCGGCTCTCGAAGAGCTCCCGGTTCTCGAAGGGGTAGTGGAACTGCGCGTAGGACATCGCCCCCGAATCGAACCAGCAGTCGATGACCTCCGGCACGCGCCGGTAGGTGCGCCCGTTGTCCGGATGCGTGAAGGTGATCCGGTCCACGGCCGGGCGGTGCAGATCGACCCCTTCGAGGCTCCGCCCGCACAGCGATTCGAGCTCCGCCACCGAGCCGATGCACATGAAGTCGCCCTCGCCGTCGGTCCACACCGGCAGGGGCGTGCCCCAGAAGCGCTCCCGCGAGAGCGCCCAATCGACGTTGTTCGCGAGCCAGTTCCCGAAGCGCCCCTCCCGGATCGTCTCCGGCACCCAGTGGATGGTGCGGTTGAGCGCCACCATGCGGTCGCGGAACCGGCTCGTCTCGATGTACCAGGCGTGCTTGGCGTAGTAGATGAGGGGGTCGCCGGTGCGCCATCCGTGCGGGTAGTTGTGCAGGTAGCGCTCGGAGCGGTACAGGAGCCCGCGCGCTTCGAGCAGGGCGATCAGGATGGGGTCCGCGTCCTTGAAGAACTTCCCCGCCACCGGCTCGACCTCGGGCAGGAAGCAGCCGTCGAGCCCCACCCCGTGCACCACCGGCAGGCCCTTCGCCCGGCCCAGCCGGATATCGTCCTCGCCGTAGGCCGGCGCGCAGTGCACGATGCCGGTGCCGTCCTCGACGGTCACGAAATCCGCCGCCCATACCCGGCAGATCGGCCCCTCGGCGGGGAGAAAGTCGAACGGGCGGACGTAGCGCATCCCTTCCAGCGCCGCGCCCTTGACCCGCTTCTCGACGGTGTACGACCGCTCCGGGCCGTCCCGATCCTCGGGGATGATCAGGGTCTCGATCTCGCCGTCGTTCTCGCGCATGTCGACGGATTCGACATCGCTCAGCACCGCGCCGGCGAGGGCTTCGGCGAGGATCAGGGTCTCGCTCCCGCCCCTGCCGTCGTCCACGCGCACGTGGACGTAGTCGACGTCGGGGTGTACCGCGAGCGCGAGGTTCGACGGCAGGGTCCACGGGGTGGTGGTCCATACCAGGAACGACGTGCCTTCGGCGCCCTCGACCGGGAAGCGCACGACGATCGACGGGTCCTCGACCTCCTGGTACCCGAGCGCGACCTCGTGCGAGGACAGCGTCGCGCCGATGCGCGGGTCGTAGGGCACCACCTTGTAGCCCTGGTAGATGAGGCCCTTGTCCCAGATCTGCCGGAGCAGCCACCACACCGACTCGATGAAGGCGTTGTCGAGGGTGTAGTAGGCGTCGCGCATGTTCACCCAGAAGCCCATGCGCTCGGTCATCTTCTCCCAGTCGCCGATGTAGCGCATGACCGACTCGCGGCAGCGGCGGGTGAACTCCGCCACCCCGACCCGGCGCTCGATCTCGGCCTTGTCGAAGATTCCGAGCTCCTTCTCGATCTCATGCTCGACCGGCAGGCCGTGGGTGTCCCAGCCCGCCTTGCGGGGGCAGTGGTAGCCCTGCATGTGCTTGAAGCGGGGGAAGACGTCCTTGAAGGTGCGGGCCAGCACGTGGTGCAGCCCCGGCCGCCCGTTGGCGGTGGGCGGCCCTTCGTTCCAGCAGTACAGGGGCCGGCCTTCGCTTTGGCGCTGCGCCTCGTTGAACACGTCGTGCTCGCGCCACAGGGCGAGTATCTCCTGCTCCAGCTTCACGCCGTCGTAACGGCTCGGTACGTCTTCGAATCCCGCCGTCTTCCCTTTCGTCTTGTCCATCGTCGCTGCTCCCCGAAAACGACAACGCCCCGAGATCCGATGCAGGACGCGCCCTTGCTCGGGGCTCGCTCTCCATCGACTCCCGGGGCGATGGTTCGACCGCTTCGCAAGCGGGCGAGGTCGCGGTACCACCCGGTTTCACCCGCGCCTCGCGGCGCGGGCCTTGCGGTCACCACCTGCCTCCGCGAAAGCATGTCCCCGCGGAAGCACGCCCCCGGAAACGGGGGGCGAGGGTGCGATGACCCGGCCCGGTGACGGGGGCCGGCCGGCCGAGCCTGCCGGGAACGTCCGGAACGATCTTCGGCTCGAAGCGCCCCCCGCCCCCGCGGGGACGGGCTGCGGGCACGCAAGCCATCGGGCACTATCGGGCCGGACACCCTTTCGGTCGGCGGCTCCGGGGCGATCTTCACCGGGGGCGCGGCGCGGAGCTTCCACCATCCTCCGCTCGCTCGGACCCGCACCGGTCCGGCTACTCCTCCCCTTCACAGCCTTTGCGGCCGCCGGAGCCCGGCGGCCGGCGGCAATCATAGCGCCGCCGGACGGTCGAGCGCCATCCGGGGGGTGAGCAAGTCCAACCCGGCTCGATCGCAAGGACGACGGCGCATCGAGGGGTCCGGGCTCGTTCGACAAGGGAAAGGGGCGCCGACAGCCTGCCGGCCTTGCGGAGGATCAGGGCGTCGTCGAGGGTGAACAGCTTGAGACGGACCTTGCAGGGGACGCTGAGGCCGGCTTCGTGCCAATCCCGGATCGCCACGTCGCTCGGCCACTCGCCCCCGGCCGACGTGATCATGGCCAGAATCGACTGGTCGTGGCTCGCGTTGAAGTCCGGCGACGAGATGACCAGAGCCGGACGGCGCCGCTCCGCCTGCCGATCGGTGAACGGAAAGGGCACCACCACGACCTCGAACGGCTCACAGGTCACGCCAGGCTTCCTCGTCTTCGGCCGACGTCCACTCGCTCAACGTCTCGGAGAGCGCTTGCAGGGGGTCGTCGTGTCCTTCGGCCACCTTGCGGACCAGCACGCGATCGCCGTCCGTCTCGAATGCGAGCACGTCGCCCGCGTAGAGGCCCGCCGCCTCGCGGATGCTCTTCGGGATCGTCGTCTGACCGCGCGACGTGACCTTCGAGAACTTCATCTCCCCGGCCTCCCGCGACCCGGCGAACGAGGATCCCGCATCGATCGAACCCCATGCAAAACGGCGAAGATGCTCGTCAACGCGACCTACACACCGGTACGCAAGTCGCCGGGCGTGTTCCAGTCCTCGCCCACCACGGCGACGCTGCGCTCCTCTCCGCCCGCGAGCGTCACCCGGAGAGCGTCCGGCTCCCGCTCCGTCGCGACCATCGCGAGGGCGACGTTGCATTCGAGCCGCGGAGAGTACGCCGCGCTCGTGACGTATCCCGCGGCGCAGCCGGCGGCGTGCAGCGGCAGGAATTCGGCATTCGGCTCGATCCGCCCGCCGCCGATGACCACCCTTTCCAGCCGCCGCGCCGGCGGGCTGCCCCGCCGCGCGGCCAGGGCGTCGCGCGCGAGGTACTCGGCCGGCTTGTCGAGGTCGCACCAGGCTTCGAGCCCGGCCTCGAAGGGATCGTGTTCGAGGGTCACGTCGGTTCCGTAGGAGATGAGCCGGCTCTCGATGCGTTCGATGAGGTTCGGGGCGCCGGGACGGATTCCGGACGGTGCGCCCGCCTCCATGATCCGATCCCAGAGCGCGCCCCCGAGCGAGCCGTCCCGGAGGTAGATCTCGAACCCGCCCTGCTTGCTCCAGCCCGAGCGCGCGACGACCACGGGGATGCCGTCGAGCTCGATCTCCCGGAACCGGAAGAAGCGCAAGGCCCGCGTCCAGGGGCCGAAGACGGCCTCGGCCACGTCGCCCGCCAGCGGCCCCTGCAGTCCGAGCGGCGAGACGTCCGGCTCGGTCACGGTGGCGTCGAAGCCCCGCCCGGCCGCGAGGCCCTTGGCCCAGAGCAGAACGTCGGAGTCCGCCACGGAGATCCAGAAACGGTCCTCCGCCAGCCGGAGGATCAGCGGGTCGTTGACGATCCCGCCGTTCTCGTCGGCGAGGGGCGCGTACCTGCACCGGCCGACCGCGCAGCGTCCGACGTCGCGCGGGGTCATCCACTCGACCAGCGCGAGCGCATCCCGCCCGCGGACCTCGACCTGCCGCTCCCCCGCGACGTCCCAGAGCTGGACCTGTTCGGTGAGGTGCCGGTAGTCGGCCTCCAGCGATTCGTACATCACCGGCAGCAGCATGTGGTTGTAGACGGTGAACGCCTGCGCCCCCGCCGCGAGCACGCGGTCGTGGAACGGGGTCGAGCGCAGCCGGGGAGAGACGGACAGGGTGAAGGGAGGGGGCATCCGTATCCTCGCGGAACAAGACCGTTTCCCGCCCGTCAACGACGTTGGCCGGGGGGCGGCTTCGATTCCGCATGGCGGAATCGCCAGGCGATCGTCCGGATGGTTCAGGTATCCAGGACAGGACGATCAAAACCCACCGGCATCGATCCTGACGTCGGTCGATCGCGTGATCTGACGGCGCCTTGACCGGAAAAACGCCAATACATGTCCACAACGGGGAGTCTGATTGACCCTCTTTCCCGAACGCAAGATCCGTGAGCCGAAATCCGTGAGCCGATCGGTCAGTGGGAATTGGAGCAGAAAACACGAGCTCGTTGACGTAATCGTGTTGCGCGGGTGGGTGTTGGTCGGCGGCGCGGAAAGATGGAGTCCCGCGACAGGGGAAGCCCGGGGGCCAGCGAAGACCATCGGCACCCTGGCATCCGCCGGCTCCCTTTCGAGCACCCGTAGAAGCGTCGCGGCCGGACCGCCGATCCGGCGCGTTCCCTGCTCCCATTTCCGGTAGCCTGAAAGGCTCATGCCCATCAGTGGCGCCATCTGCGCCTGCGTGAGCTTTGTCCGCTCGCGGACCTTGCGCGGGGTCATGGGAGCGTGCACGACGGCGGGACCATCGCCCTTTGCGTGGGCGAGGGCTTCGTGCATGGACTGGATCGGATCGTCGCCGAACGTGCTCATTTCACCTCCTTCCGTACCGCCGCGCCCCGCGTCCTGCCACCATTCCCGCCCGGCATCCCCCGAATCCTGCCCGCGGGGTTCCCGGACGATGCCTGCGCCGGCTACCATTTCGTCCCCGGCTTCCCGCGCCGCCCTGAACGGCCCCACCCACATGCGCTACCCCCGCACATTCGACGTGATCGTCGTCGGTGGCGGCCATGCCGGCACCGAGGCGGCGCTGGCCGCGGCGCGGGCCGGGGCGCAGACCCTGCTGCTCACCCAGAGCATCGAGACGCTGGGGCAGATGAGCTGCAACCCGGCCATCGGCGGGATCGGCAAGGGGCACCTCGTCAAGGAGATCGACGCCCTCGGCGGGGCGATGGCGGTGGCCGCGGACCACTGCGGGATCCACTTCCGCACCCTGAACGCGCGCAAGGGTCCCGCGGTGCGGGCGACCCGCGCCCAGATCGACCGCGCGCTGTACCGCCGGCACATGCGCGGGGTGCTCGAACGCGCGCCCCGGCTCACGCTGCTCCAGCAGACCGTCTCGGATCTCCTCGTGGACGGGGATACGGTGCGCGGGGTGGTGACCGGGATCGGGGTGCGCATCGAGGCCGCGTGCGTGGTGATGACCGTCGGCACCTTCCTCGGCGGACGCATCCACGTGGGGCTCCGGAACCACGAGGGAGGCCGCGCCGGCGATCCGCCCTCGAACGCGCTGGCGCACAGGCTGCGCGAGCGCGGGTTCGCGGTGGGGCGGCTGAAGACCGGCACGCCGCCGCGCATCGACGGGCGCACCATCGACTTCTCCCGCCTCGAGCCCCAGCCGGGCGACGACCCTCGGCCGGTGTTCTCGTACCTCGGCAGCCGGGAGCGGCATCCCGCGCAGGCGCCGTGCCACATCACCCACACCAACGAGCGCACCCACGCGCTCATCCTCGATGCGCTCGACCGCTCGCCGATGTACACCGGGGTCATCGACGGCGCGGGGCCGCGCTACTGCCCCTCGGTGGAGGACAAGGTGGTGCGCTTCGCGGAGAAGGACGCGCACCAGATCTTCGTCGAGCCGGAGGGGCTGGACACCACCGAGGTCTATCCGAACGGGATCTCGACCAGCCTCCCCTTCGACGTGCAGATCGAGCTCGTGCGCACCATCGCGGGCTTCGAGCGCGCGCACGTCACCCGCCCGGGCTACGCCATCGAGTACGACTACTTCGACCCGCGGGAGCTGCGGCCGTGGCTGGAGACCCGCCGGGTGGAGAGCCTGTTCTTCGCGGGCCAGATCAACGGCACCACCGGCTACGAGGAGGCCGCCGCGCAAGGGCTCGTCGCCGGGGTGAACGCGGCGCTCCGCGCCCGCGGGGACGAGCCGTGGTACCCGCGTCGCCACGAGGCGTACATCGGCGTGCTCGTGGACGACCTGGTCACCCGCGGCACGAGCGAGCCCTACCGCATGTTCACGAGCCGCGCGGAGTACCGCCTGATGCTGCGCGAGGACAACGCGGACCTGCGGCTGACTGAAACCGGACGCCGCCTCGGGCTGGTGGACGACGCGCGCTGGGACGCCTTCGCCGCCAAGCGGGAGCGGATCGAGGGCGAGCGCGCGCGCCTCGAAGCTCTGCGGGTGGGACCGTCCTCGCGTTGCGCGGAGGCGCTGGCCGGGGTGCTCGGGGCGCCGCTCTCGCGCGACTGCGCGGTCTTCGATCTGCTCAAGCGCCCGGAGGCGTCGTACCGCGCGCTGGTCGGGGTGGAGGGGCTCGGGCCGGGCGTCGACGACGAGGCGGTGGCGCAGCAGATGGAGATCCAGGCGCGCTACGACGGGTACATCCAGCGCCAGCGCGACGAGATCGAGCGCGCCCGGCAGCACGAGGACGCGCCGTTGCCCGACGATCTCGACTACGCGGCGGTGCGCGGGCTCTCCGCGGAGGTGCGCGAGAAGCTCGAACGGTACCGCCCGGCCTCGGTGGGCCAGGCGGCGCGGATCGCCGGGGTGACCCCGGCCGCCGTCTCCCTGCTGCTGGTGCACCTGAAGAAGCGCGCCCTGTCCGCCCGTGCCGCGCCCGCACCCGTGTCCGCGCCCGAGCCGCCGTCCGGGGACATGCGGCGCATCGCGTGAACGACGCCCTTTCAGCCGGGCGGGCGCGCCATGAAGCAAAGCACCCGGGAGCGCTGCGAGAGCGAGGGGTCCTCGGCCAGGGCGGGGTAGGGGATCGGGCCGAGCGACTTCACCGCCGCTTCGCCTTCGACCCGATAGAAGGCAAGGTAGGTGTTGTACGGATCTTCGCAGCCGTACGCCTCACGTGCGGCCAGCCAGGGCTTCCCGACCGCGGTCTGCTCGCCGAACGACGAGGAGAACACCAGGAACTCCGCGTAACGTTCCTGCCCGGGGTCGCCGCCTGCGAAGCGGCGCGCTCCGATCAGGCCGAGCCGGCTGATCCTGGAGACCTCGTACTCGATCTCCCCGAGGACGATGCGTCCTCCCACCACGTCGCGCCGGTTCTCGGCTTCGAGCCGGAACGTGAGCGGCGAGCCGTCCCGGCCCGGCGCCGTGCCGACCAGGAGATCCCCTGCATCGGCCCCGCCCGCGGCGAGCAGCAGGGCGGCGGCCAGCGCCGTGACGACCGTGCAACGGAAGGCTCGGCCGCCGATCCCGTGGCCATCGCCTCTCGCACCGGCGGGGGGCCGCCGACGTGGACGTCCACGCTTGGCCGGAAGCAGGCCGATCCCGCCGCCGCTTCCCGCGCCGGCGGCGGGCGTGAAGTGGGGCGTTCCCGTGCCGGAGACCCTGTTCGAAACGTCCATCGTTGCCTCCCGGTCGGCCGTACCGCCGCCGGCACAATGTACCCGATCCGCGGGGACGGGAAGCCGGGATGCCGCGCCGTCGTTGATCGCCAGGGTGCCGCTCGTTAGCATCGGAGGCGCCCGCATCCGGCGCCGCCCCTCGATGGCGCCAACGGCTCCTCATCCGGGGGAGCCGTCGTGGTTCGCCACGGAGGATGAAGAATGAACAAGCAACTGGCGCAGGATCGGGCAATCGCGATCGCGCCGGGCTTCCGGCTCCAGTGGGAGGAGGCGCAGGGCGCCCATGTCCTTCTCTATCCCGAGGGCATGGTCCGGCTCAGCGGGAGTGCCGGCGCGATCCTGAGCCGTTGCGACGGCGAACGCACTCCGGACGGTGTTCTGGCGTCTCTCCGGGAAGCGTTTCCCGGCGCCGATCTTGAGGCGGACGTCGTCGAGTTTCTGGACGTCGCCCTCGGCAAGGGCTGGATTACACAGGGATGAAACAGACAGGGATGAAACAGACAGGGATGAAACAGACAGGGATGAAACAGACAGGGATGAAACAGACAGGGATGAAACAGACAGGGATGAAACAGACAGTCCACGGCTCCGATTTGCCGTCGGAGCAGAGTATCGCGGCGGCAATCGGGGCCTTAAGCCGGTCGCTCGGGCATTTCCGGGGCCGCGGAGGGGGAAGTGGGGCGTGACCGGGGACAACGGCGAAGCGGGCGGCGGTACCCATGTCCGTCGAACACGGAAGCGATCGAATCCCGCCTCGATCCGGCGCTCGGCCAGGCGCTCGACCGATCGAAGATACGTGTCACCACGGCGCAGCGCCAGGCGCTCGCGGGGTACGTCGCGTTGCTCGGGAAGTGGAACCGCGTCTACAACCTCACCGCGGTCCGCGACCCGTTCGCGATGATCGACCGGCACGTGCTCGACTCCCTCACCGCACTCGACTTCCTGATCGGAGCGCGGCTGCTCGATGCCGGCACCGGGGCGGGCCTGCCCGGGCTCGTGCTCGCCATCGTACGACCGGACGTGCGATGCACACTGCTCGACCCCGTGCGGAAGAAGACGCGGTTCTGCGCTCATGCCGCGATGACCCTCGGGCTCGACAACGTCGAGGTCGTGTCGGAGCGGCTTGACGCGCACCGGCCGCCGCACCGCTACTCGACGGTGATCAGCCGCGCGGCCCTCGCGATCGCGGATCTCGTGATCGGCGCGCGGCCGATCCTCGATGCTCCAGGGCGTATCATCGCGATGAAGGGGCCGTATCCCGAGGCCGAGATCAACGCCCTCGCCCGCGACGAGCCCGGCGTCGGCGCCATCCGCGTCGAGCCGGTCGAAGCCCGTGCCGGCCGCCGCGTCGCGACCCTCGTCCTCATCGACGGCGCCGGCCGTGACGTTGGCGCCGCGGGACCGCGGGATGCAGAATCCGCGTAGCCTGCGGCGCCCACCGCTTCGCGGCCCGCAGCCCGCCGGTTCGTCGCCGGCGGCTTGCGGCCCGTCACCCGAATCCCCGGCTCGTGGGTTGCGGCCTCGGTTCCGGGGTGTACAGCCCGGTTCGCAGCCCGGTTCACAGCCTGTGCCCTGGCCCAGGCCCAGGCCCACCCACGGCTTGCCGTTCGCCTGCGCTTGTCTGATGAACCGACAGGAATCGCGGCATCGCAGCCACGACCGCCGGTACGGGAGTGCTCATGGCCAAGATCATCGCGGTTGCCAACCAGAAGGGCGGCGTCGGGAAGACGACCACGAGCCTCAATCTCGGGGCGTCGCTTGCAGCGGCGAAGCGCCGGGTGCTGCTCGTCGATTTCGATCCGCAGGGCAACACGACGATGGGCAGCGGCGTCGACAAGACCTCGCTCGCGCTGTCGAACTACGACGTCCTGATGGAGCAGGCGACGATCGAAGAGATCCTGGTGTACGTCGAACACAGCAACTACACCCTGGCCCCGAGCAACGCGGACCTCACCGGTGCGGAGGTCGGACTGCTCGAGGAGATCGGGCGCGAATTCCGGCTGCGGCATGCGCTCGACGCGGTACGCGACCACCATGACTACATCGTCATCGACTGTCCGCCGGCTCTGAGCATGCTCACGGTGAACGCGCTGGTCGCCGCCGACGCCGTGATGATCCCGATCCAGTGCGAGTACTATGCCCTGGAAGGGCTGTCCGATCTGCTCAGGACGATCGAAAAGGTCCGCGGGATCCTGAACCGGAGCCTGCAGATCGACGGATTGCTGCGCACGATGTTCGACCCCCGCAACAACCTGTCCGGCCAGGTGTCGCAGCAGCTCATGAAGCATTTCGGAGACAAGGTCTACAGCACCGTGATCCCGCGCAACGTTCGTCTCGCCGAGGCGCCGAGCCACGGCCTGCCGGCGTTGCTCTACGACAAGAATTCAAGCGGCGCCCTTGCCTACCTCGCGCTGGCGGGCGAAGTGCTCCGGCGTGACGGCACCTGTCTCAGGGCCGCACAATGGCGGGGGCGTCCCGGATGAGCGCATTCCGATGGTAAAGAAACATGGACTGGGCCGCGGCCTCGACGCCTTGCTCGGCGTGGTTCCGGACGCGGCAGAGGGCGAAGTCGCCTCGCCGGGCCCGGAAGAGGGAGCCGGCGGTTTCCGATCGTTGCCGGTGGACGTCGTCCGGCGGGGGAAGCACCAGCCGCGCCGGATCGTCGACGAGTCCTCCCTCGAAGAGCTCGCGCAATCGGTGCGCGAGCGCGGCATCGTCCAGCCGATCGTCGTGCGGCCGGCCGAGCCGCACGGCAGCTTCGAGATCGTCGCCGGAGAGCGGCGCTGGAGGGCGGCGCAGATGGCCGGGCTTGACGAGGTGCCGGCGGTCGTGCGCGAGTGCTCGGACCGGGAGGCGGCAGCGATTGCGCTCATCGAGAACATCCAGCGCGAGGATCTGAACCCGATCGAGGAGGCGCAGGGCTATCGCGCCCTCGCGGACGAGTTCGGGTTGACGCACCAGGAGCTCGCCGACGTCGTGGGGCGCTCGCGCTCCGCGGTGTCGAACACGATGCGCCTCCTCGATCTCAATGACGACGTCCGCGTACTGGTCGAGCGGGGCGATCTCGACATGGGACACGCGCGCGCCCTGCTCGCGCTCTCCGGCGCCTTGCAGAGCGAGACGGCGGTGGAAGTGGTCAAGCGGGGCCTTTCGGCCCGCGAGACCGAAAGGCTGGTGCGCGCGAAGACGGAACAGGATGCGCGGTCGAAGTCGACGCCGGCCCGCGACCCGGACGTGGTCAGGATCGAGAACGAGCTGGCGGAACGCCTTGGCGCAAAGGTCCGGATCGATCACAAGGCGAAGGGAAGGGGCTCGCTCACCATTCACTACACGTCGCTTGAAATCCTCGACGGCATCCTCGAGCGCATCCGCTGAGGGCGCCGGAGCGCGCGGCGCGCACCCGGGCGCCGTCACCCCAACCCGGCGTAGCCGGAACCAAACGCCGGTTGCGAACCTGGGAGCGCGGGCATCTCACACCGAGGCCATAAAACAAAGAGTTAGCCCCCCTATATGACCGTCCTACCCCACCTCCGGCCTCCGGCGACGGGACGGACGGACGGGGTAGACGGTCTGCCTACGGTACGCATCCGGTCCAGGCACGGTTCGCGCCAATCCCCGAGTCCGGCGCGTCAAGGACGGGCAGGGCGCTCGCCGTGGCGAGGGCCAGGGCCCGCGCCAGTCCGTTCGCGTTTGCGTTCATCGGTGGTCCTCCCCTCCGGCAGTGATTACTTGAATTGCGTGCCATTCCCGTAACGGGACGCCGCGCGGCAGGGGCTCGATGCCGACGTCCGGGCGGTCGTCGGCCTCCAGCACGAAGATCGCGCACACCGGCAGCGGCGCAGCGCAGACCCGGGGCGCCGGGGTCCAGTACTTCTCCACCCCCCGCCCACCCTCGACTGCGCCCTCCGGCGCCAGCGCATCCTGTCCAGGGTATGCGCTTCCAACCGCTGGCGCGGGAACCCGGGCAGCGCCACCGGACGCTCGTCGGCGTCGAGCGCCACGCCGGTCAGGTCGTCGGCGAGCAGGGAGCAGCCGCGCTCGACCAGCGCCGCGGCCAGCGAGGAAGCGTGTCCCGATGCTCCTGCCGATGGCAGGGGATGGACGGGGGCGGGCAGGCCACTCTCCTCATGCCGTCCTCACTCGTTCCACATACGACCTGATCCAGCCCTTCGCGACTTCCAACCGGTCGATCGCCTCGATCGTCATGCCGTTCCCGGCAAGGACGGTAGCCTCGTTCACCCGGCGCGGAACTCGAAGGCGATGCAACACGTTGCCCAACACCAATACGTCGTCGCGGAACTTGTGGTCCGGTCGGGCAAACGGGATGACGTGGTAAGCGACCATCTCGGTGGCGGGAGGACGCTGGAACCAGCGAGCGGGAAACACGCGGGCGATATGGGACTTGATGGACTTTTCCTTCCAGTCCTTGCCCGTGGCCACTTGCGCGGCAACCAGGAGAAAGCCGGGAAGGCCGTCTCCTTGCTCGCGCCATGCGAAGACGTCCACCTGATCGTCCTTGGGAGCGGTCGGAGATGCAGGATCGGCCTTGACGCTGCCGTCTTTCAGTACGGTCCAGATTTCCGAGAGTTTCTTGATGAATCCGGCGCCGTCCGGCCGCGGATGGCCGAAGGACCATGCAGGTCCACCGATCTCCGCCGCGATCGCGGCCGTTGCGAAATACTGGAAGTGCCGGCGAAGCTCTTGCACCTCGGGATCCGACGGATGCATCGTGGAGCCGTCGAGCAAGGGCGACAGGGCGCGAAGATTGGACAACAGGAGCGACACCAGATAGGCGGCCTGACCGGGATCCGGCCGTTCGGCGGTGAAGAAAACCGCGTCGCCACGGTCGTCGAGATCGAACGGATAGGCTGCCGAAAGGACACGTTTTCGCGAAGACATGCGGGCGACCGCACCGGCGGCGACCTCTTCGCGGTTCCTCATCTCGGCATCGACGTCATCGGACCCGGCCTCGGCCGCAAGCTCCAACGCATCGACGATGTCTGCACTGAAAGATTGCCCGTCTCCGGAGAAGACAGCTTTCAGCTCGAGATAATCGGCGGCAAGATCCAGATCGGGAGGCTCTCTGCCGCCGAATGCGTCCGGCGGGAGGTAGACGGCGGGACTCATTCGTTTTCCAGCGCAGTGTCTCGCACCTTCTTCTTCATCCGATCAAGAATCGTTTGCGCCGTCTCACTGACGTCTTCGGCGATTCCGACCAGCGATTCGTCCCGGCCGTCGAATCCACGCAAGCTGTTGGACGCTTCTCGAATCTCCTGCCTCGCTCGAAGCAATGACTCCGAGAATCTCCGATCGGCAGGTCGTATGCCCGCGTGCGCATCGGAGAGCGAACCGGTCGCTTTCAGGACCGCCAGTCCCTCGGCACTGGCAAGTACCTCTCCCAGATGCTTGATGTCGGGATTTTGAGACTGAACCACCGGATCGGCGCCGTCTTCCCGCGATCCGTATATCCATCTCAAGACCTCGGACAAACGATCTACACTATCACCGGGGACAGGATCGGGACTCGGATCGTAATGCGCCCAGGCAGTGTCCAGGCCGAGAAACCGCATATAGGGTGCGCGGGACAACGCCGTATAGAGATGGGAGAAATTGAACCGCGGGCTCACCCGATCGTCGATGCTGAAGACACCCGCGTCCTGCGCCTGCTCCAATACGTAGATCGCATAGACCATGCGCTTGATCGTGTCGTGCCTGTCGCCGATGCGGTCAGCGACGTCCGCAAGCGAAACACCACCACCACGATACCAGTCGGCGGCGAATCTGGCCTTTGCATAAGACTCCCATTTCGCCGCGCCGTTGATGTGCTTGAAACCGATGAATGAGCGTGCGTCATCGCGTTCGGCCACACGATAGACCGAAACACGATCGAGAGTCCTTCGATACCGGTCCGTGAGGTCCGGAAGCCGGATCCTGATTCGTCTTCGCTCGGAAACACGTGCGGCGAGATCCGGTTCACGGAACAGGCGGATGGCCGCCAGACGACGATTGCCTTCGAGCACGACAAGATGCCCATCCTGCTCCAGGACGATGAGAGGCTCGATGTCCATGTAGCCGTTGGCCGAGATGGACTGGAGCAACTCGCCAAGGTCTTCCGCGCGGTAGAGCTGTGCGACGATCTCTTCATCGGTGGCATCGCCGTCCACGTTCACCAGGCGCGGATTGCGGCGATCCAGCACCAGCCGCTCGACCGGTACGGTGGCGACCGACTCCAGAGGCGTCGTATCCGGCAACGGGCGAACACGCGCGGCTTGCGCAGGCGGTGCGGTGTGCCGATCGGACTGCCGGCTTCGACGGGTTGGAGGGAGGGTGGCCATGGCGCGGTCCGTCCCGGGTCGGTGGAGAGCCGGAAGGATCGGGGTTCGCGGTTTCCCGGTCAACTTCCAGTCTGAGTCTGTATGCGGTCACGATTGCGAGCGCTGCACCCTGGCGGACGCCGGCGACACGTAGCGGGACGCGCCGCGCATCAGTCACGTGCCGCCTGCTCGGGATTCGTAGTGTGCGAGCGCTGCCGGGGTTCTCTGCGCTACAGGAGCGGTCGCGGCGGCACGGCAACGGTATCCGTCCCTCCAATCCCGGATCTCGACGCTGACGGCGGTTTGTCCCTCGAGGGCGGGGCGGCGCCCGCCTCTACCCCGCCAGTCCCCGCATCCACTCCAGGACCCAAGGGGTTCCGGCTCGAATCGCCCTCGGGTTGCCGAGTCCGCCTCCTGCCTCGCACGGCACCGGGAGAGGGCCGCAGCGCGCCTGTACGCCGTTCTACGCGGGCGAGGGTCCCTACCCGCTACACACCACCGTCCGTCCCGGCGCCGCTCCGCCCTGTACGGCGGCGTACAGGCGGCGTAGCGGCCGTGAGCGGCGGATACGGGGAAGGTGCAGCGTCCAGGCGGGGCAGCCGGAGAGTCCCGGCCCCGGCGCGTGATTGCAACGGCACCGGGACCGGGGGAGAAAGGGGGTGCGGTCCAGAGCCGGGACGGCGGAGCCGCCCCGCGAGCGCCCTGCCTGCCGGGTGCTACCCCCACGAAGGCGGGGAGCGTGTGCCTGCGGCTCGCGCCCCTGGTCGCCTGAGCCGGCACATCCCCGCCGAGGCGGGGGAGTGGCGCCACGGCGGCCGGACTCTCCCCCCGGACCGCGGTGCGAAGATGGCCCGGGCGGGCGCTTCGGTCAAGCGCGCGGTAGGCGAATCCGTGCCTTTCCGGTAGCATCCGGGCGCATCGTATAGCGCGGGAGATGTGGGCTACGTAAGGCGCGTAGTCCACATCTTGGGTTGGGAAGCGCTATGGATAAAGGGGTTTGCGGATGGCGGGTGGAGAACGCGGTCCCGCCCGCAGCGGGCCCAGAGGGCCGCAAGAAGTCAATGCGGGCGGGACGCCCGCGCTCCCAGGTGCCGCCGCTTGGGTGGTCATGGCGCCGGCCGTGGAAGGCTTCCTCGATGTGGACGGCGGCGATGTAGTAGGCCAGCAGCACGATCTCGTTGGCGTGCAGCTCCCGGCGGTACTTCCTCTCGAGGTCCCGGTCGGCGATCAGGGCCGACTGGAGCAGGCGGACGAGGAAGATGCCGGTCCCGGTGAAGGGATCGAGCACGTGGACGCCTTCGTCGCTCAAGCCGCGCCCGAACTCCTCGCGCAGCACGTGGTCGGCGCTCTCCAGGATGAAGTCCACGATCTCGACCGGGGTGTAGACGATGCCGAGGCGTTCGGTGTCCTTCTTGAGCGCGGTCGCGAAGAACTTCTCGTAGAGCTCCATCAGCACCCGCTGCCGCGCCGCGCTGTTGTCGAGGCCGCGGGCGCGCATCCGGACGCTCTCGTAGAAGCGCTCCAGGTCCCGCACCTCGTTCTCGAGGCCGAACTCGCCGAAGTCCTGCCGCAGGGCGTCCAGGGCACGGGCCACCGGGTTGGTGGCCGCGAAGTCGTAGTGCTCGAACAGCGCCTCGAAGACCGGGCGGGTCAGGATGTGTTGCGCCATGATCTCGATGGCGTTGCCGCGGCCGATCGACTCGTTGATCGAGACCTTCAGCTCCTCGTGGAATGCGCCGAACCACTCGCGCAGGGCCTCGTTGCCGGGGGCGGCCAACAGGTTCTCGATCCGGTGGACCAGGCGCGTGAAGATGTCCGCGACGTCCCTGGCCCAGGTCTCCCAGTACTTCCGGTCTCCGCACTTGTCGACGATCCGGGCGTAGATGGCGCCGGGCGGCAGGTCCATCGGCGCGAACAGCCCGTCCCCGGCTTGACCGGGGGGCAGCTCGGCGCCCGCCGGAATCCCGTCTCCGTCACCGCCGCTTCCGTCGCCGCCACTGAAGATGATGCGGCCGGTGGGCGTGTGGTTGAGGTCGATCCTGTTGATCTCGGCGTCGAGCCGGTCGTCGTGCGAACGCAGCGCGCGCAGGACGTTCCAGACCACGCCGAAGCGTTCGTTGTCGTCCAGCGCCGCGGCGGGGTTGACGCCCGCCGGCACCGCGATGGGCAGGATGATGTAGCCGTACTCCTTGCCGGGCGCCTTGCGCATGGCGCGGCCCACGGCCTGGACGATGTCCACCTGTGAGCTCCGGGGGCTCATGAACAGCACCGCGTCCAGCGCCGGCACGTCGATGCCCTCGGACAGGCAGCGCGCGTTCGAGAGGATGCGGCACGCGCCCCCGGCGTCGGCCCCGGCGCCGCGCTCGCCCTTCAGCCACTCGATCCGGGCCTTGCGGTCGAGGGCGTGATGCTGGTCGTCGACGTGCCGCGTGGCGCAACGGAGCGCGCTCCGGCGTTCGGCCTCCGGCAGCAGGTCGATGGCGTGGGCGATGACGTCGTCCCAGTGCGCTTCCAGGCGCTTCGACGCGGCGATGGTGTTGGTGAACGCGATGGCGCGGGAGAGGCGGCGCACGGGCTCCCCGCCGGGGGCCTTGTGCTCTGGATTCTGCAACGTCCGCCAGCAGCCGGTGATCTTCGCCGCGTCGCTCAGGTTGATCTCGCTCTCGCCCCCGGCCAGATGCGCCTGCAACGCGGCGTCGACGTGCTGTTCGGACATGGCGAGCACGACGACCTTGTAGTCGGACAGCAGCCCCTGATCGACCGCTCTGGAGAAGGGCAGGCGGTGAAATTCCGGCCCGTAGGTCTCCGGGTCGTCCATCGAGAACACGTCCGCGTCGTGGCTCGCCGCCTTCGCCTTGGCGCTCTCGGTGTAGAGGCGCGGGGTCGCCGTCATGTAGAGGCGCTTCGCGGCCCGGACCCGCTCCCCGTCGTGGACGAGCACGAAGGGGGAGGTCCGGTCGCCGGGTCCCTCGCTTTCGCGGGGGCGGGCTGCTTCGACGCCGGTGGTGCGGTGCGCTTCGTCGCAGAGGACGAGGTCGAAGGGCGGCGCTCCCTCGTCCTGCGCCCGCTCCACGATGCCGAGCGAGTGGTAGGTGCAGAAGACCACCGTCATCGCGTCCTCGGCGCCCTCCCGGAGCGCGGCGGAGATCGCCGGCGGGTCCGTGGTCACCGGAATTTCGAGCTCCTGGAGGGAGGCGTCCTCGTCGTTGCGGCCGGCCCGGGTGTCGGAGCAGACGCCGACGTAGCGGTGGGGGGTCGCGCGCTGCGTCGCCCACTCCCGCATCGATTGGGAGAACAGGGAGATCGACGGCACCGGGTACAGGACCCGGCCGCCGGCGCCCGCCACGGCTTCCGCGATGCGCAAGGCGGTAAAGGTCTTGCCGGCGCCGCAGGCCATGACGAGCTTGCCGCGATCGTGGTCCTCGAAGCCGGCGAGCACGTCGTCGAACGCGGCCTGCTGGTGGGGCCGCAGACGGAAGGGCTCGCGGCGGAAGGCGAGGTCTTCCGGCGCGGCGCGCGCGAGGTCGGGCCAGTCGAAAGGGCGGCTCGCGAGATCGCCGAAGCGCAGCACGGTGCAGGCGGGCTTCAGGCGCTCGATGGTCTTGCGGGCGTTCGGCCCCCAGCCGTCGCCGGTGTCCACCACGATGCGGGCGGTGAAGGGGTCGCGGGCCGACGCGGCGATGAAGGAGTCGAGATGGGGCTTCGCGATCTGCGTGCCGGGTGCATGGCATTTGCACTGGATGGCGCAACAGCCGCCCCGGCGCTCCTCGGCCACGAGGTCGATGCCGGTATCGGCGCCGTCGAAGTCCGGCCGCGCGGCGGCCCACTCGGACCAGAGCCGGACGTTGGAGAAACGCTCCCGGTAGAGCGGGTCCTCGAGGAAGTACGTCTTCATCAGCCGCTCGAAGAGGCGCCCCTTCTCGGCCTCGGAGCCGGCGATGGACCGGATGTGGTCCAGGGTTCTCTGGAAGCTGCCGCTCAATGTTCAGGCTCCGGGGTCTCGACGGCGCGGGCGGGGACGCACTCAGCCTTCCTTGGCGCCGATGCGCCAAGCAGCGAGAGGCCGGATTTTCCGCGATGGTCTCGAAGTCACGATCCTCGTGGAGCAACCGGAGGTCGTTCTCGATGGCGAGCTGCGCGATGCAGCAGTCAATCGGGCTGCGAATCGTCCGTCCCCGCCGGCGCAGGTCGAAATAGATGCGCGCCGCGTCCCGCCAAGTGTCACCGCTGGCTTCAACGTAGTCCTGACCGTCCAGGAAATCGGCCAGCATGGCCCACTCCCGTTCGTCGGCGGCGCCTTGCAACAGCTTCAACTGGTTGAAGCGCGTCAGCACCACGTCATCGTCGGCCACCAGCGACCGCACCCGGCTCGCCGTGCCGCCGCTCGTATCCCGGAACACGTCTATCCAGACGGACGTATCAATCAGGGTCGCCACGGATCCGCCGCATCGCCTTGTGGTCGAAGTCCGGGCGCAGCTTCACCTTGCCGGCGAGGTCCAGGAGGTCTTTCTTTCGCCGCCGCCGCACCAGCTCGCTCAGCGCGAGATACACCAGCGCCCGTTTGGTGCGCATGCCGGTGAGTGCGAACCCCTGTTGCACCAGATCGTCGTCCAGAACGATGTTCGTACGCATCGCCGCCTCGATGAAAGGTGTATGACAAGGTGTATCGTACCTTTCGATCCGGGATCGGGCGACACCGGCGGATCACTCCGGCGGATCGCCCGTTCCCGCATCCGCCCCGGCATCCGAGAAGGTGACGAGCACCGCGCCTTCGGCCACCTGCTCGCCTTCCGAGGCCGTGACCGCTTCGACGACACCCGCGCGGGGCGCCTCGACGCTCAGCTCCATCTTCATCGCTTCGGCGGGGGCGCCCTCATGAGGCGCAAGCCCCCGGCGTTGCGCAACGTCGGCATCGACCGCGATGCGCGGGCGCTGGCGCGGTTCGAGTGCGAGTATCCCGTGGAGCTCGTCCACGGGTGCGCGCCCCGGTTCGTGGCGCACTATGCGTTCGAGGGCACGGAGCTCATCTACAGCGACCCGCCGTACCTGAGGCGGACCCGCACGTCCCGGCGCCGGTACCGCTACGACTACGAGGAGGCGGACCCTATCGAGTGGCTGGAGCCGCTCAAGGGGGTGCCCTGCCGGGTGATGGTCTCGGGCTATCCCTCGGCGCTCCGAGCTCCGAGACCGGGTAACGATTGTCGAGGGCGTTACGAGACCGGCCGATCTCCAGCGCCCGCGTCGTCTTGCCGACCTGTCGCGGCCCGATCAGGGCAAGGGCGGCTTGGCGGTTCAGGGCTCTTTCGATGTCTCGGGTGACAAGCCGCGGGATCATCCTTGCAATTTGTCTGCGTGACGGATGATTTACAAGGAAGATGAATATCCGGAGGCCAGGAGGCCATGGGCCGGCCTTCGGGAGAACAGGCGCCGTTTCACGGCCCCAGGGCATGGATGGGGATCACGCCTGCCTCGGCTCCACCGCGCGTGGCGCCATATCCACCGGGCACGATGACGGCAAGAGCGGCCGGTGGGCCGTGGTCGCTGTTCGCCATTCGCCCGGCCAGCCGGCGCAGGTTCCTTGCGCCGTCGTCCACCCAGCGCTCGCCCAGCTTGATCTCGAAGGCGGCCCAGCGCCCGTCGGTGGCTTCGACGACGGCGTCCACCTCCAGGCCGTCCTTCTCCCGGTAGTGGAACACTTCCGCGTCGGCGGCTTGCGCGTAGATGCGCAAGTCGCGGATGACCATGGACTCGAACAGCAAGCCGAAGAGATCGAGGTCGGCCACGAGCTTCGCCGGCGACGCCCGCAGGGCGGCGACCGCCAGCGAGGGGTCGACGAAATGGCGCACGGGCGTGGAGCGTAGCGTGGTGCGCGAACGCAGGTGCGGGGACCAGGCCGGTTGGGGCTCCACCACCATCAGCCGTTCGAGGGCGTCCAGATACCCGGCCACCGTGTCCGCCTTCATCGCCGTGCCGTCGCCGCCCGCATCGGCGGCCAGCTTTGCCAACGACACCGGCGTGGCGACGTTGCGCGCCAGGGACTGCAAGAGCCGGCCGACCCGCACGGGGTCGCGCGACCTGCCGTCGAGGCGCGGAACGTCGCTGCGTCGGACGTCGTCCAGATAGCCCCGGTTGACGCGCATGGCCGGCGCCGCGGCGGCGCCGAGGTGGGCCGGCCAGCCACCGATGGCGATGCGTTCGGCGAGCCGGGCGATGGGGACGGGTGCGGCGTGGCCCCGCTGGGGCTCGCCGTCGAGCAGGCCGCGCAGGGAGACGTCGCCGGTGGAGTGCCCGCTCTCGAAGAGCGACATGGGCCGCATCCGCAGCCGGGTGAAGCGGCCGGCGCCGGTGTGGCGCGTGACGTCGTCGGCCGGCGCCGCCGAGCCGGTCAGGATGAACTGCCCACGTCCCGAGCGCTCGTCCACGGCACGGCGGACGTGGTTCCAGACGTCCGGCGCCAACTGCCACTCGTCGAGCAGCCGGGGCGTGTCCCCGGCCAGGACGGCTGCCGGATCGATGCTCGTCATCCGCTGCGCATCGAGGTCGACGTCGAGGAGCACGTGGCTCGCGCTGGCCTGCATCGCCGTCACGGTCTTGCCGACCGCCCGCGCGCCTTCCACGAGGACGGCCCCGGACGCCGCCAGCAGCTCGGCGAGCTCGGCGTCGGCGATGCGCGGGCGGTAGTCGGAGCGTTTGCGGCCCATGTCCCAAAGTAGCATGGTCCGGAGCGGCATGGCAACGGATAGAGGGTGATTCAGCGAATGTACAGAGGGTGTTTTGGAGTAGATTCAACGGGTGATTCGGCGCATGACATGGTGCCCCGCCTCCGTTCGCAGCGTCGCCCGGCGGGTGCAGACGCCGGCGTTTACGGCGTGGCCCCGGAGCTGAGGTCCGTTCCGAAGGCAACGACGCGGTGCTGGTCGGCGGCCCGCCCTGCTCCGGTTCTCCGGAGCCGAGGCATCGGGGTCTCGGGCGATGACGAAGGTGGCGGCCCACCGTGACGTTGGTGGAGATTCCTGCGGGTCCGCGCCCGGTGTGTCCGCACCCGGTATTGATGATGGTATGACTGCGCGATACCGTGGCGGCATGACCGTCAAATCCGCCGTCTCTTTCATCGACGAACACCACGCTTTCGCCAGACGCTTCTCAGGAACGGGCACGCAACTCCTCGGCCAGCGCGCGGACGCCGATCCCCTCCACGCTCTCCGAGACCGGGTAACGATCGTCGCCCGCGTGCACGACGA
Organism: Gammaproteobacteria bacterium; assembly: GCA_965202875.1. Classification (GTDB taxonomy): domain Bacteria; phylum Pseudomonadota; class Gammaproteobacteria; order HK1; family HK1; genus HK1. Next base: position 2,343,147 of record OZ241870.1, on the reverse strand, counting down.
AGGCGCGCGCCGGCTCGATGTCCGCACAGGCAAGGTGGAACCCGCGCCCGACCCTGGCGGACAGCGACCGCTTGATCTCGATCGCCCAGCGCGTACCGTCGCTGTGTTCGACCACGAGGTCGATCTCGGCGCCGGCGCTCGTGCGGTAGAAATACGACCTTGCCAGCGGCGGCAGAACGGAGAGGAGCATCTCGATGACGCAGCCTTCCCAGCTCTCCCCGACCACCGGATGCCCCGCGAGCTGCGCAAGCGATTCGATGCCCAGCAGGGCGTGCACCAGGCCGCTGTCCCGCACGTAGACCTTCGGCGCCTTCACGAGACGCTTGCCGACGTTGGCGTGCAGGGGCGACAGCCGGCGCAGCAGCAGCAGATCCGACAGGAGGTCGATGTAACGGGTCACCGACTGCGCGCTCACCTCCAGCGCCCTCGCGAGCACCGAGGCATTCAGCGTCGTCCCCTGGCGGTGCGCAAGCATCGTCCACAGCCGCCCAGGGTCGTGGCCGGGACGCGCGGTCCGAACGTCGCGACGTCACGCTCCAGGTAGGTGCGGATGAAGTCCCTGCGCAGCGCCAGGCTGTCCCGGTCGCTCTGCGCAAGGTAGCTGTCCGGAAAGCCGCCGCGCAGCCACAGGCGCTCGCGTGCCGCACGGGCGTCTTCCACTTCGAGCACGGAGAAGGGCGCCAGGTCGATGTACGCGATGCGCCCGGCCAGGGTTTCGCCCGACTGGCGCAACAGGTCGATCGACGCCGACCCCAGGATGAGGAAGCGGCCTCTGCCCTTGCCCTTGCGCCGGCCCCTGTCGATGACACCGCGCAAGGTCGGGAAGAGCTCCGGCATCCGGTGGATTTCGTCGAGGATGACGAGCCGGTCCTCGGCGTTGTCGAGAAAGAGCGCGGGCTCGGCGAGCCGGTTGCGGTCGTCGCGATCTTCGAGATCGAGGTAGAGGACGTTACGCGCCCGGCCGATCTCCAGCGCCAGCGTCGTCTTGCCGACCTGCCGCGGCCCGAGCAGGGCCACCGCGGCTTGGCGGTTCAGGGCGTTTTCGATGTCTCGGGTGATGAGTCGCGGGATCATCCTTGCAATTTATCCATGACATGGAGGATTTACAAGGAAATTTTTGAGTCATGGCAAGCACTACCAGCGTCGCTATTGCGTTCGACTGCGTTTTCACTCCGCACGGCGGACCACCTTGCCCGGCAGCGGCGTGGTGGCACGGATGGGTGCGTCGCCAGCGTCACCGTCCTCGACCGCGTTGCCGGGCAGGGAGACGGATCAGGCCCATCCGTCATGGAGTTACGTGCAGCCTGTCGCCGACGCTCCCGCCACCGCTATGGTGCTCTCCGCGACCACCGCCACCATCGCCTTGAGCGATGCCGAATGATTCCCGCGCTTCCGTGATCCGCGCAGCAGTGTCATCGGCCGGTATCCCGTTGGCCAGCGGGACATACTCGCGCAACCATTTCAGCTTGTTGTGCTCGAATTCTTCGATACCACTCCAGCTTTCGTCGCCTCTTGAGTCCCGCATACGCGCACAGGATGATCCTGATGCTTGACAGTCCGGCAATTGCATGCACAATACGTCAAGTCGATTCTCCCATCGGGAGAGCATTCCTGGATCAACAGCGCCGCCCGAGGCGGCTCGGAGACACACCATGGATACCATCCAGATTGCTGGTGAGGACCTTCAGTTCAGCAAAGCCCAGGTTCCTCCTGACCTTCGTTTCCCTACCGGCGGGGCCATCGCGAAGCTAACCGGGGCGGATGACCCCCGAGATTACGTCGTGATTCAGTGGCTGCCCAATGGAGATCTCGAGACCCTCCGCCCGGATGAGGAGGTTCGTCCCGACGACTCCGAGAGTCCGAGGTTCATCCTGTTCCGCAGCGCATCGACGTATATCTTCGAGATCGACGGCCGACGTCTCGAGTGGGGCGCGGCCCGTATCCGGGGCGACGTCCTCAAGAAGCTCATTGGAGTCGATCCGACACAGTACGGGGTCTGGCAGCAGAGCAACGAAGGTGAGGATCGGATGATCGCGAACGACGAGTTCGCAGACCTCAAGCCGGACGGACTTGAGGTCTTCTTCACCGCGAAGCGGGAAAGCACCGAGGGGGGCCAGATGAGCCATCTTCCCCGCCGCTGTCGGCAGTACCTGGAGCGGAAGGGCTACGCTTTCAACGAGATCGATGAAAGCGGATCCGCTGCGGTCATCATCGATGGCTGGCGGCTGCCCTCGGGCAAGTACGATCATGAGGACGTATCCCTCCTTCTCCTGATTCCCGACGGCTATCCCGATGCCTCGCCCGACATGTTCTACGTCTCTCCGTGGGTCCGGCTGCACGGGCGATCCGACTGGCCCGTTGCGGCTGCGGCTTCTTACCCGTTCCAAGGACAGAACTGGCAGCGCTGGTCAAGGCACTGGTCCGACTGGAGACCTGGGATCGACGGTATGCCAACATGGCTCACAAAGGTACGCCATGCTTTCGAGGTCGCATGATGAGGGTCCGGGATCTGACGGTCACGGCCGCGCAACTCGACTTCCTCCGTCGTGAATGCAACGGCGGCGGAGAGATTGAAGGCGCGTGCCAGTTCCTGGGCGGTTCGAGTGAGCTGCACGAAGATCCATGGGCGGAAAGCCATGCTGGCACAGAATCGGAATTGCGCCTGACGGTTCACCGGACTGAGCCGTTACCTCCGGATCGCGTCAGGGCTGGCAAGATCTCGGTAAGCTGGGACATGGACTGCTATGTCGGCCTGCTGCGCAAGGCACGCGAGGAAGGACTCCATCCGGGGATCTGCCACCGCCATCCAGGCGCCGGAGCCCCGTTTTCACGCCAGGACGATGAGAATGAAGGTCATCTTCGTAATCTGCTTCAGCGCCGTAACCGGGACAGCCAGCAAGTCCTGATCAGCCTCCTCTTTCGAGGAGAGACTTGGGTGGACGCCCGGGTCTGGGGGCCTGCCGGACCTCCCCAGCCCGCCCGCGTGCGAGTCCTCGGTCCGGAGCTGGTTGAAGCCAGCCAGCCTCGTTCTGCACGAGAAGGGCGGGCTGACCCTTCTTTTCTGCAACGTCAGGCCCTTGCTGTAGGCGCCGAGACGGTAGAACGGCTACAGGGATTCCGGACCGGCGTCGTCGGATGTGGCGGCACCGGCAGTGCGGTCGCAACGCTTCTGGCCCGTCTGGGAGTGGGAAGGCTGCTCCTGATCGACCCCGACACCGTCGCCGAGACGAATCTGAACCGTCTGCACGGCTCCACCCGCCAAGATGTCGATGATCGCCGGCTCAAGGTTCGAGTCCTCAAGGAGCACGTCGAAAGCATGGGACTCGGCACCCGGGTAGCGGTGCGCACGGCGCCCCTTGCAGACGTCGCCACCGCGAAACTGCTGCGGACCTGCGACATCGTCTTCGGATGTACGGACGACCACTTGGGCCGTCTCATACTCAACCGGCTGGCCTACTTTTACCTGCTGCCCGTGATCGATACGGGTCTTTCCGTGGCCCCGAGTGCCCAAGGCAGGCCAGCCCAGGTCTCAGGTCGGGTCACCGTCCTGCGGCCAGGAAACACCTGCCTCTTGTGTCGCGGTGTGGTCAGTCCACGGCGGGCACGGGAACAAGGCTTGCACTACAAGCGTCCCGAAGAATACCGACGGCAGGTGAAGGAGGGCTACATTACCGACAGCGATACCCCGACACCCGTCGTAGGCACCTTCACCACGGAGACCGCCACCGCTGCGATCAACGAGTTCCTGGCGGCCGTAACCGGCCTTCGAGGCCGGAAGGGGTGGGCCTCGGAGCGCACCATCCGCTACGACCTGGATCGGTGCCGCCCCACCGGTTGTCCTCCCGTGGCCGGCTGTCCTCTATGTGACGGCGCCGATCACTGGGGGCTTGGCGATCTCGATCCGTTTCTGGATCTCGCGGGGTTTTGACGCCATGTCCTGGATCGATACGCTCGTGGCTCTGCGGGACCGAATGGCCTGTTACTTCCTGCGCCGGGCCGATCGGTTACGCCGTCAACACCACGTTCGCTTTGCTACTGTACGTTGCTCCGCGTTCCCTGAAGCTGGAACGATCATGGACCGTTCCATCTACATCACGGAACTGCGGCATCTCCGAAAATGGGCAAGCTTCCGTTGCCCCGGTGGCTGCGGGAAGATCGTCCGCTTGCAGCTCACTGGTGCTTCGTCCCCACGGTGGAAGATCCGGACCGACTGGCTCGGTCGCGCCACGTTGAATCCCTCCGTGCGCCAGCTCACGGCCTGTGGCTGTCATTTCTGGGTCCGAAAAGGATGTGTCGACTGGTGCCCAGATACACCGCGCTCGATTCTGTCGGCGCATCGTAGTTCCGCTCTTCATTCTCCATCCAAAACGAGCGAGGTGTAGTCATGGCTTACCGTTCTCTCTTACCTGTATTGATCACCGGGACCGTTGCTGCGATCAGTGTCTTCGCCCTGTATCACTGGCTATCGCCCGTACGTTACGGTGAGGCGCCGTGGCTTCCTCAAGTCGTGGTAACCCTGCTTGGGCTGGTCGGTGCAAGTTGGTTTGCCTATCGTCGTATTATGCTTCTTGAGGAACAACTCGCCGCCACAGAGAGGGGAAATCTCAACGGTGCAATCAAGGAAGCCGATGACATGATGTCGAAGTCCTCCTTGTCATCCATCATCGCCGGGCAGCGTTGGCTTCACGACCTCGCGGAAGATGACAGATTTAATCCCGGGTTTATTCGCTCACTTGTCTGTGCCCATATTGCCAGTAGCGATCCTGTCTCGACTTCACACGATGCGAATACTGACAGTATTCGTGCTTCAAATGAAATCAAGCGACGGGCTCGTCAAGCGGCGCTTGATATGGTCTTCCGTTCTCCTGGCAGAGACCGGTACTTCCGCTGTCAAGACAAGCCCGAGCTCGGGTGGTGCACTTGGCGTGGCCTCGATTTTACCGATCTGCATGTCGTGGGCGCCAATTTCCGAAAAGGTGATTTCACCGATGCACGGATCTCCGGGGCTTGCTTTGACGAGAGTGATCTTCGAGAGACCACGTGGGGAGGCATCGTCATCGGTGGATCAGCCCGTACCTCCATGTGTAGTGTAAAAATGTGTGGCGCTCATGCGTCAAGTTGTATTTTCGAGAACATCGACTTTACAGACGCGAATATGGGCAATAACGGTCTGGCTACCCGCTTCATCCATTGCACCTTCAAATACTGCAATTTCGAAGGCGCGATCTGGAGCGGCACGGAATTCGACACTCCGTACTTCTACAGATGCACTGGAATCACTTACGATCTCTGTCGGGATGCTAAACTGAAAAATCCAGCAGGTCTACCTGAGGACGTACTTGATAAACTCCGCAGAATGCGTGTTGGGGGCTATTAGATCGCTGTTCATAGTGTTCGGTCCTTACTCTACACACCGATCGAAACGGAGTAAGTCCAGATTGATGAATTTTGTTCCAAGTTGTCAAATCCAGATAAAGTGGAGACAGGATCGAAATGGGCATGTCGGTTAGAAGCAGAGTGTTGGGGCAACGACTTCGTGCCCATCGAATCGCTGCTGGGTGGTCCTTGCGTGATCTTTCGGCTCGATTGACGCCGCCTGTCAGCGCACAAGCCCTGAGCCAGTACGAGACAGGCCAAACGCGCCCGCGTACCGAAGTTCTCGAAGGACTAGCGGCAGCGTTGAATACCCATCCGGAGCATCTGGATCGAGAACCGGATCTGGTCACACTTGGAGCGATCCAGTTTCGTCATCCGAAAGGACTGTCTCCGGCAATGCTCCGCCAGGCACGTGGATGGCTGACTACCCAGACGGAACGAAGCCTTGCCCTGGAGCAACGTCTCGGCGGGCTGCTGGTATCGCCATCACTGCCGCGCATTGACGAAATCACGCATGTGCGGGAACCGGAGGATGCCGAAGAGTTGGCGCAGGACGTGCGGCGACGATGGGGACTCGGGACCGGCCCTCTGCCACACTTGGTCTCGCTGTTCGAGTCGCGGGGGGTCAGGGTGTTCGAGGCGCCGCCGGGGGAAAAGTGGGGAGAATTCAACGGCTGTTCAGCCTTCGTCTCTTACTCCATTGCGTCGGATTCGAACTTCCCTGCCGTTCTGATCAATGGAACGCATTGGACAGAAAGGAAGAGGTTTACCCTCTGCCACGAGCTGGCCCACCTGATCTTTCCGAGCTCGATGCATACGGTACTCCCCGACGACATCCAGGAACGCTTGGCCGACTGGTTCGCGGGAGCACTCCTGCTTCCCACCGCCAAGCTACGGGAGATGTTTGGACGGAAACGGAAACAAATTTCATGGTACGAACTCGCCGAAGTCAAGAAGGTGTATGGAGCCAGCTATCAGGCGATTACCTATCGCTGTCGAGAGGCAGGAATCATTACAAGAGAAAATCTCCGTGGCCTGTTCGACGAATACAAGAGGCTGGGATGGCGGGATCCACCTTACCGTGAGCACTTGGCCATCGAGCCCGAACACGAATCGTCAACACGCCTGCAACGCTTGGTGCTTCGTGGGATTACCGAAGGCATTATTTCGGAGACGGAAGCTGAAGCACTACTGAATACTTCATCAGAAGAACTGTCCAGTTGGATGGGATCCCCCGGGACATGAAGACGAGAACCTTGGCGGAGGATTGCCGACACTTGCCAATCGTGAACGTGAGATCGGAGGGCGCTTGCAACAAACACTCGTCCATGTTCATCGAACACTCCTTCTGCTGACGAGGCTGAATTCGTCGATCATCGAATTTCTCCCTGCGTCGCACCGCACAGTGGCAACGAGCCATCGGAACATCAGTCCATGTCCTCCGGGAATGCCGGCAACCCACGGACGATGCGGGCGGTTTCCACGCTCAGGTGCACGATCCTGCGGAATGCGGCGATCAGGTCGCGGGGGGCTTCGAACCAAGCGTTGGGATCGTTGACGATGCCGCTTTGCTTGTCCTGCACGATCCGGTAGTGGTCGATGAACCATTCGAGCGGCGTCCTGCCGTTGACTTCGTAGCGGTGGGCTTCGGGAGGAATGCCGGCCAAGCGTATGTGGTCGTTGACGATGAGCACGGATCGTTCGTCGCCGGCGAAGCGCATCGCCCGTCTGCCGATGCGGAAGTGCTCCGGTCGCGGTTCTCCCTCTCGTGCGAAGATCAGGTCGAGCGGATATTCCTCGCAACGTTCGTAGCCGAGGTGCAGCTCCATGAGGGCGCGTCCGGCCTCCGCGAAGGGATGGAAATCGGAGGCGAAGGGAATGCGGGGCAGCGCCTTCGCCAGGTCGTTGGCGAAGCGTTCCCGGTAGCCGGGAGCATGGAGGATCCCGTAGACGTACTCGAAGATCGCGTCCTTGGTGATCGCATTGTCCCGGTAATGCGTGCGGAATCCGGCGAGGGCGGTGTCGGTCACGTTGTCGATGCGTTCCGGTCCCGACGTGCTCGGGCCGCCGCCCATGCCCGGAAGCTGGCTCTGTACGTCGTCCGGCTGCTCGTACCGGTATCTTGGGAAGCACTGGCCGAATGCGATGAAGTGGAGGTCGGGCATCGAATCCACCGCGAGTACGGAGAACGGCTTGGTCGATCCGACACCCGGTACGCAGATCGCGCGATTCTCCCCGTCGGGCATGGGAAAGATGCTGTCCATCTGGTACTTGTTGTTCACCAGCACGTATTCGACGTAGCAGTGCTGCTTGACGAAGGGGCGGTATTGGGTCTTTTGCACCCTGCCGGCCGAGAACGTGACCCCCTTCCGCCGTCGCAGGTTGTTCTTCAGCTCCCTGTCCCACCGGACGTTCGAGGAATGGTGGCGTGCGACCTCGTCCACGCCGTACGTCGGGTGTTCTTCGGCGACGCGCATGGCGCCCAGGTAGTCCTTCGTCACGAGCCGTGCGTTCTCCGCGCAGGCGTCGCGGGAGAAGTTGTAGAGGTAGGCGTCTCTGCTGGTTGCATAGCCTCTGCTGAACAGCTCGAATACGGCGTCGCCCCTCTGGCCGGCCTTCACCTCCTTCGAGCCCAGGGGATAGAGCCGCTGGTACTCCTCGCTGCGCTGGCCGATCCAGTCGTGTTGCCGGTTCGGCGTGATCTCGCGCCAGTCCTCGATGCCGGCGACGGATCCGGCCTCGCGCAGGATCGCCAGCTTCTCGTCGCGCTTGAGGTAGTCGCCGACGTCGCGGTACAGGATGCGGCAGCCGTCGTGGGAAGCGTCGGGGTTTCGGACCAGGATCGTGATCGCCACCGGCGCCCGCGAGCCCTGGCCGAACACGTTGTCCCCTTCCGCCCGCCGCAGCTCCCCGGAGGTCCGCGCATTCCCCCGCAAGTTCAGCACCCAGATGGCGCTGAACTCCTCGACCAGGCAGGCGCGGATGCCGGAGTCCACGTTGCCGTCGATCCAGGAGCCGTTGGTGACGAACGCGATCACGCCCTGCTCGCCGATGCGATCCGAGGCCCAGCGGATCGCCATCTTGTAGGTGTCGTAGAGGCTGTTCTTCGTCATTCCCGCGCAAGCGGGAATCCACGGGGCCTCCTGGGATCGGCGCGTCCTGACGGACGCGGGGCGTCCCGCCCGCAACGGGCCGAAGGCCCGATTGATTGTCCATGCGGGCGTCCCGCCCGCTTTGCGATGTGGCGGGCTTCGTCGGCGGGCCTCCGGCGGCGGACCTCCGTCCGCGCTTGCGGGCGGGACGCCCGCGCTCCCAGGACGCGCCGTTCCCGGGAATCCGGCATCGGGGAGCCGGCAGCCGGGGCGGCGGAGAATTCTTCGTCGTTTTGTCGAAGACTTCACGGGTAAGGGACTACCGGCGGGATCCCGCGGCCCTCCGCGCATCGCCGTCCGGAAGGACGATCGCGGGTGGCTCGAACGCGGTCACCGCCGGGGGGGCGCCTTCATAGCGCTCGACCTCGACCAGGCAGGTCAGGGCGATGGGTCCCTGTGCGAGCTTCGACGTGCCCCGATCCGGGGTGAGCACGTTCGGGTTTCCATGCTTGCAGAGTGCGCCGGGCACACCGGGGGTCTCCGGGTCGTACCACGCGCCGGTGGGAAGCTGGACGACCCCCGGGCGGAGATCGTCGCTCACCACCGCGGTGGCGAGGCACGCGCCCCGGTCGTTGAACACCCGCACCGGATCGCCGGCCTTGACGCCGCGCGCGCCCGCGTCCGCCGGATGCAGCGCCAGCGGCTCCCGGCCGTCCAGCTTGGCGCCGCGGCTGTGCCGGCCGTTGTCGAGCTGGCTGTGGAGCCGGGTGGCGGGCTGGTTGGAGATGAGGTGCAGCGGGTGGCGGGCCGCGCCGGCGCCGCCAAGCCATTCGCAAGGCTCGTACCACCGGGGGTGGCCCCGGCAGTCGTCGTAGCCGAAGCCCTCGATGCGCTCGCTGAAGATCTCGATCCGTCCGGACGGCGTCGCCAACGGGTGCGCGTCCGGGTCGGCGCGGAACGCCTCCAGCATGATCACGGGCCGCTCGGGATCGGCGGCCCTGAACACCCCGCGGGACACGAAATCTTCGTACGAAGGCATCTCGATCGCGCGCTCGGACGCGCGCCGGCGGGTCACGTCGTAGAGGTGCCGCAGCCAGTCTTCGGTGTCGCGTCCCTCGGTGTACTCGGACTCGGCGCCGAGCTCACGGGCGATGCCTCGGAAGATCGCAAAGTCGTCGCGGGCCTCGCGGTAGGGCTCGACGACGCGGCGGCTCGCGAACAGGTATCCGTCGCGGGGCGATCCCGCGATGTCGTCACGTTCCAGCGGCGAGGTGCACGGCAGGACGACGTCGGCGTGCCGGGCCATCGGGTTCCACCACGCTTCGTTGACGATGACGGTCTCGGGCCGGCGCCACGCCTCCAGCATGCGGTTGAGATCCTGGTGGTGGTGGAAGGGATTGCCGCCCGCCCACCACACCATGCGGACGTCCGGGTAGGTGAAGCGCTTGCCGTTGTAGTCGAACCCGCTGCCCGGGTTGAGCAGCATGTCGGTGATCCGCGCCACGGGAATGAAATCCGCGACTTCGTTGCGGCCCACCGGCAGCGCGGCCCCGGGCAGTTGCCCGGTGTGGTTGCCGATCGCGTTCACCGCCGAGTAGCCGAAGCCCACCCCGCCCCCCGGGAGCCCGATCTGGCCGAGCATCGCGGCCAGCGCCACCCCCGTCCAGAAGGGCTGCTCGCCGTGGTGCTGCCGGGTCAGCGACCACGAGAGGGAGATCATCGTGCGACCCGCCGCCATGCGCCGGGCGAGGGTCCGGATCCTCTCCGCGCCGACACCGGCGATCGTCCCTGCCCAGTCCGCGTCCTTCGCAACGCCGTCTTCCGCACCGGTGAGATAGGGAGCAAAGCGCTCGAACCCGACGGTGCAGCGCGCGAGGAACGCCTCGTCGTGGAGGCCTTCCGTGTAGAGCGTGTGCGCGAGCCCGAGCATGAGCGCGACGTCGGTCCCCGGACGGGGCGCGATCCACTCCGCCCCCAGGTTCCGATGCACGTCGCTCCGGAGCGGGGAGACGTTGACCATCGCGACCCCCGCATCCGCCGCCTCGTGCATGTAGTTGCGCTGGACGTGCTGCCCGGCGCCGCCCGAGTTGGCCTGGCCGTTCTTCAGCGCCATCCCGCCGAATGCGACGAGCAGATCGGTGTGCCCGATGATCGACGGCCAGCTCGTGTGGCGCGGGAGCAGCCCGTACAGATCGCCGAAGACGTGCGACAGGACGATCTCGCCCGCCGCGAGGCTGTAGGTGTCGCGCTTGAACGTATGCCCGCCGAGGCAATTGAGGAAACGCCGGAGCTGGCTCGGCGCGTGGTGGAACCGTCCCGCGCTCGCCCATCCGTAGGAGCCGGCGTAGATGGCGCGGTTGCCGTGCGCGCTCCTGACGCGCTCGATCTCGCGCGCGACGAGCCGGTTCGCCTCGTCCCAGGAGATCGCGACGAAGGGCTCGACGCCGCGCTTCGAACGGTCCGATCCGGCGCCGTGCTCGAACCATCCCTTGCGCACCATCGGTCGGGGGATCCGGCACGGGTCGTCCAGGGTGTCCACCATGCCGTCCCCGATCGGAGACGGGTCCGCGTCCTCCTCGAACCCGCGCAGCGCGGTCAGCCTGCCGTCGCGCACGACCGCGCGGTACGCGCCCCAGTGGGCGACGGTCAGCGGCGGCTCCTGGCCGGGGGCGTTCATGGACAGGATTCTACATCGGGCGAAGCGGGCTGGAGCCATGGCCGATTCCCGGCGCACCGGCGCGTTATCATGGGCGCATGGATTCTCGATATGACGCCGTGATCATCGGCGGTGGCGTCACCGGCTGCTCCACCGCCCTGTTCCTCGCCCGCGGGTCCGGGTTCGACGGAACGGTGCTGGTCGTCGAGCGCGATCCGACCTACGGGCACGCGCCGTCCGCGAAGTCGTCGGGCGGATTCCGGCAGCAGTTCTCCACCCCCGAGAACGTCCGCATCGGGCTGTTCGGGGTCCACTTCCTCAAGCACCTCGACGAGTACCTGTCGATCGAGGGCGAGACCCCCGACGTCGGGTTCCGCGAGAGGGGCTACCTGCTGCTCGCCACCGAATCGATGCTGCCGGCCATGCGCGAGAACCACGCGGTGCAGCGCGAGCTCGGAGCCGACGTCCACTTCAGGAGCCCGGACGAGCTGCGGGCGCGCTTTCCCTGGCTCCGCACCGGCGGCCTTGCCGGAGGCTTCCTGAGCGACAGCAACGAGGGATACGTCGACCCGTATTCCCTGCTCCAGGCGTACCGGCGCAAGGCGCGCGCGCTCGGCGTCGATTTCATACGGGACGAGGCGGTGTCGGTGCAGCACGAGGGGGGGCGGGTCACCGGCGTGACCCTCGCCGAAGGCGGGAGCGTCGCCTGCGGGGCCGTGGTCAACGCGGCCGGGGCCGGCGGGGCGCCGGAGATCTGCGCTTCCCTCGGGGTCGCGCTTCCCGTCGAGTCCCGCAAGCGGTTCACCTTCGTGTTCGAGTGCCGCGAGCCGATCGACCCGACGCCGCTCACGATCACCGAGAACGGCCTCGCCTTCCGCTCCGAAGGCAGGGGCTTCATCTCCAACGTCTCCCCCCCGCCCGAGCGCGATCCGGCGACCAGGGACACCACGATCGACTACGACCTGTTCGACGAGCTGATCTGGCCGGGGCTCGCGGAGCGTGTCCCCGCGTTCGAGGCGATCAGGCTGACCGGCGCCTGGTGCTGCCACTACGACTACAACACCCTCGACGAAAACCTGATCGTCGGCCGCACCCCGGCGTACGAGAACTTCTACCTCGCGGTGGGCTTCTCCGGCCACGGGCTGCAACAGTCGCCGGCGGTGGGGCGGGCGCTCTCCGAGCTCATCGGCTTCGGGGAGTTCCGCACCATCGATCTCGGCCGCTTCGGCTACGAGCGCGTGCTGGCCGGCACGGCCGTCCGCGAGACGAACTGCTACTGAGGGCGCCCGCGCCGCCACCCTCCCCGTCCCGGTGGCGTGCACGGGGAGGGCGCGCCGGCCCGGCGGCCACGCGCGGCGGAGAAGGCCGGCGCGTTCGCCCCGGCCTTCGACGATTGACTTCTATCCGACAGACGTTGGGGCTATACTTGCCCCGCGCTTGAGAGCTGTCGCATCCCTTTCGGAGCACCTTCCGGTTCCCCCGTTCGCGCTGAGGCGGCCAGTAAGCGTCATCCGTCTTGTCTCAGAGGTAAGCATCGATGCCGATCGGTACCGTGAAGTGGTTCAATGACTCGAAGGGGTATGGGTTCATCGCCCCGCAGGACGGCGGAGAGGACGTGTTCGTCCACTTCTCCGCGATCAACGCAACCGGATTCCGCTCCCTGACCGAGGGACAGACCGTCAACTTCGAAGTCGAGCAGGGTCCGAAGGGTTTGCAAGCCCGAAACGTCACGATCCAGGGGTAGCCGTACGCAGTACCACACCCGCCGGCCCGGTTCCCCGACCGGGTCGGCGGTCTTCGTCCGACCGGGGCGCGGCACGCGCCCCGGTATGCATCGTGTCGCCTCGCCCCCCGGCGTGCGCCCCGGTCGCCCCGCGAGGAGGCAGCGCCCGATGGATCCGCATGCCCGACCGTGAAGCCCTCCGCGAGATCGAACGCCGCCGCACGTTCGCGATCGTCTCCCACCCCGATGCGGGCAAGACCACCCTCACCGAGAAGCTGCTCCTGTTCGGCGGCGCGGTCCGGCTGGCCGGCACCGTCAAGGGACGCAAGGCCGCGCGGCACGCCACCTCCGACTGGATGGCGCTGGAGAAGCAGCGCGGCATCTCCGTCACCTCCTCGGTGATGCAGTTCCCTTACGCCGGGCGCATCGTGAACCTCCTCGACACCCCCGGCCACGAGGACTTCTCCGAAGACACCTACCGCACCCTCACCGCGGCCGACTCCGCCCTCATGGTCATCGACGCCGCCCGCGGCGTCGAGGCGCGGACCCTTCGGCTGATGGAGGTGTGCCGGCTGCGCGACACCCCGATCGTGACCTTCGTGAACAAGATGGACCGGGAGAGCCGCGAGCCCGTCGAGCTGCTCGACGAGATCGAGCGGGTGCTGGGCCTCCGGTGCGCGCCCGTGACCTGGCCGATCGGGAGCGGCCGGCGGTTCAAGGGCGTCTACCATCTGGCCGACGACCGGATCCACGTCTTCGGCGCGCGCCACGACGGCCGGATCGTGGATGGCGAGGTGGTCGAGGGGATCGGCAATCCGGCGCTCGACGAACGACTGGGCTCGCAGGCGCAGGAGCTGCGCGATGAAGTGGAGCTCGTGCGCGGCGCCGGCCACGAGCTCGACGCCGGCGCCTATCTGGCCGCCGACCTGACCCCGGTGTTCTTCGGCTCCGCCCTCAACAACTTCGGCGTGCGCGATCTGCTCGATACGTTCGTGGAGCTTGCCCCGCCGCCCGGACCGCGCACCGCCGAGCAACGCACCGTGGCCCCCGGGGAGGAGCGGTTCAGCGGCTTCGTCTTCAAGATCCAGGCGAACATGGACCCGCGGCACCGGGACCGCATCGCGTTCATGCGCATCATCTCCGGGCGCTACCGCCGCGGGATGCGCCTGCGCCACGTGCGCACCGGCAAGGACGTGCAGGTGGCGAACGCCCTCACCTTCATGGCCCGCGAACGCGATCGGGTGGACGACGCCCATGCCGGCGACGTCATCGGGCTGCCCAACCACGGCACGATCCGGATCGGCGACACGTTCTCGGAAGGCGAGACGCTCAGGTTCACCGGGATCCCGAGCTTTGCGCCGGAGATCTTCCGGCGTGTCGTGCTCCGCGATCCGTTGCGCCTGAAGGCCCTCCGGAAAGGACTCGACCAGTTGAGCGAGGAAGGCGCCGTCCAGGTCTTCCGCCCACTCGCCGCCAACGACCTCATCCTCGGAGCGGTGGGCGCTTTGCAGTTCGACGTGGTCGCGTGGCGGCTGCGCAACGAGTACGGCGTGGAGAGCGGCTACGAGCCGGCCGGCGTCACGACGGCGCGCTGGGTAGGCAGTGGCGACCCCGGACGGCTCGAAGTGTTCCGCCGCGGGAACGACGCGCGCCTTGCGCTCGACGGCGCGGGCAGCCTTGCCTATCTCGCACCGTCGATGGTCAATCTGAACCTCACCGTCGAGCGCTGGCCCGGCATCGAGTTTCACGCGACCCGGGAGATCTGAAGGAGACGCTGGCGGCAGGAGCGCGCAGACACGTCCGGCAGGCCGGGCGTCCGGCGGCCCGTACCCCCGGACAGTGCCTCTTCACCCGGCCCCGTGCCCGACGCTGGTAGAATCCCGGCCCCACGCGACGAGGGAGCGGCCCATGCGCTACGTGAGCACCCGCGGACACGCCCCGATCCTCGACTTCGAGGGAGTGCTTCTCGCGGGGCTCGCGCCGGACGGCGGCCTCTACGTCCCCGAGCGGTGGCCGGCCCTCGGCCGGGAGGAGCTGGCCGCGTTCCGCGGGCGCGACTACGCCGAGGTCGCCTGCGCGATCGTCTCGCGCTTCGTCGGAGACGCCGTCGAGCCGGCGAAACTGCGCGCGATCACCGGTGCGGCGTATGCCGGATTCGACCACGCCGCGGTGGCCCCGCTCGTGCAGATCGGGCCGGGCCACTGGTTGCTGGAGCTGTTCCACGGGCCGACCCTCGCGTTCAAGGACGTCGCCCTGCAGGTGCTCGGCCGGCTCTACGACCACGTCCTGGAACGGCGCGGTGGGCGCGTCACCATCGTCGGCGCTACCTCCGGCGACACCGGATCGGCCGCCATCGAGGCGTTCCGCGGCCGCGAACGGGCGTCGATCGTCATCCTCCATCCGGCGGGGCGTGTGTCGGAGGTCCAGCGCCGGCAGATGACCACGGTCGAGGCCGCGAACGTCCACAACGTCGCGATCGACGGGACCTTCGACGACTGCCAGGCGATGCTCAAGGCGATGTTCAACGACACCGGGTTCCGCGACGAGATCCGCCTCTCGGGGGTGAACTCGATCAACTGGGCGCGCATCGTCCCCCAGGTCGTCTACTACGTCACCGCCGCCGTCGCGCTGGGCGGCCCCGCCGTCCCGGTCTCCTTCTCGGTGCCGTCGGGGAACTTCGGTGACGTGTTCGCCGGCTTCGTCGCGCAACGGATGGGCCTCCCGGTCGAGCGGCTCGTCGTCGCGAGCAACGAGAACGACGTCCTCACCCGTGCGCTCACCACCGGGGACCACCGGCTCACCGAGGTGGTCCCGACGCTGTCGCCGTCCATGGACATCCAGGTCTCCAGCAACTTCGAACGTCTGCTGTTCGAGATGCACGGCCGGGACGGCGGGCGCATCGCCGGGTTGATGCGCGAGCTGGCCGAGCGCCGCGCGTTCCGGATCGGCGACGCCGCCGCCGCGACCGTCCGCTCCCTGTTCCGCGCGGGCCGCTGCGGTGAAACGGAGACGCTGGAGACCATCGCCGCGGTGCATCGCGACACCGGTCTCGTCATCGATCCGCATACCGCGGTGGGGGTGCAGGTCGGCGAGCGGCTTCGCGGCGAGCGCGGGACGTCGATGATTACCCTCGCGACCGCGCATCCCGCGAAGTTCCCCGACGCGGTCGAACGCGCGATCGGAGTCCGGCCCGCTCTGCCCGGGTGTCTTGCCGACCTGCACGAGCGCGACGAGCGCTACGAGATGCTGCCGAACGATCTGCCGGCGGTGAAGGAATACGTCCGGGAGCGCGCCGTAGCGGCGGTGGCCGCGGCCTGAGCGGGTTCGATCGCTGGAGGTCGTCGCGGCAGCCCGTGCCGGGGACAGTGGACGAAGGATCGCCGATGCACGCGCGGAGCGCTCGATCTTCGGACGGGACCCCCGGGGCGTTCCCGCCCGACGGCCTTCCGTCGCCGGCCCGCCGGGCCGGGGAAGCATGACGTCTCCGCCGGCGCCCGGGACGTCGAACCCGCTGCACGAGACGCGGGTGCACCGCTCGCTGTGGATGGACGTGTGGCTGGCCTTCCGCAACCACACCGGAGCGCTCGCCGGCGTGGCGGTGTTCTCGATCATCGTCCTGTCGGTGGTCGTCGGGCCCTGGATCCACGACGCGGACCCCCGGTACCTCGACATCCGGGCGAAGAACCAGGGCCCTTCGTTCGCCCACCCGATGGGCACCGACAACCTCGGCCGCGACATGCTCGCGCAGGTGCTCGCGGGCGGGCGCATCTCGCTCGCGGTGGGCTTCACCGCGATGCTGCTCTCGCTGGTGCTCGGCACCCTGGCCGGAGTCCTCGCCGGCTACTTCAACCGCCTGGACGGCCCCCTGATGCGGGTCACGGATTTGTTTCTCGCCCTGCCCCTCCTGCCGCTGCTGCTCGTGATCATCATGCTGTTCCGCGACGCCCTGCGCACCGCGTTCGGCCCGGAGACGGGGATCTTCCTGCTCATCGTGTTCGTCATCGGCATCACGAGCTGGATGCAGACCGCGCGCATCGTGCGCGGCGACGTGCTGGCGCTGAAGGAGCGCGAGTTCATGACCGCGGCGCGCAGCATCGGCACCCGGCGGCGGCGCATCATCACCCGCCACGTCCTGCCGAACGTGCTGAGCCCGATCATGGTGTCGGCCACGCTCGGCATCGCCAACGCGATCATCACCGAGTCCGCGCTGTCCTTTCTGGGTCTCGGGTTCCCCCCGGACTTCCCGACCTGGGGCCGGCTGCTGTTCGATGGAGCGAACTTCATGACCATCACCCCGGCCCGTGTGCTCTGGCCGGGGCTCGCCATCTCCCTCACGGTGCTGAGCGTGAACTACATCGGCGACGGCCTGCGCGACGCCCTGGACCCGCGGCTGCGCGGAACGTAGAGGGTGCAGCCGGTGACGCCGATCGCCGATCCGTTCAGGGCGATCGGCTCTCCTTCGAACGAGGATGTCCGGCGCCTTGCGGGATGCCGCCCCTTCGGCCGTCTCGAGGCCCGCGCGGAGACTGAAGACTGAAGGAACGAGCCTGGATGCATGAATGCGGTCCGAAACGTCTCCGCGAGCTGGCGAATGAATTTAGGGTGAATCCCCGTTGACTTTTCATGATGGGCTTGAATAGCCTGTGCGCCGTATTGGAGATCCGGGACAATGCGTTGCAGTTGCCCACCCGTGTGTACATTATCAATTCCGAGTCTGGAGGATAGTTTCATGAAAGCGATCCGTGCGGTGGAATCGGCCATGACGGCCGGCCCCTGTCTCCCTGGCTCCGCTCCCTCGCTCGGAGGGCCGGCGAAGGGAGGGAGGGGCATCGTCTCCGGGGCGCTGGGCGCGGCGTTTCTGGCGGCGGCGCTGGCGTTTCCCGCCGGCGAGGCCTGGGCGCAGACGCCGACGGACACCCGGAATCAATGCGGGGCGCTCGACTCCTCGGGCGCGGCCACCTGCTCGAACCAGGCCTATGGCACAGGCATCCAATACGACATGACGGACGGCTGGGTCAACGGCATCGTCGGCCCCGTCACGCTCACCGTCACCGGCGGGTCGGCGACGACGGTCTCCAGCGCGTCCGCCACCGGCTGGGGGAGCGGCATCGTCGTCAGAGCCGCCGAGCAGGCCGACAGCACTTCGCGCACCATCGCCCTCACGGTCGGCTCCGGCAACAACGCCGTGGCGATCACGCAGACCTCCGGCACCCTCACCGGCGGCTTCGACAACACGGGCGTCGTCATCCATCAGCGCGGCGCCGCCGCCGACGCGACGACGGTGACGCTCGGCAGCGGCGTCACCATCGGCACGGAGACCACCGCGATGACGCGCAGCGGCGTCCACGTACTGGTGGATAACGGCGCCAACACGGCCACGCAAAAAATCGACAGCGCGGCCACCATCTATTCCACGGAATTCGGCCTGATAATGGACAGCAGGGGCGCGGGCAACGTCGAGGTCATGAACCGCGGCTCCATCACCACCACGACGACCGGCGGCAACGCCAGCAACAAGTCCGGCATCCGCATCCTGGACTGGACCCACAGCCCTGGTCGCGACAACTCCTTCGGCGGCGACAGCAGAACCGCGGACACCACGACCACGGTCACGAACTCGGGCTCCGTCATGGTGAGCGCCGCGGCAGCCAGAGGCATCCACATCACCGCCGACGGCCTGGGCCTCTACAAGACCGTCAACAGCGGCACCGTCTCGGCGTCGGGCGGCAGCCACGGCATCCTCGTCGAGGCGCGCTATCACACCGGCGCCGCCGGCTCCGAGGCCGTCGAGGTCGAGAACATGGGCGCCATCACGGCCGCCGGCGTGACCATCGCCGGTGGCGTGACCACGGACGTCGGCGGCCACGGCATCTACGTCGAGACGATCGCCAACGATGCCCCGGCCGGCCGGGGCATCGGCAACGTCAAGATCGCCAACTCCGGCTCCGTCACGGCGAGGCAAGCTGGCATCCACGTCAACGCCAACATGGGCGACATCTCCGTCACCCATTCCGGCGCCGGCACCGTGAGCTCGTCGATCCTCGACGGCATCCAGATCCAGAGGCGCGGGGCGGGCGAAGTGACGGTCACCAGCAGCGCCGACATCGCGGCCGGGAGACACGGCATCTTCGTCACCGCCGTCGATACGCCAGCCGCCGCGACGACGGTGAGCGCGGGTTTGACCACCAAGCCCTTCAGCACGACGACGGTGATAGCCGCGGGCATGACCAGCTACACCCACGACTGGTCCACCGCGACGACGGTGGCCGCGGGCACGACCATCACCACCTACGCCACGCCGGACGACATCTCCGTCACCACCACCGGCGGCGCCATCACCGCCGAAGATAGCGGCATCCGGGTCGAACAGAGGGGGGCGGACGCGACGGTCGCCAGCAGCGCAGACATCACGGCCAAGAAATACGGCATCTTCGTCACCAACGACCCGGCGCTGGCCACGGTGGCGATCGCCGCGGGCGTGACCACCAGAACCTGGTCCAACACGGGCGCCGTCTCCGTCACCCATTCGGCGGGCGACATCGATGCCGAGACCGAGAGCGGCATCCACGCCCAGAACTCCGCCGGCAACGCGGACGAGGTGAAGATCGACGTCACCGGCGGCTCGGTGAGCACGGATGGCCAGAGCAAGGCGGCCGTCGCGGTCCTCCAGCGCGGAACGGGCGACGCGGTGGCCAGCGTGTCCAGCGGCGCGATGCTGACCTCGAAGCACAACGCCGGTGTCTACGCCAATCTCGAGCACGCGGCCAACGCGGCGGGGCAGGTGAAGGTCACCCAGGGCGGGACGATAGCGGGCCGCAAGGGCGTCTACGCCCGTGCGGGGCGCGCCAGCGCGGCGGGCGAGACGCGGGCGGTGGGCACGGGCGAGATGCGCATGGTGAAACAGCCGCTGATCGACGTCACCTGGACGGGGGCCTTCTCGCACGGGACGACGGTCACCGTCGCCCAGACCGACGACGACCGCTTCCTCCCCACGAGCGTGGCGCACGCGGTTGCCGTCGCCCAGGAGGTGGAGGCCGAGAAGGCCATGCGGCCCGACCTCGAAAACCCCGGCTCGGGCGGCCATCTACGCTACGGCTCGCCGGCCGGCATCGAGGCCCAGGTATTGTCGTGGCGTGAGGTCATGACGGCGGTGGCGAAGGGGGACGACCCGGGCGCGTTCGCGGACGCGGCGGCGGTGACGGCGCTGTTCGACGAGAACGCTGACGCGGCGACGAAGGCGCGGGCGGCGGCGGTCATCGCCGCGTTCAAGGCGGTGCTCGCCAACGAGGACCTCGACACGATTCCGGGCGCGGCGGCCATCGACACCGACGGCACGACGGGTCTGAGCGACGACGAGATCGAGACGTATCTGAGCGTGGACGACGCTGCCCGCAGAACCCTGCTGCGGAACGTCCTGGCCCAGGGCTTCACGGATGCGGAGAAGGCGGTGCTGCGGGCGGCGGCGACGAACGACGGGCTGACCGACGCCGTCCTTGATGCGGCTCTGCCCGCCGGCGCCACGCCCGAGCAAAAGACGGCATACAGGACCGCGGTGCGCAACCTCCTCAAGCGCTTCAACGTCGGCGACATCCGTATCGCCGTGGGCAACACCAGCGTCGCCGGCTCCATCGTCGCCTCGCGCGGCGACGGCATCCGCGCCTACTACGCGACGCCCAACGACAAGAACGGCGCCATCGACGTCACCATCGCTGCGGGCACGACCGTCACCGGCGGCATGGCCGGCATCTACGTCGCCAACGCGGGGATGGGCACGGACGACGTCCTGAAGCAGAGCGTCACGGTGGACGGCAGGGTGAGGGGCGGGACGGACGCGGCGGTGCATCTGGTCGGCGGCGGTCGGCTCACGGTCGGCGCGATGGGCGAGGTGCTCGCCGGCTCCTCGGGCATTGGGGTGCTGGTGAACGAGCCGGGCCCGGCGCACCTCACCATTAACGGAAAGGTATTTGGTGGCAACGGCGGTGCGGCGGCGGTGCACCTGACCGGAGGGGGTGGGTTGACGGTCGGTGCGACCGGACGAGTGGAGGCCAACGGGGCGACGAGCGCCATCCGGACTGACGGCTCGCGGACCGATCTGGTGATCGAAGGCGAGGTGAAGGGCAGCGCGGAAGGCGAAGCGGCGGTGCATCTGGCCGGCGGCGGGACGGTGACCATCCGGGCTCCCACGAGGTCGGGCGCCGCGCCCAGGGTGGATGCCAACGGGGCGATGTGGGCGATTCAGGGCAACGGCGTCAGGGTGGACATAACGACCACCGGCAACGTCCAGGACCCTGGAGTCAGGAAATCGGCTGCGGATGCGGCGGTGAAAGGCAGCGTTGGTCCCGATGTCCGCGCGGCCGTCGTGCAGTTGAATGACGCCGGCGACCCTACCGGACACTCCCAGGGTCTGCCGTTGACTCCGGAGGGCGAATTTGACCCAAGTAGTTTTACGCCGGTCACGCCGACCACGGTCACGGCCTCGGTCACGGTCATGGCCTCGGTCACGACCATGACCGAGCCGACAACGGTCACGGCCAGGGTCCCGGTCCCGTCGCCGACGCAGCCGACGCAGACGCAGCCTTTGTTCGAGTGCGAGAGAGCGTCGGACCGTCGCTGCGAGCTGTACGAGGCGCTGCCCTCGGTGTTGCTGACGATGAACGGGATGCTCTCCTACGCGGAGCGGAGCTCGGCGGCGCGGGATGCGAACGGGGGCTGGGCGCGAGTGGAGGGGGCGCGAGGCAAGTGGGAGGCGAAGAAGGCGTCGTCCACGACGGGGAGGCTGTCCTACGACCATCGCCGAGGCGGGGTGCGTGCGGGGGTGGACCTCGGCGCGGGCGAGCACGGGCGTGTGGGGGTGTCGGCGCACCTGCTCAACGGCAAGGCGGAGAGAGCGGGTGTGGGCGACGTCGAAGTGGACGGGATGGGAGCGGGGGCCTCGGCGACGTGGCGCTGGGGGGAGTGGTACGCGGACGCCCAGGCGGGGGCGACATGGTATGAGGTAGGGGTGGACCACCGCGAGAGCGGCGTCCTGGTGAAGGAAGCGGACGGGTTGGGCTATGCGATGGAAGTGGAGGCCGGCCGTGGAATGGCGCTGGGCGAGGAGGGCCTGGTGGTGACGCCGCGAGTGGGGCTCGCGTGGTCGAAGGTGGAGATGAGCGACTTCACGTTCACGAGCAAGGTGGGTACGCAGGAGACGGTGTCGGTGGAGGACGCGCACAGCGCCCGGGGACGCTTGGGGGTGCTGGTGGAGGCGGAGGTAGGAATGGGAGAGCGTTCGGGGCGGCTGTTCGGCTCGCTGGACGTGGAGCAGGAGTTCTCCGACGAGACGCGGGTGGACGTGGGGGCGACGAAGCTGTCGGAGAACGAGCTGAAGACGGAGGTGCGGTCCACGACGGTGCGCCTGGGTGTAGGCGGGGTGCTGGGCCTGGGCGAGGACCTGGTGTTGAGGGGCACGGCGGGCTACGAGACGAGCGGGAGCGGCACGAGCGGCTACGGCGGCGGGCTGGAAGTGAACCTGCGCTTCTAGGAGCCTGCGCCGTAGAAAGGTAGTTCAAGCTACGAGAACGGATGGACGGTCCGGAATTCGATGCGGGGATGGACACGAGGGCCGGGACGCCGCAAGTGCGCAATGGCAGGCAGGGCACGCGAGAGGGTCCACAAAGGCCGGCGAGCCCCCCGATAGGGATGATTTTGGCCCTGTCCCACAGGCGAGCAGGCGCCCTCACACCGCCAGAAGCGGTTGCAACCGCTTGAGGTTCAATGCCAGGCACACCAAGTCCCATTCCCCCCGCGCCTTGGCCAAGCCTCGTACGCTGAACCGCCGGAATCCCAGGACCTCCTTGATCCAGCCATTGGGCGCCTCGGACAGCCACTTGCGTTGCGCATACCGCTCCCGGCCCGTGGGCGTGGCCAGCTTCTCGACCATCCGGTGCGTCGCCGGGTGCCTCTTCGCGTCCTTGTCCGCCACCCGCTTGCCCTCGCGCCCCGGTGCCACGTACCCGTCGATACCCCGCGCCTCCAGCTCCGACAAGTCCCGCTCGTTGCAGTACCCGGCATCGGCAAGCACCGTCTCGGGCTGCGCGTCGAAGGTCTCCTTGACCTCATCGAGCAGCCCCACCAGCGCCCCTTGGTCGTTCGCGTTCGAGGTCAGCTCCGTCGCCACTATCAACTGCTGCTCGCCGTCCACCGCCACCTGCGCGTTGTAGCATTGCTGGAACCCCTCCGCGCTGGTCTTCATGATGGCGCTGTCAGGGTCGGTGAAGTTGCTCTGCGCCTTCTCATCAGGCTCCCCGTAGGCGCGCTTGTACGGCTGCCCACCCTTGGGATTGCGCTCCCATCCGGGCCGGCGCCCGCGCGCATCGTCCGCCTCGCGCTGCGCCGCCTCCAAACGCGCCTTCGCCGCTCGAATCGCCGCCAACCGGTCCTCTCGACGGCGCAACTCCTCGGGCAGTTCATCGCCTCGCAACGACTCCCCAAAGCGCTCATCCTCCTCCGCATCGGTGTCGCGAGCCCGGCTCAGCAACGCTTCGACCTCCGCCTCCAATGCCCGCTCCTTCTCGCGCATCCGACCATAGCTCATCGCCTTGCGCTTGCTCGCATTCGCACGCACCTTCGTCCCGTCTATCGACACCTTCCCGAAACGCGCCAATCCCATCTCGCGCGCCACCCGCACCACCCCCACGAACAGCCCCTTGAAGTCCTCCAAGTGCCGGCGGCGAAACTCGCACAACGTGCGGTGGCTCGGAAAGTGCCCCGCCCCCAACACCCGAAACGCCACATCCTCCTCCAGCTTCCTCGCCATCGCCCGCGACGAGAACACCCCCGTCGCGTACCCATAGAGCAGCACCTTGACCATCATCCGAGGCTCATACGGCGCGTTGCGCCGGCCATCGCCTTCATACGGCGCGTAAAACGCCGTCAAGTCCAGTCCGTCGACCAGGTCGCTGACGTGATGCGCAAAGTGCCCTTCGGGCAGCCACTCGCGCACATCCGGCGCCAGCAGCAGCATCTGGTCCGGCTCGTAAGGGCGGAATGTCGTCGCCATCCGGCTCTCTCCTTCGGCTCAGTCTGCCTATTGTCGCATTGTTTTCTACGGCGCAGGCTCCTAGGCGCGGGCCGTGCTGGCGAGGAAGCCCTCCCGGGGGGCGCCCGCGTGAAAGCGATGGTTCTGGCGGCGGGCCGTGGCGAACGCATGCGGCCCCTGAGCGAGCCGAAGCCGTTGCTCTCGGCGGAGGTGGGAGGGTAGCCTCTCATCGAGCATTGCATCGAACGTCTGGTGGACGCGGGCATCGGCACCCCGGCGGAATTCTCGGCGCTCGGGAAGGTCCTCTGCTGACCCGGCCGTCGCGGTCGGCGGCGAGATGTCCCGTTGCCGACCCGTGCTTCGTGACACTTTTGTTATGATTTTCCCTGTAACCCGTTGTAATTTGAGATTCGCCGCACTACACTCCGCCATCGTGTCGTGTCGGCAGGAGATTGAGACAATGCGTTGCAGCCCCCCCCCCCCCCCCGCACGTACCCCGGCAGCTCCGAGTCTGGAGGTGGTTCCATGAAAGCGATTGATGAGGTGGAATCGGCCATGACGGCCGGCCCCTGTCTCCCTGGCTCCGCTTCCCCGGTCGGAGGGCCGGCGAAGGGAGGGAGGGCCATCGTCTCCGGGGCGCTGGGCGCCGCGTTTCTGGCGGCGGCGCTGGCGTTTCCCGCCGGCGAGGCGCAGGCGCGGGACGAATGCGGGGCGCTCTCCTCGGGCGAGGCCACCTGCTCGAACCAAGCCTATGCCTCCGGCATCCGCTACGACGTGACCGACGGCTGGGTCAACGGCATCGCCGGCGACATCACGCTCACCGTCACCGGCGGATCGGCGACGGCGATCTCCAGCGCGGCCGCCGCCGCCTCCAACAGTTGGGGGAGCGGCATCGTCCTGCGGACCGCCCACCACGCCACCGACACGCGCACCGTCGCCCTCACGGTCGGCTCCGGCACCAACGCCGTGCGTATCACGCAGACCACAGGCACCCTCAACGCCGGCTTCGACAACACCGGCGTCGTCATCCATCACCGAGCCGCCGGCGCCTCGCCGACGACGGTGACCCTCGGCAGCGGCGTGGACATCGGCACGATGGCCGCTCCGATGAAGCGGTCCGGCGTCCACGTGCTCGTGGAGCGGGCCGACAACACGGCCGACCACACCATCACGAGCGCCGCCGACATCTATTCCGCAGGTTTCGGCATCCTGATGGACCCCAGGGGTTCGGGCAACGTCGTGGTCACCAACTCCGGCTCCATCGTCAACGCGGCGGTGACGGGCGGAACCACCGGGAACGCAGACGGCATCCGCATCCTGGACTGGACCGGAACCCGGGGCAACGAGAGACCCGCGACCGCCAAGACCACGGTCACCAACTCCGGCTCCATCTCCGTGAGCCAGGCGGGCGGAAGCGGCATCCGCGTGGACGCCGAGGGGCTCGGCCTTTACAAGACCGTCAACAGCGGCACCGTCTCGGCGACGAGCACGGCCAGCCACGGCATCTTCGTGGACGCCACCCATCACTGGGGCGCCGCCGGCTCCGAGGCCGTCGAGATCGAGAATTCCGGCGCCATCACGACCGCCAGCACGTCCACGCACGGCATCTACGTCGAAACGTATGACGGAAGCAACCCGCAAGGCAGGGGCGACGGCAACCTCGCGATCACCAACAGCGGCTCCATCTCTTCGGCGAACGCCGCCCTCCTCGTCAACTCCAACATGGGCGACACCACCGTCAAGCATACCGGCGGCTCCCTCACCTCGACGGCCGACGACGGCATCCGGGTCCAGCAGGGCGGGACGGGCGCCGTGACGGTCGAAAGCAGCGCCGACGTCACGGCCGAAAACTACGGCATCCGCGTCCTCGGCGGTCCGACCCAAGCCGCCACCACGGTGACGGTGGCGGTGGCCGTGGGCGTGACCACCAGGACCAACGAACCCCAGGTGACGATTGCCTCGGGCACGACCACCACCACCTACGCCACGCTGGGCGACGTCTCCGTCACGCATTCGGCGGGCACCATCTCCGCCGAGACCGAGAGCGGCATCTGGATCCAGCAGAAGGGGGCGGACGCGACGGTCACCAGCAGCGCCGACGTCACGGCCAAGAAATACGGCATCTTCGTCGTCAACGACCGGGCGCTGGCCACGGTGGCGATCGCCGCCGGCGTGACCACCAGAACCTGGTCCAACACGGGCGCCGTCTCCGTCACCCATTCGGCGGGCACCATCTCCGCCGAGACCGAGAGCGGCATCTGGGTCCGGCAGGTCGCCGGAACGGGCGCGGTGACGGTCATCAGCAGCAGCGACGTCACGGCGGCGGTCCACGGCATCTACGTCGGGAACGAAGGCACCGGCGACACCCGGATCACCACCACCGGCGGCAAGATCATGGCCGACGCGGACGGCATTCACCTGGGCATCGCCGCCTCGAACACGAGCGGTGGCACGATCGACAACGCCGCCGCCATCACAGCGAAGGGGTACGGCCTCGTGGCCTGGTACGCGGGAGAGGGCGAGATCCGCATCGAGAACAGCGGCGTCATCACGGCCGAGAACACCGGCATTCATGCCGACGAGGGCGCCGCGGGCGCCATCACGATCGTGAACGGCGCCGACGTCACGGGGGATAACTACGGCGTCTTCGCGCGGAACACGCAAGGCGGGGGCGCCGTCACCGTCACGCACTCGGCGGGCATAATCCACGGCAAGGCGGAATCGGGCATCGCCGCCTGGATAGGAAGATGGCAGCGTGAGGACGACGCGGACTCTCCCGCTCCCATCAGCACGGCGACCGTCAGGGTCGAGGTCACCGGCGGCTCGGTCAAGGCATCGGAGACGAGGAACAGGGTCGCCATCGCAGCGCTCAACCATGAGGGCGGCTCCGCCGAGGTGAGCGTCTCGAAAGGCGCCACGCTGTCCGCGAAGCACAACGCCGGCATCTACACCCAGCTCGCGGATCGCCAGAACACGGCCGGGCAGATCAAGGTGACCCAGGGGGGGACGATCGAGGCGTACAAGGGCGTCTACGCCTCCGTCCCGCGCGCCAGCGCCGCGGACGAGGCGCCGCGCGACGCGATGAGGCAGCCCCTCATCGACGTCACGTGGACGGGAACGTTCACGGAGAGCGAGCGCACCCTCACCACCTTGAACTTGAACGGCGTCGCCCACGCCATCGAGAGCGCGCAGGAGGTGCAGGCGGGCGAGGTCTTCCGCGGCGCGGCGCATACCGCGGGAATCGACGCCGAGGTCCTGTCCTGGCGGGTGCTCAACCGGATCGCGACGAGGGGCGACGACCCGGGCGAGATAGCGGACGCGGCGGCCCAGGCCGCGCTGCTCGACACCGCCTCGACCGATGCGGCCGTCAGGGCGCGGGCGGAGTACATCCTGAAGCGGTTCCGGTCGGTGCTCACCAACCGGACTCTCGGAACGATTCCGGGCGCGGCGGCCATCAACACCGACGGCACGACGGGTCTGAGCGACGACGAGATCAAGGCGTATCTGATGGAAGACAGCGACGCCCGCAGGACGCTGCTGCGCGACGTCCTGGCGCGGGATCTCTCGGCGGCGGAGCAGGCGGTGTTGCAGGCGCTCGTGACGGACGGCGGCGACCTCGACGCCGCGCTCGACGACGACGCGGGCTTCTCCGCCCGCTACAAGGACTCGGTGCGCGGTCTTCTCGATCGCTTCAACGTGGGCAACATCCGCGTCGCCATGAACGGAGGCTCCATCGACTCGGGCGGCGACGGCATCCGCGCCTGGTACGCGAGACAGCATGACCGCAACGGCGCCATCTCCGTCACCGTGGCCGAGGGCGCGAGCGTCACGGGCGGCGAGGCCGGCGTCTACGTCGCCAACGCCGGGGCCGGCCTGCGCATAGCAAAGAAGTACCTCACCCCGGCCGCCCAGGACGAGAACGAAGATCTGGAACCCGACGACCTGGTCACTCTCGCGGATTATCTGAATCAGGTCGTCAGGGTGGACGGCACCGTGACGGGCGGGAAGGACGCGGCCGTTCACCTCGACGGCGGCGGCGCGCTCATCGTCGGGCGTACCGGCCGGCTGGTCGCCGGCTCCTCGGGCCAGACGATCCTCGTGAACGACCCGGGTCCGGCGATCATCTGGATCGAGGGCCAAGTGAGGGGTGGCGCCGGACGCGAAGCGGCGGTGGATCTGACCGGCGGGGGTGGGTTGACGGTCGGCGCGACCGGACGAGTGGAGGCCAACGGGGCGACGAGCGCCATCCGGACTGACGGCTCGCGGACCGATCTGGTGATCGAAGGCGAGGTGAAGGGCAGCGCGGAAGGCGAAGCGGCGGTGCATCTGGCCGGCGGCGGGACGGTGACCATCCGGGCTCCCACGAGGTCGGGCGCCGCGCCCAGGGTGGATGCCAACGGGGCGATGTGGGCGATTCAGGGCAACGGCGTCAGGGTGGACATAACGACCACCGGCAACGTCCAGGACCCTGGAGTCAGGAAATCGGCTGCGGATGCGGCGGTGAAAGGCAGCGTTGGTCCCGATGTCCGCGCGGCCGTCGTGCAGTTGAATGACGCCGGCGACCCTACCGGACACTCCCAGGGTCTGCCGTTGACTCCGGAGGGCGAATTTGACCCAAGTAGTTTTACGCCGGTCCCGACGATCACGGTCACGGCCTCGGTCACGGTCATGGCCTCGGTCACGACCATGGCCGAGCCGACAACGGTCACGGTCCCGTCGCCGACGCAGCCGACGCAGACGCAGCCTTTGTTCGAGTGCGAGAGAGCGTCGGACCGTCGCTGCGAGCTGTACGAGGCGCTGCCCTCGGTGTTGCTGACGATGAACGGGATGCTCTCCTACGCGGAGCGGAGCTCGGCGGCGCGGGATGCGAACGGGGGCTGGGCGCGAGTGGAGGGGGCGCGAGGCAAGTGGGAGGCGAAGAAGGCGTCGTCCACGACGGGGAGGCTGTCCTACGACCATCGCCGAGGCGGGGTGCGTGCGGGGGTGGACCTCGGCGCGGGCGAGCACGGGCGGGTGGGGGTGTCGGCGCACCTGCTCAACGGCA
Source organism: Gammaproteobacteria bacterium (assembly GCA_965202875.1). Lineage (GTDB taxonomy): Bacteria > Pseudomonadota > Gammaproteobacteria > HK1 > HK1 > HK1. Next base: position 2,314,236 of record OZ241870.1, on the reverse strand, counting down.
AGGCGGAGAGAGCGGGCGTGGGCGACGTTGAAGTGGACGGGATGGGAGCGGGGGCCTCGGCGACGTGGCGCTGGGGGGAGTGGTACGTGGACGCCCAGGCGGGGGCGACGTGGTATGAGGTAGGGGTGGACCACCGCGAGAGCGGCGTCCTGGTGAAGGAAGCGGACGGGTTGGGCTATGCGATGGAAGTGGAGGCCGGCCGTGGGATGGCGATGGGCGGGGGCCTGGTGGTGACGCCGCGAGTGGGGCTCGCGTGGTCGAAGGTGGGGATGGACGACTTCACGTTCACGAGCAAGGTGGGTACGCAGGAGACGGTGTCGGTGGAGGACGCGCACAGCGCCCGGGGACGCTTGGGGGTGCTGGTGGAGGCGGAGGTAGGCATGGGAGAGCGTTCGGGGCGGCTGTTCGGCTCGCTGGACGTGGAGCAGGAGTTCTCCGACGAGACGCGGGTGGACGTGGGGGCGACGAGCCTGACGGAGAACGCGCTGAAGACGGAGGTGCGGCCCACGACGCTGCGCCTGGGTGTGGGCGGGATGCTGGGTCTGGGCGAGGACATGGTGCTGAGGGGTACGGCGGGCTACGAGACGAGCGGGAGCGGCACGAGCGAGTACGGTGTCGGTGTGCAGTTGAACGCGCGCTTCTAGGCAGGTTTGCGAAGCGGTCTCCGGGCGCGCGGGCTTCATCGGCCCGCGCGCTTTTTTGTGTCTCCGGGAGCCGCCGACGGAGCGCAGGCATCCCGCCTGTTTTTGCCCCGCCTGTTTTTGCCCTGCCTGTTTTTGCCATGTGGCGGGCCTTCGGCGCTCCAGGCTCATGGCCGGCATCGGGTTCATCGGGATAATGGCCAACATCGCGCAAAGGCTCTCCGCTGCGGGCACCGCGAACGCGCTGGAGCTGCGCGGGGTCAGCCGGTGGTTCGGCGCTCTGGTGGCGCTCGACGACGTCACGATGAGTGTGCGTCCCGGTGAGCGTCGCGCGGTGCTCGGATCCAACGGTGCGGGCAAGACCACGCTGTTCAACGCGGTGACCGGGGACTTCCCGCCGAGCTCCGGGGTGATCCGTTTCTTCGGGGAAGACGTGACCTGGTTCCCGCCGCACGAGCGGATCCGCCGGGGCCTGCGGCGCACCTACCAGATCTCGCTGCTGTTCCGGGATCTCAGCGTGCTGGACAACGTCTACCTCGCCTGCCGCGGCGTTTCGCGCGGACGCTTCTCGCTGCTGCGTCCCCGGCGCAGCGATTCACTCATGCAATCGGCGGACGATCTGGTCGAAGCGGTGCACCTCAGCGGCGTGCGCCGTCGCCTGGTCGCGGAGCTGAGCTACGGCGAGCAGCGCCAGCTCGAAATCGCGCTCGCGCTCGCCGGCGCCCCGCGCTTCATCCTCTTCGACGAGCCGGCCGCGGGGCTCTCCCCGAGCGAGCGTGCGGAGCTCGTCGAGATCCTCCGCTCGCTTCCCTCCCACATCGGCTACGTCGTCATCGAGCACGACATGGACGTGGCGCTGCGGGTCGCCGAGAGCGTGACGATGATGCACAACGGACGCATCCTCAAGGAAGGGACGCCGGCCGAGGTCGAATCCGATCCGGAGGTGCAGGAGCTGTACCTCGGGGGCGGTCATGGCTGAGCGTCACGGCGGCCTCGCGCACCCTGAGGCCCTTCCGGTGGCGATGACGTTTCAACAATCCGAAACGGCGGAGAAGTTCGGCCGGTCCCCCGGGTCCGGTCATACCGGGCAAGGTGGATGGACGCCGGCTCCCGGGAACGCGGGCGGCTCGCCCACCCTGTCGTCTTGCGGCGGGGTTTCGTCTTGCCGTCGAGCTTCGGCTCCGAGTGGCGGCGGAGCGGGAGAGCCCCTCCATGCCTGAGCGCGCCCGGCGGCGGGAGGCGGCGGTGCTCCGGATCCGGGGGCTCCACGTCTACTACGGCCAATCCCACGCGCTGCAGGGGGTCGATCTCGACCTCCCGCACGGGGTCGTGTCCGTGGTCGGCCGCAACGGCATGGGCAAGACCACGCTGTGCAACGCGATCACCGGCCTCGTGCCGGTCGCGCGCGGCTCGGTGCAGTTCGAGGGCGATGAGCTCGCCGGCCTGGGCCCGAGCCGGATCGCACACCGGGGGGTCGGCTACGTGCCGCAGGGGCGGCGGCTGTGGCCCTCGCTCACGGTGGACGAGCACCTCCGGCTGTGCCAGCGCGGCGCCCGCGGCGGATGGACGCGCGAGCGCATCTACGACACCTTCCCGCGGCTCGCGGAGCGGCGCGCGAGCCGGGGTGGCCAGCTCTCGGGCGGCGAGCAGCAGATGCTTGCGATCTCCCGCGCGCTGCTGCTCAACCCCCGCCTGCTGGTGATGGACGAACCGACGGAGGGGCTCGCGCCGGTGATCGTGCAGCAGGTCGAGGACATGCTGATCCGGATCGGCGAGGAAGGCGAGACCCCGGTGCTCGTCATCGAGCAGAACATCGGGGTGGCCACCGCGGTGTCGGACGGCGTCGCGATCATGGTGAACGGGCGCATCCGCCGGATCATGGACGCGGCGGCGCTGGCGGCCGACCGCGCGCTCCAGCAACGGCTCCTCGGCGTCGGCCGCCACGGTGAGGAGGAGCAGGGGCCGAGCGGCGCCGGCCCATGGAGCGGCGCCGCTCGGCCGGGAACGTCGGGCGCCGCCGGCGCATCGGGCGGTACCGGCGCCCGGGGCACGTCGGGAACGGCCGACGCGCCGGGCGCATGGGGCGGTACCGGCATCCGGGGCACGCCGGGAACGGCCGACGCGCCGGGCGCATGGAGCCGCACCGGCGTACCGGGCGCCCCGGACGCATCGGGCATCCCCGCGCTGCGGCTCGTGTCCGGCCACGGCGCCGGCCGGGCCTGGATGTCGAACCCCAGGCCTCCGACCCGGTGGTCGAAGCCAGTGCCGGTCGCCGACTACGAATCGGCCGCCGCGGAGCTCGCCGGATCGCGGCGGCGCCCGCGCGACGCGGGTGGCGAGGCCCTCCGCCCGCTCTCCGCGGAGGGGGAGCCCGTCGTCCTCGTGATCGGCACCTTCGACACCAAGGGCGCGGAGCTCAAGTTCGTCCGGGACCGGCTCACGGACGCCGGGCAGCGGGTGAAGCTGGTCGACGTCTCCACCTCCGGCCGTCCCTCGGCGGCGGACGTGCCGCCCCACCAGATCGCCGCCTACCATCCGAAGGGTTCGAACGCCGTGTTCACCAACGACCGCGGGCGCTCGGTGCGAGAGATGGCGACCGCGCTGGAGCGCTGGATGCTGCGCCAGGCGGGGGTCGCGGGCGTGCTCACGGCCGGCGGTTCCGGCGGCACGGCGCTGGCTGCGCCCGCGATGCAGGCGTTGCCGGTCGGGGTGCCGAAGGTCATGGTCTCCACCGTCGCCTCGGGCGACGTGAGCCGCTACGTCGGGGCGTCGGACATCATGATGCTGTACTCGGTCACGGACGTGCAGGGCCTCAACGCGATCTCGCGCAAGGTGCTGGCGAACGCGGCGCACGCGCTCGCCGGGATGGTGGCGAGGCGCGGCGACGAGACCTCCGTTCGCGCCCGGGCCCAGGCCCGCGCCCGCGCCGCCGCCCGCTCGGAACGCCCGGCCATCGGCCTCACCATGTTCGGCGTGACCACCCCCTGCGTGCGGCAGGTGAGCGCAAGGCTGGAAGACCGCTACGACTGCATCGTCTTCCACGCCACCGGGACCGGCGGGCGCTCGATGGAGAAGCTGCTCGATTCCGGGGATCTCGCCGGGGTGCTCGACGTCACCACCACCGAAGTCTGCGACATGATGATGGGCGGCGTGCTCGCCGCCACCGAGGACCGCTTCGGCGCCGTGATCCGCACCCGCGCCCCCTGGGTCGGCGCCCCCGGCGCGCTGGACATGGTCAACTTCGGGCCGCGCGACACCGTGCCCGAGCGGTACCGGGGCCGCACCCTGCACGAGCACAACCCGCAGGTCACCCTCATGCGCACGACGGCCGAGGAGAACGATCGCATGGGGCGCTGGATCGGCGCGCGCCTGAACCGGATGGACGGCCCGGTCCGCTTCCTCCTCCCCGAGGGCGGGGTGTCGCAGCTCGACGCCCCGGGGATGCCCTTCCACGATCCGGCCGCCGGCGCGGCCCTGTTCAGGGCCCTGGAAGAGACGGTGCGCCAGACCGGCACGCGGCGGCTCGTGCGGGTGCCGCACCACGTCAACGATCCGGCGTTCGCCGACGCGCTCGTCGCCGCGTTCGAGTCCGTGGCGGGCGGCCGTACGTCCCGCGCCCGGGTGGGAGGCAGGACGGTACGTTGATCGGCGCCGCGCCCCGAGTCCGGGCCGGAAGGCAGCGGGGACCGGCGGCGCATCCCGCACCGGGGGAAGCAGGCGGAGGACGGACCCGATCCCACTCGCCGCCGCGGGTCCGGGGACCATCGGCCGGCCCCCCGGTCCGCATTCGACCGGAGGGAGTGCAGGGCGTCACATTCACGTCACATGCATGACCGATCGTTGTCACAGGGCCCCGATAGAACGCTCGGCGAGGCACGGGTGGACCGGCGGCGCCGGCTCTCCCGATCCCTCCGGCTTTCGCCCGATCCCTCCGGCTTTCGGTTGCGAAAGCGTCCCAATCCCTTATGGAAAACCACACCATGAAGCGCACGCTCGTGCTCGCGGCGGTGACGGCGGCCCTCGCGGGCCCGGCCCAGGCCCGGGACTACATCAGCATCGTCGGCTCCTCGACCGTCTACCCCTTCGCCACGGTGGTCGCGGAGCGGTTCGGCAAGACCACCCGCTTCAGGACCCCGAAGATCGAATCCACCGGCTCCGGCGGCGGCCTCAAGCTGTTCTGCGCCGGCGTCGGCGTCGAGCACCCCGACGTCACCAACGCCTCGCGGCGCATCAAGAAGAGCGAGGTCGAGAGGTGCGCGGGCAACGGCGTGGACGACGTCGTCGAGGTCAAGGTCGGCTACGACGGCATCGTGTTCGCGAGCTCCCGCCAGGCCGGAACGTGATGAACCTGTCGAGCCTGAACCTCGCCGCGAACTGACGGGGAGGGGTCCGTCGTCGCACACGAGCCTTCCCGGGACGTCGCATCCGGCGCCGGCCGCACCCCACGGCCGGCGCCGGATTCCCGCCCGCCGTCGAAGGGGCGGTGTGCGGGACGTGCGGCCGGAGGAGGCCTGCGGATCCGCCGCCGCACCGCGGCTCCGTGTTTCCGCCGCGTTGCGGTGGGCAACGGTTCCGGGCCGTGGGGACAGGAACCATGACCGGCGCCGTTCTCGTCCTCGTCCTCCTCTGGCCCGAGTGTGGCGCCGGGCGGATCACGACATGGCGGAGAGCCCCAGGATGACGCACGCGACGCGGCCCCGGCCACCCAGGACCCTCCCCTTCGGAACATGGCCGTCCCCGATCACCCCTGAGGCCATCGTCGCCGACACCATCCGGCTCTCGTCGGTCAGCCTGGACGCGGGCCGGATCGCCTGGCTCGAAGGGCGGCCCGGCGAGGGCGGACGCAACGTCCTCGTCCGCACCGCCATCCGGGCCGATGCAGCGGGACGGGCCGGCGGTGCAGGACGGCCCGCCGACGTGACCCCCGCGCCCTTCAACGTGCGTTCGCGCGTCCATGAGTACGGAGGCGGCGCGTACACCGTCTCCGAGGACCGGGTCTGGTTCTCCGACGACGCGGACGGCCGGATATACGCGCAGGCGGCCGACGCCGCGCCCGTCCCGCTGACCGCGGAACGTCCGGCCCGGTTCGCGGACCTGACCTTCGATCCGGAGCACCGGCGCCTGCTCGCGGTGCGCGAGTCGCATCGGGAGGACGCACCGCCGGTCAACGATCTGGTCGCGGTCTCCACCGAAGACGGCTCGGTGCGGGTGCTTGCCGCGGGCCGTGACTTCTTCGCCGCACCGGCTCCGAGCCCCGACGGAAGGCGGCTCGCGTGGCTCGCGTGGGATCAGCCCGACATGCCCTGGGATGCGGCGGCGCTGTGGGTGGCCGAGCTCGATCGGGACGGCCTGCCTCGCGCCCCGATCCGGGTCGCGGGGGGGGCGGGGTGCGCGGCGTTCCAGCCGGCGTGGTCGCCCGACGGAGCCCTGTGGTGCGTCGCCGACCCCGGCGGATGGTGGAACCTCCACCGCTGGCGCGACGGCGAGCTCAGGTGCATGTACCGGGCCGGGCACGAGTTCGGGAAACCGCTGTGGCAGCTCGGGACGACGACGTTCGGGTTCGACGGGGGTGGATGCGTGGTCTGCACTTGGCGCAGCGACGGCGCCTGGCGGCTGGGCCGGCTCGAACCGGACGGCACGCTGACTCCGATCGCGGTCTCGTGGACGAGCATCGATTCGCTCCGCGTGTGCGGCTCGACCGCCGCATTCATCGGCAGCGCCCCGGATCGGAGCGCCGCGGTGGTGAGCGTCGATCTGGACTCCGGCGAAAGCCGCGTGCACCGCGTATCGAGCGCGCTCTCGATCGACGAGGGCATGCTGTCGCGCCCGGTCGCGCTCAGCTACCCCACCGCGCAAGGCGAGGAGGTTGCGCACGGCTACTACTACCCGCCGTGCAACGCATCGTGCCGGGGATCGGTCGGCGAATCCCCGCCGCTGCTGGTGATGGGCCACGGCGGCCCGACCGGAGCGGCCTCCGGCACCCTGAGCCCGATGACCCAGTTCTGGACGAGCCGCGGGTTCGCGGTGCTCGACGTCGACTACCGGGGCAGCACCGGGTATGGCCGCGCGTATCGCGAGCGGCTCTACGGAGAGTGGGGGGTCGCCGACGTGGAGGACTGCGCCGCCGGCGCGGCGCATCTGGCAGACACCGGCCGCGCCGACCGGGCGCGGCTCGCGATCCGCGGCAGCAGCGCCGGCGGCTACACCACGCTGGCCGCGCTCACCTTCCACGACGTCTTCCGGGCCGGCGCGAGCTACTACGGCATCTGCGATCTCGAGGCGCTCGCGGGGGACACCCACAAGTTCGAGGCACGGTACCTCGATCGGCTGGTGGGCGAATGGCCGGCGGACCGCGCCCTGTATCGCGCGCGCTCGCCGCTGCGCCACGCCTCGCGGATCGGCTGCCCGATCATCTTCTTCCAGGGGCTCGACGATCGGGTGGTTCCCCCGAACCAGGCCGAGTGGATGGTCGACGCGCTCGACCGCCGGGGAGTACCCGTCGCCTATCTGCCGTTCGAGGGGGAAGGCCACGGCTTCCGCAAGGCCGCCACCATCCGCCGGTGCCTGGAGGCGGAGCTGTTCTTCTACGCCTGGGTGTTCGGGTTCGAGCCGGCGGATCCTCCGGCGCCGGTGGACGTCCGGAACGCCGCCCCTTCCACCGCCTGAGCGTCCGCTCACCAGCCGGCGACCGCCCCGTCGGCGCGCGGCTCCGTGCCTCCCGCGTACACCCCCGATTCGAGCCGCTGGATGATCTGGCCGCGCCCGAAGTCGAGGCGGTCGGGGGCGACGGCGATCCGGTGGCCGCGGCGCCGGAGCCCGTCGATCACGTCCGCGGCGACCTCCGGCTCCAGCAGGAGCCCGTCCGGCGCCACCCGCCAGCGGGGCGCGTCCAGTGCGCTCTGCGGATCGAGGCCGTGGTCGATCATCGAGGACACCACCTGGAGATGGCCTTGCGGCTGCATCTCCCCGCCCATCACCCCGAAAGGACCCACCGGAGCCCCGCCGCGGGTGAGGAACCCGGGGATGATCGTATGCCTCGGGCGCTTGCCGCCCGCCGCCTCGTTGCGATGCCCGGGCTCCAGGGTGAAGCCCGCGGCCCGGTTCTGGAACGAGATCCCCGTGTCCGGCGCCACCACGCCGGAGCCGAACCCCATGTAGTTCGACTGGATGTAGCTCACCATCATGCCGTCGCGGTCCGCCGCGCAGAGGTACACGGTCCCGCCGCCCGGCGGTTGCCCGGGGCCGAAGGTCTGCGCGCGTTCTCCGATCAGGGCCCGGCGCGAGGCGAGGTAGCCGGCATCGAGCATCCCGCCCGCCGGCACGTCCGCACGGCGCGGATCGGCCACGTAGCGGTACGCATCCGCGAACGCGAGCTTCATCGCCTCGATCTGGTAATGCCAGCTCTCGGCGCTGCCGTGCGGCGCCTCGTGCATGGCGGTGCCTTCGACGATCCCCAGCGCCTGCAACGCCGCGATCCCCTGCCCGTTCGGCGGGATCTCCCAGACCTCGTGGCCCCGGTACGCGATGGAGATCGGCTCCACCCATTCACTGTGGAACGCCGCGAGATCGTCGCCGTCGAGCAGGCCGCCGGTCGCCTTCGCGTGATCCGCGATGCGTTCCGCCAGTGCGCCCTCGTAGAAGTCCCGGGGCCCTTCCGAGGCCAGCCGGCGCAGGGTCGCCGCGTGTCCCGCGCTGCCCCAGACCTCGCCGGCATCGGGGGTTCGCCCGCCGAACGTGAACACCCGCGCCCACTCGTCGAGGGCGGGGTCCCCGGTGCCGGTGAAGACGGGGCCGGCATGGCGCCAGAGCCGCGAGATCACCGGCGAGACCGGGAATCCGTCTTCGGCATACCGGATCGCGGCTGCGCACAGCGAGTCGAACGGCGTCCGCCCGAACCGCTCGTGCAGCACGCCCCAGGCGTCGGGAGCGCCGGGGACGGAGACGCCCGTCCACCCGCGCTCGGGGAAGGTCGTGTGGCCGGCCGCGCGGAGCGCCTCCGCCGACAGCGCCCGCGGGGCGGGGCCGGAGGCGTTGAGGCCGTGCAGCTTCCCGCCGTCCCACACGATCGCGAAGGCATCGCTGCCGATGCCGTTCGAGGTCGGCTCGACCACGGTCAGCGTGATCGCGGCAGCCAGCGCCGCGTCGACCGCGTTCCCCCCGGAGTGCAGGACCGCGAGCCCGGCCTGCGCCGCCAGCGGCTGGCTCGTCGCCACCATGCCGCGGCCGGCCAGGACGACGCTGCGGCGGGAGGGGTAGCTACAGGTGTCCAGGCTCACGGCGGCTCCAGCGGTGGAGGGATCGGGATGCGCATATCGGTCCCTATCGTCCGATTCAATCGACGCCACACCACCCTCCCACGGACAACCTTCTCCGGCCGCTCCGGATGCCCGTCCGATCCGCCGGCGGGGTCGATCACTCCACCGCCGCGGCGATCCCGGCCCCCAGGCTTTGCGTCGTGGCGCTGCCGCCCATGTCGGGGGTGAGGGCGGCCGGATCCGCCAGCACCGTCTCGATCGCGCGCTCGACGGCCCGCGCCGCGTCCGCGTGGCCGAGGTGCTCCAGCATCATCGCGCCCGACCAGATCTGGCCGATGGGGTTGGCGATGCCGCGTCCGGCGATGTCCGGGGCGGAGCCGTGCACCGGCTCGAACATGGAGGGGAGCTCCCGCTCCGGATTGACGTTCGCGGACGGCGCGATCCCGATGGTGCCCGCCACCGCCGGCCCCAGGTCGGAGAGGATGTCGCCGAAGAGGTTGCTGCCGACCACCACGTCGAACCAGTCCGGGTGCAGTACGAAGTGCGCGGTGAGGATGTCGATGTGGTACCGGTCGGTGCGGACCTCGGGGTACTCGGCCGCCACCGCCGCGAAGCGCTCGTCCCAGTAGGGCATGGTGTGCTTGATGCCGTTCGACTTCGTGGCCGAGGTCACGTGCCTCGCCTCGCGCTCCAACGCCAGCTCGAAGGCGTAGCGGATGATGCGGTCGGTCCCGCGCCGGGTGAACACGCTCTCCTGCATCACCATCTCGTGCTCGGTGCCGGCGTGGATGCGCCCGCCGACGTCCGAGTACTCGCCCTCGTTGTTCTCGCGCACCACCAGGAAGTCGATGTCCGCCGCGCTGCGGTCGCGCAGCGGGGATTGAACCCCTTGCAGAAGCCGCACCGGCCGGAGGTTGACGTATTGCCGGAATTCGCGGCGGATCGGGATCAGCAGGCCCCAGAGGGAGACGTGGTCGGGGACGCCGGGGAACCCCACCGCGCCGAGGAAGATCGCATCGTGCCCGCGGATGGCGTCGAGGCCGTCTTCGGGCATCATCCGGCCGGTCTTCGCGTAGACCTCGCAGCTCCAGGGGAGCTCGTCGAACTCGAAGGCGAGCCCGTACTTCGCGCCCGCCGCTTCGAGGACCCGGAGCCCTTCCGGCACCACCTCCCTGCCGATCCCGTCGCCGGGGATCACCGCGATTCGATAGCTCGTCATGAGTGTGCTCCGCTGAAGTCCCCCGCGGTCCCGAGAAGGCGTAACGCGATGGCGAAGGCCGCCTGGGCACCGGAGCCGTAGTCCGCGACCGGCGGTCCGGCCATGACGGCGGGCTCGTCCGGATGGCCGGTGGCCGTCATCATGCCGGAGTAGGCCTGGATGCCGTTGTCGAAGGCGCCGTGCCCCCGCTAATGCGGATTCCTTCGAATGCCTGCATGTTGCGATACCTGGGGTCGGGTCGCTGCCGGACAAGCATAGTCGAGCCCACCTGCCGCCACAATCCACGACAAGTCCTTGTTTTTTGTCTATCTGCCGAGCTTCGAGATTCGGACGTCGCGAAAGGGAGGTCTCGCCGGCCAGCTATCCGGGCACGGTGGGCGGCCCGCTTCCGCCCTCCACGTGAGCGAGCACCGGATGAAGCCACCGCCTCCGGCGTGGACTCCGGCGTCCTCCGAGATCCGGGATCCGCGATCCCGGTGGCCGGGACCGGAGACGAGGGCAGGGCTCTCCCGTCCTTGAAACCCACGCACCATGCGGGTACAAGGCCGCGGTGCGCCGGGGTCGCCGCTCCGGCCGGGGGGGGACCGGGAAGCACACGGGGAGGAGGTGCGATGAAGGAACCGGCGGTCGTGCTGGCGAACGGCAAGTTCATGACCCCGAACGGCAAGACCGCGCACGGGCTCGTGCGCGGCTCCGACCGCTTTCGGGTGGTCGCGATCGTCGATCCCGAGCTGGCGGGCCGTGACGCGGGCGAGGTGCTTGACGGCCGCCCCGCCGGCATTCCCGTCGTCGCGAGCCTCGACGAGGCGGTCACGCTGGAGGACGCTCCGCCGAAATGGTGCGTGATCGGCATCGCGACCCACGGCGGGAGACTCGTCCCGGCGCTTCACACCCTCGTCCTCGAAGCAGTGGGCAAGGGGCTGGGCATCGTCAACGGGCTGCACGACGCGACGAGCGACGATGCCGAAATCGCCGCCGCCGCGGGGGCCCGCGGGGTGGAGTTGATCGACCTGCGCAAGTCGAAGCCGAAACACGAGCTCCACTTCTGGGAAGGCGACGTCTACACAGTGCGCGCGCCACGCCTCGCGGTGCTCGGCACCGACTGCGCGCTGGGCAAGCGCACCACCTCCCGCCTCATCGTCGAGGCGATGCACCGGGCAGGGATACGCACCGAGATGATCTATACCGGGCAGACCGGCTGGATGCAGGGGGCACGCTACGGGGTCGTGTTCGACTCGATCGTCAACGACTTCGTGTCCGGGGAGCTGGAGCACGCGATCGTGCGTTGCGACCGCGAGGTCGAGCCGGACCTGATGGTGATCGAGGGGCAGTCGTCGCTACGCAACCCGAGCGGCCCCTGCGGCGCGGAGATGCTGCTCTCGGCCGCGGCCCGAGGGGTGGTGCTGCAACATGCGCCGGGGCGCGAGTTCCTCGAAGGCTACGAAGCGATGGGTGTGCGGACTCCGTCGCTGGAATCGGAGATCGAGCTGATCCGCTACTACGACTCGGAGACCATCGCGGTGACCCTGAACTCGAAAGGATGTACGCCGGAGGAGCTCGACCGCTTCCGATCCGAGTACCGGGACAAGTTCGGTATCCCCGTCGTCGAGCCGCTCAGCGAGGGCGCCGATGCGCTGGTGCCGGCGGTCCGGGCCTTCATCGAAGGGGAGCGGGGACGCGGCATGACGTAGTGCGGTTGTTCGCGCGCGACAGTGCCCTGAAAATGAGAAATCACGCGGAAAATCCTGTTTCAGGCGACGTACAGGTGTTGTGCCGCCGCGATGTTTTCTGCGGCGCAGGCTCCTGGCCGTCATTCCCGCGAAGCCTGTGCCCGCGAGAGCGGGGGCGGGTAGCGGGAATCCGTCGCCTGATTCAGGCATTTTGAATCCCGAAACTTGAGCATGAAGATCCGCCGCGTCAGCACCCGCATCGAGCATTTCGAGCTTTCCCGGCCGTACACCATCGCGTTCCGGACCGTCGATTCCGTCCGCAACGGCATCGTCCGGATCGAAGCCGACGGCGGAGCGGTGGGGCTCGGCTGCGCTTCACCGGAACGTTTCGTGACCGGTGAGACCTGGGACACGTGCGCCGCGGCGCTCGCCGAGCCGGGCCTGCGGTGGCTCGCCGGGCGCGGGGTCCACGAGCTCGGCGCGCTCTGCCGGGAGCTTCGCGAGCGCTTCCCCGATGCGCCGGCCGCGCGCGCCGCGGTCGATGTCGCGCTGCACGATCTGTGGGCGCAGCAGCTCGGCGTACCCCTCGCCGACGCGCTCGGCCGCGCCCACGAGGCGCTGCCGACTTCGATCACCATCGGGATCAAGGATGCCGGCGCCACGGTGCAGGAGGCGGGCGAGTACCTCCAGCGCGGGTTCAGGGTGCTCAAGGTCAAGCTCGGCCACTCCCTCGACGACGACGTCGAGCGCCTCCACCGGCTGCGCGAGCTCGCGGGCGACGAGGTCGCGATCCGCGTCGATCCGAACCAGGGCTACTCCGCGGGCGAGGTCGCCCGCTTCGTCGAGGAGACGGCGGGGCTCGCCGTCGAGCTCCTGGAGCAGCCGATGAAGGCCGGCGACGTCGATGCGATGCGCGCCCTCCCCGACGCGGTCAAGGACCGGCTCGCGGCGGACGAGACGCTCCTCGACGAGTCCGACGCCCTTGCGCTGGTACAGCCGCCGCGGGCGTGCGGGATCTTCAACGTCAAGCTGATGAAGTGCGGCGGGGTCCACGCGGCGCGGCGTATCGCCACGATCGCCGAGACCGCCGGCGTCGAGCTCATGTGGGGGTGCATGGACGAGAGCGTGGTGAGCATCTCCGCCGCGCTCCACGCCGCGTTCTCCTCCCCGGCGACACGCTACCTCGATCTCGACGGGAGCCTGGACCTCGCACGCGACGTGGCCGCGGGCGGCTTCGTCATCGAGGACGGGGTGATGCGCACCCTCGACAGGCCGGGGCTCGGGGTGGCCCTGGAAGGTTGAGGCCGAACCATCCGCCCCGTTCCGCGCCGGAGCCGGCGATGCCGACGCTGGTCCTTGACCGCGCCACCGCCGCTTACATACCATTGCCCATCTCCTCGTAGCGGCTTGGCCTGATTCATGACGCCCGGCAGCGGCACGCCCGATTCCGTGGCGTCCACAACCCCCGTTCGTTCAAGACTCCGGCACGGCTGCGGAACGCGGACCCGTTGGCCAGGTGTGTTCCTGTCTTTCGCGGTGGCGGGGTGCGTCTCGCAGCCACCACTCGGCGCTGGCCTGGCGCCGGAAACGGTGTCGACCACGGCGGTACGGCGCGAAGTGGGTGCTCCCCCTCCGACGCCCCGGAATCGCCCGCCGCTTCCGATACGCTCGGCCGCGCTTCCCGCATCCGGAGCCGATCCTGTGGCGGCTTCCCCGGAACAGTGGTCCGGGGAGGGCCCGGCGCATCGCCGAGACTCGAGCCAGGCGTTACCGGAGACGCGGCCGGACGAAGGCCCGGCCCGCTACGGCGACGCGTGGGCGCGCATTCGCGCGGGACTGCCGGTGTCGGCGCCGCACTGGGCGCACCCGAGGGTCGTGCGCGAGATCGCCTGGTACAGGAAGTACCGGGAGTACCTCCACCGAACGGCACAGCAGGCCCGCCCGTACCTGGCATACATCGCGCGCGAGGTCGAGCGGCGAGGCCTGCCCCTGGAGTTCGCATTGCTGCCGATCGTCGAAAGCGGGTTCCAGCCCTTCGCGCGCTCTTCGGTCGGAGCATCGGGACTGTGGCAGTTCATGCCGGCGACCGGAAAGATCTACGGACTGAAGCAGAACTGGTGGTATGACGGGCGCCGCGACGTCGTCGCGTCGACCCGCGCCGCGCTCGACTACCTCTCGATGCTCTCGCAGGACTTCGACGGCGACTGGCTGCTCGCCGTCGCCGCCTACAACTGGGGCGAGGGCAACGTCAAGCGCGCGGCAGCCCGCAATCGCGCCCAGGGGAAGCCGACGGACGTCTGGTCGTTGCGGGTGCCCCGCGAAACGCGAACCACCGTCTCCCGGCTGCTCGCCGTCAGCGCCATCGTCGCGGACCCGGATCGTCACGGCGTGGTCCTCGCGCCGATCCCCGATCACGTCCCATTCGAGCCGGTCGAGCTCTACGCCCAGATCGATCTGCACGTCGCGACAGACCTCGCCGGCATCACCCTCGACGAGATCTACAAGTTCAATCCGGGTCTGAACCCCCGTGCTCGGGCCACCCCTCCCGGAGGCCCGCACCGGCTGCACCTCCCGCGCCATGCCGTCGAGCGGTTCAGAGCGGGGCTTGCGAAGACCCCGGCCGGGAGGCGCGTACGCTGGACCCGTCACGACGTCGTGCGCGGCGACACCCTTGGAGCCATCGCCGACCGGTACCGGACCAGCGTCGCGGCGCTGAAGAGATTCAACCGGCTGGCCTCGGATCGAATCATCGCCGGCAGCCACCTGATGGTCCCGGTCTCCACGCCGGCCTCCGGTGAACCGCGCCCCGGTGAAACGGCGCGGGTCCCGCGGCCCCCGCGCGTCGAGGCGCCGGACGCGGCGGCGTCAATCCACATCGTGCGTACGGGAGAAAGCCTGTGGAGGATCGCACGCCGCCACGGCGTGGACATCGGGCAGCTCGCGGTGTGGAACGGCCTGTCCATGAGTGCGGTGCTCCACCCGGGGCAGCGGCTGACGATCCGGCACCGTCACCCGGGAGGCCCGCGGGCCGGTCGTCCCGCCGCGCCGCCGCCGGCGGAGCCCGCCCGGACGCCCCGTCGATTGGGCGCCGTCCACGTAGTCGAACGGGGTGACACTCTTTTCGGCATCGCCCGGCGGCATGGAACGACGGTGCACAGGCTCGCGGAGCTGAACCGCATCGGCGTCGGCGCCGTGCTGCACCCGGGCCAGAGGCTGCGGGTCGCCCCGGCCGCCTCCGCAGATTCACCGGCGCCCGCTCCGGAGCCGGGGAACCGGGGAAGCATCTGATCCCGGCGCAAGCGCATCCCGAACCGCTCCGGCGCAACCGGGAACCATCGAGCCGGGAAGCGATACAATCTCTCGCCCGATCCTCCGTGCGGAGGGACCCGCGATGCTTCTTCTCGAAGGCAAGCGTGCGCTGATCCTCGGCGTTGCCGGCAATCGCTCGATCGCCTGGGGCATCGCGCGCGCGATGCGCCGGGAAGGCGCCGACCTCGCGCTCACTTGCCAGAACGAGCGCCTCGGTGAACGCGTCGCCAGGCTCGCGGCAGAAGTGGGCTCGGACATCGTCCTCGAATGCGACGTCTCGAGTGATTCGGCGATTGACGACACGTTCGAAGCGTTGCGGCGGCGCTGGGACGGGATCGACGTCGTCGTCCACTCGATCGCGTTTGCGCCCCGCGAGTCGTTGCAGGGCGACTACCTGGAATCCCTCACCCGGGAAGCGCACGCAGCCGCCCACGACGTCAGCGCGTACAGCTTCGCGGCGCTCGCGAAGGCGGCGCGGCCGATGATGCAGGGACGCAACGGCGCCCTGCTGACCTTGACCTATCTGGGCGCGTCCCGGGCAATCGCGAACTACAACGTGATGGGCGCGGCGAAGGCGAGCCTGGAAGCGAACGTGCGCTACGTCGCGGCGGCGTTGGGGCCCGAGGGGATCCGGGCGAACGCCATCTCCGCCGGACCGATCAAGACCCTGGCCGCGGCGGGAATCTCGGGTTTCCGGAAGATCCTCGAACAGGTCGAGGCCGTGTCCGCGCTGAAGCGAAACGTCACAATCGAGGACGTGGGGAACGTCGCCGCGTTCCTGTGCTCGGATTTCGCAGCCGGCATCACCGGCGAAGTCGTCCACGTAGACGCCGGATTCAACATGATGGGCCCGGTCGCGCCGTAGCGGACGGGCCGCGGATGTTCCGGTTCCCCCCGATTGGTGCAAAATACCGCCGTTTGCCGTCGTCCCGGCTTCCGCTGGCCAAGAACGTGAACGCCATCGTCGATCCCCTTATCCTTCGGCTCGACGTCTCGGGCCGGCCTCAGCGCTGGATCCCCTGGCAGGACGCGGTGATCCTGGACTCACGCGCGATGATCGCGTGGACCGCGGGCGAGCGCACCTTCACGTTCTACGGCGGCGTCAACCGGATCAGCGGATGCCGGTCGCAAGTGACCGTCAACTCGATCATCGCGGTGAAGGGCTACTCCCGCGACGCCGGCGACGAACGGCTCGTGCCGCCGCTCTCGAACCGCGAGATCTTTCTTCGTGACAAGCACCTGTGCATGTACTGCGGGCGGGAGCTCCCAGGGCATCTGCTCACCCGCGATCACCTCGTCCCCCTCTCGCGCGGCGGCGCCGATTGCTGGAGCAACGTCGTCGCCGCCTGCCGGGGGTGCAACCACGCGAAGGGGGCGCGCACGCCGGACGAAGCGGGCATGAGCCTGCTCGCGGTCCCCTACGTGCCGAATCGCGCGGAGTACCTGGTCCTGTCGAACCGACGGATCCTCGCCGATCAGATGGAGTTTCTCGGGAAGCGCTTCAGCAGATCGAGCCGGTTGCGAGCCGCCTGAGGGCGTCCGGCGTCCGGCTCTGCCTCTGCCTCCGGGTCCCGCAGCCGGGTGCGCGGTCAGATCTCGAGGTTCCGCTCGATGATCCGCACGTCCGCCGACTGGCGCCGGCTGCGGACGAACGCATCGAACACGGTCCGCCCGACGTCGGCCTCCAGGGCTCGGCGCAGCGAGCGCATCTCGTCGTCGCTCATCGAAGAAACGTTGCCGTCGTCGACGCGCGAAAGAGCCACGATGACGAAATCCCCGCCGTCGTCGAGCACTCCGTCGAACCGGGGGGCGCCGGTGTCCGGGCGAGGCATCCGGAACACCGCCTCGATCTGCCGCTCCGGGAGTGCGTCGCTGAATCGCTCGACGTTCTCGAACCGGCTCCATTCGAGGCCGGCCTCGGCCGCCACCGCCTCAGGGCTTCGCCCACCCCGGAGGCTCGCCAGCAACTCGCGCCCGCGTGCGGTCACCGCCGCACGGACCGCGTCCGCCCGCAGCTCGCCGGCGATTTCTTCTCGCGCCTCGTCGAGCTCGAGGGGGCGCGCGGGCTCATGATCGAACGCGCGTACGACAACGACGTGGCCATACCCGAACTCGATGGGCTCGCTGTTGTTGCCTGCATCGAGGACGTCGCTCGAGAATGCCGCCGCGACCACCGCGGGCTGCGAGGCAACGGGATCGTCCGAGTGCCCGTCGCGCGTCACGTATCCGGTCTCACGGACCTCGATCCCCAGCTCCCGGGCGCCGGCCTCGAGCGATTCGGGATGTTCGTAGACGACGTTGGCCAGGGTCTCCACCCGCTCCACGTAGATGCGCTCCGCTTCGCGCGACTGGTACCGCGCCAGCACCTGATCGCGCACCTCCTCGAACGTCGTCTCGCGAGCCTCCTCTATGGACGTCACCTTGATCAGATGCCATCCGAAGCTCGATCGCACCGGGTCGCTCACGTGGTCCGGCTCGAGCGCGAACGCCGCTTCTTCGAAGGCGGGGTCCATGATCCCGCGTTCGATGAAGCCGAGCGCTCCGCCGCCGGCCGCGGAGCCGGGATCGTCGGAGTGCTCCCTTGCGAGATCTTCGAACGACTCGCCCGCCATGAGCTGCTCCCTGAGCCCGGCCAGGCGCATCCGCGCCTCTTCCGCGGTGTCCGCGCCGGCATTGGAAGGAACGGAGACGAGGATATGGGAGACCTGCCGCTTCTGCGGAGTCACGAAATCATGCCGCTCGGCGTCGAACAGGGCGCGGAGCTCCTCGTCGTCCGCCTTGACGCCGGCCGCTATCTCGCTCATGGAGATCTCCAGATAGCGCAGGCGCAAGCGCTCGGGCGCGGTGTACCCGCTCCGATGCCGCTCGAAATAAGCTGCGATCCCGGATTCCGTCGGCTCGGGGCTCCGGAAGCCGGCGGCGGGGACGGTGAGTACCGAGAAGCTCCGCTTCTGGGAGCGGATGCGCACGGCGTCTCGAAGCCCGCTCTCGGAGACGAAGCTCGAACCGGAGACACCGAGCGCGATCTGCTGCTCCAGCAGCGAGCGCCGGAATTCCTCCTCGAACCCGCCGGGTGAATAGCCCTGGCTGCGCAGCCAGCTCTCGTAGGCTTGCTGCGAAAAGCCGTCACCGGACTGGAAGACGTCCTGGACCCGGATGGCGCTCGCGAGCTGTTCGTCCCCGATCCTCATGCCGGCGGCCACGCCCGATCCGACGATGATTTGGGAATCGACCAGCCCGTCGAGCACCTCGCGACGCAGCCGATCGTCTTCGATGGTGTCGACGAGCCCGGGACCGAGGATTGACTGGAGCTGCTGGCGGCGGCGCGCGTAACCGCGCTGGAAGTCGTAGTAGCCGATCTCCTGGCCGTCGACGGTCGCAACCGCCACGCTGCTGTCCGGAGTGACGTACTGGTGGACCCCCCAGAGCGCGAACGGAACGCTGATGAGGATCACGATTCCCCACGCGATCCAGCCGGTCGCGTTGTCCCGGATGAACTGGAGCATGGAATTCAGCCTCGGCGGTTCTGCGCAGAGCAAGTACTCAGGCGCTTTCGTAGAGCCTCGTCAGCACGAACTCGCGGTGGCCGAGGGCCTCGGCGGCGGTGAGCCGGCCGTTGGCGGTGCGCAGCATCATGTCGAGCAGGGCGTCCCCGGCCTCGTCGGGGGTCATCTCCCGGCGCAGCAGGCCCGAGACGTCGACGTCGACGTGTTCGCTCATCGTGCGCACCGTGCGCGGGTTCGCGCAGATCTTGACGTTCGGCAGGATGGGGTTGCCGATGACGTTGCCCTGGCCGGTGGGGAAGAAGTGCACGACGAAGCCGGCCGCGG
The DNA here is from genome assembly GCA_965202875.1 of Gammaproteobacteria bacterium. GTDB lineage: Bacteria > Pseudomonadota > Gammaproteobacteria > HK1 > HK1 > HK1. The sequence goes on along the minus strand of OZ241870.1, from coordinate 2,295,312 downwards.
CGCAGAGCGTCACCATCTCCGCCGCGGCGGAGGACGAATCCATGAACCACAGCCCCGGCCCGTCCGGCGTTTCCGCCTTGTCGAGCACGCCGTCGATCATGCACTCGCGGCCGATCTTCTGGATGTTGCCGAGCGCCTTCTCTTCGATGGTGGTGAGCCCGCCCGCGATGTTGCCCTTGGTGGGCTGCGATTCGGAGAGATCGCTCGTCTTGTGCCTCTCGACGACCTCCTGGTAGCGATTGAACATGAACATGAACCGCTCGCGAACCTCGGGGGTGCGGCAGCGCTCTGCGACCAGGTGTTCACCGCCGGTGATCTCCGTCGTCTCCCCGAAGACCAGCGTGGCGCCGTGCCGGTAGAGCTTGTCGAACGCGTTGCCGACGGTGGGGTTGGCCCCGCAGCCCGAGGTGGTGTCCGATTCCCCGCATTTGGTCGAGACCCAGAGCTCCTCGAGCGGGGTCTCTTCGCGCACGAGCTCCGAGGCCCACTGCACGTACTCGCGCGCGGTCCTCGACGCCCGCAGGATCGTCTCGTGGTCGCCGTGCAGCTCGATCCCGTAGCCGGTGACCGGCTTGCCGGTCCCGGCGATGCCGTCCACCACCCGCTGCGTCCAGCCTTCCTCGATCCCGATCACCACCACCGCGGCGACGTTGGGGTTCGAGCCGGTCCCGATGAGGGTGCGGAAGTGCAGCTCCAGATCCGCGCCGAACTGGAGCCGGCCGTAGGGATGCGGGATCGCCGTCGCTCCCTTGATGTTGTTCGCCACCGCCTCGCACGCCGCGTTCGAGAGATCGTCCACGGGGAGGATGATCACGTGGTTGCGTACGCCTGTCCGGCCGTTCTCGCGGCGGTAGCCCCGGAAGGCAGCGTGGGTCAGGTCCATGGTCATGGGCTCCATCCTACCAGCGCTTGGTCTTGATGTTCTGTACGTGCGCGTGCTCGCCCAGTGCGACGTCCGCCACCACCCGGCCGATGTCGACCCCGTACTTGATCACCGTGTCGCCGGTGCGCATCGGCTTGATCGCGAGCTTGTGGCCGATGGGGATGTCGCTCGCCGCCCTGAAGGCGATTTCCCGATCCTGGTCCATGATCCAGCCGGTCAGCTCCGCTCCCGCCTTGACGCCTTCGACGACGACGACGCCGACGCTGTCGCCTTCGTCGTGCACCACGAAATCGATCATCGGCCTCCTCCGTTCCCGATGTGGAGACTTCCGGGCCGGATACGCGCCGCCATGCCGCTCCGCCCCCGTTGAAACAGCACTGCCCCGGCAGGGCCGAGGGCCTGGCCAAGACGCACGCCGGCGCCGGATTGCGCCCTTGAACCGGAACTCTGCCCCATCCGCGCGATGCCTTCAACGCCTTCCGCGGCTGCATCCGGCAGGGCGACGCACGGGCGCGTTCCCGGTGCGGCCCCAGGCGCGGGCGGGAGACGAACGCGCGGGGTCGGACAGCAGGCGCCGGCGAGCGCGCTCCGCGTCGCGTACCGGGCGCCACGACCCTCCGTTGACACCGAACACCCTGCCTCATCGGACGTTGACGCCGCGAATTGATCGTTACGGAAACAGGAGTATCATTCCCCGCCCGAGGTCACGGGGCATGGCGCAGCCTGGTAGCGCGCCTGCTTTGGGAGCAGGAAGTCGGGGGTTCAAATCCCTCTGCCCCGACCAGTGCGGCGCCTTGCCCGGCCATCGCCGGAATGCGCCCGTAGCTCAGCCGGATAGAGCAGCGGCCTTCTAAGCCGCGGGTCGCAGGTTCGATTCCTGCCGGGCGCGCCAGACGCACCGCGTCGATGTACCGCACCGCCTCGATGTACCATGGTGGGCGTAGCTCAGTTGGTAGAGCTCTGGATTGTGGCTCCAGCGGTCGAGGGTTCGAACCCCTTCGCTCACCCCAGAACGGGCCGTTAGCTCAGTTGGCAGAGCAGCTGACTCTTAATCAGCGGGTCCCAGGTTCGAGCCCTGGACGGCCCACCAACGATCTCGGCGAGTTACGGGAATTTCAGCCGGAAGCCGGAAACGACGTGTCACCACTATGTCACCGTAGCGCCACAATTCGCATTGATTCCGGTTGACCGTCGTTGATGCTCGCGGGGCGCCGAAGTACACTCACCCGCGGCTTCCGGGCCGGCCTCATTGAAGCCGACTCAAGACGTGCCGGAGCCGTCGAACGACGGTCCCGTTCCGGCCCGGAGCCACCGCCACCGGAGAACGCGCCATGTCGCCCGATACCCTCGCCATCATTGGAACCATCCTCGGCGCCGCCGGCGTGCTCGCTACCCTCATCATCACCACCACCGGACGCCTCAGCGCACGGTTGACCGCGGTAGAGAAAGAAACGTCCCGGCTCAGCGGATTGCTTGAAGGACTCGGGCTGACCGGCCGTGCAACCCCGCCCGCGTAGCCGTTCCACGAGGAGCGCCATGAACGCCGCGACCTTCGACACCCTCAGCGCCGCCCGCAAGCTCGAAGCGGCCGGAGTCGAGCGCCGCCAGGCGGAAGCGCACGCCGAAGCCTTGCGCGAAGCCGTCAGCGCCGACCGGGATGCACTGGCGACGAAGGCGGACCTCGACGCCAAGCTCGCCGGCCTCGAAACGCGCATGTACCGCGCCTTGTGGATTCAGGCCGCCGCGCTCATCGGTGCGCAGCTCGCCATCGCCGGCTTCGTCGTGCACTTGCTCAGCCAGTGAGCGCCACCACCTTCAACCCGCTCGCCACCGCCCGCGAGCTCGAAGCGGCCGGCATCGAGCGCCGCCAGGCCGAAGCCATCGCCGAAGGGATGCGCGAAGCCGCCGATGCCGCCGCCGGGGCCGACCGGGAGGCACTGGCGACGAAGACGGACCTCGCCGAAGTCCGCGCCGACCTCGCCGCCCTCGAAGCCCGGTTGACGAGGCGCCTGGTCGGCATCGCCGCCGCCATCGTCGCCGCTGTGAAGCTCATCCCCGCCCTCGACTGACCGCCGGGCAGCATCCACGTCACCGCCCGCGAGATGGCCGCCGCCCTCCGCCCCGCACGTCGACTTGCCAAGAACGTAATCCGCCTGTTGCGGGGAGCCCGTCACGACGATGTGGCCGCCGATCGCTTCCAGATCGCCAGCGCGTCGTCCGTCAGAAACACCTCGACCGTCACGGGCGCCGTTTCCGGCGTTCCCGTACCTTCATCAGCGCCGACCTCGCGGGTGTGACCTTGCCCTGTTCGATCTGGCGGCTGCCCAGCGCCAGGGCCCACCCCAACTCGGTGCTCCAGAACCATGGTCTCTTACCCGTGAAGTCTTCGACAAGACGACGAAGATTTTTCCGCCAACCGATGTTTGGTTCCGGCTTCGCCGGGTTAGGGTCGTCTCGGGAGTCGAACGAAACCCCGCCCGTTGATTTGATCACCGCAGCGGCGGCATCCGGATAGCGCGGGTTCAGCAGGGGGAGAATCCCATAAGGACGAAGCCACACTCCGGCTGCAGCCGCACTTGCAGGAAGCGGCGAAGAAGCTCGGCAGCTTCCTGGAGGAGAGACTGGGGCAGCTCACGCTGGCGATGGGAGGAGGAAGCATCCTCGCGGCAGTATGCGCACCGGAGGTCGACCGACATCGACCTCTGGCTGCCCCGAGAGCCGAAGAGTGGAGACGACGAAGCACTGCTCCTGACACGGTGGTCACTGCAGAAGCGGGGAGGGAGCCTCGCGTGCAGCAGAGAACACAGGAAACAGGGAACTCTTGACAGCAGGGGAGGATCTATCATAATGATAGGCCATGAAACCGAGAGGGCATGGCATGAAGGGCGTGAAAGCGAAGGTCATCCCTTTCCCAACAGGAAAGCGATGGGTCGTAGAACGAGTGCATGCGATCGCGAAACACACCGACCAGATCCAGTGGACAAAGCACGTTCGCGAGAGGATGGGAGAAAGGGACATCACCCCGCGACAAGTACTTGAGACACTTCGTCAGGGGAGGGGGATCGGCGTACCCCAACGAGAAGAGGGTGAATGGAAAATCACTCTGAGGAAAAACCACGCCGGGCGATGGATCCGCGTCGTGGCAATAATGATCGTGCGGACAATGGAGGACGAGAAGGACGAGCTCAGAGTGGTGACAGTGTGGTGACGCAACGATGCCAACGCATCCAAACAGAGCGGAGAAATGGGAAACGACACATACAAATACCGGGAGTGTGGCTTAGACAACGTGTACCTTCTGAACGGATTCACAGTGAAGCAAACCAAGCATGGAGAGACCATCACGATCCACGATATGGACGGTCTGCACCGCGTAATCGGATCGTATCTGGTTCGAGAGAGGAAGACGCTGAGCGGCCCGGAAGTACGATTCCTGAGACACGAGCTGGGGCTGTCCCAGAAGGTGTTGGGAGAGTTGCTCAGTAAGAGTGGACAGACGATCGCGCGGTGGGAAAAAGGGAAGGGCAACGTCGACGGCCCCGCTGACAGACTGCTGCGGGTCCTGTATGAATTGCACACGGGAGGCAGCAGAAGGGTGAAGAAGCTGTTGCGGCAGTTGGCGGAGATGGACAGCCACGCCGATGAATCTGTCCAATTCGAAGAGACCGTGAAGGGCTGGCAGCTACACATCGCCGCGTAGCGGGGAGAGTCCTGGGTGACTCGGAGCGGCGACCAGGCGGTGCCCCAACGGAGGGGGCAGCGGTCGACAAGGGTGGTGCGTCGCGCGAAGAAGCAGCGAGCGACACACACCTCAGCACCGACAGGCGGGAGGGGCAACGCCACAGGCGGCGAACGCGGCGGACCAAACCGCCCTGACAGGAGGCTCGGCGCAGAAGGTGGGAGGCAGGCCGGCGTACAGCACCGCCCGGTGCAGGGAAGGACGCTCACCCTCGGCGACAAGGTCGCACACGGCGGCACGAACAGCCTGGAGGCGGCTACACAGCCGATCGCGGCGGAGGGCGGCGGAGCGCTCGGCGTAAATCCGGACCAAACGCCGGAACCGTTCGGGAAACCACCGCCGCAGGCTCTCCGAGCCGGCACGGAGCGAGCGGGCCAGATCGTGGACCGACCGAACCTCGGGACCCTCGATGGCTTCGTCGAGCGCCATGCGACACCGCGAGAGGAGGCGATGCCGTTCTTGGTCGCGACGGGCGGCGCACACCGCGCGCAGCTTGCCGTAGCGCTCGGGGAAGCGCCGGCTGAGGGTGCCTGCCGGGACACAGAGCGCCCGCTCGACCTCGGGGACGGAGCGGCACTCGCCCTCGACCATCATCCGGTCCAGAGCACGGCGCAACCGGGCGTCACGCTGGTCACGAACTTGGCAAGACGAGGTGGCGAAGACGCGCGGTGGAAGCTGAGGGGTAGCTGGCAGAGTACGCTTCCAGGGACAAGGGTCGAAAAGTCCAGGAGCTGGTACTTGGAGCCGGTGGCGACGGTGACCGGGATGGCACCGAGACGGATGAATGCCCCGGAGGGACGGTCTGGGTGACGAGCCGAGGCGCCCGGCCGCAGGAGGGGCAGCGGTCGGAGAGCCGCACGCGGTGCTCGGGACACCGGACCACGGGCGCCAAGCGCCACAGCAACGGCTCGTAGAACGGCAGCCCTTGCTCGTGCCAGGACGCGAAGCATCGGGCGCACCGGCGCTTGCCGTGCATGAGGACAGCCCCGGTGCTGCTCGCTGAGAACGCGCACTGCCAGAGCACGAAGGTGAGGCAGGCCAAGCCAGACACCCCGGTGAGATGCTCCAGTGCGCAGGCCACGTGCGCAGCGGAGGGCCCCATGCCGTCGTAGCGCACGATCGCGCGCTTGAGGAGCTTCGACAAGTCGCGGCGCGGAGGGACGATGCCGGGCGGCACCAGCGGGCGCACAAGGTGGTCCAGGGCATCGGTGATCAAGATCCCGCGCGCGGCACACAGCCGGGAGAGGAAGCCGGTGAGGCTCTCGGTCTCCGGGAACCCGGAGAGCGGACCGAACCCGGCATAGAGGAGGGGCCGCTGACGGGAAGACGTAGCGCTCACGCCACCGCCCGCCGCTTCGGGTTGGGGCGGCCGACCCGCCGTCGGCGGCCAGCGGGTGCAGGGGCGACGGAAGGCGCCGGAGCCACGTCCGGGGCGGGAGCCGGAGGCGCTGCGTCGCCGGGGGCGCCCAAGCCGAAGGTCCGCCTGCTCGCCTCGGCGAAGCGCGCCTCGTCCAGGCGCGACTCCTCGGCGAGCTGCGCGAGCTTGCCGTCGGGGAGGACCGTGTCGGCGAAGTGGGGCCACGCGGGGACACCAGCCCCGGACTCGACGCACCGGGTGAGGGCACGCCGGAACCAGTCGGCCAAGTGCCCCACGCAGCCCAGGCTGCCAGCGTGGAGGAGACGGAGCTGCTCCAGATCGGGGCGCAGGCGAAACGATCCGGGCAGCACGGACATGAACGTCGTGAGCACGCGGCACTGAGCCGCGAGACGTTCGTGGCGCGGGAATCGTCGCCGACCACGACCTTCATGCACGAACGGATCGGAACCCGGAGGCCGGGCCTGACGGAGGAGGAGATCGTCGACGCGCTGATGGACACGCGATGGGGAGAAGAGTGGACGGTGGACACGAAGCATCGGGCACGCTGAAGGACGAAGGCAGGCGCGCAGACCCGCCGGTGCGGCCGAAGAATGGAGAACCGGGCGGGGCGGCTCGCCCCGTCCCGGCTCAGAACGCGAGGCGGTAGCCGGCCAGCAGGGCGAGGTCCGGGGCGCGGCCGGCCTCGTGGCCGGGCTGGAACGACAGCGTGGCCCCGAGGCGCAGCTCGCCCCCCGCGGCGCCCGCCGGCCGGCGCCAGTCCGCGCCGAGGTCGATCTGGCGCCCGGAGGGGGTGAGCGGCGCATCCACGATGCCGCGCACCACCTCGCCCCTCTTCGTGCGGCCGGTGGGGACGGCGAGCCGCATCCGGCCGCGCTCCACCCGCAGGGGCTGGGACAGCGAGAGGCGAAGCCGGCCGCCGTCCTCGAAGGCGCGCTCCGCGGAGAAGGAGAACGCCGAGGTGGCGAGGGCGGAGACCTCCCGCACCATGCCGCCCGACGCCTCGGAGCCGGTCACGCCCAGCTCCGCCCCGGCCTCGATCCCCCACCCGCCCATCTCGGCGCCGAAGCCGGTCCCGGCGAAGACGACGCCGGAGGCGAGCCTTCCGAACGCGCCGCCCGCGCGGGCGCCCAGCGCGCTCTCGAACTCGCGCAACGCGCCGAGCCGCATCCCGAGGGCGGAGCTCCGCGGCCGCCACGCGAGCACGACGCCCGCCCCGGGCGCCGGCGCCTCCCCCACCCGGCCGTGGTGCAACGCCGGGGCGGCGGCGAGCGCCGACGCCTGGAGCCCGCCGTGGCCGAGGGCCAGCGACAGGCCGCCGTCGTCCACCGGGACCAGCGAGGCATGTCCGCTGCGCAGTCCGCCGGACCACCACCCCCCGTCCCCGCCCGCCCGGTTGATCCCGAGCCGCAGGCGCGTGGACGCGAAGGGCGCTTCGATCAGGCCGCCGGGGACCCCGGGGACCGAGACCGCGCCAAGGCCGGCCCAATCGCGCCGCTGCGCCTCCGGCCGCATGAACCGGGCCAGCCGGTCCCCGAGGTCCGGCCTGGCCGCGGGATGCGCGAACCCGTCCAGCCCCACCCAGAACGGGGCGTGCAGCTCGTCGAAGACCGCCACCTCCCGCCCCCGGAACGCCGCGGACAGGGCGTCGCCGGAGGCGCCGCCGCCCCGCAGCCAGCTCGACGCGGCGGCCGTCCGCTCACCGGAGAGGTCGTCTCCGGACACGAACGCGACCGACCCGACGGGCCGGGTCGCGGCGTCGAGGTCCATCAGCCCGCGCCCGTGCGTGGACGACAGCTCGCAGTCCGAGCGGTCGCCGTCGAGATCGAGGTGTGCGGGGCACCGCGCCCCGTCCGCCACCGGGTCGGGGGTGACCGCGGCGGTCTCGTAGAGGCGCGCAAGCACCTCGGTATTGCCTAGCTGGCCGCGGAAGTACTGCTTCAGGACCGCGAGGCCGCCCGCCACGAGGGGGGCCGAGTAGGACGTGCCGCCTCCTGTGGCGTAGCCTCTGGCTGGCATTCCATCCGATAGCCTCGGGCCGAGATAGGCGACCAGGAGGCCGGCGCCGGGAGCGGCGATGCACCATTGCGCGGCGACGCCGCAACGGTTCGAGAAGGAGGCGAGCGACCCGTCGCGCTCCGTCGCCACCACCGAGACCGAGTGGCTTCGCAGCGCCTCGACGTGTACGGGGAGGGCGCTGCTGACCGCGGGCGAGCTGGCGTCGATCTCCCCCTTGCCGGACACTGGATTGACGTCGATGCAATTGTCCGTTCCCGCACGACATGGATCTCCATGATCGTTGGATGCCGCCCAGACGAGCAGGGTCTTGTCCGCGTCCTCCCGGCCGGACTGCGCCGCGGTCGCGATGACGTCATCCAGGGCGACGTTGAGCATGGCCGCGTCGTAGTTCTCGATCAGGCCGTTGACGGAGAAGCTCATGTTCAGGACGTCCACACCGTGTTCGGAGGCCAGTGCGGCGCCGAGCTGACGGGCCAGGGTCGTATCGAAGTTCGTCAGATCCAGGATGGAGATGGGGTCGTATTCTTCGCCGGGAGAGCTCGACCCCAGCGGGATCGCGAACATCTTCAGGTCGGCGCCCCAGGCGATACCGTGGAAATCCCATTGCCTCAGTCCTTCCGTGGGCGGGGGGGACAGTCCTTCGCGCCAGCGCCGAGCAGCGACCAGACTCGCGACCGCCGTCCCGTGGCTGGAGCTCGTGCCGTCTTCGTCACTGGCTCCGGACAGGATCGTCTCGGTGATCCGGCTGCGGTCGAATTCCCAGTGGCCCTGGTCGATACCGGTGTCGATCACCCCCACCGTCACCCCGGCTCCCGGCGCCACGAGGGCGCCTTCCTTGTTCGCGAGCCGGGCATAGGCTTCCGCCGCACCGACGGCGCCCAGCCCCCAGTTCCTGCACTGCCCCCCCTCTTCCTCTGGAGCCCGGGAGCAATACTCCGAGTTGCGCTCGAAGTCCGCGGCCGTGAGCACCGGGGCAGGGGCAGGTGCGGGTGCCGGTGCCGGAGCAGGCGTGGGTTCCGGAGCGGGCGTGATGACCAGAACGGGCGTGGGGACCGGCGCGGGCGTGGGGACCGGCGCGGGCGTGGGGACCGGCGCGGGTGTGGGGACCGGCGCGGGCGTGGGGACCGGCGCGGGCGTGGGGACCGGCGCGGGCGTGGGGACCGGCGCGGGTGTGGGGACCGGCGCGGGCGTGGGGACCGGCGCGGGCGTGGGGACCGGCGCGGGCGTGGGGACCGGCGTGGGCGTGGGGACCGGCGCGGGCTCGCCGCTTGGTCTCATCATGTCCCCTCCCCCCCCCCCCCCACCGCAGGCGGACAGCAGCAGTCCGCCGGCGAGGCAGAGCACGGGCAGCCAGCGTGTGGCCCGGGCGTCCGGCCCGGAACCGCCGGGACCCGATGCCTGCTCCGCGAGCCGGTTGTTCCCCGCAACGGATGAGAGGTACGTTGCGAGCGCCCCATCCCATTCGTCGGTACCGTAACGCCGTAGAATCGCGAGGGCGCCGGGCTCGATCCGGTAGACGTTCCTCGGGCTGCTGGTCGGCCGGGAAGGGTCGTCCGGGTTGAGGAGGACGAGCCCCATCTGCACGAGCTGGCGCAGGGTGGAGCGCCGGATGGTCTCCCGCGTGTCGGGGGCATACCGCTTCCCGTAGCTCGAAGCCATCCAGTCCATGAGCTCGGTGACGCCGCGTAGCGGTGCGCCAGCGTCTCTCCAGGGGGTCGCGGGGCCGAGGTCGAGCAACCCGAGAAGGGTGAGCGCCGAGCGGTGGTTGCGTTGCGCCTTCGGCGCCTCGAGGGCCTTCAGGACGGCCAGGGCCGCATCGACCCTTTCCTTCACCACGATCGGATCGTCCCCTTCGTTCATCTCGAACACCTCCTGCCTGACCAGGCGGTTGATCTCTTCCTGCGCGGGCACGATCCCGTCGACCCGCCGGCCCGGCCGGTCGAGTACGCCGGCAGATGGAAAACGCAACGACCGGAGATCCCCGGCGTTGACCTGGGTGTGGCCGCTGAGCTGGCGGAAGTACGCATCGACCGCCGTGCTGTCGAGGAACACCGCGAGCCCCTTGGCCAAGTGTTCGGGAAGCCCGGCGTTCCTCCGGTCGGGCCGCCCGTGTCCCCACGGGACACGGCGTTCCCGCCCGCGGTCTGGACGTCGAGCCCCGCGATCGCCCGCAGCAGCGTGGTCTTGCCGCAGCCGGAGGGGCCGAGGAAGCACACGAACTCGCCCTCGTACACGTCGAGCGAGACGTCGTCGAGCGCGGTGAACCCGCCGAACCTCTTGGTCAGGCGCTCGATCCGGAGGTATGGAGTGTTCAATGGATTGTGAGCGATCTCCCCGGAGGGGCCGGAGGGCGGGCGCCCTCCGGCTCCGTGCGCGCCACGTCGCTCGGCGTCGGCCTCGCACCCCGGCCGGGGATCGACTGCCTACTTCGCCTCGGACTTCGAATCGTAGCGCTTCTGCCACTCCGCCAGGATGCGGCGGCGGTTGTTCGCCGCGAACTCGAAGTCGTTGTCGATCATCGCCTCGACGATGCCGTCGGGGAAATGCTCCACCGGCTTCGCGAGACCCGGGATGGCGACGACCGCGTAGCCCTCGTTGTAGAGCTCGTTGGCCTTCTCGGTGATCGACCAGTCGACCAGGGTCATGGCCGCCTCGAGGTTCTTCGTCCCCTTCACGATCGCGGTGGCCTCCATGTCCCAACCGATGCCTTCGGAGGGGATGACGATGTCGATCGGAGCGCCCTTCGCCTTCGACTTCGCGCCCCGGAACGCGAACGAGACGCCGATCGGGACCTCGCCGCGCGCGGCCTGCTTGCAGGGCTTGGAGCCGGAATGGGTGTAGTGGTGGATGTTCTCGTGCAGCGCGTCCATGAACTGCCAGCCGCCTTCTTCCCCGAACATCTGCAGCCAGCTCGACACGTCGAGGAAGCCGGTGCCGGAGGAGTTCGGGTTCGGCATCGCCACGTGGCCCTTGTACTCCGGCTTGGTGAGGTCCTTCCACGAGGTCGGGGTGGGGAACCCGTGCTTCTCCTGCTCCACCGTGTTCACGCAGACCGCCGCGACCCAGGCGTCCATGCCGGTCCACGTCGGAGGATCGTCCTTGTCGACGAACTTCGGATCGAGCTTCTCGACCCCCTTCGGTTGGTAGGGGTGGAGCATCCCCTCCGACTTCATGAGCAGCAGGCTGGTCGCGGCCAGCCCCCAGATGACGTCGGCCTTGGGGTTCTCCTTCTCGGCGAGGAGCTTCGCGGTGACGATGCCGGTGGAGTCGCGGACCCATTTGATCTCGACGTCCGGATGGTCCTCGTTGAAGCGGGCGGCGTAGCGCTTGAGGTCTTCGGCCTCGACCGCGGTGTACACGGTCAGGGTGGCCGCGGATGCGGCGGTGGCCAGTGCCAGCGACGTGGCCGCGGCGAGTCCGGTGACGGCGCTGCGGCGGATGGTGTTTCGGGGGGTTCCGGATTTCATGGCAGTGTGTCCTCCTGATGCGGGTTGTCGTTGCCGGCACGGGCACGGGCACGGCCGGGCCGGGCGTGCCTCGTCGGGTGCACCGAGCGGCCGGGCGACCGGCTGGCTGATGATACGGCGGTTGCCCCCCGGCGCTGATTGGAAGCCGTCAATATAACGACTTTTTGACAGATTGCAGCTCGGGAACCTGGCCGTCGGGCCGAGGCTTGCGCCGCTCTCCGATGGGGCCGTGCGTCGTCCGGATCCTGGCCACCACGGCACGCCGGCGACGACACTCCGTGGGGCGGCGGCGTCACAATCATTCCTCCAATGCATCCGTATTTCCGGCGCAACGCCCGTCCTGCCGTCCCGGTGCCGCGTCGAGGGCCGTCACCGCCCCGCTGCGCCCGGTGTGGCAGTCTCTCCATCACCGCTTCCACTCCTTCGGGTCAAGGCCCCCGCAGCCCGTTCAGCCCCAGCACCACCGAGGGCAGGTCTCTCCATCACCGCTTCCACTCCTTCGGGTCAAGGCCCCGCCCGGAGGCCGGGCGGCGTCCGTCCCGCCCCGCAGACGGCGATCCCGAGTGCGAGGCGCTCCAGAGCGAGCTGCTCGTTCACGTTGGACCGCGCCAGCACGCCGCCCCGCACTTCCAGGCAGCGGTCGAGCATGGGGAGAAGACGCGAGAAATGGATCGGCGCGGCGCCCTGCCGGCCGGCGCCCGCACCGCCGAGGACACTCTCGCGCAATCGCGCCGCGAGGACGTCACCGAGCCACAGCGACACCGTTGCACGTCCGAGCTCCTTCCAGCGTGCGGCGACGGCCATGGGATCGCCGCCCGAGAGGAGGGTGTCGAGATCGCGTTCAAGCCCCTCGCGCACCTCGATCAGTCCGCCTTCGGACAGCTCGACGGCGCGCACCGGCGCACCGTGGGCCAGCGCCAGCGCCGCGGCCGGGTCCGGCACCCTGCCCCGCAGCCATTCGAGGGCGACGCCGGGGTCCGCCCCCAACCTCCTCAGCGCTTGCTCCCGCCGCACTCCGCCCCGCAGCCGTTGGGCGACGCCGGGGTCCGCGGCGGGGAAGTCGATCGTCTGGCAGCGGCTGCGGATGGTGGCGAGGAGCAGCGCGGGGCTCGACGAGACGAGGAGGAACACCGTCGCCCCCGGCGGCTCCTCCAGCGTCTTGAGGAGGGTGTTCGCCGCATGACGGTTCATCTGCTCCGCCGGATCGACGATCACCACCTTGCAGTGGCCGATCCGTGCGGTCAGGCCGACGGTGTGGATGAGATCGCGGATCTGTTCGACGACGATCTCGCGGCGGTCCTTCGCGGTCGCCACGTCGACCCGGTCCGGATGGCTGCCGGCGGCGCAGAGCCGGCAGGAGTCGCACTCACCGCAGGGCGGATCGTCCTCCGATCGGCATAGCAGGGCCGCCGCGAGGCGGGCCGCGAACAGCGCCTTCCCGTTGCCGCCGGCTCCACGCAGCAGCAACGCATGCGGCACCTTGCCGGCGCGGATGCCGCGCTCGATCCGCTGCCACTGCCGGTCATGCCAGGGCAGACGCTCCGGGATCACGGGAACCGCTCCGGGAACGTGGCCGTTACATGCCCGATGGTGGCCGGGACCATGATCGGAGCCAGAGAGGATCCTTCATGCACGGCGGGAGCCACAAGAGCAACCGGCACGATTGCCGTCCCTCCTTTCACGCGAGCGGCCTCGGCCGGATGGAGGCTCCGCATGAAAACACCTCGCACCTGTACGATCCTGGACGTCGTGCGACGAGGCCTGGCTTCCTACTTCACCGCCTCGATTCGCTCGATGTCCTGGCGGAGCATCTCATTGACGAGCCGAGCGACCTCCATGCCCTTCGATCTGGCCCGTTCCTGAAGATGGCGCTGCACGTCCTCATCCAGATAGACGGGCAGATCGAACCTGGCGTTCTCGCGGAAGAACTTTCCACGTTCCCCTTTGGAGAAGTCATATTCCTGTTTCATATGCCTGCCTCGCATTGACGTTGTTCGTGCCTGGTGGCGTGCCGCGCGGAGATGATACGCACATTGGCCGCGGTGGGGCCGATCTCCCGATGCGTATGGACGACCACCGGCAGCCTGCCGTTGTCCGCCTGTCCCAGGGTGATCCATCGCTCTTCCGTCTCGTTGTGCTCCTCATCCGGAACCGAAGCCGTCAGAGGATCACGGAACACCGTGGCGGCCAATTCGAAGCTGATCCGATGCCTGCTGCGGTTGCCGGCTGCCTTGATCGGGTCCCATTCGAAATGAAGCTCGAACACGCGGCGCAGCCCGAAGGTCATCGATCGGCGATGGCACGACGCCGGTACGGGAACCGCTCGGAGATCGCGGCCAGCACGCGCCCGGTGGTGGCTTCCTCACCGGCGCTCGCGTCGATGACCGCGTAACGTTCGGGATACGTTCGCGCGCGTTCGAGATAGACCTCGCGCACGCGCCGGAAGAATTCGACGTCCTCGCGCTCGAAGCGGTCCGCCCCGCCGTGCGCGGTTCCGGCCCAGGTCGGGGCGCCCGGGAGGTCCATCGACACCTGCCGGCGCCGACCGGCGCGCGCGAGCCCGACCTCGACCGGGACGTCGAGCACCAGCGCCAGATCCGGCCGCGCCCTCCCCTGCACCGTCTCCTCCAGAGCCGCGATCCGCGCCGCATCGACGCCGCGCCCGCCGCCCTGGTAGGCGAAGGTCGCGTCGGTGAAGCGATCGCACAGCACCCACGTACCGGCCGCGAGCGCCGGCTCGATGACCTTTGCGAGATGCTCGGCCCGGGCCGCGAACATGACGAGCAGCTCCGCCGCCGGCGACATGCCCGTGAACCGCGGATCGAGCAATACGGCGCGCAACGACTCGCCGAGCGGCGTACCGCCGGGCTCGCGGGTGGCGAGGGTCTCCACCCCCGCATCGCGCAACCGGCGTTCCACCCGGGGCAACTGCGTGGACTTGCCCGCGCCCTCGATGCCCTCGAACACCAGGAACCGGCCCCGCCCGGACCGCGTGCGCTTCATTCCCCCTTTCCCTCCGCCGCGGGCGCCGGGCGGCGCCGCCGGAGCTGGTAGCGGCGGACCGCCTTGCGGTGATCCGCGTAGTTGGTGGAGAACACGTGCCGGCCGTCTCCCTTCGCCACGAAGTAGAGCGCGCCGTCTTCGAGCGGAGCGACGACCGCGGCGATCGCGGCGGCGCTCGGGATCGCGATCGGGGTTGGCGGAAGCCCCTTGCGCGTGTAGGTGTTCCAGGGGGTGTCGCGCTTCAGGTCGGCCTTCCTCAGGTTGCCGTCGAAGGCGTCCCCGAGACCGTAGATGACCGTCGGGTCGGTCTCCAGCCTCATGCCCCGGCGCAGCCGGGAGACGAATACGCCGGCGATGCGCGCCCGCTCCTCGGCGGCGCCGGTCTCCTTCTCGACGATCGACGCCAGCACCAGCACGTCGTCCGGCGAGGCGAGCGGGAGATCCGCCGCCCGCCGCGCCCAGGCCGATTCGAGGTAGGCGGACATCGCGTCGAACGCGCGGCGCAGAAGCTGTACGTCCGTGGCGCCGCGGGGGAAGTGGTAGGTGTCGGGGAAGAAACGTCCCTCGGGATGCAGCCCTTCGTGCCCCAGCCGCCTCATCACCTCCTCGCCGGACAGACCGCCGAGGGTGTGGACGAGCGCTCCGGATTCGGCGATGCGGTGGCGCAGCTCGCGGAACGTCCATCCTTCGACGATGGTGAAGGGATGCTGGACGACGGCGCCCGCGACGAGCAGATCGAGCAGCCCGATCGGGGTCAGGCCGGGCTCGAAGGCATACTCGCCGGCCTTGATCCGGCTCGCGGCCCCGCTCCACCGGGCTTGCAGCTCCAGGCGCAGGGCCGATTCCAGCAACCCCGCCGCCTCCAGATCCCGGGCGATGCGCCCGATCGTCGATCCGCTCGGCACCGTGTAGACGAAGGGCCCGTCCCCGATCCGCAACGGCCGCTCCATCGCCCGCTGCTGCGCGTGGACCAGCCAGACCCCGCCGGCCGCGCCTCCGGCGACGAGGACGAGTACCAGGAACGCGATGCGCCGCAGAAGCTTCAACCGTCAACCACCGCCCGGGGGGTGGCCGGGATTCCGCACCAGGGGAATGGCCAAGCGACCGCGCCAGCGATCGCCGGCCGCAGGTGCCGGGTCATTCCGCCCGCTTGAAGATGAGCGTGCCGTTCGTTCCGCCGAACCCGAACGAGTTGGTCATCGCGACGTCGATCTTCATCTTGCGCGCGGTATGGGGAACGTAGTCGAGATCGCATTCGTCACCGGGCTCGTGCAGGTTGATCGTCGGCGGGGCGATCCCGTCCCGGATCGCGAGGATCGAGAACACCGCCTCCACGCCACCGGCCGCGCCCAGAAGATGCCCGATCATCGATTTCGTCGAGCTCACCGCCAGCGCGCGCGCGTGCGCTCCGAAGGTCCGCTTGACGGCCCGCGTCTCGATGACGTCGCCGGACGGGGTCGAGGTGCCGTGCGCGTTGACGTAGTCGACGCTGCCCGCGTCGAGCTTCGCATCGCGAAGCGCGAGGCTCATGCAGCGGTGTGCGCCGTCCCCGTCGTCGGGCGGGAGGGTGACGTGATGCGCGTCGCTGCTCATCCCGAACCCCGCGAATTCGGCGTAGATCCCGGCGCCGCGCGCGATGGCGTACTCCCGGGATTCCAGCACCACGACGCCGGCGCCGTCGCCGAGCACGAATCCGTCGCGTCCCTTGTCCCACGGGCGGCTCGCGCCCTCCGGATCGTCGTTGCGGGTGGAGAGCGCGCGGGCCGAGGCGAAGCCGCCGAGCCCCATTGGCGAGGTGGCCATCTCCGCGCCGCCGGCGATCATCACGTCGACGTCCCCGCGCTCGATCATGCGGGCGGCGTCGCCGATGTTGTGGGTGCCGGTCGAGCACGCGGTGACGATGCCGTAGCTGGGTCCCCGAATTCCGAGCTCGATCGACAGATTCCCGGCGATCATGTTGATGATGTTGGCGGGGACGAAGAACGGCGAGATCTTGCGCGGTCCCCCCGCGAGATAGCCGTCGTGACCTTTCTCGATGCCCGGCAGCCCGCCGATACCGGAACCGATCGCGATGCCGATCCGCTCGCTGTTCTCCTCGGTCACCTCCAGCCCGGCGTCCGCGATCGCCTGCTTCGCCGCGGCGATGCCGTAATGGATGAACGTGTCGGTCTTGCGGGCTTCCTTCGGGGTCATGTACGGGGAGAGGTCGAAGTCCTTGACCGTCGCGCCGACCCGGCTGGCGAAGGCGCTCGCATCGAACGTATCGATGGAGGTGACGCCGCTCCGGCCGGCGACGATGTTCTTCCACGACTCGTCCACACTGTGCCCGACGGGGGTGACCAGCCCGAGACCGGTGACGACGATTCGACACATCGGGGGGAGGTTGCGCAGGCGGTCAACGAAGGAAGGCCGCGAGCGTCAGGCGATCCGCGGCCTTCCCCGAAGGTCCGGCGCCGTCGCGCGCGGAGGGCTCATTGCTCGGTGTGGGCACCGATGTAGTCGATCGCTTCCTGCACCGTGGTGATCTTCTCGGCTTCCTCATCGGGGATCTCGCAGTTGAACTCTTCCTCGAGCGCCATCACGAGCTCGACGGTGTCCAGGGAATCCGCGCCGAGGTCGTCGACGAAGGAGGAATCCGGGCTCACCTCATCTTCCTTGACGCCAAGCTGCTCGACGACGATGTGCCTGACCCGCTCTTCCACTGTGCTCATTTTCTGGTGTTCCTCTGCATTGGCGAGGGACCGGGGAGATCCCGACGCTGAACGTGATCGTGAACGCATCCCGCCGCCATGGGACGGCATCGTTCACGTGCTCCATGCCCCTGCCCCCGGAGGGGAAGGGAACCCGGACTCAAGCGCCGGGATCGTTTTTTCGGAACGGCGTGCAAGTGTATTCAAACCTTGTTGAGTTTCAAGGCAATCCCGGCCTGCGGCGAATGCACGGCAACACGCCGTCGCCGTCCGGGCCCGGTACGAGTCAACCCCGGCACGAGTCAACCCATGTACATGCCGCCGTTGACGTGGAGGGTCTCGCCGGTGATGTAGCCGGCCACCGGCGAGGCGAGGAACGCGACCGCGGCGGCGATCTCCTCCGGGACGCCGAAACGCCCGAGCGGCACCAGCGCGAGCATCCGATCGCGCTGTTCGGGCCCGAGTCCGCGGGTCATGTCGGTGTCGATGAATCCGGGGGCGACGGCGTTGACGGTGATCGACCGCCCGCCGAGCTCCTTCGCCAGCGCGCGGGTGAACCCGACGATGCCCGCCTTCGCCGCGGCGTAGTTCGCCTGCCCGGCGTTGCCGGTGAAGCCGACCACCGACGCCACGTTGACGATCCGTCCGCCGCGGCGCTTCATCAGATGGCGCACACACGCCTTGCAGGTCCGGTACAGGGACGTGAGGTCGGTGTTGACGACGGCCTCCCATTGCGCCTCGTCCATTCTCGCGAACGGGGCGTCGCGGGTGATCCCCGCGTTGTTGACGAGGATTCCCGGCATGAGGCCGTCCGCCGCGAGGGCGGCGAACCCTGCTTCGACCGACGTGGTGTCGGCGACGTCGAGGACGAGCCCCCGCCCCGGAGAGGGCGCGTCGCGCAGCATCCCCTCCACGCGCCGCGCTCCGTCTTCGGTGGTGGCGGTCCCGACGACCGTGGCCCCGAGCGCCGCGAGGGAGTGCGCGACGGCCGTCCCGATCCCCCGGCTTGCCCCGGTGACGACGGCGACCTCCCCGTCCAGGTTCATCGACTCCGCGTTCAGGCTCATCGATCGGCTCCTCTGGCGATCGTTCCGGCGCGGCGGCGGGGGACCGACGACCCCGGGCGGTGCGGACGCGCCGGCGCGCTTCAGTAGCGGATCAGGGCCGATCCCCAGGTGAAGCCGCCACCGAAGGCTTCGAGAAGGAGCACCTGTCCCGGTTGCACGCGGCCGTCGCGCACCGCCGCGTCGAGCGCCAGCGGCACCGATGCCGCGGAGGTGTTTCCATGATCCCCCACGGTGACCACCACCCGGTCCATCGGCAGGCCGAGCTTGCGGGCCGTCGCCTCGATGATGCGGATGTTGGCCTGATGGGGGATCAGCCAGTCGACGTCGAATTTCTCCATCCCGTTGGCGGCCAGGGTCTCGTCGACGATCCGGTGCAGGGTCCGCACCGCGATCTTGAAGACCTCGCTGCCCTGCATCTTCGTGTAGGCCCCGCCGTCCGCGATGCGTCCGGCGCCGCGCGGGGTCCCCCCCTCGACGTAGAGCAGCGGCTCGTAGCGGCCGTCCGCGTGGAGGTGGGTGGACATCACGCCGGGGGAGTCCGACGCTTCGAGCACGACCGCACCGGCGCCGTCCCCGAACAGCACGCAGGTCCCCCGATCGGACCAGTCGAGGAGCCGGGAATGGGTGTCGGCGCCGACCACCATCGCCCGAGTGGCGTCGCCGGCGCGGAAGAACTTCTCGGCCACCCCGAGCGCGTAGATGAATCCGGTGCAGACCGCCTGCACGTCGAACGCCGGGCACTCGCCGGCGCCGAGCCGCGCTTGCAGGCGGCAGGCGGTGGAGGGATAGATGCGATCGGGGGTCGTCGTGCCCACCACGATGAGATCGAGCGTCGAGGGATCGACGCCGGCCGCGTCGAGAGCGCGGCGCGCGGCGCGTTCGGCGAGGTCACAGGTCGACTCCGCGTCGTCGACGAGGTGGCGCTGCCGGATCCCGGTGCGTTCCCGGATCCACACGTCGCTGGTCTCCACGCTCCCGGCGAGTTCCGCGTTGGTGACGACGCGGTCGGGAAGGCTCGATCCGGTGCCGGCGATCGTCGGATAGCTCACACCGCTTCCTTCTCGGAGAGCACGGACGCAATGTGCTCGCTGATGCGCTCGGGGACGTTCTTCCGGATCTCGGCGACGGCTTCGACGATCGCCCGCTTGAAGGCCACCACGTCCGCGCTCCCGTGACTCTTGATCACGATTCCGCGCAGCCCCACGAAGCTCGCGCCGTTGTAGCTGCGCGGATCCAGGCGCTCGGCCAGCCCTCTCAGCACGGGGCGCGCGAGCAGCCCCACCAGGCGGCCGGCCGCGGTGCGCCCGAACTCCATGCGGATCAGCTCGGAGATCATCCGAGCCACGCCTTCGCTCGACTTCAGCGCGACGTTGCCGACGAACCCGTCGCAGACGACGACGTCCGCGGTGCCCCGGTAGATGTCGTCGCCCTCGACGAATCCGATGTAGTGGACGTCGCTTGCCGCGAGAAGGCGGGCGGCTTCCTTCACCCGCTCGTTGCCCTTGATGTTCTCCTGGCCGATGTTGAGCAACCCGACGCTCGGCCTCGGGACGTCGTCGACCGCGCTGGCCAGCACCGACCCCATCACCGCGAACTCGAACAGGTGGCGGGGGGTCGATTCGACGTTGGCGCCGAGATCCAGGACGTGGGTGTGGCCGTTCATGGCGGGAAGCGCCGAGATGATGGCCGGGCGGTCGATCCCGGGCAGGGTCTTCAGCACGAGGCGCGCCGTGGCCATCAGGGCGCCGGTGTTGCCTGCGCTCACGCAGGCGTCCGCGCCACCCTCCTTGACGAGGTCGATCGCCACCCGCATCGACGAGTCCCGCTTCGACCGGAGGACCTGGGCGGGCAGATCGTCCATCTCCACGTTCTGCGACGCGTGCCGGATCGAAATCCGCCCGCCTGCCGCGAAGGATGCGCGCCGGAGCGCAGCCTCGATCGCCGGCTCGCTTCCGACCAGGACCAGATCGACGTCGCCGCACTCGGCGATGACTTCGAGCGCGGCCGGCACCACGACTTCCGGGCCGTGGTCTCCGCCCATCGCATCGAGCGCGATCGTGTGGCGTGCACCCACCCGGGGTCGCCGTCAGTCGTCGTCCCGGCCCCTGACGACCTTTCTGCCCCGGTAGTACCCGTTGGGGCTCACGTGGTGACGGAGATGGGTTTCGCCGGTCGTCGGCTCGATCGACAACGTCGGAGCGCGCAACGCATCGTGCGCGCGGCGCATTCCGCGCTTCGATCGGGACTTCCTGTTCTGCTGGACCGCCATGTGCTTCTCCCTGTGGGTCGATTGCCGGCCGCCGGCTCGTTCGCAGGGCGATACGGCCGGCTGCGCCGATCGGATCGATTCAGTCGATCGATTCGGCTCCGTGGTCCGAACGCAGTGCCCGGAGAACCGAGAACGGATTCGAACGCTGCGCCGGCCGCTCCTCGCCCCGGCCTGGACCTGACCCAGGCCGGCGGCCTGGCCGGATCGGCGGGGCTTCACACGAGCCGTGGGGGTGGACGGGCGCGTTCGGCAGCGCGAGCAGCAGCTCATCCTCGATCATCGGCTCCAGCATGACGCGGCCGCCGGGACACACCACCACATCCTGTTCGTTCGCGTCTTCGTCCTCGCTGCCGAGCACGAGGGACTCGAACTTCACGTCGAAACGCCAGTCGAGGTCGCCGAGGCAGCGCTGGCAGACGAGCGGCCACATGCCTTCTACGCGCCCGATCACCCTCGGCCGTCCCCCCACGTCACGAGTGAACTCGATGCGGTAGGCCACCGCGGGCGGCGGCCTCGTGGCTGCTTCCACGAGCCGCGGCATCGACGCCGGCTCGACGAAGCCGGAGAGGACAGCCTGCCGGGAAGCGAGCTCTTCCACGTTCGGGCGCCATTGAGGGGTTGCGGACCGCATGGCGTTTCGGATGGTAAAGAGGCCGCGCTTTCCCTGTCAAAACGTCCGGCGGACTTCCGGGAGGGAGTTCCCGCCTTTCGGACACCCGCGGCCGTCGACAGGGACGCTCGGGCGCCCGGAACCGGCCTGAAACGTTCAGGATCGCGAGCGGGAAGGATCGGGGACTTCGAGTGCGCCCGGACGGACCCTGCGCCGACCCACCGAGTGAACGCGCGCATGGGCCGACGTTTTATGCAACCGACGGGGAGAGGCTGCCGACTCCCTCCGCTCCCCGACCGCTCCGGAGACATTGTCAAATGCGGTCCTCACCGGCTATAAGCGGCCTCCCTCCCGTAGCGAACCTCGATACCCCGATGCCACGACTTGTCCTCGGCTCCCGCTCCTCTTCACGCCGAAAGCTCCTCGAACGACTCTCGCTCCCGTTCTCGGTCGTGCCTCCCGACGTCGATGAGTCCCGGCGCCCGGAAGAGTCGCCGGAAGCCCTCGTCAGCCGCCTGTCGGAGCAGAAGGCCCGCGCGGTGGCCGATCGGATCGGCGGCGCCGGGCTGGTGATCGGGTCCGACCAGATCGCGTTGCTCGGCGACACGGTGCTCGGCAAGCCCGGCGATCACGCGGGAAACGTCGTCCAGCTCGAAATGGCCAGCGGCCGCTGGATGGAGTTTCGCACCGGGCTCGCGGTCCTGGACGCCGCGAGCGGCCGTATCCAGGTCGACGTGATCCCGTTCGCGGTCAGGTTCAGGCCGCTGACCGCGAACGACGTCGAGGCGTACGTATCCCGGGAGCGGGCGTACGAGTGCGCGGGCGGATTCAGAGCGGAAGGCCTCGGCTGCATGATCTTCGAGCGGATGCGTGGAAACGACCCCACCGCCCTGCAGGGGCTTCCGATGATCAGACTGTGCGAGATGCTGCGAGCGGCGGGCCTCGACGTGCTCCACGCGCGACCCGGGTCGTCATGCGCCGGTCGATCCGGAGGGCAGGAACGGACATCGAAGCCAACACCGGGGAAGGACCGGGAGCCGGCCGTCGAATCGATGACCGGCGACGGAGGCAGGCCGGGGAAGAGGACGTGGCGCAATTGACGGCGCCTGCCCGGCAGGGCGGTGAGTTCCACCGCCCGCGCGCCGGACGGGAAAGGCGCATCCGTCCCCGCCCGGACGACGGGTGTGCCGGTCGTGATCCCGGTCTGCCGCCTATCCCCGCCCCCGGCTGTTCCCGAACCCGAGTGACGCGAGCACCGCCACGAGATCCGACGGAAGCGGCGCCTCGAACTCCTTCCACCCCTCCCCGGCCGGAATCGCGACCTGCGCGGCGTGCAGGAACAGCCGCTTGAGGCCGTGCGATCGCATCAGCCGGTTGAACACGTGGTCTCCGTATTTCTCGTCACCGGCCAGAGGCGCGTGGAGGTGCGCCGCGTGGACCCGGATCTGATGGGTACGCCCGGTGCGCGGGCGGGCCATGACCAGACTTGCGGCCTTCCCGGTCTCGACCGGAACGAACTCCGTCGCCGAGCGCTTTCCGTCGGCGTGGACGCGGACGATGCGCTCGCCCGGGCGTCGCTGCTCGCGCAGCAGCGGCGCTTCGCAACGTCGCCGCCGGGGACCGAAGCTCCCCCGGGTGAGGGCAAGATAGCCCTTGCGCACCCGCTCCTCGCGTAACGCCTCGTGCAGCGAGGCAAGCACTCCCCGGCGCTTCGCGATCAGGAGGCACCCCGAGGTGTCGCGATCGAGCCGGTGGACCAGCTCGATCCGGCGGGCCCGGGGTCTGGCCGCACGCAGGCATTCGATGACTCCGAAGTCGAGTCCACTGCCGCCGTGCACCGCCCATCCGGCCGGTTTGTTCAGCACGATCAGTCCGTCGTCCTCATGCAGGATCGCCTGCTCGACGACACGTTGCCGCATCTGCGGCGGCGACTTCGACGGCCCGGGTTCGGCGGCCCGCACCGGCGGGATCCGTACGACGTCACCAAGCATCAGGCGGTAGTGCTGCCGCACCCGGCCGCGGTTGACCCGGACCTCCCCGCGGCGCAGCAGCCGGTAGATCCGGGTACGGGGAACGCCCTTCAGGTAGGTCGCCAGGAAATTGTCGATGCGCTGCCCCGAGGTCGATGCGTCCACGGTGACCTCGTGCGCTCCCTGCGGCCGGTGTTTCCCATCCATCGGAAAATCGTAGCAGTTTGATGCAAACGGAGGCCGTGCTATAGTGCCACCCGCTGGCGACGTACCGCTCCGATCAGACTTAATCGTTTGAAACCAAACGTAATTCCCGATCGGGCAAGCGAACGTCGGCCAGACATCGAACCATTGGACGCGACGCCGGCGGACGAAGGCGGAGCGGTGCAGAGATCGAGGACGAAGACACGACGCAGCCGGGCAGCCCGGGACCTGGACGATTCGACCCGCGCATCGATTCGAGCGCGCGACCGAAGCCTCGGAGCGGGGGGCGCACCGCGCACCATGCCGATGCGGAGCTCCGGCGTATCCGGCGGCGACGCCCGGAATGACCCGGGGCCGCTCATCATGGCGATGCGCCAAGCGTCGAGAGGGCGTCCGGGAACGACCGGGAGCCCTTGGCGGTGACGGTCGAGCGCGTCGAAAGTCGCCGATCCGGAGCGGCTTGTACGACCTTCGTTCGATCAGGGCCGTCCCGAGCGGCTCGAGGGAGCGGTACCGGCCCGGCGCCCGCGGCCGGTGCCGTTGCGCGATCTCCGCACCCCCCGCACCTCGATCCCGGTGTCGGACACCGCGGACGCGCAGCGGCGCGCTATCGGATCAAACCCATGAAAAGAATGCTGATCAACGCGACCCAGCCCGAGGAGTACCGGGTCGCGATGGTGGACGGACAGTTTCTCTACGACCTCGACATCGAGGTCGCCGCGCGCGGCCAGCGCAAGGCGAACGTCTACAAGGCGAAGATCACCCGTGTCGAGCCCAGCCTCGAAGCCGCGTTCGTCGACTACGGGGCGGAGCGGCACGGCTTCCTGCCCTTCAAGGAGGTGGCGCGCGAGTACTACGCCGAGAAGAAGACCGGGGCCGGCGAGCCCGCGACCGTCAGGGACGCCCTTGCGGAAGGGCAGGAGCTCCTCGTCCAGGTGGAGAAGGAGGAGCGCGGCAGGAAGGGCGCTGCGCTCACCACCTTTCCGAGCCTCGCCGGGCGCTATCTCGTGCTCATGCCCAACAACCCGCGGGCGGGCGGAATCTCACGCCGGATCGAGGGCGACGATCGGGCGGAGCTGCGCGAAGCGCTGAGCGCCCTGGAGGTCCCGGCGGGCATGGGGCTCATCGTACGCACCGCCGGAGTCGGAAAGTCGCGGGAAGAACTGCAATGGGATCTCGACTATCTGCTCAAGCTCTGGAGAGCGATCGAGGCGGCGGTGGGCGAGCGGCCCGGACCGTTCCTCGTCTATCAGGAAAGCAACGTCATCATCCGTGCAATCCGCGACTACTTCGGCAAGGAGGTGAACGAGATCCTGATCGACGACGCGGGGGTGTATCGGCAGGCTCGGGACTTCATCGCCCAGGTGATGCCGGAGAACGCCGGCAAGGTGAAGCTCTACGAAGGCAAGGTGCCTCTGTTCAGCCGCTTCCAGATCGAGAGCCAGATCGAGTCCGCGTTCGCCCACACCGTCCGCCTGTCCTCCGGCGGCAGCATCGTGATCGACCACACCGAGGCCCTGGTGAGCATCGACGTGAACTCGGCGCATGCCACCAAGGGGGGGGACATCGAGGAGACCGCGCTCAACACGAACCTCGAGGCCGCCGACGAGATTGCCCGCCAGCTCCGGCTGCGCGACATCGGCGGGCTGATCGTCGTCGACTTCATCGACATGAACCCGGCTCGGAATCAGCGCGAGGTCGAGAATCGACTGCGCGAAGCGCTGAAGCGGGATCGGGCGCGGATCCAGACCGGGCGCATCTCGCGTTTCGGGTTGCTGGAGATGTCGCGCCAGCGGCTGCGCCCGTCGCTCGGGGAGTCGAGCCTGCGGACGTGCCCGACGTGCAACGGCCGCGGCCACGTCCGGGACCCGGAATCCCTCGCGCTGTCGGTCCTGCGGATCGTCGAAGAGGAGGCGATGAAGGACTTGACCGGCCGCATCGTCGCCAGACTCCCGATCGAAGTTGCCACCTTTCTCCTCAACGAGAAGCGCAATGGGGTCGTCGACATCGAGAAGCGTACGAAAGTGCAGGTCATCCTGGTTCCCGATCCCTCGGTGACACTGCCGAACTACGAAGTGAAGCGGGTGCGCGGGGAGGACCGGCAGCACGATTCGGCCCGCCACGCGAGCTACGAGCTGACGGCCGAGGTCGAGGCCACGCCGGAACCCGCGACGGAGCCGGCCGCTCGGGCGGCCGAGCCGGCGGTCAAGGCGATGCCCCCCTCCGCTCCCGTGCCGCCACCGCCGCCCGCGGCGCCGCAGGAGGGCGGCCTGTTCGTCAAGCTCTGGAAAAGGTGGTTCGGGAGGAGCCCGGAGCCGGCGCACCCACCGGCCTCGCGGCGCTCGCCGTCACGCGGTGGCCAAGACGGATCGCGCCGCGCTTCCTCGGAACGCCGCCGGGGAGACGGCGCCGCCGAACCACGTCGCCGCCGCGGCGGCCCGCGACGCGGAGAGGGTCGTCCGAGTCATGACGACGGCCGGCGGCGCCGCGGCGAGCGAACGATCCCGGCCGCTGCCGAAGCAACGCCGGCCGGGCCGCACGTTCCCGGATCCGAAAATCCGCCTGTGGCGGGCGGCGAGGGACGATCGCGCCCGGGAGGACGCGGCTCGCGTCGCGGGCGCCGTGGGGGCGGCCGGAGCCGCGCCCGTACCGGTGCGCGCGCCGAGGCGGGCGCCGCCGGGACGGCGGACGCCCCGCCGACCGGAGCCGGTGGCGGGCCGGGAGAAGCCGCGGGCGCCGGGGAAGCGCCTCGAACCGGCGGCAGACGTGACGACCGCGTAGCGCCCGGCGCTACGGCATCGGGCTCGTCCGTTTCTCCGCCGCGCTCCAGCCCCGGCCCGCGCTCCATCCGTGGTGTCGGGGACCCGCCTGCCGGCACCCCGCGAACGCCGCCCGCGGACCCAGCGCCGGCCATGCAACCGGCAGGCAGAGACGGGGCCGTTGCGATGCCTGTCCCGGCCTCAAAAGCCGGGAGCGCGAACCGGGACTCCGTGGGTCCCGAACCGGCCACCCCACCGGTGAGCGCACACCCTGATGCATCGGGTCGTGCACCGGCCGCGCGACCGGCGGCGCGTGGCCCCAAGGAGACACGGCCGAGCGATGAAGCAGCGGGCGACCAGGGCAGCCGCATATGAACCTCTCCTGATTTATCGGCACGTCGGAGGGGTCACCGTCATTCAGGTCGATTCGAAAAAGGACGCAATCCGGAAAACGAACGTGGATCGGTACCGTTTTTCATCGGAAATGACCGATAAATCGCATTAACTCACTGAAATCGATACATTTTTAGTGATCTTCCTCGAACGTGCGACTGAGCGGGGACAGGCAGCGATGAATCCAGCGCCATTGCACCGTCGGCGCGCGCTCTCCGATCATCGCCTCCACAGCCTTCTCGATGCGAAGCCCCGCCCCCCGCAATGCTCGGCGATGATCGAGCGCATGAGCTGCTTGGCTTCCCTGAGTGTCCGGCGGCCGGCGAGCTGCTCGCGCGCAAGCGCGAGCAGCGTCGATCCGCTGACGCGCACGCCGGGGAAGTCGTCGTCCGTCGAGCGCGTCGGTCCGATCTGCGCGGTGTATCGATATCGGCCGTCCGGTTCGATCGCCATGCCGGAATCCGCTTCGCGCTCCAGCTCCAGCGCGTAGCCGGCCGCCTCGAGCAGGCGCTTTTCGAAGATCCGGAGAGCAGGTTCGGGGTCGTCCTCGCGCGTGACCCTGACGAGTGTGGCGCGATAGTGGTCGAACAGCGCCGGTTCCGGATCGTGGCGGTGGACGAAACGCAGCAGAAGCTCGTTCAGATAGAACCCGACGACCGTGATGGAACCGGAGAGCGGCAAGGGATCGCCCTCGGCCTCGGCGTCGGTCAGAGTCGCGAGCTCGCCCCTGCCACGCCACGACAACAGCAGTGGAACGAAAGGCTGAAGCTGCCCGCGCATCCTCGACTTCGGGCGTCGGGTGCCGCGGGCGACCAGTCCCAAACGGCCATGGCCGCGGCTGAACGCCTCGACGATCAGACTCGCTTCGCGCCAGGGCCGGGCGTGGAGCACGAACGCCGGATCGAGATCGACCCGCTCGAGCTTGCTCATTGCGCGCCCGGCCCTGCCCCTGCCGTCCTACTCGGCAAACCCCAGCCTTCGTAGCGCACGTTCGTCGTCCGACCACCCTGCCCTGACCTTGACCCAGATCTCCAGGCGGACCGGCCGCCCGAGCAGGCGGGAGACGTCCAGGCGCGCTTCCGTCCCCGCCTGTTTGAGACGCTCTCCCCCACGGCCGATCACGATCGTCTTGTGCTGTTTCCGCTCCACCCAGACCAGGACGTTGACCAGGGTGTGCCGCTTGCGTTCGACGAAACGCTCGACCTCCACGGCGAGACGGTGGGGAAGCTCCTGGCCCAGCCTCCGGATCAGCTTCTCCCGGACGATCTCGGCCGCGAGGAACGCCTCGCTCCGATCGGTGAGCTGCTCCTCCGGAAACAACGCGGCGGCGAGCGGCAGATGCGATTCGACCACGGAGCGGAGCCGATCCAGATTCTCGCCGGTTCGAGCGCACACCGGGACCACCGCTGCAAAGCCGTACCGCCGTGTCGTGTCGTCGAGCATGGGAAGCATCGTCTCTCGAACCTTGATGCGATCGATCTTGTTGAGCACGAGGACCGCCGGCGCCGTTTCCCTGGCGATCCTGGAGAGGATGGGATCGTCACCCGGCCTCCAACCTGATGCCTCGACGACCATGACCGCGAGATCGACGCCGGCCAGCGCACTCGTCGCGACTCGATTCATGTACCGGTTGAGGGCGCGCGCGCGTCTCTCGTGGATCCCGGGGGTGTCGACGAAGACGGCCTGCGACGTGCGGCGCGTCGCGATTCCCAGGATTCGATGGCGGGTGGTCTGCGGCCGGTTCGAGGTGATGCTGAGCTTGTGGCCGACGAGCCGGTTGACGAGCGTCGACTTCCCGACGTTGGGCCGTCCGACGACCGCGACGAATCCACCGCGGTGGCCGGGATCAGCCGCCGAGCACATCGAGAACGGCCATGATCCGGGCCGCCGCGTCCTGTTCTGCGCGCCTCCGGCTCGATCCGGTGCCGATCACGTCCTCGGCCCCCTCGACGCGGCAGCGCACGGTGAACGACCGGCAGTGAGCGGCGCCTTCGATCTCCACGATCCGATAGTCCGGCAACGGCCTGCCGAGCGATTGCAAGAACTCCTGCAGGCGCGTCTTCGCGTCCTTGCGCCCGTCGTCGAGCGCCGCCGCCTCGATCCGGCCTCCCAGGGCCGCGAGTACACGATCCCGGCAGGTTGCGAGGTCCGAATCGACGTACAACGCGCCGACGATCGCCTCGAAGGCGTCGGCAAGGATGGAGTCGCGCTCGCGTCCTCCGTTCTTCTGCTCGCCCGGGCCGAGGCGCAATGCGTCGCCGACACCGAGCACACGCGCCGTCGCGGCAAGACTCTCGCGCCGAACGATGCGGGCGCGCAGGCGAGTGAGCTTGCCTTCCGGCGCGTCCGGGCAGGCATTGAGCAGATGCTCGGCGACCAGAAAGCCCAGGATCGCGTCGCCGAGGTATTCCAGACGCTCGTTGTGGTCCGCTCCCGCGCTCCGATGCGTGAGCGCACGGGCGAACAGCCTGCTGTCCGTGAAGTCATGGCCGAGCCGCTCCGCGAGCCGACGTTGGGCCGGCGTCACCGCGGGCGCCCCGATCGGCCCCGGGGCCGGTGGTCACTGAATCGACTTGCCAATCCGCTTCCAGTCGACACCGTACCCGAAATCCCAATGCATCCAGATCCGGAACGCCTTGCCGATCAGCAGCTCGTCGGACACCGTACCCCAGTAACGGCTGTCCCTGCTGTTGTCCCGATTGTCACCGAGGACGAAGTAGTGACCTTCGGGAACCACGGTAGAGCCCTGGACGCTCCTCGCTCCCGGCTGGATCAGGATTTCGTGCTCCGCGCCGTCGAGCTGTTCCAGACGCCGGCTCGCGCCGCTCATCACGGCCCCGGAGCCGACTCCGTCGTAGCGGCCAAGCGGGCTCTGCGCCATCGATTTGTCGTTGACGTACAGTATCTTGTCGTAGTAGGCGATGCGATCGCCCGGGATGCCGACGATGCGCTTGATGAACGGCGTGGACGGATCTTCGGGATATCGGAAGACGACGACGTCACCGCGCTCCGGCGATCCCAGGTCGACGATCTTGGTATCGAGGACCGGCAGCCGGATCCCGTAGTTGAACTTGTTGACGAGGATGAAGTCTCCGGTCAGCAACGTCGGCATCATCGAGTTCGAGGGGATGCGAAACGGCTCGACGATGAACGAGCGAAGGACGAGGACGATCAGGAACACCGGGAAGAAGGATTTCGCGTACTCCACGATTCGGGGCGGCGGCGCCTGGACCACACCCTCTCCGACGCCGCCTTCGCGAGCCGCGGCTTGGCGGCGGCGCGCGAGCACCGCGGCATCGAAGGCCCAGATGAGCCCGGTGGCGAACACGAGCAATACGATGATGGTGGGAAAATCGAACCTCATCCTGCCGCTCCCGGATCATGCGGCGCGGGGGAGGCTTCTCGCGGGATCCCGGTGCTTCCAGCCTGCTTCATTGCGTTGTCGAATCCTGATTGGGGTGTCCCCGCCCGGGCTTCGCACCTCATCGGGCCGGGGGCGGTGACCCCCGCCGCGTGCCGGACCCACCGGCCGCCGCTGCGTCGGGTCCACCGCTCCGCCAATATCCCCGCACTGGATTTGACCGTTTGAGTCCACCCGGTGCCGCAAGAGGCCGCCGCCCCGACCGGCGATGCGACGGCCGGAATCGCTATGCAGGGATATGGGACCGGTCCCCCGCCCGGCGGTGCGATCACGAAGAAGCCACGGACGAGTTACGACGATCCGGCACGAAAAAAGGGCGCCGGAGGACGCCCTTGTACGACTGCTTTTTCGAGCTCCGTGGTATCGGCATCCGCGGTGGCGGGCAATGGTATCAGAAGCGTCGCCCCCGACAACCCGTCCGTCGGGAACCGTCGTGCGTACGGAACGGGTATTGTCCGACCCTTCCGGCAAGACCTGCAATACCGGCATGGCGAGCGAAAACGGTCTGCGCCGCGGGAGCGTCGGCCCCAGGAGCGTCGGAATGTGGCGCCGGATACGCATTGACTCGTCAGCCGCACGCTGCCAAGCTTGCTCCCATGAACGCGCGACGTATCCCGAACCGTTGGTGGTGGTCCGGCTGATCCGGCGGCCGCCGTTTCGCGCGCATTCTCCGCATCGAGGGCCGCCACCGGGAGGTGGACGGCCCTTTTTCTCTTCTGGCATCCCGTTCCCCCCCGATCGCGGCATCGAAACGTCCACGCAGCCATCAGGATGGGAGCGATGAACGACAACGACACCACAGGCGTCGCCGCCGCCGACCGGACGAAGACGTACCTCACGGCCGGGGGCATCACGATCACCCGCACCGCCCGGTCCGCGACCCGTGACGACGCGCTCCCCTCGCTCGCCGCGGCGCTCGACGAGCGGCTCGGGGTTCTGCTCACCTCGTCGTTCGAGTATCCGGGACGCTATACGCGCTGGGACATCGGCTTCTGCGACCCCGCGCTTTCGTTCACCGGCCGGGAGCGCGGGTTCGAGGTCCGGGCCTGCAACGAGCGCGGCGCGGTGCTCCTCCCTGCCGTCGCGGCGGCGCTCGAAGGCTGCGACGCGGTCGCGGACCTCGAAACGGGTGCACAGGCGGTCACCGGGGCGGTGCGAGCCTCCACGGAGTGGTTCCCCGAGGAGCTGCGCAGCAAACAGCCTACCCTGTTCTCGGTGCTGCGCGCCCTCATCGATCTCTTCCACGGCCCCGAGGACGAACACCTCGGCTTCTACGGCGCCTTCGGCTACGAGCTCGCGTTCCAGTTCGACCCGATCCGGCCGGCGATTCCGCGCGACGGGAACGACCGCAACCTCGTGCTCTTCCTTCCCGACGACGTCCTCGTCGTCGACCACCGGCGCGAGAGCGCGACGCGCTACCGTTACGAGTTCGAGGCGGGCGGGCGGCGCACCGCCGGTCTCGCGCGCAGCGGCTCCCGGACTCCGTACGTGGCGGCCGGCGCGGTCGGGCAGGCGTGCGACCATGCTCCGGGAGAGTACGCGGCGACCGTCCGGCAGGCGGTCGAGGCCTTCCGGCGCGGCGATCTCTTCGAAGTCGTGCCCGGCCAGACCTTCTTCGAGCCTTGCGCCGCGCCGCCCTCGGAGCTCTACCGGCGGCTGAAGGAGCGCAACCCCGCACCCTACGGCGCGCTGATGCACCTCGGGGAGCAGGAGTACCTCGTGGCCGCTTCGCCGGAGATGTACGTGCGGGTCGAGGGCCGGCGCATCGAGACCTGCCCAATCTCGGGCACCATCGCACGCGGCGCCAACGCGATCGGCGACGCGCGCCGGATCCGCACCCTGTTGAACTCGGAGAAGGAGGAATCCGAGCTCACGATGTGCACCGACGTCGATCGCAACGACAAGTCCCGGGTCTGCGAGGCGGGGAGCGTGCAGGTGATCGGGCGCCGCCAGATCGAGATGTATTCGCGACTGATCCACACCGTCGACCACGTCGAGGGCCGGCTCCGGGAAGGCTACGACGCCCTCGACGGTTTCCTCGCCCACACCTGGGCGGTCACCGTCACCGGGGCGCCGAAGCAGCACGCGATCCAGTTCATCGAGGACCACGAGCGCTCGCCACGGCGCTGGTACGGCGGCGCGATCGGCTTCATCGGGTTCAACGGCAACCTGAACACCGGACTCACGCTTCGCACGGTGCGGGTCAAGGACGGCGTCGCGGAGGTACGGGCCGGGGCGACGCTTCTGTTCGGCTCGGACCCCGAGGGCGAGGAGGCGGAAACGCGGCTCAAGGCGTCCGCCCTGCTCGACGCGATCCGCCGCGGCGACAGCGCACCGGCGGCGTCCCGGATCGAAGCGGGCGGGGATCGTCCCGGCGACGGCCGGCGGGTGATGATGATCGATCACGAGGACTCCTTCGTGCACACGCTGGCCGGCTACTTCCGGCGCACCGGGGCGGAGGTGGTCACCTACCGCGCGGGCTTCCCGCGCCACCGGATCGCCGAGGAGCGGCCGGACCTCGTGCTGCTCTCCCCCGGCCCCGGACGCCCGGAGGACTTCGACCTCGGCGAGACGATCGGAGGGGCGCTTTCCGCCGGCGTCGCGCTGTTCGGGGTGTGTCTCGGGCTGCAGGGAATCGTCGAGTACCACGGAGGCCGGCTCTCGGTGCTGCCGTCGCCGATGCACGGCAAGCCGTCGATGATCAACGTGCGCGGGGGGAGGTTGTTCGCGGGTCTGCCGGAGCGCTTCGAGGCCGGGCGCTACCATTCGCTCTACGCCGACCGGGCCACGTTCCCCGATGCGCTGGAGATCACCGCCGAGGGCGACGAGGGCATCGTGATGGCGGTCGAGCACCCGCAGCTTCCGGTCGCGGCGGTGCAGTTCCATCCCGAATCGATCCTCACCCTCGACGACGACGCGGGGTTCACGGTGGTGATGAACGTGATGCGGGGGCTCGGGCGGTAGGGTGGAGCCGCCGGAGCTTTGCCGCAGCCCGGTTCAAGAGATGCGCGAAATCGGTGCAAGGCCATGATCGGACAGGCCCGGCTTCGTCGCACGGGCTCGGCTCCGTCGCCCGACGCGGCAACCCCGGGGAAGCAGGGCACCCGGGGGCGCGGACGTCGGGCGACTTGGTCGAGGCCGGTGCCGCGAATAGAATCCACGGGCGGTGGAGCCAGCGGCCGGTTCCGGGTGAGCCTCCATCGTCAAGTCGCCGCTCCCGCTCCGGCGGCCGTGCCTGCCGTGGCAATTGCGCCCGGGCTGGAGCGGGCGGGGAGGAGAGACCATGTTTCAGGGTTCCTATGTTGCGCTGATTACGCCGTTCGACGGCGGCAGGATCGACGAGCGTGCGTTCGGCGACTTCGTCGAGTGGCAGATTTCCGAAGGCACGCACGGGTTGCTGTCCTGCGGCACCACCGGCGAATCCCCGACGCTGAGCCATCCCGAGCACCAGCGGGTAACCGAGCTGTGCGTCGAGGTGGCGGACGGCCGCGTTCCGGTCCTCGCGGGCACCGGATCGAACTCGACGGAGGAAGCGATCAGCCTGACCCGCCACGCGAAGGCGTGCGGCGCGGACGCCGCGCTGGTCGTGACCCCGTACTACAACAAGCCGACACAGGAAGGACTGTACCGGCACTTCAAGGCCATCAACGACGCGGTCGACGTCCCGATCCTCATCTACAACATCCCGGGGCGCTCGGTCGTGGACATGAACGTGGAGACGATGGCGCGATGCGCGAGGCTTCCGAACGTCGTCGGGGTGAAGGACGCCTCGAACAGCTCGACCCGCCCGCTGGAGACCCGCATCGCCTGCGGCGAGGACTTCGTGCAGCTCTCCGGCGAGGACGCGGCGGTGCTCGCGCTGCTCGTCGAGGGCGGCCACGGCTGCATCTCGGTCACCGCGAACGTGGCTCCGCGCATCTGCTCGGAAATGCACACGAGCTGGATGGACGACGACGCGAAGGCCACCCTCGCGGCGCAGCAGCGCCTGATGCCGCTGCATGAGGCGCTCTTCGCCGAGACCAGTCCCGCCCCGGTGAAGTACGCCGCGAGCGTGCTCGGCAAATGCTCTCCCGAGGTGCGGCTGCCGCTCGTCGAACCGAGCCGGGAGACGAAGGACAAGGTGGAGAGCGCGATGCGCTCGACCGGGTTGCTGAACTGAACGGACGGCGAACGCCCCCGCGGCGCCGGCGCCAGGGGAGAGGTTCGCCGGGACGCGCGCCGGTCCCGTACAGCCTCCCTCCACGTCCTCTGAAGGAAGCCGGCGTGAACCTGGACGTGGGTGCGTGGGACCGACGACCCTCCCGGTCGAAACCGCCGATCAGGGCAGGACGGCACCTTCCACCGCGAGCGCGAGAACGACGTAGCGCAGTCCCTTTCCGATCCCCACCAGGATCAGAAACGGCACGACGTGCACCCGCATCATGCCGGCGACCACGGTCAGCGCATCGCCGGCAACCGGCGCCCAGGCCAGCAGCAGCGACCACACTCCGTAGCGCCGGAACCACGCCTGCGCGCGTTCGAGCCGCTGTGCGCCGGCGGGGAGCCACCGGTGGCCTCGGAAATGCTCGATACACCGTCCAAGCGCCCAGTTGACCACCGCGCCGAGGGTGTTGCCGAGGGTCGCCACGACGATCAGCCAATGGGCCGCAGCGCCGGCCGCGAGCGCCGCGGCCAGGGTGATCTCGGAGGCAATCGGGGCGATGGTCGCGGCGAGGAACGCCGAGACGAACGTCGTCAGGTAGAGCATCGCCGGCAATCAGCAGCGTGCGTGCGGCGACCGGCAGGCCGATGCCGGCATCCGCCATCTCCTGCCTGCCTCGAACCCGGCGCGGCGATGGGGCCCTCGCCGGCTCAGAGCCGGTCGTACTTCTCCGCCCGGCCCCGGGCCTTCTCGGGCGGATACTTCTCTTCGTTGCGCGCGATCTTGCGCCGGACCGCGGCGTCGAGGTCGACTTCGACCTTGTCGGCGAGACGCAGGAGATAGATCTGCACGTCCGCGACCTCCTCCTCGACACGGCCGTGGAGCGGGTGTCCGGGACCGACCGCGCGCGACTGCGCCTCGTCCAGCCACTGAAAGATCTCCAGGAGCTCCGCCGCCTCGACCGAGAGCGCGGCAGCGAGGTTCTTCGGGGCGTGGAACCGATCCCAGTCCCGGGCTTCGGCGAAGTGCCGGAGCGCGCGTTGCAGGGCGTCGACGTCCAACACGTTCATGCTCGTCTGGCTTCGTGTCGCTGGCGGCTCGGCCCATTGTCCTGTTTTTTGACGATCGTCGCACCGATTCGATGCCACGGATCGGCAACGAATCGATGACTGGACCGAGCCTGGCGTGCCATGCTTCCGGTGCCGCGCGGGCGGCGCCCGGGCTCTCCGATCGGCCCCGTCCCGGCCGAGTCCGGTCAAGGGGCTGCGCCGAAACGCCCGGGCATTTGAGCGGCCCGGCCCCGCCCCGCGGGACGTCATCGCCCGGTGTGCCGGCAATCGGGACTCCACCCTGGATACAGCGGGAGAAACGTCATGGCAAGGCAATGGGAGTTCGTCCACGCAAGGGCGGCCGACGCCGTCCGGACCCCCGGCCTGCGCGAGATCTTCGACTACCGCGGCCGATGATCGGGTTGCTTCAGCGCGTCTCGCGCGCCAGGGTCGAGATCGGCGGGGAGACCGTCGGCGCCATCGGTCCCGGCCTGATGGTGCTCATCGGTGTGGAGCGGGAGGATACCGAGCGTACCGGAGACCGTCTGGTCGAGCGTCTGGTCGGCTACCGGGTGTTTCCCGACACCGGGGGGAAGATGAACCGAAGCGTCGTCGACGCCGGTGGCGGCCTCCTGCTCGTCCCCCAGTTCACCCTTCCTGCCGACACCCGCAAAGGGACTCGGCCGAGCCTCTCCAACGCCGCGCCGCCGGAGGTCGGAGAGCGTCTGTTCGCGCATGTCGTGGCCCGTGCGCATGCGCTGCATCCGATCGTCGAGACCGGGCGGTTCGGCGCCGACATGCAGGTCACCCTGACCAACGACGGACCGGTGACGTTCATGCTGAGGGTCGCGCCACCCGGACGTCGGCGCGCCGACGGCGACCACGCACCCTGAATCGGAAAGCCGAGGCGCTCGCGCCCTCTCTCCAGTCCGGACCGCCACGCCATCCCTCTGCGGACCCGTGGCAGGCCGGCGCGGTTCTCCTCCGTCATTGACCGAACCGGCGCTCCTTCGCCTGGAGACCGACGTTCTTCCTCCGCGGATTCTCCGGCCGGGACAGGGCTGCGATGCGGGAAACGGCCGCCTCGTTCGGCGGAGCGGCGACTGCCGTCGGTATCGAAAAATTTCACCCGACATCTCGCCGCTCCCCTGCCGATACACTACCATGGGCCGGACGCGGACACGTCTCGCACACAACGCCGCCGGTGCTCGTTCGTCAGACCCTTTCCTCCGTTGCGGCGTTGCTTTCCTCCTTCGGATTGCTGTTGCTCGCGAACGGGTTGTTCGGGACCCTCATCGGGCTGCGCACGAAGCTCGAGAGCTTCCCCACGGCGGTGATCGGGCTGATCGTGGGCGCGTACTTCGTCGGGTTGCTCGTCGGCGGCATCCAGGCGGTGCGCGTGGTCGCCGCGGTAGGCCACATCCGCGCCTTTGCGGCGTTCGCCTCGATCATGTCCGTCACCGCGCTCGGCATCGTCATGCTGATCGATCCCCTCGTCTGGGCGACGATGCGGTTCATCGGCGGTTTCTGCATGGCCGGCATGGTGATGGTCGCCGAGAGCTGGCTGAACGAGCGCTGCACCAACAGGACCCGCGGGCAGGTGATGGCGTTCTACATGATCACCAACTACCTGGCGGCGGGCTGCGGGCAGTTCATCCTGCCGTTCGGAGACCCCGCCGGCTACGAGCTCTTCTGCGTCGCGTCCATCATCTACTCTCTCGCCCTCGTGCCGGTGCTGCTCACCCGCGCGAGTGCGCCCAAGCCTTCGCCGCCGGAGCGCGCGAGCATTCCCGAGCTGTGGAAGGTCTCGCCGCTCGGACTGATCGGCGCGCTCGCGGCCGGCGCCGTCAACTCCAACTTCTACGGCCTCGCGCCGGTGTTCTCCCACAGCGTGGGACTCACCGTCCCCCAGACCTCGGTGTTCATGGCGGCGGGGATCTTCGGGGGGTTGCTCCTGCAATGGCCGATGGGGCGGCTTTCCGATCGCATCGACCGCCGGACCGTGCTCGCGGGGGTGGCGCTCGGGACCTCGGCGGCGTCCTACGGCGTCGTGCTCACCACCGGGGGGACGTTCATCGGCGTGATCGTCCTCGCCGCCGCCTACGGAGGCCTGTCGTTCGCGGTCTATTCGCTGTCCAGCGCGCACGCGAACGACTTCGCGTCTCCCGGGAAGCTCGTGCAGACCGCGAGCGGGCTGCTGATCGCCTATGGCATCGGCGCGTCGGCCGGACCCGTGATCACGTCGAGCCTGATGAGCGGATTCGGTCCGACCGCCCTGTTCATGGCCAATACCTGCATCGCCGGGTCGCTCGGAGTGTTCGCCCTCTACCGGATGTACCGCCGGGCTCCGAAGCCGAAGACGGAGCAGCGTCCGATCGTCGCCACACCGGGCGGGCAGTTCACCTCGGGCCAGCTATACTTGTCGATGCGTGATCAGATCGATCGCGATCTCGCGTGGATGACGGGAGGTGTGCGCAAGGGCAGGCGCGATTCGCATTATCGGGGCGCCCGGCGCGGGTGAACCTCCCCGGCGGCCGTTCAACCGCCGCTCAGTCATAGATGAAGAGATAGTCCTGCAGGCCGCCCGCGAGCAGGAACGAATGCTGAAGCCGGAACCCCGGCATCATCCGTTCGAGGCTGCGAGGGGAATGTTTCGAGCCGTTCCGGCGGCCTCCGCCCAGGGACTCGAAGCTGAGATGCTGCTCGTCGATGATCGTGAATTGTCCGGGATCGTCCGGGATCGCCTCCCGGATCGAGCACATCATGAACAGAAGCGTGCCGGAACGGCAGTGGCGTCCGATCCGGTGCATGGTCGTCCGGATCGTCAGGGCGTCGATGTAGTCGAACAGATCCCAGGCGAGGATCGCATCGAAACGGATGCCGGCCTCGTGGTCGACCGCGCGTTCGACCGCGCTCTTGACGTCACGCTCTTCCTCCGGCGCGGACATCTCGGGATCCTCGGCCAGCGTACGCAGCAGGTCTTCGATGTGGAGGATGCACTGCCACTGCGAAAAGTAGGTGACGTTCTGCCCGCGCGGCGGCCCGAGATCGAGGATGTTCGGACGCCGGGCATCGGCGATCCGCTGGGTGAACAGCTTGAGCCCCGGCGACTTGAGCACCCTCTCCCCCGCCTGTGGGTCCACCAGGCGATGGAGTATGGGCCAGGAGATTTCACGCCCCATCGCCTGGCATCGGGTCAGTCAACGTGTCTTGCCGGATCCCGCCCTTCCGGAGTCTGCTTTTCCGCCCCCCCCGGACGGGGATGCTCCCCCGGCCGTTACCCCGGGGGCGCTCGCGTCCGATCCCTCCATGTCGATCGAACCTTTGAAGCGGCAACCGTCCTCAAGGGTGACCCTGGGCGCCACGATGTTGCCCCGGACGTTGCCGGAGCTGGCCACGATGATCTGCTCGTTGCCGCGCAGATCGCCCTCCACGGTCCCCTCGATCCTGATGATCTTCGCATCGACGGTGGCGTTCACGCGACCTTCCTTGCCGACGGTCACGACGTGGCTCTTCAACGTGATGCTCCCTTCGACGGTACCCTGGACCATCAGATCTTCCTCACCGCTGACGTCCCCCTGGATGCGGACCGTCGGCCCGACCGCCGCGCTTCCACCCGTTCGGGGCCCGGCCGAAGGTCCGGGCTCGGGACTCATCAGGGGCGGGGGTTCGCGGCGGCTTTCCATCGCTCCGATCGATTCGCTTGGTTCGCTTCTCTTGGGGAACATTGCCATTGCGGGTCTCCTTGCCTGCGTTTCGGGAACGGCCCGGGGCGACGGGCCGACACAAAAAAGATTATAGCCGTAATTCTCGGGGCCACCACAAAGGCACGGATGGAGCGACCATGGCGCCGGCGCATCGGTTGACCGTGTACGAGCGGGCGGGGTGCCACCTCTGCGAAGACATGGTGGCCACGCTCTCGGAGTGTGAGGCGGAGCTCCGGTTCGAGGTCGTGCGCGTCGACGTCGACCGCTCACCGGAACTCGCCGCCCGCTACGGTCCGAAGGTACCCGTCCTCGTGTACGGTGCGGTCGAAATCTGTCACTTCTTTCTCGATCTCGACGCCTTGCGCCGCTGTCTGGAGGTGAAATGATCCGCCTGCATCCGTGGCTCGGAGATCCGGACCCATCCGGCGCATCGAAATCGGAAGATGCCCGCGATTCGTTGCGAAACGCCGGCAGATACCCGCGCATCCACGCGATCGTACGAATGATCCCCCGGGGCCGGGTGGCCACCTACGGGCAGGTCGCGGCGATCGAAGGCCACTGCACCGCGCGCATGGTCGGCTATGCCATGGCGGCGCTCTCCGCATCGGACCGGGCGGTGCCCTGGCAGCGGGTCGTCAACCGCGCGGGCGCCGTGAGCGAGCGCGGCGGGGGCGGGGGGACCGCCTCTCAACGGCGGGCCCTCGAAGCCGAGGGAGTGCTCTTCGACGCGGCGGGGCGCATCGATTTCGACGTGGCCGGCTGGAACGGCCCCGACGTCGAATGGCTCGAAAAGCACGGTTTCCATCCCGCGCCGCGGCCGCGCTCACCCGCGGGACGGCGGAAATGAGCGGGACGTCCGAGGCCGGGGACGCCGAGGTGGAAGAACCGCCACGACCGGACGCCGGCTGGACGCACGGCCGGGCGGCGACCGATCCGCCGCGGTCTGCAATGGCGCCGCGATGACGATCACCTGCATCACCTTCGACCTCGACGACACGCTCTGGGAGTCGGGATCGGTGCTCGCGAACGCCGAGGCGAAGCTCTGCGAGTGGCTCGCGCGCACCTGCCCCGACATCGTGCAGGCCCACTCCCGGGACTCCCTCGCCGCGCACCGGTACGCGCACTACGCGTCGATTCCCGAGATCCGGCACGATCTCACGCGCGCGCGCAAGCTGTGGCTCGCGTCCCTGATGCAGGAGTGGGGGTACGGTCCGGAGCTCGCCGAGACCGGGTTCCGGGTGTTCCGGGAGCACCGCAACGCCGTCACCCTCTTCGACGGCGTGGGCGCCGCGCTCGGAAGGCTCGGTGAGCGGTACGCGATAGGCGCGATCACCAACGGCAACGCCGACGTGCACCACATCGGGATCGGGCACCACTTCGACTTCGTGGTGACCCCGGCCGAGGCAGGGGCGGCGAAGCCCGACCCCGCCATCTTCGAGTTCGCGCTGAACGCGGCCGGCGCCGTCTCGGAGGCGGCCGTGCACGTCGGCGACGATCCGATGCGTGACGTCGCGGGCGCGGCGGCCCTCGGGATCCGCACCGTGTGGATGAACCCCGAAGGACGGCTCTGGCCGGAAACGACGCCGCCGGACGCCGAGATCCGCTCTCTCGACGCGCTCGTTCCGATCATCGAGGGCTGGGCCTGACGCGCTGCCGCTTCGTTGTTCCACCGGAAGCGCCGGCGGTGCGATTTCCGGGGGAGCCGCGGCGGCCGGGGCCGCGTGCTCCGGTGTCTCCGTTCGCCTACCCGCGGATCGCCCTGCGCCTATACGGATGGTTACCCACGCCCCATTCGCGCGCCGTCCGGCCTCGTTACCGTCTCCGTCGAGCCCCGGCAAGCATTCGCGGGGGCTCGCACGCCATTGATCAGGAGGAGGTAGATCGTCATGTCCGTATGGCAGACTCTGTTGGCGGCCGCCGTGATCGGTCTCGCGAACCTCGCGTTCGCGGCCGATCCGGCCGATCCGGCCGATCCGATCGACATCAACACCGCAAGCGCGGAAATGCTGGCCGACGCCATCCACGGCGTCGGCCTCAAGCGCGCCCGGGCGATCGTGAGCTACCGGGAAGAGCACGGCGCATTCTCATCCGTCGACGAGCTCACGCAGATCCGGGGAATCGGCGAGAAGACCGTCGAGAGAAGCCGTGACCGCCTCACCGCCGGCGCCACCGGTCCATCCGGGACGTCCGGTACGCCGGACACGGCCGGTACGTCCAACTGACGCAGCCGCATCGGGCCGGGGCGCGATCCCGCGCCTCGGCCCGGACGCCCGGCGCAAATCCCACCGGGGCGCTTCGTCCGTCCTGAAGCGGGCCCGTACCTCAGCCACCCGGACGC
The DNA here is from genome assembly GCA_965202875.1 of Gammaproteobacteria bacterium. Classification (GTDB taxonomy): domain Bacteria; phylum Pseudomonadota; class Gammaproteobacteria; order HK1; family HK1; genus HK1. The sequence continues at coordinate 2,254,208 of OZ241870.1, read as the reverse complement.
TCGGCGCGGAGCCGGCGGTCAAGCGCTCTGAGCCGTTCCGGCGTGCCGACGTCGACCCATCCCCCCCGATGGTGCTCGCCGCTCAGCGTCCCCGCTCCGATCGCCTCACGCAGGACCGCGACGAGCGGAAACCGCCCGGCCGGACGGACCGCGAACAGGCGAGGGTGGTAGCAGCCGATCCCGCTGAACGTGAGTCGATCGGGCCCTGCCTCGACGACCTGCCCGTCCGGCGCGAGCGCAAAATCCCCGTCCGGATGGTGCACCGGGTTATCGACAAGCACGACGTGGGCGGCGCCCGCCGCGACGCTCCGCAGCTTCTCGAAGGGATAGTCGCTCCAGACGTCGGAGTTGACGACGACGAAGCGCTCGCCGCCAAGCAGCGGCAGCGCCTGGCGGATCCCTCCGCCGGTGTCGAGGGCGCCCTCCGGCTCACGCGAGTACCGGATATGCACCCCGAGACGCGCGCCGTCGCCGAGACGCGCTGCGATCCGCTCCCCGCGCCACGCGAGATTCACGACGACGTCACGGAAGCCGGCGCCGGCGAGTCGGGCGATCTGGTGCTCGATGAGCGGCCGGCTGCCCACCTCCAGCAGCGGTTTCGGCGTGTGCTCCGTCAGGGCGCCCATGCGTTCGCCGCGGCCGGCGGCAAGGATCATCGCCTTCATGCGCCCTCCGAAACGTTTTATCGAGTCGATACACGGCGTGATCACGGCCGGCGGCGAGAATCACCGCCTTTGCGCACCGCCGACGGGTCCCTGCAAGCCCATCGAGCCCGGATCCATCGAGTTCGTCGTCCTCGGGCCCGGACGCTCCGGCGCAACCAAGGGAGGTTCGCATTCATCCGCACCCCCGCTCCTGCACCGCGGCGGCCTTCCCACACCGGGCCAATCGCGTCCGGTGCACGACGTCGAGCTCTTCGAGCACCCGGACGACCGCCTCGGTCTCCGCGTGGCGCGGCGCGACCTCGGCGAGATAGTCGAGGGTGAGGGGCAGATCGTCGAGGTAGCGGGCCTTGCCGTCGCGATGCCACAGCCTCGCGAAGATTCCGGCGATCTTCAAATGGCGCTGAATTCCGGTGAGATCGAACCAGCGGCGGAAGCGCGGGCGGCCGGCATCGACAAGACGCCGGGCGACGGCGCGATCGTGACAGGCGTCGACCCAGCCGGTGACGCGATCCCCCGGCCAGCGGATGTAGACGTCGCGCAGCAAGCTGACGAGATCGTAGGTGAGCGGACCGTCCGCCGCGTCCTGGAAGTCGATCACGCCGGGGTTGCGCTCGTCGAGGAACAAGAGGTTGCGCGAATGGTAGTCTCGGTGGACGAAGACCCGCGGCTGCTCCATGCAGGCTCGGACCAGGGCGTCGGAGGCCTCGTCGAGCGCCGTCGAGAGCGCGCCGTCGAGCACGATCCCGAGGTGACGCCCGAGAAACCACCGCCGAAAGAGGTGCAACTCGTCACGCAGCTTCCGTTCGTCGTACGGCGGCACCCGTCCGGCGCCGATGCGGCCCTGCATGTCCAGCAACGCCTCGAATGCGTCCGCGTAGAGGGCGTCGGCGTTTCCTTCGTCGAGCACGTCGAGGTAGCAGCGTGAGCCGAGATCGTCGAGCAGCAGGAAGCCGCGTTCCACGTCCGCCGCGTGCAGCGCCGGCGCGTGGACGCCGGCGGCGCGCAGGAGGCCGAGCACCGAGATGAACGGCCGGCAATCTTCCATCGGCGGCGGCGCATCCATCGCGATCCACGTCCGCGGGCCCGCGTGCACCCGGAAGTAGCGACGGAAGCTCGCGTCCTCCGACGCGGGCGCGATCCGGAAGGAGGGCGCCGGGAGGACGTCCTGCAGCCACGCGACGAGCGCGGTACAACGCGGGTCGAGTCCGTCCGGTTCCGCCATCGGGCCAGTCTACGGGACCGGCTGGCCTGCGTGAACGGAGCCCGTCGGTCCCGGGCAATGCCCGCTCCGCCCCGAAACGTGGTTTCGCGACCCGATTCCAGGGCGTCGGTTCACGAGCACGGACGGAGGGAGCGCAAAGGCAGGGGCCGAGATTGCGATCGGCGACGGATTGGGTTCAAACTCGCGGGCAGCCCTTCGCGCTGCCGGACGTTCCCGTACCGCCTTCTGACGATTTCCAGCCCTTGCGCCCCATCGATCCCCGATGTCCGCCTTGCCGCTCCCCGACCTTCCAAGCGAGTCGTCGCTGTGCGCGTCGGGGATCTCGGTCATCGAGACCGAAGCGAGGGCCCTCTCCGCGCTTGTCGCACGGGTGGACGGCAAGTTCGCGTCCGCGTGCCGGCTCATGCTCTCGTGCCGGGGACGCGTCGTGGTCACGGGGATGGGGAAGTCGGGTCACGTCGCGCGCAAGATCGCCGCGACGCTGGCAAGCGCCGGCACCCCCGCGTTCTTCCTTCATTCGGGGGAAGCGAGCCATGGCGATCTGGGAATGATCACCACGACGGACGTGGTGCTCGCTCTGTCGAACTCCGGTGAAACCGGCGAGATCCTCACCATCCTTCCGATCATCAAGCGCCTCGGCATTCCCCTCGTTGCACTGACCGGCAACGATCGTTCGCGCCTTGCGAACGAAGCGGACGTGCATATCGACGTGGGCGTCGAGCAGGAAGCCTGCCCGCTGGACCTCGCCCCGACCGCGAGCACCACCGCCGCCCTCGCGATGGGCGATGCGCTTGCCATCGCGCTGCTCGAAGCACGGGGGTTCAGCGCCGAGGACTTCGCCCGCTCGCACCCCGGCGGCCGGCTCGGACGCCGGCTGCTGCTTCACATCGGCGACGTGATGCACACCGGCGCCGACGTGCCGAAAGTGGGTGCCGGACAGAGCGTATCGAGCACGCTGGTGGAGATGACCCGATCGCGGCTCGGCATGGCCACGGTCGTCGATGCCGACGACCGCGTACTCGGGGTGTTCACCGACGGCGACCTCCGGCGGGCTCTTGAGAAGGACGTCGACATGATGCAGGTGCGCATCGACGAGGTGATGACCCGGAACTGTGTCACCGTCGCCCCGGAGATGCTTGCGGCGGAGGCGGCGAACCTCATGCAGCGGCGTGCGATCAATGCGTTGCCCGTCGTGGACGGCACCGGGCGTCTGGTCGGCGCCCTGAACATGCACGACCTGCTCCGGGCGGGGGTCCTCTGATCCCACCCTGGACGAGGCTTCGGGCGGTACTCCGGAGACGGGCCGCCGCTGCCGCGCTCCTTGTCGCCGCGTGCACGAGCGGATGGGTGCTGCATACCCTCCAGTCCGAAGATCCCGCCGCGGCGATGCCGGCAGCGTCCGGTGAGCCGGACGCCTACATGGAGCACTTCGTCACCGTCGAGATGGACGATGCCGGCAAACCGAAACGTCGGCTCGAGGCGGACTACATGGCGTTCCACTCCGACAGGACCGTCGAGCTCGGCAATCCGCACTACGTGTTCTACCGTGCCGGGGAAGAACCGTGGCACGTGCGCTCGGAACGCGGGCAGGTCTCCGCGGACAGGGACGTCGTACTGTTGCTCGGCAGGGTGATCATCTGGCGTAATCACGGGCCAGGTGCCCGTGAGATCGACGTTCGGACCGAGAAGCTGAAGGTGCTGCCCGAAACCGGGTACGGCGAGACCGGGGAGCCGGTGACGATCCGCACGCCCACGAGCATCACGACGGGAACAGGCATGCGCGTCTGGCTCCACGAACGACGCATGGAACTTCTCTCACGGGTACGGACAGATGTGGACGGCCGGCGGCCCAGGCAGTGAGAACGCCCGAAGGGGCCGGGGCTTCCGGCTCGCCGCCGTGCTGTGCGCGGGGCTCTTCCTGGCCGGCGCTACAGCTTCCCGCGCACTCTCCACCGACAGGGACCAGCCGATCGCCATCGAAGCGGATCAGGCCGAACGTGACGGACTGAAAGGGGTCATGACCTATCGCGTGGACGTGGTCATCGATCAGGGCAGCCTGCACATCGCCGGCGACACCGTGATCGCCCATTTCGACGGGGAGAACGACATCTCGAAGATGATCGCAATCGGCACGCCGGCCCACTTCCGCCAATTGCCCGACGGGGACGCCCACGTTCACAAGGCGTGGGCAAACCGTATCGAGTATTTTCCCGGACAGGATCTCATCGTGCTGCTTGGAGACGCGCGCTATGAACGGGGAGGATCCCGGATGCAGGCGGATCGGCTCGTATACGATTCGCTCAATGCGCGCCTCAAGGCGTTGACGGAGACCGCGGACCCGCCCGCGGGCAGCGACGACGGGGAGGCGGGCGGGAAGAAGCCGGGCCGTGTCAGGATCAGAATCGAGCCCGGGAAAACAGGCACACGGTAAGCGCCTCCCGGCGGCGGGTGTCCGGAGCCGCGAGCGCATCGGATCCCCCGCGCAGGTCGTCGATGGCCATCCTCTCCGCGAGCCGGCTCGCAAAGCGCTACCGCGACCGCACCGTCGTCGTCGACGTCAGCCTCACCGTGCAAAGCGGGGAGATCGTCGGATTGCTCGGGCCGAACGGGGCGGGCAAGACGACCTGCTTCTACATGATCATCGGTCTCGTCGCGTGCGATTCCGGGACCGTGCATCTCGACGAAAGCGAACTCACGGACCATCCGATGCACGTCCGGGCCCGGATGGGCCTTGGCTATCTCCCACAGGAGCCGTCGGTCTTTCGCCGCCTCTCGGTGCGGGAAAACGTCATGGCGATCCTGGAGGCGCGCCCGGGGCTGAACCGGCGCCACCGCGAGCACCGCGTTGAAGCGTTGCTGAGCGATCTGCAAGTCTCGCACCTCGCCGCTCAACGCGGCGACAGCCTGTCCGGGGGCGAGCGACGCCGGGTGGAAATTGCGCGCGCACTGGCGATGGAACCACGGTTCATGCTGCTCGACGAACCTTTCGCGGGAGTCGATCCGATTTCGATCCTGGACATCCGGCAGATCATCAACTATCTGAGCGGACGCGGGATCGGGGTCCTGATCACCGACCACAACGCGCGCGACACCTTCGACATCTGCGACCGGACGTACATCGTCAACGAAGGAAGGATCATCGCCGAAGGCGGTCCGGACAAGGTGCTCCGCGACGATTACGTCCGGGAGGTGTATCTGGGGCAGGACTTCAAGCTCTGAGCGTTGCGCGCGGAGTCCGTCCGTTTCCGGCGCTCTCCGCGACCGCTCGGCAACACGGCGCGGAACCCACGGTCCGACCGGATCGGGGAACAGGCGACGGCAAGGGAAGGGCGGTCTCCCTCAACCGGGACTCCCAGGTGGATTGTTCGAGAACAGCGCAAGCTGGCCGTCCCTCTTCTTCGGCTTTCCGGGGATCCGCGCGCGGCGGCGTTCGAGGAGCCGTTCCTCGACGTCGGCCAGGTAGGGGGAGGGCGGCAGCTCGCGCACCTTCCCCCGCCACGGGCGCTTCTTCGCCCGGCACAGGTACAGCTTGGTCCTTGCGCGGGTGACGCCGACGTAGAAGAGCCGCCGCTCTTCGTCCAGGGTCGCCGCGTCGGGCCTTCCCCACGTCAGGGGGAGCAGGCCGTTCTCGCACCCGGCGATGAAGACGACGGGGAATTCGAGCCCCTTGGCGGCGTGGAGGGTCAGCAGCGAGATCCGGTCGGCGCGTGGATCCCAGGTGTCGATCCCGGTGTCCAGGGACAGGGCGGACAGGAAACGCTCCAGGTCGTCTCCGCACGCGCCGGCGAGGGGTCTCAACAGCTCGCGCGCCTCCAGGGCCTGCGCATCGGACCCTTCGGCACCGGTGCAGACCGCTTCGAGCCGTTCCCGGACCGTGCCCGCGCCCGGGGTCTCGCGCAGGGCGTCGATCAGCGCGATCACCCCCGGATGCTCCAGCAGGCGGCGGTGCGAGCGTTGCTGGAAGGGCATCCCCGAGCGCTGCAGCGCCTCGGCCAGGGCGGCTGCCTGCGCCTCGGTGCGGTAGAGCACGGCGAAATCGGAAAACGAGAGATCGTGCCCTCCGGCGTCCGCCGATCGGCCGCTGTCGATGGAGAAGAAACTGTGCCCGCCGAGGGTCTGCTCCAGTGATCGGACGATGAACTCCGCCTCCGCCTTCTCCGTGGGGGCTTCGTGGATCGTGACCCGATCGGGCCCGTCCTCGACGACCGGAATGGAGGAGGAGACGGCGGGCGCGGCGGAGCCCGAGCGGGCGATCACCTGCGAGGAGAGCGCGACGATGTTCCGATCCGAGCGGTAGTTGCGGTTCAGCCGCGCGATCCGCCCCCCCGGAAAGTCCCGGCCGAACTCCGAGAAGAAACGCACGTCCGCACCCCGGAAGCCGTAGATGGCCTGGTCCGGATCGCCGATCGCGCAGACGTTCCCGTCCGGGGGGACGATCTGCCGGATCAGCCGGACCTGCTGCTCGTCGACGTCCTGGTATTCGTCGATGCTGACCCACGGATGGCGCCGCCGGTACCCCGCCCGGACCGCGGGGGAGGATTCCAGCGCGTCCGCGGCCCGGATGACGAGATCGTCGAAATCGCACAGGTTGCGGGTGTCCATCGCTCCCCGGTACGCCTCGAGCGCCTCGCCCAGCCCCCTGTCCGCGGGCGGCGTGCCGGTGCGCTTGGCGTGCGAGATTGCCGAAAGTCGGCCACGGGCCTTCCTTTCGGACACCTGAAGCGCGTCCTGGAGCAACCGGACCCGCTCTGCCTCCGACGCGATCCGGAAGCCGCGCTGCAGGCCGGCCGCGTTCCGGTGCTCCTGAAGGATGGAGAGGCCCAGGGAGTGGAACGTATGCAGCGGGACCTGCTCCCATACGTCCGGCAGCAGGGTCTGCAGGCGCTCGCGCATCTCGCCGGCGGCCCGGCGGGTGAAGGTCACGGCCAGGCAGCCGGAGGGCGGCACGGCATGGCCGGTCACGAGATGCGCGATGCGGTGGGTCAGGGTTCTGGTCTTGCCGGAACCCGGACCGGCCACGATGAGCAGCGCGCCGGAGATGGTTTCGGCGGCCCGGCGTTGATCGGCGTCCAGCCCGGCCAGGGCGTCGGGGCGGCGCCGGCTTCCCCCCGCCTCCCCCCGGCCTCCGTCATCGTCGGGCGATGCATCGGGCCGGCCTTGGGGCGAGGCTGCGGACGGGAAAGCGGGGAATGGGGGATCAGCGGGATCTTCCCCGGACCGGGCCGTGGACAAAGGGGCGGGAGGCTCCTGCGACAAGGTCGCGGGCGAGGGGCCGGATCGCTCACGCGACGTGGCCGCGGGCGGGACGTCGGATCGGCCTCGTGGCGAGTCCGCGCCCTCCTCCTGAAAGAGCGACGCCCCGAGGGTGTGCCGGCGCAGCTCGGCGTCCCGGAACAGGCGGATGGTGCCGTACACGCCGTCGTAGCCGGCCTCCCGGACCACCTCCTGCTTCCGCAGGCGCGACACCGCCTCGGTGACCAGAGACGGCGCGGCGGACCCGACGTCTTCCAGCGGCAGCGTGTTGAGGAGCGGCAGCTCCGGCCCGAGCCGGCCCAGGAGGCTTTCGTAGTGACGGGCCACCGTCTTGCTCTTCGGGCCCACCCGATGGATCTCGGAGAGGATCTCGGGCAGGGGGACCAGGCTCTGCATCGGGCCGGCCGTCTCCGGCGGCGCGGCCTCCTCCCCCCGGTCCGCGAGGTCCTCGACCCGGTGCATGACGCCTACCGTCAGCGGCTTGCCGCACACCGGGCACCGGCCTTCGTGCTTGCGGGTCTCGCCGGGGGAGAAGGAGACGCGGCAGTGGCGATGGCCGTCGAGGTGGTACTTGCCTTCCTCGGGAAAGAATTCCAGCGTGCCCGCATACCCCGCGCCCGTCTCCAGTGCCTTTCGCAGGGCGAAATAGTCCAGCTCGGCGTCGAAGACACAGACCTCCCGTCCCAGCTTCTCCGGCGAATGGGCGTCCGAGTTGGACACGAGCCGGAAACGATCCAGGGACGACACCCGCCAGTTCATCGGCGGGTCCGAGGAGAGGCCCGTCTCCACGGCAAAAATGTGCGGAGCGAGGTCTCCGTAGCAGTCGTCGATGGCGTCGAAGCCCGACTTCGAGCCCAGCGCGGCGAACCAGGGCGTCCAGATATGGGCGGGGACGAGGTACGAGCCGGGGTCCGACTCCAGGGCGATCTCCAGCAGGTGGCGGGAATCGAGACCGAGGATCGGTCGCCCGTCCGCGTGCAGGTTGCCGATTCGGGACAGGCTGTCGACAACGCGCTCCGTCGCGTCGAAATCCGGGGTGTAGATCAGGTGGTGGATCTTTCGCGTCTTGTCGAATTTCTTGTAGAGGGTCGAAATTTCGACCGAAAGCATGAACCGGACCGCGTTCCGGTGGCTCCGGCAGGCCGGCGGAAGCCGCTCCTCGACGGCTCTTTCGAGATCGGGCCGCAGGCGGAACAGTCCCGGCTCCGCGGGCACGAGCTTCTCCTTCAGCTCCGCCCTCCATGCCGGATGGGTGAAATCGCCCGTGGCGACGACGCCGATTCCCTTCTTGCGGGCCCAGATGGCCAGATGCTCGAGGTCGCAGTCCCGGCTGGTGGCGCGGGAGTACTTGGAGTGGACGTGCAGATCGGCGTAGAAGGTCATGCGACCGGCTTCCCGCGGCTCTCGATGCGCATCGGCCGCGATACGGGCGCGGCCTCGCTGCGATCATATCCCGCCGGCGGCAGGCGCCAACCGGGCAGGCAGGCGCCGCATCTTCCCCGGGCCACCCTTTCCCGGTGCCGACCCGGCGCTCCCCGCGCCCCGACGACCGCCGCCGCACGCGAGAGCCCCCGCACTCCGGCAGGCGTCATCGCCAAAGGGACGAGTCCTGGATGGACGGTTGACAGGACGTTGCCGTTGGCAACAAATAGAACTGTCCGGCGCCAGCGTGGTCATCGCGAGAGCACCCGGGACGTGGAGACGACACCATGGGCATACGGGACACAGGGGGCATACGGGACACAGGGGGCATACGGGGCACAGGCACCACCTGCATCGGCGCCTGGCCGATGCAGATCGACGAACCGCTGCCGCTCGCACGCAAGCCGGAGGGAGCGCTCGAATACGGTATCGAACACATCGAGCGCGCGTTCCAGGGCTGCCCGCCCGAGGTGGTGCGCACCGTGCACGCCTGCTGCGGCTACCCCGACCGCCTCGATCGGGAGGACTATCCGAAGGCCGATCCCGGCGCATGTCTCCGGTTGGCCGGGGCCGTCGAAGACGCCGGCATCGACACCGTGTCGCTCGAAGACGCACATCGGCACAATGATCCGTCACTGCTCGAAGGCCTGCCGGCCGCACGGGTCGTCCTGGGGGTGGTCGCGATCGCCAGGAGCCGGGTCGAAGGCGTGGACGAGATCCACGCGCGCCTGGCCGAGGCGCTCGATCGCATTGACCCGGAGTGGCTGATCGCGGCCCCGGACTGCGGGCTCGGCCTGCCCGGACGCGATCCGGCGAGGCGGAAGCTGCGGAAGCTGCGCAGGGCTGCCGCCCGCGTGTAGGGTGGGCGTTGTGGACGTCGCGCGTATTCGAAGGCTCGCCACGTTGCTGCTGTCGAGTGCCGTGTTCTCGCTTGCGGTATCCGCGCGCGAGCTGCCGGAGCGGTTCGAAGCCACGTTCACCCTCGAGGCGAAGGGGGCGGCGATCGCCAGGACCCGGTGGTCCCTGTCACCGGGCGCCGGCGGCGGATTCGTCTACGAATCGCACACCGAGCCGATGGGTGTGTTCTCGCTCCTCAGCGACGACACCATCAGCGAGCGCAGCGAGTGGACCTACACGAGGGACTGGCTGCGGCCGCTCGCGTATCGCTACGAGCGCACCGGCCGAAAGGCGCGCGACCTCAGCATCGCGTTCGACTGGGAAGAGGGTTCCGAGGAGGGCGTCGCACGGCACGATTCACCGGGCGGTGCGTGGGAGATGGCGGTACCGCCCGGCGTCATGGACAAGCTCAGCTACCTGCTCGCGCTCATGCGCGACCTGGGCCGCGGCGCGCGCGGCGCCGAATACACGATCGCCGACGGCGGCAAGCTCAAGCACTACGTCTTCAGCCGCATCGGCGAGGAACGGATCGAGACCGCGCTCGGGGCGCTCGACGCCGTCGTCGTCCGGCGCGAGCGCAAGAATGCGAAGCGGGAGACGACCCTGTGGTGCGCCGCCGCGCTGGGCTTCCTTCCGGTGAAGATCGTCCACCGCGAGCGCGACGGCACCATCCTGTCGCTACGCATCGAATCGCTCAGCGGCCTGCCCGGGAAGCCGCCGCCATGAAGTACTGCGCGCCCGCGCCCGGCGTAGCGGTCACCGTCACAAGGAGAACCCCCCGCGCAACCGCGTCTCGACCTGGGGACGGACACCGCCCACCGGTTGCGGCCGTGCCGGTGGTCATCCGGCGAGCGCCGCGGCGAGCGCTTCGAAGGGAAGGGTGACGCACCGGCGCCGGCTCTTCACCCCGCGTACCGGTGCGAACGTCTCCAGCGCGGGCCACGGGAACGGCGATCCTTCCTCCAGGGCAACGCCGACGTCGCGCCCGGCGCGCAGCAACGCCCCGACCTCCCGCCCCGGCGCCTGCTCCGCGATCAGCACCGCGGCGGCCTCGCACAGCAGGCATCCCCGGACCACGTGGCTCACCTGCGCGACGCGCCCGGAAGCGTCGAGCGCCACGTCGAGCGTCACGCGATCGCCACACAACGGGTTGTCGACGGTCGCGGACCCGTGGGGCGATTCCAGCCGGCCGTGCCCGCTCGCCCGGCGCCCCGCCGCGAGTATCGTCTCGTTGTAGAGCGCGCTCAGAACGGCTCCCCGAGGGCCCGCAACGCTTGCGGAGAGTCCACGTCCACGAGCACGGAGCGATCGTCCATCGCGACCTCGCAGACCTGCTCTTCGTACCGTTCGACGAGGCGGCGAGCGCCGGCGTCGCCGCGGAGCGCCGCCATCTCCGCGAAGAAGCGCCGGGCGAAGAGAACCGGGTTGCCGCGGCGGCCCTCGAAGACGGGCACGCATATCCCGCGTCCCTCCTGCGGATCGAAGGCCGCCACGAGCCGCTCGACGTGTTCCGATCCGATCAGCGGCATGTCCCCGAGGCAGACGATCACCGCTTCGGTGGAGTCCGGCAGCGCCGAGAGGCCGGCGCGTATGGAGCCGCTCATCCCCTCCCGGTACGCCGGGTTCCGGACGAAGGACACAGCGGCGCCGTCGAGCGCCTCCTCCACCCGCTCCGCCTCGTGGCCGGTGACGACGACGATGGGCCGCACGCTCGAATCCGAGAGCTGCTCGACGACCGCGCGCACCATCGCGCGCCCGCCGATCGGCGCGAGGAGCTTGTTGACCGGCCCCATCCGCGTCGAGCACCCCGCCGCCAGCACCAGCGCGGAGACGGCCGCGGCGCGCGCCGGTCCGGCTTCGCGAGCTCCCCCATCGTGCGAGTCGCCATCGTCCGGGCCGCGATGCGGCCCGGAACGCGCCGCGGCCTCCTTGAGCAGGCCGCCGACCCCCATCCCCATGACGTCACGCGGCGTCACGTCGAGCCCGGCGGCCAACCGCTCCAGGATCCGATCGAGGCCGTTCGGCGCCGGTGAGCGCGCGCACCCGGGCAGACCCAGCACCGTACGCCCGCGGCAGCGCGCCAGCAGGAGCATGTTGCCCGGGTCGACCGGCATCCCGAAGTGCACCACCTCGCCGCCGGCCGCCACGACCCCCCTCGGGATGACGTCCCCTCGGTCGACGATGGCGGAGGCGCCCACGATCATGACGAGCCGCGCCTCCGCGTCCAGGGCACGGCCCACGGCGCGGGCGACGGCGCGGGCGTCATGATCGCAACGAGCCTCGTCCACGACCCGTCCGTGCAGCGCCTCGATCCGCGCGCGCAGCACCCGCGTGGTCTTCTCGAGCACGCTCTCTTTCGTCGTCGGCAGCCGGGTCTGGATGATGGCGGCGGTGGTCGGCTCGAAGGCCGCCACGCGGATCGCCCGCGGCTCCGGGCCGAGGCCGGCGAGAGCGCGGTCGAGCACGTCGCCGGGGACCGCGAAGGGGATCACCTTGATCGTGGCGAGCATCCGACCCTCGCGGACCGCACGCGGCGACGGCAGCGTGGCGACCGTCAGCGCCTCGTCGACTCCGTTGAAGCGGTCGATCTCCGGCGCACGGATCAAGAGGAGGCCGTCGGCCGCCGCGAAGACGTTACAGCGCCCGGTGAACGGTGCGCCGACCCGCACGCCGGGACCCGCGAGGGCCCGCGCCGCGGCCAGGGCCGCCGCGTCCTCGGCCGCGTCGGTCGCGCCGATCCGTGCGCCGATGACCGAATCGAACCCTTCCCGCTCCAGGAGCTTCGCATCCGCGATGCTCAGCATCCTGCCCTTCCTGAACGTCCGGCCGCCCACCCGCAGGCGGTGCGCGATCACGATGCCGGCCGAGTCCGAAACGCTGAACCGCCCGAATTTCACGCCTGCTCCCCCGCGCGGATGCAGGCGGTGCGCCCGGCCAGGATCGATACCGCGGGTTTCAAACCGCCGGCACTCGTTTTCGGCGGCCGATCCGTACCCGCGACGAACGGGCGGTGGCCCGGATCGTGCGCCTGCCGCAACGCGGGTGGGTCTGCGGGCGCCGGGGGAGGAGCGTTGTCCCGTGCGCGCGCATCGTCAGGTCCCCACTCCGACGTCGCGCACCGTGCGGCCGGCTTCCTTCGGGCGGCCGAGCGTCGCGTGCTCGGCGGCGACTGCCCGGAGGCGGTGGGCGATCTCGTCCGGGAACGGGCTGGTGCGCACGCCGTCGTCGCCTTGCACGACGTGCAGCATCATCACGTCCATCGTGGCGGCGAGGTAGCCGTCGTCGCTTGCAAACAGACGGTGGAACACCCGCAGCCGCTTGGCGTCCGCGCCGAGGACGAGGCTCTCGATGTGCAGCCGCTGCGAAAACGCAAGCTCCCGCGTCCACGTGAGGTGGGCTTCCACCGAATAGAGGGTGCCGCCGGTGCGCGCCCGGTACTCCGCGTGCAGGCCGAGGTGATCCTGGACCCGCCAGCTCGCCTCACCGAACGCGACCGCGTAGAAGCCGTCGTTCATGTGCCGGTTGGCGTCGACCCATTCCGCGGGTACCTCGCCTTCCCACAGCCTCAATGCGCCGGCCATCGTCGGCTCCGGCCGTGCGGCGGACCGCCGGACCCTCCCGAGCGACCACCTGCCGCCGCGGCGCGCGCGGCGATGCTCACCGGGCTCCCGACCATGGCCAGGCGCCGGCTACCCTCGACCGGCCCCGGCGAGGTGGCGGTTCACCGCGCAGAGGATCGCGCGCAGCGACGCGTTCGTGATGTTGGGGTGCTTCCCCACTCCGAACAGCGTGTCCCCGGAGCCGCAGGCGACCTCGATGTACGCGATGGCCGTCGCGTCGGCCCCCCGCCCGAGCGCATGCTCGTGGTAGTCCTTGACCGACACCTTCACCCCGCAGCCGGATTCGAGCGCATGGACGAACGCGTCGATGGGCCCGTTGCCCGTGCCGGTGATGGTGAGGTCCTCGCCGTCGCGGCGGATCGCCGCGGTGAGCCTCCGGCGTTCCGAGGCGTGGGTGTCGGGTACCGACCAGTGCTCGACGAATTCGAACGGGCCATCCGTTCCCAGGTACTCCGACTCGAAAAGTTTCCGGAGCTCCTCCGAGCTGATCTCGGTGCCGGTCTGGTCGGTGACGTCCTGGACGATGCGGCTGAACTCGATCTGGAGGGTGCGGGGCAGGTCGATGCCGTGGTCGGCCTTCAGAAGGTAGGCGACCCCGCCTTTCCCGGACTGGCTGTTGACCCGGATGATCGCCTCGTAATCGCGTCCGACGTCTTTCGGATCGAGCGGCAGGTAAGGGACTTCCCAGAGGCCGGAGTTGCTGCGCTCCAGGGCGTTCATGCCCTTCTTGATCGCATCCTGGTGCGACCCCGAGAACGCGGTGTAGACGAGCTCGCCCGCCCACGGGTGCCGGGGGTGGACCGGAAGCTGGTTGCAGAACTCCGCCACGCCCTTCAGGCGGTCGACGTCGGAGAGGTCGAGCTCGGGGTCGATCCCCTGGGTGAACAGGTTCATCGCGAGGTTGACCACGTCCACGTTGCCGGTGCGCTCGCCGTTGCCGAACAGGGTGCCCTCGACCCGGTCGGCCCCGGCCATCACCGCCAGCTCCGCCGCCGCCACCCCGGTGCCCCGGTCGTTGTGGGGATGGAGGCTGATGATGCAGCGCTCGCGGTACCGGAAGTTGCGGATGAACCACTCGATCTGGTCCGCGTAGACGTTGGGCGACGCCATCTCCACCGTCGCGGGGAGGTTGATGATCGTCTTCTTCTCCGGTGTCGGCTCCCATACGTCGCAGACCGCCTCGCAGACCGAGACCGCGAAGTCGAGCTCGGTGCCGGTGAAGCTCTCGGGCGAGTACTGGTACACGATCTCGGAGCCGTTCATGCCCTCGGCGAGCTCGCGTACGAGGCGGGCGCCGCTGACCGCGATGTCGGTGATGCCGTCCCGGTCGAGGCCGAACACCACCCGGCGCTGCAAGGTCGAGGTCGAGTTGTAGAGGTGGAGGATCGCGCGCCGGCAGCCCGCGAGGCTCTCGAAGGTGCGCCGGATCAGGGGCTCCCGGGCCTGGGTGAGCACCTGGATGGTCACGTCCCCGGGGATGCGGTCTTCTTCGATGAGCTTGCGCACGAAGTCGAAGTCGGTCTTCGAGGCCGAGGGGAAGCCGACCTCGATCTCCTTGAAGCCCATGCCGGCGAGGGTTTCGAACATGTGCAGCTTGCGCCGGCCGTCCATCGGGTCGATGAGCGCCTGGTTGCCGTCGCGGAGGTCGACGCTGCACCACACCGGGGCGCGGGTGATGGTGCGGCTCGGCCACCGCCGGTCCGGGAGGTCGATCGGCGTGAAGGGTTGGTACTTCCGAAACGGCATCGTGTTCATGTCGGTCGTGCCGAAGTTGTGAAACCAGCGCAAGGTTGCGCAACGAGCGCAAACGACGCGGGGAGTGTAAACGACGCGGGCACGCGGGGGCAGATCGGGATCCTTCGACCATCGCCTGCCTGGTCGTCGAGGCGGTGCTCAGCCGCTCGGGGATGGGCAGGCTGATCGTGCTGTCGGCGCCGGGCGCGTCGATTCCCGTCGCATGGGCCGGCCGAACGATGGCGGAGGCGTTTCCCGAAGGCAGGCCCCGAAGGCAAGGCCCCGAAGGCAGGGCCCCGAAGGCAGGGCCCCGAAGGCAGGGCCCCGAAGGCAGGGCCCCGAAGGCAGGGCCATGTCCGGAAATGGCGGAGCACCGCCGTCGTCGGCATCCAGCTCCGCCGGCGGGGCGCCGCTCGGGGATCCTACCGGCACTGCTTCCCGGACGGCTGCCGGGCGCGGGCGTGGTGGGGCGCCGAACCGTCGTCGCCGACCCGATGGCACGCCACGCGATGACCGTTGCGGACGGCGCGCAGCCGCGGCGCCTCGCGGCGGCACTGTTCCTCGGCAAAGGGGCATCGCCCGGCGAAGCGGCATCCCGGCGGCGGATCGATCGGGCTCGGCGGGTCGCCGGTGAGCCGGATCCGCCGCGAAGCGGCGCGATCGGCCCGCGCCCGGGCCGAGGGCACCGCCGAGAGCAGCGCCCAGGTGTAGGGGTGCAGCGGGGTGGTGAACAGCGACACTCGATCCGCCTGCTCGACGATCCGCCCGAGGTACATCACCGCGATCTCGTCGCAGACGTACTGCACCACGCCCAGATCGTGGGAGATGAACAGGTAGGTCAGCGCCCTCTCGCGCTGGAGGCGCTGCAGCAGGTTGAGGATCTGGGCCTGGATCGCGACGTCCAGGGCGGACACCGGCTCGTCGCAGACCACGAGCCGCGGGTGGGTGGCGAGCGCCCGCGCCACTCCGATCCGCTGCCGCTGGCCCCCCGAGAACTGGTGCGGAAAGAGGAAGCGCTGCTCGGGGCGCAGCCCCACCTCGGTAAAGAGCTCGGCCACCCGATCGTCGCGCTCGGCCGCGGCCCCGACCTCCATGAGATCGAGCGGCTCCCGCACCATGGCCCCGGCCCGGGTGCGCGGGTCGAGCGAGCTGTAGGGGTCCTGGAAGATGATCTGAAAGTCGCGGCGGGCGAGGCGCAACGCCTCGTCCTCCAGTTCACTCAGCGCGGTGTCGCCGAGCCGGATGCGCCCGCTCGTGATCTCCACCAGGCGCATCACCGCGAGCGCGGTCGTCGACTTGCCCGAGCCACTCTCGCCGACCAGGCCGAAGGTGGTCCCCTCCGGCACCTCGAACGAGACCCCGTCCACCGCGTGGACCTTGGACCGGGCGCCCCACGGCGCCCGCCGCGGCAGGTTGAAATGGACCCGAAGGTCGCGGATTTCGAGCAGGCTCCCACCTGTCGGCCGCGTCCCCGTGCCGGCGGGGCGCCACGAGGCATCCGTCTCTCCCGATGAGCGGCGGTGTCCGGCTTCGACGTCGGCCGGAGGCGGCGATGCGCCGGATCGTCCGGCCTCCTCGGGAGGTCCGTCACGTGTCCGCCGGCCGCCGGCCCGCGTGGGGGACGGCGGCACGCCGGATCGGCCGCCCTCCTCGTGCAGCCAGCACGCGACGCGATGTCCACTCTCCCCGCCGAGCGGCGGCGCCCGCTCCCGGCAGCGATCCATCGCATGAGCGCAACGCGGTGCGAATGCGCAGCCGCGCCCGAGCGCGGTGAGCGCGGGGACCATGCCGGCGATCTCGGCGAGCGGCCGGCGCTCGGGGGAAGGGCGCTCTTCGAGGTGGGGCACGCAGGCGATGAGCCCGCGTGTATAGGGGTGGAGCGGTTCGTCGAGGATGACGCCGACCGGTCCTTCCTCCACGATCCGCCCCGCGTACATCACCACCACCCGGTCCGCCATCTCCGCGATCGCCCCCATGTCGTGGGTGATGAGGATGATCGAGGTGCCGGTGCGCTCCCTGAGATCGAGCAGCAGATCGAAGATCTGGGCCTGCACCGTGACGTCGAGGGCGGTGGTGGGTTCGTCCGCGATCATCACCCGCGGGCCGCAGGCGAGGGCGATCGCGATCATCACCCGCTGGCGCATGCCGCCGGAGAGCTGGTGAGGGTACTCCCGCACCCGGAGTTCCGGGGCCGGGATCCCGACCGCCGCCAGCATCTCCACCGCGCGCTCGATCGCCTCGCGCTTGCCGAGCCCCTGGTGCAGGCGCACCGTTTCCGCGATCTGCTCCCCGATCGGGAACACGGGGTTGAGCGAGGTCATCGGCTCCTGGAACACCATCGAGACCTCGTTGCCCCGGACCTCGCGCATGCGCGCCTCGCCCGCCGCCAGCAGGTCCTCGCCGTCGAGCAGGATCGATCCGCCGGCGATGCGGCCCGGCGGCTGGGGGACCAGGCGCATGATCGTCAGCGCGGTCATGCTCTTGCCGCAGCCCGACTCTCCGACGATGCCCAGCGTGGCGCCGGCGGAGAGGCTGAAGCCCACCCGGTCCAGGACCCGGGCGGTCCCGTCGCGGGTCTTGAACTCGACCTCGACGCCGCGCAGCTCCAGGAGCGGCCTGCTTGCATGGAACATGACGGCTCCTCGTCCGTCTGCGGCGCTGGGCAACCGCGCCAGCGGTCGCTGCTTACCGGTCCCGCAGCTTCGGGTTGAGCGCGTCGGTCAGCCCGTCGCCGATCAGGCTCACGCTCAGCACGGTGACGAAGATCGCGAGACCCGGAAAGGTGACGGCCCACCACGCGTCGACGACGAAGTCACGGTTGAAGCCGATCATCAGCCCCCAGCTCATGACGTTCGGATCCCCGAGGCCGAGGAACGAGAGCCCCGCCTCGAACAGGATCGCGACGCCGATGGTCAGGGTGGCGGAGACGATGAGCGGCGGCAGCGCGTTCGGCAGGATCACCCGCCAGATGATGCGCCGGTTGCGGGCCCCGATCGCACGCGCCGCCTTGACGTACTCCAGCTCCCTGATCTTGAGGAACTCCGCCCGGGTGAGCCGGGCGACCGGCGGCCAGCTCACCACCCCGATCGCGATGGCGATGGTGGCAAGGCTCTGGGTGAAGAGGCTCACCAGCACCATCGCGAAGAGCAGCGCCGGCAGCACCTGGAAGAACTCGGTGAGCCGCATGAGCATCTCGTCGACGAAGCCGCCGTAGAATCCGGCCGCGGCGCCGACGCCGATGCCGATGAGGACGGTGATCATCGCGGCGCTTGCGCCCACCGCGAGCGTGGCCCGCCCGCCGTGGATGATCCCGGCCAGCACGTCCCGCCCGACGAAGTCGGAGCCGAGCGGGATCTCCGGACCCTCGCCCGGCGGGGCCAGCGGCCCCCACACGATGTCGAAGGGATCGACCGGATAGAAGGCCGGCACGACGAGGGTCAGCGCGAGGATCAGGGTCAGCAGGACCAGCCCGACGATCGCGGATTTGTTGCGGATGAACATCGCCCACGCCTCGTGCGCGGGGCCGGGGGCGGAGGCGGCGGCCTGTCCGGCGGCGGCGGGGGACGCGGGCGGCGCGGACATGGGCAGGGGGCCGGATCAGGACGATCCGGTGCGGATGCGGGGGTCGATGATCCGGTAGGCGAGGTCGGTCAGCAGGTTCGCGACCACCACCATCCCCGACGCGAAGAAGAGGATCCCGAGGATCGTCGGGTGATCGCGGCGCAGGATCGACTCGAAGGCGAGCTGCCCCAGCCCCGGCCAGTTGAAGACCGTCTCCACCAGCACCGCGCCGGAGAGCATGCCCCCGAACTGAAGGCCGGCCAGCGTCACCACCGGCAGCACCGCGTTGCGCAAGGCGTGCTTGCAGAGGACCACCCGCTCGCTCAGCCCCTTGGCGCGGGCGGTGCGGACGTAATCGGCGCCCAGCACGTCGAGCATGCTCGCGCGAGAGATCCGGCTGTACTGCGCCAGATAGATGATGCCGAGGGTGAACGCCGGCAGCACCAGGTGGTGGGCGACGTCGAGCACGCGGGTGAGGCCGCCGCCCTCGATGCGCACGTCGTACATCCCGGAGAGCGGGAACAGCGGGATCATGGCGGAGAAGACGATGAGCAGCATGATCCCGGTCCAGAACACCGGCGCGGAATAGCCGACCAGCGAGAGCACGGTGATGAGGTTGCTGAAGAGCCCTTCCGGGTTGCGCGCGGCGAGCACGCCGAGGAAGGCCCCGAGGATCACCGCCATCAGCATTGCGGTCATGACCAGCAGCACCGTCGGCCCGAGCCGATCGAGGATGAGATCCATCACCGGGGTGTTGAAGAACAGCGAGTCGCCGAGATCGCCCGAGAGCATGCGCTTCATGTACACCAGAAGCTGGTGGGGAAGCGGCTGGTCGAGGCCGTAGGTGCGGCGGATGTCGTCGATGATCTCCTGGGTCGCGCCGCCCATCTCGCCCGCGATGGTCAGCGCCGGATCGCCGGGCGCGAGGCGGATCAGCAGGAAGTTGAGCACCACCACCGCCGCGATCAGCGTCGCGGCGTAGAACAGGCGGCGCCCGAGGAGGACGGCGAGCTGCACGGCGGCGTGGCCCTGAAGTGGTCCTGGAACCGTCGCTCGATTCCAGGGTGCGTTCCGGCCGGACGCGGCACGCCTCAGCGGTCAAGCCAGACCTCGTCCATCGGCTGCATCGCGCCCCATACCGTCTCCGGCGGGTTCTTCACCGCCTTGTTCGACACCGTGACGTAGGGCTCCTCGTTGATGAAGTAGAGCGGCAGCTCCTTGTTGACGATGTGCTGGAACTCCTCGTACAGCGCCTTGCGCTTCTCCGGATCGAGGGTCGCGCCCGCTTCCCGGAGCAGCGCATCCACCCTCTCGTTGCAGTAGCCCTGGGTGTTCGACCAGATGGTGTGCCTGACGTTGCCGCAGAGGTAGATGCGGTGCACCCCGATGACCGGGTCCGGATAGTTCCAGTGATTGTTCAGGGTGAACTGGTAGTCCCACGAGGAGATCTGCTTCGCCCAGCTCGGGAAGTCGGCCGGGGCGCGCAGCTCGACCTCGATCCCCACCTTCTTGAGCTGCGACTTGGCGTAGTTCGCGCCGTTGGTCAGGCTGTCGATGTGGAACGTGGGGTACTCGAGGACGACCTTCATGCGCACGCCGTCCGCGTCCGGCGCGTAGCCCGCCTCGTCCAGCAGCTTCATGGCGCGTTCCAGATCCACCGGATACTTGTCCAGCTTGTCGGAGTGGAAGGGGCTCGCGTGGTAGAAGGGGCTGTAGCCCGGGTGCGGCACCCCTCCGTGGAGCTTGTCCACCATGAAGTCCTGGTCGATGGCGTAGGCCACCGCCTGGCGGACCCGTACGTCGTCGAAGGGCGGCTCGCGCATGTTGAACTCGAAGTAGTTGACCGGGCCGAGCGCCTCGTAGCCCTTCGAGGTCACGTCGAGGTCGGGGTTCTTCTCCATCTTCGGGACGTCGCGGAAGCGCACGCCGGTGAAGGGGTAGTAGTCCACCTCGCCCTTCTCGAGCGCGAGCATGCGCACCGAGGGCTCCTTGATGAACTTGACGATGACCCTGTCGAGGTAGGGGCGCCCCTCGATGAAGAAGTCGTCGTTGCGCTCCAGCATCACGTACTGGCCCTTCACCCACTCCTTGAACCTGAACGGGCCGGACCCGACCGGCTCGGCGTTCATCGGGTGGGTCTTGGGATCCTGGCCGTCGCCGAACACGTGCTTCGGGATGACCGGCATCAGGAGCGGCGCGAGCGCCTGCATCAGCGCCGGGTGGGGCTTCTTCAGCCGGATCACCGCGGTGTGCGGGCCCGGGGTGTCCACCCGGTCCACGGCGTCGAACATCGCGATGCCGAAGGGGTGATTCTCCTTGACCACGCCGAGGGAGAACGCGACGTCCTCCGACGTGATCGGCCTGCCGTCGTGGAAGCGGGCGTTTTCGACCAGATGGAAGGTGTAGCTCAATCCGTCTTCGGAGATCTCCCATCGCTCGGCGAGGTAGGGGTGAGGCTCGAACTTGTCGTCGATCCGCACCAGGCCGGCGAAGATCTGGGTGCCGGGCACACCGGTCGCGCCGCCCGACTGCACGGCGGGGTTGAGGTGGCGCACACCGGCGCCTCCGCCGACGGTCAGGGTGCCGCCCCGCTTCGGCTCCTCGGCGAATGACGAGCCGGCCAGCCCGGCGACGGCGAGCCCGATGATCGCGCCGCGGGCGATCGAGTGCACGATGTTCATGAATCTGCTCCTTGTGTATGGCGTGGTGTCCGGTGTGGGATGAACGCTGAACGTCCGCCGTTGCTCCGTGGCTTCCGGGCGCATGTCCGTCCCCGCTCCGTCGGAGTGGTCCGGCTGCGGACCCGGAGGTCCGGGACGCTGCCGGCTCAAGGTAGGCGGAAGCTCACCGCCCGGTCAAGGGAGGGTCTTCGCCGTCGGCGTGCCGGGAGGATCGCTCGGGCGGTGCAACAGGCCGGTCGGGTCGGGACGGGCGGCGCATGAGGCGTAGCGTGACGTCGCCCAGTCCCTGCTCCACCGTCAACGGCGGCGCCTTCGCCATCAGCCCCCGCGCCTTCAGCCGCGCTGCGATCAGGCCGAAGATACCCGCCCGGAAGAACTTCATCACCACGATCACCAGGGTCGCGAACAGCAGCATGTGCGCGTAGGGGCTCACGTCGCGCATGATCTCCCACATCACCACCGGCAGGATCGCGCCGATGATCGGGCCGGTCAGGGTGCCCAGGCCGCCGACGATGGTCATGGCCAGGATCAGCACCATCTCGATGAGGAGCAGGTTCGGCGGCGCGAGCACCTGGACGAAGAGATGAGCGCAGACGGCGCCGGCGAGGCCGGCGAACGGGCTTGAGATCACGAACGCCTTGATCACCGGGGCGAGCAGGGACCCGGCCGCGCCGGCGAGCAGGCCGGCCAGGGCTATGGCGATGACGTTCATCCGCACCGGGTCCACCCCCGCGATGGTCGCCCCGACCCGGCTCTGCGCGGTGGCCATGAGGGCGCGGCCGGTCCAGGTGCCGTAGACGAAGAACAGGATGGCGGCGATGAGCAGGGCGGACACCCCCGCCGCGAACAGCCGGTCGCCGACGAGGTGCCTCGATCCCTCCCAGAACGAGCCGGGGGTCATCTCGCAGGGTCCCACCCGTGGTCAGGGCCCCAGCTTCGCGGTCGCGAGCTGCTCCGGAAAGAGTATTGCCGCGTCACCCGCTGACTGTCCGACCTCGGGATGCTGGAAGATGAACGTCGGCACGCCCTTCCGCTGGTGGCGCGCCCCCGTCCTCCTGGGAGAGTTCGACGTCACCGCGGGTGCCGGTGACCTCGAGCGCCTGCAAGGCCGAAGTGACGGCCTTGCAGGCGTCGGAGTACCTCGCCACTACCGCCCGCTCCCCGCGGCTCGTCCGTCCCCGATGCCGCGCAGCATCGCACCGATGTACGAACCCCGGTCTTCCTCCTGGAATGCGACGTGCCGCGCCGCCATGTCGGGCTTGCCGGTGCCCCAGAGCTTCTTCATCACGTGGGAAGGCGTGCGGGAGACGATGAAGGAATCCAGCGCGACCTTCGGGTCGCCGAGGCGCCGCTCGATCTCCTTGATGGTCTCGAAGAAGCGGATCTTCGGATCGTCCACGCCGACGTTTCTGATGCCCTTCGGATCGACGAAGGTGACGTGCTGCCGATCACCGGCAAGCAGCCACAGGATGAAGTCGGGGTGGAAATAGAGGTCGCCGAGGGCGGGGTTGCCCTTGACCGCCTGCCCGAAGGTCGCCGAGTACTCGAAGGAGAAGCCCTTCTCGCAGAGCGCGTTGCGGAAGCGCATCCACGCGCCCTCCTCGCCCGCGGCGGCCCCGCGATGCCCCTCGTCGATCAGCACGAGGTTGTTCCCCTCGAAGGCCTCCACGGCGACCGTCCGATCCCCCATCTCGTCCCTGAGCCTGGTGATCTCCAGGATCTCGACCGCCCGTCCGGCGAAGAGCCCCCGGCCGCCCGGTCCCCGGCCCCGCTTGTCGAAGATCTCCGCCTCGATCCCCGCCGTCTCGAGCTCGCGCAGGTGCTGGCGCGAGAGCCCTTCGTTCGGCGTGAGCAGGAGGATGCGGTTGAGGTCGCGGGCGCGGCCGTGGCGCACGAGCAGGCGCCGGTACTGGAGGACATGGGCGTGCATGAGCAGCGTCTTGCCGCTGCCGGTGGCCATCCAGAACGCCAGCTTGTCGAGCTGCGCCGAAGCCTCGGTTTCGGTAGTGGCCTCGCCGAACGGGGAGATGCGGTCGGCCTCCGCCTTGCCCTCGTTGAACGCGGCGACGTGCGCGTTCAGCGCCGCGAGCAGCGCCCGTGGGTCGCGGAACCAGCGGTCGAGGTAGATCTCGGTGAAGAGCAGCGCGAGGTACTGGAAGTACTTCCAGGCGATCGGGCGCTCGCCCCGGACGATGCGTGGCTCGTTCAGGCGGGCGGTGACGGCGACGATCGCCTGATCGTGCTCCAGCAGCACCTCGTCCGGCAGGGCCGGCCGCCGCTCCGCGGGCAGGTGCAGGCACAGGGCATGATGGAAGTGGTGGACGTTGTCCGCGTCCAGCCCTTCGAGCGATTCGTCGCGCAGGTGCTCGGCCAGCCGGTCGAAGCGCTCGACGCCGAACAGGCCAAGAAGCCACTGGTGCAGCACCAGCTTCCGCGAGAAGCGCAACGGGGGCGGGGCGTTACGGCGGCGGGGGTGGGAGCGGAGTTGGGGCATCAGACGCTCTCCGGGCGGTGGTGGGAGCTTCCATCACGCGACCGCATCGAGGCCACTCCTCGCGACCAGCGTCAAAAGCTTCAGCGAAGCGCCCCGAGGCCGCTTCTCGCCCCGCTCCCACTGGCTGACGAGGCTCGTGGTCACGTTGAGGTATCGGGCGAAGACCGCCTGACTCGCATTCTCGCGCATCCGAAGCTCGCGGATCTCCTTCGGCGTCATGTCCTCGACCGGCGTAAGGCATATCTCGTCGAAGGCCCTCATGGTCCGCTTCGCCATGACGCCTGCCTCCGCCAAGCCGGACGCGGTCTCGTGCACCGCCGCCAGGGCGTCGCTCTTGTACTGTTTGGCCATCGCAGCTCACCTCGATGATCGTTCCATTCGCCAGCGCCGCCTCGAGGCCCGCCTCGTCCAATGCGAGCATCTCGCCAGCCAGCATCCGGAAAGCCCTGAGTTCATCCCGACGGAGATTGTCCCGGCCACTCTTCGCAAAGCCGTAGACGAAGAACGCGCGCTCGTCCCGGCGAAACAGCACGATGGCGCGGAACCCGCCGGACCTGCCCTGTCCCCTTCGGGCAATGCGCTGCTTCACGACCCCGCCGCCGAGATCGGCATCGACCAAGCCGCTCCCGGCGCGTCGGACGGCATCGCACAACGCGGCATCTTCCACTCCCTCGCGATCGGCGAAGCGGGCGAACGGCTTGGTCTTGAACGTGCGCAACCCGGGCCTCGCAGATGCCCGCCATCGTTTCGATCTCTGTAACACCAAGTGTGACATCTTTCAACCGTCTCGACTCGCCTCTCTTCCGGCCGATTCGGGGGACTCCAATGTCACTTCCCGGACATCGGTGACCGCCAAATTCTGTTGGTGGTCATATTCGTCATAAAATGGCCGACAACGCGACTTGCCGAACCCGGACATGGATGCCCGTCAAAGCACGTCCCATCCCTCGGTGATGTGCAGAAGGTCCGGGAACGCGAGGGTCGTCCCCCGGCGACCGTTGCCGAGCCTTGTCACCCGCAGAATGCCGTGGTCGCAGAGCGCGGTCAGAAGCCGCCGCGCCGGGCGGTCCGGGATCCTCGCATTGGCCGCGAAGCTGCTGCTGTCGAAGATCATGCGCCGGCAGTTGCAGGGCGGCTTGCCCCCCCTCGGACCATTCGACGCGTAGTGTCGGATATGATCGGGTGCGGAAGGCTAGCTGAACGTTGAACGTCCGCTCCGTTCCCGCAAATCCGAGAACGACGTAAAGTGTCTTCCTGCGTCATGGTGGCAGATGAAGCCGAGACGGCAGATGTCGGCCGAGGTCTCCATGAAGGCATGACGCCGGACGCTCGGCGGCTTGCCGCACTACAATCTCCATCCTTGATGACGCCTTGCCTGAACTCCCGCACCGAGACACGCGATGAACTTCATTGACCTCGAACGGCGATTCCATGCCTTGACGGGCTCAGAGACGGGCGCAGAACTCGAAGACCTGGAGGCTCTTGTATCCAGGAGCGAGCACCGGTTCGGTTCGGACATCGGCTGGTCGGAGCTGTTGGATTACAGCCGGGTCATCTTGCTCGCAGAGGCTGGAGCCGGAAAGACCGTGGAGATGCGCGAACAGGCGGAGCGTCTTGTCGGAGAGGACAAATTCGCTTTCTTTGTGGCGTTGGAGTCCCTCGATCGTGAATCCGTAGACGACTGCCTCTCACCGGAGGAAGAGTGGGGGTTCGAGACATGGAAAGAGAACCCGGAAGCACCACCGGCTTGGTTCTTCCTCGACGCGGTCGATGAACTGAAGCTCACCCAAGGCAAGCTCGACCGGGCGCTTCTTCGGCTGTCGAAGGACCTCAACGGCCACCTCCACCGTACTCGTATCATCATCTCGTGCCGCCCCAGTGATTGGCGTCCGGTGGTGGATTTGGCCACCGTGCGTAGTCGGTTACCGGTACCCGAGACAGGTAGCGCTGCTCCTTCCGTGCCTCCCGATGAAGTGTTCATGAGGGCGCTCAGGAGCGAGCACATTGAAAGGAACTCCGTTCCCCACGGTGAAGACGATCTTCCGGGTCGAGAGGCCGTGCAAACGGTAATCATGCTTCCGATGAATTGGACGCAGATCGAGCGCTTTGCGAAGCAGTCCGGTGTGAATGACGCGCCTGCGTTTCTCAAGGAAGTCACCCGGCAAAATGCCAAGACCTTCGCTGATCGTCCCTTGGATCTGGCCGATCTGATCGGGATCTGGATGAGTTCGGGGCACCTTGGAACTCGGGCACAGCAACACGAGACGAACATCAAATCCAAGCTGAGGGACGACCCTGAACGGCCGGACCGCGACGCCCTCTCCGACGCTCAGGCTCGGCTTGGGGCGAAGCGCCTTGCCCTCGCCCTCTTTCTTACTCGCACACGCACGATCCAATCGCCTGAGCAGGCGCCGGACATCCACCGATCGGACAGCGCTCTCGATCCTGCAAGGATTCTCTCCGACTGGACCGAAGCACAGCGTCAGGCATTGCTTCGACGCGCCCTCTTCGACCCTGCCACCTACGGGCGCGTTCGTTTCCATCATCGCTCGATTCAGGAATACCTCGCGGCGCGGTGCCTGAAGGCGCTATGTGACGGAGGCATGCCCACGAAAGCGCTGTTCCGTCTGTTGTTCGCGGAACGCTATGGCGTCGAAGTCGTATTCCCCTCGATGCGCGCAATCGCCGCATGGCTCTCGCTCTGGGATGACGGCGTGCGCGAAGAGTTGATCAGACGCGAACCGGAAGTGCTTCTCTCATTGGGCGATCCCGAGACGATTGACATCGCCGGACGAGGCAAGTTCGTGAAGGCATTCTTCAAGGCGTACGGTGAAGGAGGTTGGCGCGGTCTGAACATTCCCATCGCCGAAGTGCGCAGGCTCTCCCACCCGGACCTCGCACCGGTGATACGTGAATGTTGGGGTGACGGACCGACGAATGACGATGTCCGTAAACTGCTCATCGAGATGATATGGCAAGGAACGGTCGAGGATTGCGCCGATTTGGCTCATGCCGTGGCAGTTGACCCGACCGAGAACCTCTATCATAGAATTGTCGCGATCCGAGCCTTGGTTGCCTGCTGCCATGACAGAGCTCGTAAGATCGCGGACGCTATTCTGGCTCAGCCGGAATCCTGGCCGGATAGAGTCGTGCACGGTGTCGCCGCAGATCTGTTCCCGGCGATCATCACGGTCGATGAGCTAATCGGCTTGATGGAACGGACACGCGAGCCGGAGCAGACAGTCGGAGGATTTAGCCGGGCATCACAGCAGATTGCTGATGACGTCGAGCCTTGGTCGAAGGCAGCCATCGACTTACGGAACGAAATGGCTGACCTCGTACGACGTGGAGGTAGGTGTGGGGGTAAGTATAGGCATCATTGCTGGAGCAAGTTCAATTACCTGACGCCGGCACTCGCGGTTTTGTGCAGACGACAGTTGTCTGGCGGTCCGGAAGAGCCATCCGACGATTTGATTCAAGCCAGCGTAACCGCCTCCCGATTCGGCGAAGAAGGCTGGCGCAATTCGATTGGCGGGCTCAGGAAGCTGTTTCACGATAATGCGGCGTTGCGAAGCCGCGCCTTTTGGGCTGAATTGACGTTGATGGACGAGGTCGTTCCTGCCGCTGGCGGCGACCATCACCGACTCTTGAACACAATTCACGGCGGTCTCGTGGGCCACCTGACCGAAGCAGATCGGCATTGGCTCTTGGGGGCTCTCACAGACAAAGAATCGGCGACACGGCACCCTGTCGCACTTCATGCTTTGATACGTATATGGATTGAGCACGGACGCATTGCTTCGGAGCTGGATATTATCCGTACGTCTCTGAAAGACGATGTGGTTCTTGGTGAGATTCTGAAAGGATATGTAGAGCCATCGGGACAAGACAGAAAATTTGAACAAGATGAACGTGAACGCCAAAAAGAGAAATGTGATCAGGAAATACGTGAAGCACAACGCCTGAGAGATTGGATGGACTGGCGAGAAACATTACTCTCCGAACCTGATGATGCGTTCTCCACGGAGAGACAGGCCGATACGGTACTTTGCATCTACAAATGGCTTCGCAATCTGAAACGGGGATCGGACTGCATCAATGTATGGGACAAGGACGCTTTGATACGAGCTTTCAATCAGAATATCGCCGACCGCGCCGAAAGGGCGTTCCGGGCGTTCTGGCGTACCAGGCAGCCGGTGATTTCGTGGGCACGCCCGAACGAAGAAACAAACATCATACCACAGGATTGGACTCTGGGGCTTTCGGGGATCTCCGCCGAAGCCACTGGGCAGGGGTGGACATCTTCCTTGTCACCTGAAGAAATCCGCACGGCAACGGCTTATGCGACTATCGAACTGAACGGTTTCGCGCCATTTATCGAAGATCTCGCGAGATCGCATCCTGTGGAAGTGGAGAAATTGATAGGTGATGAAATAGACGCAGAACTCACGATCGGCAATGAACATGATCATCTGCCGACCCTTCACGATCTTGCGTACATGGATCGTGCTAAAGCTCCGATCTTCAAACAGCTCTTCATTCCTCGCCTGCTCGTGGCATTGAGATCACTACCTTGTGCATTCACGGTCGAGACGGCATCACGCTGGGAAAGGCATCTAGATGAAATCCTGAAAATCCTGGCTGATGCAAACACAAGATCGAATCGAGAGGAAGTTGCGCGAAAATGCGCGACTCGTTACTCGTCTGATCCTTCAGGATCGTTGGCGCTTGTCTGGCTCAAAGGTTTGTTCAGCTTCGATCCAGGGCAGGGAGCGCAAGCACTGGTTGACACGCTCTCGGACCGCAACGATCCCGATACATGCAGCCGCGCAGTCAATACATTCGCAGCACTCTTTGGTGGGCCTGATTCCGTTCGACTTGAAGTTTCGGATCCGGCACAACTTGCCTGCCTACTCGGACAGCTTGTCCGATGCGCCTATACGTTTATCCGCCCGGAAGACGACCAAGTCCACGAAGGTATATTCTCTCCAGACACGCGGGATAATGCCCAAATAGCCCGGAACTTCCTTCTTTCCCATTTGCTTGACACGCCTGGTCCGGAAGCGCGTCGTACCGTCCTGGCGCTTGCAGACGATGACGCATTCGTACACATGGGAGACCGTCTTCGGCTACTTGTTCGGCAACGAACGGCAACCGATGCAGAGTTCGAGCCATTCAGTCCAGAAGCGGCCGCTGATCTTGAAAGCCGCTATGAGATCCCACCCAACGACATGAACAGCTTGTTCTCCGTCATGATTGATCGGCTTGAGGATTTCGCACATGACTTGGCCCATGGCGATTTTTCGAATCGGCGTACCGTCCGAAGCATCACCGAAGAGCGGGAGATGCAGCTAACCCTTGCCGGGCGCTTCAGAGAAAGGGCGAATGGAGCCTATGCGGTCACGAGGGAGGATGAAGTCGCAGACGGGAAACATCCGGACATCCGGCTTTCTGCCGTGGGAGTGGACCAGAGGGTAGTTATAGAAGTCAAGATCGCGGACAATTGGTCATTGACAGAGCTTGAACGTGCCCTCCGCAACCAACTGGTAGGCCGGTATTTACGACACTCGAACTGCAAAGGCGGTTGTCTTCTGCTGACCTATCATGGAAAGGGCTATTGGAGACATCCTGACACCAATGCGCAATTAACGTTCCCGATGATTGTCAAGTTTCTAAAAAATACGGCACAAACTATTGAGCAGAACGATTCATTTGGCATACGCATTGCAGTATTCGGCCTTGATCTCACCGATCCACCACTGGCATCCGCTCGTCGTGAAAATCAAGATAATCCTCCGTTGACGACGCCATGAACAACCGTCAATGACCGTTGCCGTTTCGATCCAAGGGCCGAAGGCGACAACGCCACCGCCGCTCCCGGTGGAACGTCAGGCGGTCGTCACCCCGCATCGCTGGGCCACGATCCGGGCGAGTGCTCGAAAATCCCGGTAGCACGCCCGCACGACATTGACTTGGCTGCCGATGACGCCGTCCGCCGGCTTGAGGGCGAACATCGGTTTGCGCGCCTCCTGCGCGAGCGGCATCAGGCTTTGATAATGCTTGAGGGTGGCGAGGCAGTGCTCATCCTCGTCCACGGAAGGGACAGGCCGCGCGGGTCCGTCGCCAGGTGTGTCGTCCCTGCCGCGGTGCCAGCGTTCATCTTCGTCCATTGATGGGGCGGGCCGTGCGGGCTCGCCGACTACGAAATCACGGTACGCGCCCGGTATGCGCTCCATCCAGCGTTCATACGCCATGACCGGGCGGCTCAGCCGCACCGCATGCTGGAGCACCACGTACCCGATCGGCTGCATGTCCCCGCGCGGCACGTCCAGACCCGGCACCGGGTTGCGCTCCCGGCGCTCCGACCACTCCTCCCGCCACCGGCGCAGGGTCGGCCCGAGGTTGTGGAGGCCCCGTAGGGAGTAGAGGTCGGCCGCCAGCGGCACGACGACATGGTCCGCGCTGACCAGCACCGCCCGGTTGAGAGCGCCGAGGTTCGGGCCGACGTCCATCAGGATCAGATCCGCGGCAACCTGTTCCGCCGCCCCGTGCAGGGCTCGCGAGATGGCGGAAAGCACGCGGAACGCGCGGGGCCTTCGGTCGAGGCAGGCCGGCCATTGGCTCGTCAATTCGTCTTCCGCCCCGGAAAGCAGCATGTCGCCCGCGACCAGCCCGATTCCGGGCGCCGGCTCCGTCACATGGGGGGGCGTGACGTCTCCGGTGCCTTCCAGGAGCGGTTGCAGGGAGGTGTAGATCGTCCCAACGGCGCGATCGTCCGCCCACAGGCTCTCCAGCTCCTCGTCGTTCAGGAACATGCTGGTCAGGTTCGCCTGTGGGTCGAGATCCGCCACCAGGACGTTGACGTCGAGCCTCTCGTACATCCAGGCGAGATGGTAGACGAGGGAGGTCTTTCCGACGCCGCCCTTGTTGTTGAACACGGCGATGGTCTTCACGGCGCGGCCCTCACCGTGGCGACGACGAGGGTTCGCTCAAGACCGAATTCAGGCGCCGGGTTGCCGTTCGCTTCCAGGGCTTGGCGGGCGAGCGGCAGGCCGAGGCCGAAGCGTTGGGCGAAGCCCAGATTGGCCATGATCTCGGCCAGAAGCGGATTGCGGTAGTCGGTGTCCCCCGTGCCGAAGTTGTCGCGCGTGATCCTTCCATACAACCCGCCGGGGCTCGCAATCTCGACCCGGTCGGAGAACCAGTGGATCCGTACCGGGGTGTGGGTTCCTTCGTAGCTGCGGTGCATGACGGCGTTGTGCGCGAGCTGCCGCAAGGCGTCGGCGGGGTAGTCGGGCCGTTGCCTCTCCCGCGCTACGCCCGCGACCTGGGTGCGAACCGAGACGTTCAGGTCGAGGAGCTCGTCGAGCCGGCGAACCACGTCGGCCAGTCCTCCGGTGAGCTGCTTCCGATCCCGGATCGGATCGGTCATCTCCGTGCCGTCGATGCGAAGGAATTGCACGTAGGCGCCGGGCACGAACGCCTGCGGCTCCAATCCGAATGCAATCACCGCACCCCACGTCGGCTTTTCTCCCTGAACCAGCCGAAGGGAACGCAATTGGTGTTCGATGGGCCGGGCGTTCTGTTCGAGCACTTCGGGCGCGATCGCGTTCGGCAGGTAATGGTTGCGCACGAAGCCCTGATCGAGGTCACTGACGTGTGCTCCGTTCACGGCTCTCGAGTCGAAGGGCAGGTCGGCGGCCCGCCGGCGTTCGGTGAGCAGGCGTTCGTCTTCCACGGAGCCTTCTCGGACGGACGGACCGTCCCGGACCCATACGCGGCCCTGGTAACGCACGGGCGTATCGGCCGACGGCTCCACGGATACGACGGCGACTTCGCAGCCTTTCAGCACCCGTTTTTGTACCGTCATCGAAGGTGGCGGCAGGATGGCGCCCTCACCGCGGATGTTCGCCAGTCCTGTCAACAGGGCGTCGTCGATCGGCAGCGAGGCGCAGGAGCCGTCGTCCCGCACCCCGACCAGCACCACGCCCGGCCTGCCGTGTCCCGGCAGATCGTTGGCGAAGGCGCAGACGTTGCGCCGGATCTTCTTGCCGTCGGTGGCCGATTCCTTGCGCTCCACCAAATCGGACTCCAGATCCGACATCAGCACCTCCAGCTCGGCATCGGAGTACATCGCCATTACTGCCCGCTCCTCACGGCCCGTCCGCTTCCGATGCCGCGCAGTATCGCACCGACGTATGAACCCTGGTCTTCCTCCTGGAACGCGACACGATGGAAGTGGCCGACAACGCAGCTCGCCGGACATGGATGGCCGTCAAGCACGTGGGGGCGGGCGAGGACCTGCCTCCACAATGTCTGCCCCCATCTCCACGGGTTTGTTCCCGTCGGTTTGACGCCTTCGCCTTACCGAAATAGAGTTCCGGTAAGGTAATCATCCGGATGTACCACCGCCATGCTCGTCAAGATCACGTCGAAGCGTCAGGTCAC
The DNA here is from genome assembly GCA_965202875.1 of Gammaproteobacteria bacterium. Taxonomy (GTDB): domain Bacteria; phylum Pseudomonadota; class Gammaproteobacteria; order HK1; family HK1; genus HK1. The sequence continues at coordinate 2,222,211 of OZ241870.1, read as the reverse complement.
CTTCCCCGCGCGGGTCCTGGAGGCGATGGGCGTGCAGCCCGGCGACCGGCTCAGGCTGGAAGAAGGCCCCGACGGCTTCGTGTTGCGCCCGCAAACCATCGATCCCGCCCGTCTCGCGCCATTGCGCGGCAAGCTCCGGCGCGGACGCGGCAGCTTCGATCTCGCATCCTTCCGTGAGCAACGCCATGACCCGGCGCTTCGGGATTGATACTTCCGTGCTGGTGCGGTTGCTCACGGGAGATCCCGAGGCGGACTTCGCCCTTTGTGTGCGCAAGCTGAGATCCCTGATCGAGGAGGATGGCGCCGAAATCTTCGTCTCGAACCAGGTCATCGGTGAAGCGTACATCGCCGTTCAGCATCATTATGGCGTCTCCCGGGACGACGCGCGTGACGGGTTGCTCGACGTGCTGCGTAGCGGATTGGTCGCACCCCTGAACGGCCGCACGGTATTGGCCGCCGTAGAGGCCCGCCGGGGCGCGGGCCTCCTCGACAGACTCATCGCCGACGACTACGCCCGCTCCGGGCTGGCAGCGCTGACGCTGGATCGAAAGATGTCCGCCTTGCCGGAAGCCCGGCGTCTGTAGATCGACGGGCGCCGCTTGCCGGTCACCGGGCCGCGTAGTCAGTGACCATGTGGTCAATCCGGTGGGAGTAGCCGGGAGTCCGATGCCGCTTGCCGGACACCGGTGACCGGCAAATCTCGTTGCCGGCCATATTTGTCGGAAAATGACCACCAAAACGACTTGCCGGACAGATGGCCGTCAAAACACGTCCCTCCCTGCCCTCCCTCCTGCCGGTCGGGACCCCGGCACGCCACTTGCCGGACACCGGTGACCGGCAAATCTCGTTGCCGGCCATATTTGTCGGAAAATGACCGGAGAGACGATTTACCGGACAGATGACCGTCAAAACACGTCCCTCCCCTCGGCGATGTTCAGGAGGTCCGGGAACACGAGGATGGTTCCCCGGCGGCCGTTCCCGGGCCTCATCGCCTGCAGGATCCCGTGGTCGCAGAGTGCGGCCAGAAGCCGCCGCGCCGTGCGGTCCGGGATCCCGGCGTTGGCCGCGAAGCTGCCGCTGTTGAAGATCGGGTGCTCGAAGATCCAGTCCAGGGTTTGGATGGCGTAGCGGGAGCGGGTCACGTCCGCCACCCGCCCCTTCATGCCCTCGTAGAGACCGAGGATCCCCCGGGCCTTCTTCAGGTTCTCCTCGGCCTGCGCCCGGACCGCCTTCAGGAAGAACCGGCACCACCCGGTCCAGTCGTCGTCGCGGGAGACGGCGAGCAGCCCCTCGTAGTAGGCGTCGCGACGGGCCTCGAAATAGGCGCTGACGTAGAACATGGGCTGGCCGATGAGGCCGCACTGCCAGAGGAACAGGGGGACCAGCATCCGGCCCAGGCGGCCGTTGCCGTCCAGGAACGGGTGCAGGGCCTCGAACTCCGCGTGCAGGACAGCGAGCTGCACCAGCCGATCGGGGGCCTCGTGGTGCACGTACCGCTCCCATGCGCTCATGGCCTCGGGGAGCTTCTCCGCCCCGACGGGCACGAAGGTCGCCTCCTCCGCGGTGCAGCCGGGCGGGCCGATCCAGTTGGGGATGCGCCGGTAGTCGCCGGGGGACTTGCCCTCGCCGCGCACCCCGGAGAGCAGCACCCGGTGCGCCTCCCGGATAACCCTTTGGCAGATGGGCAGCGTCTCCAGCATCCGCTCCGCCTCCCGCATCGCGGCGCGGTAGTTGAGCACCTCGTGGATGTCGGCCCGGCGCTCGGGGGATTCCGCTTCCTTTCCGGCCTCGAACTCCAGGACTTCGTCCATCGTGGCCTGCGTACCCTCGATGCGCGAGGAGAGCACCGCTTCCTGGGTCGTCATGGGCGAGAGCAGGACGCGGGGGTTGGGGATGGCGGCAAGCGCCCCGCCGTAGCGCGCCACCGCCGCGACCGCCGGGCCGATCAGCGGGATGAGCGCCGGCCAGTCGAGACGCTCCTCGGGCGGGAAACGTCCTTCGTGATAGTGGACTGCCGCCATCAGCCCTCCCCTGCAATCCAGCCGGGCTTCGCGTCAGGCCAACAGGCCATGATGGGCAGCGCCCGCGGGCCGTGTCTCCTGGGAGCGGCGCGTCCTGGCGGACGCGGGTGTCCTGCCCGCTTTGCATGATGACGGCGCTGCCGGCGGCCGGCGCCCGGGTGGCTCGGGCGGATGTACGGCTTGAGCAGGCTGCTGCGGCCCCGGGCCTCGTGCACGGTCGCGACCTCGAGCGTGCCGAGCTCGTCGATGACCGCGCCGTCGGTGCGCTCGATGTTGCGGACGGCTACGGGTTTCATGTCGTTTTCCTCATCCGACGAAGCGCGGTCGGGTTTTCCCGATATCCGCCAAGTGCACGACCCGGTCGAACAGATACGGATGGTCCCGCGTTTTCTCCCGGAATCGAGTGTCGGCGGTGACCACGGGGTGCTGCTCGTGAATCGCCAGAGCGAGATAGAAGCAGTCGTGGACCGGATGGCCGAGGTCGACAGCCAGCCGCGTCGCGGAGGCCGCAAGTTGGCGCATCGACCGCGGTGTGGTGACCGGAGCGGTGCGGAGCAGATCCACGGCGCCGGCAAGCCCGTCCCGGTCGATGTCGCCGCGTCGGTGCATGGCCCATAACGCATTGGCGGCCTCGGCAAAGAGCAGCGCGGGGGCCAGCAACGTCAACCCCGCATCGAGCAGGCTCGACGCCTCATCCGACAGACTCTCTGCCACGAGCCACTTGACGGCAACGCTCGCGTCGACGACGTAGCCTCTCACGTCGCTCCGTCCCGGTCCCGGTCGGCCCGGATCGTTTCAGTGCCGTCAACCGACGATTGAAGGCGTTGCCTCATGATCCGCGCACGATCCGCGAAATTTCCATCATCGGCGAGCAACGTCTTGCGCAGGATCTCCCGATGCTCCGCTTCCGCGGATCGGCCGTGAGCGGCCGCCCGCCGCTTGAGGGCATCGACCACCTGCATGCTCAGCTTGCGGACCGTCAATTGAGCCATTGGCATCGCCTTCAAAAGCATGTCTTCAATGCCATCAATCTTCATACCTGCATGGTGCGATGTCAATTCATCGAACTCGACGTCTCGCAGCGCCACCGAGGAAACCTGCACCGGGTCGATCTCCGCGAACCCTCGTACCCGCGTGCCGGGTACCATGAATGCAGACCTTTCGAGGGTGGGTTGAACGAACTGCTGCACGACCGGCGCATCGTGCTGGCCGAGACCTGTCCGGCGCTCGCTTACGGCGTGGCGCTGGCTGGCGAACTGCCCACCAGCCAAGTGCTCGTCTCGAAGACCAAAGCGGAGCAACGCCGCGCCGCGTGTGAGCAGATTGCGCGAGCACGGTGGGTCGAATCCGGGTATGTCGATCCGGGCGATCTCGGTCCGGTGCAAGCCGATCGAGGATCGTAGCGGCCGGACGATGGCGATGCGCGCCGCCCCGGGGGGCCGAGGCCGGCGGGGTGGTCGTGGGCGGCCGATACCGGAGCCGTCACCGCCTCTCCGGCTCGAACATCAGCCGGTGGAAGGCTTCCTCGATGAGGCGCACCGTCCAGGTGTCGGCCGGGGCCTTGAGGTTCTCGAGAGTTGTTGTCGCCGTTGACGTAGACCAGATCGTACCCGCCGCCGCCGTCTTCGTCCGCGAACCCGCTGTGCCCGGTGAACCACTCGTCGAGGACGAGGCCCTCCCGCCCGGCGGTCTGCGATCGGAAGGTGTAATGGCGCAGGTACTCGCCGGTCTTGATGTAGTACTGGTCCGTGTTGGCCCAGTGGAGCCTGACCTCCTCGCCCTCGTAGGGAATCGCGTATACGCGCCGAGCTTGTATACGCGCTTGCCGAGGAAGTCTCCCTCGGAGTAGTAACGCCGGAAGAAACCATACAGGTGGTCGTAGACCTCGGCTTCCAGCGCATCCGGATCCACGGCTTCTTCGGCGAGCCTCGCGCGCAGATCCCGAACCTTGGAGGAAGTATCCGGGTCCGCTCCATCGGACCGTATCCGCTTGATGGTCTCGTCGAGCTCCCTTTCGATGGCCACCTTGTCCGCCGATTGATACTGCGACAAGGCCGCCTGCACCTGCGGCAACAGGTCCCGTTCCAGGGACTGCGTCACCTCGGCGCTCTTCGCGTGCATGATGCGGTAGAACCCGAAGTCCAGATCCGGCCGGTCGAGCTGGAACAGCTCTTTCAGCAACGCGACCAGCTTGTCGAATGACCGGCTCATGCCTCACCCGTGGCGTTGGGCAAACGGCGCTTGAGGGCGGTGGATTCCTCGAACGCGGCGGTGGCGGCGGTGAGGTCCCCGGACTCGCGCCGGACATCTTCGAGCTTGTTGAGACTGACGGACAGGTCGCGTAACGCCTGCGGCGTCTCGCCAAACGCTTCGAGCCGGCGGCGGGCGAGGGCGAGGGATTCTTCAAACTCTGCGGTTGCAGCCGCGAGTTCGCCGGACTCGCGCCGGACGTCTCCGAGCCTTTCAAAACTGACGGACAGATCGCGCAACGACTGTGGCGTCTCGCCCATCGCATCCAACAGCCGGCGGGCGAGGGCGAGGGATTCCTCGAATGCCTCCGTGGCAGCGGCAAGCTCACCCCTTTCGAGCCGGACATCTCCGACTCTGCCAAGAATGACGAACAGGTCGCGTAATGCCTGCGGCGTCTCGCCCATCGCTTCCAGCAGCCGGCGGTGGAGAGCGAGGGATTCCTCGAACGCCTCCGTCGCAGTCGCCAGAGCGCCGGACTTGCGGCGGACATCTCCAAGGCTCCCCAGACTGATGGACAAGTCGCGCAAGGTTTGTGGTGATTCACCGTCGTTGTCGATGAGGGACTGCCAGCCACTCACTGCTTCATCGAGGTGCGTCTCGGCCGCGGCAACGTCGCCGTTCACCCGTTCCGCCTTTCCTGTCCACTCCAGCGCCTCCGGCAACAAGCGTCCCGGAGCCGGCGCGGCCCTCAAGATACGCAGTGCCCTGTGAGCCGTCTCTACCGCCTCGCCTGCCCGATCCCGCGCCAGCAATCCTTCGACCGCCCGCAGGAGCACGCGCGCATGGGAACGCGGGTCGTACTTCGGCTTGCCTTCGATTCGGCGCGCTTCCGCCAACGCGAAGTCGACGTCGATGGCGGTATCGAAGGAAGGGTCAGGTGCGACGGATCCCCTCTCCATCGCGTCCCGGCGCCCGGTATCCGGCAACCCGCCGGCGCTTGCCGGCAGATCGAGCACCAGGGAACGTATCGACCACAGATCGGGAGCGGCGATGCGGGCGCGGGGCTTCCACTGCGGCGGGACCGCGTACACCAAGCCCCCGTTCATCCGGCGGCGCAGGACTTCCCTGTGTTCGTTGGTGCGCATCAACGTCCAGTCCCAGGCCGTGGCCCAAGGACCGGGCTCCTCATCCGTGAACGTCGAAGCGTCGAGGTGGATGGCCTCGACCCAGATGCAGCCTGCCTCCACGGATTCCGGCTCCAACAGCCGGGGCAGGATCTCGCGAAGCTCCTCCGGTGCGGAGGGGCGGACCAGCCACACCCGCGACGCATGAAGCCGGTAGATTTGTTCCACCCGCCGCCGCAGCACCGCGACCGGGCGCGGAGATGGGCAGAAGATGAATCCGAGCCAGAAGCCGGCGGCAAGCTCGATCTGCCGGCGGAGTACCTGCCATTCGGCTTCGGCTGCCGGGTCGAGGATGATTTCGTCGCCGTCCATGGGCAGAGCGGTGGTCGTCACCACCGGAGCCTCACGCTACTGCGGTTGGGCACGGCGTTGGCGGACGTATTCAGCCTGGGCGCGAACGTGCTCCCGGACCAGGGGATGGACGTCGTACCACTCCTCGCCGTTGCGGTAGCAGAGGACGAGATGGGTATCGAAGAATCGCGCGAGAGAAGGTAGAACAGCGAGATCTTCCAGGACGACTTGATGACTGTCGGCGATTCGGGCCAGCCAGAGCGCGTCGTTGTCTGGAATGGGCAGGAATTCCGTTCTTACTTGGCTGATAGCGGCCTCTACGGTGCGTTCAGGGACAGGGAGCGTCCTGGCACGGAGCAGGACTTCGGCCAGCAGGCGCAAAAGATCTCGCAGGTGTCCGCCCGAGGAGTGAATCAGACGATCCAGAAGGGGACGCTCATCGCCCAGCAGCTTCCTCCACTCACCACGACGGCTGACGACTCGTTCCATGGCGTCGAAACTTTCCTGGATGCGATTTCCTTCCTGGGTATGCAGCTTGAATGCGGGGAGAGTTTTGAGGCCAGCCTGTCCATAGAGTGCGCCCACGTTGGGGTGGCGGACCTTGAGATACGGCGGAACGGTATAGACCACATGCAGGTTGGGCAGACGAAGCTTTTCCGGATGGCTCGCGAATAATTTTTCTACCGAGCTGTGGACATCCTCCGCATTCGTCGGTGTGCCCTGGATATGCTCGACGGAATCGAGAAGCAGCACGACTTCATGATCGCCGTAGCATTCTCTCAGTCTCATCACGCAGCCTTCAAGGAAGGCCCGGACATCGGCGACGAGGGCGCCCAGATGCCCGGCCATGTGCTTCTGTAGCTGCTCCTTGAACGTGGGGTCGCTTTTCAGGTTGGCCCGGATTCCGATCGATGCCGGCCCTGTCCCGATCGAAGCGGACAGCTTGGGAGCATCGATGCCCAGTCTGTTCCAGAAGGTACGAAATCGTTCCCAATAGCCCTCACGCAGATCATGACTGCCTTCTTCCAAACGTCCGTTGACCGCTTCGCCGAACATCCCGGCGGCGACCATCAGGAAGTCGCTCACGTCGATGGGCGTCGACAGGTTGAGATAATCTTCGACGTCGCACAGGAACACCAAATAGCCGGATTCCTCCAGGCGGGCCTTGAGCCGCTTCAGCTCCGTGCTCTTGCCCGTACCACGATATCCGGAAAAAAGCTGCACGCTTTCCGACGTCCATTCAATCGCATGGGAGAGCCTCTGAACAGGATCCTCTTCCACCAGTTCGGGATCACCGTACAGAGGAACGTAACACTCGTCCGACGGATCGAGCGACCGATCCCGAAGGTTCTGGAAGAATCTTTTCAGGAAGATGCGATCATCGGGCGTCACGTCAATCCCCCCGGGAGGAGGCACCCTTCGGGAGGCCGCGCCCTCCGGCGAGGGCGCGGCCGGCGGGCCTGATGCGGCGGGAGTCTAGCACCAAACCCTTGCGCCGGATCTCGCCGCCGTCTCGGGAGACGTTCGACGTCCGGATTCGCCCCGGACGCAGACGTACCCTCCCGGCATGGTCGCCAATGCATCCATCGATGCCGGCACGCGATCCGGCGCCGTGTTGAACGTATCGCTTGCCGGCGCGGGGCTCATCGGGCGGGTGCACGCGCGGTGCATTGCCGCGAATCCCGGGACCCGGAACGGGCGGCGCGGCTCCCCTACTCCACCGTCAACGGCGGCGCCTTCGCCATCAACCCCTTCGCCTTCAGCTTCCCGGCGATCAGGCCGAAGATGCCCGCCCGGAAGAACTTCATCACCACGATCACCAGGGTCGCGAACAGCAGCATGTGCGCGTAGGGACTCACGTCGCGCATGATCTCCCACATCACCACCAGCAGGATCGCGCCGATGATCGGGCCGGTCAGGGTGCCCAGGCCGCCGACGATGGTCATGGCCAGGATCAGCCCCATCTCGATGAGCAGCAGATTCTGCGGCGCGAGCACCTGGACGAAGAGATGGGCGTAGATGGCGCCGGCGAGGCCGGCGAACAGGCTCGATATGACGAAGGCGTTGACCTTCCACTTCACCAGCTCCACCCCCATCACCGCGGCCACGTCCTCGTCCTCCCGGATCGCCTTGAAGTAGAGCCCCTTCTCCGAGTTCACCAGCCGGTGGAGCACGACGATGGTGAGCACCGCCAGCGCCAGCATGACGAAGTACCCAAGGACGTGCTGCGGCAGGCCCTCGCCGAAGAGGTAGGGGATCTGCAAGCCCAGCGACCCGCGGGTGTAGTCGTGCTCGATCTGGAGAATCAGCCGCACCGTCTCCGAGAAGCCCAGGGTCATCAGGGCCAGGTAGGGGCCGCGGGTGCGCAGGCACATGCGCCCCAGGCACCAGCCGATCCCCGCCGCCACCACCCCGCCGATGAAGATGCCGAAGCCCGGATGCACGCCGTGGTGATGGCTGAGCAGCCCGGAGGTGTAGGCGCCGATCCCGGCGAACGCGGCGTGGGCGAAGGACAACTGGCCGGCATAGCCGAGGAGCAGGTTCCACGAGGACGCGAGGATGACGTAGTACAGCGCCATCGCCGCGACCCGGAGGGTGTAGCCGTCGAGCAGGAAGGGGATGGCGAGCCCTCCGGCCAGGGCCAGCCCGCAGGCGCCCTTCTCGAACCGGGTCACGCCCGGCGCTCCTTGCGAGCCGCCCGGCCGCGGCAACGCAGGTCGTGCCGCCCGGCCGGGACCGATCCGGAGAAGACCTCCGCCAGCCGGTTCACGCGACGCGCTCCTTCCGGCTTGGCCGTCCTCGGGGAAGGATGACGCGCTCCGGCCGGCATCGGACCCCGCGCGGCGTTCTCCAACCGGGTCAAGCGCGGCGCTCCTTCTGGCCGAACAGCCCGTGGGGGCGGAACAGCAGCACCCCGATCAGGACCAGGAACGCGAACACGTCCCGGTAGGCCACCGAGAGGTAGACCGAGCCCAGGCTCTCCACCACGCCGAGGATCAGCGCCGCGACCACCGCGCCGGGGATCGAGCCCATGCCGCCCAGGACGATGATCACGAACGCCTTGATCACCGGGATCTGGCCCACGTCCGGGTAGACCAGGAACACCGGGGCGAGCAGGGCGCCGGCCGCGCCGGCCAGAAGCCCGGCCAGAGCCATGGCGATGACGTTCATCCGCACCGGGTTCACCCCCACGATGGTCGCCCCGACCCGGTTCTGCGCGGTGGCCATGAGGGCGCGGCCGGTCCAGGTGCCGTAGACGAAGAACAGGGTGGCGGCGATGAGCAGGGCGGACACCCCGGCGGCGAACAGCCGGTCGCCGGCGAGGTAGAGGTCGCCGACGATGTGCTTCGACCCCTCCCAGAACGAGCCGGGGGTCATCTCGTAGGGTCCCACGGCGGTCAGGGCGCCGTATTGCAGGAACAGCGACAGCCCGAAGGTCAGGATGATGGCGTACTCCTCGGGCCGGTCCATGCGCGCGGTATACACCGGACGCAGCAGGCCCCGTTCCACCGCCACGCCGAACGTCGCAACCGCGGCCATGGCCAGCGGCAGCGCCACGATGGTGGGTATGGCAAGGGGGATCGAGAGCAGGGCCACCGCGCCCGCGGTCAGCGCGTACAGCGTGTATCCACCGAGCATGTAGAGCTCGCCGTGGGAGAAGTTCACCACCCGCATGATGCTGAACACCACGGTCAGGCCCAGCGCGATGAGCGCGTAGATCAGGCCGAAGATCACGCCGTTGACGACTTGCGAGAGGACGTAGTAGTCCATGGATCCGGTCCAGGTCGGCTCGATGCTGCACGTCGCGGGCCGACGGTCGGCGGGCATCCCCGCCCCCCGAGGGCGATGGCAGGGGGGTTGCCGGGGACGGGCGGCGGCTCCCCCCGTCCCCGGCCGGCCGCCACGTTACGGCCGCATGATCTTCGCGGTCGCGAACTGCTCCGGGTAGAGCACCGCCGCGTCGCCCGCGGACTGCCCGACCTCCGTGTACTGGAAGATGAACGTCGGCACGCCCTTCCACTGGTGGTGCCAGACCCCGTCCTCCTGGGAGAACTCGATGTCGCCGCGGGTGCTGGTGATCCTGAGTGCCTGCAGGGCCGCGATGATGGCCTTGCCGTCGGTGGAGCCCGCGTTCCCGATCGCGGTCAGGAGCGAGATCATCGCGTCGTACCCTTGCAGCGGCAGGTAGTTCGGCTGGCGGTCGAACTGGTCGATGTAGCGCTGCTTGATCCGCTCGCCGAGCTCGGTCAGCTTGACGCTCGGGCTGTAGGGGCAGGACATCATCACGTGGTTGCCCGCCTCCTTCACCGCGTCCCAGAACACCTTGTCGTTCTGCGCGGTGCAGGTGCCGTCGAGATAGAGGGTGTCCGCGGTCGGCGCGAAGCGGATCTCGTGGGCCTGCTTGAGCACGAGGAAGCCGCCGGGCTGGGTCACCGCCACGATCAGGACCTCCGGCTTCACCTGGGTCTTGTACTTGAGCAGGATCGGCACGAAGTCCTTGGACGTCTTCTCGACCACCTCGTAGCTGAACTCGATGTCCGCGTCCAACTTCTCGATCGCGCCCTCGATGTTCTTCGCGATGCCCACGCCGTAGTCCGTGTCCTCGGCCAGGCCCGCCGCCTTCCCGATGCCGTTCGCCATCATCACCGCCACCATGTTCTCCGCGAGCTTCGAGGAGTACACGCTGGTGCGGAAGATCTCGTCGTACCCTGCGGCGGTCAGCGCGTCCGACCAGCACGAGCCGATGACGAAGGGGATGCCGTGCTGGTGGAAGACCTCGATCTCCGCCTTGCACACCGACGAGTGGTACTCGCCGGCCACGCCCACCACCTTGTCCTTGGTAATCAGCTTCTCGACCACGGTGGCGCCGGTGGGCGGCCGGCCCTGGGTGTCCTCCACGATCAGCTCGACCTGCTTGCCGAGCACGCCGCCGGCGGCGTTGACGTCGTCCACCGCCCATTGGAGCCCGAGCACCAGCTCCGGCCCCTGCTGGTAGCTTCCCGGCGAGGACAGCGGGGCCAGACCGCCGACCTTGATGGTGTCGGCCGCTCCTGCGGCAGCCCCCGACAGCGACAGCGCCGCCGCGACGGCGGCGCCGGACAGCGACTTCACGTTGCGTAGCCTGGTCATCGTCTTGCCTCCTCTCATATCTGCAACCAGTCCTTGATCATGTCGTGCAGATTGGTCTCGAACTCCGACTTCGTGCCGCTGACCTTGTTCTGCCCGACCTCCAGCACGTAGACGTGATCCCCGACGCGGATCGCCTCGCGCACGTTCTGGTCGACGAGGAGAATGGTCAGGCCGTCCGCCTTGAGGCGCTCGATCGTATCGTACACGTCCTTGGCGATGATCGGCGCGAGCCCCACCGTCGGCTCGTCGCAGACCAGGATCTCGGGGCGGATCATCATGCCGCGGGCGATCTCCAGGATCTTCTGCATCCCCCCCGACAGGTCGCCGGCCCTGGATCTCCGCCGTTCCCGCATCAGGGGGAACAGGCCGTAGACCCGCTCCAGCTCGCGCCCGATCCGCGCCTTGTCGCCGCGGAAGGTCCAGCCCCCGAGCCGGATGTTCTGCTCGACCGTCAGGTGGGGAAACACGGTCCGTTCCTGCGGCAGGTAGCAGATGCCGAGCCCGGCCATGTCGTGGCTCGACCGTCCGGTGAGGTCGGTGCCGTCCCACGACACCTTCCCCGCCTTCGGATGCAGAAAGCCGCAGATGACGCGCACCAGGGTGGACTTCCCGGAGCCGTTCGGCCCGATGACGGAGGTGATCTGCTCCCGTTCCGCGTCGATGGAGACGTTCTGCAGGATGTCGATCTCATCGACGTAGCCGGCGACGACGTCGTGCGCGCTGAGCATCGTGCGCCCCTTCAGCCCCCGAGATAGGCTTCGATCACCCCGGGATCCTCGCGGACCTCGTCCGGGGCGCCGTCGGCGATCAGCCGCCCGTTGGCCAGCACCACGATCCGCGTGGCGAGGCCCATGATCGCGGGCAGGTCGTGGCTGACGACGATGAAGTCGATGCCCTGGTCGCGCAGATCGCGGATGCGCCCGAGGATGCGCTCGACCAGCAGGGGGTGGATCCCCCCGAAGGGCTCGTCGAGCAGCATCAGCCGGGGCTTCAGCATCAGGGCGCGGGCGAACTGCAGCAGCATGCGCTGCCCGCCGGAGAGGTCCGCCGCCTGCTCGTCGGCGAACCCGGCGATGTCGAGGAAGTCCAGGTACTCCTTCGCCCGCCGGATCAGGGTGATCCGGTCTTCGGCGTCGCGGGTGGTGAAGCCCGGGGTGAGCATGTTCTCCAGCGCCGTCATGCGGGGAAAGATCCGCGCGATCTGGAAGGTGCGGGCGATGCCGGCGCGGGCGACCTCGTGCGGCGGCGCCTTCTCGATGGGCCGGCCCTCGAAGCGGATCGCGCCCGAGTCGAGCGGGTAGATGCCGCTGGTCGCGTTCAGCAGGGTGGTCTTGCCGGAGCCGTTCGGGCCGATCAGGCCGACGAGCTGGCCCTTCGCCATCGCGAAGGACACCGAGTCCAGCGCCCGGTTGCCGCCGAACGCGACGCTGCCCTCGACGACTTCGAACACCGGCCGGTCTCCGGTCGACGCTTACGCGAGGATGGCGCGAAACCGGCGAACCCTCGCGCCGGCCTCGCGCACGCGAGCTTGAGCCGCGATGCGATCCCGGCCGCGGCTGACCCGCGCGGCCGTTTGGGCAGCGGCAAAGTCGGCGCGGGCGGCGTCGAGGGCGGCCTGCACCGCGACCCGGTCAACCGGCGGTTCCGGCTGGCGTCCGTTGCCGGCGGTGGCGTCGGACCGGATGGGACGGGCGAGCTTGGCAGACTCACCCGGGTACACCCATCCGGGCGGTGGTTCCGGCTGGCGGCTCACGGGATTCGCGCTCGACTGCATCGAGTCGCGCTACGGCGCCGCAAGCGGCGGCTCGGACGCAGGATTCGTGCGCCCTCTCGCCAATCGCACGCAATCCGCCGGCGCGAGGCCATGCGCGCGAGACTGCGCGAAGCTCCAGAGGCAGGTTGCGTTGGACGGCGGTTCAATGATCTTCCCCGTCGGCGCGTCACGATACCATCGCGGCGACGGACGTCTCGCCGCGACCCCTGCCGCGAGGCGGCGCCTCCGTCATCGGGCGGCACTCCTCATTCACCGTCCCGGTGTCGGAACGCGCCGAAGACGAGAAACGCCGCGCCCACACAGAGTGCGGAATCGGCCACGTTGAACGCCGGCCAGTGCCAGTCGCCCACGTGGAAGCCGATGAAGTCCACCACCGCGCCGATACGTACGCGGTCCACCATGTTGCCGGCCGCCCCTCCGAGGATCAGCGAAAGCGCGAACGGCGTCCAGCGGGCCTCGCGGGGCAGGGTGCGCAGCCAGTGGACGATGAACCCGCAGATCACCACGGCAAGCCCGATGAACAGCCAGCGCTGCCACCCTCCCGCCGTGCTCAGGATGCTGAACGCCGCGCCGGTGTTGTACGCGAGGACGAGATCGAGCATCGGCGCCAGCTCGAGGGACGCCGCCGGATCGAGCAGCATCGCGGCCGCGAGCTTTGTGCCCTGATCCAGGACGACGACGGCGAGCGAGCACCACAGCCATCCGAGTGCCCCGCCTCGCCCTTCCCGGCCGATGCGCGGATCCGACGCGCCGGCCGTGCCCTGTTCCGGACCGGTCATGCCGCCGGTCACTCCGGGCGTCCGGGCATCGCGCGCGCGAAGATTTCGCGCGCCTGCGCACCGTCACGTTCAATCTGTGTCTTGAGCGCCTGGAACGAATCGAACTTGCGCTCGTCGCGTATCTTCGCGACGAAGCTCACGTCCACGTGCCGTCCATAGGCGTCGCCGCTCCAATCGAACACGTGGGCCTCCAGCACCACCGTACGTCCACCGACGGTCGGGCGCGTGCCGAGGTTCGCCACCGCGTCGAGCGCCCGCCCTTCGAGCCCTGACACCTTGACCGCGTAGACGCCGCGCAACGGCGGGCGGTGGCGGCGAAACGGAACGTTGAGGGTCGGGAATCCGATGGTGCGTCCGCGCTGGTCGCCGCGCGCCACCCTGCCGCTTACGGCATGGCTCCGGCCGAGCAGCTCGCGGGCGATCTCCAGCTCGTCGTTCGCGAGCGCGTCCCGTATCCAGGAGCTGCTGACCCGCCCGCCGCGCGCATTGAAGGTCTCGCGCCTCACGACGTCGAAACCGTGCCGTTCGCCGAGCGAGACCAGGAGGTCGAAATTGCCCTCGCCCCGATATCCGAAGCGGAAGTCATCGCCCGCGACGACGGCCCGGGCGCCGAGTCCGGTGACCAGGAAGGACTCGACGAACTCGACGGGAGACATCGCGCAAAGTCGGGCGTCGAAGCGCAGCAACGCGACTCGATCGAGCGGCGTCGCGCCGAGCGCGCGCAGCTTCTCCCGCAGCCGCGTGAGGCGCGGCGGCGCGTTCTCTCCCGCGAAGAATTCCTGCGGCTGCGGCTCGAACGTGACGAGGGTGGTGGGAAGGGCGCGCTCGCGGCCCAGCGCCGCAAGCTGCCCGATCAGCGCCTGGTGGCCGAGGTGCACCCCGTCGAAGTTTCCGATCGTGGCCACGCAGCCGTGGTGCCCGGGCTTCACGTTGTGCCGGCCGCGGATCAATTCCAACTCGATTCTCCTCGAGTCCTCACCGGCACGGGATGATACTTGCTCCGCCCCCGCGGTGTTCATCCGGAGGGAGCGGCAGGGGGCGCGAAGTCGCGCCGCCGCAGCCCCAGGCCCAGCATGACCGCGGCGTAGACGGCGACCCCTGCTGCGACGAGGGCGCAGAGCCGCAAGGCGCGGGACGCCGCCCCGGCTTCGAGCCACGCCCCGGTATCGCCCCGCGCCGCCCACAGGCACGCGCCCAGGACCAGATTGCCGATCGCGGCCCGCAGGATGAATCCCCCCCACCCCGGACGCGGCCGGAACACCCCGCGGGTGATGAGCCCGCGCAGCAGGAGCCCGGCGTTGAGGAATGCGGACAGGGCGGTGGCGAGAGCAAGTCCCACGTGGGCCAGGGGAACGACGAGGGCAAGGTTGAACACGATGTTCGAGAGCATCGCCACCACCCCGACCCTGACCGGGGTGCGCGTGTCCTGGCGCGAGAAGTACCCGGTCGCGAGCACCTTCACCGCGACGAACGCGATCAGGCCGGAGGCGAACGCGATCAGGCTGCGCCCCGCCATGCCGACGTCGTGCGCGGAAAACTCGCCGTAGTGGAAGAGGGTCGTGAGGATGGGCGCGGCGAGCACTCCGAGCCCGACCGCGGCGGGTGCCGCGATCAGCACCAGGAGCCGGAGCGCCCAATCCAGGGTGTCCGAGAACGCCACGGGCGACGCGGCCGCATGCTGGCGCGACAGGTGCGGCAGGATGACGGTGGCGAGCGCGATCCCGAACACGCCGAGAGGAAACTCGACCATCCGATCCGAAAAATACAGCCACGAGACGCTGCCGGTCACGAGAAACGACGCAATCACCGTGTCCACGAGCAAGTTGATCTGGGCGACGGACACTCCGAACACCGCCGGCAGGATCAGCGAAACCACCTGGGAGACCCCCTCGTGGGCACGGCGCAGGCGCGGGCGGACCAGCATTCCCAGCGTAGCGAGGAAGGGGAACTGGAACGCGAGCTGGACGACGCCGGCCGCGAGCACCCCCCACGCGAGGGCGACCACGGGGACCTCGAACACCGGTGCAAGCCAGAGCGCGGCGCCGATGAGGCAGGCGTTGAGCAGCACCGGCGTGAAGGCGGGGACCACGAACCGGCCATAGGTGTTGAGAATGCCCCCCGCGAAAGCGACGAGGGAGATGAAGAGCACGTACGGAAACATGATCCGCACCATCTCGACGGCAAGCGCGTACTTCCCGGGATCGGACAGGAATCCGGGTGCGAAGATCGCGATGATGACCGGCGCGGCGACGACGCCGGTGACGGTGACGACGGTGAGCGCGCCGAGCAGCGCTCCCGAGACGTGGGAGGCCAGATCCCGCACCTCGGCGATCTCGCGCCGGGTCCGGTATTCGCTCAGGACAGGCACGAATGCCTGGGAGAAGGCGCCCTCGGCGAACAGCCGGCGCAGGAAGTTCGGGATGCGGAATGCGACGAAGAAGGCGTCGGCGCCGGCGCTCGCGCCGAACGCCTGGGCGATGACGACGTCGCGCACGAATCCGAGCACGCGCGAGACCGTCGTGCTTGCGCCGACCACCCCCGTCGATTTGAGGAGCGACCGACTCACCGGGCCGAATACCGGGAGAGGACGACGTCGGGCGAGTCGAAACGGCGGCGCGGGTGACGGCGCCCTCCGCTCACGCCCGTCCCCCCGACTCCCCGAATGCGCGATCTGACGTTGCGGCCGTCCCCTCCGGCCGTGCGTGGAGCCACGACGATCCCGGACATTGTCCGCCGCGGCGGGGGTTCCTCCGCCGCCGGCGCATGCGCATTGCCAGACCCCTGTGAGGCCGGCATAATCCGCGCCCTTCCGGCCGGACCCCGGATGAGGAGAGTCGGATCAGTGGCAAACTCCCCCCAAGCAAGAAAACGCGCGCGGCAAGCGGAACGCAGGCGCGCCCATAATGCCAGCATGCGCTCCAGAATGCGCACCAGCGTCAAGCGTGTGCTGAAGGCTGTCGAAGCGAAGGACGTCGATGCGGCTCGCGCGGCGTTCAGGCGGGCAGAGTCCCTGCTCGACAGCACCGCCGGCAAGGGCCTCATCCACAAGAACAAGGCGGCGCGGCACAAGAGGCGGCTCAACGCCCGACTGAAAGCCCTCGTCCTGGGCTGAATCGGGGTCCGCCGGACTTCCTCCCACGGCCGCCGAACGCGGGCGGGGCGCCCAGCTCAGTCGAGCATCAGCACCAGATTGTCCCGGTGGATGAGTTCCGGTTCATCGACGTAGCCGAGCAGTGCCGCGATCCTTCCACTGCGCTGCCCCATGATGCGGCGTGTCTCGACGGCGTCGTAGTTCACCAGTCCGCGGGCGACCTCGGCGCCGGAGGGGTCGAAGCAGGCGACGACTTCTCCGCGGGCGAACTCACCCTCCACCGCCCGGACCCCCACCGCAAGGAGGCTGCGGCCCGATTCGACGAGCACCTTCGCGGCGCCCTCGTCGATGCGCAACCGCCCCCGCACGCTGAGCTGCCCGGCAAGCCACTGCTTGCGGGCCCCCAACGGCGCCTGCCCCGGCTCGAGCAGCGTCCCGATCGACTCACCGCCGAAGAGCCTGCCCAGCACCCCGGACTCCCGGCCGGAGGCGATGCGGGTCGGTGTGCCCGAGCGGGCCGCGAGCGCGGCGGCTTTGAGCTTCGTCCGCATTCCACCCCGACCCAGCGCTCCGCCCTCTCCCGCCATCGCCTCCAGAGCGGGGTCGCCGGCCCGGCCGCGCTCGATCAGGCGGGCCGCCGGGTCGGTCCGGGGGTCACGCTCGAACAGGCCGGGCTGATCGGTCAGGAGCACCAGCAGTTCCGCCTCCACCAGGTTCGCGACCAGACCCGCGAGCCTGTCGTTGTCCCCGAGCCGGATGTCGGGGGTGGCGACCGCGTCGTTTTCGTTGACCACCGGCACCACGCCGTAGCGCAACAACCGGCGAAGTGTGCTGCGCGCGTTCAGGTACCGCCCCCGGTCGGAAAAATCTTCGTGGGTGAGCAATATCTGCGCGGTGTGGGTCGCGTGGCGCTGAAAGCATGATTCATAGGCCTGGACCAGACCCGTCTGGCCGACCGCGGCGACCGACTGCAGCTCGTAGATCGCCTCGGGACGCCGAGCGAGGCCGAGCCTGCGCATTCCCTCCGCAATCGAGCCCGAGGAGACCAGGACGGCGTCCACCCCGTGCGCGCGCAGAGCCACCATCTGCTCGACCCATGCGCCGATGACGTCCATCGCGGGTCCACGGCCGTCGTTGGTGATGAGGGCGCTGCCGACCTTGACGACCCAGCGCCGGGTCCCGGCGCCGCGACGCATCACTCGTCGTCCTCGAGGGATCGCATCACCGCTTCGCTCAGCGCCTCCGTGCCTTCGCCGGTGATCGCGGAGACCGGGTACACCGGAGCGTCCCACCCCAGCTCGCCGACGAGCGTCGCGACCGCATCCGCGCGCTCGGACGGGGGCACCAGATCGAGCTTCGTCGGCACGAGCCAGCGCTCGTGCCGGGCAAGCCCCGGGTCGAAGGCGTCGAGTTCGCGCTCGATGAGACGGACGGATTCGCTCACGTCGGCCTCGCCGTGCACCGGGGCGACGTCGACGAGGTGGAGCAGCACCCGGGTGCGCGAAAGGTGGCGCAGGAAGCGGATGCCGAGTCCGGCGCCGCCTGAAGCGCCCTCGATCAGGCCTGGGACGTCCGCCATGACGAAGCTGCGGTCCGGCCCGAGGCGCACGACACCAAGGCTGGGATACAGGGTCGTGAACGGATAACCGGCAATTTTTGGCCGGGCCGCGGACACGGCCTGAATGAGGGTCGATTTGCCGGCGTTCGGCAGGCCGACGAGTCCGGCGTCGGCGAGGAGCCTGAGCTCCAGGCGCAGCTCCCGGCGCTCCCCGGGGCTTCCGGCGGTGGTGCGTCTGGGCGCGCGGTTGGTGCTCGATTTGAACCGGGCGTTTCCGAGCCCGCGGCGTCCTCCCTGGACGACGATGAGCTCGTCGCCGATCGAGGTGATCTCGCCAAGGGTCTCGCCGCCGTCGGCGGCGATGACCACCGTCCCCAACGGCACCCGGATGCGGAGGTCCGCGCCGCCGCGGCCGGTGCGGTCCCGGCCCTGGCCGGGCCGCCCGGACTCGGCCCGAAAGCGCCGCGTGTAGCGGAAGTCGACCAGCGTGTTGAGGCTCGCGTCGGCGCACAGCACGACGTCGCCCCCGTCGCCGCCGTCCCCTCCGTCCGGTCCGCCTCTGGGAACGTACTTCTCGCGCCGGAAGCTCAGGCAGCCGTTGCCGCCGGCGCCGGCTTCGACGGTGATCGCCGCCTCGTCGACGAACTTCACGCGCGGCGGGCTCCCGAGCTTCCCTGCCGCGTCCGGCAATCGATGCCTGCCTTCCGGGGGGACGCTCAGCTCGTCCGGACGCTCACGTACTTCCGGCCGTGCCGGCCCCCGCGCTTGAACACCACCACACCGTCGGCCGTGGCGAAGAGCGTGTGATCCCGGCCGCAGCCGACGTTCTCTCCCGGATGAAACCGGGTGCCGCGCTGGCGGACGATGATGTTTCCGGCCTTCACCGCCTGACCCCCGAAGAGCTTCACCCCCAACCGTTTCGAGTGCGAGTCGCGCCCGTTCTTGCTGCTTCCGCCCGCCTTCTTGTGTGCCATTTCCGTCCCCTCGCTTCGCCGGCTGGCGAACGTCCGGGCCCACTGCACCCCGGAAGATCGATGAAGAGATTGTCCCGCTTTCGGTCGGGGGCGCTTGGCGAAAGCGCCCTGGGAAGCAGGATTACGCGGAAGACGGCGCCTCGGGCGACGCACGGAAGCCCGATTCCATCGCGACGTCTTCCAGGGAACCGGCAGGTTCCGGGCCCACCGTGATCGAGTTGATCTCCAATTCTGTGAACCTCTGCCGGTGGCCGTGCTGCCGGAGGTAGTTCTTGCGCCGCTTGAACTTCACCACCTTGATCTTCTTCGTCCGCCCGTGACTCCTGACGGTCGCCGCCACCCTGCCGTGCTCGACCAGCGGGTTGCCGACGGTGATCCGCTCGCCGTCGCCGACGAGGAGCACCCGATCGAACGCGATCCCGGCGCCCTCTTCCACGTCGAGCCACTCCACCCGCAGACGGTCGCCCTCCTTGACGCGGTACTGCTTGCCGCCCGTCACTATCACCGCATACATTGCGCTGCTCCACGGCAGAGGCGGCGGAAGCTCGCCGCAGGCTGCCGATTCTAAGTTGTCCACGGCGCGGGATACAACGCCTTCCCATGGGCCTTCCCATGGGCCTTCCCGCGCACGCCCCGACGCCCGAATGCCCCTTTCCATCGTGGATATAATCACGCCGATGCCGCCCGCGCCATTGCCGATGACCCCGACCCCGCTCGCACACGCCGCCACGCTGGCGGTCCCGCCCACCGATCTCGCATCGATCCGGGCGCTCGTCGGCACCGATCTCGCGGCCGTCAACCGCACCATCCGAGCGCGCCTCGAGTCCGACGTCGTCCTTGTGAACCAGGTCGCCGAGCACATCATCAGCGGCGGCGGCAAGCGCCTGCGGCCGTTGCTCGTCCTGCTCGCCGCCCGCGCGTTGCTCCACGACGGCAGCCGGCACGTCGATCTCGCGGTGATCGTCGAGTTCATCCACACCGCGACCTTGCTGCACGACGACGTCGTGGACGGCTCGCAGCTCAGGCGCGGGCGCGACACCGCGAACGCGCGGTTCGGCAACGAGGCGGCGGTGCTGGTGGGGGACTTTCTCTACTCGCGCGCGTTTCAGATGATGGTGGGGGTCGGCGACATGCGGGTCATGCAGATCATGGCGCATACGACCAACGAGATCGCCGAGGGGGAAGTGCTGCAGCTCCTCAACCGCCACGACCCCGACACGACCGAGGCAAGCTACCTCAAGGTCATCAGCCGCAAGACCGCCAGACTCTTCGAGGCCGCCGCGCGGCTCGGGGCGGTGTGCGCCGGTGCGCCGCCGCCGCACGAAGAGGCGATGGCGCGCTTCGGCCGCCACCTCGGCACCGCGTACCAGCTCATCGACGACATCCTCGACTACCGGGGCCGGGCCGGGGAGACCGGCAAGAACGTGGGCGACGACCTCGCGGAAGGTAAGCCGACGCTGCCCCTGATCCACGCGATCCGGGAAAGCGACAGGCACAACGCCCGGGTCGTGCACGACGCGATCAAGACCAGAGGGCTCGACGCCATCGACGAAGTCATCGCGGCCGTTGAGTCCGCCGGTTCCCTCGCATACACTTCACGGATCGCCGCGAACGAGGCGGACCTCGCGGGCGAGGCGCTCAGCGCCATCCCGAGATCGCCCTACCGCGATGCCCTTGCCGGCCTCGCCGAGTTCACCATCGCTCGCAGCCATTGACGTTGCGTGCCCTCGTCAGAGGGCGGCGGCGACGGGGTGTAGCTCAGCCTGGTAGAGCACTGCCTTCGGGAGGCAGGGGTCGGAGGTTCAAATCCTCTCACCCCGACCATCCAGGTTTCCGGCGGGTTGCCCGGGCGGCCGGAGACAGGATCCGCCGCCGGTGGGATTCGATCTTCGGGTAGCGGGCCGGTATCGCGTTCCGGGAAACCTTCGTATGAGCTACGCCAGGAAATCGCTCGTAACCGGCGAGCGCATCGTCCATGAAGCCCGGTTTCACTGGATCTCCAAGCTGGCCGCCGTCCTTTGCCTTCCGCTGGTGGTGGGCCTGTTCATGTTGATCAGGATCTGGACCACCGAGATCGCCGTCACCAACCGCCGGATCATCTACAAGCGCGGCTGGATCGCCCGGGCGACCGACGAAATCAACCTGAACCGGATCGAAGAAGTGAACCTGAGACAAAGCGTCGCCGGCCGACTGCTCGGATACGGCAAGGTGATCTGCCAGGGAACGGGAGTGGGCGAGATCGAGCTGCCGACCATGGACGATCCGCTCCGTTTCAGGAAAGAGTTGCAGGAGGCTCAGGCACAGGTCGAGAAACGGTGAGGATGCCTGTCGGACCAGGACGGGACATCCGCCGGACCACCACACGACAGCCCCGGATTTCGAACCGGGCCACTGCCGGCCCTCGTTTCGGCTCGCCCATCCCGCGTCCTCTCCGTCCCTGAACGCGCACCGACTCGGAAACTCCGGAGGAACCCACCGTGACATTCACCTCGAAGGTGTTCGAGACCCGAACCATCCAGCTCGCCGACCGTGAAGAGACCATCGTCGCCGGCGGCCGCCATCTCTTTCCCCTCCTGCCCCGCGCCTTCGAGGGTATCTCCCGGATCGGAGTCATCGGCTGGTCCTCGCAGGGCCCGGCGCAGGCCTGCAACCTGCGCGAATCACTGGAGGGTTCGGGCATCAAGGTGACGGTCGGGCTGCGGGAAGGCTCGGCCTCCATGAAGGACGCCGAGGTGGCCGGGTTTGCGAAGGACGACGGCACGCTCGGCGAGATGTACGCGGTCATCCACGAGTCCGACATGGCGCTGCTGCTCATCTCCGACGCCGCCTTCGCGGAAAACTACCGGCGCATCTTCGGCGCGTTCCGGCCCGGCGCCACGCTCGGCCTGTCGCACGGCTTCCTGCTCTCCCATTTGCAGGCCGCCGGCGAGGACTTCCCCAAGGACATCAACGTGATCGCGGTCTGTCCGAAGGGCATGGGGCCCTCGGTACGCCGGCTCTACGAGCAGGGCCGCGCAGTGAACGGCGCGGGCATCAACTGCTCGTTCGCGGTGCATCGGGACGTGAACGGCCGGGCCACCGACTACGCCCTCGGCTGGGCGGTCGGCCTCGGCTCGCCGTACACCTTCGAGACCACCCTGGAAAGCGAGTACAAATCCGACATCTTCGGCGAGCGCGGCATCCTTCTCGGGGCGGTGCACGGCATCGCCGAGAGCCTCTACGCCCGCTTCGTCGGCAAGGGCGAGTCGAAGGACGAAGCGTTCATCAACAGCGCGGATTCCATCACCGGCCCGATCAGCAAGACCATCTCCCGCTCCGGTCTGAAGGCGGTCTACGAGGAGCTGGAGGAGCGCGAGAAGGCGGCGTTTCGCAGGGCCTACAACGCCGCCTACCACCCCTGCCGCGAGATCCTCGAGGAGATCTACGACGACGTGGCCTCCGGCAACGAGGTGCGCAGCGTCATCCAGGCGACCCGACGCCACGGCACGTACCCGCTGGGGAAGATCGACGGCACCGACATGTGGAAGGTCGGCGAGCAGGTCCGCGCCGACAGCACCCGCAACTACGCGCCGATCCACGCCGAGACCGCCGGCGTCTACCTCGCGTGCATGATGGCCCAGGTCGATCTGCTCTCCGACCGCGGGCACCCCTACTCGGAGATCGCCAACGAGTCGATCATCGAGGCGGTGGACAGCCTGAACCCCTACATGGACTACAAGGGCGTGTCGTACATGGTGGACAACTGCTCGACCACCGCCCGCCTCGGGGCGCGGAAGTGGGCGTCACGCTTCGACTACATCCTCAAGCAGCTCGCCTATACCGCGATCGACGAGGACCGCGGCGACGACGAAACCCCCTTCGAAGCCTTCGAGAAGTCGAAGATCCACGAGGTGCTCGCGGTCTGCGCGGAGCTCCGGCCCTCGGTGGACATCGCGGTGGTGCCGGTGCGCGGGGAGTAGCCCGTACGCGCGTACCGACCAGCGAAAGCCGGGCGGCCCATCCCCGGAGCACGGTTTCGCAGCCTGCCGTGTCAACCCCCGCGGACCGTCGTGATGCGCCGCCATGCTCCGGGGCGGCGGAGCAGGGGGGCCGTCCCCGGCCCCGGGAAGCGGCGCGTCAGCTAAAACGCGGCTGCGCATCAGCCGAGAGACGCCTGCCGACCGTATCCTTGAGCTCCAGCAGCGCCTGCGCTTCGATCTGGCGCACGCGCTCGGCGGAGACGCCGTGTTCCTCGGCGAGCTCACGCAACTTCGCCTTCGGCTCGGTGAGCCAGCGCCGGGTCACAACATCCCGGGCGCGGTCGTCGAGACGCTCCAGCGCGGAGTGCAGCAAGCCGGTCGCGGATTCGCGCCATTCCGCTTCCGCAAGGGCTTCCGAGGGATCGGGGGAGGGATCGGCGAGGAACGTGGCGGGGATCGGACGGTCGTCGTCCACGCCGGCGAGGCCGTCGAATGCGGCGTCGTGCGCTTCGAGGCGGCGCTCCATTTCGAAGACGTCCTCGGGACGCACGGCCAGATCGTTCGCGATCCCGGCGGCCTCTTCGCGCGAAAGTGCGCCGAGGATCTGCTTCGCGCCCCGCAGATTGAAGAAGAGCTTGCGTTGCGCCTTGGTCGTCGCGACCTTGACGATACGCCAGTTCCTGAGCACGAATTCGTGGATCTCGGCCCGGATCCAGTGCATGGCGAACGAGACGAGCCGGACCCCAAGGGTGGGATCGAAACGCTTGACCGCCTTCATCAGGCCGATGTTGCCTTCCTGGATCAGGTCTTCCTGGGGCAGTCCGTAGCCGCCATAGCCGCGCGCCATTTTGGCAACGTAGCGCAAATGCGAGGTTACGAGCCGCCAAGCCGCTTCGAGGTCGCCGTCGCGCCGGAAACGGGTGGCCAGATCCCGCTCCTCGTCGGCCGTCAGCAGGGGGAACGCCTGCACCGCCCGCAGATAGCCCTGCAGGTCCGCGGCCGGTGTCGGCAGCCTGTGCGCAAGAGTGGTCATGATCGTCGAGCCTGTTGGTTGCCGGAGTGTCCGCCGGTGGACACCGCATCCTCCGTGGAGTGCCTCCACGTCCGGGAGCGACCCGGCGCCGCTCCGTACCGGTGGTTGCACCGGGGTTTCCAGGCCTTGCGGAAGCACTGTCTCCACCGGGGACAGATGGAGTTGGCGCCCCGGAATTCAAGTAATGCGCCGCCGCCCCCGCGGACGTATCCCCGGCTCCGGCGGCGTCTTCCGTCGTTCCCAGCGGGACGTCGAACCAGCTCCGGGCCGGCGCTCCGCGGCCGAGCGCTGCGCTACGCCTTCCCTGCGTCCGTTCCGATGGATGTCGCTCCCCTATCCGGCCGCGCTCCACGGTCCGGCTTTCGCCTGGACGAACGCGCGTGCGCCGGAGTTCGACCGCGCGCCCGCCGCCGGCGCGGTGGAGCGCCCCCCGACCACGTGCACCGCGTCCGCGGCGATCCATCGGCCGGCAGCCGCCAGCACCTTGCCCAGCGCCCGGCCGCGCACCGCCTCCGCATCGTCGTCCGCGATCGTCACCGTCGCCGAATTCGCCCACGGGTCCAGCTCCGCGTTCGGGGCTTCCGTCAGCCGCACCCGGAACGTCTCCGCGGGCTCGGTGCGCGGGTCTTCCAGGGTCCGCACCCGCAACGTTCCCATCCGATCACCCGGTTCGAACGTCAGGCGACCGGCCGTATACACATGCGGCATACTCCGAAATCGACAGTTCAGCGGGCACCGCCTCATCCGCACGCCGCCGCGGCCCCGTTGATGACCGCGTCCTGATCCGGAAACGGCCGGGGGCCGCCGGCGACGTCGACGACGTCCAGGGATTCGGAACGGAAGCCGAACGGCAACGATCGTGCCCTTGGGCGCCGTGCCGGCGAGGTCCCGCGGAGATGGATCATCGGATACTCGGGATCGTCTGCGTGGTCGGGGCGATCACCCTGTTCGTTCTGCAGGACGCGCTCATCAAGTGGCTGAGCGGAGACTATCCGCTGCACGAGATCGTCCTGGTGCGCGCCGCCAGCGCGATTGCCGTCACCCTCTTCGTGATGCGCCTCGAAGGCGGCATCCACCTGTTGCGCACACGCCGCCTCGGCCTTCAGCTTGCGCGCTCCGGGCTGCTGGTCGTCGCCAACTGCGCGTTCTACATGGCGCTCGCGGCGATGGCGATCGCCGAGGCCACCTCGATCTTCTTCATCGCGCCGCTGCTGATCACCGCGCTCTCCGCGCTCCTGTTGCGCGAGACGGTCGGCCCGCGACGCTGGGCGGCGGTGGGCATCGGGCTCGCGGGGGTCATCGTGATGCAGCGTCCCGGCGAAGGCGTCCTGCGGCTGGTCGCCCTGCTTCCGATCGCCGCCGCCGCCGCGTATGCGCTGATGCAGATCCTCACCCGCCGCCTCGGCACGAGCGAACGGGCCTCCACCATCGCCTTCTACTCGCAGGCGGGCTTCATCGTCGCGAGCGTGGCCATCGGCCTCGTCGCCGGGGACGGGCGCTTCGCGCCGGAGGACGATGCGAGCCTCGCCTTCCTGCTGCGCGCCTGGACGGCGCCCTCGGCCCGGGACGCCGCCCTGTTCCTCGCCATCGGGGTGATCAACGGGATCGCCGGCTACCTGATGTCGCAGGCATACCGCATCTCGCGGCCGTCGGCGATCGCGCCCTTCGAGTACGTGGCGCTGCCGATGGCGGTGATGTGGGGCGTGGTGTTCTTCGGCCACTGGCCGGTTCTGCCCACCTGGGCCGGAATGGCGTTGATCTGCGGCAGCGGCCTCTACGTGCTGCACCGCGAGACGGCGCTCGCACGAGCACGCCGCCCGGCGGACGGGAAGGCCCGCTGAGCAGTGATTCCTGCCGACCTCACGAGCGTTGCTCCGTGGCGGGTTTCTCCGGCGTGGCCCGCGCCAGGCAGGGCACGGCCAGCCCACCGACCCGCCAAAGCGGACAATGTGCTGCAAAACTGGACAATTCCATTTGTTGCCGACACTGCGCCCGTCGGTCCGCGGCAATTCCCGCCAAGTCCGAAGGTGCCCGTCGAATCGCCACGATCGGACGCTCAGGCAGTAGAAAAGGCCACGAAACCTCGGTTGCATGGCCGTGCTTGTTTCCCCTTGAGCGCAGCCGTCGGCGACAGCCGGTACGGCCCCTCCGGCAAGCGGGTGTACAATGGCCCGGCACGACCGGGCCGGGGGATGCGGAGCCGGCTCCGATGCGGACCTTGGAGGGTGCGAGGATGACATTGGTCGAACGGGTGGCGGAGTGGCCGAAGCAGTGGTTTCGGGAGGGCCGCGAGCAAGGGATCCGGGAGGTGGTCGAGCGACTGGGGCGTGTCGGTGCGGAGCCGCCGCCGGGGGATGCCCTGGAGGGCGTGGCGATGACGCTGGAAGAGCGGGTGGCGGAGTGGCCGAAGCAGTGGCTTCAGGAAGGCATCGAGCACGAACGTGCGCTGTTGCGCCGCATGGCGGCGCCCCGGTTCGGAGCGGAGACCGCCGAGCGTGTGTCGGGGGCGCTGACCGGCATCGCGGACCCGGAGGGCTTGGCCGAGGTGGGGGAGTGGCTGGTATGTTGCGGGACGGGAAGTGAATTCCTCGCCCGCGTGGACCCGGTGGCGGACGGTGCGAACCTGCATGACGCCCGCGGGAACTCCCGTCCCGCGGAGATTCCGGAGGAACCCCGATGACCCAGGATCGACAACGACAGGCTGAACAGTTGACCGAGGCGCTGGAGCCGTCCCTGCCGCCCATCGCGATGGCCCTGTGCGATGCCGCACCGGACGGCGTCCCGGAGTTCGGCGGCGCCGTCCCGGCCGGATGCGTGTTCTGGCAGGAGGCCGCCAGGCGCACGTTCGCCACCTCGGCGGGGCATCACGCACTGTGCTCGATCGGCATCCACACCCTGAATCTCTCGCAGGCTCCGGCCTCCCAGCCGGAGGAACTGCAAACCGCCCTGGAAGCCATGATGGGGCTCGACTACGTGCGGGAGGAGGAGGTCGCGGCCATCCCGGTCCACCGGCGCAGTGCGAAGCACGCACTCTACGGGCCGCTCGCCGACTTCCCGGTGGAGCCCGACGTGGTCCTGCTGTTCGCCGACGCCCGGCAGGGACTCGTGCTGAGCGAGGCGGTCGCGCGGGTCGATGGCGGCGTTCCGCCGGCGATGGGACGCCCCGCCTGCGCCGCCGTCCCCCAGGCGCTCAATCACGAAGTCGCAGCCATGAGCCTGGGCTGCTGCGGCGCGCGAGCCTATCTCGATGCGCTGTCCGACGACGTGGCGCTGTGGGCGCTGCCGGGGAGCGGGCTCGATCGATACTGCGAGCAGATCGCCGCGTTCGCCCAGGCCAACCGGACCCTGGCGGCGTTCCACGAGCGCCGGAGGGCGGACGTCGAATCGGGCGGACGGCCGACCGTCCGGGAGTCCCTCCAGCGGCTCTCGTGATGCGCGGGACCACCGGCCATCCGGCCGGTCGCGCCGCGCGGACGGCCGGCGCCGCCCGCCGGCCTCGTCTGCCGGCGCCTGGGAAAGGGTGCGCCTGAAGACAGGCGACCTGGAACAGGCACTCGAAGACGGGTCCCCAAGCCATGCCGAACGCCGTCAAGACCTACGTGCGCCATGTCGAGGCGGTCAACCGCAAGGTCGGCCGCGTCGCGATGTACCTGATCTTCGCGATGGCCGCCATCCTGCTCTGGTCGTCGATCTCCAAGACCTTCTTCCTGCCCTCTCTCTGGACCCTGGAGATGGCGCAGTTCACCATGGTCGCCTACTACCTCCTCGGCGGTCCCTACTCCTTGCAGCTCGACAACCATGTGCGCATGGATCTGGTCTACGGCGCCTGGTCGCCGCGCACCCGGACCTGGGTGGACTCGTTCACCATCGTGTTCCTGCTCGTCTACCTGGCGCTGCTGCTCTACGGCGGCTTCTCCAGCACCGGGTACGCGCTCGAGTACGGCGAGCGCAGCTACTCCTCCTGGCGCCCGTACATGGCGCCGATCAAAATCGTGGCCTGCATCGGCATCTTCCTGATGCTGCTCCAGGCGTTCGCGGTGCTGTTCCGGGACGTCGCGAAGCTCCGGGGCGAGGAGATCTGAGGATCTCCGAGGATCCGCGAAGAATCTCCTGGAGTCGCCGATGAGCTACGAGCTGATCGCCGCGCTGATGTTCGCCTCGATGATGCTGATGCTCATCACCGGGCAGCGGGTCTTCGCCGCCATCGGTGCGGTCGCGGTGATCGCGGCGCTGCTGCTCTGGGGCGAAGGCGGGAGCGAGATGGCCTTCTCGGCCGCGATGAAGCTGATGAAGTGGTATCCGCTGCTCACCCTGCCGCTGTTCATCTACATGGGCTTCATGCTCTCCGAGTCGGGTATTGCCGACGACCTCTACCGCATGTTCCACGTGTGGTTCGGCCCGGTGCGGGGCGGGCTCGCCATCGGCACCATCGGCCTGATGGTGGTCGTCTCCGCGATGAACGGGCTCAGCGTGGCGGGCATGGCGATCGGGGCGACCATCGCGCTCCCCGAGCTGTTGCGCCGCAACTACGACAAGATCATGGTCACCGGGGTCATCCAGGCCGGCAGCTCGCTCGGGATCCTGGTGCCGCCGAGCGTGGTGCTGGTGCTCTACGGCATGATCGCCCGCCAGCCGGTGGGCCAGCTCTGGCTGGCCGGCGCCATCCCCGGCCTGATGATGGCGGCGCTCTTCATCGTCTACATCGCGGTGCGCTGCCGGCTCCAGCCGCATCTCGGTCCGGTGCTCCCGAGGGAAGAGCGTGCAGTCCCCCTCGGCGAAAAGCTGAAGCTGCTGCGCGCCGGGATCCTGCCCTTCCTCATCTTCTTCTGCATGACGGGGCTGTTCCTCATGGGCTACACGAGCCTGGTCGAGAGCGCCGCGGTGGGCGCGGTCGCCGCGACCCTCGCGGCGCTCGCGAGGGGTCGTCTCGGCGTGAAGGTCATGGAGGAGACGATGCGCAAGACCCTCGGGGTGAGCTGCATGTTCATGTGGATCATCCTCGCCGCGCTCTGCTTCGGCGCGGTGTTCGATGGTCTCGGCGCGGTACGCGCGATCGAGGGCTTTTTCCTTGAGCGGCTCGGGCTCGGCCCCTGGCAGGTGCTCATCCTGATGCAGCTCTCGTTCCTGCTGATGGGCACCTTCCTCGACGACACCGCGATGCTGGTGATCGTCGCGCCGCTCTACGTGCCGCTCGTCAAGGCCCTCGGCTTCGACCTCATCTGGTACGGGGTGCTCTACACCATCACCTGCCAGATCGCCTACATGACGCCGCCTTTCGGCTACAACCTGTTCCTGATGCGCGCCATGGCGCCGCCGGAGGTGAAGCTCGGCGACATCTACCGTTCCATCATCCCCTTCGTCCTGGTCATGACCCTCGCCCTGGCCCTGGTGATGATCTTCCCGCAGCTCGCGCTGTGGCTGCCGGAGCAGCACTACGGGAGATGACGCCATGATCGCGCTGCTGGAACGCCCGACGGCAAAACCGCATGTCCGGTGCCTCCGGGCGGCTTCCTGGCGCGACAGGCCGGCGCCCGTTCTTCATCGTCGTCTTCGTCCGCCGACCCCCACGTCAACGAGGACGAGCACGCCTCGGCCGCGTCCTGCCGGCCCAACCCCTGCCGGACCAACCATCGCCGTCGCCGCCGTCCGGTCCCTGATCCCCGTCTCGTTTGGACCCGGGAGTCTGCGCCGCAGAAGACTCATGGAGTGGAACGTCCCCGTTATCATCCGGTTTTCGCGTGCGAGGGTGCCCTGAAATGAGAAATCATGCGGAAGATGTTGTTTCAGGCAACGTATGGGCGTGCTGTACCGCTGCGATTTTTTTCTACGGCGCAGGCTCCCTGGCGCAGCGGCGGCCGGAGAAAACGTTTCGGACGCCGCGAGCAGCCCACCGAGATGCGCTCCAGGTCATGGCGGCGCTCGACGAGATCGAGGGCGGCACCTTGATACACGGCGAGATTTCGTCTATTTTCTCTCAATAATTACGCGATGTTAGACGCGATATCTCGAAACAGGATTGTGTCATGTCCCAGACGATCCAAGAGAAGGCGGGGTTCATCGGCCTGCTGCGAGGCCCTCTGGCGCGAGGTTCGCGCGAGGGCGCGTTGCTGGTCATCTCCGCGATGGCGGTCTACCTGCTGGTATCGATCGCGAGCTACCACCCGAGCGATCCGGGATGGTCCAACGCCGGTCGCGTCGAGCGGATCGCCAACCAGGGGGGGGTCGCCGGGGCCTGGATCGCCGATGTGCTGCTGTACCTGTTCGGCGTCATGGCCTACGTGTTTCCCCTGATGATCGGCTATGCCGGATGGCTGATCTATCGGGTGCTGAAGGCGGGCGCCGGCGAATTCGACGCCTGTCACGTCGCCATTCGCAGCGCCGGAGGCGTTGTCACGGTCTGCGTGGGGTGCGGGCTCGCGACCTTGCACTTCCACGGCGCCACGGCGCTGCCCGCCGGCGCGGGCGGAGTCATCGGCAGCTTCGTCGGGAGCGGCCTCGCGGGTGTCGTCAATCCCCTCGGCGGCACCCTGTTCCTGCTCGCCCTGTTCCTCACCGGCGTCACCCTCTTCACCGGCTTGTCCTGGCTGGAGGTGATGGACGTGACGGGCCGCTCCACCCTTGTGCTCACCCGGTATCTTTCCAGGCTCGCCCTCCGTGAGCGGGAACGCTGGCTCGCCGGCCGGATGAAGCAGGCCCGCGAGGTCCGGCTCGAAGAGGAGCGCGAACGCAGGCCGAAGCGCCAGCCGCCGCGCATCGAGCCGGTGGTCTCGAAGGTCGAGACGAGCGCGCGGGCGGATCGGGAGCGGCAGGCGCCGCTGTTCGAGCCGGACCCAAGTACCGGAGAGCTGCCGCCGCTTGCACTCCTCGACACGCCGAAAGAAGGGCGGGAGCGCGTCTCGGACGAAGCCCTGGAGGCGATGTCCCGCCAGGTGGAGCTCAAGCTCAAGGACTTCGGCATCGCAGTCGAGGTCGTGGCGGTGCACCCCGGGCCGGTCGTCACCCGCTACGAGCTGCAGCCGGCTCCGGGGCTGAAGGTGAGCCGGGTGACGAACCTCGCCAAGGACCTTGCCCGGTCACTCTCCACCGTGAGCGTGCGGATTGTGGAGGTGATCCCCGGCAAGACCACCATCGGTCTTGAAATCCCCAACGAGGAGCGGGAGATCGTCGTGCTGAGCGACGTGCTCAAATCCACGCAGTACGACACCAGCACCTCCCATCTCGCGCTGGCCCTCGGGAAGGACATCTCGGGACAGCCGGTGGTCGTGGACCTCGCGAAGATGCCCCATCTCCTGGTGGCGGGAACCACCGGATCGGGCAAGTCCGTGGCCGTCAACGCGATGATCCTGAGCCTTCTCTACAAAGCGTCCGCCTCCGACGTGCGGATGATCATGATCGACCCGAAGATGCTGGAGCTCTCCGTGTACGAGGGGATCCCGCATCTCCTCGCGCCGGTGGTGACGGACATGAAGCACGCATCGAACGCGCTGCGGTGGTGCGTGGTGGAGATGGATCGGCGCTACCGGCTGATGTCGGCGCTGGGGGTACGCAACATCGGCGGCTACAACCGGAAGGTGCGCGCGGCGGAGGAGGAAGGAGAGCCCCTGAAGGACCCGTTGTTCGCCCAGGACGGCGGAGGCGGCGAGGCACCGGCGCTCGAAAAGTTGCCGTACATCGTGGTCATCGTGGACGAGCTCGCCGATCTGATGATGGTGACCGGCAAGAAGGTGGAAGAGCTGATCGCGCGACTCGCGCAGAAGGCGCGCGCCGCCGGCATCCACCTCATCCTCGCGACCCAGCGGCCCTCCGTGGACGTGATCACCGGCCTCATCAAGGCGAACATCCCGAGCCGCATCGCGTTCCAGGTGTCGTCGAAGGTGGATTCGCGGACCATCCTCGACCAGATGGGCGCGGAGCACCTGCTCGGGCACGGCGACATGCTCTATCTCGGGCCCGGGGTGTCGACGCCGAACCGCGTGCACGGCGCGTTCGTCGCCGACCACGAGGTCCACAAGGTCGTCAAGAGCCTGAAACGGGCGGGCAGGCCCACGTATCTCGAAGGGATCCTCGACGGCACGGCGTTGACGGATGGGGTGGCCGACGGCGGCGCTCCGGGCGGCGCCGGCTCCGCCGACGCCGGCGCCGAGGCCGATCCGCTCTACGATCAGGCCGTCAGGATCGTGACCGAGACCCGCCGGGCGTCGATCTCCGGAGTTCAGCGTCGCCTCAAGATCGGATACAACCGGGCCGCCCGCATGCTGGAGGAGATGGAGCTCGCCGGGGTGGTGGGCCCCTTGCAGTCGAACGGGAACCGCGAGGTCCTCGCGCCTCCGCCGCCCGGCGATTGATGCGCCGCCGGCGCGCGATGCGCTTGCAGCGGGCAGTAGCGCCCTCTGCACGAAAAGGATCATCGAGGCATCAAAGGCGCGTTCCCGGGAGATTCGGTGTCCACCGTTTGTCCGGCGGAGCCGGACACAGGACGGATCATCAACCTTTTCCACGCCTTGCGAGGTCCGGGCCGTGAGATCAATGCCGTTTCGGTTCGGGGCGCTGGTGGGGGCCGGCTTGCTCTCGACGTCCCCCCCTGTCGCGCTCGCGGACGCGGGGGCGCGGCTCAACGCCTATCTTTCCGGACTCGACAACGTGTCGTCGCGGTTCGAGCAGCGTCTCTTCGACGAGCGCCACAACCTGATCGAGCAGGCGAACGGGACCGTGCTCATCGATCGCCCGGGACGCTTCCGCTTCGACTACGCGGACCCTCCGCAGCTCATCGTCGGCGACGGCACGAGGATCTGGATCTACGATCCCGAGCTCGCCCAAGTCACGGTGCGCGACATGGACGACGCGCTCGGCTCGACCCCCGCGGTGCTGCTGACCACCGATCGGCCGGTGGAGGACACGTTCCGGGTCGAAGCGCCCGAGAGCGGTGGAGGCATCGATCGCTTCGATCTGGAGCCGAAGGCCGAGGACGCTCCGTTCACCCGCATCCGGCTCGCGTTCGCCGGCGGAGAGCTGCGGCGCATGGAGCTCGTCGATCGATTCGGCCAGACGACGTTGCTCGGCTTCGACGGCATCGCGCGGGAGCCGGTGGTTCCGGCCGACGCCTTTACGTTCACCCCTCCCGACGGCACGGACGTCGTCGACGCCGGTGGCTGAAGCCGACGAGGCGCAGCCCCGGTCCCACACCATGCCGTTGAACGGGAATTGTACCGAACGAACACAGGCACAGCGGCGCCGGCCCTTCGCCATCCGACTCGATGACCGAGGACAAGCACCGCGGGCGCTTCAACCGCCCCGATTCGTATCCTGCCGTGTGAGCTGCCGGCTCCGACGCCCCGCGACAGCGTGTGCAACACCAGATTGGACAAAGTCAGTGCGCATGGAGACAGGCGCCGGAGTCGAGGAATATACGGACGAAGCCGGATCGTGCCACCATTCCTTCCAGGGGATCGCTCGGGGAGACAGGTGATCGTGGCCGGACAGACAGGTCTCTTCGATTCGGCCGCCGGGGTGACGCGACCGCTCGCCGATCGCATGAGGCCCCGTACCCTCGACGAATTCGTGGGTCAGGAACATCTCTTCGCTCCCGGCAAGCCCTTGCGCGTCGCCATCGAAGCAGGCCGTGCCCATTCGATGATCCTCTGGGGGCCGCCCGGCACCGGGAAGACGACCCTGGGACGACTCGTCGCCGCGTATGCGAACGCGCGCTTTCTCGCGCTCTCGGCGGTGCTGTCCGGGGTGAAGGAGATCCGCGAGGTCGTCGCCGAGGCGAAGCGCCGCCGCGCCGAGCGGGGGGAAGACTGCGTGCTCTTCGTCGACGAGGTGCACCGCTTCAACAAGAGTCAGCAGGACGCCTTTCTGCCGCACGTGGAGGACGGGACGGTCATCTTCGTCGGGGCGACGACGGAGAACCCCTCGTTCGAGCTCAACAACGCCCTGCTGTCGCGGGCGCGGGTGTACGTCCTCGAGGCGCTGGGAAAGGAGGCGGTCGAAACCGTCATCGATCGAGCCCTCGCAGACGCCGAGCGCGGACTCGGTGCGATGCGGCTCCGGATGTCGCCGGCGTTGCGGCGTCTTCTCGCCGGCGCCGTGGACGGTGACGCCCGGCGCGCCCTCAATCTGCTGGAGATCGCCGCGGACCTCGCCACGGACGGCCCGGACGACACCCGCACCCTGACCGAGGAAGCGCTGCTGCGGGTGCTGGAAGGCGGCACGGCGCGGCGCTTCGACAAAGGCGGCGATGCGTTCTACGACCAGATCTCCGCGCTGCACAAGTCGATCCGGGGGTCGAGTCCGGACGGGGCGCTGTACTGGCTCGCGCGGATGCTCGACGGTGGATGCGACCCCCTCTACCTCGCCCGGCGCCTCGTGCGCATCGCCTCCGAGGACGTCGGCAACGCGGATCCGAGGGCGCTCACCCTGGGGCTCGACGCCTGGGAGGTCCAGGAGCGCCTGGGGAGCCCGGAGGGGGAGCTCGCGCTGGCCCACGCCGCCGTATACATGGCCTGCGCGCCGAAGAGCAACGCGGTCTACACCGCGTTCGGCGCGGCGCTGCGGGATGCGCGCGAGCACGGTTCGCTGGAGGTGCCGAAGCACCTGCGCAACGCCCCGACCCGGCTGCTCGAATCGCTGGGGCACGGCGAGGGCTACCGCTACGCCCACGACGAGCCCGAGGGCTACGCGGCCGGCGAACGTTACCTGCCTGACGCACTGCAACAAAGGCGTTACTATGAGCCGGTCGGGCGCGGGCTCGATGAACGCATCGGCGAGAGGCTCCGGCGGCTGCGGGGGCTCGACGAGGCCGCGCGAACAAAGCCGCGCCGCGGGCAGGGATAGACCCCACGCGGAGAGGCGGACCCGGGCGAGGTCCACGGCATCCCCGATCCGGCATTTCAGGTGCGCCCGAAGCGACGGCGACCGCGCCGTCGGCCGTGGACGCCTGACGAGGCCGCCCGGGCGAAGCCGCGCCGCAAGCCGCCGCGGGCCGCGGGCGGGGACAGACACACCAAGGGACAGGCAGATCAAGCGAGGACCACGGCATGCTCGATCCGGCACTTCTCAGGCGCGATCTCGATGCGACGGCGGCCCGGCTGGCCGCCCGGGGGATCACACTCGACACCACCCGGATCGCCCGGCTCGAGGAAGAACGCCGGGAGGTCCAGGGCCGCACCGAGGCGCTTCGCAACGAGCGCAACACCCGCTCCAAGAGCATCGGACGCGCGAAGGCCGCCGGCGAAGACGCCGGACCGCTGCTCGCGGACGTCGAGAAGCTGGGCGAAGCCCTGAAGAGCGCGGAACGCCGGCTGTCGGAGCTCCAGGCGGAGCTGGAGGGCATCGCCCTGGAGATCCCCAACCTCACCCACGAGAGCGTGCCGGAAGGCCGGAGCGAAGACGACAACCGCGAGGAGCGCCGGGTCGGCGAGCTGCCGCGCTTCGATTTCGAGCCGAAGGACCACACCGACCTGGGCGCCGCCCTCGGGGGCATCGACTTCGATCTGGCGTCGAAGCTCGCCGGGAGCCGCTTCGTCACCCTTCACGGGGCGCTCGCGCGCCTGCACCGCGCGCTGATCCAGTTCATGCTCGACGTGCACACCCGCGAGCACGGCTACCGGGAGATCTACGTCCCCTACCTCGTCACCTCCGAGGTGCTGCGCGGGACCGGGCAGCTCCCGAAGTTCGCCGACGACCAGTTCCGGATCGAAGGCTCCGACCTCTACATGATCCCCACCGCGGAGGTCCCGGTGACCAACGTGGCGCGGGATCGGATCCTCGATGCCGCGGAGCTGCCGCTCCGGTTCGTATGCCACACCCCCTGCTTCCGCCGCGAGGCGGGCTCCTACGGCAAGGACACGCGGGGGATGCTGCGCCAGCACCAGTTCGAGAAGGTCGAGCTGGTGCACGTCGTCCGCCCGGAAGACTCCTACGAGGCGCTGGAGACCCTCACCGCCCACGCCGAATCGATCCTCGCCCGGCTCGGGCTGCCCTACCGGGTGGTCACGCTGTGCACCGGCGACATCGGCTTCGCCGCCGCGAAGACCTGCGACCTCGAAGTCTGGCTGCCGGGCCAGCGGCGCTACCGGGAGATCTCCTCGTGCAGCAACTGCGAGGCGTTCCAGGCGCGGCGCATGAAGGCGCGGTGGCGCAACCCCGCGACCGGGAAGACCGGGCTCGTGCACACCCTCAACGGCTCCGGAGTGGCCGTCGGGCGCGCGCTCATCGCGATCATGGAGAACTTCCAGCAGGCGGACGGCTCGATCCGGGTACCTGACCCGCTCGTTCCGTACATGGGGGGAACAGCCGTGATTCGAGGGGACGGGTGACACGGTCGCCGGCAGGCGCCGCCTGCCGAACGCCGACGGTATTTTTTTCGACGGCATCCCCCGCTTGGACCGGTGGCTGCGCCCGAGCGCCGGACGGCCCTGCCCTCGACGGTCACCGGCCGGGACGGTCGGCGCCCCGGAGCGCGAACAAAAACCCCGGGCCGGGCCCGGGGCTTCCGTCTGTACCATCGCAGACCGGCGGGACTCAGTCCTCCCCTCCGAAGATCCCGAACAGGTGCAGCAGCGACAGGAACAGGTTGTAGATCGAGACGTAGAGGCTCACCGTCGCGAGGATGTAGTTCGTATCCGGCTCGTGCACGAGCTGGCTCGTCTGGAACAGGATGAATCCCGACATGAGCAGGATGAACATCGCGGACACCGCGAGCGAGAGCGCGGGGATGGAGAACACGATCGCCGCGATGCCGGCGAGGAACGCGACGAGGACGCCGACCATCAGGAAGCCCCCGAGGAAGCTGAAGTCCCGCTTCGTGGTCAGGGCATAGCCGGAAAGGCCGAGAAAGATCGCCGCGGTCCCCCCGAACGCCATCATGACGAGCTGGGAACCGTTGGAGAACGCGGTCAGGTAGAAGCCGACGATCGGGCCGAGGGTCAGACCCATGAAGCCGGTCAGTGCGAACACGCTCACCAGCCCCATCGCGCTGTTGGCGGTCTTCGCGGTCAGGAACAGCAGCGCGAGGTAGCCGCCGATGGTCAGCAGCCAGTGCAGGGGCGGCATGCCGACCATCATTGCGATCCCGGCGGTCAGCGCGCTGAACGCCAGGGTCATCGCGAGAAGGGTGTAGGTGTTGCGGATCAGCTTGTTGGTCGCGAGCACCGCCTCGGCGCGCGGCGTGCGGACAACGGTCGGTTCGAACATCGCCATGGTGTCAACCTCCTGATGTATCCAGCGAACTTCGTCGTTTCGGAATGCTTCGACAGCACCGGATTCGGATTGGCCTGCGCCGGATCATACTCAATAGCACGCTCGTTTCAACGGCCGGCGTGGTGATCCCTCCGGCGGCGCTTGTATCTTGCCGAGGCGCGGTCGGACTTCATGCCGTTCAACCCCCGCGGTATGCTTGCCGCCCTGCCGATCTCACACCGCCTCTGCAACCGCGTGCGATCGCCCGCCGTCCGGCGGGCGCCCGGCCCGGATACGGTGGGGTGGCTGAGTGGTCGAAAGCACCGGTCTTGAAAACCGGCGAGCCGCAAGGCTCCGTGGGTTCGAATCCCACCCCCACCGCCATACCGGGCGCGCAACCGATCGAGCGGCTCACCGGCGACTCGATGCGCATGGCCGACGTGGCGGAGGCGAATCCGCGGGTGCTCTGCGCCAGCGGAGCAGGCGCCGGCAGGATCTTCCTCGCCGAGCGGCTGGCCCGGCGCTGGGCCGAGGCCGGCTGGCAGGTCACCCTGGTCTGCCGCTCCCCCGATGTCCAGCCTCGTGCCCTCGGACTCTTTGCCTCGGATCGGGATTGGTGGGATAAGCTGCACCCATGAACACAAAACGCAAGCTGCCCATCGGCATCCAGACCTTCCGCACCATTCGCGAGGAGGGCTGCTACTACGTCGACAAGACCGCCCATGTCGGGCGCCTTGTCGAGGAAGGCGCCCACTACTTCCTCTCCCGTCCCCGGCGCTTCGGCAAGAGCCTGCTTCTGGACACGATCAAGGAGCTGTTCGAGGGCAGCGAGGAGCTGTTCCGGGGGCTCGCCGTCCACGACCGATGGGACTGGAGCGTGCGCCGCCCGGTGCTGCGACTCGACTTCGGCGGAGGGTCATTCGACGAGCCGGACCTCGCGGCGAAGGAGACGATGGCGCAGCTCGACGCCATCGAAAGGCGCAACGGGGTGGAAGCCCGCTACGACACGGCACCGGCCCGCTTCGGGCACCTGATCGAGACGCTGCACGAGCGCAGCGGCCAACGGGTGGCGGTGCTGGTGGACGAGTACGACAAGCCGATCCTCGGGGCATTGCACACGCCGGAGGTCGCCCGCGCCAACCGCAGCTTCCTGCACGGGCTGTACTCCGTCATCAAGCAGAGCGACGCCCACGTGAAGTTCACCTTCCTCACGGGGGTGAGCAAGTTCTCGAAGGTGAGCATCTTCTCCGGCCTGAACAACCTCGTCGACATCACCCTGGACCCGCGCTACTCGGCCATCTGCGGCTATACGGATGGAGACCTGGACACGGTGTTCGCGCCGGAGCTGCCCGGACTGGACCGCGACGAGATCCGTCGCTGGTACAACGGCTATTGGTGGCTGGGCGAGGAGAAGGTCTACAACCCCTTCGACATCCTGCTGCTGTTTCGATCGCGCCGGTTCAAGGCGCACTGGTTCGAGACCGGCACCCCGACCTTCCTGGTCGATACCCTGCTCGAACGCAAGGTCGATGCCGCGACGCTGGAAGACCGGGTGGCCGGTGACGCCCTGCTGTCCGCCTTCGACGTGGACCACATCGCCACCGAGGCACTGCTGTTCCAGACCGGCTACCTGACCATCACCGGCGAAGAGGACGCCGAGGGCATGGCCGTCTACCGGC
This sequence comes from Gammaproteobacteria bacterium, assembly GCA_965202875.1. Lineage (GTDB taxonomy): Bacteria > Pseudomonadota > Gammaproteobacteria > HK1 > HK1 > HK1. Next base: position 2,183,369 of record OZ241870.1, on the reverse strand, counting down.
TGGGCTACCCGAACCACGAAGTGCGGCGAAGCCTGAACGGCAGCCTGCTGGCGGCGGTGGCGCCGGAGGTCTCGGTGGAGGCGGAGTGCCTGCGCCTGCGCCAGCTTCTGCGAGCGAACGACTTCGCCGGCCTGGAGGCGTTGTTCCGGGCCTTCTTCGCCGGCATCCCCTACCAGTGGCACACGAAGAACGACATCGCCCGCTACGAGGGGTACTACGCGAGCGTGTTCTACTCCCACTTCGCCGCCGCGGGGCTGGACGTGCGGGTGGAGGAGAGCACCGGCCACGGGAGGCTGGACATGGCGGTGCCGTACAACGGCCACGTCTACCTGTTCGAGTTCAAGACGGTCGGGAAGGCGCCGGAGGGGAAGGCAATGGCACAGTTGAAGGAGAAGGGCTACGCGGACAAGTACCGGAGCCTGGGTCAGCCGATCCACCTGATCGGGGTGGAGTTCAGCCGGGAGGCCCGCAACATCGCCGCCTTCGAGGTGGCGCGCGCGGTGTGAGGCGTTCGGCGGCCACCGGGCGGGCCGGGCCGATCGAGTCCTCCACGGCGGAGGCGCCCCTTCGGCGAAGCATCGAGATTGCCGCTCGATATCCGGTCACTCGTCGCTGCCGGTCCACGTACGGATGACGTTCGCCCCGGATGACGCTCGCCATGGTGTCACCGCCGTTCCGAAGCGGAAGTGAACGAGCGATCCGGGCGGCTCCGGGCATGGATTGACGGGCCGGATTGGCTGTGACGTACGTCGAAGCCAGGAAGAGGCTCGTCGCTTGGCTGCGCCGGCAACTCATCGGTCCGGCCGGCGAGGGCCGCCTGGGAACGTCCCCGCTGGATCGCTATCCGGCCGGTGTGCTGCACCCCGTCGAGCCCCCCGTGTCCGGCATCGACCCCGCCTCGGCGGACGGCGGGGAGCCTGAACCATCCCTCCTCGAAGACGACCAGGAGGAGGCGGCGCCGGCGGACGGCGAATCGGAGGAGCGGTCGTTCGCGCGGCCGGCCCGCCGGCGGCGCTACGTGCCGCCCTCGTCGGTGGGTTTCTCCTGTTTCGTCCGCGGTGAGGTGCGCCTTGCCATCACGTGCTCCGCCGCCGTGTACGGCGACGCCGAACAGCAGGACGAGGTCAGGCGGTTCCGGGGTCGGGACGAGACCGGCCGATTCCAGGACCGGGACGAGGCCGGCCGATTCCTGCCCGGCGAGTACGCCCGGACCCCGCTCCCGGAACGGACCGTCACGTGGTCGAGCGCAACCGCCTTCGGCGGGTCCGGGGGAGCCCTCTGGGAGGGGCGGGCCGGTGTGGACGTGCGTGCGCGCCCGCATCGGGACGGCCTCATCGTCACCGTTACCCTGTGCAACCGGGAAGAGCTGGACCCGGACGTTCCCCCACGCCTGAAGACCCGCGACCGGGTGGCGAAATCGCTGTTCGAGACAGAGCTCTCATGCGTTGTCGAGGGCGGTGATCTCGTCGACTATCCACGGGTCGATCCGAGCCTGCTCACCGAGGAGGAACAGGAGCTGGAGCTCCAGTACCGGGAGCAGCGCATCTACGCCCTCGGCCACGGCGCTGCCGCGAGCTGGGACGTGCGGCCGGGCTGCGAGGCACGGATCCGGTCCGACTTCATGCCCGAGGCGGAAGTGCCGATGATGACCGTGGACACCGGCGGCGACGACGCGGTCCTCCGTCTTTCACGCCTCGCCGATGCGCCGACGGCCGACGGGCCGGAGCAACTTGCCGGCGCCGATGCGCCGGTGGCCGACGAGCCGGAGCGATTTGCCGGTGTCGATGCGCCGACGGCCGACGGGCCGGAGCAATCCGCCGGCGCCGATACACCGGTGACCGACGCGCCGGAGCAACTTGCCGGCGCCGATGCGTCGATGGCCGACGCGCTGGAACGATTCGTCGCCGGCTACGCCGACTGGATCGCCGGGCAGCAGCGCACCGCCTCCGAGCTTCCGAGCCACGGCGAACGGGCCACCGCGGACCGTATCTGCCACAGAATGAACGTCGCCCTCGATCGAATGCGGGGATGCGTCGAGATGCTGCGCACCGATCCGCTTGCGGCCGAGTCCTTCCGGTGGGCGAACCGGGCGATGCTCGACCAGATGATCCAGGCCCGGAGGGTCCAGTCCGATCGGGCCGATCGGGCCGGCGGCCGGGAGGCCGAGCCCGGCGGCTACCGCTGGCGTCCCTTCCAGTTGGCCTTTCTGCTCACGGTCATGGGGTCCGCGATCCGGGAAGAAGACGAATTCCGGGACGTGCTGGATCTCATCTGGTTTCCCACCGGGGGCGGCAAGACCGAGGCCTACCTGGGGCTGATCGCGTTCCTGATCGTCTGGCGCCGCCTGAAACATCCCGCCTCGGGCGGAGGGACCGTGGCGTTCATGCGTTACACCCTGCGCCTGCTGACCCGGCAGCAGTTCGAGCGCGCGGCGCGCATGGTATGCGCCCTGGAGCGGATCCGCAGGCGCCATCCCGAAAGGCTGGGGGAGGCTCCCATCGACGCCGGCATCTGGGTCGGGGGCGAGATCAGCCCCAACCGGTACGACCGGGCCAGGGAAATCGTGGAGGAGATCAGGGCCGGCAAGCCCGGAGCGCAGTACCGGCTGCTGATGGAGCGCTGTCCGTGGTGCGGCACGCCCTTCGACGCCGAGCGCGACTACCGGGCCACGGAGGACGAATTCCATTTCCATTGCACCGATCCCGGATGCGACTTCGGCGCCGATCCCCGCCCCCTTCCCTGCAACGTGGTGGACGAGGCCCTGTACGACCACCCGCCGTCGCTGCTGATCGGCACCATCGACAAGTTCGCGCGGGTCGCGTGGGAGGAGCGGACCGGCGCCTTCTTCGGCGCCGGCTCGGGTTCGCGCCCGCCCTCGCGCCCGCCGGAGCTGGTCATCCAGGACGAGCTGCATCTCATCACCGGCCCCCTGGGCTCGGTGGCCGGGCTCTACGAGGCGGGCCTCGACACCCTGCTCGTCCGGCGCGGCGTCCGTCCGAAGTACGTCGCCTCCACCGCGACCATCCGCATGGCGCGGGAGCAGGTGCAGCGCCTGTATGCGCGCGACCTGGCCGTGTTTCCCCCGCCGGGCCTGTCCCATGACGACACGTACTTCGCGCGCACGGACCGCAAGCGTCCGGGCCGGCTCTACGTCGGCTACCTGGCCCCTCTGCTCGACAAGCAGCACTGCATGGCCCCTCTCGCCGCCGTCCTGCTCGCCGCTCCGCGGGTCCTGTTCGACGACGACACGGATCGGGAGGCGCTGCTCGATGCGTGGTGGACCCAGGTGGTCTACCACGGCAGCCTCAAAGGGGTCGGAAGCAGCCACAACGCCTTCGTCACCGACGTCCGCGACTTCGGCCGGAGGCTTGCGCACGAATTTCAGGAAGCGCGCGACACCGAGCTTGGCCATGCGGCGCCGGACGCCTTTCATGAGGCACCCGAAGGCACGCCGGCTCTTCCTGCATTCGCAGGGCAATCCAGTGGACCGGACGCCCCCGGCGGGGAATCCGAAGGCGTCCCGGAGCGGTTCCGGAACCCCCGGATCGCGCAGCTCACCAGCCGGCGGACCGCCCGGGAGAACGCCGAGACGTTTCGGCAACTGGCGATGCGCCAAGGGAACGACGAGACCTGCCTCGACGCGGTGCTGGCGACGAACATGGTGTCCGTCGGCCTGGACGTCGCGCGCCTCGCGCTGATGATCGTCAACGGCCAGCCGCTCACCACCGCGGAGTACATCCAGGCCACGAGCCGGGTCGGCCGCGCGGACGTGCCCGGCCTGGTGGTGGCCAACTACCATCGGCACCAGGCCCGGAGCCTGTCGCACTACGAGAGCTTCCGCCCCTACCACGAATCCTTCTACCGCTTCGTGGAGCCGGGCAGCGTCACCCCCTACACTTGGCAGGTGCGAACCCGTGCGCTGCACGCCGCCCTCGTCATCGCGCTCCGGCACGTGTGCAAGGATCTGCGGAGCAACACGTCGGCGGGACACTTCGACCAGGACGCGCCGGAGGTCAGGGCGGTGATCGCGGAGCTCAAGCGGCGCTGCGAGCGCGCCGCGGCCGAGCCCGGCCAGGGCCGTGCCACGGCCTCCCACATCGATCGTCTCGTCGGGCAGTGGCACGACGAAGCGCGGCGTTGCAAGGAGGAGAGGCGGCAGCTCGGCTACCAGGCGCCGGCCCGCGAACGGAACGCCGACCGGCTGCTCTACACGCACGGCGAGTCGCGTCCCGGCCTGTGGGCGACCCTGCACTCGATGCGCAACGTGGAAGGCGCCGGGTCGCTGAAGGTCCATGACTGGCCGCCGAAGGCGTGACGATGCCGCGGCCTGGGTTGGTTGCCGGGACCGATGCTTTCCGACTTCGGAGGAACGGCCTTCGAGCGGCGATCGCCCGAAGGACTCCGGGTTCGGCAGCGGCCCGACACCCCGCCGGTGGCGGAGCAGCCCTTTTGCAACTCAAGTTTCGGGATTCAAAATGCCTGAATCAGGCGATGGATTCCCGCTTTCGCGGGAATGACGGCCAGCCTGAAAGCAACGCGTCTCGCTGAAATGACGTCATTCCCGCGAAAGCGGGAATCCATTTCGGTCAGCGAATCCCGAAACTTGAGTTGCAAGATGGAGGCCCCCCATGAACGAAAGGACGAGCAGGCAAGGGCTCCTTTCCCGAATATCGATAGACAAGAACGTCTGTTTCGGTAAGCCCTGCATCCGGGGGCATCGGATCCGGGTATCCCTGGTGCTCGATCTTCTGGCCAGCGGATGGACGGTTCGGGAGCTCCTCGATCAGTACCCCGGTATCGAAGAAGCGGACGTTCTCGCCTGCATCGCCTACGGCGCGGAAATGTCCCGCGAACGCTACGTCGACGTGTCCCTCCGCGGGCTGCGCGGCAAGCCGCGCTGGGAAGGTTCGCTCGAAGAGATGCGGCGCGACCGGTGATCGTCGTCGCCTCCTCCGTCCGGATCGACCATTTCAACGGCGCCGTGACCCGAGAAACCGAAATACTCGATACGCTGCGCCTCATGCAGTTGGTTGAAACAGGATGCTTCCATTTCCGCCGGAGGCAGGTATCCAATCGGTTCGGTTCGATTCACCCATCGGACGCGAGATGCGCTTCGAACGTCCTTTCAACTCCGTGCAGCCACCGGTCCAGCCTCAGCGCGATTTGGTATCCACCTTGTTTCCGCAACTCGCATTCCCAGACAATCGCCACTCTCCATCCGGCTTCGATCAGATGATGCTGATTGCGCCTGTCCCGGCTCACGTTGGCATGGAACTTGGCCTGCCAGAATTCCCTGCGAGTGGCGGGGATGGTGGTGTACGGGCACCCGATGTGACGATGCCAGAAGCAGCCGTGAACAAAGCACACCGCTCCGAATCGACGAAACACCATATCGGGGGTGCCCGGGAGATTGCGGTCGTGCAGACGATACCTCAGACCGCGTGCGTGGAGAGCCCGGCGAAGAACGAGTTCGGGTACAGTGTCCCTGCTTCCAATCCCCGCCATCATGCGGGAACGGGTCGCCTTGTCCACTACGTCCGGCATCTGTGCTTCCTCACCGATTCCGGGAAATACCTCCACAGACGAATCTCGCGCAAGGTGTTGGGCATGATCAAGAGCGAGCACACTCCGAGTACCGGCCCCGGGGATGCCGCGTGTGTCGATTCGGTCCCCGGCGTGCATGTCGGGCTGCAGGTCCGCGGCCCGCATTCTCGCCTGGAGCATTCGATCCGGATCCTCGCGGCCGATGGTGAGCACGTCTTTCGTCTGCAATCGCAGCTCGGATGTAATCGGTGAGGCGAATCGTACCTGTCGTGGACCTGTTCTCGGGTCCGGGCGGACTGGCGGAAGGCTTCACCGGGTTTCGAAGCCCGAAAGGCCGACGCCGCTTCAGTATCGCGCTATCCGTCGAGAAGGACCGCGATGCCCATCGCACGTTGCGCCTGCGTGCGTTCCTTCGCAAGTTCAGCAGCCGTTTCCCACGGGAGTACTACGATTTCCTGAACGGTGCGATCACCGAGGAGCCGGATTGGGGAGGACTCCATCCGAATGAGTGGGCCGCAGCGTGTGACGAGACAAGGTGCATGGAGCTGGGCACGCGCGGCGCCAGCGCCTTTCTCCGGCAGAGAATCGAGGCGATCCGGGAGGAACATGGCGGGAGGACAGTGCTTCTGGGGGGGCCGCCATGCCAGTCCTATTCCGTCATTGGCAGGTCGCGGAACGCGGGAAATCACAAGTACGATGCTGACGAGGACGACCGTCAGTCGCTCTACGAACAGTACGTGGAGGTACTCGCTCGACTTCGCCCCGCTGTTGCCGTCATGGAGAACGTCAAGGGGATGCTCTCCGCTCGGAAGAACGGCAAGCTGATCTTTCCGGAGATCATGCACAGTCTCCGGCAGGCGGGCGGGACGAACGGCTACAAGCTGTTCGCACTGAATGCGCGCACGAGTGCCTGCTCGTGGGGCGAGGGGCTGGAACCGAGCGATTTCCTCATTCATGCGGAAGACCACGGCGTACCGCAATCCCGTCATCGCGTCTTTGTCATCTGTGTCCGCAGCGACCTCGCGGCGACGCTCCCGGATGCATGTCTGCCGCGCCTCGAACCCGAGCGTGGCACGGTTTCAGTGAAGGACGTCATCGGCGCGATGCCGAGGCTTCGCAGTCGTCTCAGCCGCGGCGACGCTCCCGATGCATGGCAAAGCGCGGTTCGAGCCGCCTGCGATCTTGTGGACGCGAGCCAGCCGTTGATGTCGCGAGCCGAGGAAAGGCGGTTCAGGAGCGGGCTCGCCCGCGCTCGTGCCACGGCAAATCGACACGCATTGCCCTGGCGCAATGCGCCCGGCAGGGTCGACCTGCCCGAACGCTGTCCGCCGGCGCTTCGTGAATGGATCTTCGACGAGAATCTGGAAAGGCTGCCGAACAACGAGACACGGGCACACATGGCCGCCGATCTCGCCCGCTACCTGTTCGCCGCGGTGTTCGGCCGCGCCTTCCGGCGTTCTCCGAAGAGCCGCGACTTTCCCGACTCACTCGCTCCGAAGCACGCGAACTGGAACACCGGGAAGTTCGACGACCGCTACAGGGTGCAGGTTGCCGAAAGCCCATCCACCACCATCACGAGTCATGTCGCCAAGGATGGCCACTACTTCATTCATCACGATCCGGGTCAGTGCCGCAGTCTCACGGTGAGGGAGGTGGCCCGCCTTCAGACGTTCCCGGACAACTACTTCTTCCACGGCAGCCGCACGAAACAGTACATTCAGGTGGGCAATGCCGTCCCGCCGTACCTCGCGTACCAGATCGCCCGGATCCTCTGGAATCTTCTGGATCATCACGACCGCATCGAAGGACGGGCGCGTCGTCATCAGTCGATTCCTTCCGGCCGAAAACGCGCCCCCGCACGCGACAGCCATCCCATGTATCCCATGTCGTGATGCAGATGGCATGACGGTGCACGTTGACGCAATGGAGTAGAGCACTCGCAACACGCCGACCACAGCCGTCTCAGCGCAATTCGGGAATGCCCGCAAGGGGCGGCGACAGACGTCCCGCCAGCACCGCGTCCCAGCACTCTGCCTTCTTGGCCCATTCCGAGATCATCCGGCCATCGGCGCTGGCATGGAGCGTGTCGTTCACTTCCCTGGCCCACACCTGCACTTGTTCCCGAAGTTTCTCGGAGATGACCTGTTCCTGCCAGACCCGGTCGAGATCGAGCCTGTCTCCGATCTTCCTGGACAACACGGATACAGTGTATGCGGTCACATTGGCCTGGAAGGCGGAGAACATGGGCCTGACGAGCTTTTGTGTCGCCTTGAAGATGATCGCCTTGGCAATCATCTGCTTGTAGGCGGCAACATCCAGAGGCAGCGTCTGCTGCCCGTCCGCATCGATCAGTCCGTTCATGAAGCGTTCGAAATTCTTCTGTGCGCCGAGGCTGACGAAATGGGGGCTGCAATCCCAGGCGTTCAGGAACTTCGCGAGATCCGTCTTGGTGATCTTTCGTGCGAAGGGGATGTCGAGCTTCAGCTTCTTCAGCTTCGCCGGAGTCGTTCCCTCGCGGGCGAGCATGGTCTTGTAGCTGCCCGCGGCGCGTTCGTAGAACCAGCGTCCTACACCGTCCGGACAGTAGACGGTCAGCGAGAGGCGTTCCACGTCTATGTGGAAGGGCTTGTTTGCCGAAAAATCGGACAGCCTCACGGAGTTCTGGCTGTTGGCGTATTTCGAGATGTCCGAGATGAGTCCTTCCTCCCCGACCGGATCATCCATGCGCAGTCGAATGATCTTGGCGGGGATCCGGACGCGACCGAGATCGATCTCCGGGGTTTTCTTCTTCGAGAAATAGATGGACGCCGTCGTCTGGCCTCCATTCACGATCTGCATCCCCTTCAGCCATGCGACTCCGGGGGAGTCGTCGGCCGTACGGGCGAGGTGCATCTCGTCGACGACGATGACGATGCCGTTGTTGTACGCCATGAAGCGCTCGGGACTGGCGCGCAGGGTATCGCGGATCCCTCGATTCACCTTGCCCGTCGCGCTGAGAAATGAGCGGACATTGGCCTCCAGGAGACGCGCGCCATACTTCTCGTACATGAAGCGCAGGGCCTCTCCGGGGATTGCGGTGAGTGCGTAGTCGTAGTCGGCCATTTCACCCGGCACATAGACGCAAGGCAACGCGTTGCCTGACACCTCCTGGAAATCGACCATGAGTTCGTCGCGCGGCTTGCCCTCGGACCAGTGGCGCCACAGACGCTCGATGTCCATCACTTCGAGCTTGATCGTCCTGCCCTGAACCTCCCGGGTGCGAAAGTTCTTCGCCTTTGCCTGCCTGTCGGTCAGGACGTAGATGCGGATCTGATCGAGCGAGGAATAGGTCTCGTGGATGGTGTGGGCCACCGCGAAGGCATCGTCGGACCGATCCATGGTCGAGGCAAGACGCCCTTCGGCGCATCTTCTCAGGAAGCGGAGGCACTGTTCCGCAGCCGTCTTGGTTTCCCTGTCGGCGATCGGCGTCACCGTCTCGACGCCTCCGTAGAGACTGACGAACAGGTCGAGCTGATCGGCGTCCTCGGACACCGCATAGCCGCCCAGCCGCAACTTGGCATTGCCGATGGTTCTCTCGTAGTGGCACGGCTCCGGCTCGAAGGCCATGCCGATGTTCGCCATGTGGTTCATCACGATTTCGGTGAAGATCGTTTCCTCGTAGGGATATTCGTCTCCCGGCACGGACATGCGGTCGGAGACCTCCTCCTTGACATCGGCGCGCGTCTGCAAGAGAAATTCGGCGAGTTCCATTCACGTCACTCCCATCAGTTCGAGTGCCCGCTCCAGCTCCACCTCTTCCGCCCCCGCCAGATCGAGGTCGATCTCGTAGCGGGCCTTCCTCACCACCGAGTGGACATTGGCGCGCGTCAATCGCGGAAAGCTCCCCTGCACGCACAGAATCGCACTGGATGCGTGCAGGAATCGCCGCGTGTACCGACCGAGCGCCGGTCCGAGCAGGCCAGCCTGCATCAGTCGGATGTCGAATGTCTCGATCACTTCCCGGCTGCCGTCAAGACTTCCCCGGATGACGTCGGCCATTTCAGGAAGCGTCATCCCGGAACTGTGGAGGGCAAGCCTTGTGGCGGCCACGAAGAGCGGCTGCCGGAGGTTGTCGTCGAGCTGTTCGAGCGAGGACACGGTCGCCGGAAATCCGCTGGCGGAGAGCGTCGTCTTGACCTCGATTCCGCCGCTGCCGAAGATGAAATCCTGAAGTCCGTCGATCGGTCCCTGCCAGGCATCGAGGACGTCTCGTGGCGGCAGGCCCGCCTCGATCATGCGTTCCAGCAGGACAAGCTCTCCGAACAGACCCTGCTCGTTCTCTGCGGAAAGCACGCTTTCCCGATGCCGATTCATGAAGTCCTGCCAGGCACGGATGCGCGCGAGGAAGCGCCGGAGCACAGTGTCTTCCTGCGACGCGGCCCAGACATCGATCAGTCTCACCAGATCCTCGGCCATCATGGCGAACAGTTCCTGGCTGCCACCCGGCCTGCGGGCGAGCGCAACCACGAGGTGATCTGCGCCGGTCGGGTCGCTTTCGAGTCCGAGGACTTCGAACCCGTGCCCCTGTGGGAGCCTGGAGTCTGGAAGCGACCGCACGCCACGGAACCCGACCAGCACGGCCTCTTCGCCGCCGGGCATCCTTCTTGCGGCGGAGAGCGAGCAGGGTGCGCGGACCGTCACGGGAATGGTCTGCCACCCATCTCCTTGCCGTATGCCGGCCAGCGCCCGCCAAGCCGTGCGCAGACCCTCCACGTCATTCGGAGCCACCGAATTCCTGCTCCCAGAGGATGTTGTTGACCTTGTAGTCCACGCGCACACCCGAGTCGCTCGCGGGGAAGCTCAGCGCGAAACCGACGACGGGCGGCCCGTCTTCGGCCAGGCCGGAGTCCGGACCGGCCAGGGCGGGGTCCAGGAGGTAGAGGAACAGGACACCTCGGGTCTTCGGACGAACCTTCCTGATGGCCGGTCCGTTGGGCGCGTCCGGCTCCGTTGGCGTACGGTTCCTTCCGGCATCTTCATGGAATGCCCTGCGAGTCTCGTTCAGAGCCGCGGTCCATGCGGACTCGTCCAGGTCTATGGCCTCGTCGCGCGGCGACATGAGTCGGCCGATGGAGTAGCGATCGGGGTGCCGACCATGCGCCTTGCGCTCGATCTTTCTCACCGTCAGCCCCTCATGGAATTCGTGGCGTCCCCCCTTGCCTCTGCCAGCGCCGATGAGTGCGACGGTCCAGGCCGTCAGTTCATCCTCGCGAACAAGTGCCCGGATGAATTCCGAAAGAAGGTCGCTGTTGACCTTGTGGGCCTCCGGGTGGCTCCGGTATGCGTCCAGGAAGCCGATGACATCGTCGGCATCCACACCCTCCCACAGATGGCTTCCTTCCCAGACTTGATCCCTGCCGTTGCGTATCCGCTTCGGGTCGGATCGGGCCTTGCCGAGCCTTGCGAAGAGCCTCCGGGCAGCGTCGAGATTCCTCTCGAGAATGCGGGACTCCCGATGGAAGGTCACGGTTTCGAGAAGGTTGCCGCTGAAGGACAGCGCCAGGTTTCGGGCCGTCCTCATCTTGAGCCTCGACGTCACCATCAGCACCGGATGGGACTGCACCTTGAGGCCGTATTCGCGCGGCGTTGCGGCACTTGCCGCCATGAAGTCGAACTCCTCGCGCAACTCCTCCGAGGCATTCCCGATGTGCTCGAACCATTCGACGAGATCATCGGTGGTGTAGAGACGGCACAGGTCGATGTATCCCGGCCGGTATCCGAACCAGCGACCCATCTGCATCAGCGTGTCGTACATCTTCGAGGCGCGCAGGAAGTAGCTTGTGGTCAGCCCTTCGAGGGTGAGGCCGCGCGCGAGCTTGTCGCCGCCGATTGCGATCACCTTCAGCGCAGTCTCCTCGTGGTCGGCATAGTCCAGCGCGTCCCTGGCGGTACCGTTGATCATGCGTACCTGGATGTCGCCGACCACCTCTGTCACGGCGGCCTCGACCTGTTCCCATCGAAGGGATCGGTGGCGATCGAGATCGGGAAACTCCTCGGTCATGCACGCCGTCGTGCGTGCGAAATCCCGCGACCACAGTGACCGCAATGCCGCAATCACGGGCTCGTGGCCGATGCGCCGTTCGAGCCTCTGTCTGATTTGGCGCAACCGCTCTTCGACCTGCGCATGCACGGCGTGCTGTACCGATACGAAGCGGGTGACGTGCACGAGCATCGAACAGTGTTCCCTGCCCTGTCCGCGCAACTGCCTCGATGCGCAGGAAAGCAGGAAGGCGTCGATCGCCTCGTTCAAGGATGGGGGCGGCTCGTTTTCTCCGTCGTGGAGAGGCACGTGTCCGTTCCTGTGGCCTGTCGGCATCCATTGGGCAAAGTCGGTCACGTGCCGCACCAGCGGCAGCCCGCCGTTGCGCCCGTTCTCGCCGTTGCGTCCGAACACCTTCGCGGGGCCGACGTAATCGGATGACGCCGCGAGACTGATGATGAATGCCTCGGGGAAGAGGTCGGCGCCTTCTTCGAGCGTTCGACCCTGCTCGTGGATGAAGATGTTCGCGAACGGCGTCGCCGTGTAGCCGACATAGGCGGAGCGCGAGAAGCTGTGAAGGATGCTGCGCACGAGACGATTGATCGCCGTCGGCTCGTGCTCCTCGTCGGGTCGGCCGTTCTCGTCGAACGGAATCTCCCTCGTGTCGACGCTTGCGTGATCGGCCTCGTCGTCGATCAGGAGAAGCGGCAGGCGGGTGACAACGGGACGTGCGGTCTTCCTGTCCGTCGCGTCGGCGACGAGATTGCGGATCCAGCCGCGCAGGCGGGTCAGCACCGTCCTGTTCTTCTTGACGACGAAGAGCCACGGGCGCTGTTCCGGCGTGATGCCGAGATTGCGGGCAATGCGCGTACTGAAATCTCCCTTCTCCGTGCGGTTCGTGGCGTAGTTCGGCCGTATGCTCTGGTCGGAGTCGATCTCTCCCACGCCGATGGGAACGAGTGCGTCACCGTCGATGGCGCTTGTCCGGTAGCCGAGAAATGCTTCATCCAGGCGTACCTGTGTCTGGGCACGCAGATTGTTGTGCAGGCCCGCGAGAACGATGATGATCTTGTAGCCGGCATCCGCGGCCTTGCAGATGAGTCCGCTGTAGTGACTGGTCTTGCCTGACTGGACATGTCCGACGACAAGCCCCCGGCGGTCCCACGGACTCTCGCGAAGGGGGTTCTCGATCAGCGAGAGGACGGAGTCGGTAGAACGGTCGAGGGCATCGACGGCCCTGGGCGAGAGCTTGCGCTCCAGCCACTCCCGATAGCGCTGCCAGTATCGCCAGTCCTGCTTGAGCCCCGGTGTCAGCCAGTCCTTGTGCCCCTCGTTGTTGCTGAGCGTGGCATCCCTGCCGATCCAGAGACTGAAGCGGCGGATGAGCTCGTCCGTCACTGCCTGCCGGTCGATTCGGTCTCGCCAATCCGGATGCAGCGGCAGGATGCGATCGATGGTTTCGTCGATCAGCGCAGGTGTCACGGGTGTCGTGTCCGCCACTTCGAGCAGCAGCTCCTGGACCAGCTTGATGACCCTCTGTTCAGCCGCCGACGCCATCGTCATGTGCCTCTTGCGGATCATCGGGAAGGGCCGCGACGAGATCCGGACAGTCGTTGAAGGGTTCGGTATGAAGAAGCTGCTCTCGGGCCAACTCGGGCGACACGCCCTTGCGCACGACAAGATTGCGGTAGATGACCATCAGCACGCTCTGCGCTTCCGAGGACGGCTCTCCGGCAAATCCGGTGCGCGGTGTTTCTTTCCCCTCGGACGTGTCGAGCCAGATCCTCTGCACGGGCACCGTCTCCTGGATGACTCGAAGCATCGCTCTGATCCTGCTGGAAAGATCGCCGGCGTCGTCGAGAACCGCGCGAATCGCCGGGTGCTCATGGTCGATGCGATAACGTATGCCGCTTGCGGCATGTTCGGCCTTCCATGCCTGGACCACCGTGCGGCCGGGGTTCACGGAACGCGGCTGTCCGCGGTGGGCGAACACCTTGCGCGCCCGCGCCCGGGTATCATCGGCAAGTCTCGTCAGTTCCGGTCGCATACCTGCGGGTGGGCTGGCTGCTGATTTCCTGATGTCGATTTTCCAGTCCGCGTCAGCCGAATTCCGGAGATCGAGCCGGATTCGGGCAAGACGATGTGCTTCCTCCTTCGTCCACGAACGGCCTTGTCCGAGACCGAGCCAGCTTCCGGCCAGCAGCAACCTCCGGTTCCGGTAGACATGGAAGCCCTGCTGCGCCGTCCAGCCATGTGATCCGGCTGCGGACAGATCCTGCTGTGACGTCAGGTGATCCTTGTGAGGCAGCACATGACACTGCACGTCAACCATTCCTGACGGCGAGGAGATTCTGGCCACGGGCGAGGACCACGTGGCGGGATGGTTCTTGAGGAAAGGATCCCACGGCTCGACGGGGCGACCGTTGATGGAGATCCGCAGGGGTGGGCGCCCACCGTCCAGATAGCGGTGGAACACCATGGCCAGGTGGCGCTCCACGTCGTCCACGAGATCGAGAAGATTCTGCTCGGAAAAGCCGGGGGTCACGATTCTGTCGAGGTGTTCCCAGAGCACGAGCGTCCCCTTCCCGGTGGCGAGCAGCGGTTCCAGAAGGTGTTCCGATCCCGGCTCGGCTCCTTCGAGAAGGTGCCACCCATGGTCCGGGCTCGATGCGAGGATGTCGAGGTCCCAGCGCAGGCAATTCATGAACCCGTCGCGCATGCTGGCGACGGTCAGTCGCCGGCACTGCGAGAACGAAGCCGTTTTCAGACCCAGGCCGAATCGTCCCAGATCGTCTGCCGCTCGCGACTCCAGAGGGCTGCGCTCGCCCAGGCGCATCGCCCCGTCAAGTTCGGTTGCGTCCATGCCGACCCCGTCGTCCAGAATCGCGACATGGCTTGCGTCACCATCCCGTGCAAAGCGTATGGACACCGATCGAGCCTGAGCGGAGATGCTGTTGTCGACGATGTCGGCAAGCGCCGTGCCGGTCCAGTAGCCGAGTCCGCGCAACGCCTCGATCATGGCCGAGGCGCGTGGGGGTGCGGGGCGCGATCCTGGCGGAGTCATGGTCGCGGACCGGGTGATCCTCACCGCAGCAAATCCCGCAGTCGCTCCGTTCGCGCGGGATGGCGCAGCTTCTTCAGCGCCTTCGCCTCGATCTGGCGAATTCGCTCGCGGGTCACACCGAATTCCTTGCCGACTTCCTCCAGGGTGTGTTCGTCGAAATCAATGCCGAACCGCCGACGAAGTACATCCGCCTGTCTCGGGTCAAGACTGCCGACCTGTTCCCTCAGCAGCATCTGCATCTCCGCAACCATCGCCATCTCCTCGGGAGACGGCGTCCCTTCGTCGGCGATGGCGCAGACTTCCTCCACGATTCCGGGATCGTCCATCGGAAACGGATCCTCGGGAACAGCCAGCATCTTTCTGACCCGGTTCGGTGACAGATCGGCGAGAGTCGCGATGCGATCCGCATCGGGCTCATGGTCGTCGTGGAATTCCGCCGAGAGACATGCCCTTTCGATCTTGCGCAAGCTTTCCGTTACGTGAACGGGGAGGCGAATGATTCGGGAGGTGTCGGCCACAGTCCGGGTGATGTGCTGCCTGATCCACCACACCGCATAGGTGGAGAATTTCGCCCCCCGCCTGTGGTCGAACTTGTCCACGGCACGCATGAGACCGATGTTCCCTGCCTGTATTCTGTCCGCCAGGGGCAGGCCGACATGTTTCTTCGCGACCCAGATCACCAGCTTGAGGTTGGCCTCCACGAAGCGCCGCTTCGCCCTTTTCGCCTTCGCGAGTCCCGCCCGGATCCGCTTCGCGGCGTGCTCGCAGGCGCTGTCCTGCTCCGCGACGCATTGCAGCTCTTCGCGATACTCCGCAGACAGCCCGGCATCGAACAGCCGTGCCGCCAATGCGGCTCGATCGACTTCGCGCCGCTGACAAAGTTCGACAATGGCCCTCAAGCGCGTCGAGAGTGTGTCGGGGATCGGTTCCGCACACGTTTCCTGTTGTTCGTTTTCCTGATCATCCGTCGTGTCGTCCGACGGGGCTTCGTCGTCGTCTTCCTGAACGTTGGCGGTGTCAAACAGCGCCCGTACCGGGGTATTCCCCTCCATGACACTGCGCGCATCCGAGAGCAGTCTGGAAGCCACCATCGGACTTCCGGCGATGGTGGCAAGCACGTCGCGCATGCCCTCCTCGATTTCCAGGGCCAGGGCTGTCTCGTCATCCCGGGTCAGGCGGTCGCCCGGCAACGACCTGACGTACGGCACAAGGGGATCCGCATCGCTCGACTGAAGCGTGCCCAGAAAATCGACGGCCTCGGTTGCAGCATCTCCGAACCGGTCCTCGTCTTCGTCGGTGATTTCAGCCGCAGTGTCGGTGGTGAACGGTTCGTCGCCAATGGCCACACCCGCATCCCCGAGCACGAGACGCAAGTTCTCCTCGACATCCGTGCGCTTCGTGTCATCGAGTTCCTCGTCATCCGCAAGGGCACTGCGGATTCGATCGCCATCGACACGTCCGTCCCTGAGCGCCTCGACGACGAGCACCCGTACTGCCGTTCTCGTCTCCGTGCCGAGCCGGGAACCCCGCCGGCCGATATGTTCCAGTTCCGGCAAATCGATCTCGACATCATCCCAGCTCTCGTCGGTGTCGACAGGACTGTGGCGCGACAGGAAGTCCTGCAGGGTTGCCGCCTCGTCGGCGCACGACAAGTCGTCAGGCGGAGCCTCTGTCTCGATTTCTTCCTGCCAGGCGGACAAGTCGAACGCATCGTTGTAGTCCGCCGGAGGCTCGGAGACCATCTCGTCCACCGGGTCACGGCGGTCCGCATGGCTCCACTTCCCTGCGTCCCCGACCGCGCGAGCAGCGATCTCTTCAGTCGTCTTGAGCGTGCTCCCGATGCAACCGAGGGAATGTCCATCGAGTGCCCCTTCGTCGGCCCGGTTGTGGTTGATCCTGTCGTTGTCGTCTTGATACTCCGCCGTTGAAATGCGCGCACGATGCAGAAGCTCCGCAAGTGCCGTCTCTCCGCGAGACCGAGCCACGGCAAGGGCATCATTCCCTGCGTTGTCCTTCGTCGTCGGGTCTGCGCCGGCTTCCAGCAGCAGTTTGCAGACGTCGTGATGGCCCCTGGATGCCGCGAGGATCAGGGAGGATCGCCCCCGAGTGTCGGTTGCATCGAGATCGGTGCCGGCACGCAGATGCATTCGTACCGACTCCACCGCACCTGCGAGTACGGCCATCCTGAACGCCGGGCTCAGCGAACGTCGGCGCGATCCTGATACTCCGCACTTCTCATTGTCGGGTCTGCCGAGTCGCCGCATGGCCGCGTCATGCTTTCCGTATCGAGGACAGCGCAACAATGACCGGTCTTCGGCTGCCCGTCGTGTGTCGCTGCCGCAGCGTGATTCGGCAAGGATTCGGCTTGTGCATGGGACGAATTTAGCACGGTGCCAACGCCATCGACTCGCGTGCACAGGGAGCCCCGGCGCACGGTTATCGCCCGAAGGACTCCGGGTTCGGCAGCAACGGCCCGCCCCCGCCGGGAACTCTGTCGTTCCGAATGCAGGTGTCCGGTCACTCTTGATCTGGACTTCGGCAACCCTCTGCGTTTCGATCCGTCGCGCTATTCCGGCATCGCCGTTCCCGGACTTCCGCCCAGATTCATGGCCGGCGACTTCGGGTGGATACCCGAAACCTGTCATGCGATACGGCGACAAGCCGCTGCCCTCTCCGTCAAGCTGCCGCACAGGCGGTCGATGATGCGATGCTTCAAGCCTTGCGACGCCGCCTCTTCACGTACGGCCGCCGCGTGGTCCGGCAGCCGCTCGGCGAGATGCTCCATCCGGCGCAGAAGGGCTTCCGGGTCGAGCCGGACATCGCGGGCGAAGCGTCGCCACTCCCGTCCCCCGACGTCCCGCAGGCGGTAGCTTCGGCCAATCTTCATCGCCAGCCTGAGTTTCCGGAAATCCATGTGGTCATGGGGCAGCGCGCTGGCGAGGTCGTAGAGCGGGGCCAGACGCAGGCGGCCTCTTGCACCGATCAGGAAGGAGTAGTTCTTTGCATGGGCGTCGGTGCCCGCGACCAGCCAGTTGAAGATGAGCGCATCGACGAAGGTGGAAACGTCCTCTTCGCGCCGGTCCGAGTGCGTGCGCAGCAGCTCGATGACCGTGCGCGCTCCGGGACCGCCTTCGTTCTCGTATTTCCGGGTCGGCGGCACCCCCGCCGCCTGGCAGGCGTCTTCCTGATGCACGCGGACGAGGCCTCGATCCGTATGGCGCCGGTCGTACCGCTCGACGACGATCGCGGCCTCATCGTTGAAGTGCATGACCCGGGACGTTGCCGCCGGCAAGCCGAGCCGCCGTGCGAGCATCAGGCAGAAGTGCTCGTTCTCGGCATGGCCGTCGAACTCGCCCGTCGGGGGCTTGAGGATGTGCGTCGTGGGCGTGCGCCCGGAAGGCACCCCCCATCGTCCGTTCTCGAGCAGCAGAGCCGTCTTCGGCTGGGCGCCGGCCAGACTGAACTGCCCGGTATCGCGAGGGACCCGCCACGCGGAATGATCGGCTCGGAGCAGCCGCAGCCGCTGGGCGACCTCATCCGTGTCGATCCATGCGATCCGTTCCGGTTCCGAGCCGAGGCAGGTGCCGACCCGCTCCGGACGAACGAACCGGACGGCGCCGGCGCAGTCCTCGCCCACGTGGGAGACCAGGGCGAACGCATTCCTCGCCGAAACCTGGAACCGTTGCGCCCATCGGCCGAGCACAAGCTCGTTGTCCGGCAGGAGCCCCCACAGAAACGCGTCGATGGCCGCATGTCCGTGCTCTGCCGCCGTGAGGGGCATCGAGACCGACAGCGGACGCGCGTGGCGCATGTTCCGCCACGCCTCGTCATAGACGAAGGAGAGCCGTCCCCGCCGATCGCGGCGCACCCGGCCGGCCTGCCCGTCTCCGAGCAACGCGACCAGCTCCGCGGTCATCGACCCTCGCCTCGCGCGCCGTCCACGATCTCGTCGATGATTCGATCAACATCGAGGCCGTCGTCCTCGTCGTCCGTCCAGTCGTTGCGGTCCAGCCACAGGGCGGCGTCCAGAGCTTCGAGCGCCCGCAGCACGAGCCCGACCTCGGTGCGGGCCTTCCCTTTCTCGACCTCGTTCACCCATTGGCGGCTGGTGCCGATCCTCTCCGCGAGCTCCCGCTGGCTCCAGCCACGCTGCCGCCGGCGGTCGCGGATGGCGGCTCCCAGATCATGAGGCGTGCGAATAAGCATGCGGCGTCTCCCACGCAGCATGTCGCCGTTCGATGTCATTGTGCTCATGTCGGCGAACGACGACAAGAGCTCTGGTAGCGGAGTTCTGTAGAATCCGCGTCACCTCTTTCGTCCGCCGGGCCGCGGTGTCCGGGATCGGCGCGGGGCCGCCGGAGGTTCGACAAACCATGTTCGAACGGATCGACGTACGCAACTACCGGGGATTCAACGACGTCACGGTCGGCGGCTTGGGCCGGATCAATCTGGTGGCCGGGCGGAACAACGCCGCCAAGACGGCCTTGCTCGAGGCGATCTGGCTGCTGTGTGGAGCGGCGGATCCGCGCATGGCGGTCAACAGCCATATCGTCCGCTTGGACCGGGCCCCTGGCGAACGGCCGAGCTGGATGGCAGAGACGTACTGGAAGCCGTTCTTTCACGGGCTGGATACCAGCAGAAACGTGACGGTGTCCGGATACCACGAGTCCGTCGGCGACATGAAATTGGAGATCGCATGGGAGAGATCGCGCAAGACATCGCGCAAGACGGAGATTTCCCGCGCCGGAGGCAACGGCACCCTGGAGAAGGGGCCGTACTCCCTCAAATTCACGTATACCGATCCGAACGCAGGTCGGATCGCGAGCGAAGTCCGCGAGACCACGGACCAGTTCGAGTTCGACAAGAAAGACGATTACGTCCCGTTCGACTCGGCGATCCTTCTGCCGGGAAGCGGAGACGTCCGCGACGACGCCGTCCGTCTGGGACAATTGAGAAAGCAGAAGCTCGGAGACGGATTCCTGGACGCGCTCCGCGTCATCGAACCCCGATTGCAGCACGCAGAAGACAATGCTTCCAGCGGCGTACCGATGATCCATGTGGATGTCGGACTGCCCGAGCTGGTGCCGTTGCCGGTCATGGGCGCGGGCATGACGCACCTTGCCCGCATCGCCCTGGCCATCGCTTCGGTCAGGGGCGGGGTGGTGCTGGTGGACGAGATCGAGAATGGGCTGCACCACTCGGTCCTGCCGGACGTGTGGCGGGTTGTCGGGAGGGCGGCTGGGCAGTTCAACGTACAGATGTTCGTGACGACGCATAGCTTCGAGTGCATCGAAGCGGCATACGAAGCACTCGGCGAAGACGGTTTTCGACTGCACCGGCTCGAAGCCGGGGGAAGCGGGGTCCGGTGTATCACCTACGAGCCGGCCGAGGTCGGGACCGCGATCCGGCACGTCATGGAGCTTCGCTGAACATGCCGAAGCCTAAGCAACCGACGAAGGCGATCCAGCTCCTCGTCGAAGGGAAAGATCAGGGCAATTTCTTCGATGAGTTGGTCAACCATCTGAAAATCGAAGATCTTCAGATTCAGGATTTCGGTGGCGTGAACGAACTCAAGGGCTTCTTGGCGTGATGGTGAAGCAGCCGGGATTTCACCTGGTGAAGATGCTCGGTATCGTTCGTGATGCGGAGACCTCGGCCCAAGGCGCGTTTCAGAGCGTGCAGTCGTCGTTGCGCAACGCCGGATTGCCCGTGCCGGCTCACCCCGGAGAACCGGCCGGTGCCGCGCCCGCAGTGAACGTGTTGATCTTGCCGGGGGATGGGGCTCCCGGAATGCTCGAAACCCTGCTGTGCAGGACGTTCGCGGATACCGCCGTGGATCGTTGTATCGACGATTTCTTCAGGTGCTTTGAAGGGTCAGAGGCGGGGGCGCATATTCCGAATCCGGACAAGGCCCGCGCGCAGGTTTTCCTGGCAACACGGAAGAGGCCGCATGTGTCCGTGGGGGTGGCGGCCCGGAAACGCTATTGGGGGAATTTCGACCACGACGCCTTTCGTGAGATTCATCGGTTCCTGTCTTCACTGCAAGAGGAGTGCCGCCGGACAGCGGACACCGACTTCCACCGGAACCCGCCTGATCGTGGCGACAATCCATCGCCCTGACCATCATCGATGAACCCGGTTCGCCCGCCGCGGACCGGAAAATGCGCGATCGGGTCATGGGGGAGGATCGTCCGGCGCCGCCGGGTCCGATCGGCCGGCGGGAGCCGTCGCGGGAACCAGGTCCCGTTCGTCCCGGATCGTCCGGCCTGCCCGTGCGTCGCATGCGACCCGCCCTCTCGACGGACTGCTTGCCGGGCTGCGCTTCGCCCTGGGAACCGGCGGCGACCCGGAGGCCGATACGGTGAGGTGGACCCCATCGGTTGGACAGGAATCGCGAACGAACACACCGAAGGCCCATGACCGAAGAACACGTTCCGGTCCGGCTCTCGCACCTGCTGCGCGAGTGCTCCGTGGGGGCCGTCGTGCGCGGGCCGGACAGCCTGATGGTGGTGCAGGACGTCCGCACCTGGGATCGTCCGGGCGCCGACCCCCTGGAGCGGGAGATCCGCTACGTGGACCGGGTGCGGAGCGCGCTCGACATCGAGCAGGCGCTCTGCGCACCGCCGCGCGCGGTGGAGCGGGACGGGACGATCATCGGATGGGTCCCGGCGCTGAGGTTTCCCACCTGGATGCGCTGCCTGAACCCGAAGTGCGGCTTGATGCACAGTGCGCCCTGGCGAAAGCCGCGAGCCAATGGCGGCGACGGCCATCGGCACGCTGAAGCGCAGGGCGCGGGAGAAGCGGAAAAATGCGGCGGCTGCGGCGGCAGGCTGGAGCAGACCCCCTGGGTCCTCGTGCACGAGGACGGCTATCTGGCGGACGTCCCCTGGCACGTTCTGGCGCACCCGGAACATGCCCGCAACCCCGAACAGCGCCGGTGTCGCCCCGACTGGACGCAGCCCTATCTGAAACTGGACGAAGCCGGAGCCGGCCGCATCGTGCGTTGCACCCGTTGCGGATCGAACGCTGGCTTGCCGCAACGGATACCGTTTCCGTCCCACATCTGGCAACAGCCCTGGATGCGCGAGCCCCCCGCGCAAGCCCCGGAGACCCCGGCCTTGCTGCTGGAGATCAACGACGTCCGGGTGCACTCGGCCTCGACCCGCACGGCGCTCGTCATCCCCCCGGAATCGCGCATCCGCCGGGGAACGGTCACCGACCGCCTGTACAGCAGCACCAGGAGCCAAGTCGGTATCCGGAGAGCGAGGAACCGGCTGGCGCGCAAGAGCGCTGTCAGACGGCTCGCCCGCGAGTATCGCTGCACGCCCGGCGAGATCGAGGAGGCCATCGCGGCCATCGACGGCGGTTATCCCCTGTACGGGCGATCGTTCACCGCCGGCGACCTGCTGGCGGATGAGTACCGGGCGCTGATCGAAGAAATCCCCGACCTCGGGGAAGACGAGGACTTCGTCACCGAACACCATACTCGCGACTGGAAAGCGCTCGGACGCACGCCGAGCGCGGGGGACATGGGGGACGCAAGGACCGCGCGGCGCGTGGTGAACGCCGTATCGCGTCTGGTGGCGGTCAACCGGCTCAAGGAAATCATGGTGCTCAAAGGGTTCCAGCGCGCCGGAGGCGAACGGCTCACGCCCCCGGACCTCACCGGCGAGGGAAACTGGCTGCCCGCGCTGGAGCTGTATGGAGAGGGCATCTTCTTCACCCTCGACGAAGCGTCGTTGCAACGATGGGAGGGCGGCGGCGCCCTGCAAGAGCGTGCGGACGCCTTCTCCCGGCGCTACCTCCAACGCGCCGGGCAAGGCGTTCCCGAGTTCGACGTCGAGGTCTCGCCGCGCTTCCTGCTGTGCCACACCCTCGCCCACCTTCTGATCCGCGAGCTCGATGCGGAAGCGGGATACCCCGCCGCTTCGTTGAAGGAGCGCATCTACTGCGCGACCGGCAGGGAGCCCATGGCCGGCATCCTGATCTACGTGGCGGTCGCGGACGAGGAGGGATCCCTGGGCGGGCTGATGGAGCTGGCGAAGCCCGAACGCTTCCTCCGCCTGCTGACCGGAGCCTTCGAGGCCGCGGCCTGGTGCTCGCTGGACCCGGTCTGCTCGGAGCAGGAAGGACATGGGCCGGACCTGCTGAACCGGGCCGCCTGCCACGCCTGCGCGCTCGTGCCGGAGACGAGCTGCCCGTACGGCAACGTCCTCCTCGACCGGGGCTTCGTCAAGGGCGCGGCGCCGGATTTCCCCGCGTTCCTGGACGTTGCGGGGACGCCCACCTGATGCCCAACGGCAACCTTCTCCTCGACCGGGTCTTCGCCAGAGGCGTAGCGCCGAACGTTCCCGCGTTCCTGGACGTTGCGGCGCCCGGCGCCGCGGGTGCATCCGCCTGATGGCAAAACGCAAGTTCGAGCTGCCGGGCATCCAGGACCTCGGCAAGGAGCAGGAGGCGGCGCGCGCCCTGCCCAAGGAAGGCCGGCACCTGATCGTGGGCGGGCCGGGAACCGGAAAGTCCGTGCTCGCCCTGATCCGGGCCCGCCGCCACCACCGGGAGGGCGACGACTACCGGTTCCTGGTCTTCAACCACCTCCTGCACCGGGCGAGCGGCCAGTTGTTCGGCCCCGATCTCGCCGGCAAGACGTGGAAAAGGTGGTTCCTGGACACGTTCGAGGAGATCGCGGGCCAGCCGGCTCCGCGCTTGGCGCCGAACGACGGCGGGTGGAGAGAGATCGACTGGGCGGGAGTGGACGAAATCGTCCAGGCCCTGCCCCACGGAGACGGGCGGCAGCGACCCTTCCTGGTCATCGACGAAGGCCAGGACATGCCCCGGGAGTTCTACCGCGCCCTCGTGGATCTCGGCTTCGACCGGTTCTTCGTCGTCGCCGACCAGAACCAGCAGATCACCGACGCCAACAGCAGCCGGCAGGACATCGCGGACTGCCTGGCCGTCGAGACGGATGAGGTGATCGAGCTCCGGCACAACTACCGCAACCACTACCCGGTGGCGAGGCTGGCGAGAGCGTTCTATTCCGGCGATCCTGCGAGTGCGCCTCCCGAGCTGCCGGCGCGGGCTCCGGGAGCGGCTCCGATCCTCTACTGCTACGAACAGGACCGGCTGGACGAGGTCGCGCGCGGCCTGCTGCGTCTGGCCGACCGGGATCCACGCCAGTTGATCTGCGTCATCGCGCCGAACAACCCGGTCCGGGAGCGCTATGTGGAGGCGCTTCGATCCGTGGAGGTTCGACTCGACAACCCGCGGCCGTCCGTCGAGACGTACCACCGGGAGCACCGGGCCGAGGTCGCCTTCGACGAAGGCGGCCTCCTGGTCATCAACGCGCAGGCCTGCAAGGGGCTCGAGTTCGACACGGTAGTGCTCGCGGACGTCGACGAGCACTACTTCCGGCGCGGGGACCCGGACGTGGCCCGGCGCCTCTTCTACGTCATGGTCGCGCGGGCGAGGGAGCGGGTGTTCCTGTTCATGAAGCGCGGCGGGCGCAAGGAGGTCGAGCGCATCCTGCCGGCGGACCCGGGCGTGCTGCGAAGGCAGCCACTCCCGCCAAGTCCGAAAGCGCCCGTCGAAACGCCATGATCGGGTCCCCGATGGAATCTGTCGGGGCAGGCGCCCGGAAGGCGGGGAAAGCCGGGGGATCCCGATGACACGATCCCGTTCGGGAAGTCGGCGGGAGTCGTCGTTGCGAAGAGAGGGTTCGTGAATGGACACCGCGGACATGTTCCCCTCAGAGAACGAGCCTGCTCCGGCGAAGGCGCCCGGCTCGGGGCTCCTCGTCACCAACCACCTGAACCTGACGTACATGCTCGCGGCGGGTCTGCTGATGCCGCCGGCCGGGTTCGGCGGCAAGTACTACCGGGACACCCTCGGATGCTTCCCGGGCTGGATCCCCCTGTTCATCGGCAAGGCGCCCGGGGAAGCGATCGAGTCGTGCACGAGCGAAGCGGGGCACTTGAAGCCGGTCATCGTCGAGCTCGACCTCTCCGGGTTGTCGGGCAACGTGGCGGCGATCGGCGAAGACGGCCCGTGGGAGCGGCATTTCCCGGACCAGATCGACGGGACCGAGCGCCTGCTCCTCGTGCCCGCGCCGCTGCCCATTGCCCGAATCGAGTCGATCGTCTTCCGGTCGGCCGAAGAAAAACGGGCATGTGAAGCGGATGCCAAGGACTTCGCCAACGTGCCGCTCAAGGAGTTCAAGCTCCGAACCCAACGGACTCTCTTCACCAGGGCGCCGGACCTCCCCTGGCCGCCGCCCGGCGAAGGCCCCCCGGAGCGGGCCGCCCCGCTGCAAGGCCCCCTCGCGGCCGGCGGGGTCATGGCCATGCTGCTGCGCTTCGCCAACCTGGGCGAGCAGGCGGTTCGCGCCTGCCGGGCGGCGTTCGACCCGGACGACGGCGACGCCCCGCGCCCGGCGGACGATCATCCGATCCTGGCCGGGCTCGGGACCTGGATCCGGGACGGGACGGCGTCACTGCCGGCGTCCGCGGATCCCGAGACGGATCGGATCGGCTTGCAGAAAGCGTCCCAGGCCAGGCTCTTCTGGCAGGCCGTCGAACGGCTGGTGGAGTGGCGGGACACCGGCGGTGCCTGCCGCGCCGGCCGCGCCGGCGGTACCGGCGGTGCCGAGGACGTGCTGATCGACCATCTCGATGCAGCCGCGGGCGGCCTCGATCCGCGGCTCCAGGCCGGGATCCGGAAGCTCCACGACACGCTCGCCTCCCTGACGGGGCTCGACGGCGCCAGCGCCGGCGAGCTGTTCGAGCGGCACGACACCCCCCTGGCCCATGCCATGACCCTGTTCCTCCTGCGCCGCGACTGCGCGGACCTCTTCGACTACGACACCGGCCGGCTCGCCGAGCGCCGGCTCTCCGAGCCGGACTGGCTGGCCGCCGCCATCCTGTTCGGGGTCCGCGACGGATGGATGAACCTTCCCCTCCGTCTCCGCGCCGAACGCGCGCTCTCGGATGCGGTCTCCCACCGCATGGCGCGCATGTCCCATCGGATCGCCGGCACGGGCTTCGACCTGGGCGCCGCCCCGCCGAGAGTCCGCCCCTTGCGCGAGCTGTTCGGGGACGGCTCGACCTGGCGCTCCCGTGAGAAGTCCGCAGCGCAGGCGCTTGCCAGAGCGCAGAAATGGGACTGCGTCCATACCCGGATCGGCCTCGGCCCGGGTGAGTACACACTCACCGTCAAGGGGGGAGCGACCTACATCGATCTGCCCGGCGAGCCTCGGATCTCCCCGGAAATCGACCTGGATCGATTCTTCGAGTCACTGGCCGGAGCGCGTCTCGACCCCGAGGCCGAGGCGAAGGTCCGCGCGGCGCTCGGAGGCTGAACGCCGTCATGCGTATGATCCCGAAGCGGCCCTGCGACCCCGGCGGCCAGGAGGAGAGACGCATGTTCGAGTTATTGGCCGGGGCGCGTCTCGGCCCCGAGGCCGGGGCGAAGGCCCGCGCGGCGCTCGGGGGCTGAACGCCGTCATGCGCATGATCCCGAGCGCGCCTTGTGACACCGGCAGCCAGGCGGAGAAGCGGATATTCCAACGACTGCGCGGCGCCTTCGACGATTCCTGGACGGCGTACCACTCCCTGAAGCCGACCCGGCATCCCCACAAGCGCTTCCCCGAGATCGACTTCGTCATCTGCGGTCCCGAAGGTCTCTACGCCATCGAGGTCAAGGGTGGGCGGGTGGCGTGCCGCGAGGGCGTCTGGCAGTACCAGGATCGCTACGGCCGGGTGGTCGAATCTCGGGAGGGTCCGTTCCGCCAAGCGGAGACGGCGCTTCTCGGGCTGATGGAAGACGTGCGCTCCAATCTGCCCGCGGGCCTGCTCGACCGCTTCACCACCGGCTACGGGGTGGTGTTCCCGGACTGCGAATGGCGGGGCGACGGCGCCGAGTGGGACCCCGCCATGCTCGCCGACGCACGCCGCAGCCGCGACCTCGAAGGTTGGTTGCGCGGCCTGTTCGACTATTGGCATGCACGGGCAGGACGGAAAGACCGGAAGGACCGGCCCGAAGACGGTGCTCTGGCGAGACTCCAGACGTATCTGCGTCCGCGCGTGGACACTCCCGGGATTCAGCAAGAGGTCCGGTTGCTCGACCAGGTGGAGGACGCCCGGCGGCGCATCGAGCGGTTCACCGACGACCAGATGCGCATGGCCGACGTGGCGGAGGCGAATCCGCGGGTGCTCTGCGCCGGCGGAGCGGGCACCGGCAAGACCTTCCTCGCCGAGCGGCTGGCCCGGCGCTGGGCCGAGGCCGGCTGGCAGGTCGCCCTGGTCTGCCGCTCCCCCTGGCTGAGGCACCGTCTGGCCTCACGGCTCTCGATGCCGGGGCTGACGGTCTCGCTGATCGACGGCGTGCGCCTCGATTGCCGCCGGGCCGGACTGGAACGCTTCGATGCGCTGATCGTCGACGAAGGGCAGGACCTGTTCGAGATGGACTGCATCGAAACTTTGGATGGCGTTCTGGCCGGTGGACTGGAAGCGGGGCGCTGGTGCTGGTTCCACGACCTGAACAACCAGTCGCTGACCCCGCGCTTCGACCGGCGCGCGAAGGAGCGCCTGGAATCGCTCGACCCCGTGCGGATGCCGCTGCGAATCAACTGCCGCAACACCCGGGTCATCCTGGAATGGATCCAGGACACCCTTGGCGCCGACCTGGGCGTCCACGGGGCCGGAGCCGGTCCCGCCGTCCGCCGGCAGAGCGCGGCCACCCGGCGCGAATCCGCCGGGCGGGTTGCCCGCGAGATCGCCGAGCTGGTGGATGCGGGAGGACTCGCCCCCGGCTCGGTGACGATCCTCTCGCCCTTCGACCTTGCCGGGTCTTCCGTGGCCCTGATGCCGCCGGACGCCGCGCGCCGCGTCCGGCGGCTGGACGAGTACTCCATGCGGGAGATCCCGGGCGACAAGGTGGGGTTCGCGAGGATCGGGGAGTTCAAGGGTCTGGAGAACGAGGCGATCATCGTGGTGGATCTTCCGGCCCCGGAGGGAACGAGCCGGACGTCGTCCGAGCATTACGTGGCCATGAGCCGGGCGCGCTCGGTGCTGTCGCTGATCCACCTCAGTGATCAGTTCCAACGAAGTATCGGTCGAGGGCCCGGTATTCAGAGCAGACCCCTTCCAGGTCCATCCTTCGATGCCGCCCCCGCCGCGGATGGGTGCCTGCATATCGGACGGCAGGCTTCTTCGCGATCATCCCCACCGTGACCGAGCTGGGTCTGGTGTTCGTCATCCTGTGGCACACGCTCGACACGACCGTCGCGCTCACCACCGCCGCGGTGGTAGTCCTCTACATCGCCTACACCATGACGGTGACCGAGTGGCGGCTGAAGTTCCGCCGGGAGATGAACCGGGAAGACGGGCGCGCGAGCACCAAGGCCATCGACAGCCTGCTCAACTTCGAGACCGTCAAGTACTTCGGCAACGAGGCGCGATGAGCGATGGCCACGGACCAGAACGAACAAGGCGGAGGAGCGACGTCCTCTCGTATGGGCCCCATGCCGGGATTTTCGGCGAGGAGCCGGAAAGCGTCGTGCGGCGGGTCGAGTACCCGATCCGCGACATCGAAGCCGAACCGTTCCGCTACATCATCATGGCTCGATCGGCATGCGGGACGTCTCCCTCCACAACGACGCCTCCGCGGTTGCCGACCTCGATACCCCCCACCGTCCGGCACAGGCCGACGGCAGCGGCCGGCCGTCCGGCGGGCGGGGCCGGAGCCCGCGCGGGCCATGGCTCGACCGGCATGCGGGACGGTTCCCTTCACCACGATGCCTCCGCGGTTGCCGACCTCGATGCCCCCACCGTCCGGCACAGGCCGGCGGCAGCGGCCGGCCGTCCGGCGGGCGGGGCCGGAGCCCGCGCGGGCCATGGCTCGACCGGCATGCGGGACGGTTCCCTTCACCACGATGCCTCCGCGGTTGCCGACCTCGATGCCCCCACCGTCCGGCACAGGCCGGCGGCAGCGGCCGGCCGTCCGGCGGGCGGGGCCGGAGCCCGCGCGGGCCATGGCTCGACCGGCATGCGGGACGGTTCCCTTCACCACGATGCCTCCGCGGTTGCCGACCTCGATGCCCCCACCGTCCGGTGCAGGCCGGCGGCAGCGGCCGGCCGTCCGGCGGGCGGGGCCGGAGCCCGCGCGGGCTATGGCTCGACCGGCACGTGCGGGATGGCTCCCTTCACCACGATGCCTCCGCGGTTGCCGACCTCGATGCTCCCCCACCGTCCGGCGTAGGCCGGCGGCAGCGGCCGGCCGTCCGGCGGGCAGAGCCAGAGCCTGAGCAGATGACGGCGCCCGCCGGCGTGGTCCAGGTCCTCGTACGCGGTGCGGTCGTGTAGGATCTGGGGGTTGTGGAGGAACTGCATGTCCCCCGGCTCGAAATCCATCCGGAGCTGGATGCCTGGGTCCTCGGCGACTTCGTCAAACAGATCGAAGGCGGCGGTCTGGCGTCCGGTGAGCGGCGGCACCTCGGGCAGGCGGCGGATGGACTCGATGTAGCGCCGCACGTAGTGGGTGCTGAGATTGCCCTCGTACCAGTTGAACACCGGCATCTCGTACCAGGGAGGCGCTCCCTCCGGCACCTCGCCGCGCCGATCGAAGTGGATCGGCCGGAACAGCTCCGCGGTCAGTTCCGGTGAGCGCGCGAGCATCTCGTTGTAGAGCGTGACCGAGCTCACGATCGCGCTGAGCCCGCCCTGCTTCGCCTTGCGCACACAGAGCAGGCCGACGACGTCGCAGGAATCGGCGTGGAAGAACTGGCGCTCCCGGGTCTGGTAGGTGCGCGCGCGGTAATCGTCGTTGGTTCGGCCGAGGTCGATGACGTGGCCGAGCAGATGGCCCATCGCGTTCTGCGAGACCGCCCGCCCGAGACGGGCGCCGATCCCCCAGAACGCGATCGCACGCCGGCGCACCGAACAGCGTTCGATGGGCAACCCCCGGATCAACACGAAGCCGCGGCCTCGGAGCAGTTCCTCGCGGATCGCGTCGAGTACCGGGCCGAGCGACGGCAGGCGGAAGTCTTCGCGGCCGATCCCGGCGATCGGCCGGTCATCGGCGTCGACCGCCTCGACCGCGGCGTCGATCTCGTCGATCTCAGCCTCGCTCAGGACGTGGATCCAGTCGTCGTGCTCGCGCATCTCGTTGGCGCGCCACGCGGCGGGGCCGGAGATCGGCCCGTCCGGCATCGGGGGGAAGGTGGATGGTTGCGGAACCGTCGTCATCGTCTTTCGGACCTCCCGGGTCCTCATTGCGGGAATACTGCACTATACCTGTCGGTTGCAGGAAATTTCTGCCCTGCACGTTCGCTGCACAAAACAAGGAACTTTCCGGGCCGGAGCAGCGTGGGGTCCAAGTTCACCGCCAATGAGGGGCAGACCGCCGGAACGCCTCCGGCCGTTGCGGCCCGGCACCGGCTGTGATGGACTTTCCGGACTTGGCTCAGCGCCGCGACCCATCCGCCTTGGAGACACCGCATCATGCCGAACGTCAGTACCAACGAATTCCGATCGGGGTTGAAGCTCATCATCGACGGAGACCCGTGCTCCATCATCGAGAATGAATTCGTCAAACCGGGGAAGGGGCAGGCGTTCGTCCGCACCCGGTTCCGGAACCTCAGGAGCGGAAGGGTCGTCGAACGGACGTTCAAGTCGGGAGAGTCGGTCGAAGCCGCGGACGTGCTGGAGATGCCCTTGCAGTACCTCTACAGTGACGGTGACTTGTTCCATTTCATGGATGAGCAGACCTTCGAGCAGCACGCGGCGGGCGCCGGCGCCGTCGGCGACGCCTCGCGCTGGCTCAAGGAGCAGGACGTGTGCACGATCACGCTGTGGAACGGCACGCCGATCGCGGTCACCCCGCCGAACTTCGTGACCATGGAGATCACCGAGACCGATCCCGGGGTGCGCGGCGATACCGCGAGCGGCGCGACCAAGCCCGCGACCGTCGAGACCGGCGCGGTCATCAAGGTGCCGCTCTTCGTCGAGCGGGGCGAGCGGGTCCGCGTCGATACCCGCACCGGCGAGTACGTTTCGCGCGTGAAGGGCTGAGCACGCGGTACCCGCCACGAGGGCCGGGCTGCTCGACGATTCCGCCGGGCGTCGTGATCCATGGACGAACGCTCTTCCGGCCCGACGCCGCTTCCGGCGGCGGGCGCCCTCCGCGACTGGCGCCCGAGCGCGGGTCTCGACGCGCTCCGGCTCAGGGCCCGGCTCCTGCGCGAGACCCGCGCGTACTTCGACGAGCAGGGCGTCCTGGAAGTCGAGACGCCGTCCTTGTGCTCCGCCACCGTGACCGATCCGGCGATCGAGAGCCTCAGGACGCGCGATCGACAGGATCGCGACCGGTGGTACCTCCAGACCTCCCCCGAGTTCGCGATGAAGCGACTGCTCGCGGCGGGGAGCGGCTCGATCTTCCAGATCACCCGCGCGTTCAGGGACGGAGAGCGCGGACGGCACCACAACCCGGAGTTCTCGATCCTCGAGTGGTACCGGATCGGCTTCGATCACCATCGCCTCATCGACGACGTCGACGCTCTGCTCGATCGACTTCTCGGCCCCCGGCCGTCCATGCGCCTGACCTTCCGCGAGGCGTTCCTGCGCCACGCGGGCGTGGACCCCTTCACCGCGGCGACGGCGGAGCTTCACGACGCCTGCGGGTCGCGCGGGTTCGCAAGCCGTGCGGCGACCGCGACTCGCGACGAATGTCTCGATTACCTGCTCGCCGAGGCGGTGCAACCCGCGTTCGGCCCCGGCCGCGTCTATCTGCTCGATTTCCCCCCGTCCCGGGCGGCGCTGGCTCGAGTCCGGGCGGGTGTCCCGGACGTCGCCGAGCGCTTCGAGCTGTACGTCGGCGGAATCGAGATTGCCAACGGCTACCACGAACTTCGGGATGCCGCCGAGCTGCGCGGGCGGATGCGGCGCGACGCAGAGACCCGGCGCAAGGCGGACCAGTCGGCGCCGGCCCCGGACGAACGGTTGCTCGCCGCCCACGAAGCGGGGTTGCCCGCCTGCGCCGGGGTCGCCCTCGGCTTCGACCGCCTCGTGATGCTCGCCGGGGGGTACCGGTCGCTACGCGAGGTGCTGGCGTTCCCGGAGGACATCGCATAGCACGCCGGCGAAGCCCTGGGGCGTTGACCCGCCGCATCCGCTTAGGGTCGCCACCCGGCGCACGGAGGACACATCCGGCGGCGGCGCTCCTCCGGCGTCTCGCCAGTCGTCACGCCGGCGCGCGGACGCCACCCTGACCCGGTACTGCGTGGCCCGCCGGGGAGACGTCGTCACCCGGTGCGCGGACGACACTCCGCACGGCCGGTCTCGCCGCATCGGAACCGGATGGCGCCGGGGGGCGTCATCACCAGCCGGACGGTCGTTCCGGATCACGACTCCGGCGCCCGAGTCGAGGATTCGCCTCGGAACCGTGCAGGTGGCGCTTTCCCGCAACGACGAATCCGGGTTCGGAAGCGAACCGGAGTTGGCAGGCGAACCGTGGTCTGCGCGAGCAAGGGCCCTTCAGGGTTACAATCCGGCCTCGTCCTGCGGGGGCGGATCCCCGACACGCGATGCACGGCGCCGGCCCGCTCGCCGCCCCGGCGCCCGGAGCCAGGGACCGGCGCGATGCCCGACAACGTTTCAGACCGCGCACTCGTCGAGCGGGTGAAGCGGGGAGAGCGGGAAGCCTTCGACCTGCTGGTGATCAAGTATCAGCACCGGATCACCAAGCTCGTCGCCCGCTACGTCCGGGATCGGTCCGAGGTCCTCGACGTCGCGCAGGAGGTGTTCATCAAGGCATACCGCGCGATCCCGAGGTTCCGCGGAGACAGCGCGTTCTACACGTGGCTGTACCGGATCGCGATCAATACCGCGAAAAACCATCTGGCGGCCCAGGCGCGCCGCCCCCAGGAGTCCGGCATCGACGTCACGGACGCCGAGCATCTGGCCGGCGCCAGCCCCGAGCTGAGGGAGTACGAGACTCCGGAAGGGCTCGCCCTCACCAAGGAGATCGAGCGCACGGTGATCGCCGCCATCGAGGCGCTGCCGGAGGATCTCAAGGTTGCGATCTCGTTACGAGAACTTGAAGGGTTGAGCTACGAAGACATCGCCCGCGTCATGGAATGTCCCATCGGTACCGTCCGATCGAGAATCTATCGCGCCCGCGAGGCGGTCAACGCACGGCTCAAGCCGCTGCTCGACTGAGTTCCGGTCCAGGCGGGCGGGACGCCCGCGCTCCCAGGAGGCCGAAGGCCCACGATGTCCAAGCGGGAGAGGGGCCCGCGTCCGTCAGGATGCGTCGCTCCCGGAATGCATGGATTCCCGCTTGCGCGGGAATGACGAAGGAGGGCGGGACGCCCGCGTTCCTCCGGCGCCTGTCGTCCCGACTCGTCGGCGGAGGCGGAACCAAGAGGCCGTTCAAGTGTCTTTTGGTCAGATGTCGTTTGACGATTTGTCCGGGATTCGAGCGGCAAGGGGCCGACGACCGTGGACGAAACCGAGGCGAACGAAGAGATCTCCGCATTCGTCGACGGAGTGAGCCCCGGGGGCCGGTGCGGGTCAAGTGTCTATTGGTCAAAATGTCGTTTGACGATTTGTCCGGGATTCGAGCGGCAAGGGGCTGACGACCGTGAACGAAACCGAGGCGAACGAAGAGATCTCCGCATTCGTCGACGGTGAGCTCCGTGGACCGGCGGGGGACCGGGCCGTGAGCGCGCTCTACGGGAATGCGGAGCTTCGCCGGGCGTGGGCGCGCTACCATCTCATCGGAGACGCGGTGCGGAAGGCCGGGCCCGTTCCCGGCGCCTGCTCCATTGCCGGGAAGGTAGGCGAGGCGCTTTCCGGCGAGCGGGTTGTTCCATTCGAGCCCCGCGTTTCGCGCCGGTGGACCAGGCCGCTTTCGGGGCTGGCGCTGGCCGCCTCGGTCGCGGCCGTCGCGATCCTCGGCATCCGCGGCCTTGACGGCGGTCACGACGGCGGCGTGCCGCTCCCGGTCGCCGGCACGTCGCGGCACGAGGCGGGGGCGGTGGGCTCTGCCGTACCGGAGCCGGCGGCACGTGTCGCGGCCGCAGCGGTCGCGGGTCTTCGAACGCCAGGCGTCCCGGCCCCGGACGTCATGGCCCCGGACGTCATGGCCCCGGACGTCATGGCCCCGGACGTCATGGCCCCGGACGTCATGGCCATGGCCGCGCGTCGCCCCGAGGCGGATCGCCTGCAATGGAGCGGTGCGGCGCCGGATGCCGAGGCCCGCTTCAACGCCTATCTGGTCAATTACAACGAATACGCCGGCAGCGGCGTACGCGGCCTGCTCCCCTACGTGCGCATCGTCGGCTACCAGGCTGCGGCGAGGGACGGCCGCTGAGTTCCATCGCCACATCCGCGCCGGGCCGCCTGCGCCGGTTTCGGCCGGGAGGCGGCAGCGTGCGCTGGGTGTGCGCCACCCTGTTCGCGGTGCTGGCCACCGTGGACGCCTCGTCGAGCGCCGCCTGCGAGATCGGGGAGGTCCAGGACCGGCTCGATCGGATTGCGCGCGCGTCGCGTTCGCTCGACTACATCGGCACGTTCGTCTATCGCAACGGCTCGACGATCCAGTCGATGAAGATCATCCACCGGGCGGACGCGGACGGGAGCAGGGAGCGGCTCGTCGCGCTTTCGGGCCCGGCCCGCGAGGTCATTCGCGACGGACGGCGGGTCACCTGCATCCTTCCCGACGATCGGACCGTGGTGATCACGAAGCGCCGGGCGCGCGGCCTGTACAGATCGGCCTTGCCCGATCCGGAGCGGACGATCGGCCCGGACGTCGCGGAGCGCTACGTCCTGTCGAGCGAGGGGGTCGAGCGTGTCGCGGGCCGGGAGGCGTCCGTGATCGACGTCCGGCCGAAAGATCGCCATCGGTATGGATTCCGGTTCGCCGCCGATTGCGAGACCGGGTTGCTGCTGAAATCGGAGCTCCTCGACGGCGACGGGGCGGCCCTCGAACAGATCGTCTACACCCACCTCGACCTGCCCGACTCGATTCCCGACGAAGCCCTGGAGCCGCAGGTCTCCGATGCCGGATTCACGCGATACGAGGACGCCGTGTCCGGCGCCGGACACGGCCTGGTGGCGCGGACCCAGGAGTGGGGGGTCGGCTGGCTGCCCGCGGGCTTCCGCATGACGGACGAATTCTACGATCCCATCCAGCCCGCCCGTGACCCGGTGGATCATCGGGTCTACAGTGACGGGCTCGTATCGCTTTCGATCTTCATCGAGCGCGTGTCCGGCGCGGGAGACTGGATCGAAGGGCACTCCTCGGTCGGTGCGGTCAATGCGTTCAGCCGCATCGTCGACGAGTTCCGGATCAGCGTGGTCGGCGAGGTCCCCGGGCCCACGGTCGAGAAAGTCGCGGCATCGATCGTAAAACGCTGAGCCGAATCGACAAGAGGGTGAGGCCTGACCGCCGACGATGTGCCGTTCAACCACCGCGCCGCCACGGAAGAGATTGAAATGAAACCGCCAGAAACATCGGGAATCTCCGCGTTCATCGTTTTGCTGTCCGTTGCCGCGGCAGGCCTGGGTCCCGCCGAGGAGGCGCTCGCCCGCGCACTCCCCGACTTCACGGAACTCGTCGAGCGCAATCGGGCGGCGGTCGTCAACATCAGCACGACGCAACGCCGGCAGATCCACGCCGATCGGCCGCGGATGCCCAGAGGCTTCGAGATCCCCGACTTGCCCGAGGACAGCCCGTTCCGGGAGTTCTTCCGGCGATTCTTCGGGGAAGGAGAGATCGAGGAGTTCGATGCGCAGTCCCTCGGGTCGGGCTTCATCATTTCGCAGGACGGCTTCGTCATCTCGAACAGCCACGTCGTGCGCAACGCCGACGAAATCATCGTGCGGCTGAGCGACCGCCGGGAATACAAGGCGGAAGTGGTCGGCACCGACGAGCGCAGCGACGTCGCCCTTCTCAGGATCGACGCCGACGGGCTGCCGGCCGTCCGGCTCGGGATCGGCCAAGAGCTGAAGGTGGGCGAATGGGTGCTCGCCATCGGCTCCCCCTTCGGATTCGACTACTCCGTCACCGCGGGCATCGTCTCCGCCAAGGGCCGCAGCCTCCCCCGCGAGAGCTACGTCCCGTTCATCCAGACCGACGTCGCGATCAACCCCGGAAACTCCGGCGGCCCGCTGTTCAATCTGGAAGGCGAGGTCGTCGGGGTGAACTCCCAGATCTTCAGCCGCACCGGTGGCTTCATGGGCCTCTCGTTCGCGATCCCGATCGACGTCGCGATGGACGTCGTGGACCAGTTGCGGGACAAGGGCCGCGTGTCCAGGGGATGGCTCGGCGTCCTGATCCAGGACGTCACAAGGGAACTCGCCGAGTCGTTCGGCATGGACAAGCCGCAGGGCGCGCTCATCGCCAAGGTGCTCGACGGGGGGCCGGCCGAGCAGGCCGGCTTCGAGGTCGGCGACGTCGTGCTCTCGTTCAACGAGCAGGCCATCGAGCGTTCGTCGGATCTGCCGCCGGTCGTCGGGCGCACCCGGGTGGGCCGGGAGGTGCCGGTCGAGATCCTGAGGGACGGAGAGTCGATGGTGTTGAGGGTGACGACCGAGGAGCTGCCCGATGAGGATGCGCTCAGGACCGCGGCGAGCGCGGAGCGCGCGCCGGAGGGTACGGAGGCGGACAGGCTCGGGCTCACGGTACGCGACTTGAGCGACGAGGAGCGAGCGTCGTTCGAGGCCGATCACGGCGTGCTCGTGAGCAAGGTCTCGGAGGGTCCCGGCAAGCGGGCCGGAATTCGCGAAGGGGATCTGATCCTCATGCTGAACAACGAGAAGGTCTCGAGCAGCGACGACTTCAAGCGGCTCGCCGAAGAACTGCCGGATGGAAAGGCAACCTCGATCCTCGTTCAGCGTCAGGGCAGTCCCATCTTTCTCGCACTGAAGCCGGAGTAGGGGTCGCCGGTGCGGTTGCAAGGGCTCCCGTGAGCCTCAGCCCGACAGCAGCTCCGAAACGCACGCATCGAGGAAGCGCATGAAGTCGCTGCCCCCGCGGCTCGGGGTCGCCACGCAATGGCCCCAGGGGGAATCGCGGGGACGGAGCTCGGCGTTCGGCATGTGCTCCGCCTCGGTGGCGTTGTCCTCGGGCGGGAAGTAGAGGTCCGTGGTGCACGGGACGAGGATGGCGCGGGCGCGGATGGCGCCGAGCGCGCGCTCGAAGTCGCCCTGGTAGCGCTCGTTGGCGCTCACGTCCCCGAGCTGCCAGGTCCGGAGCTTGGCCAGCAGGTCGTTGGCATCCCACGCGAGGTGGTCGCGCTCCCAGTCGAGGAGCAGATCCTCGTACGTCTCGAAGCCCAGCTCCCGGTGGAGCCGTTCGCGGTAGAACGCCTGCGAGTACGCCCACCCCGCGTAGACCCGACCGAACGCCTTGAGGCCGGCCTCGGGCGGGGACGTGTAGTCGCCGCCCGCGAAGGCGGCGTCGGCGGTGAGCGCCGCCTTCACCCCTTCGAGGAACACCTTGTTGTGCGGCGAGGTACGCGCCGAGGCGCAGAAGGGCAGGATCGCGTCGACCATGTCGGGGAACTGCGCGCCCCACTCGTACGACTGGCATCCGGCCATGGACCATCCCATGACCAGCGCGACGCGCTTCACGCCGAGCGCCTCGGTAAGCAGCCGATGCTGGCAGGCGACGTTGTCGTGGAGGGTGACGGCGGGGAAGCGCGGCCCGTCGAAGGGCGGCGGCGTGTTGCTCGGCGAGGACGACAGACCGTTGCCGAACATGTTGACCGACACGATGAAGTACCGCGACGGGTCGAGGGCCGGCACCGCGCGCAGGTAGCCCTCGTTGCGCACGTGGGTGCCGGTGTAGAAGGTCGGCATGACGATCACGTTGTCCCGCCCCGCATCGAGCGAGCCGTGGACCTTCCAGGCGAGCTTCGCATCCGGCAGCGTGGCCCCGGACTGGAGGGCCACGTCGCCGAGGCTGAACACTTCGTAGTCCGTGGTCATCCCGGGTCCCCTCGTGCGTGCGCAGGCTCGTACGTACCCAGGGTGCGTCCTGTGCGTCCTGGGAGCGCGGGCGTCCCGCCCGCAGTGGGCCGCAGGCCCACCATTGTTCAAGCGGGCGGGACGCCCGCGCTCCCAGGACGTGGCCCTTTGCCAGTGAGCGGGACGCCCGTGTCCCAAAGGACACGCCGATCCCAGGCGAAGCCCCCGGCGTCCGCCCGGCCACTCTTCTCCCACCCAGCGCTCAGTAGAGCCGCAGGTACTCGTTCACCTCCCAGTCCGTGACCGTCTGGTGGTAGCGCTCCCACTCGTCCACCTTGTAGCGCAGGAAGGAGTTGAGCATCACCGGCCCCAGCACCTCGGCCGCCAGCGGGTCGTCTTTCAGGATCTCGGTCGCCTCCAGCAGGTTGCGCGGCAGGCGCTGCCCGCCGTGGGCGCGGATCTCCTCGTCGCTGAGCTGGTAGAGGTCCTTGTCGAGCGGCGGTCCGGGGTGGACGCCCCCAATCACCCCGGCCACTGCGGCGGCGGTGGTCATCGCGAGCGACAGGTAGGGGTTCATGCACATGTCGGCGGCGCGGTTCTCGATGCAGTAGCGGTTCTGGGGCAGCCGCAACATGCAGGAGCGGTTGTTGTTGCCGTAGGTCATGTGGGTCGGCGCCCAGGTCACGGTGCCGCCCTCGAACCCGCCGACCCGGGGCACCAGCCCGTTATAGGAGTTGACCGTCGAGCAGGCGATGGCGGTGAGCGCCCCGCCGTGGCGCAGCAGCCCGCCCACCGCGTGGTACACGGCGTCGCTCCACCCGCCGCCGGATTTCTCGAAGAGGTTCGTCCCCGGTTTGCCGGCGGGCTGCATCGAGAAGTTGATGTGGGCGCCGGAGCGCCAGTCGCCGGTGGTGGGCTTGGGCATGAAGGTGACGAACATGCCCTGCTTCTTGGCGGTTTCCTTGAGCAGCACCCGCAGGAACGCCAGCCGATCGGCCATGCGCAGCACGTCGGTGTAGCCGAAGTCGAGCTCGAACTGGGAGTAGGCGCCTTCGGCCACCACGTCCTTGAGCCCCCAGCCGAGCTCGTCGAGGACGTCGATGAGGGCGCCGAGAAAGCCCATCGAGTCGATGGAGTACTCGGCGTCGTAGCCGAACGCCTGCCGCCTCGGCCGTACCCCTTCGCCGGGCGCGGGATCGTCGTCGAACGCCTTGACCGGCTGCCCGTCGCGCCAGCGCATGGCGATGAACTCGGGCTCGATGCCCGCGAACCCCGCGTAGCCCTTGGCCGCGGCGTCGCGCACGATGCGCTTGAGGGCGTGCCGGGGGCAGAGGTTGTAGGGGGCGTCCTCCCACCACAGATCCGCGAACATCCACGCGCCGGCGCGGTCCCAGGGGCAGATGGCCAGGGTGTCGAGATCGGGCACCGGGATCTGGTCGGAGTCGGCCGGCGTGAGCTCCGGCACGAACGAGACCGAATGCACCGCGAACTGCGGCCCCTTGCCCATGCACAGGTTCTCGAAGTCGGCCAGCGGCACCGGCTTCGTCTTCGGCACGCCGAGCATGTCGATCCAGCACGAGAACACGTACTTGACCCCCGCCTCGGCGAGCCTCGCCTTTGCTTCACGCACGCGCTCGACGTCGGGCAGCGCGGCGGCCATGTTTCCTGGTGTGGTGTCCATCGACGTCCTTTCCTCCCGATCGGTCGGGTCGCCCCCGGGTGGCGGGCCTGCAACGTGCAGCCGGCCTTTTTCGGGGGTTCAGCGCATCCCCGCGATTGATTCTTCACGAGGATTCGGCACAGTTCAAGGAATCGACTCCAGCGAATTCCGCCAACGCCCCCGGACACACGGTCGGGTTGTCGGGATTTCGCGGTTTTCCCCACCACCCGGGCGTCCGGTCCCGACGATTCAACGGAACGTTGTCGGGCTTGGCGGAAAGGGCCGAATCGGTTCCGCTCGGGCGGCGGCACCGCCGCGCGTTGCCGCGCGCTCGGCGCGGACGGGAGGATCGGCCAAATCCATCAGGAGCATCCCTCGAAGGCCATGGCCACGTTGTGCCGCGCCGGGGCCAGGGCGTGGATGGGCCGGCCAGGGTGATCGTCCCATGCGTCACGTCCTCGAAGCCCGCTATGATGCGCAGGGTGAAGGTCTTGCCGCAGCCCGATGAACCGAGTTCCTCGATCCCGGCGTCCTCGCCGCCGCACATGGCGGCGGCGGGTTTCGGGGACTGCCTGTGCTCGTCGGGAGCTCTGGCCCGATCTGCACCGCGGGTGCCTGCGATTCGCCGAGCCGGTGGAAGAGATGCGCGCGCGCCTCGCGGCGGCGGGAGGGCCGACGACGGCCGAGGAGATCGGCCTCCCGGCCGCCCTCTACCGCGAGGCGGGGCGCCACGCCCACGAAATGCGCAATCGTTTCTCGTTCGCCGACCTCGCCTGCGACGCCGGCCTGCTCGACGATCTGGCGGCGGCCGAGGCTTGACGATGCGGCCGATCGCGGACATGCCCGCCAGCGTGGCCGGAAGCATGCGCGCGGTGCTGGCCGACGTGGACGACACATTGACCACCGGCGGGCGCCTGCCCGCCGTTTCCCTCGCCGCACTGGAACGGCTGCACGACGCCGGTCTCGCCGTTGCGGCGATCACCGGCCGCCCGGCGGGCTGGTGCGACATGATCGCCCGCTTCTGGCCCGTGGACGGCGTGGTCGGCGAGAACGGCGCCTTCTACTTCGCCTACGATTCCGGCGCCCGGAGGATGCACCGGATCTTCGCCGCCGGCGACGCAACGCGCGCGGCGAACCGCGCCCGGCTGGTGCACGTTCGAGAGCGGGTTCTCGCGGAAGTCCCCGGCTGCGCCGTCGCCGCCGACCAGCGTTATCGGGAGACCGATCTCGCGATCGACGTCCGCGAAGACGCCGGACCGCTGGCCCCGGAGGCGGTCGACCGGATCAAGGCGATCTTCGAAGAGGAAGGCGCGACGGCGAAGATCTCTTCGATCCACGTCAACGGATGGTTCGGCGACTACGACAAGCTCTCCATGACCCGCCGGCTCGCCGCCGACCGCCTCGGGATCGACGTCGACGCCGAACGCGCCCGGGTGGTCTTCTGCGGTGACAGCCCCAACGACGCGCCGATGTTCGCGCACTTTCCGAACGCCTGCGGTGTCGCGAACGTCCGCGATTTCAGCGGCCGCCTCGAAGCCGCGCCGGCCTGGATCGCATCCGCCCGCGGCGGGGAAGGCTTCTCCGAGATCGCCGGCGTCATACTGTCCGCACGCGCCGCCGCCCGGCGTGGCGAACGCAACCCGAGACACAAGAGGATCGCATGACACAGGCCGAGAAGGCGCTGCGCCGGGAGATCATCGACCGCTGTCGCGAAATGAACGCCAGCGGGATCAACCAGGGAACCTCGGGGAACATCTCCGTGCGCTTTGGAGAGCGCATGCTGATCACGCCTTCGGCCGTGCCCTGCGACCGGCTCGAGCCGGAGATGATCGTCTCGATGGCGCTCGAAGACGGAGGCGGGGCCTGGGAGGGCCCGCTGAAACCATCGACCGAGTGGCGCTTCCATTTCGATCTGCTGCGCGGACGGCCCGATGCGGAAGCCGTGGTGCACGCCCATCCGCCCTACTGCACGACGCTCGCGATCGCGCGCAAGGAGCTCCCGGCCTGCCACTACATGG
Source organism: Gammaproteobacteria bacterium (assembly GCA_965202875.1). Taxonomy (GTDB): domain Bacteria; phylum Pseudomonadota; class Gammaproteobacteria; order HK1; family HK1; genus HK1. The sequence continues at coordinate 2,142,100 of OZ241870.1, read as the reverse complement.
TCGCGGCGTTCGGCGGGAACAACGTGCGCTGCGCGGGGTATGCGACGTTCGGGACCCAGGCGCTTTCTGATCTCGCGATCGAAGCGATGGAGGGCCGGACCGCCTGCCTGCTGGCCAACCACGGGATGATCGCGATCGGCGAGACCCTGTCGAAGGCCATGTGGCGCGCGATCGAGCTGGAGACCATCGCCCGGCAGTACTACCTCAGCCTGCAGATCGGCGGCCCGGTGCTGCTGAGCGACGCCGCCGTCGACCGCGCGCACGAGGGATTTGCAAATTACGGACTTCAGGAGGACACCGGCGCTCGGCCGGAGGGGAAGGCGCCCTCCCGCCGCACCTCGAAGACGAAGGCCCGGGCCGGAACGAAGAAAGGGTAGGCCGCCGGATCCGGAGCATCGGAGCCCGGGCCAGGGAACGCAGGCAGCGGAGGAGCCCATGGGCGCGCATTCGACGGCGCCCGGACCCGTTTACACAGCCGCCTGCATCCACGCCGCGAAATCCAGGCGCTCGGCCTCGTTCAGCCGCAGGGCGAGCTTCGTCCGCCGCTCCAGAACGTCCGGCGCCGTGCGCGCCCATTCGTTCGCGATCAGGTAACGCGCCTCGGCCTCGTACAGTCCGGCGCCGAATGCGCGCCCAAGATCGCCGAGGGAGCGCGCGCCCTCGAGCAGCCGCGCCGTGCGGCTCCCGTACAGGTGCGCGTAGCGGTGCGCGAGCGGGCCGGGCAGCCACGGGTGCTCGTTACGCAGCCCTGCGAGGAAGTGTTCGAAGTCCGCGTGCTCGATCCCCTCCCCGCCGGGAAGCGGAGCCCGCGCGGTCCAGGCGGGTCCGAGGCCCGGGAAGAACGGCGCGAGCTTCTCCATGACGTGTTCGGAGAGCTTGCGGAAGGTGGTGAGCTTGCCGCCGAAGACGTTGAGCATCGGCGCCGCGCCCGCGGGCGCGTCGAGGTCGAGGACGTAATCCCGGGTGACTGCGCTCGGGTTGCCGGCTGCATCGTCATACAGCGGACGAACGCCGGAGAACTGCGCGACGACGTCCTCGCGCGCGGGCGGAGCGGTGAAATACCGCCCGAGCACCCGCAAGAGGTAGGCGACCTCGTGCTCCGCGACCTCCACGTCCTCGGGCCGGCCCTCGAAGGGGACGTCGGTGGTGCCGATCAGGGCGAGATCGTGCTCCCAGGGGATGACGAAGATCACCCGCCGGTCGTCGTTCTGGAGCAGGTACGCTTGCTCACCGGTCCAGAATTTTCGCGTGACGAGGTGGCTGCCCTTGACGAGCCGCACCTTGCGGGCGGAATTGCGCCGGGCGACGCGGGTGATGACGTCGGCCACCCACGGCCCGGCGGCGTTGACGAGCGCGCCGGCCCGTACGGTCAGGCACTTGCCGGCTGCTTCGTCCTCCATCGTCACGAGCCAGCGTCCGGCCTCGCGCCGGGCCGAGACGCACGGGCAACGAGTGAAGACGCGCGCACCCCGTTCGGCAGCGTCGAGGGCGGTGAGCACGACCAGCCGGGCGTCGTCGACCCAGCAGTCGGAGTACTCGTAGGCGAGGCGGCAGGTCTGCTTGAGCGGGGCGCCTTCCGGCGCGTGCCTCAGATCGAGCGTGCGCGTGCCCGGCAGGCGCTGCCGCCTCCCGAGGGTGTCGTAGAGAAGGAGCCCGAGCCGGACCAGCCACCTGGGCCGGTCGCCCGATCCCTGCGGCAGCACGAAGCGCATCGGAAAGATCAGGTGCGGCGCGGCCTCCAGCAGGACTTCGCGTTCGATCAGCGCCTCGCGCACCAGCCGGAACTCGAAGTATTCGAGATAGCGCAGACCGCCGTGGATCAGCTTGCTCGAACGCGAGCTGGTTCCTTCCGCGAGGTCGCCCTTCTCGCCGAGGAGCACCGAGAGCCCGCGTCCCGCCGCGTCGCGCGCGATCCCGGCGCCGTTCACACCGCCGCCGATTACGAACAGGTCCGTCTCGCCGAGATCCTCGGCCCCCGGCGTGCCGAGGGCTCGATCCACCCTCGTGCCCTGCCGTCCCGTCCGCGACGCTCCTGCGCTCAGCACGGGTCGAGCGGTGGCTCCCCGGCGATGTGGCGCCGCGCCTCTTCCGCCACCCGGGCCGCGGCGGTCCGAACGGTCTTGAGCGAAGCCACGGCGATATGCGGGGTCGGGGTGACGTTCGGGTGCTTGAGCGGACGTCAATTGCTGAACGAGAGGAACGCAGCGGCGGAGCCCGGGAATGCACGGAGACACGCGCCTGACGATACACGACCGCGGCGGCCGGCGAAATTCGCGTGCGTCATGCGGGCTCCCCGACGTTCGCTGTGCGAACGCTGCCGGATCCTGCGAGCGAGGCGATGGAGGATCCGGCCGTCTGCCTGCCGGCAAACCACGGGATGCGCGCCTCACGCCGTTTCGCGGCGGTCGAGCAGCCGTCCGGTGGGAAGGTGGTGGCGGAAGCCGATCTGGTGGAACCGGCCGGGCAGGACCGAGGGCAGCACAGCGAATCTCCGGTTGATTTTTCATCAGGGTTCCGCATAGTGCAGATTGTCTTCCTGCGGTTTCCGCCAAGGAGGACGCCGGAAGCCACGGGGCGATCGAGCCCTCCGGCCGTCGGAATCGGCGCGCCGTCGCGCCGGCCGTCCCGGGCAGCGACGCGGGCGGAAACGGCGGGGCGTGTTTCCATCAAGGCGCGTTGCGGACGGGAGGAACGGACATGGGTTCGTCACTGCCGGCGGTCATCGGCGCCGAGGCGCTGGCCGCGTTCGAAGCCCGGGGGCCGGTGGCCCGCGGACTGACCTCCACCGCCTACACGAGCGAGGCCTTCTTCGCGCTCGAGAACGAGCGGCTGTTCCCCGCCTCGTGGGCCTTCGCCGGCTTTGCGCACGAGGTGGGCCGCCCCGGCGACGTGGCGCCGGTCACCGTGGCCGGCAGGCCCGTGCTGCTGGTCCGTGGCAGAGACGATGCACTCCGGGCGTTTCACAACGTGTGCCGCCACCGGTGCCTGAAGCTCGTCGATGCGCCCCGCAACGTGGGGCGAGCCATCCGCTGCCCCTACCACTCGTGGACCTACGGGCTCGACGGCCGCCTCCGGATCACCCCCTATTTCGGCGGCCGGGAGCCGCTCTCGGCGCCGCCCGGCTTCGACCGCGAGGCGCACGGGCTGGTGGCGGTGAGGTCGGCGGTGTGGCACGACTGGATCTTCGTCAACCTGGACGGCGCGGCTCCGCCCTTCGAGGACTTCAAGGCCCCTCTCGAACGGCGGCTCGAGGGGATCGACCTTGCCGAGGTCCACCATCTCGCCACCATCGACTTCGGGGAGGTCGCCGCCAACTGGAAGCTCCTCATGGAGAACTTCATCGAGCCCTACCACGTGCAGTTCGTGCACTCGAAGACCACCGAGCAACCTCTGACCGGCCACTACACGGTGAACGACTCGGGCTGCCTGGGGAGCGGCGTCGACGTCTCGGGCAAGGCGGTGCGGGAGGACACCCTGTCGGTGAGCTCCCGCTACTTCACCCTGTTCCCGAACTTCGTGTTCGGGGGCTACTTCCCGGATCAGATCGGCGTACACCTCAACGTGCCGCTGGCGCCGGACCGCACCCACCAGCGTCGCGCCATCTACTCCATCGGGCCCGAGCCGGAGTCGGCCGGGCAGAGGGAGCGGCTCGTCGGGCTCTGGCGCGAGGTGCACCGCGAGGATCACGCGATGTGCGAGCGGCTCCAGCAGGGCCGTGCGTCCGGCGTCGCCGCCGGGGGCGGCGTGCTCTCACCGGTGTGGGAGGATTCGGTGCGGGCGTTTCAGGGCCTCGTCGTGGACAGCTTGCGATGAGGGCCGCTTCTCCCGGATCGACGAGGCGAAACGGCCGAGGCGTTGAGCCGTATCGGTCCCGGGGGGCATACTGGAACGGGGGCGCCGTAGCGCGGCGCACCGGGAACCACAGCGCAGGAGGGCGATCCAGATGTCCGGAAAGAATTGGCTGGGAATGGCGGCGGCGGTTGCGTTCGGGGCCGCGAACGGAGCGGGCGCCGCGGAAGAGAAGGTCCTCAACGTCTACAACTGGTCCGACTACATCGCCGAGGACACCATCTCGAACTTCGAGGAGCGCACCGGGATCAAGGTCAACTACGACGTCTTCGACTCCAACGAGGTGCTCGAAGCGAAGCTCCTCGCCGGCAACAGCGGCTACGACGTCGTGGTCCCGAGCGCGAGCTTCATGGAGCGCCAGATCAAGGCGGGCGTCTTCGCCAGGCTCGACAGGGGCAAGTTGAAGAACTACGGCAACCTCGAGGAGGCGATCCTCGAACGGCTCGCCGCCCACGACCCCGGCAACGAGCACTCCGTCCCCTACATGTGGGGGACCACCGGCATCGGTTACAACGTCGACAAGGTGAAGGAGATCCTGCCGGACGCACCGGTCGATAGCTGGAGCATGCTCTACGATCCGGAAGTGATCGCGAAGCTCTCGGAGTGCGGCGTCTCCTTTCTCGACGCGCCGACCGAGGTCTTCGCGAACCTCATGGGCTACCTCGGGCGCGACCCGAACAGCGAGAAGAGGGAGGACGTCGAGCTGTTCGAGGAGCACATGCTGAAGGTCCGGCCGCACGTCAGGTACTTCCACTCCTCGCAGAACATCAACGATCTGGCCAACGGCGAGATCTGCGTGTGCATGGGGTGGAGCGGCGACATGCTCATCGCCCGCGACCGCGCGGCGGAAGCCGGGCAGGGCGTCGAGATCGACTACACGATTCCGAAGGAAGGCGCGATCATCTGGTTCGACAGCCTCGCCATCCCCAGCGACGCGCCGCATCCGGGGAACGCCCACCTCTTCATCGACTACGTCATGGAGCCGGAGGTCACGGCGGCCATCTCGAACTACGTCTTCTACGCGAACGGCAACCGTGCCGCGCTTCCCTACGTGGACGACGAGGTGAAGACCGACCCGGCCATCTATCCACCGGACGAGGTCAGGGCAAAGCTCTTCCCCGATCTCTCGGACTCGCCCAGGTTCACCCGCCTGCTCACGCGGGCCTGGACCAAGGTGAAGACCGGCCGGTAAGGGCATCGCCGGTCCCGTACCGGCGCTACGATCGTGGACGGGACCACGATGCGGCCGTCCGGCAGGGACATGGCCGTTCCGTATGGCCTTCCGATCCTGTCCCGCCGCCCCGGGAAACTGCCCGGGGCGGTGCGCGGTTGCATGAGGATGCGCCCATGAGCCCGCCGAATCCGGCGCCGGCCGGCGCCGAGCCCTGGAACGATCCGCGCGCCGATCCCTATGTCCGCATCGAGGGCGTGACCAGGCAGTTCGGCGAGTTCACCGCCGTCGACAACGTCTCCCTCGACGTCTACCGCGGCGAGGTCTTCTGCCTGCTCGGCGGCTCCGGCTGCGGCAAGAGCACCCTGCTGCGGATGCTGGCCGGCTTCGAGACCCTCACCTCGGGCCGGGTGCTGATCGACGGCGTGGACATGGCGGGGATCCCGCCCTACGAGCGCCCGGTCAACATGATGTTCCAGTCCTACGCCCTCTTCCCCCACATGACGGTGGAGAAGAACGTGGCCTTCGGGCTGAAGCAGGATCGGATCGCCGCCCCGGAGATCGGGAAGCGCGTGGAGGCGATGCTCGATCTGGTCAAGCTCGGCCCCTTCGCGCGGCGCAAGCCCCACCAGCTCTCCGGCGGACAGCGCCAGCGCGTGGCCCTGGCCCGCGCGCTGGTCAAGCAGCCGAAGCTGTTGCTGCTCGACGAGCCTCTCGGCGCACTCGACAAGAAGCTGCGCGAGGAGACGCAGTTCGAGCTGGTCAACATCCAGGAACAGCTCGGGGTCACCTTCATCGTGGTCACCCACGACCAGGAGGAGGCGATGACCCTCTCCAGCCGGGTCGGGGTGATGAACGCCGGCGAGATCGTGCAGACCGGCACGCCGACCGAGGTCTACGAGTATCCGGGCTCGCGCTTCGTCGCCGAGTTCATCGGATCGGTGAACCTGTTCGAGGGCCGCATCGTGGAGGACGAGCCGGATCACGTGCTGATCGAGTCCGAGGAGGCGGGCTGCCCGATCTACATCGACCACGGCGTGAGCGCGGCGCCCGGCGCCCGCGTGTGGGTCGCGGTGCGTCCGGAGAAGATCACGATGTCCCGCGAGGCGCCCGCCGGGCAGGACCACAACCGGATCGAGGCGGTGGTCGAGGAGATCGCCTATCTGGGCGGACTTTCGATCTACCACCTGCGCACCGGGACCGGGAAGATGCTGCGGGTGACGCAGCCCAACCGGGTCCGTGCGGCGGCGGATCGCTTTACCTGGAAGGATCCGGCGTACGCCTCCTGGCATCCATCCAGCGGCGTGGTGCTCAACGCATGACGGGAAGATGCTGCGGGTGACGCGGCCCAACCGGGTCCGTGCGGCGGCGGGTCGCTTCCCCGATCCGGCGTACGCCTCCCGGCGTCCCTCCGGCTGCGTGGTGCTCAACGCATGAACGGCAAGGGCTTCGTCCCGCTGGGAGAGCGGATCACGAGCGCGGTCGATCTGCTCGGAAACGTGCCCGGCCGCATCCCGGGCATCACGTGGGTGCGGTGGCTCGCCCGCCGGCTCGGGATCCGCGGACGGACGCTGGTGATCGCGATCCCCTACCTGTGGTTGCTGCTCTTCTTTCTCGTGCCCTTCGCCTTCGTGCTGAAGATCGCGTTCTCCGAGGCGCTGATCGCCCGCCCGCCCTATGCGCCGCTGCTCGAATGGGGCGAGGACGCCTGGCTGACGGTGCAGCTCAATTTCGCGAACTTCCTCTTCCTCGTCGAGGACGACCTCTACTGGCAGGCTTACCTCAACTCCGGGAAGATCGCGCTGATCTCGACGGTGCTGTGCCTGGTGATCGGCTATCCGATCGCCTACGGGATCGCCCGCTCCGCCCCGGCGGCGCGCAACGTCCTGCTGCTGCTGGTGATCCTGCCGTTCTGGACCTCGTTCCTGCTGCGCGTCTACGCCTGGATCGGGATCCTCAAGAACAACGGGCTGGTCAACAACGTGCTGACGGGGCTCGGGATCATCGACGAGCCGATCGTGATGATGCAGACCGATTTCGCGGTCTACCTCGGCATCGTCTACTCCTACCTGCCGTTCATGATCCTGCCGCTCTACGCGAACCTCGAACGGCTGGATCCCACCCTTCTGGAAGCCGCCGCCGACCTGGGCTGCCGCCCGGTGAGGGCGTTCTTCGCGGTCACCCTGCCGCTCTCGGTCCCCGGCATCGTCGCGGGCTCCATGCTGGTCTTCATCCCCGCGGTCGGCGAGTTCGTGATCCCGGCCCTGCTCGGGGGGCCGGATACGCTGATGATCGGGCGGGTGCTGTGGGACGAGTTCTTCGCCAACCGCGACTGGCCGGTGGCCTCCGCCGTCGCGGTCGCGGTGCTCCTGCTTCTGGTGATCCCGATCATGGTGTTCCAGCACTTCCAGGCGAAGGAGGCCGGGGCGCGATGAACGCGAACCGCACCGTCTTCGTGACCACGGCGATGGCGTTCGGCTTCGCCTTCCTCTACGTGCCGATCGTCTCGCTGATCGTCTACTCGTTCAACGAATCGAAGCTGGTGACGGTGTGGGGCGGGTTCTCGACCCGGTGGTACGGCGAGCTGCTGCGCGACGAGCAGATCCTGCGGGCGGCATGGCTGAGCCTGCGCATCGCGGTGGTGAACGCCACCGGGGCGGTCATCCTCGGCACGCTGGCGGGCTTCGTCCTTGCAAGGATGGGCCGGTTCCGCGGGCGCCTGCTGCTCACCGGCATGACCACGGCGCCGCTGGTGATGCCCGAGGTGATCACCGGCCTCTCGCTCCTGCTCCTCTTCGTCGCACTGCAGGATCTGGTCGGCTGGCCGGCCGGGCGCGGGGTCACCACCATCACCATCGCCCACATCACCTTCTCGATGGCCTTCGTGGCGGTGGTGATCCAGTCGCGGCTCTCGAGCATCGACGAGTCCGTGGAGGAGGCGGCGCTGGACCTCGGAGCGCGTCCCGCGAAGGTCTTCTTCGTGATCACCCTCCCCATCATCGCGCCGGCCCTGGTCTCCGGCTGGCTCCTCTCCTTCACCATGTCCCTCGACGATCTCGTCATCGCGAGCTTCGTCTCCGGGCCGGGGTCGAGCACCCTGCCGATGGTGATCTTCTCCAAGGTCCGGCTCGGCGTGAACCCCGAGATCAACGCGCTCGCGACCATCCTGGTGCTGGTGGTGGCCACCGGCATCGTCGGCGCGGGGGTGATCATGAACCGGGCGGAGAAGCGGCGGCTGCGCGACGTGCGGATGGCGCTGGCGGCGAACGAGTGAGACGGCGGGGCGCCGCGGGCAAGCCGTGTGGGAAGCTCGAGGGGCTGGAAGTGGACCCGCCGGCGCTCGGCGAGGCCCCCGGGATCGAGGAGGACCGGGGCGGTGAGGTCTGGATGGTGGAGTACGTGACGGGACCCGGGCCCGTGACCCGGGTTTCGATCGTCGGGGCGTCGGGATACACCGGCGGGGAGCTGCTGCGGCTGCTCCTGTTCCATCCGCGGGTCGAGGTGCGCCAGGTGACGTCGGAGCGCTTGGCCGGGAAGTTCGTGCACGGCGCCCATCCGAACCTCCGCGGGGTGACGAAGCTGAAGTTCTCACCGGCCTCCGAAGTGGCGCCCTGCGACGTGCTGTTCCTCTGCCTCCCCCACGGGCGCTCAATGGCCCGGATCGACGAATTTCGCGCGACCGCGCCCCGGATCGTCGATCTGAGCGCGGACTTCCGCTTGCGCGACCCGGCCGATTACGTGCGCTGGTACGGCCGCGAGCACCCTCGCCCCGACCTGCTCGGGGCGTTCGTCTACGGGGTGCCCGAGCTGCACCGGGAGGCCCTTGCCGGCGCCGCGCTCGTCGCCTGTGCCGGCTGCAACGCGACCGCCACGATCCTCGCGCTACGCCCCTTCTACCGGCGCGGATTCGCCGGGAGCGCGGTGGTGGAGGTGAAGGCCGGATCGAGTGAAGGCGGCAATACGTCGAGCAACGCGAGCCACCATCCGGAACGGAGCGGCGCGGTGCGCTCCTACAAGCCGACCGGACATCGCCACGTCGCGGAGATGATGCAGGCGCTCGGCTCCGGTCCCATCCACTTCTCGGCGACCTCGATCGGGATGGTGCGTGGCATCCTGGCCACCTGCCACGTCTTCCTCGATCGCGATCTGTCGGAGAAGGACGTGTGGAAGATCCTGCGCGAGGACTACGCGGACGAGCCCTTCGTGCGCATCGTGAAGGAACGCAGCGGCATCCACCGCTACCCGGAGCCGAAATTCCTCGCGGGGACGAACTACTGCGACCTGGGCTTCGAGCGTGACCCGGACTCGAACCGGCTGGTGGTCGTCAGCGCCGTCGACAACCTGATGAAGGGTGCGGCGGGTCAGGCGGTGCAGGCGTTCAACGTGATGCACGGCTTCGACGAGAGGACCGGCCTGGAGTTTCCCGGGCTGCATCCGATCTGATGCGCCGGCTGCCGTGACGGGCCGGCTTCTCCGGTGCGCCGTTTGCCTCGATTCCCGACCCGGCATGGCCGGAATCAAGCGCCGGTCATGAATCTGGGACCGGCGCGTCCTGACGGACGCGGGCGTTCCGCCCGCATGGGCCGGCGCGGGGCGCGTCAGTGAAAAACCTTGCCCGGGTTCATGAGGTTTCCGGGATCGAGGGCCTGCTTGATCCGGCGCATCACGGACACCGCCTCGCTGCCGTGTTCGCGGCCGAGAAACTCGATCTTGCCGTATCCGATCCCGTGCTCGCCGGTGCAGGTGCCGCCCATGCCGAGGGCGCGGGCCACCATCCGCTCGTTGACCGCCTCCGCCCGCGCGAGCTCCTTGGGGTCGTCGGGGTCGAGGATGAATGACAGGTGGAAGTTCCCGTCCCCCACGTGGCCCACGATCGGGGCGAGCAACCCGGAGGCGTCGATGTCGGCGCGGGTCTCGAGGATGCACTCGGCGAGGTTCGAGATCGGGACGCAGACGTCCGTCGGCCAGCCCTTCGAACCGGGACGTAGCGCGAGCGCCGCGTAGTAGGCGTCGTGGCGTGCCTGCCACAGGCGCGAGCGATCCTCCTGGCGTGTCGCCCACCGGAACTCTCCGCCGGTATTTTCGCCGGCGACGGCCCCGACCAGCTCTACTTGCTCGCGAACGCCCTGCTCGCTTCCGTGGAATTCGAAGAACAGGGTCGGAGACACCGGATAGTCGAGCCCCGAGTACCGGTTGACGGCGTCCATCTGGACCTCGTCGAGCAGTTCGATCCGCGCGACGGGGACCCCGGACTGGATCGTCCGGATGACGGTATCGACCGCGCCGGCGAGCGAGCCGAACGAGCACACCGCCGCAGAGACAGCCTCGGGGATGCCGTACAGGCGGAGCCGGATCTCGGTGATCACACCGAGCGTGCCCTCGGAGCCCACGAACAGCCGGGTAAGGTCGTAGCCGGCGGCGGACTTGCGCGCGCGCCCTCCGGTCTTCACGGCACGCCCGTCCGCGAGCACCACGGTCAGCCCCAGAACGTTCTCCCGCATCGTCCCGTAGCGCACCGCGTTGGTGCCCGAGGCGCGGGTCGCGGCCATGCCGCCGAGCGACGCATCGGCGCCCGGATCGATGGGGAAGAACAGGCCAGTGTCGCGCAGGTACACGTTGAGCTGCTTGCGGGTCACCCCCGGCTGGACCCGGCAGTCGAGGTCCTCCGCGTTCACTTCGAGGACCGCGTTCATCCGCGTCACGTCCATCGAGACCCCGCCGTGCAGCGCCTGGACGTGGCCTTCGAGCGAGGTCCCGGTGCCGAAGGGAATCACGGGGCAACGGTGCCGGGCGCACAACGCCGCCACCCGCGCCACTTCCTCCGTGCTTTCCGGGAAGACGACGACGTCGGGGGCCACGGTGCGGTGATACGACTCATCGTGACCGTGCTGCTCGCGCACCGCGGCGGCGGTGGAGACCCGGTCCGGGAGAAATGCGCGCAGTTCGTCGACGATCGACGCGATGGTTGCTGCGGGAACGCTCATTGGACGGCTCCGGCAGTGGTGGCGAGGCTGGAGCATAGTGCGGGCGCGGGTCGGACGGAAGGGCGGACGACCGTGCGCCGTGCCCGCCGCCCTGTACGAGCTCCCCCAGCAGTGCGGCCCAGGCGGCGCGCTCGCGCTCGGGGGAGAAACGATCGCGCCGCGCATCGCCGTGCGCGCGCACCGCGTCGAGGAAGCCGGGCTCGGTCTCGGCGCGGCGAAGCAAAGCCGCGAGCGCCTCGGTGTCGCCGGCCGGGTAGGAGGCGGGATGGTCCGGTCCGAGCAGGCCGAGGTTTCCGGAGATGTCGGAGGCGATGACCGGCACCCCGGCCACCAGCGCCTCCGAGACCACGTTCGCGCCGCCTTCCATGATCGAGCTCATCACCATCGCGTGGCAGCGGGCGAAGGTCCGCCGCACCTGCCAGCGCGGCACCTCGCCGCGCCAGACGTAACGCGGGTTCCCGGCCATCTCGGCGCGTGCTTCCCGGGCATGGGCGGCGTCGTGTGCCTTTCCGAGGTGGATGATGCGGAGTCTCGACGCGCCCGGCGCCAGACGCGCCGCGCGCGCGGCGCGGAACGGGTCCTTCTCCTCGCGCAGATGCCCGACGACGCAGACGTCGAAGGTCCGCCGCGACGGGGTGCGGGGCGTGCACAGCGGCAGCGCCGACTGGTGGATGATCCGCAGCTTTCCCCGGAACCGCGGCGGCAGATCGTCGCCCACGAGGTCGTGCAGGCCGACGAGGCGGTCCGCGGCTTCCATCGAGGCGGCGGTTTCCTCGCGGTGGCTGTGCTGGAAACGGTAGACGTCGGTGCCGGACATGAGCACCACAAGCGACCGGGCGGGGTACCGGGCGCGGAACGCGGCCACCGAAGTCGCGCTCCGCCAGGCGTGGATGGCGACGAGGAGGTCGGGGCCACGTGCGCCCGCGTCGGGCCGCCCCGTTCCGGGCCACGCCTCGCGAACCTTCACCGAGTGGCCGAGCGCCCCCAGGATGCACGCCCAGCGCACCGCGGTCGCTCGGTTGCCGCTCGACGAACGTTTCGCGGCCGGAGTGATCACGCTAATGTTCAACGCCGCGTCCCTGCAAGGAGCCGTGTCGTGTCCATCGGTATTCCTCCGTCGAAGAATGTCCGGGCGCTCCCGTCCGCCTGCGGGCCGGACCGCGCTCCGGCCCATGCCCGTCGGCATCCTGCCGGCGAAGGATGCCCGGACCGGCCAATCGGGAGCGAATCCGCACCCCGATCCGGGCCTGCGGGCAATGCCCCGTCCGGCGTGCCTCCATCCGGCAACTCCCCGTCCAGGGACGCTCCGAATCCTCCCGCCCCGCGCGCCTCCGCGCCTCCGCCCATCCCCGTCGGCATCCCCCCGGTGCGGGAGGTCGGGTCGGCGACCCTCGAAGCGTACATCCGCGACGCGCGGGCGCGTACCCACGAGCTGATCGAGGACCTCGACGACGAGCAGCTCATGGGGCCGCAGCTTCGCATCGTGAACCCGATGCGCTGGGAGATCGGGCACGTCGCGTGGTTCCACGAGCACTTCATCCTGCAGCGCGTGTACGGCGAGCCGCCGTTGCTCGCCGACGGCCACGCGCTCTACGACTCCATCGCCATCCATCACGACGAGCGCTGGGACCTGCCTCTGCCCTCGCGCGCGGAGACCCTGGCCTACATGCAGCGGGTGCACGACCGCCTGCTCGAACGGCTCGGATCCGGCGCCGCGAGCGCGGTGGACAGCTACCTCTACCAGTTCACCGCGTTCCACGAGGACATGCACGACGAGGCGTTCACGTGGACGCGCCAGACCCTTGCCTATCCCCGGCCGCGGCTTGCGACGGCGCGCGACCCCGGGCCGCCGTCCGACGCCGGGGCCGGCGATCTGCCCGGCGACGTCTGCGTGCCGGGCGGGGAGCTTCTGGTCGGTGCGCCGGGGGACGCGCCCTTCGTGTTCGACAACGAGAAGTGGTGCCATCCGGTGCAGGTGCGCCCCTTCCGCATCGCGCGGGCGCCGGTGACGAACGCCGCGTTCGCGGAGTTCGTGGACGACGGCGGCTACGCGCGCCGCGAGCACTGGACCGAGGCCGGGTGGCGGTGGCGCGGGACCGCGGGGGCGGAGCACCCGGTGTACTGGGAACGTGACGGCGAAGGGGGCTGGCTGGTGCGGGAGTTCGACGAGACGCACCCGCTCGCCCCTCATCGTCCGGTGGTCCACGTCAACTGGTTCGAGGCGGGCGCGTGGTGCCGGTGGGCGGGCCGGCGCCTGCCCCGCGAGCACGAATGGGAAGCGGCGGCGCTCGGCGAGTCGGAGGCGGGCAGCACCCGTCTTGCGGACACGAAACGGCGCCATCCCTGGGGCGGCGCCGCCGCGGACCCCGCCCGCGCGAACCTGGACGGGCGATCGCTCGGTTGCGTGGACGTGGCCGCGCTGCCGGACGGTGACAGCGCGTTCGGCTGCCGGCAGATGCTCGGCAACGTCTGGGAGTGGTGCGCGGATCCCTTCTGCCCGTATCCGGGCTTCACGCCGGACGCCTACAAAGAGTACTCGCAGACCCTGTTCGGCCACACCCGGGTGCTGCGCGGCGGTGCGTGGACGACCCGCTCGCGGATGGTGACGGGGCTCTATCGGAACTTCTTCGGCCCTGAGCGCCGCGACGTCTTCGCGGGGTTCAGGACCTGTGCGGTCGAATGAAGCGGTGGTTCCTCCCGCCAAGCCCGAAAACGCCCCTCGAACCACCACGGCGGGGCGGCGGGGGTGGCCGCGCAATCCCGATGACAATCGGGTCCGGGCCGTTGGCGGGAATTGCCGGCAACGGTGTGTGCCGGTTGACGCGGTGTTCGGATCCGACTCCGTGCCCTTCCTCGCGACCTCGTTCGAGGCGTCGGAGAAGTTGTGGAAGGCCGCGCGGCCGACCGTCGAGAAGATCCTGGCCGGCCAGAACCTCGTGCTGCTGTACGCCGTGCCCTGGCCGCCGCAGGGAATGTACTTCAAGAAGGAGCTCAACGGTACGGAGGACGAAGGGCATCAGGTTCCGGGCCTGCAACGCGGCCACGGTCTTGACTCTCGAAAGGCGCTTGCCTACGCTTCGGCGGCTGAAACGCATGGGGCCATAGCTCAGCTGGGAGAGCGCTACAATGGCATTGTAGAGGTCGGCGGTTCGATCCCGCCTGGCTCCACCACTTCCACCCCGGCGCCGGCCGTTGCGGCGTGTGCAACCCGTCCCCATCGTCTAGCCAGGCCTAGGACACCACCCTTTCAAGGTGGCGACACGGGTTCGAATCCCGTTGGGGACGCCAATCTTCCGGATGCTCGACTGGCCCCATGAAGGTTCTCGTCACCGGCGCGGCCGGCTTCATCGGCTCCGCGCTCTCGCTCCGTCTGCTGGAACGAGGCGACGAGGTCGTCGGCGTCGACAACCTCGACCCCTACTACGACGTCTCCCTGAAGGAGGCGCGGCTCGATCGGACCCGGGTGCTCCCCGGCTTCCGCGACGTGCGCACCGACCTCGCCGACCGAACGGCGATTGAGGAGATCTTCGCGAGCGAGCGGCCCGAGTCGGTCGTCCACCTCGCCGCGCAGGCCGGCGTCCGGTACTCGCTGGAGAACCCCCACGCCTACGTCGACACCAATCTCACCGGCTTCGTCAACGTCCTCGAAGGATGTCGCCACCACCGTATCGGCCACCTCGTCTACGCATCCTCGAGCTCCGTCTACGGCGCCAACCGGACCCTGCCGTTCTCGGAACGGCACAACGTCGACCATCCGCTGTCGCTCTACGCGGCCGGCAAGAAGGCCAACGAGATGATGGCCCACTGTTACAGCCACCTGTATGGACTCCCGGCGACCGGGCTGCGCTTCTTCACCGTCTACGGGCCGTGGGGCCGGCCCGACATGGCGCTGTTCCTGTTCACCCGCAACATCCTCGAAGACCGCCCCATCGACGTGTTCAACCACGGGCGGCACCGCCGGGACTTCACCTACGTCGACGACGTCGTCGAGGGCGTCGTCCGGGTGATCGACCGGCCCGCGGCCCCGGACAGGGACTGGAGCGGGGAGTCGCCCGACCCGGCCACCAGCACCGCGCCGCACCGGATCTACAACGTCGGCAACGGCAAGAGCGTGGCGCTGGAGCGCTACGTCGAGGTGCTGGAAGCATGCCTGGGCCGGAAGGCGAAGAGGAACCTCCTGCCCTTGCAGCCCGGCGACGTGCTCGACACGCTGGCGGACGTCGGCGATCTGGCGAGGGATTTCGGCTACCGGCCGGACACCCCGGTGGAGGTCGGGATCCGGCGCTTCGTGGACTGGTACAAGGCGTTTTACGGGATCGGCCGAGGGCAATGACGCACGGGCGGGCCATCTCGGTCATCGGGCTCGGGTACGTCGGGCTGCCGGTCGCGCTCGCGTTCGGCGAGCGGTCGCGGATCATCGGCTTCGACGTCGACGCGGCCCGGGTGGAGGAGCTGCGCCGGGGCGTGGACCGCAACCGCGAGGCCGGGCCGGCCGATCTCGCCGCGGCCGACGTGCATTTCACGAACGACGCGGAGACGTTGCGCGAGGCGGATTTCCACATCGTCACGGTGCCGACCCCGGTGGACGAGACCAACCGGCCGGACCTGCGCCCGCTCCTCGGTGCGGCGCGCACCGTGGGCCGGCGGCTCAAGGCGGGCGACGTCGTGGTGTTCGAGTCCACGGTCTATCCCGGAGCGACGGAGGAGGACTGCGTCCCGGTGCTCGAAGAGGCGTCGGGGCTCGCGTGCGGGACGGACTTCACGGTCGGCTACTCGCCGGAGCGCATCAACCCCGGCGATCTGGAGCACGCCTTCACCCGGACCCCGAAGATCGTGGCCGGACAGGACGCGGCAACCCTTGGCGTCGTCGCCGGCGTTTACGGGTCGGTGGTCACCGCGGGCGTCCATCGCGTTTCGGAGATCCGGGTGGCGGAGGCGGCGAAGGTCATCGAGAACACGCAACGGGACATCAACATCGCGCTGATGAACGAGCTTGCCCTGATCTTCGGCCGGATGGGCATCGACACCCGCGACGTGCTCGCGGCAGCCGGCACCAAATGGAACTTCCACCCCTTCACCCCCGGCCTCGTCGGCGGACACTGCATCGGGGTCGATCCCTACTACCTGACGTACAAGGCGGCGGCGCTGAACTACCATCCGCAGGTCATCCTTGCGGGCCGGCGTATCAACGACGGGATGGGCGCCTACGTTGCAGGGCAGGCGGTGAAGGCCCTGGTCCGGCGCGGCGTCACGATGGGTGAAGCGATGGTGACGGTCCTCGGGCTCACGTTCAAGGAGAACGTCTCCGATCTCCGCAACACACGGGTCATCGACGTGGTGCGGGAGCTGGAGAGCCATGGCCTGGGCGTGCAGGTGCACGACCCCCGCGTGGCTCCGGACGAGGCGCGCCGCGAACATGATGTCGAGATCCTCGAAGCCAAGGCGTTGCGGCCGGCGGACGCGGTGATTCTGGCCGTCGCCCACGCCGAGTTCGCCGCCCGCGGCTGGTCAGGGATCAAGCCACTGCTGCGCGGCGGACGGGGGGTCGTCATCGATGTGAAAGGCGTACTCGAGCGGACGGCCCGTCCCGACGGGATCGATCTCCGGCGGCTCTAACCCCTGCGCCCCCGGATGGCGTCACGCGCCGATCGACTCAGGAGCTGGACAAGTGCCGACGGTGCTTGAACGGTTCGGGGTGCCCGTGCCGCCAGGCCAGGGAGATGCCTCGGGAGCGCGGGCGCCTCGCCCGTACCGCCCCTGTTGCGGACTCATGGAAACACCCGCGTTCCTGAAGGGCGCCCCTCCGTCCGCCGTCCGGCGTCCCCGAGACCGCCAGCCGGCAAAATTCCGGGCGCCGCCCCCCCCGGGTGTCGGACAAACCCCAATCCCGGACGGAACGCCAAGGAAAGTGGGCCCGTCTCCTGCTGGTTCAGGCCCTGCCGGCCCAGGACGGAGGCCCGGATGAACATCGCGATGGTCGGCTCGGGCTATGTCGGCCTCGTCTCCGGGGCGTGCTTCTCCGAGTTCGGCGCCTCGGTCACCTGCATCGATGTCGATACGTCGAAGATCGCCCGGCTCGACGCGGGCCGGATCCCCATCTACGAGCCCGGCCTCGACGAACTCGTCGCCCGCAACGTCGAGCAGGGGCGACTGCGGTTCACCACCGAGTTCGAGGCGGGCGTCGGCGGTGCGGAGCTGATCTTCATCGCGGTGGGGACGCCGTCCCGCCGTGGAGACGGACACGCCGACCTGTCGTTCGTGTACGACGCGGCGCGCCGGATCGCCCCCTTCCTGCGCGATTACAGCGTCGTCGTAGACAAGTCCACGGTCCCCGTCGGCACCGCCCGGCAGGTCAAGCGGATCGTCGCGGAGATCAATCCGGGGGCGGATTTCGACGTCGCCTCGAACCCGGAGTTCCTCCGGGAAGGCGCGGCGATCTCCGATTTCATGCGCCCCGATCGGATCGTCATCGGTGTCGAGAACGTCCGTGCCGAGGCCCGGCTGCGTGCGCTGTACCAGCCGCTGAACCTTGTGGAGATCCCGATCGTCGTGACGGGCCTGGAGACGGCGGAGCTCGTCAAATACGCCGCCAACGCCTTCCTCGCGACCAAGATCAGCTTCATCAACGAGATGGCGGCGCTGTGCGAAACGCTGGGCGCCGACGTGCACGACATCGTGCGCGGCATGGGGCTCGACGGACGCATCGGGCGCAAGTTCCTGCACCCGGGGCCCGGGTACGGGGGCTCCTGCTTTCCCAAGGACACCCTCGCCCTGGTGCGCACCGGGCAGGAGTACGGGGCGCCCAGCCGGATCGTCGAGTCCGTGATCGAGGTCAACGCGGCGCAGCGCGGTCGAATGGTCGCCAAGATCCGCGACGCGCTCGGCGGTGACGAGGCCGGGAAGATGATCGCGGTGCTCGGACTGACCTTCAAACCGGAGACCGACGACATGCGCGACGCCCCCGCCCTCGCAATCCTTCCCCCTCTCGTCGAGAGGGGCGCACGGATCCGGGCGACGGACCCGCGGGGCGTCCCGGAGGCGCGGGCGCTCCTGCCCGATGCCGTCGAGTACGTCGAAGACGCCTACGAGGCCATCGACGGCGCCGACGCGGTGGTGCTCCTCACAGAGTGGAACGTGTATCGCGGCCTCGACCTGGATCGAGTGAGACGGCGGATGCGGGGGAGGACGTTTGTCGATCTGCGCAACGTCTACGAATCGGACCAGATGCGCTCCCTGGGGTTCGAGTACACGTGCGTCGGACGCGGATGACCCCGTCGGATCCGAACGCGACAGGGCAACGATGAAAAAGCTCCGAAAGGCGGTATTCCCCGTGGCGGGCCTGGGCACCCGGTTCCTGCCCGCGACGAAGGCGCTCCCCAAGGAGATGCTCCCCGTCGTCGACAAGCCCCTCATCCAGTATGCGGTGGAGGAGGCGGTCGAGGCCGGGATCGACCACTTGGTGTTCGTGACCGGACACACCAAGAAGGCGATCGAGGACCACTTCGACCGCTCCCCCGCGCTGGAAGCGGCGCTGGAGGCGAAGGGAAAGGACGAGATGCTCGGGCGCGTACGGAAGATCCTCCCGAGCCGGGCGACTTGCCTGTACATCCGCCAGCCCGCGCCGCTTGGGCTGGGCCACGCGGTGCTGTGCGCCCGCCCGGCGATCGGTGACGAGCCCTTCGCGGTCGCCCTCCCCGATGACCTCGTGGTCTGTGACGGCGCCGGATGCATCGCGCAGATGGCGCGGTGCTTCGAGTCCACCGGCGGCAGCCTGGTCGCGGTGGAATCCGTGCCGCGGGAGGAGACCGACCGTTACGGCATCGTGAGCCTGGCCTCGCCGGACGAGGGCGGCGGCCCGATCCGAGGTATCGTGGAGAAGCCGGCGCCGATCCAGGCTCCGTCGACACTCGGGGTGGTCGGCCGGTACGTGCTGAGCCCCGGGATCTTCGACGCGCTGGAACACACAGCGGCGGGAGCGGGCGGGGAGATCCAGCTCACCGATGCGATCGCGGCGCTGATCGAGCGCGAGCCGGTTGGCGCCTTCCCCTTCGAGGGAACCCGGTACGACTGCGGTTCGAAGGGCGGCTTCCTCGCCGCGACCATCCATCTCGCGCTCAGGCAGCCGGAGCTTCGGGCCGTCGTGCACTCGTTCGCTCGGCGAGGCGCCTTTGGAAACCTCGAAGACGATCCCCTTCCCGAAGCGGAGGCGGCCGGGCGATCGAAAGACGGACCCGCCGCTGGAAAATGATCCGGCCCTCCTTCGCGCCGGAAAGGCGGTGAACGCCGCCGCTCAGACGCGCCGCCGGCGTCGTCCAGGGGGCGGCGGTCCCCGCCGCGGCCATGTCCCGGTGGATCGACGCGACCTTCGCCGGGTTCCTCAAGGTTCCACAGCTCGCCGCACGCGAGCCCCGGGGCGAACAGATTCGTGCCCATGGGGCCGTCCGCGAGAAGCCAGTCGCGTTCGGCCAGGAGCGCTTCAAGTGGATTGACGGTATGGCCCGCTTGAAACATCCGCTTACCGGCGAGGCTGGCTCCCGGGCGCCGCCGCCGTCGGCGCACGAGGTGCGGCACCCTCCCGCCGTCCACCCCGTATCCGCGTCCATCCCGACCGCGGCGGCGCGGGTCCCGAGCTCAGGCCTTTCCGGTCGTCGATGACGACCCGCGTGCCCTCGATGGCGGCGACGTCCCACATCCGCCCGATGCTCCTGCGCTCCTTGTCCCGTGTTTCACGCCACGCACGGGATGCGGGGCCGCTCAGGCCACGCTGAAACGTTCCTTAGTCGTGGTCATCCGCTCCAGCCGTTCGGGGTCCGGGCGGGGCCGGTAGCCCGGCTCCAGCACGATGGCACCTTCGGCGAAGGGTAGCGGATCGGCGAACAGCGGCTCCACCAGCTTGAGGTGGCCGTTCATCTCCCCCGCGTTGTCGAGGGCCACCCGGGCGACGCAGGCTTCCAGCCAGCAGCAGACGTCGGTGGCCACGCCGTCGCCCATCACCGGGGCGAGCCCCGCGGCACGGATGCGCTCCAGACCCTCGCGCAGGCGGTCCATGCCGGCGAGCTTCTTGAGCTTGAGCTTGACGAAGCCGACCCCCTCCATGGCGGCGGCGCGGTCGATGTCTTCCAGGCGGTAGATCGACTCGTCCATCATCACCGGCACGGTGGATACGAGGGCCACCGCGGCGTTCGACTCCCAGTCGTCCGCCGCGCACGGCTGCTCGAAGAGCTGGATCCCCTCGGGGTCGAGGGCGGCTGCGAACCGGCGCCCCTGCTCCCGGGTGAACCCCTGGTTCGCGTCGAGGCGGATCTCGGCGCGGCCGTCGAGCACGGCCTGGATCCTCCGTACCCGGTCGAGATCCGCCTCCACGTCGAAGCCGACCTTCACCTTCAGGGTGCGGAAGCCCCGCGCGACCAGCCCTTCCAGCTCCTCGGCCAGGGCGCCGGGCTCGTGGGCGTGGACCGGATCGAGCAGCGGCACGCGGGCGGTTTCGGAGACGCTCAACAGAGGATGATCGGCCAGTACGTCGAGCGCCGAGAACAGCGTCGTCACCGCGGTCGGGTAGTCCGCGACGCCGGATTCCAGCAGCGACCGGGCCTCTTCGGGGCGCTTCCCGACGAGCCGCGGCGCCACGTCCCGGCAGTAGCGCAGGCCGTCCTCGAAGGTCTCGTGCGAATAGCCCTTCGAGATGACCGCCTCGCCGAATCCGTACCGGCCGTCGCCGTCCCACATCTCGACGACGATCGGCTCGAAGTGGTGGAACACCTTGCCGGACACCTTGTACGGCGTGTGCAGGGGAATGCGCGCGACGCGCACGGTGACGGCGTGGATCGGCATGGCTGCCTCCTGGACCGGATGCCCGGATGCCCACGACGGGAGGGCACGGGGGTATTCCGCCCGGCTCCTCCGCGGGGTTCGCGGCGCGCTCAGGCCGCGGCGGCCATCGGGCGCTCTCCCTTGATCTGGGCGCGGTTGAGCAGGCGGCGGTCTTCGGGGTCGAGCGCGTCGCGCCGGTGCATGGTGCAGCGGTTGTCCCAGATGACCACGTCACCGAGACGCCAGCGCTGGTACCAGGTGAATTCGTCCCGGGTGGCGTGCGCCCACAGCTCGTCGAGCAGGGCGGCGCTCTGCGTCGGGGGAAGCTCCGGGATGAAGGCCAGGGCGCGGCGGCCCAGATAGAGGCATTTCCGGCCGGTTTCCGGGTGCGTGCAGACGATCGGGTGCACCGCGCCCGGCACGTCCTCGCGCCGCTCGTAGCGCTCCTTGAAACCGCGCCGCACCTCGCCGACGCTGTTGCGCGATGCGTCGTGCTTGCAGGTGAGCCCGGCGATCCGCCGCCGGGTGGTCTCGGGCAGCGCCTCCCAGGCCCTGTACATGTTGGCGTAGCCGGTATCGCCGCCCTTCGACGGGATCTCCACCGCGTGCAGGATACTGGCCTTCGGCGGCACGTCGTTGTAGGACATGTCGGTGTGCCACCTGGACTCGTAGCTCCCCAGCCCGCCGATCGCCTTGCCGTTCTCGACGATGTTGGAGATGACGACCAGGTGCGGGAGATCGGGCCGGTAGAGCGCGCGGTCCCCGGTGGCGGTGATCGGCGCGCGGTCCAGCTCGCCGAAGCGTGCCGCGAAGGCCAGAAGCACCTCGGCCGGCACGAACTGGCCGGGGATGCGCAGCACGCCGTCGTGGTCGAGCCAGGCCTGATGGATGACCTCGAATGCCTCGTCGGACAGGGATTCGAGGTCGACGCCCCAGGCGTCGGCGCCGAGCGGGCCGCCGGCCGGTACGATACGGATCTCTTTCTTCGACATGCGCTTTCCCCTCCTCCAGGCGGCTTGCACGCCGCTGCACACATATGGTTACGTATCGTGCCGCCGAGGATCAATGCACGGCGCACCGCGCGCCACGGCCGTTCCGTCCGCCGCGCCGTGTCACGGGCAAGGCGGATCGCCCGGCGCCGGCGACGGAAAGGTCCGGGATCCCGCCATGCGCGCGTGCTTCGGAGGCGCCGCCCCATCAGCCGTCACCTGCCATTGAGGAGAAAAGGAGAGATCTCATGAAGCATTCCCTGATCCGGAGCGCCGTCGTGGCGCTCGTCCTGAGTCCGGCGGGCACCTTCGCCGCGGACCTCGCCAAGCCGGACGGCTTTCCGTCCCGAACCATCTCCATCATCGTGCCCTACGGCGTCGGCGGTGGCTCCGACCAGGTCGCGCGGGCGTGGGCCGACGCCATGAAGGACGTCACCGGCGTCGGCTTCCAGGTGGAGAACAAGCCAGGCGGAGCCGGCCTCGCCGCCATGCCCGACTTCATGAGCCGCCCGGCCGACGGCTACACCATCGTCGAACAGACCGACGCCATGATGAGCGCCGCGGCGTCCGGCCAGATCGACTTCGAGCTGAACAAGGACCTCGTGCCCCTCTGCGTGACCCAGGCCACGTTCAGCCAGTTCTACATCCGCCCCGACGAGACCCGCTTCACGGACTGGGATTCGTTCCTCGCCTACGCCAAGGCCCGTCCCGGCGAGGTCAGGATGGCCAACATCCAGAACGAGGGATCGATGGAGCGCGTCCAGGTGAACGCGCTGGAGGAAAAGGCGGGGTTCAAGGTCAACCAGATCAGCTTCGACAAGCCCACCGAGCGCTACGCGGCCCTCATCGGCGGCCACGTCGACGTGCTGTTCGAGCAGCCCGGAGACGTGCGGCGCTTCCTCGACGCCGGCCAGATGAAGGCCATCCTCACCGTCCTCAAGCAGCGGCCGAAGCTCTTCGAGGACACGCCTTCGCTCACCGACGCCGGCCTCGAGGATACGCCCACCCTGCAGCGCATCCGTCTGTTCTGGGTACGCGGCGACGTGCCCGCGGAGCGGCGCGGGTACCTGTCCGCCGCCTGCGAGATTGCGTTCAACAGCGAGGGATACCAGGAGTTCAACAAGAAGAAGTACATGCATCTCGCGCGCAGTTACTACAACGCCGAGGATGCCGCCAGGCTCATCGCGGACACCGTCGGGATCTACAAGGCGTCGTACAAGAAGCTCGGCCTCATCCAGTAGGCAGGCGGAGGCCGCACGCCGGGCCATGCGGCCCGCGCGCGCCGGAAAGCCCGGGGGGATGATGGCGTCCGATCGCGGCAGGATCTTCCTGTTCGTGGAAACCGGAGCGTGGCTCGTGCTCGCGGCCGGCATGTGGATCTACTCCTTTCGCTTCGACGGCGACTTTCCGGCGTATCTCTGGGGACCGGTGTCGTGGCCGCGGGCGGTGCTCGCGGCCGTCGTCGTCCTGGCGCTGGCGCAGTTCGCCATGCGGCTCGTGACCGCGAGCCCTTCCAGGCCGGGGGCGGAGACCGTCTCCGGCGAAGGCCGCGAAGCGTGGGACGAGCGCCCGGAAATACGGGATGGGCGTGGTGAAGCCCATGCCGGGAGCCCCGACCCGGCGGAGCCGGAGCCAAGCGCTGGTGCAAACCTGGGAGCGCGGGCGTCCCGCCCGCAACGGGCCGGAGACCCGTCACAAGGTCCATGCGGACGGGACGCCCGCGTCCGTCAGGACGCGCCGCTCCCAGGAATCCGGCATCGGGGAATCGGAGGCCGGGTGGCGGACAACTCTTCGTCGTTTTGTCGAGGACTTCAGGGATCAGGGACTCAGGTTGCAGGCAACACCGGAGAAGCCCGCGCCGGAAGCCGCGAGGCACGGAGGAAGGAGGCCGGCGGAACGGGGGTGGACAGCCGCGAGACGGAGGGTGGGGTCGGCGAAACGCAGAGAGGATGGGCCGCCCGGTTCAGGATCCTCTCGACCTTCGGATTGCCCTTCGTGTACCTGGCCCTGCTGCCGCGCACCGGCTACTTCGCCACCACGCCCCTGTTCCTCGTCGCCTACATGCTGGTGTTCCGGGAGCGCAGCCTGAAGTACATGCTCGCCACCGCCGCGCTGCTGTACCTGGGCTCGCTGGCGATCTTCTCCAAGCTCCTGTTCGTGCCGCTACCCACCGGCAACTGGCCCGGCTTCTACGATTTCAGCAACTGGCTGCTGAAGATCCTGAACGCACTCTGACCGCGCCCCGTCCCGGTTTCACGAGCCGCTTCGGGCGCATCGACCGGACACATCGGCATTCGGCATGCTGAACGATCTCTGGTTCGGGCTGAGCCACTTCGTCAGCGACCCCAACGGCCTGATCATCTTCGCCGGGGGGTTGCTGGGCGGGCTCGTCTTCGGCTCGGTCCCGGGGCTGAGCGCCATCACCCTCGCCTCCATCGTGCTGCCGTTCACGGCGCTGATGGCGCCGGCCCACGCGATCATGCTGTTCGCGGTGATGTACGTGGCCGGGGTCTACGGCGGCGCCATCACCGCGATCCTGTTCAACATCCCGGGCTCGCCCGACAACGCGCCGACCGCCTTCGACGGCTACCCGATGACCCGCAAGGGCCTCGCCGGGAAGGCGATCGGGGCGGCGGTGACCTGCTCGGCGCTGGGCGGCGTGGCCTCCTGCCTGCTGATGATGTCCGCCACCGAACCGCTCGCGGCCTGGGCGATCCGGGCCTTCGGCCCGCCCGAGCTCTTCGCGCTCGTCTTCTTCGGGCTGAGCGTGGCCGCGTCGGTCGGTGCGGAAAACGTCTGGAAGGGGCTGCTCTCGGTGATGCTCGGGTTGCTGCTCGCGACCATCGGCACCGACGCCGCGGTGGGCTTGAGGCGCTTCGACTTCGGCTCCACCTACCTGATGGCCGGCATCCACTTCGTGCCGCTCATCCTGGGGCTCTTCGCCGTCTCCGAGGTCTTCGTCCAGGGGCACCGAATCGCCCGCGGCGTGCACACGCCGCCGAAGATGGGGATCGACTTTCCGTCGGCGGCGGAGTTCTGGCGCCTGAAGATCGTCATGCTGCGGTCGGTGGTCATCGGCTTCTTCGCCGGGATCCTGCCGGGGATCGGCGCGACCCTGGCCGCGTTCCTGAGCTACGGCCAGGCGGTGAGCTGGTCGAAGCACCCGGAGCGCTTCGGCAAGGGCGAGCTGGAGGGCGTGGTCGCACCGGAGACCGCCAACAACGCCGCCACCGGCGCCGCGATGATCCCGCTGCTTGCGCTCGGCCTGCCGGGCGGCGCGCTCACCGCGATCATGCTCGGCGCCTTCGAGATCCACGGCATCGAGCCAGGACCGCTGGTGTTCATCACCAGCAAGGATCTGGTGTGGGTGGTCTTCTCCGGCATGCTGCTCGCCAACCTGGGCATCTTCGTGCTCGGCTTCATCGAGACGAAGACCATCGTCCACCTGCTGCGCATCCCCTTCAGCCGGCTGGCCCCGGCCATCCTGCTCATCGCCACCATCGGCTGCTACGCGCTGCGCAACCTCGTCATCGACGTGTGGGTGATGTTCATCGCCGGCGCCGCGGGCTATTTCCTGCGCCGCTCGGGCTACTCCATGGCCGGCATCGTGCTCGGGGTCATCCTCGGGCGCATCGGCGAATCGGCGTTCGTGAAAAGCGCACAGATCTTCCAGTACGACCTGACGCAGTTCTTCGCCCGCCCGATCTGCGCGGCGCTGATCAGCCTCGCGGTGATCTCCCTCGGCGTGTCGATCTACCGGGCGTTGCGCCGCGATCTCACCATCGCCCGGGCCCGTTGAATCCCGTTGTCGCCGTCCTGGGCACCGTGGATCGGGGCGCGTCAGCGGCGCCGCGCCATGCAGGTGATCTCGACCCGGCTGCCGCCGTAGAGCTTCACCGATTGGGTCGTGGTGCGGGCCGGCATCGCGTTCGGGTCCAGGTAGCGGCGGTGGGCGCGGTCCATGACGTGGATCTCGTCGAGATCCAGCAGGTGGACGTCGACTCGCACCAGATCCCCCATCCCCACGTCGTGGTCCGCGAGGATCTGCCTGATGGTGCGCATGATGAGGTCGGTTTCCTCTTCGACCCTGCCGATGAGCGCATCCCCGCCCGGAATGTCCGCGGCCACGATGCCGGCGATGAAATAGTCGGGGTCCGCGATCACCAGATGATGATAGGGAGAGGTGCGCGGCTTGAGCCAGAGGGAATCGAGGTGGCGTCGCACGGCGGGCTCCCGGTGACGGCCGGATGCCGATGGTGGTGGATGGATTATATGGTGGATGGATTATATTGGTTGCGCCGTGACATCCTGACCCATCCAACCGGAGGCTCATCATGAACGCCGAGACGAGGATCGAGACCTGCCGGCGCAATCGGCCGCGCCGTCTCCGGCACACCGCACCGCTGCGCGCGGCGGTGCGCGAGACGACGCTCACCCCGGCCGACTTCATCTACCCCCTGTTCATCGTCCACGGCGAGAACGTACGCGATCCGATCCCCTCGATGCCGGGGATCTGCCAGCTCTCCGTCGACCGGGCGGTCGAAGAGGCGGGGAAGGCGGCGACGGCGGGGATCCCGGCGGTGCTGCTCTTCGGCATCCCCGGGTCGAAAGACCCGATCGGGGAGGAGAACTTCGATGACGACGGCGTCATCCAGCGTGCGCTCCGTGCGCTGAAGGCCGCCTTGCCCGACCTCCTCGTCGTCACCGACGTGTGTCTGTGCGAGTACACCGATCACGGCCACTGCGGTGTGTTGAACCACGAGAACTCGCTGCTCCCCGACGGCTACGTGCTGAACGACGAGACCCTCGACGTCCTCGCCCGGGTCTCGGTGAGCCACGCGCGGGCCGGCGCCGACGTCGTCGCCCCGAGCGGCATGATCGACGGCATGGTCGCGAGCATCCGCGAGGGGCTCGACGGGTGCGGCTACGACCACGTCCCGATCATGTCCTACGCCATCAAGTACGCCTCGGCGTTCTACGGTCCGTTCCGGGACGCCGCGCAGGGAGCACCGGAGTTCGGTGATCGGCGCACCCATCAGATGGACCCCGGAAACGTGCGCGAGGCGCTCAAGGAGGCCGCGCTCGACGTCGAGGAAGGCGCGGACTTCCTGATGGTCAAGCCCGCCCTGCCCTATCTCGACGTCATCCGCCGGGTGCACGACGCGCACCCGGAGCTGCCGATGGTCGCGTACAACGTGAGCGGCGAGTACTCGATGGTGAAGGCGGCGGGCGAGCGCGGCTGGCTCGACGAGCGAGCGGTCGCGCTTGAGAATCTCACCGCGATCAAGCGCGCAGGCGCCGATCTGGTCATCACCTACCACGCGCTCGACGCGGCAGGGTGGCTCGCGGGCTGATCCCCGGACGCCCTGCTGCCGGCTCAACGGGCGACCGGGTGTCTCGGGCGCGCCGCCACTCCTCGCCGGACGGGGGGGAGGGGTCGCTCCCGGCTGCCTGCCCGACTTCCAAGACCTTCTCCGGGAAATCGGTCCTGGAAGGTGCAGGGGGGAACGACGAAGGCGAACTTTTTTCCTGGCGCTGCGACCGGGCTGGTCGAGGCTGCCGATGACGCGGGGGAAACGACGAAGGCAAACCTTTTGCCTTGGCGCTCTGGGTGGAGACTCCGCTTGACCGACGTCCCGGTCCCGGCGCTCAAGCCGCCCGGGTGTAGTACAGGTAAGTGTCGAAATCGAACGGTTCTTCGACGCCGGTCTGCGGGTGGAACAGCGAGCGGGGACGCGAGCCGAGGGGGCCGAGGTAGACGTGCAGAGCGCGGCAGCGCTCGCCGGCCGCGGCGCTGATCGCGTGCACGGTGCGCTCCCGGAGCGCGATGACTTCACCGGGGCGGACAACTCGACGGGTTGCAAGCCGCGCGCGGCCTTCGGCGCGGCGGTAGAACCGGTTCTGCTCACCGCCCTCGAACACCCCGATCACCGCGCACATCGCGTGATCGTGCGGCGGCTGGAAGTGGCCGGGCGCGGTCTCGACGACGGTCACCGTCACCGCGTCGTCTTCGTACAGCGTCCGGTCATGGCCGAGCAGCAGATCGCCGCGACGGCGGACGTGGATGGAGTCGAGCGGCGGCAGGGCCACGACGCCCGAGGCCAGCGCCCGCACCGCCTTGCGCACCACCGCCCGGGTCGCGGTCACCGCATCGTTCGCCGCCACCGCTGCGCGGCAATCGGTGACGAACTGCCTGGAGTCGAAATTCGTGGTCACGGTGAGCCACCTCGTCGAGTTCAAGTCGCGCAAATGCGATGCGGCGCGGGAGAGGACAAGCCCCCGGAGCCGGGGCAGGGCCACGCGATGGCCATGCGCGTGACGCCCGGACGGCGGCTACCGCAGCTCCGGACTCCTCGACGAGCCCGAGACGCGGAGCCGCAACAGGTTCAATACGCTGATCGCCGCGTACTCGCGCACGCGGTGGCGGTCTCCGGGCAGACGTACTCGCAGCGCCTCGGGGCGACCGCCGTGCGCGAGGCCGAGAAACACGGTGCCGGGCGGATACCCTTCCTGCTCCGCCGGCCCGGCGACACCGGTGGTGGCGATCCCGACGTCCGCTCCAAGCCGTTTGCGCACCTCGAGCGCCATCGCCTTCGCAGCCTCGTTCGAGACCACCCGCCCCTCCGGCAGGCCGAGGAGATCGAATTTCACCTCACTCGCGTAGGACACCACCGCGCCGCGGAAGACGTCGCTCGCGCCGGGCACCGCGGTGAGCCTGGCTCCGACCAGACCCCCGGTCAACGATTCGGCCACCGCGAGCGAGAGGCCGCGTTCGCGCAGCAGATCGAGCACCACGGACTCCATCGTCTCGACGTCGGTTGCGAAGATCGCGTCGCCGACGATCGCACGCACCCGCGCTTCCTCGCCGGCGATGAGCGCATCGGCCGCCGCCGTGTTTCCGGCCTTGGCGGTGATGCGGATCTTCAGCCCCTCGATGCCGCTCGCCTGGAACGCGATGGTGGGGTTGCCGGCGCGGTCGAGCGCCTCGATGCACCCCGCGAGCAACTCCGCAAGCCGCGATTCGCTCTCGCCCCAGCTCTTGAGCACCCGGCTCCTGATCACCGCGCCGGCCCCGGCCCGGCGCTTCAGGTCGGAGAGGATCGTCCCCTCCATCATCTCGCGCATCTCGAACGGCACCCCCGGCACCGCGTAGATCACCTGCCCACCGACCGGACAGACGAGCCCGGGGGCGGTTCCCGGCATCTCGGGGATGAACGCCGCGCCGGCGGGGCGATCGGCCTGGCGCAGGTTGGTCTCGGAGAAGCGACGCCCGCGCGCCTCGAAGCCCTTGCGGATCGTCTCGCCCATCGCGGCGTCCCGAACCAGCGCGACCCCCATCACCTCGGCGATCGCCTCGCGGGTGACGTCGTCCTGCGTGGGCCCGAGCCCGCCGCAGAGGATCACCGCGTCGCTCCGCGAGAGCGCGTGCCGGATCGTCTCCGCGATCCGCGCCCGGTTGTCGCCGACCTTCACCTGGAAATGCGAATCGACTCCGGCCATCGCGAGCCGCTCGCCGATCCACGACGAGTTGGTATCGACAATCTGCCCGAGCAGCAGCTCGGTCCCGACCGCAATGACTTCACAACGCATGGTCCGCCGGCTCCGTCCATTGAAATCGCGACGCCCGCCTCACGCCCGGACATCCACGCAGCATAGCGCAGCCGCCACCATGGAGCCGGCGCGCGCACCGGCCGCGCTACACTCCCGCGCCTTGCGAACCACGGGACGCAACCCCGGCATGGATCGTGTCGAATGCATCGTGATCGGCGCCGGCGTCATCGGGCTCGCGGTCGCACGCGCCCTGGCGTTACACGGTCGCGAGGTGATCGTGCTTGAACGCCACGAGGTCATCGGCTCGGAGGTCAGTTCCCGCAATTCCGGGGTCATCCACGCCGGTCTCTACTATCCGAACGGCAGCCTGAAGGCTCGGGCGTGCGTCGCGGGCAAGCACGCGCTCTACGAGTTCTGCGCAAGCCACGGGGTGGCCCATGCGCGCACCGGCAAGCTCGTGGTCGCGACCGAGGACAATCAGCTCGACGCGCTGGACGCACTCATGGAGCGCGCGCGGCGCAACGGCGTCGAAGACCTTGTGCGCCTCGATCCGAAGGAGGCGCGGGCGCTGGAGCCGGAGGTCAGGTGCGCGGGGGCATTTCTCTCGCCCTCCACCGGCATCGTCGACGTTCACGAGTACATGCTCGCGCTTGAAGGGGACGCCGTGGCGAACGGGGCGTTCGTGGCCCTTGGCAGCCCGTGTCTCGGCGGCGTGGTGCGTGACGACGGGGTCCGCATCGACGCCGGCGGTGCCGAGCCGGTGAGCCTGGTGGGCGAGGTGGTCGTCAACGCGGCGGCGCTCGGCGCGCAGGCCGTCGCGCGGAACATCGACGGGATCGACCCTGCGCACGTCCCGCCGCTGCATTACGCGAAGGGGAGCTACTTCTCCCTGAGCGGCAAGTCGCCCTTCTCGCGCCTCGTCTACCCGATGCCCTCGGGCGCGTGGCTCGGGGTCCACGTCGGGCTCGATCTCGGCCGCCGCTGCCGCTTCGGCCCGGACCTGCACTGGGTCGACACGCTCGACTACGACGTGGACGCGGGCGAGGCGGAGAACTTCTACGCCTCCATCCGGCGCTACTACCCGGCGCTGAAGGATGGAGCGCTGCTGCCCGACTACACCGGCATCCGCCCCAGGATCTACGGCCCCGGCGAGACGGCTCCCGACTTCGTCATCCAGGGCGCGGAGGTGCATGGCATCGAGGGGCTGGTGAACCTGTTCGGGATCGAGTCCCCGGGACTCACATCGTCGCTCGCGATCGCCGAGGAAGTCGTAGGGCGTGTTTCAAGCCGTTGCGGACGGGAGATGTCCGCCCACCGGCGGGCGGAGAGCCAACGGGGGCGGCGGCGGTTGCCTTGAAGGTAGCCGGAGAGCATCCCGCGAGCCGGATGCACCCGTCGCCACATCGGAGCGGGGCCGTTGTCAAGAGGGGATTCCGCGAGGCGGGGGGCGGGGACGCCGGGACGGCGACCGCCGTCAGCGTCTTGCCCGGTCGATTGGAATCGCCTGCTCGACCGTGTGCGTCGTCGATGCCCCGAGATGCTCGGGAACGAGCTGGGCGATTGTACGTTCCAATGCCGGTTCGTCGAACGCCTCGCACGCCTTGCGCAGATCGGCGAGCCGAGCCTCGAATCCGGCCGGCTCGACGGACTGTTGACGTGCGAGGTGGATCTTCTCGTGGCTGGTCGGACTGAGCGGCTCGGTGGAATGTGCCAGATCTTCGGAGTACTTCTCCCCCGGGCGGGCGCCGATGAATTCGATGGCGATGTCTTCGCCCGGGATCTTCCCGGAGAGGCGGATCATCTGCTCGGCCAGATACAGGATCCGCATGGGCTCGCCCATGTCGAGCACGAACGTTTCGCCGCCTTTCCCGATGACCGCCGAAGACATGACGAGCTGGCACGCCTCGTGGATCGTCATGAAGTAGCGTTCCATGTTCCGATCAGTCACCGTGACCGGGCCGCCACGCGCGATCTGCTCACGAAACAGCGGCACGACGCTGCCGGTGGAGTCCAGCACGTTTCCGAAACGTACTGCAATGAACCGGGTCGATGGCGATGTCTCCTGGACGGCTCGGCACACCTTTTCCGCGAGTCGTTTGCTCGCCCCCATCACATTCGCCGGGTTCACCGCCTTGTCGCTCGATATGAGCACAAAGCGATCCGTGGCGTGCCGCGCCGCCGCGTGCGCCATCGTGTGCGTGCCGAGGACGTTCACACGCACCGCCTCCCTCGTCTGGCTCTCGAGCATCGGTACATGCTTGTAAGCGGCCGTGTGAAACACGATGTCCGGGTGGTGACGTTCGAAGACACGCTCGATGGCGACCGCGTCACAGACGTCGGCGAGCATGATGGAGATCGAGAGGTTCCGGCGGGCGTCGCGCAACTCGCGCTCAATCCGGTACAGGTTGAACTCGCTGGTGTCCGCGACGATGAGGCGGGAGGGATCGAGGTGCGCGATCTGACGGCACAGCTCGCTCCCGATCGATCCGCCGCCTCCGGTCACGAGGACGGAGCGCCCGATCAGCTCACCCCGTATTCTGGACCAATCGAACCGCACCGTCTTGCGGTCAAGCAGGTCTTCGATGGTGACGGGTCGCAGCTTACCGGGTACGGCGTCATCGAAGGTGAAATCCGTCGCGTTCGGAATGGTTCGCGTCGGTACGCCCGAGCGCTCGCAGAACTCCACGATCTTGCGCATCTGGACCGCGGTCGCGGACGGCATTGCGACGATGACGACGTCGGTGCCGGTGCTCCCGACGATCTCGGGGATCTGTCCGCAGTGGCCGAAGACTCGGAGACCATAGACGTCGCGCCCTATCTTTTCGGGATCATCGTCGACGAAGCCGATCGGGCGATATCCGTAAGACGGCTCCGCCAGCAGGGTGCGTGTGAGCATCTCCCCCCCTCTCCCTGCCCCGACGACGAGGGCCTGCCGCGAGTGCGTCGGATGGAAGTGCCGATCCTTGACCCAGCGGTAGGTGAAGCGCGGCGTGCTCAGAAGAACGATGAGCAACCCCCCGAAGAAGAGGAACGATGAACGGGAGACGTGCGTCATCCGGGTGAGGGCGAACGTGACGACGATGCACAGGCACACCCCGATGAAGACGGCCTTGAGAATCCGAATGAAATCGGGCAGCGATGCGAGCCGCCATACTCCGCGGTACATGCCGAAGTACAGGAAGCTCAGCCCCAGGACGACGACCAGCGCGGGCAGAACGTGAAGCGCCTGATCGAGATACTCTTCCCTGATTGAACCCAGGTTGAACCGCAGCCAGATCGCTCCCAGCCAAGCGATTGGGATCATCAGGAGATCGTGGACGACGGCACCGCCCCGACTGCGCAGTCGCATGCAGGATTGCGTGAATTTCAAGGATTCACCTTCCTTTCAAGGCTTGCGATGCAAAACGTGGGAATGACGCACACGGCTCCCTTGAAAACAATAACACCATTGCACGCCGGAGGGGTACCCGCAACGCCGCTGCCACACATTGGAATGGGACCGGGACAGTTGCGATGGGGTGCGCTGACGAGCTTGACCGGAAACAGGCCGGGAGAAACCGCAACATCGTGTCATGCCGCGCCGGTAGAGGGCGTCAGCGTGGCCATGGTCTCGTACCGGACCGGTCCCGTGCTGTTTGCGGCCGTCGAGGCGGAGCCCGCCCCTCCCGGGGGGTCCGGACCGGGCGGAGATTGCCGCTCCGGGCACGGACCGCGTGTTCCGATCCTCGCTTGCTCTTACAATGGCCGCCTCCCTGCTCCGCCGCCCGAACCGTGTCCAGCCATCCGCTCCTGAACATTGCGATCCGCGCCGCCAGAAAGGCGGGCAACGTCATCGCACGCAACATCGACAGAATCGACGCACTGGTCGTCTCGGAGAAGGCGCCGAACGATTTCGTCACCGAAGTCGACAGGACGGCTGAGCGTCGGATCATCGACACCGTCCGCACGAGCTACCCCGACCATGCCTTTCTTGCCGAAGAAAGCGGTTCGCACGGGCATGGCGATTTCGAGTGGATCATCGATCCTCTGGACGGTACCGCGAACTTCGTACACGGATTCCCGCACGTCGCGGTGTCGATCGCGGTGCGCCATCGAGGCCGGACCGAACACGCGGTAGTCTTCGACCCTTTGCGGCAGGAGCTGTTCACGGCTTCACGCGGAGCGGGAGGCAGGCTCGATGATCGGCGGCTCCGGGTGGCGAGGAAGGCCGGCCTGAAGGGGACGATGCTCGGCAGCGGGCTGCCGTTGCGCGAATTCGAGCGCATCGATCTCTACCACGCGGCCCTGAAGGGACTGATGTCGGAAGCAGCGCAAGTCAGGCGTAGCGGCTCGGCCGCGCTGGACCTCGCCTACGTCGCGGCGGGACGCCTCGACGGCTTCTGGCAATCCGGCCTCTCGCCATGGGACGTCGCGGCCGGTGCGTTGCTCGTGCAGGAAGCGGGCGGAATCGTGGCCGAGCCGGACGGCGGCGACGACTATCTGCGATCCGGCAACGTGGTGGCGGCGAATCCGAAAGTGTTGCGTGCGATGCTCCCACACTTGCAACATGGCCCGAAAACGCGTGTCGGGACCCGGCGGTCGCAGCCACGAGCCACCCGCCCCGAGACGGCCTCTCCCGAGGCGACGCCTGTCGATGAGCTACGCCCGCCGGAACCACGCCGGACCGTCCCGGACCGTCCCTCCCCGCCCGCCGGCACCCGCCCGCCCGGTCCGGACGCCACACTGCCCATCATCCTCGTCCCCTCCCCCGCGGAAGTCTTCAGAAGGGCCCTGATGCGCACGAAGCAGGCGTGGATCCTCGTGACGTACCGGGACGGGCGGGAAGAGGTGCGCCGGTGGAAAGCCCCGAGGATCACGGCAACGTCCAACATCGTCGGCAATCTCAGGAGTCGTCCGGAATTCCGGCCGGGTACGTGGCAGCAGAACGGCGTCGCCTGTGTGCAGGTGAGCATCGAGCGGCCAAAGCGGTGACCGGGGAGGAGGCGGCCGCGCCACTCGGTGGATCCCGTCATCCGGATTCTTCGGCCGGCCGGTACCTGGGCGGCACGTCGCCGGTCATCGTCCAGCGCATGCCGTCGGCTCCGCAGTCGCCGGTATAGACGATCCGGTGGCCGTCCTCGATCGCACCGCCGATCGCGTTGAAGGTGATCGTCACGGTTCCCTCGGTCGGGCTGCGTCCCACCGCGGCGATGCTCCGCGTATGTTCCCCGGCGTAAGCGATCGCGGGTGAAAGACCGAGCGATTCGTTGTCCTTTCCGGCCAGGCCGCCTTCCGAGCACGCGACCCCGAGCGCGGCCCGCGCCGGATGCGCGAGGTCCACCGCCTCGCGCACCTTCTTCCTCACCGTGTAGTCCTGCCAGACAGGGATCGCCACCGCCGCGACGATGCCGATGAGGGCGATGACGATCATCTGCTCGATAAGGGTGAGCCCCCTCTGAACCACCCGCCTCATGGTGTCCTCTCCTTCTCCCCGATCAATCGATGCCGCGCACCGGTAGAACCGCACGCGGGGCGCTGCTAGTCTTGCGCATCGGCGCAGGCGCCGTCTCCCGGGCACTCGGCAGGTCTTCCCGATGAACCTCCACGAATACCAGGCCAAGGGACTCCTTTCGGATTACGGGGTCCCAGTTCCCCGGGGCCGTCCCGCGACGAGCGCGGCGCAGGCGCGCTCCGCCGCCGAGGCGCTCGGCGGGGACGCCTGGATGGTCAAGGCGCAGGTCCACGCCGGGGGGCGCGGGAAGGCCGGCGGGGTGAAACGGGCGGACTCGCTCGACGAAGTCTCGGCCTTCGCGGAGGCGATGCTCGGCACCCGGCTCGTGACGAAGCAGACGACGGCCGAGGGGCAGCCGATCTCCACGGTGCTGATCGAGTCGACGTCCGGCATCGGCGGCGAATTCTACCTGAGTCTGCTGGTCGACCGGGGCCGGCGCCAGATCGCGGTCATGGCGTCCGCGGCGGGTGGCATGGACGTCGAGGAGGTGGCGGCGACCGAGCCCGCCAGGATCGTCACCGAGTTCATCGACCCGGCGGCCGGATTGCAGCCCTTCCAGACGCGGCGGATCGGGTTCGCGCTGGGGATCGACGGGGATCAGCGCAAGCAGCTCGGCGCCGTCCTCGCCGGCCTGTACCGGCTCTTCGTGGAGAAGGACCTCGCCCTCCTGGAGCTGAATCCGCTGGTGACGACGGTCGAAGGCGCGCTGCTCGCGCTCGACGCGAAGATCGACGCCGACGACAACGCGCTGTTCCGGCAACCCGACCTGCGGGCGCTGGAGGACCCGTCCCAGCAAGACGAGAAGGAAGTGCAGGCAAAGCGCTTCGACCTGAACTACATCGCCCTCGACGGCGACATCGCGTGCATGGTCAACGGCGCCGGCCTCGCGATGGGGACGATGGACATCATCAAGCTCCACGGCGGGGAGCCCGCGAACTTCCTCGACGTGGGCGGCGGAACCGACGCGGAGAAGGTCAGCGAGGCGTTCAAGCTCATCACCGGCGCCCCCAGGGTGAAGGCGATCCTCGTCAACATCTTCGGCGGGATCGTGCGTTGCGACCTGATCGCGGAAGGGATCGTCAACGCGGTGCAGGAAACGGGTGTCGAGGTCCCGGTCGTCGTCCGCCTCGAAGGCACGAACGTCGAGCGGGGGCGGGCGCTTCTCTCCGGGAGCGGCCTCTCGGTGATTTCGGCCGACTCGCTCTCCGACGCGGCCGACAAGGCGGTCGCCGCGGTGAAGCAAGCGCCCTCCTGACCCCCTGGCGATCCCGGAACCGGGAGCCGTGGGGGCGGACGATTCATCGTCCTCCGTCCAATTCCACGGATCGGTTCCGGAAGAGAGATCCACCGATTCGAGCCATTCCTCATGAGCGTACTGGTCGACGAAAACACCCGCGTCATCTGCCAGGGATTCACCGGTCGGCAGGGGACGTTCCATTCCGGGCAGGCGATTGCGTACGGGACGAACCTCGTGGGGGGCGTCACCCCCGGAAGGGGTGGCGGGACGCACCTCGGACGCCCGGTCTTCGACACCGTGCAGGACGCGGTGCGCGAGACCGGCGCGGACGCGACGATGATCTACGTGCCTGCGGCGTTCGCGGCCGACGCCATCCTGGAGGCGGCGGCGGCCGGGGTGCGGGTCATCGCGTGCATCACCGAGGGGATCCCGGTGCTCGACATGCTGAAGGTGAAGGCGGCCCTCGCCCGATCCCCCGACACTTGGCTGATCGGTCCGAACTGCCCCGGCATCATCACGCCGGGGGCGTGCAAGATGGGGATCATGCCAGGCCACATCCATGCGAAGGGGTGCATCGGGATCGTGTCGCGTTCCGGCACCCTCACCTACGAGGCCGTCCACCAGACGACGCGCTGCGGGCTCGGGCAGAGCACCTGCATCGGGATCGGCGGCGACCCGATCCACGGGATGAGCTTCATCGACTGCCTGCGCCTGTTCGAGTCGGACCCGGAAAGCCGGGGCATCGTGATGGTGGGCGAGATCGGCGGCAGCGCCGAGGAGGATGCAGCCGAATGCATCGCGGCGGAGATCTCCAAGCCGGTGGTCGCCTACATCGCCGGGGTCACCGCCCCGCCCGGCCGCCGCATGGGCCACGCCGGAGCGATCATTTCGGGCGGCAAGGGCACCGCGGAGGCGAAATACGCGGCGCTCGATGCGGCGGGCGCGCACACGGTGCGTTCCGCTGCGGAGATCGGGGCCGCGATCCACGCGCTGGCCGGCGCGTGACGACGAGAGGGGCGATCCGATGCAGAAGATTGAAGCCGTCATCAAACCCTTCAAGCTCGACGACGTGCGGGAGTCGCTCTCCGAGATCGGGATCACCGGCATGACCGTCACCGAGGTGCAGGGGTTCGGACGCCAGAAGGGACACACCGAGCTCTACCGCGGAGCCGAATACGTCGTCGATTTCCTGCCGAAGGTCAGAATCGAGATCGTCGTCGCGGACGCCGACTGCGAGCGGTGCATCGAGACGATCGCCAGCGCCGCGCACACCGGGAAGATCGGCGATGGGAAAATCTTCGTTGCGCCGGTGGAGAAGGTGATCCGGATCCGCACCGGGGAGCAGGACGAGGACGCCGTCTGAGCCGGCCGGCGCAAGCTGTGCCGCGGCTCGGAGACTGGGGGCAGTGCCGGCTTCAACGGTCCCGGCTTCACTTCGAACCGGCTTCAGTGAGACCCTCCCTGAAACCGAAGGCGAGTGTACTTCTTCACCGCAGGGCGCAAAGAAGTCCGCCGGCGTCCGGCGAATGGTGGGAGATACGGCGGGTTCCGCAGAAATCGACGCGCCGAATCGGTCAGTGGCCCCGTGGTGGGCGCACCGAGTTCAGATCCAGCACGCGCTCCGCATCGGCAGCCAGGTCGTCGAGCCCCAGCCGCCGGTACGCCCGCGCCATGATGTCGAGGGCGTCGGTGGCCGCCGGAGTCCTCTGGTAGTTCTCGACCACGTAGCGGGCACGGTTCGCCGCCGCCAGCCAGGCCTCGCGCTTCATGTAGTAACGCCCGACCAGAACTTCGTGGGCCGCCAGGACGTTTTTCAGATGGAGCATCCGCTGGCGGGAGTCTTCCGCGTAGCGGCTTTCGGGGAATCGCTGCACCAGCTCTTCGAATGCGCGGAACGCCTGCAGCGCGGCGACCGGATCGCTCTCCAACAGGTGCTCGGGAATGAATCGGTCCAGAATGGACTTCTCTTTGGACAAGGTGACGAGACCTTTCAGGTAGTAGACGTAATCGACGCCCGGGTGCAGCGGATGGAGCTTGATGAACCGATCCGCGGCGGCGAGCGCCGAGGCCGGTTCGTCGAACTTGTAGTATGCGTAGACGATGTCGAGCTGGGCCTGCCTCGCGAGCACCCCGAACGGATATCTGACCTCCAGCTTCTCGTAGTATTCTATTGCCTCCTCGTAGTTTCCGTTCGCCATCTGCGCCTTCGCGGCGTCATAGAGGCGCTGTGCCGACCAGTTCCTGGTGATGTCCTGTTCCTCACCCCACGAGGCGCAACCCACCAGGATGGCGGCGAGGGCAAGGACGATGATGCGTACAAGCGATGTCATGTCCGAAGATTAGCAGGTTATCGAGTTCAGATCCCGGCGTGACGGTGGCAGGCCAGGGTGATTTCACGCTGGCAGGCTCTCCGCTTTCGGCGCTCCGGCCTGCGCTCAGCCGCCCCCTTTGTCCCTTGACCGCTCATGCTCGTTCCCGCGGGGCGGCTTCGACGAGCTGCTTGCGCTGCTCCCCGGGCGCGCCAGGGCCGTGGTGCGAGACGACGCAGGCCGCGGTCAGTCGTCCAGTTCGGCGCAAGGGGATTCCGGCCCGCCGCCGGGAGGTCGCCAATCCGTGGGCTCCCTGCACGCGGGAGCATCCGTCCGCCATGCCGAGCCACACCCTGCCCGCCGCCGGCCATCTCCTTCCCGTCCGCCGCCTCTTCCGTTCGCCCGCGCCGTCCCGGCGCGAGGGGCGCCGCGGCGCGGTATCCCGCGGCGCCCGGTGACGCGGATTATCCATCTCGATGGGGTCGTGCCCGGTGTACTCTCCGGATCGAGGGCCGATCGGGCGCTTGCAGAGGTCTTTCCGGAGCATTCCCGGACCCGCATCCAGGGATGGATCCGCGCCGGCGGCGTGACCCTCGACGGCGCGGCGGTGCGGATCAGGGACCGGGTCCTGGGCGGAGAGCGGATCCGCGTCCGTTGCGAGATCGAGACCGATGAGCAATGGGCCGCGCAGGCGGGCCCGCTCGCCGTCCTGCACGAAGACCCGGATCTCCTGGTGCTCGACAAGCCGCCGGGGCTGGTGGTGCATCCCGGGGCGGGCAACCGGGACGGGACGCTGCTCAACCGGCTGCTCGCCTACGATCCGGGGCTGCGTGCCGTCCCGCGCGCCGGCCTCGTCCACCGCCTGGACAAGGATACTTCCGGGATCATGCTCGTCGCGCGATCGATACGCGCCCACACCCGCCTCGTTGCCCGGATCAAGTCGCGCGAGGTGGAGCGGGTGTACGAGGCCGTGGTCATCGGCTCTCCGCCCCCTTCCGGGACGGTGGAGGCGGCGATCGGACGGCACCGCACGCAACGTACCCGCATGGCCGTGGGGGCGGGTGGCAGGCCCGCAGTCACGCATTACCGGGTCATCGAACGCTACCCGAGGCACGCACGGCTGGAGGTCCGGTTGGAGACGGGGAGGACGCATCAGATTCGGGTGCATCTCGCGCACCTCGGCTACCCGATCCTCGGAGACGCGACGTACGGTGGGCGCAGCGCCCGGGCCCGCGGAACGGCGCCCGGCAGGCGGGCGATGCTCGACAGACCGGCGGTGTCCGGTCCATCGGATGAATCCGTCGGGTCGCAGGGATCCGGCGAACCGGCTACGTCCGGCGGGACGGCCGGGATCGGCGGGGCGGACATGGCCGCAACGTTCCCCCGCCAGGCGCTCCACGCCCGGCGCCTTTCGCTCGACCATCCGGTCTCGGGTCGGCCGCTGGAGATCGAGAGCGCGCCCGCACCCGACATGCGGGGGCTCGTCGAGGCGCTTCGCGCCGCGGCTGCCGGCTGCCGATGAGCGCTGCCCGCCCATGTCCGGCGTCCGCAATCGACGCCGTCGGCCCGAGAAACGCCTCACGCCTCGCCTGGATCACCCCCGACTGGCCGGCTCCCCCCTCGGTGTGCGCGCTCACCACCACGCGCACAGGCGGAACGAGCGTGGCGCCCTATGCCTCGCTGAATCTCGGTGCCGGGACCGGCGACGTCCCGGCCGCGGTCGCTCGCAACCGTGCTCTGCTCCTGTCCGCCCTGGGGCTCGATCACGAGCCGTGCTGGCTGGATCAGGTCCACGGCGTGGACGTCGCCCGCGCAGCGCATTACGACACCGCGCCGCGAGCCGACGCCAGCGTGGGAGAGGCCGGCGCGCCGCCGTGCGCGGTGTTGACCGCGGACTGCCTCCCGGTGGTGCTCTGCGACGCGGCCGGAACCCGGGT
This sequence comes from Gammaproteobacteria bacterium, assembly GCA_965202875.1. Lineage (GTDB taxonomy): Bacteria > Pseudomonadota > Gammaproteobacteria > HK1 > HK1 > HK1. Next base: position 2,101,772 of record OZ241870.1, on the reverse strand, counting down.
CGGCATCGCCCACGCCGGCTGGCGCGGACTCGCAGGCGGGGTGATCGAGCGCTCCGCCGCCGCGATGGAACGCCCGGGCGGCGAGCTGCTCGCGTGGCTCGGCCCGGCGATCGGGCCCGGGTCGTACGAGGTCGGCCCCGAGGTCCGCGAAGCGTGCCTCGCCGCCGATCCCGGTGCATGGCGCGCCTTCGCTCCCCGCGCTCCGGACCGAAGCGAAGGAGGTCCGCCCGATGGGGCCGGATCCTGCGAAGCCGGCCCCGAAGTCCGCACGACATGCCTGGATGCCGGCCTCGGCGCGTGGCACGCCTTCGCCCCCCGCGCTCCGGACCGAAGCGATGACGGCCCGCTCGCCCCGGTCCGAAACGCGGGCGATCCGGCCGAACCGCAACGCACGTCCGCCCCGCCTGCACCGAGGGCGGATCGGTGGTGCGCGGATCTGTATGCGATCGCAAGGCGCCGGCTCGAATCGCTGGGGATCGAGCGTGTCTACGGCGGCGGGTTCTGCACCTGCCTGGACACGGAGCGGTTCTTCTCGCACCGCCGTGACGGCGTGACGGGACGGTTCGCGACCCTGGTCTGGATCCGGCCCTCGCGGCCCTGATCCCTGCCGCCCTCCCGGCTCGGATCTTGATCGAAATTCGGATTTCCAACTGTACTGGGGGCGCAACTCGGAGTACCGGCAACCGAGCGGGGTCGATCCCTGAGTGGTTTAGCCAAAGCGCTGATGCGCCCGGGCAGGCTCCTCGATCAGATCGAGACCGCCTTGCGGCGGGCGCTCGCGGTCCGTCCGGACGACGTACCGACGCTGGTCAGGCTACGCGTGGTGCTTCTGCCGTAAGCCCGCCGGTTCTCCGGAGGAGACTTGCTGCTGCACGACACCGATCGCGAGGCGGGACGCTACGACGTCGGAGCCTTCACGCGCATCGGCTCGCCGCGCCACCTGACGCGCCGTGCCTGATTCCAACCCCCACGACGCCCGCCGGCGCCGGACGGAGCGCCGGCGGGTCCCCGAGCCTCATGCGCGTTGCTTGATTCCAACCCCCACGACCGCATGTATCCAATGGCGCGAACGGCGTATCCGCACCGGCGCCGCCGGACCGGGGGGACCCGCGGAACCCGCGGGCCGGACTGCGACGTTCGAGGGTCCGGCGGCAACTTCAAGACAGGAAAACCACAATGCGAATGGACAAGCTCACCACCAGGTTCCAGATGGCGCTCTCCGACGCGCAAAGCCTTGCGGCCGGCCGCGACCACCAGTTCATGGAGCCGGTGCACGTGCTGGTGGCGCTGCTCGACCAGCAGGACGGCACGGTGCGCCACCTCCTCGCCCAGGCGGGGGCGAACGTCAACGCGCTGCGCTCCCAGCTCGGCCTCGCGCTCGACTCGCTGCCGCGTGTGGGCGGCGCGGCCGGCGACGTACAGATCTCGAACGAGCTCGGACGCCACTTGAACCTCTGCGACAAGCTCGCACAGGGTCGGAAGGACCGGTTCATCTCCAGCGAGCTGTTCGTGCTCGCCTGCTTCGAGGCCGGCGGGCGCGTCGCCGCGCTCCTCGAGCGCAACGGCGCCTCGAAGCAATCGGTCACGGAAGCGGTCGAGGCGGTCCGCGGCGGCGAGGCCGTCACCGACCCGGATGCCGAGGAGCACCGCCAGGCCCTCGAGAAATTCACCATCGACCTCACCGAGCGCGCCGAGCAGGGCAAGCTCGATCCCGTGATCGGGCGTGACGACGAGATCCGCCGCACCATCCAGGTCCTGCAACGCCGCACCAAGAACAATCCGGTGCTGATCGGCGAGCCCGGGGTCGGCAAGACCGCCATCGTCGAGGGGCTGGCGCAGCGCATCGTCAACGCCGAGGTCCCGGAGGGCCTGAAGGACAAGCGCCTCCTCTCCCTCGACATGGGCGCGATGATCGCCGGCGCGAAGTACCGCGGCGAGTTCGAGGAGCGGATGAAGGCGGTGCTCAACGACCTCGCCCGGCAGCAGGGACGGATCATCCTGTTCATCGACGAGCTGCACACCCTGGTCGGCGCGGGCAAGGCCGAGGGCGCGATGGACGCCGGCAACATGCTCAAGCCCGCCTTGGCGCGAGGCGAGCTGCACTGCGTGGGCGCGACCACCCTCGACGAATACCGGCGCTACATCGAGAAGGACGCCGCGCTGGAGCGGCGCTTCCAGAAGGTGCTCGTGTCCGAGCCCACCGTCGAGGACACCATCGCGATCCTGCGCGGGCTGAAGGAGCGCTACGAGGTCCACCACGGCGTGGACATCACCGACCCCGCCATCGTCGCCGCCTCGACCCTCTCCCACCGCTACATCTCCGACCGGCAGTTGCCCGACAAGGCCATCGACCTGGTGGATGAGGCGGCGAGCCGCATCCGCATGGAGATCGATTCGAAGCCCGAGGCGATGGATCGGCTGGACCGGCGGCTGATCCAGCTCAAGATCGAGCGCGAGGCTCTTGGCAAGGAGAGCGACGACGCCTCCCGCGAACGCCTCGCCAACCTCGAATCCGAGATCGCCGCGGCAGAGCGGGAGTTCTCCGACCTCGAGGAGATCTGGAAGGCGGAGAAGGCCGCGGTGCAGGGCGGCCAGAGTGTCAAGGAGGCACTGGAGCGCGCGCGGGTGGAGCTCGAGACCGCACAGCGCGCCGGCGATCTGGCGCGTATGGCGGAGCTCCAGTACGGACGGATCCCCGAGCTCGAGAAGCAGCTTGCGCTGGCGGGCCGCCGGGTCGGGACCCGGGAGATGCGGCTGCTCCGCAACAAGGTGGCCGAGGAGGAGATTGCGGCGATCGTGTCGCAGTGGACGGGGATCCCGGTGGTGAAGATGCTGGAGGGGGAACGGGACAAGCTGCTGCGCATGGAAGAGGCGCTGCACGAGCGGGTGGTCGGCCAGGACGAGGCGGTCGGCACCATCGCCGACGCGATCCGCCGCTCGCGCGCGGGGCTCTCCGACCCGCGCCGGCCCAACGGCTCGTTCCTCTTTCTCGGCCCTACCGGCGTCGGCAAGACCGAGCTGGTGCGGGCGCTGGCGGAGTTCCTGTTCGACACCGAGGACGCGATGGTGCGCATCGACATGTCCGAGTTCATGGAGAAGCACTCGGTGGCGCGGCTCATCGGCGCCCCGCCCGGCTACGTCGGGTTCGAGGAGGGCGGATACCTGACCGAGGCGGTCCGCCGCCGGCCCTGGTCGGTGGTGCTGCTCGACGAGGTCGAGAAGGCCCACCCCGACGTCTTCAACGTGCTCCTGCAGGTGCTGGAGGACGGCCGGCTGACGGACGGGCACGGCCGCACCGTGGATTTTCGCAACTGCGTCGTGGTCATGACCTCGAACCTCGGCTCCCACGTCATCCAGGAACTCGCGGAGAAGAACGCCGGCGAACGGATCAAGGGCGCGGTCATGGACCTCGTGGCCGGGCACTTCCGCCCGGAGTTCGTCAACCGCATCGACGAGGTGGTGGTCTTCCACGCCCTCGACGCCGCGCAGATCCATGCGATCACCCGGATCCAGCTCCGCGCCCTGGCCGCGCGGCTCGCCGGGCAGCATCTCGTCCTCGACGTGTCGGACGCCGCGATGCGCCTGCTCGGCGACGCCGGGTTCGATCCCGTCTACGGAGCACGACCGCTGAAGCGCACGATCCAGCAGCGGCTGGAGAACCCGCTCGCCCAGGCGATACTCGCCGGCGAGTTCTCGCCTGGGGACACGGTACGGGTGGAGGTGGACGCCGTGGCCGGCGCCCTCACGTTCGCGGCCGGGCGGGCGCGAGCGGCTTGAGGATTCGAGGAATACAGCCTGCTCGATGACTCCGGCGGCATCATGCCGGATCAGGAAGCCGCCGCGACGGCCGCACGGTCCGCCGCCGGCTCGTTCGGCTCGCCGTCCGGCGAGCCACTTTCACACAGCGATTCGCTCAGCGGATCACCCGGCTCGCCTTCCGGCGAGACGCGCTCGCCCAGCGACCGCCTTCGGCCCGCGCGCAGCACGCGCTTGTAGTCGGTGGGCAGCACCTTGACGAAGTCCTCCGCCGCGGCATCCCAGTCCGCCAGCAGCTTGCCCGCCACCTCGGATCCGGTGTGCTCCAGGTGGCGTTCGATCAGGGCGCGGACCTCCCGGCGCTCCGCCACGTCTTCCAGGCCCTCGAGCTCGACCATCTCCCGGTTGCAGCGCCCGGGGAAGCGGCCGGCGGGGTCCCAGACGTAGGCGATGCCCCCCGACATCCCGGCCGCGAAGTTCACCCCGGTCTCGCCCAGCACCACCACCCGCCCGCCGGTCATGTACTCGCAGCCGTGGTCGCCCACCCCTTCGACCACCGCATCGGCGCCGCTGTTGCGTACGCAGAAACGCTCCGCCGCCACGCCGCGGAAGAAGCACTCGCCACTGGTCGCCCCGTAGAGCACCACGTTGCCGACCAGGACGTTCTCCTCGGCCCTGAACGTCGACGCGCGCGGCGGATAGATGACGATGCGCCCGCCGGAGAGGCCCTTGCCCACGTAGTCGTTGGCGTCGCCCTCCACCTCCAGGGTCACGCCCCGGGCGAGCCAGGCCCCGAAGCTCTGGCCGGCGCTGCCGGTGAACCGGAAGTGGATGGCGCCGTCGGGCAGCATCTCCGGGCCGGCCTCGCGCACGATGTGGTTCGAGAGCATCCCGCCCACCACCCGGCGGGTGTTGTCGATCGGCAGCTCGCACCGTACCCGCCCGCCCCGCCGGAGGGCGGGCCCGGCCAGGCGGATGAGCTCGCCGTCGAGCGCCCCGGCCAGGCCGTGGTCCTGCTCGTGGATGCGGTACACCCCGAGGCAGTCCTCGGGCGCCGGCGCCGGCGCGAGCAGCGCGGCGACGTCGACGTCCTTCGCCTTCCAGTGCGAGGCCCGCGGGGCGGCGCGCAACGCATCGACCCGCCCGATCATCTCGCTCACGGTCCTGAAGCCGAGTCCGGCCATGATGCGGCGCAGATCCCGGGCCACCATGAAGAAGTAGTCGATGACGTGCTCCGGGGCGCCGGCGAACTTCCGGCGCAGCTCCGGATCCTGGGTGGCGATGCCCACCGGGCAGGTGTTGAGGTGGCACTTGCGCATCATGATGCAGCCGAGCGCGACCAGCGGCGCCGTCGCGAAGCCGAACTCCTCGGCGCCGAGCAGGGCGGCGATCGCCACGTCCCGGCCGGTCTTGAGCTGCCCGTCGGTCTGCAGCACCACCCGCGAGCGCAGGTTGTTCATCACCAGGGTCTGGTGGGTCTCGGCGATGCCCAGCTCCCAGGGCACGCCGGCGTGCTTGATGGAGGTGATCGGGGACGCCCCGGTGCCGCCCGAATCGCCCGCGATCACCAGGTGGTCGGCCCGCGCCTTGGTCACTCCGGCCGCGACCGTGCCGACGCCGATCTCGGCGCCGAGCTTGACGCTGACGCGCGCCCTCGGGTTCCCGTTCTTCAGATCGTGGATGAGCTGCGCGATGTCCTCGATCGAGTAGATGTCGTGGTGCGGGGGCGGGCTGATGAGCCCGACGCCCGGGATCGAGTAGCGGAGCGTGGCGATGTGGTCGTCGACCTTGCCCCCCGGCAGCTCTCCGCCTTCGCCGGGCTTCGCCCCCTGCACGATCTTGATCTGGAGCTCGTCGGCGTGGGTCAGGTACCCGATGGTGACCCCGAAGCGCCCGCTCGCGACCTGCTTGATGGCGGAACGCCGGGAATCGCCGCTCGGCAGGGGCGCGAACCGTGCGGGGTCCTCGCCGCCCTCACCGGTGTTCGACTTGCCGCCGATGCGGTTCATGGCGACGGCCAGGGTCTGGTGGGCCTCCTCCGACAGCGAGCCCAGGCTCATGGCGCCGGTGGCGAAGCGCCGCACGATCTCCGCCTCCGGCTCCACCTCGCCGAGGTCCACGGGCGGTCCGACGGGGGTGAGCTCCAGCAGCCCGCGCAGCGTGGCGTTGCGGGTGCTCTCCGCGTCGGCGTGGTCGGCGAAGCGCCGCCAGGCGTCCTCGGAGCCGGTGCGGGCCGCCACCTGCAAATCCCCGATCGCCGCCGGGTCCCACAGGTGCCGCTCGCCGCCGCTGCGCCACTGGACGTCGCCCGGGTTGGGCAGCTCGCGCGGCGCCGGCGCGAGCTTACGGTCGGGGTAGCCGATCCGGTGGCGGCGCTCCATCTCCTCGGCCAGCACCGCGAAGCCGATGCCGCTCACGCGGCTCGCGGTCCCCGCGAAGCACCGCTGCACGACCCCCGCGCCCAGTCCGATCGCCTCGAAGATCTGCGCCCCCTTGTAGGACTGGAGGGTGGAGATCCCCATCTTGGCGAGCACCTTCAGCATCCCCTTGGCGACCCCCTTGCGGTAGGCGTCCACCACGTCGGCGTCGGTCCGCGCGTGCCCGTGCTCCGCGAACAGCCCGGTGCGCCGCGCGTACCACAGGGATTCGAACGCGAGGTAGGGGTTGACCGCATCCGCCCCGTAGCCGACCAGCAGGCAGTGGTGGTGCACCTCGCGCGCCTCGCCGGTCTCGACGACGAGGCCGATGCGGGTGCGCCGGTGGGTGCGGACCAGGTGGTGGTGCGCGCAGCCGGTGGCGAGCAGGGCGCCGATCGGCACCCGCTGCGGCCCGGCCGCGCGGTCCGAGAGCACCAGCAGGCTGTCCCCCTCGTCGATGGCCCGCGTGGCCTCGGACTCGATCCGCGCCAGCGCCTCGCGCAGCCCCGCTTCCCCGGACCCCCTGGGGAAGGTCGCGTCCACGGTCCGCGCCCGCCACCCGCGGACGTCGATCTCCGCCAGGGCGGCGAGCTCCCCGTTCGACAGGATCGGGTGCGGCAGGCGCAGCCGGTGCGCGTGCCGTTCGCTCACCTCCAGCAGGTTGGCCTCGGGCCCGACGTAGCATTCGAGGGACATGACCACCTCTTCGCGGATCGAGTCGATGGCCGGGTTGGTGACCTGCGCGAAGCGCTGCTTGAAGTAGTCGTAGAGCATCCGCGGCTTGTCGGAGAGCACCGCGAGCGCCGCGTCGTTGCCCATCGACCCCAGCGGGTCGCGGCGCTCGCGCACCAGGTCGAGGAGCATGAACTGCATGGTCTCGGTGGTGTAGCCGAACGCCTGCATACGCTCGATCAGGGTCTCCTCGTCGAGACCCCGGACGCCGCGCGGCGGGCCGAGATCGGCCAGGTCGAGACGCTGGCGCGCGAGCCATTCGCCGTAGGGGCGCTGCCTCGCCCACTCGGCCTTGATCTCGTGGTCGGGCACCATGCGCCCGGCCTCGAAGTCGATGAGGAACAGCCGCCCGGGCCGCAGGCGGCCCTTCTCCACCACCCTTTCGGGCGCGACCGGCACCACCCCGACCTCCGAGGCCATGATGCAGCGCCCGTCGTCGGTGACGTAGTACCGGCTCGGCCGCAGCCCGTTGCGGTCCAGCACCGCGCCGATGCAGGTGCCGTCGGTGAAGGCGATGGAGGCCGGGCCGTCCCAGGGCTCCATCAGGCAGGAGTTGTACTCGTAGAAGGCGCGCTTCTCGGGCGACATGTCGCGCCGCTGCTGCCACGCCTCGGGGATCATCATCATCACCGCTTCGGGCAGCGTGCGCCCGGTCATGAGCAGGAGTTCGAGCACGTTGTCGAAGTTGCCGGAGTCGGAGCAGTCCGGCTCGATCACCGGAAAGAGCTTCTCCAGGTCGTCGCCGAAGAGGTCCGAACGCATCACGCCTTCGCGGGCGTTCATCCAGTTGCAGTTGCCGAGCAGGGTGTTGATCTCGCCGTTGTGGCTCATGAAGCGGTTCGGCTGCGCCCGGTCCCAGGAGGGGAAGGTGTTGGTGCTGAAGCGCGAGTGGATCATCGCGAGATGGGTCTCGTAGCCGGGCTCTTCGAGGTCGGGGAAGAACTCGAAGAGCTGGCGCGGGGTCAGCATCCCCTTGTAGACGACCACCTTCGAGGACAGGGAGCAGAAGTAGAGCAGCCCGCGCTCGGCGAGGCTCTCGGCGCCGCGCAGGCGCCGGCTCGCGTACTTGCGGATGACGTAGAGCGCGCGCTCGAAGCGTTCGCCCGCGTACCCCTCGCCGGCCCCGATGAAGAGCTGCTCCATGTGCGGCATGGCCGCGAGGGCGGTGCGGCCGAGGTCCGCGCCCTCGGGGTCGTGCGGCAGCGCGCGCCAGCCCAGGCATTCCTGGCCCTGCGCCGCGACGATCGCCTCGATGCGCTCCTTGCACGCGCGCCGCTCGGCCGGGTCGTGCGGCAGGAAGACGTTGCCGACCCCGTACCGGCCCGGCTCGGGAAGCGTCCGGGCGAAGGCGGTCCGCGCGAAGCGCGCGAGCAGCTTGTGGGGCAGCGCGGTGAGGATGCCCGCCCCGTCGCCGGTGTTGGGCTCGCTGCCGATGCCGCCGCGATGCTCCATGCAGCAGTTGATGCGCCTGGCGTCGTCCACGATGCCGCGCCCGGCGCGTCCCTCGACGTCGCACACGAAGCCGACGCCGCAGCTCTCGTGCTCGAAGCGGGGGTCGTAGAGCCCCTGGGCCGGGGGTGGTCCGGGGCGGATTCGATGCGTTGCGTTCATGGCACCCTTCCCTGCGAAGCCGGCCGCCGACTGCGATCGCGATGCGGGCTACGCGCGGGCAACGCCGCCGTCGGACGGCGGATTGCGGTATTCCGCACCGTTCTCGTTCCGGCGGACCCTGCCCGGATGGAATTCGCGACCGCGCTCCTGCCGGACTGCCCGGCGCTCGAAGCACGCGAGACGGGATCGGGAGGAACGACCGCCCCCATCCGCATGGATGGGGCTGACGCCCGACTCTGAACCGGGAACGGTCGGGGCGTCAAGTGCCGGGGTCGGGGCTGCCGGGGTCGGGGCTGCCGGGGCCGGGAGTGCCGGGTTCGGGACCTGCCAGGACCCGGGGCCATGACGCCGGCCTTGCCGAAACGGCCGTCGCGGTATCGCCCACCAGCCCGCCAGCCTTGAAGGGCAGCCGCTATCGAACGACAATGCCATGCAGCTTCAAGCTCAGCGGGTACACCGCCATGCCGCATCGCCAACTCGTCCGGGCGCACGTCGACAGGGAAGTCGAGGAGGAGGCCTCGGCGGTTCTGGCCACGATGGGCCTGACGGTCTCCGACGCTGTCCGCCTCCTGCTCACCCGGGTTGCACGTGAAAAGGCACTACCGTTCGCTCCGCTCGTTCCCAACGCCCCCACCATCGCGGCCATGAAGGAGGCGCGAGCCGGCAATCTGCCGCAGTTCGAGGACGTCCAAAGCCTGCTCGACGACCTGCATGCGGACGATTGAGCGGACGCATCGGTTCAAGCGTGACTACAGGCGGGAGTCCCGTGGCCGCCACGGCGCAGACCTCGATGAACGACTGGCGGCGATCGTACAGGCCCTTGCCGCCGATGCTCCGCTGGAACCCCGCCACCAGGACCACGCGCTCAGCGGCCCGTGGACCGATTTCCGTGACTGCCACGTCAGACCGGATCTGGTGCTCATCGACCAGAAGCCCGATGCCGGGACGTTGCGGCTCGTCCGCATCGGGTCGCACGCTGAGCTCGGACTGTGACGTCGATGCGCGAGCGTCGGCGAGCGCACCGTTTTCCAGGTTGTGCCGCACGGCGATGGATCACGCCATCGGAGCCGCAAGGTCAGTCATGCCCGCTCCCGCACCTTGGCGGGGCGCCGGCCCCAAGCCCCTTCGGAACCGGCGTTGGTGTCTTCCGCTTCTCTGACAGCGTCGACTCCGCAAGCATCGAACATTCGGGGCTCCATCACGCTCCCTGTGTACGCTTCGCAGCCGGGGTCCCCCCGCACCACGCAACACTCGGTTCCGGCTGGGGGCCAGCCTTGGCCGGGCAGGTCCCTCACCTGCCGGGTCGTATTGAAGGTTTCCGTCATGTGTCTCCCTCTACATGCCTTCCCCCCCTCTCCAGGCTTTGCCTGGCACAACAGAGAGTTTCGATTGAAATGGATTCCCGCATTCGCGGGAATGACGGGCTGAGGACGACCGTTGGCGAGTGTGGCTTATCTTCACTGGCAGTGAACATAAGCTACACACCGCTCAGGTCCGAAAATCCTGTATTTTGTGTAGTGAACGCATGGAAGTCGGGGTCGCCGTAATACTTGGCAACGATGTCGGCGTAGGTCCTCTGCTTGCGTTCGATTCGCTCGGGGGTGAGGTTCGCCAACGCCTCGTCCAGATCGGGATTGTTCGTGTTGTCCAGCATTTTTCGGTCTCCTCTGAAAGTTCCTTACCGGTAAGTATCTTCGACGAGATGATTTTCTCGGCAACGGGCGTCTGGTTCCGGCTATGCCGAGTTGGGCAGATCCATATTGCTACATTGGCGATGGATGTCAATTTCTCCGCCGGCCATGCTCTGGCCGCGGTTCAGCTACACGCTCCTCGAGGCCGTGCGGAGCGCGCCGGCTGCAGTCAACTCCTCCGGTGCCGGCGATGCCGCCGGCGCTCGGGCTTTCCATCTTCCTTTGCGTAGGCAACGGCCTCCTGGGTCTCCAGCGTGACCTTCAGCGGACCAAAACGCGCCTCGACCGCCGCGTGATCCGGCGCCTCGGACCGGGGGCACCGTTCCAGCGCATCGTGCATCGCCCGGAGATGGGATGCCGTCGTCCCGCAGCACCCGCCGATGATTCGCGCTCCGGCATCCCGAGCCATGCATGCATACGCGGCCATGAGCTCCGGAGTCCCGTCGTACCGTACCCGCATGTCGGGATCCATCCGGGGGAGCCCGCAGTTGCTCTTCGCGACGATGACCGTCCCTCGTGCCGCGGCTGCCCGTATTCCAAGGATCGAATCGAGGAGCTGGGCGGGGCCCACGCCGCAGTTCGCCCCGATCCCGAGGGGCCGGTGCGCCGTGCAGGACGCGAGATTCGGAAAATCCCGGGGCCGGATCCCCATCATCGTGCGCCCGGCGGTGTCGAACGTCATCGTCGCGAGGAACGGCAGCCCGGCCTCCCGCACCGCCAGGATCGCCGCCTCCAGCTCGTTCTCGGCGTACATCGTCTCGATCCACGCCACGTCCGCGCCGCCGCGCTTCAACCCCTCGGCCTGCTCGGCGAAGGCGTCGACCGCCTCGGCCCGGGTGCGTTCGCCGAGCGGCTCCAGGACGTCGCCGGTCGGCCCCATGGAGCCGGCGACGACCACGGTGCGGCCCGCCGAGTCCGCGACCCCGCGTGCGATCTCCGCCCCCGACCGGTTGATCTCGATCGCCCGCTCCCCGAGGCCGTGCAGGGCGAGCCGGTGCCGGTTCGCGCCGAAGGTGTTGGTGAGGAGGACGTCGGCCCCCGCCGCGGCCATGTTCCGGTGGACCGACGAGACCTTCTCCGGGGCTTCGACGTTCCATCGCTCGCCGCAGGCGCCGCCCGCGAGCCCCAGGGCGAACAGGTTGGTGCCCATGGCGCCGTCCGCGAGGAGCCAGTCGCGTTCGGCCAGAAGCGCTTCGATCGGGCTCATCGTGCTTCGCCTTCACGGGGTTCCATTTTCAGGGGGTCTACTTTCACGGTGCTTCATTCTCTCCGGGCTTCATTCTCTCCGGGCTTCACCATTGCAGGCTCCATCGTCGAATCTCCACCGCCGTGGCGTCGAATCCCCACCGCCGTGGCGTCCCTCGCGCGTTTGCCCTGCGTATCCGGCTCCCGGGGCTCCCGCGTTCGACCGGCGCCTGAAGTCTGGCCACGGCGACATTCGGGTGGCAAGGGTTTCGGGTAGAATCCCGCCCGCTCACGGAAGCACCACGGCAGGAGGACACCGGGCCAGTGACCGCTACCGAGGACACCACCGTCATCGCCGGCGCCGGCCAGGCCGGCGGCCAGGCCGCGCTCAGCCTGCGCCAGGCCGGATACGGCGGCCGGATCGTCGTCTGCGGGGCCGAGCCGGCGCCGCCGTATCAACGCCCGCCGCTCTCGAAGAAATACCTCTCCGGGGAGCTCCCGCGGGAGCGGGTGTTCCTGCGCCCGGAGAGCTTCTACGCCCGCAACGACATCGAGCTCCGGCTCGGCAACCCGGTGTGCGCGATCGATCCCGATCGCCGCACGGTGACGCTCGCGGACGGGGGCCCGCTCGAGTTCACGGGCCTCGTCATCGCCACCGGGAGCCGCCCGCGGCGGCTCGACGTCCCCGGTGCGGACCTCGGGAACGTCTTCTACCTGCGGACGCTGGAAGACGTCGAGGCGATCCGCGCCGAGCTGGCGCCGGGCCGCAAGCTGGCCGTCGTGGGAGGAGGGTACATCGGCCTGGAGGTGGCCTCGACGGCGAAAGGGATGGGTCTGGAGGTCTGCGTCGTCGAGGCCGCGGACCGGCTCCTCGGGAGGGTGACGGCGCCCGAGATGTCCGCCTACTACGCGCGCGCCCACTGCGCCCGCGGGGTCGACGTTCGGCTGTCGGCCGCGGTCGACGCCTTCGAGGGGAGCGGGAAGGTCGAGGGGGTGCGTTGCGGGGCCGACCTCGTCCCGGCCGATCTCGTGGTGGTCGGGATCGGCGTCGTCCCCGACACGGAGCTTGCCGAGGCGGCGGGGATCGCCTGCGACGACGGCATCGTGGTGGACGAACGATGCGCGACCTCCGCCGGCCACGTCTACGCGGCCGGAGACTGCACCCGCCACCCGAGCCCCATCCTCGGCCGCACGCTGCGGCTCGAATCGGTGCAGAACGCGATCGAGCAGGCGAAGACGGCGGCGGCCAACGTCGCCGGTACCCCGGCGCGCTACGCACAGGCCCCCTGGTTCTGGAGCGACCAGTTCGACCTCAAGCTCCAGATGGTCGGGATCTCCGACGGGTACGACACCATCGTGCAGCGTGGCTCGATGGACGCGGACGACTTCGCGATGTTCTACTTGAAGGACGGCGTCCTGATCGCGGTGGACGCCGTCAACCGCCCCCGGGAGTTCATGGCCTGCCGCAAGCTCGTGCCGGAGCGCCCGCGCATCGACCCGGAGAAGCTGGCCGACGAGTCGGTCCCGATGCAGGAGATGGTCTGACGAATGCCGAGAATCACCTTCATTCAACCCGACGGGGCGTCGACGACGGTGGAGGTCGCGAACGGACTCACGGTGATGGAAGGGGCGATCGAGAACGACGTGACCGGGGTCGTTGCGCAGTGCGGGGGAAGCTGCTCCTGCTCGACCTGCCACTGCTACGTCGCGGATGGCTGGATGAGCGCGTTGCCGCCCCCGGAGGAGGAGGAGTCGGGCCTCATCGAGTTCGCCTGGGAGCCGCGGGAATCCAGCCGCCTGACCTGTCAGATCCGCGTCACCGACGAGCTCGACGGGCTCGTCCTGCACGTTCCGGCGGAGCAGTTGTGAGCGGCCCGGGAGTCAGGGCGGACACCGGACGGGTCGATGTGGCGCAGGCGCAGGCGTCCGGCGCGGCGTTCGTGGGGGTTCCCGATGCCGGGGCGGACACCGGAGCGGGCCGATGACCCCGGCTCGCGTCCCGGTGCAGGCATCCGGTGCGGAGGAGGGCAGCCGGGACCGGCTCGGTCGTCCGCTCCACGATCTCCGGATCTCGGTGACGGATCGGTGCAACTTCCGGTGCACCTACTGCATGCCGAAGGAGCTCTTCGGCGCGAGCTACCGCTTCATGCCCCGCAGCGAGCTGCTGTCGTTCGAGGAGATCACCCGGCTCGCGTCGATCTTCGTCGGGCACGGGGTCCGGAAGATCCGGCTGACCGGCGGGGAGCCGCTCCTGCGCCAGGGGCTCGACGATCTGGTCCGGATGCTGTCCGCGGTTCCGGGGCTCGAAGACCTGACCCTCACCACCAACGGCTCGCTCCTGACCGGGCAGCGCGCCCGCTCCTTGCGCGCCGCGGGGCTCGGGCGGCTGACCGTGAGCCTGGACGCCGTCGACGACGCGGTGTTCTCCTCGATGAACGACGTGGGGTTCCCCGTCGAGCCGGTGCTCCGGGCCATCGAAGACGCCGGCGAGGCCGGCCTGAGCCCGATCAAGGTCAACATGGTGGTCAAACGGGGCGTGAACGAGCACGACCTCGTGCCGATGGCCGAGCGGTTCAGGGGAACGCCCCACATCGTGCGCTTCATCGAGTACATGGACGTCGGCGCGACGAACGGATGGCGTCTGGACGACGTCGTGCCGGCGCGCGAGATCGTCGAGACGATCGGGCGTACGTACCCGTTGCTGCCGGTGGAGCCCAAGTATCCCGGAGAGGTCGCGCGGCGCTGGCGCTACGCCGACGGGGCGGGCGAGATCGGGGTCATCTCGTCGGTCACCGCGCCGTTTTGCGGCGCCTGCACCCGCGCGCGCCTGTCGGCGGAGGGCAGGCTGTACACCTGCCTGTTCGCGACCGAAGGCTTCGATCTGCGCGGCCTCGTGCGCAGCGGCGCATCCGACGCCTCCCTGTCCGAGGCGATCGGCTCGCTCTGGGGCCGGCGTGCCGACCGCTACTCCGAGCTGCGCAGCAGGAACACCCCCCCGGAGCCGCCGGGCCCGGGGCGCCGCATCGAGATGTCGTACATCGGGGGGTAGTCTCCGAGTCCTTGCCGGAAGCCATCCTCCGCAGGAGCACGTCATGAGCGCCACCACCTTCGATACCCATCAAGCCGTGCGCCGCCTCGAAGCGGCCGGCATCGAGACTCGACAAGCCGAAGCCATCGTTACGGAAATGCGGGATGCGGCCGGCGCCGACCGTGGCGAGCTCGTCACCTGCGGCGAGCTCTACCGCGCCTTGTGGATTCAGGGCGCCGGCATCGTCGCCATCCTGACCGCCCCCGGCTTGATGCCTGCCGGGGCAGGCCTTCGCTTCCTGCCGATCTGATCGTCCACTCCCCGCGGAAGCGGGGAAGCGGGGAAGCGGGAGCCGCCACCGGAAATACGATCCATGAGCGCCACCACCTTCGATACCCTCAAGGCCATCCGTACTCTCGAAGCGGCCGGCTTCGTCGTCCACTTGCTCAGCCAGTGACCTTCATCCCGGCCGTGATCGCCGCACTCATCCTCGCCGCCAGGCTGCTTTGACCAACACCCGTGGCCGGTGCGGAACCGGCCGAGGACACATCGGAACGGATCCCCGAACATGACGGAAGAAACGCACGGATCGGACCCGGAAGGGCGCCGGCTGACGAGGCGGCAGTTCATCCGGACCACCGGGGCGGCGGCGGGCGTCGGCGCGGTCGCGGCGGGGGTGCTCCCGCCCCCCGGAAACGCCGCCGGAGCGGAGACGGCGGGCTATCCGGTGAAGCCCATCGCCGAGCTCGCGGCCCTGGCCCCAGGGGCGGCCGTCCCCTTCACCTATCCCGACGACCGCTCGCCGGCGCTGCTGCTGCACATGAGCGAAGAGGCGCTCGGCGGGGTCGGGCCGGACTCGAGCATCGTCGCGTTCTCGACGCTGTGCACGCACAAGGGCTGCCCGGTGAGCTACAGGCCGAAACATCGCCTGCTCATCTGCCCGTGCCACTGGAGCACCTTCGATCCGGCGAAGGCGGGCGGCCTCGTCATCGGCCAGGCGAGCCAGGCGCTGGCCCGGATCGAGCTTCGCATCGAATCGGACACGGTGGTCGCGATCGGGGTGGACGGGCTCATCTACGGCCGGCATACGAACCTCATCTGAAGTGTCGTCCCGAGCCATGACCTGCGCCACCCGCGCGCCATCCCCCCGGCCGACGCCGAGCGCCGCAACACCGTGCGCCCGCTCCGAGCTGCCGGACAAGGATCGTCCCGAGCCATGACCCGCGCCACCCGCATACCCATCCCCCCGGCCGACGCCGAGCGCCGCAACACCGTCTGCCAGTTCTGCATCGTCGGATGCGGCTATCGCGTGCTCAAGTGGCCGGAGGGCCGAGAGGGGGGGGCGGCGCCGGAGGAGAACGCCCTCGGCCTCGATCTGCGCGAGCCCCTGCCGCCGAACTCCGACTGGATCGCGCCGTCGATGCACCGGGTGATCACCGAAAGGGACGGCCGCCGCTTCCACGTCGCCATCCTCCCCGACGGCACATGCTCGGTGAACCACGGCCTGGCCTCCGTCCGGGGCGCGGGGCTGGCCCAGACCCTCTACGCGCCCGACCAGGAGACGAAGGCGCGGCTCCACGTCCCCATGATCCTCGGGCCGCAGCGCCACGAGCGCACGAGCTGGGAGGAGGCCGTGGATCTCGGCGCCCGCGTCGTGAAGGCGGTGATGGACCGCTGGGGACCGGACGCGGTGGGGATGAAGTTCTTCGACCACGGCGGCGGGGGAGGGGGCTTCGAGAACAACTGGGCGGTCGGGCGGCTCTTCTTCTCGGGCGTCGGCACCCGCACCGCGTCGATCCACAACCGCCCCGCCTACAACAGCGAGGTCCACGCCGCCGCCGACGCGGGGCTCGCGCCCCTGACCAACGCCTACCTCGACGCCCGGCTCGCGGACACCATCGTCATCGCCGGCGCGAACCCCTACGAGACCCAGACCAACTACTTCCTCGACCACATGGCGCCGAACCTCCAGGGCGCCACCTTGCGGAGCAAGCAGGCCGCCTTCGGCACCGAGCCGGTCGAGCGCGGGCGCATGATCGTCATCGACCCGCGCCGCACCATGACGGTGGCGACGGCGGAAGCGGCGGGCGGGGCGGGGCGGGTGATGCACCTCGACGTCGAGCCCGGCACCGACATCGCGCTGCTCAACGCCATCGCCCGCGTGATCCTCGACCGGCGCTGGCACGACGTGGACTTCCTGCGCCGCCACTGCGAATGGCAGACCTTCGAGTCCTGGCAGCGCTCCACCCTCCAGGTGGATCGGCCCGCGGGCGAGGTCGTGGACCGCGCCGCCCGGCTCTGCGGAATCGCGCCGGAGCGGATCCACGAGGCGGCCCGGTGGATCGCCGCTCCGAAGCCGGGGGGCTTCCGCCGCCGGACCCTGCTGCACTACGAGAAAGGGCTGATCTGGGGGCTGAAGAACTACGAGAACGTCGCCGCGATCGTCGGGCTCGGGCTCCTCGGCGGCAACGTCGGCAAGCCCGGGACCGGGATCAGCCGCCTCGGCGGCCACCAGGAAGGCTATGTGAGGCCGCCGTATCCCGGCGGGCGTCCGGGGCTGAACGTCGATGAATCGGTGCGCCGGGGCGAGGCCAAGGTCTTCTGGGTCGGCGGCTGCAATCCCGTGCTCACGACCTTGCGGGCCGAGGCGATGGAGGAGGCCCTGAAGCGGCGCGGCGGCCTCGTCACCGAGGCGCTCCACGCCACCGAGGGCGCTCCAATCGGCCGCCGGGTCACCGCCGTGGTCGAGGCGATGAAGCGCGGCGGCATGTTCATCCTGGCCCAGGACATCTACCTCACCGCGACCGCCCGCCACGCCCACCTGGTGCTGCCCGCCGCCCAATGGGGCGAGATGAACCTCACGTCGATCAACGGGGAGCGGCGGCTGCGGCTCTACGAGCGGTTCATGGATCCGCCGGGGGAGGCGATCCCGGACTGGGCCATCGCCGCGCGCTTCGCGAGACGCCTCCGCCGGCTCTACCTCGACGACCGCAACCCCTTGATGGCCAACCGCTTCCTCGATTTCGACTGGCGCAGCGACGAGGACGTCTTCATCCATGCCCGCTACCGGTTCGACGGCGGCCCGGACGATCCGATGGAAGGTTACGCGGGGGTGACCTACGATCTGCTGCGCCGGCTCGGCAACGAGGGGATCCAGACGCCGGTGCGCATGGTGAACCGGACGCCTTCCGGCACCGTCCGGCTGCACGAGGACGGCCGCTTCTTCACCCCCTCGGGCAAGGCGCGCTTCATCCCCGCGCCCCTTCCCTGGCCCGGATACGGCGCGGCGTTCGAGGCCCAGCGCCGCCGCTACCGGTTCTGGGTGAACAACGGGCGCACGAACCATGTCTGGCAGACCCTCTACCACCATCGCCACGTTCCGTTCTACCGCGACCGGGTGCCCTTGCCGTACCTGGAGATGCACCCCGAAGACGCTCATGAGCTCGGGATCGGCCCGGGCGACCTCGTCGAGCTCTCCAACGACGCCGGCACGGTCCGGGCCACAGCGTACCCGGCGACGTCGGTGAAGCGCGGGCATACCTTCATGGTGTTCGGGCAGCCGCGCGGCGCGGCGGGCGATCTCGTCTCGGACCACGTCGATCCGACCACCACGATCCCCTACTACAAGGGCGCATGGGCCGACGTCCGGCGCATCGGTCCCCAGCCGGATACGCGACGGGTGTCGTTCCGGCCGCAGAACGTGGCGGTTTGAGATGGTCGGATCGCTCTCGATGACGAAGTGTGTACGCGGCATCGCGTCATGCCTGCTTGCCGCAGTCCCCCACCCGCCCCGACAGCGCCGGAATCCGACAATGAACGGTCATGAACACAGGAGGTCCGCGCCGTTCCTGGGAGCGCGGGCGTCCCGCCCGCAACACGCCGGAGGCGTGGATTTTTCGAGCGCCACGGCCCCCGGCCGTGACAAGGCTTGCGGTTACCGTGACGGTGCTTCGCCCAGAGAACGGCATGTCCGCGGACATCCCGCCCGTTTTGCCTGGAGGCGGACCTTCGATCCGCTTGCGGGCGAGACGCCCGCGTCCCGTCAGGACGCACCGCTCCCAGGAGAGCCGATGCTCATCGCCCTGCCGAGGACGTTCGCGGCGGCGGCGCTCGTGGCCGCCACCATGCTGGCCGGTCCGAATGCGCCGGCGGACGAGCCGGACTTCCGGGGCGCCGATCTCCGCGGGCGGAGCTTCGCCGGCCAGGTGCTCGACGGTGCGGTGTTCACCGGCGCCAGCCTGGTCGGGGTCGATCTCCGGGGCGCTTCGCTGAAAGGCGCGGATCTGCGCGAAGCCTACCTGCGCGAAGCGGACGGGCGGGGCGCCGACTTCACCGGCGCCGACCTCGGCGGGGCGGACCTCACCCGTGCCCGGCTCGACGACGCGATCTTCACGCACGCGACCCTGCCACGCGCCCGGCTCGATTCGGCGTCGCTCGCGCGCGCGTCGATGCAGGGCGCGCTCCTCGCCGGCGCTTCGCTGGTGCGCGCGAACCTCGAATCCGCGGATCTGGCCGGGGCGCTCCTGAGCGACAGCGATCTCTCGCAGGCGGTGCTGCGAACGGCGACGCTCGACGGGGCGGAGCTGGGCGCATCGGGGGCAGGGCACCCGGGTCCCCGGGGAGCACGGCTGCGGGGCGCGGACCTCGCCGGTGCGAGCCTCGAAGCGGCCGGCCTGGTCAGCGCCGATCTGGGCGAGGCGGTGCTGGAGGGCGCGAACCTGCGCCGCGCCCGGCTCCGGTACGCCGACCTCACGTGGGTGCGGGCCGCCGGAGCGCATTTCACCGGCGCCGCCCTGGCCTGGATCCGTGCCTACGGAGCCGAGTTCACGGCGGCCGACTTCAGCGGGGCGGACCTGACGGCCGCCCAGCTCACCGGCGCCGATCTGAGCGACGCGATCATGCGTGACGCGACACTGGAAGACACGAATCTGGAGCAGGCGGCGTTGTCGGGGCTGCGCGTCGAAGGTGTTCGTTCGGCCGGCGTCCGGCTCGGCGCCGCCACCGGTGTGCCGGACGCGCTACGCCAAGTAATTCATTGAATGTACATGGGATGGAGAGACCATGACGGTGCCGGCGAGCAATTTCGGGACTCAAGTTTCGGGATTCAAAATACCTTGAATCAGGCGATGGATTCCCGCTTTCGCGGGAATGACGTCATTTCAACGAGACACGTTACTTTTACGCTGGCCGTCATTCCCGCGAAAGCGGGAATCCATTTCGGTCGGCGAATCTCGAAACTTGAGTTCGAGAGCTTCCCGTCAATCATGAGGAGAGGATCTTGAGCGAGAGCGGCACCCCCGCATCCGGCGACGCCGCGGCCTCGGCCGAGTCCGGGACCGAAACACCATCGGCCCATTCCCCGGCGGGAAGCTCGACACGATTTCGACTTGGCGACACCGAAGCCAGGCCCCCTTCGGGCCTGGCGGCCCTGCCGTTGCCCGGCGCCCTCGCCGGGGAGTTCTTCGGGACCTTCATACTCGTCTTCTTCGGGGTCGGGGCGGTCAACGCCGCCGTGGTGACCGGCGCGCAGGCGGGCCTGTGGCAGGTTGCGGTGGTGTGGGCGGTGGGCGTGAGCCTCGGCATCTACACGGCGGCAGCCCTGTCCGGCGCGCACATCAACCCCGCCATCACCGCCGCCGCCGCGGTCTGGGACGGGTTCCCCTGGCGGCGGGTCGTGCCGTACTGGGTCGCCCAGACCCTGGGAGCCGCCGTGGCGTCCATCGTGCTCTACGGCATGTTCTTCGAGGCGATCATCGAGTTCGAGCGCCAGCACGGCTTGCTGAGGGGAGGGCCGGGGAGCGAGCTGAGCGCGATGGTGTTCGGCGAGTACTTCCCGAACCCCGCGGTCTTCGGCACCGACGAGCAGGCGTGGCGGGTGGTGGGCCCGGTCTCCGCGTTCATGGCGGAGCTGATCGGCACCGCGATGCTCGCGTTCCTGGTCTTCGCGGTGACCAGCCCGAGGAACCCCGGACGGCCGCCGTCCGCCGCCGCCGCGGTGGTCATCGGGGTCGGGGTCGCCGCGATCATCTCCGTCGTGGCTCCGCTGACCCAGGCGGCCCTGAATCCCGCCCGCGACTTCGGCCCGCGCGCGGTGTCCTGGTTCCTCGGCTGGGGGGACGTCGCCATCCCGGGCCCCCGGGGCGGCTTCTTCACCGTCTACATCCTCGCGCCCATCACCGGCGCGATCATCGGCGCCGGCGTGTACAAGGCGCTCTCGTCGCTGCTCCCGAAGCCCCGAGGGCGGTGAGGCGCGCTCCACCTCGAAACCCACGGCGTCCGTCGGCGACACGTCGCGCACCGGCACGGGCAGCTTCGCTGGTTCGGCGGCATGGTCGGCAACCACGTCGCCGATCCCGTCAAGCGCTACGGCGAATACTCTCCGGTCGTGCCGAAGGCGTCCACCGGCTCCATCCGGGACCGCGCGGACGACGACTACGCCCACCACGCGGGCCGGCAACCCCGCGACCGACTTCGTGCCGGACGACGTCGTCGATCGCTTCTGCGTGCTCGGCCGGCGGTCGCGTCGTCCGGGCGGCGGCGCTCCCGGCCGCTCCACGGGCCTCCTCAGAGGAAATAGCCGCGCTCGTCGTGCAGGGCCAGATCGAGGCCTTCCTCCTCCTGATCTTCGGTGACGCGCAGCCCCATCGTCGCATTCAGGAGCCGCAGAATCACGAAGCTCACGACGAACGTATAGACAAGCGTCACGAACACCCCGATACCCTGCACGGTCATCTGGTCCGCGATCGATTCGTTGCCGTCTCCGAAACCGGCACCGCCGAGCGAGGCCGCGCAGAACACCCCTGTCAGCAGCGCCCCGATGCTCCCGCCCACGCAGTGGATGCCGAACACGTCGAGGGTGTCGTCGTAGCCCATCGCGCGCTTCACCGCGGTGGAGGCGATGAAGCACACCACGCCGGAGGCGGCGCCGATCACGATCGAGCCCATCGGCCCGACGGAGCCCGACGCCGGAGTGATCGCGACGAGCCCGGCCACTGCGCCCGATGCAATGCCGAGCACGCTCGGCTTGCCGTGGTGGATCCACTCGCAGAACATCCATGCCAGCGCCGCGGCGGCGGTCGAGAGCTGGGTCACCGCCAGCGCCATCCCCGCCACACCGTCCGCGGCGAGCGCGGATCCCGCGCTGAACCCGAACCAGCCGACCCACAGCATGGCGGCGCCGACGATGGTGTAGGAGAGGTTGTTGGGCGGCATCGGCGTCGCGGGATATCCCCGGCGCGGCCCCAGCGCCAGCGCCGCCGCGAGGCCCGCGATCCCCGCGTTGATGTGGACCACGGTTCCACCGGCGAAGTCCAGGATGCCGTATCCGCCGAGCCATCCCCCGCCCCAGACCCAGTGGCAGACCGGCGCGTAGCACAGGGTAAGCCACAGCGCCATGAACACGAGCATGGCCGAGAACTTCATCCGCTCGGCGAACGCCCCGACGATCAGGGCCGGAGTGATGACCGCGAAGGTCATCTGGAAGGTCATGAACACGGTCTCGGGGATCGTCCCGCTCATCGCGTCCACCGTCACCCCGCTCAGGAACGCCTTGGCCAGCCCGCCGATGAATGCATTTCCTTCGTCGAATGCGAGGCTGTAGCCATAGAAGGCCCAGAGGATGCTCATCAGGCCGGTGATCGCGAAGCACTGCATGAACACCGACAGGACGTTCTTGCTGCGGACCATCCCCGCGTAGAAGAGGGACAGGCCGGGGATGGT
Source organism: Gammaproteobacteria bacterium (assembly GCA_965202875.1). GTDB lineage: Bacteria > Pseudomonadota > Gammaproteobacteria > HK1 > HK1 > HK1. The sequence continues at coordinate 2,079,633 of OZ241870.1, read as the reverse complement.
CATGAGCAGCACCAGGGCGGTCGCGGTGATCATCCACGCGGTATCGCCCGAATCCAGCTCGCCGGCGGTGGTGAGAGCAGGCGCCGCGAGCAGTGCGCCCGCCATGCCCAGCCGCTGCACGGCCGACGGCCGGTCCGCGTGCCGAGGCCGGCGGGAGGTCTCCGTCACCGCCGGTGCCGCCGGCCCGCGTGCGTGGGCCGTTGTCGTGTCCACCTTCGTCTTTTCGTGTGTCATCGAAGTACCGTCTCCCAGGTTCACCCATGCGATGCTGCCGGCCCGCGTGGCGGGCATTCGAGGGTCCGGCAACGCATAGGCCGCGACACTATCCCGGTGGATCCAGGAGCGATGCGGATCAAGGAGATACAGAACAGGCGAACGCCGATGGGCGCCGAATTGCCGCAACGTGCACCGACTGCGCCTGCCTTCGGAACATCGTGGCGATGCCGGGCCGGATGCCCGGCATTGTATCCTGAATCACCCGGCGGAAACCGCCACAAACACAAACGGCCGGAATGCCTGCCGGTAGCCGCGGGCCGCGAGCGTGTCGCAACAGAAGCACTTGCCGGTGGAGGCTGGCATCGAGCCTTGGTACGCTGGCGGCCGGTCGAGGGCCGATTCGGGGCCGGCTGGGGACCCCCGATGCCCGCCGCCGGGCGTTGGCGCAACGCGGTTGACGGGGGGACTCATGGACTTCGGCGTCGTCTTGCAGACCGATCCTCCGGCCAGCCGCGTGGTCGAGCTCGCCCGGCGGGCCGAGGCGAACGGCTTTACGCACGTATGGGTGTTCGATTCGCCGGTGCTGTGGCAGGAGCCCTTCGTCATCCTCGCCCGCATCCTGGCCGAGACCGAGCGGGTCGTGGTCGGCCCGATGGTCACCAACCCGGGCTCGCGCGACTGGACGGTGCTCGCTTCGACCTTCGCGACGCTGAACGACGCCTACGGCCCGCGGACGATCTGCGGCATCGGGCGAGGCGACTCGGCGTTGCGGGTCATCGGGCGCAAGCCCCGCACCCTCGCCGAGATGGTGGAGGCCATGCGGGTCGTCAAGGGCCTGGTGGCCGGCGAGACGGTGGACTACCACGGGACCGGGCTCCGCTTCCCCTGGGTGGAGCAGGGCTGGAACCTTCCCATGTGGGGCGCCGGGTACGGTCCGCGCGCGCTCGACCGCATCGGGCGCCACGCCGACGGCTTCATCCTGCAGCTCGCCGATCCCCGGATCCTGGAGTGGACCCGGGGCGCGGTCATGGACGCCGCCGCGGCGCAAGGACGTGCTCCGGGCTCGGTCGCCACCTGCGTGGCCGCCCCGGCCTGTGTCGGCGACGACGTCGCGCACCAGCGCGAGCAGCTTCGCTGGTTCGGCGGCATGGTCGGCAACCACGTCGCCGATCTGGTCAAGCGCTACGGCGAACACTCCCCGGACGTGCCGAAGGCGCTCACCGACTACATCCGGGACCGCGCGGACTACGACTACGCCCACCACGGCCGGGCCGGCCACCCCTCGACCGACTTCGTGCCGGACGACGTCGTCGACCGTTTCTGCGTGCTCGGCCGGGTCGAGGACCACGTCGCGAAGCTCACCACGCTGCGGGACCTGGGGGCCGACCACTTCGCCATCTACCTGATGCACGATGCGGAAGACGAGACCCTCGACGCCTACGGGCGATCGGTGCTGCCCGTGCTTGCGGGGACGGCGGCGGTCCGATCTCCGCATCGATCCGCATCGGCGCCCGCAACGCGGCCGGGTTTGGCGGACGACTGGCAATCCGCGACCGGCGCCGAATACGAGCGCAAGGGGTTCTCGGCCCGTTCGGGCTACGGAACGCGGCCCGCCCTCCTGATCGTCGATTTCATCCAGGGCTTCACCGATCCGGGCACCGGGCTCGGCGGCGACTACGGCGCGGAGCTGGCGGTCACCGCGAAGCTGCTCGGTGAGTTCCGGTCGCGCACGCTCCCGGTCTTCTTCACCACCGTCGCCTACGAGCCGCATTTGCGCGACGCCGGGCAGTTCGTCGCGAAGGTCCCGGCGCTCTCGATCCTGATCAGGGGAAGCGACTGGGTGAAGGTGGACGATCGCATCCGCCCGCGGCCTTCCGAGCCGGTGGTGTCGAAGAAGTACGCGAGCGCGTTCTTCGACACCCGGCTGGACATGGAGCTCCGGGGCCTCGGGGTCGACACCGTGGTCATGGCCGGGTGCACCACGAGCGGCTGCATCCGCGCCTCCGCCGTCGATGCGATGCAGCACGGCTTCCACACCGTGGTGGTCCGCGACGCGGTCGGCGATCGGGCGCAGACGCCGCACGAGGTCAACCTGTTCGACATCGACGCGAAGTACGGCGACGTCGTATCGTCCGGCGAGGTCCTCGGCTATCTGCGCGGACTCGGCGAGCGTGGCGGGCTCGGGGCCACCGCGGACGACGAGTTCCGGCGCTGGTGGAACGGCGCCCGGGCGTAACGGGAGATCGCTGCCATGCCTTCCGATCGGTTGACCGGCTTCTCCTCCGCGTTCGACGAGATGCTCGAACGCAGCCGCCGCGAGCTGGACGCACTGTCGGGCGGCTCGGACGCGCCGGCGCTCTCGCCGACTCCCCGGACGGCCTCCCAGACGGCCCCGGCGCCTCGCTCCCCGGCGGAGTGCGCACTGGACGAGAAGCTCGGCACGAACTGGCGTTACGAGGTCCTGGAACGCACCCGCGAGGGCGGCGAGCTGGTGGTGCGATGCAGGGTTACGGCGCCGGCACGCGGCATCAGCCGCACTTGGTACGGGTCCGCTCCGGTGTCCGGAGCCGGACGCCGCGCATCGGTGATGGGAGGAAAAGCGGGAAACGTGAGTTTCACCCTGGGCGCCGGGACGGGAACGGGGGCTGGAGTGGGGGCGAACAATCCGGCCCGGAGCGAACGGGAGGCCGAGCGCCAGGCCGTGGAAGCGGCGCTGGCCGCCTGCGCGCGGCTGCTTTGAATCGCACGCTCCGGGCAATCCGGCCAAGTTGTCGCCCGGGGAACGGTGTTCCGGACAATCGGCGGATCGCAGAACGTTCTTTGTGAAGCAGTATGATTCGGCTTGAATCGACGGAGATCGTCCATGACCGTACTCGACGCGACGGAAGCTCGTTCCAGGCTGCACAGCCTGATTGACGAAACGGCGCAAACCCATCGGCCGATCATGATTGCGGGAAGGAGCGGAAACGCGGTCCTGCTGGCCGAAGAAGACTGGAATGCAATCAACGAGACCCTGTACCTGGTGTCCATTCCCGGGATGCGCGATTCCATACGCGAAGGCATGGAATCGGATCTCGGAGAGTGCGAAAGGGACCTCGACTGGTGACGTGGGATCTGTATTTCACCCGGCAGGCGAAAAAGGATGCAAGGAAGCTGGCCGCGGCCGGATTGAAGGAAAAAGCTCGGGAGCTGCTTGAAGTCATTCGAGGCAATCCATACCGGAATCCGCCTCCCTATGAAAAGCTCACGGGTGATCTGGCGGGTGCGTATTCTCGAAGAATCAACATACGACACCGATTGGTCTACCAGGTGCTCGACGACGAGAAGGCGATCAAGGTTCTGCGCCTGTGGACCCACTACGAATAGACGGACAGGCCGGGCGTTGAACGTCGGCCATCCCTGAAGACGCGGAGCACGGCGCCATGGCACGAGTCGGAGTCGACGTCGGAGGCACCAACACGGATCTCGTGCTCGAATCCGGGCGCGGGATCCATGTCCACAAGGTGCAGAGCACCCCGCACGACCAGTCCGAAGGGGTGCTGCGGGGCCTGAACGAGCTGTGCGGGATGGCCGGGATCCGGCCGGGCGACGTCGACCTCATCGTCCACGGCACCACCGTCGCCACCAACATCACCATCGAGCACGACGGCGCCGAGGTGGGGATGCTCACCACCCGCAACTTCCGCGACATCCTGCACATCGGCCGCCACAAGCGGCCCTACAACTTCTCCCTCCACTTCGAGGTCCCGTGGCAGAACCGGCCGCTGGTCAAGCGCCGCAACCGCATCCCCGTCACCGAGCGCATCCTGCCCCCCGACGGCCGCGTGGAGACCCCGCTGGACGAGGACGAGGTGCTCGCCGCGATCGAGGTGTTCAAGCGCCGGGGCATCGAGTCGGTGGTGATCGGGTTCCTGTTCTCCTTCATCAACGACGCCCACGAGCGCCGGGCGAAGGCCGTCGTGGAGCGCGAGATGCCCGGCGCCTACGTCTGCTGCTCCTCGGAGGTCGCCAACGTCCTCCGCGAGTTCGAGCGCTTCTCGACCGCGGCGATGAACGCCTTCATCGGCCCGCGCACCTCGACGTACCTGGAAAGCCTCCGGAGCAAGCTCGCCGGCAACGGATTCCGGGCGAACCTGCGCCTCATCCAGTCGAACGGCGGGATCTCGACGGTGGAGGCGTGCTCGAAGCGCGCGGTCAGCATCCTCATGTCGGGTCCGGCCGGCGGGGTCATCGGCGGACGCTCGGAGGGGCTGCTGTGCGGGAGCCGGAACCTCATCACGGTGGACATCGGGGGCACCTCGGCCGACATCAGCACCATCCCCGACGGGCGGATCAAGATCATGAACCCGCGCGACTCGTACGTGGGCGGCCACCCGATCCTGGTCCCGATGATCGATCTGGTCACCATCGGCGCCGGGGGCGGGTCCATCGCGCACATCGACTCCGCCGGGGGCTTCCACGTCGGGCCGCGCTCGGCCGGGGCGGACCCGGGGCCGGCCTGCTACGGCAAGGGGGGCGAGGAGCCGACGGTGACCGACGCCCAGGTCGCGCTGGGCCGGCTCGACGCGGACAAGCTGCTGGGCGGGGACCTGCCCGTGGATCCTTCGCTTGCCGAGCGCGCCATCGAGGCGAAGGTCGCGAAGAAGCTGGACCTCCCGGTCAAGGAGGCGGCGCTCGGCATCATCCGGGTGATCAACTCCAACATGGCGCTGGCCATCCGCTCGAGCTCGGTGGCCCGCGGGGTCGATCCGCGCGAGTTCTCCCTGGTGCCCTTCGGCGGCGCGGGGCCGCTGCACGGGGTGGCGCTCGCGGAAGCCGTGTCCGCCAGGGACGTCATCGTGCCGGTGGCGCCGGGGATCACCGCGGCCATGGGCCTGCTCGAGACCGACATGCAGTACGAGCACGCGCGCTCCCTCATCACCTCCCTCACCCACGTCGATGCGGACACCGTGCGCCGCATCGACGCGCTCGTCTCGGAGCTGGTGGCGGAATGCCGCCGCGACCTGGAGAACGACGGGGTGCCGCCCGGGCGGCAGGGGTTCCAGCGCTTCGCGGAGTGCCGCTACCACGGCCAGGGCTTCGAGCTGCGGGCGGACGTCCCGGAGGGCGAGGTCACCGCGGCGGGGGTGAAGCGGATCGTCGAGAGCTTCCACGCCCAGCACCGGCTGGACTACGGCTATGCGTTCGACGACGGCGAGGTGGAGCTGATCACGGTGCGGGTCATCGGCACCGAGAAGGTGAAGCCGCTGGAGGTGGCCCGGATCGAAGCCGCGAACGGCGCCGGCATCGACCACGCCTTCCTCTACTCCCGCCGGACCACCTTCGACGACGGCCGCACCGTGGACACCCCGCGCTACGACCGCTTGCGGCTCAAGGCCGGGCACCGCGTCGCGGGGCCGGCCGTCCTCCTCCAGCACAACTCGACGATCCTCGTGCCGCCGGAGTACCTCTGCGAGGTCTCCGCGCACGGGAACCTGCTCATCCGGCGTGCCCATCGAAGCTCGCCCGGTGAACACGGCTGAACGAGAGGAGGCCCTTCCCCGCCAGCGGGTGCCCCGCGTCGGACGGCCCCGACAGCCTGATGGCCAACACCCGCAACAATCCGCTGGAGGATCTCGCGATCCACCTGCCGATGATCTGCGACCGCTACGAGCTGCGCGACGACGTGATGCCCGGAGCGGGCCGGTTCCGCGGCGGCCTCGGGGTGGTGAAGAAGCAGCGCATTCCGACCGACAGGTTCATCACCCACGAGTGCGACCGCCACACCGACATGCCGTGGGGCATCTTCGGCGGCGGCGCCGTCCCCACCAAGACCTTCATCCGCTCAGCAGATTCATCGTGTAGAATGAAGACCATGAACAGCTCGCTGACTGGGGGGTTACGCAACGCGCGCCTTCGCGATGGCGGGGAGCGGCTGCGGAAGTCGAACTTCTCGGTGCTGCGACTTGGGAATCAAAGGTGACATCGGCATGGGATTAACGATAAACGTGACTTGGCCAGAAGATCTGCACTTCAGCGTTCCAACTGACTGCAGCGATATGCGCATCATCTCTGAGAGGAAGGCTACCAGGAATGGAAGTCACATGGAAATAGACGGCGCCTTCGGTCGAATCAATCGCGTTTGTGACGATGACGTATATCGTATCAACTGCAGGAGCAGAAGTCCTTTGGAGTGTTGCCAACCTGGAGCACCTCATGAGCAAACCTTGGTCATCCTTTTGGAGTCACCGCACAAATGCGAATATCGACTCAATTGCATAGATCGACCCATAGCGCCAGCGCAAGGAACAACGGGACGCAACATTCGAGATCATCTTGTCGGTATTGTTCGTAATTGCCAGCATATCAGCAGTAATCTTGATGGAGAAACGAGAATCATACTTGCTAATCCCATACAACACCAGACCTCGTTGGCATCTATAATTCGAATCTCGAGAAAGAGCGGAGAAAGTAAAAAGGAAAAAAGAAGAAGAATTGAAAAAGGGAAAAAATTCGGGATGATGTTTGGAGCGTACTCTGGGGCTATGGCCAGATTCAGGAAGAGCTCAAAAGCAGATTGGATTGCTATAGACCCGATTTCATCATTAACGCCTGCACCCACGATGTGGGGTGTAATTCTCGCGGTTGCGCTGCCAACGAAAAGTGCAAGAAGCGAAAGATCGACAACTTCATTGTGGAGAATTTTCCGTGCGCTCACATATATTCCGCGGCTCACCCATCTAGCAAACATTGGCAAAAGCGCGGGCTGCAACTCGTCAGAAGGCGCCGGACGCCGTGACAACGCTGAATACCAATGCTCACGGGCTACGAGTTCGAGTGGGACGATGCCAAGGCCGAAGTGAATGTTCGGCGTCACGGCATCTCGTTCGAGGAAGCTTCAACCGTATTCGGCGACCCGCTGGCGATTCTGTTGCCGGATCCCGATCACTCCCACGAGGAGGAGCGCTTTCTCGTGTTGGGCATGTCGTCCCGTCGGCGGATGCTTGTCGTCAGTCATGCGGAACGCCCGCCAAGGACGCGCTTGATCAGTGCGCGGCTGGCCACACGGCACGAAAGGAGGCAATATGAAGACACGAAGTGACGGTATGGCCGAGGATAAGGACACCATACGCCCGGAGTACGATTTCTCCCAAGGGACGCGAGGCGTCACCGCGCAAAAGTACGCGCGCGGCGCGAACGTGGTCGTCATCTCGCCGGAGGTTCTTGACGTGTTTCCCGACAGCGCGGCCGTCAACGAGGCCCTGCGGGCACTGGCCCCTGTACTGAGACATCATCGGGCGTCGGAGCGTTGAGCTCTGCGTAGTGCCCGCGCGTCCGTGAGTCCGATCCGCGTCCAGACACTCCAGGAGACGCGGCATGTCGATGTAGCGCGCGCGGGACGGCGGGGTGGCGAGCATACTCCGGACATGGATACCATGAAATCCGGTTTCGAGACAGGTTCGTCCGTTGCGGGAACAGGAACGGTTTGCAGGATCGAGATACGTCGAGGGGAGTCCGGAACATGACGAACCAGGAGCTCGACCCCATCACGTTGCAGGTCATCAGCGGCGCGCTGGACACCATCGCGGAGGAGATGGGACACATCCTGTACCGGATGTCGTTCTCCTCGATCATCCGCGAATCCCAGGATCTCGGGGCGGGGCTGTTCGACACCGACTTCAACACCCTGTGCGAGTCGGAGTCGACGCCGCTGCACATCGGCTCCCTGCCCGGCTACCTGGCGGGGATCCGGGAGACCCTCCAGGGCGGCCGGTGGAACGACGGTGACGTGGTCATCCACAACCACCCCTACCACGGCGCGAGCCACTCCCCGGACATCGGCATCGTCATCCCGGTGTTCCACCAGGGCGAGCTGGTGGCGTTCTCCGCCAACACCGCCCACCACCTCGACATCGGGGCGGCGACCCCGGGGCTCATCATCGACATCCCGGACGTATACGCCGAGGGCATGCTGTTCGCGGGCACCAAGCTCTACGAGGAGGGCCGGCGCAACGAGGCCCTGTGGGAGTACATCCGCCGCAACAGCCGCGCCGCGCGCCAGCTCCAGGACGATCTCGACGCCCAGATCGCCTCCGCGCGGCTCGGGGTGCGCCGCTTCAACGAGCTGCTGGAGCGCTACGGGATGGACACCGTGCTCGCCGCGACCCGCCAGCTCATGGACTACACCGAGCGGGTGCTGCGCCAGCGCATCGCGGAGATCCCCGACGGCGAGTACCGCGCCGAGGGCTTCCTCGACGACGACGGCAGGAACCGCGACGTGCGGCTGCCGATCAAGGTGTGCGTGCGGGTGAAGGGCGACGGCATCGAGATCGACCTCACCGGCTCCGCGGACCAGGTCGAGACCGGGTTCAACGTGCCGTTCGAAGGCTCCACCAAGGTCGCCTGCTTCTGCGCCATCCGCTCGCTGCTGCTCGATGCGGAGACGAGCGAGATCAAGGTTCCGTCGAACCAGGGGTCGTTCCGGCCCATCGACGTGATCGCCCCGAAGGGTTCGATCTACAACCCCAACTTCCCGGCCGCGGCCGAGGCCCGCTTCTCGCAGATCAACCGCGTGATCGACCTCATCTACAAGGCGCTGGCGCCGGTGTTGCCGAACGACGTCATCGCCGGCAGCTCGGCGACCCTGTCCTTCGCCGCCTATTCCGGGGTGAAGCCGGACGGCGAGTACTGGGTGTTCCTGGAGGTGAACGAAGGCTCCTACGGCGGGCGCCCCGCGTCGGACGGCCCCGACAGCATCGACAGCCTGATGGCCAACACCCGCAACAACCCGCTGGAGGATCTCGCGATCCACCTGCCGATGATCTGCGACCGCTACGAGCTGCGCGACGACGTGATGCCGGGGGCGGGCCGGTTCCGCGGCGGCCTCGGGGTGGTGAAGAAGCAGCGCATTCTGACCGACGGGTTCATCACCCACGAGTGCGACCGCCACACCGACGTGCCGTGGGGCATCTTCGGCGGCGGCGAGGGCCAGTGCGGCGCGGTCGAGATCTACAACGCGGCCCGTCCCGGCGACGTGACCGACATGCCCGCGAAGTTCGCCGGCCTGCGGGTCTCCGAGGGCGACGTGATGGCGTTCTACGGCCCCTGCGGAGGCGGCTACGGGGACCCGCTCGACCGCCCGGCGGAGAAGGTGCTCGAAGACGTGCTCGACGACTTCTGCACCGTCGAGCACGCGAAGCAGGCGTACGGTGTGGTGGTGGACCTGGAACGCGAGACCGTCGATGTGCCGGCCACCGAGGCGCTGCGGTCGCGGATGCGCGCCGATCCCCGGCGGGGGGAGTCGAGCCCCGCGCCGGCCGAACGGGGTGGAGACGGAACGCACCGGGCGCCGCGGACCTCACCGGCCGCGAGCGCCGCGGATCGTCCGACCGCCACCAATCCCGGAAAGCGCGGGCCTGCCGGTCGCGGGCCTGTCGGCCCGACCGAACCCTCCGGCGCCACCGCGCGGCACGGTTCGCCACCTCGGACCGCATCCCATCCCGACTCGCCCTCGGTAGAGGGCGCTCCCTCGGTAGAGGATCTGGTGGCGCTGCTCAACGAACGTCTCGGCAACGACTGGAGCTTCGACGTCCGGCGCCACCGCCGCAACGGCGGCGGCATCGAGGTCCTGGGCGAGCTGAAGTCGAACGGCGCTCGAGTGCAGCGTACGGGTACGTCGAACGGCAATGGCAGCCTGCCGCCGGGAGCGCAGATCGAGATCGCCTCCGAGTCGGCGTTCCGCTCGTGTGCGGCGGGAATGCTGGAGTCGGCGGGCCAGGCTTCGTCCGCCGTATTGCACTCGCCCCGGCGTCCGGCATAGATTCGACGGACATCATTCAGGGGAACCGCCATGTCTGCCGAATTCTTCACCATGATCGGCACCGGGGCCGCACTCACCGGCCCGATCCTCCATCAAAGCGCGCCCGGCTCAATACACGGTTCGACCGGATCGAGTCCCGTATCGACCGGCTGGAACGCGATCACGCCGACCTGCGCGAACGCATGGCACGGATCGAGGGCATGATCGACGGACTGCGCGAAGCCGTCACTGCCGTTCGGGAAGCTGCCGCGGCCGTTCGGGAAGCGCTTGCCAGCCGGGGGCGCCTGGAACCGTCCGGCGCCGATTGAGCGCCGCCACGTCTTGCACCTTCGATACCCTCCGCATCGCCCGCGGCCTCGAAGCGAGAGGCGAAGCGCTCGACGAGGGTGTGGTTCCTTGTGGCGGCACAGTCTTCGGAAAAGCAATCCAGCCCCACCTCCTGGTCGTCCCCCGATGGGAGTCGGGGGCGGGTGTCGCTCAAGACCTTGTGCAAAGCCCGCCACATGGCAAAGCGGGCGGGACGCGCCGCTCTCAGGTTCATGACAGGCGCTTGGTTCCGGCGATGCCGGGTTGGGAGGAAATCCGATGAGCACCGCACCCTCGCCGTCCGATCGCGCCGACGCGCTGGAGCACCGGCAGATGCAGGAGCTCGGCGAGCGTATCGTCGCCAAGTCCCTCCTCTACCACCTCGCCGACGGCGAACGCACCCTCGGCAGCAACCGCCCGACCGGTGCCCGCGTGCTCATGGGCGAGGATCCCCGCCTGCCGCCCATGCCGGAGAAGCCCACCCTGCTCGACTTCTTCCGCCTGCGCTTCGCTCCGGCCTGCGCCCACCTGCTCCAGAGCGCCCACCTCGCGCAGAAGAACGGCCTGCCGGAGAAGATGGTGCTCGCCTGCCTGCTCCACGACGTCGCGGTGGTCGGGTTCATCCGCGCCGACCACGGCTACTGGGGCGCGCAGCTCATCGAGCCCTACGTGGACGAGGAGGTGAGCTGGGCGATCCGGATGCACCAGGCGTTGCGGTTCTTCCCCGACGAATCGGTCGGGTACGAGTACCCCGAGCTCTACCGGACCCTGTTCGGCGACGACTACCGGCCCGAGCCCTACATCGTGGCCGACTACGAGCGGGCGCGGAAGCACCGCTGGTACATGTCGGCGCGCATGATCTGCGTGAACGACCTGTACTCGTTCGACCCCGACGTGGAGGTCGAGCTCGACCAGTTCGAGGACGTCGTCGGCCGCCACTTCCGGCAGCCGCCCGAGGGCCTGGGCAACGACAACACCCCGGCCTCCCACATGTGGCGCACCCTGCGCCGGCCCTGCAACGTGCTGTAACCGCCCGTGGCCGCCGGGTGGCCATCACGGGAAGACCGCCCGACCGGACGGAGTCGCCAACCGGCGGATGCGGATACCCGGGAGCAGAATCGAACCGCGGGCGTACAGTCCCGGCGCCCCCGTTCGACGTCCCTTCGCGCCCCGGGTCGCTAGGTCGGTTCCGGGCGGCTGTGGAATAATCCGCGACGTTCGCTTGAATTCTCCCCAGGCAGCAGGAGGTCCGGAATGGACGACAGCAGGAAGCAGGCGCTCAACTCGGCCCTTTCCCAGATCGAGCGCCAGTTCGGCAAGGGCGCGATCATGCGGATGGGAGACCCGAGCGCGGTCCGTGACATCGAGGTCGTCTCCACCGGATCGCTCGGGCTCGATCTGGCCCTCGGCGTCGGCGGGCTGCCGCGCGGGCGGGTGGTGGAGATCTACGGGCCGGAGGCGTCGGGCAAGACGACGCTCACCCTCGAAATCGTCGCCCGGATGCAACGCAACGGCGGCACCGCCGCGTTCATCGACGCCGAGCACGCGCTCGACCCGCAGTACGCCGAGAAGATCGGGGTAGATGTCGACGAGCTCCTCGTCTCCCAGCCGGACACCGGCGAGCAGGCGCTCGAAATCGCGGACATGATCGTGCGCTCCAGCGCCGTCGACGTGGTGATCATCGACTCTGTCGCCGCTCTGACCCCGAAGGCGGAGATCGAGGGCGAGATGGGCGATTCCCACGTCGGGCTCCAGGCCCGCCTGATGAGCCAGGCCCTTCGCAAGCTCACCGCCAACATCAAACGCTCCAACACCCTCGTCATCTTCATCAACCAGATCCGGATGAGGATCGGGGTGATGTTCGGGAGCCCGGAGACCACCACCGGCGGCAACGCGCTGAAGTTCTACGCCTCGGTCCGGCTCGACATCCGCCGCATCGGCGCCATCAAGAGGCGCGACGAGGTCATCGGGAACGAGACCCGCGTCAAGGTGGTCAAGAACAAGGTCGCGCCGCCGTTCAAGCAGGTCCAGTTCGACATCCTCTACGGCGAGGGGATCTCGCGCGAAGGCGAGCTCATCGACCTCGGCGTCAAGCACGGCGTCATCGACAAATCGGGGGCATGGTACAGCTACAACGGCGACCGCATCGGCCAGGGCCGCGACAACGTGCGCGATTTTCTCAAGCAGAACGAGGACGTGGCGCACGCGATCGACGCCGCGCTGCGGGACAAGCTTCTGTCCGGACGAGACGGTTCGGCCGGGAAGGCGGTGGGAGCCTGAGCGGCGGGTACGAGTCGGAGCTCCGGGCGCGGGCGATCAAGCTGCTCGCGCGCCGCGAGCATGCACGCGGCGAACTCGCGCTCAAACTCACCGCGGGCGGCGGCGATACAGGCGCGGTCGAACGGGTGCTCGCGGCGCTCGAAGCGGAGGGGGTCCTCAGCGAGGAACGGTTCACCGAGCACTACGCCGATTCCCGGATCGGCCGCGGCCATGGCCCGTTGCGCATCGGCGAGGAGCTTCGGCAGCGCGGCGTCGACGGCGCAACGGCGCAGAAGGCCCTCGACCGGCCCCCGGGGTTCTGGTCCGAACGGGCGTCGCACGAGCGCGCCAGGCGCTTCGGCGAAGCGATGCCTGCCGAGCACCGGGAATGGGTCCGCCAGGCACGCTTCCTCGAGCGGCGCGGATTTACGCGGGAACAGATACGATCGGCGCTCGGGCCTCCTCCTTGACGGTGGCCGCGGAGCCACAATCTCTCCGTGAAGGGGGGCTGAGCGTAGTCGGGCGCAGGCGGCGAAGGACGGCGGACGTGACGTGGACGGACACAGGCGCCGCCGCCTCTTCCAGCGCCGGCGCCTGACACCGCTCCCTTGGCGTCAGGGCCCCGTGGTCAACGGATGCAGAGCCAACCCTCGGACGTACAGGCAGTCATCGGATGAACAGCAACGAGCTCAGACGGACCTTTCTCGAATACTTCCGCGACCGTGGCCACGAGATCGTGCCGAGCAGCCCGCTGGTGCCCGGCAACGATCCGACCCTGCTGTTCACCAATTCGGGCATGGTGCAGTTCAAGGATGTCTTCCTCGGCGCCGAACGGCGCGCGTATTCCCGGGCCACCACCGCGCAGCGCTGCGTGCGCGCCGGCGGCAAGCACAACGATCTGGAGAACGTCGGCTACACCGCACGCCACCACACCTTCTTCGAGATGCTCGGCAACTTCAGCTTCGGCGACTACTTCAAGCGTGACGCGATCCGCTACTGCTGGGAGCTCCTGACCGGCGTGCTCGGGCTGCCCCCGGAGAAGCTGTGGGTGACGGTGTACGAGAGCGACGACGAGGCAGCCCGGATCTGGTTCGACGACGTCGGCATCGACCCGGCCCGCTTCACCCGTTGCGGCGAGAAGGACAACTTCTGGGCGATGGGCGACACCGGCCCCTGCGGCCCCTGCTCGGAGGTGTTCTACGACCACGGGCCCGAGGTGCCCGGCGGGCCGCCGGGGAGCCCCGACGAAGACGGCGACCGCTACGTCGAGCTGTGGAACCTCGTGTTCATGCAGTTCAACCGCGACGCTTCCGGTGCGATGGAGCCGCTGCCCAAACCCTCCGTGGACACCGGGATGGGGCTGGAGCGCGCGGCCGCGGTGCTTCAGGGGGTGCACAGCAACTACGAGACCGACCTCTTCAGGACCCTGATCGACGCGGCGGCGGAGATCACCGGGGCGGGAGACCCCGAGGACAAGTCGCTACGGGTCGTCGCCGATCACGTCCGCTCCTGCGCGTTCCTGGTCACCGACGGCGTGGTCCCCTCCAACGAAGGACGCGGCTACGTGCTGCGGCGGATCGTCCGCCGCGCGATCCGCCACGGCCATCGGCTGGGCGTGGGCGATCCCTTCTTCTGGCGCATGGTCGCGGCGCTCGACGCCGAGATGGGCGATGCGTACCCGGAGCTGCGCCGCCGCCGCGAGCGGGTCGAACGGGTGCTGCGCCAGGAGGAGGAGCAGTTCGCCAGGACCCTCGACCAGGGGATGCGCGTCCTCGAAGATGCGATCGACGGGCTCGAAGGCGGGGTGATCCCCGGCGAGACGGTGTTCAGGCTCTACGACACCTACGGCTTCCCCGTGGATCTGACCGCGGACGTCGCGCGCGAGCGCTCGCTCGGTGTCGACCTCGAAGAGTTCGATCGCGCGATGGAGGGGCAGCGGGCGCGGGCGCGGGCGTCGAGCCGGTTCAAGGCGGACGACGAAACGGGAATCGACGTGGGCGGCGCATCCGCGTTCACCGGCTACGACCGCCTCGACGGCAAGGCGAAGGTCATCGCGCTGCTGCACGGCGGGGTCGGCGTGCAGGCGCTTCCCCCGGAGGAAAACGGTTGGGTGGTGCTCGACGAGACGCCGTTCTACCCCGAGGCGGGCGGCCAAGTCGGGGATCGTGGCCGGCTCTCGGCCGGCGGGATCGGTTTCGAGGTCACCGATACGCAACGCCACGGCGACGCGATCGTCCATATCGGGGTAGTCACCGGCGGCAAGCTCCCGGTCGGGGTCACGGTCGAGGCGCGGGTGGACGCGGTCGCGCGCCGCGCGACCGCCCGCAACCACTCCGCGACCCACCTGCTGCACGCGGCGCTGCGCGCGGTGCTGGGCGAGCACGTCCGGCAGAAAGGCTCCCTGGTCGCGCCGGACCGTCTCCGCTTCGACTTCACCCACTACGAGCCGGTGACCCGGGAGGAGCTCCGGCGTATCGAGGCGATGGTCTCCTCGTGGATCCTCGGCAACGACGAGGCGCGCACCGAGGTCATGCCCCTCGACGAAGCGAAGCGGAGCGGAGCGGTCGCCCTCTTCGGCGAGAAGTACGACGACCCGGTCCGGGTGCTCACGATCGGCGACTACTCGGCCGAGCTGTGCGGCGGCACCCACGTCCTGCGCTCCGGGGATGTCGGCCTGTTCAAGATCGTCTCCGAGGGCGGTATCGCCGCCGGGGTACGCCGGATCGTCGCGCTCACCGGCGCGGGGGCGCTCGAGTGGGTGCATTCGATGGAAGACCGGATCGGCCGGATCGCGGGCAGCATGAAGGCCGACGCGGAGACGGTGGCGGACCGGGTCGAGGCGATGCTCGCGCGCAACCGCGCGCTGGAGCGGGACCTCGAACGCCTGAAGGCCCGGGTGGCGGCGTCGCGCGGCGACGACCTCGCCGCGCGGGCGGTCGACGTCGATGGGCTCAAGGTGCTCGCCGCGACGATCGACGGCGCGGACCCGAAGGTGTTGCGCGAGACCGTCGATCGGCTGAAGAACAAGCTTGGATCCGCGGCGGTGGTGCTCGCGACGGTCCGGGCGGAGAAGGTCGCCCTGGTCGCCGGGGTGACCAGGGACTACACCGATCGCATCGAGGCCGGTATGCTCGCGAACCATGTCGCCCGCCAGATCGGCGGGCGCGGGGGCGGACGACCGGATCTCGCACAGGCCGGCGGCAACGATCCGTCCCGGGTGGACCAGGCGATCCGCTCCGTCCAGGGGTGGGTGCGCGAACGGCTCGCGGGCGGAGACGCCTCCCGACCATGAGGCGCTCTTCTCGGCCGCGTTCTTCGGGGCCCTTGCCGACACTTCCGCCACGCCCCCGATGCCGCTGCTTCATGCGTGCGCTCCCTGTGTCCCTCCGGTATCGCGGCCTCACTCGTGTACTCCCCACGGATCCGCGGCGTAGCGATCCGCACGTGCGCCTGCCTGTCTCCGGCGCCACGGCGTTGTCCGCACGCTCCCTGCCCGTTCCCTGGCGATCGTTCTACGCTCCGTTTCGGCCATGGCCCTGATCGTCCAGAAGTTCGGAGGCACCTCGGTGGGGAGCCTCGAACGGATCGCCAACGTCGCGGCGAAGGTGAAGCGCTTTCGCGACGAGGGCGACGACGTGGTGGTGGTCGTCTCCGCGATGAGCGGCGAGACGGACCGCCTCATCGGCCTCGCGCGGAGCGTCCAGGAGCCCCCCGACCCGCGCGAGCTCGACGTCCTCCTCTCGACCGGCGAGCAGGTGGCCATCGCGCTGCTCGCAATGGCGTTGCAGGCGAAGGGCTGTCCCGCGCGCTCGTACACCGGCCACCAGGTCCATATCCGCACCGACGGCGCCCACAACAAGGCGCGCATCGTCAATGTCGGCCACCAGCGCATCCGGACGGATCTCGAAGCGGGGAGGGTGGTGGTGGTCGCCGGCTTCCAGGGCATGGACGAGGACGGCAACATCACCACGCTCGGCCGTGGCGGCTCCGACACCACCGCGGTGGCGCTCGCCGCCGCCCTCGGCGCCGGCGAGTGCCGGATCTACACCGACGTCGACGGCGTCTACACCACCGACCCCCGGATGGTGCCGGAAGCGCGGCGCCTCGATTCGCTCACCTTCGAGGAGATGCTGGAGCTCGCGAGCCTCGGGGCGAAGGTGCTGCAGATCCGATCCGTGGAATTCGCGAGCAAGTACGGGGTGCCGTTGCGCGTGCTCTCCTCGTTCGAGGACGGCCCCGGCACCCTCATCGGCCCCGACGTCGAGGACGACGCAATGGAACAGCCCCTCATCTCCGGCATCGCATTCACTCGCGACGAGGCCAAGATCACCGTCATGGGCGTGCAGGACCGCCCGGGCGTCGCCTACTCGATCCTCGGTCCGGTCGCGGACGAGAACGTCGAGGTCGACATGATCGTGCAGAACTCCGGTGCGGACGGGACGACCGACTTCACCTTCACCGTCCAGCGCAACGACTTCGAGCGGACGCTGCAGATCGTGAGGGGGCGGGTATCACAATGGGGGGCGAGAGAAGTGACCGGTGACGATCACATCGTCAAGATTTCGCTTGTCGGCGTCGGCATGCGCTCCCACGCGGGCATCGCCAGCCGGATGTTCCAGGCACTCGCTGCGGAAAACATCAACATCCAGATGATCTCGACCTCGGAGATCAAGATCTCGGTGGTCGTCGACGAGAAGTACCTTGAGCTTGGAATAAGGGCGCTGCACGCCGCGTTCGGACTCGAAGAGAACGCCATCGCCGTGGAGCGGTCTCTGCAGCAGGACGGATCCGGCCGGGGAAGGTCGTAAGCCGGCCCGGCAATTGCGCCGAATTTCTGTCCATACACACATCCACTGCGCGAAACACGGGGTTTTCCGGCCGAAGCAGCGTGTGGCTCAAGTTCACCGCCGGTGAGGGTAAGCCGCACGCGTTCAGGGTCGCCTTCAGCCCGTCATCCCCGCGAATGCGAGGAGAAAGCGGGGATCCACTTCAATCAAGAACCTCCGGATACCCGCTACCCGCACCCGCTTTCCCGGACACATGCCTTCGCGAGCACACTTTTGCGGAGCCTGCCCACGCGGAAGCGGGGGAATGACGGGCTTTCCCGGAGCCTGCCCCGAGCTTGACCGGGGGAATGATGGACTTTTGATTTGTGCAACAATCGGGTCGGGAGGCGGAGATCGCGAAGCGGCTGCAAGGGTTGGAGCGCTGCCGCCCGATGCAGGATCCTCCGGTCCGGTCACCGCCGCCCGCATTCGCTCGACACACGCAGCACGGTCACAAGGACGCTGCCACCGGGGGATGGACCCTGCCCCCCGGTGACCGAGGAGGACGCGATGCTCATCCTCACCAGGAGAGTCGGCGAGTCGCTGACGATCGGCGACGACGTCACGGTGACGATACTTGGGGTGAAGGGAAATCAGGTGCGGGTCGGAGTCGACGCCCCCAAGGATGTGGCGGTTCACCGCCAGGAGATCTACGAGCGGATCCAGGCCGACAAGGCGAAGCCGGCGGCCGGGCAGACGAACGGCGGGCCCGCTGTTCCATGCTGACGCCCTCGGCGCCGTCCGGGGGCGCACGGCGTCCGGTGGACGATCGCGTCGTCGAGCGGGAACGCGGCGCCGCCAAGGCCATTTTTTTCGTCGCAGGCCCGGTTCAGGCTTCGCGTGGATGCCGAGGGGGTCTTGGAGGGCGCGGCGGGAAGCCGATGCGTGAGGGGAGAAAGCCGGGATCCCGGCGGCGAAGGTGGGCTGGCCGACGGTGCGGCGAAAGACGAACGGCCTTGGTGGCACCCGCGAAGAAACTTTTGCGGGCGATCATTCTTCGGTATGCTTCGCCCCCTTGGAGAGGTGGCCGAGCGGCTGAAGGCGCTCCCCTGCTAAGGGAGTATGGGTTGAAAGCCCATCGAGGGTTCGAATCCCTCCCTCTCCGCCAAGCGACCCGAAGTTCACCGGGGTGTACCCACGTTTTCGCGGATGGGCACATCGTCTCACGCGCCCGTAGCTCAGTTGGATAGAGTGCCTGGCTACGAACCAGGAGGTCGGGAGTTCGAGTCTCTCCGGGCGCGCCAAACCCATACGAATCGAATGACGGCATTCCGGTGCGGTGCGCGCTTGACAGCCGTACGCTCCAAGCTGAAACGTCTCCCGAATGATTGCCGCTTGCCCGATCCACTGGATCGAGGACAAGTGCGATTCCAGCGTCGCGAGAGCCGCGGCGGAAGGCCGTGAAGCAAGGGGATGGGGGAGGGACGATGGTCGAGCCCGACGCACACGCGCGCGTACCGGCATCCGAGCCGCTGGCGGTCGCAGAACGCTGGCGCCGGGAAGGGCGAGGCGTCGCGATCGCTACCGTCATCGCGACCTGGGGATCGTCTCCGCGGCCGGTCGGGAGCCAGCTCGTGCTTGACGAAGACGGCCACTTCGCCGGCTCGGTGTCCGGCGGATGCATCGAGGGGGCGGTGATCGCCGAAGGTATCGAGGCGATCCGCGACGGGCGCTCCCGCGTCCTCGATTTCGGGGTCAGCGACGAGCAGGCGTGGGAGGTCGGCCTGACGTGCGGAGGCAAGGTGCAGGTCTACGTCGAGCCGGTCGAGGAGTGAGCCCGGTTCGCGTGATCGCACCGCGCCGGGACCCGCCCTCGCCGGAGACGTCCCGCGCGGCGCCTGCCCGCCCGTCCTGTCCGCCACGGCGGCACCCCTCCGCCATGGCGCACCCCTGAACGTACCGCGATGAAGCAATCGTTACTGCACGCCACACTGGAAGCGCGGACCGGGAAGCGCCCGCTGGTGCTCGTCACCGAGCTCGGCGGCGGACGTCAGT
Organism: Gammaproteobacteria bacterium; assembly: GCA_965202875.1. Lineage (GTDB taxonomy): Bacteria > Pseudomonadota > Gammaproteobacteria > HK1 > HK1 > HK1. The sequence goes on along the minus strand of OZ241870.1, from coordinate 2,060,232 downwards.
GGCTCGCGATCGAGGGAGAGCCGCCGGCGCCCGGGCTCGACGCAGACGTTCGGGAAGCGGCGTACGGCGCGCTTCGTCGTGACCGCAGCGAGGTCGTGGAGGTCGCCGGTCTCCGATACTTCCTTCACGTGATGCGCCCGCCGCCGCGGCTGTTCGTGGTCGGGGCGGTTCACATCGCGCAGGCGCTCGTTCCGATGGCGGCGTTGCTGGGGTACGAGGTGACGGTCGTCGATCCCCGGCGCGCATTCGCCGGCGGGGAGCGATTCGCGGACGCGACGGTGGTGACCGACTGGCCTGACGAGGCACTGGGCGCCGCGGGGCTCGACACCCGTAGCGCGGTCGTGACCCTGACCCACGATCCGAAGCTCGACGACCCTGCACTCCGCATAGCACTCACCTCGCCCGCGTTCTACGTAGGCAGCCTCGGTAGCCGGCGGACCCATGCGAAGCGCATCGAACGACTCACCGGGGCGGGTCTCGCGGAAAAGGCGCTTGCCCGCATCCATGCGCCGGTGGGGCTCGACGTCGGCGCGACCACCGCGGCGGAGATCGCAGTATCGATCGCCGCGGAGCTGACCGCCCGCTTCCGCGTGCGGGATCCGGTATAGCAGGGCACAAGGGGCTTGCTGCCACCGGCAGGCGGCGACATCTTGCCGCGCGCGCCCGACCGCGGCAGCATCGCGGCATGTCCGCCCCCCGCCGAGCCGCCGCCGACCACCCCGCGCGCGACGTCTACACCGTCTCGCGCCTCAACCTCGACGCCCGCGCAATCCTCGAAGAGGCGTTCTCGACGATCTGGATCGAGGGCGAGCTCTCCAACCTCGCGCGCCCGCGCTCCGGGCACGTCTACTTCTCGCTCAAGGACGAGCACTGCCAGGTGCGGTGCGCGATGTTCCGCATGCACAACCGCACCCTGGCGTTCGAGCCGGAGAACGGGCTCCACGTGCTCGCCAGCGCGAAGGTCGGCCTCTACCCCGAACGCGGCGAGTTCCAGCTCATCGTGCAGTACATGGAGGAGGCCGGCGCCGGAGCGCTGCGGCGCGCGTTCGACGCGCTGAAGAACCGGCTCCACGCGGAAGGGCTGTTCGACCAGGCGCACAAGCGCCCGCTCCCCACCCTCCCGCGGTGCGTCGGGATCGTCACCTCCCCGACCGGAGCGGCGGTGCGCGACGTCGAGAGCGTGCTCGGCCGGCGCTTCCCCGCCGTCCCCGTCATGCGCTACCCGGTGCCGGTCCAGGGCGCCGGAGCGGCGGCGGAGATCGCCCGCATGATCGACCTCGCGTGCGAGCGCGCCGAATGCGACGTGCTGATCCTCGCCCGCGGCGGGGGATCGCTCGAAGACCTCTGGGCGTTCAACGAAGAGGCCGTGGCGCGCGCGATGCACCGGGCATCCATTCCGATCGTCACCGGCATCGGGCACGAGATCGACTTCACCATCGCAGATCTCGTCGCCGACCTGCGCGCACCGACCCCCTCCGCCGCGGCGGAGTCCGCGGTGCCCGACGCGGCGGAGTGGGCGGCGCGCTACCGTACGTTCGAAGCCCGGCTCCTGGCGGCGATGCGCCGCATCCTGGCGGTGCGCCGCGGTGAGGTGCGGACGGCGGCGAAGCGGCTCGTGCATCCGCGCCAGCGGCTGTTCGACCACTCCCAGCGGCTCGACGCCATGACCATGCGTCTTTCCCGAGCCGCCGGCGCGGCGGTACGCGAACGGCGGGCGCGCCTCGCCACCTTCGCCGCCCGGCTCGCGCGCCATGCGCCGGATCGGGTCGTCCAGGCCCATCGCGCCCGGTGCACGACGCTCGAACGCCGCCTGCTGCTCGCGGCGCGCTCCGCATTGGCCGAGCGCCGGTCGCGAGTGGGCGCGCTCGAACGCGCGCTCGGCGCGTTCGGACCCCAGGCGACCCTGGAGCGCGGCTACTCGATCCTGCTCCGCCCCGGCGACGGCTCCGTGATCCGGGACGCGGGCGAGGTCCGGGCCGGCGAGCGCCTGCAAGGCCGGCTCGCACGCGGAACGCTCGATCTGGACGTGGCCGATGCCGGGACGGGTGGAAGTCCGCGCCTCGGGTCGGCCGGATCGTAGGCGGATGGATCGATTCGCCAGGGACACCGGCCGATCCGGCGGCAAGCAACGTCCAATGAGAAAGTGAGCAAACGATGCTTGCCGCAGGAGGCGGTGAAGAGCACCGGGTCCTCGTTCGTTCGGTGTCAACACAAGGGGTAGGAAGGGTCGCCGCAAGACGGTCCCGCGAAGCGTCGGAGTCGGAGGGAGCGGCCATCGTCGGTCGCTGCGAAGCAGTGTGTTCCACGGGCTGTCCCCGGAGGCCTCTGCGCCCCAACGCCGGTGGGCCGGCGATGGAAAGCGCGGGGCGGGTCATGCCGCGACCGGCACGGCGCCGTGGACCTTGCGGAACGTCTCGTCGCGGGCGCGGTCGAGGTCGTCGAAGCGCACGCCTTGGCGCAGGAAGCGGGCGGTGCCCGGCAGCGACTTGAGCTTCGCCAGCGGCGTGAGCACGTCCTGGCGGCGGCAGGTTCGCCGCATCTTGCCCTTGGCGTCCACCTGCATGTTGACGACGTATACGCCCTTGCGCCCGTCCCGGTCGCCCAGATGCACCGTGTCCACCCGCACGAAGCCCGGGCGACCATTCGGCTCCGACGCCTTGCGCACGGCGATGGCCACCGGGCTGGCGCGCGTCTTCTCCCGCCTCGTGCGCTTCATCCGGTAGGTGCGCGACGCGCGCAGGTGGTACAGATGCGAGCGCGACAGCCCCGACACCCGCTCGAAGCGCCGGTCCCCGTGGACCTCGAACGCGCGGCGCAGAGCCCGCCCCCGCGAAAGCGGGGGGGCTCGCACGTCGCCAGCCCCGACAGCGCGCCGAATGCCTCGTCCCCCTCGGCCAGAAGGCAGCCTGCCACGAAGGCCCGAATCTGCTCCATCGTGCGCAAGCGCCCAGTCTGAAGTGTCACGATCATCCTCCAAGTGTGGAGGACTCGGCGACGCTCCGTGCTCACCTGGCGTTGGATTCAGCCCTTCCGTTCATGCTCACATAGCATTGGACAGTTCTCGCGGTAGCCGCAATCACGCCTTTCCAGTAACATCCGCAGGCATCATTTCGCGTCCGTCCCTGTGGTGTGCGACTGTGGTATATCGTGAATGCGGCGGTTTCGCATCAAGGTTTTCAATGGGTTGCGGGCGGCGGGCAGGACGCCCGCGTTCCCGGGTGAGCGGGTGACGTCGAGCGTTGCCGGAACGTTCGGGGGACGGGCGACCGGCGGTGGCCCGCAGACGGGGCCCGCGTGTCCAAATTGGCGGTGCCCGGAACCCGGGAGCCTGTCATGCCGGTGGTGAGACGCCGCGATCTGCTCATCCTCCGCCATGCGAAATCCGCATGGGATACCGATGCGCCCGCCGATTTCGACCGCCCGCTCGCGCCGCGCGGGGTCAGGGCCGCGCAACGCATGGGCCGCTATCTCGCGGAGTCGGAGCTGCTGCCGGACGCCGTCGTCTGCTCCAGTGCAACGCGCGCGGTGCAGACCGTCCACGGTGTCGCGCGTGCGGCCTGCTTCTCCCTCGAAGCCGTGCGCTTTGAAGGCGCGATCTACGAGGCGGGCCTCTCGACGCTGCTCGACGTGCTCGGCGGATGCGATCCCGGCACGCGCCGCACGATGATCGTCGGACACAACCCCGGGCTCGAACACCTGCTCGATCACCTCGCCGGCGGCGTCCCGGTTCCGAGCGACGGAAAGCTACTGCCCACCGCTACACTCGCCCGCCTGGCGCTTCCCGGAGATTGGCGTCGGCTCGGACGCGGCTGCGGCGAACTCGTCGCCCTGACCAGAGTGCGTGATCTCGGCGACTAGGCCGTGCTCGCCGCATCGCCGGCCAACGCCCCTTCGCCGTCCGGATACCGGTGCCCTTTTCCAGGAAACGATCCCTCGCCGCCCTTGTCCGGACCATCCCGACACTTCCAGGAGGCCCGATCCAGGTCCCGCGGCGGGCAAATTAGGGTTGAGATCCGATCGATGGCTGCCCGATACTTCTGGAAGATTCGATCCAGGTCTCGCGGCGAATAAAAAATGGCCGTACACTATTGACATGGAGGCTTTTCCTGAACAAGAATCTCAAGAATCCAATGAAATGGACATGAGTGGCACCGCAGGGCGGGTCGGGAAAAGGCTCGCGGTGTCCGTACCGGCCAGCTATCCCAACCCGGGGTGCCTGAAGGCAGACGCAGTGGTGGAAATCTCGCCGAATGCCTCACGAAACAGGACCACCTCGATGCGCGGGCCGCAATCCGGCCAAGGCAGATCCGCCCGCCATTCCCCCACCGCACCATGGACAGGAAAGCACAATGCCTCGATCAAGTTCCGCCGGCTTGCTTGACCCCCCCCCCTCCCCCGCCGCTCGTTGTTTCCAGGGACCGCCACGACCAGAGACCGCCACGAGAGGGGGAGTGACGGCCCTGGGGCTGGCCGCCGCGCTCGCCCTCGGCACCGGGGAGGCGGCGGCGCAGCCCGTCTTCCAGTGCCCCGCCGCTTCTCCCCCCGTGACCGCCGTTTTCCCCCCGGGCTTCGACCTCAGCCTCCTCACCGCGGACCACCTGCGGGCCGTCTTCCGTGCCGCCGGGCCCGTCGTGATCCCCACCGAGCCGGTCGACTGCGGGTTCGTCAACCACGAAGGAACCCGCAACGTCGTCGTCCGCAACCCCCGGATCACCGTCAACGAGGATCTGTACGCCGGCATTTCCGCCTGGCGTCAGGGCGGCAACGGCGATCTGGTGGTCTACGTGCACGGCGTCGATGCGGCGGGCGAGCCCCAGCACTTCCATCCCATCGACCACGGCAGATACGCCGTCAGGACGATGGGCGACGGAGAATGGAACGTCGGCGAGGAATCCTACGGCGTCTGGGCCTCGCACACCGGCAGGGGCCGGGTCGCGATCGACTTCCGCGATCTGTCGCTGTCGACGGCGGGCGGCGACGCCGCCCACGGCATCTACGCCACCCAGCAGGGCAGCTATTTCTACGAAAACGAAAAGACCCACCGCTCCAGGGGCGCGGTGATCGTCAACGTCATCGAGACCGAGCGCGACCGGGAAGGCCGGGTGCGGCCGCTCGTCGGGACGCGGGGCGACGAGTCCGACGCCATCCGGGCCGAATATACCCGGGCCGCGGCCTACGGCCACATCGCCGTCACCGTGAAGGGCTACACCATCGCCACCGGCGGCATCGTGCCCCCGGGCCCTCAATCCCCCAACAACCAGGGCGTGCCGGGGGTAGAACCAGGCCCGCTGCTGCCGTCGCTGAACGGCTACGAGTCCCGGGGCATCCACGCCCTTCACGAAGGCCTCGGCGACATCCGGATCGCCGTCACGGACAGCCACATCCTGACCTGGGGCGACGCCGCCCAGGGCATTCTCGCGAACCACACGGGCAGGTTGGAGACGATCACCAACCTGGACCGCACCACCGAGGTCCGGACGGGCGGCGGCGCCATCGACATCGACGTGGCCGGCGGCGAAATCAGGACGGCGGGCGCGAACTCCATCGGCATCCACGGCTGGCACCGGGGCGCCGGCGACGTCGTCATCGACGCGACGGAAGCCACCATCGCGACGACGGGCGAGGAAGCCCACGGCGTCCTGGCCCATATCCGGCAGGCCACGACCACGGAAGGCGACCGCATCACCGGGACGGAGACGGAGGCGATCACGGGGACGGGCGAGGGCGACGTCGCCATCTCCGTGACCGGAGGCGCCATCTCCACGGAGGGCGAAGGCGCCTACGCCGTCTGGGGCCGGCACGAGCACGAGGGCGACATCGCCGTCTCCGTGAGCGGCGGCGCGACCGTCGCGACAGCGGGCGCCAAAACCCACGCCGTCTTCGCCGAGCATCTGGGCACCGAAGGCAACGTCGCCGTGACCGTCGGCGGCGGCGCCATCGCGACGGCGGGCGCCGGAGCCCACGGCGTCCATGCGAAGAACGCCGGCAGCGGCGCGGTGACCGTCGCCGTCACGGGCGGTTCGGTAACGGCGGAGGGCGAGGAATCCCACGCCGTCCTCGCCTTGCAGAGCGGCGCAGGGGTGCTGAACGTCCGCGTGACGGGCGGCACGGTCACCGCGAAGGGCGCGGAGTCCCACGGCATCGAGGCCCACGGCGGCGGCGACGTCACCGTCGCCGTGGACGGCGGCTCCGTCGCCGCGCAAGGCGCCGGCGGCGCCGGCGTGCTGGCGCGCTCCATCGCCACCCAGGAAGGCGAAGGCGCCATCACGGTGTCGGTGGGCGCGGGCGGCACGGTGAGCGCCGCCTCGGGCATCGCCATCTACTCCGACGGCCCGGATGACCTGAACGTGAAGGTGGCCGGCCGGGTGGAGGGCGACATCTTCCACTCCGGCGACGGCGTGCTCGTCCTGGAGCTCCCGGGAGGCGGCGTCGTCACCGGGACCGTCCACGATCCCCGGGGCCCGCTCACCGTCCACGGCAGCATCGGGCGCCTCTTCTACAGCGACGGCGCCACGGTGACCGTCGCCCCCGGCGGCAAGCTCACGGGGGTCGAGGTCGAGCTCGAGGGCGTGACGCAGACACAGGCGATCCGCAGCCTCGCCGACGACCTGAGCGTGACGGTGCAGGACGGGGGCGCGGCCACCGGCCACATCATCGGCGATGGCGACGGCAGCCTCACCGTGACCGTGCAAGGCTCGGTCGATGGCGACATCCTGCAAAGCGGCCCGGGTGCGCTCATGCTGAACATCCCCGCAGGCGGCGTCATCTCCGGGACCGTCCACGACCCCGCAAGCCCGCTTACCGTCGGCGGCAGCGTCGGGCGGCTGCTTTACGGCAATGGCGGAACCGTGACCGTGGCCGGAACGGGTCGAATCACCGGGGTCGAGGGCATCGCCATTCACGCCACGGCCGGCGATCTGCGCGTGGCCGTGGACAAAGGGGGCGAGGTGAAAGGCGACGTCCGCGCCGACACCGGACGCCTGACCCTCAAGCTGTTGGCGGGAAGCACCGTGGAGGGAACGATCCGCAATCCCGCCGACCTCAGGGAGGTACACGGCACTATCGGGCGGCTCCTCTACGACAACGGCGGGACAATCACCGTCACCGGCACGGGACGGCTCACCGGGGTCGAGATCGACGGCAAAAGGGAGGCGATCCGCAGCGAGGCCGGCGATCTGGCCGTCACCGTGGCCGCGGATGGCGAGGTGGAAGGCGACATCCGCGCCGAAGGCGACGGCGACCTGACGGCGACGATTTCGGGCAGGGTCGAGGGCGACGTCCTCGGCCTGGGCGCGGGGGAACACATGGTCACCGTGACCGCGGGTGGCGAGGTGGAAGGCGACATCCGCGCCGAAGGCGACGGCGACCTGACGGCGACGATTTCGGGCAGGGTCGAGGGCGACGTCCTCGGCCTGGGCGCGGGGGAACACACGGTCACCGTGAAGGAAGGCGGCGCGGTCACGGGAACCATCCATCTGGCCGCGAGCACGGCGAGGGTGTACGGCGCGGCCGGGCGCGTGCGCTTCGACAACGGCGGTATGGTGACGGTAGGCGGCACCGGCCGGATCACGGGGATCGAGAGGGTCGCGATCCGGAACGCGGCCGGCGATCTGGACCTCACCGTGGCCCGCGGTGGCGAGGTGGGGGGCGACATCCGCGCCCTGGGTGACGGGCACCTGACCGCGACCATCTCGGGCACGGTCACCGGCGACGTCCTCGGCCTGGGCAAGGGCAGGCACACGGTCACGGTGGGGGAAGGCGGCGCGGTCAAGGGCACGCTCCATTTCGACGGAGGCGTCAACCGGGTCGAGCTCCACGAGGGCGGCCGCATCGAGAGCCGGGAGGGACGCCGGGGCCGGGCCATCTCCAACGAAGGGGGCACTCTGGAGGTGGTGGTCCGGGCCGCAGGCGAGGAGGCGGCCTTCGATGCGCTCAACCGGATCGAGGGCAGCCTCTACGACCACCGCGGGCTCCCCGAGGTCCGGCTGCAGCGGGCCGGCAAGGACGAGGCGCTGGTGGTGGGGCCCTTCGCCACGCGCACGGCGTTGGCGGATGGAGCCCACGATGTCGGGTTGTCGCCGGCCCCGGGGCCGGGGCGCGAAGGCGAATACGTGTTCAGGAGGGAGCTATATGCGCCGCGCGCCCGGGTGTACGAGGCGCTGCCCTCGGTGGTGCTGGGGATGAATGGCCTGCCGGGGTTCCGGGAGCGGATGAGCGCGCCGCGTTCGGCGAAGGGGGGCTGGGCGCGGGTGGAGGGCTTCCGGGGCAAGTGGAAGGCGGATGCTTCGACCTCGGGGAAGGAATCGGGGCTCCAGTACCGCCACCGCCGCCACGGTATCGAGGTGGGGTGGGCCGTCGCGCTGGGCGAGGAGGCGCGCTTCGGCGCCTCGCTGCATCACCGGCGCGGCACGGCGAAGGTGACGGAAGGCGGCGACGTCGAGCTGTACGGCACGGGCGTGGGGGCGTCGGGCACGTGGATGCGGGATGAGTTCTACGTGGACGCGCAGGCGGCGATGACGGGGTACGAGGCCGACCTCGGGTCGTCGCGACGCGGGGTGCTGCGGAAGGACCTGTCGGGGCACGGCCACGTGCTGGGGGTGGAAGCGGGCCGCCGGCTCGCCCTGGAAGGCCTGCCGGCGGGCGTGGTGCTGACCCCTCGGGCGGGGCTGGTGCATTCGCGGGTCTCGATGGGCGCCTTCTCGGACGCGGTGGGTTCGCGGGTGTCGGTGGACGACGCGCGCAGCCTCCGGGGCCGTGTGGGGGTGGAGGCGGAGGTGAAGCCGGGCGGGGCGCCGGGGAGCCGGGTGTTCGCTTCGGTGGAGGTGGAGCACGAGTTCTCGACGGACCGGAAGGTCCGGGTGTCGGGGACGGAGGAGACGGAGTTGCGTTCGGAGGCGGAGGCGACGTGGCTGCGCCTGGGGCTGAACGGGGTGTACGCCTGGGAGGAGGGGCGGTATACGCTTCAGGGTGGGGTGAGCTACGCGACGAGCGGGGGCAGCCACGAGACCGGCGGCAGACTGAGCCTGAAGGTGCGGTTCTGATCAGGGCGGGCGCGGCCGGGCCGCGTCCGCTTGAAGTTCGGCTCCTGGAGGGTGATCAGCGCGCCTGCCCAGCCTTCGCCTGTTGGAACACCCGGCAGCAGCGCTGTTGAATCTGGTGCCGGTCCGATCCGCCGCCGGCAATGTGAAGCCGACGAGGCCGAGGCGCGGGCGATGGAGGCGTTCGAGACGGCGCTCGGCTTCGGCCTGCCTGCGCCGTTGCCCGAGAGCTCCGTCTTCATCGCCTCCTTCAAGGACCTCGACCGCTGAAGCCACGAGGGGATTCTTCGTCGGATCGCCGGGAGCGACACGGCCCAGGCGTCGCCTTGTCCGACCGTCCAACTCCGTGACGTGATCGCCGATTGAAATGGTCCCACTTTTTGCGGCGCCGGACGACGTGCTCGGCGGCGCAGCGCCGGAGGTGTTCAACACCGACCAGGGCGCGCAGTTCACCAGCCTGGCGTTTACCGGCCGGGGGCCAAGTGCCCGATGGGCGGGCGCGGGCGCTGTCTGGACAACGTGTTCATCGAGCGTGTGTGCCGGTCGCTGAAGTACGAGGCGGTGTACCTCCACGACATCGCCGACGGTTTCGCGGCGGAGCGCGTGGTCGGCGACTGGATGCGCTTCTGCAACGGTGTGCGCCCGCATTCGTCGCTGAACGGTCGGACCCCGGTCGAGGCATACCGTTTCGGCGTCCCGCTGGCGAAGGCGGCGGGACCGGCGCCGCGTTTTCCACCGCCTTCCCACCGGCGCTTTTTGCTCGGGGGGATCGCGCCCGTGGAAAACGCTGGAAGGCACCCGTCAAGACGGGGGTTGACGAGACCGCGGCCACCGGCGACACTGACGTTCGAGGGCATCGACAACGAACGGAATACACCTTAATCAAGCCCTCGAACTGCCTCACGAAACAGGTCCACCTCTCCCCTCCCGTCTTCCCGCCGGCGGTATCCGGCGCAATGCAATTCGGCATGACCGAATCCAGGTTGCCAAGGAGGAAAAGATGCAAGCGACGAAGCAGGACGGTCAGTCAGCCGTTCAGTCAGGACAGCCGGTGCAGGACCGGACCGGCCGGCGCGGTTTCATCAAGACCGGCGCCGCGGCCGCGGCGGGGGCCGCCGCCCTCGGGTTCCCGATGGTCTCCCGGGCCCAGACCACCACCCTGAAGATGCAGGGCTCCTGGCCCGCCAAGCACGTCTTCTCCGACATGGCCCGGCAGTACGTGGAGCGCGTGGAGAAGATGTCGGGAGGACGCCTCAGGATCGACTACCTCCCGGCCGGCGCGGTGGTCAAGGCGTTCCAGGTGCAGGACGCCTGCAACAAGGGCGTGCTCGACAGCGCCCATACCGTGACCGCCTACTGGTACGGCAAGAACAAGGCGGCCTCGCTGTTCGGAACCGGCCCGGTGTTCGGCGCCAACGCCTCCCAGATCCTCGCCTGGATCCACTACGGGGGCGGCAAGGAGCTGTACCGGGAACTGGTGCAGGACATCCTGAAGCTCAACCTCGTCGGGTTCTTCACGATGCCGATGCCGACCCAGCCGCTCGGCTGGTTCAAGAAGAAGATCAACTCCGCCGCCGACCTCCAGGGCCTGAAGTACCGTACCGTGGGCCTCGCCACCGACATCATGCAGGGCATGGGCCTGAAGGTGACCCAGCTTCCGGGCGGGGAGATCATCCCGGCCCTCGAGCGCGGGGTGATCGAGGCCTTCGAGTTCAACAACCCCACCGCGGACAGCGAGTTCGGCGCCCAGGACGTGTCCAAGCACTACCACATGGGCAGCTACCACCAGGCGGCGGAGTTCTTCGAGATCATCTTCAACAAGGACCGGTTCGAATCGCTGGCCGCCGAGCACCAGGCGATCCTCGAATACTCCGCGGAGGCGGCCAACACCGCCAGCTACGGCCTCGCGATGGATCGTTACTCCGCGGACTTGCAGAAGCTCATCCACGAGGACGGCGTGAACGTGTACCGCACCGACCAGTCCATCCTGGAAGCCCAGCTCGAGTCCTGGGACGAGGTGCTCGCGAACCTCACGTCCGACCCCTACTTCGCCAAGGTCGTGGAGAGCCAGAAGGCATGGTCGCACCGGGTGGCGTTCTACGATCTCAACAACTCGGCCGACTACAAGCTCGCCTTCAAGCACTACTTCCCCGGCGAGCTCACGTTCTGATCCCGCCTGATTCCGGGACCCTCCGCCGGGGCGGCGTGCGCCGAGCACGCCGCCCCGGCGTGCCATGCAGCGGCGGACGACGATGCGCGGGCGGACGCTATGCACTCCTTCATCACCTTCATCGACAGAATCACCGCGTGGGCCGGCAAGGGGTTCGCGTGGTGCATCATGGCCATGACCCTCGGCGTGAGCTACGAGGTCTTCGTCCGCTACCTGCTGCGCGACCCGACCTCCTGGGCCTTCGACATCAGCTACATGATGTACGGGACCCTGTTCATGATGGCGGGCGCGTACACCCTTTCGAGGGACGGCCACGTGCGCGGCGACGTGCTGTTCCGGCTGTGGAAGCCGAAGACGCAGGCCGCCGTCGAGCTGGTCCTCTACGTCCTGTTCTTCTTTCCCGGGGTGCTGGCGCTGGTGTTCGCCGGCTGGGAGTACGCGAGCGAGTCGTGGTTCTACCGGGAAGTGAGCGTCATGAGCCCCGCCAACATTCCCATCTTCCAGTTCAAGACGATCATCCCGATCGCGGGCGGACTGCTCGTGTTGCAGGGGCTCGCCCAGGTCTGCCGCTGCATCGTCTGCCTCCGCACCGGCGAGTGGCCCGCCCACCTCGAAGACGTCGAGGAGATGGAGGTCATGCTCCAGCGCCAGCGTGCCGACGAGGCCGGGACTCCGGGCGGCGGCCGCCGGACCACCGTCGCCGCCGGAGATGGGCCGTGAGCGATCCGGTCGTTGCGGTGGTGATGCTCGGGATCTTCGTCCTGACGATCCTGCTCGGCTTTCCGATCTGCTTCACGCTGATCGCGATGGGGGTCGGCTTCGGCTTCTACGCGTACTACGACGCGGAGCGCATGCGCAGCGTCTTCGACAACCAGATCTTCGATCTGCTGGTCAACCAGACCTATTCGGTGATGGCCAACGACGTGCTGACCGCGGTGCCCCTGTTCCTGTTCATGGGCTACATCGTCGAGCGCGCGAACATCGTGGGCCGCCTGTTCTTCAGCCTGCAAATCGCGGCCCGGAGGATGCCGGGCTCGATGGCCATCGCGGCGCTCGCGACCTGCGCGCTGTTCGCCACCGCCACCGGCATCATCGGCGCGGTGGTGACCCTGATGGGCCTGCTCGCGTTTCCCGCGATGCTCAAGGCCCGTTACGACACCAGCTTCTCCGCCGGGGTGATCTGTGCGGGCGGATGCCTCGGCATCCTGATCCCCCCGAGCATCATGCTCATCGTCTACGCCGCGACCTCGAACGTCTCGGTGGTGCGGCTCTACGCCGGCGCGATCTTCCCGGGCTTCATGCTGGCCGGGCTCTACATCCTCTACGTGATCGGGCGGGCGATGCTCAACCCGAAGCTCGCGCCGAAGCCGAAGGCGGAGGAGATCGGGGATCGGACGATCGGCCAGGTCACCGCGATGATGCTGACCTCCTTCTTTCCCCTCGCGTTCCTGATCCTCTCGGTGCTCGGCGCGATCCTGTTCGGGCTCGCGACGCCCTCCGAGGCCGCCTCGATGGGCGCGCTCGGCGGGCTGGTCCTGGCCGCGTGCTACCGGCTGGGGGCGATCTTCCGCGGCGACGCCGAGCCCCCGGCGTGGGCGAGCCGACCGCTCGCGGAGCGTGGCGTCGCGGCGCTGCTGCCGTCGCTCGCGCTGGGCGGCTTCCTGGCCCTGGCCACCTTGGCGGTGGTGGGCTACGTCGGCCTGTTCTTCGGCTTCGCGGCGGACGTCAAGGGCTGGTCCGGCGGTCTGTGGCTCGGGGCGGGGGTTGCGTTCGCTCTGCTCGTCCACTTCGCGCGCCCCCTCGTCGCGGGCTTCTTCTCCACCCTCCTGGAGCCCGGCCCGGTGCGCAGCGTCCTGCTGGGGGTCTGCGGGGTGAGCGGCGCCGTCGCCTTCGCGCTGCTCCTCCACGACGCCTTCACGTGGATGAGCGCCGATCCCGACGCCGCCGGGCAGGCGGCGGCCGAGGAGGGTGGGTCCGGGAACTCGCTCCGGACCTGGACCGGCTTCGTCTGCGGCCTCGTCCTGCTCGTGTACACCCTGGGCGCCTTCTTCTACTGGATGGTGCCGAGGTCCGCCGGGGACCGGCCGGAGCGGCGCTTCCTCGCCCTCGTCGGCGCCGGCGCGGTGGCAGGGCTCGGCCTTGCGCTGGTGTACGTGCTGGCGGTGGGGCCGCTGTTCGGGAAGGAGACCTCGCTCCAGGGCCTGGACGCCGGCTTCCTCGCGATGCTGCTCATCGTCGCCACCGTCCTGGGAACGCACTGGGATCGCCTGAAGGAGTCCGTCTACCTCACGGTGCGCACCTCCGCGATGGTGTGCTGGCTCTTCGTCGGCTCGTGGACGTTCTCCTCGGTGTTCTCCTATCTCGGCGGGCACGAGCTCATCCAGGACTTCGTGCTCGGGCTGGGGCTCTCGGCCCTGACCTTCCTGATCATGGCCCAGCTCATCATCTTCCTGCTCGGCTGGCCGCTCGAATGGAGCGAGATCATCATCATCTTCGTGCCGATCTTCCTGCCGATGCTGGAGCCCTTCGGGATCGATCCGCTGTTCTTCGGCATCCTGGTGGCGCTCAACCTCCAGACCTCGTTCCTGACCCCCCCGATGGCGATGGCCGCCTACTATCTCAAGGGCGTCGCGCCTCCCCACATCCAGCTCATCGAGATCTTCAAGGGGGTGCTGCCGTTCCTGTCGATGGTGATCCTCGCCATGGTGCTGCTGTACGTGTTCCCGCAGATCGCGCTGTGGCTGCCCGAGCAGATCTACCGGTGAGCCGGTCGCCACCCTGGGCGCTGGGCGCGGCCGAGGCGCTGTCGATGATGCGCGGGGGCGAGCTCGGCTGCGAAGAGCTGGTGCGCTCCTGCCTGGAGCGCATCGAGGAGATCGATCCGGCGGTGCGGGCCTGGGTCCGCCTCGACGCCGATCATGTGTTGCGCGAGGCGCGGGCCGCGGACGAGCACCGCCGCGGCGGTGCGGACCTGGGGCCGCTGCACGGCCTGCCGGTCGGCGTGAAGGACATCTTCGACACCCGCGAGTGGCCGACGGAGTGCGGCACCCCGCTGATGGCGGGCCGGCAGCCGCGCTCGGACGCCCGCGCGGTCTCCCTGCTCAAGGCGGCGGGCGCAGTCGTCATGGGCAAGACGGTGACCACCGAGCTCGCGCTCTACTCGCCCGGCCCGACCACCAACCCGCACGACGCGCGCCGCACCCCGGGAGGATCGTCGAGCGGCTCCGCGGCGGCGGTGGCGACGGGCATGGTCCCCGGCTCGATCGGCAGCCAGACCGCCGGCTCGGTGATCCGGCCGGCCGCGTACTGCGGGGTGGTCGGCTACAAGCCCACCTTCGGCCTCGTCTCCCGCAGCGGGGTGCTCGCGCTCTCCCGCTCCCTCGACACCATGGGCGTGTTCGCCCGCACCCTCGAAGACGCGGCCCTGCTCGCCGAGCCCCTCGTCGGGTACGACGAACGCGACCCGGACACGGCGCCTCGGGCCGCGCCGGGGCTGCGCGCGGCGGCGGCCTCGGAGCCGCCGGTGACCCCGCGCTTCGCGTTCGTGCGCTCGCCGACGTGGGCACAGGTGGACGAGGACGCCAGGGCCGGCTTCGAGGAGCTGGCCGGGCGGCTCGGCGACGACTGCGACGAGGTGGCCCTGCCCGAACCCTTCGACGGCGCCCTCGGCTGCCACCGTACCCTGCTGTGCGCGGACCTCGCGAAGAACTTCGCGGGGCTGTACGGGCGCGGAAAGGCGCAGCTCAGCGACGCGCTGCGCGCGATGATCGAGGAAGGACAGGCGATCCTCGCGGTGGACTACCACCGTGCGCTGGATCTCGCCGCGGTGCTCGGCGCCGGCCTGGAGCGCCTGTTCGAGCGTTACGACGCGATCATCACCCCCGCCGCCGCCGGCCAGGCCCCGCTGGGGCTGGAATCGACCGGCAACCCCGCGTTCTGCGCGACGTGGACATTGCTCGGCGTCCCGGCGGTGACGTTGCCGCTGCTCGCAGGCGCCGACGGGATGCCCATCGGTGTGCAGGTGGTGGGTCGTCGGCACGACGACGCCCGGCTGCTGCGCACTGCGCGCTGGCTGGCGTCGCGGATGGAAACGCCGTGATCGGGGTCCGCCCGGTGTCCTGCCGAGGGCCGGTGGGCGTTGCGCGTGGAGGCGGCGTGTCCGCCGCGCCCGGTGGCCGCCCACCGGGTACCGTCCGCCGGTGCCTTGCGGAATCCCGTACCGGCCGGTCCGGCCCCGTGCCCGGTTTGAGGTGAGGCCATCATGATCGACAAGGCCCTGGCCGCCCTCTGGCTGCTGCTCCTGACCGGATTCATGGGCATCGTGGCCTGGTTCGTGAACGAGCCGGACCTCTGGACGATCCTCGTGCTCTGCGTGGGGATGGTGGTGTTCGACTTCGTATCGTCGAATCGAAAAAGGGGTTCGTAGCTCCGCGCTCCGGACGGCCCGGCGCGCGGCGGGGGGTTGGATGCGCACCAGCGAGGGTTTCGGCGGAAAGACGGCGCTGGTGACCGGCGCGGTCGGGGGGATGGGCCTGGAGGTGAGCAGCCGGCTTTGCGGGGAGGGATCGCGCGTCTACGGTGTCGATACGCGGGCGCCGGACTCCGGCGAGACGCCCCCCGGCGCGGCCTTCACGAACGGTGACGCGGGCGACGAAGCCCTGATGTCCGCGCTCGCGGCGCGGGCGGTCGAGGAGACCGGGCGGCTCGACTACCTCGTCAACGCGGCGGGCGTGCTGTGGTTCGAGCGCGATACGTCGCTCACCGCCGTCGACCGGGCAGTGTGGGACGAGGTGCTGCGCGTCAACCTCACCGCCGCGATGATTGCCGCGCGGGTCGCGCTGCCGCACATGCGCCGGCACGGCGGCGCGCTGGTGCACGTCTCATCGACCCAGTGCTACCGGGGGGACGACCGGCCTCAGGATGCCTACCAGGCGTCGAAGGCGGGACTCCTTGCCCTCTCGAAGTCGATCGCCGTCCAGTTCGCCGGGGACGGCATCCGCTCCAACGTCGTGGTCCCCGGCCCCACCCGATCGCCGATGCAGCGGCGCTGGGACGGGAACCCTGCCATGGAGCAAGCCACCGCGGCAGCCGTTCCGCTTGGCCGGGTCGGCACGACCGGCGACCTCGCCGAGGCCATCCTCTTCCTGCTCTCCGACCGGGCGGGCTGGATCACCGGCACCGAACTGATCGTGGACGGCGGACTGCTCGCGAAGCCCTGACGCCTCGCCAGGAGCGTTCGATGCAGGGCGACAGGCCGAGGGCGGCAGGCGGGTGGTGGCCGGCGGCGCGACGACGCCCGGCCGGCGACCGCGCCCGATGATCGGTGGTTGACGTCGATCAAGGCCGCGCCGAAACGGGTTCGTTGCGCTGCACGATTCGCCTACAATGGCCCTCCTTCCCCATTGACGCCGAAACACGTTTTCGCAGGAGCGCCCCCATGAACGAAGTCGTCATCGCCGCTGCCGCCCGCACACCCGTCGGCGCCTTCGGCGGAGGTCTTTCCACGGTGCCCGCGCACCACCTCGGGCAGGTCGCGATCGAGGAGGCCATGCACCGCGCCGAAGTTGCCCCCGACGAGATCGACGAGGTGGTCATGGGCCAGATCCTCGCCGCCGGCGCAGGACAGAATCCGGCCCGGCAGGCCGCGGTGAACGCCGGGATCCCGGTCGAGCGCACCGCCTACGGGGTCAACCAGCTCTGCGGCTCGGGGTTGCGCACCGTGGCACTGGGCTACCAGGCGATCCGCACCGGGGACAGCGACGTGGTGGTCGCGGGCGGACACGAGAGCATGAGCCAGGCGCCGCATTGCGTGCACATGCGCAACGGCGCCAAGTTGGGGGCGGTCGAGCTCGTCGACACGATGCTGCGCGACGGGCTGTTCGACGCCTTCAACGGCTACCACATGGGCAACACCGCGGAGAACGTCGCCGAGCGGTGGCAGATCACCCGCGAGCAGCAGGATGCGTTCGCCGCCGCCTCCCAGAACAAGGCCGAGAGCGCGCAGAAGGCGGGGAAGCTCGCCGAGGAGATCGCGCCGGTCATCATCAAGACCCGCAAGGGCGAAGCCGTCGTCGACACCGACGAGCACCCCAGGCACGGCACCACCGCCGAAGTCCTCGCGAAGCTCCGGCCCGCCTTCGCGAAGGAGGGTACGGTGACGGCCGGCAACGCTTCCGGGATCAACGACGGCGCCGCGGCGGTGGTGCTCATGACCCGCGAGAACGCCGGGAAGCGCGGCATCGAGCCGCTGGCCCGGATCGTCTCCTGGGCCACCGCGGGGGTCGATCCCGCGATCATGGGGACCGGACCGATCCCCGCGAGCCGCCGCGCACTCGACAAGGCGGGATGGAGCGTCGACGAGCTCGACCTCGTCGAGGCCAACGAGGCGTTCGCCGCGCAGGCGTGCGCGGTGAACAAGGACCTTGGATGGGATACCGCCAAGGTCAACGTGAACGGCGGGGCGATCGCGCTGGGGCATCCGGTGGGCGCCTCCGGCGCGCGGGTGCTGACGACGCTGCTCTACGAGATGCGCCGCCGCGACGCGAAGAAGGGGCTCGCGACGCTCTGCATCGGCGGCGGGATGGGCATCGCGATGTGCGTGGAGCGCGGCTGAGCCGTCCGACACCCGGCCCGGCCGGCAACCACCAGGCCGTCGATCGGTTTGACCGGCGGCTGACCTGATTTGCAGGAGGGGGACGTCGATGGGACACGTAGCGATCGTCACCGGCGGCACGCGCGGCATCGGCGAGGCGATCTCGGTCGCACTGCGGGACGCGGGCCACACCGTTGCCGCGACGTATGCCGGGAACGCCGAGGCCGCGAAGCGCTTCGGCGAGGGTACCGGCATCCGCACCTGCAAGTTCGACGTATCGGACTTCGAGGCGTGCCGGGACGCGGTGGACCGGATCACCAAGGACCTCGGCCCGGTCGGAATCCTGGTGAACAACGCCGGCATCACCAAGGACGGGACGATGCACCGCATGTCCTTCGACCAGTGGAACGCGGTGCTCCAGACCAACCTCTCCTCCTGCTTCAACATGTCCCGTTGCGTGATCGAGGGGATGCGCGCGCAAGGCTTCGGCCGCATCGTGAACATCGGTTCGGTGAATGGCCAGGCCGGCCAGTACGGGCAGGTCAACTACGCGGCGGCGAAGTCCGGCATCCACGGCTTCACGAAGGCGCTCGCGCAGGAGGGTGCGGGCAGGGGGATCACCGTGAACGCAATCGCGCCGGGCTACATCGACACCGACATGGTCCGGGCGGTCCCGGAGAAGGTGCTGGAGAAGATCATCGCCACCATCCCGGCCGGGCGGCTGGGGCGGGCCGAGGAGATCGCCAAGGCGGTGCTCTTCCTCGTCGACGACGACATGGGCTTCATGACCGGCTCGACCCTCTCGATCAACGGCGGCCAGCACATGTACTGACCGCCGGCGGGTCTCCCGGGCCGACCCGTTGCAGCGCGGGCCGTCCCGCCCGGAAGTCCGCATGTTGCACCCCTCCGGGAAGGCGTGTCCGAAGGCCGCGCCGCTCTCAGGGCAACCGGCCCTCCCGTCACCTGGACTCCCAGGCGCTCCTGAGGGCTCCAAGGGCTGACGCCGGCTCACTCCATCGATCCTCCTCCATCGATCCCCATGCCTCTCGGGACCGAATTCGGGAACGATCCTCGACCGCCGGTACAATGTGCATCGTCAGGAGCTTGGCGCGGGCGCGGCATGGTGGAAGCGCGCCGGCGCGGCACGGCCTCCAAACCGGCAGATGACCGTTGCCGACCCCGAGGACCCGCACCGTCGTGTACCGGAACACCAGCCGTCTGGCCGTCCTGCTCCTCGGCGTCGTATGCACGGTGTGCGCGCTCGCCCGGACCCCGGGCGCGGAGCCCGACATCGGGAGTCGATCCGCCCATTGGAGCCTGCTGCTCGATCTCGTCACCGCCGAGCTCGACAAGCCGGAGATCAACCACGCCGTCATCGAGGCGCTGCGCCCGCAGGTCGAGAAGCTGGAGAGCGAGGCCGCGGATGCGGCGGTCGCGGCGGCGGCCGACGCCGAGGCGGTGCGGCAGCTTCTCGACGCACTGGGTCCGCCGCCGGCCGACGGCGGGCCTCCCGAGCTGGCGGCGGTCGCGGCGGAGCGCGCGGCGCTCGAGGAGCGGCGCGTCGAAGGCGAGGGATACGTCAAGCAGACGGAGCTGATCTCGCTCCGGGCCCGGCAGGTGCTGGCGCGCGTCGCCGAGGCGCGGCGCGAACGCTCCGCGCGGCGCCTCCTGGCGCGCGGTCCGTCGCCGCTGTCGTGGACGGCGCTCATGAGCGCCGGGCCGCACGCGCTCGGCATCGCCCGGCAATGGGCGGACGCGCCGTTCGGCGAGTGGCTCCCGACCTCCGGCGGAGAGCGCCGGATCGGCCCGCGGATGCTGCTCCTCCCCGCCCTCGTCCTGACCATCGTGCTCGTGGTCCCGGCCCGGCGCTGGATGCTGCGGCGCTACGTCCGGGATCGGGACGTCGAGACGCCCTCGTTCGCGCACCGGGTCCGGACCGCGGTCCTCGTCGGCGTCGCGAGGGGCGCCCTGCCCTCGCTCATCGGGCTCGTGCCCCTGGCGTTCCTGCTCTCCGTCCCCTTCGAGCGGGGGATCGCCGGCGACGTCCTCGTCGCGGCGTCCGGCGTGACGGCGGGGATCTTCATCGCCGCCGGGCTCGCGCGCGCCGCCCTCGCCCCGTACTCGCCGGACGGCTGGCGGCTCGTCCCGCTCACCCGCGAAGGCGCGCGCGGCCTCTACCACCGCATCCTCGCCCTCGCATTCCTGGTGGGAGGACTGCTCTTCATCCAGTACCTCGGCGCCCGTCATCCGGAGGTCCCCCGGGATCTCGTGCTGTTCTACCGCATGCTCGCGCACTGTGCGCTGGCCGGTTCCATCCTCCTGCTGCTGCCGGGGCGCCTGTGGCGCCGACGCGAGACGGCGCACGCGCCCGTACACGCTCCCGGGGATGCGCCGGCCGGCCGTCCGGCCAGCCGGCCATCCGGCCGTCGCGGTCCGCGACGGCCGGGGAAGATGCTGCGGGCCGCCGCCGCGCTCGCCGCGGCCTCGATCCCGCTCCTGTCGCTCGCCGGGTTCGACGCGCTCGCGAGCTACCTGGCGGCCAGCCTCGTGCAGAGCGTCGTCGTGCTCGGCCTTGCCGTGATCGTGCGCGGCGTCGTGCGCGACACCATCACCCTCGCACTCGCTGGAAGCGGCGCGCTCGCCGGAAGCGGCGCGCTCGCCGGAAGTGGCGCGGAGAGACGGGAGGACGGCGAACAACCGGTACGCGACGGCGACACGATGCTGAGGTTCTGGCTCGTGGCCGCGGCCGACACGGTCCTCGCGCTGGTCGTGGCGGCGGCCCTGCTGATGAGCTGGGGCCTCACCTGGGACGACCTCGGAGGATGGCTTTCGGCCGCGGCGGACGGGGTGCGCATCGGCTCGTACCGGTTCTCCGTCACCGACCTGCTGTTCGCCGCCCTCGCCTTCGCCGCCCTCCTCGTGGCCACCCGCTGGCTGCAACGCATCCTCGAAGCCCGGGTCTTTCCCCAGACCCGCCTCGACGCCGGGATGCGCAATTCGCTGAAGACGACGGTGGGGTACGCCGGCCTTCTCGTCGCGGTGGCGGCCGGCATCTCGGTCGCCGGCATCGATCTGTCGAACCTCGCGATCATCGCCGGCGCGCTCTCGGTGGGTATCGGGTTCGGACTCCAGAACGTCGTCAACAACTTCGTCTCCGGGCTGATCCTGCTCGCGGAGCGTCCGGTCAAAGTCGGCGACTGGATCGCCGTCGGCGAGCATCAGGGCTACGTGCAGCGGATCAACGTCCGCGCCACCGAGATCCTGACCTTCCACCGCTCGTCGGTGATCATCCCCAACTCCGAGCTGCTCTCCTCGGCCGTCCTCAACTGGACCCACAAGGATCCGGTGGTCCGGATCGAGATCCCGGTCGGGGTCTCCTACGCTTCGGACGTCGAGCTCGTGCGCGACACCCTGCTCGACGTCGCCGCGTCGCATCCCGAAGTCCGGTGCGATCCGGTGCCTTACGTGCTGTTCACGAGCTTCGGCGACAGCTCCCTCGACTTCGACCTGCGCTGCTTCGCGCACGCCGACCGCGCGTTCGGGATCGCCACCGAGATGCGCTTCGAGATCGTGCGCCGGTTCCGGGAGAGGGGCATCGAGATCCCCTTTCCCCAGCGCGACCTGCACCTGCACGGGTTGGACAGGCTTCCCGCGACGGGTCGGGCGGACCCCCTCGATGGCGGAGGCGGCCGAGGGCCGGAACCTCCTCCGGCACGCTGACGGGGGGTATCATCCACCCGGTGACCTCAATCCGGGGGCACCCTTGGGTTCATCGCGCCGTCGTGCAACGATTGCCGTCATGCAGTGCCCATTCTGCGAGGAGCGCGAGACCCGGGTCGTGGACTCCAGGGTCGTGGATGACGGCGCCCAGGTGCGGCGGCGGCGCGAGTGTACGGGTTGCGGGGAGCGGTTCACGACCTACGAGACGGCTGAGCTCGCGGCACCGCGGGTGATCAAGAACGACGGATCGCGGGTTCCCTTCGACGAACGCAAGCTGCGCTCGGGCATGCTGCGCGCGCTTGAGAAGCGCCCCGTGTCCAGCGCCGCGATCGAGGCCGTGATCGGCCGGCTCCGGCGGCGCCTGATGCGGGCCGGGGACCGCGAGATCGCGTCCAGCGCCGTCGGCGAACTGGTCATGGAGGCGTTGGGCGACCTCGATCGGGTCGCCTACGTCCGGTTTGCATCGGTGTACCGCAGCTTCGAGGGCGTGAACGAATTCCGGGAAGAGGTCGAACGCCTCGAAAACGAGCCGACGCCGGAGGCCCGGCGCAGCCAGCTCCGGCTCATCCCGGATGAGTGAGGGGCCGGCGGACGGTTCGCGGTCTGCCGGGACAGCCGGTCCCAGGCGCCGGCGGGACCGCAACTTCCACGGTGGCGAGACCCCCCGCGGTTGCAAGCTCGACTTTGCTCAGGCGCCCGCTGTTCCCTGCGCTGACAGGATCGTCGATGAGCGGAGGCGGCCGCCCGCGAACGCCCGTTCGAGCAGCCAGCGCACGAATCCGATGTCCGAGCTGTAGGCGGCGAGGTCGTCGAGGCGGTACTCCGCGTCCGAGGCGATGGACTCCGCAGCGCGATGGCCGCTGCAGATCGCGGGACCGATCCCTTCGCACAGGTCCCGCGTGGCAAGGCCGGCCGCGTCGCCGGTGATGAACGCGTTTCCGATCCGCACCGTTTCGACGCCGCCGCGCAGGTAGTAGCTGTACCCCTTGGGCGCGAACTCGGCGTCGGCGGCGAGACCGCGGCGCACCAGCAGTCCGGTGAAGTGGCTCCAGTGCCGCTTGACGTCCTCGCCGCGCGCCTTGAGCTTCTCCGCCATCGCCCCGAGCCCGCAGTTCAGGTACCCGTCCGCCTTGGGGACGTACCACGCATAGCCCGGCAACCCCTTCTCGAAGAACCAGAGGTGGCAGCGCTCGTCGTTCCAGTGGTAGGGGAATTCGTGCTCGTAGGTCGCCGCCTGGAGCTCGCGGGCGCGGGGGTTGGCGTCGCGGAAGAACGTGCGGTAGACGGGGCACCGGGTGCCGCCGGCGCCGACGAGATACCGCGAGCGGAAGGCCCCGTCGACGACGTAGCCGTCCGGGCCGTGCTCGATGCGGCGCACGTTGTGCACGAGGTACCGGGCGCCGCTGCGACGCAGCAGGTAGTCGTCGAACTCGAAACGGCGGATCGAGTGCTGCACGCTCGGAAGCGTGAACTTCATCCACTTGAGGTGCACCACGATCCCGTTGAAGGTGTTGAAGCGGTGCGGATACGCCTCCACGTCGAGGGCGAGGTCGGTGACCACCTCCGGGGTGATCCACCCCGCGCAGAGCTTGGTGCGGGGGAACTCCGCGCGGTCGATGACGAGCACCGAAGCGCCCGCCTGCACCAGACGCTCCGCACACGCGGACCCGGCCGGGCCGCCACCGACCACGATGGCATCGAAGGTCTCCATCGCTCAACCGCTCCCGGTGGAGCCGGCGGCCCCGGCCGCCCCGGCCGCCCCGGCCGCCGGGTAGACGTGGGCGCGGGTCCACGGCACGTCGTTGTTCTCCGCCGGCGCGCACACCACCTGGAAAAGCTGGATGGAATTGGCGAAGAACGCGGCCGAGCATCCCGCCAGGTACAGCCGCCACGCCCGGATGAACTCCTCGTCGTACATGGCCCGGACCGTGTCCGCCGCCCGGTCGAAGCGCGCCAGCCACTCGCGCAGCGTGCGTGCATAGTGGAGCCGAAGGTTCTCGACGTCGATGACGGAGAAGTTGAAGGGCTCGAAGATGGCCATCATCTCCCGCAGGCTCGGGGGGTAGCTGCCGGGGAAGATCCGCTGCTCCAGCCATGCGTTGACCGGGGTGGGGCGGTTGCGGCCGACGCTGTGGATGAGCGCGAGGCCGTTCGACTTGAGCGTGCGTGCGACGACCTCGCCAAGGGCAGGATAATTCCGGACGCCGACGTGCTCCAGCATGCCCACCGAGACGAACGCGTCGCAGGTCCCTTCGATGTTGCGGTAGTCGTCCTGCACGAATTCCACCGCTCCGTCCATGCCTTCGCGCGCCGCGCGTTCGCGCGCGTAGGCGACCTGTTCCTGCGAGATGTTGAAGGCGCGGACCTTGACCCCGTACTCGCGCGCCATGTGCAGCGCGAGGGTGCCCCATCCGCAACCGGCTTCGATGACCTGCTGGCCGGGACGGAGCATCAGCTTGCGGCAGACGTGGTCGAACTTCGCGCGCTGCGCCTGCTCCAGGGTCGCGTCCCGGGTCTCGTAGTACGCGCAGGTGTAGACCATCTCGTCGTCGAGCCACAGGCGGTAGAAGTCGTTGCCCAGATCGTAGTGGTGCTGGATGTGGCGCCGTGACCCGGCGGTGGTGTTGGAGCGCGGCTTCGGCAGCCGGCCCAGCAGGTTGCGCTTGCCTCCGGCCGGGCCGGCGCGGTCCATGGACCGGTAGCACCGCGCGAGCACGTCCACCAGATCGCCGGAGATCTCGATGCGCCCCGCGCTGAACACGTCTCCGAACCCGAGTTCCGGGCTGAAGACCATGGAAAGCAGTGCGCCGCGGTCGCGGAAGGTGATGCGTCCGTGGCACTCGCCCGGGGGACGCCAGACGTCTTCACCGTTCCACAGTGCGAACGCCACGTCCGGCCCGCCCGCCTTCGCCGCGATCTGCCGCACCAGCCAGCGGTCGAATCCCTTCGGTCGGCCTGCCTCCCGTCCGGTCGATCGATGGGTGTTTCCTGGGGCGAACGTGCCCGGCAAGCCCAGTGGATGCGGGCGCGCGCGTCTCGCCGTCATCTGCTGTCCCTCCTCGGACCGTTCATCGAGCGGGGTTGGGGTCGCCGGGTGAAGGTCGGCTCGATGCCGCGATGCAGACACCGAACGGTGCCGATACCTCTGTCCGGCGGGCGCGGCCGGAATTCGCACCCCGGATCCGTGCCAGGGATCGTACTCGATGGGATTGACGTAGAAAGCGATGAATGGGGACGTGAGTATAGCGGGAGGCGATCCAAGGTCGAAGGTCGGGCGGGGACCGCTTCGGGGCTGATCGATTCTCCGGCCCTCCCCGCGCAGAGGTGGGCCCCGTGAGTTCGACGGGGATCGTCCGCACGTCTTCCGTCATGCTCGAAAGGCTCGGGGAGGGCCGAAAGACGGGACGCATTGGCCATGTTATAGTATAACGCCCGAAATCGATGCGCCCGGAGCGGCCGGGCGATCCGCAAAAGGAGACGCTTCATGAAATTCAATCGGACACCGGGCGGTGGGTGCGGGACGTGGCCCGTGCTCGCGGCCATCCCCATGCTCGTATCGAGCGTCGCGTTCGCGGCATCCGGGAACGGACACCGTGAGCATGGTGCGCACGAGCACGGATACGGGACGCTCGACGTGGTCGTCGAAGGTGAAGCGCTCGTGATCGAGCTTCGGGTCCCCGCGGTGAACGTGGTCGGCTTCGAGCATGCACCGCGCTCCGATGCGGAGCGGGAGGCGGTCCGGCAGGCGCTTGAGCGATTCAGGGATCCGGCCGCGGTGCTCGTCCCCCCGCCGGACACGGAGTGCGAGCCCGAACGGGTGGAAGCCGACCTCTTGAGCATGCGCCACGGAGAACAGCGCGAGCACGACGAGGATCACGAAGACCACGGGCATGGTCACGAGAAGGATGAACACGAGCCCGAGGAACACGGGCGCACCCATGGAAAGGGCGGGAATGGGCATGACGAGCACGGACATGGTGAGCGCCACGATGGCGGGTACGAGGAACCCGCTGCGGACTCCGGCTCGGAAGCGCACTCGGAACTGCACGCGGCGTATCATTTCCACTGCCACGCGGCGGAACGGCTCGAGCGGATTCAAGTGCGCGTGTTCGAGCTTCTGCACGATGTCGAGAAGATCGATGCGCGGGTGGTGACGCCGGCAGTGCAGAAGGCGGTGGAGCTGCGTCCCGCCGAGACGGTCGTCGATCTCTCGCGCTGACGGCCGGATCGTCGCGGGCGACTGCGGTCACCGCAGCGGTGAAGGAGCCGATGAAGGCCGATGCCCTCCCGGCGAAAGTGGAGGCCGGCGCCACCGCCCCGAAAGGAACGGACGCGGCCAAGCCGCCGACCGTGGAAGTCGACCGCGTCCGCTTCGCCTGGAAGGCCGGCGAGCGCGACATCCTCGACATCGAGCGCTTCGAGGTCGCGGCGGGGGAGCGGGTGTTCATCGAAGGGCCGAGCGGCAGCGGCAAGAGTACGCTGCTCAGTCTGATCGGCGGGGTGGTCAACCCACGGGAAGGGACGGTCCGGGTCCTCGGGATCGAGTTCCCGGCGATACCGGCACGAAGACGCGACCGCTTTCGCGCAGACCACGTCGGCTTGATCTTCCAGATGTTCAACCTGGTGCCGTACCTCTCCATGATCGACAACGTCACCCTGCCGTGCCGCTTCTCGCGCCGGCGTCGGGAGCGCGTCGGGTCGCGCGCGGGAGCGCTTGAAGCGGAAGCACGGCGGCTGCTGGCCTGCCTGGAACTCGACCGGCCGGAATTGCTCGCGCGGGCGGTCACCGAGCTCAGCATCGGCCAGCAACAGCGCGTCGCCGCCGCGCGGGCGCTCATCGGCGCCCCGGAGCTTCTCATCGCCGACGAACCGACCTCCGCCCTCGACGAGGGCACGCGCAAACGCTTCCTGGACCTGCTGTCGGCGCAGTGTGAGGAGGCGGGCGCATCGCTGTTGTTCGCGAGCCACGACACCCGGCTCGACGCCCGGTTCGATCGCCGGGTGTCTCTGGCGGAACTGAGCCGGAGTGGCCCCGGTGGGCGTGGTTGACCCGGCGGTGGCCCGTGTGGCGCGGAGACGCGGCAGGCGCCCGCCGTTGTTCACGAACCCCGAAGTTCGGCCCGGCACTTGGCGCGGTTGCCGGGTCGCCACCCTCGTCAGACCGCTCCGAGGCGACCCCGCTCGGAGCGCTTGAGACGACCGGAGACCGGGAGGCCACCGGATGGCGATCCTCCGACTTGCGCTCAGGAGCGTGCTGAACCGCCGGGTCACGGCGGGACTCACCCTGTTCGCGGTCGCGCTCAGCATCGCGATGTTGCTCGGGGTCGAGAAGGTGCGCCGCGAGGCGCGCGAGGGATTCGCGAACACCATCTCCGGCACCGACCTCATCGTCGGCGCCCGGAGCGGGGCGATCCAGCTTCTGCTCTACACCGTCTTCCGCATCGGCAACGCCACCAACAACATCTCCTGGGACAGCTACCGCCGGATCGCGGACTTTCCCCGGGTGCGCTGGACCGTGCCGATCATGCTCGGGGATTCGCACCGCGGCTTCCGGGTGATGGGCACCTCGCGCGGGTACTTCGAGCAGTACCGGTACGCGCGCACGCGCTCGCTCGCGTTCGCCGCCGGCGGACCTTTCGGCGACGTTTTCGACGCGGTGCTCGGCGCCGAGGTCGCCAAGCGGCTCGGATACGCGCTCGGCGACGAGCTCATCGTCTCGCACGGCACCGGCGAGGTGAGCCTGCTCGAACACGACGACAAGCCCTTCCGCGTCGCCGGGGTCCTCGCGCGGACCGGTACTCCGGTGGACCGCACGGTGCACGTCAGCATCGAGGGCTTCACCGCGATGCACGTGGACTGGCAGGCGGGGGTGCCGGTGCGTGGTTTGAAGATCACGGCCGATGAAGCGCGGGCGTTGGTTCTCACGCCGAAGACGATCACCGCCTTCCTGGTGGGCCTCGATTCGAAGATTGCCATCTTCGGCATGCAGCGTCGGATCAACGAGTACCGGCAGGAGCCCCTGCTCGCGATCATCCCCGGCGTCGCGTTGCAGGAGCTGTGGGATCTGATGAGCGTCGCGGAGAACGTGCTGCGGGTGATCTCCGCGATGGTCGTGGCGACCGGGCTGCTCGGGATGCTCACCGTCATCCTCTCGAGCCTGGAAGCGCGCCGGCGGGAGATGGCGGTGCTGCGCTCGGCCGGCGCGCGACCGCTGCACGTCTTCGCGCTGTTCATGAGCGAGGCGGGGCTGCTCGCGCTGCTCGGAGCGTTGGCCGGAGTCGGCCTGCTCTACGCCGGGCTCGTGATCGGGCAGCCGATCGTCGCGCGGGAATTCGGTCTGCACGTGCCGGTCGCGATGCTCGCGCCGGCGGATTGGTGGATACTCGGCGCCGTGGTGCTTGCAGGCTTCGCGGCCGGCAGCGTCCCGGCGTTCCGCGCCTACCGGCTGTCGCTCGCCGACGGTCTTTCGATGAGGATCTGAAGGAGGGCTTGACCAGGATGAAGACGTTCGTACTTGCAAAACGCGCGCTCGGCGCCGCGGCGGCGTTGGCGGCGAAGCTGGTGCCGGCCGTCGCTCTCGGTCTGGCCGTGGCCGGCCCGCCGGTGGCGGCGCAGGACGAGGTGCGCGAGATCGAATGGGAGGATCTCATGCCCGAGGACTGGGATCCCTTCTCCAAGCTCGACGCCCTGATGTCGGACGACATAGGGAACCTCTCCGACGACAGCGCGCAGGCCGAGATGCTGATGAACGCCTATCGGGACGCGGTCCGTTCGGCGCCGGTGGTGGGCGCACTCGACGGCTGGCAGATCCGCCTGCCGGGGTTCGTGGTACCGCTCGATTTCGAAGGGACGGAGATCTCGGAGTTTCTTCTCGTCCCGTACTTCGGCGCGTGCATCCACGTGCCGCCGCCGCCCTCGAACCAGATCGTCTACGTGCAGACGGTCGCGGGCTATCCGATCAGGGAGCTGTTCGATCCGGTATGGGTGACCGGGGTGATTCGCACGCAGGCGCATCTGAACGACGTCGGCGACGCCGGGTACACCATGCAGGCGACGATCATCGAGCCGTACTGACGCGCCCGAGGGCCGGGTCGAACAGGCGGATGAGCGAAGAAGAGGCGTGCGAGGGCCACGTCTTCGGATCGGCGAGGCAAGCGGGACCGCAACGGATCCCTCCGGAAGCGCGGGCATCCCGCCCGCAACGGGCCGAAGGCCCGATTGGTTGTCCATGCGGGCGGGACGCCCGTGCTCCCAGGCCGAAAAAGCCCACGCCTCCGGCGTGTTGCGGGCGGGACGCCCGCGCTCCCAGGTTCGCAACCGGCGCTTGGTTCCGGTTCCGGCTCCGTCGGGTTGGGGTGGACGGACGCCGTATGCATGGGAGAAGCCCCATTTCCGTCCGCCGCCACCGTCCCCCACCACCTTCACCGCGAGCAGGGCCTTGAAGGCGGCCGCCTCCTCCGGCGAGGCGGAGAACCGGCGGCGGATGATCTCGCGGTCGCGGAAGGTCTCGCGGACCTGGGCCTGGACGTCCTTCTTGAAGCGCCGGATCACCAGCCCCTTGTCCCGGAAGTCTTCCGGGGAGAAGTCGTCCGGATCCGCGATGGCGGTGGCGTCCAGCATGTTCATCAGGCTCGCGAAGCTGCGCGCCCGGCCGTCGTGCGGGGTCGCGGAGAGCATGACGAGGGTGTCGGAGCGCCGGGCCAGCAGGCGGGCGAGGCGGCTGCGCAGCGAGCCCGTGCCGCGGTCCGCCACGTTGTGCGCCTCGTCGATCACGATGACGTCCCGGTACGCCTGTTCCAGGTACGTGCGGTACTCGGCGTCCTGCTTCAGGGTGTCGATCGAGATGATCGCCTTGTCGTAGTAGTAGAAGGGGTTGTGGCTGGTCGGGATCCGGCTCCGCACGCGCTGGATGCCGATGGAGTCGAGCCGGGTCAGCGGGATGGTGAAGCGGTTCCAGAACTCCTTCTGGAACTGCGTGAGCATGCTCTTGACGGCCAGCACCAGGATCCGGCGGCCCCGGCCGCGCGCGATCAGCTCGCTCACCAGGATGCCCGCCTCCAGGGTCTTGCCGAGCCCCACCGCGTCGGCGATGAGGATGCGCTGGCGCGGCTGGCGGAGCGCCTGGCGGGCGGGGTCGAGCTGGTAGGGGACCAGGTCCATCGCCGCCCCGTGGCCCACGTGGATGCGCTCGTCGCTCGGGACGGCCTCGCGAAGCTGGCTCTCCATCCAGAGCCGGCTGTCCGCGAAGCCGGGGGAGGGGTCGGGGACGAGCCGGGTTTCGGCGGGGTCCAGCACCCGGAGGTCCGGCTCCAGGGTGGTGAGGAAGACCGCTTCGCGCTCGCGGACCAGCTCCGAGACCCCGTCGCAGACGAGCCGGTATCCGCCGTCCGGGGCCAGGTCGGCCCGCCGCACGACCCACTCCGCATCCCGGATCAGGACGCGGGCGCCGGGGGCGGGGACGGTGTCGACGGTGGGGGTCATGGCGGGGAGGGCGCCGAATCCGGCGTTTCGGGTCTTGGCAGGCGACCGTATCGACGTGTTCCGTTTCCGCCTCGGGATGCAGCCGATACTTCACCGGTGCAACGCCCGAGCCTTTCACCGCACCTCCTCCACGGGAATCGAGTGCGCCTCCCCGCGATCGAGGACAGGGGACCATACTATCCGGATGGGTGATCTCCGGGTAACTTCGCGATGGTCCCAGGGCAATTCTTTCACGATGTGCCGGATCGCCCGCCTCCGCGGCACAGGCGCCTTTTCTTTGGAAAGATGGAAACGTACGGTCCCCGGACGTTCACGGGCCGGACCGGGAGGGATGGAGCGATGGACTTCGGACTGACGAGCGAGCAGCAGATGGTGGTCGACACCGTGCGGGGCTTCGTCGAGAAGGAGCTCTATCCGCACGAGGAGGAGGTCGAGCGCACCGGGCAGGTGCCGCCCGGGCTCGGCGAGGCGATCAAGCGCAAGGTCGTCGATCTGGGCTTCTACGCCCCGAACCTGCCGGTGGAGGTCGGCGGCGGCGGCCTCGACCACCTGACCTTCACCCTGCTGGAGCGCGAGCTCGGCCGCGCGTCCATGGCCCTCACCGTGTTCTGGGGCCGGCCCTCCGGCATCCTGATGGGCTGCGAGGGGGAGCAGCGCGAGCGCTACCTGTTGCCGGCCGCGCGCGGCGAACGCTTCGATGCGCTTGCGATGACCGAGCCCGGCGCGGGCTCCGACGTGCGCGGGATGCAGTGCTTCGCGCGCCGCGACGGCGGGGACTGGGTGGTGAACGGCACCAAGCACTTCATCTCGCACGCGGACCTGGCCGATTTCGTCATCGTGTTCGTCGCCACCGGCGAGGAGGAGACCGCGCGCGGGCCGAAGAAGCGCATCACCTGCTTCCTCGTGGACCGTGGCACCCCCGGCTTCGAGATCCGGCCGGGCTACGACTCGGTCTCGCACCGCGGCTACCACAACTGCATCCTCACCTTCGACGACTGCCGGCTGCCGGACGGGCAGGTCCTCGGCGAGGCGCATCGCGGGTTCGAGCTGGCGAACGAGTGGCTCTATGCGACGCGGATCACGGTGGCCGCGAGCTGCGTCGGGCGGGCGCGGCGGGTGTTCGATCTGGCACTGGCCCACGCGGCCGAGCGCCGGCAGTTCGGGCAGCCGATCGGCCGCTTCCAGGGGGTCTCGTTCAAGCTCGCGGACATGATCACGGAGATCGACGCGGCGGACTGGCTGACCCTGGCCGCGGCGTGGCGCCTCGACCGGGGCCTCCCGGCGGACCGCGAGATCGCGTCGGCGAAGGTGTACGCCTCGGAGATGCTGGCGCGGGTGACCGACGAGGCGATCCAGATCCACGGCGGCATGGGGCTGATGAGCGACCTGCCGCTGGCGCGCTTCTGGCGCGACGCCCGCGTCGAGCGCATCTGGGACGGCACCTCCGAGATCCAGCGCCACATCATCGGGCGCGGCCTGCTGCGCCCTCTGGGCGCCTGAGCGGAACGTGGTACCCGGGCGCGCATCGGCCTTTCGCGAAGCCGCGTCCCGGTGCGGGCGTACTCTATGCCCAAGGGAACGGAGGGAAGCGCCCCGATGACCCGCCTCTCGCGAAAACAGGCCGGCGCTTACTACACGCCGGACGCCGTCGTTGCGAACCTCGTCCGGTGGGCGGTCCGCAAAGACGGCGACCGGATGCTCGACCCCTCCTGCGGAGACGGACGCTTCATCGCCACCCACCGGAACAGCTTCGGCGTCGAGCAGGACGCCGGGGCCGCGTCCGAGGCGATGGGCCGGGCTCCCCGGGCCAGCGTCCACCAGGGCGATTTCTTCGCCTGGGCCGCGCGCACCCGCGAGCGCTTCGATTGCGCCGCGGGCAACCCTCCCTTCATCCGCTACCAGACCTTCAACGGCGAGGTGCGCAAGCGCGCCCTCGCACTGTGCGCCGGCCTGGGCGTGAGGTTTTCGGGGCTCACCGCCTCCTGGGCGCCCTTCCTCGTGGCGACGGCGAGCCTGCTGAAGCCCGGCGGGCGCATGGCCTTCGTCGTCCCCGCGGCCATCGGCCATGCCCCGTATGCCGCACCCCTGCTCGACTACCTCGTCGAGCATTTCGACGAGGTGCGGATCGTCGCGGTGCGCACGAAGCTGTTTCCGGAGCTCTCCGAGGATTGCTGGCTGCTCCACGCCGGCGGCTTCGGCGGCGGGATCCCCCGATGGGACTCGGGGACAGGCCCCGATAGGACTCGAGGGCAGGCCCCGATAGGGCTCGGGGGCAGGACCGCGAAGCTCCGCTTCAGCGTGCTCGACCGGTTCAAGCCGCCGGTGGAGCTGCCCCGCGAGGCGGTTGCGGTGCCGGTCCGTGAATGGCGCACGTCGTGGAATCGCCGCCTTCGCCCCTACCTGCTGCCCGGCAACGTCCGCGAGCTCTACCGGGCGGCGGCCTCGCACCCGGATTCGCTACGGTTCGGCGACGTCGCCTCCATCGGGATCGGATACGTCAGCGGCGCCAACGGGTTCTTCCACCTGCGGCCTTCGGAGGCCGAAGCGCGGGGGATCCCGGAGGGGCTTCTCCATCCGACGGTGCGAAACGGCCGGGTGCTGCCGGCCCGGACCCTGACCGCCCGGACCGTCGAGCGGTGGCGGCGTTCCGACGAGCCCATGATGCTCCTGCGGATCCCGAAGGACGCCGACCTGCCGCCCGCCGTTTCGGAATACCTCGAAAGCGATCGGGGCAGGCAGGTTCGGAAGGGGTACAAGTGCAGGATGCGCAACCCCTGGTACTCGGTTCCCGACGTGCGGGTGCCCGATTTCTTCCTGACCTGCATGTCCGGGCGCACGCCGAACCTGGTCCGGAACCGTGCGGCGGCGACCTGCACGAATGCGGTGCACGGCGTCCACCTGCGCGACGGGAAGGCCGTGCGCCGCATCGTCGGGGATTGGGACACCCCTTTCGTCCGGCTGAGCTGCGAGCTCGAAGGCCATCCGCTCGGCGGCGGCGTGCTGAAGCTCGAACCGCGGGAAGCCGGCAGGATCGTCCTCCCTCCGCCCACGACGGCATCGGTGCTGTCGGGATCGGAGGTGGCGGAGGCCGTTTCGACGATGCGTACATGGAGACACTACGATGGCGGATAAGGGTCGGCGGACGAGGGGCGTCGCCCGCGAGTGCCGATGGGTGAATCGAGCCGAGGCTTTCGAACACTTCGCCGTCCATGACGGGCCGACCCAAAGTCAGCAGCACATCAAGCCGCTCCATTGGTACGTGACCTGCCGCCTCGTCCTGGAGGGCGGATTCCACCCGGACGAGATCAAGCCCCGGCCGCCGTTCATCGTAACCGGACGGCGCGGTGAACGTCTCATCCACTTCGACCCGGCCGCCGCGACCGGTGGCGAAGCAACGGTCCTCGGGGGGTTGAAGACGAAGAACGTCGACGTCGTGGTCAACAAGGACGGCATCGGACCCATCCTCGCCGTGTCATGCAAGGGCATGACCGGCGCCTTCCGCAACCTCACCAACCGCATGGAGGAAACGATCGGCGAATGCACCAACCTGCACATCACTTATCCGGCGCTCGTGTTCGGGTACCTGTTCGTGATCCGTGCCAACCAGGCTGCCGAGCCGACCGCTTCGGGAGAGCCATTTCACCAGGAACGGCCGTTGCGGCAGATAGCGCCCAACGACATTGCGATCGCCGGAGACGGCCGGCCCGTGGAAACGATCGTCCGATTCCATTCGGCCTTGGGCGCACTCACCGGGCGGCGCGGCATCCGCGAGGACGCCAGCCGATACGAAGCGGTGGCCTTGGCGATGATCGACATGCGCGAGGACGGCATCGGCCGGCTGCTGCCGGACGTTCCGCCACCGGGCAGCCCGGTGCGCATCGAGCGCTTTTTCGAGACCCTCTATCTGCGGTATGACGAGCGCTACGTCTACAGCGCTCCCGATCTCAAGTCGAAAACCCGGCGTATCGAGTGGTCGCCCGAATCCCCCGCCTTCGAATCCGACGTCAGTTCCACCCTGGACTACGAAATCAGGCTTGCAGGCGACTCGGGTGATGCTTGACCGTCGGGCGCTGTCCGTCACGACTCATGGAGGCGCCTGCGGAGACGGCAATGGCTCAAGCAATGCGACTGGCTTGGCCGGCCAAGCTGGAGGCGCGGGAAGGGACGGTGCTCGTGTCGTTTCCCGACGTCCCGGAGGCGCTGACCGAGGGCGCGACGCGGGCCGAGGCACTGTCCAGGCGGTCGACTGCCTCGTGGCCGCGCCCGCGACCTGGAAGGTGCGCTTCCCTTCGACCCCGAGAACCTGCCGGTTTGCGTTATCCGTGCAGCCGAACTTCCTGCCGTCCGTCACCGGATTTCGTCCAGGATCTCCCCATGCGGCAAAGTCGCATTGATGGCCGGCAGATACGGCGGCAGCCCGGCTCGCAGAGGAGCATCGGGCCTTCCCATACTACGAAGGATGCTACAATCCGAAGCGTACCCGACACTGACGCAACCATCGCGACCGATGGCCATCAACCTCGCCCACCGCAGGGATCTCGACGAACGCGTCGAAAGACTGGCCGCCCGCCTCGGATTGACGGGCAGGGGCCGGAAAGTCGGCGTGATCGAACGGGCACTGACCACCCTTGAAGAGCAAGTGGAACGGGACCACCCCGATCGCGGCACCATCATCGCAGCACTCGACCGCTACATCGACACCGGCTCTCGACGGCGTGATCGGCTCATGGCCGGCAACGGTCTTCATGGCGATCCGCCGCTGTCGCTGGCTCTGCAAGAAATGCTCTATGACGAGCGCGGACTCCCGAAGTGATCGCGGTCGACACGTCGGCCGTGCTGGCAATCCTCCTGGCGGAAGACGAGGCCCCGGAGTTCCGGGGCCTGATCGGCGAAGCGGGAGGCGCCATCGTCTCGGCCGGCACGGCCGTCGAGCTCGCCGCGGTCGCGAGTCGCGACGATGATCTGTACGCTGCCGCGCTGATGTTTCTGAACGAGCCCTTTGTTCGCGTCGAGCCGGTCGACGCGGCCCAGGTTGCGATCGCAGCGGAAGCGTATCGCTGCTACGGCAAGGGCCATCATCCGGCAGGTCTCAATCTTGGGGACGTCTTCGCCTATTCGCTGGCTCGCAAACGGGGTGTGCCGCTTCTGTTCAAAGGTGACGACTTTCCGCGAACCGATGTCGAACCCGCGGTTCCGGAGAACGGCCGATAGCTTCGAGCGCGACGCGGATCTCGAAACCGGCCGCCCGGACGAGACGCTCCGCGAGGGCGGTGGAAGGGGTGCGGGTTCCTGCCTCTATCCGCCCGCCCGTCGACGCCGCGACGCCCGCGCGCCGGGCCAGCTCCGCCCGGGTGAGTCCAGCCCGCTCGCGGGCTTCGCGAATGAGATGTGCGATGGCCATGGCGCCCTTATAGCCATTCGGCAATCCGCGAGACAAGTGCTCGTGACCGGGTGAGTGAGCGCTGACTTGCATGGAGCAAATCGGAGAGACCGATACCGGCCGCCGGCTGAAGGTCGTATTCGTCCCCGAACACGGCAACGTCTACCTCAGGACCGCATTCACACCGACCCCGGGACAGGCAAGGGTCTGGTTCGCCGCCGTCGCATCACCATCGAAGAAAAACAAATGATGCCCAAGTCAAGACACGAGGGACCGTTCGATGGACGAGCGCAAGAAAATCCCCGCATCCGATGAAGCGTGGGAATCCGGCGAGCTGGGTGACGACCCGAAGTTCGCAAAAGTCTTCGAGGGCGACGTCCAGTCGCAGATCGACGATGCGATGGTCATGCAGCCGATTTCCATCCGGCTGCCGAAATCGCTCATCGAATCGTTCAAGCTGCTCGGCCAGGTGCACGGCCTTGGCTACCAGCCGCTGATGCGGCGCGCACTCACCCGCTTCGCGGAGGCCGAGATGAAGCTCGTGCTCAGCGACGTCATCGCCGAGCAACGGCGGGCGGGCACGCACCTCGAGAGCGACGACCGGCCGCCGGAGGCCGCGACCGGCTGACACGTCAACCTGAGCCGGGCGGAGCATCGGCCGGACCTCCCGGACGAAGCGCCCGGTGCGCGATTCCTCCCCGCCACCCGGCGTGTCGATGCCATGCGCGTGAAGAGCACGGCTTCGCGGAGCGCGCCCCGCCGGCTGCCTGCTGCTCTCCGGATCTGCCTGGAGATCCAGTCCTATGTGGTTGGTATCGTTATTGCCTGTCACAACGAATGGATGGGAAGCTCCGATGCGGTGAGGAGCCCGCCGATGACCCGCCTCTCGCAAAAACAGGCTGGCGCCTACTACACGCCGGACGCCGTGGTTGCGAACCTCGTCCGGTGGGCGGTCCGCAAAGACGGCGACCGGATGCTCGACCCCTCCTGCGGAGACGGACGCTTCATCGCCGCCCACCGGAACAGCTTCGGCGTCGAGCAGGACGCCGGGGCCGCGGCCGTGGCGATGGGCCGGGCTCCCTGGGCCTGCGTCCACCAGGGCGAGTTCATCGCTTGGGCCGCGCGCACCCGCGAGCGCTTCGAATGCGCCGCGGGCAACCCTCCCTTCATCCGCTACCAGACCTTCAACGGCGAGGTGCGCAAGCGCGCCCTCGCACTGTGCGCCGGCCTGGGCGCGAGGTTTTCGGGGCTCACCGCCTCCTGGGCGCCTTTCCTCGTGGCGACGGCGAGCCTGCTGAAGCCCGGCGGGCGCATGGCCTTCGTCGTCCCCGCGGCCATCGGCCATGCCCCGTATGCCGCACCCCTGCTCGACTACCTCGTCGAGCATTTCGACGAGGTGCGGATCGTCGCGGTGCGCACGAAGCTGTTTCCGGAGCTCTCCGAGGATTGCTGGCTGCTCCACGCCGGCGGCTTCGGCGGCGGGATCCCCGATGGGACTCGAGGGCAGGCCCCGATAGGGCTCGGGGGCAGGACCGCGGAGCTCCGCTTCAGCGTGCTCGACCGGTTCAAGCCGCCGGTGGAGCTGCCCCGCGAGGCGGTTGCGGTGCCGGTCCGTGAATGGCGCACGTCGTGGAACCGCCGCCTTCGCCCCTACCTGCTGCCCGGCAACATCCGCGAGCTCTACCGGGCGGCTGCCTCGCACCCGGATTCGCTACGATTCGGCGACGTCGCCTCCATCGGGATCGGATACGTCAGCGGCGCCAACGGGTTCTTCCACCTGCGGCCTTCGGAGGCCGAAGCGTGGGGGATCCCGGAGGGGCTTCTCCATCCGACGGTGAGAAACGGCCGGGTGCTGCCGGCCCGGACCCTGACCGCCCGGACCGTCGAGCGGTGGCGGCGTTCCGACGAGCCCAATGCTCCTGCGGATCCCGAAGGACGCCGACTTGCCGCCCGCCGTTTCGGAATACCTCGAAAGCGATCGGGGCAGGCAGGTTCGGAAGGGGTACAAGTGCAGGATGCGCAACCCCTGGTACTCGGTTCCCGACGTGCGGGTGCCCGATTTCTTCCTGACCTGCATGTCCGGGCGCACGCCGAACCTGGTCCGGAACCGTGCGGCGGCGACCTGCACGAACGCGGTGCACGGCGTCCACCTGCGCGACGGGAAGGCCGTCCGCCGCATCGTCGGGGATTGGGACACCCCTTTTCCGGCTGAGCTGCGAGCTCGAAGGCCATCCGCTCGGCGGCGGCGTGGCTGAAGCTCGAACCGCGGGAAGCCGGCAGGATCGTCCTCCCTCCGCCCGCGATGGCATCGGTGCTGTCGGGATCGGAGGTGGTGGAGGCCGTTTCGACGATGCGTACATGGAGACACTACGATGGCGGATAAGGGTCGGCGGACGACAGGCGTCGCCCGGGAGTGCCGACTCCAACCCGGAGATCGGCGGATGACCTCACTCTCCTACTCGCGGCCCACCCGGTCGCGCAGCCGGCGCAAGCGCGGCAACGCCATTCGATCCTTTTCCCTGTTGGCGGCTTCCTTGGAGCGAACGACGTCCGCCAGGGAAGCGACGAGGATGCGCGCCCCCTCCGCTGCCTCGATCTGCGCCGCGTCCCGTTCCAGGTCGGCATAGCCTTGTGTGCCGCTGGGGCAAAACGCGAGATCGAGATCTCCGGCCGCGGTGGTCAGGTTCAGGATCGAATCCTCCGGGAGGCGCCGGAAAAACGCGCCGGTGCAGTCGAAGGCCAATCCTGCCGGAGCGTCCGCAGCCCGAATACGTGCGCCGAGGGCGCGAAGCGCTGCCGCCAACCGTTCCAGATTGTCCGCCTCGCGCTCCGGGACCACGTCCAGATCCAGCGTCACGCCGACGTCGCCGTGCAGAATCGCCGCCATGCCGCCGATCAGCACGAAGCGCACCCCCGCCCCGTGCAATACCGCGAGCATCCGGGCCGGGTCGAACTCACCCTCGGTCATTGCTTCTGCGCCAGGGCGCGACGCCCGCGAAGCACGAACCGGGCCGCCCGGGTGGCGTCCGCGAGCCGTTCGGCGGGGGTGCGCCGCAAGGTCCGCTCGAACAGCGCGTCGGTGGCGGGGTCGGGCTCGCCGAGCGCGACGCGGATCTCGAAGCCGGCCGCCCGGACGAGACGTTCCGCGAGGGCGGTGGAAGGGATGCGGGTTCCGGCCTCTATCCGCCCGACCGTCGACGCCGCGACGCCCGCGCGCCGAGCCAGCTCCGCCCGGGTGAGTCCGGCCCGCTCGCGGGCTTCGCGAATGAGATGCGCGATGGCCATGGCGCCCTTATAGCCATTCGGCAATCCGTGAGACAAGTGCTCGTGACCGGGTGAGCGAGCGCTGACTTGCATGGGGCAAGACGGTTCCCGCCCGTCCATAGAGTTGGCCGGGGGGGGGGGGGGGGGGGGGGGGCGAACGCGCAGGCGGCCAAGGTGTCGGACGTGAAAAGGCTCGCGCTCGAACACGTTCCGCGGGTCGAGGCGAAGATGGCCGAGCTGCGCTCGATGGGCGACGCCACCCTCCATCTCGCCGAGCCTGCCACGGTAACGACCGGCCCGAGTGCCCGATCCTCGACGAGCTCGCCGGGGAAGCGGGTTCCGGTCAAGCCGACGATTTCTGGCGTCTCCCATGAATGTCATTCCATCCCTCCGCGCCACTGACCACCGCACATACGCACAGCACGATGACGTCTATCAACTCGTGCTTCTTGTTCCCATCGACTCGCGGGTCCTCCAGCTTTGAGAAATGCTCGATCGGACATTGCGGTGCTGTTGTCCATTTCTTGCCATCTCCATCTCCTTGACGAAGAGATCATCAGATCACAAAATTTGTTGACGTCAATATATATTTAGCAATCTTGCCCTGCCCGCAGGCCCGCTTCAGAGCGGCCGCGGAGTGGAAGATCTTCTCGATCTTGTTGGTCCGGAACGCGATGTCCAATGGCTGCCTCTTTATCATTACGCAAGAGATGACAATTGAACAGGAAAGACAGGGAGCGGCAATCGTTCGCAGAGCCGGGGCGTGGACCGGGCGACGCCAGCTACGGTGCGAACAACGGTGTGTGAGGTCCGCTCCGTCCGAATCGACCTCGACCTTCGATTCGAGGCATGGCCGGATGAGCAGCTCGCAGGGTGCCGAGCGGATGCGCCCCCCGCGCTACGCTATCCGTGATGGCGGCTCACTCGATCGTCACCGTCCCCGCCTCCGGATCGACGATCACCCGGTCGCCGGTGGCGATCGCCTCCGTCACGTCGCATTCGAAGCGGTCCATGAACGCAAGATCGGCGAACGCCGCGCCCTGCGCCATGATCGGATTCGCGAGGTTGAGCAGCAGGGCCGCCGGACCCATGCCGCGCGCGCGCATCTCGCGCAGCATCCACGAGGTCGCCACGCCGCCCTTGGCGGTGTTGAGCACGAGGATGCGGCCGACGTAGCTCTCGCCGTGGAGCTTGTGCGCGGGGCGGGAGAACACGCCACCGATCCGATCGAGATCGTAGCGGGCGCTGAAGTCGTCGCGGGCGACGAGCGCCTCGCCCGTCACCCGGGGACCGATGCCGGGGTGGCCGCGGATGATGCGGGTCATCGTCGCGTCTCCCCTCGTCTGCACCCGCCGTCCCGGTGCGGATGGTTGCACGCCGGGCGCGGCGCGGGCCGCCGTCGCAACTTCCGCTCCCGGTGTCCGATCCTGCCGGTGGCGGACCCGGGGACGGCGCGCTCCACCGTCACATCCTCCCGCGTACCGCCGCCTCGATGCACGCCTCGGTGGTCGCGAGCACCGGCCGGTAGCCGTAACCCGAGATGATGTTCACGAGCTTCGCGGAGTTGCTGAGCAGGTTCGTCCAGCCCTTCGCACGACCCAGTTCGCGCGCGTACATCTGGTAGAAGCACACCCCGCGAAGGAGGATGGCCCCGGCGTCCTCGATGATCCGGGTGATCCCCATACGGTCGGCGGCGGACTTGATCTCCGGGGAGGTCGCGATGAGCAGCGTGGTCCGTGAATGCACCCGCTTGCCTTCAAGGCCCCGGGCGATCTCCTGAAGCTCGACGAGGGAAAGCTGCGGGGCCGCGAACACCACCACGTCCACTTTGTCCTCGTGACGGCCGAAGGATGCGTAGAACGCCTCGACGTCGCCCTCTCCGAGCGGGACGGGGGCGGGCGGCGGGCCGTCGAACACGCTCGCGAGGTCCAGGGCCTCTGGCGTCACGCCGACCATGTGGAAGAGCGGCACCGAGCCGTAGCTCGCGAGCGCCGCGCCGAAGTGCTTGAGCTCGTCGGAGGTCGGGGAGCCCTCGACGCCGGCCAGCACCGGCACCGACCAGTAGTCTCCGGTCTGCTTCCCCACCACCGCGCCGAACGCGCCCCAGTCGCTCCACGTCCTCGGGCGGCGCCGGACCTCGAACAGGTGGGTGCCGCGCCGGTGTTCGTCGAGATGGCAGCCGTAGCGGGGCACCCGGCCGGTGAGGGCGGCGCAGAGCGCGGCCGGGCCGCCCTCGAAGTTGCTCCTCGCGCCAAGCACGCTGTTCGCGTAGATCGTCGAGCCGGTGTCGCCGTAGGCGAGATGCTCGCCGCGCACCGGCGGCAGGATGGATTGGTAGTTGATGCAGGTGTCGGTCATCAGGATCCCCATGGATTCGAACGCGGCGATTGCGCGGCGTTCGAGCGCGGCCAGGTGCTCCTCCTGCCCGAGCTTGCGGTACGCGCAGAGATCGATGCCCCGCGGGTCGGTGACGGTCGGCACCCGCACCCGGCGGTGCGCCTCCGGCATCCGGGCGATCGCCTCCAGCCACTCGACTCCCGACTCCCCGAGCGACTCGGTGTCCGCCATCAGGTGCACGTGCGCGACCTCGACGAAGTCCCCGGCGTCGAACACCCGCCCGACGGCCGTCTGCTGACGCATCGCGTCGCGCCTAGCGGGGCCGTGCGCCCCGTCGAGCATCGACCGTTCGCAAGCCCTGAGCTTCATGCTCCGGCTCCATCGAAGACATAGATTGGACTCGACCAGATCTGGTGTCCGTCTTCCTGCACGATGTTCACGTAGAGGGCGTTGTCGGCGCCCTTGTCGAGCGCGACGCGGCGTTCGAGCCGGAGCGCCGTGCAGGGGTTCTCGTCGGGCATGCGGAACACCCGGATGCGGCGCCCGATGCCGCCGGCGTCGTGGACGAGGTCCTCGCGGCCGACGTCCGCGATCGGGATCGTGGCCTTGACCAGCGCGGTGTCGATGGCCAGCGTGCCGGCGCGGGCATCGGCGAGCCAGGCGTCGAAGCCGCCGAAGCCCCCGGTGGTGAGCGCGGTCCACTCGACCGCGCCCGGCGCGGTCTGCTCGAAACGCTTGTCGAGGTTGTGGTGGTTGATCGGGGCGAGCCGTTCGAAGGTGTTGCCTTCCAGGGCCGCGCCGCCGTCCCAGATCGTCTGCCGGCCGCGCCCGCGGTACTCCGAGCCCTCCCAGACGACGCGGAGGCGGCGGCCGAGGTCCGCCTCGCCGAAGGGGCGCCAGACCTCCAGGGTCTCCAGGGCGTTGCGGATCTCGATGCGCTCGATCGGCGCGGAGGCGGCGACGTCGATCGCGAAGGTGGCGTGCGCGTCGCCCGAGCGGACCACGTCGCCCATCATCGCCTCGCGCGCCGCCTCGCTGGTGGTCGGGCCGAGGTTCGGATCGTCGGCGAAGCGCTCGGCGTCGTGGTCGAAGCGTGCGCGGGTGTCGAGGATCATCCGGCAGCCGGTGGTGCCGTAGAAGTGGCGCGCGCGCAGGCACTCGGCGATCGAGCGTCGCGTCAGGTCCTTCGCCAACAGGCAGGTGAGGCCGCCGTAGGCGCCGAACGACGTGGCCCCCGGATGGCTCGCCCCGGGCCGGCCCTTGTGCCCGTCGCTGTTCGCACAGATGCCGATCCGGTAGCCCTGCTCGAACGCATCGTGCACCAGCCATTCGAAGGTGCCCCAGGCGGAATGCACCTCCACCGCGCGTTCGAGCCGCGCGTCGTGGCTCATCCGGATGTCCGCGTACCGCCCGCCGACGTGGGCGAACACCACGCAGTCCTCGTCCTTCAGCGCCTCGAACAGGTCCTCGGCGGAGTGGGCGTCGGTGTCGACGTCGGAGAGGTCATGGACCAGCGCGTGCGAGGAGCGGTGGATCTGCCGCCCTTCCTCCAGGAAGAGCACGTTGCGGTCGCCGCCGAGCCGGTGTTGCCCGACCACTCGTAGCCGGGGAAGGCGATGAACCGCCCGTCGGCGTTGAACTCCGCAGTGAGGTCGTTCAGGTGGCGCCAGAACGGGGTGGTGATCTGGAAGTCGTTGCCCTGATGGCTGCATACGTCGAGGAACGCCCTGTCGCGCGCGAACGCGAAGAAGTCGCGGGCGGAGTTCGTCCCGATGGTCTCCTCGGACTGACCGTGCAGGTCGGCCCAGTACGGGGTGAGGGCCGTCCGCTCCGAGACACGCAGCGGGTTCGAGCGCGCGAGCACGGCGCCGCCGGGGCCGAGCATCTCGATCCGGAGATCGCCCGGCGCGGCCACCGAGAGGTCGTCCACGACCACCGAGAACGCCCCCGGCGTGAACCGCACCGTCTCCGGCAATCCCTCGACCGCCACGTTCGCGCGCAAGTGCGCCTGCAAGTCGCATTGGTCGCTCGGGTTGCCCCAGGCGTCCTCGCCCTTCAGGCACAGCCGGAAGCGTTCCCCGACCACCCGTCCGGTGGGCAGGATCGCCTTCCACCGCACCGGCGGCGCGGGCACGATCGCGATCTCCGGGCTTGCCGGCAGCGCCACGTAGTCGCAGGTGGCGATGGCGTCGACCAGCACCCGGAACTCGAACGTCGATTCGCAGAAGGTCTGCAACCGCATCCCCGGCGACCCCTGCCGCGGGTCCCCGAAGCGCACCACGATGCGGTCCCCCTCGCGCAGGAAGCCGCGCACCACCTTGATGTAGAGCGTCTTGTCCCACGGGCGGATGTTCATCTTCCCGTCGTAGCGCACGTCGAGCACCGCGCCGTTGCTCGCCTCCGCGGTGACGTAGTTGGGGGCGCCCGGATCGTCGAACTGCGGCTTGCCCATGTCGCTCGCGAAGCGGTGGACGATCTTGATGCTGCCGGTGTCGTCGATGCCGAAGTAGCCGGCGGTGTAGGTCAGGGTGAAGGACTGGAAGGACCCGGCCTCGAAGCGCCCGGCCGGGTCGATGGCGGCGCTGCCCATGCGCTCGGACAGGTACGTCGGATGGGGCATCTCCCGCTCCTTTCGGTGGTCCCGGCACGGCGGGGAAGCCATCGCGTGGACCGGGGCCGGTCAAGAGCACCCCGGCGCGAACGGCCCTCCCGGACGCCGCTGCGCAGACCTTCTCGACAGGGGGCCCGTCCCGGGATCTGCCCGGAGATCGCCCATTCTCCGCCGGCTTCTCAGGCGACCCGCGCCGGACGCGGCGACCCGAAATCTTCGAAAAGCCGTCCGGCCCGCACGCCGCGGGAGTCGACCCCCAGTCGTTGCAGCGCCGCCCACATCATGGCCGCGTTCGAGCTCGCCACCGGTGTGCCGAGGACCTCTTCGAGGTGCGGGATGGTCTCCATCGCACGCAACGCGGTGCAGCTCACGAACACCCCGTCACACGCGGCGATGCCCGCCCGTTCGGCGAGCACGCGCTCGATGAGGGTCCGCGGCGTGATCTTGTCGATCTCGTGGCTGTGTGCGCACTCGAACGACGTGAAGGCGGGAATCTCGACGCCGTGGGCGCGGAAGAAGGCCTGCTCGCGGCGGTTGACGTCCCGGCGGTAGGGCGTGACCATGAATGCACGGGTGATCCCGAGGTGGGTGAGCGCCTCGGCCACCGCGGTCGACGTGGTCAGCGCCGGCACCCCCGCCGCGGCCTCGATCCGCCCGGCGAGTTCAAGATCCCAGCCGGGACCGCGGAGGAAGCTCGCGCTGGTGCAGCAGAACGCGATCAGCTCCGCGCCGAGATCCGCCAGCGCGCGCGCCTTCTCCGGCGCCTGGCCGCACATCCGCGCCAGCCCCTCGTCGCTGGCCGTCTTCGAGTTCGCCGGCTGATCCAGCCGGCCGACGTGGAAGGACGCCGCGTGGGGCAGAAAGCGCTGGAAGTCGTGCTCGACCACTGGATCGAGGGACGGCACCAGCACGCCCATCCGAATCGGCAAGGTGTGCATGCGCGCCTCCGGCGGTTGCGGTGTTGGACGCCCGCACCTTAGCGCACCGGTTCGGAATCGGACAATCCCCGAACCGGCTTCACGACCCACCCGCTTCCGGACCCGGGCCGGCACGCGGGTGATCGGAGTGGATTCCCGGCCCATCTGGTGGCAGTCTTGAGACCGACCCGCCCCATTTCGGCGGGTCATTTGCCTCAACTCGGCATAGCCGGAACCAGGCGCCGCTCCCGGGAATCCGGCATCAGGGAATCGGAAGCCGGGCGGCGGATCATTCTTCGTCGTTTTGTCGAAGATTTTGGGTAAGGGACCAACGGAGGAAAAAACCAATGAAAATCAGATACCTGCTTGCCTCGGTACTCACCGCGGGATTATCGATCGGCTCCGTGAGCGCATCGGCCCAGTCCACCTGGGAGCAGATCAAGGCCGAGAAGATGATCCGC
Source organism: Gammaproteobacteria bacterium (assembly GCA_965202875.1). Classification (GTDB taxonomy): domain Bacteria; phylum Pseudomonadota; class Gammaproteobacteria; order HK1; family HK1; genus HK1. The sequence continues at coordinate 2,015,261 of OZ241870.1, read as the reverse complement.
GTCGGCTGTGCGCCGAGCGAGCCCTGGTACTACCGCGACCCGAAGACGGGCGAGTGGAGCGGCATCGGGCCCGGCATCGCCGCGTTGCTCGCCGAGGAGCTGAAGGTCGACTGGAAATGCGTCGAGACGACCTGGGGCAACGCGGTGGCCGGCCTCCAGGCCAACCAGTTCGACATGGTCGTCGCCCTCGACGCGACCCCGCAACGCGCGCTCGCCATCGATTTCGCGAGCGGGACCCTGCTCTACTACGCGGTCGGCATCATGGTGCCGAAGAGCAGCACGATCTCCACGTGGGCCGAGCTCGACTCCCCCGACAGGAAGATCTCGGTGGCGCTCGGCACCTCGAACGATCGCGCCATCACCGGGTTGCTGCCGAATGCGGACGTCGTCCGCGCGAAGACCTACGCGGAGGCGCTCGCGAACTACTTCGCCGGCCGCGTGCACGCGGTGGGCGGCTCCGCCCAGTCGCTGGCCTTCACCGCCCGCGAGCAGCTCGGCGAACACAAGGTGGTGATCCCCAAGCCGCCAAGCGCATCGACCACGAGCATCGGCATCCGCAAGGAGCCCGACAAGCAGTGGCGTGACTGGCTGTCGATCGCGGTCGACTACTACTACCACCGGGGGCAGACGGCGAAGGTGTACAGGGATTTCATCGAGTCCCGCGGCATGGACCCGATGCTGGCACCGACCATCAAGCTCACCGAGATGCAGTGAGGCAGCGGCGCCGGGGCGGTCCGGCACGGGACGCCCCGGCGGCATCCTTCGCCGCGCAGCGGTGACGGCCGGCGCGTACCGGCCGCGGAACCGGGTCCATGCCAGTCTACGAGTGGGACTTCGCTTTCGTCCTGAACTACCGGGACGTGTTGTGGGAGGGCTTCCTCGGAACCCTCAAGATCGGATTCTCTTCGCTGGGCCTGGGGATCGTCATCGGCCTGGGGCTGGCCCTGATGCGCCTCTCGCGCTTCTGGTTCGTGAAGGCGCCGGCGATCGCGATCATCGAATTCTTCCGCGCCACCCCGGTGCTGGTTCTGCTGTTCTGGTGCTACTACGCCCTGCCCATCGTCATCGGGGTCGCCTTCGACCCGTACACGGCGGCGATCATCACCCTCGGCTTCCAGACCGGAGCGTTCATGGCCGAGGTCTACCGGGCCGGGATCGTGTCGATCGACCGCAGCCAGTGGGAGGGCGGCAAGGCCCTGGGGATGAACCTCCCGCAGCTCATGGTGCGCATCATCCTGCCCCAGGCGGTCCGGCGCATGGTGCCGCCCTTCCTGGAGCGCAGCTTCGAGCTGATGAAGACCACCACCCAGGCGTCGGTGATCACCTACGGCGAGCTGCTGTACAAGGCGCTGGTGCTGAGCGCGCAGCTCTACCGCCCGCTGGAGATCTTCACCCTGGTGGCCGCGTTCTACTTCGTCATGCTCACCATCGCGTCCTTCTCCATACGCTACGTCGAGACCCGCCTCGACGCGGCGAGAACGTAGGGGGCGCCGCCGATGCCTGAATTCCAATGGCGCTGGGGCGAGATGCCCCAGTACTGGAGGAGCTTCGCGGAGGGCCTGCTGGTCACGGCCGAGCTGAGCGCGATCATCATCGCCGGCGCCCTCCTCGGCGGGGTGGTGATCGGGGCGATGCGCTACTCGAAGCGCCGCATCTTCAACTGGCCGGCCACGTGTTTCATCGAGGTGTTCCGCAATACGCCCATCCTGGTGCAGGTGGTGTGGTTCTTCTACGCCTTCCCGGTGCTGGTCGGCGGCCAGCTCGAACCCTTCCTTGCCGCGGTCTTCGGCATCGGCCTCAACATCACCGCCTACTCGGCGGAGATCTTCCGTGGCGGCATCCAGTCCATCGAGCGCGGCCAGTGGGAGGCGGGCCGCGCGATCGGGATGGGGTACTTCCAGGTGATGCGCAGGATCGTCCTGCCGGTCGCGGTCCGGCGCATGATCCCGGCCTTTGCCAACCGGATGATCGAGGCGGTCAAGGCGACCTCGCTCGCGTCCACCATCGCCGTCGCCGACCTGATGTGGCAGGGCGAACAGCTCGCGAACGCGATCTACCGCCCCTTCGAGGTCTACACGGCGGTGGCGGTCATCTATTTTCTCGCCATCTATCCGCTGGTGCTCTGCACCTACGGGCTGGAACGCCGGTTCCGCATCGACGAAGAGGTGAAGCTGTGAGCGAGCCGATCCTGCGGGTGAACGGCCTGCACAAGTACTTCGGTGACCACCACGTGCTGCAAGGCGTGGATCTGGAGGTCCAGCGCGGAGAGATGATCTGCATGATCGGGTCCAGCGGGTCGGGCAAGAGCACCTTCCTGCGGTGCCTGAACTTCATGGAATACCCGAGCGCAGGACGCATCGAGCTGCAGGGGAGGATCATCGGCAAGAAATCCGGGACGCTGCACGGGGCGCCCACCTTCAGCTACCAGGAGCGCGAGCTGGTCCAGGTGCGGACCCACGTCGGCATGGTGTTCCAGCAATTCAACCTCTTCCCCCACATGACGGTGCTCGAGAACGTCATGGAAGGGCCGGTGACGGTCCTCCGGATCGGCAAGGAGGCGGCAGCGGAGCGGGCGATGGAGAACCTGGACAAGGTCGGCCTGCTGGAGAAGGCGGATCAGTATCCGTCACGGCTGTCCGGCGGGCAGCAGCAGCGTGTCGCGATCGCCCGGGCGCTCGCGATGAAGCCCGACGTGATGCTGTTCGACGAGGTCACCTCGTCGCTCGACCCGGAGCTGGTGGGGGAGGTGCTGAACGCGATGCGCGACCTGAGCGCCGAGGGCATGACGATGATCGTCGTCACCCACGAGCTGGGGTTCGCCTACCATCTCGCCAGACAGGTGCTGTTCCTGCACGATGGCGTCATCCACGAGCAGGGAACGCCCGACGAGGTGCTCAAGCACCCGCAGCAGGAGCGCACCAAGGGTTTCCTCGCCGGGTTCACCGACTTCTACTTCTGAGGGGAGAATCCGCGATGAGCACCGAGAGCCCCATGGCCCGCAGTCCGCTCCCGTTCAGCGACGAGGAATACGGGAAACGGCTCGCCGCGGTCAGGCGCGGGGTGGACGCAGCGGGTGTCGAGGTCATGCTCACCACCGTGCCGGAGAACATCGTCTACCTCACCGGCTACCACAGCCTCGGCTACTTTACCTACCAGCTCCTGGTGGTCCCGCTCGATCATCCGCCGATCCTGCTCACCCGCGGCCTCATCCGCCACAAGGCGCGCATCGACAGTTGCCTCGAGCACGTCGTCGGCTACATGGACACCGAGGACCCGGACGAAGCCACCTGGCGCGTGCTCGCGGACTACGGTCTGCTCGGCCGGCGCATCGGCAACCAGGACGACGCCTGGTTCTTCCCGGCAGGGCGCTACAAGAAGCTGATCGCCCGCCTCGGCGTCGACGATCTCGTCGATTGCTCGGGAATCGTCGAAGAGGTGCGCAAGCGCAAGTCGCCGGCGGAGATCGGGTACATCCGCGAGGCGGGCCGCTATTGCGCCGCGTCCATCGAGGCGGCGATCGAGGCGGTGCGCCCCGGCGTTCTGGAGACCGAGATCTCCGCCGCCGCCCACGAGGCGATGCACCGTGCCGGCAGCGAATACCTCGGCCACTCCGCCCAGTTCGTCGCCGGTCCGCAGGCGGGCCTCGCCTTCGAGTGCGCGGAACGGCGCCCGGTCGCCGACAACGACGTCGTGTACATGGAGGGCGGCGGCACCCACAACCGCTACAACTGCATGCTCTCGCGCACCGTGGTCGTCGGGAAGCCGGATCCGATGTGGATCTCGATGGCGGAAGCCTCGCGCGACGCGCTGGAGGCGGCGAAGGCCGCGACCCGCACCGGCGCCACCTCGCACGAGGTCGATCGCGCCGGCCGGGAAGTGATACGCAAGGCCGGCCTCGGCGAAGCCTTCGAGCACCGGCTCGGCTACTCGATCGGGATCGGCTTCCCCCCCGACTGGGGCGAAGGCCGCATCATGAGCATCAACGAGGACGATCCGCTGGTGCTGGAGCCGGGGATGTGCTTCCACTACATCCCCGACCTGAAGATCCCCCACCGGGGAGGCGTGGTGTTCAGCGAATGCCTCGTGGTCACCGAGACCGGCTACGAGCTGCTGAGCGACTATCCGCGGGAGCTTTTCTACAAGTAGGCCGGCAAGTCGAGCGGCGCCGGGTTCGCGATCGGCGTGGCGCCGGTGACGGGCCCGGGGCTCCTGGCTTCCGCGCGACTTCTTTGAGTAGACTTGCCGCCCGTTTTCAAACGATCCGCGGAGCAGAACATGGCTAGGGTGACGGTCGAAGACTGTATCGGGAAGATCCCCAACCGCTTCGAGCTGGTGCTCGTCGCGACGAAGCGCGCGCGCCAGATCGTCCGCGGCTCGCCGCTGCTCGTCCCGTACGAGAAGGACAAGGCCACGGTGATCGCGCTTCGCGAGATCGCCGACGGACTGGTGGACAAACGCATCCTGGACGAAGCGCCGGAGCCTGTTCTCCCCAAGGTCGAGACGCGGGATGAGGGGCCTTCCTTCGACGGCATCTGACGGTGAAGCTGCCGTCGTCCCGGCGCTTCGCGGGCTTCCCCTTCGGTACGCACACGCTGCCGGGAGCCCGCGGCCGGACGCCTTCGCGGATCAGGCGCGCTTCGCCGCGGGCGGCCGACGACGCCGGGGTGCCGGCGAGCTCCCGGTCTCGCATCGGCGACCTCCGCCGCGTTGCCGGAGCCTACCTCGACCAGGCGGAAGTCGAGAACATCCACCGTGCCTTCCTGTTCGGCGCCGGCGCCCACGACGGGCAGCACCGGGCCTCGGGCGAGCCCTACATCCATCATCCCGTGCAGGTCGCGACGATACTGGCGGAGATGCGCCTCGACCACGAGACCATCGTCGCCGCGCTCCTCCACGACGTCATCGAGGACACCCCGACCGCCAAGCCGCAGATCGCCACCGAGTTCGGTGACGCGGTCGCCGAGCTCGTCGACGGGGTCAGCAAGCTGACCCACCTCTCGTTCGAGAGCCGGGCCGAGGCGCAGGCCGAGAACTTCCGCAAGATGCTGATGGCGATGGCCCGCGACATCCGGGTCATGCTCATCAAGCTCGCGGATCGGCTGCACAACATGCGGACCCTCGGCGCCCTGCCGCTTGCGAAGCGGCGCCGCATCGCGCGGGAGACGATCGACATCTACGCCCCGATCGCCAACCGTCTCGGGCTTCGAAGCGTCCGGATCGAGCTGGAGGACCTCGGCTTCCGCGTGCTCTACCCGCGGCGCTACCGGGTCCTCGACGCGCAGGTCAGGAAGGCGCGCGGGCACCGCAAGCGGGTCGTCGGCAAGATCGAGACCGCGATGAAGCGGCGCCTGCGCCAGGAAGGCGTCAGGGCCCGCGTCGGCGGGCGGGAGAAGCATCTCTACAGCCTGTACCGGAAGATGCGCGCCAAGCGGGTGTCGTTCAGGGAAGTGCTCGACGTCTACGGATTCCGGATCGTCGTCGAGCGGCCCGACGACTGCTATCGTGTCCTGGGCATGGTGCACGGCCTGTACAAACCGGTGCCGGAGCGGTTCAAGGACTACGTCGCACTCCCAAAGGCAAATGGCTACCAGTCCCTGCACACGACGCTGTTCGGCCCCTTCGGCACCCCGGTCGAGGTGCAGATCCGCACCGAGGAAATGCACCGGGTGGCGGAGTCCGGGGTCGCCGCGCACTGGATGTACAAGACCGGACAGCCTGGGGCCAACACCGCCCAGCTCAGGGTGCGGGAATGGGTGCGGGACCTGCTGGAGATGCAGACCCACGCCGGCGATTCCCTCGAATTCCTCGAAAGCGTCAAGGTGGACCTCTTCCCGAAGGAGATCTACGTGTTCACCCCGGCCGGCGACATCATGGAGCTGCCCCGGGGGGCGACCCCGGTCGATCTCGCGTACGCGGTGCACACCGACGTCGGCAACCAGTGCGTCGCGGTCAAGGTGGACGGGCGCTACGCACCGTTGCGTACCCCGCTTTCGACGGGCCAGACCGTCGAAATCGTCACCATGCCGTGGGGCCGGCCGAACGCGGCTTGGCTTGACTTCGTCGCCACCGGCAAGGCCCGCACCGCGATCCGCAACCATCTGAAGCGCCTGCGTAGCGAGGAGGCGGTCGAGCTGGGGGAGATGCTGCTCGGACAGGCTCTGGCGGTCGAGTCGACCGGGATCGAGGACGTGCCGGCACCGGCCATGGAGGCGTTGCTCCGGGAATTGAAGCTCTCATCGATCCAGGCGCTGTTCGAGGAAATCGGGAGCGGCAAGCGGCTCGCCCCGCTGGTCGCGAAACGGCTCACCACGAGCGGGGAGGAGCCCTCGACGGAGAGCGATCCGGCTCCCGGCGGCCAGCCGCCGCTCTACATCCGCGGATCGGAAGGCATGGTGGTGCACTTCGGCAAGTGCTGCCATCCCATCCCCGGCGATCCGGTCGTGGGATTCGTGAGCGCGGGAAGAGGGATCGTCATCCACACCACCGACTGCAAGAACCTCGCGGAGTACTCCGACCGGCCCGAGCGGTGGGTGGAGGTCGCGTGGGAGCCCGGGGTGGACAGCGAGTTCCTGGTCGAAATCCGCGTCGACATGGCCAACCGCAAGGGCGTCCTTGCGACGGTCGCGTCGGCGATCGCGGAGATGGGGGCGAACATCGAGGACGTGAACATCGAGCACCGGGACGGCCTCGACTCCACCCTGAACTTCGGGATCGGGGTGCACGATCGCGTGCATCTCGCACGTATCATGCGGCGCATCCGCGGCATCGGGGAGGTCTCCCGCATCGCACGGACCGGGCACTGACGTCCGGATCGTCGAAAAAAAACGGCGCGTGACCGGGCCGGCGGCGGGGAGGTCCCGGCCGGTCGATTGACGCAGCAAACCCGGAGGGAGGAATGACTTGGCCAGGAAGGCGACTGCCGCACCACCGGGCGCCGTCGGCACCTGCTCCCGGGCGGACTGCGCCGGCGACACCGGTCGTCTCTTCGGGAGAAGACGTGCAGGCGCCGGCGACGAAGGGGACGTGCAGGTGGACGTTGAGGTTCAGGGTCCAGGGTTCAGGGGCCGGGCCGAAGCGCTGGATGAGGGTGACGACGCCGGTACGGGCGCCGGAGTCCACGCGCGGCCCGGTGCGGCGGACAAGGAAGCGAAAGCCGGGAGCGAAGCTCCACCATCCGTGATCGGCAGGATCCTCGGGCAGGGTGGCGCGATGCTCCTGCTCGCCGCGGCCGCGCTCCTCGCCGGATGCGGGGGCGGAGGGGGAGGCGGGGGCGTCGTCGCGCCGGACGCTCCCGCTCCGCCGGACGTTCCCGCTCCGATGCTGCAGACCGAGCCGTCTCCCATGACGGCCGGGCGCTGCGTCGAGACCGCGGACTTCGGCTGCCTCTCGAATACGGCCTATCACCAAAGGCGGGAGGTCATCGCCAGCCGCTACCGCGACGACGGGCTGTTCTGGAACCAGTGGGGGCTGGAGACGATCGGGGCCGACAAGGCCTGGGCGGACGTGGAGCTCCTGCGCGGGGCGGGGACGACACCGGGGACGGGCGTCACGGTAGGCTTCATCGATACGGGGATAGACCAGGGGCATCCTTTCTTCGCGGGCAGGTCGATTCCCGAGACGTTCCTCGACGGCGCGGCGGACGAGGACGGCTCGTTCCCCTCCCACGGCACCGGGGTCGCCAGCGTCGTCGGTGCGGCGCCGGGCGCAAGCTGCAGCTTTCGGCATGTGGAGAGCAACGCCTGCGTCGACTTCCGCGGCGTCGCGCCCGGTGCAAACCTCAGGATGTTCGCCGTTCCGCTGGAAGGCGGCAGGCCGCCGGACCAAATCATCCTCGCGACCACGCCGGGCGAGCTCGCCGACGACGACGCCGGGGATGCGGCGCTGTACGGCCGCGTCCTGCTCCCGAGCGAAAACCTCGACGTCCTGAACCTGAGCTTCGGGCTGGACGGCCTCATCGACAACTATACCGAGGCGCAGCTACGCGCCGGCTACGGCGGCGCAATCGCAGCGCTGGCGCAGGCGGGCGCCTCCCGGAAGACCCTTCTCGTCTGGGCCGCCGGCAACTCCAACGGCGAGCTGTGCCTGTCCGGCTCGCCCTATTGCGCGGGAAGCGACCTCAGGGGAGTCGACCCCACGGACGGCATGACGAAGGCCGCGGGCCGCCTCGACGCCCGCTCGCCGAACGTCCTCGCCGGGCTGGTCGCGCGCATCCCGGAGCTGCGCGGCCATTCGGTCGCCGTCGTTTCCGTGGGAGCGGACGGCGCCATCTCCTCGTTCTCCAACCGTTGCGGGGTCGCGGCGGACTGGTGCATCGCGGCGCCGGGCGGTGACGTCGACAGCCCCGTCAGCGCAGCCTATTTCGGACCCATCGACGATCCGCCCGTCCCCCCCGGTCGAGACGTGGCCCTGGAGATCGGCACCTCCTTCGCCGCGCCGATGGTCTCGGGGGGGCTGGCGGTGATGCGGCACCTCTTCCGCGATCAGCTCTCGAACGAGGAGCTTCTGACACGCCTGTACCGCACCGCCGACAAGAGCGGTCTCTACACCGACCGTGCCGTCTACGGCCAGGGGCTGATGGACCTGGGCGCCGCCACCAGCCCGGTGGGCGAGATGCGGTTCGTGGCGGGCGGCGGCTCGGCAGGCGACGCGGGACATCCCCTCGGCGCGACCAGGCTGGTCATGGGCGCGCCTCTGGGCGACGGCCTGGTGCGCGCCCTGGGCGGGGTCGAGATCGCGGCGATGGACACCCTGGGCGCCCCCTTCTGGTTCGACTCCTCCGCCTTCACCCTCGCCGCGCGCGGGGGGACGTCCAACGAGCGGCGGCTCCACGGCCTCGCCGCCCGGCACGAGGAGGCGCGGGCGCCGCACGCAGGCTGGGGCTTCGGGCTCTACGAATCTCCCGTGGCTTCCGGGAGCAGCCTGCTCAACCTGGCGGAGAACGCCATGACCCTGTCCTGGCGGACGACGCCCGGGAGGCTGGAGGTCTCGGCCTTCGCCGCCTCCGGCCCCGGCGGTCACGGGAACGACGCGCCCGACCGCGGGCTGGCGCTCGCCTGGCGTGCGCCGGATTCGACGTTCGGGGCGCGCCTCGGCTGGCTCCGGGAGGATGAAACCGCACTCGGCTCGAAATCGGGCGGTGCGTTCGGCCGCCTCTCGGCCGACAGCCTCGTTGCCGGTGTCGGGGCGGAGGCCGCCCTCGGCGGGTGGCGCTTCGCCACCGAGGCGGAGGCCGGCTTCTCGTGGCTCCATGCGGGAGGGGGGATGCTCGCCGGCTTCTCGGACGTGACCACGAGCGCGATGGCGTTCTCCGCCCGCCGCCGTCTGGGCGCGCGCGACGCCGTCACCCTCTCCGTCTCCCAGCCCCCGCGCGTGGAGAGCGGGCACGCCCGCCTGGTGCTTCCCGTCGGCCGAGACCGGAGCGGGCGGATTCTGAGCCGCTCCTTCTCGGCGGGGCTCGCCCCTTCCGGCCGGCAGATCGACTTCTCGGCGCGCTGGCGCCGCGCGGACACCCTGGGCGGCGCGCTCTCCGTCGAGGCCGTCCGGTCGCGGCATCCGGGCCACGCCTCGAAAAAGCCCGAACACACCCTCCTCGCCGCCTGGCGGACGAGGTGGTGAGACGGCATGACGAAAACGTTCGTGGACGAAACGTCCCATGGAGGATCGGGTATGACCAGACAGGCGATTGCCACGTCATCCGCACCGGGCGCCATCGGCGCCTACTCCCAGGCGGTCCGCGCCGGCGACACCGTCTATCTCTCCGGCCAGATCCCCCTCCACCCGGAGACGATGGAGCTGGTGTCCGGCACCCGGGAGCAGATCCACCGGGTCTTCCGCAACCTGCACGCCGTCGTCCATGCCGCCGGGGGCGATTTCGGCGACGTCGTGAAGCTCACCATCTACCTGACCGACCTCGCGCACTTCCCGCTCGTCAACGAGGTGATGGCCGAGTACTTCGAGGAGCCCTATCCCGCGAGGGCCGCGGTGGGGGTCGCCTCGCTGCCCAAGGGCGCGGCGGTGGAGATCGAGGGCGTCCTCGTCAAGGCCCCTTGAGCGCGGGAGCCGCGGGATTCCGCGACGGACATGGCGCCCCCTTTCCGCGCGGCGGCCCGGCCTGCCGGCCCCTCCGGTTCGCCCGAACCTGCCGGCCCGGCTGAGTCCCCGGCATTGTCCGCACCCGCCGGCCCTTCCCACTCTGCCGGCCCGGCTGAGCCCCCGGCCCTGTCCGTACCTGCCGGCTCTTCCGAAGCCGCCGCTACGCCGCGCCTGGAAGCGACGCCGGTCACGGAGCTGCACGGGGTCGGACCGGGGATTGCCGCGAAGCTCGCGGCGCTGGGGATCGAGACGGTGCTCGACCTGCTGTTCCATCTCCCCCTGCGGTACGAGGATCGCACCCGCATCCACGCCATCGAGGACCTGCGGGCCGGCCGCGCCGCGTTCACGTGCGGCCGGATCGAAGACGCGAAGGTCCGGTTCGGACGCCGCCGCTCCCTCGTCGTCACCATCGACGACGGCACCGCGGCGATGGCGATGCGGCTGTTCCACTTCAACGAGAACCAGCGGCGACAGCTCCGGCCGGGCCGCTGCATCGCCTGCCATGGCGAGGTCCGTCCCTCACCGGGCGGTGTCGAGATGGTGCATCCGGAGTACCGGTTGCTCGCGGACGGCGCACGGGCCCCGACCAGCGACCGCCTGACGCCGGTGTACCCCACGTCCGCGGGCCTGGGGCAGACCCTGCTGCGCCGCCTGATGGACCAGGCGTTCGACCGGTTGGAGCGCAACCCCGACGTTGCCGAGCTGCTGCCCGAGGGGATCGCCGCGCGCCATCGGCTCGTCCCCATCGGCGACGCCCTGGGGGCGATCCACCGGCCGCCGGCGGGCACGAGCCCGGAAGCGCCGTTGCGCCCCGATCATCCCGCGCGGCGGCGCCTCGCGTTCGAGGAGCTGCTCGCGCACCATCTCTCGCTGCGGGTTGCGCGGCGCCGGCTCGACGCCCGGCAGGCCCCCGCGTTCGAGCGCGGCGATGCGCTCGTGCAGCGCTTCATCGACTCGCTGCCGTTCGAGCCGACCGCGGCCCAGCACCGGGTGGCACGGGAGATCCGCGCCGACCTCGCCCGGACCCGCCCGATGCACCGGCTGGTGCAGGGGGACGTGGGCGCCGGCAAGACGGTGGTCGCGGCCCTCGCCGCGGTGGTGGCGGTCGCGAACCAGCGCCAGGTCGCGTTGATGGCGCCCACGGAGCTGCTCGCGGAGCAGCACTGCGCGAGCTTTCGTGGCTGGCTCGAACCGCTCGGGATCACGGTGGCGTGGCTCTCGGGCCGCCTCGGGAGCCGCGAGCGCGCCCAGGCCGTCGCCGGCATCGCGGATGGACACGCGGCAGTCGCGGTGGGCACGCATGCGCTGTTCCAGTCCCAGGTGACCTTTGCGAACCTCGGGCTGGTCGTCGTCGACGAGCAGCACCGGTTCGGAGTGGAGCAGCGGCTGGCGCTGCGCGGCAAGGGGGAACGCGGCGGGCTGCGGCCCCACCAGCTCATCATGACCGCCACCCCCATCCCCCGCACCTTGGCGATGACCGCGTACGCCGACCTGGACGTCTCGGTGATCGACGAGCTGCCGCCGGGGCGGACGCCGGTGGATACCGCGGTGGCGCCTTCGCAGCGCCGGTCCGAAGTCGTGGCCCGCATCCGCCGCGCGTGCGCGGGCGGCGAGCAGGCGTACTGGGTCTGCACCGCCATCGAGGAGTCCGAGGCGCTGGCGTGCCGCGCCGCGGAGGACACCGCGCGCGAGCTCGCCGAGGCCCTGCCCGATCTGCGCGTCGGGCTGGTGCACGGCCGGATGCCGCCGGCGGAGAAGGACATGGCGATGGCGGCGTTCAAGGAGGCGCGGCTCGACGTGCTGGTCGCGACCACGGTGATCGAGGTCGGGGTCGATGTCCCCAACGCCTCGCTCATGATCATCGAGAACGCGGAGCGCCTCGGGCTCGCCCAGCTCCACCAGTTGCGCGGCCGGGTGGGCCGCGGCGCGAGGCGCAGCGCCTGCGTGATGATGTACGACGGGCCCCTGACCGAGGCGGCGCGCTCGCGTCTGGAGGTGCTGCGCGCGACCAACGACGGGTTCGAGATCGCGCAGCGGGACCTGGAGATCCGCGGGCCGGGCGATCTCCTCGGCACGCGCCAGACCGGACTCGCCCAGCTTCGCATCGCCGACCTCGCGCGGGACCTCCCGCTGCTGCCGGGGGTCGAGCAAGCCGCGTCCGAGCTTCTCGCAAGGCACGAATCCCGCATCGCGCCGCTCCTGCGGCGCTGGATCGGGGCGGGAGCGCACTATGGCCAGGTCTGATCCATCGCCGCCGCCGATGCCCTGCCCCCCGTCCCGCACCGGACGGCGCGAGGCCGGGCGCCCGCCGCAATGCTCCCGGGCGGGAAGGCCGGCGCCGGCGCGGCCTCACCGGCGCCGGACAAAGGAACGCCTCCGCCAGTACGCGCTGCTGATGCGCGTGCACCAGCCGATCGGCACCCTGCTGCTGCTGTGGCCGACCCTGTGGGCGCTGTGGATCGCCGGGGCGGGCGGGCCGGACGCGGCCGTGGTGCTCGTGTTCGTGGCCGGGGTGTTCGTCATGCGCTCGGCCGGATGCGTCATCAACGACTTCGCGGACCGCAAGGTCGATCCCCACGTGCGGCGCACGATGCACCGGCCCATCGCGAGCGGCAAGGTGACGCCGCGCGAGGCGCTCGTCCTGTTCACCGTGCTGTGCTTCGTCGCGCTCGGGCTCGTGCTCACGCTGAACGGTTTCGCGGTGGTACTCTCCTTCGCCGGCGCGGCGCTCGCCGCGATCTACCCGTTCATGAAGCGGTGGACGCACCTGCCGCAAATGCATCTCGGCGTCGCGTTCGGATGGGGGATCCCGATGGCGTTCGCCGCGCTCACCAACGAGACCCCGCCGCTCGCGTGGCTGCTGTTCACGGGAGTCGTGGCCTGGGTCGTCGCCTACGACACGATGTACGCGATGGCCGACCGCGAAGACGACCTCCGTATCGGAGTCAGGTCGACGGCGATTCTGCTGGGCGACGCCGATCGCGCCTTCGTCGGCGCGAGCCAGACCGCGGCGCTCGCGGTGCTCCTCCTCGCCGGCCGCCAAGCCGGCCTCGGCCTCTGCTACAACGTCGCGGTGGCGTTGAGCGCTACGCTGTTCCTCTACCAGCAGTACCTGATCCGCGACCGCGAGCCCGGCGCCTGCTTCAGCGCGTTCCTCAACAACCAATGGGTCGGCGCGCTGGTCTTCGGGGGCATCGTCATCGACTACTACGCATCGTGAGCGAGGCGTGCGCCGGCCTGGAGCGCCGGATGACGTCTGGAACGTTCACCCACCGTTGACTGCTTTCTTCAACCGCGCTGCTGAAACGAGAGCGGGGAAACCGAGAGGAGAGGATTTGCGATGAAGGACCACTACTATCTGGACAACGCGTCGACGACCTGGCCGAAGCCCGAACCCGTGTACCGGTTCATGGACGCCTTCTTCCGCAGCCACGGGGTCAACCCGGGCCGTGCCGGCCATACCCTCGCGATCGAGGCGGAACAGATGATCTTCGAGACGCGGCGCCTGCTCGCGCAGTTCTTCGGCTTCGGCGGCGATCCGAACCGGGTGGTGTTCACCCGGAACGTCACCGACTCGCTCAACATCGCGCTGTTCGGCCTCGTTCGAGAAGGGGATCACGTCGTCACCACACGGGTCGAGCACAACTCCGTGCTCCGCCCGCTCTCCCACCTCGAGCGCGACCACGGGGTGCGGGTCACGCGGATCGGGCGCGACGCCGAAGGGTACGTGGACCCCGACGCGATCCGCGACGCCTTCGGCCCGCGGACGAAGGTCGTGGTGGTCAACCACGGTTCCAACGTGCTCGGCTCGGTCCAGGACCTCGGCGCGATCGGCGCGGTCACGCGCGAGGCGGGGGCCGTCTTCGTGGTGGACACCGCGCAGAGCGCCGGCGTGCTCCCCATCGACATGGACGCGCTAGGGATCGAAGTCCTGTGCTTCACGGGCCACAAGGGCCTGTTCGGGCCGATGGGGATCGGCGGGATGATCGTCGCGGAAGGCGTGGAGATCCGCCATGTCCGGGTGGGTGGCACCGGTGTCGATTCGATCTCCAGATTCCAGCCCGACGCCTACCCGCATCGCCTGGAGGCGGGCACCGCTTCGATCCCGGGCATCGCGGGCCTGAACGCCGCCCAGAAGTGGTTCGCGGACCTTGGCCGCACCCGGCCCGGCGCTTCCCCCGACGACGACCACGCCACGGCGTGCCGCCACGCGCTCGCCTGCATCGAGTCCGTGGAGGTGGGTCATATCCGCCACATCGAGAGCGGGCTGGAGGCCGTGGACGGGATCACCGTCTACGGTCCGCGGGGGCACCGTCCGCGGGTCGCAACCTTGTCGTTCAACGTCGAGGGCCTCCCCGCGGATCAGGTCGGGGAGATGCTCGACGCCGACCACCATGTCTGCGTGCGCGCCGGCCTGCATTGCGCGCCCCTCGTGCACGAGGACCAGGGTACGGCGGAGATCCGGGGCGCGGTACGCATCGCTCCCGGCTACTTCACCGGCGAGGAAGATCTGGAGCAGGCGCTGGGCGCGATCGCGGAGCTGGCGGGGTAGGACGGCACGGAGCGGGCGCCGGCCCTCCGGCGCCGGCGGCGCCGACGATGCCTTCGGGATCCCCCGCGTCGGTGCTCCTCAGAAGATCAGGTTGACCATCGGAATGAGGATCACGAGGAACAGGACGGTCATGACGCCGCCCGCGCGCATGAAGTCCCAGACCCGGTATCCGCCCGGCCCCATGACCAGCGCGTTGACCTGATGCGTCGGGATCAGGAAGGAGTTCGAGGCCGCCAGCGCCACCGTCAGGGCGAACACCGCAGGATTCCCTCCTGCCCCGATCGCGATGTTGATGGCGAGCGGCACCAGCAGCACCGTCGCCCCCACGTTCGACATCAGCAGGGTGAACCCCGTGGCAAGCACCGCCAGGGCGCCTTGCAGTACCCAGAGCGGCACGTCTCCGAGCAGCCGGAGGGTCTCCTGCGCGATCCACGCGGCCGTACCCGTCGTCTCCACCGCCATCCCCAGCGGCAGCAGGCTCGCGAGCAGGAACACGCTCTGCCAGCCGACCGAACGGTAGGCTTCGTCGATGGTGATGACCCCGCTCAGGATCATGCCTGCCGCGCCGGTGAGCAACGCGAGCGACAGGCGCAGATCGGTGAACAGGGTCAGGCCGATGGCGAGCAGGAAGAACACCAGCGCGTGGTACACCCGGTGCGGACGGGTGACCTCGTAGGGGTAGTCCGTCACCACCACGAACAGGCGTTCCCGCGCCAGACGATGCAGGTCTTCCCAGTAGCTGTGCAGCACCAGGGTGTCGCCCGCCTCCAGGGCGGTCCGGGGAAGATCGCGGCGGATGATCTCCTCGCGTCGGTTGATCGCGAGTACGTGGGCACCGTGGCTCCTGCGCATCCCGATTTCCTCGATCGTGCGTCCCACCACGCTGGAACTCGGCGGGACGACGACTTCCGACACCCCGGCCCGCGAGGGGTTGAGCACCTCGATGAACGCGTGCATGTCGCGCGCTACGCTGATCCCGGTCGCCCGAGCGAAGCGCTGCACCTGTTCCCGGCTGCCCATGAGCGCGAACACGGCGCCGGCGGGGATGACGCGGGCCAGCGGCGGTTCGAGCTCGATGTCGCGTCCCACCCGCATCCCGAGTACGAAGGGCGCGTCCGGAATCGCTTCCGCTTCCTCGATCGTCCGGCCGGCGAGGGAACAGCCCGGGGGGACGGTCGCCTCGAAGATGTCGCCCTTCAGGCCATAGAGGTCTTCGAAGTATCGCGCGGTGGCCGCGCCGTCGGCCGCGCCGTCGCTCAGCACCGGCAGCAGGCGCGTCCCGAGGAAGATGAAATAGACGATGCCGACGGTCATCAGCACGATTCCGATGGGGGTCACCGCGAACAGGTGGAAGGTCCGCATCGGGGCGGTGCCTGCGGGCAGGACCTCGTTCGCGTTCAGGATCAGGTCGTTCAGAAGGATGAGGGGGCTCGATCCGACCATCGTCATGGTGCCGCCGAGGATCGCGCAGAAGCCCATCGGCATCAGCAGGCGCGAGAGGGGGATGCCGGTCCGCGTCGAGATCCGGCTCACGACGGGCAGGAACAGCGCCGCCGCCCCGATGTTCTGCATGAAACTCGAGATGACGCCGACCGTGCCCGAGATGATGGGGATGATCCGCTGCTCGGTATGCCCGCCGATGCGCAGGATGCTGCCGGCGAGCTGAGTCATGATCCCGGTGCGGTCCAGCCCCGCCCCCATGATCATCACCGCGATGATCGATATCACCGCGTTGCTTGAGAAGCCGTCGAAGACGTGGGCGGCGGGAACGACGCCGGTGGCCCCGATCAACACCATGATGGTGATCGCGGCGACGTCGACCCGGACGACCTCGGAGATGAACAGGTAGACCGTGAGCCCCAGGATGAGGAGCACGGCCAGCATCTCCTGCGTGAAGGCGATCGACCCGCTCACCACCGGCGGCCCGTGTCAGGACGTTCCAGCACTTCGGGGATGTCGGAGCTTTCGAGACGGAACCGGATACCACCGGCCACAGTGTATCCCATCGCCGCAAAATCTTTAATGTTCTTTCGGAAAAACTTTTCGGGAGAACGTCGTATCTCGAAGTCCCGGCGGCTTGCACCGCCGGCGGGCGGCCCTCCCTTTCCGCACGGCGGACGCCGAACCGGCGACGCCCGGTGTTACGATGGTTTGCGGGCAGACCCTTCAGGAGGAAGACATGTTCGATCCGGGAGTCTGCGACGTGCGGGCGTACGCACCGGAGCGGGCGCTCGTCGCATGGTGAGCCCGTCGGTCGGCGGGCCGGACCTCGATGCGGGCGCCGATGCGCCGCTGTCGGCAAAGACGCTCCTCGACGCGACCGGCGGGCTCGTCCGCGGCGCCCACGCGCGGGAGCGGTTCGGCGATCTCTGGCCCGCGTTCGCGGCGGCGTTCGGATCGTGGCTTGAACCCTTCGCGGTGGCGCTGCATGGACTGGAGCCGACTCGCCGATCCCGCGCCGCCGCCCTTGCGATGAGCGATGTCGCGCGTCTGGCCGGGGGGTTCGCCCACGAAGCGATGCACTCGCTTGCGGGTGCGCAAGCCGGTGGCGCGGGCGCCGGACCGTACGGTGCGGTCGATGGGGGTTCCGCCGGTCGAGACGGGAACACCGGCGGCGGCGCGCCGCGCCGCGCGCTGCATGGGGACGCCACCGGCCGGGACGAGAAGGTCGATACGGGTAGCGGGCCATACGAGCACTACACCCGGCTCGCGGCGCGGGTCGACGGCTCGTTCCGGGAGTTCTCGTCGAGCCCCGAATTCGACCAGGCCCGGCGCCGCGCCGCCGCCGCCTTCCTCGACTGGCTGGAGCATGACCGTGCCGCAGCGTCGAGCATCTCCCGCGCGTTCGAGTCGCAGGCGGTGCATTCGGAACCGCGGTACGGCAACCCGTTCACGGATTCGACGTCCGGGACGGCCCGCGGGGCGCCGTCCCCCGGGAGGCGGCACGGCGGCCCGTCCCCGCCGGCCGCGGAAGTCATCATGCGCGACGGCAACGCGGCGCTCATCCGCCATCCGGCCAGGGGGACCGCCGGCGCGACCGTACTCGTCGTCCCCGGCTTCACCACCGGCGCACGGGTCTTCGACTTCCACCCGCAATGCTCGTTCACGGGCGCTCTGGCGAGCTGCGGCGTCGAGACCTGCCTGCTCGACTGGGGCCGGCCCGGCGAGGCCGACCGGCGGCGCACCGTCACGGACCAGCTCCGGCGGATCGGCCGGGCGCTCGCCGCGGCCCGCGCGGCGGCAGGCGGACGGCCCCCGGCCCTCGCGGGCCATTTCCACGGCGGGCTGCTCGCCCTGCTCTACTGCATCCGCTGTCCCGGCAAGGCCGGGGCGCTGATCACCCTCTCGACCCCGGCCGGATTCGAGCCGGGGCACGATCCTCTGGGAGACTGGCTCCGGGCGTGTGGCGGCGAGCGGCTCGCCGAGGTCTTCGGCAACGTGCCGGGCGCACTCGTCGCGGCCCTGCTCGCGTCGGCGACGCCGATGCAGTGGTGCGGCGGGGGATTCTTCGCGCTGCTCGACGGCGTGCACCACGCGGACGCCGCCGCACGCTTCGAGCGGGCCCGCCGTTTCCCGCCCGCGTTTCCCGGAGGGACGTTCCGCCAGCTCTACCGGGCGTTCCACCGGGAGAACCCCTTCCCCCCGGGCGGCGCGGTGCTCGACGGCCACCCCTACGATCCTTCGAGCCTCGCGCTCCCCTTGCTGAACGTGTCCGCGCGAGACGACGGCATCGTTCCGCCCGCCGCATCGGCCCGGCTCGGAGCACTCGTGCCGGCCGCGCGCCATGCAAGCCGGACCCACCCCGGCGGACACTACGACCTCCTGAGCGGGCGTCACGCGTACACCGGGCTTGTACCGGATCTTGCCGCCTGGTTGATCGAACACGCCCGCGGATCCTGAATCCCCTCTGGCGCCACGCAGCCCTGACACCACGGAGCCACCATGTCTTCCGAACCGCTGATCGCCGTATTCGTCGACTATGAAAACCTCGCACTCGGCGTGCACGAGATGAAGGACGGAAAGTTCCACATCGAGCTGGTGCTCAAGCGCCTCCTGGAGAAAGGTCGCATCGTGTTCAAGCGCGCCTACTGCGACTGGGGACAGTACCGGAGCGCGGTGCGCGAGTTTCACGGGCACGGCATCGAGATGGTCGACATCCCCCGCAGCAAGATGAGCGGGAAGAACAGCGCCGACATCCACATGGTGGTCGACGCGATGGACTTGTGCTACTCGAAGCAGCACATCGACGTGTTCGCCCTGCTCTCGGGGGACAGTGACTTCTCTCCGCTCGTCTCCAAGCTGAAGGAGAACGAGAAGCGGGTCATCGGCTGCGGCGTGAAGAGCTCGACCTCGGACCTGCTCATCGCCGGGTGCGACGAGTTCATCTACTACGACGACCTCGTCCGGGTCGCCACCCGTCCGAAGCCCGCCAAGCGCAAGGGAAAGCAGAAGAACGACAAGCGCGAGGAGGCGGTGGACTCCCTGATCGAAATCGTCCGCTCGCTGGGGAGCGACTACGATCCCCTGTGGGGTTCACTCGTCAAGCAGACGATGCGGCGCGTGCATCCCGGGTTCAACGAGAGCTACTACGGGTACCGCACGTTCTCGGATCTGCTGGAGGACGTCGCCGAGCGCGGGCTGATCAGGCTGGAGCACGACCAGGAACGAGGCAACTACAAGGTCCGCCTCGCCACCGGGTAAACCACCGCGGGGAGTCCACCACCACGGCGGACCGCACGAGGCAGGCCGCAAGCCGCCGGGGCGGAATTGCGCCGCGCGGAACCGGGCCGCCGTTCGCGGGAAGCGGTTACGATCTGCGGGTACCGCCAGGACCGCGACGAACCGCCGCGAGGGAAAGGTCCGCGAACGGGCTGCCGGCCCGACTCAATCCCCGGGCTTCGAGCCTCCGGCGCCGGACGCCGCTCCCGAGACGCCGCTCCAGAACGCCCGCTGCATCGCCTCCATGCCCTGAAGGTTCGGGGCGATGAACGGGCGCATCAGGCTCACGGGGTCGAAGCCTTCCACGCCGGCCTTCATCTGCTCGCGGACCTTCTCGATCATCTCCGCCTGCAGCGCCTGTACGTCGGGCAGGCCGAGGAACTCCCGGAGCTCGGCCGGGGTCATGTCCATCGTGATGTTGATCTTCATTCGCCTCCTCCGGAGTGCCGTTGATCCCGCTACCGCCGGTGAGCCGCTCCCGGCGGCGGCGTGCCCCCGCTCCCTGGAGCTGGAGTACCGGCGCCGTGGGAACCGCCGCTCCGATTCAGCCGTCCGATCCGCGGCCGGCGTGCCTCCACTCCCGGGCGCACCGGCGCCGGGCCTCTCAATGCATGTGGTGCCCACCGTTGATGCTGTAGTTCGCGCCGGTGATGAACGCGGCCTCGTCGGAGCAGAGGAACCCCACGAGCGCGGCGATCTCGCGGGTGTCACCGAGGCGCCCTACCGGGATCTCCTCGATGATGCGGTCGAGGATCTCCCGCGGCACCGCCTCGATCATCCGCGTGTTCATGTACCCCGGCGACACGGTGTTCACGGTCACGCCCTTGCGGGCGACTTCCTGCGCGAGCGCCATCGTGAAGCCGTGCATCCCCGCCTTGGCGGCGGAGTAGTTGGTCTGGCCGAACTGGCCCTTGACGCCGTTGAGGGAGGAGATGTTCACGATCCGGCCGAACCCGCGTTGCGTCATCCCGCCGATGACCTGCTTGGTCACGTTGAAGACGCTGTCGAGGTTGGTGGTGATCACCGCGTCCCATTCCTCCTTGTCGAGCTTGCGGAGCGATGCGTCACGGGTGATCCCCGCGCAATTGACGAGGATGTCCACCGGCCCGACCTCGGACTCGGTGCGGGCGACGGCCCGTGCGCACGAGTCGATGTCGGTCACGTCCCCTTCGATCAGGGCGATCGCGCATCCTTCCCCCGAAAGCCGCGCCTGCCAGCTTCGGCCGTCCTCTCCGTCCCGCAACAGCACGACGTCGAGCGCCGCGACCCGACACCCCTGCCTCACCAGCCGTTCGCAGATCGATCGTCCCAGCGCGCCGACCCCGCCGGTCACCAATGCCACCTTTCCAGGCATCCGAAGCCCTCCGTGAAGCGTCCGCGCCCTCCGGCGCACACCGCACGGCGCGGGCCCGACCTTGGCCCCTCGGCCGCTTCTGCCGGCCTGTTCCGTCCCGCGCGGGTGCCGTGTTGCGCTGCAACAAGGGGGCGAATACTAGGAAGCGCGAATCGCGGGTGTCAACCACCGCGAGTGGATCTCCGGCGTCGCGGCATCCACCCGGGCTTTCGCGGCGAGGTGGATCGGTACGGGTGTCGACCACTGCGAGTGGATCCCCGGCATCGAGGCAGGCGATCGAGCGGCCCGGTCACACCGTCGGGCTCCGTCCGCTTGCCGTCCCCGGCACCGTGGTGAGGCGCAACGCCCGGAGTGCGATGCAGGCCGCGCCGTAGCCGTTGTCGATGTTGACCACGGCGATTCCAGGCGCACAGCTCGAGAGCGAAGCATCGAGCGCGACCCGGCCGCCGGCCGATACGCCGTACCCGTTCGACGTGGGAACGGCGACCACGAGCCCGGGGACCTGCCCCCCCACGACGCTCGGCAACGACGCCTCCATGCCCGCCACCGCGATCACCACGGGCATCGTGCGGATCTCGTCGAGGCGTTCGAGCAGGCGCCACAGGCCCGCGACGCCGACGTCGTAGACTTCCAGGGCCGTTTCGCCGTGATACGCCAAGGTGCGCACCGCTTCCTTCGCCACCGGCACGTCCGAGGTCCCCGCCGTCACCACCGCGACCCGGGCCGGGCCGGGTCCGGCTTCCATCGCCCCCCGAAGCGCCGTGCGGGAGACCGGGTCGTAGTCGAGCGCGGCGCGATGCGTGGCGGCAAGCGCATCGAACGCCCCTGCGCCGAGCCGCGTGAGGAGCAGCGGCCGGTCCGATCCGATGCTCCGGGCGATGATCCCGTCGATCTGGGAGGGGGACTTCCCCGCGCAGTAGATCGACTCGTCGAGCCCGATCCTCCGGTGGCGAGCGTCGTCCGGGACCACCTCCCGCTCAGGCATGGCCGGGAGGCCGCAGGAACGCGCTGCCCATGCGATAGGGCTCGAAGCGGACCACGCGCGGGACGCCGGCCGCGCTCATGCGCCCGCTGACCTCGCCGGCGAGCGCGGCGCGGCGCGGCGCTTCAAGCGCGGCGAGCGTGTTTTCGTCGAGCTCGACCACGACCGCCCCGCGGCGCACGCGGCACCGGGCCGTGGACGTCCCTGTCGCGTCACGCACGAGCCGCTCGCAGGCGTCGATCGCCTTCAGCACCTCGGGGTCGATCGCGATGCCGGTCTCGACCCGGCTCGACAGGCACGGCGCCGCCGGCAGCTCGGCGAGATCGTCGAGGCCGAAGCAGGCCGCGATGGCCCGTACCACGGGCTTCCCGATGCCGCATTCCACGTAAGGGTGACGGACCGCGCGCTCGGCGGCGGCCGCGAGCCCCGGCCGGAAGTCGCCGAGATCGTCGGTATTGGTGCCGGAGACCATCGCCGCGCCGGCCGGCGCGGCGATTGCCGAGTACAGGTTCGTCTTGCAGAAGTAGCAGCGGTTGACCGGATTGGCGAGGTAGCGCGCATCGGCGAACTCTCCCGCATCGACGCATTCGAGACGCCATCCCTCGCGGCGTGCGTACCGCTCGACGCGCTCGGTGGCGTCCGCGGGGACGGCAGGGGAAACCGCGTGGTGCATCGACGCCGAGACACCGGGCGTCCGGTGCGCAACGACCGCCAGGGTCATGCTGTCCACGCCGCCACTCACCGCCACCGCAACGCGACCGATCCCTTCGAGCACCCGCTCGAGCGCCGCGATCCGGGGATCCACGCCGGAGTCCTCCGGCCTAGTCCGGTCCCGCCCGCTCATCCGTCGCCTCGCGCTCGGACCCCGAACACCGTCCCCCGTCTCCCACTCACGCGCGGCCTCCGTCATCCGCGCCCGTGCGCTCGGCCGAGGCGCGCACCCTCTCCCGCACCGCGTGTCCGCCGGCCGCCGGGGCGAGATCGTCGATCTCCGCCTTCGAGGTCCGGACCCCGCCGGGGCGGAGCGCCGACTTCACCCGGATCGAGCGGCCTTCCACCGTCACCTTCGCCGACTCGCGGGGCAGCGCCACCCGGCTGACTTCGTGCCATCGTACCCCGAGCGTGGTCGTCTCCCGAAAGCACGAATCGATCACCGGCTCCACCGCCACGGCGCCGACGAGAAGGCGCACGTGCATGGCGAGCCGGCCCTTCTTGGCGTGCATCGCATGGCTCGACACGTCGAGGACGCCCTCGAGGTCCCGGAGGCGGTCGAGGGCGAGAGCGAGGTCCTCGCCGGTCTGGTCGTCGACCTCGAACTCGCAGACCGCGATACGCTCGCGATACGCCGGCCCGCCGGGTCCGCCGACCCTGCCGATGCCGGACGCATCGACGGCCGTATCGAAGGCGAGCAGCCGCAGGACGTTGCTCGTGCCGGGAAGGCGGCTCGTGCCGAACCCGGTTCCGCACCGGTCGAGCCGCATCGGGCCGGGCAGCGGCTCGAAGCTCGGTGCGAGGTGCGCGACGATCGCCGCGCCGGTCGGGGTGACGCGCTCGCCGTGGCGCGCGTCCTGCTCGACCAGCATCCCCCGCAGCAGCTCCACCGTCGCCGGGGCGGGGATCGGAATCCGTCCGTGCGAGGTCTCGACCCGACCTCGGCCGATCGGGAGCGGTCCGCACGACCACGTCGCGTCGAGGCGCTCGATCAGCCAGGCCGCGCACACCACGTCCGCGATTGAATCGCAGGCTCCGACCTCGTGGAAGCTCACCTCCTCGACGGGCACGCCGTGCACCGCCGATTCCGCCGCCGCGAGCCGCGCGAAGACGTCGAGCGCCCGCGCCCGTACCCCGGACTCCAGATCGGCTTCGCCGAGCAGGGCGCGGATGTCGCGGTAGAGAGGATGCGGGAGCACGTGCCCGGGTCCACGGCTTGTACGGTCACCGTCGCCGTTGCCGTTACCGCCGCCGGCGTCATGGCCGTGAGGGCCCGTATCTCCGCCGGGGGGGTGGCGATGACGGCTCGCCGCGTCGCCGGGGCCTTGGCCGCCGCCTTCATGCGCATCGTGATCCGGACGAGCCGGCACGCGACCCTCGTGGCCGGAGGCGGCCGTCTCGTGCACCGCGAACCGTGATCCGGTCAGCACGTGATCGGTGTGATCGACGCGCTCCACGGTCGCGACCGCGTCGATCCCGGCGCGTTCGAGGGCCGCAACGAGCGCCGGCTCGAGCTCGGGCCAGGCATCGAGCACCGCGGCCGAGAACATGTCGCCGGCGATTCCGCCGACCGGATCGAGCTGGACGTGCATGACCGCTATTCTAAGCCGAGCGGAGAGGTCGAGCACTCTGCGGGGACACTCGGCCGGCACACGAATCCTGCCGCACCGGCGATTGACCCTGATCTCCGGATATGTTTAGCATGGCTTTACCGTGTGTTTAGTGTGGCTTCACCGTCGCCGCCGCCGCTTGCCGGGCAAGCACGGCAGCGTGCCGCAAAGGCGTAGGCAAGGGCCGTAAGAGCGCGGCGCCGGAAAGCACGGCAAGGGCCGGGGGAAGCGGGGAACACCGGGGCCGGCGATGCTCGCGACGGCACGCATCGCCGCCACGTCTCCCGGCGGGGTGCCCGGTCGGGCAAGCCCGGCGCCGACACGGTGCGATGGCTCGCAAAACGCACAAATCCCGTCATGCGATGGCACAACACCAAGCCTCCAGGAGGACACGACATGAAAGACGTCAGGAAATTCCAGCAGATGTACCGGGACGGGCGGGTGAACCGCCGGGAGTTCCTCGCGGCGATGGGCGCCCTGGGCCTCTCCGCCACCGCCGCCGGAGGTCTCCTGACCTCGGCCGGCGCCCTGGCCGCGACCCCGAAGAAGGGCGGGCTGGCGAAGTACGCGAACAACCTGCACGGGCCGGACGACCAGATGGACCCGATCGTCTTCACCTCGGGCATCGACTACACCCGCGGGCGGGCCACCTACAACGGCCTGATCCAGATCCTCGACAACATGACCCTGCATCCCGAGCTGGCGGAGGAATGGTCGACCAACAGCAACGCCACCGAGTTCACCTTCAAGATCCGCAAGGGCGTGGAGTTCCACGACGGCTCCCCCCTGACCGCGGACGACGTGGTCTGGAGCATGAACCGCCATCTCGGCGAGGATTCCACCTCCGTGATCAAGGCGTTCTTCGGCACGGTGAAGGAGTGGACGAAGGTCGACGGCCATACCGTGAAGGCGGTCCTGAGCTCCCCGGATTCGGACCTCCCGGTCAAGCTCGGCGAGAAGCAGGCCAAGATCGTCAAGATGGGCACCGAGGACTTCAGGAAGGGCAACGGCACCGGCCCCTTCCTGCTCGAATCGTTCGAGCCCGGCGTGCGCTCCACCCACGTGCGCAACCCGAACTACTGGCGGGACGGCGCCAACTTCGACGCCCTGGAGCTCACCGGCATCACCGACCCCCAGGCGCGGGTCAACGCGCTCATCGCCGGTGACGTGGATCTCATCAACCAGGTCGATACGAAAGGCATCCGCCTGATCGAGCAGACCGAAGGCGTCCGCATCATCTCGACGCCGTCGGGCCTCTACGGCGGCGTCTGCTGCCTCAAGAACGCGGAGCCGGGCAGCAGCGACGATTTCGTGAAGGGGATGCAGTACATCCAGGACCGCGAGCGCATCGTACGTTCCATCCTCAAGGGGCATGGCACGGTGGGCAACGACCACCCGATCTCGGTCGCCTACGGCGCGGACCACTGCCACGAGCTGCCGCAGCGCGAGTACGACCCGGACAAGGCCAAGTTCCACCTCGGCAAGTCCGGCCACACCTCCGCGGAGCTCTTCGTGGCGCCGGTGATCGGCGGCATCGAGGAGACCTGCCTCCTGATGCAGGCCAACCTGAAGAAGATCGGCTTCGACCTCAGGATCAAGAAGGTGCCGACGGACGGGTACTGGGGCGCGGTGTGGATGAAGGAGCCGCTGAACGTCGTGACGTGGAACATGCGTCCCACCGCGAACGCGATGCTGGCCATCCAGTTCGCACCGGGGGCCGCATGGAACGACACCTTCTGGAACAACGAGCGCTTCGGGGAGCTGCTCAAGCTCCAGCTTGCCGAGACCGATGCCGCCAAGCGCCACGAGATGCTGTGCGAGATGCAGATGCTGGTGCACGAGGGGAGCGGCATGGTGATCCCGGCCCACACGAACATCCTCGACGGGGCCAGCGACAAGATCCAGGGGATCCCCAACGTCCCGCTGGGCTCGCTGGGCGCCTACGAGTGGGTCGAGTTCGCCTGGCGGGAAGCCTGAGTCCCAACCGCCGTCCGATACGGAGGAGGCCCGCGCGGGATCGGCCCCGCGGGCCTCTTCTCCTCCACTTCAGGGGCCGCGGCGGCGGGCCGCCCACCTTCGGGTGACGGCCCGTAGCGGCCCGGCTGTCCGCACCTGGATCCCGGAGCAACGGCCAGAACCGATCCGCCCATGATGCTGCTGCACGCCATGCTGCGCCGGACCGCCGTCGGCATCGCCACCCTGCTGGTGGTGTCGATCCTGATCTTCATCGCCACCAGCGTCCTGCCGGGCGACGTCGCCAACATCATCCTGGGCCAGATGGCGACCCCCGAGTCCCTGGCCGCCCTGCGCGCCAAGCTCGGCCTGGACGAGCCCGCCTACGTGCGCTACTTCCTCTGGCTGGGAAACCTGATGACCGGGGATCTCGGCATCTCCAAGGCCGGCAGCGGCTTCGGCACCATCGGCACCCCCATCTCCGAGATGCTCGCGCCGCGCGTGGAGAACACCATCCGGCTGGCCGGAGCGGTGGCGCTGATCGCGGTGCCGCTGTCGATGACCCTGGGGCTGCTCGCCGCGATGTATCCCGGCACCCGGCTGGACCGGATCGTCACCTTCACCACGCTGGGCCTGATCTCGGTGCCCGAATTCCTGGTCGCCACCTTCCTGGTGCTGGTGGTGGCGGTGTACCTGGGCTGGCTGCCCGCCACCGCTTACCTGAGCGGGAACGAGACCGGCTGGCAGCTCGTCAAGGCGCTGGCCATGCCGGCCCTGACCCTGGTCATCGTGGCGTCGTCGCAGATCATGCGGATGACCCGGGCCACGGTGCTCAACGTCATGAGCTCGCCCTACATCGAGATGGCGATCCTCAAGGGCGTGCCGCGGCAGCGGATCATCCTGCGCCATGCCCTGTTCAACGCGATCGGGCCGATCGTCAACGTGGTCGCCCTGAACCTGGCGTACCTGGTGAGCGGCGTGGTCATCGTCGAGACGATCTTCGCCTACCCCGGTCTCGCCAAGCTGATGATCGACGCCGTACAGACCCGCGACCTGCCGCTGGTGCAGGCCTGCGCCATGATCTTCTGCGCGACCTACATCGTCCTGATCTTCATCGCGGACATGGCCTCGATCCTGTCGAACCCCAGGCTGCGGCATCCGAAATAGCCACTTGCCCATGAAGTCTTCGACAAACAGGCGCTTGATTCCGGCTCCGTCGGGTCGGGGGCTCCGTAACAGGGATGACCCACAATGACCGGCACGACCGGAAGCACCGGCCCGGCGCCGCAGTTCGAGGAGCTGCCCGACGCCCCGCCCCGGCGCCGCTTGCAGCTCACCTGGAGCGGGAAGCTCGGGGTGGCGGTGGTCGTGTTCTGGGCGGCCATCGTGGCCATCGGCCCGGCC
Source organism: Gammaproteobacteria bacterium (assembly GCA_965202875.1). GTDB lineage: Bacteria > Pseudomonadota > Gammaproteobacteria > HK1 > HK1 > HK1. The sequence continues at coordinate 1,987,884 of OZ241870.1, read as the reverse complement.
GTCTCCCCCTACCACGAGGCGGACATCCTCGACGAAGCGCTCTTCATCGAGCCGGGCAGCGACGAGCTCTACCCGGCGACGGATTTCCAGCCCCCGAGCCGGGTGGTCTGGCTGGGCAGCGACTACCTCGGGCGGGATACGCTCTCGCGCACCCTGTTCGGGGCGCGCACCACCATCGGCATCGCCTTGGCCTCGACCCTGCTGGCCTACCTCGTGGGGATCACCCTGGGCATCGCGGCGGCGGTCGGGGGCGTCGTCCTGGATTCGGCGTTGAGCCGCGTCAACGACGCCTTCCTGTCGATGCCCACCATCATGCTGGCGCTGGTGGTGATCGCCGCCGTCGGCAGCACCATCCCCCTCCTGATCCTGCTCACCGGGCTGATCTACGCGACCAGCGTGTTCCGCATCGCCCGCGCCCTGGGGCTGGACGTGATGGTCAGCGACTTCGTCGAGGCCGCCCGGGTGCGGGGCGAGGGCCTGTGGTGGATCATCACCCGCGAGATCCTCCCCAACGTGGCCATGCCGATGGCCACCGACTTCGGCCTGCGCTTCGTCTACGTGATCCTGTTCATCTCCAGCCTGAGCTTTCTCGGGCTCGGGGTGCAGCCGCCGCAGTCGGACTGGGGCAGCATGGTCCGGGAGAACCTGTCGGGGCTGCCCTACGGCTCCATCGCGCCGCTGGTGCCGGCGATGGCGATCGCCACCCTGACCATCGCCATCAACCTGATCGTCGACGACGTCTCCGCCCACGCCGGCGGCAAGCTGGCCAGGAGGATGATCTGATGGCCGCTCCCGCTCCCGTTGCCGCGCCGCGGGCGCCAACGTTGGCGATCTCCGGACCGATGCTCGCCATCGACGTGACTGCCGACGACACCTCCGCCCCCGTCCTCCTCGTCGCGCCGAGAGCGCCGGCGGTCGCCACGCTGGCGACGAGCGCCGTCAACCTGATCGTCGACGATGTCCCCGCCCATGCCGGCGGCAAGCCGGCCGGGAGGGTGATCCGATGACCGCGCTCCTCGAAGTGGACCGGCTGACGATCGACGCGCGCCGGGACGACGGCGGCCTGACCCCCATCGTCAAGGGCGTGAGCTTCAGCGTGAAGCGCGGGGAGGTGGTGGCGCTGATCGGCGAGTCGGGCTCGGGCAAGACCACCATCGCCCTGTCCGCGCTGGGGTACGCCAAGCCGGGCCTGGAGTTCACCGGCGGCGAGGTGCGGCTGGACGGACGCGACGTCATCTCCATGCCGCGGGAGGAGCAGCGGGCGCTGCGCGGCCAGCGCGTCGCCTACCTGGCGCAGAGCGCCGCCGCCACCTTCAACCCCGCCCTGACCATCGGGGAGCAGGTGACGGAATCCCCCGTCCTCCACGGGCAGCTAAGCCGGGAGAACGCCGACCACCGGGCCGAGGAGCTCTACCGGGCCCTGGAGCTGCCGGACCCGGACCGCCTGGGCAAACGTTATCCGCACCAGGTCTCGGGAGGACAGCTCCAGAGGCTGATGGCGGCGATGGCGCTGTGCGGCAAGCCGGACCTGCTGATCCTGGACGAGCCGACCACCGCCCTGGACGTCACCACCCAGATCGAGGTCCTCAAGGCGTTCAAGTCGGTGATCCGGCAGGAGGGGTCGGCCGCGATCTACGTCACCCACGACCTCTCCGTGGTCGCGCAGATCGCGGACCACATCGTCGTGCTGTACGCGGGGGACGTCCAGGAGCACGGGACCGCCGACCAGGTCATCAACCGTCCGACCCACGACTACACGCGCCGGCTGATGGCCGCGGTGCGTCCGCCGCCGGCGGCCGGGCAGGGCGACGAATCGTCGGACGCGCACCGGCGCGACGCCCCCGCCCTGGAGGTGAGGGACGTCACCGCGGGCTACGGAAAGCGCAGGAACGGCGCCCCGGCGCTGAAGGTGCTCCGCGACGTGAACGTCGCCGTCCAGCGGGGCCATACGGTGGGGGTGATCGGCGAGTCCGGCTGCGGCAAGTCCACCCTCGCGCGGGTCATGTCCGGCCTCCTGCCCGCGAGCGAAGGAGAGGTCCTGCTGGACGGGGACGCCCTGCCGCCCAGCCTCCGCCAGCGCGACCGGAGCGAGCTTCAAAAGGTGCAGTTCGTCTTCCAGATGGCGGACACCGCGCTCAACCCGCGCCAGCGGATCGACCACATCCTCGGCCGCCCGCTGGAGTTCTACCTGGGGTTGAAGGGCGAGGCGAAGCGAAAGCGCATCGGCGAGCTGCTCCACATGGTCGAGCTGCCCCAGGAGTTCGCCGGGCGCTATCCGGAGGAGCTCTCCGGCGGGCAGAAGCAGCGCGTCAACCTGGCCCGCGCGCTCGCGGCCTCACCCGAGGTGCTGCTCTGCGACGAGGTCATCTCGGCCCTGGACACCATCGTCGGCGCCAACGTGATCGAATTGCTCAAGCGCCTGCGCCGGCAGACCGGCGTGTCCTTCGTGTTCATCAGCCACGACCTCTCCACCATCGCCTCCTTCGCCGACGAGATCGTGGTGCTCTACGCGGGCCGGGTGGTCGAGCAGGGGCCGACGGATCGGGTGCTCTCGCCCCCCTACCACCCGTATACCCGGCTGCTGATCTCTTCGGTCCCGGAGCTGCGCATCGGCTGGCTGGAACAGGCCATGCAGACCCAGGAGGCCAAGGCGGGCATCGACCGCGTGGTCCGGCTGACCGAGGTCGGCTGCCCCTTCTACGACCGCTGCCCGCTGGCGGTCGAGGGCACCTGCGACCGGGAGACCCCACCCATCCGGCGCCTCGCCGATCGGCATGCCATCGAATGCCATCGGAGCGAGGAGGAGTTCATGCACTGAAGGTGCAGGCGAGGGCGTGCCGTCGGGCCGGCACGTGTGCCGTACGGCGCATACGGCGCCGGATCTCGGGAACGACCCCTTGCGCGGGCGGCGCCACGGCCGTCAACCGGGTAGTCGATGGATTGGTTTCCCTCTGTTGGTTTCCCTCGTGCAACGCGAAGCGGATGGTGTAAGAGCCGTCATACTTGACTGGCTGTGCGATTTCCGGGTGACTGAATGGACGGATGATTCCGCTCGGCGGAAAATCATGTCAAGTCAATCGGAGAGGCTCGCAAGAACGCCTCGATTATTTCCGATAGCCGCAAGGTTCTGGAGGAAGTTCAGATGGCAAACGCGCAGAACACTGCGCAAGGTGATGAGCATCGACGGCGCCATCGACGGCGCCTTGGTGGGCGTCGACGACGGGCTTACCCTCGCGACTGCGGAGAGGGGGGGTTGACCTTGCAGTCGCCGGCGCCGGCAACCTGAGCGTCGTCCGCGCCAAGATGAAGGTCATGGACCAGGGCAACCGCATATAAAATCACTGTCCCATCAATACCTTATCTCGGAAGCCATCGTTCAATGCCGCCCGGATACGCTTCTTCCTGACGCTGATCTTCGTCGGCTCACGCTTCAGAAGATTGACCGCCACATGCCGAATCACTCCCATATTGTGCGGTGCATTACCCCGACGAATCCGACTCTCGTCTTCCCGAAACGTCACATCCAATCTCCAGTGCAGCTCATTCTCGATTCCCCAGTGTGAACGCACCGCTCGCCCAAATGTCTCCACATCTTCCAGCGACGTAATGTAGTACCGTTGCTCAATACTCACACGCCCATCATTCCAGCGCTCCGACTCCACCATCCCGACCGCTCTCAACCCATTCCACTTCTTCACACAAGACAACGCACCCAGGTCGGTGGACAAATAATAGCTCCTGGACTCTACCCGTCCGTGACCATCCTCCGCCGTCTCGTCGTTCTCAATCCCCTCACACTCGAAATCCCTCTCCCGTGCCGCATCAAAATACCTCCGAACCTCCCTGTTCAATTGCCTCTGGTTCCCCTTCACCGCCAACACGTAATCCCCTCCCCCTTCCTTGACCTGCTTCGCTATCGCTCGTTGGCATCCCATCGCATCCAGCGTCACGATACACCCCGACAATTCCAGCTTATCCAGCAGCTCCGGCACCGCCGTGATCTCGTTCGACTTCTCCTCCGTCTTCACCTGCCCAAGCACCACTGCATTGCTACACGCCCAGGCACTCACCATATGCATCGCCTTCATACCCCGTTTGCGGTCGTGGGAACGCCTCTGCGTCTTCCCGTCCACTGCAATAATCTCACCATCACTCAACTTCACGACATCTTCCATCCAGCTCATGAAGCAGTCCTGAAAACCCCTCATCGACAGCGCCGAGATGATTCGTGCAATCGTGTCGTCCACCGGGACCCCATTGGCCAGCGGAACATAGCGGCGAAGCCACTCCAGCTTCGTGCGCCCAAATTCTTCGATGTCACTCCATCCCTCCGCGCCACTGACCACCGCACACACGCACAGGACGATGACATCAATCAACTCATGCTTCTTGTTTCTATCGACTCGCGGATCCTCCAGCTTTGAGAAATGCTCGATCAAACTTGCAGGGGCTGTCGTGTTCATTTCTTGTCATCTCCATCTCCTTGATGAAGACGCCATTAGATCACAAAACTTGTTGATGTCAATACATTTTTAGTGATCTTGCCCTGGGTCATGGACCGGCTCGGGTTGAGCGACAAGATCGAGGACATCCCTGTCAGTTGCAGTGCGCCGTGCAAGGCGCCATCCCCTGGCGGATGCGAATCCCGCCCGGCAACTTGCGGGGGAATCGTTCGACTTCCTTGGCGACCGGGTGGGACGCAACCATCGTCGGGATACGGGCCGGGCCTGCATCGGCACGCGCCCCACACCGGCGAGCGTGCAGAAGCCTGTGCCGCCTGTGGATGCTCTTGCGTAACGGTGCGAGCTTCCACACTTCGCTCCCATCGCGTTGTTGCACCACACGGTGGGTTTTGAAAAAAGGGACTGTCAGGAATCCGGGGGGCCGTCGGCCAGCGCCAGCATCGCGTGCAGCAGCACGTTGCAGCCCATCTCCAGATCCTGCGGCGTCGCGTTCTCGATCTCGTTGTGGCTGATGCCGTCTTCGCAAGGGACGAAGATCATGCCGGTCGGAGCCACCGAGCAGACCTGGCAGGCGTCGTGCCCGGCGCCGGAGACGATGTCCCGGTGTTCGTAGCCCAGGCCGGCCGCGGCCCCCCGCACCGCATCCACGCATCGGGGATCGAACCGGATCGGCGGTTTGTCCCAGATCGGGTCGATGGTCGTCTCCACGCCGGCCCGCTCCGCGATCTCCGCGACCGATGCGCGGACCTCGGCGTCCATCGCCGCCAGGGTGTCCGGGTCGGGGTGGCGAAAGTCGATCGAGAACCGCACTTCGCCGGGGATGGTGTTGCGAGAATTCGGGCGCACGTCGAACCGGCCGACGGTGCCGACGGCGTGCGGGGCCTTGCCGAGCGCAATCGCCTCGACCCGCACGGCCATCCGGGCGGCGGCGGCGAGCGCGTCCCGCCGGGCCGGCATCGGGGTCGTGCCCGCGTGGGAATCGCGCCCGCGGACATGGACGTCATACCAGCGCTGGCCCTGGGCGCCGCTCACCACTCCGATGGGGACGCCCGCCTGCTCGAGGATCGGCCCCTGCTCGATGTGGGCTTCGAACAGGGCGCCGAGGGGATGCCTGCCGCAAGGCTCGCTGCCCTTGTAGCCGATGCGCTCCAGCTCGTCGCCGAGCGTGGCGCCCTCGGCGTCGGTGCGTGAACAGGCGAAGTCCTGCTCGAACCACCCCGCGAACACCCCCGAGGCAATCATCGCGGGGGCGAAACGCGAGCCCTCCTCGTTGGTCCAGTTGACCACCTCGATCGGCGCTTCCGTCTCGACCCCGGCGTCGTTGAGGGTGCGCACCACCTCCAGCGCGGCCAGCACGCCGTAGACCCCGTCGAACCTGCCGCCGTGAGGCTGGGTGTCGAGATGGCTGCCCGCGGCCACCGGCGGCAAGGCCGGATTGCGTCCGGCGCGGCGGGCGAACATGTTGCCCATGTCGTCCACGCTGACCGTGCAGCCGGCCTGCTCGCACCACGAGGCGAAGAGGTCGCGTGCGCGCTTGTCGTCGTCGGTCAGGGCCAGCCGGCCGCAGCCGCCGCCGGGGAGGGCGCCGATCGTCGCCATCTCCATGATGCTCTCCCACAGGCGGGCGCCGTCGACGCGCAGGTTGCCGCCCGTGGCCGCCGTCAGGTCGGATCTCGTCACTGGAGTTACCTCGTTTCAGGGTGCAGGTGAACGACGGGTCGCCGTGTCGACAGCGCCCGTTGCCGGCTGTCGTCGCTTTGCGGCCGGCGGGCTTCGTCCCGGTCCGGTGAGGCAAACGGGGCCAATGGGTCCTCCCGGGGCCTCCGGGGACGCCTAGTGCGCAATCCGGCTTGGTGGCAAGGATGGCGGCGCCTCGGGAATTCCGGGTCCGGTGGGTCGGACACGACGATCGATCATCCCGCCGGAGCGCCGGGTACCCGGATCCCCAACGCGCGGAGCTGTCCTGGCTCGGCCGGACCGGGCGCGCCGGTCAGGGGGTCGTTCGCGGTCTGGGTCTTGGGGAAGGCGATCACGTCGCGGATCGAGCTCGATCCGGTCATCAGCATCGCGATCCGATCGAGCCCGAACGCGATCCCGCCGTGGGGCGGGCAACCGAACCCGAGCGCGTCGAGGAGGAACCCGAAGCGCTCGCGCGCTTCGTCCTCGCCGATGCCGAGCACGCGGAACACCGCCTGCTGGACCTCGCGGCGGTGGATGCGCACCGAGCCGCCGCCGATCTCCGAGCCGTTGAGCACCATGTCGTAGGCCTGTGATCTCAGCGCGGCAGGGTCCGATTCGATCGCGGCGACGTCATCGGTGTCGGGCGAGGTGAACGGGTGGTGGAGCGCGGCGTGGCGCTTCTCTCGCGGATCCCACTCGAACATCGGGAAGTCGACGACCCAGGCGACGCGCCAGCCCTCCTCGACCAGGCCCAGGTCTTCGCCGAGCTTCAGCCGCAACGCCCCGAGCGCGTCGTTGACGACCTTCTCGGTGTCCGCGCCGAAGAAGACGAGGTCGCCGTCCCCGGCGGCGGTCCGCTCCATGATCCCCTGCACCGCGTCGTCGGAGAGGAACTTGACGATGGGCGATTGCAGCCCCTCCCGGCCTTTGGCGAGGTCGTTCACCTTGACGTAGGCGAGCCCCTTCGCGCCGCAGGTTCCAACGAAACGGGTGTAGTCGTCGATGGCCGAGCGGGGCAGCGCGCCCGCGCCGGGCGCCTTGAGCGCGGCCACCCGGCTGCCGGGAGCCTTGGCCGGCCTCGCGAAGACCTTGAACTCCGTGTCCGCGACGAGATCGCCGATCTCCACGAGTTCCAGCGGGTTGCGCAGATCGGGGCGGTCGGTGCCGAAACGCGCCATCGCCTCGTCGTAGGTCATGCGGGGGAAGGGGGTGGGCAAGGCAACGCCGAGCACGCGGTCGAAGACGTGGTGCATCAGCGATTCCATCAATGCGGTGATGCCTTCGAGATCGAGGAACGAGGTCTCGACGTCGAGCTGGGTGAACTCCGGCTGCCGGTCCGCGCGGAGATCTTCGTCGCGGAAGCAGCGTACGATCTGGTAGTAGCGCTCGAACCCCGACGTCATCAGGAGCTGCTTGAAGAGCTGGGGAGACTGCGGGAGCGCGAAGAAGCGGCCCGGGTGGGTCCGGCTCGGTACGAGATAGTCGCGGGCGCCTTCCGGGGTCGCCTTCGTGAGCATCGGGGTCTCGACGTCGATGAACCCCTCTCCGTCGAGGAACTCCCGCATGGCGCGAGTGATGCGCGCCCGGGTCTCGAGCCGTACGAACATCTCCGGGCGGCGCAGATCGATGTAGCGGTAGCGGAGCCGCGTCTCCTCGCCGACGTCGGTCTCGTCGAGCTGGAACGGCGGGGTTTGCGCGGGGTTCAGGACGTCGAGGCTCTCCCCGAGCACCTCCACCGCGCCGGTCGGCAGCTCGGGGTTGGCGGTGCCCGGCGGGCGTTCGCGCACCCGGCCCACGGCGCGCAGGACGTACTCGGGGCGCACCTGCCCGGCGGCGGCGAACGCCTCGGCGGGGTCGGGGTCGTACACCACCTGCACGAGTCCGGAGCGGTCGCGGAGATCGACGAAGATCACGCCGCCGTGGTCGCGGCGCCGGTGCACCCAGCCGCACAGCGTCACCACCTCGCCGATGAGATCCTCGGTGACGCTGCCGCAAAAGTGGGAACGCATCGGATTGGAACCTGCGAAAACGAAGGGCGGGATGGTAGGGACTGGCGCTCCGGCCCGCAACCGGGGCGATCGTCGGTCGCCGAATTCCCTACACGGCGAGCGTCGTTTCTCGTAGCATTGGGGCACGACCGGCAGATACCGCCGGCAGACCAAGGGAGAACTGCCATGACCGGAAGACTGAACACCGCGCTCGCTCTGGGAGCGGGCGCAATGCTGGTACAGGCCGCCGCGGCGGCCGATGTCAAGATCGGCTTCCTGGGCGGCTTCACCGGCCCCATCGAAAGCCTGGTCCCGCCGATCTACGAAGGCGCGCGGCTCGCGGCCAGCCACGTCAACGATCAGGGCGGGGTGCTCGGCGGTCGGACACTGGACGTCCCCAGCGGCGACACCACCTGCGCGGACGCCACCGCCGCCGCCAACGCGGCCGACCGCCTCGTCAACTCCGAGAACGTGCTCGGCATCGTCGGCGCGCTCTGCTCGGGGGCGACGATCTCCGCGGCGAACAACGCCGCCATCCCCGGCGGGGTGGTGGTGGTCTCGCCGGCCTCGACCTCCCCCGCGATCACCACGATGGAAGACAAGGACCTGGTCTTCCGCACCACGCCTTCCGATGCCTACCAGGGTGCGGTGATGGCGCGGCTGCTGAAGGCGAAGGGCATCGACGACATCGCCATCACCTACGTCAACAACGACTACGGCAAGGGCTTCGCCGACTCCCTGGACGCCGCCTTCAAGGGCGTGGGCGGAACCGTCTCCGCCAAGGAAGCGCACGAGGACAAGAAGGCCGACTACCGCTCCGAGCTCGGCTCGCTGGCCTCCAGCGGCGCCGGGACCCTGGTGGTGCTCGCCTATGCCGACGGCTCCGGGCAGACCATCGTCCGCCAGGCCCTGGAAGGGGGTGACTTCAGCCGCTTCGTCGGCGGCGACGGCATGGCGAGCGATTCGCTCCTGGACGCCGTGGGCGGCGACAGCATCGAGGGCATGATCACCACCCGGCCCGGCACTCCGGAGATCCCCGGAGCGGACAAGTTCGACATGGCGGCCAAGGAGGCGGGCCTGGATCCCAAGGCGCCGTTCGTGGCGCAGGCCTACGACGCAGCGTTCCTGCTGGCGCTGGCCATCGAGAAGAACGGCAAGGCGGAGCGCGCCGGGCTGAACGCGGCGTTGCGCGAGGTGGCGTCCGCTCCCGGCGAGGTGGTCATGCCCGGCGAATGGAGCAAGGCCGCCGAACTCATCAGGGCCGGCAAGGACGTGAACTACGAGGGCGCCACCGGCTCCCACGAGTTCGACGACGCGGGCGACGTCGCCGGGGTCATCGTGGAGGTGACGGTCAAGGACGGCAAGTTCATGGAAGTCGGCGTCGCGATGTAGCGCCCTCCGCGCGCCGGCCTTCGCGTCGGCGTCCTTTCGGCAGCGCCGCCGAAGGCGTTGGAGAAGGCCACGGCCCGGGCCGCAAGCCCGGGCTTTTTTTCGTATTGTGCGCTGTGCCAACGGCGCCCCGTCAGTCCTGGCAGGTGAACGTTGCTCACGCACTCTTCCGTAACCTGACAGATTCGCCACGTACGAGGGTGGAACAATGACACGCTCCGGTCCGGGTACACCCCCCGTTGTATAGCGATTCAGCCCGAAGCCGTCCCGATCCGGCAGGTGGTCAGAAATTCCCGCTGACGCGGTCCATCGTTGCGTGTGGCGGGCCGGACCCGTGGCGGCCGGGGGTCGCGCGACCGGGAGGCAGGCGCCACCCTCGCGGCGTCGCGCGATGTCTCTCAATGGCCACCCGTCCCCTGAAGCTCCCCCGACAGGATCGTTCGGGGGCAGGCCTCCCGTCGCACACTCCGGCCCGTCCAGACAGGTGAACCCCTCCAGCCCCTCCCCCCGCTGCAACAACGTACACACGTGCTTGAACACCGCACGCAATTGCCGAGGCTCCACATCGTCCAGGCGCTCGCGCAACGCCGTGTCGCACGGGGCGCGCTCGATGCCGTACACCTGCCCGTTGACCGGATTGATCGCGGATCGTCCTACTCGTGCCTCGGCACCTTTTCGGGCAGCACCCCGCGGGGGGCGAAGCGCAGCACGAGGGTGATGGTGAGACCGATCACGAACACCCGCATCTGCAAGGCCCGGCTCTGGAGATCGGACGGCGCTTCCCAACCGACCCAGGCGCCGAGGTCGCTCAGGGTATCGAAGAGGAACAGCGCGGCCGGCTCGGACAGGGTCCAGATGATGTAGACGAGCAACGCCCCGGCGATGGCCCCGAGGTTGTTTCCGCTGCCGCCGAGGATCACCATCACCCAGACGAGGAAGGTGTAGTTCTGCGGCAGGAAGCCGGCGGGATCGAAGATGCGTACGAAGCTGACCATCGCCGCGCCCCCGATCCCGATGATGATGGATCCGAAGACGAAGATCTCCAGCCGTCGGCGGTTGACGTCCTTGCCCATCGCGGCGGCGGAGACCTCGTTGTCGCGGATGGCCCGCATCATCCGCCCCCACGGCGCCCGGTACGCGCGTTCGAGCAGGAAGTAGATGGCGACGACCAGGGCGGCGGTCACGCAGAGATAGCCGGCGCGGGCCCACACGAAGCCGATCTCGTCCGGAACGGGCACCGGCCAGGGGAGCGGCGAGACGGTCAGGGTGCCGCGCGTGAGCCAGTCCGCGTTCTTGAGAAACGCCTTGATGATCTCCGCGATCCCGAGGGTGGCGATCGCCAGGTAGTCGCTGCGAAGCCCCAAGCAGATGCGCCCGATGGGCCAGGCGACCAGTCCCGCGAGCACCCCGCCCGCGAGCCAGCCGGTCCACGCCGGCAGCCCGAGGCCCCCGACGAAGCCGGCGTTCCCCTCGATCTCATCGGCCACCGGATCGAGGGCGGTGGTCACGACCAGGTAGACCACCGCGGCGGCAACGATGGTGGCGGCGTTGCGGAGCCCGCGCGGCACCCCGATGCGGTGGAGCCGGCTGATCGCGAACACCGCCGCGGCCCCCATCACTGCGTACAGTCCCACCCGTGCGAGCCCTGCCGGCCCCCCGGAGTGCAGGAAGTCTTCGTTGACCGGATAGGAGAGCAGCACGCTGGCGAATCCGCCGAGCGCGACGAAGCCCATCACGCCGACGTTGAACTGCCCTCCGTATCCCCACTGGATGCCGAGGCCGAGCGCAAGGAGCGCGTAGCAGCTCGCCTCGACCAGCATCCGCAGGGTGTAGGCGGCGCCCAGCCACGCCTGGATGAGGGCCACCGCCACCACGAACCCGGCCAGCAACACGAGCTCCCGGACCGCAAGCCGCCTCATGACGCCCACCCTTGGAGGGCACCGGTCCGACGTCGGGCGACGAGCCGCGGCGCCGGCGCACACCCGGCCGGCCGCACGAGCGCCCGGGCCGCGAGCCTCCGGGCCGCGGGCCGCTTCATGAACTCCGCCCTCGGCTCGCTCCGGCCCCGGTCGAGCGCCCGCGCCACCGTGCTCCCGGCCGGCTCCGCGAGTGGCCGGGTCTCGATCCGCTTCACAGCAACCGCCCCCGGAAGATCCCGGTCGGACGCCAGACGAGCACCGCGACGAGGATGAAGAAGGGCACCACGATCTTGTATTCGGGAGGGACGAAGGCGAGCTTGGCGGGTATCTGCAAGGTCTCCGGCAGCACCGGCGCCAGCGGCCGCAGCAGCACCGACCAGTTGAACACCGAGAGCGTCTCCGCAAAGCCCACCAGGAAGCCCCCGGCGATCGCGCCGTAAGGCTGGCCGACCCCGCCGACGATGGCGGCGGCGAAGATCGGCAGCAGCAGGCTGAAGCTCAGATCCGGCTTCAGCGTCACGTCCAGGCTGAGCAGGGTGCCCCCGGCCGCCGCGAGCCCGCCGGCGATGATCCACGTCGTCCACGCGACCAGTTCGGTGTTGATGCCCGACACCCGGGCGAGGTCGGCATTGTCCGACGTCGCCCGCATCGCCTTGCCCAGGCGGGACCGGGTGAGAAAGTAGTGCAGCGCGACCGCCGCCGCCGTGGTGAACAGCACCAGCAGGACCTGGGGTTCGGTGACGATGATCGCCCGATCCGCGAGGTCGAAGGGCAGGTGGATGCGGAAGACGTCCTTGCGCTCCTCGGCGAAGAAGGTGCGCGGCGCGGTGCCGGCGAACAGCCGCACCACCCCCTGGAGCATCAGGGTGACTCCGATGGAGGCCATGACCAGCACGATCGGCCTTGCCGCGCGGTCGCGCAAAGGCCGGTAGAACATCCGGTCGAGGCCTATCGCGAACAGCGCGGTCGCGACCATCGCCGCCGGCAGCGCCACGAAGCCGGCCGGCAGCGGGGTGCCCAGATCCAGCCAGTGCAGCCCCGCCGCGACGATCAGCGCCATGAAGGCGCCCACCGTCATCAGGTCTCCGTGGGCAAAATGCGCGAAGCGCAGGATGCCGAAGACCAGGGTGACGCCGACCGCGCCGAGCGCGTAGATGCTGCCGATCACGGTGCCGGCGACGATCACCTTGTTGACGAAGAAGACCAGCTCGTTCATCGGGACCATGGGAGGCTCGATGCTGCGGGCGCCGAATCGGCCGCGCGTCCATGTTAGCCCGACTTCCGTGGCGTGGACTCCCGATCGGCCCCCGCGAAGCCCGACCCTTCGCCGCCCTCGGCGAAGGCGCGTGCCTGCTCCGGGGATCCGGAGCCGTCCGGTCCGGCGCGTCACGATCATCTTCCGATGATCCCGGATCCCTCGGGACCGTCACTTCCCGCAGATTTACACCCCACAGGATTCACGCCCTCCGTTCGGTGGTCCGGTTGGAAAAGTCCGGCGGGGATCAGGACCGGCAGGATCAAGGCCGGCACTCCTGACAGCCGGCGCTTGGATCTGAAGCTCGAAATGGGTTACATAGAGGGCTCCGAAGGACGAAAGGCCGAATGGCGGGCGATGGTGCAGGCGGGCCACCCGCCGATTCGGCCCGCCGGCGCCAATGGCAGACCGGCGGAACTCTTCATCACCTTTTTCCGGAGATCTCGCGGACAAGGCACGACGCCGAGACAGGGGGAGCACCATGTGGGACGTTCGTGAACGCAGTACGGCCATCACTCCACTCGAAACGCGCACGCCGCGGGCCGGCGCGGCATCCCCGTCGGGAATGCTCTTCCGGTCCATCCGCGGAGCCGCCTGCCTGTCGGCCTGGGTGCTGTTCCTCGGCCCGATCCTCCACACGCTGCCGGCACAAGCGGTCGAATTCGGCTCCGGCGAGCTTCAGGGGAGCTTCGACACCACCCTGTCGCACGGGGTGACCTGGCGCGTCGGCAAGCGTGACGACGCCTTGACCGGCCTCAACTCCGACGACGGCGGGCGCAACTACGACCGCGGCGTGGTCAGCAACACCTCCAAGATCACCGGCGAGCTGGAGCTCGACTACCGGAACTTCGGCGCCTTCGCCCGCGTCAACGGGTTCGTCGACTTCGAGAACGAGAACGGCGAGCGCGAGCACCGCCCGCTGAGCGAGGAGGCGAAGGACCTCGCCGGCAAGGACCTCGAAGTGCTCGACCTCTACGTGACCGGCGCGTTCGAGGCCGGCGACGCGGCGGTCGACGTGCGCCTCGGCAACCACGTGCTCAACTGGGGCGAGAGCACCTTCATCCAGAACGGTGTCAACGTCGTCAACCCCTTCGACGTGACCAGGCTGCGCACGCCGGGGGCGGAGCTGCGCGACGCGCTGGAGCCGGTTCCTTTGATTTCGGCGTCGGTGGCGCCGACCTCCGCGCTGTCTCTGGAAGGCTTCTGGCAGCTCGACTGGAAGAAGACCGAGATCGATCCGAGAGGCACCTACTTCTCGACCAACGACTACGTCGGGGCGGGCGGGAACATCGCGTATCTCACCGATCCCCGGTTCACCACCGGGAATCCCCCCATCCTCACCGACAGGGGCGGCCCCACCCCCGGCAGTTCCCTCTCCAACCTCATCGCCGTGGGGGCCGTCAATGCCGACCTCGCGGCGTTCGCCGCGACGCCCCAGGGAATGGCCTTGCGGATGGATTGCCGGCCCACGAGCGCCGGCCCTCCGCCCACCTTTGCCGGAGAGGACTGCCAGCGCTCCGACCGCGGATTCCTCGGCGTGGCACGCGGGCAGGACCGCACCCCCGATGACTCGGGCCAGTGGGGGATCGCGTTGCGCTATCTCGCCGAGAACCTGAACGGCACGGAGTTCGGCTTCTACTTCATCAACCATCACAGCCGCCTGCCGCTGGTCAGCGCGGTCTACGGCACGGAGGGGGGCTATCAGCGCGGTCTTGCGGCGGCGGGGGCGGTCACCGAGGGGTCGGACACACCGGCGGATCTGTCCGACGATTCCCGGACTCTTGGAGCAATCAGAACGTCGGTGACCCAGGAGGTCGGCAGAGGCAAAGTGCGCCCCGAGGATGCCCCTCGCCGGATATCCGGTGCCCTCGGCGGTGTGGCCAGCGCCCTCGCGGTCGACCGCTACGGCAAGACCGCGAGCTACCACATCGAGTACCCGGAAGACCTCCAGGTCTTCGGCGTCAGCTTCAACACCCTGCTCGGGGCGTCGGGCTGGGCGCTGCAAGGTGAGTATTCGTTCCATCCGGACGCGCCGTTGCAGAGGACCGAAACCTCCCTGTTCACGGAGGGGCTTCTCCCGTTGACCACCGCGCTTGCCCTGTCGGCAGCGGGCCGCAACCCGAACGATCCACGCGACAATCCATATCTCGGTCTTCTCGACGGCCCGCTTCAAGGCTACGTCGAGCGCGACGTGAGCCAGCTCCAGGTCACCGCGACCAAGGTGTTCGGCCCCGTCGCCGGGGCCGACGGCGGGGCCTTCATCACCGAGGCGGCGGTGATGCACGTGCACGACATGCCGGACAAGGCCACGACGCCGCTCGACACCAACGGCGTCGGCTCGATCAGCTCGATCACGGACGGCGACGGCAACCCCGCGGAGCACATCGCCGACGCGACTTCCTACGGCTACCGTGCGGCGGCACGGCTCGACTACAACAACGCGATCGGGGCGGCACGGCTCTCTCCGTACGTGCAGTTCCAGAACGACATGAGGGGCAGCAGCCCCGGCCCCAGCGGGCCCTTCGTCCATCGCCGCAGGGTGCTGACCCTCGGCGTAGGTATGAGCTACCTCGAACGATGGCGGGGAAGCCTGAGCTACACCATGCACGCCGGCGGCTACAACCAGCTCAGCGACCGCGATTTCGTCATCGCCTCCGTCAGCTACTCGTTCTGAGGACCATGGACATGAACACATCTCCGGACATGAACACGTCCCCCCTCCGATCCGCCGCCGCACCCGCCCTCGGGCGCGCTCTCGTCCTCGGGTGCGCTCTCGCACTTCCCGCCGCCGCGGAGACCACCGCCGACCAGATCGAGCGGCTCGGCCGCGACCTCACCCCCCTCGGGGGGGAGCGGGCCGGCAACGCCGAGGGCACCATCCCGGAATGGACCGGCGGCATCACCGAGCCGCCGGCCGGCTACCGGCTCGGCGAGCACCATCGCGATCCCTACCCCGACGACGAACCCCTGTTCGTCATCGACGCCGCCAACCTCGACGAGCACCGCGACAAGCTCTCGGCGGGGCACCAGCGCATGCTGGAGACCTATCCGACCTTCCGGCTGCCGGTCTACCCGACCCGGCGCAGCGCCTCCGTCCCGCAGCGGATCTACGACGCCACCCGGCGCATCGCGGCCACCGCGAAGCTCGTGGACGACGGCAACGGCGTGGGCGGCGCCACGGTGGGCATCCCCTTCCCGATCCCGGAGAACGGCCTGGAAGCCATCTGGAACCACCTGCTGCGCTACCGGGGCGAGACGGTGGAGTGCGTCATCGGCCAGGCCGCGGTGACCCGCGGCGGCGCGTACGCGATGGTCAAGTACGGCCTGGAGATCGAGGTGCGCTACTCGCTGCCGGGCATGACCGTGGAGCGGCTCGGCAACACGATGGTGCTGTTCAAGCAGAAGGTGCTGGCCCCGGCCCGGCTCGCCGGCGACCTCCTGCTGGTGCACGAGACCATGAACCAGGTCCGGGAGCCGCGCAATGCGTGGACCTACAACCCCGGCCAGCGCCGGGTGCGGCGCGCGCCCAACGTCGCCTACGACAACCCCGGCACCACCTCGGACGGACTGCGCACCGCGGACCAGTTCGACATGTTCAACGGCGCGGTGGACCGCTACGACTGGCGGCTCGCCGGCAAGCGCGAGATGATCGTGCCCTACAACGCCTACCGGCTGCACAGCAACGAGCTCGCCTTCGACGACATCCTCACCCCCCTGCACGTCAACCCGGAGCACCTGCGCTACGAGCTGCACCGGGTGTGGGTGGTGGAGGCGACGCTGAAGGAGGACGCGCGCCACCTCTACAAGCGGCGCACCTTCTACCTGGACGAGGACTCCTGGCAGATCCTGCTCGTCGACGTCTACGACAACCGCGACCAGCTCTGGCGGGTGTCGGAAGGCCACGTCATCAACTACTACGAGAAGCCGCTGGTGTGGCCGACCCTCGAGGTGCATACCGACTTGCAGGCGGGCCGCTACCTCGCCCTCGGGCTCGACAACGAGTTCGACATGTGCTCCTGGGACGTCGAGCTCAAGTCCCGCGACTTCACCCCGGCCGCCCTGCGCCGCGAGGGTCGGCGTTGATGCGGATAGCGCCTGGGTCTGAAGTCCGGCACCCCGGCTGAACGATCCCTGACGAGTCGCAAGGAGAACCGACATGCCCGAGTATCCGCCAGGAGAATGTGCCAGATGCGGACGCGAGTTTTTGCCGTGGAGATACGACGCCCGCTACTGCAACGAATGTGGAGACAACGAACGGCACCCTCGTGTCGGCAGGGATGAGAATGATCCTGATGAGTAATGGTAATCCCGAGGGGATGCAGCACTGGATTTCAACCTGCGGCTGCGACACTGTCGTTGAGGGCGCGTCTCGCTACGAAGGCGCCCCTCGGAGCCGGCGGAGAGCGTGACCGCGAGGCGGACGTATCCGGGAGCCGGAGCACACTCGTGAGCGTCAGCACCTTCGACACCCTCGCCGCCACGGATGCGCTCCGGGATGCCGGCCTGCAAGATGCGCCCGCACGCGCCATCGTGAACACGGTCCGCGATGCGGTAGGAGGGAAGGTGGCGACGAAAGCCGACCTCGCCGCCCTCGAAGGGCGGTTCGAAGCCAGGCCCGCCAGTGCGGTCGACAAGATGCTGCTCGCCCAGATCGCGGTTGGCGGAGTGGTCGTCGCCCTCGTCAAGTTGTTTTGGTTTCTCAACCCCCAACGCCGCTTCCGCAGAGCGGATGCGGGAACGTTCCTCCGTGCGAGCCGCGGCAGGCTTCACGGTACTCCGGGTGAGGGACACCGCACAGAAAATTGACCATGAGAATCATCGTGCATGGGCAGCAGGCGTTCGGGAAGCGCGTGCTGGAAGCGTTGCTGGACCGCGGCGAGGACGTCGTCGGGGTGTACTGCGCGCCGGACCGGGAAGGCCGGCCCCCGGACCCGATCAAGGAATGCGCGGTCGATCGGGGGTTGCCCGTCTTCCAGCCCCGGTCCTACCGCAAGCCGGAGACCGCCGGGCAGATGGCCTCCCTGCGCGCGGACCTCTGCGTCATGGCCTACGTCACGGCGTTCGTGCCCGAACGGGTGTTGAACGTCCCCACCCACGGCTCCATCCAGTACCATCCCTCCCTGCTGCCCCGGCACCGGGGCGGGAGCTCCATCCACTGGCCCGTCATCTGGGGCGAGACCCGGACCGGCCTTTCCATCTTCTGGCCCGACGACGGGCTCGACGAAGGACCCGTCCTGATGCAGAAGGAGGTGGAGATCACCGGCGACGACACCCTGGGCAGCCTCTACTTCGACAAGCTGTTTCCCCTGGGGGTGGAGGCCATGCTCGAGAGCGTGGACCTGGTGCGCGAGGGCCGGGCGCCGAAGATCCCGCAGGACCATTCGAAGGCCACCTACGAAGGCTGGTGCCGGGGCGATCTGGTGCGCATCAACTGGCACATGCCCACACGGACGACCTGGAACCTGATCCGCGGCTGCAACCCCGCACCGGGGGCCTGGACCCTCTGGGAGGGCGCCAAGGTCGCCGTCTTCGACAGCGTGAGGGTCCCCGAGGCGAAGAGCGTCCAGCCCGGCGAGATTACCCGGATCGGGGACGACGGCGTGCGGGTGGCGACCGCGGACGGCCAGATCCTCGTCAAGCGCGTGCGTCCCGGGAAAGGCAGGAAGCTGCCCGCGGCCGATTGGGCGAAGGAGGCGGGGCTGGCCGAGGGCGCGCGCTTCGCATGACGCCGTTGAAATCTGCCGCGGCCGGGATTGCCGCGTTCGGCCCAGGGATTGCCCTCGTGATCCCCGAGAAGGCCGGCGCGGCGAAAACCGATCGTCGCTTTGTCGAAAAGATTTCACGGACAAGGGGCTGACGGACCCCTTGGCCCCCGGCCCCTGGTCCGGAGCCCCCGAATGAGCGCCCCCTGCCCGGTCGAGCTCGATGCGCCCGATGTCTCGCCGTATCGCTGCGGCAACACCGGAATCGACTACGCCACCACGTTCGACGGCGGCGCCCCCGGCCCGCACGTGATGCTGAGCGCGATAGTGCACGGCAACGAGCTGTGCGGCGCGCTCGCCCTCGACTACCTCCTGCACGAGGAGGTCCGGCCGGTGCGGGGGAAGCTCACCCTGGCGTTCATGAACGTCGCGGCGTACGCCCGGTTCGATCCGGAAGATCCCGCCGCGTCGCGCTACGTCGACGAGGACTTCAACCGCCTCTGGAGCGCCGAGGTGCTCGACGGCCCTCGAGACAGCGTCGAGCTGCGCCGCGCGCGGAAGATCCGCCCGCTGGTGGACACGGTCGACCTGCTGCTCGACGTCCACTCCATGCACCAATCGACGGCGCCGCTGATGATGGCGGGTCCGCTGGACAAGGGCCGGCGCTTCGCTGTCGAGGTCGGGGCACCGGCCCATGTGGTCTGCGACGCGGGCCACGCCGCCGGCCGGCGGATGCGCGACTACGCGGCGTTCGGCGATCCGGGCAGCGCCCGCAACGCCCTGCTCGCCGAGTGCGGGCAGCACTGGTCGCGCGAGACGGGACGGGTCGCCGTCGAGGTCGCGTTGCGCTTCCTGGCGTGCACGGGCGCCGTGGCGCGCGAGTGGGTCGACGAGCGGCTCCCGCAAGCCCCGCTGCCCCCGCAGCGGGTCATCGAAGTGAGCGGCCCGGTGACCATCGAGACCGATCGCTTCCGCTTCGCCGAAGACTACCGGGGGATGGAGGTCATCCCCGAGCAGGGCACCGTCATCGGCCGGGACGGCGACCGCGAGGTCCGCACGCCCTATCCGGACTGCGTGCTCGTCATGCCGTCTCGAAGGCTGCGCCGCGGAGAGTCGGCGGTACGGTTCGGGCGCTACGTGGGCTGAGCCGGGCCCGCAGGCCGTGGCTGCCGGGCCTGCCGGACGCCCCGCCGGAATCCCCCACATGAATTGGTCCGATCTCCGGCGGGAGCTCGATACGTGGCACGGCGAAGGCCGTGTCGCCTCGTTGTGGTGGCGGGACGACGACGCCGCGGCGCCGGCGCCGGCGCTCGACCGTCTCTCGGGGATCGCGTGCGAACACGAGGTGACGGTGGGCCTCGCGGTGGTCCCCGCCTTCGCGCATCCCTCCCTTGCGCCGTGGATCGAGGCAGCGCGCGTCGAGGTGCTCCAGCACGGGTGGGCGCATCGCAACCATGCCCCGGACGGCGAGAAGAAGTCGGAGCTCGGACGCCATCGCGCGGCCGGGGGGGTCATGGCGGAATTGCTGCAGGGTCGCGGGAACCTGGACAAGCTTGCCCGGGCCTGGACCCGGCCGGTACTCGTCCCTCCGTGGAACCGGATCGATCCGGCCCTGATCCCCGCCCTGCCGGACGCCGGATTCCATGGCCTGTCGGCATTCGGCCCCCGCCGTGCGGCCATGCCGGCGCCGGGGCTCAAGCAAACGAACTGCCACGTCGACGTCGTCGACTGGCGCGGCGGTCGTGGATTCGTCGGGGAGGATCGGGCCCTGGCCGCGATGGCCGGCCACCTGGCGGCCCGGCGGACGCGCGCAGTCGACGCGGCCGAGCCGACCGGGCTCCTGACGCACCATCAGGTGCACGAGGAATCGACGTGGACGTTCGTGGCCCGGTTCGTCGAGCGGACACGCAACCATCCGGCGGCGCGCTGGCTCCCCCCGGGCGAAGCGATCCTCGGTTGTCCGGGCGCCGTCCGTCCCCCTTCGTGACGGTCCCGGACCCATCATGGGTTCGAGCGCTTGGGAATCGGTGGGGGAAGACGAACAGCCGGCCCGCGGCCGTCGGCAGCCATCCAGGGCCATTCGCCGCGTCGCCGGCCAACGCGCCTTCAACACCCGGACTCCGGCGCACCCCTTCCGGGAGACGACCCCTCGCCGCCCTCGCCCGGGCCGTCTCGACACTTCCGGGAGGCTGTCAGGCAGCAATTCCCGCCAACGCTCCGGACACGCTCAGGCAATCAGGGTTTCGCAGCCTTTTCTACCGTCCGAGCATCTGATGGTGGCGATTGAATGGACGTTTTCGGGCTTGGCGGGAATTGCTGGCCGTCAGGAGCACGCATTGACACCGGGACGATTTCCTGGGAAAAACTGCACACGATCAGGCCGGATTTCCGGATTTCTCCGGTTCCGTTGTCCTCGTGTCTGCCCATCCTCTCAAGGCGTCAGGAGATGTCCCCATGAAACATCCCCCCCCCCCCCCCCCCCCCCCCCCCCGCAGGAGTCTTCCGAGCCAAACAACCCCGGGCATCCATCGAACCACCGCCCCTCGTAACGCCGCCTCCGCCGCGCTGGCGGCTCTCCTCTTCCTTCCCCTCACACCGGCCGCGGCCGTCACCTGCACCGTCCAGCCGGGAACCCTCAACGAGGCCGACGGCTCCTTCACCGCCGGGACGGAAGCCACCGGCAACAACGACTTCCTCTTCACCTGCACCCCCGACGGGCCGGGCGAGATCGTCGATTTCCGTGACGATACCGACGATGAGGTCATCGATGAAGCAGTCAGCGAGTACGACCCCAGACTGGGGGTTACCCGACCCGGGCTCGATGAATTGGCGGATGACGTCATCGTCGAAATCAGTACCCCAGGCGCAAGCTTGGTCTCGGACGGGGTGGGGGATAAGGAAGGCCGTCTGATCGTCCTCAAAGGCGTCATCAGAGGCGCCGATGGCAGGCCGGGGGCTGATCTGAGCACCGACGGCCTGGATTTCGACTCGAACATCGACTCGTACGCCGAGGTCCGCACGACCGGTGGGGCGCGCGGTATCCAGATCGGCATCAACGACGAGGACTCCGACAAAGGGGTCCGCCTGCGCAACTTCGGCTCGGTCTCCACCTCGGGTGAAGGGACCCCCGACGAGCCGAGACGCGGATATGCGGTGTTCGTCTACTCGGTCGCGGACGGCGCCGACGTGGAGGTCTCCAACGAGGCCGGCGCCACCATCACCACCAGCGGGAAGGCCGGGAGGGGCCTCTTCGCCATCATAGACGGAGGCGGGACGGCGACGGCGGTCAACCGCGGCGCCGTCACCACCACCGGCGACACGTTCATCGACGTCACGGGAAGCACCCGGAGTTCCGACGGCGTCTATGCCTACGGCGGGCACGGCGCGGCGCGGGCCGTCAACGAAGCCGGCGCCACCATCCGCACCGAGGGCACCGGCGCCCGGGGACTGGTTGCGACCAACGAAGGCACGCGCGGCGGTGCGGTGGCGGAGAACCGGGGCGCCGTCACCACCACCGGCGGCCCTCGCCCGAACGCCGGGCGGCAAGGCTCGTACGGAATCCACGCATGGTCGGAATCCAACTCGGCCGAGGCCGTCAACCACGAGAATGCCCGCGTCACCACCGAAGGCGCCGGGGCGCGAGGCATCGGCGCGGGTACGGCGGGTGGGGGCGCGGACGAGTTCGCCAGGGCGGTCAACCACGGCACCGTCACCACCGGCGGCGGCGGTGTCCACAGCGACACCCGCTCGCGGGTCGCCACGGGCATGTATGTCTGGTCGGGATACTCGGGCGACCCCGACGCCAGAGCCGCGGCCGTGGCGGAGGTCGTCAACCACGGCCTCGTCGAGACGCGCGGCGAGGGCGCGCGCGGGGTGCTCGCCGACACCGACGGCAGCGGCGGGGCCCGGGCCACGAACCGGGGCAGGATCGCCACCCGCGGCAACGCCTACCGGGTCGACCGGCAAGGCGACGACAACGACACGTGGTACGGGGCGCACGGCCTCGCCGCCTTTGCGTGTGCGGACGCGGAGTGCGCGGATGATTCGAGCCGGCCCGTGCGCGCCAGCGCGCCCGCCACCGTCACCAACGAGGTCGTCGTGACCAACGACGAAGGCGAGGTGACCGGCGGGGCGATCGAGACCCACGGCACCGCATCCTTCGGCATGCTTGCGTGGTCGGAAGGCGCCGGCGCCGCCAGGGCGGTGAACAAGGGCCGGGTGACGACCCACCAGCTCGAGGCGGTCGACGATCTTCCCGGAGACAGCGAGACGCACGGCGCGCACGGTGTCGTCGCCTACTCCCGGGGGGGCGCCGCCGTCGTGGTGAACGAGGGGGCCGGCCGGGTGGAGACCAAGGGCGCGGAAGCCAGCGGGCTGTTCGCCCGGACCGACTCCGGGACCGCGACCGTCACCATGAGCGGGGGCGGCGTCACGGCCGAGCGCGGCGTCGGGATCCGGGCGGAGGCCGGCGCCGAGGGCGCCGTCGCGGTCACCGTCTCCAGCACCGACGAGGCGGCCGGGGCCGGGACGCTCACCACGGTCACCGCCCCCGTCGCCGTGCGGGTCACCGGCGGCCGGGGCAAGGACCACGTCACCGTCACCGTCGACACGAGCCTCCTGGACGGACGGGTCGACATGAGCGGCGCGGCCGCCGGCGGGCGGCTGAAGGTCAGCCGCAGCGTCATCGACGGAGGGGTGCTGTTCGGCGCCGGGGACGACGAGCTCGTGATGGAGCGTCGCGGCATCATCACCGGGAACGTCGATTTCGGGGCGGGGACGGACGTCCTGGTGCTCGACGTGGAGGGCACGGGGGCTGAAACCTCTGTATTCGAGGGCGTCGTCACCGGTCTCGAGGAGATGTTCAAGCGAGGGACGGGGACCGCGCGGCTCGGGGACGTGACGTTCACGGGCAGCCGCCTCGCGATCGAGGAGGGGGGGCTTGCGCTGACGGGCCACCTGGACCTGGGGACGGAGGGCACGGTCGAAATCCGGGACGACACCAGGCTCACCTTCGTGGTCGGCGAAGACTTCGGCACGGAGGGAGGAGAGGACGACCACGGCCGCATCACCGCGGGGGGCGGCATCACCTTCACCGAGGAGGGGCAGCAGGCGTTCTTCCTCTCGCTCACGAGTGCGCTGAGGGGAGACGAGGAGAAGGCGAGACGGGTGCAGAATGCGGTGTTCGATGCGCTCGCGGACAATCGGTTGGCGCTTCTGAGGGGGCCGACGACGCGGGTGACGGGGGCGCAAGGCGGGACGGTGGCCTTGCAGAGTGCCGGCGCGGGGGGTGCGGCGCCGGTGGCGGTGGGGACCCTGGCCCTGGGCGCGGACGGCCGGCCCGGCGGGACCACGGTGGACGAGGCGGCGCGGGCGGCGGCCCGGGACGGGACGCCGGTCGTGGGGAAGGAGCTGTCGGCGGACCCGATTGTGCCTGCGAACCCGATTGTGGTCGTGGTCCCCGAGTCGCCGGCCTCCGACGGATCCTCCGGAGGCGGATCCTCCGGAGGCGGCAAGGGGGTCGCGATCGTGGCCGGCGGGTTGTCGGCGGTCGCGGCGCTGTTCGAGATTTTCGACCTCGACCTCTTCGGGGGCGGGGAGGAGCTGCCCGATGACCCCGAGGCGGGGGAGTCCGGGGAGTCGGAGGACGCCTCGTCGCTGGTCTCGTTCGCCGGCCCCCGTTTGCGGCACGCCGTGGAGCATCACGTGCGCAAGGGCGGCATCGAGTACTGGTCGCGCTCCTTCGCGGGGGGTGCGGCGCCGGTGGCGGCGGGCGCCGAGGGCACCGTGCGGGGATTCGCCCTGGGGCTGGATGCGGCGCTCGGCGGTGGCTTCAGCCTTGGGGTGTCGGCGATGCCGGGGGTGTCGGTGTCGTCGCGCGAGGGCTCGGACTCTTCGGGGGAGACCACGCTGTCGGGAGGGCGCTATGCCCTGGTGGGGGGGTGGAGCGACGGGGCGCGGTTCGCCCGCGCGAGCCTCTCGCACGGGGAGTACCGGGGGCAGTCGGTGTTCGACGAGCCGGTGACGGGGGGTGCGCTGGGCGGTGCGTTCGGGGTGTCCCAGACCCACGCGCTGGTGGGCGCCGGGGTGCGGCTCGACCTGGGCGGGGTGCGGGCGACGCCGTCGGTGTCGTGGTTCTCGGGCGATGCCAGGCAGAGCGCCTACACCGCGCAGAACGCGGTGGTGCGCACGGGAGTGCCGGCGCTGTCGCAACGTTACGAGGGATGGAAGGCAGGGCTGAGCCTGGCCCCGAAGCGCTGGCGGCCGGGACCGAAGGGGATGCGCTGGCTGCCGGGGGTGCGGTTGAGCGCCCGGCGGACCCACGGCGAGGGTCCGGGCGGGGTGATGCTGCGCCACTCGGACAAGGCCGGCGTGCTGGGCTTTGCCAGCGGTGCGCGGGCGGCGGCCCTGCCCCGGACGATGGTGGGGGTGGGAGCCGCGGTGAACGCGACGGGGTCGAAGCCGGACCGCTGGAAGCTGCGGATGGGCTATGCCGGGATGGTGGTCGATGGTGAGCCCGACCACGCGGTGCTGGCACGCCTGCACGTCCGCTTCTGAATTCGGGGCTCGAACCGGACGCTGTTCCTTCTCTCGGGCCGCGGGTCCGGGCCTCGCCGGCAGCACAGTGCAGTGCCGGCGAGACCCGGACCGCGGCCTGGGCACCGCCATGCTGCAAACCCGCTTGCACCTTCAGGGGACGAAGGTCGTGCCGGACTCGGCAGCGGGCGCCGGGCACTCCTCGTTGAATGCCCCCGGGGAGTGCCCGGCGAGAGAGCAGCTCGCGTCGTGCATCGTGTCTTTGCACTTGACGTCAGTCTTGTCAGGCGGCTCATCCGTTGGCACACTCCCGACCCTGGGCAGGGCTTGAATGCAGTCGGCCCTGCCGGCCACTGGCGAAAACAGGGAAGGGGGGCACGGTGCTGAAGCCAGGTGCCAGACTCCCCACCGTGGACCGCCGTTCCAGATGCGGTCGGCTCGATAACCACCGATGAAACAGGGAGAGGGAGCTATGAAACTCAAAGCACTTGCCGGCGCGGTCGCCGGCGCCATGGCCATCGCGGGCGTCACCGCCGGTCATGCGGCTACGCTCGACGACGTACGCGCCGCGGACGAACTCAAATGCGGCATCAACACCGGCCTCGCGGGCTTCGCCTTCACCGACGACGCGGGCAAATGGACCGGGTTCGACGTGGCCTACTGCCGGGCCCTCGCGGCCGCGGTGCTGGGTGATCCGGACAAGATCAAGTTCGTCAACCTGACCGGGAAGAACCGGTTCCCGGCGCTCCAGTCGGGAGAGGTGGACGTGCTGTCCCGCAACACCACCTGGACCCTGTCGCGCGACGTCGACCTCGGGTTCACCTTCGTCGGCGTCAACTACTACGACGGCCAGGGCTTCATCGGCCGCAAGTCGCTGGGCGTGATGAGCGCGAAGGAGCTGGGCGGCGCTTCGATCTGCATCCAGACCGGCACCACCACCGAGCTCAACCTCGCGGACTTCGCCCGCACCAACGACTTCACCTACGAGCCGGTGCCGATCGAGACGAACTCCGAGGCGCGCGCCGCCTACCAGGCCGAGCGTTGCGACGTGTACACGACGGACGCCTCCGGCCTTGCCGCCACCAAGGCGACCTTCGAGGACGCGGACATGCACATGGTGTACCCCGAAGTCGTCTCCAAGGAGCCGCTGGGCCCGCTCGTACGCCAAGGCGACGACCAGTGGGCGGACATCGCGCGCTGGGTGCTCAACGCGCTGATCATCGCCGAGGAGAACGGCGTGACCCAGGCCAGCGTGATGGGAATGGCCAAGGGGACGGACAACCCCGAGACCAACCGCATGCTCGGGTCCGAGGGCAGCTTCGGCGAGATGCTCGGTCTCGACGCCGAGTGGGCGGTGCGTGCGATCGCCGCCGAGGGCAACTACGCGGAGATCTTCGACCGCTACATCGGTCCGAACACCAAGCTGGGCCTCCAGCGGGGGCTGAACGCACTGTACAAGGATGGCGGCATCCTCTACGCGCCGCCGTTCAGGTAAGCCGAACCGGGACGGCCCCGCCCGGCGTCTCGCGCCGGGCGGGGTGAAGGTTCCGAGACTGCCCCCGCCGTCTTCTTCGACCCGGTACGCCCGATGGCCGACGGCACGGCGGCGCCCGTTGACCGAAAGGACGGGTTGCGCGTCAGCCGCCTGTGGACGGATGAGCGGGCGCGCGGCGTCATCCTCCAGATCCTGCTGCTCCTCGCCCTGGCGCTGATCGTCGCGTTCATCGTATCGAACACGATCGCCAACCTGCAGCGCGCCGGCCTCGCCTCCGGCTACGGCTTCCTCTCCGACACCGCCTCGTTCGACATCAACCAGCGCCTGATCCCCTACGAATCGACCTCGACCTACGGCCGGGCGTTCGTCGTCGGCGGCCTCAACACCATCCTCGTCGCGGGGCTCGGGATCGTCGCGGCGACGATCATCGGCTTCATCGCCGGCGTGTTGCGGCTGTCGAACAACTTCCTCGTCAGCCAGATCGTCGCCGTGTACGTGGAGTTCACGCGCAACGTTCCCGTGCTGCTGCAGATCATCTTCTGGTGGGTCATCATGCTGGCGCTGCCGAAGGTCCGCGACAGCGCCTCGATCGCCGACACCGTCTATCTCAACAACCGCGGCGTCCGGATGCCGTCACCGGTCTTCGAGGACGGCGCAGGCCTGATCCTGTGGGCGGTCGTCGGGGGACTCGTCGCGACCTTCGTCGTCGCGCGCTGGGCCAGGGCCCGCCAGGACGCGACCGGACGGACCTTCCCGGTGGGCTGGACCGCGCTGGCCCTGATCGGCGGCGTCCCGCTGGCGGTGTACTTCGTCCTCGGCCGGCCGATCGGGCTCGATGCGCCGGTGATGGGCAAGTTCAACCTGCGCGGCGGCTTCAACGTCACGCCGGAGCTGGTGGCGCTCTGGCTCGCGCTTTCGACCTACACCGGTGCGTTCATCTCCGAGATCGTGCGCGCCGGCATCCTGTCGGTCAGCAAGGGGCAGACGGAAGCGGCCGGCGCGCTCGGCCTGCGCCCGGGACTCACGATGCGCAGGATCATCCTGCCCCAGGCGTTGCGCGTGATCATTCCCCCGCTCACCAGCCAGTACCTGAACCTCACCAAGAACTCCTCGCTCGCGGTCGCCATCGGATACCAGGACGTCGTCTCGATCGGCGACACCATCATGAACCAGAGCGGGCAGGCGCTGGAGGTGATCTCGGTCTACATGGCCTTCTACCTCACCTTGAGCCTGCTCACCTCCGCGTTCATGAACTGGTACAACGCGCGGATCGCGCTGGTGGAGCGATGAAGGACCGCTCCTTCTACCGCCGCCAGGCCGACATGTTGCCGGAGCGCCCGGCGCCGGCGACGACCGTGGGCGCGCTCGGCTGGCTCCGCACCCACCTGTTTTCGGGATACCTCAGCACCGCGCTGACCCTGCTGTCGCTGTCGCTGCTGTGGATCACCGTGCCGCCGTTCCTGGACTGGATGCTGTTCGAGGCCGATTTCAGCGGCGCCACCGGCAACGACTGCACCAGCGCCGGCGCCTGCTGGGCATGGATCGACCAGCGCATCGACCAGTTCGTCTACGGGTTCTACCCGGCCGGGTCCTACTGGCGGGTGAATCTCGCAATCGTCCTGCTGGTGCCGGCGCTGGCCTACGTCCTGTTCGAGAACGTGCCCTGCACCAGGTACGGGCGCTGGTTCTCGGCCGCTTATCCGCTGATCGCCGCCGTCCTGCTGGTCGGCGGCTTCGGCCTCGAAGGCATCAGCACCGACAAGTTCGGTGGCTTCATGCTCAACCTGGTGGCCGGACTCGCCGGGATCGTGCTGTCCCTGCCGATCGGTATCGTGCTGGCGCTCGGCCGGCGCTCGCGCCTGCCGGTGGTCCGCACCCTCTCGGTCGTGTTCATCGAGGCGATCCGCGGCGTCCCGCTGATCACCCTGCTCTTCGTCGCCATCGTCATCCTGCAATTGTTCCTGCCTCCGCAGGTGTCCCTCGATCAGCTCGTCCGGGTCATGATCATGGTCACCCTGTTCGCTTCGGCCTACATGGCGGAGGTCATCCGCGGCGGCCTGCAGGCGATCCCCCAGGGGCAGTTCGAAGCGGCGCAGGCGATGGGGCTCGGCTACTGGCAGTCGATGCGCCTCGTCATCCTGCCGCAGGCGCTCAAGATCTCGATTCCGGGGATCGTCAACACCTTCATCGGCCTGTTCAAGGATACGACCCTCGTCATCATCATCGGCCTGTTCGACATCCTCGGCCAGGCACGCCTGTTGCAGACCAATCCGGAGTGGATCGGCAAGGTCGACCATGAGACCTTCCTGCTGGCGGCGCTGTTCTTCTTCGTCATCTGCTTCTCCATGTCGCGCTACTCGATCAACCTCGAGAAGCGCCTCGACACGACACGCCGATAGGGAGGCCGCGATGCCAGCCACCGGGACGGGTTCAGCCGACGCGATCGAACCGATCATCCGGATCGTGAACCTCAACAAGTGGTTCGGATCCTTCCACGTCCTGCGCGACGTCGATCTGGAGGTGGCCCCTCGCGAGCGCATCGTCATCTGCGGGCCGTCCGGGTCGGGCAAATCGACGCTCATCCGCTGCATCAACCGGCTGGAGGAGCACCAGGGAGGATCGATCGTCGTTGACGGGACCGAGCTGACCCACGATCTGAAGAACATCGACGCGATCCGCCGCGAGGTCGGCATGGTGTTCCAGCAGTTCAACCTCTTTCCGCACCTTACGGTGCTGGAGAACTGCGCGCTGGCGCCGATCTGGGTGCGCAAGAGCCCGCGGGCGGAGGCGGAGCGCGTCGCCATGGAATATCTCGAACGGGTCAAGATCCCGGATCAGGCCGGCAAGTATCCCGGCCAGTTGTCCGGCGGGCAGCAGCAGCGCGTGGCGATCGCGCGCTCGCTGTGCATGCGGCCCAAGATCATGCTGTTCGACGAGCCGACCTCGGCGCTCGACCCCGAGATGATCAAGGAAGTGCTGGAGGTCATGGTGGATCTGGCCGAGTCCGGCATGACCATGCTGGTCGTCACCCACGAGATGGGTTTCGCCTCGCAGGTCGCCGATCAGGTGATCTTCATGGACGCGGGGCAGATCGTCGAGCAGAACACTCCCGACGAATTCTTCAGCAATCCGCGTTCGGATCGCACCAAGCTGTTCCTGAGCCAGATACTGAGCCACTGAACGGGCGGGCGGGTGCTTCACCGGCCACTCGGATGCGCTCGTTCGGCGTCCGGCGGGTGTCGGCAGGAGGGGGGACGCGCCCTCGGCGATCGAGAGCCGAGGCATGGCTCAATGTGGCCGGCGCGCGGCACGCGTCGTGGCCGCAAACGGGAGGCGGTGTGATGGAGCTGTCGAGAAACGTGTTCGGAGAGCCGCTCGAATCGTGCTCGGACGATCCGGTGACCGGCTTCTTTCGTGACGGATGCTGCAATACCTCTAGAGAGGACGTCGGCCGCCACACCGTGTGTACGCGTGTGACACGCGAGTTCCTCGACTTCTCCCGCTCGCGTGGCAACGACCTCTCGACGCCGCGTGAAGAGTTCGGCTTTCCGGGGCTGCGACCGGGCGATCAATGGTGCCTGTGCGCGGCGCGCTGGCAGGAGGCCCTCGAAGCGGGCGCGGCGCCGCGCGTGGTCCTGCGCGCAACCCATGCCGCGACGCTCGAGATCGTCGATCTCGAGGATCTGAAGCGCTACGCCATCGATCTGTCGTGAGCGGGGCCGGTGCGCGGCAGTCGGGCCCGGTGGGAACGAAGATGACGGCCGAAGCCGGACACTTCCGAGGCAGGCGCCCGATGTCCGGACCGGCAAGGGACGACCCGGAGCGGATCGGGTCGGGACGCCAGAGGCATCGAATCCGGAAGCGTTGGTGGCTCTTGGGGTGAGCGGGGATGTATGCTCGCCTTTCGGAATCGACGGTGCCGGGAGGGTATCCGATGAAGCTCAGGATCGAATTCTGTGGTGTTTGAGGGTACGAACCGGAAGCGCTCCGTGTGAGAGAGAGGTTCTCCCGGATAGACGGCGCCGAGATCGAGCTGGTCAAGAGTTCGGGCGGCGTATTCGAGATCACCCTCGATGGCGAGCTCGTCTATTCGAAGAAGGCGACCGGCCGCTTCCCGTCGCCGGAAGAAGTGGCGTCGATCATGGCGCACGCCTGAAAACGCGCCGGCACGGGCGCCGTCCGGCGCCCGTGCGCTGCAGTGGATCTTTCAGCCTCCGATTGTCCATCGTCCCTGCATCGCCGGCTCTGCTCCGGCGTGCGGCAAGCATCGCATCGACCACGTGCTCGATCGCATCCGGCTCGATGCCCAGATCGGCCAGGCGGGATCCGCCCATGATCCGCATCCGGCGGATCGCCTGCCGACGCGCCAGCCCGTCGCGCAACCCGCGCACGGCACCGATGACGGCACGCTTGCCGCGCGCGACCGCGGCCTCGAGATACCGGCGAGGACCGTCGCGGGCGCCCGCGCCTGCCGTACCGCGACGAGAGGCAAGGGCTCCAGACGTCCCGGTCGCCGTGGCGGCCGGGGTGGTGTCTGCGGCCGGAAAGCGGCCGGTGTCGATCTTGTTGAGAATCGTTGCCGCCATGATAGATTTCCTCCGGTTACAGGGCCTCCGCCCCGTTGCCTGTCGAGCGTGATGGTCGAAAAATATAATGATGAGGCTGTGATCGGACAACGCAAGTTCTCTATTTTTTCGATAAACAAAAACTTTATTCAATGCGCCGGCGTCTTCCTTCCCTCAACGCGCTCCGCGCCTTCGAGGCGGCGGGTCGTCACCTGAGCTTCAGCCGGGCGGCGGCGGAGCTCCACGTCACCCCCGCGGCGATCGGACAGCAGGTACGCACCCTCGAGTCCTACCTGGGGGAGACCCTCTTCGTGCGTCTCAACCGCTCCGTCGAGCTCACCGTCGCCGGCCAGGCGCTGCTGCCGGGCGTGAGCGATGGTTTCGACCAGATCGCGCGCACCCTTGAGGCGTTCTACCGGCGTACGGTGCGCCGGCCGCTGACGGTCAGCGTCGAGCCCAGCTTCGGGGCAAAATGGCTGGTGCGTCGTCTCGATCGCTTTCGGGGCCTGCATCCCGGGATCGAGATCAGGCTGGACGCGACGTCCCGGGTCATCGACTTCAACCGCGAGGCGGTGGACCTCGCCATTCGGTACGGCGACGGAAACTATCCTGGGCTTCGATGCGAAGTGCTGTTCGAGGACGAGGTGTTCCCGGTATGCAGTCCGGCCCTGCTCGACGGCCCGCATCCGATCCTCCGCCCGGAGGACCTGCAATGGCATCGGCTGCTGCGCCAGGACTGGGATCCGAACGCCCCGACGTGGCCGGACTGGGCAATGTGGCTGCAGGCGGCGGGCGTCGACGACGTCGATCCGACCCAGGGCCCCCAGTTCGCCGCCGGAAGCTACAGCCTGATGATGGACGCGGCGCTTGCCGGCCAAGGGGTCGCACTCGCAAGCAGTGTGCTCGCTGCCGACGACATCGAGGCAGCGCGTCTTGTCAAGCCCTTCGATCTCGGCATGCACCAGAGTCTGCGCTACTACCTCGTGGGCCCGGAGGCGACCGCGGACGAGCCGATGACCGTCGCGTTCCGGGAATGGGTCCTCAGCGAGGCGGGCGTTTCGGTGACCCCGGCCTGAGTTGCGCGGCGGTACGAAGACGCATGGCGAAGACGGAGCTGATCTACGGGGTGCACGCGGTCCGGGTCGTGGTGGAGCGGGACCCGGCCGGCGTGCTCGAAGTGTGGCTGCAGGAACGGCGCGAGCCCCCGGCGCTTCGCCGCGCGCTGTCGCTGCGGGCCGCGTCGGACATTGCCGTGCACCGGGTGAGCCGGGAAACGCTCGATCGGATGACTGGCACGGGCGCTCACCGGGGGGTCGCCGCACGCTATCGGCAAATCGCGGCCACGGCTCCGATCGCCACCCTCGACCGGGTGCTCGACCGGAGGCCGCCGCCGAGCCTGATCGTCGTGCTCGACGAGGTGCAGGATCCGCGCAACCTGGGCGCGTGCCTGCGCTCCGCGGCCGGCGCCGGCGCCGATGCGGTGGTCGTCCCGAAGCGCCGGAGCGCTCCTTTGACCGCGGCCGCCCGCAAGGCCGCCAGCGGGGCGGCCGAGAGGCTTCCGCTGGTGGCGGTTCCGAACCTCGCAACCGCACTGGAGCGGATCGACGAGACGGGGCTTTCGGTGATCGGGGCGGCGGCGGACGCGGATCGGTCGCTCTACGAGGCCGATCTCCGCGGGCCGCACGCCATCGTGCTCGGGGGCGAGGAGCGCGGTCTGCGCCGGCTCACCCGCGAGAAATGCCGGCAGTTGGTCTCCATCCCGCTGTACGGGGAGGTGGAGAGCCTGAACGTCTCGGTCGCGGCCGCGGTATGCCTCTTCGAGGCGGTCCGGCAGCGCTGCGCGACGTGACTGGAGAGGCGTCCCGGGGAGTGCGGGCGTCCCGCTCCCGGGCATTCGGGCCCACGGCCTGCTGCCCCCGGAGATGTCCTGCCAACGATAGCGAACGGGTCCGCGGGCCCAACCTCGGGCAGCCGGGCCCACGGTCCGCTGCCGCCGGAGACGCCCGCGCCCCCAGGGGACCCGTTGCGGTCCCGCTCGTCTCGTCGGCCCGAGGCGCAGCCTCGTCAGATCTCCACCACCATGCCGTCATGGGCGCATTCCTCGGGTACTTCGTCGGCGTGGGCGAGCATCTCCCGGCTCATGTGGGTGAGGATGATGCGCTTGGCGCCAAAGTCCGCCTTGTGCGCAACCAGATCCGGGTAGTTCAGGTGCCAGGGAACGGGCTTGCGGTAGAAATAGCACTCCGACACCAGTAGATCGGCGCCTCTGGCGGCCAGCGCCATCTCTTCGCCGAACTCCCCGTCCCCGGTGTAGCACACCACCTTGCCGGCGACCTCGGCGCGCAACGCCGTCGGATTGGTCTGCCAGGTGTGTTTCACCGAACGAGCGGTGACCAGGACGTCCCCGACCGGGGTCGGCGTCCCGGGCTCGAGCTCGACCCAGCGCAGCTCGAACTTCGGCTTCATCACGTGCATGCCCGGAAACAGCGCTTCCGCGATCATGAACATGCGGTAGCGCAGATCCCGGGGGCCGGCGACGGTGAGCGGACGTTGGCGTTTCGCGCCCAGCATCGCGTCCATCAGCAGGAAGGGCACGCCGCCGCAGTGGTCGCCGTGCAGGTGCGTCAGGAGGATCGTGTCGATGGAGTTCGGATCGATACCCTGCTGGCGCAACGCGACCAGCGAAGAGGCGCCGAAGTCCATGGTGAAGCGCGTCCCGCCGGCGTCCACCAGGATGCAGGTCTGGAAGCGCCCGCCGCTGCCGAATGAATCGCCGGAGCCTACGAATCGTACCGTCGCGGTCATTGCCGTCCGTCCTCACCCGGGGGCTGGTCTTCGGCGTCGCCGTTGCCGCCGCACCTCGACCCGGTGACCTGACCCGGCATGGCCGGAACCAAACGCCGGTGGGCGAAAAAATCCTTCGTCGTTTTGTCGAAGGCTTCACGGACAAGGGACGACCAAGTACCAACGAGGCTGCACCTTCGGGCCGGCGAGGCGCGAGCGGAATGGGCTTGAGCCTCCTGGGAACGGCGCGTCCCTCCGGGAAGGGCGCCGATTCCTGGGATCGGCGCCGACTTGCGTTCATGACGCCCCATCATCCGGCCCCGGTTTTGCCGGGTCAGGGTCTATCCTGATCCTGCACGCCGTAGTTGCCGAAGCAGAGGGGCACGGCGGGCGCTCCCGGTACCGCGTCGAGCACCGTATGGACGGCGGTGGTCCATCCCACTCCTCCGGGTTGCCGGACAGGCTCGATTCGTCCACCTGGATGACGTCCGCGTCGCAGCGCGCCACCTGCGGTGCGGGCACGCCGACAATCGCTTCTGCAAGCGCCGGGATATCCGGAGAGTGGGTGTCGGCCAGGGTCTTGACCGGTCAGTGGTCCGCGGGCCGGTGGGTGGTCCGGTGCGACCGGTCGCGCACGTATGCGGCGGCGCGGTCGATCCGCGACAGCGAAGCGTCCCGGCCGACCATCTGCAAGGTGAGCTCGATCGAGGGAGAAGCGGCGGTGCCGGTCAGGGCGACACGGAGTGGCTGGGCCACCTTCCCGAGGCTCAGCGACAGGGCCTCCGCACATTCGCTCACCGCGGCGTGCAGGGGTGCGGGCTCCCAGTCCGAGACCGCTTCGAGCCGCGCGCGAACCGCCTCCAGGGGCTCGAGCGCGACCGGGCGCAGATGCTTCTTCGCGGCGCGCTCGTCGAAGTCCCCGTAGTCCTCGAATGCGAAGCGGGACTTCTCGGCCATCTCGGCAATGGTGCGGGCGCGGTCGCGCTGGACCGCGACGAGCTGCGAAGGCGATGCACCGCCTCCCGATGCGTCGATACCCATCCTCTCGAGCTGTTCGGTGAGCAGCACGCCCAGACGCTCCGGGTCCCCCTGCCTGAGATAGTGCTGGTTCAGCCAGCCGAGCTTGTCGTAGTCGAACGAGGCAGGGGCACGGTTCACGTCCGCGACGTCGAAGTGCTCGATCATCTCCTCGCGCGAGAAGATCTCCCGGTCGCCGTGCGACCAGCCCAGCCGCACGAGGTAGTTGAGCAGCGCCTCCGGCAGGTAGCCGTCGTCGCGGAACCGGGTCACGCCGACCGCGCCGTGGCGCTTCGAGAGCCGTTGGCCGTCCGGGCCGAGGATCATCGGCACGTGGGCGTAGCGCGGCGGCGACGCGCCCAGCGCGGCGATGACGTTCAACTGCCGGGGGGTGTTCATCACGTGGTCGTCGCCGCGGATGACGTGGGTGACGTCCATGTCCAGGTCGTCGACGACGGCCCCGAAGTTGTAGGTCGGCATGCCGTCGCTGCGGGCGATGACGAGGTCGTCGAGCTCGCGGTTGTCGAAGGCGACGGGCCCTCGTACCAGATCGTCGAAGACGACCTCCCCCTCCGGTGGGTTCCCGAAACGGACGACGGGATCGATCCCGGCCGGCGGCGATCCGGCCCGGCGCCGGCACCGCCCGTCGTAGCGGGGCTTCTCGCCGCGCGCGCGTTGGGCGGTGCGCATCGCATCGAGCGTTTCCCGGCTGCAATAGCAGCGGTACGCCTTGCCCTCGCGCAGCAGGCGCTCGACGTGCTCCTGGTACAGCGGCAGCCGATCGGTCTGGAAGAAGGGGCCTTCGTCGGCGTCGAGCCCGAGCCAGTGGAGCCCTTCCAGAATCGCGTCGATCGACGCCCGCGTCGAGCGCTCGCGATCGGTGTCCTCGATCCTGAGTACGAACGCGCCGCCCCAACGGCGCGCGAAGAGCCAGCAGAAGAGCGCGGTGCGCGCGCCGCCGACGTGCAGCAGCCCGGTGGGGCTGGGCGCGAATCGGGTTCGGACCTTCATGGGGCGCGGATCATATCAGCCGGAGGCGCATCGCCACCGGCGTGGCGGGAGAACGAATCGCAGCCGGGGGTACGCGCGCCCCCGGCGTCCGCGCCGCCTCCTCTTGTGTCGTCAGACGCCATTCCTTCCACCCGCCGCAGGCTGCCTCACAGGCAGGTACTCAAGCGGAATCTCCTGGTTGACCTTGGTCATTCCAGCCGCATCTTCCGGACCTCCTGGAGGAACTCCATCCGTCTTGGGTCACCTCCTCGTCGGGAGGCCCCAAAACCGGACAATCGACGTGCTACTGCACCGGACAGACTACGTGCTCCTGACACTCCTGACAGCGGGGGTCGCGCCATGCCGTGCGGTCATTTACACTATGCTTCCTCCGGGGCGCGTAGCTCAGTGGGAGAGCACCGTCTTCACACGGCGGGGGTCGCTGGTTCAATCCCAGCCGCGCCCACCATCACCCCCGGCGCGGCGACGCGGATGAACGTGTACGGAGCCGCCGGTGAGTCCGGCGGAAGATGGAGCGATGTCCAGGTTCGGGTTGTTGAGCATCCTGATCGCGGTGGTCGGCGTCGGCGCAGTGCTCGCCGGGCTCATCGTCAACGGGCAATCGACGATACGGACCGAAGCTCGCGCAGATCGCGCCGAGGCGCAAGCCGCGCGGGAAGCAATGCGGGCCGAAGCACGAGCGGATCGCGCGCAGTTCCAGGCGGAGATCAAACGCATCCTCGAACGGCAGGGGAAGGTCGAAGGTCTGGTCGAGGCCTTTCGCTGGTGACGCCTTCCAGGTAGCGTCCGGTTGCCGGCCCTACCGCCTGCGAGCCGCTGAATCCAGGCTCGGCAATCCATGACGTGGGGACGTGCCTGGGGTACGTCCGTTTTCAAGCGAAACCCCGCGCCGCGGTTTTTGCGGCGCGCCGACGCCGCCGGTCTTTGCGTGCCACGCTGCCGCCCGGGTCGAACCGCCGTGCTCGAATCCACCGCATCACACGTCTTGTAACGCACCTTCGCCGCCGCTCTCCACGCGATGCGGCGCCGTCCGGCACCGTGCCGCCAGCGGGCATCCCGTGCACCGTGGAGACGATCGGCAATGCCGCTTGCCGTGCTCGACAAGCAGGGCGTGGAGCTCGCCGAGCACCGCCGCATCCGGGCCGAGGGCGCGTGCGACCGCGGCCGAGAGCCGTTCGTACGATTCGTCTCCCTCCGCCCAGCCGTAGCGCGAGAGGATGCGCCGCGCGTAGGCATCGACGACGAATACGGGCCGTGCGAAGACATAGACGAGGACGTCGTCGGCCGTCTCCGGCCCGATGCCCGGGAGAGCGAGAAGCTCCGCACGCAACGCCGGGGTCGGACGCCGCTCGAGGGATTCGCAGCCGCCGGTTTCGATGTACCACCGCGCCAGCGCCCGGAGTCGTGCCGCCTTCACTCGGAAGGTCCCGGCCGGCCGTACGAGCGCTTCGAGGGCGGGGGTGGGAAGGGCGGCGAGAGCCTCGGGCGACAGCGCGCCGGCCCCGCGCAGCGAGTCGATCGCCCGCTCCGCGTTGCGCCACGCCGTGCGTTGAGTGAGCAGCGCGCCGGCCATCGTCTCGAAGGGGTCGCGCGCGGGCCACCATTCTTGCGCGCCGTACGCGGCGGCGAGCCGCTCGAAGACCGCGTGCAACGCCGAGGCCCGATCCTCCGTCCCGAACCGCGCTTCCGCCTCCGGCCGGCCGTGGGAGGCGCGCGGTGCCGCGACCCCGGTCACCGGCGGCGTGGTCGCGGCCGTGACGCCCGCCCGCGCAAAGGAGGCGCCGGTGATCGAACGAGGCCCACCCCGCGCACGAGGGCCCTGGCCTGATCCCTGTCCACCTCCTCGTACCGTCCGGGACGCAGGTAGCGAGGCAACGTCACCGGCCCGAAGCGCACGCGGATGAGCCGGCTCACGGTGCAGCCCACCGCTTCGAAGAGCCGCCGCACCTCACGGTTGCGGCCTTCCCGGAGGACGACGTGGAACCATCGGTTCGCGCCCTCCCCTCCCGCGGACCGTACCATGTCGAAGCGCGCTTCCCCGTCTTCCAGGGTGACTCCGCCGGTCAGCCGCTCAAACGCCTGTGAGCTCGGTTCTCCGCGGAGCCGGACCGCGTATTCACGCTCGACCCCGGAGCTCGGGTGCATGAGCTTGTGGGCCAGCTCGCCGTCGTCGGTGAACAGGAGCAGCCCGGTGGTGTTGAAATCCAGTCGCCCGATCGCGATCCACCGGCCCCGGCCGAGCCTGGGAAGGTTGTCGAACACCGTCGGCCTCGCGAGCGGGTCGCCGCGTGACGCAAGCTCGCCGGCCGGCTTGTGGTAACGGATGAGCCGGCGTCGGGTGACAGCGCGAGGCACCGGCCTGCCGTCGACGCGCAGGACGTCCCCGGGGCCTGCCCTGTCGCCGAGGGACGCCATGCGTCCGTTGACGGTGATCCGCCCCCCGGCGATCCAGCCCTCGGCTTCGCGGCGCGACGCCAGACCGGCTCTCGCGAGGATCTTCTGCACCTTCTCGGTCGGCCCGTCGCCCTTCGGCCCGGAAGACGACCGCCGCCGTGGGGACGGGCGTTTCAACCTGCTCTCTCGCCGGCGCCGTTGTCGGGCGCCAGCGCCACACCGTCCACCGATTCGTCAACCGCGAAGGCGGTATCTTCCGGCGCCGCGGGCGAAATACCTTCCGAGGCGGGTTCCGAGCGCTCGTTCGCCTCCACGGCAGGCTCGGGCCCGTCCTCGGCTTGCACTTCGAGGGCCATGCTTTCCGGCGCCGTGGGCGAGGCATCCTCCGAGGCGGGTTCCGAGCGCTCGTTCGCCTCCGCGGCAGGCTCGGGCCCGTCCTCGGCTTGCACTTCGAGCGCGACGCTCACGCCGGACGGTTCCGGCTCTTCTCCGGTGGCCGGTGCGTCCTCGAGCCCTGCGAACAGATCCGGACGCGGGTCTTCGAGATCCCTCAACTCGGCCAGCGGCGGCAGGGCTTCCAGACTCTTCAGGCCGAAGGTGTCGAGGAAGGGCTTCGTCGTGCCGTAGAGCGCCGGCCGTCCCGGGGCCTCGCGATGACCGACGACGCGCACCCATTCGCGCTCGACGAGGGTCTTCATGATCGAGCTGGACACGCCTACTCCGCGGATCTCCTCGATCTCGCCGCGGCTGATGGGCTGGCGGTAGGCGATGAGCGCGAGCGTCTCCAGCAACGCCCGCGAATAGCGCGCCGGCCGTTCCTGCCACAGTATGGAAAGCGGCCGGGAGTACTCCTTGCGGATCTGGGCCCGGTAGCCGCTCGCCACCTCGCCCACCTCGAGCGAGTGGCCTCGCCACTGCTCCGCGAGCGCGGCGATCGCATCACGGATCGCACGCCGATCCGGGGGATCCTTCCAATCCTCGAACATCGTGGCGAGCTCGTCGATCGCCACCGGCCGCCCTGCCGAGAGCAGCGCCGCTTCCACGCGCAGGACGAGCTCCTCGTCGATCATTCGCCGGCCGCCTCGCCCCCGACTGCCGTGCCCGCTCCCGTCCCGTCCGTTGCCGCCACCTCCCCGACTGTCTTGCCCGCTCCGATCCCGCCCGCTTCCGTCCCGCCTCCAATCGCCTCGCTTCCTGCCGCCTTGACGTGGATCGGCCCGAGGGGCCTTGCCTGCACGAGATCGATGAGGGATTGCCGGAGCAGCTCGAGGAGTGCGAGCAGGGTGACGACCACTCCCTGCCGGCCCTCCCGTGAAGAGAACAAGGCGGTGAACTCCACGAAGCGCTCCCGCTGCACGTGCTCCAGCACGATGGACATGCGCTCGCGCACCGACAACGACTCCGTCTGCACCTGATGGCGGCGGAACATCTGCGCGCGGACGAGTACGGCGGCGAGCGCCGCGATGAGCTCATCGAGCGCGACCCTGGGTTGCGGGCGTTCGAAGGGCACGTAGGGGGTCGCGGTCCGGACCTCGACGAGGTCGCGCCCGATCCGCGGAAGTCCGTCGAGCCGCTCCGCCGCCTGCTTGTACCGCTCGTACTCCTGCAGCCGGCGCACGAGCTCGGCCCGCGGGTCTTCCACCTCATCGACGATTCCGGGCCGCGGCAGCAGCATCCGGGACTTGATCTCCGCCAGCATCGCCGCCATCACGAGATACTCCGCGGCGAGCTCGAGCCGCAGTTCTTCCATCAGCTCGATATATTCCATGTACTGCCGGGTGATCTCGGCGATCGGGATGTCGAGGACGTCGAGGTTGTGGCGCCTGATCAAGTAGAGCAGCAGGTCGAGCGGACCCTCGAACGTTTCGAGAAAGACTTCAAGCGCGTCCGGCGGAATATAGAGGTCACGGGGCAGATCGGTGAGGGGCTCGCCCTCCACCACCGCGAACGGCATCTCCTCCTGCCGGGGGGAGGCGGGGGTGTCCGGTTCCTGCCGCGCCGTCTCCATCCCGTCTCCCCTCCCACCTTCGCCTGTCTTTGCAACCTGCAGCTTCCGCACCGGCGCCTCGCCTTCTCCCGCCTCCGTGCCCCGGCCGGCCTCGGACTTCGGATGACCCCGCGCCGGCCGGTCCGCCTTCGCCCATGCCCCCCGGTACCGGCTCTGCCCCGGTGCCGGCCGGTTTACCGATACGCGAGCCCCATCGCCTGGCGCACGTCCTCCATCGTCTCCCGCGCGGCGTCGCGCGCCTCGTCGCAGCCCTCGGCGATGATCGAGCGCACGAGGTCCGGCTGGGATTCGTACTCCTCCGCCCGTTCGCGGATGGGCGTCTGCTCCGCGATCACCGCATCGATCACCTTCCGCTTGCAGTCGAGGCATCCGATGCCGGCGGTACGGCAGCCGTCCCCGGCCCAGCGCCGCGTCTCCTCGTCCGAGTACACGAGGTGGAACTGCCATACCGGGCACTTCGCGGGGTCGCCGCGGTCGGTGCGCCGGACCCGGGCGGGGTCCGTCGGCATCGTCCGGAGCTTCTCCCGCACGGCGTCCGGCGCCTCGCGCAGCTCGATCACGTTGCGGTAGGACTTCGACATCTTCTGCCCGTCGAGACCCGGCATCTTCGCCGCCTCGGTCAGCAAGGCCCGCGGCTCCGGCAAAATCACCCGGCCCCCGCCCTCCAGGTAGCCGAACAGCCGTTCGCGATCGCCGAGGGTGACGTTCTGCTGGTTCTCCAGAAGCGCGTGGGCGGTCTCCAGCGCGTCGGCGTCGCCCTCCTCCTGGTACCGGCGCCGCAGCTTGCGGTAGAGCTTCGCGTTCTTCTTCCCCATCTTCCCCACCGCCGCCTCGGCCTTCCCCTCGAAGTCCGGCTCCCGCCCGAACACGAAGTTGAAGCGCCGCGCGATCTCGCGGGTCACCTCGACGTGCGCCACCTGGTCCTCCCCCACCGGCACCAGCCCGGCCTTGTAGATCAGGATGTCCGCGCTCTGGAGCAAGGGGTAGCCGAGGAAGCCGTAGGTCGCGAGATCGCGCTCGCGCAGCTTCTCCTGCTGATCCTTGTAGCTCGGCACGCGTTCCAGCCAGCCGAGCGGAGTCACCATGGAGAGCAGCAGGTGCAGCTCCGCGTGCTCCGGCACCCGGGACTGGATGAACAGCTTTGCATCGCCGGGGTCGATGCCCGCCGCGAGCCAGTCGACGATCATGTCCCGGACGTTCGCGTCGATCGCGCCGGCGTCTTCGTAGTGGGTGGTCAGGGCATGCCAGTCGGCGACGAAGAAGAAGCATTCGTACTCGTGCTGGAGCCGCACCCAATTGCGCAGCACTCCGTGGTAGTGCCCGAGGTGGAGCCTTCCGGTGGGGCGCATCCCCGACAGGACGCGCTGGTGCTGGCGCGGGACGGTGTTCACGTTCGTCGTGTCCTCCTCGTCATTGCAGCATTCCGTACACCTCGGCCGGCAACCCCGCCGCCGCCGACAGCGATCCGATCACCAGGGACATGATCGGCGAGAGCACGTACCCGAGTGCGCCGGTCACCAGCAGCACGACGACGATGAGGATCCCGAACCGCTCGACCCGCGCGACGTGGCGCGCCCAAGCCGGGGGCAGCAGGCTCGTGAGCACGCGCCCGCCGTCGAGGGGAGGCAGGGGGAGCAGGTTCAGCACGAACAGCACGGTGTTGATGAGCACTCCGGCCGCGCCCATCAGCACGAGGAACAGGGCGGCGTCGCCGAGAGGCTGATGGTAGACCAGCGCAAGGCGGGCCACCACCACCCAGGCGAGCGCCATCGCGAGGTTTGCGAGCGGTCCCGCGAGGGCGATCCAGGCCATGTCGCGCCGCGGACGGCGCAGGTTGCGGGGGTTGACCGGCACGGGTCTGGCCCAGCCGAAGACGAACCCCGACGCCGCCAGCAGTACCCCGGGCACCAGCAGGGTCCCAATCGGGTCGACGTGGCGCAAGGGGTTGAGCGAGAGCCGCCCGAGCAAACGGGCGGTCCCGTCCCCGAGGCGGTCCGCGACCCACCCGTGGGCCACCTCGTGCAGGGTGATCGCGAGCAGGACGGGCAGCGCCCAGACCGCGACGAGCTGCGGGATCGACAGTGCCTGCACGGTGCGGCGCCGGGCCGGATCAGCGGGCGAAGGGCGCGACGTCGCCCTTTCCTTCGCGCACGACGACCGGAGCCTCCCCGGTGAGATCGACGACCGTCGTCGGCTCGACCCCGCAACGGCCGGCGTCGAGCACCGCGTCGATCCTCGATCCCAGGCGCTCGACGATCGCTCCGGCGTCGGGGAGCGGGAAGTCGTCGCCGGGCAGTATCAGGGTCGAGCTCATCAGGGGCTCCCCCAGCGTCTCCACGAGGCGGCGCGCGACGACGTTGCCGGGCACGCGCAGCCCCACCGTCTTGCGCTTCGGGTCCTGCAGCCGGCGCGGCACGTCCCGCGTCGCCTGCAATATGAACGTATAGGGCCCGGGGGTGCACGCGCGCAGCAACCGGTACGCGGCGTTGTCGACCCTCCCGTATGCGGCGAGCTCCGAGAGGTCACGGCACACGAGGCTGAACTCGTGCGAGTCGGCGACGCCGCGCAAGGCCCGGATCCGGTCTTGGGCCTGCTTGTGCCGGATCCCGCAGCCGAGCGCGCAGGTGGAGTCGGTCGGGTACGCGATGATCCCGCCGGCCCGCACGATCGCGGACGCCCGGCTCAACAGCCGCCCCTGGGGGTTGCTCGCGTGAACGGTGAAGCGCTGGCTCATCCGCGGCGGGCTCGGGAAGCGGGCCCCGGCGCCCGCGCGCGCATTGTAGAGAGCCGTTCGGAGCTGCGCGACACCCGCGGGCCCGGACCTTCGGAGCCGCTTCACGCCCCGGCTTCCAAGGATCCGCCGACCCTCCCGACCTCCCTCCCGGCTATACTCCGCGCCCCCGGACTTCGCGCCGGTCGCCGGTGCCTCGCGAGCCTCGCATGAAGCTTCTTTTCGACTTCTTCCCGGTGGTGCTGTTCTTCATCGTGTTCAAGATGCACGACGACCCCCATCAGGGGACCCTCGTCGCGACCGCGGTGATCGTCGTCGCGACCGTGGTGCAGGTGCTGG
Organism: Gammaproteobacteria bacterium; assembly: GCA_965202875.1. Classification (GTDB taxonomy): domain Bacteria; phylum Pseudomonadota; class Gammaproteobacteria; order HK1; family HK1; genus HK1. The sequence goes on along the minus strand of OZ241870.1, from coordinate 1,944,610 downwards.
TGCTGTGGCTGCGCGAGCGCCGGGTGGAGAAGATGCACCTCGTGGTCCTCGCGCTCGTCCTGGTCTTCGGCGGGAGCACCCTGGTCTTCGACGACGAGATCTTCATCAAGTGGAAACCGACCGCCGTCAACTGGCTCTTCGCGCTGGTCTTCCTCGGCAGCGGGTTCATCGGCAGGAAGAACGTCGTGCGCCGGCTCATGGAATCCAAGGTGACGCTGCCCGGCCCGGTGTGGACCAGGCTCAACGCGAGCTGGGTGGCTTTCTTCGCGGTGTGCGGGGCACTCAACCTCTACGTCGTCTACAACTTCGACACCGACACCTGGGTGAACTTCAAGCTGTTCGGGCTGATGGGGCTCACGCTGGTGTTCGTGCTCGGCCAGGGCGTGTACATGATGCGGCACATGCCGAAGGAAGAAGGTGCCGGGAGGGCCGGCTGACGGCCGGATTCCACGATCCGGGTCTCACCCGCTCCCGGCACGATGCGCGCATCCCCGACCCTCGCCCTCGCCTGAGAGCCGATCCGCCGGGGGCCCGGCCACCCCGGACGCCGCCGGCTGCCAGACGCCCATCGCCGGCCGGCTCGCGCCGCCCGGGTTCCACGTCGAGCCGATGCGCTTCGGGGACGCGGTCGATACCGCGGATCGCTCTCCATTCCTTTCAATCGACCTGCTCGGCCGGTTCCACGAACACGGCGTACGGCGCTTCCTCCTCCCGCACCCGCACGCTCGCCTGTCGCCGCCGGCGCACGACCCGGGCCACCGCTTCCGTCTGTTCGTCTCGGGTCTGGCTGAACCTCACGCCTTCCACCGCTTCGCACACGTCGTCCGATGTGAGTCCTTCGAGCACTTCCGACGCGTCGAGCCGGCGCGTCGCACCCCCGGCGCGCAGGGCGAGAAACTCCGCCCGCAGCTCCCGCGTGCCCTTGCGGCCATGCAGACGCCACAGCTCCCGTACCCCCATCTCGCCGTAACGTTCGGCCTTGCCTTCGTCGGCGTGCGTGATCTCGACCTCGACGACCAGATCGGGCGCGGTACGTTCGACGAAGGCGTCGAGGGCCGCGTCCCCTTCGGCGAGGGCCGCGAAGTAGTTCCTGGCCCGCTCGCCGACGTAGAACGCGCAATCGGGCTCCATCCCCGTGCCGGGCGGCTCGCCCCGACCCCGGAGCCGGGTGCTGCGGATGCTCTTCATGGCGCCGGTGAGGGCGCTCCCCGCGTCTTTCAGGACGTCGCCGAGGATCTCGGACAAATCCTCGTGGCGACGCGAAGGCGCCATGAGGGTGATGACCCCGCGCACCGGGTCGAGGCAGACCCGGCGGAAATGGCGGTTCCAGTCGATGGCGGCGAGCTCGGCGATGGTGCCGGCGTCGGCGCGCAGGACGTGGATGGTGGAGCCGAGGGGACCGGTGTGCATCGTGGTGGCGGGGGCGGACATGGCGGGTGGGCCTCCGGGGCGGTGTCGGCGGGGCAGTATACGCATCTTGCGAGAACCGATTCGGGCAGTACTGCGCCGCGGGAGCTGGACCTCGCCCGGCAGATCGCGGCCCACCGGGTGGGAGCCGCCGAGTCGGCCGCGTCGATGATCGGCGCGGTCATGGAGCCGGCCGTCGACCACTTCAACGTGCTTCACGTCGTCGCGGATCCGCTCGAAGAGCGCTTCGAGCAGATGCGGATGTTCAGAAAGAAGTCGTCCCGCTGCTCGGGGAGGCGTCATCGCGGCGCCCCCTTTCGCATCTCCGGATCCGGGGGGCTGAAGCTGCCGCCGTCACCGCGTGGCCGGGCGCGGCCACTGAAAATCCCGTCTCCGCCGCTTGTACGCGACCATGAGTTGGGGTGTACTCCCGGCGCGGGGGAGGTCCGCGCCCGTGCTCATCCCTGCCACACCGCTGTTCGCGATGGCCGCTACGACGATACAACCACTCCTCGACGCACTGGTGAACGGGGAGCGCCTCGACGACGCCCAGGCGCCCGCCTTCGCCGGCATCGGCGACACCGGGGCGCTGATGGAGGCCGCGCGCGCGGTGCGCGATCGCCGCACGGGCGCTCTCGTCACCTGCTCCCCCAAGGTCTTCATCCCCCTCACCGAGCTGTGCCGCGACGTATGCCGCTACTGCACCTTCGCGAAGACCCCCGGCGGGGTGCGCGCGCCGTACCTCGCGGTGGACGAGGCCATCGACGTCGCGCGCCGGGGCGCCGCGGCCGGCTGCACGGAGGCCCTGTTCACGCTGGGGGACCAGCCCGAACGGCGGTACCGGGCGGCGCGCGAGGCGCTGGCGGAGATGGGCTTCGAGTCCACCATCGACTACCTGGTCCACGCCGCGCGGCGGGTGCACGAGGAGACCGGCCTCCTGCCGCACGTCAACCCCGGCGTGATGCGGCGCGAGGAGCTTGCGCAGCTTCGCGAGGTCTCGGTGTCCGCCGGGATCATGTTGGAATCCACGTCCCGGCGGCTGTGCGAAAAGGGGGGGCCGCATTACGGCTCGCCGGACAAGGACCCGGCGGTGAGGCTCGCGACCCTGGAGCGCGCGGGCGCGCTGGCGGTGCCGTTCACCACCGGGATCCTCATCGGGATCGGCGAGACCCGGCGCGAGCGCGTCGAATCGCTGCTCGCCATCCGCGACCTCGCCGACCGGCACGGGCACATCCAGGAAGTGATCGTGCAGAACTTCCGGGCCAAGCCCGGCACGCCGATGGCGGCGGCGCCCGAGCCGACGCTGGAGGACCACCTGTGGACCATCGCCGCAGCGCGACTCCTCCTGGGGCCGGACACCAGCGTCCAGGCGCCGCCGAACCTGCGTCCGGGCGCACTGCCCCGACTCGTCGAGGCGGGCATCGACGACTGGGGCGGGGTGTCCCCGGTGACCCCGGACCACGTGAACCCGGAGGCGCCGTGGCCGCATCTGATCGATCTGGAGCGCGCCACCGGGTCGGCGGGCAAGTCGCTGGCCCCCCGGCTCCCGCTGTACCCCCGCTACGTGGCCGACCTGGAACGGTGGGTCGATCCCGGGCTCCGCAGCGCGGTGCTCGCCGCGAGCGACGGCCAGGGGCTCGGGCGGGACTCGAGGTGGTACGCGGGAGATGCGGCCGATGCGCCGGGAAGCCTTGAAGCGAACGGCGACCGCCTGCGTGGTCGCTTCGCGATTTCACGTGGTGAAATCGCCGGTGCCCTCGGCCAACGGGTGGGCGGACGTGGAGCGGGTTGGTTCCATGCGGGGAACGGCCAGGGATTCGGGGGCGAACCGGACCGGGGCACGGAGGACGGGAAAGAGGGGCATATGTCCGCCGGTGTCCCCGGTCAGCGCGTGGACGGGTGGGGAGTGGGTTCGTTCCATGCGGGGAACGGCCAGGAGCCCGGGCACGAGCCGGCCCCGCCCGCGGGGAGCGGGGAGGGGAATCGCCCTCCGGCCGGCTTCGTCTCGAACCTCATCACGTCCCGCACCACCTCTTTCCTCGCCCACGTCCTCGACCGGGTGCGTAAAGGAGCAGCGCTCGACGAGGCCCAGGTGGTCAGGCTGTTCGAGGCGCGCGGCGGCGAAGCGCGCGCGGTCTGCGAGGCGGCGGACGCACTGCGCCGCGAGCGCAACGGCGACGTCGTCACCTACGTCGTCAACCGCAACGTCAACTACACCAACGTCTGCTACTTCAAATGCCGGTTCTGCGCGTTCTCCAAGGGGCGCCTGAGCGCGAACCTGCGCGGCCGGCCCTACGACCTCGACCTCGCGGAGATCGCACGCCGCACCCGCGAGGCATGGGAGCGGGGCGCCACCGAGGTCTGCCTCCAGGGCGGCATCCACCCCGACTACACCGGCGAGACCTACCTCTCGATCTGCCGCGCGGTGAAGGAGGCGGCGCCGGGGGTCCACGTGCACGCCTTCTCGCCGCTGGAGGTCTGGCAGGGCGCGCGGACGCTGGGCATCGATCTCGGCGAGTTCCTCGGGAAGCTGCGCGAGGCGGGGCTCGGCTCCCTGCCCGGCACCGCGGCCGAGATCCTCGACGACGAGGTGCGCCGGGTGATCTGCCCGGACAAGATCACCACCGCCGAGTGGCTGGAGGTGATGGAGTCCGCGCATCGCGTCGGGCTGGGCTCGACCGCCACCATCATGTTCGGCCACGTGGACGGCTACCGGCACTGGGCGCGGCACCTGCTGCGGGTGCGCGCCCTGGCCGAGCGCACCGGCGGGTTCACCGAGTTCGTGCCCCTGCCCTTCGTGCACATGGAGTCGCCGATGTACCTGCGCGGCCACGCCCGGCGCGGCCCGACGCTGCGCGAGGCGGTGCTGATGCACGCCATCGCCCGGCTCGCCCTCGACCCCTGGATCGTGAACGTCCAGACCTCGTGGGTGAAGATGGGACCGGACGGGATGCGGCTCGCGCTCGCGGCCGGCGCCAACGACGCCGGCGGGACCCTGATGAACGAGTCCATCACCCGCGCGGCGGGGGCCGGATTCGGGCAGGAGATGCCCCCGGCGCGGCTCGAAGCCGTCATCCGCGAAGCCGGGCGATCGCCCCGGCAACGCACCACCCGCTACACCGATGTACCGGTGGAGCGCCGGAACGCCTCGTTCGGTGCACCCGCGCTGTCGGAGCCGGTGTACCGCCGCGCGAGACGGTTCGAGCGCGATTCGTCCGTGCCGCTGGTGAGGTCCGGGGCCGGGTGAGTCGAGCATGCCGCCTCCCCACACCATCAGGCCGTTCGTGTGCATCGAATTCGCCGCTTGATCGCAATGTCATGATTCCATCATGCGGCTCCGATGATTGATTGGCTGACGATAGAGGCGTTGGCTTACTCGATCCTGGTGTGCTACAAGCGAGTGATCGGACAGGGAAGGGTGGACAGGTGGAAGCTGGCTCGGTAATGGTGCCGAATTCGTCGGTGCGGTCGTGGTCTCGTGCTCGTGAGGCGGTGTTGGTGCTGGTCGCGGTGGTGGCGAGCTTCGGGGTGCTGATTGCGGGGGTGGCGTATGCCGTGCAGCCGGTGCGCGAGGATGTACAGGCGGTTCGTGAGGATGTACGGGTGTTGCAGGCGACGATGGGAGACGTCCGCGAACGCTTGGCAAGGGTGGAGAAGGATATCGAAGCCCTGAAGGAAGGTCAGGCGCGGATTCTTGCTCTCCTGGAACGCCGTGATCGAGATTCGGCGAGTTGACGAAAGAGCCACCGCCGTTGGAAACGGGGCGTGAGAACGCTGGTATCCGGGATCTGAGATATGAGGGTGTGCGGCCTGCATCATCGACAGGCGAGAGAAATACCCGGCGAACGATTGCAGGATCGGATGTGTCAGAAACCCTGGACCCTGGACCCTGGACCCTGGACCTTGGGCGCGGCAAGTGACGGTGTGTAAGCGGAACATTGCTCACGAACGTTGAAACGGAGTACGAGGGAAGATTCTTCGGCGACCCCGATATCTGAGCTACGGAGACGATGACGATGGAAGTTGAGATTGTGACAGACTTGACGGTCGGACAGCTTATAGACTACAAGCGCAACGACATCCTTAAAGTCAACGGTGAATACCAGCGTGGACTGCGTTGGACCGATGCCCAGAAGCGCATGTTTATTGATTCGATATTCAGGAACTATTCCATACCCGCATTCTATTTTCACAAAATAAAACGAGGATCTGGTCCTATATAGAATACATACTATGATATCGTGGATGGGCAACAGAGGATTGATGCGATTTACAGCTATAGCGAAGGTGCCTTTCCTCTATTGAAACCTTCTGAATCCGGTTTCAGATTTCCGAATTTCGTCAGAAACGAGGTATGTCCATGGGGTGGTAAGCGTTATGGAGAATTATCGGAAGAATTAAAACATAGACTGAATGAATCAAAGGTTGTTGCGTATGAAATTTCCACGATAAATGAAAATGAAGTAAGAGATCTGTTTATTCGTCTGCAAGGCGGCACACCTCTGACGCCTCAGGATAAACGGGATTCATGGCCTGGCAATTTTACACAATTCGTATTGAAAGTAGGCGGTAAAACGGGAGTAGAGAAGTGGTATGGTTTTGATTTGTTCAAACAGAATCTGAAAGTCAGCAATGAAAGCCGAAGGCGTCAGCTTGTAGCTCAGGTATTCATGTTGTTCTTTTCTGTAAGAGAAGAAACAAGATTTTGTGATTTGAAATCAGTCAATATAGATGAATTCTACCATCATCATGTCGATTTTGACGAAAAGTCAAAAAACGCGAAGAGATTTCGAAAAGATATGTAAGATATTGAATGAGATATTTTCCGGGAAACCGAAAATTGTAGGTCATCACCTCATCCACTCCTTCCTTTTGGTTGACTCCCTTTTGGATGAATATGCATCGGGATGGGAACCTCATCTGGCCGGTGTACTTCATGAATTCGAGAGAAGATGTAAAGAGGCTTCGGATGCCGCCAAGAAAGGATCCCAAGGAGGTGAATTTGACAGATATTGGAATTCGTATGCTCAATGGACTCGCACAAATACTGATCTTGCCAGTACGATCCAGCGGAGACATGCACTTTTTGTAGCCGAAATGTTGAAATCTCTTGCCCCAGAGAAACTCGACAAGAAACGTATCTTTACCGATTTTGAAACACAGACGATATTTTTTAGAGATAAAGGATTCTGTAAGTTTTGCGAAATGAACTCCAGGGAACACAAAATTTCTTGGGAAGAAAGCGACATTCACCACGTCACGCCTCATTCATCAGGTGGTGTAACGGAAATCGACAACGGTGCATTGGTTCACCGGGAATGTCATCCAAAAAACCGTTATGATGTAGAAAGGTTCCGTAATTGGTGGGCACGAAATCTACCAAACGGAGATCAAAACGAAGACGGAGATCAAAACGGAGGAGATGGAAATAATGGTCCTCGCAGAGATAATCTTCGGGATTATCTGATACCAGTTGTGAGAATGATCAGGATAGATGGTAAAGATCATACTGAAGCATTCAGATCAAGAGCTCATGAATTGAACGTCCTATCCTCGACTGTGAGCGCATGTGCACGAGACAGTTTGGTTTCATAGGGAGAAGTGCCGTTCGTAAATTCGTTGAAAGTGTTCATGATGGAAGAATTGTACAGATAGCGAAAGACAGACGTCCTGATGAGATCGGTTATATCGATCGTGAATTGGCTCCACTCTTTCGAAAAAACAATGGATGACTTGAGAAGAAGACCGCCTCGACCGCGAACCTTGTTGCCGGGGAAGCCGGCGAGGGAGTCCCGGCGGGCGGTGCACGTGCGGGGGGCTCGCATGGAGCGGCGAACCGTCGCCGGCCCGAGCACTCGTGCGCAAACGCGGCCATTTCCGGTGAGTGCCGGACCGTCGGGCCGAAATCCCCCTGAAGACCATGACGCCCGTGCTTCCGGGGCGGCGATTCATTTTGCATTCCCTGGAGCGCAGGTGTAGGTTGCTCCCAAGTGCACCACATGCGAAACCGGAAACGGAATGTCGACGTCTCAGCGTATCCACCAGGACTACTTCACGATTCGGGGACTCGCGCCTACGGCCCCGGAAACCTTGAACGCCGCGTTGCGCAGCGTGCTCGACGCCATGCCGACGATGCTCCATGGCGAACCGTCGGGCGAGTTGACCGCCGCCGAGCGTCGAGTGTTGATTGAAGGCGGCGTGAACCTGGATGCGGCGCCGCAAAGGGATCCTCTTGCGGCGACGGCGGCCCAGTACGCGGCGATCATCGAGACCAGCCTCACCACCGCCGCCGCCGCCAATCGCTTGAAAGTGCCGGAAAACCGCGTCCGGCAGATGATCGCCCGGCGTACCCTCTACAGCATCCTGCTCGAAAACCGCCGTCACATTCCCATCTTCCAGTTCGAGGAAGATGGTGGCCTGATCCCCAACATCACCAAGGCCAACGCGGTGTTGCCGGATGACCTTCACCCCATCGACGTATACGACTGGTACACACAGCCGGATCCGGATCTTTTCATCGGCGACGACGCGGACGCCTGCATGAGTCCCTTGGCATGGCTTCGCAGCGGCGGGAACGTGAACATGGTATTGATGCTCGCGCGGCGGCTTTGACTCCCCAATGGCCAAGCTGCCCCGGGCGCCGGACCTTGCACGCTTGCGGGACACCGAGCCGAGCCTGACGACCATGACCGGCCGGCGGCTTCACCGCATTTACGAGCGCGGAGGCCGTTATCCGACGCTGTGGAATACCTTTCGCCACATCGGGCCCCTGTCGCGCTTCGATCACCACCTTGCCGGTAGCCGTGGCGAGCCCACGTTTCAGACAAGAGGCATTCTCTACGCTGCGGCCGATGTACCCACCGCGGTCGGAGAATTCTTTCAACGCAACCGGCGCGTCAACCGCACACTCCACCAACCCTGGCTCGTATCTTTCGCACTGTCCGGTGAAGTGCGCTTGCTCAACCTCACGGATACCTTCTGTTTGCGCGCCGGTGCATCGGCCAAGCTCGCCAGCGGCCCTTTCGTTCATGCACAAAACTGGTCTCGGGGCTTCTACGAGGCATATCCGGAGATTCAGGGTCTCTACTATCCGTCCTCTCTGACCAACCGGCCCGCGGTCGCCCTGTACGAGCGTGCGGATCGTCCTGGCCGATTCCCCGCCAACCCCGTCTTTCACCGTGCGTTGTCGGATCCCACGCTGCACGAGACGCTCGTGATGGTCGGCGAGGAGGTCGGGTACGGCCTCGTCTGACGAGTCGGCGCCGCTTCGAGGACCTTCCTTGCATCCGCCCCCCCGCCCCCTCATCCTGACCCCCCTCGCGGGCATCCCCATCGTCCGCGAGGGGGACGACGTCGCGGGCCTCGTCGGTGACGCGCTCGACGCCGCCGGCATCGTCCCGGCGGACTTCGACGTCGTCGTCGTGACCCAGAAGATCGTCTCCAAGGCGGAAGGGCGCCGCGTGCGGCTCGCGGACGTGGCGCCCTCGCCGCGCGCGGTCGAGCTGGGCGCGTCCCTCGGCAAGGACCCGCGCATGATGGAGGTCGTGCTCGGAGAGTCGAGCGAGGTCGTCGCCTGCGGCCACGGTGTGTTGATCACCGAACATCGCAGCGGTCACGTCATGGCCAACGCCGGCGTGGACCGGTCGAACGTCGGGGGTTCGGGCGCCGGTGTCCCGGGAGACGACACGAGGGTTGACGACGAAGCGGCCGTCGAGGAGGCGGTTGCCGGGGAGGCGCCCGCCGGTGAAGCCGTGCTCCTGCTGCCGCGCGATCCGGATGCGAGCGCGGCGGCGCTCCATCGCGCCCTCGGAGCGCGCTTCGGATGCCGCCTCGCGGTGGTGGTCGGCGACAGCGTGGGCCGGGCGTGGCGGCACGGGGTGACCGGTATCGCGATCGGCGCGGCGGGACTGCCCTCGCTTGTCGATCTCCGCGGTGCCCCGGACCTCTTCGGCGAGCCGTTGAAGGTGACGCTGACCGGCTTCGCGGACCAGATCGCCTCAGCCGCAAACCTTGTCGCCGGCGAGGCCGCCGAGGGCGTGCCGGCCGTGCACGTGCGGGGGCTCGCGTGGAGCGGCAGGCCGGCGCCGGCCCGAGCGCTGGTGCGCGAACGCGCGCGCGACCTCTTTCGCTGAGCACCGGGGCCGGAAGCGCAGTGGACAGAGGTGGACCCCTTGATCACACGGTGGGGAATCCCGACCATCGAAGGGTGAGCAGCGCCAGACCCGAGCCCATGCCCTCCCGCCCACCCGCCATGATCGCGGTGGAGCAGGCGCGCGCGTATCTCCTCGACCGCGCCCGCCGCATCGGGGACTGCGAGCGGGTTTCTCTTGAAGACGCCCTCGGCCGCATCGCTGCCTCGGACGTGACGGCCCCGATCGACGTGCCGGGCCACGCCAACAGTGCGATGGACGGCTATGCGGTGCGGGTCGACGATGTCCCGGACGAGGGCGTGGCGACATTGCGCGTGACCCAGCGCATCACGGCGGGCGAGACCGGATCGGCCCTCGCGGCGGGGGAGGCGGCGCGGATCTTCACCGGCGCGCCGGTACCCGAGGGCGCGGACGCCATCGCCATCCAGGAGGACTGCCGGCTTGAGGGCGGCTCGGTGGTGGTGCCCGGCCCGCTCGCGCCCGGGACCTACGTGCGCCCGCGGGGGAACGACGTCCGGGCGGGGTCGGTGGTGCTCGCGGCGGGAACGCGGGTGCGGCCGCAGGAGATGGGGGTCGTGGCCTCGGTGGGGATCGGCGCGATCGAGGTGTGCCGGCAGCCGCGGGTCGCCATCGTGTCGAGCGGGAACGAGCTGCGCCGGCCCGGCGAGACCCTCGGCCCCGGACAGATCTACAACTCGAACCGCTACACCCTCCTCGGGCTGCTCGAACGCCTGGGGTGCGAAATCGTGGATTTCGGCGCCGTCGCCGATACGATCGAGGCCACGCGCGCCGTGCTGCTCGAAGGCGCGGGCAGCACCGATCTGCTGATCACCACCGGCGGGGTCTCGGTCGGCGAGGAAGACCACGTGCGGCGGGCGCTCGAGGCGATCGGCGAGCTGGAGATGTGGAAGGTGGCGGTCAAGCCGGGGAAGCCGCTGGTCTACGGCCGCATCGGCGCCTGCGATCTGCTAGGGCTGCCCGGCAATCCGGTCTCCACCCTGGTGACGTTCTGCCTGTTCGTGCGCCCCTTCATCCTGCGCCGCATGGGGGCGGCCGGCGCGTTCCCCGATCCGGTGTTCGTACCCGCGCGCTTCGAGTGGCCGAAACCCGGCGGGCGCCGTGAATTCGCACGGGCCCGGCTGGTTGGATCCGGGGAGGGGGAGATCGGCGCAGAGATCTACGAAAGGCAGGGCTCCGACGTGCTCTCGGGGGCGACTTGGGCCACGGGACTCGTGGAGATCTTCGAGGGGGCGACCATCGCAGCCGGCGATCGCGTCCGCTACTACTCGTTCGCGGAACTGCTCGGCTGATGGTCCCGGCGGTTCGAATCCAGAGCCAGCCCTTCGACACGGGCGCGCTCATCGAGGCGGTGCACCGCGACAACCCGAAGGTCGGGGCGGTCGCGGCGTTCGTGGGGCTCGTGCGTGACGTCAACGAGGGGAGCGAGGTCTCGGAGATGACCCTCGAACACTATCCGGGGATGACCGAGCGCGCGATCGAGCGAATCTGCCGCGACGCGGCCGAGCGCTGGGAGGTGCTCGACGCCCGCGTGGTGCATCGGGTGGGAACGCTGCGGCCTGCCGACCCCATCGTCATCGTGGCCGTCGCGAGCGGACATCGAAGGGATGCGTTCGATGCGTGCGAGTTCATCATGGACTTTCTCAAGACGCGCGCGCCGTTCTGGAAGAAGGAGCGCGTCGGGAGCGGCGAGCGTTGGGTGGAGGCCCGCGCGAGCGACGACGAGGCGGCTGCGCGGTGGGGGTGAGGCAAAGCTGCCTCTCAAGGACGGGCACCGCGGTGGGGATCGCTGTTGGATCAATGGACCGCGGGTCCCGCAGGAGCCATTCGAACCCCGCGGCTTTTGCGCCACGCGGCCCTCGCGGAGGGCGACCGCGGGGCGATCCGCGTCGGCAATCCATGGCGGGCGCTCCGTGTCCGGCACGGGGCCTGCATCGCGCATTCCGTGGTCGCGAGTCATGAACATCGCGGCCTTCATGCGCCACGCGGCGATCGCGGAAGCCGATCGCGAGGCCATCTGCGTCGGTGACACGTGCTGGGCCACCTACGGCCGGCTCGGGGCGCGTACCGCGTCGGTGGCGGCGGCGCTGCGGGCGCGGGGCTGCGCGCCCGGGGCGCGCGTCGCGATCGCGACGTCCAACTGCCCGCAGTTCTTCGAGGTCCTGTTCGGCGCGTGGCATGCGGGCCTGGTCGCGGTCCCGATCAACGCGAAGCTCCATCCGAACGAGCTCGCCTGGATCCTCGACCACTGCGGGGCGCGGCTCTGCTTCACCACCCCGGACCTGATCGAGGGCATCGCGGGGCTGGTGGACGACCTCGACACCCTCGACGCCATCGTGAGCGTGGACGATCCCGCCTACGAGGCGACGACCACCGGCCCGGGCATGGACATGGCGCAGGTCGCGCCCACCGACCCCGCGTGGCTGTTCTACACCAGCGGCACCACCGGCCGGCCGAAAGGCGCGGTCCTGACCCACCGTGTGCTCATGGCCATGACCATGGCATACTTCGCGGACATCGACCATGTCGCGCCCGGCGACGCCCTCGTCCATGCGGCGCCGCTCTCCCACGGCTCGGGGCTGTATTCGCTGTCGCACGTCGCGAAAGCGGCGTGCAACGTCATTCCGGAGAGCGGGCACTTCGCACCGGACGAGATCGCCTCGATCGTGAACGCGCGCGAGGGGGTGAGCTTCTTCGCCGCGCCGACGATGCTTACGCGCCTGATGAACGCCCCCGGCGCCGGGGACATGAACCCGACGCACTTGAAGACCATCACCTACGGCGGCGGTCCGATGTACGTCGCGGATCTGCGCCGCGGGCTGGAGACGTGGGGTCCGCGGCTCTACCAGCTCTTCGCACAGGGCGAGGCGCCGATGACGGTGACCGGGCTCTCGCAGAGGCACCACGCGATGGCCGATCACCCGCGCTACGAGGACTGGCTGGCCTCGGTCGGCTTTCCGCGCACCGGGGTCGAGGTGCGGGTGGTGGACGGGAACGATGAAGACCTGCCCCCCGGAGAGCCGGGCGAGATCCTCGCCCGCGGCGACGTGGTCATGGCCGGTTACTGGCGGGACCCCGAGGCGACGGCCGAGACCCTGCGCGGCGGCTGGCTCCACATGGGCGACGCCGGCGCCCTCGACGCCACCGGGTTCGTCACGCTGAAGGACCGCATCCGGGACATGATCGTCAGCGGCGGCAGCAACGTCTATCCGCGCGAGATCGAAGAGGTGCTGCTCCGGCACGAGGCGGTGCTGGAGGCGTCGGTGGTCGGCCGCCCCCATCCCGAGTGGGGCGAGGAGGTCGTGGCGTTCATCGTCGAGCGCGAGGGCAGGAGCGTCGAGGACACCGATCTCGACCGGCTCTGCCTCGGCCACGTCGCCCGCTTCAAGCGGCCCCGGTGCTACGTGCGCATCGATTCCCTGCCCAAGAACCACTACGGCAAGGTGCTCAAGACGGCGTTGCGCGAGCGGCTGGCCGCGTTGCCGCCTCCCGGATAAGCCCATACACTTGCCGCACCCTGGAATCGCCGTTTTCACGCCCCGTCCCCGATGCTTTGCCGTTACCCCCACCGCAACCTCGACGATCGGGAATTTTCGCTTCCCGCGATCGACAATGTGATCTCCCGGGGCCGCTGGCGCGACTGGGCCGACCTGCGCCGTGCTGCCAGGGAAGAGCCTGCGCTGCTCGATGACATTGCGCGCATCTGCGCCCACTACGTCGACGATCCGTACGCTCAGCGCTACCATTTCTGGATGAACTATGTCGAAGCGCACCGCGCCGCTTCCTGACTGGGAAAGCGTCCTTTCCTCCGCCGCGCATCCGCAGGAAATGCTGCCCGGCGCCGTGCTGGTAGGCGGAACCGCCGCGGCGATCCACGCCAATCATCGAATTTCTCTTGACGCGGATCACGTTCTGACGGATCTCCGTTCCCATTTCGATCGGATCCTGATGGAGCTCGAATCCGTCGCCGGCTGGCAAGCCAACCGTATCGCGCGGCCGGTCCGGATCCTGGGAAGCCTCGACGGAATCGAAACGGGCGTGCGGCAACTGATTCGCACGCATCCTCTGGACACCATGGAGCACGATCACCGTGGGTCGAGTCTGACCATTCCCACCTCCGCGGAAATCCTTCGTATCAAGGGTGTTCTGATCCTCAAGCGCAATGCGGCCCGCGATTACATCGACTTCGCGGCCTTGGCGGATCATCTCGGCACCGACCGGACAGTTGCCGCACTGCGCTCCTTCGACCGGCTGTATCCGCAGGAGAACGGGGAATCCGCATTGCAGCAATTGCAGGCACAGCTTGCCAATCCCCTCCCTTACGATGAAAAAATGACCGATCTGTCGAAGTACAGGAATCTCGATCCGAAATGGCATGATTGGTACGCCATCAAGACCACCTGCAGGCACGTGTCGATCATGGTGTTCGATCGGGTTTGCGAGGAAATCGAAATGGACGAGTAGTTTCGGTCCGGTCATCGGCCGGATGGCCGGAGCGGTGGCGGAACATCCGTAGACACCCCTTACCCGTGGGCCTTACCCGTGGAATCTTCGACAAGGCGATCAAGAGTGCTTCGCCAGGCGGATTTCGATTCCGGGGCCGCCGAGCCCCCGGGACCTGCCTCTGGTTCCGGCGATGCCGGGTTGGGGGAACATCCAGACGGAACATCCACGAGAGGATCATCACGATGAGGGACGTATCCATCCTCGGGGTCGGCTCGACCCGCTTCGGCCGCCACGGCGAGACCGCGATCGACGATCTGGCGGCGGGCGCCGCGCGCGACGCGCTGGCGGACGCCGGCATCGAGCCCGAGCGCGTCGGCGCGCTCTATCTCGGCAACTTCGTGGGCGGGATGCTCACCGGCCAGGAAGTGCTGGCCGGGCTTGTCGGGGAAGCCGCCGGGCTCTCCGGCAACGTGCCGTGCACCAAGGTCGAGGGGGCGTGCGCCTCGGGCGGCATCGCGTTCCGCCACGCCTGCCTCGCGGTGGCGGCGGGGCTCACCGACGCCGCGATCGCGGTCGGGGTGGAGAAGATGACCCACGCATCGAACCCGCGCATCACCGAATCGCTGAACAGCGCGATGGACAACCGCGCCGACGCGCCCAGCGGCCTCACCTTCCCCGGGCTGTTCGGCATGGCGTACCGCCTGTATGCGCAACGCTACGGCGCCACCCGCGACCAGGTGTCGGCGGTGGTGGTGAAGAACAAGGCGAACGGACTCTCCAACCCCCTCGCCCAGATGGGCGCGGACTTGAGCGTGGACGATGTCCGCGCATCGAAGCCCATCGCCGATCCGCTGAGGCTCTACGACTGCTGCCCGGCGAGCGACGGGGCGGCGGTGGTGGTGGTGGTCCCGCGCGACGCGGCCCGCGGGCGCGGCGGTGCGGTGGACGTGCGCGCCACGGTCCAGACCAGCGGCTCGGCCCGCATCGCCGGGCATCCCGATCTCTGCACCTTCGATGCGACGGTAAGCGCGGCCGGGCGGGCGTTCGAGGAAGCGGGCATCACCGCGGAGGACCTCGATTTCGTCGAGCTCCACGATTGCTTTTCCATCACCGAGATCATCGACTCCGAGGATCTCGGCGTGGTCCCGCGCGGCGAAGGCGCGGCATGGGCCGGCGAGGGCCGCACCGCGCTCGGCGGCGACGTGCCGATCAACCCGAGCGGCGGTCTGCTCGCGAAGGGCCATCCGGTGGGGGCGACGGGCCTGAGCCAGCTCTACGAGGCCGTGCACCAGCTCCGCGGCGACCACCCCAACCAGGTGCACGACGCCCGCTTCGGCCTCACCCACAACCTCGGCGGCACCGGCGTGGCGTGCACCGTCAGCATCCTGGGCCGCCCCGATGTGTGAGGACGGCTCTCATGCCACCGTCCGTCCCGATGCACGGGCGCGGTCGGGCGTTACCTCCCCTGACCGGTCCAGGCTTGCGGCCACCGCAAGGGTGCATCGCCTGGGGAGGCGCATCCCGAGGGCGCGAGCATCCTGCCCGCCGGACGTTTTGCAGAGCTGGAAGTTTGCAGTGGGCGGGGGCCCCGCGCTCCCGGAAACACCACACGCCGCTACGGCGGGACGCTGCGCACTTGCATCGTCGTCCCATGGCCGGTGGTGGCGCCTGGATGCACCGTCAAGCCGTTCGTGGCTGCCGTCATGACTGCGCCGGGTCACGTCACCGTCATGCGCTGCCCGCGATGCGGAACGGCCGATGCGAGCGCGCCCGCGCGCTGCCGGAGTTGCGGCAACGACACGCTCGATCGGATCGAGGCGCCCGGCCGCGGTCGGCTCGTCTCCTGGACGGTGGTGCGCCGCCCGGCCGGCGCCTTCGCCCACCGCGACGCCTTCGCGGTCGCGCTGGTCGATCTCGACGCGGGGCCGCGCCTGACCGGGAACCTCGAAGGCTGGGAGCACGAGCCGCCGCTGGGCGCCCCCGTCCGTGTCATCGGCGAAATCGACGGCATCCCCCTGTTCTCGGCGGAGACCTCGTCGGAGGCTCCGTCCCCGTGAGCGGACACCCTCCCCGAGGCGCATGGCGACGCCCCCTGCCCCGGTTGCCCTTGGCATCCCCATGAGCGGTGACGTCCTCTACGAGGCGCACGGCCACGTGCGCCTCGTCACCCTGAACCGGCCGGCGAAGATGAATTCGCTGGACTTCGAGGCGAACGATGCGCTGGTCGAGCGATGGAGGGAGTTCGACACCGACCCGGAAGCCAGGGTGGCGGTCGTCACCGGGGCGGGGACCCAGGCGTTCTGCGCGGGTGCCGATCTGAAGACCTATACGATGGCCTTCGCCCAAACCCCGGCGCCCGAATTCCAACGCAAGTACACCAACGGCCCTGGCTTCGGCGGCATCACCCGGGCCCTCGACGTGTTCAAGCCCATCGTCGCCGCGGTGAACGGATATGCGATCTCCGGCGGCCTGGAGCTGGCGCTGGCCTGCGACGTCCGCTTCTGCGCTCCGAACGCGAAGTTCGGGCTGCAGGACGTGCAGTGGGGATTCCACGCCTGCGATGGCGGCCTCGTCAGACTCAAGGAGATCGTGGGCCTCGGCAACGCGATGGAGATGGTCCTTTCCGGCGACCTGTTCGATGCCGAACACGCGCACCGGATCGGGCTGGTCAACCGGATCGTGGCGCAGGAGCGGTTGCTCGACGAAACCCTCGCCTACGCTGAAAAGCTCGCCTCGCGCGCCCCGCTCGCGCAACGGCTCGCCAAGGAAGTGGTGCACCGCGTCCACGGAATGTCCATGGACGAAGCGCTCAGGCTCGAATCGGCTTCGTTCCGCAACCTCGCGCACACCGAGGACCTGGCGGAAGGAAACGCGGCGTTCCGGGAGCGCCGGCCGGCCCGGTTCAAGTCACGCTGACGTCGGGGCGGTTCGGCGGCTTCGGTTGAGGTTGCGCGGGCGTCGAGCCGATGCCGAAGCCACGGTCGGAGCCGCCGGCGGCGGCGGGTTCGTCATGGCTGAGCCGCTCGTGGGTCTGAATCCGTTTCGTCATGTCGGCGGTCCTGCCCGGCCGTCTTGGCCTGAAGCATTCGGAGACGGCGCGGAAGGGCATGCGAACCACTCTGAACGGCGGGCGTATTGACTTTGCCGGCCACAAGCGGTCCATCATGATGGACGGGATCCGTCGCGTTGATCCGCGCTCCCGCGCCGGGTACCCTTGCGCGCCTTTTTGTCTCCGCGGTCCCGGTCGCGGGCCAAGTCGCCAAACGATGGTAACGCGAGATGCGCCGCCCGTTCGTTGCCGGCAACTGGAAAATGAACGGCTCCCGCGAGCGCACGCGGGCGCTCGTCGCCGGGGTGTGCGAGGCTTCGCGCGGACTGCCGGGGGTGGACGTCGGGGTCTGTCCTCCGTTCGTCTACCTTGCGGAGGCCGACGCGGTGACCTCCGGCGCGCTGCTGCTCGGCGGTCAGAACTGTGCGCGCACCGGGGACGGCGCGTTCACCGGCGAGGTGTCGGCGCGGATGCTGGCCGACGCCGGGTGCAGCTTCGTACTGGTCGGCCATTCCGAGCGCCGAACGCTGTACGGGGAGAGGGACGCGGAGGTCGCGGAGAAGACGGCGCTTGCGCTCGCGGCCGGGCTGTCGCCGGTGGTCTGCGTCGGTGAGACCCTCGACGAACGGGAAGCGGGGCGGACCGAGGCGACGGTGACCCGGCAGCTCGACGCGGTGATCGAACACCTGGACCGCGAAGCCCTCGCGCGCGTCGTCTTCGCCTACGAGCCGGTGTGGGCGATCGGCACCGGCCGGACCGCGACGCCGGCCCAGGCTAACGAGGTGCACGCGGTACTGAGAGCGCGGATGGCGGACCGCGATTCGGTGGTGGCGGCCGGGGTTCGGATCCTTTACGGCGGCAGCGTCAAGCCGGACAATGCGGCGGCGCTGTTTGCCGAGCCCGAGGTCGACGGCGGACTCATCGGCGGCGCGTCACTCGATGCCGGGCAGTTCGTCGACATCTGCCGGGCGGCAGGCTGAGATGCAACAGATTCTGCTCATCGTCCAGATCCTCCTCTGCGTCGCCATGGTAGTGATCGTGCTGCTGCAGCAGGGTCGCGGGGCGGACGCCGGGGCGTCGTTCGGCGGCGGTTCCTCGGGGTCGCTGTTCGGCGCGCGGGGTCCGGCGTCCTTCCTGTCCCGGCTGACCGCGGGGCTGGCCGCCCTGTTCTTCGCGAACAGCTTGGCTTTGGCGTATATTTCGGGTCAGTCGGTCGAGCGCCAGAGCGTCATGGAGCGTGTGCAGGCGGGTCAGGAGACCTCCGGGCCGGGCGGGAGCGACGACGTGCCGGGGTTGTCGGATCCAGGGGGTGCGAACGCGCCGGACGTGCCGGACGTGCCGCAGGCGCCGGCGCAGCAGTAAACGACTTCAGCCGAAGTGGTGGAATCTGGTAGACACGCTATCTTGAGGGGGTAGTGCCTTCGGGCGTGCCGGTTCGAGTCCGGCCTTCGGCACCATCATTCCGGCAGGTCCGGCCCAGGGGGCGACCGGATCCCGGTCCATGGAGCGCCCCTTCCCGATCCATCATGCTCGAGGCTTATTTCCCGATCCTGGTCTTCCTCGTCGTGGGCGCGGTGCTCGGCGGCGTGATGCTCGCGGCCGGAGCGGTGCTCGGTCCGCACCGGCCGGACAGCGACAAGCTCTCGCCCTACGAATGCGGGTTCGAGGCGTTCGAGGATTCGCGGATGAAGTTCGACGTCCGCTACTACCTCGTCGCCATCCTCTTCATCATCTTCGATCTGGAGATCGCCTTCCTGTTTCCGTGGGCGATCGTGCTCGACCGGATCGGCACGTTCGGCTTCGCCGCGATGATGGTGTTCCTCGCGGTGCTGGTGGCCGGCTTCGTCTACGAGTGGAAGAAGGGAGCGCTCGAATGGGAATAGAGGGCCGGTTCGAGGAAGGCTTCGTCACCACCACCGCGGACAAGCTCATCAACTGGGCCCGCACCGGATCGCTGTGGCCGATGACCTTCGGGCTCGCGTGCTGCGCGGTGGAGATGATGCATGCGGGCGCCGCCCGCTACGACCTCGACCGCTTCGGCATCGTGTTCCGCCCCAGCCCGCGCCAGTCGGACGTCATGATCGTCGCGGGCACCCTGGTCAACAAGATGGCCCCGGCGCTGCGCAAGGTCTACGACCAGATGCCCGAGCCCCGCTGGGTGATCTCGATGGGGTCCTGCGCCAACGGCGGCGGGTACTACCACTACTCCTACTCGGTGGTCCGGGGCTGCGACCGCATCGTGCCGGTGGACATCTACGTGCCCGGCTGCCCGCCGACGGCGGAGGCGCTGCTCTACGGGATCATCCGCCTGCACGACAAGATCCGCCGCGAGCACACCATCGCCCGGTAGGAATCGGCAGGCATGTCCGAAGCATCTGAGCGTCTGGCGGCGCTCGTTCGGGGCCGGCTGGGGAGCGGCGCGCGGGTGGCCCCGACGCGGCTCGGGGAGGTCACCGTCGAGGTCGCGCCGGCGGCGTTGCACGAGACCTGCTTGACGCTGCGCGACGCGGAGGAGCTCCGCTTCGGGCAGCTCGTGGATCTGTGCGGGGTGGACTGGCTCGACTACGGCCGCGCGGACTGGCAGACCAGCGAGACGGCGACCGCGGACGGGTTCTCGCGCGGGGTGCGGAGCCGCGCGCCCGCCGGGGCGGCGGCCGGAGCGGAGCACGAAGGGCCGCGCTTCGCCGTCGTCTACCACCTGCTCTCCCACGCGCACAACCGGCGTCTCCGGCTCCGGTGCCCGGCGCCGGGGGACCCGCCGATCGTGGAATCCGTGCACGACGTCTGGAACGCCGCCGACTGGTACGAGCGGGAGGCGTTCGACCTCTTCGGCATCCTCTTCGACGGGCATCCCGATCTGCGCCGCATCCTCACCGACTACGGCTTCGTGGGGCATCCCTTCCGCAAGGACTTCCCGCTCTCCGGGGAGGTCGAGATGCGCTACGACCCGGCCCGGCGCCGGGTGGTCTACGAGCCCGTGTCCATCGAACCGAGAACCCTGGTCCCGAAGGTAATCCGGGGCGACGAGGATCGGCGCGGGGACCCGGACGACGGCGGCCCGGATTATGGCGGCCCGGAGCCGGCGGCAGCGGCCGATGCCTGAGATCCGCAACTTCACCCTGAACTTCGGTCCCCAGCACCCGGCCGCGCACGGCGTGCTGCGGCTGGTGCTGGAGATGGACGGCGAGATCATCGAGCGCGCCGATCCGCACATCGGGCTGCTGCACCGCGCAACGGAGAAGCTGGCCGAGAGCAAGCCCTACAACCAGAGCATCGGCTACATGGACCGTCTCGACTACGTGTCCATGATGTGCAACGAGCACGGCTACGTGCTCGCCATCGAGAAGCTGCTGGGGGTCGAGCCCCCGTTGCGCGCGCAGTACGTCCGCGTGCTGTTCGACGAGATCACCCGCATCCTGAACCACCTGATGTGGCTGGGCGCACACGGCCTCGACATCGGCGCGATGACCGTGTTCCTGTACTGCTTCCGCGAGCGCGAGGACCTGATGGACTGCTACGAGGCGGTGTCCGGGACCCGGATGCACGCCACCTGGTACCGCCCCGGGGGCGTCTACCGGGACCTCCCCGAGCGGATGCCGCAGCACCTCCAGGCGCCGGGCCGCAGCGGGCGGGATCTGGAGCGGCTCAACGCGGCCCGGCAGGGCTCGCTGCTCGACTTCATCGAGGCGTTCACCGAGCGCTTCCCCGGCTGCGTGGACGAGTACGAGACCCTGCTCACGGAGAACCGCATCTGGAAGCAGCGCACCGTGGGGATCGGGGTGGTGGCCCCGGAGCGCGCGGTGGAGCTGGGGTTCTCCGGTCCGATGCTGCGCGGCTCCGGCGTCGAATGGGATCTCCGCAAGAAGCAGCCCTACGAGGTCTACGACCGGGTCGACTTCGACGTCCCGGTGGGGGTGAACGGCGACTGCTACGACCGCTACCTGGTCCGGGTGGAGGAGATGCGCCAGTCCAACCGCATCGTGCGCCAGTGCGTGGACTGGCTGCGCGCGAACCCGGGCCCGGTGATGCTGGATGACCACAAGCTCACCGCGCCCGCCCGCGAAGAGATGAAGGAGGACATGGAAGCCCTCATCCACCACTTCAAGCTGTTCACGGAGGGGTACTGCGTGCCGCGGGGGGAGGCCTACGCGGCGGTCGAGCATCCCAAGGGCGAGTTCGGCGTCTACCTGGTCTCGGACGGCGCGAACAAGCCCTACCGGCTCAAGGTGCGGGCGCCCGGATTCGCGCATCTCGCGGCCATGAACGAGATGATCCAGGGTCATATGCTCGCGGACGTGGTCGCGATCATCGGGACCATGGACATCGTGTTCGGCGAGATCGACCGCTGATGCCGCAGTCGCCGGACACCGCGGCCCTCGCGACCACGCAGCCGATGACCCGCGGGGAGGCGTGCCGCGCGCCGGGCGATCGCATCCGGGACGAGATCGACCGCTGATGCCCCAGTCCCCCGACACCGCCACGCTCGCGATCGCGCAGCCGACGACCCGCGACGAGGCGTGCCGCGTGCTGAGCGAGCACACCCGGCACGAGATCGATCGCTGGCTGAAGCGCTACCCGCCGGAGCAGCGGCGCTCGGCGGTCCTCGCCGCGTTGCGGGAGGCACAGCACCAGAACCACGGCTACCTCACCGAAGAGCTGATGAATGCGGTGGCCGCCTACCTCGACCTCCCGCCGATCTGGGTCTACGAGGCGGCGAGCTTCTATTCCATGTTCGAGACCCGCCCGGTGGGCCGCCACAGCGTCTCGGTGTGCACGAACATCTCCTGCATGTTGTGCGGCTCCGACGCGATCGTGGCGCACACCGAGAAGAAGCTCGGCATCGAGGTGGGCGAGAGCACCGCCGACGGCCGTATCTACCTCAAGCCGGAGGAGGAGTGCCTGGCCGCCTGCTGCGGGGCGCCGATGATGATGGTGGACCACGTCTACCACGAGAACCTGACCCCCGATAAGGTGGACGCGATCCTCGACGCGCTGGAGTGACGGCCGGACCGAAGAACTCCGGGCCGAGGGCGGGCGATGGTTCGCCGACCTCGCACCTGTCCCATGACGAAGAGAGGGTCGAGCCTTGGTGCGCCGGCGTTTGTGCGCCACACGTCCCCGGCGGTGTCTGAAATCGAATGCATTCGCTGACGAATGCGCGGGGCATGGAGTCGTCCGCCATCGGGGGCAGCGTAGTCGGGCTTGCGGCAAGTATACTTACAGGCATACATTCAGCGCATGGCGCAAGTGACCATTTATCTCCCGGCCGGCGTCCTTGCAGCCGCACGCAAGTGCGCCAGCGAGGAGAACAGGAGCCTGTCCGCCTGGGTGGGCACGCTCATCCGGGAAGCGGCTGCTGCGGAGTGGCCCGGCAGCCTCGTCGATCTCCTGCGTCATGGCAGCGGAGACATCGTCGAGCCTGACGATCCCCCGCCCGAGGACGTCGATACGTTCCGGTGACGTGGCTGCTCGACACCAGTGTTTGCGTACCGCCGATCAATCGGACGGATGCACGGGCGGCGGCGCGGCTGCTCGGCTATTCCCGCGGCTCCGTGCGTCTGTGCAGCGTGGTCAAGGC
This sequence comes from Gammaproteobacteria bacterium, assembly GCA_965202875.1. Classification (GTDB taxonomy): domain Bacteria; phylum Pseudomonadota; class Gammaproteobacteria; order HK1; family HK1; genus HK1. The sequence continues at coordinate 1,921,962 of OZ241870.1, read as the reverse complement.
GGAGCTGTACTTCGGGGCGCAGAATTCGTCGAGGCTCGCCGAGAATCTGCAGCGCGTCGAAACCTTTTGCCGAGCCTTCGAGTCGTTGCCGTTCGACGACGAGTCGGCGAAACAGTACGGGATCGTGAGGGCCCAGCTTCGGCGGGAAGGGAGGCCCATCGGCGGGAACGATCTCATGATCGCTTCCATTGCCATCGCCCACTCACACATCCTGGTGACTCGGAACATGGACGAGTTCTCGAGGGTATCCGGTCTGGAAGTGGAACGCTGGTAAGCCGATCGGACAATCCGCCGGTGACCGGCGGGGGGCCGGTCATGAAATATCTTCGACAGTTCTGCATGAGATTCCACAGCCAAGGGACCAAGGAGGCAATCCGATGGCCAGTTTCAACGTCAACGGCAAGGCCGTGACCGTGGATGTCGACGATTCCACGCCGCTGTTGTGGGCGCTGCGCGATTCGCTGGAATTGGTTGGAACCAAGTACGGCTGCGGCATGGCGCAGTGCGGCGCGTGCACGGTGCACCTGGACGGCCAGGCCGTTCGGAGCTGCGTGACCCCGGTGTCGGCGGTGGGAGGCAGGTCGGTGGCCACGATCGAGCAGATCGGGGAAGGCCGGATCGGAGCCGCCGTGCAGGCGGCCTGGATCGAGAACGACGTACCGCAATGCGGCTACTGCCAGAGCGGACAGGTCATGAGCGCGGTGGCCTTGTTGCAGCGCAACCCCGCCCCCGGCGATGCCGACATCGACGCGGCCATGGCCGGCAACATCTGCCGCTGCGGCACCTACGGGCGGATCCGCACGGCCGTCAAGTCGGCCGCGGATCGCCTGTCCTGACGGGAGGCGCACCATGAAACATCCATCACTTCTGAACAAGCTCGGATTCGCCTGGCAGGCAGGCGCCGGCCAGGGCCAGGGCATCAGCCGCCGCGGGTTCATCAAGCTCGCCGGCGCCTCCGGCCTCGCCCTCGGTCTCGCTCCTGTCGGCGCGGTGCGGGCCGCCGCCTCGGGCGGTGGCGACGGCGCCGAGCTGAAGCCGAACCAGCAACCGGACGAGTTCCTGCGCATCGACCCGGACGGCACGGTGACCATCCGGATCAACCGCCTGGAATTCGGGCAGGGCTCCCATACCGGACTCGCCCGGGTGCTGGCCGACGAGCTGGACGCGGACTGGCGCAAGGTCCGCGCCGAGCTGGCCCCGGCCGGCGAGGCGTACAAGGACCCGATCTTCGGCATCCAGATGACCGGCGGCTCGAACTCCATCCAGAACAGCTTCACCCAGTATCGCGAGCTCGGCGCGCGGGCGCGCGCGATGCTGGTCGAGGCCGCCGCCCGGCACTGGGGCGTGGATGCGCAGACCGTCGAGACCCGGGCAGGCCGCCTGCTGTCCGCGGACGGCAGAAGCGCGGACTACGGGGAGATGAGCGCGGCGGCCATGGCCCTGCCGGTGCCCGCATCGGTGGCCCTCAAGACCCCGGACCAATTCCGGCTGATCGGCAAGGCGGCGGGTCGGCTCGATACCCCGGCCAAGTCCACCGGCCGGCAATCCTTCGGCATGGACGCGCGCCGTCCCGGCATGAAGACGGTGCTGATCGCCCGCCCGCCGCACTTTGCCGGAACCGTGGCCGGATTCGACGACCGGGACGCGCGAGGGGTCAGGGGGGTGGACCACGTGATGCAGGTCGACCTCGACCGCGGCGCCACCGGCGTGGCGGTGGTGGCGGACGGCTTCTGGCCGGCGAAGATGGCGCGGGACAGGCTCGGGGTCGAGTGGCGGGCGCCGGAGGCTCGGGCCGACACCGGAGAGCTCGAAGCGCAGTTCAGGCAACTGCTGGGCCGGGATGGCGTGACGGCCCGGCCCGGCGACGTGTCGGGGCTGGCCGGCGCGGCAAGGAAGATCTCCGCCGACTTCCGCTTTCCCTTTCTGGCCCACGCGCCGATGGAGCCCCTGAACGCGCTGGTCGAGGTCACCGGAGCCGGCAGCGAACGGCGTTGCGACATCTGGACCGGCACCCAGTTCCAGACCATCGACCAGGCCACCGTCGCGGGCATCCTGGGGTTGCAGCCGCAACAGGTGCACATCCACACCATGTTCGCCGGGGGCGGATTCGGACGGCGCGCGACCCCTACCGCCGACTACCTGGCCGACGCCGCGCGGGTGATGAAGGCCTGGCTGGCGGCCGGGCGGAGCGAGCCCCTGAAGGTGGTCTGGACCCGGGAAGACGACGTGCGCGGGGGGTATTACCGCCCGTTCACCATGCACCGGGCCGAGATCGGCCTCGACGGAAACGGCAACGTCAGCGCCTGGAAGCACACCATCGTCAGCCCGTCGATCCTCAAGGGCACCGCGTTCGAGCAGTTCCTGGTCAAGGACGGTGTGGATGCGACGGCGGTGGAGGGCGTGGCCGACACGGCCTATGACCTGCCGGTGGCGGCCACCGTGCACCACCCGGAGGTGCCGGTGCCGATCCTGTGGTGGCGCTCGGTGGGGCATACCCATTCGGCGTTCGTCATGGAGACCCTCATCGACCGGATCGCGCGGGAAAGCAGCCAGGATCCGGTCGCTCTGCGCCGCAAGCTGCTGGCCGGGCATCCGCGCCACCTGGCCGCGCTGGATCTGGCGGTGGAGAAGTCCGGATACGGCGTGAAGCGGTTGCCGCCGGGAAGGGCATGGGGCGTTGCGGTGCACGAATCGTTCAATTCGGTGGTCGCCCACGTCGTGGATCTGTCCATCGAAGGCGGCAGGCCGAAGCTGCACCGGGTGACCAGCGCCATCCACTGCAACTTGGCCGTGGACCCGCGCTCGGTCGAAGCCCAGGTGCAGGGCGCGGCGCTGATGGCGATCGGGACGACGCTCGACGGTGCGGAGATCACGCTACGGGACGGGCAGGTCCGGCAGAGCAACTTCCACGACTACATCGTGCCGAGGATGCCGGACATGCCGCCGATCGACGTGCACATCGTGCCCTCGGGCGATCCCCCCACCGGCGTGGGCGAGCCGGGCTTGCCGCCCATGGCCCCGGCCATCGCCAACGCCATCCTCGCCCTGACCGGCGAGCCGGTACAGTCGTTGCCGATCAGGCTCGGGTGAGCACGTGGGGGGGCGATCGGCGGAGGATGGCCGATCGGTCGCGAAGGCTGAGCACACGTCCTCGTGACCCGAAACGTGGACGAATGTTCATCCCGACGTTGTACGGGATTGGCCCGCGCGCCCTCTCGACGTGGCGCGCGAAGCTGGCCAGCATGATCCGGAACGCGCCGCCAGGCGTCCCCGTCACGGCGCCCGCCCCGGCCGCCACCACGGACACCACCGATCGGCTCGAACACGCGCGCGAACTCATCATCCGCGCCGTGGCCGTCCTGTCTCCGCTCGACCGCGACGATGCCGACGATGCCCGCGTCACGACGGCCCGCGAACTGAACGCCGAACTGCACGACCAGATCGAGCGCATCACCCGCGCGCTTGGCGACCGCCCCGACCAGCCTCCGGGTTCGACGAGATGCCCCGGCCAACGGAGACCGCCGCCATGAACGACATCGCCATCCCCGGCGCGGGTTCGCCGCCCTGGATTGAACGACTCACCGCCGCCCTCGCCCCCGCGACTCGGGAGAGCTACGCGAACGGCTCGCGCAAATGGGAAGCCTTCGCCCGCGAGCACGACGCCACACCGCTTCCGGCCGACCCGGAAGCCCTCGCCGCCTTCGTCGAGCACCTCGCCGGCGCCGCCGCCGGCGTCAGGCCCTCGACCATCCGCGCCGCCGTCGTGCGCGCCGTGCGCAGCCACCGCGACGCCGGCGGGACCGTCCACCAATCCACCGGGATCACCGCCGCCGCCGTCGCGCGCATCGAAGCCACCGCGTACCGGCCCCGCCCCCGTGGCCGTGGCATGGAATCGCCGGCCGTCGCGAAGGCGCGCGCCGACCTCGAGATCGCCCTCATCCGCACGATGCGCGATTGCTTGGCGCGGGTCAGTGAAGCCGCCGCGTTCACGTGGCAGCAGACCGAGCGCCGCCCGGACGGATCTCGGCCACGATCACATTCCGGCGCCCGAAGACGGATGCCGACACCACGGCATACCTCGCCCCGGCCACCGTCGCCGCACTCGACAAGATCCGCCACGGCGCCGCAGACACCGCGACGTTGTTCAACGCGAGCGCAAGCCGCATCAAGGCCCGCATCAAGGCCGCCGCGAAGGCCGCCGGACTGGAAGGGGTTTCAAGCCACGGATGCCGGATCGGGATGGCGCAGGACCTCGCCCGTGCGAAGGGTATCGAGATGCCTGCCATCATGCAGGCAGGAGGCTGGCGATCGGAGACGACGGTTGCCCGGTACACCGCCCGCGAGAGCGCCGTCCGCGGCGCCGTGGCCCGGTTCTACGAGCAGGAAGGCGCCGAGTAGTGACCGCCGCTCGGCTCGCTACCGGGCAGATACCGAGTCCCGGCCGCGCAACCGATCAACCCCGATGCCGAACGCCGCCGCCCTCCGGAAGCCGACACCGCGCCCCCGGCCGGGTACACTCCCCCTCCGAAGCCACCGCCTACGGAGGGCGCCTTGACCGCCGCCGCCTTCGACACCTACACCGCCGCGAAGCGCCTTCGCGATGCCGGCTTCGACGAGCGCCAGGCCGATGCGGCCGTGTCGATGGTGCGCGACGCCACCGGCGCCGAACGCGATGCACTGGCCACGAAGGCCGACCTCGATCGCTTCGCCACGAAGACCGACCTCGCCGGAGTCCGCGACGCGCTACGCGACGAGATCCACGCCGGCATCGACTCGCTACGCAAGGAGACGAAGGCCGACCTCCCCCGGGAGATCGGCGCCTTGCGTTCGGAGCTGCGATGGATGCTCGGGTTTCTTGCCGCGCTCATCCTCGCGATGGCCGCCAAGCTGTTCGGCATCGTTTGACGGCGCCCGCCACGTCGCCGGCGGGATACGCCTCCCTACGGACCGGACCGCGTTCGACCGGCCATCCCACGGCCCGAACCACGAACGGCGCCCAACGGGACACCAGGCCACCCACGAACCGGAAACGGTCTCCGGGTTCGACCAGCCTCCGCAGTCTCGCAGATACCGGCCCGGCCACGAACCGGACACCGCCCACGGGACGGGTATGCACGGCGCAGGCACCCGCACTCCGCGTCCCTACGTCCGGCTCGTTCCTCACACGGACTCCGGGACGCTCCGGCGGGCGGATGCTTGTTTTCTCGATATGCGATGGATGCCGTTGGATCCAACGCATTGAAATCTGAACAGCGCGGCCGTTGCCGGCGGGACGAGACCGCACCCGTCCCGCCGGCGGATGGCTTACCAGTCCTGCACGCGCCAGATCGCCCCAAGGTCGCCGAACAGGCTGCCATGCACCTGCTCCAGCTCGCCCTCCGACAGCCCGGCGCTCGGCGGCAGCACCAGATGCGCGACGTTCGCCCCTTCCGCATGCACTTCGACGCGGATGCCGTCCGGGATGCTCACCCCGATGGCGTCTTGCAGCGCCGCCTTCGGGTCAGCCATCAACTGCGCGCGGAAGCCGTCATCGGCAGCCGCCATCTCGACGACCCGCTCCCTCATTTCATTTGCCGTTTCCATCGTTCACCTCCGTTGATGCGTTCGGTCGGGCCATGCACATCGGCGATCGGCGGGGCGGAGTACACGGCCCGCACCGCCGGCAGATGGCTTACCAGTCCAGGATGCGCTCCCCGACCCCGCGGAACCCTTCCGCCAGCGCATCTCCCACCACATTGCCGCCTGCATGCTGCAACTCCGACTCCGTCAGCCTGGAGTCCGGCGGTATGACGAGATGCGCCACGTTCACCCCTTCCTCATGCACTTCGACGCGGAACGACTCCGGGATACTGACCCCGAGTGCATCGCGCAGCGCCGCCTTCGGGTCAGCCATCAACTGCGCACGGAAGCCGTCGTCGGCAGCCGCCATTTCGGCGACCCGCGCACGCATTTCATTCTCCGTTTGCATCGGTTGCCCTCCGTCTTTTCGGCTTGCCGGTTCACTCACGAACCGCGCACAGATTCAACCGACGGCACCCGGTACGCACAACCCTAATTCCGCTCATAGTCCCTTACCCGTGAAGTCTTCGACAAAATGACGAAGATTTTTCCACCAACCGGCGTTTGGTTCCGGCTATGCCGGGTTGGGGCGCCACGGGCAGGATCGGGAACCACCAGGCGAAGCCCCCGCGCCGGCGGTTGGCCTTGACGGGCCGGCATTCCGCGACATACTCCCGGCAGAACGCAACGACGGGATCGGTCCATGACCGCCGCAGCCTTCGACACCCTCAGCACCGCCCGCGACCTCGAAGCGGCCGGGTTCGAGCGCCAACAGGCCGAAGCCATCGCCGGCGCCGTGCGCCAGGCCAGCGCCGCCGACCGGGATGCACTTGCCACGAAGGCCGACCTCGCCGATCTCGAATCGCGGCTCATGAGCACACTCGCCACGAAGACCGAGCTTCGCGCCGTGCAATGGGTAGCCGGCATCCAATCGGCGATTACCCTCGCCACCTTCTCAATCGTCGCCGCCAAGCTGCTTTGAGCACCGCCGGCCCAACGGGCCAGGGCGGTATCGGCGCGGGAACGCCCGGCGCCCGCTCGGAGTCATCCGCCACTCCCAACTCCGACTACGGCTCCTTCTACCTCCCACCTTCAGGCTCATCTTCGTAGCCAGCCGGCCACCGCAACCGCCGCCCCGCGCACGGAGGCGATGCCGGTCAACGACGCGGAGAGGAAGCTCCGCCACCTGCTGCTGGCCGCCGGGTTCGCGGAAGGTATCCGCGGCGAGCAGATCGAGCTGGAGATGCCGGGGGACCTCGCCGGCGCTCTGGACGCCCTCGCGGCCGGCCGGGACGCAAAGACCGTTCCCATCGCCGGAGGCACCAACCTGATCGTGGACATGCGCGCGAAGCGCGAGCGCCCGGACCGGGTGGTCGGGCTCGGCGGGGTCGGCGAGCTGCGGGGGATGGAGTTCGGGGCCGGCAACGTCGCCTGCGGCTCCCCGGCCGCCGACCTGGTGCCGCCGCTGCTCTCCCTCGACGCGGACGTGACCCTGGCCAGCGTCGACGGGACGCGGACGGTGCCGCTCGACGAGTACTTCCTCGGCTACAAGCGCGACGTGCGCCGGCCGGACGAGCTGATCACCCGCATCTCCTGGCCCCGCCTGCCCGTTCCGTCCGTCAACACCTTCTACAAGCTCGCCCGCCGCAAGGGCGACGCGATCACCGTCACCGGGGTGGCGTTGACGCTCTCGGCCGCCGGGGGAGTCTGCACGAAGGCGCACATCGCGCTCGGGGCGGTCGCGCCCGTCGTGCTTCGGGCCAGGGAGGCCGAGGCCCTGCTCGAAGGCCGGGCGCCGACCCCGGCGCTGATCGACCGGGCCGCGGCGGCGGCTGCCGCCGCATCCAGCCCCATCGACGACGTGCGGGCCTCGGCCGGGTACCGGCTCCACACCGTGGAGGCGCTGACCCGCCGACTGGTCTCGCGAGCCTGGGACCGGCTCGACCGGCAGGGAGATCGAGGAACGGCAGCTTCCGCCGCCGTCCCGGCACGCGATGTGGCGGCGCGGCATCGCGCCGGTTCCGATGGCCGAAGCGCCTGATCGTGTCTGGATCCGGGTCCGATCGTGGCGGATCTTCGGACATCCTGGAGTCCTCGAATGGAGTTTTCGTTGAGAGACGTGTCAAGTTTTGCGCGGGGGTTTCCGGGAACGGCGCGTCCTGACGAACGCGGGCCTCCTGGGAGCGCGGGCGTCCCGCCCGCATCACGTTCCGGCCCTGCCGGGCCGGGAATCAGAGCTTGTCCGTGTACTGCGCGACGAAGTCGAAATCGAGCAGGCGCTTGTAAGCCTCGATGAGCCGGGCGGTGACCGGCCCCGGCACTTCCCCGCCGCCGACGGGGCGGCCGTTGACCGACGAGACCGGCGCCATGCACAGGCTCGTCGAGGTGAGGAAGCACTCGTCGCAGGTGAAGGCATCGAAGAGATCGAGGTCGGTCTCGTGCACCGCGATGCCTTCCCCTCCCGCGAGCTCGATCACCGTCTCGCGGCTGATGCCGGGCAGCACGAAGCGCTCGCGCGGGGTGAGCAGCACGCCGTCGCGCACGAAGAAGATGTTGCTGCCGAGCCCCTCCGCGATGTTGCCGTCGTGGTCGAGGAGGACCGCCCAGGCTCCCGGGTCCTGCGCGCGCACCTCCTGGTCGGCGAGCTGGAGGTTGATGTAGCTCTGGGTCTTGGCCCGCGGGCTCACCGCGTCCGGCGGGGTGCGCCGGGTCGCCGGGACCTGCACGCGCACGCCGTCGCGAAAGAGCGGCGCCCGCGCCTTCAGGGGCAGAGGAGTGCATTCGACGATCACCGTGGGCTCGCCCGCCGCCTCGCCGAGGAACGAATCCGCGGAGCCCGGCGTCACCCGCTGGAACAGCCAGTAGTCCTCGTCCGGGGCGATCAGGTGGAGGTTGCGCTCCAGCACCTCCTCGGAGATCGACGTCATCTCGTCCCGGCCGAGACCCGCGTCGATCCGCAGATAGCGCATCGAGCGGTACAGCCGATCGACGTGCTCCATGAGCTTGAAGGGTTTGTGCCGGACCGTGCGGGCGGTGTCGAAGACCGCCTCCCCGAACTTGAACCCGCGGTCGCGGAACGACACGAGCACCCGGCTCTCGGGCTTGATCTCGCCGTTGTGGTACGCGACCCGCTCATTGGTGCGCCGAGTCATGATCTCCGCCTCCCTGCCCGTGTTCCCGTCCCGGCAGGATACGCCGTCCGTTGCGGAACGGGACACGCCATTTCTCGATGCCTGGGGTCTCGACGCCTGGACGAATCCGTTCTCTCCCCGACCGCAGTGGAGGGCGGACGGCACATCTTCCCGGAAGCATGAGCCAGCAGGAAGCATGAGCCGCGCTGGACTGCCGGTTCAAGGCAGAATAGATTGGTTCCCGGCCATATGGCCGCACCGTCCCAATGGCCGCGGTTGGTCCGATGACGGGGCCGATTTCGGCGGCCGGGACCGCCTGCCGTTCCCGAACCACGATCCGCCCCTTGGCGCCTTTCCGGTGGCGGACCCTGCCCGGATCTTCGGACAAATCGCCAAGTCGAAACACGGAGACCGCATCCACAATGAGCAACGCCTTCCCCGCCCATCTTCTTCGTGGCCGCGCCGTCGTGATCATGGTGCTGTTGGCCGGCTGTCTGGTCGCATTCATCGGGTTCGGGATCCGTTCGAGCTTCGGTCTCTATCTCGAGCCGATGACGGCGGCGAAAGGATGGTCGCGTGAAACCTTCGCGCTCGCGATGGCAATCCAGAACCTCTTGTGGGGGATCGGGGTCCCCGTGGCGGGCGCGATCGCGGATCGGTACGGACCCGCGCTGGTGATCGCCCTCGGCGCCCTCGTCTACGGCATCGGCATCGCGGGGATGGCGGTGTCGGACAGCGGGCTCGCGCTGCATCTGAGCGCCGGGCTCCTCGTCGGCGTCGGGGTCGCGTTCACCTCGTTCTCGCTCGCGCTCGCCGCCATCGCACGGGTCGTCGGGCCGGAACGCCGTTCGCTTGCGCTCGGACTCGGCACCGCCGCCGGTTCGTTCGGCCAGGTGATCTTCTCGCCGTTCTCCCAGGGTCTGATATCGAGCCATGGATGGCACGACTCGCTCGTGCTGGTCTCCTTCGTCTCGCTCATCATGATCCCGCTCGCGTTCGCCTTGCCGAAGCCGGGCAAGGCGGCTGGCGAACCGTACTCGGACCAGACCCTGGGCCAGGCGCTCGGCGAGGCGATGACCCACCGCGGCTACGTGCTGCTCACCGTCGGGTTCTTCGTCTGCGGGTTCCACGTCGCGTTCATGACCGTGCACTTCCCGGCCTACGTCACCGATCTCGGCCTCTCAGCGCAGGTGGGCGCCTACGCCCTCTCGATCGTTGGCCTGTTCAACATCCTCGGCTCGTTCATGTCCGGCGCCATCGGCCAACGGTTCAGCAAGAAGACGAGCCTTTCCGTCATCTACTTCGGGCGGGCGGTGGTGATCACGGCGCTCCTGGTGGCGCCGGCGAGCGAGATCACGATCTACCTCTTCGCGACGATGATGGGTCTGCTGTGGCTCTCGACGGTCCCCCTGACCACCGGCATCGTCGCGCAGATCTTCGGGCTGAAGTACATGGCGACCCTCTTCGGCGTCGTCTTCCTCAGCCACCAGATCGGCAGCTTCATCGGAGTGTGGATGGGCGGGGTGCTCTACGACCGCACCGGCTCGTACGACCTGATGTGGTGGGCCGGGGCGTTCTTCGGGGTGTTCGCGGCCATCGTCCACTGGCCCATCGACGAAAAGCCTCTTCCACGCCTCGCATTGAAGGAGGCCTGAGGCGCGGCGAACCTCGCCGGCGTTCCGCCTGCTCTCACGGCCGGGACGGAGCGACTGTACCGGACCGGACCCGCTCCAGCTCTCCCCGCTGCTGCCGTCACGGCGACCGCGAAGCAGGCCCGGGCATCCGGAAACGCTCTCCGGCCGCTCTGGACGGTTTCGCAGGGACTCGATCGGGCCGTCGTCCTCGGGCTTGGACAGCGCAGGACAGATGCCCGTTGCCACGGAAGGAACGCGTGTGCGGCGGAGGCCGGGGACCGTTCCCGGCGGCCCGGCCGGTTCGCAGGGACCGGGCACCCAGGAACCCCCGGAAACCCGCTCAGGCCGAAGCGGCGAGCACCGACGCGGCGGCCGTCGCCAACACCTGGCACCCGAGCACGATGTCCGCCTCGCTCGTGTCCTCCTCGAACGCGTGGCTCACGCCGTTGATGCTCGGCACGAAGAGCATCGCGCTCGGCAGGCGGCGCGCGACGATCTGGGCGTCGTGCACCGCCGCGCTCGGCATCCGCGTCCACCGTCCCGGTGCATGCTCCTCGGCGGCGCGTTCGAGATGGCCGCGCAGGTCCGCGTCCATCGGCATGGGGACGGAATGCGTCTTGCGCGGCTGCATGTCCACGTCGCATGGTCCCTCGTCCGCTCGCGCCACGAGGCCGCGCGCGAGCGCTTCGAGGCGGTCGAGCACCTCCGGGTCCTGATCCCGGAACTGGAGGTTCATTCGGGCCTTGCCCGGGACGATGCTGGCCGCGCCCGGCTCGAGGGCCATCTCCCCGATCGTCCACACCGTACGCTCGCCGGCCGCGGCGGGAAATGCGTGGTAGACGGAATGTGCAAACTCGACCATGGCGCGGGCCGCGTCGCGGCGCCGGGGCATCGGGGTGGTGCCGGCGTGATTCTGCTGGCCTTCGAACTCGACGATGAAGTTGCGCGCCCCGACGATGCTCGTGACCACCCCGATACGGTTCCCTTCCTCTTCGAGGTAGGGACCTTGCTCGATATGCGCTTCCAGGTAGGCGACGTGCCGGTCGGGATCGAGGCGTTCGGGCGCGGCTCCGTCGAGACCGGCGGTGCGGAGCGCTTCGCGCAGGGTTCGGCCGGTCTCGTCGGTGGCGCCGAACGCCTGCGCCGGCGCCTCGTTCACGAACGAGCGGCTTCCGATGCAGCCGTAGAACCGGCCCTCCTCGTCGAGCCACGACGCGACGTCCACCGCACGTTCCTTCGTCGCCGGCGCCTCGGACAACGCCCGCGCGACCTCAAGCCCGTAGATGACGCCCATCGCGCCGTCGAGCCAGCCTCCGGTCGGCTGGGTATCGGTGTGGGAGCCGATGACGACCGCCTTGCCGGGATTGCGGGATCGGCCGATGACGTTGCCGACCCCGTCGATGCGGGCATCCAGCCCGGCCTCCTCCAGGCGGCCGCAGAGCCAGCGCCTCGAATCGAGGTCGACCGGCGAGAGGGAGGTCCGCACCACACCGCTTCCGCAAGCCCCGAACTGGCGCAGGCGCTTCAGATCCGCGAGCAGGCGTCCGCCGTCGATCGGGACTTCGCTCGTGTTCATTGCGGTCCTCCCTCCGCTCATACCCCGAGGAACGCCTCCAGCGCGGCGTTGAACGCACCGGCCTGCTCCACGTTGCAGAAGTGCGCGCTGTCCTTGAGCACCACCAGCTTCGAGCCCGCGATGCGGTCGTGGATCAGTTCCGCCGCGGACGGCGGGGTGCCGGGGTCGTGCTCGCCGACGATGACGAGGGTGGGGCGGTCGATTGCGCGGATGCTCTCGCGCTGGTCCATCCCCGCGATCGCGTGGGTACAGGCGATGAACCCTTCCGGCGGCGTCGCGAGGATCATCTCCCGAATCCGGGCGACTTCGCCGGGGAGCCGCTCCTGCCCCGGCCCGGTGAACCAGCGATCGATCGTCGCGTCGACCACTGCGGCCATCCCGCCCTGGGCCACCGCCTCGATGCGGGCCGCCCACACGTCCCCGCCGCCCATGTACGCCGAGGTCGCGCAGAGCACGAGCCGATCGAAACGATCGCCGTACTTCGTCCCCGCCATCTGCCCGACCATGCCGCCCTTCGAGCAACCCATGAAGCTCGCGCACTCGATGCCCAAGGCGTCAAGCAGCCCGACCGCGTCCCCGGTGAGCATCTCGATGCTGTAGGGGCCGGGGGGGGTCCCGGACCGTCCGTGGCCGCGGCTGTCGTAGCGCAGCACCCGGAATCCGAGCCGGTTCAGGGTATCCGTCTGGTGGTCCCACATCCCGAGGTTCGACGCAAGGGAGTTCGAGACGAGGATGACCGGCCCGTCGTCGGGCCCGTCGAAGCGGTAGTGCAGGGTGGTGTCGTTGACGTTCACGTTCGGCATCGGCTGGCTCCGGAGAGTGGACTGGGGATTGGAGTCGATCATGCCCGAAATCGGAACCGGAAGGGGGGGACACGACATCCTCGTCACGGAGCGCCGGGGCGCCGTGATGTTTCCTCATCGTCCGCGGAACGCGCCGGTGCAGAACACGCCGAGCCGGATCAGGCGGACGTCGCAGCCCAGGGCCTCCGTGCGTTCCGGATCTTCCCGCAGGGCGATCACCCCGCGCCCGATTCGGGAATTCACCGTCCAGCGCACGGCCGTCGCCGTTGCGTTCCTGTCCGTGACGGGAGATGGATCGCGAGGGTCCGACCGATTCCGCGTGATACCATCGCACCCTCGCCGGGACATCGCCGCCGCCGCGTCCGGCTCCCTGTCCGTCACCTGCCCAGGTGTTTACATATGGCTGATTTTGCGAAGGAAATTTTTCACGTAGACATCGAGGAGGAGATGAAGCAGTCCTACCTCGATTACGCCATGAGCGTGATCGTGGGCAGGGCGCTCCCCGACGTCCGGGACGGACTGAAGCCGGTCCACCGGCGCGTGCTGCACGCGATGCGCGAGCTCGGCAACGACTGGAACAAGCCCTACAAGAAATCGGCCAGGGTCGTCGGCGACACCATCGGCAAGTACCACCCCCACGGCGAAGGCGCGGTGTACGACGCGCTCGTGCGCATGGCGCAGCCGTTCTCGATGCGCACGATGCTCATCGACGGGCAGGGGAACTTCGGCTCCGTGGACGGCGACCCCCCGGCGGCGATGCGCTACACCGAAGTGCGCATGGCGAAGGTGGCCCACGAGCTGCTCGCCGACATCGACAAGGAAACGGTCGACTTCGTCCCCAACTACGACGGCTCCGAGATCGAGCCCTCGATCTTCCCGACCCGGCTCCCCAACCTGCTCGTCAACGGCTCGTCGGGGATCGCGGTGGGCATGGCCACCAACATCCCGCCCCACAACCTCGCCGAGGTGGTCGACGTCTGCATCGCCCTCATCGACGACCCGGACCTCGGCATCGACGGGATCATGGAGATCATGCCGGGCCCGGATTTTCCGACCGCGGGGATCATCAACGGGGCGGCGGGGATCCACGAGGCGTACCGCAACGGGCGGGGGCGGATCTACGTCCGCGCGCGGGCCGGGGTCGAGGCGGTCGAGGGAGGCGTCCACGAGCGCATCGTGGTCAACGAGCTGCCGTACCAGGTCAACAAGGCGCGGCTGCTGGAGAAGATCGCGGAGCTGGTGAAGGAGAAGCGGATCGAGGGCATCTCGGCCCTGCGCGACGAGTCCGACAAGGACGGCATGCGGGTCGTCGTCGAGCTGCGCCGCGGCGAGAACGCCGAGGTGATGCTGAACAACCTGTACCAGCACACTTCGATGGAGACGGTGTTCGGCATCAACCTCGTCGCGCTGGTGGACGGTCAGCCGCGGCTGCTCGACATCCGGCAGATGCTGGAGGCGTTCGTGCGCCACCGGCGCGAGGTGGTGACGCGGCGGACCATCTTCGAGCTGCGCAAGGCGAGGGAGCGGGCGCACGTCCTGGAGGGCCTCGCGGTCGCGCTCGCGAACATCGATCCGGTGATCGAGCTCATCCGCACCTCCGCCAATCCGGCCGAGGCCAGGCAGCGCCTGCGCGAACGGGTATGGGAGCCCGGATCGGTGCGGGACATGCTCGACCGCGCCGGCGCCGACACCTCGAAGCCCGACGATCTTCCCGAAGGGTTCGGACTCGTCGAGGACGGCTACCGGATGAGCGACGCGCAGGCCCAGGCGATCCTCGATCTCCGGCTGCACCGCCTGACGGGGCTGGAGCAGGAGAAGATCATCGACGAGTTCGACGGGCTCCTCGACCGCATCCGCGGGCTGCTGGAGATCCTCGTCAACCCGGACCGCCTGCGCGAGGTGGTGCGCGGGGAGCTCCTGGAGGTGAAGGAGCAGTTCGCCGACGCCCGGCGCACCGAGATCGAGCTGCACCGCGAAGGAATGGACATCCTGCACCTCATCAAGCCGCAGGACGTCGTGGTCACGATGTCGCACTCCGGCTACGTGAAGTGGCAGCCGCTCGACGACTACTCCGCGCAACGCCGGGGCGGGCGCGGCAAGACCGCGGCGACCACGAAGGAGGAGGACTTCGTCGAGCGGCTCTTCGTCGCCAATACCCATGACACGGTGCTGTTCTTCTCGAGCCGGGGCAAGGTCTACTGGATCCCGGTCTACAAGCTGCCGCAGGCGACCCGCACCGCCCGCGGCAGGCCGCTGGTGAACGTCCTGCCGCTCGAGGAGGGCGAGCGGATCAGCGCGGTCCTGCCGATGAACGCCCTCGGGCCGGACGGCTTCGTGCTGATGGCGACGTCGCTCGGCATCGTGAAGAAGACGCCCTGCGTCGATTTCTCCCGGCCCCGCTCGACCGGTCTCATCGCCGTCGATCTGCTCGACGACGACCACCTGGTGGGGGTTGCAGTGACGGACGGTAGCTGCGACGTCATGCTTGCGGCGAGCGACGGCAAGCACATCCGCTTCCCCGAGAGCGACGTGCGGGCGATGGGCCGGACCGCGCGAGGCGTGCGCGGGATGCACCTCGGGCGCGGGGCGCGGGTCATCTCCCTGATGATCGCCGCGGAAGGGCTGGTGCTGACCGCGACCGAGAACGGCTACGGCAAGTGCACGCAGGTGGAGGAGTATCGCCGGCAGGGGCGGGCGGGCCAGGGGCTCATCTCCATCCGCACGAGCGGGCGCAACGGGGCGGTGATCGGCGCGCAGATCGTCGGGGAGAGCGACGAGATCATGCTGATCACCGACGGCGGCAAGCTCGTGCGCACCAGGGTGGGCGAAGTGAGCGTGCTTGGACGCAACACCCAGGGCGTCAAGCTCATCAGCCTCTCGGAGGGCGAGCGCCTCGCCGGTCTCGAGCGGATTGCCCGGCTCGTGGACGATCGAGGGGAAATGGACGAAGAGGCGCCGGAGTCCGGCGGAGGCGCGGAGGCGGCGCCCCGCCGGTGAATGATCCGACACCGGATGATGCCCGCCGCCTCCATCCGGCGCCCCGAGGTCCGGCGTGCTGAAGCGAGGGTGTTTCGCCCGCGGGTGATCAAGCCAGGGCGGGCCGGCACGGCTCTGGCGCATACGGCGACAGGGGGGTCCTGATGGGGCTGGAACCGGCGGTGCGCCGTGGCTGATCGCGACCCGTGCCTCGAAGCGGTGCGCCGCGAGATCGACGCCCTCGACACCGAGCTGCTGGGCCTGCTCAACCGGCGAGCCGTGGCGGCGCTGAAGGTCGCGGCGGTCAAGGACCATCAGGCCGATCCCCGCTACTACCGGCCGGAGCGCGAGACGGCACTGCTCAGGCGCCTCGTCGCGAGCAACGCGGGCCCGCTGCCCGATGCCGAGGCGGTGCGCCTGTTCCGCGAGATCGTCTCCACCTGCCGCGCCCTGGAGCAGCGGCTGGCGGTCGCCTGCGCCACGGTGGCGGACGCCTGCGCCGCCATCGGCCACTTCGGCGGGGCCGTGGATCTCCACGCCGTGCCGGACGCAGCAGGGGCGCTCGCGACCGTCGCGGATACGCGGTGCGAGTATGCGGTGGTCGAATTCTCACCCGGCGGCGAGGTGGATCCGGCGGTCGCGGATGCCGCCGGCAACGGGCTCGTCCTCTGTGGCGAGTGGTACGCAGCAGGCGGGGAGCGCTACGTCATCGCCGGCCGCGAGCCGGTCCCTCCGACCGGCGACGACTGGACCTCGCTCGTCGTCGCGGCGGATCGCACGGCGGGCTTCGAATCGCGGTGCATGGGTTTGCATCTCATGGTGCGCTCGACTCCGGTCGCGGGCCGGGCGTCGGCCATCGGCGAGGTCGCCGCGCATGCCGATGAACCACGGCTCGCCGGGTTGCTCGCCGAGTACGGCGAACACGCGGTGCTCGGCGCGTATCCGAACGTCCGCGCGGACGGAGCGCGGAAATGAGCGCCACCGGCAATGCGGCGGCGCGTTTGGCGCCGGGGGATGAGGGCGCGGCACACGATGCAGAGGCGTCGCCGCTCCCCGAACCCCCATGCTGGCGAACGACGGGAATGGCCGGGGACGCGATTGCGTCACAGGGGTTGACGTCGGGGCGTGAGAGACCGGCGCGCGGTCCGGAGGCGCCGGTGGAGGGGAGTCCGGTCCACGATGCGCCGCCGCAGATCCGCGAAGCGCTACAGGTCAGGATGTGATGATCCGCCGGCTCTGCATCGTCGGGACCGGGCTCATCGGCGGGTCGCTCGCACGCGACCTCCGGAGGCTCGGCGAGGTCGGCGAGGTCGTGGGCTCGAGCCGCAGCACCTCGAACCTGGAGCAGGCGGCCGCACTCGGGGTGATCGACCGCTTCGACACCGATGTCGCATGCGCGGCAGCCGGCGCGGACATGGTCGTGGTCGCGGTCCCCCTCGGGGCGATGCCCGCGGTGTTCGCGCGTATCCGCGACGCCCTCGGCGACGACGCGGTCGTCACCGACGTCGGGAGCGCGAAGGGCAGCGTGGTCGCGGCGGCACGTACCGGTCTCGGCCCGTGCTACACCCGCTTCGTGCCCGCCCATCCCATCGCGGGAACCGAGCACAGCGGCGTCGAAGCCTCGGTCGAGCATCTGTTCGAGCGGCGGCGGGTCATCGTGACGCCCACCGTACAGACCGGCGCGGACGCACTCGGGCGCGTGCGGCGGATGTGGGAGACGGTCGGGGCGGAGGTGGTCGAGATGGACGTCGTGCGCCACGACGAGGTTCTCGCCGCCACCAGCCATCTGCCGCACATGCTCGCGTACACGCTGGTCGACGTGCTCGGCCGGATGGAGGAGCGCGTCGAAATCTTCCGTTGCGCGGCGGGTGGGTTCCATGACTTCACCCGCATCGCGTCGAGCGACCCGCAGATGTGGCACGACGTCTGCCTGGCGAACCGCGACGCCTTGGTGAACGCCCTCGAACGCTTCAGCGCGGACCTCGGCCGGCTGAGCGACGCGGTCCGCCGCGGGGACGGCGAGCTCGTCCGTTCGGTGTTCGTGCGCGCGAAGTTCATCCGCGATCGGCACTGCGGAGGCAGCCGGTGAATCGTGCGGACCCGCCGGCCGGGACGGCTGTCGACTACGTCGTGCGTCCCTCGGGTGCGTTGCGCGGCGAGATCCGCGTGCCCGGCGACAAGTCGATCTCCCATCGCGCGGTCATGCTCGGCGCGATCGCGGACGGCGACACCCGGATCAGAGGGTTGCTCGAAGGCGAGGACGTGCTCGCCACGGTGGCGGCGTTCCGCTCGATGGGAGTGGAGATCGAAGGGCCGGACGAAGGTGAAGCGATCGTCCACGGAGTCGGACGAGAGGGGCTGCGCGCCCCGGCGGCGGCCATCGACCTCGGGAACGCGGGCACCGCGATGCGCCTGCTCGCGGGATTGCTCGCGGGACAGCGCTTCGGTTGCACGCTGACCGGCGACGCTTCCTTGCGTAGCCGTCCGATGCGCCGGATCGCCGAGCCCCTGTCCCGGATGGGAGCGCGGATGGAAACCGCGGAGGGCGGCACTCCGCCGCTTGCGATCCGCCTCTGCGATCGGCTCGCGCCGATCGACTACGCGATCCCGGTGGCAAGCGCGCAGGTGAAGTCGTGCCTCCTCCTCGCGGGGCTCTACGCGGGAGGGCGGACCTGCGTGAGGGAGCCCGCGCCGACCCGCGACCACACCGAAAGGATGCTCTCCGCGTTCGGCGTTGCGCTCTCACGGGAGGGATCGTGCACCTGCATCGAAGGGGGAGGGCGCCTCGCCGCGGCGGAGATCGACGTCCCCGGGGACCTCTCTTCCGCCGCGTTCTTCCTCGCAGCGGCGGCGGGCCGGCCCGGCTCGGACCTGCTCGTCCGGGACGTGGGGGTGAACCCGACCCGCGCCGGGATACTGGCCGTCCTCGATCGGATGGGGGCGGACGTCTCGCGCTCGAACCTTCGAGCCGCCGGGGGCGAGCCGGTGGCGGATCTCCGGGTGCGCGGCACGGAGCTGCGCGGCGTCGACGTCGACCCCGCGCTGGTGCCGCTCGCGATCGACGAGTTCCCGGCCGTCTTCGTGGCCGCGGCGGGCGCCCGCGGCACCACCCGGGTGAGCGGAGCCGGGGAGCTGCGGGTGAAGGAAAGCGATCGACTCGCGGCGAGCGCCGCCGGCCTCGCCGCGCTCGGGGTGCCGGTGCGGCTCACCGGCGACGGCATGGTGATCGAGGGCGGCGCGACGTCGGGGGGAGAGGTGGACAGCGCGGGGGATCACCGTATCGCGATGGCGTTCGCGGTGGCGGCGGCCGGAGGACCGGTGCGGGTACGGAACTGCCGCAACGTGGCGACTTCCTTCCCCGGCTTCGAGACCTTCGCCAACGCCGTCGGACTCGACGTCGAGGTGGTCGATGCCCGCGGCTGATGCTGCTCCGGTGATCGCGATCGACGGCCCGGTGGGCTCCGGGAAGGGGACCGTCGCCCAACGCGTCGCGGCGGCGCTCGGCTTCGCGCTCCTCGACAGCGGCGCCCTCTACCGGATCCTCGCTCTGGCCGCCCGCACGCGGGGCATCCCCTTCGACGACGCCCCCTCCCTCGCGCGGCTCGCGCAAGGGCTCGACGGCGGCTTCGCCTCCGGTGACGTGGCGGATCCCGTCCGCCCGCGGCTCGCCGGCGTGGACGTGGGCGACGCGATCCGTACCGAGCAATGCGGGAACGACGCCTCCCGGGTCTCCGCCCACCCCGAGGTGCGGGTCGCGCTGCTCGCGCTGCAGCGCGGATTTCGCCGTCCGCCGGGGCTGGTCGCGGACGGGCGGGACATGGGCAGCGTCGTGTTCCCCGATGCGCCGGTCAAGGTGTTTCTTACCGCGGCATTGCGGGAGAGGGCCGAGAGGCGGCATAAACAATTGATGGCCAAGGGTATCGATGTTAGTGTCGCGCGCCTCCGGGGAGAGATGGCCGAGCGCGACAGACGTGATCGCGAACGGGCGTCGGCTCCCCTGAGGCCGGCGGAGGACGCCGTCGTCGTCGATACGACCGGGATGGTCGTCGATGCCGCGGTTGCGCGAGTGCTCGCGATCGCGAGCGCCCGGATGTCGGCCGCCGGGCCTGCCGGAGAATGATCATTGGATGCGTCTTTCGTGCGTACTGCCTGCGGCGCACGGGGCGACGCGAGGTTCGGCAACGAGCGGGCGGGAGAACCCTTCAACGGTATGGAAAGCTTTGCGGATCTGCTCGAGCAGAGCGAAGTCGAAAGGAAAATGCGGCCGGGGGCCATCATCGGCGCAAAGGTGGTGGCGGTCAGCTCCGAGTACGTCACGGTTCACGCGGGTCTGAAGTCCGAATCGGACATCCCGATCGATGAGTTCAGGAACGAGAACGGGGAGGTGGAGGTCGCGGTCGGCGACAGCACCGAAGTCGCGGTCAAGTCGGTGGAGGACGGATTCGGCGCGACCCGGCTCTCGCGCGGGGACGCGAAGAGAGCCAGAGCGTGGAGCTCTCTGGAGACCGCGTTCGAAGACGGCGAGGCCGTCACCGGGGTCATCAACGGCAAGGTCAAGGGCGGGTTCACCGTCGACGTCAACGACATCCGCGCGTTCCTGCCCGGTTCTCTCGTCGACGTGCGCCCGGTGCGCGACACTTCCTACCTCGAAGGCAAGCCGCTGGAGTTCAAGGTGATCAAGCTCGATCGCCGACGCAACAACGTCGTCGTCTCTCGGCGTGCGGTGGTCGAGGAGGAAAACTCCGCCGAGCGCGAAGCGTTGCTCGAAAGCCTCCAGGAGGGTGCGGTGCTCCCCGGCGTGGTCAAGAACCTCACCGAGTACGGCGCGTTCGTGGATCTCGGCGGGATCGACGGTCTGCTCCACATCACCGACATGGCGTGGAAGCGGGTGAAGTCCCCTACGGAAGTCGTCAAGGTCGGCGACGAACTCCAGGTCAAGGTCCTCAAGTTCGATCGCGAGCGCTCGCGCGTGTCGCTCGGGCTGAAGCAGCTCGGCGCCGACCCCTGGGTGGACATCTCCCGGCGCTACCCCGAGGGTACGCGGCTGTTCGGGCGGGTGACGAACATCGCCGACTACGGCTGCTTCGTCGAGATCGAGGAGGGCGTCGAAGGGCTCGTCCACGTCTCGGAAATGGACTGGACGAACAAGAACGTCCACCCGACCAGGGTGGTGCAGCTCAGTGACGAGGTCGAGGTCATGGTGCTCGACATCGATGAGGACCGCCGCCGGATCTCCCTCGGCATCAAGCAGTGCACGCCGAATCCCTGGGAAGACTTCGCGGCGAGCTACAAGAAGGACGATCACGTGGTCGGGGCCATCAAGTCGATCACCGATTTCGGAGTCTTCGTAGGGCTCGACGGCGGTATCGACGGCCTCGTCCACCTGTCCGATCTCTCCTGGAACGAGCCGGGTGAGGAAGCCATCCGACGCTTCAAGAAGGGCGACGAGATCGAGACCGTGGTGCTCAGCGTGGACGCGGAGCGAGAGCGGATCTCTCTCGGGATCAAGCAGATCGACAAGGACCCCTTCTCAAGCTACCTGGCCCGGAACCCCAAGGGTGCGATCGTCCGTGGCCGCGTGATCGAGATCGACGCAAAAGGCGCGGTGGTCGAGCTCGCGGATGGCGTCGAGGGCTATCTCCGCACTTCGGAGTTCGGGCGCGACCGTGCCGGTGAGGGCAGGGCGATCCTGAAGGCGGGCGACGAGATCGAGGCGAAGCTCGTGGGCGTGGACCGGAAGAAGCGCACCCCGTCCCTGTCGATCAAGGCGAAAGAGAGCGAGGAAGAAGCGCAGGCGGTACAGGAGTACGCCACGAGCGCTCAGGCCGGCGCCACGACCCTCGGCGATCTCATCAAGGAGCAGATGAGCGGCGGCCGTGCGGAGGGTGCGCAAGAGGGCTGACGCAGAGTGGAAGGGACGATGTGCGCCGCCGCAACTGGTGGTGCTCCCGAGAGATCCGCGCCGATCCCGACGCAGCCTCACCGCCAGCCTGATTGCCGTGGTTTCGCGCCTGACGGGGGGGACGGGGAGATGACGAAGTCTGAGCTGATCGAACGGATTGCGCAAAAGCAGTCTCAGCTCGTGCACAGCGACGTCGAGTCGGCGGTGAAGACGATCATCGAGCACATGGCGGAATGCCTGGCGGCCGGCGGCCGGATCGAAATCCGGGGATTCGGCAGCTTTGCCCTCCATCATCGGCCCGCGCGGGTCGGCCGCAATCCCAAGACCGGCGCGACGGTGTCGCTTCCTGCGAAATACGTCCCGCACTTCAAGCCAGGCAAGGAGTTGCGCGAGCGTGTCAATCGAGCGCATCGGCAGCTACTCGGAGCGGATTCGCGGCCGGACGTCGGCCCCGGCGTCGCGCCGGCAGGATCGGATGCCGAACCGGTGACGGCAGACGGACCGAGCACCTCGCCGAGAATATCGGATTCCCATCTGCCGGCAGCAGACGAGCATGAGCACTTCTCGCCGATCTGGCGCTCGGACGACGTCTGACACGGTCATCGTTCCCTTGCGTCCGGCGCCTGCCGGTGCCTGCCATCTCCGCGGCGTGCGGTGATCTTCAATGGTGGGTCTCGAAGCGCTTTGGCTGCTGCTGCCGGTTGCCGCGGGCACCGGCTGGTGGGCCGCGCGCAACGCCACGCGCGAGACGGCCCGAAAACGTAACCGCGATGGTCTCCGATCCGACTATTTCAGGGGGATCAACTACCTTCTCAACGAGCAACCGGACAAGGCGATCGAGACCTTCATCAAGTTCATCGAGGTGGACGGCGAGACGGTTGAGACACACCTTGCGCTCGGCAACTTGTACCGACGCCGCGGCGACGTCGACCGCGCGATTCGCATCCACCAGAACCTCATCTCCCGAAATTCACTGAGCGCCGCGCAACGAACCGAGGCGTTGCTGGAGCTTGCCCAGGACCACATGAGCGCGGGTCTGCTCGGCCGTGCCGAGGGTCTCTTCAGCGAGCTTGCCGAGGACGAGACGTATCGTGTGCAGGCGCTACGCCAGCTAATCGACATCTACGAGCAGGAGAAGGACTGGCCGAAGGCGATAGCCTGTACCCGCAAGCTCGAAAAGGCCACCGGGAACCAGTTCGGATGGATCATCGCCCACTACTGCTGCGAGCAGGCCGGCCGGCACCGCGACGAAGGAGACCCGGACCGCGCACTCAGGCACCTCCGGCAGGCGCACAACCTGCACGCCGGGTGCGTACGTGCGAGCCTGCTGGAGGCGGACATCTACGCCGATCGTGGGGAACATGAGCGCGCGATCCACTCGCTGCAGCGGGTGGAAAAGCAGGATCCCGATTTCCTGTCCGAGACGATCGGCCGGCTGCACCGTTCGTTCAGCGCCCTCGCTCGAACCGGCGCGTTGGATGAGTATCTCTCGAAGCTGATGCATCGCTACGGGTGGACCAGCGTGACCCTTGGGCTGGCCGACGTCAAGCGCGAATCCGGCGACTCCCGCGAGGCGATTCGCTTTCTCACGGGCCAGCTTCGCCGGCGTGTGTCGGTGCGCGGCATCGACCGTCTGCTTGAGCTCGAACTCGAGGACCAGAGGTGCGATGCCGGCAGGACGAGCGAATATCTCGACATCCTGAAGGGACTGACCACGGAGTTGCTGCTCGAGTACCCGGTCTACATGTGTCGGCACTGCGGATTTCCCGCGAAGTCGCTGCATTGGCAATGTCCGAGCTGCAAGCACTGGAGTTCGATCAAGCCCATCCAGGGCGCCCAGGGGGAATGAGCTTGCACGGCGCCCGTACGGCCGGCCCGCGGATCGTGGTCGCGCTCGATTACCCCTCGGCGGATGCGGCGCTTGCGATGGCCGGGCGCATCGATCCGGCCCGGTGCCGGGTCAAGGTGGGTATGGAGCTGTTCACCGCGGCCGGTCCCGCGGTCCTGGAGAGGCTGCATCGGCTCGGATTCGAAGTCTTCCTCGACCTCAAGCTGCACGACATCCCCAATACGGTCGCCGGCGCGTGCCGGGCTGCCGCCGCACACGGGGTGTGGATGCTGAACGTCCATGCAGGCGGCGGCCGGCGCATGATGGAGGCCGCCCGGGACGCGGCCGGTGGCGGCTCGGGCCAACCCCTCCTCGTTGCGGTGACGGTGCTGACCAGCATGGACCGTGACGACCTCGCCGAGCTCGGGGCCGACGGCGCCATGCTGCCCGATCGGGTGCGCGCGCTCGCCCGGCTCGTGGCCGATTGCGGACTCGACGGCGTCGTGTGCCCGGCCACGGACATGACGCATCTGCGCGGAGGCTTCGATGCCCGCTTTCTCCGGATCACCCCGGGGATCCGCTTTGCGCGTACCGGTGACGATCAGCGCCGGGTGACCACTCCCGGCGAGGCGGTCCGTGCCGGCGCGACCCATGTCGTCGTCGGGCGGCCGGTGACCGGGGCGCCGGACCCGGTCGCCGTGCTCGACGCGATCGAGCGCGACGTTGCGGCGGGCGGGGGCTGATCGGACTCCGCGAGGGGGCCGGTGCGGCGTCTTGCAGCGCGCGAGCGGACGCTCGGGACTCCAATGTTCGCGTCCGGCGCAAAGGTCCGGCGCCGGTACGGTGTTCTACAGGTGCCCGCGCGCGCCTACAGCGCGCGGACGAGCACCCGGGATCGGCGCTGCAAGTTGTACAGGGCCTGCCGTTCGCCCGGCAGGATCGAGTGGTCGGCTTCGGCGAATCCCCGCTCCCTGAACCAGTGCGAGGCCTGGGTCGTCAGCACGAAGAGCCGTTCCGCCCCGGCCGCCCGGGCTTCGCGCTGGACGAGGGCGAGCAGGCGTTCGCCCCATTGGCCGCGGCGGTACGCATCATCGACGGCGAGGCATGCGAGCTCTGCGAGCCGCTCCTCCGGGTAGGGAAACATGGCGGCGCACGCGACCACTGCGCCATCGCGCTCGACCACGTGGAAGCGGGAGATCCCGGTCTCCAGCTTCTCGCGCGAGCGGCGCACCAGGGCGCCGGATTCCTCCAGCGGACGGATCAGCTCCAGGATCCCCCCCACGTCGTCGATGGTCGCGCGCCGGATCGAGTCGTAGGTGTCGGCGTTGATCATGGTGCCGATACCGTCGCGGGAGAACAGCTCCAGCAGCAGGGCGCCGTCGGTGCGGCGGTCGATGACGTGGACCCGGCTGACCCCGTTGCGGCAGGCGTGGATCGACTGCCGCAGCCGGTTCCCGAGATCGTCTTCGCGTCCGTCTCCGGCGCGGCGGAGATCGACGGCGAGGGTCTTCGCCTCCTCGAAGGTGAGCTCGCGCACCAGCGCCCCGCGCGCATCGAGCACCCCGGGCCGATCGCAGAGGAACACGAGCTTTGCGGCGCGCATCTCCACCGCGACCGCCGTCGCCACCTCCTCGGCCCGCAGGGTGAAGACCTCGCCGGTGGGGGAGTAGCCGAGCGGGGGGACGAGCACGATGGCCCCGACGGCGAGGCGCTGCCGGATCGCCTCGGCGTCGACGCGCCGCACCTCGCCGGTATGCTCGAAGTCCACCCCGTCCCGGATGCCGATGGGCCGCGCGGTGACGAAGTTGCCGGAGGCGACCCGCACCCTCGCGCCCGCCATCGGGGAGTTCGCCACCCCCATCGAGAACAGCGCTTCGAGCTCGACGTGCGCTACACCGATCGCCTCCTTGACCGCGTCGAGGAGGGCGGCATCGGTGACGGGCACGCCTCCGGCGCTGCGGGGCGCGAGTCCCCGCGCTTCCATGCGCCGTGCGATCCAGGCCCGGGCGCCGTGGACGACCACGAGATCGATGCCCAGGCTGCGCAGCAGCGCGAGATCGTGGACGATGCCGTGAAGCCGCGGATCGTCGATCGATTCCCCGTCGATCTCGATGACGAAGGTCCGCCCGCGGTGGGCGTTGATGTAGGGCGCGGCACGACGGAACCACTCGACGAAGCCCACCGCGCCGGAAGTCGCCGGTTCGATCTCTCCCCGGGTCTGGCTTCCATGGACATCCTTTCCGGGATCGGTCATTCGGGCGCTCCGGATGAAGATTGAAGCTGGAATCGGGCGGCGCATCAAGTCCGCCCGCCTTCGCCCCCAAGGCCATTCGTTTCACGCCGTATTCGAGACGCGCGCCGGATACGCCGGCACGATCACCTCGGACGAATCGGGACCGGAAGCATGGGTCCGCCGGCGGTTCGGTGCAGACCGACCGGGGATACCCGTCCCGAAGGTCCGGGCTTGCGCGTCCGGTTGCCCCCGCAGTCTCCAAGTCGCTACATTCTCTCGCCGGCGGCCCACTCCAGCATCCGACGTCCGGTTGCCCCCGCAGTCTCCGAGTCGCTACATTCCCGTCATGACTGCGCCATCATGTCCAGCAAGTCCGGTTGCCCCCGCAGTCTCCAAGTCGCTACATTCCGGAGCACGGCGCCGGCGTGTATGCCGCGCTGTCCGGTTGCCCCCGCAGTCTCCAAGTCGCTACATTCCTTCTTCAAGCAGTGGGGCGGCGTGAACAAGGTCCGGTTGCCCCCGCAGTCTCCAAGTCGCTACATTCCACCCCCTCGTGTGCGGCGAGTGCGGTGCGGTCCGGTTGCCCCCGCAGTCTCCAAGTCGCTACATTCCGTCATCTCGACCTCCCACCACAGTCCCCCGTCCGGTTGCCCCTGCAGTCTCCAAGTCGCTACATTCCGTCATCTCGACCTCCCACCACAGTCCCCCGTCCGGTTGCCCCCGCAGTCTCCAAGTCGCTACATTCCGCAGCTATCGCCTGTCCGAACGCGACCCAGTCCGGTTGCCCCCGCAGTCTCCAAGTCGCTACATTCCAGCCGAACGGAACTCTCTGTTCGGCTTGAACCTTTCCGCCTTCGGCAGAGGATCGATCCGCTGGTGCAAGGCCATTCGTCCTGAATGAGCCTGCGACGGGTTCCAGTCGCCCGCCGCCGGGCCTGCCTCGGGACGGGTGTCGCCCGAGTCCCACGAGGCCATCGTCACCATCAGCGCGTGGTCGTAGTCGATGCGCTCCCCGTGCCAGTGCGCGGTCGCTGTCTCGAAGTCGATGGCGAGTCCGAGGTTCTTGTTCTGGTCAACGATGACGTCGGGCGACGATGCCTCGCGCGGCGGCGGGCGGACCACCCATCCGTGCGGAGCGGTGAACCGGAACGTCCCGTCGTCGAGGCGCTGCACATTGAACCCTCCCTCGTGCACCAGCCGGTGGTGGGTCGGGCAGAGCATCACGAGGTTGTCGAGCGCAGTCTCCCCGCCCTGTGCCCAATGCTTGACGTGATGCCCGTGCAGCCGGTGGACGGCGGTACAGCCGGGGAAGCGGCAGCCGCCGTCGCGGTTGAGCAACGCGCGGCGCATCGCCGGGGGGATGGCGCGGGTGCGCCGACCCACGGCCAAGGGCTGGCCGTCGGGGCCATCGACGGTGGGGACGATGCCGCCATCGCAGCACAGGCGCCGCGCGGTCTGTGTCGCGATGGCGGTGTGGTGCTCGATGTCACAGCGTCCCGCCCCGCCGCCGGCGAGCACCTCGGCATCGACGTGGACCACGATTTCATGCCGGTCCGGCGCAAGGGCCGGGGGGCCGCCCGATTCGAACACCCGCTCGGCCATCCACGCCAGCGCATCGGCGCGGCGCACGGTGCGGGAGGGGCCGCGCGGGCGCGTCCCACGTGGGACGTCCCGTGGAGCGCCATCGCGGTGCATGTCGCCCAGGTTGTTCCGGCAGGCAGCGGGTTGCCCTGCCGCCTGGACATCCATCGCATCACCGGCATGAACCGGCTCCCGCGGAGACGTCCCACATGGGACGTCACATGGAGAGCCCCCACCGTGTTCGTTGTCCCAACCTGCGGCGGGCTGCTCGGCCGTGTGGGCGTCCATCGCCGCGTCGAGGGCGCCGAGGATGCGCGCGCCCACGTCCGGCGGGAACCGTCCGTGCAGGACGAGGGTGCCGTCGTCTTCGTACCAGAAGGTGAGGCCGCGATTCTCGTGCTGTGCATTGGCCTGCTCGGTCTCCTCCGCGCGTCGTGCCCGGTGGTAGAGGCGGGTGAACGTCTCGACGTGCTGTGCGGTGCCGTGCAGTCCGACGTCGAGGAGGTCAGCCTCGTTGTCCGGGGTGGCGATACGGGTGAGGGCGCGGGCCTTGGAGTAGCCGAGCTCGCCCTTGGCGAGGGCTTCGGAGAGCAGGGGCAATTCAGCCAGAGCCCGCGCGACGCGGACTTTTTCGCGGGCGGTATGGGTGTCGATGCCGCATGCCCAGCCGAGCCAGTGGGCGCAGGAGAGGGCGCCCTGGGCGGCCCAGACCTCACGGCGGTCGAGTTCGGCGATGAGGGTGAGGAGGCGGTAGGTGGCGGCGTGGATGTTGGCGGCGAGGGTGGAGACGGCGGCGGCGAGTGCGTCGTCGTCCATGCTTGCAGGATTGCCCGAATCGACGGAGAGCGGCGGTGTCATGGAGGCAGAATCCGTGGTCGGCGGAAGATGGTGTATTCTATACTGAAAATATAGAAACCGCAAGTTATGGTCTATAAAATACATATCAGGAAAATGGTCATATGAGAACCAGTTGTACGGGACGAGGGTTTTCCTTCCGCCTGCCACCGTCCCAGATGGTCGTCATTCGTCCCATTTGTTTCTCGGTGATCGCAAGTACGGATATGCGCCCCTTTTTCGGACACAGATCGACGAGCTTGGCGAGCTCTCTCTCGCTCCGGTCGGGTGTGCCCACGAATTTCCGATAGACGGAGAATTGCATCATTTCGTAGCCGCGTTTCCGGATATCCTTGCGAAAGCGTGCGTATGTCTTGCGATCCTCTCGTCGGGCCACGGGAAGATCGTAGAAGACGAACAGCCACATGAAACGCGGCCTTCCCGAAACTTCAGGAGAGGAGCGGACGATCCGGATACTGGATCCGGGTCTCACGACCGTCTCCAAGGAAGTCCCGATAGCCACGTACTACCTCCAGGACCGTTCGCTTGACCGGTCCATCGTTGGAGAACGGTTCCAGTATCGCCGACTTCACGGACTTCGCATCCATGTCGTTCGAATCGCGCACCCCGAATGACACCGCCGCGTCTATGGTGGGACGGAAGGGCTCCATCAGGTCGGATGCGAGCGCCCAGGCGTTGGTGCGGGATGAATGTCCGAACCCCAGTGAAGGATCGCACCCGAGGGCAATGAGGCCGCGTCCCACGGTGGCGAGCAATACCGCATAGCCCCAGTTCAGAAGTCCGTTTCGAGGATCTTCCCGGTTCGAGCGCTTGAAGTCATCGAACAGCCCGCGCCAATAGATCGCGGCCGCCTGGGCTTCGACCGTCTCCTGTCCATCCAGCCCCACGTCGTTCGCCATGCGGTGGACGCGCCGAGCACCGCGGGCGCCGATCTGTTCCAGAAGCGCAGCCTGTGCGGATATCTTCGCTCGCACGGTGCGCCGCCAGAGACGGCGGGCCGCGGCCCGTCCGCGCAGGGCACGAGCCTGGAGGCGACGGACTTGGCCAGCGTTCCAGCCCGCGCTGACGGGCAGGGAGAGGGAGACGGGGAGGTGGTGTCTGCAAAAGACGACCGGGATGCCGCGCTCGCCGCAGGCCGCAAGCGCTGCGGACGTCACGGTCGCCATCTCGCTCTCCAGCACGACCACCAGCACGTCGCCGGACGGAAGGACGATTCGGTGGTTCTCGTCGCGCCTCTCGACGACGAAGCTATTCGCTTCGAAGCGGATATGGCACCGGCTGGAGACCTCGAGGATCCTTTCCGAGCTGATGAAGTCGTCGGCCGAGGCCATCGCTTGCAAACTTGGTGATGTTCGGTGAAACCGTGATCCACTCTTTCCGATTTGGCTTTCTTTCAGCTTCGTTGATCGGGTAAACAATCAATCTCTTGTCGTGCTGGAGGCCGGTCACCACGAATGCTCCGCCATCCTTGACCACCGTATCGCCCCGGCGATAGATCGGTTGCCCCGCTACGAATACGTTTGCGCGTTCTTCGGAATTCATCCCGAGGAAGTCGGCGATCGAAAGGACCAGGCGATCCCTGGCGGCAGGTGCTCCCACCACGGCGAACTTGCCTTCCGCGTTGATGAACGCGCCTTCCTGATTGGACAGAGGCAGGGCCGTTTTGCGTTTCAATACGGTCGCTTTGGATTGATCATCGCTACGCTTCCGGTAGCGAAGCTCGATTTTCCCGGCCAGCTCCTTTGCAAGACGCTGTCCCTTCCCGGTATCCCTGGAAATCGTATCGAACCAAGCCAGGATCTCCTTTCCGGTCAAGACGGCCTCATCGTCCGGGACAACTCCTGCTTTTCGGAGGAGAAGCGTCAACTTCTCCCTCTCTGCCCAAGTCGGCCGGAACGAGTAGATGTTCTCCTTTCCCAGAGCGCCGAGGCCGCCGCCAAGTGCGTCGCCCGGGTTCCATTGGTGGTCGGCGCGGTGCGCGGCGGCGATGGTTGGCAGAACATTCTCCAACCGGTCGAGATTGTCCACCAGATCCTCATACAGGGGGCTTCCACTACCGCCGCCGATCCTGCTCAAGGCGTCCTGCAAGGCGCGGGTCTCGTACAGCTCCTCGTAGGGATGTTCATGACGCAGCCGATCGAAGGCGGGTTTCAGCACGAACATGTCGAAATGCGCCACGAGGAACGCATCGACCGCGTGATTGCGCAGATCCTCGCGCGGCTTGTTGACGCCGAACATGCAGCGTAGCGCGCGGACCGCCCATGCCTTGATGGGCTCGCTCTCGGCGCCGATGTGGCGTAGGTAACGCCGTGCGAGCTTGGTGGACCAGCCGATGTTGGCGACGTCGCGCGCGGCCGGTCCGCCTTCACGCGGCGTGTAGTCGGGGTGCAGGCGACGGAACAGGGCCGCCCGGCTGCCGGGCCGGAACGGAGACGGTCTCGCCCTCCTGCCTGTTCCCGCTTCCTCCTCCCTGTCCGTCTCCGAGACGACCGGCGGTCTTTCGAGCGCCTGGAGAACGTCGGGCCGAGGCTCATCGAACTCGGAGAGACGGCCGAGATCACGCTCCGCGCGTTCCAAAGCTACTTCCAGGCGTTCCCGCTTGTCTCGTGGAGCACGATCCGGCAATGCCTGGAGATTCTTCCTGGTCATTTCGATTCGTTTTCGCAAGCCGAAGGTCGAGAAGGCCGTGAGAGCGGGTTGGAACTCCGGATCGTCACCGAACGCCTCCCAGGGCAGACGGCGGCCCTTCCGTTGGTTGAACCGCGACACGAAGATGTTGTCCTCCCGGAAGTCGCCGAATGCGGCCGGCTCCACGTGATCGAGCTGGTACTCGCTGCCGTCCACCAGCGCGCTTCGCGGGATCTCGCTTCCGTCATAGTCCCGCCAGCCCTGGCGGCTCGCGGCCTTCCATCGATCCACCAGGCGGTCGAGCGCGGGACCCACCGGCATCCTCGAACCAAGGGCCTTCTCGATCTCGCCTTCGATGCGTTCGCGCAGCTCTTGACGGGCACGCGCCGTCTTGCCGTACGCGGCGGCCTGCGCCTCCGAGAACGTCGAGCGAGCCATCTCGATGACGCATCGCGTGGGCAGGATCCCGCCCATCATCTCGATGATCCCGTTGACGACGACGCGCAGCCGGTTCATCGCCACGTGCATGTCGGGGTTGGCGGCGCGGCCGTGCTCCCACTCCTCCTTCGCCGTCCGATCCTCGGGCGCGAATCCGGCCGCCGGCACGGTCTCGTCCGGCATCACCACGCCGTAATAGGGAAGCCGTTCATAGAGGGCGAGTTCCGGCGCCGGCGCCCCGGCCGCACGAAGCCTGGCGAGACGTTCCTCGTGGCCAAGCCCTTGTTCGTGGCAGTCGCCGAGCAGACGCGCCGCCTTGAGGGAGATCGATGAGAACCGGTCCTCGAAATGCTTCGCGATCTCGCTGTCGTCCACCCTTGCCAGCGCGTCTTCACCGAACGCCGCCTCGGCA
Source organism: Gammaproteobacteria bacterium (assembly GCA_965202875.1). Taxonomy (GTDB): domain Bacteria; phylum Pseudomonadota; class Gammaproteobacteria; order HK1; family HK1; genus HK1. The sequence goes on along the minus strand of OZ241870.1, from coordinate 1,890,406 downwards.
TCGCGTTCCAACGCTTCCTCGTCGCATTCGCTCCATGGAGAGACCTCACCCTCGGACGAGGGCCGATGCCGGCGCAGAAAACGCATCGTCCAGTCGTCGCGCCGATCGATGGGCAGGCGGCGCCACGCTTCACCGAAGACACGGGCATCGCCCAACGCGATGTCGGTCCTGGCGCCGATGAATTGACGCGATCCCGTGGTGTCGTCCCGGTCGAGCTTGAGCTTCACGCCGAGCTCCCGCTCCAATCCGGCAAGGGTGATCTTCTCCCTTGCTTCGAGCAGTTCCCGCGCCCTGCCGAAGGTCATTCCGTCGAGTCTGGCCCTGTTCCGATGGCGCAAGTTGCGGATGCGCTCCAGGATGCGGAACCGCTGGAAGCTCGGCAGGGCGGCGACGCATCGGTGTTCGTCGGGGAAATGGCGGCAGCGGCCCGGGATCCTGCCCTTGAGCGGCCGCCGGAACTCTGCCGCTGCCTCGATTTCCGCCCACGCATCATCGGCGACCGCGATACCCGAACTCTCCTTCAGCAGGCGGCATTCTTCGCGGATCAGGGTATGGGTCGGAGACAGGAACTGGAATGCTTCGTAGCTCGGCGCGTCGTCGCCGTCGTTCGGCCGCCGTCTCCTGTTTTGCTTCTGCCATGCGAGGGAACGGTGACGCTTCCGAAACGGAACCCCGTCGCGTCCGGCGTCCCGAGCACAACGCTCCAGGAATTCGCCGATCGTCCGGCAGTCGTATCTTTCGAGGGTCTGGCGGTAGGCGGCTTCAGCCCCCTTGGCGAAGCCCGATCCTTCGTCCGGACCGGTGCGCCCGACAGGCTTCAGGTAACCGCGCCGCTTCAGGGCGTTCTTCAATGCGCGGCCCAAGTCGTGAGGGTGGGCGGGAAACGAGGGATCGAGCAGCTTGACCCGGAGCACGTCCGGCTCGATGCCGACATGCCCTTCGCCTTCTCCTTCCTTCGGCAACAGCCCGGCATTCCGCAAGGCCCTGTCCACATGCAGGCGCCGCTGCTGGCGGGCGTCCAGCATGCGGCGCCCGGCCCTGGCTTCCGCGCGGATCTTCGAGTACGACTTCTGCCCGCCTCGTTGGTCCGTCTCTCGGGCGTCGAACTTGTGGACTCCCACCGGCACGAATCTCGCGAGATCGGGAAGTTGGGTCCGCCGGCCCGATTCCGGCAGTGCCCTGTTGCGGGCGGCGACGTCTTCCGCCGTCAAGAAGTGAAGGCGCGTGCCGTCCTCGAACAGGATGCACCAGCCGATGTTGCCGTTGCCGACGTCGAGGCCGATGCGATAGCCGGTGAACGTCCCGAGGTTGGCCTTGCGCGTCGAATGGCGCCGCGGGCCGGCGGCTTCGTCCACGGCATCCCGTTGCGTCGAATCCTCGTAGTCCTCGGATTGAAGGGGGATCCGTGCGAACGGTTCCATGTCGGTGTTCTCCCGTTGTCCCGGCAGGAACGGGGATGGTAGCGACCGGATCCCGGTGCCGAAAGACTTTGGTGACTTGGTGTTGATTTTGGTTGACATCGCGTCGTAGTGGCCGTTCAATGCACGCGCGACTTGGAAACTGCGGGGAACGACCCGATAAGGGTTTACCCGATAAGGGTTTACCCGAGAGATGAACCGGCCCGGCGCTGCGGCAAAGGGCCATCCTTGGCTCGCCAAGGCAAAGGCCGGTCCGAACGGGCCGGCCTTTTTCGTTGAGCCGGCAATCTGGTTGGCGCGGCCAGCGGATCCGGCGGGCGGCGCGGAAGGCGCTGGGCGGGTCGTCCTCCATCAACGGCGTGGCCTGCATCCGCGGCAACCCGCTCGACTACGACGATTTGGCGAGGATCCCCGGCCTGGAGCACTGGACGTACCAGCCTGCCAGCCGTGCTTCAGGAAGGCGGAGACCCGGCACACCGGCGCGATGGGAGCCCCCGAAGACCCGCGCGCCGCTCCCGCCGTCGAACGCCCCCTACTGGGTCCCGAGCGGGACGCCGGGGAGACGCGGAGCCGGGTAGAAAAATGCAGGGCGTACTCCGAGCTCCGGCGGTGGGCGCCAGCGCTCGGACAGCGCTCCGGTGGCCGGTCAGACGTTGCGCAGCAGGAACTCCCGCTCCCACGAGCTGATGACCTGGAGGAAGGCCCGCAGCTCGCATTCCTTCACCGCGCTCCAGGCGCGGACGAAACGCTCGCCGAGCACGTCGATGAGGGGCCGGCATTCGCGTAGCGCGCGCAGCGACTCGGCGAGGCTGAGCGGCAGCTCGTAGGGCATCTTGTACGCGCTGCCCTCGACGGCGGGGGTCGGCTCGACCCCCTCGGTCATGCCGAGCAGGCCGCAGGCGAGGGATGCGGCGATGGCCAGGTAGGGGTTCGCGTCCGCGCCCGCGACCCGGTTCTCCACCCTCGTGGAGGCGGCGTCGCCGAGCGGCACCCGCAGGCCGGCGGTGCGGTTGTCGATCCCCCACTGCACGTTGATCGGCGCGGCCAGGTACTTCGTGATCCGGCGGTAGGAGTTGACGTTGGGGGCGAGGAAGGACATCGCGGCCGGCAGGTAGCGCTGCAGGCCGCCGACGTGCGCGTGGAACAGCGGGGTGCGCTCGCCGTCGCGGGACGCGAACACGCTCTCCCCCGTCGCCGCATCCACCACGCTCTGGTGGACGTGCATGGCGCTGCCCGGCTCGCGCTCCATCGGCTTGGCCATGAACGTGGCGTAGACGCCGTGCCGGGTCGCCGCCTCGCGCACGGTGCGCTTGAACAGGAACGCCTGGTCCGCGAGCTCCAGGGGGTCGCCGTGCGAGAGGTTGATCTCGAGCTGGGCGACCCCGGCCTCGTGGCTCAGGGTGCCGAGCTCGATCTTCTGGGCCTCGCAGAAGTCGTAGACGTCGTCGATGAGCGGGTCGTACTCGTTCAGCGCGTCGATGCCGTAGGACTGGCGCCCCCGCTCCGCCTGCCCGGAGCGTCCCGCCGGCGGCTCCAGCGGGTAGTCCGCGTCGGTGTTGCGCTTGACGAGGTAGAACTCCAGCTCCGGCGCGACCACGGGCCGCCAGCCCCGCTCGCGGTAGAGGTCGAGCACCCGCCGGAGCACGTAGCGGGGGGTGGCGGCCACCGGGCTGCCGTCGGTGTGGAAGCAGTCGTGGATGACCTGCGCGGTGGGCTCCGCCGCCCAGGGGACGAGCCGGATGGTGCGCTCGTCGGCGCGCAGCACCATGTCGCGGTCGGACGGATCGACGGCGCTCTGGTCCTCGGGGAAGTCGCCGGTGACGGTTTGCAGCACCAGCGCCTCGGGGAGGTTCATGCCGAGGGCGCGGCAGTACGCCGCCACCGGCATGATCTTGCCGCGGGCGACCCCCGCCATGTCGGGCATCAACGCCTCGACCTCGGTGATCGCGTGCTCCCGGCACCAGCGCTCGATGAGGCTCATGGCGTTTGCCGCATCGTGTGCTTCATGGTGTGGCACGCCCGGTCGGCATCCGCGCCTCGACCTCGGTGGCCGCAGGCTCCTGACGGGGATGTTGCGCCGTTTCGCAGAATACCGGAATATCGAAATGTGGTGTCGGAGACCCCACCCGGGAGCGGCGACATGAGCATGACCGCCGACGCGAAACGCGACATTGCCCGTCCCCGCGATTTCGGAGAGCGGCTCGCCGGAATTGAAATGCAGATGGAGCACGTGGCGACGCGCGAAGACATCCAGAAAATCAAGGTATGGTTCCTGGCGGGTGTGATAGCGGCCATTGGCGTGGCCGTACCGGCAGCGATAGGGGTCGCGTTCGCGGCGGTCAGGCTGTTTGTCCCGTAATCGCTACGATTGCACCCTCGCGGAACACTCCCTACCCGTCGTCAGGCACGCCGGAGCCGTGGCGCCTCGACCGGGCCGCCATGCCGCCGTTCGGCGCGCTCGCGAACCGCCGCCCCGAACGCTTCGAAGATCGCGCGCGAGGCCGGATCCTTCAGCGCGTTCCATTCCGGATGCCACTGCACCGCGAATGCGAACGACGCGGCCCCCGCGATGCTCACCGCCTCGACCAGGCCGTCCGGCGCCCGCGCCTCCACCACCAGCCGCCCGGCCAGCCGGTCGATGCCCTGCGAGTGCAGCGAGTTGACCTCGATCGCCTCCCGGCCGACGAGCCGGTGGAGGAAGCCGCCCCGCACCACCCGCACCGCGTGCGCCGGCGCGTACTGGCCGGCGAGATCCAGGGACGGGTCCACGCGATGGTCCAGCATCCCCGGCAGCTCCTGGACGTGCTGGTGCAGGGTTCCGCCGAGCGCGACGTTCACTTCCTGGAAGCCGCGGCATACCGCGAGCAGCGGCACCCCGCGTTCGAGGCAGAGGCGCACGAGCGGCAGCGTGGTCTCGTCGCGATGGGGGTCGTGCAGGGTGCCGGGGCGGCTGGGCGGGACGTCGTAGTGGCGGGGCAGCACGTTGGAGGGGCTGCCGGTGAGCAGGAGGCCGTCGACCGCGTCGAGCAGGTCGTCGCCGGCCACGGTGCGCCCGATGGGGGGGACGAGAAGCGGCAGCGCCCCCGCCGCCGCGCTGACCGCGCCGACGTACCTCTCCAGGACGGAGTGGTGGATGCGGCCGGCGACCTCGATCCGGCAGGCGGTGATGCCGACGACGGGACGATTCATGGGCTTGCGCTCCGCGACATACCGCCGCGGCCTCCGGCCGAGACTGTGCATCCTACACCTTCGGATTCCGGCAATCTTCCGTATCTTCCGCGGTGCCGGCGTCACCCGGTGCCGGCTGCCCGTGAGCACGTCGAGACCCGGGCGGTAGTTTTGTTCGTGGCACTTTCGATACAGTGACGATGCGCCGTGCGCCGGCCTGCTTCCGGTGCCGGCGCCGCCGGACGAGGAGCGGCCGCACATCGGCCGGGAGGGCGCGAATGTCCGAGATCACCGTCTACACCGCACGGCGGATCCACACCATGAACCCGTCCATGCCGCAGGCGGATGCGGTGGCGGTGCGCGGCGGGCGGATCGTCGAGGCCGGCACCCTGGAGACGCTTTCGCCCTGGCTCGATGCCCATCCGCACGTAGTGGACCGGAGGTTCGAACGGCACGTCCTCATGCCCGGCTTCATCGATCCGCACCTCCATCCGTCGATGGCGGCGGTGCTGCTGCCGCTGCACTTCATCACCGCGATGGAGTGGCGCCTGCCGTGGGAAACCGTTCCCCCGACGCGCGGAGCCGCCGCCTATCTGGCCCGCCTGCGCGAGATCGAGCGCTCGCTCGCCGACCCCGCGGAGCCCCTGATCACCTGGGGCTACCACGAGATCTGGCACGGCCCGGTGCACCGCGAGATCCTGAACCAGGTCTCGGCGACTCGGCCGGTGGTGGTGTGGCAGCGATCCTTCCACGCGCTCTACGCCAACGACGCCGCGCTGCGATGGATGGATCTCGACGAGGAGACCCTGGAGCGCCACCCCCAGATCGACGCCGGGGCCGGCCATTTCTTCGAGACCGGCCTCGGCGTCGCCAACGCCCGCATGACTCCGTACCTGCTCGATCGGGAGCGGTTTCGCGACGGTCTGCGCCGCGTCCGACAGGCGGTCCATCACGGCGGGCACACCACCATTGCGGACATGGCGTTCGCGCTCTTCGACCCGGAGCAGGAGTGGGCGGCGCTGTGCGACGTGCTCGACCGCGACGACACGCCGTTCCGGGTCCACATGGTGCCGCGGGTGCACGATCCGGGCAGTGCCGGGCTCGAATCCGAGCTCGCGCGGGTGCGGGCGCTACGCGCGCTGAACACCGATCGCCTCGCGTTTCACGATCACGTGAAGCTCTTCACCGACGGCGGGTTTTTCGCGGAGCTGATGCAGGTGCAGCCGCCGGGCTTCATCGACGGGCACCACGGGGAGTGGCTGATGGCCCCGGAACGGTTCGAGGCACTGGCGCGGGCGTTCTGGCACGAGGGCTGCCGCATCCACGTCCACTGCACCGGGGACCTCGGCCTGGAGCTCGCGATCGAGGTGCTGGCGAAGCTCCAGTGGGAACGGCCGCGCTTCGATCACCGCTTCACCATCGAGCACTTCGGGCTCTCGACCCCGGAGCAGGTCCGCCGGCTCGCCCGTCTCGGCGGCCTGGTCTCCGCCAACGTGTACTACGTCTACGAGCTGGCCGACGCCTACTGGAAGCACAGCATCGGGCACGAGCGGGCGACCCGGATGGCCCGGCTCGCCACGGTGGTGCGCGAGGGGATCCCGCTTGCCCTGCACTCCGACTTCACGATGGCGCCGGCCCGGCCGCTGAACCATGCGTGGGTCGCGGCCAACCGGATGGGCGATTCGGGTGAGGTGGCGTGCCCCGAGGAGCGGCTCACCCTGGAACAGGCGTTGCGTGCGATCACCATCGACGCGGCGTTCGTGCTCGGCATGGAGGACGAGATCGGCAGCATCCGGGCTGGCAAGCGCGCCGATTTCACGGTGCTGGAAGCCGACCCCTTCGAGGAGCCGGTGGAATCGCTGAGGGACGTCCCGGTCCGGGGCACGGTGTTCGAGGGACGGTCGTTCCCGATCGGATGAGTGTGATCCCGGTGGGCCGATCCGATGAGTACAATCCCATCCGGGCGGACCGCCGGCCCGATGCGGGCGGCCCACCCCGGCCGTGCTCCGTCCGACAGGGGCGGTTCCAGCCTGTGCAAACGCCGATCCGATGAGCGCAGCCGTGGCCCGGACAGGTCCCGGTCCGGCAGGCGCAGGTCCGTCCGAACGGAGCCCGCTCCGGTGAATGCGTCCACGTCTACGTCCGTGTCCGAACGAATTCCGGTCACCATCATCGGGGGCTATCTCGGGGCCGGGAAGACCTCGCTCCTCAGCCACCTCCTCACCCGCGCGGGCGGCGAACGCATCGTGGCGCTGATCAACGATTTCGGAGCGCTCGGCATCGACGCGGCCCTCGTCGCCCTTCGCGACGCCGAGACCGTCACCCTGACCAACGGCTGCGTGTGTTGCAGCATCGCCGACGACTTCGGCGCCGCCCTCGACGCGCAGGTCCGCTCACCCGAGCCGCCCGGCCGGATCGTGGTGGAGGCGAGCGGGGTGGCGGACCCGGGGAAGAGCGCCCGCTACGCGCTCGGCTGGCCCGGCCTGCGGCTCGACGCGGTGATCACGGTGGTCGATCTCGACACGGTCCGCACACAGTCGGCGGACCGCTTCACAGGCAATCTGATCGTACGCCAGATCGAGTCGGCCGACGTGATTGTCGCGAACAAGTCGGATCGGGTGGAGGCGCCGGACCGCCGTTCGACGCTGGCCTGGCTCGCACGGAACGCCCCCCGGGCCGGGATCGTCGAAGCCTGCCATGGGCGTGTGGATCCGGCTATCGTGCTTGGCCCGGACACCAGTGCGCCGGATGCGCTCACCGCAGGGGCGACTGTTCATGGCCCTCCCGCGGGCGGGACGCCCGCGTTTCCAGGACACCATCCCGCCGCACGAACGACGGACGATGGCCCCCTTGCGGGCGGAGTACCCGCCTTCCCGGGGCGCCGGCCCGCCTCACGGGCGGCCGACGACGCCGATGCCCCCTTTGTGCGCGCGACCAGCCGAACGCACGAGCCCCTCGACCGGACGCGGCTGGCCGCGGCGCTCGACGCACTTCCGGCTTCGGTGGTGCGCTTCAAAGGGTTCGTCCGGTTGCACGAGTGTCCCGGCAGGCTTTACGTGCTCCAGGGGGTCGGACACCGGTGGTCGCTGGAGCCTGTTCCCGAGCCCTCCCTCGACGCAGTGCTCGAAGCCGGCGGCGGCTCCGCGATCGACCTCATCGGAGTCGGCCCGGCTGCTCCGATCGAATCGGCCGCGCGGATGATCGCATTGCTCCCGGCTTCGTCCACCGAGAAGCAAGGCTCTGCCTCGGACGGTTCCGACCACCGCCGCGCACTCTGATTGCCGGCCCGAATACCGACCCCGAGAACGATTGAGCGCCCGACAGATTCACCACTGAAATCCGGTCAATCTTCCGGAAGCCGGCTGCGACCGCCGGCAACGGCAACATCGCCCCGGCCTGCCGTCCAGGACCTCGACGCCGCCGGCCGGGAGCGCGAGGAGTTCGGGCCGGCCGGATCGCCTTGACCGGAAAGAAACAACGGCAGGCGTCAACCCTTTGCTCCGCCCGCACCGTCCGGGATGCGCGGCGGCCGCAGTGCGGCAAGGAACTCCGTCTCGTCCTTGCAGACCGACGCCGCCTCGAACACCGCGTCCACCGACGATGCGGCGAATTCGGTGGCCCCGTCCCAGAACTCCAGCCGCCCGTCATGGAGTTCGAGCTTCTCGCGCGGCAGGTAAACGGGCTTGCAGCCGGGGAACGCCAGCTCCGAGGAGGGCGGATGGTCCACCAGCGGGTTGCGTTGACGCTGGCGTTGCGTTGTGCCGGCAGTGCCGGCTTCGATGAGGTCGGTGCTGGCCATGGCGTCGTCCCGTGCCGGTGGAGAGTCGAAAGGATCGGACCTCGCAGCTTTCCGGTCAATCCTCCACCTTGGCGGGCACGACGATGGAGGGGGAAGGTGCGCCGCGGGGCCGGTACGCCCGGACGACCACTACGCCACCGCGCCGCATCGATCCCGACGACATGCCCACCGCCGCTTGCGCCGGGCCTGCTCGCGGCCGGCCGGAGCCGTGGGAGCGGGGCCGCGACGGTCATCCGCGCGTGGTCGCGGCGTATCGGACAGGACGTGGCGGCCGCTATCATTGCCGTCCGCCCGCCGAGCGCCACCCCATGTCCCGGGACTACGTCACGAAGATCCTGAAGGCGCGCGTCTACGACGTCGCGCGCGAGACGCCGCTGGAGCTCGCTCCGAAGCTCTCCGCGCGGATCGGCGGCGAGGTGTGGCTCAAGCGCGAGGATCTTCAGCCGGTGTTCTCGTTCAAGCTCCGGGGCGCGTACAACAAGCTCGCCTCGCTCACCGCGGAGGAGCGCTCGCGCGGGGTCGCCGCGTCCTCGGCCGGCAACCACGCGCAGGGGGTGGCGCTGGCCGCGCGCCGGCTCGGCGTCCGCGCCCTCATCGTGATGCCGGAGACCGCGCCGCGCATCAAGGTCGAGGCGGTCGAGCGGCTCGGGGCGGATGTCGTGCTCGAAGGCGAGTCCTACGACGATGCGAAGGAGCGGGCCGAAGCGCTGGCCGCCGAGCACGGGATGGTCTTCATCCCGCCCTTCGACGACGAGCACGTCATCGCCGGCCAGGGCACCGTGGCGATGGAGATCGTGCGCCAGCACGGGGACCCCTTCGACGCGATCTTCGTCGAGGTCGGCGGGGGCGGGCTCATCGCCGGGATCTCCGCCTACGTCAAGGCGCTGTGGCCGGGAACGAAGGTCATCGGCGTCGAGCCCTACGACACGCCGACCCTCTACTCCACCCTCGCGGCCGGGGAGCGCGTCATCCTGGAGAGCGTCGGGACCTTCGCCGACGGGGTGGCGGTGAAGCGGATCGGGGCCGAGCCCTTCCGGATCGCGCGCGAATGCGTGGACGACGTCATCCTCGTCACCACCGACGAGATCTGCGCCGCCATCAAGGACATCTTCGAGGACACCCGGTCCATCGCCGAGCCGGCCGGAGCGCTCGCGGTGGCGGGCCTGAAACGCTACGCGGAGCCCGAGGGCGCCGCCGGGCGGCGCTATGCCGCCATCGTGAGCGGGGCGAACGTGAACTTCGACCGCCTGCGCCACATCGCGGAGCGGGCCGAGCTCGGCGAGCAGCGGGAGTGCCTGTTCGCGGTGACCATCCCCGAGCGCGCCGGGAGTCTGCTGCGCTTCTGCGAGATCATCGGGGCGCGTTCGGTCACGGAGTTCAACTACCGCTACGCCGACGACGAGGACGCGCACATCTTCGTGGGCATCGAGATCCACGGCTCCGGCGACGACAAGCGGGCGCTCGTCGAGACGCTGGAGCGCAACGGCTACCCGGTGCTCGACCTGAGCGACAACGAGATGGCCAAGCTCCACGTGCGCTACATGGTGGGGGGACGTGCTCCACGGGATCTCCAGGAAGTCCTCTACCGCTTCGAGTTCCCCGACCGCCCCGGCGCGCTGATGCGCTTCCTCACCCTGATGGGGCGCAAGCCCTGGAACATCAGCGTGTTCCACTACCGCAACCACGGCGCGGCCTACGGGCAGGTGCTGATGGGCTTGCAGGTGCCGCCCGGAGAGCGCGGGGAGTTCCAGTCCTTTCTCGACGACGTGGGGTACGAGTACCGGGAGGAGACGGAGAATCCGGCGTACCGGTTGTTCCTGCGCTGAACGGCGACCGCTGGTGCGGTCGCCCTCCGGCCAGCGCCGCAGACGGGCGAGGAGCAGTCTTGCTCCATACAAGCAGGCGGTGCCCGATCTCGCCCTGATCCGCGGCGGCGTTCCGGGCGGCAACGTTTCCGGCGGGAACGTTCATGGAAGTCGTCCTCCTTCCATGCCATGTCGGCGGTATGCGGCGCGTTTCGACACCGGAACCGGCATCCGCATGGCGGAGCGACTTCCCGGAATCCCCGAGCTTCGGGGACCGGTCGGCACGAGATGAAGGCCGGCGCGCGGGATCAGGCGGTGACGACCGGGACGTCGTACCCGGCGATGTCCTGATCACGAGTCACCGGGGCCAGGCCGCCGATCCGGGCTTGCGCCGAGAATCTCGTAGTCGCCGGCCACGGTCCGATAGAAGTCGTCGGGAACGTCGATCTTGCCGATGGAGGACCTGATCGCGCACTCCCATAGCGAGGCGATGCTGAGGTACAGCGCGTTGTCCGCGGACTCCAATACGGCGAGGGCATCCGCGGAGAGCAGATCGGGCGCGGCCCGTGCCCGAAGCAGGGTATGCGTATCGAGCAGGTATCTCACCTGGGATCGGCCATTCCCAGCGCCTCCTGCAAGTCGGAGGGCCAGTCGTCGAAATCTTCGCTCATCCGTATCCGCCCGGCGAAGTCGCCGAGCTTGCGCGGCCGGCCATGCGCCACGAAGCGGGTGATCCGAACCACCGGCTTGCCCATGCGGGTGACGATGAACTCTTCGCCGTTGGTGGCCTTTTCGACGATTTCCGAAAATCGAGCCTCGGCGTCACTGAGGGTAAGGATGGATTCCACGGCGCATGTTCCTGGTCCGACCGAGTCGGACCGTATCCCGACGCCGCCATCGGGTACAAATACCGGAATCGATGCGTGGCAGGTCGCATTCGACATCTGGGCTCGTGGTGGTGCCCGGGGCGAAACGGGGGCGTCCCGGCTCGTTGCAGGGCTGGCCTGTGCGCATTCCGGTGAAGTCGATCACCCATGCCGGGTTGAAGGCGAGCATCGAATCCGGCAACGAGATGGCCAAGCTCCACGTGCGCTACATGGCGGGTGGGGGGAGCGCATCCCTCCCGCTTCATTCCAGCGAGAGGACGTACTCCCACTCCCGCTCGCTCACCGGCATCACCGAGAGCCGGTTGCCGCGGCGCACGAGCGGCATCCCTTCGAGGGCGGCCTGCCCCTTCAGCTCGACGAGAGGAATGGTGCGCCGGAGCTTGCGTTCGAACTTCACGTCCACGAGATACCAGCGCGGGCTCGCGGGGTCGCTCTTCGGGTCGTAGTGCCTGTCCTCGGGGTCGAAGGCGGTGGGGTCCGGGTACCCCTCACGCGCGACGCAGGCGATGCCGACGATCCCGGGCTCCTCGCAGTTCGAGTGGTAGATGAATACACGATCCCCCTTCTTCATCTCGTCGCGCATCATGTTGCGCGCCTGGTAGTTGCGCACACCGTCCCACGGCTCCGTCTTGCGGGGGCGCCTGGCGAGGTCGTCGATACCGAACTCCTCCGGCTCGGTCTTCATCAGCCAGTACCGCATGGGTGCATCCTCCCCGGGTCCACGCGCTTGAAGCGCGGAACGGATTGTAATCGGCCCGGCGGCAGCCGGATCGTGCGATCGGTGACGACCGCGCCGAGGGGGACGTCCCAGTCCGCCGCGGGGAGTGGATCCACCTTCTGGAATTCATAGGCGACGCCCACCAGCTTCGGCCCCGGCCAGACGGTGCGGCGGCGCACCGCCTCGAAGGTCCGGTCGTAGTACCCGCCACCCATGCCGAGGCGGTTCCCGAACCGGTCGAACGCAACGAGCGGACACAGCACGAGGTCCAGGAACAGCGGATGGATGCGCCGGTGGACCGGCTCCGCGGGTTCGGGAATCGCGAACCGGTTGCCGGTGAACACGGTGCGCGCGTGAAAGGGGAGGAACCACAACCGGGGCCCGGACAGCCGAGGGAGATACGTCCGCTTACCCATCGACCACGCCCGCGCCATGAGCGGAAGAAGGCTGATCTCACCGTCGTTCGGCAGGTAGGCCGCGATGGTCCGGCTGTTGGCGAACCATCGGCTGCCGGCGATGCGTTTCGAGAGCGCTCGGGCGGCAGCGCGTCGTTCCGCTTCACTCAGCACGCGCCGCCGGACGCGCATCTGGCGACGCAACGCGCGGCGTCCGGAGAATGCAGTCATTCCGGGAACTCATCCGGGAGGGAGGATCGTCCGCCCCCCGGACGTTTTCGGAGAGCGGGAGGGAAATGACGCCCCCCGTTGGCGCCGTTGTACGCGATGACCTCTGAACCACTCGGGTTCAGGGGGGCGCCTCACGACGCGCATCAGGCTTTCCGCTTCCGTCGCGGACGTGCACAACAGCGCGGCGCTCGACTCCCGGCAGCATGAAATCAGGCTCGAGAGGTTGCAGGCGCACTCTCGAACACCACGGGGGCGTCGCTCAGGAGTCTAGCGGCTGAGCGGGGTCGCGTCGACCGATGACGGCGTCGAGCTTGTGTTCGAGCCGGCGGATCGTTTCCTGTGCCGAAACGATGGCGCCGGCCCGGTGCGACTTGAGCTGCTCGCGCTCGTGGATCACGGTGAGCGCAGCCATCACCGCCATGCGCTCGGCCCCGAGCACCTTTCCGCTCCCGCGCAGCTCCCGCATCCGATCGTTCAGCTCGCGGGCCGACGCAAGCAGGATTTCACGCTCCTCGGGAGGACATCGGAGCATGTACTCCTTGTCGAGGATCCGGATGGTGACGGAGATGAGATCGCCGGGCCCGCCGTTCACGTACCGATCTCCATCTCCCGCATCCGCGCGATCATCGCCTCGACCCGCGACCGCGCGAGCTCCGATTTCTCGATGAGCGCGGCGCGCTCCGCCATCAAGTTGACCTGCTGTTCGCGCAGGGCGCGGTTCTCCTCGGCAAGCCGGTGGCAGATCCGGATCAGGTGGTCGATCTTCTCTTCGAGCGCCCGGGTCTCGAGAGTGTCCATGGAAGCCCCCGCGCGGGTTGAGGCGGCGCTAGTCCCGGCCATGCAGAGGCCGGCGCGTCGAGGGCGTCGGACCGCCCGGGAAGGCGGAGCGGCACGGGCCGGAAGGCGTGCGGGCGTGTCCGCCGTGGCGACGGGCGCCCGGAAGAAGCATACGCTGTCTTTCCGTTGGGATGGATGTCCGCGGTAGAGATCTCATGACGGGCCCGGATCGGGAATGCCGCGATGAAAGCCGGCGCAGTGACGACCTGCCGTGGAACTATAGGTACGAGGGGATCGATGGTCAACGACTCGATGTACCCTGCCAAGGTCGTTCTTTTTTTCGCCGTATCGCCGGCCGGCCCGCCTTCGCCGTGCGGATTCCGGTCTCCCCTGTCCGGAACACGGCCCCCCGCCGTTCCGGCTCCGGCCATTTCGATCCCGTCGGGAGACCTGATCCGAGTCCCGCGGTGAACAAAAAACGTCCCTGTGTACCCCGCCGGGCACTTGCCCCCCGGCCCGTTGTGCCGGTACAAACGGCCGGGCGTCGCGCTTCGGGCGCGTCGGGCAATTCAAGCGATTGAAACGGCAGGATTCGGTCTGGGCGGACAGGACGGGTTCCGGCCACGGGTTCACGGTCATCCGATTCGGAGCGCCATTCGTCATGCAACGACGTGAATTCGCGAAACGCCGGCGGCGGCTGATGGAGACGATGGGGGAGGGGAGCATCGCCATCGTGCCGACGTCGCCGGTACGGCCCCGCAACCGCGACGTCGAGTTCCCGTTCCGCCCCGACAGCAACTTCTACTATCTCACGGGGTTCGAAGAGCCGGAGGCGGTGGCGGTGCTCGCACCCGGGCGCGAGGAGGGCGAGTTCGTGATGTTCTGCCGGGAGCGCGATACCGAAGCGGAGCAGTGGCACGGCGCCCGCCTCGGACTCGACGGGGTGCGGGAGCGGCACGGCGCCGACGAGGCGTTCCCCATCGGCGATCTCGACGACGTCCTGCCGGGGCTGCTCGAGGACAAGCCACGGCTCTGTTATGCGATGGGGCACGACCGGGAGTTCGACCGGCGCGTGCTCGGGTGGGTCGCGCAGGCCCGTGCCGCGGCGCGCTGGACCACCGGCCTGGAAGAGATCGTCATGCTGGACCATCTCGTGCACGAGATGCGGCTCATCAAGAGCAAGGCGGAGGTCGCGGTGATGTCGAAGGCGGCCGAGGTGAGCGCCGCCGCCCACGAGCGCGCCATGCGCATCTGCCGCCCCGGCATGGCCGAGTACCAGATCGAGGCGGAGCTGCTGCACGAGTTCTCCCGGGCGGGATGCCGCGCCGCGGCGTATCCGTCCATCGTGGCCGGCGGAGCGAACGCCTGCACGCTGCACTACACGCAAAACTCGGACAAGCTGCGCAACGGCGATCTGCTGCTGATCGACGCGGGCGCCGAGTACGGGTACTACGCCTCCGACGTCACCCGCACGTTCCCCGTCAACGGGAAGTTCTCCCGCGCGCAGCGCGACGTCTATTCGCTGGTGCTGGAGGCGCAGGCGGCCGCCATCGACACCGTGGCGCCCGGCCGGACGTTCGACGACGTGCACATGGCGGCGGTGCGGGTGCTCGTCGAGGGGCTCCTGGACCTCGGCGCGATCAAGGGCCGGGTGAAGCGCATCATCGACAACGAGAAGTACAAGCGGTTCTACATGCACCGTACCGGCCACTGGCTCGGCCTCGACGTGCACGACGTCGGGAAGTACCGCGTCGACGACGATCAGTGGCGGGTGCTCGAGCCGGGGATGGTCATGACGGTGGAGCCGGGGATCTACGTCGCCCCGGACGACGAGAAGGCGCCCAAGCGGCTGCGCGGCATCGGCGTTCGCATCGAAGACAACGTGCTCGTGACGGAGTCGGGCCGCGAGGTGCTGACCGCGGCGACGCCGAAGTCCATTGACGAGATCGAGTCGATTGTCGGATCGGGGTGAGCGGCCCGAACCGCCCGGCGTCGCCTCGTCCGCCGCCGGCGACCGGCACGACTCCGGCGCCTGCCACGACGTCGCGGTGGCGGGCGGTGGGGCGATCGGCGCGGCTCTCGCGTGCGCCCTCGCCGATGCAGGATTCAGGGTGCTGCTCGCCGATCCGCCGGCGGCCGGCATGATCGATACGACCGGTTCGCCGGCCGGCATGGCGGGCCCGCCGCCGAACGGTGCTTCGCATGAATCTCCTGCGACGGCAACGCATGCGCATGACCTGTCCCCGTTCGCGCCCCGCCCCCTGGCCCTTTCCCTCGCCTCGGAGCGAGTGCTTGCATCGCTCGGGGTATGGGAGGACCTGGCCGCGCGGGCGACCCCGATCGAATCGATCCACGTCTCGGAAGCCGGTCGTTTCGGAGCAACCCGACTCGAAGCGGCCGAGTGCGGCATGGCGCGCTTCGGCAGCGTGGTCGCCGCCGAAGCGCTCGGCGCGGCGCTCCGCGGTGCAGTCGCGTGGCGGACCCCGATCCACCGGGTCGGAGGACGCATCGTCGATGTGCTCGTCGGTGCCGGTACCGTGACGTCGCGGGTGGCGGCGGGGATTGGAGGAATCGAGAAAGAGGAGAAAGCCGGTGATACGGAAAGCGCCCGGAGTCCCGGCGGCGCCGGAAAAGCCGGAGACGGATCGCCCGCCTTCACCGCGTCCTTGCTGGTCGTCGCCGATGGAGGACGTTCGGGGCTGCGGAAGGCGCTCGGCGTCAACACCACGGTTCGCGACTACCGCCAGCGGGCGATCGCGTCGGTGGCGGAGGTCCGCACGCCGCGGGAGCGCACGGCGTTCGAGCGCTTCACGCCCGATGGCCCCGTGGCCCTGTTGCCGATGGGCGGGGCGCGTTACGGGCTGGTCTGGAGCGGTGGGAGTGAGCAGGCGGACCGGCTCGCCGAGCTGCCCGAGTGCGCCTTCGCCGAGGCGCTCGACGCGGTGTTCGCGGGCCGCCTCGGCGGCGTCACCTCGGTCGGTGCACGTACCGTGTTCGCGCTGCGGTTCGCGCGCGCGGACACCATCGTGGCCGAGCGCGTCGCGCTGATCGGCAATGCCGCCAACCATCTGCACCCGGTCGCGGGCCAGGGGTTCAACCTGGGGATGCGCGACGTCGCGTGCCTGACCGAAGTCGTTGCGGCGGCTCGCCGGGAGGGACGCTCTCCAGGCGATGCGCGGGTGCTGGAGCGCTACCGGCGCTGGCGCGCACCGGACCATGCCGGGGTTGCGCACTTCACCGATACGCTTGTCGACGTCTTCTCCAACCGGTTCTCTCCTGCGGCGCCGCTACGCGCACCGGCTCTCGTCGCCCTGGACCTGATCCCGCCGCTGAAGCGCGCGCTGGCCCGCCGCGCAACCGGACTCTCGGGCAAGGTGCCGAGGCTTGCGCTGGAGCTCCGCCCGTGAAGGGAGACGCCGTGCCGTCGACATGCGCGACGGGCAGCCATGCGCCGGTCTGCCGTGTGACAGGGTGTGGGCGAGGCGTCGGGCCGGCGCCGGGACTCCGGCCGTGAGACGCGCGGCTGCCGGGCTGGAGCGCGGGCCGGTCCATCGCGGAACGGTCCGCTACGCAGGAAGAGCCGCGGGCAAGGTAGCCAGGTTCGCGCCGGAGCTCCGTCCATGAGATACGACACCGTGATTGTCGGTGGCGGGCTCGTGGGCGCGACGCTCGCCCTCGCACTGGGGCGGGTCGGCCTCCGGGTCGCGATCGTCGAGCGCTCGGCCGCACCGGCCGCCCCCCCGGGCCGGGCCCGCGATCTGCGGGCCAGCACGTTCACCGTCGCGTCGGAGCGCATCCTGAGCGCTCTCGGCGCGTGGGCGGCGCTGCCGGCGGAGCGCGTCGGCCTCATGCGGGAGATGCACGTGTGGGAACGCGCCGGCGCGGTGCACTTCGACAGCGCCGAGATCGGCGAGCCGGCGCTCGGTTACGTCATCGAGAACGCGCTCGTGCAATGGGCTGTCGAGCAGCGGATCGGCACACTGCCGAACGTCGAATGGCATCGCGGCGCGGAGCTTGCCGGGCTCACCCTCGACGGCGGCGAGGCGGTGGTCGATCTCGCGGGCCGGCGCCTTGGCGCATCGCTCGTCGTCGGCGCGGACGGCGCGGATTCCCGCGTACGCGAGCTCGCGGGGATCGACGTGACCGCCGGCGATTACCGCCAGGAGGCGGTGGTGGCCGAGGTGCGCACGGCGCTGCCGCACCGGGATACGGCGTGGCAGCGCTTCCTGCCCGACGGCCCGCTCGCCTTCCTGCCGCTTTCGGACGGCGCCTCCTCGATCTCGTGGTCGACGACCCCGGAGCACGCGGCGCGGCTGCTTGCCCTCGACGACGCCGCGTTCGGCTTCGAGGTCGCCGACGCCTTCGAGTGGACGCTCGGCGCGGTGAGCGCGACGGGCGCGCGCGCGTCGTTCGCGTTGCGCCACCTCCACGCGCGGGCCTACGTCCGCGATCGACTCGCCCTCGCCGGCGACGCCGCCCACGTCGTGCACCCGCTCGCCGGCCAGGGGTTGAACCTGGGCCTGCTCGACGCCGCGGCCCTCGCCGGCGTCATCGCCCGGGCCCACGGACTCGGACGCGACATCGGATCCCGGGCGACGCTACGCCGCTACGAGCGATGGCGACGCGGCCACAACGCCGTGGTGCAGTCGGTGCTCGGCGGCTTCCGGCATCTGTTCTCGAACCGCCTTGCGCCGGTGCGGCGGCTGCGCGAGGCCGGGCTCTCCCTGACCAATCGACTCCCGCCGCTCAAGGCGCGCTTCATGCGCATCGCATCCGGCTTCGAGGGGGACCTCCCGGCTCTGGCTCGAGGAACGCCGGGATCCTGCTCCTCTCCCGGCTCCGCCGTCCCAGGTCCGGCCCGAGCGAGGGCACGACGATCGGGAACACCGGCATCCGGGGCGCGAGGGTATTGATCCCGGTCTCGATGTCGCGGCGCAGCATCCCACAGATGAACGGAGGCAGGTCATCCCTGTTTCTCGACGCGCGGAAGCGATTCCACCTCCGCGAGCCAGGGCTGGGCGGAGCGGCGCCAGACCTGGCGCCTCGGGGCGAGCCGTTCGCGCTGGCGCACGGTGCCGGCACGGATGCTGATCCGGCCGGGGTCGCCGCCCTCGTCGCGGGCCCACACGTGGGTTCCGCACGTCGCGCAGAACGCCAGCACCCGCCGATTGCCGCTTTCCGCGGTCTTCACGTACGTCTTCGGTACGCCGGACACCACGTGGAACGTCTCCGCCGAGGCCGGTACGATGGTGCGAAACGCGGTTCCCGAGGTAGTCTGGCAGTCCGTGCAATGGCAGATGAGCGCCGACTCGGGATCCACGTCCGCCTCGAAGGCAATCTCGCCGCAGTAGCAGGCTCCGTCAATCTTCATCTTCTTCTCCCCTTGGGAAACACCCGCCGCAAGGGTGGGGCAGCAGCGGCTCCGGATCCGGACCTCGGAGCCGCCGATCGGAGGACGGGGATGCCGGTACGCGAGCTCGGCACGCAGCGCCCCGGCGATGGAACGGCGCCGACCTCCGTCGGGCGTCCCTGAGCGTGCTCGGAACGGACGGGCCCGGGCAATCGCCGCCGTTGCTCAACGCCGGTCGTTTTCGTTGAGCACCGCCTCGAAGATGCGGGCGAACAGCGCGCGCTCCTCCGCCGTCCCCACCGTAACCCGGATGCAGCGGTCGAGCGGGACGACACCGGGCATGCGTACGAACACCCCTTCGTCCTGAAGCCGCGCGAGCAGCGCCCGCGCACGGTCGCCGCCGCCCACGTCGATGGCCACGAAGTTCGTCGCCGACGGTATCGGGGGCAGGCCCAGCCGCCGGGCGAGCGCGTAGTACTCGTTGCGCCCGCGGGCGACCGCCTCCGCCACCGAGGCGACGAACCCGGGATCGTTGAACGAGGCGAGAGCCCCGGCCTGCGCGATGCGGTTCACCCCGAAGTGGTTGCGGATCTTGCCGAGTCCGACGATGGTCTCCACCGGCGCGACCGCGTACCCGATGCGGGCGCCGGCCATACCGTGCGCCTTGGAAAACGTCCTCATGCGGATGACCCGCGGGTCGCGCGCGTCCATCGGGAACGTTGCGGAGGCGGGAGCGAATTCGATGTACGCCTCGTCGAGCACCAGCAACGCGGATGCGGGCAGTTCCGCGATGAACGCGCACACGTCCGCGGCGTCGTGCCAGGTGCCCATGGGATTGTCGGGGTTGGCGAGATAGACCAGCGGCGCGTCGAGCCTGCGCACCGCATCGAGCAGGGCTTGGAGGTCGATCCGGTCGTCGCGGTAGGGCACCGCTTCGAGCACTCCGCCGAAGCCCGCCACGTGGTAGTTGAAGGTCGGGTACGCGCCGTGGGAGGTCACCACCGGCATCCCCGGCTCGACGACCATCCGTACCACGTTGCCGAGCATCTCGTCGATGCCGGCCCCGAGGAGCACCTCATCGACGCGGACCCCGTGGCGCGCGGCAACGGTGCTTCGCAGCTCCCAGCCTTCCGGGTCGTTGTACCAGACGACCGTCGCGACGGCGTCGCGCATCGCCTCGGCTGCCTTCGGCGAGATCCCGAAGGCGCTCTCGTTCGCGCCGGCGCGAACCCGGAACGCCTCCCCCCCGCGCCGGCGCTCCAGCGTCTCGGGGCCGACGAAGGGAGTCGTCGCGGGAAGGCTCTCGACCAGCCTGGTGAAACGAGGCGCCGTGGTCATCGTGTCCGGCTCGTTCGAAACGGAGGGCGAGGATACCCCGCGCGGGACGTCCGATCACGGACGCCGGGCGGATGGAGCCGTTCGGACGACGACGGCACGGCGCCGGGTGACCCCTCGGGCCGAAACAACGCCCGGGCTTTGTGTCGGGACAGGGACCTCGAAGGCATTCTCGAACTTCAGAACTTGGCTCCTTCAGGATCGGGTCGGAGCCCGGGCCGGCACAGCGCCTCCTCCGGGTCCTCGTCGCCCCGGATTCTGCTTGACCACCATCACGCCCCGTGCTCGCGGTCCGCCAGCCTTGCGGGGAAACGCCTCGACGGATCGCCGTAGCCCGCGCCGCCGCCGGTGCTCATCACCAGACGGTCGCCTTTCGCGAGCCGGAAGCTCGTCTTCGAGTCGAGCATGATCTTTTCGTTGCCCCGCAACACGCAGGTGAACGCCGCGCTCCCGTCCTCGCCGCCGAACAGGCCCTCGGGCGGAATGGTGAAGCGATCCGAGTACGACTGGTACTCGACGTCGTCGGCCAGCACCTCGTACACGCGCCGCATCCCGAGCCCGCCCCGGTGCTCCCCGTCGCCGCCCGGGCTTTCCGCGAGCGCGTACTCCACCACCCGGAAGAAGTCGTGCTCCATGTCGATCGCCTCGATGGGGATGTTCGAGCAGTTCGAAAGCGGACTGTCCACCGCGTCGCAGCCGTCGCCGGCGGCGCTCGCGCCATAGCCGCCGCCGAAGATCTCGAGGTAGATGCCGTAGCCGTGGTCCCCGAGACGCGAGAGACAGGTCGAGTGGGTGGTGTCGAAGCCGGCCGCCGTTACCTTCTCCGGCACCGCCTGGGCCAGCGCCTTCATCACCGCGTTGTAGGCCCGGTACGCCGAGAGCATGCGCGCGCGCACCGGGGCGGGTGGCCGCGGGTTCAGCAGCGAACCGTACGGCGCGGCGATGCCGATCGGCCGCTTCGAGCCTTCGTTGAACGGGATGTCGGGACTTGTGAGCACCGACTTGACGCACGACAGCCCCGCCGCGAGGGTCGATGCGAAGGGGCAGTTCACGTTCGTGCGGACCTGCCCGCACGTGCCGCCGTAGTCCACGGTGACGGTGTCGCCGGCGATCTCCACCCGCGCCCGTACCACGAGCGGCTCGTCGTTCACCCCGTCCCCGTCGAGCTGGTCCGCGCCGTGGTAGACGCCGTCGGGAGCCTCGGCGATCGCGGCGCGCATGCGTTGCTCGGAGTAGGCGAGGAGCGCCGACATCGCCTCCGTCACCTTGTCCGGGCCGAACTTCCCGCAGAGCTCGATGACCCGTCTCGCCCCCACCCCGTTGGCCGCGAACTGCGCGTTGCAATCTCCGATGGTCTTCTTCGGGACGCGCACGTTGGCGCGCACAAGCTGTTCGAAGGGGCCGCCGTTCCAGTCGCGGTGCACGTTGTACCGGCTCGGCGGAAAGATGAGACCCTCCTGGTAGACGTCGCCGGCCGCCATGTTGAGGCCGGGCGCACCGCCGCCGAGGTCGAGATGGTGGGCGACGGACGCGCTGAACCCGACCAGCCGCCGGCCGTAGAAGATGGGGCAGAAGATGAACACGTCGGGGACGTGCTGCCCGCCCTGGTAGGGGTCGTTGTTGATGTAGAAGTCGCCGGGCTCCAGCGTGTCCGGCGGGTGGCGCTCGGCGCAGGGGCGGAAGGTCGTCCCGATCGGGCCGAGCTGCATCGGAATGAGCTCCGCCTGACTCACGACGTTG
The DNA here is from genome assembly GCA_965202875.1 of Gammaproteobacteria bacterium. Lineage (GTDB taxonomy): Bacteria > Pseudomonadota > Gammaproteobacteria > HK1 > HK1 > HK1. The sequence continues at coordinate 1,868,783 of OZ241870.1, read as the reverse complement.
CCTTCGACGTCGAGCAGCGCGGCGGAGCAGTCGTTCGCCTCCCGCACGATCGGCGAATACGCCGAACGCACGAGCTTGATCCCCATCTCCTTCGCGGCGGCGATGAGCGCCTGGGAGATGATCGCCTGGTCGACCGTATCGAGCGCCATCGGCAGTTGCCTCCCGGATCCGGTTCGGATACGTGCGGCGGGCTCGGGAGGGCCGTCACCGACTGCCGCCGGGGATACGAATCACGCCGTCGAGTGCGTATCGGACATGGTCAGGGAGCCGGCGGGTGCCCGTCCGGTACGTCCGGTCCGTACACCTCGGGACCAGCGCCCCGACGCCGCGCTCCGCGGCCCGGAGCCGCCCGGACCGCGGAGCCGCGTCGCGGGGTCCTGCACACGCGTCAAGTGTAGCGATAGGGCCGTCCGGCCTTGGCCATGGCCGCGTTGTACGCCCGCAGGATACCCACCACCCTGGCCGTCCGTGGAGTCTCGGCGGCGACCTCGTCCCAGAACTTGACCGCTTCGGCCTCCACCGTCGCCCATTCATCGTCCGGGATCGAGGTCAGCTCCAGCTTCGTGCCCTCCACCCGCAGCTTCGCCTCGCCGCCCCAGTACCAGTACTGGCGGTAGTAGTGCGAGCTGTCCATGCACAGCCGGAACAGCTCCTGCAGGTGGGCGGGCAGGGCGTCCCACTTCCCGGAGTTGGCGAAGTACGAGCCGCACCATGCGCCGGAGATGTTGTTGGTGAGGAAGTAGTTGGTGACGTCGGCCCATCCGACGGTGTAGTCCTCGGTGATGCCGGACCAGGCGATGCCGTCGAGCTCCCCGGTCTGCACCGCGACCTCGATGTCCTCCCAGGGCAGGGTCACCGGCACCACCCCGAAGCGCGACAGGAAGCGGCCCGCGGTGGGGAAGGTGAACACCCGCAGGCCCTTGAGATCCTCGAGGCTGCGGATGGGGTTGACGGTGTTGAAGTGGCAGGGGTCCCAGGCGCCGGCGGAGAGCCAGGTGACGCCCTCGACCTCGCCGTAGGCCTCCGCCCAGATCTCGTTCAGCCCCCACTGGTGGAACAGCGCCGGCACGTCGAGGCTGTAGCGGGTGGCGAAGGGGAAGTAGCCTCCGAACACGGAGATGTCCACCGGGGCGGCGATCGAGTCGTCGTCGGACTGCACCGCGTCGATGGTGCCGCGCTGCATGGCGCGAAACAGCTCGCCGGTGGGCACGAGCTGGTCGGCGAAGTAGAGCTCGATCTCCATCTCGCCGTTCGCCACCTTGTTGAACGAGTCGATGGACGGCTTGATCACGTGCTCCGCCAGCGCGGGGCCCGCGTAGGTCTGGAGCCGCCACTTGATCTTCGCCTTCGACTGCGCGTGGACCGCCGGCGCCGCGATCGTCGCCGCGCCCGCGGCCCCGGCCGCGCCGGCCTTCTTCAGAAAGTTGCGTCTGCTCGTCATCTGCCCAGTCTCCTTCTCTGTCGCAAGAAAATGTCCGATGTCCAGCGCGACGGCTTCGCTCGTCCGGTTCCTCCGGTCTCTGTCCCGTCGCCCTTGTCGGGCTCTCGGCGGGAAAGGGGACGAATCATCGTCCTTCGCTCGAAAGAGCGCCGTGGGGAATGCCGTGGCGCGCCGTCCACGGTTCAGTATAGTGTGTCGACTTGACGGAATGGCCCGATCTGCGCTCTCCGTCTCATCCGTCTTCTTCCGAACACGACGAGTCAAGTCGACCTCATTTGTCTTTTTTTTGCGAGCCGTTGGCGACAGATGGGGCGGAGACGACCCGATGGACCGGAACCAGGACGACAGGAAACGCGCCGCCGCGCGGGCCGCGCTGGAGTTCGTGGTTCCCGGCGCGCTGGTGGGAGTGGGCACCGGCTCGACCGCCAACGCGTTCATCGAGGCACTCGCCGGGATCAGGGGCCGTATCGACGGTGCGGTCGCGAGCTCGGGGGAGACGGCGGCGCGGCTCGCCGGGCACGGGATCCGGGTCGTCGACCTCAACGCCGCCGGTGACCTCCCGCTCTACGTGGACGGCGCCGACGAGATCACGCGGCATCGACGTCTCGTGAAGGGCGGCGGCGGGGCCCTCACCCGTGAGAAGATCCTGGCCGCGGCGGCGAGGACGTTCGTCTGCGTCGCCGACGATTCGAAGCTCGTGGACCGCCTCGGGTGCTTTCCCCTCCCCATCGAGGTGATCCCGATGGCGCGCAGCCTCGTCGCCCGGGCGCTTGTGCGTCTCGGCGGGCGCCCCGAGCGGCGGGTGGACTTCGTCACCGAGAACGGCAACGAGATCCTCGACGTGCACGGCCTCGACATCCTCGATCCGCCGGCGCTCGAATCCGAGCTGAACCAGATTGCCGGAGTCGTGGCCAGCGGGCTGTTCGTTCGGCGTGGGGCGGACGTGGTGCTGCTCGGTACCGGCCAGGGCGTCGAGAGGTTCTGAACGCCCACTGCGCAAAACACGGGGTTTTCTGGCCGAAACAGGATATGGCTCAGGTTTGCTGCCAGTGAGGACGAGCCACACGCGCCAACGGTCGTCTTCAGACCGTCATTCCCCCGCTTCCGCGGGGGCAGGCTCCGCGGAAGCGGGGGAATGACGGACTTTGTCGGAGCCCGCTCCTGATTTGATCGGAGGAACAGCGGATCTTTCGATTGATGCAACAATCGGGAGGAGGCCGGAATCCGGACGGCGAAGGCGGGTTGGCTGGCGACACGGCGAAAAAAATGGCCTCCGGCCCGGGGCGGGTGTCTGCCTTCGCCGCACCGGCAATGGATCGCCGTGACCGGCCACCGGTGCACGATGGCAGGCTGCCCGTCGCGGCCACCGGTTTGCAGTGACCCCGCCGATTTGCAATGACCCCGGTTCTCCCCGGCTCCGGTTCAAGTGCGGCACCGGGTTCAGTACGATGCCGCTTCCCGCGCGGCGGCGCATTCCCCGGCGACTCTCCGGCCCCTCGGACCTTGGCGCGACTCTCGACCCTCTCCGACCTCCCCTCCGTCGATCGGCTGCTCGCGGAGGACGCGGTCGCCTCGCTCATCCGCACCCACGGCCGGCCTCTGGTGCTCGAAGCGGCGCGGGGCGCACTCGACGAGGCCCGCACCGCGCTTGCCGCCGGGGGCGACATCGACCGCACCGCGCTCGAAGCGGACGTCGCGGCCCGGGTCCGCGCGCTGGCCGCGCCGTCGCTCGTTCCCCTGTTCAACCTCACCGGAACGGTGCTGCATACCAATCTCGGGCGCGCGCCGCTGCCGGAGGCCGCCGTCGCGGCGATGGCCGCGGTGGCCCGTGGCGCCAGCAACCTCGAATTCGACGTGGCCACCGGACGGCGCGGGGACCGGCACCGGCACGTCGAGCCGCGGCTGTGCCGGCTCACCTCGGCCGAGGCGGCGGTCGTCGTCAACAACAACGCCGCCGCGGTGCTGCTGGTTCTCGACACCCTGGCCCGGCGCAGGGAGGTGCCGGTCTCGCGGGGCGAGCTCATCGAGATCGGGGGGGCGTTCCGGATGCCCGACATCATGAAGCGGGCGGGCGCGAAGCTCGTCGAGGTCGGCACCACGAACCGCACCCATCTGCGCGACTACGAGGCGGCGGTCGGGCCGCGCACCGCGCTGCTGATGAAGGTCCACGCCAGCAACTACGCGGTCGAGGGCTTCACCGCCTCGGTGAGCGAGCGCCAGCTCGCGGGGCTCGCCCGCGAACGCGGCCTGCCGCTCGTCTCGGATCTCGGCAGCGGCTCGCTCATCGACATGACCGGACACGGGCTCCCGGCCGAGCCGACGGTGCGCGGGATGATCGAGGACGGTGTCGATCTGGTGACCTTCAGCGGCGACAAGCTGCTCGGCGGCCCCCAGGCGGGCATCGTCGCGGGCCGGGCGGAGTGGATCGGCAAGCTCAAGCGCAACCCCCTGATGCGGGCGCTGCGCCCCGACAAGATCACCCTCGCGGCGCTGGAATCGGTGCTCGCGCTCTACGAGGACCCGGACCGCCTCGCGGAGAGGCTGCCGGCGTTGCGCCTGCTCACCCGCGGGCGCGGGGACGTCGAGGTCCAGGCCCGGCGGGTGGAACCGAGGCTCGCGGCGCGGCTCGGCGAGGGCTGGTCGGTGGAGGCCGTGCACTGCCGCAGCCAGATCGGCAGCGGCGCGCTGCCCGTGGACCGGCTGCCGAGCGCGGGCCTGCGGTGCACGCCGGCCGGTACGAAACGCGGCCGTTCGTCGAGGCTGCACGCGCTGGCGGCGGCGTTGCGCGCACTGCCCCAGCCGGTGATCGGCCGTGTGCACGACGGCGCCCTCACCCTGGATCTGCGCTGCCTCGACGACGAGACGGGCTTCCTCGCGCAGCTCGACCGGCTGGCCGTGCCGTGACCGCCGCTTGTCGAGGGATTCATCCGCTCTTTCCTCGTCGAACAGCTTCGGCCATCGCGCCCGGCCAAATCGAACGTCCACTGGTTTGCATGGCCGCGCCGGAACGCAACGGAATGCGCGTGACGCGCCTGTCGTCCGCTTACCCCCGGAGCCAGTCCTCGATCCTCGGACCCTGGATGCGCTCGTAGTGTCTTCGGTTGCCCGTCATCACGCTCGCGCCATGCGCCAGTGCGACCGCGGCGATCATGAGGTCGGCATCCGCCACGCGCATCCCCGCGCGTTCCAGCGTCGCCTTCCATCGGCCGAACTCCAGCGCGGACCGCAGATCCAGGCCCGGAACCGGCAACGTCGCGAGAAACTCCGTGACCAGTGTGGTGTTCTGCTCCGGCGCCCGGGATTTCCCGGCGCCGTACGCAAGCTCCGATGCCGAGATCCAGGTGGTTGCGACGTCATCGGCGACCGTTCTTCGTTTCTCGACGACCTTGTCGTTGCCGCGCAGTATCTCGATGCAGACGTCCGGGTCGAGGATCTTCAAAGCTCGATCCCGCGTCCGCCCGAACGGGCTGAATAGATGTCGCCGACTTCATCCTCGATCGGAACGTCCGAGATCCATCGGCCGGCCAGGCGTGACCACGCTTCCGCCTGAGCCACCGCGAGCGCCCGGTGTCGCTCTGCCGGATGGGTCCGTTCCGCCGGGAGGTTCAAGTCGAGGAGGCGGATGATCTCCTTGTTCATGCTGCGCTTCTCCGTTGCCGCCCGCTTGCGGAGCCTCGCCAGGAGTCGGTCGGGGATGCCCTTGATGGTGATGGAGGCCATGTGACGGAAGCCTGCAAGCAGAAAGAGCAACCCTGCCAGTAGCACAAAAAGCTATCGAAAACGGCAATTCGTGCTGCAATAGAAGGGTGAGACGCATGCCGCTCCGGTGTAGTTCATCTTCACTGGGAGTGAACCTGAGCCGGATCGGCCAGTGTGCGAAATACTCCTTGTACAGAGGCATTTCGCGCACCAATACATAAGAGTTTAGTAGAGTCGACGGCTGGCGCGGTGGCGTTAGGGAAGTGGCTGAATGCCGGGGTGATGGAGGGGGGCGAAGTGAGCTACCCGCAGCGGGGGACGCCGCAAGGCGGGGTCATCTCCCCGCTGCCGCGCAACCTCTACCTGCACGAAGTGCTGGATGTGTGGTTCGAGCACGAGGTCAAGCCGCGGCTACGGGGGCGCGCGTTCGAGGTGCGCTACGCCGAGGATGCGGTGCGGGTGTTCGAGCACGAGGAGGACGCGAGGCAGGTGCGGGCGGTGCGGGCGAAGCGGATGGAGCGGCGTTGAGCCGCAAGCTGCGAGGCCACTGTGCCTGCTACGGAATCACCGGCAACGCCAGAGCGCTGCAACGCTTGCGACACGAAGTCGAGAGGCGATGGCGCAAGTGGCCGGACCGGCGTTTGGCGGGGACGGATGACGTGGGAGCGATTCGGCAGGCCGCGCAAGACCTATCCCCTCCCCCAAGTGCGCGTAGTGCACAGTGTGTACCGTTGCGGAGCGAGTCCATGGCCCGAGGAGCCGGATGCTCGAATGGGGCGCGTCCGGATCCGTGGGAGCCGCGGGCGGGTACCCGCCCGCGGCCACCCGGCGCAGGTGGACAAGGGGCTGGTCGCCGGCCCCCGCATTCACCCTCGGACGATCTCCGCGAGGGCGACGTGGACGGAGTTCGACCGTGGCCGCCAGAGCCGGCGGTCGAGCGCCTCGGTCAACCGTTCGGCGATCTCGCGCAGCGCGGCCGGGTTGTTCTCCTCCAGGAACGCGCGAACCTCCTCGTCTTCCAGGTACGCCTCGAACACCGCGTCGAAGTGGTGGTCCCCGACCGCCTGGGCGGTGGCCGCGAACGCGAACAGGTAGTCCACCGTCGCCGCCATCTCGAACGCGCCCTTGTAGCCGTGGCGCATCACGCCCCGGATCCACTTCGGGTTGACCACCCGCGCCCGCACCACCCGCGCGATCTCCTCCTCCAGCCGGCGCACCCGCGGGCTCTCCGGGCGGGAGTGGTCGTTGTGCCACAGCGCCGGCCGGGCTCCCGAGAGGTGGTGCACCGCCGCGGCCATGCCGCCTTCGAACTGGTAGTAGTCGTCGGAGTCGAGGAGGTCGTGTTCGCGGTTGTCCTGGTTGTGCACCACCGCCTGCACGCCGCCCAGGCGCTTCTCGAACAGCGCGTGCTCGGCCGCGCCCTCGGCCCCGGCGCCGTAGGCGTAGCCGCCCCACGCGATCCACGTGCGGGCGAGGTCGGCCTCGTCGCGCCAGCCGCGCTCGTCGATGAGCGCTTGCAGGCCGGCCCCGTAGGCGCCGGGCCTGGAACCGAAGATCCGGTAGCCGGCCCGCCGTTCGGCTTCCTGCCGGGACGCCCCGGCGCCGGCGAAGCGCGCGGCGTCGGCGACGTATGCGGCGGCCAGCGGGTTGTCGCGCTCGGGCTCGTCGAGGCGTGCGACCGCGCGCACCGCGGCGTCGAGCAGCGCGATCTGGGACGGGAACGCATCGCGGAAGAACCCGGACACCCGCAACGTGACGTCCACGCGGGGGCGGTCGAGGAGGTCCAGCGGCAGGATCTCGAACCCGGTGACCCGCCCGGAGCTCGGCTCCCACTTCGGTCGTACCCCCATCAGCGCGAACGCCTGGGCGACGTCGTCGCCCCCGGTGCGCATGTTCGAGGTCCCCCACGCGGAGAGCCCCATGCGTCGCGGCCACTCCCCGTGCTCCTGGCGATGGCGTTCGACGAGCAGGGCGGCCGATTTCCAGCCGAGCCGCCATGCGGTCGGGGTGGGGACGGTGCGCGTGTCGACGGAGTAGAAGTTGCGGCCCGTCGGCAGCACGTCCGGCCGTCCGCGGGTCGGGGCACCCGAGGGGCCGGGCTCCACGAAGCGGCCGTCGAGGGCGGTGAGCACGCCGCGGGTCTCCGCTCCCGCGCACGCCTCGACCGCGGGCCGGAGCCGCTCGTCCACCTCCGAGAGCACCGCCGCGGTCCGCGTCCACGCCGCCGGACACGTGCGGCTCCCGTCGACGAGGGCGCGGGCGAGCGCCTCCAGCCGCTCCACGGTGTCGCCCGCGGTCCGCCAGGGGGGCGGGGGTGGGGCCGTAGCGGGGGCGGGTGGCGCCCCGGCGAGCGCCGCGGGCCGGGCCCCCGTCCACCGCGCCCCCATTTCGCAGTCCAGGGGATCGAACCCCTCCAGCCCCAGATCCCGGGCCAGCGCCCGCGTGATGGACGCATCCCGCCCCGAATCCTCCCCGCGCGGCAGGCGCACCAGCGCCACGAGAAGATCCTCCAGCCGATCCCCCTCGGGGCTCCGCCCGAAGACGTGCAGCCCCTCCCGGATCTGCATCTCCTTCAGCTCGCACAGCCAGGCGTCGAGCTTCGTCAGGGCGGCGTCCGCCCCGTCCTCCGAGGCGATGCCGCAGTCCCGGTCCAGGCCGAGCTGCGCGGCGAGGTCGAGGATCTCGTCGCGCAACACCCCCAGGCGCCGCGGGTCCACCCCGGCGGCGTCGTAGTACTCGTCCACCAGCCGTTCCAGCTCCGCCAGCGGGCCGTAGCTCTCCGCCCGGGTCAGGGGCGGGGTCAGGTGGTCCACGATCACCGCCTGCGCGCGGCGCTTGGCCTGCGCCCCCTCCCCCGGATCGTTGACGATGAACGGGTAGACGTGGGGCATGGGACCGAGCGCGGCTTCCGGGAAGCACTCCGCGGAGAGCGCCAGCGCCTTGCCCGGCAGCCATTCCAGGTTCCCGTGCTTGCCCATGTGCACCACGGCGTGCACCCGCGCCCGCAGCCAGGCGTAGAACGCGAAGTAGCCGTGCGGGGGGACGAGGGCTGGATCGTGGTAGGTCGCGGCGGGGTCGATGTGGTAGCCGCGCGCCGGCTGCAACCCCACCACGACGTTGCCGAAGCGCAACGCCGGCACCGCGAACGCCCCGCTTCCGGCCGACTCCACGGAGGACGGATCGTTTCCCGAGGTGGCTGGCCGCGCCCCCCCATGTTCCGCCCCGGTCGGCTCCATGGCGGGAGGGTCGCGACGGGCCGGTTCCACGAAGGACGACGGGCCGCTCCCCAAGGTGGCTGGCCGCGCCTCACCATGTTTCGCCTCGGTCGGCTCCATGGCGGGAGGGTCGCGACGGGCCGGTTCCACGAAGAACGGGTCGCGCTCGGGGGCGCCCCAGCGCTCGCCCACCGCGCGCCGCACCGCCTCGGGCAGGGTCGCGAAGAACGCGAGGTATTCGTCGAGGCCGAGCCGCTCGCGGATCTCGCGCCCGGCCACCGCGGCGTTCGTCGGCCCCGCGGCCATCGCCGCGACGAGCGCGTTGCCGTCGGGCGGGATGCCGTCGAGCCGGTATCCCGAAGCGGCCATCGCGCGCAGCAGCTCGACGGTCCCGGCCGGGGTGTCCAGTCCCACGCCGTTGCCGAGCCGCCCGTCGCGGTTCGGGTAGTTCGCGAGCACGACCCCGATGCGCCGCCCGCCCGCCGGCGTGGCCGCGAGGTCGATCCAGGCGCGCGCCAGATCCGCGGTGAACTCCACCCGGTCGGCGCGCGGCGCGTACGCCACCACCGGGCATTCGGTCAGCGCGTCGAACCGGGCTTCGGCCTTGAACGACACCGCGCGGGCGAGGATGCGTCCATCGACCTCGGGCAGCGCCACGTTCATCGCGACGTCGCGCGCGGAGAGCCCCTGCGTCCCGCTCACCCAGCCCGCCTCGTCGCCGCCCGCGAGGACCACCTGCAACACGGGCCGGCCGGCCGCGTCGAACGGCGTGGGCCGGCGCTCCGCGCCCGGCGTGGACACCGCGAAGCCGGTGGCGTTCAGCACCACCCGCGCCCGGCCCCGCTCCAGCATCCGCTCGACCAGATCCGCCGAGGCCGGGTCCTTCAGGCTCGAAACGTAGAGCGGGAGCGCGTTCACCCCGCGCGCGGCGAGGGCGTGCGCCAGCGCGTCGACGGGGGCGAGGTTGGCCGCCTGCACGTGGGCGCGGTAGAACACGACGGCGGCGGCGGGCGCACCGGTGGTCCACCCCGAGGCGAGGTCGTCGAAGCCGCAGGCCCCGAAGCCCGGCCGGTAGAGGCCGGCCCGCGGCAGCGGGGCGGGCTCGCGCCATTCGACCGCGTGGCCGATGAGATCGGCGGCGAAGGCGAGAAGGTTGCGCGAGTTCGCCGGGCCGCCGTGCACGCAGTACTGCCACAGGCGGTGGGCGGTCTGCGCCGGGACGGTGCCGAGCGCGGCGAGCGCGGGGTCCGGCTGGTCGTCGCCGGGAAGGAGCGCGAGCGGAATCGACGTGGCCCGGCAGGTCTCGGCGAGCTGCTCGACCCCGTAGGGCCAGTAGCCGGCGCCTCCGAGCACCCGTGCGACGACGAGCTTCGCCCGCGCGACCACCGAGTCGACGTAGAGGTCCACCGACATCGGATGGGCGAGCTGCATGAGGTTGGCGAGGCGTAGCGAGGGGAAGCCGTCGCCGAAGCCGGCCCGCGCGCCGGCGAGGCTGGCCAGCTCGGTGTCCGCGGCGGAGAGGAAGACGACGTCGCCGGGGGTCTGCCCGAGATCGACCGCTTCGGTCTCATCGACCGCCGCGCCGGGCCGGGCCTGGAGGAGGTGCATCGGGGAGGGGGGTGATTGGAGTTCACGTCCGCCCGGTGGCGGACTGGTGCAGAGAGCTGCTTCCTCGCTCCACGGCTTACCGTATCGCGTTCGGGTTCCGGTGGGCGGCGTGCCGTACCAGAGTGTCGAAAAAATCTTCGAATCGTTGTGAAATCCACACTATCGAAGGCGACGATCCGAAATCGACCTTGACCAGCATGAAATCTTCCACGGTGCCGATGGTCCACGACGGCAGGCTCCTGCCGGACAGGGAAACCAGGCGTTCATGAACGATGTCCGACCACATCGATCCATGTTTCGCAGATATGGCGTCTTGTTCAACGTTGAAGATCATGACGTAGCCGATCACGATTTCGGGGGAATAAAGCTGGGCATTCGCGGCTTCTCCGATCAGGTCGTCAATCCTGTTGGGGACGGTTCCCGAGATATTTTTCAGTATGGATTTCATGGAGATTCCGAGTCGGTACTTGCCGTCATGTTTCCAGGCAACGTCCCATTGCTTGTCCCTTCCCGCACCGGGTATGGATGCCTCCTTTTCAACATCTTCCAGTCCTCGACGCTCCAACTCCTGCACACAATAGTTGGAGAACATCTGTAGCCGGGCGGTCGAAGCAGCCTTTCCCTCGACGACCGCTATCCTGTAGAGATCGCCTGCCGCGTCATCCGGAGAAATCATGGCTCCGGCTCAAGCCGAGGCATGGGCCATCTTCGGCCCCGGCGCCTTTCCGAGGGCCGTCCGGTCTTTCCCGGGAATCTCGCCGCGAACGACCTGCGTCTCCCTCAACAAATCGTTCGTCCTGTTTCGCAGGCGTTTCAGCGCTGTCTCCATGTATACGGGGTCGACTTCGATGCCAAGGCTGTTCCTGCCGCAGGCGGCGGCCGCGATCTGGGTCGAGGCGGTTCCCGTGAAAGGATCGAGCACCGTATCGCCCACGAAACTGAACATGCGGATCAGCCGCTCTGCCAACTCGATCGGATAAGGTGCGGGGTGGGCCCGCGTCGAAACGCCTCCTACGTCGGTCCATACCTGGCGAAAGAGCTTTTGAAAATATTCCCTGGGGAGAAGGCTCAGGATTCTGGCTGCCGGTGAGGGCTTGCGGTAGCCGCCCGATTTTCTTTGCATCAGAATGAACTCGATGTCGTTCTTGATAATGGCGTTGGGTTCATAGGGTTTCCCGAGAAATCCGCCTGCACCTCGATCAACTTCATAAACGGCGTTTGCGATCTTGTTCCAGATAATCGGCGCCAGGTTGTCGAATCCCAGGTCGCGGCAACGTTCCTGGATGGAAGCATGCAGGGGAACCACGGTATGCCGGCCGGAGTTCTTTCGCCTCGAAAGGCAGACGTCGCCCACCACGCAGATGAGGCGCCCGCCGGGAACCAGCGCCTTGTGGCACATGCGCCAGACGTCGTCGAGCTGGTCGAGGAATTCTTCGTAGTCCTCGATCCGGCCCAACTGGCCGTCGCCCCGGCGGTACTCCTTGAGGATCCAGTAGGGAGGGGACGTCAGCACCAGATGGACCGATCCGGAAGGAAAGCTCGCGATGCGGGCGTCTCCGAGGAACACCTGGTGTTTCGTGGGGACCCGGTGCACGGCGGATTCAATCGCCGCCGTGGCGGAAGGATCCTTCGCCAGACGCGGCAGGTCCCGCGCAAGATCTCCCAGGTTTCGGAAGGCTTCGGGAACGAGGGCGTCAAGCACGTTGTCGGGGGGCATTCCGTTCTCTGTCCGCGACGTCGGGATAGCGGTCATCCGGCAGGCTAACCGCCTGCGACGGCGGCTTCAAGGACGGCAGCTTCAAGGCCGTCGCAGGCCGCAGCCGGCAGGCCGGGCGCAGACTGGCCGGGGCAGCTCGCCCGCTCTGCGAACTTCATTCCCGTTCAATGAATTACACTTCGTCGAGAGAAGCTGCCGGTGGCCGGAAACGGAGTGGACGGGCGATGCGATCGGAAGCAAGGGCGGCGCTGGCCGCGGCGTTCGGGATCTGGGTGGGCGCCGCGGGGGCGGGCGAGGCGATCTGGGAAGGCGCGGTGAGGGTGGTCGATGCGAAGACCCTCGCCGGAGTGCCGGACGGTCCGGTATTGCCGCTCGGCGGGATCGAGCCCCCGCCGCCGGACGCCCGATGCGGGCCGGTGGCGGAGAGGCTCGCGGGCAGGGAGCTTGCCGTGGCGGCGCTGCAGGACGCGGTGGCCGGACAGCGCCTCGTATGCGAGCGGTGGCCAACGGCGCGGGCGCATGGCGATTCCTCTACGCGGGATCGCGGGCGCCCCGGCACGCGCCTCGGACGGGAGGGAGAGGGGGCCGCCTGCCGCGCCGGCGGCATCGACGTCGCCGAATGGATGGTGCGGATGGGCTGGGCGCTCGCGAGCAGCGGGATGCTGCGCGAGGCGGAGAGGGAGGCGCGAGCCGCCCGACAAGGCATGTGGTGGTTCGAGGAAGACAGTGTTGCACGGACGCACGGCGGCGCTCCGCCGATCCGGTACGCCGCCCCTTTCCTGCCCGGCGAAGACGCCCTCCGGGCGTGCATGGAGGCGGGTGAAGACGCCTTTGCACAACGGGAGTACGGCAACCTGATAGCGATCGAAGCCGTCGAATGGCTCATCGAGGAGACCAGGCTGCGCTGGGAGCGCCGGAGCGCGGCAGGCGAGGACGGCGCGGACCTGGCCCCGGAAGCCCTGGACGGGAAGACCCGCGAGAGCCTGGACGCCGCGCGGGCGCTCTGCGATCTCCTCGGGGGCGCATCCGCAGGAAGCGGCGACGAAGCGGGAAACACCTCCGGAGAAGCGGTCGAAGCCCTCGAGGGCAGGGTGGGCCGGCTCGCGGACAGGGCGCGCGAGACCTGCCGGGAGGAGGCGGCGGAAGCGGCCCGGGCAGGGCGGATCGAGGATCTCACGAGCCTGCGGCAGATCGCACGCCACACGATGCTGCGGACGGAACGGCTGGGCGAGCGCCTGTGGCGGGTGGGGGAGCAGGGGGACGACGAGGAAGCCCGCCGGGTACTGGCACGGGCATACGCGGTGTTCGAGCGCGCGGAGCGGCAATGCCGCGAGCTTGTGGATGATTGAGCAGCAATTCCCGCCAAGCCCGAAAACATCCATTGAATCGTCACAACCGAACGCTCGGACGGTAGAAATGGCCGCGAAATCCCGGTGACACGACCGTGTCCGGAGAGTGAGCGGGAATTGCTGATGATTGAGGGGCGGGGTGGAGCGTTCCCGATCCGGCATGGCCGGAACCGGACACCTGCTTCGATGCCGGAAACGGCGCGTCCGGAGGACGCGGGCTTTCGGCCCGCTGGCGGGCGAGGTATCCGCGCCCGCAGGACGACACCCCTCCCGGAACGGGTCGTTTCCAGGAGCCCGGCGCCCATCGCTCCGGCCCGGCGGAGCCGCAACCGGGGGGTTGGTTCATGAAACGTCTTCGACATCTTGCGCGGGGTCCTCTCGCCAAGGGCCGCGCCGGCGGGACCCGGGAGGAGGTACGGACGGAGAACGTCGCCCACGGACACCCGCGGATGACGGTCCCGGCATGGGTCCTGGCCGCCGGCGCGGTGCTGGGCGGGTGCGTGGACCCGGGAATCGACTGCTGGACCCGGGAGCACTACGAGGCCGCGGCGCGACTCCCGGGGGGCCCGATCCACGAGATCCGGGCGGGCACGTATCCGGGTGAGGTGGTGATCGAAGACCCGGAGAACTGGTGGACGGGCGCCCGTTTCACGGGCGAGCCGTGCCGGATAGAGATCGATCACCGGCAGGAAGGAACGTACACCCGCACGCGCTTCCTGGATGCCGCGGTGAGGCTGCGCGCGCGGATGGGTCCGGGGGGTGCTCCGTTCTTCTCCGGAGAGACGGCGGACGGGAAGGCGGTGGTCCTGCAGCACCACCTGGGCCGCCCCGTTTCGCTGACGCTCACGCATTACCGGACGGACGGGACGCTCGACTACGGGGCTTGCGGCAAACGGGGAGCGCCGTTCCTGGAGTGTCACGGCGGACGCGAGTAGAGAAGTACGATCAGTGCGCCTCCAGCGTTTCCCGGATGCGCGCTTCGTCCAGTCCCGCCTCCCCGATCACCACCAGCCGGGAGCGGCGCGGCTCGCCGGCGCACCAGTCGCGGTCGTAGTAGTGCTGCACGCGTTCTCCGACCGCCTGCACGAGCAGGCGCATGTCCTTGCCCGCGACCGCGGCGAATCCCTTGACGCGCAGAATGCCGTGCGCCGCGACGGCCTCGGCGAGCCGCGCGGCGAGGGCGCGCGGGGAATCGATCTCGCCGAGCTCCACGCTGAACGTCGCGAAGTCGTCGTGGTCGTGCTCGCCCGCCTCGTCGACATGGGACGGGCGGGAGTCCAGATCGTCTTCCGCCGCCGCCCCGAGGCCGAGGAGGACGGCCGGGTCCACCGCGCCCTCGCGCACGACGACCTGCTTCACGGCGGGGCGCAGCATCGACCGGATCTCGCCGCCGATCCGGCGCATCTGCGCGGCATCGACCAGATCGGCCTTGTTGAGCACGACGAGATCCGCGCAGGCGAGCTGCTCTTCCAGCAGCTCTTCGAGCGGGCTCTCGTGGTCGAGCGCATCGTCGGCCTCGCGTTGCGCCTGCACCGCGGCGGGGTCCGCCGCGAACCTCCCCGCCGCGTACGCCGGGGCGTCCACGACCGCCACGACCCCGTCCACCGTCACCCGGGTGCGCACGCTCGGCCATCCGAACGCCTTCACCAGCGGCTTCGGCAGCGCGAGCCCCGAGGTCTCGATGACGATGTGCTCGGGCGGCTCGGCGCGGCCGAGCAGGGTTTCGATGGCGGGAAGGAAGTCGTCCGCGACGGTGCAGCAGATGCAGCCGTTGGCGAGCTCCAGGACGTCGTCTTCCGCGCAGCCCTCGATACCGCAGCCCTTGACGATCTCCGCGTCGATGCCGACGTCGCCGAATTCGTTGATGACGAGGGCCAGGCGCCGCCCGTTCGCGTTGGCGAGGAGGTGGCGGATCATGCTGGTCTTGCCCGCGCCGAGGAACCCGGTGATCACGGTGGCGGGGATTCTGGTGCTCATGAGCGATGATCCATGGTTGAAGCCGCCGCGCGCCGCCATGCGGTCCGGCACGGAGGTGGCGGTTGGGCTCATCCTTCACAAGGTCAGGCGCACAGTCGACCGGGGGCGAGGCAGAGCCGGCGACCTCCCCGTTCGGGTGCGGATGCCGTCGGCCGCCGGTGTGATTTCGTTGGCGCGATTTCGTTCAGGTGCGATGCGTCGTCCAGCCGGTGCCGTGGTAGAGGATCTTGCGGCGCTCCTCCTCCGCCCGCTTGTGGAACTCCACCACGACCGGGTCGAAGTCGCATTCGGGCGCGGGTTCCAGCTCGAAGTGGCCGTGGGTGTCGACGCCGCGGACGAGGGCCGCGCTGTCCCGGTCCGAACGGACCTGACGCGCGTCCGGCGGGATGAAGCGGACCGCAAGCCCGATGCGACGGTCGCCGGTCCGGTTGGGGTGTGAGGCGTGCGCGATGCGGAATGCGAAGATCGCCCCCTCCCCCGGCTCCAGCTCGACGTTCACCGCTTCCGACTCGTCGATGCCCGCCGTGATCTCCTGGCCGCGGGTCAGCATGTTGTCGTCGTGGTAGGTCTCGCGGTGGGGCAGGTCCGGCCCCCGGTGCGAGCCCGGCACGTAACGCATGCAGCCGCTCGCCACGTTCGACGGGGACAGCGCCACCCAGGCCGTCACCAGCTTCTCGCCGTCGAGCCCCCAGTACTGGCTGTCCTGGTGCCAGGAGACGAAGCTCGGGGAATGCGCTTCCTTGATCCACCAGTCCGTGGACCAGACCATGACGTCGGGGCCGATGAGGTCCTCGACCGGGTCCAGGATCCCCGGCGAGCGGATGAAGTCCGCGAGCCACTTGAACAGGAGATGGCTCTTGAAGCGCACCGAACCCTTGAGGGGACCGCCGTGCCCGGTTTCGTAGGCTTCGAGCCGGCCGCGCATCCCCAAGGCCTCCTCCTTCGAGGCCACCTGGATCGGCGCGTAGAAGCCGTCCCGGTGAAACTGCTCGATCGCCGCGGCGTCCAGAACCTTGCCCATGACTCTCCTCCCCTGCCGTGTGCCGTCGCCCCCGATCATTCGCCCTGACGGCCCCGCGATCAACCCGGCGCCGTCCGCGCCGATGCGGCGGCGGCCACCAGGCGCTCCAGCGCGAAGACGTGGGGATCGTCGATCTCCAGCCTGCGCAACGCCGCCGCCAGCTCGTCCAGGTACTCGGTGTTGGCGCCGCTCGGTCCGACCGACCGGAGGATCTGCTCCGCCATCTCGGCGGCCGGCGCAGGGCCGAGATAGGCGGGGTTGCCGGGCGGGGCGACGTACACGACGCCGGCGCGCGTATCTGCGCCGCGGAGCTCGATCTCCACGTCATGGCGCGCGTAGCCGTTCTTCTCGCGATGGTCGAGCCCCGCGAAGGCCGCCTCCACGGCGGCGGCGTCGATGAGATAGGCCATGCCTTCGCAGAACGCCCGCGGATCGGGCACGAGCGTGACGACCCGCCCCGGCGCGTGCGGGACACCACGGTGATCGTGCGAGCCTTGCCAGAACCGCCGCTTCCAGCCCCGCACCCGCGCGACCCGCTGCTCGCGGAAGGGGACGCCGGGCCGCCAGATCAGCGAGCCGTAGCCGAACATCCACACGCCGGACATCGGTGGTCTTCACGTCTCATCGGATTGCCCGCCCTGCGCCCGGATGACCCGGCCTCCGGGCAAGGATTGGGCGCCGCCGGCAATGGATCTTCCGGTTTATGCAACAATCGGGTGTGCTGGACATGGGACGCATGGACTGGAGATGCGATCGGCCGCGGGCGGGCGGATAGACTGCCCGGCTCAGGCTGCCGCGAGCAAGAGCCGATTCCGATGCCCTCCGACTCCAGGCCGCCTCCACCGGCGCCCGGCCCCGACCCCGCCGGTCCGGTGCGCGGCCGGAGGTTTCCCGCTCCGGTGCGCGAGGCGATGACCGCCTCCGGCGCGGCCGCGACCTGCATCCCCGTCGAGCTCGACGGCGGCGCCCCGGAGGCCGCGTTCTTCATCAACCTCGCCGGACCCGAGAGCAAGGCGGACCGCAGGGTCATCCGGCACTGGCGCGGCCCCCTCTCCCTCGGACTCGAGAGCGACGTCATCGAGACCGATCACGGCGCGGTGGTGGTGCTCCGTCCGGAGGTGCACACCGGACCCTTCGATCCCCTCGTGTGCGAGATCCTCGTGACCCCCGGCGAGGGCGGTGCGCACTTCGAGGCCCTTGACCTGCTCACCCGGCAGACGCGCCTCACCTGGTTTTTCGGCGACCGGAGCTTCGAGATCATCCGTACCCGGCAGCACCCGCTCGACGCCGGGCAGCGCGAGGCGTTCGCGGCGCTGCTGAAGGACGCGCTGCGCCACGACGCGATGACCCGGATGATCCGGCGCTACGACGCCCGCGCTGCGCTCTCGGAGGTGGCCCGCCACTACACGTTGCGCACCGGGGTACGCCGGGCGCCGCCGGACGCCGGCACGTCGGTGCGCTGAGAGCGGGCGGCGCGCAGACGGTGGTCCATTGACGCGGGCAAGCCGTTCTACTGCAATGTCCGGGTTGACCGTTCCGGGCGGAAGGAGCCGCGTCGCGTTCCCGGCAACGGCCGCCCGCGGGTCGGCGCCCCTGGGCGGCGACGATCGAACAGCGGTAACCGACCGCCCGGACCATTCGATCGGATCGGGCCGGCCGATCCGGCCGGATCCGGCCGGCCCCGCCCGCCGCTCCGCCGCCTCCGGCCATTCACCGTCGCGGGGCCCTCCGGTCGGGGCGCCCGCATTTCAACTTCGGGATCCTCACGATGAAAGATCATCCACGGCAGGCGGAAGTCACCGAGGTCGGGCCACGTGACGGCTTCCAGGCCGAGCGGAGCTTCATCCCCACCGCGCAGAAGATCGAATTCATCGACCGGCTGATCGACGCCGGCGTGCCGCGCATCGAAGCGACTTCCTTCGTGTCGCCGCGCGCGGTGCCGCAGCTTGCCGACGCCGAGGCGGTCATCCGAGGTGTCGGCCGGGGGCGCGGCGAGGTGCTCGCCGTACTGGTGCCCAACAAGCGCGGGGCGTTGCGGGCGGCCGAGGCCGGGGTCGACGAGATGATCGTCTTTCTTTCCGCCTCGGAGAGCCACAACCGGAAGAACGTGAACCGGAGCATCGAGGAATCGCTCGCGGGCTTCGAGGACGTGGCGAGGGTAGCCGAGGAGGCCGGGACACCTGTGTACGGAGCGATCTCGACCGCGTTCGGCTGCCCGTTCGAGGGCGACGTTCCGGCGGCGCGGGTCGCCGGGCTCGCGCGCCGCTTCCGGGAGCTCGGGTTCGCCGGGGTGAACCTCGGCGACACCACCGGCATGGCGACCCCGCCGATCGTCGCCGCCGCGGTCGGTGCGGTCCGGGAGGCTGCGCCGGAGCTCGGCCTCGGACTGCACTTCCACAACACGCGCGGGGTCGGTCTGGCCAACGTGATGGCCGGGCTCGACCTCGGGGTCGACAGGTACGACAGCTCGTTCGGCGGGATTGGCGGCTGTCCCTTCGCGCCGAAGGCGACCGGCAACGTCTGTACCGAGGATCTCGTCTACCTGCTCGAAGAAATGGGCATCGGCACCGGCATCGACCTGCGCAGGCTCGCGCGGCTCGCCCGTGACGTCGAGGCCGCGGTGGGCCACGAGCTGCCCGGACAGATCATGAAGGCGGGACCGAGGCTCGATCTCCACCCGATGGATTCGGTGCGTGCCGCCGAAGGCTGACGGCGTGCGCCGGCCCCCCGGCTTCGTCCGTTGCCCGCTCCCGAGCGCGGTGAACAGCCCGGCGATTCAGAGCACCCGGGAGCCGGTTTCGATCAGCTCGACCTTGTATCCGTCCGGGTCTTCCACGAAGGCGATGACGGTGTCGCCGCCCTTGACCGGACCCGGCTCGCGCGTGATGCGGCCGCCCGCCTTCCGGATCCGTGCACACGTCTCGGCCACGTCGTCCACCCCCAGCGCGACGTGCCCGTACGCGGTGCCGAGGTCGTACTCCGACACGCCGTGGTTCCAGGTCAGCTCGATCTCGGCCTCGCCGTTCTTGTTGCCGCCCCCGAACCCGACGAAAGCAAGGGTGTACTTCTGCTCGGGGCGCTCGGTGGTGCGCAGCAGGTCCATCCCGATGACGTTGGTGTAGAAGTCGATGGAGCGTTGCAGGTCGCCTACCCGCAGCATCGTGTGCAGAAGGTGCATGGTCGTTCTCCTCGGAGGAAGACGGAAGGCGCGGCAGGATAGGACAACCGGCGGACGGATCGCCAGCCCGCCGCTACGCATCGCCCGCGCCGATCCGTATCATCGCCTGCCGGTGGCCTCCACGCGGAAGCATAACGCCGCGGCTCTGTCCCAGGAGCACCCTGGCGTTGAAGGAGCATCTCGGCCTCCTGGTGTACCGTTTCCGCGGCTGGGCCCGAATCCCTCCCGTCCGCCCGGACCTTTCTCCGCGGGCCGGTCGAGCCGGGCGCTCACCCCGCCAGCAGGCAGTGGTACGCGAGCCCCGAAAGTGTCATCTCCATGGAATCATCGGGATCGGCCAAGCCGGGGAACGCACGGGCGACGTCCTCGCGCAGCGCCGTAAGGTCCCGGGAGCCGTCGAGGCGCGCGAGCACCGCGGCGGCGACCGGGTCGTCGATGTCCACCGGGCGGTGGCGCAGGCTGGTGACTCGGGCGCCTTGCGCGATCTCGGCGCGGGCGAGCGCGCTCGCGCGGGGACGATCACCCACCACCGTGGTCATCGGTGGCTCCCAGGTGTGGAGGTCGAGGAGCCCCGAGGCGTGGTGCGAGGCGAGAAACGCGGCGTACTCGCACCGCTCGGCCGGCGTCGGAGCGCCGGTGCGTCCGGCGCGGCGGCGGGCGTCGCGAAGCAGCGGTTCGATCTCGACGCTCGCGGGCCAGCGCTCGGCGAGGATTTCGAGCCCCGCCTTCGCGGCCGAGTCGTCGATGCGGGCGCTGAAGCCGTCCGGTGTGCGGAAGGTCGCAGGAATACCGTCGATGAGGTTCGCGGGCGCCGGATCGGGACGCGCCGGCGAGGCGGCGCGCAGGCCGCCCGTGCGCTCGGGGTCCGGGTACGGCGCGGGCGCGGCTTCCTCGCGGCAGAACAGGGAGCAGCGATACTTCTGGCAGACGAGGAAGTCGAAGCACTGCGCGCGTGCAATGCGGTCCCCGCCGGCCCGGCGCAACGCCGCCCGGACCGCCGCCGGATACCGGCCCGGATACACGTCCGCCGGACGCGCCTCGCAGAGATACCGCAGGCCGTGCCGCCCGGCGTGCTCGACGACGTCGCGGAAGTGGAACGCCCGGCCGTCCGGGGCGAGATCGTCGTGAAAGAGCACGCTCACCGGGATGCGCTCCAGCCGGGCGAGCTCCTCTTCGAGCAGATGGCGGTAGGGAGACTCCTCGGGCTGGGCGTCGGCGACGAAGCGCACGAAGCGCACCGCGTCCTCGCCGTGCGCTTCCGGATCCTCGAACGCCGCGAGCCGGAAGCGCATCATGTCGCGGGAGAGGGCGCGCAGATGGCCGCCGGGGAAGGCGTTGAAGTTCAGGTAGGCCACCCCCTGGGGCGCCAAGTGGCGCGCGAAGGCCGCCATCAGCGCCTCGCGCGCAGGCGCGGGGACCCAGGAGTACATGCCGTGCGCGATGACGTAGTCGAACTCCCCGAGATCCAGGGGGAGGTCGCGGACGTCGCCCCGTCGCAGCTCGACGTTCGAGAGGGCCAGCGCCGCAACGAGCGCATGTCCGCTCTCCACCGGCCTCGCCGCGAGCTCGATGCCGAGGAAGCGCGCACCGGGGAGCACGCAGGCCATCGGGATGAGGTTCCGCCCTGCTCCGCATCCGAGCTCCAGGACCCGGGCACGCTCTACCGGGGCCGGCGCCATGCCGTGCATCCGGGCGGAGGCCGCGATGCGGTCGGGATGCGAGTGCTCCCACACGGTGCCGGGATAGGGCAGACGGTCCTGAAGCGCTGGTGCAGGGTCATGCATCCATCCTCTCCTGAAAACGAGGCGTGCTCCGGCATCGGACCACCGGTTCCCGGGCGCCGTTTCAACCCGTCCGCCCGTGGGCCGGGGCCGGGCTGTTTTTCGCTCCGCCCGTGCGTTGCCGTATGATGGCGCCTCCCTTGCAGCGCATCCACCCGCATGACCCGACCCCGGGAAGCCCTCGTCGTCGAGGATCTCCACAAGAGCTTCGGCCCTCTTGAGGTGCTCAAGGGCATCTCGATGACTGCCCATGAGCACGACGTGGTCTCGATCCTCGGCAGCAGCGGCTCGGGTAAGAGCACCCTGCTGCGGTGCATCAACCTGCTGGAGATCCCGAACGCGGGGAAGGTGTCCGTGCACGGGGAGTTGATCCGCATGCGCCGTGTCGCCGGGCGTGAGCCGGTGCCGGAAGACCGCCGGCAGGTCGAGCGGATCCGCGCGAAGCTCGGCATGGTGTTTCAGCAGTTCAACCTCTGGTCGCACATGACGGTGCTGCAGAACGTCGTCGAAGCGCCCCGGCACGTCCTCCGGGTGCCGAAGGCCGAGGCGATCGAGCGCGCCGAGGCGGTGCTCGAGCGCGTCGGCATGTACGACCGCAAGGACTATTACCCCGCCCACCTCTCGGGAGGGCAGCAGCAGCGCGCCGCGATTGCCAGGGCGCTGGCGATGGAGCCGGCGCTGCTGCTCTTCGACGAGCCGACGTCGGCCCTCGATCCGGAGCTCGTCGGCGAGGTCCTCAAGGTCATGCACAGTCTTGCCGAAGAGGGGCGGACCATGCTCGTGGTGACCCACGAGATGGGGTTCGCACGCGAGGTCTCCACCCTGGTGACGTTTCTCCACGGAGGCCGGGTGGAAGAGACGGGTGAGCCTCGGCGGATGTTCGAGCAACCCGAGTCGGTGCGCTTCCGGCAATTTCTCGCCGGCGCGTTGCACTGACCGGAGCCGTGCTCCACGCGGGCAGTGGTGCGCTGCAGCCGGTACGGCGAGGCGGCCCGCGGAGAGCACACAGGCGGCGGGATCAAGGCCGCGCCGCGCCAAACCGCCGCGCCAAACGAGGATCCGGAGGAAGGACGACGGTTGCGAGGAGCGTGGAGGCGATGGTCCCTTACCCAAAGTCCTCGACAAAACGACGAAGAATCATCCGCCGCCCGGCTTCCGGCTCCTGATGCCGGATTCCCGGGAGCGGTGCATCCTGGGATCGGCGTGTCCCTTTGACACGGGCGTCCCGCCCGCCAGACGGCAAAGCGGGCGGGACGCCCGCGCTCCCAGATTCATGATCGGCGCTCGTCGCCGGCCGAAGACAGGTCCGCGCGTTGTCTCATCGGCCGCTGCACGGCGCCGGCCGACCTTCTCCCGGGGCACGCTCCCGTTCCCCGGCGAACCGCGCCCTCAGCGCCCCCTTCTGCACCTTCCCCATCGAGTTGCGCGGCAGCGCCTCGACGAAGAACACCTGCTTGGGGACCTTGTAGCGTGCGACGTCGGCCTTGAGGGCGCCGATCACCGTCTGCTCGTCCGGAGCGCTCGCCGGGCCTCCCTCGCACACCACCACCGCGGTGACCTGCTCGCCGAAGTCCGGGTGGGGCAGGCCGATCACCGCCGATTCCGCCACCCCGCCGAGCCGGTCGATCAGACGCTCGATCTCCTTCGGATAGACGTTGAGTCCACCGCTGATGATGAGGTCCTTGCCGCGGCCCGCGATCGCGACGTAGCCGTCCTTGCCGATCGTTCCAAGATCCCCGGAACGGAAGAAGCCGTCGGCGGTGAACTCCCCGGCGGTTTTCTCCGGCATCCGCCAGTAGCCGGCAAAGACGTTCGGACCCTTGAGCTCGATGTGGCCGATCTCCCCGGGACCGGCCGGCGTGCCGTCATCGCCGACCACCCGTAGATCGACGCCGGACAGGGGCAAGCCGACGGTACCCGCGCGGCGTTCGCCGTCGAGCGGGTTCGAGGCGCCCATGCCGCACTCGGTCATGCCGTAGCGTTCCAGGATCGTGTGTCCGGTCCGCTCGCGGAACCCCTCGAAGGTCTGCTCCCGTAGCGGGGCGGAGCCGGAGACGAAGAGCCGCATCCCGGCGCAGTCGTCACGGCCGAACTCCGGCAGGGCGAGCAGCCGGGTGTAGTACGTGGGCACCCCCATGAAGACGGTGGCGCGGGGCAGCAGCCGGCGGGCCTCGGCCGCGTCGAAGCGCGGGCAGAAGATCATCGGCGAGCCGTTGAGCAGCGAGGTGTGGCACGCCACGAACAACCCGTGGGTGTGGAAGATGGGCAGCATGTGCAGGAGCACGTCGCCCTCGCGGAACCCCCAGGCCGCGTGGAGCACCCCGGCGTTCGAGGACAGGTTGCCGTGGGTGAGCATCGCGCCCTTCGGCCTGCCGGTGGTGCCCGAGGTGTAGAGCAGCGCGGCCAGATCCCCGGCGGCCCGCGCCACGGTGTCGAAGCGCTCGGGCATCGTGCGGGCCGCCTCGACCAGGGTGCCGTCTCCGCGCGCCCCGAGGGTGAGCAGCTCGCCGATGCCGTGCCGCCCGCAGAGCGCCGCGAGCCCGGGCGCCGATTCCGGCCGTCCCACCACCACCCGGGGCTCGGCGTCACCGAAGAAATAGCGCAGCTCCCGATCCGGATACGCGGGGTTGAGCGGCAGGTAGATCGCACCCGCCCGCAGGCAGGCGAGATAGAGCGCAAGGGCTTGCGGCGATTTTTCCACCTGCACCGCGACGCGGTCCCCGGGCGCTACGCCGCGCTCGCACAGCAGGTGCGCGTAGCGCGCCGACTCGGCTTCGACGCCGGCGCAGGTCCACACCACACCGTCCGGCGTCTCCAGGCAGGCGGCGGAGCGGTCGGCGGGGAAATGCGCTTCGAGGAATGCGTAGAGGTTGGCGTTGTTCATCAATCGAGGCTTCGAGCGCCACCCGCCGGTCCGAATCCGGAACCCGGCGACCCGGCCGTCGCGCGCGGAGCAGTCATATTCGCCGGCGAATATGGCAAATGGCAGGATGTCGTGCCACCGGGACGGGCATTGGACCCAGGGCCGTTCTGTGCGCCGTGGGACCGGGCAGCCCCCTGGAGCGGCTTCCAGGGCGCGGTATCGACGTCGAGGGGAACCCGGTCGATGTGGTCACCCACGGCCGTCACGAACCATGCGTGGGGGTCCGGGCGACCCCGATCACCGAGGCGATGGTCGCCATCGTGCTGATGGACCACCTCCTCAGACTTCGGGCGCAGAACTCGGACGCGGAGCCGCCGGCGCCGGTGACGCGGCGGGGTACACCGACCGCACCCCGACAGGTGGACGATGGGCGATCCGCATCGTTGCCCGTGAAAGCCCCGTACGGGGATCGGCACTTGGGCCGGAGGACTCCGGTCGGGGGGAGGGAGGAGTAACCGAAGATCCTCCGGCCCTTGCCGAAACTGCTGCCGGCGCGTCAGGCGGCGGCCGGTGTGGTCGTGGTGTCGTTCGCGGCCTCTGCATGATACTCCGGCGGGCACGGCGCGGCAGGGACGATCCGCCGTGGCGCCGCACCGCCGGGGGCGATCAGCCCCTGCGCGATCATCGGGATCTGCGCGCGGCTGATGCCGATGTCGACAAGCGCGTGATCGTCGAGACGCGAGAGCTCCGAGACCGTCCGCCGCTTCCGGGCCGCGGCGGCGAGCCCGCGGTAGAGGTCGGATCCGGCCCGGACGAGGGCACGTCCGGCCGCGACGAGCGCATGGCCGACGGCCTCGATCCGGAACTCGCGGGATCGGGCGGCGCGACGCGGGGAGGCGCCGGTATCGTGCGCACGCCGCGGCTCGTGGCCTGGGGATGCACTGCGGTTCATGGTCCTGTCCTCATTGCAACGACTCTTGGACAGACAGATGGAGACAAAGTGCGCCGACTCAAACGGTGGTCTCTTCAGAATTTCATTGCCTTGGCTTTAGAAAAAGTGATGTAACCGCCCGCCGTCTTCCGCGCGGACCACGGGATCGGCGGCGCGGTTTTCTGGTAGAAATGCGCATCCATGTACCACCGCCCGCACATCGGAGCCATCCCATGCACATCGGCGTCACCCAGTTCTCCACCGCGTACACCATCCGTATCGACGAGCTCGCCCGCGAGGCCGAAGACCGCGGCTTCGAATCCCTCTTCGTCCCCGAACACACCCACATCCCCACCAGCCGCCGTAGCCCCTGGCCGGGCGGCAGCGAGCTGCCGGAGGAGTACAGGCACACCGTCGATCCCTTCGTCGGACTCGCTTATGCGGCGGCCTCGACGAAGCATCTGCGCATCGGCACCGCCATCGCCCTGCTCACCGAGCGCGACCCGATCGTGCTCGCCAAGGAGTGCGCGACCCTCGACCTGCTCTCCGGCGGGCGCTTCGAGCTGGGGATCGGAGCGGGATGGAACGCGGAGGAGATGGAGAACCACGGCACCACGTTCAGGGACCGGTTCAAGGTCATGTGCGATCGTGCCAAGGCGATCAAGACGATATGGCGTGAGGAGGAGCCCGAGTACCACGGTCCGTTCGTCGACTTCGATCCGATCTGGTCGAGCCCGAAGCCGGTGCAGAAGCCCAACCCCCCGGTGCTGCTCGGGGGCGAGACCCGGTACTCGCTCGAACGGGTGGTGGACTTCTGCGAGGGCTGGATGCCCCGCACGCGCGCGTTCAGGGACGCGAAGGCGGAGATGGCCCGGCTCAAGGAGTTCGCGGACCGGGCCGGGCGCGACGTGGGCACCATCCGGACCTCCGTGTTCGGGGCCACCGGCGATCCGGAGGCGCTGGACGCCTACAGCGAGGCCGGCGTCTTCCGCGCCCTCGTCACCCTCCCGCCGAAGGGACGAGACGAGGTGCTGCCGCTCCTCGACGAGCACGCGAAGCTGCTGTGAGCGCCCGCTTCATCGTCGTCGCCAAGCGCGACTGCCCGACCTGCGATCTCGTCCAGCCGGTGCTGCACCAGATCGCGGCGAGCGGCGCCGGGCTGACCGTCTACACCCAGGACGACCCGGCGTTCCCGTCCGGGCTGGACCCCGTCGACGACCGTTCGCTCGAACAGTCGTGGCGCCTGCGGATCGAGACGGTGCCGACCCTCATCCGCCTCGAAGACGACGCCGAAGTCGAGCGCACCATTGGCTGGGACCGCGCCGAGTGGCGCCGGATGACGGGGATCGGCCCGCTCGGCGCCGACCTCCCCGGCTTCCGGCCGGGCTGCGGCTCGAAGAGCGTCGATCCCGGCATGGCGGAGATCCTCGAAGTCGCGTTCGGGGAGCCGCCGCTCACGGCCCGCACCATCGACGTGCACGCGCCCGAGGACGAGCACGAGCTCTGCTTCTCCCGCGGGTGGAGCGACGGCCTGCCGGTGGTCCCGCCGACCCCGGTGCGGGTGCTGCGCATGCTCAAGGGCACGGCTCGGGATCCGCAGGAGGCGGTCGGCGCGATCCCGCCGAACAACGCGCCGTGCACGGTGGAGAAGGTCGCGATCAACGCGGTGATGGCGGGCTGCAAGCCGGAGTACATGCCGGTCGTCCTCGCCGCGGTGGAGGCGGCGCTCGTGCCCGGGTTCGCGATGCACGGGCTGCTGTGCACCACCTGGTTTTCCAGCCCGATGATCGTCGTCAACGGTCCGATCGCCCGCCGCATCGGCATGAACTCGGGCGTGAACGCGCTCGGCCAGGGCAACCGGGCCAACGCGAGCATCGGGCGGGCGTTGCAGCTCGTGATCCGCAACGTCGGCGGCGGGGTGCCGGGGGGCATCGACCGGGCGACCCTCGGCTGGCCGGGCAAGTACACCCTGTGCTTCGCCGAGGACGAGTCCGATCCGGACTGGCAGCCGCTCGGCGTGGAGCGCGGCATCGCCCCCGGCGCTTCCGCGGTCACGCTGTTCGGGGGCGGGGGCCTGAGCCCGAACATGGACGAAGGCTCGCGCAGCCCGGACTCCCTCGCCCGCTCGCTGGCGATGACCCTGAATTCGCTCGGGCACCCGAAGCTCGTGGAGTCCATCGACGCCTTCCTGGTGCTCTCGCCCGAGCACTGGCGGATCTTCAAGGAAGGCGGATGGGACAAGGCGCGGATCAAGCGCGCGCTCGTGGAAGCGACGATCCGTCCGGGGTCGGAGCTGGTGCGCGGAGCGGGCGGCGTGGACGCGGGCGTGAAGCCGGAGCTGGTCCGGGATTCGATGCCGAAGTTCCGGGAAGGTGGACTGAACGTCGTGCGGGCCGGCGGCGAGGCCGGGCTCATGAGCGCGGCCATCGGAGGCTGGGTGGCGAGCGGTCCCCGCGGCAGCAGCCCGGTGACGAAAGAAGTGAGGGTGTGAACAGCGAGGCGTCACGCGCCCAGATAGGCGCGGCGCACGTGCGTGTTCTGGTGAAGCTCGGACGCCGGGCCGTGCAAGGCCACCGATCCGATCTCCAGCACGTAGGCATAGTCGGCCAGCCGGAGCGCCAGCTCCGCGTTCTGTTCCACGAGGACCACGGGGACCCCGCGTTCGTGGATCTCCCCGATGATCCGCGCCATCTCCCGGACCAGCACCGGCGAGAGGCCGATGGTGGGCTCGTCCAGAAGCAGGAGCTTCGGGTTCGACATCAGCGCACGCCCGATGGCCAGCATCTGCTGTTCGCCGCCGGAAAGGGTCTTGCCCGATTGCCGGCGCCTTTCCTTCAGCCTCGGGAAATGCCCGAACACGCCGTCGAGGTCACGCCCCACCTGCGCCTTGTCGCGTCGGAGCCAGGCGCCGGTGTTGAGGTTCTCCTCGACGGTGAGGTCCGGGAAGATGCGCCGCCCTTCGGGCACCTGCGCGATCCCCAGCGCCACGACCCGATCGGGCGCGGTGCCGTCGATGCGTCGGCCGCCGAATCGGATCTCGCCTTCCGAGAGCGCCTCGAGGCCCGAGATCGCCCGCAGCAAGGTGCTCTTCCCGGCGCCGTTGGCGCCGATGATGGTGACCACCGCGCCCTCCGGAACGTCCATGCTGACGCCGCGCAAGGCCACCACCTTGTGGTAGTGCACCGTGGCGTTCCTGACCTCAAGCAGCACCGCTCGCGGCTCCGAGATACGCCTCGATCACCCCCGGATGGCGGCGTACCTCATCGGGAGTCCCCTCGGCCAGCAGGCGGCCGAAGTTGAGCACCGTGATCCGATCGCAAAGCCCCATCACCGCCTGCATGTCGTGCTCCACCAGCAGGAGGGTGACGCCGCGGTCGCGCACCTTGCGGGCGATCTCCATCATCCGGCGGGTCTCCTCCGGGTTCATGCCGGTGAAGGGCTCGTCGAGCAGCAGCAGCTCCGGGCCGGCGGCGAACGCCACCGCGACCCCGAGGGCGCGCTGCAAGCCGTGGGGCAGGCTCATGGCGGGATCGCCCCCGCGCTCGCCCAGTCCGAAAAACTCCAGGATGTCGAGGGCATTGTCCCGCGCCGCCGCCTCCTGCCGCCGATCCGCTCCGATCAGCGCCCGCAAGGGACCCGTGCGGACCTGGCGGTGGCAACCCACGAGCACGTTTTCGAGCACCGTGAGCTCCTGGAAGAGGGTCGTGGCCTGAAACGTCCTCACCAGGCCGCGGGCCGCGATGGCGCTGGTGCGCAGGCCGGAGACGTCTTCGCCGCGGAACAGGACGCGTCCGGCGCTCGGCGGATAGAATCCGCTAATCACGTTGAAGGTGGTCGTCTTGCCCGCGCCGTTGGGTCCGATGAGACCCCGGATCTCGCCCTCCCCGACCGAGAAGGAGAGGTCGGACACGGCGACCAGGCCGCCGAAACGACGGGAGAGGTTGCGGACCTCGAGGATGGTCACGGTTGCCGTCGGTGGTGGAATGTTTCGGTGCGGCGGGGAAGGGGTTGCCCGGCCCGCGGGGTCGATGCCTCGCCCGGAAAGTGTATGGCCATCCCGCACGACGGTTCAATCCGGGAACGCCCAGGGAGTCGTTCCCGCCCACTTCCAGCCGGCCGCGACGGCAGGGGCACCATGCGAGGGCGAACCCCGCGGGTCGGGCGGAGATACGGGATAATGCACTCCACCGACCCGGCTGAAGTCTCTTCCGCAACGCCTCTCAATTCGCTGAGCGCGGTCGCCCTCGACACCGAGACCACGGGCCTTGCCGTCGGCAGCGCCCGCCTGATCCAGATCGGGGCGGTCCGGCTGGGCAAGGGCCGGCTGGTCCACGACGACACCTACAGCACGCTCGTCAACCCCGGCGTTCCGATCCCGCCGGAAACGACCCGGATCCACGGACTGACCGACGCCGACGTGGCGGAGGCCCCGAGGTTTGCCGATATCCGGGCCGGCTTCGGGAAGTGGATGGGCCGTAAACATCCTCGATCACGCGATGGAGGCCGGTTCGGCGTCGCGCGAGTTTCTGCACCTGCTGGCGAACAACGCCGCGGACGTGCGCGTCCCGCTCGGCATGTTCAACCGCTTCCGGCTGCGCGACGGGCGCATGGACGTGAAGATGGGCGGCATCCTGCCCATTTTTTTCCGCGGCCAGGGTCGGGGCCATCCGGCACCGGGTCGGCGCTCGCGCCACGTCGACCCGGCTCGAAACGGTACAACGGATGACCGGCGTGCACGCAGAGGTCTTCGACAACCTGATCGAGGCGCACCGCATCATCCTGCGCGCGATCCTGAAACAGCAGCTCTACGATCTCGACCAGGGCATCGCGCTGTCCAACAAGGTCGCGCCGGACAAGATGAAGCCCGCGCTGCACAACAGCCTGAAATGGGCGCTCCGGCAGGTACCCGCGGTTGCGGACGTGCTGAACGTGCCGGTGCGGTGAAACGCCGGCCCATTCGGCGGACGGCGGAACCGCGCGACGTCCCCGACGTTCGGTGGGGGTCGCGGGTTCCATCGCGTCGCGCTTCGTCGGAAGCGGATTCGACGTTGAAGTCTCCGGCCCCGCTCGAAGCCGCCGGCACGCTCGCATCCCGACGGACCATACTCCGGCGTGAACGCGGCGGGGGGTTGCCCTGAATGAATCCTGGAGACCGCCAGGCCGTGGCGAGCGGCGCCGCGCGCGAGCCGGCGCGTTCAAACGCTCCCGAACCATGCTCCGGCGTGACCCTGGTGCTCGGCGGGGCGCGTTCGGGCAAGAGCGCGTTCGCCGAGACCCTGGCGCAAGGGCACCTCCGGCGGGTCTACGTCGCCACCGCCGAGCGTGTCGACGAAGAGATGGCGCGCCGGATCGAGGCGCACCGCACCCTGCGCGGGGAGGGCTGGCGCACGGTGGAGGCGCCACTCAGGCTCGCCGAGGCGGTTCGGAGGGAGAGCGCCCCGCGGACCTGCCTGCTGGTCGACTGCCTCACGGTATGGCTCGGCAACCTCGTGCACCACGGTCACGACGCCGGCGCGGCCCGGGAAGCATTGCTCGAATCCCTCGCCGCTGCGCCCGGCCCGGTGGTGCTGGTCGCAAACGAGGTGGGCCTCGGCATCGTCCCGGACAACGCGATGGCGCGTGCCTTTCGCGACCATGCCGGCCGGATCAACCAGGCCGTCGCGGAGATCGCCGGGCAGGTGTACTTCGTGGCAGCCGGACTTCCCTTGCGCCTCAAGGGAGCGGGGTGAGCATCGTCAAGACGGCTCGGCCACCGTCGCCGTATCGGCAGGAGGCATGCTCTTCCCGCCGATCTGCAGGCGTCGGGCTCTGCCCGTCCTTGTCACACTCCCGAGTCCCGCCCTTCACTACGCCGCTCCGCGCGCAGTCGGGCCGTCGCCTCCGCATCCACCCGCCGGCCGCCGGGGGCCAGCACCACGCCGTAGTGCTCCCGCGCCGCTTCCGCGGACACCACGCCGTCGCGCACGTCGCGCAGCACCCGTTCGGGATCGCGGTCGAGCGGGTCTCCGAACCCGCCGCCTCCCGGCGACGAGACCACCAGCCGCGCCGGCCCGAGCTCGCGCAGTCCGAACTTCGGGGCCTCGAAATCCGGCCCGTCCTCCGGATACACGTGCATCTCGCCGCCTTCCCCGTCCCGCCCCGACGCGGCCCCGTAGCCGCTACGGTAGCGCAGCCCCTCGCCGCGAAACGACCACGTGCCCCCGGTGTGGACGTCGATCTCGTACTCGGCGCCGGTGCCCCCGCGCCAGGCTCCCGGCCCTCCCCCGTCGCACCGGAATTCGCAACGCCGGTAGCGCACCGGGTAGAGCTGCTCGTAGACCTCCAGGCTCGGCATCACCAGGCCGCCCAGGGTGCACAGGTGGCCGATCTGGTTGAAGCCGTCCCTTCCGTCCACCGCCCCGGCCCCGGCCGCCGCGAGGCCGTGGTAGAGCACGTAGCGCCGCCCGTCCCCGTGCCGCCCGGTGGTGATGCCGAAGACGTTCTTCGCCCAACCCGCGCAGGCGCGCTCGGGGCTGGCCGCGCCCAGCGCCTTCCAGCAGGCGTGGATGATCTCGTGGGCGATGAACACGGTGCACATGGTGGTGGCCGCGCCCTCGGTGGCGTTGACGATGCTGCCCTCGGGGGCGATCAGCTCCAGGGCGCGGAAGGTGCCCTCGTTGCGCGGGACGTCAGGCTCGAAGAACGACGCGAAGGCGGTGTAGACGCTGGAGCAGGTGTTGGCCCAGGTGCTGTTCTTGAAGCCGCGGATCTGGGGGCTGGATCCGCCCAGGTCCACGCGGGCGCGGTCGCCCGCGATGGTGATGCGCGCCCGCACCGCGACGTCGCAGGGATCGAAGCAGTCGTTGTCGGAGTGGTCGGCGCCCTCGTAGACCCCGTCCGGCAGGGCCGCGAGGGCCGCGCGCATCCGCCGCTCGGCGTGGTCGAGGATGCCGTCGAAGAGGGCCAGCGCCCCATCGACGGACACCTCTTCCGCGAACTCCGCCACGCGCTCGGCGCCGATCCGGGTCGCGCCGAGCATGGCGCGCAAGTCGCCGTCCTGGAGCTCCGGGGTGCGCGAGTTGGCGAGCAGCAGCCGCCACAGGTCGCGGCGGACCTCGCCGCGGGCGACGAGCTTCATGGCGGGGAGCCGCACCCCTTCCTGCCAGGTGTCGCGCGCGAGCGGGTTGTAGGTGCCGGGGGCGCCGCCGCCGATGTCGGACTGGTGCGCCCGGTTGCAGACGAAGGCGACCAGCCGCCCGCCGGCGAACACGGGACGGGCGATCACCCAGTCCGGCAGGTGGTTGCCGCCGGCCTGCCACGGGTCGTTGAGCACGAAGACGTCACCGGGCTCGATCTCGCCCGCGAAGTCGCGCAGCACCGCGCGCACCGCGAAGCCGCCGCCGCCGGAGTGGATGGGGATGCCGTCCGCCTGGGAGACCAGCCAGCCGTCCGCTCCGCACACGAAGCAGGTGAAGTCGTGGGCCTGGCTGAAGATGGGGCTGCGCGCGGTGCGCACCATCACGTCGCCCATCTGCCGGGTGACGTGGTCCAGGCGGTTCTGGGTGAGGGCGAGCTGGACCGGGTCGAGAGCGGCCGGGTCGCCGGAGGTCGAAGGAGGAGCGGCCATCAGCTTGCCGGTTCGTAGCGTTGGACGTCGACTTCACCGGCGCGGGCACGCATCCGGGAGGCATCGTGCCAAGCCTGCATTCGCAGCAGCACGTCCATGCTTACGCCGAATGCCTTCTCGATGCGCAACGCCATCTCCGGCGACAGGGCGGCCTTGCCGTTCAGCAGGGTCGAAAGCGTCGCCCGGCGAACTCCCAGGATCCCGGCTGCTTTCGTCACGTTCAGCCCCAACTCCTCGACGATCTCCGTGCGAATGAAGTCTCCCGGATGCGAAGGGGTCATGCCCACCTTGACGCCGTTGACAGCCATCAGCGGTAGTCCTCCAGGTTCAAGCGGTCGATGCAGCCGTCCTCTTCCTCGAACGTGATCCGCCAATGGCCGGATACCGAAACGCTCCATTCGTTCCGGCGATCGCCCGAGAGCCGGTGGACGCGCCAGCCGCGAGGCGCATCGGCAACGAAGCGGTCCGGTTCCCGGGCCAGGATCAGGGCGGTCAGGATCTTGCGCACCCTGTCGACCGGGCCGGGCTGCAGGAACCGGGGGTCGTCGTCCTCCATCAGCCGGCGCAATCCCCTGTGGCGGACGGAGCGGATGATCATACTGCAGAACGTACGGCAACACCGTTCACGCTGTCGGAGTCGTCGGAATCTTAGGGACTATCGAAGCGTATGAGCAGGTCGCCCGAGGGGAGCACTTCGAGCCGGTCCCCCGGTCCGGCCACCACCGTCGTGGTCCGCTCCTCGACGAGCAACGGACCTTCGAGCCGGTGGCCGGGACGGAGATCGGAGCCGCGGTAGACGGGGGTGGGCACGAAGCCCCGCGGCTCGCCGCGCGGGCCGAAGGCGTATACGTCGCGCACCGACGCCGGCTCGGGGGCGGTGTCGCAGGGTTCGGCCCGAAGCGGCTCCAGCCGCGGCAGCGTCCCGATGCCGACGACGCGCAGCTTGGTGATCTCGACCGTGCTGTCGGGCTGGACGTGGCCGAACCGCCGCTCGTACTCGTGCTCGAACGCGGCGCGGAGCGCCTGCGCTTCCACGCCCGCGGACATCTCCGACACCGCGGATACCTCCGATATCCGCACATCCCACTGCTGGCCAGCGTAGCGCAGATCGGCTTCGCGCTCGAAGCGCATCGCCTCGGGGCCGAACCCGCCGTCCCGCAGCCATGTCCGGGCCTCGTCCTCCAGCGCCGCGTACACCTCTTGCGCCTCGCCCGCCGCATCCGCGTCGAGCGGTACGATGAACACCCGGGCGAAGTCCTGGCCGACGTCCGCGTTGAGCATCCCCAGCGCGCAGAACACCCCCGCGAGCCTCGGCGCCAGCACCCCCCGCGCCCCGAGCCGGCGCCCCACCGCCGCCCCGTGCATCGGCCCCGCGCCACCGCCGGCCACGAGCACGAAGCGGGCCGGATCGCGCCCGCGCTCGGTGCTGATCCGCTCCACCGCCTGCAACAGGTTCTGCTCGACCAGGCGGATCACGCCGACCGCCGCCTCCTCCACGCCGAGCCCGAGAGGGTCGCCCACCCGCGTGCGCAGTGCGGCTCTGGCCCGTTCGAGGTCGAGCGAGACCGCGCCGCCCGCATACGGTCCCGGCGCCAGCCGCCCGAGCACGAGCTGCGCATCGGTCACCGTGGGCTCCTCGCCGCCGCGCCCGTAGGCGGCGGGTCCGGGAACCGCGCCCGCTCCGCGCGGTCCCGCGAACAGCAGTCCCGCCGCATCCGCGCCGGCGATGGTGCCGCCGCCGGCCCCGACGGTGTTGATGTCCACCGACGCCGACACGAGATCGTAGCCGCCGACCTCCAGCCGGTCGGTGATCGCCACCCGCCCGCCCGCGCGCAGCATCACGTCGCAGGACGTGCCGCCGATCTCCATCGTGACCAGATCGCCGATCCCGGTGGCGGAGGCGAGGGAGTCGAGGGCGCCCACCCCGCCCGCCGGCCCCGACAGCACGAGGTTCACCGGACGCACCGCCACCTGCCGGACCGAGATCGCCCGTCCGTTCGATTGCAGCACCAGCAGCTCCGGCCCGAGGCCCAGCGCGCGCAGCCGTTCGTCGAGGGCGTGCAGGTAGCGCACCACCTTGGGGCCGATGTACGCGTTGACCACGGTGGTGGATCCGCGCTCGTACTCGCCGATGACCGGCACCACCTCATGGGAGAGCGACACCCACTCGAAGCTTGTCCCCGAGTGGTGGAATCGGGGGCCTGCCCCCGAGTGACGGGATCGGGGACCGCCCCGCCCGCGCAGCACCTCGGCGCAGCGGCGCTCGTGGGCGCCGTTCTCGAAGCTGTGCAGCAGGCAGACCGCGATCGATTCCACTCCCTCGGCCCGGAACGTCTCGATCGCGGCGTCGAGGTCGGCCTCGTCGAGCGGCTCGACCTCCACGCCCCGTGCGTCGATGCGCCCGCCGACCGGCAGGCGCAGGTAGCGCGGCACCAGCACCGGCGGGTACGGGGGGCGGTGGTCGAAGGGGTCCGTCCGGAAGCCGCGCCGTGCTTCGAGGAAGTCGCGGAAGCCGCGGGTGACGAGCATCCCGACCCGCGCGCCGCTGCCCTCCAGCACGGTGTTGGTGGCGACGGTGGAGCCGTGCAGGAACAGCGTGCAATCCGCCAGCAGGTCTTCGACGCGCGCCCCGAAGGACCGCGCCGCGTGCTCCAGGACGTCGAGCACCCCGCGGCTCGGATCGGCGGGCACCGACGGCACCTTGAACACGTGGAAGCGGCCGCCGGCGTCCACCAGCACCATGTCGGTGAAGGTGCCGCCGACGTCGACGGCGATGCGGTGTCCGCCGATTCGTGATGCCATTGTCCGCATGTTTCTGATTGAATACCTCTCGGCGGCAATGTAGCAGGTTGCTGCCCTGCAGGACGGCCACGGCCCCGCCTGCTCCCTCATGGTGCGTCCGGAATGCCGTATCGACGGTTGGTCGCCGGTGTGTCGGTCAGGGCGGACGAGTGAGGCGGCGCTGTTCCGCGCAAGGACTTTGATCGAATTTGGATTTCCGCCTCGTCAGCAGAATCTGTGGGTGGGTTCCGGCTCGGGCAGGTCGCCAAGTGTATGATACAACGCGATTTCCAGCGCCTCGCAGGTCCGATGACCCCACCGGTGACGGAACGGGTTGTCATTCTTTATCTTCTACCCACAAATTCTGCGGAAGACCCCAGTACATGACCACCCTGACCATTCGAATCGACGACAAGCTCCACTCCGAGCTGCGTGCGCTCGCGGCGCGGACGGGCAAACGCAAGAGCGAGCTCGCTCGGGAGGCGCTGAGGCGGCAGCTCGCGATCACGCGCTTCGAGGCTCTCGGGCAACGTCCGGCGCCGTTTGCCGAAGTCCGCGGCTGGCTGACCGACAAGGATGTCTTTGCGGAGATTTCCTGACGATTCCCGAGGGCGGCATCTGCGGGAGCGGGCGGGGTCCGGGGTCGGCAGACGCCCGCCCCGACCGAGCCCGTGAGAATCCTGCTGGATACGAACGTCCTGGTCGCCGCGAACATGTTCGAACGCGCCGTCGCCGTGACCGACCTCCCCGCCGGCAGGATGCGCCGGGTGGTAATTCGCGGGCGCGACGTGCTGATCGCGAACGTCGGCGGGACGGTGCTCGCCACCGACGACACCTGCACCCACGAGGACGCTTCGCTGTCCGGCGGGGTGCTGGACGGCGCGATCGTCCGCTGCCCCTTGCACGGGGCCACGTTCGACCTGCGCGACGGGACGCCCCTCGACGAGCCGGCCGAGGAGCCGCTTCGGTGCCACGAGGTCAAGGTGGAGGACGGGGCCATCTGCGTCCGGCTGCGGGAAGGGTGAGCGAAGCGGTGTCCGGAACCACGACCCGCGCCCGGCTTGCCGACCTGGACGTGAGCTGGGCCTACTGTGACCAGTCCGTCTTCAACCCGAGGCTGCACGCCCTCGCGGAGCTGCGGTCGCTCATCGTGAAGCGCCCGGCGCTGGCCACCGTCGAGGTGATGGCCGGCCCGGTGCGTGGCCGGCGGCGGACCCACGTGGTCACCGGCTACGTGCACAAGCCGTATGCGCGCATCTACATGCTGCTGGCGCGGTGCGCGGGCTTCGATTCCGCCCTGATCGTGCGCGGCGTCGAGGGCGGGATCATCCCGTCAGAGCAGGTCCGGGATCCGCCGCATGTCGCGCACGTCCGCGCGCCGGGCCTCGGTCTCGAAGTGCACCCTGGGCTCACCGCCGGTGAGGGCGGAGCTCTCGAAGTACGGCTTGGTGTCCTGGGGAACGATGAACGTCAGCGCGGCGCACATGTCGTCCGTGCCCGGCGGGGTGGGCGGCGGGAATGCTTCATGGTCGGTCATGGGTTTCGATCCCCTGTCGGTGACGGCCGGAGGGATTGCATTTCGGGACGGATCAGGGGCCCGGCTTCGGCGCCATCGGGCGGCGCGACAGGTCCAGCTCCGCCGGATCGCGCGGATCCACCGTCGGGTAGTCCGGGCTCGACGGCTCCAGGAAGGTCACCGCCTCATGGTGATCGTCCAGCGCCACGAAGACGCCGTTCTCCTCCACCCACTCCCGCATGCGCCGGCTGCAGGAGTTGGCCCACGAGAGAATCTCCACGCGCCAGCCGCGCCGGTGCATGCGTTTCACGTCGGCGTGGAAGCCCGCTCCATCGTAGAAGCCGTGGCCGTCGCCGGTCAGCAGCACGACGACGCCCGGGTCTCCGTTGTAATCCGCAAAATCGCGCAGCATCTGCAATTGCAGGACGCGGTCGGGAGCCTGCTGCTCGCCGCGCTCCACCGCGCCCCGGTCGAACAGCTCCACCTGCACTCCTGCGGCTTCCAACCGGTTCCAGAGCGCGCGCAGCTCCGGCGGCACCGAGCCGGCCGCGATCGCCTTCTCCACCGGACGGTCGGCATGCGCCAAGCGCATCATCGCCTTGAAGTCGATGCGCACCCGATGACGCTCCGATCGGCCTTCCCGCTCCTCGGCGACGTCGCGCGCTCCGATGAAGATGTTGGAGTTGTCCCAGTAGATGAAGACCTTGTTCATCGGTTTGCCGGGGAGAAGGGAAGGAGGCGGGTATTGAAGCAACGGCATCGTGTCCGGGCAAGTCCCCGGGATCCCGATACAACGAGCTGAACACCCGCGCGTTGCGCCCCAGAACCTCAAGAGCCAAGCCGGCGCCGGCAACGGTCGAACAATGAGCCACCCGGGAGACGCCGCGGCGGCGCATCGCCGAGCCTTGCGCGGGCCGGCCTCATTGAAGGGGCAACGCAACGGCGGGGGAGGAAAAAAAACGCCCGGGTGTTGCGTTCTTACAACAGGGGAGGAGGGCGCCGGGAAGGGGCGGGCCGTGCGGGCCGGAAAACGGGGCTTCCCTCGCCAGCAGGGCTTCAATCCGGTGACTACCGTGACGGGGTGGGTCAAGATTGCTGCCACATTTTGAGAACTACAGCAACAATAAAAGATGTCAACAACATACCAGAAATATACAAACGTACAGGTCCGTGTCTGGTCCTCGCCGCCGCAATTACAAGTCCGGGTAACGAAGGAGCAACAACAACAGTCCAGAAGACAGTCCATGTACTCTTTGATTCTACCACCATGATCGGGCCTGTCCCAAGGATGAACATGGAGCCGCCGAGCAATGTCGCTGCTCCCGCCCAGGCACATAGGAATCGGCCCCATCCAGGCAGAGGCTCGTCTTGAAGCTGGAAGTATGTCTCAATGACTGCATCGACCAGTTTCTCTGTGGCGTTGGACTTGCTCATTTTCCCCTCTCCGTCGGAATCACCGCCTCGCGTGGCTTCGTTCCGGCTGGTGAAAGGTGTGCCGCGCGGCAGACCTTCCCTCGCCGGGTCCAGTCCGCCCCCGCGCGCGAGGCACGGGGGCGGGGTTCGGGGCGGGCGCCCTCATCCCCCCGCCCGCCGTGGGCGACCCTTCATTACGTCGCGCCAATACGCTCACTGTAGGAGGCCGCAACAATCACAGAACGTTACGTTGATTGTGGGATAGAGGGGGCTCTCTCTATCCTGCCGTACATCTTCGGGGCGGCAAGGATAACCAGTTCTGCACCCTTCGAAGGTTACGGGTGTGGTCTCCGCCCCCACCTGCAAGATGTAGCCTCGGTCTCTCCAAATTTGCACGGCTGCTTGGCAGAACTCATAACCACGCGTACCAGACGCAGGCGTCATGGGCGTCACCAGCGTGGGCTCGGCGGGCGTCATGGGCTGGTCGGGCTCATCAGGCGGCTCGGCGGGCGTCATGGGCTCGGCGATTTCTACGCGGAAATCCACATGGGCCGTCTTTGGATTCGTCCCCGAATCCGTGGAATCAGTAATCGTCAACCGGACGACGATGTTGCTGCCCCCATCGATGTCACTGGCGCTTGATATCCTCACCCTGTCATCCACGATATCAGAATCCCATCCCGTTCTGGGCGAGCCACCCACCACCGCCAAGCTGTACCTTACGGTCGCTCCCTCTGCATACTCGAAATAGCTGCCGACGGGCTCCGAAGTGAACGTCCCTCCAGCTTGAATAAAGCTGACGGGGGACGTTTCGGGGACTCCAGGCTTCCTCCTTGGCAACGCCTTGACAAGGGGAATTGTCCAGGGGGTGCAGGCAAGGGGATTGGTGCGTTTCAGGATGCCCACGGCGATGGGGGCGGGGGCGACGAGGGCGAGGAGGGGGGATGCGCAGAGTGTCAACTCGACATCACCAGGCATCGCAGAGCCATCGGCTCTGACCGTAGCCGATATTTTCTCGTCTGTGCTCTCGATGCGTGTTTTCGAAAGGTGGACTGCCAAAGCACCAGTGGAGCCACCTACTCTGAAGGCGACACCTCCGTTGTCGGACCTCTGGAAAACTCCAGTGAGATCAACATTGACTTCACCCACCCCTATCGGTACATCGACCTTGGGAATGCCTCGGACGATGTTGATTACGGCCCCTGCCCACTTCGCGACCTTCTCGACTTTGGACACAAGACTGAAAGTCCTCCTCACCTTCCTCACGACAGCGGGTGCGGCTTCTTCCAATTGGCCCACTTTCTCGCGAACGCGAACGTAGAGGGGGGGGCCGCCTCCCGGGACCACGACACCGGTCGGGGTGATCTCACTGGCGGTGATCCCGCCCGTCAGGACAACGCCATTACGGTGCATCAACGCGACCTCGGTGCCCGCCTCCGCGTCGAGCGTGAGCTCGACCACGCTCGTCTCGGCGACGTCCAGCCGGTAGTACTTCACGTCGTCCGCGGATTCGAGGGTTCCGTTGACGGTCTCCCCGGCGCTGATGACCGTAGCCGCCTCCAACTGGGCCGCAGTCAGGGCCTGCACCGGCGTAATGGTCATCTCCGGGGTCGGGGTCGGTGTCGTTTTCGCGGGAGTGGAGGACCCGCCGCCCCCACCGCAGGCCGCCAACACGCCCAGCGCAAGGCCGACCACCGCGCCCCGCGCGAAGCGCTGGAAGGCGCGGGCCACATGGGCAGAGCTCGTCCTCTCGGGCAGCATCATCGTTCTCTCTCCCTTCCCGGCAGGGCCGGCGGATAGGCGTCAGGGGGTCTTCTTCGGGCTCAGGCCGCGCGGGCCACGGTGACGGTCAAGGTCCGGTCGGCCGCGAGCGCGGGGTTCTCGAGTAGCCGGAACGTCGCCCGCCCGGACGTGGCGCCCCGGGGAATGGTCACGAGGGCCGGGGCGTCGACGTAGTCCACGCCGGCCACCGCCGGGCGGTCCCCGCTGCCCGGGGCCAGGCGCACGGTCAGGCGCACGTCCTCGGCCGCCGGGGCGGACAGGACCACCTCCACCGCGAC
The DNA here is from genome assembly GCA_965202875.1 of Gammaproteobacteria bacterium. Taxonomy (GTDB): domain Bacteria; phylum Pseudomonadota; class Gammaproteobacteria; order HK1; family HK1; genus HK1. The sequence goes on along the minus strand of OZ241870.1, from coordinate 1,828,627 downwards.
GGTCCCGCCGCTCGGGGCGGAGGATTGCAGGAAGCGCACCGTCACGCCGTCCACCGTCGTGCGCTGCGGGGCGACGCGCTCGATGGTGCGGATGCGCCCCACGTTCTCCACCGGGCGCCACAGGTCGGCCGGGGTGGCGGTGTCGGCCAGCGCGAAGGTCCCGAGCCCCTCCCACCGCGCCCGCTGGCGCGGGCCGCCGAAGGGGACGTTGAGCGAGAGCCGGACCGCGCCGCCGTGCGCGCCGGGGCCGAGGCCCGTCCCCGCGTCGAGGCGCCAGTACGGATGCGGCGTCCAGCCGAGGCCGAGGCGCCCGTCGAGGAGGGTCCGCCCCGCGTCGTCGCGCTCCCACCGCCCCATCGCGGTGTCGAGCGAGAGGGTCGTGGTCAGGTCGAAGCGGAGGCTGAGCTCGGTCCCGCCGGCGGCGCGCTCCTCGTAGCCCGGCCGCCCCGGGCGCCACTGCGTCGTCGGCAGGTAGTGCTGCAGCGAGGCCTGGCCCCAGCGCCCGGCGTAGTCGGTGCCGAGGACGAGGGCCGGTGGCCCCGCTCGACGTTCTCCTGCACCATCGCCATCGCGCCCACCACGTCCGCGCCGGCGAAGTGCGGGAGCGCGAAGCGGACCGCGGTGCCGAGGCGCAGGTCGTGGCGCCGGAGCCCGTGCGCGTCGGTCCAGCGGGTCACGCCCTGCTGGAGGAAGAACGCGCTGCCGTGCAGCGCCTCCGCCGCCCCGGCCCCGGCCGGCACGCCGCCGCCGCGGAACCCGAGCGGGATGACCGCGTCGAGCTCCCCGGCCAGCCCCTGGCCGAGGGGGGACCAGGTCATGCGGTGCACGAGGCTGAAGTGCGCCCCGAACATCCTCTGCCCCTGCTCGGTCATCAGGCGGGCGGCCTCCTCGACCAGGAGGCCGCCGAGCCGGTCCCCGACGCAGCGCGCGCCGCCGTCGAAATTCACCGTGTCTCCCTGGAGCGCGCCCGCGCAGGAAGCGGCCGTGCGGTCCCAGGCCCATTGCGCGAAGGGCTCGGCGGCGGACGTTGGAACAGGAACGGCGAGGACGGCGAGTGCGGTGGCGAGGACGGCGGCAAGGGCCAGAGGAAGGGGGAGACGGCGTGCGTGTGTGTGGTTCATTGGAAGCCTCGCATGAGCCATGACGGGCGATGACGCTTGATAGCCGGAGCCAAGGATCCGACATCACGGAGCCAAGCCGTTTTGTCGAACGTCTCAAGGATGAGGGACCAAAGGAATCACCCGAATGGGTGATTTTTCATGATTCCACGATGAGCAGCAGCTTGATCAATTCCGTTTGTCTCCTGCACCCGGTCTTTTTGAAGATGCTCTTGAGGTGAGTCTTGGCGGTATCCTGGCTGACGTGGATGGCGGCGGCACTCCGGCCGAGGTCGCAGTGGTGCAACAATGCCTTGGCCAGCTTCAGTTCCGCCGGGGTCAGGCGGCAAACATCAGCCAACCATCGGTCGGGGAAAGGAACTTCCGCACCAAGGGTCGGGTTGGAACGGTGTTCGGATGAAGGGGAGGGAGATTCGGACGGCGTTCGATGCGTCGTCCTGCCCGTGACCGGTTTCCCGGTTCGAGGACGCTTTGCTGTTACTTCGTCATAAATCGCGGGGGGGGGGGGGGGGGGGGGGGAGCCGGACGTTGAACTCGGCGCGCAGGCGGGCATCGACCTCCGGCGGGATGTGCGTCGGGTGATGGCGGGCCAGGGTCTCGCGCACCCGCAGGGCCGCGCGTTCGACGGCCTCGGTCGAGCCCTGCTCGCCCCATTCCTTCGGGCTCGTGCGGTCGCCGATCTCCGGGTAGACGTACTCGCGCTGCATGAGCCCCAGGGTCTGCGGATGCCCGAGGAAGTGGTTCGGCCCCTGCGTGCACACCTCGCGCATCGCCTCGACGGAGAGGCTCTCGTCGTCGACGTCGATCCCCCGCACCGAGCGGTTCACCGCCCCGAGCATGTCGTTGTCGATCACGAAGCTCTCCAGGCACACCCCGAGCAGGCTCGCCAGCATGCCCGCGGATTCGTAGACGAGGTTGGCCCCGGAATGCCCGGCCAGCACCGTCGTGTATCCCTTCTCGTAGCCGGCCTGCGCGTCCGGCAGCTTGGAATCCGCCATCCCGGCCGCGACGCCGGTGGGGAGATCGTAGAACCGGCCCATCTGCGCGCACGCCGCCATCAGTACCGCCTGCTCCCCGCTGCCCCCGCTCATCGCCCCGGTGCGGAGATCGGAGACGAAGGGCCACGTGCCGAAGATCGCCGGATGTCCCGGCGAGAGGGCGTTGACGTAGACCAGTCCGGCCAGCACCTCCGCCACCTCCTGCACCACCGCGCCGGCGAGCGCGGCGGGGCTGGTCGCGCCGGCCTGCCCCGCCGCGAGCAGCAGGATCGGCATGCCGCCTCGCACCCCCGCCTCCAGGCAGCGGCAGGCATCCTCGGCGAAGCGCAACGGCGGCACCACGAAGCAGCTCGACATGCTGACGAAGGGACGCGCCCGCCAGCGCGCCTCGTCGCCGGCGATCCGGTGCAGCATCGCGATGGATTCGTCGACGTGCCCGGGCTGCACCCAGCTCGTTCCGACGTGCTTCGAGGTCCCGGCGACCGCGGCGTAGCAGGTGTTGAAGTCGAGGTCGCGGGGGTCTTCCATGTCGCGGCAGACGATCGGACGCTGGAAGAAGTGGATGTGTTCGAGGGTGTCGACCAGGCGGGCGATGTCGTAGAGATCCACCAGGGTCGATTCCCGGTACTCGCGGGTCCGGGGATCCACCACGTGTACCGCGGCCCCCGCGGTCCCGAAGTACACCCGGTTCCCGGCGAGCTCCATGTCGTGGCGGGGGTCCTGCCCGTGGAGCACGACGTCGCGGGCGGCGTTCGCCACCGTGTCCTCGACCAGCGCGCGGGGGAAGAGGAGCCGGCCTTCGGGGCTCAGCCGCCCTCCGGCCGCGGTGACCGCTTCGATGCAGCTCGGGATGGCCTCGGACAGCCCGATCCGCTCCAGCACGTCGAGCGCGGCGGTGTGGATCCTCTCGACCCCGTGCTCGTCGAGGGGCCGGTACCGGCCGCCGATCATGCCGGGACGGACCGCGCGCTCGTCCTCGCGAAGGGGAGCGGCCCGCAGCTTGCGCCGCGCCTCCCTGCCGCCCATGCGCCGAGTGCTCACCGCGGGTTCGCTCATGGTGCCTCCTGCCGCCACATGGCCACGCGACCGTCCGAGCGGACGGGGTAGGACATTGTTCCGATGGCTCCCGACCACCGCCGGGAGCGCAGTGCGAATCGTCCGGGAAGCCCTTCCGCGATGCAAGATCCTTCCCACCGGCGGCAGAGCCGTTTTGTTCGCCCGGGACTCGGATCAGGTCTCCCGGGAGGGTCGGCACGGCCGGGGCCAGAACGGCGAGAGCCCCGCTTCCCGTCGCCGTTGGGCCGAACGGCCCACCGGCGTACACTGCACGCGGACGCGGCGCCGCGTGCCGAGTTTCAGGGGACGTCGAATTGGGCGATCCGGCCGGCACTTCCCTCGGATCCCGGGTCCGGCCCATGTGCCGGGCCGCACCCTGCGCGCGACCGAGCGCCCGGCGATGAACCCTCGTGGACCCGGGATCGGGCGCCTCGCGGGCGATCCGGCCCCCGTGCCGCGCCGGCTCCTGCGCGCGACCGAGCGCCCGGCGATGAACCCTCGTGGACCCGGGATCGGGCGCCTCGCGGGCGATCCGGCCCCCGTGCCGCGCCGGCTCCTGCGCGCGACCGAGCGCCCGGCGATGAACCCTCGTGGACCCGGGATCGGGCGCCTCGCGGGCGATCCGGCCCCCGTGCCGCGCCGGCTCCTGCGCGCGACCGAGCACCCGGCGATGGACCCTCGTGGACCCGGGATCGGGCGCCTCGGGAGACGGACGCCCGCCAACCCCCTCTCGGCCGGGGATACGGTGCAGCGGCGCCCGATCGGCCGGCATCACGCCGGAGAACGCGCGTGAGACATCGCTCGGGCCTGCAACCGGGAGACTCCGCCCTGGCCGAGCGTCTGCGCCACGAGATCGAAGGGGAGGTGCGCTTCGATCCCGCGGACCGGGGCCGTTACAGCACCGACGCATCGATCTACCAGATCGAGCCGATCGGCGTCGTGATCCCCCGTACCGCGGAGGACGTCGACCGCACGATCGCGATCTGCCGCGAGGCAGGCGCCCCGATCCTCCCGCGCGGCGCCGGCACCTCGCAGTGCGGGCAGACGGTGGGCGAGGCCGTGGTCGTGGACACCGGCAAGTACCTCGACCGGGTGATCGACCTCGACGAAGAGTCGCGCCGGGTCAAGGTCCAGCCCGGCGTCGTGCTCGATCGCCTCAACGCCTGGCTTGCACCGACAGGGCTCTTCTTCCCCGTCGACGTATCGCCGTCCAACCGGGCGACGATCGGCGGCATGACCGGCAACAACTCGTGCGGTGCGCGCTCCATCCGCTACGGCAACATGGTCCACAACGTGAGCGCGATCGACGCGATCCTCGCCGACGGAAGCGCGGTGCGCTTCGGCGAGGTGCCGGGCAAGCTCGCGGGGGTCGTGGGCGAGGGCCGCTATCTCGATCTGGTCCGGCGCATGCGCGCGCTCGGTGCCCGCGAGGCCGAGGAGATCGCGCGCCGCTTTCCGCCCCTGCTGAGAAGGGTCGGCGGTTACAACGTCGACGCGATCATGCCGGGTGCGGCAGCCGATGCACGGCGCCGCTCCCCGGGCCCGTCCCGGACCGGCGACGGCATCGACGCCATCGCGCCCGGCGCGGGCGCCATTGCCGGCGACCACAACATGGCCCGTCTCCTGGTCGGCTCCGAAGGCACCCTGGGGTTCTTCACCGAGATCGAGCTGGCGCTCCAGCCGCTACCGGCCCATCGTGTGCTGGGCGTGTGCCACTTCCCGGCGTTCCACGACGCGATGGCCGCCACCCGGCACATCGTGGCCCTGGACCCGACCGCGGTGGAGCTCGTGGACCGCACCCTGATGGAGCTGGCCCGCGACGTCGCGGCGTTCCGCCCCACCGTCGAACGCTTCGTGCGGGGCAATCCCGACGCCCTGCTGCTGGTGGAGTTCGCGGGCGAGGACCGGGGCGCCCTCCTCGCCCGGCTAGCGCGGCTCGGTGAGCGGATGGGGGATCTCGGCTTCCCCGGCGCGGTGGTGGAGGCGGTGGAGCCTTCGTTCCAGCGCGCGGTCTGGGAGGTGCGCAAGGCGGGCCTCAACATCATGATGTCGATGAAGGGAGACGGAAAACCGATCTCCTTCGTCGAGGACTGCGCGGTGCGCCTGGAAGACCTCCCCGAGTACACCCGCCGCCTCGATGAAATCTTCGCCCGCCACGGCACCCGCGGCACCTGGTACGCGCACGCCTCGGTGGGCACCCTGCACGTGCGCCCGATCATCGACCTGAAGACCGCCGAAGGCGCGCGCGCCATGCGGGGGATCGCCGAGGAATGCTTCGAGATGGTCCGCGGGTACCGGGGCTCGCATTCCGGCGAGCACGGCGACGGCATCGTGCGGAGCGAATTCCACGAGGCGATGTTCGGCCCCCGGCTCACCGCCGCGTTCGAGGAGGTCAAGGACGCCTTCGACCCCGGCGGCCTGTTCAACCCGGGCAAGATCGTGCGCCCCGAGCGCATGGACGACCGCACGCTCTTCCGCTACAAGCCGGGCTATGCGCCCCTGCCCGTGGAGACCGGGCTCGACTGGTCCGAATGGGGCGGGCTCCACCGCGCGGTCGAGATGTGCAACAACAACGGGGCCTGCCGCAAATGGAGCCCCGGCGTGATGTGCCCCTCCTACCGGGTGACCGCGGACGAGCGGCACGTCACCCGGGGACGCGCGAACACGTTGCGGCTCGCCCTGACCGGCCAGCTCGGCCCCGACGCCCTCACCTCCGACGCGATGCGCGACACCATGGCGCTCTGCGTCGGGTGCAAGGGCTGCAAGCGCGAATGCCCCACCGGGGTGGACATGGCGCGCATGAAGATCGAATACCTCCACCAGCGCCGGCGGCGGCACGGGCTCGGGCTGCGCGATCGCCTCGTCGCGTGGCTGCCCCGCTACGCGCCGGCCGCGAGCCGGCTCGCATGGGCGATGAACCTGCGTGACCGGCTCCCGGGGCTTCCCGCCCTCACCGAACGCTTCCTGGGGCTGAGTGCGAAGCGCGCGCTGCCGCGCTGGCGGAGCGATCCGTTCCGGGCCGGTGGACGCCGGGACGATCCGTCGCGGACGCCCTCATCGGAGGTCGATACGGATCGAGCCGGCGCGGTTCGGGTCGAGACGACTCCGGCCGGGGACCATCGGGCCGAGGCTGATCGGGACAGCGCCGTCCGCTCCGGTACGGCCCAGGCGGATCAGGCTCGATCCGGTGCAGTCCGGGCTGGCGCGGCTCGATCCGGTGGAGATTGGCCCCGCCCGGGTCAGGCCGCCCGCACGGGCCAGGCTGATGGAGTCCGGACCGGTGCAGCCTCCGCGCACGATCCCGGAGACACGGAGCCGGTCCGTTCGCCCCCCGCCCACGGCGGCGGTCCCGAGGTGGTGCTCTTCGCCGATACGTTCAACACGTGGTTCGAGCCGGAGAACGCGCGTGCCGCGTCGCGGGTGCTGGAGGCGGCGGGCTTCCGGGTGCGGGCGGCGGCGCCTCCGCCGGGCGAGCGCCGCCCGCTGTGCTGCGGGAGGACCTTCCTCTCCGCCGGTCTCGTCGAGGAGGCCGGACACGAGATGGAACGGACCCTTTCCACCCTTGCGCCGTTCATCGAACGCGACGTCCCCATCGTCGGCCTGGAGCCCTCGTGCCTGCTCACGTTCCGCGACGAAGCGCTCGTGCTTGCATGCAACGGGACGGTTCCTCGCCCGTCCGCGCCGCTGGTCGAGGCCCCCGCGATTCCGCGCCAGCGGTCGCCGCTCGGCCTGGAGCGGGAAGTGGGCGGGGCGCGGTTCCTGTTGTTCGAGGAGTTCATCGCCGGGGCCGCCGAAGAGGGGCTCGCTCCCCCCCTGCGCGCGCTGGAGCAGACGCGCGCCCTCCTCCACGGGCACTGCCACCAGAAGGCGTTCGGGGCCATGCCGGCAGTCGAGCGTACACTCCGACTCGTCCCCGGGCTGGAGGTGGAGACCGTCGCATCGAGCTGCTGCGGCATGGCCGGCGCCTTCGGCTACGAGGCCGAGCACTACGAGGCGTCGATGGCGATGGCCGAGCTCAGCCTGCTTCCGGCGGTACGGGCGGCGGACCGGGACACCCTGATCGTCGCAAGCGGGACAAGCTGCCGGCACCAGATCGCCGCCGGCGCGGCCCGTGAGGCATGGCACGTCGCGAGGGTCCTGGAACGGGCGCTTCCCGCCTGACCCGGCGTCCGGGACCGGATCCGGCTGCGGCACGGCCGTTGACGGCGCTACGGCCGACGGCGCCCCGAGGCGGATTCGCGGAGAGTGCCGGTCACGACGTTCTCGCGGACGGCGAGCCCGGCCATGACGCTCGGCGTCTGCGTCCCGGCCCCGACGCCTCGGGGCGGCCGGCCGGCGGATTGCCCACCTGCAATGACGGCGCCTTGACGATTTCAGGTGCAGAATGGTCGATCCCATGAACCAGATCAACGAATGCGCCCATACAATGACGGTGCCTCGATGATTTCAGGCGCAGTCCCGCCGGCGGCCCCCTCGGGGTTCGGTCCCGGTAGACTCGGACCACCCACGACCGGCGAACGAGCGATACGAACGATGCGGACGCCACGCGACTACGACGACGTCCCCGGCACCTACGTGCAGGACAGCGTCCATCTGCGCAAGGGCTACCCTTTGAACATGTTCTGCCTGTCCCTGAACGAGGCCGGCAACCGGGACGCCTTCCGGGCGGACGAGGCGGCTTACCTGGACCGCTACCCGATGACCCCGGCGCAACGCCGGGCGGTGCTCGAACGCGACTGGCTGGGGCTGCTCCGCCTCGGCGGCAACATCTACTACACCTTCAAGCTGGCCGCCTTCGACGGCATGACCATGCAGGGGATCGGCGCGGCGACGTCCGGCACCGGCATGAGCGAAGCGGAGTTCAAGCGGATGCTGCTCGACGGCGGGCGGCCCATCGAGGGCAACCGCAACAAGGGGGAACGTTAATGGCCGGCATCATCGCGGGCGTCGCCACCTCCCACGTCCCCGCCATCGGCGCCGCGGTGGACCACGGCAAGACGCAGGAGCCCTACTGGAAGCCGCTCTTCGACGGCGTGGAGCCGGGCCTACGGCCTGATGGTGCTCGAAGACGGGAGGAGCCGGGGTTCATGAACGTCCGCCTGTCCGGACAACGGAAGCGCGTGCAGGCCGGAGGCGACAGAGGAAGCCGGAACTCATGAAGATCTGCATGGTTGGGGAAGGGGCGTTCGCCCACAAGCATCTGGATGCACTGGCGCGTATCGAAGGGGTGGAGGTCGCATCCATCGTGGGCGGCGTGGCCGAGCACACCCAGGCGGTGGCCGGCAAGTACGGGATCCCCCACTGGACGACGGATCTCGACGAGGGCCTCCGGCAGCCGGGGGTGGAGGCGGCCGTCCTCGCCTCGCCGACCCCGCTGCACGCCTGGCAGGCCGAACAGGTGATGCTCGCCGACAAGCACGTGCTCATCGAGATCCCGATGGCGGATTCGTTCACGAGCGCCGAGCGGGTGATCGAGACACAGAGGAGAACCGGCCTGATCGCGATGGTGAACCACGTGCGGCGCTTCAACCCGAGCCACCAGTGGATGCACCGGCGGATCCGGGCCGGGGAGCTGCAACTCCAGCACCTGGTGGCCGAGACCTTCTTCTTCCGCCGCACCAACGTCAACGCGCTGGGCCAGCCCCGGAGCTGGACCGACCACCTGCTGTGGCACCACGCCTGCCACACCGTGGACCTGTTCCAGTACCAGACCGGCGACCTCGCCCGGGACGTCCGGATCCTGCAAGGTCCGCCCCATCCGGAGCTGGGCATCGCCATGGACATGGGCATCGGGCTGACGGCGCCCTCGGGGGCAATCTGCACGCTCTCGCTCTCGTTCAACAACGACGGCCCGCTCGGCACGTCCTTCCGCTACATCTGCGACAACGGCACCTACATCGCGCGATACGACGATCTGGTGGACGGCCGGCAGCAGCCCATCGACGTCTCCGGCGTGGACGTGTCCATGGACGGGGTGGAGCTGGCCGACCGCGAGTTCATCGCCGCCATCCGGGAGGACCGGGAGCCGAACGCCAGCGTCGCGCAGTGCCGGGGTGCGATGTGGACGCTCGACCGCCTGGAGCGCTGCCTGCCCTTCGGTAGCTGACGCGGCGGTCGGAGGATGGATACCCGGGAGCGCGGGCGTCCTGCCCGCATGACTTTGCTACGGACCTCCGGAACCTGCCGCGGAGGAGGCCCAGGACATTTGCCGGTTGTGGGCCAAGCCCCGGGCATACCTCCGGCCGTCGTTGCGGGTGGGACGCCCGCGCTCCCGGGAGACAGATTCCCGCTTGCGCGGAAAAGCCCACGCCTTCGGCGTGTTGCGGGCGGGACGCACGCGCTCCCAGGGCGCTTCAAGGAGTCCTGACGGGATGCCGGAATCGAACCTGATCGAAGTCGGATTCGTCGATCCGGACGGCGCGAAGACGGTGCGCCGGGCGCGCATCGGGCGCGGCGCCTCGCTGCTCGACGCGGCGCGGGCGGCGGGTGTCGGCATGGAGGCGACCTGCGGCGCACGCGGACGCTGCCGGAGCTGCCGCTGCAAGATCCTCTCCGGGGACGTGCCCCCGGCCACCGTGCAGGACACCCTCCAGCTCGGCCACGAGGAGGTGCGGGAGCGGTTCCGGCTCGGCTGCCAGACGCGCCCGGTGACCGACTGCGAGGTCATGGCCCTGCCGCCGAAGTCCGAGGCGGGCCACCAGATCCTCACCGGCGGCAATCCGGCCGGCGCCGGAGTGATGGACGGCGCCGGCTTCACGCTCGACTCGGGCGTGAAGAAGCACGTCGTCGTCTCGAACATCCCGCGCGAGGAGCACCACCAGACCTCGGATCTCACCGAGGTGCTGGCGGCCGTCGATCCCCCGCCCGACCGGCGCGTTCCGCTCGCGGTGATGCGCAAGATCCCCGCCGAGCTGCGCAAGCAGCGCGGCGCGCTGACCGTCACCACCTTCAACCGCCAGGTCATCGACGTCGAGGCCGGCGACACCTCCGGGCACGCCTACGGCATGGCGTTCGACGTCGGCACCACCAGCATCGTCGGGACGCTCATGCACCTCGATACCGGGGAGGAGCTGGCCGCGGTGGGCGGCGTCAACCCCCAGACCGTCTACGGCGGCGACCTCATGTCGCGCATCGCCTACGCCCAGTTCGACGAGAAGAAGCTCACCACCCTGCGCGCCAAGGTGCTGAACGCGATCAACGACTTCATCAAGGAAGCGTGCGCCAGCGCAGGCGTCTCCCGCGACCACCTCTACAAGATCGTGGTGGTCGGCAACACGTGCATGCACCACGTCTTCCTCGGCATCGACGTGACGTACGTGGGGCTCGCGCCCTATGCGCCGGCGGTGAGCGACGGCATCGTCGTCGCCGCCGGCGATCTGCCGCTCAAGGCCGCGCCGAACGCGCAGGTATGCCTGCTGCCGATCGTGGCGGGCTTCGTCGGGGCGGACACCATGGCCTGCGTGCTCGCCACCCGGATCGACGAGAGCGAAGCGCTGCGCGCCCTCGTGGACATCGGCACCAACGGCGAGGTGGTCATGGGCTCGAAGGACCGGCTCATGGCCTGCTCCGCCCCGGCCGGACCGGCCCTCGAAGGGGCGCAGATCCGCCACGGGATGCGCGGCGCGATCGGGGCCATCGAGGACGTCCGGATCGACGAGGACGTGCACTGCGGCGTGATCGGCTCGGCGCCCGCGGCCGGCATCTGCGGCTCCGGCCTCATCGACGCCTGCGCGAAGATGGTCGGGGCGGGGGTGATGGATGCGAGCGGCCTGCTGCGAAGGCGCAACCGCGAGCAGCTTCCCGCCGCGGTCGCGGCGAGGCTGCGCAGCTCCGGGGCCGGACGCGAGTTCGTGCTGGTCTGGGGGGCGGAAGCCGGCAACGGCGAAGACGTGACCCTCACCCAGGGCGACGTCCGCCAGCTCCAGCTTGCCAAGAGCGCGATCTACTCCGGCATCGTCATGCTCCAGCGCGTGATGGGCATCGGCGACGCGGACCTCGCCGAGCTCATGCTCTGCGGCGGCTTCGGCAACTACATCGACACCGGGAGCGCGGTGGCGATCCGGCTGCTGCCGAGCCTCCCCCTCGACCGGATCACCTACGTCGGCAACGCCGCCCACCTCGGCGCGCAGATGGCGCTTCTGAGCGAGCGCGAGCGCACCCGCGCCGACGAGCTCGCGCGCCGCATCGAGCACGTGGCGCTGGCCGCGCGCCCGGAGTTCCAGGACGTCTTCGTCGCCGGAACGGCCTTCGAGGGGCCGCGCTTCGACCGGCAGGAGCGCGCGGCGGAGACTGCGAAGCCGTCGAGGTCGGTCGCGGGATGAGCGGCGTGCGGGTCAACCTCCTGTTCGGGTTCCTCGGCTCGGGCAAGACGACGCTGGTGCGGCGCATCCTCGGCGAGCGCGGCGGCGAACGGCCGATGGCGGTGATCGTGAACGAGTTCGGCGAGGTCGGGGTGGACGGGGACGTCATCGCAGGGAGCAACGTGGACCTCGTCGAGCTCACGTCCGGGTGCCTGTGCTGCACGTTGCGCGGATCGCTGATGAGCGCGGTGGAGGAGCTGCGCGAGAAGGCCGGGGTGGAACAGATCGTGGTCGAGGCCACCGGCGTCGCCTCGCCCGGCGACATGCTGGAGGATCTGGGCGAGTCGAAGCTCTCGGGCGAGATGGACGTCGGCCCGCTGGTGACCGTGGTCGACGCCCCGAAGTTCACCCGCCTGCAAGAGATGCTCGGCGAGTTCTACGAGGAGCAGGTCGAGAACGCGGACGTGCTCGTGTTGAACAAGATCGACCTGGCGACGCCGGAAGCGCTCGACGAGGCGCGGGAGGCGGTGCGGGAGATCAACCCCGACGCCACGCTGCTGTTCGCCGAGCAGGGCGACACCGACCTCGCGCTGCTTCTGGATGGTCCCGAGAGCAAATTGCTCGCACGGAACGAGCCCGCTCCCTGCCCGCCCGGGATTCCGCATGACGGAATCGCCGGGCAACCGCACCAGCGGTCGCCGCTCGCACGACGGATGAAGGCGGAGACGGGCGGCGGCCACTCCCGCTACGGCGATGATCACGGCCCCGACCCCGGCCAGGATCATGATCGCGAACATGGCCGGGAGCACGCCACCGGCCAGGACCACGGCCACGAACACGACCATGGCCATCACCGAGGCCGCGACCACGACCACGAACATGACCACGGCCACGCTCATGGCCACGGCCACTCGCACGCGCCGGCCGAGTCCTTCGTCATGGATGCTTCGGGAGAGTTCTCGCGCGCGGGCCTGATCGGCGCATTCGCCTCCATGCCCGGGAACGTCTGGCGGTCGAAGGGATTTCTCACCGTCGACGGCGATCCGAGCCTGCTCCAGTTCACGATGGGGCAGATCGAGATCGACCGCGCGCCGCCGCGGGAACGCCCCTACCTCGTGGTGATCGGACAGGATCTCGACCGCCAGGCCGTCGAATCCGCATTGCTCGCGGCGCGCACGCGAGCCGCGGGATCGGCCTGACTCGACGGGGCCGGAACCGAATCCGGTGGTCATGCCGTCGCCGACCACGATCCGCCGCATCCAGCGCCATGCCGGCTACGATAGCTGCCCCAGGGATTCTTCCTGCTACGGGCACAAACCATGATCCGCCGTATCCAGGCCCTCAACTACCGCTGCCTCCGCTACGTGGACGTCCGGCTCGACCGCTTCCACGTGCTGGTCGGCCCCAATGCCAGCGGCAAGAGCACGCTGCTGGACGTCGTCACGTTCCTGGGGGACATGCTGTCCAGCGGCCTGGAGTCCGCCGTGGACAGACGCACCCAAAACTTCCAGGACATGGTTTGGGGCCGCCCCCGGAAAGCTCTCGGCTTCGAGCTGGCGGTGGAGTTCGATATACCGGACGAGATCAAGACAAAGCTTCCTCATGAAAAGAAGTTCGAGACGTTTCGTTATGAAATCGCCATCAAGGAAGGAAGGAACGGAATACGCATCGATTCCGAAAGAGCGCTTCTGACGCCCCGTGAAAACGATCATCCCCGGCGGGAGCCTCTGCGTTTCCCCGACCCGCCCGAGGCTTCCGATACGATCCTGGTCGGGGGCAGACGGCGAGGATCGAGAACGATACTGAGCAAATCTCGTGAGGGAAGGGACAGCTTCAATATCGAAGTATCCGATAAGGCGGGAAGGGGATGGGTAATCAGCATCTCGTTCGGCCCCGGGAGATCGACGTTGGGGAATCTCCCCGAGTCTCCCGAGAAATTTCCGGTCTCCACCCACGTCAAGCGATTGCTGGAAACAGGCGTGCAAAGACTCTTCCTGGACAGCTCCCGAATGCGCCGGTCCAGTCCCCCGGACAGGCGCCAGGCAGGCTTCTCCCCCGATGGATCCAACCTCCCTCGGGTGATCCGGCAGCTCCGGGGAGAGCACGAAGGAGCGTTCAACGACTGGTTGAAGCATGTCCGCGCCTCCTTGCCCGAAATCGAGGGCGTCCGCGTCGTGGATCGCGAAGACGACCGCCACTGCTACTTGATGATCCGTTACGAATCGGGAGTGGAGGTTCCGTCGTGGACGGTCTCCGACGGGACACTACGCCTGCTGGCGCTCACCTTGCCGGCCTATCTCCCGGATGCCGGCAAGACGTACTTGATGGAGGAGCCCGAGAACGGATTGCATCCGGGGGTGACTCAGGACGTCTACGATGCCCTGTCTTCGGTGTACGACTCCCAGGTGTTGCTGGCGACGCATTCCCCGGTTTTCCTGAACCATGCGGATCTGGAACACGTGCTCTGCTTCGGCAAAGACGCCAGTGGAGCGACGGACGTCATTCCGGCCCGGGCACATCCCGGACTGAGGGACTGGCAGGGATCTCCGAACCTGAGCGCCTTCTTTGCCGCCGGAGTGCTCGGATGAACTTCGGCCCGGAAGCCCTGGATCTCATCGTTCTGGCCGCGGACAAACACATCTCCGCTTCCGTGGAAACGCTGCTCCGTCAGCGCCGGACCGATCTGGGGATTCGTGCCGTGTCGTTCGACGTGCGCCGGCATCCGGAATCCGATCCGGGTTGTCGAACCAGGGCCGCCGAGTTTCTGCGCCCGTTGATCCGCAGATACCGGTACGCCCTCGTCGTCTTCGACCATGAGGGATGCAGCAGCAAGGCAGCACCCGGGGAAATCCGGAGGGAGATCGAAAGCGCGCTCGGACGCAACGGCTGGAAGGGGCGCTCGAAAGCAATCGTGATCGTTCCGGAGCTGGAGGCATGGGTCTGGATCCCGTCCGGGAAGGTTGCCCGGACGCTGGGATGGAGTCGTGGCTTCGAGCCGCTTCGCGAGTGGCTTGAAGAAAAAAGGTTCTGGTCCGCTGGAAGTTCAAAGCCTGACGATCCGAAGAAAGCCCTGGAACAGGTGCTCCGCCGGAACAGGAAGGTGTCCTCGTCGGCCCTGTTCAAGGAGCTGGCGGCTTCCGTCGACTTCGACGACTGCCGCGATCCCGCCTTCAACGAACTCAGGCAGACCCTCCGAGGCTGGTTTCCGGCGGAAGCAATCCTGTGACCGGGAAGAACCGGTCCGATCCCCGAGCGTGCGGAGCGTGATGGACGCGGAACACGCTTCGGAGCCCGCGTGACGGCTGCGGAGCTTGCCGCGGCACGCGAGGCGGCGCCCCGCTCGCTCGCCGAGCGCGCGTACGATCGGCTCGTGCGCGAGATCACCCGCCTCGATCTGGCCCCGGGCGAGGTGCTCGCCGACAAGGCGCTCACCGAGCGCTTCGGCATCGGACGCACCCCGCTGCGGGAAGCGTTGCAGCGGCTCGCGCGGGAGGGGCTGGTGGTGCACGTACCCAACCGCGGCATGTTCGTCTCCGAGATCAGCGCCGCCAGCGTCCAGCAGATCTACGAGTTCCGCTCCCTGATCGACGGCCACGCCGCGCGGCTCGCGGCGACCCGCGCGAGCCCGGAGGAGATGGACGACCTCACCGCCTTGCACGAGGCGCTCGTCGAGGCGACCGAGCGCGACGACATCGACACCTACGTGGTGATGGATCGCCTGTTCTACGAGGTGCTGGCGCGCGCCGCGCAGAACGTCTACCTCGCGGAGGTCATCCCCCGGATCTTCAACCTCCACCTGCGCCTGTGGTTCTTCATCTCGAAGAGGATCGGAGGCTGGCATTCCATCGCCCGCTCGCACGAGGAGATGACCCGCGGCGTCGCCGATGCCATCCGGCGGCGCAACCCCAACGAGGCGGAGCTGGCCATGAAGGCGTACATCACGCGCCGGCAGCAGGACGTCCGCGAATTGCTCTGAACCACGGGCAAAACCCGCGGCATGTTCGACGAGCAACGCGCTGCCGTCCGGGTCAGGCTTTGTCCGCACCCTGACCTCGCCGGCGTCGCAACGTACGAGACCCGCGGCACCTTGGACGAGCAACGCCCCGCTGCACGGGTCAGGCATCATGTCCGCACCCTGACCTCGCCGGCGTCACAACGGGTGAGTCCTGCGGCATGTTCGACGAGCAACGCCCCGTCGGCGTCGATACCACGCGCCACCCCTTCGAGCGGCGTTCCCGCGGACAGCACCCGCACCGGCCGGCCGCGAAGGGCGTCGAGCCGTTCCCATCGCGCCACGAAGCGCGCGAGCCCATGGTCGCGATACAGCTCACAGGCGTCGAGGATGGCGTTGGCGGAGCGCGACGCCAGCGCGTTCCGCGCCGGGATCCGGCCGAACGCCCGCGCAAAATCGGTCCATGGCTGATCGATCCGGTCGAAGCCCGCCCGCATGAGTCCCCGCGCGAGATCGAGATTGAAACCAACCCCCACCACGCATGCGGCCGAGTCCGGCCGCGCCTGGCTTGCCTCGACGAGGATGCCCGCGAGCTTGCGGTCGTCGACGATCAGGTCGTTCGGCCACTTGAGCATCGCACCGTCGAATCCGCCTGCCGCGAGCGCCTCGACCAGTGCGACCCCGACGGCCAGTGAGAGCCCGCTCAGTCCACCCGGTCGCATGGTGAAGCGCCAGGAGACCGACAGCACCAGGCTCTGGCCCAGACCCGAGACCCAGCGTCGCCCGCGGCGGCCCCGCCCCGCGGTCTGGATCTCCGCGGCGCACAACTCCGGTGCGCCGGCGCCTTCGCGCAGGCGCTCGGCGAGCACCGTATTGGTGGAATCGACCGTGAAGCGCACGTGCACCGCCCCGGGCGACAGCCGCGGCACGGATCGGAGGATCCGCTCCGGGTCGAGCAGCTCGACCGGGTGCGGGAGGGCCACCGTATCCCGCCCGACGGCCAGCACGACCCCGATCCGGGAGAGCCGTTCAAGCGCTTCGTCGAAGGTCGCCTCGTCCATCGCACAGGCGCGCACGAGGCGGGCGCGGGCGCGGGACCGGCCGTCGGCGAGGGCCCGGACCACGCGCTCTGCAGGGTCTGTCACCGCCCGAACGGTTGCCCGACCTCGGCGCGAAGGTGCCGGATCCAAGGGTGGATGTGGAGGACGAGCGTCAACCGTTTCGACGTCCCTTGGCGCGGAGGTAGCGCTCAAGCGCATCCTGCCAAGGCGGCATGGCTCCGAACGCGGCCGAAACCCTGGTGTTGTCGAGCACGCTGTAACGCGGGCGCAAGGCGCGGGATTTTCATCCCGAGGCTCCCTCTGGGCGTCCCGCTTTCCCGGCGGCTCCGAAGCCTGGAAAAAGGATTCAAGAACGCTGCCGGTCCACGGATCGTTTCGGTGATCTTCCGTACCGACGGCATCGCCGGCACCGCCGTCGCGCGCTCCGGCGCATCGTTGCAGTTCCGCGCCGAAGGATCGCGCCGGAGGATGCTGCACACCATGCCGGGAACGGTCAAGGCCGCGCAAAGGCGGTCCGCGGGACGGGACTCGGACGGAGCCGCCGCCCACGGCGGCATGGGCGATGCGGCCGTTTCAATCGCGTACCATGCGCCCGCTCGCGTACGGCCGGACGAGGACCCCCGATGATTCATCGAGACGATCGCGACGGCATCGCCGTCCTGCGTATCGAGCACGGCAAGGCGAACGTGCTCGACCTGGAGCTGTGCAACGCAATCGTGGAGGTGTTCGACGATGCGGGCGACGCCCGGGCCGTCGTTCTCACCGGCACCGGAACGATCTTCTCCGCCGGGGTCGATCTGTACCGGGTCGTCGAAGGGGGCAGGAGCTACGTCGAAGCCTTCGTGCCCGCGATGTGCCGGGCGTTCGAGCGCGTGTTCGTCCATCCGGCTCCGGTAATCGCCGCCGCGAACGGACACGCGATCGCCGGCGGCTGCCTGCTCGTCGCGGCGGCCGACCAGCGGCTGATGGCGGCAGGTACCGCGAGGATCGGCATCCCGGAGCTGCAGGTCGGGGTGCCGTTCCCGCCTGTCGCACTCGAAATCATGCGGTTCTCGACTCCGCCGCGGCATCTCCAGACCATCGTCTACCGTGCCGAGACGCACGAGCCGCCGGCCGCGCTCGCGCTCGGGCTGCTCGACGAGGTCGTGGCGCCCGATACCCTCCTCGATGACGCCCTTGCCCGGGCCGGGCGGCTGGCCTCGGTACGCGCGGAGACCTTCGCGCTCACCAAGCGCGAGCTCCGCCGCCCTGCCATGGATCGGGTCCGGGCCCTCGACCGGGACGTCACCCCGGAGGTCTGCAAACGGTGGCTCGACCCGCGGACCTTCGACGGGATCCGCGGCTATCTCGACCGCACCATCCCGAAGAAACGGGGAAGCGCGATGGCGTCCCACCGCCCCGGAGGCCCCGCATGACCGATGCCGCGCTCGCCGAGCGGGTCCGGGCGGCCCTCGACGCCTCGGGGGTCGGGTACGAGATCTTCCCCTGCGATCCGGACCTCGCCGACACCGCGGTGTTCTGCGAGCGCTACGGCTGTCCGCCCGAGCGCTCGGCCAACACCATCCTCGTCAAGGCGAAGACCGGCGGCGAGCGTTCATCGCCCCCGGGCCTGCCTCACCGGCGGAGATCGAGCTGGAACCGCCCCCGCCGGATCGAAACCTCGCCGATGTGTTCGCAGGCGCCGAACGCGCCGATCAGGCGGCCGACGTCTTCGAGGGCGCCGGACGCGCGGCGCGGCGACTCCGGTGTCCGATCGTCGAGCACATGGGCGGGGAAGGAATGCCGGAGCAGGAGCTCGTCTTCGCCGGCGGCCGGGTACCGGCGCTTCAACGCATCGAGGGCCGGCTCGGGCGGGGCCGGGGCGATGGCCGGAGAGCCGTTCTCGACGATACGGTCGAGTACGTCGGGCGCGACCGGCGCGGGCAGCTTGCCGTAGCCGCCGAGTGCATAGCGCTTCACTTCATCGGGGATACGGGTGTAACGCTCCCCTTCGAGCACGTTCAGGGTCGCCTGCACGCCGACGAGCTGCGAGAAGGGCGTCACCATGATCGGCCAGCCCAGCTCCTCGCGCACCCGCGAGCATTCGGCGAGCACCTCCTCGAGCCGGTGCCCGAGCCCGGCGGACCGGAGCTGCGAGACCAGGTTGCTCAGCACTCCGCCCGGGATCTGGTGGCCGAAGTTCGCGGCATCGAAGTCATTCGGGGCGCCGGGATTTCGCGTGCAGAAGCCCCTCGGTGAGGTTTTCGAGATCGTGCAGGCCGTCGAAGGCGACGAGGCGATCGACCCCGCACGCCATCAGCCGCTCGATCCACAGCCGATGCACGTCGAGGGGCTGGAGGTCGAAGCCGAGCGCGCAACGGCTTCGGGTGATGACCTGGAGCGGTCCCCGCACGTGGCGGCGGAACAGCCGGATCCGCTCCCAGGGATCGTCCTTGAGGTAACGGACGCAGGCGTCGAAGTGGACCGCGCCCATGATCTCGATGGCCTCGAAGCCGATTCGGTCCATCGGCTCCATGACCGGGCGCATCATCGCGGTCGACATCCGTGTCGCCCACAGGCACTGGTGCCCGTCCCGCAGGGTCGTATCGACGAACCTCACCTTCGCCATGGCCGGTCAGCCGGAAGTCCGCTCAAGTCCCTGCCCATGACGCCTTCCGGCGCCCGCCCGCCGACGAGCTCGGCGACGAGTTCATCTTGACGAGTTCATCTTGTGGCTTCCTGTATCTTACGATCTTCCAGTGGCCAGGCCAGAGGATCCGGGGCCTGACCACCGGAACCCGTTGACGATGCGCCGTGCGAAGACGCCGTCCCTCGGCAGCGAAGGGGTTTCGGGGAGACTCGAAGCACGGGCGGACCGGTCGTACCGGTGACGCCGGAACGCCCCCCGGGACGACCATGGACCTGTCCCCACCGACCGCCATCTCGCCCATCGACGGACGATACGGGCCGAAGACCGTCCCAAGTGACGCCGGAACCCCCTCTGGAGTGATCCCCGGACAACCCCTGGAATGACCCCCGGAACGACCATGGACCTGTCCCCACTGACCGCCATCTCGCCCATCGACGGACGATACGGACCGAAGACCGTCCCACTCCGGGAGATCGCGAGCGAGTACGGCCTCGTTCGCTACCGGGTGGCGGTCGAGGTGCGCTGGCTGCTGGCGCTGGCGGCGTGCCCGGAATTCGACGCCCTCGGGCCGCTGAGCGAGGAAGCGGAGGGCTTCCTCGCCAACCTCGTGAGCGGCTTCTCGCTCGACGATGCGCGGCGGGTGAAGGCCATCGAGCGCGAGACCAACCACGACGTCAAGGCGGTCGAGTACTTCATCCGGGAGCGGATCACGGCCTCGGAGGCGCTCCGCCGCGCCCGCGAGCTCGTCCACTTCGCGTGCACGTCGGAGGACGTCAACAACCTCGCGTACGCGATGATGCTCAGGGACGCGCGGGCGCAGGTGCTGTTGCCGGCGATGCGGGCCCTCGTCGAGGCGGTGCGCGCGCTCGCGCACGCCTGGGCCGGAGCGGCGATGCTGTCGCGCACGCATGGCCAGCCAGCCTCCCCCACCACCGCCGGCAAGGAGATGTCGGTCTTCGCCGTCCGCCTCGAACGCCAGCTCGAAGCGTTCGCATCCGTGCCCGTCACGGGCAAGTGCAACGGTGCGGTCGGAAACTACAACGCGCATCTCGCCGCCTGCCCCGGGGTCGATTGGCATCGCGTCTCCCGGGAGTTCGTGGAAGGGATCGGCCTCACCTGGAATTCGCACACGACCCAGATCGAGCCCCATGACTCCACGGCGGAGCTCTTCCACGCGCTGGCGCGGTTCAACCGGATCGTGCTCGATCTGTGCCGCGACGTGTGGACCTACATCTCGCTCGGATACTTCCGCCAGCGGCCGGTGGCCGGCGAGACGGGCTCCTCGACCATGCCGCACAAGGTCAATCCCATCGACTTCGAGAACGCGGAAGGCAACGTCGGGGTCGCGAACGCGATCCTGGAGCACCTGGCCGCGAAGCTGCCGGTGTCGCGCCTGCAGCGCGACCTGAGCGATTCGACGGCGCAACGCAACCTCGGCGCCGGCCTTGCGCACTCGCTGATCGCGTGCGACTCGTGCCTGAAGGGCCTCGGCAAGCTCGCCCTCGACGAGGCGGCGCTCGCGCGGGATCTCACCGATGCGTGGGAGCTGCTCGCCGAGCCGATACAGACCGTCATGCGGCGGCACGGGATCGACGACCCCTATGAGCAACTCAAGGATCTGACCCGCGGTCGCGCCGTCGATCGCGACACCCTGGTGCGCTTCATCGAGTCGCTCGCGATCCCGCGGGACGAGAAAGACGCCCTCCTCGGGCTCACCCCCGCCGCCTACGTGGGCGCCGCCGAAAGGCTTGCCCTCGAAGGATAGACGGTCCCCGCGAGCGGCGGATCGCAGATCCGGTTGGTGCCGGCTGTCAGACTCGAACTGACGACCTGATGCTTACAAGGCAACTGCTCTGCCAACTGAGCTAAGCCGGCGGCGCCGGAGGTAAGCGCGCCCCCGCGCTCCGGGGGCAGGTGCTCCGGCATGGTGGAACCCGGGAAAGGAGATGCGGCATTGGAAGCGGCCCCCACCGCCCCGCGTCGCCGATCATCCGGGATGCGCCCGGATTGTAGTGAACGCGCGAACCGGCATCAATCAGTCGGAACCGTTCGGGTCGCCACGTCGCCGTCGCCGGGGCGACCCGCCGATCCGGCTCCCACCCAGGCATGGACCACCCAAGGAAGCGATCATCCGCGGCCGTCGGCGGCGCCCCGTTCGGGACCGCCGGCCGGCACAATCTCCATCACCATCTACGGGGCACCATCTACGGGGCACCATCTACCGGGCACCATCTACTTGGCACCACCTATCTGGCACCATCTACCGGGCGCCATCCAACGGGAGCGTGCGATGACCGGCAAGACGACGGCGGGCGGCTGGCAGTTCTGGATTGATCGGGGCGGCACGTTCACGGACGTGGTCGCGCGCCGGCCCGATGGCGCCCTTCTCACCCACAAGCTCCTCTCCGACAACCCGGAGCACTACCGGGATGCGGCCATCCAGGGGATCCGGGACGTGCTCGGCCTTGCACCCGGCGAACCCGTCCGAGGGGTCGAGGCGGTCAAGATGGGCACCACCGTGGCCACCAACGCCCTGCTGGAGCGCAAGGGGGACCGCACCCTTCTCGCCGTCAACCGGGGCTTCCGGGACGCGCTCCGCATCGGCGACCAGACGCGGCCCCACCTCTTCGATCTCCGCATCGTGTTGCCCGAGATGCTGTACGAACGGGTGATCGAGGTGGACGGCCGGGTCGGGGCCGGCGGCGAAGTGCTCGTCCCCCTGGACTGCACGGGAGCGGAGGCGGCGATGCGCGCCGCGTACGCGGAGGGGATCCGCTCCATCGCCATCGTGTTCATGCACGGCTATCGCTACCCGGAGCACGAACTCACCCTCGCGCGGCTGGCGCGCGCGATCGGATTCACCCAGGTCTCGACGAGCTACGAAACGAGCCCTCTCATGAAGCTGGTCGGGCGCGGTGACACCACCGTGGTCGACGCCTACCTCTCGCCCCTGCTGCGCCGCTACGTCGAGCAGGTCGCGGCGGAGCTCGGCGAAGGGGTGCGCCTCATGTTCATGCAGTCGAACGGAGGGCTCGTCGACGCCCGCCGCTTCCGGGGCAAGGACGCGATCCTGTCCGGCCCGGCCGGGGGCGTCGTGGGGGCGGTGGAAACCGCGGCCCGCGCCGGCCACGGGCGCATCATCTCCTTCGACATGGGCGGGACCTCCACCGACGTCGCCCACTACGACGGCGCCTACGAGCGGACGTTCGAGACCCTGGTGGCGGGGGTGCGGATGCGCGCCCCGATGATGATGATCCACACGGTGGCGGCGGGCGGAGGCTCGATCTGCTCCTTCGACGGGGCGCGCTACCGGGTCGGCCCGGAGTCGGCCGGGGCGGACCCGGGGCCTGCCTGCTACCGGCGAGGCGGGCCACTCTGCGTCACCGACTGCAACGTCCTCCTCGGCAAGCTCCAGCCGGAGTTCTTCCCCCGGGTCTTCGGACCGAACCAGGATGAGCCCCTCGACCGTGAGATGGTGGTCCGCAAGCTCAAAGCCCTGGCGGCCGGGATCGGAGCGCGCGCCGGCGCCGGGGGAGGGGGCGGAGCCGCGGGCGGAGGAGAAGACGGGTCCGGAAGCGGGGCCGCCCGCCGCCCGCGCCCTGCCGCGGTGGAGGCGGCCGAAGGGTTCCTGCGCATCGCGGTCGACAACATGGCGAACGCGATCAAGGCGATCTCGGTGCGCCGGGGGTACGACGTGACCGGCTACACCCTGAACTGCTTCGGCGGAGCGGGGGGCCAGCACGCCTGCCTGGTGGCGGACGCGCTCGGCATGACGCGGGTCATGATCCACCCGTTCGCGGGCGTGCTCTCCGCCTACGGGACGGGACTCGCGGACGTGCGGGTGCTGCGCGACCGGGCGGTGGAGGCGCGGCTCGACGACGCTGCGGCGGACGCGCTCGGCCGGGTGCTGGACGATCTGGCGGAGGAAGCGTGCGCGGAGCTTGCCGGCCAGGGGATCGGGGCGGAGCGCGTCCGGGTCTTCCGCCGCACCCATCTCCGGTACGAAGGGACCGATACCCCCGATCTGGTGGAGGCGGGCGACGCGCGAAGTATGAAGGCCCGATTCGAGGACGCCCACCGGCGCCGCTACGGATTCGTCATGCCGGAGAAGGCGCTCGTCATCGAGGCGGCCTCGGTGGAGGCGGTCGGGTCGATGGAGGAGGCGGGGGCGACGGGCGGAGCCGGCCATCCGAGGGCCGCGGCGGCCGAAGTCGGAGCGCCGGCAGAATCGCCGGCCGCCGCGCAAGCCGCAGCAGCGGGCGGCTCGGCGGCCCCCGTGGACGCCGGAGCTCCGGCCGACCCGTCGGCCGCTGGAGACGCTGCAACCCTGGCCGGTCCCTCGGCCGCTGCGGACGTTGGAACGATGGACGGCTCGCCGGCCGCGGCAGGGCATGGACACGGACCCGCTCCGAACCCGGAGTCCGAATCCGGTCGTGCCCCGACCCGGAAGGTGGATCCGGGCCGGTACCGGAGCCCGTGCCGTTCCCGGACCCGCAAGGCGAGCCCGGACCGGCGCCCGGGCCGTTGCCGGATCCGATGGCGCGGGTCAGGGCCTGGTTCGACGGCGAGGAGCACGACACGCCGGTCTACCGGCGCGAGGCCCTCGCCACGGGCGGCGCCCTCCACGGTCCGGCGATCCTCCTCGAATCCACCGCGACCACGGTGGTGGAACCGGGCTGGCGGGCGAACCCCGCGGCTGGCGACACCCTCTTCATGGAACGGGTCGTTCCCCTCGCCCGCGCATCGGCCGCCGGCACCGACTGCGACCCGGTGCTGCTGGAGGTGTTCAACAACCGCTTCATGTCCATCGCCGAGCAGATGGGACTCACCCTCGAGAACACCGCCCTCTCCGTCAACATCAAGGAGCGGCTCGATTTCTCGTGCGCGCTTTTCGACCCGGACGGGATGCTGGTCGCCAACGCGCCGCACATCCCGATCCATCTCGGCTCCATGAGCGAAAGCGTGCGCACCGTGCTGCGCGAGAACCGCGGGCGGATGAAGCCGGGAGACGTCTACTGCGTGAACGCACCCTACAACGGCGGCACCCACTTGCCGGACGTCACGGTCATCACACCGGTGTTCGAGGCTCCGGAGACGGCCGCGGGCCATGCCCGCCGGACGGTCGGCCGGACCGATGCCGGCGGAAACATCGGGAGGGACGGAGCGGACGCCGGGGACGGTGCAGGCGGAGGAGGCGAGGGCGGCCGATCCCCCCGCACCGCCGGCAAGGGTGAAGATACCGGCGACGCCGGCGCCCGCACTCCTCGCCTCCTCTTCTTCGTCGCAAGCCGCGGCCACCACGCGGACGTCGGCGGGTCCATGCCGGGCTCGATGCCCCCCGGCGCCCGCACCGTGGAGGAGGAAGGGATCCTCTTCGACAACTTCAGGCTCGTGGACGGGGGCCGTTTCCTGGAGGCGGAGCTCCGCGCCCACCTCGGCACGGGACGATGGCCGGCCCGCAACCCGGACCACAACGTCGCCGATCTGAAGGCCCAGATCGCGGCCGGCGAGAAGGGGATCCGGGAAGTCCGCCGGATGATCGCCGAGTTCGGGCTCGACGTGGTGCACGCCTACATGAAGCACGTGCAGGACAACGCGGAAGAGCAGGTGCGCCGGGTGATCGACGTGATGCGCGACGGCGAATTCGAGCTCCCCATGGACGTGGGCTGCCGCATCCGGGTGCGGATCATCTTCGACAAGGCGCGGCGCGAGGCCACCGTCGACTTCACCGGCACGAGCGCGCAGCAGCCGAACAACTTCAACGCGCCGTCCGCCGTCGCCCGCTCCGCGGTGCTCTACGTGTTCCGCTGCCTCGTGGCGGACGACGTCCCCCTCAACGAGGGCTGCCTCAAGCCCATCCGCATCGTCATCCCCGAGGGCTCGATGCTCGCCCCGAAATACCCGGCCGCGGTGGCCGCGGGGAACGTCGAGACCAGCCAGGCGATCACCGACGCCCTGTTCGGCGCCCTCGGAATCGCGGCGGAGAGCCAGGGGACGATGAACAACGTGTTGTTCGGCAACGAGCGGCGCCAGTACTACGAAACGGTCTGCGGCGGGGCGGGGGCGGGGCCGGACTACGACGGCACCTCGGCCGTACACACCCACATGACCAACACCCGCTTGACCGACCCGGAGATCCTGGAGTGGCGGTATCCGGTGGTCCTGGAGAGCTTCGGGATCGACCGCGCAAGCGGCGGGGCGGGCCGGCGGCGGGGCGGGGACGGCGTCCGGCGCCGTATCCGCTTCCTGGAAGCGATGGACCTCACGGTGCTGTCCCAGCACCGCATCGTCGCGCCCTACGGCATGGCCGGCGGAGAAGCGGGGCGCCGCGGGCGAAACCGGGTGGAGCGAAACGACGGGACGGTGGACGAGATGGCCGGCCAGGATCATCGCCGGGTGGAGCCCGGCGACGTGTTCGTGCTCGAGACGCCCTCGGGTGGCGGATACGGTCCGCCGTCCGGCAACGAAGGGGAGGGCGCCTTTCCCGACGTGTCGTACAGCCCGAATTCATGAGGATGATCCGATGGGCGATCGCCGGAACCAGCGCATGCAGGGCAGTACGCCGCGCCTCCCGCCGCACTTCGAGCTCGTGACCCTCGACCGCACCGGCAGCGTCATCGCGGCGGCGCTGGCAAAGGCCTCCGGCCGCGCCGGCGAAGGCACCCTCGTCTGGGCCCGAGCGCAGTCGGACGCACGCACCCGGCGGGGCCGCCCATGGCTCGGATACGAGGGCAATCTGCACTGCGCCCTGATCGTCGAGCCCGACTATCCGAACGAGGAATCCTGGCAGCTCGTCTACGTCGGCGCGCTGGCGGCGGGGAGCGCGATCGCGGAGCTGGTCTCGCCGATGACCGGCCTGCGCTTCGTGTGGCCGAACCGGCTGCTCCTCAACGGCCTGCTCGCGGCGCGGCTCGACGTCGCGACCACCGACCCGGCCCGCAACCCCTATCCCGACCTCGTGCTCGGAGTCAGCGTCAACGTCACGACCCACCCACCGCAACCCGAGCCGGAGGAGTACAACTCGATCCACGCAAGCGGAGCGGCCGGAATCACCGCCGCCGAGGTCCTCGAAGCCTACGCGAGCCACTTTCTGGCGTGGGCGAACCGCTGGTCCGACGAAGGATTCGAGCCGCTGCGCCGCGCGTGGCGTCTCCGGGCCGACGGACTCGGTTCGCACGCGGAGATCCGGCTGATCCACGGCCCGATCCGCGGCCGGGTGGACGACGTCGACGCAGGGGGCGCTCTCGTCCTCGACACCGGATCGGGGACACGGCGCATCACGATCGGGGAATACTTCGGCCTGGGCGCGGCGCCGCCGGACTGACGATTCCGGCGCCGAGCCGGCAGACCGGCCATCGCATCGGCGGCCCTCGTCGCCGGGCATCTTCACGGCGCTGCGCCTGTCTGCGGCGAGGCATCGCATCACCCCCGCCTCGCCCGCTCGACTCGCTCGCGCATCGCCGCGACCTGGATCGGGGGACCGCAGTGGACGTCGTGATCGATCGCGGCGAAGACGGCGCTGCGCGCGACGGCATCCGCGTCGCGTTCCGATTCGTACAGGGCGTGCACCGCACCGAGGGCGACGGGCGCGCCGGAGCCGATCGCGAAGTAGCGTTCGTAGCGGAGCACGGAGAGGTCGGAGGCGACGCCGAAGATCCCGTTCGGACACGCGACGAGAAACGTGCTGTCGAGGCTTCCGAAAGGCGAATCCGTATCGTCGGCCTGGTCCTTGACGAAGTTGTAACGCTCGTGCAGTTCCTGCCACAGCTTCGTGAAGAACTTGAAGATGTTCGCCTCGCTGTCGAGCCGGGGCGTGGCCCGCCGTCTTCCGAGCACGTCGTCGAGGATGTTCGAATAGAGCGTCCATCCGGTCGCGGCCATGCAAGCGTCCCCGATCCGCATGAACTTCGGTCCCGAGAGGTTCGCCGCCGGCACCCGCTCCGAGCCCAGGTTGGTCTGGCTGTCGGTGGCCAGCACGATCCGTGCGTCCTTGCGCACCGCGACTGCGATCGACATGGTGTGCTCTCCTGCTCCTTCCGATGAGGGTGGTGGCGCGCGGGTTGCGGCGAGCCCGGCTGGCCGTCGCCGCGTCCGGTTCTTGCACGCGCCCGAGTGCTGCATTATGGGCGTTTACGCTTGGCGCATCATTCCCGGATCGGAGCGGCCTGGCCGATGGGCCCTTTCGACGCCGCCACTGTCCGATGATCCACGAGCGCCGCGCGGATACCGGCGCGGGTGCAATGCGGGCGGGGCGCCCGCGTTCGTCGGGACACGCCGTTCCCGGGATCGGAATCCTGCGCGCGCGAAAATCCTGTTCCCGGCACAATAGCCCGGCGGACCATCCGCGGCCATGACCCCCGGGCCAAGTCCACAGGCGCCCTGATGCCGACCCGTTGGCACACCCCATCGTCGAGCCCTCCCCCGCCCGCGTCCCGGTCCGTGGCGGCACGCCTCGCGGCCGGACCCTGCCTGGCCTCGATCCTCGCGGCGCTGTCGCCGGCGCCGGTGGCCGCGCAGCCGGGCGGGCAGGGGAACGGACCGCCGCCCGCCCCCGTGGTGGTGGCGCCGGCCGAACGCCGCATGCTCGCACCCGTCACCTGGTATCCCGGCACCGTGATCAGCCGTAACCACGCGCGGGTCGCGGCCGAGGTCGAAGGCCGGCTGGAATGGGTCGCGGAGGTCGGCGCCGCGATCGCCGGGGGCGAGATGGTGGCTCGGCTCGACGACGTGCTGCTCCGGCAATCGCTCGCGGAGAGCGAGGCGGCGGTCGCCCGCGAGCGCGCCCGGCTCACCTATCTCGACGCCCAGGTGGAGCGACTTTCGACGCTGGCCACGCAGAACACGGTGACGCGCAGCCGCCTCGATGAAGCGGTGGCGGAGCGCGACATGACCCTCGGCGCGCTCCGCGCGGCCGACGCCCGGGTCTCCCTGACCCGGGAGCGCCTGGAGCGCACACGCATCAAGGCGCCCTTCGACGGGATCGTGACGGAACGCCTGCGCCAGAACGGCGAATGGGCGAAGAGCGGCGAATCGGTGGTACGGCTCGTCGATGCCCATTCGCTCGAAGTCCAGACCTGGATCCCGATCGCCGCGCTGTCGTTCGTGCGCGAGGGCGGCGAACTTGCGCTGGAGGCCAACCCGAACCGGAGCACGGGCACGGTCCGCACGATCGTGCCGGTCGGGGACAACCGCTCCCGGCTCTACGAGCTGCGGCTGCGGGTCGGCGGCGCGCGCTGGCCCGTGGGGCAGGACGTGAGGGTGGCGATCCCGACCGCGGAGGCGCGCGAGGTCGTCGCCGTTCCCCGCGACGCCCTGGTGCTGCGCCGGGACGGCGCGGTCGTCTTCCGGGTCGGCGGGAACGACCTCGCGGAGCGGGTCGCGGTCACTCCGGGGATCGCGCAAGGGTCGCTCATCGAGGTCGACGGCATCGCACCCGGCGACCGCGTGGTGACCCGCGGCGGCGAGCGCTTGCGGCCGGGGCAACCGGTGATCGTCAAGGGGGCTCCGGAGCCTCCGGCATGAACCGGGCCCGGCTCGCGCCCTTCGGTTCCGGACCGGCGGCCCCGCCCTCGCCCTCGTCCATGGACGGCGCCCCGGCATGAGCTGGACCCAGCTCGCACTGTCCAACCGGACCGCGACGCTGGTCGCGGTGCTGCTCGTCCTCCTGTTCGGAGCGCTCAGCCTGTCGCGCCTGCCGATCCAGTTGACGCCCGAGGTCGAGAGGCCGGAGATCACCGTCCGCACCACGTGGCGTGCCGCCGCGCCCGAGGAAGTGGAGGCGGAGATCGTCGAGCCGCAGGAGAAGGTGCTGCGCGGGCTGCCCGGGATGACCCGCATCGTCTCCAAGGCCCAGCGCGGGCAGGGCGAGGTCTCCATCGAGTTCGCGGTGGGGCACGATCTCCGCCGCGGGCTGCTCGAAGTGCTCAACCGCCTCAACCGCGTGCCACGCTACCCGGAGGACGCCGACGAGCCGGTGATCGACACCGTCGGCGGCGGAAGCCGCGCCGTCGCGTGGTTCATCACCCGCACCAAAGCGGGGAATCCCCGCGACGTCCAGAGCTACAAGGACTACGCCGAGGAGGTCGTGCAGACCCGCTTCGAGCGCGTCCCCGGGGTGGCGCGTTCCGAAGTCTACGGCGGACGCGAGCGCGAGGTCCGCATCACCTTCGACCCCTACAGGGCATCGAGTCTCGGCGTCGAACTGCCCGCCGCGGCCCGCCTTGCCGGGATCAACGAGGACGTCTCGGGCGGCGACGTGAACGTCGGCAAGCGCCGCTACACCCTGCGTTTCACCGGCGGGATCGACGCCGAGGAGCTCGGGGAGCTGGTCCTCGAATGGCGCGACGGGCTTCCGGTGCGGCTGCGCGACGTCGCGGACGTCGAGGTCACCCTCGTCGATCGCAAGAGCTTCGTCCTCGCGAAGGGGATACGGTCGATCGCGGTGAACGCCCATCGCGAGATCGGCGTGAACGTCCTCGAAGTGATGGCGGGGATCAAGAAGGCCGCGAAAGAGCTGGCCGAGGGGCCGCTGGCGCGGGCCCGGCTGACCTTCGAGCAGGTCTACGACGAGACCGTCTACATCAATCACGCCATGGAGATGGTGCGCAACAACCTGGGCCTCGGCGTCGTGCTCGCGATCGGGGTGCTCTGGTGGTTCCTGCGCCGGTTCCGCGCGACCCTGCTGGTCGCGATCTCGATCCCGGTGTCGCTCTTCGCGGCGTTCCTGGCGCTGGACTTCTCCGGGCGGACCCTCAACATCATCTCGCTCGCGGGCCTCGCGTTCGCGGTGGGGATGACCCTGGACGCGGCCATCGTGGTGCTGGAGAACATCGTCCGGCTGCGCGAGCGGGGGATGGATGCGAAGGAGGCGGCGCTCATGGGGCCGGAGCAGGTGTGGGGCGCGTTGCTCGCCTCCACCGCGACCACCGTCGCCATCTTCCTGCCCATCGTGTTCCTCGAAGACGAGGCCGGCCAGCTCTTCGCGGATCTCGCCCTCACCATTGCGGTGGCGGTGGTCGCCTCGATGGTCGTGGCCCTGACCGTCATCCCGGCCGCGGCCTCGAAATGGCTCGGCCGGGCGCAGCACGTGGACCCGCACGCGCGCTGGTGGAGCGGCGCCACCGCGGCGATCGTGCGGCTCACCGACGGGCCGAAGCGCCGGTGGTTCTGGATCGCGGCGCTGATCACCCTGCCGCTCGGGGCTACCCTCGCCCTTGCGCCGAAGGCGATCCTGGGGCTGCTGCCGGCGCCGGAGCGCGTCATGGCGGTGCTGCCGGACTCTCCGCTGGCGTTGCGCGCGGATTACCTGCCCGAGGGCAACCGGAACCTCGTCTTCGCGTTCATCATCCCCCCGCCGGGGGTGAACATCGACCATCTCGAGGAGGAGATGGGCAGCGTCGTGGTGGAGCGGCTCCGGCCCTACGTCACCGGAGAGCAGGAGCCGGAGATCGGGAACTACTTCTTCGTCGCGTTCTCCCGCGGCGTGTTCATGGGCGCGAGAACACGGGACGAGTCACGCACCGCCGAGCTGATCCCGATCGTCAACCAGACGGTGCGCGGATTCCCCGACACCATCGCGTTCGCCAAGCGCGCATCGCTCTTCGGCGGCTTCGGAGCGGGCAACACCATCGACGTGGACATCCAGATCCGGAACATCGACACCCTGATGCAGGCCGCGCTCGGCGGCTTCATCAGCCTCGCCCAGGCCCTGCCCGGGGCGAGCATCCGCCCGTTCCCGGGGCTGGAGCTCGCCGAACCCGAGCTGCGGGTCGTGCCCGACGAACGCCGGCTCGCCGAGGCGGGCTGGAACCGCGGGACCATGGCTTCGGTGACCCGCGCGCTCGGGGAAGGGCTCTACGTGGGCGATTACTTCGACGGTGAGCAGCGCCTCGACATCGTGGTCCGGGTCCAGCCCTGGGGGACTCCCGAGGAGCTCGGGTCGATCCCGCTGGCGACCCCGGGCGGCGTGCTCCCGGTGGGCGAGCTGGCCCGGATCGTGCGCACCGCCGGCCCCAACGAGATCCGCCGCGTCGACCGGCGCCGCACCGTCACCCTGCAGGTCACGCCGCCGGAGGGGATGACCCTCGAGGAGGCCCTCGAAATCATCAGGACCAGGGTGACGCCGTTCATCGAAGCCCGGCTTCCCGACGACGGGGAGATCCGCTTCTCCGGCACCGCGGACAAGCTGGAAGTAGCGCTGCAGAGCATGGGCGGGAGCTTCGTGCTGGCGATCGTCATCCTCTTCCTGCTGATGGCGGCGCTGTTCCGATCCTTCAAGGACAGCCTGCTGGTGCTGCTCGCGCTGCCGCTCGCCACGGTGGGCAGCCTCATCGCGCTACGGCTGATGAACGACGTGTTCGGGGTGCGCCAGCCCCTGGACCTGCTCACCATGATCGGCTTCATCATCCTGCTCGGGCTGGTGGTCAACAATGCGATCCTGCTCGTGCACCAGACCCGGACGATGGAGCGCCACGGTCTCGCGCGGCGCACGGCGGTGGCGGAGGCGGTAGGGATGCGGTTGCGGCCGATCCTCATGAGCACGCTGACGAGCATCTTCGGGATGCTGCCGCTGCTGCTGGTGCCGGGAGCGGGGAGCGAGCTGTACCGCGGGCTGGCGGCGGTGATCGTGGGCGGCATGAGCGTGAGCGCGGCGTTCACCCTGCTGCTGCTCCCGAGCCTGCTGCGCATCGGGGAGGGGGCAAAGCGGCGGGAGGCGGAGCCGGGCCGCGCCGGGGAGCCGGTGGCGGTTTGAAGCAGGGATCGACGTTGAGAAAGACCGGGGGTGCGTTACAGCCCCGGCTGTTTCCCGAACCAGAGCGAAATCAGCCCGGAATCCGAACCCGGCCGACGGTATTCACGCGGCCAGGTGTCGATCCACTTCGACCGGGCCGAGAACCTGTACGCGGACTGGCCGGCTCCGACCTGCATCATCTCCGACGGGCCATACGGGGTGGGCGGCTTTCCGGGAGACGGCCATAGCGCGGAATCCCTGGGCGGATGGTATGAGCCGCACGTGAGGGCGTGGAGTGAGCGCTCGACCCCCGAGACGACCCTGTGGTTCTGGAGCACCGAGCTGGGGTGGGCCAACGTGCATCCGCTTCTGGCCGCACATGGATGGGCGTATCGGTGCTGCAACATCTGGGACAAGGGTCTCGGACATGTCGCCGGCAATGCGAATACGCGAACACTGAGGAAGTTCCCCGTCATCACCGAAGTCTGCGTGCACTACGTCAAGACCGCTCCCCGTCAAGGGTAGCCGTATCGGTCCGGCGATTCCCGCCGGCGTCCCGGACACGATCGTGTCATCGGGATTTCGTTGCGTTCTCTGCTGTCCGGGCATCCGGTCGTGGTGGTTCGATGGACGTGCTCCGGCCTGGCGGGCATTGCCGGCATCGTTCAACGCCCGCGCTCCTCGGGGTAGACTCGCCCATACGCCGCAAGCGGCGCATCCGCCGGTGCGGCAGGCCCGGCGACGACGCGAGCACCGTCCGCGACGGAACGGCGCCGCATTGAGCCGGGGAGCGGCACGGCGTTGCTTGAAACGGCGATGGCGCGCATCCTCCGTCTTCGCCGAACGCCGGATACGGGCGAGGAGGCGGGAACGGCCGGAAAGCGCACGAGCGAAGCCGCCGCGCCGAAGGCCCCCCCGGTGGTCCCGGCGGCGGGCGGTTCTTGCGGCGAGGCAACCAACGGTAACCAAGGAGAGGAAGACGATGAGCAAACGTCTGATTGGTGCAGCAGGGCTCGGGCTCACGCTCGCGCTCGGAGGCGCGGGCCCCGCGTTCGCCGCGGACCCGCTGAAGGTCGGTCTCCTGGCGACCCTCGAGGGTACGTACACCGTTCTCGGCGAAGACGGGGTGCGCGGGTTCGAGGTCGCGCTGAAGAAGTTCGGCGGCATGGCCGGCGGGCGCGAGATCGAGGTGGTCATCGGTGCGACCGACGCGAGCCCCGATTCCGCGATCCGCGCCGCGCGCAAGGTCGTCGAGCAGGACAAGGTCGACGTCGTCATCGGGCCGCTGTCCGGCTCGGAAGGCATCGCGATCAAGGACTACGCCAAGACCCAGCCGCAGGTGACCTTCATCAACGGCATCTCCGGCGCCCAGGAGACCACCTGGGTCGATCCGGCGCCGAACTTTTTCCGCTTCAACATGGACGGCGCGCAGTGGTCGTCCGGCCTCGGCGAGTACATCTACAACGAGAAGGGCTACCGGACGATCGCCACCATCGGCGAGGACTACTCGTTCGTCTACACCCAGGTCTTCGGGCTCGTGCTCGAATTCTGCGGCCTGGGCGGCGAGGTGACCGAGCGCCTCTGGGTGCCCCTCGGCACCAAGGACTTCGCATCCATCATCGCGGCGCTCCCCGAGGACGTGGACGCGATCTACCTCGGCCTCGGCGGCGGCGACGCGGTGAACTTCCTCAACCAGTACCTCCAGGCCGGCGGCGACGCCGCGCTGGTCGGCGGCACCATCATGGTCGACCAGACCGTGCTGTCGTCGAAGGGTCCGGCCAAGAAGGCCCTGATCGGGACCCCGGCCTCCGGCCCGCAGGCCGATAGCTGGGACGATCCGAAGTGGCAGGCGTTCGTGAAGGCGTACCAGGACGCGTTCCCGCCCGACAAACGCTTCCCCTCGCCCTCGCTGCTCGCGACCGGGTACCACAATGCGGCGACCGCCGCGTTCACGGTGCTCGACGACATCGGCGGCGACCTGGGCGACGGGCACGCGAAGTTCCGGGCCGGGCTGGCCGCGCTGGAGCTCGACGCGCCGAACGGCATGATCAGGCTCGACGGCAACCGGCAGGCCATCGGGACCAATTTCGTGACCGAGGTCGTCGAGGACGCCGACGGCAACCTCGTCAACCAGCTCGTGAGGACCGTTCCCGACGTGCCCCAGACGCTCGGGATCGACCCGGCGGTGTTCGCGACCATCGGCGCCCCGGGCCGCGAGGTGCCGGAGTGCAGGAAGTACTGAGGGGTCCCGGAATGGACTGAGACGGAACGATCGACGGGATCGATCGGCCACGGCCGGGGATGCTCGCGCGTCCCCGGCCGTGTGCTTTGAGCGGCACGGATCCCCGGCCACCCGCCGAACCGCTTCCTCGGACAGGGACGTCGCAGCCCTTCCAGGCTCTTTTCGGACCTTGCAATGAACGGACACGCGATGGCCGCGAACGACGCCGCCCCGGCCCGGATCGCCGTCGACATCGGGGGCACCTTCACCGACGTCGTGCTGGAGCACGGCGAAGCCCTGACCACCGCCAAGGTGCTCACGACACCGGGCGCCCCGGACGACGCGGTGCTCGCCGGGGCGGACGACGTGCTCGCGCGCGCCGGTGTCGAGGCGAGTGCGGTCGGGCTCCTCATCCACGGCACCACCCTCGCGACCAACGCGATCCTGGAGCGCAAGGGCGCGCGTACCGCCCTGGTGACCACCGAGGGCTTCCGCGACGTGCTCGACATCGGCTACGAAAGCCGTTACGACCAGTACGACGTCATGATCGAGAAGCCGCCCGCGCTCGTGCCCCGCGAGCGCCGCCTCGTGGTGCCGGAGCGGGTCGACGTCAACGGCCGCGTGCTGAAGCCCCTCGACGAGGCGGCGGTCGGGGCGGTCGCCGGCGAGCTCGCGCGGCTCGGGGTCGAGAGCGCCGGGATTGGCTTCCTTCATGCCTACGCCAACCCCGTCCACGAGCGCCGCGCACGCGAAATCATCGCCGCCGCGCTGCCGGGCGTCTCCATCACCCTGTCCAGCGAAGTCTGCCCGGAGGTCCGGGAGTACGAGCGTTTCTGCACCACCGTCGCGAACGCCTACGTGCAGCCCCTCATGGCGAGCTACCTCGGACGGCTGCGTGTGCGGCTCGAAGCGCGCGGCTTCACGTGCCCGGCGCTGCTCATGACCTCGGGCGGCGGGCTCACGAGCCTCGACGCGGCCATCCGCTTTCCTATCCGGCTGGTGGAGTCGGGCCCCGCCGGCGGCGCCATCCTCGCGACGCGCATCGCGGCGGAGATGGGGCTCGACAAGGTCATCTCCTTCGACATGGGCGGGACCACCGCCAAGATCTGCCTCATCGGCGACTACGCCCCGCAGACCGCACGCGAGTTCGAGGTCGACCGCCGGGCGCGCTTCATGAAGGGTAGCGGGTTGCCGCTCCGCATCCCGGTCATCGAGATGGTGGAGATCGGGGCGGGCGGTGGCTCCATCGCCCGGGTGGACGCCATGGGGCGGATCGCGGTGGGGCCCGACAGCGCGGGCGCGGACCCCGGCCCCGCCGCCTACGGGCGCGGCGGGAAGGCGCCCACCATCACCGATGCGGACGTCGCGCTCGGGCGTATCGACCCGACACGCTTCGCCGGAGGGAAGATCCCCCTCGACCTCAACGCCGCCCGCCGGGCCATCGCAGGCGACGTCGGCGAACCGCTCGGGCTCGACGGCCGCATGGCCGCGTTCGGGATCACCGAGATGGTCGACGAGACGATGGCGAACGCCGCGCGGGTGCACGCGGTGGAGCAGGGCAAGGTGGCGTCCGAGCACGCGGTGATCGCCTTCGGGGGCGCGGCTCCGCTCCATGCCGGCCGCCTCGCCGAAAAGCTCGGGGTGGACACCGTCGTCGTGCCGACGGAGGCCGGCGTCGGATCGGCGGTCGGCTTCCTGCGCGCGCCGGTGGCCTACGAAGTGGTGCGCAGCCGCAACATGCGGCTCCGCGACTTCGACCCCGGCGCCGCGAATGCGATCATCGAGGAAATGCACGCCGAGGCGCTCGACGTCGTGCGCAGCGGCGCCCCCCGCGCATGGCTCGAACAGACCCGGGGCGCGTTCATGCGCTACGTGGGGCAGGGCCACGAGATCTTCGTCCCGCTCCCGGTGCGTCCGCTCGACGAGGAGGATCGCGAAGTCGTGCAGCGGGCGTTCGACGAGGAGTACGCCCGGCTCTACCGCCGCGTCATCCCGAAGGCCGAGGTAGAGGTGCTGACGTGGGCGCTCACCGTCTCCACCGTCGCCGAACGCCCCGGAGGGGTGGGAGAGGCGCCGCCGCGTCCCGCACCGGCGCCGGCCGGCCACCTGCGGGTGCCGGAGCTCGAAACCGGGGAGGAGCACGACGTCCCGCTCTTCCGGCGCCCCGATCTCGAACCCGGCATGTCCATGGAAGGTCCTGCAATCATCGCCGAGGACGAGACCTCGACCTTCGTCCCCCGACGGTTCGGCGCCCGCGTCGCCGCCAACCGCCATCTCGTCATCGAGCGGGTCCGGGGAGAAGGCTGACGAGCGCCGATACGGCAAAGCGCGCAAGCGGCCACGGCGCATCTCGGCCCGTCGGCCGCCCATACCTGATGGGGGCGCTCTACGGTGAGGTCCCGGAGCAGATACGGATAGACCGCACGGCCCTTGCCCGGTCGGCTCGTGCGGGGCCGCGGATACAGCGCCTCAAGCCCTGTCCGGCGCATCAGGCGCTGCACTCGTTTCACGTCGGCAAGGGCGCTGCCGCAGGCTTGGAAAACAAATTCAGCCGCCGCGGATCTCCAGCCGATCCGCCCTCTGGAAACCTCGTGGCAGCATCCTCCCCCGCTGCCCGCGCCCGAGCGCGTAGTGCGCGAGCTCGGACGGCTTCAGCGTGAGGTGGCGCTTGCCGGCGTGGACGGTGAGCGAGGCGCCGGGGGGCACGACCTCGACGTCGACGACGAGCTCCTCGCGGGCCTCGGCCAGCGCCGCCGGGATCTGGATGATCTTCACCCCCTTGCCCTTGGCGAGGCGCGGGAGCTCCGCGAGCGGATGGACGAGGAGCCGGCCCGCGCTGGAGACCGCGGCGAGCTGCCCCTCCGGCGGATCGGACACCGGACGCGGCACGAGCAGCTTCGCGCCCCGGCCCACGGAGATGCACGCCTTGCCCGCGCGGTTGCGGGACCACAGATCGTCGAGACGCGCGACGAACCCGTAGCCCGCGTCGGTGGCGAGCACGTAGAGCCGATCCGCCGCCCCGATCATGACCCCCTCGAAGGTCGCGCCGTCGGGGGGGTTGATCCTTCCGGCGAGGGGCTCGCCCTGGCCGCGGGCGGAGGCGAGGGTGTGCGCGGGGATGCAGTACGCGCGGCCGGTCGAGTCGAGGAACACCGCGAGCTGGTTGCTGCGGCCCCGGGCCATGGCCCGGTAGCCGTCGCCGGAGCGGTAGCCCAGGTTGCGGGGATCGATCTCGTGCCCCTTGGCGGCGCGCACCCAGCCGCGCTCGGAGAGCACCACGGTGACCGGCTCGATCGGGGCGAGGTCCGTCTCCCCGAGCGCCTGCGCCGCGTCGCGCTCGACCAGGGGCGAGCGGCGCTCGTCGCCGTAGCGCTCCGCGTCCTCGACGATCTCCTCCTTGAC
Source organism: Gammaproteobacteria bacterium (assembly GCA_965202875.1). GTDB lineage: Bacteria > Pseudomonadota > Gammaproteobacteria > HK1 > HK1 > HK1. The sequence goes on along the minus strand of OZ241870.1, from coordinate 1,791,160 downwards.
CAGCGCCGCGATCCGCTCCCGGCCGTCGAGGGTCCATTCCAGACCCTCGCGTTCGGCCGACAGCTCCGACTGCTCGCCCCGGATCTTCATCTCCTCCAGCCGCGCGAGGTTGCGCAGCCGCAGGTTGAGGATCGCCTCGGCCTGGACGTCGGTGAGTCCGAAGCGGCGCATCAGGGCCTGCCTCGGATGCTCCTCCTCGCGGATGATCGCGATGACCTCGTCGATGTTGAGGAATGCGACGAGAAGACCGTCGAGGACGTGCAGGCGGTCGCTCACGCGGTCGAGGCGGTGCTCCAGCCGGCGCCGCACGGTGTCGATCCGGAAGTCGAGCCATTCGCCGAGGATCGACTTCAGGTTCGCGAGCCGGGGACGGTGGTCGAGCCCGATCACCGTCATGTTGACCCGGTAGGTGCGCTCCAGATCCGTGGTCGCGAACAGATGCGACATGAGCCGGTCGACGTCGACCCGATTCGAGCGGGGGACGACGACGAGCCGCGTCGGGTTCTCGTGGTCGGACTCGTCGCGCAGGTCCTCCACCATCGGCAGCTTCTTCGCGAGCATCTGCTGCGCGATCTGCTCCAGCACCTTCGAGCCCGACACCTGGTAGGGGAGCGCGGTCACCACCACCGCGCCGTTCTCGCGCTCGAAACGCGCGCGCATCCGCACGCTCCCCGCCCCGCTCTCGTACATCGCGACCAACTCCTCGCGCGGGGTGACGATCTCGGCCTCGGTCGGGAAGTCCGGGCCGCGGACGTGCTCGCAGAGATCCGCCACCGACGCCTCCGGCGCGTCGAGGAGCCGCACGCAGGCGGCGGCGATCTCGCGCACGTTGTGCGGGGGCACGTCGGTGGCCATGCCCACCGCGATCCCCGCCGCCCCGTTCAGCAGGACGTGCGGCAAACGGGCCGGGAGCAGCGCCGGCTCGTCGAGGGTGCCGTCGAAGTTCGCGACCCAGTCGACGGTGCCGTCGCGCAGCTCCCCGAGCAGGACCTCCGCGAACGCGGTGAGCCGGGCCTCGGTGTAGCGCATCGCCGCGAAGGACTTCGGATCGTCCGCGGTCCCCCAGTTGCCCTGGCCGTCGATGAGCGGATAGCGCGAGGCGAAGGGCTGCGCGAGCAGCACCATCGCGTCGTAGCAGGCGGTCTCCCCGTGCGGGTGGAACTTGCCGAGCACGTCGCCCACGGTGCGCGCGGACTTCTTGAACTTGGCGCCGCCCCCGAGGCCCAGCTCCGACATCGCGTAGACGATGCGCCGCTGCACGGGCTTCAGGCCGTCCCCGACGTGCGGCAGGGCGCGGTCGAGGATCACGTACATCGAGTAGTCGAGGTACGCCTTTTCGGCGAAGTCCTTGAGCGGGCGCCGCTCGACGTCGCCGAGATCGAAGGGGATGGTGGATTGCATTGCTCGATGGACTTCGATGGGCTCGATGGGCTCGATGGACTTCGGTGGCCGGGAAGCGGATGCGATGCGGGAGACGGGGCGCGGCTCGGAGATTCGGGGATCAGAGGTCGGCGAGGTTCCCGTCGCGCTCCAGCCAGCCGCGGCGGTCGGCCGCACGCTTCTTCGCGAGCAGCATGTCGACCGTCTCCTCGGTGTCGTCGCCGGGGGCCACGGTGAGCCGCACCAGCCGCCGCGTCTCCGGGGCGATGGTGGTCTCGCGGAGCTGCAGCGGGTTCATCTCCCCGAGCCCCTTGAAGCGCTGCACGTTGATCTTCCCCTTGCGCTTCTCCGCGGCGATGCGGTCGAGCACGCCTTTCTTCTCATCGTCGTCGAGGGCGTAGAACACGTCCTTGCCCACGTCGATCCGGTACAGCGGCGGCATCGCGACGTGGACCCGGTCGTCCGTCACCAGGGCCCGGAAGTGGCGCAGGAAGAGCGCGCAGAGCAGGGTCGCGATGTGCGCCCCGTCCGAGTCCGCGTCGGCGAGGATGCAGATCTTGCCGTAGCGCAGCCCGCCCAGATCGCCGGAGCCGGGATCGACGCCGACGGCGATGGCGATGTCGTGCACCTCCTGCGAGGAGAGCACCTGGCCGGGCTCCACCTCCCAGGTGTTGAGGATCTTGCCCCGCAGCGGCATGACCGCCTGGAACTCGCGGTCCCGCGCCTGCTTGGCCGAGCCCCCGGCGGAGTCGCCCTCGACCAGGAAGAGCTCGGTGCGCGCGAGATCCTGGGAGGTGCAGTCGGCGAGCTTGCCGGGGAGCGCGGGGCCGGTGGTGATCTTCTTGCGCACCACCCGCTTCGAGGCGCGCATGCGGGCCTGGGCGCCGGCGATGGCGATCTCGGCGATGCGGTCCCCCGCGTCCGGGTGCTGCCCGAGCCACAGGCTGAACGCATCCTTCACGACCCCGGAGACGAACGCCGCGCACTCCCTCGACGAGAGCCGATCCTTGGTCTGCCCCGTGAACTGCGGCTCGCCCATCTTCACCGAGAGCACGTAGCGGCAGCGCTCCCAGACGTCCTCGGGGGCGAGCTTCACCCCGCGCGGCAGCAGGCTGCGGAACTCGCAGTACTCGCGCACCGCCTCCAGAAGCCCGGCGCGGAAGCCGTTGACGTGGGTCCCGCCGAGGGTCGTGGGGACGAGGTTGACGTAGCTCTCGGCCGGGCCTTGGCCCGCGCCGTCGTCCCCTTCGGGGAGCCAGACCACCGCCCAGTCCACCGCCTCGGTGTTGCCTTCGAAGGCCCCGACGAAGGGGGTCCCGGGGATGGTCTCGGCGCCTCCGAGGGCGTCGCGGAGATAGTCGCTCAGGCCGTCCTCGTAGTGCCACCGGGCCTGCTCGCCGGTCGCCTCGTCCTCGAACGAGACCTGCAGCCCCGGGCAGAGCACCGCCTTGGCCCGCAGGGTATGGAGGAGCCGCGGCACGGAGAGCTTCGCGGAGTCGAAGTACCGGGGGTCCGGCCAGAAGCGGATCGTCGTGCCCGTGTTCCGGCGCCCGGCCGGACCGACCACGGCAAGCTCCTCCACCTTCTCTCCGCCTTCGAACGCCATCGCGTACTCGCTGCCGTCGCGCTTCACGCGGACTTCGAGGCGCTTCGAGAGGGCGTTGACGACGGAGACGCCGACCCCGTGCAGCCCCCCCGAGAAGCGGTAGGTCCCCGACGAGAACTTGCCGCCCGCGTGGAGCCGGGTGAGGATGAGCTCGACGCCGGGGATCCCCTCCTCGGGGTGGACGTCGACGGGCATGCCGCGCCCGTCGTCGCCGACCGTCAGCGAATCGTCCTCATGGGCGACGACCGAGAGCCGGCCCGCCTGTCCGGCGATCGCCTCGTCGACGCTGTTGTCGATGACTTCCTGGGCGAGGTGGTTCGGGCGGGCCGTATCGGTGTACATGCCGGGGCGCTTCCGCACCGGATCGAGCCCGGCGAGCACCTCGATCGAGGCGGCGTCGTAGGTCGCGTTCATCTGCGGCATCGAACTCCGTCGTGGACGGCCGCCGGCGCGGCAGCCGTTCCTGGTAAAACCGTTCGTATGCCGTGCGGGGTTGTTTTTATGGTTGTCCGGGATTCCCTCCGGTCCCTTCGGAGGCCATCCCCGGTTCTTCCGGAGACGCCCTCCGGCTCACCCGGAGGCCATCTGCGGCGATGCGATCCCGATCGGCCCGATCCTAATCGGGATGCGCGTGCGCATACAAGCACGTGCAACTCAAGTTTCGGGATTCACAACGACTTGAATCAGGCGATGGATTCCCGCTTCCGCGGGAATGACCGATGGTCTCTTGCCCGTGAAGTCTTCGACAAAACGACGAGGATTTTTCCGTCAACCGGCATTTGGTTCCGGCGATGCCGGGTTGGGGCGGGAATGACGGTCATCGTGGATGGGAGTGACGGTTCTCGCCCAATAATGACGTCATTCCCGCCTGGACGCGCGGGTATGGACGATCCCTGGCGGGCGGGTGACGGTTCTCGCCCATAATGACGTCATTCCCGCGGAAGCGGGAATCCATTACGATCAGCGAATCCCGAAACTTGAGATGCAAGCGCGCCGGGCCTCGTGCCCGCCCGCGGCACGACACGGCGCGGCGCCGGCGCGAACGCCCCGCGGATATGGCAAGGGCCCCATCGGACGCGGGGCACGCCGATACCGGCGGTGCTGCCCGTGTGCGGGTCCGCCCCGACCGGCCGGCGGACGTGTCAGGCGCCGACCGCGCGAAGCAGCAGGTCGACGTTCCGGATCCCCTCCTCCCCCCCGACCTCCGGCTCCCGGTCTTCCTCGATCGCCAGCACGAAGTCGCGGACTTCGCCGGCGTAGGGGTTCCGGACGGGAAACTCGAACTCCCCTTCGCTGGTCCGGATCCGGCCGTCCCCGCAGTACCCGAACGTGTCTTCCGCGATCGCCCACCCGTCTTCGCCGTAGACCTCCAGGCGGCGGGGCGCGCTGAACTGCATCGAGGTGCAGATCTCCGCCGTGGCGCCGTTCTCGAAGTGGAGGGCGACGACCGCGGTCTCGTCATGGGAGCGGTTCCAGACCGAACGGTCGATGACGCTCTCCACCGCCCGCACTTCACCGGCCGAGGGCAGCAGGAACCAGCGGACCTGGTCGATGCAATGGGGCCCCAACCCTCCGAGGCTCCACCAGCGTCCGACCTCGGGGGATGCGCGCCAGTTCGACCCGTCAGCCGCCCGCTGGGCCCACAGGACGCGCACGTGGCGGAGCGCTCCGAACCTTCCCGCGCGGGCGGCGGCGGCGAGGGCGCGGTGTCCGGCGTGCCAGCGCATGTGGAAGGCGACCCCGAGCTTCACCCCGGCATCGCGGCACGCATCGACGAGCGCCCGGCTTTCCGAGCGGTCGGTGGCCATGGGCTTTTCCGTGAAGACGTGCTTGCCGGCGCGGGCCGCCGCGATCCCCTGAGCGGCGTGGAGCTTGTCGGGCGACGCGATGATGACCGCGTCCAGCGCAGGGTCGGCAAGCAGCGCGTCGAGGTCGTCGAGGGCAGCCGAGGGGGCGGCGGCGCCGTGCCGGGCGGCAAAGTCCGCCGCGCGCCGCCGATCCCGCGAAAACACGCTCCACAGGCGCGCGCCTTCCGCCTGCGCAACGGCGGGGGCGAGCTGGTTCCCGGCGATCCGGCCGGTGGCGATCATGGCGAAGTTGACGGTCATCGTGGCTCTCTGGCAGATGGGTGCGGAACGAGTCCGCGCCGGCAGGATGCGGCGGGCGGTGCGGGATTCTAAACGCATCGTGGGAGTATCGGCGGCTTCTGCCGCCTGCCGGAACGCGGGCGCATCGCACGCACCCGCCGCGGGTTGTCCCGCAGGCGACCGGAACGACCGTGTGTCCGGGGAAGGCGCCCGCGCGAGATCCTCGGCACGCTGGCCGGTGCGGCGGCGGCGGTCGGGGCGACCGCGTGTCCGGGGAAGGCGCCGGCCCCTTGCGCTTGTACCGGCCGCTCCCCGGCTCCGGCTCCGCCGGGTCGGGGTAAGATGCCGGCGTACCGGCCGCCCGTGGCGGTCGCCACGCGAGAGCCTGGCCATGAAATGCGCCGAGACGATCCTCGACCTCATCGGAGACACCCCCCTCGTCAGACTGCATCGGCTCGCCGACTCCCGCATGGCGACGGTGCTGGCCAAGCTCGAGATCTGCAACCCCGCGGGCTCGGTCAAGGACCGGATGGCCTGGAACATGATCCGCCGGGCGGAGGAGGCCGGGCTGGTGGGGTCCGGCTCGACCCTCGTCGAGAGCACCTCGGGCAACACCGGCCTCGGCCTCGCGATGGTCGCGGCGGTGCGCGGGTACCGCTGCATCTGCACGATGCCGGACAAGATGAGCAAGGAGAAGATCGACATGCTCAAGGCATACGGCGCGGAGGTCGTCATCACCCGCACCGACCTGCCGCACGACCACCCCGAGAGCTACGTGGAGGTCGCCAGGCGCATCGCGGCCGAGACCCCCGGCGGCTTCTACACCGACCAGTATTACAACATGCACAACCCGGAGGCCCACTACCTGACCACCGGCCCGGAGATCTGGGAGCAGACCGGCGGCCGGATCGACGCCCTGGTGGGCGGGATCGGCACCGGCGGCACGATCTCGGGCGCGGCGAAGTACCTGAAGGAGAAGGCGGCCGAGGCGGGCCGGGAGCTGTTCGTGTCCTGCCCCGACCCGATCGGCAGCATGTACTACGACGCGTTCTACAAGCGCGAGATCCGCACCCCCGGGATCTACCGCGTCGAAGGGATCGGCCACGACTTCATGGTGGGGACCCTCGACTTTTCGGTCATCGACGAGGTGATGGAGGTTTCGGACAAGGACTCCTTCATCACCGCGCGCCGGCTCGCGCGGCGCGAAGGCGTCTTGTCGGGCGGCTCCGCCGGCACCGCGGTCTACGGAGCGCTCGACGTCGCGCGCCGCCTCGGCCCCGGCAAGACGGTGGTGGTGATCATCCCCGATTCCGGCGACCGCTACCTGAGCAAGTGCTACGACGACGAGTGGATGCGCGACATGGGCTTCCTCGGCCCCGAGCAGCGCCTGGGCACGGTGCGGGAGCTGCTGGAGTTCAAGTCCGGCGGGGTCGAGTTCGCGCAGGAAGGGGAGACGATCGCGGCGGTCGCGAAGCGCATGGCGGACCTCGGCATCTCGCAGATGCCGATCCGTTCGAGCGACGCGCAGGCGCCGCTCATGATCATCCATGAAGTCGATCTGCTCCACGGCATGTTGAAGGGCGAATGCTCCGCGGACTGCGACGTGATGCGGGCCGCGAAGCCGATGCTCGGCATGGTGGCGCCCGACGACTCGCTCGTGAAGGTGCAGGCGGTCTTCGACGAGGAGAACGTGGCGATGGTGATCGACGACGCGCACGTCGTCGGCGTCATTTCCAAGATCGACATGGTCGAATTCCTCGCCGCGCGGAGCTGAAGCCGCTCCCCGCTTGTCCGGGGGCTTCGGGTCCTTGGCGAGGTCGTGCCCCCGCTTCACGTCGTCCCAGGTGAAGCGTGTCCGGTGATCCTCGCCGCTGTGTGAAGCGCCGCGCGGTGGCGAAGCCCGGCGCCGTCGTGGTCGCGGCGCGGGCGAACCGCTGTTCCGAATCACGCGCGGGGTTTCCCCACCTGCCTTCCCGGCCGGGAACCCGTTGCGGAGGCGCGGGCCTGGCCGGTCACGGGCAGATAGTGCTGCTCGGGAGGTCGGAGCGAAACGGGTATCAGGGAGAGACACGCGGCGGCGTACAGGCGGCTACGCGGCGGGCGGGGGCGGTGCGGACTCGCGGCGGGTGAAGCCCTCGAACAATCCTTCGAGCCGGGCCATGCGCTCGCGCAAGTCGGCGACGTCGCGGTGGACTCCGGCAATGTCGCGGTGGACTCCGGCAATGTCGCGGTGCAACCCCGCAATGTCGCGGCGCATGGCATGGAGGCTGGGAAGGATGACGGCGGCGAGGGCGATGGCGGTGCCGATGATGGCGATGAGCTCGGGGGACATGGTGGGCTCTCCTGTGCCGGTGCCGGCGACTGTAGCACGGTAGCGCGACCGGCCCGCTGCCGGGCGAACGCGGCGGGCGGGAACGCGAGCATCGCCGCCGACCGCGACGCCACGGGCCGACGCGCCGCGACCACGCTCGAAGCCCGGGCGCTCGGCGGCGGCTGCGAGGTGTTGCTCGGCAGCGAATCCCGATATAGTCGAACCTCTTGCCGAAACGACGGCCGGAGAGCACACGTCAGACTACGAAACCGCCATCGAGCCCGAATGGGATTCTCCCATCAGCTTGCAGACGACCCCGAGGGCCATCATCGAATGCGTGTTCTGGAACCGGGCGACACCATCGCGCACGAGGACAATGGCGACAACTACTGCCGCTACGTCGAGCAGGAGTACGTGGAGGACGAGGCGACGGAGGACACGATCTGGCATGACTGGACGGTCGAGCTCAAGCTGGGCGAGACCTTCGTCGTCGCCCACTGGCGGGCCCAGGTGGGCGGCAGCCCTTCTGAGTGGGACTGGTGCGAGCGGGAGTCGGAGAAGGCGTTCGCGGTCGCATCTTCGCGGGCTTCCGCCACCACGGTCGGTATGGTGTCTTCACGGACCGCTCGCGAACGGGTGATGCCCTCCCTCCTGCCTTGATCGATGTGACCGTTGCTGGCCCGAACAGTTGAAAGCGACGCATTCTTGGCGCCAAGGGTGACCCTGTGGTTGCGATAACGGTTGGCGTCGCCTGCTACAACGCAGAGGCGTGGATAGAAGAATGCGTGGAGTCGCTGTTCGGACAGACCTTCGCCGATTTCGAGATCGTCGCCGTCGACGACGGCTCGACCGACCGCACGGGAGAGCTGCTCGACGGGCTGGCCGCCCGGGACGGCCGCTTGCGCGTGCTTCACCAGGAGAACATGGGCCTCGGCCTTGTGAAAAACAGGATTCTGCGGGTGGCGAAGGGAGCTTACCTCACGTTCGTCGACGCCGACGACTGGCTCGCTCCGGAGTGTCTGGAAGAAACGCACCGCCGCGCCGCCGAAGAGAATCTGGACATCGTGAGTTTCGGTTGGGTTCGGGTCGAGGACGGAAGCGGGCGGATCCTTGGGAAACGCCACGACCACGAAGGACGAGACACAAGCGACGTCGACAGGATGCGCAAGGATGCCTTCTCGGCGGACATAAACCCGATGAGCTGTGCATCCCTGACGAGAATCGGCTTGTTTCTGGACAACGGCCTCGTCTACCCGGCCTGTAGCCACGAAGACGTATACGTTACTCCATTCCTGTACTTCTACGGAGAACGGTTCGGTTACATAGACAAGGACTTTTATTATTGGCGGGTGCGTCGAGGATCGATCACCCAGACCATTTCCATGGCCCACATCGACGGCTTTGCCGGCGCATTCGGATCGTGGAAAATTCGTTTGATCATGGAAGGGAGGTTCCAGGATTTCAGAGGCGCCGCCATCGCCGGTTCGTTCGCCTACCTTTCCCAGGCCCGCTGCAGAATCGGAGAAATGGGACGCAACGATGCGGAACTGTTGCGTCACTTCCGGGAACAGGTTCTGTCGATTCCGGAGCTGAAGGAGTACCGGAAGCATCTTTCTCCCAAAGAGTTGGAATATCGTGCGAACGTAATAGAGGTCATAAGGAATGACGATGAATCGAGAATGGCCGTTGAAAGCCCAATGGACACGAGTCGATTTCCCCGCTTGCGCAGTACCAACGAGATTTTGAGAGCCGAATCGGGCGATTCTCCGGGAAATATATGGCATCGGTCTCTGCGATCCAAACGAAGCATCATCTACGATGTCGCATTCGCTCCCCACAAGGATTACCACGTCGTTATGGCTTTCCCCATCGCCGAGATCCTGCGGCGATGGGGATTGAGGGTGGTTTTCCTGGACTCTACACGGATCCGCGGCGACGAAGGATCGCTAAAGGCGATAGAGGAACTGGGCGAGAAACATTGCCATGACCTTGCAGATTTCGTTGCCTACGGCGACGGCTTCGAGCTGCTTGTCGTTTATAACGACTGGGACCTCTTGACCACCCGTCCGCTTGTTCAAGACGCGCGCGAAGCCGGGGCCGCCACCGTAGGCTTCGTGGAAGGAATCAACGATTTCGCCGACATCGACGTCGGATTCCAACGCGATGCGTATCGTAGCGCCGAGTGGGTGCTCGGCGCCGGGGAGAATGATCGCCGGTACTTTCGCGACATGGGCGGGAAGTTTCGAGTCGCCGGATTTCCCCGGATCAAGGAAGCGCTCAAGAGGCCGGTCCGCGCTCCGTTACGAAGGCAGGCGGTGATCAACGTCAACTTTTCGTATGGTGTACTGGAAGACAAGCGCGACGCGTGGATCGCCTCGGCGATCGAAGGGTGCCGGTTGGCAGGGCTGGACTGGATCATCTCCCAGCATCCGCAAGACCGGGGCGATCTTTCCGCATACCCGTTGGATACGAGGGATTTCGAGTCGACGATGCAGGAAAACGCGATTCTCATCAGCCGCTTCAGTTCCTGCATCATCGAAGCCCTGGCCATGGGCCGTCCCGTCGTCTACCACAATCCGGATACCGAGAAGGTGGAGAAGTTCCGCGAGCCGCTGGGCGCCTACAGCATCAGCTTCGACACACCGAGCTTGGCGAGGGCGTTGGAAAGCGAGTTGGAACGTCCGGGCAGCGTCGAGAAGCGGCGTACGGAGTTTCTGAAGGAGCACTGCAATTGTTACCACAACGATGATCTCTACGAAGTCGCGGCCCGAAACTTGTTGGAAATTCTCGAGGAACACCGGAGAAAACGGTTGATCGCCAAGCTTGTTCAGCCGTTCGACGTTGCCGGAGAACATGTTGGTTCACCCGGTGATTCCGAAGACGACCCTGATTCTACTGTTGGTTCGCCCGATGATTCAGAAGATGACTCTGATTCCACGAGATCGGACGATCGCACGCCGATTTCCGCTTCTGGCGGGATCGTACGAACACCGAAAGAAAGGCGTTGGAGAGTCGCCGGCCGTAAAGCGCTTTTAGTTTTTCGTAAAATGGTACGGACGGCTTTCACCCCGGTGATGTTGTTTTCCGGGTTGGCGCTGGTTGGGGCAGGGATTGTCGATGCGGCTCGGAGTGCGTGGTTCTCGGGATCGGGTTTGGCACTCTTCGGCCTTGTGATCATGTTCGAGGCCATCGTTTGGCGCCGGCGCAACGGGAGGCTCCTGGCGGCGGTGCAGGCCGAACGCGAGCGCAGCGGGCAGGCGCTGGCCGAGGCGGTGCAGGCTGAACGCGAGCGCAGCGGGCAAGCGCTGGCCACCGAGAGAAGCCGCAGATCGCTGGTCGACGTGCATCTCGCGGACCGTGGCCTTCCGTTACGGCGGCTCCTGCTTCTGTTCGCGATTCACCGTTCCGGCAGCACGTGGCTGTTCGACCTGCTGCGCACCCATCCCGCAGTGCGGCTGGAGCCGACTGTTCGGATATGGACACGACTGGGGATGAAGGGCGGGCGGTATCCTGACGCGTTCCATCATGCCGAGGGCGCGTCGCTGCCTCTCGAAATAGCGCCGGGTTTCGGAGCTGCGATTCCCGCGTTTCCGCGGGCCGACGTCCCCAGCATCGACGACGCCGAATGCTGGGCATTGGAGAAAGCGCATCCTGAGTTTGTCGGCTTCGCGGCGAACGGACTCGTAGCGCGGATTCGGAACCTGCGTGAGAGCGGAGTGGAGGTCGAGGTCGTCTATTGCGTGCGTAACCCGATCGACTCCATGTGGTCGATGGCCGAGCTCAAGGCCCGCAATCCGAACTGGTACCGGGCTCTGCCGGTCGAGCAAGTGCCGCGGCACATCGCAAAATCCCTCGGGGTGCTGGTGGATTTGAATGATCTGATCGGAGGAAGTGTCATCGAATACGAAGCTCTTCCGCACGGCATGGCAATGAAAAGGTTGGGCCGGATGCTGGACCCTTCCTGGGGTGACGCCGAAGTCGAAGCATGGCTCTCCCACGCGGCTTCCGTGACCGACAGGTCGAATCGCCGGCAAGGGCCGGGCGCCGGATTTTTCGGGGAGCGCGACCGTACCCGGAGCCCGGACGGTCCCGATCAAGCATGGCTCGCCTGTGAAGCCGACGTCGAAACCGCGAACGCGGCTCACCGGCGCCTCGTTGCGGACAGAAAATGAGGGACCGCGGCGCAGGGCATCCGGCGGGCGGGGCCGATCGGCGGAGGCTTCCGATCACCGGGATAGTTCCGCGGCTCCGTGTGGCGCTGGTCGTCGGAGCGTTCTGCGTGGCGGCGGCTATTGCCCAGGGGTGCGGCACGAGTTTGGAGAAGCCGAACGTCGTGATGATCGTGGCGGACGATCAGTCCTTCCGGGACTTCGGTTTTCTCGGCAACGATCACGTGCATACGCCGCATATCGATCGCTTGGCCGCCCAATCGGCCCGCTATCCGAACGGCTACGTTCCCATGAGCCTCTGTCGAGCGTCTCTGGCCACGATGCTCACGGGACTGTATCCCCACCAGCACGGCATCCATTTCAACCATCCCCCCCCGGGTCTTCCGAGAATGCTGAAAATGACCGCGGAGCAGTACCACGCGACAAGGGCAACGGCGGATCGCTTCATTCAGAATGCTTCGACGATTCCGGGAATTCTGTCCCGTCACGGTTACGCCAGCCTGCAAACGGGAAAGTTCTGGGAAGGCCATTACTCCAACGGCGGATTCACGCACGGCATGACCACCGGCCGGCCCACGGATCGGCTTGGCTGGAATACCGGTACCCGGCAACAACCGAACGGCGAATGGGTGGCGCATGGAAACGGCGACGCGGGACTGGTCATCGGCCGGGAAACCATGGAGCCGATTTTCCGATTCATCGACGAACAGGCCGGCCGGAAGCCCTTCTTCGTGTGGTACGCGCCGTACTTGCCGCACGTCCCCTACGATGCCCCGGCCGAGTATGAGCAACTGGCTTTGGAGAAAGGGGCTCCACCCCACCTTGCCGCCTACTATGCATCGATTGCCCGATTCGACCGGACCGTTGGCGAGCTGCTGGAGTTTCTCGAGGAGGAGGATCTCCTCGACACGACCTTGATCGTCTTTGTCTCGGACAATGGTCTGCGGCCCGACCCGGCCCAACCGTCCCGCGCGGACCGCCGCTCCAAGACCTCGCAGTACGAAGACGGCTTGAGGACACCCGTCCTGATTCGTTGGGATGGACGGATCGAAGCAGGTGAACATCTCTCGCCCGTACAGACGATCGATCTCCTCCCCACTATTCTTGCCGCCGCCGGACTGTCCCTGGAGATTACGTCGAAGATGCAGGGCAGGAGCCTGCTCGCGTCCGCGATGGGTCTGGAATACTTGGCGCCGGCCCCCGTGTTCGGGGCGATCTATCCGGGCGATGCCCGCTCACTGGGACGGCCGTCGCACCACGTTCGAGGCCGTTGGGTGAGGGACGGTGACTTCAAGCTGGTACTGCCCGGCGCCGGGCCGAATCCGTTGCCGTTGGAACTGTACGATCTGTCGAGGGATCCCGACGAGACGACGAATCTTGCCGGCTCTCCGGAACATGCGGAGCGTATCGTGTGGCTGACGCGCCTGATCGATCAATGGTGGCCGGCCACGTGATCGTCCACGGCCTGGTCGAGACCTTCGGCATGGAGTTCCCCGGTTGAGCGCCAAGGCCACCGTGTCCATCGTGATCCGTGCCCTGAACGAGGCCGCCCACCTGCCGGCGCTGTTCGACGGCATCGCCCGCCAGACCCGCACACCCGAGGAGATCATCCTCGTCGATTCGGGATCGACCGACGATTCGGCAGCGGTCGCCGAGCGAAGCGGGGCGCGTGTGGTCGGCATCGCGCCGTCGCAGTTCACCTTCGGCCGGGCCCTGAACGTCGGCTGTGCAGCGGCGTCGGGGGACCTTCTCGTGTTCGCGAGCGCCCACGTCTACCCCGCCGACGAGCACTGGCTGGAGCGCCTGACGGTGCCGCTGGAAGCACACGACGACGTAGCGCTGGTCTACGGGCGCCAGACCGGTGACGAGGGCAGCGCCTTTTCCGAGATCGAGATCATGCGGCGGTGGTTTCCGCCCGAGTCGGACCCCGACCAGGAGCATCCCTTCTGCAACAACGCCAACTGCGCGGTGCGGGCCTCGGTGTGGGCGACGCATCCCTACGACGAGGAGCTCACCGGCCTCGAAGACACGGCCTGGGCCTTTCGGGTCCAGCAGGACGGCTACCGGGTGTGGTACGAGGCCGGCGCGGTCATCGTCCACGTGCACCGGGAGTGCTTCGCCCGGATCGTGAACCGCTACCGTCGGGAGGCGATCGCCCACAAGAAGATATTCGGCCACCATCGGATGTACGCTCCGGAAGCGATCGGGCTCTTCATGGCCAACACCGCGCGCGATTACCTCGCGGCCCTGCCGCGACGCGCTCTGCTGGCGAATCTCGGGGCGATTCCGCGCTACCGCTTCGCCCAGTTCTGGGGCGCGTGGCAGGGCTTTCGCCAGATCGGTGAGCCGTCCCGGGTCCTGAAACGCCGCTTCTACTACCCGCGCGGGTTCGACTGGCGCGCGCGTCCCCCTTCGGGAAGCGAGGGAAAACATCCATGAACGTCGTCGCCTTCGTCCCCATGCGCCATGCGAGCGAACGCGTGCCGGGCAAGAACTACCGTCCTTTCGGGGGGCGGCCGCTCTTTCACCACGTCCTTCTCGCCCTCCTCGAATGCCCGGAGGTCCTGCGGATCGTCGTCGACACGGACAGCCCGATCGTGGCGGAGCAGTGCGCGGCGCACTTCCCCGCGGTGCGCGTGATCGATCGTCCCCGGCACCTGCTCGGCGGCGGCGTCGCGATGACCGAAGTGCTGCGCCACGACGCCGGGATCTTCGACAGCCCGTGGTATCTCCAGACCCATTCCACCAGCCCGCTGCTGCGCGGCGAAACCATCTCCGCGGGTCTGCGGGCCCTCGAAGGGAACCTCGACCGGCACGATTCCCTGATGTCGGTGACACGCTGGCAGACCCGGATCTACAATGCCGCCGGCCGGCCGATCAACCACGACCCCGAAGTGCTGCTGCGCACACAGGATCTGCCGCCGATCTTCGAGGAGAACTCCGGGATGTACGTGTTCACCCGCGAACAGATCGCGGGCGGCCGGCGCTTCGGAGATCGGCCCCTGCTGTACGAAATCGATCCGATCGAGGCGACCGACATCGACACGGAGACCAATTTCACGGTGGCGGAGGCCCTTCATCGGCTGCGGCAGGAACGCGCGCCATGAGGATCGCGATTACCTGCCTGCAGCTCATCCGGGACCTGGACGACGTACGGGCCGCGACGGAGGAGGCCGGGCTCGAGATCCGGGTTCCCGAGGTCCGGGGCCAGCACCTCGAAGGAGATGCACTCGTCGAGGCCGTGGAGGGGTGCGCCGGCGTCGTTGCCGGCGACGACCGTTTCACCGCGGCGGTGCTCGCCCGGCTGCCCGGTTTGCGGGTCATCTCGAAGTGGGGGATCGGCCTGGACGGCATCGACCTCGAAGCGGCGGCCGCGCGGGGCATCGCGGTCACCAACACCCCGGGCGCCTTCGACGACGAGGTGGCGGACGTGGCGATGGCCTACACGATCATGCTGCTGCGCGGGCTGGGCGCGGTCCACGAGGGGGTGAGGCGCGGGGAATGGCCGAAGCCGGCCGGGCGTTCGGCGCGGGGCCTGCGGATGGGGATCGTCGGGCTGGGCGGCATCGGGCGCGCGCTCGCACGCCGCGCCGCGGCGGCGGGCATGGAGACGATCGGCACGGACCCGGCTCCGCGGAGCCGGGCGGCGGCCGAGGCCGCGGGTACCGCGCTCGCCCCCCTGAACGCGCTGTTGTCGGCGAGCGACGTGGTGTCGCTGCACTGCCCGCTCACGCCCGAGACGCGCCACCTTCTGAACGCTCGCCGTCTCGCCGCCATGAAGCCGGGCGCCTTCGTCGTGAACACCGGCCGCGGCGGCCTGATCGACACCACTGCGCTGGCCGCGGCGTTGCGTTCGGGCCGGCTGGCCGGCGCCGCCCTGGACGTGCTCGAGGAAGAGCCCCCGGGCCCGTCGAACCCGATGCTCCATGCCGGCAACGTGATTCTGGGTTCGCACAACGCCTCCAACACCCTGGAAGCCTCGGAGCGCGTCCACCGCCGGGCGCTCGCCAACTTGGCCCGGGCTCTCGGCAGGGAAATCCGCTTCGCGTGAACCGGTGGCCCGGTTTCGGACGATAGGATCGTTTGAATGGTTCCACGAGCCAGGAGGAAGGAATCATGGGGGGTGTGGGGCAGAGGTCAGGGTCACGACGGACGAGGAAGGAGGCGGGCTGCGGGTGGCGGTGGTGATGCCGGAGAAGACGGCAGCGCAACGCGAGAGCGAGGCCCGGCAGGAAGCGGCCATGGAGGAGGCCATCGGAGCGCAGGGGAAGGAGATCTCCGAAGCGCCGTGGACGGCTTGGCGATCTGGCTCTGGCACGACACCCGCGGCCCCGGGCGGGAGGTCCCGCCTGTGGATTCCGGCCGGAACCGACGGAGGAAAGCCATGCGTGAGACGACCTGCGAGACGCGGGCTGCGGTGCCGCTGGCCGTCGACGTCGACGGCTCGCTGGTCGCCGGGGACTTGGCCGTCGAAGGGATCGCCCGCCTGCTCTCGGTCTCGCCGCTTCGCCTGTTCGCCCTGCCGTTCTGGCTGGCCGCCCTCGCGGTAACGGGACGCGCCGGGCTGAAGCGCAGGATCGCGGACGCCGTTCCATTGCCACCGGCGACGCTCGTGCTGAACCCGGCCGTGCTGAGCGAGATCGCCGCCGCGAGAGCCGCAGGGCGCGAGGTCTGGCTGGCCTCCGCCTCGGACGCGCGCGTGGTCGCTCCGCTCGCCGAGACGGTGGGGGCGGCGGGCTGGGTCGCCTCGGACGGCCGAACCAACATGGCCGGCGAGGCCAAGGCCGCGGCACTCGTCGAGCGGTTTGGCGAGGGCGGGTTCGATTACATCGGCAACGAGCGGCGTGATCTGGCCGTCTGGAAACGGGCGCGGCGGTCCATCGGGGTCGATCTCCCGGCGGCCCTCGCGCGGAAGCTGCGGGCGCTGGACGGCGAGGCCCGGTTCATGCCCGGGCTCGGCGGCGGTCCGCTCGACCGGCTCCGGGCGTTGCGGCCTTACCAGTGGATCAAGAACGCGCTCGTGTTCGCTCCTCTCGTCGCCGTGCACGAGACCGACGTGGGGTCCTGGCTGGTCGCCGCCGGGGTGTTCGCGGCGCTGTCGGCGGTGGCGTCGGGCGGCTACCTGCTGAACGATCTGCTCGACCTCCCCTACGACCGCCAACACCCCGCCAAGCGCCATCGTCCGATGGCCGCCGGGAAGGCGCCGCTGCTGCCGATGATCGGCACGGGCGCCGCCTTGGCGGCGGGCGGCCTTGCGATGGCTTTCGCGCTGTCCGCCACGGCGGGGCTCTGGGTCCTTGGGTATCTGGTCGCGACGTGCGCCTACTCGCTGTCGCTGAAGCGCAAGACCTTCATCGACGTCATCACCCTCGCCATGCTCTATGTAGCCCGGGTCTTCGCCGGCGCGGCGGCCGCTTCGGTCGTGCTGTCGCCTTGGTTTCTCGCCTTCTTCCTGTTCCTCTTTCTCGCTCTGGCCGCCGTCAAGCGGCAAAGCGAGCTTCGGGCACTGCGCGAAACCGGCCGAACCCGATCCGGTGGCCGCCCCTATCTCGCCGAGGACCTCCCCGTGATGGCGGCGCTCGGCGCGGCGAGCGGCGTCGCTTCGGTGGTGATCCTCACCCTGTACATCCAGAGCCCGGGAGTGGGCTTGCGCTATGCCCACCCGGAGTTCCTGTGGCTGATCTGTCCGCTGCTGCTCTACTGGCTGGGGCGCATGGCGCTCCTCGCCGGCCGCACGGAAAGGGGCGAGGGATCCGGGTCCGAGCGGACGCCGGGCAACGACGACCCGCTCGACTTCGTGCTGCGGGATCGGACGAGCTGGCTGATCGGCCTCGGCATCCTGGCCGCGTTCGCCGCGGCGCTGTGAATGGAAGCGCATTCCGGTTGGACCGATCACCGGATTTCCCGTGTGGAGCCGAACCCCGGCCCGGACATCTCCCCGGCCCGCGGCGCGGGGGATATGCGGGACCCGGAGATCAACCGCGTGGAACGCACCGCGCTGCCGCCCTCCGTCCTCGCCTCGCGCTATGCCGCCTTCGCCGCGGCGGCGACGGCGGTCAACGTCGCCGCCCAGCACGCCAGCAGCATGCTGTACACCGGGCCCTGCGAGCTGTACGCGGCCATCGCGGCGGGCACTCTCACGGGATTGGCCGTCAAGTACGTCCTCGACCGGCGCTGGATCTTCCACGACCGTCCAGGCTCGCTCCGCGGCCACTCGCTCAGGTTCACCCTCTACTCGCTGACGGGGGTCCTGACGACCTCCATCTTCTGGGGGACGGAGCTGGCGTTCGCGGCGATGGGCGACGCCCCTTGGCTGCGCTATGTGGGCGCCGTCCTCGGCCTCGCCGCCGGATACACCCTCAAGTACCGGCTCGATCGGCGTTTCGTCTTCCGGACGCAAGCCGCATGATGCTCTCCGGCTGGGGGCGGTATCCGGTGGTCGATTGCCGGCTGCAATCTCTTCGCCGGCGCGAAGACCTGCCCGGTCTGATCCGGCGCTCGACGACGCTCATCGCACGCGGCGACGGCCGATCCTACGGCGACGCCGCGCTCAACCCGGATCTCACGTTGTCGATGCTGGCGATGGATCGGATGCAGGCATTCGACACCGGGACGGGCCGGCTGAGCTGCGAGGCCGGGGTGCGGCTCGTCGACGTCCTGGAGACGTTCGTGCCGCGGGGCTGGTTCCCGCCGGTGGTTCCCGGGACGAAGTTCGTGACCGTCGGTGGCATGATCGCCGCCGACGTGCACGGCAAGAACCATCACCGCGACGGGACCTTCGGCGCGCACGTGGAGTCACTGACCTTGGCGACCGCGGACGGCGGGATACGGGAGTGCAGCCGCACGGAGAACGCCGGGCTGTTCCGCGCCACCCTCGGCGGGATGGGTCTGACCGGCGTGATCCTGTCCGCGCGCTTCCGGCTGCGGCCGATCGAGACCGCTTTCGTGATGGAGGAGACCCTGGTTGCGCGCGACCTCGACGAGGCGCTGGCCCTGTTCGAGGCGTCTTGCGCTTGGCCCTGCAGCGTGGCCTGGATCGATTGTCTTGCGCGCGGTGCGAAGCTGGGCCGCGCGGTGGTGACGCGCGGAGCGTTCATGGAGCGAGGGGCGCTGCCGCCGCGGCTGGCAATCGACCCCTTGCGCCCGGCGACGGTGGGCCGGCTGACGGTTCCGGCAGACGCGCCGGCGGCGCTGCTGAACCGCGCGCTGATCGGCGCTTTCAACGCGCTCTACTACCGCGCCGGACGCGCGCGCGGCGAAGCGCGGCCGGTCCATTTCGACTCGTTCTTCTTCCCCCTCGACCGGATCGCAGCCTGGAACCGCCTCTACGGCCGGCGGGGCTTCATGCAGTACCAGTGCGTGCTGCCGAGGGCGGAGAGCCCCGCCGGCCTCGCCGCGCTGCTCGCGCGGACCGCCGCGGCCGGGCAGGGCTCGTTCCTCGCGGTGCTCAAGCTGTTCGGGCCGGGCGGGGACGGGTTGCTGTCGTTTCCGATGGAGGGCTACACGCTGGCGCTCGACTTCCCGTTGCGGGCTGGAACGCAGGCGCTGCTCGACGAGCTCGACGCGATTACCCATCGGCACGGGGGGCGCGTCTATCTCGCGAAGGACTCCCGGTGCGCGCCGGAACGGATCCGGGAGGGCTATTCCAGTTGCGGCGCGTTCGAGGCCGTCCGCGCCGAGGCGGCCGGTTCGCCTCCGCGGTTCGCCTCCGCGCTCTCCCAGCGGCTCGCGCTGTGAGATGCAGGTCCTGGTGGAGAGCGCTCGTCGCTCCGGCGCTTGATCACGGCCAGAACCAGGAAGACGCAAGACCCTGTCCCGCGCCGGCGGACATCCGGAATGCCACCGCGAATCCGCCAGCCTTCAGGACCGTGCCGAGGCCGAGGCCGAGCAACGCCAGCCGCCGATTCCCGGCATGAGCGGCTCCAGCCACTCGATAGGGTCCGCCGCCTCCTCGTAGTCGTAGCGGTACCGGCGCCGGGACGTGCGGGTCCGCCTGCCGCGCAATGGTTTCACACCGTTGCTCTCGACAAGAGAACCGGATACTTGAGGAGTGATCATGCAGGGAAAATCGAAGATTTGAGAACGAGATTGATCTACCAGAACACCGGGAGGTTCAAGCTCATCGAGACGATCCCTGCCGGCACCGATAGACTGAGGGACTACTCGATATTCATATACCGGGTCGTGACGGCGGCCGAGTTTCTGGCGGATCGGGTCGCAGGACGCCCGCCGGCGATCCGCTCCATCTTCGACGTGTACTTCCTCGACGACTCCCTGGTCTACGCGAAGGAGCAGTGCGTACCGGAAGACGTCGAGGCGAAGATCTTCCTGCACGTGGATGCGATCGATCCGGACGATCTCCCCAGCTCGTGGCGGCGGGACGGTTTCGACAACCTCGACTTCCGGTTCGACGATCGCCGGCTCGCTGAACGGCGGAGTCTGCGCGGTGGGGTGGAGGTCTCTCTCCTTGAATACGGCAAGGTCACGCCGGCAAGTGGGCACGGACCACCTCGAGGCACCGGTCGAGCGCGTCGGCGGGGGTCGGATCCGGCGAGGCCGGCCGAGCGGTGCCGACGGCGTCGCCGAGCCGGTCGAAGGTCGTGAACGCGGCCCCGCCGGGGAAGGGGCGGGACGGCGGGTCGCCGAGAACGAGGACCGGGACGCCGGCAACGACGGCGTCCATCGGGACCGCGTTTCCGACGACGACCACCGCCCGGACGCACGGAGCGACGACGGGAACGCGGGCGGCGGTGACGAGCAGGCGGCGTGGGGCGCCGAGTCCGGGGCCGAACACCAGGTCGAGCGTTGCGCCGTACCGCCGGCGGACGGACGCCGCGTCGCGGCCGGGCGCGGCGCCGGGAGCGCGCAGGACCAGGCATAGGTAGGATCTTATAATTAATTGATTATTCAGGGATTTATTCGAGTCGTTGAAGTCCCATCCGAAATCTCCGATCATGGAATTGCTGGATCCACATGACAGGAGAAGACTCGGATGGGACGCCGCACTGTTGCTCAATTCGCCCACCAGATCAAGCGCGTGCTGTCGCCCACGGCACTCAATGACCTCGGACGGAGGGTCGGTTTCTGCCACCGGGAACGCCTGATTACTCCATATCGACTGGTCCTGGGCCTGCTGGCAGGCCATGCCACGGGGACGGTCGAGACATTGGCCGATATTCAACGGCAATTCAATGCGTTGTTCGGCACGACAGTCGCATACAAGCCGTTCCACAACCAGTTGGCGAAGCGTTCCTTCAAGGACTTCATGCGGGCCGTGTTGGACGTGGTCCTTCGGCAATGGGTGGTGAGCGTGCTGCAGCCGACAGCGCGGGGTCCGCTCGGCGGGTTCGGTCGGATTGTGATCCAGGACGGCTGTTCGTTCGCGGTCAAGGATGCGCTTCGTGAGCATTACCCGGGACGATTCAAGAAGCAGAACCCTGCTGCGGTGGAGCTGCACGTGACGATGAGTGTGTTGAATGAATCGGTGGAGCAGGTGACGCTGACGGCGGACACGGCGCCGGAGCGGCCCCATCTGCCCTCGCCCGAGGCGCTGCGCGATGACCTGCTGTTGGCGGACCGTGGGTACGTTGACCTGGAGTATATGGGTGCGGTGGACAGGGCGGGTGGGTATTTCGTGATGCGTGCGAGCGCATCGGTCAATCCGAAGGTGCAGGGTGCGTATACGTGGGAAGGGGAGGCGTTGGAGGGGTGGTCCGGGCAATTGTTGAAGCAGGGGGTTCTGTCGAAGGGCGAGACGGTCGACCTCGATGTGGTTTGGGGGAAGGGAGAGAAGGAGTTGGAGTTGAGGCTGTTGGCGCGGTGGAATCCTGACGAGGGGTGTCATACGTTGTTGGTGACGAATCTGGCGCGGAGCCGATTCAGTGCGGAGCAGGTGGGGCAGCTCTATCGGTTGCGGTGGCAGGTCGAGCTGTTGTTCAAGGAGTGGAAGTCGTATGCGAATCTTCATGCGTTCGACACGAGCAAAGCGGGGATAGCCGAGGGTCTGATATGGACGGCGATTGCGGCCTCGGTTCTGAAGCGTTACTTGGCTCAGATGACGCAGGTATTGCGAGGGGTCGAGGTCTCGACACGGAAGGTGGCGATGTGTGCGCGTCATGGATTGGGGGATGTGTTCCGTGCGCTTGCTTGTGGAAGGAGACGTGGCTTTCTTCCCGTGTTACGAGGCTTGGTGGATTATCTGGCGAACAATGCGACTCGGTCCCATCCGAAACGAGACCGCAAGAGAGGACGACTCCAATTCGGATTGGAGCCGGTGTTGTGATTTCCTTAAGTACCAACCTATGACGATGCTTATCGTCCGGAACTGTTCGGCGACAAGGCGGTGCCGTGGCACGCCCGTTTCGACGATCCACGGTACGCGCTCGTCTCCGTCCAGGGCCGGACGGCGGGGCGACCACCTGCTGGTGGGCTCTCGATCGCGACGGCGCCGTCCTGGAGCACGCCGCCACCTTCGGGGGGGCCACGGTCGGGCTGGTGGTGGATGCGGAGGTCGAGATGCGGGGGCCGAAACCTGCGGATGACCGTCCGGGGCGACGAGGAACTGGCGGGGCGGGACTTGCGCCACCGGGGATCGTTGTGGTAGTGGTTCCGGCCCATGAGGCGAGAGCCATGATCGCCGTGCGACAAAGAGGTTTCATCATGAAAACGATACCGTGGCGATTGGACTGGATTGTGGCGCTTTTCATCATGACGACTGCCGCCATATTCGGTTACAGTTACGCGCTGCATGACTTCGGATCGCTCAACTATCCACCTATACGCAGTGGGAGCGATCAGCTCGATTACAATGCCATGGCATATGCCTTCATGAAGACGACTATTCCAGGCATATATGTCACCCAAGAATATGTGGCTCCATTCATCGATTTCTCGGAAAATCCGTTCGGAAACTATACGGAGGGGGACAAGAGCCACATGGAACGTGTTCTTGTTCGCGCAGGTAGATACAGCGAGGAAGTGAGGCCGTATGCATATCGACCCGTCTTGTATTCGATGCTCTTGGGAACCGTCTACAAGATTTTCGGATATGATTTTGTTGCTGCAAGATGCCTCAACATAGCATTGTTTGTGATCTGCGCGCTATTACTCTATGCCCTGTGCAGGCAATTTTCCAACATGATGATATCAATTTCTGCCGCTACAGCATTCATGACCATGCCTGTCGTTGCCAAGCGTATGTATACACTTGGGTTGGAAGTGCCCTTGACCTTCGTGGCATTGCTGTTCCTGTACTTTCTCATCACGGCAATCAGGCGCCGGTTAGATTTTGCATCTCTTTTAGCTGTCGGCGCAAGCGCCGGCCTCCTCGTTCTCACCAAACAAATGCTCGTCATCATCATCTCGTTGTTCTGGTTGTTTTTTGGAGTTTATTTTCTGTTGAGATTTTCGAAACTGTGGAGGAATTACTTCGCCGGGACCTGCGTATTGCTTCTGCTCGTTCTGCCATGGATGAGCTACAATGTGGCAGTGACCGGTGACGTCAGCTTGCCGCTAGGGACGAGTGGCTGGCACGACATGCCTTCGGTGTATTCCGCGTCATATTTGAATGGTGAAAACCAGTACAATGTAAGAGAAAGAATATTTTCACAATACGCGCTCGAACATGGAGTCGATATTGGGACGGACAAGGAGCGTGCGATATATGGTCGGAAGATATTTTGGGAAACTTTTCCATCATCTCTCGATTTTCACGTCGACCTCATGTTGCATAAGTTGAGTGCCGAATTCAGGGCCGGCGAACTTGAGTGGGCGATAAGAATCGTGGCATTGCTTGCTGTTCTGATTCTATCCGTCACACGTAGATTGAATATAGAGCATGTCTCAATGCTTGTTTTTGCCGCTCTTCACTTGGTGGTTGTTGCGTTAACTTTCGGTACCGGGGGGCGCAACATTATGGCAATATTCCCTATAGCCCTCGTGTTTTCTGCTATAGGACTAGAATCCGCGTTGAATTTCTCGCGACGTGCCGGATGGCCCGCACGCGCGCCGTGGATGAAATAGTCGAAGCTGTTCTTCGCCGTGTAACGCTCGACGTGCTTCGCCAGCAGCTATGCGCCCGCCGTCGGCGTCGGTCGGGGCGGGCGCGGACAACGGAACGCGCCAATCGGGCGGCGCCGCGGCCAGGATCCGTTCGGCCGGCGTCCTCCGACCCGATCCGCCAGATACTCACTCGCCCGTCGTCATCGCCCGCACGGGAGGCAGGCCGTCGTGCGGCAGCACGACGGCGCTGGTGCAGAGCCCGGTTGCATCTTGCGTCCACGGAACGGGCACCCGCCCTCCCTTCGATTTTCCCGCCCTTCCCCAGCTCCATACCGCGCGTTCGTCCGGGGCCGCAGTCCCGGACGAACGCTTGCGCCAACCGGCCGTTCACCATGACGCCGACGCGGCCGGGTGTAACTCTGAAACTGATCCATCACGCCGCCCGTTTGCAAGGAAACGGTATGACGTTGTCGGGAATCGTCACTTCCCGACGGTAGGTCCCTGACAGCATCTCCCATGCCGAATCGAACCGTCTACTTTGTATCAAGGCGCGAAGCGTCAGGAGGGTGTAACTCTGAAACTGATCCATCACGCCGCCCGTTTGCAAGGAAACGGTATGACGTTGTCGGGAATCGTCACTTCCCGACGGTAGGTCCCTGACAGCATCTCCCAGGCCGAATCGAACCGTCTACTTTGTATCAAGGCGCGAAGCGTCAGGATGGCCTGCCCCCCGGCATGACGCCAGCGCATTCCCGAACGCTTCAGCCGTTGGGTGACCAACGTCTTGCACGCCGCCTCCACCACCCCCGAGCCAATGGGCAGATGCCGTGCCTTCGCCTCGGCATAGCCCATGCGGTGACGGTGGTTGCGGAAGTATCCCAACACCTCGGCGATACGCTTGTTCTCCGGCTGCTTCCTGCGTTGATGGTTCAGCGAACGAATCACCTTCTCCACCCCGCCGCACTCATGGCGCAACAGATGGCGCAGCTTCTCGTAGTGCGCCCGCCCCTTCGCATCGTCCTGTCCATAGCAGGCATCGAGCCCCGACTTCAGTTGCTCGGCCGCATGGTAGAAGTCCACCACCGACGTGCCCTGCGGCGCCAACGTATCAAGATAGCGCCAGTTGTCGTGCGCCCCGTCGGCTATCTTGACCACCTGCAGGTCCGGACGCTTTGCAAGCACCGCCTCAAGCTCCGCGCACAGCGTCTTCTTCAACGCCTCCTTGCACGGCTGCGGCATCCGACCCACATACACCGTCTCCAGCCGCTCCCCCTCGACATCACAGGTCGTGAGCGTCCCACACCCCGCCTCCTGATAGCCTGAGCTCCCATCCGCCCGCTTCGCATCCTTCATCGGCACCATCACCCCATCGAGCGACACCGCCACCGTCACCGCCTCCTCCGCCACCGCGCACCCCTTGCGCAACGCCGCCTCGAACGCCTCACGCTGCCCCTCCCACCGCGCGCCCAACTCCTTCGGCAACCGGTCCAGCGAGCTCTTCGAAGGCGTCATCCGCCCCCACTCCCGAAACACCGCCTCCCCTTCCTGCGGCGTCATGCGCCACCACCACGCTCGCCTGGCGCGCCGCCAGCCCCGTCCAGTGCCCCGCCACTATCCCCGCACGCCACTCCATCGGCGCCACCGCTCGCCCCCTCCCGCATCGGTACAGCGTGCGATGCACCCCCACCGCTCCCGCCGCACTCGTGTACGTCGCGTGACTGCGCAGCACCCGGTGGTACCGCCGCCCCTCCATCTCGACGAATGGCAGGTCCACGTCCAGACGCTCCAGCGTCTCCCCCACCACCTCGCGCTCGGCTTCGGCAAACAGTGCACGGAGTTCCCGCTCCACTCCCTCGAAGTCCTCCCCCGTCACCGGGCGCGCTCGCAAGGCGTTGACCTGCTCGACCAATCGCGCGAGGGCTTGCTCTCCTCGCTCGCTGTGGCTGGCGCAATGGGCGGGTGCGTGAAATACTGACATTGGGGCAGCCCTCCGGGGCGATGGTTTGGGTTCGCACCAAACATTGTTCCAGAGGTTCACTGCCCCGTCTTCCCTCCCCGTCGAGCCCGCTCCTGACAAATTGTCACCAGAGCCCTTTAGCTCCTCTCCCTTCAAAATATACAACTTCAATGATTTCGATCAGTTACGAAGACTTCTTAATGTCAATTTGAGATCTACGGTGCGCCGTGCAAAGGCGCCATTCCTCAGCGGGTGCGAATCCCGCCCGGCAACTGTCGCTCCAGCCGGTAGCAATCGGAGCGGTTGATGGAGGCAACGACATCGACTGAAGCACTTCGGTGCAAGGGGCCGCCGAGGGCGGCTCTGCGACTGTGCGGGCCGCAACGTGAGTGAACGCCGAGCAGGCCTCGAAACTCATGATGCGGAAGCCGACCCGTCTGTAGATCGGGGAAGGCTGGCATCGGTCGGGAAGCGAGCGACGCGCGCACCGGTCGATTCCGCCGGGGTAGTGGCGGCGGCACGCACAGAAGGGGGGGATGGACGCAACACGGGAAGCCCCGACGGTGGCGCGGCACACGCCAACCGGACCCCCGCGAGGGGCAGGCCGGGCCGGTCGGGGTGGCGGAGAGGCCCGTAGTACCGGGGAAGCCGGGTAATGCCGGTGGAGGGAAGGGGCCTTGGTTCGAGAGGGGCGCAAGAAGGAGGAAGGGAGATGGGGACTGGTGCGAGCCTAACCGCCCCGGAACGGGTTCGGAGACTCCAGGCGGCGCTACATGCGAAAGCGAAGGAAGCTCCCGGCTATCGGTTCGCGCGAGGCGTGCAGCGGTGGCTTGGGGGACTGGCGCCTCTGCCGCAGGGTTGTGCGACCCGGCGGCTGCGTCAGTGGCTGTGTCGCAAGCACAAGGGACGAGCGGGGAGATACGTGCACTTCCCGGACAAGCGCCTGTGGAATGAAAGGGGCCTGACTCGCCTTGCGGTGCGAACGACGAGCTTTCCGTGGGCGAAGGCATGATCTCGTCCGAGAGCCGGATGCGGGAAATCCGCACGTCCGGTTCGATGAGCGGCGACTGGAAACGGAGCAATGGCGTGGAGCGAGGCACCGGTACTGCGAAAGCCGCCGGGAAACGGCTACCCCCACTGACCTGACGCCACCGCGCCAGTCGTCGACTCTACCCCAGGCGGCCCCTGCTCCCCAAGCCCCTGCTTCCCATGACGCCCGGGGACCGCTCACGAAGCCAGAGTTTAAATTGCAGTTTTCTTCCACTATAATCCTTGATTCGTTTCTTCGAAATGAACCACAGGTGGGTCGCGATGCTGGATGAACGGAATCGCCGCACGGCCCGCGCGACCTACGACTTCATCGATCGGGAAATGCCCGATGCACTGTTCAACCTGGATCAATTCAAGGTGATCGAATCGAAGCGACAGCAGATCCCGGACGGATACGTCCTCGATCTTGGAGTCTACAAGGGCGGTTCGACCAGACGGCTGGCTCGCATCTTCCCGGAACGGACGATCCACGGGTTCGATTCGTTCGAGGGATTGCCGGAAGACTGGTCGTACGTTCTCAAGGGGACGTTCGACGCCCGGGGAACCTTGCCCGACGTCCCCGACAACGTCGTTCTGCACAAGGGATGGTTCGAAGACACGCTTCCGGCCTGGAAGGAAGCTCATTGCGATCTGCCTGTTTCGATTCTGCGAGTAGATTGCGACATCTATTCGTCGACGAAGACCATCTTCGACGTCCTCGGGGATCGCCTCGAACCCGGATCCTGGCTGGTGTTCGATGAATTGATCGGATACCGGGGCTGGAAGAAGCACGAATACAGAGCGTTCAGGGAGTTCATCGAAAAAAGCGGATTCGACTCCTCAGTACGTCGCGTACGGACTCACACACGTCATCGTTCGACTCGAAGCGGCATGAACGTTCACCGGTTTGCACGGTCCATGTGGCTCAAGCTGTGAACCGCCCCGGGAATCCCAAAGAGATGTTGCGCCCGCTCGTGGCGATCGCCCACCTGCATGCCCGCTTCACCGCGACGCAGAACACCGCGTCTCCGCGTCCCGAAACCGGGCCGCCGCCGGCCGGCCCGCTCGCCGTCGCCGTCGTGGTGCCGGTATACAACGGCGGCGCCTGGCTGTCCGATTGCCTCGAGTCGGTGCGGCGGCAGACGTACGACGCCTGGCGATGCTACGTCGTCGACGATGCGTCCACCGACGAGACGGCCGCGACGGCATCGTCCTTCGCGGCGCGCGACAGCCGGTTCGTGGCGCTGAGGCACGGACGCAACGCCGGTCTGTCGGCATCCCGCAACACCGGGCTGGCGCACGCCGAAGAGCCGCTCGTGACGTTCCTGGACGCCGACGACCTGCTCACGACGTCTTCTCTGCGGCGCCGGGAGGCGGTCATGCGGCGGCACTGGCGCGACACGGCCGTGGCGGGCGCATGGGGAGACGTTCATACCGTGGGACAGGATGTCACCGTCGCCGATTCCGAGACGTTCGATCGCAATTCCCCCCGGAAACCGACGGTACATGCCGACAGCCATGACGGCGAATGTCCGTTCAACGTCCATGCTCCGCTGCTCCGCGCGGACCTCCTGCGCCGCCTGGGCGGATTCGACGAACGGCTCCGGCGCGGGGCCGAAGACTGGGATCTCTGGCACCGGCTCCTGCGCCACGGGTACACCCTGGAACACGCAAGCGGATCCGCCGGTCTGTACCGCTACCGGCCGCAAGGCATGGCCGTCACCGGCACCGCGGGGCATCTGGATCAATCGTTTCAGCTTCTCGCGGCAAGCGGACGAGCGGCGCGGGTCGACGAACGTCTCGTGGTCGATCCGCACGCGGCGGCGCCGCGTGCGCGCCGCCAGTTCGCGGCGTCCTGGCTCCGGCGCGTCGCCACGTATCACGGCATGCACCTGGCGGCGGGCGGCGACCGGGACACGGGCCGCCTTGCCGAGTTGATCGGGCGCATGCAGGATGCGCCGCGGGCGCTGCTCGGCGACCTGGAGCCACACGTCAGGTCAGGACTCCGGCGCGGACTCGGCATTGGCGGGGGCGTGCCTCTGCCCGAGCCCGAGGCCACGCAGATCGGCGACATCGCCCGGGCCGTCGCCGAAGAGATCCGGACCGCCGCGGCAAGCCTTCCGCGCGAGGACGACGCGCCGTCGGTCGACTGCTCGCCGTTGCTGGCCGAGCCCGACGTCGTCGTCGTCGCGGAGACGGCGGCCGACGTGCGGAGCCTGGCCGGGTTCGTGCGGCGGCTTCGCGCCCGCGGCTGGGACGCGGTGGCGCTCGATGCCGACTACGCGCGCGGTGACCAGGGCGCCACCCGGGCCTGGCAGCGCACCGACGTTCCCCTGGTTCCCTGCAACCACCTGCGGTTCGGACGGGTGCGCGCCGCCAGGATGCTGGTCTGCCGGCCGTTCGGACCGCTGACGGCCGGGTTGGCGGCGGCGACCCGCGGCGGAGGGGGCGTCGTCGTCGAATGGTCCGCGGGCGTCGCCGAAGCGCGGCTGCCTTGCAACGACACCGAATCGATGTCCTGCGACGGGCGCTGGACCGCCGACATGCAGGTGCCGGAGAAGAAGACCGGCGTCAGCCTGGACCCGGTTGCAATCCGGGCCGGACGGACGGAATCGCCCGCGGACTCCGTGCGGACGGACGCGGGTCTCTCCCCCCCCGGCCCTGCGACGCACTGCCTGGACATCGTCCGGGAAGAAGACCCGCTGGACCATGAGTCGACCGCCCTGATCGAGTCGCTGCGCGACCGGCACCGGGGAGAAACCGTCGTCGTCATCGGCAACGGTCCGTCGCTGAACGACACCGACCTCGGTCTCCTGGCCGGCGTGGCGACGATCGGCGTGAACGGCATCTTCTACGCGCAGGACCGGCTGCCGGAACCCCTCACGTACTACGTCGTGGAAGACACGTCGGTGTTTCGGGAGAACACCGCGGCCATCAAGGCGTTCGAATGCGGTTGCAAGCTCTTCCCCACCCTGTACCGTCCGGCCTTCCGTGACGACGAGATCGATCGCGCGCGGGTGGGGTTCTTCCGGATGAACATGGGTTTCTACGGCCGCGGCACGCGAACCCTCTGCGTGCCGCGATTCTCGACCGACGCCGTGCAGCGCCTCTACTGCGGTCAGAGCGTCACGATCATCAACCTGCAGCTCGCCTGGTGGATGGGGTTCTCCCGCGTCGTGCTGATCGGCATGGACTTCTCGTACACGATCCCGCCGGACGCCGATCGCGAGGGCAATCTGATCCGGTCGAACAGCGACGACGTCAATCACTTCCACCCGGACTACTTCGGCAAGGGCAAGACGTGGAAGGATCCGAAACTGGACCGGGTCCTCGCCAACTATGCGCTCGCCCGGGAAATGTTCGCCGCCGACGGCCGGGAGATCGTGAACGCGACCGTCGGCGGCAGGCTCGAACTGTTCCGGCGGATGCCACTGGCTCGGGCGCTGAGCGAGGCGGACAAGTCTTCGGAGCCACTTGCAAGCCGATTCCGCGCTGCCGCGCCTCCACCTCTGCAACCCGGCCGGCCGGCGCCGCGGGAGGCGGCGGTCCCGGTGTCGGTCACCGCTTCGAAGAACGTCCGTTCATGGAGTGAGAGAAAGCACGGTGCGGTGTCGAACGACGCCGCGGCATCCGAGAAAATCGTGATGGGTGACGCCATGAAGAAAAATCGCGCACTCGGTCGTCCTTCTGTCGGACGGCTTCGACAGCGGCTGCCGATCCTGACCATGGCGGTCATGGCACTCGGCCTGATCCTGACGGGCGCGGGATTTTCCGACGTCGCCTCGGGATGGTGGGTCGGGGCATCCGGACTGCTGCTCGTCGGTCTTGTCGTCGCGAAGGAGTCCATCCTGTGGCGCTGGCGGCACGAACAGCTTCTCGAGGAACTCGCCGGGCAGCGGGGACGAGCAGAACAGGCCCTGGCAACCGCCCTGACGGCCGAACGAAAGCAAGCAGAACAGGCTCTGACGACCGTACTGACGGCCGAACGCAAGCGGGCGGAACAGGCCCTGGCAACCGCCCTGACGGCCGAACGCAAGCGGGCGGAACAGGCCCTGGCAACCGCCCTGACGGCCGAACGCAAGCGGGCGGAACAGGCCCTGGCAACCGCCCTGACGGCCGAACGCAAGCGGGCGGAACAGGCCCTGGCAACCGCCCTGACGGCCGAACGCAAGCGGGCGGAACAGGCCCTGGCAACCGCCCTGACGGCCGAACGCAAGCGGGCGGAACAGGCCCTGGCAACCGCCCTGACGGCCGAACGCAAGCGGGCGGAACAGGCCCTGGCAACCGCCCTGACGGCCGAACGCAAGCGGGCGGAACAGGCCCTGGCAACCGCCCTGACGGCCGAACGCAAGCGGGCGGAACAGGCCCTGGCAACCGCCCTGACGGCCGAACGCAGCCGCCGATCGCTCGTCGACGCTCATCTCGCCGATCGAGGACTTCCAGTCCGCCGGATCCTGTTGCTGTTCACGATTCATCGTTCGGGCAGCACGTGGCTGTTCGACATGCTGCGCACTCACCCGGCCGTGCGGACCGAACCGACCGCCCGGGTATGGACGGAGCTGGGCATCGACGGGTGGCGGTATCCGCGTGCGTTTCATCACGCCGACGGGGCGCGGGTACCGATGGAGATTACGCCGGATCTGGGAGCCGCGATACCGGACTTTCCGCAAGCCGTGGTCCCCGATACCCGGCACGTCGACGAGTCCGACCGCTGGACGGTGGAGAAGGCGCATCCCCAATTCGTCGGATTCAATGCCGCCAAGCTCGGCGGGCGAATCCGAAACCTCCGCGAGCGCGGCGTGGACGTCGAGGTCGTCTATGGCGTGCGCAGCCCGCTCGACGCCATGTGGTCGATGGCTGAATTCAAGACTCGCGACCCGACGTGGTACTCGTTTCTGCTGATCGAGGATGTGCCGCGGTTCATTGCACATTCCCTGGACGTGCTGGTGGCGTTGCACGCTCTCGTCGGCGGGACCGTCGTCGAGTACGAAAACCTGCCTGACGGCTTGGCAATGAACACGTTGTGTCAGCGGATCGACACGTCCTGGAACGACGCGGCGGTGAAGGCGTGGCTGGCGCACGCCGCAGCCGTGACGGAACGATCGAAACGCCGGCAACGATCGGAATCGGCGTTTCTTGGCGATCGCATTTGGCGGCGGAACCCGGACGGTCCGGACCGGGCGTGGCTCCCGCATGCCGCCGACATCGCGGCGGCGAATGCGGCCTGGGCCAAGCTTGTGTCCCCTCGCACGGGCGGCGACACGGAGGACCAGCGCGAGAAAGGTTCCCTGTCATCCCTGCTTTCGCAGGGATGACGGGGAATGACGGACTTTCTCGGAGCCCGGGGCACGACGGGTAGAAACGGCAAAGATGGACATGATACCTCTTCTGGCGACATTCAGAGATTCGAGAAAAATTTCCGACTCTGTTTGCATCGTCTTCATTGTGCTGACCATCGGAGGGTTTAGGAATTTGGGCAGCCGGGCAAATCGGGTACTACTCCGATCGAAGCGTGGTCAATCTCGAAGGGCTGGTCGGTGACGTGGAGTTGCTGGAAGCGAATAGAGAGAACACGCTCATCGATTACGTTGACCGCAAGAATATTTCATACATCTCGCAATGGTTTCCCAACGATGCCATCGATGAGAGCACCGGATACCCGAAGGAGAATCACGTTCCAGGATCACTTACGGATTTAAGAACGAGATTGATCTACCAGGACACCGGGAGATTCAAACTCGTCGAGGTGATCCCTGCCGGCACCCGCAGACTGAGGCACTACTCGATATACATATACCGGGTCATCAAAACGGGCGAGTACTGGCGGAATCGGGTCGGAGGACGCCGGCCGGCGATCCGCTCCGACTTCGCCGTGTACCTTCTCGACGACTCCCCGGTCTACGCGAAGGAGCCGTGCGTACCGGAAGACGTCGAGGCGAGGTTCTTCCTGCACGTGGACCCGATCAATCCAGACGACCTTCCCGGCCCGCGGCGGCGGTACGGTAGCGCTAAGGAATGCGGCCCGGCGCCCCGGGCAAGGCCGCGCCGCCGGGCCGCATACTCGACACCAAAGGGCCGCACGGGTCCGTTCACCATCGGAAGCCAGCGGCCGTTCAGGGGCGCGGTGATCGCCGGTCGGGCAGTCGAGAGACGGGAGCGCACATGACCCGGACGGCGCTGGTGATCGGCGTCACGTCGGACATCGGCCGCGCCATCGCGCGCAGGCTTGCGGACGGCGGTTGGGCGTTGCAGGTCGCGGCCCGCGACCCGGCGCGGCTCGAACGCGAAGCGCGGGACCTCCGGGTGCGCACGGGGACCGCCGTGGCCGCGCATCGGTGCGACGTGCTCGACGAAGACGGCGGCGGCTCGTTGCTCGACGCGCTCGAGCCCTTGCCCGACACGGCGGTGTGCGTCGTGGGGCTGCTTGGTGACCAGGCGGAGAGCCAGCGGGACGGTGCGGCCGCGGAGCGCGTGATGCGGACCAACTACGTCGGCCCCGCGTTGCTGATGGGGGCGCTGGCGGAGCGGTTCGAGCGGCGCGGCCACGGCGTCCTCGTCGGCGTCAGCTCGGTGGCCGGCGAACGGGGGCGAGCCACGAACTACGTCTACGGATCGGCGAAGGCAGGGTTCACCGCGTTCCTGTCGGGGCTCCGATGCCGGCTGACCGCCTCCGGCGTCCACGTTGTGACGGTCAAACCGGGCTTCGTGCGCACCCGCATGACCGACGGGATGGATCTGCCGGCGGGGCTGACCGCGACCCCCGAAGAGGTCGCCGGCCGCGTCGTCGCGGCGATTCACCGGCGCCGCGACGTGGTCTGCGTGCGACGGGTCTGGGGTCCGATCATGCTCGTCCTTCGCGCCCTCCCCGAGCGCCTGTTCAAGCGCATGAGCCGGCTTTGAGAGATCCGCTTCGCACCAGCGCCTGGTTCCGGCTCCGCCGGGTTGGGTCGTCTACTTCTCCAGCAGCCGCGGCATCAGCTCGACGAGGTTGCAGGGCCGGGTGCGGTAGTCGAACTGATCGGCGATGAGCTTGTCCCACGCGGTGCGGCAGGCGCCGGACGAGCCGGGGAGGCAGAAGACGTAGGTCGCGTTCGCGACACCAGCCAGGGCGCGGGACTGGATCGTGGAGGTGCGGATCTCCTCGTACGAGACCGTTCTGAACACCTCGCCGAAGCCGTCGATGATTTTGTCGAGGAGCACGCCCACCGCCTCCGGGGTGCCGTCGCGGCCGGTGACCCCGGTGCCGCCGGTGCTGATGACCGCGTCCACCTCGGGGTCCGCGATCCATCCCGACACGACGGCGCGGATCCGGTAGACGTCGTCGGGCACGATCCGTTTCTCGTGCAGCGTGTGGCCGGCCGCGACCAGCCGGTCCGCGAGCAGCCCGCCGGACTTGTCGGTGTCTTCGGTGCGGGTGTCGGAGACGGTGAGCACACCGATGGACAGCGGGATGAACTTGCGCCGGTCGTGCCGGGGAATCGGGTCGTTCATGTGTCGTTCGCTCGCTTGGCGCCGTGGCCCACGGCCTCTGTAACGTCAAAACACGTCAGCAATTCCCGCCAAGCCCGAAAACATCCATTGAATCGCCGCAACCAGACGCTCGGACGGTAGAAAAGGCCGCGAAATCCCGGTGACAACCGTGTCCGGAGCGTTGGCGGGAATTGCTGAAGACATGTCGATTCCATGCCGGCTCACATCAGGCCGAAGAAGGGCTGCACTTCGACCGTCTGGCCGGGCTCCACCGTGGCGCCGTCCTCGGGGAGGACGATGAAGCAGTTTGCATCGCTCATGGTGTGCAGCAGGCCGGAGCCGGTCTTGCCGGTGCTGCGCACGACGGGGGCGCCGTGCTCGTCGCGCTCCAGGATGGCACGGTAGTACTCGACCCGGCCCGGCTTCTTGCGCAGGCGCGTCGTGCAGCGCGCCTCCACCGCGGGGCGTGGCTTCGGATCGCTTTCTCCTGCCGCGATGCGGAGCGCGGGTTCCACGAACTGGTAGAACGTCACCATCACCGCCACCGGGTTGCCGGGCAGGCCGAAGAACACCGAATCGCCGAGGAAGCCGAACGCGAGCGGGCGTCCCGGCCGGATCGCGATACGCCAGAACCCCACCTGTCCCAGCTCGCGCAGCACCTCCCTTACGTAGTCGGCCTCGCCGGCCGAGGCGCCACCGGAGGACAGCACCACGTCGGCGCGGGCGGACGCCTCGCGGAACGCATCGGACACCGCCTCGCGGCGGTCCGGGACGATGCCGAGATCGATCATCTCCGCCCCGAGCCGGCTGATCATGCCGTGCATGGTGAAGCGGTTGCTGTCGTAGACGAGTCCGGGCGTGAAGGGCTCGCCGGGGGCGCGGACCTCGTCGCCGGTGGAGAAGTACGCCACGCGGAGCACGCGGTAGACCTCGACCTCGGCGACGCCGAGGGACGCGAGCAGGCCCATCTCCGCCGGCATGAGGCGGCGCCCGCGCGGGACCACCACCGCGCCGGCCGCGACGTCCTCGCCGGCTTGGCGCACGTGCTGCCCCGTCCGGTTGCCCGGCGGGATCCGCACGCGATCGGCACCGGTCTCCACGTGCTCCTGCATCACCACGGTGTCGGTACCGGCGGGCATGATCGCGCCGGTCATGATCCGCACCGCCTGCGAGGGCTCCACCCGGCCGCCGAAGGGCTTGCCCGCGTAGGCGGTTCCGATGACCTCGTACCAGCGCGGGACGTCGTCCGGCAGCGAACCGCCCGCGCAGGCGTAGCCGTCCATCGCCGAGTTGGTGTGTCCCGGTACGTCCATCGGAGAGACCGCGTCGCGGGCCGCGACCCGCCCGAGGGCGTCGATGACCGCCACCGTCTCGGTGGCTCCGATCGGGCGCACGTGGGCGCGGATCCGGCGCATGGCTTCGTCCGGCGGCAGGAGATCCGGGTCGCCTTCATAGCAGTCGGGAAGGGGTTCGGGAGCGCTCATGGCCGGCACGTTCGCGCGATGCCGCAATGGCGTCAAGTGAGGGCGTTCCGTGTGTCCGCGCGCCCCATCATCGACTCGACGACATAGCTCGCGATCTCGTTCGGCGAGTTCAGATCGAGCAGAGGGAGCGGCGGCGGCGCGGCCGGCGGCGCGTCGGTGGCGACCGCGACGATGGTGTCGTCGCGGGGGTAGAGCAGGGGGCGGCCGATGCTCGGGCGGTGGAGCTCGATCTTCGGGAATCGCTCATGCTTGAACCCTTCGACCAGGATCAGATCGAGCAGCTCCTGGTCGAGCTCCAGCAGCACCTCGTCGAGGGGAGGCTCACGGTCGGCGGGCCGCTCCACCATCAGCGCCCAGCGCCGGCGGGAGGAGATCAGCATCTGCGCCGCGCCCGCCTTGCGCAATTCGTAGCTGTCCTTGCCGGGGGTGTCGACGTCGAAGTCGTGGTGGGCGTGCTTGACCATGCCGACGCGCAGGCCCCGCCCGGCGAGGATGGGCAGCAGCCGCCGCAGCAGCGTCGTCTTGCCGGTACCGCTCCAGGCCGCGAAGCCGAGGATGGGGAGGTGCGCGTTCGTCAGCATGTGGATCATCAGGGAGATCGGCGGGCCGGGCGCAAGGACGTGTTTCCGGCCGCCGCCCGCCCCTCGGCCGCATCCCGTTGCGATCTCTCACGTTCGCGCCGGATCGGTTCCCGGCAGCCGATCCAGCATACCAAGAGCCGCCGGCCCGCATCCGGCGCGTGTGTGGCATTTCGATTCGTAGTAGTGTTCCAATCCGAGGTTGCAGCAAGGTCTACCACACCATTCAACCGCCAACGGCAGGAGGTGAACGGTGGCAGCAATCATCGGCAAGGCGGTGCCGCCGCAGCGGCAGCGGGTGCTCGATGCGCTCGCGCTTCGCGAGCCGGACCGGGTGCCGGTCGGGCTCTGGGGCACCATCGAGGGCTACCAGAACCTCCGGCGCGGGATCGGCATGGACTACAAGGCCGACCCGAAGGACTACCGGACCGGCTCCACCACCTGGACCACCGACGTGAGCTTCGAGCTCGACCTCGCCACCAGGCTGGACCTCGACTTCGTGCGGATCTCGGCCGGCGCTCCGGGCGGCTCGCCCGGCTTCCGCCCCGTCAAGTTCGAGGAAGTGCCCTTCGACATGGGCATTCCGCCCCCGGACGTCGAGATCAACGTCGATGAATGGGGGGTCATCCGCAAGTGGACCCCGCATGAGCAGGGCGGCTACTACGAGATGATCGGCTACCCGCTCTTCCACGCCACCAGCGCGCCGCTCGAAGAGGGCCTGCGCGAGCTGGAGGCGTACCCCTGGCCCGACCCCTACGACACCTCGGTGTTCGACGACGCCCCCATCCCGGGGATGACCCTGCGCGAGTACTGCAAGTTCATCCGCGAGGAGACGCCGTTCGCGCTGATGGGCCAGGGCGGGCGCGGGGGCCTGTTCGAGCAGGCGAAGTACATGGTGGGCTACGCGAAGATTTTCTCCGACTTCATCGAATCGCCGGAATTTCTCGATGCGATGCTGCACAAGCTGGTCGACGTCGAGGTCGGCTTCAACAAGGCGATCATCGACGAGTGCGGCGAGTACTTCGACTGGATCCGGCTGAGCCCCGAGGATCTGGCGAGCGAGAAGACCGCGTTCCTCTCCCTGCCGATGTTCGAGCGCCAGCTCCTGCCGCACTACAAGCGCTGCTTCAGCGAGATCAAGGCGCACTTCCTGAAGAAGAACCCGAAAGGGAAGCTCCAGTTCCACTCCTGCGGCGCGATCCCGGAGCCCTTCATGCGCGGGCTCGTCGATTCCTGCATCGACGGCTACGACAGCCTGCCCCCGAAGGTCGCGCGGCATTCGAACCCGGCCGCGAAGAAGCGCCAGCTCGGCCGGGAGATGTTCTTCTACGGCGGGATCGACGTGCAGGAGACCCTGCCCTGGGGCTCGGTGGAGGACGTGCGGAACGAGGTGCGCCAGCGCATCTGGGAGATGGGCCACGGCGGCGGCTACCTGCTCAGCTCCTCCCACCGCCTGGAGCACGACGTCCCGATCGAGAACACCCTGGCGATGATCGAGGAGTGCAGGGAGTACGGGGTCTATCCGCTGCCCGTGGAGCCGCCGCCCGGGGCGGACACCGGCGAGGGCTACGAGCCCTGGACCGGGGACCGGAAGAAGAGGCGCAAACGCCGCCCGAAGCCGGAGGCCGTGGAGGGCTGATTGACAAGGATCGAGCTCAAGTTTCGGGATTCGCCGACCGAAATGGATTCCCGCTTTCGCGGGAATGACGGCCAGACGGCCACGGCCAGCGTAAAAGTAACGTGTCTCGCTGAAATGACGTCATTCCCGCGAAAGCGGGAATCCATCGCCTGATTCAAGGTATTTTGAATCCCGAAACTTGAGGATCGAGGACGGGTACATGCCTCTCATCATCGACACCGAGCAGGATTTCGACATCGAGGACTTGCAGTACGACGTCGAGGACTCCCGCGAGACCGACCGGTGGAACGATGCGCCGCCGGAGATCAAGGAGCTGTTCCACGAGATCGAGTGGAACATCATCGACGGCGAGCACGAGGACACCGTCGGCCTCATCCATCCGGCCCTCGACGCGGAGGTCACCGCCCGGACCCTGATCGCCGGCCCGATGGCCACCGGCATCGCCGAGGTCGGCCGCCGCTTCAAGATGGACGAGTACTTCCTCCCCGAGGTGATGATGTCGGCGAAGTGCATGCACGCCGCGCTCGCGGTCCTGAAGCCGCTCATCGTCGCGGAGAAGACCGAAGAGATCGGCACCGTCGTGGTCGGCACCGTGCAGGGCGATCTGCACGACATCGGCAAGAAGATCGTGGCGATGATGCTCGAAGCGGCGGGCTTCACGGTGATCGACCTCGGGGTCACGGTGCCGCCGGAGGACTTCATCGCCGCCATCCGCGAGCACCGGCCCCAGATCGTCGGCTTCTCCGCCCTGCTCACCACCACGATGAACATGCAGTGGGAGACCCTGAAGCTCATCAAGGCGGAGGGGTTGCGCGAGGACGTGAAGGTGTTCGTCGGCGGCGCCCCGATCAGCCAGGCGTGGTGCGACAAGATCGGGGCCGACGCCTACGCCGCGGACGCCCTGATCGCGGTGGACAAGGCGCGGGCGTGCATGAACGAGTTCGTCTCCTGGAAGGGCGGCGACCCCGCCCTGCACGCGGCGATGCTGGCGATGGACGCCGAGCGCGAGGCGGCGAAGTTCGAGCAGCAGGCCGCCGCGGCGGGCTGAACCTGCCCATGATGCGCCCCCGTTGCGCGTCCGGACGGAGCGGGCGCGGCGGCGCGACCGATGGCGTTGCCCGTGCGCCGGCGAGATTCGACGCGGCGGCTTCCCCGTCAGTCTCCGGCGCCTTCGACGCGCGCCTGCCGTTCGGCGAGGCGGTGCATTTCCCGCTCGAACGTGCGCATTTCCGCCCGGAAGACGTCCATCTTGGCGTCCTGGGCGCGACGATCGGCGGCGGCTTCGGACTGGAACGCCATCATCATCGCCCGGATGCTGCCCGCGTTGATGGCCACGACGACAGCGAGGGCGAGCACGGCGAGGGCAAGTGTGCCGACCTGGTACCAGTCCATCGCATCGTTCCTCGGGAGGACGGCTCCCGGGGCGGAAGGCCCCGTCTTCCCCGGACCCGGCATCGCTGCCTGCCTGTCTGCCTGCAATGAGGCCGGCCCGGGAATGGAGACGAGTGTACAATCCGCCGAAGTGTCCCGTATAGCCTCGCGCCGTATCGCCGTATCTCCCGGTCGCGCCGGAAAGGGCGGGCGCAGCGCGCATGGTTCTCGAAATCGCGTCACTTCAGTGCGTTGTCTCAACAAGGCACGGGATTTCGGCAAGGATGATCCCCGACATGCCCGCCACCCGCCTGCCGCCCGCTGTTCTCGCCCCCGCCTCGGTCGCTGGGGCGTGGCTGGTGCTCGGCCTGGCCGGGACCACCGGCGCTGGCTGGGGGTACGGGCTGTTCTTCGCCTCGGTGCTGCTGCTGGCCGGCGCCGCCACCGCGCTCGCGTTCCTGGTCCTGACCCGCGCCTTCGACACCGCCATGCTCCGCGGCAGCGCGACGTGGCTGGGGCTGATGGGCGTGTGGGCCTATGCCTGGGCCGTCGCCGCGCTGGCCGGCCACTACACCCACGAGGCGGTCGCCGGGCGGATGGAGCTGCGCTGGATCCTGTTCGGACCCGTGGTGCTGGCCGCCCTGGTGGTGCTGGACGTGGGGCTCTACCGGGCGCTCGTGGGCAGGAACCTGCCGGCGTGGAACCGCTACCGCGGGGTGATCCGCCGCGAGCTGGCGAGCCCGGAGGCGATGCGCCGCACCCTCGTCGACGACGTGTTGCTCCACCGCACGCTGCTCTCGGTGAGCGGCTTCCGGTGGCTCAAGCACACCCTCATCTTCTGGGGCTTCGCGCTCATGTTCGCGACCGAGCTGCTCGCGGTGGTGGTGCGCGAGGGATTCCCCGCGTTCGGCTG
This sequence comes from Gammaproteobacteria bacterium, assembly GCA_965202875.1. Taxonomy (GTDB): domain Bacteria; phylum Pseudomonadota; class Gammaproteobacteria; order HK1; family HK1; genus HK1. The sequence goes on along the minus strand of OZ241870.1, from coordinate 1,751,166 downwards.
GACCGACCTGTGGGAGATCCGGTCGCATCCGGTGCGGCTCGCGTTCGACTTCGTGTACGACTTCACCGGGCTGATGGTGCTCACGGGCTGCGCCCTGGCGATCGGCTGGCGCATCAAGGTCCACGGGACCGGGGCGCAGAAGTTCACGGATACGCCCACCGCGGTGTTCCTGTTCCTGGTGGTGCTGAGCGGCTTCGTGGTCGAGGGGATGCGCATCGCCGCCGCCCCCGACCCGCTGCACGCGGTCTCCTTCGCCGGCAGCGTCTTCGCGCACCTCGTGCCGGGCGCCGCCGGGCCGGGATCGACGCTCTACGACGTGCTGTGGCTGGTGCACGTCCTCGGCTCGTGCGCGTTCATCGCATATGTGCCGGCGCACCGGCTGGTGCACTCCTGCGCGACCCCGATGGGACGGCTCATGCACTCGCAACGCGAGCTGCTCGCGGCGAAGAAGAACGCGGTGCTCGCCGGCCTGATGGCGCGGCGCTCCTGACACTCCGGAGGGGAAGGGGCAGACGTTCGAGGCTGGTACCCTCCCCTGCCCGCGGCGTCGGAAGGATGAGCGGGGAAGTGGCCCGCCTTCGTGCGGCGGCACGAAGAAGCCGTACGACCGCCCTGCGGAGCCGGACCGGGAGGACGGGCGCGGAAGCTCCCAACCCGGCATAGCCGAAACCAGACGCCGGTGCGAACCTGGGAGCGCGGGCGTCCCGACCGGCGCCACGGACAGGCGGGGTCGGGAAGATGATTGGGTGAGCCCCCGTCTTCCCGGGGCGGGATGGATCATCGACAAGGGACGTGACGACCATGGCCACCAACGTCATCGCAATTTTCGGGAAGACCTGCTGCGGCAAGTCCGACGTGGCGCGCGAGCTCTCGCGCATGACCGGCAACAAGGTCAAGCATCCGGGCGAGATGGTCACGACGCGCGCGCGGATGGCCGGCCTCGCCACCGGCAAGGACGTGGCGGACGAACGGCACCGCGCCGTGGACGAGGACACGGTGAAGGCGGTGGAGACGCTCCCCGGCCTCGGCGAGCTGTGGATCGTCGAGAGTGGGATGCTCGACGCCGTGCTCGGACCCAGGGACGACGTGTTCTGGGTCGCGCTCCATTCCCGCGACGACGCGCGGGAGGCGCGCTGGCACAAGCGCAAGGAGGAGATGGGCGGGCGCTCGCGCCAGATCGGCGAGAGCGTTGCGCAACGCGACGCCGACGACGCGGCGTTGCGCGAGCGGCTCTACGGCGCGGCGGCGGGCGGCGTCGAGCCGGCGCTCACCATCGACACCAGCGACAAGTCCCCCGGCGAGTGCGCGGCGGAAATACTCGCTGCGTTCCAGAGCGAGACCGGGGTCGCCCTCTCCGTCGCACGGGCCGAGATGGACAAGGGCGCCAGCCGCGGCATCCGGCCCGGCCCCTCGCGCGGCGTCATCCGTTCGTACACGCCGCAACGCCCGCCCTTCGGCGGCTACATCACCGACGACACGAGCGGCAGGGACCTCTACGTGCACAAGTCCGCGGTGGCGGACGCCGGCATCGCGGCGCTCGAAGCCGGGCAGACGGTGACCTACGAGGTCGTCGAAGACGGCTTCGGCGGCTTCAAGGCGTCCAAGCTCGCGGTGGCGGGGTGAGAGGGTGGGGGAACGCACCCACCATGCCGATGGATCGAGGCGGCCCGCGGGCGGTCGGACCGGCGCCGGCGGACGGGGGAGGGGGCGGACACGCCCTGCCGACGGCTCAGGCCCTGGCTCCCCGGTGCTCGACCGGATCCACCGGGTGGTGAGGGGGCGGACACGCTCCGCGGACCTCTCGAGAGCGCCCGGGTGTCCAGGCGAGCGGTCGCGTAGCGGGATGGTGGGAGCGCTCCGGTGCGCCGGCGGTCTCCGGAGAGGACCCGGACATTCCGGCTCGCGGCCCCGGAGCGGAACGGCAGAAGCCTTCCCGCAGCGCCCGGAACGTGCCCGGGCATCCGCGACGGCAAGGACCTGACGTGCCGACCCTCGGCCAGGTCATGCGTTCGGAGATCGGCGAGGCGCGGTTCCGTGCCAGCGGCGCGTTCGATCTTCGCGAGGAGCAGGTGACCGCGATGAAGCTCGCGACCGGCGCCCCCTGCGCCGTCCACGGCGCGATGTTCGCGCCGTGGCCCGGATCGGAGATGGACGTCGAGCGATGGTACCTCCTCGAAAGCGGACGGGCGGTCGGGCTCGCGGGCGCCGAGGGCGAGACGCCCCGGTTGCATCTGTGCGACGCCGGCTTTCCTGCGTGCTGAATCCGCAATCGGCCCGCGCCTTGCGGCCGGTCGAGGGATCGGGTCCGCGGGCGCCGGAGGTGAAACGCCCCGGTTGCCTCCGCGCGACACCGGCCCCCATGTCCCGAATCCGCGCGGGCGGTTCGATGGAAGCGGACTGAAGTGGACCGGCCGCACTCCCCGCAGCGCGGGCCGTATCCGGTGATGGTCGAGGAAGGGCGTACCTATCGCTGGTGCAGTTGTGGGCTCAGCGCGGCTCAGCCCTGGTGCGACGACTCCCACGAGGGGACCGGCTTCGCGCCGATCGAGTTCGTCGCCCCGATTTCCGCCGAGTTCTACATGTGCGGCTGCAAGGGCTCGGACAACAAGCCCTACTGTTTCGGCAACTGCACCGGCCACGCTGCCCGGGCGAAAGGCGCGTGACGTGCACGACGCCGCGAGCCCGCGCCTCTCGCCGTCTGGGCGAAAGAGGGCGCGGAGGCAGCGGCGAACGATCACCCCCGCCCGCGCAATCCCCGGTGACCGGCGTGTGCGGGGTCAGCGCCGGCTGGCCACTTCCTTTCGGATCTCCTTCGCCTTCGCCTCGGGCAGGACCCAGATCGCACCGGCCATCATCGGCCCCAGGGCGAGGGTGACCCAGCGCGCGATCCCGGAGCCCGTATCGAAGTAGAACACCGTGGTGCACAGCGCGACGGCGAGCACGGAGACGAGGGCCTTGTAGTGGTTGGGCATCGGCAGCTTCCTCCCGTGGGTCAGGTGGCGGCGAACGCTTCGACCGCCGCCGCCACGTCGTCGCTCGTCATCTCCCAGGTGTTGTCGAAGTTCGCGACCACCTCGCGCATGAACGGCTCGACGAGGACGAGCGCCCGTTCCGCGTCGCCGAGGTGGTCGGCGAGGATGGCGAGTGCGAGCTGGCGCGACTCTGCGCCTTCGTAGGTCCACTCGAAGCCGTTGTGGCTGTACCGGTGTACGTCGAGCCGCTGATCGAGCGGGCGGCCGTCGACCGTCACGACGATGCCGTCGATGGTCCGATCCCCGGCGTATGTCTTCATGGCGCCGCTCCACGGTAATGGGCGGGTCAAGCGTCACTGGCGCCAATCGTAAATTCGTCCGCTTCCGTACGCCAGCCGCAAAGGACTGGGGCCGCAGCACCGGGAACGGATCGGCCGCGCGGCGCATCCCCGCCGGCAATGCCCGCCAGACCCGAACACATCCATTGAATCGCCGAAACCAGACGTCCAGACGGTGGAAAAGGCCGCGAAATCCCGGTATTGACCGTGTCCGGAGCGCTGGCGGGAATTGCTGCAACCCCGCTCCGCCGCTTGTACCGCGATCGATATGCGACTAACGTACCGGCACGTATCGGATGGCGGGCGGCCGGGTTGCCGCCTTTCAAGCACGGAGGATCCCCGATCATGGAACTCGCGAACTCGGCGATGAACGAGCGCCAGCGGACCTACCGCCAAGTCTACCGGGACCGCATCGCGGCCTGGTACAACGGCTATCTGCACGTCGCGATCATCTACGCCATCGGCTTCTGCGCCTTGTTCGTCTACCTCTCGCATCTCGACAACGTGCGGTGGTGGGAGTGGCTCACCATCCCCGTGGTGTTCGTCGCGAGCAACGTCTTCGAATGGTGGATCCATGCCCAGGTGATGCACCGCCCGCGCAAGTGGAAGGGCGCCCGCGCCATCTACACCCGGCACATGCTCATGCACCACCAGTTCTTCACCAACGAGGAGATGCGCTTCGCCGACCACCTCGACTGGCGGGTGACGGTGTTTCCGCCGTACGCGCTGGTGGTGTTCATCCTGATCTCGACCCCGCCGGCGTTCATCGCTGGCTGGCTCGTCTCCGCGAACGCCGGCTGGCTCCTCATCGCCACCACCACCAGCATCTACCTGATCTACGAGTTCATGCACTTCTGCTGCCACATCGACGAGAACCGCTTCGTGCGCTACTGCCCGCTGGTGAACACGCTCCGGCGCCACCACACCGCGCACCACGACCAGTCCATCATGATGGAGCGCAACATGAACCTCACGTTCCCCGTCGCGGACTGGCTGTTCGGGACCTCCGACCTCGATCGCGGCCTGCTCGGACACCTCTTCAACGGCTACTCGACGAAGTACGTGAAGACCGACATGCGCAAGAGCGCCAGGACCCCGAGGGTGAAGGCGAAGGCGCGCACGCCCGTCGATGCGATGGCGGGGAGCCCTGCCTGAGACCGGCGCGCGACCGGGCGCCGGTACGCGCCCGGACCCGAACGACAACGATCTGCATGGGACGCAGCACGGCGGGGAGGGGGATGGTCTTGCGCGGCCTGCCGAATCGCTCCCACGTCATCCGTCCCTGCCAAACGCCGATCCGGCCACCTGCGCCAGTCCGTCTTGCCGGGTGACGGTGCGCCCGCTACGGCGGCGCCCCCGGCGGCGTTCGCGAAACGCCGGCGGACGCTGGCCCCACGAGCCCTGTTGTTCTCTGCAACGCTTCTTCCGGGAGCATCCGCCTTCGGATCCCACGGTACCGTGTTCCACGGCGAAGGGCTCCACGACGACCGGGCTTGGCAGTGCATCGAGTCCACGTGAATTCTCCTCCCCCTGCCTTCGTATCGGCGCCGGCGTCCCCCATTCCCGTGCAGGACGGCCCGATGCGTGATCCGAAGCTCTGAACAACGGAGATCCGACCGATGCCCGAAATGCCTGACAGCCTGTGGGCGGCCACCGCATCCCCCGGCCCCGAATGCCCGCCCCTCGAATCGGACGCCGACGCCGACGTGGTCGTGGTCGGCGCCGGCTACACCGGGCTTTCGACCGCGCTGCACCTCGCCCAGGCCGGCCGCCGCGTGGTGGTGCTCGACGCCGACGAGCCGGGCTGGGGATGCTCGGGCCGCAACGGCGGGCAGGTGAACCCCGGCGGCATGAAGATGCTGCCCGACGACGTCGTCGCGGCCCTGGGACCGGTATGGGGAGAGCGCTTCCTCGAATTCGGCGACCGGAGCTGCGACCTCGTCTTCGAGCTCATCGAGCGTTACGGCATCGAATGCGAGGTGTTGCGTCCGGGCTACGTGCAGGGTGGATACGGCGCCAAGGGGCGCCGCTTCAACGAGGAATGGACCCGCCAGTGGACGGCGCGGGGGCGCGATGCGCGGTTCCTCGAACGCGACGAGATCGCGGCGCTCATCGGCACGCGGCGCTACGACTCCGGGATGTACGACGCGCGCGGGGGGAACATCCAGCCGCTCGCGTACGCGCGGGGACTCGCCCGAGCCGCGATCTCCGAGGGCGCGGCCGTGTACGGAGCGAGCGCCGCGGCGGCCGTCGTCCGGGACGGGGCCGGGTGGGCGGTGCGCACGGAGCGCGCCACGGTCCGCTGCGAGTTCGTGGTGCTCGCGACGAACGGCTACACCGGCGATCTCTGGCCGGGGCTGCGCCGGACGGTGGTGCCGGTCGCGAGCTTCGTCACCGCCACCGCACCGCTCGGCCACAACGTGCTGCCCACGGTACTGCCCGGCCGGCACGCGGTATCGGAGACGGCGCGGATCATCGTCTACTACCGGCTCGACCGGCGGGGCCGCTTCATCATCGGCGGGCGCGGCCCCTGGTTCAACGTGACCGACCGCGGGGACGCCCCGCACGTGCGCGCGGCGGCGCTCGCACTCTTCCCGCAGCTCGAAGGCGTGGAATGGGAGTACCAGTGGGCGGGCTGGCCGGCGATCACCCGCGGCCACCTGCCGAGACTGTTCGCGCTCGACCGGGGCGTCTACGCGGGTCTCGGCTACAACGGGCGTGGCGTGGCGAGCGCAACCATGATGGGCCGGCAACTCGCCGGGGTGATCCTCGGCGACGGCGAACCGCTCGTGGAGGTGCGCGCCCTGGACCGCTTCGCATTCCACCGATTCCGCCAGATCGGCATCAGCTACCACATGCTCACCGGGAGGCTGCTCGACCGCCTCGACCGTCGCGGGGCGATCTCCAGGGCGTCGAAGAGGCCGACGACGAGCGCTCCCACGTGAGCGCCGGGGTGATCGGCCGTGGCGGAGCCTGAAATCGCCCGCCTCCTGCAGGTGCTCGGACGGTGGTTTCCGTCGCTTCGCCCGCGCGCGCGGACGTCGTCACGCAGCTCTCCCCGGTACTTTGCAAAGACGACGCGAAGGCGTTGCCGGCGGCGCACGGCACGGGCGTTCCCGCCGGCGTTTTCGCAGCCGGCGCCGGCGAGGCGGTACGGGCCGCATTCGGGCTCGAAGGGCCGGTGGCGATGAAGGTGCAGTCGGAGGATCGCCCACACAAGACCTGGTCGGGCGGCGTCGTGCTCGGCGTCGAGGGGAAGCGGCGGTGTGCGAGGCGTTCGAGCGGATCATGGAGAGCACTCGGGAGAGCACTCGGGAAAGCGCTCGCGCGTTTCCACCGGCCGCGGCCGTCACCCGCCCCCGGCCGCCCCGAGACCCGAGACTTGGAAGCCGTGCCGGCCGGCCCCATATCGCCGCTCGGGAGCACCGGCGAACGGTGCGTCGGGGAGACTGCGTGATGGCCGAAGCACAGACCGAAGAGATCCGGGCGAAAGAGACCTGCGGATTCCAGACCGAGGTCCGCAAGCTGCTGGACCTCATGATCCACTCGCTCTACAGCAACAAGGAAATCTTTCTACGGGAGCTGATCTCCAATGCCTCCGATGCGGCAGACAAGCTCCGGTTCGAGGCACTGTCCGACGACACCCTCTACGAGGGCGACGGCGAGCTGAAGGTCCGCGTCTCGTTCGACCGCGATGCACGCACGATCACCGTGCGGGACAACGGCATCGGCATGACCCGCGGGGAGACCGCCGCCAACCTCGGGACCATCGCCCGCTCCGGCACCCGCCGGTTCTTCGAATCCCTGACCGGTGACAGCGCGAAGGACGCGCAGCTCATCGGCCAGTTCGGCGTGGGGTTCTATTCCTGCTTCATCGTCTCCGATCGCGTCACCGTCACCTCGCGCCGCGCCGGCCGGCCCGCGTCGGAGGGCGTGCGCTGGGAGTCGAGCGGGGAAGGCGAGTTCACCGTCGAGACCGTCGAGGTCGAGGCGCGGGGCACCGAAGTCGTGCTCCATCTCCGCGAGGAGGAGGACGAGTTTCTCGACCGGTACCGCCTGCGAAGCATCGTGCGCAAGTACTCCGACCACGTTTCGATCCCGATCCTGATGCCGGGCGAAGGCAAGGCCGGGGACAAGGATGACGAGAGCAGGGACGACGAGGGCAAGGATGAGGACAAGGGCCGGGACGAAGAGACGATCAACGCCGCCACCGCACTGTGGACGCGGAACCGGAGCGAGCTCGGCGACGACGACTACAAGGGCTTCTACAAGCACGTCTCCCACGATTTCGAGGATCCGCTCGCCTGGGTCCACAGCCGGGTCGAGGGGAACCTCGAATACAGCGTGCTGCTCTTCATCCCGTCGCGCGCGCCCTTCGACTCGTGGGACCGCAACGTCCGGCGCGGCGTGAAGCTCTACGTCCGGCGGGTGTTCGTCATGGACGACGCCGAGCACCTCATGCCGGCCTACCTGCGCTTCGTGCGCGGGGTGATCGATTCGGCGGACCTCCCGCTCAACGTCTCCCGCGAGATCCTCCAGCAGAACCGGCAGATCCAGTCGATCCGCTCCGGCTCGGTGAAGCGGGTGCTCGATCTCCTGGCCGGGCTCGCCAAGGACGATCCGGACAAGTACACGACGTTCTGGGAGCAGTTCGGGCAGGTGCTGAAGGAAGGCGTGGTCGAGGACGACAAGAACCGGGAGCCGATCGCGAAGCTCCTGCGCTTCGCCTCGACCCACGACGCGAGCGACGCGCAGACCGTCTCCCTCGACGACTACGTCGGCCGGATGAAGGAGGGGCAGAAGGGCGTCTACTACATCACCGCCGACGGCTACCGCACCGCGCGCAACAGCCCCCACCTCGAAGTATTCGACAAGCACGGCCTGGAAGTGCTGCTGCTTGCCGACCCGGTCGACGAATGGCTTGCCATGCACCTCACCGAATACGAGGACAAACCGCTCGTGTCGGTGACGAAGGGCGAGCTCGACCTCGGTGACGTCGTCAAGGAGGATGAAGCGCCGGAGGACAAGGCGGCGGACGACGACGATCATGCCTCGGTCCTGGAGCGGTTCCGGGAGGCGCTCGGAGAGCGCGTCAAGGACGTGCGCGCCACCCGCCGGCTCTCGACTTCACCGGCCTGCCTCGTCAGCGAGGAGTACGAGATGAGCCGCCATCTCGAACGCATCCTCGACGCGGCGGGACAGAAGATCGACGCGGCCAGGCCCATCCTGGAGATCAACCCCGACCACCCCATGGTCGCGCGGCTCGCCACCGAGGACGATCCCTTCCGGCGGCAGGACTGGGCGAACCTGATCTTCGACCAGGCGCTCCTCAGCGAAGGCGGCAGGCTCGAAGATCCCGCCACCTTCGTGCGGCGGATGAACGAGCTGATCGTCACCCTCGCGCAGGGTGGCGCACCCGGCCCGGCGCGTGGACGCGAGGAAGAGGCGGCTGCGAAGGAGATCGCGGAAACAGGGCCCGAAACAGGCCACGAAGAAGGGGAAGGCCGGGGAGCGAGCGGCGAAGCAGACTGCTGAGCCGAATCCGCTACGGGAATGCGGACGGATCGGCGTGGCCCCGGACCCCAGGCGCAGGCCGCGGTGTTCCCGGGAGCGCGGGCGTCCCGCCCGCAAGCGGCGGACCGGAGGTCCGTCGCCGGAGGTCCGCTGCCGGAGGCCCGCTGCCGGAGGCCCGCCACATGGCAAAGCGGGCGAGGCGCCCGCGTCCGTCACGACGCGCCGCTCCCGGGATGCGCCGTTCCCGAGGCTCCGGCATCGCGGAATCAAAAGCCGGTTGGTGAGCTGTTCTTCGTCACCCTGCTCAAGATTTCACGGATCGGAGGTCTGAGCAGCTCACCGGTTGAGGTCCCGGCCTTCGGGCGTCTTGATGCCGAGCAGCACGCCCGGCTCGACGTCCCGCAGCGAGCGCGGGGCGCGGAAGCGAAGCTGCCGGTCGGTGAGCGTGTCCCGATCGGGGTCGATCATCTCGCGCAGGAGCGGGGTGGAGACGTGCTCGTTCCGCCCGCGGGCGTATCCGAACGTCACGCCGACCTCCCCCCGCTTCGCGGGCCAGCGCCGCCCAGTCGTCGATGAGGCTCTGCACGCGGCGTTGCACGGCACGGCCCGCATCGGCCGGCAATCCGTCGGCATGGCGCTGCGCCCGGTCGCCCACCGCGCCGGCGATGGCGTCCGTCGCCGCCCGATGGGCCTCGACGTCCCGCGCCGCCGGCGTGGGCGTCAACGCAGTGACCCCGAGACGCGCCACCGTGACCGCCGGCAGTCCGCGGTCCAGCGCGCGGGACAAGAACGGCGTGACGCTCGTCGCCTCGACGTTGCGGTGGAACGATTCGTGGAAGGCCGGGAAGCGTTCGTAGTGGGAGCGGTCGCGCGGCTTGTGGACGTTGAGCAGCGCCACCACGAGACCGGACCGTGCCGGATCGCGCCCGACGCGGCTCGTGGCCTGGATGTACTCGGAGGTGGTCTTCGGCTGGCCGGAGACGAGCATCAGCCCGAGCCGCGTGACGTCGAGGCCGACCGGGATCATGTTCGTGGCCAGCGCCACGTCGACGCGCTGGTCCTCGGTGAAGTCGAGGGCGAGCCGGCGCTTGGCGTCCGCGACGTCGGCGGTGCCCGCGCGCGAGGTCAGCTCGACGGGCTCGAATGCGATCTGCCGGTCGGCGAACAGGCCGGTGGCCTCGTCCAGGCGCCGGCGTTCGGAGCAGGACAGCAACCGCGCCCCGATCTCGTCCTCCACGATCCGGCGCGCGCTGCCGAGCTCCCGCAGGGCGTTGAAGCAGGCAACGGCGGTCATGTACGGATCGGCGGGGTTGGAAGCGGCTCCGAAGCCGAGTCCGGCCGCGGCCGTGGCCCTGGAGTCGGATCTGGTCGCGGCCCCGGCCCTGGATCTGGCTGCGGCACTGGTCGCGGACTTGGCTCCGATCCTGGACCCGGCTCCGGCCACGGTCTCGGCTCCGGCCGCAAAACCCGGACCCGGCTGCGACCCCGGATCTGGCTACGGACCTGGCTCCGATCCTGGATCCGGCCACGGTCTCGGTCCCGGCCGCAAACCCGGACCCGGCCCCGCCGGCCGCCTCCCACGCCGCCTGGGCCGCCGCCATCAGCGTGATCATGCTGCGCAGAAACACGACCTTCGGCCCCCGGCCCTGCGCGGCCACGCCGAGATACAGGCGTTCGTCCTCCGCGCTCTCCGATACCTGCCGGGCGAAGAAGGAGTCGCGCCGGTCGGGCCCCGGGGCCGGGAACACATCGACCTCCCGCCGGTTGAACAGGGCCTGGATCTGCTTTTGCGCCAGACGCACGGTCGCGGTGGAGGCAATCACCTTCGGGCGCACGGTCCCGCCGCCGATGCGCCGCGTGCACAGGCGATCGATCGCCGTCTCGTAGAGACCGGCCATGGTGCCGAGCGGCCCGGAAATGAGGTGCAGCTCGTCCTGGATGATCAGGTCGGGCGGCCTCGGGTGGTCCGGGTCGCCGCCGTGGAAGAAACGCGCCGTCTCGCCGGTCCACGGCAACGCCGCGAACTTGTCGGCGGTCGCGATCATGAACGCGGGCAGGCGGCGGTAGATCGGCTCGTCCACCGCCACGATGGGCAGGGGGCGCTTCCGGGAGAAGTCGCAGTGCCGGTTGACGCAGTGGACGAAGAGATCGGTCGGCTCGTTGGTGTTCGGATGCAGCCGGAACGACTGCCGTTCGAACGGGGTGCCGCACCAGGGGCATTGCTCCAGGGGCAGCGGCGGTTCGCGCGAGGAGTCGCGCGCATAGCGCAGGGTCTTCACCCGGGCCGAAGTGCCGCCGGCCTCGCCCTGGCGGCCCATGTAGTTCGGCGTCGCCGCGCGCCCGACCCACAGGGCGATCTCGAAGGGCCACTCGCCCAGCCGCTCCGGCGCCTGCTCGCGTTCGAGCTCCAGGGCGCAGATCAGCGCTGCGGCCCGGCCGAGCTGGTCGAGCGTCAGCAGCCGTAGCGTGTAGCGCATCAGCACCGACAGCCCCGGCCCACAAGGGCCGCGGCCGTCAGGACCGTGGCCAGCAGGACCGCGGCCGGCGGAACCCGGATGGCGCAGGCGGCGGAGCACGAGCGTGAAGGCGGCGAGCCCGAGGTAGGCTTCGGTCTTGCCGCCGCCGGTGGGGAAAAACAGCAGGTCGACGACGTCGCGCTCGGGATGCGTGGGCTCGGCGATGCCCCGCAGGTTCATCAGGATGCAGGCAAGCTGGAACGGACGCCACGCCGGCGCCGCGACTTCATGCGGCCGCTTCCCTTCCTCCAGCGCCCGCCGGCGGCGCGCGGCGGCGGTCATCGCCCGATTGGCGATGCGGAAGGCTTCGAGCACGTCCGCTTCGCCCAGCAGCGCGATGCCGGCCTGGATGCGATCCGCCACCCGGCCCGCCCGCCGTACCAGCTCCTCGGCGACCTCCCGGCGGCGGCCGGTGAATCCCGCCGCGTCCTGTCGTTGCGCCGCGATCCAGTCGCGGTACTGCTCGACCAGCGGTTCGAGGCACACTTTCGCGGCTGGCGCTCCATCGAGGCCGCCGAGCGCCTCCATGCCGAACTCCACGGTGCCGATCGCCGACGGCTCGACCCGCGGCACCCCTGCCTGCGGCATCCACTCGGTCCGGACCCGGCGGCATTCGCCGCCGTCGAGGTCGGCGCGGGTGGAGACGTTGTGGCCGACCGCGTACTCCGCCACGTCGCGATAGTGCAGGTCGGCGAGGCGTTCGTCCCAATCCGCGCTGTCCAGGCCGTTCAGGTTCACGCGGGGGATCAGCGGCCGGTCCGCCTCGACGTGCATTTCCACCTGGAACGCGAACGCGGCGTCCTGCCCGTCGCCGTCGAGCGCCGGCGGCCGGCGGTTCACCGTGAACAGCGACACCGCCCGGGCCGCGCGAGACCCGTCAAGGGCCTGCACGCGAGTGGGCCGGACGAGGCAGACGACGGCGAGGCCGCCGCTATCCGGTAGATCGAAGCGGGGTCGGACGGCCGGGAGCGACGGCGGCCAGGTCGATGGCCACTGCGTCCGATCCGGGCCGGCGCACCCAGGGCGCGAAGCGGCGTGTCCGCCGGCTGCTTTCGGACGGGTTTTCGCCCTCCGGCAGATTCTCATCTTCCGGCGGGCCGTCGCCTTCCCGGGCGGCGGACGCGCCGGGCTTGTCCGGGGCATCCTGCACGCCGCTGGCGACGTTGGCGGCGGCAGTTGCATCGGGCGGACTGCCATCTTCCCGGGCGGCGGGCGCGATGGATTCGCCCGGGGCATCCCGCGCGCCGCTGGCGACGTTGGCGGCGGCGGTGGCATCGAACGACTCGCCATCTTCCCGGGCGGCAGGCGCGACGGATTCACCCGGGACGTCCCGTGCGCCGCCGCTTGCGGGACTGCCGGCGGCATCGGGGGCGTCGGCGACCCCGGGGGTACCGGCGATGTCCGGGGCATCGACGATCTCGGGAGCGTAGTCGCCCCACGACACGGCGACGTCGAGACGTTGCGTCTCTTCGTCCACGAGCAGGCTGAGGCCCATCGACGAGGGCAGGAAGAGGCGCTTGTGGCTGCCCCGATCCGGCGTGCCCGCATCGTCGCCGCCATGCAGCGGCTCGGCCGGCTCGTCGAGCGCCTCCTCGTCGTCCTGCGCCAGTTGCTCTTCGGGGGCGTCGCGGGGGCCAGAAAACCGGTCAGGTACCAGCGCGACGGCGCCTGCGGCAGGCGTTCGTGCTGCAACGCCGCATCCTCCGGCCGCGGGCCGACGAGGTCGATCCGCAAGGCGTCGCAGAGGTAGCGGCGCACGGAGACGCTGTCGGTCGGGGGGTTCACGGAGAGATGGGTCATGGTCGAACGGAAACACCCTCGAACACCCGGCGAAACCACTTGACGAAACACTCGGCGGCCGGGCTGTCGTGGCGAAAATACCGTACCCGGATGGCCGTACCGTACGGCAAACCCGGCTCCTCCTGCCATGCGAGCCACGTGTGCAGCACGGCCTTCGTGGTTCCCCCCACGGCCTCGGGATACCTTGCGCCATGTGCCCGTGCGTTCTCCGTCGATTCCCTGGCGTAGTCGAGCAGCGAATCTCCATCGCCCTCCACTCGAAGCTGCGATCGCGCCGCCATTACCGGAGCTCGACGTTCTGTTCAACCGCAGCCAGTACGTCCGCCGCATCGAAGCGCACGGCTTCCTTCAAGGATCGTTCAATCTTCTGAATGGAGATGTCCCCGGCAAGATCCGAACGGGATTCGACGAGGGACGCGAGCCCCCGAATACAGTCGTAGCTATGCGTCGTGGCGAACACCTGGACCGACGACCGCCGCGCCGTCTCGACCACCAGACGCCACATCTCCTCTATGACCGTCCAGTGCAGCCCGGTGTCGATCTCGTCGACGAGCAGTATCCCCTGTTCCGTTCGTATCAGAGAAAGCGAAAGCGCGAGCAGCCGGCGCATGCCGTCTCCATGGCTGCCAAGCGGTATCCGGCGACCTCCCCCGCGAAATCCCAGCAACACGCCGGAGCGGCCTGACCGTGCTCGTGACAGCTCACTCGTCAGAAAATGGATGGACTCGATGTCGTCTTCGAGCACCTTCATGGCATTGATGACCTCGGATTCGCGTCCCTCGATGAGGACGTTGTCCCACATGGCCCGCATGGGGTCGAAATACAGTGAGTCCGGGGTGACGAACTGGACGGGAGGTGGTTCGGGGGCGGTTCCCGACCAGGGGCTTCGGAGTCGCAGATGCCGTGAATCGAAGAGCGCGCCGTTTTCAGCGATGGGGATCGGGGGAGAGCTCTTTAGATTACTCCCCTGTATTTGAAGGAGAAGAGAGGGTTGATCGGCGTCGTCATCAAGAAGAGAAAGAGAAGGCTGATCGGTATCGTCATCAAAAGGCAGGAATCCATCTTCGATGTCCGCGCCGCGGATCGTGGCTTCCATATGTCCGTGACCGTCATCGGAAGAAAGGCGAAAACCTGTGCCCGACTCGACACGATGGCCGAAGAAGAAGTGGGAGACGTCAGGTCCCCCTGGTCGTCCGGATCTCGACTCGACGACATTCAACTCGCCCCGCCGATTCGCCGAATGCGTGAGCACGACCGGATCCCCTCTCGCCGCCAGGAAGTGAACCGCTTCGAGGATCGATGTCTTGCCGGAGTTGTTCCTGCCCACGAGCAGATTGACGCGGGTCAGATCGGCCAGCTCGTACTCGTCGAATCCACGATAGCGTTTCAGTGAAAATGTGCGAATCATGCGACTGTTTCCTCGTCGTCGAGGGCTTTCACGCTTCCTTCGATGTCCCAGAGGCTCACGCGCCCCGCGATTTCCTGTGCCGTTGTCGGGGCGGGCCAGACCGACAGCCCGTTCATCTCGCACCACGTGGCATGAAACACCCGTTGCGTGCGATGCCCGACCCGGTTGCCGTCGAAGGCGGTCTCCGTACTCACGGCTCTGCCGCTTCACGTGCTGCGCGTGCTCGCGCCAGCTTTTCCTCCAGTGCGATCCGTTCGAATGCCGGCGTGCCGCCCGCGGGCGTTCGGCGACGGCCTTCCCACTCTTCCAGTCTTCGGGCGAGGGTGTCTGCGTCGCACCGTGGCTCCCCCGGTGTTTGCATGGCTTGTGCGACCAGGGTGACGCGACGATGCTCGCTCTCGTGTGTCTTCATCGCTCCCCCCGTCTTCTCCGCCAAACGGCGCCCTCGGCCTCCGGGGACTGGTCTACCATACACAAGGCCGTGTGCGTGTACATCGCCCCGGATCTCCATGAGACCACACTTGTCGAGTCTTCGGGAGGCAGGAGCGGGAGAATCCATCGACGGGAGATTCCCCGGACATCCGGAACGAGCGGTGCGCAATGAGGCGCAGGCCAAGCGAAGCACGCGCCGCGGCAGACGGCGATCGGGTCCGGCACGGCCAGGACCGACGGCACGGCAGAGACGGCTTCCCTTATCATCCCCCGTACCGGGCAGGTGAAGGAGGGCACGGCCAATGAGCAAATCGACCACCGATCCTCGGAACGTCCACTCCACGGATCCCGCGCTGCCGGGGCGGACAGGGGCGGACGACGGCGCGTCCGGGGCTCCCCGTGCCGGCCCGCCGGTTCGCGGGCGCCGCGACGACGCCAAGGCCGACACCCGCGAGAGCCACGGGAGCCTCGCCTCGGGAGGGGGCTACCTGGGAATGCTGCACCGTTTCGTACGCGATACCCGGCCCGAGCTCTCGGAGTCCGAAACCGTCCGGGAGGTTCAGCGCTTGTACTGGGGCGAAAGGGAAGGACCCCGCCCACCGAACGAACAGCGTGAACGCGAGCGGATCGCTCAACGCGCGATACGCGAGTCGAGACGCCACGGGTGCTGATCACCTTCGACACGAACCGCCTTGGATGGCCGGCGCCACGCCGGTTCTATTCGACGTGGCGCGAGCGGTCCGGGGATCGGACGCAAGTGATGCCCACGGTAGCGCGCGAGTCGATGCCGGACCTCGACGTGCGCCGGCTTGCGCGGAGCGTGCACGAGACCGCGGCGCGGCTTGGGGCTTGAACCCCGCCGAGCGGTCGCCGCATACTCCGCCGGAGTCACCGAACAGGAGGGCTGGCGAGCGCCTGATCCCGCTCCTCGCCATCCTGCAGGAGAGCCTGCTGCTTCTGAAGCATGACACAACGAAATCGACCCCGAGTACAACCAACGCCCCGGTGATTCCGTCGATGCCTTCCTGCACACTCAGCTCTTGAATTTCGGCCTCACCGAAGCGGAGCTCGATGCATGGTTGTCGCCAAGGACCGGCAGCAGGGGAATCGACGATCTCCAGCGCCCTCCGGCGTCAGCGGATCGGAGGCCGAAGGGCCGGTTGTCGAAGTTGACCGGCCGACTCGGGCCACAGGCCGGGAGCTGGGGCAGATCGTCAGATGTATCGAAACCACCGACTGAAATCAAGTAAGCTACAGTCCTGGAGCTATCGTTTCATTTGACGGAGGCATCCGATGACTCTCCTCGCCAGTTTCAGGGCCATCCACTATCGAGGCATCGACGGCCTGTCCCTGCCTCGTCTGTCCCACGTCAATCTGGTGACCGGTATCAACGGCATCGGCAAGACGGCGCTGCTCGAAGCGATATGGCTGTTTACCGGTCGATACAATCCCATGCTGTTGTGGAATGCGAACGTGCAACGCTCCGCCAATCCTGTCCTGGATCCTGTCGCGAGGTTGTCCGGCGGCAAGCTGGAGCTCCATGGAGTGGAGAATGGAACGAATCACCAACTGAAGTATATCTTCGAGAAGGTCGCTGACGTCGCGCGACCCGCGGCAATCGGAAATGCTGCGAAACAGAACCTCGCGCAGCTTCCGGTAGTAGGACGCATCGACACCTATCTCGACGGCAAGCTAGCGAACGGAAATATCGGGGGCATGCAACCGACACTATGGGGAATGGTCACGCATCAAAATCCGGTACCGCCGGTACCGCGACCGTATTGCGTCATTGAAGGTACGAAGTTTCAGCTCGATACGTCCGGTGAGTACCTTCAGCGATATTCCGACATGGTCAGAGAGAACCGCAAGGGGGAGTTGACGAACGCCATCAACCTGATCCTTCCGAAGGTCAAGAGTGTGGAGATTCTGACGGACATGATGGGGGCGTCGTATCTATCGGCGGTGACCGCCGACGGAGTGCAGTTGCCACTTCATGATCTCGGAGGAGGAGGTGTCCGGTTGTGTCGACTGCTGCTGAGCTTCTTCATCGCTCGAGACGGCCTTCTGCTCGCGGACGAGATGGAAAACGGCATCCATCATTCCGTGTTGAGAGAGGTCTGGCGTTTCACCCGCCGGTGGATGCGCGAATGGAATGTACAATTCGTGGCAACGACCCACAGCGCCGAGTGCATCGAGGCCGCAATGACGGTGTTTGCGGACGTACCGGAGGATTTGTCCATACACAATCTCTTCAAGAATGAAGCAACGGGAAAAGTCGAAGCGGCGACGTTCACCGGCGAGGCACTGGAGGGCGCACGCGATCTCGACCTGGAGGTCCGATGATGCCTCCGGATGCGGATACCGGGCGCCCAAGTTTACAGATTCGCTCGGATTGGCTGTTGCTGGTAGAGGGCAAAGACGAGGTCAATCTCTTCAACGCACTCATGAAGCACCGCCTCGACGCCGAATCGAAGATACAGGTCATCGACGCCGGGGGAAAGGACAAGTTTTCCAGGAACTTGAAGGCGATTCAGACTGTCACCAGGATTCGACCGACCCTCCGGGCAATTGGAGTCGTTCGAGACGCCGACGAGGACGCTCACGGCGCTTTCAAAAGCGTCTGCGACGCCCTTCACAACGCGGGATACGAGCCACCGCAGGCTCATGGCGAGTTCTCCGAGGCTGTGCCGTCGGTCGGGGTGTTCGTCGTGCCGGACGGCTCCGGGCCCGGCGCTGTGGAAACTCTCTGCCGGCGTTCCCGGGAAGGTGACAGTGTAGCCGAGTGCGCCGAAACGTACATGGACTGCCTGATCGAGCACGAAGCCATGCGCTCCACGAACATCGACAAGAGCTTCGTGCATGCCTATCTGGCCGCGATGCGCGATCCTCTGACCCGGGTGGGTGAAGGTGCTTTGCAAGGCGTGTGGGATTTCGGGTCTCCGGCTTTCTCGGAATTGACCGGATTCCTTCGAGTCCTCGCTTCAAAGGGTCATTAGGCCGATCGTTGCGTAAATGCCGGGCAGTCGCTAGCGGTTATCCATGAGGGGCGCGAGTTGATGTCTGATCTCGTCGTGCACCGGCTCGCGCAGCGAAAGCACCGGATTCGATCAGAGAATTCTGCGCACCAGCCCACACTATCCGTTTCATGCTGGAACTGATATATGAACCACTCCCCGTTCTTCCAGCAGTATCGATTCTGCAAACGAACTGCCGAAAGATGGAAGTTTATTGGCATATTTCATGAATGCCGTGTGATAAAAATTCCTCAGCACGAAATCGATGAACCAGAACGGCGTCATCGGAGCGGTCACCGGAATCCTGCAATTCTTGTACTGCCCGAGGGTCAGGTGGGATTTTGGATGCTCCAATTTCACAACGTCGCTTCGGATATCGTAGTCGAAGCGTATAGGAAACGGCACATTGCCTTTCGAAGTAATGTCGGCATAAATTTCATCATCGAGATAGATATCTGGATTGTTTTGAAATTCATCGAGATGTGGCGCGGGAAAAAACGCAAGACGATGTTGTTCCAGAGTCGTGCGAGAAAACATGTACATCATCTGGATCAGTGCGCCGTCGAGCATTTTGGCAGTGTATGCACTGTTTTTCACGAGTTCATGGTAAATCTCATCATATACACGATCCTTCAGTGCATACGACACGTAACCGGAGTTCCGGAAGGTCACCTCTTCGAAATCGCCACGAAGTGATCGTCGAAAAGCGTAATTTTGAGAATCGGACAGACTGACTCGCACAAGATATGCAACGATCCGATTAATTTGGTCTTCAATTTGAGCAGCAGGCGAGGGCATCATCAATTTCCCAACAATTCCTTCAGCTTCATCAGATCGTCGCCTAAATCTTCAGGGCGAATGGTACCAGCTTCGAGGTCCTTGATCAATTCGCCTAAACTCTTCTGGCGCTTCTGCAGTTGATTTCGTTCAGCACCCGTCATGTCCCGATGAACGATCTGCAAACGTTTACGTTGATCTTCGTCTGGATAGACAAAATGGAGCTTGAATTCTTTATGTTTCAGTTTTTCATATTCATCCTTTAGAGCTTTCATGCCGGATCCAATTCCCAAAACCCGAACCCATGCCTTGCTTCTCGTGATAGCCGTAAAGATTCGGTTTCGTATCGATGCCAAATTAGAAGCAGCCGAGTTGCAATCATGAGCATTGATGATATAGATCATGCCGGTCTCGTTGCCTTTAGCTCTGTAGATACCGGTAAAGGCAACGGAGGCATCTTTAAAGAAGGTATCCGGATCGGTGTCGACTCCAGCAAGATGAGAGTTGATTTTCATTTCCCACAGGCGGCTGCGGATCCGGCCGACCTTCTTGCGTGTGGAAAGAGGATCGGGATTGATGACGACGATGTCATCATGTCGCAGTTCATCGACTTCCAGGTTCTTCCTGATCTCGTTGATCAGCCATTCAGTTTGATCCTCCTCTCCATTAAAGACTTCGAACCTGATCAGATCGTCGATATCCGAATGCTTTTCCAGAAACAACGGACTAGTCTTATCTGTCCTGGAAAGCGTCACGGATTCTCCTTCCCGTATCTCTCCATTTTCCGATCGGTATCCTATTTCCTTCCATAATTGGGAATGTTCGAACATTTGTACCAAGTTCGTATGCCTTTGTCTCGGCAGAACATCTGGCTGCCTATGTTGAGCCTTAGGTGGGCGTCGCCTTAGGCGCGGTTGCCGGTTCTGATCCACGGATTCCCTGTATATGCCAAATCCTAATGCATGTGCTGTTGCCAAGACAGGGCGGGAATTACGATAGCATTTCTCCAGAATGATATCGTTTCGTGCATCGTCGCCGTTCTCGTCGTTGAATTGTACCTTATATGTCCCATCTCCGCTTTTCCCAAAGATGATTTCTGGAGAAGGCAACGATTCTCCAGAGAGATTTTGTAATTCATCATAAGCATAAATCAATCTCTTTTCTTTCTTCAGAAATTCATAGCAAAGTCTTAAAAAGGCTGGAGAAAAATCCTGTGCTTCATCTACCAGGATCACATCGTAGATCTGCTTGATGTTCTCTACTTCACCAAGAGCTTTTTCACAAACCTTGGCAAATTCCTTTCCTGTTGCAAAATGCGCTTTCGCTGTTCTGAAATCCAGGTACTCTACATTATTCTGACGGCAAAATTCGTGATAAATACCGTCTCGATCAGCACCACCTGGAGCACCCCAAGCGTTGACAATGCGCAATTTCTCATCATCGGCATCTCGGCCCTGTTCGATGCAGAAGCCTCTGATCAATTTCTGAAACTGCCCTTTGAGCGAACGCGTATTGAAAGTGACTGCAATGCGCCATTCAGGATGATTAATATGCAAATACGCCGCTTTGAGCGCCAGGATGATTGTCTTGCCTGAACCCGCCAGTCCTCGTATACGCTGTACGCCCTCGACGGTCTCGATAACAGCCTTGCCCTGTCTCGGATCCAAGGTAGCGATGGAATTTTCCAGTTCTCTCAACTTCGCACCTCTCGAGTTTATTTGTTCTATATTACGTCTTGTCGGGTTCTTGCGTATTGTGGAAATCCCCTCGATTGCAGAGAGAGAGGATTGGTATATTACATCATTTGCATTTTCCCACTCGAATCCATCTAATTTCTCTATCAGGTTACCCGTATTCGCGATCGGATAATCACGGCTATATGTGCCCTCCTGGAGAGTAGCGCCTGGAGCGAATGAAATCACATGGATCGGGATCAGGAGTCTTCTGCCTTTCATCAATTCACGACGGATCCTGAGCCGGGCTTCGAGTTTGTTTGCCGAATCGTCTTGCCGGTCTTGATAACCGGATATCGTCGGTCCTTCGATAAGATCGAATATGATGACTCCCTTGTCTCTGGATATCAGGAGAGCGTCTATGGAGTGCGGCCCCTCGGAAGTGGCAATGGTCGGATATCCGATGAACAACTGGCCAGATAAATTTCTTTGACCTGCGATGGCGTCAGCCAGCATCCTGCTTGATCCGGGTTTGCGGGTTGCACCTCTGATGATGTCGACGCTCATGTCCGCTCCTTGTCGTCATCCGATTTTCTGGCGCCTGACGTGCTGCTGCCATTTCTGTGTCCGTTCCCGCCCGGCGCGCAACTCCGAGGCTGAATGCAGCACGCCGCCGGGGCGCGTTCACGCCGCATCGAACATCCCCTTCACGTCCACCGAGAAGCCGGGCAGGCTGGGCGAATCGGCCCGCTCTCCCGGTTGAAACACTCCGTGTTCCCGGTATTCACCGCCCGACAGAACGAGTACGGCCACGGTGCCGGTCACGGGATTGGCGATCCAGTATTCGGGGATGCCGGCCTCGGCGTAGTCCCCGCGCTTGTCGATCAGGTCCCGGTCGGGATTGTCGGGACTGACCACCTCCACGGCCAGATCCGCGCCAAGCCAGTATTCGTTCCGGCAGCGGGGGTCGTCCGCATCGGTCACGAGCAGCAAATCCGGCTCGCGGAACTTGCCCTCGCGGATGCGGAGGCGCAAGGGGGCATAGAACACTTTGCCGCCGATGTCCCGAACGAAAGGGTAAAGCGCCAGGAACAGGAACCGTGAAATGGCTTGGTGCTGCTGGGTGGGCGTGGGCAGGACCTCGATGCGGCCGTCCGTGAATTCGAGCAGGCGGTTGCTCCAATTCGTCAGCTTGAGGTATTGCGCCTGGGTCCAGAACCCTGCGAGCGCGGTCGAGTCGACCACCGTGGAGCCGTCGGGAGTGACCACGCGCAGTCCGGCGGATTGTGGGGAGGCGGCCGTCATGTACGTGCCCGCTTCTGTTCACCGGGATGCCGGGCAGTGTCGGCGGGCCGGTTTCGCCTGTCAACGATTCCCGGTGTGATGTCGGTGTCGAAACGACCGCTTGGTTCATTCCGGGATTCCGGGGCTCCGGGACTTGGCGGGCTACTCATGATCGGCGGCGGCTCGCTCCGCCTCCGCGCGCTCGGCGTTCAGGGCGAGGAGGCGGGCGAGGACTTCGTCGCGGGTGGCGTCGGGCCAGCGGTAGCGCCAGGGCTTCTTGCGGCGGCCCTCCTCCTCGTCGATCGCGTAGTCGAGGAGGAATTTGCAGTCGGTCGGGATGTCCCGCCATCCGTAGGCGTCGAGGACGGCGCGGTCCATGGCGGCGTGCAGGGCGCGGAGTTTGGCGATGTCGGGGTCGGTCTCGTCGGGGTCGTGGAAGCGGTTGTAGGTCTTGGTCATGCCTTCATTGTTTCGGACCATCAGGGCGGCGCGGAGGTCGTAGTACGCCTTGCCGGCGGCTTCGAGGGCGGGGTGGGTCTCCCACTGTTCGGGGAAGGGGAAGGTCTCGAAGCAGTCGGATGGGGTGTAGCGGAGACCATCTCCCAGAGACGATGCGAAAAAGCGCGCCCAGATTTCGTGGGGGCGGGATTGGAGCGTGCAGAAGGCACAGTGAGTGTCGAATGGGAAGATGATCGTCGTCTCCGCGTACACCCTGCTGTTCGGCAGGAACGTGAACGCCGCGTGCTGACTGATGCGGGAGTTAGCCAGCACCCGTTCCAACCCTTTGATTGTTGCCTGCAGAGCCGGCTGCCTATCCCCAAATTGCCACCAGCGTTTGCGCCGTGTCTCGCGTTTGCCACGTAAGCGCTCCGGCTTCACCCGCTCCTCGACGATCGCCAGCAGCTCCGGCCAGTCCGCCGCCACTGGCTCCGGGTAGTCGTGCGGCACGATCGGTTGCCGTCGCAGCTCCCGCCTCCGCTTCTCGTCCGCATCTGCCCACGATTCCCCACCGCCCTCCTGGTGTAGCGGATACCGGCGCCGCCGGTCGTCCGTGTCCGTCCATGCCTCCCCGATGCCCTCTGCTTCCCCGCCGTCCTCCCGGTGCGACGGATACCGACGCTGCTGGTCGCCCGCGTCCGCCCATGCCTCCCTGACGCCCTCTGCTTCCCCGCCGTCCTCCCGGCGCAACGGATACCGGCGCTGCTGGTCGCCCGCGTCTGCCCATGCCTCCCCGACGCCCTCTGATTCCCCGCCGTCTTCCCGATGCGATGGATACCGGCGCGGTTCGTCGTCCGCCTCCGCCCGCAACTCCCCGGCACCCTCTCGAGATCCTCCGATGTCCTCCCGCAACTGCCCGCCGTCCTCCCGCCGCAACGGCCAGTCGCGGAAGTTGATGACGTAGCGGTGGTGGGCGTGGGTCGGGCTCGTGTTCACTTCCTCCCCACCGATGTAGGGGAAGATCACTTCCCGGTTGCGCGGGTCCCGTGTGACGAGCCGCCGCATCTCAGCCAGCGGCGAGGCGACGCCTTTCCTGTCGGTGTCGTCGAAGGTGAAGCCCATGCCGAGCACGTAGCTGCCGACGAAGCTCCTGCCCGCGTTCGTGGCCAGCCGCTCTGGGTCGCCGTGGCCGCCTCGATGGAAGAGGAATGCGGTGATCGTCTCGACCGCGCGGCCGTCGAGGCGCTTCGTGCCGGAGAAGGAGCCTGCCGGCAAGGGGGTGGATCGATGATCAGATGCTGCCTCCCCGTCGAGGTGCTTCGCGTCGGGAAAGAAGCCCGCCGACGAGGTTCCGGCTCCATGATCGGGCGCCGCCTCCCCGTCGAGGCGCATCGCACCGGGGAGCAAGTCCGCCGACAAGATTCCGGCTCCATGATCGGGCGTCGTCCCGCCTTCGAGACGCTTCGCGGTCGCAACGGGGAAGCGGCCCTTGGCGACGTGCAGCACGCTCACCACCACCGCCGCGAGGCCGGGCCATTTGACCCTCCGGCGCGCGCGATAGATTTCGCCGCCGTGCTCGCAGATGAAGCGCAAGCCGGTCGCGCGCGTATCGCCTTGGGCGATGGTGTTGGTCGCGATCAGGCCGAAGGCGCCGCCATCGCGCATGAGGCTGAACGCGCGGCGGAAGAAATGCGCCACGAGATCGGCGTTGCCGTGGCTCCCTTGGTGCATGGCCTTCAGCCAGTGCAGGTAGCCGGCGACGTGGGCGGCGATGACGGTGTTCTTGCCCGCGAACGGTGGATTCCCCACCACCGCATCGAACCCCGGGTTCTCCCGTTCGAACACTTCCGGGAACTCGATCTCCCAATGGAAGGGCACGAACGGCGGGTCGGCGCTACGCCACGCCTCGATCTCGCCCCGGTAGCGGTCCGCCCGGTCGGTCAGGACGCAAGCGGCGTGCTCCTCGCGGATCCTGTCCCGCTCCGCCGGCTTCTTCCCCTTGAAGAAGGCGAGGAGCACGAGGTCGCCGTAGGCCCGCACCCCGTACAGCTCCGACTCCGCCCGGCCCAGAAGATCGTCCAGCTCGTCCGCCGTGGCGCTCTCCCTCGCGGCGTGGATGCGTGCCCGCAGCGCGCGGGCCGTCGCCACGCACCTGCGCACCGCCTGCTCCTCCATCTCCACCTGGGCCGGGACGTCCTCCCGCCAGTGCAGCGCCTGGATCTGCGCAAGGGACAGGCCGGTCAGTGAATCGCCATGCCGCAGCGCGTGATCGACGAATGTGAACTCGTGGTTCTTCGCGAACGTCACCAGCCACAGGGAGAGGCGGGCGAGGTCCACCGCCATCGCGTTCTTGTCCACCCCGTAGAGGCAGTGCTGGGCGACCAGGCGTCGGGCGTGCAACAGCTCGTCTTCGTCGGGCGGGATGGCCGGCGGCCCGCCATGCGCGTGCCAGGCTTCGACCAGCTTCCTGGCGAGCTGGCGGCAGGCTTCGACCAGGAAGGCGCCCGAGCCCATCGCGGGATCGAGGATCTTGAGGTCGAGGATCCGATCGGGCGCGGGCGAAGGCCCCAGGCGGTCGAAGAGCGGGCGGAGCGCGTCCGCGACGATGGGGCCGGTGAGGGTGCTGGGGGTGTAGTGGCTGCCGGAGCGGCGGCGCTCGTCCGTCGGTTGCAGGACGGGGGTGTGCGCGGGCACGATGTCGGGGGTCGCGTCCCGGTCGATCCGGCCTTCCAGCGCCGCGACGGCGTCTTCGACCGTTCCGGCCTGCCGCAACGCGGCCTCGGCTTTGCCCGTCAGCTTGTGGTCGGTCCGCTCCGCCACCGCCTTCGCGCGTTTGCCGGGGTCGAGGGACAGCAGGGCGTCGAGGTCGAGGACCACGGCGGCGCCGGTGCGCTGCCGGGAGCGCACCGCGATGGAGCGGCCCGCGGTCAGCTCGATCCGGAACCCCATGATCGCCTCGTAGACCGAACCGATCTGCTCGACGTCCAGCGTCCGGTAGGAGAGGCGCTCGCCGTCGAGCATCACCAGGTTCTCCAGCACCCGCCAGACGGTCCGGTCGGGGATCAGCGGGATGTCCGCCTCGTCCTCCGCCCTCCGCCGGCCGCTGCTGTCGGGGGCTGGCGGGGCCGGCGGGACGGCCGCTTCGTCCGCCGACCCGGCTTCGGGGCCGGGAAACTCCGGCGGTCGGGCAGAGGGCTGGTCGGGCGGGAGGGCCGCTTCTCCCGCCGTCCCGGCTTCAGGGCCGGGAAACCCCGGCGACCGGGCAGGGGACTGGCCGGGCGGGACCTCCCCTTCGTCCGCCGTCCCGGCTTCGGCAGCTTCGGCGCTTCCGGACCGTTTCGAGAGCGGGAGACGTTCGAGGAAGGGAAAGCGCGCCGGGTCGAACAGCCGCCCCTTGCGGGCGACGAAGGACAGGTTGCCGTGCCGGCCGCCGCCGTAGACCAGCCGGAACAGCGACAGCAACTGCGCCCAGGCCCCGAAGCGCTGGTCCATGGTGTCGGGCCAGGCGGCCGCGTCGGCGCGCAGCCGGGCGAACAGGCCGCCGAGGGAGTAGTGCTGCTGGTACACCGGATGGCCGGGCATCATGCCGCGGTCCTCCGTGTAGAGGAGGAACACCAGCCGCATCAGCACGACGATCAGCCCGCTGTAGAGGTCGCTCGGCGATTCGCGCGCCAGCGCCGGCAAGGCGCCGCGGTGCGCGTCCGCCGCCACGAACCCGCGCAGCAGCTCGTACAGCGCGGCCAGCACTTGGCGCGCGAGCCGCGTCGAGACCTCGGCCTGGGCCTCGCGGCTGCGGGCGAGCAGGGCGGGCAGCCTCGCTTCCTCCGCGTTCATGAACATGGCGCCGGCGGACAGCAGCATGTCGAACGCGGCGAGGATGGGGCGGCCCGCGGGCATCGCCATCTGCGAGAAGTCGAAGGTCAGGTAGCCGGGGGTCTCCCCGCCGGGGGCGTGGATCAGCCGGATGCGGTCGTCGGTGCAGAGCAGGCCGGCGGGGACGCCGGTTTCCGACAACAGCCGGACGAAGCGTTCGTGCCGGCTCGCGTTCCACGCCGCGTCCTCGGGCGGGGCGTCGAGGTCCGCGCCGTCGGGCTCCACCCGGATGAGCATCTGCCAGCCGGCGGCGTTGCCGTCGTCACTGCCGGCGGCCTCGCGGTCGCTGTTGCCGGTGGCCTCACCGGCGCCGTGGCTGGCGGCTTCCTTGTTCCCGTGGCCGTCGGCTTCCCCGCCGCCACTGTCGGCGGCCTCGCCGTCACTGTCGGCGGCCTCGCCGTCACTGTCGGCGATCTCGCCGGCGTCATGACTGTCGGCTTCCCTGTTGCTGTGGCCGGCAGCTTCTCCGCCGCCACTGCCGGCGGCCTTGCCGCCCTCGTTGCCGCCGTCGGCCGGGACCGCCCAGGTCGGCGCCAGCACCGCGTGCAGCTCCGGCAATGCGATCTCGAGCCGCTCGCGATCGGTGTCGGCATCGGCGAGATCGGCCTCGTCCCAGCCGAGCCAGTCGAGGAACAGGCGCCGCAGATCGGGAGCGCGCCAGCGGGCCGTCGCGCCGGTGTCGTCCCGTTCGAGCAACGCGATGAACTCGCGTTGCCGGCCCGAAACGTTGCGGTCGGGCACTACCTGTGCGTCCACCATGACCGGGGGCGAGACGACCAGGCCCACCGGCTGCAAAGCCCAGCCACTCCTGGTGGGCGAAGATCAGACGCTGGCGTTCACGGTCGGCCATCGATGACGCCTCTACACCTCGGGCGGCCACAGGTACACGAGGCCGACCGGGTCGACGCGCATCGCGCGCACGGCCCAGGTCCCGGCGATGCGGCGGGGCTCGCGTTCGCGGTCGGCCATCGCCTACACCTCCGGCGGCCACAAGCAGACGACGCGGACCGGGCCGATACGCGAACCGGTCAGTGACGTCCACCCTTGATCAATCTGCCAAAATGCACTTCTCCTCCGTTCCCGACGTCGCTGATTCTGAACATTCTTTCCGGGACGTCATGCAGAACGGAAGAACGGCTCTCCCGTGTTCGAAACTTTCTGGCCCCGATTCTCCTGAAGGTCACGAAGCGGCTTTCGTACTGATCGAGAAACCTGGACTGTTGCCAGAATCTGCAAACAATCGCCCGACAATATGCAATGAAACATTCCGATCCTTTCAGTTGGTCGATTATCTCACCCGCACTGCCTTCGCCCTTCTTCATTTCTACATGGACGATGAAATTGTCCGTCTCCGAATTGGTGACGATGACGTAGTCGGCACGCTTGCACTCTCCCCTTCGACACGAAAAAATTCCCTCTGGAGAGGGAAACATGTCCGTTTTGACAACGACGGCATCATTCGGTATCCCTTTGATTTTGATTGAGTATTGAATTCCTCCTTGGTTATCGGGTTCACTGAGAACCACGGCTTTCTTTCCAAAATGGGTTTCCTCAAGCAAGACAAGAGCTCTCCTGTTGATCAACTCCCGCAGCACGTCGAGATCGGACATCACCCACCACCTCCCCATAGAATGTCCTGCTGAATCTCGTTCATCTTGTCTATCGTCTCATCGAAAGCCCGCACCTCGATGCCCATTTTCGGATCCACGTCCGCTTCCGTCAGTGTATGGCAATGAGTCTTCCTTCGATTTCCCTCCAGAAGAACAAGACCTTTCTCCGCAACGTACACCTTGACCTTTTCGGCGGAGATGAGCTCCGAACTTTCATACCCCTCTCTTTCGGCGATTCTCTTCAAATGCGGTTCATCGTGATTCAGCATGACGAGGGTGCTCAGCTCCTTGATGATGTAGTCGCTGTGCGTAGTGATGAACACCTTGATGCCGAGATTGGTCAGGCAGGCAAAAAGACGAGCCATGCGGCGTTGGTTTTCGGGGTGGAGATTCAGCTCCGGTTCATCCACCATGAGAATATCGCCGCGCTCCGCCACGTGATGCAGGTAGAATCCGATGTCCAGCATGGAACGCACGCCGCTGGCGCTTTCTCCCATATTCAGCTTCACCCGGGCGCCGCGCGGCGTGAAGTACAGTCCACGGTCGCGGTTTACCTTGTATGCACCGCCGATGATTTCGGCGAAGCGTTCGAGCACGGAGGGATGTTCCTCGGCGAGAAAGCTCTTGTGCTTCACGTGGTCTTCGATCTGGCGGGTGAATTCCACGTTCTTTTCGACGGGCAATGCGTAGTCCTGGTAGGATTTGAACAGTAACTCCCGCGGATCGATGTTGTCATCTGCTCGGCTCATTTCCTTGAGCAACCGGTTGCGGGCGAAATTCAATTCCTTGCGGAAAATCGCGGCTCCGGTACGCTCAGCGCTGGAAATGAACGTATCAGGCAGAAATCGAGCGAAGAGGATTTCATTGATCGCTTCCGATATCAATCGTCCGACAAGGAATTCCGGGATCTCGGCATCCAGTTTGTCCACCAGCAAGGAAGCCTCCAATGTCATGCTTTCCTTCTTCTTCGACATGGAGACGACCCGGTGTTTCTGAGCGCGGTATTCGCGCTGGAAAGACAGGGATTTCGCCGATTCGGATATCCGGTCTTCATCCAGGTATATTCGAAAGCTGCCATCTTGAAGCCTTTCTTTGGACGTCGCGAATATCTTCGGCAGAAATTCGGAATACGATTCGCACATCTCACCGATTATCTTGTCAGTGTTTCGAACGTATTCCAGCAAATCGATGCGTGTAATACCGCTATTCAACAGATCTCCAACTTTTTGATCGGTGATCCGGGTTGTTTCGACGGAGCGGGTGTTCTCTCGCCACCCTGCCAAAAATCCGTACAGCGCATAAGTGGCATAGGTTTTGCCGGTATTGTTCTTCCCGCAGATGATGGTAAGGTCGCCGAGGCTGAACTCAGCCTGACGCAGCACACCGAGATTCTTGACCATTATCTTCATGTTGTCCGCCTCGACCTCGCGCCAACGAACAGGCATTCGAGGACACCCGATTGTCGCATGAATCAGAGATCCGTCATTCCCGCGGAAGCGGGAATGACGGCCTGAAGAAGAACATTTCGAACGTGTGGCTTACCCTCACCGGCAGTGAACTCGATCCACATACTGCATCGGTCGGAAGACCCCGTACTTTGCGTAGTGAACGTGCGTATGGACAGACGCGCCCGGCGGGGATGCCATTGAAGGCGGCGACGATGCCCCGGATGCCGCCAGGTACGGCCGGGCTGGCAAGCCTCGCGGCCCGGATTGGTTCCCTCCCTGCCAGTACCGTCATGAGATTGGACTCGGCACAATCCGCAAGGACTTCAATCGAGGCCTCCGACCGCCTCCCCCGTGTCCGGGTCGAACAGCGTCAGAACAGCGTCAGGCCGTTCCGCCGCCGGGCCACGGCCTGCGGATACGGATCGGGCGCAAGTGCGCCGGACCCCTCGACCTGACAAACCGGCTCTCCCCGGATCCCGCATCCGAGGGAGAGTATACCGGGCAGAGGTTGGTTGAATTTCATCGCCGTCCGTTCCTCTCCACCATGACCGGGAGCGAGACGACGAGGCCCACCGGCTGCAAAGCCCAGCCACTCCTGGTGGGCGAAGATCAGGCGGCGTTCGCGGTCGGCCATCGCCTACACCTCCAGCGGCCACAGGTACACGAAGCCGACCGGGTCGACGCGCATCGCGCGCACGGCCCAGGTCTCGGCGATACGGCGGGGCTTGTGGTCGCGGTCGGTCATCGATTTCGCCGCTACGCCTCGGGCGGCCACAGGTACACGAGGCCGACCGGGTCGACGCGCACCGCGCGCACGGTCCAGGTCTCGGCGATACGGCGGGGCTCGCTCTCCAGCTCGTCCTCGATCTGCCTCAGGCGCCGGTCCCACGCGCGCCGTTCGGCTTCGTGCTGGCGCCGCTCCGCCGCGTCGAAGCCGATCGCCATCTGGCGGCTCTCGCCGACCGCCCCCGCGATGCGCGTGCGCTGGCGTTCGAGGAGCGCGCGCATACTGCCGCTCTCCGCCTCCGCACGGGCGGCGAGCTGCGCCTTCACACGGTCGATCAACCCCTCCGCCCGGCGTTGCAGATGCGGCTTCAGGTCCCGGATGTCGTGCTCGGCGGAGGCCGCGAAACGTTTTTGCACCGATTCCGGGACGGGCTGGTCTCCGGCTTGGTCAAGCGCCGTCTGCAACGCCGCCAGCGTCGTCTGCTCGCCGGCGCGGCCATAGGGCGCGAGGGCGCCCGAGCGGCGCGACGCTTCGATCCAGCGCGCGGTGACCGGCACCACCTCTTCGTGCAGGCGCGCGGCATGCCGCCCGTACACGGCGAGCCGGCCGAGCAGCACGACCCGCGTGTCGCGTCCGGGAGCCGCGACCAGGCAGGCCTTGGAGAGGTCATGGTGGATCAACCCCTGGGCGGTGAAGCGGCTGAGCAGGCGTTGGGCCACGCGATGCTCCAGGTGCAGATGCACGGCCTTGTCGCCCAGCCGCCCGGTGTCCTCGAACGAGACGGGCCTGACGCCCGCCCTCCGGCGCCATGCGCCGGCGCTTTCGCCCGCGCCGCCGCCGCTCGCGCAACGTATCGAGGGCGGCGGTCCAGCCGGGGTCCCGGACCAGGATCCGGTGGGCCGGGAACTCGAACATGGGCGGCGGGCGATCCGGTACGCCGTATTCGGCCTCCGCTTCGCCGTCGAGGGTGTAGCCGGCGTCGTCGGCGCCGGGGGGCTTGAAGTCGTAACCGGCGGGTGGCGGCGGGCGATGCGGCACGCCGTATTCGGCCTCCGCTTCGCCGTCGAGGACGTAGCCGGTGTCGGCGGTGCCGGGAACGCCGGGAGGCTTGAGGTCGTAGCCGGCGGGTGGCGGTGGGCGATGCGGCACGCCGTATTCGGCCTCCGGTCCACCGTCGAGGACGTAGCCGGCACCGGAGGTGCCGGGAACGCCGGGAGGCTTGAGGTCGTAGCCGGCGGGTGGCGGTGGGCGATGCGGCACGCCGTATTCGGCCACCGGTCCACCGTCGAGGACGTAGCCGGCACCGGAGGTGCCGGGAACGCCGGGGGGCTTGTGGTCGTAGCCGGCAGGCAACGGGTCTCTGCTTCGCGACGTTCCGGCCCGAGGCTCACGAGCCTCGCCGGCGGGTAGCGGCCGGCTGCCGCTGCGCGACGTTCCGGCCCAGGCGCCGCCGGCGGCTGCCGGTGCTTCCAGGCCGCCATCGACGCCGGCGGGCCGGTCATGCACGGCCAGAACCCGCCGTTGGCGGCGTCCGGGCAGCGCCCGGATCCCCTCGGAGACACCGGCAAGCCGGAGGCTGACCGACAGCGTCTGCCGGAGCTGCGCCGCGGTGAGCCCGATATGCCGGCGCGAGCGGTCCAGCCGGCGCTGCAGGGCCTCGACGTTCTCCCGCAGGTCGTCCCGGCGGGCGCGTGCGTCCTCCAGCTCGTCCTCCACGATCTTTCGCCGGTCGTCCGCCGAGGCGTGCTCGATGCGGTCCGCGAGCTCGGCCAGCCGATCGCGGCGCACGCCCTCCCGGCCGATGGACTCGGCCACCCTGCCTTCGAGCACCGCGGCGGCGCTGCCGAGCTCGGCGCGGATGCGCTCCGTCTTCTCCACGAGCACCTTGAGCACCCGGTCTTCCGGGCGCTGGGGATAGAAGAAGTAGCGGCAGAAGACCTCCCCGGCGGGCTGGAGCTTCCGGTCGATGCGGCCGTTGCGCTGATCGAGGCGGCTCGGGTTCCAGGGCAGGTCGAAGTGGAAGAGATCGGCGCAGTGGCGTTGCAGGTTCAATCCCTCGCGGGCGGCGTCGGTGGCGATCAGGATGCGGAGCGGATGGTCCACGGGCTCGGTGTTGAAGGCGTGCTTGACGTCCTCGCGGACCGGTGGCGGGGTCGTGCCGGAGAAGACCGCGATACGTTCGCCGGCCCGGTCGGTGTGGGCGATCGCTTCGCGCAGGCAGCGTTCGAGGTAGCGGCGCGTGTCCTCGTGCTCGGTGAAGACGATGACGCGCCGGTCGTTCCACCGAGGAGGAGAGGCGGCCCCCGGCTCCGACCGCCCGGACTCCGGGGCGCTGCGCGAGGAGGAAGAGGGCCAGGACAGGACCGCCCCGGACCGCCCGGACGCCAGCCCCGGGCACAGGTGGTCGCCGATCCAGGCGACGATCCTGCGGATGCACGGATCGGGGGCGTAGCAGCTCGCGTCCGCGAGGTCCTGCATCTCCTCGATCAGGGCCAGCTCGCGCTGCAGGGCCGCGCGCTGCCCGGACCCGCCCGCGCCGCTCGATGCGATGGTGGCCGCTTCCATGCGTTCCGCCAACTCGCGTTCGGGGTCGTGGCCGCGGGAGGTGTCGGGGCCGTTCTGGTCCGCCGCATCGCCGGGATCGGCGTCGTCCGCCTCGGAGGCTGCCGCGTCGCGGTCCACGCCGGCGGTGATCGCTTCGAGATCGGCCAGCATCGCCGCGGGGACCTCCCCGGCCTCGCGGGCCTCCTCCAGCGCCCGCAGGACGCCTCTCCGGTGCACCGCGAGCGTCTTCGCGAACGCCTCGATGGACGACAGCAGCCGCTTCTGCAGACCGCCGACGGCCAGCGCCCCGGCCGCCTGCTGCGAGCGGCTCTCGCCCGCCAGGCGCTTCTCCCGTTCGAGACGGTACGCATGAAGCTTGCCGGCCAGCACCAGCTCGGGCGCCTCCGGAGGCAGGCCGTCGACGTCGATCTGCACGACCGTGCGCTTGGGAAATCCGCCTTCGAGCACACGCACGTCGGACTTGAGCCGGCGGACCATCACGTCGTCGAGCTGCCCCTTGAGGACCTTCACGCCGCGGCAGAAGCGCTGCGGGTCGAGGAGCTCGAGCAGTGCGGAGAAGCTGTTGGAGTGGCCGTTGTGGGGCGTCGCGGAGAGGAACAGCCGGTGCTCGAAACGCGGTGCGATGTCCCGCACGGCCCGCGTGGTCTGCGAATCGACGGCGTAGCGGGCGCCGCTCGACGGCGCCGCGTGATGCGCTTCGTCCAGGATCAGCAGCGAGCGCGGCGCGAACCCGCCCAGCCAGTCGCGCAGCCCGGCGGCCCAGGTCTCGTCGATCAGCAGCCGGTGCGAGACCAGAAAGCGCGAATGCGTCGTCCAGGGGTTCACGGCGAAGCCCCGCTCGCGCCTCATGCGCGTCACGTGGGCGCGGTCGAGGAGGGTGAACGTGAGGCCGAAGCGTGCCTCCATCTCGTCGCGCCACTGCTCCAGCATCGACGGCGGGCAGGCCACCACGATCCGGTCCACCCGCCTGCGCAGCAGCAGCTCCCGGGCGATCAGCCCCGCCTCGATGGTCTTGCCGAGGCCGACGTCGTCGGCGATGAACAGGTTGACCCGCGGCAGGCGCAACGCCTTCCACAACGGTTCGAGCTGGTAGGCGTCGATGCGGATCCCGGCGCGGAAGGGCGCCTGGAAGAGGCTCGGATCGGTGGCCGTGACGCAGCCCCACGACAGCGTGCGCAAGTACGCCGCGAACAGCGCGGGCTCGTCGAAGTCCTTCCTGGCGACGGCCCGCCAGCCGTCGTCCTCCAGCATCCGGGCGTCCAGCTCGTGCTCCCAGAGCACGGCCAGCGGCCGGCCTTGCGCATCGTCGTCGAGACAGGACAGCCGGACGAGCGTCGCCTCGCCCTCGCCGCCCGGCTCGGAGACTTCCTCGACGAGCCAGCGGCGCTGGCGGACGAAGGCGAGCCGACCCGGTTCGGGGGCAGGCGTGCGGGCGGATGATGGAAGACGGCCCGGTTCGGGAGCAGATCCGCCGTTGGGTGCGGACCTGCCGGCGGCTGCGGCAGTGGCTTCGACAACGGCTCCAGGATCGGCTCCGGCGGCTCCGCGCTTGCTCATGCGGGCCATCCTCCGCCCGCATCGCTTCGCTCGGATCGGCATGGGCGCCGGATTCGAGCCGGTCCCGAACACGGGAGAGCTTCCATTGGTCCAGCGAGGTGTACGTTCGGCATCGGGCGATCCTCCATGGAGCCGACATTACCGGATACCGGAAACCTCATTGGACATTGCTCTCCGGCGCCTCTCCACCGTGGCCGGCGAGCGCGGCGCGGCGGACGCCGAACGAGACGTGCGCGGCTTTGCGCCCAAGGTCTACACGTCGGAACCCGGCGCCGGTTGGCGGACAAGTCTTCGTCGGTTCGTCCGAGCCTTCATGATGCAGGCGTCTTCGCCCGGACCAGCCACGCGCCGAGCGCCGGCAGCAGCACCACCGCGCCCACCATGTTGACCAGGAACATGAACGTCAGCACCGTGCCCATGTCGGCCTGGAACTTCAGCGGGGCGACGATCCACGTCGCCACCCCCGCGGCCAGGGTGAGGCCGGTGAGCACCACGCCCGCGCCGGTGGTGGCCAGGGTGCGTTCATACGTCGCAACATGTCCCCGTCCTTCGCCACCAGCGCGATCACCACCCGGTCCGCCCCCCCGAACTCGTCGCGATGCGCGAGGAAGGCTCCATGTACTCGTGCCCCAGCGGCACCTGCTTGGTGAAGCCGGCGTCCACCTTCAGCCTCGCGGCGAGCCACGCCATCGCCAGGGTGACGAGGGCGAACGCTGCGAGGACGAGGCGGCGGGCGCAGTGGGAGGCATTGGAGGCTCTTACATGATACCGGCTGGCGCGGATCCATTGCGCGTTTCATGCCGATCTTGCATAGTTCCAATGCAACTACAGGGGGAGCAGCGCTGATGCAGCCCGAACGAGCCTTGCTTCGAGCATTCACGTCGTCTCTTGGCTGGTGGACGAGAATTCCCTGATCGTATTTGGGAACCAGCTCACGAACATCGTCGCGGATTTGTAGAGATCATAGACTTCGGATGATGTTTTGTTCATCTGGAAATTCGCGAAATCCTGGTGAACCAATTTATTCCTCTCACCACCTATTTCCATGAACGAACTGATGGACTTGCGCAAATCGTCGTCCTTTTTGACCAAACTGTCGGCATGGTTCTTGAAGCGAAGGCCGAACATTCTAAAGAATCTATTGGCATTCCTGCTTTCCCAATCGAACCATGTGTGATACTGGCGTTCTATGACCTTACCCTCTATCAATGAGACAAGTGGGTGATCATCGTCGGTGACCTCCATCACAAAATTCTTCATGGAATTTTTCAGTTGGCTCTCGAAGTGGCTTGCCGCGGCCAACAACAATGCCTTCGGGAAATTTTCTTCCACAACAGAAACCAACGTCACACCGTCGTTTTCGACGAGAAAATCGTGAAGCTCAACAAATTCGTCATGTAGACGTTCGACGACATTCGTACTCATTAAACAGGCGCTCTGTTCGGATCCAGGATATCGGATGCAATTCGCAAACGTTTCATGACGTTCTCCTTCTGCGTGGTGGCACTCTGAGAAGCAGCGGTGAACGTGACATCCGATCGTAGTTCTTCGATTTTTTCCGCATCGAGATAATTTTGTACGATGCTGTTGTTGATGTATGCATTTCTGCAGGTCGCCGTAAACACCGCTTCAAAAAGAGCGATGTTGAAGCGATTATTGGTCTTGTTGATAAACATACGTTCCGGAAGTCCGGATGCTGCAACAAGAAAAGATTTGAAAAGAGATTTCAATTGTCGATTTTTCTCATTCTCATTCGTTTCGCATCTTTTGGAAAATTGATTGAGGAATTTGACCATGGAAGGACTATATTCATCGCTATCCATGAGCATGGCGAAACCTCGCAGCAGAATCTCAATGTCCTTCATGTGTAGGTCAGGTTCCGGGGATTGCAGGAGGGTCCGCCATCCCTGTTCTGCATTGATTTCGTTCAACATATCGTAGAAAGCCGAGTGATACATGCTTGTACGGATCTCTTGCGGGTGCAGATTCACGCCGCCGGAATTGAGGCGATTGAACACCTCGTACATTGCAGAATCGCCATCGGACGGTGCGTTTTGCTTTATTGTAATGCAACGAATGGGGCGCGTGTCCAATCGTATTCGATGATGACCAAGGGTTTCGTAGTCCAGTCCCATTAGTTCATTCCTCTGACCGGGCAGGGTCTCCGGCAGTCGCAACTTGAAATCTTGAAAATACTCGTCGTCATGCAGAACGGTATCTGGTATCTTGCCGTTCTCGTCAAAAATACGTCGTAAATCCGCCCGCCGTTCCTTGCGCGGGAAACGCTGCTGCCTGAAATAGTAGATGGACATCAGACGCTGCTGGCCGTCGATCAGCAAATTCCGATCCCTGTTCTGCTCGAAGAGAAAGAGTTGGGGAACGGGCAAGCCGAGAATGAGGGATTCGATGAGCTTGGAAGATCTGGTCAGATCCCATACGAAATGTCGCTGGAAGCCGGGAATTCGCACCCAGCCGTTGTCAACAAGTTGATTCAACGTCATCACGTTGAAGTCACTGGGTACGGCGACGATATCGTACTCGCCAACCGTCATATCAGTATCCTGTCCAACGTAGTCGTCGTACAGTTCACCGGAGTTGCCGTTGGTGGCCTCATCTTTTGTCGCTTTTCCAGTTCGGATCGGTGAATCCAGAGGTATGTACTTTCCTTCATCGATGATCCGAAAATAGCGAACGGGGCTACTCGACGGATTGTTTATGTTTTCAGTACGCGACCGAATCGCGGATCGCAAAACGCTCATCGAATTGCGTGCCTTGAAATCGTAGAGCTTTCGCTCCACAATCAGATCATGGATTTCATTTGGAGAGAGAGGCCTGCCTGCCTCTCGCATTACCTGTATTGCAGCTTCGTAAATGGTCATCGTCGGAATCCCATATCTGTCTCAGTTCGCCGAAGTGCCGTGAGCAAGATCATCTCTTTTGTTTGTCGTTTACGGGGGCAAGATTCCTGCCTTCGACGCCCTGTGTGGCCTGTCGCGCCTGCATCCCTCCTTCCCACCGCACCAGCTCTCCCCCTGCTCAACGTCGTCATCTCGCTGCCTCTCGGCCCCTCCAGCGCGTCGAACAGTGGAGACGCCGAATCACCATCCGCTCTTTCCGCTTAAGACATCCGCGCTCAGGCGTGCAACGCCTGCCGGAATGCCTCGTCCTCCGCACCGGGAAAATGCATGTGCCGGTAAGGACCGCCATCTCCTCCCGAAGCGGGATAGCAGAGCCCTCAGCAGCCCGTTCCGCTGCAATCGACCCATCGTCGGCACCTGCGTTGAGCATCGACCAATCGTCCGGCGACCACACCCCGGCGTCAATGGGGGCGGCACGCCTGCGGCTGCAACAATGCCATATCCGCTCCACCCTTACCAATGGCTATGGCCCCGCATCATCTCCGATGTCTTGCCCACAGCCGTCCAGCGCTCGTTTCTGTTGTACATCAACCCCTGCAACACCCATGGCAGGCCACCTTCACGCCTTGCAGCTCGGTCGCGCGCCAGCCGGTTCCGAAGC
This sequence comes from Gammaproteobacteria bacterium, assembly GCA_965202875.1. Lineage (GTDB taxonomy): Bacteria > Pseudomonadota > Gammaproteobacteria > HK1 > HK1 > HK1. The sequence continues at coordinate 1,713,701 of OZ241870.1, read as the reverse complement.
ATCTTCGTATACTCGCGCATCCGCTTCGCCATGTCACGATCCACCGTGGATTAAACTCGATCAGAACCGGCAAGTACGGCCGTCCGCGTGTTTCCTGTCGCGGAGGTGCACCCGGAGCGGTTCATGCCGAAAGGGTACGAATGGCAGGGCTGGCACAAAGACGATGTAAGAAGTACGCCGATGGAGGGCTGACTCCGGTAGAGGACCTCGGCGTTCTTCGCGTGCAACAGCTATCCGGTCTTCGATTCCGACGGCGCAGATTCGCTCGCCGCGCTATTTACCCCTCTCGTACGGGCCGAGAAAGCGCTCCCCGTTGAAATGGATGAGGTGCTCGGGCGCGTCGGCAATCCAGACCTCGGTTTCCCATGCGATCTCCGGCAGGTATCCACGCATGGCCGCGCGATGGAGAAATGCGGTCACGAAAACCAGGCCCGCGGTGGCGCCCGCGAAGAGATCCTCGAGCTGGTTGTGGCGCAACACGTTGACCGGGCCATGCGACGTGACGGCTTCGATCAGGACCAGCCAGTTGTGCTCGACATGGTGGATGACCACGTCCGGCATCTTGCCGTGAGGATCGATCTCGACGCCGAGCTTCTTCATGTACCGTTCGTCGTGGACCAGATGCTTCCTGCCCGCGTCTCCGACGTAGACCACGTAGCCGCCCGGCGTGAAACGCGGCGCGAACTCCTCGACGATCTCCCTGACGAGTACGTTCTGTCCGCCCGGTGTGAGCTCGAATCGTGTCCGTCCGGAAGGGTGACCGGAATGCGCTGCATGGAGCGCGCCTGCTCCGCGAGCCGGTTGTTCCCCGCAACGGATGCAAGGTACGTTGCGAGCGCCCCATCCCATTCGTCCGTCCCGTAACGCCGGAGAAGCGCGAGGGCGCCGGGCTCGATCCGGTAGACGTTCTTCGGGCTGTTGGTCGGCCGGGAAGGGTCGTCCGGGTTGAGGAGGACGAGCCCCATCTGCACGAACTGGTGCAGGGTGGAGCGCCGGATGGTCTCCCGCGTGTCGGGGGCATACCGCTTCCCGTAACTCGATGCCATCCAGCCCATGAGCTCGGTGACCCCGCGAAGCGGTGCGCTCGCCTCGCGCCAAGGGGCCGCGGGGCCGAGGTCGAGCAAACCGAGAAGGGTGAGCGCCGAGCGGTCGTTGCGTTGGGCCTTCGGCGCCTTGAGGGCCTTCAGGACGGCCCGGGCCGCATCGACCCTCTCCTTCACCACGATCGGATCGTCCCCTTCGTCCATCTCGAAAACCTCCTGCCTGACCAGGCGGTTGATCTCTTCCTGCACGGGCATGATCCCGTCGACCCGCCGGCCCAGCCGGTCGAGTACGCCGGCAGATGGAAAACGCAACGACCGGAGATCCCCGGCGTTGACCTGGGTGTGGCCACTGAACTGGCGGAAGTACGCATCGACCGCCGTGCTGTTGAGGAACACCGCGAGCCCCTTGGCGAGGTGTTCGGGAAGCCCGGCGTTCCCCCGGTGCAGGACGTTCAGCTTGTTGTCGAATGCGACGCAGCCCGCGTCGATACGCACCGGGTCGTAGAGCGCGGCGACCACGCGGCGCCGGTCTTCCTTCGCACTGAAGCGGTTGACCAGGACGTACCAGCCGGCGGGAAGCAGGAGGTCGTCGTCGGGGCCGGCGACGGCCAGGGCGTTCGGCTTCGTTCCCGATGCCTTGGGCCAGGCCACGAACCCGGGGGCGCAGTGTCCGGGAAGGATCAGGGGCGCATCTCCCGGCCCCGCGTCGGCGCGCAGGCGCTCCTTCGCCCGGAACCCGACCACGCGGCCCGTCGAAACGAAGACGCCGAGCTCGGCAAGCGTATGGGGCAACCCCCTCATGCTCGCCGCGATCTTCGCGTCGGCCTCGTCCGGCACGACGTGCAGGACACGTTCCGGATCGTGCGGAAGAATCAGCTCGTCCGGTTCGACGGTGCGCTCCAGGAGGCCGTCGTCGGCCGGCCCGAGCGAGGTGGTGATCCTGATCGCCTCCGGGCCGGCGCCCCGGACCCCGTGAAAGATCACGTTCTCCTGCAACACGCCGTCCTCGGCAAAGGCGGCGTCCCGGGCGTCGTAGACGTGGATCCGGCGAAAGGCCAGCTCTTGCGAGAGGGCCTGCCGGAAGGGCCGGAAGTAGGACCCGTTCATGAAGCTGCGCGGCGTGATCGCCACGAGCTCGCCGCCGCCGGCAAGGAGCTTGAGCGCGAGCCAGACGAAGGCCGAGTAGAGGTTGCTGGTTTCGATCCCCGCGGTGCTCAGGCGCGAGCGCTCCGCGCTGTCGCTCCCGAGCTTGCGGTACGGGGGGTTCATGATCGCCACGTGGAATCGCGGATGGCGTTCGGGTTCGAGGAGATCCTGGTCGTCGGCCCAAGCGGCTGCGTCGAGGACGAAGTTCCCCCGGCGGTGCTCGCCGCGGAAGGTGACCCCGGCCTTCGCGCATACCGCGCGGCAGTGCTCGAAGGTGCGGTCCAGATCGTCGGCGAGCCGGGCGTCGAGCTCCCAGACGGTGGCATGCAGGGCGGCGGGTCTGCTGCGCTCGGGCCGGCTACAAAGCTCGGCCACCGCCGCGGCCGTCAGGATGCCGCAGCCGCCGCCGGGGTCGAGGATCCTGATATTCGCGGGAGGCTCGCGCACCTGGAGCATGGAGGCCATGAAACGGGCGACGCCGATCGGGGTGAAGAACTGCCCCAGCTCCGCACGGCGCCCGGAATCGGCCGCCGGCCGTTTCGGGAAGTCGGATCGATCGAGATCGAGGCACTCCAGGAGGTTCGATGCGGTGACGGCCGGGCGGCGGTCGCCGCCCGGCCGTGGCGTGTGGCGTGCGTTCATCATCGGCCGCACCGTATTCTGGACGCCTTCGCTCATCTCCGATGGTATTGCGTCCCGACCATCCAGCGTCACCGCGTCCGTTGGAGCGATGCCGGCTCTTTCAAGCCTTCCCGACCGTCCAGCGGCATCTTGCCGACGCCGGGCGTCGGCGGGGCCGGGCCTGCGCTGTCCGGTATCCGATCCATCATGTTCCCAAGTGGCGGGCTCATCGTGTATTCCCAAGTGGCGGAAGCCGCGCCTCCTTCGGCCTGATCAGCCAAGCCCCCAGCGCCGGCAGCACCACCACCGCGCCCACCATGTTGACCAGGAACATGAACGTCAGCACCGTGCCCATGTCGGCCTGGAACTTCAGCGGGGCGACGATCCACGTCGCCACCCCCGCGGCCAGGGTGAGGCCGGTGAGCACCACGCCCGCGCCGGTGGTGGCCAGGGTGCGTTCATACGCCGCCGCGAAGTCGAGCCCCTGCGCGAGATGGGCGCGCAGCCGCCCGTAGATGTAGATCCCGTAGTCCACCCCGATCCCCACCCCCAGCGCCACCACCGGCAAGGTGGAGATCTTGAGTCCGATCTCCAGCAGCGCCATGAGCGCGTAGGCCAGCAGGGAGACCACCGCCAGCGGCACGATGATGCACACCGTGGCCGCCACCGAGCGGAAGGAGACGAGGCAGAGCACGATCACCGCGGCGTAGACGTAGCCGAGGATCGGGAACTGGGACGCCTCCACCTCCTCGTTGGTGGCCGCCATCACCCCGACGTTGCCGGCGGCGAGCCGGAAGGCGATGCGTTCGTTGGTGTTCGCGGCCTGGAACGCCTTGACCGCCTCGACGATGCGCTCGATGGTCTCGGCCTTGTGGTCGGCGGTGTAGATCTGCACCGGCATCACGCTGCAATCGGTGTTCAGCAAGCCGCTGGTGGTGGGCACGGGCGAGACCGCCTGCACCAGCAGGTGGTGGTTGCGCGGCAGCGCCCGCCACTTGAGGCTGCCTTCGTTCCAGCCCGCGTTGATCCCGCGCGCCACCCCGGCGAGCCCCAGCACCGACTGCACCCCTTCGACGTTGCGCAGCCGCCATTCGAAGTCGTCGAGGGTGCGCATCACCTCGTAGTCGATGCAGCCCTCGGCCACCGTCTCCGCGATCACCGTGAGCACGTCCACCCCGATCTCGAAGCGTTCGGCGATGGCGGCGGTGTCGAGGTTGTACACGGAGTCCGGGCGCAGCTCCGGCACCCCGCGCTGCTCGTCGCCCACCCGGACCTGGGTCGCATGGCGGGCTCCGACCGCGGCCAGCGCCACCGCCACGACGATCACCGCCAGGGCCGGGCCGCGCCGAGCCACCCGCGCGACGCGCGACCACAGCGGCCGGAGCCGGCGGTCGAGATCGCCCGCGGCCCGGCGCTCCTCATCGCCGACCTCCAGGTACGAGAGCAGCACCGGCAGCAGCGCCAAGTTGGTGAGGATGATCGCGGCCACCCCCACGCTTGCGGTGATCGCGATCTCCTGGATGACCCGCGCCTCGATCAGCGAGATGGTGATGAAGCCCACGGAGTCGGAGACCAGCGCCACCGAGCCCGGCAGCAGCAGGCGGCGGAAGCTCGCCCGCGCCGCGTCCGGGGCGCTCGCCCCGCCGATGACCTCCGCGCGCACCGCGCTCACCATCTGCACCCCGTGGCTGACCCCGATCGCGAACACCAGGAAGGGCACCAGGATGGACATCGGGTCGATGCCGAAGCCGAGGCCGGTGACCGCGCCGAGCTGCCACACCACCGCGACCAGGGAGCAGGCCAGCGGGACCACGGTGAAGCGCAGCGAGCGGGTGTAGGCGTAGACGAAGAGGGCGGTGACGAGGAAGGCGATCCCGAAGAACGCCATCACCCGGGCCGCGCCCGCCGCGACGTCCCCCATCACCTTGGCGAAGCCGATGACGTGCATGTCCACCAGCACGTCCACTGAGGCCCGCGCCTTCGCCCCGTTGCGAATGCGCTCCAGCTCGTCCGCGACCTCCAGGTAGTCGAGCCGCTCGCCGGTGTTGGGATGGAACTCCTGGAGCTTGGCGCTGACGATGGCGCCGCTGAAGTCGCTGGCCACCAGGCGGCCGACGAGGCGGGCCTTGATGATGTTCTCGCGCACCCGGGCGAGGCCGGCGGGGGTCGGCTCGAAGTCCGCCGGCACCACGTTGCCGGCGGTGATGCCGTCCTCCACCACTTCGATGAAGCGCACGTTCGGGGTGAGCACGGAGTAGACCTGGGTGCGGTCCACGCCGGGCAGGAAGAACACCTGGTCGGTCACCTCGCGCAAGATGGCGAAGAACTCCGGCGTGAACATGTCCCCGTCCTTCGCCACCAGCGCGATCACCACCCGGTCCGCGCCGCCGAACTCGTCGCGGTGCGCGAGGAAGGTCTCCATGTACTCGTGCCCCAGCGGCACCTGCTTGGTGAAGCCGGCGTCCACCTTCAGCCCCGCGGCGAGCCACGCCATCGCCAGGGTGACGAGCCCGAACGCCGCGAGCACGAGGCGGCGGCGGGCGAACAGCGCCCGCTCGACGCGGGCGGTGAACGAGGTCGGCGGGGGGGTTGGGGAGGCGGCGGGGGGGGTTGGGGAGACGGCAGGGGGCATCGGGGTCATCCGGTTTCGGCCGGCGCGCATCCGTTGCGCGCTGTGGGGATCGGCATGGACGGGGCGGTGGGAGTGGAGACGGGCATCGGGGATCTGGCCGGCTCAGGCGCGTTCCACCGCGAACGCCGCGACGTTGCGCTCCTTAAGGCGTCCAGGATGGGCCGGTCGTACTCGTCGACCAGCACCGCCACCCGCTGCCCGGTGCGCTCATGCAGCGCGGCGAGCAGATGGCGGAAACGGATGGACGCCTTGGCAGGGTCCGGGTCGAGGCCGGCGCGTCGTTCGACGGCGGCAAGCTGCGCCGCCACGTCTTCGCGGAGGTAGTCCGGGTCGTTGAAGTCGCCGGCGCTGAAGTCGAGCCGCACGACGGGATGGCGCACCGACCAATCCCAGCGGTCGTGGACGGCCAGCCCCTCGAACAACGGCTCGTTGCCCTCGAACAGCTCCTTGCACGTGTCCACGAACAGGCTCTTGCCGAAACGCCGCGGGCGGGACAGGAAGTAGTGCTTTCCTTCGACCATCAACCGATGGGCGTAGGCCGTCTTGTCCACGTAGTAGCAGCCTTCCTCGCGGATCTCGCGGAAGGTCTGGATACCGATGGGCAGCTTGCGCTTGGTCATGGGCGCACCATAGCCCCCGCCTCGGAGGCGGTCAAAGCCGGACCGATGAAGAAGCGGCGGGAACAGGGGAGAATGTCCGGCGTGAGAACCGGCAACCCGCATCGTCGAGGCTCGCGCCCGCGGTACACTCGCGCCGGGCCGGCAAGGGGCGCATGGAGACCATCGCATGGACCAGGTGTTCGTCTATTGGCTTTCATGAGGCCCAACGCCTCGCGGAGGAACGGGAAGGTGCACCCGGCGCCAGATACCTGGTACCTCGAATGGGCGGTGCGAATGCAACTCACCTTGGCCACGCTGGATCGGGCGCTCGGCGCCGCCGGACGGGCCGAAGGGCTGGACGTGCCGGCGAGCGCCTGACCTCGGGCGGGAGCGGCGGGAGGATGTCTCGTGCATCGAAAGATCCATCATGAGAAGTTCCCTGGGGCGGACCTCCCCCTCGATGGCCAGCCGCGGGGGCTCGACCAGACGCACCGTCTCGTAGACGAACGACGAGTGCTTCTGCACCCGGTTGAGGAGAGTCTTGATCTGCATCCCGTTCCCCTCCGCGTCGCTTGGGACCTCGCAGCTCCAATGGTCGCGGAGTACGGAGCGGGATGCTTGTTCGATTCGAGACGAAGACCATCACTGCCCCTCCGATGCCCCCACCGGTGACAGAGCGGGTCGTCATTCTTTAGCTTCTACCCACAAATTCTGCGGAAGACCCCGCCCGTGCAACTGCCGTAGCTCCCTGACACCCATGTCCGCGTAGCGCTCCGCCTTGCCTCGGTCGGCGTTCGTCACCTCCACTTCCACCACGAGGTCGGGAGCGGTGTACTCCAGGAAGGCGGCGGCGGCTTCTCCCTCGCGCAACGCCGCGCTGTACGCATCCGCGCGTTCCCCGACGTAGAACGCGCAGTCAGGCTCCATTCCGGTGTCCGGGGGGTCGCCGCTACCGAAGCTGAGCCGCACCACGGGGCGGCGCCTCTCCCAGTCCCACCGGTCGTGGATGGCCAGTCCCCGGAACAGCGCCTCGTTGTCCTCGAACAGCTCCTTGATGGTGTCGAGCAGCAGGCTCTTGCCGAAGCGCCGGGGTCGGGACAGGAAGTAGTGGCCGCCCCCGTCCGTCAGGCGCCCGCCGCAGGGGGGTCTTGTCGACGTAGTAGCAGCCTTCCTCCCGGATGGTGCGGAAGGTTTGAATGCCGATGGGCAGCTTGCGCCGGAGGGCGCCGTTGCCGGGAGTGGTCATGGGTGAGCCGTACCCTCCGCGCCCGAGGGCTCGGTGAGCGCTCGAAGCTGGAGCGCGAGCCCCTCCCGGATGTGGGCGATCATCGCTTCGGCGGCCTCGTTCGGTGGATCGTCGCGCATGGAGGCGACCAGCGTTTCGTGTTCGCGCAGCGACGCGCCCAGATCGACGGCCTGGATGGTGGCGAAGATCCGGAACGAGAGCGCGCGGTTCCACAGCGCGTCGAAGCCCCTGAGCAGGTACTCGTTCCCCGTCTCATCGACGATGCTCCGGTGGATCCGCCGGTTCGCGTCGAAATACTCCTCGACGCCGCCGACGGCCATCGACTGCTCCTTCTCGACCGTGCGCTCGATCCTCTTCAACGACGCCGCGCTTCGCCTTTCGGCGACGATGCGCGCCGCGTATCCCTCGATCGCCTCGCGCGTCTGGTAGATGTCGCGAACCTCGCGTTCGCCGATCTCGCGGACGGTGAACCCGGCGGCCCCGACCCGGGCAAGGACCCCCTCGCGTTCGAGGTGCAGAAGCGCCTCGCGTACCGGGGTACGGGAGATGTTGATCTCGCTCGCGAGCCGATCCTGCACGATGCGCTCGCCGGGTTCGAGCGCACCGGTGAGCACCGCGTCGAGCACCTGCCGGTACACCTCGTCGGCAAGGCGTGTCCGGTTCGGCTCGATCGTCCGGAACGGACTCCGCGCGGATGCGGCCGTCCCGCCGGCGCGCACCCGTCGCCAGTCCCGTCTCGTCCGCCCCGTCGTGTCCCGCGACGTATCCTCGTCCCCGGCCTTGTCCGAAGCCTCCGAAGGCATGACGTTCTCCTTGAGCGGATTGCGGGCGCCGGCCGCAAGGCGCCGCCGACACTCGACGGGTTGCGGGGCCTCATGCCCCGAGTACGCGCCGTGTGCATCGCCTCCGTCCCGATGCTGTTCCCGAGCGCCCCTCGTGCCCCGAGCGCGTCGCGTGCATCCGGTCGTCGCAAGGCGCTGCCGACACTCGACGGGTTGCGGGGGTCCGCAACGAACAGGACCGTCCGACGGGTTGCGGGTTGTCGGGGGACCGCGTATTGAATACAGTATACGAAAAGCGCGGAGCAACCCCATGTGCGGAATCGCCGGACGAATTCTCGGCGGGCCCGGGCCGGTGGGCCGGGACCTCGTCGAGCTGATGGACGCACAGGTGCATCGGGGCGCGGATTCGACGGGGTTTGCCCTCTACGGTCCAGTGCGTGAACGTGGGTACGTCGTCCGCGCCGTGGGGGCGGAGCGGAGCGCCCTCGCCTGCGACCTGGACGATTTCCGGCGCATTCTGGGTGAACACGGATCGGACTTCCTCGAAGACCCCACTTGGGATGATGCGGAAAGCCGCCACGTCTCCGTGCGCATGGTGGTGGACGAGGTCCCCCACTTGGCCCGCTGGTCACGGGACACGGACGAAATGGCGGATCGGATGGAGGTGCAGTCCGTCGGCCGATCCCTCGAAGTCGTCAAGGACGTCGGCGGCGCCGCGCAGGTCGCGGACAAGCACGGGGTACGCGACTTCATCGGCACCCACGGCCTGGGGCATGCGCGTCTCGCGACGGAGTCCTCGGTCTCGCCGACGGCCAGCCATCCGTTCTGGGCCCGGCCGTTTCCGGACGTCGCCATCGTCCACAACGGACAGATCACCGACTACCACCTGTGGCGCAACCGGCTGGAGCATCGCGGGTACCGGTTCATGACCGAAAACGACAGCGAGCTGATCGCGGTCTGGATCTCCGACCGGATGCACCACGGGATCACCAAGTCGGCCGCGCTCGGGCAGTCGATCCACGAGATCGACGGCGTCTTCACCTACCTCATCGCCGACGCGTACAGCATCGGATTCGCCAAGGACCGCTGGGCGATCAAGCCGCTGGTGGCCATGGGCACGATGCCGGAAATCGCGGTGGCGACGGAGGAGCAGGCCGTGCGCAGGCTCTACCGGGAAGAGGGCGAGGTCACGAACTACGACGGGCCCGGCATGACCCGGACCTGGGCCACCGCGGGAGGGATCGCCGGTTGAGCGATTGCGAGATCCGGGCCGGCGGCCGTCCGATCCGCGAGGTGAACGCGGAGATCCGCGCCGCGGCCGAGCAGGGCCGGGATGTCGTGGTGCGCGACGTCCGCTCGCGCCACAACCTCGCCGTCGGGATGCCCGCGGGGGCGCGGGTGCGTTTTGCGGGCAGCGTCGGCTACTACTGCGGGGGACTCAACGACGGCGCGCGGATCGACGTCGAGCGCAACGCGGGCTGGGGGGTCGGAGAGGCGATGGCCCGCGGGGAGATTACCGTCGGAGGCTACGCGGGGATGTCGGCGGGCGCGTCGATGCGCGGCGGGCTCCTGCACGTCAAGGGCGACGCCGGCCCCCGTTGCGGGGTTGCGATGAAGGGCGGCGACATCCTGGTCGAAGGCCGCGTCGGATACCTCTCCGGCTTCATGGCGCACGCGGGGCGCATCATCGCGCTCGGGGGCGCCGGCGACGCCTGCGCCGACTCGTTGTGGGGCGGCGAGATCTGGCTGGCGGGACCGGTCAAATCGCTCGGCATGGATACGCGGCTCACGGAGCCGGACCCGGAGGAGGCCGCCGCGGTGGAGGCGCTGCTTGCCCGGCGCGGGCTCGGCGACGCCTCCCGCGACTGGCGCAAGATCGTGTCCGCGCAGCGGCTGTGGTACTTCGAGAGCAGGGATGCGCGCGCATGGCTGATGATCTGACGACGAGGCAGCGGTACGAGTACCCCTTCGATCCACCCTCGGAGGACGCCGTCGCCATGCGCGACGGCGCGGTGGAGGGGCGCCCGGCCGGAGCGCCCGCCTCCTACGATCGGGGGGGATCGCCACGATGGTCGCCGGAGGCGATCGCCAACGTCCATGCCATGGCCCAGCTCGGCCGCTACCCGCTTCGCGGCTACAACACGTTCAACCACGCGATGCCGGGCTTCGACGACCTCGTGTTCGTCCCGGCCACCATGACCCGGCTGCCGCTGGAGGGATACCGCGAGAGCTGCGAGACCACGACGGTGCTCGGGGATCGGCCCGGCCTGGTCTCGGAGCCGATCCGCCTCGAGATCCCGGTCTACGTCGCCTCCATGTCGTTCGGCGCGCTCTCCGCGGGCGCCAAGGCGGCGCTGGGACATGGCGCCTCCAGGGCCGGCACCATGACCTGCACCGGTGAGGGCGGGATGCTGGAGGACGAGCGTGCCGCTTCCACCACCCTGGTCTACCAGATGACACCCTCGCGCTACATGCTCGACCTTGAGCACCTGCGGATGGCGGACGGCATCGAGCTGGCGATGGGGCAGGGCGCGAAGCCGGGCACGGGCGGCGTGCTCCTCGGCATGAAGGTGTCCGAGCGGGTCGCGCGCATGCGCTCGCTGCCCGTGGGGGTCGACCAGCGCGCGACGGTCCGCCACCCGGATTTCCTGGGAGCGGACGACCTGCAGATCAAGATCGAGGAGCTCCGTGAGGCCACCGGGTACCGGGTGCCGATCTTCGTCAAGATGGGCGCCACCCGGCCCCGGTACGACGTGGCCATCGCCGCGAAGACGGGCGCCGACGTGATCGTGGTGGACGGGGCGGAAGGAGGCACCGGCGCGTCGCCGGAGATCCTGCTCGACCATACCGGGATCCCGACGATGTCGGCGATCCGGGCCGCGCGCGAGGCGCTCGACGAATGTGGCATGTCCGGCGAGGTGTCCCTCGTGGCCGCCGGTGGGATCCGGTCCGGGGCGGACGCCGCGAAGTGTCTGGCCCTGGGCGCGGACGCGGTGATGATCGGCACCGCGGCGTTGATGGCGCTGGGGTGCAATTCACCGCGCCACCTCCCGGACTACGCGGCGCTCGGCACGTCCCCCGGCCGCTGCCACCACTGCCACACGGGCCGCTGCCCGGTCGGGATCACGACCCAGGAGCCGGATCTGGAGGCCCGCCTCGACGTTCCCGGGGCGGCCGAGCGGGTCGCGAGGTTCCTCACCGCGATGACGATGGAGATCACGCTCCTGGCGAAGGCATGCGGCAAATCGTCGGTGCACAACCTCGAGGTCGAAGATCTGCGTGCGCTCTCGCTGGAGGCATCCGCATTCACCGGCGTCCGGCTCGCGGGGATCGACCGGCCCTTCACCTGGTAAGGCAGCCGCCGCACCGGCGCTCCGGCGGAGAGTCGATGCCGGAGCGGACGAGTGGCTTCCCGTCGTCAGGCGGAACGATGGAGTGCGGCGATGTGGAGGCGCCTGAAACAGATGCTCCCTCGCTTGCCCCGGCCCACCGCGTCGAGCCCGCGCATCACGGCGAAGGCGAACGAGCTTTTTTCCGACTGCCGAAGAACGGCCACTGCCGCCGCACCGCCCGGGCGCATCGCGGCGAAGGTGACCGAGCTCTTGCCCGAGCCGCCGCGAACAGCACCAAGCTGTTGATCCCCGGATAGCTGAACTGAACCGCACCGGGCTTCCCGATTCAAAGCCCCGCGCCCTCGCCCGCGAACACGATGCGTCCGGCCAGCATCGTCATGTCCACCCGCAAGGTATGGATGCGGTGCGCCGGCTCGCCGAAGAGATCCCGCTCCAGCACGATCAGGTCGGCCTGCATTCCGGGCGCGATGACTCCGACCTCGTCCTCCAGCCGGAGCTGGCGGGCGCCGTTGACCGTATAGCCCCTGAGCAGATCGGCGAGCGTCACCCGCTGGTCGGCGGGGGTAGCGGATCACCTCCCGCCGCCCCCGGCGCGCGGCGGGTGTGGGCGATCCCGATGCCGTACAGAGGGCTGGTCTTCGCGAACGGCAGGCCCGTGGCGGGGTAGTCGGCGCCGAAGGCGACCAGCGGCGCCGCGTGCCGGAGATCCCGCAGGAGCATGATCCGCGCGCCTCGCACCCGGTCGAGCAGGCGCGAATAGAGGGCCAGGGTCCCGCCCAGATCGTGTGCCCGGTGGGGCGTGGTCTGGACCATGACGTCGAGCGGCTTCAGGCGACGCAGGTCTTCGGGGGCGGCAAGCATGACGTGGGCCACCGTGAAACGGCTGTCCGATCGGGGCACCGCGTCGCGGGCGGCGGCCACCGCGTCCAGGGTCACCCGCAGGGTGCGGTCGCCGATGGCATGGACGTGCACATCCAGGCCGGCCTCCCGCACCGCGGCGAAGAACCGGGCCAGCGGCTCCCCGGAGAGCAGCACCGCGCCGCTGCCGCCGGCGGCGTAGGGGGCGAGCACCGCCGCGGTCTCGCCTTCGATGGTACCGTCGTTCGGGATCTTCACGGTGTGGACGTCGATGAGCTCGGAGGCGAAGTCCCGGCGTATCCCGGTGATCCGCCGCACCATGTCGGCGCCCTCGACCTCCGGGCGGTTGAGGTACACGCTGGCGCGGTAGCGCAAGGGAAGGCTCCCGTCGCGTTCCAGACTTGCGAGCGTGGAGCGCGTTGCGCAGCAGGGCGTCGCCGCCGGGGATGCCGGCGTCGAACACGGCGGTGGTCCCCATGGCCGAGTACTTGGGCAGGGTCGCCGTGAAGGCGGCGCGGAAATCCGCCTCCGAGCCGATGCCGAAGCGCGGCAGCAGCGGCCAGAAGGCGTTGCCTTCCACCATCCAGCCCGTGGGCTCGCCGTTGCCGTCGCGCTGGTAGTAGTGCACGCCGGGCACGGGGTCGGGCGTATCCTTCGTGATGCCCGCGACTTCCAGCGCCTTGCTGTTCACCCAGGCGCCGTGCGCGTCGAGCGCGATCAGCACCACCGGCCGGTCGGGGACGACCGCATCCAGGTCCTTCCGGTAGGAGCCCTTGACGCCGGCGGCGTTGACGGCGGTGTTCAGCGCGCTCGGGAAGCCGAACAGCACCTCCTCGTCGGGATGGGCGTCGACGTAGGCTCTCGAGCGCGGCCTGCACGTCGGCGACGGTGAGGGTGCCGACGCGTCATCGGCGCCAACGGCAGCCTCGTCGGCTACGGCGGCGGCCTGAACCGCAAGGCGATGCTGCTGGCGCACGAGCGGGGGGAGGGTGTTCGGCGGGTCGGGGTGGACCGGAACGGCAGGCGAGGATCACGAATCGTGTCGGGAACGTTCGGCTTCGGCGAAGCTTTGCTCCGAGCGGCGACCGCTGATGCGGTTGCCTGGCGGTTCCGATGCGCGGAATCGCGGGCGCCTCGGCCAGCGCCGTCAATGAGACGCGGACCGTGGATACTCTGACCTGGAATCTCTGAGCGCGGTGGACAGGTCGGGGGTCGTTCGTGGTTCGAGCGAGATGCCGGCGTTCCGGGCGCGAGCACGAGGTCGCCTTCCGCATTTCCCGCCGCATGGTCACCGCCGCGCTGCTGGTCTTCCTGCTGCCGCACCTTGCAAGGCAGTGCATCGCCACGGCGTTCTTCCTGGACAGCGCCCTCGGCAGCCCTTCCTTCGCCGACATCCGCGCAGTCGGCTTGCCGCGCATGGAAGGCGTGCTGATCAGCGAAAGCCGGGAGGGCGAATACATCCGTACGCTGCAAAGCGGCGTCGCCTTGCCACGGAAGCGGGGGGTGAGGGATGAAACGCCGATGACGCTGTATTTCGCAAATCCCTTCCCGGTTCTGCTTGACCTGCCGCCCGCCTTGGGCGACCCGTGGTGCATCCATGTTGACCGGCACATCAGCATTGGAGACGGCTTTGGCGGGAGAGAAGCTGTTCGCCGAAGCCACCTGCCTCATGATCCCCACTTGTTGGCGGGAGCGGGAGACGCGGGACTTTATGCTGGGCATCTGCGGCGACTACCCGATTGTTGCAGTGCGCCGTGCAAGGCGCCATACCCTAGCGGGTGCGAATCCCGCCCGGTAACTGTCGCTCCAGCCGGTAGCAGTCGGAGCGGTCGATGGAGGCAACGACATGGACTGAAGCACTCCTATGAGACGGGTCGCGAAGGCGACTCAGCGACCCTGCGGGCCGCAACGCGAGTGAACGCCGAGCAGGCCTCGAAACGGGTAATGCGGAAGCCGACCCGCCTGTAACACGGGGAAGGCTGGCATCGGTCGGGAAGCGAGCGATACGAGCACCGGCCGGTTCCGCCGGGGTAATGGCGGCGGCACGCAGGGAAGAGGGGGATGGACGCAACACGGGAAGCCCCGACGGTGGCGCGGCACACGCCAACCGGACCCCCGCGAGGGACAGGCCGGGCCGTATGGGGTGGCGGAGAGGCCCGTAGTACCGGGGAAGCCGGGTGATGCTGGTGGAGGGAAGGGGCCTTGGTTCGAGAGGGGCACAAGAAGGAGGAAGGGAGATGGGGACTGGTGCGAGCCTAACAGCCCCGGAACGGGTTCGGAGACTCCAGGCGGTGCTACATGCGAAAGCGAAGGAAGCTGCGGGCTATCGGTTCCATACGCTGAAGGTGTGGCGCGACGATGTGCTGGCAGTTGCCTGGGGCGAGGTCCGCCGCAATGGCGGGGCGCCCGGGGTGGACGGCGAGACGGTGGCGGACATTGAGGCGCGGGGCGTGGAGCGGTGGCTTGGGGGACTGGCGCGGGAGCTGAAGGAAGGGACCTACCGGCCGCAAGCGGTTCGGCGGGTGTGGATTGCGAAGAAACAACGCGGGAAGTATCGGGCACTGGGCATTCCTTGTCTGCGGGATCGGGTGGCGCAGACGGCGGCGTTGCTGGTGCTGACGCCGATATTCGAGGCGGACCTGACCCCGGAGCAGTACGCCTATCGGTCGGGAAGAAGCGCACACGATGCGGTCCAACAGGCGCATCGGCTGGCGAACACGGGTCACTGCGAGGTCGTGGACGCGGATTTGTCGGACTACTTCGGCCAGATACCGCACGCTGAACTGCTCAAGTGCGTCGCCCGTCGGGTGAGTGACGGGCGGATGTTGGGTTGGGTGAAGGCGTGGTTGGAGATGGCGGTCGAGGAGGACGACGGGCGAGGCGGCACCCGCCGCACGAACCGGGCGCGTCGGGAGAGGAAGGGGACCCCACAAGGGGCGCCGATCTCTCCGCTACTGAGCAACCTGTACATGCGCCGCTTCCTCCTGGGCTGGAAGGGGTTGGGGTATGCCCGACGCTTCAAGGCGGGCGTCGTCAACTACGCCGATGACATCGTCATCCTGGGCAAGGAATCGGCGGCGACGATGCGCGAGGCGGTCGAGGACGTGATGAAGCGTCTGAAGCTGCCGCTCAACGCCGAGAAGACCCGATGCGTACATGTTCCGGAGGAATCGTTCGACTTCCTTGGCTACCGGGTGGGACGCAACTATCGTCGGGATACGGGCCGAGCCTACATCGGCACACGCCCCACACCGGCGAGCGTGCAGAGCCTGTGCCGCAGGGTAAGCGAGCTGACGGCGCGACGATACGGGCTGCTGGCCCCGGAGGTGGTGGTGGGACGGCTGAACCGGCTCATGACCGGATGGGCGAACGACTTCCACCTGGGACAGGTCAGCCCGGCTTACGCCGCGATTGACCGGCACGCGACCCGGCGGCTGCGTCAGTGGCTGTGTCGCAAGCACAAGGGACGAGCCGGGGGGTATGTGCGCTTCCCGGACAGGCGGCTGTGGAATGAAATGGGCCTGACGCGCCTTGCAGTGCGAACGACGAGCTTTCCGTGGGCGAAGGCATGATCTCGTCCGAGAGCCGGATGCGAGAGAACCGCACGTCCGGTTCGATGAGCGGCGACTGGAAACGGAGCGATGGCGTGGAGCGAGGCACCGGTACTGCGAAAGCCGCCGGGAAACGGCTACCCCCACCGACCTGACGCCACCGCGCCAGTCGTCGACTCTACTCAATCGAAGGATCCGCTATTACCCCGATCAAACCAGGAGCGGGCTCCGGGAAAGTCCGTCATTCCCCCGCTTCCGCGGGGGCAGGCTCCGCGGAAGCGCGGTCGCCACGGCCGATCACGCCGGCCCGCATGTACTCGCCTCTGCGCCTCGCGCTCAGAGCTGGCCGTCGGCGCCGCCCGCGAAGGCGTCGAGGTAGCCGGGGTCGTCGAACCGCGTCGGATGAAACGCGGCGGCATACGCCGGCAGCGGCGTTTCGCAGACGTGGGCCGCGAGCAGCTCGCCGCCGGCGCAGGCGCCCATGATCCCGAATCCCGAGTACGCGGCGTTGGCGTAGGCGCCCGCGACCGGGAGCGGGCCGACGAGGGGACGGTTCTCGGGGGTCCTGACGTAGTAGCCGCCATCCACGGTCATGCGGGGCAGGCGCGCGAAGTAGCGCTTCAGCGACGGCAGCATCCGCGACCATCCGCGGATCGCGATCTCCGGCAACCGTTCGTCGCAGGGGACCGGGAACACCGGCTCCACCGTCTCCGTGTCCCAGGTCCACAGCATCATCAGCCAGTGCTCGCCGGGGGGGCCCTCGGGGCGGCCGTGGATTCCGGCCGGGAACGGCGCGACGAGCGCGCGGGTCTCCTCGTCGGAGGCAAGCACGGTCCGCTCGTCGGCGGACCACGGCAGCTCGACCGGGTCGGCCCAGACGAGCATCGGCGCGTCGCCCGGCACCGCACGCTCCGTGTCCTGGAACACCACCTTCATGTGGCGCTCGCACGCAACGGGCAGATCGACGCCGAGGCCCCGGGCGATCTCGGCCAGGGACGGTCCGGGGGAGAGCACGAGCTTCCCGGTCTCGATCCGTAGCCGATCCCCGGGCCGCGCCACGGATACCGCACGCACCCGGCCGCCGCGCGTATCGACGTCGGTCACCTGCCCCCGGACCAGCCTGACGCCGTGCGCCCGCGCGCGCTCCAGCATCCACATGCCGAGCTGCTGTGCGCTCAGCCAGCCGCACCGGCGCGCGTGCAGCACCGCGACCACCGCGGGGTCGAGGTACGGAAATTCGGCGCGGATGAGCGCGGGATCGATGATCAGGTCCGCACCGGACGGGACTCCCTCGAACCCGTGTGCCGGGGACGGGAGGTAGTCGGGTCTCGACGCGGCGCCGTCGTGCACACGTAGCGCGCCGGCGCCCAGGGATTGCGCTTCACGCCCGAGGGCGTGGAACGTGGGGATGCGCGAAGGCTCCGCGGTGGCGAAGAGGTAGCCGCGCCGGTTGAGACGGAGCCAACCCCCGCTCTCGTGCTCGATCCGCTCCAGCAGATCGATGCTGCGGTTCATGAACGCGACCATCGCGTCGTCCGGCCCGGGCCACCAGTTGCGGTAGCACTCGGTGGACTTGTCGCTGGTCAGCGCCAGCGGATCGCCGGCCTCGACGAGGACCACGCCGTCCAGCCCTTCCCTGACCGCGAGGTGGAATGCGGCGGAGATCCCGGCGATGCCCGCGCCGATGACGACGACTTCGGCGGTGGAGCGGCTCACGGGCGGCGGGCGTCCTGGGCGATGGGCGGAATTCTCAGGAGTCCGGCCCAAAATGATCTTTCCGTCTGCGTAGTCGAGATCACGCAACATTCCGATCTAATGGGGAAGGATCCGTCACATCGCGACGGGACCCCGGTTTCCGGCTTCGGCGTCATCGCTCCGGGCAGAATGACGTCGGATCCGGAGATCCGGGGACGAGCCGCTACATCTGGAAAGGTAATTTGCGACACCCTCCTTAGGGTATCGGGAGCGGCGGGCGAGGTGGAGCTGTCCACGCTCGATGATACCGATCCCGGAACGCAGCGGCGGTGCCTTCTCTGGCAACATCGGTGTCCCGGATTTGCAAAGCTGATGCAGGCGGGACACGCCGTCCCGGAGGGACTCGCCGTTCCCGGGGACGCCTCGCGGACGCCCCGATTTTCCATCCCCGATACAGGCTCCGATCCAGACGGTTCGGGTGCCGTGCCCGGTGATTTCATTGATAATCCCGCCCATGCAACGACACCACCGCCCGGATGCGCATGACAAGAGAGGAGATGACTTGCGATGAGCGATGTGTGGTTCACCGAGGCTCACGAATGGATCCGGACAGAGGAGGATGGCGTCGCCACCGTCGGTATCACCGACTACGCGCAGGAGCAGCTCGGCGAGCTGGTCTTCGTCGAGCTTCCGAAGGTGGGCGCGGAGCTCGATCAGGGGGACGAAGCTGCGGTCATCGAGTCGGTGAAGGCGGCCGGAGAGCTCAAGATGCCCGTCGGCGGCACGGTGACGGAGGTCAACGAATCGCTGGTGGACGAACCGGGGCAGGTCAACGCCGATCCGGCCGGTGACGGATGGTTCTTGCGGATTCGGGTCAATGACGCCTCGGAGCTCGACGGGCTGATGGATGAAACCGCCTACGAGGCTCACCTCGAATCGCTTGATTGAACGAATGCCGCTCCGGCGGCGGAGGAGCCGTGTACATGTCTGCGATCCGTCCGCTCGGCACCGGGCGTCGTCGGCAGCGCCCGGCGCTTCGGGGTTCCGATGGGGTTCGGAGGCCCGCACGCCGCGATCGTCGCTACCAACCTCTTCAAATGGCGCTCGGCCTCCCAGCCACTTCGATGACGGAGCCGCCACGGCTTCCACCGTTCCGCTACTGCTCCAGCGCCACCTCGCCCGCCTCGATGGCGCGCTTGCGCTTCGTGACGTACTCGCGCAACGCCTCGTCGATGCCCGGATCGATCGGCGGCGGCTCGTACTCCGCCAGCAGTTGCTTCCAGATGACGTTCGCCCGTCTGGCCGCGGAGAGCGCGCCGGAATCGTGCCACGTCTCGAAGTTGCGCCAGTCCGACACGATCGGCGTGTAGAAGACGTCCTCGTAGCGCGCCAGCGTATGCGTCGCACCGAAGAAGTGGCCGCCCGGCTGCACCTCGGCGATGGCGTCGATCGCCAGGGTGTCGTCGTCGACCACCACCGGCTCCAGGTACTCGGCGAGGAGCTGGCACATCTCGGCGTCGATCACGAGCTTCTCGTACGAGGCGGTGAGCCCGCCTTCGAGCCAGCCCGCTGCATGGTTGACGAGGTTGGTATGGGCCATCACCGAGGCCCACAGCGACATCTCGCTCTCGTACGCGGCCTGGGCATCGACCGCGTTCGATGCGTTCGTGCTGCTCGCGCGGAAGGGCACGCGGTAGCGCCGCGCGAGCTGGGCGCCGGCCTGGGTCGCCTTCGCGTACTCGGGGGTGCCGAACGCGGGGGCGCCGGTCTTCATGTCCACGTTGGAGGTGAAGCCGCCGTAGCAGACGGGGGTGCCGGGACGCACGATCTGGCACAGCACCATCCCCGCCAGGGCCTCGGCGTTCTGCTGGGTAAGCGCGCCGGCGATGGTGGTCGGGGCCATCGCCCCGAGCAGGGTGAACGGGGTCACGACGACCGGTTGGCCGACGGAGGCGAGCTCGATCATCCCGTCCGACATGTTCGCGTCGAGCTGGCGCGGCGAGTTCGTGTTGATCCCGCCGCTGACGATCGGCTGCGCGGGAAGATCGTCGCGCGTCACCCCGTGCGCGATGCAGGCCATCTCCACCGCGTCGTGCGCGCGGTATCCGCCGAGCAGCGAAGCGCCCCAGACCTTGTCGTGCAGGGTGACCGCCGCGTAGTACATGTCGAGGTGGCGGGTCGCGGCAGGCAGGTCCAGAGGCGCGAGGGGGGCCGCGCCGCCCAGATGGATGATGTCGAAGGAGCCGGACAGCTTCATGAAGTTGCGGAAGTCCTCGTAGTCCCCGGCACGGCGGCCCCGGTCGAGATCGGAGACGAACGAGGGACCGCCGACCAGCCCGAAGTTGATGACGTTGCCTCCGAAGGTGGGCGACTTCGCGGGATTGCGCGCCTGGACGGTGTACGAAGGCGGCGCCTTCGCCACGTACTCCTCGACCATCGAAGGATCGAAGCGCACCATCGCGGTGTCTTCGTCCGCACTCGCTCCCGCACTCGCGTACAGCGTCCGCGCCTTCGGGCTGAGCACCTTCATGCCGACGTCGCGCAGCACGCGGAGCGACGCCTCGTGGATCGTCTCGATCTGGTCGTCGCTCAGGATCCGGATCGGAGGGTGGGGGTTGTGTACGGTGCGCCAAGGCAGGCGCGGCACCGCGGCGGAGACTTCGCGGCGTTCGCGCCGATCCCTGCGCGTACGCCGTCGAGTGGAAGCGGGCATCAAAAAGGGGCTCCTGTGGGAGGAGCCCGAAGCAGACTCTTGCACCGGGGGCGTGTCAAGCCACGCATCTCCATTGGTTGTCAACAGCCGCCCAACTCTCGGCCAGGAGTTTGGCCCGAAGACGCCCGTCCTTTCCCATCCTTCCCTTGCCACGGGAAACCTGGCCTCATGAGCTCCTCTTCCGTCTCCCGGATCATGGCGGGATCTCGTCATTCCGACCCCCTCATCCGGGAGACGGCCTCTCGCCGGCCGTTCCGCCCCCCACAAGGCCATTCTGTTCGCTGTGTACAGTCCGAAAAGATGCTCGATCGCCAGTCGTATCATGGCCCCCTTCCCAGGAAAAACGGCTTCCCGGTTCCCGGCGAGGCGACCTCGACAGCCTGATTCAGTCTTCGCGGCGAACAAAGAACAGCCCTGATCCCCGGCCCGAGCGACCTTGACGACCGGTTCCAGTTCGCGGTGAACAAAGAACGCCCTCTGCACCGATCCGCCAGGGGCCGAACCTTCGTCCTGACGGTCCGCGTGCGGCACAACCGCGGGTTGGTTGCCGTCATCGTCCCTGTTGCCGCTGTGCGCGGTACGGTGCGCAAGCCCCGCCCTCCCACCCTCGACCGCGGCGCGCATCGTTGCCGAAGGCCGCAGGAACGATGCGCGCATTATGGGGCAGGGCGCCGAAGTGCGACGATGCGGACCGTCGGCATCGCACCGGGCGCCGCACGTTCCGCTGCTACTACCCGTCCCCCGCGAACGCCGCGTCCGTGCTGTCCTGGGAACACCGCAAACCCTGCGGCTCCGCGCCCCGCCCCTCAGTCCCGCAGCTCGCGGCCGGTCAGGCGCAGGAACACGTCCTCCAGGTTCGCGGGCCGGTGCAGGTATTCGAGCCCGGGATACTGCTGGAGGCTCGCCAGCACCGCGTTCGGAACGCGCGTATGGCAGTGCCATACGCCGTCCATGGTCTCCACCCGGGCCTGGCGGGCGATCTCCGGCGGTGGGGGCCTGGACCCCGCCCGCACCTCGACCACGCTGGGCTCGACCTCCCCCGCCACCAGCGCGCGCGGGGTGTCCTCGGCCAGGATGCGCCCCCGGTCGATGATCGCGAGCCGGTCGCACAGGCGCTCCGCCTCTTCCATGTAATGCGTCGTGAGCAGCACCGTGGTCCCGCGATCCTTCAGCTCGCGCAGGCGCGACCAGACGAGATGGCGGATCTGGGGGTCGAGGCCGGTCGTCGGCTCGTCGAGGATGAGCAGCTCGGGGTCGTTCACCAGGGCGCGCGCGATCACCAGGCGCCGCCTCATGCCGCCCGACAGGTCCTGCACCCGGTCCCCGGCCCGATCCGCGAGGGCGACGAACTCCAGCAGCGACATGAGGTAGGGCCGCAACGGCCGGCGGGCCGGGCGCGGGAAGTAGCCGGCGTAGACCTGCAGGTTCTCCACCACCGTGAAGTCGGGGTCGAGGTTGTCGTCCTGGGGGACGACCCCGATCCGGGCCCGTACCCGGCGGCCCGCGGCCGGCATCGGCTCGCCGAGCACGGCCAGGGTGCCGCCGCTCGGCACGGCACGGCCCAGGATCATCCGAAGCGTGGTGGTCTTGCCGGCTCCGTTCGGCCCGAGCAGCCCGAAGCACCCGCCCCGCGGCACCCGGAGGTCGATGCCGTCGACGACCGTTACGTCGCCGAAGCGCTTCAGGAGCCGTCGTGCCTCCACCACGTATTCGCTCAATGTCGCCACCCTGTCGCGGCCCCGCATCGTCGGCCGGTCCGCAAGAGCCGTGTCATCCGTGACGGCGCGCAGTCGCGCCCACGCGGTTTCGTGGTCGCGGCCACGCCCCGTCGGACGGCCCGGAGGAGTCGCGTCATCCGCAGCCCGACGCCACCCCGACCCCACGAGATTGCAATTTCCGCTACCGCCGGTGCAAGCGGGACGACGGCCGATCGGACGGCCGGAACGCAGATTCGCTCCCCGGCACGAATGCGGCCGGCCGAGGATGAAGGTCTCGAACCCGCTCGACGCCTGCTCGACACCCGCACCATGTCCGCTCGACACGGGCGGATATCGACCGCTCCGGCTGGTATCTTCGCCCCACGAACACGGAATCAGGAGACCCACCCGATGAAGTTCGGACTGACGGTTCCAACCTTCACTTGGCCCGGCCTGGACCGGAAGATGGCCCGCCTCGTCACCAAGGACATGGCGAAGCGCGCGGAAGCGCTCGGATACGACTCGATCACCGTCTGGGACCACCTCCTGAGCGCCCCGGGCCTCTACGGCGGCTCGTGGATGGACCCGCTGATGGTGCTGAGCTGCGTGGCCGGCGCCACCGGGACCATCCCGATCGGCACCCACATCCTCGTCGTCCCGCTGCGCCATCCCGTGCTGCTCGCCAAGGAGCTGGGGACCCTGGACCACATGTCCGAGGGGCGTTTCTTCTTCGGGGTCGGGCCGGGCTGGAACGAGCCCGAGTTCACCGCCATGGGGATCCCGATGAAGGAGCGCGGCCGGCGCACCGACGAAGTGCTCGACGCGGTGAAGCTGCTGCTCACGGGGGAGAACGTCTCGTTCCAGGGCCGGTACTGGCAGTTCGAGGACGTCACCATCGAGCCCCGGCCCGAGAGGTACTTCACGGTGTGGGTGGCCGGCGGCTCGCGCATCCCCGACCCCCTCTCGCCCGACAAGCCGTACATGGTGAAGTCGGTGATGAACCGCATCGCCAGGCACGCCGACGTGTTCACGGTGCGCGCCTCGGGCAACCTCGAATGGGCGGTGCGGGACATCCGGACGGTGCGCGAGCACCTGCCGACGGTCGGCCGCGATCCGGACACCCTCGGCATCGCGCACGTGCAGGCGGGCTACGTGGTCGATACCGACGACACCGAAAAGGCGCTCTCCATCCAGCGCAAGCCCATGGAGACCATCATGGGCACCAACCGTTCTTGGGAGCATCTGCAAGGATGCTACCTGCTCGGTGGCATCGGCGACGTCGTCGCCAAGCTCAAGGCGCTGGAAGAAGCGGGGATCGAGCACGTGACCATCCAGCCGGCGTCGCCGGAGATGGAGCAGGTCGAGCTGTGGATGGATCGGATCATCGAGCCGCATTTCCGTCAGGCAGCGGGAGATCCTGCGTGAAGATCCGCCGGCCCGGTTCGACCGGCGGGCGGCAGGACGCGGCGAGCCATCGGCCTGGTTCGGCCGGCGCGCGATCCCGCGCGGTGTGCCCTGGAAGCGGCGCATCCTGACGGACGCGGGCGGGATGCCCGTGCTCCCAGGACACGCCGCTCCCAGAGGGGCCTCACGCGGCATCGGACTCTTGCGGCGCGGAACGTCGTCCAGGTCCGGCTCGGTGCCGCCGGCCATGACCAGCTTTCGGCCCGCCTCGGCCCGGGCCTCCCGCAGGAACGGCTCGACCACACCCTCGAACTTGTCGACGACCAGGAACCCTCGCGTGAACCGGCGGCTCCGTGGCCGGCGCACCGTGTTGACGGTCCGTCAGGCGACCAGTACGGCCATCACGGTGATCTTGCCCGCGCCGGTGGCAAGCTTGAGCGCGAGGCGGAGCAGCCCCGGATTCGCTTCCTCGCCGGCGTCCTCCAGGTATTGGAGGAAGCGCCGGCCGGACCGGCCCGCGTGGGGGGCGACCTCGGCCAGCCAGATGGCGGTCTCGACGCCTCGGCCTGGAGAAGAAGGGGCGGACGCCGGTGAAGCGGTGGTGGCGCCAGTGCTGGAGCAGGCGCGCGGTCTCCGGGGTCACCCGCCACTGCCGCGGGTCCGGCAGCCGGCGCCAGACGTCGACCTCGCGGCGGACGCCGTTGATGATCCCGGCGTGCTGCTCGTACTGCTGCTCGCGGGTGGAGAGTCCCTTGCCCTCGTCGAAGACCAGGGATTCCCGGGGGGCCTGCCCCGCCAAGCTCCTGCCCCCGCGTTTCTTCGGCTTGGGGATGGGCGAGATGAATTCGGCGCGGCGGCGGCTCTCGACGATGTTCCGGACCGGCTGGCCGTCTCCGTCGAGTTCCCGATGCCGGCTCGGATACCGGTACGGGGAGTTGCGGCCCGGCTCGCCGGGCTCAGTATCGCGGCACGGAAGCATCCACCTCCCGGGACCAGGCGTCGATGCCGCCGGCAAGGTTGTGCACGTTGGTGAAGCCCTCCGCCCGGAAGTGCTCGGCCGTGGACTGGCTCCGAACCCCGGTGTGGCAGTAGAAGACGAGCCGCGTGTCCTTCGGGAGCGACGACAGCTTCCCGAGCGCTTCGTCGTCGAGCAGCATCGAGCCCTCGATACGCGCCCGCGCCCGCTCGTCGGAGGTCCGCACGTCCACGAGGGTCAGTCCGGAGCCTGCCTCGCGCAACGCGGCGTCGAGCTCGGCCGGCGACATCCGGCCCACCGGCGGCGGAGCGTTGGGGTTGTCGATCTTGAACGCGGTCCCCCGAACGGTCTCCTCGACGTCGATCGAGAGCCCCTTCGCTTTCTGCGCGGACGCGACGTCGAACAGCAGCGCGACCCCGTTCGACTCGGCGCGGACCTCATGCCCCTCCGCCGGGCCGAGGTTGAACGAGTGCTGCCAGCGGCCGTCGATGGAAAGGTGCACCGCGCTGCCCGGATTCCCGTCGAGCGCGTTGGCGATGATTGCGGCGGCGGTGTCGCTGACGACAATCTCCGGCGGGGTCCGATCCGGCGCCTCCACGCCCAGCATCCCGTGGAGTTCGCCGTTGTTGAACATCTGCTTCACGATGTCGCAGCCGCCGACGAATTCCTTGTCGATGTAGAGCTGCGGGATCGTCGGCCATTCGGAAAACACCTTGACGCCCTCCCGGATCCCCTGATCCTCGAGGACGTTGAACGTCGTGTACTCCGGTACCAGAGCGTCGAGGATCCCGACGGTGGTGGCGGAGAAGCCGCACATCGGCTGTATCCGCGTGCCCTTCATGAACAGCACCACCCGGTCGGATTCGATGAGCGATTCGATCCGGGACTTCAGCGGTTGATTCAGTTGCATCGGATTCTCCTCGGGTCAGGTCTTGCCTCGGCGGCGCCGACGGAACCGTTCGGGCCCGGCCGCTCGTCCAGGGCAGGCTAGATCATCGCCTGCTTCGCCACAAGGCAGGCCGTCCAGGGCAGGCCGCTTTTCGGTATCGGTTCGGAAGCCGCGCCCAAGCGCCGGGCGCGTCCTGCACTTGGCAGGGCGCAGCCAAGACGGATTGATTGCGCGAGAGGCAGCCGGGCGCCACGCCGGGCCCCGGGCGCTCATGCTCGCCCCTCCCGGCCCCGTTCGTGCCGCAGCCCGAACACGTAGCGCCGTTCGGTGATGCGATCGACAAAATGGAACGGGCGGCGATCGGATCCCCTGAATCCCGGGGCACGGGTCAGCACCACGTCGCCGGGCTCGTGGGCGATGATCCGTGCGCCGCGTCCGCTCCGGTCCCGGCAGACGCCGAAGCGGCCCCGGCCTTCGAGCACGAACAGGCAGATCAGGTTCCGGTAGCCGGTGCGGTCCACGTGCGGGGTGATCCCGATCTCGCCGGGATCGTAGACCTGGAGCATCCGATCGTTGAAGACGAGGCGGGATTCGAAGGGAGAGGGACTCATTGGAGCGAGCCAGGCGTCCCACACCGCTTGGTACGCCTCGGTCAGATCGTGAAAGCGGCTGTCGGGCCCGAAGCCGTTGTACACGCCCATGCGCTGGAGAACGGTGCGCTTGCCCTGGCCGACCACGGGGCGGGCCTCGCGAAAGCGCACGGCGCGCGCCTCCTCGAGCAGCCAGGCGCGGTATTCGCCGGTCAGCGCGGGCATCGCCACGACGTCCTCGCGCTCCAGCCGATCGAGCAGCTCGCGTACCCCGACGCACGATTCGACGAAGCGTGCGGCCGGTGCCGGTGGCGGAGACAACGGTGGCGGGCCGTGACGCCTTCCGCCGCCGGGCGTCGGTGATGCTCTGGTGGTCATGCGGCGTACCGGGAAGGCGATGGTGCAGGAATCGTACCTCCGGGCATGGGGATGCTTCTCTCCGGCAGAAGACGACGGCATGCACGGAGAGGCCGAACGGGAGCGCTGGCGTCTCGCACGCTCGTGCCGGAAGTCCACGACAAGGCCGATGCGGGCGGGACGCCCGTGTCCGTACAGGACACGCCGTCCCGGAGGGATACGCCGTTCCCAGGCAGGGCAAGATCACTAAAATATATCGATTTCAGTGAGTTAATGCGACTCAAAGGGTCATTTCCAATGGAAAACGGTGTTGATCCATGTTCGTTTTCCAGATTGCGCCCTTTTTTGAATTGACCTGAATGATGGTGACTCCTCTAACGTGTTGATAAATGATGAGGTTTATATGCGGTTGCCCTGCGTTCCCAGGAGGCCGAAGGCCCACGATGTCCAGGCGGGAGAGACGCCCGCGTCCGTCAGGACGCGCTGTTCCCGGGGGCCGGTATTCCGTCCTGGGTCGGCGCAGCGGAACGGTCGGGTGCGGCAGCGTCCGGAAGAGGCGTCCGGCGATGGCGGATGCCCGGGTGACCGGCACCGGAGCGGCGGCTATAGTCCCCGGTAGCCGTATCCGGCGCGGGACCCGGATACGATGAGATGGAATGAGCGTCAGGGGAGCGGCCGACCGCCTCCGGGCAGGCTGCCGGGGTGGTCAAACACTCCCCACCCTGGATCGTCGGCAGACTCTCGTTCGACGCGGCATCGCGGGGCGACGAATGGAGCGCGGTGTTCGCCGGGACCGGCTCGTGCTCGGTGCGTTTCCGGTGAACGCATTCACGGCAATGGGAGGGACGGGATGAAAATTGCCGTGGTCGGCGCCGGGGCGATGGGCTCCGTGTACGCGGGACGCTTCGCCGGGGCCGGGAACGAAGTCTGGGCGGTGGACACGTGGCGGGAGCACGTCGATGCGATCCGCGACCGGGGGCTCCGCGTCGAAGGCGCGGGCGGCGACCGCACCGTCCGGATCGACGCGACGACGGATGCGTCCGAGCCGGGGCCTTGCGATCTGGTGATCATCGCGACCAAGGCGGAGGGGGTGGCGTCGGCCGCCGCCTCGATCGGGCCGCTGCTGCGGGACGACACCCTTGTGTTCACGATCCAGAACGGCCTCGGCGCGGCGGAGCGGATCTGCCGGCACCTGCCTCCGGACAACGTGCTGCTCGGCGTCGCGGAGGGCTTCGGCGCGTCCATCCGCGGCCCGGGGCACGCGCACCACAACGGCATGGAGCTGATCCGGCTCGGAGAGCTCGGAGGCGGGATCACCGCGCGGCTGGAGCGGCTCGGCGAGGTGTGGCGAGCCGCCGGCTTCAACGTCAAGTGCTTCGATGACATCCACCAGCTCGTGTGGGAGAAGTTCGTCTGCAACGTCGCGTACAGCGGCTCCAGCACGGTGTTCGAGTGCACCGTCGGCGAAGTGCTCGGGAACGAGGACGCCTGGAAGGTCGCGAGCGGTTGCGCGGCGGAAGCCTGCGCGGCCGGCGTCGCGAAGGGGATCCGCTTCTCGTTCGACGAGCCGATCGCGTACGTGCGCGCCTTCGGCGAGAAGCTCCCGGACAGTCGTCCTTCAATGCTCCAGGACCACCTCGCGAAGCGGCGCTCGGAGATCGATGCGATCAACGGGATGGTTCCCGTGGTCGCGCGCGAAGTGGGCACCGCCGCGCCGTACAACGAGGTGGTGACCGCGATCATCAAGGCGAAGGAGCGGGCATTCGGCCGGAAGGAGGAAGATTGATGGAGTATCATCCGGGGATGCGGCAGGGGGGCCGGGCCGTCTTGCTCTCCACGCGCTTGGCGCGGCTCCGATGTCTGGACCCGAAAATGACGGGCGATGCGTGGCCCCGAAGGTGACGGTCGACGCATACGCCCCCCGGTCGACCGGGCGCGGGACGGCCGGGTAAAGGCGCCGGCGCCGATCGCCATGCCGGGCCAGGAGGTCGAGCGATGCGCGGAACGCTTACCGTCCTTGTCCTCGTTGCGGCGGCCGCAGTCGGGCTGTATTTCCTGACGCGCTCCGAACCACCACCGGAGGCGACACCGGTGGAGGCCGTTGCGCCTTCCACCGAAGCGGACTCCGGTCCGGCCTCGCCGGCCACGGCCTCCGGCACCGACCCCGACACTGCCGAGGCGCCGCCCGAGGGCCGGGCCCGAACGACGGCGCCCGAGCCCGTCGGGATCGAGGCTGAAGCAAGGCAGTACGTCGAGACCCTGACCGAGCCCACGCCGCAGCCCGTCCCCGTCGAGAAGGCGGACCACTTCGTCTCCGAGGAGCAGATGCTCTCGCTGGTGCCGGATGACATCATCGAGCGCGTTCCTGTCCGCGCGCTCGCCGGCGATGAGACCCTCGAAACGGATACGCCCATCACCATCGTCCGCGAAGTCGAGCAGATCGAGAGCGTTACTCCTGAGCAGCTCATTGCAGAGTCGGGCGGGGACCTCGATGCGACGGTGCGGGTGGTGAATCCGGAGCCACTCGACAGCGGAGCGGAAGAGGGCGGCGAGGAACCGCGGAGCACGCCGGTGGGTCCGGAGCAGCGCATCGCCAGGGCGCTCGGAGACGCCGAAGTACCGGCGGGGGTTCTGGTCAGGCCGGAGTCGTCCGGCGCCGAGGCGGAGGAAGAAGGTGCAACACCGGAGAAGGATCCGACGAAGCCGGTGCAGCTCATCGCCGGAGCGGTGGGGGACCCTGAAGTGCCGGCGCGGGTTCTGGTCAGGCCGGGGCGGCTGGAGGCCGAGGTGGGTGAGGATTCGGCACAGGTCGCGGCAACACCGGAGCCATCCGGGGCCGGAGCGGGGGTAAGCGGCGAGACGCCGGAGATCGCCCCGACCCGACCGGTGCAGCTCATCGCCGGGGCGGGCGAGGCCCCTGAAGTGCCGGCGCGGGTTCAGGTCAGACCGGAGCTGTCCGGCGTCGGGGCGGGGGTGAGCGGCGAGACGCCGGAGAAGGTCCCGACCCGACCGGTGCGGCTCATCGCCAAGCCGGGCGTGGATGTCGAAGCGCCGGAGAAGGACCCGACCCGACCGGTGCAGCTCACCGCCGAGCCGGGCGTGGATGCCGAAGCGCCGGCGCGGGTTCAGGCAAGACCGGAACCGTCCGGCACCGATGCGGCGGTGGATGTCGAGGCGCCGGAGAAGGTCCCGACCCGACCGGTGCGGCTCATCGCCAGGGCGGGCAGGGATTCCGAAGCCCCGGCGCGGATCGTGGTGAGGCCGGAGGAGTCCCGCGCCGAAACCGGAGGAACGGTCGAGACACCGGGCAACGTCCTGGAACGTCCTGAGCAAGTGGGCGCCGAGGTGGTGGAAGACAGGGAGGCATCATCGGGGAACACCCCGGCGGCGGACACCGTCGAGCGCATCGAGCAGGTCACGGTGCGTGAACTGCTGGAACGCATGATGGCCGAGCCCGAACAGCCGATCTCGATCGTCAAGACGGTGCGGCACTTCGAGGTGACGACGCTGGGCGAACTGCTGGAGAGCGAGGAAGATCCCGATGCGTTCCTGAGCGTCATCACGGAGCCTTACCGGATCGAAGCGGCGACACTGGCGGATCTGTTGCAGAGGCAGAAGGAAGAACATCCCGACTCCGTGTTCTACATCCGCACCGTGCGCTCCACCGACGAACAGGGGATCTGGGGCATCGTCCAATCCGGGCTCGTGGAGAATTTCGCCCGCGGCATGGCGATCCGGCGCGGCGAGCAGATCGAGACCTACTCCGTGCGCATCCCGCTGGAGGCGGACGAGAAGCGCGACGATCAGTCGAGCTCCTTTCTTGGCGTCCTGATCCACGACAAGACCCGGCAGTCGTTCGTCTACAACTTCCGCGAGAACCGCATGGGGCGCAATCCCGATCGCATCTACCCCGGGCAGGAGATCGTCATCATCAACTTCCAGCCGGAGGAGCTGATCGCCATCTACAAGCATTTCACCGGCGACCGAGGCTGACGCGATGCCGGCCTTCAGGCAATCCCCGGGCGATTTCCGGCCTCCTGACCGAACACACCGTGGCGGTGTTGACTTCGGTGCGAGGACCGGCGTCAGGCCTGCTCGATCTCGACGAGCGTTCCGCAGAAGTCTTTCGGATGCAGGAACAGCACCGGCTTGCCGTGCGCCCCGATCTTCGGCCGCCCGTCGCCGAGCACGCGGGCGCCGCGCGCTTCGAGCCGCACGCGCGCAGCTTCGATGTCCCCGACCTCGTAGCACACGTGGTGCATGCCGCCGCCCGGATTGCGTTCGAGGAAACCCGCGATGGGGGACGATTCTCCGAGCGCTCCGAGCAGCTCGATCCTGGTGTTCGGCAGATCGACGAACACCGTGGTGACCCCGTGCTCCGGAAGATCCACCGGTTCGGAGACCTGCGCGCCAAGGGTGTCGCGGTACATCGCACGGGCCGCCGCGAGGTCCGGCACCGCGATCGCGACGTGGTTGAGCCGTCCGATCATGTTCCTCTCCCGTCCATTTTTTTCCGGTCGTAGATCCGTGCTTCGAGCACGGTGGCGAAACCGCCGGACCGCCGTGAGATCCGGGGCCGGGATCACGCCGTCAATCCCACACCATCCATCGGCCGGCCGTTCCGGCCGCTCCGTCGGCCTCCGTTTATTCCCATCCGCTTCCAGACCTCGTGAGCGGGTACTGGGCATGGCCGGGACGCTGGACCCGCGCCGGCCCCCGTTTTCCCCCATCCGCTTCCAGGCCGCTCAGCCGCTTGACGCTTCGAACGCGGCATCGGCCACCCGCTGGGCCGCCGTCGCGGCCGGTATCCTCCCCACCGCGACGTCGCCTTCCAGAGACTCGACGAGGCGCCTCAGATCTTCGCGGGCTTCGACCGCCGCGCGGACGCTGTCGGTGATCTCGCTCCACAGCCATGCCCGCGCCTGCTCGGAGCGCCGGCGCGAGCGGGCACCGGTGGCCTCGTACCAGTCCCGGTAGCGCTCGATGCTGCTCCACGCCTCGGCGATGCCGGCACCGGTGAGGGCAGAGCATGTGCGGACCTCCACGCGCCAGCCGGCGTCGCTCCCGGCGAGGAGACGGAAGGCGTTGCGGTACTCGGCCGCGGTCCGGCCCGCCGCGCCGGCGAGACCGCCGTCGGCCTTGTTGACGAGCACGAGGTGGGCGAGCTCGACGATCCCGCGCTTGATGCCCTGAAGCTCGTCTCCCGCGCCCGGCGCGAGCAGCAGGACGAAGACGTCGGTCATCGAGGCGACCGCGGCCTCCGACTGCCCGACCCCGACCGTTTCGACGATCGTGACGTCGAATCCCGCGGCCTCCACGATCCGGATCGTCTCCGGCGTGCGCCGCGCGACCCCGCCTCGCGCCGCACCGGACGGCGAGGGACGGACGAAGGCGCACGGGTCCCGGGCGAGCCGCTCCATCCGGGTCTTGTCGCCGAGGATCGAGCCGCCGCTGAGCGCGGAGGAAGGATCGACGGCGAGCACCGCGACCTTGTGACCGTGGCCGGTGAGATATGTGCCGAGGGATTCGATGAACGTCGACTTCCCGACCCCGGGCGCCCCGGAGAGCCCAATGCGCAGGGCCTGGCCAGGCGCGCGCGCCAGTTTTTCGAGGAGCTCGGCCGCGGCCGACCGGTGATCCGGGCGCGAGGACTCGACGAGGGTGATGGCCCGCGCGACGGCACGCCGATCCGCCTCCCGGATCCCTCGCACCAGAGCGGCGGGGTCAAACGCGGTCATGCCGCCTCGTCTCGTCCCTGTACCAGTGTCTGTTCGATGCACACCGGTGCAGGCACGAGGGAGAGGTCGATATTCGGCAATACCGGGATCCACGCTTGACGCTGCCCGGTGCTGGCGCGGAGGATCGGATCCGGGCGGTTGGTCCGGGCGGGAGGGACGCCCGCGTCCGACGGACGCGCCGCTCCCAAGCGGTAATTGGCAGCCACTCCAACCAAGGTAAAAATGAAAATGCCGATTCCCATCGAAGAGTTTGGAGAGTTGCTTGCAATATTCGTTGCGCTGTTGGCTCTGGTTGTCGGCGTATACAATTTTTTTCCACTCCATACGGTCGGACAACAGAAGACGGCGCAAACTCGTCAACGCGATCTATCACCATGCCGACGTAGCCGTGGCTTCTCCCGAAATACAGAAGCACAACAATGATTCGATTAGAGAAAAAATCAAGAACAACGGTTCCTGCACACCATGCGCGCCGTATTCTCCGACTGATGATGTTACGTACGAACAGATAATAGAACGAATGGGACGTCTACCCAAGAAGAAATGTCCGTTCAACAGGAAAAAAGAGAAGCTCATACGGCGAGAAATGGAGCAGGATATCTCGTCCTACTTTCATTGGCGGGCGAGATTTCACGCGATCGCGCAAGGCTTCTATTCGGAATCCATTGAAAAAAATGGGATCCAGAAAGAAAATTACAACTGTGGATACTGTGCGAAGAATCCCTCGAAAATGCGCTTGGATTCGCGAAGAAGACGAGAGACATCCTGGAGAAATACGTTGACTGAGCCCCCTGAGACAGGCGGGAATTCTCTTGGTCAGCCGCCCTCCGTGGATCGGAGCAGCCTATTGGTTCCTCATACGAAGGGGATTGTGCCTGGACCAGAATGCGTCATCGTTCTCTCATCGCGTGAGTGTGGCTGTCAGATTCGAGAAGGGGGTGAGGATCAAGATACGGAAATCAGGCGACTCGATCTACATCCGGGATACTGACCTGCTTTTCCGTTGATGTCAATCTGCCCTCTCAGGGTTCATTCGAACTCGAGGATCGGCTGATCCACCGCGAGGTTGTCGCCGGACGCGGCGAGCACCGCCTTGACCGCCGCGTCGTTCTCCGCCCGCAGCACGTTCTCCATCTTCATCGCCTCGATCACCGCGAGTACCTGCCCGGCCTTTACGCTCTCTCCTGCCTCGACCGCGAGACTCACGAGCAGGCCCGGCATGGGGGAAAGCAGGAAACGCGAGAGGTCCGAGGCACTTTCCTCGGGCATCAGCGCGTGCAACGCCGCTTGCCGGGGGGTGAGCACCAACGCGTCGACCCGCGACCCGCCGTGGACGAGGCGGTACCCGACGCCGCAGCGCTCCACCTGCACACACTCCGGCTCGCCGTCGATGGTTCCCCGAAACAGCGGCTCCCCGAAGCGCCAGTCGCTTCGAACCACTCGGGTCCTCGCGTCGAACTCGACCTCGATCGCCCTGCCGTCCTCGACGGGAGTCGCGCGGCACGGATACTCCCGCCCGTTGATGAAGACGACCCAGTGCTCGGAGATCGCCGGCTCGCAGCCCGGCACCCGGCCGGAAATGCTCGTGGCGCGCTCGCGATATCGACGCTGCACCGCCGCCGCGACCACGACGAACGTGGCCGGGTCTTCGAGCGGGACGCCGCCCGCCCCGAATCCGTCCGGGAACTCCTCTTCGATGAAATGCGTGGTCAGCTCCCCCGCCCTGAAGCGCGGATGCGAGAACAGCGCGGACAGGAAGAGGAGGTTGCTGTCCACGCCCCGGATGCGGTAGGCGTCGAGGGCGTCGCGCATCCGGCGGATCGCATCGTCCCGGGTGTCGCCCCGGGTGACGAGCTTGGCGATCATCGGATCGTAATGGATCGGGATCTCGCCGCCTTCGCAGACCCCGGTATCGACCCGGACGTCGGGGCCGGCCGGGGGCGCGTAGCGTACGAGCCTTCCCGTGGAGGGCAGGAACCCGCGGGCGGGGCTCTCCGCGTACACACGGGCCTCCATCGCCCAGCCCTGCAGCGTCACGTCGTCCTGCCCGAAGCCGAGCGGCTCGCCCGCCGCGACCCGGATCATGCACTCCACGAGATCGAGGCCGGTCACCATCTCGGTCACCGGGTGCTCGACCTGCAAGCGCGTGTTCATCTCCAGGAAGTAGAACCGCCGCTCCCGGTCGACGATGAACTCCACCGTACCGGCCGATTCGTACCCCACCGCGCGGGCCAGCGCCACCGCCTGCCCGCCCATCGCGCGGCGGGTGTCCGGGTCGATGAAGGGCGACGGCGCCTCCTCGATGACCTTCTGGTGCCGGCGCTGGATCGAGCACTCGCGCTCGCCGAGATGGACGACGTTCCCGTGCCGGTCCGCGAGCACCTGGATCTCGATGTGGCGCGGCTCCTCGATGAAGCGCTCGATGAGGATGCGGTCGTCGCCGAAGCTCGACCGCGCCTCGCTCGACGCGCGCTCGAATCCTTCGCGGCATTCGGCGTCGTCGCGGGCGATCCGCATCCCCTTGCCGCCGCCTCCGGCGCTCGCCTTGAGCATCACCGGGTAGCCGACCTCGCGGGCGATGCGAACCGCCTCGTCCGCATCGGGGACCACCCCCGCGTGGCCCGGGATGGTGCCGACCCCGGCCTCGGCCGCGATGCGCTTGGAGGTGATCTTGTCCCCCATCGCCTCGATGGCGTCCGGCGGCGGGCCGATGAACGTGACCCCGGCCCCCGCGAGCGCCTCGCAGAACGCCCGGTTCTCGGAGAGGAAGCCGTAGCCCGGATGCACCACCCGTGCGCCGCTCGCGCGGCAGGCGTCCACGATCGCCCCGACGTTCAGGTAGCTCTCGGACGGCGCGGCGGCCCCGATGCACACCGCCTCGTCCGCCTGCTCGACGTGCAGCGCGGCACGGTCCGCCTCCGAGTACACCGCCACCGTGCCGATCCCCATCCGCCGCGCGGTACGCATGACGCGACAGGCGATCTCGCCCCGGTTGGCGACGAGGATCTTGTCGAAGAGCACGTTCGTATGGGTCAAGACCGTTCCCCGCCCGCGGCGTGGGTGGAGGTGCCCGCGATTCCGCGCAGCGGAATCGCCAAGCGACCGTGCCGGCGCTCGCCGCTCACAGCGGCATGTTCCCGTGCTTCTTCCACGGATTATCGAGCCGCTTGCCGCGCAGCATCGACAGCGCCCGGCACACCCGCGGGCGCGTCGCGCGCGGCATGATCACGTCGTCGACGTACCCCCGGCGCGCGGCCACGAAGGGGTTGGAGAAGGCGGCGGCGTAGGCCTCGGCGTGCGCCGCCAGCCGCCCGGCGTCGCCGGCGTCCTTGCGGTACAGGATCTCCACCGCCCCCTTCGCACCCATCACCGCGATCTCCGCGCTCGGCCACGCCACGTTCACGTCCCCGCGCAGGTGCTTGGAGCTCATCACGTCGTAGGCCCCGCCGTAGGCCTTGCGGGTGATGACGGTGATCTTCGGCACCGTGGCCTCGGCGAAGGCGTAGAGCAGCTTCGCGCCGTGCTTGATGATGCCGCCGTACTCCTGCGCGGTCCCCGGCATGAATCCGGGCACGTCGACGAAGGTGAGGATGGGGATGCCGAAGCAGTCGCAGAAGCGCACGAAGCGCGCCGCCTTGATCGAGGACGCGATGTCCAGGCAGCCCGCCAGCACCATCGGCTGGTTGGCGACGACGCCCACCGGATGCCCCTCCATCCGCGCGAAGCCGATGACGACGTTGCGCGCGTACTCCGGCTGCAGCTCGAAGAACTCGGCGTCGTCCGCAACCTTGAGGATGACCTCCTGCATGTCGTAGGGCCGGTTCGGGTTGTCCGGCACCAGCGTATCGAGGGAAGGCTCGATGCGCGATCCAGGGTCCGGGGCAGGGCGGTACGGCGGCGGCTCCCGGTTGCTCGCGGGGAGGAACCCCATGAACCGGCGCAGCATCAGCAACGCTTCCACGTCGTTCTCGAACGCCCGGTCGCATACCCCCGAGCGGGTGGAGTGGGTCGCCGCCCCTCCGAGCTCCTCGTGGGTGACCTCCTCGTGGGTCACCGTCTTCACCACCTCCGGACCGGTCACGTACATGTAGGAGCTGTTCTTCACCATGAAGATGAAGTCGGTCATCGCCGGGGAGTAGACCGCGCCGCCCGCGCACGGCCCCATGATCAGCGAGATCTGGGGGACGACCCCCGAGGCGAGCACGTTGCGCTGGAACACCTCCGCGTACCCGCCCAGTGAGGCCACGCCCTCCTGGATCCGCGCCCCGCCCGAATCGTTCAGGCCGATGACCGGGGCGCCCGTCTTCACCGCGTGATCCATGACCTTGCAGATCTTCTCGGCGTGCGGCTCCGACAGCGATCCCCCGAACACCGTGAAGTCCTGGCTGAACACGAACACCAGCCGGCCGTTGACGGCGCCGTAGCCGGTGACCACGCCGTCGCCGGGCACGCGGCGTTCGGCCATGCCGAAGTCGGTGCAGCGGTGCTCGACGAACATGTCCCATTCCTCGAACGAGCCGTCGTCGAGCAGCAGCTCGATGCGCTCGCGCGCGGTCAGGCGTCCCTTCGCGTGCTGCGCGGCGATGCGCGCCGCCCCGCCGCCCTGCCGGGCCGCGTCACGCTTCGCTTCCAGGGCCTCGACGATCTCCTGCATTGCCGGCGCCTCCTTCGATCAGCGCATGATGACCGCACCGCGCGGCGAAGCCCTTCCGCGTGCGAGGCAAGCCACTCCGTCCGCGGCGCTCCGGGAGCGCCGCGGCGGCGAACCGGCCCCCGGACCGGGAACGCCGCCCTCACCCGTGGAGTTGAATAGACTTCGACGGCGGGCGCAACCCTCAAGACGAGCCGCGTCGTGCCGGGGGCACGCCGTCCGTCCGGGTTGCGGCACGGTCCGGGTTTATCATCCGAGTCCGGAGTACATCAACCGCCCGGCCAGCCGTTCGACGGGAACGAAGTCGTCGCTCGGCACCGGCAGTGCATCGAGTGGGGTGCCGTTCGACTCCAGGTGGTGCGTGATGCGGATCCAGCGACGTTCGAACCCCCGTTGGGCGGTGAGCGTGCGCGGCGGCTCGAACCGGTCGGTCGCGGAGAGGATGAACGTCTCCCGCACCGGGGCGTCCGGCAGCGACTCCAACCAGACGTGGACGTGCCGGAAGTGTCCGCGCAGGGTGTTCAGGATGCTCTTCACGAGCAGAGGATCGGGGTAGGCGTCGATGACGTTGAGCACGTACACCCGTCCGGTGCGAGCCGTGACTTCACCAAAGCCGCGTACTCGCGGGTCAGCAGGTGGTAGGGCACCGCCAGATCGTGGACGACGTCGCCGACCACCACGTCGAAGCGGTCGCCGACCCTCCGCCGGAGCGCCATCCGGGCGTCGGTGTGCAGGATCCTCAATGCCGGTCCCGTCGAAATACAGTTCCCTTGCCGCGATCTCCGTCACCGCAGGATCGATCTCCGCGACGGTGATCGACGCTTCGGGGGTGGGTGCCTTGACCGCCCGCGGATGGGTGTATGCGCCGCCGCCCGCGAAGAAGTACCGCGCCCCGGCCGCCTCGGAGCCGAGGTAGCCGAGCACGAGCTCGTCGGTGAGGTGTACGTAAGGGGAGACGAGCATCCCCGGCTCCGTGGCGTGGCTGATGCCGTGGACGAGGTGGTCGAGCACCAGCGTGCGGGCTTCGCCGAACGGCACCTCGGCGGAAGCCGGTTCCACCCGGATGCAGTAGTACTGGCTCTCGGCCGTGCAGGGATTCAGGAAGCCGTCCCAGGCATCGGTGATCCATCCGACAAGCAGGACGCCCGCCACCCCCAGGCGAGCGCCCCGGCCGCCCGGCGCAGCAGGAACGGCGCGGCCAGCACCAGCAGGGTGATCGCACACAGTACGAGGATGTGGCGCGTGCCCAGGTGCTGGATCAGCCAGAATCCCGCGAAAAACGTGCCGGCGATGCTGCCGAGCGCCGCGAGCGCGTGCATCGAGCCGACGACGCGTCCCGGCCGCTTGCTCCGCCGTAGCGCGAGGGTCGTGAGCAGGGGCGTGATCACTCCGAGAAGGGCCGCCGGCACGAAGAACAGGCTCAGCGAGAGCACGAACGCGCCGCTCATCGGCGAGAGCTCCGCCGTGACGACCACCGGGGCCGCAAGGGTCAGCGCAAGCAGCACTCCGAGGCTTGCGAGCGCCGCGGCGACGAGCGCGAGTCCCGCGCTGCGGTCCGTACCGCCGCGGTCGGCCCGCGCGCCTCCCAGCCAGTTCCCGAGAGAGAGCCCCGCGAGCATGACGCCGATGATGGAGCTCCACGAATAGATCGATACCCCGACGTAGGGTGCGATGAGCCGCCCGGCGGTGATCTCCAGCACGAGGGTCACCGCCGACGAGAGAAAGACGGCGAAGCCGTAGAGAGCCGGCGCCGATCCGATGAACGGAGCTTCGCGGGAAAGCTGCGCGCCCTTCACGATGGCGATCATCCCGTGAAGGAAGGTCTCGCCACATTCCGGGCAGGCATCCGGCGGCCCCCGCCTTTCGATTGCCCGCCATCGGGCCATCGACCGCCCGTCCGGGCTTGCAGGGACCGTCACCAGCCCATCCCTCCTCCTACACCTTCGCCGCGACCGCAGTACCGGACGGGAGATGTTGAGAAAGCGCGTACCGCCACCATCTTCGACGGGTCCCGACGCGTTCACGGGCGGGGTAACGGCGAAGGCGGACCTTTGCGGCCCTCGAGCGCCGCGTGACGCTTCGGCTTGGGAGGACTCGCTGCCACCATCACCAAGGACCATTCTCCTCACCGTTTCCGGCCAATGCTACAGGAGCCATGTTCATGAACACCCTTACCATCACCCTCGCCGCGACCGCCGCCGCTCTCGCCTGTGTTCTGGCCTCGGCCCTTCCCGCGCACGCCGGCGACGCCGAGGCAGGGAGGGCGAAAGCCGTCGTGTGCGCCGCGTGCCACGGTATCGACGGAAACAGCATCAATCCACTGTGGCCGAATCTCGCCGGACAGCACGCGGCCTACCTGGCGAAGCAGATGAAGGCGTTTCGCTCAGGCGAGCGCAAGGATCCGGTCATGGCCCCGATGGCGACGGGTTTGAGCGATGCCGACATCGACAACCTCGCCGCTTTCTACGCCAGCCAGAAGCCGAAGTAGGCGGCGGTCCGCACGACCGTCCGACCCTCCTGCGGCTTCTCTGCACCGCGGGCCTGGGAATGCGGGGACAGGCGCCCTGGAAGGGAGCTGGGCGCCGGGGTCCTCGGTGATCTCGGCTTCGCTCGGAACGCGTACCCGGTCGTCGCGCTCGCGCACCTCGTCCGCACACCGCCTCCTGGCGACACCGTCGCCGTATCGTCAGGCGTAATCCTCGACCACCGCGATGAAGAGCCGGTGCGCGTAGTCTCTCACCCGTGAAGTCTTCGACAAGACAACGATGATTTTCCGCCAACCGGGGGTTGGTTCCGGCCATGCCGGGTCAGGCGCTTGCGCCGACTTGGTGCGGGAGTGGCGGCCGGACCCTCTGCCAGAGTGGGCCACCGTCGTTCCCTGTCCTCACCCGCCGGTCGGAACCACCGGCATCACCGGCGGCGGCTTCGTCATCGAGGACGGAGCGATGCACGCTCTCGGCAAGCCGGGTTCCGGCATGTCGGCCACCGGTGCACTCGTGCGGGACTGAGACCCGGATGCCCGAATCGGCCGGAGAGGAGATCGTCATCGTCGTCGATGGCGACAACCGGCCCGTCGCCGAGCTGCCCCGGCGCCGGGTACGCGCCGGGAACCTGCCCCACCGCGCGACCTACGTCTTCGTCTTCGACCGCCAAGGAAGATTGCTCGTGCAGCGCCGCACCGCGATCAAGGACCTCTACCCTGGCTTCTGCGACCTCGCGGCAGGCGGCGTGGTCGCGGCCGGCGAATCGTACGAGCAATGCGCGGAGCGTGAAGCGGCGGAAGAGCTCGGCATCCGCGATACGACCCTCACCCCGAGGTTCGACTTCCACTACCGAGACGAGCACAACTGCTGCTTCGGCCGCATCTTCACCTGCGTGCACGACGGGCCGTTCATCCTGCAGCCCGAGGAAGTGGAGAGCGTCAGCTTCCATGCCGTGGACGAGGTCGCGGGCGGCGTCATTGCGCC
Source organism: Gammaproteobacteria bacterium (assembly GCA_965202875.1). Taxonomy (GTDB): domain Bacteria; phylum Pseudomonadota; class Gammaproteobacteria; order HK1; family HK1; genus HK1. The sequence goes on along the minus strand of OZ241870.1, from coordinate 1,673,693 downwards.
GATCACTCCCGATACCCTGCTCGCATTCACCCGCTTGGTCGAATCGGAGCCGTCCTGAATCGTCGTTTCGCCGGATCAGAGCTTCCCTGGCTCCTTCGAGCGCCCCAGCGGTTCGCGCAACACCCCTTCGAGCCGCCGGGGGTCGGTGTGCCCTCGCTCACCTCGGCCGCGAAATCCGGGGCGCCCGGGGCGCGGCTGCAATCGACCACGAGCCGGGAGTACCATTGCAGGATCAGAGGCGCATCGAGCCGGGTGGAGAGTCCGCGGCCAACGGTTTCCGAAGGTCACCTTCCACCGCGCACCGGTGCAGCTCCGCATCCACCGCCTGCCGGGGAGCGGATGCCCGCCAATGGCTTCCACGGCGGCAGCCCGGATGCTCCTGCCGCAACAGCGCGGCGGCCCGTCATCGCGGCCGCCTTTGATTAGGCCGTGTTGACGAATTCACGGAATCCTGATAGAGGTTCTCCGTCGCTCGCATGTTTCGGAGACCCCTCATGGCACTACGCTTGCTGATCAGTGATGCGCTGTGGTCGAAAATCGAACCCGTGCTGCGGGAGCTCAAGCACGCCGCCGGCAGCCCGCCGAAGCTCAGCGACCGGATGTTCATCGAAGCCGTCCTGTACCGGGCACGCACCGGGACTCCGTGGCGGGACCTGCCCGATGAGTTCGGCGACTGGAACGCCGTCTACCACCGCTTTCGCCGCTGGGAAAAGCGCGAGCTGTGGAAGCGGCTCTGGCAGCGGTTCCAGAGCATCGACGATGAGCAACTCAAGGAGCTGTTCATCGACTCGACGATTGTGCGCGCGCATCGGCACGCGGCCGGGGCGTCAAAAAAAACGGGGGACAACAAGCCCAGGCTCTGGGCCGCTCTCGGGGCAGGGCAACCGCATATAAAATCACTGTCCCATCAATACCTTATCTCGGAAGCCATCGTTCAATGCCGCCCGAATACGTTTCTTCCTGACGCTGATCTTCGTCGACTCACGCTTCAGAAGATTGACCGCCACATGCCGAATCACTCCCATATTGTGCGGTGCATTACCCCGACGAATCCGACCCTCGTCTTCCCGAAACGCCACATCCAATCTCCAGTGCAGCTCATTCTCGATTCCCCAGTGTGAACGCACCGCTCGCCCAAATGTCTCCACATCTTCCAGCGACGTAACGTAGTACCGTTGCTCAATACTCACACGCCCATCACTCCAGCGCTCCGACTCCACCATCCCGACCGCTCTCAGCCCATTCCACTTCTTCACACAAGACAACGCACCCAGGTCGGTGGACAAATAATAGCTCCTGGACTCTACCCGTCCGTGACCATCCTCCGCCGTCTCGTCGTTCTCAATCCCCTCACACTCGAAATCCCTCTCCCGTGCCGCATCAAAATACCTCCGAACCTCCCTGTTCAATTGCTTCTGGTTCCCCTTCACCGCCAACATAATCCCCTCCCCCTTCCTTGACCTGCTTCGCTATCGCTCGTTGGCATCCCATCGCATCCAGCGTCACGATACACCCCGACAATTCCAGCTTATCCAGCAGCTCCGGCACCGCCGTGATCTCGTTCGACTTCTCCTCCGTCTTCACCTGCCCAAGCACCACTGCATTGCTACACGCCCAGGCACTCACCATATGCAACGCCTTCATACCCCGCTTGCGGTCGTGGGAACGCCTCTGCGTCTTCCCGTCCACCGCAATCATCTCACCGCCACTCAGCTTCACGACATCTTCCATCCAGCTCATGAAGCAGTCCTGAAACCCCCTCACCGACAGCGCCGAGATGATTCGTGCAATTGTCGTCCACCGGGACCCCATTGGCCAGCGGAACATAGCGGCGAAGCCACTCCAGCTTCGTGCGCCCAAATTCTTCGATGTCACTCCATCCCTCCGCGCCACTGACCACCGCACACACGCACAGGACGATGACATCAATCAACTCATGCTTCTTGTTTCTATGCGACTCGCGGATCCTCCAGCTTTGAGAAATGCTCGATCGTACTTGCAGGGGCTGTCGTGTTCATTTCTTGCCATCTCCATCTCCTTGATGAAGACGCCATTAGATCACAAAACTTGTTGATGTCAATACATTTTTAGTGATCTTGCCCTGGGTGGTCGGCCTTGCGCTGGGCGCATTGGCGGCCTGCGGTGGGGGTGGGTCCTCCACCCCCGCGAAAACGACGCCGGCCCCGGAGATGACCATTACGCCCCCGGCGCTGACCGCTGAAGACATCGCCTCGGCCATCGATGTCACGGGACAAGACACCCGTCAGTTGCACAAGGTGTCGGCCCATACGCACGTTCACTGCGCAAAATACGGGGTTTTCCGGCCGAAACAAGGTGTGGCTCAAATTCACTGCCAGTGAGGATAAGCCACACGCGCTAACGGCCGTCTTCAGACCGTCATTCCCGCTTTCGCGGGAATGACGGATTTTCTCGGAGCCCACTCCTGGTCTGATCGGGGAGATAGCGAATCCTTCGATTTATGCAACAATCGGGGACACCATCGAGGGGAGCCTCGATTCTGACAATCCGAGAGCGTTCTACAAGATACGGATTGACGAGCCGAACGTGCTGGCCCTCCGTAGCGAGGACGACATCGACATCACGGTGTATGACAGCGCAGGCAACGTAGTGAACCCCTCTACCGCGGAGCAGGCGGTCGTCGTTCCCGGTGCCGCCTCCGCAGGAGGAGGCGGAGGGCACCCGGAGGTCTCTGCCGCGGCGGAGACGCACCCTGTCTTCATCCTTGTCGGGGGGACATGGATCATCCGCATCGAACGACTTCGCCGGGCGGCGGCCGCGTCTACTACATTCAAGGTGATTATCGGACTGGCGGCCGGAGGACCCGTACTGAAGCGCGCCCTGGAGTTGAGCATAGGGACAGAACAGGAGAAGGAGTTCGACTTCGATAAGAGTTTCGACAGCGAGGAGACGCTCGAGACTACCTGGACGGTCACCCCAACAATAACAACCCTGTTTGGGACGTTGAAACTTGTCCCGGTTACGGGCAAGAGGGCCGTGCGCGTGTCCCATGTTCCTTCCGAGCAATGTCCTACGGGAACAGAGCGGAGCTGGACAGGAGAGGCCACACTGACGGCATCAGGGACACTGTCCGTCCCGGTAATTGGGGATCCCGCATTACGTCCGTCTGTTGTCATAAAGAAGCGAATGGTGTCCAGTCATTGAAAAGGAGCAGTGGACAAGTGGGAAATTGGCCCATCTTGCTGGTCGATTGAAGCGGATTGGGAGTGATTGGGGCGGTACAAGGCTACGCGGGAGTGAAACTATCGAAAATAGAGGCATCGGAAAGACGCATGGTGAATAATCCGGGTTCAAGCGTCTTCGCACACATGGCCTCATCAAGAAAGTGGGACGTCGCTACAAGTACTATCTTACCATGCTGGGAAGGCGCGTTCTGATCACTGCTCTCAACATCCGCGAATCTGTAGTTCTTCCCGCACTTTGTGACAACAGCGCATGAATTCTTCGTCGTTTTGTCGAAGATCTCATCGGTAAGAGACTAAATGAGGTAATTCAGATTTAAATTCATTGGTATATTCGGACATATGATGCAGAGTTTCCTTCTTTATCATATCCAACAATGCATCATCGTCCATTTCGTTCAGTTGGGGATCTGCCTTTATCTTAGCAAATATGGGACTTTTCACTTCATCAATACTATTCTTAATTAATGAATTGTATTCAGAATTCAATACACTTTCCCAATCAATAAAAGATGTCTTTCCAGTAAGTTCATTTGAAAACATCTCATATAATGACCGGTAACCACTGCCTTTCGCCGTGAAGACGAAGAAGAAGCGAAGCAGGCGCGGCCACGGGAGCGCCGCCATCGCCGGAGCCACGACCATCGCCGCGGGCGCCGCTGTTGCCGAAGGCGCCATCGCCGGGACCGCGGCGGCCGAGGCGGCCGAACGCGGCGCCGGGAACGATACGGAACGTCGTCCGCGACGGCTTCGTCCTCGACTTCATCTCCGGCACGAAGGTGCTCAAGGAAACCCCCAGGGAACTGGTGCGCCAGCGGATCGCCCGCGCCCTGTTCCACGAATACGGGGTCTCGGTGGACGACATGGAGGCGGATTTCCCGGCTCCGGTCGGAGGCCGGCGGCGGCGGGTGGACCTCGCGATCTTCGGCTCGGGCGAGGAGCACACCCCCCGGAACCTGCAACGGGTCGTGGTCTGCCGTCCCGAGCCGAAGCAGAACAAGCGCGGCGCGGTGAAGATGCGGGACTACGAGCAGGCCGCGAAGGACCTCGACGAGATCAAGCCCTTCTTCGAGGAAATCGAAGCCTGCCAGTACGGCCTGTGGACCAACGGGCTGGGGTTCTTCTTCCTCAGGAAGAAGGCCACGAAGTTCCAGGTCGATGCCGAGCCGATCGGGGACCGGCCTCCCGCCGACGAGACGGTCGAGGAACGTGGTGTGCTCTCGCGGGCGCGAGCGCGCCGGGCCGACCCGGAGATGCTGCGGACCGCGTTCCGCCGCTGCCACAACTTCATCCACGGCAACGAAGGCATGCCGAAGGACGCCGCCTTCTGGCAGTTCCTCTACCTCATCTTCTGCAAGATGTACGACGAGCGCGCGCCGCGCGACCGCCGCCGTTTCTGGGCCGGCCCGCAGGAGCAGTTCACCGACGCCGGCCGCAAGGAGATCGGAAAACGCATCGCGCCGCTCTTCGCCGAGGTGAAGCAGGAGTACAGGACCATCTTCCAGGGCAGCGAGGAGATCAGCCTCTCGGACCGCGCCCTCGCCTTCATGATCTCGGAGCTGTCGAAGTACGAGTTCACCCGCATCGACGTGGACGCCAAGGGGGCGGCCTACCAGGAGATCGTCGGCACGAACCTGCGGGGGGATCGCGGCCAGTACTTCACGCCGCGCGCCGCCATCCGCCTCGTGGTCGAGATGCTGGCCCCCGGGGAAGACGAGCGGGTGCTCGACCCGGCCTGCGGCACCGGCGGCTTCCTCGTCGCCACGCTCGCGCACCGGATGGACCGGTTCCGGGAGGAAGCGCACGTCGCCACGGGAGCCGAGACGTCGGAGGAGTTCGAATCCCTGCACCGGCGGCTGCGGCGCTACGCGAAGAGGCAGGTCTTCGGCTGCGACTTCGATCCCTTCCTCATCCGGGCCAGCCAGATGAACATGGTGATGGCGGGGGACGGCAAGGGCCATCTCTACCACTTGAATTCCCTCGAATTTCCGAAGGGCCACCTGGCCAACGTGAAGTCAGCGGCCAAGGCGATTCGGCTCGGTGAGGCCGACGTGGTGATGACCAACCCGCCGTTCGGGTCGACCATCCCGATCACCGACGAGAACATCCTCGGATCTTTCGATCTGGCGCACATCTGGGAGCGGACGGAGGACGGGCACTTCCGCAACACCGGCCGGCTTCAGGGGAGCGTGGCCCCGGAGGTCCTGTTCATCGAGCGCTGCCTCCGTTGGCTCAAGCCGGGAGGGCGGATGGGCATCGTCCTCCCCGACGGCATCCTCGGTAATCCGGCCGCCGAGTACATCCGCTGGTGGGTTCTGCGGCACGCCTGGGTGCTCGCCAGCGTGGATCTGCCGGTGGAGACCTTCATCGTGGAGGCCAACGTCAACATCCTGACCAGCCTGCTGTTCCTGAAGAAGAAGCCGGACGAGACCATCAATCGCGAAGCCATCGGCGGACCGGCGGACTACCCCATCTTCATGGCGGTGGCCGAGAAGGTCGGCTTCGACCGGCGCGGGAACACGCTGTACAAACGCTCCCCCGAGGGTGAGGAGCGGACCCGGGAGGTCGAAGAGGTCGAGACCGTCACCCTGAACGGGCGCGAGGTGGCGCGCACGCTGCGGCGCAAGGAGAAGATCGTGGACGACGACCTGCCGGAGATCGCGCGGCGCTACCGCGCCTTCCGGGAGGAGCACCCGGAGCCGGGGGCGTGAACGGCGAGATCACGGGAGACCTCCGAGGCGCGTGGTATCGTTCTTCATACTGAAATTACGCATAGCATCCGTCCCGTTGACGGAAGCGCGGAGGGAACGATGCCTGCCATCGGATCGGCGGCCAGAACGCGGCTGACAGTGTCGCTTCCGGCCGAGACCGCGCAGTACCTGCGATCGACTCCCAACGCCAGCGCCGTGGTTTGCGAGGCGATCGAGGCGTATCGGGCTCGCGAGCTCGAGCGCCGCCTCGAGCAGGCATACCGGGAGGACGCGGCCGAGGCTGAACGGATCGCCCGGGAATGGGAGCATCCGGAGCCGAGTGCTTGAACGATGGGCGGGACGGGCGGGCGACGGGCGGTGCGGCCGGCTTCGAGGCGCTGTACCACGTGTCCCGCTCGCTTGGCGCAAGCAGATCGACGGAGCCGGACCCGCTCCGGCCCCGTCGCGCCGATGGCCAAGGGCGAGGCCGACCACCCCGCTACGGCCAGCGGGCGTCCGGGCGCGAGGGGCGGTCAGGGGATGGAGAGGGATAGAGAGGGATAGAGGGGTCTGCTACGATAAAGTCGTGGACCGGCGGGAGCGGGTGCCAGCCCGGTTGCGCGAGGTCCAACCGGTTTTCGATCCGATGGAGGACATGACGATGAGCCGGCAATCCGACGAAGCGAAGACCTCCGAACGGGCGCGAGCGCACGCCGCCATGCTCGAGGAAGCTCTCAAGCGCCCAGGCATCCCCGAGCTCATGCGCGTGTACGGCGACTGGCGCACCGCCGATCGCGGGCTCGATCCCTATCGCGCGGCGACCAAGGTGCCGTCGCGCACTACAACGACCGACCATGTGAACTTCCGGCCGGGCTCCTGACGCACCGCATGCCTATCTGGAGCGGCATCTGCCGAATTGAGCCGGACGGTGCTACAGGCTTCGCACCCATGCTTGACCACGGCGGATACGCCGGCAGGCGCGGGATGGGATGTCCCTGCTTCGAGCGGCCGAATCGGATTCTGGAAGCCGGCGGTCATGACTTCAGGGCCGCTCTGGCTGATCCCGCATCGATCCGGCGGGAGCTTCTTTTCGCGGGCTGGTGAAGGGCTGGGTATATGAAGATCCTTCGGGTTCGCCTTCACGACGCGACGATCAACGTCAGCTTCAAGCTGAGCCGGTTCATTGCGGATTGGCCTTCGGCACAGTCGAGCTTCATCAGCGGCATCGCCGACGGGTTTCGCGATTGGCTTCCGATCGGCCCGCGGAACTTCAGCGTAACCCCGGCCTTGGCGCTGGAAGACCTGCGGTGCAGATGCCAGCTCTTCGGTGGCATGTCCAGCATCGTCCTGGCGCCGGACTCGTTGGAACTCGATTTCGAGAACGTGAACCCAGAAACCAAGCCCGCTATTCTGGAAACGGTTCGCAGGGCATTGGGATGGCTCGCCAGCGCTCTTGGAGACCATGGCCTGGACCGATTCTCGCTCCTGGCGCTTGCGCACATGGAGGCGCTGGAAGCGGGCGCTACGGACGCTTACCTCGATCAGTTCATGCCGGCGGAAGCAGACGAGTTGATGCGGTCGGAGCCGAACATGAAGTGTCTGCCGTCCACTCGGATCGTGTTGTCGGGAGAGGGGGGAGATTGGGTGTTGCGGCGGGTGGTCGAGAAATCGTTGTTGATCGACAACGCCGTGTTCGTGAATACATCGGTTTACGTGCAGTCGCCGGATACCGAGGGATTCGACGATCAGATGCGGTTGCTCGGCCGCGCCGAGAAGCTGGCGGATCGGGCGGTCGGGCTGGATTGCGAGGAGGCGTGATGACTGCGATGCAGGCCGAGATCGGCCCAGCGTACAACATCCCGGATCGTCGTCGGAGCGGGCCGGTATATCCGATGACGGTGCCGTTTCCGGCGGAAAGCCGCGCGAGGTATCAGACACCGGACACCGGACCACGCTTCCGGGCGCGACGGAGCGATCCGAACGCGCCGTCATCAAGCGAAACAGGCGCATCCGACGCCCACCGGCTGCTCCAAGTGCCGGAGCCGCGCTGGCCCGCAGAGGCCTTGGCAGCACCGGCGGATGGAGCGAATACCGGCGACGCCTACCGGCTGTTCCCCGTGCCGGAGTCGGGTTGGCTCGCGGACGCCTTGGCGGCGCTGGCAGAGGTGGACGACGAAATCGCGGAGGAGGATCTTCCGCCGGTCGGTGAGGCCACGAAGATTGAGGCGGCAAGAATCATCAAGGCTTTGGCGCGGCGTGCGCCGGCACCGACCATCTACCCTACGCAGGACGCCGAAATCGCCCTGCATTTCAAGGCGCCCGGCCGGACGGGCACCGTCGTCATCCTGTTGAGCGACGGCGGGCGGGCGGACTGCCATGCGTACGTCGGCGGCACGAGCCGGCGTGCCCACTACAACACTTCCTCGGACCTCCCTGATGCATTCGTCCTGGATCAACTACGCTGCCTGACGCCGCCGAGCCGGGCCGCCGTTTCGACGCCGGACGCAGGATTCCTCCAGTTCGGGATGGTGTTCCTGCCGACGAACCCGCAGCAGATTCGGTGAATCCGGGGGCGCGATCGATCCAGGCGCCGCCGGCGGAGCTGGACGCGGACGAAGACTTGGGCAGAAGCGTGTTCTCTCGACGGCGACGCAACCGCGCGCGCAACGGCAACATCGACATGGACATCTTTCTGGAAAGCGAGCAGGCCGAGTCGATCTCGGTCGATCGGATGGACTATGCGCCAACCACTGAATTGGTCGAATGGTCCCGGGAGCGGGCGCGCAACAGGAAGCCTCCCCGGCAGTTCTATGGGTGGGCCGTTCTGAAGGTCCGGGACGCCGCGAGGAGCGGTAGGACCGTCGAAGCGACCCCTACACAGCAGAACAGATGCCACGCGGACATCTTTCTGAACGTCACCGGGGAGGAGAGAAAGCGCCAGCAGAAGGATCACGCCGTTGAACTGGCGGACAAGTCCCGGTGGCTGGAGGCTCCTTGCGATTCCAGATTCCGGGTGACGGGATCCGCCGGGCGTTTGGCCTTCGTCGAAGGGGATCGGTGGAGGCCTTGAAGCAGAAGCTCGTTCCCAGCGGATGGCTGGAGAGGGAAGGCCGGCGGCTCGACTGCGGCCCGTACCTGTCGGGCGCGATGGAAGCCAAGGTGCTGCTGGAGCGCCTGCCCGTCCCCCGCGCCGAGCTTTGCAGCCTGACCCGCGGGCACGAGGGTGGGGTCTACAACGGGCCTCAGTTCGTGCGGAACTACGTTTCCGATTCCGATCACGGCATGCCTTTCCTGACGGGCAGCACCATGCTGCACGCGGACTTCGCCCATGCCGATCTCCTGAAGAAGTCCGACGCCACTTCCCCCCGGCTTGCGCACCTGCGGATCGAGGAAGGCACGACGCTGGTGTCATGCTCGGGAACCATCGGCCGGATGTCCTACGCCCGCCCGGAGATGGTCGGAATGTGGTCGTCTCAGGACATACTCAAGATCGTGTCCGATCCGGCGCTCGTCAGGCCGGGATACCTCTACGCTTTCCTGAACGGCCGTTTCGGGTTGCCGCTGCTGGTGGGCGGAACCTACGGGGCGATCATCCGGCACATCGAGCCGCAGCACGTTGCGCGGGTTCCAGTGCCCCTCGCCCCGGACGACGTGCAGGAGCAGGCGCATCGGCTCGTGACCGAGGCGGCGGCGATGCGAACCGCCGCATCCGAGGAGCTGCGGGCGATCATCCGGAGGATCGAGGAGGCGGCGGGCCTGCCTCCCATCGACCGGCGGTCCAGCGAGGCATCGGCGCCGGATACGTCGCTGGTGCGGGCCAGCGCCCTCGCCGGCCGGATGGACGGCCTGTTCCACAGCCGCTACCACCGCGCCGTGCTGGAGCCGTTGCTGGCGCTGCCGGCGTCGCGGCGAACGACCGTGGGCGATCTGGCCGAGCGGGTGTTCTGGCCGCCGATGTTCAAGCGCATTCAAGTCGAGGACCCGCGATTCGGCCTGCCGTTCTTCGGCACCTCCGCGCTCATGCGATCCGATCCGGAGGCCAGCTATCTGCTGGCGAAACGTACGCCGGGCATCAAGGGCTTGGAAATCGACGAGACGACCGTTCTGGTGCCACGCTCCGGTCAACTCAATGGGCTCATCGGGCATCCGGCGCTTCCTTACGGGGATGTTGTTGGCGGTGTGGTTACTGAAGATGCCATCAGGCTGTTCAGTCCGAACGAGGCCGTCGCCGGGTACCTGTTCGCCTGCCTCTCGTCCGAGCATGGACGGCGGCAACTCAAGGCCCGTGCGTTCGGATCATCCATCCCCCATCTCGACGAATCCGCCGTCGCGGGCGTCGTTCTGCCGAAGCTCCACGCCCCGCGAATGAAGGCGCTCGGCCTGCGCGCCTTCGCGGTCCGCACCGCCCGGCACGAGGCGATCGGCAAGGAGCGCGAGGCGCGCGCCCTCGTGGAACGCTGGATCGAAGCCCGGGGAGCCGCCCGATGGCCAAGGCGATCGCCATCGGCCGGCCCGTCAACGACTCCGAGCGGGAAGCCAACGCGATCGGCAAGGAGCGCGAGGCGCGCGCCCTCGTGGAGCGCTGGATCGAAGCCCAGGGAACCGCCCGATGGCCAAGGTGATCGCCGTCGGCCAGCCGGTCAACGACTCCGAGCGGGAGGCCATCGCCTGGCTGCGCGATCACCTGCCGGACACCTTCACCGTCATCCACAACTTCGAGCTCCGGCAGGGCCACGGGCTCTACGAGATCGACGTCGCCCTCCTGGCCCCGCACTGCGTCTACGTGATCGACGTGAAGGGCACCCGCGGCCTCATCGACGTCCACGGCGGCAAGTGGTACCCGGAGGGACGCGCGCCGTACCACTCGCCGCTGGCGCTCCTGCGCAAGCACGCGAAGGCGCTCAAGTCGCTGATCCGCGACCGCTTCCCGACGAACCGGGCGCTCGGCAGCCTGTACGTCGATGCCGCGGTGCTGATGACCGCGCCCGATGCGCTGGTCCAGGACCCGGGCGGGCAGGACGGGCCGGCGGTCGCCTACCTCGGGAAGTGCGCCGCCTTCTTCCAGGCGAGGACACGGATCCCGGAGGGCCGGTCCACCGACGTCCGGGCTCTGCTCGGACAGGTGCGGCAAGCGATCATCGGCCGCGCCCGCCCGAAGCAGGCGCCTCCCTGCTACGGCCACTGGCAGGTCGAGGAGAAGCTCGGCGCCTCGGGCCGGGCGCTCCTCTGCGGCTTCGACCATGCGCGGGCCGGCAAGGACCGGACGAGCACGATCGCCGAAGCCGTCGTCGACGAGCTCGACCCGGTGTACCAGGCGCCCGAGTGCTACCGGGACCCCTCGCGGGCGGGTGTGGCCTCGGACCTCTACGCCGCCGGCCTGGTGTTCTACGAGCTGCTGGTCGGGGAGCCGGCGTGGACGTCGATCGACGACATGATGGACAAGGACGGGGTCTTCCCGGTGAGGCCGTCCGAGCAGAAGCCGGAGCTGCCCGCCGGATTCGACGAGTGGTTGCAGGGCTTGTGCGCCTTCGACGTCGAAGACCGGCCCTCCGCCGCCGCGGTGGCGCTCGCCCGCTTCAACGACGTCGTCGGCCCCGACCCCCGCGCGGACGGCAGGGCCGGGGGGCGGGAGCGCGTCGCGCCCACGGTCGCACGGCCCGAGGTGGACTATGCGGCCCTGCAACGGGGCGACGACCTCGCCAACCGCTTCCGCATCGAGGAGAAGCTCGGCCAGGGCGGGTTCGCAGTGGCCTACCGCGCGTTCGATTCGTTCTCCGACACCAGCCGCGTGCTCAAGATCATCGTCAAGGACCGCCGCTCGACGTTCGAACGCCTCAAGCAGGAGTACGGCGTCCTCGAACGCCTGCCGCCGCATCCGAACGTGGTGCGGGTGGTGTGGGCGGACCGGCTGGCGGACGACACCCCGTTCATGGTGTTCGAGTACGTCCCCGGCGCCGGCGTGGACACGCTGCTCGACGGCGCCTCGCTCTCCCCCGAGGACGTCAGGCGGCTCGGCATCGAAACCCTCGCCGGCCTCGAACACCTTCACCAGCACGGCGTCTTCCACCGTGACGTCAAGCCCTCGAACCTGCTCTGGACCGATCGGGGCGTGCGCATCATCGACTTCAACGTCGCGGTGCGCCACGACGACGAGGAAGCCCGGCCGGGCGGCACCCGCCGCTACATTCCGCCGGACCTCGCGATCGCCGAGGAGATGACGCCCGCGGAGAAGGCCGACTGGGATCTGTTCTCCCTCGGGGTCACGCTCTACGAATGCCTCTCCGGCAAGTATCCCTGGGACGGCGCCACACCCGTTCCGGGCGCAGCGCCCAGGGATCCGCGGGAGTTCACGTTCACCAGCGATCTCGCGGCCGGGTTCGTGCAGGCCGTCCTGCGGGCGATTGCGCCCCACCGCGCCGATCGCTTCGGGTCCGCGGCGGAGTTTCGAGAGGCCCTCGCGGCCTCGGACGTCCGCATCGCGCCGCCCGCTCCTCCCGTGGACGCGCCGCCCACGGCCGCGCCGCCCTCGGCGGCGGCGGGCGCCGGAGCGCTACCGTGGCTCCAACCCCCCAAGCCGAACTACAACCCCTTCGTCAGCCACCTCCAGGCGATGTACAGCCAGAGCCCGCGGAGCAACGCCGGCACCCGCGGCCTGGACGAGATCGGCCGGGAAACGTACGTGCGGACCCTTCTCGACGAACGGCTCCGAGCCGCGCTCCTCGCGGGCGAGTTCCGGCTGGTCGCCGTCACCGGCAACGCGGGCGACGGCAAGACCGCGTACATCCAGCAGATCGAGCGCGCCACGGAGCTGGCGCCCACGCTGGTGAAGCGGCCGAACGGCTCCGAGTTCTCCTGGTCGGGCCGGCACTTCATCACCAACCACGACGGCAGCCAGGACGAGGACGACAGGGCCAACGACGAGGTGCTGCGGGAGTTCTTCCGGCCCTTCGAGGGCGACGACGGAAGCGGCTGGCCGGACGACGAGACCCGGATCATCGCCGTCAACGAAGGCAGGCTGGTCGATTTCCTGACCGAGCACGAGAGCCGGTACCGCCGGCTGCGGACCGTCATCCTGGCCGGACTGGGCGGCGGCGCCCCGGAAGACGGTGTGGCCACCGTGAACCTGAACCTGCGCTCGGTGGTCGCCGACCCGCCGGGCGCCGGCCCCGGCCGGCCGGACGCGATCTTCGACCGACTCGTCCGCCGGCTCACCGCGGAACGGTTCTGGGAGCCGTGCGCCGGCTGCGACCTCCGGGAGCGCTGCTACGTCCACCACAACGCCCGCACCCTGATGGACCCCGTGGCCGGCCCGAAGGTCGCCGAACGGCTGCGCGCGGCCTACGCGATCACCCATCTTCGGGGCCGGCTCCACATCACCATGCGGGATCTGCGCTCCGCCCTCGCCTTCACCCTGGCCGGCGCCCGCGACTGCGACGAGATCCACGCGCTGTACGCCGGCTCCGGGGTCGAAGCGCGCCGGCGGATCCTCCACGGCTTCTACTTCAACGCATGGCAGGGAGGAGAGGGGTCCGGGGATCGCCTGCTGACCCTGTTGCGGCAGATCGACGTGGGCGAAGCGACGAATCCGGACCTCGACCGCACCCTGGACTACCTGCCGCCCGACGCCGGCGAGATGGCCCGCTTCGCGTTCGACCGGCGCGGCGACTACGACACGCGGCTCCTCGAACGGCTGTACCGGGAGCTCCCCCGGGACGCTTCGGCGCCCGCCCCGGAGCGCATGGCGGAACATCGCGACTACGTGGCGATGCTCCGCCGCCGCCAGTTCTTCGAGCGGCGCGACGAGCACTGGAAGGAGATGCTGCCGTACCGGACCTACGGCGAGTTCTGGAATCTGGTGGCCGGACGGGCGCCGCCCGGCGTCCGCTGCGAAAAGTTGCTCGTGGGGATCGGCCGGGGCGAGGGGCTCCGCGACCCCGGGCGTCTCGGCGACGCGCTGGCCTTGCGCGTGCGCTTCGTCGACCGCGGCACGGTGCGGAGCTACCGGCTGTTTCCCGGGGAACACTTCCGCCTCGTGCTCCCGGCGCCGGCGGATTACCCCTTCGTCGAGCACATGCCGCAGGCGTTGCGGCTGGTGTACGCACCCCCCGGCGGCCAGCCGGTCGAGCTCATCGTGGACCTCGACGTCTACGAGATGCTGTCGAGACTCCATGACGGCTACCGGCCGAGCCTGGAGGAGCTGCAGGGCCATTACCTGACCCTGGCGGTCTTCAAGAACGTGCTGTCGTCGGCCCCCTACCAGGAGGTGCTTCTCACCCGCACCGGCCATGACTACTTCCGGATCCGGCGCAAGGACGAGGGCGCCCTCGAGCTCGAAGCGCTCACCGGGGAGGCGGGCTGATGGCGATCGACCCGCATATCCCACCGTCCTTCGTCGCGAGGGCGTCGAGACGCCGCGTCCGCATCCCCTCCTCGCCGTGGGAGAACCAGAGAGCCGGCTTTTTCGATTTCGAATCGACATCGGAACGTTGCGCGAAGTGCCCCGGGGCTTCCATACTCCACCGGCACAGCCCACCAAACGGCAGCCGATGGACACCAATGCAGGACGAGCAACATGACGACACCTACCGGCACCGAGCCCGAAGAGATCGAAGGTCTGGGAGACGGTCAGGCCACCTCCTGGGGCGACTATCCCATCGACACCCTGCTGATACGGAACGAGACCCGTACGGTGCACGACGTTCTGCGCAGGATAGAGCGGGGAGCGTTCGTGATGGACCCGGACTTCCAGCGTGATTTCATCTGGGATCCGGACAAGCAGAGCAAGCTGATCGAATCCGTGGTAATGCGGATCCCTCTGCCCGTCTTCTATCTCGCGGAGGACGACCGGGAGCGTCTGGTGGTCGTGGACGGCCTGCAAAGGCTGACCACCTTCCAGCGTTTCGTGAACAACGAACTCCGGCTTCGACTCGAGGACCGGCCTGAACTGAATCTCAAGAAATTCGAAGACCTGCCGCCCAAGCTGCAAAATCGCGTCGAGGACTGCAACCTGATCCTGTACGTCATCGATGCCAAAGTCCCCGAGCAAGCCCGGCTGGACATCTTCGAGCGTGTGAACGGCGGGGTTCCCCTGTCCCGGCAGCAGATGCGCAATTGCCTGTACATGGGCGATGCGACCCGGTTCCTCAAGGACGAGTCGCGGACCGGGGCTTTTCTGAGATCGACCGGAAGCAGCCTGCGGACTTCGACGATGCGGGATCGCGAGTTCGTCAACCGGTTCTGTGCGTTTCAGATTCTTGGTTTCGAAAAGTACGGGGACATGGATGAATTTCTTGCCGACGGCCTTAAGGAAATGAATGCTCGACCGGAGACCCTGCCTGCGTTGTCCTCACAGTTCAGGACTACGCTCGACAACAATTTCGGTTTGTTCGGCAGACATGCATTTCGGAAACACGAGCCTGGGCAGGACAGGCGCAGTGTGCTCAATGCCTCCCTCTGGGACGTCATGGCCACGGGCTTTTCGCGCTATCCACCGGAAGTTGTCGAAGAAAACGGCCGTGTTGTACGCGAGGCGTTTTACCGTCTCATGAGTAACGAGGAGTTCGTCGATGCGATCACACGGGGACCCAACAGCGTGAACCAGGTCAGACGCCGCTTCGCCATGGCCGGGGAGATGTTCGAGGAAGTATTCGGTGCTCACCCGACTTGATCTGCGTTTCTTCAAGTGCTTCGAGCGGTTGCGGCTTCCCCTGGCGCCGCTGACGCTTCTCACCGGCCTCAACGCCTCCGGCAAGTCGTCGGTGCTTCAGGCACTCGTGTTGCTGCACCAGACCATGCGCGAACACGAATGGACGACGCGCCTCGCCCTCAACGGCGCCGGTGTGCGGTTGGGAGCGATGCCGGACGTCGTCGATGAAGTCTTCGGGCGGCGCAGCTTCGAGATTGCACTCATGGACGATGAGGCCACCTGCGGCTGGACGTTCGAGGGTGATCGGCGCGACATGTCCCTAGCCGTCCAGCGGGTCTCCGTCAACGGACGAACGGTCGAAGCCCCTCAATCCTTGCGATACCTGTTGCCCCCCGAAGCGGCATCGACGGCGCCCGTCGCTTCCCTGGCCCGGCGGCTCCAGGACCTGACGTACGTCACTGCCGAACGGGTGGCGCCTCAAGAGGCGTATACGCTCGAAGATCCTCATGTGGTCAACGTCGTGGGCTCGCGGGGCGAGCACGCGGTGAGCGTGCTGCATTGGGGCCGGGACGAACCCGTATCGGCCGACCTCGCATTGCCGGACGCACCTGCCAGCCGCTTTCGACAGGTCGAGCAGCGTATGCGCACCCTCTTTCCGGGCTGCACCCTGGATCTGCAGCAGGCGCCTCGGGCGAACGCCGTGACGCTGGGCCTGCGGACATCGGACGACACGGGCTTCCACCTTCCGGCCCACACGGGGTTCGGTCTCACGCAATGCCTGCCCATCGTGGTCGCCGCCCTGTCCGCGTCCCCGGGGGACATCCTCCTGGTGGAGAACCCGGAGATCCATCTCCATCCGGCCGGTCAGGCGCTGATGGGGCAGTTCATGGCCGACGTTGCCCGCGCCGGGATGCAGGTCCTCGTGGAGACGCACAGCGATCACGTGCTGAACGGGATCCGCCGCTCGGTCAAGGCGGGCCGCCTTGCCGCGGATCGGGTCGTCATCCACTTCTTCCGGCCGAGGTCGGAGGACCGATCCCAAGTGGTGAGCCCGGCGATGGACGATTCCGGCAACATCGATTCCTGGCCGGAGGGGTTCTTCGATCAGTTCGACAAGGATGCGAGCTACTTCGCCGGCTGGGGAGAAGACGGGAACTGAAGTGGAGCTCCTGTTCAACGATCTCTCGATCCACGGACAATTTCCGGACGCGGCGACCTTCCGGGGAGCCATCGGCCGGGTGATGGCGATGCGGGAGGTCGCGCGTCGCCGATATGGACGGGAATTGCAATGCCATCGCAACGTTGCCCATGCACCGGTGACGCGCGACCTGTCGATGCCGCAGGCTATCCAGGGCATGAGCAAGGACAAGCGCAGCGCATTGATGCAGTGGTTGGCGCGGAGCGGCCCCTTCTGGGAAGACCATCGGCGGCACGGTGGCGGCGACTGGCTGGAATGCAGCGGCGAAGTGGTCACCGACACGGCGGCAGGCGAGGCGGCGTATCGCCTTTTCCACGGCATCGGGTGCGGCCTCGTGAGCATGGATCCTTCGTCATGGCTCTTATCACCGTTGCCGGTCGAATGGCATGACTCCAAGCCGACGAGGAGCATAGACGTTCCCAACTACTGGGAGGCCAAAGCCCTGACCGCCGCTCTCGATGCTGCGCCCGTGTCGCTTGCATCGTGGAGCGACCTGGAGGCGGTGGCGCGAAGCCGCTGTCCCGATCTGACGTTTTCACCGGACTGCTTCGAGCCGTTGCGCGGACACCCATTCGGTGCAGGCGCCGCGAAGGCCCTGCTGTCGCGATTGACCATCCTGCACGATTTCAAGAACTGCTTTGACGAGCGCGGCCAACGCACGCCCGAAGGCCACGAGACGTATCGGAAGCACTTCACCGGCAAGAAAGCATGGTTTTCCGACTCGTCCGATTCGGAGAAAGCGGATTTCCGGCGGGATCTCACGTTTCCTCACCCGGCGGACGCCGGGGAAACCCTGTTTTGCACGTGGCACGGCAAGGTGAAGACCCCCCAGCTACGAATTCACTTCTCGTGGCCGATACACGCGGCCGAGCCGCTATACGTCGTGTACGTCGGGCCGAAGATCACCAGACGGTAGGACGCCCCATACGCAGGTACTTGAGCCGATCTTCGTCGAGTATCCGGGCGGCAAGCACGTCGAACCCCTGTTCCGGGGTTGGAATGACCAAGGTCAACCGGGAGATTCCGCTCAAGTACCCAACCCGGCATAGCCGGAACCAAATGCCGGTTGACGGAAAAGTCTTCGTCATTTTGTCGAAGCGGCTCGGCGAAGTACGGCTCGCCGCCGGGAGCGGATCGGCGTCCGCAGCAGGAGGGGGGTGAGAGATGCGGGTCAAGAGCCGCGACCGCGAGTTTCGCCTGAAGAAGCTCTCGTACGTCGACTTCAAGCCGGTCAATATGGATCGGGTGCTGACCATGCTGTTTCCCCGGTTGCGTTTCGGAGGCTACGGAACGCGCCGGCCTCCGCGCAGGAACGAGCTCACGGTGGAGGATTTCGCGCGCGAGTACACGAAGGATCCGAAGAGGTTCGCGGGCTTCGGCGAGCACCCCGGAATCGTCGAGAGGTGGATCGAAACGGACCTGATGGATCTGGTGAACAGGGGCAGGCCGAACCAGGCGCTCGCGGCCCCGCGTCCGCTCCACGGCAACACCTACAAGTTCCGGAACGCGCGCCACGCCCGGGACTACGGCGCGGCCGAGCAGCTCTACTGGATGCTCTACCACGCCCGCGGCGGGCGGGGCCAGGCAGCCCGCGATGCGCTCCGGCGCTTCTTCTTCGCGGGGGTGGATCCGCACACCGACAGGTACGACTCGTCCGTACGGGTGGACGTGGAGACCCAGGCGCTGCTGCACTTCGACCGGCAGGTCACGGTGGACATGCGCGACTCCCAGGAGCCGGAACGCTTCCCGCCGGTCTGCGTCGGGCAGGCCGATCTGCTGGCGGACGATACGTTGCGGCTGCTCGCCTACGAGCCCCACATGCCGCGTTCCGTGCTGGTCGATTACCTGAAGACGTTCTTCGCGTTCCACCTGGGTCTTTACTATCTGAGGACCATCAAGCTGCTCCCCGCACTGGTGCGGCGGCGAAGCGCCGATCCGGCCTGCGCGCCCGCCCACTGCCCCGCGGACCCGGGACGGATGCACGCGCATGGGAGCTGCCCGCACCGGGTCTACCTTCTGGTGGACCTCGGCAGCACCCTCGACCGCCGGATGGCCGGCCTCGCCCGGCACAGCGCGGACGTGCACTACCGGCGCATCCCGATGTACGTGCAATCCCACTACCTGGTGCGCAAGCTCGATGAGTTCGCCGAGTACCTGAGCCGCAAGGTGGGCAGGCTGCCCGTGCCCTCCCGGGGGCACTTCGAGGTCGGCGATCTGCTCCGGCTCCTGGAGCCGCCCCATGCCGGCGAGCGGGACGGCTACTTCAAGATGCGTCTGGCCGGGCTGCTCGAAGACACGGGCGGCGCCTCGGACGACGAGATCGACCCCGAGATCCGCCGGATCACCGGGATGGGGCTGGACGACCTCGACATGTTCATCGAGATCCTGATGGCGTTGCGGGGGTCGTACCACCGGAGGTACGTCACCGAGTTCCTGGACTCCGTGTTCAAGCGCCGGGAAGCGGGACTGATGCACCAGTCCGGAGGCAGCGCCCGGCGTTTTGCGATGGGCAGCCATCTGCTGGAAGTGCTTCTGCAGATCGCGGTGCTCGAATCCTCGGAATCGGGGTTCTCGACGCGCGACCTCCGCATCGACGAGCTGCTGACCTTCCTGCGCGAGCGCTACGGCATCTGCGTGGACCGCCTGCCCCCGGGCGACGGGTTCGGAACGCCGGGCATCGACGACCTCGCGGCACTGCGGCAGAACGTGGACGACTTCAAGGGCCGGCTGCGGGAGATCGGCTTCTTCCGCGACCTGTCCGACGCTTTCGTGACCCAGACCATCACGCCTCGCTACACGATCCCGGCGTCGAACGGAGGCACGGGGTGAGCGGCGCCTTCCGAGCCCTGCCTTCCTCCGACCTCACCCACGCGGTCGAGGGCCTGCTCCTGCCGTCCCTGACCGAGGCGCTGCGCGACCGAGGGCCGGGGCACTGCATGAGGGTGTCCGACCTGGGGCCGGAGCTGATGATCGCGCTGGCCAGAGGACTGCGCAGCCAGGTTCCTTCGGCCAGCGTCCACGTGCTCGCGGACGGCGAGGCGCCGTCCGGCGAAGACCTCCACGTCTCCTCCACGAAGCTGGTCGAGCTGCGCAATCCGCTTCCGGACGGTTCGTTGCGCCCGCCCCTGTGCGTCTTCCTGCCGGCGAACGTGCGCACGAGCGCCGAGGATTCATTCGGCAGCGCGACCTTCGAGGACTTTCGGGTCGACGACGCCTACGAGCGGCTTCGGCGGCAGTTGCTGGAGCGCGTTCCCTCCACGCTGCGGGGATACGCGCGGGACTTCCTGGCCCACCTTGGGGAGCAACGATGGGGCTGGGCCGATGGGATGGCGCAGGTCCGCTACCTGCTCTGCGTGCGGGCGAACGGCAACGACGGCGAGTCTTTCGGCGGCGCCCTCTACGAGCTCGGCTTGGTCCCCGACTTCAAGCTCTTCGACGATCCCGCCACCGCCTTCGGGCGCGTGTGCAAGAACCTCGAATGCGTCCGTCGTCTCACCCACGGGGACTCGTCGGTGCTCGGAAGGGTGCTGGACCTCGATCTCGTCAACCAGGGGCTGCGGCGCCGGCTGTCCGAGTACCTGGCGGAGGCGGGCCTCGAAGATCCCTCGGCATGGACCCGCGACGTCGTCCTCAACCGCAAGAACTGGGATCTTTCGTTCGACAAGTGGGAGTTCGGCTCCGGGATCGCACCCGACAGGATCGCGTTCGTGCGCGTGGAGACCGATCTTCCCGTCGTCCCCGATGACGGGGAAGGGGACGAACGGCTTGTCGATCTGATCGGGCAGCAGGTGCTGGCGCCGAAGGACCGGCGGACCCTCGGCGTCGTCGTGGAAGTCGCCCCCCACCCGCGCCGGATCCAGGGGCTGGACCACTTCACGGTCCAGATCCTCTCCCGGGACACCGGACCCGTCGGCGCGTCCCGCAAGCTCAAGGTCTGGAAGCCGGCGAGGACGCACGCGAAGGTCACGTTCTCCAAGCTCGCCCGGGTCGATTTCGAGGAAGGCTGGCACCATGTGCGCGTCCTGCCCTGGACCGTGGATGGCGATCCCCTCCCCATCGACGAACCCTCCGGGCAGAGCGGAAAGCGCTCGAACGAGAGCGAACCGTTCTACGTCTTGCCCGGAACCGAACTCGAAGAGGAGCCTCCGCAACGGGACGCGCCCAGGGCCGACAGCGTCGAGCACGGGCGGATCGACCGGCAGTTCGCGGCGCTCCTGCAACATCGCGAGCCGGCGGCGGTCGCACCCGAAAGCGTCGCCTGGGTCCAGCGCAGCACCGGGCAGCGGGCCGCCGCACAGGAGATCATCGAAGCCAGGTTCGGCAGGGAAGGCGCCCTCCGGATCGCGGTCCCGCGCTGGCTGAAGAACGTCGAGCAGCAGATCCTCCGGACCCCGGAACGTCCCGTGAGCTGGCGGATGCAGCTTCACGTCGGCCAACCACGGATGCCGACCGCCGACGTCGGGGAGTGGCCGGCGTCGGCCGCGGTGCGAAGCTTCCTCGACGCCCGCTCGGCGTACTTCGGAAGCGTCGTCCAGGGGTCCGGGGACCTCGTGTCCCAGGGGTTCGACTTTCTGGGCAATGCACCGTCGGTACTCGCCTACGCCGTCGCCTACCGGGACCTTCTCGGGGACTTCTCCACGAAGGTCGAACGGGAAGCCGGCAGCGACCAGATCAAGGCGATCGTTTCGCTGCGGTCGGCCCTGGCGGTGGACACCGTCCGGCTCCATGTCGAGGATTACCGGGGCCGGGTTCGCGAGGCGGCCATGCTCGCGCCGACCCATCCGCTGCGCGCCCTCCGGCAACTCGCCTGGGCACAGCTCGGCGCCGCGTGGGTCCGGGAGACCGCCAACGGACCCCGGGAACACGTGGCGCCGGTCCGGGATGCCCTTCTCCGCGGGATCTCCCCGGTCAATTTCCCGCCGATGCTTCCGGTGAGCGACGGCAAGGTGTTTACCGCCATCGACGACATCCACCCGTTCTGGCCCTTGTACACCCCCGCGACCGAGAGCGACCCGCGCGGGCTCCTCGGCGACGTATGCGCTGCCCTGGGCCTGCCGGAGCCTGCCATCGGCGGCACCGCGATCACCGGTGATGTGCTGGCGTCGCGCATCGAGCGCTACCTCGTCCAGCATCCCTACGTTCGCACCCTCGTCGTCAATGCGTTCAACCCGGGACGCGCCACCGTTCTCGCCGACGCCCTGGCCGCATTGCAACGGCAGGAAGCGTTCAGGGACCTGCGATACGACGTACGCCTGTTCGTGCCCGACGCGAACGCCCCCGGCGTCGGTGAATCCATCGGGGCGCTGCTGGCGGGGGAGGGCTCGCCGGCCACCGAGGCATTCTCCATCCCGACGAAGAGCCACGTCTTCCCGAAGCTCTCCGTGGCCGTGCTCGGGACGGCCGACTTCCGGGACGATCCCGCCCGGTATCGATCGCACTTGAGCTTCCTCTTCGACGTCTTTCCACCCGAAGAGGTGGCGGTCGGCCGCCCGCTCCGATCCGAGGGGACGATCCCGCTTCACGGCCTGGTCCAGGACTTCACGATCCGTTACCACGATGACGCCGGCGGCACCTGGTGGCAGCGCCAGCCCCGCCACGGACAACCCACGATCATCGAAGGGGCGGAGGAGACGTCGATGCTTCTCGGCGAGCTTCCGGGGCTGATCTCGGCGGCCACCGCCACCGTGGCCCGGTCGACGCCGGATTTCGCTTCCCGCCCGATCAGCCGTCTGGTGCTGGGTCCCGGCGAACGCGCCCTCATCAGCGCAGTACACGACGCCAGCGACTGGGTGTTCACCGTCGATCGGAACATGGGCATCGAGTTCTTCGACCACGGTGGACGGCGCGACCGCCCCGACTACCTGATCGACTACACCCCCTCGGCGGCGCCCGGCCACGGCCACCGCCTCTTCATCAGTTCGAGATCCCTCGCCGAGCTGAAAGCGCTCCTGGGACCCGTGCTGGAAGACTACGGCCTCGATGCCGAAGGGGAACGAAACGCGGTCGTCATCCTCGACCAGCTTCGATCGCTCTCCGGACGCTTGGCGCTCAAGCTCGCATCCGCGCCGACGGCAAGGGCCGAAGCCCTCGGCATGGCGCTGGCGCGCTTGTTCCTGGGGTACCAGGGCGCCCTGCGGAACCAGGTCGTGGCGCCGCTCGACGCCCACGTGGATCTGTTCCATACCGCCAGGAGCCACGCGGAGGCCATCGGCGACGAAGTATCGGTGCGCAGGACCGATCTTGTCCTGTTCGATCTCGATCTCGCGAAGCGGACGATCACCTGCAACCTGGTGGAAGTGAAGTGCTACACCCAGAACCTCGGTCTGAGCGGGTACGGCCAGCTCAAGGAGCACATCGCCGAACAGCTCGATCAGAGTGAGAGGGTCCTCCGGAATCATTTCGACCCATGGAACGCGACCCCCGATCGCCCGGATCGCCTGCTCAAGACCCGCGAGCTTGCCACCCTTCTCGAGTTCTACCTGGATCGGGGGCTCCGCTATGGCCTGATGGAGCCCGAAGCCGGTGAGGAGGCCCGGACGTTCCTCGATCTCCTGGAAGACGGTTACCGGCTCCACTTCTCGCGGAGCGGCCTGGTGTTCGATTTCGACGCGCCGGGAACCGAGCCCCCGGAGCACGAAATGAACATCGAGTTCCACCGGATAGGCATCGACCTGATCCGAAACCTGGTGAACCATGCCTCGTCGGCGCCGCGGCCGCCCTCGACCGACGGCAGCGCCGATGGTGGGGACGGCCGCGGGAACGGCGGCGAGGACGGCGGCGGGGACGGTGGCGGGGCCAGCGACGGGGACGGCGGCGGGGACGGCGAAACAGGGCTCGAAACAGTTGTAGGGGGTTGCCTACCCTTGTCCGGACACAAGACGGACGGCGGCGAGGACGGCGAAACGCGGATCGAAACACCAGCGCCGGGAGCACCGCTGATGCCGCGTCTCGATACCGCCGCGTTCCTGGTGGCGGAACGTGCGCGCACGACGAGCGATCCATGGCTCGAACCCTCGACGGGTCAAGACTTCGAGGTCGCGCGACCGAGGGACGTGCCCACGTTCAACATGCACGCACCGGCGGACAGGCGATCGAATGCCTTGTGCAGGAATGCGCTTATGAGCACTGGCACGGGATGCTGTTCGCCCGATTCCTCGCCGAGAACCATCTGCTCATCGAGCCGGAGATGGGCGTCGCCGTCACCCTGGACGAATGCGAGGAGCTGGCGAAGGACGAAGGTACGGACAAGTAGACGCTGGCCGCACGCTACGCCCACCGGATGCTGCCCCAGGTGTTCCGGCCCGACCTTCCGGTGTTCGAGGTCCGTCTCGCGCGGGAGCACCGGCTGAAGCTGGAAGGGCTGGTCGAAGGCCTGCCGGCCGGCGTGTTCACGGCGACGGATTCCCTCGGTTGGGTCTACCAGTTCTGGCAGTCCCGGAAGAAGGCGGAGGTGAACCGCTCCGAGGTCAAGATCGGGGCCGGCGAGCTGCCCGCGGTCACCCAGCTCTTCACCGAGCCCTACATGGTGGGCTTCCTGCTCGACAACACCCTCGGGGCGTGGTGGGCGGCGCGTCGCCTGAGTGGCGCCGATCTGGATGGAGCCGGCGGGGAAGCCGGGCTGCGCCGGAAGGCGGCGATTCCCGGCGTGCCGCTCGACTCCCTCCGCTTCGTGCAGGATGCGCCCGCTGCGCGGTTGCCCCCGGCGGGCACGCCGGCGCGGTCTTGCCGGGGTGGTCCCGCCGGCCCGAACTCGCCAGCGTCGGACGAAGCGCCACCGGCGCGGATTCGCGACGGTCGGGACGATTCAGGGGATGGGCGCCCGGACCCGCCGGCGTCGGACGAAGCGCCGCCGGCTGCCGGGGAACGGGCTCGTTCCTTCCGCGGGGACGGCTGCGCGGACAACGGGGCAACGGCACCCGGATGGCGCCCCGCCGCGGGCACGTTCGGCGGCTGGCCGGAGCACTTGGGAGCGTTGAAGATCCTCGATCCCTGCTGCGGCTCGGGACACTTCCTGGCCGCCGCCTTCCTGATGCTCGTACCCATGCGCATGGCGCGGGAGGGCCTTGCCCCCCGCGATGCGGTGGACGCGGTCCTGCGGGACAACCTGTACGGGCTGGAGCTGGACCCGCGATGCGTGGAGCTCGCGGCGTTCGCCCTTGCCCTTGCCGCGTGGACGTATCACGGCGCGGAGGGGTATCGGCCCCTGTCGGAACTCAACGTCTCCTGCTCGGGACTGGCGCCCAACGCAACGAAGGAACAGTGGACCGCACTGGCGGAGCTGGCCGCTTCCGCCGGCGGGATGCCGCCGGAGCGCGACCTGTTCGGTGCGGAAGACACGCTGCTTTCCGCGCCGCTGCGCAACAGCCTGGACGCGCTCCACGAGCTGTGCGGCCAAGCGCCGGAGCTCGGTTCGCTCATCGACCCGCACGCCCTGAAGGCCGACCTCTTCCGGAGCGACTTCGAGTCGGTGCGGGCGCTGTTCGCCGCCGCGCTCGAACGGGAGCGGATGAGCGACGAGCAGATGGAGCACGCCGTGGCCGCGCGAGGGATGGCGCGCGCGGCGGAGCTGCTGGCCGGACGCTACCACTTGGTGATCACCAACGTGCCGTACCTCGCCCGCGGCAGGCAGGGCGAGGCGCTACGCGCCTTCTGCCAGCGCTGCTACCCCGACGCGAAGAACGATCTGGCCACCGTGTTCCTGGAGCGCTGCCTGGATCTGTGCGTGGAAGACGGCGCCGCCAGCCTCGTGCTGCCGCAGAACTGGCTGTTCCTCACCGGCTGCCGGAAATTGCGGGAGAAGCTGCTGAAGACGGAGACGAAGCGGACCGCCCACGGCCCGCTCCGCACCGATCCCGCCGTGCTTCAGGTCGCCGTCGCCCGCCTGTCGGGCTACCGCTGGCCCGCCGAACAGGACGCGGGCATGGAGCTGGCCGACGAGCAGCGCGAGTGGGTCCGGCGTTGCGGGACCTTGCATGCCTTCGCGGATAGCGACGGCATCGTCTGCATCCCCCCGGTGCGGGGCGAGCCTTCCGCCGAGGAGCGGGTCTTGCAGCTTCTGGCTGCCGCGTTCGGCGACGCCTGGAGCGACCGCGTGCTCACCCGCCTGCTCACCGAGGCCGGCAGCTCGACCCTCGACGACTGGCTCCGCAACCGCTTCTTCGAGCAGCATTGCGCGCGGTTCCACCACCGCCCCTTCGTCTGGCACGTCTGGGACGGACGCAAGCGCGACGGCTTCTGCGCTGGTCGGCTACCACAAGCTGGCCGAGGGCGGCGGCAAGGGCCGCCGATGCCTGGAAGCCCTCACCTGGAGCTATCTCGGCGACTGGATCACCCGCCAGCAGGACGGGGTGAAGCGCGGCGAAGCCGGCGCGGAAGAGCGTCTGGCGGCGGCGTTCGAGCTGCGCAAGCGCCTCGCCGCCATCCTCGAAGGCGAGCCGCCCCACGACCTCTTCATCCGCTGGAAGCCCATCGAAGCGCAGCCCGTCGGCTGGGAGCCGGACGCCGACGACGGCGTGCGCCTCAACCTCCGCCCCTTCCTGGCCGCCGACCTCCCCGGCGGCAGGAAGGGCGCCGGTATACTGCGCTCCAAACCGAACGTCCACTGACGCAAGGATCGCGGCAGGGGGCCCATCCGCGAGCAGGAGCGGTTCCCGTGGTTCTGGCGCGACGGGGGGTTCACGGGAGAGCGGGTGAACGACGTGCATCTGACGATTACGAGCAAACGAATCGAACGCGATCGAGTCGAGGCGCCGTCATGAGTTCCGATCGAGGTCTTCATTGGCGATATCCGGGGGCGCGGTGGTGGAAGTTCGATTTCCATACGCATACGCCGGCATCCCGTGACTACGGCAAGGGGCCTGGACAGGATTCCTTGAAAAGCATCACGCCCAGGGAATGGCTTCTCGGCTTCATGCGCGCCGGCGTGGACTGTGTGGCGGTTACGGACCACAACTCGGGAGAATGGGTCGATCGACTGAAGGATGCGTACCAGGAATTGAAGCAGGAATCATCGCCGGACTTTCGTCCGCTGTCTCTGTTTCCGGGGGTGGAGATCACGGCCAACGGCGGTATTCATGTCCTCGCGGTACTCGACGCCGACAAGGGGGCCACGGATGTCGCAGCATTGCTTGGAGCGGTCGGGTATCAGGGCGTCCGGGGCGAGAGTGGCTCCACGGCGAAGTCGGCGACCATCGGCGTCGTCGAAGGCATCAGCGAAGCCGGTGGGATTCCTATTCTTGCGCACGTGGATGGACCGTCGGGGGCATGGCGGTTGACCGGCAATACGCTGGCGCCCCTGTTCGACTTCGACGGCCTGTTCGCGATGGAGGTGGTCGATCCGGGTAGACCGAAGCCCGAACTCTACCGTCAGCGCAAACTCGCGTGGGCCGAGGTTCTTGGCTCCGATTCACATCATCCGCATGGACAGGCGGGTTCACGGTTTCCAGGGTCGCACTACACGTGGGTGAAAATGGCGGAA
The DNA here is from genome assembly GCA_965202875.1 of Gammaproteobacteria bacterium. Taxonomy (GTDB): domain Bacteria; phylum Pseudomonadota; class Gammaproteobacteria; order HK1; family HK1; genus HK1. The sequence continues at coordinate 1,646,461 of OZ241870.1, read as the reverse complement.
CCGTCGCTCGAAGGGCTGCGCCTGGCATTGCTGGACGGCGGAGGGTTTTCCATCCGGCGAAGCGACGACCCGGAACCCTTCGAGCCCTTTGCGCTGCCGGAGCATTGCATCGAAGCCATCGAGATCGAGGACGCGCGATACATGGGGCGCGGCAAGCCAGCCAGGCTCGAATTCAACCCGTGGCTCAACGCTCTGGTGGGCGGACGCGGGACCGGGAAATCGACAGTGATCCATGCAATGAGGCTTGCGGCAGGGCGTGGGCATGAATTGAAGCATCTGGAAAAACATAGTGAACCCCTCCTGACCTTCGAACGATTCGAGCAGGTACCCAGGGATCGCACCGAAAAGGGCGGTTTGACGAAATCGACGAACGTTGCATGGACCATGATGCGCGGCGGCGTCCGGTATCGCCTGCATTGGCGACAGGACGGTAGCGGTACGACGGTGGAGGAAGACGCGGGCGAAGCCGGTTGGCGGCCATCGCTCGCCCAAACGGTCACGCCGGAGCGCTTTCCGGTTCGCATGTTCAGCCAGGGACAGATCGCCGCGCTGGCGGGCGAAAACCAGCAGGCGTTGTTGCAGGTGATCGACGAGGCGGCGGGGGTGGCCGCGCTGCAAAGAGACCTGGAAGAAACCCGCAAGGCATTTTATGCGGCGAAAGCGCGGATCCGGGAGCTCGAAGGCAGGTTGGCCCGCCGCAACGATCTCGCCGTCGAGCAGCAGGACGTGGAGCGCAAGCTGAAGCGCTTCGAGGAAGCGGGGCACACTGCGATCCTGACCGCTTACCGACACCGCAATCGTCAACGCACGGAAGCGGGCCGGCAATTCGATACGGCAGAAGCGGCGGCCCGCCATATTGAGCAGGCGGCAGCGGCGCTGCAACCCGAAGATCTGCCTGACGGGCTGTTTCACGAGACCTCGAAAGAAGATCGGCAGGTTGCCGCGATCATGGGTGCACTGGCCACGGCCGTGCGCGATGCGGCTCAGGCCCTGCATCACGTCGCAGAGCGTCTGCGTGGATTGGTCGCGACGCAGCGCGAGGAGTTGGCCGGGAGTGCATGGCAAGCGGCGGTCGAGCACGCGGCGGGCGGGTACGAAGCACTGATCGAGACGCTGCGCAAGGGAGGTGTCGGCGATCCGAGCGAGTACGGCCGCTTGGTGCAGGAGCGGCAACGGCTCGACAGCGAACTGGCCCGTCTGGATTCGGTTCAGGAAGAACGCGACAGACTGATCGAACGATCTCGCTCCCTGCTCGATAACGTGCGGAAGCCCGCCGCGCGGCGAGTCGAGGGCGCGACCGATTCCTGAAAGAAACGCTGGAGCACAACGAATTCGTGCGTATTCGAAGCTTGCATTATGATGACGATCCCCGAGCCATCGAACGGTCCCTGCGTGAGACGTTGGAAGCTCCGGCTCACTTCGAGGGTGACATCCTCGTCATGGAAGATGGTCATGCAGTCAACGGTTGCATCGCAGAGCTCCTCGATAAACTGCCGGAGGATGCGGCGCAGCGAAGCCGGGAAATGGAAGACCGCATCGGACGGATCAAACACCGAATCCATGCCGCTGGCGCAGGTAAAGGGGATTTCGGTGGGCATTTCAACAACCATCTCGAAGCAAAATACAAGAAGAGCCCCGAGGTGTTCGACAAGGTGCAGACTTGGTTTCCCGAAGACGGGTTGCTGGTGGAGTACAGCCGCCGGGGGGACGGAACGGATTTTCATCCCATCGGCCAGGCGTCCGCGGGACAGCGGTCGGCGGCGATGCTGGCCTTCCTGCTCGCCCGCGGTGAGGAGCCTCTGGTACTGGATCAGCCGGAAGACGACCTGGACAACCACCTGATCTACGATCTGGTCGTGCGGCAGATCCGGGAGAACAAGCTCAGGCGGCAGATCATCGTGGTGACGCACAACCCCAACATCGTCGTGAACGGGGATGCGGAGATGCTGCACGCCCTCGACTTTCGGGGAGGCCAGTGCATCGTCGCGCAATCGGGGTCGTTGCAGGAGGAAGCGATGCGAGAGGAAGTCTGCCGGATCATGGAGGGTGGGCGCGAGGCGTTCGAGCGCCGCTACCGGCGCTTGGGGAAGGAGGCGCCCCATGTTTGACAGCCGAAAGGATCTGCTGGACAAGATCCGGTTGGGCGAGGACACGTTCCTGGAATACAAGGAAGTCCGCTTTTCCGGCGGACGGGTGACCGAACCTCGCCGTGATTCCCTTGCCGATGAGCTCGCCGCGTTTGCCAACAGCCGCGGGGGTGTCTTCGTGATGGGCGTGGAAGACAGGACCCGCGAGATCCTGGGCGTTCCCAACGAACGTCTCGACACGGCGGAACGTTTCGTCCATGAACTATGCCACGACTCCATAGACCCCCCCATCGCACCCGTCATCGAGCGCCTGGAGCTACCCACCACGACGGGGGAGGACGCGGCCGTGATCAGGATCGACGTACCTCGCAGCCTGTTCGTGCATCGCTCTCCTGGCGGCTATATGCACCGGGTCGGGAGCGCCAGGCGAATCATGTCGTCGGAGTATCTCGCCCGCCTGTTCCAGCAGCGAAGCCAGACCCGGATCGTTCGCTTCGATGGACAGACCGTTTCCAACGCCACGCTGGACGACTTGCAGCCGGAGCTTTGGGAGCGGCTTCGCACCCCCCGGTCGCCGAGTGAACGGGAACGCTTTCTGTCCAAGCTTCACATGGCGCGCGCCGATGACGAGGGTACGCCCAGACCCACGGTCGCCGGTCTGCTGACGGGTGCCGCGGATGCTCGACCATGGTTGCCGAATGCATACGTTCAGGCCGTCGCCTACCGAGGCACGTCCATCAGGGCCGGGGCGTCGGACGATCCCTACCAACTGGACGCCGCGGACATCCATGGCCCGCTCGATACCCAGATTGTGGATGCCTGCCGGTTCGTCGCGAAGAACATGAAGACGGCAGCATTCAAGGACCAGGGACGCCTGGACCGGCCGCAGTTCGACATGTCTGCGGTCTTCGAAGCCGCCGTCAACGCCGTAGCCCACCGCGATTATTCGATCCATGGATCGAAGATCAGGTTGCGGTTGTTCGAGAACCGCCTTGAGCTTTACTCTCCCGGCGCAATTCCGAATTCCATGGACGTCGAAGATCTCGGGGATCTGCAATCGGCCAGAAACGACGTCATCGCCAGCCTGCTCGCCAAGATTCCGGTGCCCGATCAATCCTGGCTGACGACCGATCGCTCGACCATGATGGACCGGCGAGGCGAAGGAGTACGGGTCATCCTGGACAACAGCGAAAGGCTCTCCGGCAGGACGCCGGAATACCGCTTGATCGGCGATGCGGAGCTCCTGTTGACGATCCATGCGCCGGCCGATCCGAAGGAATCATCGAATGAGGACCATCGAACATGAGCACCGAGTACTATGATCTGAAGGAGCCCTGGGGCAACGCCGCCGTGGAGGCGTCGACCGATCGTTACCGCCTGACCCCGTGGGACCACCACGGATCCGAAGCCGGCTCCTTGACCCTTCGTCCCGAAGACGGTCCCGGAGCAATACTTCATTTCTTCAGGGACGAGCCCGTCTGTCGGATTTGGTACGACGGCAGGGGCAGGGCGCTGTACGAGTTGAGGAAAAGCCGCACGGCCACACTCGTCGATGAGTACGGCCGTCTCGCCAATCTGGAGGAGCTCAGGAAGGATTGCGATCGCTCCCGCGACGCGGAGCCGAAGCCGGCGTAGAACGGTCCGACATGCCTGCTGGAAGTGTTCGACGACCGCATCGTGGTGACCAGCCCCGGCGCATTGCCGAACCACATGACCGTCGAGCAGGCGCGGATGGGCGGCGCCCCGCGTTCGCGCAACGAGATGATGGCGAACGCCATGGTCGTGCGCGGACTGATGGAGCGGCGCGGGCGGGGCTGGTCCGCGATGCGCCACGCCATGAGGCGCTTCAACGGAACCGAGCCGGCACTGGTCAACGACGAGCGCAACCGGTTCGTGCGGGTGACGTTCCACCTGGAGCCGGAGGCGGCCGGGAACGGCGGACAAACCGTGAGCGGACCGCGTTCACCAGCGGAGGGGACGAGATGAAATCCTCGGGGTCGTAGCTCGGATCCCCAACTTCGAGTGCATGAAGAAGCGCGCGAGTGGTTCGATCTGATTCACGTAGACGTAGTCGGCTTTCGAGAACACGAAGTAGGCGATGAGGTCGTAGTCGCCCTCGAACCAAGACCATTCCATCGGCGACCAAGGCGCCGATAGGTAGCAAGCACGAATACACATTCAATTATCAGGAATGAAAACAGAAAACGGCGGCAAGCAGATGAGAACCGTATGTCGGCTCCCTGCCGCCAGCCGAAACATACCTCCCGGATCGTCAGGGCCGATCGGTACGCTCGGGATCATATTACGACCAAGGAAGTACCGCAGGGCAACCGCATATAAAATCACTGTCCCATCAATACCTTATCTCGGAAGCCATCGTTCAATGCCGCCCGGATACGCTTCTTCCTGACGCTGATCTTCGTCGACTCACGCTTCAGAAGATTGACCGCCACATGCCGAATCACTCCCATATTGTGCGGTGCATTACCCCGACGAATCCGACCCTCGTCTTCCCGAAACGCCACATCCAATCTCCAGTGCAGCTCATTCTCGATTCCCCAGTGTGAACGCACCGCTCGCCCAAATGTCTCCACATCTTCCAGCGACGTAACGTAGTACCGTTGCTCAATACTCACACGCCCATCACTCCAGCGCTCCGACTCCACCATCCCGACCGCTCTCAGCCCATTCCACTTCTTCACACAAGACAACGCACCCAGGTCGGTGGACAAATAACAGCTCCTGGACCCTACCCGTCCGTGACCATCCTCCGCCGTCTCGTCGTTCTCAATCCCCTCACACTCGAAATCCCTCTCCCGTGCCGCATCAAAATACCTCCGAACCTCCCTGTTCAATTGCTTCTGGTTCCCCTTCACCGCCAACATAATCCCCTCCCCCTTCCTTGACCTGCTTCGCTATCGCTCGTTGGCATCCCATCGCATCCAGCGTCACGATACACCCCGACAATTCCAGCTTATCCAGCAACTCCGGCACCGCCGTGATCTCGTTCGACTTCTCCTCCGTCTTCACCTGCCCAAGCACCACTGCATTGCCACACGCCCAGGCACTCACCATATGCAACGCCTTCATACCCCGCTTGCGGTCGTGGGAACGCCTCTGCGTCTTCCCGTCCACCGCAATCATCTCACCGCCACTCAGCTTCACGACATCTTCCATCCAGCTCATGAAGCAGTCCTGAAACCCCCTCACCGACAGCGCCGAGATGATTCGTGCAATTGTCGTCCACCGGGACCCCATTGGCCAGCGGAACATAGCGGCGAAGCCACTCCAGCTTCGTGCGCCCAAATTCTTCGATGTCACTCCATCCCTCCGCGCCACTGACCACCGCACACACGCACAGGACGATGACATCAATCAACTCATGCTTCTTGTTTCTATCGACTCGCGGATCCTCCAGCTTTGAGAAATGCTCGATCGTACTTGCAGGGGCTGTCGTGTTCATTTCTTGCCATCTCCATCTCCTTGATGAAGACGCCATTAGATCACAAAACTTGTTGATGTCAGTACATTTTTAGTGATCTTGCCCTGGTTCCTCTACCTGGTCGCAGTCATGGACTGGTACAGCCGCAAGGTGCTCACGTGGCGACGGTCCAACATCCTGGACAGCGACTTCTGTGTCGAGACGCTGGAGGGCACCCTCGCACAGTGAAGTACGAGGAGGTGTATCTGCACGCTTACGAGAGCGTGGCCGCGGCTCGTGCAGGACTGGGCCGTTCCTTCCGGTTCTATCATGCCGAGCGTCGCCATCAGGGCCTGGGGCGCCGGACACCCGATGCGGTGTATGCTGACAGCGACTCATGGCTCAAGGCAGCGTGAAGCAGGGAAACCACAGAGGCGGAGGACACTTGTCGGCCTGTCCAATATCGTGATCCACTTCTCCCCTCCGTAGTCGGGCTCCTCGTTGATAGAATCGTCCATGGTGGGTGGGGAACATTCGCCTCTCACCTTCAACGAATCTCCAATCCGGCAGATTCACGGGGAATGCGGAGCGAGCGATGATGCGGAGCGAGCCAACGGGCTCCAGCGATGCAGGGGCAGGCGACGCCCCGGCGCTCGACCTGTTCGCCCTCCGCGACAGCGTCGTCGACGAGTACAAGCGCTTCGCAACGTCCTTCACGACGATCCGGGCTCCGGACATCCGCGAGCAGGTCGAGGCCATCTACGCCGGGAACCGCTACTGGCCCGAACCGCTCATCCAGATCAACCCGAGCTACAAGCGCTCGACGGACGTCGGCGCCCTGGTGGCGGACGGTGTCCTCGATCCCGGCTGCGCCGACGTCTTCCGCGCGAAGGGCCGGCCCCTGTCCCTCTACAAGCACCAGGAGCAGGCCATCGCGCTCGCCGCGGAAGACGAGAGCTTCATGGTGACGACCGGCACGGGATCCGGGAAGTCGCTCTGCTTCTTCATCCCCATCGTCGACCATGTTCTGCGCGCACGGCGCACGAGCGCCATCGTCGTCTACCCGATGAACGCGCTCGCGAACTCCCAGATGGAGGAGCTCGGCAAGTTCATCGAGCAGGCGCCGGGAGACCGGCCGATCACGTTCGCCCGCTACACGGGGCAGGAAGACGGCGGCGAGCGGAGACGGGTCGCGGACGAACCCCCGGACATCCTCCTCACCAACTTCATGCGCATGATCGACATGACCAACGACGCCGGCCTGTTTCGCACGCGGGCCGAGCTGGCGGCGGCCGGGTGGAGGCTGGAAGGCGATCGCTTCGAGAAGGATGGGGAGGGGATGTCGCCCCTGTACGAGGCGAAGATGATCCACCATTTCGACCACCGGTTCGGAACCTACGAGGGGCAGAGCCAGGCGCAGGCGAACCAGGGGAAGCTGCCCGAACTCGACCACACGGCCCATGCCGATCCGGGGCGGGTGACCTTGCCGAGATACTGGGTGCCCGAGAACGAGGTGGCGGCGAGGCTGGATGAGGTCTGGGACCGGCATTGGCTGCTCGGCTGGAGAGACATTACCGGAGCGGGGGTATTCAGGACCGTCGTCGCGTGCATCCTCCCGAGGGCTGCCGTGGGCAACTCGTTGCCGCTGATGATGCCGTCTCCCGATCCGCGGCTCGCGGCCGCGCTCTGCGCGAACCTGTCGAGCCTGCCGTTCGACTACTGCGCCCGGCAGAAGGGCGGCGGACTTCACCTGAACTACTTCACGATGCGCCAGGTTCCCGCGCTCCCCCCGACGGCCTACGCGCTGCCGGCCCCCTGGTCGCCTTCGATGCCGGTTCGCGACTGGCTCCTCCCGCGGGTCCTGGAGCTCACCTGCACCGCGTGGAACCTCAAGGCGTTCGCCGAGGATTGCGGTGACGACGGCCCCCCTTACCTCTGGGACCCGGAGCGCCGCTTCCGGCTCCGATGCGAGATCGACGCGGCCTTCTTCCACCTGTACGGCGTCTCGCGGGAGGACGCCGCCTGGATCCTCGACACGTTCCCGGTGCTCCGGCGGTCGGAGGAACGCGAGCACGGCGAGTACCGGACGAAACGGGTGGTGCTGGAGACCCATGACGCGCTGGCTGCGGCGGCTGCCGAAGGCGTACCGTACCGCTCGCCGCTCGGGCCGCCGAGGAGGGCGACATGAGCCGGTTCCGGCTCCGGGGAGGACGGCATTCCCTCGTTCGTAGCGCCGCACGGACGCCGAGGAGGGCGACATGAGCCGATTCCGGCTCCGGGGAGGGTGGCGTTCCCTCGTTCGCGGCGCCGCACGGACGCCGAGGAGGGCGGCATGAGCCGATTCCGGCTCCGGGAAGGGTGGCGTTCCCCCAATTGTTGCATAAATGGAAAGTTCCGCTATTCCCTCCGATCAAACCCAGGAGCGGGCTCCGGGAAAGACCGTCATTCCCGCGAAGGCGGGAATCCAGAGACTTTTGATTGAAGTGGATTCCCGCTACCCGCTTTCGCGGGCACAAGCTTCGCGGGAATGACAGGCTGAAGACAATCGTTGGCGCGTGGCGAAAGGCGTACCGTACCGCTCGCCGCTCGGACCACCGAGGAGGACGGCATGAGCCGATTCCGACTCCGGGGAGGGCGGCGTTCCCCCAATTGTTGCATAAATGGGAAGTTCCGCTATTCCCTCCGATCAAATCCGGGAGCGGGCTCCGGGAAAGACTGTCATTCCCGCGAAGGCGGGAATCCAGAGACTTTTGATTGAAGTGGATTCCCGCTACCCGCTTTCGCGGGCACATGCTTCGCGGGAATGACAGGCTGAAGACAATCGTTGGCGCGGGTGGCTTATCCTCACCGGCGGTGAACTTGAGCCACACCTTGTTTCGGCCGGAAAACCCCGTGTTCTGCACAGTGAACGCGCGTATGAACCGACATTTCATGCAACTGACGGGTTCCCCCGTTCACGACGCCGCACGGACACCGAGGAGAGCGGCATGAGCCGATTCCGGTTCCGGGAGATCCGCCTCGAGAATTACCGTTGCTTCGACGCGCTGACGCTTCCGCTCGAGGAGGACACCACGGTCCTCTTCGCCGAGAACGGCGGCGGAAAGACCGCGTTGCTCACCGCCCTGGCGATGGGCCTCGCCGTGGTCCAGCCGGGTGCGCCGGGAACCCTGAAGCTCGACGCACGGCGCGACCCCAGGATACGCACCCTCGACGAGAAGGGGCGACGGAAACCGGCCGGTCCATGCAAGGTCACGTGGACCGCCTCCGTAGGCGAATCGGAATCCGTCACGTGGTCGACGGCGGTTCAGCCCGCGTCCGGACGCGCCAGGAATCGACCCCAGGCGCTCTTCGACGCCCTGGAGCGGGTACGGACGCCCGGAGAGCGGTGGCCGCTGTTCGCGTGGTACGGCGTCGATCGCCTGGGCCGCCTCCGCGGCCGGCGCCGCAGGGTCGAGCGGACGGCGGACCGCTGGGAAGCCTACGCCTCCGCGCTCGACCCGAACCTCGACGAGGCCCCGCTGCTGCAGTGGCTCAAGGCTCAAGGCTCAAGGACGAGACGGTCGGAGACATGGTCCGGAGGCAGCACGACGAACCGGAGCGCTTCTTCCACGCGGCCGTGATGGAAGCGACGGTCCGGGCGACGCCCGGCGTCACCCACGCCTGGTACGACCCGGCGGCGCAAGGCCCCGTGGTGCGCTTCGAGGACGGGCACGCCGCCCCGTGGTCCGAGCTGTCCGACGGCTATCACGTATTCATCGCGCTGGTCGCCGACATCGCCCGCCGCGCCGTCATGCTCAACGAGTTCGACGGCGCCGAGGGCCCAAGCGGGTGGAGGGCGTGGTGCTCATCGACGAGATCGGCCTCCACCTGCACCCACGTTGGCAGCGCACGGCGCTTCCGAGCCTGCGTGACGCCTTCCCGCGGCGGCCCTCACGGACTATTCCGACAGGGTCCGGGATGCGTGCGAGTGCATCGGTCAATCCGAAGGTGCAGGGTGCGTATACCTGGGAAGGGAAGGCGTTGGGGGAGTGGTCCGGGCAATTGTTGAAGCAGGGGGTTCCGTCGAAGGGCGAGACGGTCGACCTCGATGTGGCTTGGGGGGAGGGAGCGAAGGCGTTGGAGCTGAGGCTGTTGGCGCGATGGAATCGTGACGAGGGGTGTCATACGGTTGTTGGTGACGAATCTGCCGCGCGCCCGATTCAGTGCGGAGCAGGTGGGGCAGCTCTACCGGTTGCGGTGGCAGGTCGAGCTGTTGTTCAAGGAGTGGAGGTCGTATGCGAATCTTTGCGTTCGACACGAGCAATGCGGGGATAGCCGAGGGTCTGATATGGACGGCGATTGCGGCCTCGGTTCTGAAGCGTTACTTGGCTCAGATGACGCAGGTATTGCGAGGGGTCGAGGTCTCGACGCGGAAGGTGGCGATGTGTGCGCGTCATGGATTGGGGGATGTGTTCCGTGCGCTTGCTCGTGGAAGGAGACGAGGCTTTCTTCCCGTGTTACGAGACTTGGTGGATTATCTGGCGAGCAATGCGATTCGGTCCCATCCGAAACGAGACCGCAAGAGAGGACGACTCCAATTCGGATTGGAGCCGGTTTTGTGATTTCCTCAAGTACCAACCTATGATGATCCCGCCCCATCCGGACGCCGGTGCGCGGCGGCCTCCGAGGTATCCCGTCCCTCCGGGAGGTATCCCATGCCCCTCCACGTCGATCCCATCGACTTCGAGCTCTTCAAGAACGCCTTGTTCGCCGCCGCCGACGAGATGGCGGTGACCGTGTGCCGCACCACCTATTCCGGGGTGCTGCGGGACAACATGGATTTCTCCACCTCGATCACCGACCCCCGAGGCAACGTCGTCGCCCAGGGCCTCACCCTGCCGATGCACCTCGGCTCGGTACGGACCGCGCTGGCCGCGGTGCTCGCGCGCTACGGCAACGACGTGCGCGAGGGCGACGTCTACGCCCTGAACGACCCCTTCGAGGGCGGGATGCACCTGCCCGACGTCTTCATGTTCAAGCCGGTGTTCGTGAACGGCGCGCACGTAGCGTTCGCGTGCTGCACCGCGCACCAGGCGGACGTCGGCGGCCGGGTGCCCGGCTCGAACGCGGCGGATTCGACCGAGATCTACCAGGAAGGGCTGCGGATCCCGCCGATGAAGCTGCTCGACCGCGGCGCGCGCAACGAGACCCTGTGGCGGCTGATCGAGCGCAACGTGCGCATCCCCGTGCAGGTGTTCGGCGATCTGCGCGCCCAGCTCGCGGCCTGCGAGATCGCCGAGCGCGAGATCCGCGCCCGGATCGCCCGCTACGGCCTCGACCCCGCACGCGCGATGATGCGGGAGATGCTCGACTACACCGAGCGCATGACCCGGGCCGCACTCGCGGAGCTCCGGGACGGCGAGTACGAGTTCGAGGACTGGATCGACGACGACGGCGTGGACTTCGGCAAGCCCATCCGGCTCTTCGTCACGGTGCGCAAGCGGGGCGACCGCATCGCCTTCGACTGGGCCGGCAGCTCCCCGCAGGTCAAGGGCGCGATCAACGCGACCCTGTCGGTGACCCAAGCCACCTCGTTCACCGCCATCCGCTCCCTCCTCCCCGCCGACGTCCCGAACAACGACGGCACGTTCCGCGCCGTCGAGGTCACCGCCCCGCGCGGGACGATCGCCAACATGGAGCTGCCGGGGGCGTGCGCGGCGCGCGGGCTCACCGGATTCCGCATGCTCGACTGCGCATTCGGAGCGCTGGCGAAGATGGCGCCGGACAAGGTCTGCGCGGCCTCCGACGGCGGCAACGTCGGGATCTCGGTGGGCGGCTACCGCGCCGACCGCAGCCCCTTCATCTACGTCGACTTCACCTGCGGCACCTGGGGCGGACGGCCCTTCTCGGACGGACTGGAAGGCAACGCGAACCTCCTCGCCAACATGGCCGCGCAGTCGGCCGAGGTCTCGGAGATCGAGAACCCGGTCGAGATCCTCGCCAACGAGCTGGTGGCCGACGCCTGCGGGGCGGGACGGTTCCGGGGCGGCGCCCCCTTCTACCGCGACTACCGGATGCGCGAGGAGGAGGCGACCGTCCAGATCCGGTCGGACCGCCGGACCCACCGCCCCTACGGGCTCTACGGGGGCCGGCCCGGGGCGCCGGGGGCCGTGTTGCTCAATCCGGGGGAAGAAGCGAAGACGCTGCCCTCGAAGGTCACCATGACCTGCCGGCGCGGCGACGTGGTGCGCTGGGTGCTGCCCGGCGGCGGGGGCTGGGGCGATCCGCTCGACCGCGACCCCGAGCGGGTGCTCCGCGACGTGCGCAACGAGCTGGTGAGTCCCGCCGCGGCGGAGCGGGACTACGGGGTGGTCGTGGACACCGGACGATGGACGGTGGACGAAGCGGCGACCGCGACGCTCCGCGCGGGGCGGCGGGCCGCACGGGGCGGCGGGGACGTACCGTTCGTGGCCTGGGACGACGATTCGTAAGCGGGTAGGGGACAGGACCTGCGCCCATGATCTCGGAATCCACACCCGTCGCGTTCTCCGACCCGCTCCCGGAGGCGGTCGACGTCGTCGTGATCGGCGCGGGGGTCGTCGGCACCTCGACGGCCTGGTTCCTCGCGCAACACGGGGCAAGCGTCGCACTGTTCGAGAAGGGGCGCGTCGCGGGCGAGCAGTCGAGCCGCAACTGGGGCTGGGTGCGTCAGCAGGGGCGCGACCGGGCCGAGCTGCCGATCATGATGGAGTCGAACCGCATCTGGCGGGGGCTTGCTGCGGACACCGGGGAGAAGGACCTCGCGTTCACCGCCTCCGGCTGTCTGTACCTGGCGGAGGCGGAGGAGGAGCTCACCAGGTTCGAGGAATGGCACCACCTCGCGAAGGAGCATCGGCTCGACACCCGTATGCTCTCGGGGGCGGAGGCGCACGCAGCGGCTCCCGGCATCGAAGGCAAGTGGGTCGGAGGATTGGTGACTCCGAGCGACGGGCGCGCGGAGCCCTTCGTCGCGGTGCCCGCGCTCGCCCGCGCGGCGCATCGGCTCGGGGTCTCGATCACGGAAGGTTGTGCGGTCCGCACCGTCGAAACGGCAGGAGGGCGGATCGGCGGCGTGCGCACCGAGCGCGGGCCGGTGAGGGCGGAGCGCGTGGTGCTCGCCGGCGGCGCGTGGTCCACGTACTTCGCCGGAAACCTGGGGATCGACCTGCCGCAGCTCCTCGTCCGCTCCACCGTGGGCCGTACCCGCGCCGCGCCGGACCGCAGCCTTCCGAACCTCTCCGCGCCGGGATTCGCGATGCGCCGGCGCAAGGACGGCGGCTATACCGTCACCACCGGCGACGTCGTGGAGCACTACCTGTGCCCGCGCTCGTTTCGATACTTCACCCAGTTCCTCCCGTTGCTGAAGCTCTCGGCCAGGGACGTGCGGATCAAGCTCAAGCCGCCGGCGGGCCATCCGGGGGCGTGGGGGTCGAAGTCGCGCTGGTCCGGTGACGAGGTCACGCCGTTCGAGCGGATGCGGGTGCTCGACCCGCCGCCCTCGGCGCTGGTCCGCCGGCGGCTCGCCAAGCGGCTGCCGCAGCGGGCGTTCTGGCTCCACGAGGCGGGCGTCGCGGAGATCTGGGCCGGCATGATCGACGTGACGCCGGATGCGGTGCCCTACGTCTGCGAGGCGCCGGCCCCCACCGGCCTGTTCATCGGCACCGGCATGAGCGGCCACGGCTTCGGGATTGGACCGGGCGTCGGTCGGATCCTGGCGGATCTGGTGCTGGGCCGTCCGCCGGTCCACGACCTCGCGCGCTTCCGCTTCGGACGCTTCACCGACGGCGGTCCCATCGTCCCCGGGCCGTACTGAGCTTCACCGGAAGGGCGGACCCGGAACCCGGACCGCGGCACCGCGGCGCCGATGGGAGTCGGTGCGGCGGGCGCCTTCGAGCGAGCCGGCGAACACCCGGAGACGGTGCCCGACGTACGGCGCCCTCAGTACCGCTCCAGGATGCCGCTCAGGTCCGTGATGAGGTCCGCGTGGTCCGCCGCCGCGCTCCGGTCGACGAGGAGCGCTTCGATTCCGGCCGCGCGCGCACCGTCGTAGTCGGCTGCGCGGCTGTCACCGACGTGCAGCGCTTCCGACGCCTCGACTCCAAGGGCGGCGAGCGCATGGGCGAAGATCGCGCCGTCCGGCTTCGCCGCCCCGGCCTCGCCCGAGCACACCACCGCGTCGAAGAACGCCGCGAGCCCCAGCCCGTCGAGCAGCGGAGGCAGACGCGAATCGAAGTTCGACACCACCGCCACGGCGACGCCGCGCTCGCGCAGTGACGCGAGCACGACGGGAACCTCGGGGTAGACCCTCCAGGCTTGAGCGCTCGCGTAGTGTGCGTAGAGGCGATCGAAACAGGCGTCGAACTCGGGGACGCCCCCGGCCGCGCCGATCACCCGCTCGACCACCGCACGCCACCAGCCGCGCTCCGCGCGGTCGAGATCCGCGCCGTGCTTGCCGGGAAACGCCATGGGCGGAGCGTTGGCGAATTCGGTCCGGAATCCGGCCGTCAAGGTATCGGGGTCGAGATCGCCGCCGAAGTCCCGTGCGAGCAGCGAGTAGGTCTCACCGAGCGGGCGGGCGACTTCGATCAGCGTTCCCGAGGCGTCGAGGAGCACCGCGCGCGGGTCGGAGCCGGAGCCGCGCCGTGTGTTCCGGGGCCATGCCCGCGGAGACCCCTTCGTTTCCCGCGCGGAACGGGACCCGCAACCCGCTGGCTTCCAATCCATTTTTTCGTTTCTTCCCGGCTCGGCGCTTGGCGGGCATACTCCGAAAGGGCTCGGGAGCCGGAGCGGCGCTGGCCGTGGCGTTCGGAATCCGGGCGGGCGCTGTGGACGGGATCGAGAGGGGAGCGCCGTGCCTGGAGTGTCATGGGAAGGTGAGCAGAAGAACGCGGACCTTCCGCCCGGCTGGGCCCGCCGCGGTGGCTTTGCCGCCCGGCCGCCGTATTCAGCGTTGTGCCGACGGCGCCCACGCGGTGGTGCGCCCGCCGATCGTCAGGTGCTCGATCGGCTCGCCGCGCGCCGTCTTCGCATCCCCCCGCTTCCCCCAGCGCCGGTGGAACAGCCAGGAGCGGGGATAGCGCGAATCGTCGGCGTTCGCGCCGACCGCGCGCTTCACGATCGCGGCGAGCCTGGCCCGCATCCGCCGCGCCTCCGCGTCCGTCAGCGAGGACGCCCGGCGGCGGGGGTCGATCCCGGCCTGGTAGAGCACCTCGTCCGCGATCCAGTTGCCCACGCCGGCCGCGAAGGACTGGTCGAGCAGGAGCGACTTCACGTTGCCCCCGCGTGCGCGCACCATCCCGGAGAACCGCTTCGGCGGCGGCATCGCCAGCAGCGGGTCGAAGCCGAGCTTCGCGACCGGCGGCTCGCGCTCGGGATCGTCGCGCAGCAGGAGGCGCCCGAGCCGGCGTCCGTCGGTCATCGCGAGCTCGCCGCCGTCGTCGAGATGGATGCGGATTTTCACGAAGCGCGGGGGCCAGGCCGGCGGGTCTTCGCGCGGCCCGGATTTGAGCTGGAGCGGCGCCGCCCCCGGCGCCCTGAACCCGCCGGTCATCCCGAAGTGGAAGAGCGGATGCGGCGGCGCGTCCAGCGCGAGCCAGAGCTGCTTCCCCCAGCGCCGCGCCGCCTCCACCCGCCTGCCTTCCAGCGCGCGGCGCCACCGGCGCGGCTCGACCGAGTCGAACACGATCGGGTCGTCGTCGCACCACACCCGCTCGATACGCCGCCCGGCGGCGACGGCCTCCGCGAGCCCGCGTCCCCGCTCGACCTCCGGCAGCTCCGGCATGTCCGATCCCCCCTGCGACCCCGCCACACCGCGGCGCCGATGGTAGTCGGTGCGGCGGGCGCCTTCGAGCGGTCCGGCGGGAACGCCGTGGAAAGCCGGCGCCGGGACGTAGCGCCGTTCCCTGTCCGCGGTGGGACGTGGATCGGACCCCCCGGAGGCGTCGCGGAGATCGTCGCCGACGGAGGCGGCGGGGCGCAGCTCCAGGGTGCGGAAGTCGAGGGCATGGCTCCATCGCCTGGCGACGAACCCGCGGAGGAGGTCCTCGGCCATGCGGGGATGGGCGGACAGGAGCTTGCAGGCGGGGTTGTACGGCATGGCCGCACCGTAGCGGTTCGCCGCGTCCGCCGCACGGGCCTGGAGTCCGCGCCGTTGTAGGCGACGGGCGCGGTGCGGTACCCCGGACGGCGGGTGCCCGTGCATGGGCGATCGTCTGCGTGGCGTTCATCGTGTGCCGTCTCCCGCTCAGTGCGATGGGCGATCGCCTGGGCACGTGGTGATCGGAATTCAACGTATCGGCTACGATAAGCTATGCTGTAATCGAGTGATGCTGTAATCGTCAGCAACGGCACCGATCATGACGGACAAGGGTTCCGGGCCGCGCCGCCAGCGCCGCGGCATCTACCTGCTCCCCAACCTCTTCACCACCGCCGCCCTGTTCGCGGGGTTCTACGCGATCGTGGCGGGGGTGAACGGTCGCTTCGAGGCGGCGGCCGTGGCGATCTTCGTCGCGATGGTGCTCGACGGGGCGGACGGGCGCATCGCGCGTCTGACCAATACCCAGAGCGCCTTCGGCGCGGAGTACGACTCCCTCTCCGACGTCATCTCGTTCGGCCTTGCCCCCGGCATCGTGGTGTACGAGTGGGCGCTGTCGGGCATGGGCAAGATCGGCTGGCTGGCCGCGTTCTTCTACACCGCGGCGACGGCCCTGCGGCTCGCCCGGTTCAACACCCAGCTCGGCACCGCCGACAAGCGTTACTTCCAGGGGCTGCCGTGTCCGGCCGCTGCGGCGGTGGTGGCGGGGCTCGTCTGGTTCGCCGGCGACTACGGGGCGCGGGGTGAGGAGGTGACGCCGTTCGCGTTTGCGCTCACCATCGCGACGGGCGTGCTGATGGTCTCGAACGTGCGCTTCTACAGCTTCAAGGATCTGGATCTGCGCAGCCGCGTACCGTTCATGGCGATCCTCGTCGTGGTGGTGCTGTTCGTGCTGGTCTCCAGCGATCCGCCGCTCGTGCTCTTTCTCGGCGCGCTCGCGTACGCGGGGTCCGGGCCGATCCTCACGCTGTGGAGCATCCGCAGGCGCCGTGCCCAGCGCCGGGCGGGCGCCGTGGGGGCCGGCGATCCGCCCCGCGACGTCGGAGTGGACTGAGCGTCGGTCCTCAAGCTCACGGTCCGGAGAGCGAGGTGCCGCATCCATTCCGCGCCCATCTTGACGCGATGGGGATCCCGGTGTGGGTACGGCGTGGCAACGTCCGTCCAGCGGGGCAGGCGGAGATCCCGGAGATCGGAGCCGGGACCGGCGCCGGGGGAGCGGCCGCTCTCGCCGCCCCGGCCGCTCAAGCCCGGACCGCGCGGGTGCAAGCCTTTCAAGCCCCGGTTCCTCAAGCACAGTGCCCGGCGGCACAGACTCCGGCAGCGCAGGCCCTGGAGACGGTCGACGCGGAAGTGCGCGCCTGCCGCAAGTGCGCGCTGCACCGAACGCGCAGGCGGACCGTGTTCGGCGTGGGACGCCCGGGCGTGGCCTGCATGGTCGTCGGGGAGGCGCCGGGGGCGGAAGAAGACGCCCGGGGCGAACCCTTCGTCGGACGCGCCGGCAAGCTGCTCGACGCGATGCTGGCGGCCATCGGCCTCGGGCGTGGCGACGTGTACATCGCGAACATCGTCAAGTGCCGGCCGCCGCACAACCGCGACCCTCACGCGGAGGAGACCGCCGCCTGCTCGGGATACCTCGAACGCCAGATCGAGGCGGTTTCTCCGCGTCTGCTCGTCGCGGCCGGGAGAGTGGCGGCCCAGTCGCTCCTGTCGACGACGAAGTCGGTCGGGGAGCTTCGCGGTCGAGTGCACCGGTACGACGGAGACGGCGGCCTGCCGGTGCTGGTGACGTACCACCCGGCATACTATCTGCGCAGCCCCCTTGAGAAGCGCAAGGCGTGGGACGATCTGGTGCGGCTCCGTACGATGCTCGCCGAAGGCGCGGCCGTGTCCGCTCCGTGAACGCGGCCTCCCGTACGTCCGGGATCGCGTGTCGCCCGATGCGGCAGGCGGATCTTGACGACGCCGTGTCGATCGAGCGCGGCGCGTACGGCTTTCCCTGGCCGGCGGAGAGTTTCCGGGGCCGCCTGCGGGCCGGCTGCGATTGCCAAGTGCTCGAAGCGGACGGCGTGGTGAACGCATACGGGATCCTGCAGCTCGCGGCCGGCGAATCGCGCCTGCTCAACCTCCGCGTGCGCCGGCAGCAGCATCGCCGGAGCGTCGGCCGGCGCCTGCTCGCGTACTCGATCGAGGTCTCCCGCTCCCATCCCACCGGCGCGGTGCTGCAGGAGGTGCGTCCGGGCAACGCCGCCGCGGCAGGCCTCTACGGCTCGATGGTTCCATACCCATGAAGTCTTCGACAAAACGCGGAAGAATTGTCCGCCGCCCGGCTGCCGGCTCCCCGATGCAGGATGCCCGGGAGCGGCGCGTCCCGGGATCGGCGTGTTCCTTTGGGACACGGGCGTCCCGCCCGCAAGCGCGGACCGCAGGTCCGCCGCCGGAGGCCCGCCAGATGGGAAAGCGGGCAGGACGCCCGCGCTCCCAGGTTCGCAATCGGCGTTTGGTTCCGGCTATGCCGGGTTGGGGTTCAGCGAAGCCGGGCTCCGCCGCGGCTGCCATCCCGCGAGCACCGGCCGGGAGGACGCGGTGATCCCCTCTCTGGTTCTGCCGGTCGCGAAGCCGTCGGCGGCACCCTCGCCGTCGCGCCGCGGCTTGCGTTGCGCCGGACGCCCTGAGTGAACGTTCTCGCGTTCGACGTCGAGACGGTGCCCGACGTCGAGTCGGGGCGCCGGTTGCTTGCGCTCGAAGGACTCGGCGACACCGAGGTCGCGCGGGTCATGCAGCAACGACGGCAGCAGAGTTCCGGGACGGAGCTGATGCGCCACCACCTGCATCGGATCGTGGCGATCGCGGTGGTGCTGCGCACTGCGAAGCGCTTCCGGGTCTGGTCCCTCGGGAGCGCCGGGTCGTCGGAGCGGGAGCTCGTGGAGAGGTTCTTCCAGGGCATCGATCAGTATTCGCCGAACCTCGTCTCGTGGAACGGCGGCGGCTTCGACCTCCCGGTCCTGCACTACCGGGCGTTGCTGCACGGGGTGAGCGCCCCGCGCTACTGGGGCTCCGGCGACGACGATCGGGACTTTCGCTGGAACAACTACCTCAACCGCTTTCACGCGCGCCATACCGATCTCATGGACGTGCTCGCCGGCTACCAGCCCCGCGCGTTCGCTCCGCTCGACGAGGTCGCGCAGATGCTGGGCTTTCCGGGCAAGCCGGGGATGGACGGCTCCAGGGTGTGGGAGGCGTACGTCGAGGGCGGGATCGATCGGATACGCGCGTACTGTGAAACCGACGCGCTGAATACGTTTCTCGTGTACCTGCGCTACGAGCTGATGCGCGGGCGGCTCTCGAGCGATGCGTACGAACGCGAATGCAAGGTCGTGCGGGAGGCGCTGGGAGGCGACGAGCGCACCCATCTCGCGGGGTTTCTCCGGGCGTGGGAGGGGGAGCGTGATTCTCGCGCGGCGTTGGACGAAGGGTCGTAGCGCTTGTCCCCTCCGCCACCGAAAACGTACGTCGTGCGCATCCATGATCTCGACGTGGACGGGCGCGGGGTGGGCCGCATCGACGGCAAGGTGGCGTTCGTCAGCGGCGCGCTTCCGGGAGAAGAGGTCGTCTGCCGGCGCGTCAGACGGCGCAGGGACTTCGACGAAGCGGTCGTGCAGGGGGTCGTCGAGCCGTCCCCCGACCGGGTGGAGCCGCGGTGCCGGTTCTACGAACGCTGCGGCGGCTGCAGCCTCCAGCATCTGTCCCACGAAGCACAGTTGCGCCACAAGGAAAGGATGCTGCTCTCGGCGCTCTCGACCACCGCCAGGGTCACCGCCGCACAGGTCATGCCTCCGCTGGCGGGTTCGCCCTGGCGATATCGGCGCAAGGCGCGGCTCGGGGTACGCCACGTCCCCGGCCGGTACGGAGCGCTGGTGGGGTTTCGCGAGCGGCGCGCGAACCGGATCGCGGACGTCACCGATTGCGAGGTGCTCGCGGACCCTCTCGGTCCTCTCCACATGCCCTTGCGAGAGCTTGCAGGTTCGCTCGATGCGAAGTCCAGGATCCCGCAGATCGAGGTCGCGGCGGGGGAGGGTGCGGCCACCCTCGTCATCCGCCACCTCGACCCGCTCTCGGCGGACGATCTCGGCGCGATCGATGCGTTCGCGGCCTTGCACGGGGTCTCCGTCTGGCTGCAGCCGGGCGGCGCGGCCAGCGTCCGGCCGCGTGTTCATGCGCATTCGGGGCTGCATTATTCGCTCGAAAGGCCCGAGGCTTCCGACTTGCCCGATTCTCCCGGCGGCGAGGGGGGCAACGCGATCCGCCTTTCCTTCACGCCGCTCGACTTCGTTCAGGTCAACGCAGGCGTGAACCGCGCCCTGGTCCGGCGGGTGGTGTCGATGCTCTCTCCCGCGCCGGGGGAGAGGGTGCTCGATGCGTATTGCGGCCTCGGCAACTTCAGCCTGCCGCTGGCGGCGCGCGGGGCGGCCGTGACCGGACTGGAGGCCGCCGCCGGGATGGTCGAGCGCGCACGGGCGAACGCGGCCGGTAACGCCTTGTCCGCATCGTTCCACCGGGCGGATCTGGATGACGAAGAGACGGTGCGGGGATGGCTGCGCCGCGGATGGGACAAGTTGCTCGTCGACCCGCCGAGATCCGGGGCCGGCGCCCTCGTCGAGCACCTCCACCTCGCGCCGCCGTCCCGCATCGTGTACGTCTCGTGCAATCCCGGCACCCTCGCGCGCGATGCGGCGCGGCTCGTGCACGGGCACGGATACCGCCTGACGCGCACCGGCCTCGTGGACATGTTCCCGCACACGAGCCACATCGAATCGGTGACGGAATTCGAAGCGTTCGGGAGCGGTGGTCCGCCGCACGAGGGATGATCGGCGCAAAGTGAACCTGTTCCTTTCGATGGCGGAATTCCTGAAACTCGTCATGTGCGGCGGCATCGGTGCGGTGCCCGGGAGTGATCGTTGCAATGAGTGAATCCGCGGCGCCGGGCCGGATCCGACTGCTCTCGGGGGTGCTGGCGAATCAGATCGCGGCGGGGGAGGTCGTGGAACGCCCCGCCTCCGTGGTGAAGGAGCTCGTGGAAAACGCCCTCGACGCGGATGCGACGACGATCGGCATCGAGCTCGAAACGGGCGGGGCGCGGCTGATCCGGGTGCGCGACGACGGATTCGGGATCCCTGCCGGAGAGCTCGTGCTCGCGCTTTCGCGCCATGCGACCAGCAAGATCGCGACACTCGAAGATCTCGACCGTATCTCCAGCATGGGGTTTCGCGGAGAGGCGCTGCCGAGCATCGCCTCGGTGTCGCGGCTCACCCTGGAGAGCCGGCCGCGGGAGGCGGAGAGCGGCGCGCGGGTGCGTGTCGACGGCGGGATGGTGGGCGCGATGGAGCCATCGGCATCGAAGACCGGGACGACGGTGGAGGTGCGCGATCTCTTCTTCAACGTCCCGGCCCGGCGCAAGTTCCTGCGTACCCCCCGCACCGAGCTCCGCCACGTCGAAGACGCGGTACGCCGGCTCGCCCTGGCACGTCCCGGCGTCTCGTTCACGCTCCACCACGACGCCCGGAAGGTGATGGAGACGACGCGGCGCATGGGGCCTGTCCGCCGTCTCTCGCACCTGCTCGGCGAGGCGTTCGCGGCGAGCGCACTCGATATCTCCTTCGACGCGGGCGGCCTGTCGATCCACGGGTTCCTGGCCCCGCCGGGCGCAGCGCGGCCCCGCCCGGACCTTCAGTTCCTCTTCGTGAACGGGCGCAGCGTGCGCGACGACGTCGTGCGGCACGCGGTCCGCGTCGGGTTCGGGGATTCGCTGCCGGGCACGGGGTATCCGGCGTTCGTGCTGCACCTCGGCGTCGAGCCTGCCGCGGTCGACGTCAACGTGCATCCTGCCAAGCACGAAGTCCGGTTCCGCGAGCCGCGCCATGTCCACGATTTCGTCCGCCACACGGTCTCGCGCGCACTCGGCGGGCTCACCCCGGACGCACCGCCGCCGGAGGCCGCGGTCCTGTCGCTGGAAGCCGGCGGGCCGCCTCCGGAAGCCACCGCGCCGGAACCGGAGGCTGCGGCACCGGTGGCAGGAACTGCCGCATGGGGAGCCGGCACCGCCGCGCGCACGTCTTGTCCGGCCGGCGGCGTGCGTCCCGGCGCGGGCCAGGTCCGCGATCAACTTGCCGCGTATGCTGCGCTCTCGGCGGCCCCCCGCGCCGCGGGTCCCGGCGCCGCTCCGGGGTGGATGCGCCTCGGCGACTACGTCCTCGTCGACGGCCGCGGGCAACTTCTGCTGATCGAATTCGGCGCGGCGCGCCAGGCACTGCTGCGCGCCCGACTCGATGAAGCCGCACGAGCCTCTGCGCCGGTGTCGCGTCCGTTGTTGATCCCGCACACCCGCACGGCACCCGAGGCGGTCGTCGACGCGGTGGACGAGGCGGGCGCCTCGCTCCGGTCGCTGGGGATCGAAATCCGCCGCGGCGCACCAGACGCCCTCACCCTCCGGGCGGTGCCCCCCTGCCTCGCCGGAATCGAGGCGGAGAAGCTGCTCGACACCGTCGCCGCGTGGGCGAAGTCCCGGGGCGCGGTCCCGGATCTTGCCGATGCGCTCGCCTCCCTTGCAGGATCGGCCCCCGCCGGTGACGGCGCCGGCGCCGTCGTCGAAGCGGCGCTCGGGGGCAGGCTGAGCGCCGGGGTGGTGGCCGTCGACGAGGCGGCGCTACGTCGTCTCTTCGTCACGTCGTCGCGGCGATGACGGGGCACGGCGCCGGTTCAGGACGGACCACCGCGGGTCTTGCGTGGAATGAGGGCGCCCGGGTGCTCTCACCGGCCTGAAGCGGGGCGATGGCGGAGGAGGGGCGTAGCGGAGCGGGGCCCGTGGTGTTCCTCATGGGACCCACCGCAGCCGGCAAGACCGCGGTCGCGGCGGCGCTCGCGGCGCGCGGACCCTACGAGATCGTGAGCGTCGACTCGGCGCTGGTGTTCCGTCACCTGGATGCAGGAACGGGCAAGCCTGACCGCGAATTGCTCGCCCGGGCGCCGCACCGGCTCATCGACATCCGCAACCCGGACGAACGCTACTCGGCAGCCGAGTTCCGCGACGACGCCATGCGCGCGATCGCGGACATCCGGGCCGCGGGGCGGGTGCCGATTCTTGTCGGCGGCACCGGGTTGTACTTCCGGGCGCTCGACAGGGGCCTCGCGGCGCTGCCGGCGGCGGATCCCGCGGTGCGGGCCGGGATCGAGCGCGAGGCGGCGCGCGCGGGGTGGGCGGCGATGCACGCGCGGCTTGCCGGCATCGATCCGCCGTCGGCACGCCGCATCCATCCGAACGATCCGCAACGCATCCAGAGGGCGCTGGAGGTGCATGCGCTCACCGGACGGCCGATGTCGGAGCTGCTCGCCCGCGGACGCCGCGGCGGCCTCGCCGGGCCGGTATGCCGTATCGTGATCGAGCCGGCGGATCGGGACACCCTCCACCGGGACATCGCGGCACGGTTCCTGCGGATGCTCGACGCCGGCCTGATCGAGGAGGTCCGCGACCTGAAACGGCGCTGGCGGCTGACGGAGCGCAACGCCTCGATGCGCCTGGTCGGTTACCGGCAGGTGTGGACGTATCTCGCGGGACGATGCACGCGCGAGGAGATGGCGGCGCAGGCGATCGCCGCGACGCGCCAGCTCGCCCGGCGCCAGCTCACGTGGCTGCACTCGGAGCGGAACACCGTGCGCATCGACGGTCATGCTCCGGACGTCGTGGAGCGCGTCGCCGCGTGCGCCGCCTCGTTCGTCGAGTGCGCCGGGTCCTGTACGGGGGCCGTGGCGCATCCCTCGCTCCTTCAGGGAGTGTCGTTGCGGCGATGATCTATACTGCACCGGCCGTTCCGGGAGGGAGCCTGGAAAACAACAAGCAGCGCCGATTCGGAGAACAGCCGTGAACAACAGACAATCGTTGCAGGATCCATTCCTCAACATGCTCAGAAAGGAACGGGTGCCCGTCTCCATCTTTCTCGTCAACGGCATCAAGCTTCAGGGCCAGATCGAGTCGTTCGACCAATTTGTCGTGGTGCTTCGCAATTCCGTCAGCCAGATGGTCTACAAGCACGCGATTTCGACCGTGGTGCCTTCCCGCAACATGAAGCTTCCCCATTCGGACGAGACGAGGCATCCCCGCTCGGACGAGAGGAGGCATCCCCGCTCGAACGAGACGAGATCCTCCCGCTCGGGCGAGACGGGATCTCCCCGCTCGGGCGAGACGAGGCATCCTCGCGAGGACCATGTACGGAAAGAGGCCGAAAGCCACTGAAGCCGCGGATCGGCTCCGCCGTCGGGCCGGGAGCGCCGGCCCGTGGTGCCTTGCGCCGGAGTCGGGCATGTGGCGGTGGCGTGCACCGGCCCCTGATTTCTCGATTCTTCGAAACGGCGACGTTTCCGAGCCGACCGTCGAGCCGTGCCATTCCCCCGCCTCCGGCGATCAGGCGGATTTTCGAGACGAGCGTCGAAGCGGCTGTCCGGCCGGGGCTCCGCGCGCGTCGCGCGGAGGGGGTTCGACTCGAAACATCCGGGACGAACACGCGGCTCCACGCGCGAGCGTTGCGCGGTCTCGACGACCGCCCGATTCGATTCTCCGGTGTGGTTCCCGCGCATCGGCGGTGCGCCACTCGGCGTTCCCGGATCCCCGAGCGGTTCCGCGCTCCGTCCCCGTGCGTGAGCGCGGCGCTCCCGGTGGTGCGTCGAGTCACTGATGTTCGATAGACCCGCGACCGGCGAACGGGCTCTGCTCGTGCACGTCGACGACTCGGCCGCGGACTGCGGATTCGACGAGTTTCGCGAGCTGGCGGAGTCGGCCGGAGCGCGTCCCGCCGGCGTCGTGCGCTATTCCGGGCGGGCCCCGGACCCGAAGTTCTTCATCGGCGCCGGCAAGGCCGAGGAGGTACGCGCGGCCGTGGAGTCGAACGGGGCGGAGGTCGTCATCTTCGACCAGCCGTTGAGCCCGGCGCAGGAGCGTAACCTCGAACGCCTCGTCGAGTGCCGGGTCCTCGACCGGCGCGCCTTGATCCTCGACATCTTCGCGCAACGTGCGAGCACCTTCGAAGGCAAGCTCCAGGTGGAGCTCGCGCAGCTCGAACACCTGTCCACGAGGCTTGTGAGAGGGTGGACGCACCTGGAGCGCCAGAAGGGCGGGATCGGTCTGCGCGGGCCGGGCGAGACGCAGTTGGAGACGGATCGGCGTCTCGTCGAAAAGCGTATCCGCACCGTGCGCGCGCGCCTGGAACACGTGTACACGCGCCGCCGCCTCAGCCGGCGGGCCCGCTCCCGCTCCGGCGTTCCGGTGGTGGCGCTGGTGGGCTACACCAACGCGGGGAAGTCGACTCTCTTCAACCGGCTCACCGGCGCCGGCGTCCTCGCCGAGAACCGGCTTTTCGCGACCCTCGATCCGACGCTTCGCCGGCTCGACCTCGGGGGCGGGGAAGCGGTCGTGCTTGCCGACACCGTCGGATTCATCCGCCGGTTGCCCCATGATCTGGTCGCGGCGTTCAGGGCGACCCTCGAGGAGACGAAGGAGGCGCGGCTTCTGGTGCACGTCGTCGATGCGACGGCGCCGGATCGGCACGAGAGGATTCGCGACGTGCACGACGTGCTGCAGGCGATCGGCGGCGGCCACGTCCCCAGGATCGAGGTGTTCAACAAATGCGACGCCCTCGCCCCCGGCCGTCCCGAAGCCGAAGCCGGATGGCCGCGCGCAGAGCTTGGCGCCGACGAACGGCCGGCGCGCGTGCTCGCCTCCGCGGGGACCGGGGAGGGGATGGATCTGGTCGTTGAAGCCATCCGCTCCCACGCCGGGCGGGCGCGGATGATGCAGGTCGCGCGCGTTCCGCCTTCACAGGGGCGGTTGCGTGCGGCACTCTACGCGCACGCAAGGGTCGTGGAAGAGGTGGAGGAGGCCGACGGTGCCTGCTTGATGACGTTCCGCATCGAGCCGGAGGTCCTCGCGCGGCTGCGCCGGGAAACGCGGCTTGCGGAGTGTCTCACCGATGCACCGGGGGCCGACGGCACGCCGGATTCCGGTGCGGATACAACGTCGGCGGGCGGGAGGCGGCGTTCCTGAGCCGCGCTTCCCGCCGCTATGCGAGGCGGTGATCCATTCTCGCGGGGCACGCCGGTACGGGTGTTTTCCCGCCGGCGGGCGGGGCGAAGCCCCCGGATGCGTCCGGCCCGTGAACTGGTGAGCGATGCAGGCTAAGATCCCGGCACAACGCTTCACGCGGCGGCCTCCGTGCTGCGAGTACGCGCCCTGACCGAAAGGCGCCCCCGAAAGGCGCGTCCATGGAGTGATCAGATGGCTTGGAATCAACCGGGCGGGAACGGAGATCGGGACCCGTGGGGGAACCGCGGCAAGCAGCAGGGCCCCCCCGATCTCGACGAAGTGCTCAGCAAGCTGCAGGCGCAGTGGGGGAAGGTCTTCGGCCGGCGTTCCGGTGGAGGAGGCGGAGGGCCCGTCCGCAGATTCGGCCGGGGGCTCGGCCGCGGCGGCTCCGTGGGGGCCGGGCTCATCATCATCGTGCTGCTCGCCGTGTGGTGGCTCGGGGGCGTGTGGATCATCCAGGAGCCGGAGAAGGGCGTGGTGCTGCGCTTCGGCGCGTATCATCGGACGATGGACCCGGGTTTCAACTGGGCGCCGTACTTCATCGATTCGGCGGTCACGGTCAACGTGGACCGGGTCCGCAATGCGGAGATCGGATTCCGCAACCAGGGCAGCAGCGTCGCCGTGGTCCCTCGCGAGGCGCTCATGCTGACCGAGGACGAGAACATCGTCGATCTCCAGTTCGCGGTGCAGTACCGGGTGAAGGACCCCGCGGATTTCCTCTTCCAGAACAGCGAGCCGGAGATCGCGCTGCGCCAGGCGACGGAGAGCGCGGTGCGCGAGATCGTCGGCCGGTCGAAGATGGACTTCGTGCTCACCGAGGGTCGTGGGGCGGTGGCGGCCGAGGTGCAGGGGCTGATCCAGGAGATCCTCGACCGCTACCGGACCGGTCTGCACGTGATGAGCGTCAACATGCAGAACGCCCAGCCCCCCGCCCAGGTCCAGGATGCCTTTCTCGACGCCATCAAGGCGCGTGAGGACCAGGAGCGGATCATCAACGAGGCGAGGGCCTACCAGGCGGACGTGGTCCCCAAGGCGCGGGGGGAGGCCAACGCGATCCTCGCCCAGGCCGAAGCGTACCGGCAACGGGTCGAAGCCATCGCGCTCGGCGATGCGTCCCGCTTCGAGCAGGTGCTCAAGGCGTACGAGGCCGCGCCGGAGGTCACCCGCGACCGGCTCTATCTCGAAGCGGTCGAATCCGTGCTCGCGAACACGAGCAAGGTGCTCGTGGACATCCCGGAAGGCAACAATCTCATGTACCTGCCGCTCGACCAGATCCTCCGCTCGCGCGGTGACATGGCGGAACCGGAACGCCAGTCGTTCGGAGCGGCGGGAGATTCGACGACGCGGGGAGGGGCGACCGGCGGTGACTCCCGGCGCTCGCGGGACAACTCGAACGAGAGGACGCGCTGATGAACGTGAAAGCCTTGCTGGTGCTCCTCGCCGGGCTCGGCGCCCTGGGCGCGCTGAGCGTGTTCACCGTCGATGAACGCCAAGTGGCGATCCTCTTGCAGTTCGGCAAGGTGGAACGCACGGACCTCGATCCGGGCCTGCATTTCAAGGTACCGGTGGTGCAGAACATCCTGAAGTTCGATTCCCGGATCCAGACCCTCGACAGCGACCCGCAGAACTACCTCACCTCCGAGAAGAAGAACGTGATCGTGGACTCGTTCGTGAAGTGGCGTATCGCGGACGTGCGCCAGTTCTACACCTCGGCCGGGGGCAGCATCCTCCAGGCGAACAACCGGCTCGGGGAGGTGATCCTCAAGCGCCTGCGCGACGAGTTCGGCAAACGGACCATCCGGCAGGTGGTCTCGGGGGAGCGGACCGAGATCATGGACGAGCTGCGGGTCGCGGCCAAGGACCAGGCCGACGAGCTGGGGCTCGAGATCGTGGACGTGCGCATCAAGCGGGTGGACCTGCCCGAGGACGTGAGCCAGTCCGTCTACAACCGGATGCGGGCCGAGCGCCAGGAGGTGGCCAAGCGCTTCCGCTCCGAGGGCGAGGAGCAGGCGCGCGAGCTTCGGGCCAGCGCGAACAAGGACCGCGAGGTCATCATCGCGGAAGCGGATCGGGAGGCGCAGATCACCCGTGGCGAGGGCGACGCGCGGGCGACCGAGATCTACGCTTCGGCATTCGGCCGGGATCGCGAGTTCTACAAGTTCTACCGCAGCCTGGACGCCTACCGCACCACGTTCGGCAGCACCTCGGATATCCTCCTGCTCGAACCGAAGAGCGAATTCTTCGAGTACTTCAAGGGCTCGGCGGGGCCGCAGCCGTGATTCGCGTCCCGCTCCGCGAACGCATCCAGCCCGGCGGGCCCTGACCATCCCGAACGCGCGATGTGGCACGACCTGCTCGTCGCGGTGGCGCTCGTGTTCGTTCTGGAGGGCATCGTGCCCTTCCTGAATCCGCAGGCGATGCGCCGTGCGCTGCTTGCGCTGGCGCGGATGAACGACAACACGCTCCGCTTCGCCGGCCTCACGGTGACGGTGACCGGATGCCTGTTGCTCTACGTCGTCCGCTGACTCCGGCGCGCGCCTTCCGTTCCGCCGTTCTTCTTCCCCGCGTCCCGCCCCCTTTCCGCGTCCCGTCCGATGGAGTCCCGCCGAGAGCGCTGGCTGCTTCCCGAGGGCATGGGGGAACTCGTGCCTCCGGAGTCGTCTCGGCTCGAGCGGACGCGGCGCACGCTGCTCGACCTGTTCTCCCGCTGGGGCTACGAGATCGTCACCCCCCCCTTCATCGAGTACCTGGAGTCGCTGCTGACGGGCACCGGCGAGGACCTCGATCTTCACACCTTCAAGCTGATCGACCAGTTGACGGGCCGGATGATGGGGGTCCGGGCGGACATGACCCCCCAGGTCGCGCGCATCGACGCCCACCGTCTGCGCCGGGAGGGTCCCTCGCGCCTGTGCTACGTCGGGACGGTTCTGCATACCCTGCCCGAGGGGGTCTCGGGCACCCGCAGCCCGATCCAGATCGGGGCGGAGCTGTACGGCCACCCGGGCCGCGAGAGCGACTGCGAGATCGTCTGCCTGATGCTGGAGGCGTTGGAGCGATGCGGCATCGGGCCGGTGCACCTCGACATGGGCCACGTCGGGATCTTCCGCGCCCTCGCGCGTTGCGCCGCGCTACCGCGCGAGCGTGAGGGCGAGCTCCACGAGGTCCTGCAGCGCAAGGCCGGGGCAGAGGTCCGGAGGCTGCTGGCGGGCTGGGGCGTCGAGGCGCGGTACGCCGGGGCGATCGCCGCGCTCGTCGGCCTCGACGGAGATGTCGCGGTCCTGGAACGCGCGGTGCGGGAGCTCGCGTGCGGTGGAGGGCAGGTCGAGCGCGCCCTCATCGACCTCGCCGGATTGGCGGACGCGGTGCGCGTGCGCCGACCGGATGTCGAACTGCACGTGGATCTGGCCGAACTCCGGGGGTACCGTTACCACACCGGCTTCGTCTTCGCCGCGTTCGTGCCGGGGCATGGGCGGGAGGTGGCCAGGGGAGGGCGCTACGACGAGATCGGCAGCGTCTTCGGCCGCGCGCGGCCGGCCACCGGATTCAGCGCGGACCTGAAGACCATCGTCACCCTGCAGGGTGAGGGTGGCGGACAGCCGGAGAGTGGCGGTGTCATCGACGCCCCGTGGTCGGACGACCCTGCCCTGTGCGCCGCGGTCCGCGATCTCAGGAGGCGCGGCGAGCGCGTGATCCAGCGCCTGCCGGACGAGGCGGGGAAAAGCGTTCGACGCCTGGAACGGCGCGGCGGGCGGTGGGTGGTCGTCGGCGACGGCGGTTCCTCCGGGTGCGGTCCACCCTCGGCTCGAAGGACCGCTACCGGCTGGATGGACCCGGACTCCCCGGAACACGGCCCGGCGCCGGAGTGAAGATGGCCGGCGCGGGAGTCGTCACCATCGAGCGTCCGTTACAGGATGCGGAGGAGAGCGCCCGGCGCCCGGGACGGCGCGACGCGCGGTGGACGGTCGCCGGCGGAGATGCCTCCGGGTACACCGTGCCGCCGGAGCGAGGAGACACCGCCGGCCGGATGTGCGCGGGCTTCTCCGGACACGGCTCGCCGCGGGAATGAAGGTGGAGGAACGATGATCGGCGCGGTAGTCGTCATCGGTGCGCAATGGGGCGACGAGGGCAAGGGCAAGGTCGTGGACCTGCTCACCGAGCGTGCCTCGGTCGTGGCCCGGTTCCAGGGCGGCCACAACGCCGGCCATACCCTCGTCATCGGCGGCAGGCGCACGGTGCTGCATCTCGTCCCTTCGGGGGTGATGCGCGACGGTGTGCAGTGTCTCATCGGGCATGGCGTGGTGCTGTCGCCGGCCGCACTCCTCGAAGAGATGGACATGCTCGCCGAGCGTGGCGTACCGGTGGCCGGACGCGTGAAGGTGAGCGGCGCCTGCCCCCTCATCCTTCCGTATCACGCGGCGGTGGACCGCGCGCGGGAGGCCGCGCGCGGGACCGCCGCGATCGGCACCACGGGACGCGGGATCGGCCCCGCGTACGAGGACAAGGCCGCTCGCCGGGCGGTGCGCGCCGACGATCTCCTGGATCCCGCGCGGCTCGACGAGAAGCTCCGGGCCCTCGGCGAGCATCACAACTTCATGCTTGTGCACGCGCTCGGCGCGGACCCGATCGACGTCGCCGAGGTCCGGGACGATCTGGAGGCGGCGGCCGAACGGATGAGACCGCTGATCACCGATGTGCCCACGATCCTCCACGCCGCCCTCGACGCCGGAGAAGGCGTATTGCTGGAGGGCGCGCAGGGTACCTGCCTGGACGTCGATCAAGGCACCTTCCCCTTCGTCACGTCGTCGAACACCACCGCGGGCGGGGCGGCCACCGGGAGCGGACTTGGCCCGCGAGACATCGGCTACGTTCTCGGAGTCGCCAAGGCGTACACGACCCGGGTGGGTGCCGGACCCTTCCCGACCGAGCTGCACGACGAGACGGGGCGCCTTCTCGCCTCTCGGGGCAACGAGTTCGGCGCGACGACGGGACGCCCCCGCCGTTGCGGTTGGCTCGACGTCGTGAGCCTGCGCCGCGCGGTCCGGATCAACAGCTTATCGGGGCTGTGCATCACGAAGCTCGACGTACTGGACGGACTCCCGGTGGTGCGCTTGTGCACCGGCTACCGGCTCGAGCGGGAGTGGCCGGACGCCCCGCCGTCCTCGGTCGAAGAACTCGTGCGTTGCGAGCCGGTGTACGAGGACCTGCCGGGTTGGGAGACATCGACGGCAGGTCTCCGCGCGCGCGCCGATCTGCCGCCGCGGGCGCGCGTCTATCTGGAGCGTATCGAATCCCTCGCCGGAGTCCCGATCGACCTCATCTCGACCGGAGCGGAGCGCGACGCGACCATCGTGGAGCGCCATCCCTTCGGCGTATCGGGTTGAGGGAAGCGGCGTGGGGCGTCACGGCTTCCCCGATTGCGTCTGCCTTGGGCCGGCTCGCGGGGCGGGTCATCTCGCGCAGTCCCGGTGCCGCGACTCCGATTCCGGCATCGATCCCGCGGGAGACGGGTGGAACGTCAGGGCCGGAGCCGGCTTCGCAGGAATGCGCAGGGGCGTGCGAACTCGGCCGCGGCCTCGGCGCCCGAGAATCGGGCGCGCAGGAAGCCGTGAATCATGCGCCGCGCGCAACGCTGCACGACCACGTTGCCCGCGGCGGCGAGGCGCCCCGCGTATTGAACGGCGTCGTCGGCGAGGGGGTCGATCTCGGCGTAGTGGACGTGAGCGGGCGGCAGGTTGGAGAGGTCCCCGGCTTTCAGCGGCACTGCGTATGGATCGTCCGTCGGCCGGCGGTCGCCGAGGTAATGGCTCCAGCCGACGTCCATGCCGGCGGTGCGCAATCCCGGCGACTCCGCGTAGCGCCGGTAGGAGTCGGATGTCAGAACGTCGGTGAGGCAGGGGTAGTTGAGCGCCTGCGCCACGATGCGCGGCCCGCCGCGGTCGCGTGCCATGAGGCAGGTCGCGGCCGCCAGGTTGCCGCCCGCGCTGTCCCCCCACAGCGCGAGCCGGTCGCCCTGCATGCCGAGCGCCTCTCCATGGTCGGCGAGGTGGCGGACGATCGCGTAGCAGTCCTTCACGCCTTCCGGAAACGGGTGCCGCGGAGCGAGCCGGTAGTCGACGCTGACCACCGTCGCCCCGACCTCCGCGGCGACGCCCCAGGCGATGCTGTCGCCGCTGTCCAGGCTTCCCTTGATGAACACGCCGCCGTGCAGATAGACGACGCAGGGGCTGGGCGCCTCCACGCCCTCCGGGCGGTAGATCCGTATCGGGATCTCTCCATCCCGCGGTGCCGGACGCGGGATCGCGGTGTCCCGCACCACCATCCCGGCGGGGCGATCCCGCCCCAGCCGCGCTCCGTAGTCGTTCCACGCCGCGCGCATCTCCTCGGGATCGCGCGTCCGGACGACCGCCCGCTTGGCCGCGATCAGTTCGTCCATGTCGGGGTGGACGTCGAACGCCACCGCCATCGTCACGTCCTCCACGCGCGATCGGGGATCGACCGACCGCCTCCGGTGGGGAGCCCCGGGCCTGTTTGCCCGATACCGGCACGTCCGGCGGGGGAGGGCGCTTCGCGCGAAGCCTCGATATGCTCCTCAGCGCGGAGAAGGATCCCTTCAGCTCGAATATGCATCCGCTTCAAGGCTCTCATGATTATTCGTTGGACTCGACCGACCGCCCCGCACGCGAAAGCCGCCCTCCGCCTGCTGCGCGAGGCGGTGCGCGCCGCGTGACCCCGAATCAGCGCGGTGAAGAGCGGCCACCTCTCCCTGTTGCGCCGCCGCCTTTTACCATAAGCGAGGAGATTTTCATGCGAAAGCAGACCATCCGATACACCTCGTCCCTCGACGCACCGGTTGCGGTGGCCAAACGGTCGAGCATCCACGAGAGCCGGCAGAAGATGGATTCCGAAGAGTTCTTCGACCGGTACGGCCGGGGGCGGCTGTCCGATGATGCGATGTTCGTCGAGTGGGCGAACGACTACCGCCACTATCCGGAGCTCCGTCGGAAGCTGGCGAAGAGCCTGCCCGACGTTGCATGAGGCCCTGGCCGATTATCTCCGAAGCGTCGAACAGGCCGTTCTTCGATGCCCGAACGTCTACGTCGAACGCTACGTGGAAGAAATTCTTGCGCCGGAAAGGCTGAATCTGCGGATCAGGCTCCGTTTCGAGGCAGGGCATCCGGCGCGCAAGGCCGGGAGCCCGCGCAGTCGTGGCGGGGCGCTCCGCGTTCGCCCGCGCGGCCGGTTCGGGTGGGGGAAGGGCGGTGAGGGGCGGCCCCCGGTGGCTGGCGTGTAGAATCGCGCCATCCTCGGACCGGGACGGCTTGCACCTTGACCCCACGCGACTCGATGGCCACGGCCCGCAGCCTGGCGGAGGGCGGTCCGCGGCGGCCCTCGCAGGCGAGCCTGCGCCGCGCCGTCAGCACCGCGTACTACGCCCTGTTCCACTGCCTGGCCGGCACGGCGGCCGACCTGTTCATCGGCGGAAGCCGCGGTGAGGCATGGCATCGGGCATACCGCGCCCTGGAGCACGGAAGCGCAAAGAGCGCCTGCCGGAACAGACAGGCGATGCAGCGGTTTCCACCCGAAATACAGGGCTTTGCCGACACGTTCGTCGCCTTGCAGAAGGCACGGCAGGGGGCGGATTACGCGCTTGACGGCGGCGTCTACCTCAAGTCCGACGTCCTCGGGGACGTCGCCTCGGCCGAGTACGCCATTACCCAATTCGAACCAGCCGGCGCCCAGCGCCGCCGGGACCTCGCCGCTCATGTGCTGTTCAGGCGGCGGCCATCGCAAGGAGGTTCGACGTGAACGAACAGCAGATACGCGAGATCGTGGAGGCGGCCTTCAAGTCGCGCTTCGGCGATGTGAAGCTCCTCAGGGTCAACGTCAGGCACGGTTTCGATCACGACGACGACCCCGTGGTGGACGTCAACGTCATCTATGACGGAAAGGTCGAGCAATTGAACGGGGCCGGCATCGTAGGCGTACGCTCGGAGGTCGTCACCAAGGTGTGGCGGGAGATGGAGGATTCCCCCGGCTTCCCCCATGTCCACTTCATCGCCAGGTCCGACCTCGGGCGTCGCGACCCGGCGACGGTCTGACGCGATGGCGGCGGCAGCCGGGCGGGGCGCCGTCCTCCCGCCGTTGGGCCGGGCGGCGCGGGAGTGCCGCGGGGCGGCGGGTTCCGGCCGCGCGCTCCCCGCGCGCGCGTCCACGCCCGGTGCCGGAGCGCCTGCCCGGCTGCTGGCGCCCGTGACGCCGGACCCTTGGGAGCGGGCGCGTCCTGACGGACGCGGGTGTCCCGCCCGCATGGGCAGCCGCCGCGGCATCCCGGAGACGGGCCGGAATGGAGAAGACAGCGCGCTGGAGGTGTCGATCCTCGGGCGCCGGCGCCTCGCCCGGATGCTTGCCGAGCCGCCCTGCGATTCGGCCAATACGAGGTTGTGATGCGCCGACCAGGACCCCGGATCGCCCCATCAGGAACCCACATGAGAAAGCGCGTGTGGTAAACAAGGTTCGGGATGAAACGATACGACAACCGCTTGCAGGGGCAGCGCCATGTACTCACTCGATACGCACGCCGCCATCCGCACCCTCGAAACCGCGGGCATCGAGCGCAAGCACGCCGAAGCCATCGTTTCGACCATCGCCCGCGCCGATGAACAAGCCGCCACCAAGGGCGACCTCGCCGCGGTCAAGGCCGACCTCGCCGCGTTGCGGTCCGAAGTCCGATGGATGTTCGGCTTCCAGGCCGCGCTCATCCTCGCCATCGCGGCCCGATTGTTCGGCATCGTCTGATGACCTTCGCCGCAGGCAACGCCATGAGCATCGGGCCATGAGCGCCAGCGCTCGATACCTTCGGCGCCGCCCCCGGACGTCGCACCAGCACGGTGCTCGCCTTGAGGTATCCGCACCCGGAGGCGGACCTCTGGGAGCGGGCGCGTCCTGACGGACGCGGGTGTCCCGCCCGTCAAGCGCGGACCGGAGGTCCGTCGCCGAAGGCTCGCCCATGGCGAAGCGGCCGGGCGGCCGCGCCGCCGTGGCGGGGCTCTCTGGGAGCAGGAGTGTCCCGCCGGCTCGACCGGGGGAAGGGCGGGGAGGGGCGGCCCCCGGTGGCTGGTGTGTAGAATCGCGCCATCCTCGGACCGGGACGGCTTGCACCTTGACCCCACGCGACTCGATGGCCACGGCCCGCAGCCTGGCGGAGGGCGATCCGCGGCGGCCCTCGCAGGCGAGCCTGCGCCGCGCCGTCAGCACCGCGTACTACGCGATGTTCCACTGCCTGGCCGGCACGGCGGCCGACCTGCTCATCGGCGGAAGCCGCAGCGAGGCCTGGCATCGGGTGTACCGCGCCCTGGAGCACGGCAGAGCGAGGACCGCCTGCGAGCACAAGCGGGCGATGGCGGCGTTTCCATTGGAAATTCAAGACTTCGCCGACACCTTCGCCGCGTTGCAGAAAGCACGTCACCAGGCG
Organism: Gammaproteobacteria bacterium; assembly: GCA_965202875.1. GTDB lineage: Bacteria > Pseudomonadota > Gammaproteobacteria > HK1 > HK1 > HK1. The sequence continues at coordinate 1,611,244 of OZ241870.1, read as the reverse complement.
GACTATGCGCTTGAGGGCCGATATGACAAGCCGGACGTGCTCGCGGCAATCGACAGGGCGGAGAACGCCATTGTCCAGCTCGGGCAAGCCGGCATTCAACCTCGTCGCGGCTTCGCCGCCCATGTCCTGTTCAAGCGGCGGTCACCATAGGAGGCTCGACATGAACGAACAGCAGATACGCGAGATCGCCGAAACCGCGTTCAAGCGCTATTTCGGCGCCATCGAGGTCTTCAGGGTCAACGTGCGGCCCGGGTACGGCTTCGAGGACGATTCCCCCGTCGTGGACGTGACCATCATCTACGACGGCAAGTACGAGCAGTTGAACGGGGCAGGGCTGTTGCGGGTGCAGTCCGACATCGTCTCCAAGGCATGGCGCGAGGTGGAGGACGACCTCGGCTTCCCCTGCGTCCACTTCCTCCCCAGGTCCTCGCTCGGGCGTCGCGACCCGGCGGCGGTGTAGTCCTCCTGCCCGCCATGATTGAAATGGGTTCCGCTACCCGCACTCGCTTGTGCGGGCGCGAGCTTCGCGGGAATGGCGACGCTGGATGGAACGGCGTGGATTCCCGCTTTCTCCCCGCTTTCGCGGGGATGACGGGGAATGACGGCAAGGGACACAGCCGGCTCGACCGGGGGAAGGACGGTTGGGGGCACGAGGAGCCCCGGCTCGGCGGGAAGCAGGCCGGCCGCCACGCTGACGCCGGTGCGTGCGCCCGCCTTCGGGTGCATGAGCTTCGCGGGAAGGATGGCGGCGGGAACGGCGGGCGGGAGCTTACCCGGACCAGCCGCGGGAACGTCGACGGCGGCGCCGGGCCGCGCGCCCGGCCGGCCGTCCGCGCCGCCGTGGCGGGGCGCTCCGCGTTCGCGCGCGCGGCCGGTTCGGGTGGGGGAAGGGCGGTGAGGGATGGCCCCCCGGTGGCTGGTGTGTAGAATCGCGCCATCTTCGGACCGGGACGGCTTGCACCTTGACCCCGCGCGACTTGATGGCCACGGCCCGCAGCCTGGCGGAGATCGATCCGCGGCGGCCCTCGCAGGCGAGCCTGCGCCGCGCCGTCAGCACCGCGTACTACGCGATGTTCCACTGCCTGGCCGGCACGGCGGCCGACCTGCTCATCGGCGGAAGCCGCAGCGAGGCTTGGCATCGGGTGTACCGCGCCCTGGAGCACGGGAGCGCAAAGAGCGCTTGCCGGAACAGACAGGCGATGCAGCGGTTTCCACCCGAAATACAGGGCTTTGCCTACACGTTCGTCGTCTTGCAGAAAGTGCGGCAGCAGGCGGACTACGCGCTTGACGCCCGGTTCGACAAGCCGGACGTGCTCGCGGCAATCGACAGCGCCGAGACCGCCATCGCCCAGCTCGAGCAAGCCGACGCCCGACATCGCCGCGCCTTTGTCGCGCATGTGCTGTTCAAGCGACGGCCATCGTAGGAGATTCGACATGAACGAACGGCAGATACGCGAGATCGCCGAGGCGGCCTTCAAGTCGCACTTCGGCGATGTGAAGCTCTTCAGGGTCAACGTCAGGCGCGGTTTCGATTACGACGACGACCCCGTGGTGGACGTGACCATCATCTACGACGGCAAGTACGAGCAGTTGAACGGCGCCGGCCTCGTGGACGTGCAGAGGGAGGTCGTCGACAAGGCGTGGCGGGAAGCGGAGGACTCTCCCGGCTTCCCCCATGTCCACTTCATCGCCAGGTCCTCGCTCGGGCGTCGCGACCCGGCGACGGTCTGACGCGATGGCGGCGGCAGCCGGGCGGGGCGCCGTCTTCCCGCCGTTGGGCCGGGCGGCGCGGGAGTGCTGCGGGGCGGCGGGTTCCGGCCGCGCGCTCCCCGCGCGCGCGTCCACGCCCGGCGCCGGCGCCGGTGCGCCTGCCCGCTTGCGCGTGCATGAGCTTCGCGGGAACGGCGGCGGCGGGAACGGCGGGCGGGAGCTCCGCCGGACCGACTGCGGGAACGCCGCCGCCGCCGGGCCGCGCGCCCGGCCGCCCGCATCCGTGACCCCCCCCCCCCCCCCCCCCCCCCGCAGGGCAGAGGCGATAGAGGTAACAGCGACCGGCCGGCGGCGCGCAAGGCCGGGCGCCGGCGCAATCGCGGCGAGGCGCTCCGCCCTCGCGCCCGCCCGCGTAGCCACGGCGGGGACCTCCGCGGGCGGGCGCGCGGCTGGCTCGGGTGGGGCAATGGCAGCGCCGGGCGGGGCGATGTGGATTCCCGCTTTCGCGGGAATGACGGGCTCTGCGGACGCCGACCCGCGCCACTCCGGCCAGATGCCCCTCACCGTCATTCCCGCGCCCCCACCCGTCATTCCCGCGAAAGCGGGAATCCACGCCGGCCACCCGACCCGCAGCCACCGCCCGCCCCGCTCCGGTACGCGCTCCGCCGGCTCGCGCCCCTGCTGCTGGCCGCCGCGGCGCTCCTCCTCGCCCCGCCCGCGGCGCTCGCGCAGAGCGTCTCCATCACTTCGACCCCGGCCAACGGCACCCACTACGTCACCGGCGACGTCATCACCACGCGCATAAGCGGCCTCCAGCAAATCGCGGGCGGCGCGATCACCACGGCGCAGATGAGGATCACCGTCGGCAGCACCGAGCGCCGGGCCCGCAGCACATCCTCCTACGTTTTCCGGATGACGCAGGTGAACTTCGCCTACACCGTCACCGCCGCCGACTTCGACGCCGACGGCATCGCCATTCCGGCCAACTCCATCGTCGGGGGGGCCTGGTTCCGCGTCTCCCAAGCCGGCGTGGGCCTCACGGCCACCAACCGCAACCATGCCGCCCTGGCGAACCAGGCCGCGCACAAGGTCCACAGCAACCGGTCCGCGTCCATCTCCGCCACCAGCCCGGCGTCGCTCACCGAAGCGACGCTCCACACCGCCACCGTCTCCGTCGCGCTCACCGGCGACACCTTCGCCGCCGGCGTCCTGGCCTCGCACTTCGAGCCGGTGGGCGCCATCCCGGGCCTCACCGTCTCGCAGGTCTCGGGCGCATCGAGCGGCAGCGCCGCCGCCACCCTGACGCTCTCGTTCACCGGCGACTTCAGCGTCCCGGCGACGCTGGCCATCCGGGTCAGGCCCGCCGCCCTCACCCTCACCGGCACGGACGGCCTCACCACCGGCACGGTGGCCGTGGCGCCCACCGACGAGGCGCCGTCGTGGCCCGCCATCGCGGACCTCTACGTGCAGCGGGGCGTGGCCATGACGCCGGTCCAGCTCCCGGCCGCGACCGGCGGCAACGGGGCGCTCGACTACAGCCTGAGCGGCGCCCTGCCGGCGGGGATGAAGTTCGACGCCACCGGCGCGGACGCGAACGGCTGCACGGCGGCGGACTTCCCCGCCGGCTACGCCGACACCGCCAACCTCGCCGCCGCCCCGCGCGTCCTCTGCGGCACGCCGACCGCCGGCAACAACCCGACCATCGTCCCCATCGCCCACGACGCGGACGCGAACCGGGCAACCAGCGACAGCGGCCGGGGGAGCTTCGTCGTGTTCACCTACGGCGCGTCGGTCTCGGCCACCAGCCCCTCGGCGCTGACCGAGGCCAACCTGAACGGGGCCACCGTCACCGTGGCGCTGGAGGACACCACCTTCGCCGCCGGGGTCACGAAGTCGAACTTCGCGCTGGTCACGAGCCCCGCCATCGCCGGGCTGAGCGTCGGCAGCGTCTCCGGCGGGGCGTCCGGCAGCACCACCGCCACCCTGACGCTGGCCTTCACCGGCGGCTTCGATGCGGTCCGCACCCTGGCCGTGCGGGTCAAGGCCGCCGCCCACCAGCGAAGCGGCGACCTCGCGACCGGCACGGTGGCCGTCACGCCGACGCCGGGGATTGCGCTCGGCCGCACCGCCCTCGCCCTGGAGGAGGACCCGGCCGCCGGCGGCGGGACCAACGCCCACCGGGGGACCTACACCCTGGCGCTGTCCGCCGACCCCACGCCCGCCGGCGGCGGCGTCTGCGTCGTCAACGTCGAGGTCGCCAGCAACAACCCCGACGTGACCATCGACACGGACCAGACGCCCCTGACGAAGCGGCTCGCCTTCGACGGCAGCGACTGGAGCACGGCGCAGACGGTCACGGTGACGGCGGCGGGCGACGCCGACGGGGTGGACGACACGGCCACCATCAGCCACCGCCGGGTGGGCGGCCACTGCGGGGGCTTCTTCCGCAACCCCACGCTCCCCGCGGTGACGGTGACGGTGAACGACGACGAGACGCCGGGCGCCGCCATCGCCTCGCCCAGCATCCTCACCGCCGCGACCCTGAGCGGGGCCGCGGTCACGGTGTCGCTGGACAAGACGACGTTCGCCAGCGGCGTCGGCGCGGCGAGCTTCGAGCTGGTCGCCAGCCCCGCCATCGCCGGCCTGAGCGTCGGCAGCGTCTCCGGCGGGGCGTCCGGCAGCACCAGCGCCACGCTCAACCTCTCCTGGAGCGGGACGACGCTGGCGGCGGATGCGAAGCTCAAGGTCCGCGTGCTGGCCGCCGCCCACGCCGGCGACGCGAACCTCGAGACTGCGGAAATCGATGTGCTCGTGTCGGACACGGCGCCGTCGTTCGGAAGCGCGTCGGTGCCGGACAAGGAATTTGAGAAAGGAAGGGCCATCGCGCCGTTCCAGGTCCCGGCGGCCACCGGCGGCAACGGAGCCATCTCCTACTCGGACGACCTGCCGCCGGGACTCAAGTTCGACGCCACCGGCGCGGACGCCGACGGCTGCCCGGGCACCACGCCGCGCACCGTGTGTGGCACGCCGACCGTGCACGGCTATTACTCCGTCGCCCATATCTACGCGCACGACGGGGACTCGAACCGGGCGTCAAGCGACCGCGCCACGCTGACGTTCGCGATCGACGTGGGGGCGGCCACGATCGCGTCCACGACTCCCACGAGCCTGACCGAGGCGAACCTGAACGGCGCCACCGTCAGGGTGGACCTGTCCGCCGGGAGATTTTTCTTCGGTGGCAGCATCACGAAGTCCGACTTCGAGCTGGTGACGGACATCCCCAACGTCTCCATCGCCAGTGCGTCGCGAGCCTCCGTCCGCCGCGCCACGCTGACCCTGGCCTTCACCGGCAACATCAGCACCGACCGGACCCTGGCGGTGAAGGTCAAGGCGGCCGCCCACAACCGCAGCATCGACCTCACTACCGACACCGTGACTGTAGCGGTGGCGGACACGGCGCCGTCGTTCGGCGGCGCGACGGTGCCGACCAAGGAATTCGAGAAAGGAGGGGCCATCGCGCCGTTCCAGGTCCCGGCGGCCACCGGCGGCAACGGAGCCATCTCCTACTCGGACGACCTGCCGCCGGGACTCAAGTTCGACGCCACCGGCGCGGACGCCAACGGCTGCCCGGGCACCACGCCGCGCACCGTGTGTGGCACGCCGACCGTGCACGGCTATTACTCCGTCGCCCATATCTACGCGCACGACGGGGACTCGAACCGGGCGTCAAGCGACCGCGCCACGCTGACGTTCGCGATCGACGTGGGGGCGGCCACGATCGCGTCCACGACTCCCACGAGCCTGACCGAGGCGAACCTGAACGGCGCCACCGTCAGGGTGGACCTGTCCGCCGGGAGATTTTTCTTCGGTGGCAGCATCACGAAGTCCGACTTCGAGCTGGTGACGGACATCCCCAACGTCTCCATCGCCAGTGCGTCGCGAGCCTCCATACGCCGCGCCACGCTGACCCTGGCCTTCACCGGCAACATCAGCACCGACCGGACCCTGGCGGTGAAGGTCAAGGCATCCGCCCACAGCCGCGGCATCGACCTCACCACCGACACGGTGGCCGTGGCCGTGCCGACCGCGTCCATCGCCTCGCCCAGCATCCTCACCGCCGCGACCCTGAACGGCGCCGCGGTCACGGTGTCGCTGGACAAGACCACGTTCGCCAGCGGCGTCGGCGCCTCCAGCTTCGCGCTGACCGCCAGCCCCGCCATCGCCGGCCTGACCGTCGGCAGCGTCTCCGGCGGGGCGTCCGGCAGCACCAGCGCCACGCTCAACCTCTCCTGGAGCGGTACGATGCTGGCGGCGGATGCGAAGCTCAAGGTGCGGGTGCTCGCCGCCGCCCACGCCGGCGACGCGAACCTCGAGACCGCCGAAATCGACGTGCTCGTGTCGGACACGGCGCCGTCGTTCGGCGGCGGGGTGCCGAGCAAGGAGTTCGAGAAAGGCGTGGCCATCCAGCCGTTCCAGGTCCCGGCGGCGAGCGGCGGCAACGGGGCCATCTCCTACTCGGCCGACCTGCCGGCGGGGCTGAAGTTCGACGCCACCGGCGCGGACGCCGACGGCTGCCCGGGCACGACGCCGCGCACCGTGTGCGGCACGCCGACCGTGCACGGCTATTTCGCCACCGCCCAAATCTACGCGCACGACGGGGACTCGAACCGGGCGTCAAGCGACCGCGCCACGCTGACGTTCGTGATCGACGTAGGGGAGGCGACGATCGCGTCGACGGCTCCCGCGAGCCTGACCGAGGCGAACCTGAACGGCGCCACCGTCAGGGTGGACCTGTCCGCCGGGAGATTTTTCTTCGGTGGCAGCATCACGAAGTCCGACTTCGATCTGGTGACGGACATCCCCAACGTCTCCATCGCCAGTGCGTTGCGAGCCTCCATACGCCGCGCCACGCTGACCCTGGCCTTCACCGGCAACATCAGCACCGACCGGAGCTTGGCCGTGAAGGTCAAGGCATCCGCCCACAGCCGCGGCATCGGCCTCACCACCGCCGCCGTGACGGTGACCCCCACGGACACCGCGCCGGCCTTCGCGCGCGGCTGGCCGGCCACCGGCTTCCCGAGCGGGGCGCCCATCGTCCCGTTCCAGCTCCCGGCGGCGGCGGGCGGCAACGGGGCCGTCACCTACGCGGCCGCCGGCCTGCCGGCGGGGCTGAAGTTCGACGCCACCGGCGCGGACGCGGGCGGCTGCACGGCGGCGGACTTCCCCACGGGCTTCGCCGACGCCGCCAACCTCGCCGCCGCGCCGCGCGTGGTCTGCGGCACGCCCACCCGCGACGGGGCGAGCATCGTGGTCGTCACCGCCCACGACGCGGACGCGAACCGGGCCACCACCGACCGCGCCCGGCTGTCCTTCACCTTCACCGTCGCCGCCCCGGCCGCGGCCCTCGCCTGGAGCCTGCCGCCGGCGCTCACCGAGGCCAGCCTGCACGGGGCCACCCTCGGGGTGTCGCTCAAGCAGAGCGCCTTCGTTGCCGGGGCGGGGGCGTCGGGCTTCGCGCTGGTCACCACCGTCCCGAACCTCTCCATCGCGCGGGTGTCGGACGTCGCCGAGGGCGGGACGACGGCGACCCTGACGCTGGCCTTCACCGGCGACTGGCGCGGGGCCGGGCGCCCGCTGGCGGTGCGGGTGCTGGCCGCCGCCCACCGGCAGGCCGGGGACCTCACCACCGGGGCGGTCACGGTCCCGCCGGCGCCGGGGCTCGCGCTGGCGCCGTCGACGTCGGCGGCGAGCCGGCTGCGGACCACGGAGGCGGGGGACACGGCGACCTTCACGGTGCGGCTCGACCGCGCGCCGTCGGGGAACGTGGTGCTCGACGTGACGAGCTCGGACACCGGCGAGGGCACGGTGGCGCCGGCGCGGCTGACCTTCACGCCGTCGGACTGGAACACGGCGCAGACGGTGACCCTGACCGGGGTGGACGATTCACCCACGCCGTCGGACCCCAACCCCTCCGCCGGGAACCGCAACTACACGGTCTCGGTGGCGGTGGACGCGGCGGCCACCGCGGACGCCGGCTACGACGGGCTGGCGGCGGCGACGGTGTACGCGGTCAACGCCGACGACGAGTACGGGCTGGACGTGGGCGCGGTGACGGGGCAGGCGACGGAGGCGGGGGGACAGGCGACGTTCACGGTGGCGCTGCGGACCCAGCCCTCGGCGGCGGTGACGGTGGCGGTGTCGAGCCGGGATGCGGGCGAGGGGACGGTGGAGCCTTCGTCGCTGACCTTCGCCGCGGCGGCCTGGAGCACGGGGCAGACGGTGACGGTGACGGGGGTGCAGGACCCGGTCGACGACGGGGACGTGACCTGGCAGGTGCGCCTCGATTCGTCGAGCGGGGACACGGACTACGCCGGCGTCGGCGACGTGGACGTGCCGGTGACCACCGCCGACGACGACGGCCCGCCGGGGGTGACCCTGGCGCTGGACCCCGCGACCCTCGACGAGAGCGGCGCTGCGACGGTGGCGACGGTGAGCGCGACGCTCTCGCACCCCTCGGGCGCGGCGACGACGGTGACGGTGAGCGCGGGGACGGCCTGGGCGGCGGGCGCGGACGCGGCCATCGTCATCGCGGCGGGGGCGACGGCGAACGCTTCGGACACGGCGACGGTGGTGGCGGCGGACAACGCGACGGACGAGCCGGACCGGACGGGCACGGTGACGGCGACCATCGCCAACGCGCGGGCGGCGGCGGATTCGACGACGATGGCGGTGACGGGGGCGGCGCTGACGGTGCGCGACGACGACTCTGCGCCGGGCGTGACGCTGGCGCTGGCCCCGGCGTCGGTGTCGGAGAACGGGGGCATTGCGACGGTGACGGCGACCTTGTCGAACCCGTCGAGCGAGCCGTCGACGGTGACGGTGGCGGCGGTGTCCGGTTCCTACACGGTGGGCACGGACGCGACCATCACCATCGCGGCGGGGGAGACGACGGCGGCCTCGGACACGGTGTTGGTGACGGCCGTGGACGACAGCATCCACCAGGGGAGCGCGGGGCGCAGCGTGACGGTGACGGCGGCGCTCGCCAACGGGCAGGGCGCGGGGGCGGTGACGGGGGCGGCCCTGACCTTGACGGACGACGAGACCCTTCCGACGGTGGCGCTCGTGTTGTCGTCTTCGTCGATTTCGGAGACGGGCGGGGTCTCGACGGTGACGGCGACGCTCTCCGGCCCGTCGAGCGAGGCGGTGACGGTGACGGTGGCCGCGGCGGCGGGGACGGGCGCGGTGGCGGCGGACTTCGCCCTGAGCACGGCGACGACCCTGACCTTCGCGGCGGGGGCGACGACGAGCGCAGGCACGGTGACGGTGACCGCGAACGGCAACGACGTGGACGCGCCGAACAAGTCCGTGACCGTCTCGGGCACGGCGGCGGGCGGCAACGGGGTGGCGAACCCGCCGGCCGTGACCCTGACGCTGGAGGACGACGAGACGTTGCCGACGGTGGCGCTGGTGCTCACGCCGACCTCGATTTCGGAGACGGGCGGGGTCTCGACGGTGACCGCGACCTTGTCCGGCCCATCGAGCGCTGCGGTGACGGTGACGGTGGCTGCCGCCGCGGGGGCCGGGGCGGTCGCGGCGGACTTCACCCTGAGCACGGCGGCGACGCTGACCCTCGCGGCGGGGGCGACGACGAGCGCGGGGACGGTGACGGTGACCGCAAACGGCAACGCGGTGGACTCGCCGAACAAGTCGGTGACGATCTCGGGGACGGCGGCGGGCGGCAACAGTGTGGCGAACCCGCCGGACGTGACCCTGACCCTGGAGGACGACGACGCCTTGCCGACGGCGGCGCTGGTCCTCACGCCGACCTCGATCTCGGAGTCGGGCGGGATCTCGACGGTGACCGCGACTTTGTCCGGCCCGTCGAGCGCTGCGGTGACGGTGACGGTGGCCGCCGCGGCGGGCGCCGGGGCGGTCGCAGGGGACTTCACCTTGAGCACGGCGGCGACCCTGACCCTCGCGGCGGGGGCGACGACGAGCGCCGGGACGGTGACGGTGACGGCGAACGGCAACGCGGTGGACTCGCCCAACAAGTCGGTGACCGTCTCCGGCACGGCGGCAGGCGGCAACAGCGTCGTGAGCCCGCCGGACGTGACCCTGACCCTGGAAGACGACGACGCCTTGCCGACGGTGGCGCTGGTCCTCACGCCCTCGTCGATTTCGGAGACGGGCGGGATCTCGACGGTGACCGCGACCCTCTCCGGCCCGTCGAGCGAGGCGGTGACGGTGACCGTGGCCACGGCGGCGGTCTCGCCGGCGGCAGCGGGCGACTTCACCCTGAGCACGGCGACGACCCTGACCCTCGCGGCGGGGGCGACGACGAGCGCCGGGACGGTGACGGTGACGGCGAACGGCAACACGGTGGACTCGCCGAACAAGTCCGTGACCGTCTCCGGCACGGCGGCAGGCGGCAACAGCGTCGTGAGCCCGCCGGACGTGACCCTGACGCTGGAGGACGACGACGCCTTGCCGACGGTGGCGCTGGTCCTCACGCCCTCGTCGATTACGGAGACGGGCGGTATCTCGACGGTGACCGCGACCCTCTCCGGCCCATCGAGCGCTGCGGTGACGGTGACGGTGGCGGCGGCGGCGGTTTCGCCGGCGGTGGCCGGCGACTTCACCCTGAGCGCGGCGACGACCCTGACCCTCGCGGTGGGCCAGACGACGAGCACGGGCGCGGTGACGGTGACCGCGAACGGCAACGACGTGGACGCGGCGAACAAGTCCGTGACCGTCTCGGGCACGTCGGCGGGCGGCAACAGCGTCGCCAACCCGTCGAACGCGACCCTGACCTTGGCCGACGACGACACGGCGGGGATTGCGGTATCGCCGGCGACTTCGACGACGAGCCGGCTGCGGACCACGGAGTCGGGCGGGACGGCGACGTTCACGGTGAAGCTGGACAGCGAGCCCACGGGGGACGTGGCGCTCGACGTGGCGAGCACGGACACGGACGAGGGCACGGTGATGCCGGCGACCCTGACCTTCACGTCGAGCGACTGGAGCACGGCGCAGACGGTGACCCTGACCGGGATGGACGACAGCCCGCCCGCGGCCGACGGCAGCCAGAGCTACACCGTGACCCTGACCGTCAACCAGACGAACACCGCGGATTCCAGCTACGACGCGCTCTCGGCGCTCACGGTGTACGCGCTCAACGCGGACAACGAGTACGGCCTGGACGTGGGCGGGGTGACGGGTCAGGCGACGGAGGCGGGGGGGACGGCGGCCTTCACGGTGGCGTTGCTGACGCAGCCCTCGGCGGCGGTGACGGTGGCGGTGTCGAGCCGGGATCCGGGCGAGGGGCTGGTGTCGGCGGGCGGCGGGGCGCCGGCGGCCTCGACGACCCTGACCTTCGCCGCGGCGGCCTGGAGCACCGCGCAGACGGTGACGGTGACGGGCGTTCAGGACCCGGTCGACGACGGCACGGCAGCCTGGAACGTGCGTCTCGACCCGGCGAGCGGGGACGCCGACTACGATGCCCTCGACAGCGAGGACGTGTCGGTGAGCACCACCGACGACGACGGCCCGCCGACGCTGACCCTGGCGCTGAACCCCGCGAGCATTGCGGAGAGCGGGACGGGCAACGTGGCGACGGTGACGGCGCGGCTGTCGCACGCCTCCGGCGCGGCGACCACGGTGACGGTGAGCGCGGGGACGGCCTGGGCGGCGGGGACGGACGCGACCATCGTGATCGCGGCGGGGGAGACGACGAACGCTTCCGATACCGCGACGGTGGTGGCGGCGGACAACGCGACGGACGAGCCGGACCGCACCGGCACGGTGACCGCGACCATCACCAACGCCCGGGCCGCGGCCGACGGGACGACCATGACGGTGACGGGCGCGGCGCTGACGGTGCGCGACGACGACCCTGCGCCGACGGCGGCGCTGTCGCTGAGCCCGGCGTCGGTGTCGGAGAACGGCGGCCTCTCGACGGTGACGGCCACACTCTCGCACCCGTCGAGCGAGCCCTCGACGGTGACGGTGACGGCGGGTTCGGGGGCGTCGGGCCTCTACACGGTGGGCCTGGACGCGACCATCACGATTGCGGCGGGCGCCACGACGGCGGCCACCGACACGGCGACGGTGACGGCCGTGGACGACGCGGTCCACCAGGGGAGCGCGGGCCGCAGCGCGACGGTGACCGCGACCTTGGCGAACGGCCAGGGGGCGGGCGCGGTGACCGGCGCGGCGCTGACCCTGAGCGACGACGAGACGTTGCCGGTGGCGAGCCTGGCGCTCACGCCGGCCTCGATCTCGGAGGAAGGCGGGGTCTCGACGGTGAGCGCGACGTTGTCGGGGGTGTCGAGCGCGGCGGTGACGGTGACGGTGGCCGCGGCGGCGGGGACGCGGGCGGTGGCGGCGGACTTCGCCCTGAGCACGGCGACGACCTTGACGATCGCGGCGGGCGCGACGACGAGCACGGGCGCGGTGACGGTCCGGGCCAACGGCAACAACGTGGCGTCGGGGAGCAAGCAGGTGGTGGTGTCGGGGACGTCGGCGGGCGGCCACGGCGTCGCGAACCCGTCCAACCAGACCTTGACCCTCACCGACGACGACACGCCGCAGGCGGCGCTGGCGCTGTCCTCGTCCTCGATCGGGGAGAACGGAGGCATCGCGACGGTGACGGCGACCCTGGACCGTCAGTCGTCCATCGCGGTGACGGTGACGGTGGCCGCGGCGGCGGTGTCGCCGGCGGTCGCGGGCGACTTCACGTTGAGCACGGCCACGACCCTGACCTTCGTGGCCAACGCGACGACGAGCACGGGCCTGGTGACGGTGACGGCGGTGAACAACACGACGGACGCGCCGGACAAGCGGGTGACGGTCTCGGGCACGGCCTCGGACAGCCTCGGTCTGACGAACGACCCGCCCTCGGTGACCTTGACCCTGACCGACGACGAGGGTGCGCCGGGGGTGGTGCTGTCGCTGAACCCGTCGTCGGTGTCGGAGAACGGCGGCGCCTCGACGGTGAGCGCGACGTTGTCGCACCCGTCGAGCCAGCCGTCGACGGTGACGGTGACCGCGGTCTCCGGGGCCTACACGGTGGGCGCCGGTGCGGCGGGGACCATCGTCATCGCGGCGGGCGCTACCACGGCGGCCACCGACACGGCGACGGTGACGGCGGTGAACGACGACGTCCACCAGGGGACCTCGGGCCGCAGCGTGACGGTGACGGCGACCTTGGCCAACGGCCAGGGCGCGGGCGCGGTGACGGGGGCGGCGCTGACCCTGAGCGACGACGAGACGTTGCCGACGGCGAGCCTGGCTCTCGCGCCGACCTCGGTCTCGGAGAACGGCGGGGTGGCGACGGTGACGGCGGCGCTGTCGGGTCCGTCGAGCCAGCCGGTGACGCTGACGGTGGCGACGGCGGCGGTGGCCTCGACCGGCGCGGTGGCGGGCGACTTCACGCAGACGGGGACGACGCTGACGATTGCGGCGGGGTCGACGACGAGCGCCGGGGCGGTGACGGTGCGGGGCAACGACAACCACGTGGACGCGGCGGACAAGTCCGTGACCGTCTCGGCGACGGCGGCGGGGGGCCACGGCGTCGCGAACCCGCCGGACGCGACCCTGACCCTGACCGACGACGAGGCGACGGCGACGGCGACCCTGGTGCTGACGCCGGCCTCGGTCCTGGAGAGCGGCGGGGTGAGCACGGTGACGGCGCGGCTCTCGCATCCGACGACCGAGGCGACGACCTTGACGGTGTCGGCGGCGCCGGTGTCCCCGGCGGTGGCGGGGGACTTCACGCTGAGCGCGACCACCACGCTGACCCTCGCGGCGGGGGCGACGGCGAGCAGCGGGACGGTGACGGTGACGGCGGTGGACAGCGCCGGAGCGTCGGGGCGGAGGCAGGTGAGGGTGTCGGCGACGGCGACGGGCGGGCGCGGGGTGGCGGCGCCGTCCCCGGCGACCCTGGTCATCCGCGACGACGAGTACGGTCTGGACGTGTCCGTGGCGGCCGGCCTGACGACGACGGAGGGCGGGGGGACGGCGACGTTCACGGTGGCGTTGCAGACCCAGCCCTCGGCGGCGGTGACGGTGGCGGCGGCGAGCCTGGATCCGGGCGAGGGGCGGGTATCGGCGGGCGGCGGACCGCCGGCGGCCTCGACGTCGCTGACCTTCACGGTGCAGAGCTGGGAGACGGCGCAGACGGTGACGGTGACCGGGGTGGACGACGCCGTGGACGACGGGGACGTGGCCTGGAAGGTGCGCCTCGACCCGTCGAGCGGGGACGCCGACTACGACGGCCTCGACCCCGTGGACGTGGCCGTGGCCACCACCGACGACGACGAGGCGCCGGGGGTGGTGCTGGCGCTGGCGCCGGCGTCGATTGCGGAGGCCGGCGGGGTGAGCACGGTGACGGCGACGCTGTCGCACCCGTCGAGCGCGGCGACGACGGTGACGGTCTCGGCCGCGCCGGTGGCCCCGGCGGTGGCGGGCGACTTCACGCTGAGCGCGGCGACGATGCTGACCATCGCGGCCGGCTCGATTGCGAGCACCGGGACGGTGACGGTGACCGCGGTGGACGACGACGTGGACGCGCCGGACAAGACGGTGACGGTCTCGGGGACGGCGGCCAACGACGGGCCTGCGGGCGGCGACGGCGTGGGCGTGGTGGCCACGGCGACGCCCGCGACGCTGACCATCAGGGACGACGACGAGAAGGGGTTGGCGATCGTCGACGAGGAGGGCAAGGCGTTCGAGCCCTCGTCGCCGCTCGCGGTGAAGGCGGGCGACGGCACCGGGGTGACCTACACGGTCAGGCTCACCAGCGAGCCCGTCGGCACGGTGACGGTGCGGGTGGCGAGCGACGCGGTGAAGCCCGACCCCGACACTCTCACCTTCACGGCGGCGGCGGAGTTGAGCTGGGAGACGGCGCAGACGGTGACCGTGACCGCGGACGACGACGATGACGAATATGCCGACGTGGTGTCCTCCCTGACGCACACGGCGTCGGGCGGCGGGTACGAGGGGGTGTCGGGGCAGGTGCCGGTGGCGGTGGAGGGCGACCGGTGGGTCGTGGCGCCGGCGCCGGGGGGGAGGGCGCTCTACCGCGTGGGCGGCCGTTGGGTCACCTACGTCGTGGACGCCGACGCGCCGCCGTGGAGCGGGGAGGTCGGGTTGCGGATGCCGGAGTCGCTGTCGGGGCCCGTCGAAGTGAGGCTGAGGGCGGCGGGGGATGGGGTGTCGCTGGAGCGCGGGGTCTTCGGGCTGGGGTCCACGGAGGGGGCCCGGCGTGTGGTGGAGGTGTCGGTCACGCCGGTTCCGTCGGGCGGGGTCGAGCTGTGCCTGCCGGTGACGGAGGGGCTGCGTGAGGAGGCGCGAGGCAACCGGCTGGTGCTGCTGCACTGGGACGGGAGCGCGGACGCGAGCGCGCGCGTGTGGGAAGAGGTCGAGGACTCGGGGGAGAACGACGAGAAGACGCACGTATGCGCGCCGGGGGTGGAGGACTTCTCGGTGTTTGCGGCGGGGTTCGCGAACGCGTGGCCGTCGTTCGAGGGGGTCGAGGCGGTGTCGACGGATCCGTATGTGGCGGGGTCGCCGATCGACCCGCCGCTGACGCTGCCGGAGGCGAAGGGCGGGGACGCGCCGGTGGGCTACGCGCTGGTGGGTCGGGAGGGTGCGGAGCGTCCGGCGTGGCTGCGCTTCGACGCGACCGGTCGGGACGAAGAAGGCGAGGAAGGTGCGGGATGCGCGGGCGAGGCGCCGCGCACGCTGTGCGGGACGCCGCCGCCGGAGCTGGGGGACCTGCGGCTGGCGCTGCGGCTGGTGGCGCGGGACGTGCACGGGGACGAGGCGTACCTGGACGTGACGGTGGCCATCGAGAAGGACCTGATGCCGAGCTTTGCGGGGGCGGAGCAGGACGTGTTGCACACCTGGACGGTGGGGGTGGCGCTCGACCCGCCGCTGACGCTGCCGGAGGCGGAGGGCGGCAACCTGCCGGTGGCGCATGCGCTGTCGCCCGAGCCGCCGCCGGGGGTGGTCTTCGACGAGGACGGGACGCAAGGGTGCGGCAAGGCGCGCACGCTGTGCGGGACGCCGACGGAGGCGGCGGAGGCGGCGGTGTGGAGGTGGACGGCGACCGACCGCGACGGGGACGTGGCGGAGCTGCGCTTGCGCATCGAGGTGATCGAGGGCCGGGAGCGGGCGCGGGCGCGGCTTGCGGCGATCAACCGGTCGATCCTGCCGGAGGTGGCGCGGGCGTCGTGGGACAGCGCGATGGCGGCGGTGTCGCGGCGGCTGGGGTCTGTGGGGGACGGAGGCGGCTCGGGGGGGTCCGGCGAGGGGCTGTCGGCGGCGCTGGCGGGGTTCATGCAGTCGAACGGACAGGCGCTGGAAGAGGGTGGGGTGTCGTGGAAGGAGCTGTGGAGCGGGCAGTCGTTCGCGGTGGCTCTGGGCGGCGGGGGGGAGGAAGGCGAAGGGGTGGGGCGGGGCTTCGGGCGGGCCGTGACCGTTTGGGGGGCGGGGGAGCGGCGGAGCCTGTCGCGGGACGTGCCTTCCCTGAGGTGGTCGGGGGAGCTGTTCGCGGCCCATCTGGGGGCGGACGTGGGGTTTGGGTCCGGGCTCGTCGGCGGGGCCGGGGTGTCGTGGTTCGAGAGCGGGATGGACTACACCGACCGCAGTGGGGAGGAGGGTCCGGTCGAGGGGGTGCACCGGAGTCGGATGGCGAGCGTGCAGCCGTATCTGGGGTGGTCGTCGGGGACCGGTGCGCGGCTGTGGGGGGCGTTGGGCTACGGTGCGGGGGAGGTCGAGATCGTCGACGCGGCGCTGGTGGAGCGCTTCGGGCGGCAGAAGAGCGGCAGCGAGCTGCTGGCGGTGGCGGCGGGGGGCGTGGTGCGGGTGGTGTCGGGCGGTGCGGTGCGGGTGGACCTGAAGGGGGAGGGTCAGGCGACGCGCTACGAGGTGGAGGAGAACGGGGACCTGATCGAGGGGCTGTCGGTGCACACGCATCGGCTGCGTGTGGCGATGGAGGGTGCGAAGGAGTACGCGCTGGACGACGGAGCGCGGCTGGCGCCGTCGGGGGAGGTGGGGGTCCGTTGGGACGGAGGGGACGGGGCGACGGGGGCGGGTGTGGAGGTGGGGGGCGGGCTGTCGTGGAGCGGTCCGGGGCTCGGCGCGGGCGGGGGCTTGGTGGTGGAGTTGGGCGGTCGGTGGCTGGTGGCGCACGGGGAGGGGGTGGAGGAGTGGGGGGTGTCGGGCGGGGTGAGGCTCGAGCCTCGGGGGAGGGGTCGAGGTCTGTCGCTGAGGGTGGAGCCGTCGTGGGGGGAGGCGGGGAGCGGCACGGGGCGTCTGTGGGAGGAGGGCGTGGCCGGACGGGGGTCGTCGGGCGTCGAGGGGGAGTCGGGGGTGGGTGTGGAGGCGGAGTTGGGCTACGGGCTCCCGGCGTTCGGGGTCGGGGTGGGGACGCCCTACACGCGGTTCGGGCGGGCGCCGGAGGGGGAGCGCCGGTACGGGCTCGGGTGGCGTCTGGCCCTGCCGGGCGAGGCGTTGGGGCTGGACGTGGAGGGCTGGCGGCGCGAGCGCGACACGGACCGGCCCGAGCACGGGGTGGCCGTCATCCTGGGCGTGCGGTGGTGAGGGCTTTTCCGAGACGAAGACGTACCCGTTCCCGTTCCAACGTCATCCCCGCGCTTGTGCGGGAATGGCGGCTTGAGCCCGCGGGAATGACGGTCCGAGCCCGCGAAAGCCTGTGCTCATGGGTGCGGCAGGAAACGGTCCTGGGTGGGTACGGCATTCCCGCGCACGTTCCGGACATGATCGTGGAACCGGGATTTCGTTTCCTTTCTCCCGTCCGGGCGTCCGGTCGTGGCGATGCAAGGGACATCGCCGGATCCGGCGGGAGCGGCCCGCTTGCGATGCAGGCGGCGGCGCGAGGGTATGATCCGCCGGGCCGTGGGACATGGGGCGGCGGAGGGCATGATGCAGAGCACCGCGCAGTCGCTGTCGGTGTATTTCGAGCGGCGCATGGCCCGCATCCTCCTGCTCGGGATCGTCAGCGGCTTTCCCTGGGTCCTGATCGGCAGCGCGCTGAGCCTCTGGCTGAAGGAGGAGGGCCTGAGCCGCACCGCCATCGGCTGGGCCGGCCTGATCTTCGGGGTCTACGCGGTCAACTTCCTCTGGGCGCCGCTGATCGACCGGCTGCGGGTGCCCTGGCTGACGCAGCGGCTCGGGCACCGCCGCGCCTGGATCGTCACCCTGCAAGGGGTGATCCTGACCTGCCTGGTGCTGTGGAGCGCCATCGATCCGACGGCGAACCTGGCCGGGGTGGTCGCCGTCGGCCTGGTCATCGCGATCGCCTCCGCGACCCAGGACATCACCATCGACGCGCTCCGGATCGAGCAGATCGGCACCGGGGAAGGCGAATCCATGGCCGCGGGGGCGGCCGTCGCGGTAGTGGGCTGGTGGACGGGATACAAGCTCGGCGGCGCGCTCGCGCTGGAGACGGCGCAGGCCTTCCAGGACGCCGGGGTGGAGGACTACTGGCAGGCCGCCTTCCTGGTGCTCGGGGTGGTGGTCGTGCTCTGCAACGTCGGCCTCATGTTCGTGCGCGAGCCGCCGCCGGCGGAGCGCATCGCCGCCCAGGCGCAGGACGAGCGCCTGGTCGCGTCGCGCATCGACCTCTCCGGCCGGTTCGGCCGCGCCGCCGCCTGGCTCGCGGCCACCGTGGCCGGCCCCCTGATGAGCTTCTTCCGGCGCAACGGCTTCGCCATCGCCGCCGCGGTGCTCGGCTTCATCTTCCTGTTCAAGATCGGCGAGGCCTTCCTGGGCCGCATGTCCCTGCTCTTCTACAAGGAGATCGGATTCTCCAAGACCGACATCGCGCTGTACTCCAAGGGGCTGGGCTGGGTCACCACCGTGGCGTTCACCGTGCTGGGCGGGCTCTTCGCGATCCGGATGGGGCTGGTGCGGGCCATGTTCCTGGCCGGCATCGCCATGGCCCTGACCAACCTCCTGTTCGCCCTGCTGGCGTGGACGGGCAAGTCGGAATTGCTGTTCGCGGCGGCGGTGGTGGCGGACGACCTCACCAGCGCGTTCGCGACCGTGACCTTCGTCGCCTTCATCTCGATGCTGGTGGACCGGACCTACACCGCAACGCAGTACGCGCTGCTCGCCTCCATCGGGACGGCGGGGAGGACCCTCTTCGCCGCCTCCTCCGGCGCCCTGGTGGACTGGCTGGACGGCGACTGGGGCACGTTCTTCGTGATCACCACGCTGATGGTGATCCCGTCGCTGGTGTGCCTGTGGGCCATCCGCGAACGGCTCGGGGATCTGCTGGCCGGGGCGCGGGTGCGGCTGTTGGGGAAGGAGGTGGAGGGCGGGGGCGCCTGAAACCTCCCGTCGAGGATCGGGCATAGCCGGCCGATGGCCGCCTGACTCAAGCAAATCACCCTCCCGGATTCCCAGGGCGGCTCAGTACTACGAATCGGTGCATCCGCAAACGATCGCGTTCGCAACCGCCGTCGAGGTCGTGCCGGTGCTCACGGATGCCGCCCACTTCTGAAGGCGTCCTCATCTTCCGGTCCTCTCCGAGCCTTTCAATTGAGAGAAGGCGCTTGCAGAATCGCGATCCCGTCCAACCTGCGGGGTCCGCCTCTCCGGTGGCCGGCCCGTCTGCACGACGCCGGTGGCGTTACCTTCGAGGAGCCGGATGACCGGCTCCCGGTGGGTCACGTCCAGAATCACTTGCACGCCCGGATGGTCACGCCGGAACTCCGCGAGGAGGCGGACAGCGAAATCGTCACGGTGGTGACGACGGCGAGGCGCAGCCGCCCCGTCGATGCCCTTGAAATCTTCGAGCGCCTGCGATGAACGACTACCTGATTGCGCCGTCGATCCTCTCGGCGGACTTCGCCCGTCTTGGTGAAGAGGCGAACGCGGTGCTCGCGGCCGGCGCCGATCTCCTTCACTTCGACGTGATGGACAACCACTACGTTCCGAACCTGACGACCGGCCCGCTGGTGTGCGAGGCGCTACGCAACCACGGAGTGGCCGCCGGCATCGACGTGCACCTGATGGTGAAGCCGGTCGACCGGATCATCCCGGACTTCGCGGCGGCCGGGGCGACGTACGTCACCTTCCATCCCGAGGCAAGCGAACACGTGGACCGCTCGTTGCGGCTCATCCGCGACCACGGCTGCAAGTGCGGCCTCGCGCTGAATCCGGCGACCCCCCTCGGAGTGCTCGACCATGTTCTCGACCAGCTCGACATGGTGCTCCTCATGTCGGTGAATCCGGGTTTCGGCGGCCAGCCCTTCATCCCCTACGTCCTGGACAAGCTGCGGGCGGCGCGCGCGCGGATCGACGAATCGGGCAAGCCCATACGGCTGGAGATCGACGGCGGCGTGCACACCGGCAACCTCCGCGAGATCGCGGCCGCCGGCGCGGACACCTTCGTCGCCGGATCGGCCATCTTCGGCGCAGGAGACTATGCCGAGGCCATCGCCCGGATGCGCGCGATCCTTGCCGAAGTCCGCTGAGCGCGCAGCAGCGCCCGGCCGTCCACACCAATCGGGAATCCGTCCCACGACGTTGGCGATGTCGAGTGTCGATGAGAAGCCACGCTGGCGCACGCGCCGGCGCGTGCGCTCGTTCCAGGCGTTCATCGCGTTCGCGGTGGTCGCGGCGGGCGCGTGGCTGGGCGCCGGCGAGGTCCGGCAGCGCTTCACCCACGTCCAGGAGACCGACGCGCGGGTAGCCGGCGATCTGGTCACCGTGAGCGCTCGGGTCGCGGGCCGGCTGGTGGAGGTCTCGGTGGAGTCGGGGGATCGGGTGGCCCTCGGCCAGATCGTCGCGCGGCTCGACGCACGCGAGTCGATCCTGCTCCTCGAGCAGTTCGAAGCCCGGCATGGCGCGGCGCGGGCCGAGCGCGAACGGCTCGCTGCGCAACGCAGTCTCATCGACGAGCGGACGAAGAGCCGGCTGCAGACCGCACATTCGATCCGCCGCGCCGCCCAGGGTTCGATCGCGGCCCTCGAGCCCCGATTGGAGCTCGCCCGCGCCGAGCTGGCCCGTGCGACGTCACTCCACGAGAAGCGGGTCATCTCGGTACGACGACTGGAGCAGGCGAGGGCGGAGGCGCGCCGGGTGGAGGGCGAACACCGGATGGCGGTGGCGGAGCTGGAGGAATCGGTGGCCAAGGTGGACGAGGTGCGGGTCGAGCAGGCGCGACTCGACGTGATCGACCGCGAAGTCGACAAGCTCGGCCACCGCGAAGCGGAGCTGCGCGGGCAGATCGAACAGCAGCGGCTCGACGTCGCGGACCGCACCATCCGGAGCCCGATCGCCGGCGTGGTCGATCGGACCTTCGTGCGCGTCGGCGAGTACGTGCGTCCGGGCCAGCGGCTCGCGATCGTGCACGACCCGGCGCAGGTATGGATCGAAGCGAACGTCAAGGAGACCCGGATCCGCAAGCTCTCCATCGGCCAGCCGGTGGAGATCCTGGTCGACGCCTATCCGGGAGAGGTGTTCCGCGGCCGGGTCCGGACGATCGGCAGCGCCACCACCGGCAGCTTCGCCCTGCTCCCGAACCCGAACCCGAGCGGAAACTTCACCAAGATCACCCAGCGGCTCCCGGTACGTATCGAGTTGGAGCAGGCCGACGAACGACTGCGGCCGGGGATGATGGTCGAGATCGGCATTGACGTCCGCGACTGAAGCGGGGCCGCGCGCCGGCCGGCGCATGCGCTCGCGGTCCGGACGTGAAGGCGGCGTGCGAGGCACGGGACGGAGCCGGGCCCCTCCGTTCGGCCACCGCGCTTCGCAGTGCCCGGAACCGGACCACGGCCCGAACGAGGGTCCGATCCCGCGTGGCTCCCCGGGTTCGCACCGTCGCCGGCGTACTCCTCCAGAGGCCGCGTCATGTCCTCTGGCCGCACGATGACGCGCCTCGAACGGCTGCTGGTGACCGGGACCGGCATGATCGCGGCCTCCACGATGGTGCTCTCCGGCACCATCGTGAACGTGGCGGTGCCGGACGTGATGGGAGCGTTCGGGATCGGCCAGGATCTCGCGCAGTTCCTCGCCACCGCGTACCTTGCCACGATGACCGCGAGCCAATTGCTGAACCGGTGGATGGCCGGGTGGCTCGGGCGGCGCGGCGCGTTCATGGTGGTGCTGATGCTCTTCGCGGCCGGCGGGATGGTCTGCGCGGCGGCGCCGACCATCGACTTCCTGATCTTCGGGCGGGTGATGCAGGGATTCTCGGCCGGGGTCGTCCAGCCGCTGATGCTGGTCGCCATCCTGAGCGTGTTCCCGCCCGAGCGGCGTGGACTGGCGACGGGCATGTACATCAGCGGCGTCGCGCTCGCGCTCGGATTCGGTCCGGTGGTCGGGGGCATCACCATCGACGCCCTCGGATGGCGCTACATCTTCCTCGTACCGCTGCCCTTCGTGGCGGTGGCCCTGCTGCTCGGCGCGTTCTTCCTGCCGGAGGAGGACCGGCCGAGCGAGCGCGTGCCCTTCGACTGGGCGGGCTACGCGTTGCTGTGCACGTCGATCTTCTGCCTGATGTCGGGCATCGCGAACGGGCAGCGCCACGGCTGGGGCTCGGACCTCATCGTGGGCCATCTCGGGGTCGGGACCGCGGCAGCGGCGCTGTTCGTGCGCTCGCAGCTCCGATCGGAGCGCGCCATCCTCGACTTCTCCCTGTTTTCGAATCCGCGCTTTGCCGCGGCGATCCTCCTCACGTTCGTCTACGGGGTCGGGAACTTCTCCATCAACTACGCGATCCCCGTCTTCGGCCAGCTCGTCCAGGGGCTCACACCGACCGCGGCGGGCGTGCTGCTGCTGCCGGCCGGCCTGGTCGTGATGGTACTGACGCCGATGGTCGGACGCGCCTCGGATCAGTTCTCCACCGCCGGCATCATCACCACGGGGCTGCTGGTCTTCATGGGCGGGACGCTGCTGCTCGCGGGCGCGGACGTGAACACCCCGTACCTCCACCTCATGCTGTTCGCGGTGGTATGCCGCTTCGGAATGGGGTTCATCACGCCGACGCTCACCGCCGCGGCGATCGAGTCCGTTCCCGAGAACCGGCTCAACCAGGGGTCGGGGACCGTCAACTTCTTCCGCCAGCTCGGCGGAGCGTTCGGCATCAACGTCCTGGTGGCGCTGCTCGATCGGCGGGCGGATTTCCATGCCGACGCGATGACCGCCACGCAGAGCGCGGACAACGCCGCGATGCGCGAGCTGCTGAGCGGTGCCGGGGATCTGCTCGCATCGAGCGGCCTGCCGGAATCGATCCACGGCTTCGTCGCCCTGGAGCACCTCGGGCGGATGATCGCCGCCCAGGCGTCGACGCTCGCGTACCAGGACGGGTTCCGGCTCGTGACCTTCGTGTTCGCGGTGGCTCTCGCTCCGGCCGGGTTGATCGCCTGGCTGGACCGTCGGCGGCGCGGCGGGCGGGACGCGCGGAGCGATGGAGTGTTCCGCCTGTCCCCCGGCGCCGATCGGAATCGGTACCCGGCCCGGGACCGGCGGTACGGGTAAACGCCGATGCGATGACTCGGTGCACCGGAAGGCGCCTTCCCCGGAGTATCTGCCTTCACCGCCCCTCCGCCTCCCTTCACGAACGGGGGATTGATGTAACATCCGCCCGCTTTCCCAGGCTCCCGAACGCCGGTTCCAGGCACATCGTCCGATGCAGTTACGCAAGGTCCGGCTCGCGGGCTTCAAGTCCTTCGTCGATCCCACGACCATCGAGTTTCCCGGGAGCGTCGTCGGCGTGGTGGGGCCGAACGGCGGCGGCAAATCGAACGTCATCGACGCGGTTCGATGGGTGATGGGCGAGATCTCGGCGCGCAGCCTGCGCGGCGACACCATGGCGGACGTCGTGTTCAACGGGTCGAGCTCACGCAAGCCGGTGGGCCAGGCGAGCGTCGAGCTCGTCTTCGACAACCTCGACGGCCGGGCCGGCGGGCGCTTCGCCGCCTACCACGAGATCTCGATGCGCCGGCAGGTCGCGCGCGAAGGGCAGTCGACGTACTGGCTGAACGGGACGCGGTGCCGGCGTCGCGACGTGATGGACGTGTTCCACGGTACCGGGCTCGGGCCCCGCAGCTACGCGATCATCGAGCAGGGGATGATCTCGCGGGTCATCGAGGCGAGGCCGGAGGAGCTGCGGGACTTCATCGAGGAAGCGGCGGGGATCTCGAAGTACAAGGAGCGCCGCCGCGAGACGGAGAACCGGATGCGCCACACGCTCGAGAACCTCGAGCGGTTGAACGATCTGCGCGAGGAGCTCGGGCGCCGGCTTGCGCATCTGAAGCGCCAGGCCACCCTGGCCGAGAAGTTCCGCGAGCTCAAGGCGGCGCAGCGCGCGCTCGAAGCCGAGCATCTCGCACTCCAGTGGCGCGAGTACGACGAGGAGGCGGGCCGCCAGGCCAGGCGGGTCGCGGATCAGGACAACCGGCTGGAGGCGGCCCTCGCCGGCCAGCGCCGGGTGGAGGCGGAGCTCGAGAAGGCGAGGGCCGCGTACACCGGGGCGACGGACAGGTACAACCGCTCCTATCGCGACGTGCTCGACGCGGGGGCGGAGATCGCGCGCACCGAAGAGTCCATCCAATCCCTTCGCCGGCGCCGCGAGGAGTTCGCCGAAGCGTTGCGCCAGGAGACCGAACGCCTGGAGGCGGCGAAGCTTCAGATCGAGGAGGAACGCCGGCAGCGCGAGACATGGGCCGTGCAGCTCGAACGTGACGAGCCCGCGCTCGCCGCGCTGGACGAGCAGGCGTCGGACGCCCGCCGTGCGCTTCGCGAGATCGAGGAAGAAGCGCACACCCTGCAGGCGGAGTACGAGGTGTGGAGCGAGCGCGAGCGCGAGCCGGCCCAGGCGGTGCACGCGGAGCGGGCCCGCATCCAGCACCTCGAATCGAGCGTCGGGGCACTCGAAGCACGGACGCGGACGCTTGACGCCGAGCGCGACGCGATCGACCCCGATGCGCTGGAGCGCGAGGCGGCGCCGCTCCGTCTCCGGATCGAGGAGATGGAGCAGGCGCTGGCGACGAACGAGGAGGAGCAGTCCCGTTCGCAGAAGGCGGTACGAGTATTGCGCGAAGCCGTCCAGGTCGCGGCCAGGGCCCTCCACGAGGCTCGGCAGACCCTCGGGGAGCTCCGGGGGCGCGTCGCCTCCCTCGACGCCTTGCAGCAGGAGGCGCTCGGCACCGGCCAGGGCGCGCTGACCCGATGGCTCGAAGCGAGGGGGCTGGCCGGCGGGCCCCGCCTCGCACAGGCGATGCGGGTCGCGCCGGGCTGGGAGCACGCGGTCGAGGCGGTGCTCGGCGCCCGTCTTCAAGCAGTGCGGGCCGACGCCTTCGAGACGGTCGCGGCGGACGCCGCCGCGCTGGAGCAGGGGACGTTGACCGCCATCGACGCCGGCGCCCCGGAGCCGTCCGCCGCCGCGGACGGCGCGCACGGGCTCGCCACGCTGCGTTCGAAAGTCGAATCCCGGTGGCCGATCGCCGGGTTGCTCGAAGGCGTGCTCTGCGCGGAGAGCGCCGACGAGGGGCTCGGGGTGCGTTCCCGGCTCCTGCCCGGCGAGAGCGTCATCACCGTGGAAGGGGTGTGGTTCGGTCCGGCCTGGCTGCACGTGCGGCGGGGCGGCGTCGAGGGATACGGGGTGCTCGAACGCGGGCAGGCGCTCGAAGCGCTGGGGCGGGAGGTCGAACGTACCAGTGCCGACGAACGGGCCTGCGAGCAGGTTGCCCGCGCCCGCTCCGAGGAGCTTCGCGCCGCCGAGGAAGCCCATGCCGTTGCCCAGCGCGCGCTCAACGAGGGCCATCGCCGTTGCGCCGCGGCGCGTTCCGAACTCGCGGCGCGGAGTGCGGAGGCGAAGCAGGCGGCCCGGCGCCTCGCGAGGCTCGACGCCGAGCTCGAGGAGGTCGCCGCCCGGAGCGGGGCCGAGCGCGAGACGCTGGCGGCGGCGCGCGAGCGCGTCGAGCGTTTGTCGGCCGAATTGTCGCGTCTGAGCGGCGAGCGGACGCAGTGGGAGGAGCGGCGGCGCGCGCGGCGCGAGGAGCTCGAACGCTCGCGCGAGCGATGGCAGAGCGCGCACGACGACGCGCATGCGATGGGGCTTCGCGTGGAGGGGATGCGCTCGCGCCTCAAGGCGTCGGAGGAGACGAGCGGACGGGACCTCCGCCGGCTCGAAGAGATCGAAGAGCGCCGGCGCAGCCTCGGCGATTCGCTCGACGAGATCGAAGCGCCGCTCGCGCAGGCGGTGGAGAGGCTCGACGAAAGGCTCACGCGCCGCACCTCGCTCGAAGCGGTGATGCGCGAAGCGCGGACGGAGGTCGAGGCTGTCGAGGAGCGCATGCGCCGAACCGACGAGGAGCGGCAGCGGCAGGCGGCGGAGGTGGAGAAGGAACGCGAGGCGCTGGAACGGCTCCGCGTCGCAAGCCAGGAGACCCTCGTTCGGCGCAAGACGGTGGCGGAACGCCTCGAAGCCGGCGGCGAGACCCTCGACACGTTGCTCGCGCGGGCCGGAGCCGATGCCGACGCCGGCGCGTGGGCCGGGAAGATCGAAGCGACGGCACGCCGGATCGCGCGGCTTGGCCCGATCAACCTCGCCGCGATCGAAGAGCACGCGCAGCAGTCCGAGCGCAAGCGCTACCTCGACGCGCAGCACGCGGATCTGGAAGAAGCGCTCGCGACCCTTGAAGCGGCCATCCGGAAGATCGACCACGAGACCCGGACCCGCTTCCGCGAGACCTGCGAACGAGTCAACGAGGGGCTCGGGACGGCGTTCCCGCGCCTGTTCGGAGGCGGTAGCGCCGAGTTGCGGCTCACCAGCGAAGACCTCCTGGGGGCCGGCGTGACGGTGGTGGCCCGCCCCCCCGGCAAGCGCACCGCGAACATCCATCTGCTCTCCGGCGGCGAGAAGGCGCTCGCCGCGATCGCGCTGGTCTTCGCGATCTTCGAGCTGAACCCGGCGCCGTTCTGTCTCCTCGACGAAGTCGATGCGCCGCTTGACGACGCGAACGTCGGGCGGTTCTGCGATCTCGTCAGGGAGATGGCGAAGCGCGTCCAGCTCGTGATCGTGACCCACAACAAGCTTACGATGGAGACCGCGCAACAGCTCATCGGCGTCACCATGAACGAGCCGGGCGTCTCCCGCCTGGTCGCGGTGGACGTCGAAAGGGCGGTCGAGATGGCACAGGCATGAGCCCTTCCGGCGCGTTCGGGCGCCGCGTCCCGGCGGGCGGCCGGCGTTGTGGCTCCCGTGCGCGCCGTCTCCTGGGCGCCGTCGAGCGCTCGCGGACGCTGCGGGCCGGGAGGGAGCGGGGATGAGCGGGAACATCCGTGTCCGCCCGCACCGGACGCCCGGCGGATCGGGCCGCCGGAAAAAGTCGATGGCGAGCGTTCGAGGCACGGTTGACGCAATGTCGTCGTCTCACGATGAAATGCACAGGCGGTGAGAGATGGATGATCTGCGTTTCGCATTGCTGATCGCCGGCGGCGTCCTCGTGGTGGGGATCTACGCGTTCACCCGTTTCCGGCGGCGTGACGGCGCGGCAGGCGGTGACATGGCCTCGCACGAGGACACATCGGATGCCGCCGTCCGGGGGCAGCGAAACAAGGCCGGCAGGAGCCGGAAGCGTCGTGACGAGGCGGCGGGTGGCGGCGCATCGGATTCCACCGCTCGGAGCTCGCGGCGCAAGGCCGCGGGGGGTCGGGGCCGGCGTGATCCCGTGGCGGGCGACGAAACGGCTCGCGGCGACGGAGCCGATGCCGCCGCGCGGGGGTCGTGGCTCGGAGACGGCAAGGGCCACAAGCGGCAAACGATGTTCGCGCGTCTCTGGCGGCGTGACGCAGCGGCGGGCGACGGCGCCTCGGAGGCCGTGTCCCGGAAACCGGACCGCAAAGGCGGCGAAGGCCGCAAGCGGCGTCACCTCAAGGCCGGCGGCGACGCCTCGGAGGCCCCTGTCCGGGACTCGGGCCGTCGCCGGTCCGGACCGGGCGGCCACGAGCGGCACGGAGCGTTCGATCTGCATTCGACCGCCGACTACGACATGGAGGGTCTCGGCGGCGTGTTTGCGCCACGGCGCGAGACCTCGGACGCGGAGCTTTCCGTCGACATGAGCGTGCTCTCGGGGCTGCGGGCGACGTACGAGAGCACCCTGGACAGCTTGTCTCGGCCCATGGATCCGAGGGCGGCAGACGCCGGCATGGCGAACGCCGACGTCACGGATCCCGGCGCCAACGGCGCTGGTACCGTGGACGTGGACGCCGCAGACGTCGCCACCGTGGACCCCGGCACCATCGACGCCGGCACCATGGATACCGGCACCACGGACGTGAGCACCGCTGACGTTGAGCCCGGCGGCGCCTCGGAACAGCCCATCCTCGACCTGTCGCGCCCCATCGTCCACCTTCTGCTGCTGGCGAGGTACGGGCGGCTCTCCGGCCGCGCGATTCTCGGCGCACTCGAGGCCGAGGGCTTCCGCCCGGGCCCGTTGCGGATCTACTACTGGCGCTCCGATTCGAACCCGTCCACCGCGTTCGGGATCGCGAACCTGGCCGAGCCCGGGGCGCTCGATCCGGAGTCGCTGCCCGACATGGAGGTGCGGGGGCTCGTGACGTTCATGTGCGTGCCGGACCAGGCGGCGGAGGCAAGGGAGACGCTCGACGCGATGATGACCGTCAGCCGGAACCTCTCCCGCCGGCTCGACGCGGCTCTGTGCGACGAGTCCCGCAGCACGCTGGCGGCCCAATCCGAGAACCATCTGCGCGAAAAGGTCGTGGAGATCGCGCGCCGGAGCCGGCTCAAGGGTTGAATGGTGGGCAGAATCCGGCCAATCCGGCGTCGCCGCCTTGCTGGAACCGGCTCGGCCGCCGGGCGGTGGCCGTTCCCATGCACCTGTCGAGCCGGCCTCGCAGTGCCGGAGCCGGCCTCGAGGTCCCAGCGGTGACCGCTCCGGCGAATCCTGGCCGGACGCTGCCCGGGAACCGAGGGGCGGCCGTCCCCCGGGACGTCGCCTCGCGGATCGCCGCGTTGCGTGAAGCGATCGCCGGTCACGATCACCGCTACTACGTGCTCGACGATCCGGCGGTCCCGGACCACGAGTACGACACCCTCATGCGCGAGCTGGAAGGGCTGGAGGCCGAGCGTCCCGATCTCGTCACCGCCGATTCGCCCACCCAGCGCGTCGGAGCCACGCCGGCCGCCTCATTCGCCGAGGTCGTGCACCGTGTCCCGATGCTCTCCCTCGCCAACGCATTCGACGACGACGACGTCCGCGCCTTCGATCGGCGGATCCGGGAGCGGCTGAGCGAGGGGGAGGGCGGGAAGGCGTTCACGGTCGAATACACCGGAGAGGCGAAGATCGACGGGGTCGCGATCAGCCTCGTGTACGAACACGGCCGGCTCGTGCGCGGCGCTACGCGCGGCGACGGCGCCCGCGGCGAGGACGTCACCGCGAACGTGCGTACCATCAAGGCCATTCCCCTCAGACTCCTCGGCGGCGCCGGCCCCGCGTGGCTGGAGGTGCGGGGCGAGATCTTCATGCCCCGGGCCGGATTCGAGAGGATGAACGAGGCGCAGCGCGCGCGTGGCGGGCGGACCTACGTCAACCCCCGCAACGCCGCGGCCGGCGCGTTGCGCCAGCTTGACTCCGCGGTGACCGCGACCCGCCCCCTGCGCATGTACTGTCACGGCGTCGGCCTGGCGAGCGACGACGCGGCGCTGCCGCATCGGCACAGCGACGTGCTCGACGCCCTGGCGGGGTGGGGGCTGCCGATCTCCCCGCACACCCGGGTGCTCGCCGGCGTCGAAGCCTGTCTCGCGTACCACGCCGACCTCGGGCGCCGCCGCGATTCCCTCGGCTACGACATCGACGGTGTGGTGTTCAAGCTGAACGATCTGCGGGCACGGGAGATCGTCGGGCAGGTGTCGCGGGCGCCACGCTGGGCCGTCGCCTGCAAGTATCCGGCCCAGGAGGCACTGACCCGGCTGGTCGGCATCGACGTGCAGGTGGGCCGCACCGGGATCCTCACCCCCGTCGCCAGGCTCGATCCGGTCGTCGTCGGCGGGGCGACGGTCACCAATGCGACGCTCCACAACCAGGACGAGATCGACCGCAAGGACGTGCGGGTCGGGGACACGGTGTGGGTGCGCCGGGCCGGCGACGTGATCCCCGAGGTGATCCGCGTCGTCCCGGAACGCCGTCCCGAGACGGCGGAGCGGTTCCGACTCCCCGGGCGCTGTCCGGTATGCGGCTCGGAAGCGGTACGGGCGGAGGGGGAGGTGGCGGTGCGCTGCACCGGCGGGCTGGTCTGCCCCGCGCAGCGCAAGCAGGCGATCCGCCATTTCGCCAGCCGGCGCGCGCTGGACGTCGAGGGGCTGGGGGAAAAGCTCGTCGATCAGCTCGTCGAGCGCGCGATGGTGTCGACGGTGGCCGACGTCTTCGGGCTTGGCGAAGAGGCGCTCGCCGGGCTCGACCGCATGGGAGAGAAGTCGGCGCGCAACCTCGTCGAGAGTATCGACCGCGCGCGCCGCACCACCCTCGACCGCTTCCTCTACGCGCTCGGCATCCGCGAGGTGGGCGAAGCCACGGCTTCGGCTCTCGCCACGCACTTCGGCTCCCTCGCGGCGCTTCGCGCCGCCGATGCCGAAGCGCTCGTCGCGGTGCCGGACGTCGGCCCGGTGGTGGCGGAGAGCGTGCGGCGGTTCTTCGACGACCCGCGCAATCGGAAGATCGTCGACGCCCTGGAAGACATACTCTCATGGGAGGAGACCGGGCCGGTCCGCGTCCGGGCCGAGACGACGCCAAGCCCCCTCGCCGGGAAGACCGTCGTGCTCACCGGAACCCTCGATTCGACGTCGCGAGACGACGCCAGACGCCGTCTGCAACAGCTCGGCGCGAAGGTCGCCGGGAGCGTGTCGAAGCGGACCGATTTCGTCGTGGCGGGAGAGAACCCGGGTTCCAAGCTCGACAAGGCGCAGAGCCTCGGCGTGCAGATCATCGACGAGGCCGGGCTGGTCGAGCTGCTCCGGGGCGCCGAGGGGGATTGAGGGATCTCCGGAGACGTTCCACATCGTGTTTCCGCCGGCTCCCTCCGCTTGCATCCGCGGGCGGCCTGCGTCCCGCCGCTGTTCCCTCGGACCGCCCACGTCCGTCTGTCCGCCGAGTATCCCGAAGTCCCCTGCGAATGCGCCCACTTCAAGGGCATCCGCCGCGACGGCAGCCTGTACGGCGACAAGCCGTCCTTCATTCGTCCGCTCGAACGGCGGCGCTACATGCTGTTCATCCGTCCGCTTCGCTTCGGCGAGACCTGCTGGCCGTCGGCGCTGGGGTGTCGTTACGATCGCAACGAGGTCGCGTACACTGCGGTGGCGGCGGTGTTCCACGGCCGGGGGTTGGCGCGGCGCGATCCCGTGGACGGAACGGAGCAAGCACATGGACCATGAAACGCACGAAGGGCGCTTCGAGCACGGCCCGCCGGCTTCGCCCCGGGGCGGACCGCCCTCCTCCGGCCCCGCTCCGCCCGGTATCGGCCCGAGGGGCTGCCGCACGATCCGCGGACAGGACGGGCGTTCATTCCGGCCGTCTTGCCGGAGCGTTGTTCCCGCAAACGTCTTCCGCCGGGATCGTGCGAGCCGCGCACCGCGACGCGGGAGCGTCCTGGAGGCCACGATACGGGTCGTGCGGGCCGTGCTTCCCGGCTTGGCGCTCCTCGCGCTGCCGCCGTCCGGCCCGGCTGGGGCGGCCGAGACCGGGGTTCGTCTCGACGGCCCGCGCATCCAGGGCGGACTCCTGCGCGGGCGCGTGCCGCCGGGCACCGCGGTCGAGTTCGCGGGCGAGCCGGTGCGGGTGTCCGGAGACGGCTGGTTCCTCGTCGGCTTCGGGCGGGATGCGCCGCCGGAAGCGGATCTCGTGGTGGTCTTCCCGGACGGGCGGCGCGAGCGGCAGGTACTCGCGGTAAAGCGGCGCGAATACCGCATCCAGCGTATCGACGGGCTGCCTCCCGGCAAGGTGACGCCGCGCAGCGAGGAGGATCTCGCGCGGATCCGCGCGGAGGTCCGGATGGTCGGGCAGGCCCGGTCGATCGACGATCCCCGCACCGATTTCCTCAGCGGCTTCCAGTGGCCGGCCAAGGGCAGGATCAGCGGCGTCTACGGCTCGCAACGCATCCTCAACGGCGAGCCCCGGCGGCCGCATTTCGGCATCGACATCGCGGCGCCGGCCGGCGCCAGGGTCGTCGCGCCGGCGGACGGCGTGGTCACCCTCGTACACCCGGACATGTTCTTCTCAGGCGGCACCCTGATCGTCGACCACGGCCACGGACTGTCGTCGGCGTTCCTGCACCTGTCGCGCATCCTGGTCGAGAAGGACGAGCGGGTGGTGCAAGGGCAGCCCATCGCGGAGGTCGGGTCGACCGGCCGCTCCACCGGACCGCATCTCGACTGGCGGATCAACCTCTTCGGCCGGCGCCTCGATCCGGCCCTGCTCGTGGGGCCGATGCCGGAGTAAGGCCGATGCCGGAGTAAGGGTGGCGCCGGGGATCTGTAGTACCATCGCCGCCGCCCGGGCGCGCGGGCGCTTTCCAGGAAGGTTCCGCCGTGGAGGAAACCAACGCGATTCACGCCCGCATCAGGGACATGCGAGGGCGCCTCGATGCCCTGAGGGGGTATCTTTGACGTCGGGGCGTGCCGCGAGAGGCTGGAGGAAGTCACCCGCGAGCTCGAATCGCCCGACGTGTGGAGCGATCCCGCCAGCGCGCAGGCGCTCGGCCGCGAGCGCGCGAAGCTGGAGGGTACGGTCGGAAGCTTCGATCGGCTCGACACCGGCCTCGACGAGGCCGAGATGTTGCTCGACCTGGCCGAGGAGGAGTCCGACACCGACACCATCGCCGAGGTCGACGCGGACGTCGCGGCGTTCGCCGAAACACTCGCCGGCCTGGAGTTCCGCCGGATGTTCTCCGGCGAGATGGATCCATCCGGCGCATTCCTCGACGTCCAGGCCGGATCCGGCGGCACCGAGGCCCAGGATTGGACGGAGATGCTGCTCCGGATGTACTTGCGCTGGGGTGAGCGGCGGGGGTTCGAGACCGATCTGATCGAGGCCTCGGCGGGGGAGGTGGCCGGCGTCAAGAGCGCCACCGTCCGCTTCGTCGGCGATTACGCCTACGGGTGGCTGCGCACCGAGACCGGTGTCCACCGGCTGGTGAGGAAGTCGCCCTTCGATGCTGGACACCGCCGCCACACCTCGTTCGCGGCCGTGTTCGTCTCCCCGGAAGTGGATGACGAAGTCGCCGTCGAGATCGACCCGGGCGACCTCAGGGTCGACGTCTACCGCGCGAGCGGGGCGGGCGGCCAGCACGTCAACCGCACCGAATCCGCGGTGCGCATCACCCATCTCCCGACGAACGTCGTGGTGCAATGCCAGAACGAGCGTTCGCAGCACAAGAACAGGGCCACCGCAATGAAGCAGCTCAAGGCGAAGCTCTACGAGCTGGAGATGCAGAAACGGCGCGAATCCCAGCAGGCGATCGAGGACGACAAGGCGGGCATCGGGTGGGGAAACCAGATCCGCTCCTACGTGCTCGACCAGTCCCGCATCAAGGATCTCCGTACCGGCGTCGAGATCGGCAACACCGGCGCGGTGCTCGACGGAGACATCGACCGCTTCATCGAGGCGAGCCTCAAGGCGGGGGTGTGACGGGGGCGCTTCTACTACTGTTTCAGAGCGACAAGGCGATGCGGCAGCCGTATCCGACCCGTACTCGGGGACCGTCGTCGATGCGCGGGGAGCGCCGCGCCGTCGAACGCCGCCTCACCGCCCACGTGTGCCGCGCGATGGTTCTCCACCCGCATCCCGCGTGAAGATCGCTCTCACCCGTTCGAGATCGGCCGGCGTATCCACCCCGGGGCCCGCCGGCTCGCGGGCGACCTCGACGTGGATCGCTTCGCCGTGATGGATGGCGCGCAACTGCTCCAGAGACTCCACCCGCTCGCTCGGAGCCGGCGCAAGAGACGTGAACCGGCGCAGGAACCCCGCGCGGTATGCGTACAGGCCGACGTGCCGGTAGTGCCGTGCGTGCGCCGGCACGGTCCTCGGGCGGGCGTCGAAGTGCCCGCGGCAGTACGGGATCGGAGCGCGCGAGAAGTACGCGGCCCGGCCCGCCCGGTCAAAGACCACCTTGACCACCGCCGGATCGAAGACGTCGTCCTCGCGCTCGATGACCTCGCAGAGGGTGGCGATCGCGAAATCCTCGCGGCAGGACAGGTTCGCCGCCACCTGCGCGATCAGCCCCGGCGGCAGCAGCGGCTCGTCGCCCTGCACGTTGACCACCACCGTGGCGGCGTCGAACCCGCGTACCGCGACGACTTCTGCGATCCGATCCGTCCCGCTGGCGTGCGCGCCGGAGGTCAGGAGCGCGTCGGCCCCGTGCGCCTGCGAGACCAGGACGACCCGTTCGTCGTCGCTCGCCACGATGACCGGACCCACCCCGCTCGCGAGGGCCCGCTCGTACACGCGCACGATCATCGGCTTCCCGGCGACGTCGACGAGGGGCTTGCCCGGCAGCCGGGCCGATGCGTGACGCGCCGGGATGACGACGACGCAGTTCATCCCGGCCCCGGAAACGTGTACGGATGCGGTTCCGGCGAAGGGCGCGGTCCCGGTGACAGGCCCGGCTCCGGCCACGAGCGCCGCCCCGGCGACGGTGGGGGCCCCGGCCACGGCTCCGGCTCCCGTGGGGGTCCCGGAGCCGGCGATGGATACGGATGCAACGTTCGATGGAAGTCCAGCGTCCGGTGCGGCTCCAGCGACGAACGCGGCTCCGCGAACGGGCACGACTCCGGCGGCCGGTGGGGTTCCGGCGACGGGCTCGGACCCGAATCCATCGCGATGACGCCGCGCTTGCGAAGAATGGCGACGAGACGCGCTTCGAACGTCTTCGACAGTACCGCCTCCACCGGCACGTACCAGTGCCGCGCGCCGGCGAAGCGCTCGCACTTCACCGCGTCCTTCTCCGTCATCAGGACCGGCGCATCACCGGAGAAGGCGATCTCCGACCCGCGGAAAGGATGGTGGTCCGGAAACGGATGGCGGACGATGGTCAGGCCGTGGCCTTCGAGGGTGCGAAAGAAGCGCTCCGCGTGCCCGATCCCGCACAGGGCATGGATCGGCGCGTCGCGGAACGCATCGAGCGGACGGGTCGTCTCCGGGTCGGCCAGGCTCACCGCGTCGCCCGCGGCAAGCCGCATGTCCGGCGCGCTCCCTCCTTCCCCGGCGCTTTCCTCCTCCTCCGCACCCGCTTCCCCTCCGGCGTCTTCCGCCTTCCCGGCATCCTTCCCCCGCCGGACGCCGCCGTTCACGACCACGAGATCGACCGACGCGAGCCGGCCCACCGGCTCCCGCAACGGCCCCGCCGGCAGGCATCGCCCGTTGCCGTGGCGTCGCGCTCCGTCGACGACGACGATCTCCACGTCGCGGGCGAGGCGCAGATGCTGAAGCCCGTCGTCGCTCAGAATGACGTCGCAGCCGGTATCCCCGCACAAGGCGCGCGACGCGGCGACGCGGTCCGGTCCGGCGACGACCGGGACGGCGGCGCGACGCGCCAGCAGCACCGCTTCATCGCCGGCGAGACCCGGGTCGCTGCCGGAATGCACGTGCCGCGGCCAACGGCTCGAACGGCCTCCGTATCCACGGCAGACGATCCCCGGCCGCAACCCGTGCCGCGCAAGGAGCTTCGCGACCGCGATCACCAGCGGCGTCTTGCCGGTACCGCCGACACAGAGGTTGCCGACGACCACGACCGGGCAGCCGGCACGCCGGGAGCGGCGCACTCCGGCTCGATAGACGCCGCGGCGCAGCGCCGCGCCCAGGGCGTACAGCCACCCGAGCGGAGCCAGCAATACGCCGAGAAGGTGCGGCTCGTACCAGAAAGCGGGGGGTTCACGCACGAGCGGCGAGGTGTACAGGGGCGCCGGCAGCGGCGGGAAGCGGCGGCCGACGTCCGTGACGGAGCGCTGCGGACAACGGCCGCCGGTCGCCGAATGCGGAGCACCGCACGCAACGGCGGCCGGACACCGGAGGCGGAACGCTGCCCGCGGCCACGGCCGGCGGGCAAATGCGGAACGCCGCGCGCAACGGCGACCCTGGCCCGGACACGGCACTACGCCCCCGACAGTGCATCAACCCGGCGGCTCCGCCGGCTGCCGCGCCGCGAAGGTCAGCTTGTAGAGCCCCGCCCGGCGGGCCGCGTCCATGACCGTGACGACCGACTGGTGCGGCGTCTGCGCGTCGGCGCTGATGACCACCGGCGGCGCGTCGAGCGTGCCCGCGACGTCTTCGAGGGCGCGCTGCAGGCTGTCGACGCCTGGATCGGCCAGCGGGAGGCCCTCGACGTGCACCCCCCCCTCCGCGTCGATCACCACGTCGATGACCGCATCGTCCGGGGTGTCCGCGTCCGCGCTCGCCTCGGGCAGCTCGATGCTCAGCTCGGAGTGCCGCTCGAACGTCGTGGACACCATGAAGAAGATGAGCAACAGGAAGACCACGTCGATCAACGGCGTGAGGTTGATCTCGGGCGAGCCGCGCTCCGCGGAACGGAACTTCATCGAGCGCCTTCCCTGGCGGATGGATCCGAACGCGCTCCTTGCAGCGACGCCACCAGGTCGAGCGCCTCCTGCTCCATCATCACCACCAGCTCGTCCACCCGACGACGGAAGAATCGATGGAACAGCAGGCTCGGGATCGCGACCATGAGGCCGGCCGCGGTCGTGATGAGCGCCTCGGAGATCCCGCCGGCCAGCACTCCCGGATCACCGACACCCTGCGCCGTGATCACCGAGAACACCTTGATCATTCCGATGACGGTGCCCAGCAGCCCCAGCAACGGAGTGATCACGGCGATGGTGCCGAGGGTGTCGAGATAGCGTTCGAGCTCGTGGACCACGTGGCGGCCGACGTCCTCGACACCCTCCTTCATGAACGGGCGGTCGAGATGGCGGCCGGCCAGGGCAGAGGCGAGAATGCGCCCCAGC
The DNA here is from genome assembly GCA_965202875.1 of Gammaproteobacteria bacterium. Taxonomy (GTDB): domain Bacteria; phylum Pseudomonadota; class Gammaproteobacteria; order HK1; family HK1; genus HK1. The sequence continues at coordinate 1,574,520 of OZ241870.1, read as the reverse complement.
GGCGACTCCTCCTGCAACGCCCGCACCCACTCTTCCCCGAGCTCTCCCCTCCCGATCCACTCCCGCACCCCGGCGGCGAGATCCTCGGGCGCGACGCGCTTGCGCTGAAGCGACCACAGGCGTTCGGCGATGATCGCCGTTGCGGCGATGGAGCAGAGGACGATGGGCACCATCAGCCATCCTCCCGCTTTCACCAAGTCGAACATGATCGCTCCGTGGATTGACGACGGACAGGTTGCGGAGGGGCAAAATCATACCGCGCCGGCTTGAGCGCGATACACGGCCGGACGCTCGCGGCGCGGGGAGGCTTTTCGAGCCACCGGGAGGCCTCCGCTCTTCCGCGCATCGCAAGCCCGGAGATCTCCGCCGGACTCAGCCCACCAGCACCACCGGCTCCAGGGCGTCGCTCCGCGCGATGACGCACCCGACGGGCGCGGCGCACGGATAGCCGATCGGATTGACCGGCGCCACCGCGCCTCCGGCGCGACGGACATTCATGCCGTTGCCGATACACGGATCCCCACCACCGGCAGGCAGCCGCATCCCTCGATACCGCATTGCGACGGCGAGAGCCGGCGTTGACACACAGCTACGCGGCCATCGAAAGCGCCGCTCTCATGCAACGAAGACTCGGGTTGCGGGCTGCGCTGGCTTTCCGGCGCAGAACGTTCGTCATTCGGCCAGCCACGCATCGAAACGCGCCTTGATGCGGTCATGGAGACTCGCATACCACTCGGTGTCCTTCAGGACCGCGGTCTTGAAGTTCGCCGGCCAGGTCGGCATGTGGGGGCGCATGTCCACACCCGTCCGCGCGTGGACGGAGACCAGCTTCATCGATGATTTTCGGGCCGGACCGTACGCGATGTATCGCGCTTGATCCGCAAGCGGCCGGGTCCCCGTCGCGAACCGGATGAACCGCAGGGCTTCATCGAGGCGCGGGGTTCCCCTGGGAACCCCCCAGACGCCGAGCTCGTAGATCTGTGCATCCCAGATGATCTCGATGGGGTGGCCCCGGACCACCGCCGCGTCGAACAGGCGCCCGTTGTAGTGGGATGCGAGCACCACCTCTCCCGAGACCAGCCACTCCACCGGCTGTGCCGTATCCGTCCACCAGACGAGGTGGTCCCTGATGCCGTCCAGCCTCTCGAACGCCAGCCGCAGCCCCCGTTCCGTGCTGAGTAGCGGGTAGAGGTCCTGGCGCGGCACGCCGTAGGACATCAACGCCCACTCGAGATTGGCCTCGGGGCTCTTCTGCAGCGCCCTCCTGCCGGGAAACCGCCGGACGTCGAAGAAGTCCGCCATGCGCTCCGGACGCTCTCCGGGAAACGCATCGCGGTTGTAGGCGATCACCATTGCATAGACGATCTGGGCGGTGCCGCATCCGGTGAGCGCGCCGTCGATGAAGTCCCGCTCGGCCGGCGTTCCGTCCGCCGCCGGCGGCAGCAGGGTGTGATCCATGGGCTCGAGCAATCCCTGCTTGCAGGCGGCACGGTTGTCGGCCATGGTCATGTCCACCAGATCCCAGCCGACGGAGCCTTCGGCCGCCTGCCGGCGGAGCTCGACGAGTCCGCCGTTGTATCTTTCGACGTCGATCCGGATGCCGGTCTTCGCCGTGAACGGCTCGAAGTAGGCTTTTACCTGGCTTCTTTCGTACGGGCCGCCCCACGACACCACCGTGAGGGAGCCGTCCGCCGCGGCATTCGTCCCGAGCCCCCCCGACGCGAGGGCGAGGATGCCGGCGGCGACGCATCCCGCCGTCGTTCCCGAGCCCCGGCGCCCTCGGCCCGGGGACGCTTCCGAGATCATCGTCCCGTCCCCGATTCCGATGAACGTTCGCCGGCCTGCAAGAACCCGGCCTGCAAGAACGATGTCTTTCTCATGGTTCATCCCGGGACGACGACGGACGAAAAAGGCTCCGCTCCCCGCCCGCCCGGCACGACCACCGGCGACGGCGAGCCGTCACGCCGCCGCATTCTCCTCCCGGCGGACGTCATGTGTCGTATCCAGGTACGCCTTGATCACGCTCGCCTCGAACACCACGCCCAGCATGCGCCCGTCGCCGGCGCCGCCGAGCACGGGGATGCTCTCGCCGACGAAGTCGCCCATCTGCTCCATCGCCGCCCAGACGGAGGTCCGCGCGGTGAATATGACCTGCCCGCGCCTTGCCACCTGGCCGACCTTCGCCTGCGAGGCAGGGTCGTCGCGCTCCCGGGCCATGATCTCCTCCAGCCTGACCGAGCCCATGTAGATCCCGTCGCCGTCGAGCACGTAGCCCTCATGGCGATGCGATGCGAGCAGGCGGGATTTCGCCTCGGCGAGCGGCATCTCCGGGGCCAGCGCGGTGAAGTCGCGGGTGACGTAGCCCTCGATCGGCCGGTGGTCGAGCAGCACCTTGTCCCGGCCCAGGGAGAGGTCGAAGCCCCGCGCCGCGAGCTGGACGTCGAACAGGGAGCGGCCGAAGATCCTGTAGGAGATCAGGTTGGAGAAGACGACGCTGACCATCGCCGCCGTCGTCAGATCATAGTTGCGGGTGAGCTCGAACACGATCAGGATCGTGGTCAGCGGGGCTCCGATCACGGCGCTGGTCACCGCCACCATACCGCAGACCGCATAGATTGCGACGTCCGATCGCAACCCGCCCAGCAGCAGCTCGGCGCCGTTGCCGGCCAGCGCCCCGAACAGGATGCCGACGAGCAGGGCGGGGCTGAACACCCCGCCCGCGAACCCGAATCCGATGCACAGCGCGGTGGCCGCGATCTTGGCGGCGAGCAGGAGCGCCAGCTCGCCCGGCTCGAACGCCTGATCGATGATCGCGAAGCGCAACGTCTCCTTGCCGATGCCCAGGACGTCGGGGATCCAGATCGCGACCGTGCCGAGGACCGCCCCCGCCAGCATGGGCTTCAGGTGGTCCGGGATGGCCAGCTTTCCCGCGATCCGGCCCGCGAGAAGAATGGCGCGCATGTAGACGACCGCGACGAGGGCGCCGGCGGCCCCGATCAGGACGAACCCCAGGAATTCGGGTGCATACGCCACGCTCGCGTCTTCCACCCGGAACAGGGGGCGACGCTCGAAGCCGACGACGGCGATGACGTAACCGACCGTCGAGGCGACGGTGATCGGTGCGAACGCGCGCAGCGAGTAATGTCGCAGGATCACTTCGTGCGCGAAGATGATGCCGGCGACGGGGGCGGTGAACGCGGTCGATATCGCGGCCGCCACCCCGCATCCCGTTCCCACGGTGACCATCCACCGGCCCTGCCGGCCGATCCGGGAGGCCAGGGAGCCCAGGGTCGCCCCCAGGTGGACGAGCGGGCCGTACTGCCCCACGGATGCACCGGCGCCGAGGGAGACGAGGCTCGACAGGGCGGACAGGAACCCGGAGCGCGGCGCGATCCGGTCCTCCATTCCCTGGGCCGCGCGAATGACGTCGGGCGGACCGTGGGGGCGGCGCTCGGGGATGCAGCGATGCAGGAGCCCCACCACGAGCCCGCCCGCCGCCGGCACGCAAACGGTGGCGAGCAGCACCCAACGGGCATCGTCCACCATGATCCGGCTGCGCGGAGAGATCAGCAGCCAGTCGTTCAGGGTGATGACCAGATCCACGAACAGGATCGCGGCCAGTGACGCCAGCGCGCCGACCACCATCCCGAGAACGGCGATCGATACGATTCGCATCAACGGATTCGGCTCGGGTCGCACGCGGTCCCCACTCCAATCCGCCCGCCTCTGCGGATCGTGGACAGCAGGAGGGCCGGCGGGCGCGTCATGGGAGTCGTCCCGGGGCGGGACGGCTCACTCTGCATCGTAGCCCGAATGCCGCCCGCCGTGTCCATGCGGCAGGCTTGCGCCGGAGCGCGTAAGGAGTCCGCCCAAAAATATCCGAGCCATCCTGCGCCGCGACCGGCTGAACCCCCTCACCGCCGACGAGGCGTTGCGGATGCAGTCCGATGCCTTGGCGGCCGGGCGCACCACGCGCCTGATGGCGAACCCGCGCTCGGGCCGAGTCGCGCTGGTAGTGCCTGCGCCCGAGCGGATGCTCGGTCTGCGTACTCGCCGGGGTCGTCGCCCAGCGGGTAGTGCCCGCGCCCGCGCGGATGCTCGACGACGGCGGGGTCGAGGACCGGGTGAGGCTCGTGCGCCCGGCCGTGCGCGACACGATGGCCGGCGAGGGGCTGGCGGTCTCCAACTGGCAGGAGGCGGCGCCCGAACACTGGCGCGCGCTCTGGGAGGCGGAGCTGAAGGCGCTGCCCACGCACACCGAGTCGTGGTTGTGGCTCGTCTCCGGGCTCCTGTTCCCCCTCTGGGACCGGCTGCCCACCGACAGCGTGCGCGTGCGAACCCTCGCCACCGACGCGGGCGAGCGCATCATCGGACTGATGCTCGGGGCCGCACAGGCCCGGATGCTGCGCATCGCCTGGGGCTCGGCGGGGACGTCGGCCTCACCGCGGAGGAGGTCTACGAGGCCGTCCTCGACTGCGGGACCGCCTTTCCGCTCGCCAACGGCTGGCGGCTTGCGCGCCGGCGCGCGATGGGCGCGGACCGCATCGAGGTCGAGGGGCCGGCCGACACCGACCTGCCGACCTTGAAGCGCCTCGGGTACACCACCGAAATCGTCTCGTGGCGCAACCGTGTGTTCGTGCCCCGTGCGGCGGTGCTCGAACGCCTGCTCGACCGCTGGCCCCTCGGCGAGGGCGCGGATGCGGCTTGAGAAGTCTCGGCGCTATCCGGGACCGGCCCGGGGCTGTCGAACCGGCAGTGGCGTCGATGTGCTGCATTCCTGCCTGGGATGTTTACCTGCAATGCCCTGTTTCGTGAACGGCCGCAGGAAGTCCCAAAGGACAAGTCCCCCGCCGACCGTCTCGGCACTTGGCAGCCGCGTTTCCCGTACTACGGTGCCTAGGGAGGCTGAATGTGGTCGATGATTCCTTGCAATCTTTGATCATTTTGAGGAGCGAGGTTAGCCCAATATCTACGATGCAATGGACGAGATGATGGATACGGGAAATCGAGAATATACCCATTCGTGTTACGGTAGTAGAGTGACTTGAGGTAGAAGATTTGCGCTACTTCTCCGAGGCACATCACTTGCACATTCCCTCCGATGGATTCCAAACGTCCTGCGAGATCTTCGATTATCGCATGCTCCAATAGATCAATCTTGCATCGCAATTCTTGCCATCTTTGCGTTCGGTTAGTGTCGTTCTTACTCATGTAGGTTTTTGCTACGGGATGCTCCCTGATGTATTTCATACATGTGATGTAATCATCCCAATTTGCATGGGCTCGACAATCGTTCTCCCTCTGAGGAATATGATGGTATTTGTATGCTCCACGCTGAAAAGGCAACCGACTGACGTTCATAATTCCCAACTGTTGAACAGTATTGTATACTTGATGCACGAGTTGCCCTATTGGCTGTTCTGGAAGATTTAATGCTGGTATCCATTCCGTCAATTTGTTTCTGACTCGTAGCCCAGGAGATCCTTCCCCAGTCGCTGCCAATGGATAGCGATTACCAATCTCAGGTGAAAAAACTTCATCTGTATTGGGAGATTCGGCTAACAGGACTACACTCAATTCATTCCGATCCGTACCTCTGTCCGGTACAAGAAAACGTCGCAGGCTATCCGAGAAATCTGTACGCGCCCCGGCAGACTCGTTTTCGAGAAAAATCTCTCCCACTCTTTGATGCAGCATTGCAGATGTCCCCTCTGTATCCAATCGTCGGCATACCCGATGAACTCGACCGAGTCTCACCCGTCTCCACGCCCGGATACGGTGCGGCTCCCGCTTGAAGGGCGCGCGGGCACTACTGCTCTCCTCGCCCTTGGCAGGCTCCAAGCGGACCCCTCGGCGCTCCCGATGCCAAGGGGATGCTCGCCACGCTCCGGCTACCGATGCCAAACCAGTCTTCCTCTATCGACTTTCGCCATTAAAGTCAAGCTGCCCGAAGGCTGGTCGGTCCGATCGTCCCGCCGCATCGGCTTCGGCAGACGGCTCCGTATCCGCCGCCGGAGCCAACCGCCCTTGCCGCCTCCGCAATCAAGGACGCCCAGCGAGGCCGCACACGCGGCGTAAGCATTCTTCGTCCGTACCACCGGCCCGCGGCCGTCACGCCGCCGGCCGATTCCCGTCGTTCCACACCGCCGCCCGCCCCAAGGGACGGCGCTCCTCGTGCCGTTCACCCAGGAGACCGCCATGACCGACCCGACGACACCGCCCTTCCATCCCTGCCCCGGCCCGTGCGCCGCCGTGCGCTCCGGGGACCCCGCCGTGTACGGCGCCGGAGCCGCCCCGGAGTCCACCGAGGCCGAACGCCTCGACCACTTTTGCCCGCGGCGGCCCTGCCCCGCTCTCGGCCGGCAGCCTTGCCGCCTTCATCCCACCCCCCGGCGCCGCCCGCCTCCTCATCGCCGCCGACCGCGACGCCACGGGCCGACGCGCCGCGGCCACACTCGAAGCCCGGGCGCTCGCCCAAGGCATCGCCGCCACCGTCCTCTCCCCCAAGGGCGGCGACTTCAACGACGACCTCGCCGCCCTCGGGCCGCAGGCGCTGGCCGCGCGGCTCGGCCACGGCACGATGTAAAGTACGCCGACGGAGCCGCCCGGACATGCCGGGGCGGGCCACGAAACCGCCACTTGTGAGAGCTTGCGCCGTGAACCCGCACGACTTGGTACAGACCGCCCGCCGCCTGGCGGAGTCCGGCGCACCGCAGCCCACACAAGCCGACCTGCGCCGCGCGGTCAGCACGGCGTACTACGCACTGTTCCACTGCCTGGCCGGCACCGCCGCGGACCTGCTCACCGGCGCCAGCCGCGGCAAGGAATGGCATCAGGTGTACCGTGCCCTTGAGCACGGAAAGGCCCGGAGCGCATGTCGGCAGCAAGGGGTGATGCGGACGTTTCCAATGGAGGTCCACAGCTTCGCCGAGGCGCTCGTCGACTTGCAGGATGCGCGGCACCAAGCGGACTACTCGCTTGAAGGCCGGTATTCCAGGCAAGAGGTTCTTGTGATAATCGACGTAGCCGAGCACGCCATCGACCGGTTCGAGCAGGCCGACGCCCGGCATCGGCGCGCGTTCGCCGTTCATGTGCTGTTCAAGCGGCGCCAGCTACAGGAGGTTTCGAGATGAACGAGCAGCAGGTACGCGAGGTCGCCGAGGCGGCCTTCAAGCGCCACTTCGGCGACGTCGGGATCGTCCGAATCAACATCCGGCAGAGGCTCGACTTCGAGGACGATCCCGCCGTGGACGTGAACATCATCTACGACGACGAATCCGGGCAAGTGACCGGCCGCGGCTTCCTGGGTGTCCTGTCGGAAGTCGTCGACAAGACATGGCGGGAGGGAAAGGACGACCTCGGCTACCCCTACCTCCGCCTCATCGCCAAGTCCGACGTCGGCCAGCCAAAGGAGCGCGTTGAAATGTCGCGAGCGCCGGAAGGCTCAAGCACAAATTGATGACGGAGATAAGAATGTCCGGAGAAACCATGAAAGCTCCCGTCGTGGTGGCGGTGATCAACTTGAAAGGCGGCGTCGGGAAGACGACGGTCGTAGCGCTGCTGGCGAGGTACGCCGCGAGGAAAGGCTTGAATGTGCTCGCGGTGGATCTGGATCCACAGGCGAACCTGAGTCAAGCGCTCATGACCGAACGCGAGTACATGCAATTTATGCAGAAGGGAGAGCCTTCCATTGTGGAGCTCTTCAAACGGCTACCTGCCGCCATCTCTCGATCGGGCTGCTCCTGCGCCTTTGGATCAAATCATAAGGAAAGTGGGGGACAGGGAAAATTTCCACCTGATTCCGTCGAGATTCGATTTCTCGGACAACCTGATTTCATCCATCCGGGTCGATGAGCGAGTTCTGGCGAGATACATCGCCGATAACGAAATGAGGAGAGATCTGATCCTCATTGACTGCGCGCCGACGGAATCGATACTCACCAGGACGGCCTATCATGCATCTCGCCATGTTCTCGTTCCGGTGAAGACTGAATTTTTCTCCACCATCGGTTTTCCTCTGTTGAGGGAATCCCTGAACCAGTTCAAATCCGATCATCCCAGCCACGCCATAGACGTATGCGGAGTCCTGATCAACTACAGCGAGACAAGGTACTCCCCGATGGGACCGCATCATCGGGATGCCCAGCGTGATATCCATGAAAAAGCCGAGGAGTACGAATGGCCTGTCATGAGAAACCACATGTCCCATTCTCGCGGATATCCGAAGCTGATGAAGGAGGAGTATCCTTCGGATACCCGAAATGCCGAACCTGAATTCCGGAGAATCGCAGAGGAGTTCATGAAGATGTCGAATCTATTGCAGAAGGAGGAATGATCGTGCACACGAATACCTTGCGAAAGCTTCTATCGACTCTCGTCGATGACTGCGGATACGACGTAATCCGCAATGTGCTGAACGATCTTGCTCCTGCCCATGCGGGCAAATCGGCTTCGAGAGATGAAGATGGTTCCGTCATGCGGCCAAGAAAGCCGAGGGCGAAGCCAGACGCGGTTGCTGTCGTGAATTCTCTGGTGTCGATGGATGAAGAAAAAAAGAACATCCTGATGGCACTTGCAAGAAGGTATGAGGACAAGACGTTCATGCCGAATGTCAACCATGTCCGCGCTTTCCTGGAGAGAGAGGGAGAAGACGCTTCCCGTATCAAATCCAGGCAGCAAGCCGTATCCGCCGTGTTCAGGTATCTGGCGGATTGGGACGCTCCGAGATTGCAGGATCTTGACAGCAGAGGATTGTACGGTCCTCCCAAATCTCTTTCCACCATCGCCGGATCAATAGAGAATTTCGGAAGACAGAACCGCCGGACCCACGAGGGCGCTACAAAACGGATGGAGAAACCGGCCTCTGCGTCTTCTTGATGATCCGGCTTTGCAGGGTGTTGGGGAGGGTACGCGCCCTTCTCCTGTAATCCCACATGATCCCGCGCCAGCATCTTCTTTCTCCTGGCGTTCGTGAATCCAACCACGTCGGTCAGGTGGTTGTCGATACACGGTTTATGCTCGAATTTGCCAAGCCTTCCAGGCTGACCGACGGATGGCGGAAATCACCGGACTTTTCACCGGCGGTGCTCATTTTCACAATAGTGAACAGGCGGAGACGCACCATATCGCCGTACATACATGGCGTGTTTCTGACGCCAGGAGTTTCAGCCCACCAGCGCCACCGCGCCTCCGGCGCGACGGACGTTCATGCCATTGCCGATACATGGATCCCCACCACCGGCAGGCAGCCGCATCCCTCGATACTGCATTGCGACGGCGAGAGCCGGTGTTGACACACGACTACGTGGCCATCGAAAGCGCCGCTCTCATGCAACGAAGACTCGGGTTGCGGGCTGCGCTGGCTTTCCGGCGCAGAACGTTCGTCAGAGCGGGTAGCCGAGACGTTCCAGTCCGGGGCGGCATCCCTCGGTCAGCAGCGCCTGTTCTTCGGCCCCCAGTTGCTTGAAACGGGACGGCACGGGCCGCGGGATCCGGGCCGCTTCGCGCAGCCAGGCCTCGTCTTCGAGATCGGGGGAGATGAACCGGACGATGCGCCTCGTCCAGGCTTCCGGATCGGCCAGTACGTCTTCGAAGCGCACGTTCAGCAGGCGCTCGGGCGGGAAGTGGCCGAACATCCGGTGGGCCCGCTCGATCAGCGCGCACCAGAACGCGGCGAAGTCCGACAGGGTGAGCTCGTCGTAGGGCAGCCGGTCGGGGTTGGAGAACCGGCTGGTCAGCGCCTCCAGCCATAGGCCGGCGTTGTCCCAGCGCCTGCCCCGGGCCATCGAGCCGTTGACGTCGATGCCCCAGCGCCGGAGCGCCAGGATGGTGGCCACCACGGTGCGGAAGACGTAGTGGCGGCTCATGGAGAGGGCCGTATCCCGCCCGTCGCGGTAGATGTGGATGATCCGCGCGTCGGGAAACTCATCGACCAGCCGGTAGCCGAACATCAGCGACCCCCCGGAGCGTTCGATCCAGACGCTTCGGTCCAGGCGCCGGCACAGCCAGTCGAACAGGTGCCGGAAGTGGGCGGCGGGCGGCTGCCGGGGCTGGCCCAGGACCACCGGCTCCAGCTCGTCGAACAACGCCTCGGCCCGTTCGCCGAGATGCGGCAGCGCAACCCCCATGATGGGCGGCACGTCGCGCCGGCCGAAGCGGGCGCGGGGGTCGTCCAGCGGGTAGAGTACCTCGTCGGAATCCCCGCGCAGGAGCAGCCGGCTTCGGGCGGACTGCCGGCTGTACGAATCCCACATCCGGCGGCCGGTGACGCGGCGGAAGCGGAAGGCCCCCATCCCGACGGAGCTGAAGAGCTCGGACAGGCTGAGGACGCGCGGATGGCGGTTCAGGATGTCCGACAGCATCGTCGAGCCGCACCGTCCGGTGTTCAGCACGATCACCGGTGGGATGGATGCGGACGAGGCCGCCGGGTTCAACATGGCGAATTCAACATGGTGAATTCAACATGGCGCCACCCTTTCCGCCGCCGGGCGGGCACGGTGGCGCGGGCCGTTCAGCATGGTTCCGATGACGGTATGGCGCACGCCGTACCGGTACACCACCAGCAGGAAGGCGGGGACGCCCAGGCAGATCAGCGGATACTTCAGATGCGCGCTGACGGGCCAGTCCGCGATCAGCCACTGCACGGCGATGATCAGGGGGACGTGCCACAGGTAGATCCAGTAGGAGGCGTCGGACAGGTAGCGCATCCAGGCCCGCTCCTGCGACACGACCCAGCGGAACAGTCCCATCAGGCCGAAGCACATCAGCCAGGAAAAAGCGACCTGCAGCAGCGCGGATACGCCGTTCACCCATGCCGCCGCCGCATCCAGGCCGAAGGATTCGGGGTAGGCGAAGGCCAGGCCCGGCGGGAAGATCAGCAAGGCCGGCAGCAGGGCGACGGTCCACCGCCGGCGCACCGGAACGTTGCGCCGGTAGAAGAAGACGCCGAACAGGAAGAAGGCGCCGTAGTACCCGAACACGGAAGGATCGGGCAGCACGCCGAAGGGCGTGTCGGCGCCGAAGATGTCCCGCATGAAGTACTGGGGCGCCAGGGTCAGCGGAACGAGCAGCCACCACAGGGCATGGCGGAACTGCAAGCCCAGCCCGGCGATGGCGGTGAACGCCGCCGCCATCAGCAGCAGGTACCAGAGAAACCAGAGGTGGTAGAACCCGCCCATCCAGTCCGGCAGAGGCCCGGTGGCCCCGGTGCACCAGCCGGAGAGCTCCTTCCCGGTATGGCCGGCGGCGAAGGTGTACATCCAGTGGGTGGCCGGGATGACGGTGAACATGCACACCAGCAGGGGCAGGCCGACCCGCCGGAGGCGGTGCCCGCCCAACGCCTTCAGCCCCCGCCGCTGCCACAGCATTGCGGTGAAGAAGCCGCTGAGCATGAAGAACACCGGCATCCGGAACCCGTGAATGAACAGCAGGACGTAGACGTAAGGATTGGCGGCGACGTCGGTGGCGTCCGCGTATCCGATCTGTACCGGCCAGCACTTCGAGGGCATCAGGAACAGGGCGCCATGCAGCAGTACGCCCAGAAACATGGCAAAGGCCCGCAACACGTCCAGGTCATGGAATCTGGTCATGGAGCGTGAATTCCGTCTCCGGGAAACGATTTCCCCAATTGGGGAATGACGGCCTGGAGACTGCCGGACCTCGGCCCGGCCTCACCAGGGGGTCGCCGTATCGGCGTCGATCCGATCGGGCAGGCGGTAGCTGATGCCCATGTCGTCGAGGAGGGAGCGTTCCAGCAGGGTGGTGAAGTTCCTGGCGTGGCGGGCATGGGCGCGGCCCGGCGCCAGCCGGTCCTGGAGTTTCCGGAGCCGGCGCTGCCATCGCATCAGGGGCAGGAGGCCGGCGGTCCATAGCCGGGGAAACCTGAACCGGTCGGCCAGCTCGTCGCCGATGAGGGCGCGGGAGACGCGGTAGACGAAGTTCACGAAAGCCCGCCGCGCCGGACCTTCGGCGCCGACGATCAGGGGCGCGGAGTTGATCAGGCCGTTCGCCATGATGATGGATTCCTCGGCGGGCGGCGGCTCGCAGACGAACGCCGTCCGGCACAGCTCCATCGCCTCGTCGTAATCGCGGAACAGTATCGTCTCCGGGACGCCGAAGAGCCACGCCGTATAACGCCAGATGCCGATGAAGCCGTCCCGTGCCGCCTTGTCCGGACGCACCCCCAGCATCTCGGCCTTCTGCAGCAGCAGGGCGGAAAAAGCCGCCGAAGCGAAGGCCATCTGCGCCGCGCTGAGCGGCATCCCCCAAACGTCCTCGTCCCAGTCCTCCAAGCTGCGGAGCAGGCGGCGTACCTGTGCATGTATCAAGCGGATGCGGACCGACAGCTTCCAGCCGTCCCCGTGTCGTTCCAGGCCGCCGGGCATGCAGATCTCGATGAGGTGCCGGTTGTTCTGCTGAAGCCGCCGGACGCCGTAATCGGTCAGCCTTCCCGTCATGAAGAAGGGCCTGCTGATGGTCGTGGCAAAGCCCTCGACGAGCACCCCGGCGACGTGGGCGGCGATGAACAGGTCGGAATCCCGGTGGTAGGCCAACATGCCGGGAAGCAGCTTCGCCGGGTCGAACCAGGGGGGCGGAACGGAGATGCGATCGAAGAACTCCGAAAGGGCCGGGGGCGCTTCCCGCAGGACGTCCTCCTGCCGCTCCATTCCGGCGTGGATGAACCGATGCACCTGCATCTGGTCATGCGAGGCCAATGCTTCGACCACGGCATCCGCGGCCGGATCGCCGACGAGGGTATGCTCGACGTAGTTGGCCGCCACCTCCGGATGATCGACCCGGGCCTTTTCGTACCCGGCTCGATAGACGGCCGGTATCCGGCTGCTCAGTTCGTCCGGCATGGGAGTTTGATCGGTGGAAGCCGCAGGAAGCGATGATACGTCACCGAGGGCGGGAAGTAAGAGCCTCCGGCTCGAACAGGCCTCCGGCTCGAACGGATTCCGGAACGATGGATCGGTCCTCGTTCAGCCGCACCGCGCCCGGCCCACCAGCACCACCGGCTCCGGGGCGTCGCTCCGGGCCATGACGACGCGCCCGACGAGCGCGGCGCACGGATAGCCGAGCGCGCGCAGCTCCTCCACGCACGCCTCGGCCTCGCTCCCGGCCACGGAGGCGAGCAGGCCGCCCGCGGTCTGCGGGTCGAAGAGCAGCGGCCAGCGCGGGTCCCACGCCGCTTTCTCGTGGTCCCGCACCGCGCGGCGCAGGCGCAGGTTCTGCGGGTGGAGCGAGCTGGTGATGCCGGCGGCGACGGTGTCGAGGGCGCCGGCGAGGAAGGGGATCGCGCCCAGGTCGATCTCCACGTCCACCTCGGAGGCGCGGATCATCTCCACCAGGTGGCCGAGCAGCCCGAATCCGGTCACGTCGGTGCACGCGCTCGCGCCGCGCCGGTGCAGGCAGAGCGCGCCGGCGTGGTTCGACTGCTGCATCACGTCGAGCGCGGCGGTGATCCAGGCGCCGCGCGCCTTGTGCCGCATGTCCGCGGCGAAGAGGGCGCCGGTGCCCAGCGGCTTGGTGAGGATGAGGCGGTCGCCCGGGCGCATCCCGCCCTTGCGCAGGATCTTCCCGCGGTCGACGAGCCCGCTCACCGCGAAGCCCAGCGCGAGCTCGGCGCCCTCGCCGGTATGCCCGCCCACGAGGGCGGCGCCCGCCTCGCGCAGCACCTCCGTCGCGCCTGCCATCATCTGCGCCAGCGTGTCCTCGACCTTCGACTCGATGCCGTAGGGCAGGGTGGCGACGGCCAGCGCGGTCTGCGGCTCGGCCCCCATCGCGAAGACGTCGCCCAGGCTGTGGTTCGCGGCGATGCGGCCGAAGAGGTAGGGGTCGTCGATCATCGCTCGGAAGGAATCGACGGTATGCACCAGGACCTTGCCGGGCGGCGTCTCCACCACCGCCGCGTCGTCGGGGTCGGCGAGCCCGATGAGCACGTCGTCGCGCGCCACCGGCTCGATCCGGTTCATCACCCGCGCGAGCACCGTCGCGCCGACCTTCGCCCCGCACCCGCCACAGCGCATGGCGACGGCCGAGAGCTCCCGGATCGCGTCGCCCCCGGCGAGGCCGCGCGGCAGGTCGAGCTTCGCGTCGTCGGCCATGTCGGGGAGATCGGCGAACTTGCGCATGAAGCGCCGGTCGATCCGGTCCTTCCACCGCCACACCCAGCCGCCCTCGAACACCAGCGCCCCGCCGCGGGTGGCCACGGCGTGCCTGCCGCCGGTGCCGATGAGGCTCAGGTACCGGCGCTGCGGGGTGAACGGCTTGAGCGTCAGGCCGCGCAGCGCGCGGCGCAGGTTCGCAGCGAGCGCCGGACCCTGCCTGACCGCGAAGACCCCGGCCTTCTCGCGGGGATGCGCGAGCACCGCGGCGCAGTCCCCGGCCGCGAAGACCCCGGGATGCGACATCGATTCGAGGGTGGGATGCACCGCGACGAAGCCGCCCTCGTCGGTGGCGAGCCCCGACGCGGCGAGCCACGCCTGCGTGCCGGCCTGCGTGACCCAGAGCACCTCGTCGAGCGCGTGCAGGGCGCCGCCGGCGGTGTGCAGCAGGGACGGGGGTCCGGCGGGGCGGCCGGCTCCACCGGAGGCCGGATGGGAAGAAGTGCGCAGCGCGCCGGCAAGGCCTCCGGCTTCGAGGGCGTGACCATTGCCTGCGCCTTGCGCCGTGTCCGTGGAAGTGTGCGGCACGCCCGAACGTTCGACTTCGCCGGAGGGCCCATCGCCGGCGCCGGACCGGGCATCGACGGGAGCGTGCAGCGTGCCCGGGCCTCCGGCGACGCGAGCCGGCTCGTCATCCGCACTTCGCGCCGTCTCCACGGAAGGATGCGGCGCGCTCGAACATCCGGCCTTGCCGGCGTGCCCGTCGCCGGCGCGGCGCGTCCCATCGGCTGAGACATGCAGCGCCCTCCGATGATCGGCTTCGCGGGCGGCCTGTCCATCACCCGCGCATTGGGCATCGAGATCGGTCGGATGCGGCCCGCCGAGGCTCACGCGCTCGACCCGCGCGTTGGCGTGGACCCTGACGTCCTGCTCGGCGAGCGCGCGGGCGAACGCGGCGCGAACCCGCGGCGGGCTGCGGGGCAGCACCTCGGCCCCGGCCGTGAACAGATCGAAGCTCAGCCGCTCAGGGTCGCCCCCCGCCGTGCGGAGCCGCGCGTGCAACCCGTGGCGCATCGCGAGCGCCATCTCGACGCCGCCGGCGCCCGCGCCCACCACGCCGATCCGCACCGGGCGATCGGTGGCGAGCACCCTCTCGACGAGGGCGTTCCAGCGGGCGACGAAGTTGCCGATGGGCTTGACCGGCACCACCGCGTCCGCGGCGCCCGGCACGCCGTCCATGCGCGGCGTCGAGCCGACGTCGATGGAAAGCACGTCGTAGGGCACCGGAGGCCGGTTGCGGCAGATCACCCTTCGCTCGACCGGATCGAGCCCGATGACCTCGTCGTGGTAGAAGCGCGCGTTCGCGAAGCGGGCCAGGGGACCGAGGTCGATGTGGATGTCGTCATGGGTGTAGTGTCCGGCGACGTGGCCGGGGAGCATCCCCGAGTACGGTGTCTCCACGTCGCGGCAGATGAGGGTGATCCGCACGCCGGGCATCGGCTTCATGCCGAAACGCTTGAGCACGATGACGTGGCTGTGTCCGCCCCCGACGAGGACGAGATCCTTGAGGATCGGAGTGGTGTCGGCGTTCACGGCATCCTCCCTGACACCGCCCCGGCCCGGTCCGATCGGAGGGGCGGGCGCTGCCTCGGGCCCATCGTACCGCGCGGCAGATTCCGCGGAACGATGCCGGGCAGCGCGAAACAACCGCGGGCCTGCCCGCCGCGCGGCGTTGACGCTCTGCGCTCCCGCGGAGATAGTCGCGGGCGCGGACATCCCCATTGCAGGTATTGCGCAGAGCACGGAGAGGAATTCCATGAGCGACGAGTTCATCGAAGTATCGAGGGCCGGCCACGTCACCACCGTGACGATCGACCGTCCGGAGGTGCTGAACGCGCTGCATCCCTACGCGGTCCGGGAGATGGACGAGGTCTTCAACGCCTTCCAGGACGATGACGATCAATGGGTGGCGATCCTCACCGGTGCGGGAGGAAAAGCCTTCTGCGCGGGCAACGACCTGAAGTTCCAGGCCGAGCACGGCCCCGAGCGCGTACGCGCGCTACGGCGCGGGCTGAAGGGCGGCTTCGGCGGGCTCACCCGCCGCACCGACTGCTACAAGCCGATCATCGCGGCGGTGAACGGGTTCGCGCTCGGCGGCGGGTTCGAGCTGGCGCTCGCCTGCGACCTCATCGTCGCGGCCGAGCACGCGACGTTCGGCCTGCCCGAGCCGCGGGTGGGGTTGATGGCGGCGGCGGGCGGGGTGCACCGGCTGCCGCGCTACATTCCCTACCATGCGGCGATGGCGGTGATCCTCGCCGGCAAGCGGCTTTCCGCCGCCGAGGCACACGCCTGCGGACTCGTCAACGAGGTCGTGGCCGGCGACGCGCTGATGGGGGCGGCCCGCCGGTGGGCCGGCGAGATCCTCAAGGGCGCCCCCCTCTCGGTGCGGGCGTCGAAGGAAGCGACCCTCCTCGGGCGGGGTATGCCGCTCGAGCGCGCGCTCGACGCGACCTTCCCCGTTGCGCGGCAGATGTACGACTCGGAGGATCTGGTGGAGGGGCCCCGCGCGTTCGCGGAGAAGCGCCCACCGCGCTGGAAGGGGAGGTGAAGATGGGCCGGAGGTCGGTCCGGGCCGAAGAGCCGGAATGATTCGGCGGCCGGGTGTCCCCCGAGGGAGGATGATCCGGCTCGGACGGCTCGACTTCCGCCGAGGGAAGGGGGGACCGATCCCGGTCCGATCGGACCCGCGAGCATTCCACACACGGGAGACAGGATGATGTCCAGAGGAATCGTATTCATCGACGGCGAGTACGTGCCCCCGGAAGACGCCAGGATGTCGATCTTCGACATCGGCTTTGTCTGGGGCGACAGCGTGTACGACGTGACCTCCACCTGGAACGGCCGGTTCTTCATGCTCGACGAGCACCTCGAGCGGTTCCGGCGCTCGTGCGAGGGGTTCCGGCTCGAGAACCCCTACTCGCTCGAGGAGATGCGCCGGATCTGCGCGGAATGCGTCGATCGCGCCGGGCTCTCGAACGCTTACGTGAAGATGCAGATCACCCGCGGCACGCCCGCGCCCGGCGTCTCGGACCCGCGCGGCCTGACGCCCGGCGTGGTGGTGTACGCCATCCCGTACGTGTGGATTTGGGGCGAGGACAAGTGCCGCAACGGCGCGAACCTCTACGTGAGCAGCATCGAGCGTGTCTCCTCGAAGGCGATCGACCAGCGTTTCAAGAACTACAACCGCGCCGACCTCGTACAGGCGCGCTTCGAGGCCGGCGACAACGGGTGTGACGACGCCATCCTGGCCGGCGCCGACGGCTGCCTCACGGAAGGACCGGGCTTCAACGTGTTCATCGTCAGGGAAGGCACGGTCGCGAGTCCGGACTACAACGTCCTCGAAGGGATCACGCGGCGCGCGGTACGCGAGCTCTGCGAGCGCGAGGGGATCCCCTTCGAGCTGCGCAAGATCCACGCCGATGAAATCGGGCTGGCGAGCGAGGTGTTCGCGGGCACCACCGCGGGCGGGGTGATGCCGGTCACCCGGATCAACGGCAAGCCGATCGGCAACGGCCACTCCGGGATCGTCACGGGCCGGATCCAGCAGCTCTACTGGAGCGAGCGCGAGGCGGGCTGGCACGGCACCCCGGTGAGCGACCTCCTCGCGGGCTGAGGGCGGCCCCGCAAGGCCGCGGAACCGCGCCGCCCGGCTCCGGCGCCAGAGGCGAGATCTGCGCCGGCCGGCCGAGAGCGGCGAACCGCCCCCTCGACGCCCTATGGCGGCGTTGCGGGTCCTGATGCGGTGCTCGTCGTCCCGCGACGCGTCGCCGAGGAATCCGGCGTCCGGGCCCTGAGGCGGTGGGCCGCTCCATCCCCCGTCGCTCGGGGTAGACTCATTCCATGCGAATCACGACAATCGCGGCCCCTCACGACGGCCCTCGATGCTCGATCCCGGGTCGCCGGTGATGCCTTGAGGGCAAGGAGCGGAGACGGGGAGGCCAATGTCGTGCGCTTCGTTCGAAAAGATGCGGTTCCCGGTTGATCGGCAACGCAGGAAGTCGTCGTTGAATCGACAGGGACCGCGACAAGCGGCCATCCCGGAAGTGGAGAACGGATTGGCCCCGGGGCCGAGGCCCGGGGCGATCCGGTACGGAGACGCCGATGAGCATCGAAGTCGTCAGCTCGGTCCAGGATCTGACTGGCACCGAGGGATTCGTCGGGCGCCACATCCTCCTCGACGTCCAGACTTCGACCCCGCGCGGCATCAACGAGACCACCACGATCTACCACCTGCTCGAAGGCCTCTCGAAGGCGCTCGACATGACCCTGGTCTATCCGCCGCTCGTGGCCCGGTTTCCGTTCGCGGCGAACGAGCTGAGCCGCTTTGTCGAGTCGCTCAAGGCCGAGGGGATCCAGGCGAACGCGATCAACGCGATGGAGCAGTTTCTGAGCAAGCGGCAGAACGAGGAGGCCGGTATCTCCGGGGTGACCCTATGGCTCGAGTCGCACGCCGCCATCCACACCTGGACCGAGGAGAACTTCTTCTCCTTCGATGCCTACTCCTGCAAGGATTTCGATCCCGAGAAGGCGCTCGGCTACGTCCTCCAGTTCTTCGACGTCCACTCGTACAACGGGCTCGACATCGTGCGGACGATCGACGCGCCGCAGCAGGTGCGGGTGCTCGATTCACGCCGGAGCGAGGCCGCCTGAGCGTGTCCGGCGCACGGACCCGGTCCGGGCGCAATGCCCCGATCGACGACGTCCCTCCGCTTGCGGCGGAATCCTTGAGCTACGACGGCTCTGTGACCCGCGCGCGCCTCGTCCCCCCGATCCGGGCCGGACATCGGCGTCTTCTCCACGCCCCCGTCCGGGATTGCCGATGACCGGCTACGACTACATCCTCATCGGCGCCGGCTCCGCGGGGTGCGTGCTCGCGCGGCGTCTCAGCGAGGACGAGGACGCGCGCGTCCTCGTCGTCGAAGCGGGCGGGCCGGTGCCGTGGTGGGAGTGGCGGGTCCGGATGCCGGCCGCGCTCTCCTACCCGCAGAACGGCACGACGTACAACTGGGCCTACGTCACCGACCCGGAGCCGGGGATGGACGGGCGGCGGATGGACTGCCCGCGCGGGAAGGCGCTGGGCGGGTCGTCCTCCATCAACGGCATGGTCTACATCCGCGGCAACCCGCTCGACTACGACGAGTGGGCGAGGATCCCCGGCCTGGAGCGCTGGGGGTATCCGTACTGCCTGCCGTACTTCAGGAAGGCGGAGACCCGGGACACCGGCGCGAACGAGTACCACGGAGGCGACGGCCCACTCCCCGTGACCCGGTCCGCGCCGCGCAACCCGCTGTTCGAGGCGTTCATCGAATCCGGGGTCGCGGCCGGCTTCGAGCGCACCGACGACCTGAACGGCTACCGGCAGGAGGGCTTCGCGCCGATGGACCGCACCACGTGGCGCGGCCGGCGCGGCGGCGCCGCGTTCTTCTACCTCCAGCCGGCGCTCTCCCGTCCCAACCTCAGGGTGCGCACGCGCACCCTGGTCGATGCAATCACCATCGAGCGGGGGAGGGCGACGGGGATCGAGATCGCCGGCGCGGGGGGCGCCGAGCGCATCCGCGCCGAGCGCGAGGTCGTCTGCTGCGCCGGGGCGATCGACTCACCGCGGATCCTGCAGCGCTCGGGTATAGGCGAACCCGATTTCCTCCGAAGCCTCGACATCCCGGTGGCCGCCGACCTGCCCGGCGTCGGCGCCAACCTGCAGGACCACCCCGAGATCTACGTCCAGTACCACTCGAAGCTGCCGGTGACCCTCTACCCGGCGCTCAAGCCCTGGAACCAGCTCGCGATCGGCGCGCGCTGGCTTCTCACCGGCACCGGGATCGGAGCCTCGAACCACTTCGAGGCGGGGGCATTCGTGCGCTCGCGCGAGGATCTGGAGATCCCCAACCTGCAATACCACTTCGTGCCCATCGCGATGCGCTACGACGGAGGCAACCCCGCCGGCGGGCACGGCTTCCAGATGCACGTGGGGCCGATGAAGGGTACCAGCACCGGGCACGTGCGCATCCGGTCGCGCGACCCGCGCGATCCCCCGTCGATCGTCTTCAACTACCTCACCACGGAGTCCGACCGGCAGGACATGCGCGACGCGGTCCGCCTCTCGCGCGAGATCGCCGCGCAACGCCCCTTCGCCCCCTACTGCGGCGCGGAGATCGCCCCCGGCCCCGACGTCCCCGGCCGGGACGCCGCGGCCATCGACGCCTGGGTGCGGCAGTACGCCGAGAGCGCCTACCACCCCTCGTGCACGTGCGCGATGGGGGCACCCGGCGATCCGCGCGCGGTCACCGACGGCGAGGGACGGGTGTACGGCGTCGAGGGGCTGAGGGTCGTGGACGCCTCGATCATGCCGCGGATCGTCAACGGCAACCTCAACGCGCCCACCATCATGATGGCGGAGAAAATCGCCGACGCGATCCGGGGCCGCCCGCCGCTCCCGCCGTCGAACGCCCCCTACTGGGTCGCGAACCGTGCGGAAGCGGACGAAGACCGGTCGGCCCCGACCGGGATCGACGGATAGCGGTCCGAGCGGGTGCCCGGGATCGGCCGGTTGTTCCAGGCGTGATAGGTGAACACCGCGGAGAGCTTGACGTCCGCGCTACGGTTCTTGCCCGCCGCGTGGAACAGCCGGCAGTGGAAGAAGAGGGCGTCGCCCGCTTCGAGCTCGACCAGGGTCGCGGTGTCGATGAGCTTGCGGTTCTCGTCGAGCTCCGGGCGCAGGAACAGGTGGCGGTCGAGACGACCCCGATCGAGGTGCAGGCGATGGCTGCCCGGGATCACCCGCAACGCGCCGTTTTCCTCGCGCTCCGGCCCGAGGGCGAGCCACACCGAGACCAGCTCCGGCGCGTCGAACGACCAGTACCGGATGTCCTGGTGCCACGCCGTCTCGCTGCTGAATCCGGGATGCTTCGTCATCACGCAGTTGTGGTGGCACTGGGACATCTCGATCCGATCCTCGCGCATCACGCCGCGAAGCGTCGCCGCGAGCTCCGGCGCGGTCGCCCAGCGGCGGAAGATCGAGCCGCGCGAATACGCCTGGAGCAGCCGCCGCGACGTATTCCCGCCCTCCGCGTCACGGCTCTCGGGGGAGCCCGGATATCCCACGTCCGCCTCGAATTCCGCCGGCGCCTGCAGCGGATCGAGCGCGCGCAGCACCGCATCGCGCATCGCCCCGACGTCCTCGCGCCTGGCCAGACCCCGGACGATCAGGTAGCCGTCACGCTCGAACGTGCCCGGCGAAAGCTCGTGCATCGCGTCGATCATCGAACGCCGTCCGCTACGGCGCCCGCCTCCCGCCGCGAGTCGAACCACGGCATCACCCGCTCGACGAAGAGCTCCAGCGACCGCCGGGTCCGCGCCGGATCGAGGCCGTAGTTGCCGCCGTAGCAGAATTCGTCGACGCCGAGTGCGGCGTAGCCTTCGAGCTGCTCGGCCACCTCCTCCGGCGAGCCGAGCACCATCGCTTCGCGCACCGCCTGGTCGGAGTGGCCGCCGCTCGCCCCGATCTCCTGCTCCAGGATCTGCGGGAACCCGTCGATGACCTTCCCCTCGGTCGAGAACAGCCCCTCGAAGCGTTTTCCGTGGAGCACGTTCGCGGCCACGATCGCGTCGGCGTCGCTCGCGCGCTCGGCCACCCCGGTCGAGCGCAGCACCATCCAGCGCGGGCGTTGCGCGCCGGGGTTGGCGTCGAGCGCGGCGGCCAGCTTGCCCGCGAGGTTGGCGACCTCGCCGATCGGCTTGCCGAGCGGGGTCGACATGAGGTTCATGCCGTTCTTCACCGCGAAGTCGAAACTCGCGGGGTCGCGCGCCGCGAGCCACAGCGGCGGGTGCGGCTTTTGCAACGGCTTCGGGGCGGAGGTGACGGTGGGGAAGCTCCAGTGCTTGCCGCGGTGCTCGACGTCCCCCGCCCACAGCTTCTTCAGCAGCGGCACCATCTCGAAGACATGGGAGCGGCCTTCCTCGGGGGTGATCCCGTTCGCCATGCGGGCGAATTCGTAGTTGAAGGCGCCGCGCGAGATCCCGAGCTCCAGGCGGCCGTCGGAGTAGACGTCGACCAGTCCGGCCTCACCGGCGAGCCGCAACGGGTGCCAGTAAGGCGCCACGGCGACACCCACGCCGAGGCGTATCCGCGTGGTCCGGGCCGCCCAGTCGGTCAGGATCGTGAGCGGGTTCGGCGCGTGCCAGAACTCCAGCCCGTGGTGCTCCGCCGCCCAGGCGGTCACCATGCCCCCCTCCTCGGCGATGCGCAGGAGGTCGAGCGAGTCCTTCCAGACGCTGCGCACGTCGACCGAGGCATCGTTGCGCAGCATGTTGATGGCGATCGAGAACTTCATGGCGTGGCCTCCGGCGGTGTCTCCTCCGCCCTGTCCGACTGCTTGCTTTGCCTGCTCCGTCTTCTCCCCGTCCGCTCCGTCCCCGTCACCCTTCGCCCGCAGCCCGTTCCCCGTCTCACCCTTTCCCTTTCCACGGGATGAGCCTGGCCTCCAGCTTGCGCATGAGGATGTCGATGCCGTAGCCGACGACGCCGATGATGATGACCCCCATGACGACGATGTCGGTGGAGAGGAAGGTGCTGGCGACCATGATCATGAACCCGACGCCGGACTCCGCGGCCACGAGCTCCGCCGCCACCACCGTGCCCCAGCACACGCCCATGGCCACTCGCATGCCGGTGAAGATCTCCGGCAGGGCGTTGGGGAGGATGACGCGGAAGAGAAGCTGGCGGCGGTTGACGCCGAGGGTGTAGGCGGCGTGGATCTTGGAGAGCTTGACGCTGGAGACGCCCGCGCGGGCGGCGATGGCCATGATCCACAGGGCGGCGAGAAAGAGCAGCAGGATCTTGGAGCGCTCGCCGATCCCCGACCAGATGATGACCAGCGGAATGAACGCGAGCGGCGGTATCGGGCGGAAGAACTCCACGATGGGGTCGAACATCCCGCGCATGATGCGGGACAGGCCCATCGCGAAGCCGAGCGGGATCCCGACCAGACAGCCGAGCCCGAAGCCCATCAGGATGCGGTACAGGCTCCAGCCGATATGCTCCCACAGGGTGAAGTTGCGGTAGCCCTCGGAGGAGATGGTGACGAGCTGGTCCCACACCGCGCCGGGGGCGGGCCAGAAGATCGGGTTCACCCAGTCGTAGGCGCTGGAGAGCACCCACAGGACGGCGAGGACCGCCACCGAGAGGAGGCTCCAGACGCGCCCGCCCCGCGCGGCGGAAGGGTCCCCGAAGGTCACCGTCTTGCGCGCGGTCTCCCCGGCCCGGGACAGGCCGGCTCTTGCGAGCAGCGCCGGAACCAGTCCGTTCCGCTCCGGCTTGCCGGGGGGTCCGGGTGCGGGGGGCGTCGTATCGGGCATCGCTTTCCCGTCGGTCTCTGCCGTCAGGCGGTGGGTGTCAGGCGGGCTCGCGCCGTCCCATGATCTCCTCCTCCATCTCCCAGATCATGGCGAGGATCTCGTCGCGCCTGTCGGCGAATTCCGGCGTCGCCTTGATGTCGCGCAGGCTTTCGCCGAGGCCGCGCGCGGCGAAGGGGAGGCGGTATTCCCGCTCGATGCGCCCGGGGCGCGGGGCCATCACGAACAGGCGTTCGCCGAGGAACAGCGCCTCCTCCACGCTGTGGGTGATGAGGATGATGGTCTTGCCGGTGTCGCACCAGAGCTTGAGGATCAGGGACTGCATCTTCTCCCGGGTCAGCGCGTCCAGCGCCCCCAGCGGCTCGTCCATCAGGATGAGCTGCGGATCGTTGGCGAGACAGCGGGCCAGCGCGACCCGCTGCTGCATGCCGCCCGAGAGCTCGTAGACCGCCTTGTCCCCGAACCCTCGCAGGCCGACGGTCTCGAGCAGGCGCTCCACCTTGGCGACGACCTCCCCGGCCGGCGCCCCGCGCATCTTCGGACCGAAGCCGATGTTCCCGGCGACGTCCAGCCACTCGAACAGCGCGCCCTGCTGGAACACCATTCCGCGCTCGGGATCGGGGGCGGAGATCTCGTGCGTACCGAACACCGCCCGCCCGCCGGTCGGGGCGAGAAAGCCGGCGAGGATGTTGAGAAGGGTCGTCTTGCCGCAGCCCGAGGGCCCCAGCACCGTCAGGATGCCGCCCGGGTCGAGTTGAAAGGAAACGTCCCGCAGGGCTTCCACCTGGCCGCCCTGCGGGAGCTCGTAGACCATGGAGACGCCCTCCACGGAAAGGCCGGCATCGTTCACGCCGTCTGCTCCACCGGTGCGCCGGCCGGATTGTGCCGCATGCCGTGCCGTTCGGCGCGGATTGCGCGTGGCGTCAATTCACCTGGCGCATGAAGGAGTCGTCGATGGTCGGGCCGTAGTCCTCCAGGGCCTCGGGCAGCGACCCTTCCTTCACGTAGAAGTTCGCGACCTCGTTGACGAACTCCTCCACCGTGCCGCCCATCCACGCCTCGGACAACTGCTCGTCGCGGGTCGGGAACTCGAACAGCCCGACCATGCTCCGCGCGTCCTCCAGGGACTGCCCGGCCTGCTTGGCGAGAACCGGCAGCATTTTCTCCGGATCCCCTCGGAACATCCTGTTGGCGTCTTCGGTGAGCTGCAGGAACTTGACGACCTTGTCCGGATGCTGCTCGGCGAAGTCGTCGGTCACCGACACCACGTCGAACACCCGGATGCCGATGGCCTCCTGTTCCTTCGCGGTCATCAGCGGCTCGCCGAACTTCATCATCCGCTGCAACGCGCCCCCGAACCCGCAGGCCATCGCCACGTCACCGCGCGCGAGGGCCGCCGCCCCTTCCGGCGGATTCATCTGGAGGAGGTTGATCCTGCTCGCGTCCACGCCCAGGTGCTGCAGCGTGCGCAACATCTTGTAGTGCGTGACGTTGCCCACGGGGCTCGCCACCTTCCTGCCTTCGAGGTCCTTCGCGTTGGCTTGCGTGATCCCCGCGTCCTTGTGGACGATGCAGTTGTCGTTCTCCGCGTACGACACCGCCGCGCTGACGAGCTTCAGCGGAGCCCCCTTCGTCACCCCCACCACGAAGGGCGTCAGCCCTTGCGAATAGGCGATCTGCACGTCGCCCGACACCATCGCGGCGGTCATCTCGTTGCCGTTGCCGAACGAGCGCCAGTTGACCTTGACGCCCATCTCCTTGTCGAACGTCCCGTCGGCCTTGAACGCCAGGTTGGGCGACGGCCACTCCAGGAAGTACGCCACCGTGATCTCGTCTTGCGCCATGGCCCCGGGAACCGCTGCCGCCATGCCCAGAGCCGCCAGAGCGCCAGCCAGACGAGAGAGCCATCGGGATGTCATGCTCGTCTTCATCGGATTCTCCTGTCTCCTGCAGTCGGATGTTGATGTGTACGAGTCGCCCCGTCGTTTCCGGGGGAGCCGTCGGCCCCCCTGCCCCGCTGCTTCGGCGTCCGCGCCGCCGCGAGAATTCGGAGCAGCCGCGAGGATAGGCCAGATGGACCTTCGGATCTACGCCGGGAAGGGGCGGTTTCAGCACTCGCCGTCCGCTTCCCAATCCGCGGGAGCGGTTGGTACCATGCCACCGGGTTGGACATCGTCCAAGGCGATTGTTCTCCGGCCTCGACGCCCTCGAGGATGTCACACCGGCTCCCGCTGCCCGGCCATCTGCGGGTCCACCGGCACGGACGAGGGCACGGTGTCCGTGCCGTGCGCTCCCCGGGGCTCGGCCGGGACCGGGTCCTCCGCCGGCTCGCGAGGTTCGAGGTTGGGGGGGCGGTGTGAAACGAGCAAGGACAGCCGGCCCCTGGCGATGCGCTGACGCCATGCTCGCCGATGCCGATCGCCGCGCCGCCGAGGCGCTCGTCGCCGTCGAGCCCGCCTGGACCGGGATGCGGACCGCGGCCGACGCGCTCGGGCTCGAAGCGCACACGCTGCTGCACTGCGGGCCGCCCGCCGCCGGGCCCCATGCGCTTGTCCGGCCGGTGCTGAACTCCGCCGCCGTCGCCTGCGTGTTCGAAGGCTGGGCGGACGATCTCGACGAGGCGCTGGCGCGGGTGTGCTCCGGTTCGATCCGCTTCGAGCCCGCGCAGGACCGCCGGGTGGCGACGCCGATGGCCGCGGTGGTGTCGCCCTCGATGCAGCTCATCGAGATCGGCGACCTCGGCGGGAAGGCACGCCGCTGCTACGCGCCAATCAACGGCGGTGGCCACGGCGGCAGCCCCGCGCCGCGCTACGGGCGGCGCGCGCCGGAGTGCGTGGAGTTCCTCCGCTTCCTGAACGGCGCGGTCGCCGCGCTCCTCGACGACGCCGGTACGGAGCCGCTGCCCTGGCTGCCGATCGTCGACGAAGCCCTGATCGGCGGCGACGACACCCATCTGCGCCACGTCGCCGCGCACGCGCGCCTTGTCGATGTCCTCCGCGCGCGGCTCGGCGCGAAACATGCCGGGACCGAGGCGGATGCGTTCATCCGCGAGTGGCCCTTCTTCCATCTGAATTTCTGGATGGCGGCGGTGCGCTGCATCCTCGACGGATCGAACGGGGTGGCGTCGAGCAGCCTCGTGACCGCGTTCGGTGGGAACGGCGGGACGTTCGGGTTGCAGGTGAGCGGGCTCCCCGGACGGTGGTTCGCCGTCGGGGCGACCCCGCCCATCGGCCCGCTCCGTGCGGGGTTCGAGGCCGCCGACACCACCGGCGCCATCGGGGACAGCGCGGTGATCGAGGCATTCGGGCTCGGCGCGCTCGCGCACCGTTACGCGCCGAGCATGCGCGAGCTGCACGCCGGGCACGACCACGACGACCTGCTCTCATTGCCCGCGATGCTGCTCGCCGCCGAACATCCGCGGCTGCCGCGCTCCCGCGCCCGGGTGGGGCTCGTCGCCCGCAACGTGCTCGCGCACGGCGCGACGCCGGTCGTCGAGATCGGCATCGTCGATCGGAAGGGCGAGGCGGGCGGACTCGGCGCGGGGCTCTACCGTCCGCCGATCGAGCCCTTCGCGGCGGCTTGCGCGGCGCTGGACGCCGGATGAGCGAACGCGTTGTGCGGCCTCCGGCTCGCGCCCGCCGGACGACCGGACATCCGCGGCGCGGCGCGGTTTGCGTCCGGCGCCCTGCCCACGTGCCGGCGGTTCGCGCAGGCGCCTGCCCGGTGCGATGTCGCCCTGGCCCGGCACCGGTCCGCGACGCACCCGTTCCGCCGCGATGATCGGGACCCCCCGCCGCGACACGGTCGCCGGCATCGCGTACATGCTGCTCGGGGTGAGCCTGCTGCCGGTGATGAACACCCTCGCCAAGTCCCTCACCGCCGACTATCCCCTCACCGAGGTCGTGTGGGCGCGCTTTCTGGGGCATCTGGTCTGGATGACGCTGCTCTTCGGGCCGGCCCTCGGCGCCGCGCTGCTGCGGGCGCACCGGCCGGGCGAGATGCTCGGGCGCTCGCTCGTGTTCTTCTGCTCGAACTGCCTGTTCATCGCGGCGCTGCCTCACGTGCAGCTCGCCACCGCGTCCGCGATCATGTTCACCACCCCACTCGTCGTGGTGGCCCTCTCGGCGCCGCTGCTCAAGGAGCGGGTCGGACTGTGGCAGAGCGCGGCGGTGGCGGTCGGGTTCTGCGGGGCGCTCGTGATCATCCGCCCGGGCACCGGCGTCTTTCAGCCCGCCGCGCTGCTGATCCTCGCGTCCGCGGCCTGCTTCGGCGCGTACCAGCTCTGGACCCGGCGGCTCGCCCCGCACGAGCGCCCGGAGACGCTGATCATCTACACCGCGCTCGTCGGCGCGGTGATCATGACGGCGGTCGCCCCGTGGTCCTCACGTCTTCCCGCCGGCCTCGCGGATACCATGATGTTCGCCGGTGTCGGCCTCCTCGGCGGTGCGGCGCAGTACTTCGTGATCCGTGCCCTGCAGCGGGCGCCCGCATCGGCGGTTTCGCCGATCGGCTATGCGGAGCTGGTAAGCGCGGCGGCGTTCGGATACATCGTCTTCGGCGACGTCCCCGACCGGTTCACATGGCTCGGCGCGGCGCTCATCATCGGCTCGGGACTCGTCGTCGTGTATCGCGAGAGCGTGCGCCGGCGAAGGGAATAGAAGCAGATGAAAGGCATCATCCTGGCCGGCGGAGCGGGCACGCGGCTCCATCCGGTGACGAGCGCGGTCAGCAAGCAGCTTCTGCCCGTCCACGACAAGCCGATGATCTACTATCCGCCGAGTATCCTGATACTGGCGGGGATCCGGGCCGTCCTGGTGATCACCACGCCGCAGGACGGTGACGACTTCCGGCGGCTCCTGGGTGACGGCAGCCGATGGGGGATCGCACTGTAATACGCGGTGCAACCGAGTTCCGACGGGCTGGTCCAGGCATTCGTCATCGACAAGGGGTTCATCGGCGACGATCCCTGCGCCCTCGCATTCGGCGACAACATCTTCCACGGGCAGGGGTTGACCGAAAGGCTGCGACGCGCCGCGTCCCGGCAACCGGGGGCGACGATCTCCGGATACCGGATCCATGACCCGGAGCGCTACGGCGTCGTCGCTTTCGACGAGACCGGTCGCGCCGCCTCCATCGAAGAGAAGCCCGCCCGTCCCCGCTCCCGCTGGGCGGTGACGGGCCTCTATTTCTACGACAACGACGTCGTCGGCATCGCCGCGGACATCGAACCCAGCGGGCGGGGCGAGATGGAGATCACCGACCTCAACCGGCGTCACCT
Organism: Gammaproteobacteria bacterium; assembly: GCA_965202875.1. Lineage (GTDB taxonomy): Bacteria > Pseudomonadota > Gammaproteobacteria > HK1 > HK1 > HK1. The sequence continues at coordinate 1,545,726 of OZ241870.1, read as the reverse complement.
CCCGCCCCGCTTACAGCCGGCGCCAAGGAAGTCGCAGCCGGTCGAGCTCGTCCTCGCGTCCGGCGCCCGCCAGCACGCCGGCGCAACCCTGTTCCGGGCGAAGGTAACGCTCGGCCACTTGGCGCAACTGTTCGGGACCCGTGCCGAGCACCGAGGCCCGCAATGCCCGGGCGCCTTCCGCACCCCGGCCCTGCAGCTCGTCCAGATACCGCTCGAAGGCGGCGATCTGGAACGCCTTCGGCTTGTCGATCTCGCGGACGGCCCGCAGGATGGCTTCTTCGAGCCTGTGCCCTGCGGGCGGATGCCGGTGCAGCGCCTCGATCGCCCGGTCGAAGTCGCGGAGCGTTTCCGCAAGACGTGGGTCGCGGTACGAGAATATGCGTACGGTGCAGGTCCGCCCGCAGTAGCGCGCTCCCGCGCCGTAGGCGCCGCCGCGCTCCCGGACCGCCCGTTGCAGGAGGTCGCCCCCGAGAAAGGCCGCCAGGACCGCGAGAGATCCCGCGTCCGGGTGCTCCGCCGCCACCGCGGGGTACACCTTGGCGCAGTAGTTGACCGGTCCGCCCGAGATCCAGGCGCCCGCGGCCGGGGCGCGATCCGTCACGGTACGGGCCGCCGCCGGGGATTCGGGAGAGTGCCCGGAGGCACGCTGTCCCGTCCGGGGAGCGGGATGACGTCCTCGGCCACCGGAACGCGGCGCCGGAGGTTCGAGCGCGCGACGTCCGCACCAGAACCGGCCCGGATTGCCACCGGGGCGGCTGCCGCCGGGGTCGCGGACGATCTGGAGTCGATGCGGCGCGGCGGCGAACGCGCGATGTACGCGGTACAGGCGCTCTTCGAGAAACTGCGCCGCGCCCCCGGTTTCGCTCTCACCATGGCCTTCCGCCGCCTGCGCCAGGATTGCGAGGGCGCTCGGACCGTACCACCGCTCCGCAATCGCGGAGGAAGGGCCAAGGCGTGCCGCCGCGATCCTCTCGGCGTGAAGGTGGCCGTTGCGAGCCAATTCCCTGGAACGGCGGACGCGGGCCTTCGCCGCGGCTTCCCGCACGCTCCGATCGAATCGGGTTTCAAGGTGCGCATCCGCCAGTATTTCGAGCAACGCTTCTTCATCGCTCGCATGCGCTCGCCCGGAGAGCACCACCCACATCCGCGGCGGGGCGATGCCGAAGGCGTCCGGTGCGGCGGCGTCCCATCCGGGGACACCCGATCCGCCGGTGCCCGATTCACCCACGTCCGATCCGGGAACGCTTGATTCAGCGGCGCCCGATCCGGGTGCGGCGCGCGCCAGGATCCACGGCTCTGCCGAGAGGCGGTCGCATACGTGCGCGAGCCGCGTCCGGGTCTGGGCGGGTGTGAGACGGCCGTGTCCCGATTCCGGCAGCACCTCGCAGAGCAATCCCACGTCGTCGAGCCGCTCGGGATCGAAGTCGGACACGTCGATGGCGAGGCGCGCGTAGGCCAGTCCGCCGGTGGGGCCGCGGCTGATCCACATGCGCGGGCCGCCCGCGGCTCCGGTGGACGGTCTGGCCGCCGGCTCCGTGGCGGAGCCGCGGCCGACCTCCGCGTGCGAAGGACCTGTCGACGGTACGCAGAGTTCGGGAGGCTTTCGCGGGGGACCGATCATGTCGAGGCGAATCTTCGGCAGCGACGATTCACCGGTTTGCGAGCGCTGACGCCGGCGTAACGCACGGGCTCGCTCGATCACCCGCTCGCGCGCCTGCCGTCGGGCCGGTCCTCCATACGCTCGTTCGAGAAGGGCGCGATCTTCCGCGTCCAGACGCCGGGCGGCGGCGGGATCCGGGACCGCGGTCACGGTCACCCTTTCCGGGTTGTCCCGCAGGTGCCGTCGGACGAGCTCCGCGGTGTCTTCGCGCGAACGGGTCTCGGCGCGCAGCGTCGCGAGCGTCCGTGAAACGTCGAGCGCGGCGGCGGGCTCCCCGCCGTACAGGGCGGCGGGGAGCATCCGGGTGAGGAGCTTGAGCGGAAAGGGGTAGCGCGGATCGTGGCGCTCGCGCAGCGCACGCTCGATCTGTGCGAGCGCGCCGTCTACCTGGGTCTCGTCGAAACCGTCGCGCGCGGCGGTGTCGATGGCCGCGAGCACGCGCGCCTCGATCTCGCCGGCAAGGGTCGGATCGCACCCGTGGACGCCGCACTGGAAGACGATCCGGCGGCGGGTTTTCTGCACACCGTTCGACGCGAGCGCCGCCGCCGGGCTGCCCGGTATCTCCAGCGCCCGGCGAAGCGGCGCGTTTCCCTGCTCGAGCAGGCAGCGCGCGAGAAGCCGCGCCCGGATCGCCGACACCGGATCCGAGGCGTCCCCCAGCCGCCACGCGAGCGCCACGCTCGCATCGGCCTGCCCCTGCCGCGCCGTGCCTGCTACGCCTGCCGAACCCGTCGTATCCGCCACCCCGGCCGCGCCCGATGCGACCACCGAACCCGTCGGACCTGCCGAGCCCACCGGGCTTGCCGCATCTGCCGCGCTCACCGTGCCGGTCGTACCCGCCACGCTCGTTGCGTCCGCCGTCCCCGCTACGCCTGCCGTATCCGCCGCACGGACCACGGGGTAATACGCCAAGGATCGGGACGGCGCTTCGAGTGGCGGCGGATCGAGCGACGCAAGGAGCGGCGCCGCGGACGGCCCGCGGTGCGGGAACCGCGCGAACACGAGTTCCTGCAACCGGACGTGCAGCCATTCCGGGGACAGAGGGCCGGCGCTCAGGAACACCGCGTTGCCGGGATGATAGTGACGGCGGTGGTAGATTCTCAGCGTTTCGTAGTCGAGGGCCGGGATCCGCCGGGGATCGCCACCGGCGTTGAAGCGGTACGGGGTGGACGGGAACAGGCAGCGGTTCAGTGCTTGCTGGAGCTGCTGCTCGGACTCGTTCATGAGGCCGCACATCTCGCTCAACACGACGCCGCGCCGCACCGGCGTTCCCCCTTCCTCGCCTGCGGTCCCGATCTCCACGCGGCATCCTTCCTGCTCGAAGTCCAGCCGGTCGAGGCGCGGGAAGAAGGCCGCATCGAGATAGACCGAAAGCAGGTTCTCGTAGTCGTGGAGGCTGCGGGTGGAGAAGTGGTAGGCGGTGCAGTCCTCGGTGGTCAGCGCGTTCATCGCCGTGCTCAGCGTGCGGCCCAGCATCGAGAAGAACGCGCGCCGGCAGGGGTAGCGCTCGCTGCCGCACATGACCAGGTGCTCGAGAACGTGGGTGAGCCCGGTTGAATCCGGCGCCGGCGTGAGAAAGGCCATCAGGAAGGCATGGTCCTCCGCGGGCACATCGAGGTGCAGGTGTCGCGCACCGGTAGGGTGGTGGGCGTAGTTCGCGAGCGCGCCGCCGAGCGTGGGCACGCGGATACGGCCCAAGCTCTCGAAGCCTGGGCCCGCCCGGTGGTGGTGAGGAGAAAAGGAATTCGTGTGGATGTACTGAATCGCGCCAGTCTCCCGACGGTGTGTGGGGCATCCACGCCGAGCGGTCAACGCTGCATGCCCCGGCGGTACTGAAATGGTCCCACTTTTTGAGGCACCCGGCCAATCTTTTGAGGCACCCGGCCAATCGTTGTTCAATCCGCTCCATATTGACGATCTTCGGCAAGCGTTCCGGTGCCGGCTCCAGCTCGAAGGAGAACTGCGTGAGCACGGCGTGTGAGACTTTGAAACCGGACGGTCGACGTGCTACTACACCGGACGGACTACTTGCTCTTGACAGGCGTTCCGATTCGGTACCTTGACGGATCCCGGTTCGGGGAGCGTCGGCGTGTGCTCCGCCGGGGCCGCGGTCCGCTCCAGGGCCTCGGGGCAAGGAACCGGGACGGGAGCCGGGAGCGTCGGGAATGGACACACACGGCGGCGTCGCCGGCTACGCCAGCAGCCACGTCGTGTTCGGATGGGACCCGCTCTGGGTCTCCGGCATCCTCTTCCTCGCCACCTACGCGGTCATCGTCACCGAGAAGGTCAACCGCGCGGTCGCGGCGCTGACCGGCGCCGGCCTGATGATCTCCCTCGGGGTCCTGAACCAGGAGGCCGCGATCCGGGGCGTGGACTTCAACACCCTCGGGCTGCTCACCGGAATGATGGTGATCGTGGCGGTCACCCGGCGCAGCGGCATCTTCCAGTTCGTGGCGATCTGGTCGGCCAAGCGGGTGCAGGCCCGCCCCTGGGCCATCCTGGTGATGCTCTCGGTGGTCACCGCCGTGTTCTCGGCATTGCTCGACAACGTCACCACCGTGCTCCTCATCGCGCCGGTGACCCTGCTCATCACCGACGAGCTGGAGGTCAGCCCCTATCCGTTCCTGGTGGCGGAGATCTTCGCGTCCAACATCGGCGGCGCCGCGACCCTGATCGGAGACCCGCCCAACATCATGATCGGGTCCGCGGTGCGGCTCACCTTCAACGACTTCGTGCTCAATCTCGCGCCGATCACCCCGCCGATCCTGGTGGTGACGCTGGCCGTGCTCTATTTCATCTACGGGCGCGGGATGGAGGCCGGCGACGAACGGCGCGCGCACGTCATGCGCTTCCGGGAGCGCGAGGCGATCACCGACGTGCCTCTGCTGAAGAAGTCCCTGGCGGTGCTCGGGCTCGTCATCGCCGCCTTCGTGTTCGCCCATCCGCTCCGGCTGGAGCCGGCGACGATCGCCATGTTCGGCGCGGCCCTCCTGCTGCTGGTCACGAACCTCGGCGCCGGGACCGGGGCGCAGTCGGAGAACGTCCACAAGCGCTTCGGGGAGGTCGAGTGGGTGACGATCTTCTTCTTCATCGGGCTGTTCATCGTGGTGCACGGGGTCGAGCACGCGGGCCTGCTCGACATCCTCGCCCGGTGGGTCCTCGACACGACCGGGGGCGACCTGGCCGCCACCGCGCTCGCGATCCTGTGGATCTCCGCCATCGCCTCGGCGGTGGTCGACAACATCCCCTTCGTGGCCACGATGATCCCGCTGGTCGAGTCCATGGCGCCCGGCTTCGGCGGCGCCGAGGGGTTGATGCCGCTGTGGTGGTCGCTCGCGCTGGGCGCGTGCCTCGGCGGGAACGGCTCGCTGGTCGGGGCCAGCGCGAACCTGATCGTCGCCGGCATGGCGGAGCGGGCGGGGCACCGCATCCGCTTCCTGCCGTTCATGATGCTCGCGTTCCCGATGATGCTGCTGAGCATCGTGATCGCGAGCGTCTACGTGTATCTGCGCTACCTCTGATTCCGGCACCGGGGGAAAGGGACGCCCGCGTCCGTCAGGACACGCCACTCCCGGAAATCCGGCATCAGGGAGCCGGCAGCCAGGCGGCGGACGATTCTTCGTCGTTTTGTCGAAGACTTCATGGTCAAGAGGCCAAGGAGTACGGAGGAGTCATGTTGCCCGACGAACTTCTCATCACGACCCGGGTGGCGCGGCCGGGCTTGCGGGTCCGGGACGTGTTCCGGGAATGCCTCGCGGCGCACGTGCAGGCACTGCCGTACTGTGACGGAGCGGGTCGGATTACGGGGCGGGTGACGCTGAAGCACATCGTGAACAGCGAGATCGTGCCCGCCCACGTGGCCGCGCTCGCCCACGTGGTCGGTGACCGTCACGTGACCTTCGAGCGATTGGAGCGCCGCCTCCCGGAGATCTTCGACCATCGCGTCGAAGACCACGTGCAGGAACCACACCCGTCGATCGGCCCCGAGGCGCAGCTCATGAAGGCCCTCGCGATGATGGAGCACCACGACACGAGCTATCTGTTCGTCACGGACGCCGGTGTCTATCGGGGGACGCTCACCATCCAGGGCATTGCCGCGTGGATGATGCACTTCTGAAGAGAGGCGGACCCCATTGGACGCCCTCGCACCCTCCTCACTTCCCACGTTTGAAACAGGCCCTCTGGCGGTCCCCGCGGCCTGGACGCACGGGGTCGGCGGCACGCCGGCCGCCGGGCGCCCGCCGCCGGCTGGTGCCTTGTCGCGGCGTGCGGCGACTCGGGGCTTCGCACCCACCCGGCATGTACGGAGCCAGACGCCGGTCGGCGGATGACGTCGTGTCGTTTTGTCGAAGATTTTGGGCGAGGGACTACCGCACCGGCGGACCGAGCTCCCCGGAGACCCCGAGGCGCTCGTGCATGACGGGGCTGGTGGTGGTGTACTGGAGAAACTGTCTTGCATCGGGATCGAGGTGCTTCTGGACCGCGAACGCGACGAGCGCCGCTTCGTGGAAGCCGCTCAGGATGAGCTTCTTCTTGCCGGGGTAGGTGCTGACGTCGCCAATCGCGAAGATGCCCGGAACGCTGGTCTGGAACTTCTCGGTATCCACCGGGATCTGGCGCTTCTCCACCCCGAGGCCCCACTCGGCGATCGGGCCGAGGTTGGGCGAGAGGCCGTAGAAGACGAGCAGATCGTCGAAGCGCACCGCCCGCTTCCCGGTGCCCTTCTCGAACGGCTCGACCTCGATGCCGTCCAGGGTGTCGCCTTCCTCGATGAGGCCGCCGATTCGGCCAATCAGAATGCGAACCCGATCGGGCTCCGCCTCCGCCATCGCCCGCAGGCGCCTGACCGAGACGGGCTGGGCGCGAAAGCCCTCGCGCCGGTGCACCAGGGTGAGGCTCTTCGCCAGCGGCGCCAGCTCCAGCGCCCAGTCGAGCGCCGAGTCGCCGCCACCGAGGATCGCCACCGCCTTGCCGCGGTACCGGGACTTGTCGAGCACCTTGTACTCGACGTTGACGCCCTCGTAGCCCTTGATGCCGGGAAGGCGAAGCGGGCGTGGCTGGAAGGAGCCCAGCCCTCCCGCGACCACCACCGCACGGGCGTGGAACCGGGTCCCGGCCGAAGTTTCCAGCGAGAAGGCGCCGTCGGTCCCGCATTCGAGCTTCACCACCATCTCTCCCAGATGGAGGTCGGGCTTGAAGGGCCGGATCTGCTCCGCGAGACGATCGACGAGCTCGCGCGCACCCACCACCGGAAGGGCGGGAATGTCGTAGATCGGCTTCTCCGGATAGAGCGCGGCGCATTGCCCGCCGATCTCCGGCAGGGTGTCCACCACGTGCGCATGGATGCCGAGCAACCCCAGCTCGAAGACCTGGAACAGGCCGCACGGGCCGGCGCCGATGATGACCACGTCGGTCTTGACGTCCATTCTGGTTCAATCCTCCCCGGGCCGCGGCGTATCGAAGCACGCCGCTCCGGCCCTTGACATCCGGCCGTGCGGAACACAGGTCTCGTCGAGCATGGGGCCGTCGTTGCGCCGGGCGCCCGGTCCGCCGGCCACGACGTACGGTGCGAGGGCCGCGATCCTACACCAGCGGCGTTCCCGTCCGGCACGGGTCTCACGCGGCAGGCAAGGCCATTCATTTTCCGCCGTATCGCCGGCCGGCCCGCCTTCGCCGTGCGGATTCCGGTCTGTCCGGGAAACGGCCTCTCGCCGCTCTGGCCCCGGCCATTTCAACCCCTCCGGGAGATCCGATCCGAGTCCCGCGGCGAACAAAAAAGGGCTTGGCGCGGCAGGCGCCGGCGCTCCATCCGGGTGCCGCCGTGCGCATCCGGCGATACGGAGATCCCGCCGCCGCATATACAATCCGCCGCAGAGGCGGCAGTCCGACAATGTTCCCCACGCCATGCCGAGGAGTCCCGGATGTCCCGACCGCAGCAAGCCTTCAAATGGGTAGGTTCCCGGCCGGTGCGCCCCGACGGGGTGCCGAAGGTCACGGGGGCCGCGAAGTTCGGCGCCGATTACCATCTGCCCGGAATGCTCTACGGGAAGGTGCTGCGCAGCCCCCACGCGCACGCCCGCATCCGCTCCATCGACACCGCGCGCGCCGAGGCCCTGCCGGGGGTGAAGGCGGTGGTCACCGGCGCGGACCTGCCCGACCATCCCTTCGCATACACCGGCCCCGAACGGCTCGCGGTCAACTTCTGGCACGTCACCCGCAACGTCATGGCGCGCGAGAAGGTGCTCTACGAAGGCCACGCCGTCGCCGCGGTGGCCGCGATCAGCGCCGCCGTCGCGAACCGGGCGCTGGCCCTCATCGACGTGGACTACGAGTTGCTGCCGCACGTCATCGACGTGGAGGAGGCGATGGCCGAGGAGGCGCCGCTGCTGTTCGACGACATGATCACGCGCGGGGTGGACCCGGCCCCCGACCGCCCCTCGAACGTCTCGAAGCGGGTCGGCTTCGAGATCGGCGATCTCGACGCGGGCTTCGCCGAGGCCGACGAGATCGTGGAGAAGCGCTACCGCACCGCCCCGATCCACCAGGCGTACATCGAGCCCCAGGCCTGCCTCGCGCACTGGACGGGTGGCGGCAAGGCGGAGGTCTGGAGCTCCAGCCAGGGGCATTTCGCGGTCCGCAACCTCACCGCGAAGCTCACCGGCATGACCATCGGGGACCTCAAGGTCTACCCGGCCGAGATCGGCGGCGGGTTCGGCGGCAAGACCATCGTGTACCTGGAGCCGGTGGCGCTCACCCTGTCGAAGAAATCCGGCCATCCGGTGCGGATGAACATGTCGCGCGAGGAGGTGTTCAAGGGGACCGGCCCGACCTCCGGCTCCTCGATGACGGTGAAGATCGGCTTCAGGCGCGACGGCGCCATCACCGCGGCCGAGGCGATCCTCAAGTACCAGGCAGGGGCGTTCCCCGGCTCCCCGGTGATGAACGGCTGCATGTGCGCGTTCGCCCCCTACGCCATCCCCAACCAGCGCACCGTCGGCTTCGACGTGGTCAGCAACCGCCCGAAGGCCGCCGCGTACCGCGCCCCCGGCTCGCCGATCTCCGCGTTCGCGGTGGAGAGCACCCTCGACGTCGCGGCGAAGACCATCGGCATGGATCCGCTTGAGTTCCGGCTGAAGAACGCCACCACCCCGGGCACCCGGATGGTGTACGGCCCGAAGCTCGCCCACGGCGGCTACGTCGAGACGGTGCAGGCGCTGCTCGACCATCCGGGCTACCGGGCGCCGCTCGGGCCGAACCAGGGGCGCGGCGCCGCCTCGGGCTTCTGGTTCAACGGCGCGGGCGATTCCGCCGCGAACGTCGCGGTCAACGCCGACGGCACCGTGACCATCGCCACCGGCAGCCCGGACATCGGCGGCACGCGGGCCTCGATGGCGCTCATGGCGGCCGAGACCCTGGGCATCGACTACCACCTGATCCAGTCCGGCGTGGTGGATACCGAGACGGTGCCGTACTGCCACGTCACCGGCGGGTCGCGGGTGACCTACGCCACGGGGCTCGCGGTGATCGATGCGTGCAGGAAGGTGATCGACGACATGCGCGCCCGCGCCGCGCTGATCTGGGACGTGGACGTGGACGCGGTGGTGTGGGAGGACGGCTGCGCCAGGCCCGCGGGCAGCAACGCGGGCGACTTCGAGCCGCTGCCGTTCCAGGAGATCGCCGCGAAGTTCAGCGCCACCGGCGGCCCCATCGGGGCGACCGGGACGGTGAGCGCCGGCGGGCAGGCGCCCGGATTCTCGACCCAGTTCTGCGACGTGGAGGTCGATCCGGAGACCGGCCGGGTCACGATCCTGCGCTTCGTGGCCGCACAGGACGCCGGCCGCGCGATCCATCCGAGCTACGTCGAGGGCCAGATCCAGGGCGGCGTGGTGCAGGGGATCGGCTGGGCGCTCAACGAGGAGTACGTCTACGGCGAGGACGGCAGGATGAGCAATCCGGGCTTCCTCGACTACCGGGTGCCGGTGGCCTCGGACATCCCGATGATCGAGCCGATCGTCGTGGAGGTGCCGAACCCGAACCATCCCTATGGGGTCAAGGGGGTGGGCGAGGTCAGCATCTGCCCGCCGATGGCGGCCATCGCCAACGCGGTGGCGGATGCGATCGGGCGGCGGATGCAGGAGCTCCCGATGTCGCCGCCGAAGGTGCTCGAAGCGCTCGACCACCGCGACGGTCCGGAGCTGTGAGGGTCATGAGGATGGTGCTCCGTCCCTCTTCCCTCGGAAGCTGCCGGTGCCGCTCGGCCATCGCACCGGCCCGGAGCCTTCAGGTCCCGGAGGCGCTCTTCCCCGGGATGCTTCGCTCGGCCGGCGCCGCCGGCTGGTTTCGGGCGGCGCGGTGATCGTCGGGAGGACACGGTGACCGTCCGGGTCGTGCTCTCCACCGGGACCAGCCTCCGGCGCACCGGCGGGGAGAAGGAGTTCGAGATCGACGCCCGCAACCTGCGTGGCGTCATCAAGGCGATGGACGCCCGTTTCCCCGGCCTGGGCGAGTACCTGGAGGAGGAGACCAGTGTCGCGATCGACGGCCAGATCCACGAGACGGCGTACTTCCAGCCCTTGCGGGAGGACGCGGAGGTGTACTTCCTGCCGAAGATCGAAGCGGGGTGAGCGGCGGGGCGGCAGGACGCCGCGGACCGGGCCGCGGCTCCATTTGTCCCCGTCCCGGGCTTTGTGGAAGAATGCCGGTGGCTGCTCCTCCCCTTCCATTTCCAAAGAGGCCCGACAGCCCATGCCAGGCAACATCCGGATCCCATCCGAAGGCGGAAGGATCACCATCGAGAACGGGGCGCTGAACGTACCCGACAACCCCGTCATCCCCTACATCGCTGGGGACGGCATCGGCGTGGACATCTCGCCGGTCATGCTCCAGGTGGTGGACGGTGCGGTGGCGAAAGCCTACGGCGGCGCGCGCAGGATCCACTGGGTGGAGGTGTACGCCGGCGAGAAGGCCAACCACCTGACCGGCTCGTGGCTCCCGGACGAGACCATCGAGGTCATGAAGGAGTACCTGGTCTCGATCAAGGGGCCGCTGACCACGCCGGTCGGAGGCGGCATCCGCTCGCTGAACGTGGCGGTGCGCCAGATCATGGACCTCTACGTCTGCCTGCGGCCGGTGCGCTGGTTCAAGGGCGTACCCTCCCCGGTGCGCGCCCCCGAGCTGGTGGACATGGCGATCTTCCGCGAGAACACGGAGGACATCTACGCCGGCATCGAGTTCGAGGCCGGCGGCGAGCAGGCCCGCCGCTTTCTCGATCTGGTGAAGGAACACTTCCCCGCCTCCTACGACAGGATCCGCTTTCCCGAGACCTCCGGCATCGGGGTCAAGCCCGTCTCCCGCGAAGGCAGCGCGCGGCTCGCGCGCGCGGCGATCCGCTACGCGATCGACAACGCCCGCAAGAGCGTGACCTTCGTGCACAAGGGCAACATCATGAAGTTCACCGAGGGGGCCTTCCGCAACTGGGGGTACGAGGTGGCGGAGCAGGAGTTCGGCGCCGAGACCTGGACCTGGAGCGAGTGGGAGCGCACGGTGGCGGACAAGGGGCAGGACGCCGCCGACGAGGAGCAGAAGGCGGCGCTGGCCGCCGGCCGCATCCTGTGCAAGGACGCCATCGCGGACATCACCTTGCAGCAGGTGCTGACCCGCCCCGCCGAGTTCGACGTCATCGCCACCACCAACCTGAACGGCGACTACCTCTCCGACGCCCTGGCGGCGCAGGTCGGCGGCATCGGCATCGCCCCCGGCGGCAACATCAACTACGACACCGGCCACGCGGTGTTCGAGGCCACCCACGGCACCGCTCCCAAGTACGCGGGCCGCGACATGGTGAACCCCGGCTCGCTGGTGCTCTCCGCGGAGATGATGCTGCGCTACATGGGCTGGAGGGAAGCTGCGGATCGGGTCATCTCGGCCATGGACGGCGCCATCGCCGGCAAGAACGTGACCTACGACTTCGCGCGGCTGATGGACGGCGCGAACCGGGTATCGTGCTCCGAGTTCGGCCGCATCATGATCGGGATGATGTGAGCCGGGCGGTGGCCGGACGGCAACCCGACGTCGCGCGCTGTGCGCGGTTCATCTACGAGGGGTTCGAGCACTACAACCGGCAGTTCCGGCGCATTGCCGACCGCGCGCGGCGGCGCAGCGGTGCGTGCCGAATGCTCAGCCGCCCATCACCCGCGCCAGCGCGGCAAAGTCCTCCACGATCAGATCCAAACCTGCACCCTCCTCGGCCCGGATTCGCCCGAAACCGGCGTCCAGGCGCATCCGGCACGTCCCGGATGCAGGAAAACGATTGTGGCTTCAGGCACCTGTCCCGTTGCACGGGATTCCGCCTGCACAGGACCCCGCCTTGACAGGCGGCGATTCCCGAACCTATCTTGCCGACCGGCAGAGGCGCCGGCCAACGGCACGGGCCGAGCCGACGGCAAGCCGGCGGGGCGGCTCTTCATCGCCATCGCTCCGGGCTCCGGTCCGCGAACAAGGGACCGATCTCCAAAGCAGCGACGCCCGCGCATTTCCACGGAGACGGCATCACGGATCGGGACGCGCTTCCATGCAGATTGCCCAGACCCCTTCAACCCACCACCTGAGCGTGGATGATTTCCATAAAATGGGAGAAGCGGGCATCCTGCATGAGGATGATCGCGTCGAATTGATCGAAGGCGTGCTGATCGACATGGCTCCCATCGGCGCCGGCCACGCCGGCCAGGTGAATCGTCTTACCAATCTCTTCGCGCCGGCCGTCTCGGGGCGGGCGATCGTCGCTCCGCAGAATCCCTTGCGCCTGGACGATTTCTCCGAGCCGCAGCCGGATCTCGTCCTCCTGCGCTACCGGGACGATTTCTATGCCAAGGCCCATCCCCGGCCGTCCGACGTGCTGCTCCTCGTCGAAGTCGCCGACAGCTCCCTTGCATACGATCGCGACACCAAGGTTCCCCTCTACGCACGCCATGCGATCCCGGAAGTATGGCTGATCGATTTGCAACACCGGCAAGCAGGAGTATTCCTGGAACCCGCCGGCGGTGAATACCGGCGGAGCCTTCAGCCCGCCGGTACCGATTGCATCAGCCCTGCGCTTCTCCCGGAGATCTCGATCCGGGTTGCCGATCTTCTGGATCTTTAATCTTTATCTCGTGCCCAGGACATCCACCATGCACAAAGCCCTGCTGATCGACCCCCGGAAATGCACGAGCTGCATGCAGTGCGAGCTTGCCTGCTCGTTCGAGCACACCGGCGCGTTCAATCCCGCCCGCTCCAGGATCAAGATCTTCGAGTTCGAGCACGGCGCGCGCTCCATCCCCTACACCTGCACCCAGTGCGAGGAAGCCTGGTGCCTTCACGCCTGCCCCGTCGAGGCGATCACCGTGAATCCGGCGACCGGCGCGAAGGAGGTGGATCCGAACGTCTGCGTCGGCTGCAAGGTCTGCACCATCGCCTGCCCCTTCGGCACCATCAACTACAGCGCCGACACCGGCAAGGTGGTGAAGTGCGATCTCTGCGGCGGCAACCCGCAGTGCGCCGAGGCCTGCCCCACCGGCGCGATCACCTACGTCGATGCGAGCTGGACCGGGCTTGCGCGGATGCAGGCGTCCGCCGTCGCCGCCCACGGGCAGCCGCCGGGCGCCTGAGCCGCCGGAACCCGCGGCACGGAGCCGGTGCGATGAACGGACATCGGGAGCTCGCCTTTCCTGGGAGCGGTGCGTCTGACGACGCGGGCGCATTGCCTTGCGGCGGACCTCGGCGGTGGGTCTCCTGTGCCGATGGCCTTCTTCAGCCCGTCATTCCCGCGAAAGCGGGAATCCAGGGACTTTCATGACTGAAGTGGATTCCCGCCTTCGCGGGAATGACGGGTCTCCGATTTACCGATTTATCGATTTACCCGACAATTCGGAGAAACCTTCTTCCAGGGAGAGACCGAGATGGGATGGCACCGAAAGATCCTCCGCGTAGACCTCACCGCGGGCACCAGCACCGTCGAGCCGCTGAACATGGAGTGGGCGCGGGCCTACCTCGGCGAGCGCGGGCTCGCGTCGAAGTACCTGATGGAGTCGATGGACCCGAAGGCGGACGCGCTCTCGCCGGAGAACGTCCTCATCTTCGCCACGGGGCCGCTCACCGGCACCATGGCCTCCACCAGCGGGCGCTACGCGGTGGTCACCAAGGGGCCGCTCACCGGCGCCATCGCCTGCTCGAACTCGGGCGGCAAGTTCGGGGCGGAGCTCAAGTTCGCGGGCTACGACCTGCTCATCGTGCACGGCCGCTCCGCAAGGCCGGTGTACCTGCACATCGCCGACGACGAGGTCGAGATCGTGGACGCGGCCCCGGTGTGGGGCACGAGCTGCTGGCACACCGAGGAGTGGCTGAAGGCCCACCACCAGGATCCACTGCTCAAGGTCGCCTCCATCGGCATCGCGGGCGAGAACCTGGTGCGCTACGCCTGCGTCGTCAACGACCTGCACCGGGCCGCGGGCCGCTCCGGGGTCGGGGCGGTGATGGGCTCGAAGCAGCTCAAGGCGGTGGCGGTGCGCGGCACGAAAGGGGTCACCGTCGCCGATCCCAAGCGTTTCATGTCGGCGGTGGCGCAGACCAAGGCCAAGCTCTGGGACGACCCCGGCCGCCGCGGCCTGGAGAAGTACGGCACCAATGCGATGATCGACAACATGCACGGCTTTGGGGGGCTGCCCACCCGTAATTCCCAACAGGTGCAGTTCGAGGGCACCACGAAGATCAACGCGAGGGCGATGCGCGCGACCGGCGAGGACGGCCACCGCAACCTCGTCACCAACAAGGCCTGCTTCGGCTGCACCATCGCCTGCGGACGCATCGCGAAGATCAACCCCACCCATTTCACCGTCGTCCACCGCAAGGAGTACCGGCACGCCTCCGGCGGGCTGGAGTACGAGACCGCGTTCGCGTTCGGGGCCGAGTGCGGCATCGACGACATCGACGCCCTGACCTTCGCCAACTTCATCATGAACGAGCAGGGCATGGACCCGATCTCGTTCGGCGGCACCCTCGCCGCCGCGATGGAGCTCTACGAGATGGGGGTCATCACCGACGCCGACACCGACGGCGTGCCGCTCCGGTTCGGCAACGCCGAGGCGCTGACCATCATGGCGGAGAAGACCGGGCGCTTCGAGGGCTTCGGCCGGGTGCTGGGCCTGGGCTCAAAGCGGCTGGCCGAGAAGTACGGCCACCCGGAGGTCTCGATCACCATCAAGGGCCAGGAGATCCCCGGCTACGACGCCCGCGCCCTGCAAGGGATGGGCCTCGGCTACGCCACCTCCCCGCGCGGCGCCTGCCACATGAAGCACGACGTGTTCGAGGAGGACATGGACGACGTGAGCGGCAACGGCAAGGCGAAGCCCTGCAAGGACAGCCAGGACCGGATCGCGGCGGTGGATTCCACGGGCCTGTGCTGGTTCACGACCAGCGCCTGGGGGTTGGAGGAGTTCGCGCTCCAGGTCGATGCCGCGTGCGAGGGCGAGTGGACCGCCGCGCGGCTCACCGAGGTCGGCGAGCGCACCTTCAACCTCGAACGCCGGTTCAACCTGGCGGCCGGGTTCACGAGCGCGGACGACACCCTGCCGCAACGTTTCCTCCGGACCCCGGCCCCGAGCGGCACCGCCGAGGGCAAGGTGAACGAGCTGAGCGTGATGCTGCCGGCCTACTACCGGGAGCGCGGATGGACCAGCGAAGGCGTCCCGACCAACGAGACGCTGAGCCGCCTGCGGGTGTAAGCGCGGGGATGCGGGCGGTTGCGAAGCCGCCCGCCACTGCCGGTTACGTCCGGGTCGATGAGGCAGATGCCGCCGCATTGACGCTCCATCAATCGGCGCTGGTGTGCGGGGACGCCTGCCGTACGTTGCGACTCCAGAGGTGGACCCCTGAATGGGGAAACGTCGCGCATTGGGACGTATCGACCCCCGGGCGTGGCGGGAGACGCCGGCCGTGGACGGGCCGAGCAAATCATACGGAGCGCATCCCATGATCAGAAGGTTCTACGCGGACAACTTCCGGTGCCTGATCAATTTCGAGCTCGAGCTCGACGAGACGAACATCGTTCTGGGTCCCAACGGCAGCGGCAAGACCTCCTTCTTCGATGCTCTCCGGGGGATACGGGATCTCGTCGTCCGCGGTGTGAGGATCGAAGAGGCATTCCCTCAACGCGATCTTTCCTGCCTGAAAAACGGCGACGGGGTCCAGCGATTCGAGCTGGAGTTACATGTCGATCAAGACATCTACGAGTACACCTTGAGTGTGGCGCACAACCCGGATCGGAAGGAAGTGCGTATCCGCAAGGAAGTGCTCAGACACCACAAGAAACCCCTGTTCGTCTACGAAGACGACATCGTGCAGTTGTACCGTGACGATTACAGGAAAGGGTTGCACTATCCATTCTATTGGTCACGGTCGGCAATCGGCTTCCTGAACCCCGTGCCGGACAACAAGAAGCTGGTCCGCTTCAAGACGGAGCTGGCCAATTCGATCATCGCGAGTCCCTGCCCGCCACTCTTCAGGTCGGAAAGCAGTACGGAGACCGGAGCGGAGGGCGCCGTTCTCGGCCCTCTGATGGAGAATTTCGTGGAATGGTACTGGTCCATTGCCCAGGAGAACATGAGCTCCGTGGTTCGGCTGTTCAAGGAGCTCCACGACGTACTTCCAGGCTTTGATTCTCTCAGCATGGTGAAATCCGGGGAGAACGCTCGTGCGTTGAAGGCGGAATTCCACAGCCGATCCAACGAAAAACGACTGAACCGGTACGGTTTCGGACAGCTATCGGACGGCCAGAGGGCACTGACCGCGTTGTACTCCCTGCTCCATCTGGTCGAAGGCCACCGGAGATCGCTGTTCATCGACGAACCCGACAACTACCTCTCACTGCGCGAGGTGCAGCCGTGGCTTGCGCAGGTCGTTGACGCTTGCGGCGAGACCCTGGAGCAAGCCGTCGTCATTTCGCATCATCCTGTCACCATCGACTACCTGGCGGGGTCCAGGGCGCGGTGGTTTTCACGGGATGGGGAAGGTCCGGTGCGCGTGGGCAACGAACCGAAGTTCCCCGCCGACGGGCGGTCAATCTCCGAAGCCATCGCCCAGGGGGCGGAGGAGTGAGCACGAAGATCACGTTGCTTTGCGAGGATTTGCAGACGGACGTGTTCGTGCGCCGTTTTCTCTCTCATCGAAATTTCAGAAGTCGGGACATCTTCACGTGTCCCCTCCCCGATGGAAGGCAAGCCGGAGAGCAATGGGTCCGCACACGCTTCCCGAAGGAACTCGAGAAGATCCGACGGCGTCAGCAGGCATTCCTGATCGTCGTCATCGACGCGGATGTTGGTTCAACCGGAGACAGGCATACGCAACTGGATCAGCAGTGTCGGAAGGATGGAATCGAGAGGCGACGGCGTGGAGATCCGGTGGTCGTCGCCGTGCCGCGCCGGAACATTGAAGCATGGTTCGAATATCTCCGAGGGAAGCCGGTGGATGAAACGGAAACATACCCTCGACTGAGCAAGGAGACCGATTGCAAGCCGCTTGCCGATCGATTGCATGTCATGTGCCATGAACGACAGCGGCTCGACGAACCTGTGCCGCCATCCCTCCGGGAGGCGTGCGAAGAATATCGGAAGCTGAAACGCGGTGATTCACGAACCGCGTCATGACCCCGCGCAAGATTCGGGTCGCGGAGCCTTCGCTCCGGCGCGATGATCGCGATCGTCGAGCGCGTGCGTGATCGTCCGGGATCTTCGTCTCCACACGCGCCGCACCGCGATTCCGCATCCGGGAGGACTTGGCGATGACCCCTCACGACGTCTCGACGGCGACGACCGCCGGATCGCACGCGCCCGACCCTCGTGGGGACGCGGCATCCCAGGTGGAACGCGCGCTGGATTGGCTGTCGCGCAACTTCGAGCGCCAGCCCTCGCTGGCCGAGGCGGCCGGCCACGCGGGCCTGAGCGAATACCACTTCCAGCGCCGGTTCCGGCGCCAGGTGGGGCTGAGTCCGAAGAAGTACGTGCAGTTCCTCACCCTGGAACGGGCGAAGGAGATGCTGGCCCAATCGCGCAGCGTGCTCGACGCCGCATACGCCTCGGGACTGTCCGGCCCCGGCCGGCTGCACGACCTGTTCGTGAACGTCGAGGCGATGACCCCGGGCGAGTACAAGCGCCGGGGGCAAGGGCTGACCATTCGATACGGTATGCACCCCTCGCCTTTCGGGCAATGCCTGATCATGCGCACCGCCCGCGGCGTATGCGGGCTCGCGTTCACCTCTCCGGCCCGGCGCGGCGAGACGCTCGCGGCGCTCTCCCGCGGCTTCGAGGCGGCTACCTTCATCGAGGATGCAGGGGCCACCGCCGAGGTCGCGAGGACGATGTTCGGGGAGCCGTCCGGCGGCGACGGCATCGGGCTGCATCTTCGGGGCACCCCGTTCCGGATCAAGGTCTGGCGCGCGTTGCTGGCGATTCCTCCGGGCTGCGTGACCTCCTATGCCGACCTCGCGCATCGCATCGGGGCGCCGGGCGCGGCGCGTGCCACCGGCAATGCGGTCGCGTCCAATCCCGTCGCCTGGCTCATCCCCTGCCACCGGGTCATCCGCGCCTCGGGCGTTCTCGGCGGGTACCGCTGGGGGAGGGGACGCAAGCTGGCGATGCTCAGTCTGGAGGCCGGCGGCGCGGCGCCGGGACCTGGGTGGACCGCTTCCCTCGATCCCGCTTCCCCCGATCATGGAGAGACCGGTCACGCGGAGACGCGGCATATACGGGGCTGAAATGCGGCCATGTCCCAGGGTGCCCTGACCGTCGCGGCGGATGCGGTGTTGATCGCGCACGCCGCGTTCATCGTCTTCGTGGTGGGCGGCCAGGGGCTGATCCTGGCCGGCTGGATGCTCGGCTGGCGCTGGCCGCGCAATCCGCCGTTCCGTCTGGCGCACGCCGGCGCCATCGCGCTGGTGGTGCTCGAATCCTGGTTCGGGATCATGTGTCCGCTGACCTGGCTGGAGTTCCGGCTCAGGGCGGCGGCGGGAAGCCCTCTCACGGCCGACAGCTTCATCGGCTACTGGCTGCAACGGCTGATCTTCCACGACGCGCCCCCCTGGGTGTTCACCCTGGCCTACACGTCCTTCGCCGCGGTGGTGGCGGCCACCTTCGTCTTCTATCCCCCGAGGAGGCGGGCCGCGCTCCACACCCGCCAGCCGCGGTAGGCTTCTTCGCATGTCGTGTCAGGCTCATGTCTCGTTGGACAAGACTTGACCTTGACATGGCGCTGCGGCTTCGGCGAACGTCTCCCATGGTGGTGGCGGGATGATGCGCCTCGCCGCCGACATATCCCGTCACAGGGCTGGAGGCGATGGATTCGAAGACGCTCATCGTGACGATTGCTTGCACGCTTGCCGGGCTCGTCATCACCGTGCAGGTCGGGTTGTTCGTGTGGCTGAAGTCGGACATCGCGGATCTCGGAACCCGAGTCGATCGCCTCGAACGCGAAGTTGCCTTCATGCGCGGGCAACTCTCGCTCGCGATCCCCGCGCTCGCGAAAACCCCACCGTCACAGTCGGCACCACCACCGGCACAGACGACCCCCTGAGGTCGGCACGGCGGGACTGAAAGCTCGACGAAGGTGCGTCCGTGGACGATCTACGCGATGCGCATCCTCGATTGACGCCCGAAGACGTCTACGCCTGCCTCGCGTACGCCGCGGACACGGTTGCTCATGATGCTGCCGGCCTACTACCGGGAGCGCGGATGAACCGGCGACGGCGTTCCGACCAACGAGACGCTGAGCCGCCTGCAGGTATGAGGGGAAGGTACGATCGTGGGTATTTGTCAAGAACAGAAGACAGGAATGAATGTACAAAACCTGCCTCTCCACAAGAAGCGGACGGAACCATGAGACACGTCATCATCGGTGCGGGACCGGCCGGCGTCGTGGCGGCGGAGACGCTGCGCCGGGTCGATCCTTCGAGCGACATCTTCATGCTCGGCGACGAGCCGGAGCCGCCGTACTCGCGCATGGCGATCCCCTACCTCCTCGCCGGGAACGTCGCAGAGTCCGGGACGCACCTGCGCCACCGCGAGGCACACTTCGAGCAGCTCGCGATCGACCTGCGGCAGGACCGGGTGCGCCGCGTCGATCCCGCGAACCGGATCGCGATACTGAGCAACGGTCACGAGATCGCCTACGACCGGCTGCTGATCGCCACCGGCGCCCACGCGGTCAAGCCGCCGATCGAGGGGATGGATTCGGAAGGCGTCGAGAACTGCTGGACGCTGGCCGACGCGCGCCGGATCCTCGCCGGCGCGAAGCCGGGCAGCCGCGTCGTGCTGATGGGCGCGGGCTTCATCGGCTGCATCGTGCTGGAAGCGCTGGCCGCGCGCGGGGTCGATCTCGTGGTGGTGGAGATGGCGGATCGGATGCTGCCGCGCATGATGGACGAGACCGGCGGCGCGATGATTGCGCGCTGGTGCGAGTCGAAGGGGGTCTCCGTGCGCACCTCAACGCGGGTGGCCGGCATCGCGCGCCGCAACGGCAGCCTGGCGCTGGCGACCGATTCGGGCGACCCGATCGATGCCGACCTCGTCGTATGCGCCACCGGGGTCGCGCCGAACGTCGACTTCCTCGACGGCGCCGGCGGTGCCGCTGGCGCCGGCATCGAGTGCGACGCGGGCATTCTCGTCGATCACCGGCTCCGCACCAGCGTGAGGGACGTCTACGCGGCGGGCGACGTGGCCCAAGGCCCGGACTTCTCCACGGGCCGGCAGGAGGTGCACGCCATCCAGCCCACCGCGGTCGAGCACGGGCGCATCGCCGCCCTCAACATGGCCGGGGCCGAGACGCCCTTCCGCGGCAGCCTGTCGATGAACGTGCTGAACACCCTCGGCCTCGTGTCGAGCTCCTTCGGGCTGTGGATGGGGGTCGAGGGGGGCGAACGCTCCGTCGCCGCCGACGAGGCGCGCTCGCGCTACCTCAGGCTGGAGTTCGAGGAAGACCGCATCGTCGGCGCCCTCGCCCTCGGACTGACGCAGCACGTCGGGGTGCTGCGCGGCCTGATCCAGACCCGGGTGCGTCTCGGGGCGTGGGCGGAGAAGCTGCGCGCCGACCCCACCCTGGTGATGAACGCCTACCTGGAATGCACGCAGGGGAGCGTGCAGTGAAGGGGCGGGCCGGCTGTCCGGAACGCACTCGAAAGGGGATGCACCTTGGGGGATGCGCAATGAAGGTGTCCGGCTCGGTGGGCACACCGTCGGCCGTCACGCACGCTCCCTCGTCCGTGAAGCCTTCGACACGACGGCGGAGGGTCGTTCGCCGGCCGGCCTCCGGCTCCGGCCCTGCCGGGTTGGGGAGCGCACGATGAAGGTGCGGGTGAGCGCGGCGGGACTGCTGGAGGAACACCTCCCGGCGGACTCGGACGGCGAGACGACCATCGAGATCCCCGACATACCCGGCGCACCCTCCGCGCCGACCCTGCTCACCGTGATGCGCGAAGCCGGCATCCCCGAGAACGCCTCCCCGCTCATCTCGCTCAACGGCGTCGTCGTACCCCGCAGCCAGCACGCCACCCGCACCGTTTCCGACGGCGACGCCGTGCACTTCATGCCGAATCTGAAGGGGGGGTGAGCGGCGTCGCGTCATGCCGAATCTGAAGCGGAGTAAGCGGCGTTGCGCTCGGCCGATTGACGTCTGAACAGCCCGGCGGCGGCGCGGGAAAAGCGCGGAGGGGGTGACATGTTCGACGTCATTCGGAAGGAGGTCGCCGAAGAGTATGCGCAGCCGCACGACAAGCCCTGGATCGTCGGCTTCTCGGGCGGCAAGGACAGCACGTTGGTGGCGCATCTCGTGGTGGAACATCGGCTTTCGATTCCGCGCAGCCACCGCACCCGCACCGTCCATATCGTCGCCAACGACACGCTCGTCGAGAGTCCACTGGTCATCGGCCACATCAGGGAGGGACTGGCCGAGATCGGCGACGCTTCGATTGCGTTCGGACTCCCAATCGTGGTTGCGACGACCACGCCGGACACGAGCCAGACCTTCTGGGTCAACCTGATCGGCCGCGGCTATCCCTCACCCAACCGGTCGTTCCGCTGGTGCACCGATCGGATGAAAATTCAGCCGACGAGCCAACATGTCCGCAGCCAGGCAAGCGTTTCGGGAGAGGTGATCCTGTTGCTGGGCGTGCGGCGCACCGAGAGCGCGACGCGGGCGGGAGCGGTGGCCCGGTACGACAACGGCCGTCGCCTCAACCGTCACGATGATCTCAAGGGCTGCCTCGTGTTCAGGCCGATCGTGGAGCTCGACACGGACGAGGTCTGGGAGTTCCTGGCCGAGTTGAAGCGGGGACACCGCCGGGTCGCCGAGCTTGTACGTGCGTCCGAGGAGGTCCTTCTGTCCCTCGTCGTCATTGGTGAATTGCTTTACGGCTTTCGCAACGGTTCGCGCCTGGAGAGGACGAGCTCGTTCCTCGGATGTCGCCGCCGCGCACGGCTTGAAGAGACGCTGCGTCCGGCGGCGATATTGAGGCTGATCTTCACCCTCCCAATCCGGCACAGCCGGAACCAAGCGCCTGTCATGAACCTGGGAGCGCGGGACCCCGCCCGCAACGGGGCACCCGCAACCACTCAACCGTTCGCCACCGGCGGATCTATCCGATCCACATTGTGCGGATTGGGTCCGCGTTCACGAATAGCGGCGGACCTTAGCCGGTAGCCAACAGTGCCTTCCACCAACCGATTCATCACTTCCGCGGACGAAGCCCTGTTTGGTATAGGAATATCCAGGCTGCCCGCGAAGCCGCCCGCCGCCCGTTCCGGCTCGGGCTTTCCGAGCGCTACGGACGGCGGGAGCACCGGATGACCCGACGGGATCACCAATCCAGAAGGCCCTTCCCGCTGGTGAAGTCGTCCCAGCTATACCCTGCCGAGACCCTGCCGAGGTCGTGCTCGCTCAGCCTGCTGTCGGGGGGAAGCACCAGATGCGCGGTCGTGCCGCTGTCTTCGTGGACCTTGATCGACATGGACGCCGGAATGCTGACGCCCAGCTCCTGCCCGATGGCTTCCTTCGGATCGCTGAGCAGATGGGTGCGAAAATCCGCATCCTCGGCCGCCTTGTCCAGGATCTTCATCCGCATTTCACTCGGGGTTTCCATTGGTTCGCTCCTCTTTGGAAAATGGTGTGCTCCTACGCCTTCGCCTCCCGTCGCGCTTGACGGCAGCCGGCAACATAGGGAGCCGTCAGATCGGGCGTCAACCCTAATTTGCCCGCGAACTTCCCGCCGCCACCTCCACGGCGAAGGCGTCCGAGTCGAGATTCGAGGCGACGTCATACGGACGGACGTCCATGCCGGCATACGCCTTCGCCACGGTTCGGGCGCCCCGCTCGACGACGACCTTGACGTGGCTGGTGCCCTGGCGGACGAGGTACGTCCCTCCGCCGCCCAGCAGCCGTTCGATACCCGGCCAGCGTCGCAGCCCGCCGGCTTTCGCGGACAGGCACCAGCCCCGCTCCTCGATCCGGTCGATGACGGGGTTCCACCCCTTGCGGTCCGCCGCGAACCATCTCATCGGGCGGTACAGCTCCAGGCCGAGCCGCGGGCCGAGCCCCCGCGCGGTCACGTCCAGGCTCACGGCGACGCGGTCGATGAGGTCGTCCATGGCGGCGAGCACGTCGGCCGCCGCGGCCGTCGGGCCCGGCCATTGCAGCTTCTCCAGCAGGGCGGGAACCCCCTCCGTCGCGACGCCCTTGACGAGAATCCGGAACGCCTTCGGGGAGCGTCCCGGGAGGGCTCCGGCCTGGAACACGAAGCCGCGTTCCGGCAGGGCCGCGAAGATGCGCTCGACCGTTCCGAGCATCTCCTCGTGGCCGTTCCAGCCGACGAGCGCGGCCAGGGCCGCGAGCAGGCCCTCGGGATCCGAATGCTCGGCGAACCCTTCCCGCGACCCGGGGGCGGAGTCCCGCGGCGCCAGGAAGACCCCCGGGGGAGGCGGCGGCCGGCCCGGCGCGAGTCCGGCCAAGTCGTACTCCAGCATCAGGCAGGACACGGAACGGGCGAGGTACGACTCCGGATTCCCGGCCTGCTCTTGCAGTCCGGCCGCGAGAGCGGACGCCGCCGGCCCCGGTTCGGCCCGCTCCCTCTCGGGGGCGCGTCCGTCCTCGGGGGCACGTCCGCCCTCGGGGGCGCCCCCGCCCTCCGCGGCGAAGTTCCAGGCCGCCTTCCCCTCGCAGACGTCCCCGCCTTCGCGGATGTAGTGTCGCGACAAGTCCGATCCGGGAGGTACGACGACGAAGAGGTCGGCCTCCGGGCGTGTCTCCGCGAGATGGAACTCGAAGCCGAAAGAGGCGTCGTCGGCCACGGAGCGGGGCAGCCGCCCGGCCCGATCCAGCAGACGTTCCCAGCCGGCGTCGCCCATCAGTGCGCGCGGGAACAGGGGGCGGCATCCCGCGAGGATGGAGGCGAAGGTGTCGCGCGCGTCTCCTGCCCGTTGGTCGCCGCCCGTGCTCACGGCGTGCCGCTCCGGCCCGGACGGTGCGGCAATGCAGGAGACCGTCAACGAAAAAGAGTCCGGCAGATGGCGTCCCAGTCGGACTCGCCTTCTAGCTTCCCGCGGAGGTGGGGTGGAGTGCCGCCCGCCGCCTGCTGCAGGTCGGCCTCGCCGAGCTTCGCGGAGGGTGGAAGCACCAGATGGGTGGTGTCCGCCGCAACGTTCTCGTGCACCACGATGTTGAACCCGGCCGGAATCGTCAGGCCCAGCTCTTCCTCGACGGCGGCCTTCGGGTCGGAGAGCAACCGGGCACGGAACTCTTCGTCCGCGGTCGCCTTCTCGATCAAGTGACTGCGCAATTCGCCCACGGTCTTCATCACGGAACTCACGGTCTTCACCTCCGGCTGTATTTCGGAAACGTCTTCGCCCGGTGCCCGCCCGGGACCCGGACTCCTTCCCCGTCGGGAGACGGGCGATCGCTCAAGTGTGCCATATCGATGGAGGCTGCGATGCCGAACGTCCGAGGGCGGCCCACGGTCGAAGGGATTTCCAGGAGCACGGCCTTCGGGCCGCACACGAAGCCCCTCCGTGCGCGGCGCCGGTTTCCGCCGCCGTCAGCACCCCGAGCCGGGCTGCGGGGCCTGCATGGGGGACCAAGCCATGCCGGCGTAGGCCTTGGCGGCGACCTCGGCGCCGGTGACCGTGAGCTTGACGTGGTTGACGCCCTTGCAGACGACGAACCCCCCCCGATGGTCGTACATGTGGTCGAGTGCGCACCACTCCCGCAGCCCCCGCGCCTTCGCCGGCAGGCACCAGCCACGCGACTCCAGCCGCTCCACCACCGGACGCCAGTCGCTCCGCCCCGTGGTGAGCCAGGTATCCATCCCGTCGCTCCACGAGCCCGCGGGGTACAGCTCCAGGCCGATCCGGGGCAACAGCCCCGCGGCGGCCACGTCCACCGACAGCCGGAACCGGGGCAGCACCTCCTCCAGATCGGTCAGGATCTCCATTACCGGGCGGACCGACCCGCGCCGGCCCCACCGCTCCAGCATCCCGGCAACCTCGTCTTGCCCGATCTCCTGGATCACCAGCCGCACCGCCCGCGGCGCCCGGCCCGGCAGCGCTCCGACGTGGCGGACCTTGCCGCCCGTCGGCAACGCCGCCAGCGCCCGCGCCACCGAGCGCCGCAGCTCCCCGTCGTCGGGCCAGCCGACCGCGTCCGCCAGCGCCGCGAGCGGCAAGTGCTGGTGGTCATGCGACTGGTGCTCCGCCGCGACCCGAACCTTCAGGAACACGCCCGGCTCCGGCAGCGGGCCGGCCGGCGTCTCGGCCAGATCGTATTCGAGCATCGTCCCGGCGATGCAACGGCGCAATGGGGAGTCGGCTTGTTCGAGCGAGACGAGATGGCGGGCCAGGGCCGCTGCCTCCGAGCCCGGAGGAGCGGCCTCGCCGCGGCGGATGAAGTGCCGCACGAGCGGGCTTCCCGGGCTGACGACCAGGAACAGGTCCGCCGCGGGCGTGTCCTCGCCGAGCCGGAACTCGTAACCGAGGCGCGTTGCCGGGCCGGCGTCGGGCAGCTCCGAAGCGCAGGCCAGCACCCGGTCCCATCCGGGACCGTCGAGCAAGGCGGGCGGCACCAGCCGGCGGAACTCCGCGAGCACCGCCCCCGCCGCGTGGAGGGCAGGGGCGGTGCGGCAGGCCGTGGACTCGGCGGGCTCGGGAAGCGGGCTCGGCGCCACGCTTGCCGGAGACTTCACGGATCGGGGGGCAGGGCGTCCTTTCGGAGTCCCGGCCCGGAGGCCGGAGCCGGTGGGACGGCCTGCGCGATCCCCCGCTCGACCAGCAGCCGGGCAAGCTCGTCGGCCACCGCCGTGGCGCCCTCGGGCGCCGCCTCCCGGAAGGCGCCGACGCGCACGATCCCGCCCCGGAGCAGGGGGGCCAGCAGCGCCATGCAGCGGCCGTCGAAGGTCCAGCGGTAGCCGTTCGCCTCCAGCACCGCGTCCCCGCCGGCGTTCCGACGCATGGTCGCGTGCCGGGCGCCCCGGAGCCGGAGCCCGTACCGGTCCCAGTCGGGGGACTTCCAGGGCTCGATGGTCGGCCCGAGGTTCACGGCCGGCAGCTCGGACCAGGTGGAGCGCATGTGGTCGCGGAGCTTCCGCCCGAGGTCCCCTTGCAGCTCCTCGACGACGAGCTCCCGGAGCGCCGCGTAGTGGGCGTCGCCGGCTTCGTCGGTGGGGTGGGGGAACTCGCGGCGGAACGTCTCGTGGCGGGCGAGCCTTCCGGAGAGCCATTCCATGAAGTCGAGCCCGGTGGCCGGGAGGACGCTGCAAGAGAGGTGCAGGCTTCCGGCCCCGTCCGCACCGTCGCCGGGCTCGGTGCGGGCGTCGTGCCACCACCCGCGCGGCAGGTAGAGCACGTCTCCCGCCCCCAGCACCTCGCTCCACACCGCCTCCCGGGGCGGCTTCACATTCGGCTCCGAATCGCGGGTGAGGGGAAAGCGGCGCGTTTCGCCGTAGACCTGCCAGCGCTTGCGGCCGGCGACCTGCAGGACGAATACGTCGTGGTCGTCCCAGTGCGTGGCGAAGCCGCGGGTCGCCGCCCAGGAGGCGTAGAGGTTGACCCCGGCGTAGCCGCCCAAGGCTTCCTCGACGGCGTCGAGCAGGGGGCGCAGGGGGGGATGGATCTCCTGGAACGCCGACATCACGATGGTGGCGCCCTTGCGGAGGAAGGGCTTCAGCCGCCGGTCGTCGATCCGGCGTTCGTTCGGCGTCCCCCTTCTCGCCCTCCATCCAAGGCCGAAGTGCGGCGTCGTGTAGTAACGCTCGGGGATGGGCTTGTCGCCCCGGACGAGGCTCATCCGGCCCTGCCAGATGCCCGAGGACAGCAGCGCGTCGAGGGCGTCCCAGGTGCACAGGGAGGCGAAGCGCGGGCCGCGCGCCCGGAACAGGACCGGGCGCTTGTCGCGGTAGCGGGTGTCGAGGAACTCCTGCGTGGCGAGCGGCCGGACGAGGTCGTCGAATCCGGGCGCCGGGGCGGGCAGGCCCTGGCCGGCCACGAGCACTTCCACGGGCGAGGATGCGCCGGGCCCGACCCCCGAAGGATCCGCGTCCACCTCCCGGCGAGAGGTGGATACCTCGGGCTCAATCATGCTTCCTGTCCCGCTCTTCCGCAGGCTCCGCGGGTCGAGTCCCTTCGGCAGCAGGGTCCGGGGCGGTCCGGATGGTGATGCGTGGAACGGGGGCGCCGGAATGGTCGGCGGAAAGGGCGTCCGCTTCCTGCCGGAAGGCGGTTCGGTGGGCAAGGCGCGCGATCGGCGCCCCGCCCCGCATGATCTTCCGTTCCATCATGCCGTCCGTTCCGGTCCCGGACCTCGATCGGCGTCGGCGCTCCGTCATCCGTTTCGCCGGCTTCGGCGTACCTCCCCCGCCGCGGGCCGAAGCTCGCCTTCCGAAGAACGACCCGCGTCCGTTCTCCGGATCGAGCCCCGTTTTCGATTCGGCACCGCCGTCGCCGAGTTGCTCCGGTCGATGACGACCTCGCCGACACGTTGATCGATACATCAGCCATGTGCGACCGTCCGGCGGGCGCCTCGCGGCGTCCGTCCGGTCTTCCGGGCATGAATTCAAAGGTCGGCCGCTTTCGTCGCCTCTTGGTATAGGCTCGCCATTCAAGATTCAGGTTGCAGCCCTGGATCGTGCCTATCCTGATTCCCGGGGGATCGAAAAGAAACCCTAATTTGCCCGCGTATTTCCCGCGGCCGCATCCACGATGATCGGGACGTGGTGCGGACCTTGAGCGTCATTCACCATTCACCTCTGGCCCATCGATTTCGGCGTGGCGCGCGCGTCCACGGCCCTCGACCTCAGAGGCGATCCGGCAGACGAACCGACCGCGGCCACGGAACGGGGCAGCCGCCCGGCCCGGTCCAGCAGACGTTCCCAGCCGGCGGAGTCGAGAAGCGCCGGCGGGAACAGGGGACGGCATCCCGCGAGGATGGAGGCGAAGGTGTCGAGTGCGTCTCCTGGCCGTTGGTCGTTGCCCGTGCTCACGGCGCGCCACTCCAATCAGGCACGTAGCCCTTCAACCCCACGCAGTTCGGCAGGCGTCCGGGGTTCGGAAGCTCGTTCCCGCTGCCCCCGCAGCTTGTGGCCGCACCGCGCGAATCCCGGAACTCGTCTTCGTTAGCCGGCGCCTCGGACACCGTGCCGAGCCGGCCGCCCTTCGATCTTCCCGAGGGCGCGCTCAATGGCCTCCCGGGCGTTCTCCACGTCCGTCGTCTCGCCGGCCATGAAGACGCGACCGGAGGCGCCCATCATCTGGACGTCCACGATCATCGCCTCCGGCGCCACCCGCTCCGCTTCATTGGCGGCGACCGCGGCAAAGAGGGCGGGCGCCATCTCGTAGAGCAGGAGGGACTGTCCGGGCAGGATCATCGACGCGTTGCGCATGCGGTTCAGGATGATGGCGTGCTGATCGCTCACCTCCTCGATGACGTCCGTGTAGAGCGTCGCGGGCGCGAGCTGATCGGACGCCTTCGCGCCGATGCCCCGGAGGATGGCCTCACCCGCTCCGCGGACCTCGGCGGGCTCCTTCGAATGGAGCTCCAGCAGACCGAACCGGCGTTCCGTGAACAGGATCCCCGGCTCCATGTCCGGCGCCGCCTTCAGCGCCAGATCGACGATGCGGTGGATCGACAGCGCCGGAGCGACCTCGATGATGAGGCTGTGGTCACCCTGCATCGGCGGGTATCCCCGCGCCCTCACCGGCGTCGACATGTACGCCGCGAACTGGGGCTGGAGGTCCTCGATGGACAGATAGACCCGAAGCTCGGTCATTGGCATCCTCCGCCTCATGCCTCTCCTGTTCCAAGCCTCAGATTACAGCAGACGTCCCCCCGACGAGCTCGTTCCAACATGAGCCGCCGGCAACGAATCCCGTACCCGAATCGCATATCCGAATCCTGTACGGCGAACCCGGGAATGGTGCGCCGCGAGCGACGCGCACATCCGGGCCGGACGGCGGCGAAGGCGGGCGGGCTTCTCCACCGTCACGCTCCCCCCACACGTGGACAGGCGCCGGCGCATCTCGTCGATGCCGCCCCCTTGAAGCGCGCCCTCAGTGAGCCGTCGGTGTTCTCCTCGACGGTCTGGTCCGGATGGAACGAACGCCGGGGCGTCCCGCGCCGCTCCGGCATCGAAGCGCAGGACTACGTTGAAGGGCCTTTCCTGAAAATACGCCGAACGAACGCCGGGCGCAGCGCTGCAAATCGAACCCCGGGGCCGCTCGAAAGCCTCGCCGGTCAGCCGGGCCTCGCTCACGTTCGCAAGACACCATCGCCGCGGCTCCTCGGCCCAGTCGGTCCGCCCCACCAGGAATGAAGAAAGGAACATCGGTGCGGAAATCCTGGACGGGATCCACGAGCTGAAGGCCGGAGAGGCGGGCCGCGGCGCATCGTGAACGTGCCCCCGATGGCCGGGATCTGCGAAAAGGCCGGGTTGTCACAGGCGCGCTTTGCCGCCTTGCCCGTGGTCTCCATCAGCACGATTTTCAAACCCCGACCGACGATCTCGACAGGCAGAGGTGGTGTCGCGGTTTCCTGGCCCGGGGCAAGCGCCCCCTGAAAAGGGTGGCCACGAGCGTATCTGGAAAGCGCTGTCCACCCTCCCGGAAAGCCGGCAGAGAAAGGAGCGCCGCTTCCCCTGCCGGCCGGCGCCCGGCTGGCCCGCCGCCAGCCATCGTTCATCTCACTTGCCCGCGGTCATGAAGTGCTTGCCGAGGTCCTGGTGAGGCCGCGGGATCACGTGGACGGAGATCAGCTCCCCGACCCGGTTCGCGGTCTCCGCGCCGGCCTCGGTCGCCGCCTTGACCGCGCCCACGTCGCCCGCGATCACCACCGCGACGAGCCCGTCGCCGACTTCCTCGCGCTGGGTGATGGTCACGTTCGCCGCCTTCACCATCGCGTCCGCCGCCGCCAGCGCAGCGACGAAGCCCTTGGTCTCGATCATTCCCAATGCCTGGTTGGCCATGCTCGTTCTCCCTCTGTCGTCTTTGGGTTGTCCCTGGGTTGTTTTTGGATTGTCTTTCGCTCGTGCCCGGCTTGTCCCTGAATGCGTCGGGAAACGAAATCAGCCAAGAAACCCGCCGGCTCGGAGAGCCGCCGGCGGCCGTCGCCCACCGGATCAGGCGCGTTCGTCGATGGACCCGATGATGAGCGCGTCCACCGGCGCCCTGACGCCTTCGAAAAAGCCCGCCGCCACGGAGCCCTGGGCGATCAGCACTTCCTCGCCGTCACCGCAGCCGAGCGGGTCGAACGCGACGAGGCGTGCGCCGCTCTCCGTCTCCACCTCGATCAGCGCGCCCTGTGGCAGGGCATCGACCCGTTTCGTGGACCACACCCGTCCGATTACCCGTCCTCTGATCATCATTCCGTCCTTTCGATGGCGATGCCTCGCCGGCGCAGGCGGTCGCGCGCCAGCGGGGTCACTCTCACGTTCCGGCCGAGCCGCACCCGGACGGTCCCCCGGGGCAGGCGCTCGGCATGACGTTCGGACAGGAGGCCGCGCTCGATCACTTCCGTATGGCCCGCACCGGCCCGGGAGGGCACCGCGGGCGCAGGCGGGTCGATTCCGGCTCCCGTGGTCCCGGCGCCTGCCTCCAGCCGGAACACGAACCTGCCCTTCTCGAAAGCGTCCCGCGCTTCACGATCCCCGGCCATGGCCAGCACCCGCCTGGCGAACGCGGCGAGATCGGCGTCGCCCGCAATGCGCACCCGCTCCTCGTGCACGCCCGCTTCCCGCGCACCTCCGATCGAAGGCACGCCCCCCCGAAGGCGGGCCAGCTCCTCGGCCAGCACCTCGCGGATGAGCTCGGCGATCATCGGGTCCGCCGCCGTCATCCCCACCCCTCGGCCGCGCCCAGCGCGTGCAGGGCCGATTCCGCCGCGTCCCGCGCATCGGGGACGTCGGCTTCGCCTCCGGCCAGGTAGACGCGGCCGTTGGCGCCGATCATCCGGTAGTCGATGAGCTTGATGCGGGCCGCCTTCTCGGCCGCGTTGGCGGCGATGGCGGAGTAGGAGGCGGGCTGCACTTCGAGGGTGTAGAGGGTTTCGCCCGCGATCACCATCGAGCCCAGCTTGTTGCGGTTGATCAGGAAGGCGTGCTGGTGGCTGACGTTGGTGATCACCTTCGAGCCGAGGATCGCCGGCCTGGTGGCGTCGGCCTCCATCGCTCCCAGAGCGTCCAGCACCGCCGCCGCGGACGCCTTGACCGCCGCGGTGTCGCGGGAGTGGAACTCCAGGTAGCCGAACTGGCGCTCCACCACCAGGATGCCGGCACGCACCTCCGCGTGCTTGACCGCGACGTCGGTGAGCGCCTCGACGTCGAGCCCCGGCGCCACTTCGATGATCTGCGCGGCCATGCCGGCACGCGGCAGCGAGCCCCGCATCCAGGTGCTCATGTAGCTCAGCGTCTGGGGCTGAAGCTGGTCGATGAAGATGAAGGCTCGGAGCTCAGCCATCGTCCTGACCCGGCGGAGCCGGAACCGGGGCCGGACCGTTCGCACGTCCTCGACGGCGTTTCGTACGAGCACGGATTCTCGATACCTGAGTGTTCAAGGTCTAACCCTTCAGGAGATCGCGCAGCTCGGCCGCGATGATCTCGCGGATCTGCTCGCGGAGCGCTTCACGGCCGAAAGGCGCATCCGCTGCCGGCGACGGGGGAGGCGGGCGTGGCCGGCCCTCGCCGGGGACGCCGTCGGAGGGCGCCTTCGGCAGCGGGCCGGGGTGCTTCAGGCTGCCGATGTGCGGCGCATCCGCGAGGCCGCGGTCATCCTCATGCCAGGCGATCCGCGTCCAGTGGACCAGATGTTGGGGGCCGATGTTCTCGCCGGCGGAGGAACGGCCGAAGAAGCCGGTCCCGATGGTGAAGGTCGGCGGCAGGCCGACGGTCCCGAATCCGGCCGCGCCCTGGCTGCACGGCGCGTTGACCACCACCCGGTACGCCTCGACCGCGGCCGCGTACTCCATGATCGACTGGTGGTCCGTGGAGTGGATCGCGGCCGAATGGCCGGCGCCCGCGTAGCGCAGCAGCGCGCGCGCCTGCATCAGCGCCTGCCGGTGGTCTCGAGCGACGAGAAAGCCGAGCACCGGGCACAGCTTCTCGCCCGAAAGCGCCTCCCCCTCTCCGATGAGACGGATCGGGGCGACGAGGATGCGGGCGGCGGCCGGAACCTTGAACCCCGCCTGCCGCGCGATCCAGGCGGCGTCCCTTCCGAGCGCTTCCACGTTGAAGCCCCGGTCGTGGAACAGGTAGCGCCGCAACGCCCCGGTCTGCGCCTCGTCGCACAGATGGGCGCCGGCGCGGGAGAGCTGCCGGCGGAGCTTCGAAGCGACGCTCTCCACCGTGATCAGGACGGACTCGTTGGTGCACAGCACCGAGTTGTCGAACGACTTGCTGTCCACCACGTGGCAAGCGGCGCTCTTCGGATCGGCGGACTCGTCGACATAGACCGGCGCGTTGCCGGGCCCGACCCCGATGGCCGGATTGGAGGAGGAGTAGGCGGCCCGCACCATCTGGACCCCGCCGGTGGCGAGGATCACGTCGGTCCGGTCGGACTTCATGAACTCGTCGACCAGCGGCAGGCTGATCTCTTCGAGCACCTGCACCGCCCCGTCCGGGGCGCCGGCCCCGGCCGCCGCCTCGGCGAGGGTCCCGGCCGCATCGACACAGCAGTCCCGGGCCGCGGGATGGGGGCTGATGACGATGGCGTTGCGGGTCATCAGCGCGCAGAGCACCTTGAAGTACACGGTGGCGACGGGGTTGGTGGACGGCGCCAGGGCGAAGACGACGCCGGCCGGCCGCGGGATCCTGACGCATCCGGTGTCCTCGTCGTAGCGGGGGTCGACGAAGTTCCAGTCACGGTAGTGGTCGACGAGGGCCACGCTGGTCAGCTCGTTCTTGATGCGCTTGTGCTCGACGACCCCGAATCCCGTCTCCCGGACCGCCCACTCGGCATAGTCGCCGGCCTTGGCGTGCGCCGCGCGGGCCGCGGCATCGGCGATCCCCTGGGTCGTCTCCCGATCGTAGCGCTGGAAAATCCGGGAGGCCCACCGCGCCCGATCGAGGATCATTTCGGCCCGGGCCCGCATCGCCACGGAGGTGTGGCCGACGTCGACGAGCCGCCGGATCCGGGGGTCCATCCATCAAGCCCTTGCGCCTTGCGCTCCACGCCTTGCGCTCGGCGCGCTCGACGTTCGGCCGCGGCCCGTGTTCGGTCCCGGTCGCGGTTCCGATCCCGATCCCATGACGTCCCCACGCGCCAGACCGACGGCCGTCTCCACCCGCCGCAGCAGGTCTTCCGACAGGCTCTGCGGCATCAGGATGCCGGGCTTGAACTGCAACACGCGGGGATCGAGGGTCGAGAAGATGGCCCATACGCCGTTCTCGTAGAGCCGGCGCATGACCGGCCTGGCGCCCTCCGGGTGGTCGAACTCGAGCCCCATCACCACGCCGTTCTGGCGGATGCCGGTGAAGAAGTCCGGATAGAGCGCCTGGATCTCGTCGAGGCCGGCGCGGATGGAGTCGGAGATGTGGCGGACCATCGAACGCACCTCGGGCCGCCGGGTGATCTCCAGGACCTTCAGCGCGACGATGCACCCGAGCTCCGCCCCGCCCGCGGTGGACATGTGGGCGAAGCCGTCCTGCTTCAGCCACCGCCCGGCGCGCTCGTTCACCATGCAGCACGAGATGGGGTACAGGCCGCCGGTGATCCCCTTGCCGATCACCATGAGGTCCGGGGTGACGCCGTACTTCGTGATGGCCCACATCTCCCCGGTCCGCATCAGGCCGGTCTGGACCTCGTCGGCGATGTAGAGCGCGTCGTAGCGGTCGCAGAGCTTCCTGACCCCCGGCAGATAGCCTTCGTGCGGCATGGGGAAGCCGTAGGTGGCGGGAATGGTCTCCAAGATGACCGCGGCCACGTCGCGGCCCTTGAGCGCGTCTTCCATCGCGTCGAGGTCGTTGAAGGGCACCTGGACGAACTCCCCCAGGACGTCCTCGGAGAGAAAGGTCTTGGAGAAGCGCTCGTCGCCGGTCTTCACGGACAGGCCCGAATGCCCGTGGTACGCCTTGATGATGGAGACGATCCTGCGCTTCCCGGTCGCGTTTCGGGCCGACTTGATCGCCAGCTCCACCGCCTCGGCCCCGCCCGCGCCGTAGATGGTGTATTGCAGGCCGTCGGGCGTGCACGCCGCGAGCGCCTCGGCCAGCGCGGTCCGGGCGAGCGCGGGGAAGTGGTGGTTGCCCATGTCGAAACGCCTGGCCCCGGCGTTCAGCACTTCGACCAGCTCGGGGTTGCGGTGGCCGAGGTTGTAGGTGCCGCCGTTCAGGTGGACGTCGATCAGGCGGGCGCCGTCGAGGTCGTAGAGGCAATAGCCTTCGCGGCGGTCGATCACCAGATCGACGCCGGCGTCCTGCCAGAACTGCGTCTTGTCCGGGTTCCAGAAGGACTTCGACGCTTCGAGGAATTCGCGCTTCGCCTGGCTCACACCCGTCGCCTCGATCCCGGCCCGCCACGCCGTCGGAGCAGCACCGGGCCTTCGATACCCGTCAGATTCTTCGCATGCACTTTTGCATTCGCGCAGGTAGCCGACCATGGAAACGCCTGCGGTTTCGCTCCGAGCTGCCGTAGCTTGTGGTTGAACCGTCTCGGAAGAAGCGATACATTCGATCCGGAACATCCTCGGTATTCGTGCATCTCGTCGATCACGATCCACTTGAGTTCAGACAGGAATTTTTCCTCCCACCGCCCGCCATGTCCGAGGAATGAGCCGTCCAGCATCTCCGGATTCGTCATCAGGATTTTCGGCGGCACCTTTCGGATCTTCGGATCACATCGCGGTCCGCCTTTGGTGTGTCTCCATCATACCACCAGGACGCATACTCGTTACCAAGAGGTTTCGTCAATTCTTCGAGCTGTCGCCGCCGATCGAAAGCCAAAGCCTTCATTGGGCAAACAAGCAGCGCCTTTCAACGCTTCCCGCTTCACGTCCGCGTACAGCTTGAAGTAGTGGGGCTCGGCCGGGATGAAGATTTGATCGAAACCGTCCTGCTGCACGGCAAATGAAACCTGCGCTTCGATTGCCCCACGGAGCTCGTCGAGAGCCGCTTCGAACGTCCTGCCATAGCCGCGCAGACTCATTTCCAATGCGGTTGCGCACCATGCGCCATCTTCGCGCGCACCCGATACGTTGATGGCCGGTTCCAAGGCCGCCTCCTGTCCGGCGCTACCGGTTCCGTCCTCCCGTTGGGCTTCTTCCGGTCGTCCCGCCGCCTTCTCCTCGTCCGAAGTTTCCAGCACGCCGACCTCTTCCCTTTCAGTCGGAGCCGGGACCAGCCCATCCACCCCGCGAGGTCGGATCACGAGGCTGGCGATCGCAACCCCGATGGTGAAGATCGCGATCGATTCGGGGAAGCTTCCCTCTTCTTGTGCACGACCCTACGCCGGCAAGCCTGCAAAGGCAATGACGCCTGCGATGGCTTGAGCGCATTCAACGTCGGACCGGGACGGACGTCGCGGAGACCGGGGGCGTGATGCTGCTCTCGGGGCCGGAGCATCCGCCGCCGCTGAACTTCCTGCCCCAGGCCTCCGTCGTGGTGCTGCGCGAGTCGCGAATCGTCGCCCATCCCGAAGACGCATGGGCCTTGCTCCGCAAGGAGCGCGGCTCGATGCCGCGTACCGTCAACCTCATCTGCGGCCCCTCGAAAAACGGCGACGTCGAGCTGGTCATCCTCGATACACCGACACGCAGGCGGCGGATACGTTCGCGCCTCGAAGACCGGCGACGTCGAGCTCGTGATCCTCGAAGGCGCGCACGGCCCGCGGGCGGCTGCATGTCGTCGTGGTGTGGTAATGACCGACTCGCCGCTGTCATAATCGGCCCATGCGCTTCTTCAACACGGTAGGGCCGGTGCGCCCGGACGACCCCTACGCCATTCCGTCTCCGGACCGGATGGACGTGGAAGAGCTGCCCACACCGGGTTGGGACGACGGCGCTGTCGCCGGTCATTCCATGGCAAGCGTCGAAGTCGGGCGGAGGATGCGATGATCGACCAGGACCTGCACCGCCGCATCCGCCTCGGCGAGGATTCGACACTGGAGCTCAAGAGCGTTCTCGTGTCCGGCGGCAGCGTCAAGGGTCTCCGGCGCGATGCCTTCGCGGACGAGTTGGCCGCCTTCGCCAACAGCCGGGGAGGAACGATGCTCCTCGGGGTGGACGACAAGACCCGCCAGGCGCAAGGCATTCCGCTCGACGATCTGGACACCGTCGAGACCTGGACTCGGCAAATCTGCAACGATTCGATGCAGCCCGCGCTCGACGCCGACATCCTCAAGATGGAGCTGGAGAATGCAGCCGGCCAGCTTGTCCCGGTGCTGCGCATCGACGTCGCGCGCAGCCTGTTCGTGCACAAGAGTCCCGGCGGCTACTTCCGCCGGATCGGCAGCTCGAAGCGCGAGATGGCCCCGGAGGTCCTCGCGCGGCTGTTCCAGGAGCGCAGCCAGAGCCGGATCATCCGTTTCGACGAATCCGCAGTGCCCGGCACCGCGCCGTCCGACCTGCACTACTCGCTCACGCGGCGCTTCCTGCAAGGAGACGTCGCCGATGCGCCATCGGCTTCCTCGCCCGAAGCCCCCCCCGAGGCGTCCGAAGACACGTTGCGCAAGCTCCGCATCGTCACCGGCGACGCGGATGGGAGGGCGCGACTGACGCTGGCCGGCGTCCTCCTCTGCACGTCCGAACCGCAGCGGTGGCTTCCTCATGCGTACATCCAGGCGGTCAGCTATGCGGGTGAGCGGAGCGATGCCGACTACCAGACCGATGCACGCGACGTCGGGGGGCCGCTCGACCGGCAGGTCGCGGAGGCGCTGCACTTCGTGCGGCGGAACATGCTGGTGCGGGCCACCAAGCATACCGCGCGCTCGGAGCGCCCCCAGCTCAGCGAGCGGGCCGTGTTCGAGGCCCTGGTGAACGCGGTGGCCCACCGGGATTACTCGATGGCCGGCGCCCGGATACGCCTGCACCTGTTCGGCGACCGTATCGAGCTCCACGTTCCCGGCGCGCTCGCCAACACCCTCACCCCGGACAGCCTGCACCTGCGGCAGGCGAACCGGAACGAGCTCATCGTCTCCCTGTTGGCGCACTGTGCCGCGCCTTCCGGCCTCGGACGCACGCGGTTGATGGACCGGCGCGGCGACGGGGTGCCGATCATCCGCCGGGAATGTCGGGCGTTGTCGGGGCAGCTTCCCGAGTACCGCCTGATCGACGAGAGTGAGCTGCGTCTGGTGATCCGGACCGCAAGGTAGCCCGTGTCGAACAGGTTCCTGAACAGCCCGTGACCGAAAGCAAGCGGATCGTCTGCCTTGCGAACTCCCGGAAGCTGGCGGGCCGCTGTATCGCGGGCCGCGAATGGAGCGAAGCACGGGGAGCGGGGGGCTGGATTCGG
Source organism: Gammaproteobacteria bacterium (assembly GCA_965202875.1). Lineage (GTDB taxonomy): Bacteria > Pseudomonadota > Gammaproteobacteria > HK1 > HK1 > HK1. The sequence continues at coordinate 1,508,077 of OZ241870.1, read as the reverse complement.
CCGGTGAGCGCGCGCGACGGCCGGGAAGTGTCCGAATACGAACGCCAGTACGAGGACGGCAGCGACCCCAGGGTGCTCGACGTCGTCAACATTCCGCTTCTCGAAGCGCGACCGGAGGACTGGCAAACGGAGAATTGGTTGCTCGACCCAGAGTACTACTGGGAGAGGGAGGGGACGTATTCGTGGTTCGATCTTCCCCGTCTCGCGGATCCCGTCGAGCCGCTCTGGATCGACGGGCACAGCACCTGGAACGGTATGAACGACAAGATTCCTCTCGAATTGGCGAGGCCGCTTTCCAGCTCGTTGCAGCTCATCCACGTCGCGGGGCTCGGGCTCGACGTGTTCAGTCCCGGCGAGGCGTTCGGCAACGCCAAGCGGCGCGTGCAGGGGAGGTTCTCCCACGCCGGTACGGACTATGCGTTGTGGGTGACCGATCCCGGATACGAGCGGACGTACCTCGCGAAGCTCGACGGCGCCTACGGGATCGGCGAGTGCTACCTGACCGTCAACCTCGGGGAGCCGTACGAAGGCGCCTGCTACAAGCTCATCGCCGCGATCATCGAATGCGGTTGACGGCAGCGGCCGGGAGGCGGGCATGACGAGCCACCCGATCTTCACCATCGGCCATTCCAACCACTCCCTGGAAGATTTCCTGGCGTTGCTGTCGAAGCACCGCGTCACCGCCGTGGCCGACGTGCGCTCGGCGCCCTGGAGCCGCTTCAACCCCCACTTCAACCGCAACGCGCTCTTCGCCGCACTCGAGGCCCGGGGCGTCCGGTCGTATACCTCGGGCGCGAGCTCGGCGGGCGCCCGGACGATCCCGCCCTGTACGACGAAGGCGGTCATGTTCGCTATGAACGGGTCGCGCAAACCAGCGAGTTCCAGGACGGTGTCGCACGGGTCGCGGGCGGGGCCGCGAACCATCGCATTGCGCTCGTGTGCGCGGAGAAAGAACCGCTGGACGCCACCGGACGCATCTCGTCGCGCGGGCACTCGACGCCGAAGGGATTGCGGTGATGCACATCCTCGCCGATGGAGAGATCGAACGTCATGCGGAGACGATGGATCGGTTGCCCGCTTCGTTCCCTTCGCTCGGCAGGACCACCGCTTGCGCCCCCCCTTCGCTCCCCCAGAGACGGGCGCACTCCCCGAGGACCCGGACCATTTTGCGCGGCGCCCGCGCCGCGTCTCCGGCGATGGAGAAGACGAGACCTCCCAGGTTTGGGCGACCCTTGCACACATGCCCCGCTCCCAGACCCCGGCGGTGCGCCGGCCCCTGACCCATTCGGGACCGGCGTTGGTGTCTTCCGCTCAACCGACGGCGTCGACCCCGCAAGAATTTACTTCCGGGGCTCCATCACGCGGCCTGCGCGCTCCCTGTGTACGCTTCGCAGCCGGGGTCACCCCCGCACCACGCAACACTCGGTTCCGGCCGGGGGCCAGCCTTGGCCGGTCAGGACTCTCACCTGCCGGGTCGCATCGAAGGTTTCCGCCATGTCTCTCCTTCTACATGCCTTCCCCCTTCACCAGGCTTCGCCTGGCGCAACGGTTGCATAAAATGTCCTATGCATAAAATGTCGGCCCATGCGTACATTCACTGCGCAAAACACGGGGTTTTCCGGCCCCAACCAGGGTGTGGCCCAAGTTCACCGCCAGTGAGGATAGCCACATGCGCCAACGGTCGTCTCGCCCCGCCATTCCCGCGAAAGCGGGAATGACGGACTTTCTCGGAGCCCGCTCCTGGTTCGATCAGGGTAATAGACATCATGAATTGACCTGCCCTGGCCTCGACACCCGTGGGTCATGTTCGGGGTCGGGAACCTTCGACACAGAGCCACCACGAGGAGGGCAGGTCATGAACGAGTGTAGCGCATACGTCGGACTGGACGTTCACAAGGACGCCATCGCGGTCGCGGTGGCGCTGCCGGGACGTGGGGAGCCGGTGTACCGGGGCGAGATCGAGAATCAACGCAAGTCGCTGCTGCGGCCGATTCGGGCGCTGAGTCCGAACGGTGAGTTGGTGAGCTTCTGCTACGAAGCCGGTGCGTGCGGGTACGGGGTGTATCGGGAGATTGTCGAGACGGGGCACCGGTGCGAGGGGATGGCGCCGAGCCTGATTCCGCGCCGTTGGGGGGAGCGGGTGAAGACGGACCGGCGCGATGCGCCGATGCTGGCGCGGCTGCACCGGGCGGGGGAGCTGAGGGCGGTATGGGTGGCGGACGAGGAGCAGGAGGCGAAGCGCCTGATCAAGGAAACCCGCCGGAATCGAATCGAGGTTGAATCGCAGCCAGAACGCTCCCAGCCAAGCGACCGGAATCATCAGGAGGTCATGTGCGAATGCGCCGCTCCGACTGCGCAGCCGGGTGACGCTCCATGCGATCTTCAATCCTCCGCCCTCCGTTCGAGGCGCGCGATCCCGAACATGATGACAACGTATGCGGCCACCCACGCCCCCAGCAGCGTTCCTCGCGCGCCGGGCGGGAGCCGGAGCGCCGCCGCGGCGGAGCAGGCGCAAGCGAGCATCAGGCCGTATTCGCGCACGACGGTCTTGCGATGCCCCCACCCGAGCCGCACGAGCCGCTGGTAGAAGTGGTCGCGATGCGCGCGCCACGGCCGCTCGCCCGCGACGGTCCGCCGCGCGAGGGTGACCGTCGCATCGACGATGAACGGCGAGAATACGAGCACGGAGATCCACAGCGGAACGGATGCGGAGCGCTCGGCCCACAGCATCGCGACCGCGCAGAGATACCCCAGGAGCGTGGAGCCGAGATCGCCCATGAACATCTTCGCCGGCGGGAAGTTGAACGGGAGGAACCCGAGAGCCGCCGCCGCGACCACCAGGACGGCGGCGGCGAGCCCGGGCGCGCCCTGACCGGCACAGAGCGCCGCGAGGGTCGCGAAGCCGATCGCCGTCATTCCGCCGGCGAACCCGTCCATCCCGTCCATGAAATTGTAGAGGTTCACGATCCATGCCACGAACAGGACGGTGAATACGGCGCCCGCGGCCGGACCGAGGGGGAGCGTCGCGCCGGGGAGGACGATCCGCTCGGCCGGCAGCCCGGCGAGCACCACGCAGGCCGCCGCCGCGAGATGGGAGACGATGCGCACCGCGGGGGAGGCCCGCCGGACGTCGTCGGTGAACGATACGACGGCGATGACCAAGGCGCCGGCCAGCACCCAGCCATACCCGGGCGCAGGGGCGGCCAGGAACGCCGCGGACCCCGCAAGCGCCGCGGTGGCAAGCCCGGCCGCCACGCCGGCGAGTATCGCGACGCCGCCGGCGCGGGACACCGGCCGGTCGTGCAGCGAACGTTCATTGGGGCGGTCGACGAGCCGGCGGCTCGGGCCGCACGATACGAGCCAGCCCGCGGCCCCCGCTCCGACCGCGAACGCAACCACGGCCGCGAGCAGGATCATGGGTCGCGCTGCATCGGGAACGGACGGGAGCGGCCGGGACGCGGCGGCACGAATGGCGCACGGCGGCGCGGGCTACCATGTGAAACGTGTGAAGCGCGGACTCGATGCCGCCCGCGCTGCACGCCGGATTGGGACATCATGCGCTCGGACGTGGTGACGGCCGTGGCCGGAAACAGACCGGGGGGAGCCGGGTCATTCTGCCATGCCCTCCCGATGGAAGGGGTCAGCGTGGTCATGGTCTCGTACCGGACCGGGCCCGTGCTGGCCGCAGCCATCGAGGCGGTGCTCGCCCGGGATCAGGAGGGCGTGGTCGAGCTGATACTGATCGACAACGGCAACCCGCCCGAGGTCGTCACGGTGCTTGCGCGCCGGGCGGAGGCGGAGCCTCGCTTCAGGTTCGTCAGCGGCCACGGCAACGTCGGGTTCGCGCAGGGCTGCAACATCGGGGCCGACCGGGCCAGGGGCCGCTACCTGCTGCTGCTGAATCCCGACTGCCGCCTTGGCCCCGGCGCGATTCCCGCCCTGCTGGCCGAGGCCGCGGCGCTCGGCGGCGACTGGATGCTCGGCTGCCGCGTGCTCAATCCCGACGGGAGCGACCAGCGCGGCTCGCGGCGGGCGTTGTTGACGCCGCGCACCGCCCTGGTCGAAACGTTCCGGCTGGACAGATTGGCCCCGCGGCTCTTCCACCGTCACCGGCTCAACCAGCACGACCGGCCGCTCCCCGGCGGCACCGCCCGGGTACCGGCCGTCAGCGGCGCGTGCATGATGCTGCCGGCCGCGACTTTCCGAGCCGTCGGCGGTATGGACGAAGGCTACTTCCTGCACGTCGACGATCTCGACCTGTGCCTGCGGCTGCACCGGGCGGCGGTCCCGGTCTACTTCGCGCCGCACGTGGAGGCCGTTCATCATGCCGGCAGCAGCCAGGCCAGCCCGGTCCGGGTGGAGTGGCACAAGACCCGCGGCTTCCTGCGCTACTTCCACGTGCACTTCCGTACCCCCTTCTCGCGTTTCCTGCTGGGGCCCCTCATCGGCGCCGGCGCTCTGGCGCGCTTCGGGATCAAGGCGGCGCAATCACTGCTCCATGCCGCCCGGAACGGACGCCGTCGAAGCCCCCGTCGATGCCCGCATCGGTGAACGGGCGCACTTGCCGCCCCTCGTCGCCCGGAACGGACGGCCGGATCGAATGACGCCGGACTCCGACCACCAAGCGGACGGGAACGGGACAAGGTTCGCCGTGGTTTTCGGCGCGAGACCAGCCTGGTCGGCGGCCATCTCGCGCAACGCCTGGCCGGTGGAGGATTCGAAGGATGGTGCCTCAGCCGCGGGACGGAGCCGGCCCCTTGCGAAGCACCACCGGGCTTTTCCTGGGGCAACGCGCCGGAGGCGGAACACCTGGGGGTCCCCGCCTCCACGGTCTTCTTCTCCCTCGCCCCGATCTCCGCCCTGCCGGCGCTCCTCTCGCGTACCGCCGGCGGAGATCGACTGATCGCTCTCAGCACCTCCAGCGTGCTCTTCAAGGCGGACAGTCCCGATCCGCATGAGCGGGATCTGGCGCGAAACCTGGGGCGTGCCGAGGCGGAGGTCCAACGGATCTGCGAGGGCAGGGGAATCGCCTGGACGATCTTCCGCCCGACCCTGATCCATGACCCCGGACGCGACGGCAACGTCAGCGTAATCGCAGATTTCGTGCGGCGTTTCGGGGTCTTCCCGATCGTCCGGCCGGGCGCCGGGCTCCGCCAGCCGATCCACGCCGCCGACGTGGCGTGGGCCATGGCCGCCGCCGCGGACGCCTCCGGCGCGCGGAACAGGCTCTTCGGCCTGCCCGGCGGCGAAACCCTGACCTACCGCGAGATGGTCCGGCGGATCTTCGGGTCCCTGGGCAAGCGCCCCGTTCTTCTCCACCTGCCCCTCGGGCCGGCGCGCATGGCGTTCTTCGCATGGCGAGCCGTGACGGGGGCGCGATACAGCCCCGCGAGCCTGGAACGGATGAACGTGGCGCTGACCCTCGACCCGGCCCCGGTGCGGGAGGCACTCGGGATCACCCCTGGGGCCGGCGGAGATGGAACGAAGCCCGGGACCGCGCCGAGGAATCTCCTGCGGCGTCCGCCGACCATGCGGCTCCGGCGACACCGGCCCCCGAGCCGTCGTCGTCCATCTGGTGGCGTACGCCCGGAGACACGCCCTGCCCTCCACCCGCCCCGCTGCCGGATGGAGGCGCTATTCCACTTCGGGCGCCGCCCCACCGTCCGATCCGCGCATCGCATCGAGCTGCTCGCTCTTTTCGAGCCAGAGGGATTCCGCGTCCGCGATCTCCGCGTCGAGCCGGCCACGCCGCACGAGCAGGGCGCGCAGCCGCAGGCGCTCGGCATCGCCGTAGACCGCGCCGTCGGCCAGCGTCGACTCGATCGACGCCCGTTCGTCGCCCAGCGCGGCCAACCGGCGCTCCAGCGACTCGATCTCTTGCCTGAGCGGCGCGATCCGGCGCCGATCCTCCGCCGCCAGCCGTCGCCGCTCCCGTCGATCCGGCGATGCCGCCTTCCCGCCGAGCCGTGCACCGGCCGGAGATCGGGTTCCGACAAGGGGCCGACGTCCAGGTCGGTCCGGCGCCGCAGGCTTTCCGCCGGGCGGTGGCTCGGCGGGAGATCGGGATTCGGCGATGGATCGCGTCTCGGCAGAAGATCGGGACCCGGCCGGGAGCTGCGGCTCGCCGGAGGGCCGCGCCGCCGCGGGGCGTTCCGACAGCCAGCGCCGGTAGTCGTCGAGATCGCCCTCGAAGGGCGCGGCGCCGGCGCCGGCGACGAGCCAGAGGGAATCACTCGCCAGCCGCAGCATGTGCCGGTCGTGCGAGACCAGCACGAGCGCGCCGGAGAACGATTGCAGGGCCAGCGCGAGCGCTTGCCTCATGTCGAGGTCGAGATGGTTCGTCGGCTCGTCGAGCAGGAGCAGGTTGGGACGCTCCAGGATCAGCAGCGCGAGGGCGAGGCGGGTCTTCTCCCCGCCGGAGAGCGGCGCCACCGGGCGCGGCGCCGGCTCGGCCCCGAACCCGAACCCGCCGAGGAAGTCGCGCATCTCCTGCTCCCGCATCCCGGGCGCGACGGCCCGTACGAGCTCCAGCGGGGTACGGTCCGGGTCGAGCTGCTCGATCCGGTGCTGGGCGAAGTAGCCGATCTTCGCGTGGGGCGAATGCTCCACCGCGCCGGCGCACGGGGCGATCCGTCCCGCCACTCCGCGCATCAGGGTGGACTTGCCCGCCCCGTTCGCCCCGAGCAGGGCGACCCGATCCCCCGGGGCCAGGGTCATCGACACCTCGCGCAGGACGGGGCGGTCGCCGTATCCGAACGACGCCGACTCCAGCTTCACCACCGGGCGGGGTGCGTGCTCGGGCTCCAGGAACCCGAGGGTGAACCGCGTCTCCACGGGAACGGGCGCGACCGCCTGCATTCGTTCCAGCGCCTTGAGCCGGCTCTGGGCCTGCCGCGCCTTGCTCGCCTTGTAGCGGAAGCGGTCGACGAACGCCCCGATGCGCGCGCGCTCGCGCCGCCGGCGATCGGCGGCTCGGCGCAAGCGCTCGACCCCGGCGGCGCGGAGCCGCTCGAACGCGCTGTAGTTCCCGGTGTACAGCGAGATCCGGCCGCCGCCGACCAGAGCGACGTGATCCACGATCGGATCGAGGAGCTCCCGGTCGTGGGAGATGAGCAGAAGGGTCCCGGCGTAGCGCCGCAGCCAGCCCTCCAGCCAGACGACCGCGTCGAGGTCGAGATGGTTGGTGGGCTCGTCGAGCAGGAGAAGGTCCGAAGGGGTGACGAGGGTCCGCGCGAGCGCGGCCCGCATCCGCCAGCCGCCGGAGAGGGCGTCCAGCGGACGCGGCCCGTCGTCCGGCGCGAACCCGAGGCCCCGCAGGACCCGGCTCGCGGCGGCTTCCGCGGCGTAGCCGTGGACGGCTTCGAGGTCGGTATGCGCCGCCGCCTCGGCCGCCGCGTCGCCGCACGCCGCCGCGTCCGCGAGCCGGGCGCGGACCGCCGCGATGCGCGGGTCGCCCGACACCACGTAGTCGATGAGGGGAACGTCGCCGCCCGGCGCTTCCTGGGCGACCGTCGCCACCGCGGCGTCTCCGGGCAGCTCGACTTCGCCCCGATCGGGTTCCAGCTCGCCGAGCAGCAGCGCGATGAGGCTCGACTTCCCGGCGCCGTTCGCCCCGACCACGCCGACCTTCTGCCGGCGCTGGACCACCAGGCTTGCGTCCCCGAGCACCCGCACGCCGCCGCGGCGAAGCTCGACGCGGTCGAGCCGGATCACGGGACACGCTCCGCCCGGGACTGGCTCTCCATCCCCTCGATTGCCACCTTGGCGGGAGGCTCCTGCACGCTGCCTCCCGGCCCAAACGTCGCGGCGAGCTTCGCATGGCGCATCCGGGTGAGGTGGACCCCATCGGTTGGACAGGACTGGCGACTCGGTAAGTGTCTTCTGCCATGATCATAGCAGTGGGAGAGAGGGCCAGAAGATGAGACGCAAACGCAGGAACCATTCGGCATCGTTCAAGACGAAGGTGGCCGTGGCCGCGGGGCTGCCGCTCATGATCGACAACACCTTCCCCACGCCCTACCTGCGCCGGCCCCTCGAGTGGCGGCGGGCCGGTAGCGGAGGGCGCCGGGAGCGTCCCGGGCGGAGTCGAGGCATCCGGTGGGGTGAGACCCGCGCGGGAGGCCTCGCCCTCCGGCCCTGGGCCCCACCGCCCCCATCGCCGCGGAGGGTCAGGGCGCCGGCGGCTTCCGCGCGCCGCCGTCCGGCGTATCGAGCGGCGGCCGTCCGAAGCGCCTCCGGATCGCGTTCATCGCACCGAAGACCCGCCGGTCGCCGAGCAACCGGCGCTCCAGCCGGCCCTTGCCGGGAAAGTCCACCAGAGCGAGGCCGATCGCGATGCTGAGGATGCCCTGGCCGGGAAGCACCAGCATGAGGATGCCGGCGGCGACGATCGCGAGCCCGGCGAGGTTGCGCACCAACGCGACCGCGAGGCCGACCCCCGCCGGAAAGACGCGCCGTGCGCGGGGGCGGGTGTAGACGTCGCGGGGCAGCCGGCAGATGACGACCGGGATCGCCACGAGGGTGCCGGCGAACAGGACGACGGAGCCGATGCCGAGCGCGAAGACCAGCCCCTGATGCGTCCGCCCCCATGCCAGCAGGGTCTCGGGAATCAACGCTTCCATCGTGGAATCACCTGCCGGGCTCCGTTTCGTCGTGCTCGAAGAACGCCCGCGTACCCGGACAAGCGTACACCCGGCCCCGACCGCCGGAGCTCGTACCCGAACATGATCGGATGCGAGGCAGGGCGCCGGGGATCGGCGTTGCCGTCGCGGAGCCCTGCTTGAAGCCGCTTCGCCATGCTCGAAGATCGCCCCGACGTCAGAGATAGGGTGAGAAGAGCCAGCAGGCCGCATCGCGCAGGCGCACCGGTAGTGGGCGTTTCCGCGAGGCGTCGAGCTCGACGGGGCGGGCACGCGCGATGCGCCGCTCCATCACCTGCCGCAGCTCTTCGTTCAGGCGGCGCTCGTAGATCTCCACGCACAGCTCGAAGTTGAGCTTGAGCGAGCGTGGATCCAGGTTGGTCGAGCCGATCAGGGCGTAGTAGTCGTCGACGAGCAGCAGCTTGGTGTGGTCGAAGGGCGGTGGTTGCTCGTGTACGCGCACGCCGTGGGTGAGCAGGGCGTCCAACCCGTGCCGTGCCGCCCATCCCACCACCGGGGGATAGGTGCGCGAGGGCAGCAGGACGTCCACCTGCACGCCGCGAAGCGCGGCGGTGGAGAGGGCCGAGCGTATGGTTTCCGGCGGCAGGAAGTAGGGCGTCGCCACCAGGATGCGCGTGTGCGCGGCGTCGATGGCGCCGAGTATCGTCGTGGCCATCCGGTCCAGGTCCTCGTTGGGGCCGTCGACGATGCTGCGGCAGACGGCGCCGTCCGGCGTCTGCGCATCGAGCTCTGCCGGCGCCCTCGGCAGGGAAGCGTCTCCGGTGCAGAAGGCCCAGTCTTCGAGGAACACGTGTCCGAGCTGCGCCACCACCGGACCCTCCAGCCTGAAGTGCAAATCGGAGATCCGGTACCCGCGCGGGCGTTCGAGAAGGTAGCGGTCGCCGATGTTCATGCCCCCGGTGAAGCCTGTGAGGTGGTCCACGACCAGTATCTTGCGATGGTTGCGCAGGTTGGCGTAGATCGCGGGCGGCAGCAGCCGGGGCGGCAGGAAGCGCGTGTGAGGCAGGTTGCGCGCCTTGAGCAGAGTGCTCACGTGCGGCCAGCCGTAGTACTCGCCGGCTCCGTCGACGATGACCCGGACGTCGACCGAGCGGCGTCTGGCGCGGTCCAGCGCATCGACGAAGGCCCGCCCGGTGGCATCGGTCTGGAAGATGTAGCTCTGCAGGAGCACGCAGTCTCGGGCTTCGTCGATGGCGTCGATCATCGCCGGATACGCCTGCTCCCCGTTGAAGAGGGGCGTAACCCGGTTGCCCCCGACCAGGGAGCGCCGGGTAACCGCTCCGGACACGCGGGCGATCCTTCGAAACCCGTCCTCCAGATCCGCGAGCGGCACCCGGGCGACGGATTCCGCCCGGTCTCGGACCTCGTCCACGTCGAACCTCGCGGCCCGGCCGGATTGAAGCTTCCGGGCCCGGGTCGAGATGCGGTTTACGCCGAAGAGCAGATAGAGGACGGGCCCCACGATGGGGAAGAACAGGCAGACCGCGATCCACCCGAAGGCGGCGGACGGGTCGCGCTTGTTCAGCAGTACGTGCGCGGAGGCCCCGGCGGCGGCCAGCGTCGCGAGCACCCCGAGCAGCAGGGTGTTCACGCCGGGTACGCGGGCGCCGCATGGAACGGCATCGGGCGGTGGACTCCCATCGGCTGAAGGAGATTCGGAACGGACACACGCAATCTTCGGCAAGTGTCGGGGTTGCGGCAAGACTGGCCGCACCCGGCAAGCAGCGCCGCCGAAGGACGGGCTGGAACCCCCGACGGAAGCCACCTGCACCCGGCACACGCTCAATCCCGTGAGGGTGAAGGGGATCGTCGAGGCGGGCACCATCCCCGCGGCAGCCGCCGTCGTCACCGTGGTGGAAGGCGTCTGGCGCCCTCGGTTCCTTCGGGGTCCGGATCGCCGAGGCTCCGATCGCACCGATGAAGCTGATCGAGCTCATGGAGGCAGCGGGCGGAGCCGGGTGATTGCAGGTCGAACGTCCGCGGCAAGACCGCGGGCGGGACGCCCGTGTCCCGGAGGGATACGCCGTTCCCAGGAGGCCGAAGGCCCAAGATGCCCAAGCGGGCAGGACGCCCGCGCTCCCAGGAATGCGGATTCCCGCCCCCCGTTTCCGCGAGGACATGCTTGCGCGGAACCTGCACCCGCGGAAGCGGGGGGATGATCAAGGCAGGCGGGGCGCCCGCGCCCCCGGGAGATCCGGCATCCATCCCCTCGATTCGACGGAACCGGAAGATCGGCCTGCGATCTTCGATCCCCTGTCGTCCGGGATTCGAGCGCCGAAACCGGCTCAGCCGGCGATGCGCACCAGCGCGCGGCCGGTGATCATGCCCTCCAGATAGCCACCGAACGCGGAGGGCAGATCGGCGAGCGCGACCTCCGAGGTCACGATCCGGTCGAGGCAGCGGGGCTTCAGGTCGGACGCGAGGCGCTCCCACACCCGCTCGCGCAGGTCCCGCGCGACGTAGACGCTGTTGATCCCGAGGAGGTTCACCCCGCGCAGGATGAACGGCATCACCGTGGTCTCCAGCTTGAATCCACCGGCAAGCCCGATGGAGGCGATGTTCCCCCCCGGCCGCATGGTCCGGGTCAGCCAGGCGAGCTGCTCGCCGCCGACGTTGTCCACCGCACCCGCCCACCGCGCCTTCTCGAGCGGCCGCGTGCCCATCTCCGCCTCGTCGCGGTACAGGATTTCGCGCGCGCCGAGATCCCGCAGGTAGTCGTCCCGGTCGCGCTTTCCGGTGAACGCCGTCACTTCGTAGCCGAGCCCCGAGAGCATGTCGACGGCGAAGCTCCCGACGCCGCCGGTGGCGCCGTTGACGAGCACCGGGCCCCGGTCCGGACACTGGCCGTTGATCTCCATCCGATCCACGGCCAGCGCGGCGGTGAACCCCGCGGTGCCGAGGGCCATGGTGTCCCGGAGCGAGAGCCCTTCGGGGAGCGGGATCAGCCAGTCCCCCGGCGCGCGCACGTACTCGGAGTAGCCGCCGTCGTGCTCCTCGCTCAAGCCGAAGCCGGTGATCACCACCGGATCGCCCTCGGCGTAGCGGGCGTCGCCTGAGGCGTGCACGGCGCCGGCCACGTCGATCCCCCCGACCATCGGGAACCGGCGCATGATCCTGCCCTTGCCGGTCGCGGCGAGGGCGTCCTTGTAGTTGATGCCGGACCACGCGGAGCGGACGACGACTTCGCCCTCGGAGAGATCGTCGAGGGTGAGGCGCTCGATGCGCCCCTCGATCTTCCCGTCCTCGTTGTGTACACGGTATGCGAGAAACGGCTCCATGTCCTTCCTCCTCGTGGATCGCTGCCCCGCCGGGAGCGCGAATCCTATACCATCGAGCGGACCTGGACGAACAACAGGGACGCGGCGGTCAGAGGGGCCGGGCGGACACGGCGCGTCCGGGCCCGTGACCGAAGCGACGTCGTCGTACGGGCGGTCCGTCCGCCCGGCACATCGAGCGGTCACCACCCCCGGAACATCGAGACATGCGGCTCATCGAAGAGTCAAACCTCTCGTTCGACGAGATCCGGGAGCGCTTCCGGTGGAGCGTTCCCCCGCGCTACAACATCGGTGTCGACATCTGCGATCGGCACACCGGTATCGGCGAGCGCGTCGCCGTCCTCGTCGAGAACGCGCAGGGCGTCGAGCGGACCTTCACGTTCGCGGATCTGAAGCGGCTCAGCGACCGTTTCGCCAACGCGCTCGCGGGGGTCGGCGTGCAGCGGGGGGACCGCGTCGGGATCATCCTGCCCCAACGCATCGAGACCGTCGTCGCCCACGTCGCGGTCTACAAGCTCGGCGCGGTCGCGCTGCCCTTGTCCGTCCTCTTCGGCCCCGACGCGCTCGCCTTCCGGCTCGGCGACAGCGGCGCCCGCGCGCTGGTCACCGACGCCCGTCGCCGCGACCTGGTGGAATCCATCCGCCCGGACCTCGACGACCTCCGCCACGTGGTGCCGTGCGACGGCGAGCCCGGCGGCTTCTGGGATCTCGTCAACGCCGCGAGCGACTCGTTCACCCCGGCCGACACCGGCCCCGACGATCCGGCCCTGCTCATCTACACCTCGGGCACCACCGGCCCGCCCAAGGGTGCGCTGAACGCCCACCGCTGCCTCCTCGGCAACCTCCCCGGCTTCGAGCTGTCGCAGAACTTCTTTCCCCAGGAGGGCGACCTCATGTGGACCCCGGCGGACTGGGCCTGGACCGGGGGGCTCCTGGATGCGCTCGTGCCCGCACTCCGCTACGGCGTGCCGGTGCTCGGCTACGAGGGAGGCAAGTTCGACCCCGAGCGGGCCTTCGCCCTCATCTCGAAGTATCGCGTGCGCAACGGCTTCATCCCCCCCACCGCGCTCAAGCTCATGATGCAGGTGCCGGACGCGACCGCCCGCCATCCGGCGTCGATGCGCTCGATCATGTCCGCCGGCGAGCAGGTCGGTGCGGAAGTGGTGCGCTGGGCGGCGGAGACGCTCGAAGTGCAGGTCAACGAGATGTGGGGGCAGACGGAGTTCAACTACCTCGTCGGCAACTGCTCCGCGATCATGGATCTGCGGCCCGGTTCGATGGGCAAGCCCTACCCCGGGCACGTGGTGGACGTGATCGACGAAGCCGGCCATCCGGTCGGCGACGGCGTGGTCGGCGAGCTCGCGGCCCGACGCGGCGATCCGGTGATGTTCCTCGGCTACTGGGGGCGCGAGGACGCGACGGCGGAGAAGATCACCGGCGAGTGGTTCCGCACCGGAGACCTCGGCTACCGCGACTCCGAGGGCTGGTTCTGGTTCATGGGCCGCAAGGACGACGTGGTCTCGAGCGCCGGCCACCGCGTCGGGCCGGGCGAGATCGAGGACTGCCTGCTGAAGCATCCCGCCGTGCGCCAGGCCGCGGTGATCGGCGTCCCGGACGCGCTGCGCGGGCAGCGCATCAAGGCGTTCATCGTGCTCGCGCCGGGGCACACCGGATCCGGCGCACTGGTCGAAGACATCCGGGACAGCGTGCGCACCCGCTTGGCCGCGCACGAGTACCCGCGCGAGATCGAATTCATCGAGGCGCTGCCCATGACCACGACCGGCAAGGTGCGCCGGATCGCGCTGCGCGAACGCGAGCTCGCGCGCGGGCGGGGGTCATGAGCGCCTATGACTGGGACGGCGCGATCGCGCATCTGGAACGGCGCGACCGCGCGCTCAAGCGGATCATCGGCGTGATCGGGCCGCGCAAGCCCGCCCGCCTCGGTTCGGCGCAGACGCCATTCGCGACGCTGCTGCGTTCGATCGTCCACCAGCAAATCACCGGCAAGGCGGCGGGCAACATCCATCGCCGCCTGCTCGATCTGTTTCCCGGCCGCCGGCCGAGCGCCCGGGCGCTGCTCGCGCTCAGCGACGACGAGCTGCGCGGGGCGGGCCTGTCCCGCCCGAAGACCCTCGCGGTGCGGGATCTTGCGGCCAAGGCCGTGGCCCGCCGGATCCCGAGCCGGCGGGCACTCGACGGCATGGAGGACGAGGCAATCATCGAGCGGCTGACCGAGATCCGCGGCATCGGCCGGTGGACCGTCGAGATGCTGCTGATCTTCACTCTGGACCGCCCCGACGTCCTCCCCGCCACCGACCTCGGAGTTCGGCGCGGCTTCATGGTCTGCCGTCGCGCCGACGCTCTGCCGGCGCCGGCCGAACTGCTCGCGCACGGGGAGAGCTGGCGGCCCTACCGCAGCGTCGCAAGCTGGTTCTTGTGGCGGGCCAGCGAGCTTTGAGGCAGGGCGCGCATCCGGGACGGGGGGCTTCGATACATCCCCGATCCTACGGGCGTGCCGCCTCCTGCAACAACAACGCCGGGGGCACACCTTTCACAGCGTACCGCCCCCCTCACAGGCTGGCGTACCGCCTCAAGTGGTACGCCTGGTCGCCGAACATGAGGTCGATCATGGTCAGGCGCTTGAAGTAGTGCCCGACGCTCATCTCCTCGGTCATGCCCATGCCGCCGTGAAGCTGGATGCCGCGCTGGCCGATCAGGCGGCCGCTCCTGCCGATGATCTGCTTGGCGCCCGAGATCGTCTTCGCGCGGAGTACGGCGTCGGGCTCGTCGAGCCGGAGGGTGGCGGCGCAGGTCATCGAGCGCGCCTCCTCGATCGCGATCACCATATCCACGAACTGGTGCTGCAGGACCTGGAACGTGCCGATGGGGCGGCCGAACTGCTTGCGGGTCTTCAGGTGTTCGGCGGTGCCGTGCACGATCACGTCCATCGCCCCGACCGCCTCGGCGCAGAGCGCGGCGACGGCGCGTTCCGCCACGGCTTCGATCACGGGCCAGGCGCCTCGCGGATCGCCGAGCACCGCGTCTTCGTCCACCAACACGTTCTCGAACGCGACCTCGGCCGCGCGCAGCCCGTCCACGGTGCGGTAGCCGCGCAGCCGCACTCCGCCCGCGATGCGATCGACGAGGAACAGCCCGATGCCGTCCCGGTCGCGGGACCCGCCGGCAGTGCGGGCGCAGACGACGAGCTTGTCGGCGGTCGCGGCGCCGAGCACCACGCCCTTGGCGCCGTTCACCACGTAGCCGCCGCCGCGTCGTTCGGCCGTGGTCTCCACGTCGAACAGGTCGTAGCCGGCCTGGGCCTCGACGCAGGCGAATGCGAGCTTGAGATCGCCGGCGGCCAAGGCGGGCAGGAGGGCCTGCTTCTGGGTCTCGGAGCCGGCCGTCGCCACCAGGTTGCCGCCGAGCACCACGCTCGGAAAGTACGGCTCCGGCACGAGGCCCGCGCCGAAGGCTTCCATCAGCAGCATCGTCTCGACCGGCCCTCCGCCGATGCCGCCGTAGACCTCGGGCACACGGACCCCGAGCCATCCGAGCTCCGCCATCCGCCGCCAGTTTTCCTCGCTGTAGCCGGGCTCGCCCGATACGAGCGCCCGCCGCCGGTCGAAGGAACAGTGTTCCCGCACGAAGCGATCGACGCTGTCCTTGAGGATCCGCTGTTCTTCGCTCAGGGAGAAATCCATGCGCCCGCTCCAATGCGTCGGCCCGCGTCTCTCACCGCACGTCGATCCGAGACCGGTACGTCATGCGATCCGGCACCCAATCCACTACGCGCCGACGGCGCCGACGCCGTCCGCTCCGGTACGTCGGCGGCCGGCCCGCACCCCCGAACGGATCATGCCCCCAACACCGTCCTGGCGATGATGTTGCGCTGTATCTCGTTGGTGCCGCCGTAGATCGACGTCTTGCGCATGTTGAAGTACTCGGGCGCGAGCGGCGCCGCGTACTCCGGCCCGACCGGCGCTTCGTTCCAGCCATGCTCCATCGCTTCGGGGAGGAAGGGTGCGGCATGGTAGCCCACGGCCTTCATGAACATCTCGGAGATCTTCTGCTGCACCTCGGTGCCGCGGATCTTGAGGATGTTCGCCTCCACCCCCGGCGATTCGCCCCGCTGCGCGCCGGTCAGGGCGCGCAGCTCGGTGTATTCGAGCGCGGTCAGCTCGATCTCGGTTTCCGCGACCGCGCGCATGAAATCGGCGTCATCGGCCAGCAGCGCTCCGCCCACCCGGTGCCGGCGCGCGACGTCCTTCAGCCGGGACAGCCGCGCCTTGGACGCCGCGATGCCCGCGATGCCGAAGCGCTCGTGCCCCAGCAGGAATTTGGCGCAGGTCCAGCCCCTGTTCTCCTCGCCGATGCGATCCTCGACGGGGACGTCCACGTCGGTGAGGTGGACGGTGTTGATTTCCTGCCCGCCGTCGATGGTGGCGATGGGCCTGACTTCGACTCCGGGGGCGCGCATGTCGATCAGCAGGAAGGTGATCCCCTCCTGCTGCTTCGCCTCCGGGTCCGTGCGCACGAGGCAGAACATCATGTCCGCCCACTGGGCCAGGGTGGTCCAGGTCTTGGTGCCGTTGACGACGTAGCGATCGCCGTCACGCACCGCCCGCGTGCGCAGGCTCGCGAGATCGGAGCCGGCGTCCGGCTCGGAGTAGCCCTGGCACCACCAGGTCCTGTTGTTCGCGATGTCCGGCAGGTACTTCGCCTTCTGCGCGTCGTTGCCGAACGTGTAGATCACCGGGCCGACCATCTTCGGGCCGAAAGGGAGGATCCGCGGCGCATTGGCGCGGCCCAGCTCCTCCTGGAAGATGTAGCACTGAAGGGGCGACCAGCCCGGCCCGCCGTGTTCCACCGGCCACGAGTACGCGAGCCAGCCCTGCCCGGCGAGGGTGTCCTGCCAGCGCAGGTAGTCTTCCTTGTCCAGCTTCAGGGAGCGTTCGACCTTCTCGCGGAGGTCTCCGGGCAGGCGCCCTTCGATGAACGCACGTACCTCCCGCTGGAAGTCGCGCAACTCGTCGGTGAATTCGAGATCCATCGCTTGTTCCTCGCTTGGGAAAGGCATTGCGCCACCGCGCCGGCGAGCGTCGTCGGGGCCATCGCCCCGGCCAGGGTGAAGGGGGTGACGAAGACGAGCTGGCCGCGGCGCGCGAGCCGCATGGCGCCGTCGAGCATCGGCCAGTCGTGCTTGAGCGGCGAGGAGGAGTTGATGTTGGTGTACATGCGCGGGGCCGCCTCGAACGCCTCGTGCGTGAGGCCGCCCGCGATGCGCACCATCTCCATCACGTCCTCGATCCGCGCGGTGCCGAGCGCGTAGGCGTGGGGGACCTTGCCGGTCAGGGTGAGCTTGTCGTAGAGGCAGTCGAGATGGCGTATCGAAGGATGCAGATCCACCGGCTCCACCGGATACCCCCCTGGAACCCCAATCCATTTGCGCGAAACAATCCGCAGGGCCTGCACAGTGGTGTCCACTGATGTTATCAGCCTATGATAACATCCGTCCGTGAACAAGATACCACCTCGTGACCCTGGCCTGGACGCACTGTTGGATCTGGACGGTCAAGTTCTCGTGATCGACGTAACCGGAGGGCACTGGGTGCGCTTCTGTCAATCGTGTGCCGCCGACTCCGGAGAAACCGCACGGGCTCGACTATACGCTGACACTGCACGGACCGGACGGTACGCGGCTTGTCGGCTTCGACAACGCCCATCCTGTCCGCCCGAGAGCGGGGCCGGGTGGCCGCCACCAGGCACGATACGATCACAGGCATCGCCATCGCACGATCCGACCCTATGATTATCAGGATGCGGGCACGTTGCTCGCGGACTTCTGGGCCGAAGTCGATATGGTGCTCAAGGAAAAGGGAGTGATTCCATGAAGACCTTGAGAGCAGGCATTGCCGGGTATGCGGATATGAAGGCTCGGACCATGGCCATTGCCCGTGGCGAGTACAGACCGCGGCATGACGAACCGAAGGTGTGGTTCACGTCGCTTGAGAGCTTCGCCAGGATCCTGTCCGATCGAAATCGCGCGCTCCTGAAGCTGATCGTGGAGGAAGAGCCGGAATCGCTTGCCGAGCTGGCCGAGCTTTCCGGTCGCGCCAAGTCAAACCTGTCCAGAACGCTCCGTGCGTTGGAGCAATACGGTCTCGTGCATCTGGAAAGGGGCGACAGGGGCAGAATCGTCCCACGAGTGGTTTGCTCGGACGTTGTTCTGAACGTACCCATCAGTGTGGCCGGCGGAAAAGACGGCGCTCCCCATGTGCCCGCCTGATTGGACGGGGGGCGTCGACACGGGAAAGCCATGCGGACGAATGCTACATCGCTGGACTTGCAAAAGACCGGGGGGTTGCGCGCTGGATCGAGGTCGAGGCGAGCCGTCGGACTCTCAGGGGCACCTTCCGATGGCGATGACTGGGAAGTGAACGCGAGAGCCGCTGATTGAAGCGATCGGAGGGTTGGAAAAAGTGCCTCGGAACGATAATCCGAAGTCAAGAAGGAACCTCGATCCTTGGCGGGTCATCCTGGCCTGTCTCCTTGATAAATTAGACAGCTACGACATTCCGGCTGTCATCGACAAATCCGGGATGGCAGTCGAAAGGCTGGCATCGCCTATGAGATGGCCGACAACGCCTTCCTCTCCATCTCCGATGTCAAACAAGCGCAACGGCTTGCCGAGCGCCTGGACGCCAAGCAGATTCATCGACACCTGAACCGGTGGGCGAAGCGATTCTGTCCACCCTTGAAACGGTTCCGCTCCGGCTACCATTGGAGCCTCATGCAGGCGGAGTATGCCACCGACGTGTTGTTTCATCGGCAAATCGATTCCAACCCTTGTACGACAACGTCGTCCGTACCGCCGTGCACAGTGTTCAGGCCGACCAGGTGGCGACGTTCCTGGGCCACAAGCTCACGGGCGCCTGGCAGGGCGAGGTCGGCAACGATTTCAGCACCCGCATTCAGGGAACACGCATCCGCCACCGGATGGGGGCGGCCGGCATCGAGCTCTACGACAAATTCGCCATCATGGCGCGCGTGGAGTGCACGACCAACGACATCTCCTTTTTCAAAACCCGCCGTGTGGTGCAACAGCGCGATGGGAACGAAGTGTGGAAGCTCGCACCGTTACGCAAGAGCATCTACAGCTTGCGTGATTTGTGCAAGGTGATGCAGGCCGCCAACGACCGGTATCTGGCCTTCATCGCGGCGATTGACGACCCGGATGCCGGGTGGAAGGCCATCGACAAGGTAGCTCAACCGGTCAAGGCCGATGGCCGCTCTTGTCGGGGGTTCAATCTGGTCCTCTGTGACGACCATCGGCTCTTCCTCACGCTTGCACGGGGGGAGTGGCGTATCAGCGGTTTTCGAGCCGTGGATCTCAGAACCCACATTCCCTGGCTCACACCGACTCGTTGCTCTTCCCTTCTCAAGCGTCTTCGCACACATGGCCTCATCAAGAAGGTGGGGCATCGCTACAAGTACTATCTTGCCAAGCTGGGAAGGCGCGTTCTGGTCACTGCTCTCAACATCCGCGAATCTGTAGTTCTTCCCGCACTTTGTGACAACAGCGCATGAATTCTTCGTCGTTTTGTCGAAGATCTCATCGGTAAGAGACTATCTGCTGAGGGAGCTCACCGTGGAGCGTCCCAACCGGGTGTGGGCGGCCGACATCTGCTCCCTCCCGATGGCGCGCGGGTTCCTCTACCTGGTCGCGGTGATGGACTGGTACAGCCGCAAGGTGCTCGCCTGGCGGCTGTCCAATGCCCTCAACGGCGACTTCTGCGTCGAGGCGGTCGAGGACGCGCTCGCACACTTCGGGAGTCCGGAGATCTTCAACACCGACCAGGGGGCACAGTTCACCGGCACGGCGTTCACCGACGTACTCAAGGGGGCAGGAGTAGCCCCCGGCTTACTGCCTGCCGGGGCAGGCTCCGCATGGACGGCAAGGGGCGATGGGTGGACAACGTGTTCGTGGAGCGGCTGTGGAGGAGTGTGAAGTACGAGGAGGTGTATCTTCACGCCTGTGAGGGCGTGGCCGCGGCTCGCGCGGGACTGGGCCGCACCTTCCGGTTCTACAATGCCGAGCGTCGCCATCAGGGCCAGGGGCGGCGGACACCCGATGCGGTGTATGCTGACAGCGATTCATGGCTCAAGGCAGCGTGAAGCAGGGGAGCCAACGGGGGCAGAGTACACTTATCGCACTGTCCAATTATCGGGGCCCACTTCTCCCCGACGATTCCGCGCAAAACTCCCCGAACGAACAATCATCCCCGACCAAATACCCCATGTCGTCACTCGACCTCGGCGTCATCGGCAACTGCACCTACGGTGCGCTCGTCGATTCCAGCGCGCGCGTGGTGTGGTGCTGCCTCCCGCGCTTCGACGCGGATCCGGTGTTCTGCAGCCTGATCGACGACGACGCGAACGCCCGCGCGGGCTTCTTCGCGATCGACCTGCTCGGCGCGGTCCGCACGGAACAACGCTACGCCCCGAACACCGCGATCCTGGAGACGGCGATCGAGGACCGCGAAGGCAACCGCATCGTCGTCACCGATTTCGCGCCGCGCTTCCAGACCCGGGGGCGCACCTTCCGGCCCACTACCCTGGTGCGCCGGGTCCGCCCCGACCGCGGCTCGCCGCGGGTGCGCATCCGGGTGCGCCCGCGCTTCAACTACGGCGCGCGCGCCCCCGACGTCACCCACGGCTCGAACCACGTCCGCTACGCGCACACCAGCCAGGCGCTGCGGCTCAACACCAACGCCCCGATCGCCTACGTGCTCGACGAGACCCCGTTCCTGCTCGAAGAGCCGGTGAGCCTCCTCCTCGGTCCCGACGAGACCCTCGCGGGCGGCGTCGAGGAGACCGCGCGCGAGTTCGAGGAGAAGACCGCCACCTACTGGCGGCGGTGGACGCGGCGCCTCGCCCTCCCCTTCGAATGGCAGGAGGCGGTCACCCGCGCCGCCATCACCCTGAAGCTCTGCGCGTTCGAGGAGACCGGCGCGATCATCGCGGCGATGACCACCAGCATCCCGGAGGCCGCCGGCACCGGGCGGAACTGGGACTACCGCTACTGCTGGCTGCGGGATTCGTTCTTCGTGGTGCGGGCGCTCAACAGCCTGGCCGAAGTCGAGACGATGGAGGACTACCTGCGCTACCTCAACAACGTCGTGAGCGGCAACCGGGCGGATACGGATCCCCGCTTTCGCGGGGAACGCGAACAGGGTGGGAAGCGCGGACAGGGCGGGCATCTCCAGCCGGTGTACGGGATCGGCCTCGAACGCCGCCTCGTCGAGCGCACCGTGGAGACGCTCGCGGGCTATCGCGGCATGGGTCCGGTGCGGGCCGGCAACCAGGCGTTCGAGCACGTCCAGCACGACGTCTACGGCAACGCGGTGCTCGCGGCGTCCCAGGCGTTCTTCGATACCCGATTGTTCTCCCGGCCGGGGCGCGTGGAGTTCGAGCGCCTCGAACGGGTGGGCGAACGCGCCTTCGCGATGCACGACCAGCCCGACGCCGGCATGTGGGAGCTGCGCACCATGGCCCGGGTGCATTCCTCGTCGAGCCTGATGTGCTGGGCCGCCTGCGACCGGCTCGCGAAGATCGCCGCCCACCTCGGGGAGCCGGACCGGGCCGCGCGCTGGCGGCAGCGGGCGGAGACGGTGCGGCGCACGATCCTCGAACGGGCCTGGAACCCGGACCTCGGCGCCTTCGCCGAGAGCTTCGGGGGCGATGCGCTGGATGCGAGCCTGCTGCTGATGGTGGAGGTCGGGTTCATCGACCCGCACGACGCGCGGTTCCAGTCCACCGTGGCCCGCATCGAGCAGGAGCTCCGCCGCGGCGACCACCTCTTCCGCTACGCGACGCCGGACGACTTCGGCCTGCCGCGGACCGCGTTCAACGTCTGCACCTTCTGGTACATCGACGCCCTGGCGCGGATCGGACGCCGCGGGGAGGCGCGGGCGATCTTCGAGACCATGCTGGAATCGCGCAACCCGCTCGGCCTGCTGTCCGAGGACATCGACCCGTCGAGCGGGGAGCTGTGGGGGAACTATCCCCAGACCTACTCGCTGGTCGGCATCATCAACGCGGCGACGCGCCTCAGCGGATCGTGGGAGGACAACGCATGATGGGTCGCCCGGAAGATCGAACCGCGGCCGGCATCACCGGAGGGCAAGCGCGCTCCTTTCGTGACCATCGCCTCTTGTCCCGGCCCCCGCCGCCGAGCCGGAAGCCCGCCGTGACCGAGAGCCTCCGTTTCGAGTTCTCCCCGCTGCCCGAGTCGGTCGAGCCGTTGCGCGTCCGGGTGCGCGGGTTCCTCGCGCGCGAGGTCGATGCCGGGGCCTTCGCGGCCGGTCTCGGCCCGGGGATCGACCGCCACTCGCCGGAGTTCAGCCGGCGCTGCGGGGTGGAGGGGCTCATCGGCATGACCTGGCCCACGCGCTGCGGCGGGGGCGAGCGGAGCTTTCTCGAACGCTACGTGGTGACCGAGGAGATGCTGGCGGCGGGGGCGCCGGTATGGGCGCACTGGGTCGCCGACCGCCAGAGCGGCCCGATGCTCATGCACTACGGCCGGGAGGAGCTGCGCGACGCGATCCTGCCGCGCATCGTCGCCGGCGAGTGCTGTTTCTGCATCGGGATGAGCGAGCCGGACTCGGGCTCCGACCTCTACTCCGCCAAGTGCCGGGCCGAGCCGGTGAAGGGCGGATGGAAGGTCGACGGGCGCAAGATCTGGACGAGCAACGCGCACCGCTCGCACTACATGATCGCGCTGCTGCGCACCTCCCCGCCGGCCGCCGGGAACCGCCGCCACTGCCTCAGCCAGTTCCTCGTCGCGATGGATTCGCCGGGCATCGAGGTCCGCCCGATCCGCAACCTGACCGGCGACCCGGATTTCAACGAAGTGGTGTTCGACGACGTCTTCGTGCCCGAGGCGCACCTGATCGGCGAGGTCGATGGCGCGTGGAAGCAGGCCGCGAGCGAGCTCGCCTACGAGCGTAGCGGGCCGGAGCGCTTCCTCGAGACCATCTTCGTGCTCTACGAGCTGGCGCGCGCCGCCGGCGAGACCCCGGACGACCGGATGGCGGAGGGGCTCGGACGCCTCGTCGCCGAGCTGTCCGCCCTGCGCAACATGTCGATCTCGGTGGCCGGGATGCTCGAAGCGGGGAAGCTGCCGGACGTGGAGGCGGCGGTGGTGAAGGAGCAGGGCACGAACTGGGAGCAGGCGCTCCCGGCCCGCGCCCGCGACCTCGCCCCGCGCGCATACGTCGATCCCGGCAACCGGATCGACTTCGAGGAGGTGCTGCGCTACGCGACCCTCATCGCCCCCAAGCTTGCCATCCAGGGCGGAACGCGCGAGATCCTGCGCGGGATCGTGGCGCGGGGCCTGGGGCTGCGCTGAGCGCCGGGGGAAACCTCCGTGCGTTGCGGCCCGGATCGATGGTCCTTGCCCGTGAGGGCGCCCGCGGCCGGTATCGGGCGTGGCGGGAAGCGCGGTTTCGGATCCGTGAGGAAGTAGAGGGGTGGCAGCACAAATGAATCGTCTCGGTACGATGGCATCGCTTGCCGCCGGACCGCCTGCCGATGCTTGAGGCGTTCCCACTCTGGGTGCTGGCCGTCGACTACGTGCTCGGCGCGGTGATGTGGACCCTGATCGGCCGGTTCGGCATGGGGCTGTTCCTGCCCGAGGACAGCAGCTTCTTCTTCATGCGCTTCTTCGTGCGCGCGACGGATCCTCTGATCAGGCTCTTCTCCCCGGTGACTCCGGGGTTCCTCATCCGGCCGCTGGTGCCGCTGTTCGTCGCGTGGTTCTTCTACATGATCCGTTTCTATCTGATGCCCTGGCTGCTCGGGTACTCGGTGATGGGCATGCTTTCGTTCCCGCTCGAAAGCGAAATCGCGCACACCATCGCCCGGATGATCGGGGCGCTGGTGCATTGAGGCCGCCGCGTCGAGCGTTCGGACGGTGGAGATGCTGAACGAGGAACTCACGGACCACCTCCGGACCACCATCCGAGCCGCCGGGGACCGGAGATCCCGCAGCAATGAAATGGCCCTGCCCGGTTGATCCGACCATGAGATTCGTCGAAGAATGGCGGATACCGGGATTCGGAGCCCCGGCGCCGCGGGCCAGCTTGCGGCATGGCTTCCACGATGGCAGGTTCACGTGACGGCAGGCTTGGCCGGGCCGGTGGGCCTGACACTTCATGATCACACCGCCTCTGGAGGAGGAGAAGATGAAACAGAAAACCAGGCAGCAGGACAAGCACGGCATGAAGCGGCGCGGCTTCCTGAAGACGGCTGCGGTGGGCGCCACCGGCGTCGCCGCCGCGACCGTCGCGGCGCCCGCGATCTCGCAGGGCCGCCAGGAAGTGGTCATGGTGAGCACGTGGCCGCGGGACTTTCCGGCGCTGGGCACCAACGCGCAACGCTTCGCCCAGCGGCTCACCGACATGACCGACGGCCGGTTGAACGTGCAGTACTTCGCCTCCGGCGAGCGGGTCAAGGCGTTCGACTCGTTCGACGAGGTGGCCTCCGGGAACGCCCACATCTACCACGCGGCGGAGTACTACTGGAAAGGCAAGCATCCCGGCTTCGCGTACTTCGCGTCGGTGCCCTTCGGCATGATCGCCCCCGAATGCGACGCCTGGATCCGGTGGATGGGGGGACAGGAGCTGTGGGACGAGCTCGCGGGCGAGTTCGGGCTCAAGGGCTTCGTCGGCGGGACCTCCGGGGTGCAGATGGGCGGCTGGTTCAGGAAGGAGATCAACTCCATCGACGACTTCAAGGGGCTGAAGTTCCGC
Source organism: Gammaproteobacteria bacterium (assembly GCA_965202875.1). Taxonomy (GTDB): domain Bacteria; phylum Pseudomonadota; class Gammaproteobacteria; order HK1; family HK1; genus HK1. Next base: position 1,483,330 of record OZ241870.1, on the reverse strand, counting down.
ATGCCCGGCCTGGGCGGCGACGTGCTCGCCAAGATCGGCGCCTCCCCGGTCTCGCTCCCCGGCGGCCAGATCTACGAGAACCTGATCTCCGGCGCCATCGACGGCACCGAGTGGGCCGGGCCCCTGATGGACAGCATCATGAAGTTCTGGGAGGTGGCCAAGTACTACTACTATCCCGGCCTGCACGAGCCGGGCACCATCCTCGGCGTCGGCGTCAACAAGGCGTGGTTCGACGGCCTGCCGAAGTCCGACCAGCTCGTCATCGAGGCCTGCGCCGTCCAGACCCACTTCGACCTCTTCTCCGAGGTGAACGCCAAGAACCCGGAGTGGCTCCAGAAGTTCATCACCGAGCAGGGCGTCGTGCTCAAGAAGTTCAACGAAGACATCATCGACGCCTTCGGCGAGGCGGCGGAAGAGGTCTTCGAGGAGACCCGCCAGCACAGCGACCTTGCCAAACGGATCGACGACAGCTATCGTCGGGCCATGAGATCCGTCGCCGGCTGGCTCTCGATCGCGGAGATCGAGTACTTCAACCAGCGCAACCGCGTGCTCGGCATCGGCGTCTGAGCCGCGTGACGGTACGGCGTCTGTTTTACCCTCCCGCCGACGCGGGAACACGCGACGGGGGAGGCTCCGGAGGCCCCCCGTCTTCTCCAGCCTCGTGTCCGCCGGCCTCGATCCCGAGCCGGTAGGACGTTCGGGCTGACCCGCGCCGGCCGCCGGTCGACCGGAATCGCCACGATGACGTCGGCCGCAACGACCGCGGCGGGACCCGACACCGAATCGGCCCTGCCCGTTGCGCCCACCCTGCCCGCCGCGACGGGCCTCGTCGAGGTCCTGTCCCGCATCCTTGCCGGGGCCGTGGTGTGCACCACCCTGGCCTTCACCGTCAACTTCTTCCTGAGCTTCGCGTGGGACTGGCCGGGCCTCCCCGCGCTGCTCTCCCACATCGGCTGGCTCGGCTTCGCGCCGTTGCGCAATCCGCTCGACGGCGCCCAGGTCCTCCGGGGCGGGTTGCAGGTCGCGGTCTACGCGGCGCCGGTCCTCCTCGTCATCCTGTGGGTCGCGTCCACGCGCGACCGTCCGCTCCAGGCCGAGGCGGACGCGTATTCCGCGCTCGCCGCCTTCATCGTGCGCGCCGCCTTCTGGTCGGCGTTCCTGATCGGCCTCGCCGATGCGCTGCTGTCCTTCCTGCGGGTGGAGGAGTTCCTGGCCGTGTTCGTCGGCGACGACATGACCATCCGGCTCGGGCTGTCCAGATTCCGCGGCCAGTACGTCCACCTTCCGCTGATGGCGCTGTCGTGCCTCATCGCCCTCTTCACCCGCTCGCTGTCGGTGGTCTGGCTCGCGCTCCTCATCGTGCTGGCCGAGTTCCAGATCGTGATCACGCGCTTCATCTTCTCCTACGAGCAGGCGTTCATGGGCGACCTCGTGCGCTTCTGGTACGCCTCCCTGTTCCTGCTCGCGAGCGCGTACAGCCTGGTGGACGAAGGGCACGTCCGGGTGGACGTCTTCTATGCCCGGTTCAGCGAGAAACGCAAGGCGTGGACCAACGCCGTCGGCTCCATGCTCCTCGGGGTGCCGCTGTGCTGGATCATCCTCACCATGGGGCTGTGGACGAAGGGCAGCAGCCTCGCCAGCCCGCTCCTCAACTTCGAGATCTCCCAGAGCGGGTTCGGGATGTACGTGAAGTACCTGATGGCGGGGCTCCTCGTCGTCTTCGCCCTGTCGATGGCGGCACAGTTCACCGCGTATTTCCTGGAGAGCGTGGCCGTGCTGAGGCGCACCGAGGCCGGCCGCGCCGCGGCACCCGCGGCGGCCGTGACGAGCGCGACACCCGCGACGGCCGCCCCGTCGCACCCTTAGTCCCTGATCCATGAAATCTTCGACAAGACGACGGATTGTTCGCCGGTCGGCTTTTGATTCCGGTCATGCCGGCCTGGGAGCGGCGCGTCCCTCCGGGACGCGGGCGTCCCGCCCACCCTCGTCATTCCCGCGCAAGCGGGAATCCAGGTGTCCTGGGAGCGCGGGCGTCCCGCCCGCTTTGTCATGTGGCGGGCCTCCGACGGCGGACCTCCGGTCCGCCGCCTGCGGGCGGGACGCCCGCGCTCCCAGGAGGCGCCGCTCCCGGGACCGGGGCCACCCTTCGACTCCGGCTCCGCCGGGTTAGGACGAACGCCATGGAGCTCGTCTTTCTCGTCGTCCTCATCCTGCTCATGGTGTTCGCGCTCATGTCCGGCTTCCCGGTCGGATTCGCGCTGCCCGGCTCCGCCATCCTGTCCATCGGCGCCGCCGCGCTCTGCGGCTGGCTGTTCGCGGGCGACGCCAGCGCCTACTTCGCGCACGGAGGCCCCATCGAGTGGCTGAGCGCCGGGGTCACGAACTTCCGCAGCCTGTACTGGGTGGTCGAACGCGACACCCTCATCGCGGTCCCGCTCTTCGTGTTCATGGGGATCATGCTGCAACGGTCCCGGATCGCCGAAGACCTGCTGGTGGCGATGGCCCGGCTGTTCGGGCCGATACCGGGGGGGCTGGGGATCTCGGTGGTCTTCGTCGGCGCCCTGCTCGCCGCCACCACCGGCATCGTGGGGGCGACGGTCATCGCGATGGGGCTCATCTCGCTGCCCGCGATGCTGCGCAACAGCTACTCCCGGCCGCTCGCGACGGGGACGATCTGCGCCTCGGGGACGCTGGGGCAGATCATCCCGCCGTCGGTGGTGCTCATCATCCTCGCCGACCAGCTCGCGAGCGCGGCGGACATCGCCAGCACCGCGCGCAAGGCCGACTACAAGGCGGCGACGGGCGAGATCACCATGCCGTCGGAGTTCGACGTGGTCTCGGCCAGCGCCGGCGACATGTTCATGGGGGCGTTCGTCCCCGGGCTCATCCTCGTGGCCATCTACATGGCCTACATCCTCGTCCACGCCCTCATCGACCCGAAGAGCGCCCCCCCGGTGCGGTACGAGGGCCGGATGGACGCGCGGTTCTTCCTCGGGGTGGTGCTGGCGCTGGTGCCGCCGCTCACGCTCATCCTCGCGGTGCTCGGCTCCATCCTCACCGGCGTCGCCACCGTGAACCAGGCCGGGGCGATCGGCGCGATCGGCGCGCTGATCATGGGCGGGTACCGCCTCACCGCGGGCCGGCGCAGCGCCTTCCTGCCCGCGGTCATCGCCATCGTCTCCATCGTCGAGATCCTGGTGGTGCTCGCGCTCTACGACATCAACGTCAAGAACATCGGCAGCGCGGAGGACGCGCGGGGCATCGCGCTGGCGCTGGCGGGCACTTTGGGGCTGCTCGTGGCCATCTTCTGGAGCCTGTGGCGGGCCCATGCCATCGAGGACACCCTCAAGGGGGTGATGGTGGAGACCGCGAAGACCACCTCGATGGTCTTCATCATCCTGATCGGCGCCGCCATGCTGACCTCCGCGTTCCGCGCCTTCGGCGGCGAGGATCTGGTGCGCGAGTACCTGACCAGCCTGCCCGGGGGGTTCTGGACGCAGTTCGTCGTGGTCATGGCGGTGATCTTCCTGCTCGGGTTCTTCCTCGACTTCATCGAGATCGCGGTGGTGGTGATCCCCATCGTCGCCCCGATCCTGCTGGCGGACCCCGGCGCCAACATCACCGCGGTGTGGTTCGGGGTGATGGTGGGGCTCAACATCCAGACCTCGTTCCTGACCCCGCCGTTCGGCTTCGCGCTGTTCTACCTGCGCGGGGTCGCCCCGGCGATCGTCAAGACCCTGGAGATCTACCGCGGGGCCGCCGTCTTCATCGCGCTGCAGCTCGTCGGCCTCGCCATCGCGGGCCTGTACCCGAGCTTGGTCAACTACCTGCCGAACCGCGTGTACCTCGGCTCGGAGACCGCCCCCCCGCCGATGAACCCGAAGCTCCAGCACTGCCTGGAGGAGTACGTCTTCGCCGAGTACGACCGCAATGGCGACGCGCTGCGCGCCCACGTCGATCGGGCCGCGGCCCTGGAGGCCGGGTTCCTCCCCGGCGCCCTGCGCGAGAAGTACGAAGGCAGCCTGGAACACGCGCGCGCCGGCATCGGCCTGGCCCAGGCGGTGCGCGAGGCGGATGCGGCGGTGGAGGCGTACCTGCCGGAGTACCGGCCGCTGCACGTGGAGGTGCGCCGGATGCAGTCGGAGCTGCGCAAGCTCGGGAAGCGGCTGGAACGGCTGGAGCGAGACCGCTCGCGGCTTTCGCGCGACGAGACCGCGAGCGACGAGGACCGCGACGCCGTGGAGCGGACGATCGCACAGGTCGAGGCGGAGATGGCCGCGATCGAGGCCGGCATCCCGGCCGCGTGGGAGGAGGCGAGGGCGCGCTACGTCGCGCTCTCGGATACGCGGAAGAAGGTCCGCCGCGAGTACCGGCAGAGCGTGGACGAGGCGTACCGGACCGTCGCCGATCTGCGGGCTCTCATCGCGGATGCGGACGCGCTGCGTGCATTCGAGCCGACGCTTGCGAGCCTGGAAGGCGTGGTCGCGAACGATCCGCCGGAGCAGGCGATGGAGATCATCAAGGCGGCGGAGCGGGAGCTCGGCGCGGTGGCGGGCAGCAGCCGGATCAAGGGCCGGCTGTCGAAGGCCCGCCGGGCGCTGCGCGGCAATGCTCCGGACCGGGAGAAGGCGGCGGGCTTCCTGGCCGAGGCGCGCGAGCGCTACGCGGAAGAGGTCGCGTGGCGCACCCGCGCGGCCGGCGAGCTGCTGCCGGGGCTCTCCGAGTACGACGAGGCGATCCGGCACAGCATCGGCCTGCGGGTCCAGGAGCGGCTCACGCAGGAGCAGGCCCGCCTGGTCGCGCGGTGCCAGTCGGTGCACCGCGACATCTCGCTGCACTTCTGAGGAGCTTCTCCCCGTTGGGTGGATCGGCTCCGTCCCTTCGATGCCGACCCGCGATCGTCTGCCTTGTAGCTCGTAACCGTAGTCGTTGGATCAAACAGGCTTCGGAAGTCGCCGGCCTCCCCGCTGTTCAGGAGGTCGCGCAGGGCGATGAGGGCGGAGGTCTTGCCGGTCTGTCGCGGCGCGTGCAGCACGAAGTACTGCTTGGCCCGAATCAGGCCCAGGAGCTCGTCGATGTCCACGCGGTCCCGTGGCGGGATGGCGTAGTGGTCGTCCGGGCGCACCGGCCCCGCGGTGTTGAAGAAGCGCATGGGCCGATTATGGCACCTGTCGCCGCGAGCGTCCCGGCCACCGGCTGTTCGACCTCTCCCGGTCAATGCCGCTCTCGACGGTGGCGTGTGCCCGGGGGCCGGCGTCTGCCCAAGGGCGGGCAGGGGTCTGCCCAGAGGCCGGCAGGGTCGCCAATCGTTCCCCGACCGGAGGCCGGCGAGGACCCCGATTCGGAACGCGCCGGCCGCGTACACGTCCATCGCCTGCCGATGATTCGCGGACCACGGACAAATGTCCGAAAATGTCCCGTTGACCATGAAATCTGAAACGATATACGTTGACATTCACCACCTGACGTCATTATCCAGAGAAAGAGAAGAATGACAGAAGTCTCCGAACGCCTCAGAGCCATCCGGGAATGCCGGCATCTGAGCCGCGCGCAGCTCGCCCGAGCGTGCGGGCGCAACCGGATCACGGAACGCCAGATCGCCCGGATCGAATCGGGAACGATCGGGACCCCGCGGCAGAACACGGTAAACGCGCTGGCCGACGGCCTGCGGGTCGAGGTCGGGGAGCTCACCGGCGACCTTCCGTTTCCCGAATACGTCCGGTCCGGCTCCCGGCCCATGGAGGTCGGCGACACCTTCCCCGTCGGCGGCAGGTTCCGCCCGGAGCTGCGGCTCGCCTTCGACCTGATCCGCCATCGGTACGGCTGGGACGAGCAGCGCGTCATCGCGCTGGCGCCGCTCCTGTTCGTGCTGCTGGTCGAGCGCTGCATCGGGTGGCAGAAGCAGAGGCTCGCGGACCTGGACGAGCAACTGGAGCGCTTAGACCGGCAGATCTCCAGCCGCTTCAAAGCCATCGTCCACCAGGACGAGGCCCTGAAGGACATCCCCACCGGACAGGACCAGCCCCTTCCCGAGCACTTCCACCGCACGTTCGGGGAGTACCTGCGCGCGCTGGCGGCGGAGCTCCCCGCCGGCGCCGCCGAGCCGATGGTCACGGAGCTGTGGAGTGGCCCGCAGGGGCGCATCTGCGAGGCGTACCTCGACCGCCTCACGAACGGCTCGCACCTCGCCCGGTGGGCTCTGGAATACGGCGACGTGCGCCTGGACGACGTCCCGGAGGAGCTGCGCTCCGATGCAGCGAAGGGCGAGCGCGCCAGATGGCTCGAAAGCCGCTTGAGCGACGGAGCGAAGGCCATGCTGCGGGAAAGGAGCGCCCGCGGCCTCCCGGTCGGGCCGCGCTCGATCGGGCAGTGGGAGGCGGGCGGGCCGGGACGGGGAAGAGAGGACGGCCCCGCGCCGGCTACGGAGCACACGGGACTTCCGGGCCGGGACGGCGTGTAGGTCGAGTTCTCCGTCGGTGAGGCCAGGCCACGCGCGCTACAAGCCGTCGTTCCCGCGTGCTCAAGCCGTCATTCCCGCGAAAGCATGTCCTCGCGGAAGCGGGGGCGGGAATCTACTTCGATTCCCCACCCGGCGTAGCCGGAACCAAACGCCGGTTGCGAACCTGGGAGCGCGGGCGTCCCGCCCGCAGCGGACCGAAGGGCCGGGGCCGAAGGCCCGATCGATTGTCCATGCGGGCGGTACGCCCGCGTTCCCAGGAGACCGAAGGTCCACGACGTCCGGGCGGGGGAGACGCCCGCGCTCCCTGGACGCGCCGCTCCCGGGAACCCGGCATCAGGAAGCCGGCAGCCGGGCGGCGAAAAATCTTCGTCGTTTTGTCGAAGATTTCACGGGTAAGGGACTAGAGCGTCTTCCCGCCGCTTCGCGATCGGGCGCCACGGTCCCGGATGCCCTGCGTCCGCCCGCGGTCGAGCAAGAGTATGTCAACAGCAGGGTGCCGGCGTCATGTCGCATCCGTCCGTCGTGGTGGTGGTGGTGTGCGCTTCGGCCCGGCGGCGTTCGGCGCCGGCGGCTTCGAGGTCGCGGGCGGCGGCGGGCGGATTGAAGGTGCTCGCGGCCACGTGCCGTTGAGGGAAGAGCGGCGCGAGGCCAAGGACCTCCATCCTTTGGCTCACCCGACCAGCAGGTCCAGCACCTTCGACAAGGCGACGATGCCGGCGGCGGTCGCTATCAGGTACTTGAGGTAGACGGTGGCCTGCTTCTCCAACTGCGCAGACATCCGCAGCTCCAGCTTCTCCAGATCGTCCATCGTCGCGAGCTTCGCCACGGCCTCGCGGAGCTCCTCCTTCGTCGCGAGGCTCGCCACGGCCTCGCGGAGCTCCTCTTTCGTCGCGAGGCTCGCCACGGCCTCATGGAGTTCCTCCTTCGTCGCGAGTCTGGCGGTCTCCTCCTTCGTGGCGAGCTTCTCCAGGGCGCCGCGGAACTCCTCCTTCGTGACCAGCCTCTCCAGGGCGTCGCGGAACTCTTCCTTCGTGACCAGCCTCTCCACGTCGGTCTTCGTGGCCACGTTCTCGCTGTAGGCGCTGTTGATCTGCTCGACGACCGCCTCGGCCTGCGCATCGTTGAAACCCGCGCCGCAAAGCTCCTTGACGGCCTTGTGGGTGTCGAACGCCGGCCATGCCATGTCGGTCTCCAGTGTCGTGGTTCGGGACGCGGTTGCCGCGATTGTAAAGGAGCCGAACGCCGAGCATCCACGTCAGATACGCGGGGTCCCGGAAAGGTCGGGACAGCCCGCTCCCCGGTCAGGCGTTGTGGTCGAGACGTGCGGCGGGTGCGCTCAGCGCGGCGTGAGGCGCAGGCGCCCGAGGGCGTCTGCCTCGAAGTCTTCGCGCCGCGTGGGGATGGTGACGTATCCGCCGCCTCGCCACCGCGCTTCGAAGTTGCGGTACAGGGGGGAGAGCACGTTGCCGGACTGGCCGGTCGAGTGGATGAACAGGGAGCGGTCGAGGTCGGCGAGGTCGTAGACGGCGCGCAGGCTCGGCCCGTGGGTAGAGGTGAAGGGCCGGTCTTCGTCGAGTGGGCTGAAGTCGAATGAATTGACGGCGTAGGTGCTGCCCGGGGCCGGGCCTTCCAGGTTGAAGAGCGGGGCAAACGGCGAACGCGCGAGCGGGCGATGCTCGCCGAGCGCGCGATGTTCCCGCCCCCAGCGCCAAGCAGCCGGATCGCCGCCCTGACGGTCCGCGACCCACTCCACCGCCGCCGACAGCGCCCGGGCAAGCATTTCGTCGCAGGTCTCCGTGCGGGCGGTGGCGCCGTCGTCGCACCAGACTTCGCGCGATTCGAGCATCCGCAGGAGGAACGCCCCCTTCCGGCCCCATGCCTCGCGCTGGAGAGGACCGAGCTCGTCCGCGGTCACCAGAAGCGCGAATTCCCGGATCCAGGCGTGGAAGATGAGTGGCTCCGGCCTTTCGGGATCCATGTCGCCTTTCCAGCCGTCGAGCAGGCGCCGGGCGCGGGCGGCGAGCGATCCCGCGTCCGGCCCGAGCGCGACGTCGCGAAGGCGGGGCAGCAGCGCCCGGGCGAACAGTGAGGTCCGGTCCTGCTGGAGCGAGCGGAAGCTCTCGAGGTCGTGCAGGGGCCGGGCCGCGAGCCGCTCCATGATCCTCTCCGCGCGGAATCCCGCCGCCCACTCGAAGGTGAGGTGATGCGGGTAGTCGCGGGAGACGACGGCGTGGTTGGCGGTGACGACGGCGCCGCCGGAGGGATTGTAGACGCGGGGAAGGGCCTCGAAGGGAATGAAGCCCTGCCAGTCGTAGCGCGCGTCCCAGCCGGGGCGCGGCATGGTCCCGGCACGGACTCCGCCGCCGGCGCCCCGCACCGGAACCCGGCCGGGCGCGAGGAATCCGATGTTGCCGTCCACGTCGGCGTAGGAGACGTTCTGCTGCGGCGCGTGGAAGTCGCGGAAGGTGGCGACGAAGCCGGCCCAGTCCCCCACTGCCGGAAGGCCGAGGCCGGCCTGCAGGGTGAGGTCGTCGTCGCGCAGGGCGGTCCAGGCGAGGGCGAGCACGTGGCCGGCAGGTGCGGCGCCGGCGGCCGAGGCCAGGGCGTCGTCGAGCACCGGACCGTGCCGGGTCTCGCGCACGTGCATCCCCACGTCTTCGCCGTCCTTCACTTTGAAAATCTCGTGGCGCACGTCGAAGGGGCGGTAGCCCTCGGGCGCCAGGTAGCGTTCGGGATCGTCCGGGTCAAGCTTCTCGATGAAGAGGTCCTGGACGTCGGGCGCGGTATTCGTGAACCCCCACGCCACCCGACCGTTGTGGCCGAGCACCACCATCGGCATTCCCGGGAAGGTCGCGCCCACCACGTCGCGGCCTGGCCAGGACAGATGGACGAAGTACCAGACCGAGGGGGCGGTCAGGCCGAGGTGGGGATCGTTCGCGAGGAGCGGCTTGCCGGTCGCGCTCCGGGTTCCGTCGACGACCCAGCTATTCGAGCCGGGATGGCTGCTCCGCGGCCGAAGCGCGGGCAGGAAGGGCGCCGGAGCTTCGCCCGGGGCGAAGGCGGTGAAGGGATCCGGCCGTTTGCCGGAGAAGCCGGCCTCGGGCGGAACGCGCGGCATGGCTGCCGGCCGGGGCCGGGCGCCGGTAGCATGGAGCCGGGCGCCGGTGGCGCGGGGGCGGGCGCCGGTGGCGCGGGGGCGGGCGCCGATGGCATGGGGGCGGGCGCCGATGGCATGGGGGCGTGGTGTCCGGGCGGAGGCGGACCCGGGCGGCTCGGGCAGCTCGACGCCGCGCGGCTTGTCGGACCGGTACGGTGGATAGAAGTCGAGGAGCCGATCCGGGGGCAGCAATTCCGACAGGCGAAGCCGCATGAGATCGCGCGCCCACTCTCTCCCGAGGTCGAGCGCCATCACCTTGGCCCACACCAGGGTGTCGGCCGCGGTCCACGGTTCGGGCTCGAACCCGAGGAGCAGGAACTCGGGAGGCAACGGCCCTTCCCGCGTCTCCATCCAGGCGTTGACGCCGTCGACGTAGGCGGCAATGCGGCGCCGCGAGCCGGGTTCGAGGTGCGTCGTCGTCGCCTCCGCCCGGCGGTAGAGCCCGAGCACCCGCAACAGCCGGTCCGTGTCGAGAGCGGCCGGCCCGAGCACCTCGGCGAGCCGCCCAGCCCCGATCCGCCGGTTCATCTCCATCTGCCACAGCCGATCCTGGGCGTGGACGTAGCCGAGCGCGAACAGGGCGTCCTCCTCGCTCCCGGCGAGGACATGAGGGACCCCGTGCCGGTCGCGCACGATGTCCACCGGCGCCGAGGGACCGGAGACAGTGCGTTCGCCGTCGATGACCGGCAGGGATCCGCGCAGCCACAGATAGCCGGCACCCGCTGCGGCCGCGGCCAGCACGAGGAGGGCAAGCGTCCCCCACCCGAGCCATTTCAGTCTCGCCGCCATCAGCCGTGCTCCGCCCCTGCTCCGCCACGTGCCGGAGGCTCGAATCGCCCTGAACGCGCTGGCGAGCACCCGCTCCGTCCGTGCTCATACGCTCTCGCGTCAATCGCCGCCACCGCATTCTTGCAGCATTCGTCCCGGAGGCTCGAATCGCCCCGGACGCGCTGGCGAATGCCCGCTCCGTCCGTGCTCATACGCTCTCGCGTCCGTCGCCGTCATCGCATTCTCGCGGCATTCGTCCTGGGGCCGGAGGTCCGGCGTTGGCGGATCCGCGGTGGATGCCGGCAGGGCTCAGGACGGCCCGCGAGCCCGATGCAATGGCCACGAGATCGTCCGGTGGGCGTGGAGGGAATTCGTCCGTGACCCCAAGCGTCACAATCGTCCGCATCGTTCGGCGAGCGTGAAGGAGGCCATGCCTCCGAAGCCGGGTGTCACGATCGACCTCCTCGTCCGTCGAGCGCCGAGCGGATCCAGGCAAGCAGCTCTCCCGGTGTTCCGGCCTCGACGTCGGCCCCCCACCCTTGCGGCGGATCATCGGGATCGATGTAGCCCCATCCCGCGCTCAGGGTGATCATCCCGGCGGCCCTGCCCGCGTCGACGTCGGAGCGGGAGTCTCCGACATAGGCGGCGGCGCCCGGCGCGACCGACAGGCGCTCGCAGGCGAGCAGCAAGGGGGCGGGGTGGGGCTTGGGATGGGCCGCGGTGTCGCCGCTCACCACGCACGCCGCCCGCCGGTGCAGGGCGAGCGCTTCGAGCAACGGCTCGGTCAGCCATGCGTGCTTGTTGGTGACGATGCCCCAGCGCACGCCTCGGCGTTCGAGGATCTCCAGGACCGGGTTCATCCCGGGAAAGAGCTGGGTGCGGACCGCGACGCCGGTGCGGTAACGTTCGAGGAAGCGGTGCCGCACCTGGTCGTTCCGCGCGGGATCCGCGTCCCGGGCGAGCACGCTCGCGAGCATCGCACGGGTGCCGCGCGACACCAGGGGCCGCAGCCGCGCCTCGTCCACCACGCAGGCGCCGATCTCGCGGGCTGCCGAATCGAGGGCGGCGGCGAGGTCGGGGAGGGTGTCGCAGAGGGTGCCGTCGAGGTCGAACAGCACCGCTTCGAGCCGCCGCGCCGGCTCCGCGGCGTCAACCTGCATCACATCGGCTCACGGGTCTGCCCGCGGACCCGGGGCATCGGCTGCGTGGAAGACGGCCGGGGCGCCGATGCGCTCGGAAGCCCACCGGGCATGTCACGGCCGGCCTTTCCCTGGCCCTGCCGCGGTCCTGTCTTTGCACCGCGGTTCGGCGCGGCACACGGGTTCATCCATTCGCCTGGGCCTCGAACGCCACGAGATAGTTGACCGCGGGGTCCCGGCGAAGCTGGAAGCGACCCGTGAGGGGAGACCAGGCGACGCCGGTCACGTCAACGAGCCGCAGTCCCGCCATGCGCCCCCACGCCGCGAGCTCCGACGGCCGTACGAAGCGCGCGTAGTCGTGGGTGCCCCGCGGCAGCATGCCGAGGACGTACTCGGCCGCGACGATCGCGAGCGCGTAGGACTTCGGGTTGCGGTTGATGGTCGAGAAGACGACCGTTCCTCCGGGGCGGACGAGCCGCGCGCATGCGGCGACCAGGCCGGCGGCGTCCGGGACGTGCTCGATCAGCTCCATGCAGGTGACGAGGTCGAACCGCCCCGGCCGGGATTCGGCGAGCGCCTCCGCGGTGATCGCGCGGTAGTCGACGTCGAGGCCCGATTCCTCCAGGTGCGCGCGGGCGGCCGCGAGGGCATCCGCGGAGGCGTCGATGCCGATGACCGCCGCGCCGCGGGCCGCGAGCGATTCACTGAGCAGCCCCCCGCCACAGCCGACGTCGAGGACGCTCGCGCCCGCGAGACCGGCATGGCTCGCGACGTACTCGGTGCGGATCGGGTTGAGCCGGTGCAGCGGCCGGAGCTCGCCCTCCGGATCCCACCAGCGGGAGGCGAGGGCGGAGAACTTCGCGACTTCGTCCCGGTCAATGTTGGCGCCTGCCGCGCCTGCCGCGCCTGCCGCGCCTGCCGTGTCCACCGAACCGGCCGTGTCCGCCGTACCGGCCGCGCCCGCCATACCCGTCGCGTCCGCCGGTGGAGGACCGAAGCTCACCATTTCCACCTCCGACCCGTCGCTGCTCCGCCGCCGCTCCCCCCCTTGTGCGCTGGCCCGGTCGATTCGTCGCCCGGGAGCATGGATGCCAGCGCCTCCCGGTGCGTCGCGAGGAAGAGCCGATCCTTTTCCCGGCCCGCGGTCGCCTTGGATGCAACGATGTGGGTAAGCCTTGCGACCGGAATCGCGATTCCTTCCACCTCGAAGATCCGGCGTGCCGTCCAGACCGTCTCGAACTCGTGACCGCTCATGACGAGCGAAAGGTCCACGTCGGTACCGGCTCCATCGGCGGCTCTGACCAGCGCTCGCCGCTCGACGACCGCGCATGCAAGGGCGGCGTCGCGGGGCACGTCGAGCGGCTCCATGCCGCTGAACAGCGCGAATCCGTTGGCCTCGCACACGCGCCAGGCGGCGAGCAGATTGGCGGGGTCCGCGGGCAGGAAGAGGTCGCGATCGAGCGTCGTGGACATCGCGCCGCCGGCTGGCGCGTAGTAGTTCGCCCCCCACACGCCGATCACCAGATAGCGCACCTTCTCCGTCGAGAGGGCGCCGGCGAGCGAAGTGAATGGATCCAAGGGCATCAGCGTCGCTTCGCCGCCTTGAAGTGCCGCACCGCGTCCGCATGGGCACGGTGCACCCAGCTCTTGTCGGCCCCGGATGCGTTGCCGGCGAGCGCTTCGATGCGGGCGATGAGGCGGAGGTAGCCAGGGGCAAGGGGGACGGGGCGCGGGGGGACGCTCTCGACACCCGCAGCTTCGCGGGCGGGGGCGGCAACAAGCGCATCGAAGGCGTCGGCGGTCATGGCAGCCATCCGGCAAGGCGGTTGTCGGGCGTCATTCCGGGAGCCGCAAGCCGGGCGGCGGGCAATTCTTCGTCATTTTAGTGCATCGGTTCATCCAGGCCGCATGGAGCAGGATTCGGAGGTCCTGGCGGACGCACCGGCGGCGCTTCGGGAATTCTTTTCGAGAGGATCGAGACGCTGCCCCCGTGGTCCGATCCGGACCCGGTCCATGCCGGCTGCCGCGCCTTCCACGAGTATTCGGACCTGTTCATCGCCGCGTTCTTCATCGTCACCTTACAAAACGCGGCCACCCTGATCGGCAAGGCATTGTACATGACGGGCCGGGTGAAGACCCAACACGACCTGCGCCGCATTCGGCAGAACACCCGGCATTTCATCGAGATCATGCTTCCGGGCACCCTCGATCGGCAGGGCGAAGGCTGGAAGCTGTCGGTACGCATCCGGCTGTGCATGCGCAGGCCCGGTGGCTTCTTCGTGTTTCGGGTGATTGGGACGAGGCGGAGCTCGGCGTGCCGCTCAGCGCCGCGCATCTGGCCCTCTCCTCGGCCAACTTATCGGCCACGATGCTGTCCAGGCCGAACGGATCGGAGCGCGTCTCGACCAGGTACGCCTGCAACAGGATCTGCGGCCACGGCTCCTCGTACAGGAAGCGGTTCTTTCAGTCGTGCAGGCCGGCACGACGAGCGCGAGACGCGCGATCCACCCCCCACTCCCGCCGGAAGCGCGGGGGCCGCGAAGCACGCCTCCCGCGTCGTCGAGAGAGCGCGTCGATGATCGCGGACGGTTCGGGCTCGCCGACCCACACCCGCGTCTGTCCGAGCGGGTGGGGGACTACGCGCTCGTAATGCGGGACGGCTACGCGATCCGGGACCGGGTCGCAGGCGAGAAACGGTTTCGCCAAGTGGGGGTCCCCGGCGGGGTCAGCCGCGAGGAGATGCGCGTACCGCTGGTGGGCGTGCCTCCGTCCCGACACGGCGGGGCTCCGCGCCGCCTCCTCCTGCGTCAGACGCCTCTCCTGCCATCCACCACGGTTCCTCGAATCGCATCTTCCGGACCTCCTGGAGCAGAGCAGCTCCGTCCGCCTTGGGGCACCTCCTCATCGGGAAACCCCGTGAAACCGGACAATCGACGTGCTACTACACCGGACGGACTACGTGCTCCTGACAGCTCCTGAAAAATGAGCAGTTGACAATCGGTAAGGAATTGAAGCAGGGTGTCGCTGTCCTGTTCCGTCCGGGTGCGCTTGCTCAACGGGAAATCAAGGAAATGCCCCCCCCCCCCCCCCCCGCAGATAGCACAACTACCGTGTAGGGCTTCGATTCGCGGCGGCAGGCCCGGTCAGGAGGGCCGACCCCGGAGCCATCGTCCGACCTCCGTACCTGTTGAACAGCGCTCCGGCTGCGCGGGTGCCGGGGGGGCTGCTGCCGTGGCGTTTCATCCGCCCGCATCGTCCGGGCGTTGCATCTCCGCTCCATCCGAAAGATCGGCGGAACCGGGGTCTCGAAACCCGGATACCGGAAGCTCTCGCCCGTGTCTTCGGAACCGGGAGCACGCCCTTGACCTGCATCGCCGTGCTCCTGTTCCTGTTCGTCGTTCACTTCCCGCACATCCTTCGAGTCGTGGAGAAATGGGGATCCGAGGGCTCCGGTCGGGATGGGTGATCCCGACCGCTGCACAAGTCATTTGGCAATCCGTCATGGCTCATGTGAAGTCATGTTGATAAACACAATCTGGAAGGAAGGCTTCTAATGGACAACACTCGCATTCGCACGTCTCTCGCACTCGCCGCCGCCTTCGCCACCGCCCTCGCGGCCGGGCCCGCGCCCGCCGCGCCCGCGCCCGGCGCCGAGGCCTTCGCCGAATGGGCCTTCGACCGCACGGGGGGCTGCCTGGGCGCGCTCTCGGGAGACACGGCGGACTGGGACGGCGGCGCGCGCTGCGTCGGGGATCGGCTCGGCGGCCTCCTGGTCGGGGAGGCTGCCCGCCTGCTGACCGAGCAGGGGCAGAGGCTGTTCGGGGCGCACTTCAGCCTCGTGCACCGCATGACCTGGTCCCCCCTCGGCCAGGGGCTGGCCGGGGAGCTCGACGCGGTCGTCCCGCTCGGGCTCCGCGGCGGCGGCGTGCCGGCCGGGGCCGGGGCGGCGGAGGGGCTGCACGGCAGCGCGCTCTTCCTCCAGCAGGGCGTGACCCGCTGGACCGACGCGCACGGGCTCCGGCGCCACGACCTGCGCCTCGGCACCGCGGTCCGCTTCGCGCTCCCGCACTTCACGGGCGCAGACGTGGTGGGCGCGATGGCGATGGTGCAGGAGAACGTCGAGCGGGGGCACCGGCGCCTCGTGCTCGGCACCGACTACGCCGGGCGCTGGGGCCAGGCCTCGCTCCAGCACTACCTGCCGACGACGCGGTGGCGCCCGGGGCGTGCGGGCTACGAGGAGCGCGCCGCCGGCGGGACCGAGCTCAGCCTCCGCTTCGACCTGACCACCACCCTGTCCCTCGACACCGCGATGGGGCGGTGGGAGCGCGACGACGCGGGGCGCTTCATCCTCGACGGGCGCCTCGGCCTCGGCTGGACGCCGCATCCGTACTGGCGCCTCGACGCGGGGACGGGCCTCGGCCCGGGCGCGCACGGCGGCGCGGTCCGGCTCTCGCTCAACGTCCCCTTCGGCGGCCCGCGCCAGCGGGCGAAGTGGGAGGGGCTCGGGACCTTCGCGCTGGCCGACACCGCCACCCCGGCCGACCTGTGGCGCCCGGTGGAGAACGTGGGGCGCATCCGCACCATCGAGCGCGTCGCCCCGCGGGACACGACGGTGGACGGCGTGACGGTGCGCTTCCTGCAATCCTCCGCCCCGAGCGGGGGGACCGTCGCGGTGGAGGTGGTCCTGTCCGCCCCGGCGGCCGAGGACGTGCGCCTGACCGTGCGCCTGGCCCCGGGCGACGGGGACCATCCGGCGGTGGCCGGCGTGGACTACGTCGACGCCCCGGCCCTCGTCACCATCCCCCGGGGCGCCACGACCGGGCGGGCGACGTTCCAGCTCCTCGAGAACCCCGCGCTCGCGACCGACCGGACCTTGACCGTCACCGTGTCCCGCGCGGCCTGACCCCGAAGCAGCCCCCCTGACGCCCATCCGCCGACCCCGCCGGGGAAGGAGAGAGGACGATGTGTGCACGCAACCGGCTGAAGACGTCCGCTGTAACGACCCTCTTCGTGGTGGCCTGCGGGATCTTCCTGGTGGCCTGTGGAGGTGGTGACAACGGGAATGGGATGCCTGCCCCCGCCCCTGGCGGGGGCGGCGGCGGCGAGCCCGGCGGCGGGGGCGGCGGCGAGCCCGGCGGCGGCGGGGGCGGTGAGCCCGGCGGCGGCGGGGGCGGTGAGCCCGGCGGCGGCGGGGGCGGTGAGCCCGGCGGCCAGATGAGAATCACTCCGCTCACCGAGTATGGCTCGCTCGTATTCGAGAGGCGGCTGGGGATCATCCACCTATATGGCCAGACAGGCACCAGTCAATCCGCAGCCAGTGAAGCTGCATTGGCTCTCTGTAGGGGGCCGGCCGTGCCGCCCACGATACCGGGGCAAGCGCCGAGGCAGGGGGATTGCCAAGAAGTTCTGCGGTTCCGAAATGCCTGCGGGACGGGCGTAGTCGGTCGTCTTGGTAATACCCAAGTGGTCGGCGTCGGATGGGGTGCATCGCAATCCGTCGCCGGGCAAGCCGCGGTCGAGGCCTGTAGGGCGGCGTATGCTGCTTCTGCTGCTGATGGTGCGAGCGGATCCTGCAGGGCTTACGGACATGGGGGGCTATTAACCACAATATACAACGGTAAAGAGTCCCTCGAGACGTTGTGCGCCCGAGCCGGCTCCGCTACCCCATCCGGAGAGGCGAGCACGATACCGCCGTCGAGACTCACCATACAGGAGTGTCATGGCTCCGTGCCGGATCGCTCGGCGGGGGGGTTGCGCAAGCTGAGCGCATTCCTCAACAACCTGGATTTTTGCGCTGAGTTCGTCGGTGATGGTTGCTCGGGCTACTACCCAGAGGGACTCAGACGAATTATACCATCTTCCAATGTAGTAGCAGGTCTAGCAGGTCTTTCTCCTGGGTGTCCTCGGGTCTCCGGCAACAGAGCGACCGCCTTTTGCTCCGGCACGGATGCAGGCACCTTCACGCCTTATACCCTTACCTCTTATCTGAAAGAAGAGCCCACCGATGCCTTCGACCAAAGCCAAGCTACCTCTAGCTGTGAGCGCAGTGGAATAGAGGCCGGTTTTATCGTATTGACCCACGAGACCCACGAATCATCACCGTGAGCCGGAGCCGACGAGTTCACGAGAAGAGGGAGAGAACGATGTGGAGAGACAGACTAGAGACATTCGCTGTAACGATCTTCTTCGTGGTGGCCTGCGGGATCTTCCTGGTGGCCTGTGGAGGTAATGGGAACGGGATGCCTGAGAACGGGAACCAGATGAGAATCACACCACCTACCTCAGGCTCAGGCTGTCTTACCGAGGAGGTGGAAGGTGTACAAAGTTGCACTCAATTACGACACGCCGGTGCGGATTGTTCTGCCATACCTGGAGGTCGACGGGTTCAGCAGTGTCCGACTTCGAGTGACGCATACAGAACGATCACCGAATGCGCCCAGGCGACGCACAGTCTGTTCCTGTATTCGAACTCTCTCGATGTGGCACGGGAGAGAAACGATTGTGAGCAGGCTGGGCACAGTTTCACTATCCATAAACAGCCGAGCGGTCAACAGCAACTCGTCGAGTATGGCTCGATCGCATACGGCATAATTGCAGCAGTCGGATCAGAGGGCGGCAGGTCGACGCAGCTCACCATCGAAACAGGGGGTACAGGCACCAGCCGATCCGCAGCCCGTGACACTGCGTTGGCTGAGTGCAGGGCGGGTTGCGGCACCGAATCCGCGTGTAGAAGCTCTTGTCGAGAAGTGCTGTGGTTCCGAAATGCCTGCGGGGCGAGCGCAAGTGGCGGAGGCTCGGACGCTGGTTACCTATTCACTGGCGTCGGATGGGGTGCATCGGAATCCGAAGCCGAGCAAAAAGCGATCGCGGCCTGTAACCGCGCTGCCTCGACAAAGGGGGGGGCCAGCGGCAACGAGTCCTGCCACACCATCGACGATCTTACTGAGGCGTTTTGCGTCAAGGCCGGCTCCGCTGCCCCATCCGGAGAGGCGAGCACGATACCTGCTGCCTCCCGCTGGACTCCCACGCCGACGCGGACCCAACCGGAGCCGGACCCGCCTTCATCACTTAGCTTTAGTGTCGTAGACGCTTGCAACGATAGCAGGAGGGTCGAGTATCGCTTTTTTGAATCCAGAAACGGAAGGCCGACCGGAGCACGTTGGCCAAGCGGCGACGGATACTACTACACATCTGGATACAACGTGACCAGAGTAACCCCCAACCTGAGGTGCAGTCCTGGCACAGGGATAGCCTACGGTGCACGGGTACAAGGCACGGATACGTACCATGGAGCCGGATTTGATGGGACGAGAGCCTGCAGTGCCTGCGTTACTACGTGCGGCAGCACCAGTACGAGGACGATTCGTTTTGGTTGTTAGCATGGACGTGATGCTGGAGCAGGCCCGCGAAGAGGCGCGGCTTGACGAGCACTACGCCCGGACGCGCATGAAGGACGTCCCGGTGGCCGGAGACCCCGGCGCGACGGAGCGCGCGGTGATGCAACGCTGGAAGGCGGTCGAAGCCCGGACCGCCATCGCCGCACGCCCCTTCGACGCGCGGCCCGAGGTGGGCCTGGTGCCGAATGCCGACGTCGAGACCGTGAAGGCGGCGGTGAGCGGGAGGTACGCCCACGTCAACGACCCCGAGCAGGGACCGAGGACGTGGGCCGAGTACCAGTGGCGCCTCACGCAGGCGGAGCTGGACGTGGCCAGGGCGCAGCTTCGCCTGCTTCGGCTCCGGCGCGAGACCGGCCCGTGTGGGCTGGTCGACGACGCGGACCTCCCCGAGCCCGAGGCGCGCTACGCGGCGGGGGGCACCGTGTCGGCCACCGAAGTCCGCGACCGGGTGACGGCCGCGTAGTGGCGCGCTACCCATACGGGAGAGGAGACGCCGGGGCGGCGGGCCGGTGGGCGGCGGAGCTGGTCGAAGCCCTGGTCGCCACCCGATTGTTGCAGTGCGCCGTGCAAGGCGCCATCCCCTGGCGGGTGCGAATCCCGCCCGGCAACCGTCGCTCCTGCCGGTCGCAGTCGGAGCGGTCGATGGAGGCAACGACAGGGACTGAAGCACTCCGATGAGACGGGTCGCGGAGGCGACTCGGCGACCCTGCGGGCCGTCACGCGAGTGAACGCCGGAAACGCGGGGTTTTCCAGCCGAAACAGGGTGTGGCTCAAGTTCACCGCCAGTGAGGATAAGCCACATTGCACCAACGGTCGTCTTCAGACAGTCATTCCCGCGGAAGCGGGAATCCATTTCAATCACGGAAGGGTCTGGATTCCCGCTTTCTCCCCGCTTTCGCGGGGATGACGGGGAATGACGGACTTTCTCGGAGCCCGTTCCTGGTTCGATCAGGGTAATAGCGGATCCTTCGATTTATGCAACAATCGGGTACCGCCGTTGCGTTGTGACATCGCTATTCCGGCGCAAGTACAATACGGCATGGACGACGCACGAACATTGAGCAGCCTCCCTTCCGGGCCGGAGCGTTCCCCGGCGGACGAGCCGTCGGGACCGCCTGCCGCATTGCCGCTGGAGTCCCCGACATCCCTCCCACCTTCGCCGGCGGAGCCGCCACTGTCCGAGCTGGCGTTCCCCGGCTGCAAGGCCGTCTCCCTGCCGCGCGAGGAGCTGGAGCACTACGACGGGCGGCTGGAGTTCTGGGACGGGGCCACCGAGACCGCCTGGGTCTGCGAGCCGACCAGCCCCTGCCACGAGAAGCCGGGGGGCGCGTTGCCGGGCCTGGTGGAACGCATCGCCCAGGTGCGCGGCTCGCCCATCACCTGCTACGGCTCGATGGATCTGATGGTGCGCGACGAGCGGGGCAGGCCGTGGCGCATCCTTCAGGCGGACCAGTCGGTGTACCTGCATCCCGGACGGGCGCGGCTGCCGGGGACGGTGGCGATGGAGTGGGGGGAGCACGATTTCCCGGACGTGGTGCTGGAGGTGGACCACACGACGGACGTGTACCGTGGGAAGCTGCGTTTGTACGAGGCGTGGGGGTTCCCGGAGGTGTGGGTGGAGGTGCCGAACCACCGTGCGGCGAGCCGTCCGAAGCGCCGTCGTGCGGGGCTGACGATCCACGTGCTGGAGGATGGTGCGTACCGGGAGTCGGCGGAGAGTCGTGCATTTCCGGGGTGGGGTGCGGAGGAGGTGCACGTGTCGTTCAACGAGCGGGTGCGTTCGGCGGAGACGTGCGCGGTGCTGGAGCGTGTGGGTGCGGCGTTGGGTGCGGGTGAGGGGACGGGGCCGGACGACGATCCGATGCTGCGTTCCCTGCGTGGCCGGAGCCGGGCAGAGGGCTTGGCCGAGGGTGAGCGCAAGGGTCGGATGGAAGGTCGGGCCGGGATGGTGCGCGCGATACTGTCGCCGCGGGGCATCGGGATTTCGGAGAACTTTCCTTTCAACGTCCCCGGTTTCGCCGAATCGCCGGAGGCCGCCGTCGTCGCGGCGGCGCTCGCCTGCGACAGCGAGCGCGATTTCCGCACCCGCATTGTTCGCAGCCCCGATCGCTAATCCTGCCCCTCTACGGCGGAGGAGTGGCACGGGATGTCCTTGCCTCCGCCGCCTGCTTCGCAGCCCGTATCCCCTGTGCGAGACGTGGGCACGGAGACAGCAAGAACCGCGCGCACCGGCGCAGGCCCGCACGCAGACACGAACACCGAGGTTTCGAGATGAGCGCACCGGTTCGATTCACCCTCGACGGCAGCGAGGTCGAGGCGCACGAGGGCGAGACGATCTGGCAGGTGGCACAACGTCTCGGCGCCGACATCCCCCACCTCTGCTACGCGCCCGAGCCCGGCTACCGGGCGGACGGCAACTGCCGCGCGTGCATGGTGGAGGTCGAGGGGGAGCGGGTGCTCGCCGCCTCCTGCCAGCGCCGGGCGAGTCCGGGCATGGTCGTGCATACCGCGACCGAGCGCGCGGCGGCCTCGCGCCGGATGGTGATGGAGCTGCTGGTCGCCGACCAGCCGCCGCGCGACGCCGCGCATGAGCACGACTCGAAGCTGTGGCAATGGGCCGAACGCCTGGACGTCACCGCAAGCCGCTTTCCGGCCCGTTCCGCGCCCGCGCCCGACCCCAGCCATCCCGCGATGCGGGTCAACCTGGACGCCTGCATCCACTGCAACCTCTGCGTGCGGGCCTGCCGCGAAGTGCAGGTGAACGACGTCATCGGCATGGCCTACCGCGGCGTCGGCTCGAAGATCGTGTTCGACTTCGACGACGCGATGGGCGCGAGCACCTGCGTCGCCTGCGGGGAGTGCGTGCAGGCCTGCCCCACCGGGGCGCTGATGGAGGCGGCGCTCGTGGACGAGGCCGGGGTCGACCGCCGCCTCGTCCTCGACGAGGTGGCGAGCGTCTGCCCCTACTGCGGCGTCGGCTGCCAGATCGGCTACCGGATCGAGGACAACGCCATCGTCGCGGTGCAGGGCCGCGACGGTCCCGCCAACCACAAGCGGCTGTGCGTGAAGGGGCGCTTCGGCTTCGACTACGTGGCCCATCCGCATCGCCTCACCACCCCCCTCGTCCGGCGCGACGACGCGCCGAAGTCGGCGGACTGCGAAGTGGACCCGGCCGACCCCTTCACCCATTTCCGCACCGCGAGCTGGGAGGAGGCGCTGGACCGCGCCGCGGGCGGGCTCGCCGCCATCCGCGACCGCGACGGTGGCGCGGCGCTGGCCGGCTTCGGCTCCGCCAAGGGCTCGAACGAGGAGGCGTACCTCGTGCAGAAGCTGGTGCGCCAGGGCTTCGGCACCAACAACGTGGACCACTGCACTCGCCTGTGCCATGCCTCCTCGGTGGCGGCGCTGCTCGAAGGCATCGGCTCGGGCGCGGTCACCGCCCCGTTCACCGCCTGCGAGGACTCCGACGTCATCATCGTCATCGGCGCCAACCCCACCGAGAACCACCCCGTCGCCGCCACCTTCTTCAAGCAGGCGGCGAAGCGCTCCACCCTCATCGTGATGGACCCGCGGGGCCAGGCGCTCAAGCGCCACGCCACCCACATGCTCCAGTTCACCCCCGGCACCGACGTGGCCCTGCTCAACGCCCTGCTCAACGTCATCGTCACCGAGGGGCTGTACGACCGGCAGTACATCGACGCCCACGTCTCGGGGTTCGAGGCGTTCTCGCGCCACATCCTCGACTTCACCCCCGAGGAGATGGCGCCGATCTGCGGCATCGAGGCGCAGATGCTGCGCGAGGTCGCGCGCACCTACGCCCGGGCCGAGCGCGGGATCATCTTCTGGGGGATGGGGATCTCGCAGCACACCCACGGGACGGACAACGCGCGCTGCCTGATTGCGCTGTCGATGGTCACCGGGCACGTGGGGCGTCCCGGCACCGGGCTGCATCCGTTGCGCGGGCAGAACAACGTACAGGGGGCGTCGGATGCGGGGCTCATCCCGATGGTCTACCCCGACTACCAGTCGGTGGAGGCCGGGGAGGTCCGGGCGCGCTTCGAGGACCTGTGGGGCCGGGCGCTGGATGCGGAAAAGGGCCTGACGGTGGTGGAGATCATGGACGCGGTGCACGCAGGAAAGATCAAGGGGATGTACGTGATGGGGGAGAACCCCGCGATGTCGGACCCGGAGGCGGAGCACGCGCGGGCGGGGTTGGCGAAGCTGGAGCATCTGGTGGTGCAGGACCTCTTCCTGACCGAGACCGCGTTCCACGCCGACGTGGTGCTGCCGGCCTCGGCATGGCCGGAGAAGGACGGGACGGTGACCAACACGAACCGGCAGGTGCAGATGGGGCGCGCGGCGCTGGCGCTGCCGGGGGATGCGCGCCAGGACTGGTGGATCATCCAGGAGCTCGCGCGGCGCATCGGGCTGGACTGGCGTTATGGCGGCCCGGCCGACGTGTTCGAGGAGATGAAGGCGGTGATGCCGTCGCTGGACAACATCACTTGGGAGCGGCTGCGCGCCGAGAGCGCGGTGACCTATCCCTGTCCCGCCCCGGACCGGCCGGGGATGGACATCGTGTTCGGGGAGGGGTTCCCGACCCCGGACGGGCGCTCGCAGCTCGTGCCGGCCTCGATCGTCCCCCCGGCGGAGGAGCCGGACGCCGAGTACCCGATGGTGCTGACCACCGGGCGGCAGCTCGAGCACTGGCACACCGGGGCGATCACCCGCCGGGCGGCGGTCCTGGATGCGTTGGAGCCGGAGGCGGTGGCGAGCCTGTCGCCGCTGGATCTGCGCAAGCTCGGCATCGAGGCGGGGGACGCGGTGCGGGTGGAGACGCGGCGGGGCGCGATCGAGCTGAAGGCGCGCTCGGACGGCGCGGTGCCGGCGGGGATGGTGTTCGTGCCGTTCTGCTACGCGGAGGCGGCGGCGAACGCGCTGACCAACCCGGCCCTGGACCCGCTGGGGAAGATCCCGGAGTTCAAGTACTGCGCGGCGCGGGTGGAGGCCATAACGTCGTCCCGCCATTGAGTGCGAATCAGTTCCTCCAACGGATAGCGAATCAAATCGGAATTGCGCGGGTCATGTAACCGCTCGGAGCTGGAAGTCTTCCTCGGCGACCCCGAGGTCGCCATCGATACCCACGCGAGTGCACAAGTGGTGAGAAGTGGACCCCGATAAAAGCACTCGGGGGCAGGCCCTGCGACAACGCCCCCCGGTCAAGCCGGAGGCAGGCTCTGGCCGAGTCCATCATTGGGCTGTACAAGACGGAGTTCATCGCCCGGCGCGACCCGTGGCGTCACTGCGAGGCGGTGGAACTCGCCACCCTCGAATGGGTGCACTGGTCCACAACCACCGGCGCCTGTTCGAACCCCTCGGGCAATGTGCCTTCGGCTGCATTCGAGGCACACTACTATCACCCACTGCGAGAGTCGGCGATGGCCGCCTGACCCAAGCCAATCATCCTCCGGGATTCCCGGGGCGGTTCAGAGGGAGATCTCCGATGAATCGAGCTCCGACGAAGCTGCCTCCCATACATCCGGGCGAAATCCTGAACAAGGATATCGATTCCCCGGACATCACCCCGTCTTGCGCAATTCCTCGCGCATCACCCGACGTAGCGTGTCTTCGAGCTCGCCATTCGCGAGGTAGTCGCGCAGCGCCTGGTTGATGAGGGTCTGGTAGCCGCGGCCGGTGTCGGCGGCGCGGTCCCGAAAGGCGCTGAGGACATCGCCGTCGAGCATGATCGTGATCCGCTGCTTTCCGGTGTCCTTGACGACGGCGCCCCGTCTGGCCCCGTGCAGGTCATATTCCTTGCGCATAGTCCCTTCTCTCGTTTCGGGTGGCGCGACGGGCCGAGATGAGCCGGATTTGCGTCTCGCCGCGGTATGTGTAGATGACCGTCAGGATGCGTCCGAGTGCATCCGCGCCAACGGTGAGGAAGCGTTGCTCGCCTTCCGCATCCGGGTCTTCCGCGGTCAACGCCAGTGGATCGGCAAGAACGACCTCGGCATCAGCGAAAGCAACCCCATGGCTGGCCAGATTCGCATCGGCTTTCTGAGTGTCCCATGTGATGTCCATACCCGAATGTGTGCATCAAAGTATGCATCATGTCAAGCAGCCGCGAACCTCTCGCGACCGCGGCGCTGGCCGGCTTCGGCTCCGCCAAGGGCTCGAACGAGGAGGCGTACCTCGTGCAGAAGCTGGTGCGTCAGGGCTTCGGCACCAACAACGTGGACCACTGCACGCGCCTGTGCCATGCCTCCTCGGTGGCGGCGCTGCTCGAAGGCATCGGCTCGGGCGCGGTCACCGCCCCGTTCACCGCCTGCGAGGACTCCGACGTCATCATCGTCATCGGCGCCAACCCCACCGAGAACCACCCCGTCGCCGCCACCTTCTTCAAGCAGGCGGCGAAGCGCTCCACCCTCATCGTGATGGACCCGCGGGGCCAGGCGCTGAAGCGCCACGCCACCCACATGCTGTTCACGAGTCCGCAACACTCGCCGCGTCCTGTCGGCGCGGCGAGACGGGCGGGGCGACAGGCGGGCCATCCTCCCAATCCGGCCCGAGGCGGATCGATACACCCTCCGGGAAACGGCGGTCTCGCCGATCCATCGCCTCCACCGCCTCGTTCCGGAGCAGGCGGTGGAACCCGTCGCCGCTTCAGACCGGCACCAGGTTCGCATACGCGACGACCAGCCACTTGCTGCCGACCGCCTCGAAGTTGACCTGCACGCGGGCGTGACTCCCTTGCCCTTCGCAGGTCAACACCACACCCTCGCCGAACTTCGGATGCTCCACCCGCTGCCCGAGCCGCAGCCCGTCCGGCCCGTCACGGGCCGGAACCGGGCCGGAGCCGGTGCGGCGCCCGGACTGCATCCGCGCGACGGGCGACACCACCCTTCCCCGCAGGCGCACCTCTTCGACCCGCTCGGCCGGCAGTTCGCGCAGGAAGCGCGACGGCGGCGGATAGGCGTCGGAGCCGTGCAGGCGCGGGGACTCCGCGTGGGACATGTACAACTTGCGCTTCGCGCGGGTCATCCCCACGTAGCACAGCCGCCGCTCTTCCTCGAGCTTCGCCGGATCGTCGCTGCTGCGGACATGGGGGAAGAGTCCTTCCTCCATGCCGCAGAGAAAGACGACGGGAAATTCCAGGCCCTTCGCCGAATGCAAGGTCATCAGGTTGACGCAGTCCTCCCACTCTCCCGCCTGTTCCTCCCCGGCTTCGAGCGCGGCGTGGGAAAGGAACGCGGTCAGCGGATCCCGGGGCTCCTCGCCACTCTCGTCGAGCCCGTATTGGCGCGCTGCGGTCACCAGCTCCTCGAGGTTCTCGATCCGTGTCTGCGCGCGATCGACCTTCTCCTGCCGGTAGTACTCGACGAGCCCGCTGCCCTCGACGGCTGCGTCGACCTGCTCCGGCAGCGTGATCCCGTGGAAGCCGGCGGCCAGCGCGTCGATCCGCTCGACGAACCCCCGTAGCGCGCCGGTCGCGCGGGTGCCGGCCGTGCCTTCGGCGATGATCGCGAGCGCCGCCGCCCACAGCGATCCGCCCCGATTTCTCGCTGCGGTGCGGAGCGCGTCCACCGTGCGTGCGCCGATCCCGCGCGGCGGCAGGTTGACGATTCTCTCGAACGCGGCGTCGTCGTCACGATTGACGGCGAGGCGGCAGTAGGCCAGGGCGTTCTTGATCTCGGCGCGCTCGTAGAAGCGGAGGCCGCCGTACACCCGGTAGGCGACGCCCTGCGCGAGCAGCGCCTCTTCCAGCACCCGCGACTGGGCACTGACCCGGTACAGCACCGCCACCTCGTCGCGGCGCCCTCCGGATTCGACCCAGTGCCGGACGCGGGCCACGACGAAGCGGGCCTCGTCGACGTCGTTGAACGCCGCGTAGACCGCGATGGGCTCCCCGTCGCGCCCTTCCGTCCAGAGGTTCTTTCCCATGCGCCCCTGGTTGTGGGCGATGAGGGCGTTCGCCGCGGCGAGGATGTTGCCGCTCGACCGGTAATTCTGCTCCAGGCGCACCGTCGTGACCTGCGCGAAGTCCTTCGGAAACTGCAGGATGTTCTCGATGCGGGCGCCCCGCCAGCCGTAGACCGACTGATCGTCGTCACCGACGCAGCACAAGCGGCCCCCACCCCCCGCGAGCAGCCTCAGCCATGCGTACTGGATGGTGTTGGTGTCCTGGAACTCGTCGACGAGGATGTGGCGGAAGCGCTCCCGATAGTGCGCGAGCACGTCGTCGCGGTCGCGGAACAGCTCGTGGCAGCGGAGCAGCAGCTCGGCGAAATCGACCACGCCGGTGCGTTCGCAGGTCTCCTGGTAGGCGGCGTAGACGCGGATCACGCGCTCCAGCCAGAAGTCGCCGCGATCTTCGATGTGCTCGGCGCGAAGCCCTTCGTCCTTGCGCGCGTTGATGAACCCCTGCGCCTGCCGGGGCGGCCAGCGCTGCTCGTCGAGGTCGAGGTCGCGCAGCACGCGGCGGATGCAGCGGAGCTGATCCTCGCCGTCGAGGATCTGGAAGCCCTCCTGGAGGCCCGCGTCGCGCCAGTGCGCACGCAGCAGGCGGTGCGCGAGCCCGTGGAACGTCCCCACCCACATGCCGCCCACCGGCCGTTCGAGCATCGCCTCGATCCGGGTCCGCATCTCCGAGGCGGCCTTGTTGGTGAACGTCACCGCGAGGACGCCGAAAGGCGTCGCCTCACGGGTCGCGAGCAGCCATGCGATGCGGTGCACGAGCACCCGTGTCTTCCCGCTGCCGGCGCCGGCAAGCACGAGCAGGTGCCCGGGAGGCGCGGTGACCGCCTTGCGTTGGGCGTCGTTCAGGGGATCGAGGATATCGGTGACGTCCATTGAGTCCCTTACCGGTCGAATCCGTACAAAACGTCGAAGATGCCTGGACGGACTCCCGGATCCGGGGGTGGACACCTCCGGGAACGCGGGCGTCCCGCCCGCTGGCAAAGGGCCGCTTCCTGGCAGCGCGAGCGTCCCGCCCGCGCTGCCTGGTTGCGGGCATCGGTTCCCAAACGGACGAAACACCCGTATTCCCGAATGGCGCGGACCGATGTGTTCATGACCACTTCTCCCGGTTCCGGCTGTACCGGGTCAGGGGACCTTCGGCAGGGTTCCGGATCTCTGTCGGGCGGTCTGTGCGAGCCCCCGGGTCACCAGACCGTCGAAGTCGAAACCGGGGTCGTCGGTCCGGCCGCGCAGCGGAACTTCGAGGGTGATCGTTCCTTGCGTCTCCTCCGGCAACGCTGAAGTCGGATCGGGCGCGGGCGAGCCCTCCGGCGCAGCCGGTTCCCCGAGTTCGACGCCGTTCAAGGCGAAATGCGCGACGCCTTCGAGATCGGACGACCGCACCGCGAGATCGAGAGCCACGTCCGCGTGTCCGGCCACAACGTCCCGGCCAAGGTGCCTGCGGGAGTACGGCGAAAAATCCGGGAGAGAGAGCCCACTGATCAGGGCGTTCAGATCGAGATCGATCCCGGTCAGCGTCGGGATCAGTGCTCCGTCGATCTCCAGAGCCGTGAACGTTTCCGCGGTCCTCGCGGGGAGGGGAGAGGCGGCGCGGGTGTTCGAGCCGTCGATCTCCAGGGCCGTGAACGTTTCCGCGGTTGCCTCGACGGAGAAGAGGGCCGGCACGTCGATCGCTTCGGAGTCGAACCCGCGCAGCGTCGCGCGTTCGAGGTCGAGCCGCGTCGCGAAGTCCGGATCCGTCGTCCGGTCGATGAAGCGGATCGTCGAGTCGGGGGCCGTGGCGCCGGCCTCTTCGATCCGCGCTCGGAGAGACGATCGGGAGTCGTCCGCCTCGAACGGCAGTCCGGTGAACACCCATTCACCGTTTTCGTCCACTTCGATCGTACTGTCGATCCCCGAGACATCGAGTGACGCGATCTCCAGTCCCGATCCTCCGATCGCAAACCGATCCGCTTGCAGCGCCCGCGCCGCCGTGTGGGTGCGGCCGTCCGCGCCTTGCAGCGCGAAGCCCTCCACCCTGGCGTCCGCCAGCACCACCGCGCCGGTGGGATCGATTCGGGTTCCTCGGAGCGCCAACCGTTCTGCCCGGAGCCGCGCATCGGTCGCGCCGCCGAGGACTTCGACGCCGCGTGTTTCGGCGGAGTCGAGGGTCGTCTCGCCGAACGCCGATACGAGGTAGCCGCCGAGCGTCAACTCTCCCGCGCTCCATTCAAGCACGGTCCCGGTCCTGTCCTGAAGCTCGGTTCCGCCCTGGAACCCGATCGATCCCTGAACATCGGTCCCGCCATCGGCCTTCCCCCGATGAGACGCGGCGGTCAGGGATTCCAGGCGCCGGACGCCGTCAGCGCCGAGTCGGGCGTTCGTGAACTCGACCGCATCGAACGACGCCCGGACCGGGCCCACCGTCACACTGACCTCCGGCGCGGCGCCCTGCGTCGCGATCAGCGCCTCCCCGTTCCATTCGAGATCGCCCGTGTGCAGGCCGCCGACGCCGACGCCGGAACCGCCGTCCGCGCCGCCCGGGCACGCGCGGTAACGGAGCTGCTCCGCAAAAGCGTTCGACGCCCGCATGGTGGATTCGCCGTCGAACGTCAGCCCGGTGAGGGTGAGTCCCTGTACGCCGGCGGTGGAGCCGCCGGCCGCGTTCATGGTGAGGGCCTCCACGGACGCCGTCGACGCTTCCGCTCGTCCCGCCGCCGTCGTTTCGACTCCGGTCAGCATCCAGCCCTTCCATTCCCAGCGCTCCCGATCCGCGGTGTCGAAGGTCAACGAGACCGCCTCGATCGCTTCCGAGCGCATCCCCTCGTCGTCCCACGCCGGTGAAGCGGCGGCGAGCTCCTCCACGACGATCAGGTTCCCGCTGGACCCGACCTCCAGGGCGCCGAGCAGTGCGACGCGGGCGCTGCCGCGTCCGCCCGCGCCCGTTGCATCGAGGAACGCGGGCTCGCGCAACACGTAGTCCGCGTCGTCCGTTTCGACGTGCATGCGATCGAGACGGGCATGCCGCGCCCCCCACCCTTGCTCGGACATCATGGCGCCGGACAACTCGAATTCCGATCCTCTCGCCACCCTCCGCGCTCCCGCGGCCATGTGGTCGATGGACCGGACGCGCCCCGAGGCGATGCTCACCGTGCCGTCTTCATCCTGCTCGACCCCCTCCAGCGAGAGGCCTTCGAGGGTCACCGTGCGCGCCTCGTTCGTGAACCTCGCGTCCGAGATCCGTGCACCGGCGACACCGGCCGTTCCCGCCGGCGAGAGCGTCGTCGCATCGAACACGACGTCGCGGAGCCAAAGATCGAGACCTTCGCCATCGGCGTCGACGGTTCCGGCGGAAGCGTGCGCGAACCGAAGCTCACCGTCGCCCCGCCCCTCGATTCCCTCGAAGGAGAGCCGGGCCGCCGTTCCGGTGCTCAGCGAGACGGGGAAGCCCCGCCAGTCGACCCGCTCCGCCGTCGCCGTCGCGACGGATACGGGGTGTGCGTCCGATCCGGCGGCGGCGTGGTCGAGGCGGAGCCATTCCACGTCGATCGATCGGCCGTCCCGCAGCTTCGCGGAAAGGGCGTCGAATCCCACCCGACCGACGTCGATCCTGGGGTCACCGGCACGCGTGAACGTCACGCGCGAGACGAGGTTCGTACCTTCCGCGGCGGCCGCTTCGAACACGCCCCCCTTGCCGCTGAAGCGGACCACGGGACCGCTGCCCTCGATCGACAGCCGGGCCGCGTCCGTTCGCGAGGCGTCGATCCGTAGCGCGAGCTCCGTCGCCTCGACTCGGAACGCGTCAGCGACGTCGACGCCGAGGGCGCGCAAGCGAAGATCCGCGTCGGCGCTGAACGTCTCCACGGCCTCCCCCGAGAACGCCATGAACGCGGCGCCGTCCCAGTCGGCCCGCGCTTCGGAGACCACCGTGCCCCCAAGCACGACCTCAAGCCCCTCCGCCGCCCACCGGCCGCCGACGCTCACGCTGAACCCGCCGGTGACCGGCGAATAGACGAACCGGACCGGACCGGAGCCATCGAACCTTCCGCGCAACGTCCCGTCGGGGACGCCCGGCACCGGCCCGCCGTCGAGGGAGACGTCGTTCGCGCCGACTTCGGCATCAAGGGTCCAGTCCGTCGCATTCATGGCGAGACGTCCTCGAAGCGTGACGCGCCCTTCCCCGACGGAGGCGTCGGCCCGGATCGCAGAGCCCTCCGGCCGGAACGCCTCGGCAAGCGACGCCACCTGCAACCAGTCGACGGAGACCGGTTGCCCGAGGGTTTCGGAGAGCGTGACGAGCGCGACTTCGTCGACGACGAACTCGCTGACGCCCAGATCTTCCAGCGGTGCGGCGAGCATGTTCGGCAGAGCGTCGGACCGGGCCCCTTCCGGTGCGCCGGCAATCAGCTTCGCGTCGCTCAGACGGAAGCCGTCGAGCACGACGCGGCCGGAGAGCAGCGCGGCGAGATCGATCCGCGCTTCGACGCTCGACCACTCGATCGACGAACCCCCGCCGGTCCCGATACGGGCACCGGAGAGCAGCAGTCTGGACCCGAAGGGATCGACCCTCACCCGCTCCAGGTCGAGGCGCAGGCCGTACCGCACCGCAAGTTGCGGGAGATACAGCGAGAGGCCAATGGGAAGGGCCACATAGCTCGCGAAGACGATGGTCAGGACGCCCGACACGAGCCAAGTCGCCAGCCGGCCGTATCTGAACGTCGTGCGTCGCCCACCGCCCGCTACGTTGTTCATCTCGACCGTGGCACCGCCCGAACCGGCCCGCATCGTAGCATGCCGGGGAGCGCGCCCGTGCCGGCGCGACATGCCGAGCGCCGGGGCACGGGGTGAGGATGCAGGCGGCGTGGATCGCAGGGTGCGT
Organism: Gammaproteobacteria bacterium; assembly: GCA_965202875.1. Lineage (GTDB taxonomy): Bacteria > Pseudomonadota > Gammaproteobacteria > HK1 > HK1 > HK1. Next base: position 1,451,574 of record OZ241870.1, on the reverse strand, counting down.
CCGGGGTCGCGAGCCGAGGTGCGCGGTGCGGGCGGGACTGCCGCTCATCCGCACTTGGCCCGCGGCGCGTGGGACGCCCCGATATCCCGGCCGGTGAGCCGCCCGTTTCCGATACGGTAGAATCCCGCGCGTTGACCGGCACGGGAGGGTTACGGCGTCCATGGAAGACGAGAATCGCAGTATCGAGCACTCTCGCGAGACGGATGTCGACTCGCCACGCGACGTCGTTGCACTGGCCATCGAGACCGCCGGACGGCGCGGCGCGAGCGCGTCGGAGGCGGCGCTCAGCCGAAGCACCGGCCTCGCCGTCAACGTCAGGCTCGGCGAGGTCGAGACCATCGAGCACACGCGGGACAACAGTCTCGGCGTCACCGTATACTTCGGGAACAGCAAGGGATCGGCGAGCAGCACCGACTTCAGCGCACGGGCGGTGCGGGAGACCGTGGACGCCGCGTGCCGGATCGCCCGCTACACCGCGCAGGACGAGTTCGCCGGGCTCGCCGATGCCGAACTGATGGCGGTCGATCCCCCGGACCTCGATCTGTTCCATCCTTGGCCGATCTCCGCCGACGAGGCGATCGCGCTCGCGCTCGAGACGGAGACCGCGGCGCGGGACCACGACGCGCGCATCACCAACTCCGACGGCGCCTCCGTCTCAAGGCACGACGGCGATCACGTATACGGAAACTCGCACGGCTTCCTGGAAGGCTGTTCGAGCAGCCGCAACAGCCTGAGCTGCATCGTCATCGCGGAAGATTCCTCCGGGATGCAGCGCGACCACTGGTACTCGGTCGCGCGAGACCCGGCGCGGCTCGATCCCCCGTCGGAGGTCGGCCAGACCGCCGCCCGGCGCGCCATCCGCCGCCTCGGCGCGCGCAAGCTCGATACACGCAATGCCCCCGTTCTCTACGAAGCCAACGTCGCACGCGGCGTCATCCAGCACTTCGTGTCGGCGGTCCGAGGATCGAGCCTCTACCGCAAGGCGAGCTTCCTCGTCGACCGCCTCGGAGAGCGCGTGATGGCCGATCACGTCCGCATCCACGAGCAGCCGCATCTGCGAAGGGCGCTCGCGAGCGCCGCGTTCGACGGTGAAGGCGTCGCGACGAAGCCGCGGGATCTGATCACCGGCGGCGAGCTCCGGGGTTACGTCCTCGACAGCTACTCCGCGCGCAAGCTCGGCGTCTCGACGACCGGCAACGCCGGAGGGATCCACAACCTCACGGTGGACGCGGGATCGAAGTCGTTCGAGGCGCTGCTGGCCGAGATGGGCACCGGGCTGCTGGTTACGGAGCTCCTCGGCATGGGCGTCAACATCGTGACCGGCGACTACTCGCGCGGCGCGGCCGGCTTCTGGGTCGAGGGCGGAGAGCTCGCGTATCCCGTCGAGGAGATCACCATCGCCGGAAACCTCGCGGACATGTTCCTGGGCATTCGCGAGATCGGCGCCGACGTCGACACCCGGAGCGCCGTTCGCACGGGATCGATCCTCATCGAACAGATGACGGTGGCGGGGAACTGACCGGGACCTCGCCGACGGACGGCGGCACGGGATTCGGGAATGCCCCCGGAATCCATTCACGGCGGGCGCCGCGCGTAGCGGGGCGACGCCCCGCCGGCATCTTCCGCACGGCACTCCCGCCGGGCGCTCAGTACGTCGACAGCACCGATCTCAGCGTATCGACAATCCGATCGACGTGGCCACGTTCGCAGACGAAGGGTGGCGCGACGATGCCGGCGTCGCCGGTCATCTTGACGTGCAATCCGGCCGCGAAGAGTTTCCCCTGCACGTCGTGACCGCGTGCGCCGGGGGCCGTCCCCGGCGCGACGTCGAACCCCGCGATCAGGCCGTAACCGCGGACGTCGGTGACGACGGGGACGTCCTCAAGCGTGTGTACCGCATCCAGGAAATACGGCGAAAGTTCGGCGGCCCGCTCGAACAGCCGCTCCCGCTCGTAGATCTCCATCGTCGCGATGCCTGCCGCGCAGGCCGCCGGATGCCCGGACCAGGTGTAGCCGTGGAAGAACTCGACGGTCTTCTCCGGCGCCGCGTCCACGATGGTGTCGTAGACGGACTCGTCGACCGCGACCGCGCCCATCGGCTGGCAGCCGTTCGTCAGCGCCTTCGCCATCGTCATGACGTCGGGCTTCACGTCGAAGCTCTGCGCCGCGAACGCCCGTCCGGTCCGCCCGAATCCGCAGATGACTTCGTCGAAGACGAGCAGCACGCCGTAGCGGTCGCAGATCTCCCGCAGGCGCTCCAGGTAGCCGGCCGGAGGTACGAGACAACCGGTGGAGCCGGCGATGGGCTCGACGAAGCACGCGGCAACGGTGTCCGCGCCGTACATCGTGACGATGCGCTCGAGGTCGTCGGCCAGCTCCGCGCCCTTGGCGGGCTGCCCGCGAGAGAAGCGGTTCTCTTCGAGCCACGTGTGCCGCATGTGCGCGACACCGGCCATTCCGACCCCGAACGCCTCGCGGTTCTTCACCATTCCGCTCAGGCTCGTCCCGCCGACGTTCACCCCGTGATAGGCGCGCTCGCGCGAGACCATGCGCATCCGGGCGCCCTCGCCCCGCGCCCGGTGGAAGGCCAGCGCAATCTTGATCGCGGTGTCGACCGCATCGGAGCCGGAGTTCACGAAGAACACCCGGTCCAGCCCCTCCGGAGTGAGCCGGGCGATCCGGCGTGCGAGCTCGAACTGGCCCGGATGCCCGATCTGGAACGGCGAGCAGTAATCGAGGCGCCGGAGCTGTTCATGAACCGCCTTCGCGATCTCCTGACGCCCGTGCCCGCACGGTGTACAGAACAGTCCGGACGACCCGTCGAGCACCTTCCCGCCGTGGTGGTTCACGAAGAAGACGCCCTTGCCTTCGACGATCACGCGCGGGTCGGCCTTGAAGTCCCGGTTCGCGGTGAACGGCATCCAGTAATGCTCAAGGGAATTGGCGCTGAACCTCATGGGGCACCTCGAGTGTCGATGGTGGATTTAGGCATGGAGAGCGCTTGTCGGACAAAGACGGACTCAGGCCGCGTCCGATCGCTTTACGATTTCATCCGGTACGGCCCGGGTCAATGACGGGAACTGGTCAACCCGGCTAACATGGGGTAGCGTACCGCATCCTCCCGCCATGCTCCGAGAGCCGTCGTGGCGCGGGCAGGAGCGCAGATCCGGCGCCCGTAGCTCAGTTGGATAGAGTGTTGGCCTCCGAAGCCAAAGGTCACAGGTTCGAATCCTGTCGGGCGCGCCATCTTTCGGAGGCGGAGTCTTTCGGCGCCGCGGAATCGTCGGAGCGGCCTGGACGCCCTTCGATTCGTCAAGTTCACCGCGGCCGCGGCGAGGGTTGTGCCGAAAGCCGGCGGCCTGCCGGCGGAACCGGAGAGCCCAGGTGGCTGTTGCGCCCGGGGCTGCCGGCCGTTGCCGGCGGGCCGGCGGCGAAGCCCGAGGGCGCGGTGATGATCGCACCCTCGGGGGAAGGCTCCGTGGCCGGAACCCGATGCCCGACGTCCTCAGGCGGCCTTCGGTACCGTCTCGTTGACGATCCTGAGGCCGTCGACGACGACGTCCTTGAGCTCCGTACCGGTTTCGCGCTGAATCTCCACGAGATTCCTCGTGGTCGCGACGAGCTTCTCGCTGAACGCCTTCCACGCATCCACCTGCACCGCCAGCACCTCGCCCGGCTGCTTGGCGGAGGCGAGGGGACGGGTGGACTCGACGGCCGTTTCGAACAGTCCGAGCTGCTCCTCGATCGTGCGTTCGATGCCCTTCGCGGCGATTCGATTGACCCGGATCGTCTGATCCATCATCGCGGCGTACAGCCTGGTGGTCTTCTCGGCGGCCTGCTCGATGGTCTTCTCGGCGGTCTGCTTGAGCGGCTGCTCTGTCTTCCTGGTGCTCATGATCATCGTCTCCTGTGCTTGCGGTTCCAACGGTGATGGTGCAGTGCACCATAAGATCGGATCACGGGAATGTCAACTCCATTTCTTGCCGGAGAGACGAGTTCCGTACATCGCCTCCGCGACCTCCCGCGAGACTCGGCCGGCCGCCATGTCCACGTCCACCGCCGGCGGTTCGCGTTCGTGCGGGTCGCCGAAGCCTCCGCCGCCGGGGGTGTGGAGGATCAGCCGCTCTCCGGCCGGGACCTGCTGCGCGCCCTTGCCGTTCAGGGTCGCGCCCGAGGCGAGCCAGACGCCGCCGCGATCCCCGGCATGACCGCCGTGGCGCCCGCGCGCGGGGTGGGTGATACGGTCGAAGGCCGCGAGCAGCTCGAAGTCCCGGCCGATGGCCGACTCGATCTCGATGATCTGGCCGAGTCCGCCGCGGTGGCGCCCGTGCCCGCCGGAGTCCGGCCGCAGCTCCTTGCGCCAGAATACGACCGGGGCGACCGATTCGTTGATCTCCACCGGCGTGCCCCGCACCCCGCTCGGATACGCGGTGGCCGAGAGCCCGTCCTTGCCCGGCCGCGCGCCGGTGCCGCCGTTGCACACCGCGGTCACCGTGAAGAGCGCGCCGTTCGCCTGGTTCGCGGCGCGATCGTTCCCACCGCGCATGGTCACGTTCCAAAGGCACGCCGCACCCTCGGCGGGTACGCGCTCGGGAACGGCTTGCGCGAGGGCGCCGAAGACCACGTCGGGCAGCATCTGGCCGATGACGTGGCGCGAGCACACCGGGGCGGGATACGGGGCGTTGAGCGCACAGCCCTCGGGCGCGGCCACCTTGAAGGGGGCGAGCGAGCCCCAGTTGTTCGGCACGTCGGCGGACACGATGCACGAGAGCCCGAAGCACGTGTAGGCCGAGGTGTACGCCATCGGGACGTTCACCCCGTACTTCGACTTCGGGGAGGTCCCGTCGTAGTCGACGGTGACGCCGTCTTCGGAGATTTCGAGCCGCGCGACGAGATCGAGCGGGTGCTCGTAGCCGTCGATCCGCATCGTGCTGCGGTACTCGCCCTTCGGCAACTTCGCGATTTCGGCCAGGACCGCGCGGCGCGAGCGCTCGCAGATGTATTCGCCGAGCTCGTCCAGGTCGTCGAGGTCGAACTCCGTCATCATCTCGACCAGACGCCCGCAGCCCACGTCGTTGCACGCGACCAGCGAGTACACGTCGCCTTCGGATTCAACCGGCTGGCGGGTGTTCGCGCGCACCATCGCCATCAGGGTCCGGTTGATCTCGCCCCGGTCGGCGAGCTTGAGCATCGGGATGTAGAGGCCCTCCATGTGCACGTCGGTCGCGTCGGGACCAAAGCCGATGCCGCCGACGTCGGTGAGGTGCGAGGTGCACGAGAAGAGCCCCACGAGCCGGCCCCGGTGGAAGCAGGGGGTGGTCAGCACGAAGTCGTTGAGGTGTCCGGTGCCCATCCACGGGTCGTTGGTGATGTAGACATCGCCCTCGCGCATCGTCTCGACGGGAAAGTGGCGCAGAAAGTGCCCGACCGATTCGGCCATGGAGTTGACGTGGCCGGGGGTGCCGGTCACCGCCTGCGCGAGCATCCGGCCGCGGGTGTCGAACACGCCGGCGGAGAGATCCCCCGCCTCGCGCACGATGGGCGCGAATGCGGTGCGCATCAGCGTCTGCGCCTGCTCCTCCACGACTGCGATCAGGCGGTTCCACATGATCTGCATGCGAATGGTCTTCAGGGCATCGGTGCTCATCGATTCTCTCCCCGTCCGTCCCGGTTGCGTTCGATGACGAAGTGGTGGGGGACGGCGATTCCAGCCGCGAACAACGCCTCGACGGCGCATTTTCGCCGAGCGCATGGACGCCGTCCCGACCACGGTCCGGTCGGCCGAAGTGCCTCGGGCCTTCGCCACGGGGGCTCGGCGCGATGATCGGATGTGATTCGGATGGCCGGCGGTGTTGTCGTACAGGCAACAATTTTCCGCCAACGCCCCGGACGCGTCCGGGTGGTCGGATTTTCGCGGATTTTTCTGCCGCCCGAGCCTCTGGTCCTGACGATTCAATGGACGTTTTCGGGCTTGGCGGAAATGACCGTCGTACAGATTGTAGTACAAACAACCACGGCGCACTTTGCGCCGTCACTCCGGGCCCCCGAGCCGCCGGGCGACCTGGGTCCAAAGGTGATTGAAGGCGCGGGCCGGCGCACTTCTCGGGGCGAATGCCGCCACCGGCAACTGCCGGGTGCCCATCTGCTCGACCTCCGTCGCATAGGGGATGAAGATTCTCGAACACTCCGGCGAACGGTCCGCGAACTCCATCATCAGGTCGCGGTGCAGGCGCCGGCGCCGGTCCGCCATCGAGAAGAAGGGCATGATCGCGGTGTCGGGCGCCTCCACCTTCGCGTACGCGAAAAGCTGCGTGCAGGCGCGAAGCGACAGTGTCGCGGGGATGAGGGGAACGAGCACCAGATCGCTTGCCGGGAGGACCGCGTCGGAGACCGGTGACAGCCCGGGCGCGCAGTCCAGGAAGGCCAGATCGTAAGCGTCCTGCAGCGGGCGGAGAAGGCGCCGGATCCGCGCGAGCGGATTTCCGAGGTCGTCCAGCTCGAACGCCAGGCGACGCAGTGAAGGATCGGCGGGGATCACGTCGAGCCCCGTGAAATCGCTGGCCTTGATCCTCTCCGCGAGCCGGTTCTTGCGCTTGACGAGCCGCCTGACCCCGCCGCCGAGCTTCGGCCGGATGCGCAGATGAAAGCTCGCGGCTCCCTGGGCATCGAGATCCCACAGCAAGGTCCTCGTCCCCTCCCGGGCGGCAAGGTGCGCGAGGTTCACCGCCGCCGCGGTCTTCCCGACCCCGCCCTTGATGCTGAAGAGTGCAATGGTCTTCACGTCGGGGGGTTCACGTCGGGGGGGGGTCACGCCGGGGGCTTTGTCGAAGGCTTTGTCGGATGCTTCGCCGGTTCATCGCCGAGCGCCGCCGCGAGCTTTTCATGCGCGCGCTCCGAATCGTAGCGGGCGAACCGCGCCGTGAACCCGGCCCGGGTCTCCCGTTCCTCCTCGGCCAGCACCGCGCACAGCGCGTCGACGGCGTCGAGCCCGGCGGGATCGAGGGATGCCCGCGCCTGTTCCCGGAACTCCCGCAGCATCGTACCCTGCACCTGCTGATCCTGGTACGCGCCGAGGACGTCCTGAAGCTGCTTCAGTCTGTCGATGGTGCGTTCGACGGGCTTTGCGCGGTGGATGCCCCGGAAGAACTCCAGCAGATAACGCAGACGCTTGCACGATTTGCGCAGATCGTGAAGCGATTCGGAAGGGCTGTCGTCCCCGATCGCCCGGCCCTCGGCGAGGGTGCGGCGATAGACCTTGAGGATGCGTGCCGCGGACAGGGATGCGATCGGAACGAGGGCGTTTCCACTCCGCGGGCGCGCGTGCGGCTCACGCCCGATGAACGTCCTGAACGTGGATCGAACCCGCCGGTAGCGCGCCGATCGCAGGGTGCGGACAAGTACCCGGTACTCGCGCTCCCTGGCCGCGTCGAGATGGTGGCGCAACGCCGCCAGCGCGCCGCTCGCCTCCACCGGAATCGCCGACATCCGGCCTTCGCCGCTCTCACACGCCTCGGGCCTGAACTCCAGCAGATGAACGTCCAGGTCGCGTAACGGACCGGTGCATTGCCCGAGCCAGCCGAGGTCCGCGCGGAGCCGGCGGGTGACGCCCGGCGGGAACACGCGCTTCATCTCCCCGAGCAACGAGCGCGCCTTGCGGACCGCCACCCGGAAATCGTGCAGGCATTCGGGATCGAGGTCGGCTTCGACGCCGGGAGCGTTCATCTCCATCACCGCGTCGAGACCCGCGAGCACGCGCTTGCATGCGGTATCCGAACGCTCGACGGGGTCGAGGTCCACGCGGCCCGGGACCGCCATGCCGCCGAAGGCCGCCCCCGGTCCATCGGGCGTCGCGAGCATGGGCTCGTCCTCATCGGACACGACCTCTTCCATGTCCCGGATTCGGCGTGCCGCGCGCTCGGCGAAGCGTTCGTAGCCGCGCAACGGATGGACCGTGATCCGGATCGAACCGCGTTTCGCGGTGAAGCACTCCACGTCGAGCACCGCCTTGCCTTCACGGTTGCGGCACCGGGCGGCGGCGAGTTTCCCCCAGGTCTCGGCGATGACGAGCAGCCGCCGGACCCCGATCAGGGGCGAGAGCAGCGCGCGCAGCCGAGCGTGGGAGACCTCGTGCGCAAACGCGGGCGGGACGGCGGCGGGGGCATCGACGAGTACCGGGGCGCGGCCGAATTCGCGATAGCGCAACGCCCCTCCGCCGGCAGGAGCCACATGCACGAGCACGACGCTGGCGCGGCGCAGGCGCCGATCGAACGTATCGAGATACCGCAAGTGCGCCGGCCCGGCCGTGCGCATCGAGACCGCAAGCTCCCCGGCCGCGGTCTCGATGATCCGCCGCGCCGGGAGACGGCACGGCGCCGCGAACGCACAGACTTCAAACGATGGTGGGTTGCCGGAACGTTTGCCCATTCGGAATTCCGCCGGAGGGTCGGTCAAGTCGTGGCGCAGGGTTGCGGGCCCGTAGTCGGGGGTGGCCTCCCACCCGCGGGTTGGACAGGACGGCCTGCCGCCGTGACGCGAAACCGCGAGTGCGCCACGTGCGTTGGCGTCCCTGCGGATGTCCGGTCAGCCCCCTCCGTCGAACCAGCCCTCGAACAGACCGGACGAACCCGTCGCCGGCGCCCGGTACGTTGAACCGGCGACTTGTTCCTCCTTGGCAGCATTATAGGAGACGAATGAACCGCCGACCGTTCGACCCCGCCGGGAAGAGGCGCACTTCTCGAACCGACGGCCGGCAATGACCGGCACCGGCTCGTCCTGTTACCATCCCCGACATCTCATTCCCTCTTGCCGGGGATGTCGCCCCATGCTCAAAGCCGACCACATGCGCTCGCTGCCGGAGTTCTTCACCGACGTCGACGACCCGCGTCGGCGCCAAGGGTTGCGCCATCCCCTGCCCACCGTGCTCGCCATCGCCGCCGCGGCGACCCTGTGCGGCGTGCGCGGCTATCAGGCCATGGCCGAGTGGGCCAACGGCTTGAGCCAGCGCGCCCGAGAGCGCTTCCGATGCCGGCGACGCCGCGGGCGCTACGAAGTCCCCTCCCAATACGTCATCTACGACGTGCTCATCCGCGTCGACCCCGCCCAGCTCGACCGCGCCCTGCAACGCTGGAATGCCGTGCACGGCGCCACCGACGAGGCCCTGGTCATCGACGGCAGGATCCTCTGCAGCGCCATCCGCCATGACGAGGCCCCCCCCTCCCCCCGCGCGCGCTCAGACCCCCGTCCCTCAGCGTGGTCACGTATCCCGGCCGCACCACACCTGTCCAACAATCGGCCACCTTTCCCTCCACGCCTCCGGTGAGGCTGGACGTGCCGATGACATCGGCACCGCCGTCTCCATACTCGAAGTCCTCGAACCGAACTTGACCGGCAAAGGCACTTCCCGCCGATACCCCGCTCACCCAACGCAAGCTCGCGGACTCCCTCCGCTCCCGTAGCACCCGCTTCGCGTCGGGGCCACATTCGCAGGGCACCGCCTTCGCCCGGGGCAAGCCGACCGTCACAGGGCCGTTCTGTTTGCCGCGAAGGCCGAACCGGGCTGTCAGGGTCGCCCCGGAGGGCACGATGAGAGGCCGTTTCCCGGGAGGAGGGAGCCGGAACTCCGATGGCGATGGTACATTGCGGACGATACACCGGATGAAGAACGGCCTTGCCGGCCGTACACACCGGGTTCGCGTTGCCGTATTCTCCCTCTGGTCCGGCACGAGCGCCGCGCCTTTCCGCTCAACGTCAATCTTCTTCGCTGACCTGCCAATGCGGCGGGACGATCGGGAGGAAGGATCGATGTCAAAGACGACACTCTCCATGCTCGCGGTTCCGGCCGCGGCCGCCGTGCTGCTCCTTGCCGCCGCCGCGGCCCGGGCGCAATCGCCCATCGGCACCTGGGAAACCGGGGAAAGCCACGTCGAGATCTACGAATGCGGAGAGCGGCTCTGCGGCCGCATCGTCGCGCTCGACGAGCCCCTTGACGCGGACGGAAAGGCGAAGACGGACAAGAACAACCCCGATCCGGCCCTGAGAAGCCGTCCCGTCATCGGCATGGACCTCATCGCCGGCTTCTCCCGCAAGAGCGACCGGGAATGGGTAGGCGGAAGGATTTACGATCCGCGCGACGGCAAGACCTACAAATGCAAGATGGGCGTCCAGGACGACGGCACCCTCAAGGTCCGCGGCTACCTGGGGATGTCGCTGTTCGGAAAGACCGTGGTCTGGACGCGGATCGAGTAACGTCCGGGTCCATCGGCGCAATGGACGACGCACCGGCCGTGAACGGTCTTTCCACGCTTGGGGGGCGCCCGTCCCCCCGCGCCTCTTCGAGCGGAGGCACGCCGTGATTCGTGCGATCACCTTCGATTTGTGGGATACGGTCATCCACGACGATTCGGACGAGCCGAAGCGCGCCGTGGCCGGCTTGCCCTCGAAGCGGGAAGCGCGCCGGGCGCTGGTGCGCGACGCGCTTGCGGCCTACTCCCCGGGGACGGCGAAGAACGTCGAGGCGGCATACGACGTGGCCGACGCCGCGTTCACGAAAGTCTGGCACGAGCAGCGCGTGACGTGGACGGTCGCGGATCGGCTCTCGGTGCTGCTCGCCGGGCTCGGCCGGACGCTGCCCGGGGAGATCCTGGCCGGCGTCGTCTCGGGGATCGAAGAGATGGAGCTCGAGGTCATGCCGGACCCGGTTCCCGGGATCGGCGGCGCCATCGAGGCCCTCGCCGCCCGTTATCCCCTCGCGGTGGTCTCCGACGCGATCCACTCGCCGGGGCGATGCCTGCGCGAATGGCTGAAACGCCATCGCCTGCTCCACCACTTCGGCGCGTTCGCGTTCTCCGACGAGGTCGGCCGCTCGAAGCCGCATCCCGACATGTTCCACCGGGCCGCCGCGGGGCTGGGGGTCGAGGTCGGCGAGATGCTCCACATCGGCGATCGGGAGCACAACGACGTCCGCGGCCCGCACGCGCTCGGCATGAAGGCGATCCTGTTCACCGCCACCCGCGACCGCGACCGGGCCGGCAGCAGCGCGGACGCGATCTGCGAGCGCGCCGCGGACCTTCCGGGCGTGGTGGAGCGCTTCGCCGCCAGCCGCGGCAACGGCCGGTAGCGCGTCCGATGGCGTCCTTGCAGCTTCTCGTGATCGGCAGGCCATGCGTTCGGCGGTCGCACCGTGGCGCCTCGCGACCGACGCGCGAAGTGCTCGGAGGCGGTCCCGCCGATTCATGCGACGAGCTGTCGGCCGCCGCCCGTCCCAAGGCGGCCCTTCGGCCTCCCGTGCCCGGCGGGTGACACGCCGATGTCGGCCCTGCGTCTTCTCGTCATCGACGGATACCGCCGCGACGGCCGCGAGAGCCTCGTCGCCTGCGGTGCGACGACCGCGGGGAAGCTCTATGAGCGCATGCTGCTGGGCTGCCGCCCGGAGGCATCGGTCGATGTCCTCTATCCCGCGGATCCTGGCAGCGCCCTGCCCCGGGGAGTCGCCCTCGCCGCCTATGACGGCATTGCCTGGACCGGTTCCAGCCTCACCGTGTACGACTTCGACGATCCCGCGGTCCGGCCGCAGATCGAATTTGCCCGCGCCGCGTTCGAGGCGGGGGTCCCGAGCTTCGGGAGCTGCTGGGCGGCCCAGGTCGCGGTGGTGGCGGCGGGCGGGCGGTGCGCGGCGAACCCTCGAGGCCGGGAGATGGGCATCGCGCGCAAGATCGCCCTCACCGCCGACGGCCTCGGCCATCCGCTCTACATCGGAAAGCCCCGGGTGTTCGACGCCTTCATCTCGCACGAGGACGAGATCACGCATCTCCCTTCCGGTGCGCTGAACCTCGCCGGCAACGCCTTCTCCCACGTGCAGGCGGTATGCGTGACCTGGAAGCGCGGCGAGTTCTGGGCGGTCCAGTACCACCCCGAATACGACCTCCACGAGCTGGCCCGGCTGACCTTCGCCCGGACGGAGCGGCTGGTCGCTCGAGGATTCTTCGCCGACGCGGGAGCGGCCCACGACTACGTGAACAAGCTCGAGACCCTGCACCAGGACCCTTCGAGGCGCGATGTCGCATGGCTGCTCGGCATCGACGACGACGTCATGAACGAGGACGTGCGCCAGACGGAGGTACGGAACTGGATCAACCACTTGGTGCTGCCGTGCAAGCGGGCTTGAGCGAAGCGCGCGGAGCGCGAGGGCTTCGGGTGGGGCGCGGGCCCGTCTGCCCGGAATCCCCGAGCGGGGTTTTCGTTGACGGATGCGCCAAGTTGTGCGCGAGGCGCTCCCCGGAGCCCCGGTCCATGGTTCCGATGTCTCGTCGGTCGAGGCGAAGCCTCGTCAGCCTGGCTCATCCGGAGCCGGGCCGGCGCCGCGGACCCCGGGTCTGACGCATCCGATGCGGACGTCCTGCTGCGTCTGCTGTCGGACGGGGCCCGCGGCGGCCGTCATGCCGCCGGCCGCGGCCCGGGATGGTCCCTGCCGGCGCGAGTCGACTGCACCCGATCCCACGCGGCCTTGATCTGCTGAGTCCTCTCGGTGGCCGCCCGCATCATCTCCTCCGGCAGCCCCCTGGCCGCGAGCTTGTCCGGGTGGTGCCGACTCATCAGCCGGCGGTAGGCTCGCTTCACCTCCGTGTCCGGCGCCTCCGGGGAGACCCCGAGGATCGCGTAGGCGTCCTCCAGCGAGGGGCCGTCGCTCGCGCGGGCCTGTGCCCCCACGCCGGCTCCCACCATGCGCTCCAGCTCCAGATACTCCGCCCGCGAGAATCCGAGCCGCGCCGCGACGTGCAGCAGGAGCCGACGCTCCTCGGGGTGGACGCCGCCGTCCGCCCAGGCGGCCTGGAGCTGGATCTCGAGGAACATCCGCAGGAGGTTGGCCGCGCGCCCGCACTCGGAGCGGAGCTGGTCGAGCACGTCGTCGAGGGGGAAACGGGACGACTTGCCCTCGTTGAAGATGGCGCGCGCCGCCTGCCGTTGTTCGGAGTCGAACCCCAGCTCGTCCATGACCTGGTTTGCGAGACGGATCTCGTCCGGGCTCACGCGCCCGTCCGCTTTGGCGACCTGTCCCATCACCCCGAAGGTGGCGGTGAAGAACGCGAGCTGGGCACGCTCGCGCATGGAGACGTCCGGCTGCCCGTCGCCGGCCTCGATCTGTTCGAACCGCCCGACCGCGCGGCCGAACGATCGCCCGAGGGCGGCACCCAGCACCGCCCCGATCGGCCCGCCGATCAGGTACCCGAACGCACCGCCGAGAAGCGTCCCCCACCAGCTCATGCGGACCTCCGCCACCGAACGGCGTGAGGTTAGACGATATGAGGGGGAGTAGCGAGAAGAAGACCCGCGAGCGGATTGAAGATGCGCCGGGCAGCCGCCGATCGCGGGCGCACTCCCCGAGGCCTCGGACCATTTTGCGCGGCGCCCGCGCCGCGTCTCCGGCGATGGAGAAGACGAGACCTCCCAGGTTTGGGCGACCCTTGCACACATGCCCCGCTCCCAGACCCCGGCGGTGCGCCGGCCCCAGGCCCCTTCGGGACCGGCGTTGGTGTCTTCCGCTCAACCGACGGCGTCGACCCCGCAAGAATTTACTTCCGGGGCTCCATCACGCGGCCTGCGCGCTCCCTGTGTACGCTTCGCAGCCGGGGTCACCCCCGCACCACGCAACACTCGGTTCCGGCCGGGGGCCAGCCTTGGCCGGGCAGGACTCTCACCTGCCGGGTCGCATCGAAGGTTTCCGTCATGTCCATCCTTCTACATGCCTTCCCCCTTCACCAGGCTTCGCCTAGCGCAACAACTGCATATAAACCTCCTGATTTATCAGTACGTTAGAGGAGTCACCATCATTCAGGTCAATTCGAAAAAGGGCGCAATCCGGAAAACGAACATGGATCGGTACCGTTTTTTTATCGGAAATGACCGATAAATCGCATTAACTCGCTGAAATCGATACATTTTTAGTGATCTTGCCCTGGGGCTGGAGGGGGACGCTGCAGTGGGAGACGGTGGCCCCGAGTGCCCGATGCGGGCAGGTGGGGGTGAGGCCACCGGATGGCGGTGTGGCGGGGGCCGTGACGCGGACGATCGGCCGCCAGGGCCGGACTGCTCAGGCCGCGACGCCGGCCGGGCAGGAGATTCCCGTTCCTCCGTGGCCGCAGTACCCGAAGGGGTTCCTGGCGAGGTACTGCTGGTGCCGGTCCTCGGCGTAGTAGAAGGGGCCGGCGTCGACGATCTCGGTGGTGATGCGGCCGTACCCCGCGGCGGACAGGACCCGCTGGTACGCATCGCGCAAGGCGGCCGCCTGCGCGGCCTGCGCTTCGGAGTACGTGTAGACGCCCGAGCGGTACTGGGTCCCGACGTCGTTGCCCTGGCGCATCCCCTGGGTGGGGTCGTGGGCTTCCCAGAACGCCTTGAGGAGCGCGTCGTAGCCGATGTGTTCCGGGTCGAAGACGACCAGGACGGCCTCGTTGTGGCCGGTGCGCCCGCTGCACACTTCCTCGTAGGTCGGATTCGGGGTGATGCCCGCCGCGTACCCCACTGCGGTCGCGTATACCCCGGACAGGCTCCAGAACGCCTTCTCCCCGCCCCAGAAGCAGCCGAGGCCGAACTGTGCGAGTTCCATGCCCGCGGGGAACGGCGGCTTGATGCGGTGGCCGTTCAGGAAGTTCACGTCCGGTGTGGGGATCGGGTCCGGCCGTCCCGGCAGCGCCTCGCCGGCCTTCGCGAGCTCCATCGTCTTGCGGAACAGGTACATGGGGGCCTCCTGGGGCGTCCTCCTGCGGTCGGTCCGTATCCAATCGACATCTCTTCCGCCGAAACGGCCCGGCGCGAAGCGAAAGGTTCCGCCATCTTGCCACAGGAGCCGGCGTCAGCGTTCGGCGAGCACCCGATCGAGGATGCGGGCGGGATCGGTCCAGCCCGTCTCGTCCTGGACGTCGCGGCAGCGTTCGAGGATCGGGGCGAACCCGGGGCCGGGCTCGAGCCCGTGCGCGATCAGGTGGCGGCCAAGGACCACGTCACGCGGCGCGACATGGTCGACGCGATGGTCGCGGGAGGCGGCGAGGAAGGCGTCGCCGGCGTCGAAGCGGCCGGCGAGGGCGTCGGCGGTGGTGCGCCCGAGGTGGTCGGCGCGCGCGACCCGGACGAGCAACTCGACGCCCACTCCCGCCCGGTCGAGCTTGCGGGCGAGGCGCCGGTAGCCTTTCGCGGTGGCGCCGTTCCTGATGAACAGGGCCGGCGCGAGATGGTGCTCGACGAGCGCCGCGACCTGTTCGGTCAGCGCGTTCGGCGCCCGCATCCGCGCAAGCAGGGCACGGGCCGGCGCCACCCCTTCGACATCGTGGCGGGGCGATCGGATCCGGCCGTCGTCCGTCCGCACGGTGGTCGCCGGCTTGCCGAGGTCGTGGCAGAGCGCGCCGAACATCAGCGCGAGGTCGTCGCCGGCGCAGTGGTGCGGGGACGCCGATGCCGGTCGGATCGTGGGGTGCGGATCACCCGCGACGATGCCGCGCGGGAAGACGAGAGCGCCACCGGCGTGGTCGTGTGGCGTCGCCGCCGCCTCTGGCCGGGCCGCGCGATCCGCAGCGTCCTCGCCGGCCGCGTCGCGAAATGGGGCGAGGCGGCCACCGTCGCAGTCGAGCGAAGGCGCCGGTGCCTCCATCGGCCGGGTTGCGCGCACCGGCCCGCCGGCGCCCTCACCGGCCCTGGCCCGAAGGGATGCGGCCCGAAGGGAAGTGGCCATGTCCAGGACCATGAGGGTATGCACCCATACGTCCCCCTCCGGGTGCCACTCGATGTCCTGGGGGACCCCGCGCAAGGCGTCGAGCTCGGGGAAGAAGCGGAGCTGGCCCGTGTCTTCCAGCACCCTGAAGCCGAGTGAGGGCTTCGTCGCGCGGAGCAGCAGTTTCCTGAACTCTTCGAACACCCGCTCGCCGGAGAGCTCGCTCAGGTCCAGCCTCCGGCACAGCGCGATCAGCTCGTCGTCCGGCGCCATTTCGAGCCGGGCCGCGAGCTGGGCGACGCGCAGGCCGCGAAGCGGGTCCTCGGGGAAGCGCTTCGGATCGGTGGCGCGCAGCACGCGGCGTTCCAGATCCCTGCGCCCGCCGTGGGGGTCCAGCACCTCGGCGGTGAGCGGGTCGATCCCGATGCTGTTCACCGTGAGGTCCCGGCGCCGCGCGGCCTGGGCGAAATCGAGCGAAGGATCAGGCGTCACGTCGAAGCCGCGATGCCCGGGGCCGCGCTTGCTGTCGCGTCGCGGCAGGGAGAAATCCGCGTCGACATCGCCGGCCCGGAACACGCCGAAGGCGCGCCCGATCGCGTGCACCTTGCCAAAGCCCGCGAGGGTCGCTTCAAGCCGTTCCAGGTCGAGGCCGAACACTTCGACGTCGACGTCCTTCGAGCGCATTCCAAGGAAGTGATCGCGCACCCAACCGCCCACGACGAGCGCCCGGCCGCCGGCGTCACGGACGGCGGCGGCGATCTCGCCGATCGTCGGATCGAGCTTCAGGTGGGAGGCGTACATCTGGCAGCAATTCCCGCCAAGGAGTTCGGCTTCGGCGTCATCGCTCCGGGCATGATGACATCGTATCCGGAGATCCGGGGACGAGCCGCCGCATTTGGAAGGGTAATTTGCGACACCCTCCTAACGCTCCGGACACGGTCATGTCACCGGGATTTCGCGACATTTTCTACCGTATGGGCGTCTGGTTGCGGCGATTCAATGGACGTTTTCGGGCTTGACGGGAAGAAGCCGTACATCCCGGTTTCGGCTCCTGGTGCCCGGCGGCCGGCCCGGAACGGCGGTTCGGCGGCGCATCGCCCGGACGGCCCGAACCGCACCGGTACGAGCCGGCCGGGCCCCGGCGCAGTCTTGCCCGGCTCGGCACGTTCCGGCTTCAGCCCGGTACGGTCCGACTCGGCTCAGCCTCCTGGCCCGACTCGGCCCGGGGCGCCGAGCACCCGTTCGAGCCCCGCGAAGAGCCGGTCGACGTCCGCGTCGGTGTTGTAGAGATGGGGGGTGACGCGCACCGAGCGTCCCCGCACGCTTACGTAGACGTTCTCCCGCGCCAGGGTTTCGAGCAGGCCGCGCGGGACCTTGCCGGCGAATTGCAGCCCCAGGAAGTGGCCGGCCCGTAGCGCCCTCGGCCGGGAGCCGAGGCCGAGCGCCCGCGCACGCTCGGCGATGGCCGTGGTGCGGGCGCTCAGCGTGTCCGCGATGTTCTCGACCCCCCAGTCGAGAACCTGCTCCAGCGCGGCGATCACCATCGGCGTCAGGTGGAAGTTCGCCGTTTCGCCCACGTCGTAGCGTCGCGCGCCGGGCGCGTACTCGTCGCGGTAGTCGACGAGACGGGCGAAATCCTCCGATCCCGCGCGCGACGCCCAGCCATACTCGATGGGCTCGCCGCCGTGGTAGTCCGGGTGGACGTAGAGGAAGCCGAACGAATACGGTCCCATCAGCCACTTGTAGCAGGCCGAGGCCGCGAAGGCGGGCCGCACCTTCGCCATGTCGATCGGCAGGGCGCCGGCGGACTGCGTGAGATCGAGCGCGAGCGCCGCCCCGGCGGCGCGCAGGCGCTCGCCGATCGTTTCGAGGTCGAGCAGCGCGCCGTCGGTCCAGCGGCAGTGCGGCAGCGCGGCGATGGCGGTGCGTTCGTCGATCGCGGCGAGGACCGCGGCGGTCAAGTCTCCGTCGGGCGCGTCGACGGTGACGAGCCCGGCGCCGGCCCGTGTCGCCGCCGCCCGCCACGGATAGAAGTTGGAGGGGAACTGGTCCGCGAGCACCACCACGGTCTGCCCGGTCCCGAGCGGCAGGTTGCGGGCCGCCACCGCCATGCCGTAGCTCGCGGCGGGCACGACCGCGACATCCTCGGCACGAGCGTTGACGATGCGGGCGAAGAGGGCGCGTGCATGGGCGGTGTCGGAGAAGAAGTCGGGTGCGGTGATCTCCCACGGGCGCGCCTTGCGCCGTGCTCCCCACGTCCCCGCCTCGGCCACCGCGTGCATGAGCGGCGCCATGTAGGCGCAGTTGAGGTAGGCGACGCCGTCGGGAATGTCGAAGAGGGAGCGCTGGCTGGGGATCATGGTGCCCGGCTCCTTTTCTCGACCCCGGCGGACGTGCCTCGTGCCGCGCTCCCCGCATCCCCGTCCCTGCCTGCGGGTGCATGGAGCGGTACCATGCAGGCGCAGTTGAGGCAGGCGACGCCGTCGGGAATGTCGAAGAGGGGACGCTGGCTGGGGATCATGGTGCCCGGCTCCTTTTCTCGACTCCGGCGGACATGCCTCGTGCCGCGCTCCCCACATCCCCGTCCCTGCCTGCGGGTGCACGGAGCGGCACCATGGGCGCGCGGTCGGGGCTGAACGTCGCCGCGCGGATCCTGAAGAGGGCGCCGTCGGCGCCTGGGCACTGTTCCCGGCTCCCCGTCCTTCGCCCGCCCGGCTCCTTCACCGCAGCCTGGAACACTGCCTGCCCGGCCGATGATTCGCCCGATTGTTGCATAAGTCGGAAGATCCGTTATTACCCCGATCAAGCCGGGAGGAGGTTCCGAGAAGTCCGTCATTCCCCGTCAACCCCGCGAAAGCGGGGAGAAAGCGGGAATCGCCGGGTGGCCGCGGGCAGTTGCCCACCCGCGGCTCCCACGGATCCGGACGTGCCCCATTCGAGCATCCGGCTCCTCGGGCCATGGACTCGCTACGCAACGGTACACACTGTGCACTACGCGCACTTGGGGGAGGGGATAGGTCTTGCGCAGCCTGCCGAATCGCTCCCACGTCATCCGCCCGCGCCAAACGCCGGTCCGGCCCCTTGCGCCATCGCCTCTCGACTTCGTATCGCAAGCGTTGCAGCGCTCTGGCGTTCCCGGTGATTCCGTAGCAGGCACAGTGGCCTCGCAGCTTGCGGCTCAACGCCGCGTGCTGGTCTCGCACACTCCAATGACGATGCGCCCGGCACCACTGGCCCGCCGCCTTCAGCGACCGGCTCAGGCGGTCCCCCGATTCAAGCACTCGGAGCCTGCCCCGGCAGGCAGTAAGCCGGGGGCAGGCCTTGGCGGTCTTGTGCTTCACCACCCATCGCCCCTTCCCGGAGCGTCCCCAATAGTGGGTGAACCCCAACGTCGTGAAGCTGCGCCCGCGCCGTGTGCCTCCACGCGGGCGCTTGTCCGGGCGGCGAGCGTCCACCCGCCGGGTCTTGTCCGGGTGCAGGCGCAGTCCGTACCTCTCCATCCGCCTCGCCCGCACCTCCGACAGGTTCGCCTCCAGGTCCGCCTCGTAGTGCGCCGCCCTCACCCCGTCCACACCCACCGCCGCATCCTTGCGGACCCGCCGGTACGCCTCGCCCATCCACTCCGCATCGATGGGGTGTGCCGGCGTCGTCAGCACCATCCCCCGATTGAAGCACTCGGGGGCAGACCCCGGCTCCCTCCGGGCCAGCTCCCCTCCCTTGCCTTGTCGCGTTGAGATGACCTCCCGGCCCAATGTCCCCGCCCTCTGTCCCTCCGCACGCTCCACCCCCGGTCGGCCTCTTCCCTCCACCGGGTCCCTTCGGGTCAGGTTCCCCGGCTTCCTCGGTACTTCAAGCTGGGCCTCGACATCCGATTCGAATCGCAGAGCCTGACATCGTACTCGGGACTCATCGTCTTCCAGCACCTCTTCTCCCTCATCGGCATCAAAGAACGGCTGTGGAGATGCTTCCGCCATCTCAAAGCCAATCCGATTTACGACCATCACATGATCATGATGCTTCTGGTCGTGCACCTGATCATCGGACACCGGCGGCTGCGCGACGTGGACTCCTCATAGGTTGGTACTTGAGGAAATCACAAAACCGGCTCCAATCCGAATTGGAGTCGTCCTCTCTTGCGGTCTCGTTTCGGATGGGACCGAGTCGCATTGTTCGCCAGATAATCCACCAAGTCTCGTAACACGGGAAGAAAGCCTCGTCTCCTTCCACGAGCAAGCGCCCGGAACACATCCCCCAATCCATGACGCGCACACATCGCCACCTTCCGCGTCGAGACCTCGACCCCTCGCCATGCCTGCGTCATCCGGGCCAGACAACGCTTCAGAGCCGACGCCGCAATCGCCGTCCATATCAGACCCTCGGCTATCCCCGCTTTGCTCGTGTCGAACGCAAAGATTCGCATACGACTTCCACTCCTTGAACAACAGCTCAACCTGCCACCGCAACCGGTAGAGCTGCCCCACCTGCTCCGCACTGAATCGGCTCCGCGCCAGATTCGTCACCAACAACCGTATGACACCCCTCGTCACGATTCCATCGCGCCAACAACCTCAACTCCAACGCCTTCGCTCCCTCCCCCCAAGCCACATCGAGATCGACCGTCTCGCCCTTCGACGGAATACCCTGCTTCAACAATTGCCCGGACCACCCCTCCAACGCCTCCCCTTCCCACGGATACGCACCCTGCACCTTCGGATTGACCGATGCGCTCGCACGCATCACGAAGTACCCACCCGCCCTGTCCACCGCACCGAGATACTCCCGGTCGAAGTACCCTCGGTCCGCCAACCGCAGGTCATCGCGCAGCGCCTCGGGCGAGGGCAGATGGGGCCGCTCCGGCGCCGTGTCCGCCGTCAACGTCACCTGCCCCACCGATTCATTCAGCAGACTCATCGTCATGCAGCTCCACCGCAGCAGGGTTCTGCTTCTTGAATCGCCCCGGGTACTGTTCACGAGGCGCATCCTTGACCGCGAACGAACAGCCGTCCTGGATCACACTCCGACCGAACCCACCGAGCGGGCCCTGCGCCGTCGGCTGCAGCACGCCCACCACCCATTGCTGAAGCACCCGGTCCAGCACCGCTCGCAAAGTCCTTGAAGGAACGCTTCGCCAACGGGTCGTGGAACGGCTTGCATGCGACCGTGGTGCCGAACAACGCATTGAATTGCCGTTGCATATCGGCCAACGTCTCGACCGTCCCCGTGGCATGGCCCGCCAGCAGGCCCAGGACCAGTCGATACGGAGTCATCAGCCGCTCCCGGTGGCAGAAACCGACCCTCCGTCCGAGGTCGTTGAGTATCGTGGGCGACGACACGCGCTTGATCTGGTGGGCGAATCGAGCAACAGTGCGGCGTCCCGTCCGAGTCCTCTCCTGCCATGTGGATGTGGTGATTCCATGATCGGAGATTTCGGATGGGACTTCCACGGCCCGAGTCAATTTCTGAATAATCAATGAGTTATAAGATCCTACCTATGATGGCGCCTTGCACGGCGCACTGCAACAATCGGGTTACCTTTCGATTTGTCTTATCTCCTGTTCGATGTCGTTCAAATCTATGAATTTATCCGCTTGCCGCTTGAGCTCGGAGGCCAGCATCGGCTCCGTGCTGACCACGGACACCCTGACGCCGCGACGCTGCACCACCTCTACGAGTCTGCGGAAATCTCCGTCTCCCGAACACAATAGTGCATGGTCGATGTACGGCACCATGTCGAGCATGTCGATCGCAATCTCTATATCCATGTTTCCTTTCAGGATCTGCTCACCGGAAGTGCCTTGAAAGACTTTTGCCGGCTTGGTGATGACGGTATAACCGTTGAAGCTGAGCCAATCCGTAAGCCGGTGCAGAAAATCAACCCTTTCTTCCGACCGGTCTTCCATGAGAGCCGTGTAGTAATAGGCGCGGATGAGGCGTGCCTTGCTCTGGAAGAACGCCAGTAACCGCGTATAGTCGACCTTGATTCCGACATCGCGTATCGATCCGTAAAAGTTCGGCCCATCGATGAACAGGGCCATGCGTTCGTTGGAGTTGAAGCTCATGCGTGTTCTCCCCGTCATATTGAAATCGGCCGGCCGTCCTTGATGCGTGGCTCCTGCCATGGACGGCCATCGTCCGGCTGAACAGCCCAGGTGGGTTCGGCGTTCGGCGCGGCCCCGATACTAACGAATTCGCAGCCGGCCGTCGTGTGCCGAGCCGACAGGCCCTTCCCGTCGTCGACGAGAATATGCAGGTGCTCAAGTATCAGGCTTGTCACGCTGGCGAGGCTCTCCGCCTCCGGCGCTTCGACGGACGTTCAGCCATTCGATGGCGAGTGGGTCGTGTTGGACGCGGCCGGGCTCCCGGACGGCGGCCGAAGCAGGTCGGAGCCAGCGGTGGAGGTAGCTCACGTCTGTCGTACTTGACCATCTGCACCGCACCCTATCTAATACGCGTCCTTCGCTCTCGTCCGGCTCCGGCGGCACGGCCAGGTAGCTCAGTTGGTAGAGCAGCGGACTGAAAATCCGCGTGTCGGTGGTTCGATTCCGCCCCTGGCCACCATCCAGATCAAGCACTTCCGCCCGCCTTTCCCCGATAAAACAAGCGGTTGGTGCCGGATACCGATTCCGGTACGGTGTTGTACTGTCCGGTAGAGTCCGATTCCGAAGGGTGACCTTGAAGGTGGACGAAGACAACACGCGGACTCGGAGGATCGGAACGATGGCTGACATGACGCATGAACCGAAGCGCGGCGGCAGGCGCCTGCACCATGCCCTGACGGCGAAAGGTGTACAGACAGTCTCGGCGCCCGGGCGCTACTTCGACGGGCACGGCCTGTACCTGTGCTCGTCGAGCCGACCGGCGCAAAGCGCTGGAAGCAACGGCTGGCGGTGCACGGCAAGCGCCGCGAGCTCGGGCTTGGCGGGTATCCGCTCGTAACGCTCGCGATGGCCCGCGGGGCGGCCCTTGCCAACCGGCGCAAGGTCCATGCCGGCGGTGACCCTCTCGCGGAGAAGCGGCGCGCGCAGGGTGCCGACCTTCGCCGAAGCCGCCCGCAAGGTCTTCGCGCTTCGGCGCGACGGCTGGCGCAACGCCAAGCACGCCGGCCAGTGGATCACGACGCTCGAGCAATTCGCCTTCCCGGCGCTCGGCGCGCGCGGCGTGGATGAGATCTCGACCGAAGACGTGATCGCGGTGCTCTCGCCGATCTGGCACGACAAGCCGACGACGGCGAAGTGGCTCCGGCAACGGATCGGCGCTGTGCTCACCTGGGCGGTGGCGCAAGGGTTCCGCCCCGACAACCCCGCCGATGTGGTCAAGGCGGTGCTCCCGAAGCACAACGGCGCCGGCAACGTGCATCGGGCGCTTCCGTACTCCGAAGTCGCGAGTGCCATCGCGGCGGTGAGGGCTTCCGGTGCGGTGCCGGCGCTCAAGCTCGCCTTCGAGTTTCTGACGTTGACCGCGGCGCGGGCCGGCGAGATCCGGTTCGCGACGTGGAGCGAGATCGACCTTGCATCCGCGACGTGGACCGTGCCGGCTTCGAGGATGAAGGCCGGTCGGGAGCATCGCGTACCCCTGTCTCCGCGGGCCGTCGAGGTCCTGGGCGAAGCGCAGGCGCTCCGAAGCAAGCGCGGCGATCTCGTGTTCCCGTCGCACGGCGGCCGGCCGTTGACGGAACGCGGGTTCGTCCAGGCGCTCGCCTGGCTCGGCATCGACGCGACGGCACACGGCTTCCGGGTTTCCTTCCGCATATGGGCACAAGAACGCACCAACATCCCGCGCGAAATCTGCGAAGCTGCACTCGCGCACACCAACCCGAACAAGGTAGAAGCCGCCTACGCGCGCAGTGACCTGTTCGAGAAGCGGCGCGAGCTCATGGAGCGATGGGCGCGCTACCTGAACCCGGCGCCAGCGGACGTGGTGAGTCTCGACGCGCGCCGCGCCGGATGAATCCATCGGGAAAGGAGACTGCGATGAAGCCTACCCCCCCTCCCTGGCCGGGCCGGCGAGCATGAACACGCCGGCGAGACCCACATCGTCCGCCACGGCGACACGCTCTATCGGGTGACGGCCGCATCGGCACGGGCGGCCCGCGATGAAGTACTCGCCTACCTCGACGACCCGTCCGCTTGGCGCGGCGAGCTCGAAGTCTGGTCGGCCCGCTGCTGCACGCCTGGGGAGCCGTCTACGACGCTGACCCCGACACGAGCGAGCCGGCGCGGGGGTACCTGGGTGTCGGGCGCCTGCTCGGCTACATCCAGCGCGAGCGGTACTACGACCGCGGATACTGCCTACTTCGAGGTCGGCGGCGAGTCGCGGGAGGCGGTCCAGTCCGACGACGTCGTGCTGCCCATCGTCGAGCGGGCGGATCTGTCGTGGACGGAGAGCGGCGCGGTCCGGGACGTGCGCGACTCCGCCCGCGGCCTGCTCGACTATCTCCGGGATGCGCCGGTGCGCGATGCCTTCTTCCCTGCCTATCCGTCCTGCCCGGACTGCGGCGGGCGTCTCGAGTGGGCGGAGGCGGCCGGTGTGCCTGGCTCTCGACGTTGCGCCGGCGCGACGGAGCCGGACATGCCGGCGGCCGGGATGTCGGCGAGTCCGGGCGGGGTCACGTCCGACCGGGAGGCCGGGTGCGGGTCCCGATACGTCGATACGCGGTTCGGGGTGGCCGGGCCGGTGCCGGGGTGCGGGTCATGAGCCAGCGTACGGAGCAACGGGACGGGAAGCTCGCCCGGGCGGCGCTGCGCCTGGCCGGAGGCTCGCGGGTCATGGCGGACAGCCGGCTGAGGCTCCAGGCGGACAACGCCGGCGAGAGTCGCCACGTGTGCCGGGATGGCAATCCCGCGCTGGATGGCTACGTCGCGCGCCGGCGACGGGTGGCGGCGAGCGTCGACCTGCCGGAGCCGGGCCGATGAGCGGCCGGCGCTACGGCGAGACGATACGGGAGAAACGCCGGCGCTGGAAGGCGCAAGGGCGGTGCCGGGGACTGTGGCGCTCCGGAAGACAAACCAGGTTCCGGTATCTGCGCCCGGCATCAGGAATCCCGCAACCGCGGCAACTACCGGCGCCGGCATGTCGCGGTGACGGTGCACCTGCCCGGCCCTCCGCACCGTCCCATCCGCGAGGATGCCGAATCCCGCGGTGAGTCGGTCGAGGCGTGGCTACTGACGGCGGCGCGGGAGAGCTTCGAGCCGGAGCCGGAGGGCAGAGAGGGTTGAAAGTGCGACGGGCCGGGATGACGCCCCGGCCCGCCACGGTGCCGTCGAACCCTGTGGCAAGGAAGATCACCGACGTGAGTGAGTCTACCAACGAATCCAATCCGGAGGTGTGGAGCTACGGTGCTTTCCTGGCGTCCCGTGGCTTGGTGGCCTTCGACGAACCCCGGTCCCTCAAGAGCGACCTGGACGCAATCTCCCGGCACTTTCGGGAACTGCGCGAGCTCAAGGCAGAAATCCATGAGCACGAACGGCGACGCCAAGAGACCGGGAAGCCAATCGCTGAGCGTGAGGCCGTCGCGCTTGTGGAGCGCATCCAGTCCGGGGTTCTCGACGAGGCGTTGCGCGTCCTGCCCGAACGACCCTGGGAGTCCATGCCGCTGGGGCAATACGCGAGATCGAGATCTCCGGCCGCGGTGGTCAGATTCAAGACACGGGAGCTCCCGTCACCCGCTCAGCGGGATGTTCTTCTTCCGGCTCCGGACCAGGAACACCACCGACAGCAGGGTGAGTATCCAGAAGAACCAGCAGATGCCGCTGCGCATCAGGATCCCGAGACTGCCCTCCGAAAGGATCATGGACTGGCGGAAGTTGTCCTCCAGGAGCGGCCCCAGGATGAAGGCGATCAGGAACGGCGGGGCGGGGAAGCGGAGCACCATCATCAGGTAGCCGACACAGCCCATCAGCACCATCACCAGCACGTCGAACATGCTGTTGTTGATGGCGAACGAGCCGAACAGGCAGAACACCAGCACCACCGGGTACAGGATGCGGTTCGGGATCTCCGAGATCCGGCTGATGGCCTTGATGGAGAACTTGCCGATCATGAACAGGTAGGCGCTGCTCAGCATGATGCCGATGAACAGCGCGTAGATCATCGGCAGGTTGTCCACGAACATCACCGGCCCCGGCCGCAGGCCGTGGATCATGAAGGCACCGAGGATCACCGCGGTGATCACGTCCCCGGGCACGCCGAGGGCCAGCAGCGGGATCATGGTCGCGCCGGCGACCCCGTTGTTGCCGGCTTCCGCGGCGGCCACGCCTTCCATCTCCCCCTTGCCGAAGTTCGCCGAGCGCTTCGACGTCCGCTTGGCCTCGCTGTAGGACAGGAACGCCGCCGGTGCGCCGCCGATCCCGGGGATCGCGCCCAGTCCCACCCCGATCAGGCTGCCGCGCAGGATCGACTTGAAGCAGCGCTTGAAGTCCGCAAAGCCGGCGCCGGAGCCGGCCATGCTCGCGGCCTCCAGGCTGTCCCGCAGCCTCAGCGTGAAGTAGTGGATGATCTCCGGCAGCGCGAACAGCCCGATCAGCACCGGGATGAAGCTCAGGCCGCCCATCAGGTTCCAGTTGTCGAAGATGAAGCGGTTGGTGCCGTACACCATGTCCAGGCCGATGGTGGCGAACAGCAGCCCGAGCGCGGCGGACGCCACGCCCTTGACCAGGTTCTCCCCGGAGACCCCGGCGATGATGGTCAGCGAGAACACGATCAGGGTGAAGAACTCCGGCGGGCCGAACTTGAGCGCGAACCCGGCCAGCAGCCCGGCCAGCAGGATCAGCGAGAGGTTGGAGATGAAGTCCGCGAAGCAGGAGGCGTACAGCGCAATGTCCAGGGCCTTGCGGGCCTCGCCCTTCTGCGTCATCGGATAGCCGTCCAGGACCGTGCACGAGGCCGCGGGGGTGCCCGGCGCCTTGATCAGGATGGCGGTGATGGAGCCGCCGTACAGGCCGCCCTTGTAGATCCCCAGCAGCAGCAGGATGCCGGTGACCGGGTGCATGGTGAAGGTGAAGGGCAGCGCCAGGGCGACGCCCATGGGCGTGGTCATGCCCGGGATCGCGCCGATGACCACGCCGACGAGCACCCCGACGAACAGGACGGCGACGTTCTGGAACGTGAGGAACAGCGAGACGGCTTCGACGAGGTTCTCGTACAACATGCCGGCCCCCTGTCAGAGCAGGCCCTCGAACACGCCGAGAGGGATCGGGACGCTCGCGACGTGGACGAAGAAGACGTAGAGCAGGATCGGCACGCAGAGGGCGACGGCGACGCCCAGGGGCCAGCGGCGCTCGCCGGCGTAGACCATCAGGCCGAGGATCACCGCGATGCCGGGCGCCACCATGCCGAGGTACGGGATCAGGAAGTAGAACGCGAACAGGGTGCCGAGGGCCACCGCCAGCCCCGGCAGGCGGTGCACCCATCCGCCGGCAGCTTCAGCGGCGGCCTCGACGCCGTTCTCTCCGCGCCCCTCGTCCTCCTCCTTCGCGGCCGGCCGGATGGCCAGGAACAGCCCCATCAGCATGATGATCCCGGCGATGATCCTGGGCCAGAAGTCCGGCGCCAGCGCGGCGTGCTCGACGCTGCCCGGCCGATCGACGCCGGCGGGGATGAGCACGAAGAAGATCAGGAGGCCGAGAACCAGCACCCCGATGCCGGTGAGACGCTCGCGGATCACGACGGCTCGTCTTCGAGAGGATGGCTCTCGAGGATGGAGCGTGGCCCGGCGGCGGCTCCGAACGGAACGGCACTTCGTGACGGCGCTCGCATTGGTGCTCGTCTCCGGGGTACCCGCCTCCGGTCTCGCCGCCCCGGACGTCCGGCGGAGCGGGAAGGGCCGGCGAATCGGTTCCGACAGCCTGTTGCGTGCTGCAAATGAGCATGATTAGATGCCGTCACCGTGTCAAGCACGGTCACGCGGTTTTTCCAACCGCCACGCGATTTTCTCCAAACCGTTTTTTTTCCAGTCAATGAGGGACAAGGCCATGAAACGGGCAAGCAACCTGATGCGCACGGCGGCCGGCGTCGTGTGCCTCGCGATGACCGCCGCAGCGTCGGCGGAGTATCCCACCAAGCCGATCACCATGGTCTCGCCGTACGGTCCCGGCGGGGCCGCGGACCTCGCCGCCCGCACCCTCGCCGGCACCGCTCCCGCGTACCTGGGCCAGGCCGTGCTGGTGGTCAACCGGACCGGCGCCGCCGGGGTCACCGGCTCCACCACCGTGGCGAAGGGCAGGAAGGACGGATACACCGTGCTGCTGGCGCGGGTCGGATCACAGGCGGCGGTTCCCGCCATCAACCGCAAGATCCCGTACAAGTGGGACGAGTTCACCTTTCTCGGGCTCATCGAGCTGAACCCGTTCGTCCTGGTGGTCAACGCCGAGTCCTCCGTCCGGTCCCTGGACGACCTCAAGGCGGCGCTGGAGGGCGGGGAGAAGCTCAGCTACTCCTCGGCCGGTGTGGGCACCCTGCTGCACGTGGCCATGAACATGGTCCTGGACCAGTTCGGGATGGGGCCGGACGCCATGAAGCACGTGCCCTACAAGGGCGGCGGCAAGGCCGCGGCGGCGGTCGTGGGCGGGCACGTCGACATGATGTTCCAGAACCTCTCCGGGGTCATCAGCAACATCCAGGCCGGCAAGCTCCGGGCGATCGCGGTCTCCACGCCGGAGCGCGTCGCGTCCCTCTCCGACGTCCCCACGGTCGCGGAGGCAGGCTACCCGGCGCTGGAAACGGTGGTCGGCTGGAGCGGGGTGTGGGGTCCGCCCGGCATGGACCAGGAGGCGGCCGACAAGTGGATCGAAGCGCTCGGCAAGCTGAAGGAGGACAAGGCATGGATCAAGCTCACCGAGGGCCTCGGCTCCATTCCCTACATCCAGGGCCCGGACGACACCAGGGCGTTCGTCGAGAAGCAGTACAACGCCTTCAAGTCCCTGACCGAGAAGCTGGGGATGACCATCCAGTAGCGTTCCCGGGCCGGCGTCGGGGGGTTGCCGGCGCCGGCCCGGGGAAGGTCCCTGGATTTTGCGCCAGGAGAGGTCTGGTGAAGGGGGAAGGCATGTAGAAGGGCAGGCATGACGGAAACCTTCAATGCGACCCGGCAGGTGAGAGTTCTGACTCCCCCCAGGTGCGCGTAGTGCACGGTGTGTACCGTTGCGTAGCGAGTCCATGGTCCGAGGAGCCGGATGCGCGAATGGGGCACGTCCGGATTTGCGGGAGCTGCGGGGGCGGGAACCGCCTGCGGCCACCCGGCCGCTTGCGCGGAGCCTGCCCTCGAGGAAGCAGGGAATGACGAGTCTTTGCGGGGAATGACGGGGCTTCGATTTATGCAACAATCGGACGGCCTCGATACCGCATGCGTCGACAGACGCTGTTTTGTGCTTTCCGCGAGTGGTCCCCAGAGCCGATGCCATGTTTTTGACCAGCCTCCCCCGGGCAGGAGCGTCGCCGGCCGGCGCCCGCGCCAGCGGTCGCCACTCTCATTGATCCTCCGGCTGGGACTGCTCCTGCCCGCGGCGGCCGGCGACGCGGGCGCAGCCGATCCACTCCCCGCGGTGAAGGCGCCGCTGGCGATCGAATCCCTGCTGCTCGACGGAGCAGCGGTGGCCGGCTCGCGGCTGGTGGTGGTGGTGGGCGAGCGCGGCCACATCCTCGTCTCCATCGACAGCGGCGCAAGCTGGAAACAGGCCCGTGTGCCCACTCGTGCCCTGCTGACCGCGGTGCACATGCACGACGAGCGTACCGGCTTCGCTGTCGGGCACGACGCGGTGATCCTGCGCACCGGGGACGGCGGCGACACGTGGCGGCTTGTGCACTACGCGCCGGAGGAGGAACGCCCCCTGCTCGACGTATGGTTCCGCGACGAGCGTACCGGCTTCGCGGTAGGGGCCTACGGCTATTTCCTGGCCACCGGGGACGGCGGTGACACCTGGACGGCGCGTACCGTCAGCGAGGACGACTTTCATCTCAACGCGCTGGCGCCGGCCGGGCGGGACCGGCTGTTCATCGCGGCGGAGGCGGGGGTGGCCTACCGCTCCGACGACGGTGGCGGGACGTGGCGGGCGCTGTCCCCGCCCTACGCCGGATCGTGGTTCGGCGCCCTCACGCTCGACGCGGATCGGGTGCTGTTGTTCGGGCTCCGGGGCCACCTGCTCCGCTCCGAGGACGCGGGGGAGACCTGGATGCAGGTGGCCACCGGGACCAACGCGACCCTGACCGCCGCCCTCCGGGTGGATTCCGAACAAGTGCTGATCACCGGCCTCGAAGGAACCCTCCTCACCAGCCGGGACGGCGGGCGCAACGTGTCGCTCGGGCAGCTCGCGTCACGCCAGGGGATCTCGACGGCGCTCGCGCTCCCCGACGGCGGCGTGCTGCTTCTCGGGGAATTCGGCGTCCGACGCCTGCCCGAGACCGAGTAACGAGGGATTCCTGCACCACAGCATTGTCCGCGTGCCCGGAGCCAGTCGATTGGCGTCCGAAGCACAACCGGGCGAACAGGACGGCAGGAGACAAAGATTTGATCGGGAATTGATTGCAGGGCTGGATCAACCCCTCCCCTGGAAGAAAATCCTCATCAAACAATAGATTATCATCAAAGCAAGGATTTGACCGGTGATTGATCGCCACTTCGGACGCCGACTGGAAGCGGGATGGATACAACGGACGCGCCCCTTCTGGCCCTGATTGACGATCTGCGTGCCCTTCCGGTCTGGGCATGAGCCTGGACCCGGAGCCCGAGCGGACCGGCCCCGCGGCCCGCCGCGACACGATACGCGGCATCCTGTTCGACAAGGACGGCACGCTGCTCGATTTCGACGCGACCTGGCGGCCCGCCTACCACCGGGGCGCCGAGGCGGTGGCGGGCCTCGTCGGCGGCAGGGTCCGGGCGGAGTCGTTGCTCGCGACCGGCGGTTTCAATGCGGCCACCGGCCGGTGCGCGCCCCGCTCGGTGCTCGCCGCCGGCACGAACCGGGAGATCGCCGAGGTGTGGGCGCGGCTCTGCGCGCTCGACGTGAACGTCGTTTTGCGGGTGGTCGAGCGGGCGTTCCTCGACGCGGCGGGCCGCGACGCCGTGCCGGTCACGGACCTCGATGCGTTCTTCGCGTCTCTGGCCGCCCGCGGCTTCGTGCTCGGGGTCGCGACCATGGACGGCGAGGCGGCGGCGCGCGCCGCCCTCGACCGGCTCGGCGCGGGCCGGCATCTCGCGTTCCTGTGCGGCGGCGACAGCGGGTGGGGAACGAAGCCGGGGCCGGGGATGGTCCATGCGTTCCTCGCCGCGGCCGGGCTGCGGGCCGGCGAGATCATGGTCGTCGGCGACACCCCCCACGACATGGAGATGGGCCGCGCGGCCGGCGTCGCGTGCCGCGTCGCGGTCCTCACCGGCGCCGGTACGCGAGCCGCGCTCGCGCCGCTCGCCGATCACGTCCTCGCGAGCATCGAAGCGCTTGAAGACGTGTCGCCGCCGGCGCCGGGTGCGCGGGATCGCTCCGGGTGACGAGATGGGGGTCGACTGACGGGGACGGCGGTGGGTCGACGTCGTCTCCCTGCCGTCCGCCGCGCCGGACAGCCGTACAAGGAGAAACGCGGCTTGGCAGGGATCACACAGGTACGCGCGGGGACAAGGACGCGGGACGTTGCAAGGCTCCTGCGTTCGCGCCGGATATTCTCCCCGTTCCCGCCGTTTCTTCGCCGGGTGCGGCTTTGACCGCCTCCGAGGCGGGGCTATGGTGCGCCCCATGACGAAACGCGAGCTGCCCATCGGTATCCAGCTTCCGCACGATTCGTGAGGAGGGTCGGCAGGCCGATGCCCGAGGATCCCGAATCCATCCTGGCGGGCCTCGAAGGGGATCGGCTGATCTCGCGCGACGTGGGTGGGAATGGAACATCCTCAACCTGGGCGCAGTCCTGTTCGCCAACGGTCTCGGCAGATTCGAATGCCCGAACCGGCAACCGGTGCGCGATGCGAACCTTCATGCGGGGGCGAGTGCAACGACGCCGGATCACGCGGCGCGTTTGCCGCTGATGGCTTCGCGGAGCCCTTCGAGCAGGCCTTCGAGCTTGGCCATGCGCTCGCGCAGATCGGCCTGTCCCTGCTCGAGGCGCCCGAGACGAGCGGGGCACGGTCAGCCCACTGACCTGCCTCACCAAAGCGGACAACTCATGTGCTACAAAACCGGACAGTTCTATTTGTTGCTAACACAATCGGGTCCACTATCGGGTTCGCAAGGAAACACGAAGGATTGCTCCGGACGCATCGCCTTCGGCGACAAGGGCCATGTTCCGAAAACGGGAGGGAAGATCGTTGAAGCTGTCCACCATCGGGTTCACGAAGAAACCTGCCCGCCGGTTCTTCGATCTGCTCCGGGCGTCGGGCGCGAAGCGCGTGGTCGACGTGAGGCTCAGCAACGGTTCGCAGCTTGCCGGGTTTGCGAAGAAGGACGACCTCGCCTGGTTCCTGGACGAGATCTGCGGCATCGGGTACGTCCACCTGCCGGATCTCGCGCCCACGAAGGAATTGCTGGGCGACTACCGGAAGGGGCGAATCGGCTGGAGTACATACGAAACCCGCTTTCTGGACCTGATGCGCCGGCGGCGGATCGAGGAGACGCTGTCAAGGGAAGTGCTGGACGAAGGCTGCCTGCTGTGCAGCGAGGATCAGCCGCACCACTGCCACCGCCGGCTGGTTGCGGAGTATCTGAACGAACATTGGGGCGTCGTCGAGATCGAGCACCTGGGGGTGGAGGAGCCAAGCTGACGCAGCGCGGACAATGGAGACGCACCATGGGTCGAACGATTGTGGCGAAGGGGATGCGGGCAGCCGCGATGATCTCGGCGGCGCTGGCCATCGCGGGGTGTGGCGGAGGAGGCAATGTGCGGCCCGATGCGCCGCCACCGGAGCGCGTTCCGGATGCGCTGGCAGGCGTCGAGCCCGTGGTCTTCGACAGCCTGGGCTACCCCTTCCGCCAGCCGCTCGAAGCACAGGTGACGATCGCGGCATCCACGCCGGACCGCATCCCGAGCTTCACGGAGGGAGACGATGCCGGACGGCCCTCATGGGCCGGCCTGCACTGGCGCGAGGCGGCGCGCAACCCCGAGACGGCGACGGGGGGCTCCTGGGCCTTCGCCGCCGCCACGGCGTAGACGGAGCCATCCACAGCGGGGGGCTCGCCTACGTGCCGCCCGGCGGGGCGTGGGAGGCAGGCTGGCTGGCCGAGCGCGACCGCGTGTTCGGCGGGCGGGCCGAAGGCATCTGGGCGGGCAGCGGGTTCGTGCACCACACGGGCTTCCTCCGGCTGTGCAAGGGATCGACGCTGGCGGAAGGCGGAGAGCCGCGCGCCTCGGGGTCGAGTGGTCGTCCACGGTCGCCCCGCACGGATGCGCGGAGGCGGGCTGCGCGAGTCTCGCGGGCTCTACATGGGACACGGCATCGAGGTCGCGCGGACGGTCGGGCAGTCGCGCACGGCGCTCGGCATCGAGGCGCCCCTGCGCGCGGAGACGGGGATGGCGCGGCTGCAGGTGCCCGTCGGCGGGACGCTGCACACCGGCGTGCGCTACGCCGACCGCACGGCAGCGTTGCCGCCTGAAGCGCGCGAGCTGCGGATCGGTGCGACAGCTACGCGCTCCGTGTGGGCGCTCAAGCCCGACGTGCGAGCTTCCCGGCGCTGTATTCTGGCTCCCGCGGGGCCGGCCTCATTGAAGCGCAGGCGCCGCAAGGCTCAAGCGCAGCAGCAATCGCGACGTTTCCGGATCCCACGGGTGTCGAGGCCAGGGCAGGTCAATTCGTGATGTCTATAACCTCTGGACTCCCGCTTTCGCGGGAATGACGGGCTTTCGCGGCGCTTGCCTCCGAGCTTGATCGGGGGAATGACGGATATTTGATTTATGCAACAATCGGGACGATGCCCGTGGCCGGGCCGGCGCCCGCAGCCCTATCCTGCCCGAGACCCGACCGGGGAGAGAGCCCATGAGCAACGACACCGGGGTGACCATCGCCCTGCTCGACGCGATCCAGGATGCGTTCAACCGCCACGACGTAGACGCCATCCTGTCGTACTTCACCGATGACGGGGAGTGGCTGATGGCGCGGGGACCGGACCCGTGGGAGGCGAAGCGGCTGCGCGGGAAGCAGGCGATCGGCGACGTGCTGCGCGCCCGCTATGCGGTCATTCCGGACATGCGATGGGTGGACATGCAGCACTTCATCGACGCGGACGGGAACCGGGCTTGCTCCGAGTGGACGGTGAAGGGCACGCCCGGGGAAGGCCCGCCTCTCGATTACCTCGGCTGCGACCTCTGGACTTTTCGCGACGGGCGGATCACGAAGAAGGACACCTACTGGAAGTACATCGACGGCTGAGCGAAGCGATACCGGAGAGTGGGTGTCGGAGGAGGGGAGGAGCGAATGGCGACAAGACACGACGAGCTCGCCGGATTCGACGCAACCCGATGCGCCGCGCTGGTGCGGGCCGGCGAGCTGACCCCGCTGGAGCTCGTCGACGCCGCGATCGAGCGGGCCGGGCAGGTCAACGGGGCGCTCAACGCGATCGTGACCACGATGTACGAGCGGGCGCGCGAGACCGCCCGCTCCCATCCCGGCGCCGGCATCTTCGCCGGGGTGCCCTTCCTGATGAAGGATTTTCTCGCCGAGGTCGAAGGAGTGCGCTTCACCGAGGCGAGCGCGTTCCTGAGCGACCACGTCCCGGCCGAGGACAGCGAGCTGGTGCGCCGCTTCCGGGCGGCGGGACTGGTGTTCATCGGCAAGACGAACACCCCGGAGCTCGCGATCGGACCGACCACCGAGCCGCGGCTCTTCGGCCCCACCCGCAACCCGTGGGATACGACACGAACCCCCGGAGGATCGAGCGGAGGCGCGGCGGCGGCGGTATCGGCGCGCGTGGTGCCGATGGCTCACGGCAACGACGCCGGAGGCTCGATCCGCATCCCCGCCTCGTGCTGCGGGCTGGTGGGCCTGAAGCCGAGCCGGGGGCGGGTCTCCCTCGCCC
Organism: Gammaproteobacteria bacterium; assembly: GCA_965202875.1. Lineage (GTDB taxonomy): Bacteria > Pseudomonadota > Gammaproteobacteria > HK1 > HK1 > HK1. The sequence continues at coordinate 1,416,888 of OZ241870.1, read as the reverse complement.
CCCACTACGGTGACCTGTTCTCGGGCCTGGTCTGCGAGCTCGGGGTGACCCGCAGCGTGCGCGACACCGCGGCGCTGCTCGACGCGGTCGCCGGACCCGCGGTCGGGGACCCGTACTTCCCCGCGCCGCCGGCGCGCTCGTATACCGGCGAGGTCGAGCGACCGCCGGGCACGCTGACGATCGGCTTCTCCGCCGAGACCCCGTTCGGCGAGGCCGTCGATCCCGAGTGCGGGCGCGCGGTGCGCGACGCGGCGGCGCTGTGCGAATCGCTCGGCCACGTGGTCGAGGAAGCGCGCCCCGACTACGACGCCGAGACGCTGTGGACGCAGTTCACCACGATGCTCTCGGCCGGCGCGGCCTGGGCGATCGCCGACTGGGAGCGGCGCACCGGCAGGACCGCGGAGCCCGAACACTTCGAGCCCTTCGTGTGGGCGTTCGCCGAGCGCGGACGGGCGCTCGGCGCGCACGCCTACCTGCTCGCGGTCCAGGACTTGCAGCGCGCGGTGCGTGATCTGTCCGCGTTCTTCAGCCGCTTCGATCTCTGGCTGACCCCGACCCTGGGGCAGCCGCCGGTGGAGCTCGGCACCCTCGTCTACCGCGGCGGAGACCCCTTCGAGCTGCGCAGGCGCTCCGCGCGGTTCTCGCCCTATACCTACGTGAGCAACGCCAGCGGCCAGCCCGCGATCTCCCTGCCGCTGCACTGGACGGCGTCGGGGCTTCCGGTGGGCGTACACTTTACGGCCCGCTGGGGGGAGGAGGCGACGCTCATCCGCCTGGCGGGGCAGCTCGAACGCGCCCGCCCGTGGGCAGACCGGCGCCCCGGCGTCTGCGCCGGCTGATCGGTCCGGGCCAGCGTCCCTCGAGCCTCGGACCGAGTCGGCTACTCCACCGTCACGCTCTTGGCGAGGTTGCGGGGCTGGTCGATGTCGCGCCCGAGGGCGAGCGCGCAGTGGTAGGCGAAGAGCTGGAGCGGGATCCCCATCACCACCGGGTTGAGCACGTCTTCCGAAGGCGGGACCTCGATGATCTCGTCCGCGCGTTCGGCGATACGCCCGTCGCCGGGGTGGGTCAGCGCGATCACCGGACCGCCTCGCGCCCGCACCTCTTCGAGCGAGGCGATGGACTTGTCGAACAGCGCGTCGTGCGGCAGCGCGACGACCGTGGGGATGTCCGGGCCGACCAGGGCGAGCGGCCCATGCTTGAGCTCCGACGCCGGGTACGCCTCGGCGTGGATGTAGGAGATCTCCTTGAGCTTCTGCGCCCCTTCGAGGGCGACGGGAAAGCCGGGGCCGCGCCCGATGTAGAACGCGCTCCGGGAGTGCGCGTAGCGGTGTGCGATCTCCTTCACATGGGGCTCGGTGGCGAGCGCGGCCTCGACGTCGGCGGGGAGGCGCTCCATCGCCTCCATGAGCCGCCGCCCCTGTCCGGGCGACAGGTCCCGCGCCCGGCCCAGATGCAGCGCGAGCAGGGCGAGGGCGACCAGGCTGCACGTGTACGCCTTGGTCGAGGCCACCGACACCTCCGGGCCCGCGTGCATGTAGATCCCGCCGTCCACCTCGCGCGCGATGCTGCTGCCGATGACGTTGACGATCCCGAGCACGCGCCCGCCGCTCCGACGCACCTCCTGCACCGCCATCAGCGTGTCGATGGTCTCGCCCGACTGGCTCACCGCGACGTAGAGGGCGTCGCGCTCGATCACCGGGTTGCGGTAGCGGAACTCCGCCGCCGGCTCGGCCGAGGCCGGAATGCGCACGAGTGATTCGATGAGGTGCGCGCCGGCGATCCCCGCGTAGCAGGCGGAGCCGCAGCCGAGCAGCTTCACCCTCTTTACGTCGAGCAGCTCGCGGGGGTCGAGGTTGATCCCGCCGAGATGCGCAGTGTGGAAGTGCGGGTCGAGGCGACCGCTCAGGGTGCGCCGGACCGCCTCGGGCTGATCGAGGATCTCCTTGTGCATGTAGTGTGCATGCCCGCCGCGCTCGTAGGCGTCGTCTTCCCACTCGACGGTCGAGAGGGATTTCGCGATCGGGCGCTCGTCCATCGTCGTGGTGTGGAAGCCCCCGGTGTCGATCACCGCGACCTCGCCGTCGTCGAGGTGCGCCACCTGCCGGGTGTGGCGCACCAGCGCGGCGACGTCGGAGGCGACGAACATCTCGCGGTCCCCGATGCCGATGATGACCGGTGAGCCGTTGCGGGCGACGACGATGCGGTCGGGGGAGCGGACGTCGATCACCGCGACCCCGTAGGTGCCGCGCACGAGCGCGAGCGCGCTGCACACCCGCTGCTCCGGCGAATCGCCGTCCGCGCGCGCCACGAGGTGCGCGATGATCTCGGTGTCGGTCTCGGAGACGAACGCGACGCCCTCGGCCGCGAGGCGTTTGCGCAACGCCGGGGCGTTCTCCACGATGCCGTTGTGCACGATCGCGATCGATCCGTCCGCGCTCACGTGGGGATGCGCGTTGACGTCGCTCGGCGCCCCGTGGGTCGCCCATCGCGTATGCCCGATGCCGACCTTCCCGCCGAGCCGCTTCGGAAGCGCCGACTGGAGCCTGGCCAGCTTTCCTTCCTTCTTGTATACGCGCAACGCGCGCCGGGAGACGAGCGCGACGCCCGCGGAATCGTAGCCGCGGTATTCGAGCCGTTTCAGGCCGGAGACCAGGATCGGAGCCGCGCTCCGGGGGCCGATGTAGCCGATGATTCCGCACATGGCGCGGGTGCCTCCCTTTCGTTCCTTGTCGATGGGATCGCAGATGGCGCGATCGCCCATGAAGTGTCGGAGAAGTGCGTGAGCCCTCGCTCGCCGCCGTTGCGTGCCAGCGGCCAGGGAATGAGCGCCCGGCCGGAGAAGCGGCAATTCCCGCCAACGTCCCGGACATGGCTCGTGTCATCGGGACTTCGGGGCCTTCCCTGCCGCCCGTGTGTCTGGTCGTGATGGTTCAATGGACGTTTTCGGGCTTCGCCGGAATGGTTGCCGGAGAAGTGCGAGCCTTTGCCTGGTTCCGATCATGCGTGCCGGGTCAGCCGTAGACGATGCGCCGGATCTGGCGCTCGTTGAGCCTCGGCGCCCGGAAGCGCCGACCTTCCAGCTCCTCCGCGATCCGCGCGTAGATCGCACGGTTGCGCAGCCCCTCCGCCTGAAGCTCACGGTGGCGCCTCGTGACGAACGCCTTGGCGGTCTCGCCGTAGAAGCTCACCACCTCCTCGACGATCCAGAGGGCTTCCGGGCGGGGCAATCCGCGCGTGCGGACCAGATGGTCGAGCAGATCGGCAGGGACGGAGGTGGACAGCATGGCGCGCGATCGGACCATGAATCGGGCGAAATTCACAGTAATCTACCCGAATCCGGGTCGAACATGGACGTAGTCCAGGGTGGACACATCGAGACAGGACACCCGCCGGGCCCGCAAGGGCGCCCACGAGGCGGCTTTGATGCACGTCTTCCCGCCTGCATAATGCGTTCTCCTCTCCAGCGGCGGATCGGCGTTCCAGTCCCATGCGGATCGATACGATGGATACCGCCTCGCTCGCCGGGCTCGAAGCGGAGATCGAGCGGCACTACGCATCACTCTGCGCCGAGGGGCTGGACCTCGACCTCACGCGCGGCAAGCCGGCCGGTGACCAGCTCGATCTGAGCGCGGCGCTCGACGGCGCGCTCGGCGGCGACTGCCGCACGAAGGAGGGCGCCGACACCCGCGGCTACGGCGGGAGCGACGGCATCGCGGAGGCGCGCAGGCTCGGCGCCGAATGGCTTGGGCTCGCCCCGGAGGAGGTCCTGGCCGGCGGCAACAGCAGCCTCACCCTGATGTATCTGTTCCTGCTCGGCACCCACCGCTTCGGGCTGGACGGGCCGGGGAGCGCCTGGGCCGACGCCGCCGGCGGCGCGCGATTCATCTGCCCCGTGCCCGGCTACGACCGGCACTTCGGGATCTGCGAGGATCTCGGCATCGAGATGATCCCGGCGCCCATGACCGGCGAGGGGCCGGACATGGACCGCGTCGAGGCGCTGGAATGGTGCAAGGGGTCCGACCCCTGGAGTGGAGCGACGCGGGACAACCGATAGAGGTGGATGCAACACATCTTGCCTGGCGTTACGAGCGCTTCTCGTTGGCGCAACTCGGACCCGTCCATCGAGTGGGTCTCACGGGGCAAGGCTTTACCGGCAAGGGTCGTCTGGCCATGACGCCGTTCAACCGCCTCTCATTTCCACCTGTCGTCTCCGAATCCAGTCCGGGATTCTGCAATGATCTCGGGATCAATGGAATGCAGCTTGTATTTTGCAAAAGGTGAGAAAACTTCCGAGGCCGGAGCCCATCCTCCAGGTCGCGGTGCCGGTGCCGGTGCGACGGCGGTTCGACTACCTGCCCCCGCAACCGGGATGGTCGCCACCGGTGCCGCCCGGCGCCCGCGTCCGGGTGCCGTTCGGGCGTACCTCCGCCGTCGGCGTGGTGGTGGGCATCGCCGCGACGAGCGCGGTCGATGCGTCACGACTCAAGCGGGTGAGCGAGGTCATCGACATCGAGCCGCTGCTCGACCCGGCGACCCTGAAGCTGCTCGTCTGGGCCAGCGGCTACTTCCAGCACCCCATCGGAGAGGTCGTGGCCGGCACGCTGCCTCGGCTCCTGCGGCTCGGGCGCACGCCGAAGGCCCAGCGTAGCGTGCGCTACGCGGCGACCGTCGCCGGCAAGCAGGCGTTCGCCGGACCGCCGGGGCGGGAGGGCGCCGGAACAGGCGCGTCCGCTGGGGCGGGCGCGCTCGCCGGAGCGCCGGTGCAGGCTCGCCTCCTCGGTCTCATGCTTGCCGGCGGCGGTGTTTCGGAGGCGGTGCTCGCGGCCGAGCACCGCGAATGGCGCCGGCCGTTGCGCGCGCTGATCGCGAAGGGGCTGGCCGAGGCGCGCGACGAGCCGCCGCATGGGGGCGGTGACGGCACGACAGGCGGCCCCGCCGGTACGGCCGGCAACGCCGGAGTGGACGGCGGAGCCAACGGGATGGGCGCGGACGATGGGGCCGGCGGGACGGGTGCGGCCGGTGATTCCAACGCGGCCGGCGGAGCCGGCCGGCCCGGCCTCAACGCCGACCAGCAGCGTGCGGTGGACGCCCTGCGGACGGCTCTCGGAAGGTTCCGCCCCTTCGTGCTCGAAGGGGTGACGGGCAGCGGCAAGACGGAGGTGTACCTCCGGGTGATCGAGCAGGTGGTCGCAGGCGGGCGTCAGGCGCTCGTGCTCATCCCCGAGATCGGCCTCACCCCGCAGTTGCTCGCCCGCTTCCACGCGCGGCTCTCCTGCCGCGTGGAGGCGTTCCACTCCGGGCTCTCCGACGGCGAACGGCTCTCGGCGTGGTCGCACGCGCGCAACGGTAGCGCGGACGTGCTCGTGGGAACCCGCTCCGCGGTCTTCGTGCCGCTGGCGCGGCCGGGGATCTTCATCGTGGACGAGGAGCACGATCTCTCCTTCAAGCAGCAGGACGGGTTTCGCTATTCCGCGCGCGATCTCGCGGTGGTGCGCGCCCGGGACGCCGGGGCGCCGATCGTGCTCGGCAGCGCGACCCCCTCGCTGGAGGCGGTCGACAACGTCCGGCGCGGGCGCTACCGCCTTCTCACGCTGCCGCGCCGCGCCGGCGGCGCGGCGCCGCCGCGTATCGACGTGGTCGACCTCCGCTCGCGACCCTTCGACAGCGGCCTGTCCGACGTGCTCGTCGAAGCGCTCGAGCAGGTGAAGGCCCGCTCGGAACAGGCGCTCCTCTTCATCAACCGGCGCGGGTACGCGCCCTTGTCTCTCTGCCACGCCTGCGGCTGGGTCGCGCAATGCGGGCGGTGCGACGCGCACCTCGTGTTCCACCGGGGAGACGAGCGGCTGCGCTGCCACCACTGCGGGGCGGAGCGGGTACCGGTCACCGAATGCCCGGAATGCAGCTCAAGGGATCTGCGCCGCATCGGACTCGGCACCGAACGGGTCGCGGGCGCTCTCGAATCGAGAATCGAGGGGCTGCGCGTCGTCCGGATGGACCGGGACGCGACACGCCGCCGCGGCGCGCTCGAAGCGGTGCTCGACCGCATGCATGCCGGCGAGGTCGACGTCGTCGTGGGTACCCAGATGCTCGCGAAGGGGCACCACTTCCCGAACGTCACCCTCGTCGCGATCCTGGACGCCGATGGCGGGCTCTTCGGCGTCGACTTCCGGGCCACCGAGCGGATGGCCCAGTTGCTGCTGCAGGTCGCGGGCCGCGCCGGGCGCGGCGACCGCCCCGGCCGGGTGCTGCTCCAGACCCACCACCCGCATCATCCGCTACTGCGAGGACTGCTGCTCCACGGGTACCGGAAGTTCTGCGACGCCGCCCTCGACGAACGCCGCCGCACCCGCCTGCCGCCGTACGCGAGCCTCGCGCTCGTGCGGGCCGAGGCCCTCGAGGCCGAGGCGCCCTATGCCTTCCTCGCCGACGCCGCGCGCAGCGCGGACGAATGCCCGAGCGCCGGCGTCTCGGTGCTCGGGCCGGTCCCCTCGCCGATGGAGCGCCGCGCCGGCCGCTACCGCGCGCAGCTCCTCGTCGACGCCGAATCGCGGGTTGCGATGCAGCGCTTCCTGCCCGGATGGATCGCGGAGCTGGGAGCGCTCGCGTCGGCACGCCGGGTGCGGTGGTCCGTCGACGTCGATCCGCAGGAGATGGCTTGAGCCGACACAGAATCATCACGGCATTATCGTCGAGCGGTTCCGCCGAATGCGGCTCGCAAGACTCGCCGCTCAGTCCGTCACCAGCCGGGTTCGCGCGGACGCGATGGCGCGGTCGACGTAGAAGCCGAAGAGCTCGATGGTGTTGACCCCGAGGATACGCGGCGCGATCTCGGAGCCGTCCGGGGCGAGGAAGAGCAAGGTCGGGGTCAGATCCGCGTTGAACCGGGACGCCACGTCGTCGCGCGGCGTGCGTTCGCCCTCGAACCCCAGAAGCGGTTCCTCCGAATCGAGCATGAGCTCGCCTAGCAGGGCCTGATCGTCGTACTCCCGGCTTTTCACCATCGGATTCAGCACTTCCTTCTTCAGCAGCGCGCAGTACGAGCAGTCCGATCGGGAGACGAGGAGCACGATGGGCAACTGCCGCCGGCGCGCGCTCCTGGAGAGCGCCGCGAGATCGTCGATGAGGGGCACTTCATCCATTTCGGGCCGTCACCTCGTCTCCGTCGCCCTCGCGGGTCCGAGCCTGTTGCGGGCAGCTTGTGCCGGTTGCCGATGGTTCCGGCAGGACCTCGACGCCTCGACGGTCGCCGCCTGGCGGTCGTTCACGAGCCGGTCCGCCATTGCTCGAATCCGTCCGTCTCCCGGCCCTCACCGGCCGCGTACCCGGCCTCGTAGGCATCGGTGATGCGCTGCTCCTCGCGTTTCGGGTTGCCCATGAATCCGCCGATCCATCCCTGGATGTACTCCGGATCGACGCTCGCCTTCTGCATGCGGTCCACGGTGTCGTAGTAGAGCTTGTAGTCCATCCAGCCTCTCCCGGCAAAGGGTTGCTGAGAAGCCGCGGCCGTGCGGCGTGCGCGGCTCGGCAAGTCTAGAAGCCTGGATCGACGCCCGGCAATATCACTGTTCGGATATGGGCTCCGCCCGAGCTCTCGCACCTGCGAGGACATGGTCGCCGAACATCGCTCCAGAGCGGCTCGGGCATTGCGCCGTGCTATGCGACAATCGCTGCCGCACCGTACTTGAATCGTGTCCAATGTTTTGATTTGGATTGTTTTTGTCCGGCGCGGCGACGATCCGGTCGTGCCGGGAGGTATGCGGACGTGGGTCGGGGCGACTGCTGCAGGAGGACGCCTCGACCACCGACGGGAGTGAACGGATGAACGCCATCGACTTGAAGGGACGGAACGCCGTGGTGACCGGCGGCGCCCAGGGGATCGGGCGGGCCATCGCCGAGCGGCTGCTCGACTCGGGCGCGGCGGTCGCGCTCTGGGACCGGGATGGGGAGCTCCTGGCCGCGACCGCGCGGGAACTCGCGGGCCGCGGCGAGGTGAGCCGCACCACCGTGGACGTGACGGACGCGGAGGCCGTCGCCGGCGCCTTCGCGTCGGCGGTCGAACGCCACGGCGCGGTGGACGTCATGGTCAACAACGCGGGCATCGCCGGGCCCACGGTCCCGTCCTGGGAGTATCCCCTCGACGAGTGGCGCACCGTCATCGACGTGGACCTGAACGGGGTCTACTACTGCTGCCGCGCCGCCCTGCCCCACATGCGCGAGCGCGACTACGGCCGCATCGTGAACGTCGCCTCCATTGCGGGCAAGGAGGGCAATCCGAATGCGGCGGCATACAGCGCGGCCAAGGCCGGGGTCATCGCACTCACCAAATCGCTTGCCAAGGAGACCGCGGACAGGAACATCGCGGTGAACTGCATCACCCCCGCCGCGGCGAAGACCCGGATCTTCGACCAGATCTCCCAGGCCCACATCGACTACATGCTCTCGAAGATCCCGCGCGGCCGGTTCCTCGCCCTCGACGAGGCGGCGGCGATGGTCGCGTGGATGGTCTCCGAAGAGAACTCGTTCACCACGGGCGCGGTGTTCGACCTGAGCGGCGGGCGGGCGACGTATTAGCCGCCCGCCCCCTGATCCTTGTCGCCCTTGTTCCGGCGGGATCGAGCCTTGGGCCTGCAAGGACATGGAAGTGGGTCCCATGACGGAGCCTTTTCCTTCACCACGCGGGCGATTACGATGCCTGCATGAGCAGACCGGACCCCGTCACTTTCGATACGCACCGCTTCGTCAAGCGCCTCACGGAGGCGGGGATGCCGACGTGCCAGGCCGAGGTGCCGGCCGACGAGCAGGTCGCCCTGCTCGACACCCATCTCGCCACCAGACAGGACATCATTCCTCTGAAACAGGACGTGACGGTCCTGAAACGGGACATGGTCGCTGTGAAGCAGGACGTCGCCGTCCTGAAAGCCGAGCTCCGCATGGTGAAATGGCTCGTCTCCGGGGTCGGCTTCGGCATGATTGCGCTGTTGCTCAAGACGTTCTGGGTGGCTTGATGAGCAGCATCCCGGTCTGGACAAGTGCTCCCCGTCCGTCCGCAGCATTGGCCGGGGCGCGACCGCGTCAGCGGTCGCCGGCGCTGGCTGGAGCGCCACCCGCGATTCCGCGCAACGGAATCGCCAAGCGACCGCGTGAGTGGCCGCCGCCCGCATCGAAGGACGATATGAAGGTGCTGATCACCGGAGGTAAGGGGTTTCTCGGCCGCCGCCTGATTGTGGCCCTGCTCGACCGTGGCGCGGTCACCGGCCCGGACGGCGCCGAGCACGAGATCGAGCACATCGTCGTCAGCGACTTGGGCTCCGGGATCGCTCCGTTGCCCGACGATCCGCGCATCGACGAGCGCATCGGCGACTTCAGCGCACCGGGCGCCGCCGAGGCGCTGGTCGACGAGGATACCGGTGTCGTCTTCCATCTCGCCGCGGTGGTCAGCGGCGAGGCGGAGCAGGACTTCGACCTCGGGATGCGGATCAACTTCCATGGCTCGGTGCGGTTGCTCGACGCGCTCCGCGCCCGCGGCGCCTGCCCGCGTCTCGTATTCGCCAGCAGCGTGGCCGCATACGGCGGCGACATGCCGGCCGTCATCGAGGATTCCACCATCCTCACCCCCCAGACCTCCTACGGCTCGCAGAAGGCGGCCGTCGAGCTCCTGCTCCACGACTACAGCCGCAAGGGGTTCATCGACAGCCGGGCCCTGCGGCTGCCCACGGTGGTGGTGCGCCCCGGCAAGGCGAACGCCGCCGCGTCGTCGTTCGCGAGCGCGATCATCCGCGAGCCGCTCGAAGGGCGGGCCTATGTGTGCCCGGTCGCGGAGGAGACCGGCGTGTGGCTGCTCTCGCCGCGGCGGGTGATCGAGAGCTTCCTCCACGCCGCGAGCCTTCCCGCCGAGGCGTTCGGCATGAGCCGGGCGCTGGCGTTGCCGGGGATGACGGTCACCGTCCGCGAGATGGTCGCCGGGTTGCGCGAGGTCGCCGGTGATCGCGTCGCGGATCGGCTGACCTTCGAGCGCGACCCCTTCATCGAGACAATCGTCTACGGATGGGCGACGAAGTTCCGCCCCGAACGCGCGCTCGCAATGGGGTTCGCGCCGGACGACGACTTCAAGTCCGTGGTCGAGGCGTTCATCGAGGACGATCTCGGTGGGAGGTTCGTCGCATGAGCACGACCGGACAAGGCCGGCTTGCCGGCAAGCGGGCGCTGGTGACGGCGGCGGCGCAGGGGATCGGCGAGGCGATCGCGCGGGCCTTCGCGCGTGAAGGCGCCGGCGTGGTCGCCACCGACGTGAACGCCGAAACGCTGTCGAAGCTCGCCCCGGTCGAGGGCGTCGAGACCCGCCGGCTCGACGTGCTCGACGGCGCCGCGGTGCAGGCCTGCGTGGACGCCGCGGGGCCGTTCGACGTGCTGGCGAGCTGCGCCGGATACGTGCACCACGGCACGATCCTCGACTGCGGCGAGGCGGCGTGGGACTTCTCGTTCGACCTGAACGTGAAGGCGACGTACCGGGTGGTGCGCACGGTGCTGCCGGGCATGATCGAGCGCGGCGGCGGATCGATCGTGACCATCGCCTCCGTGGTGTCGAGCGTGAAGGGGGTGCCGGTGCGTTGTGTCTACGCCGCCTCCAAGGCCGCGGTCATCGGCCTCACCAAGGCGGTGGCGGCCGACTTCATCGGGCAGGGGGTGCGGTGCAACGCCATCTGCCCCGGCACCGTGCAATCGCCCTCGCTCGATGAGCGGATCGCGGCCCTGGGCGGCGGGCCGGAGGTCCGGCAGGCGTTCATCGATCGCCAGCCGATGGGACGCCTCGGCACGAGCGGGGAGATCGCCGCGCTCGCCGTCCATCTCGCCGGCGACGAGTCGGCGTTCACCACCGGCCAGGCGTTCATCGCGGACGGCGGCATGGCGCTGTGATGCGCATGCGGGCCGACACGTACCCCCCAAGGTGCGTTGTTTCTCGGCAGTTTCAAGCATTCGGAATCAAGGAGCCGATGAGTTTGCGCAGACGGACAGACGGATCAAACCCGCCTGACAGCCCCCGGGACAGGTGCGAGAAGACTGTGCCTGGCCCGGGAATGGATTATGACGCGGACCGGCGTGAGCGGATCGCGCTGGCCGGACAAATCCGTGAGGAGAGTAAAAAGGCAAGGGCAGGCAGACCGTTGACCTTCCGCATGTCGGGCACACTACACTTGCCGGTGCAGACGCCGGCAATGAACGGTAATACCTCCGGAAACACCACATCGAGGGTTCCATGAAGCTGGTCAGATACGGCTCGCCGGGCGCCGAGAAGCCCGGCCTCGTCGATTCGAACGGCATGATCCGCGATCTCTCCGGCCATGTCCGGGACGTCGACGGCGCGACGCTCTCTCCCGAAAGCCTGGCGAAGCTCGCGGCCATCGACCCCGCGTCGCTGCCGGAAGTGGAGGCCGGGACCCGGCTCGGCTGCCCGGTGGGCGGCGTCGGAAAGCTGCTCTGCATCGGGCTCAACTACACCGATCACGCCAGGGAGGCCGGCCAGCCCATCCCGAACGAGCCGGTCCTGTTCATGAAGGCGACCACCGCGATCTCCGGGCCGAACGACAACGTGGTCCTCCCGAAGGGATCGGTGAAGAGCGACTGGGAGGTCGAGCTCGGGGTCGTCATCGGCACGCGCGCGAGCTACGTCGAGGAGAGCGACGCCCTCGACTACGTCGCCGGCTACTGCCTCGTCAACGACGTCTCCGAGCGGCAGTTTCAGCTCGAAGGCACCGGCCAGTGGGTAAAGGGCAAGAGCGCCGACACCTTCGCGCCCATCGGCCCCTGGGTCGCGACGAAGGACGAGATCCCGGACCCCGGCGCCCTCCACATGTGGCTGGAGGTCGACGGGCGCCGCTACCAGGACGGCAACACGCGCACGATGATCTTCGACGTGAAGACGATCGTGAGCTACGTGAGCCGGTACATGACCCTGATGCCGGGCGACGTCGTCCCCACCGGCACTCCCCCGGGGGTGGGCGCCGGCCGGAAGCCCCAGGTGTTCCTGAAACCGGGCAACGTCATGCGCCTCGGCATCGCCGGCCTGGGCGAGCAACGCCAGGAGGTGGTGGCGTACCCCGGCTGATCGGGCCGGCAACATGGAGCTGCCCGCGAAGCCGTGTAGCGGGACGCCCGCGCTCCCAGGACGCCTGCGTCCTCGACGGAGCAAGCGCCCTCTACCGGGCAACGACGCCGCGGGCGCCGAGGTCGTCGATCTCGGCCTCGCTGAACCCCCACTCGGCGAGCACCGTCCGCGTTCCGCTGCCGGGGGCCGACGGCGGACGACGGATCCCGCCCGGCGTACGGCCGAAGCGCGGCGCCGCGTTCGGCTGCACGATGCCGTCGCGTTCGACGAACGTACCCCGAGCGGCGTTGTGCGGATGGCGATGCGCCTCCTCCATACCGAGCACCGGGGCGAAGCAGGCGTCGGTTCCTTCGAGGATGGCGCACCACTCGTCCCGGGTGCGGGTGCGGAAGAGTGCCGCCAGCCGCGTCTTGGCCTCGGGCCAGTCGCTGCGGTCCGGGGAGTGGGGCGGCGCGGCGCCGGGGTCGAGCCCGATCCTTTCGAGCAGCCTCGCGTAGAACTTGGGCTCGATCGGAGCGATCGAGACGTACCGCCCGTCGCTCGTCTCGTAGACCTCGTAGTAGTGGGCGCCGCTGTCGAGAACGTTCTCGCCGCGGGGGCCGTCGCTGATCCCCGCCGCCCGGAGCGCGTAGGCCGAGGTCATGAGCGAGGCCGCGCCGTCGATCATCGCGGCGTCGACGGTCTGGCCCTGCCCGGATTCGCGCGCTTCGTACAGGGCCGCGACGACGCCGAGCGCAAGGTAGAGCGCGCCGCCGCCGAAGTCGCCGACCAGGTTGAGCGGCGGCGCCGGCGGGCCGCCGCGCCGGCCGATCGCGTGCAAGGCTCCGGTGAGCGCGATGTAGTTGAGGTCGTGTCCGGCCGCTCCGGCGAGCGGCCCGGTCTGTCCCCAACCCGTGACCCGTCCGTAGACGAGCCTCGGGTTCCGGGCCGCGCACTGCTCCGGACCGAGCCCGAGACGCTCCGTGACGCCGGGGCGGAATCCCTCGACGAGGGCGTCGGCGTAATCGACGAGCCGGAGCACCGTCTCGACACCTTCGGGGTGTTTGAGATCGACGGCGATGCTCGGGCGGCTGCGGTTGAGCAGATCGTATTCCGGCGCCATGCCGATGCCGAGCCCGGAATCCGTCACGCGATCCACGCGCACCACGCCGGCGCCCAGCTCGGCGAGCAGCATCGCGCACATCGGACATGGCCCGATACCCGCGAGCTCGATGATCTTCACTCCATGAAGTGGACCCATGCGGTCGGCCTCCGGCGTACGGGAGCAGGCCCGGAATGGCAAGGGCCGTCAGCGGACGACGTCGCCGCCGGACGAAAGCGTCGGGCGCGCTGCGCAACGCCCGTCGCACGGCCGGGCTCAGCCCGCTTCGATGAGGCCCCTCACGAAAGGCACCGTCAGCCGGTGCTGCTGCGCCCTCGAGTGGTAGTCGAGCCGGTCGAGAAGCGCGATGAGGCTCGGCATGTCCCGGCGGTGACGGCTCAGCACGTACCCGACGACGACGTCCGGGATTTCGATCCCGCGCCTGCCGGCGTACCGGCGAAGCGCCTTCGCCCGGCTCTCGTCGTCCAGCTCCCGCAGGCGGTACAGCGTCGCCGCGCTCAGTCTCGAACGCAGGTCCGCGAGTGCGAACCGCGTGTGTGAGGGCGTGGCGGCGGCACTGAGGAGCAGGCGCGCGGAGCCGGCGAACGATGCCTCCACGAGCGCGAGCAACGCCTCTTCCCACCCCCGATCTCCGGCAATCGCGTCGACGTCGTCAATGCACACGAGCCCGCTCCGGCCCCCGAGTCCGCGGACTGCATCGACGTGCCGCGAGCGCCAGTCGCGCACCGGCACGAACGCCACCCCGTCTCCGCCGGCGCGCGCCACCGCCGAGGCCGCTTCGAGCAGGTGGGACTTTCCCGTGCCGGCGCCGCCCACGACGAACACCCGCGCCGGCGTCCTCTCGGCCGCCACCCGCCGGACCGAGTCCACGAGCTCCGCGTTCTCCGGCGATGTCTCGAAGTTCCCGAAACGGCGTCCGGTGGTGGGATGAAGGGGCAACGGAAGCTGGGCAGAGGCGCCCGCGGGCGCCGGTCCGCCGACGTCGGGCGATCGTCCCGATCGTCCACTCACGGCAGCAGCCGAAGCGCCAGGGCGCCTTCCACCTCGCCGGCGTCCGCGGCCAGCGTCGATCCGAGGGCAATCAGCTCGTACAGCCCCCTGGCCCCGCCGCGCAGCTTCAGCCCGAGGCGCAGGCGTCCGGGGACGACGGCCAGCACGTCGACGGACTCGACCTCGTCCAGCGATTCCAGATACCGCATCGTCCGCGCATATCCCGCGAAATCGTGCACGCCGCCCACCGACACCGCGACCGCCGACTGCGCTTCCTCCTCGAAAGCGGCGCCGGCGTAACGCGCGGCGAGAGCGTCGACCGCCTCCTGGACACCTTCGGCGACGACGAGATCGAGCACGTCTCCCTCGGTTTTCCACCGTTGCGTCGCGCCGGGAAGCAGCAGGGACCAGCGCCCTTCCCACAGCACCCCACGTTCGACCCAGCCGATCAGGATCCCGCCGGGCTGGTAGCGTTCGGAGGCGGCCCGGACCCGCTCTTCGACTCCGACGCGGAGGTCGGAAGGGTCGATACGGGCCTGATCTTCGATGTCGAGCAACGGCAGCACCAGCGGCACGCCCCTCCAGGCCGCGCCGCGCCGGAGGATCGCCGCGACATCTCCGGTACCCTCGGCGCCTGCGATACGCGGCGTCCCGCCGTTCTCGACCCCGACCCACGCCAGCACCGATGGACGGGTCCGGCCCCAGACGGGCAGTTCGGCTTCACGCACGAGCCGGTCGACGCCCGCCTCGTCGAACCGGACCCACAGGCGGGGCTCCTGCACGGAAGTTTCCCCGCTCGGCACCGTCGCGGTGTGTAGCTGGTACTGCTGCACGAGCCCCTGCGCGTTCTCGACGAGCGGCTCGAACTCGGCCGCTTCCGCGAGCCGGCGCTGGCCGGTGACCTTGACGAGTACGTGGCGCAACGCCTGGCGGAACGTCGCCTCTCGCTCGGCCGCGCCTTGGGGGGACCACACCACCTCGGTCTCGTAGAGGGAGGTCTGCGCACGGGCCGCCTCCGGCCCGCCCGCGGATGCGACGAAGGCAAGCAGGGCCACGAAGGCAAGTGCGCCGGGGAGCGGGAAACGGCACGAAGCGGAAGTCATCGCGTTTGTATCGGAGGCGGCCGCGCCCTCCGCGGCACATTCGACGCTATGGGAAGGGCCGAGGGCAAGTCAAGATTGACCGCGCTCCGAAGGCGATTCCCGCCAGGCCCGAACACGTCCGTTGCATCGCCTCGATCAGACGCCCAGGGGGCGGAACAGGCCGCGGAATCCCGATGGCGCGACCATGTCCGGGACGTTGGCGGGAATGGCCGGCGCTCCGACGCCTCCGCGACGGGCGTTCCGGTCATTGCTTCGATTCCACGCACCCGGCGTCCGCCTGGCCGGCCCGGTGCACGAGGCACAGCACGCTCGGGAGGATGCGCTCCACGATCACCGCCACGCCTGCCGCGTTCGGGTGGATCCCGTCCGCCTGGTTGAGGGCGGCCACGGTGGCGACGCCCTCGAGCAGGAAGGGGTAGAGGAGCGCTCCGTGCCGGGCGGCGAGCGCCGGGTAGAGGGCGTCGAAGCGCGCGCCGTAGTCCCGCCCGAGGTTGCGGGGCGCCATCATCCCGGCGAGGAGCACCGGGAGGCGGCGCTCGTCGAGGACGCCGAGCAATCGATCGAGGTTTGCGCGGGTGAGCGCCGGGTCGATCGCCCGCAGGGCGTCGTTCGCCCCGAGCGCCACGATGACCGCATGGGGGCGGTCCGCCAGCGCCCATTCGAGCCGCGCGAGCCCCCCGGCCGTGGTGTCTCCCGACACCCCGGCGTCGATCACCCGCACGTCGAGGCCCCGGCCGCGAAGCGCCGCCTCCAGCCTGGCGGGCAGCGCGTCGCGGGCGGCGAGCCCGTGGCCCGCGGTGAGGCTGTCCCCGAGCATGAGGATGCGGAGCGGCCGGTCGCCGGTCTCCGCCCGGAGCCCGGCCGCGGCCAGCACCAGCCACCCGAGCAGCAGCGCTCCCGCGATACCCGCCGCAGGCCGGCCCGCGGGGCGGCGCAACTGGTACCCTTTCGCGGGCGTGCCGCCGGAGCCCCCGCGGAACCCTCTCACCCCGCACGTCGCCGTGCCGGTTGAATCTTTGGCGCGGCGCGCGTGTCCGATGCCTTTCCGAACCGCAGCCGATCCCTGGACACGCCGGAAACACTCGCCATGCCGATGCCCGCCTCCCATCGTTCCATCGTATCGCTCCGGGGTCTCGGCGTCACGCTGGCCGGGGCGGCCGGCGCGGTGGAGATCCTGCGCGGCATCGACCTCGATCTCGATCCCGGGGAAACGGTGAGCGTCGTCGGGCCCTCCGGGGCGGGCAAGACCACGCTGCTCATGATCATCGGCGGCCTGGAGCGCCCTTGCGCCGGACGGGTCACGGTGGCCGGCCACGATCTCCGCGCCCTGGACGAGGACGCCCTCGCGCGCTTCCGGGGCCGGCACGTGGGCATCGTGTTCCAGTCCTTCCACCTGATCCCCACCATGACCGCGATCGAGAACGTGGCGGCGCCGCGCGAGCTCGCGGGCGAGGCGGACGCCTTCGACCGGGCCCGGGAGGAGCTGGCGGCGGTGGGCCTCGACCACCGGCTGGGGCACTACCCCGGCGAGCTGTCCGGCGGCGAGCAGCAGCGGGTGGCGATCGCCCGCGCTCTCGTCAACCGGCCCGACCTCCTGCTCGCGGACGAACCCACCGGGAACCTCGACGCCGCGACCGGCGGCCAAGTGATCGACCATCTCTTCGCCCGGAGCCGCGACAAGGGCGCGGCCCTGGTGCTGATCACCCACGAAGCGCGGCTGGCCGCGCTCTGCGACCGGACCCTCCGCCTGGCGGACGGCCGGATCGACCCGCCGCCATGCGACCCGTAGCGCTTCGCTTCGCGGCCCGCGAGCTGCGCCACGGCGTTCGGGGCCTGAGGGGGTTCGGGGTCTTCCTCGGCTGTCTGGCGCTTGGGGTGGCCGCCATCGCCGGAGTGCAGTCGACGGCCAGCTCGATCGTCACGGGGCTGCGGGCGGACGGGCGGGAGATCCTCGGGGGGGACCTCGCCCTGCGCGCCGTCTACCGGGAGCTCGACCCGGACGACCGGGCGCGCCTTGAGCGGACGGCGACGGCGATCACCCATTACGCGGAGATGCGCACCATGGCGCACCGCCCGGAGGGCGGTGCAAGAGTGCTCGTCGAGCTCAAGGCGGTGGACGGCCGCTATCCCCTGTTCGGCCGCCTCGAGGCGCGGGGGGACGACGGCACGGCCGTCCCCCTTGCGGAGGCGCTGGCGCGGACGGACGACGAGGCGTGGGGTGCCCTCGTCGATCCTGCGCTGGCCGAGCGTCTCGACCTCGAGGAAGGGGATCCGCTTGCCATCGGGGGCATGACGCTCGAAGTGCGGGGGACCATCGAGCACGAGCCCGACCGCGCGGGCTCCGGCGGGCCCTTCGGCTTCTGGCCCCGGGTCCTGGTGGGCTTCGACGCTCTCGCCGATTCCGATCTGCTGCGCGAAGGCAGCCTCGTCTACCACCAGTACGCGCTGCAGCTTGCGGAGGGGGTCGGCGCGGAGGCGGTCCGGGCGGAGATCGGCGAGCCGCTGCAGGACGCGGGGTGGCGGGTGCGCACCTTCGACGACGCCGCGCCCCAGGTCCGGCGGATGGTGGAGCGGCTCGGCTCCTTCCTGAGCCTGGTCGGCCTGACCGCGCTGCTGGTCGGGGGCGTCGGGGTCGGCAACGCGGTGCGGGCCTGGCTCGACACGAGGCTCGGGGTCATCGCCACCCTGAAGTGCATCGGCGCGTCCCGCCGGGTCGTGTTCTCGACCTACCTCTCCCAGTTGACGGTGATCGCGGCTCTCGGGGTGTTCGCCGGACTCGCGATCGGCGCCCTCGTGCCGCTGGCGGTGGGCCGGCTGCTCGAAACGCTGCTGCCGACGCCGGTCGTCCTCGGCGTCTACCCGGACGTGCTCGGCCTCGCCGCCCTCTTCGGCCTGCTCACGGCCGTCACGTTCACGCTGTGGCCGCTCTCCCGCGCGCACGAGACCCCGGCCGTCGCGCTCTTTCGCGGCGCCGGTCTCGGCACCCGCCCCGGGCGTCCGGGACATCTCGCCGCCGCCCTCGCGGGCGGGGCGGCGCTCGCCGTCCTGGCCGTGGCGAGTGCGCCCGACCGGTGGTTCGCGATGTGGTTCATCGGCGGCGCCGCGCTCACCCTGCTCGCCTTCCGCGCCGTCGGATGGGCGGTGGTGCGGACGGCGCGCGCCGTGCACCGGCCCTACCGTCCCGGCCCGGCGGCGATGCACGCGCACGGCCCGGAGCCGCTCACCGGGACGGACGCGCAGTCCGCATCGGCACCCGCACCCGCATCACGCGCAGGCGCCGATGCGGAGCCCTCCCGGCGCATGCGGCCCGGCACTCCAGCGCCCGGCGCCCCCGACGGCACGGCGCCGGCGCCCTTCCGGCGCGTGGATCCCGAACGCGGGGCGGGCGACGGCCAACTGCATTCTTCCCGGCCGTCCCGACCCTCCCGGCCATCCCGGCACAGATGGTTCGGGCCGCGCCTTCGGATGGCGGTCGCGAACCTCTACCGGCCCGGCAACGCGACCGCCGACGTCGTGCTCTCGCTCGGCCTGGGCCTCACCGTGCTCGTCGCGGTCGCGCTGGTCGAGGGAAACCTCCGGCGCAGCATCGCGGCTTCCCTCCCCGAAGATGCCCCTGCCTTCTTCTTCGTGGGGGTCGAGGGGGACCGGATCGCGCGCCTTGCCGAAACGGTCACCGGGATCGAGGGCGCCGGCCGCTTCCGCTCGATGCCGTTCCTGCGAGGACGCATCGTCCGAGTGGGGGACCTCGACCCCGAGCAGGCGCTGGTGCGCGACGAACACGCTTGGCTCATCCAGGGCGATCGCGGGCTGAGCTACACCACCACCCCGCCCGACAACCCGACCGTCGCGGGGGGCTGGTGGCCGGAGGACTATTCGGGGCCGCCCCTGCTGTCGGTGGACGCCGATGTGATCGATGCCTTCGACCTCGCGCTCGGCGACTCCATCACCGTCAACGTCCTCGGCCGGGAGATCACCGCCGAGGTGCGGCACGTGCGCGAGGTCGAATGGCAGGGGATGCAGATCAACTTCGCCCTCCTTCTCTCGCCGGAGCCGTTGCGCCACGCGCCCCACGGCTACGTCGCCACGGCAAGCGCCACCGAGGAGGCGGAGGCCCGGATCGAGCGGATCCTGGCGCGCGAGTTCCCGCAGGTCACGGTGGTGCGGGTGCGCGAGGCGCTCGGGCGCGTGGCCGAGCTCATGGGCAGCATCGCCGCCGCGGCGCGCTCGGTCGGGGCCGTCACCCTCGTCGCGGGGGCCCTGGTGCTGGCCGGCGCGGTCGCGGCGGGCCACCGGCGGCGCACCTACGAGAGCGTGGTGCTCAAGGTCCTGGGGGTGCGGCGGCGCGACGTGGTGCTCATCCACGTGGCGGAGTTCGCGTTGCTGGGCATCCTCACCGGCGCGGTCGCGGCGGCCGCCGGCACGGTGACGGCGTGGGCGGTGACCACCCACGTACTGGAACAGGACTGGGTGTTCCTCCCGGGCGTCGCCGCGGGCGCCACCGGTTTCTGCGTCCTGCTGACCCTGGGCCTCGGACTCTTCGGAACCTGGCGCGCGCTGGGGGAGCCGGCTTCCCCCTGCCTGAGAAACGAGTAGGGCGATTGCACGACGAAGGCCCTGGCCGTGATTCCCGCGAAGCTTGTGCCCGCGAAAGCATGTGCTCGCGAAAGCGGGTGCGGGCAGCGGGGATCCATCGCCTGATCCAGGCATTTTGAATTCCGAAACCTGAGTTGACATCCCTCGGCGGCACCCCTTAAATGGCGCCGTTGCGCAATCGGGTGCAACGGGTGCCCGGTGCGCCGTCACGACGGCGGTCAAATGGTGTCTTCCGGCTTTCCCCCGGGTCGCGGCGCCCATCGCGTTCAGCCGCTTCGTGCGCCGCCGATCCGGTAGCGCCGGCTCGTTTCCCGCACGGGCGGGCGGCACCGCCGCATCATGAGCAAGCATCCGGGAACCGGTCACGAGCGTCGTCCCCCTCCCCGCGTGGGCGGCGACGCCCGTCCGTACGGGCGCTCAAGGACCGCCGGCGGCCTGCCCTCCGCGGGTCGTGGTCCGGCCGGCGATCCGGCCCTCCCGCGGCCGGCCACGATGAACGAGCCGCTGAACGAAGAGGAGGTCAACCGGCGCGCCAACGAGAAGGCCCGCAAGCGCAAGGTCGCGCGCGACAGGATCCTGGCCACCAAGACCCTCGAGAAGGGTCTGCTCATCGTGCACACCGGCAAGGGGAAGGGGAAGTCCACCGCGGCGTTCGGCCTCGCCGCGCGCGCGATCGGCAACGGCATGCGGGTGGGCGTCGTGCAGTACGTCAAGGGGAAGTGGCAGACCGGCGAGCGCGCGGTCCTGGAGCGCTTCCCCGATCAGGTCGACATCCGCACCATGGGCGAGGGGTTCACCTGGGAGACCCAGGACCGCGCCCGCGACGTCCGCGCCGCGCAAGCCGCCTGGGAGACGTCGAAGGAGATGATCGAGGCGTGCCGGTGCGACACGCCGCGCTATGACCTCGTCCTGCTCGACGAGCTGAACATCGTCCTCCGCTACGGCTACCTGCCCCTCGACGAGGTCTGCGCGTCCCTCGCCGGCAGACCGCCGGCCCTGCACGTCGTCGTGACCGGCCGCAACGCCAGGCCCGAACTGCTCGACGTCGCCGACACCGTGACCGAGATGACGACGATCAGGCATCACTTCAAAGCCGGCGTGAAGGCGCAGAAGGGGATCGAGTTTTGACCGCCCCGATCCTCGCCTCCGCCCGTGATGCGCCCCGGGGAGCTCATCCCACCGCCCATCCCGCCGCGAGCGCCGCCGCGAGCACCGCCGTCGCCACGGTGTAGAGGCGTAGCGCCGCATGCACATCCCCCGCGTCGAGGTCCTGCCGCCCGTCGCCCATCCAGGCGCCTTCGCAGAGGCGGCCGCCGTAGCGCCGCGGGCCGGCAATCGCGTATCCGAGCGCGCCCGCCATCGCCGCCTCGGGCCAGCCGGCGTTCACCGAGCGATGGTGGCGGGCGTCGCGAAGCGCGGCGCGAACGGCCTCGCCCGGGCGGGCGCCCGGCACCACGAGAGCAGCCGCGACGAACAGCGCCGCCGAACACCGCGCCGGGACCCAGCTCGCGAGATCGTCGATCCGGGCCGCGGCCCGTCCGAACAGCAGGTGGCGCGGGTCACGATGGCCGATCATGCTGTCGAGCGTGTTGATCGCCTTGTAGCCCAGGAGTCCGGGCAGGCCGAGCAGCAGGTACCAGACGATCGGCGCGACCACGCCGTCGGAGAAGTTCTCCGCCAGCGATTCGAGCGCCGCTCGCGCAACTCCGGGAGGATCGAGGGGCTCCGGGTCGCGCCCGACGACATGGGAGACCGCGGCGCGCGCCTCCGCGACACCGCTTTGCAGCCCGAGCGCGACCTCGCGGACGTGATCGTGCAGTCCGCGGCAGGCGATCAACGTGCTCGCCACGACCGCCTCGAGAATCCCGCCCGCGGGCGCCATGGTCGCGAGGCCGTGGAACAGCACGCCGGTACCGGCCGCGGCCAGGGTGACCCCAAGCGTGACGGCGGCGCCGCGCACCAGCCGCTTCCCATCGGAGGCCGCCTCTTCGTTGTAGCGCGTGTCGAGCCTCGCGATCCACGTCCCCACGAGCGCGACGGGATGCGGCACCCGGCGGTACAGCGCGGGCGGATCGCCCACCACGGCATCGACCGCAAGCGCGATGAGGGCGAGGGCGAAGGGGTCGAGGTCGAGCGTCGGCATGGCGTTCGGCGGAATACGCAATACGGAACGAATGCGGAGCATGGAGTCGCGGGCGCCGTGCCGTTCCGGCGGGTGGTCACGATCACGGCACGACCGGGGACGGCCCCGCGGAGCTCCGCAGGAGGCTGGAATCATAGCGCGGGCACCGCAGAGCGGCCGGCGGGGGATGGAAGTGACGGGCCTGCGACCGCCTCCGGATGCGGGAATGTTCCGGAACCACGCCGCCGGCGCCGCGCCACGCCGGAAAGGTGCGCGTGACGATGGAAAGGCGCCGGGGGGCGTTGGGATCCGAGGAGTGCGGGGGATGAGCGCAACGGGCGGGATCGGGGTCATGGTGTGCGGCCACGGAAGCCGTGACGGGCAGGCGATCACGGAGTTCGAATCGGTCGCCGCCGGCATCCGCGCGCGGCTTCCCCACTACGACGTCGAGAGCGGGTTCCTCGAGTTCGCGACGCCGGTCATCCGCGAAGGGCTCGAAAAGCTGCGCGCACGCGGGAACGAGCTGTGCCTCGCGGTTCCGGGAATGCTGTTCGCGGCCGGGCACGCGAAGAACGACGTCCCCTCGGTGTTGAACACCTTCGAAGCGCAGCACCCGGAGATGGAAATCCGCTACGCGCGCGAGCTCGGCATCGACGAGAAGCTCCTTCGCGCCGCCGGCGACCGGATCCGCGAGGCGCTCGACGCCGCCGGCGACCGCGTCCCCCTCCACGAGACGATGCTCGTGGTCGTCGGGCGCGGCGCCTCCGACCCGGATGCGAACAGCAACGTCGCGAAGGTGATGCGCATGCTGTGGGAAGGCTTCGGTTTCGGCTGGGGCGAGACCGCCTACTCCGGTGTCACCTTCCCTCTCGTCGAACCGGCGTTGGAGCACGCCGCGCGGCTCGGCTACCGGCGCATCGTCGTCTTTCCGTACTTCCTCTTCACCGGCGTGCTCGTCAAGCGCATCTACGCGCACACCGACCGTGTCGCGGCCCGCCACCCCGGGATCGAGTTCGTCAAGGCGCCCTACCTCAACGATCATCCCGCGGTGCTCGACGCCTTTGCGGAGCGCGTGGAGGAGACCCTGAAAGGTGCGAACCTGATGAACTGCAAGCTCTGCAAGTACCGCGAGCGGATCCTCGGTTTCGAGGACGAGAAGGGCCTGCCCCAGGAGAGCCACCACCATCACGTGGAGGGGATCGGGACCGGACCTGGAGCCGGACACGATCATCCACACGCGCATTCACGTGATCGCTCGCGCGATCATTCGCACCACGGCGCCCTCCACCACGCGCACGGACACCATCACGAACATCGGCACGGGGACGACCATCGCCACGAACACCGGCATCGACGCCCGCACGGACACGGCCACCACCCGTATCCGCACGCCGACCATCCCCTCGGCCCCAGGACGCTGAAGCACGGCACGCGGTCCAATCGAACCGGCTGAGGCGCCGATGCGCACGTCCGACCACCTGCGGGATCCGGACGAGATCTACCGGCGCTCGTTCGAGATCGTCCGCGCCGAAACCGATCTGTCCCGCCTCCCCGCGGCGCTGCACGACGTGGCGTTGCGCATCGTCCACGCCTGCGGGATGCCCGACGTCGTCGCCGATCTCGACTGGCGCGGCGACCCCGGCGCGGCCGGCCGCGCGGCGCTGGCCGAGGGCCGGCCCGTGCTCGCGGACTGCCGCATGGTCGCCGGGGGCGTAATCCGGGAGAGGCTGCCCACCGGCAATGCCGTGCGGTGCTTCCTCGACGAACCCGGCGCCGCGGCGACCGCCCGCCGCGCCGGAACCACCCGCTCCGCGAGCGCGGTCGACTACTGGCGCCCCCACCTCGAAGGCGCCGTCGTCGCCATCGGCAACGCGCCGACTGCGCTGTTCCGGCTCCTGGAACTCCTCGGCGAGGGCGCCGCATCCCGCCCCGCCGTGATCCTCGCGTTCCCGGTCGGATTCGTGGGCGCTGCGGAATCGAAGCGCGCCCTGGCCGGGATGCCCGATCCGCCGCCCTTTCTCACCCTCCACGGCCGCCGCGGCGGAAGCGCCGTCGCCGCCGCCGCCGTCAACGCCGTCGCCGGGGGCACGGCATGAACGCCGGCCCTTGCCCGGGACGGAATGACGCGGGACCTGCCGCCTTTGGGAGAGCAGCGTGGCCGGATGCGTCGCACCGTAGCAAAGGGCGTGTCGTCCAGGCGCGCTCGACCGCTCCACTCCAGCCCATCCCCGAGTCACGAGGACGCGGTCATGAGGGTTGGCGCATGTGGCTTGTCCTCGCCGGCGGTGAACTTGAGCCACCCCCTGTTTTGGCCGGAAAACCTCGTGTTTTGCGCAGTGAATGCGCATGGGCCGACATTTTGCGCAACTGTTGCGCCAAGCGAAGCAATGCAAGCTGACCCATGGCGATTTCAGGCAGCTCGTCGATTGCCGGCGGTCGCGCAAGGGCCATGAGAAAAAGCTCGAGGCGGGCGGGGCCGTCCGAGAACGTGCCGCGAAATGTATTGACTCTCTGAACAACGATTTCTCACGTGGACAACTTGGCGACGAGGCCGCCCCGCCCGCGACCGGTATCGGCAAGGCCGGCATGACCCCCTGGCTTTCCATCGTCGGTATCGGCGAGGACGGCCTCGACGGTCTGGGCGCCGCCGCCCGCGCCGAGGTCGATGCGGCGCGCACGCTGGTCGGGAGCGCGCGCCATCTCGCGATGGTCCCGCCCGACGGCCGCGAGCGCCTCGAATGGCCGCGCCCCTTCTCCACGCTGGCCGGGGAGCTCCGGGCGCGTTCAGGAAAGCGCGTATGCGTCCTCGCGACCGGCGACCCCTTCTGTTACGGCGTCGGGACCACGCTCGCAAGGGATTTCTCCCCCGGCGAAATGCGCGTCCATCCCGCACCCTCCTGCTTCAGCCTCGTCTGCGCGCGCCTCGGCTGGAGCCTGCCCGAAGTCGAGACCCTTACCCTGCACGGACGGCCTCTCGCGGCATTCCGGGCCGCGGTGCAGCCCGGCATGCGGGTGCTCGCGCTCGGCCACGACGCGACGACACCGGCGCGGGTGGCGGAGATGCTCTGCGAAGAGGGTTACGGAGAGAGCCGCGTCGTCGTGCTGGAGCATCTCGGCGGCGCGGCGGAGCGCGTGCGCGAGGCGCCCGCGCGGACCTTCCCGCTCGAAGACGTGCGGGCTTTCAACGCCGTCGCCGTGGAATGCGTCCCCGGCCCGGATGCGCCGCTCCGCTCGCGCAGCCCCGGACTGCCGGACGACGCCTTCGCGCACGACGGGTTGCTGACCCGGCGGGTGTTGCGCGCGGCGGCACTCTCGGCGCTCGCGCCGGTGTCCGGGCAGCTTCTCTGGGACGTCGGGGCCGGATGCGGCTCGGTCGCGGTCGAATGGATGCGGGCCGCGCGCGGCGCCCGGGCGGTCGCGGTGGAGCGCGACCCCGGACGCCTCGCGCTCATCGAACGCAACGCCGAGCGGCTCGGCGTTCCGGATCTCCGAATCGTGCGCGGCGAGGCGCCTGCCGTCCTCGCGGGCCTGGACGCGCCCGATGCGGTCTTCATCGGCGGCGGCCTCTCGTCGCCCGATCTGCTCGTCGCGTGCTGGTCCGCGCTGGGCGAAGGCGGACGGCTCGTCGCACACGCGGTCACCGTGGAAGGTGAGCGCTCACTCATCGAAGCGCACGCGGCCTTCGGAGGCGAGCTGTCCCGCATCGCGGTGTCCCGCGCCGTTCCGCTCGGGCGCTACCACGCCTTCGAGCCGGCGCGGCCGATCACCGAGTTCGCGGCGTGCAAGCGGCGACCGCTGGTGCGGTCGCTTGGCGAGCCCGCTGATATGAATTGACCCGTCAAGTTGCCGTAACGTCTCTCGAAGCCGCCTCCCTCAATGGGCTGGGGTCAGGGCGCGGCCGGCAGTTCGCGACGGTGGGTCCCTCTGATATCCGTGGGTTGGCTACCACCTGACTTCATTTCGTCGCGGAGCGGCCTCGGTCTACCTGCTGCACCGGATGGGCGAACGAACTTCTGCTCCTCCAACCACCGAAGGTACTTCGCCGTCCACCGGCTCCTGCCTTCCCGGTACACCCGTCCGTGACGCAGCAAGAACGCACCCGAACGCTGACGCGCTCGATACCCTTTGTCCTCGCGCGCCCGCGTCAGGTCGCGCATCGCCTCCTGCTCCTCGTCCGCCACCCATACCGCTTCAGCTCCCCCGCCCGATGCAGCGCCACCGCCACCGCAATTGTCCTTGTGAACGTCCAGTCCGACGTATGCGCTACACTCGTTCACGACCTGCCCTCCTCGTGGTGGCTCTGTGTCGAAGGTTCCCGACCCCGAACATGACCCACGGGTGTCGAGGCCAGGGCAGGTCGATTCATGATGTCTACGCGGAATCGCGGGCACCTCGGCAAACGTTGCAGGCGGGCCGGAAACAGTGTGATCACATACGAGCGATGAACACGACCGGCACGCTGTTCGGCATCGGCGCCGGCCCCGGCGCCCCCGACCTCATGACCCTGAGAGGGCTCGCCGTGCTCCGCGCCGCGCCGGTGCTCGCCTATCCGGCGCCGGAGCACGGCGAGAGCCTTACCCGCGCGATCGTCGCTCCGCACCTGGAAGGTGAGGAGGCCAGGATCGAAATCGCGGTCCGGATGCCGATGACCGCGGCGCGCTTCCCGGTGCAGGAGGTCTACGACCGGACGGCACGGGAGATCGGCGGACATCTGGAAACAGGTCGGGACGTCGCGTACCTGTGCGAGGGCGACCCCTTCTTCTACGGATCGTTCGCCTTCCTCTACCAGCGCATGGTGGATCGGTACCCGGTGCGCGTCGTCCCGGGCGTCTCATCCCTCACGGCGTGCGCCGCCGCCCTCGGCGCACCGCTCGCGACGCGCGACGACGTGCTGGCGGTCCTCCCCGCGACGCTCGACGCGCCGGAACTGTCCGCGCGGCTCCGGCAGGTCGAGGCCGCCGCGATCATCAAGGTCGGCCGGCATCTCGCGAAGGTCCGCGCGGTGGTCGCGGCCCTCGGCCTCGAAGAGGGCGCGCGCTACGTCGAGCACGCGACGATGGCCGACGAGCGCTCCATGCCGCTCGCCGAGGCGGGCGGCCGGCGCGCACCCTACTTCTCGATGGTGCTCGTGCACCGACGAGGGTTCGCGTGGGAGCAGGCGTCACCCCCGCGGCGCCCGGTCGGAGCGGGCGGATCCGGGACCGGCACATCCGGCGGGTGAACGCCCGGGCGACGCCCGGGCGTTCACCTTGCCGTCCCGGGATGGCGGGGCAGCGAGTCGGCGACGTCGAGCCACGCCAGCCGTTCTTCGTGGTAGACGTGAAACTCGGGACGCAGGGTGTGAGGCTCGTCGAAGGTGCTCACGTAGAAGTGGATCTCGCCGGGGAAACGTTCCCCCTCGTAGGTCAGCGGGGTACCGCACCGTGCGCAGAAGCCACGCTGCACGCCCGGCGATGACGCGAACTGCTCCCGCTCGCCGCGCGTGAACGAGACCGATCCCGCGCTCGCGCCGACGAAGGCGGTGACCGGCGCGCCGGTGCTCCGCCGGCAGCTCGTGCAGTGGCAATACCCGATCCAGCGCGGCGGCGCATCGATCCGGTACCGCACCGCGCCGCACAGGCAACCGCCTTCGAGAACGTGTGCAGGCATCGCTGATTCTCCTCTGCCGGCCCTCCGGGCGCCGGGACGCGGCCCCGGCGCGGATGATGCGGGCCTGAGGTCGCCACGCGGCCGGTCCATCCGCAAGGCATACCGGCCGACGTGTCCGCAGTATACCGGCTGACGGGCCCGTGGCGTCTCGGCTGACGGGTTCGTAGACCGCGGCTGACGAGATTGTAGCCTTTCGTCCCGGCGTGACGGTGGTGCGTTCCTTAAGATGGCCCTTCTCCACACGAAACGAGGGGGGTAGAGGTCAATGTCCAGCGCCAGCCAGGGACCGCTTGACGGTGTGCGGGTCATCGAGCTCGGCCAGATCGCGGCGGGTCCGTTCACCGGATCGCTGCTCGCGGATCTCGGGGCCGATGTGGTCAAGATCGAGCGTCCCGACGGCGGGGACGGGATGCGGAGCTGGCCGCCGCTCTCCGCGGCCGGCGGCGAGGCGCCGTACAGTGAGAACTTCGCATCCGTCAACCGCAACAAGCGCAGCGTCGTCCTCGACCTCAAGGATCGCGCCGGCACCGGCCGGCTTCTGCAGCTCGCCGACGTGGCCGACGTGCTTCTGGAAAACTACCGTCCCGGCGTCCTCGCACGCCTCGGTGCCGGCTACGACGCGGTGAGCGCCCGCAACCCGAAGATCGTGTACTGCTCGATCTCGGGCTACGGGCAGGCCGGCCCCTACGCGCGCAAGGGCGCGTTCGACGTCACCGTGCAGGGGATGAGCGGGCTGATGAGCGTCACCGGCGAGCCCGGCGGCGGCCCGGTCAAGTGCGGAGTCCCGGTGGGTGACTTCTGCGCCGGGCTCTACGCGGCCTGCACCATCACCGCGAGCCTCATGCAGGCCAGGACCACCGGCCGCGGCGCCTGCATCGACTGCTCGATGCTGGGGAGCCTCATCGGCGTGGCGGCGCTTCAGACCAGCGAGTACTTCGGGACCGGCAAGGCGCCGCACCGGCTGGGGTCCGCGCACCCGCGCAACGCGCCCTACCAGGCGTTTCGCGCCAGCGACGAGCACTTCATCATCGCGGCGGGAAACGATCGGCTGTTCGCGGAGGTATGCGCCGCGGTGGGGCGGCCGGGGCTGGCCGGGGATCCGCGCTTCACGTCACAGCAGCTTCGCGCGGAGCACCAGGCCGCGCTCGCCGCGCTCCTCGAACCGCGGTTCGCCGAGCGTCCTGCCGCCGAATGGCTCGAAGAGATGGACGCCCGCGGCGTGCCCTGCGCACCCATCAACGATTATCCGCAGATCCTCGACGACCCCCAGGTCGCGCACCTCGGCCTCGTCCACCCGCTGACCCTGCCGAACGGGGTGAAGACGCGGACCACCGGCTTCCCGGTCCTGATGAGCGGCTACACGTTCGAGGTGCGCCGCCCGCCGCCGGCGCTCGGCGCGCACAACGCCGAGATCTTCGATGAGTGGCTCGGGGAGGCGGCGGCCGAAAATCACCGCGCGGGCCGAAGCGCGGCAGGAGGGCCGTGAGCCCGGGACGGGAAGCGGTCCACCTCGGGGACGGCGCATGGCGCCGGCTCCCGGGAGAGCGGATGCCGCCGTGGATTGGACGATACGGCAGCAATTCCCGCCAACGCTCCGGACACGCTCGGGCAACCAGGATTTCGCAGCCTCTTCTACCGTCTGAGCATCCGATGGTGGCGATTGAACGGACGTTTTCGGGCTTGGCGGGACTTGCCGACGATACGGTAGCATCGGCCCCGCTCCGCGCCGGCGCACGGGGGGGTCCCCATGCCGATGCGAACCACCCGATCCGCCTGCGGCGCCATCGGCGGCAAGGCATCTGCACCCTCGCACCGCCGGCTTCCGCACGACGGCGGCGAATCCGGTAAGACATGGCGAAACAGCGCATCGTCTACACGTGCACGCGGTGCGGAGGGAGTACCCCGCAGTGGCGCGGCCAGTGCCCCGACTGCGGGGCGTGGAACTCGCTCGAGGAAAGTTTCGAGGAGGCCGGCGGGGCGACGCACCCGCGAGCGCCGGCGGCGCCCGGCCGGCCCGTCGCGGCATCGAACGTGGACCTTGCCCCGGACACGCGGATCGAGACGGGTCTTGCGGAGCTCGACCGGGTGCTCGGAGGCGGGCTCGTGGCGGGGGCGGTGGTGCTCGTCGGCGGGGAGCCGGGGATCGGCAAGTCGACCCTGCTGCTCCAGGTGCTGGCCGGTCTCGCCGATCCCGCTGCCCGCGCCCTGTACGTGACCGGCGAGGAGTCGATACGCCAAGTCGCGCTGCGGGCGAAGCGGCTCGAGGTCGCGGCGGACCGGGTACGGCTGCTCGCGGAGACGCACGTGGAGGCGATCCTCGACGTGCTCACCCGCGAATCGCCCCGGATCGTGGTCATCGACTCGATCCAGACCATGTTCACCGACGCCCTGCAATCCGCCCCGGGCAGTGTCGCGCAGGTGCGCGAGAACGCGGCGCGGCTCGTGCGCCACGCCAAGGAGCGCGCCGTCTCGGTGCTCCTGGTCGGGCACGTCACCAAGGACGGGGCGCTCGCGGGGCCGCGGGTGCTGGAGCACATGGTCGACACCGTGCTCTATTTCGAGAGCGAGGCGGACCGCCGGTTCCGGGTCATCCGGGCGATCAAGAACCGTTTCGGGGCCGCGAACGAGATCGGCCTCTTCGCGATGACCGAAAACGGACTCCGGGAGGTCCGCAACCCCTCCGCGATCTTCCTCGCCCGCGGGGCCGGGGAGGTCGCGGGGAGCGTGGTGACGGTGGTGCGCGAGGGCACCCGGCCGCTGCTGGTCGAGATCCAGGCACTGGTCGACGAGGCGTCCGGGCCGCCGCGTCGGCTGACGGTGGGGATCGATCAGAGCCGGCTGAACATGCTGCTTGCGGTCCTCCACCGGCACGCCGGGGTCTCCACGCAGGGTCTGGACGTCTACGCGAACGTCGTCGGCGGGGTGCGGATCGCCGAGACCAGCGCGGACCTCGCGGTCCTCGCCGCGGTGCGCTCCACCCTGAGCGCCCGCCCCGTGGACCACGCTCTGGCGGTGTTCGGCGAGGTCGGTCTCGCCGGAGAGATCCGGCCGGTCCCCGGCGGGGAGGAGCGGGTGCGCGAAGCCGCCAAGCACGGCTTCACGCGGGCGCTGGCGCCGGCCGCCAACGTCCCCCGGCGTGCCCCCCGGGGGATCGAGGTCGTCGGCGTCGAACGCGTTGAACGTGCGCTGGAGCTGCTCTGAACGCGGATGGCTCCGAGCTGGCGGCGGAACCCGGAGCCGCCGAAGCGGATCCGCTCCCGGCCGTGGCCGGAGTGCGGGAGGGGCGGTGGGCTCCGCGGCAGGGCCGGCGACTACCCGCGTTCGTGCCTCCGGGCGGGAAGCCCCAGGATCCCCCGCGCCTCCTCCACCGTCGCGAGCTGTCCGCCGAGCGCCCGGATGATGCGCACACCCTTTTCCACCAGCTCCCGATTGCCCTTGCACTTCACCCCGCGGTCCAGGTAAACCGCGTCTTCCATGCCGATGCGGCAGTGGCCGCCGAGGAGGAAGGCCTGCGCGAGCATCGGGAACGCCCACCGGCTCGCCCCGAACGCGGCCCATTCGCAGTTGGGCGGGAGGAGCGACTTCGCGTAGAGCATCGTCTCGCTGCCCGGCGAGAAGCCGTACTTCACCCCGGTGACGATCTGGAACAGGGCCGGCTCGCGCAGGGTGCCGTCCCCGATGAGCTCGTGCGCGAGCTGGACGTCGCCGCTGTCGAAGACCTCCAGCTCGGGCTTCACGCCGGCCGCGTAGATGCGCTCGGCCATGATGCGGACGTTGCGGGGGCTGTTGATCACCGCGCCGCCGCCGAACCACATCGTGTTCAGATCGAGGCTGCACACCTCGGGCTTCAGCTCCACCACGTGCTCGGTGCGGATCTCCGGGGTGGTCAGCATCGTCGCCGGCGCCGCCATCTTCGGGTCGTCGTCGCTCGGGACGAAGCGCCCGCCCGGCCCGGTGGTGAGGTTGATGATGAGATCGGTGTCGCTCTCGCGGATGCGCCTGACCACCTCCCGGTAGTACGCGATCTCCATGCTCGGCTTGCCGGACTCGGGGTCCCGGACGTGGATATGGCAGATCGCGGCCCCCGCCTTCGCGGCGGCGATGCAGTCGCCGGCGATCTCGGCCGGCGTGACCGGAAGGGTTTCGTTGTGCTCGCGGGTGGTGTGGCTGCCGGTCACGGCGCAGGAAAGGATGGTAGGTCTCATGGTCCGTCCTCCGGAGAGGAAGTATCGAGCTCCGATGCCCGGATCCAGGGGCCGGCAAGGCCCCCTTCGTTCGGACGGCCCTTCTTCCTCGTTGATCCGGCGCGGACCCGGCGCTTCCCGATGCGCAATCCCCACCCGCCGGCGCCGGAACGCCGCACTGGCCTGAGGGGACCGCCGCCGCTGCCCCTCCGGCCGTCCCCTCAGCTTTCGATTCCGGGCATCCGCCAGGAACGGCTGAAGACCCGATCCCTGGTGTCGGTCACCTTCACCGACAGCTCGCCGGGCGCGTCGGGCGTGTAGTAGAAGTGGATGCTCGGGTCTTCGCTCATCGAGATCCCTGCGCCCTCGACCGTCAGCACCGGCTCGTCGCCGTAGCGCACCTCGATGTTGTCCACGTAGTACGCCGGCACGTAATGATGGGTGATCTGGTCCATCTGCATCCCGGTGTGGTTGGGGTGGCTCACCAGGAGCCGGGCCGCATTCGGCTCGCCCAGCACCAGCGCCGGGGACTGGCGGAGCTTCATCTTGCCGAGCCGGGCCAGCGCCGCGTCCGGGTCCTTGCCCGCGGGCGCGGAGCATCCGCCCGAAGCCTTCACGAAGCGCTTGGTCATGTAGAGCGTGCCGTCGTTGGTCTCGGCGACCGCCCGGATGTGGGTGTAGGCGTTGACCCGCACGCGGGTGCCGAGGGCGGCGCGGCCGCTCGCCGGCGTGAAGTGGAAGCGTCCGGCCACCGGTACCGGGTTTTCGTCGATGAGCAGGGTGACGGTCTTGATGTAGCGCTCTTCGGTCTGGGGAAACGCCGGTTCGAGGCTGATGGGGACGACCGCGGCGTCATGGGCGCGGTACGGGGCGTCGAGCGCCAGGACCCCGGCGCCGTCGTGGATCGGCCGATCCTGGAACAGCATCTCGCGCAGTGCGTTCCAGCGGCTCTCGTCTTCATCGCCGGCCCACGCGGGCGCGGCGAGGGAGAGCGCGAGGATCGCGGCAGGGATGGCGGCAACGGTCATGGACTGACCCTCCTGCGTTGGGGACAGGCCACTGTAGCACGCGGCCGGCAGCGTGGTCCGGGCGAAGCGAAAACCTCTCGCCGGCTCCCGAACGCGGGCGCGGGCAGTCCGGACACCGCGAGAGCACCGGCGATTGGGAACGCGGGCCTCGACCTCGCGGGATGCCCCGCTCACTCCCATTCGAGCTCGGTGAAGCTCGCGGTGACGTTGCGGGGGTGGTCCCGATCGAAGCCGATCCACCGGCCGCGCTCCTCGGGGGCCACTCGGGAAATCGCCGTGCCGATGCGGCCCCCGGCGGCGACCTCGCGTCTTACGCCGTGCAGCAGCGCCCGCAGATAACGCTCCTGGGCGTCGAGGGCGCCGGGCCAGGGCACGCTCGCGGGGCCGTGTCCAGGCACCACGCGATCCGCCGGCACGCGCCGCAGAGCCTCGATGACGTCAAGCCACCCCTTCAGGCTGCCGTCGACGACCGGCAGCCGGTCCACGAACACCAGATCGCCGGCGAACAAGGTCCCGGTGCGCAGATCCAGGACGGTGAGGTCGTTGTCGGTGTGGGCGGTCGGGTACGCGGTCAGCGCCAGGACGCGGCCGCCGAGATCGATCCGGGCCTCGCCGGACACCTCGATCCCGGGCGCGACGACCCGGGCGCCCTCGAACCCGGCGCCGACAAGACGCGCGAAGGCATCGAGGTAGAAGGGAGCCCGCACAGCCAGGGCGCGTGCGAGCTTGTGGTGTCCGGCGAAGGCCGCGCCGGTGTCGTCGAAGGCCGCGCCGCCGAATACGTGGTCCGGATGCGCATGGGTGCTGATGACGTAGGCGATCGGCAAGTCGGTGAGCGATTCGATGCTCGCGCGCAGACGACGGCCGAACGCGGGGCTGCCGCCGGTGTCGATGACCGCGACCGAGCGGGCTCCGATCACCGCCCCCGCGTTGCCGACCGCGCCGAGGTTCCGGGGCCCCGCCTCCTCGTGCGGACCCACGTAGACGTGGACCCCTTCGGCGACCTCTTCGAGCCGAAGTGGCTCGACGGCGCCGGCCGTGGCGCAGAGCACGAGGCAGAAGGCAAGGCGGATGCACCACCAGGTTGGCGGACACCGGCGCGGGAGGACAGGGGCGGAAGCCGGTTCCGCATACACGAATGCGGCCGGCCCGTGCCCGGCGCCGTCACCCGAGGTCCTCGCCCGGCATGGCCGGAACCGGCAAACGCGCGGGATGCTGCTCGTCATGCCGCGGACGGCGGGGGGTCGGAGGCGGCTCGAATGGCGCACTGGTCGTCCGTGGGCTCTTCCTGGCTGGTCAATGAATCGAACGGGAAGCCGGCGGGTCCATTCGAATGTTTCGTCGAGCTGCCGGAGGTTGAACGGACGCCGGTCCGCCCGGACGCGAAAGCGCCGGGTGGCGGATCCCCGGGCGCCGCTCTAGCATTGCGCCGCATGGTAGCCGAGAAGCTCCCTCGCAAGAACCCGGCTCGGCGCCGAGCGCGCCGGGGAGCACCTTGGGCCTGGGCGATCGGTGTCGCGGCCGTGGCATCGGGATCGCTTGGGATCTCCTCGGCGCCCTCCGCCGGCGAAGACTGTGTGCCCGAAGAGCCGCCCGACTACCGCCTGTCCGATTACCGTACCCCGGTGCCCTGCACCCTCGCCGGTGCGACGGTGGTGTCCACCGAAGCGTTGCGGCGGCTGATCGAGCACGATCCGCCCCTGCTCATCGACGTGCTTCCCTCTCCGCGGCGGCCGGCGGGCATCTCCGACGACCTGTGGTTCCCCCCGGAGCGCTACAGCATCCCGGGGAGCGTGTGGCTGCCCAACACCGGTTTCGGCGTCCTTCCGGTCGAGGAAGGGCGCTACCTGCGCGCGAACCTGGAGCGCCTCACCGGCGGCGACCGGTCACGGCCCATCGTCATCTTCTGTCTGGCGGACTGCTGGATGTCCTGGAACGCGGCCCGTCGGGCGGTCGCCTGGGGCTACACGTCGGTGATCTGGTATCCCCACGGGACCGACGACTGGGAGGCGGCGGGCCTGCCGCTCGCCGAGGTGTCGCCGGTGCCGAGGGCCCCTGGGCAGTAGCCTGTTGCACCCGGATTTCGGACAGAACGATCGGCCGGTCTCCGGCGACCGGTCCCCCGGGCCCGCCTGTTCCGGACTCGGAAGGATGGACGCCGGAAGCCCGGGGAATCGCGGAGTCCGGCGCCCCCGTGGCCGTGGTGAGCCGGCGCGGGAAGGCCTGTCGGGCGCCGGATCGCATGGCTTTCGGACAAGGCGCCGGATGTCCGGCCGGTCTCCGGGGGTTCCGGCTCCGCCGGATTCAGATCTTCTCCGGCCGGTCCCGCGCGAGCAGGCAGAGATAGTCGAGGGCGATGCTCGCGGCCGCCAGCGCGGTGATCTCGGCCACGTCGTAGGCCGGCGCGACCTCGACGACGTCCATCGCCACGAAGTCGATCCCGCTCAGGCCGCGTACGATCCTCTGCGCCTGATACGTCGAGAGCCCTCCGGTCACCGGGGTCCCGGTCCCCGGCGCACAGGCGGGGTCGAGACAGTCGACGTCGAAGGTGAGGTAGGCCCTCGCGTCCCCGACGATCCGCCGCGTCTCCTCGGCTGCCGCGTCCGGTCCGTGTTCGTGGACCCACGCGGCGTCGAGCCAGGTGAACCCCATACGGTCGTCGTTGTGGGTCCGTATTCCAATCTGTACCGAGCGGTCGATCTCGACGACACCCTCCCTGACGGCGTGGTAGAACATCGTCCCGTGGTCGATGCGCCCGTCCTCGTCGCGCCAGGTGTCGCTGTGGGCGTCGAAGTGCACCAGGGCGAGGGGACCGTACTTCTGCGCGTGGGCCCGCAGCAGGGGCAGGGTGATGAAATGGTCGCCGCCGATGCTGAGCATGGACGCACCCGCGCTCAGGACGTGCGCCGCGTGGCGCTCGATGCAGGCGGGGATCCCGGCGGGCCGGCCGTGGTCCACGGTGCAATCGCCGGCGTCCACGATTGCAAGGCGTTTCGTCGGATCGAAGCCCCACGGCCACGGCGGTCCCCACGAGAGCTGCGCGGACGCGGCCCGGACCGCGCGCGGGCCGAGACGCGCGCCCGGACGGTTGGTGGTCGCGAGGTCGAAGGGGATCCCGGTGACCGCGACGTCGGCGCCCTCGAGGGCGCGCGTGTACGGCCGCCGGAGGAAACTGAGCGCGCCGGCGCAGGTCGCTTCGTCACGCATCCCGTAGGGCGAGCGCGACGTGAACGCGCTGTCGCCGGCTTCGTTCATCGTCATTTCTCAGCAATTCCCGCTCACGCTCCGGACACGGTCATGTAATCGAGATTTCACGGCCTTTTCTACTGTCTGAGCGTCTGGTTGCAGCGATTCAATGGATGTTTTCCGGGTTGGCGGGAATTGCTGGTCGTTTCTTCGCCTCGATCGACGGGATCGGGAAATGTGGCGGGATCCTGCGAGACCGGTTAGAAATGCGGGTCAACCGGCGTATCATAGCGCCGCTCCCGGCATGCGCGGGGTCAGCATCGGGCGCTCCGGGAGAAATACGCACGCGAAAGCGGGCGCCGACTCGCCGAAGGAGTACGGCACGGTGGGGTGCCACGTGCCGAAGAGTCCCCGGCGCGCTCCTCGGGCCGAATCCCCCGACGAGCGTGCGGAGGGCGGGCGATTCCGGCTTCCGCCAATGACCATACCCAAGGCGCGCGCGTGGAAGCCGGCGCGGCCCGCCAGCGGAGTTCGGCGATGCCAGGTGCGATATCGGAACTGCCGTCCCTCGAACTACGAAAACCTCGGAGCGGTACCCGCCGTCGCATAGGCGGAAAGGAGTGCATCTTCTACGACGGGTACTGGATCCGGTACTACCCTCCCCCGGAAGACAGTCTGGCCGAAAAGAAAAAACTCATCGACCAGCTCACCCGAAGGCTGTTTCATCATACCGAGCTGGGCATCAACACCCCCGGCGAGCGACTCGAGGAAGCGCGCGCCGCGTACGAGCGGGAGACGAACCCGCAACGCAAGCGGGTGTGCGGAGCGATGCTCGCCGGCGCGCTCTTCAACCGTGCGACGGACATCTTCACTTCGATCGTCGATCTCGCAGCGCAGGGCGTGGAGACGAGTCCCGACAACGAGCTGATGCGCGCGTGTGAGAAGTGCTTCTTCGAGGCACTGACGCTCGGAAAGACGGTCAGGCACTACAGCGGCCAGGAAGGGATCGACGAGCTGTGGGGCGAACCGCTCAAGGCCTTCTCCACATCCATGGCGGAGTGCTACGAGAGCCGTTACGTGAAGATCGCGCAGACCATGCGGGACATCGACCGCATTGCGGGTGTACTGGAGGGGCTGCTCGGGCAGCACGAGAGGCTTCGCGGAGCCGTTCCCCTCCTGCGCGCCTTCGCCCGGGCCGCGAAGCAGGAGACGGAAACGATGCGTACGGATCCGGCGACGTTCGACGTATGGCCCGAGTTCGTCGCCTGCGGGGAGCGGCTGCTCGATTTCCACCCGCCCGCACCGGTGACGAGCAAGGGGAACGGGGAGAACGAACAGCGCCGCGTCGAGGACGGCCTCCGCCTCCTCCGCGACGGCAAGGACCTGCTGACCTACCTCGCCGGCGCCCGCGTGCCGATGCCGAAGAGCACCCGCGAGTTCCTCAACCGCTGCCGCCGGTGCCTGGAACGTCACCGCACCGGCCGGTGAAGCGCCAAGGGGGCCGCGTCACGCCTCGGCTCCCGCGAGAGCGGCTTGGCATGCGCTCGGCACCGGCCGGTGAGGCGTCAGGGGGGCGGCGTCACCGGGTCGGTGGCCCGCGTGGGGCGCGCCTTGCCCGGCAGGGGCGAACCCGGCGGGTGGACCGGTGGCGCGTGGGCCCGGATCGGTTCGCGACGGACCCGGAGCGTTGGTTCCGCACGCACTTCGCTACGCAGGGCGTAGCGCCGCATGAAACGAGCTGCACAAACGATCGGCAATTCCCGCCAACGCTCCGGACACGCTCGGGCAACCAGGATTTCGCAGCCTTTTTCTACCGTCTGAGCATCTGATTGTGGCGATTGGACGGCTGTTTTCGGACTTCGCGGGAATTGCTGACAAACGATTGGAGCGGCGGTGAACAAGCGCCGCTACGATGGAGAATGCCCCGCTTCAACACGGAGCCTCGCGCGCTCCGCCGGCGCCTGCGAACGTGAACGCTTCTGCCCATCGAGCATCCCCGATTTGCACGTGGTTCGCGCCGCCGGTACGTCCCGCCGCCGCGTGGGCGCTCTTCCTCGACTTCGACGGCACGCTGACCGATCTCGCGGCGACCCCGGATGAGGTGGTGGTCACCCCGCGGCTGCGCTCGGTCCTCGCCGCGTGCGCCGAAGCGTTCGGCGGTGCGGTCGCGCTCGTCAGCGGTCGGCCGATCGCAGCACTCGACGCCCTGCTCGATCCGCTGAGGCTGCCCGCCGCCGGCCTGCACGGCCTGGAGCGACGCCTGCCGGACGGGACCGTCGAGCACGCCGCCCATCGCGGCTCGGGGCTCTCCGGGCTTCGCGCCCGGCTTGAAGCGCTCGTGCGCGAGGACGGGCGGCTGCTGCTCGAAGACAAGGAGGCTTCCCTCGCGCTGCACTTCCGCCTCGCGCCGGAGCGCGGGCGGGCGTTGTGCGCGCTGATCGCGGACGCGGCGCCGCGCCACGACGGATACGAGGTCCTGCACGGGAAGATGGTGGTCGAGGTCAAGCCCGCGCACGCCAACAAGGGCGATGCGATCGCGCGTTACCTGGAGGCGCCGCCCTTCGCCGGGCGCCTGCCGGTCTTCGCGGGCGACGACGTCACCGACGAAGACGGGTTCGATGCCGTGAACCACCTCGGCGGCGTCAGCGTCAAGGTGGGCGCGGGCGAGAGCCGGGCGGCCTGCCGGGTGCCGGACGCCGATGCGCTGCTCGACTGGCTGGCGGCGGTCGCCGGAGGTCCCGCCGTTGATTGAACGTCCTTTCGGTACGGAGATCCCTGATGGCCGTGGAACGAACGAGAAGCGCGGATCCGGCAGATGGCCGTTGCCCGGAGAGATGCTTCAGTCGTCCGGTTCGGGCGGCTCAATCGTCGGGTGTTGGCTCGGTTGGGCGGATCACGTAGGCTGCCACCGTCGGGTACCGGGTGGTGGTTGATGCCGCGGGGCGGCTGGCGTCGGGCTACCCGTGAAGCGTCGGCCCCGCGAGCAGGGTGCGAGAGCGTCCCTCGACGGACCCTCCGGCCGTCCATCGAAACGAGACTCCATCAGAGGGACGGGGCCGTTCAATCTGCTCCTCAGTGACGACCATCGGCTCTTCCTCACGCTTGCACGGGGGGAGTGGTGTATCAGCGGTTTTCGAGCCGTGGATCTCAGAACCCACATTCCCTGGCTCACACCGACTCGTTGCTCTTCCCTTCTCAAGCGTCTTCGCACCCATGGCCTCATCAAGAAGGTGGGGCATCGCTACAAGTACTATCTTGCCAAGCTGGGAAGGCGCGTTCTGGTCACTGCTCTCAACATCCGCGAATCTGTAGTTCTTCCCGCACTTTGTGACAACAGCGCATGAATTCTTCGTCGTTTTGTCGAAGATCTCATCGGTAAGAGACTACAGCGTCCAGACCACCACCCCGCGCCCGTCCTCCCGACGACCGCTTCGAGCCTCTTCGCCTTCGCGCTGCCGCTCGCTTCTACCCGCCTCCGCGTCGCCATGCCGACGTTTTTCGCCACACCGGCGCTCCTCGCTACGGCGGTCGATCACCACCAGATGCCCTTCCTCCGCACCGCACTGCTTCATGTACCCCAACGCCTGCTCCACGCCCTTCTCCACCGTCCACGCGAGGCTCTTGCGGTCCGAGTCCCGCAACACCTTGCACTCCACCACGAAACGCTCCCACAGGTCCGAGGGCTGACCCGCCTCCCGCGGCCACAGCACCAGCAGGTCCGTCCGGCCCCGCCCCAAGCCGTACTCCCGCTCGATGCGACCACCCCCGTTCACCACCCGTTGCAGGTACGACTGCAAGATGAGCTGCGGCGCCGCCTCCCGGTACGCCCCCAGATGGCCGAGCCAGTGCTCCGCGTGTTCCCCGAAGAACGTGCGGAACGCACTCAGCAGCTTCGTCATGTCCAGCCGGCCGTCGTCGTCCACGTACCACGCCACCTGGATGTCCAGGCTGTCCTGCAACACGTAGCCCAGCTCGCGCGGCACCACCTCCCGGTAGATCGGGTTCGCGATGCGCGGCGGCGAGTCCGGCGCCAGCAACCCCAGGTCGCGCACGTATTCCAGGTCGCGGCCGTCGTGTTGCACCTCCCCGCCGCTCAGGAGGGGCTCAACCACCTGCCGGACCCGCGCCTCCTCCAGCTTGTGCGCCAACTGGTCCAGGTGCGTGCGCCGCGAGAGAATCAACTCCTCCCGCGCCGCGTAGACGTCGTCCACTTCGATGGTCCGCGAGCGGTCCCTTCCGGCCTTGTTGTCGAAGCACGCCCCCGCGCACAGCGCGTTCACCAGCCACGGCTGGCCCCGCGTCTGCGTCCATACCGCACCTTGCGCCGCCGCCGAGAACCGCTGCCCGGTCTCCTCCGTGTGCTGCGCCATCAGCGCCCGCGTCTCCGCTTCCGTGAAGTCGCCCATGCGCAACGACTTCGCCGCCACGTTGAAGGGGCTGCCGCCGGCGATGACCTCGCCGGTGCTCGACCGGATACGGTAGTCGCGGATGTCGCGCACCCCGCACAGCACCACGCTCTGCGGGAAGCCCTCGGGACGCCTCTGGTAGCCGGCGCGAAGCTGGCGCAGCACCGAGAGCAGGGTGTCGCCGACCAGGGAGTCGATCTCGTCGACCAGCAGCACCAGCGGCACCGGGTCCGCTACGCACCAGCGGGTAAGCAGCTCCTTGAGAGCGTCCTCGGGACCTACCCTGGCCAGGACATCGGGCCAAATGCCGTCCGGATAGTCGTCGCCCAGAAGACGCGCACTGGTGGCCAGGCTGCTGAGGATGGCGCGAATGCCACGCGCCACGTCGTCGCGCGCCACCTGGCCGACTTCGACGTTCACGTCCACGCAACGGAAGCTGCCCACTTCGCCGCTGTTGAGCAGGTCGCGGAGCGCGATGAGCGCCGAGGTCTTGCCGGTCTGGCGCGGTGCGTGCAGCACGAAGTAGCGCTTGGCCCGAATCAGGTCCAGAAACTCGTCAACATCCGCCCGGTCCAGCGGCGCGATGGCGTAGTGGTCGTCCGGGCGCACCGGCCCTTCGGTGTTGAAGAAGCGCATGGACCGATTATGGCACTTGCCGCGCACCGTTGCGCCCGCGTGTGACGCCATCTACGTCACGTTGGCGGAGACCTTGACCGCGGTCCTCGTCACCGATGACCGGAGGCTCGTCGGCGCACCGGGGATGCGCGCCGCAATCGAATGGATTGATTCAGCCCAGCGTTTCCCCGGCCTCCCCGGCTCGACTTCCGGATCAACCCGCCGCCTTCCCGGACCGCCGGTACAAGGCCGTCAGGGCGTTCAGCGGGCGCGTGTGCAGGTTGAGCCGCCCGGGCGTGGCTTCCCAGCGATATACCGTCACCACCGACACGCCGAGCCGTGCGGCGAATTGGGCCACGGTGAGACCGCACCGCCGGCGCAGCCGGGCCACCCATTTTCCGGTGGGGCGGATGCCGGTCGGTGAAGCGTCGGCGGGCGTCCTGGCGGAGGCGCGCTTCCGGGGCGCGGCGGGTGCAGGGGTCTTCGTCCCTCGGGAGACGCTTGAAGCCGCATTGCGGGCGCGTCCCGCCGACACCGTGGAGGCAGGGAGGTCCTGGGTCTTGGCGGAGGCGCGCTTCCGGGGCGTGGCGGCCGGAGAGGTCTTCGCCTTGCGGGGGGCGCTCGACGCTGCCTTCCGGGCCTTCCCCGCGGATGCCGCAACCTTCCGAGCCTTTGAGGCTGGCGGCGCCGCCTGCCGTCCTGGGGTAGGGACGGCACGCCGCCCGGGGGCAGGGGCGGCACGCCGACCCGCCGCCCTCCGTGGCTTTGCCGATGCTTTCGGCGGAGGCGGAGGCGCATCCTCCGGATCCAGGTCGAGGTCGATGCCGAAGATGCCGGCGAGGGCGTCATCGGCCAAGGCGTCGTCCGTGGCCGTGTCGCCGGGCAGGGCCATCCCGGTGGCGATCAGCTCCGCGCTATCGACGCCGCGCAGGAGAAAGAGGGACTCGGGGCGGTCGTCGAGCCGGCTGCCCACGCCGTAGAGCACCGACGCGACGTGCTTGCACATCGTCGCCCAGTCGGGGCAACTGCAATCGAAGCGGATCTCGCCCGGCTTCGGGAACAGACCGTGTTCGCGATCGGTCACGACGCCCATCACCTGTTTGGACAGCTTGCCCTGGAGCAGCTCCAGCACCGAGCCGATCTGCCCGGAACACCTGGCCTTGATGGACTTCCAGACGGCGGCTTTCAGCGTGCCGATCCGGATGGTGACGTCGTACAGCTCCGACCCGCTGACGATGGCGGCGATGCGGCCCGAATGGATTTCCAGGTGGCAGACGGAGCCGTTGCGCACGTAGGTGCGGCCGCGGGGCAGGCGGTTGGCGTAATCGGAGAACGATTCCAGGTGATCGCACCAGCGCTTGCCCCAGAAGCTCCGGGCGATGGTGCGCCCCTCGATTTCGACCGGCTGGACGTTCTTGCCCTTCCTGCGAAGCTTGTCCATCTCCCGGCGGGCCCTGGCGCGGCGCACGCCTACCGGAACATACGGCCTCCATTCCATGACGCGGCTCCTCGGAGTCTGCGGGCGGGTAGGATGGGTAGGACGAGGATTCCCGACGCTACGGAAAACGTTCCCTGCACGGCGCTCAGGGCGACGCCCGCGTCACGTCGAGACGGACCAGATCGAGCAGCGCATCGTCGGACAGTCCGGTGAGGTCGACCTCGCCGTCGCCGGCCAGGACGTCGTCCGCCAGCTTCCGTTTCTCCGCGATCATCCGGTCGATGCGTTCTTCGACCGTACCGGTGGTCATGAACTTGTGCACCAGCACGTTGCGCCGCTGGCCGATGCGGAAGGCGCGGTCGGTGGCCTGGTTCTCGACCGCGGGGTTCCACCAGCGGTCGAAGTGGACGACGTGCGACGCGGCGGTGAGGTTCAGGCCGGTGCCGCCGGCCTTCAGCGACAGGATGAAGAAGGGCGGCCCGTCGTCGTCCTGGAAGCGATCCACCAGGACCCGGCGCTGCCCGACGCCGGTCGCGCCGTGCAGCACCAGCCCGGCCCGGCCGAAGATCGCCGCCAGGTGCCCGGCCAGCGGATCGATGATCTCGCGGAACTGGGTGAAGACCAGCACCTTCTCCTGGCGTTCGGCCAGCTCTTCGCAGATCTCCGCCAAGCGAAGGAACTTGCCGCTGTCGG
Organism: Gammaproteobacteria bacterium; assembly: GCA_965202875.1. GTDB lineage: Bacteria > Pseudomonadota > Gammaproteobacteria > HK1 > HK1 > HK1. Next base: position 1,373,673 of record OZ241870.1, on the reverse strand, counting down.
CGGGCCGGTACTCGCCGTCGCCGGAAAGCTGGCTGGGGTGGTTGCACACCTGCTTCAGGCGCAGGAGCGAGCGCAGCACCACGCCGCGCCGGGCGATGCCGCCGTCGGACTCCGCCTCCATCTCCCGTTTCATGGCCCGCACGACCTGTTCGTAGAGCTTGACCTGCGGCCGGCTCAGGTGGCAGTAGCGGGCCGTCTCCGTCTTCTCCGGCAGGTCGGTGATGATGTCGCGGTCGGTCTTCAGGCGGCGCAGGATGTAGGGGCCGACCAGGCGGCGCAGGGGGGCAAAGGGGTTCTCCTCGCGTGCTTGCAGGCGTTTCACGAAGGACTGGAACACCTTGAGCGATCCCAGCAGTCCGGGATTGAGGAAGTCGAACAGCGCCCACAGGTCGCCCAGGCGATTCTCCACCGGGGTGCCGGTCAGGGCGATGCGGGCGTGGGCCGGGAGCTTGCGGACCGCCCGGCTCTGCCGCGTCGCCGGGTTCTTGACGGCCTGGGCCTCGTCCAGGATGACCAGCCGCCAGGACCGGTCCGCCAGCCAGGTTTGGCGCACCAGCATGGCATACGTCGTGACCACCAGATCGATGCCGGCCAGATGCGCCTCGGGCGCATCCGCGATCTCCGCGAGGGTCTGCCGATCCGTTTCGGCCGGATGCAGGAAGAGCAGCTTCAGCGAAGGCGCGAAGCGCGCCGCCTCGCTCCGCCAGTTCCCCAGCAGCGACGCCGGAACCACCAGCAGGGACGGCGGGGACGGCGCTCCCCGCCGCCCCGCGCCGGTGCGCCGCTCGCACAGCAGCAGCGCCAGCACCTGGAGGGTCTTGCCCAGGCCCATGTCGTCGGCGAGACAGGCGCCAAGGCCCAGGGTGGTCAGGAAGTGCAGCCAGCTCAGCCCCTCGCGTTGGTACGGCCGCAGCGTGCCTTGCAGGGCGCCGCCGGTTTCCACCTCGTCCAGGGCGCCCGGCTGGCGCAGGCCCGCGAGGATCTCGCGCATGGCGTCGCCGGGCGCCACGTGTACCCAGTGGCGCTCGTCCTCCACCTGCTCCTCGTGCCGGAGATCCGCCGACGCACCGGCGAGCAGGCGCATCCCTTCGATGAAGGAGATCCCATCGTCCTCCGCCTGCCGTTGCAGCGCGTCCCAATGCTCGATGGCCTGGCGCAGCTTCTCGCGGTCCACCTCGACCCACTGGCCCTTGAGCAGCACCAAGTGGTCCCCGCCATCGAGCAGCGAGGCCAGCTCTTCGGGCGACAGGGCCACGTCGCCCAGGGCGACCTTCACGTCGAAGTCCAGCATGGCATCGACGCCGAGGGTCGCCGGCGCCCGGGCCCCGACCGTCACCGACACCTGGGGCCGGGGCCGCTTGCGCCACCAGTTCGGCAGCCGCACGGAGAGCCCGCTCTCCTCGAGCACCGGAGCACTCTGCAACAGCGCGTAGGCGCGCGCCGGCGGCCAGGCCATGGGTTGGTAGATCTCGCCGGAGTCCACCAGATCCCGCACCCAGCCGCAGACCTCGGCCGCCTGCTGCACCGGCGAGAGCAGCTTGACGAGCGCGGCGCGGTTCTTCGCCCCGGCGTACTGCTCCAGCGCCTTGCGCAGCGGCAGATGCTTCAGCCGACCCGCCGCGCCGAAGCCGGAGGCATAGGTCGCCATGAACGCGAAGGGGCGTGCGTCGTCGCCCCGGTTCTCGGCCAGATGAAAGCAGACCCGTCCGACCTGATGCCATCCCGGCGCCCGCCCTTGCAGAAAGGCGGCCAGCCCGCCGGCGGCCGTGGCGGCCTCGTGCACCCACTCGTCCAGACGCTCCCAGATGCGTTGCAGGACGTCCTCGCCGAGATACTCGCCGCCCTGCATGGGCGGGGCGGTCAGGATGAAGTGGGCGCAGTCGGCGGGGGTCGGCGGCTCGACCACGAAGCGCTCCGCCTCCTCGGGAACGTGGCACAGGCCGGTGAGGTAGCGCTCCGCGAGCTGCTGCCAGTAGCGCAGGCCGGGCAGGTCCTGCACCGGCGTCTTCTCCGCCGCCAGCGTGAACAGGGCCTCGCGCCAGTCGGCCTGGAAGGCGCTTCGTATGGAACGCATCCGTTCTTCGCCGATCGGGGGCGCCGATCCGACCGGCGCGGCCTCGTCCCCGGAAGGATCCCAGCGCAGATGCCCCGCCGGCGTCAGTCGCAGGTCCATGCAGCTTCCTCCGCAGGCCACCGGACGCGGCGGCGCCGGTCGCGCGGGTCACGCTCGCGCACCGGCTCGGGATGCGCCTTCCTCGGAGGCCGCGCCGGACACGGCGGTGGCATCCCGGCTTCGGTCGCCGTCGATCGGACCGGTCCGGTACGAGCCTCGCGTTCCACGACCGGCATGATGCAGGGGCTCGAAGGCCCTCTCAAGCCGCGACCCGCTGCATCGCCACCAACCCGCCGTTGCCGGAACGCCTTATTTTCAACGAGTTCATCGATTGCCGTGACGAGGGGGGACGCAGCCCAAACACGACGAATGCCGGAGGTGTTGGTGATCACCCGGCGTACACTGCGGCCGACCGTTGGAAGATCATCGGTCGGCGCGAACATTTCATCGTAGCCGGGGTCGCCGAGCATCAGCAGCATGTAGGCAAACGAGTGCACTTGAAGTTCCGGCCGCAGGATCGTGGTCGATAAGAAGTTCAACTCCATACTGCGGCCCGGCTGGCATCGGGCCGAGGCGTTGCACAGCGGCTACCTGTACCAGATCTACACTTGCCTGAGGTCCCAGACCGGCTGCGGAGATCGCCTTGCGGATCGTGCCGAAGGGCTGCTCCTGCATCCGTCGGTGGGGAAGAGCATTGACGAAGCCGCCGTCATCCAGGGGCATCGGATCCGGTTCGCCACGGTCGATTTGACCGCTTTCGACTTCGGAGATCCGCAAGCAGTTGCTTGAGGCGTGTGCTCTACGACCGTGTGGTTGGTGGCCGCTCACCGTACATTGTTCTTCATGCAGCCGGTCGGTCCAAGGATGGTTGAAAGCCGGGGTGGATGCGCGCTCGGGAGCCGGGGACATGCGAATGGACGACATCGGTATCGGATATCCATGAATCAACAAGTTACGGAAGTTGTTCGGCATCGGAAATGAGAGGATCCCTGAGATGGTCACCACGTTCAGCGGCGGGCGGTCGAGCACGACGTCCGCGCGCTCGCGGGCGGGGTTGATCTCGACGCGGAAGCCGTCGGGGTCGCGCGGAAGCGCCGGGACGGCGGATTCGGCTGATTGGCTCACGGAGAGGGTTCCGGTGTCGTCAAGCCGCAGGGTCGAGCACAGGGTGGCCGAAATTCGGTGTCGCTTCGGAGCCTCCGGTCGAGGTCCGGCCAAGCCCCCCCGATCGAGGCAGTCGCGGGTGCGATGTCCGGAGACGTGCGGGATCCGGTTCACGGCCATCGAATGGAGGGTGATGTGTCATGATCGGAGCTCCGCGTCGACGATCCGATTGCGAGGCAGCCTGATGGGATATGTTTTCGCGGATGTCGCGCTCAGCAATCCGGGGCGGCAGGATCTGGCGCCGCTTGCGGTGAAGGCGCTGGTCGACACCGGCGCCCTCATGTTGTGCATCCCCGACCACATCGCCGTCCAGCTCGCCCTTGAAGCCGAATCGACGAGGGAAGTGACGGTCGCGGACGGCAGGAGCGCGAGCGTCCCCTACGTCGGCCCGATCAAGGTCTCGTTCGGCAAGAGGTTCTGTTACGTCGGCGCCCTGGTGCTCGGTGACGAGGTGCTGCTGGGATCGGTTCCGATGGAGGACATGGACCTGGTAGTCCACCCGGGCCGCAGGGAGGTGACCGTCGATCCGGCCAGCCCCAACTATCCTCATGTCCGGGTGAAGTAGTCGAAGCAGCAGGCAGATGTCCGCGTGCGCATGGAAGTCGAGTGTTTCGAGCGTCCGCCTCCCGGCCGCGGCGCCGGCGTGGGAGATAAGCAGATTCGTGTCGAAGGTGCGGAGGCCGCGGACAGGGTAGGGCGTACCGGTGACGATCGTGCGGTAGAGGTCCTCTGGACGTGCACCAGCCGTTTGGGTGGGCCGAGGGGGCGTTCTCCAGCCCGATGAACGCCGGAGAAGGTTCCGATTCCGGGAAGAATCCCGGTCCGATGGATCTGCCGCCGTGACCGGAAGGCGGTACGGTGCGGGAAGCCCTCCGGCAACGCTTCGGCGCCCTTGCCGAGGCAGGCCGGCGGGGCGATGGCGGGCCGTTGCTTCTTGAAGGCCCGTGGACAGAGCCTGAAACCGTCGTGGATCGTACTTCGGGACGTTGGCGGGAATTGTCTGCGGGATCGGGAGGTGTCTCGATGCAAGCGGCCGTCGAACGGGTGGATCTGGAGTATGAAGCGGCTTTTTTCGGCTCCGGGTTCGACCTGTCTGCCCGCAATATGGAGGTATTGCGTTCTTTCCATGAGGGCATCGGTTCCTCGTACCCGATTCGTTCCTCCGACATGCAGATATCCCGTGGGGATCGACTCTCCGAGGTTCGGGTACGGATCTCCTTGTTCGGCGGGAACGGACTCATCGACGTGACAGAGGACAGGCTGTCGATCAGCTTCGAATACATGTGAACGGAAGAACAGGCCGCGATCTGCAAGGAGTGCATCTCGTTGAGCGAGCAGGCGCTGAAAAGGATCTTCCCCGATCTTGCGGTGCACACCGTGACGCTCAGCCCGACCTTGTTCCTTCGGCTCGGCGACGGGTCGGTGAGCGCGCGCAGCCACTTGTCCCAGTTAGCCGGGATCGGCATCTCGACCGATTTGAGTGGTTTCGGAGGCGCGATCTGTCATCCGTGTGTGAACCTGGAAGTCGAGAACGAGGATGAACATTGGAACGCCGACTTCCATGCGTATGGAGAGTGGTGGGGATCCGAACCGCCCCTGATCGCCTCCTGCCGGACGGCGTCCGGCCGTTCGACGAGCCGGACGCCGCAAGTGACGGCTTGCGTAGATCAGGCGGCTACTGCCTCCAACGCCACCAGATTGCGCATCTCCTTGCTGAACTCCACGCCGATGAGATGGATCGGCCGGCCCGAAGCCCGGTACTTGTCCGCGTAGCCCCGCTCCCGTAGCTGCGCCAGGGCCGTACCCTCGGGCGCCGATTCCACCACCTTGAACTCGAACAGGTATACGTGATCGTTGAAGACCACCGCCATGTCCAGGCGTCCGTGGCTGCTGCTGTCCTCCACCGTCACCTCCAGCCCCACCGCCGCGAAGCAGGAGTAGAACACGCTGGCGTAGTAGCCCTCGTAGTCGGCGATGTCGTTCTTCGTATGCCACTGGTACGGAATGCCGGCGAACAACGCCTTGAACAGCGACTCCAGCCCGGCGAAGTCGTTGGCCAGCAGCAGCTTGCGCAGGCGGATGGTGTGGGGGACCATCTGGCCGGAGGTGCCTTGCAAGCGTCGCAGCAGGCGTTCGTTCAGGCTCTGCCGCACCTCACGGTTCGGATAGCCCAGCCGGTAGAAGATCTGCCCGCCCAGATCCTCTTCGCCCTGGATGGTCAGGTAGCCGGTCTGGAACAGCAGCGCCTCGGTGGCGACGTCGTCCACGTCGAAGGTGGAGAGGAGGTCGTCGCTCGACAGCATGTCGTCCAGGGCCACGGTGCTGACGCCGCGGCCCACCAGCGTGTCCAGCAGGAACGCCGGCGTGCCGGTCTCGAACCACCAGGCCCTGAACTTCCGGGCGTCGAACAGCAGGAGGATGTCGAAGGGGTTGTAGACCCTCTCCGCGCCGAGCCAGCCATAGCCGTTGTACCAGCGGCGGATCTCGTCGCGGTCCAGGCCCGGCAGTTCCGGCGCGAACACCGTGTCCAGATCCGCATCGGTGTAGCCGCAGATGGCGGAGTAGCGCGGGTCCAGGGTGATGCCACGGAGATTGTTGAGTCCCGAGAACAGGCTCACCCTGGAGAACTTGCTCACCCCCGTGAACAGGCTGAATGCGATGTGGGCGTCGGCGAACTTGACGGTGGAGTACAGCCCGCGTAGGGAGTCGCGGTTGGCGCGGGCCACCTCCGGCTTCTCCAGGGCGTCCAGGATCGGCTTGTCGTACTCGTCCACCAGCACCGCGACGCGCTCGCCGGTACGCTCATGCAGAACCTCGAGCAGATCGCCGAAACGCTCCGGCGCGGTGGTGTAGCGGGAAACGAAGTCCGCCCTTCTCTCGATGCGGTCGAGCTGGGCCGCCACGTTCGCATGCAGGTAGTCCGCCTGCTTGTAGTCCCCCTGGCTGAAGTCGAGCCGCACGACCGGGTGACGCACGGACCAGTCCCATTCATCGTGGACGGCGAGCCCCCGGAACAGCGGCTCGCTGCCCTCGAACAGCTCCTTGATGGTGTCCACCAGCAGGCTCTTGCCGAAGCGCCGCGGGCGGGAGAGGAAGTAGTGCTTGCCGTTCTCCACCAGCCGCCGGATGAACGGTGTCTTGTCGACGTAGTAATGCCCCTCCTCACGTATCTCGCGGAAGGTCTGGATGCCGATGGGCAGCTTGCGCCTGGCCGTCGGCTCCGCGGCGGCGGTCGAGTTCTGTTCCGTGCGCGTCATCGGTTCCGTACACAGTGCAGTCGCCTCGGATTATCGGCCGGCCCGCACGCCTCTGCCACATCATCTTCAAGCACGGCGCCGGGTTCAGTACGATGCCGCTTTCCGCGCGGCGGCGTATTCTCCGGCGATTCCCCGGCACCTCCGAACCTTGGGCGCATCTCTCCATACCTTCCGCGGCACCCTCCGCCGATCGGCCGCCGGCGGTGGTGGATGCGATCATCCACCCCATCCGCGCGCACGGCGGGCTGCCGGTGCTCGGCGCGGCACGGGACGCGCCCGGCGAGGCTCACGCCGCGCCCGTCCTGCAACCGTCCTTCTCCGGCAGACATACGGGCTCCGTCGCCCAACCCGGCCACTTGGACGCACCGCGACCGCCGCGGTCTCGGGCACCGGATTGCACCCGCCGCCGGCGCCGGTGAACCAGCGGACGCGCGATTCCGTACCCGTCCCGTGGCCGTCCCGCACCGGCGGGGAAGCGGGCTCCACCGCCCGGCCCGGCTCCCTGGCCGTGCCGTGATCGTCGCCACCGCGGGCCACGTCGACCACGGCAAGACCGCGCTGGTGCGGGCGCTGACCGGGGTCGACACCGATCGCCTCCCCGAGGAGAAGAAGCGGGGGCTGACCATCGATCTGGGGTTCGCCTACCACTCGCTCGACCCCGATCACGTGCTCGGGTTCGTGGACGTCCCCGGCCACGAACGCTTCGTGCGCAACATGCTGGCGGGGGTCGGGGCCGTCGATCTCGCGCTGGTGGTGGTCGCCGCCGACGACGGAGTGATGCCGCAGACCCGCGAGCACACCGCCATCCTCGACCTGCTCGGGGTGGACGTGTGCATCGCGGTGGTGAGCAAGGCCGACAAGGTGGGTGCGGCCCGAGCCGCCGAAGTGGGCGCGGAGATCGATACGCTCCTCTCCACCACCGGGATGCGGGGCGCGGAGGTCCACCAAGTCTCCGCCCTGTCCGGTACGGGTATGGACGCCCTCGCCGCGGCGTTGCGCGAGCGCGCCCTGCGCCACGCCGCGAGGGCCGCGAACGGCCGGTTCCGGCTCTGCATCGACCGCGCGTTCACCCTCAAGGGCGCGGGGCTGGTGGTCACGGGGACCGTGCACGCGGGGACGGCGGGCGCCGGCGAACGTCTGGTGGTGACCCCCGGCGGGCAAGAGGCGCGCATCCGCGGCATCCACGCCCAGGACCGGCCGGCCGAATGCGCGCGCACCGGCGAGCGTTGCGCGCTCAACCTTGCGGGGCGCGATCTGGGGCCGGAGACGATCGGGCGCGGGGACTGGGTCGTGGACCGCACCCTGCACGCACCAAGCGACCGCATCGACGTCCGCCTGCGGGTCCTCTCCGCCGAGACCCGTGCGCTCCGGCACTGGACCCCGGTACACGTCCATCTCGCGGCATCGCATTCGACGGCCCGGATCGCAGTCCTCGGCGCGGGCAGCATCGTCCCCGGCGACAGCGGGCGGGTCCAGATCGTGCTCGACCGTCCGCTGCACGCGCTCGCGGGGGATCGGATCGTCATCCGCGACCAGTCCGCGACGCGCACGATGGGCGGCGGCACGGTCATCGATCCGTTCTCGCCGAGGCGAGGGCGCGCGCGCCCGGCCCGTCTCGCCTGGCTCGATGCGATCGAAGGGCGTGGTCCGAGACAGGCAGGGACGGGCGCGAGGACGGCCGAGGGACATGACCCGGAGTGGGCGGGCGAGAGGGCGGCCGAGGAGCGCGATCCGGTGCGGGTGGATACGCATGCGGGCGAAGGGCGCGATTCGGTGCGCACGGGCGCACGGGCGGCCGATGAGGGTGATCCGGCGCGGACAGACGTGCATGTGCTCGGAATGCACGAGCCGGAGCAAGCGATCGCGCGCGTGATCGCATCTACGGGAACCGGTGTGGACACCGGCTGGATACGGCGGGCCTTCGGTGTCACCGAGCTTGAAATCGAAGGGATGCTCGACGCGGCCGGCGCGTTGCGGGCGCCCGACGCCGAGGCCGATCGGTGCTTCTCGCCCGCGCATTGGGCGGGCCTGCAGGACGAGATCCTCGCATTCCTCGCGGCCTTCCACCGCGAACGCCCGCGGCTTCACGGAGCAAATGCGAACGACGTGCGCTTGGGTATCGCGCGCCGGGTGAGCCGGGGCGTGGTCGAGCACGCCCTGACCGCCCTGCTGCACCGGGGCGCCATCGCCCGGCGAGGCGCCACGGTCCGGCTCCCGGAGCACCGGGTCACCCTGGGTACGAACGACGTGCGCGTCTGGCCGCGCGTCGCGCACGTTCTCGACCCGGCCAGAGGCAGTCCGCCGAGCTTGCGCCAGGCCGCCGAGCAACTGAAGATCGACGAGGCGGAGCTCGGCGCATTGCTCAAGCGTGCGACGAACGCAGGCTTGGTCCTGCCGGTCACCCGCACCCGGTTTGTGCCGCTGGCCGCGGTCAAGACCCTTGCGGAGCACGCGGAATCGCTCGCGCGCGTATCGCCGGAAGGACGCTTCACCGCGGCCGAGTACAAGAACCATGCGCGCGTCGGCCGCAACTTCGCCGTCGAGCTGCTGGAGTGCTTCGACCGGAGCGGCTTCACCGAACGCCTCGGCGACCGGCGCCGGGTGCGCAGGCCCGCCGCCGAGGTCTTCGGCGATGAGGACGACGCGGGTGCCTGAAGCGATGCGAGCGCTCGGAGTGCACGCCTGCCGACGCGGCCGCCCGGGAAGCCGGGGAAGAGGACAGGGGATGATGACGGGGATGCAGTCGATACGGCGGACCCGATGATGCGGCCGGCCCAGGAAGCCGAGGAAGAGGATCGCACCCCGGTGGGGCGCCCGGACTTCAAATCCGGTGAGACGCGTACCACGTGTCTGGTGGGTTCGACTCCCACCCTCTTCCGCCAGTGTCGAGGACGAACCATGCGCCGCCGACGGACCGAAAGGAGTGAGGAGGAATGAGACGCAGGCTCGCCTGGACGCTGCCGGCGAAGACCGGGCGCAATCCCGCGCCTCCGGGCAACGCGCCGGCGCCGGTTTCCGGGAAGGCAGGAGCGCCGGAATCCGCACCGGCGGAAGCGGCGGCGCCGGCGGCGGCGCGAACGTCCGCTCCTGCATCGTCCGCGCGGGCGCCGCGAGGGGCCTCCGCCCTCGCGACGCCCACGCCGGCTCCGCCCCGACGGCCCGTCCCCACACCGGCGCGAGCACGCCTGCCGCGCCGCATCGACTCCCCCGCCGCGCTCGAATCGGCGTTGCGCGGCGCCGCCTACGTTGCCGGCGAAGAACTGAGCACCGCGGCCTTCCTCGCGTTGGCGCTCGGCAAGCCGTTGCTGCTCGAAGGCGCGCCGGGGGTGGGCAAGACCGAAGCGGGCAAGGCGCTCGCGCGGGTGCTCGGGCGCGAGCTCATCCGGCTCCAGTGCTACGAGGGCATGGACTCCTCCGCCGCGCTCTACGAGTGGAACTATCCCGCGCAGATGCTCGCGCTACGCCGCGCCGGCGAGCGCGACGTCGATCTGTACGACGAGGCGTTCCTGATCGAACGGCCGCTGCTCGCGGCGCTCCGCGCCCCGGCCCGCACCCTCCTGCTCATCGACGAGATCGATCGCTCGGACCACGAGTTCGAAGCGTTTCTCCTGGAATTCCTGTCCGATTTCCAGATCTCGATTCCGGAGACCGGCACGCTGCGCGCCGGGGAGCCGCCGGTCGTCGTCCTCACCTCGAACCGCACCCGCGAGCTGCACGAGGCGTTGCGCCGGCGTTGCGTCTACGACTGGATCGCCTATCCCGAGCCGGAGAAGGAGATCGAGATCGTGAATCTTCGTGCCCGCGACGTGGCCGAGCGCACCGCCCGCGCGGTGGTCGCCGCCGTCGGCACGCTGCGCGGGATGCCGCTTGCGAAGCCGCCGGGGATCGCGGAGGCGATCGACTGGGCGGAGGCGGCGGAGATGCTGGCGGCGTCCGGGACGCGATGGCCGCTCGCCTTCCGCCGCGCGATCGGCACCGCGGTCAAGGACGAGGAGGACTTCGCCCTTGTCGCGGAGCAGCTTGACGGCGTGCTGGAGCGGGCGACCGCTCTCGACCGGCACCCCGCTCAAGGGGAAGCGGCTGCGTCCGTGGCTGCGTCCGCGTCCTATCAGCTTGGTTCCTCGGGGCCGCGCCGCCGCTGACACGTCTCCGAACCCTCGACGTGCAAGGCCGAGTCCCCGGATCGTCTCCGTCCCCTTCACCGTGCATGTTGCGGGCCGCCTGAGCGAAGCGGCCGGCGCGAAACACCCGATGAGCCAGTACCCATGAAGACCGGCGGCCCGGCTCCCGGCGCCCGCTCCACCGGCAGGAGGCAAGACGCCGCGGCCGAAGCGGTGCGCTGGGTGCGCGGGTTCGTCGAAGGCGCGGTACGCCACGAGGCCGGCAAGGTTGCGGCCGGAGAGCCGGTGGGGAAGCCGGCGTCGTGGACCGATGCGGCTGAGGTGCTCGCGGCACTGAACCTCGACGCGGACTGCATTGCCGCGGGACTCGCCGGGTTGCTCGTCGAGCGTGGCCTCGTCGGGCTTGACGCGGTACGGACGCACCTCGGCGACGAGGCGACGGCGCTCGTCGAGGGGCTGCTCCGCTTCGACGAGCTCCGCTCGTTCTCGGCCGAAGACGCCGCTCCCACCGGACGGGACGTCCGGGCGCGGCGGACGGAGAGGCTGCGAAGGCTTCTGCTCGCGGTCGTCGACGACGTGCGGGTCCTGCTCATGCAGCTCGCGCTGACCCTGCACCGGCTGCGCACCGCGCGCGAGCGTCCCACTGCCGAACGGGAACGTCTCGCCCGGGAAAGCCTGGAGATCTACGCCCCGCTCGCGAGCCGCCTCGGGATCTGGCAGTACAAGTGGGAGATCGAGGACCTCGCGTTCCGCGAGTCGGAGCCGGAGAGGTACATGAACATCGCCCGCCAGCTCAACGAGCGGCGGCTCGATCGCGAACGCTACGTCGCCGGGGTGGTGCGCCGGCTCGGCGCCGACCTCCGCCGGGCCGGCGTGGACGCGGAAGTGAGCGGCCGCGCCAAGCACATCTACAGCATCTGGCGAAAGATACGCCGGAAGTCGTCCGCCCCCGGGCAGGCCGGCGCGGGGTCGGCCGACGCCGGGCCGGCGGGAGTCGCGCAAGTTGGCGTCGGGCCAGCCGGTGTCGAACCGCCCGGCTTCGATCGGATCTTCGATCTGCGGGCGATCCGGGTGGTCGCCGGCACCGTCGCGGAGTGCTACACGGTGCTCGGCATCGTGCACGGGCGGTGGACCCACGTCCCACGCGAGTTCGACGACTACATTACCCACCCCAAGCCGAACGGCTACCGCTCGCTGCATACCGCGGTCATCGGGCCGGGCGGACGGACCCTGGAGGTGCAGATCCGCACCCGCGAGATGCACGCCCAGGCGGAACTCGGGGTGGCGGCGCATTGGCGGTACAAGGAGGGCACGCGGGGTCTGGCGTCGGAGGTCGACGCCCGGATCGCGTGGCTGCGCCAGATCCTGGAGCAGCGCGAGGAGTCCGACGAGCCGGGGTCGCCGCTCGTCTCGCTCGGCCGGGAGCTGGAGGCGGAGCGCGTCTACGCTTTCACCCCGCGCGGCGACATCATCGATCTTCCGGTCGGCTCGACGCCCCTGGACTTCGCCTACCAGGTCCACACTCAGGTCGGCCACCGCTGCCGGGGCGCGAAGGTCAACGGCCGGATCGTGCCGCTCACCTGCGCGGTCCGCTCCGGCGACCGGATCGAGGTGCTCACCGCCCGCCATCCGCGTCCGAGCCGCGACTGGCTCAACCCGAACCTCGGCTACCTCGGCAGCCCCCGCTCGCGGGCGAAGGTGCGGCACTGGTTCAAGCACCAGGACCGCGAACGCAACGTGGCCGGCGGACAGGAGATCTGGGACCGGGAGCTGAAACGGCTGAGGATCGAGTCCCCGCCTCGCGAGGCGCTCGCGGAGCGGTTCAACCTGCCGGAGTTCGAGGACGTCCTCGCCGCGCTCGGGCGTGGGGACATCAGCGTCTCCCAGCTCGCGGGCGCGCTCCAGCCCTGGCTTCCCGCCCCCGCGCCGCGGGCGCCGCGGACGGCAAGGCGGCGCCGGCAACGCTCGGGCGACGTGAGCATCAGCGGGGTCGGAGACCTGCTGACGCAGATCGCGCGATGCTGCAAGCCGTTGCCTTACGATCCGATCGTGGGCTACATCACGCGCGGGCGCGGCGTGAGCATCCACCGCGCCGACTGCCGCAACGTACTGAACCTCGCCGGTCCGGAGGGAGCAAGGCTCATCGACGTGGCGTGGAGCGGCGGGGCGGAGGAGACCTGGCCGGTGGAGATCCTCGTCGAGGCATACGACCGCAAGGGCCTGCTGCGCGACGCGACCACGGTGGTGTCGAACGAGGGCGTCAACATCGTCGCGATGGACTCGGATACCGATCCGGGAACCCGCGTCGTCGGCATGCGCATCACGGTGGAGGTCCGGGACATCAAGCAGCTTAGCCGTGTGCTCGACCGGCTCGCGCAGCTCCCGAACGTGTTCGACTGCCGGCGGATGGGGTAGCCGGCGCACGGAGTACGACGCTCCCCGCCTTTTGGCACATCGCGCACGGCGTGGTTCCCGGACCGGCATGGCCTGCGCCGTGCCGGGATACTCTTCCGGCCCGGTTCATCGGCGGCGGATGACGGCCGCCGGCAACGTGCACCTGTGCCGGGTGGCCGCGGGCAGTTGCCCACAGGGCAACCGCATACTTCTTGTTTCTATCGACTCGCGGATCCTCCAGCTTTGAGAAATGCTCGATCAAACTTGCAGGGGCCGTCGTGTTCATTTCTTGCCATCTCCATCTCCTTGATGAAGACGCCGTTAGATCACAAAACTTGTCCTGACCACCATTGTATCCAGGCCCCGTTTATTGGTGTCATCTGCCACGTAACCCTATGACGAAAAGGGAGATTTGTCATGGCGCGCAATCCGGTACAGTTCCAGAAAGGGATCAGGCTGATGAGCGAATTCCTCAAGCTCTATGGCACCGAAGACCAATGCTTCGACGCGCTGTATCGGTGGCGATGGCCCAAGGGCTTCCAGTGCCCTCACTGCGGCCATGACCGCGCCTGCCAACTGACCAATCGCAAGCTCCAACAGTGCCATCGCTGCCGTCGCCAGACCTCGGTGACCGCAGGCACCATCTTCGATTCCACCAACGCCCGCGGACGCCGACGGCTGTGACCCCTGACCTCCCCCCGCCCGGGATCCGGGGGGCGCCCGCGCCCCCCGTCAAGGCCCGGACGTCCCCGCAGGCAGCGCGGGCGGTCCCGCCGCCTCCCGCTCAGATCAGGAGGGCGAACCCCGTCTTGCCCGTGTAGTGGCGCGCGACATCCACGTGCGCGACCACCGCGCACGCCTGCGGCTCCCAACACCACCACCTCGACGCGGGGCGAGCCGTCGTCGTCCGGAGACCACACCGGCGTCTGGCAGTACAGGTGGTGGCCGGCGGAGTCGCACACGATCCCGCTGTTGACCCACAGCTCGGCCGCCACCACCACCGCGCCGAGGAACCCGTACTCCCGGCACACGAAGTTCTCGCTGGCGTGGTAGGCCACCCGATCCGTGCCCAGGTGCGGCAGCGCCGCCAGGAAGGAAGTCGCCCTTGCGCACCAGGGTCGCCTCGCCGCCGACCAGCGGGACGTAGGCCATGTGCCCCCAGTCGCAGCCGAACCACGCGCCGCGCACGTCCTCGATGGGGACGACCCGGCGCGACTCGCGCGCGCGCTCCTTCACGTCGGCGGGGACGTCGACGAAGGCGGGGTTGAAGATCCCCTCCGCCTCGGGGCGCGTGTCGTGCGGCGGGTCCTGGGCCGGGGCGGCCGAGGGGGTTTCGTAGTCCGGCGCGGGCGCCAGCAAATTGGCGACGCCCTGCATGGCCAGGGCGAATCCGTGGGTGAGCTGGAACAGGGCGCCGTCGAGCTGGCGCCGGTGCTTCACGACCGGCATCTGTGCGTTCGTCTCCATCATCGTCTCTCCGTGTCCGTGGTTCTCCCGAAGGGGAGGGCGCGGCATAATACCGATCAGGATTCACGGTTTTCGGGAGGGGGAGGCCACCATGCGCACGACGAGGGCGACGGACACCGCGGCGCCGGCCACGGCCGGGCCGGCGGGAGGCGGGCAATGAGCCGCGCGGGGGACGACTCGGGACGTGACTGGACCCAGGGCATCCCCGTCGCAGGCGGCAGGCAGCCAACGAGCCGCGCGGAAGACGCCGCGGCGGCGCATCGCCGGAGGCTGTACGAGGACGGGCTGTGCCGGAGCTGCGAGATGCCGTTGCTCGACGAGGAGCTGGCGGAGGACGCACAGTACTGCGGCGTATGCCGAGCGGTGAGAGCCCGGAGGAAGGCGATGAAGCGCTCGCCGGAGACCTCCCCGCAGGAGGTCAACGCCTACTACGCGCCCCGCATCGCGGAGGAGCAGGCCAGGCGCCGCGCCGCGGGACTGCCCGAGGGCGGGCGCACGTCCCGCGACCGCGAGCACGGCCGCCGCAAGCGCGCGAGGGCTCCGAAGGCGCGTCCCGGGCCGTGAGCGCTCGCACCCTGCCCGGGCAGGCGCAGGGGCGATCCGAAGGGGCGTCCAGTATGCCCCCCCCCCCCCCCCCCCCCCCCCCCCCCCCGCTGGAGACGAGCGCTCGCAAACGGGCGCGGAACCTTGCGCGCGTCAAGGACTTGCGGTTATCCTGGACTTCCGGCCTTGCGCGGGCCGGCCTCATTGAAGCCGGCCTCTCGAGCCGCGGCAATGTCGCCCAACGCGGTGGACTTCCGGCCTTGCGCGGGCCGGCCTCATTGAAGCAGTCAAGTGTCGAGGTGTGTGGCCGGACGACACGTCCGGACTTCCGGCCTCCCGCGGGGGCCGGCCTCATTGAAGGCCAGGGGCGAGCGGTATCGAGGGCGCGGGCTGACGGGGGCAACGCAACGCAAGGCGGGGGAGGAAAAAAACGCCCGGGTGTTGCGTTTGTACAACAGGGGAGGAGGGCACCGGGAAGGGGCGGGCCGTGCGGGCCGGAAAACGGGGCTTCCCTCGCCAGCCAGGGGCTTCAATCCGGTGACTACCGTCACGGGCACGGGGGGTACGGCTTATCCCAGAGTCCGAGGGTTACAGCAACAACAAGAACTGAGAAAAACAAACCAGAAAAATACAAACGTACAGGTCCGTGTCTGGTCTTCGCCGCCGCAATTAAAAATCCGGGCACCAAAGGAACAACAACAGTAGTCAAGATGACAATCAACATTTTAGCGGATAAATCTAATAATGGGCTTGTAAATGGCACTACCAAATTGCGCAAGCCTGACCCAGTTACGAACATGGAGCCGAACAGCGTGGCTGCTCCCGCCCAGGCACATAGGAATCGCATCCATCCAGACAGAGGCTCGTCTTGAAGCTGGAAGTATGTCTCAATGGCTGCATCGGCCAGTTTCTCTGCGGCGTTTTTCTCTGCGGCGTTTTTCTCTGCGGCGTTTTTCTTGCTCATTTTCCCTCTCCCGGTCGAATCACCGCCCCGCGTTGCTTCGTTCCGGCTGGTGAAAGGTGTGCCGCGCGGCACACCTTTCCTCACCGGGTCCGGTCCACCCCCGCGCGCGGGGCACGGGCGCGGGGTTCGGGGCGGGCGCCCTCATTCCGCCGCCCGCCGTGGGCGACCCCCGTTACGTCGCGCCAACCACCCTCACTAAGGAGGGCTGCAGCATGAGCCAGCTATGCGCCACGGCGGATTGTCGCCGTAGCCGTGGTGGTGGGCATTCACCGCGGCCGGGTTCTCCCTCGGGATGCGCCGGCGCGAGACGACCTCGCCGGCGCACCGGCCTTGCTGTCCCAATGCCGCCTGCGCCAGGGACGCAAACAAATTCGACCAGGGGGGGCTCCGCCCACTGGGCCCCCCCGGAGGAAGGAGGTAAGGACTCACGGCGTGAGCGTCCGGGCAACGCGGAAGCCCCCGGTCCTACCTCTGTCATCTGCGCCTCCTGTGTTCTCGGCGCGATACCAGACACGAACGATGGCTGGATAGGCGCCGCCGCGATCTACCCGCACCCCAAGAGGACGATCAGACCTATATTCTGGACAATTCCCCGACGCCAACGTCCACGCGCTCCCGTCATTCGGCGCTCCTTCGTAGCCCCTGCGGTTGAAATAGCAGTCCTCTACGTGCTCCCATACGTTCCCGATCACGTCATGCAGACCAAACGCATTCGCGGGGAACGAACCTACCGGAGACGTCATTTGGGCACTAGCGCTATTGCAGCCCGCGCACCAGTTCGTCAGGTGCCACTCCTCTCCCCACCAAAACTGCGTCGTCGTCCCCGCCCGCGCCGCGTACTCCCACTCCGACTCGCTCAGCAGCCGGTAGCTCCCCCCCGTCTTCCCCGACAGCCACCGCACATACGCCTGCGCGTCGTTCCAGCTCACGTTGATGACCGGGCGGCGCCCCCGGCCCCAGCCCTCGTCGTCCGGCCGGTACCTCCTGCATCCGCCCCCCGACACGCACGCATCCCACTCCTCGAACGTCACCTCGTACACCCCCACCGCAAACGGACGGGCAATCGTCACCCGGTGCGCCGGTTTGGCATCATTCCAAAGATGAGGATCTGTCGGGTCCCCCTGCAGGAAGCTCCCCGCCGGCACCACCACCATCTCCGGGCACTCCGGACAGTTCCGGAACTTCTGGCCCACCTCCAGCGCCTGCGTAATGGGGATTTCCGGTGTTTCGGGCTGGGCCGGTGTTTCGGGCTGGGCCGGTGTTTCGGGCTGGGCCGGTGTTGCGGGCTTGGAGGACCCACCCCCGCCGCAGGCCGCCAATCCGCCCAGCGCAAGGCCGACCACCGCGCCCCGCGCGAGACGCTGGAAGGCGCGGGCCATACGGGCAGAGCTCGTCATCTCGGGCAGCATCATCGTTCTCTCTCCCTTCCCGGCAGGGCCGGCGGATGGGCGTCAGGGGTCTTCTTCGGGATTCAGGCCGCGCGGGCCACGGCGACGGACAAGGCCCGGTCGCCCGCGAGCGCGGGGTTGTCGAGCAGCCGGAACGTCGCCCGCCCGGACGTGGCGCCCCGGGGAATGGTCACGAGGGCCGGCTCGTCGACGTAGTCCACGCCGGCCACCGCCGGGCGGTCCCCGCTGCCCGGGGCCAGGCGCACGGTCAGGCGCACGTCCTCGTCCGCCGGGGCGGACAGGGCCACCTCCACCGCGACGGTCCCGCCGGTCTGCGCGGAGGATTGGAGGAAGCGCACCGTCACGCCGTCCACCGTCGTGCGCTGCGGGGCGACGCGCTCGATGGTGCGGATGCGCCCCACGTTCTCCACCGGGCGCCACAGGTCGCCCACCGTGGCGGTGTCGGCGAGGGCGAAGGTCCCGAGCCCCTCCCACCTCGCCCGCTTGCGCGGGCCGCCGAACGGGACGTTCAGCGCGAGCCGGAACGCGCCGCCGGCCGCGCCGGGGCCGAGGCCCGTCCCCGCGTCGAGGCGCCAGTACGGATGCGGCGTCCAGCCGAGGCCGAGGCGCCCGTCGAGGATGAAGCGCCCCGCGTCGTCGCGCTCCCACCGGCCCATCGCGGTGTCGAGCGCCAGGGTGGTGGTCAGGTCGAGCCGGAGGCTGAGCTCGGTCCCGCCCGCCGGCCGCTCCTCGTAGCCCGGCCGCCCCGGGCGCCACTCCGTGGTCGGGACGTAGTGCTGCAGCGAGGCATGGCCCCAACGCCCGGCGTAGTCCGTGCCGAGCACGAGGCGCTGGTGCCCCCGCTCGACGTTCTCCTGCACCATCGCCGCCGCCCCCACCACGTCCGCGCCCGCGAAGTGCGGGAGCGCGAAGCGGACCGCCGTGCCGAGGCGCACGTCGTGGCGCCGGAACCCGTGCGCGTCGGTCCAGCGGGTCACGCCCTGCTGGAGGAAGAGCGCGCTGCCGTGCAGCGCCTCCGCCGCCCCGGCCCCGGCCGGCACGCCGCCGCCGCGGAACCCGAGCGGGATGACCGCGTCGAGCTCCCCGGCCAGCCCCTGGCCGAGGGGGGACCAGGTCATGCGGTGCACGAGGCTGAAGTGCGCCCCGAACAGCCTCTGCCCCTGCTCGGTCAGCAGGCGGGCGGCCTCCCCGACCACGAGGCCGCCCACGTAGCCGTCCACGAAGCCGACGAGCCGATCCTCGAGGCAGCGCGCGCCGCCGTCCCAGTCCACCGAGCTTCCCGAGAGCGCCCCCACGCAGGCGCCCGTGTGGTCGAAGGCCCACCGCGCGAAGGCCTCGGCGCCGGACGCGGGCGCGGCGGGCGCGGACACGGCGATGTCGACGGGAGCGGTGGCGAGGACGGCGGCGAGTGCGAGAGACGTGCGAGTGCGAATGTGAGTGTTGTCCATTAGAAGCCTTCCTTCCAGATTGTGTTTATCAACATGACTTCACATGAGCCATGACGGATTGCCAAATGACTTGTGCAGCGGTCGGGATCACCCATCCCGACCGGAGCCCTCGGATCCCCATTTCTCCACGACTCGAAGGATGTGCGGGAAGTGAACGACGAACAGGAACAGGAGCACGGCGATGCAGGTCAAGGGCGTGCTCCCGGTTCCGAAGACACGGGCGAGAGCTTCCGGTATCCGGGTTTCGAGACCCCGGTTCCGCCGATCTTTCGGATGGAGCGGAGATGCAACGCCCGGACGATGCGGGCGGATGAAACGCCACGGCAGCAGCCCCCCCGGCACCCGCGCAGCCGGAGCGCTGTTCAACAGGTACGGAGGTCGGACGATGGCTCCGGGGTCGGCCCTCCTGACCGGGCCTGCCGCCGCGAATCGAAGCCCTACACGGTAGTTGTGCTATCTGCGGGGGGGGGGGGGGGGCATTTCCTTGATTTCCCGTTGAGCAAGCGCACCGGACGGAACAGGACAGCGGCACCCTGCTTCAATTCCTTACCGATTGTCAACTGCTCATTTTTCAGGAGCTGTCAGGAGCACGTAGTCCGTCCGGTGTAGTAGCACGTCGATTGTCCGGTTTCACGGGGTTTCCCGATGAGGAGGTGCCCCAAGGCGGACGGAGCTGCTCTGCTCCAGGAGGTCCGGAAGATGCGATTCGAGGAACCGTGGTGGATGGCAGGAGAGGCGTCTGACGCAGGAGGCGTGCTTCGCGGCCCCCGCGCTTCCGGCGGGAGTGGGGGGGTGGACCGCGCGTCTCGCGCTCGTCGTGCCGGCCTGCACGTCGGCCGGGGGCAAGGCCGGCGATGCGGCATCGTGCGATGGCGGCCATAATCGGGGCAGTCCGCAACGAGTGTCGGTGGAGGTCCGCGAGGGTCCCGCCGATGGAAAGCGAGGAACCGAGCCATGCGCTTCTTCAACACCGCCGGCCCGGTCAGACCCGACGATCACTACTGCATCCCGCCGCTCGAGCGCTTCGACCTCGACGAGGTGCTGACGCTCGTGCGGATGAAGAAGTACTTCGTCCTGCACGCGCCGCGCCAGACCGGCAAGACCTCCGCCCTGCTGGCGTTGCGCGACCTGCTCAACGGGCGGGGCTACGCCTGCGTGTACACCACGGTCGAGGAGGCACGCACGGCGCGCGACGACATGGTGGAGACGATGCGGGTGGTGCTCTCCGGGATGGGCTCGGACGCACGGTCGGCGTTGGGCGACGATTTCCTGGCCAGGCACTGGTCCGGCATTCTCGCCGAGTTCGGCCCGAACAGGGCGTTTCGCGAAGCGCTGAAGCGCTGGTCGGAGGCGTCGCCGAAGCCGCTGGTGCTGCTCATCGACGAAATCGACACCCTGCAGGGCGACCCCCTGCTCTCGACGCTCCAGCAGCTACGCGCGGGCTATCCCATGCGCCCGGACGGCTTTCCGCAGTGCGTGGTGCTGTGCGGGCTGCGCGACGTGCGCGACTACCGCATCCGCTCCACCAGCAGCCCCTTCAACATCGTGGCCGAGTCGTTGCGGCTCGGTGACTTCACGCAGGAGGAGACGCTGGCGCTGCTCGGCCAGCACACCGGGGAGACGGGGCAGGCGTTCACCGATGGAGCGCGGGAGGCGATCTGGACCCAGACCCTGGGCCAACCCTGGCTGGTGAACGCGCTGGCCTGGGAGACCTGCTTCGAGCGCAAGGCCGGGCGGGACCGCTCGCGCGCCATCACCGCCGATGACGTCGCCGAGGCGCGCGAAGGGCTCATCATGCGCCGGGTGACGCATCTCGACCAGTTGGCGGACAAGCTCCGGGAAGAGCGGGTGCGCCGGGTCATCGAGCCGATGCTGAGCGGCGTGGACGAGCGGCGCGCGACCGGTCAGGACGTCGAGTACGTGCGCGACCTCGGCCTCATCGCCCGGGACAAGCCGGTGCGCATCGCCAACCCCATCTACGCGGAGGTGGTGCCGCGCGAGCTGGGCTGGATCGTGCAGGAGGAGCTGGACCTGGACACGAAATGGTACGTGGACGAGGCCGGCGGCCTGGACGTGGACAAGCTCCTGGCGTCGTTCCAGGACTTCTTCCGCCGCCATTCGGAGCACTGGAAGAACCGCTTCCTGTACGAGGAGCCGTGGCCGCAGATCCTGTTGCAGGCGTACCTGCACCGGGTGGTGAACGGGGGCGGTCGCATCGAGCGGGAGTACGGGTTGGGCCGGGGGCGGGTGGACCTGCTGCTGATGTGGCCGCAGGGGGAGCGGGTGCGGGAGTACGTGGTGGAGTGCAAGGTGGTGCGGGACAAGGACGGGTGGGAGGGCAAGGTGTCGGAGGGGGTGGAGCAGACCGCGGGGTACATGGCCCGCTGTGGGGCGGAGGCGGGGCATCTGGTGGTGGTCGACCGGCGTGAGGGGCGGAGCTGGGAGGAGAAGGTGTTTCGCCGGCAGCGGCGGTCGAAGGACGGGGTGCCGGTGGAGGTCTGGGGGATGTGAGGCGGCGGCGCCCGCCGGCCATGTCTGGGTCCAGAGCGGGATCGTGCCGCGCTGGAAGCCGGACGATGCCGAGGCGGCTGCGTGATCGTTCGCCCCGTGGCGGACAGGCGTGAGGCGAGGAAAGCGTGAAGACGTACCCCGCCCGCCGTGTCAGGACGGAGGCACGACCACCAGCGGCACGCGCATCTCCTCGCGGCTGATCCCTCCGTGGACCCCGATCTGGCGGAACCGCTTCTCGCCCGCGATTCGATCCCGGATCGCGTAGTCCTCCCGCATCACGAGCGCGTAGTCCCCCACCCGCTCGGACAGGCGCGGGTGCGGATCGGCGAGCCCGAACCACCCGTCCGCGATCATCGACGCGCTCTCGACGACGGCGGCGGCGCCGTCCAGCGCCTCGCCGGCCCGCCGCTCGAAGTCGGCGCGGTCGGCGTTCCGTACGTAGCAGTAGGCGATCCGCGGCTCCCCGCAGAGGGGTTGGGAGAGCATGTTCGAGAGATCGGGAACGGATGCCGCATCGAGGCGCGACTCGGGACGGGTGTCGATAAAGCCGTGGTCGGCGGTCACCACGAGCAGGGTCCCGCTCCCGGCGAGGGCCGCGCGAAGGCGCTCGAAGCGGGCGTCGATCTTCGCGAGGTGGCGCCGCGCTCGCGCGCTCGCGGCGCCGAACTTGTGCGAGAGGGTGTCGAGCATCGGCCAGTAGGCCAAGACGCAGGTACGCCGGCGGGCATGGCGGACGACGTCGAGGATCGAATCGACGAGATCGTCGAGCCCCTTGAAACCCCGGGAAGCAGCCCCGCGCGTATGCGCCCGCGAGTACGCCGAGTCCACGAGATCGGCCGGCTGCACCGCATGGCAGTCCGCGCGCACCCGCTCGAAGACAGTCGGGCCGATGAAGACGCCGGCCGGCGAGACGCCGAGCGAGGCGAGGTCGCTGCGTCCGGCGCGGGTGGTGAACGGGAGCGGCGCGACGACGGATCCGGTCCCTCCGACCTCGCCGAGCTCGCACATCCGCATGAACCAGCCGGTGACCGCGTGCTCGCACGGGGCGAGGCCGGTCAGGAAGGTCGTCACCGCCGAGGCGGTCGTCGAGGGGAACACCGAGGTCGTCGTTCCGCGCAACGACGCGCGAAGCGCCGGCGCCGGCCCGGATTCGAGCTGCGACCGGCCGAGCCCGTCGATGACGAGGAGCACGACGTGTCCGGCATCCGCAACCTCCTCGGGGCCGAGGTCGGCGAGATGGCCATGCACGCCCCCGGCTCCGGGCGCGTCGAGCCCGGTGAGGATGGATTGCATCAGGTTGACGATACTGCCGTCACGGTAGTTCGGCAGGTGCATCGCTTTCCGTCCGTCGTCCGCGGCGAGCGGAGATCATACAAGGCGCACCGGCTTGACACGCTCAGGTCACCGGGATTTCACGGCCTTTTCTACCGTCCGGGCGTCCGATTGCGGCGATTCAATGGATGTTTTCGGGCTTGGCGGGAACTGCTGAGGAAACGGGCAGGACCGTTTTTTGTTCGCCACGGGATTCGGATCCCGTGCTCAATCGCCCACCGGGCCTTCCGAGACGACGTCGAGTGCGCAGGCCACGGCGTCGTCGTAGGAGCCCGCGGCCCGGACGACCTCGGTGCCCGGGCGCCGTCCGGGCGGCGACGGCCGGCGCGGTCGCCTGGCGATCTCGTTGCGCGAAATCGCGTGCGTCTCCGGCCGACGCGCGGACGGGCAAGGCATGGGGTCGTGCCATGCGAATGCGACGGTTGTGCAGCAGCATACGGTCAGGATAGCCGGACTTCATGATCGGGAAGCTTCAAACAACGGCGAATGGCGATGCAAAAAAGACAGGGTCGAGTCGTATACCGACGGACGCGCATCTCCGAAGGGCAGTACTCCGGCTCCGCATGGCGCGCTGGCCACCGAACGACGAGCGCACCGATACCGGGCCAATCCGCAAGCCGTGAGCCGCGCCCTCCACGCCGGCCCTCCGGGTGCGGGGAGCCACGTTCCGGCCGGCGCCGCCGGGCCGGCGTTGACGTCCGGGAACGGCCACGGTCCGCCGCGCGGATTCCCGATCATCGAGTCCGAATGGCTGGGCGCTCGGCAACGAAGGGGGCCGGATGGGCCATGGCCTCGGCATGCAACTGACCGAATGGCCGTCCACATGCCCGGGGACCACACCGAGCTACGCCCGGGCATGGTGCTGACCCTCGAGCCGGGAATGACCTTCGCGCCGGACAGGATGACGGTGCACGAGGAGAACGTCGTCATCGGCGAGGACGGGCCCGTCTGGCTCACGCGCCGCGCGCCGCCGTCGCTGCCGATCGTCGGACGCTGACGGGCAGAGAGCCGGCGGGCCGCCGCGAACGGGACTCAGCGGGCGTCCAGCACCGCGCTCAGGAACTGCCGGGTGCGCTCGTTGACCGGCTCGCCGAAGATCCGGTCGGGCGTTCCCTGCTCGGCGATCCGGCCCTGGTAGAAGAAGCACACCCGGTCCGAGACCTCCCGGGCGAACCCCATCTGGTGGGTGACCATCAGCATCGTCAGATGATGCTCGCTGTTCAGCGCGCGAATGACGTTCAGCACCTCGCCGATGACCTCCGGGTCGAGCGCGGAGGTCACCTCGTCGAGCAGCATGACCTTCGGGCGCATGGCGAGCGCGCGTGCAATCGCGACCCGTTGCTGCTGGCCGCCCGACAGGCGTGTCGGGTGCTGGTCCTTCTTGTCGTGCAGGCCGACCATGCGAAGAAGGTCGAGGGCCCGATGCTCGGCCTCGTCGCGGCTCATCCCGAGCACCTGGATCGGCGCTTCGATGCAGTTCTGCAGCGCCGTCATGTGCGGGAACAGGTTGAACTGCTGAAAGACCATGCCGATGTCGGACCGCCGCGCGCGCAGGTGCTTCTCGCTGGCGACCTCCAGGCGGCCGTCGCGCTCCATGTGCGTCAGCGGCCGGCCGTCGACGTAGATGACGCCTTCGTCGATGGTCTCCAGCGTCATCAGCACCCGCAGCACGGTGGTCTTGCCCGAGCCGGACGGACCGATGATGGTCACCATCTCGTTGGCCGCCACGTCCAGGTCGAGGTTGTCGAGCACCGTCAGGTTCCCGTAGCGCTTGCTGACCCGGGAGAACCGGACCATGGGATGTCCTTCCTCCAGCGCGAGGGGGTACGAGGGCTCGCTCATCGGATCCGGCTCCGTACTCTCGTCGTCATTCCGGTCTTCACTCCGCTCTTCACTCCGGGCTCGCCACTCCGAGCCATCGCGCGGCGGCCGTCTCCAGCCTCCTCAGCGCCGCGGCCGTCGGCAGGGAGATGATGAGAAAGATGAATCCGACCATCGTGTACGGCTCGAGGTACCGGTAGGTCTCGGCGCCGAGGGCGTTGGCCGTGTGCAGCAGCTCGGCCACGCCGATGGTGGCGAGCATGGGGGTGTCCTTGAAGATCGCGACGAGGTAGTTGCCCATGCCGGGCAGGCAGACCGGAAAGGCCTGGGGCAGGATGATGCGCGAGTAGGTCCGTCCGGTGCCCAGGTTCAACGCCCGGGCCGACTCCCACTGCCCTTTCGGAATCGCCTCCAGGCCGCCGCGGTAGACCTCGGACAGGTAGGTGCCGTAGTGCACGCCGATGGTCAGCATCGCCGAGGTCCACGCGGACAGCACCAGACCGAACTGCGGCGCAACGTAGTACACGAAGAACAACTGCACGAGCAGGGGCGTGGAACGGATGAACTCGACGCATTCCCTGACGGCCGCATTCAGCCACCGATGGCCGGTTCTCTGCCCGAGGAGGAAGACCAGGCCGACGACGAGCGCAATCGAGTAGCCGACTCCGGCCGCGATGAGGGTGTTGCCCGTGGCCCAGAGGATCCTCGGCAGGATCTCGAAGGTGAACTCCCACTTCCATTCCACCGCCTTGGCCCCTCCCCGCCTATGCCCGGCCCATCTGCCTGGCGCTCAGCACCTCGAGCCACCTCAGGAGCGGGATCAGCGCGAACCGCGCCATGAGGTAGTACAGGACGAGCGCGGTCCCGAACGCCTGCGCGGACAGCCACGTGACGGCGTTGATCTGCTTGGCCACGAACATGAGGTCGACCACCGAGATCAGGGCGACGAGAGCGGTGCCCTTGAGCAGTTCGACGAGCAGGTTCGCCGCCGGCGGCAGGACGATCGGAAGCGACTGGGGGATGATGATCCTGCGCATGCGCTGGCTCGGCGACAGGTTGAGCGCGACGGCCGCTTCCCACTGCGCGCGGGGGACCGCCTGGATCGCCCCCCGCACGACCTCCGCGCCATAGGCGCCGAAGTTCAGGCCGAGCGCGATGAACCCGGCCTCGAAGGCCTCGAGCCTGAGGCCGAGCAACGGCAATACGTAGTAGATCCAGAACAACTGGACCAGCAGGGAAGTGCCGCGGAAGAACTCGATGTACACGAGCGCGAAGGCGTTGACGGCGCGGTGGGCCGACAGGCGCAGCAGGCCGAACACGAGCGAGAGGACGATGGCGAGCGCGGAGGCGCACAGCATCTGCAGAACCGTCGTGACGGCCCCGCTTGCCATTTCCGGGAGATGTGCGATCAGGAACTCGAAGTAGGACATTCCATTCCGATACCGCCGGTCGGTTCAGCCGCCCTCGGTCCGTGGCCCGCGCGCAAGGCGCACGCGGCGGCCCGGGGCGCGCCCCGGGCCGGGTGGGTACCCGCCGACGACCCGGCAATCTTCGCCGGGTCGCCGGCCGCGAATCCGGTCCGGTGGCAAGGACGCCCGGTCAGCGGTTCGCGCAGGCGAAGGCGGTCGAGGCGCCCGGGCCCGGCAACTGCAGCTCGGAGTAGCCGTACGGCGAGACCGCGGCCATCCATTTCTCGCCGCCGATGACCTTCGCCATCGCCTCGTTGAACGCGGCGAGGAAGTCCGCGTCGCTCTTGCGGAACCCGATGCCGACCCAGTTCTGGGTCCACTCCGGCAGCTTCCCCGGGTCCGTGACCTCGAACTTCCCATCGGACTTGTCGACGTGCTCCAGCGCGCCGAAGTAGGTCTGGACGGCGGCATCGGCGCGTCCGGCCCGCATGGCGGCGAGGATCTCGACCTCCCCCGCGACCAGCATCATCTGGCCGTCGGGAACCCCTTCCTTCTTGGCCGCTTCCACGGTGTTGAAGCCGGCGCCGGTCACCAGCCTCGCGCCCGTGCGGATGACGTCCTGGTAGGTGTGGATCCCCTTGGGGTTGCCCGCCGGGACCAGGAAGGCGTCACCGAACAGGCCGATGGGGTCGGAGAAGTTGATGTTCGCGCACCGGCTCTTGAGGATGTACATGCCGCCGGTGATGAGGTCGTAGCGATCCGCTTGCAGGCCCGGGATCAATCCTGCCCACTCGTTGACCGACGTCTCGTACTCCGTGATCCCCATCTCTTCGAGCACCACCAGGGTCAGGGCGTTGACGAAGCCGAGCGGCTCGCCGTTCTCGCCCGGATAGGCCCAGGGGATGGCGGTGGCGAAACCGAGGCGGATCGGCTCGCCCGCGGCGATGCGGTCGGTCAGATCATCGGCTTGCGAGGTCATGGGAGAACCGGCAAGAACCCCCATGCAGACGACTGCGCCGGCCAGCGCTCCGAGCTGATTTCTCATGCTTTGGTACCCCTCGTGTCTTGATGAACATGTACCGGTACTGCGTGATCCCGTTCGCCGGACAAGGCCTCGGTGCAGCGGCCCCGGGTGGGCCGAACGGCGACCGATCCCTCCCCGGGTCGTTCGGGCAACGCTTGCGAAGAACGGGCCGGGCAACGTTCTCGATGCCGCGCCGCTCCCGCGGCAGGTTGCACCCGCTCGCCGAGGAGGTATTCGTCAGTATATCGCCCTCCTTTGCTTGCTACAGGTCAGTACTGACCACAAAATGGGAAAATCGCTCATATGCAGAGCGCATTTGCCACTGGGGCGTCATGAGCAAACCGAATTCGACGGATGCGACGATCCTGCGCCTTCTGCAGGAGAACGCACGCGAGCGGCTCGACGCGATCGCGTCGGAGACCGGCCTGTCGGTGGCCACGGTGCAGCGGCGCATCAGGAACCTGAAGAAAGCCGGCGCGATCGAGGGTGAACGGGCGCTCATATCGCCGAAGGCGGTCGGCTACACCATGACCTTCCTCGTGCTGGTCGAACTCGAGCGCGAGCGGGTGGACCAGCTCGATGCATTCCGCAGGCGCGTGAAGGCGGAGCCGCGGGTCCAGCAGTGCTACTACATCACGGGCGAAGCGGACTTCGCGCTGATCGTGCTGGCCCGCGACATGCAGGACTTCCAGGAGCTGACGCGCCGGCTCTTCTTCGACGACGCGAACGTCAAGCGCTTCCGGACCTCCGTGGTCATGGATCGCACGAAGGTCGGGCTCACGGTGCCGCTGGCGTGACCGGCGGCGGTGCCCGTTCGACCGGGCGCCCGGCCCTCGCCACGTTCACCCGGGCCCGGTTGACGTCCACCTGAGCTCCGGTCGCGCCACCGGGGCTGTCAGACATGTTTTCTCATCCACATGGGAACAACCCTCTTCCTTTTTGCCTGTTTCTTATTATTATTCAATTAGTTATCATGGATTCGGCCCCGAAGACTCCGGGGAGCTTCGGTCTAATCGAACTCTTCGGTCGTATAGCGCCAGGCACATGCGGCGCCGGGCCAACGGCCCGCGGGCCAGTCCGCCTTCGCGGCGAGCTCTCGAACGAAGCGCACCGGCTCCGGGATCCCCCTCCAGACGCTTGGAAGGAAGGTCGCGCGCTTCGCGCCGTCCTCGATGATCAGTCCGTCGATCCCGGGCCGGAGGCGGGAGATGAGACCGGCCTCGGATTCCGCCCCTATCGACTCTTGGGGCGAGAGCACGGAGACCTTGACGTCCAGTGCGGCAAGCTCGTCCTCTTCGAGAGGGGGAAACCTCGGATCGTGAAACGCCGCCGCCTGGGCGTTGTGCGCGACGTCGGCGGCGAGCGGGCGCCTCACCCGGAGGCTGCCGATGCATCCGCGCAGGCGTTGGTTCAGCTCCAGGGTCACGAACGTGGCGCGGTGTTCGCGCAACGCCGGCGGGAGCCCGTCGAGGTCGACTTCGTACTTCTTACCGCGGGCGAATCCGTGGCGGATCGACCGCGTCGCGATCCCGAGCAGCCGCCGGCGTGACTCGAGGTCGAGGGTCCGCGAACCGGGCGTCTCGGGACCGGGGACGCCGGTGGCGGACTGTTCGAATTCGGCCGCATCGGCGCCGGAGACCCCGAAGCCGAGCGCCTCGCGGTCGGGCATCCCGAAACCGCGCTCTTCGGAAACGGAACCCCCGGCATCATGCGCCCCGGCGGCCGATCCGCGCGGCTCGGGCTCGAAGAATGCGTAGGCGCCGTAGCCGACGACGCGGTCGCGCGGCCCCGCGGTGTCGCCGGAATTTCGCACGTCGAGGACGCTCGCCTTCAGGCCACGGCGCTCCGCGAGATGGAGCAGGCCGTTCATCGCGTGACGCCCGCACGCCTGTTCGTACCCGACGGCATCGTGGCGCAACGCGACGATCGCCTTCGACGTCGTCTCGTCCAGCCGGCGTGCGCTCTCGTAGTCGAGATGGTGGCTCAGGTCCGAGCTGACGACGATCACGGTTTCCGGTCCGCCCCACAGCGCTTCGAGCAGGGTGTCGATCTCGGTGGGACACGCGTCGCCGACGAGGAGCGGTACGAGGGTGAACCGCGGGAGCACCCGGAGCAGGAAGGGAAGGTGGACTTCAAGGCTGTGTTCGCGCTCGAAGGCCGGGTCGCACCGGTGGACGAACGCGAGCGCCAGGGCCCGGTGGACCGACGCGACATCCACCGGCACGGCGCCGAGCGGCGTATCGAACGATTCGGCACCGGACGTCGCCACGCCGCGAACCGGGTGGTAGTGCACCGGGCCGAGCAGTACGACCCGCCGTACTTCCTGCGCCCGAGGCTTGAGCCGGGCATATGCGCTCGCGGCAACGGGCCCGGAGTAGCGGTATCCCGCGTGCGGAGCGATGAGCGCCTTCGGCGCCGGCCCTTCGGCCCGCGCCCGTTCAAGGCAGGCGTCGACCTCCCGGCGCAACGCCTCTCCGTCGCCCGGGTAGAACGTCCCGGCGACGTTCGGCGGCTTCACCCTCGCGGAGGCGGTGGTGGATTGGCTGAAGGGGCGCATGCGGGCATCATCGGCCGGCAGGGCAGTGAAGATCAACAGCCGGCCGGTGCCCGCGGCGGCAGGGCCGTCCCCGCCGCCCTCCATGCGCCGCAAACCGGGTCGAGCGGCCGGGACGCCGGTGCGGGGAAGCGAGAGGCCGTTTTTTCCGGGGGAGGGAGCCGGAATTCGATCGGCGACGGTACGTCATGCGCACGACACGGCCGACGGAAAGGGCCGCGCCTGCCCCGGGAGCCGCGTTGCCTCGCGCCGTGACCGCGTGCAATCATCGACCGTCAATCGACGATGACGTTCGAGCGCATGGGGGACCGGCATGGCCTGCATCCCTGCTCGCAAGTCGATCGCGGCATCGGTATCGAAGAAGCGGCGCCACGGGTCGCCGCAAAGCCCGCGACGGCGGGGGCGGAACGCGACGGGGGCATGGTGATCGCGAAGTCGAACACCCCACCCGGAATGGATGCCGGGCAAGGGGCGGAATCTTTCTTCCCGGCACGCGCTCTAATCCCGAAGGAGCCTGCTCGCCGCGACGATCGGACTGAACGCCGGATGAACGATCCCGACATGGAGCTGGCGAGCGGGATTGCGGCGTTCGAGGCCAAGGAGTTCCGCCGCGCGTTCCAGCTCCTCGCGCCGCTCGCGGCGCGCGGTGAGGCGGAGGCGCAGTTCCGGGTGGGGGTGATGAGCCGGAACGGATTGGGCGGTGCGGTGAACGAGGCCCTCGCATTCTCCTCGATGCGGGATGCGGCGCAGCAGGGCCACGGGCTCGCCCAGCACGGGCTCGGCGTGATGTACCTGTACGGGGAGTGCGTGGCGAAGGACGAGAGGGAGGCGGCCGAGTGGTTCCGGCGCGCGGCCGCCCAGGGTCTCGCGGGCGCGATGATGACGCTCGGCATGATGTATGAGCAGGGCTTGGGGGTGGAACGTGATCCGGAGCAGGCGATGCGGCTGTATGCGCTGGCGGAGTCGGGCGACGCGCACTGATCCGGCGCGGCCGGTCCGGCGCCTGCCTGTGTCCGGTTTGGCGGTGCCGGTGGCGCTCCTGGCGCTCGTCGCCCTCTGGCCGGTCAAGGCGGACGACGACGCCAAGCGCCCTGCGCCGGGGGGGATCGCGGAGGTCGCGCCCGCGCTCGCGGAGCTGCTGGAGCTTGGCCGGAGCATCGAGATCGATGCGTCCGGCGAGGATGAGTTCCTCGACCCCGACGCCGCCTTCGTGCTGAGTGCGCAGGCGGCGGGCCCCCGGACCATCGAGGCGCACTGGACCATCGCCGAAGGCTATTACCTCTACCGGGACAAATTCCGGTTCCGGGCCGCGGACGGCGCCGGCGCGACCCTCGGCGAGGCCGGCTTCCCGAAAGGGAAGATCAAGGACGACGAGTTCTTCGGGCCGATGGAGGTGTTCTACCACTCCGTGGCGGCGCGCGTTCCCGTCGCCCGCGCCGGCGCCGCCGAAGTCGCCGTCGACGTCACCTACCAGGGCTGCGCGGAGGCGGGGCTGTGCTACCCGCCGATCACCAGGACCGTCTCGCTGTTCCTGCCCGCGGCCCGGGCGGACACCGGTGGAGGCGTGGCGCCGGGCGCACCGGGTCT
This sequence comes from Gammaproteobacteria bacterium, assembly GCA_965202875.1. Taxonomy (GTDB): domain Bacteria; phylum Pseudomonadota; class Gammaproteobacteria; order HK1; family HK1; genus HK1. The sequence goes on along the minus strand of OZ241870.1, from coordinate 1,342,555 downwards.
CACGGACCCGGAGGCGGTGGGCGGACTCCAGGGTGCGCCGGAGACGCCGAACCTCACCCGCCGGGAGGGGACGGGCGAGGTTCGGGGATGGGCGGATCTCCCGGGTTCGGGAGGGGTGGATGCGGCCCCGGGCGCGCCGAGGCTTTCCGGGCCGGCTGCCTCGGGCCTCCCCGGTCCGGGGATGGAAGGGTTGGCCCCCGTCGAGTTGCCGGAACAGGATCGGATCGCCGCGGCCCTCACTTCCGGCAACCGCTGGCTCGTGATCCTCTCGCTGTTCGGGGCCGGGCTGCTCCTTGCGTTCACCCCCTGCGTGCTGCCGATGGTGCCGATCCTGTCGAGCATCATCGTGGGCCAGGGGAGCGGCGTCACCTCGCGCCGCGCCTTCCTGCTGTCGCTGATCTACGTGGTGGCGATGGCCCTCACGTACACCGTCGCGGGAGTCCTGGCCGGGCTGTTCGGCGCAAACCTCGCCGCAGCGTTCCAGGACCCGTGGATCCTGTCGGGCTTCGCGCTGGTGTTCGTGCTGCTTTCGCTCTCGATGTTCGGGTTCTACGACCTCCAGATCCCCGCCTCGTGGCAGGCGGGCCTTGCCGCGCTCAGCCACCGTCAGCAGGGCGGGACCTACGCCGGAGTGGGGGCGATGGGCGCCCTCTCGGCGCTGATCGTCGGCCCCTGCGTCGCCGCGCCGCTCGCCGGTGTCCTGATCTACATCGGCCGGACCGGCGATCCGGTGCTCGGTGGACTCGCGCTGTTCGCGCTGGGGATGGGCATGGGGGTGCCGCTCATCGTGGCCGGGGTGTCGGCCGGCAAGCTTCTGCCGAAGGCGGGCGCCTGGATGAACGCCGTGAAGGCGGTGTTCGGGGTGGCGCTGCTGGCGGTCGCGATCTACCTCATCGAGCGCGTGGCGCCGGAGCCGGTGTCGCTGCTGATGTGGGCGGCGTTGCTCATCGTGTGCTCGATCTACATGGGGGCCCTCGATTCGCTGACGGCGGAGAGCGGGGGGTGGCGACGGCTGTGGAAGGGGGCAGGGCTGGTGATGCTCGTCTACGGCGTCCTCGTGATGGTCGGAGTCGCGGGGGGGCGGGGTGATCTGCTGCGGCCCCTGAAGGGCCTCGCGCTGGTGTCGGGAGAGCCCGCGGAGCGCGCGCTCGAGTTCAGGCGGGTGAAGGGCGTCGAAGGTCTGAACGCCGAGCTTGAGACGGCCGCGGCCCGTGGGCAGGTGGTGATGTTCGACTACTACGCGGACTGGTGCGTGAGCTGCAAGGAGATGGAGCGGCTCACGTTCAGCGCCCCGGCGGTGCAGGCGGCGCTTGCGGACGTGCTGCTGCTGCAGACCGACGTCACCGCGAACGATGCGCTCGACAAGGCGCTGCTCGCGGAGTTCGGCCTGTTCGGCCCGCCGGCGATCCTGTTCTTCGGCCCCGACGGGCGGGAGCGGCGCGAGCTGCGGGTGGTGGGGTTCATGAACGCCGGCGAGTTCCACCGCGTCGTCGAGCGGGCGACCTCGCCGGGGAACGCGATCAGCGCGACGCGGACGGCAGGCCCGGAAGACCTCGCGCCGGAGACGGCCGAGCCGGCGGACGAGGCCGATGCGCCGGGGGCGCAGGAGCGGTTCCGGTCATGACATGTCCGGGACGCTGGCGGGAATCGTTGCGGGGTGAATGCCGATGTTGACACGAGGACGAGCCGGCGGTCCGGGTGCAAGCCTCCACCATGCAGGCCGGGGGCTGGTTTCAGTCACGGCCCGTCTCGCGAGTGCGCTTGCGCTCCTCGCCGTCGCGGTCGCGGCTCGGGCCGATGACCCCCGAGGCGTCGATTTCTCCCTCCCCGACGTCACCGGCCAGGTCCATCGCCTGTCCGACCATCGGGGGAAGTGGGCCGTCGTCAACTTCTGGGCGACCTGGTGCGGGCCGTGCATGGTGGAGATCCCGGAGCTCGTGCGCTTCCACGAGCGCCACAGGGACCACGATGCGGTGGTCATCGGGGTGAACTTCGAGGAGATCGAGACCCCGGCGCTCGCGGAGTTCATCGCGCAGATGCGCATCAACTACCTGGTGGTGCGCGTGGGCGACAAGCCGCTGCTTCCCTTCGAGCCTCTCAAGGGGCTGCCGTCGACGTTTTTCGTCGATCCGCACGGGGAGCTGGTCGCCAGCCACGTCGGGCCGGTGACCGGTGAAGCGATCGAGGACTTCCTCGCTCGGGAAGCCTTGCGGGAAGTCCGCTGAGGGGCGCAGCCCAGGGGCCCCGGGCAAGCTCGGAGACCGTGGGATCTCCACCACCTCCACCGGTGGAGCGCCGGGCCGGGGATCGTTGCCGGCACGCCCGGACCTCGACCGGACGCCTCTCCTCGACCGCGAGCCCGGTGAGCGCATCACCGGACGGCGAGCCCGCGCACCGCCGCGGGCGCTTCGGCGCTGCTTTCCGCCTTCGCCCGCCGTCTGGTTCGCGGCATCGGCGATCGCCTATCATCTTCGCGTCCGTCAAACGGGCGTGAAGTCGAGTGGCGATGGACTTCGAGATCAACCCTGCGACGTATCGATGGTCGGCCCGGCTGTTCTCGATGCTGCGCCGCCTCTTCAGGATCAACCTGAAGCTGCACGAGGTCGAAGACAAGCTCACCGAGGGCGACGTCTTCCTCTTCAACCACTTCGCGCGCTTCGAGACCTTCATCCCGCAGTACTTCATCTACGTCGAGACCGGCGCGTACTGCCGCTCGGTGGCCGGGGCCGAGTTCTTCGTCGAAGGCGAGCCCTTCTCCGGATATCTCACCGACGTCGGCGCCGTCTCCAACGATCACCCGCGCCTGCTGCCCTTCCTCGCGGGCGAGATCCTGCGCGGGCGCAAGGTCGTGATCTTCCCCGAGGGCGGCATGGTCAAGGACCGGCGGGTGCTCGACGAAGACGGCGACTTCAGCGCGTACTCGCGCAAGGCTCGGGAGTGGCGCCGCCATCACACCGGCGCGGCGGTGCTCGGGCTCGCGCTCGACACGTTCAAGCACGCGGTGCGAGCGGCGGCCGAAGCCGGACGCTCGGGCCGGATCGAAGCCTGGGCCGAGGAAATCGGGCTGCCGGACGCCGGATCGCTGCTCGCCGCGGCGCGCAAACCCACGCGCATCGTGCCCGCGAACATCACCTTCTGGCCGGTCCGCATCGGCGACAACCTGCTGCGCAGGGGCGCGGACATGCTCGCGCACGGGCGCCTGACCCGGCGGCTGTCCGAGGAGCTGCTGATCGAGGGCAACCTCCTGCTCAAGCACACCGACATGGACATCCGCTTCGGAGAGCCGGTACGCATGGAGCAGTTCCGGGGCTGGATGGAGCGGCACCTGGGCGAGCGCGTGCTGCCGGAGATCACCGCCATCGACGACTGCTTCGCACTCGAAGCGCCCGGCCGGCACTGGACGAGCCACACGCTCGGGCGTCTACTGCGGGGGTACGCGCGGCAGGTTCGCGACGAGTGCATGCGCCGGATGTACGAAGGCGTCACCGTGAACCTGAGCCATCTCGCGTCGCGGCTCATCTTCGAGCGGATCGAGGCCGGTGAGAGCGAGATCCCGTGCGCCGGCTTCCACCGGCTCCTCTACTTGGCGGTGAAGCACGCGCAGCGCGAAGGTGGCGTGCGCCTGCACCGCAGCCTGCGCAACCCCGAGGCGTACGGCGGCCTGCTCGAAGGCCGCTCGCGGGGCTTGCAGCAGTTCCTGAGAATGACGCGCAACAGCTCCCTGGTGGAGCAGGAGAACGGGAGCTACCGCTTCCTCGCGAAGCTGCGCGAGGAATCCGGATTCGACGAGGTGCGGCTCGAGAACCTGGTGCTGGTCTACGCCAACGAGGTGGCGCCGATCCGCGCCGTGCACGACGCGATACAGCGCGCCTACGCGGACAGTGCGCGGCTGGGCGCGGAGGCGATCGCGAAGCTGCGCTTCGACGACGAACGCCGCGAATGGGACTGGGATCGCGAGGCGTTCTCCCGCGAACGCCACGCCAAGCTGAACGCGAAGGAGACCGCGACCGAGTCGGGCGAGCCCTTCCTGTTCCTGCCCGCGGACGTGCCGGCCCCGCTCGGGATCGTGGCGGTCCACGGCTTCCTCGCCTCGCCGGCCGAGATGTACAGCCTCGGCCGGCGGCTCGCGACGCACGATCTCCCCGTGATCGGGGTGCGCCTGAAAGGCCACGGAACCTCGCCCTGGGATCTGCGCGAACGCTGCTACGAAGACTGGCTGGACTCGGTGCGGCGCGGGTACGCGATCATGTCCGGGCTCGCACGGCGCATCTACGTGGTCGGATTCTCCAGCGGCGGCGCGCTCGCGCTGATGCTCGCCGCCGAGCGCCCCGAACGGCTCGCCGGCGTCGTCGCCGTCAACGTGCCGCTGTACTTCCGGAACCCGAACATGAAGTTCGTCCCGCTGGTGGACCGCGCCAACCGTCTCGTGCAGTGGGTGTCTTCCCACGAGGGGGTGATGCCCTTCCGGCCGAACCAGTCCGAGCATCCCCACATCAACTACCACTTCATGCCGGTGCATGGACTGTTCGAACTGACCCGCATGGTCGCCGAGCTGGAGCAGCGGCTGCCCCGGGTCGACTGCCCGGTCGATCTGATGCAGGCGGACCGGGACCCGGTGGTGGTCCCCGAGAGCGTGTACCGGATCGCCGAAGGGATGGAGGGCGCCGAGCGGGCCGTCCGAATCGTCAGGGCCGACCGCCACGGGATCGTGAACGAGGACCTCGACGGCACGCAGGACTGCATCGTGCGGCGGGTGCTGGAATGCCGCACGGGGGACAGCGTGACGTAGCGCAGCCCGGATGCCCGTAGCCGGCGCCAAGTGGTGGAACGGCACCGGGCAAGTCGCCGTTTGCTCCCGTCCGGGCCGGGCGCGGTTCCGGCCGGCGGAGAGATGGGCGAACCGCCGCGTCCAGCGCCCGTCCCCGTCGCCCTTCGCCGGCCCAGGGCGGCGGGACCATCCACCCGGCCGAGCAAACGTATTCCGGCTGGAAATGTTGCAATGTTGCATCCTGCTTTCCGGTGTTCATCGAAGCCCTCCCATGACTCCCGCGCCGTCGAACGGTACCCCGCCCCCCCGGCCGCTTGTCGAAGCGCGTGGGGTCAGCGTGCGCTTCGGGCGCCGGAGCGTGCTGGAGGAAGTGGATCTCGCGGTCCATGCCGGCGAGATCGTGACTCTGATCGGGCTCAACGGCGCGGGCAAGTCGACGCTGGTCCGGGTGCTGCTCGGCATCGTCCGGCCGGACCGTGGCGAGGTCGTGCGCACGCCCGGGCTGCGTATCGGCTACGCGCCGCAGCACGTGCATCGCGATCCGATCCTGCCGATGACGGTGCGGCGCTTTCTGACCCTGGGTGAGCCGGCGTCGCGCGAACGGCTCGCGGCGTTGCTCGCGGGAGTCGGCGCCGGCGCGATCCTCGAGCATCCGCTGGCCGCGATCTCCGGGGGAGAGCTGCACCGCGTGCTGCTTGCGCGGGCGTTGCTGCGCGAACCCGGGCTGCTCGTGCTCGACGAGCCGCTCGCGGGAGTCGATGTCACCAGCCAGGGCGAGCTCTACCGCCTCATCGCGACGATCCGGGACCGCCACGGCTGCGGGGTGCTCCTGGTCTCGCACGATCTGCACCTGGTCATGGCCGCGACGGACACCGTGGTGTGCATCAACCGGCACGTGTGCTGCACCGGCCATCCGCGGACGGTCACCCGCGACCCCGCGTTCGTCTCCCTGTTCGGCTCGCACGTGGCGAGCGCGCTCGCCATCTACCGGCATTCGCACGATCACCACCACGACGCCCTCGGCGAACCGGTGCCGGTCGATCCCGGAGGTCCGGCACCGCGCGCCTCCGGCGGACCGGCGGGACAAGACGCCCCCGGGGGGACGCCGCCGCATGGTTCCGGCACACCGGAAGGGCCGCTCGATCCCGGCCCGCCGGGCCGGCCGCGCGCATCCGGCGAACGCCCGTGACCGAGGACTTCTTTCTCCGCGCCCTGGCCGGAGGGGGATCGGGGTGGCCCTCGTGGCCGAGCCGGTCGGCTGCTTCGTGGTGTGGCGGCGCATGGCGTACTTCGGGGAGACGCTCGCGCACGCGGTGCTCCTCGGGATCACCCTCGGCTTTCTGCTCCGGGTCGAGCCGATCCTCGCGATCCTCCTGACGTGCCTCCTGCTCGCGGCCTGCCTGACCCTGCTGGAGCGCCAGCGGCTCGTGCCTCTCGACACCCTGCTCGGGGTGGCCGTCAACGAGGACCTCGCCGCGGTGGAGGGGGTGCCGGTGGAGCGGGTGCGCACCCTGCTGGTGCTCCTGCTTGCCGTGGTGATCGCGGTGGGGATGAAGATCGTCGGCGTGCTGCTCGTGCTTGCCCTCGTGATCATCCCCGCCGCCGCCGTGCGCCGCATCGTCGGGACGCCCGAGCAGATGGTCTTCGCGGCCACGGCCTCGGGGGGCGTTTCGGTCGCCGCCGGCCTGTTCGGATCGATGCAGCGGGACATCCCGGCCGGGCCGGCCATCGTGCTCGTTGCGAGCGCGACGTTCATCGCGAGCCTGCTCGTCCCGGCTCGCGGGCGGCACGGCCCCGGCGAGTGAGGGGGGACGGCCAAGTCCGTCCAGCGGGAGCGGAATCGAGCGCGGGACGCCCTCGCCGCCCTTCAGCCGGCGTGCGGCAACGTTCGGGGATCGTCGACGTGGATGTGTTCGGTCGGCCGGGGGGTCGCGGTCACCACCTTGACGCCGTGCTCCGAGGTGAACCGGTGCCAGCAGCCCCGCGGCACCACCAGCATCGTCCCGGCGCCGAGCTCGTGCGATTCGACCTCGTCGCCGACGATGATCTCCAGGCGGGTCGCTCCTTCGAGGATCTGCACGATCTCGTCGCCCTTCGGGTGCCGCTCCCAGCCGCTGGAGCCGCTGAAGTGCGCGGCGAAGATACCTCCGTCACGGAAGTCGGCCAGCGCCATGAACGACGCCTGCGCTTCTTCCTCGGTGGTGTGCGCTCCGCGGCCCTCCAGCTTGACGAGACCCGCCAGGTCGCGATTCAAATCGATCGTCTTGACCATGCGATACCTCCAGATTCCCGGCATCGTTGTCCGGTGGATTCCTCAGCACGCCTACCATACGGCATCCCCGGGGCCGATGGGAGGCTCGGGGCACTTGGCGAAGCATGGCTCCTGGGCGACGGCATCCCCGGGGCGGGTGGGAGGCTCCCTCAAGGATCGTCCCGGATCGAGGGTGGCCGTTTCCCGGCCAGTCGCGCCCGATACCCGATCGCCGCGTGGCGGGATGACGAAGGGCCGGGATCGAAAGCCGGCAAGCGGACACCGGCCGCCCCTTCGATTGCAGCTTCCCCGGCGCATCGCCGCCCGGTGCTTCCCCCGAGCGCGTACCATAATCCATTGCCCGTGAAGTCTTCGACAAAACGACGAAGAATTGTCCGCCGCCCGGCGGCCGGCTCCTTGATGCCGGATTCCCGGGAGCGGCGTGTCCTGGGATCGGCGCGTCCTGACGGACGCGCCGATCCCAAGTTCGCAACCTGCGTTTGGTTCCGGCGATGCCGGGTTGGGGGCCGCACAAGGAGCGGAGGATCATGAGCACGCGCATCGAGCGGGACAGCATGGGCGGGATCGAGGTACCGGCGGATCGGTACTGGGGCGCGCAGACCCAGCGCTCCCTGGAGAACTTCAGGATCGGCACGGAGCGCCTGCCGCGCCCCCTGATCCGGGCGCTGCCGATCAGGGGCACCGCGGTGGGCACCGGGCTGAACACCCAGGCCGGCTACACACGGAAGATGGCGGCGGCACTGGCCGAGCGCACCGGCCTTGCGTTCACCGAGGCGCCCAACCGCTTCGCCTCGATGGCCGGCAAGGAGGGGCTGGTGGTGGTCTCGGGCGCACTCAAGACCGGTGATCGCGCCATGGTCCGCGAGCTTTCCCGGCGACCCCGCGGGCATCATGAAGTTCGCCGGTGTCGGCCTCGTCGGCGGCGCGGCGCAGTACTTCATCGTCTGCGCCCTGCACCGGGCGCCCGCGTCGGTGGTCTCGCCGATCGGCTACGCAGAACTGGTGAGCACGGCGGTCTTCGGATACGCCGTCTTCGGCGGCGTCCCCGACGGGTCTATCTGGCTCGGCACCGCGCTCATCATCGGCTCGGGGCTGGTGGTCGTGTATGGTGAGAGAGCACGGTGGCGGGGGTAGCAGGAGGGCAGGTCTGCCCCCGGGCCCGGTACGGCAGCAATGGCCCCATGGGTTTCGAGAAGGGGATTTCGAGAAGGGCTACCACACAACCATATGAAAACCAAGAGATTTCAATGTATTGACCGATGGGCTGGAAGAGTGGGGGACTGAAGTTGGAAGGGAACGGCAGACTGCCAGAGTCTCGGAGAAGATAACGTTTCGCCGCGAATGGAACAGGGAAAACCCTTGACGCCAAGCTGGATCGGACGCCGCCGTCCTTCCTCCGCGACGACCCGTTCAAGCCGGTGACACGAGCATCGTATCGTGAGAGAGGTCTATCTCGACTACAACGGCTCGGCGCCGCTCGATCCCCGCGTCGCCGAAGTCATGGTGCCGGTCCTCTCGGAGGGGATCGGGAATGCGTCCTCGGCACACCGCTTCGGCCGGCGCCAAGCCGCGGCGGTCGATGAAGCCCGTGAACATGTCGCGCTCATGGTCGGCGGCCGTTCGTCGAACGTGGTGTTCGCGGCCGGCGCGACCGAAGCCAACAATCTGGCCCTGCGAGGGGCGGTGGAAAGCGTATCGGACGACCGGCCCAGGATTCTGGTCTCCGCGGTCGAACATGCCTCTGTCCGCCGGGCTGCGCAGTGGCTCCATGAACGGGGATTGGCGAAGCTGGAGATCATCCCCGTGACCGGCGGAGGCTTCGTCGATCTTCCCGCCTTGGAAACACTTGTCAGCCCCGATGTGCTGCTGGTGTCGGTGATGGCGGCAAACAGCGAAACCGGCGTGCTGAACCCGATGGCTGAGATTTCCGAGCGGGTACACGAGGCCGGGGCCTTGCTCCACTGCGACGCTACGCAGTCGGCGGGCCGGCTGCCGTTCGATCTCGAACAGGCCGGAGCCGATCTCGTGTCGGTGAGCAGCCACAAGATCTGCGGTCCGACCGGGGTCGGAGCCCTCGTCGGGACCCGTCACAGCCTGCGGCGGTTGCAGCCGCTCATCCACGGCGGCGGGCACGAGCGGGGGTTGAGGTCGGGCTCGTTGAACGTCGCCGGCATCGTCGGGTTCGGCGCCGCCGCCCGTATCGCCACCGAAGAACGGGCGTCCGAGGCGGTGCGGGTCGCGGAGCTCCGAGACCGGCTGACCGCCGGCTTGAAATCGGGGCTCTCCGGCGTTCACGATGTCGGGGACGTCGCGCGGCGACTCCCGAATACGGCCAACGTCCGTTTCGAGGACGCCGATGCGGAGGCGGTCGTGGCCAATATGGATCCTGTCGCGGTATCCACGGGCAGCGCCTGCGATTCCGGCTCGGTCGAACCGTCCGGGGTCCTCCTCGCCATGAACATCCCCCGCGATGCGGCGTTCGAGTCGATCAGGTTCAGCCTGGGCCGCTTCACGACACGGGAAGACGTCGATTTCGGTGTGGAGAAGGCCGTCGGTGCCGTCGGACACGTTCGGGCCATGACCGGGGAGGGTGCCTGAATGCGACTGACCGATGCGGCCGAACCGGCATTCGCCCGGCATGAGACGTTCCATCCGCGCTACGGATGGTTCCGGAAAGCCTATACGTTCGTGGCCCGGGACCCACACATCTTCAGCCGGGAGGACGCTCCGGTACGGGTCGGGGTCGGCAAGAATATGGTCCGAGCCATCCGCTTCTGGGGGCTTGCGGCCAAGCTGATCGAGGAGGACCCGCGGTCTCCCGGCCGACGGACTCCCGATCTGATTTCGACTACTTTGGGCGATGCACTCTTCGGCGACTCCGGATGGGACCCGTACATGGAGGATCCCGGAACACTCTGGTTGCTGCACTGGCTGCTGCTGGCGCCTCCCTCCCGGCTGCCGGTGTGGTGGCTCGCCTTCAACGAGTTCCACGCCGTGGAGTTCATCGAAGAGGATCTCGAATCGGCGATCAAGGTCCAGCTCGAAGTCGTGGCGGATTGGGCCAACCCGCACCCGTCTTCGGTCAAGAAGGACGTCAGCGCCCTGCTCCGCACCTATGCGCCGGCGGAGCGGACGGGGCGCACCGGCATCGAAGACATCCTGGATTGCCCTCTCCGAGAGTTGAAGCTGATCGGACGCTCGACCGCTACGGATGGGTACCGGTTCACGTCAGGCGCAAAACCCACCCTGCCCTCTGCGATCCTGGCCTACGCTGCCTTGGACTATATCGTTCGCACCAACACCCGGGGGAATACGGTCACGCTCAATCGACTCGCTCATGAGCCGGGGGCTCCCGGAAAGGCGTTCAAGCTCACCGAGGGCGAGTTCCTCGCCGCCCTCGAACCGATCATCGACGAAACGGACACGCTGAGACTGGTTGTCCCCACGGGGGCGGTACAGCTTTCCTGGTCGGGAGATCCAGGAAAGGTCGCGATCGGGATCCTCAACGATTACTATGGCGCCTCGGCATCCGGCATCCGAGTTGGTGATGCAGGCGATCGGCCGGCGGTAGCCGCATCGGTGGGAGGGCTGTGATGGCCAAACTCGCGGACCATATCACCGTCCTCGGCCGCTTTGCCCGCTCGGCCAACCTCGAACGTGACGCAGACCGGTCCGAACCATTCGACGGATACATCGTCACTGCCCGTGCTCTGGATGCCGTGGAGCGGATCACCTCGACCGCCGCGACGGCGGTATCGGGAGGCGCATGGTCATTGACCGGTCCCTACGGCTCGGGCAAATCGTCACTCGCTCTACTGCTCGATGCCGCTCTCGGTCCCGCCACCGCGACACGAGGGAGCGCCTGGAAGCTCATCGATGAGGCTTCTCCGGTGGTGGGGAATCTGGTTCGGCAGGCACATCAACGCCACCGGACCCAGGAAGCCGGGTTTCACCGAGGTTTGGTGACAGCAAGCCGCGAACCGCTCAACCATACCGTACTCCGTGCACTTCACGGAGCTGTTCTTCGCGCCTACGGCAAGAGCCCTTCCACCAGCCGGTTCCGGGCAGCCGGGGCGCTCAAAGGAGCGCTTGAGGACACCGAAACGACCGATCCGCGCCGAACCGGACCGTCAGCAGCGGCAATGGTCGAGATCGCCCGATGCTTGGCTGAGGATAGGCCGCTGCTGTTGATCATCGACGAATTCGGCAAGAATCTCGAAATAATTCAAGAGGGTAACGACGCCGATCCTTATCTGCTACAACAGCTCGCCGAGGCAGGTCAAGGTTCAGGCTTGCCCATCTTCGTGTTGACGTTGCAGCACCTGTCATTCGAGGACTATCTGGTCGGAATCGATGGTCAGCGGCGCCGGGAATGGGCCAAGGTGCAGGGCCGGTTCGAGGACATCACCTATGTCGAATCGGCCCGACAGATCCGAGCTCTGATCGGGACGGTTTTCGAGGTCGGCGACGACAAGCTGCGGAACCGGATCGATCGCTGGGCGCAGCCTTACGCTGGGAAGATGCGGTCGCTCGGTATCGCCGACCTCGCGGATCCGACGGTGGTCGCTTCCTGCTACCCACTGCATCCACTGGTTGCGATGGTGCTACCCGAGCTGTGCAGCCGATACGGGCAGCATGAGCGCACATTGTTCTCATTCCTGACCAGTTCGGATCCAGCGGGCGCCGCGTCTTTCCTCACAACCAACAAACTGCCGAGCCGCGGACCACTTCCTTCTCTTGGCCTGGAGGCCGTTTACGACTACTTCGTCGCCAATGGCACACTGGCAGCCATGTCCTCCGGCCGGTCGAGCCGATGGACCGAGATCGCCACCCGGCTCCGCGACATTCACGGCCTCTCAAAACGACAGATGCGGTTGGCCAAGGCCATCGCCCTGCTCAACCTGGTGTCAACGACCGGAACGATCCGGGCGTCATCCCAGGTGCTCGCCCTCGCCGATACGGATGTGGGCGACACCCTGTCCGGCCTTGAGGCAGCCGGTGTTGTCACGTATCGAAATTTCGCCGACGAATACCGGATCTGGCAAGGAACCGATGTCGATATCCGCCGTCTTCTCGATGCTGCCCGCCAACGAACGGGACGACAATCACTCGTAGAGATTCTGTCGCACGTGGACCAACCCCTTCCGGTGGTCGCGGCGCGACACAGCGCCAAATACGACGTACTCCGAGTTTTCACCAGACGCTATACAGGCGGCAACGAGCCCGTCGAGCCCCTTGATGCATTCTCTCCGTATGACGGTCAGGTGTTCCTCGTTGTCGGGCCTGATCGGAGAGTACCGATTCTGGCCCGATCGACGGTTGCGGCCAAGCCGATCATAGCTGCGATTCCGAACGATGTGACCAAGCTCGACAGGGCTGCTCGCGAGGTGGCGGCCGTTACCACTGTACTGCAAGAGCCGGCTGTCCAATCCGATTGGGTAGCCCGACGCGAGCTGGCAGAACGGCTGGCTGAGACGCGAGTCGTGCTGGAACACGCCATCAGTGCTACGTTCAGCAGCAGCGCCTGCCGATGGATTCTGCTCGATGCCAATGGAGAAAGGGAACTAAACGCAGGTCGGGGTAGCTCCGCGCTGTCGGAGGCGGCCGACCTCACATATCCGTCCACTCCGGTAATACGCAACGAAATGCTGAACCGCACGGATCCTACCTCTCAAGGTTCCAAGGCTCGACGCCTTCTGCTCGAAGCCATGATCGAACATGGTTCCGTTTCCGGCCTCGGGCTCGAAGGCTATGGTCCGGAAGTGGCCATGTATCGAGCTTTCCTGAAACATACCGGACTTCACGGATACGACGCTCGCAATGAAATCATGGTTTTCCGCAAACCTGCTGACAACTCACTTCAGCCGGCATGGAAAATTGTCGAAGACGAATTCAGACGCGCCAAGACCCGCCGTATCAATCTGAATGACATCTACGCCGCATTGCTCTCACCCCCAATCGGGATGAAGGCCGCGGTCATTCCAGTATTCGTCACGGCGGCGCTGCTCGCCTCCAGTGACGAGGTCACCATCTACGAACACGGCACCTTCAAACCACTGCTCACACCCGACCTATCGGAGCGGATGGTTCGCAACCCTGGTCACTTCGATATCAAGCATTTTGCCAACACCACCGGTGCTCGCCGACAAGTCATCAGCGCACTCGCCAAGCACCTCGGGGTACGGCCAGGATTCCGCAAACACCGGGTCGCAAACGTCCTCTCCGTCGTTGGTCATCTGGTCTCCATGGTGAGGCATCTCGACAACTACACCTTGCGAACGCACAATCTCAGTCCAGCGACTCTGGAGGCTAGAAATATCCTTGTCACCTCGGTTGAGCCGGACGAAATGCTATTCGGTAATCTTCCGAAAGCCCTTGGATTCCGAGCAATCCCGGCTGATGCGAGGATCTACAGAAAGGCACGTGACTATGCTGAGAATGTCGGCGCTGTTATTGATGAACTCACTGGGTGTCACGATCGCCTCCTTACAGAACTCTTCCATTTTCTTCTCGAAACCAGCGCGGAGAATTCCCGGAAAGCACTCACGGGTCAAGCCGCTGCCCTTGAGAATGAAATCATCAATCCCACGGTGCGCGCATTCGTCCTCGCTCTGGCCAATGACGGTATGGACACCGACGCCGATTGGATCCAGACTGTTGCTACGGTTCTAACCAACAAGGCGCCAGCAGAATGGACCGATGAAGATTTGCTGCGATTTCAGTATGAATTACCGCGGCATGTCGCAGCCTTTCAGCGCCTCGTCGCCCTTCACGCGGAACACCGAGCCAATGGTGGCGGCTCGTTCAACGCGCTCCGAGTGACTATTACCCGATCAGACGGTAGCGAATATGTCCATTTGGTAGGTATCGATCAGACGCAGCGTTGTCATGTTGAGAAAGCCTTCGACAATACTCTCGAAGAATTTGCGAAAATCATCGGCTCTCCGCATCGAGCTCATAAGGCGCTACTAGCCTTGCTTGGTGAACGGCTTCTGCCTGGACGAGTCGGTAGGAATGACGATATTCAAACCGATATTATAGAAAGGAGAGCGCAACATGGCTGATATCATCCGTCATATATGCGGCATCTCAGGAGGCAAAGACTCCAGTGCACTCGCCATCTATCTACGAGACAAAATATCCGAGATGGAATATTTCTTCTGCGACACCGGCGCCGAACTCCCGGAGACCTACGAGTATCTCACCCGCCTCGAAGCCATCCTAGGGAAACCGATTGTTCGCCTCAATGCACAACGCGGCTTCGATCACTGGTTCGAGGTATTTCGGGGAGCCCTTCCCTCTCCTCAGATGCGATGGTGTACCAAAAATATGAAGATTAAACCCATCGAGAACTGGATCGGAGAGGCGCCGGCAATTTCCTATGTCGCCATTCGCGCCGATGAGCCGAATCGCAAGGGGCATATCTCCAAGAAACCTAATATCCAAACCCGATTTCCGTTCGTCGAAGATGGAATCGAACATGATGGAGTGATGCAGATCCTCACAGACATCGGCATCGGCCTTCCGGCTTACTATGAATGGAGAACACGATCGGGCTGTTATTTCTGTTTCTATCAGCGCAAGACAGAATGGATCGGTCTTGCTGATCGGCACCCGGATCTATTTAAGCGAGCCGTTGCTATAGAACGAAAGGTATTGTGCGACGCAGGTATCAACGGTGATGCCGACTTTGGCAATCAGGCCATGCGCAGTCGCCAGTACACTTGGTCGAAAGGAGAAACCCTCCTTGAACTTCTATCTCGCCGAAGTGAGATCCTTGATCGACATAAAGCGACTATGTCACGTGCCAGTAAAACCAGAGCTAACGTCCCTTTGATTGAAGTACTCTCAGAAGCTCTTGATGAGGACGATGATACCCCTCCATGCACAATATGTGCACTCTAACTCTACTCTGATATTCGGCATACAATACGAAAAATATTGTTTTATACAAATGAAGGGAGATATCTCATGCGAAAAGAAACAAGTGAGTGGAGTATCCGGATGTTAGCTGATTTCGAAAAACGTATCAACGTGGATGCGGAATATCAACGTGCCGATGTCTGGTCACAACCACAACAAGCATTATTGATTGATTCAATTATGAGAGGATTCGATATTCCGAAAATTTTCCTTCGTAAACTTCCGGATGGAAGTCCTTATCTATTTGATGTAATTGATGGGAAACAGAGGTTAACAGCTATTTGGAAGTTTATCTCCGATAATTTTTGTCTCCTGAATAACTTGGATCCATTTCCGGATTTGGGAAATCTTGGAGGTATGTGTTGGTCTGATCTCCCAGATAAAGCGAAGGATCGATTCCAGTTTACGAATATTACTGTATCGAAAATTGAAGATGCAACTGAGGATGAAATACATGAATTGTTTCTAAGACTTCAAAAAGGAGAACCACTCAATGCTGCTGAACGAAGAAATGCAATGTCCGGTCCCGTGAGAGATTTCGTTGCGAATAATTTGGTTACCCATCCAGTATGGAACAGCACTGGTTTGCGGAGCAAGCGATTTGGCATCCATGAAAATTCTGCTATCGTATTGGCTCTAGTCTTGAAGGGTGGACCGACGGGACTCAAAGGAGCCGATCTGCATAGAATGTACGAAAGAAAAACATTTGATCCAAATGGTGAATCTGCAAAACGAACGATCGAATTCCTTGATATAATCAAACAAATTTCTGATATCAAACAGAAAAATATACGAACCCGATGGGGATTAGTCGATCTTCTTGTGGTTCTCATGCGACTGAAAGCCGAAAATAAGAATATCAATCCTCAACTGATCATGGATTTTTTTGATGAATTTGAGGAAGAACGCCGATCTGTCAGTACGGTTATTGCAGATCTTCAGATAAAAATCATCGAATTTTCCGTCGATGATGATTTTCATACAGATGAAATAGAAACATCGACAATCTCTCCCGATATGTGGAATTATTACTTGGCTTTTGCTCGTGAAGGAGCCAATGAAGCAAATGTATTGATTCGATCCAATATAATGTACCAAAAACTGTGTAGTTTCATGAATAATAAGAAGCATAACAACTAAAAATGAACTGGATCAATCTATTGTTCAGCAGACCAATTCTGGTCGTTGCTACTCTAGCATTAACTGTTGCTGAGTTGATTGGAACTGCTGATCGGCCGTGGAACTGGATTGTCGGTATTTGTATATTTATACTTATTCATGAGATTGTGAATTGGAGAATAGAGAAAAATATATCAAATCGACTAAAACGAAATTACGAAAGCATTCAGCGCAGGGTGTTGCGCCTTATCGCTGATTTAGCCGATTTGACAGCCAATGAATATGACTTATGGATGGTTGATCTCTATGTCCCTCGCTCCTCCAAATTAGTACGAGAATTGTCTATTGCACTGACAGATGTCCGCATTCCTCTTCACGAAATTCAACTAAATCATGAATTGTTCGGCCGGTGTTTCAAAGAACCTCGCGAAGGTTTGTGGTGGAACATCGAATTGGTTCCACAATCAGAAGATCATAATTCCTGGAATAAATTGAGCTCTTTGGTTAATTACGAACTTAAACAAATATATGGTGCTATCAGCGTCTATCCCATCGTTAATTCACTCGGGAAAAACTGCTTAGGTTTGTTGGTTGTTCATACTGGATGTGACTCAGAAACAGCGACTAAAGCATTGGGAGCTCTCACACACCCTATGGGAATCCGCCGTTTAGCCGAAACATGTCATGATATTCATGATCAAATGAAGAAATAACTGGAGGTGTCAAACCATGATACATCAAGGATTGGGTTTGACAGTTACACAATTTTTAGAACTTCTTCAGGATCAAGATTTGAGAAAATTCGTGGATCCTGGCATTCTGCCGATTCTGGATGCTATTTTTGATGGGTACTTAGGCGGTAAAAATCTACAAAGTGTCATTCGAACGGTTGTCGATTTTGATCTGCTGCTTCGAGAACCCCAAAGCCGGCGACTCATCCTAAATTTAGTCCCCGAGCAGAAACGAATTGAACTGGAGAATCGCATCGGACGAAACATTTACGCTACTGGCACAGATGAATACACCGATGCGGAAGTACAACGAATACGCGACTTCTTCGGTCTAGTCGATGAACGCATTGTGCCACCGCCGATGCTTCCGACGGATACGATCACCCCCTCATACGGCCTGTTCGATCATCAGAGAGACGTAGTTCGGAAGCTGATGCCACTATTGACCCAGGATGAACGCCGCGCGGTTCTTCATCTGCCTACCGGAGTCGGCAAGACCCGAACGGCCATGCACGTGGTGGTGAATTCGCTACGTGCCCATGAGCCGTCAGTCGTGGTCTGGCTTGCATCAGGAAAAGAGCTTCTTGAACAGGCCGTACTCGCATTCAGGGAAGCTTGGCTCCACTTGGGAACGAGGCCGATACGAATCGGATCCATGTGGGGCGACAGAATGCCGGATCTCGAAGACTTCTCGGACGGTTTTCTCGCTGTTGGACTGGCCAAGGCATGGGCCCTGCTCTCACGGACCGATCCGGATTGGGCAGCACGTCTAGCTTCAAGGGTACGGCTCGTAGTCTTTGATGAAGCCCACCAGAGCATCGCCGGAACCTACAGGCGACTCACCGAGGAGCTTACCCTGGATTTCCGATGCGCGCTGTTGGGGCTCACCGCGACCCCCGGACGAACGTGGGCGGATATTGACAAGGATGGAGAACTCGCTGAGTTTTTTTTCGGCAACAAGGTCACTCTCGACGTTCCAGGTGAAAATCCTGTTGAATATCTTATCGACAATGGATTTCTCGCACGCCCGAATTTCCGGACACTCTTTGCGAAACCAGGGCTCAGCATCAACGACGATGAGTTGGCCCGAACCGCCAATTCTCTGGACATCCCCGAAAGGATCGTAGCCAACTTGTCGATGAGTGAACAATATGTGACGGCTGTGCTCGGAGCGGTCGAGGAATTGCTCGATGCGGGTCATCAGCGCGTACTTGTCTTCGCCGCGACGGTCGCTCATGCCCGGATGTTGACGGCAATCCTCGTCGCCCGCAATATTCGGAGTGACGTGGTGACGGGCTCGACACCAGAGCGTGTAAGAGAACGCGCCATCAGAGCTTTCAAATCGAACGATGGCATACCGATGGTCCTCGTCAACTTTGGCGTGTTGACGACGGGGTTCGATGCACCCAAGGCGGGGGCCGTAGTCATAGCCCGTCCGACACAATCCCTGGTGCTGTACAGCCAGATGGTCGGCCGCGCGATCCGGGGTCCCAAAGCAGGCGGGACAACAAGTTGCGACATATTGACAGTCGTCGATCCGAGCCTGCCGGGTTTCGGTGACGTCGCGGAAGCGTTTGTGAACTGGGAGGACGTATGGCAATGACCGAATCCGACAGCCAATTGAGCTTTTCGATCATCGACTCCAAGATGACCATCCAGGCTATGCGCGACAGCGGGTATAAATCCACCACGCATGCGCTTGCAGAGCTCATCGACAACTCGATCGAAAGCGGAGCTACGGCGATCGAGATCTTTGGAGTCAATCGCCGGGACGATCGCACTGGAAGATTAACGCTCAAGGAACTAGCCGTCCTCGACAATGGAGAGGGTATGGACAAACATGCTCTCCGGGGAAGCCTGCGTTATGGTCATGGAACTCGTCGGAAGCGACAGGGAATTGGCCGTTTCGGCCTTGGGCTTCCCAATTCGTCGATGTCACAGGCAGGGCAGGTAGACGTCTGGTCATGGCAATCGGGCGCCACGAATGCCCTCCGCACTCGACTCTCAATAGACGACGTGGAGAATGGTGTGGATGAAATTCCTGAACCACATTTGGAAGCCATCCCAGGAATCTATCGTGTGGCAAGCCGCAACGGTTTCGGAGATTCCGGAACTCTCGTAGTGTGGAGCAGTCTCGATCGAGTCGAGTGGAAGCAGGCATCGACGACGTTTCGACACACGGAGATTCTTCTTGGTCGAATATATCGACGTTTTCTTGCCATACCCTCAGAGAGATTGCACTCGGAGGATCCAAGAAATGACGAAGTCGATCCTCGTCGCACCATCACATGTATTCCCGTTCAGGATAACGGTGTATCGACCGACGTCCAGGAATCCGACATCGTGGAAATCAGACCGAACGATCCCCTCTATCTCATGAGCGGAACCTCGTGCCCCGAACAGTTCGGAACTGGCCCCATGTTCAAGGAGCTGGAAGGGAGTCCTTTCTCAGTGCCTGTTTCATATAAAGGACGGCAGTACGAAGTTCGTGTTCGCGCAAGCTACGCTCGTGCTCATGTCCGCGATTCTTCCGATACGGAAGCTGCATGGCCCGAAGAATGGAGAGGAAAGGATGCTGGTCATACTCCATGGGGAAAACATGCTGACTCGAATATAGGTGTCTCTCTGATACGAGCGCATCGGGAAATTCAGCTTGACGATTCTTGGGCAAGTGGCGACGATCCGAGAGAGCGTTGGTGGACGGTGGAGATTGATTTCCCTACGGCGCTTGATGAAATTTTTGGTGTCACCAACAATAAGCAAGAAACTACGACCTTTCAGCGGCTCGCTCGATATCATTGGAAGCGAGAAACGCTGCTTGGTGGAGAGTCGTATGTCGATGTTCGACGTCGGATGGAGACGGATGGAGACTACCGAGTCCACCTCCTGGATCTTCGCAGGCAGATTGAGAGAGCTATCCAACTGATGCGGCACCGTGTCAGGCAGGCGAGACAGCGGCGTGGTCTGCGTCACATTCTCGATGAAGATCAGAAAGCCGACGCCAAAGCAACAAGTGCAATCAGACGCCGTATCGAGGAAGGACACGAAGGAGAATCCGATCGAGCGGGTGAAGCAGGCACCGAGGAGGAACACATGGAGGCGCAAGTCGAATCTCTTGTGGAGAAACATCACCTTGATCCTCCAGACGCTCTCCAACGGATAGATGAAACTATTCGAATGAATAGTCGAGTACGCTGGATTCAATCGGCGCAATCCAGCGCGGCTTTTTTTGATGTTGAACCACTACCCAACATCATCCAGGTTGCGCTCAACACAAACCATCCCGTGTACTCGCACCTCTACGACATCATGCACCCGGATGTTGAAGAGCTGGCCGAAGATGAGGTTCGAGAACGGCTTGCGCGAACCGCTGCGGCTTTCCGCGTCCTCATTTACTCGTGGGCTCGTTATGAGGATGAACAGATTGACCGCGCTCGACGCCAGGTCCGGGATGCGCGCGTGGAGTGGGGAAAGTACGCGGAAGAATTCTTCGACGAAGAAGACGATTCGATTCCTCCCACGGATCTGGTGTAGGAAATCGTGGTGACAGCAAGCGATACGCAGGGTGCTCGTATTCGTTCTCTCTTCGAGGGCGCTTCGGGTGAGGTCACGGTCATTTCGCCATTCATCAAGCTCGGCGCCTTGAGATCGTTGCTCGACGTAATCCCCTCGGATACACGTCTGCGTTGCATCACACGATGGCTGCCTCGGGAAATCGCCGCAGGCGTATCCGATCCGGAGATTCTGGATATGCTTGAAGAACGCGGCAATTTCCGATTGTCCCTTGTCGACAGATTACACGCCAAGCTCTACATCGCAGGTGATTTGTGTCTGACCGGCTCTTCCAATGTCACCTTTGCAGGGCTGGGCGAAGGAGGGGACTACAAGAATATAGAGATCCTTGTAGAGATAAGCGCCCATGATCCGGGTATTGTCGCAACACTTGAAGAAATCTCCCAATCTGAACGACCGGCGACCCGAGCCATGGCGCAGACCGTCCGCCGCTTGGCGGACAGCCTTTCCACCTCGGCTACGTCGCAGACCAGCCTTGGCGCACCCTGGTTTCCAGGTAGTCGCCGGCCCGAACATGCCTATCGCTTCTACAAGCACCCACCGAGTGGATACACGGGAGCCGCCGATCGCATTCTGCTGGTTGACTTGGCGAGCTCCAATCTTCAGCCCGGTCTCGGGGAAGAAGAATTCAAAACTGCGATTCGTTCCCTGCTTGCTGCCATACCGACCGCCAGGATTCTCCTGGACGCAACCGAAGACATGACACTCACCCGTGCCGACGCACACTCCTATCTCGAAACGATCGCCGGAGACGAATTCTCCACCAACGATCTATGGATCGCATTCGTCAACTGGATGGCGTACTTCTTTCCCGATCAAGTCATGAAGCAGGAGATAGCCGAGATCGCACTTCGACGCGCCCGGCTCCTGGACCGAAGCTGACGAATCCCGGGACGGCCCTTACTTCAGACCCACCCGCTCCACGTGGTAGCTCGCGGTCATCAGGGCAAGGCGGGCCCCCGCTGCCGTTCTTGAACAAGGTGACGTCACCGCCTGTGCGCAGAGCCGGCTGGTCGTTGGCGACGAAGACGGGCTCGCCACCGCAGCTTGCGATGCGGTGCCGCGAACGATACCCCACCGGCGGCTTCGTGTACGATGGTCGGAGACTTCCGGCTCCATACGGCACAGGTCATGAGCACGCGCATCGAGCGGGACAGCATGGGCGAGGTGGAGGTGCCGGCGGATCGGTACTGGGGCGCGCAGACCCAGCGCTCCCTGGAGAACTTCAGGATCGGCACGGAGCGCCTGCCGCGCCCGCTGATCCGGGCGCTGGCCCTCGTCAAGCAGTGCGCGGCGGTGGTCAACCGGGAGGCGGGCGATCTCCCGGACGACGTCTCCGAGGCGATCCGGGAAGCCGCGCAGGAGGTCATCGACGGGCGCCTGGACGATCACTTCCCGCTGGTGGTGTGGCAGACCGGCAGCGGCACCCAGAGCAACATGAACGCCAACGAGGTGATCGCCAACCGGGCGGCGGAGCGGATGGGGGACGCGCTCGGCACCAACCGCAGCGTGCATCCCAACGACCACGTCAACCGCTCGCAGTCCACCAACGACGTCTTCCCGACCGCCATCCACGTGGCGGTCGCGGTGGAGGTGGGCGAACGGCTGCTGCCCGCGCTGGCCCGGCTGCGCGCCACCCTGGAGGCGAAGGCGCGGGCGTTCGACGGCATCGTCAAGATCGGACGCACCCACCTCCAGGACGCCACCCCGCTCACCCTCGGCCAGGAGTTCTCCGGCTACGCGGACCAGCTCCGTATCGGGGAAGATGCGATCCGCGCCGTCCTGCCGCTGATCCTGGAGCTGCCGATCGGAGGCACCGCGGTGGGCACCGGGCTGAACACCCGGGCCGGCTACGCGCGGAAGATGGCGGCGGCGCTGGCCGAGCGCACCGGGCTCGCGTTCACCGAGGCCCCGAACCGCTTCGCCTCGATGGCCGGCAAGGAGGGGCTGGTGGCGGTCTCGGGCGCACTCAAGACCGCGGCCGGCGCGCTCAACAAGATCGCCAACGACGTGCGCTGGCTCGCCAGCGGCCCGCGCTGCGGCATCGGCGAGATCCTGATCCCCGCCAACGAGCCGGGCTCCTCCATCATGCCCGGCAAGGTCAACCCCACCCAGTCGGAGGCGCTGACCATGGTGGCGGCGCGGGTCGTCGGCAACGACGTGACGGTGGCGGTGGCGGGCGGGGCGGGCAACTTCGAGCTCAACGCCTACCTGCCGGTGATCGGCTACACGGTGCTGCAATCGGTGGATCTGCTCGCCGCCGCCACCGATTCGTTCGACGAGCACTGCGCGGCAGGCATCGAGCCCAACCGCGAGCGGATCGAGGAGAACCTGCGCCGCTCCCTGATGCTGGTGACCGCGCTGAACCCGCACATCGGCTACGACGCCGCGGCCGACGTCGCCAAGACCGCCCATGCCGAGGGCAAGACGTTGCGCGAGGTGGTGGTGGAGAAGGGACTGATGAGCGCCGAGCGCTTCGAGGAGGTGGTGGCGCCGGAGAACATGATCCGGCCGAGCGGCCCGTCCGCGTGACGTGCCCGCTCCCAGGTTCGCAACCAGCGCCTGGCTCCGGCTGTTCCGGGGCAAGTGACGGCGGAGACGGGCCGATGCGCACCGAGTACCTTGGGGAAGTGGCAACACCCGCGAACACAATCCGCCCGGACGGACCGCCCCCGTGACCGGCACGACGGCCGAGGCGCCCGCGCGCCGGAAGATCCTGGAGGTCGAGGACGTCCGCACCCGCTTCCACACCCGGGACGGCGCCGTCCACGCGGTCAACGGGGTGAGCTTCGACCTCCACGAAGGGGAGTTGCTGGGGGTGGTGGGCGAGAGCGGCTCGGGCAAGAGCGTGACCATGATGTCGCTGCTCAAGCTCCTGCCGATGCCTCCCGCGGAGATCGTCTCCGGCCGGGCGCGGCTCGACGGGGAAGACCTGATCGGGCTCGACCTCACGGACTTGAGGCGCGTGCGCGGCGCCCGCGTCGGATTCATCTTCCAGGACCCGATGACCTCCCTGAATCCGGTGCTCAGCGTCGGCTACCAGATCACCGAGCCGCTCCGGGCGCATCTCGGCATGAGCCGGCGCGCGGCGCGGGAGCGGGCGGTGGAGCTGCTGGAACGGGTCGGCATCCCGGCCGCGGCGGGCCGCCTGGGCGACTTTCCGCACCAGTTCTCGGGGGGGATGCGCCAGCGGGTGATGATCGCCATCGCGCTGGCCTGCAACCCCAAGGTGCTGATCGCGGACGAGCCGACCACCGCCCTGGACGTCACCATCCAGGCCCAGATCCTGGATCTGGTGAAGCGGCTCCGGCACGAGCTCGGCATGGGGATCGTCTGGATCACCCACGACCTCGGGGTGGTCGCGGGCCTCGCGGATCGGGTCATGGTGATGTACGGCGGACTGGTGGTCGAACGCGCCGGCGTCGGGAAGCTCTACAAGCATCCCCGGCACCCTTACACCCAGGGCCTTCTGAGGACCCTCCCGAAGCCCGATGGTGCCCGCGCCGAGCGCCTGGAGAGCATCGCCGGACAGCCGCCGAACCTCATGCTGGCGCCCGCCGCCTGCCCCTTCGCGCCGCGCTGCCGGCACGCCTTCGATCGCTGCCGGCAGGAGAACCCGGCGCTGCGGCCGGTGGCGGAGGAGCATGAGGTGGCCTGCTGGCTCGACGCCGGTACGGGATCGCCGCCGTGAGCTTCCCCGACCGCGCATCCGGCAGCCGACCGGTCGGCGCGGTGGCGGGAGCCTCCGCCGCCGGCTTCCCGTCCGTGAGCCGGGCGGCATGCCGGAGTGCCGGCACAGCCGGTCCTTTCCGCGAGCCTTGCCTTCCGAACCCTTCCATGCACACCGGGCCCGCACCGATCCTCCGGGTCGAACACCTCACCAAGCACTTCCCGATCATGCGAGGGGTGTTTCGCCGCCAGGTCGGCACGGTCAAGGCGGTGGACGGTCTCGACTTCGAGATCCGGGAGCGCGAGACGCTGGGGCTGGTCGGCGAGAGCGGCTGCGGCAAGTCCACCGCGGGCCGGACCATCCTGCGCCTGCACGACGCGACGGCGGGACGCATCGTGTTCCGCGGCGCCGACGTCACCGCCCTGGAAGGCGAGGCCCTGCGACAGCTTCGCCCGCGCATGCAGATGATCTTCCAGGACCCGCAGGACAGCCTGAATCCGCGCATGACGGTGGGCAGCATCATCGGCGAGCCCCTGGTGGAGCACGGGGTGGCGAAAGGGGGGGATCTGCGGGAGCGGGTCGAGGCGCTGCTCGAAGCGGTAGGTCTCGACCCCGGCTTCACCAACCGCTACCCGCACGAGTTCTCCGGCGGCCAGCGCCAGCGCATCGGGGTGGCGCGCGCCCTCGCCCTCGACCCCGAGTTCATCGTCTGCGACGAGCCGATCGCCGCCCTCGACGTCTCCATCCAGGCCCAGGTGGTGAACCTGCTGGAGGATCTCCAGGAGCGCCTCGGGCTCACCTACCTCTTCATCTCGCACGATCTCGGCATGGTCCGGCACATCGCGGATCGGGTGGCGGTGATGTACCTCGGCAAGATCGTCGAGCTCGCGGAAAGCGACGCCCTGTACCGCGAGCCGCTGCATCCCTACACCCGGGCGCTGCTCTCGGCGGTGCCCGTCCACGACCCCGAGCGCGAAGCGCGTCGCGAGCGCATCATCCTGAGCGGCGACGTGCCGAGCCCGGCCAGGCCACCCCCCGGCTGCCGCTTCAGCACCCGCTGCCCGATGGCGGCCCCGGAGTGCTCCCGGCGCGAGCCCGAGTGGCGGGAGCTGCGTCCCGGCCATTGGGCGGCCTGCCACTTCGCGCAGTCATGCGCATGAGGGCGATCCGGGGACAGGGAGGCGGAAGATCAGTCATTTCCGCCAAGCCCGAAAACGTCCATTGAGTCGTCAAGACCAGAGGCTCGGGCGGCAGAAAAAAAGCCGCGAAATTCCGACAACCCGGACGAGTTCGAGGCGTTAGCGGAAATCGCTGGCGGAGGATATGGTCTTCTTCGGGCAGGGATGGAGACCGTGCGCAGATTCGCATCGGCCCGGGGTTCGTGGGCGGCCAAGCGGGCTACTCGATTGCCGCGCCGGCCTCCTTGACCCTCAATCCGTCGATCGCGTTCGGCAGATGCGTCACGATCAACCGATCCGAAGCCTTGAGCTGCGGGCTGCGCACAATCAGGCGGCCCTCGCCGTCCCCGGTACGGGTCTCGCCGAGCCGCTCCACCTCGATGCTCTTCATGCGCTCCCCGTCGAGCACGAACACCCGGTTCGTGCCGTAGAGCGCCCCGCGGGGCGCCGTGACCGCGTCGTGTACCGGCGGCAGATCGAGAATGAGCTCCACCGTGCGTCCGATCTGCAGCCACGCGTTGCCCTCGGTGACGCGGAACAAAGCGTCGGCGCCTCCCGATCCGCGGTCGACGAAGGCGGTGAGCCGATGCAGGACGGCACGGATCTCGCGGCCGTCCACCACGGCCCGCGCACCCAGGGTCTCGCCGCGCTCCAGGGCGGCGCGCACCACCGGCAGGCGACGGAGCGGGATCTGGATGCGGAGCTCCACCATCGCGGTGTCGTACATGGCGACCAGAGGGTCCCCGGACCGCGCCCGGTCGCCCGGGGAGACGGACACCTCGGTGATCCGGCCTTCAAAGGGGGGGTACACCCGGGTGCGTTCGAGGTCGAGCATCGCCCGGGATCGCTGGGCCCGGACCCCGGCGAGCCTCGCCTCGATCTGCTTCCTGCGGCTCTCGTGCTCACGGATCGCGAGCTTGCGCTGTTCCACCGCGAGCATCTGGCGCTCCTCCTCGCGGCGTGCCTGATCCACGCTCGCCTTCGATCCCACCCCGCGTCCGGCGAGATCGTTCACCCGCTCCACTTCGCGCCAGGCGAGCTCCAGCAGCGCCGTCTCGTGCTCCAGCGCGGTGACGTCGTTCCGGTGCCGCAGCGCCTCGTGCTCCAGGTCGGCTTCGAACCCGGCCAGCTCGGCATCGCGCTGGGCGAGCACGAGCCGGAGCTCCCGATCGTCGAGGGCGATCAGCCGATCGCCCGGGCTCGCCCGCTGGCCTTCGAGCACGTCGACCGCCACCACATCGGCCGTCACCGCCGCGGAGAGGTGCGTGATGCGAGGGGAGTCGACACGGCCGAAGAGCACGAGACGGGGCGTCACCGTTCCCGGCTCCACCGCCACCGTCGCCACCGTCCAGGCCCGCTCCTCGGCCCCGAGCGGCTCACGCTCGGGCTTGCTCTTGACCAGCGCCGCCATGCCCCCTGCGCCGGCGGCGAGGACGAGCACCGGCAACGCGACTCGGACGATTCGGGCGGACATGCTCTTCAAGGTCGTCTCACCGGGTCACGGACGTTCGGCCGTCCGGGAATCATAGCAATCCCTCCGGGCGGGTGGTTTTCCATACCTGCCGAAAGCCGGATTTGTCAAGGGCGTGGCCTGGCGCGGGTCGCGGTCGAACACCGCCCGCGCCGTCGGGCCGGGCCGGCACTTTCCGGTGCAGGCGGTTGAAGAGGAAGCCCCGCGCCTGCGGGCGTGTCCGCGGACCGCAGCCGGCCCCCTGCCGTATACGTTGCGGTCCGGCCTCCACGGGTGCGTCAGTGCTCCAGCATCACTCCGATGCCGCGGTCCCGTGCGTGATCGAGACAGTTCGACGCCACCGCGAAGTCCCCGAGGCCGATGTTCCGGAACAAGGGCGGTCCGCCCCGACCAGGCGTAGCGCCTCACCGATGACCGCTGCGTCGTTGTGGTGCGGGGCCTCGGTGCTCAGATGCCGGCGCCAGCGGCGCGCGCCGCCCGTCGCGTGGAACAGCCCGAGCATATGGCGGGTGACGCGGCCGAGCCGCGTCCCGCGCACGATCTCCCGGCGGGCGTAGGCCAGCATCCGTTCGGCGACCTCGACGCGCGCCGGCGCCGGCGTGCCGGCGCCGAATACGCGGCGGTCGGCGTCTGCGAGCACGAAGGGGTTGCGGTACGCCTCGCGGCCCATCATCGAGCCGTCCACCCGCGCGTTGTGCGCGAGGACCTCGTCGATGGAGGCGATGCCGCCGTTGATGACGATTTCCAGCGAGGGGAAGTCCCTTTTCAGCCTGTACACGAGGCCGTAACGAAGCGGCGGGACCTCGCGGTTCTCCTTCGGGCTGAGGCCGGAGAGCCACGCCTTGCGGGCGTGGATGATGACGGTCCGGCACCCGGCCGCGGCGACGGTCGCGACGAACCCGGCGAGATCTTCGTAGCGGTCGCGGTGGTCGATGCCGATGCGCGTCTTCACCGTCACCGGAAGGTCGCCGGCCGCGCCCATCGCCTCCACGCAGCGGGCGACGCGGGCGGGCTCGGCCATCAGGCACGCGCCGAACCGACCGTCGCGCACGCGC
The DNA here is from genome assembly GCA_965202875.1 of Gammaproteobacteria bacterium. Taxonomy (GTDB): domain Bacteria; phylum Pseudomonadota; class Gammaproteobacteria; order HK1; family HK1; genus HK1. The sequence goes on along the minus strand of OZ241870.1, from coordinate 1,314,795 downwards.
CCGCTCGGGCAGCCCACGTTCAGGTTGATCTCGTCGAACCCGCGCTCGCCCGCCAGCCTTGCGCAACGGGCCAGATCGACGGGCTCGCTGCCGCCGAGCTGGAGGGCGAGCGGGTGCTCGTGGCGGTGGAATTCGAGCAGGCGCTCCCGGGGGCCGTGCAGGATCGCCCCGCTCGTCACCATCTCGGTGTAGAGCAGGGCATGTCGGGTAATGAGGCGCATCAGGTACCGGAAGTGCCGGTCCGTGCAGTCCATCATGGGCGCCACGCTGAGCCGGCGGTCGAGCGGGGCGCCCCGCGCGCCGGCTTGCCCACCGGTCCACCCGGCGGAAGGAGAAACCGCGGGTGCGCGCGTTCCGGCGCCGACTTGCGGAAGTCGGGCTGGCAGAGGCGGTGGCGCGGTCGGCGGGATCGTCACTATTCTGGCGCGCATGCAGCAGGCAACAGGACCGTTCCACCCCGTCTCCGGCGTTCACCGGACGCCCGGAGGACGGTACCGGAGGATCGGATCCGTTCGGTAACGTCAAGGTGCGCGTCCGACAATCCTGGCCAGGCTCCGGCTCGGAGCGACGAGGCAGACAGGACCACGACGGGTCCTTCCGAAAATACCACATACAAACCCCGGCTCGATCGTAGATGGCGGCGCCACGGGGATTCCAGGCGGCGGGTTCGACAACTTCGGCGGGATGGATCAGAGTGCGGGCGGTGCTCGGGACCGAAGATCCGGGCAGCGAAACCGTCCCTTGAGGGGAGGGCAGGGATTGAAGAAGCCGGACCCGCCGAGGCCCACATCGGCGACGGCGCCGGCACGCCGCGACATTTTCCCCGGACTGATGATCGGCGTGATGCTCGTGGGCTCGATCGCGCACGGGCTGGCCCCGGGGTTCCCGCGGGAGATCGGGGTGCTGGCCGCGTGGCTCGCGGGGGTCTCGGTGTGGAGCCGGCTGCCGCGCCGGGTGCAGGTCCAGGTCGGGTCGATGCTCGGGGTCGGCGTCGCGTGCCTCGCGGCGGCGGACGCACGCGGGGCCGGCGTCGGATGGGTCGACGCGGCGGGGCGCTCGCTGCCGATCATCACGATGCTTGCGGGGGTCGCGTTCCTGCGCCTCGTCTACCGCGCCGGAGGTGCAACCGGCGCCTCCGCGCCCGCGCCGCGCGGGTTCGGGGCGTACCTGCGCACGATGGCCGGCGTGCACCTGTTCGGCGCCGTCATCAACCTCTCGGCGCTGGTCGTCTTCCTGGACCGGCTCGCCCGTTCCGGGCCGCTCTTGCGCCGCGAAGCCGCGATGCTCGGGCGCGCGTTTTCGATGACCGCCTACTACTCGCCCCTCAACGGCGGGGTGGCCCTCGCCCTGAGCCTGGTGCCGGGAGTGCATTTCCCGGCGCTGGTGCTGGCAGGAGCCGCGCTCGCGGCCGTCGGCTTCATCGTCATCGCCGTTCTCGGTCGCATCGAGCAGGGCGACGCGCTTTCGGAGTTCCGCGGATACCCCTTTCATCTGGAGAGCCTCTGGCTGCCGTGCGCTCTGGTCGGCTCGGTGGCGGTCGTGCACCGGATCTGGCCCTCGCTGCCGATGCTGCTCACGATTGCGCTGCTCGCACCCCTGATCACCGCGGCGGCACTCGCGCTCCGGTACGGCGCCGCCGGCGCGGCGCGGTTCGTGGCGCGGTTCGCGCTGTCCGAGCTGCCCGGCATGAGTGGTGAACTCACCCTTTTTCTCGCCGCCGGGGTATTGGGCGCGGGGCTCACCGGCCTGGTATCCGCGTATCCGACGGCGCTCCCGGCACTGACTGTGACGAGCGCCACGGCGGTCGCACTGCTCGCCGGCATCGCCGTCCTTGCGATGGCCGGCGTGCACCCGCTAGTGTCGGTCACCGCACTCATCGCGATGGCCCTGCCGGCGTCGTCCGATCCGACACTGCTCGCGGCGACTTGTGTGATGGGATGGGGGATCGGTTCAGCGGTCGGTCCTTACTCCGGTATCAATCTGGTGCTCTCGGCCCGCTGCGGAGTATCGAGCTGGATGTTCCCGCGCTGGAACGCGGTCTACGGCGCGATCACGGTGCTCGCGGCAGGGCTCGTGCTCGCGGTCTGTGGCGCGCCGGCACCCTGATGCGTGTCGCCCGGGCGGTCGATGAAGTCCGGAGTTTCGGATTGCCGGGAAGACGATGCTCCATTCGATGTTTCGCACCGGGCTTCGAGGGGCCTTCCGTGATGAAGGGATTCCGGGCCGTACGCGGTGTTCACGGCCCGGACACTGGATCCGTCGCGCCGACGCTGCCGCCCGGTCCGCGCGTAACGGGTCCGGCGCGTTTGCTCAGCCGGTCCGAAGACGACCTTCGATCGCGTTCTCGTACAGCGATTCGAGGGCCGGCGCCGTCAGCGGCACCGGATTGGTCGCGGATGACGGGTCCGCGAGAGCCGCCGGCGCAAGTTGCGACGCGGCCTCGGGGGGGACGCCGATCTCGCGCAGGGTGTGGGGGATTCCGATACGCGCCCGCAGATCCAGGATCCATCGCATCACCCCTTCGAAGCCCGCCTCGCCGAGCCCGAGCCAGCGCGCGAGCGCCGCCGTCTCCTCCTCGATGGACGGGCGGTTGAACTCCAGCACGTAGGGCATCACCACCGCATTGGTCAGCCCGTGGTGGGTGTCGTACACCGCGCCGCAGGGGTGGCTCAGCGAGTGCATCGCCCCGAGCCCCTTCTGGAACGCGGTCGCGCCCATCGTCGAGGCCACCTGCATGTGGGCGCGGGCGGCGAGGTCCGCCCCGTCCTCGCAGGCCGCCACGAGCCACTCCTTCACGAGCCGCATCCCTTCGAGCGCGATCCCTTGCGCCATCGGGTGGAAGACCGGCGAGCACCAGGCTTCGAGGTTGTGGGAGAGGGCGTCCATGCCCACCGCGGCGGTGACGCCGGCCGGCAGCCCGGTGGTCAGCTCCGGATCCGCGATCACCGTGACGGGCATCATCTTCGGATGGAAGATGATCTTCTTGGTGTGATCGCCGGTATCGGTGATCACGGACGCGCGCCCGACCTCGGAGCCGGTGCCGGAGGTGGTCGGCGCCGCCACCACCGGAGCGATTCCACCGGCATCGGCGCGGGTCCACCAGTCCTCGCGGTCCTCGAAATCCCACAGCGGGCGTGTCTGCCCCGACATGAGCGCCACCGCCTTCGCGGCGTCGAGCGCGCTGCCGCCGCCGAACCCGATCACCCCGTCGTGGCCGCCGCTGCGGAACGCCTGTACGCCTTCCGCCACGCTCGCTTCCACCGGGTTCGCGCGCACCTCGGAGAAGACCTCGCAGGCGAGCCCCGCGTCGCGGCACGACTGCGCCGCCTCCCGCACCATCGCCGTGGCGGCAAGCCCCGGATCGGTGACCAGCAGCGGCCGCGTGATCCCGGCTTCACGGCACGTCTGCGCCAGTTCCCGGATCCGCCCCGGGCCGAAACGGATGGATGTGGGGTAGTTCCAGTTACCGGTCAGGGTGTGCGGATCGATGGCGGTCATGAGCGTGTCTTCGGTGGGATCGATCGCCGGCCGGGTTGCAGGGTTTTCCGGGTGTGCGGACGAACGATCGTCCTGCAAGAACCGGGGTTCGCCTTCGCAGTCTTCGGAATCTCCGGCACGAGGGCGGTCGTGATGCGGCCGACGCCCCCGAGGCTGCGGGTTATAGCACGGAAACGGGGCACGGGCGCCTTGTTCCCCCATCCTTGTTTTGCACCGGCTCGGCGCACGACGCGGTCGCCCGGCGGCAGGCGCCGGCATGGGCCTTGCCCCGGAAACCTCAAGGCGCCGTACTCTTCGTCACTGAGCCATATTGTGCGCGAGGCGCCTCTGGGAGCGCAGGCGTTCCGCTCGCTTGGACCATCGTGGGTCTACGGCCGATTCCATCCGTCGCTGAACCACTGGCCACCGGCCGGCGCATCGTCACGAACCTCCCGCCCCCACCGCCACGTGGCGTCGCTCGCGCGGGTCGTCGGCCTGGTTGCGGGTGGGGCTGAAGAACAGGCCGGGGGCGTGGAGCAGCTTGCTGAACGGGAACACCGCCATCAGCGCGATGACGAGCCCGAGATGCAGGAGCAGGACCCCGTCGGAGGGGAGCGGCTGCCAGTCGAAGTACAGGAGGCCGAGGACGAACGCCTTGAGCGCGACGACGTCGGTGTGGGTAGCGAAGCGCATCGCGACCCCACTCCCCCCGATGGCGACGAGGAGCGCGAGCATCAGATGGTCCGAAGGGGCGGAGATGTAGCGCACCCGGTCCACGAGGAACCGGCGTGCCCACAGGCCCGCGAGCCCTGCGATCATCGCGAGCCCCGCATACGGTGCGATCCCCTGGACGAGGCCGGCGGGCGCCCACACCGGCTCGGTGAAGTACCGCAGGTGCCCGACGAGCACGACGAGGAGCGCGGCATGGAAGATCCAGCCGAACAGCCACGTCCACTTCGTCGCCTTGAACAGGCTCTCGAACAGCACCACCTCGCGGGCGATGCGGGCGGCGACCCCGGTGCGGGTGAGGGGCGCCGGGGTGGTCGGGATCTTGAGCGGCGCGGGGGTACGGGCGTACTGGACGATCTTGCCGGCGACGCCCACCACGAGGACCGCGGCGGCGGCGTAGAACGCGAGCGCGAAGGCGGTGGTGAGGATCGGCATTGAAGTGCGAGGCGACGCCGCATCGGCTACGAATTCAGCCGGGTCACTACATATCCCCGATCCCGGCACGACGTGTGTAGATACGAACCCTTCATTTGATTTCAAGTTTCGGGATTCTCCGATCGGAATGGATTCCTGCTTTCGCGGGAATGACGGCCAGCTAAAAAACAACGCATCTCGCTGAAATGACGTCATTCCCGCGAAAGCGGGAATCCATCGCCTGATTCAGGCATTTTGAATCCCGAAACTCGATCTCGGTACAATCCTCTCAGACGCAGCCGGTCGGCTTCGGCAGCCCGGCGTACCGGCACGCCTGCTTGGCCGGACCGTAGGGGTAGAGCTGGTACAGGTACTTGCTGTTGCCCTTGTCCTTGCCGAGCTTCTTGCCGATGGCCTTGGTGAGCACCCGCACCGCCGGCGCGATCTGGTACTCCTCGTAGTACGAGCGCAGGAAGTTGATCACCTCCCAGTGGTTCTCGGTCAGGTCGCATTCGTCGGCCTCCGCCATCACCTCCGCGACCTTCGGCTCCCAGTCCCCCAGGTTCGCGAGGTATCCCTCCTCGTCCGTGTCCAGGGTCTTGCCGTTGACTTGCAGTGTCATCGTCCGTCCTCCGTGGGTTCATCGGGTGTATCGTGGGTTTACCGTGAAACGTCTTCAACGTGGCGGCATCCGGCCAGGCGCCACCGATTTTCGTTCATTGCAACGCCCGTAGCGTACCCGCGTCACCGCGCCGGAGTCACAGCCACGACTGGACGTTGTCATGCCCGACGGCCAAGTCCACGAAGCCCGCGTAATCGACCGGCTCGATGCCCTCGATCAGCGCGTCTTCGCCGAGCCCTCGCGCCTTGCAGTCGTTCGCCAGCACGTAGAACTTCAGTCGGCGCATGGCGTCGCGGACCCGGGGCGCCACCGCGGTCCCGTCCGCCGCCGCGTAGACCCCGTCCTCGATCAGCAGCACCGCGCTGCCGTCGAGGGCGTGCGCGATGCACGTCTCCAGCGAGTCCTTCTCGAACGGCGACTTGTTCACGGTATGCAGGATCGGCATGGCGGCGACTCTTCCGGAAGCGGCTCTCTCAGAAGTTGAACACCACGTCCTGGGCGTCGATCAGGTGTGCCATCCCGGCGCGATCGACCACGTGGATCGAAGATTTCTCGGCCCAGTCGTCGTCCTCGTCCTCCCAGGCGAGGGGCATCAGATCATCCGTGCCCAGGCCCCGCTCCTCCAGCGATTCACGCTCCACGTAGAGCCGGGTCACGTCGTAATCGCCCAACGCCCGGTACGCCGGCGAGAAGTTCTTGAGACCCAGGCCCGAGGTGTCCTGCCCCGCCTTGAGCTGGTACACGCCGTCGCCGACGAAGGCCATGCACACGTCCTGGTCGAACGCGGCCCCGATCAGCACCACCTCCAACCCCTCCGCCGCGTAGATGGTCCCGCAGGGCGCACGGCGGTTGAGGTACATGAGCTTCTTCCGCTTGCCGGCGCTCATCGCGTCAGTCCCCGAACGTCACCAGCCGGTCGCATTCGATCGCCGCCTCCACGAGCTGGCCGAGCCCGGAGATGCGGAAGCCGGGGGCGATGTTGTCGGCGTCCTTGCCGTTGCGCTTCGCCTCGTCCGGGTCGCAGATGCCGCGCCGCTGGGCGGCGGCGACGCAGACCACCAGATCGACGCCGTGCGCCTCCGCCAGTTCCGTCCAGCGCCGCTGGATGTGGCGGTCGTCCTGCGGCGGGGTGGTGAGCCGCGTCCCGTTGTTCACGCCATCGTGGTAGAAGAACACGCGGAAGACCTCGTGCCCCTTGTCGAGCGCGGCCTTCGCGAAGCGGTACGCGGTGTCGGCCGCCTGGTGCTGGTACGGACCTTCGTTGACGAGCAATCCGATCTTCATCGTCTTCCCCTCGCGCCAGCGCCTCGGCCGGAGCGATACAGGTGTTCATCGCCTCGATCGGAGCCACGTTCCGTTTCGAGTTCCTGTTCGGCAAGGCCCATTGCGAACGAGTACCGACGGATACGCTCGATGAATTCCCGCGCACGCCGGCATTCCCCGAGCTTCTTCGCCGGATTCAGAACCGCATGTAGGTCGAGGCGTTCAGGCTCTTGCGCGAGCCACGCCAGTTGTCGATGTGGAACTTGGTGAACGGCAGCTCGGTGAGCTCGAAGAAGCGGGGCCAGCCGACGCGGTCGATCCAGTCGTTGATGCGCTCCCAGTCGCGCGCGTCTTCCTTGTAGGCGCGGAGGATGCGCTTGACCACCGCGGTGGCCTCCGGCCAGCGCGGGGGGTTGTTGGGGATCCCCGCCGCGACGAGCTTCTGGAACGAGGGCTTGCTGCGCGCGTTGGAGTGGTTGCCCCCCACCCAGACCGCGAGCTTGGAATGCTCGGGGTCGTTGATCTGCATCGGCGGGCAGGGCGGGTAGCACGCGCCGCAGCAGATGCACTTCTTCTCGTCCACCTCCAGCGTGGGCTTGCCGTTGACCATCGCGGGCCGGATCGCCGCCACCGGGCAGCGCGCGACCACCGAGGGACGCTCGCAGACGTTCGCCACCAGGTCGTGGTTGATCCTGGGCGGCTTGGTATGCTGGATGTTGATCGCGATGTCGCCCTGGCCGCCGCAGTTGATCTGGCAGCAGGAGGTGGTGATGTGCACGCGGTTCGGCATCTCGGCGTTGCGGAACTCGTCGATGAGCTCGTCCATCATCGACTTCACCACCCCGGAGGCGTCGGTCCCGGGGATGTCGCAGTGCAGCCAGCCCTGGGTATGGGAGATGAAGGCCACGGAGTTCTGCGTGCCTCCCACCACGAACCCGTTCGCTTCCAGCGCCTCGATCAGCGGCTCGACCTTGGCCTCGTCGTCCACCATGTACTCGATGTTGCTGCGGATCGTGAAGCGCACGTGGCCGTCCGCGTACCGGTCGCCGATCTCGCAGAGCTTGCGCAGGGTGAATACGTCGAGGATGCGCTGGGTGCCGGCGCGCACCGTCCAGACGGCGTCGCCGCTCTCGGCGACGTGGCAGAGCACCCCGACCCTCGGGTGGGTGTGGTACTTCCACTGACCGAAGTTCCTGAGCATCGCCGGGTGCATGTACTGGAACCCGTCCGGGCATCCGGACTCGATCGGCATTCGGTGTTTCTTCGCCATCGTCCCGCGTCCTCCTCTCGCCTCACGCCGCCTCGCTCTCGCCGTTCTTCGCCCGCTGCCGGCGCTCGAACCACTTCGCCGCTTCCTCGTCCCAGGTGTCGGTGCGCACGTAGGAGCTCTCGCGCGGGTGGGCGATCATGTTGGGGTCGGGCTCGAGGCCGATCCCTTCGAGGAAGTTGACCAGCCCGATGCGCTCGATCATCTCCCCTACCCGCTCGTGCTCCAGCGCGTTCTCCGCGAAGAAGTCGATGGTCTCCTCCGCGATCTCCACGAGACGGTCGTAGTCCTCCTGGGTGTCGAGCTTCATGAAGGGCACCACCACGGTGCCGAACAGATCGCCGATCTTCAGCGTGCGCTTGCCGCCGATCAGCACCGACACCCCCTTCTCGTCGCCCGGGGACAGGCACTTCGGCATCACGTTCAGGCAGTGCATGCAGCGCACGCAGTTGCGGTCGTCCACCTCCAGGGTGTCGTCGTCGTTCAGCGAGAGCGCGTTCGTCGGGCAGCGGGTGACCACGTTGTCGATGACGTACTTGCGCCCCTTGCGCGCGACGTATGCCTTCACCTCGTCCTGGTCCACCTTCATCTCGTCGCGCCACGTGCCGATCACCGCGAAGTCGGCCCGCTCGATGGAGTTCATGCAGTCGTTGGGGCAGCCGGAGATCTTGAACTTGAACTTGTAGGGCAGGGCCGGGCGGTGGACGTCGTCGACGAAGTTGTTGACCAGCGAGCGGTGGATCTTGTGCTCGTTGCAGCACGACTGCTCGCAGCGGGCCGAGCCGACGCAGGACTGCGCGGTGCGCACGCAGGGACCGGCGCCGCCGAGGTCGAAGCCGTACTCGTTGATCTCGTCGAAGAAGTGCTGGGTGTTCCCGGTGTCGGCGCCGATGAACATGATGTTGCCGGTCTGCCCGTGGAAGGTGACGAGCCCCGAGCCCCACTTCTCCCAGGAGTCGGCGAGCTTGCGCAGCATGTCGGTGGTGTAGTAGTTGCCGGCCGGCGGCTGCACCCGCAGGGTGTGGAACTCGCGCGACTTCGGGAAGCGCTCGCCGACCTCGGAGAAGCGGGGGATGATCCCGCCGCCGTAGCCGTACACGCTGACCGTCCCGCCCTTCCAGTATCCGCGCCGGGTCTCGTAGGAGTGCTCGAGCTGGCCGAGGAGGTCGTTGGCTACCGCGTTCACCCGGCCGTCCCGGTGCTCGTCGCGCAGCCGCTTGATCCCGGAGATGAAGCTCGGCCAGGGGCCCTGCTCGAGCTGGTCCAGCATCGGGGTGTCGTGCTTCGGCACGTTCTGCTTCGGTGTGTCGTGATGTTCCATCGTTCGTCGTCCCTCCCCGTGCGTCGGCGTGCGTGGACTCTTGATCGGGCCGGACTCGGGACCGGGACACCGTCCGGCATGGCCCGATGCCCGGTAGTCTAGTGCAGGCACGTCCCGGCAGCATCCGCCCAAACAGGGGGCGGTGTTTCATCCCGACTATCCCGGAAGGTATATTCCGTCCCGCGCATTGGCAACCGGCCCGCGTCGAGAGGGCGGGCGCCCGCCGGGCCGGCGCATGTTGGCGTTCGCAGATCCGGCTGCCGGCGGGCCGGGCGGGAGGCTCCGGAGCACGAGCAGTCTGCCCGCGCATGTCCGAATGAACGATTCTCGAACCGGAATATCCCTCAAGCATCCCCTCATTTTCGAGCTTGAAATAGAGGGTTTTCGTCAGGACATCCTGCTTGGACCGAGGGATTTCGGCCCCCTGTGACACTTCCACGGGATCATTATCTGCCTGAACTGTGGTCGAATATCCATGAATCAACAAGTTACGGAGGTTGTTCGGCATCGGAAACGAGGGGATCCCTGAGGGAATATCCCTTTTGGGGGGGTTGCCATGCCTGTGCCAGGCCGTATCGTCGAATCTGTGCAGATACTCTGTTTGGTGCGATGCAACAGTCCGAAATGACAAGCCGCAGGATAGCCACAATGGCCAGATTCGCAGGGCTTGCCTTGGCCGCCGTACTCGTCGCGACCCTCGGCAGGGGATTGGGCGCCGTACCGGATGCGCTCGCCGCGTCGGCCGTCGAAGAAGGGAAGAAGATCGCGGTCGATCGCCGGCTGGGCAACTGCATGTCGTGCCACGTCATGGGCGACGCCGTCCTGCCGGGCAACACCGGGCCGCCGCTCATCGCCATGAAGGCCCGCTTCCCCGACAGGGCGGTGCTGCGCGAACGGATCTGGGACGCGACGAAGAAGAACCCGCAGTCGCTCATGCCCCCTTTCGGGAAACACGGGATCCTCACCGAAGACCAGATCGACAAGGTCGTCGAATACGTCCATTCGCTCTGAGCCGCCGAACGGACCGGCGGCGGCAGGGTGCGAGACGCAACACTGTGAGAGGTAGCACCATGGACCGCAGACTATTCATCCGGTGCCTGACGACCGCGGCGGGGGTTCTCCTGTTGCCGTTCCAGGCGTTCGCGGCGCGTCCCCAGTCCGCGTTCGAATCGGAAGCGATGGACGACACCCTGACCAAGCTCTACGGCTCGTCGGCCATGACCGAGTCGGAGCGGATCCGGATCAAGGCCCCCGACATCGCCGAGAATGGCGCCGTCGTTCCCATCACCGTGAAGTTCGACATCCCGAACGCCGAATCCGTGAGCATCATCGCGGAGCACAACCCCAGCCCCCTTGCCGCGTCGTTCGTGCTGTCCGAGAGCTCCGGCGGGCTCGTCTCGACCCGGATCAAGATGGGCAAGACCTCCCCGGTGCACGCGGTGGTGAAGGCCGGCGGCACGCTCTACCGCGCCAGCCGGGAGGTGAAGGTGACGATCGGCGGATGCGGCGGCTGAAGCCGGCTCGCCCACGGACCGGCAGGGCAGCGCGAACGGCGCCGCCCGGCACCCCCGGGAGCCGGCGCCTCCGCGGCCGACAGGACAACGGGAGGGATTGAACGATGGCAGGCAAGATCAAGATCCGCGCGAAGGAGAAGGACGGCACGACGACCGTGAAGTTCCTGATGAAGCACCCGATGGAGACGGGGCTGCGCAAGGATCGGAAGACGGGAAAGGCGATCCCGGCGCACTACATCTCGGACGTGACGCTTTCACTCAACGGGACAGGCGTGATGACCGCATACCTCGGGCCGGCGGTCTCGAAAGATCCCTATCTCTCCACCGAGGTCAAGGGCGCGAAGAAAGGCGACACGGTCACCGTCGCGTGGGTGGACAACATGGGCGAGGAGGCGAGCGCGGACGCGACGGTCAAGTAGGCACGCCGCGACTGAATCGACGCCACTGCCGCCGCGAACCGGCGGCAGTGCACGTGGACGGAGAATGGGGGAAGCGACGATGCGAGCCGTACTAGCCGCCTTGGTCGGCGCGAGCCTCGCCCTCGGCTTCGGAGGCGCAGGAGCGGCGCCGGAGGACGATCTCCGGGCATTCCAGAACTACTACAAGGAGCGCTTCCCGGACACACCGTTCGAGGACTTCGCGAACGGCATCTACTCCATCGACAAGAAACGCCGCGAGGAGTGGGAGCAGATGGAGGAGTTCCCGCAGTACGAATTCGACGTCGACGCCGGCGAGGAGCTGTTCCACGAGCCCTTCGCCAACGGTAGAAGTCTGGCGGATTGCTTCCCGGACTACCGGTCCGGCATCCGGCAGAACTATCCGCACTGGGATCGGGAGCGGGGAGAGGTCGTCACCATGGAGTGGGCGATCAACCTGTGCCGCGAGCAGCACGGCGAGAAGCCGTTCAAGTACAGGAAGGGGCCGCTCGCCCGGGTCTCCGCCTACTTGGCGTTCCTCTCACGCGGCAAGCTCATCGACGTGAAGATCCCCGCCGACGACCCGCGCGCGTTCGCCGCGTACGAGGAGGGGAAGCGGTTCTACTACTCGAAACGCGGGCAGCTCAACTTCTCCTGTGCGTCGTGCCACGTCATCGCCACCGGCATGAACCTGCGGGCCGAGATCCTCGGCCCTGCCGTCGGCCAGGTAAGCCACTTTCCGGTCTACCGGAAGCAGTGGGGGGAGGTCGGGACGCTGCACCGGCGCTACAAGGGCTGCCTCGAGCAGGTGCGGGCAGCACCGTTCAAGCCGCAGAGCCGGCAGTACCGGAACCTGGAGTACTTCCACACCTACATGAGCAACGGGATCCCGCTCAACGGACCGGGCGGCCGGCAGTGATGGAGGGGATGGCGATGAGAAACGGGAGAGGGCGCCGCCTTCTCGCGGTCACGGCGGCGGTTGCCGCCCTCGCTGCCGGCGCCGGGTCCGCCCGCGCCCCGGCGGCCGACGACGCGGAGACGTTCAAGGCGGCCTACGAAGCGGGACAAGCGGCGCGCAAGGCGGCCGCGAAGGCCGGCTTCGAGTGGCGTGACACGAAGAAGATGCTCCGCCGGGCGAAGAAGCTCGCCGGGAAGGGCGAGTACGGGCAGGCGATCAAGCTGGCAAACCAGGCGAAACATCAAGGCGAACAAGCTGTGGTGCAGGCCCGGGAGCAGGAAAGGGCGTGGAAAGCGGCGGTCGTGCAGTAGTTCCGTCGCCGGCCGGCGACGGCCGGCGCCGTCGCTCGACGATCGCGAGGAGGCGTGGAAAGCGGCGGTCGAGGAGGTGTTCCGGCGAGGGGTGCGAAAGACCGTTGCCCGTGAGCCGCGCACAACCGCGCCTGCCGTCCTGCCCCTTGCGGGAGTTTCAGGCCACGTTTTCCCGGCGACCCTCCACCCTCGGGTGTGGTTGTACCGATCTTTGCGGACAGTACATTTCGTAGAGCAACTCGAGCACCCGCGCCGCGGCTTCGCTCGCGATACGGTAGTAGACCTCCTTCCCCGCGCGTCTCGGTTCGACGAGCCGATCGAGCCGCAGACGCGCGAGTTGCTGCGACAACGTCGGCTGTCTCAGCGAGAGCAGTTCCTGCAGTTCGGAAACGTTTTTCTCGCCGGTGGCGAGATTGCAGAGGATCAGCAGACGGTCCTGGTTCGCCAGCGCTTTCAGCAGCGCGCAAGCCTCCCCCGCCGCGGCCTGCATGTCCTCCACGTCGACGTTCATGGACGGTCCCGGTTGCGTAAACGAAAAATGCTAGCCAACGACGGGTTCGCCTGCCACCATGACAAAGGGTGGGGCAACCGGTGGCGGGCGGCAAACGGTGGACGCCGAACGGCCATTCCCCTGGAAGGTGCTCCGGCTCCTCCGTTCGTGGCGCCGATTCATCACCGGCGCTCTATCTCCACGCGCTGACCGATGCGGACGGCGGCATCCGCGGGGGGCGCGAATTCGACGTCCACCGCGTAAACGGCCTTGTTCCCGGCACTCCGCGACGTCGGCTCCGGAGAGACGTGGCGGACTTTGCCCGCGATGCGACGGCCCGCTGCCAGCACCGCCGCGTCGAGCCCCGGAGACCAGCCCGGCAGCGCGTCCGGCGCAAGCAGCGCGCGGGCGATGAGCCGGGAGGTGTCGCCGAGCTCCACCAGCGAAGCGTTCTCCACCTGCGTATTCACCACCTCGCCGATCTCCACCCGCCGCTCGATGACGACACCCGCGAACGGGGCGCGCACCACACTCCGGTCGCGATCGATCTCCGCGATGCGCAACACCGCCTCCGCGTGGGCCGCGTCCGCCTCGGCCTGCGCCAGCGCGATGCGGGCAAGCTCCAGATCGTGCTCGGAGATGAGGGTGCGCTCGTACATGTCCTCCGCGCGCTCGAACTCGCGCCGCGCCTCCGCCACGTCGGGCGCAAGCCGCGTCATCTGCGCCCTGGCCGCGGCCACCGCCGCGTCGAAGCGGCCGGGGTCGAGCGCGACCAGCACCCGGCCGCTCTCCACCCGCTCCCCGGGCTCGGCCTCGACCCGTGCGACCACCCCGGTGACCGGCACCCCCAGGCTCGCCCGGCGTGCCCATTCGACGGTCCCTTCCACGACGGTCTGCGCCTGGGCCGACGGCGCATCGGCGAGAACAACGCCAACCGCCAAGACCACGATGGGCCCGAGCCTGGATCTCACATCCGATGTTGTCGTCTTCTGTTTCACTGTTCTCTACCTGCTGCTGCGCAGCACCGTGACCACCGGCGCACAGGGTGGCGTCCCGTTGCGCCGCTCACCGCGTTCACCACTCCCGAAACCCCTTCCCGAACCCTGACCCGCACCGGTGTGCGCCGGTGCGCCGGCGCGCCGGCGTGCCGGCGAGGTTCATCGTTCACCGCTCTCCGAAGGCTTCTCGCCCAGGGTATCCGGGCACCCCCCCGTGAATCCGCGGACGTGCCCGGATCCGTCCCGAAGTCCCGTCGGGCATCGCGATGCGCCGGCCGGCGCCTCATCGTCCGTCGCCTCCCGACAACCAGTCGCCCAACGTGTCCGGGTCGCGCCCGGTGAGCCCGTGGATGCGCGCCCAGGCGAGGGCCAGCTCGAAGTCGGCGCGGGCGTTGCGCAGCGCCGATTCCGAGACCTGCACCATCGCGTCGCCGAGGTCGGCGCGGACCTCGTGCTCGTAGAGCGCGCGGCTGCGGTCGAGGTAGAAGTCGCGGTACACAGCGAACGCCACGGTGGACTCGCGCTCCTTCGCCAGCGTATCGAGCGCGAGCCAGCTTTCCAGCAACGCTTGGCGAACCTCCATCTCCACGCGGCGCCGCGCCGCGCCCGCCGCGGTGAGCTCGGCTTCGCGCTGCGCGACTTCGGCATCCCGCCGCCCCCTGCCCGCGAAGGGGATCTCGAGGAGCACCCCAGCGCGCAACGTGTCGCTGCCGCCCGAGGGGCGCGCGTTGACCCCAGCCTCGAATTCGCCGGAGAGCATCGGCCGATCGCCGGCGCGCGCTTCCTCCACGCGCCGTCTCGCCGCATCGACCCGGGCGCGCGCCGCCTTGAGCGAAGGATTGTCCCGGACCGCCTCCGCTTCGAGCGCTTCATGCTCCGGGACCGCCTGGCCAAGCACCATGAGCGAGGGCGAAACCAGACGCGACGACAGCTCTCCGGGGCGGTTCAACAGGTTGGCGAGCCGGGCGCGGGTCGCGCGCTGGCGGGCGGCGGCGGCGAACCGTGCCTGGCGCACCCGCTGGTACGCGCTTTCAAGCTCCAGCGCTTCGATGTCGGACACCTGGCCAAGGGCGTTGCGCTCCCGCGCCCGGTCGGCGGTGACGAACGCGATCGCCATCGCCTCGTTCTCGCGCGCGTACTCCAGATCGGCGAGCAGGACGTCGAAGTACCCGCGCAGAACCTCCACGCGCTGTGCGTGGCGCGCACCGACCAGCCGCCAGCGCTCGCTCTCGACGGCCGCCCGCGCCGCCTCCTTCGCCGCGTCGCCGCGGCCGAAGTCCCACAGGGGCTTCCGTACCGAGAGCCGGAACGCATGATCGTCGTGGTCCTGGTACGACGCGGTGGATTTCGGCTCGATGAAACGCGCCCGCCCGATGATCCGGGCGCTGAACGCATCGCGTGCCGCCGTGGCGTCGAACGCGGCACGCGAGCGGGCAAGCGCGGCCTCGCGCTCCACCACGTCGGGATGCCCCTCGGCGGAGATGGAGAGCGCGAACCCCAGGGTGAGCGGTTCGGGCAGCGGAGGCTGGGGCGAAGATTGGCCCGGTGGCCGGACCGCGGACTGGGCCGGATCCCGAGCCGGGATCTGACCCGAAACCGCGGCCAGCATCAGGGCAAGGGGGAGCAGCCCGAGCACCGGTACGGTTCCGGATCGGCTCCTGCGCCCGCCGCGCTGCCGATCCGGCCGCCTCGGTGGTCCGGGCGGCGAAGCACGGCCGACGGTGGCCAGGCCGCCGGTGAGCACGGGCGCCATGCCGGACGAAACGAGCGGCGATACACGAGGCCGGGTGGCGGTCGGTTCCCGATGCCTACTGCGTCGCCGATGCCGATCCGGATACCGCGGCCCGCTTCGCGCGCTTGAACCGGGTGAAGTTGGTCTTGTGGTAGTAGCCCTCCGCCGCGAACTCGCCGAGCCAGAGGAACTCCTCCCAGTTCCGTACCGCGCCCGTGAAGCGCACCACGCGCCGCCCGTCGAGGTCGTAGAACGCGATGACCGGTGTCGCGCGGACCTTGTTGATCTTGAAGGCGAAGTCCTTCGCGGGCATCTCGTTCCCGGCGAAATCGACGATCTCGGTATCGCCCTCGATGTCGACGGTGAAGATGCGGAAATGCTCGCGATAGAAGTCCTGCACGTCGGCGCGGTTGAGCACGGTCTCCCGCATGCGCTCGCAGAAGGGGCATTCGTCCATCTCGAAGAAGATGACCACGCCTTTCTTTCCGCTCCCCCGCGCCTCGTCGAGCTCCTCGGTGAAGTCCCCGAAGGTGTCCTGGAAGAAGTGCGTGTAGGGGTCGCGCACCGTATCGGACGTGGCGGCGGATGCCGCGGCGGAGAACGCGAGCATCGAGACCGCGAGCGTGGCGGCGATGCGTCGAACCGGGCCAAGCCGTCCGTCCGTCCGGCGTGTCGTGGTGTTCATCGATTCCTCGCTCCCCCGCAGGACCGCGGGGCTCCCGGACGATTCCGTTTCATATAATAGATGCTGAATACGTACTCGGAAACCCCGCAATGCGCATGCTTCGGACCGTTCTCGTTTCGGCGCTCGCCGGTGTGCTCGCCGTGGCGGCCCCCGCGGCCGCGCAGGATTTCGAGCGCGAACGCCGGCTCGAAGCGGAGATCGTCGACGCGATCCTCGATGGCGAGCCGGTGCATCTCGACGCCGCCGGCCGTTCGTTCCTCGCCATCCACACCGAGGCCGAAGCCGGCAGCGGGCCGCCCAGGGCAGTCATCGTGATGCACGGTCGCGGATTTCATCCCGATTGGACGGAGGTCGCGGGACCGCTGCGCACCGCGTTGCCGGAGCACGGCTGGGACACGCTGTCCCTCCAGATGCCGGTGCTCGGAAAAGAAGCGAAGTACTACGACTACGTCCCGATCTTCCCCGCCGCGTTCCCCCGCATCCGGGCCGGCATCGGGTTCCTGCGCGCCCGCGGGGTGCGAACCGTCGTGCTCGCGGCGCATAGTTGCAGCGTCCACATGGCGATGGCGTTCGTGCGCGATCACGGTGACGCCGGGTTTGACGGGTTCATCGGCATCGGGATGGGCGCAACCGACTACCGCCAGCCGATGCGCGAGCCCTTCCCGCTTGCGTCGATGTCGGTCCCGGTCCTCGACCTCTTCGGCAGCGAGGACTACCCGGCGGTGCTCGGAAAGGCTCACGCGCGTCTCGCCGCGATGCAGGCGGCCGGGAACCCGCGATCCGCCCGGCGCGTCGTCCCGGGGGCCGGGCACTTCTTCCGCGACGAGGAGGACGCGCTCGTCGAAGCGGTGACGGAGTGGCTCGCAACCCTCGACGGCGAGCAGTGAGCGGACGCGGCGGCCGGGCCGCGGGTTTCGGCCGGACGCTCCTCGTTCAGCGCCAGATGTCGACGTCGATCCCGCGGGCGCGGATCGCGTCGGCGCGCGCGGAGATGTAGCGCTGGAAGCTCGGCTCCTCCTCCCACGCCCCGGACAGCACGTAGTCCATCATCGACTGGGTGTGGAAGGTCTTGAAGAACGCCTCCGAGCGGATGACCTCCCTATGAGGGCGGCGTACAGGCGGCTACGCGGGCTCGGTATCTGTCCGGTAGCGAGCCGAGCGGCATCGTCAGCCTTCCCGAGTCGAACCCTGCCGTGCATACCCGTGGCGGAGTCCGGGCGGCTACCCTTCGATGAAACGGGGACTGGTGGCGGAGCTTGGCGTGCTGCTGGCGGTGGCGGGGGCGCGGAAGAGCCGGAAGGCGATCGGCCTTCGTGGCGAGGTCGGCGCCTGCCGCGGCATCGGTGGCTTCATGCATCCCTTCGGCGATGGCTGCGGCGTGCTCGGCTTCGATGCCGCCGGCCTTGAGGTGGCGGGCGGCGGCGAGTGCGTTGAAGGTACTTGCGGTCATGGCGGGGCTCTCCGTGGGTCGAGCGCGGGATGGCTAACGAAGTGATATCGGAAGCGAGTCACGCGCGCCACGTCGGCGGGCGGTCACTGCCCGATTTCCCGCTCGTAGAAACGGGCTACGGCGCCACGGGCGGCGGCTTCGCGGACGGTGTATCCGGCTACGGTCGTCTCCGATCGTCAACCTCCGGCCTGCATGATGGCGGGCATCTCGATTCCCTTCGCGCGGGCGAGGTCCTGCGCCATCCCGATCCGGCATCCGTGGCTTGAAACCCCTTCCAGCCCGTCGACCTTTGCGGCGGCCTTGATGCGGGCCTTGATCTGACTGGTGCTCAAGCCGAACAACGGTGCGGTGTCTGCGGCGCCGTGGCGGATCTCGTCGAGAGCGGCGACGGTGACCGGGGCGAGGTATGCCGTGGTGTCGGCATCCGTCTTCGGGCGCCGGAACGTGATCGTGGCCGATCCGTCCGGGCGGCGCTCGATCTGCTGCCACAACGCCAAGCGCCGGGCAGCTTCGCCGGTGCGCGCCGCCAAGTCGGCGAGCCGGTTCGACAGCACCATCAACCACCGAACCAGCGCAGAAACTCATCCACCGCGCCCGACTGCCACGCGAACATCAGCAAGCCGAACGCCACCAGGCCGAGCGCCGCCGCGAGCTTCATCGTCCGGCACCGGAGGCGGGTTCGCCGTCACACCATTCGCCTTCGCAGCGGTTCCCGTCCGGCCACGTCATCGCGCCCTTGCCGTGCGGTACGCCGTCGCGTGTCTCTCCCTGATACCCGTTCATCGATTCGACCTCCCAAGTAGCGCCATCTGCCCGCTACCGGCCAAGCCCGCGCCACGGATGGCCTCCGCATCCTCCGCGGACAGCCGGAGGATGTACGTCCGCCCGACGATCAGGGGCCCTTCGATCCTTCTGCGAGCGCGCGTATGTGCTCGACCCCTATACTGCAGCAACCGCCGACGATCGTGGCGCCGGCTTCAACCCAGCGTCTGGCTCCGGCCAGGTACTCGTCCGGTGACAGCCGATCGACGAACACCCAGTTCGGCCGTTCCCAGTAGCCGGCATTGGGATAGGCGCCCACCGGCTCCGTGTAGTTCTTGCGCATGATCCTCACCGCGTCTTCGGTCACGTCGAAGGCCGAGTGCATCGTCAACAACGCCGAGCCCCCACCGCCGCCACGTCGCGAACCGCCTCGTCGAACGCCCCGTATTCCCGCGCCGGGGCGCCCGCCTCGCGACTCTCCTCGATACCGAACCTGAGCGCACCGGTTCCTTCACGGTTGCGAACACAGCTCAGCGACACCCAGACCGGTACGCCGAGGTCCATGGTGGCAGCCACCATGGCCTTGACGACCCGAGCCCTGGAGCCCAGCGTCTCCAGGATCAGCAGGTCGGCACCTTCGCCGACCAATGCCTCGGCTTGGGCCCGGAAATGCCCGGACAGGACCTCGTCGTCGAGCCCGTCGAAATTGCTGACCGAGCCGGCGACGGCAATCGCATCCGCACGTGGCGACTTGTCGCGCTCCTCGCGGGCGATCCGGGCCGAGCACCGATTCCAGTCCTCGAACCGCGCCGCCAGGTAGACCACCGGGGCACCGCGATGGTGCCACCTGCCGCTGCTGCGCATGCCTCCGGTGCCGCTCAGGTCCGCGTGGTTGCCGATTCTCCAGATGACCATGCCTCGTATCCGGTCATTCCGGCATGTCCGGCGGCATGGCCTTGCAGAGCTCGGATTTCAATGACACCGGAGAATCGCGGGGTCAAGCGAAAAACCCCTCGTCCACCTGACCGAGGGCTTCTTCCACCCACTGGCCGCCGGCCTCGGTCCGCATCAATTCCATGGCGCTCCTGCCACCGAACGTCCTGCGGAGCTTGCGCAACCACAGGAGCGCCTTTTTACGGCTTCCGAACACGGCTTCAGCCGTGGCCAGTATCTTCACCGCGCGCAGGAAACGGTCCGTTTCTCCCGGCTTGAGGCGTTCCTTTTTCCGGTGACGGTATGCCAGCGTGCGGGCCGGCACGATCCAGTCCATCTCGCGTCTCGTGAATCCCCGGGCGATCAGCGCATCGACAAGCTCCGGCACGACACCTTCCCGGTTGAGCGCCACCAGGGACAAGGGATGGTCCATCGGCACGTTCAACATGTCTCCCACTCCGGCCAGCGCGGCGGCGGAGACATTTCCCATGTGCCGTCCCGACCGTTGGATTTGTCCGGGTGTATTCATCGATTCTCTCCGAATATATGCGGCAATATGCCGAAATTAATCGGGCATATTGCCAAATGCAAGCCAACCGATTGCTTCACTTGTCCTTCTACTCCGCTCTGCGGATGGATCGCGACGTGCCCGGCAACGCGACGTTTCACCGACTGCCCGGGTCAGCGAACCGTTTCGCCTCTTCTCCATCCTCTCAGGCCATTACCGCTCACTGGCGCCACTCGCGTACTGGCCAGCCACCCGCGCAGATCCACGGATGAATCGCATCCCTGGACTAAATAACATATTGATTTCAATACTGATTAAACGATCTTGCCCTCCCCCTCACCGCCGTTGTGGCGCCATCTGCGTCCCTCCGTTACCATGCGCACGGTCACTGCGGACCCTGTGGGGGATACTCCGAATGGAATACGGATTCGGCATCCCCACCCGTTTCCCGCTCGCGGACCATCCGAGCGTCGAAGCCATCGCCACTCATGCCGAGGCGCCCGGCTTCTCCCGGCTCGCGGTCTCCGATCATTTCATCCCGTTGCCTGCGACCGACTTCCGCTATCCCTACACCGGCGCGTTCCCGGATTCGGTGATCGGGGAGTACATGGAGCAGTTCACCTTCATAGTCTTCCTCGCCGCACTCACTCTCAGAGGGTGGCTGCTCACCTCGATCACCGCCGCGCCCAGCCGAGACGCCATTGAAACCACGGAACCCGTCTCCACCACCGGCAGCGTGCCCGGAAGCCGATTATCTTCGAGGCCAGCACGCACCGGATGGAGGAGTTCAAGGTGGTCCGGGCACAGCCATCCGCCGCAAACATGCAGGTGAGCCGCAACCGTCGCTGAGGCACCTCCCGGCTGCAAGAGGATCGGAGAAAATGAACGAGAGGATCCTGCGCAAGAAGAATAAACGGTTGATCAGGGGAGAAAAACTGCGGGTGCTGGATCTTTTTGCCGGATGCGGAGGGCTGTCTCTTCCCGATTGTTGCATAAACTCCCGCAATATGTACGTCAAGTGGCGGCGTTCAGTATTGCGAGAGCATGTCGGAGCTCTCTTTCGCGACGACCGTTGCTGTTCATGGAGAGGATCCATTTGCCGGCTGGGCGAATCATGCGCCCAGTGCACTGGATGAGGGTACGACGAAGGGTCCCGATCTCCCGGAAGCACCACAGCGCGGCGCGCTTTGCGGTCGTGCCACGGGTGCGAGGGTCGAGTTGGATCTGCAGCTCGCGAGTGAGGTTGTGAGCGAGAATGCCGGCGAATGTACAGTTGGTTGCCGACCCGGGTCTTGACCGGTACGTAGTCCATCTGGCAATGCGTCTTGAGCTCGGCGAAGATGCCCTCCTGTGAGCCACGGCCTTCGTGGAAGGCAACGACCTTGCGCGGGTTCATTCGTTTGTTGGTGACGATGACCTTGAATTCGTAGCCGTATTCGGTGGGTCGAAACAGGTCGAGTTGAATGGGCAGCTTGTCTTGGCATCTGACCTGCTTTCCGATGAAGATGAAGCGGTAGCGGGTATTCCACGACTTCGGCTTCCAGCGGGTCTCGAAGTAGTCGAGTCCAGGTGCCATGCGGCGCCATCGTCTTCTGCCCTCGACCAATCCCTTGAGGGCGGCAAAGCGCTCGAAAGGCACCGAGAGGGTGAATTCGACCCCCGAGCCATGCAGTCGTTCAGTGATGACTTCGTTGAAGAAGGCGCTGTCGATGCGGGTCTCGACCTGTGCGTGGGGGAGGCATGAGCGCACGTGGCCGATACAGTGGTCGATGAAGGTGTCGGCCCCGTTGGAGTCGTGGACGTTCCCAGGGCGATGGTGCACGTCGAGGACCTGGTCGGTCTGGGCGATGGTGCAAAAGAGGGGGTAGTAGCTACGCGCGCCCTTCTTCTTCTTGTTGAAGCCCACTGCGGTTCCTTCGGCATGACGCCCGGTGCTCAACACCGACCCGTCGAAATCCACCGTCACCCTCGACAGCCCCTCGACCGCCAAGCGCTCCATGACCAGATGTCTCGATTCACTTCGCACTTTGGCGACACTTGGTCCATCCGCACTGGCGAGCGAGCGGCTGACCGTGGACACGTCCGGCAACCGCTTCAGACCGAGAGCGCGTTTGACCATCTCGTCATCACGGTAGGAGTCCACGTCGCGCAGCCGCCGGTGTCCGATGATCAGATGCACGACCAGAAGCATCATGATCATGTGATGGCCGTAAATCGGATTGGCCTTCAGATGGCGGAAGCATCTCCACAGCCGTTCTTTGATGCCGATGAGGGAGAAGAGGTGCTGGAAGACGATGAGTCCCGAGTACGATGTCAGGCTCTGTGATTCGAATCGGATGTCGATGCCCAGCTTGGCTTTACCTCGAACGTCGGCTCGGCTATGCTTCATCTGCGTGGTCTCCGTTTTGTTTGGTACGTTGTTGTGCCAACGACTATTGTACCAGCTTCGGAGACCACGTTTCTTTCTGTTCCTTCCGTTTCGCGAATGACTCCTTACGACTTTGCACAAGATTCAAGAACACTGCGTGTGGCTTATCCTCACTGGCAGTGAACATGAGCTACACGCTACTTCGGTCCGAAAATCCCGTATTTTGTGCAGTGAACGCATGTATGGGTCGATTTTTTCTGCAACTGGCAGGTTACCCCCGCGGGGGCAGGCTCCACTCGACCGCCATGCGCACCGACCGGTAGACGGTGTCCCACGAGCTGTGGAACCCCGTGGCCACCTCCTGCCACGACAGCCGCTTCGCCCATCCGGCGAGGAACCAGGCACAGGCGTCGCTCACCCGGTGCTTGCCCGTCGCCCACGCAACGGACTCGACCTTCACCCCGCAGCGCGCACACGCCACCCGGCGCATCGCGTAGAGAAACCACACCGGAATGTGCCACAGCGGCACGAACGCGAAGCACCGTGGCGGCAACGTGTCGTCGCCCGGTGCCGCACTGCGAGCACTTCGCGCGGGCATCGGCGCGGGGACGGACCTCCCCCTCGATGGCCAGCCGCGGATGCTCGACCAGGCGCACCGTCTCGTAGACGAACGACGAGTGCTTCTGCACCCGATTGAGGAGAGTCTTGAGCTGCATCCCGTTCCCCTCCGCGTCGCTTGGGACCTCGCAGCTCCAATGGTCGCGGAGTGCGGAACGGGATGCCTGTTCGATTCGAGACAAAGACTACTGCCCCTCCGATGCCCCCACCGGTGACGGAACGGGTTGTCATTCTTTAGCTTCTA
Organism: Gammaproteobacteria bacterium; assembly: GCA_965202875.1. GTDB lineage: Bacteria > Pseudomonadota > Gammaproteobacteria > HK1 > HK1 > HK1. Next base: position 1,291,715 of record OZ241870.1, on the reverse strand, counting down.
CCCACAAATTCTGCGGAAGACCCTCGCACAAATGCCGACCAGCCCATGCGGCGAGCTCGGTGCTCCGGAACACTTTGACGACCGTAAGGACGATGACGAAAATAATCTGTCAGGAGCACGTAGTCTGTCCCGTGTAGTAGCACGTCGATTGTCCGGTTTTAGGGCATCCCGATGAGGAGGTGCCCCATGAGACGGACGGACGCCGATGCCGGCGCCCCGGTTGAGTGCGCCCGCGATTCCGCGTAGAAACGCCGCCGGACCCCGCGCTTTCCCGACAGGAGGATGGCACGATGACGGACATCGACCCGGCGGCGCTGGCCGCGTTGCGCGCATGGGACACGCCGACGATCTGCAACGCGCTCGAAGTGGTGGCGCCCCACCGGCGGGCCACCGGCTTCACCGTCGAGCACCTGCACTGCCTGGATCCGGCGCTGGAGCCGGTCGCCGGCTACGCGCGGACCGCGACGATCCGCGCCGTCGAGCCGTCGCCGCTGCCGCCCGATGCGGTCAAGGCGAAGCGCGCCGCGTACTACGGATACGTCGCGGCGGGGCCGGGTCCGAGCGTGGTGGTGATCCAGGACCTCGACCCCAATCCCGGGCTCGGCGCATTCTGGGGCGAGGTCAACACCGCGGTCCACAAGGGGCTCGGTGCCCTCGGCTGCGTGACGAACGGCTCGATGCGCGACCTCGGCGATTGCGCGCCGGGCTTCCAGCTTCTGGCCGGAAAGATCGGGCCGAGCCACGCCCACGTGCACATCGTCGATTTCGGCGGGCAGGTCAACGTGGCCGGCATGACCGTGCGTGACGGCGACGTGGTGCACGCGGACCGCCACGGCGCGGTGGTCGTTCCCCGCGAGGCGGTCGCGAAGCTCCCCGAGGCGGTGGACCTCCTCACCCGGCGCGAGGCGGTGATCCTCGACGCGGCGCGGGCCGGCGGATTCGACGTCGACGTGCTGAAGCGCGCAATGGCCGATTCGGCGGAGATCCATTGAGCGCCGCTGCAGGGGGCTCCATCCGTCCGGTCATGCGCGGATGGCACATGCCCGGCTCGACATCCGTTCGACAGTCCGATGCGTCCGTCCGGTCATGCGCGGGCGGCACGAAGGGGAGCGCAAGCAGCCGGTCGGCGGCCAGCGCCCGTCCGGTCATGCGCCAACGGCACCCTCTACGATGGTATGCCGAGGGCTCGGCATCGACGGACTGAACGCGCCATCGCAGGCAGGTGGCAGGCGGTTCCACGGAGCTCAAGTTTCGGGATTCGCTGACCGAAATGGATTCCCGCTTTCGCGGGAATGACGGCCAGAAGGCCACGGCCAGCGTAAAAGTAACCTGTCTCGCTGAAATGACGTCATTCCCGCGAAAGCGGGAATCCATCGCCTGATCCAAGGTATTTTGAATCCCGAAACTTGAGCACGGAGGTGTACCGAGTGGCGGCGAAGAAGCTCCTGTTCATCCAGCATATCCACGACCACGGCCATGCCCTCGCGGCGAGCCGCGGCGACGTCGAGATCGAGGTCTACGAGGGGCGCGAGCCGGCCGAGATCAAGCGGCGCATCGTGGATGCGGACGCGATCGTGGTGCGTACCGCGGTGATCGACCGGTCGGTGATCGACGCGGGCCGGCGGCTCGCGATCATCTCGCGCCACGGCGTCGGCTACGACGCGGTGGACGTCGAGGCGGCGGCGCAACGCTCGATCCCGGTGACCATCACCCCGCTCGCGAACTCCGTCTCGGTGGCCGAACACGCGATGTTCCTGCTGCTCGCGCTGGCGAAGAACGCCCGCGAGAACGACGCGGCGGTGCGCGAGAGCCGCTTCGAGCCGGCGCGGGTCTCGATGAAGCCGATCGACCTCGCGGGACGCAGCCTGCTCATCGTCGGGTTCGGACGGACCGGCAGCCGGGTGGCGCCGCGGGCGCTCGGGTTCGGCATGCGCGTCCATGCCTGCGACCCCTACGTCGACCGATCCGTGATGGAGGCGGCGGGCTGCACGGTGGTCGAGGATCTGCACGCCGCGCTGCCGGAGATGGATGCGGTGACCGTGCATACGCCGCTCGACGACGAGACCCGGGGGATCATCGGCGCGAGGGAGCTGGCGTTGATGAAGCCGACCGCGTTCGTCGTCAACACCGCGCGCGGCGGCGTGGTGGCCGAGGACGCGCTGGCCGATGCGCTCGAAGGGAGGCGGATCGGCGGCGCCGGCCTCGACGTGTTCGAGTCCGAGCCGGTTCCGCCGCGCCCCGGCCACCCGCTCCTCGCCTTCGACAACGTCATCGTGAGCCCGCATTGCGCCGGGGTGACGATCGAGTCGTCGATGCGGATGGCGGAGTACGCGGTGCGCAACGTGCTCGACTGCTTCGACGGGAGGCTCGATCCGGAGGTGGTCGTGAATCGGCGCCTGATGCCGGAGACGCGCGGGTGATCCGCCAGGACCGGCGCGCGACCGCGAGACGTTCGCCACCGGGATCTTCTGTCCGCACACGCGCACTCCCGCGTCATTCGGAGCCGGAGCCGGATGAAGCCGCCGTTCGCGCTGTCCATCGCGGGATGCGGGATGCACGTTACCCGCACGGCCGGTCGCGCACCGCTTGCGCGCAGTTGCGGCGGAGTTGCCTACGACCGTGGAACGGCGTGATAGCATCCCCTTGATGTTCTACAAGCATCTCCGAGAGCGGCGGTGGTCCATCCGGCAGACTTCGCGAACGCCCACGTCCGGCACTGGCGGGATGCCGAGTACCTGTTCGATGCCGGACGCTGGGGGAACGCCGATCAGCTATATGGTCTCAGTGCGGAGTGCGGGCTGAAGGCGGTCATGGTTGCGGACGGCCTGCCGGTCGATGCGGCCGGAAGCCCTGCCGGGAAGTACAAGACGCACGTCGACACGCTCTGGGGCACGTTCCGTACCTTCGTCCAAGGCAGGCGAACAGGCCATCTGCTGCACCATATTCCACAGTCCAACCCGTTCGCGTCGTGGTCCGTCGCCAACCGCTACGCCAACGACGTTCATTTCAATCAAACAGCCGCCGCCCCGCATCGAACCGCCGCGCGGCAGGTCCACCTCTTCTACATGCGGCTCAAGGTGCTCGGTCATGTCTGAGGGTCCGATCAGGTTCGACGGCATCTTCGAGCATGTCCTCGACACGCTGGGAGGGCGTCCGAAGCCGAAAGGGATCGAGCGTATCTACGTCGTTCGGGACTTGTATGGAAAAGTACGGATTGCAGTAGCGGATGCGCTTGAAAAGAACGATGAATGTCGATCGTGGCTGGAGGACGAGGCCAGGTCGTTATGCGAGAGGTTGGGACCGCACGGTCATCCCCCGGAAGACACCGTGTTGTTTCTGGATGACGAGTTGCTGGAGGAGCTCCACCGCGATGCGCGCGAGGTACGGCCCGGCGTGTACTGGATCGAGCGCCTGCTGACCGGCCGCGACTGGTGGACGGTCAACGGCGGCGACTCCGACACGGACACCTATACGCTGTACTCGGTCAAGGGCGGCGTGGGCCGCAGCACCTCCGCGGCCGTGCTTTCCTGGCATCTGGCCCGGCACGGAGAAAACGTGCTCGTCGTGGATCTGGATCTGGAGTCCCCCGGCATCTCGCCCGCCATGCTCGACCCATCCATGCGGCCGGAATTCGGCGTGGTCGACTGGTTCGTGGAAGACCTCGTCGGGCAAGGAAGCGGCGTGATCGAAGACATGATTGCAAGGCCCTCGTGGCATCACGGCTTGCCCGGCGACGTTCGCATCGTGCCTGCGCATGGGGCACGATCCGGCGAGTACCTGGCCAAGCTGGGGCGCGTCTACATGGACACGGAAGTTCGTTGGACGAAGCGCCTCGAACGATTGCTGTCGATGCTGCGGGAGGTCGTGGAGCCGACCATCGTGCTGCTGGAAAGCCGTAGCGGCTTGCACGACGTTGCCGCGGCGACCGTGACCGATCTCGATGCCCATGTCCTGCTGTTCGCCGTCGATTCGGAAACGAGCTGGGAAGGCTACGGAACCCTGTTCGAACATTGGCGCAGGCAGGATCTCGCGCGACGCATCAGGCAGCGGCTCTCCATCGTATCGAGCCTGACGCCGGACATCGGCACGGAAGCGTACATCGAGCGCTTTCGCGAGCGATCCTGGGACCTCTTCCAGGATCATCTGTACGACAAGCAGGACTCGCCCGAAGAATCCGACGGCTTTGTCTACGATCTCCTCGGGCATCATGCGCCGCACGATCCCTTCGTCGTCCACTGGACGCGCGGGCTTGCCGCCGGCGCCTCGTTGCGCGCCATCGAGGGCACGACGGTCGATCAGGCGTACAGTGGTTTCTTGCAGCGATTCGACGAACTCATGCGCGTCAACCGGGGAATCGAATCGTGAACGGCGACGTGGAGAGGATGCGTGACGCGCTGGCGGAGCTGCCGGACGGAACTAGCCATGGCGAAGCGCCGGACCTCGGGGACGTCTATTTCCCGCAATCCCACTTGAAGGCGCTGCACCCGGACGTGCTCGTCGTCACGGGCATGTGCGGCGCCGGCAAGACGTTCTGGTGGAGCGCCTTGCAGAATAAAGCGGTGCGCCAGTTGATGGAGCAGCGGTACGCGCGCGCGAAGCTGAGCGGGAGCACCATCCTGCGTACGGGATTCGGCGTGCGGACGGCGACGGACGAGTATCCGGGCAAGGACGTCCTCGAGCAACTCTTGCAGGACGGGATGGAACCCAGGTCGATCTGGCGAACGGTGCAGGCGTGGCAGGTCGCACGGTCGCGATGGAACGATGCCGGGGGGGCACGGCGTGCGCTTGTTCTGAAGCAGCAGCCCGTATGGGAGGACCTCCGATACCGATGCGGGGACGATTGGGCGTCTCGCACGGCGTATGTTCGGGAACATCCGGAGATGATCGATCGCTTGTTCGAAGAGGAAGACGCCAGGCTGAACGAAGAAGGCCGCCATTGCGTCGTGCTCTACGATGCCCTGGATCGCGCCGCGGACGAATGGAGATCCATGTACCGGATCGTTCGCGGGCTGCTTCAGACGGCCCTCGACATGCGTTCCTGCCGGCGGATACGCATGAAGATCTTCCTTCGTACCGATCAGCTCGACAAGGCGGAGGTCGGCGACTTCCCGGATGCATCCAAGGTGCTGTCGTCCGCCGTCGAGCTGGGTTGGCCGAGCCACGAACTCTACGGACTGCTCTGGCACCGTCTGGGCAATGCGAAGAGCTTCTCGAAGAGTATCCGTGCAGCACTCCGCCGATCGGCATTCGGCGATGGCAACAACGCATTCGGGAATGGTGACAACGAGTGGCAACGGCTGACGGTCGACCGTCACGGCTTCTGGCGGGTTCCCCATTCTCTGGTGTCCGACGAATCGATCCAGCGGAAGACCTTTCATTCCATCACCGGAGGGTGGATGGGCAAGGATCGCCGGCGGGGATTCCCGTATACATGGATTCCCAACCACTTGGGCGACGCGAAAGGAAAGGTCAGCCCCCGTTCGTTCATCGCCGCCTTGCAATCGGCGGCCGAGGACACGAGGGATCGGCATGCCGATCACGGCCATGCCCTTCATTACGACAGCATCGAGCGGGGCGTGCGGGAAGCATCCGGGATACGCGTGGCGGAGCTGAAGGAAGACTATCCGTGGGTGGACCGATTGTTGAAGAGCCTGCATGGCATGGTGACGCCCTGCGAATTCGCCGACGTCGCCGAGCGGTGGGCCGAGCGGGGCGCCCTGGATCACTTGCGCGATGAAGTCGAGTCCATGGACGTCAAGTTGCCACCCAGCCGCATCGAGGAAGGCCCCGACGGTGTGCGCCAGGACCTCGAATCGCTGCATGTGTTCCTGCGAATGCACGATGGCCGGGTGAACGTCCCGGACGTGTTCAGGATCGGCTACGGCCTGGGCCGTCGCGGGGGCGTGCGACCGGTCCGGTAGCCGGACGAGGCTGTCCATCGGCGCGAAGGTGCTGGCGTTGATGAAGCGGACCGCGTTCGTCGTCGACACCGCACGCGGCGGCGTGGTGTCCGAGGATGCGCTGGCCGATGCGCTCGAAGGGAGGCGGATCGGCGGCGCCGGTCTCGACGTGTTCGAGTCCGAGTCGGTTCCGCCGCGCCCCGACCACCCGCTCCTCGCCTTCGACAACGTCATCGTGAGCCCGCATTGCGCCGGGGTGACGATCGAATCGTCGATGCGGATGGCGGAGTACGCGGTACGCAACGTCCTCGACTGCTTCGACGGCAGGCTCGATCCGGAGGTCGTCGTGAATCGGCGCCCGATGCCGGAGCTGCGCGGGTGAGATGAAGCCGCTGTTCGCACTGTTCGTCGCGGGATGCACGTTCATGGTCGTAGCGGCCGGCGCGATCTGGGCGTGGCAGACCGGATCGCCGCGCCTGTTCGGCGACGGCCGGCTCGACGGTGCGGAGCCGCCCGGCCGCTTTGCCGTCGTCGTCCACGAGCCCGGTGGAGACGGCTACCGCTACCTGCGATGGGAGCAGCTACCGGAGGTCGAGGTGGACGGAGTGGCCCGCACCTTCCTGCTGCCCGAGACCGAGGGAGGCGGCGAGGCGGCGCTCTCGAAGCGGCAGACCTTCCAGGTGGTCGAGAGCCGGGGCGACCGCCAGATCGTGGAGGTCAACGTGCTCGACACCCATCAGTCGTGGTCGCGCTACGAGGCGCACCGCGACCGCATCGTTCCCATCGCGTTCCGCACCGACGGCGGGCCGTTCTTCATCGGCATGATCGGATTCGTGGCCCTGGTCGCCGCCGCGTGGATCGCGAAGCGGACGTACTGGCTCGTGGCCAACCGGATCGGGGCGCATCATGCCGGCGCTGAATGACCGCGCCGGGCTCGCTCGCCATGAGGTCCAGGTTACGCTTCGGAGCCTCGGTGTGGTTCCGGTCCGCCGTTGTCGTCGTGTTCGCAAGGGTACGCGCGCGTCCCGCCCGCAGTGGATCGAAGGTCCGCCACATGGCAAAGCGGGCGGGACGCCCGCGCTCCCAGGTTCATGACCGGTGTTTGGCTCCGGCTCTGCCGGGTTGAGGTGTTCCTCGCTCCCGTCGTCGCCGTCCCGAGCACGGTCATATCACGTTCCTCGACCGCATGTCCCCGATCTCGGCGGCGCTGAAGCCGAACTCGGCCAGGACCCGATCGGTGTGCTCGCCGCGCTCCGCCGTATGGCGGTAGGGCATCGGCGGCACGCCTTCGACGTTCACCGCGTTGCGCACCACGTTGACCTCGCCGAGCGCCGGGTGGTGCGTGGCGCGCTGCATCCGCAGGTGCTCGACCTGGGGGTCCGCCCACATCTCGTCCATCCGGTAGATCGGCCCGCAGGGAACCCCGGCTTCGTTGAACGCCTCGATCCATTCCGCACCGGGATGCTCGCGAAGGTGTGCCTGGATCCGTTCGTTGAGGCGGTCGCGGTTCTCCGAGCGCGCCTCGCCGGTGGCGAAGCGCGGGTCGTCCCTCATGCCGGCGTCGCCGAGCACCTCGCACAGCCGCTGCCACATCCCGTCCCCGCTCGCGGCGACGTTGATGTACCCGTCCGCGGTCTTGAACACCCCGGTGGGGATGCTGGTCGGGTGGTTGTTCCCGGCCTGGGGCGGGACCTCGCCGGCGATCGTCCAGCGCGCCGCCTGGAAATCGAGCATCGCGATCTGCGCTTCGAGCAGCGAGGAGTGCACCCAGCGCCCCTCGCCGGTCTCCTCGCGCTCCAGCAGCGCGACGAAGATGCCGATGGAGGCGTAGAGCCCGCCCGCCAGATCCGCGATGGGCACCCCGACCCGCACCGGCCCCTGGCCGGGCAGGCCGGTGATCCACATCAGCCCGCCCATCCCCTGCGCGATCTGGTCGAATCCGGGGCGCAGGCGGTACGGCCCGTCCTGCCCGAACCCGGAGACGCTCGCGTAGACGATCCGCGGGTTCACCGCCCGGCACGCGGGGTAGTCGATCCCGAGGCGCGACTTCACGTCGGGGCGGTAGTTCTCCACCACCACGTCCGCGCGCTCGACGAGCCGCAGGAACGCCGCGCGCCCGTCGGGATGCTTGAGGTTCAGGGTCATCGCCCGCTTGTTGCGGTGGAGGTTCTGGAAGTCCGGCCCGTGCCGCGCGCCACCCATCCCCTCCGCCTTGTCGAGCACGGCGGGGGCCTCGATCTTGATGACGTCGGCCCCCCAGTCCGCGAGCTGGCGCACCGCGGTCGGGCCGGCCCGCACCCGGGTGAGATCGAGCACCGTGAAGCGGGAGAGCGGCATCGCGGATCGGGTCATGGCGTCGCCATCGGTCGGGAGCGGGTCCGGCAAGCCGCCGGGCTTGGCGCGATTATTGCCCGGCGAATGCCCCGTGTCACATCGAAGCGCCGCTCGCGACACCCTCCCCGCCACTACACCCGCCGCACCGCGCGGGCCGACACCACCCGGAAGCGCCAGCCGAGGAGCACCGCGGCGAGGGTCGCGCCGGCGGCGACCGCCACCATCAGGCCGTACGCGCCCATCCCCCGCGGCACCGCGAGCCAGTAGCCGAGCGGGACCATGACGATCCAGAACGAGAAGACGTACAGCAAGGTTGCCGGCCAGACGTCCGACGTGCCGCGAAGCGCACCCATGAGCACCGCCTGCACGCCGTCCGGGATCGCCGCGATCGCGCACACCGCCATCACCGGCACGGCGATCGCGAGCACCGCCGCATCGGCCGTGTACAGTGCCGCGAGCCAGGCCGGTGCAAGGAGGAACACCGCCGCGCCCCCCGCCAGATAGACCGCGGCCACCCCGACCGCGGCCCATCCGGCCCAGCGCACCCCGGCCGGGTCTCCGCGGCCCACGGCGTTTCCGACCCGGACGCTGGCCGCGGTGGCGAGCCCGATGGCGCCCATGAACGTGAGAGCGAGGAGGTTCATCGGGATCGAGTAGCCGCCGACCTCGGCGGCGCCGAGCAGGCCGGCGATGAGGGTCATCCCCCCGAACGCGCTCGCTTCCAGTCCGTGCGCAATCCCCATCGGCCATCCGATCCGGCGCATGCGCGGGCCGAGACGTTCGGCCGGATCGCTCGCGGCGGTGATGCCGAAGCGCCGGCGGTCGAGGCTTCGGAGCACGTACAGCGCGGCAGCCGCGAACATGCACCAGCGGACGATGCTCGTCGCGATCGCGGCGCCCTCGGCGCCCAGGGCCGGAAATCCTCCGTGGCCGAAGACCAGCAGCCAGTTCAGGCCGACGTTCAGCACGTTCGCACCGATGATGATCACCATCCCCGGAACCGGGCGGCCGATGCCTTCGAGAAAGAAGACGGTCGCCACGTACAGCAGCATCCCGGGGAGTCCGAATCCGAGCGCCGCCAGGACGCGGCCGCCGCCGGCCGCGATGTCCTCGGGCTGTCCGGTCGCGAGCAGGAACGATTCTCCGAACGTGCACGCGACCGCCATCGCCGCACCGGCCACGGCCGCATGCCCGAGTGCGGTGCGCCAGATTGCGCCGCAACGTTCCGGGTTGCCGGCTCCCACGGCCTGGGCGGTCATCACGATGGTGCCCATCAGCAGCCCGATCCCCACCAGCATCAACGGGATCTGCGGTGCGATGGCGACCGCGTACCAGGCGAGATCGTCTCCGGACGCGTGGCCGCTCATGGCGGTGTCCATGGTGACGATCGTCAACACCCCGAGCCGGGCGAGCATGACGGGAAGCGCGAGGCGCAGGGTCTCGCGCAGGTGCGTGCGCAGGGTGTGCGGGCGGGCCGTCATGACCCCGGCGGGCGTCACCGCCGATCACACACGGGCGGCGAATCCGTGGCTCGATTCCCCAACCCGGCATAGCCGGAGCCAAATGCCGGTTGCGAACCTGGGAGCGCGGGCGTCCCGCCCGCAACACGCCGGAGGCGTGGGCTTTTCCGCGCAAGCGGGAATCTGCCTCCCGGAAGCACGGGCGTCCCGCCCACAAGCGGGCCGGAAGCCGGGCGGTGGATAATTCTTCGTCGTTTTGTCGAAGACTTCACGGGTAGGACACTATCGCATCCGCGCCGGCGGACCGGCCCGCGATGCGCCCGAACACCGCGCCCGAGGTGAGGCCCGTGCCTCCGGGATAGTTGAAGTAGAACAGCCCGCCGACCAGCTCCCCGGCGCCGTAGAGCCCCGGGATCGGCCGCTCCCCGGTGTCGAGGACCCGGCCCCGGGTGTCCACCCGCAGCCCGCCGAACGTGAACGTGATCCCGCAGGTGACGGCGTATGCCTCGTAGGGCGGGGTGTCGAGGGGGTTCGCCCAGTTCGACTTCGGCACCTCCAGTCCTTCCGTGCCGCGCCCGTCCTTCACCGCCGGATCGAACGCGACGCCGGTGCGTACCGCGGCGTTGTATGCCTTCACGGTGCGCAGGAATCCGGCCGGATCGACGTCCTCCAGCTTGCCGGCCAGCGCTTCCAGGGTGTCGGCGGCCACCTTGGTGACCTCGCGGATGCGGTACTCGTCGCGCAGCAGGTGGGTCACCTTCGCGTCGAACACCTGCCATGCGAGCTGACCCGGCTGCTCCAGCACCGCGCGACCGTACTTCGCGTAGGTGTAGTTGCGGAAATCCGCACCCTCGTCCACGAAACGCTCGCCGTTCGCGTTCACCATGATGCCGAAGGGATAGCTGTGCTTCTGGAAGCCGTCGCCGACCGAGAGGTCGCCGAACTCAGGCGCGTTCCGATCCCATCCCACGGCATGGCATCCCGACCAGTTCCCGTAGGGCATCGCCCCGGCTTCGAGCGCCATGCGGATCCCGTCCCCGGCGTTGAAGCGCGTGCCCCGCACCCGTGCGAGGTCCCAGCCGGGGCCGAGGTAGCGGGTGCGCCACTCGGCGTTCGATTCGAACCCCCCGCAGGCGAGCACCACCGCCCTCCCCCGCACCGTGAACGCGCCCTCCTTCCCGCGCACCACGACGCCGCGCACCGCCCCGCCTTCCTCGATGAGAGACACCGCGCGCGATTCATGGAGGATCCCGATGCCCTCGCGTGCGCAGCCCTTCTTCAGGTTCTCGACCAGCCCCGGACCGCCGCCCCAGGCCTCCACCGCGAGCCCGCCCCAGAACCGGAAGCGCCCGTCCACCCGGAACGCCTGGCGGCCGTAGGAGGGCTGGAAGCGGACCCCCTTGCCGCGCATCCACACCAGGGTGTCGAGGCTGTTCTCGACGAGGGCCTCGACCAGATCCGGATGGCAGCGGAAGCGGGTGACGCGCGCCATGTCGTCGTAGTACTGCTCGCGCGTGTACCGCCCGAAGTCGGTGCTCTCGATCTCGCGCGCGGAGAGGTCCATGAGCTTGACGAGATCATCGACGCCCTCGAACACCACCCGCATCGCGCCCGCGGTGTAGCGGCTGTTCCCTCCTCTCTCGGACTCGGGCGCCGCCTCCAGCACCAGCACGCCCGCGCCCTGCTCGCGCGCGGCCAGCGCGGCGCACATCGCCGCGTTGCCGGCCCCTACCACGACCACGTCGGTCTCGCGCGCCGCCATCGCCTGTCCTCCCTGGTTGGGTTCCCGCTCAACCGCCGGGGAAGCCGGGACGACTGCAAACGGCTCCGGGCCGCCGTCGGCGGGGAAACGGAGGATGCGGCGGTCTTGCCCGGAGAAGGTGGCGGGCGCTCTACCGGGCCGCCAGGAACCCCTGGTAGTCCTCCACCGCGTCCTCGACCGCGGCGTGAAACAGCTTCTCCCCGGCGTCCGGCGTCGCCAGCGAGGGATCCGATCCGATACGCCCGTCGGGAAAACGGCGGCGGTAATCGGCGGCGTCCAGGATCGGCCCCCGGGGGGCGATCCTGGGACTCATCGGCGCGTGCTTGACGGCCTCCGGGTGGGCGTAGAACGTGAGCGAGACCTCGGAAGGCGTTGCGTGGCTCCCCTCCGCGTCACCGAACAGCTCCCACGAGAGCGCGCGTACCCGGCGCCCGTCGTACCAGTTGCCGAGCCGGCACCGCACCACCGGCCGGTTTCCGGCGTGGCGGTCGAAGCTCGAGTCCGCGTAGATCTCGGAGAACGCCGCGTTCACGGTGGCGACGTTGCCGCCGTGCCCGTTGAGGAAATAGCACCGCTCGAATCCGTGCCGGGCGAGGGATTGCACGACGTCGCGGATGACCGCGATGAGGGTGCTCGGGCGCAAGGTGATGGAGCCGGAGAATCCGAGGTGGTGCTGTGCCATGCCGATGCTCAGCGTGGGCGCGACGACTACGTCGATCTTCTCGTCCATGCCCCGTGCGACCGCCGCCGGGCACAGCGCGTCGGTGCCGATGAGCCCGTTGGGTCCGTGCTGCTCGGTCGATCCGATGGGGATGACGATGCCGCGCGATCGTTCGAGGTAGGCGTCGATTTCCTGCCAGGTGGAGAGTTGAAGCTGCACGGCGGCCTCGCTGACGTCTGCGGGTGGTGTCTTCTGCGCCGACTCAAATCCAGTATGCGGAGCGGGTCATGACCTTCGAGGCCGCACGCATGGCTCCCCGGACGATCGGAGGCAGCGCGGCGGCGCCCGCGGCGTGCGCGCGGGTGGCGTGGCGCTGTTCGTCGGCGCGCATCCGCTCCAGCAGGGCGCGGCTTCGACGGTCCCCGGCCGGAAGCCGTGCGAGGTGGTCGTCGAGGTGCTCGACCACTTGGCGCTCGGTCTCGACGACGAACCCGAGGCTCCACCGATCGCCGGCGAGACCGGCCGTGGCGCCGAGGGCGAAGGAGCCGGCGTACCAGAGCGGGTCGAGCCGGCTCGGCGACGCGCCGAGCTCTTCGAGCCGCGTGCGGCACCAGGCGAGGTGATCGCTTTCCTCGCGCGCGGCCTCCTCCATCGCCGCACGAACCGCGGTGTCCCGTGCCGCCAGCGACTGGCCCCGGTAGAGCGCCTGGGCCGCCACTTCCCCCGCGTGATTGACCCGCATCAGTCCTGCCGCGCGCCGGCGCTCACGGCCGTCGAGAACGTCGTCCCGGAGCGTGCCGTCCGGAAGAGGGCCGCGCCCTCGCTCCCCCGGCGCCTCGTGCGCCATGCCGCCCGCCGGATGCCGGCGTTCGCGGCCGTCGAAGGTGTCGTCCGTCGCACCCTCGGCCCACGCACCCTCGGCCCGGCGTCGCGGACCGGCCCCACAATCCGCCCGCGCCGCGGCGCGCAACGCGCGGTCGAACACGACGATCAGCCGGTCGAGTCCGCCGAGGCGGCGGTCGAGGCGTTCAGCCATCGGACTTCCCGCGGAAATGCAGGGCCGCAGTCTACCGGACGTTCGGCGGCGACGGCCGCCCAAAATTGTCCGGTCGGCAATTCCCGCCAAGCCTGAACACATCCATTGAATCGCCGCAACCAGACGCCCGGACGGTAGAAAAGGCCGCGAATCCCGGTTCCCCGACCGGGTCCGGAGCGTCGGCGGGAGATCCTGCACGAGATGGCGGCCCGCTTCCCCGACGACCCGGCCCCTCGGCTGGAGCTGGCCACCCTCCGCTACTCCCGTAATGCGTACCGCCGGGCCGAAGACGCCCTGGCCGAGGCCCGGGAAAGAGCTCCGCACTCGGATGGATGCTCCCGCCGACGCCCGGGCGGATGAACGAGAAGGCCTGCCGATGGATGAACCCGGTGCAGGAAGGAGGGCCGGATATGGCGTTCAGCTCGGGCAGACCGTCGGACACCCCTTTGATTCCCGTACCATGCACGCGATGGAGGCCCGCCGGGTCGAGCGGAGCGGGGACGGGACGGTCGTCGAGGAGCTTCGGAGCGGCTTTACGCGGGACGGCGAGGTCCTGCGCCTTGCCGACGTGGCGGTGAACCGGCGTCCTCCGCAAGGGTGAGGCTGCTTTCCGGGCAGGGCCGGTGCGGTGCGACTGCTCCGGGGTGAGATCTCCGGGGAGAATTCAGCGGCCTGCGGAGGTTGCGGGCCGGGCGTTACCGCATCATCTACCGGATACTCCACAACCAGTTGACGGTTCTGGCAGTTGACGGTTCTGGTGGTACGGATCGGGCATCGGCGCGATGTCTGCCGACAGCGGGTGCAGACGAGCCCGAAATTTCGGCATGTCCGCGTTGCCCGGCAATCCAGTCCGGTTCCATTCGGCTGAAGGTGATGCAGGGGCCCGAGCCGCTCGTCGTCTTCAAGGTGACACGGTAGGGAGGGGACGACGCCCGACGGCCCGATTGGGACGGCACGGCGCCATGCCGGGCCGAGACCGGCAGGCCGCGAACCGAAACATGACGGTCGAGCGCGGCGAAGCGTACATCGCGGGCACCCGGATCGGGTCCTCTCCGCGATCCGGCCAATCGACCGGTTCGCCCACGCGGCCAAACCCACCTTGAGATCACAGCCGATGCTCAGCGAGCTGGCCATCGCCCGCGCCGTATCCTTCTCCGCACGGGAACGCTCCCGTCACCCGCTTGCATGGCGAGCCTCGTGAAGGGTCTACTTGAGCGGGTCGATTCCAGCGATGCCGGCAATGCGCAATACCGCCACCGCCACCAGGGGCATGGTCGTCGCCCCCCACCACCTTGCCGCGCAGACCGGGCTCCAGGTACTGCGCGAGGGCGGCAACGCCATCGAGGCGATGGTCGCCGCCGCCGCCACCGTCGCCGTCGTCTACCCCCACATGAACGCCATCGGGGGGGACGGGTTCTGGATCGTCCGTGCGCCGGGGGCGGAGCCGATCGCGATCGACGCCTGCGGCGGGGCCGCGGCGCGGGCGACCCCCGAGTGGTACCGCTCCCGCGGGCTCGACGCCATCCCGGCCCGGGGGCCGCTGGCCGCGAACACCGTGGCGGGCACGGTGTCGGGATGGGAGGCGGCGCTCGCGATCGGCAGGCGCTGGGGCGGCGCGCATTCGCTCGATCGGCTGCTGGCCGACGCCATCCACTACGCCGGGCACGGCGCACCGGTCACCGCCAGCCAGCACACCAACACCCTCCGCAAGCGCGCGGAGCTGGAGGCCGTTCCGGGGTTCGCGGAGCAGTTCCTTCCCGGGGGCACGGTTCCCGCGGCAGGCGACCGCTTCGTGAACGAGCGCCTCGGACGGACGCTGCGCCTGCTGGCGCGGGACGGACTCGATTCCTTCTACCGCGGGCCGCTGGCGGGCACGATCGCCGCGGATCTGGCGCGGGCCGGCAGCCCGGTCCGGGCCGGGGATCTGGAGCGCCACCGCGCGCAGGTGAAGGCGCCCCTCCGGCTCGCGCTCCGCCCCGGCGCCGCGTACAACTTCCCGCCCCCCACCCAGGGTCTGGCGTCGCTCATGATCCTCGGCATCTTCGAGCGCCTCGGCGTCACCGAGGCGGAAGGGTTCGCGCATCTGCACGGACTGGTCGAGGCGACGAAGCTGGCGTTCATGGTGCGGGACCGGGAGATCACCGATCCGGCGTACATGCGCAATCCGCCGGAGCGGTTTCTCGCTCCGGACGCGCTGGACGCGGCGGCGGCGGCGATCGATCCGGCCTGCGCGATGGAATGGCCGCGGCCCCCGAGCGCCGGCGACACGGTGTGGATGGGCGCCGTCGACGGCGGGGGCCGGGCGGTGAGCTTCATCCAGAGCGTGTACTGGGAGTTCGGCTCCGGCGTGGTGCTGGAGGAGACCGGCATCCAGTGGCAGAACCGCGGGTCGAGCTTCAGGCTCGAAGACGGCGCCCTCAACGTCGTCGCACCGGGCCGCAAGCCCTTCCACACCCTGAACCCGGCCCTGTTCCTGTTCGACGACGGCCGCACGATGCCCTACGGCACCATGGGCGGCGAAGGGCAGCCCCAGACCCAGGCCGCGGTGCTGACCCGCTACGGGTACTTCGGCCAGGGTCTCCAGGAGGCGATCGACGCCCCGCGCTGGCTGCTCGGCCGCACCTGGGGCGAGGAGAGCACGACCCTCAAGCTGGAGTCGCGCTTCGGCCCCGGTGTCGCCACCGCCCTGGGGCTCTGCGGGCACGAGGTCGAGACGGTGGGCGCGTTCGAGGAGATGATGGGCCACGCGGGCGCGCTGGTGCACCATCCGCAAGGGGTGATCGAAGGCGCCGCGGATCTGCGCGGCGACGGGGCCGCGGCGGGGTTCTGAGCGCCGGCTCCGGGCCGCCGGGGACGTTATACGGGAACGCCGGATGATGCAGCCATTCCTGACCACCTCCCATGGAGTCCTCTACGATGCCGACTGCCTCCGGGTGCTCGAACGCATGAAGTCGGAGGTCATCGACACCGTCTTCGCCGATCCTCCGTTCAACATCGGCAAGGACTACAAGAACGGCTACAACGACGCAACTGCACGGACCGAATACCTGGCTTGGTGCCGCCGGTGGATCCTCGAGTGCTGCCGTATCCTGAAACCGGGCGGAGCGTTCTTTCTCTACGCCACGCCGGAGCTTGCAGTGCAATTCGCTCCGATCATGGGAGAGCGGCTCGACTTCAGGCACTGGATTGCGCTGACCATGAAAGGCACCTGGCCACGCGGGAAGAAGCTCTATCCGGCGCACTATGCCCTTCTCTACCATACCCGCGGCACGCCTCGCGTATTCAACAAGATCCGCTTGCCGATCGAGACCTGCCGGCACTGCGGCGGTGAAATCCGGGACTATGGAGGCCATCGAGACAAGATGAACTCCGCGGGGGTGAATCTGACGGATTTCTGGACGGACACCTCTCCCAATCGCCACGCGAAATTCAAGGTCCGGCCGGGCGTGAACGAATTGAAGCCGGTGATACCCGAACGGGCCATCCTGATTTCAACCCATCCGGGAGACGTCGTCTTCGATCCTTTCGGAGGCGGAGGCTCCACCTACCAGGCAGCGGAAAGACTGCACCGCCACTGGATAGGCACGGAGCTCCACGACTCGGCGCATATCCGCAAGCGCATGGAAGAAGTCTATCCTCTCTCTTCCGGGCAGGCGCCGTGTTTCAATTTCGAGGAGCTGTTCATCCATGAAGACAAGCCGGACAAGATTCTACGTACACGGAGTCACGAGGACGGCGCCGGAGCGCCGAGGTCATTCGGCCGGCGGACGGTGGTGGGGATCGTTCGGGTTGAGGAAGATGAAACGATGATCGCCGGGCTCGATCTCGACGTAGTCGAGCACCGTCCCGTTGAGCAACGCCTTGTCGCCGCTGGCGATCGCCACGTCGACGCCGTTCGTGCCGAGCAGCGTGTCGCCGACACCGACCTCGTCGAAACCGATGCGGTAGTCGATGCCACCGTCGCCGGTGCGTGTCGCGGCGACCCGGAGCGCCAGCTCCTCCACGTCGCCGGAGGCGGCTGAGCGGCGAATCTGTTTCGCGGCGGCCTTGGTCACGGTAAACATCGGGTACGTCCTCCCTGTTGCGACGAGCTTGCGAACCGCACCCGACGCCGGTGAGGCGGGCCGCCGTCCTCAATCGCGGCGCGGCGCCGACTCCTTCCGATCACGGATGCAAGCGACAAAGCGCTCCGCCCAGCGGCAGCCTTCCACGTCCCGCAGGTGGCTGTAGCTTGCGAACAGGTTGCCGATGACGATGCCGTCCCGCTCACCGTCGATGCCGTGGCCTCGCCTGACGCGGTAGGCGTAGCGCCACTCCGGCCCGGACCGGTTCTCCAGACTCGAATGGTGGAACTCGTGGGCGTGCAGCACCCCTCCGGCGCGGGGGGTCCAGGGCGCATCACCGGTCGGCTCCAGCACCACGTATCCGCGCCCGCGGGGGCGTGCGTGCATGGCGACGTCGGCGGGGATCGCGCCGACCATCTCGCGGGACCGGCCGTTCCAGCGGATACTGCGCGCCAGGTACATCAGCCCGCCGCACTCCGCGTAGATCGGTGTGCCCCGGGCGATCCGCCCGCGGAGGGAGGCGCGCATCGACGAGTTCGCCTCCAGGGCGCCCATCGCGCGCTCGGGGAACCCGCCTCCGATGAAGATGCCGTCGGCCTCCGGCGGTGCCGGATCATGCAGGGTGTCGAAGCGCACGAGCCGCGCGCCGGCCGCCTCCAGCGCTTCCAGATCCCCCGGATAGTAGAAGCAGAACGCCGCGTCGTGCGCGACCGCGATCCGCACGTCGCGGGCGCGTTGCGCCGGCCGCGAGGGCGGCGGAGCGGCGTCGAGCGCTTCGGCCCGGGCGGCGATCCCGCGAACCCGGTCGAGGTCCACGTCCGCCTCGATGCGCCGTGCGATCCGCGCCACCCGATCACCGGCCCCCGCGATCTCGGGAGGCGGGAAGAGGCCGAGATGGGCGGCGTCGAGCGCGAGCTCGGGTACCCGGCCGAGGGCCCCGAGCACCGGCATGTCCGTATAGGCCCGCACCGCGCGCACGAGCTTCGCTTCATGGCGCTCGCCGCCGACCTGGTTCAGGATGACCCCGGCGATCCCCACGCCAGGGTCGAAATCGCGGTAGCCGCACAGCAACGGGGCGATCCCGCGCGTGATCCCTCGCGTATCCACGACGAGCACCACCGATACCGCGAGCAGCTTGGCGAGCGCCGCGTTGCTGTCCGCGCCATCGGGCGACATCCCGTCGTGCAGCCCCTTGTTCCCTTCGATGAGCGCGAGATCCGCGCCGGCGGAACGCCGTGCGAGCTCCTCCCGGATCTCTGCGTGCCCCATGGTGTGGAAATCGAGGTTGTGGCAGCCGCGACCCGCCGCCGCGGAGAGCCATAGCGGGTCGATGTAGTCCGGCCCCTTCTTGAACGGCTGCACGACGAGCCCGCGCGCGCGCAACGCGGCGGCGATGCCCACCGAGATCGTGGTCTTCCCGGACGACTTGTGGGCGGCGGAGATGAAGACGCGGGCTGTCGGATGCGCCACCTGGTTCACTCCGTCATCCCGCCGGCTCCCTTTCAGGCATCGCCCGGGGCGGGTGGGCTCGCTTATCCGGGGATCGGAACAGTCACGAGCCAAGGACGTGGATCGAATGTTCGTCTGAGACGCCGGAGCTTGGCAGTCTAGTGCAGGGGGATGCCGGCAACACCCGCCCAAGCAGGGGGCGGCGCCTCTTGCGGATATTCCGAAAGGGATATCCCCTCCTCTGCGCGCCCACACCATGTGGGCCGGCACCGGTGGAGGTCTCGCGCGCTCCGGTTCGCTTCGGTTCCGGGTACGCGGGATGCGTCGTTCGCATCTCCTTCGCAAGCCTCGACGGTGATCATGACGCGGCGGCTTCCTCCGGATGGACCCGTGCCGGGGCCGAACCGCCTCCATTCGGCCGCGGACGGCGGACCTCCCCGGCGCGTCCGGCCCAGGGCGTACCCCCGGACGTTGATCGGCCGCCGGATCCCGCCGAGAGTGTGCGGACTCGCCGGACCGGCGCGTTCCCCGCGATGGCAGGAAGACGATGGACTCGAAGGCAATGGCCCGATGGTGCGACGCGCGGCGCGAAGTGTACGCGGCGGACGGCGCCGGGCAGCGGACGGCGCGGATCGAGATTGGCGATCCGCGCCGTCTGCGCATGAGCGAACGCGACGCGCTGGCGGGCCGGTGCGCGCGGTTCAATCTCGCGCTCTACCGCTTTGCGCGCGACCGGACCGACCCGGGCGCGCTCTCGGCGTTCGCGAGCACGATGGGGCTCGAGCGCCGGGATTCGACCCTTGGCGCGGACCGCCGCGGCATCGCCTCCGTCCGGGACACACGGGACCCGCGCGGACCGGAGCTGATCCCCTTCACTTCGCGTGCCCTCAACTGGCACACCGACGGCTACTACAATGCACCCGAACGAATGGTGCGCGCCGTGGTGATGCACTGCGCGGCGCCGGCGGCAAGCGGCGGCGAGACCACCCTCCTGGATCCGGACCTCGTCTGCACGGCGATCCACGAGCGGGATCCGGCGCTGGTCGAGGCGCTCGCCCATCCCCGCGCGATGACCATCCCGGAGCACGAAGCCGGTGGAGTCCTCATCCGCCCGGCGCGCACCGGTCCCGTCTTCAGCTTTCCGGACGATCCCCCGCGCCTGTGCATGCGCTACACCGCCCGCACCCGCTCCATCGCCTGGCGTCCGGGTGCGGACACCGCTTGCGCCGTCGCTGCCCTGGAGGCGGCGATCGCCTCGCTCTCGGACCGCTGGGTGCGGCTGCGCTTCGAGGAGGGGGAAGGCGTGATCTGCAACAACGTGCTGCACCGCCGGGAGGCGTTCACCGACGGCGACGGCGCGCGGCGCCTGGTGCTGAGGATCCGGTCGTTCGATCCGGTCGCGAACGGTTGAAGCCTCCGAAGACCGGTTCGCTCGACGACTCCGGGCAGCACGGGCGTCGCGATCACCGACGCCCCGACGGTGCATGGCGGCGTCGAGGGCCTCGCGGTAGAGGGCGAGCTGGCGCGGGCGTCGCGATCACCGACGCCCCGACGGTGCATGTCCCGGCCTGGATTCGGCGATGGGCCGCAGTGGGGATGAACGGCGGGCCGCCCGAGGTGCGGGTGAGCCTCCCCGGTGCGTCCCGGTCCGCCACGGCCCGCAATGGACGAGGCCGCGGATCCCTCGGAGCCTGTCCCTCGGAACAGGTGCGGGAGGTCGGTGCTTCCTCGGGGCCGGACAATTCGGCGCCGGTGACGGTGACGCAATCGACGGGCCAATCGGCCGCGGAACCGCCGGCCCACGAGCCGGACCACCGTGCGTTACTGCGCCTGGCGGCTCGCAACCCCGGAGACGAAACACGCCGCCTCGGCCTCCCGGCGCACGGTGCGCAGTTCCTTGATACGCTTCCTCGACCGGGGGGCCGCATCGCGGAACATGCCTCCTCTCTCCCCCGGGGTGCCGTAGAGAAAGCTCAGGGTCTCGGCCGCGGTGTACTCCCGATACGTCATCCGGGATGCGATCCCGTCGATCGTGCAGACGCACGGGTAGAGGGTGTCGTAGCTCTGGCCCCCCCGCTCGTCCATGCAGCCGAGCACGAACTCGACGCGGGCCTGGGTCGGGAAGTCGTTCGCCATCGCGCCCCATCCAAAGGATAATGCAGAGAGCGCCAGCGCGGGCAGCAGCTTTTTCATGACGTGAAGACCGGGAGGAACGAGCGATGGATGGTAACGGACGCACGCGCGCTTGTCAGGACGCCGATACGCCGGCGCCGACGATTCGGCGTGGCGTTGCGGCTCTGGCCGCTGGGCCCGGACGGAGGGGCCGGGCGTTGCTCGTCGCGATGCTGGTCGCCCTGCCGGTACAGCCTGCGCAGTCCGCCGAACCGCCGAAACGGGTGGCGGTGCTCGACGTCGAGCTTCTGAAGGCGGACTACCTGCCCGATCCCCACCGCGTCACGTCCGAGGAGCGCCGGCGCCTCGACATGATCGCCGACCTCATCCGGGATCGGCTGCGCGAGGAAGGCTACGCCCCCGTTCCCGCCGCGGAGACCAGGGCCGCCATCCGCGCGGCGGATCCGGGACAGTACCTGCACGCCTGCAACGGCTGCGAGCGCGACATCGCGCGCGGTCTCGGAGCAGACTGGGTGGCGGTCGGCTGGGTCCAGATCGTCAGCTACCTGATTCTCAACCTCAACGTTCTGGTGATCGACGTCGAGAGCGGCGCTTCGGTCGCCCACGCCTTCGTGGACCTGCGCGGCAACACCGAGCGCACCTGGCGGCGCGCGACGATCTACATGCTGGATCACATCCTCGTGGACCGACTGGCTCGACGCCCTTAGACGGGAGCACGCTTGTCCCTTGCCGCGACCCAAGTATGATTGCCGGTGTGGTCGTGGCGACGCGCGGGTCACGGCCTCCCCGGTCCGGACGTTCCAAGGTCATGACGGAGACGGCGAGAAAAAAACCGAGCCTCGAGGTCGACCTCGATGCGACGCTGTCGTCGCTCGTGAGCGTTCGTTCCCTCGTTCCGGAGGACGCGCTCACCGCATCGGTCCTCGGGACCGAGCGCATGGGCAGCGGCGCCGTGATCGGCGAGCCCGGCCTCGTGCTGACCATCGGCTATCTCGTGACCGAAGCCCAGACCGTGTGGATTACCGACCAGACGGGCGCCGCCGTACCCGGACACGTCATGGGCTATGACCAGGAATCCGGGCTCGGGCTCGTGCAGGCCCTTCAGCCAATCTCCGCGCCGGCCATCGAGCTCGGCGTGAGCGCCGAATGCGACGTAGGCGACCCGGTGGTCGTCGCCGGGCACAGCAGCGCCGGCGAGGCAATCGCCGGGCGCATCATCGCGAAGCGGGAGTTCGCCGGCTACTGGGAATACGTGCTCGATGAAGCCATCTTCACCGCACCGGCGTACCCGAACTGGGGAGGCGCCGCGCTCGTCGGGAGCGACGGCCGGCTGCTCGGCGTCGGCTCCCTTCTCGTGCAGACCGTCTCATCGAGCGGAGAGCAGGCAGGGGCGAACATGATCGTGCCGATCGATCTGCTCAACCCGATCCTGGAGGACATGAAACGCTACGGCCGGCCCAACCGGCCGGCTCGGCCGTGGCTCGGCTTCCTCGTCCAGGACATCGACGACCATCTGGTCGTGGCGAGCGTCTACGACAACTGCCCGGCGGACAACGCGGGGGTCGAAGTCGGCGATCTGATCGTCGAAGTCGCGGGCGAGCCGATCGACGGACTCGCGGAGCTGTTCCGAAAGATCTGGCACATCGGCCCGGCCGGGAGCGAAATCCCTCTCACCATCGTCCGGGACGGCGATCCGCGCCCGGTGGTCCTGGAATCGATCGACCGGGACGCCCGCCTGAAGCACGGCGCCATCCACTGACCGCGGCGCACCCCCTCCCCCGGAGCAGGCGCTTCCTCCCGGGCCCCGTCGCTCCCGGCCGGCGAGAGGTCCTCCGGGCATCCTGCCCCGGGACGTCGAACCGCGGCATCAAGGGCGCGCCCTTGGCCCTGCACGTCGGCGCGGGGACGTTCGCCCCGATCCGGAGCAAGGCCGTCGAGCCGTCTGCAAACCCGGGCCGTCGCCGGTCAAAGTCCGGCTCCCTCTCCGGGAAACGGTCTCACGCCGCCGCCCGAGCGACCTCGGCAGCTTGATTCGGGCGCTGCGGCGAATCGAGAATGATCCGGCGAGACCGTGCCCGGTGTTCGCATCCGTTCCCACTCCCGTCGGCGGGGCATTCGCCGGCGGGTGAGCGCCCGGCCGCCCGGGGCGTCGGGACCGTGTCCCGGAACGGCGGCCAGGCCGCCATGCTCCATCTCCCACCCATGAGGAGAACAGGATGTCAGGCTTCGACGCTTTGCCGCACGAGGAACAGCTCCGGCGGCTGCACCTTCTGGCGACCGCGGCGCTCAATCGCTACGACCTTTCTCCCGGCGCCGAGGTCCGCCTCGTCAACGTCTCCGAGAACGCAACCTACCGGGTCGAGACCCCCGCCGGGGACGAGGCCTGGGCCCTGCGGGTGCATCGCGAGGGCTATCACAGCCGCAACGCCATCGCCTCCGAGCTGGCCTGGCTCACCGCCCTGCGCCGCGACGGCGCGGTCGTGACCCCGATCCCGGTCGCCGGCAGGGACGGCGGGTTGATCCAGGAGATCTCCCACGAGGCCCTGCCCAACCCGCGCCACGTCGTCCTCTCCGCCTGGGAAGCGGGGGTGGAGCCGGACGAGGAGCAGCAGGATCTGCGCGGCCCCTTCGAGGTGCTGGGCGAGATCACCGCCCGCATGCACCGCCACGTCCGGGACTGGCCCAGGCCCGCGGGCTTCGAGCGCTTCACCTGGGATTTCGAGACCACGCTGGGAAGCCGTCCCCACTGGGGCTCCTGGCGGGACGGCATGGGGCTGGCGCCGGACATCGAAGCCCTGTTCTCCAGGACCATCGATCGCATCGGCCGGAGGCTCGAACGCTTCGGCGCCTCGCCGGAGCGATTCAACCTGATCCACTGCGACATGCGGCTCGCCAACCTCCTGATCGACGGTGCGACCACCAAGGTGATCGACTTCGACGACTGCGGGTTCAGTTGGCTCATGTACGACTGCGCGACCACGGTGTCGTTCTTCGAGCACAGGCCCGAGGTCCCGGAGCTCGTCGCGGCCTGGCTACGCGGCTACCGCAAGGTCATCGACCTCCCCCGCGCGGACGAGGAGGAGATCCCGACGTTCATCATGCTGCGCCGCCTCCTCCTCGTCGCCTGGATCGGCTCCCATTCGGAAACGGAGCTCGCCCAATCGATGGGCGTCGAGTACACCGGGCAGACGGCGCCGCTCTGCGAGGACTATCTGTCGCGCTTCGAGTGAGATGCTCCGGCGCCGGGATACCGGCCACGACCGGCCCCGGCGATGTGGTGGTGACCGGAGTCCGCCGTCATCGGGGCGTGGGTACCGGGTCCGAACGGTCGAGGGGCGGCCTTCGGCCGGTCCGTTCGCTGCGCGGCGCCGGATACGCCCGCCGCGGGCTCGTCCGGCGACGGGCCGCTCCCAGATTCGCACCAGCGCTTGGTTCCGGCTATGCCGGCTCAGGTCCGCGCAAGCCGAATCGCGCAGTCGAGTGCGGTTGAACGCCGGCGAGGGGCGTGGCCCCCGCCGGAGCGGACGGGAGTGCGCTCCGCCTGGACCGTGCGTGCTCGACAACGGATACGGCGGCGCTATGATGGCGCGCGCGGCGCGGCGTATCGCACCGCGACACTCGAACGAAACAGGAGGAAACGATGCCGCTGCTCACCGAAGGCAGCCCTGCGCCGGCCTTCTCGGTTCCCAACCAGGACGGCACGACCACGTCCCTCGACCAGTTCGCGGGCAAGTGGCTCGTCCTGTGGTGGTATCCGAAAGCCGACACTCCGGGCTGAACCAGGGAAGGCCAAGGGTTCCGTGATCGATCCCGTGACTTCCAGGCAAAGAACGCCGTGATCCTGGGCGCAAGCTTCGACTCCCCGGAGGAGAACAAGGCGTTCAGGGACAAATTCAACTTTCCCTACGACCTGCTGTGCGACGTCGACAAGACCATGGGCATCGCCTACGGTGCGGCCGGCGACGCGGGCGCCTCGCACCCCGCACGCATCAGCTACCTGATCGACCCGGACGGGAAGATCGCGAAGGTCTACGGCAAGGTGGTCCCCGCCGAGCACCCCGACGAGGTGCTGCGCGATCTCGGCTGAAGCTTCGACGGCCATGGCCGTCGCGAAGGCGGTCGGACGCCTTCGGCAGACGTTCAAAGTTCAAAGGGGGCCGCGAGCACGCCGTTGCCGCGGCCTGTCCGCCTCTTCGGAAGCGGCACGCGGCGAGTCGCAGGCCGGCGGGATGCATCGGGCGCCTGTCCCCGGCCCGTAGCGCGGGGCCGCCGACCGGCAGGACGCCCGGCCGTTTCGACCGGCCGGCGGGACGACCGTGGCCTACCCCGAGATCCCCGTTTCCAGCTTCATCGCGCTCGCCGCGGCCATTGCCTTCGGATTTTCCGGGGTCACCTCCAAACGCGGCCTTGCCTACCTGGAGCCGTTGACCGGAACGCTCGTCACCGTCGGCACCTGTCTCGGCCTTTATCTCCTGACGGCGCCGCTGTGGATGCGCGCCGACGACTGGTTCACCGCCGGTTTCTGGGTATTCGCATTCGTCGGCGTCATCCAGCCGACGCTCTCGATGTACTTCGCGAACGAATCCTACAACCGGGCCGGAGCGACCGTCGCCTCGACCTTTTCGGCCACTGCTCCGTTGTTCTCGGCCGCCCTCGCGATCGCCTTTCTCGGTGAACGGCTCACGCTCGTCATCGCGGCCGGCACCGTCCTGACCGTGCTCGGCATCACCACTCTGTCCTGGGTGCCGCGCGGAGGCAGCCGCTTCGCCGCCTCCGCCCTCGTCTTCGCGACCATGACCGCCGCGATCCGGGGGCTCAACAACGTCGTCGCCAAGTTCGGCATCGATCTCCTGCCGAACGTGTTCATGGCCGGTTTCTGTTCGTTCGCGGTCTCGTTCACCCTCCTCGTCATCGTCTACCGCTGGCGCCGGAGAGGCTGGCCGGGAAAGCTGCCGCGCGCGGGCCTGCTGTACTTTGCGGCCAGCGGGGTCTGCATCGCGTGCGGGCTCGGACTGATCCTCGGAGCGCTCTTGCTCGGGAGGGTGGTCGTCGTCTCACCCATCGCCGGCACGTACCCGGTCTTCACCATGCTCGCCGCGGCCGCCCTCGGTGACGAGAGGATCACCGGCAAGGTGGTGGCCGGGGTCGCCCTCGTCGTCGCCGGAGTGGTGCTCGTCAGTGTGTCGGCTGGTTGAACGGCGTCCCGGCAGCGGGCCGGAACCCTCCGCGCTCGAACCGAAGTCAGGACGCCGGCGGCGTTCGGAACCCGAGTCCGGCGCCTTCCAGTGAGCGCTCGAACGCCTCGATCCACCCCCGGTTGGCGAGCGGGCTCGCGGGGCTCGGATGCGGCGCAACGCTGACCGCCACCGCGTCGCCCAGCGCGGCGCGGGCACGGTTCGCGGCAAACCGTCCGATCCCGAGCACGTGCCGGGCGCCGAGCGTGCGGACGACGCGCACAAGGGCAACGTCGCACGCCTGGTACAACGGCGCGCGCTCGGCGGCCGGGAGCTTGTCGGGAGTGCGGTTCCGCCCCGATTCCTCCATGAAGCAGAGCGGGCAGTAGTTCCAGATGAAGAAACGCTCGAAGAAGCGCGCGGGCTCCCCGAACCGGCTCCGGGCCCAACCCCACAGCCGACGCCCGCTCACCTCGCCGCGCGGGCATTCGAAGCCGGTGACGGGCCGCTTCGGATGCCCGGCCCTCGGCCGCCCGACTTTGCCCCCTATCCCGAGCCAGTCGCGAACGAAGCCCACGTCGCCGAAGGGCACGCCGGTCTGCGCCATCCCGAAAGGACCGGGGTTCATCCCGAGCATGAGGATCTCGGGCGAGCCCGCGCCGTAGCGCACGAGATACGCACGGTGCGGCGCCCATGCGTACTCGAGTGGATTGTAGACGTGGGTCACCGGTGGAGCGAAGGGAAGGGCGCCGGTCCGACGCGCGAGGGTCCTCGCGATGGACACGATCGCCGGCGTAGACGGCATCGCTCAGGCTCCGGCGCTCAGACGGCCGCGCTGCCGCCGAAGGCGGGAAACGCTCCCTGACGGGGGCTTCCGGCGATGACGGCATCGATCGGCTGTCGCGACAGTGGGGCAGAGCCCGCCGATCTCGACGGTGTACACCCGCGAGGTGAAGCCTTCGGCCGCCGCGCAACGTTCGACGGCGGTGTCATGGCGGCATCGATCGGCCGTCGCGACAGTGGGAGCAGAGCCCGCCGATCTCGACGGTGTGCACCCGCGAGGTGAAGCCTTCGTCCGCCGCGCAACGTTCGATGGCGCGCTCGATGGCGGTGTCGTTGAGTTCCGCCGCGGTGCCGCAGGTGGTGCAGAGCAGGAACTGTCCGGGCCCCGGGTGCCCGGGCTGCGTGCAGCCGATGAATGCGTTGATGGAGGACAGACGATGCACGAGACCGTGCTCGAGCAGGAAGTCGAGGGCGCGGTAGACGGTCGGCGGCGCCGGGGAATGTCCCTCGGCGGAAAGCACGTCGAGGATCGCGTACGCGCCGAGCGGACGATGGCTTTGCCAGATGATCTCCAGCACCCGCCGGCGCACGGGGGTGAACCGCGCCCCGCGCTCGAAGCACACCGCCTTCGCGTCTTCGAGCGCGTTCGCCACGCAATGACGGTGATCGTGGTCGCCGGAGGGGAATCGATCGCTTCGATCGCGTGCGCTGTTCATGAGATCGAGCCGCGGAGGCGTCCATCCCGGCAGAACGTATCGATGATGAGCATACAAGACGGCTCACCGTTACGCGAGGCAGGGTCCCGGACCGGCGGCAATTCCCGCCAAGCCCGAAAACGTCCATTCAATCGCCACAATCAGATGCTCCGACGGTAGAAAAGGCTACGAAATCCTGGTTGCCGGAGCGTTGGCGGGAATCGCCGCCGGTCCGGGGAGACCACTGCAAAGGGCACGATTCCGGTGAGGAACGAGCCGGTCGGCCGGAATCCGGAATCGCCGAAGGACGACTGGCACGAGGGATCGGACACCCCCGAACCCCGGAGCGGGTGCGCGCCCTCGTCGAGGACAGGGAACCGTGGCTTTCACCGGCGCCGCCTGTGGGGGTCCCCCCCGCGAGCCCGCGCCGCTGCGATGGCGGCGCCAGACGGCCCCGGCAGGGTCGGACGCGACTCCGGCCGGAAGCCGACGGTCGTGGTGTCGGCTCCGGTGCCCGTGGAAGGGCGCGGCCGAGGAATGCGGCGACGTGTCCGGATCGGGCCCGGTGCGCCGGGGCGGCCGCTCTCCCTGGACGGTTCAGCCGTGCGGGCCGACCGGCGACCGCATCCCCGCGGTCGCCTGGACGATCACCGCCGAGAGCACGATCACGCCTCCGGTCAGGGTGAAGAGGGTGGGGAGCTCGCCGACGCCGATCCATACCCAGATGGGCGCGAGCACGATCTCGGACAATGAAAGGAGCGCGACCTCGGCGGCGGGGAGATAGCGTGCTCCGAGGGTGATGAGCACGAATCCGCCCGTGTACTGGAAGATGCCGAGGAACACGCAGAGCGCGAGATCGTGGCGCGAGAGGACCAGGGTGTCGGACATCGCGAATCCGAGCGCCGCCCCGACGAGGCCGGCGAGGCAGATGGCGGGGATCATGTCGCGGTTGCCGGCGCGACGGAGCGAGACCAGCATGAGCGCGTAGCTCAGAGCGGTACCGGACGCGACGATGTTGCCGAGCAGCCGCCCGCCCCGGATGCCGTCGAAGACCATGATCGCGATGCCGGCGAGCGCGACCGCCATGGTGATCCACGTCACCGGCCGGAGACGCTCGCGCAGTACGATCCAGGCGAGGACGGCGGTCATGAAGGGGGCGGCGCTGATGATGAAGAGCGCGTTCGCGACCGTGGTGAGCAACAGCGAGAACACGTAGCACGTCGAGCCGAGACCGAGACTCAGCGCGACGATCAGGCCGGGTCTCCCCGTCCTGACGAACGCGCGAACGACGCCGGTGCGGTAGCGGAACGCGAGATAGAGGGCGACCACGACGAAAAACACGAACGAGCGGTAACACAGGATCTGCCAGCCGTTTGCAGACTCCATGTAACGAATGGTGACACCCGCAAGGCTGAGCAGCGCGCCGGCCGTCAGTACGAGCGCGACGCCGGTCGTGTGGTCTCGGGACCGGAGGCGCGTGGCCGGCCCGCACGGTTCGTTCGGTGTGGTCATGCGTGAACCCTCAACAGTCTCTCATGGGTAGTCCCTTACCCGTGAAGTCGTTCGACAAAACTGACGAAGAATTGTCCGCCGCCCGGCGCCCGAGGTCGTTGACGTGCCTCGGCGACAACCCGCGCTTGATCGGGTTGGCGAATTGAGTGACAGTGCGGCTTCCCATCCGAGTCTCCTGAGGTCATGAGGGTTTGACGATTCCATGATCGGAGATTTCGGACAGGGCTTCCACGATTCAGATGCGGGCCGGTGTCCCGTGGCCAAGCACCGGCCCGGCCATGTCACGGTCGGCGTTCACCGGGGATTCGCGCCTCCGCGCGGGACGCACCGGGCCAGAACCCCCTGATGGCCAAGGCCACATTCGAGACGCCCCGTATCCCGGAGTACCCCGCCGAGGTCCCGATGGTGGTCGAGGACGCGATGGCGCAT
This sequence comes from Gammaproteobacteria bacterium, assembly GCA_965202875.1. Classification (GTDB taxonomy): domain Bacteria; phylum Pseudomonadota; class Gammaproteobacteria; order HK1; family HK1; genus HK1. The sequence continues at coordinate 1,262,323 of OZ241870.1, read as the reverse complement.
AGCCGGCCGTTCGTCGCGGCGCTCGAGCACCAGGAGGCGCTCGGCCTCCCCGACCAACTCGTCGAGGACTGGCACGACCGGACGATCGCCTGCTTCCTCGGCGCCGGAGACCCGAAGAACATGCCGGTGGCGCGGCAGGACCTGCTGCGCAAGGTGTACCGGTGCCCTCGCCGAGCTGCGGGTCAAGGGCGCGCTGCCCCGGATGCAGGCGTTCAGGGAAATCGTCGAGCGCCACCGCGTCACCCACATCGCCGCCATCTGCGCGATCTGCAAGAGCCAGTTCAGCAAGGTGCTGCCGTACTACGGCTTCGAGTTGGACCGGATCCTGAGCGTGCACCAGCTCGTGGGGGATGCGATCGTGCTCGGCGGCGGCGACCGACGACGCCTGCGAACAGGAAGACGGGCAGCAAGTACCGGAACTTCCGTAGAATTCGTTGCTTTGACCAGATCGAAAGGATTGTCATATGCAAGAGGTCAAGCAACTCGCACTCGATACCATCCAGAAACTACCCGAAGACGTCGATCTGGATGAGATCATGTATCGGCCCCATGTACTCGACAAGATTCACCGGGGACGGCAGGCCGTCGATCGAGGGCGAACCTTTACCGGCGACGGGCTCAAGCGACGGATGGCATCATGGTGATCGGGTCGGTGCCTGCTGTCGCCGATGTTCCTGCCGATCTCCGAAACGTGCTCCGGCCTGATCGGACCAGGCCCGGCCGCCGGCGCGGCGAACCGGAAGAACGACCAAGAGACGCCCGAGAGGCATCGAGAGACCGACATCATGGCCACCCCCTGGAGCAAGACCCACCGTAGCGGGAACCACACCTTCCGCAAGTTCCGCGACGGCGACCACCGCTGGCCGGATCTGGAATCGCAGATCTTCGAGGCGGACCACTCCCACAAGTGCCCGACCTACGTGCACCGCACCCCGCCGTGCCAGGGAAGCTGCCCGTCCGGGGAGGACGTGCGGGGCTGGCTGCAAATCGTGCGGGGGCTGGAGAAGCCGCCGGAGGGGATGAGCTGGCAGGAGTACGCCTTCCGCCGCGCCACCGACGCCAACCCCTTCCCCGCGCAGATGGGCCGGGTCTGTCCGGCGCCCTGCGAGGACGGCTGCAACCGCAACGAGGTCGAGGACTTCGTCGGCATCAACTCCGTGGAGCAGTTCATCGGGGATACCGCCATCGCGGAGAGCTTCGCGTTCGAGCCGCCCGCGCGCGAGACCGGCAAGCGCATCGCCGTCGTCGGCGGCGGCCCGGCCGGGCTCGCCGCCGCGTACCAGCTCCGCCGGCGCGGGCATCGGTGCACGGTCTACGACGACCACGAGGCGCTCGGCGGCATGATGCGCTACGGCATCCCCGGATACCGCACGCCGCGGCAACACCTCGACCACGAGATCGACCGTATCCTCGCCCTCGGCGGCATCGAGGCGCGGCTCTCGACGCGGGTCGGGCGCGACGTGGGCATCGAGGAGGTCGAGGCGGAGCACGACGCGGTGCTGTGGACGATCGGCTGCCAGAGCGGGCGTCCCCTTCCCGTCCCCGGCGGCGACGCGCCCAACTGCGTGAGCGGGGTGAAGTTCCTCGAAGCGTTCAACGAAGGCCGGTTGCAGGTGGCGGCGAACCGGGTGGTCTGCGTGGGCGGCGGCGACACCTCGATCGACGTGGTCTCGGTGGCCCGCCGGCTCGGGCGCATCCACCGCATCAACCCCAAGGACCGGCCCGAAATGGTGGTGCATGGATTCGTCGCGCACGACTCCGCGGTGGCCGCGGCGCGCACCGGCGCGGAGGTGACCCTGACCTCGCTGCTGCCGCGCTCCGGCATGACCGCGGCCGAGCACGAGGTCGAGGACGCGCTGAGGGAAGGGGTGAGGGTGCTCACCGGGGTGATGCCGACCGAGGTGGTGCTGGCCGGCGACGGGCGGGCGCGGGCGGTACGCTTCGCCGAGTGCGACATGGTCGAGGGCCGGCCGGTGGCGCGGGAAGGGACGGAGTTCGAGGTCGAGGCAGACCTGGTGGTCTCCGCCATCGGGCAGGGCGGCAACCTGGAAGGACTCGAAACACTCGACAACGGCCGCGGGCTGATCGACGCGGACGCCTTCTACCGGGTGCCCGGCCGCCCCGGGCACTTCGTGGCCGGCGACATCGTCCGTCCGCACCTGCTGACCACCGCCATCGGCCAGGCGTCCATCGCCGCGGGCTGCATCGACCAGCACCTTGCCGGCCTGGAGCCGGCCCGCCGCCCGAAGGTGGACGTGCGCCACTTCCGGCTCCTCGACAAGCTGCGCGAGCAGCATCTCGCCCCCGACGACTACGACCACCGGCAGGAGTGGGGCACCTGCTTCTCGAACTACGCGGTGCACAACTTCGAGGACCGCTCCGCCCACGAGATCGTGCCGGCCGATGAATTGTTCCTCGGGCATTTCCCGCCCACCCCCCGCCACCGGCGCGAGGAGCGGGTGCCCGCGGGCGAGTCGGTGCTCGGGCACTTCAACGAGCGCATCGTGGGGCTCGGCGAGGAGCAGGCGGTGGCCGAGGCGTCGCGCTGCATGAGCTGCGGGCTCTGCTTCGAGTGCGACAACTGCGTCATCTACTGCCCGCAGGACGCGGTGTTCCGGGTCAAGAAGGACAAGGGCACCACCGGGCGCTACGTGGACACCGACTACACCCGCTGCATCGGCTGCCACATCTGCGCCGACGTCTGCCCGAGCGGCTACATCGACATGGGCCTGGGCGGGTAGGCTCGCCGGCCATGGCGCGCACGACGGATCGGCGGCCTCGCACCGCCCATCGTGTGGCGATGGTGCTGGTGTCGGCCGTCGCGGGCATCACCGGGTGCGGCGCTGGTGCAGGCGACGCCCGGGTGGCGGCTCGGCGGCCTCGCACCGCCCATCGTATGGCGATGGCGCTGATGCTGGCCGTCGCGGGCATCGCCGCGTCCGGCGTCGGCGCAAGCGACGCCCAGGCGGCGGACGGCGTGCCTCTGCCGGTGCTCGTCGAGGCGGCCAGGGGCGAGGCCTGCGTCGAGCCGCTGCCCGTCATCCGGCGCGAGCACATGAAGTTCCTCATGCACCAGCGCGACGACACCGTGCACGAGGGGATCCGCACCACGCGCCACAGCCTCGTCGGATGCATCGACTGCCACGCCGCGCAGGATGCGGGCGGGCAGTGGGTGCGCATCGACGCCCCCGGCCAGTTCTGCGCGAGCTGCCACACCTACGTCTCCGTGGAGATCGACTGCTTCGGATGCCATGCCGCGGTGCCGGCGGTGGCGTTTCCGCGTTCCATGACTGACGACGTCACGGGAGCGCATCATCATGCTGACTGAAGACCAGATGCGGCGGGTGGAAGGTGCGATGCTCCCGGACGACGCGGGAAACGAGGCAATGGAAACGGAGGAGCGTCGGGACATGGTCACGCGAACCCCGGAGGCCGTCCGGCTCCTGGAACGGCAGGGGTGGCAGAACCTCGCATTGCGGGACCTGATGCGAATCGAACGAGATGGCAGGGAGCCGGGGGAGGCGCTGTTCACGCCGGGAAGAGAAATCGACGACAGGGCAGGCACTCCCTGGAAGAATCCGGAATGGATCTTCGTGGTTGCCGAATAGGAGCCTGAGATGGAGACCGTCCGCCGCGGCGTATTCCCGGACGGCAACAGGCTGTGGAAGGTCACGCAACGGCGGTTTCATACGGCTTGGCAGGAGTTGCTTGGAGAACCACTCCAAATCTGCCCGACGGTCGGGAGGGAGCTGACCCGCGACGTCGTCGTCGGCAACCTGGAAATGTCCCGTGAGGCAGCCTGTGATGCCATCGAACGGAATGAACCGGGAGGAATGATCCAGCAATCGGCGCAATGGGATTTGTGGTGGATACGGCAATGGGAGAACACCCAGAGCAACTACCGCCTGCAAAACCTGGAAGAAAAGGACAGAAAACGGGTGGAGGCGGTCATCAAGGCGTTCGATCCGGATCATTTCCACGTCGCCCCGCAGGACATCGAGGCGCACCACGACGCCCGCATCGTAGCGGAAACGCTGGTTCTTGGAGGACAAGTGCTGTTGACGAGCAACGTCGAGTCGATGAGGCACGACATGATCAACGCATGGGCCCAGGGCAAGATCACTAAAAATGTATTGACATCAACAAGTTTTGTGATCTAATGGCGTCTTCATCAAGGAGATGGAGATGACAAGAAATGAACACGACAGCCCCTGCAAGTTTGATCGAGCATTTCTCAAAGCTGGAGGATCCGCGAGTCGATAGAAACAAGAAGCATGAGTTGATTGATGTCATCGTCCTGTGCGTGTGTGCGGTGGTCAGTGGCGCGGAGGGATGGAGTGACATCGAAGAATTTGGGCGCACGAAGCTGGAGTGGCTTCGCCGCTATGTTCCGCTGGCCAATGGGGTCCCGGTGGACGACAATTGCACGAATCATCTCGGCGCTGTCGATGAGGGGTTTTCAGGACTGCTTCATGAGCTGGATGGAAGATGTCGTGAAGTTGAGTGATGGTGAGATGATTGCAGTGGACGGGAAGACGCAGAGGCGTTCCCACGACCGCAAACGGGGTATGAAGGCGATGCATATGGTGAGTGCCTGGGCGTGTAGCAATGCAGTGGTGCTTGGGCAGGTGAAGACGGAGGAGAAGTCGAACGAGATCACGGCGGTGCCGGAGTTGCTGGATAAGCTGGAATTGTCGGGGTGTATCGTGACGCTGGATGCGATGGGATGCCAACGAGCGATAGCGAAGCAGGTCAAGGAAGGGGGAGGGGATTATGTTGGCGGTGAAGGGGAACCAGAAGCAATTGAACAGGGAGGTTCGGAGGTATTTTGATGCGGCACGGGAGAGGGATTTCGAGTGTGAGGGGATTGAGAACGACGAGACGGCGGAGGATGGTCACGGACGGGTAGAGTCCAGGAGCTATTATTTGTCCACCGACCTGGGTGCGTTGTCTTGTGTGAAGAAGTGGAATGGGTTGAGAGCGGTCGGGATGGTGGAGTCGGAGCGCTGGAATGATGGGCGTGTGAGTATTGAGCAACGGTACTACATTACGTCGCTGGAAGATGTGGAGACATTTGGGCGAGCGGTGCGTTCACACTGGGGAATCGAGAATGAGCTGCACTGGAGATTGGATGTGACGTTTCGGGAAGACGAGAGTCGGATTCGTCGGGGTAATGCACCGCACAATATGGGAGTGATTCGGCATGTGGCGGTCAATCTTCTGAAGCGTGAGCCGACGAAGATCAGCGTCAGGAAGAAGCGTATCCGGGCGGCATTGAACGATGGCTTCCGAGATAAGGTATTGATGGGACAGTGATTTTATATGCGGTTGCCCTGCGCATGGGCCGAAGAAAACCGGGAGAGGTTCGGATTCGCCACCCATGAGGTCCTGTGCAGGGCCGATGAGACGATCGAGCGAATCGCGAAACGAAGCGCCAGGGGAAGAGAACACCTGCTGAAGACGGTCATGGGCGCATTCTGGCCGGAAGACGCGGAAGCCGAGGCCGGAGAAGCACTCGTTGAAGTCCAGAGCGCGGTGCGCAACCTGCCGGCGGCCCATTTGCCCCGCGTCGGGGAATATTGCCTGGAAGAGCTGCGCGAGGGACGGGAAACCCGGGCGTTGCCACCATATGTCTGTATCGTTCGGCTCGCCACCCCGCCGATCCGGATCCGCCCGATAGATACCGGGAGACCGAAATCGTGACCGCCCACCGGAACAGGACCTGCCGTGTCGGAAACCGCACGTTCGGCAGGTTCCTCGACGGTGGGCGCCGTGGCGATGGCCGGTCTGTGGTCAGGCGCCCGTCCGGCCACGTCACGGGCGGCGTTCACCGAGTATTCTCGATGCCACTGCACGGGACGCACCGGGGCAGGACCCCCTGATGGCCAAAGCCACATTCGAAACTCCCCGCATCCCCGACTACCCCGAGATCCCGGTGGTGGTCGAGGGTGCGATGGCGCACAGCCGGCCCTTCGTCGCGGCGCCCGAGCACCAGGAGGCGCTGGGCTTCCCCGGCCGGCTCGTCGAGGACTGGCACGACCGGGCGGTCGCGCGGATGGGGGAGCTGCTCGACCGGTCCCGGGGCTTGCGCGTCTTCCTCGACTCCTGCGTCAAATGCGGCGCCTGCACCGACAAATGCCACTACTTCCTCGGCACCGGGGATCCGAAGAACATGCCGGTGGCGCGGCAGGACCTGCTGCGCAAGGTGTACCGACGCCACTTCACCCTCGCCGGCAAGCTGTTCCCGAAGCTCGTCGGCGCGGCCGACCTCACCGAGGAGGTGCTGGAGGACTGGTACCGCTACTTTCACCAGTGCTCGCAGTGCCGGCGCTGCTCGGTGTTCTGCCCTTACGGCATCGACACCGCGGAGGTGTCGATGGCGGGGCGCGAGATCCTCGCGAGCGTCGGCCTGGGGCAGAAGTACAGCAACGAGATCGTCGGCAAGGTCCACAAGATCGGGAACAACCTCGGCCTGCCGCAGCCGGCCCTGGCCGACACCCTCGAAGGGCTGGAGGAGGACGTCGAGGACGATACGGGGGTCGCGGTGCGCTTCCCCCTCGACGAGGAGGGCGCCGAGGTCCTCCTCGTCACGCCCTCCGCGGACTTCTTCGCCGAGCCGCACGTCGACGGCCTCATCGGCTACGCCAAGGTGTTCCACCAGGCCGGCATCCGCTGGACGCTCAGCACCCGGGCCTCGGAGGCGGCGAACTTCGGGCTGTTCATCGGCAGCTACGAGAACATGCGCAAGGTGGCGCTACGGATCCGCGAAGCCGCACTGGAGCTCGGGGTGAAGCGCATCGTGTTCGGCGAGTGCGGGCACGCTTGGCGGGTCGCCTACAGCTTCCTCCACACCCTCGCCGGCCCCTTGGACTTCCTGGACCCGCGCTACCCGGTGCCGCAGCACGTCGTCGAGGTCACCCACGACCTGATCCGCCGTGGCGCGCTCACCCTCGACCGGTCCGCCAACGACGAGCGCCGCGTCACCTTCCACGATTCCTGCAACGTCGCCCGCGCGTCGCGCATGGGCGACGTGCCCGGCGGGCAGTTCACCCTGCCCCGCGACGTGCTGCGCGCGGTCTGCAACCACTTCTTCGACATGGCCCCCGACACCATCGGGGAGGGCACCTTCTGCTGCGGCGGCGGCGGGGGGCTGCTCACCGACGACCTCGTCGAGCTGCGGGTCAAGGGCGCGCTGCCCCGGATGCAGGCGTTCAGGGAAGTGGTCGAGCGCCACCGCGTCACCCACATCGCCGCCATCTGCGCGATCTGCAAGAGCCAGTTCGCCAAGGTGCTGCCGTACTACGGCTTCGAGATGGATCGAATCCTGAGCGTGCACCAGCTCGTGGGGGATGCGATCGTGCTCGGCAGCGGCGACTGACGATGCTTGAATCGGCCCTCCCGTGCATCCACGGATAAAGGCGACGGGGGTTCAGTCTGAACTCTGAACTGGACGAGGCGAGTCGAAAAGCAAACCCGAGGGTGAACCGCCCCGGGAATCCCGGAGAAGCAGGAGATGGGCAAGGGAGGCAAGCCGGATGCGGACACGTTGCGGGAGTTCCGGCAACAGCTAAAAAAGCCCGTGCCGCCGTGCAAGCCCAGGCCGAGGCATACACCGAGATCCTCGAAACGATGGAAAATGGAAGTCATCTATTGAAACGTGCTTCCGGACGACAACACACAGTGGAAAGTGAATTTGTGTCGAATCGGACCTTGATGGATTGGAAGAGCTGAAAATGGGAACAGCCGATGAAGGATATACCGGACGGGCTTGTCGCGAAGCGCCGAGTCACGGCAGGCTCGACCGGCGCCGATTGCACATGCATCGGAAGATCGCCGAGAAGGTAGAGAAGGATTGGAGCATTCTGGAAACGGCAAAGGGAAAGCTGAGAAAGTGGGCCGAAAGGAATGACGGGATATTGGAACCTTGTCTTGAGGAGTGGGAGGAGATTCTCGAGAAACCCTGGGAAACGATACGTCCGATATTGACCGAAGATACGGAAGAAGGCGCGCGATTGCGTCAATCCACGCCGTTCACGGGGATTCTGACGAGCCGGGAATGGAAGGAAATCGATGACTCGTACGCAACTTGAACATCTTGTCCGGGCGAGTGCATCGGTGACGGGTGAGCGGGATCTGGTCGTGATCGGCGTTGGTGTTGGTACATGGAGCCGGAAAGAAAAGGGAAGATCTGCTCGTTCTGGAGCGGCTGATCGAAAGCCGGCACCGGGAGCAACCGGCGCGACTATGGACGGAGCGGAAGTAGCGTGGAGAGCTATCCCGAGTCGTACACGGTCACACCGATGTAAACCATGCCGGGAGAGCTGGACCCGGAAGGACAGCCGACCAGCCGCATCATCGAGCAGCGGCGGCGGGCCGAATTCATCACGCCCATCCCGAAGCCCCGGAAGAGGAAGACCGCAGCCGCGAGCTCGTCCCGGCGGACATGCTCGCCGATCTCGACCGCGCCCGGATCGTCGTCACCAACTTCCACGCCTTCAGGCGGCGCGAGACCCTCCCGCTCTCCACCGGGGGGCGGGTGCTGCTGCAAGGGCGGGGGGCCGGGCTCCGATCCCTCGAAACCGAGGGCCCCAGATGCTGCGGCGGGTTGCGCCGGCAGTCCTGCGACCTGAACGAGGACGGCCGGTTCAACGTGGAGTACGCCGACGTGCTCGGCATCCCCTTCGACTTCACCGCCAGGCCGGTGGTCACGCCGCCGCAGCCGCCGCGCAAGACCGTGCACGTGAAGGCGGTCACGCCGGAGCGCGACGCCTGCGAGATCCGCTTCCCACGGGTGGCGGGCTACCGCGTGGAGCTGCCGGAGGAGCGGCTGTCGGCGCGCTTCGACGACGATTCGACCCTGGAGCTGACGCCCGATCTCGTGGGGCCGTCGAAGACCCTGAACCGGGGCATCATCGGCGAGGGGGTGGACCTGGGCCTGGTGCACACGGGCGATCTCCCGAATCCTGGCCCCGAATCCCCGTCCCGTCCTGACGTGCCGTTGGCCGCCCCGCGCACGCAACGGCGCGCAACAGGTGCCATAATCGGCCCATGCGCTTCTTCAACACCGAAGGGCCGGTGCGCCCGGACAAGCACTATGCGATCCGGCCGTTGGATCGCGTGAACGTCGGCGAATTCCTGGCCCTGATTCGGGCGGAACGCTACTTCGTGCTGCACGCGCCGCGCCAGACCGGCAAGACCTCCGCGCTCATCGCGCTGCGCGACCTGCTCAACAGCGGCGAAGTGGGCAGCTTCCGCTGCGTGGACGTGAACGTCGAGGTCGGCCAGGTGGCGCGTGACGACGTGGCGCGTGGCATTCGCGCCATTCTGGGGATCCTGGCCGAGAATGCACGGGGGCTGGGCGACGACTACCCCGGCGGTGTGTGGCAGGACGTCCTGGCGTCGATGGGGCCGGATAGCGCACTCAACGTGCTGCTCGCCCGCTGGTGCCGGGCCGACCCGGTGCCGCTGGTGCTGCTGGTCGACGAGATCGACTCGCTGGTCGGCGACACCCTGCTCTCCGTACTGCGCCAGCTTCGCGCCGGCTACCAGAGGCGTCCCGAAGCCTTCCCGCAGAGCGTGGTGCTGTGCGGGGTGCGCGACATCCGCGACTACCGCATCCGGTCGAGCACCGGCGAGGTCATCGCCGGTGGCAGCCCGTTCAACGTCGCGGCGAAGTCGTTGCGCATGGGCGACTTCACAGAGGCTGAGACGCGGGCGCTGATGGCGCAGCACACCGAGGAGACCGGGCAGCGGTTCACGGCGGCGGCGCAGGAGGCGGTGTGGACGCAGACGCAAGGCCAGCCGTGGCTGGTGAACGCGCTGTGCGCGGGGGCGTGCTTCGACAACAAGGCGGGACGGGACCGCTCGCGCGCCATCGAAGTGGACGACGTCTACGCGGCGCGGGAGGAGTTGATTCTCTCGCGGCGCACGCATCTGGACCAGCTAACGCACAAGCTGGAGGAGGAGCGGGTCCGGCGGGTGGTCGAGCCCCTCCTGAGCGGCGGGGAGGTCCGGCACGACAGCCGCGACCTGGAGTACGTGCGCGACCTGGGCCTCATCGCCGCCGCCGACCCGCCGCGCATCGCGAACCCGATTTACCGGGAGGTGGTGCCGCGCGAGCTGGGCTACGTCCTGCAAAGTAGCCTGGACGTCCAGGTGGCGTGGTACGTGGACGACGCCGGCCGGCTGGACATGACGAAGCTGCTGAGTGCGTTCGGCACGTTCTTCGGGGAGCACGCGGAGCACTGGCTCGGCCATCTGGGGGCGTACCGGGAGGCGGCGCCGCAGCTCATCTTGCAGTCGTACCTGCAACGGGTGGTGAACGGGGGCGGACGCATCGAGCGGGAGTACGGGTTGGGGCGGGGGCGGATGGACCTGCTGGTGCTGTGGCCGCGGGAGGCGGGCCAGCCCTCGGACCTGTGGGAGCGTTTCGTGGTGGAGTGCAAGGTGCTGCGGGATTCGGACCGCAAGAGCCTCGCGTGGACGGTGGAGAAGGGGGTGAAGCAGACGTTGGGGTACATGGCGCAGTGCGGAGCGGAGGAAGGGCATCTGGTGGTGATGGACCGGCGCACCGGCGCGGGGGAGCGCCGGGGTGGCGAGGGCGCGGCGGAGCCCCGAGACGGCGTTGGCGAAGCGGATGGAGGCGGTCGCCGGGAGGATGGGCGCGGCGTAGTCATCTGGATGCTGTAGGGCTTGGGCGACATGCCGAGATCGTCGTCACCAGCGGCTTCCCGTATGGCTCCATTGGCGATTCTTCCAGATGGAGTTCCGTCGCTTCCCGCAGGTTGGCCAGCGCTTCTTCAACGGTCTCGCCTTGTGTCGTCGTTCCGGTTTCGGGGTTCGTCGCCACGAATCCTCCCTCCGGGGCGGGCACCAGTACTGCTGTGAGTTGCATCATCCCTACTGGCTGACAACCGTGCCAAGTGGACGAATAACTCAAGTTTCGGGATTCAAAATACCTTGAATCAGGCGATGGATTCCCGCTACCCGCTTTCGCGGGCACAAGCTTCGCGGGAATGACGTCATTTCAGCGAGACACGTTACTTTCAGGCTGGCCGTCATTCCCGCGAAAGCGGGAATCCATTTCGGTCAGCGAATCCCGAAACTTGAGGAATAACACAAGGATCGGATCCGGATGTCCCCTCTCCCGAAGCCGGACCATGGCCTGATCCGCCGCGGCAACGGGCACATGGTCATGCGGCAACCCTCGGACAAACCCCGGCGCCGATCCGGTCGCCGGGGACGAACCAGCGCGGCGACTGGCGCCGTTCCGGCATGACCCTCCCCGGCGGCCCCGCGGACAAGCTCGGCAACCGCTACGAGAAGTGGTGGACGGTCGCGGAGTGTATTCGCCTGCTTCACGGCGACACGGACGCAATCCGCATCGAGGACCCCGGTGTCGAGAAGGCGGAGTTCGTCGTGAGGGCTGGACCTCGACGGGAGCTCCACCAGGCGAAACGCAGCCATCGGAACGGCAAGTGGACTCTCCCCGCACTCGACTCCGATGGGCTGCTTCAGACGATCGGCGATGCGCTGGCGGGGAACGACGATCGCTTCGTGTTCGTCTCGGGCAGCGAGGCTCGCGAGTTGGCCGAGTTGTGCGAGGCGGCGCGCGACGCGGAGTCCGCAGAAGAATTCGAGCGCGCCTTCCTCGCTGCCAAGGAGAGGAGGCAGTCATTCGAGAAGCTGCGTGGCCGCTACTGGAAGTGCGACGGCCCGACCGCGTTCGAGCGCTTGCAGCGGATCGAAGTCCGAACGATTGGCGAACGTGATCTCGAAGACAAGGTGCGACGGGGGGTGCAAGTGCTCTTTCTCGGGGACCCCGACAAAGTGCTGGCGGAGCTTCGGGCAATCGTCGAAGATTCCGTGCATCGCACGATCACCCGCCAGGGTCTCGTCGAAGAACTCGCCGGGCGCGGTTATTGGATACGGCGCCTGTCCAGCCCCGAACGTGCGGGCGTCGTCGTACGGGAAGCAACGAACCGGTATCTGGACGGCGCACGGCGGCGGCTCATTCGGCAAACCCTCGTTCCAAGGAAGGCGGCGGAAACGCTGCTGTCCCGGCTGGGGGAGACTGCGACCGACAGCGTGGTGACCGGCAAGGCCGGCTCCGGGAAGACGGCCTGCGTCTTCGAAATCACGGAGGCCCTGCGCGAACGCGATCTGCCGGTGCTGGCGTTCCGCCTCGACCGCATCCCGTTCCCGTCGGTATCGACCACCGCGGATCTCGGTGGGCACCTCGGTCTTGAAGAATCCCCGGTCCTGGTGCTCGCGGCGGCAGCCGAAGCCGCCGGGTGCGCGGGCGTCCTGATCGTCGATCAATTGGACGCGGTGAGCACCATGTCCGGCCGAAGCTCCGGCGCGTTCGACGTCGTCGAGGATTTGCTTCAGGAGGCCCGCGGCACGCGCGCCCGGGCCGTGCTTCACACCGTCGTCGTCTGCCGGGCCTTCGACTGGCAGCACGATCATCGCCTGCGGCGACTCCTGCCTTCCGGTTCGGGCACTGAAGTCGAAGTCACGAAATTCACGGTCGATGAGGTCAAGCCGCTCCTGGCCGATGCCGGTTTCGACCCGGCGCTGTTCCGGGAACGCCAACTGGAGCTCCTGCGGCTCCCGCAGAACCTGTCCCTCTTCCTCGAAGCCGACTTCGATACGTCGCGTACCCCCGACTTCGGCACGGAAACGCAGATCTTCGATCAGTACTGGATCGAGAAACGGCGGGCGGTCGAGGAACAAGTCTCGCCTTCGCGGGATCAATGGAAGCAGGTGATGGAGGCCCTCTGCAACGAGATGACCTCCGCTCAACAGCTTTCGGTGCCCCGCGAGACCCTGGACGATTTCCCGTCCGCATACGTGGACCGGTTGGCGTCGGAGGGCGTGCTCACCTTCAACGGGCGTCGCTACGGATTCGGCCACGAGAGCTTCTTCGACTACTGTTTCGCCCGGGTGTTCGTCGGGCAGCGGGAATCGCTGGTGTCGTTCCTCAAGGGGTCGGAGCAGCATCTGTTCCGCCGCGCCCAGGTCCGGCAAGTGCTGGCCTATCTTCGTGACGCAGACCGTGCCCGGTATGGGGAGGAGCTTCGCGCCCTGCTGTCGGACGAGGAGATCCGGGCGCATATCAAGGACCTCGCGTTTGCCCTCCTCGCCGAAGTCACGGATCCGTCCGAGGAAGAATGGGCGATATGGCAACAGTGGATCGCGCCGGCGCTCAAAGCCATCGAGGAAGACAGGCCGAATCCTGACAAGCTGTCGGAGATCGCATGGCAGCGCTTCTTCGGATCACCGTCGTGGTTCGAGGCCACCGACCGGCACGGCGTCATCAAGGATTGGTTGGCCTCGGGCAATGACCGGTTCGCCAACGTAGCGGTGAACTACCTTGGACGCCACCAGCGCCATGCGCCGAATCGCGTCGCGGCCCTGCTCGAACCATACGCCGACCGCGGCGGTGAGTGGGCGTCTCGACTTCGATCCATCATGCAATGGGCCGACCACCATACGAGCCGCCGTTTCTTCGACCTCTTCCTGCGCTTGGTGGACAATGGGACGCTCGACGAGGCTCGGGGGCCAATCGCGGCGAATGCTACGTTCTGGGACATGCTCCACGGTCTGGACAAGAACCGTCCCGATTGGATCCCGGAAGTGCTGGCCCATCGGTTCCGGAGACGCCTTGTGGTCGTCCGCGCCGCCGGCGGGGAACTGCGTGGATGGGAATTTTTCCGCCACGAGCAATCGGCGGCCGTGCTGTTCAACACGTCCGCGAGGCACGCTCCCGAGGCGTTCGTGGAGCACGTGCTTCCGGTGGTTCTCGAAATCTCGGACTCCGCCCTGTCCGGCGATACGCCGCCGAGACGCGACACCATATGGCCGACTCTGACGAAAACCGATCATCCGGGGGGCGAAGAAGCGTGCCTCCCGGAGTTGGCCGGTGCACTGGCCACCCTCGCCCGCGAGGGCGCTACGGATCTCCGTGACGTGATCGCCGACTTGCGCCCCCGCGACACCCACGTCGCGAACCACCTCCTGCTGGCCCTGTACACCGGCGGGGCGGCACGCTATGCGGACGAGGCAGCCGCCTTGCTGTGCGATGGACCGTGGCGATTCCAGTGCGGGTTCTCCGGCAGCCCGCACTGGTGCGCGATGGAAGCGATCCGGGCAATCGTTCCGCACTGCACCGCCGATAACCGCGGGCGGCTTGAGGGGGTGATCCTGCACTACGTCCATCCTTATGAACGCACCAAGGATGGATACAAACGGATCGGATGGGCTCGGTTCGCTCTGCTTTCGGCGATTCCGCCAGAGCTACGCAGCGCCGCTGCGAACGCGCACTTCGAGGAGCTGAAGCGGAAGTTCGGCAAACCGCAAGGCGAGCCGCGCACAATGACCGCAAGCTTTGTTGGGCCACCGATCAAGAAAACAGCCACCGACAAAATGACCGACGACCAGTGGCTGCGTGCCATCGGGAAGTATCGTTCGGAGAATCAAGGGCATTGTTCGGGAGATGAAGTCACGGGAGGCGCAGAGCAGTTGGCCCAAGTTTTCGGAGAGCGCGTCAAGGAGGAGCCGGAGCGATTCGCCCGCCTCAGCCTGCGGTTCCCCGCCGACACGAACCCCGTGTACCTGGAGCGGACACTGTCCGCATTGGAGAAAGCCCCGATCACGAGCGATCTCAAACTCCAAGTGTGCCGCAAGGCATTTGAAGAGTCGCGCGGATCCTGCAGCCGGTCTATTGCAGATGTCCTTGGAAATATGGAAGACCCGCTCCCGGACGATGCCGTCCGGATGCTCCACCAGCTCGCCACGGAGCACGAAGATCCCGCCAGCGAGGCGTGGCAGGAAGACACTGGTGGCGGCAAGACGTACCGTAGCGGCGATATCCTCGACAACGGGATCAATACCACGCGCGGAAAAGCGGCCGACGCCATTGGGGACCTCATCCTCTCCGACGCCGCCTGCATCGAGCGGTTCCGCCCGACCCTCGACCGGATGATCAGGGACCGGAGCGCGGCCGTGCTCTCATGCGTCGTCGGGACCCTCCGGGCCGTCTCCTGTCACGATCCGGCACTTGGCATGTCGCTCTTCCTGAACATGAACCTGTCCGAAGATCGTCTGCTCGCGACGCACCACGTTTGCGATTTCATCCATGGTCATTTGCGTGACGACTTCCCCGAACTGCGGCCGATTGTCGAACGCATGCTCCGGTCGTCCGAACCGGAAGTCTGCGAGGCGGGGGCACGCTTCGCCAGCATCGCCACCCTGATACACGAGGGTGCCGCGGGTCTCGTTGATGAAGCCTTGCGCGGCGACACTCCGCACCGCCTCGGCGTGGCGCAGGTCGCCGCCGCCAACATCGCCGGTTCGGAGTACCGAGCATGGTGCGAATCAACGCTTGTCGCGTTGTTCGACGACGACGATCCCGAAGTGCGTCGCAAAGCAGCGTCATGCTTCCGTCAATTGCAGGATGAAGCCCTCGACGACTACGGAGATCTGATCGCGACGTTTTGCGACAGCAGGGCATTCCAAGAGGACTCCTTCTCGATTCTTCACACGCTGGAGGCATCACCGGAACGGCTGCCGGGAATGACGTGCGAGGTCTGCGCAAAGTTCCTCGATCGCTTCGCCGACGAGGCGCGGGACGGTTGGGCCGGACGCGCCGGCGCCGGAGACGCGGACATCGTCGCAAAACTCATTTTCCGGACATACCAGCAGCACCAGGACGACAAATGGACGTCCCCTTCGCTGGACCTGATCGATCGCCTCTGCCTGGAACGAATTCACGACGCGGGACGCGAGTTCGAGCAATTCGAGCGGTAGCCGGTTCGTCGTGGGAGAAGTCAAGACCGTGGCATGAGGAAGTGCGAGTGGCGCATGATCGACTCGATTGAACCGAAGATGGCCAGCGGACCTTACGAGGGCAGGGCGATGCAGGAACCGCGAGAAGCAGGGAACGCAGGAGGACCGGAGAGCCGCCATGAAGAAGTGCGGAACGAAGAAGGAGAGGCCGCACCCTCCGTACTGTGGACCCTGTGGGACGAAGCCGAGGAAAGAGGCGATCGTGACGTGGCGGCGCTGATGTGGGAAGCGATGTACGGTCGCGGACCGGGAAGATGATCGAGGCAACGAGGACACGAGGACCAGTCTGCGCCTGCGCGGTCGACAGCGTTCTCCTGATACGCCAATCAGCGCGCCGGATGCTCTGCGCCGTGCAGGAATACCGCGGGAGCATGGTGATCGTTCCGGCGGAAGCCGCCCGGGAGAGCCCGAAGGTCTGCCAGAACGTGGCCGCGAAACAGGCGAGGCGCGAGAGCCGGGCAACGGCAAGGACCATGCAGGGAGAGTGGTCCGAGAAGGAACGCAAGGCATGGGTCATGAAAGACGCGCTGTGGCGAAAGGAGGTGAAGACGGAGGCGTTCGCCCGGTGGATCGAAGAGGAGAAACAGGCGAACGACAGCGTGTACACGTTCCCGCGACTGGAAGAAGAAGACAGGATGGTCGCGGCCGAGCTGGCGATGGACGCCCTGCCGGAAGAGGCCGACGTGGTCATCCCGGGGCAGAGCGGAGACCCGCTGGTCATCGCCCAAGCGCTGCTGCGCAACGCCGAGATGGTGGGCACCGACAACATGGACATGGTCGATCGTGACTCGGTGGACGGATGGATCGCCGGAAAGAACCGCGAGGGGCGGTTCCTGCAAGCGGCAAGACCCTTCATCCGGTCAGCGGATGCGGTGGTGGAATCCAGGACTTGCGACGACGTCTATCGGGATGGGGTCCCTGCCACGGCCCGGATCGCCTACGGAACCTGCCGGCCGAACGACATGGGGCGATACGAAGGGCGGCAACTGGTCGCGAAGCTCGTGGCATTTGCCGGGCACATGGAGAATGCGAGGATGCCCGGAACCGCACGACTGGTCCGGGAAACCTGTGAGGATTGGGCGGGGAAGGAAGACGAGCTAATCGGGATACTCGAAGCGGATCTGTGGATGCCCGAGAAGACACGGAGGGCGGAAGACCGGAGACTGCGCATCGAGAAGGAACTGATCGAGGGACACGCTTGATGGCTCGGCAAGCTCTCGATCCGATTTCATAGCCATCGGACGTGCAAGCTACTCGAACACCGAGGATGGCAATTGAAATCGCAGATCTTTCGAGGCGGACCATTCCCACAAGTGCCCAACCTGCGTGCACTGCACCCCGCCGCGCCAGGGAAGCTGCCCGTCCGGGGAGACGGATCGATGCGCTCCGGCTGCCCACGGCACCGGCCCGGGGAGGATGTTCAGGGACGCGGAAAGGCGCGGGAGCAGATACCATCACGCACCGGGCCGGGCAGTACGGGCGGGCCGCGGCCAATGCCGGACGAAGCGTCGCTGATCGCTGAGGAATGGGCTCGTTCGATGCAACTCAAGTTTCGGGATTCAAAATGCCTGAATCAGGCGATGGATTCCCGCTTTCGCGGGAATGACGGCCAGCCTGAAAGCAAAGCGTCTCGCTGAAATGACGTCATTCCCGCGAAAGCGGGAATCCATTTCGGTCAGCGAATCCCGAAACTTGAGGATGCAAGACCCCGGAGACAGGACGCTACGGAGCCATCCATGAGCGGATCGTTCTTCGAGCAGCCGGTCGTCAACTCGCCCTACGAGCATCCGGCCCGCCATTGGGAGCTGGACCCGGAAGGACAGCCGACCAGCCGCATCGTCGAGCAGCGGCGGCGGGCGGAATTCATCACGCCCATCCCCAAGCCCCGGAAGAGGAAGACGGCAGCCGCCCAGGACGGGCTGGAGTTCGGGGACCGCACCGGGGTGTCCACGAAGGCCCAGCGCTACGACCCGACGCCCATCATCAACGAGCTCCGCGGCCACGTGGACCGGTGGCGGGCGCTGCCGAACCCGAACGATTGGCGCGTCACCCCGGAGACGGCCCGTCTGCTGCGGCACTGGCGCCACCACCGCTTCGGCGGCCTCCGGCCCTTCTTCTGCCAGATCGAGGCGGTCGAGACGCTGATCTGGCTCACCGAGGCCGCGCCGCGGCTCGGCCGCCGCGCGAAGACCTTCCTCGACCACCTCGAGGCGGCCAACGCCGGGGCCAACCCGGGCTTGGCCCGGCTGGCCCTCAAGCTCGCGACCGGGGCCGGCAAGACCACCGTCATGGCGATGATCATCGCCTGGCAGACGGTCAACGCGGTGCGCCATCCCGGCAGCCGGCGCTTCAGCCGCGGATTCCTCGTCGTCGCCCCGGGCCTGCCGATCCGCGACCGGCTCCGCGTGCTGCAACCGAACGACCCGGACAGCGACTACCGCAGCCGCGAGCTCGTCCCGGCGGACATGCTCGCCGACCTCGACCGCGCCCGGATCGTCATCACCAACTTCCACGCCTTCAGGCGGCGCGAGACCCTGCCGCTCTCCACCGGGGGGCGGGCGCTGCTGCAAGGGCGGGGGGCCGGGCTCCGATCCCTCGAAACCGAGGGCCAGATGCTGCGGCGGGTGATGCCCGGGCTGATGGGCATGAAGGACGTCCTGGTCCTGAACGACGAGGCGCACCACTGCTACCGGGAGAGGCCGGCGGAGGCGGACGAAGAGGGCGCGCTGAAGGGGGAGGACCGGAAGGAGGCGGAGAGGAACCGCAGGCACGCCCGGCTGTGGATGGGCGGGCTCGAAAGCGTGGCCCGCACGCTGGGCGTGCGCCGCATCGTCGACCTCTCCGCCACCCCCTTCTTCCTCCGCGGGTCGGGCTACGCCGAAGGGACGCTGTTCCCGTGGACGATGAGCGACTTCTCGCTGATGGACGCCATCGAATGCGGCATCGTCAAGCTGCCGCGGGTGCCGGTGGCGGACAACATTCCGGGCGGCGAGATGCCGAAGTTCCGCAACCTCTGGGAGCACATCCGGGGGAAGATGCCGAAGAAGGGGCGCGGCAAGGCGGAGGCGCTCGACCCGTTGAGCCTCCCCGTGGAGCTGCAAACCGCGCTCGAAGCGCTCTACGGGCACTACGAGAAGACCTTCGCGCTGTGGGAGGCGGCCGGCATCGAGGTCCCGCCCTGCTTCATCGTCGTGTGCAACAACACGTCCACGTCCAAGCTGGTCTACGACTACGTATCGGGGTTCCACCGCGGGAGCGGGGACGGCGGCAGGGGCAAGGACAAGGACGAGGCCGGGACCGCGAGCCGGAGCGGAATCGGGAACGGGAACGGGAGCGGGAATGGCGACGGAGACGGCCATCGGGCCGCGACCTTGGTGCAGGGCCGGCTGCCGCTGTTCCGGAACTTCGACGAGGGCGGCGCCCCGCTGCCCCGCCCGAACACCCTGCTCATCGACAGCGAGCAGCTCGAATCGGGCGAAGCGCTGGATGCGGACTTCCGCAAGATGGCCGGGGACGAGATCGAGCGCTTCCGCCGCGAGATCGTCGAGCGCACCGGGGACCGGCAGAAGGCGGACCGCCTCTCCGACGAAGACCTGCTGCGGGAGGTGATGAACACCGTCGGCAAGCCGGGGCAGCTCGGGAGCACCATCCGCTGCGTCGTCTCCGTGGCCATGCTGAGCGAGGGATGGGACGCGAACACCGTGACCCACGTGCTCGGCGTGCGCGCGTTCGGCACGCAGCTTCTGTGCGAGCAGGTGGTGGGGCGGGCGCTACGCCGGCAGTCCTACGACCTGAACGAGGACGGCCGGTTCAACGTGGAGTACGCCGACGTGCTCGGCATCCCCTTCGACTTCACCGCCAGGCCGGTGGTCACGCCGCCGCAGCCGCCGCGCAAGACCGTGCACGTGAAGGCGGTCACGCCGGAGCGCGACGCCTGCGAGATCCGCTTCCCGCGGGTGGCGGGCTACCGCGTGGAGCTGCCGGAGGAGCGGCTGTCGGCGCGCTTCGACGACGATTCGACGCTGGAGCTGACGCCCGATCTCGTGGGGCCGTCGAAGACCCTGAACCGGGGCATCATCGGCGAAGGGGTGGACTTGAGCCTGGTGCACACGGGCGGTCTGCGCCGCTCGACGCTCCTCTTCCACTTGGCCAAACGCCTGCTGGAGACCAAGTGGCGCGATCCTGGGGAGGCGCCGAAGCTCCATCTCTTCGGCCAGCTCAAGCGGGTCACCCGGCAGTGGCTCGACGGCCATCTGGTCTGCAAGGGCGGCACGTACCCGGCCCAGCTCATGTACCAGGAATTGGCCGACCTGGCCTGCGAGCGGATCACCCGCGGCATCGTGGCGAGGCTGGAAGGCGAGCGCCCGGTCAAGGCGGTGCTCGACCCGTACAACCCCGCGGGCTCGACGGTGCACGTGAGCTTCAGGACCTCGAAGGCGCTGCGGTGGGAGACCGGCGCCGGGCGAAGCCACGTCAACTGGGCGATCTGCGACAGTGAATGGGAGGCGGAGTTCTGCCGCGTCGCGGAGTCGCACCGGCGGGTGCGCGCCTACGTGAAGAACGACCACCTGGGGTTCGAGGCGCCCTACCGTTTCGGCTCGGAGGCGAGGCGCTACCGGCCCGACTTCATCGTCCTGGTGGACGACGGGCGGGGAGACGAAGACCCGCTGCATCTGGTGGTGGAGGTCAAGGGCTACCGGCGCGAGGACGCGAAGGAGAAGAAGGCGGCGATGGAGACCTTCTGGGTGCCCGGTGTGAACCGCCTGGGCACGTTCGGCCGCTGGGCCTTCGCCGAGTTCGGGGACGTGTATGAAATGGAGGCTGACTTCGGGGCGAAGGTGGAGGCCGCGTTCAACGGATTGATCGATGGTGTCCTGGCGTGAGGCCGGACGGGTCGGCGGAGGGATGGCCGGGGACTTCATGGGTCGCGGGCGTGAAGGCCGCCGCACCCTGATCGTACTGCCCGGTACCGAATCCCGGTCCCGTCCTGACGTGCCGTTGGCCGCCCGCGCACGCAACGGCGCGCGGCAAGTGCCATAATCGGCCCATGCGCTTCTTCAACACCGAAGGGCCGGTGCGCCCGGACGACCACTACGCCATCCACCCGCTGGATCGCGTGAATGTCGATGAATTCCTGGGCCTGATCCAGGCCAAGCGCTACTTCGTGCTGCACGCGCCGCGCCAGACCGGCAAGACCTCCGCGCTCATCGCGCTTCGCGACCTGCTCAACAGCGGCGAAGTGGGCAGCTTCCGCTGCGTGGACGTGAACGTCGAGGTCGGCCAGGTGGCGCGTGACGACACGGCGCGTGGCATTCGCGCCATTCTGGGGATCCTGGCCGAGAATGCGCGGGGGCTGGGCGACGACTACCCCGGCGGTGTGTGGCCGGACGTCCTGGCGTCGATGGGGCCGGAAAGCGCTCTCAACGTGCTGCTCGCCCGCTGGTGCCGGGCCAACCCGGTGCCGCTGGTGCTGCTGGTGGACGAGATCGATTCGCTGGTCGGCGACACCCTGCTCTCCGTACTTCGCCAGCTTCGCGCCGGCTACCAGCAACGCCCCGAGGGCTTCCCGCAGAGCGTGGTGCTGTGCGGGGTACGCGACATCCGCGACTACCGCATCCGGTCGAGCACCGGCGAGGTCATCGCCGGCGGCAGTCCCTTCAACGTGGCGGCGAAGTCGTTGCGCATGGGCGACTTCACCGAGGCGGAGACGCGGGCGCTGATGACGCAGCACACCGAGGAGACCGGCCAGCGCTTCTCGGCGGCGGCGCAGGAGGCGGTGTGGACGCAGACCCAGGGCCAGCCGTGGCTGGTGAACGCGCTGTGCGCGGGGGCGTGCTTCGACAACAAGGCCGGGCGGGACCGCTCGCGTTCCATCGAAGTGGACGACGTCTACGCGGCGCGGGAGGAGTTGATTCTCTCGCGGCGTACGCATCTGGACCAGTTGGCGCACAAGTTGGAGGAGGAGCGGGTCCGGCGGGTGGTCGAGCCCCTCCTGAGCGGCGGGGAGGTGCAGCACGACGGCCGCGACCTGGAATACGTGCGCGACCTGGGGTTGCTGGCGCCGGACTCGCCGCCGCGCATCGCGAACCCGATCTACCGGGAGGTGGTGCCCCGCGAGCTGGGCTACGTGTTGCAGGACAGCCTGGACATCCAGGTGGCGTGGTACGTGGACGACGACGGCCGGCTGGACATGACGAAGCTTCTGACGGCGTTCCGCACGTTCTTCGGGGAGCACGCGGAGCACTGGCTCGGCCATCTGGGGGCGTACCGGGAGGCGGCGCCGCAGCTCATCTTGCAGTCGTACCTGCAACGGGTGGTGAACGGGGGCGGGCGCATCGAGCGGGAGTACGGGTTGGGGCGGGGCCGGACGGACCTGCTGGTGCTGTGGCCGCGGGAGTCGGGGCAGCCCTCGGACCTGTGGGAGCGATTCGTGGTGGAGTGCAAGGTGTTGCGGGACTCGGACCGCAAGAGCCTCGCGTGGACGGTCGAGGAGGGGGTGAAGCAGACGTTGGGGTACATGGCGCAGTGCGGGGCGGAGGAAGGGCATCTGGTGGTGATGGACCGGCGTAGCGGGGAGCGCCGGAGTGGCGGGGGCGCGGCGGAGCCCCGAGACGGCGTTGGCGAAGCGGATGGAGGCGGACGCCGGCAGGACGGGCGCGGCGTAGTCATCTGGATGCTGTAGGGCTTGGGCGACATGCCGAGATCGTCGTCACCAGCGGCTTCCCATATGACTCCATTGGCGACTCTTCCAGATGGAGTTCCGTCGCTTCCCGCAGGTTGGCCAGCGCTTCTTCAACGGTCTCGCCTTGTGTCGTCGTTCCGGTTTCGGGATTCGTCGCCACGAATCCTCCTTCCCGAGCGGGCACCAGTACTGCTGTGAGTTGCATCATCCCTACTGGCTGACAACCGTGCCAAGTGGACGAATAACTCAAGTTTCGGGATTCAAAATACCTTGAATCAGGCGATGGATTCCCGCTACCCGCTTTCGCGGGCACAAGCTTCGCGGGAATGACGTCATTTCAGCGAGACACGTTACTTTTACGCTGGCCGTCATTCCCGCGAAAGCGGGAATCCATTTCGGTCAGCGAATCCCGAAACTTGAGGAATAACACAAGGATTGGATCCGGATGCCCCCCCTCCCGAAGCCGGACCATGGCCTGATCCGCCGCGGCAACGGGCACATGGTCATGCGGCAGCCCTCGGACAAACCCCGGCGCCGATCCGGTCGCCGGGGACGAACCAGCGCGGCGGCTGGCGCCGTTCCGGCATGACCCTCCCCGGCGGCCCCGCGGACAAGCTCGGCAACCGCTACGAGAAGTGGTGGACGGTCGCGGAGTGCGTCCGCCTGCTTGAGGGCCGCACGGACGCAATCCGCATCGAGGACCCCGGTGTCGAGAAGGCGGAGTTCGTCGTGACGGCTGGATCCTGGCGGGAGCTCCACCAAGCGAAACGCAGCCATCGGAACGGCAAGTGGAGTCTCACCGCACTCGCCTCCGATGGGCTGCTTCAGGCGATCGGCGATGCGTTGGCGGGGAACGACGATCGCTTCGTGTTCGTCTCGGGCAGCGAGGCTCCCGAGTTGGCCGAGTTGTGCGAGGCGGCGCGCGACGCGGAGTCCGCAGAAGAATTCGAGCGCGCCTTCCTCGCTGCCGAGGGGAGGAGGCAGTCATTCGAGAAGCTGCTTGATCGCTACTGGAAGTGCGACGGCCCGACCGCGTTCGAGCGCTTGCAGCGGATCGATGTCCGAACGATTGGCGAACGTGATCTCGAAGACAAGGTGCGATGGGGGGCGCAAGCGCTCTTTCTCGCAGCCCCGGGCAAAGTGCTGGCGGAGCTTCGGGCGATCGTCGAAGACTCCGTGCATCGCACGATCACCCGCCAGGGTCTCGTCAAAGAACTCTACCGGCGCGGTTATCGGCTGCGGCGCCTGCCCAGCCCCGAGCGTGCGTGCGTCGCCGTACGAGAAGCAACGGATCGGTATCTGGCCGGCGCACGGCGGCGGTTCATTCGGCAAACCCTCGTTCCAAGGAAGGCGGCGGAAACGCTGCTGTCCCGGCTGGGGGAGACTGCGACCGACAGCGTCGTGACCGGCAAGGCCGGCTCCGGGAAGACGGCCTGCGTCGTCGAAGTCACGGAGGCCCTGCGCGAACGCGATCTGCCGGTGCTGGCGTTCCGTCTCGACCGCATCCCGTTCCCGTCGGTATCGACCACCGCGGATCTCGGGAGCCATCTCGATCTCGAAGAATCGCCGATCCTGGTGCTCGCGGCGGCAGCCGAAGACGCCGGTCGCCCGGGTGTCCTGATCGTCGATCAACTGGATGCGGTAAGCACCATGTCCGGCCGAAGCTCCGGCGCGTTCGACGTCGTCGAGGATTTGCTTCAGGAGGCCCGCGGCACGCGCGCCCGGGCCGTGCTTCACCTCGTCGTCGTCTGCCGGGCCTTCGACTGGCAGCACGATCATCGCCTGCGGCGACTCGTGCCACCCGACTCCGGCACGCAAGTCGAGATCATGGAGTTCGAGGTCGACGAGGTCAAAGAGATCCTGACCGGCGCGAACTTCGACCCGGCACGGTTCCGGGAACGCCAACTGGCGCTCCTGCGGCTCCCGCAGAACCTGTCCCTCTTCCTCGAAGCCGGCTTCGATACGTCGCAAGCGCCCACCTTCGGCACTGCAACGCAGCTCTTCGACCGGTACTGGGACGAGAAGCGGCGGGCGGTCGCGGAACGGGTCGCGTCCTCGCCGGATCAGTGGATGGAGGTGCTGGAAATCCTCTGCAACGAGATGACCTCCGCTCAACAGCTTTCGGTGCCCCGCGAGACCCTGGACGATTTCCCGCCTGCATACGTGAAGCAGTTGGCGTCGGAGGGCGTGCTCACCTTCGACAGGCGCCGCTACGGGTTCGGCCACGAGAGCTTCTTCGACTACTGCTTCGCCCGGGTGTTCGTCAGGCAGCGGAAATCGCTGGTGTCGTTCCTCAAGAGATCGGAACAACATCTGTTCCGCCGCGCCCAGGTCCGGCAGGTGCTGGCCTATCTCCGTGACGCGGACCGTGACCGGTATGTGGAGGAGCTTCGCGCCCTGCTGTCGGACGAGGGGATCCGGGCGCATATCAAGGACCTCGCGTTTGCCCTCCTCGCCGAAGTCACGGACCCGTCCGAGGAAGAATGGGAGATATGGCAACAGTGGATCGCGCCGGCGTTCAAGGCCATCGAGGAAGGCACGCCGAACCCGGACAAGCTGTCGGAGATCGCATGGCAGCGCTTCTTCGGATCACCGTCGTGGTTCGAGGCCACCGACCGGCACGGAGTGATCGAGGATTGGCTGGCCTCGGACAACGACCGGCTCAACGATACGGCGGTGACCTATCTGGGACGCCACCAGCGCCATGCGCCGGATCGCGTCGCGGCCCTGCTCGAACCGTACGCCGACCGTGGCGGTGAGTGGGCGTCCCGGCTTCGATTCATCATGGGATGGGCGGACCTCCACACGAGCCGTCGCTTCTTCGATCTCTTTCTGCGTCTGGTGGACAACGGTGCGCTCGACGAGGTTCAGGCACCGAACACGTTCTGGAGCAGGCTCCGTGCCTTGGGCAAGAAACGTCCCGATTGGATCCCGGAAGTGCTGGCCCATCGGTTCCGGCGGCGCCTTGCGGTCGTCCGCGCCGACGGCGGGGATCTGCGTGGATGGAAATTTTTCCGCCACGACCGGTCGGCGGCCGTGCTGTTCAACACGTCCGCGAGGCACGCTCCCGCGGTGTTCGTGGAGCATGTGCTTCCGGTGGTTCTCGAAATCTCGGACTCCGCCCTGTCCAGCAATACGCCGCCAAAGCACGATGCTGTATGGCCGATTCTCACGAAAACCGATCATCCGGGGGGCGGAGAAGCGTGCCTCCCGGAGTTGGCCGGGGCACTGGCCACCCTCGCACGCGAGGGCGCTACGGACCTCCGTGACGTGATCGCCGACTTGCGCCGCCGCGACACCCACGTCGCGAACCACCTCCTGCTGGCCCTGTACACCGGCGGGGCGGCACGCTATGTGGACGAGGCAGCCGCGCTGCTGTGCGGCGAGCCGTGGCGGTTCCAGTGCGGGTTCTCCGACAGCCCGCACTGGTGCGCGATGGAAGCGATCCGGGCGGTGGTCCCGCACTGCACTACCGAGAACCGCGGGCGGCTTGAAAGGGTAATCCTGCACTACGTCCATCCCTATGAACGCACCAAGGATGGATACAAACGGATCGGATGGGCTCGGTTCGCTCTGCTTTCGGCGATTCCGCCAGAGCTACGCAGCGCCAGTGCGAACGCGCACTTCGAGGAGCTGAAGCGGAAGTTCGGCAAGCCGCAAGGCGAGCCGCGCACAATGGCCGCAAGCTGGGTTGGGCCGCCGATCAAGAAAACAGCCACGGATAAAATGACCGACGACCAGTGGTTGCGCGCCATCAAGAAATACCGCTCGGAGGATTGGGGGCGTTTCTTGCAGAATGAGGTTACGGGCGGCGCCCGGCAGTTGGCGCAAGCTTTCGGAGAGCGCGTCAAGGAGGAGCCGGAGCGATTCGCCCGCCTCAGCCTGCGCTTCTCCGCTGACGCGAATCCGGCATACCTGGAGCAGGCACTGTCCGCATTGAAGGAAGCTCCAATCGCGAGCGACCTCAAACTACAGGTATGCCGCAAGGCATTTGCAGAGTCGCGCGGGCCTTGCGGCCGGTTTATTGCAGATGTCCTCGGAAACATCGAAGACCCGCTCCCGGACGATGCCGTCCGGATGCTCCACCAACTCGCCACGGAGCACGAAGATCCCGGCCGCGAGGCGCGGCAGGAGGACGCTGGCAACGGTCAGCCGTACTACGGCGGCGATATTCTCACCAACGGCATCAATACCACACGCGGGAGAGCGGCCGACGCCATTGGGGACCTCATCCTCTCCGACGCCGCCTGCATCGAGCGGTTCCGCCCGACCCTCGACCGGATGATCAGGGACCGGAGCGCGGCCGTGCTCTCATGCGTCGCTGGGACCCTCCGGGCCGTCTCCTGTCACGATCCGGCACTTGGCATGTTGCTCTTCCGGGGCATGAACTTGCCCGAAGATCGCCTGCTCGCCACGCATCATGTTTGCGATTTCATCCACGGCCATTTGCGTGACGGCTTCCCCGAACTGCGGCCGATCATCGAACGCATGCTCCGATCGTCCGAACCGGAAGTCTGCGAGGCCGGGGCAGGCTTCGCCTGTATCGCTAACCTGATACACGAGGATGCCGCGGACCTCGTTGATGAAGCCTTGTGCGGCGACGCTCCGCACCGCCTTGGCGTGGCGCAGGTTGCCGCCGCCAACATCGCCGTTCCGGAGTGCCGAGCTTGGTGCGAATCAACGCTTGACGCGCTGTTCGACGACGACGATCCCGAAGTGCGTCGCGAAACAGCGTCATGCTTCCGTCAATTGCAGGATGAAACCCTCGACGACTACGGAGACCTGATCGCGACGTTCTGTGGCAGCAAAGCATTCGAGGAGGATTCCTCCTGGATTCTTCATACGCTGGAGGTATCACCGGGGCGGCTGCCGGGAATGACGTGCGAGGTCTGCGAGAAGTTCCTCGATCGTTTCGCCGACGAGGCGCTTAACAACCAGATTCACCCGGCCGGTGACACGGACATCGTCGCGAAGCTCATCTTCCGGACGTACCAGCAGCATCAGGACGACAAATGGACATCCCCTTCGCTGGACCTGATCGACCGCCTCTGCCTGGAACGAATTCACGACGCCGGACGCGAGTTCGAGCAATTCGAGCGGTAGCCGGTTCGTCGTGGGAGAAGTCAAGACCGTGGCATGAGGAAGCACGAGTGGCGCACGATCGACTCGATTGAACCGAAGATGGCCAGCGGACCTTACGGAGGCAGCATGCGCGCCGAGGTCTTCGACCTTCCCGAAAGCGTGCCGCTCCGGCGGCGCTGAACGGTGGCGAGCTACCATGGGGCCGCACCATGCTCGTGCTGCCCGGTCCCGAATCCCGGTCCCGAATCCCGGTCCCGTCCTGACGTGCCGTTGACCGCCCGCGCACGCAACGGCGCGCAACAGGTGCCATAATCGGCCCATGCGCTTCTTCAACACCGCGGGGCCGGTGCGCCCGGACGACCACTACGCCATCGCGCCGCTGGACCGGGCGGACGTTGGCGAGTTCCTGGGCCTGATTCGGGCCAAGCAGTACTTCGTGCTGCACGCGCCGCGCCAGACCGGCAAGACCTCCGCGCTCATCGCGCTGCGTGACCTCTTGAACAGCGGCGAAGTGGGCAGCTTCCGCTGCGTGGACGTGAACGTCGAAGTCGGCCAGGTGGCGCGCGACGACACGGCGCGCGGCATCCGCGCCATTCTGGGCAGCTTGGCCGAGAATGCGCAGGAGCTGGGCGACGACTACCCCGAGGAAGTCTGGCCGGACATCCTGGCGAAGGTGGGGCCTGACGACGCCCTCAAGCGGCTGCTCGCCCGCTGGTGCCGGGCCAGCCCGGTGCCGCTGGTGCTGCTGGTCGATGAGATCGATTCGCTGGTCGGCGACACCCTGCTCTCCGTGCTGCGCCAGCTTCGCGCCGGCTACCAGAGGCGTCCCGAGGGCTTCCCGCAGAGCGTGGTGCTGTGCGGGGTGCGCGACATCCGCGACTACCGCATCCGGTCGAGCACCGGCGAGGTCATCGCCGGGGGCAGCCCCTTCAACGTCGCGGCGAAGTCGTTGCGCATGGGCGACTTCACCGAGGCGGAGACGCGGGCGCTGATGGCGCAGCACACCGAGGAGACCGGCCAGCGTTTCTCGGAGGCGGCGTTGGAGGCGGTGTGGACGCAGACCCGCGGCCAGCCGTGGCTGGTGAATGCGCTGTGCGCGGGGGCGTGCTTCGACAACAAGGCGGGACGGGACCGCTCGTGCGCCATCGAAGTGGACGACATCTACGCGGCGCGCGAAGAGCTCATCCTGTCTCGCAGCACGCATCTGGACCAGTTGGCGCACAAGCTGGAGGAGGAACGGGTACAGCGGGTGGTCGAGCCCATCCTGAGCGGCGGCGAGGTCCGGCACCATGCCCGCGACCTGGAGTACGTGCGCGACCTGGGCCTCATCGCCGCCGCCGACCCGCCGCGCATTGCGAACCCGATCTACCGGGAGGTGGTGCCGCGCGAGCTGGGCTACGTGTTGCAGAGCAGCCTGGACATCCAGGTGGCGTGGTACGTGGACGACGATGGCCGGCTGGACATGGACAAGCTGCTGGGTGCGTTCCGCACCTTCTTCGGGGAGCACGCGGAGCACTGGCTGGGCCATCTGGGGGCGTACCGGGAGGCGGCGCCGCAGCTCATCTTGCAGTCGTACCTGCAACGGGTGGTGAACGGGGGCGGGCGCATCGAGCGGGAGTACGGGTTGGGGCGGGGCCGGACGGACCTGCTGGTGCTTTGGCCGCGGGAGTCGGGCCAGCCCTCGGACCTGTGGGAGCGTTTCGTGGTGGAGTGCAAGGTGTTGCGGGACTCGGACCGCAAGAGCCTCGCGTGGACGGTGGAGAAGGGGGTGAAGCAGACGTTGGGGTACATGAAGCAGTGCGGGGCGAAGGAAGGGCATCTGGTGGTGATGGACCGTCGTAGCGGGGAGCGCCGGGGTGGCGGGAGCGCGGCGGAGCCCCGAGACGGCGAAGGCGAAGCGGATGGAGGCGGACGCCGGCAGGACGGGCGCGGCGTAGTCATCTGGATGCTGTAGGGCTTGGGCGACATGCCGAGATCGTCGTCACCAGCGACTTCCCGTATGATTCCATTGGCGACTCTTCCAGATAGAGCTCCGTTGCTTCTGTGAAGGCCATCAGCGGAAAACCGCTTTGCCAACTTCTCGAACATCGAGGATGGCAGTTGAAGAGCATCGACGGCAGCTATCATGTCTACCCGAAAGATGGAGTTGTTGCCCGTATCTCGGTGCCGGTTCATGGCAATACGGCCTTGAAACGCAGATTGCAGAAACACTTTATGAAGATCGCACAGATCCATGGTTCGGATCTGTAGTTCGAGCAATGCGGGTGGTAGCCGGATCGTCGTGGAAGGAATCGAGATCGTGAGATGAAGATGGGAGGGTGATGCGCGATTGGTCCAATTGGATTGAGCCGTGACAGGTGAAGACACTCGAACAGATACGAAATCATTTGTCCGGTGGGGAATTCGACTTCAGCCGCCACGCGATGAAGCGTGCTGTCGAACGAAACATCGGCAAACAGGAGATCAGACAGGCCGGGACGACGGCAACCATCGTTGAGGAATACCCGGAGGACAAGTATTCTCCGAGCTGTCTTTTGATGGGTTTTACGCGAGCAGGACGACCTTTGCACATCCAGGTATCC
Source organism: Gammaproteobacteria bacterium (assembly GCA_965202875.1). GTDB lineage: Bacteria > Pseudomonadota > Gammaproteobacteria > HK1 > HK1 > HK1. The sequence goes on along the minus strand of OZ241870.1, from coordinate 1,232,128 downwards.
CTTGCGGATGGAGATCTCGTGAAGATCGTTACGTTATATGAGCCTCGGGCAGAAGAATGGATCGAGTATTCTCGACGGAGGTGATCGATGTTCACGTGTTCGGTGTGTGGCGCCGTAGACGGCCGTGAAGAATTGGTGGAAGAGATCTTCCGGATCGATGGCAAGTACGTTCTGGTCGATCGCATTCCAGCCACGGTGTGCGCTCGCTGCGGGGAAGAGAGCTTCAGCCGTGAGACCACGGAGAGAATTCGCCTGATGGTCCACGGAGGAACGGAGCCGACGAAGTCCGTCGTCCTGAAGGTCCTTGAATTCGCATAGCAAGCGCGAGACGACGAGCAGACCCATGGCGCGAAAACCGAAGAAGCCCAGGCAGGTCCGGACGCTGACCCACGGGGAGGCGTCGCGGAAGAACATCCCGACTGCCGAGTACCAGTCGGTGATGGCGAAGGAGGACCAGAACCCGATCGAGGTCGCCTGGCGGCGTCGCAACCGGGACCTCGATCCGCAACTCGTCTGGCGGGGCAAGGACGTGCAGGACTGGTCGAACCTCGTCGTCCAGGCCCCGCCGCTGTTCATCCAGGAGAAGGTCCACCCCAAGGCGCTGATCGACGATCTGGTACGGCGCGGCCGGGCCGGCGAGCAGGCGGGCGAGGATCAGCCCGATCTCTTCGCCGACTTCAACGGCCTGCCGGACGGCAACGCCCGCACGGAGTTCTACCGCCACGACGCCAACTGGTCGAACCGGATGATCCTCGGCGACGGCCTGCAAGTGATGGCGTCGCTGGCGGAGCGGGAGGGGCTGCGCGGCAAGGTGCAGTGCATCTACGTCGATCCGCCCTACGGCATCAAGTTCAACTCCAACTTCCAGTGGTCCACCACCAGCCGGGACGTGAAGGACGGCAAGGCCGACCACATCACCCGCGAGCCGGAGCAGGTCAAGGCGTTCCGGGACACGTGGCGCGACGGGATCCATTCGTACCTGACGTACCTGCGGGACCGGCTGACGGTGGCGCGGGATCTGTTGACGGAGAGCGGGTCGATCTTCGTGCAGATTGGGGATGAGAACGTCCATCGGGTGCGGGCGTTGATGGATGAGATTTTTGGGGACGAGAGATGTATATCGTTAATCGGATTTGCGAAGACAACAGGTTCAACGGAAGAATATCTTGGACAAACCACTGATTACTTGTTGTGGTATTGCAAAGATAAATCGAGAGTAAAATATCGGCCGATGTTCAGGCGGAAAAAGCCAGGAGAAAAGGGAGGTACAAACTATAATCGTATTCGTGATTTATCAGGTGTAAATCAGTCTCTTGTTGGTACATATCTGAATGATTCCAGAATTGTTTCTGGGGAGCTGCGAATTTACTCACTGGATAATTTGACTTCTCAGAGTGCCGGTCGCGATAAAGGCGAAGGTGCTGCATCTTGGTTCGGTGTCGAGATTGCCGGTAGAATTCACAAACCCGCACTTTCTGTTCGATGGAAAACGAACGAACAAGGAATGGAGCGTCTAAAGTCCGCTGGAAGATTGGAGTCTACTAAGAATCGTTTAGGTTATGTGCGCTATCTAGACGATTTTCCGGCTGTTCAGATCACAAACCGATGGGACGATGTTGGCGCAAGCTTTATGGCAGATAAGACCTATGTCGTCCAAACTTCGCAAACCGTGATTCAGCGCTGCCTCCTCATGGCCACCGACCCCGGTGATCTCGTCCTCGACCCCACCTGCGGCTCCGGCACCACCGCCTACGTCGCCGAGCAGTGGGGCCGGCGCTGGATCACCATCGACACCTCCCGCGTCGCCCTCGCCTTGGCCCGCGCCCGCGTCATGGGCGCCCGCTACCCCTTCTACCTCCTCGCGGACAGCCCCGAAGGGCAGCGGAAGGAAGCCGCACTCGCCGGCAAAGCTCCGTCCGAAGCGTCCACCTACGGCAACATCCGCCACGGCTTCGTCTACGAGCGGGTCCCGCACATCACCCTGAAATCCATCGCCAACAACGCCGGGATCGACGTGATCTGGGAGAAGCACCAGCAGGAGCTGGAGCCCCTGCGCCGGAAGCTCAACGAGGCGATGAAGACGAATTGGGAGGAGTGGGAGATCCCGCGCCACGCCGAAGATCCATGGAGCCCGGCGGCCCAGACGCTCTTTTCCAGGCTCCGTGCGGAGCTGGAAAACGAAGGGACCGGCGCCCCGCGCGCGCAACGGAACGGACCGCGAGGATCAGGCGGTCCGCCGGGGAGTACCGACACCACGCACACGCAACCGCACCCTCCCTCCACCTTCAGGATCGACGACGAACCGACGACACCCGACACCCCGCGGGTGCAGCGGCTCCTGCGCGACCTCAACGCCAACCTCGGACGCAGCTACACCCTCGACACCCTTCCGCCCCGTCCCGCCGACCCCTGGCCGGAGGCGCCGGCCGCCCTGCACGCCCGATGGTGGGCGCAGCGCATCGCCCGGCAGAAGGAAATCGACGACTCCATCGCCACTGCCGCCGACTACGAATACCTCTACGACAAGCCATACCAGGACAACAACGTCGTGCGCGTCGCGGGGCCGTTCACCGTCGACAGCCTGTCGCCGCATCGCACCCTCGCGGTCGACGAGAACGACGAGCTCATCGACCGCGCCGCGGAACCCCGCACCGCCTACGGCGAGGCGGCCGATTTCGCCTCGATGATCCTGGAACAGCTCAAGACCGCCGGGGTGCAGCAAGCGCACAAGGACGACCGGATCACCTTCAACGCCCTGATCCCGTGGCCCGGCCGCCGGATCTGCGCCGAAGGCCGATACGTGCAAGACGGCCAGGGCGACCGGGGCGGCGAGGGCGAGCAGGGAGACCAGAGTGACCGGGGCGGCCAGGACGACCGGGGCGGCCAAGGCGACCGGAGCAGCCAAAGCGACCGGAGCAGCCAAAGCGACCGGAGCGGCCAGAACGACCGGAGCGGCCAAGGCGATCGGAGCGGCCAGAGCGATCGGGGCGATCAGAGCGATCAGGGCGGCCGGGAGCAGCGCGCCGGCATCTTCATCGGCCCCGAGTTCGGCACCGTCTCCCGGCCCGACCTCGTGGCCGCCGCCCGCGAGGCCGGCGACGCCGATTTCGACGTGCTCATCGCCTGCGCGTTCAACTACGACGCCCACGCCTCGGAGTTCGACCGGCTCGGCCGCATCCCGGTGCTCAAGGCCCGGATGAACGCGGACCTGCACATGGCGGAGGACCTGAAGAACACCGGCAAGGGCAACCTCTTCGTCATCTTCGGCGAGCCGGACATTGACGTCCTCCCGGCAGGGGACGGGGAGGACGGCGACACCGGCCGCCTCCGGGTCCGAATCAACGGCGTGGACGTCTTCCACCCCAACACCGGCGAGATACGCAGCGACGGCCCCGAGGGCATCGCCTGCTGGTTCATCGACACCGACTACGACGAGGAGAGCTTCTTCGTCCGCCACGCCTACTTCCTCGGAGCGAACGACCCCTACAAGGCGCTCAGGACCACCCTGAAGGCCGAAGTGGACCAGGATGCCTGGGCCACCCTGCACAGCGCCCTGTCGCGCCCCTTCGACAAGCCGGCCTCCGGGCGCATCGCCGTCAAAGTCATCAACCACCTGGGCGACGAAGTGATGAAGGTATTTCAGGTGTGAGCCTGCCTGCAACGTACAATCCTCAAACCAGAGAACTATCCAATGGACAATCCTGACAGCCGCACGATCTCCAGTGACAAATTGAGGAGTACGGACGTTCGGGTTGAAGTCACGAATTTCGGCCCTATCGAGAGCGGCGCCGTGGACATGCGTCCACTGACGGTATTTGTCGGTCCGAGTAATACCGGGAAGACCTATTTCGCTATTCTGATCTACGCGCTGCATCGTGTCCTGGGCGGGTTTCCTCGGTTTCCTTTCATAGGTTGGTTTTACCATGTTCATCGGTTGATTTCCGAATCCTTGAAACCCCGGAGTATGGATTTTGCCACAAAAAAGAAGCTCAAAATTCTTCTCGACAAAATGAACAACGACGCCAGGAACATCAGGATATCGGATTTTCCTGAAATATTGCATGATGTAATCAGGAATTCTCTTGAACATCCCGAATTGTTACCGAGAGGTGTAAAAGATGAAATCGCGCGCTGTTTCGATATTGAATCCCTGTCCGATCTGATTCATCTGTCTGGAGAATCGGACAAGGCGAATCTTTCCCTGATCATCAGTGAAGAAAATCGGGATCTCTGGCGTTTGTGCATGGACATGTCCCGATCAGAGATTGTGGCAAACAGCCATGTCTCAGATATGACCATATTTCCAGATACGTGGATTGATTCCGAACTCGTCCACAGGAAGCTCTTCGGGCTCAAGGACATCCTGAGCAGAGAGCTCAGATTCACAAGGAATCGGAGAAACCGTAAATATCTACTCGATTTTTTCGACGAACTTTTCATATCCATTGACTCGTTCGCGGAGGAGAGGAGTGGAGCATATTACCTGCCGGCGGCTCGAAGCGGCATCATGCAGAGCCACCGTGTCATCGCGAGCTCTCTTGTGGCACGTACCACTCGCGTCAGCCTGGAGCGTTTCCCGGAGCTTCCGACGTTTTCGGGCGTGATGGCGGATTTCATGCAGAGACTCATCCTGCATGAAGACAGTGAGCCGGACGACCAAACGATGAAAAAACTCGCCGACCAACTGGAAAGCGAAGCACTCGCCGGAAGGATACGAACAAACAGACCAACGCCGGGAGGATATCCGGAGTTCGTGTACCGCCCCCGAAACACCGAACAGGACATCCGCCTGACCCGCGCCTCGTCCATGGTGTCCGAGCTCGCACCCGTCGTGTTGTTCCTTCGTGGAGCCGTAGGTCGGGGTGATACGCTCATCATCGAGGAACCGGAGGCTCACTTGCATCCAGCCGCCCAGACCCGGGTGGCCCTGACGCTGGCTCGCATGGTTCGCGCCGGGGTCCGCGTGGTGGTCACGACGCACAGCGATTGGCTGCTGAAGGAAATCGGAAACCTGATGCGGGAAGGAGAGTTGGGAGAGCAGGCCGGTCAGTCCGCGGACGAAGAAGAACTTCCGAGCTCGCTCCGGCCCGGCGATGTGGGGATCTGGCTGTTCCGCAAGGATGAATCGGCTTCGGGTTCCACGGTGGAGGAGATTCCGTTCGACCGCATCGAGGGCGTGGAGCCTCGAGATTATGAAGACGTTGCCGAAGCACTGTACAACCGTTCGGCGGACTTGCAGAACCGGCTCGAGGAGACAGGGGGAGAGGAGACGACAGGAAGTGGCCACGAATAGAACCCTCAGCCGGATCCGTGCGCAAGTGGGAACGGAAAACCTCAGTGAATCATGCAGCCGGGACGGATGTCGGGTGTATATGACGGACGTACCTTCCCACCGGATCGTGGTGGACGTGGATCGCGCATCCCGGACGCATGAAATTGCCGGAAGACGATGTGATTACATTCTCTTTTTTGCAAGCCCTACCCGCGACACCCTCGTCATGGTCCCGATAGAGCTCAAGAGTGGCGGAGTCGATGCATCCACGGCATCCGAGCAATTGCAGCGGGGCGTGGAGCTCGCCGAGCGCTTCATGCGCAACAGGATCGATGTCAGGTCCGTTTGCCATCCGGTACTATTTCATGGAAAGCGTATTCATGAAAAAGCACGCAAGGCGCTCAACCGCGCCAAGGTGCGGTTTCGTGGTCGGCAGTTGACAATCAAGACGGCCCGATGCGGTCAGCCGGGGAATCTGGCCAACGTTCTGGCTGGGGAGATCGGTTGATGAGCCTCCTTCGGGCGGGGCGGTATCGGGGATGCGGGATGGGGACGTGAAGTCGATGCGGCCATATTCCTCCGGCTGCATTCGAGGCACACTACTCCCACCAACTGCACGAGGCGGCGATGGTCGCCTGGCTCAGGCAAACCACCCTCCGGGAAATCCGGGGCGGTTCATTCGAGAGGCATCGAGAAACCGACATCATGGCCACCCCCTGGAGCAAGACCCACCGCAGCGGCAACCACACCTTCCGCAAGTTCCGCGACGGCGACCACCGCTGGCCGGATCTGGAATCGCAGATCTTCGAGGCGGACCACTCCCACAAGTGCCCGACCTACGTGCACCGCACCCCGCCGTGCCAGGGAAGCTGCCCGTCCGGGGAGGACGTGCGGGGCTGGCTGCAAATCGTGCGGGGGCTGGAGAAGCCGCCGGAGGGGATGAGCTGGCAGGAGTACGCCTTCCGCCGCGCCACCGACGCCAACCCCTTCCCCGCGCAGATGGGCCGGGTCTGTCCGGCGCCCTGCGAGGACGGCTGCAACCGCAACGAGGTCGAGGACTTCGTCGGCATCAACTCCGTGGAGCAGTTCATCGGGGATACCGCCATCGCGGAGAGCTTCGCGTTCGAGCCGCCCGCGCGCGAGACCGGCAAGCGCATCGCCGTCGTCGGCGGCGGTCCGGCCGGACTCGCCGCCGCGTACCAGCTCCGCCGGCGCGGGCATCGGTGCACGGTCTACGACGACCACGAGGCGCTCGGCGGCATGATGCGCTACGGCATCCCCGGCTACCGCACGCCGCGGCAACACCTCGACCACGAGATCGACCGCATCCTCGCCCTCGGCGGCATCGAGGCGCGGCTCTCGACGCGGGTCGGGCGCGACGTGGGCATCGAGGAGGTCGAGGCGGAGCACGACGCGGTGCTGTGGACGATCGGCTGCCAGAGCGGGCGTCCCCTTCCCGTCCCCGGCGGCGACGCGCCGAACTGCGTGAGCGGGGTGAAGTTCCTCGAAGCGTTCAACGAAGGCCGGTTGCAGGTGGCGGCGAACCGGGTGGTCTGCGTGGGCGGCGGGGATACGTCGATCGACGTGGTCTCGGTGGCCCGCCGGCTCGGGCGCATCCACCGCATCAACCCCAAGGACCGGCCCGAGATGGTGGTGCATGGATTCGTCGCGCACGACTCCGCGGTGGCCGCGGCGCGCACCGGCGCGGAGGTGACCCTGACCTCGCTGCTGCCGCGCTCCGGCATGACCGCGGCCGAGCACGAGGTCGAGGACGCGCTGAGGGAAGGGGTGAGGGTGCTCACCGGGGTGATGCCGACCGAGGTGGTGCTGGCCGGCGACGGGCGGGCGCGGGCGGTACGCTTCGCCGAGTGCGACATGGTCGAGGGCCGGCCGGTGGCGCGGGAAGGGACGGAGTTCGAGGTCGAGGCGGATCTGGTGGTCTCCGCCATCGGGCAGGGCGGCAACCTGGAAGGACTCGAAAACTGCGTCATCTACTGCCCGCAGGATGCGGTGTTCCGGGTGAAGAAGGACAAGGGCACCACCGGGCGCTACGTGGACACCGACTACACCCGCTGCATCGGCTGCCACATCTGCGCCGACGTCTGCCCGAGCGGCTACATCGACATGGGCCTGGGCGGGTAGGCTCGCCGGCCATGGCGCGCACGGCGGATCGGCGGCCTCGCACCGCCCATCGTATGGCGATGGTGCTGGTGTCGGTGGCGAGGAGAACGCAAGGCACGCCATCTACGACTCGCCCCGCCCATCGTGTGGCGATGGTGCTGATGCTGGCCGTCGCGGGCATCGCCGCGTCCGGCGTCGGCGCAAGCGACGCCCAGGCGGCGGATGGCGTGCCTCTGCCGGTGCTCGTCGAGGCGGCCAGGGGCGAGGCCTGCGTCGAGCCGCTGCCCGTCATCCGGCGCGAGCACATGAAGTTCCTCATGCACCAGCGCGACGACACCGTGCACGAGGGGATCCGCACCACGCGCCACAGCCTCGTCGGATGCATCGACTGCCACGCCGCGCAGGATGCGGGCGGGCAGTGGGTGCGCATCGACGCCCCCGGCCAGTTCTGCGCGAGCTGCCACACCTACGTCTCCGTGGAGATCGACTGCTTCGGATGCCATGCCGCGGTGCCGGCGGTGGCGTTTCCGCGTTCCATGACTGACGACGTCACGGGAGCGCATCATCATGCTGACTGAAGACCAGATGCGGCGGGTGGAAGGTGCGATGCTCCCGGACGACGCGGGAAACGAGGCAATGGAAACGGAGGAGCGCCGGGACACGGACATGCGAACCCCGGAGGCCGTCCGGCTCCTGGAACGGCAGGGGCGACAGAACATCGCACTGCGGGAGCTGATGCGAATCGAACGGGATGGCAGGGAGCCGGGGGAGGCGCTGTTCACGCCGGGAAGAGAGATCGACGACAGGGCAGGCACTCCCTGGAAGAATCCGGAATGGATCTTCGTGGTTGCCGAATAGGAGCCTGAGATGGAGACCGTCCGCCGCGGCGTATTCCCGGACAGCAACAGGCTGTGGAAGGTCACGCAACGGCGGTTTCATACGGCTTGGCAGGAGTTGCTTGGAGAACCACTCCAAATCTGCCCGACGGTCGGGAGGGAGCTGACCCGCGACGTCGTCGTCGGCAACCTGGAAATGTCCCGTGAGGCAGCCTGTGATGCCATCGAACGGAATGAACCGGGAGGAGTGATACAACAAGTCGGCGCAATGGGATTTGTGGTGGATACGGCAATGGGAGAACACCCAGAGCAACTACCGCCTGCAAAACCTGGAAGAAAAGGACAGTGAGGTGGGGATGTCCTTCAGGGCCTCGTCCTGGTGGACGATGGCCTTGAAGCGGCCGGAGATCTGCCTGTCGAAGCGTTCCAGTTGCTTGTCCAGATCCGCGAGCCTCTGCTTCTGCCACCCGATGCACCGCTCGACCAGCAGCACGAACATGCAGCAGCACGAACATGAGCGGCGCCAGCGCGATGACGCGCTGCTCGTCCCAGCCGTACCGATGGCGGATCAGGTCGAAGGCGAGCCGCAGCTCCGGGCGGAACCTGCCGCCGACGGGGAAGGTGTCGCCGACCTCCATGGGCCGGGAGGCGGACCGGACGTATTCGGGAAACGGAAGGGCGCCGGTGAGTTCCCCGACCTCGACCCGCAGGCCGTCGGCCAGCGCGTTCACCGTGTTCTGCCGGGGGGTCCCGATTGTTCCCGATTCGATCCGAGCGATCTGGCGTTCTGTGATCCTGTTGCGCCCGCACGCTCGGGCGAGCTGCGCGCGGCTCAGACGCCGGCATTCCCGGATGGATCGGAGGCGTTCGGGGATTTCTGTCATTCTTCTCTTTCTCTGGATAATGACGTCAGGTGGTGAATGTCAACGTATATCGTTTCAGATTTCATGGTCAACGGGACATTTTCGGATATTTGTCCGTGGTCCGCGAATCATCGGCAGGCGATGGACGGGTACGTGGCCGGCGCGTTCCGAATCGGAGTCCTCGCCGGCCTCCGGTCGGGGAACGGTTGGCGACCCTGCCGGCCTCTGGGCAGACGCCCGCCTCTGGGCAGACGCCCGCCTCTGGGCAGACGCCCGCCTCTGGGCGCACCCCGCTGTCGAGAGCGGTATTGACCGGGAGAAGTCGAACAACCGGTGACCCGGACGCTCGCGGCGACAGGTGCCATAATCGGCCCATGCGCTTCTTCAACACCGCGGGGCCGGTGCGCCCGGACGACCACTACGCGATCCAGCCGCTGGACCGGATGGACGTTGACGAGCTCCTGGGCCTGATTCGGGCCAAGCAGTACTTCGTGCTGCACGCGCCGCGGCAGACCGGCAAGACCTCCGCCCTGATCGCGCTCCGCGACCTGCTCAACAGCGGCGAAGCCGGCAGCTTCCGTTGCGTGGACGTGAACGTCGAAGTCGGCCAAGTGGCGCGTGACGACGTGGCGGCCGGCATGCGCGCCATCCTGAGCAGCTTGGCCTCCCGGGCGCTGCTGCTAGGCGACGACTACCTTGACGATGTTTGGCCGGACATGCTGTCAAAGGTGGGTCCCAACGACGCCTTGCGGCACGTGCTGATGCACTGGTGCGTGGCGAACCCGACACCACTGGTGTTGCTGGTGGACGAGATCGATTCCCTGGTCGGCGACACCCTTCTCTCGGTGCTGCGCCAGCTCCGCGCCGGCTACCCGCAACGCCCGGAGGGCTTCCCGCAGAGCGTGGTGCTGTGCGGGGTGCGCGACATCCGCGACTACCGCATCCGGTCGAGCGCCGGCGAGGTCATCGCCGGCGGCAGTCCCTTCAACGTCGCCGCGAAGTCGCTACGCATGGGTGACTTCACCGAAGCGGAGACGTACGCCCTGATGGCGCAGCATACCGAGGAGACGGGCCAGCGCTTCTCCCCGGCGGCGGTGGAGGCGGTGTGGACGCAGACCCGGGGCCAGCCGTGGCTGGTGAACGCGCTGTGCGCGGGGGCGTGCTTCGACAACAAGGCCGGAAGGGACCGCTCGCGCAGCATTGAGGAGGACGACGTCTACGCGGCGCGGGAGGAGCTCATCCTCTCGCGGCGCACGCACCTGGACCAGTTGGCGCACAAGTTGGAGGAGGAGCGGGTCCGGCGGGTGGTCGAGCCCCTCCTGAGCGGCGGGGAGGTGCAGCACGACGGCCGCGACCTGGAATACGTGCGCGACCTGGGGTTGCTGGCGCCGGACTCACCGCCGCGCATTGCGAACCCGATCTACCGGGAGGTGGTGCCCCGCGAGCTGGGCTACGTGTTGCAGGACAGCCTGGACATCCAGGTGGCGTGGTACGTGGACGACGACGGCCGGCTGGACATGACGAAGCTGCTGAGTGCGTTCGGCACCTTCTTCGGGGAGCACGCGGAGCACTGGCTCGGCCATCTGGGGGCGTACCGGGAGGCGGCCCCGCAGCTCATCTTGCAGTCGTACCTGCAACGGGTGGTGAACGGGGGCGGGCGCATCGAGCGGGAGTACGGGTTGGGGCGGGGCCGGACGGACCTGCTGGTGCTTTGGCCGCGGGAGGCGGGGCAGCCCTCGGACCTGTGGGAGCGTTTCGTGGTGGAGTGCAAGGTGTTGCGGGACTCGGACCGCAAGAGTCTCGCGCGGACGGTCGAGTGCGGGGTGAAGCAGACGTTGGGGTACATGAAGCAGTGCGGGGCGGAGGAAGGGCATCTGGTGGTGATGGACCGGCGCAGCGGGGAGCGCCGGAGTGGCGGGGGCGCGGCGGCTGGAAGCGGCCGCCGGCAGGACGGGCGCGGGGTGGTCATCTGGATGCTGTAGCGCACCGACCGGCGACACTGACGTTCGAGGGCATCGACGACGAAAGGAATACACCTTGACCAAGCCCTCGAACCGTCTCACGAAACAGGACCACCTCACTCGGCGGCGGGGCTCGGGGCGGCGGACTGCGCGTGGAGCAGCTACGCGGCACCCGATGGCGGGATCGGGAAGGGCCCGAAGGCACAGGAGCGGAGGCCGATTGCGCCTTCTACGTCGGCGAGACGGCAGAAGCGTACATCCGCGCCGAGACGTTGGGAGACGAGCAGGCCGATGCCTGTACGGAACGGCATCCGCCCGATCCGGTCGTGGAGATCAACGTCTCCCACACCGACGAAGGCAAGCCGGCCTGGTACCGGCGTCTGGGCGTCACCGAGCTTTGGGCTGTCGCTGCCGGCAAATCACCGGATTGGCTCGAGGTTGAATTTCTGGACCTGCAAGCCCCGGGCGGTGCCGTTGCGCTCCGGGAAACCCGGAGCGGTTCACTTCCGTGCTCCTTTGCGATCGGCATCGTTGCCCTGCTATCCGGTCGCCCCACGATTGGATACCCTCGCTCCAGCCATGTATCGTAAACGCGGGAAGAGCGACCTGCGGCGCCTCCCCCGCCATGATCATGAACACCCCCGCCCCGGCCTGCCGGGCGGCAGGAAAACGCTGAAAACGCCGATGTCCGACGACACCCCCAGCGGCGACACCCTCGGTATCGAGATCGACGGCCGCGCCTGCCGGGCGCGCAAGGGCCAGATGGTCATCGAGGTGGCGGATGCGAACGCCATCCCCATCCCCCGCTTCTGCTACCACCACAAGCTGACGGTGGCGGCGAACTGCCGCATGTGCCTGGTCGAGGTCGAGCGGGCGCCGAAGCCGCTGCCCGCCTGCGCCACGCCGGTGATGGAGGGGATGAAGGTGTTCACGCGCTCGAAGACGGCGCGCGCGGCCCAGAAGTCGGTGATGGAGTTCCTGCTCATCAACCATCCCCTCGACTGCCCGATCTGCGACCAGGGCGGGGAGTGCGAGCTGCAGGACGTGGCGATGGGCTACGGCCGGGACGTCTCGCGGTTCAACGAGCGCAAGCGCGCGGTGGAGGACAAGGACCTCGGCCCGCTGATCGCCACCGACATGACCCGCTGCATCCACTGCACCCGGTGCGTGCGCTTCGGCGAGGAGGTCGCGGGGATGCCGGAGCTGGGGGCGACGGGGCGGGGCGAGGACATGGAGATCGGCACGTTCATCGCGGGGAGCGTGGATTCGGAGCTGTCGGGCAACGTCATCGACCTGTGCCCGGTGGGGGCGCTGACCTCCAAGCCCTTCCGGTTCCGGGCCCGCGCCTGGGAGATGGAGCAACGCGACGGCGTCGCGCCGCACGATGCGGTGGGCTCCAATGTCCATCTGCACGTGCGCCGCGGTCGGGTCATGCGGGTGGTGCCGCGCGCGAGCGAAGCGATCAACGAGGTGTGGCTCTCCGACCGGGACCGCTTCGGGTACGAGGGCCTGTACAGCGAAGACCGGATGCGCGCGCCGATGGTCAGGCGCGGCGGGACGTGGCGGGAGGTCTCCTGGGAGGAGGCGCTCGAAGCCACCGCGGCGGGTCTGCGCGAGGTCGTGGCTTCGAGCGGCGCCGCCGCGCTCGGCGCGCTGGCCTCGGCGTCCTGCACGGTCGAGGAGCTCTTCCTCTTCCAGCGGCTCGTGCGTGGCCTCGGCAGCGCCAACGTTGATCACCGGGTGCGCCAGCGCGACTTCTCCGACCAGGACGCGGCGCCGGGTCATCCCTCCATCGGGATGGGAGTGGATGACCTCGAACGGCTCGACGCGGCACTGTTGATCGGCTCGTGCGCGCGCAAGGAGCATCCCATCGTCAACCACCGGCTGCACAAGGCGAGCCTGGCCGGAGCGGCGATGACGTACCTCGACGTGATGGCCCACGACCTCAACCTCGCGCCGGCGGCGCGGATGGTGGTCCCGCCGCCGGAGCTCGTGGGTGCGCTCGCTGCGATCACGATGGCGGCGGCCCGGATCGCGGGTCGCGAGCCGGAAGGTCTTGGTGCGCTGGCCGGGGGGGTTGGGGACGGCTTCGGTGGTATCGGCAGTGTCGGCAGCATGGAAATCGACCCCCGCCGATTGTGGCGGGCCGACGCCGAGCGCATCGCCCGCGCATTGGCCGATGCCGGACGGAGCGCGATCCTGCTCGGGCCGCAGGCGATCAACCACCGGGACGCGGCGGCGCTACGCGGCCTCGCGGCGTGCCTCGCCGATCTCACCGGCGCGACCCTCGGTACCCTGGACGAGGGCGCGAACCCCGCCGGCGCATGGATCGCGGGCGCGCTGCCGCATCGGGGGCCGCGGGGAGCCGCGACGGAATCGCGCGGTCTCGACGCGCGGGCGATGATCGAGGCGGACCTCGACGCCTGGTTCCTCATGGGTCTGGAGCCCGAGCTGGACTGCGCCGACGGCGCGCGGGCGCGCGAGGCGCTGGGCCGGGCGCGCTTCGTGGTGAGCCTCGGCGCGTTCCGCTCCGAGGCGATGTCCGAGTACGCCCACGTCATCCTCCCCGCCGCCGCGTTCGCGGAGACCGAGGGGACGTTCGTCAACCTCTCGGGAACCTGGCAGAGCTTCGGCGCCGCGGTGCCGCCTTATGCGGATGCGCGTCCGGCGTGGCGGGTGCTGCGGGTCCTCGGCAACCTCCTCGATCTCCCCGGCTTCGAGCAGGAGACGATCGAGGACGTGCGGGCGTCGCTCGGTGGGCCGGCGGCGGGAGGGTCGGCGACAGCCGGAGAGTCGGCGGCAGCAGGAGGGCCGGTGGCAGGCGGGCGCCTCGGCTGGACCCTGCCCCGAAGCCTGCCGAAGCCCGCCGAAGAGGCCAACGGACTCGCCCGCATCGCCCCGGTCCCGATGCACGCGGTGGACGCGCTGGTACGCCGCTCGAAGCCGTTGCAGGCGACGAAGGATGCGGAGTTCGCGGGGGTAGGACTCAACCCGGCCACGATCAAGCACCTGGGTCTGGCGGACGGCGAGCCGGCGGTGGTGCGGCAGAACGGGGGATCGGTTACCCTCCCTGTTGTTGCGGACTGGCGGGTCCCGGATGGTTGCGCGTACCTGCCGGCCGGGATTCCGGCTGCCGCGGCGCTTGATGTGGGTGACGGTACGATCGTGATCGACAGATTATCTGCCAGAGGTTGAATTCCAGCGTCAACAGCCTATGGGACATCTCCAAGACATCTCTCCAAGACAGAAACAATATCTCCTGATTTTATGAAAATCACATTATTTAGGATTTTTTTCTTTTTGTCATCCATTCCCCCCTTGCCCTGGGCTTTGAGAAATTTAATATAATTCAATAGTCTATGTGAGGCTTTTTCGAATCTCCGATCCTGACTATAAACAAAATTATCATAAACAAATATTCCAATTTTTCCTATAACGGATGCATTAAAGATATCGCCGATCATGCGTTTTTCCTCGCTATAGTTTGCTATTTCTATCGCAACCGTACAGCGGGGGTTTTGGTTAGGACAGATAACTTCATTACCCAATAATTCTCCTTTTTGGATGATTTTTTCAAAAATAACATTTTCATATTGATGATATTTTCTATTTATTTCACCGACATCCCAATTAGAACCTATATTAAAAGGACCAATGGCAATATCAATTCTTGGAGCATAAATACCTTCTCCCTGGTATTCATCTTGGCTATCCTTCGTGACACTCCATTCTTTCTTAATCTCGATTTCACTATCCCCGCGCCTTTCAAAGATGCGCCTTAGCAGCATTTCTATTACAGACTGGGTGTCGAGGCTGACCCGATCGTACAGGACCCTCGGAACCTGCGTACCGTGTTGCCCCTCCTCCAACTCCACCAGCCCGTAGCAAGACATCATCGTCAACGTCCGCAACAGGTCCGGCTTGCTTCGCTCGGCAAGATCCGCCAGCTCGGTGAGCGAATCCGGCCTCTCCTGGGCAATCATCGCCAGAAGCTCGCGATTGCATTGCGAGAGCATCTTCGTAAAGATCTCGATGGAGATGAACCTGACCGTCGGCTCGCCCCTCGCAGGTTCGTGCTCTCCACTGACATTCTCCACTGCGCGCGCCCTCATCCGGTCGCAGCCGGCAATCCCGATCTTCAGCGTCTTCATGGGTTCGATCCCCTTTCCTTCAGAACGCCATCCACTTCGTTCCAGAAACCTTCAAGAAGAGTGCCCGCATCCTTGTACTCGTAGGATCGGATTGTCCGGAACCGATGCCGATGGTCACGCTTCACGTATTGCCGCGGACCCGAACCTCGCCGCTCCCTCACCGGGTGCGCATTGTCGAAATCGACCAGCCATTCACCGTCCGGGCCGTGCAACGTCAGCGAATAGCTGAGTCCGTGCGGCCGTTCCGCGGTCACTTCCGCGCCACAATGAATTTCACCCAATGCCCCACATCGTCCACGAACGGCGTCTGGCCGTGAAGGTCGAGCAGCGCATTGAGCCCGGAGTCGCGGGCAAGCGTCATCATCGGCGCAGGCTATCAGTATCCAATAACAAGGGAAAGACCGACTCCGGACGTTCCCGTTTCAGCGTCTGTCGACGTGCGGTGGCCTCGAACAAGAGCGTGACCGTCGATGAGTGATAGAGTCCGCCACCGTGCCATTGCACGCCGGAGAGGAGCTCCGGCGCCAACCACTACGGAGCCTCGACATGACGCTTGACGCGCCGCCGGACCACCCCTTTCCCCCGAGCGAAGGAGTGGCGCCGCCACTTCGGCAGGATTCCGCTCATGAGCGCGTATCGAGCCTTGACCGGCCTCCGGCCTTCCCGCACGTGGACAGGCTCGCCGTTCACCGGCCTCGTGCCGCCGGAGAGCAGCGGTCGTCTCACGCGATGCGCGTCCGAACGGTCCTGCGTGGCCCGGCCGGACATTGGGAAGGTCGAGCCGCAGATGGCGCCGGAACCGGACGGATGGTCGTACCGTAATGAGCAACGATTCCGTCGAGACGAGCATGGAGCCCCGGGTCTACAAGTACCGGGTGCTGATCGAGCCGGCCGAGGAGGGCGGTTTCGTCGTCACCGTGCCCGCCCTTCCCGGCTGTGTCACGCAAGGTGAGACTCGGGATGAAGCCGTGTCAATGACCCGCGACTGCATCGAGGGATTTCTTGCGTGTCTCGCCGAGTCGGGCGAGCCCATCCCGGTGGAGCCGGAGCCCGCCGATGCCGTTGCGGTCTGGATGGAAGTGGCAGCGCCGGTCGCGGCGTGAAGGGTCGTCTGCCGTCGCTTCGCCCGCGACGGCTCATCGCCGCGCTGAAACGCCGTGGTTTCGTGGAACGCCGGCAGACGGGCAGCCATCTCTTCCTGGCTCACCCCGATCGGCCCGGAAGGCCGGTGCCCGTTCCCATGCATGCTCGCGAGTTGAAACGGGCACGCTGGTGGCCATTCTCCGGCAGGCGGGAGTTACGGTCGAGGAGCTACGGGATCTTCTTTGAGCGCTCTGCCTGGATGGAACAAGGCTGCTCCTCGCCCGTCTGTGGCCCATCGCGGTCGGCGTGGGGGTGATCGAGCACTGGTCGCGGGAAGTCGTGCGGAAGTACGAGAAAGACAAGACACCGGAGCAATCCCCGACTGGATCTCGGCGGTGAATCTGCTCACCAACGTCGCAGCCGCCGGGCTACTCGACACGGTGAGCGCAGCCCATGCCTGAACCCTTCGCCACCGCCCTCGGATGGCTCCCCTGAGAGCTTGCGCTGCTCGTCGAGACGTTGCTCAAACGCGGGAAGCGATCTTCGGCGCCTCTCCCGCCATGATCATGAACACCCTCTCCCCGGCCTGCCGGGCGGCAGGAAAACGGTGATGCCCGACGACACCCTCCAGCGACGACACCCTCGGTATCGAGATCGACGGCCGCCCTTGCCGGGCGCGCAAGGGCCAGATGGTCATCGAGGTGGCGGATGCGAACGCCATCCCCTTCTTCAGCTCCAGCCCGTAGCGCGACATCGTCTTCAACCTCAAGTTTCGGGATTCAAAATGCCTGAATCAGGCGATGGATTCCCGCTTTCGCGGGAATGACGGCCAGCCTGAAAGCAAAGCGTCTCGCTGAAATGACGTCATTCCCGCGAAAGCGGGAATCCATTTCGGTCAGCGAATCCCGAAACTTGAGTTCAACGTCCGCGACAGGTTCGACTTGCTTCGCCCGGCAAGCTCCGCCAGCTCGGTGAGCGAGTCCGGCTTCTCCCGGGCAATCATCGCCAGAAGCTCGCGATTGCGTTGCGAGGGCACCTTCGCAAAGCTCTCGATGGAGGTGAACCAAACCGTCGGGTCGCCACTCGCGGGTGTGTGCTCTCCGCGGGCAATCGCCACCGTGCGCGCCTTCATCCGGTCGTAGCCGGCAATCCCGATCTTCAGCGTCTTCACGGGATCGGCCCTCCCTCCTTCAGAACGCCGTCCGATTCGTTCCGGAAATCCTCAGAATGGATTGCCCGTTTACCAGCGGTCCGGACCGCTGCCGGAGCCCGTCATCCCGGCGCATACCAAGTGCCGCGGCCGGCTCCGTACCGTACCAGATGGCCTGCACGGGCCAGCGTCCTGACGTGATCCTTGACGGTGTTGCGGCTTGCGCCGGTCGCCTGGACGGCTTCGGCGACGGTCACGCGCCCATGGTCGCGGGCGAAATCCAGGATCAACGCCGACAGCTCGGGAAGGGCGCCGGCGACGATCCGCTCGCGCTCGATCTTCCGCGCGAGGCGGTTCTTCTGCCGCCGCAGCGCCTTCAGGAACCAAGTGACCCAGGGCTGCCAATCCGGGGCGCCGCTCCGGATCGTTCCCTGCGTTCGGCGCAGGGCGAGGTAGTAAGCGTCCTTGCTCTGCTCGACGACACTCTCCAGCGAGCCATAGGGCACGTAGGCATAACCGGCCCGCAGCAGCAGCAGGGGCGTCAGGATGCGGGACAGGCGCCCGTTGCCGTCCTGAAACGGGTGGATTTCCAGGAAGACCACGATAAAGACGGCAATGGCGAGGAGTGGGTGGAGATCGCCCCTCTCCAGGATCGAGCGCGTGTGGGCGATCAGCT
This sequence comes from Gammaproteobacteria bacterium, assembly GCA_965202875.1. Lineage (GTDB taxonomy): Bacteria > Pseudomonadota > Gammaproteobacteria > HK1 > HK1 > HK1. The sequence goes on along the minus strand of OZ241870.1, from coordinate 1,214,015 downwards.
CCGTCATCCGCCGCGGCGTGTCGAAAGGAGACGCCGTGTGAAAGATCACGCCCAGACCCTCCCCGGCGGGGCCGAACGCCTCGACGTGATTGGGGAGGGTCTTGTATTCGCCACGGTGGCGCTCGTCCTTGGTGGAGTATTTCAGAAGATCGCGGTGAAGCTGCTTGATGTGGTTTTCGGTGAGATCGATCGCCTTCCAGCTCTCGAAGACGGTTTCCATCGCGTCCGCGTATCCCGCCACCTCCTGCTCGTCGCGCGTCGCGAAGGATTCGATCTCGACCACGGAAAGCAGCCGCTCGACCTCGCGATCGCTGAGCATGGCTCCCTCGATCCGGGTCGAGGAGCCGATGCTTTCGATGGTGGCGACCCGTCGCAGGCGGGAGAGTCGTTCGGGCGCGATGCGCCCGATGGCCTGCCAGGCGCCCTTGAACTCATCGATGTCCGCGATCAACCGGAGGATTTCGTTGGTGATCTTCAGCGTGGATACGTCGATGGCGGCATCCATTTTCTCATCCGATTTCATCCATTTCAGAAAAGGCATCCAGCCTGCCTTGGAATCATCTGTCTATCCGTTTTCATCCGATTTTGGAAAGACCTGATTCCGTGGAGCTGCCCCGACGTCATCACCGGGATTCACGGCAGCGACCCCATACGGTTGTACCAGGAGCTCTGCGAAGTGGCGGATGACGTGCTGGCCTCCTTCCAGGCATCCGGGCGCACGTTGCCGGAACCGATGACCAGGCCGATGCGCGAAGTGGCGTGATTGCTCGACTTCCCGCTCCGGATGACCCTCATCCGTCGAGCGCCGCCCTCGGCGCCGTGGCGAATGCTGGCGAGTGCCTCCGAGAGGCTCCCAACGTCGTGGAAGTCCTTCGCGGCTGTTTCGGCGGCCGAGAGCCACCATGGCCTGAACCTTCTCGGCGACGGCCACGACGCTCGTATCCGCGGAGCAGGAACACGGTCGATGAGGGTGGGCAACCGGACTTCATCCGGTTCGGGGACAACGGCATCGCCGATGCCGAAATCCACCTGTACGCGGATCCTCGTCCTGCCAATCCCCTGCCGCCTTCGTCTTGCCGAGCAGGCGAGTCTTGACCGATGCGGCATGATCCCGGGTCATGGCTCCCTGGTCTCCAGAGCGGCATCGAGCAAATGTGAGGGCAGCACCCGGAGCGTGTCATCCAGCTCGGCGACCATTTTGGAGGCTGGCCAAGGATTCAATCCCGACGAGCTCGCTTACCCGCACGGATGCAGGGGCGGAGCAGCGGCGTTTCCCAAGGCGCGTTCATGGACCTGCCGCGACTCACGCCCGAAGCAGCACAGGACGATGCGGCGGAGGGAGGGATGCTCCGCGACCTCCGTCGCCACCGTCCGAACCGCGATCTCCGCCGCACGCGGCGCCGGAAAACCATAGGCGCCAGTCGAAATCGCCGGGAACGCGATGGTCTCGGCGCCGTGCGCGACAGCGAGCCGGAGCGATTCCCGGTAGCAGCTCTCGAGAAGGGCCTCCTCGCCGTGGCCCCCTCCTCGCCATACCGGACCGACGGTATGGATGACGTGGCGGGCCGGAAGATCGTATGCGCCGGTGATGCGGGCTTCGCCGGTCGGACACCCGCCGAGCCGGCGGCATTCTTCGAGGAGCCGGGGGCCGGCCGCGCGATGGATGGCGCCGTCCACACCGCCCCCGCCCAGCAGGGATTCGTTCGCGGCGTTGACGATCGCGTCCACTTCCAGCCGCGTGACGTCGCCTTCGATGATTTCGATACGGTTCGTTGCGCTCATGGAGATCACCATCTTTCCAGTCAGTGCGAGGATGGGCCGTCGCGGGCGATACGACGGCAGGCGATCCTTCACGCCGCGACCGGCCCTGCCACTTCCATCCTGACCGCAATGGCATCGGCGGACTCCGGCTCCACCTGGACAGGTTCGCACGACTCGGCGAGACACGCCATAAATCCCTCGATGCAGTCGCGAGCCATCGCCACGGCTTCATCCCGAGTCTCGCCTTGCGTGACACAGCCGGGAAGGGCGGGCACGGTGACGACGAAAGCGCCTTCCTCGGCCGGTCCGATCAGCACCCGGTACCCGTAAGGGCTCCATGCTCGTCTCGTCTGAATCTTTGCTCATTACGGTACTACCATTCGCCCTGTTCCGGCACATCTCCATCTCGACCTTCTTGACGGCCGGTCGGGTCATGCAACACTGTTTTTGTGGCCGGGAGCGTTCTCGCACGGTCATTCCGCTCTGATGTTCAGTTCCCATTCGATACATACGAAATACCGCACCATGCCTGCATATTCTCTCCCCGCATCCATCATCGCCCGAATTGTCTCCGCGACCTTCGTCTTTTCCGGATGCCGCTCGTTCTTGACGTATACGCATGCGAGCGTTTCGAGAATCTCATAAATCTCCCAGCGGCGGCGCCGCAATTCTTCACGGTTGAGCCCCAGATCTTCTTCTGCGGCAGCCATTGCGCGAGTTGCACGGATATGGTTCGTGCGGGCCGCGACGCAAACTTCCTTGAGATATCGATCCGCTTCCCATTTGTACAGTCTCTCGGGGTCTTCGACGTAAGGATCAACCAGAAACGGATCTTCTTTCCGAACCTTCCGCAAGAATTCCTCCATCGGCAGGCCACCGGCTTTTCGATCAAGTGGATCGGGAGTCATCAACCTCGCATACTCCCTCAGTGCGGATGTATCCGACCGGCATGGGATCATCGGTGCTTGCCAGCGGCGATCGTCTCTTGCGATCCTGAATTTGGCGTTCTTGTACGTCTGGTTGCAGATCTGGCAACTGTACAAGAAATTGTCGTAGCAATATGCCAGCCACCAATAGCCACTATTGGGACGGAAATGCTCCACGTCGCCGTAGGCCACGGTGCTGGTGGCCGACTCGCAATAGGCACACTTGCCGCGGGTTTCCTCCTTCAAGTGCGTCTTTGCCGAACGCCAAATTTTGGGATCGGGCTTCCGTTCGGCATCCCGCAGTCCGACAAGGGCCAAGTTCTTCTCGATCCGCCTTTTGCCCGAAAAACCGGATGGTGGACGTATCGTTCTTGTCAGCCTGATCACGCTGCCCTCTGCCTTGTGTGTCTAGCCGGCGGGCGGCTTGGACAGATCGACGCCGTCCTTTTCGAGCAGCGCTTGAATCGAGCGTATCGCCCTGGTTTGCGCCTTTGCCTCGGCTCCGCCGCTCCACTCCGGGGCGTCGGCAAGCTGCTCACGCAAATTCTCCAGGCGCCGCTCATCGTCCGCCGATCTGCGTTTTCTGGCCGTGAGTTTCCGATATTCGTTCTTGAGCGTCGCCAAGTGTTCCGAATCGACGGTATCGACGTCGAAGAACGGCTCGATGAGTTGATGCAACCCGAGCCTGTGAGGAGCGCCCTCGTAGCACCGGAGGGTCGGTGGCGCCTCGGGTGCCGGGCGGGTGAGGATGTGGATTTCGCCGGGACCGGATTGTTGGGCCGTCACCGGGGAATGCGTGGTAGCCACGATCTGGAATTGCGGCAGGCTCTTTTCGAGGAAAAGGCGCAGCCGCCGTTGCCACTTGACATGCAGGTGCAGATCGATCTCGTCGATCAACAAAAGACCCCGTGTCGCCAAGGGGTCCAGGCGCTTGGTGAAAGGCGCCCCGGTAGTACGGTAGAGCAGATCTCCCGCCCATGCCGCCATGTTCTGGTAACCGTCGCTCAAGTCCGCGAGCGATACGGGTCCGTCTGCCGTATCGAAGATCAGGGTCTTGCGCGTCTTGTCGATGTGCATGAATCTCACGCTGTGAGGAAGAAGAGCGTCGAGCGCAGACCGAATCAGATCGAGGCTGCGTTCTCCTCCGGTGTAATGCAGATCCATCGCCCACGATGCCAACGGCAGAAGCTCGGCGTCGGGGTCGAACAGCGTTCGGACAGCTCCGGCCCGGTCGGATTTTTGTACGTTCTGGACGATCCCGGTATGGCTGAGGCGGCGCGAGACACCGTAACCGGCGAGGAAATAAAATCGCTTGTTCGACTCGAAAGCCTTTTCGAGCGGAGCCAGTCCCTTCACATTCCGATCAAGCGTCTTCGAAATCGTATCGCCCCAGCCCAACTCCAATGTGATTTCCCGCCCGTCGCCAACGGTGCCGGTGATACGGGCGGTCTTCCGACGGGAGCTGGAGCGAATCCAGTCCGATGGTTTCCGTCCCAACAGCTCGGGCAGCGCATCCCGGCCGCAGAGCAGCAAGGCGATGCAGCGCAGGAGCGTGCTCTTGCCCGTGCCGTTCTCGCCGAGCAGTAGAGTCCACTTGCGTGTACGGCGGTCTTCGCCGTCGAAGTCCAACTCCAAGTCGGCAATGGCGCGTATGTTTTCGATTTGAATGCGCTTGAGGAACACGGTTCGGGCAATCTCCTCGGATGACCGCGTGACAATGACCGATTGCCTCCGCCGATGCAATCCGGCCTGCCCCGTCCCGCGACAGACTGTCGAGGGCGCCACTGCGATCCAGGCGTTACACCGCTCCGACCGCGTCGGGAGCGCCGTGAATGAGCAGGGCGGTTTCGTCGTCACCGTGCCCGCCCTTCCCGGCTGTGTCACGCAAGGTGAGACTCGGGATGAAGCCGTGGCGATGGCTCGCGACTGCATCAAGGGATTTCTGGCGCGTCTCGCCGAGTCGGGCGAGCCCATCCCGGTGGAGCCGGAGCCCGCCGATGCCGTTGCGGTCTGGATGGAAGTGGCAGCACCGGTCGCGGCGTGAAGGGTCGTCTGCCGTCGCTTCGCCCGCGACGGCGCATCGCCGCACTGAAACGCAGTGGTTTCGTGGAACGCCGGCAGACGGGCAGCCATCTCTTCCTGACTCACCCCGATCGACCCGGAAGGCCGGTGCCCATTCCCATACATGCTCGCGAGTTGAAACGGGGCACGCTGGTGGCCATTCTCCGGCAGGCGGGAGTGACGGTCGAGGAGCTACGGGATCTTCTTTGAGCGCTCTGCTTGGATGGAACAAGGCTGTTCCTCGCCCGCCTGTGGCCCACGCGGTCGGCGTGGGGGTGATCGAGCACTGGCCGCGGGAAGTCGTGCGGAAGTACGAGAAAGACGAGACAGTGGAGCAATCCCCGACTGGAACTCGGCGGTGAATCTGCTCGCCAGCGTTGCAGCCGCCGGGCTGCTCAACACGGTGAGCGCAGCCCATGCCTGAACCCTTCGCCACCGCCCTCGGATGGCTCCCCTGGGAGCTTGCGCTGCTCGTCGAGACGTTGCTCAAACGCGGGAAGCGATCTTCGGCGCCTCCCCCGCCATGATCATGAACACCCTCGCCCCGGCCTGCCGGGCGGCAGGAACACGCTGATGCCCGACGACACCCCCAGCGACGACACCCTCGATATCGAGATCGACGGTCGCGCCTGCCGGGCGCGCAAGGGCCAGATGGTCATCGAGGTGGCGGATGCGAACGCCATCCCCATCCCCCGCTTCTGCTACCACCACAAGCTGACGGTGGCGGCGAACTGCCGCATGTGCCTGGTCGAGGTCGAGCGGGCGCCGAAGCCGCTGCCCGCCTGCGCCACGCCGGTGATGGAGGGGATGAAGGTGTTCACGCGCTCGAAGACGGCGCGCGCGGCCCAGAAGTCGGTGATGGAGTTCCTGCTCATCAACCATCCCCTCGACTGCCCGATCTGCGACCAGGGCGGGGAGTGCGAGCTGCAGGATGTGGCGATGGGCTACGGCCGGGACGTCTCGCGGTTCAACGAGCGCAAGCGCGCGGTGGAGGACAAGGACCTCGGCCCGCTGATCGCCACCGACATGACCCGCTGCATCCACTGCACCCGGTGCGTGCGCTTCGGCGAGGAGGTCGCGGGGATGCCGGAGCTGGGGGCGACGGGGCGGGGCGAGGACATGGAGATCGGCACGTTCATCGCGGGGAGCGTGGATTCGGAGCTGTCGGGCAACGTCATCGACCTGTGCCCGGTGGGGGCGCTGAGCTCCAAGCCCTTCCGGTTCCGGGCCCGCGCCTGGGAGATGGCGCAGCGCGACGGCGTCGCGCCGCACGATGCGGTGGGCTCCAATGTCCATCTGCACGTGCGCCGCGGTCGGGTCATGCGGGTGGTGCCGCGCGCGAACGAAGCGATCAACGAGGTGTGGCTCTCCGACCGGGACCGCTTCGGATACGAGGGCCTGTACAGCGAAGACCGGGTGCGCGCGCCGATGGTCAGGCGCGGCGGGATGTGGCGGGAGGTCTCCTGGGAGGAGGCGCTCGAAGCCACCGCGGCGGGTCTGCGCGAGGTCGTGGCTTCGAGCGGCGCCGCCGCGCTCGGCGCGCTGGCCTCGGCGTCCTGCACGGTCGAGGAGCTCTTCCTCTTCCAGCGGCTCGTGCGTGGCCTCGGCAGCGCCAACGTTGATCACCGGGTGCGCCAGCGCGACTTCTCCGACCAGGACGCGGCGCCGGGTCATCCCTCCATCGGGATGGGAGTGGATGACCTCGAACGGCTCGACGCGGCACTGTTGATCGGCTCGTGCGCGCGCAAGGAGCATCCCATCGTCAACCACCGGCTGCACAAGGCGAGCCTGGCCGGAGCGGCGATGACGTACCTCGACGTGATGGCCCACGACCTCAACCTCGCGCCCGCGGCGCGGATGGTGGTCCCGCCGCCGGAACTCGCGGGCGCGCTCGCCGAGGTCACGATGGCGGCGGCCCGGCTCGCGGGTCGCGAGCCGGAAGGTCTTGGTGCCCTGGCCGAAGGGATTGGGGACGGCCTCGATAGTATCGGCAGTGTCGGCGGCATGGGAATCGATCCTCGCCGATTGCGGCGGGCCGACGCTGGAGGGATCGAGGGCGCGGGTATCGAGCGGGCCGGTAGCGCGAGCGCCCCCGGAGACGTTGAGGGTGGTTCTGGCGGCGGCGGGAACGTCCTTGACGACAACAGGAACGTTCCCGATCGCATCGGCACCGGTCCCGGCGAAATCGTTTCCGGCGGTATCGAAAACGTTCCCGGAGACACTGAAGGCGTCACCGGTGGCATGGAAGTCGGCCTCGCCGGAATCGACGCCCGCCGATTGTGGCGGGCCGACGCCGATCGCATCGCGCGCGCTGGCCGATGCCGGACGGAGCGCGATCCTGCTCGGGCCGCAGGCGATCGACCACCGGGATGCGGCGGCGCTGCGCGGCCTCGCGGCGTGTCTCGCCGATCTCACCGGCGCGACCCTCGGTACCCTGGACGAGGGCGCGAACCCCGCCGGCGCATGGACCGCGGGAGCGCTGCCGCATCGGGGGCCGCGGGGAGCCGCGACGGAATCGCGCGGGCTCGACGCGCGGGCGATGATCGAGGCGGACCTCGACGCCTGGTTCCTCATGGGCCTGGAACCCGAGCTGGACTGCGCCGACGGCGCGCGGACGCGCGAGGCGCTGGGCCGGGCGCGCTTCGTGGTGAGCCTCGGCGCGTTCCGCTCCGAGGCGATGTCCGAGTACGCCCACGTCATCCTCCCCGCCGCCGCATTCGCGGAGACCGAGGGGACGTTCGTCAACCTCTCGGGAATCTGGCAGAGCTTCGGCGCCGCGGTGCCGCCTTATGCGGATGCGCGTCCGGCGTGGCGGGTGCTGCGGGTCCTCGGCAACCTCCTCGATCTCCCCGGCTTCGAGCAGGAGACGATCGAGGACGTGCGGGCGTCGCTCGGCGGGCCGGCGGCGGGAGGGTCGGCGACAGCCGGAGAGTCGTTGGCAGCCGGGCGCCCCGGCTGGACCCTGCCCCGAAGCCTGCCGAAGCCCGCAGAGGGGGCCGAAGGTGTCGAGAGAATCGCCCGCATCGCCCCCGTCCCGATGCACGCGGTGGATGCGCTGGTGCGCCGCTCGAAACCGTTGCAGGCGACGAAGGATGCGGAGTTCGCGGGGGTAGGACTCAACCCGGCCACGATCGAACGGCTAGGCTTAGCGGACGGTGAGCCGGCGGTGGTGCGGCAGAACGGAGGATCGGTTACCCTCCGCATCATTGCGGACTGGCGGGTCCCGGATGGTTGCGCGTACCTGCCGGCTGGGATCCCGGCTACCGCGGCGCTTGATGTGGGTGATGGTGCGATCGTGATCGACAAGCTCTGGTCTGTCGATTCAGGGTGAAAGCACGGCCATTCACAACATTTGTTACAACTCAAGTTTCGGGATTCGCTGACCGAAATGGATTCCCGCTTTCGCGGGAATGACGGCCAGCCTGAAAGCAACGCGTCTCGCTGAAATGACGTCATTCCCGCGAAGCTCGTGCCCGCGAAAGCGGGTAGCGGGAATCCATCACCTGATTCAGACATTTTGAATCCCGAAACTTGAGGTTACAACGTAAGGAAGGCTGGCATGGCTCTCAAGGAATTCCACTGTATCATGCCGATTGCAAACGTCGCCTCTGTCATGAAATACGGCCTGCTGTCGTACGAAAGAGCGAAGAAACTGAAGCATCGATCCGTGGCTATGCCGGATATCCAGGAACGTCGTGACATGGTCCGGATTCCGGGCGCTGGACGCAAACTTCATCACTACGCCAATCTCTATCTGGACGCCCGGAATCCGATGCTCTTCAAACGCAAAAAATGAGGCAGGCACGCTCTGCGTGCTACGAATCTCCACCAGAGCATGTCATATTGAAGGTGCTGTCTTCGCAGATCGGAATGCGTCCAGTGACTATACCCGTTTTCTGGCGTTCAACCAAGTCGACTTGTTGGATCTGGAAGCGATCTATGCACGAGACTGGAGATATCCGGATGACGTGATTGCCTACTTCCGCCACAAATCGCAGAAATGCGCAGAGTTCCTGGTGCCCGATCGATTACCACCTGAATTCATCAAAGGAGCATTTGTGGTGAACATGGCGGCGAAGCGACATCTGCAAAAAATCGGATTCACTCTTCCTATAAAAATCGATGCAGATCTGTTCTTTTCCTGATCAAGGAAAAACGGGAGATTACCAATGATCAAAATTCTTATTGGGGATATCTTCGAGAGTGAAATGAAGACCCTCGTCAATACTGTGAACTGCGTCGGTGTAATGGGTAAGGGAATCGCTCAGGTCGTCAAGAAAAGATATCCTGTGATGTTTGCAGATTACGCGCACCGATGCAAGAAGAACCAAGTGCGATTGGGGGAACCGTACCATTACTCGGATTTATCCGGAATCTCCATAGTCAACTTCCCCACTAAAGACCACTGGCGCACTGCGACCCGGCTATCGGACGTCGAGAATGGATTGGATTACTTTGTAGAGCACGTCCACGCCTGGAACATCGAATCTATTGCATTTCCACCGCTGGGTTGCGGAAACGGCGGACTTGAATGGGCCAAAGTAGGGCCTTTGATGTATTCCAAGCTCAAGGATTTGGACGTAATGGTAGAACTTTATGCTCCGTTCGGAACTCCAGTCAGGCAGCTAAAGGAGGATTTTCTTGATGCGGAACAACAGATGGATTTTCTGATGAAGGGACGATCGCGTGAGAAACTGCGTCCGGAGTGGGCCGTATTGGTCGAGGTACTTTATGAGCTGGAACGACAACCATATACAAATCCTGTGGGACGTGGGATTTTCCAGAAGATCTGTTATATCATGACGAAACTGGGCTTGGACACCGGCTTTCGGTTCGGGCGTGGCAGCCGCGGATATTTTTCGGATGAAGTCCAAGAGGCAATCAATGTATTAGCGAACAACAACTGGATCGTAGAGAAGCAACTTGGCCATATGACTACACTGAACGTCGGACCCTGTTATATGGAAGATCGCAGGAATCAGAAGAACAGAATTGCTCCGTACATCGGGAAAATCAACAAGACGGTAGACTTGTTCAGTCGCATCAGGAATAACGATCAAGCGGAGGAAGTCGCTACGGCCATATCGGGAGTTCAGAATCTGAAGCAAGAACACAAATCCGGCGATATATCGGAACAAGATCTGTTCCATTATGTGCTTGCATTGAAAAAAACATGGAGGAACAATGAAAAAAAGCAAGCCAGCTTGATGGAAACGATCCGAAATTTGGCGATATTGGGATGGATGAAACTGAGATTCCATGAATCGTTCGACCATCATCCGTAGTGTCAGATTCCGAGATTACGGATGATTCAATATGTACTTACCGAAAAGAATTTTGTTTTGATTCACGATTAGAAAATTGTTACTTTTCATCTCTGCCATGTGGCGGGCCTCCGGACCGCTGCCGGAGCCCGTCATCCCGGCGCGTACCAGGTGCCGCGGCCGGCTCCGTGCCGTACCAGATGGCCTGCACGGGCCAGCGTCCTGACGTGATCCTTGACGGTGTTGCGGCTTGCGCCGGTCGCCTGGACGGCTTCGGCGACGGTCACGCGCCCGTGGTCGCGGGCGAAATCCACGATCCGCGCCGACAGCTCGGGAAGGGCGCCGGCGACGATCCGCTCGTGCTCGATCTTCCGCGCGAGGCGGTTCTTCTGCCGCCGCAGCGCCTTCAGGAACCAAGCGACCCAGGGCTGCCAATCCGGGGCGCCGCTCCGGATCGTCCCTTGCGTTCGGCGCAGGGCGAGGTAGTAAGCGTCCTTGCTCTGCTCGACGACGCTCTCCAGCGAGCCATAGGGCACGTAGGCATAACCGGCCCGCAGCAGCAGCAGGGTCGTCAGGATGCGGGACAGGCGCCCGTTGCCGTCCTGGAACGGGTGGATTTCCAGGAAGACCACGATAAAGACGGCAATGGCGAGGAGCGGGTGGAGATCGCCCCTCTCCAGGATCGAGCGCGTATGGGCGATCAGCTCCGTCATCCGCCGCGGCGTGTCGAAAGGCGATGCGGTGTGGAAGATCACGCCCAGGCTCTCCCCGGCGGGGCCGAACGCTTCGACGTGATTGGGGAGGGTCTTGTATTCGCCACGGTGGCGCTCGTCCTTGGTGGAGTATTTCAGAAGGTCGCGATGAAGCTGCTTGATGTGGTTTTCGGTGAGATCGATCGCCTTCCAGCTCTCGAAGACGGTTTCCATCGCGCCCGCGTACCCTGCCACCTCCTGCTCGTCGCGCGTCGCGAAGGATTCGATCTCGACCCCGGAAAGCAGCCGCTCGACCTCGCGGTCGCTGAGCATGGCTCCCTCGATCCGGGTCGAGGAGCCGATACTTTCGATGGTGGCGACCCGTCGCAGGCGGGAGAGCCGTTCGGGCGCGATACGCCCGATGGCCTGCCAGGCGCCCTTGAACTCATCGATGTCCGCGATCAACCGGAGGATTTCGTTGGTGATCTTCAGCGTGGATACGTCGATGGCGGCATCCATTTTCTCATCCGATTTCATCCATTTCAGAAAAGGCATCCAGCCTGCCTTGGAATCATCCATTTGTCTATCCGTTTTCATCCGATTTTGGAAAGTCCTGATTCCGTGGAGTTGCCCCGACGTCATCATCGGGATTCACGGCAGCGGCCCCATACGGTTGTACCAGGAGTTCTGCGAAGTGGTGGATGACGTGCTGGCCTCCTTCCAGGCATCCGGGCGCACGTTGCCGGAACCGATGACCAGGCCGATGCGCGAAGTGGCGTGATTGCTCGACTTCCCGCTCCGGATGACCCTCATCCGTCGAGCGCCGCCCTCGGCGCCGTGGCGAAACATCCAATCTCCAGTGCAGCTCATTCTCGATTCCCCAGTGTGAACGCACCGCTCGCCCAAATGTCTCCACATCTTCCAGCGACGTAACGTAGTACCGTTGCTCAATACTCACACGCCCATCATTCCAGCGCTCCGACTCCACCATCCCGACCGCTCTCAACCCATTCCACTTCTTCACACAAGACAACGCACCCAGGTCGGTGGACAAATAACAGCTCCTGGACCCTACCCGTCCGTGACCATCCTCCGCCGTCTCGTCGTTCTCAATCCCCTCACACTCGAAATCCCTCTCCCGTGCCGCATCAAAATACCTCCGAACCTCCCTGTTCAATTGCTTCTGGTTCCCCTTCACCGCCAACATAATCCCCTCCCCCTTCCTTGACCTGCTTCGCTATCGCTCGTTGGCATCCCATCGCATCCAGCGTCACGATACACCCCGACAATTCCAGCTTATCCAGCAGCTCCGGCACCGCCGTGATCTCGTTCGACTTCTCCTCCGTCTTCACCTGCCCAAGCACCACTGCATTGCTACACGCCCAGGCACTCACCATATGCAACGCCTTCATACCCCGTTTACGGTCGTGGGAACGCCTCTGCGTCTTCCCGTCCACTGCAATCATCTCACCATCACTCAACTTCACGACATCTTCCATCCAGCTCATGAAGCAGTCCTGAAAACCCCTCATCGACAGCGCCGAGATGATTCGTGCAATTGTCGTCCACCGGGACCCCATTGGCCAGCGGAACATAGCGGCGAAGCCACTCCAGCTTCGTGCGCCCAAATTCTTCGATGTCACTCCATCCCTCCGCGCCACTGACCACCGCACACACGCACAGGACGATGACATCAATCAACTCATGCTTCTTGTTTCTATCGACTCGCGGATCCTCCAGCTTTGAGAAATGCTCGATCGTACTTGCAGGGGCTGTCGTGTTCATTTCTTGCCATCTCCATCTCCTTGATGAAGACGCCATTAGATCACAAAACTTGTTGATGTCAATACATTTTTAGTGATCTTGCCCTGGCCCACCGGGCGGTGACGACGCTGACCCGGGCCGATGCGATGGGCCTGATTCCGCCGGGGGAGAGGATCGATCGCCTCGACGTCGCCGTGTTGAGGGGCATCGTCGATCACATCTCCCGGGCCGGCATCGGCCGGAGGCTCCTCGCCGAGCTTTCCGACCCTGCCTGTTCGGACCCGGAACGGCTCTCCGCTACCCTCGGGAAGATCAACGACGCCCTCGATGCGTCGCCGGTGCCCGCCCGCGAATGGCCCGGACTGGGCCGGACCCTGGGCGCCGGCCTGCTCGCCCGGCTGCTGGGAATCTCCATGTCGAGCTTGCGCCGGTATCTCTCGGGAGCTCGCCCCACGCCCGACGAAGTCGCCGCGCGGCTGCATTTCCTGGCGCTGGTCACCGGCGATCTGGCCGGGGCGTACAACGACGTCGGCATCCGCCGTTGGTTCGTGCGGCCTCGCAAGCTGCTCGGCGACCGCGCACCCGCCCATCTCCTGGAGCGGACGTGGCGACCCGAAGACCCGGGGCCGCGGCGGGTGCGGGATCTTGCCCGCGCCCTGGTCCCGTCACCGGCCACATGATCGGCTTCCGGCATACGGGTCCCCGGTATCCGTTTCTCTGGGAACATCGTCACCAGCCTGCCGCGCGGTGGCATGCGGAGGGCGAGGCGCCGGCCCATTGCTTCAGCGACACCCCCGACGGGGCATGGGCAGAGTTTCTGCGTCACGAGGAGATCACCGATCCGGAAGACCAGCCCGGAATCCGTCGCGCCCTGTGGGCGGTCGACGTCGGAGAGGAACCGCCGGTGTTCCCCGGCCTGCCCTCCGAGGTCCTCACGGGAGGACCCGGAACCTGGCGGGATTGCCGGGAAGAGGCACGCCGCCTGCGCGACCGGGGCGCGACCGGGCTCACGGCCCCGTCGGCTGCCTTGTTGCCGGGCGCGGCCCGGGGCTGGCGGGTGGACGGCGGCTTGCAACCCGGTCCCGACCGGGACGGCAAGGTCGTCGTCCTCTTCGGAAGCCGCCCGGATCTGGTGGGCTGGGCGGCGACGGTGGCCGGACGTCCGGGCGGGGATCTTCTGCATCGCGTCCGTCACTTCCGATGCGGCGGCGCGGGCACGGCGGCTTGCCGCCACCCGCCACGGCGGGGGCCGGGGGCCGGGCGATTCGCCGGCGGACCGCCAAGCCGGACGGGGAGAATCGAGGCTGATGTGGCGCTCGGGGTGAGCGCCGCCGGGAAGCCGACCCTTGAATCGAGTGGAGAGTCCCATGAACGACCGGACCCGGGGGCGGGCGCGCATCGGGGTGGTGGTGCCGTTCTCCAACACCAACTTCGAACCCGACCTGATGATGCTCTGCCCGCCGGGGGTCTCGCTGCACTTCGCCCGGGCCGGGGGCTACGACCTCGACGCCATCCCCGACGAGCGCCAGATGCGGCGCTACTCGGACGCGCCGTTCGAGGAGGTCGTGGACAGCCTGCGCGCCTGCCGGCCGGACGTCGTGCTCTACGGCTGCACCTCCGCGACGCTGGCCCAGGGACCTGCATTCGACGCCGAATTCCGTCGGCGCATCGAGGCGCGCGCCGGTGCACCCGCGGTGACCGCGGCGTCGGCGGTCATCGAGGCGCTGGAGGACCTCGGGGTCGAGCGCATCGCGTTCAGCTCGCCCTACGTCGCGTCCCTCAACGACTACGCGGTGTCGTTCATCGAGGCGTTCGGCTTCCGGTGCGTGGGCCGGGCCGACACCGCCGCGCCCCTCGGCAACGCCGAAGTGGCCGCGCTCACCCCCGAGGACGTGACGGCGCCGGCCCGCGAGGCGGATCGTGAGCAGACGCAGGCGGTCGTGCTTTCGTGCACCGACATGCGCGCGGCGGAAGCGGCGCCGGCCATCGAGGCGAGGTTGGGAAAGCCGGTGGTGACCAGCAACCGGGCGATGATGCGCGCCGCCCTGAAGCGCATCGGCATATCGCCCGGCGAGTACGCGTTGCGCGGGCGGGTGGACGATTGCCCCTTGTTCGTGAAGTCTTCGACGAAACGACGAGGATTTTCGTCGACTGACGTCCGGTTCCGGCCATGCCGGGTTGGGGATTTTCTCCGGACCGACCTCCAGGGCCCGTCTGGGCGGATGTTCGATCCATCCGCGGCCCGCCGGCGGTAAAGGAGCGCCGAATTCGTGACGCACCCGATGGGCAGGGAGCGTGCCGGAGCCGGACGTGCCGGCTTCCGGTCGGAAGCGGCCTCGGCCGGACAGAGCAGGGGGGGCCGGATCTTCGAGGAGCTGCCCGAACGGTTCGAGGGCGAGCGCTACGACTACCGCCCTTCGTTCCCGAACCCGTCGTCCACCACCACGTCGAGGAGGGTCGGTCCGTCGCGGCGGGTCGATTCGGCGATGGCGGGGCCGAGGTCGTCGGGGTCCGTGATCCGCGTGGCGGGGACGCCCATCGCGCGGGCGAGCCCGGTGAAGTCGATCGGCGGGTCCTTGAACTCCATGCCGGTGTAGCGCTCGACGCCGTGGAACGACCTCAGCCGTTCCTTGATGATGCGGTAGCCGCCGTTGTCGGCGATGACGTAGGTGATCGGGAGCTTCGCGTTGGCGGCGGTCCACAGGGCCTGGATACTGTACATCGCGCTGCCGTCGCCCACGACGGCGACCACCGGACGGTCGGGCAGCGCGAGCTGCACCCCGACCGCCCCGGCCATCGCGAAGCCGATGCCGCCGCTGCCGAGCCCGAAGAATGCCCTGGCGTCGCGAAACGGGAAGAGCCCCGGCAGGGCGCGGGCGCTCAGGATCCCTTCCTCGACGATGACCGCGTCCCGCGGCAGGGCGTCGACGATGCGCAGCATCGCCAGATCCGGAGGCATCGGCTCGACGCCGGCGCCCGCGAGCGCGCGGGTGCGGATGGCCTCGCGCTTCGCCGACCAGTTCGACCCGCGGAGCGCCGCGACCGCGGCCGCCGCCTTCCCGGCGCCCTCGGCTCCGCGCTTGCGCTCTACCACGGGCGCGAGCGCGGCGAGGGTCTCCTTCACGTCGGCCCGTAGCGCGATCTCCGCCGCGTAGTTCTTCCCCATCTCCCGATCCCGGAGTCCGATCTGGACCACCGCCAGGCCGTCCGGCATCGGGTCCACGTCGCTGTAGACGGACATGCGCAGCACGTCCGAGCCGATGCAGAACATCAGGTCACAGGTCGAGAGGGTGTCGCGGACCTCGCGCTGATCCCGGGTCAGCGCGCCCATGAAGGCCGGATGCTCGGAGAGGAAGTGGGCGCCGTCGCAGACCGTCTGCTGGTAGACCGGCGCACCGATCAGCTCCGCGACCGTCGCGGCTTCTCCCAAGGCGCCGGAGGTCGCGATCTCGTGGCCGGCCACGATCAGCGGACGTCGCGCCGCCAGCAGCCGATCCGCGAGGCGATCCAGCGCCGTATCGCTCGGACGGCCCGCGGTGTCGACCCGCGTGGGCGTGCCGAGCTCCAGCGCCTCCTGCTCGTTCAGGACGTCGCCGGGCAGCGAGATGAACACCGGCCCGGTCGGCGGGGTCGTCGCCACCTTCGCCGCGCGGCGCACGATGCGCGGCAGATCCCGGAGCCGGGTGACCTCCACCGCCCATTTCACGAGCGGCTGCGCGATGGGCACGAGCGGGGCGTAGAGCATCGGTTCGGTGAGCCCGTGCCCCTGCTCCTGCTGTCCCGCGGTCACGATCACCGGGGAGCCCATCCACTGCGCGTTGTAGAGCGAGCCCATGGCGTTGCCGAGGCCGGGCGCGACGTGGACGTTGCACGCGCTGAGACCGCCGGAGGCGCGCGAGTAGCCGTCCGCCATCGCCACCACCAGCGCCTCCTGCAACGCCATGACGTAGGTGATCGCCGGCCGTTCGGGCAGCGCGGCCATGATCGGGAGCTCGGTGGTGCCGGGGTTTCCGAACAGATGCGTCACGCCCTCGCTCTCGAGCAGCGCGAGGAACGCTTCGCGGCCGAAGATGGTGTTCGCGGCGTCGGGCATGGCGTCGTGAACCGCCCCGGGTCTCCCGGGGCGGTTCAGAAGGATCATGGTCTCAGATGGAATGTGAGTATCCGGCTCCGGTATTTGGAAAAAATCTGTCCCCGGATACGGATATGCTGTCCTTGACTGCGCTGACGGAACTGCGCACCAGAAGGCTGATCATCAGAACGATCACAGCCAGTCCGCAGGCCAAGGGACTGGTGGCAATCAAGGCAAAAAGGAGTTTCAGTTTGAGCTGGACAACCACCGAAGCGACCTCGGCGCTATCCGAAAGCCGGATTTCAGGAATCTTGTGGAGCGGCAGAACCACTGCGACGATCAACCCGAGCAGGATAAGCCAAGGCGCAACCGGCCGATATGCCATATCGGCAAGACTCGTGAGGGAAGCCCGCACCATTGGATCCACTCTGGGATCTCCTGCCCAGCGATCGGCCTCGCAGCCGACGCGGATCCGGAACTCGTGGGTTGCTTTCATCATTCTCAGACGGAGCAGCCCATATACGATCACGGCTCCGATGACGCCAGCGATTTTGAAAAGGACCGGCTCAGTCATTGCTCTCGTCTCCGACAGTAGCAGGAGGACGTTCCCGGGCTTGATTTCCTCCTCGCTGTGTCAAGCGTTCAAGCCGGCAGGCTTCCTGAAGTCCCCGCGTAGCTCCGGGGAACAGCAGCCAGAGAACCAAACCGACTACTCCGAGAACCAGCACGAATTTCCATGTGTCCTCTCTGGCGAACTCGACGATCGCGAGGCCGACGTCCGGCCATGTCGTTCCGTGCGGCTGCGGCATTGCTTTGCCCGGATTGGCCAACGGCGAGAGAGCTTGTCCGATGACGACGCATGGTGCTGTAACGGTGTCTGCCGTGATACGCACGACTTTCCCGTCCATGCGCATCCAGATGACTTCTAGCGCAAAAGCCCGGCCGTGTGCAAGGGCGATTCACCCTGCGCCCTTGAGGCCTACGGGCAGCCCCGCCGCCTTGATGTACCCGTCCCGCGACCCCGGTATGCCGAGGTTTCACGGCGAGGCCGAGCCTGCACCCCCCCGGTCCGCCGGGCTCACAACGGGCATCGATGCCGGACGCACCGTGCCTCCGCCTACCCTTCTCCGGCCCCGAAGGCCTCCGACGGGCGGCGGCGCCTGACCTCTTCGATCAGCGCTTCGAAGTCCTCCGAGGTCAGCTCCATCTCCCGGGCCGTTCGGAGGAATTCGGGAACGTTCGGGATGCGGTGGATGTACTCGGCGAGGTCCGGATCCGTGCTCTCCGCGAGCCGGAAGAGCAGATCCGGGTCGCCGCCGAGCAGCGTCGCCATCCGCTTCACGAGATCGGGCCTGGGTGGGCGCTCCTTCCCCCGTTCGACACGGCTGAGGTACGCGGGCGAGATTCCGAGGCTCTCCGCCGCCGTGCGCAAGCCCATCCCCTGGGCCTCCCGCATCTCCCGGATCGTCTCCCCGAAGGCCCTGGCCACCATCTGCTCCAATCAGGCTCCGTTTACTGTTGCGCAACATGTAACGCATCCGGGGAGCCGGATCAAGCGGCTTGTGCACGGGTGTTCGCACGATATACCGTCCGGCCAATGACCGGTAACCACTGCCTTCCGCCGTGAAGACGAGGAAGAAGCGAAGCAGGCGCGGCCACGGGAGCGCCGCCGGGGCCGAGGGCACTGCCGGGGCCGAAGGCGCGACCGTCGCCGGAGCCACGACCATCGCCGCGGGCGCCGCTGTTGCCGAAGGCGCCATCGCCGGGACCGCGGCGGCCGAGGCGGCCGAACGCGGCGCCGGGAACGATACGGAACGTCGTCCGCGACGGCTTCGTCCTCGACTTCATCTCCGGCACGAAGGTGCTCAAGGAAACCCCCAGGGAGCTGGTGCGCCAGCGGATCGCCCGCGCCCTGTTCCACGAATACGGGGTCTCCGTGGACGACATGGAGGCGGATTTCCCGGCTCCGGTCGGAGGTCGGCGGCGGCGGGTGGACCTCGCGATCTTCGGCTCGGGCGAGGAGCACACCCCCGGGAACCTGCAACGGGTCGTGGTCTGCCGTCCCGAGCCGAAGCAGAACAAGCGCGGCGCGGTGAAGATGCGGGACTACGAACAGGCCGCGAAGGACATCGACGAGATCAAGCCCTTCTTCGAGGAAATCGAAGCCTGCCAGTACGGCCTGTGGACCAACGGGCTGGGGTTCTTCTTCCTCAGGAAGAAGGCCACGAAGTTCCAGGTCGATGCCGAGCCGATCGGGGACCGGCCTCCCGCCGACGAGACGGTCGAGGAACGTGGTGTGCTCTCGCGGGCGCGAGCGCGCCGGGCCGACCCGGAGATGCTGCGGACCGCGTTCCGCCGCTGCCACAACTTCATCCACGGCAACGAAGGCATGCCGAAGGACGCCGCCTTCTGGCAGTTCCTCTACCTCATCTTCTGCAAGATGTACGACGAGCGCGCGACTGCGGCTGCTTCTCGATCTGATCGAAGGACAGGCCGCAAAGGGTGGAATCCAGGTGATCACCACCACGCATTCCCCTGACCTGCTTGCCATGATCGGTGACGACACGTTCAACAACACGTCCGTCGTTTGCCGCTTGCCCGACACCGACGATGCCGTGATTCGTCCGATATGCGAGCCGAACGTCGCAGTGTCGCCGACGGCCCCGGCGGTGGTCGCAGGACTTTGGGCAGAGAGGCCGCCTCGGAGGCCGCCTCGCGAATCGGCGCGATCCGACAGAAGTGTCCCGATGATTTCGGTGCCCTCGCCCAGCGCCTCGAAACCATGGTGCGCGGAAGATGAGAGGCCGTCATTCCCGCCATCCCCGCGAAGCATGTGCCCACGGAAGCGGGTAGCGGGAATCCACTTCGCTCATGAAAAGGTGTCTGGATTCCAGCTTTCGCGGGAATGACGGGTTCTGGATTTATGCAACACCGGGCAGAGTGACCGCACCATGGCACGCATCCCCTGGATTCCGGGATCCAATACCCCCGGCGGGATTGCCCGCCGACGAGGCCGGGGCGGGCCGGGGCCGGCGGCCTCACCCCGCGGTTGTCAGAACGCCTTGCACAGCCGCAGCGAGTCGTAGATCGCGGCGTGGATGTTGCGGCTCGCCACCGCGTCGCCCACCCGGAACAGCATGAACCCGCCCTCCGGGTTCGTGTCGATTTCCTGCGCGCGCCCCGCGATCAGCGCCTCGACGTCCAGGGTCCCCCCGTTGCGCGCCAGGGGGGCGAGCGCGTGGAAGACCTCCGCCGCCGGCAGGGTGCCGTGCTCGACCACGACCTGGTCCACCACCCGCGCCTCCTCCGCGTCGCTGTACTCGTTGCGCAGCACCGCCCGCAGCCGGTTGCCCTCGCGCTCCACCGAGCGCAGCCGGCGGTCCGGGGTCAGCTTCACCCCCATCGAGTAGAAGCTCCGCAGATACGCCGGGAAGTTCGTCGCTCCGACCTCGTGGGCGCTCATGCGGTCCGGCGTCGCCAGCTCCACCGCCGACCCGCGCGAGGCCAGGAAATCGACCACGCTCGGCCCCTGGTGGTCCCCGTGGTCGTCGAACACCAGCACCTCGGGGCCGGGCTCGACCTGCCCGCCGAGCACGTCCCATACGCTCACCACGTGCTCCGCACCGTCCACCCACTCCACGTTCGGCACCCCGCCGGTGGCCACCACCACCACGTCCGGCCGCTCCGCGAGCACGTCCTCCGCCTCGGCGTAACGGTTGAGGTGCATCGTGACGCCGAGATGTTCGACCTCGGACGCGAGCCATTGCGCGATGCCGAGCAGATCCCCCCGCCACGTCGCCTTCGCCGCCAGCACGATCTGCCCGCCCGGCTCGCTCGCCGCCTCGAAGAGCACGACCTCGTGCCCGCGCAGCGCCGAGACCCGCGCCGCCTCCAGCCCGGCCGGCCCCGCCCCCACCACCACGACCTTGCGCCGCGGACCGGGGCCGGACGCGACGACGTGCGGCATGGTCCGCTCGCGCCCCGTGGCGGGGTTGTGCAGGCAGAGCGCGTCGCCCCCGACGTAGATGCGGTCGAGGCAGTAGCCGGCGCCGACGCAGGGGCGGATGCGCTCCTCCTCGCCCCGCATCATCTTCGCGGCGATGTGCGGGTCCGCCATGTGGGCGCGGGTCATCGCCACCATGTCCACCAGGCCCTCGCGCACGCAGTGCTCCGCCGTCGCCAGATCGGTGATGCGGGTGGCGTGGAAGACCGCGAGCCCGGTCTCGCGTTTCATCGCCGCGGCGATGTCCACGAAGGGCGCGCGCGGGCCGGCCATGCTCGGGATGGCCATCGACAGCCCGCGCTCGTCCCCGACCTGCCCCGCGACCACGTTCATGAAGTCGCAGAGGCCCGTGTCGGCGTAGATCTTCGCAAGGGCGAGGCAGTCGTCTTGCGTGAGCCCGCCCTCCTTCAGCTCGTCGCCCATCATCCGGAAGCCGACCAGGAAGTCCTCCCCGACCCGGCGGCGCACCTCTTCGAGGACTTCGAGGCCGAAGCGGGCGCGGTTCGGAAGGCTCCCGCCGTACTCGTCGGTGCGCCGGTTGACCAGCGGGGTCCAGAACTGGTGGATGAGATGCCCGTGGGCGAGCAGCTCGGTGCCGTCGAGCCCGCCCTCCCGGCAGCGGGCCGCGGCATCGCCGAACGCGCGCACCACCCGCCGGATGTCGTCGCGGTCCATCTCCTTGGGGAAGGAGCGGTGCGCGTGCTCGCGCACCACCGAGGGCGCCAGCGGCGGCAGCCAGTCCTCCACGTTCCACAGGGTGCGGTGCCCCATGTGGGTGATCTGGCACATGATCGCGCAGCCGTGGCGGTGGATGCGTTCGGAGAACTCGCGCAGCACGGGGACGATCGAATCGTCGCCGATGTAGATCTGGCCGAACGCGGAGGGCGAGTCCGGGGCGACGTTCGAGGAGCCGCCGAACATGGTGAGCGCGAGGCCGCCCCTGGCCTTCTCCTCGTGGTAGAGCTGGTAGCGCAGCTTCGGATGCTTGTCCTCGACGTATCCGGGGGCGTGGCTCGTGCTCATGAGCCGGTTCCTGAACGTCACGTGGCGGAGCCGGAAGGGCTCCAGGAGAGAGGGGTACCGGCTCTGGGTCTGGCTCATGCTCGCGGGCTCCCGGGATTGGCGGTCCGCATCATGACGAATCCGGGGCGCCGGGGACAACCGCGGATTGGAGGCGCACGGCCGGGGTGGATTGAAGGCGCACGGCCGTGCTCAAGCCTCTTTCGCGCCGCTGGCGGTTGACAGTATCCTTTCACCGTCGTCGGCGGTTTGCCGGCGGCAAGCCAGCCGTGTCGTAATTTCCGGTCGATCGCGGGAGCCGTCGGCGCGAGATGCAGCCGCACGCATCGGGGATGCGCGCGCATCGGAGCTGGACAGACAGGACAAACAAACGGACGTGCACTTTGGAGACAGACATGAACAGCAGCAGATACGAATCGGCGCGGCGCAACGACCGCGGAACGACCGGCCACACCATCGGGACGGCCGGGAAAGCGCTTGCGGGCGCCGGCCTCCTGCTCGCGGCGGGAAGCGCCGCGGCCGCGGTCCCGGACGAGTCGCAGTTCATACTCAACACCTTCTCGTTCCTCGTCTGGGGCGCGCTGGTGATGTGGATGTGCGCAGGCTTCACGATGCTCGAATCCGGGTCGGTGCGCACCAAGAACGCCTCCGTGATCTGCCTCAAGAACATCGGGCTCTACTCGATCGCGGGGCTCGCCTACTACGTTCTCGGCTACAACCTGATGTACGTCGACGTGACGGGCTGGATCGGCTCCTTCTCCTTCTTCTACGGCCCGTCGGCGGAGGAGCTGGCCTTGCTGTCCCTCGGCGACGACGCGACGGCGGAGGAGACCGCGGCGGCAACGGCGGCGGTCGCCGAGAACGGCTACTCCGTGATGTCGGACTGGTTCTTCCAGATGGTGTTCGTGGCCACCACCGCCTCCATCGTCTCCGGGACGCTGGCCGAAAGGGTCAAGCTGTGGTCGTTCTTCGCC
Organism: Gammaproteobacteria bacterium; assembly: GCA_965202875.1. Classification (GTDB taxonomy): domain Bacteria; phylum Pseudomonadota; class Gammaproteobacteria; order HK1; family HK1; genus HK1. The sequence continues at coordinate 1,191,478 of OZ241870.1, read as the reverse complement.
TTCATCGCGGTGCTGACCGCCGTCATCTATCCGGTCATCGGCTCCTGGACGTGGGGCGGCGGATGGCTCAGCGAGATGGGCTTCCAGGACTTCGCCGGGTCCACCATCGTGCATTCCACCGGCGGCTGGGCCGCGCTCGCCGGAGCCATCGTGGTGGGGGCGAGGCGCGGGAAGTTCCGGCCCGACGGCAGCGTGAAGTCCACCCCCCCCTCGAACGTGCCGGTCGTGACCCTCGGGGTCTTCATCCTGTGGCTCGGCTGGTTCGGCTTCAACGGCGGGTCGGTGCTCGCCCTGGGCGACGCGGCCAGCGCGGTCCACATGAGCAACGTGCTCGCCAACACCAACCTCGCGGCGGCGGCGGGGGTCATCGCCGCCATCAGCACCGCGAGGCCGCTGCTCGGACGGGTCGATCTGCTCGCCGGCCTGAACGGCGCGATCGCGGGCCTGGTCGCGATCACGGCGGGACCCGACATCGTCGACCACTACTGGGCGATCATCATCGGCGCGGTCGGCGGCGTCATCTGCACCGCGGGCATGAAGTTCATGGAGACGATGAAGCTCGACGACGTGGTGGGTGCGGTCCCCGCCCACCTCTTTGCCGGGGTCTGGGGCACGCTTGCGGTGTGCATCGCGGCGGGCGGCAGCATCGGTACCCAGCTCGTCGGGATCGTCGCGATAGGCGTGTTCGTGTTCGTGGCGGCGCTGATCGTATGGCTGGCGCTCGAGAAGACGGTCGGGGTGCGGGTGTCGGAGTCGGTCGAAGAGCTCGGCCAGGATACGGCCGAGCTCGGGATCGAATCCTATCCCGAGTTCATGCTCATGCCGGATCAGGACGACATCGAAGAGCTCACGCGCGGCAGGACCTGAGTCGAACCCGCCGGAGCCCGGTCCCCACCGGACAACGCCCTCGGGGGCGGCTCGGGCCGCTCCCGGGGGTACCGGCTCGCAATGGCCCGACTGCCCGGCTCATGCCGGATCAGGACGACGTCGAAGAGCTCGCGCGCGGCAGAACCTGGGTCGAACCCGCCGGAATCCGGTCCCCGCCGGGCAGCGCCTTCGGGGGCGGCTCGGGGGGGTTCGGTTCGCAACCGCCCGGCTGCCCGGCGTGCGTTCGCCCTTGGTCCTTGGTCCGGGTACACGGTACGCGCGGTGCTCGACACGCGACGCGCGTCGGACGTTGCGTACCCCCCGCGCACGCGCGCCGGCGTTTCCTTCGGCTTCCGGTCTCGTTTCTGCGCATGCCCCTGCGCACGGGATGCGTACTCCATCGCCCGCCCGAGCCCTCACCGTTGTGGCATGATGCGGTCCACGTCTCAGTCTGGACGCGTCCCCGCGCATGGTTCAACTCGATGTCCCTTCGGCGACCCGCGCTTCCAGTGGCGGCCGTCAGAGTCCGGGGATCTCCCCTCGGTCATCCTCCCCACGAATCCCGGTGCTGGAGAACGGAGATCGACTCACGCGGTGTGAGTTCGAGCGCCGGTACGCCGCGCGGCCGGACCTCAAGAAGGCGGAACTGATCGAAGGAATCGTCTACATGCCGTCGCCCGTCAGCCTGGTCCACTCGGGACCGCACGCAATCATCAACGCCGTGCTTCTCGTCTACAGCGCTTTCACTCCGGGGGTCTGCGGGGACGACAATGCCGCCGTCCGCCTCGACCTCGACAACGAACCCCAACCCGACGTGCTGCTGCGTATCGAGCCGAAAGCGGGCGGCCGGTCGCGGGTGAGCGACGACGGGTATCTTGAAGGCGCCCCGGAGCTGGTCGCCGAGGTCGCCGCCAGCAGTGAGTCGATCGACATGCACGGCAAGCTGCACGCCTGTCGGCGTAACGGGGTGCAGGAATACATTATCTGGATGACCCAGGAAAACCGCATCGAGTGGTTCGATCTGGCGGACGGCGAATACCGCCCGTTGCCCTGCGACGGCGGAGGAGTCGTCCACAGCCGGGTGTTCCCGGGCTTGCGCCTCGCTACCCGCGCGCTGCTGAACGGGGATCTCGCCGGTGTGCTGGCGGTGTTGCAACAGGGGATCGATTCTTCCGGGCACCGCCGCTTCGCCGCCGGACTGGCCGAAAGAAAATGAAGTGACGCGAACGGGTCCCGCGGTCGGGAACCGCAGCCCGGGCGCGGCGTGTGGAGTTGCCCCGTTTCTGTGAGCGGTCTACCGTTCGGGACGTGACGTTGCCTCGCGGCCGTTTCCCTGACGTACCCTCCGGGAATCGGCGTCTGCCGCGGCATCGAGGCGGACGGCCCGCCCGGGGGCGGGACAACCGGAGTCGAGACCATGATCCAGGGATTTGGTAATGCAATGGCCGGGGTCGGGCGGCGGTGGTCGCTGCCGGTGCTGCTGGTCGGGGCGCTGTGTCTGCCGGGCGCGGCGGTGGGTGGGGACGTCATCCGCTCCCACGGCATCTCCGCCTTCGGCGACCTCAAGTACGGGCCGGACTTCAAGCACTTCGACTACGTGAACCCGGACGCGCCGAAGGGCGGTACGTTCTCGTCACGCGGGACCGGGGCCTCGAAGACCTTCGACAGCCTGAACGCGTTCATCCTCAAGGGAGAGCCCGCGCAGGGCCTGGGCCTGCTCTACGACAGCCTGCTCATCCGTTCCGCCGACGAGCCGGATTCGTCCTACGGCTACGTCGCCGAGACGCTGGAGTACCCGGAGAGCCGGCAATGGGTGATCTTCAACATGCGCCCGGAGGCGACCTTCGCCGACGGGCACCCGATCACCGCCGGCGACGTCGTGTTCACCTTCAACGTCCTGCTGGAGAAGGGGCATCCGGCCTACGCGATCACCTACAAGGACTTCGAATCGGTCGAGGCGCTCGGCCCCCACCGGGTGAAGTTCACCTTCCGGGAAGGCGCGCAGACCCGCGATCTGCCGGCCATCGCCGGGGACATGGACATCCTGCCCGAGCACTACTACGAGAGGGTCGACTTCGCCGAATCGACCCTCGATCCGCCGTTGGGCTCCGGCGGCTACGAAGTGGCGAAGGTGATTCCGGGCAAGACCGTCGAGTACTGCCGGATACCGGTCTACTGGGGGGCGGTCCATCCCGCCCGCGTTGGCACCGCCAACTTCGACTGCTACGTCTACGAGTACTTCTCCGACAACACCGCCGCCTTCGAAGCCCTGAAAGCGGGGGAGTACCTGTTCCACGAGGAGTTCTTCTCGAAGATCTGGGCCACGGAGTACGACTTCCCGGCCATCGAGAAAGGCTGGGTCGTCAAGGAGAGCATCCCGGACGCGCGGCCCTCGGGTACGCAGGGGTTCTGGATCAACATGCGGCGGGAGAAGTTCGGCGACGTCCGGGTGCGCAAGGCGCTCGGCCTGCTGTTCAACTTCGAGTGGTCCAACAAGACCCTGTTCTACGGGCTCTACACCCGCACCGACAGCTTCTGGGAGAACTCCGGGCTGCAGGCCTCCGGGGTGGCGGAAGGCGCGGAGCGGGCGCTGCTCGAACGCCATCGCGACCTGCTGCCGCCGGAGGTGTTTACCGAGTCCGCATACGTGCCCCCGGTCTCGCGCCCGGACCGGAGCGACCGCCGCGCCCTGCGGGCCGCCTCCAAGCTGCTCGACGAGGCCGGATGGACCCTGCACGACGGCATGCGCCGCAACGCCGCCGGCGAGACGCTGGAGGTCGAGATCCTGGACGATTCGCCCGCCTTCGAGCGCATCATCAACCCCTACGTCGAGAACCTGCGCCGGTCGGGCGTCGACGCGCGCTACTCGATGATCGACGCGGCGCAGATGCAGCAGCGGCAGGAGGACTTCGACTACGACGTGATCCCCGGCCGGCTGGTGATGTCGCTCAGCCCCGGCGAGGAGCTGGCCGCGACCTTCGGCACGCAGGGGGCCGCGACGCCGGGGACCTCGAACTTCGCAGGCGTCGCCCATCCGGGGGTGGACGCGCTGATCGTGGAGATCGCCAGGGCGAAGACCCGCGCGGAGCTGAACGTGGCCGTCCGCGCCCTGGACCGGGTGCTGCGCGCGCTGCACGTCTGGGTGCCCAACTGGTACAAGGCATCGCACAACATCGCCTACTGGGACGTGTTCGGGCGCCCTCCCGTCAAGCCCCCCTATTCCCGCGGCGTGCTTGCCCTGTGGTGGATCGACAGGGAGAAACACGATCGGCTCAAGGCCGAAGGCGCCCTGTAAATCTACCCTGTCAATCTGGTTGTGAATCCATCAGCAATTCCCGCCAACGTTCCTGCCACGGTCATGTAACCGGGATTTCTCGGCCATTTCTGCCGTCCGAGCGTCTGATTGTGGCGATTCAACGGCTGTTTTCGGGCTTGGCGGGAATGGCTGTGAATCCATGTCCGTGAATTTGGCCGCGCAGATTTCGAGGCGGCGGCTGAGGCGCGGGGATCGTCAGCAACTTCGCGCTGAGGACATGCAGCCCGCTCCATCTGGGAGAAGCGGACCGGGAAGAGCCTGGCCATCTTTCACACCCCGCGTCCGGCCCGACCTCCACCGCGCAGGGACGACAATTGCCCGTACAGCGCCCGCGGGATGGTCACGCCCTCACGCTCGGCCTGCTCGCGCAGTGCGAACCGGCGCTGGCCCGGCAGGCGGGCGCCGGGCTGCTCCTCGATGGCGGCGAGGAGATCCTCCAGGCGGGCGCCGAACCGGCCCTCCGAGAACGGGGCCGGGTCTACGGCCAGCAGGAGCTGGCCCGCCCGCGGCGGTGCGCCCTCCGCCGTGAAGTAGGAGCTCGACTCGAAGCCGAAGCACGAGGCGGACAGTGCCCCGGCCAGGACCTCCACCATCAGCGCGAGCTGGGCGCCCTTGGCGTCGCCTATGGGCGCCATGGTGCCGGCCATGGCCTCCTTCGCGTCGGTGGTCGGATTGCCCGAAGCGTCGAACGCCCAATCCGGCGGGATCGGTTCGCCCGCCTGTGCCGCCACGTTGATCCGGCCGCGCGCCACTTTGCTCAGGCTCATGTCGATGACCAGCGGCGGATGGTGGGCGCGGGGCGCGGCGAAGCCAATCGGGTTCGTGCCGAACAGCCCGCGGTGGCCGCCCCACGGCGCGATGGCCTGCGGTCCGTTGCCGAGGCTCATGGCGATGAAGCCGGCCCTCGCCAGCGGCTCGACGTGGTGGGCGGCGACCCCGGAGTGGTGCGAGTTGCGGATCGCCACCGCCGCCACCGGCGAGGCCGCGAGGAGATCCCGCAGGGTCTGCTGCGCGAGCGCGATCGCCGGGTAGGCGAATCCGTCACGGGCATCGACCACGGCGGCCGGGCCGTCGAGCCGGACCGCCTCCGGGGTGGCGTGCCCGTCCACCTTGCCGCTACGCGCCTGTGCCGCGTAGGAGGGGACCCGGGATGCGCCGTGTCCCTTCTGTCCGTCGGCCTCCGCCCCGGCCAGCGCGTCCGCGACCCGCTCCGCGTTGCAGCGGGCGGTGTCGTGGGCGACCAGGATCTCGAGGATGAGGGCGCGCAGCTCGTCGAGCCGAAGTCGTACGTCGGTCATGGAGCCGATCCGTATCCGTCCTTGGAACGCCGTACAGGACAACGGCGACGGAGTGTGCCCGCGATCCCGCCGGCCGCACACGGTTCGGCTCGCGATTCCCCCGATCGGGCCATGTGCGCGGTCCAGGCCGCGAAGCTGTCCCTGCCGGCTGCACACGGTTCGGCTCGCGAGCCCCTCGATCGGAGGCAAGGCCGAGGTTGGGCATGGGCACATGGGCCGCCGGTCCTCCTGGCGTCCCGGCCATGCCCGTTCGCCGGCCCGGCTCCGGCGGCCACTCCCTTGGCGAGGCCGGGAAGCGCGCGGCCCGGGCCGCGCCGAGACGAAGCGTTCACGCCAGGGAAGTCCGTCCGACGATCGGGCCGGCACGCGGCAGCAACATGACCGCCGCGAAGATCCCGGCCGCGGCGACCGCCATCACCGTGAAGAGGACGCCGAAGCCCCGGCTCGCGTGGATCCAGGCGATGAGGGGCAAGGTGGAGGCCATGACCGAGAAGGTCACGATGTAGCGGATGGAGTAGATGCGGCTGCGCCACCCGCTTTTGGTGATCCGGCCCACGAGCACGTCGTTGATCGGGATCTGCCCGAACACCACGAGCATGAAGGCGACCGCGACCACCAGGGCGGCAACCCCGGTGAGCTGGTACATGAGCGCGAAGAACACCGCCTGCAATCCCGCGACGAAGGCGAACACGGTACGCACCGAATGGTGGTCGACGAGGTATCCGACCACAAGCTGCGCGAAGGCCGCGATCGTGAACACCAGGAATGCGTAGCCGCCGACGGCGGTGGCGGATCCGGCGAGCTCGGTGAGCCGCTCGTCGAAAATCTTGGGGAGTGCGAACGTGGTGCTCTGGAAGATCAGGCCGCCGATCGCGGTGGTGAACACGATGATCGCGAACACCTGGACGAATACCCCCCGTTCGATGGAGGAGGGGCCGTCTGCCGCCTGCTCTGCGGCCGGGACTTGCTTTGCAGCCACCGCTCGGCTCGCAGCCGGCGCCCGCTTCGCGCCCGCGTCCCGCATTCCGGCCGCGTCCTGCCTTTGGGACGCAGCCTCCTTCCTGGCCGCGGCCTCCTTGGCCGCGGCGCCGCCGTCGCCCTGGCGGCCGGCTGCCCGGCTCGTCCGCCCCGACCACACGAACGCCGCGTAGGCCGCACCGAGGCCGATGGAGACGGCGCCCGGCAGGACGAAGGCGTTGCGCCAGCCCCCGGTGTCGATGAGCCAGCCGGTGAGCAGCGCGGCGGCGGCGACCCCCAGGTTGCCGAACACGCCGTTGACCGCGAGCGGGATGCCGGTCTTCTTCCGTCCGTGCACGACCATCGCGAGACCGACCGGATGGTAGATCGCGGCGAACCCTCCGATCGCTAAGAGCCCCATCGCGATCTCGACGGGGGAGCCCGCCAGCGCCGTCGCGATCGAGCTCGCCCCGATGCCGATGAAGAAGATCACCATCATCCCTTCCCGGCTCCACTTGTCCGCGATCCATCCGGCGGGGATCGCGCCGATCCCGAACGCGACGAACCCCGGTGTGGCGTAGGGGATGAGCGCCGCGTAGCTCATGCCCCACTCCTCGGCAAGCCGCAACGCGGCGACCGTCGCGAAGATCAGCATGAAGAGGTGGTCGAGGAAATGCCCGACGTTCAGGAACAGGAAGTTCAGGCGATCGCGTGACATGTCGGCCGAAGAGCTCCTGAGCCGGTGTCCGGCACCATCGAGTACGCGGCGGCTCCAGCCGGTGGACGGCCCACGTGCCCCGTCCCGGCAGGTCTATCGCATTTGAGAATTCCGAGCGTCGAATGGCGATTACCAAGCCCGTTTCGGGCCGATTTCTCCTCTGAGGAACGCTGAGGTGGACATGACTGGACGCCCCAAGGGTTCATCTATGGCTGATCCGGCTGGCTTGGCGGCCCAGACACGACATTTTATGTCCAAATGCGACTGCCCTGCCCGTCCCGGCACGGGGAGCGTGCAGGTCGTTCTCTTGTGCTATCTTTCCCGCCATGCGGCAGATTCCTCTTTCCGTCAACGATCCGGAATGGCTGCGGAAGGGGCGGACGGCTCCGGAACCCATGCAGTCATCGCCAAGGGGGTCCCGATGACCGATCGAATGCGCGCCATGCTCCGCGGAGCGGGAAGTATCATGGACATCTATCCGGATCCAGGCCACTACGAACGTTTCATCTCGAGTGCACCGGCCGAGGAGCGGATCGGAGACTATTGGAGTCGTGTGGGGAGGCGCATCCGGGACGCGGCCGCAAAGGTTCATCATGAGTCGAAATCGTCAACCCGCTCCGAAGAAACCATCCCGCCTGTCGACGAACTCGAGGAGCGGGCCTCCTGACCAGTCCGGTCGATTCGTCGCGAAAGGTTCTGCACACTGACAGTGAGGGCAGGTCACACGCGCTCATTGTCGTCTTCAGTCCGTCATTCCCGCGAAAGCGGGAATCCATTTCAACCCAACCCGGCATAGCCGGAACCAGGCTCCGGCTGCGAACCTGGGAACGCGGGCGTCCCGCCCGCAACGGGCCGAAGGCCCGATTGATCGTCCATGCGGGCGGGACGCCCGCGCTCCCAGGACGCACCGCTCCCCGGGAATCCGGCAATCAGCGGGTCGGAAGCCGGGTGGCGGACAATTCTTCGTCGTTTTGTCGAAGTTTTCACGGGTAAGAGAGCAAGAGACCATGAACGCGCCCGCGATGAAGACGCCCGCCACCGCCATGACGCCGGTGCCGGTCTCCACCCACGGGATCATCGCCGGAAAGGCGGACGGCGTCGGCTGTCTCAGGCTCAACCAGCCGGAGAAGCACAACGCGATCTCCTACGCGATGTGGATGGGGATCGCCGAGGTCATGGAGTCGTTCCGCGGCGACGACGAGGTCCGGGTGGTGGTGATCTCGGGGGAGGGCGGTCGCGCGTTCTCGGCCGGCGCCGACATCTCCGAGTTCTCCGGGAACCGCAGCACCCCGGAGCAGGTCGCAGCCTACGACGCGGCGAGCCACGCCGCGTACGACGCGATCATGCACCACCCGAAGCCGGTCATCGCGCGGATCGAGGGCTACTGCGTCGGCGGCGGGCTCGCCACCGCGCTGTGCGCGGACCTCCGCATCGCGACCGAGGACTCCCGGTTCGGCATCCCCGCCGCGAAGCTCGGGGTCGGCTACTCGTACGGGGGCCTGCGCCCCCTCGTCGATCTGGTCGGGCCGGCCCACGCGAAGGAGATCCTGTTCACCGCCCGGCGCTTCACCGCGCCCGAGGCGTTGCGGATGGGGCTCGTGAACCAGGTCGTGCCGCGCGACGGGATCGGCGCCTTCGTCGATGAGTATGCGCGGACCGTCGCCGCCAACGCGCCCCTCACCGTGCAGGCGTGCAAGACGGTGGTGGCCGAGCTGGTCAAGGACCCCGCCGAACGCGACGTCGCGCTCTGCGAGCGGGTGGTCGAGGCCTGCTTCGCGAGCGAGGACTACAAGGAAGGGCGGACCGCGTTCATGGAGAAGCGCCCCCCCCGGTTCACGGGGCGCTGAGAACGTCCGCCCGCCGCCCTACCACCGCAGGTGGCCGTAAAACATGGCTTCGTTTCCAGCGTCCCCATCCGCCCGCACGGAACGCCTGCCCTCGACGCGCAGATCCAGCCGATCACCCACTTCCAGCCGGGTGCCCACCTTGTAGGCGCGCGCCTGCGGTCCCGTCATCGACAGGCCGGCATAGGGCGTCAGCAGCCCCGCGCCTCCCCGCGCCAAACCGTAGCCCGCGTCCAGAGCCAGACGATCCGGCGACCATCCCCGCGTTCCACCGGCGCTCCGGTTCGAGCGCAGCCCCCCCGCGCCGTCCCATATCTGCGCGATCCGGCTCCCCTGCGCACCCCACCCCGGCGCGAACGCCAGCCACGGCCCCCGTCCGGCCCGCCCCGGATCGAGCCTGACCGTGAGGCTTCCTCCCCGTTCATCGAAGGCCGACTTCCCGTGCGCCAGCAGGTATCGTCCGCGCGCGTCGACGTTCAGGCCCAACCCCGTGTGCACCCAGGCCAGGCCGCCGCCCACCTCCACGCCCAGCCCCGACTCCGCATCGCCGCCGTCCCAGCGCCCGCCGACGTCCAGGCTCGGCGTCATCCGCGAGTGCGCCGAGATCTCCCACTCCTTGCGGCCTTCCAGCCGCAGCCGCAGCCGTCGGGCGTCGCCCGCGCTCTTCGGCAACCCTCCCGTGGCCTCCGTCTCCAGCCCGGTCAGGAAGGTGTCGGCCTCGAGCGCCACGTCGATTCCCCGCCACGTCGCCACTTCCTGCCGCAGCCCGAACGCGGCCGTCAGCATCTCCACGTCGGTCTCGACCCGGCCGGCCTCGTCCTCCAGTCCGACCTCGCCCCGGCCGACGCCCAGCAAGCCCCACACGCCCAGGTCCGGCCGCGGCTTCCAGTGCGCGTAGGGCAGCACGCTCGTCATTTCCAGCTCCACCGCGCCGGTGGTCACCGCCTCGGCTTCATAGTCGGCGTCCCCCTTGGTATGGGCGATCGCCATGCCCAGCACGGTGTCGCGGTCCGCACGATGATCGAGGCCGACGTACGCGCCGAACACCTCTCCGTCCATCCGGAAACCGGCTTCCGGCGTACCGCTGAACCCGCCGGCCGTCCCCCGCCCCCACAGCCGGAAGCCCCCGCCGTGCGCGGCTCCGGCGGCGTCCGTTGGGGACAACGGCAGGTCGAACGAGCTCCGGGACAGCAGCTCCAGCGCCGAGGGCGGCCGGAAGCCCTCCCCCGGCGTCCAGGTGCGCCACCCGTGCACGTCGCTCGGGCCCGCGGCGTGGGCGCGTCCGCTTCCGTCATGGCGGGCGGCGCCCCACGGCGCCGCCGCGCCGGGCGCCGGCCCGCCCCCGGCGACCCGCGTCCCGGACGCCATGGGCGAGACCGGCTCCCGCGTCCCGAACGCCGCGGGGGTGAGCGCCAGCCCGCCCACCGCCACCTGCGCCGCCGCCGCCGGCTGTGGAGCGAAGCGCTCCCCCACCACGTCCACCGCATCCGCGGCGATGGTGCGCCCCATGCCCGCCAGCACCAAGCTCAGGGCCCGGCGGCGCGCTGCCTCCGTGTCGTCGTCCGTGATCGTCCCCGTCGCCGACCCTGCCTGCGGCTCCACGTAGGCGTTCTCGGCTTTCTTCAGCCGCACCCGGAAGGTCTCCGCGGGTTCGACCCGCCCGTCGTCCAGGGTCGTCACCCGCAACGTCCCCCCCGCCTCGCCCGGCTGGACCTCGAGGCGGCCGGCCGCCACCGCCCGGTAGTCCGCGCCCGCCTGCGCCGTGCCCCCTGCCTCCGTGAACCACGTCAGCGTCACCACCGCTTTCGAGGGCTCGCTCAGCCGTAGCGGAAACTCCACCACGGATCCTTCCACCGCGCCCGCGTCGGCGACCGATACGCCGACCCGGCGCCAGGGAACGCCGGTCTTCTCCTCGGAAGGATCGCTCTCGGTTCCGTCGGCCCTGGTGGCGATGACGCGCACCGTATGTTCGACGTCGGGTTCGAGGTCGCGGATGGTGTACTTCGTCGTGTCCGCATCATCGGTGCGGTGCTGCCGGTTCTTGGGGTCGTAGCCCTCACCGTCGGACTTCCTCCACTGCACCTTGTAGTTGTCCGCGTCGTAGTTGTCCGCGTCGGTGACCGGGTTCCAGGACACGACGAGGCTCTCCACGCCCGCCTTCACATCCACTATCTCCACCCGGCCCAGCGGCGACGGGGGCGGCTCGGGCGGCTCGGGCGTGCCGGTGGCATCGTTGGAGACCTCGAGGTCGCGTCCGTTGGCCCCGATGGCGATGACGCGCACGGTGTACTTGGTGTCGGGGACGAGGCCTTCGATGGTGTGGCTCGTGTCCGCGCCGGGGACGCAGGCCTGCCGGGCATCGGTATTGGTGGGGAGGGGGCACTCCTCTTCGTCGTACTCCTCGTCGCCGGACTTCCACTGCACCTTGTAGTTGTCCGCGCCGTCGACCCGGTTCCAGGATATGACGAGGGTCTCCGGGGCCTCCTTCACATCCAGATCGTCCGGCGACCTCAGCCTGACGGTGTTTTCTTCGGAGGCTTCGCCGTCGTCGGGTGCGTCGGCCTTGGTGGCGATGACGCGCACGGTGTACTTGGTGTCGGGGACGAGGCCTTCGATGGTGTGGCTCGTGTCCTCGCCGGGGACGCAGGCCTGCCGGGCATCGGTATTGGTGGGGAGGGGGCACTCCTCTTCGTCGTACTCCTCGTCGCCGGACTTCCACTGCACCTTGTAGCCGTCCGCATGTTCGTCCCGCTCCCAGGACACGAAGAGGCTCTCCCAGCGCGGCTCCACGCGCTCGACGATGACCTGGCCCAAATCCGGCGTGCCGGTGGCTTCGTCGGAGGGCGGGCCTTCGACTCCGTCGGCCCTGGTGGCGATGATGCGCACCGTGTACTCGGTGCCGGGGACGAGGCCGCGGATGGTGTAGCTCGTCTTGTCGCCGCCGGTCCGGGCCTGCCGGGCATCGGGGTCGTAGCCCTCGTCGCCGGACTTCCACTGCACCTTGTAGTCGCCCGCGCCGGGGACCCGGTGCCAGGACACGGCGAGGCTCTCCACGCCCGGCGTCACCGTCACGGCCGGGCCCCCTCCCAGGCCCTCCACCCTGAGCGCCGCATACGGCGTGCCGGCGACTATGGCGGAGAACTCCCCCCCGGGCCAGGGGGGGTAGGGGAGCATCTGCACCTGGTACTTGGTGCCGGGGGTGAGGTTCGGGATGGTGTAGCTGGACGTCTCGGCGGTGGCGTCATGGTGCTGGGGCGGGGTGTATCGCGACGAACGGTCCTGGTGCCCGGACCACCAATAGACCCGGTAGCCTTGGGGGGTGAACTCCGGCGCCGGCGTCATCCGGGTCCAGCTGACCGTCAGCTTCTCCACCCCGGGCTCCACGTCCACGTCCCGCACCGTCCTGTCCAGACGCAGTGGAGTGTTCGTAACTATGTAGACGCCCCTGCCTCGCAGGGTCTCGACGTGCTGTTCGGCGTCGGCGTTCAGATTCGGGAGGTTGCGCAGATAGACCTGGTCCCCGGAACCCAGCCCGTTGTTGCGGACCAGCGGCGAGAGGTCCCTGACGTCGGTCCCGTCCAGCCTCAAGACCTTCAACGCCACCATGCGCTCCACCACGGAAACGTCCCTGAGCCCTTCGTTGAGATTGAGGTCCAGCGTTTCCATGGCCAGCGAGTTTCGCAGCGGCGAGAGGTCCGTGATCCGGTTGCCGGCGGCGGTCAGGGTCCGCAGGTTGCGGTTTTCCAGCGGCGAGAGGTCCTCGATATCGTTGTCCGAGAGGTACACTTCCGCCAGATCGTTGACGCGCCTCAGCGGCTCGATGGAGCGGATGTAGTTGTTGTTGAGGTCCAGGAAGGTGAGGCGCGTCAGGCCGGCCAGCGGCGAGATGTCCGAGATTTGGCATCTGTCGCAGTGGAAGTTGGCCAGCTCGACCATGCCGGCCAGCGGCCTGAGGTCCGAGACCGGGTTATAGCTGATGCCCAGTTGGTCCAGGGGGAGGCCTCGTAGCGGCGAGAGGTCCGATATCAGGTTCCCTCGAAGCCACAGGCGGCGCACTCCGGTGAGGCCGGCCAGCGGCCTGAGGTCCATGATCCGGTGGTGGATTATACTGAACCCCTGGATCGCCGTGAGGTATTCCAGTCCCGTCAGCTCCCTGACGACGGTAGCGGGGACCGGGGGAGTGGGAACAAGATGGCTGTTCCAGTCGACGTGGTCGAGGCGCAGCCTCCGCCTGGGGGGCGACCCGTAAGGGAACCCGGTAAAGGCCGCCATCTCCGCACGGGTGATCGTCGCTCCGGCGGCCTTGCCCAGACGAGCTTCCAGGAGCGTCCGCAGGTTGGCGTCGGGGATGTCCACCGGCGTCGTCGGCCCGGTCTGCGCCATGGCCCGGTCCGCGGGCGGCGCGAAGAAGACGACGGCCGCCACCGCCCACAGCGCGAGCAGGGCGCGAACGGAGCGCCCGCAGCCTCGGCCCGGAGGCGGCGGGACCGGCGCCCGCATCGGCTTTCGGAACGGCATGATCATCTCTCCCGATCGTGGACGACGCCATGGCGGCGGCCTGGCCGGCACATCAGGCTGAAAGCCCGTAGTGCGGGGGGGGGGGGGGGGGGGGGGGGGCACCAGTCCGGCTCGGTGGCTGGCGAGGGTGCGTGACGGGGACGATGGGGCCGCATCGGATACCTTCCCGGGAAGTACGTGGCAGGTGCGCTCGGCGCCTGCGTTGGGATCGAACTATAACTCAAGTTTTCGGGATTCAAAATATCTTGAATCAGGCGATGGATTCCCGCTTTCGCGGGAATGACGGCCAGCCCAACAATGACGGCCAGCCCAACCCGGCAACGCCCGGTAGCTCCTTGATCGACGGGGCGGGTATCGGGGAGACTTCCGCGGCATGGGCGCGCGGGCAGGACGCTCGCCTTCGCCCGCGGCTTGGGGGACCTGGAAATGACGGCTGACACCGCGTCCCGCGTCGATGCCGATGCAGACGGGTTGAGGAGCCGGTACGCCGGGGAAGCGGCGCCGGTTTCGAAGAAGGACGGCGCCTCGCAGGCTGCGCTGGAGGCGCTGCTCGGCGAGCTCCTGCCGCGCCAGGGGTGCTGGAGCGACGAGGGCTACCTGTGGCTGACCGACCACGGCAACCGCCTGGTCGAGTTCACCGACGGCCGCATCGAGGAGCTGCCCATGCCGACCGACACGCACCAGACCATCCTCGCGTTTCTCCATGCCCTGTTCCGCGGCTGGATCCTGCCGCGCGGCGGCGTCGCGTTGTTCTCCGCGCTACGAATGCGCGTTCGCGAGGGCAAGTTCCGCGAGCCGGATCTGTTGGTGCTCCGCGACCGCTCGGACCCCCGCCGCCGGAACCGCTACTGGCTGGGGGCGGATCTGGTGGTCGAGGTGGTCAGCCCGGACGACCCGGACCGGGACTTGGTGGAGAAACGGGCCGATTACGCCGAAGCGGGCATTCCGGAGTACTGGATCGCGGATCCGCGCGACGAGACCCTCACCGTGCTCGTGCTGCGTGGGGAGGCATACGTCGAGCACGGCAGGCACGTGCGGGGGGAAGCGGCCGCCTCGGTGCTGCTCGAAGGCTTCGCGGCGGAGGTGTCGGCGGTGTTCGACGCCCCCGAGACGGGCGGGTGAGGGCGGGCGCGCCACGGTTCGGCGGCGTTGTGGCGGGTACGCGATTCACCTAACCTTCCGGCACCCCCCGGCCGGCCCGGATCTCGAAGCGAGGCGCGGCCCGAGCCGGAACATCCCTCCCGAACACGGTCCGACATCGCGATGCTTTCCGCTCTGGAACTCGAACTCGTCCCGAGGAGCCGGCGCGAGGACGTCGACTTCGACCACCTCGGCTTCGGCAACGTCTTCAGCGATCACATGTTCAGCATGGAATGGGAGGACGGCGAGTGGCGCCGCCCCCGGATCATGCCCTACGGACCGATCGCCATGGAGCCGGCCAACGCCACCCTGCACTACGGGCAGGCGGTGTTCGAGGGCCTGAAGGCGTTTCGGGGCGGCGACGGCCGGGTGCGCATCTTCCGCCCGGACATGAACGCGCGCCGGCTGGAAGCGTCCTGCGACCGGCTGTGCGTACCCCGGGTCGCCCCCGAGGTCTTCATCGGCGCGGTGGAGCGGCTCGTCGCCGTCGATCGGGCGTGGGTCCCGGCGCGGCGCGGCGAATCGCTCTACGTCCGCCCCGTCATCTTCGGCAACGAGGCGCACATGGAGGTCCGCCCTTCGCGCGCGTTCCGGATGCTGGTGATCACCTGCCCGGTGCGCTCGTACTTCGACGAGGCCATGCCGGCGGTGACCCTGAAGGTGGAGGACACCTGCACCCGCGCCGCCCCCGGCGGGACCGGCGCGGCCAAGACCGCCGGCAACTACGCCGGCAGCCTGTATCCCGCCGAGCGGGCCCGCCGGGAAGGATACATGCAGGTGCTGTGGCTCGACGGCGTCGAGCATCGCTACGTCGAGGAAGTCGGGGCGATGAACATCTTCTTCCGTATCGACGGCCACATCGTCACCCCCGAGCTGCGCGGCACCATCCTCCCCGGCGTCACCCGCGATGCGGCGATCACCCTGCTGCGCGAGAACGGCCACGAGGTGGTCGAGCGCCGGATCACGATCGACGAGATCGTCGAGGCGTCGAAGGGCGGGGCGCTGGAGGAGGCGTTCGGAGCGGGGACGGCGGCGGTGATCTCCCCGGTCGGCACCATGGCGTACCGGGGCGAGGAGATCCGCGTCAACGCCAACGCCTCCGGCCCGGTGACCCAGTGGCTCTACGACCGGATCACCGGCATCCAGCTCGGCGAGCGCGAGGATCCCCACGGCTGGTGCCGGGTGCTGCCGGAGTGAAGTCCGGGCCGATCTGCCTCGCGGGAGCGACCGGATTCGGGGATCCGCGGAGCTTCACATCCGCCACGTTCTGCAAAATCTCGCCGATCGACGACACGTTCGTCCCGCCCTGCCCCTGGCGCGAGGGATCGCTCGGGTGTCGTCGACGCAGATGCCCGAAAGCCGCATCCGCCGGCTCTTCAGCCCCGTGGATGGTGCCGGGCATGAAGCATCTTGAGGCGTTCGCGCGCAACGTGCGTGTAGATCTGGGTGGTGGAGATGTCACGGTGTCCGAGCAGCATCTGGACCACGCGCAGATCCGCGCCGTGATCGAGGAGATGGGTCGCGAATGCGTGCCGTAGCGTGTGGGGCGAGATCCCGCGCGAGATCCCGACGCGCCTGGCGTAGCGCTTGATGAGATGCCAGAACGCCTGCCGGGTCATCGCACGCCCACGGCCGGTGGGAAACAACGCGGGACTCGGCTTCGCACCGAGAATTTCGGCACGACCCCGCTCAAGGAATCGTTCCAGCCAGTCGACGGCCGGCTCACCGAGGGGAACGAGCCGCTCCTTGTCTCCCTTGCCGACGACCCGCAACACTCCCTGGCGCAGGTTGATCTGCTCCAAGCGCAACCCCACGAGCTCCGACACCCGGAGGCCCGTCGCGTAGAGCACTTCCAGCATCGTGCGGTCCCGGATTCCGAGCGCGGTGCCGACGTCCGGCGCCGCGAGCAACCGATCCACTTCCTTCTCCGTCAGGGCGTCGGGCAACGGGCGCCCGAGCCTCGGCGCATCGATCCGATCGCAGGGGTTGTCCGCAATCCGGCCCTCCCGTTCGAGGTGCTGGTAGAACCGGCGCAACGCCGACAGGCGCCGGGCGGTGGTCCGCGGAGGGTGGTGCGCGTGCTCGGCAAGGAAACCGAGGACGTCGAGCCGCCGCGCCTCCTCGAGGCCGAGCCCGCGGCTGGCGAGCCAGCGCGAGAACAGCACCAGGTCGCCGCGGTACGCGGAGAGCGTCGCCGCGGCGAGCCCGCGTTCCATCCAGCTCAGATCGACGAACTCCTCGATCGCTCGGGTATCGGCGGAGGGGATCGGTCGCTGGGCGCCGGAAGAAGGATTCATCGCTCCGCGCCGCCCGCGTGGAGGGCCTGCCGCTTCAGCGCCGGCCATGACTCTGTCGCCGCCGGCAGGGTGACGACGATGAGCGCGCCGGTGGCCCGGGTGTCGGAAGCGCGGCAAGCGAAGCGCTCATCGAGCCGTCCCGTCCACACGATGCGGCCGCCGCTTCTGCCACGAGACCGCGCCACCGGGAGGCCGGATCCGGGATCCGGCACCTGCCGCCTCGGCCTCGGTGTCGGGTGACCACGCGGCCGGATGCGCCTGGGCATGCTCCGGAGCACCCGTCCCGGGACACAACCGGAGGCGATACGCACGATAGTGCAGTCCGATGATCCGGTCTTCAGATCTTCTCCCGGATTTTCGCCGCGTTCCCGGTGCGGCCGCGCAGATAATAGAGCTTTGCCCGGCGCACCGCGCCGCGGCGCTTGACCGTGACGTCTTCGATCAGCGGGCTATGGGTCTGGAAGACGCGCTCGACGCCTTCTCCGTGAGAGGTCTTCCTCACCGTGAACGATGAGTTCAGGCCACGGTTCCGCTTGGCGATGACCACGCCCTCGAACGTCTGCAGCCGCTCACGGGTTCCTTCCCTGACCTTCACACGAACGGCGACGGTGTCGCCGGGCGAGAACCCCGGCAGCGGGCCCCTGAGTTGCTCGGCTTCGATTTCGTTGATGATGCGGCTCATTTCCGGCTCCTTTCTCCGATGGCTGCCGCGTCGACGGCCGGCGCGGCCCGCTCGCTCATGTATTCATCCAGCAGTTTTCGTTCCTCCGCGCCGATCCCCCGGCGACGGAGCAGGTCGGGCCGGCGCTCCCAGGTGCGGCCGAGTGCCTGCTTCAGCCGCCAGCGCCGGATCGCTCCGTGATTTCCGGAGAGCAGCACCTCCGGCACCCGTCTTCCCGCCACCGCCTCCGGGCGGGTGAAGTGCGGGCAGTCGAGCAGGCCGTCCGAGAACGAATCCGCGCCGGCCGAGTCTTCGTGTCCAAGCGCCCCCGGGAGCAATCGAGTCACGGCGTCGATCACGACCATCGCGGCAAGCTCGCCGCCGCTCAGGACGTAATCACCCAGCGAAAGCTCCTCGTCCACTTCCGCCTCGATCAACCGCTCGTCGATCCCTTCGTAGCGTCCGCACAGCATGACCAGCGCCGGCCCTCGGGAGAGGGCATGGACGTCACGCTGCTCGATTCTCCGCCCCTGGGGGGAGAGGTGAACCGTGCGGCTTGCACCGCCCATCGCGTCGCGCGCCGCCGCGATCGCCGCCCTCACCGGCTCGTACATCATCACCATGCCGGGGCCCCCGCCGTACGGCCGATCATCGACGCTGCGATGGCGGTCCCGGGTGTAATCGCGCGGATTCCGGCACTCGAGATCGAGCAGGCCGCGTTCGACTGCTCTCGCCGTCACTCCGAACCGTGCGACCGCCGCCACCATCTCCGGGAAGAGCGTCACGACCGCGACCCTCATTCCCATCGTTCAATCGTCCGGATGCCAATCGACGACGATGGTCCCCTGACCGATCTCGACCGACCGGACCACCCTCCCGGGCAGGAACGGGATCAGGCGCTCGGTCTCGCCCCGGACCACCATTACGTCGTTGGCGCCGGTCTCCATCATCCGCTCGACCTCGCCGAGGTCGGCGCCCTGCATGGTGAGGACCCGCAACCCGACGAGATCCGTCCAGTAGTACTCGCCGTCCTCCACCTCCGGGAGCAGCGAGCGATCCACCGCGATCTCGCATCCCCGATAGCCGCTCGCTTCATCGCGGCCGTGGCAGCCGTCGAGCCGGGCGAACACGCTGCGTCCCCGCGTCTGCCCTTCTGCGACGGCGATCCGGGACCAGCACCCGTCCCGACCCACCTGCCACCGGGTGTATTGGAGGATGTTCCCGGGGGGCTCCGTGCCCGATCGGATCTTCACCCAGCCGCGTAAACCGTGTGGCCCGATGACATGACCGAGCACCACGCGCCGCCGCCCGCCTGCCGCCATCCCGTCACCGCCGCCAATCCGATCCCGCCGCGAACAGGTCGTCCGCGCGACTACATCGAGCGGAGCAGTCTCGCGACGGTATCGCTTGGCTGGGCGCCGTGAGACTTCCAGTACTCCACGCGCGCGGTATCGATTCGGAGCCGCTCTTCTTTTCCGGAAGCGATCGGATTGTAGAAGCCGATACGCTCGATGAACCGTCCTCCGCGAGGGCTGCGGCTGTCCGCGACCACCACATGGTAGAACGGCCTGCGCTTCGCGCCTGCTCGGGCGAGTCGAATGGTCACCATGGCTTGAAATGCTTCCTGTAGGGCTTGAAAGGCTTCCCCTGGTTCCGCCTTGTCAGGGAGAGCGCTTGGCTCCGGGTCAGGGCGGCGAAGTGTAGGCTCACGATCGCCGTCGCTGCAACGCGATCTTTCCCGAGCAGCTTGAGCACGCGATTGCCCCGGGAGCCGGCCAGCCGCCCCGGCACGTCTTCGAGCAGGGATTTCAGGCCGCCGGTGAGGCAGGACGTCCCGAAGAAGCTGTCCGCGTCCCGGCAGACGGCCGGAACCCGCGGCAGCTCCGAGGCCGGCAGGCCGAGGTCCCTTCCGATCGGATGGTCGGCCAGCGCGCCGAGGTCGAGCGCGAAGACGTCCTCCGGAGAGCTCCTCCGAGAGCACGTCGGGGGGGGGGGGGGGGCAGGTCCACGCATTCGAGCCAGAGGCGGTGCGCCGTCTTCATCGGTCGTGGCCCTCCGGGGCGAGCTCCGCCCGTCCGCGGCTCCGGCCCTCGATCTCCCGATCATGCGCGGCCCCTTCGACGATGTCCCGCCAGTTGGCGTTCACCATCGACAGGGCGTGCAGCCCGGCCGGTCGCGCGACACGACCTCGCCCGACGGCGAGCCCGCAAGTAGTGGACGCGCACGACCGCCATGCCGGCTGCCCGAGGGCATGGTGATGACGGGACCGATCCCTGGTTCCGGCGTCGCCGGCGTCTCAGGCCGGATTCCGCTTCACGAGCTGCTTCGCGATGATGAGCCGTTGCAGCTCGTTGGTGCCTTCTCCGATCGCGAGCAGCGGCGCGTCGCGGTAGTAGCGCTCGATGTCGAACTCCTTGGAGTAGCCGTAGGCGCCGTGGATGCGCATCGCCTCGGTGGCGTTGAACAGCGCGGTCTCGGTGGCGAAGAGCTTGGCCATGCCCGCTTCCATGTCGCAACGTTCGCCGGTGTCCCAGGCGCGCGCGGCGGATTCGGTGAGGAGGCGGGAGGCCTCCAGCCGGGTGGCCATCTCCGCGAGCTTGATCTGGATCGACTGGTGCTCGCAGATCGGCTTGCCGAAGGTCTTGCGGACCTGCGCGTAGGCCACGCTCTCCTCCAGGGCGGCGCGGGCGATGCCGCATCCGCGCGCGGCGACGTTGATCCGGCCGAGCTCCAGGCCGCCCAGGATCTGTTGCAGCCCGCGGCCCTCCCCGGTCCCGACGAGGTTCTCCCGCGGGACCTCGCAGTCCTCGAACACGAGCTCGCCGGTGTCGATCCCCTTGTAGCCGATCTTCTTCAGCTTGCGCACGACCCTGAAGCCGGGGAAGTCCTTCTCCACGAGGAGCAGGCTCATGCCCCGGTGCGGGGGCGATGCCTGCGGATCGGTCTTCACCAGCGCGGCGAGGACGTTCCCCTCGACGCTGTTGGTGATCCACATCTTGGCGCCGTTGACCACGTAGCGGCCGTCGCGAAGCTGCGCCCGGGTACGGATCCCCTGCAGGTCCGTGCCGCAGTCGGGCTCGGTGAGGGCGATCGCGCCGCGCAGCTCCCCGCTCGCGCAGCGCGGGAGGTAGCGCCGCTTCTGCGCCTCGGTGCCGAAGCGCTCGATGGCGGCGGCCATGATGAGGTGGGAGTTGAAGATCCCCGACACCGACATCCACACCGCCGAGACGTGCTCGACGATCCGCGAATAGGTGGAGGCGGACAGCCCGAGGCCGCCGTACTCCTCGCCGATGGTCGCGCCGAAGAGCCCGAGCTCCTTCATCTTCCCGACGATCTCCTCCGGCCAGACGTCGTTCTCTTCGAGCTCGCGCACGTGGGGCCGCACGTCGCGTTCGAGGAAGCGGTCGACGGAGTCGAGGATCAGGGTTTCGTCGTAGTTGGGGATGGATGGTTCGGGCGTCGCCATCGTCGCGTCTCCGGGGTGTGCCGATGCCGTGGGGGTGTACCGACGTCGCATGGGCGCTGCCGGCTCACCGGTCCGTCGGGCCATGCGGAGCTCGCTCAATCATCGACGAGATCGTCCACCGCGTGGCCGGTCTTGGGGATCAGGAACGTCCGTTCGCAGGACATGAACACCGTGCCGTCCGCCTTCTTTCCGGTGGTGCGCGCGGTCACGATGCCCTGGGTGGGACGGGACTTCGACTCCCGTTTGGCGAGGACCTCGCTCTCCGCGTAGATGGTGTCGCCCACGAAGACCGGGGCGGAGAGCTTGATCCTGTCCCAGCCGAGGTTCGCGATCGTCTTCTGGGAGAGGTCGCTCACGCTCATGCCCGCCACCATCGACAGGGTCAGGCAGGAATTGACCAGGGGCCGGCCGAACTCGCTCTTCGCCGCGTACTCCTTGTCGAAGTGCAGCGGATGCTGGTTCATCGTGAGCAGGGTGAACCAGGTGTTGTCGCTCTCGGTGATGGTGCGCCCGGGGCGGTGCTCGTAGACGTCACCGACCTCGAAGTCCTCGAAGTACCGGCCGAACGATTCCCGGTACCGGCGCTCGCCCACTGCCTTGCGTTCAACAGACATGCGCACCTCCTCGGTCGCCGCCGCCTGGTCCACCACCTTTTATGGGACGTTTTCGGGTTTGGCGGAAATTGCCGATCGATTTCGAGCTATGGAGCGTCGGGTGTCGCTCCGGGTTCCGGCCGTTCCTGGTCGTGATCCGCGGCAATAGACCTTCTGCCCGTCATTTCGCGGAGCTGGCTGCCTGACTCGAGCAAACCACCCTCCGGGATTCCCGGGGCGGTTCGGATGATGCTGCGCCGGCTGCTGCGTTGTGTTTCCTCTGCCGTTGCGATGGCTCCGGGTAGCGTGAAACCGGGGCATGTGGACACCCTGAAGACGGCGGCGCAGACTTGGGACCGGGCTGGCGTTTGGCGAGCTGGCCACATGCCCACCACAGGAGGCGCCTTCATCGTGAACGATACCGCCACCATGCACACCGGACCGCTCGGCTCCACCATCCACGTCCTGCGCGCCGACGCCGGCACCATCGCCGAGCTCGCCGCCATCGACTGGAACCGCAGCTTCCGCAGGGTCTGCCTCGACCCGGTGCGCGGGATCATCACCCTGATGGCGCCTTCGCGGCTCCATGAGGACCTGACCACGATCCTCGACCACATCGTGGACGTTGCGGGGAGCACCTTCGCCGGCACTGCGAAGGGGCTTCTGTCCACCCGCCTTCGGAAGCAGGGCGAGCCGCCCGGCACCGGGATGGAGCCCGATTGCACGTTCTACGTCGGGGAGCGCGCCGAGGGGTATTACGCCGCCCTCGACGAAGGTGAATCGGAGGCCGACGCCTACGTCGAACGCATCGCGCCGGACCTGGTGGTGGAGGTCGAGATCACGAGCGCCGACGCGGGCAAGGTCGAACGTTATGGCGAGATGGGGGTGCGGGAGCTGTGGCGGCTGCACGGGCGCAAGGGCACGAGGGAGCTGCGGGCCGATTTCCTTGCACTGTCCCCCGGAGCGGCGCCGCGCAAGCTCGACGCTTCGGAGGTCCTCGGCGGATTTACGCCCGAGGACATGTGCGAGGCGGTGGAGGGGGTGCGGTTCGGCCGGACCCGCCACGAGCGCACCGAGGCGGTGGCCCGGATCGTGCGCCGGCGGCAACGTGCCAGTGCGCGGGTGAGCGAGCGGGAAGCGCCGTATTACGCCCATTAGTGCGACCGGCCCCGCCGTCGGGCGATGCAGCCCGGCTTCGCCGCGCTCGTCTTCATCGTCCTGCCTCGTCGTGTCCGCGGGTCGTTGCTACGCACCGAGCGCGCCCGATCCCGGTGGCGAATCCGCCGTCTCCACCGGCCGCGTCATGCGGAGAACCTCCGCGACGTCCTCGGCCTCGTCGATGGCGAGCAGCGCCTCGGCCAGCGCGTCGCGCCGGTTCGCGCCCATGCAGGGCGCCGCGAGCCCGTCGAACTTCGCCTTCAGCTCCTCGCGCGTGAGGAAGTTCTCCGGCTCGCCCTTGGGTGTCTTCACGTACCGCTCGTACGCGCCGCCCCCTTTGGTCGTGATCCTGGCGAGGCCGGCCATGCCGGGGAAGTCCGCCTCGGCCCGGTCGTCCACGGCGGTACGCACGCGCCGGCACAGCCCGAGGGTGTCCGCGTCGCCGAGGTGGGTGTCGTAGGAGTCCCAGGTGATGGTCCCGTCGCGCAGCGCCACCGCCGCGCAGAAGGGCATCGAGAACTGTCCGTCCACGTAGGTCTCCGGGCGCTGCTTCTCCTCTTCCGGGTCCCCGATGATGTCCCAGCCGGTGCGCGAGAGCCCGATCTCCACCGATTCCACGTCGCGCCAGTCGATGCCGTGCTCGCCGCGCAACGCGATCAGCGCATCCACCGGGGCGTGGCTGTACCGGCAGGAGGGATAGGGCTTGATCGCGATGCGCAACGTCTCCCACCGCTCGCCCAGATCCGCCGCGGCGAGCTCGGGGCTCGCATTCGGGGCGTAGGCATGGAGGAAGCCGGCCCGGCCCTCGATCGCTTCGCGCGCCCCGCGGAACCCCTCGCGCGCCATGCAGGCGGCCACCAGCCCGTTCATCGCGGCATAGCCGGTATGGAAGGGCTTGTTCCATGCGCCGTCGACGAGGAACTGCATCGAGCCGGCGGCGAGGCTGCCGCACAGTCCGAAGGCGTCCTCCATCCGCGCCGCGTCCAGCCCGAGGACCCGGCCCGCGGCCGAAGCCGCGCCGAACACGCCGCAGGTCGGGGTGGGATGGAATCCCTGGCGGTAGTGGTCGGAGGGGCCGAGGGCGAGGCTCAGGCGGATCTGCACCTCGTACCCGGCGACGACCGCGGCCACGACGGTGCGGCCGTCCGCTCCGGCCATCTCCGCGGCGGCCAGTGCGGCCGGGACGATGGGGGCGCTCGGGTGGATCGAGCCGGCCGCATGGGTGTCGTCGAAGTCGAGCGAGTGGCCGAGGTTGCCGTTGAACAACGCGGCGGCGGGCGGTGGGTACGCGGCCGCGTCACCGATGACGCTGGCCCCGGCGGTATCGACGCCACCGGCGCCGCCGGCGAGACCGAGGCGGCGCAGGGCCGCGGCCATCGAGGCGCTCAGCCCGGCGTCGTTGCGTCCCCGGATCGAGATGCCGATCTGGTCCAGGAGCAGCATCCGGGCGCGCTCGACGACGGCAGGATCGAGCGAGGGGTATTGGATTCCGGCGGCGAACTCCGCGAGGCGGCGGGTGGTTCCGGTCATGACGGGTCTCCTTGGGCGGACGCCGCAGAATGGTAGCCGAATCCGGGCGGCCGGCGACATCCGGGCGATAGACTTCGAGTGCGTCGGAAGTCCCGCTGCCCGCCACGCGCCGGCGGTGGTGGCGGCTCCCGGGAGCGCGGGCATCCCTCCCGCACGGGCCGAAGGCTCGCGTGCGCCTTGCGGGCGGGACGCCCGCGTTCCCAGGAAGCGGCCCTTTGCCAGCGGGCGGGACGCCCGCGCTCCCAGATTCATGACCGGCGCTTGGTTCCGGCTATGCCGGGTTGGGTCACCCCGAACAGGTAGAGGAGATAGCTCGACAGCGTGTAGGGCTGCCGGTTCATGAGCTCCGGGTCGCGCTCCCAGTCCTGGGTGTGGCGATGGTGCTCGAAGTGGAACCAGCGCTCGTAGCTCCGTGGGTAGAGCAGCACGAATGCGGTGATCCGGTTGACGACGTCGTTCACCCGGCGGGTCCTGAACGCGGTGTAGTGGTTGCACTCGTGCCGGGCGGCGAACAGGTAGTTCAGGAGCATCCCGTGGAGGACGAACCAGAGCGCCGCCCACCACGAGCCCCAGGCGAGCCACAGCCCCGTGCCCGTCACCCCGATGGCGCCGAAATGGCTCAGCGTCTGCACCGCCCCCTTCCAGTCGGAGCGCCGGGTCAGCTCGCGCAGCCGCTCCGGGGCGATCAGGTTCCTCCGTCCGATGAAGTCGTCCATCCGCGGACTGTACGGCCTCGGGCCGCCGATAAAGGGGGAGTCTTGCCCAACGAGGCAGAGCCTGTAGCAGCTCCGTCCGTCTTGGGGCATCTCCTCATCGGGGGTCCCCAAAACCGGACAATCGACGTGCTACTGCACCGGACAGACTACGTGCTCCTGACACTCGGAGCTCATGACGTTGCCGCCCAGAGGGCGATTTGCTACCGTGCCCACCCGTCCGGCGGCCAATCCGCGGCCGTGCGAAGCAGGTCCCGATGGCGCGCTTCATCTTCATCACGGGCGGGGTCGTCTCGTCACTCGGCAAGGGCATCGCCTCCGCGTCGCTCGCCGCAATCCTGGAAGCACGGGGCCTCGACGTCACCCTCGTCAAGCTCGACCCCTACATCAACGTCGACCCCGGGACGATGAACCCCTTCCAGCACGGGGAGGTGTTCGTCACCGCCGACGGCGCGGAGACCGATCTCGACCTCGGCCACTACGAACGCTTCGTCCGCGCCACCATGGGCAAGCGGAACAACTTCACCACCGGCCAGATCTACCGGAACGTGCTGCGCAAGGAGCGCCGCGGCGAGTACCTCGGGGCGACCGTCCAGGTCATCCCCCACGTCACCGACGAGATCGAGTCGTGCATCCGGGAGGGCGCGGGCGAGGCGGAGATCTGCGTAGTCGAGATCGGAGGCACGGTCGGGGACATCGAGTCGCTGCCCTTCCTCGAGACCATCCGGCAGATGCGGCTCGAGCTCGGGGAGCGGGAATCCCTCTTCCTCCACCTCACCCTGGTGCCGTACGTCGGCGCCGCCGGCGAGCTGAAGACGAAGCCGACGCAGCATTCGGTGAAGGAGCTGCGCTCGATCGGCATCCAGCCCGACATTCTGCTCTGCCGCTCGGAGCGCCCACTCCCCGACAGCGAGCGGCGCAAGATCGCGCTCTTCACCAACGTGTCCGAGCGCGCGGTGATTAGCTGCATCGACGCCGACAGCACCTACCGGATCCCCCGGATGCTGCACAAGCAGGGGCTTGACGACCTGGTGGTCGAGCGTTTCGGCCTGGAGGCGGCGGCAAGCGATCTCTCGGAGTGGGACGCGGTCGTGCACGGCCTCGCGAACGCCACCCGGCGCGTGCGGATCGCGATGGTCGGGAAGTACGTCGAGCTCGCGGAATCCTACAAGTCGCTCAGCGAAGCGCTCGTCCACGCCGGCATCCACACCGGGACCCGGGTCGAGATCCACTACGTCGATTCCGAGGAGATCGAGACCGCCGGCGCCGGCTGCCTCGAAGGCGCGGACGCGGTCCTCGTCCCCGGGGGGTTCGGCAAGCGCGGCATCGAAGGGAAGATCCGGGCCGTGCGCTACGCCCGCGAGAACCGGGTGCCGTACCTCGGCATCTGCCTCGGGATGCAGGTCGCGGTGATCGAGTACGCGCGCCATTGCGCGGGGCTCGCCGGCGCCGACAGCACGGAGTTCAACCCCGGGACGCCGCACCCGGTCATCGCGCTGGTGACCGAGTGGGTCGGGAAGGACGGCGCGATCGAGCGCCGGGACGAGGCGTCGGACCTCGGAGGGACGATGCGCCTCGGCGCGCAGCCGGTCCGGCTGCGGCGCGAGTCGCGGATCCGCTCGGTGTACGGGACCGACGTCATCGCCCACGAGCGGCACCGGCACCGCTACGAGTTCAACAACACCTACATGGACCCGCTGCAGGACGCGGGATTGCGGATCGCCGGCAAGACCCTCGACGGCACCCTGGTCGAGGTCGTCGAGGCACCCGGCCACCCCTGGTTCATCGCCTGCCAGTTCCACCCGGAGTTCACCTCCACCCCGCGCGACGGCCATCCGCTGTTCAAGGGGTTCGTCGAGGCGGCGAACGAGTATGGGGAGGGCATCGGCGGGCGCGCTGGCGGGAGCACCGGCGAACGGGTCGGTGCGGGTGCGGGCGGAAGCGCCGGCGGGAACGATGGCGCCGGCAGGGAAGGTACGGGTGAGAGCACCGGGAGGCGTGCCGTCGAGGGAGTCACCGGCGACGGCACTGGCGAGATCGCCGACCGGGGCGGTGCGGGCGGGAATGCCGGGCCGGGCGGCGCCGGTGATCGCGCCGCCGCATGATCCTGCGCATGAATCGAACGGACACAGGGCCGGGCGTCTTCTCCCGTACTGCGCGCTCGTGGCGCATCGCCGAGCCCCGGAGCCGACCGGGCCGATGAGGATCGGCGAGCTCCACCCAAACCCCGTCGTGCACCCCAAGTCCCCGGAGGCGCCGGGCCGATGAGGATCGGCGCCTTCGAGGCCGGCAACGACGAGAGGCTGTTCCTGATCGCCGGCCCCTGCGTCATCGAGTCCGAGGCGCTGGCGATGGAGACCGCGGAGACGCTGGCGGGCATCGCCGAAAGGCATGCGGTCGGCCTCGTCTACAAGTCCTCCTTCGACAAGGCGAACCGGACCTCCCACGAGAGCTTCCGCGGTCCCGGGATGGAGGCCGGGCTGCGGATCCTGGAGCGGGTCCGGGCCGAAGTCTCCGTCCCCGTCATCACCGACGTGCACGAGGACACGCCGCTCGACGAGGTGGCGTCGGTCGTGGACGTGCTCCAGACCCCGGCGTTCCTCTGCCGCCAGACCAACTTCATCCAGGCCGTGGCCCGCTGCGGCAAGCCGGTGAACGTCAAGAAGGGCCAGTTCCTCGCCCCCTGGGACATGGCCAACGTGGTGGAGAAGGCGAAGGCGGCCGGCAACCCCGACCTCATGGTCTGCGAGCGGGGGGCGTCGTTCGGATACAACTATCTGGTGTCGGACATGCGCTCGCTCGCGGTGATGCGGCGCACCGGCTGCCCGGTGGTGTTCGACGCCACCCACTCGGTGCAGATGCCCGGCGGGCAGGGCGCGCGCTCCGGCGGCCAGCGGGAGTTCGTGCCGGTGCTCGCGCGCGCCGCGGTCGCGGCGGGGGTCGCGGGGGTGTTCATGGAGACGCATCCGAATCCCGACGAGGCATTGAGCGACGGCCCCAACGCCTGGCCGCTCGACCGGATGGAGGCGCTGCTCGAATGCCTGCTCACGATCGACGATGTGGTGAAGTCCCGCCCGCGGGCGGAGGACGCGGCGGGGATGGAGCCGGACCCCACGAAGGGCCGCCATCCGTGCAATTGAGTCGAATCTTGCGAGAGGCATCCTTGGGAGCGCGGGCTTCCTCGTCCACCTCTCCTTACACTCGGCAGCGCGGCCCCCACCTCTACCCCGCCAGCCCCCGCGTCCACTCCAGGACCTCGTCGAGGGCGTCGATGGTGGTCGACCAGACCATCGTGCGGTCGCTGGTCGGCAGAGGGAGCCCGAAGCGCAGGCTTCCCCTCCCGACGCCTGCGGTGCGCCCGGTCAGGGCGCTCTCGTCGGCCTCGTGGTGGTCGCCTTCCGACCAGCCCGTCGGCATCTGCCGGTGGAACCGCAGTATGTGGTGCCCCTCCGCCTGCCAGACACTCCCCCCGGACCGCGCGGGGGAGCTTGCCGCGCCGCCCGCGGTAGCGGCAACCGTGCCCTTCCGGTAGCATCCGCAAGCATCGTATCGCGCGAGACGTGTTGGCTACGGACGGGCCGTAGCCAACACCGCCGGGGAGAATGCCTTGCCGTTTCAATGGGTTCCGTGGGTGCGGTCGGGATGCCCGCGCTCCCGGGTTCGCAACGGACCTGGTTCCGGCTCCGCCGGGAGAGCTTTGTCCCGCGGATCGATACGTTACGCGGGCGCCATATGAGCCGATCCATTGATTCGTGACGATTCCGGAGCTCGATGACTCGAATTGGCGGAAGGGTTCCGAGGCGCAGATTCCTGGAGGAGAGGCAATTGACGGTCATCCGGGACATCGTCGCCCGCGAGATCATCGACTCGCGCGGCAATCCCACCGTGGAGGCCGACGTGGTCCTCGACGGCGGCATCGTCGGCCGGGCCGCGGTCCCCTCCGGCGCCTCGACCGGCAAGCGCGAGGCGCTGGAGCTGCGCGACGCCGATCCCGCGCGCTTTCACGGACGCGGGGTCCGGCGGGCGGTCGCGAACGTGGAGGAGCGGATCCGGCCCGCGCTCGCGGGGATGGACGCGGCCGATCAGCGCCGGATCGACGCCGCCATGCGGGATCTGGACGGCACCGGGAACAAGGCGGTCCTCGGCGCGAACGCGATCCTTGCGGTCTCGCTGGCCTGCGCACACGCGGCGGCGCGCGCCGGCGGGCAGCCGCTCTACCGCCACCTCGGCGGCGACGGGCCGTTCCGGATGCCGGTGCCGATGATGAACGTCTTGAACGGGGGCGCGCACGCCGACAACAGCGTGGACATGCAGGAGTTCATGATCGTCCCGGCCGGCGCGGCGGATCTCCGCGAGGCGGTGCGTTGCGGGGCGGAGGTGTTCCACGCGCTGAAGGCGGTGCTGGCCGGGCGCGGGCTGGCCACCGCGGTCGGCGACGAGGGCGGCTTCGCCCCCGATCTGCGCTCCAACGAGGAAGCCATCGAGCTCATCCTCGAAGCGATCGGGAAGGCCGGCTGCTCCGCCGGCGGCGACGTCCACCTGGCCCTCGACGTGGCGAGCTCGGAGCTCTACCGCGACGGGGAGTACCACCTTGCCTCGGAAGGCGTCTCCCTCGACGCCGCAGCGTTCGCCGACCATCTGGCCGGGTGGGTCGAAAAGTACCCGATCGTGTCGATCGAGGACGGCATGGCCGAGGACGACTGGGAGGGCTGGAAGCTCCTGAACGCGCGTCTCGGCGGCAGGATCCAGCTCGTGGGCGACGATCTCTTCGTGACGAACCCCGCCGTCATCGCCAGAGGCGTCGCCGAAGGCGTCGCGAACTCGGTGCTCGTCAAGGTCAACCAGATCGGCACCCTCAGCGAGACCTTCGACGCGATCGAGACCGCGCGCTCGGCCGGCTGGACCGTCGTGGTCTCGCACCGTTCGGGGGAGACGGAGGACACCACCATCGCGGATCTCGCGGTGGCCACCGGCGCCGGGCAGATCAAGACCGGCTCGCTCTCGCGATCGGATCGGGTCGCGAAGTACAACCGCCTCATCCGCATCGAAGAACGCCTCGCGCCGGAGGGCCGGTCGAGCTATCCCGGATTGGGGGCGCTCCATGGCGCGGCGTGAGAGGCGGTGGATCGCCAAGGCGGGAGAGCGGGGCGGCTCGATGAAGATGAAGATCGTGATCGCGGTGCTTCTGGTCCTGGTCGTTGCGCTGCAGCTCCGGCTCTGGCTGGGAAGCGGCGGCCTGTCCGAGGTGCGCCGCCTGGAGGCCGCGCTCGCGGCACAGCGCGAGGAGAACACCCGGCTCGAGGCCCGCAACCTTCGCCTCGCGGCCGAGGTCCACGATTTGAAGGAGGGCCTCGAGGCCGTGGAGGAGCGGGCGCGCAGCGATCTCGGGATGATCGGCAAGGACGAGACGTTCTATCAGCTCGTCGATCGCTGACGCTTCGCCTCGTGGCGCATGATTCGGGAGGGTCGCCGTCCATTGGATGTCTGGGGGGTCGTCCCCGCGGCAGGCGTCGGACGGCGTTTCGGCGGCGGCCGCCCCAAGCAGTACCTCCCGCTCGGCGGCCGCGTCGTCATCGCCCACGTCATCTCCAGGCTTGCGGCGGTCCGCGGAGTCGCCGGCATCGTGGTCGCGACCGCGCCGGGGGATCCCTGGTGGGACGAGATCGCGGAGAGGCTCGGGACGGCCGTTGTCCGGATCGAGGGAGGGGCCGAACGCCGCCACTCGGTCGCCAATGCGCTCGAACACCTGGGCACGGTGGCCGCGGACGGCGATCTGGCGATGGTGCACGACGCGGTCCGCCCCTGCGTGGCGGTCGCCGACGTCGAACGGCTCGTCTCGGCGGCGCGCAGTCATCCGGACGGTGCGGTCCTCGCCTCCCCGGTGCGCGACACCCTCAAACGGGCCGGGCCGGAAGGGTCGATCGAGGGTACGGTGGATCGTGAGCGGCTCTGGTGCGCGTTTACGCCGCAGATCTTCCCTCTGGGCCGCTTGCGCGCCGCGCTCGGGAGTGCGATCGCGGACGGCTGCCCGGTGACCGACGAAGCGCAGGCGATGGAGCGCGTCGGCGCCCGTCCGCTCCTCGTCGAAGGCTCGCCGGACAACGTCAAGATCACCCGCCCGGAAGATCTCGCGCTCGCCCGCGTCCTGCTCGGAATGGAGGAGGCGCGGACGTGATTCGAATCGGCCCTGGCCGCGAGGCGCTCCGGTGCATGTCCCGCACGCCGGCCCTGTATCGGAGCCGCGCGGAAGACCCTGCTTCTGCCCGCGTCCTTTCCGGGACGAAGAAGCCGTGGCCATGAGCCGATGCGGTCCCGGCCCCGGCGCTGACCGGATCACGCCGTGCGCCCGCCGGTCCTGTCTCGGAGCCCTCCACCCGGAAGCCCTTGCCGGTACCCGCACCCTGGCCGTTGTGGAGGCGTCCAGGTCGTGATCCGCATCGGCCACGGCTATGACGCCCACCGCTTCGCGGCCGGTGCGAGGCTCGTGCTCGGCGGCGTCACCATCGAATTCGACCGCGGTCTCGCCGCGCATTCCGACGGCGACGTCCTGATCCATGCGCTGTGCGACGCCCTGCTCGGCGCCTCGGGGCTCGGCGACGTCGGCCGGCACTTTCCCGATTCGAACCCGGAACTCGCCGGGATCGACAGCCGGATACTGCTGCGCCGGGTCGCCGCTCTCCTCGGCGAGCGAGGGTTCGAGGCCGCCAACGTCGATGTCACGGTCGTTGCGCAGGCCCCCAGGCTCGCTCCGCACCTCGGTGCGATGCGCGCCAATCTCGCTTCCGATCTCGGGATCGAGCCGGCTGCCGTGAACGTCAAGGCGACGACCACCGAGGGGATGGGCTTTGCCGGGCGCGGCGAGGGGATCGCGGCGCACGCGGTGGCGCTGATCGAGGCGCGGTGATCGGGATCCACGCCCGCCTCGCCCCCGAACCCCTTCGGCGAACCGGGCAAGGGCCGGAGAAGGCCGGAGCTCCCGGGCCCGTCCGCCGGCCGCGCCGGGCGGTTTCGTCCGTGGAGTACCGGAGTTCCAGGGCCCGCCTGCCGGTATGAAGGATAGGGATGCCGGGTGGGGAGACGCTCGGGAAGCTCCTTGCTCGATCAGTCCTTCGGGTAGGGCGCGAAGCGGAACGTCGCACCGATCGCGGAGAACGCCCGCGCGAGCTGCGCCTCGTACGAGCGCTCCCCGAGATACAGCACCTCGAGGTGCGGAAGACGGCGGTCCTTGTAGAACGAAAGCGCGTCGAGGATCACCCGGAGCGTCTTCTCACCTGACTGGCCGGTGATCATCAGCCGGACCGGTTCCGATTCCGCCGGGGCCATCCTGGAGGCGAGGTGGCGGGCCAGATCGGTGGGGCCTGCGACCCGCGACATCGCGAGGAACGCCTCGTCGGCAAGCTTTCCCCGGCTCGGGACGTAGAGGTAATCGAAACGGCCGTCGAACGCCTCCCGGGCGGCGGCGAGCCGCGGCTCCAGATCCGATTGCGGTTTGGTGGTGACCCCGCCACAACCGGCCAGGGCGACCGACGCGGCGAGCGCCAGCATCGTCAACCGGCGTGAACGTGCCCGCGGACTCCTTCGATTCATGCGTGGCTCCTCGGCTCGGCCGGGAAAGGCAATACGCGGAGTGTACCGGCATCCGCTCCCACATGGCCGGTCGACCGCCGCTCCGGTGTGCGGGTTCGGGCGGATGAGCGGGATGCGGACGGCTCCGCGGGCGTCCGGCCGTCCGTTGCCCGTGTTCCGGGACAAGACCCCTCCAACCGGGGCTCGGCCGGTGTCCGGCCCTCCGGAACGGGGCGGTGCGTGAGATCGGACCGGGAGCGGCATGGCCGGCGGCTTTCAAGGGATCCGACTCACGCCGACAAAGAAGGTGTCCCAGTTCCATATCCGGGTTTCGTCGAAGGCGCGAGGATGCGCGTCACTCCGGGGGCGGACGCCGGAGGACGAGCGGGGGGTCCGGACAGGGCCCACGCAAGGATCGGCGGCAATCGGAGGAGAGGGCACGACCCCGGCGTCGAACGATGAGCAGCGCAACGACACTTCAGGCGGTACCCGGCGCCGTGACCCCGGGGCGCGGCGCCATCCGGCCCCCCTACCGCTTCGTCGAGGGGTTCAGGGTGCTGGAAGGCGGAGCGGCCGAAACCCGCACCACGTGGCCGGAGCCCTGGCCGGCCTGGGCGTCCGCGTTTCCGCGCACCGCCCTCCCCATCGAATGGGGGGCTCAATTGTACGGCGCCCGGATCCGCGTCGCCGGGCAATGGGCGAGCCGGCCCGCCTACCTCGCGGGAGTGAAGGAGTTCCGCTGGGCGAAAAGGCCCGTGCGGATCGTGCGGGCGATGGTGATGCCGGCGGCCCGGCGCGGCGGATTCCATGAATTCACGGCCGGCTTCTTCAGCGGCTCGGGGACCGGCTGCGCGTGGATGACCGGCGCACTGTACTTCCCCGGCGAGCCGGTCCCGGCGCCGGAGGGGGCGCCCCCCGCAACGGCCGGGGCCGGTGTCCGCCGGCGGGACGACGGCGGCAAGGCGCCGTTCCGGGTGATCTCCGAGCACACCGGCGAGCACGGATACGAGCGCCGGATCGAGCCGAACCCGGCCTGTCCGGTCTACGCGGGCCACTTTCCCGGAGAGCCGATCGTCCCCGGCGTACTGATGCTGGAGGCCATGGTGGAGGCCGGCCGCGCCCTCGTCCCGGACGTTCCGACGGCGCGGCTGTACCTGGTCTGCGCGCGGGACGTCGTCTTCCGCTCCCTGGTCCGGCCGGGAGACGCGCTGCTTCTCAAGGTGGAGAAGCGGTCTCACGCAAGCGGCGTCCACGACTTCCTGGCCTCGATGCTTTGCCACGGGAAACGCGTCGCCGGAGCGAAGTTCTCGCTGGGTGCGTTCGGCAACGGCCATCGTTCGGGCCATCGTTCGGGCCATCGTTCGGGCCATCGTTCGGGCCATCGTTTGAGGGAGGCATAGAAGGTGACTACCAGCACCAGCATGACCTGTTCGGAGATCGCCGAGCACATCCGCATGAAGGTCGTCTACGAAGGGCTCGAGCTCGAAGAGATCGGCATCGATCTCGCCGACGTCACCGACGACGTCCGCCTGTTCGAGGAGGACGGCCTGAATCTCGATTCCATCGATGCGCTCGAGATCATCGCCGGCGTGCAGCGCGAGTTCGGCCTGTCCCTCCCGGACGTGGACGAAGGGTTCATCGAGGAGCACTGCGCCACGGTCGGGCGGCTCGCCAGGATGGTCGAGGCGCGGCGCGCCGAGATGCCGACGGACGCCTGAGCCCTGCTCGAACCGGCGGAGGGACGATCCATGTCTGCACGCATCCTGTTCTTCGATCGGATCGACACGGCGCTGGGCGAAGCCCTCGCCGCCGGCTGGCGGAGCCGGGGAGGCCACGCCATGGACGCCTCTGCGGGCGGCGGCCTCGGCGCGGCCCTGGCCGGGACCACCCCCTGCGGCGTGGTGCTGACCGAGCCGCGCCTCGACGAGGCCGCCTTCGTGGAAGAGGCGGAAGCCGTGCCGGATGCGGCGCTCGCCTTCGCCGACGCGCTCCACCGCCAGACGACGGCGTTTCTCGCCGACTGCCGGGCGGCGATCCAGGCCATGATGCCGGCGGGGAAAGGGCAGCTTCTGGCGCTCTGCATCGACGACGCCGCGGCCCGCATCCTCGGTCTTCCCCAGACCCCCGTCGCCAACCAGGCCCGGGCCGCGGCCCTGAAGTCCATGGCCAAGGAGTACGGGCGGATGGGCCTCGGCTTCAACACGGTGGTCTGCCAGCCCGCGCGGGAAATGGCTGAGGAGTCCGCGTGGCGGTCCCGCCGGGAGAGGCTGAAGGTCTATGCCCTGCGCTACCGCCCGATCGGGATCGACGGCTACGTCCGCTTCCTTCTTTCCCTGCTCGAAGGCGACACGCCCGCCAACGGCGGCGTCCTCTGCCTCGGCAACGGCGTGATGGAGATGACGGCATGAGCACGACGACGCACAACGCGGGGAGCAATGCAAAGAGCAATGCAAAGAGCAATGCAGGCGCCGGCGTCGTCCTGATCACGGGTGCGACGCGCGGCATCGGGCGGGCGATCGCGGAGCGGTTCGCGCGCGAGGGCTGCCGGCTCGCCCTGGCCTACCGCTCCGACGAAGCGGCGGCCGTCGAGACCCGGGAGAAGCTGGCGGGCATCGGGGCCGAGACGGAGATGCTCCGCGCGGACCTCGAGGATCCACAGGCGTGCCGCACCCTCGTCGGCAGGGTCCTCGCCCGCTACGGCCGCCTGGACGTCCTGATCAACAACGCCGGCGGGACCCATGACGGGGCCTTCGCGACCCTGCCGCCCGGGGGGTACGCCGGCCTGATCCGGGCGAACCTGTCCGCCCCGGTGATGCTGGCGCTCCAGGCGGCGCCGTCTCTCGTCGCCTCGGCGCGGGCGGGGCGCGGCGGCGCGGTGGTGATGATGGCGTCGATGGCCGGGGTGACGGGCAAGGAAGGCCAGGTCCCCTACGCGGCCACCAAGGGCGGCCTGATCGGGGCCACGAGGCTGCTCGCGCGGCACTTCGGCCGTCGCGGGGTGCGGGTCAATGCGCTCGCGCCCGGCTTCATCCGCACCGGGATGGTCGAGGCGCTCGAACCGGGAATGTACACCCACGTGCTCGCCGCGAGCGCCTCGCCCCGGATGGGCGAACCGGCCGAGGTCGCGCAGGCGGCCTGGTTCCTCGCCTCCGGCGCCTCTTCGTACTGCAACGGCGCGGTCCAGCGCGTCGATGGAGGCCTCCTGCGATGAGCTGCGTCCGCGAGCGGCACACCCTCCGCGCCCGTGATGCCCATGGTGCCCATGCACCCTTTCCACGGGCGGAAGAAGGGACGAACGGAGGTGGAGGAATGGAGCGGGGAGCGCGCGTGCGGGAGCGCGGCGCCGCGGCCTTCGCCGGCGAACACCCGCTCCGCAGAGGATTGAACGCGGCGTCTGGCGGCGTGTACCCGAACCACGAGGTCGCGGTCGTCGGGATGGGAGCCTTTTCCCCGCTCGGGCGCAACTGCGTGGAGATGAGGCAGGCCCTGCTCGACGGACGCGACTCCATCGGAAAGGAGGCCCGCTTCGGCGACTACCGCTTCCTCGGCGATCTGGCCAGCAGCTTCGGCGATGAGGTCCCGGTGGAGATGGACGCGGACGCGCGCGCCTGGATGGATCGCGCGACGCTTCTGACCGTCGAGGCGTACCGGGAGGCGATCCGCCAGGCGGGCGTGGACCCGCGGGATCTGGATCCGGAGAGGATCGGCGTCTGTCTGGGCAGCTCCCACAGCGGCCTCGTGCGCACCGAGGAGGTGGCCCGGTACGTCCTCCGGCAGGCGTGGGATCGGGTCCGCCCCCGGATCGTGGCGGCGTCTCTCGTTTCCCACTGCACCTCGGTCGTCAAACGCTTGAGCGGCGCCCGCGGACGGGTGCTGACGGTGTCATCGGCCTGCGCCAGCTCCAACTCCGCCGTGGGCATCGGCGCCGACCTGATCCGCGGGGGCGAGGCGGATCTGGTCATCGCCGGCGGGTCCGACACGGTGTCCCTCTCGGTCATGGCCGGGTTCAACGCCCTGCGGGCGCTCTCCCGCGAGAAGACCGCGCCCTTCTCCGAGCCCAGCGGCCTCACGCTCGGGGAAGGCGCCGGCATCGTCGTCCTCAAGCGGGGGGATCTGGAGATGCCCGGATGCGGGCCGGCCCTGGCCCGCATCCTGGGCTACGGCCTGTCCGGGGACGCGTACCACGCCACCGCGCCGGACCCCGAAGGCGCCGGGAGCGAGCAGGCGATGATCGCCGCCCTCGAAGACGGGGGCCTCCGCGCCACCGACGTCGACTACGTCAACGCGCACGGCACCGGCACGGAGGCCAACGACGCGGCCGAATCCCGATCGTTGCGCCGGCTGTTCGGCGACGCCACGCCGGTCAGCTCCACCAAGTCCTTCTTCGGCCACACGCTGGGGGCCAGCGGCATCCTCGAGCTGATCGCCTCCCTGCTCCTCGCCGGCGCCGGGGTGGTTCCGCACGGCCTGCGGATGGACGCGATCCGCGAGGGGTGCGAGTCGCTCGACTACGTACGCAACGCACCTCGCGAGGGCAGGCCCGGCACCATCATGGTCAACAACTTCGGTTTCGGCGGCAACAACAGCTCGCTGATCGTGCGGGTGGGTCGGGACCGGAGCCTGGAGGCCGCGCGTCGCCCGCGCGCCGTCCGGCCCGACGCCGTCATGGTGATCGGGGTCGGCGTCATGAGCGCCGCCGGCCCGGGCGCCGCCCGCTTCCGGGAGGCTCTGGCAGCGGGCGGCGCCCTGGCGGGGGAGGAGCCGGAAAGCGGCGTCGGCGCCGCGTACTGCCCCCGGACGCGCCTGACCGATCCCGTGCTCAAGCCCTTCTCCCGCGGCGCGCCGGCGACCCGCTACGCCGTCATCGCCCTCGCCGAGGCGCTCGGGGACGACCGGGCCGTCTTCCACCACAACCCGCGATCCGGTCTCGTCAGCGGGGTGGTCTTCGCCGCCCAGAAGCCGACCGAGAAGTACATGGAAAGCGTGTTCGACGGCGACCCCGCCCTCGCGAACGCGCACTACTTCCCGATGACCACGATGAATGCGACGGGAAGCGCCTGCTCGCTGGCGTTCGGCGTCACGGGGTACACGACCACGCTCTGCGGCGCCGCGGCGGGTCTGGCCTACGCGGCCGATCTGGCCCGCGACGACCGTCAGGATCGCGTGGCCATGGTCTCGGGGGACGAGCTCTCGCCACGGCTCCTGAAGATCTACCGCTGCGCCGGGGTCGTGCGGCAGGCGGCGGAGAAGCGTTGCGGCCGGGCCCTCGCCCTCGGAGAGTTCTCGGCGGCGCTCACCCTGGAACGGGCGTCCAGCGCGAGGGCGCGCGGCGTGCGCACCGTGGCCCGACTGGCCGGCTGGGCACATTTTCAGGACCCCCTCGATCTGTCGGTGGCGCGCGACGGCGGAGGCTTGCGGCGGGCGATCGACGCGGCCTGCCGGATGGCCGAGGTCGCCGCGGCGGACGTCGGGCTCGTCAGCCTCCTCGACCGGGGGGTCGCGCCGGTGCGCCGCGCCTGCCGGCACGCCCTGCGTGCGGTGTTCGCAGACGCGCCGCCGCCGATCGTCCGTCCGGACGAGGTGTTCGGCTTCGCCCCTTCCTGCGGCCCGCTGATGACCGTCGCGGCGGCACTGGCGTCCCTGCAGGGCGGCGGGGATGCCCCGCGCCACGTACTGGCCGCCGGCTGCGACCTGGTCGGCGACGGCTTCGCATTCATCTTCGAGAGGGGCGCGTCATGAGCAATATCGCCACCCCGGCAGCGGCCGTCACCACCTGCCGGGTGATCTTCGCGGACACCGACGCAGGCGGCGTCGTCTACCACCCCCGCTACCTCGAGATGGCGGAACGGGGGCGCAACGAGCTCATGCGCGCGGTGGGGCTCGACGTGGGCGATCTGTTCGAGCAGCGCCGCCTGGGCCTCGCGCTGCGTTCCGTGGACATGAAGTTCCACGTCCCCGCGCTGTTCGACGATCGGCTCACCATCCGGACCAAGGTGGAGAAGCTCGGCGCGGCCAGCTCGACGTGGCTCAGCCGCATCCGCCGCGGGCGCACCCTGGTCTGCACGGTACGGGCCGAGCTCGTGTGCATGGATCGCTTCAGCGGGCGGCCGATCCTCTACCCCGAGGACGTCCGGGACGTCTTCGGGCAGTTGCGGGCGGGCGTGCCGGCCTGTGGGCTGGAGGTGGTCCGATGAAGCTCCTCGAAGGCAAGTCCGCGATCGTCACCGGCGCCTCGCGCGGGATCGGCCGCGCCATCGCCCTGGAGTACGCGAGACAGGGGGCCTGCCTCGTGCTCAACGCCACCCGCCCATCCGAGGCGCTGGCCGGGACCGCGGCGGCGATCCGGGATCTGGGCGGACGTTGCGAGACGGTGCCCGGCTCGGTCACCGAGGCGGCCACCGCGAGAGCGCTGGCGGACAAGGCGGTGGAGGCGTTCGGCAGGCTGGACGTCCTGGTCAACAACGCCGGCATCGTCCGCGACAAGCCGCTGGTGATGATGAGCGAGCGGGAGTTCGACGAGGTGCTCGCGGTCAACCTGCGCGGCGTCTACCAGTGCTCGCGCGAAGCGGTGCGGGTGATGATGAGGCAGCGCAGCGGCCGCGTCGTCTCCGTCAGCTCCGTCTCGGCCCTGTCCGGCCGGCCCGGCCAATGCAACTACGCGGCGGCGAAGGCCGGAATCATGGGTTTTACGAAGTCCCTTGCCCGCGAGGCGGGCAAGTTCAACGTGCTGGCCAATGCCCTGTTCGTCGGTGTGATCGACACCGAGATGACCAGGCGCATGCCGCCGGCCGAGAAGGCGAAGCTCCGCCGGATCATCCCCCTCGAACGCTTCGGCCG
Source organism: Gammaproteobacteria bacterium (assembly GCA_965202875.1). Lineage (GTDB taxonomy): Bacteria > Pseudomonadota > Gammaproteobacteria > HK1 > HK1 > HK1. Next base: position 1,151,999 of record OZ241870.1, on the reverse strand, counting down.
GCCCGAGGAAGTGGCCGGCCCCTGTGTCTTCCTGGGCTCCGATCTGTCGACCTTCGTCACTGGCACCGGCATCAACATCAGTGGAGGGAGTTACGTCTGATGACCACTACGCTTGCAGAAGTACGCGCCTACGCGCAACGGCGCAGGGATCTGACCCACCGTCTCAAGGAGACGCTGGTCGAGCGCTTGAGCCTCGACCGGCAGCCCGACGAGATCCCGGACGACTGCCTGCTCTTCGGAGTGGGGCTGGGACTCGATTCGGTGGACGCGCTGGAGATCGTCGTCGCCGTCGAAGGCGGATTCGGCATCCGCGTCGAGGACGGCGACATGCAGGAGATCCGCTCCGTCAACTCGATCGTGGACCTGATCATGTCCCGTCAAACCGAAGAGGAGATCGCGTGATGTCCGACTACCAACGCATGCGTGGCCACGCAGGGCTGGCCGACCTCCAGGAATGGGCCCGGTTCGATCTGTCCGGGCCGGAAGCGGGCGACGTGCTCGACGCGGTCGTCGGCTGCAACGTTCGGGAGCTGCTCGAAGGGCGGGCCGCGAACACCCTGATCCCGTCCCCGGAAGGCGGGGTCGACGCCATCGTCTGGCTGATCGCGCTGGAGGAGGGCTTCCGGATCATCGGCGAGCCCGCCGACCGGTCCGCCATCCGGTCCGCCCTGGAGGAAGGCGCCTCCGGGCGCAACGCGACGCTTCGGGACGTCCGCGAGGAGCAGTTCGCCCTGGCCCTGATCGGGCCGGAAGCCGAGGCGGTGGCCCTGAAGGCGTTCGGGGACGAGGTGCAGTCCATCGCCTTCCTGAACGCCCTGCCGATCGGCACGCCGGCGGTGCTGGCGGCGCGGATCGGGTACTTCGGGGAGTACGAGCTCTACCTGTTCGGCGAAAGCGCCGGCAAGCAGGCGGTGATCGAGACCCTCAAGCAGGCCGGGGACGGCGACGCGCTCATGGTCGGGGAGGACGCGCTCCCGATCATGATGACCGAGATGGGGACCATCAGCCGGGAGCGGGACGTCCCGCCGGACGCCTCGGTCTTCGAGGCCGGCCTCCAGTGGATGGTCGATTTCCGGAAGGAGCACCTCAGAGCCGCCGGAGCGCTGGAGCGGAAGAAGAGCTCGCTCGAGCGCAAATGCGTGCTCATGGTGGTCGACGGGGAGGCCGCGGGCTTGCAGGGGCAGACGGTCTTCGTCGAGGACCGCGACATCGGCCGCGTCCAGTCCGCGGTCTTCTCGGACACCCTCGGCAAGGCCGTGGCGCTCGCCTACCTGGTCGAGGACCTGGGGATGCCGGGCCTCTCCTGCGCCGTCGGCGGGACCCGGCGGCCCGGCAGGACGGTGTCCGCCCCGGCCTTCCTGGGCCGGTCCATCCTCAACAGCCTGGGCTGAAGGGAGGTTCCATGAGCACCGAGGCGGCATGTTCGGGCGCAAGGCTGCGCGCGATGGTCCGGCTGATGCTGGCGAGCCTCGCCGTGATGCCGGCGACGATCGTCACGATCTACTTCACGCCGCTGGCCGTGGCGCCGTACATCGCCGCCTCGCTCTACATCGCCCTGTGGGCCTATGAACGGCGGATCGGGGTGGCCTCCCCGATCACCCGGGTCATGACCGCGTTCTACCTGATCTTCGCGCTCGCCCGCGACCGGTTCGAGGACCCGTCCTGGATGGCCTGGTTCTCCCCCACCGTGTACTGGACCCTGGCGGCGCTGATCTTCGCGCTGCTGCTCGCGGGCCGGCCCTTCACCGCCTTCTACTCGGGGAGGGCCGGCTTCCCGCCGCTGCACCGCACGATGTCGCTCATGTGGGGAGGGCTGCACTTCGCGGCCGGCCTTGCCGCGCTGCTCCTGATCCCGGGGCCGGGCTTCCTCTACTGCCCCCTGGTCCTGATGGTGTTCGGGGTGCTGGCCACGATGTGGCTGAACTTCGTCTCGATGGGATCGGCCCACGAGCGGCAGCCCCGCTTCGAGCTCGAAGGGTACTCCTTCCGCGAGGCGGTGATCCCGGAAGATCGGGAGATCTTCTACAAGGTCGTCGCCGATGCGTACCGCGCTGATCTCCAGAAGGCGCTCGGCATGCGCCGGAAACTTGATACGCAAGCCATCCTCCGCGAGCATCGCGCTTCCAACGCGAAGTGGCAGGACGATTTCCTGCCCTTCCTCGCCTTCTCCGGCGAGCGGCCCGCCGGCGGGATCTGCATCTTCTTCGACCACATGGAGCGTGGCCTGCCCATCGAGAGCGAAGCCGGGATCGATCTGGCTCCGTGGCGCCGCGAGGGCCCGATCGCGGAGGTCGGCCGTCTCGGCGTGGGCCGGCGCCACCGCATGAATCCGGTGCTGCTCAAGGGGCTCTTCAAGTGTGTCATCGAGGCGGCGGCCGAGAGGCGCGTCCACTTCATCTTCAACGACTCGTTCGAGTTCCAGGCGAAGATGTACGAAAAGATCGGCTTCACGGCGTTGCGCGACGAGCCCTACGTGTCACCGGACGAGCATTCCACCGGATACGGGCTCGAGGTGCTGCCGATGATGATGAACCTGGCGGACATGGTGCGCATGGACGTGCAGAGCGGCACGTCCACCGACATGCAGGGGGTCCTGGCCCCCTACGTGATGGAACGTTTCTTCAAGCACCTCACCGTCCGGGAGATGTTCAACGTCCCCTTCCTTCCGAAACGCAACGCAGAGGAGATTCAGAATGCGAACGCCTGAGGCGCGAACCATCGGCCGCACCCTGCTGGGGTCCTGGCTGGCGGCAGGGGTGCTGGCGACGGGATACGGCTCCCTGATCGCCGGCTGCGCGTCCGGGGCGCCCGAGATCGCGCCCATGGCGCCGGCTGGCGAGATCGACAGCGTGAAGAAGGCCGAGCAGGCATGGCGGGCCGGGCAGATCGCGGAGTATGAGCCGATCTGGAACGAGGAGAACGGCCCGCACGGAGACCCCTTCTCGGCCGGCCTGGCGGCTTGGCATCTTGCCTCCGTGACCGAGGATCCGGCGTGGTCCGACGCGGCCATCGACGCCTTCGGCAAGGTGCTCGACCAGATGCCCGACTTCACCCTCGCCCGCGCGTGGCGGGGCTCGGCCCACGCGCTGGCGGCCCGCGACTATCCGATCCAGGGACTGCTGCAGATCGTCCCGGGGCCCGGTTTCGTGCGGCTCTACCACGTCCGGGAAGCCTTCTCCAACCTGGACGCGGCGGTCGATGCGGCGCCGCGGGACCCGGTCGTCCGGCTCATCCGCGGCTCCACCTATCTCGGCATGCCGTCGATCTTCGGGGGCGCCGGGGACGGGCTCGCGGATTTCGACGCCCTGGACGGCTGGACAAACGACCCGGAGAGCAACCCCGATCACGTGGACGTGCTCCGCTCCGGAAGCTGGCGGGAGACCTACTACCTCTCTCGCTCCCGGGCGATGGAGAAGATCGGCAGGGACGAAGACGCGGCCCGGTCCTGGAAGCAGCTCGCCGAGGCCACCGACAACCCCGTTCTCAAGGAGCTCGCGAAATGGCACCGGATCTCGCTCGGCGCATCGCAATAACCGGCGCCGGGGCCATCGGCGTGTTCGGGCTCGGCACCGAGGCGCTGTGGGACCGCCTGGACACCGGCGACACGGAGTTCGCCCCATGTACGCGCTACCCCGGCGCCCTCCCGTGCGCGGAGGCGGTGAAGCCGGATCTCCGCGCCTGTTGCAGTCCGGGCGGCTCTCCAGGGTGTCGCTGGTGTCGCAGTTCGCGATCGCGGCGGTACACCTTGCGCTGGAGCAGGCCGGGGTCCTCACCGGCAAGGGGGCGGCCGATCGGGCCGTCGGTATCGTGTACGGCACTTCGAACGGACCCAGCGCGACCACCCAGGAGATCTACGACGACCTGATCGAGCACGGCCCCTCGGGGGTGAAGCCGAGGCTCTTCCAGGAATCCGTCTTCAACGCCCCGGCAAGCCTGGCGAGCATCCACTTCGGCCTCAAGGGACCGATCCAGGTCCTGGCGGCCGGCTCCGGCGCTCCCTCGGTCCTCTACCAGGCGCAGATGCTGCTGGCGCATCCCGCCGTCGACGCGGTCATTGCGCTCTGTGCCGACGAGTTGTGCGAGGCCGTCCAGTCCGCCCTGCGGGTCCTGCGCTGGCACAAGCCGGCCGCCGGGTGCGGCGAGCCGCCTCCGGCCGGCTCCGGACAGGGCGCCGTGTCCTCGGAAGGGGCGGCGGCCCTGATCCTCGAACGGGGCGACGACGCCCGGGCCCGAGGCGCGCCCGCGCTGGCGGAGATGGCCGGCGCCGCCTCTACCAACGACGCCTGGAAGCTCGTCCGTCCGGCGCGGGACGGCCGCGGGCTGGCCGCCGCGATCAAGGGGTGCCTGATGGACGCCGAGGCGTCGCCGGAAGAGGTGGACATGATCCTGGCGGCCTCCGCCAACACCGCCGTGGACGACGACCTGGAAGCGGCGGCCGTCCGGTCGGTGTTCGGGGACGCGGCGCCCCCCATGGCGTCGACCAAGGACAGCATCGGGTATGCGATGGGCGCCGCGGCGATGCTCGACATCGCGCTGGCGGCCGAGATGGTCCACCGGGATCGGGTACCCGCCTTCTTGGAGGCGGACGCCTCTCCGGGGACGGCCGGCGCCCCCACCGGCGGAGTGGGCTCGGTGCTCTGCGCCGGCATCGGCCTGAACGGCCTGTTCGGAGCGGTTCTGATCAGGAGGGCGGCATGGTGACCACGGCGATGGTGTTCCCGGGGCAGGGCTCCCAGTCCGCGGGCATGGGTCGGGGGTTCGCGGAGCTGCCGGCGGTGGCGGCGACCATCGAGGAGTGCGCCGAGGAAGCCGCCCTTCCGATCATGGACTACGTGCTGGGCACTCCGGACCCGGAGCTGCGCGAGACGGAGCGGGCGCAGCCGGCGATCTTCGCCCTCTCCCTCGGACTCGCCCGCGTCCTGCTGGATCGAGGAGTCCGGCCGGTCCTGCTCGCCGGCCACAGCGTCGGGCATTTCACGGCGCTGGCGGTATCCGGGGTGCTCCGCCCGGGCGACGCGGCCCGTCTGGTCGCGGAGCGAGGCCGGTTGATGGCGGCCGGCGGCCGGCGCCGTCCCGGCGGGATGGGGGTGGTGCGCGGGCTGGACGTCCGTACGGTGGCGGAGGCGCTGGAGGGGTCCGGCCTCCCGCTCTGGCCCGCCAACGTCAATCTCTCCGATCAGATCGCGGTGGCCGGCGCGCGGGAGGCGCTCGACGAGGCGCGACGCCTGCTCACCGATCTCGGCGGCCGGTGGATCCGGCTGAACGTGTCCGGTGCATTCCATTCGCCGCTGCTCGACGAGGAGGCCGCGGAGTTCGCCGCCCGTGTGGACGCGGTCGACGTAGGCGATCCCTCGATCCCGATCCTGCGCAACCGCGACGGCGCGGCGCTCACCCGGCCCGAGTGCATCCGCGAGGATTTGAAAGGGCACATGACCGGACCCGTGCGCTGGGTCGCGGTCATGGAGGCGTTGCCCGGCGCAGGCGTGGAACTCGTGGTGGAGACCGGCCCGGGCAGGGTCCTGACCGGCCTCATGAAGCGCCACACCCGCGGCCTCCCGGCGATGAGCACGGAGACCCCGGACTCTCTGGAGCGCGCGGTACAGGCGGCTGCGGCGACAAGGCGTCGCCGTGGCGATTCGATGCGTCGAAGTCGGATGGAAACAGGAGGACGTCATGATTCCCCGAATGAAGATTCGTGAAGCGCTGGTGACCGGCGTGGGCGTGGTCAACGCCGTCTCGGACGACTTCGAGTCGTTCGTCGAGGCCATGCGCGCGGGCCGGTGCGGGCAGCGGCCGATCACCAGCTTCGATGCCGGCGGCCTGCGCAACCCGCGGGCCTGCGAGGCGGTGGACTTCGACCCGCGCCCGGTCTACGAACGCCGGGACGACAAGAGGACGATGGAGCGCAGCTCCGAACTCGTCCTTGCCGCCTTCGATCAGGCCGTGGCCATGGCCGGGATCGATCTCCACGAGGTGGCGCCCATGAGAGGCGCGGTCGCCATGGGCTCCACCCTCGGCGGCTCGGTGGCCGGATTCCGCTACTACCGGGCCGTCCGGGAAGGCCGTCGCCGCCCCTCCCAGTTGCGGGACCACTCGATGCACGCGCCGGGCTACCGCCTCTGCATCGAATCCGGCTTTCTCGGGCCCAACCTGGTGTTCTCGACCGCGTGCACGTCGTCCAACCTCGCGCTGGCGGTGGCCTGTGACCTGGTGCGCGCGAACAAGGCCGACGTGGTCATCGCCGGAGGCTTCGACACGATGTCCCAGGTCTCCTGCTCGGGCTTCAGCGTGATGCGCAACGTCACCCCCGGCGTCTGCCGCCCCTTCGATCGCAACCGTGACGGGCTCATCCTCGGCGAAGGCAGCGCCGTGCTGATCGTGGAGGCCGACGACTTCGCGGCCCGGCGCGGCGCGCGCGCCCTGGCGACGATCCGCGGCCACGGGATCGTCTCCGACGCCTGCAGCATGACCGCGCCGGACCCGACGGCGGACGGGCCGGCCGCCTGCATGAGGGAGGCGATCGACATGGCCGGCGCGACCCCCGGCGACGTGGACTTCATCTGCGCCCACGGAACGGGCACGCTGCTCAACGACCGGACCGAGGCCAAGGCCCTGCGCAAGGTGTTCGGCCCGCGTAGCGCGGACGTCGCCTGCACGTCGATCAAGTCGATGCTCGGCCACACCCTCGGCGCCGCGGGGGCGATGAACGCGGCCGCGGCGATCGCCGCCCGGCGGGGCGCCTACATCCCGCCGACCATCCACTTCGAGGAGCCGGACGCGCGTGATCCGGTGGCCTGCAGCCCCGAGGCGCGCTCCGGCGCCCCGCGGCACGTCCTCTCGAACACGCTCGGCTTCGGCGGGGCGAATTGCAGCGTCCTGATGGAGCTGCATTAAGCAGCGGAAGCAGTCGCTGCGAACGCTCCCCGGACAGGGGGCGCCGACGAAGCCGCCGATCCGAGTCCAATCCGACACCTGAAAGCACGAGGAGACGTCCCATGCCTGGAACCAGCACGGCGCAGTACGACATCGAGGCCATCAAGCGGCGCCTGCCGCATCGCTATCCCCTCCTGATGGTGGATCGCATCGAGGAGAGCGGGCCGGGGCACGCGGTGGGGATCAAGAACGTCACCGCCAACGAGCCCTGCTTCCAGGGGCATTTCCCGCAGCGCTCGATCATGCCCGGCTCGTTGATCGCGGAGGCCCTGATGCAGACTTCGGCGTTCATGGGCCGGTCCGAGGGGGCGGATGGAGGGGAAGACGCCACGGCGCAGACTGAAGAGGGCGGCGCCGGCCGGCAGTTCTTCTGCGTCGGCATGAACCTGAAGTTCCGCCGTCCGGTGGTGCCGGGGGACCGGCTGCGCCTGGACGTCCGCTTCGTCCGGACCCTGGGGGGCATGGTGCGTATCCGGGCGACGGCGCAGACCGCCGCCGGGGTCGTGGCGTCCGGAGACCTGAACCTTGCCGTCATCGACACGGAGGACGAGACATGACCACCGCCGCTCGGAGATACCTGTTCGCCGCCGCCCTTTCGCTGGCCGGCGTTTCCATCCCGGCGCTCGTCGCGACCCCTGCGGTCGCGGCGGAAGCCGCGGCCGGCTCGGCCGGGGAGCCTTCGCCGGAGCTCGAGGCGTTGCGCGAGGAAGGGATCGCGCTCCACGACAAGGCCCGTGAGGGCGACGAGGATGCGGCGGAAAAGGCGGTCGAGGCGCTCGAACGCTACCTTGCTCGGTTCCCGAAGGATGGCGAGGCCCGGGCCTACCTGGGCAGCTCGTACGCAATGATGGGGCGTGACGCCTCCAGCGTCGCCAGCAAGATGCGCTACACCAACCGCGGGCTGCGCCATCTGGACCGCGCGCTGGACGCGGCGCCGCGGGATTTCGCCGTGCGCCTCATCCGCGCCGGGGTGAACGCCAGCCTGCCGAAGATGTTCAACCGCGGCGAGGCCGCGACCGGGGACATGCTGGCCCTCGACGAGATCTTCCAGGCGGAGCCCTTCCCCGGGATGGCCGTCTGGATGATCGGGATCTACGAAGACCTGCAGGAGCGCGCCCCGGACGCCGGCCCCTGGGCCGAGCGCCTCGAGCGCGCCCGCACGCTCTCGGAAGGGCAGTGAGCGCGATGGGCATCATCACCCTCGAAGCGGTGTCCAAGTCCTACCCCTCGGCCGATACCCGGCTGCAGGTGCTGCGCGAGGTCGACCTCGACGTCGAGGAAGGCGAGTTCGCGGTGGTGGCCGGCCCCTCCGGGAGCGGCAAGAGCACCCTGCTCAACTTGATGGGGGCCCTGGACCACCCGGACTCCGGCGCCGTCCGGATCGACGGCGTGAACCTCGGCGACCGCGGCGACCGGGCGCTCGCCGACCTCAGGAACGAGAAGCTCGGCTTCGTCTTCCAGTCCTTCCACCTCATCCCGGTCCTGACCGCGGTGGAGAACGTGGCCTGGCCGCTCTTCCTCAAGGGGGTGGACCGCCGCCGGCGCGTGGCGCGGTCGAGGGAGCTGCTCGATCGAGTCGGGCTCGCCGCGCACATGGATCGTCCCCCCGGACGGCTCTCCGGCGGGCAGCGCCAGCGGGTGGCCATCGCCCGGGCGCTGGCCTGCGAGCCCCGGATCCTGCTGGCGGACGAGCCGACCGGCAACCTGGACCGCAAGACCGTCCGGGAGATCATGGACCTCTTCGCCTCGCTGAACCGCGACGGCGGCGTGACCTTCGTGTTCTCCACCCACGATCCGATGGTCGTGTCCTACGCCAGGCGGCGCCTGTCCCTGGCGGAAGGGCGGGTCCGTGGCGAGCCCCTGGACGCGACCACCCGCCACGAGGACGCCGCCCATGCTTGATCTCGCCTTCCTCTCGCTGAGGAACATCTTCCGCAACGCCCGGCGGACCGCCATCACGGTGTTCTCGATCGTGGTGGGCTTCGCGGCCATGGCCTGCTTCGGCGGCTTCATCGAATTCTCCTTCGAGGGCTTGAGGGAGAGCACCATCCGCACCCAGCTCGGCCATCTCCAGATCTACGCGGACGGCTACTGGGAGAAGCGGGTGTCGGATCCGGAATCCGTCCTGATCACGGATCCGGAGGAGGTGGAGGCGCGCATCGCCGCGCTGCCGGGCGTCTCCACGGTCACCCACCGCCTCACCTTTTCCGGGCTCGGCACCGCGGGCAACGCGACGGTGAACGTGTCCGTGGTCGGGGTGGATCCGGAGGGCGAGGAGGAGTTCTCCGACTTCGAGATCCTGGTGGAGGGGCGGTCCCTGGAGCCGGACGATCCCGAAGGCGGGCTGATCGGCGAGGAGCTGCGAAACGGCCTGGGCGCCAAGGTCGGCGACTGGGTGACGGTGCTGACCAGCTCCTTCGACGGGGTGATCAACGCGATCGACTTCAGGGTCGCCGGCGTCGTGCGCTCGGGCTCCAAGGAGTACGACAGCGTGTTCGTCAAGATCCCCGTCGAGCTGGCGCAGCGCGCGCGGGAAACCGACGAGGTGGAGCGGATCATCGTCCTGCTGGAGGACACCGAAGACCTGCCCGAGCTGCTGCCCCGGATCGAGGAGGCGCTCGCAGGCTTCGACCGCGGGTTCGAGATCCGCCGCTGGGACGAGCTGGCCGGCTTCTACGAGGCGGTGGTCGCGCTCTACACGGGGCTGTTCCGGGTGTTCGCGGGCATCGTCGGCGTGGTGGTGATGTTCTCGGTCGCCAACACCATGACGATGGCGGTCTTCGAGCGTACCGCGGAGATCGGCGCCCTGCGGGCGATCGGCGCGCGCCGGTCCACCCTGGTCTCGATGTTCCTGCTGGAGGGGCTCGGCGTCGGGCTCATCGGCAGCGGCCTCGGCGTCGCCGCCACCTGGCTGCTCGCCGCGGCGGTGGAGGCGACGGGAGGCATCCCGATGCCGCCGCCACCCGGCATGACGCAAGGATTCCAGGCCTACTTCAGCATCACCGGCGGGGTGCTCCTGAACGCCTTCGCCGTCACCATGGCGGCGACGCTGGTGTCCTCGGTCTATCCCGCTTTCGCAGCATCACGGATCCGAATCGTGGAGGCTCTGCAACCGTCATGATCCATTCGACACCCGGCCGTGCGCTCGCCGCGGCCTTCGCCTGCCTCGTCCTGGGCATCGGCCCGGTCCCGGAGGCCCCGGCCGAGGAGATGACCCTGCTGGAGCAGGTGGATACGGTGCGGGCGCCGGCCGACGACTTCACCTTCGCCGCCGCGGTCACCGGGCCGGAGGGCAACCGGCTGAAGCTCTCCGTGCGCGTCGGCGCGCGGACAAAGAGTCTGGTCCGCTACCTGGAGCCGCCGCGCAGCGCCGGCCGTTCGCTCCTGTTCCTCGATCACAACATGTGGGTGTACGTGCCCGGGACCCGGCAGGTGCTGAGGATCTCGCCCCAGCAGCGGGTGCTGGGCGGCGTGGCGAGCGCCGACGTCGCCCGCATGATCTTCTCCCTCGACTACGGGATCGACTCCGTCGAGGAGCTGGCGGAAGAGGGCGGAGAGCGCCGGCGGCGCCTGAGCCTGTCCCGGCGCTCGAAGGGCGCGGCCTACGCACGGGTCGACCTCCTCGTCGGCGGCGAGGAGGCGCGTCCGCTTCGGGCCGATCTGTTCGCGGCCACCGGCGGACGCCACTTGAAGACCTCGCACTTCGAGGGCTATCGCGAGGTGCTGGGCAGGCGGCGCCCGACCCTGCTGCGGGTGATCGACCACGTGAAGGGGGACAAGGAGACCGTCCTCGAATACTCCGACTTCACCCTGGAGGCCACCCCCGACGCCTGGTTCCAGCCGACCTACCTGAAGCGCCTGAGATGATGCGCCGCCTCCATGCCCCGGGCGCCGTCCCGGCGCCTGCCGGCCTCCGGCGCCTGGCTGCGGCCGGCGCGGCTCAGGCGCCCGGGAGGATGTGTCGCCTCCGCGCCCCGGGCGCTGCCCCGGCGCCTGCCGGCCCCCGGCGCCTGGCTGTGGCCGGTGCGGCTCAGGCGTCCGGGAGGATGCGCCGCCTCCGCACCCCCTCCGCCGTCCCGGCGCTTGCCGCGGTCCTGATGCTGGCCGTCCTTCCGGCGACCGGCGCCGATCCCTGGGACGGGTCGCTGAACGGCCTCGTCGACACCCGCGCCCGCGCCCGCCAGGACAACGCAACGAAGCTCGTGCCGGCGCCGGATCGGATCGGGCTCGACACCCGCGTCTTCTCCATCACCACCGTGGCCGGGCTGGAGGCATGGAAGGGGCCCGTGGCGGTGGCAGGCCAGCTCCGCGCCCGCAACGCACCGGGCGAGGAAGGACGCACCGCACGGTTCCACGTGGACGAGCTCTACGCCGAGTACGCCCTCACGCCCGAGCACTACCTCTACGCCGGGCGGCGCCACATCGTGCACGGCCGTTCCCTCGGGGTGAATCCCCTGGACGTCGCCGTCGACCCCCGCGATCTCGACCGGTCCAAGGACACGAACCGGCGGCGCAACGAGATCGAAGGGCAGGACATGCTGGGCTTCGAGTCCCTGCTTGGCGAGCGCTTCACGCTGGCCGGCTACCGGACGCCGGGCGAGCGCACCCTGCTGGCGGGGGTGCTCACCCTGCCGGAGTGGAAGTCCGACCTCACGGTTCTCGCGTTCGACGACGAACGTCCCGGCGCCGGGCTTTCCTTCTCGCGCACCCTCGGCGAGGCCGTGCTCCTGTACGGGGACGCCGTGGCCCGCCGGGGGCGGGACCGGCCGGCGATCCGAGCCGACCGTGCATCCGGCGCCGACCCGGGCGCCTTCCTCGTCGAGGCGGGCGGGCGCAGCCGGCTCTTCCCCCGGACCAGCCTCGGGGCCAGCTTTACGCTGGAGTCCGGGGCCAGCTTCAACCTCGAGCACTATTTCGACGCCAACGGCTACTCCTCCGGTGAGTGGGAGGAGATCACCGGCCTGATCGCCGGGAACGACGCGAACCGCAGAGCCGGCCGGTTCGGCGGTCTTCCCACCGGCAACCTCCTCCGGCTCGGCGGGCAGCTCGACCCATTCACGCTGAGGCGGCACTACGGCCTTCTGAGAGCGCACCATCCCCGCCTGTTCGGCCGCGATCTCGCGGCGGAGGCGACCGTCTTCCACAACCTGACGGACCACAGCGGCAGCGCAGGGCTGCGCCTGGAACACGGGATGGGTCCGAACCTGGTGCTTGGCGTCGAGGGGCGCTGGCTGTACGGCAAGGACCTGGACGAGTTCGGGTTGCGCACCGCGAGGCTGGCCGGCTCCGTCCACGTCACCGTCCATTTCTGAGCGGCACGGCGATGGGGCCGTACCGGTTTTCTGCGCGAGGACGTCGGAATCCCGCTCGACCGGCATCGGGGGGAGGCCGCATCCCCGACCGTCCGGCGCCGCGGCGCCCGCGCATGGCGCGCTTGAACCATTCGCGGGCGGAGTCATGCGCACGCCGGCGCCCTTTCTCCTGTCCCCGTGTCGAACGTGTGCATCGAATCGGGCGCGGTGTCGAAGCTCATCCGTTTTCCGACGCGGTCGAACGGCGGACGATCGAGCTTCACCGTGAACTCCGTTCCGTTGTCGGTGATCAGGTGGGCGAGGGCGTATTCACCGAATTGCTCGATCAACTCCAGCCTTCCGCTGACGAGGGCCGGCTCCTCGGCGCAGATGCGCAGGTGCTCGGGCCGGACGCCCAGCGTCGTTTCGCGATCGGGACGTGCCCGGGATCCCGCGTCGACGTCGGACGTGCAGAAGAAATTCATCTTCGGACTCCCGATGAACTGCGCCACGAACATGTTCCGGGGCCGTTCGTACAGCTCCATCGGAGTCCCCACCTGCTCGATCTTCCCGTCCCGCAGGACGACGATCCTGTCGGCCAGCGTCATGGCTTCGACCTGGTCATGGGTCACGTAGATCATGGTCGTCCCCAGGCGCTCATGAAGCCGCGCGATCTCGATACGGGTCTGGACGCGAAGGGCCGCGTCGAGGTTGGAGAGTGGCTCGTCGAAGAGGAACACTTCCGGCGCCCGCACGATGGCCCGCCCGATGGCGACGCGTTGGCGCTGCCCGCCCGACAGGTTCCTCGGGCTTCTGTCCAGGTAGTCCGCGATCTGCAACACCTCCGCGGCGGCCCGCACGCGGCGGTCGATCTCGTCCTTCGGCGTCTTCGCCTGCTTCAGCCCGAAGGCCATGTTCTTGTAGACGGTCATATGGGGGTAGAGCGCATACGTCTGGAACACCATGGCGACGCCTCTTCTGGACGGCGCCACGTCGTTGACGACGGCGCCCCCTATCGCCACCGTTCCGTCCGTGATGTCTTCAAGACCCGCGATCATGCGAAGCAGTGTGGTCTTCCCGCAGCCGGAAGGACCCACGAATACGACGAACTCCCCATCTTCCACGTCGAGGTCCACGCCCCGGACGACCCCGACGGATCCATAGGATTTGGAGACGCCCCGAATCTTCACATCGGCCATGTCGTCACCATTTCCTCAACCTTCGATTCGAGAATGCGTCCGAACTCGGGATACCGGCGGGGGATGTTTCCCCATAGCAGCTCCGAGCCGGCGAAGGAGGCGAACGCCCCTTCGGCCAGCAGCGGCCTGAGAACGGGCATTCTCGCCTCGATGTAATTGAAAGGCGTCTTCCCGCTCAGAACCCTTCGCGCAAAGACGTACCAGCTCGCAGCCGATCGGATTCCCCGGTGCGGCTTGCGCCCCGCGGCAAAACAGCCCTCGAGCGTCGGCCTGATGAAGATCGAGAATTTCGCGAAGCCGTCCGTGCAAATGCGCTCGAGGGAATCGCCTATGTGCCGGTTGCGGAAACGGGCGACGATTTTCGCCAGGTACTCCTCCTTGTCGAAGGGCAGATGCGCGCCCAGTGCGGGCAGCACTTCTTCGGTTTCATATCCCCAGAAATGGTCGAACAGATCGGGATCCGAGATCGCACGATCGAAGGTACGGTGTCCCGCCAGCGCTCCAAGGTAGGCCAGGCAGGAGTGTCCGCCGTTGAGTATGCGGATCTTGGCTTCTTCGTACGGATCCACGTTCCCGGTCAGGGTCACGCCGGCCTTCTCGAGCCGTGGCCGAGGTCCGGCGAAATCGTCCTCCAGCACCCATTGGGCGAAATCCTCCGCCATCACCGTGCGCCCGCTCCGCCACGAGAACAGCTTCCGTGTCTCCTCGACGTGCCGGGGCCCGGGCCTGGGGGTGATCCGGTCGACCATCGAGCACGGAAAGCTGGCGTTGGCATCGATCCACCGGGCCAGGTCCCAGTCCCCGAGCGCGCGCACGTAGGACGCCAGGTTCCTCCGAAGCATCCTGCCGTTGCGGCGAACGTTGTCGCAGCAAAGAACCGAAACCGGGCCGGCGCCCGCGCGCATCCGCCGCCCGAGGCCGGCGGACAGGCAGGCATAGACGGACCTGGGATTCCTCCCGGACAGCTCCTCCGCGATGAGGGGATCCCCCGTATCCAGATTCCCCTCGTCATCGAGATGATAGCCGCTCTCCGTGACCGTGATGGTCACCATGTGCACGCCGGCTTCCGCCAGGATCCGTTCCGCCCGCGACGGATCCCTCGACCAGTCCGCAAAATCGACGTGCGAGCGGATCACCTGGAATTCGATCTCCCCGGTCGACGAGATGGTCTTGAGTACATAGCCCTCGGGAGCGTTCGCGTCACGGGCAAAGTCACGGGAGTCGGACGAGCGCAGGTTGATTGCGGCGATCCCCCATCGCAGATCGCCGGTGTCCTGCATGTAGCGGTCGATGTAGACCGCCTGGTGGGAACGGTGGAATGCGCCAAATCCCAGGTGCACGATACCGGTGCAGCACCCGGACCGGTCATAGGTCGAGCTCTTCAGCCGATGCGCCGATCCCGGATTCATCGGACGGCCCTGCCCGAGCCTGCCCGGGAAGAGGTCAGCTCGCGGCGGGCGACCCTCCTGTACTCCGTCGGAGTCATTCCCTTCATCTTGAGAAACTGCCGGTTGAAGTTGGCCAGATTCTGGAAGCCGGCCTGGTAGCAGATCGCGGATATCCGATCGTCGGTTGCATGGATCATGCCGCACGCCTGGCCGATACGGACCCGGTTGACGAACTGCACGAACTTGTTTCCGGTGGCCGTCCGGAAGTTCCTCGAGAAGGTCGAGATGCTCATGCCCGCCATTTTCGCGGCTTCCTCCAGGGAGATCTCATCGGCGTAGTTGTCCACGATGTGATCGACCACTTCCCCAATCCGCGCCAGCCGGCTGTTGCGGCTCGGCGGGGGGGATTCCAGCACCGACAGGGTCTTTTTCGAACCGTGCGTATCGATGGCGTTCAGGAAGGAAAGGAAGGAGAGGATCCGATCGACCCCATGCGCATCCCGGATGCCGGCCATTCGGGATTGCGCTTCGGTCGGATCGAAGCCGACGAATTCTATGCCCGACTTCGACATGTCCAGCATCGGCCACAGCTCGCCGAACTCGGGAAACGCCGCGATCAATCCCCGCAGGCTCTTGTTGTTGAACTGGACGAGCATGTCCCTGATCTCGACCGGCGGCGTCCGGATGTCGTGGGTGATCCAGTTGTGGGGGAGGTTCGGACCCGTCAGGAACAGGCTCCCCGCCGAGAACTCTCCGATGTAGTCGCCGACGAACGCCTTGCCTCGGGTCCGTACGATCAGGTGGAGCTCGTACTCCTCGTGGGCATGCCAGCGACAGAGGTTCGTGGGCCACCCGTGTTCGAGATAGCGGATGCTCTCGGTGGCCCGGTCCACGATCTCGATTTCGGCCTGGATCGGCATCGCCTGTCTCGACATGTCACGGCTCCGCCGAATGCGTGCCGGCGCGTGCGGATCCCCCGGCTGCCGGCTCGGTCGGGGTCGCGCCGGAGGATTTCATTTGACTGCCCCGAACGTCAGGCCCTGGACCAATTGCTTCTGGCAGAGCCAGCCGAGGACGACGATCGGAGCGCAGGCCGACGTCGAGACCGCCGAGAGCTTGGCCCAGAACAGGCCCTCCGGACTGGAGAAAGACGCGACCAGGGCCGTCAGGGTCCCCGCATCGGAAGAGGTCAGGTTGATCGACCAGAATGCTTCGTTCCACAGGAGCACGATGCTGAGCAGGGCCGTCGAAGCGACGCCGCCCCAGCTCAGCGGCATCACGATTTCGGTGATTTCGCTGAAGGTCGAGGCGCCGTCCATTCGGCTGGCTTCGAGAATTTCCTTCGGAATCTCGCGGAAATAGGTGAACAGGAGCCAGATCACGATGGGAAGGTTGATCATCGCGTAGATGACCACCAGAGCGATGCGCGTATCCAGCAGGCCGAGCTTCTGGCTGATCAGGTAGATCGGCATCAGTACGCCGACGGCCGGCAGCATCTTGGTCGAGAGCATCCAGAGCAGAACGTCCTTCGTGCGGCGACCCGGAAAGAATGCCATCGCATACGCCGCAGGCACCGCTACCGCCATCGCCAGCACCGTGCCGCCGACGCTGGTGACGATCGAGTTCCAGGCGAATCCGGTGTAGTCCGTCCGCTCCTGGATCAGCAGGTAGTTCTCCAGCGTCGGCTCGAAGATGACGGTCGGCGGCACCGCGATGGCTTCGAGCTCCGTTTTGAAGCTCGTCAGCGCCATCCAGAAAATGGGGAAGAACATCAGGATGCCGGCGACCCAGGCCGCCGCGACCGCAGCGCGTTCGGACCAGCGGGCCTTTTGCGCGTCGTTCATCCGTTCAGACCACGAGGTTCCTGCCGACCGTCCGGATCAGGAAGATCGCAACGACGTTGGCCAGGACGATCGCGAGCACCCCGCCTGCCGAGGCCACCCCAACGTCGAATTGCAGAAGCGCCTGGCTGAAGATCATGAAGGTGAGGTTCGTGCTTTCGGTGCCCGGTCCCCCTCCGGTGGTGACGAATATCTCGGCGAAGATGGACAGATGGAAGATCATCTGGATCATGACGACGACGGCGATCGGACGGGCCAGATGCGGCAGGACCAGTATCCGGAACCGTGCCCAGAACCCGGCGCCGTCGAGAAGCGCCGCTTCCTTCTGCTCGACGTCCAGGCTTTGCAAGGAAGTGATGAAGATCAATATGGCAAACGGCGTCCACTGCCAGCTCACGATGATGATGATCGACAGCAGCGGATGGTCGGCCAGCCAGCTCACCGGCTCCAGTCCGAGCCCCTGCGCAGCCACCGCGAAGAGGCCGTAGATGGGATTCATCATCATGTTCTTCCACAGCAGCGCATTCACCGTCGGCATGATGAAGAAGGGTGAGATCAGCATGACCCGGACGATGCCGCGGCCGCGGAAGGGACGGTCCACCAGGATGGAGATCGCCAGTCCGAGGACGATCGAGATGGCCAGGACGGAGCCGACCAGGACCAGCGTGTTGACCAGGGCGGGCCAGAATGCCGGATCGGTGCGGAAGAATTCGTAATTGTCGAACCCCATGAAGCCGCTTCGCTCGGGGTAGAGCAGGTGGTAGCGGATCGTGGAGAAATAGAGCGTCATGCTCAGCGGCACGACCATCCACAGCGCGAGAAGGACGATGCTCGGCGCCTGGAGCCATCTTGCCAACGTCCGATTCACCGGTGTCCCCTCGATGGCGCTTCAACCCGAAGATCCGTCATTCCCGGGATCCGTCATTCCCGAGATCCATCATTCCCGAGACCCGTCATTCCCGGGATTCGTCATTCCCGCGCAAGCGGGAATCCACTTCAACCAAAAGTCTCCGGATTCCCGCTACCCGCACCCGCTTGCGCGGGCACAAGCTTCGCGGAGCCTGTCCCCGCGGAAGCGGGGGAACGACGGCCCGGGCCCGCGGAATCCGCCCCGGCTCCATCAAGGGAATGTTCCCGCTACGGATTGGAATGAAGGGTCGGATGACGCCCCGGAATCGAGCGATCCCGGGGCGGTGACAAGGTGCGGCAGCCGGCAGGGTACGCCAAACAAACTCAGTAGTACCCCGCTTTGCGCATCTCCCGATCCGCGACTTCCTGGGCGTTCGCCAATGCCTCCGCAACCGATACCTTCCCGGCCAGCGCCGCGGTCATCTGCTGGCCCACGGCGATGCCGATGGCCTGGAACTCCGGTATCGCAGCGAACTGGACGCCGGTGTAGGGCGTCGGATCCTGCGTGGAGTTCGACGGGTCCGCCGAAAGGATCGCCTTCAGCTCGGCTTCCGCAAAGACCGCCGCATCGAGGAAGTTCTTGTTCTCGTAGGTCGAGGTCCGGGTGCCGGTCGGCACCGATCCCCAGCCGTTGGTGGCGGCCACGAGCTCGATGTACTCCCGCGAGGTCGCCCATTCGATGAACGTCTTTGCTTCGCCCGCCTGCTTGGTCCCCGCCGGCACGGCCAGGGCCCAGGCCCAGAGCCAGTTGGCGCCACGGGAGGTCACGGCGACGGGAGCCTGCGCGAAAGCGACCTTGTCGGCGACCTTCGACTGGCGGGAATCGGTGACGAAGCTGGCCGCGATGGTGGCGTCGATCCACATCCCGCACTTGCCCTCGTTCATCAGCGCGAGGATCTCGTTGAAGCTGTTGGCCTCCGATCCCGGAGGGCCGTACCTGGTCAGCAGATCGACGTAGAAGCTCACCGCATGGTTCCAGGCGGAACTGTCCAGTTGCGGTCGCCACTCCTCGTCGAACCAGCGGGCGCCGAAGGAGTTCGCCATCGTGGTCAGGAAGGCCATGTTGTCACCCCAGCCCGGCTTTCCGCGCAAACAGATGCCGTAGACACCGTTGTCCCGATCCGTCATGGCGGCTGCCGCATCCTGGACACGGCCCCAGGTCGGATTGTCCGGCATCTCCATCCCTGCCGCGTCCAGAAGGTCCTTGCGGTACATGATCATCGAGCTTTCGCCATAGAACGGCGCCGCGTACAACGTGCCGTCGTGGGACAGCCCGCCCCTCATCGCCGGCAGGATGTCGGCGACGTCGTAGCCGGCGCCGAATTCCAGCGGCTCGAGCCAGCCGCGCGCGCCCCAGATCGGGGCCTCGTACATGCCGATGGTCATGACGTCGAACTGGCCGCCCTTCGTCGAAATATCGGTGGTCACCCGCTGGCGAAGCACGCCTTCCTCCAACGTCACCCAGCTCACCGTGATGCCCGGGTTGGCCTTCTCGAACTCGGACGTCAATTTCTGCATCTCGATCATGTGACCGTTGTTCACGGTCGCGATGGTCAGCTCGCCGGCTGCCGTGGTCGTCGCACCTCCGAGACCAACGGCCAAACCGAGCGCAACACTGCGGAGCGATTTCATGTTTTCCTCCTCGGGAATGAGCGGTCCAGATCACCTGCCCTTTGAGAATAGATAGTAAAATAGCACTATAGTAATACCATTCACTCAATCTGACATACTTTTCCGCTACATATCGCGCGTAATCGCCCACGTTCGGGTCTCATATCCATCATCGGGTGCAATCTCGATGCACGCCCAAGGGGTTGCCTCGGGCAGCGGCGGCGCCATGCCCGCCGGCGGATCTGCGCCGGGACCCGGGCGCGGGGCGGCGTCCCTGCCGTCGCCCACACCGTGTTCTCGATCCCCGGCCGCGCCGGGAGTATCGCCACTCGGTCCATTTCGTCGAATGCCAATCCATTCCTCACCGCCCCTTCACCGGCTTCCACGGCCAGGGGTTCGCGCGGTTCCAGGGGCGTACTTCGGCCTCGCCGCCGGCTTCCGCAAGCACCTCCGGGAACGGGATCGCGTGGTCCAGGTGCCCGCCGAGCGCCTCGTAGTCGGCGAGCGCCAGCGTGAACTCGATCGGCGCGACGATGGCCGGGGTCGGCACGTATCCGAAGGCGTCGGCGGGCAGGCGGGCGACGTCGACCAGCACGGTGATGCCGCCCCCCGGCCAGACGTAGACCGGCGCCCCGCCCATGGTCACCCGCGTGGCCGCGGACTTGATGGAATCGGTCAGCCGGATGGGGTTCCCGGTGACCCCGGCCCGCAGCGACCCGCCGGCCCCGGCCATGAACAGCACCGAGCAGAGCGAGGGCTCGCAGTTCTCCCCGATGCGCTCGACCACCGCACGTACCGCCTCCGGGATCGGCGCGGGCCGCAAGGTCTTCCGGTCCTCGTCGAGGAGGCAGTACAGGCTGTCCTCGCCGGTGGTGGTGGTCAGCAGCACCCGCATCCCCGGCCACGCCACCGCCGGGTCGATACGCCGGACGATGGACAGCGGCTCGGTCACGTCCGTTCCGCCCCAGCCGGCGCCGGGGTTCGCCACCTGGAAGTAGCGCCCCGGTGTGGACTTGCGCCCCCGCACCCGGATGCCGGCCGGCGGCATGTCCAGGCACACCCCGGCCTGGTGCTCGGTCAGCACCCCGGTGATGTGGTCGTCGACCACGATCACCTCGTCCACGTGCCCGTGCCACTGCCGGGCGAACATGCCGATGGTGGCCGAGCCGCAGCCGGCCCGCATCCGCTGCTCCTCGACCCCGTCCACCAGCGGCGCGCGCCCGGCCTGCGCCACCACCGTGGCCCCGCCGTCGATGGCCAGCTCCACCGCCTCGCGATTGCACAGCGCGAGGAGGGTCTCGCAGGTGATCCGCCCGGCCCGGCGGGTGCCGCCGGTGAGCTGGTTCACCCCGCCGATGGCGAGCATCTGCGATCCGTACTCGGCGGTGGTGACGTGCCCGACCGGCTCTCCCTCGGCCCGAACCGTCGCGCACTCCGGGCCGAGATGGCGGTCGGTGTCGATCTTCACCTTCGCCCCGCAGTACGAGAAGATGCCCTCGGAGACCACCGTGACCGTGTCCACGCCCTCGTACCGGGCGGCGACGATGAAGGGGGCCGGCTTGTAGTCGGGATAGGTGGTGCCCGAGCCGATGCCGGTGACGAAGGTGCGCTCGCTCGTGAAGGCCCTGCCGTCCCAGTCCGCGAGGGACCCGCCCGCGAAGGGCACCACCGGTTCGCCCGCGTCCAGCGCCCGCTCGGTCAGCACCAGGGGATCGGTGCGCACCAGCGCGCCGTTCCGGTTGGCGTAGCGGTCGCAGGCCCCGGCCTTCCCCGGCTTGATGCGGCACAGGATGGGGCAGGCGTCGCAGCGCACGATCCCGGACTCCTCGCGCGCGCCGAACTTGCCGGTGCGGTCGGCGCGGCCGCCGTGGCCGGTGCCTGGAGCATCAGCCACGGGAGCTCTCCGCTTCGGAGAACACCGGCGCGGACGGTTCGTCCACGTTACGGCCCGGAGCCTCGGTCATGATGGCCTCCACGGCGCCGAAGGATACGAAAACGACCCTCCGTTCCCATTGTGCGGTCTCCGAGGATGGATTGCATGCCGTTGGACAAGACCGCCTTGACGACCCCATGATGCAATCGTGCATTCCGTGGAAACCGAGGAAGGTGCAATGCGTACCACCCGAGTCACGACCTGCGGCGAGGCCCGCGCGAGGTTGGCGTCGCTGTGCGACGAGGTCGCCTCGATTCGTCAGCCGGTGCTCATTCGCCGGCCCGGCGGTGGCGATGTGGTCCTGATCAGCGCGGAGGAGTTGGCGTCGCTGACCGAGACTGCGCATCTCATGCGATCTCCGGCGAACGCGCAACGGCTTCTTCGCGCTCTTCTCCGCGTCCAGGAACGGACGCTGCCGCCTTCGACGGTAGGTGAGTTGCGCCGGGATCTTGGCCTTGCCGAGGGGTAACCGCGTTGCGGTCTTCCATCCGGAATTTCGGGACGATCTGAAGCACTGGGTGCGACACGACAGGAAAACGGCGCTACGCGCACTCGACTTGGTCGAAGCCGTATTGAGAGAGCCCTTCACCGGGATCGGGAAACCGGAACGACTGAAACATCTTGCGGCTGGTGCGTGGTCACGCCGTCTGACCCAGGAGCATCGCCTCGTGTACTTCGTCGCGGACGACCGCATCGAGTTCCTTCAGTGCCGGTACCACTACTCGTAACGGCGTGAACGGTTCGCCCGCATTGCGGCCCGGAGTCTCAGCCATGCCGGCCTCCCGCTTCGAGCGCTTCGCGCACGCGGTGCGGCAGGATCGGCAGCCGGCGCAGGCGCAGGCCGGTGGCGTGGTGGACCGCGTTGAGGATCGCGGGAGCGGTGGGGATCAGGGCGGGCTCGCCGATCCCCTTGGCGCCGTAGGGGCCGAGCGGCTCGGGGTCCTCGACGAGCAGGCATTCGATCTCCGGCACGTCGCCGATCGAGGGGAACAGGTAGTCGTGCAGGTTCTCGGTGCGCCCCGGTACGTACTCCTCCATCAGGGCGAGCCCGATCCCCTGCGCGATCCCGCCCTCGATCTGGCCTTCGACGAGGGCCGGGTTCACGGCGGCGCCCACGTCGTGGGCGGCGACGATGCGGCGCAACGCCACCGTGCCCAGCTCCAGGTCCACCTCCACACTCGCAATCTGCGCGGCGAATCCGTAGGTCGCGTACGGGACCCCCTGGCCGTTCTCGTCGAGGGGCCCGGTGGGCGGGTCGAAGGCGCCGCGGCCTTCGAGAACGACATCCCCGTCCTCGACGACCGGGAGGCGCCCGAGCGCGACGACGTGTTCGACACCGTCCTCGCCGGTGATGCGCAGCTCCTCGCCGTCGAGCCGGATGCCGGCATCCGGTCCGGCGTTGGCCAGGGCCAGGATCTTCGCGCGCAGATCGTCCCCCGCGCGCTGGGCCGCGCGGCCGGAGACGAAGGTCTGGCGCGAGGCCGAGGATTTCCCCGCGTCCTCGGTCCGATCGGTGTCCGAGACCACCATGTCGATCCGCTCGATGGGCAGGTCCAGGGCCTCGGCCAGGATCTGGAGCATGACCGTCGAAGAGCCCTGCCCGATGTCCTGCGCCCCGTTGTAGAACACCACCCGGCCGTCCCGGGAGAGGGTCACGCGCATCGAGGAGGGGTTCGACATGGAGGTGTTGCCGCAGCCGTACCACATGCACGCGATACCGACGCCGCGACGCCGCTGCCGCGCGCCGGTCGAGGTCGAGGCGGTGGCGATGGCGGAGACCGAAGCGGCGACGGAGGCTGCATCCGGCGCCGCGGCCGATGCCGCGGCGTTGAACGCCTCCGCTTCCCGGTGCAGCGCCTCCCAGTGCGGGCGCAGCGCGTCGAGGCAGGCGACGAGTCCCGCGCTCGCCTCCAGTACCTGGCCGGTGGCGGTACGGTCCCCGGCCCGCAGCGCGTTGCGGCGCCGGAATTCGAGCGGGTCGATGCCGCAGGCGCCCGCCAGCTCGTCGATCAGGGTCTCGTGCGCGATCGCGGCCTGCGGCACCCCGAAGCCGCGGAAGGCGCCCGCCGGCGGCGAATGCGTGAAGATCGCGCGCGCCTCCGCCCGCACGTTGGGTACGCGGTACGGACCCATGCAGTGCACCGGCACCCGCCCGGCCACGGTGGGGCCCCAGGAGGCGTAGGCGCCGGTGTCGAAGTCGCCGTCGAACTCGTATCCGAGCAGGCGCCCGCCGGGCTCTGCCACCGCGCGGGCGCGGATGCGGGAGGGATGGCGCTTGGTGGTGGCGGCCATCGATTCGGGGCGGGTGTAGACGCAGTACACCGGCACATCGAGCAGCCACGCCGCCAGCGCGACCAGCGGCTGCACGGACTGGTCGAGCTTGCCGCCGAAGCCGCCTCCGCAGGCGGAGGGGCGGATGCGCACCCGTTCGGGCGCGATGCCGAGCACGTTCGCCACCTCGTCCCGGTCCATGTAGGGGGTCTGCGTGCTCGCGGCCACCTCGATGCGCCCGCCTTCGATCCGCCGCGCCCAGCCCGCCTCCGGCTCGATGTAGGCATGCTCGATGAAAGGGGTCTCGAACTCGCCGCTTGCCTCGATCGGGGCGACGGCGTCCGATGGGCCGGCGCTTGGTGAACCGTCCCCCGGCAGGCCGTCGCCGTCCGACGGCCCACTGTTTGGCGAATGACCGCTTGGCGAACCGCCGCCCGATGGCTTGCCGGCCAACGCATCGGTATTCGGCAGCGGCATGGACGGCGAACGCTCGGGCGTTTCGGACAAACCGGCGTCAGGCGGCCCGACGTCGGATGGGCCGGCATCCAGCGAATCGCCACCGGACAGGCCGACAACGGGCGGACCGATACCGGACGGACCGACGCCGGACGGACCGATACCGGACGAACCGACGCCGGACGGATCGACGTCGAGTGGGTCGATACGGGACGAACCGCCACCGGACGGGTCGATACCCCGCCGGCCGCCGCCCGGCCGCGGTATTTCCCCGGTGCGCACGCGCCCTCGGGCGAGCACGTTGTCCGGCCGGCCCGGATGGACGGGCGGAGCGCCGTCCGCGAGCGCGTCGCGCGGGTCGGAGAGGGCCGGGATCGGCTCCCAGACGATGGGGAGTCGATCATCGGTGAGCCGGGTGAGGGTGTCCTCGTCGCCGACCAGCGCGAGCACCGCCTCGCCGCGGTAGCGCACGATGCCGGGGGCGAGCACCGGTTGATCCTTGATCTCCGGGTAGATGCCGAAGCCGTTGACCCCGGGGACGTCGGCGGCGGTGAGGATGCGGGCGAGTCCGGGATGGCGTTCGTGGAGCGCGGTGCAGTCCCCGAGGGTGAAGCGCGCATGTGCGTGAGGGGAACGCACGACGCGCAGCCGGAGCGCGCCGGCGGGCACGCTGTCCGCGCCGAAGACAGCCCGCCCCGTCACCTTGGCGGGACCGTCCACGCTCGGGAGCCGGCGGCCCACGTAGCGCTTGGCGCCCGTGCGTTCCGTGGCGGGGCTCGTGCCCACCTGGCCCTTACCGGCGGGCGGCAGCGGATCGGCATTCCGTGCCCGGAGGCCACGTGAAGTCCATGACGAGGGCCGTTCGCCATCGGCGAGCGGCGCCGCGTCCGTTTCTTGCGGGCCGGGCTCCGGCCGGAGCGGGGCGGGCTTGGATGCGCCACTCGAAACCCTCTCCCCCGCAACAGCCGATTCCGGCCCCGGACCGGGGATGCCTCCGCCGTTCGAGCCCGTGTCCCGCGGGGCGGATCGCTGGTTGCAGGGTCCCGGATGCCGGCGGGATTCCGGTTCCGCCTCCGGCAGGGCGTCCGCCGCATCGCCCATCGCATCGCCTGCTGCGCCCTTCGTCGCACCGCCCGCCGCGCCGTTCGCCGCCGCCAGCACCGCCCGCACGATCTTCCGGTAGCCCGTGCACCGGCACAGCACCCCGCCGAGCGCATCGAGCACCTCCGGCTCGGAAGGCGGACATGGCCGGTCGAGCAGGGTGCTCGCCGCCATCAGCATGCCCGGCGTGCAGATCCCGCATTGCGCTGCGCCGTGCTCGTGGAACGCCCGTTGCAGCCGACTCAGGCCGCCGTTCTCCGCCAGCCCTTCGATGGTGGTGACCGAGCGGCCTCGCACCTGGCAGAGCGGCACCAGGCAGGCGCAGACCTGCTCTCCGTCCAGCAGCACCGTGCAGGCGCCGCAATCCCCCGCATCGCAGCCGACCTTGGTGCCGGTCAGTCCGAGAGGGTCGCGGAGCACGCGCGTGAGCCGGGAGGCGGGCGGCGCATCGACCTCGACCGTCCGCCCGTTGACGAAGAAACGGTGCGGCTCGGTCGCGCATCCGCCGGCTCGCATGCGATCCGATTCAATCGCACGCCCGCCGATGTGGGAACGGCCCGGTTCGATCACCTGCCCGGCCCCCGCTTTGCGTCTTCGGAACGAGCCGGTGTATCGAGCGCCCGGCGCACCAAGCTCCGGGGGCCGTACGGGCGAGACGGAGCGGGTGCGCGTCCGGCGGCCACCCGCCGGTTCATGTGGGAGCGATCCGACCCGGCGAGCCGCCAGCCGGGGAGAATGCAGTCCAGCCCGATTGCGCGCGGCTCCCGCTTTGCATCTTTCGAGCGGACCAGCGCCTCCAGCGCCCGGCGCACCAGGACCCGCGCGCCGTGCCGGCGGTACGAGGCGGAGGCGCGCACGTCGTCGATGGGGGAGAGGGACGTGAAGTCCTCGTCCCGCACCATGCCCGGCGCTTCGGCCGCGGGCACGCCCTGAAGGCGCGCTTCCAGGCCGGCCAGGCGCTGCGCGACCTCCGAGCACGCGCCGACGGCGAGGCGCGCATCACGGATGCGTCCGTCCTCCAGCTCCAGGCAGGCCGCGGCCATCACGATGGAGATCACGAGGTAGCGCCTTGCGCCGAGCTTGAGAAAGGTGGAGCGCGCATCCGTGGCGGGGGAGGGGATGGCGATCGCGGTCATCAGCTCGCCGGGCCGCAGGCCGGTGCGGCGGTTGCCGGTGATGAACCCCCCGAGCGGAACCTCCCGGGAGCCGCCGCGGCTCTGCAAGCGCACGCGCGCGTCCAGGACGAGCAGCGCGGGCACGCCGTCCGCCGCCGGCGATGCGTTGCAGAGATTGCCCGCCAGCGTGCCGCGGTTCCGGATCTGCCGCCCGCCGACCTCGCGGGCGGCAAGGCGCACGCAGTCGAACCACGCCGGCAGATCGGATTCGATCGCCTCGGTCCAGGTGACGAGGGCGCCGATCTCGATCCGGTCCGGAAAGCGGCGGATGCCCGAGAGCGCGTCGAGGGCGCTGACGTCCAGGATTGGCGGGGCGTCCGGGTGATCGATGCCCGGTTGTCCCCACCCGGTCGCGGCGGCATCGGCCGGGTATGCGTCGGTCCCCCCTGCGAGTACTCGATGCGGGCGCTCGCCCAGGCTCGCAAGCGCGTCGTCCAGGTTCTCCGGGCGGAGCCAGGCGCTCACCGGCGCATCCCCCGCGCCTGCCTCTGCGGCGTGCGGATCCCGGGCCGGCCCGGAAGCGGGAGGTTCACATATGTGCGGAACGTCCGCTGCATCGAGTCGATGACCTGCTGTCGGAGCAAGAGGTGTTCGGGACGCTGGACGGGATGTCCCCGGTACCACCCTCCGGTCCCGGATGACCGCGGACCATCCCGGCCTTTCCCGGACGATGACGCGCAAGTTACACTCGCCTTCGGCTCCGGGCCAGCCTCGTTGAAGCGGGCCGATGCCGGAGCCGTTCCACGGGGAACGCCATGAACGCCGCGACCTTCGACACCCACGCCGCCGTCAAGGCACTCCGGGAAGCCGGCGCCGATGAACGGATGGCGGAAGCCATCGTGAACACCGCCAGTGCCGCGGCCGGGGCTGGTCATGACGAGCTCGCCACGAAGGCGGACCTTCGCACCGCGATCGATTCGCTCGCCACGAAGGCCGATCTCGCCAGCGTGCGCGCCGAGCTCGGGACCATCCGATGGTCCATCGGCTTGCTCGCGGCCTTCATGTTCGCCATCGGCCTTCGGGTGTTCGGGATTCTCTGACGGAACGCCCACAATCGCCGTAGCGCCTCGCCAGCCCGGACCGCACCCTCCGTCCGCCTGAACGCCACCCTCGCCAGCGTCGAGCCTCGCCTTCAGGGCAGGGCCGGGCGCAGGGCGCCGCGCAGCAGCAGGCATAGGGGAACCGGCAGCAGGACGACCACGGCCATCGCGAGCATCGCCGCGTCGAGTCCGATCCCGTCGCTGACGAGCCCGAACGCGATCGGCCCCGCGACCGCCGCCCCGCTCACGATGGTGTAGATGAGGGCGAAGCCGCGGGAGTGGCGGCGTTCATCCACCAGATCGCCGACGGTGCCGTAGGTGATCGTGGACGAGCCTTGCAGCACCACCCCCACCACGGGCAGCAGGCAGAGGGCGAGCGCAGCCGGCGCGAGGAGCACGGCCACGATGCCGGCGGCGCTCAGCAGCTCGACCA
This sequence comes from Gammaproteobacteria bacterium, assembly GCA_965202875.1. GTDB lineage: Bacteria > Pseudomonadota > Gammaproteobacteria > HK1 > HK1 > HK1. The sequence goes on along the minus strand of OZ241870.1, from coordinate 1,124,418 downwards.
GGACGAGCGCCCGCACCACCCCGATGCGTGCGGCCAGCAGGCCGCATCCGAACTTCCCCACCATGCCTCCGGCCAGGGTGAGCACCACACCGAGGCCGGCCAGACCCGCCGGCACCTGCTTCTGAAGCAGCAGGAAGGCGACGAAGACCAGGAATCCGTCCTGTACCGCGATGTCGAGGAACACGATCGACGCAAGGGTGGCGAATCCGGGCGGATGGCGGATCCCCCAATCGGAGCCGCGCATCGCACGTCCCCTGCCGGGGCGGGCGTCGCGTGCTCCGGCCCGGGCCGCACGCAACAGCAGGAACAGGCCGGCGCCCGCGGCGAGCGCAAGCACGCCGTAGCCGAACGCCGCACCCTGCCAGCCCGCGCCGGCGCCGAGGCAGGCCGTGACCAGTCCGGTGAACGCGAGCTTGCCGGCGTCGCCGCTGGCGTTGTAGGCGCCGAGCGCGGTGCGCCGCGCCGGGCCTTCGAACCACCCGCTCACCAGCGACGAGCAGAGCGAGTGCTGGAAGGCGGCGCCGCAGCCCACGATGCCGAGCCCGAGCAGCACCCCGTGGAACCCGCCGGCCGTCGACATGGCGAGGTATCCGGCGCCGCCGCAGAGCAGCCCGAACGCCAGCAGGCCGCGCTGCCCGAACCGCTCCGAGAGCATCCCGGAGGGCAGCTCCAGCACCCACATGGCGCTGCCGTGGACGGCGCGGAGCAGGCCCACCTGCGCGTAGCCCAGCCCGAAGGTCTGCGCCAGGACCGGAAGCAGAACGTAGATCGAGGCGGTCAGCCCGTCCTGGACACCGTGCGTGCCGCAGCACGCGGCGAGGATCAGCCTCTGCTTCGCGTCCGGACCCGCTTCCCTGATTGTCTTCACGATGGTCACGGCAGGAAGAGGCCGTCGATCCTGCCGCCGCGATACCCTGCCGGCGATACGGAAAGGAAGGGCGACTTTCTCCGGATCGATCGTCGGCTCTGGATGGCGCCGGTTTGTGGGGATGCTGGAAGTATCCTCGAAACGGCAGCGGCGATGGGCGTGTGCCGGGAGCTCTTGGCAGTGGAGGGGCACCGGCTCCGATGATACGGCATTCGATGAAGTCGAGGATACCGGCATCGTCCGTCACGGGTTCACCCCCGCCGTTCGCTCGAACCGCCCGCACCTGCCCGGCGGTGCGCTCGAGAACCCCGCCGTCCGCGTCCACCCGCAAGGTGTCGCCAGGGGAGAATTCGCCGGCGAGCAGCACCGCCATCAGTGCACCGATTCCTGCCGTTGGCTCGGACGCACCCTCGAAACCGACACCCCGCACGCTCCCCGTGCAACGCCCATCCATCGCACAGCGCGGACCGGTGGGTCCACAGCCCCTGCGCGGGACACATCGCTCTATCCCGCGAGTGGGCGCTATCCCGGGAGTGGAGTTCCGGAAGCGGAACCCTGGACAGGAGCGGTCCGCCGGTGGGTCCACAGCCTCTGCGCGGGGCACATCGCGCCGCCGTCGGACTGCCGGCGGGACCGCGATTACACGATGGGGATCATCACGTTCTTCCGGAACGCGGGGCGCTCGGTGAGGCGTTGATACCATGCTTCGATGTTCGGCATCGGCGGGCGCTTCTCCACCAGGTTGAGCCAGCGATGGGCCTGCGGGCCGATGGGGACGTCGCCCATGGTGAAGGCGTCGCCCGCCACGAAGGCGCGGCCGGCGAGGTGCCGGTCGAGCAGGCCCCAGATTTCGTAGCCGCGTTCGATGCCGGCGTTGATCGCGTCGTAGTCGCGCTCCGCCTCCGGGGTGCGCACGAGACCCCAGAACACGGGCGACATCATGGGGGCGCACGTCGTCTGCTGCCAGTCCATCCAGGTGTCGGCGGTGGCCCGGACCCGCGGGTCGGACGGGCAGAGCGAGCCCTGGCCGTGTTTCTCGCAGAGATAGCGGGTGATCGCGTTGGACTCCCAGAGGGTGAAGTCATCCTCGACGAGCGTCGGTATGAGTCCCGTCGGGTTCATCGCGAGATAGCCGGGCTCCCGGTTGCCGCCGAACTTCCCGCCGATGTCCACCTGCTCGTAGTCGAGTCCGAGTTCGTCGGCCGTCCACAGCGGTTTCATCACGTTGGCGGAAGTGCGTCGTCCGAGGATCTTGAGCATGACGGGTTCTCCTCCCTGGTGAAAAGTGGGTGAGTTCGTGATTTCTGGATTGAGCGGCGCCGCAGTCCCGACCTCAGCCTCAGCCCCCGCGGATCCCCTCCATCGCGATGAAGCCCGGCAAGGCGCGGATGCGGTCGATCCACGCGCGGACCGCCGGGCGGTCGTCGAGGGGGATGCCGCCCATGCAGGAGAGCGCGGGGTAGGGCATGCAGGCGACGTCGGCGATCGTGGGCCTGCCGGCGGCGAGCCATTCGTTGCCGGCGAGGTGCTGCTCCAGCACGTTCAGGCCGGCGCGGCCGTATGCCTGGGACGAGGCGAGGTCGAAGTCACGGCCGAAGTGCAGGACCGCGCGGGCCCGCGCGAGGCCGAACAGCAGCTCGTTCTCCGAGACCGCCAGCCATTGCATCACCTGGGCCATGGCCACGGGTCCGGCCGGCAGCCATTCTTCGCCGTAGCGCCGCGCGATGTAGACGAGGATCGCCTGCGAGTCCCAGACCGTGATCCCGTCGTCGGTCAGCACCGGGATCTGGCCGCGGGGATTCAGCGCGAGGAACGATTCGGCCCGGTTCTCTCCGGTCGTGAGATTGACGCCGATCTCTTCGAACTCGAGGTCGAGGAGGCTGAGCAGCAGTCTCACCTTGTAGGCGTTGCCCGAGGCCGGCGAGCCGTAGAGCGTGATCATGTCCGTCTCCTTCCTTGACTGCGGGACGTTCCCCGACTACAGGACGTTGCAGACATGGACGTCGCGCGACACGAGGACGTCCGCGTAGCGCTCGTGGGTGCGGGCGAGGATCGGCGATGCCTTGTGCGCCTCGAACGCGGCCTCGTCGGCGTACATCTCGTAGAGGAAGACGCGGTCCTCGCCTTCGAGCGGGTCGCACACCTCGAACTGGAGACAGCCTTCTTCGTTCGCGAGGGTCTTCGCCGCGTGCTCCCTGATGATCTCCAGGAACTGCGCCTTCGTTCCCGGCTCGACCTTGAAGTCCACCACGAGACAGATCCGGCTCATTGGACGGCATCCTCCTGGCAATGGGGGCGGAAGTGTAGCCCGATTCGCGCGGGCGCCGGGTGTTCGCGGATGCCGATGGGGAGCGCCGCCGCCCACCCAGCCCGCCTTGGACTGTGGGACCGCAACGGAATCCTGCCGGCGGGAAAGGAACCGGGATGCGCGCCCGCAGGCTGGCGCGATCGACGCACAAGCCGTCGCGCGCGCCGACCTCGAACCGCTCGCCAAAAGCGGAAATGCGCTGGATGTTCGGCTTTCAAGCCGCGCTCATCCTCGCGATGGCCGGTAAGCTGTTCGGCATCGTTTGGCCCGCAGACACCGCCATGACCACCGCCGACCGCGACGAGCTCGCCACGAAGGGAGACCTCTACCGCGCCTTGTGGATCCAGGACGGCGCCATCGTTGCCAGCCTCGGCGGCCTCATCGCCATCGCCGCGGCGCTCAATCTGCTTTCAGGCCACACTCACCCTCCGGAGGATCCGCGCCATGTTCAAGCTCACCCAGGAAACCATCGCCATCGGGACGGTCGGCCTCACCCTGGCCGGCTTCGTCATCAGCAGCACCAACGACATCCGCGACGAAGCCCGCGCCGACCGTGCGGCGTGGCAGGCCGAGGCACGGAGCGAGGCCCGTGCCGACCGCGAAGCCTTCGAGAAGCACATCATCCGGTTGACCCGGGAACAGAGCCTGCTCTCCGGCATCGTCTCGCAGATGCGCACCGCCCGCCGGTAGCGCTCCGAATTGTCGGCCGTCTTATCGGGCCGTTTGCGCGCCGGCCAGGGAGCAATGCGGGCGGAGTCCGTCGAGAAACCCCCGGCACCAAGTCGGCGCCGGAGGGGGCGGGATCCGACCCAAGTAGCGATACCGAAGCGATAGCGCTCAGGCCATCAAGAGAGACACACGGACGCTGATGGGCGTCGCCTCCGCGGGCGTCCTTTCTCGCCGATTGCGCTCCGAGCGGCTGGGCTTCCACCGCCGCCGTGGCCTTGGGCGTCATCGGCGCGTCGGTCCGCTACCGCGCATTGGGAACGGCGACGCAATGCCGAAGGGGCTCGGGTCGAGTGGCTGTTCGATGTCCAACGTGCACGGGAGAAACTGCGACGTGTGTATCCATCCCTCCCGCTCGCCGACCTCCCCAAGGCCGCCTGAACCGGTCAAAACCTCTGTGCAGAGGGACCAGGCGCAGCCGGGCGCTCGCCGGCGGGCGGGTGCGGCACCCTTCGGACTTCCAGCGCCGGAGGCCATCGGGAGGATTACGCCGTCCGCGGTCCGCCTCGCGATCGCGATCCGAGGGGACGACGTCGGCCGGCGCGGCCCCGCGGCGCACTCACGATGCCGGTCGCGCCAGGACAGTTCACGAAGGGACGACCGGGAACCCAACCGGAGCAGGTGGTGGATCAATTTCAAACCCACCCGTTACCGAAAATTAGGGTTTCTGCACGTTCGACGGCCGCTTTATGTTCGACAAGCGGGCGGGACGAAGTCGATCTGCAGACGGCTGCCCGACGATCCGGAGAGGGCCGGGACGGACGAGGCAACCGAAGGAGTATCGACCATGAGAACGGCGAGCGAACTGCGAGAGGAACTCACCCGGCGGGCGGCGGAGGACGCGAACGTCCGGCGCCGGCTGCTGGACGACCCGAAGGGCACGATCGAAGCGGTCCTGGGGGTCCACATCCCGGACGGGATGTCCGTGCGGGTCCACGAGGAGGACGCGCACACCGCGCATCTGGTGCTGCCGCCGCCGGCGGCGCTGGACCTGGCGGCCCTCGAAGCGGTCGCCGGCGGGTTCAGCAGCGCACCGGAGGAGCTGAGCATCAAGAACTGGATATGACGCGCACACCGCGCACTTGGCGCCGCCGCCGGGGAGTGGGTCGGTTTGAAACCGACTCATTCCCCCGGGAGCAGGCGGCGCGGCCGGTGCCGTGGCAAGTGGGCCAATTGCCACGAGAAGGCAGGCAAGCAGGAGGCCCGTCGGCACGACCGCCAGGCCCGGACCCCCAGGACCCGCATTCCTTCCCCGTAACCGCGTTCCGGCGTGCAGACCTGCCCTGCGGCGGCATGGAGCCACCCGGTTCCGCGAGAACGCTCCGGCCGCGCCGGAATCCAACGCCCGCCGCCCCACGGCCCGTGGGAGGGCCGGCGCGCATTCGCCCGCGAGCTTCGCGGCGCGCGTTGCCCGATACCGGACCCATCTACCGCGCCCGATGCGCGCGTTGCGGCCGGCGCGTGGTTCCGGACCGAAACGCCCCCCCCCCGTGTTGCAGACATCGGGCTTCGCGCGACTCGACGACGTTCCGCATGGCGCTCGCGGGTGCGTGCAAGGACTCGGTGATACTTTGCGGACTTCCAGCGCGGCCCTGCCGGCGTACATCTTGCAGAGCCCGAGCCGGGCCGGCCACAGGAGAACCCGCCACCATGAGAACCCATGCCCGAGTCGTCGTCATCGGCGGCGGGGTCACCGGCTGCAGCGTGCTCTACCACTTCGCGCGCGCCGGCTGGACCGACTGCCTGCTCATCGAGCGTAGCGAGCTGACCGCAGGCTCGACGTGGCACGCGGCGGGCGGTACCGGCGCGCTCGCGGCCAACGCGACCATGACCTGGCTGCAACGCTACTCGTTCGCGCTCTACCCGGAGCTCGAAGCGGAGACCGGACAGTCCTGCGGCTTCCACCACGTGGGCGGGGTGATGCTCGCACGCACCCGGCGGCGCATGGAGGAGCTGGAGCTGTTCCGGTCGCGAGCGCGCCGGATGGGCTTCTCCCCGGAATGGCTCGCCGAGGAGGACGCCAGGGCCCTCCTTCCGATCCTCGATCCGTCCGGCGTGATGGGCGTGCTGTACGACGCGAACCGCGGGCACGTCGATCCGAGCGGCGTCACCCAGGCGTTCGCGAAGGGCGCGCGCGACCGCGGGGCGGAGATCGTGCGCCACTGCCCGGTGCTGGAGACCAACCCGCGTAGCGACGGCGGGTGGGAGGTGGTGACCGCGCAAGGCACCGTCGTCGCCGAACACGTGGTGAACGCGGCGGGGCTCTGGGCGCGCGAGGTGGCGGCGCTCGCCGGGGCCCGGCTGCCGCTGATGCCGGTCGAGCACCACTACCTCGTCACCGAAGCGATCCCCGAGATCGAGGCCATGGATCGCGAGCTGCCGCTCATGAACGACGCCGACGCGGGCTTCTACATGCGCCAGGAGGGCCGGGGCCTGCTGCTCGGGGTCTACGAATCGCCCTGCACGCACTGGGCGGTGGAAGGGACCCCGCGGGACTTCGGCCACGAGTTGCTGCCCGACGATCTCGCGCGCATGGAGCACAACATGGCGCAGGCGGTGGAATGCGCGCCGGCGCTCGGGCGGGCGGGGATCAAGCGGGTGGTGAACGGCCCCATGATCTTCTCCCCGGACCTCAACCCGCTCGTCGGGCCATACCCGGGGCTGCGCAACTACTGGTGCGCGTGCGGGGTGATGACCGCGTTCAGCCAGGCCGCGGCGGTCGGCAAGGTGCTCACCGAGTGGATGGCGAACGGCGATCCGGGCCTCGATTTCTTCATCTGGGACGTGGCCCGCTACGGAGACTGGGCGGGACGCGCGTACACCATGGCGCGCACCGCGGACATGTACTCCACCCGGTTTCAAACCCACTATCCCTACGAAGAGCGGGAGGCGGGCCGTCCGGCGCGCACCACGCCGGCCTACCCGCTGCTGAAGGAGGCGGGCGCGGTGTTCGGGGCGAGCTGGGGCTACGAGTATCCGCTGTGGTTCGCATCGGAGGGGGCGGAGGCGCGGGACGAGCTGACGTTCCGGCGCCCGAACTGGTTCGGCCCGGTGGGGGAGGAGGCGCGGGCGGTGCGGGCGTCGGTGGGGCTGTTCGAGACCTCCATCTACGGCAAGTACCTGGTGCGCGGCCCACGGGCGGGGGAGTGGCTGGACCGGGTGATGGCCAACCTCATGCCGCGCGAGGACGGGCGCATCGTGCTGACCCCGATGCTGAACGACGGCGGGCGGATCATCGGGGACTTCAGCGTCACCCGGCTCGGCCCGGAGGAGTTCTTCCTCGTGGGCGCGGGCAGCACCGAACGCTTCCACCTGCGGTGGTGGGAACGGTTCCTGCCGGCGCAGGGCGTCACCCTCGACTCCATGATGACCCGGCTCGCCGGCTTCGCGATCGCCGGGCCGAACGCTCGCGCCTTGCTCGAACGCCTTGCCGAGAGCGACGTCTCGAACGATGCGCTGCCCTTCTTCACCGGCGCCCGGATGCCGCTCGGCCCGGCCCCGGAAGTCGTCGTGCTGCGGATCTCGTACTCCGGCGAGCTCGGCTACGAGCTGTACCTGCCCCCCGAGCACCAGATCCCGCTGCTGCTCGCGCTACGCGAGGCGGGCGCCGATCTCGGCCTTCGCCACGCGGGGATGCGCGCCCTGGGCTCGTTGCGCCTGGAGAAGGGATTCGCAGGGTGGGGGCGGGAGCTCTCGCCGGACTACGACCCCTTCCAGGCCGGGCTCGGGCGCTTCGTCAAGCTCGACAAGGGCGGGTTCGTGGGGCGCGAGGCCGCGCTACGGACCGCGGAGCGCCAGCCGGCCGAACGCCTCGTGCTCTTCGAGATCGATGCCGAAGACGCCGACCCCTGGGGCGGGGAGCCGGTGCTCCACGAAGGCGAGTGCGTGGGCTACCTCACCTCGGCCGGCTACGGCCACACCATCGGCAGGACCCTCGCCCTCGGCTACGTCCGCGGCGACGTGATGACCTCCAACGCGGCCTGCGACGTCGAGGTGATCGGTACACCTCGTCCCGCGCGTCTGCTCGAACGCCCGCCGGTCGATCCGGAGGGGAAGCGGATGCGGGGTTGAGGGGTGAAGAGAACGAACGGAGGCAGTGACCACCGGTTCGACGAGTGCGATACTGGCGATCCTGCCATGTCTGCCGCCACTCTCGGGGAGTCGGAAACTTGGTGTGCGAAGAGCGGTGATCGAGAGGGAGTGCGAAATGACATGACATGGAATGGAGATCGAATCGGCCGCCGTCACTGGCTCAAGGGTACCGCGGCCGTGGGTTTGAGCCTCGCGGCGGCGCGGGCGGCGGGACTTGCGAGCACCCCGTCGCAGTCACGGGGCCCGTTCTATCCCTACGACCACCTGCTCGAAACCGACGCGGACCTGGTCCGGGTCGGCGGGCGCGACGCCCTTGCTCAAGGAGTGATCACCCACCTGAGCGGAACCGTGCGGGATCCCCGGGGCCGGCCGGTGCCCGATGCGCAGGTGGAGATCTGGCAGTGTGACGCGAACGGGCGCTACCACCACCCGCGTGACCGCCGCAACGCACCGCTCGACGGAAACTTCCAGGGCTACGGCCGATTCCGCACCGGTGCGGCGGGGGACTACCGTTTCCGCACCATCCGGCCCGTGGCCTATCCGGGCCGCGCGCCCCACATCCACTTCACCATCAGGGGACCCGGCTTCGAGCCGCTGATCACCCAGATGTACGTGCGCGGAGCGCCCGAGAATACCCGCGACGGCATCTTCAACCGGGTCCGCGATCCGGCCCTTCGCGAGAGCCTCCTCGTCTCCTTCGAGCCGCACCCCGACCTGCCCGGGCAACGGATCGCGCGCTTCGACGTCGTCCTGGGCTGACCGGCCCGCGTCACATTGAGAATACACCCGTCAGTGCATAATATCTCGGCCCGTACACACGTTCACTGCACAAAATGCGGGATTTCCTGACCGACGCAGCGTGTGGCTCAAGTTCACCGCCAGTGAGGATAAGCCACACGCACGAATGGTCGTCTTGGCCCGTCATTCCCGCTTACGCGGGAATGACGGGCTTCTGCGAAGCCTGCCTCCGGCTCGACCGAGAGGAATAACGGGCCTTTGTTTGTGCAACAATCGGGTGCACGCAGCCACCAACCCGGAAGAAGTGGGAGGGAGCAGCAATGTCCAATGAGAAAGTGAGCAAACGATGCTTGCCGCAGGAGGCGGTGAAGAGCACCGGCTCCTCGTTCGTTCGGTGTCAACACAAGGGGTAGGAAGGGTCGCCGCAAGACGGTCCCGCGAAGCGTTGGAGTCGGTCGCTGAGTCGGGGGGGAGCGGCCATCGTCGGTCGCTGCGAAGCAGTGTGTTCCACGGGCTGTCCCCCGAGGCCTCTGCGCCCAACGCCGGTAGGCCGGCGGTGGAAAGCGCGGGGCGGGTCATGCCGCGACCGGCACGGCGCCGTGGACCTTGCGGAACGTCTCGTCGCGGGCGCGGTTGAGCGCCCCCGCTTTCGCGGGGGCAGTGCAGGTCGGACTGCGCGGCGGCGGCGCGGTCGAGGTCGTCGAAGCGCACGCCTTGGCGCAGGAAGCGGGCGGCGCCCGGCAGCGGCTTGAGCTTCGCCAGCGGCGTGAGCACGTCCTGGCGGCGGCAGGTTCGCCGCACCTTGCCCTTGGCGTCCACCTGCTCGGTGGCGAACAGGCAGGGGCGGTGGAAGTTGAGGAACGGCGACAGGGGCTCGCGGGCGAAGCGGTCCACGTCGCCGGCGAAGCGCACGGTGAGGCTTGCGCACCCCGTGGGCGTTTGCCCTCGACCGGAGCCTGCCCCCGGCTTGACCGGGGGCGCTGTCGTTTGAGTGCCGGGGGCGGGATCGGGTGAATTCGCCGACGTGCAGAGGGAAGGGGTGAATCCAGCGGGAAGTGGGCCCTGTAGCGCGGGATCCGGGATCATCGGAGGAGGATCGTGGCGCTACGGACCGGGTGGGTCCAGACGCCGGGCTGGATACGTGCCGCCGGCCGGGAGCGGCTCAGACGTGGATGGCCCGTCCCTCCACCGCGAGCGCGGCCTCGTGGAGCGCCTCGGCGAGGGTGGGATGGGCGTGGATGGTGCGGGCCACGTCCTCGGCGCTCGCGTCGAAGGCCATCGCGACCACCGCCTCGGCGATCAGCTCCGAGGCGTTCGCCGCGAAGACGTGGACGCCGAGGATACGGTCGGTGGCGGCGTCCGCGATCATCTTGACCATGCCGTCGGTCTCCCCGGAGCCTTGGGCGCGTCCGCTGGCGAGGAAGGGGAAGGAGCCCGCCCGGTGCGCGATGCCGGCCGCGTCCAGCTCCGCCTCGGTCCGGCCGACCCAGGCGATCTCCGGGTGGGTGTAGATGACCCAGGGGATGATCCCGTGGTCCACGTGCGCGGCGCGTCCCGCGATGCGCTCGGCCACCGCGACGCCTTCCTCCGACGCCTTGTGCGCGAGCATCGGCCCGGCCACCGCATCCCCGACCGCCCAGATCCCCTCCGCGCCGGTACGGCAGTGCCCATCGACGACGATGCGGCCGTGGTCGTCGAGCGCGACGCCGGCCGCGGCCGGGTCCAGCCCTTCGGTGTTCGCGCGCCGGCCCACCGCGACGACGAGCCGGTCGAATTCGCATTCGTGCCGCCCTCCGGCATCCTCGTAGCCCACCGTGACCCCGCCCTCATGCGGGCGCGCGCCGGTCACCCGCGTCCCGAGCCGGACGTCGAGCCCTTGCCGCTTGAGCGTCTTCAGAGCCGCGCCCGCGATCTGCCGGTCCGCGGCGGGAAGGAAGTCGTCGAGGGCCTCCAGGATCGTCACCTCGGAGCCGAGCCGCCCCCATACGCTGCCGAGCTCCAGGCCGATGACCCCGGCGCCGATGATGCCGAGCCGCTCCGGGACTTCGGGGAACGCGAGCGCGCCTTCGTTGTCCACGATGCGGTCGCCGTCCACCTCGGCGGCCGGGATCCGGATCGGGACCGAGCCGGTGGCGATGACGATGTGCTTCGCGGTGAGGATCCGGCCCTCGCCGGCGCCCTGCGGCCTGACCTCGACCCGGCCGCCGCCCTTCAAGGCGGCCAGCCCCGCGATCGATTCGACCTTGTTCTTGCGCAGCAGGCCGGCGACCCCGCGGGTCAGGGTCTTCACCACCTGGTCCTTGCGCGCGAGCATCCGGCCGAGGTCGAGCTTGACGTCTCCGGCCTCGATGCCGTGCGCGGGCAGCAGGTGGCGCAGGTTGTGGTAGTGGTGCGAGGAATCGAGCAGGGCCTTCGAGGGGATGCAGCCGACGTTCAGGCAGGTCCCGCCCAGCGCCGGCTTGCCGTCCGGCCCGCGCCAGGCGTCCACGCACGCCGTCGCGAGCCCGAGCTGCGCGGCCCGGATCGCCGCGACGTATCCGCCGGGACCGGCCCCGATGACCACGACGTCGAAGGTGTCCATGGTGCGCTCTCCTGGCTGGTGCAACGGCCCGGTTCGTCGGTCTGGCTCGGCTTCGGTCCTCCGTGCGATTCAATCGCCGGAAGACCACCAGCGCAATAGCGCGCTTCATCGCCGGCCGCGCACGGTTCCATGATGATGGCGGCAAGCGTATCCGCTACCATCGACCGTATTTATTCGTCGGTGGCTGCGTGCTCGATGGGAATGCGCGTCCACGGAGCCGCCGTGGTGGCGGCCTGTCGTGGTTGATCGTCGGTGACGACAAAGGAGCGCGAGGGCCGGCGGCGACGCCGGGAATCACACGTCGAGCAGCAGCCGCGCCGGATCCTCGACCGCCTCCTTCACGCAGACCAGGAACCCCACCGCCTCGCGCCCGTCGATGATGCGGTGGTCGTAGGACAGGGCGACGTACATCATCGGGCGCACGACGACCTCGCCGTTCACGACCACCGGGCGCTCCTCGGTCTTGTGCATGCCCAGGATGCCGCTCTGCGGGGGGTTCAGGATCGGGGTGGAGAGCAGGGATCCGAACACGCCGCCGTTGGAGATGGTGAACGTGCCGCCGCTCATCTCGTCGAGGGAGAGGGTGCCGTCGCGGGCCTTCGCTCCGAACTCGGCGATCTTCGCTTCGATCGCGGCGAACGACATCGCTTCGACGTTCCTGAGAATCGGCACCACGAGCCCGCGCGGCGAGCCTACCGCGACACCGATGTCGCAGTAGTCGTGGTAGACGATGGCGCCGTCCTCGATGCGGGCGTTGACGGCGGGGAAGCGCCGGAGGGCCTGCACCGCCGCCTTGGCGAAGAACGACATGAAGCCGAGGCGCACCCCGTGCCGGCGCTCGAAGCCCTCCTTGTGCCGGGCGCGGAGCGCGATCACCGGCTGCATGTCGATCTCGTTGAAGGTGGTGAGGATCGCGGCGGTGTGCTGCGCCTCCACGAGGCGCTCCGCGATCCGCCGGCGCAGCCTCGACATCGGCTCGCGGCGCTCGCCGCGATGGCTTGGCGCCGGCTCGGCGGGCGCGGCGCCGGCAGGAGCAGGCGCGGATGCCGATGTACCCGGCGCCGGGGCGGATACGGGCGCCGATACAGGGCCGGCAGGGACAGGCGCAGGCGCCACAGCGCCGGTCGCAGGTCGAGGCGCGGCGCCGGCGGGTTCGGGAGCCGGGTTGGCGGAGGCAGGCGCAAATACCGGTGCGGCGCCGGCGGGGGAGGGCGGCGCCGTGCCCGCGGCCGGCTTGGTGGCGGCTTCGAGGTGGGCGAGCACGTCACCCTTGGTGATCCGGCCGTCCTTCCCGGTGCCCGCGATCCCCGAGGGATCGAGGCCGTGCTCGTCGACGAGCCGGCGCACCGCGGGACTCAGGCGTTCGTGGGCGTTCGCATCCGCGGTCCCGAAGCTCGGCACGGTGTCGGGAGCAGGTTCGGCAGTCGCTTCGGATGCGGGCCCGGTAGCGGAGCCCGCCGCCTGGGAAGCGAAAGTGGCGGCAAGAGAGCCGGAACCGGATGCGGCGGAAACGGCGGGAGCGGATCCGGCGGCAGCCTTGGATGCGGTGTCGGCCGCAGAACCCGGAGCGGCGGTGGTGGCGCTTTCGCCGGCGTCGATCCGGGCGAGTACTTCCTGGCTCAGCGCCGTGTCGCCGGCCTGTTTCAGCACCTCGGCCAGCACCCCCGATGCGGGTGCCGGCACCTCCAGAACCACCTTGTCGGTTTCGAGCTCGATCAGGATCTCGTCCTGCTCCACCAAGTCTCCCGGCTGCTTCCGCCACTCGAGCAACGTGGCGTCGGGGATCGATTCGGCAAGCACCGGTACTTTGACGTCGACGGTCACCGCAGTCTCTCCTTGGTTCGGTTCCTCGGTGATGGAATTTCAGCCATTTCCATCCGTCGTGGGAACGCCGGAAGATGCGCCACGATCAAGGCGGGCGAGACGCCCGGGGCCCGGAGGGACGCGCCGCTCCCGGGATGCGGATTCCCGCCCTTGCTTCCGCGGGGACGTGCTTGCGCGGAGTCTGCCCCCGCTTGCGCGGGAATGACGGCTTGCGCCGAAAAGCCCACGCCTCCGGCGTGTTGCGGGCGGGACGCCCGCGCTCCCAGGACACGCCGTTCCCAGGACACGCTGTTCCCAGGACACGCTGTTCCCAGGACACGCTGTTCCCAGGACACGCTGTTCCCAGGACACGCCGTTCCCAGGACACGCCGCTCCCAGGACACGCTGTTCCCAGGACACGCCGCTCCCAGGACCTCCGCGCCTCAAAAGCACGCCTCACGCACTCTTCCTGCGCTCTGCCGTCTGGTCGAGGCCCAGCGCGGTGTCCACCAGCGCCCGCTGCTGCTCGGCGTGTACGTTGAGGTAGCCGGCGGCGGGGGAGGCGGAGTAGTCGCGGCCGGCGTAGACCAGCGTGTGCTTGCGCTGTATGCACCCGGCGAGGTGGCGCCGGGAGAGCATGAAGAACCAGCTCCCCTGGTTGCGCGGCTCGTCCTGCGTCCAGCAGATCTCGACCGCCTTCGGGTAGGCCTTGAGGATCGCCCGGATCTCCTCTTCCGGAAACGGGTAGAGCTGCTCCACCCGCACGATGGCCACGTGCCGCAGCCCCGCTTCGCGGCGCCGCTCCAGGAGGTTGTAGTAGACCTTGCCGGAGCACATCACGAGCCTGGTGACCTGGCCCGGATCGATCGCGTCGATCTCGTCGATGAGCACCTGGAACCCGCCCTCGCACAGATCCTCGCGTACGGAGGTGGAGAGCCGGTGCCGCAGCAGGCTCTTCGGGCTCATGACGACGAGGGGCTTGCGGTAGGGGCGGAGGAGCTGGCGCCGGAGGAGGTGGAACATCTGCGCGGGGGTCGTCGGCACGCAGACCTGCATGTTCTCCTCCGCGCAGAGCTGGAGGAAGCGTTCGAGGCGGGCCGAGGAATGCTCGGGCCCTTGCCCGTCGTAGCCGTGCGGGAGCATCAGCACGAGCCCGCAGAACCGCCCCCACTTCGCCTCCGAAGAGCTCAGGAACTGGTCGATGACCACCTGGGCGACGTTCGCGAAGTCCCCGAACTGCGCCTCCCAGATGGTCAGCCCCTCCGGCTCGGCGGTGCAGTAGCCGTACTCGAACCCGAGGACCGCGGCCTCCGAGAGCATGGAGTTGATGACCCGGAACCGGGGCTGGCCCTCGAACAGGTGCTCCAGCGGCGTCCAGGTGCCGAAGCGCCGCTGGTTGTGCAGCACCGCGTGGCGGTGGAAGAAGGTGCCGCGCTGGCTGTCCTGGCCGGACAGGCGCACCGAGTAGCCGTCCTCCAGCAGGGTGGCGTAGGCGAGGTTTTCCGCGAACCCCCAGTCCATCGGCCGCTCGCCGCGGGCCATCGAAAGCCGCGCGTCGATGATCCGCCTCACGCTGCGGTGCAGCTCGAAGTCGTCGCCCGGGTATTCGCAGAGCTTGCGCCCGAGGCGCTCGATGCGCTCGATGGCCACCGTGGTGTCGCAGGGCGCCCGCCAGTCGCATCCGAGGTAAGGCGTCCAGTCGGCGAGGTACTCCCCGTCGTCGTCGACGAGCGGCCTCGACATCACGCGATCCGCTTCCAGGCCGGCGAGATACTCCTCGGACATCGCCTCCGGCTCGCCGGGCTCCACCACGCCCCCGGCCACCAGCCGATCCGCGTAGACCTTCCGCGGGCCCGGCTGGTCGCGGACTTTCTTGTACATCATCGGCTGGGTCGCGAGCGGCTCGTCGGCCTCGTTGTGGCCGTAGCGGCGGAAGCAGACCATGTCGATGACCACGTCCTTCTTGAACCGCATCCGGAAGTCGAGGGCGATCTGCGCGATGAACACCACCGCCTCCGCGTCGTTGCCGTTGACGTGGAAGATCGGCGCCTGCACGAGCTTCGCGATGTCCGTGCAGTACAGGGTGGAGCGCGAGTCGCGGGGGTCGCTGGTGGTGAACCCGATCTGGTTGTTCACCACGACGTGCACGGTCCCCCCGGTGCGGTACCCGGGGGTCTCCGAGAGGTTGAGGGTCTCGGTCACCACGCCCTGCCCGGAGAAGGCGGCGTCGCCGTGGACCAGGATCGGCAGCACCCGCTCGCCGGCGGAGTCGCCGCGCCGCTCCTGCCGCGCCCGGACCGAGCCTTCGACGACCGGGTTGATGATCTCCAGATGCGAAGGGTTGAACGCGAGCACCAGATGGAGCGGTCCGCCGGGCGTCTCCACCGTGGAGGAGAAGCCGAGGTGGTACTTGACGTCGCCGGAGCCGGACCCGACGTCGATCTTTCCCTCGAACTCTCCGAACAGCACCTTCGGGTGCTTGCCGAGGATGTTCACCAGCACGTTCAGCCGTCCGCGGTGCGCCATGCCGATGACCGCCTCGCGCACCCCGCGCCTCCCCGCGTCCTGCACGATCTCGTCGAGGAGGGGGATGAGGTTCTCCCCGCCTTCGAGGGAGAACCGCTTCTGGCCGACGTACTTGCGGTGCAGGTAGTCTTCGAGCTTCCGGGCCGCGGTGACCCAGCGCAGGACGTCGCGCTTCTTCGCCGCGTCGAAGCCCGGCCGCCCGCGCGAGCCCTCGAGCCGTTCCTGGACCCATCGTTTCTGCCCGGTCGACGAGAGGTGGGTCACCTCGATGCCGATCGGTCCGCGGTAGGTGTCGCGCAGCAGCGCGTCGATCTCGCGCAGCGTCGCCTCCGGCTTGCCGATGTGGAGCGTACCGGTGTTGAACGTGCGGTCGAGGTCGTCTTCGCCGAATCCGTGGTATTCGAGATAGAGCTCGGGGATCGGTGGCCGCTCGTAGACCTTGATGGGGTCGAGGTCCGCCCCCCGGTGGCCCCGGTAGCGGTTCGCGTTGATGAGCGCGATCACCTTCATCTGCTTCCCCATGAACTCGGAGACAGCGTCGTCGGGCGTCGCCCGGGGCGGAGGAAGCGTGGCGTCCGCACCGGTGTCGATCCCGGCGAAGAGCGCGCGCCAACGCGGATCGACCGAATCGGGGGCCTGGAGGAAGGCATGGTAGAGCGTATCGAGAAACGCGGCGTTTTCAATGCGGAGCGGGGACGAATCCATCATTCGATCCTCGACTCGGATGGCTGAAGGCTCAAGCGGGCGGAAGTCTAGCCGATCGGGCATCGTGTTGGGTACCAAAGTACGGGTGCGTATGAGACCATGCGCCGCTGTCCATGCCTTCGCGGGTTTCAGCCGGACCCCTTGCGGCGTTCCCGAGCCGGCCGGTGCCGGCTGGCCTTGCGGACCGGCCGGCGAGACGGATTCGGGCGCCGGAAGCCCCGCCTCCCCGCCTCCCCGGCTCGTCCGCCCCCCGTCGAATCCGAATCACGGGAGAGCAACATGACCAGTCGCAACGTCATGGGAAACCGCAACGTCGTCACGATTTTGGACAACGCCTCCGGAGAGCGCATCGAATGTGGCGTGCTCGAAGGCGTCCACGGACGCCCGGTCGTCGACATCCGCGGTCTGCCGTCGAAGCTGGGCTACTTCGCCTACGACCCCGGCTTCGCGTCCACGGCAAGCTGCTCCAGCACCATCACCTACATCGACGGCCGGGAAGGGGTGCTGCTCTACCGCGGCTATCCGATCGAGCAGCTCGCCGAGCACAGCAACTTTCTCGAGATCTGCTACCTGTTGCTCTACGGGGAGCTGCCTTCGAAGACGGAATGGGATGCGTTCAACGCGCAGATCCGGCGCCACACCATGGTCCACGAGGGGATCCGGCGCTTCATCGCCGGGTACCAGCACGACGCCCACCCGATGGGGATGCTGGTCGGCGTCGTGGGCGCGCTCTCGACCTTCTACCACGACACCCTCGACATCGGCGATCCGGAACACCGCGAGCTGGCCGCCATCCGCATGATCGCGAAGCTGCCGTCCATCGCCGCCGACTGCTACAAGTACAGCATCGGCCAGCCCTTCATGTATCCGATCAACTCGCTGGGGTACGTGGAGAACTTCCTCCAGATGATGTTCGCGGTCCGGGCCGAGCCCTACCTGCCGACCCCCGTCGCGCTGCGCGCTCTGGAGCTCATGATGATCCTCCATGCCGACCACGAGCAGAACGCGAGCACGTCCACGGTGCGCCTTGCGGGCAGCTCCGGCGCGAATCCCTACGCGTGCGTCGCCGCGGGGATCGCGACCCTGTGGGGGCCGGCCCACGGGGGCGCCAACGAGGCGGTGATCGATATGCTCCGGGCCATCCGCGATCCGGCCGAGATCCCGAGGTACGTCGAGCGCGCCAAGGACCGGAACGATCCCTTCCGCCTGATGGGGTTCGGCCACCGCGTCTACAAGAACTTCGATCCCCGCGCGACGCTGATCCGCCAAGCCTGCCACGACCTTCTCCAGGATCTCGACGCCGGGAACCAGCCGCTGTTCGAGATCGCCCTGCGGCTCGAGAAGATCGCCCTCGGAGACGACTACTTCATCGAGCGGAACCTCTATCCCAACGTGGACTTCTACTCCGGCATCATCCTGAGCGCCCTGGGGATTCCGCTGAACATGTTCACCGTGATCTTCGCCATCGCCCGCACCGCGGGCTGGGTGGCGCAGTGGATGGAGCTGGCCACCGACGAGGAGCAGCGTATCGGCCGTCCCCAGCAGCGCTACGTCGGCGCGGCGCGGCGCGATTACATCGGCATGAAGGAGCGGGGCTGACGCCGGGAGGAGTCGCCCCCGGAGTCCGCCCGATACCGGAACGTTCAATCCGACGGACCCGGAGAACATCCCGATCCGCCGGACCCGTAGGCCGGCTGGCGAACGGCTCTCCGCCACGTCGTCGAAGGCTTCACGGAGATGGGACCAGGGAGATCGCCGCCATGACCTCACCCGCGACAGTCGCCGTCACCGGCGCGGCCGGCCAGATCGGATACTCGTTGCTGTTTCGCATCGCATCCGGCGAGATGCTGGGGCCGGACCGCCCGCTGGTGCTGAAGCTGATGGAGATCACCCCGGCGCTCGACGCGCTCCGGGGCGTGGTGATGGAGCTCGACGACTGCGCGTATCCGCTGCTGCAGGACGTCGTCGCCACCGACGATCCGGCGGTGGCGTTCAGGGATGCCGACTACGCGATGCTGGTGGGCGCGAGACCGCGCGGAAAGGGCATGGAGCGGGGCGACCTCCTCGCCGGGAACGGAAGGATCTTCGGCCCCCAGGGCCGGGCCCTCGACGAGCACGCGAGCCGCGGCGTGAAGGTGCTGGTGATCGGCAACCCCGCCAATACGAACGCGCTCATCGCGATGCGCAACGCGCCGGATCTCGCGCCGGAGCAGTTCACCGCGATGACCCGCCTCGACCACAACCGGGCCGTCGGCCAAGTGGCGGAGAAGACCGGGGCGGCGGTCACGGAGATCCGGCGGATCACGATCTGGGGGAACCACTCCGCGACCCAGTATCCCGACCTGAGCCATGCCACGGCCGGCGGCCGGCCGGTGATGGAGCTGCTCGATCCCGCCTGGGTCCGGGACGAGTTCATCCCTCGGGTGCAAAAGCGCGGCGCCGAGATCATCGCGGCGCGCGGCCTCTCCAGCGCGGCCTCGGCCGCCCATGCCGGGCTCTCGCACGTGCGCGACTGGGTGAGGGGTACCGCGGAGGGGGATTGGACCAGCATGGCCGTCCCGAGCGACGGCAGCTACGGTATCCCCGAAGGGCTGATCTATTCTTTCCCGGTGACCGTCGAGGACGGCGCGTACCGCATCGTGCAGGGGCTCGACGTGGACGAGTTCAGCCGTGGGAGGATGGACGCGACCCGCGCCGAGCTCGAAGAGGAACGGGACGCGGTGAAGGACCTGCTCTGATCCGGCCAAGCCCGTGCGGACTCGGGGCAGGAAGAAAGCCGCTCCGGTGGAGTGAGGGCGTCCGCATCGATTCCTGGCGTCCGTTCCTGGACGGCCTCGAAGAAACAACCGGTCTCCCGGCTCCTACGGGTCGGGGTGGATGCCCTCGGAACACGGGCGTCCCGCCCCACAAGCCCCGCACCACGACCCCCCAAGCGACGGGACCGGCATCCTGGGAGCGCGGGGGCCTCACCCGCCCTGATCATTCGCTTCCGCAGGGGCGGGCTCCGCGCGGGCACGTCCTCGCGGATGCGGGAATCTGCATTTCGGGAGCGCGGACATCCCGCCCGCCGGGAGCCGGATGTCCGCAAACCCATGCGGGCGGGACACCCGCTTCCCGCGATTTTCCTCCTGGCCTGGAAGCGCGAACGGGCAAGCCGCCCCTCTTGGGAGGCGGTCGCGGAGCGTCTAGGCGCCGATCTTGGCGAGGGCGTCCGTTCGGGAGGCGTGGACGGGGATGATCTTGTCGAACCCGCTGATCTCGAAGACCTCCCGGATCGGATCCGAGAGCGAGCAGAGCATGAACTCCGCCCCTCGTTTCCGCAGGGTCTTGGCAACCAGCAGGATGACCCGGAGGCCCGCACTGCTGATGTAGGAGAGACCCTCGAGGTCCATGACCACGGCGTTGTCGTCCCCGCTGATCGCAGCCTTCAGCGCCTCCTCGAAATCGCGGGCGTTGACGCCGTCGATACGTCCTTCCGCCATCGCGATCAGTGCCCCTTCCGTCCGCTCGGTGCGAATGTCCATTGGCCTCACATCCTCCTCTGTTGTGGTCGGTGTTCTTGAGCTTCCCCATTTTCCGCCCGCAAGCATAGTCCTGTCGGAGATCAACGGCAATGTCGGGCAGACGGTCCCGGCCCCGGCGGAGGTGCCCCCGTCGAGAGCCTCCGCTCAGTGCACCGTCGCCGCTCCGTCCCTGCCCGCGTCCTCGCGCATCCGCACGTCCACCTCCAGCCGGGCCTCCCCGCCCCCCTGGCGTACACCGCGGGTCGGCGAGACGTCCCGGTAGTCGCGTCCTGTCGCGATGCGTACGTGCCGTTCGTCGGCGAGGCTCCGGTTGGTGGGGTCGAAGCCGATCCATCCGAGCCCCGGCAGCCGGCATTCGACCCAGGCGTGGGTGGCGTTGTCCGGCACCTGTTCGCCGGGCAGGCCGGTGACGTGCAGGTAACCCGAGACGTAGCGGGCGGGGATCCCCCACGAGCGCGCGACGGCGATCATGAGGTGGGCGTAGTCCTGGCAGACCCCGCGTCCGGTGTCGAGGACGTGCTCGACGGAGGATTCCGCCGAGGTGCTCCCCGGGACGTAGCTCAGGCACTGATACAGCCTGTCCGAGAGCCGCAGCAGGCTTTCCAGGGGATCGTCACCGGGTTCGATCCCGTGGCGGTCGAGGAACGCGGCGAGGGCGGGGGAGGGCCGGGTCAGCGCGCTCGGACGCGCGAAGTCCCAGCCGGCGAAGGCTCCTCCGAGAGCGCGGATCTCCTTCCACGTGCCGGCGCCGGAAGCGTCCGGGAGAGAGGGCGCAGGCGCCGCCTCGACGGCGGCGCGGGTGACGATCTCCAGGCCCTCGTGCGCCCGGTGGACGTTGAAGACGTGCCGCACGTTGCCGAAGCAGTCCGTCTCCGGATTGAGGCGGGCCGGGGGCCGGGTCTCGATCTCGAAGTGAAGGAGCCGCTGGCCCCGATCCTCGCGCGGCTTCAGGCAGAGCAGCATCACGCACTGCCGCGTGGGGGCGGCGTAGCGGTAACGGGAGACGTGCTCGATCTCGTAACGGGGGGCTCCGGCCATGGCGTCAGCGTACCGGAAGGTCGTCGACGTCATAGTCGATGTACGCGGCGGTGACGAGGTCGTGAAGTGTCCGGCAGTACTCCCCGGTCTGTGCAAGGAGGGCCTGGGGATCGTGCCGGTCCGCCCACTCGTAGCGGATCAGGGCGCAGAGCCGGCCGGCGAGCCGCTCGGCCGCGGCTCCGGCCCATGGATCCGGAGCCGTGCCGATGGCGGCGAGCTCCGCCGCCGCCGTATCCAGCGAGCTGCACAACGAGCCGGGCAGCAGGGGGTCGGTGACGAGCAGGTCCAGGACCTGCTCCGGGCGGACTTCGATGCTGTAGCTGCGCTCGTAGGCGTCGAATGCGTGGCAGGCGCGCAGCAGGCTCGTCCAGCCTTCGCCGGAGGTCTCTCCATCCTCCGGGGATTGGGTGGCGGCAAGCTGGGCCAGGAGCAACGCGGTGCAAAGCTGGGCGCGCTCGATGGAACGCCCGAACCGTATGAAGCGCCAGCCCTCGTCGCGGTACATGGTTGCCTCGGCGACCCCCGTGAAGGTGTCGATCTCCCGTTCCGTCCGTGCGTAGAAGCCTTCCGGGGAGACCGCCCAGACATCCTCGATGTCGAGATCGCGGATCCGCAGCCACGCGAGGTTCAGGCAGGTCCACATCTCGGCACTGATGCAGTGGCGCATCTGGCGGGCGTTCTCGCGGCCGGCGGCGAAGCAGCTCCGGATCGAGCCGGGGTTGGTGCGCTCGAACGTGAGATCGCCGGCGAGGGTGAAGGAATCGGCCAGGGTGTAGTCGTCGCTCGCGCCGGCGTCGAGGCCGCCCCCCGGGGGCTGCCGGCCCAGACTGTCGTAGATCCGGCTCCAGCCGAAGAGGATCTCGCGGATCGGCCGGTCCACCAGCGTCTCGACCTGCAAGCGCAGCAGGCGGCACAGATGCTCCGCCCGTTCCAGGTAGCGGCCCATCCAGTACAGGCCCTGGGCGTTGCGCGAAAGCATCCCTGTCTTCCCAGTCTTCATCTTCCAGTTCCGAGGTCCGGATCAGTCTTCCAGCACCCAGAGGTCCTTGCCACCACCGCCCTGGCTGGAGTTCACCACGAGACTCCCCCTGCGCAACGCCACGCGGCAGAAGGCGCCGGGCACGATGCGGGTCTCGCGGCCGTGGAGCACGAAGGGACGCAGGTCCACGTGGCGCGGCTCGGCGCGGCCCTCGATGAGGCAGGGCGCGCGAGAGAGTGCGAGCACCGGCTGGGAGATGAAGTCGGCCGGATCGGCGCGCAGCTCCTCGGCGTAGGCCGCGCGCTCCACGGGCGTCGCGTGGGGGCCGACCAGCATGCCGTAGCCTCCGGATTCTCCCACTCGCTTCACCACCAGGTGCTCCAGGTTGTCGAGGGTGTATTCGAGGCCCTCCGGGTGCCGGCACAGGCGGGTGTCCACGTTGGCCAGGAGCGGCTCCTCGCCCAGGTAGTAGCGGATCATGTCGGGCACGTAGGCGTAGACGCTCTTGTCGTCGGCGACGCCCGTGCCCGGCGCATTCGCAAGGGCCACGCGTCCGAGCTTGAAGGCGTGCAGCAGCCCGGGTACCCCGAGCAGGGAGTCCGGACGGAAGACGAGAGGGTCGAGGAAATCGTCGTCCACCCGGCGGTAGATCACGTCCACTCGGCGCAGCCCCCTGGTCGTGCGCATGTAGACGTAGCCGTCGTCGACCAGCAGGTCCCGACCTTCCACGAGCGCCGCACCGATCTCCCGGGCCAGGAACATGTGCTCGTAGAAGGCGGAGTTGTAGACTCCGGGGGTGAGCAGGGCGATGCAGGGGTCGGAGCGTCCGCCCGGTGCGAGTTCGACCAGGGTCTCGCGCAGCACGTGTCCGTAGTGCTCCACTTCCCGTACCCTGCAGCTCCGGTACAGGCGGCGCATGCTCATCTTCACCGCCTTGCGGTTCGCGAGCATGTAGGACACGCCGGACGGCACCCGAAGGTTGTCTTCGAGCACCAGGAAGCCGTCGTGGGTGCGCACCAGATCGGTGCCGCACACGGCGACCCATGTGCCGTGGGGCACGGAGACGCCCTGCATCTCGATGCGGTACTGGGGGCAGCCGCGCACCACGTCGGCCGGGATCACGCCGTCGGCGACGATGCGGGCCTCGCCGTAGACGTCCTCCAGAAACCGGTTCAGGGCGGCGAGGCGCTGGGTCAGGCCGGCTTCGAGATGCAGCCACTCGGCGGCCGACAGGATCCGGGGTACGCAATCGATGGGGATGATGCGTTCGTCCGCCTCTTCGTCCCCGTAGACGGTGAACGTGATGCCCTCGTTGGAGAACGAGCGCGTGACCCGTTCCTGGATCCTGCCGAGATCGTCGCCGGAGAACCGGCACAGGGTGTCGTACAGTGTCAGGCAGTGCTCGCGGGGCGCGCCGTCGGTCAGGAACATCTCGTCGTAGATGTCCGCATCAAGATCGTAGGCGTCGAAGTTCATGGGAGCGCAAGTGGTTCAGGGGCCTTGCCGCGAGAGGCGGTGTCCTCTCGCGGCTGGAATGCTCAACGCAAACCGGGGCGCAGTGTAGCCGATGGCGTCCGTTCCGTTCCAGCACGGCAGGAGGACGTTCCCGGCCGTCGGCGCGAGTCTCCGGCCGTTTCCTTAGGCGGCGGCATTCCGTGAGAGGCGCGCGCCGCGCCCGTCGTTTCGAGACGAGGTAGCGGCGGGCGGATGCAGGTGGCCGGCTGACACCCTTTGGCAGGGCGCCGGCCCGGCCCGCGGGCGGACGACCCGGCATCGGGGGATCGATCGTGACGGACAACGCTCATCCCGGGTGAAGGCGTGCGGCTCCTCCGCCCGTACCGGACCCGCTTCCACCATGAGCCGTTCGTGAAGCCGGTCATTGGATGCCTGGAGATGGGAATGGAGCACCGCCGTGGCGCTTTCCACGTCCCTTGCTTCGCAGGATTTCAGGATTTCTTCGTGCTCCATGACGCTTTTGTCCACTGCCTTCGACGAGCGGATGACCAGAACCTGCGCGCAGCGTGTCATCCCGTCGTACTGGTCGGAGATGATCTTCATCAACCGTCCCTTGCGGCAGGATGTGTACAGGATCAGGTGGAACTTCCGGTTGAGCTCCACCTGGCCCCAAGGGTCCGAGCACCTCTCGTAGTCTTCGAGGACCTCCCGGCTTTTCCTCAACGTCTCGCCGCTCATGTTGGGGATGGCTCCGGCGAGGGCGAGGGGCTCCAGGGCCAGCCGGATGGCGCTGATCTCCAGGACTTCGTGGGCGGTGATGCCCGAGATGACGGGACTGCGCCGCGGGAGGAGGTCGATCAGGCGGTCGGCCGCCAGCATCCGCAGGGCTTCGCGCACCGGGATGATGCTGACCCCGAACTCCTCGGCCACCGCCCCGATCCTGATCCGGCTGCCGCTCCGGATCTGACCCCTCAGGATCCGTTCCCGCAGGTTCCTGTAGATTTCGCTCGGGGCGCCGCCATAATCGATCGGCACGGATCCTGCCTCTCCCGTCCATCTCGCGCTTAT
Source organism: Gammaproteobacteria bacterium (assembly GCA_965202875.1). Taxonomy (GTDB): domain Bacteria; phylum Pseudomonadota; class Gammaproteobacteria; order HK1; family HK1; genus HK1. The sequence goes on along the minus strand of OZ241870.1, from coordinate 1,100,007 downwards.
GCAGAAAGGATACATCAACTATTCTTGGACTTCGCGCGCGTTCCCCACAGGGCGTCGACGGAGCGAGATTCATGACCGTCTACCGATATGCCCGGCGCGCGGAGGTGCTGGACGATTCCGTCCACGACCGCGCCCCCGGCGCCATCGTGCTCAGCAGCGGGCTCGCCTACCCGCCGCTCCTGCCCGACGTGGTGCGGGAAGCGATGGAAGCCGCGCGCGACCGGCCGGCCGAAACCCTCCAGTACGGCCCCCTGATGGGGCTCGACGATCTCCGCGACGCGATCGCCGCCTTCGTCGCCGCGGACGGCGTGATCTGCAACCGGGGGAACGTCCTGGTGACCTGCGGGGCCAAGAGCGCCCTCGATCTTGCCTGCCGCGTATTCATCGAGCCCGGCGACCGCATCGTCGTCACCCGCCCGACCTACATGACCGCCCTGCAGATCATGCGCAGCCACGGCGCCTCCTTTCTCGACGTCGGCCAGGACGAGGAAGGATTCGACACCGGGGAGCTGGAAGCCAAGCTCATCCGCCTGCAAAGGAACGGCGAACGGATGCCCAAGCTCCTCTTCGACGTCCCGGACTTCCACAACCCCACCGGCGTCACCACGTCGGCGGCCCGGCGCCGGTGCCTGATCGATCTGGCCGAGCGGTACGGCTTCGTCATCCTGGAAGACGACCCCTACCGGCGCCTGCGCTTCGAGGGCGAGCCAGCGCCTCCGATCAAGAGCTTCGACCGGAGCGGGGTGGTAATCGCGCTCGGCACCGTCTCCAAGATCCTCGCGCCCGGCTTCAGGGTGGGCTGGGCCATCGGCCCCCGGGAGGTGGTCGACCGCATGGCGATGCAGAAGGCGGACGGCGGCTCCAACCCGTTCGCGCAACGCATGGTCGCGGAGCTGATGCGCGGCAACAAGATGGCCAGGCACGTCGGCGAGCTGTCCGCGGAGATGCGCCGGCACCGCGACGCGATGGTGGACGCCTTCAGGGACTACCTGCCGGAAGCCCGGATCCGCGTTCCTCAAGGAGGGTACTTCCTGTGGGCGGCCCTGCCCGAGGGGACGGACGCCGAGGCGGTGGCCGGGCTCGCGCTGAAGCACGGGGCGGAGGTCGGCTCGGGCCGCCTCTGCTTTCCGAACGACGTGCCCGGCCACCACGTCCGCCTCGCTTACAGGTTCGTGGCCGTCGAGGAGATCAGGGAAGGCGTCCGCCGCCTGGGCGACGCCTACCGGGAGTACGCCGTCCGCACCTGAGTACCTCTGCACAGTGGTGTTGATCGATTGGTTCCGGCCCACCTGCGCAGGGCAGGACGCTCCTCCGGAGCTCGGTGCGGCCATGCCCGTGCCGCCTGAACCGGTCACAACCACTGTGCAGAGATACTGAGCCGGGCGCGAGGCGGCGCGGCCCGGCCGTTCAACCGCAGGAGGTCAAAGCACATGCCCTGCCCCAAGGTCAGCATCGGCGCTCCCACCAGCGAAATCGACTTCGACCGGGACGGGAAGCACCACGGCTACGTCCGCGTCCCCTGGTCGAGCCACCGTTCCGCCTATGGCTGGCTGCCCGTGCCGATCATGTCGATCCGCAACGGCGACGGACCGCGCGCCCTGCTCGTCGGCGGCAACCACGGCGACGAATACGAAGGGATGTCGATCATCATCGACCTGTACCGGACGCTGTCCCCGGAAGACGTCGAGGGCCAGCTCATCTTCCTGCCCGCCGCGAACGCGCCCGCGGTCCATGCCGGACGGCGCACCTCGCCCCTGGACCACGGCGGCGAGGGCAACCTCAACCGGCTGTTCCCGGGACACAAGAACGGCACGCCGACGGAAACCATCGCCTGGTTCATCACCACCGAGCTGATCGAGCGGGTCGATGCGATCTTCGACCTCCATTCCGCCGGCTCCTCCAGCGACCACTGGCCGTCGTGCAAGATCAGGCTCATGGGCGACGAGGCCAAGGACGCGATGCAGATGGAGCTCCTGCAGCTCTTCGGCGCACCCCTCGCCCAGGTGGGCGACCGCGTGCACGAGACCACCCTCTCCGGCGAGGCCCTGCCGAGGGGCATCGTCTACGTCAGCACGGAGCTCGGCGGCGCGGGAAGGATCACCCCATGGATCCGCGAGCTGGGCGACCAGGGGCTGAAGCGCTGCCTGAAGCGCATGGGGATCCTCCCGGAGAGCTACCCCACCGCGCCCCGGAAGTTCGAGCCCCGCGTGATGGCCATGCAGAACGAGGAGAGCTACGTCTTCGCCCGTGAAGACGGCCTGTTCGAGCCCGCCGCGGACGTGGGGGACGAGGTCGAGGACGGGCAGTTCGCCGGCTACCTCCGGAACGTGCGCCAGCCGTGGAAGGAGCCGACCAGGCTCCATTTCAACCGGGGAGGGGTCGTCTTCACCAAGCGCCACCCCGCCCTGTGCCGGATCGGGGATACGCTCTTCTTCACCCTGAACGTCTACGAGGAGCGACGGGGACGACGGGGGATTCCGCCGCCGGCGGCTCCGTCATCCGGCCCTGCCGGACCCGGGCGCGGGCGCCCCGGGCCTCGGCCAGGTTCGCCGCCATCGGGCGTTCCCGCGCCATGTCCTCGATTCGGAGGTTCACCACCTCGGGGGCCAAGTGTCCCGCCGCCCGCATCCCGGCCAGCCGGGCCCACACCGACTCCTTCTTGCGCACCTGGTGGGGCTGGGTGTCGTCCATGTCGCGCATGGTCAGATCGCGGACGATCCTGATCGCGCCGGCGGACTCCGCGTCCCGCAGCAGGTCCCGGTCCGTCGGGGTGCGGGCGACGATGGAGTTGAAGCCGGCGTCCTCGCCCGATGGAACGCCGTCCGGCCAGTAGTCCGCGGCGGCGACGTCCGCAAAGAGGGCACGATAACCCGCCGGCAATTCCCGTCAAGACCGAAAACGTCCGTTGAATCACCACGATCCGACGCTCAGGCGGCAGAAAAGGCCACGAAATCCCGATGACCCGGCCCGCGGCCGGACCATCGGCGGGAAGGCCGGCAACCCGCGAACTCGTCCCTGACGGAGCGCCCCGGACTCGAAGACGCGATGGCGCGTCTCGATGAAATCGCGCCGTCCCCGATGCCGGCTCCCGAAGCGTTCTCCCCGGTGGTCGATTTCTCGCATCAAGAGCGTGGATTCCTCGCACCAAGGACGTGGATTCTTCGCACCAGACCCTTGCATTTCCCGCCGTGGCAGGCAGGATTCCCCGACTTGGGCAGCCACCCTCGCGGCGCCCCCCGCACACCGGAGAACGCATATCCACCGGACCCGGACCATGTACGACAGACGCCTGCAACCACTCCTCCGGGAGCTGCTTGCCGAGTTCCGCATCGTCTATATGACGGGTCCCCGGCAGGCGGGGAAGACGACGCTGGCCCGCTCGGTCTCCCGTGACCTGGGTCTCGAATACGTCACGCTGGACGACCAGGCGACGCTGGCATCGGTGCAGAGCGACCCACAGGGGTTCGTGCGTTCGCTGGGAGACAGGCGCGCGGTGCTGGACGAATTCCAGTATGTCCCGGCCCTGATCCCGGCCATCAAGGAAGCCTCCGACAGGCTCGAGCCGCACGAGAAGGGCAAGTTCCTGTTGACGGGTTCGGCGGACCTCTTCCGCTCCGCCCGAACGCAGGAGTCCCTGCCCGGGCACATGGCGAGGCTGGAGCTGCTGCCCCTGTCCGTCACCGAGCTGTACGACCAGCCGTTGAACGTCATCGACCATCTGTCGGCCGGCGAATTCACGAACGTCCCGGCCGCGTCGGCGACGCGGGAAGACGTCGCCGGTCTGGTGCTGCGCGGCGGCTACCCGGAGGTGCAGGGCAAGAGCCGGCGCGGCCGGCAGGCATGGTTCCGGTCCTACATGGAAGGCCGGCTCTACAAGGACTTCAAGACGCTGCACGCCGCCCGCGGGGACTACTTTTCCAAGCTGCGCGCCCTGGCCCCCTGGCTGGCCGGCGCAAGCGGCAACCTGTTGAAGTACTCGAACGTCGCCAACGACCTGGAGCTGGACGACCGCCTGAGCAAACGCTACGTGGAGATACTCGAACTCATGTACATCGTCCGTCGCGTGCCGGCCTGGATGAGAGGCCGGGTCAGGCGTCTGGCGACGCGCATGCCGAAGTTTCATTACGTCGATACGGGGCTGGCGTGCCACCTGCTGGGCTTGCGCAACGAAGGGCAGCTATTGGGAAGTCCCCGTTACGGCGGCCTGCTCGAAAGCCTGATCTGCATGGAGTGCTGCAAACACGCCGCCTGGGCGGAAGAGGAGGTCAGCCTGTGGCACTTCAGGGACAACCGGAAACGGGAGGTGGGCATCGTGCTGGAGCGCGGCGACTCGCGGATCATCGGGGTCGAGGTGAAGGCATCCGCCAGTATCCGGCGGGAGGATTTCAAGGGCCTCGCCGCGCTGGCGGAGCTTGCCGGCGACGCCTTCGAGCGGGGCGTCCTGTTCTATGGCGGACAAGAGGCGCTGCCGTTCCGCTTCGGGGAGAGGCGCTTCCATGCCCTGCCCCTGGGGATGCTTCTGGCGTCCTGGTGAGCGGGGGTCGCGCTACGGACGCCCAAGGGGAGAACAGGCGGAACAACCCGGCGCACCGTGGAGGGGCCCCCTCCCCCCAATCACCGTTCGCACGTCGCCGAGTGATGCGCCGCGAGCGATGTGCACATCCTGGCCAGCCGTCGGCGAAGGCGAACGGGCTTCTCCACCGTGACGCTCTCCCCCTCACGTGAAACAGGGAATGTGGGGAATGGGCTGCGGCGCGGGGCACTGCGGCCCTATTTGCGATCGAGTGCGAAGGCTGGGGGCGCGAAGGTACTGGAACAGGCGGACCGGCCCGCAGGCTATCGCCCCACGTTGGAGAAGTCGTCGATCAATTCGTCCCGAACATGATGGTTCGAGAGCAGCCCCTGGTTCCAGAGCTGAAAGGCTGCGGTTCTTGCGCCGACGCCGTACTCGTTCAACAACGACGGGAACACGTCACGATCCGCCGCGGAATCCAGCGCTCCGAACCGTTCGGACAGATGTTCGCCCGGGAGGAGGAATTCCGCCGCGAACGCGCCGGAGCACCGTCTTGCCCACGGTTGCGCGAACGTCGTGGATGCGGCGCCGAGAGCGCCCCCTCGATAAGAATCCGCCAGCAGATGGCCCAGTGCGCGGGCGAGTTCGAATCGTTCCCCCCACTGCGTCGCAGTGCGCGGGGTCCGGTTGACGACGGCGACCGCCCCGGCTCCATGGCGTGATCCGGCCAGCATTCTTTCCTGCAAACATTCGACGCCCGAGCGGACGACTTCGACTCCAAGCTCCTGCATCTGTTCGTCCATGTCATCGACGGGCCGTCCGTTCAGACCGAGGCGGTCCCGAACTTCCCGGGCGGCAAGCTGTCCCGACTCCTCGGGGGCGCTACCGGTCCTCGCCGCATCGCGCGCCGCGGTCCTCAACTCCTCGGCGAAGAGCGTCACTTCCCGGGTTCGCTCGTCGAGCCGCCAAATTTCGCGGCGCACGGGTTCCGGCATCGTCGGAGGAAGGTCTCGCAAGATCTGGGTGATGACGCTTTCACTCGGATCGTCGGAGCCTTCGGGGATCCCCAGGTTCCGACGCAACTCGGCGTCGGTAGCCGTTGTCGTCCAGGTACGAAGAACGTCTGCGTCGATGCCGGTGAAGGCCCGCAGCCTTTCACGGAAATCGGCCTCCGCGTCGTGCAGCGGATTCTCCAGATTCGTCCACGAAAAGGCGTCATGGAGATTTTCCGTCCGAAACCAATTGGCCATGTGGGCGACGAATTCCGCGAATACCGCCTCACCCTCGTCCCATTGAACGGATGCTTGGCCGGACTCGGAAAGGAAGCCGGGAGCACGCGCCCCCGCGAACTCGGCCGGCGTCCATTCGATGAACAGTCGATCACCGCCGCGCAACAGGGAGACGTTGGGCAACTGGGCGCCGTCCGCACCCGCAGCGAGAAAGTGTCGGGTCCACCACCGCTCCCGGGCATCGAACCATTCGTCCTCGCTGAATTGTCCGGGAGGATACGCGCTGCCCCAATCCCGCAGCGTGTCGCTTGCGGAAGCGCGGGGCGGAAAACGGTCGGGGCGCTCTTCGAAGCGGATGAACGTCCAGGAGCGCACGAGCCAGCCGGCCATGGGCCCCAACGGTACGTTGACGCTCTCCCGAATGGACGGCGACCCGTCCAGCACGTTCCGGCACAGGTTGGCGCCGTTCACCCAGAGAGATAGCTGCGCCCATCCCGTTCGTTCCGGGAGATAACGGCGTTCCCATGTGGGCGCAAGCGGATGCAGCTCGATCGCCAGACGGTCGCGATCCCCGATCAACATTTTCAGCCGAGCCTCTTCACGAGCTGACGATACTCCGCGGCTGTGAGGTCGCCCCGATCCCTGAATCGTCTCAGCACCGCCCCCGGAACCCGGTGGGTCGGATAGCCGTGGTATTCGACCTCGCCGTCCTCGGCCGTCCGAGTCACCTGGGCTGCGAAGAACTCGAGCCCCGACGACCCGCCGCGCCGAACCGCGAACCGCCGCGACGAGGGAGAATCGGCGTGTTCCGGCACCGATCCTCGCAGCAGGGCTGCTCGCTCGCGAGGCGTCATCTCCGGGGGACAGGGCTCCTTGTCGGGCCGCCATCTCGGAGGACCTGCCTCCGTCGTCTCACGTTTGTGGGCCGGATTGGGAACGTAGCGCACGATTGCTCCACGAAGGTCACAGATGCTCCATAACGGCTACAGAGCGGCCTTGTATCACGGACAGGCCGCGAAGACGGCTGCGGTCGTCTCCAAATCCATCGTATGGCGATTGTATCGGAACCATCCGAGGGCGTTCCGGAGCGCACCAAACCGCTACGCCATGGCGTACCGATCCTCTCCCCCCACCGTTCGCGCACCGCCAATCACGCCGCCGAATGATGCCCCGCGAGCGACGCGCACATCGCGGCCAGGCGCCGGCGGAGACGGACGGGCTTCTCCACCGTCACGCCCTCCCCCCACGTGAACAGGTGCCAACACATCTCGTCGAGGCCGCCTGCCTCGAAGCGCACCGTCAGCGAGCCGTCTTCGTTCTCCTCGACGCTCTGGTCCGGATGGAACAGGAACGCCGAGGCGTCCCGCGCCGCCTTGGCATCGAAGCGCAGCACCACCTTGACGGGCTTCTCCTGAAACACGCCGAACGAACGCTCGGCGTAGCGTTGCAGATCGAAGGCCGGGGCCCGCTCGAACGCCTCGCCGGTGATCCGGGCCTCGCCCACGTTCGCGAGGCGCCACAGCCGCGGCTCCTCCGCCCAGTCGGTCCACCCCACCAGGAACGCGCGGTTCCCGTAGAGCAGGCCGAGGGGCCGGACCTGCTGCCGGCTCCGCCGCCTCGTCGATTGGGCGAAATAGCGGAACTCGACCTCCCGGCGGGTCGTGATGGCTTCGCGCAGGAGGGCGAGCAGGCCCGGGTCCAGGTGCTCCCTCGGACCGGGGCGCATCGCCAGGCCCTCGGCCTGCGCGAGCATTTCGAGGTCGGACTCCACCCGCGCCCGCGATTCTTCGCGCAACGTGGCCTGCAGCTTCGCGGCCAAGTCCCGGAGCATGGCCGCGCGTTCGGCAAGGCCGGCGCGGCCCAGGGCCGTGGCGGCGGCCCCGAGCTCCGCCAGCTCCTCCGCCGAAACCGAAACGAGACGGCGCAAGGCGTTCGAGCGCAGTCGCCAGTGCCGCTTCCCGTCGTCCCGGTCCACGGGTTCCAGCGGCCCGAAGGCCGCCTCGACGGCGTCGCGCCGGCTGATCGAGAATTCGGCTTCGATGTCGTCGAGGGTCAATCCGCCGTGCGCCCCCTGGAGACGAACGGCCAGGTCCAGGATGTCCTTCAGGCGCTCGTAGCGCATCCTGGCAACACCGGACGGTTCCATTTGTCGCCAGCACCCCCGGCTTCGTAGATTGTCGCCGCCCGCCGCTTGGCATATCGTAATCCCCGGAAGTCGCCACCCTCCTGCCCCGCCCCGCCGATGGACATCCACGAATATCAGGCCAAGCAGCTCCTGCGCTCCTACGGACTGGCGTCGCCGCCCGGCGAATGCGCGTCCACCCCCGAAGAGGCCGAGCTTGCCGCCCGCCGGCTCGGGGGGCGACGCTGGGCGGTCAAGGCCCAGATCCTCGCCGGTGACCGCGGTCTCGCCGGCGGCGTGAAGATGGCGGCCTCGGAGGCCGACGTCCGAGAAACCGCTCGCGGAATGCTCGGCTCCAGGCTGGTCACCCCCCAGACCGGCGGCGAAGGCGAATACGTGCGCCGGGTGTACGTCGAGGTCGTGTGCCGGGCCGTGAGCGAGCACTACCTCGCCCTCGGTCTCGACCGCACCGCATCGCACGTCACCCTCGTCGGCTCCGACGCCGGCGGGACGTCCATCGAGTCGGTGGCCGGGCAGCAGCCGGAGCGGATCTCGCAAGTCGCCGTCGACCCGGTGGACGGGCTGAACGCCGCCGACGCCCGGCGTCTCGCCGCGGACATCGGCCTCGGGGAGCGGCATGTGGCGGAGGCCGAACGACTGATGATCGGACTCTACGACGCCTTCATCGCCTACGATGCCTCGCTTATCGAGGTCAACCCCCTCGCACTCACCTGGGACGGCGATCTGCTCGCGCTCGACGCGAAGATGAGCATCGACGACAACGCCCTGTTCCGCCATCGCGACATCGAGGACCTGCGCGAGCGCGAGCGCGAAGGCAGGCTCGATCGGGCGCACCACGGGTTCAACTACATCGCCCTCGACGGCGACGTCGGCTGCGTGGTGAACGGCGCGGGCCTCGCGATGGCCACCATGGACATCCTCAAGCTCCACGGCGGAGCGCCCGCGAACTTCCTCGACGTTCCTCCGGCCGCCAGTCGCGATCGGATCACCGCGGCCTGCCGCCTCGTCCTGGAGAATCCTCGGGTCAAGGTGGTGCTCGTCAACGTCGTCGGAGGCGGGATCACCCGTTGCGACGTGGTCGCCGAGGCGCTTGCGTCGGCATGCCGCGCCGCCGGGCGGTCGGTGCCCGTCGTCGCCCGCTTCGAGGGCGTGAACCGCGAGCTCGCACGCAAGGCGCTGCGCGATACCGGAGTCGATGCGGTGCACGCCGAGTCGTTCGGCGACGCCGCCGTCCGGGCGGTGCGCGCCGTGGCCGGGACACCCTGAATCCGCCGGAGAGACCTGGGGGTCCGCATGGCGTACCTCGACCTTTGCGAAGCCGGAACGGTGGGCGCCATCGCGCCGGATTGCGCCGCCGCATCCAGCCACTGTGCTTCGATGCCGTACGAGGCCGGATCGGCAGGGACAGGGGCCGATGGGCCCGGCCACGATACCGCGGACACCCGGCGGGGTTCCGTGTTCCACAAAGCCGAAGCGGCGAAGCGCTGATGGCCATCCTCGTCGACGCCGGCACCCGGGTCATCGGCCAGGGCGTCACCGGGAGGCAGGGGACGTTCCATGCCGAGCAGTCCATCGCCTACGGCACCCGGTTCGTCGCGTGCGTGACCCCGGGCAAGGGCGGCAGCCGGCATCTGTACCTCCCCGTTTACGATCGGGTCGCCGACGCGGTGGAGGCGACCGGGGCGGACGCCTCCGTCGTCTACGTCCCGCCCCGGCACGCGGCCGATGCGATGATCGAGGCGATCCAGGCCGGCGTGAAGCTGGTCGTGTGCGTCACCGAAGGCGTCCCGGTGCTCGACATGGTGCGGGTCAAACGCGCACTGGAAGGTACGCCCACCACCCTCGTCGGCCCGAACACCCCCGGCATCATCACCCCCGGCGCGTGCCGGCTCGGCATCATGCCCGGACTCATCCACCGCCGCGGACGCATCGGCATCGTCTCGCGCTCCAGCACCCTGACCTACGAGGCAGCGGTCCAGTGCACCGCCATCGGCCTGGGGCAGAGTACGGTGGTGGGGATCGGCGGCGATCCGGTGCACGGCATCGGCTTCGTCGAGTGCCTGAAGCTGTTCCTCGCCGACGGCGAGACGGACGGAATCATCCTCATCGGCGAGATCGGCGGCGTCGAAGAGGAGGCGGCGGCGGAGTTTCTCCGCGAGGCGGGTCCATCGAAGCCGGTGGTGGGCTACGTCGCGGGTGTCACGGCGCCGGCCGGCCGCCGCATGGGACACGCCGGCGCGATCATCTCGGGGGGACGCGGCAGCGCGCGCGAGAAGCTGGACGCCCTGCATGGAGCCGGGGTGCTCGTTCCGGAATCCCCGGCGGAGATCGCGCGAACGATGGCGCGGGCGTTGCGGAGGGCCTGACTCGCTGGCGACGCGCTGTCGCCGACGATTGCTCCGATGCGTGCTTTATCGATGATGACATCATCGAATTGACATGATGAAAAAGATCCGGCAATGTCGTCGAGATGTTGCGCCGCCACTTGACCGACACGCTACGGGCCGCCGTTGCGGCCTATCCGGTGGTGACGCTCACGGGTCCCCGGCAGTCGGGAAAGACGACGCTGGTGCGGGCACTCTTCGCCGACTACCGCTACCTCTCCCTCGAGGCCCCGGATCTGCGATCGCGCGCGGTGGAGGATCCACGGAGCTTTCTCACGCAGGCGAACCACCTGATCCTCGACGAGATCCAGCGCGCTCCGGAGCTGCTCTCCTACATCCAGTGTCTCGTCGATGCGGACGACGACCCCGGGCGCTTCATCCTGACCGGCTCACAGAACCTTCTTCTGATGGAATCGGTGTCCCAGACCCTGGCAGGGCGCACGGCGATTCTCCGCCTGTATCCGCTGTCGCTTTCGGAGCTGCACCAAAGTCCCCCGATCGACCCGCTGAACCTCGACCGCGCCGGGGGAACACCGCCGCCCGGGAGCCGACGATCGCGCAAGGGGCTTTGGGAGACGCTTCTCGACGGCTTCTATCCACGCATCCACGATCGGGGCATACCGGCAGGAGAGTGGCTGGCGGACTATTTTCGCACCTATGTCGAGCGTGACCTCCGGGAAGTCATGCAGATCTCCGATCCGCGCAGCTTCGAACGTTTCGTACGGCTGACTGCCGCACACACGGCCCGGGAGCTCAACCTCACCACGCTCGCCAGCGACGTCGGGATTACGCAGCAGACCGCGAAGCGCTGGCTCACGGCCCTGGAGATCGGTTTTCTGGCGACCACGTTTCCGCCCCACCACGCCAACTATCGCAAGCGCCTGCGCAAGCGCCCGCGCCTGCACTTTCTCGATACCGGGCTCATCTGCTATCTGCTCGACATCCGGGACACCGGGACGCTGGAGCGGCACCCGTTGCGTGGCGCCATATTCGAATCGTTCGTCGTTTCGGAGCTGGTCAAGGGTTTCGCCGCGCGGCGCCGTGACCCGCCACTGTATTTCTGGAGAGACGCGGCCGGGCGCGAGATCGACGTTCTGATCGACACCGGCGAGCGGCTCATCCCGGTGGAAGTGAAATCGGGCGAGACCGTGGCCGGAGACGCCGTCGACACCCTTGCATGGTGGACGTCGATCCCCTCCAACCCGAACCGGGGAGGTGTCCTGGTTCACGGCGGGTCCGAACGCTTCGACTTCAAGGGATTCCAGGTTCTGCCCTGGTTCCTGAGCTGAAGGCCACCGTTCCCGGTCCCGTTGTGCGAGGCGTCGTTCCTGTCTCCTGCGATCAGGGCCGGGAGCAGAAACGCGAGGGTTGCCGGAAGGCCGGCCCACCGCCTGGCGGTCCCCGGCGGCGGCGTGGGCCGGTCATCCGGCACGAGGAACGCCAAGGTCCTTGCAAATCTTGCGGGTGAGGCCGTCATCGATCTCGGTGTGTCGCGGAACGGCCGAACGCCGGTTCAGGACGGGATTGAGCCATCAGGAGTGCCGGGCGCCTTCTCGAAGCAGCTCGCACCCGTTCCTCCGCAAATGCCGCAGGAGCTCCCTGCGCTTCATACCGCGATGGAGACTTCTTCGAAGCCTTCCCCGGCGGCGTCGATCGCCTCGCGGCGGTTCAGCTCCAGCGCTTCACGCAACGTCACCTCGATCGTTTCCAGCAACGCTTCCTTCGTGCGTTCCTGGCAATTCACGCCGGGCACTTCCGCCACCCAGCCGATCCACCAGGAACCGGATCGTTTCATCACGGCGGTGAACCCTTCTTGCATCGTCATCCGACCCCGCTTCGATTCCAGCGCAAATCTCCGGCCGCACACCGGCTCCCCCTCCCGACCTCCGGCCGGATGAGACTATCCCGGGTACGCGGGCGCAACAACACCTTGTGCTCGGAGACCGCGAGTTCCTGTCGCCCTGCATTCATGGCAACATCCCGCCGCGCCGGGGACGCGCCGGCTCCGGCTCTGAAGAAGCACACCGGCTCGTCCCCGATCGACCCGAACCGGCCCCACCACCACCGGAAACCGAATGTCCACGCCCACTGAAGCGAACCCCGAAACGAACCCTCGACCCTCGAAGCGCCGCCACCCCGGCTCCGGTCGGGGCGAGGCCCGCCGCCGGCCCAAGGGGCGGCAGGTCGACCCCGAAGCGCTCGACGAGATCCGCGCCCTGCTCGGCGACCGTCCGCGCAACCGCGCCCTGCTCATCGAGCATCTGCACCTGATCCAGGACTCCCGCGGCTGCCTCTCCGCCTCCCATCTCGCCGCCCTCGCCCACGAGATGCGCCTGCCGATGGCCGAGGTCTACGAGACCGCGACCTTCTACGCGCACTTCGACGTGCTCGCCGAGGGCGCGGAGCCCCCGCCGCCGATCACCGTGCGCGTCTGCGACAGCCTCTCCTGCGAGCTGGCCGGCGCCCGCGCCCTGCTCGAATCGCTCCCCCAGACGCTCGGCGAAGGCGTGCGCGTGGTCCGCGCGCCCTGCATGGGCCGCTGCGACACCGCCCCGGTGGCCGAAGTCGGGCATCGCCACCTCGACCACGTGGACGAGCCGGCCATCCGCGCGGCCGTCGAGGCCGGCGACTTCCATCCCGCCATCCCCGAGTACCGCGCATTGGACGCCTACGAGCGCGATGGCGGCTATGCGCTGCTGCGCGCCTGCCTCGGGGGCAGGTACGGGTTCGAGGACCTCGCCGCGAAGCTCGACGCCGCCGGGCTGCGCGGCCTGGGCGGAGCCGGCTTCCCCACCGGGCGCAAGTGGCGCATCGTGCGCGGCTACGAAGGCCCGCGGCTGATGGCGGTGAACGCGGACGAGGGCGAGCCCGGCACGTTCAAGGACCGCTACTACCTGGAGCGCGACCCCCACCGTTTCCTCGAAGGCGTGCTCGTCGCCGCCTGGGCGGTGGAGGCGCAGGCCGTCTACGTCTATCTCCGCGACGAGTATCCGTTCATCCGCGAGGTGCTGCTCGCCGAGATCGCCAGGCTCGGGCCGGCCGGGCTCGCCCCGCATACGGCGCTGCATCTTCGCCGCGGGGCCGGGGCCTACATCTGCGGCGAGGAGTCCTCGATGATCGAGTCGATCGAGGGCAAGCGCGGGCTGCCGCGCCACCGTCCGCCCTACGTCGCCGAGGTCGGCCTGTTCGGACGCCCGACCCTGGTGCAGAACGTGGAGACGATGTACTGGGTGCGCGACGTCGTGGAGAAGGGGCCGGAGTGGTTCGCGAGCCAGGGCCGCCACGGGGGCAAGGGGCTGCGCAGCTACTCGGTGTCGGGGCGGGTGAAGTCGCCGGGGGTCAAGCTCGCCCCGGCCGGCATCACCTTGCGCGAGTTGATCGACGAGTTCTGCGGGGGCATGGCGGAGGGCCATACGTTGCGCGGCTACCTGCCGGGCGGCGCCTCCGGCGGGATCCTGCCGGCTTCGATGGCGGACCTGCCGCTGGAGTTCGGCAAGCTGGAAGCGCACGGCTGCTTCGTGGGCTCGCACGCGGTGGTGGTGCTCTCGGACCGGGACGACATGAAGGCGGTGGCCCTCAACCTCATGCGCTTCTTCGAGGACGAGAGCTGCGGCCAGTGCACCCCGTGCCGGGTGGGCACCGAGAAGGCGGTGAAGCTCATGGCGCGCGTCACGTGGGACGAGCCGTTGCTCGTGGAGCTCGGACGCACGATGAGCGACGCCTCCATCTGCGGCCTGGGCCAGGCCGCGGCCAACCCGCTGCACTCGGTGCTGCGCCACTTCCGGGAGGACGTGGGGCTGGGGCTCGCGTAGAAGGCGTGGAACAGGGTCTTCAGCCCCGCGAAGTCGTTGGCTTCGAGCAATTCGTACAGCCGGATGCTGTTGGCCATCTGGCGCGTCGAATCCCCGGCCAGGTAGCGCGACAGGCTGTCGTTGAGGCTCTGGCGTACCTCCTGGTTCGGATAGCCGAGCGGGTACACCGTCCGGCCGCCGAGGCGCCTGTGGTCCCGGATGGTCAGGTAGCCGGTCTGGAACAGCAGCGCCTCCGTCGCCATGTCGTCCACGTCGAAGGTGGACAGCAGCTCGTCGGTGCCCGCCATCCTCTCCAGCGCCAGGGGACTCACCCCGCGCCTGACCAGGGTCTCGACCAGGAACGTCGGCGTGCCGGTCCGGAACCAGTGGGCGGCGAACTCGCGGGTGTCGAACAGCAGCAGGATGCCGAAAGGGTTGTAGACCCTCTCCCCGCCCAGCCAGCCATAGCCGTTGTACCAGCGGCGGATCTCGTCGCGGTCACCAGCACCACCACCCGCTGGCCGGCACGCTCGTGCAAGGTCTCGATCAGATACCGGAAGCGGGCCGGCGCGGTGTCGTAGCGGGGCTCGACCCCGGCTCGCCGCTCGATGGCGTCGAGCTGCGCCATCGCCTGGCCGAGCTCCGAGCCCGAGCGCTTGCGGGCAAGGAGGGCGTCGATCGCCCGCCTGAGCGCGGGATCCTCGACCATCGCTTCGACCAGACGCTCGAACTCCATGGGGACGATTCCCCGGCCCGATTCGATCCACCGCACGGCCAGGAGCGGACGCAGTACGTACAGGTACTTCTTCAACCGGATCCGGTCGCCCTGCAGGTAGGCGGCATGGTTTCGCCGCGCCATGTTCAGGTAGTGGTACGCACAGGAGCGCGGAGAGTGGTGCCGCGCGGAGAGCTCGCGCAGGCGCTTCGCCATGGCCGTGCGCTCGCGGTACACGATGGGGGAGCCGAGCCACTCGATCAGCGGGGGCTCGATTTTCGGAACAGCCGCAGGGTCTTGCGCAGCTTCCAGCCGCTCAGGTCGTACTCGTCGACGATGGGGCGCTCGATCACGTCGCGCCGGTCGGCGATCGATAGATACCGGTCGGGCCGGTGGACGTAGATGAAGCGCACGTCGTAGTCGCTGTCCGGCGATGCGAATCCCCACGCGCGACTGCCGGATTCACAGGCGTAGAGGTGGAGCGGTGGCTTGGGGGACTGGCGCGGGAGTGGGAGGAAGGGACCTGCCGGTCGCGGGCGGTTCGGCGGGTGTGGATTGCGAAGAGGCAACGCGGGAAGTATCGGGCCTTGGGCATTCTGCCTGCGGGACCGGGTGGTGCAGACGGCGGCGTTGCCGGTGCTGACGCCGATGGTCGAGGCGGACCTGACCCGGGAGCAGTACGCCTATCGGTCGGGAAGAAGCGCCCACGATGCGGTCCAACGGGCGCATCGGCTGGCGAGCACGGGCCACTGCGAGGTCGTGGACGCGGATTGGTCGGACGACTTCGGCCAGAGACCGCACGCTGAGCTGCTCAAGTGCGTCGCCCGTCGGGTGGGTGACGGGCGGATGGTGGGTTGGGTGAAGGCGTGGTGGGAGAGGGCGAAGGCATGCTCTCGTCCGAGAGCCGGATGCGGGAGACCCGCATCCGGTTCGATGAGCGGCGACTGGAAACGGAGCGATGGCGTGGAGCGAGGCACCGGCACTGCGAAAGCCGCCGGGAAACGGCTACCCCCACCGACCTGACGCCACCGCGCCAGTCGTCGACTCTACCAATCGAAGGATCCGCTATTACCCCGATCAGACCAGGAGCGGGCTCCGGGAAAGTCCGTCATTCCCTCGCTTTCGCGGGAATGACGGTCTGAAGACAACCGTTGGCGCGTGTGGCTCATCTTCACTGGCGGTGAAAGCGCGTCACCGAGGGGCTGCAAGTGCTCACCGGGATGCTCGCCCCTATGTCGCGCGGGAGCTGCGCGATGATCGGCGATGGGGAGAGGTGGAGACCTCGGCGAAGGTCCCGGACGGAGCGGACCGGACCGTCCGGTGCATCGTCGAGGAGGACTGCCGGACGCTGCGGTTCCGCGCGCCCGGGCTCGCAGGAAGGATGGCAGGGGAACCGCCCGTACTGCGCCGTGGATCGTCCGGTGCTCCCGGATCGTGCGGCCGGCGTCCGAAATGGCGTGGATATGGGCGAGGGGCGCGATCCGGAGATGGTTCGGATCGGTCGCGCGCCCGGACGCTGTCTCGTGCTCGCGTTCGCCCGATGCGTGCCGGTACCCTTGCGGTTGGCGGGAGGCCGCCCTCCCGCCCGCTCGCGCGAACGTCACGAGCCCGGCTCGAACCGCACGGGGCCCGGAATGCAGACCGAAGACACCCACACGAACAAGTCCCTGCGCTACGAGCCCGACGAGAAGCCGCCGCACGCGCTCTCCTTCGGCCTCGGCTTTCAGCACGCGGCGCTGTGCATCGCGGGCGTGGTGCTCACCCCGGTCATCGTGATCCGGGCCGCGGGCGAGGGCGAGCCCTACCTGTCGTGGGCGGTCTTCGCGGCGCTCGCGGTCAGCGGGCTGACCACGGTGCTGCAGGCGGTGCGGGTCGGGCGCATCGGCGCCGGATACATCCTCCTCATGGGCACCTCCGGGGCCTTCATCGCGGTGTGCGTGACGGCGCTCGCCGAAGGCGGGCCGGCGCTGCTCGCGACCCTGATCGTCGTCTCCTCCCTGGGCCAGTTCGCGCTCTCGGCGCGGCTGTCGCGGCTGCGGCGGATCTTCACGCCCACCGTGGCCGGCACGGTGATCATGCTGATCCCGGTGACCGTCATGCCGATCATCTTCGGCATGTTGACGGACGTGCCGGAGGGCGTCCCCCCGGCCGCCGCCCCGGCCAGCGCCGCCGCGACCATCCTGGTCATCGTGGGGCTCGCGCTGCGCGCGCCGGGGATATGGCGCCTGTGGGTGCCGATCGTCGGGATCGCGGCAGGCTGCGCCGTCGCCGCGTTCTTCGGCCTCTACGACGCCGGGCGCGTGGTCGATGCCGCCTGGATCGGGGCGCCCTCCGAGGGCTGGCCGGGGTTCGACCTCGATCTCGGTCCCGTGTTCTGGGCGCTCCTGCCCGCCTTCATGTTCGTGACCCAGATCGGTGCGGTCGAGACGATCGGCGACGCCATCGCCATCCAGCGGGTCTCGTGGCGCAGGCCGCGGGCGGTGGATTTCCGCGTCGTGCAGGGCGCGGTGGCCGCGGACGGGACGGGCAACCTGCTCTCCGGCCTCGCCGGCACGGTGCCGAACACCACCTACTCCACCAGCATCGCGATCACCGAGCTCACCGGCGTCGCCGCGCGCAGCGTCGGGGTGTGGATCGGGGTGGTGTTCCTGGCGGCGGCGTTCCTGCCCAAGGTCTCGGCGCTGCTGCTGGCGATCCCGAGCCCGGTGGCCGCGGCCTACGTGACGGTGCTGCTGGCCCTGCTCTTCGTCCTCGGGATGAGGATCGTGGTGCAGGGAGGGGTGGACTATCGCAAGGCGACGATCGCGGGGGTCGCGTTCTGGATCGGGGTGGGGTTCCAGAACCAGGCGATCTTCGCGGAGCACTTCGGCGACTGGTGGGGCGCGCTGCTCGGCAACGGCATGACCGCCGGCGGCCTCACCGCGATCCTCCTGACGGTGTTCATGGAGCTGACGGGACCGCGCCGCAAGCGCATGGAGACGGTACTGGGCGTGGAGGCGCTGCCGGAGGTCGAGACCTTCCTGCGCGGGTTCGCCTCCCGCCGGGGCTGGGGCGCGGAGGCGGCGCAACGGCTCCTCTCGGCCGGCGAGGAGACGATCCTGAGCCTCATGCGGCCGAGCGGGCCTGGCGGGGCGGACGACGGAAAGGGCGGGGAGAACGAGGCAGGTGAGGGGGCGGACGAGGGGAACGAGGTAGGCAAGGGAGCGGGCGAGGGGGCTGACGAGGGGAACGAGGCGGGCAAGGGAGCGGGCGAGGGGGCTGACGAGGGGAACGAGGCGGGCAAGAGGCGGCGCCTGTTGCTGATCGCACGCGGCGGCAGGGAGGCGGCGGAGCTGGAGTTCATCGCCGGGCCCGGCGAGGAGAACCTGGAGGATCGGATGGTCCTCCTCGCGGAACGGGGCGGGGCGCCGGCCGAGCACGAGATCTCGCTTCGGCTGCTGCGCCACTACGCCTCGTCCGTGCGCCACCAGCAGTACCACGGCACGGACGTCGTGACGGTGCGCGTGGAGGGAGATACGCAGGAGTAGCGGATCCCATTTCACCCCGAACGCCCGAGGGGCCGTGGCCAGCCCGCAGCCCCAGGCACCACGGCATGGACTTCGACACGAACGCCCAAAGATCGTACCCGGACGGATCCGGGGATAGCCGGCGATCTGGTCGGGGTTGCCTTCAACCCGGATGCCCGAGGGGTCGTGCCCGGACAGGGGGATTCGCGCCTTGAACGGCTTCTCGAACCCTTGCTCGCAGCCGTCTGGCACGAAGGGAGGATTCCCCGTATCGCCGCCTCCGACGCTCGCGATGACCGAGTGTGTGAAGTAGCCGGATCGCTCCGCACACCCCCGAAGCACCGGCGCCGCCAACGAAGCGAAAGGACGGGACCACGACGCCATGGCCGCAACCATCGAAGCGACGACGGCCGCCACGCGCCGGCGGGGCTCCGTCCAGGCCGTGGCGGTCGTCAGCACCGCCCACTTCGCCAGCCACTTCTACATGCTGCTCCTGCCGCCGCTGTTTCCGTTGCTGCGCGAGGTGTACGGCGTCGGTTACACCGAGCTCGGGTTCGCGATCAGCGTCTTCAGCATCGTCACCGCCTGCGCCCAGGCGCCGGTCGGATTCGCGGTGGACCGGTTCGGAGCGCGCCGCATCCTGGTCGCGGGCCTGTTCCTGGAAGCGACGGCGTTCGCGCTGATCGGATTCATTCCCGTCTATGGCGCCCTCGTCGCCCTGATGGCGGTCGCGGGGCTCGCCAACTCTGTCTACCACCCCGCCGACTACTCGCTGCTCAACGCCTCGGTGGACCCGCGCCGCATGGGCCGCGCCTTCTCGTTCCACACCTCGGCCGGAATGCTGGGCTATGCCGTGGGCCCGGTGAGCATGGTGTACCTGACGACCCTGACCGACTGGCGGACCGCGCTGGTGGTGTGCGCGGCCGGGGGTGCGGTCGTCGGCCTGCTGGTCGCCTCCAGCATGCACGTCCTGAAGGAGCGGGCCGGACCGGGGGCGCCGGACGGCGGACTCGGGGACGGCTCCGCCGCATCCGGAGCGACCGGGATCCGCCTCCTGCTGAGCGCCCCCATCCTCCTCGGGCTGCTGTTCTTCTTCGGGATCTCGGTGGCGGGCCACGGCATCCACTCGTTCAGCGTGTCCGCCCTGCACATCCTCCACGACGCGCCCGTCACGGCGGCCACCACGGTACTGACCGCCTACCTCTTCGCCTCCCCGGTCGGGGTGCTCGCGGGCGGATGGGTGGCGGACAGGATCGAACGGCGCCACGAGGCGTTCGCCGCGGCCTGCTTCGTGGTGATCGCGGCCTGCATCGGCACGGTCGCCGTCTTCCCTCTTCCGATAGCCGCCATCGCCGTGCTGTTCACCGTCGCCGGGCTGTTCTCCGGCATGGTGGCGCCGTCGCGCGACATGCTCATCCGCTCGATGGCGCCTCCCGGCGAGATCGCCAAGGTGTTCGGTTTCGTCTCCACCGGCTTCAACCTCGGCGGGATCGTGGCGCCGGCGGCGTTCGGGTTCCTCCTCGACCGGAGCGATCCCGGCATCGTGTTCCAGGTGGTCGCCCTCGTCTCGCTGGCGACCGTATTCACGGTGATGACCACCGGGCGCGCGCGCCGAGCCGGAAACGTTCCAACCCGGTGACGTCCGGTTCGCCGGCAACCCGATTCGGAACATCGAAGTGCCGCAACGACGTCCGCCCTTCCGAGACCGGCGCCGGCTGGTGGTACGCGCTCGAACGCGACAGCGCCAGCAGCTCGCACTGATGCGTCACCGGCAATGCGTGACCCCGCTCGATCATGGCCTTGCGCTGCGGGCGGTTCAACGTGCGCCGCGAGCACCCGCATCTGAAGCGGGTGGTGGAAGACGGGCTGGCCTCGAACGGACCGCACATCAAGCACCTGAAGGCGCTGGACCTGCGCTTCCTGTTGGGGGCGAAGCGTGCCGACCACGCGGCGCCATTCGAGTGGGTGGAGGCGACCCAGCGGCTCGGGCACGGTGCGGTGAAGCATGTCGAGCACACCGACGAGCAGGGCATTCGCCACCGTTTCCGCTTCCTCAACGGCGTGCCGCTCAACGACACGCACTTCGAGTTGGAGGTGAACTTCCTGGAGTACTGGGAGAGGCGCCCCCAACGGCAAGGAGCAGCACTTCGCATGGGTCAGCGACCTGCCCATCGAGGAATCGACCGTGATGGAGAGGATGCGCGCCGGGCGGGCGCGCTGGCGCATCGAGAACGAGACCTTCAATCCCCTGAAGAACCAAGGCGACCGCTTCGAGCACGACTTCGGGCACGGCCACAAGCATCTGGCGACGGTGTTTGCCTGTCTGATGATCTCAAGTTTCGGGATTCGCTGGCCAAAATGGATTCCCGCTTTCGCGGGAATGACGTCATTTCAGCGAGACGCGTTGCCTTCAAGCCAGGGGTCTGCGCCGCAGAAAACAATGCGACAACAGGCTGACAGGAATCGAAGGAGAGAGCCGGATGGCGACGACGTCCGCCCCTGTGAGCCGGACCGGATGCTGCTGCTGGCGCCGGACGTGCGCGAGTGGCTGCCCGAGGGGCGCTTTGCGCATCACGTCAGCGACCTGGTCGACGGACTGGACTTGACGGCGTTCTACGCGCCGTATGAAGGCGATGGCCGGCGCAACGCGCCGTATGAGCCTCGGATGATGGTCAAGGTGCTGCTGTACGGGTATGCGACGGGGGTGTTCTCGTCGCGGGCGATGGCGAGGAAGCTGGAGGAGGACGTGGCGTTTCGGGTGTTGGGGGCGGGGCACTTTCCGAGCCACCGCACGTTGTGCGGGTTTCGCCGCCGGCACTTGGAGGACTTCAAGGGGCTGTTCGTGGGGGTGGTGCGGGTGGCGCGCGAGATGGGAGTGGCGCGCTTCGGGAAGGTGTCGATAGACGGGACGAAGGTGCGTGCGAATGCGAGCAAGCGCAAGGCGATGAGCTACGGTCGGATGGGCGAGAAGGAGCGGGAGCTGGAGGCGGAGGTCGAAGCGTTGCTGAGTCGGGCTCGCGAGACCGATGCGGAGGAGGATGCGCGCTTTGGGGAGTCGTTGCGAGGCGATGAGCTGCCCGAGGAGTTGCGCCGTCGCGAGGACCGGTTGGCGGCGATTCGAGCGGCGAAGAGCCTGCCCTCGCGAAAGCGGGGGGGCGTTTGGAGGCGGCGCAGCGCGAGGCGGACGATGGGCGCGGGCGCCGGCCCGGATGGGAGCGCAATCCCAAGGGCGGGCAGCCGTACAAGCGCGCCTGCGGGGAGCCCGATGAGAAGGCGCAGAGCCACTTCACCGCCCCCGACAGCGCCATCATGAAGACCAGCGCGGAGGGGTTCCAGCAATGCTACAACGCGCAGGTGGCGGTGGACGGTGAGCAGCAGTTGATTGTGGCGACGGAGCTGACCTCGAACGCGAACGACCAAGGGGCGATGATGGGGCTGCTCGATGAGGTCAAGGAGACCTTCGGCGCGCAGCCCGAGACGGTGCTTGCCGATGCCGGGTACTGCAACGAGCGGGACCTGTCGGAGCTGGAGGCGCGGGGTATCGACGGGTACGTGGCGCCGGGGCGCGAGGGCAAGCGGGTGGCGGACAAGGACGCGAAGAGGCACCCGGCGACGCACCGGATGGTCGAGAAGCTGGCCACGCCCACGGGCCGGGAGCGGTACGCGCAACGCAGGTGGCTGTCCGAGGCGCCCAATGGCTGGATCAAGGCCTGCCCCCGAATGGTTCTATCGGGGGGAAGTGCTCGGATTCCGGCGCTTCAGCGTGCGGGGTCTGGCCAAGGCGCGGGGGGAATGGGACTTGGTGTGCGTGGCGTTGAACATCAAGCGTCTGCAACCGCTTCTGGCGGTGTGAGGGCAAGGCTCGCCGGTGGGACAGGGCCGGAATCATCCCTGTCGGGGGTCTTGCCGGACTTTCCGGACCCTCTCGCGCGCCCTGCCCGCCATTGCGCACTTGCGGCGTCCCGGCGTTCGTGCTTATCCCGGCATCGATTCCGGTTCGTCCATCCGCTCACGTTCTTGAGCTACCTTTCTGCGGCGCAGGCTCCTGGCGTTGGATTCAGCCCTTCCGTTCATGCTCACATGGCATTGGACGGTTCCAGGCCCTTCCTTCTGCCACGACAGTGGCTACAATCGCCACATGAGCACGCCCGATCCCGTCATCCCCTTCGATACGCACCGGTTCGTCAAGCGCATGACCGGGGCGGGCATGCCGCTCGATCAGGCCGAGGTGCTGGCGGAGGAGAACGTCGCCCTGATCAACAGCCACCTCGCCACGAGGCGGGATACCGACGAGATCAAGCAGGATACCACTCGACTCAAACAGAACTTCGAAGATTTTGGAAAGGACACCGACGAACTCAAGCAGAACTTCAAGGAGCTCCGCAAGGACACCGACCAGATCAAACGCGACGTCGGCCAAATCAAGCTCGATCTCGCCGTGGTGAAGACCGAGCTCACCATGATGAAGTGGCTTGTCTCGGGAATCGGCTTCGGCATCCTGCTGCTTCTGATCCGATCCTTCTGGCCGGTCTGAGAAGCGCGGATCCTGCTGATTTCTGCCTCCTGCCCCGGCCCGGCCGGCACCGGTCCGCAAGGGGGTGCACGGCCATGCGCCTCACAGTCCCCCATCGCCGTGGACTCGTCCGAGCCACAATGCCCGGGAGTACGACCATACGCCCGTGGCCTCTCCGGCCGTCAGGGATCCAGGTCGCTCCTGGCCGGCAGGCCGGCTCCCCGGCGCCGGCAGGTGACGGCGGCGGCGGCGGCGGCGAACTCGAGGGTCTCCCGGAGCGCGGAGCCGCCGAGTTCCGACACCA
The DNA here is from genome assembly GCA_965202875.1 of Gammaproteobacteria bacterium. GTDB lineage: Bacteria > Pseudomonadota > Gammaproteobacteria > HK1 > HK1 > HK1. Next base: position 1,076,909 of record OZ241870.1, on the reverse strand, counting down.
CCTCCGCCGGAGGGCCGAGCTCCGCGATCCGGGTCAGCAGCGCCGCCTGGAACGTGTCGCCGGCGCCGACCGTATCCACCACCGTGATGCCGGGTGGTTCGTATTCCACCCATTCGTCCCGGCGGAACGCGCGCACCGGGTTCGCTCCGTCGGTGACGATCACGAGATCGGGCGCCGCGTCCAGCCAGCCCCGCGCGATCCCCTCCACTTCTTCCCACGGATATAGATGTTCCAGATCTTCACGGCTGATCCTGACCAGGTTCGCGAGCGCCACCATGGCCTCCACGCGCCGCCGCCATACCCGCATGTCCGGGGCGATCGCGGGCCTCACGTTCGGATCCACCGAGATGAACCGGTCCCGCCGAGCCGACGCCAGTGCAGCCAGAGCGCCGGCGATCGGCCTCGCCACCAGCGTGTACGAACCAAAGTGGAGTCCGGTGATCCTTTCATCGATCGCGGGGATCTCACGATACGTGAGTGAGCACTCCGCGGTTCCCCGGTTGTAGAAGACGTAGCTCGGAGACCCTGCCGGGCCGGTGCCGACGACGCTCAGCGGAGTCGATGCCTCCACATCGACTACGTACTCGGTGTTCACGCCTTCCGATTCGAGCAGGCGGCGAATCTTCCGGCCCAGCAGATCGGTTGAAACGCCGCCGAAGAACGCGGCCTTGCCGCCCAGTCTCGCGATCCCGCGCGCCACGTTGAACGGCGCGCCGCCCGCGACCGCGTGGATATGGGCTTCGTCCGGACCCGATTCCCCGTTGACGAAACAGTCGAAAAGAGCTTCCCCGCTGACCAGGTACATCAGCCGGCTCCGGGCGGGTCCGCCGCCCCGGTCATGATCGCGACCGCCTCGGATACCCCCTTGGGTATCCATGATCTCCTGGCGAACACGGGCGCGGGCGAAACACCCGGCCGAGGAATGTCGTCGGCGATCGATGGCGAGGACGGAAGCGCCGGATTCTGCCGGAGTGTCTCGATGCCGGCGCGGCAGGCCGCCCGGAGATCGAAACCGGTGCCTGCGCAGCCGTTTGCACGATCCCGCCAGACTCCGTCATCCCTTTACCCCTCCGGTAAGAACCTCCTCGACCAGGTGTTCTTGGCCGAAGCCCACCGCCTCGCCCGCCGCCTGCCGGTCCGCGTGGTAGGACGAGCGCACGAGCGGGCCGCTCGCGACGTTGCCGAAGCCGAGGGCGCGCGCTTCCCTCCCCAGCGCCTCGAACTCCGCCGGCTCCCAGTAGCGCTCGACCATGAGATGGTGGCGGCTCGGCCGGAGGTACTGGCCGATGGTCAGCATCTCGCAACGGCGGCGGCGCAGGTCGCGCATCACGTCGACGATCTCCTCGTACGTCTCGCCGAGCCCGACCATCAGCCCCGACTTGGCGGGCACCCCGGGATGCGCGGCCTTGAAGCGCTCCAGGAGATCGAGGGACCACTCGTAATCGGCGCCGGGGCGGGCCTTGCGGTAGAGCCGCGGCACCGTCTCCAGGTTGTGGTTGAAGACGTCGGGGGGGGCTTCAGCGAGCCGCTCCAGCGCCACGTCCATCCGCCCGCGGAAGTCGGGGACGAGGATCTCGATCCGGGTGCCGGGGCTCGCCTCGCGCACCGCCCGCACGCAGGCCGCGAAGTGGCCCGCGCCGCCGTCGCGGAGGTCGTCGCGGTCCACCGAAGTGATCACCACGTAGCGGAGCCCGAGCACCCCGATCGCCTCCGCGAGACGCGCCGGCTCGTCCGGGTCGAGGGGCTTCGGCCGGCCGTGCGCGACGTCGCAGAACGGGCAGCGGCGGGTGCACAGATCGCCCATGACCATGAACGTCGCGGTACCGTGCGAGAAGCACTCCGGGAGGTTCGGGCACGACGCTTCCTCGCATACGCTGTGCAGGCCCTGCCCGCGCAGCAGCCGCTTCACGCGCGCCACCGCCGGACCGACCGGCGCCCGGACCCGGATCCAGGGCGGCTTCCTCGGCAGCGGACCCTCGGAGGGGATGACCTTCACGGGAATGCGGGAGGTCTTGTCCCGCCCGCGCATCTCGCGCGTCGGGCGGTTGCCGGTCGTCGGGGTGGGGGTGGCGGTCATCGGATCATTCCGGAGCGCCGCGGCAACGGCAGGTATCACCGGTGCAGTATACGGGTCCGGCAGGATGAGCGGTGAGCCGCACCGGCGCCGGATCGAGGATGGAACGCCGCCGGCCTCCCGCTACCGCCCGCGCCGATCCCACAAGGTTCACGATGGTGCAGAACGGCTCCGCCGTCTTCCCTCCCTGCTCCACCGGCATCGGGCTCGGCAACATCGGGCGCTTCCCGGCAATTGCACCGCGGCAGACCGCGGCTAGAATGACGCGCCCGCCACCGCCGAAGCCCTGCGCCGATGCACACCTACACCGCCGTCGTGGAACGTTGTCCGGATACGCGCCTCTACGTTGGCTACGTCCCCGGATTTCCCGGAGCACACAGCCAGGGCGAAACGCTCGAAGAGCTCAACGACAACCTGAGGGAGGTCGTCGCCCTGCTCCTCGATGACGGGGAGCCCGTCATGGAGGGCGAGTATGTCGGCACCCAGACCGTGGTCGTGGCCTGAATCGAGTGCCGTCCGTCCCCGTCCTCAAGCCACGTGAGGTGATCGCCATCCTCAGCGTCCTCGGCTTCGAGGAGACGCGGCAGCGTGGCTCGCACAAGCGGTTCCGCCACCCCGACGGCCGTTCGACCACCGTACCGGTGCACGGCGGCCGCGACGTGTCCCCCCTCCTGCTTCGTCGAATTGCCCGGGACGCCGGCCTGACCATCGACGAATTCATCGAACGTCGACGATAGCCTCCTGCCACGCCGGCACCCCCGGCCTCCCGCTACCGCCCGCGCCGATCCCACAGGTTCACGATGGTGCAGAACAGCTCCGCCGTCTTCTCCGCGTCGTAGATGGCCGAATGGGCGTCGCGGCTGTCCCACTCGATGCCCGCCGCCTGCACCGCGCGCGCCAGCACCGTCTGCCCGAAGGCGAGCCCGCCCAGGGTCGCGGTGTCGAAGGTCGAGAAGGGATGGAAGGGGTTGCGCTTGAACGCGGTGCGCCCGACCGCCGCGTTCAGGAACGAGAGGTCGAACGCGGGGTTGTGCCCGACCAGCACCGCCCGCGTGCATCCGTGGTCGCGTACCGCCCGGCGCACCGGATCGAGCACCTTCCGCAACGCTTCCCGCTCGGGCCTGGCGTTGCGCAGCGGGTGGTCGAGGACGATGCCGTTGAACTCCAGCGCGGCCGGCTCGACGTTGGCGTCCGGGAACGGCTCGACGTGGGAAGAATGGACGGCCTCGATCCCCCACCGGCCCTCCCCGTCGATCCCGAGCAGCACCACCGCGATTTCGAGCAGGGCGTCGGTCGCGGGGTCGAATCCGCCGGTCTCGACGTCCACCGCCACCGGCAGGAAGCCGCGGAAGCGGCCCGCGATGGCCCCCGGCTCCCCGTTCACGGCGCTATCCTCCAGGCCGTTCCGAGGGCGCATGAAGCCATCCTGCTCCAGGCGGAGCGCTCTGGACCGACCCGCTGCACCAAACCACCACGCTCCGCTCCGCGCACGGCGCCGGACCGGACCACCACGCTCCACACCATGCTCACGGCGCTATCCTCCAGGCCACCCGTTCCCCGGCCCGGAACGGCACCAGGACGTCGCCGCCCATGGGCATCTCGTCCGGGACCGGCCAGGAATCCTCGCGCAGCGTGATCGTCTCGCGGTTCGGTTCGAGTCCGTAGAACGCCGGGCCGTTGCGCGACGCGAACGCCTCCAGCGCCCCGAGAGCGCCGGCGCGTTCGAACGCCTCCGCGTAGAGCTCGATCCCGGCGTGCGCGGTGTACAGCCCGGCGCATCCGCACGCCGACTCCTTGGCGTGGCGAGGGTGGGGGGCGGAGTCGGTGCCGAGAAAGAAGCGCGCCTCCTCGCCCGTCGCCGCCGCGACCAGCGCGGCCCGGTGGCGCTCGCGCTTGAGCACCGGGAGGCAGTAGTGGTGGGGACGCACCCCCCCTTCGAAGAGCGCGTTGCGGTTGAGCAGCAGATGGTGCGCGGTGATCGTCGCGGCCACCCCTTCGCGGGCGCCGCGGACGAAGTCGACCCCATCGGCGGTGGTGACGTGCTCCAGGACCACCTTCAGACCGGGGAAGCGGTCCACGAGCGGGGCGAGGGTACGCTCGACGAACACCCGCTCGCGGTCGAACACGTCGACGTCCGCTTCCACCGTCTCGCCGTGGACCATCAGGACGAGACCGCGCTCCTGCATCGCGTCCAGCGCGGCGTCGCAACGCCGGAGGTCCGTCACCCCGTGCGCCGAGTTCGTCGTCGCCCCGGCCGGGTAGAGCTTGACGCCGATCACCTTTCCGCTCGCCGCGGCGCGGTGGATCTCGTCCGCGCCGGTGTCGTCGGTGAGGTAGAGCGTCATCAGGGGCTCGAACGAAGCGCCGGGCGGCGCCGCAGCGAGGATCCGGTCGCGGTACGCGAGCGCCGCCCTGGTGGTGGTGATCGGCGGCAGGAGGTTCGGCATCGCCACCGCCCGCGCGAACCGCGCCGCGCTCGCGGGCACCACGTCCGCGAGCACCGCCCCGTCGCGGAAGTGGGCGTGCCAGTCGTCGGGGCGAATCAGGCTGATCTCGTCCAATGTTCCGGCTCCGCGGGACGTGCTGACGTGGTGGGGGTCGAGCGGGCCTTCGGCCCGGCCGGCAAGCGATGCCGGTCATGGTCGCATTTCATCGGCTCGCCGGGTTCCCTCATGGCCCGCTCTCCGGCTCACCGCCCGCCGTGCGGGAGACGAATGCGGATTCCCCGCTCCGGGGCGGGCGATACCACGCGAGCCGTTCCCGCAGGCGGACGACCTCTCCGACGATGACCAGCGTAGGCGCGCGCGGGCTCTCCCGCTCGACGATTGCCGGCAGTGTGCCGAGTGTGCCCGCATGCACGGCCTGGGCGGTCGTCGTGCCCTGCTCGATGAGCGCGGCCGGGGTTTCCGGCGAGAGGCCGTGGCGCACGAGGCCGCTGAAGATCGTGTCGAGACCGGCGAGCCCCATGTAGATCACCACGGTCTGGTTCGGGCGCACCAGGCTGTCCCAGTCGAGCGTCTCCTCTCCGGTCTTCCGGTGGCCGGTCACGAAGATGCACGATTGGGCGTACTTCCGATGTGTCAGGGGGATCCCCGCGTAGGCTGCGCATCCCGAGGCCGCGGTGATCCCGGGGACGACCTGAAAGGGGATCCCGTGCGCGGTGAGGGTCTCGATCTCTTCCCCACCGCGGCCGAAGATGAAGGGATCGCCACCCTTCAGTCGCAGCACCCGCTTGCCGGCAAACGCAAGCCGGGCGAGAAGATCGTTGATTCCCTCCTGCGGGATCGCGTGGTGACCGGGCTGCTTCCCCGCGTAGATGCGCTCGGCGTCACGCCGCACCAAGTCGAGGACCGCGTTCGATACGAGGCGGTCGTAGACGACGACGTCCGCCTTCTGCATCAGCCGGAGTGCGCGGAACGTGAGCAGATCGGGGTCTCCGGGACCGGCCCCGACCAGGTAGACCTCACCCGCCGCGCCCCTGCGTCCGTTCTCGGGGAGCGCGGATTCAAGCGCACGGCGCGCTTCGTCCTCGCGTCCCGCGAGCACCCGCTCCCCGATGGGGCCGTCCACTACGTCTTCGAAGAATCGCCGCCGCCGAACCGGGTCGACGATGCGCCGGAGCACGGTGGGCCGGATCTCGCCGATGAAGCGGGCGAGCCGTCCGAAAGGCGCGGGGATGACGGTCTCCAGCCGCGCGCGCAGGATGCGGGCGAGCACCGGAGCGGCGCCGCCCGTGGAGAGCGCCGCGACCAGGGGCGAGCGGTCGATGATCGACGGCAGGATGAACGAGCACAGTGACTGCCGATCGACGGCGTTGAGCGGGACGCCTCGCCGCCGGGCGGCGTCCGCGACGACGCGGGCGAGGGCGTCGTCGGCCGTCGCGACGACGGCGAGCCGCGTGCCGTCGAGGTCGTCTTCGCGAAACGCCCGCCGGCGCCACGTGATCCCGGGTCCGCCGGCGAGCGCGCGCAGCCCCGGCGTCAGATCCGTCGCGACGACGGTGAGCCGTGCGCCCGCCCGCAGCAACAGACGGGCCTTGGGCTCCGCCGCTTCCGATCCGCCGACGAGCAGGCACGGTTCGCCCTTGACGGCCAGAAAGATCGGCAGATAGTCCATCGATTGTCTCGACTCGCCGTGGATGCAACGGCCGGACGCCGGCTCGAAGGTCAGGTTGCGCCCGCTCAGGGCGTGCGCCCAATCCAAGGCGTGTGCAATGTGTCCCGAACCGGGCCTGCGAGGCGATACCCCGGAGGAAGTAGAATGGCGTATTCGACCGGAGAGATGAATTCCGCCGCGCCGCCTGAAGCAATGTCCAATGAGAAAGTGAGCAAACGATGCTTGCCGCAGGAGGCGGTGAAGAGCACCGGGTCCTCGTTCGTTCGGTGTCAACATAAGGGGTAGGAAGGGTCGCCGCAAGACGGTCCCGCGAAGCGTCGGAGTCGGAGGGAGCGGCCATCGTCGGTCGCTGCGAAGCAGTGTGTTCCACGGGCTGTCCCCGGAGGCCTCTGCGCCCCAACGCCGGGGGGCCGGCGATGGAAAGCGCGGGGCGGGTCATGCCGCGACCGGCACGGCGCCGTGGACCTTGCGGAACGTCTCGTCGCGGGCGCGGTCGAGGTCGTCGAAGCGCACGCCTTGGCGCAGGAAGCGGGCGGTGCCCGGCAGCGACTTGAGCTTCGCCAGCGGCGTGAGCACGTCCTGGCGGCGGCAGGTTCGCCGCACCTTGCCCTTGGCGTCCACCTGCTCGGTGGCGAACGCCGCACGAACGCATACGCGCACGCGCGATCCTTGGGCTTGGAGTCCACGGATTCACAGCCTGCCACGAAGGCCCGAATCTGCTCCATCGTGCGCAAGCGCCCAGTCTGAAGTGTCACGATCATCCTCCAAGTGTGGAGGACTCGACGACGCTCCGTGCTCACCTGGCGTTGGATTCAGCCCTTCCGTTCATGCTCACATGGCATTGGACAGTTCTGCCGTTGATCGTGGCACGGATTTCGGCTAACTTTTCCGACGATTCCGGCGCAATACCAATCAACGGATTACAGAAGCAACCTGAGAATCCATGTGATTTTCCGAGAGCTTCGAGAGGGGAGACCAATTCACGCCAGGACGACTCGGCGCAGAGCGGGAACGTTTCCCTTGCGCAGGTGGATCATCGGCGGGGCGGCCGGCACGATGGTCATCGTCGCGGCCGGCGGCGTTGTCCAGTACGCGACCTCCACCATCGCGTCTCCGGCGCACGAGCCGATGGTCGTCGATCTCGTGCTGCCAGGAACGGAGGCGGTGACGGATCAGGCGTCCGGAACCCTGGAAATGCGGGACACCGTGACGACCGCATCCTGGGCACCACCGCCGGACTCGTCGCCGTTGTCACGTCCGCACCTCGAAACGGCAGCGGATGACCCGTTCGCCACACCCTCCGCACCCCCGGCCGTGACCCCGGCGGAATCCGCCCCGGAGACCGTCGCCGCGGCAGGCATCGAGCCTGCGGCGCCTCCGGCCGCCGGCGGGACCGCCGCCCCGGCAGTCACCGAGTCTTCATCTCGTGACAATGCGCTCCTCCCGACCGAGGACGAAGCGGCTGTTCCGGCGGAGGTCGAGCCTTCACCTGCCGCCGCACCGGCGCCGACACACCGGGTGACGGTCAAACGCGGGGATTCGCTGTCTCGCATCTTCAAGCGGCTCGGACTCTCCCAGCGCGACCTTTTTCTGATGACCCGTTCGAAACCGCTCGAGAAGAAACTCGCCCGAATCGCTCCGGACCAGGAAATCGAGTTCTACGTCGACACCGAATCCCGCCTGACCCGGCTCGTCCACCGGCTTGACCGGATCAGGTCGCTGCATTTCTTACGCGACGGTGACGCATTCACGTTCGAGGAGGTTGTCGAGCCGCCGGACGTGTCGGTCGCCACCGCGACCGGGGTCATCGACAGCTCGCTGTTCGAGGCGGGCCAGCGCGTGGGACTCTCCGACAACCTCATCATGCAGATGGCCGGGATTTTCGCCTGGGACGTGGATTTCGCGCTTGACATCCGCGCCGGCGACCGTTTCGCGCTGATCTTCGAGGAGCAGTACAAGGACGGAGAGAAGATCGGCGATGGCCCGATCATCGCGGCCGAGTTCGTGAACCGCGGCCGCCCGATCCGCGCCGTCCGCTACGTGGATTCCTCCGATCGCGCCGACTACTTCTCGCCCGACGGGCGGAGCATGCGCAAGGAGTTCCTGCGCACCCCGGTCAACTTCACCCGTATCAGCTCACGCTTCAGCCTCGGCAGGCGCCATCCGATCCTGCACAGGATCCGCGCGCACCGGGGCGTCGACTACGCGGCGCCGCGAGGCACCGCGGTGAAAGCCTCCGGTGACGGCAAGGTCATCTTCGCGGGACGCAAGGGTGGATACGGCCGAACCGTCATCGTGCAGCACGGCTCGGTGTATACCACGCTCTACGCACACCTCAACGGATTCTCGAAGGGGATCCGCCCGGGAAGGCACGTCAGGCAGGGCCAGACCATCGGCTTCGTCGGGAGCACCGGGCTCGCGACGGGGCCCCATCTCCACTACGAATTCCGCGTGCGCGGCGTCCACCGCGACCCGCTGAAGGTCAAGTTTCCGAAGGCCGCCCCTCTCGCGAGCAAGTACATGGCCGATTTTCAAGAGAAGGCGAAGCCGTTGCTCGCGAACCTCGATCGGCTCCAGCGCACCTCCCTCGCAGTCGCCGCCGACTGAGTACCTCTGCACAGTGGTCTTGATCGATTGGTTCCGGCCGATCAGCGCAGGGCGGGATACTCCTCCGGATCCCGGGGCGGCCATGCCCATGCCGCCTGAACCGGTCGTCATCACTACGCAGAGGTATTGGGCCGTAACGAGACGAAACGCGAGATGGCGCTCTTCATCGGCCTGATCTCGGGCACGAGCATGGACGCCGTGGACGCCGCGCTCGTTGCGCTCGGCGACGGCGGCGCCACAACCGTGGCGACGCATTCGGCGCCGCTTCCCGAGGACGTGAAGCGTGAGCTCCACTCCCTGGCGCAAGACCCCCAAGCCTCCGCGATCCGCTTCTGGAACGCCGATGCGCGACTCGGGACGGTGTTCGCGGGTGCCGCACTCGATCTTCTCGAAATCGCCGGGGTCGACGCCCGCGAAGTGACGGCGGTCGGCAGCCACGGCCAGACCGTGTACCACGCGCCGGGGGAAACGCCCCCGTGCACCGTGCAGATCGGTGACCCGAACGTCATCGCGGAGCGCACGGGCATCACCACGGTGGCCGACTTCAGGCGCCGCGACGTGGCGGCCGGCGGCGAGGGCGCGCCACTGGCACCGGCATTTCATCGGGCCATGTTCGCCGCGCCGGGGGTCGAGCGCGCAATCCTCAACCTCGGCGGCATCGCGAACCTCACGGTGCTCGCCGCGGACCCGGACCGGCCCCTGATCGGCTTCGACACCGGCCCCGGGAACACGCTCCTCGACGCCTGGACGCGGGACCGGTTCGGCGCCGGGATGGACCGCGACGCCGCCCTTGCCGGCGAAGGCACGGTGGTTCCGCCCCTCCTCGCCACGATGCTGGCCGAGCCGTACCTCCACCGGCCGCCGCCGAAGAGCACCGGCCGGGAGCTCTTCAACCTGCCATGGATCGGGTTTCGTCTCGCTGCCCATCCCGAAGCCGCGCCACGCGACGTGCTCCGTACCCTGTGCGAGCTGACGGTGGAGAGTGTGGCCTCGGCGATCGAGCGGTTCGCGCCGCACACGCAGGAGCTCTACCTCTGCGGCGGCGGCGCGCGCAATCCGCTCATCGTGTCGCGGCTTGCCGAACGGGTGGCGCCGGTCGGCGTCGAGACGACCGAGCGGCTCGGGGTACATCCGGATTGGGTGGAGGCCGCCGCGTTCGCCTGGCTCGCGATGCGCACCCTCGCCGGAGAGTCCGGCAACGCGCCCGCCGTCACCGGCGCGGGAAGGGAGGCGATCCTGGGCGGGATCTACCCCGCCTGAGCGGACTCCGCCGGATCGAGAACGACGTCCCGCAGCCGCATGGCGGCCGCGTTCGGGTCGCCGCGGACCCTTGGAGGTCTGCCCTGCAAGCAGGCGCCGTCAGATCGAGAACGACATCCCGCAGCCGCACGTGGTGGCCGCGTTCGGGTTGTTGATCACGAAGCGGGACCCTTGGAGGTCTTCCCGGTAGTCGATCTCCGAGCCCATCAGGTACTGGAAGCTCATCGGATCGACGAGCAGCTTCGCGCCGTCCCGCTCAATCACGATGTCTTCCTCGCCGATCCCGTCCTCGAAGTTGAAGCCGTACTGGAACCCCGAGCAACCGCCTCCTTCGATGTAGACGCGAAGGAGGGGGTGGGTCCGTCCCTGGCGGAGGATGAGCTCGCCGACCTTCCGCGCCGCCCTTGTCGAGAAGGCGATCACGGACGCGAAATCAGGATCCGACACGTCGATTCCCTCGTGCAACGTTTCTGAACCTCAGCATGGGGGTTTCGGCAGAATGGATCAACATCCGCGTTCAAGCCGGAGCCCCGCGGGATCGTGTGATGGGCCAGGACAGCGTGCGGCATACAGTGCGCTGCAGCATACGATACGATCAATACGATGCCGCCGTCCGCATGGTCGCGGACACGAAGGCGCGCGGGCGATGTCTGCGCGGAACGGGAGCGATGCGCGTGCCGGACACCGGGGAAGAACCGCTGTTTCAACGAATCGCCGCGGCGGGCAGGGGCCGCGTGCGGGGATCCGCGGCGTTGCTCGCGGCCGGGTGCGTGCTCCTGGCGGCGCTCGTGTTGCGGGACCACGAGGGCCCGGGCGCCTTTCCTCCCGTCACCATCTCGACGATCGACGGTCGGAGCTTCGACGCCACGACGATCGAGGGCCGTCCGCTGCTCGTCACGTTCTGGTCCACGACGTGCCTGGTGTGCCTGCGCGAGATGCCCGAGCTCGAAGCGCTCTACCGCCGGTTCTCCCGGCGCGGCTTCGAGCTGATCGCGGTGGCGATGCCCTGGGACCCGCCCGATGCGGTCGTGCGGCTCACGCGGGCACGTGCGCTCCCCTACCCGGTCGCCCTCGACGCGGACGGCTCGATCGCCCGCGCGTTCGGCGACGTCTCGATCACCCCGACCCATGTTCTCATCGATCCCGCCGGCGACGTCGCGTTCCGCCGTACCGGCGCGCTCGACTTCCCGGGGCTCGACGAGCGCTTGCAGTCGATGCTCTGACGCGGGAGGGCGGCGCGTGCCGTGGGTCAAGGCATTTCACGTCATCTTCGTGGTGGCCTGGTACGCGGGCCTGCTGTATCTGCCCCGCCTGTTCGTCTATCACGCGGAGACGGAGGATTCGATCGGCGACGCGCGCTTCAAGGTCATGGAGCGCAAGCTGTTCATGATCATGACGATCGGCGGGATCGGGGCGATCGCCTCCGGCCTGTGGCTCGTCGCCGACTACGCGTGGGCGGCGTTCGCGTCGAGCGGCTGGTTCAGGGTGAAGCTCGTCCTCGTCACCGCGCTTGTCCTGTATCACGTATGGTGCGCTACACTCACCGCCGGATTCGCCGCCGGCCGAAACCGGCACGGAGCCCGCTTCTATCGCCTGATCAACGAAGTCCCGGCGTTGATCCTGCTCGCGGTGGTGATCCTCGTCATGGTCAAGCCGGGCATGGGCATGCTCGATGGCTAGAACCGTTCAATGCGTCGTCCTGAAGCGCGAGGCGGAGGGTCTCGACGAGCCGCCGCACCCCGGGAACCTGGGCGAGAGGATCTACCGGAACGTCTCGAAGGCAGGCTGGGCCGAGTGGCTCCAGCGCCTGCAGATGATCATCAACGAGAACCAGCTCAGCACCGCCGATCCGGGGAGCCTCGCGATCATCGAGCGGCACATGCGCGGCTTCCTCTTCGGTGAGGGGGAGCTCGGCGGACTCCCGGCCGGATTCCGCACCGGCGGCACGAAGAAGTAGCCCGCCGTTTCAGCGCGCGACTTCGAGGGCGAGGGAAGGGGCGACGATTACGCGGATCGTGTCCTGCGCGCGGCGAAGGGACGCCTCCACGCCGGCAGGATCCTCACCGCGCGCAAAGACGAAGCCGAGGTAGCTGCCGCCCTCGGGGAGCGGGGTGAGCGCATACCCCTCGCGCACCGCGATCGACACCTCGCAGACCCCCGGGACCCGGCTCGCCGCCATGACCCCCTCGACCCGGCGGAGGACCCCGGCACCCGGTGTCGGGATCATCAACACGCCTGCAGCCTGGCCGGCGCCGCGCAACGGCGCATCGAACGGCCAGCCGAGCGCTCGCCGCAACACCAGGTGTTCAAGACCGCTCCCCGTCCCGAACGTAAACAGCCGCGCGCAGTCCCCCCCGATGGTGCGGCCGGCGATCTCGATGATCCACGCATCGCCCGCGTGGATGCGCAGCTCGGCGTGGATCGGCCCCTCGGTCAGCCCGTAGGCGGCGCATCCTTCGCGTACGCGCTCGGCCGCGAGGGCCTGAACGGGTTGCGGCAGCCGGGACGGGGTGACGTAGAGCGTCTCTTCGAAGAATGGCCCGTCCAGCGGGTCCGGTTTGTCGAAGATCGCGAGCACCGTCAATTCTCCGCCCGTCAGCATGCCTTCGAGGGCGATCTCCAGCCCGGGCACGAACGATTCGACGAGAAGGGTGTGGCGCTCGTCGGCGTCGGCCGAGGCGGCGACCGCGACGGCGGCGATCGCACCGGCACGCCGGCACGCGGCTTCGAGGCCCGGGAGGTCGTCGGCGCGGATCACCCCCCGACTCGCGGACATCGCGAGCGGCTTCACCACGCAAGGGAAGAGGATTCCGCCGAGCTGGGAGGCGAGAGCGCGGCGCAGGTCCACGCGCCGCGCCGCTGGAACCGGAAGCCCCGCCGCGGCGAGCACGGCACGGGCCAGGTCCTTGCGGCGGGTGAGCCTTGCGGCGGCAGGAGCGTTGTGTGCGAACCCCAGGGCGGCGGCGGCGCGATTCGCGATCTCGACGGTGGCGTCGTCGGTGGCGACGACCGCGGCGATCGGCCGTTCCCGGTGCGCCGAGACGATCCGCCCGACGACCGTCTCGGCGTCTGCAAAGTCCACCCGGAGCCCGTGCGTGGCTCCGGGCACCAGCGAGTGTTCACCCTCGCTCGCGACCAGCATCTCGACGCCGAGGTCGAGAGCCGCCTCCAGATAGGCATGTACCCGGTAGCTGCCGGGCGGGGTGATGAGCAGGACCCCGGGCGGGCGTTGCGCCCGAGCCGGATTCGGCGGCTTCCTCAGCCGCACCCTCCGCTCGCCATGCCGCACGCACCGCAGGTCCCGGAGCCGCCGGTCGCCTGGAACACGTTGTTGAACACGAACGTCGAGCCGGTCTCGCGGGTCACGAAGTCGATCTCGACGCCCTTGAGGTAGTTGAGCGCGACCGTGTCGACGTAGACGTTGTACCCGTCCCCTTCGTAGACGCGGTCGTACTCGGTGCGCCGATCCGTGAACGTCATGCCGTAGGTCATCCCTGCGCAGCCGCCGCCGGCCACGTAGATGCGGATCGCCTCGACGTCGTCGTCATCGATCTCGGAGAGCAGGCGCTGGAACTGCTCGCCCGCGACCGGGCTGACCTTGACGTCCGCCTCGGAGAGAGTGCTGCGGTATTCCATTCGAGCCTCCTGCCGCGCCGGGCGGCTTTGCTGATGTCGATAGTGTGACGTCGATGGGTTTGCGCCGCCGTGGACCCGGCTGCCACGCCCGCAAGCCGAAAGGGTCAGATCTCGACCATCTCGAAATCTTCCTTGCGCGCCCCGCAGTCAGGGCATATCCAGTTCGGAGGAACGTCCTCCCACTTCGTGCCCGGGTCGATCCCTTCCTCCGGCAGGCCATCCGCCTCGTTGTACACGAATCCGCAGATGACACACATGTAGGATTTCATCGGCGCCCTCCTCTTGCGCATCCATCGATGACCGCGGAAATTCTCTCACGTTCCCCGATGGAGGGGTACAGGCGGCGATTCAGCCATGTTGCGGGCGAGGCGTGGTGGTTGACAGCGCCCTCGCGGAAGGGTACACCTTGCGCGCCTTGCGGAGCCGGTCTTCCGGTCCCCGCACCGGCCCTTCCAGCTTCCAACGTACCGGATCGGGGGTGGACGTCGGGAGCGGCCGGCCCGTGGCCGGTGAGCATGACCCATCCGTTCTGCTCACAGTTCCTGCTACCTGAAAAAGGAGGAGAGTCATGATCATCAGAAGATTGCTCCCGTTCATCGCTTCCATCGCGTTGGGGGCGGCCGTCGCGGCACCGGGGGTCGTCTCGGCCAACGACGACGTGACGATGCTTTCGAAGAACCCCAACAACTGGGCCATGTGGGGAAGGACCTACGACGGATCCCGCTACAGCCCGCTCGCGCAGATCGACAAGGACAACGTCGGTGACCTGCAGGTCGCGTGGACCTTCTCCACCGGCGTCCTGCGCGGGCACGAGGGCGGACCGCTGGTGATCGGCGACACCATGTTCGTCCACACCCCCTTCCCCAACAAGGTGTTCTCGATCAACCTGGTCGACCAGAGCATCAACTGGAGCTACGTGCCGAAACAGGACGGGGCCGCCACCATTCCGGTGATGTGCTGCGACACCGTCTACCGCGGCCTGGCCTACGCCGAGGGCAAGATCTTCCTGCAGCAGGCGGACACCACCCTGGTCGCGCTCGACGCGAACACTGGCAAGGTGCTCTGGAAGGCGGTCAACGGCGACCCGGGCAAGGGCGAGACCAACACCAACTCTCCCATCGTGGTCCACGACAAGGTGTACACCGGGATCAGCGGTGGCGAGTTCGGGGTGCGCGGGTTCCTCGCCGCCTACGACATCAACGACGGCAGCCTGGTGTGGAAGGGCTACAGCACCGGTCCCGACGACGAGATGCTGATCGATCCCGAGATGACCACCCATCTGGGCAAGCCCGTGGGCAAGGACTCGAGCCTGAACTCGTGGAAGGGCGATCAGTGGAAGATCGGCGGCGGCACCACGTGGGGCTGGTACACCTACGATCCGGAGCTGAACCTCATCTACTACGGCACCGGCAACCCCAGCACCTGGAACCCGGTGGTGCGCCCGGGCGACAACAAGTGGTCGATGACCATCTTCGCGCGCGACGCGGACACCGGCATGGCCCGCTGGGTCTACCAGATGACCCCGCACGACGAATGGGACTACGACGGCGTCAACGAGAACATCCTCGCCGACATCGAGATCGACGGCATGATGCGCAAGGTGCTCGTGCACTTCGACCGCAACGGCTTCGCCTACACCCTGGACCGGGTGACCGGCGAGCTGCTGGTGGCGGAGAAGTACGACCCGGCGGTGAACTGGGCGACCCACGTGGACATGGAGACCGGACGGCCGCAGGTGGTGGCGCAGTACAGCACCGACCAGCAGGGTGAGGACGTCAACACCCAGAACATCTGCCCCGCCGCCCTCGGCAGCAAGGACCAGCAGCCCGCCGCCTACTCGCCGCGCACCGGCCTGTTCTACGTGCCCACCAACCACGTGTGCATGGACTACGAGCCCTTCCTCGTCGAGTACGTCGCCGGACAGCCCTACGTCGGCGCCACGCTCAGCATGTTCCCGGCCGGACGCGTGATGAACAACGGCACCGACCACCTCGGCAACTTCATCGCGTGGGACGCGGCGAAGGGCGAGATCGTCTGGTCGCTGCCGGAAGCCTTCTCGGTGTGGAGCGGCGCGCTGGCCACCGGTGGCGACGTGGTGTTCTACGGCACCCTGGACGGGTACCTCAAGGCGGTGGACGCCAACAGCGGGGCCGAGCTGTACAGCTTCAAGACCCCGTCCGGCATCATCGGCAACGTGAACACCTGGACCTACAACGGCAAGCAGTACGTCGGCATCCTGTCCGGGATCGGCGGCTGGGCCGGCATCGGCATGGCCGCGGGCCTGGAAGGCGACACCGACGGGCTGGGAGCCGTGGGCGCCTACAGGGGCCTCAGCAAGCACACCCAGCTCGGCGGCGTGTTGACCGTCTTCGCCCTGCCGGGTTGAACGGCTCGACGGGTGATCGGCGGCCTCTGGGCCGCCGGTTCCCCGGATGGCCGGATGCATTCGTTGACCGGCCGCGGCGCCCATACCGCGGCCGGTTTCGTTTCCGGCACAGGTTCGCGGAGCACAGACTGTTCCTCGCGTGCCAGGCGTGGGCGTGATCGCGTCGGCGATCTCGCGGACGTGGTTGCGTTAGCGGTCCCTCGAACGTGACCGCGCCGGCGGTTACGCGCTTGCCTTGAAGCAACCCCACAACGTCGATGGAGGATCTTCCAAAGTGCACCGGTACCTTCGCGTGAGCTTTGCGAGGCTGGCCGCGGCGGCGGCGATCGGCAGCCTCGCCGGATTCGCGGCGCCCTCCGCTCTGGCCGGGGATCCCCCCTCGTACGAAGGCCACGTCCAGTGTGAAACGGAAGGCGACGCCGGCACCTGCAAGATCGATCTCTGGCTGACCCGCGGCTACCGGGCGTTCAGCCAGTGCCAAGTCTGCCACGGCCTCGACGGAAGCGGCAGCACCATCGGGCCGAGCCTCCTCGACAAGATGCGCGAGATCGACCACGCGCGGTTCATGGAGGTGGTCACCAACGGCTACCAGGGGCAGATCGGGGTCATGCCCCCCTGGAAGGAGAATCCCAACGTCATGAAGTACGTCGATCAGCTCTACGCCTATCTCATGGCGCGCTCCGAGGGGGTGCTGCCCGGCGGCAAACTGAAGCGTTACGACCGATGAACGGCGACCGCTGGCGCAGTCGGCGACCGCCGGGCGGCCGCTTGGCAATTCCGTTGCGCGGAATCATGGGCGCCCGCACCGGCGCCGCGGCCAGGCGGTGGACTGGTTCGTCCCATGGCAGGCGTGTCGGGACCGCGCTCGTGGCAGCCGCCGCCATTGCCCTGGCCGGCGCCGCTGCCGCCGACGCGGCGGAGCGGAGCGCGTTCAAGGTCTGCGCCGACCCCCACTACCTTCCCTGGTCCAGCGAGCGCGAGGAGGGGTTCGAGAACGAGATCGCGTCCCTGCTGGCCGGCAAGCTGGGACTCCCGGTCGAATACACCTGGTTTCCGCAGCGGATGGGGTTCATCCGCAACACCCTCCGGGCCCGGGGAGACGACGGCGAATACAAGTGCGACGTGGTCATGGGGCTGCCCGCGGGCTACGAGCTGGCGATCACCACGGAGCCCTACTACCACTCGACCTACGCCCTGGTCTACGTGGAGGGACGGGGGCTGGACGACGTCCGTTCGGCCGGGGACCTGCTGGCCCTCGACCCCGCCCGGCGCGACAAGCTCCGCTTCGGCCTCGCCGAGCGCAATCCGGGCACCCTGTGGCTGGCGAAGTACGGAATGCTGGATCGGATCGAGGTCGCCTACGCCTCGCAGCACGGAGATCCCAAGGTGCGCCCCGGTCAGATCGAACAGGAGGATCTCCTCGCGGGCAGGATCGATGTCACCATCATGTGGGGACCGATTGCGGGCCATTTCGTGCGCAGCAACCCCGACGTCCCGATCAAGGTCATCCCCATGGCCTCGGAGCCGGGCGTACACCTGCACTTCGGGATCTCCGCCGGGGTGCGCTTCGGACAGAAGGCACAGAAGGAAGAGATCCAGAAACTGCTCGACGAGAACGCGGAGGCGATCGAAGCGATCCTGCGCGAACACGGCGTACCGCTCGTGGACGCGCACGGCGCCTTGCTCTGACCGTCCCGATACTCTTTCATCAAGCAGGCCATGGACTCACCGCCTCGTTCTCCCGATCTCGGATAGACCCTCGCAATCGGGTCGCTCGCGGCGCCTGCGGGCTGCGCTCCGGGTTGACCTCGTACTCGTAGTCCACCGCACCGACGTCGGGAAGCATCCCAAGAGCCCGTGAGAGGTTGCAACGGGCATCCCGATCAAAGGCGAGGACCACCAGTACCGGCAAGCGCGTAGAGACGCCACCCGGTTCTCGACAACAGTTGCTGCAGGTCGCGGGACGCCGCGCCCGGACAGGGCTGTGCCGGGTCCGGCGTGGTGGGACCGAATGGACCGGCTTCCCGTCCCGGAGTCATCGCCTGCACGTCGTCCACCGTAGCGTGGTGGGACCGGACAATCCTCCCTCCGTTTTTTTCACTGGACCGGTTGATCCGTGTCATGGCGGGACCTCGTCCGACCGGCGCTTGATCCACGTCATGGCGGATGCCTCGGGCACGGGGCTCGAACCTCATCCCTCACTTGGCGGCAGGGAGTCCGAGGATGTCCACCCCACGCCACAACCGGAGGCGGTCGGCGTTGCAATGCCCGAACCGGGACACCCGGAGCGCAACGCGGTGAGTAGCGGCGCACCTACTGTCCATATCGTGGACGACGACGAGGCGGTCCGTTGCGCGGTGGGACTTCTGGTGCAAAGCCGAGGGTGGATTGCTGCGACATATGCCTCGGCCGAGGAGTTCCTCGACCGCTTCGAGCGCGGCCCCCCCGCCTGTCTGATCATCGACTTGCACATGCCCGGCATGTCCGGGCCGGATCTTCAATCGGTGTTGCGGCGGCGCGCCCCGGACCTTCCGGTGATCGTGGCGACCGCCCTCCCCGAGCATCCGCTGGCCGATCGATCTCGGGAGCTGGGCGCGGCGGCGGTGCTGGCGAAGCCCTTTCGGGACCGCGAACTGTGCGATCGGGTCGCAGCCTGTCTCGAAGCCGATGCCTTGCCGGCCGCCTGGCCTCCCGGAAGAGTCCGGGCTACGTAGAATCCCGTATACCGCGGCGGCGCCGGCCCGCGGATACTTCTTCAATCTCTCCGGAGGAAGGAAGCGCGTCATGCACGGGCAAGGCCCCTTCGTGAACAGTGTGAACGCCGCGCCCCCCTGTGAGGATTGCCCGCTGTCGTCGGAATGCCCCGCCTGCGACCCGGACGGCGACGCCGGAGGATGGGGCATCGACGTGACTCCGTGGGTCTTGCACCGGGGGGATTGGCTCTTCCGCTCCGGCGAACCCTTCGAGAGCGTCTACATGGTGCGCTCGGGCATCGTGAAGACCTGCGCCCTCGACGAATCGGGCGAGGAGCGGGTGCTCGGCCTCCATGCCCCCGGCGATCTGGTCGGGCTGGACGGGATCCACTGTGGCCGACATGCCTCGGGTGCCGTCGTCCTCGACACCTCCTCGGTCTGCCGTTTTCCCTACGAAGCGCTCTGCCGCCTGAGCGCCCGCGCGCCGCGCGTGCAGCACCGCCTGCTCTCGAAGATGAGCCAGCGGATCCGGGACGACGAGCGCCGACTGGCCATGCTCGCGCAGCGTAGCGCCGGCCGGCGGATGGCCTCGTTTCTGGTTTCGCTCGCCGGCGCGCGCCATGCCCGTGGCCTCAGGAGCGACGAGATCCCGTTGCCGATGTCCCGCGCCGACATCGCCAGCTACCTCGTGCTCGCGGTCGAAACGGTGAGCCGGGTGCTCACCCGCTTGCAGGAAGCGGGGGTAATCGACGTGTACCGCAAGCGTATCCGGATCCTCGACGAGGAGGCGCTGCGGGCGGTCGCCGGGGACGACGCGGCGCCGGAACCGATCCAGGCGTACGCCGTGCACTGATTTCGTGTTGGCCGCATCTGGCGTGCTGAGCGCAAAGGCTTTCGAAACACGTCCCGCCATCGACTTCCATCAAGCTCCGGGGCCTGTCGATGGAAAGACCGAGCAAGGAAATGGTGGAGGAACTGCGCGCGCTGGAGCTGTTCACCGCGCTCGACCCCCGCCGGCTCCAACTTGTGATCGACGGCTCCCGGGTGGTTCGTCTCGACACCGGCGAGCGGCTGTTCGACCACGGGCAGCCGGCCCGGCAGTTCTTCCACCTGCGCACGGGCCAGCTCAAGCTCTTTCGCAGCTCGCCGAGCGGCGGCGAGAAGATCATCGAGATCCTCCAGCCGGGGGAGACCTTCGCCCAGGCGGTGATGTTCATGGACCCCGGCGACGGCTATCCGGTGAGCGCCGAGGCGATCGACCCGAGCGTACTGTTCGGATTCAACAACGAGGTGATGCGCGCGGTGATGCGCGAGTCGGTCGACACCTGCTTCCAGCTACTCGCAAACCTGAGTCGTCGGCTCCGCCAGCAGGTGGACGAGATCGAGAAGCTGACCCTGCACCCCGCGGTTTCCCGCCTTGCCGGCTACCTGGTCGAGCAGCTTCCCCGAGGCGTACAGGCGTCTTCCGGGATCCACCTTTCCGCGCCCAAGAACATCATCGCCTCGCGCCTCGGCATCCAGCCCGAGACGTTCTCGCGGACCGCCGCGCGCCTGATGAAGGACGGCCTGATCCGCGTGCAGGGGCAGGACGTCGTGCTGCTCGACGTCGAGGGGTTGCGCGCCCGTGCCGAGGCATAGCGAGGCTTCGCCCCGGACCGGAAGCAAGCGGGGCCGCAGTGGCCGGGCTCACCGTCGCCACCCGGCGTCATGCCGTCACCGTGCGGCGCCCCCCGCGTCCGGTACTGCCTGTGCTCCGTCGCTCCGGGAATTCACCGCACCGTCCCGAGATGCGGGCCCCGAGTCGGGCGGTCCATGGTCCCTTACCCAAGGACTTCGACAAAACGACCAAGAGTTGTCCGCCGCCCGGCTTCCGGCTCCCCGATGCCGGATTCCCGGGATTGGCGCGTCCTGGGAGCGCGGCCCTTCACCGGCAGGCGGGACGCCCGCGCTCCCAGGTTCGCAACCGGCGTTTGGTTCCGGCTACGCCGGGTTGGGGTCGATCCAGGCCGGGAACTGTCGTCGGCGCGGTACCGCATGCCGGCGCCGCGGGGGCCGGCACGCGCCCTCAGTAGATGTCGCCGACCGTGTTGCGGATGTTGAATTTGCCGGTCGGGGTGACGATCCTCGGGTCCTTGATCACCGCCTTGAGGGCGCGGGTGCGGTCGTCCACCACGACCACGGCGGAGTTCTGCTCCTTGCCGTTCCAGACCGAGAACCAGACCTCGGTGCCGTCGGCGTTGTACTCGGGCTGCACCACGCGCTTGGGGCCTTCGCCCAGGTCCGCCCACTCGGCGATGGGGAGGCTCCGGTAGCCGGCGTCGAGATCGTCGATGTCGAATACCGCCACGCTCTGAGAGACCTTCTCGTCGGGGTGGAGCGGGGTATCGACCCACAGGTTGCTCGATTCGGGGTGGGTCTTGACGAAGAGGGAGCCGCCGCCCTGCCCTTCGAGCACCCGGACGACCCTCCAGGCGTGCTCGGGGTGGCCTACCGGGTCGGTGCCGATGAAGGTCACGTTGGCGTTGCCGAGCGCGCTCGTCACCCACACCGGCCCGAACTGCGGATCCACGAAGTTCGCGCCGCGGCCGGGGTGCGGGATCTCCTCGACGTCGATCAGCGCTTCGAGCCGTCGTTCCCGGGAGTCGATCACCGCGACCTTGTTGGACTTGTTGGCGGCGGTGAGGAAGTAGCGCTGCGTCGAGTCCCAGCCCCCGTCGTGCAGGAAGCGGGCGGCGTCGATGGTGGTGACCGAGAGGTTGTCGAGATCCTCGTAGTTGGCGAGCAGGATCTTGCCGGTCTCCTTGACGTTGATGATGAACTCGGGGTGCTGGTGGGAAGCGACGATCGCGGCCACCCGCGGCTCCGGGTGGTACTCCTGGGTGTCCACCGTCATGCCCCGGGTCGAGACCACCTTCAGCGGCTCGAGCGTGGCCCCGTCCATGAACACGTACTGCGGCGGCCAGTAGGCGCCGGCCACCGCGTAGCGATCCTCGAAGCCGTGGTACTTCGAGGTCTCCACCGATCGCGCCTCCAGGCCGATCTTCAGCTCCGCCACCTTGGCGGGCGGGTTCGCCCACAGGTCGATCATGTCGACCTTGGCGTCGCGCCCGATGGTGTAGACGTAGCGCCCCGATGCGGACGGACGCGAGATGTGCACCGCGTAGCCGGTCTTGACGACGCTCACGATCTCCTTGGTCTCGCCGTCGATGATGGCGACCTCGCCGGTGTCGCGCAGGGTCACCGCGAAGAAGCCCTCGACGTTGCGCCCGTGCTGCGGGGACGCCGGCCGGTCCTCGGGGGGCACCAGCACCTTCCAGTTCGCGCGCATCTCGGGCATCCCGAACTCCGGGGGCTCGGGCGGCGGGTGCTGCAGATAGCGCGCGAGCACGTCGATCTGCGCGGAGGTGAGATCCCCGGAGGTTCCCCAGTTGGGCATGCCGGCCGGGGAGCCGTAGGTGATCATCGTCTTCAGGTAGTCGGTCCCCTTCTCGCGGGTGAGGTCGACGGTGAGCGGCTTGCCGGTGGCGCCCTTGCGCAGTACGCCGTGGCAGCCGGCGCAGCGCTGGAAGTAGATCTCCTTCGCCCGATCGAATTCGGCCGTCTCCATCGGCGGCCCGTCCGATTCGATCATGTCGCGGGTCTCGTCGGAAGGGATGGCGCTCGGGGTGCCCTCGTAGGCATGTTGCTCCTCGCTGCCCACCGGATGTCTGGCAAGGTTCCCGGCACGTACCGACGCGACCTGCTCGACCGTGACGCCGCCCCCACCGTTCCACTCTTCGAGCACGAAGGTCAGGACCGACGCCACCTCCTCGTCGCTCAGGTAGGCCATCGGCGGCATCGCGGTGTTGTACTCCACCCCGTTCACCACGATCGGCCCGCTGAGGCCGTTGATGATGGAGCTGATGGCGCGGTCGAGGTCCGCGCGCAGGTAGTCGGAGTCGCGGAGCGGCGGGAATACGTTGCCGACCCCCTGGCCGTCGGCCTGGTGGCAGGCCGCGCAGACCCGCTCGAAGACCTTGGCGCCGCTCTCGACCAAGGCGTTGTCGGCGACGGCGCCGGCGGGCGGGGGGAGCACGAGGGTTGCGGCCGCGGCTGCGAGCGCAAGGAGAAGTCGCCTGGACGGATACATGGTCATACTCCGTTTCGGACACCAACACGCAGCAATCTAGGACCCGCGGCCGGATGCTCACCTTGACTTCGATCAAGCCGCCAGGGAGCCGGGTGCAACGCGACACCCGCTGTCGTGGTCACGTTCGCGATCACCGCGGTCTGTGCCGGCTGGATCGTATCGCGGGGTGGGAGCCGCTGGCTCGCCGACCATCCCAATGAGCGCTCCTTGCACGATCGGCCGGTGTCCCGCGCCGGCGGCATCGCGATCTTCGCCGGCCTGGTGGCCGGGCTCGGGAGTGTCGCGCTCGTCGAGGCGCCCGTCCCGGGGGGCGGATGGATGCTTGCCGGCGCGCTGATCGTCGTCTCGGTCTCGTTTGCCGACGACCTGCGTCGGGTCTCCCCCGCCATCCGCCGTGGATCTCGGTGCTCGTGTTCTCGCCCTTCATCGTCGACGCTTCGGTCACCCTGGCTCGACGGATCGTCGCCGGCGAGCGGCCGTGGCGTGCGCATCGCAGCCACTTCTACCAGCGTCTGGTGCGGATCGGATGGAGCCACCGCAAGACGGTCGTTCGCGAGTACGGCCTGATGCTCGCGTGCGCCGCCTCCGCGGTGCTGGCGCTGTGGGTCCCCGGCGTGCAGGCGGCGGTGCTGGGCGTCTGGGTGGTCGTTTACGTCGTTCTTGCTGGGCGTCACGAGCCTCGAAAAGCACGCGGGCGGATCCGGACGATGAAGCTCAAGTTTCGGGATTCAAAATGCCTGAATCAGGCGATGGATTCCCGCTACCCGCTTTCGCGGGCACAAGCTTCGCGGGAATGACGACCAGCCTGAAAGCAACGCGTCTCGCTGAAATGACGTCATTCCCGCGAAAGCGGGAATCCATTTCGGTCAGCGAATCCCGAAACTTGAGGATGAAGGAGTCGGCGCCGGCGGGGTCTCCGCGATCCGGCGGGCTCGTGTCGATGGACGGCGAATCGAAGCGGCGGGGGAGTCGGAGCCGGCCGTGGCCGCGTCGTGCAGGGCGGCGTGGCGGCTGCCTCGCTCAAAGCAGCTTCGCTTCGAAAGGATAGGTCATCAACGGCAGCGCACCGTCGCGGGTGAGCAGCACCTGGTCTTCGAGCTTCACACCGTACGGCGCCCCTTCCTTGCCGGCGTAGCATTCGAGGCTCCACACCATGTTCTCCTGGAGCTCCCTTTCGGGCAGCGCCTTGCCGACCACACCGTCGTCGTAGAGGTAGGGAATGCCCGGTCCTTCGTCTTCAAGTCCGGCCTGGTGGGCCATCCCGCCATAGCGGAGGTTGCGGTACGCAGGCGGGAGCTGCGGCGCGGCGCGCGAGAACTCCTCGAAGGTCATGCCCACCTTCATCGTCTCCCGCATGCCGTTCACGCAGTCGTAGGCGATGCGGTACGCCTCCTTCTGGCCTTCCGTCGCCCGGTCCCCGCACAGGAAGGTGCGCGAGAAGTCGATGACGTAGCCTTCGAAGCCGTTGGCGTCGGTGTCGATCCCGACCAGGTCGCCCGGCTGCACGAGCTTGTCGTGCGCCTCCGACATCCAGGGGTTGGTATTCGTGCCGGTCGCGATCAGGCGGGTGAACATGAACTCGCCGTGGTGGCGGAACAGCGATTCGTTCAGCACCGCCATCAGCTCGTGCTCGCGGATGCCGGGACGGATGGCGGCCTCGAAGTCGGCCATCATCGCGTCGCCGATGGTGCCGTTGACGAGCATGAGCTTCACTTCCTGTGGCGTCTTCACCTCGCGCGCATCGACGGTGGCGGGGGTCGGATCGGTGACCTCGACGCCGAGGTCGGCGAGCGCGCGAAACCCGTTGCCGTCGAGCTTGTCCACCGCCAGCGGCCGGCCGGCGCAGCCCAGCTCGCGCATCACGTCCTCGACCTCCTCCGCCCACTTGCGCGCGAGCCCGTATCCCTGGTGGCCCATGAACTGGTGGCTGCGGTGGGGCCGGACGTCCTGCACGTGCTTCTCGGCCACGTGCATCGAGTTCGGGTACTCGAAGAGGATGGGAGCGCCCTCGGCCGCGACCATGCAGCAGCGCGTAAACGTCGTCGCCGTCCACACCCCCATCACGTCGACCCCGGTGGCGTAGCGGATGTTCGCCGGGTTGTAGAAGAGCGCGACGGGGATGTCGCGTTTCCTCATCATCGCCTGCAAGCGTTCGAGCCGCTCGCGGCGCAGCGCCTCGAAGTCGATGTCGGCCATGGCCGGGACCCGCATCGTCTGCACGTGGGGCTCGGGGGAACGGTGCCGGTTCGGGTCGCCGACGTTCATCGGAGCGCTCTCCGTGGATGGTCCGTCGAGGGGCGGCGAAGGTGGCGAATCTTCCCCGATTGCGTAACGGAGCGGAAGTCCTTCGCGCCGTGGCTCGCCGCGGCCCGCGCACGCCGCCGCCGACCCGGCCCGGTGGCGCCATGCAGGGGAGATCGGGTACGCCGGTAGCGTCCGGCGTCGCAAACGTCCACGTGACGGTCGCCGTCCATGACGTTGGAGACGATCGGGATCCCGGGATGCTCGTGGTGGGGATACCGGATCATCGCCCTTCCCGGACCGAGAGGAATCCTCTGGTCACCTGCGCTTCCCGATCGAGCATCATGCGCTGCGCCGCGCGCATGTGCGCCTGCATGACCGCCCGGGCCGTTTCGGCATCCCGGACGCACAGGGCTTCGATCAACTGCTCCTGGTAGGAGACGCCACGCTCGCGCAGCTCCGGGTTCGGCCGGTCGTATATCCGTTTGCAGATGGTCAGCTCCTTCAGCAGCCGAACCAGGAAGCCGCAGACGAAGCCGAGCAGCGGATTGTCCGAGAAGCCGGCCAGCGTCTCGTGGAAGGCCAGCTCGGCGACGCGTTGCGCGCGTTCTTCCTCGATCGTGGCGGGCGGCGCCGTGTAGATGCTCATTCGCGTTCGCAATTCGTCGATCTGCAGGCGCGTGATCCGCGGCGCCAGCTCGGCGACGAGCTGCGGTTCCAGCGAGATCCTGAGGGTATAGATGTCCGCGATCGTCACCTCCTTGAACAGGAGGTAGTTCGCGAGGAGTGCGCTCGCGTGGTCCTTGCGGACCTCGGTGATGAATGCGCCGCCGCCGGGGCCGGTCCGGGTCCGGATCAGGCCCTGGGTCTCCAGGACCTTGAGCGCCTCGCGCACCGTTCCCTTGCTCGCCCCGAGATCCGCGATCAACTGGTGTTCCTGGGGCAGCCGATCGCCGGGGGTCAGGCCGTGCTCGATGATCCAGTCCTTGACGACGTTGGCGACGGCCTGGGGGCGTCCTCCCCGGCGGGCAGCCGGCCGGGGCGCTTCAGTCGAGCGGATGATGGCAGGCGACTTCATGATCGGGCGCAATCCGGGTGACGGGCGGTGACGTGGCGCGACAGTCTCCGCCGGCGCGCGGGCAGCGGGCGGCGAACGCGCAGCCCGGGGGTGGGCGAAAGGGATCCGGCAGATCCGCCGCGAGTGCCTCGGCACGCAGGAGCGGCCGCCGGAGCGCCGGCGCGCTCCATCCGAGCAGATGCGTATAGGGGTGCCGCGGCGCCCCGAACACGTCCTTCGTGCATCCCATCTCCACGATCCTCCCGAAGTAGAGCACGGCGACCCGGTCGCTCACCGCCTCGACCACCGCGAGGTCGTGGCTGATGAACAGATAGGTGAGATCGAAGGTGCGGCGCAGCTCCGCAAGCAGGTTCAGGACCTGGGCCTGTACGGATACGTCGAGCGCCGAAACGGGCTCGTCGAGCACGAGGATGCGGGGCGAGGCGGCAAGCGCACGAGCGATCCCGATCCGCTGTGCCTGGCCGCCGGAGAACTCGTGCGGATAGCGGTCGAGACACTCGGCGCGCATGTTGACCGCCTCGAGCAGCTCGGCGACCCGCGCCTTGCGCCCGGCCGTGTCCATGCCGAGAAGATGGATGAGCGGCGCTTCCAGGATCCGCCGGATCGTCTTCCTTGGATTGAGTGACGAGATCGGGTCCTGGAAGACGTACTGGATCAGCCGTCCGAAGACGGCCGGATCGCCGATCCGGTCCGACAGGTCCCTGCCTTCGATCTCGATGGTTCCGGACGTGGGGGCGAGGAGACCGGCGAGCATGCGCGCCAGCGTGGATTTGCCGCAGCCGGATTCGCCGACGATGCCGAGCGTCTCGCCCTTCGCAACCGAGAACGTCGCATCGTGTACGGCGGATACGGACGGCCTCGGCCGGCCGAACAGCGTACGGCCGCCGCCGAAGGTCTTCCCGAGACCGCGGGCGGCGAGGGTCATGACTCCGGCCCTTCCGGGAAGAGGCAGCGGACCGCACGGTCGTCATGCTGCCGCAGGGCGACGTCGTGCTGCCGGCAGGCGGGACGCGCCTTGTCGCACCGCGGGGCGAAGGCACAGCCGGCCGGCAACGCATCGGCCGGCGGCGGCAGGCCGGGAATGGCCGTGAGCGTCCGCCGCCCGCCGCCCGGCTCCGGTACGCAGGCGATCAGGCGCCGCGTGTAGGGATGTTGCGGATTGGCGAGTACGTCCGCCGTCGGTCCCGTCTCGACGATCCGGCCCGCGTACATCACCGCGACCCGGTCGCAGAGCTGCGCCACCACGCCGAAATCGTGGGTGATGAAGACGAGGGCGAGGTTGCGCTCGCGCCGCAGCTCGTCGAGGAGGGCCAGCACCTGCGCCTGCACGGTGACGTCGAGTGCGGTCGTCGGCTCGTCCGCGATCACCAGGTCGGGGTCGTTCGCCAGAGCGAGGGCGATACCGGCCCGCTGGCGCATCCCGCCGGACAGCTCGTGCGGGAAGGCGTCGGCGCGTGCCGCGGCGTTCGGGATGCGTACCTGCCCGAGCAGGGAGACGGCATGGTTCCGGGCGTCCCGCCGGCGTACCGGGCGATGCGCCCGGATGGCCTCCTCTATCTGGTCGCCGATGGTGTAGAGCGGATGGAGCGCGGAGAGCGGGTCCTGGAAGATGCAGGCGGCCCGGGCGCCGCGCAAGCGGCGAAGTTGCTCGCCGGTCATGGACAGCGTATCCCTGCCCGCGATGCGCACGGCGCCCCCGGTGACGACGCCGGGCGGCGAGGCCACGAGCCCGAGCAGCGACAGCGCCGTCACCGACTTCCCGGAGCCGGACTCGCCGATGAGCCCGAGGCATTCGCCGGGCGCCACCGTGAAGCTGACCCCGTCGACGGCCTTGTAGATGCGCGGGCCTGCCTGGAACTCGGTCCGCAGCCGCTCGACTTCGAGAAGCGCGGCGCTCTGCCTCGCCTCGGGGACGTCCGTGCGTTCCACCCGGGTCGCGGCGGCAGGCCGTGAGAGCGCGCCCGAGCGCAGCCGCGGGTCGAGCGCGTCCCGGATCCCGTCACCGAGCAGGTTCACGCTCACGACGATGACGAAGATCATGACGCCCGGCACGAACGACGCATGCGGTGCGGTGATGAGCAGCTTGCGGCCTTCCCCGAGCATGGAGCCGAGATCGGCCTGCGGCGGCTGCGAGCCGAGGCCGAGAAAGGAGAGGCCCGCCGTCTCGAGGATCATCCAGCCGATCGTGGTCGACATGGCGATGACGATGACGGGCACGACGTTCGGCAGGATCTCGGACCGGATGATGCGGAGATTGCCCATGCCGGCGAGCCGGGCCGCATCGACGAACTCCCGATGGGCGATCCCCACCGTCGCACCGCGGATGTTGCGGGCGAAGAAGGGGATGTTGACGGCGGCGACGGCATAGAGGGCGTTGAGAAGCCCCGGCCCCAGCACCGCGACGATGGCGAGCGCGAGCAGGATGTAGGGAAACGCCATGAGCATGTCGATGCCGCGCATCAGGAGGTGGTCGGTACGCCCGCCGAGAAAGCCGGCGGTGATGCCGGCCGCCGAGCCGATGACCGCGGCGAGCACGGCGGCGGCGACACCGACGGCGAGGCTGAGCCGCGTGCCCCAGACGAGGCGGGAGAGCAGGTCGCGGCCGAGGTGGTCGGTGCCGAGGGGCGCACCGTCGGAGAGCGGCGGCTTCAGCCGGTCGGCAGGAGCCGTCGCGTCCGGATCGGGGAGCGGGAGCAGCGGCGCAAGCAGCGCGACGACGGTCACCGCGATCAGCACCGCGCCGCCGAAGGCCGCGAGGCGGTTGCACAGGATCAGCTTCAGCGTGGCCACGGGAGCGTGCTCAAGTCTCGACGCGTGGATCGAGCCAGTGCTGCCCCAGATCCGCGAGAAGGTTGAGCAGCACGTAGGCGCTCGCCACGAGGACGACGCCGCCCTGGACCAGGAGGACGTCGCGGGTCGAGATCGCCTGGACGAGCATCCTTCCGACGCCCGGCCACTGGAACACCGTCTCGATGTAGACGGCGCCGCCGAGCACGAAACCGGCCTGTACGCCGATCACCGGGACGATCGAGACGAGTGCCGCCCTGAAGGCGTGGACGTAGAGCACCCGCGTCTCGGAGACGCCCTTGGCGCGGGCGGTGCGGATGAAATCCTGGCGCAGCACTTCGAGCATGGCGGAGCGGGTCATCCGGGCGAGCACGCCGGTCGCGACGACGGACAGGGTGAGGGCCGGCAGGATCAGGTGCCGCAGGAGGTCGTGCAGACCGCCGCCGCCGTACACCGCGTACATGCCGCTCGCCGGCAGCCAGCGCAGCTCGACGGCGAAGAGGAGGATCAGCAGGAGGCCGAGCCAGAAGGAGGGGGTCGAGATGCCGATCAGGACGATGAGGGTGAGGATCCTGTCGGTCCAGCCATACTGCCGGGCCGCCGTCAGGATGCCGATCAGCAGCCCCCAGAGCGTACACAGGACGAACGCCGCTCCCGCGAGGACGAGCGTCGCGGAGAACCGCTCCAGCACCTCGTCGAGCACTGGCCGGTTGAGGCTGAAGGAGCGGCCGAAGTCGCCGTGCAGGAGGTTCCCCAGCCAGATGAAGTATCGCTGGACCAGCGGCTTGTCGAGACCGAGATCGCGGTTCAGCCTGGCCACGTTTTCCGGCGTCGCGAACGACCCCAGGATGGCGGTGGCCGGATCGCCCGGGATCAGCGCCATGATGAGGAAGACGATGGCGGTGAGGCCGAGCAGCACGGGGACGACGGCCAGGATCCGCTTCAGGACGTAGACGTGCATCGTGCCGTCCTTCTGCGGCAAGCGGTCGGGGCGGGTCGCGCAGGGGACCCGCCCCGTTGGAGCGCCGGCGTCGCGCGAGCCGTCAGCTCTTGGAGACGCCCTTCAGGAGGAGGAAGAACGAGGGCTGGAGCTGGAAGCCGGAAACCACGTCCGCGATCGCCGCATTCTGCTTCCAGTTGGCGATGAAGGCCCAGGGCGCGTCGTCGTGGACGATCTCCTGCATCTCCTTGTAGAGCCGGGCCCGCTCGGCCTGGTCGGTCGAGCCGCGGGCCGCTTCGAGCAGCGCGTCCACCTTCGGGTTCGAGTAGTACCCCGAGTTGAATCCGCCCTTGTCCGGCCAAGCCCCGGTCCGGAGCGCGAGAAAGGGCAGGGTGTCGGGATCGTTGGTCATCCATGCCATTTCCGCCATGTCGGCCTTGCCTTCGAGGCCCGGGTTCACCTTGCCCAGGAAGGTGTTCCACTCGTAGGTCTCGATCTTCACGTCGAATCCGACCTTGGCGAGGTCCGCCTGGATGGCCGCGCCCATCGCCACCGGGTCGAGCATGCCGGAGCCGCCCTCGGTGACGTAGAACGTGAGCGACGCACCGGCGTGGCCCGACTCCTCGATCAGCGCCCTCGCCTTCCCCGGATCGTGAGGATACGGCTCGAGGGCGTCGTTGTAGGCCCAGGCAAACGCGGGCGGCGTGGGTCCCGCGGCGATCTGCGCGGTGCCCTGGAGCACGTTCTCCACCAGCGCCTTCTTGTCGATCGCGTAGTTGACCGCCTGGCGCACACGCCGGTCCGAGAACGGACCTTCCTTGGCGTTCAGGATCAGGAACCACACGTGCGGGCCGGCCTGCTCGTGGAGTGTGAAGCCGTTGCCGTCGAAGGTCGAGACGGAATCCGGCGGGATCTCCACCATGACGTCGATACCGCCCGAGAGCATCTCCGCCACCCGTGTATTCGCATCCGTGATCGGCCGGAAGACCACCGCGTCGAGAGACGGGGCGCCGTCCCAGTAGTGTTCGTTGCGGGTGACGGCCACCTTGGCGTTCGCCTCCCATTCGGCGAATGCGAACGGCCCCGTGCCCGACGGGTTCCGTCCGAAGTCCGCCCCGTGCTTCTTCACCGCCTCCGGCGAGACGATCAGCCCGGTCGGGTAGGCGAGGTTCGACAGGAACGGCGCATAGGGCTCCTTGAGCGTGAACTTCACGGTGTCCCCGTCGACCGCTTCGACGTCTTCGACCGCCGAGAAGAAGAAGGCGAGAGGGAAGGGGCCGGTGTCGTGGTAGGGATGGCTCTCGTCGAGCATCCGATCGAAGTTGAACTCGACGGCCTGCGCGTTGAACGGGGCGCCGTCGTGGAATTCGACCCCGTCACGCAGCTTGAAGGTGTATTCGGTGCCGTCCTCGCCGATGGTCCAGCTCGTGGCCAGCGCCGGCTCGACCTCGAGGGTGCCGTTCCGGTAGCGGACGAGGCCGTCGTAGACGTTCATGAGGATACGGAAGTCGTTGACCGCGGTTACCGCATGCGGATCGAGGGACTTCGGCTCGGCGATCTGCCCGACGACCAGCACACCGGGCGGGGTCTGCGCGACCGTAGCGGTGGAAGTGAGGATCGTGGCCGCAAGTCCGAGGCCGAGACCTCGTTTCGAGAGAGGGCGCATGGTCGTCTCCTGTGTGGGAGGGAGAGAGGGAAGCCGAATTTATCATGAGAAATTAGACTCCACAATTTCCCATGATAAATTGTCGAGGTTCGGGAGACCGCGAAGGGAAGATCCCCATGACCTATTCCGTGCTTGCGCTGGATCGGGAGACGGGCGCCATCGGCGGTGCGGCGGCCACCGGCAATCTGGCCGTCGGCGCCTGGGTCCTGCATGCGGCGGCGCGGACCGGCGCGGTCGCTACCCAGGGCATGAGCGTGAGCTCGCTGTGGGGGGACGAAGGGCTCGCCCGCCTGGCGAGAGGCGAGTGTCCCGGGGACGTGGTCGCCCGGTTGACGCATTCCGATCCCGGACGCGAACACCGCCAGCTCGCGGTGATGGACGCCGAAGGTCGTTCGGCCGCCTGGACCGGCGGCTGCAACAAGGAACACAAGGGCCATATCGTGGGAGCCGGCTGCGTGTTCGCCGGGAACTGGCTTTCGAGCCGTGCGGTCCTCTCGGAGATGGAACGCGCCTACCGGGAAGCCGTGCCGGCGCATGGGGACTTCGGTCGCCGCCTGCTCGCGGTGCTCGACGCCGCAGTGGCGGCGGGCAGCGATGCCCGCGGGACGTTCTCCGCCGCGATGCGAATCGTCCATCCCTGCCGGCCGCCGCTCGATCTCCGAGTGGACTATGACGATGATCCGCCCGCGCGGCTGCGCGCACTCTACGACATGGCGACCTGCCCGCCCTACAGTGCATGGGTGGGGCAGGTACCGACCCTCGAGGATCCCTACCGGTACTGAGCGCCGGACGGGACGCTTCCGTCAGGCGAGGAACCGCGAGAGCGCCGGGGCGAGGATATCGGGGCGCGGTATCGGAGCTCAGCCGAAGCGTTCCCGCAGCGCCGGCATCACCTTCTCCGAATACAGATCGATGAACCGCCTCTGGTCCGGTCCCGGGGCGTGGAAAACGAGGTGCCGGAAGCCGAGCGCGACGTAGGGCGCGATGCGCTCGACGTGCTCCACCGCGTCGGTCGATACGATCCACCGGCTCGCCGCGCGCTCGGCCGGCAGCGCGTCGGCGAGGCGCTCCATCTCCGCCGGGTCCTCCACCCCCATCTTCTCCTCCGGGGAGAGGGCGAGCGCGGCCCAGTGCCGGGTGTCCTCCATCGCCCGCTGCCGGTCGGTGTCGAAGGAGACCTTCATCTCGATCGTCAGCTCGACGCTCCCTTCCTCGCGCCCGGCCTTGGCCATCCCCTCGCGCACCGCCGGCAGGAGGGTGTCGGAGTACAGCTCCGGCTTCTTGCCGCTGGTGCAGATGAAGCCGTCCGCGACCCGTCCCCCGAGCCGCGCCGCGACCGCCCCGGAGGCGGCGACGTAGAGCGGGATCGGCGTGTCGGGACGGTCGTAGACGGTCGCGTTCCCGGTGCGGTAGTACTCGCCCTCGTAGGTCACCCGCTCCTCGGTCCAGAGCCGGCGCATCAGCTCGACGGACTCCTTGAGCCGGCGGAAGCGCTCGCGGAACGGCGGCCACTCGCAGCCGGTGGACGGCACCTCGTTCAGGGATTCGCCGGTGCCGACCCCCAGCATCACCCGGCCCGGATACATCGCGCCGAGGGTGCCCATGGCCTGCGCGACGATGGAGGGGTGGTAGCGGAACGTGGGGGTGACGACGCTGGTGCCGATCGTCGCCTTGGAGGTGCGCTCGCCCAGCGCGCCGAGCCAGGCGAAGGAGTAGGGGGCGTGGCCGCCGGTATGCCGCCACGGCTGGAAGTGGTCGCTCACCATGATCGAGTCGAACCCCGCCCGCTCGGCGTGCACGGAGAATTCCAGCAGATCGCGGGGTCCGAACTGCTCCGCGGAGGCTTTGTATCCGAGCTTCAGCATCGTGTGGCTCCTTGGATGATGAATTCAGGGCCGGGCGGGACAAACCTTGTCGAAACGCGGAAACGTTCAGGGGCAGGAAGGCGTCTGGCCGAGCTCTCCGGCGCTGTGGCCGCCGGTTCATGCCTCGGATTGATCCGCGGTGGGACCGGGAGCGTTCGCCGCTGCATCGTCGGCGAAGACGATCGAATCCCGCCGGCTGACGCGGCCGGCGGGGATCGCATCGTCGCCTGCCCGCAGCCTCGCGAGCACCGCCGCCTTCGATGCCCCCGTCACCACCCACATGCGCTCCGCGGCGCGGTTGATCGCAGAATAGCCCAGGGTCATGCGGCGCCGGCCCTGGTAGGGTCCGGCCATCGTGACGTCCCGGTCCGTGACGCCGAGCGCCGGATCTCCCGGTACCAGCGACGCGGTGTGCCCGTCTTCGCCGAGCCCGAGGTGCACCAGATCGAGCCGGCCGTCACGGCCATGCCGGGCGATGATCCGCGCGTACGTCTCGCAGGCCCGGCCAGGGTCCTCATCCGTCACCGGCATGAGGTGAAGGTTCGCCACCGGCAGCCCGGATCCCCCGAGGATGGCGGAGAGCCGTGTGGCGTTGCGGTCCGCGTGGCCGTCAGGCGCTTCGCGCTCGTCGACCTGGAAGAGGTGAACACCGGTCCATGGGAGATCCAGCCGAACCAGGTGCTCGAGCATCTTCCACGGTGTCCGCCCGCCGCTCAGCGCGATCCGGAACACGCCATGCCCGGACACCGCGGCACGCGCCCGCGCGGCGAGGTGGGCGGCTACCGCGGCGGCAACGTCGTCACTGGTGCGGCGGACTTCGACGTTCAGCATCGAGGACTTCGCTCAGAGCGCGCTTCGGGCCGTCCAGGGCCGGCGGGCGCCGCCGTCTTTTGCGGATACGCTGTGCTTGCGGGGCCGGCGTGGGAGCGGAAGCTCCATCGGCGCACGGCCGGCGGTCGTGCTCCGGTCCCGGTCGCAATCCGCCCCGTCAATCCTCTCCGGAATCCCCGCGGGAGCTCCCGCGGTCTCCGCGCCGGTTCGCACCGCCCGCCGCCGGGTCCACGCGGGTGAGAAATTCACTTCCCGTCCCGCAACGCACCAGCCACTCCCCCACCTCGGCCAGATCTTCCGGGGTCCGCGATGCCGGCCAGCACCCCCGACAGGTGCTCGGCGGTCTCCGCCCCGAACCGGGATGCCGCCATGCGGCGCAACAGCGCCCGTTCGTGCGCAAGGCCCTGCTCGATACCCTGCTCGCGGCCTTCCCTGACACCTTGCTCGTGGCCCTCACGAAGCCACTGCTTCGGCCACTCCGCCACACGCTCGACCAATGTCATCCTCACGCCCTCCAAGGGGGGTACGGCGTCACTTCGTCGCCATTGTATCGGCTCGGGCTGGCCACGGCGTACCTGCGGGATCGGTACTTCACTCATGGCGGACCGCTGTCGGTACGTGTGCCCGTCGTGAAGCGAGACCGCGCCGGGAACCTGCTCAATGCGGCGGGGAAGCCGGTGCAGGGGCGCAACGGGAAACGGGCACACTGGAACGACGCTCGGGCCGTGCCTACGGGTGAGTCCATGCGCAATCCCGAGCTATCGCGCACTCCGGATCTTCGCGCGGCCGATCTGCTGCTGGCGGCGTATCCGCGTGATGTGGTGGCCAATATGAATCCGGGGCTGCGACGGAAGGCGCTACATCAAGTCCGGGCGGCGGCGTTCGACATGGCGCGTCGTGGTCATGCCGTGGTCACGGAATCGAGCGCGCCGAGGCACTCTCCCGATTGGCGACTCCGCATCGAGCCGCCGGACTGGCACGGGAGGGCCATCGGCGCAACGGCGCCCATGACCATGTACGGGCGGCCGTGAGCGAGGCGCTGATCCGGTTGGGAGCGATGGGGCTCGATCCTTTCGCTGAGAGGCTGGATGTCGAAACATGGTCTCAAGGGCCATGCCGGACCGAGGCGGAGTACTCGGATGGCTGTGTGGACTGAGCCTGCCCGTGGCGGCGTCAGGCGCCCGTTACCGGCGCGTGCCGGTTGGTGGCGGTCCGGGCCGGAAAACGGCTGAGAAGGGCGTACAGGCGGCTTCAGGCGTATCCGCACCTTCGGGCGGCGCCAGCAAAGCCGTGAGGTGCTGCCGTGAAGGCGCTTGGTTCCGGTGGTGCGAAGCCACGCCGGTCCAGACGTTGTACGTGAACCATTCCTCGCCGGCGTAGGCGGCGGAAGCTTGGGCGGAATCCGACAGGTGTCCGATGTCGCCCAAACGAAGGCAGGGTGATGGCGGCGCGCAAGCGGGATCGGTCGAGGGCGTTCCGCGCCGTGCGTGAGGCGGTGCTCGACCGTCAACCGCTTTGCGTTCTCTGCTTGGCGGAGGGGCGTACAGTCGCGGCCGTCGAGGTCGATCACGTGATCCCGCTCTCGGAAGGCGGAGGGGACGATCCGGAGAATCTGCGGCCGCTGTGTGCGGAGTGCCATCGGCGCGTCACGGCGGGGCAGTCGGCGCGCCGGCGCGGCAAGCTCGGGCACGACGATCGGGGCTATCCGTTGGTGCGGCTGCGGTGATCCCCCCCCCGGTCTCGAAGTGATTGAGGGGGGGGGCGGATACCGTGCGGCGAGCAATTCAAGGTCTCCCGCAGCTTCCGAAGGGTCCGGCTCGGTTGCGGTCCGTGGCTACCTGATCCATGCTCGGGCGTCGTTTGGGAGGGTGGTGCGATGAGTGAAACGCCGCCGAAGTCGGCGCTGCGACAGCTACGCGAGCGGGGTGGGCGGGGCGCCGTGATCGAGCATCCCGCGAGTCACAACGCGCGGCGCGCGCGGCAGTCCGGGCAGGGGCGTCCGGTGGCGCCCGGTGAGGAATTGGGGCCGGCGCCGAAAGGGCGGTCACCCGGCTGGCGTGCGGCGTGGAAACGCGCGGAGCGAGATTGGCCGCACCTTGATCGGCGCGATCGGGAGGTCCTGACGGATTTCCTGGATCTGTCGGCAGAGTTGGAGAAGGCGCGAGCGGATCTGGATCGGTTCGGGCGTTTGGACGGCGCGGGCAGGCAAACGGATGCCTATCGCGTCTTCATGAGCCTGCATGACCGGGTGGCGAAGCTGCGGCGTGATCTGGCGGCGACGACGGCAACGCGGCCGCGGGGACGTGTGCCGGTGCGTGAATCGAAGTCCGCCCGGCCGCTGTCGGTGCTGGCGGCGCTGCGGGAGTCTGCTGGTTGACCTGTTCGCTTGGTCCCGGGCGAAGCTGCGTCCAGCCTCCGGTATCGGGGTGGTAGCGTGCGCACCGGAGGGCCGGGTGATGGATTCCTGGTGGTGGAACGGGAAGGGCGTCGAGGTGGCGCCGGATCGGTGCGCCGAGTCCGTGCCCGATGGGCTCGTGATGAGGCAGTGTCGGCGGCGCCGTGGGCACGGTCCGGGCGGCGTCTACTGCCGGCAACATGCGGCGGTCCGGGCGCGGATCGGCCGGAGCCTTCGGCGAGCGTCGGACCGGACTCCGGTAGCGGGGCGATAGGTGGCCGGTCGGCTTCGGGTGCGGATCAGGGCGCTCGGCGCGCAACCCGCGAGATACCGCCGGCGCGCGGGCGCCGGGAGGCGACGATGGCGACGGAAGCAATCGAGATCAACGGCGGACACTACGAGGGCGAGGTCGTGGACGGGAAGCCGCACGGTCAAGGCGTCCTGGTGATGCCGGACGGCCGGCGCTACGAGGGCGGGTGGCAAGGCGGGAAGCGCCACGGTCGCGGCGTGTTCACGTGGCCGGACGGTATGAGGTCCGAGGGCGAGTTCAGGGACGGGAAGCGCCACGGTCGCGGGATTCATACGTGGCCGAACGGCGATGTGTACGCGGGGGGGTGGCGGGATGACAAGACGGCGCCGGGCGGGGCGCTCGACGAGGCAGATCCCGCGGCGGCGAGCGGCACGGTTACGCTTCACTGAGGCGGGGCCTTGGGACACTCCAATCGGGCCGGTAACGGCCGGCGCTACGCGGCGCGCGGGGCGGCGGTCCGTGCTCTGATCCGGCAACGGTCGCGGCCGGTGGTCTCGGGCTACCGAAGCGAGGCGTGCCGTCCGCATCCGAAGACGGCGCGTATACCCGTTCCTGTCGGCGCCGTGGGCCGGGGTGACTCCGTGCCTGGCGCCGGCCGCTACTGCGGCGCTACGCATGCGTTGGGGTCGGCGCCGGCGTCGAGCAATGCGGATATGGCGGTGGCGTGGCCTTCTTGGGCGGCGGCGTGCAGGGGGGTGAGTCCGGCGCTGTCGTGTGCATCGGGGTCGGCGCCGGCGTCGAGCAATGCGGATATGGGGGTGAGGGGACGTTCCGGGACGGCAGGCACGTCAGCGGGACGTGGGTGGTACCGGGCGGCGCTGCCCGGTAACGGTTCGACGCCGTGCATACCCGTCCCGTGGGCGTCAAACGATGCCGAACAGCTTGGCGGCCATCGCGAGGACGAGCACGGA
Source organism: Gammaproteobacteria bacterium (assembly GCA_965202875.1). Lineage (GTDB taxonomy): Bacteria > Pseudomonadota > Gammaproteobacteria > HK1 > HK1 > HK1. The sequence goes on along the minus strand of OZ241870.1, from coordinate 1,038,984 downwards.
TTGAAAGCCGAACATCCAGCGCAATGCGGCGAGGTCGGCTTTCGTCTCCTTGCGTAGCGCGGCGATGTCGCCTTTCGTGGCGAGGTCGGCACGGTCGGCGCCGGCCGCTTGGTGCACGGCGCCGGCGATGGCTTCGGCGTGCTCGGCTTCGATGCCGGCGGCCTTGAGGGCGCGGGCGGCGGCGAGCGGGTTGAATGTGGTGGCGGTCATGGCGTGCTCTCCGGGAACCCTCGCACTCTACCATGCCGGAGCGGCGTCCCCGGGCCTTCCCGAGTCGAATCCTGCCTGCCGGGGAACCCCGTCGCGCCGGCGAAGCGGCGTTACCGCCGTCGAAGCCTGCCGTGCATACCCGTTCCGTGAGCGTCAAACGATGCCGAACAGCTTGGCGGCCATCGCGAGGATGAGCGCGGCAAGGAACCCGAGCATCCATCGCAGTTCCGAACGCAAGGTGCCGATCTCCCGGTGGAGGTCGGCCTTCAACTCCTTGCGGACATTGGCAAGGTCGGTCTTCGTGGCGAAGCGATCGAGGTCGGCCTTCGTGGCCAGTGCATCGCGTTCGGCGCCGGTGGCGTCGCGCACCATCGACACGGCCGCTTCGGCCTGGCGCTCGTTGAAGCCGGCATCGCGAAGGCGCTTCGCGGCGGTGTAGGTGTCGAAGACTGCGGCGGTCAAGGCGCTCTCCGTGGGCGGCGGTCCCGGTGCGGAGTGTACCCGGACGGCCCGGACGGGTGGGCGATGGCTTCGCGGGGTCGGTACCGGGGTAGAGTCGACGACTGGCGCGGTGGCGTCAGGTCAGTGGTGGTAGCCGTTTCCCGGCGGCTTTCGCAGTACCGGTGCCTCGCTCCACGCCATTGCTCCGTTTCCAGTCGCCGCTCATCGAACCGGACGTGCGGATTTCCCGCATCCGGCTCTCGGACGAGATCATGCCTTCGCCCACGGAAAGCTCGTCGTTCGCACCGCAAGGCGAGTCAGGCCCCTTTCATTCCACAGGCGCTTGTCCGGGAAGTGCACGTATCTCCCCGCTCGTCCCTTGTGCTTGCGACACAGCCACTGACGCAGCCGCCGGGTCGCACAACCCTGCGGCAGAGGCGCCAGTCCCCCAAGCCACCGCTGCACGCCTCGCGCGAACCGGTAGCCGGGAGCTTCCTTCGCTTTCGCATGTAGCGCCGCCTGGAGTCTCCGAACCCGTTCCGGGGCGGTTAGGCTCGCACCAGTCCCCATCTCCCTTCCTCCTTCTTGCGCCCCTCTCGACCCAAGGCCCCTTCCCTCCACCGGCATTACCCGGCTTCCCCGGTACTACGGGCCTCTCCGCCACCCCGACCGGCCCGGCCTGCCCCTCGCGGGGGTCCGGTTGGCGTGTGCCGCGCCACCGTCGGGGCTTCCCGTGTTGCGTCCATCCCCCCCTTCTGTGCGTGCCGCCGCCACTACCCCGGCGGAATCGACCGGTGCGCGCGTCGCTCGCTTCCCGACCGATGCCAGCCTTCCCCGATCTACAGACGGGTCGGCTTCCGCATCATGAGTTTCGAGGCCTGCTCGGCGTTCACTCACGTTGCGGCCCGCACAGTCGCAGAGCCGCCCTCGGCGGCCCCTTGCACCGAAGTGCTTCAGTCGATGTCGTTGCCTCCATCAACCGCTCCGATTGCTACCGGCTGGAGCGACAGTTGCCGGGCGGGATTCGCACCCGCTGAGGAATGGCGCCTTTGCACGGCGCACCGTAGATCTCAAATTGACATTAAGAAGTCTTCGTAACTGATCGAAATTATTGAAGTTGTATATTTTGAAGGGAGAGGAGCTAAAGGGCTCTGGTGACAATTTGTCAGGAGCGGGCTCGACGGGGAGGGAAGACGGGGCAGTGAACCTCTGGAACAATGTGCGGTGTCAATCCAAACCATCGCCCCGGAGGGCTGCCCCAATGTCAGTATTTCACGCACCCGCCCATTGCTGCCACAGCGAGCGAGGAGAGCAAGCCCTCGCGCGATTGGTCGAGCAGGTCAACGCCTTGCGAGCGCGCCCGGTGACGGGGGAGGACTTCGAGGCAGTGGAGCGGGAGCTCCGTGCACTGTTTGCCGAAGCCGAGCGCGAGGTGGTGGGGGAGACGCTGGAGCGTCTGGATGTGGACCTGCCATTCGTCGAGATGGAAGGGCGGCGGTACCACCGGGTGCTGCGCAGTCACGCGACGTACACGAGTGCGGGGGGAGCGGTGGGGGTGCATCGCACGCTGTACCGGTGCGGGAGGGAGCGCGCGGTGGCGCCGATGGAGTGGCGTGCGGGGATAGTGGCGGGGCACTGGACGGGGCTGGCGGCGCGTCAGGCGAGCGTGGTGGTGGCGCATGACGCCGCAGGAGGGGGAGGCGGTGTTTCGGGAGTGGGGGCGGATGAGGCCTTCGAAGAGCTCGCTGGACCGGTTGGCGAAGGAGTTGGGCGCGCGGTGGGAGGGGCAGCGTGAGGCGTTCGAGGCGGCGTTACGCAAGGGGTGCGCGGTGGCGGAGGAGGCGGTGACGGTGGCGGTGTCGCTCGATGGGGTGATGGTGCCGATGAAGGATGCGAAGCGGGTGGATGGGAGCTCAGGCTATCAGGAGGCGGGGTGTGGGACGCTCACGACCTGTGATGCCGAGGGGGAGCGGCTGGAGACGGTGTATGTGGGTCGGATGCCGCAGCCGTGCAAGGAGGCGTTGAAGAAGACGCTGTGCGCGGAGCTTGAGGCGGTGCTTGCAAAGCGTCCGGACCTGCAGGTGGTCAAGATAGCCGACGGGGCGCACGACAACTGGCGCTATCTTGATACGTTGGCGCCGCAGGGCACGTCGGTGGTGGACTTCTACCATGCGGCCGAGCAACTGAAGTCGGGGCTCGATGCCTGCTATGGACAGGATGATGCCAAGGGGCGGGCGCACTACGAGAAGCTGCGCCATCTGTTGCGCCATGAGTGCGGCGGGGTGGAGAAGGTGATTCGTTCGCTGAACCATCAACGCAGGAAGCAGCCGGAGAGCAAGCGTATCGCCGAGGTGTTGGGATACTTCCGCAACAACCGTCACCGCATGGGCTATGCCGAGGCGAAGGCACGGCATCTGCCCATTGGCTCGGGGGTGGTGGAGGCGGCGTGCAAGACGTTGGTCACCCAACGGCTGAAGCGTTCGGGAATGCGCTGGCGTCATGCCGGGGGGCAGGCCATCCTGACGCTTCGCGCCTTGATACAAAGTAGACGGTTCGATTCGGCATGGGAGATGCTGTCAGGGACCTACCGTCGGGAAGTGACGATTCCCGACAACGTCATACCGTTTCCTTGCAAACGGGCGGCGTGATGGATCAGTTTCAGAGTTACACCCTCGGTACCTGCCCCGTAGCGCGCCGAGCGGTGGTCGCTACTCGGCTTCCTGCTCGTAGAACCGGGCCACGGCGCCGCGGGCGGCGGTCTCGCGGGCGGTGTACCGGGCTACCGTCGTCTCCGATCGCCAGCCTCCGGCCTGCATGATCGCGGGCATCTCGATACCCTTTGCCCGGGCGAGGTCCTGCGCCATCCCGATCCGGCATCCGTGGCTTGAGACACCTTCCAAGCCGGCGGCGGCCTTGATGCGGGCCTTGATGCGGCTTCGGCTCGATCCGAACAACCGTGCGGTGTCTTCGGCGCCGCGGCGAATCCTGTCGAGTGCGGCGACGGTGGCCGGGGCGAGGTACGCGGTGGTGTCGGCGTCCGTCTTCGGGCGCCGGAACGTGATCGTGGCCGATCCGTCCGGGCGGCGCTCGATCTGCTGCCACGTCCACGAGGCAGCTTCCGAGACTCGCGCCAAGCAATCGCGCATCGTGCGGATGAGGGCGATCTCGAGGTCGGCGCGCGCCTTCGCGACGGGCGCCGATTCCATCCCGTTGCCGCGCGGTCGGGGCCGGTATGCGGTGGCTTCGATGCGCGCGACGGCGGCGGCGGTGATCCCGGTGGACTGCCGGACGGTCCCGCCGGCGTCCCGGTAGTCGCGCACGGCGCGCTTGACGGCGGCGCGCACGTCGGCGGCTACCGTGGGGGTCGTCGGGGCGCCGGCGAGCCTGTGGGCGGCGCTGACGGCGGCGAGGGTGACGTTGATGGTCGAGGGCTTGGCGCCGCCGGCCGCGAGGTGCTCGACGAAGGCGGCGAGGGCTTCCGGGTCGGCGGGAAGCGTGGTGGCGCCGTGCTCGCGGGCGAAGGCTTCCCATTTGCGCCAACCGTTCCGTATGCGACGGCGGACAAGGCGCCGGATACGGTACCCGAGGGAAGCATCTGCCCGGCGCACTTGGATACGGACGGGGATCGGAGTGACTGCGAGCTCTCGTCGACGCATGGGCAAGGGCTGATGAACCTGGAGCGCGCAACCCGGCCGGTCGGCGCCATGACGGGCCACGGCGCTCTTGTCGATGCAGGCGGCGGCGCGATCGCGGATGCGCTGGCCGGCGTCGATCCCGTGGTCTTCGATAGCCTGGGCTACCCGTTTCGCCAACCGCTGGAGGCACAAGTGACGATCGCGGCATCGGCGCCGGGGAGCATCCCGGACTTCACGGAGGGCACCGATGCCGGACGGCCTTCGTGGTCCGGGCTGCACTGGCGCGAGGCAACGCGGGGCCGGACGGCGGCGGATGGAGGCTCGTGGGCCTTCGCGACGGCGACGGACGGCGCCGGGACGATCTACAGCTCGGGGCTCGCCTACACGGTGCCCGGCGGGGCGTGGGAGGCTGGCTGGCTAGCCGAGCGCGATCGCGTGTTGGGTGGCCGGGCCGAGGGGACGTGGGCAGGCGGCGGATTCTTCCACCATACGGGCTTTCTGCGGCTGCGCAACGGATGGACGTTGGCGGAAGGCGAAGCCGCGCGCATTCGGGGTCGATTGGTCGTCCACGATCGCATACGCACGGATGCGCGGCGGCGGCGTGCTGCGCGAGTCTCGCGGGCTCTACACGGGACACAGCATCGAGGTCGCGCGGACGGCCGGGCCGTCGCGCACGGCGTTCGGCATCGAGGCGCCGCTACGCGCGGAAAGGGGGACCGCCCGGCTGAAGGTGCCCGTTGGCGGGACGCTGCATACCGGCGTGCGCTACGCCAACCGCACGGCGGCGCTGAAACCGGAGGCGCGCGAGCTGCGGGTCGGCGCGAGCCATACGGCAGAGGGGAGGTGGGGACAGTTGGCCATCGGGGCGCGGGTCCGGTTCGACGCGGGCCATCGCCGTGACGGGCGCGATTGGTCTGCGGGTCTGCGCTGGGGCTATTCGTTCTGATGGCCGGCGGCGCGGCATCGCCGTCTTGGCGCGCATGCCCGTTCCGTGCCGGGGTAGTGCCTGTGAGTTTGCGGAGGCTGGTCGACCTCGGAAGCCGGTTCCTGCTCGTGCTGCGCCCTGGCCGTGCCGTGGGGCGCCGATCGGGGTTCGGGCGGTATGGTGGTGGCCGTCCGGGGCGGTCCGTCCCGTAGGAGGGCGTACAGGCGGCTTCGCGGGCGCGGTATCTGTCCCGGAGCGAGCCGAGCGGCGACGTCCCTCCTACCCGTTGCGCCGGCGACGTGGCCGGGTGACTCCGTGCCTGGTGGAGCCGGGCGTTACCGTGGCTCATAGGTTGGTACTTAAGGAAATCACAAAACCGGCTCCAATCCGAATTGGAGTCGTCCTTTCTTGCGGTCTCGTTTCGGATGGGACCGAGTCGCATTGCTCGCCAGATAATCCACCAAGCCTCGTAACACGGGAAGAAAGCCACGTCTCCTTCCACAAGCAAGCGCACGGAACACATCCCCCAATCCATGACGCGCACACATCGCCACCTTCCGTGTCGAGACCTCGACCCCTCGCAATACCTGCGTCATCTGAGCCAAGTAACGCTTCAGAACCGAGGCCGCAATCGCCGTCCATATCAGACCCTCGGCTATCCCCGCTTTGCTCGTGTCGAACGCATGAAGATTCGCATACGACTTCCACTCCTTGAACAACAGCTCGACCTGCCACCGCAACCGATAGAGCTGCCCCACCTGCTCCGCACTGAATCGGCTCCGCGCCAGATTCGTCACCAACAACGTATGACACCCCTCGTCAGGATTCCACCGCGCCAACAGCCTCAACTCCAACTCCTTCTCTCCCTTCCCCCAAACCACATCGAGGTCGACCGTCTCGCCCTTCGACAGAACCCCCTGCTTCAACAATTGCCCGGACCACCCCTCCAACGCCTCCCCTTCCCACGTATACGCACCCTGCACCTTCGGATTGACCGATGCGCTCGCACGCATCACGAAATACCCACCCGCCCTGTCCACCGCACCCATATACTCCAGGTCAACGTACCCACGGTCCGCCAACCGCAGGTCATCGCGCAGCGCCTCGGGCGAGGGCAGATGGGGCCGCTCCGGCGCCGTGTCCGCCGTCAGCGTCACCTGCTCCACCGATTCATTCAACAGACTCATCGTCACGTGCAGCTCCACCGCAGCAGGGTTCTGCTTCTTGAATCGTCCCGGGTACTGTTCACGAAGCGCATCCTTGACCGCGAACGAACAGCCGTCCTGGATCACAATCCGACCGAACCCGCCGAGCGGACCCCGCGCTGTCGGCTGCAGCACGCTCACCACCCATTGCTGAAGGACCACGTCCAACACGGCCCGCATGAAGTCCTTGAAGGAACGCTTCGCCAACTGGTTGTGGAACGGCTTGTATGCGACTGTCGTGCCGAACAACGCATTGAATTGCCGTTGCATATCGGCCAATGTCTCGACCGTCCCCGTGGCATGGCCTGCCAGCAGGCCCAGGACCAGTCGATATGGAGTAATCAGGCGTTCCCGGTGGCAGAAACCGACCCTCCGTCCGAGGTCATTGAGTGCCGTGGGCGACAGCACGCGCTTGATCTGGTGGGCGAATTGAGCAACAGTGCGGCGTCCCATCCGAGTCTTCTCCTGTCATGTGGGTCCAGCAATTCCATGATCGGAGATTTCGGATGGGACTTCAACGGTTCATAAAATCCCATGAAAATCAATTAGTTATAAGATCCTACCTATGACCGTGGCTATACTCGTGGGCCGTAGGTTTGCAAGACTGGATGGCCCTTGGAGATCTCCATGAACGTGAGGCTGGCGTGGGCGCGCGAGGATGCGCGGCGGGATGAGCACGGCGCCCGGACGCTCATGCGGGACGTCCCGGTGGCTGGCGACTCCGGCGCGACGGATCACGCGGTGCTGCAACGACGGAAGGCGGTCGAAGACCGGGCCGCCATCGCCGAGCGTCCGTTCGACGCGCGGGGCGAGGTGGGCTTGGCGCCGGATGTGCCCGCCGATGTCTTGGATGCGGCGGTGATGGGACGGTATGCCCATGTCCGCGACTCCGATCGGGGACCGCGGACGTGGGCCGAATACCAGTGGATCCTTGTGCAGGCGGAGCTGGACGTGGTCATGGCGCAGCATCGCTTGCTGCGCCTTCGGCGCGAGACCGGCCCGTGTGGGCTGGTCGACGATGAAGCCGTCGCCGACCTTCCCGCCGAGGCGCGTTACGCGGCGGGGGGAAGCGTCGGCGCCGCCGAAGTCAGCGATCGGCTGACGGGCCGCCTGGTGGCGCGCTACCCGTATGGGGAAGGAGGCGCCGCGCAGGCGGGCCGCCTGGCGGCGGATCTGGTCGAATCACTGATCTGCTTCAAGCAGGCAGAGGAGCGCATTCGGCTCCTGCTTGCCCTGCACGCTGCGCCGCGTGGTCTCCGGCCGTGACGCGCGGGGCGCTGTGGCGGTTGAAGCTTGAGAGACCGGATCCAAAAAAAGGGCGCCCCGAAGGGCGCCCCGTGAGGGTCCGTCCTTCCCCAAAGGCGGGGAAGGGAGTGCGGTGCAAACGCCGCTCAGAAGTCGACCCGGACGGCCAGGGCCGTCGTCTTCTGGCCCGAATCCGGCCGCTGATATTCGACGATGACCTTGGTGTTCGTGCCCACCGAGTGCGAGTAGCCGAACAGGAGGGAGTCGTTCTCGCCGGTGTTGTTGTCGGTGTTGAGGTCCTCGTAGTAGGCGTAGACCGTTCCGGGACCCATCGCGTACCCCCCGTACGCGCCAAATCGTTTCCTGTCGTTGGAGTCGTTACGGGTCGTCACGTAACCCGTATCCCAGCTCAGGCCGCCGACCGAGCCGCCCACACTGCCTCCCCAGGCATCCCAACCGCCGTCGTCCTGGCCGAGGTAGCCGGCGGAGACGGTGGCCAAGGAGCCGAGTGCGGCACTGGCCGAAACCTCATACCGATCCGCCAAGCCATCGCCCGAACCATTATTGTTCGAGTTGTCGTCCCGGACCATGACCTCGACGTTGAACGGGCCGTCCAGCATGGTCGCGAACTTGATGCCCGTCCCGCGGGTGCCGTACCAGTTGGTCGCTCCACCGTAGAGGTTGGTGCCGTCCCACGTCACGGCCGAGTTGAAGGTCGAACCTTGCTGGCCGAAGGTCACCCGGCCGGCGGAGCCTTGCAGCCAGACGTTCTGGTGCCTGGTGCGGAAGTTGTCCAGCCGCTTCTCGATGTGCAGCCCGCTGGTCATGCCGCTGTCGAGCTCGTAGGAAGCCCGGACGCCGATGCGGCTCCACAGCTTGTCTGTGCTCTGGACGCTTGAGTCTCCGGTACCGGCATCGACGCTGCCGAGGTCCCAACTGGCAGCAGTGCTGCCCTCTTTCGACTGGTGGACAATCCCTGAGCGGACGCTGCCGTAGAGGGTGTATTCGGCCCAGGCGGCCGTGGCGGCGAACAGGGCTACCAGCCCGGCCGCCAGGAGGGTCGTCATGCGTTTCATCGTGTTCTCCTTGTCAGTGAAAGGGTTCCCTCCGGCATGTGCCGGAGGAGCCTCGCTGCCGCCCGTCGTGGGCGGCAGGCGGCGCAAGTCTTGCGGGCGGGGGGGTTGCGTCGCAATGGGTTCGGCGCCGGGGTGGCAAAAAAGCGGCGTCGCTGTGGCGCGGATGCAACAGCTTCGGGCGGCGCGTGGGGGCGGTTGCGCGCGCGGAGGGCTGTCCAGTACCCTGCGCTCGGGGGCCGCATGGGCCGCGGGTACGCCTGCGGTGGCCGGCCTTGAAGCGCCGCGAGAGTTTTTCGTGATCTCCTTCCTCTCCGCGTTTCTTGGCGACCGCGCGCGGCTCCTGCCTGCCGTGGACCCCCGTCGCGCCGGCGATGTGGCCGGGCTGACTTCATGTTTGGCGCCGGCCGCTACTGCGGCGCTACCGCCGTCGAACCCGCCGTGCATACCCGTCCCGTGGCCGGGCCGGTATCGTCGAGATTGCGGAGGCTGGTCGAACCCGGAAACCGTTTTCCGGTTCGTGTGGAAGGCCTGGTGTCCCGAGTTGAAACCAGCCGGTCGTGCCCGTGCGGGCCGTGTGGCGCCGGGAGGGACGGTGGAGACTGAGAAGACGGTCAAGGAATACCCGAGCGGGACGCGCTACGAGGGCGAGGTCAACGCGGACGGCAAGCCGCACGGGCGGGGGTTCTCGACGTACCCGGACGGCAGGCGCTACGAGGGTGAGTGGAGCGACGGGAAGCCGCACGGGCAGGGCGTCAGCGCGTGGCCGGACGGCCATCGCTACGAGGGCGGGTGGTGCGACGGGAAGGAACACGGGCAAGGCGTCTACACGTGGCCGGACGGCAGGCGCTACGAGGGGGAGCACCGGCACGGGAAGCGGCACGGGCAAGGCGTCTACACGTGGCCGGACGGCGAGCGGCACGAGGGCGAGTACCGGGACGGGAAGGAGCACGGGCATGGCGTCCGCACGCGCCCGGACGGCGAGCGCTTCGAGGGCGAGCACCGGGACGGCCTGCCGAACGGGCAAGGCGTCTATACGTGGCCGAACGGCGAACGGCACGCGGGGGCGTTCCGGGACGGCAAGCCGAACGGGCAAGGCGTCCACGTTCAGCCGGACGGCGAGCGCTACGAGGGGGAGTTTCGCGACGGGAAGCGGCACGGCCATGGCGTCATGACGCGGCCGGACGGCTATCGCTACGAGGGTGAGTGGCACAAGGGCAGGTTTCACGGGCAGGGGCTTGAGGCGCGACCGGACGGCCTGCGCTACGAGGGCGGGTGGCGCAAGGGCCTGGCAAACGGGCAGGGCGTCCACACGAGGCCGGACGGCCTGCGCTACGAGGGTGAGTTTCGCGACGGGAAGCAACACGGGCAGGGCATCGCGACGCGCCCGGACGGTCATCGCTACGAGGGCGGATGGAGCAAGGGCACGTACAACGGGCAGGGCGTCCACACGTGGCCGGACGGCACGCGCTACGAAGGCTTGTTCGTGGGCGGCGAGCCGCACGGGCAAGGGGTCCAAGCGTTCCCCGATGGACGGCGGCAGGAGGGCGAGTTCCGGGGCGGCGAGTGGGTCAGTGGCACGGGGGCGGCGACTCTACCCGACGGGAGCCGCTACGAAGGCGGGTGGGATGGCGGCCGTCCGCACGGGCAAGGCGTCATGACGTTGCCGGACGGGCGGCGCTTCGAGGGGACGTTCCGGGGCGGCAGGCACGTCAGCGGGACGTGGGTGGTGCCGGGCGGCGCTTCCCGGTAACGGTTCGATGCCGTGTAACCCCGTCCCGTGGGCGGGGTCCGGTTCGTGGTTGGGCCGGTATCGTCGAGATTGCGGAGGCTGGTCGAACCCGGGAGCCGTCTCCGGTTCGTGGGCGTCCTGGTGTCCCGTGGGGCGGCGTTCGGGGTCCGGGCCGTGGGATGGCCGGTCGAACGCGGTCCGTCCCGTAGGGCGGCGTACAGGCGGCTACGCGGGCGCGGTATCTGCCCTGTAGCGCGCCGAGCGGCGGCCTTCCCGAGTCGAACCCTGTCCCGCCTACCCGTCCCGCCGGCGACGTGGCCGGGTGAGTCCGTGCCTGGTGGCGCCGGAGGTTCCCGCGACGATACCGCTCGGGCCTTCGTCGGCAGGGGCGGACGTCGCCATCGGCCGGCGTATCTCGGCGGTAGGTCTCTCGAGGTCGAAAGCGGTGCGATAGCGCACTCGCGGGGCCTTGCCTGCCGTGGTATCGCCAGCCGTCCCGGGTCCCCGAGTCGAACCCCGTCCGCTCGTGCCTGTGCGGGCCGTAGGGCGCCGTTCGGAGCCCGGGCGGTGGTGACCGTCCGGGGCGGTCCGTCCCGTAGGGCGGCGTACAGGCGGCTACGCGGCGGTAGGGCCGGCGAGCGCAATGCCGGTTGTGGTGCGAAGCCGCGCGGTCAGCCTTCCCGAGTCGAACCCTGTGGTGTCTACCCTTCCCGCCGGCGACGTGGCCGGGTGACTCCGAGCATGGTGCCGGATCGGAATGTCTCAATTACCTAGTTTGCCACGGAGCGTTATCGCGAGTGCATCGGTATGCTGCTGACGGAAGATCGGAGGGGTTATCGGGATGGACACAAAACCGAAACTGTCTGCGAGTTCGCTCGCAGAAATCAGAGGCTGTATCGGTTTGTCCCGGACGAATAGACAGCGCTAAACCTGCTGGTCCTTCCCCCCATGCATAGCGTACGAATATTGTTATAGAGCATCCGTTGGTCATGTCAGCATGATGACTATATGGGCAGCCTTCGCCAAAACCATCTCCGGTCCGTCGAAAAGTAGGGTTGACGCATCCATTCAGATCATTCGGTCCCGAGGCTCCTTCGGGGTTGGGGTTGTCAGCCGGCTGAACCGTCACGCTCAAGACTTCCGCAGTGATGAGGCCGAAGGGGTCGGTTGCGGTCACGGTGACGGATACCGGGCCGGGGGTCAGCCCGGACGGGCTGAGGACGTTCAGTATCGTTCCCGATACGGAAACCCCGAGGCTGACGGGGCCGATTGAACCGGCCGGGAGCTTGGTGCTGAACGTGAGGGCGCCGCCTTCGGGGTCGGAGAAGAATTCGGACAGGTCCACGGTGGCGGCGGCGCCGCCGGCCTTCACGGTGATGGCGGAGAAACTCTTGATGAGCCGCGGGGCAAGGTTCGCGGTTTCTTCGTGATGCAGGTCGTAATCGCCCGCCTGTCCGTCTGCCTGTCCGGTCACCCGGGCGTAAACATCATCCAGGGCTGTCGTCACGCTTACCCGTCCGGCAGAGTCTGCCGGGACGGCGACGGCCGCAAACGTGGCGCCGGTTCCGGTCGTCAGGTTTGTCGTGCCGGCGCCCGCCGCCGACAGGTTGTTTCCATCGCCATCGACCAGGGTGACAACGGTCTCCGCTTCCCCGGTCGTCCAGAACGTCACTGTGCTCGGTTCGTCAAGCGCAAGCCGGAACATGTCTACGTCGGTCGGGCTGCTCAAGTTCCCCGAAACAGGGTCGTCGCCAGTGATGGCGACGGCAGAATCAATCGTGCCCGGCTCGTCGGGTTTCGGCATGATTCGCATTTCCGGCATCTGCCCGGGTGCCGGTTCCGGGGTCGGTGTCGGCTCGGACATCGGTTCCGACATCGGCTCGGGCGCCGGTGTGGGCGTCTCCTTGTCCCCGCCGCCGCCGCCGCAAGCCACCAGTCCGGCCAGTGCGAAGCTGACCAGGGCGCATCGAGCAAGCCGCATCGTCATGGTTCTCTCTCCTCTCCCGGCAGGGCCGGCGGGGCGGGCGTCCGGGGCGTCTTCGTCGGGGTCAGGAAGCGCGGGTGACGGTGACGGACAAGGTTCGTCCGGTGTCGAGCGCGGGGTTGTCGAGCAACCGGAACGTTGCCCGTCCGGTCGTGGCGCCCGAAGGGATGGTGACGGCTGCAGGCTCGTCGGCGAAGTCCGTGCCGGCCACGGCGGGGTTGTCCCCGGAGCCGGGCGCCAGGCGCACGGTCAGGCGCACGGGCGCGGGCGCCGGGGCGGACAAGGCGAGCTCCACGGTGACGGTCCCGCCGGTCAGCGCGGACGGTTGCAGAAAACGCACGGTCACTCCTGCCATGTGGGTGCCGGTCCGGGCTACCCGTTCGATGGTGCGGATGCGCCCTACGTTCTCCACCGGGCGCCACAGGTCGCGCGTCGTGGCGCCGCCGGCGAGGGCGAGGGTCCCGAAGCCTTCCCATCGCGGACGTTGGCGCGGGCCGCCGAACGGGACGTTGAGCGAAAGCCGGAAGGCGCCGCCGTCGGCGCCGGCGCCGAACCCTGTCCCGGCGTTCAGCCGCAGATACGGATGCGGCGTCCAGCCAAGTCCGAGGCGCCCGTCGAGGGCGTACCGCCCGGCGTCGTCGCGTTCCCATCGTCCCATCGCGGTATCGAGCGCCAGCGTCGTCGTCAGGTCGAAGCGGATGCTGAGCTCGGTCCCGCCGGCGGCGCGCTCCTCGTACCCCGGGCGTCCGGGCCGAAACTCCGTCGTCGGAACGTAGTGCTGCAACGCGGCACGTCCCCATCGGCCGGCGTAGTCGGTGCCGAACACAAGGCGCCGATGGCCACGTTCGACGTTCTCTTGCACGAGTGCCGTCGCGCCAACCACGTCGGCGCCGGCGAAGCGCGGGAGCGCGAACCGGAATGCGGTCCCGAGCCGCATGTCATGGCGCCGGAACCCGTGCGTGTCGGTCCATCGGGTTACGCCATGCTGAACGAACAGGGCGCTTCCCAAGGGCGCATCCGTCCTGGCGCGCGGGGCGGCGCCGCGGAACCCGAGCGGGATGACCGCATCCAGTTCCCCGGCCAATCCTTGCCCGAGCGGGGACCAGGCTATCCGGTGGACAAGCCGGAAGTTCTCGCCGAACGCTCTCCTGCCGTGCGTAGACAGGTATCGGGCCGCTTCATCGACCAACAGGGCGCCGATCTGATCTCCGAGACAACGCGAGCCACCTTCCCAGTCCGCCGAATGACCCGTGAGCGTGTTCAGGCATCCGCCCGAATGGTCGAAAGCCCATTGCGCGAAGGTCTCGGTGTCGGACGGGGGGGGGGGGGGGGGGGGACGGCGGACGCGGGAACGGCGGCGAGTGCTGCGGCGAGAGCGAACGGGAGCGTGTTTTTCACGGGGGAGCCTCGGAGCGCCATGTCGGAGGCTCAAGCCATCTAAGCCATCGGCGCCGCGTTGTCAAGCGCGGTGTCTGGTAATCCTGCCGAACGCTTTTCGCGCGAAGCGCGTAGCCATCCCGGCCGCATCTTCGGCGACGTTGCCGGTGCCGATCGCGCGGTGCCGGCGCGTCGCCTTCCGCGCCGGGTTGCGGCGCGGACGCGGGCCGGTTCACGGTGGTGCGAAGCCGCGGCGGCCTGCCTTCCCGAGTCGAACCCTGCCTGCTGCGGCCCGGGGCCGCGTGCGGAGTCCGATCCCGTTGCCGATCGGCGCCGATTCTCCGTCGCGGGTTGCCGAGCGGGATGCGTTCGCGCGAGAGTGAGATTCCGGCAACCGAGGGAGAGGGAGCGATGAAACGGATGCTGTCTGTGGTCTTGGCGGCGGCGCTGGTCGGCTGCGGCGGTGGTGGTGGCGGGGGATGATGCAGGCGAAGCCGGAAGCGGCGGCGCCCGTGCAGGCGCCTGCGCCCGATCCCGATCCTGCGCCGGGGGCTCTCACCAGGATAGTCGCAGCCGGCGCGGCTTGCTTTGCGAAAAGTGCGGCAACTGGGGTCGGCCTTCTGATCGCGCCGATCACGGGTGGGATTTGTGCCGGAGTGACGGCCATCGTCACTGTCATTGAGGCTGGCGCGCGGTCCTGGGTACAGGAAAACCATTGATGGGCTGGTCGAACCCGGAAACCGTTTCCGGTTCGTGCGGCGTCCTGGTGGCCCGTGGGGCGCCGATCAGGGTTCGGGCCGTGCGAATAGGCGGGCGCGTCCGGCGCGTAGGGCGGTGTACAGGAGGCGTCGCGGGCGCGGTATCTGCCCCGTAGCGCGCACGTGCGGCGGCGCTCAAGGCTGGCCTGCTGCTGCGGTGCTCAATGCGCCCTCGACGTGCGCTTGTCGTTCCGCGAGGCGCCGCATTTCGGTCTGGAACGCATCCATCGACGCCTGCCAGGCGCGGCGGTCGGCGGCGGCTTCGGCACGGTCGGCGGCGGCTTGCGCCTGTAGAGCCGCAACCTGGGAGTGAATGCCGTTGACGCTCAAGACGATGACCCCGGTTCCTGCGGCCACGGTGGCGGCGATGGACACGATGAGCGTTGCGATCTGAGCCCAAGTCATGGCGCGTTCTCCGTGGGCGGCGGTCCCGGTGCGGAGTGTACCCGGACGGGTGGGCGATGGCTTCGCGGGGTCGGTACCTGCCCCGTAGCGCGCCGAGCGGTGGTCACTACAAGGCGCCTTCCTGCTCGTAGAACCGGGCCACGGCGCCGCGGGCGGCGGTCTCGCGGGCGGTGTACCTGGCTACGGTCGTCTCCGATCGCCAGCCTCCGGCCTGCATGATGGCGGGCATCTCGATACCCTTCGACCGGGCGAGCGTGGCTTGAGACACCTTCCAAGCCGACGGCCTTCGCGGCGGCCTTGATGCGGGCCTTGATGCGGCTTGCGCTCGCGTTGAACAACGTCGCGGTGTCTGCGGCACCGTGGCGGGTCTTGTCGAGTGCGGCGACGGTGGCCGGGGCGAGGTATGCCGTGGTGTCGGCATCCGTCTTCGGGCGCCGGAACGTGATCGTGGCCGATCCGTCCGGGCGGCGCTCGATCTGCTGCCACGTGAACGCGGCGGCTTCACTGACTCGCGCGAGGGTGTCGCGCATCGTGCGGATGAGGGCGATCTCGAGGTCGGCGCGCTTCTTCGCGACGGCCGGCGATTCCATACCGCGGCCACGGGGGCGGGGCCGGCACGCGGTGGCTTCGATGCGCGCGACGGCGGCGGCGGTGATCCCGGCGGACTGCCGGACGGTCCCGCCGGCGTCCCGGTGGTCGCGCACGGCGCGCTTGACGGCGGCGCGCACGTCGGCGGCTGCCGTGGGGTTCGTCGGGGCGCCGGCGAGCCTGTGGGCGGCGCTTGACGGCGGCGAGGGCCGCGCGGAGGGTCGATGGCCTGGCGCCGGCGTCGGCGAGGTGCTCGACGAAGGCGGCGAGTGCTTCCGGATCGGCCGGAAGCGTGGCGGCGTCGATTGTGCGGGCGAAGGCTTCCCATTTGCGCCAACCGTTCCGGTAGCTCTCTCTCGTCGCGGGGGCGAGGGCGGCGGTCAGGCGCTCGATGCGGGCCGGCGAACCCGCGCCGGTGAGGGCGAGGTCGTTCATGGCGGCGGTCTCCGTTGGCCGGGGGTTCTCGTCGAACCCGGAGGCTGGTCGGGGTGGCGGGCGGGTTCAGCCTGCCCCAATCTCCGGGCGACGTCGTGACGGCGAACCCGCGGGCGGCGCCGTGCGGGTGGCGCTGAAAGTGGGCTTGCGAGAAGGCCACGGGGATCGCGTGCCGGAGCGTGATTGCGGTCTTGTCGGCGGCGTCCATCTCCGCGAAGCGGCGGGCGCCGGCCGGATCGGTGGTCGTGCGGACGTTGCGGAAGTCGATGGGTGTCTTGATTTTTATGGGGCAGAGACTTCCGAGGTGGAGAAGGTGCTGGACGAGGCGTGTCGCAGGTGGAAGGGCAAGGGCCAGCGGATGCGGGTTGATTGGGACGAAGACTGACAAGGATGACGGCGTCGGCCCCTCCGGGAGGAGCCGGAAACGGCGCGATCTGTGAGAAGATCCCGGGCCACACGATGCACGGGCCGGTATGCGCCGCCGGCCGGGCGCCTGCCGAACGGGGAACGAGCGCATGAAGCTGGCCGTCCCGAAGGAATCGCATCCCCAGGAGACCCGGGTCGCGGTCTCGCCCGAAACCGCGAAGAAGTTCCGCGCCCTCGAGCTGGAGGTCGCGGTCGAGCGGGGCGCGGGCGAGGGCGCGGGGTTCGCGGACGCCGCGTACGAGGAGGCGGGCGCCCGGCTCGCCGACGGCGGGGCGCCGCTCCTCGGCGATGCCGATCTGGTGCTCAAGGTCCGTGCTCCCGACCCCGGCGAGCTCTCGGCGATGCGGCGGGGCGCGGCGCTGGTCGGGATGCTCTCGCCCTACGGCG
Source organism: Gammaproteobacteria bacterium (assembly GCA_965202875.1). GTDB lineage: Bacteria > Pseudomonadota > Gammaproteobacteria > HK1 > HK1 > HK1. The sequence goes on along the minus strand of OZ241870.1, from coordinate 1,022,158 downwards.
GCCGGGAGGCGGTGGAGGCATACGCCGCGGCCGGGATCGACGCCTTCGCGATGGAGCTGGTGCCGAGGATCAGCCGCGCGCAGTCGATGGACGTCCTCTCCTCGCAGTCCAACCTCGCCGGGTACAAGGCGGTGATCGACGCCGCGGCGGAGTTCGCGCGGGCCATGCCGATGATGATGACCGCGGCCGGTACGGTGCCGCCCGCGCGGGTGTTCGTGCTCGGGGCCGGGGTCGCCGGGTTGCAGGCGATCGCCACGGCACGCCGCCTCGGGGCCATCGTCAGCGCCACCGACGTGCGCCCGGCGGTGAAGGAGCAGGTGGAGAGCCTGGGCGCATCGTTCGTCATGGTCGAGAGCGAGGAGGCGCAGGCGGCGGAGACCGCGGGCGGATATGCCCGCGAGATGAGCGAGGATTACCGGCGCCGGCAGGCGGCGCTGGTGGCGGAGCATCTGGCGAAGCAGGACGTCGTCGTCACCACCGCATTGATCCCGGGCCGGCCGGCGCCGGTGCTCGTCACCGGCGAGATGGTCGAGAGCATGAAGCCCGGCAGCATCGTCGTGGATCTCGCGGTGGAGCAGGGCGGCAACTGCCCGCTCTCGCGTGCCGGCGAGATCGTCGAGCACCGGGGGGTGCGGATCGTCGGCCACGTCAACGTGCCCGGCCGCCTGCCCGTGGATGCCTCCGCGCTCTACGCCCGCAACCTCTACAACTTCGTGTCGCCCTTCGTCGATCGCGAGAGCGGCGCCGTCGAATTCGACTGGAACGACGAGCTCGTGACCGGCACCGGCCTCACGAGGGGCGGGAGCGTCGTCCATCCGTCGTTCCGGCCCACGGATTGAGAGGCTCCCGGCGGTGGTCCATAGCGTTCGCGTCTCCGCCCGGAGCTCCCCGCGCATGATCCAGCCGTAGCCCCCCACCGAACCCATAGCCCCCCACCGAGGACACCCCGATGGCCGAAGCCGCCCAGATCGATCCCTTCGTCTTCCGTATCTCCATCTTCGTGCTCGCGATCTTCGTGGGCTACTACGTGGTGTGGAGCGTGACCCCGGCCCTGCATACGCCGCTGATGTCGGTGACCAACGCCATCTCCTCCGTGATCGTGGTCGGAGCGTTGCTCGCGGTGGCGGTCGAGGGGGGCGGGGCCGACGGCGCTTCCGGGGCGCTCGGGTCCGCCGGCCTCTCCAAGGCCCTCGGCTTCGTCGCGCTGGTCCTGGCCTCGGTGAACATCTTCGGCGGGTTCCTCGTCACCCAGCGGATGCTCGCCATGTACAGGAAGAAGCAGAAGTAGCCTCCCAGCGACCGCGCCCCATGTGCACCACCGAAGCATTCTCCGAACGGACCCCCGGTTCCGGCGACGCCGGGCCGGGAAGATAGGGGAGTCCGCCGTGTCCGCGAACCTCGCCGCGGCGAATCTCGCCGCACTCGCCTACCTCGTCTCGGGCGCGCTCTTCATCCTCGCGCTGCGGGGGCTCTCCTCGCCGGAGACCTCCCGGCGGGGCAACCTGCTCGGCATGGCGGGGATGGCCATCGCGGTCGCCACCACCCTGGTGCTCGCGGACGTCGCCGAGGGCCTGACCTGGGGCCTGATCGTGCTCGGCGTCGGCATCGGAGGGGGGATCGGCGCGATCACCGCGCGCCGCATCCCGATGACCGCGATGCCGCAGCTCGTGGCGGCGTTCCACAGCCTGGTCGGGCTCGCCGCGGTCCTGGTGGCCGCCGCCGCCCTGTACACCCCGGACGCCTACGGCATCGGCACGCCCGGCGCCATCCGCGTCGCCAGCCTCGTCGAGATGTCCATCGGTGCAGCCATCGGCGCAATCACGTTCACCGGGTCGATCGTGGCGTTCACCAAGCTGCAAGGGCTCGTCTCCGGCCGCCCGGTGGTGTTTCCCGGACAGCATCTCCTCAACGCCGCCCTCGGGGTCCTGATCGTGGCGCTGGCGGTGTGGTTCTGCCGCACGGAGTCGTACACCGCGTTCTGGCTCCTCACCCTGCTGGCCTTCGCCATCGGGGTGCTGATCATCATCCCCATCGGCGGCGCGGACATGCCGGTGGTGGTCTCCATGCTCAACTCCTACTCGGGATGGGCGGCGGCGGGGATCGGGTTCACCCTGGAGAACACCGCGCTGATCATCACCGGGGCGCTGGTGGGGTCCTCCGGCGCGATCCTCTCCTACATCATGTGCAAGGGGATGAACCGCTCGTTCATCAGCGTGATCCTCGGCGGGTTCGGCGGGGAGACGGACCTCGCGGCGGGCGGCGCGGTCGAGGAGCGCCCGGTCAAGCAGGGCAGCGCCGAGGACGCCGCGTTCATCATGAAGAACGCGGGCTCGGTGATCATCGTGCCCGGCTACGGCATGGCGGTGGCGCAGGCGCAGCACGCGCTGCGCGAGATGGCCGACGGGCTCAAGTCGGAAGGGGTGAAGGTGAGCTACGCCATCCACCCGGTGGCGGGCCGGATGCCCGGGCACATGAACGTGCTGCTCGCCGAAGCCAACGTCCCCTACGACGAGGTCTTCGAGCTCGACGACGTCAACAGCCAGTTCGCGCAGGCCGACGTGGCCTTCGTCATCGGCGCGAACGACGTGACCAACCCCGCCGCCAAGACCAACCCCCAGAGCCCCATCTACGGCATGCCGGTGCTCGACGTGGAGCGGGCGAAGACGGTGCTCTTCGTCAAGCGCGGCATGGGCTCGGGCTACGCGGGGATCGAGAACGAGCTGTTCTTCCGCGACAACACCATGATGCTGTTCTCCGACGCGAAGAAGATGGTCGAGGAGATCGTGAAGGCGACGTAGGGGGCGGCAGGGCCGCGGGGCGCATCGTGAGCGATGGAGGGTGCGCGCCTCTGCGGCTTCGCGGCCAGGGCGAGCCGCCCGGCACGGGGGATGGAGCCGGACTGCGCGTTCTCCGCAGGACAAGAGATGAAAACGCGGCGCCCTCTCGGACTTCAACCACCGCCGGCGGAAGCTCCGAAAGCTGCGCCGTCGTCTCGGGACCGAGGCGGCGGGATGGTCGCCGAACGTCGCCACCGCGGCCATCGAGTCCGATGGTTCGAGTGTTCGTCCTCGTTGTCCCGGCGGCTCTCGAAGATCGCCGCGGATGCATGTTATTTTTCGCGTGGCCGGTCGCGGCCCTTCGATCCTCCCCTCGAAACGCAGCCAGGAGCCTGCCGATGTCCATCGCCGCACGACGCATGAGCCGTATCAAGGCATCCCCCTCGATCGTCATCTCCGCAAAGGCGATGGAAATGGCCCGGGCCGGGCGAGACGTCATCGCCCTGTCCGCGGGCGAACCGGACTTCGACACCCCGGCCAACGTCAAGATCGCGGCGATGCGCGCCATCATCGAGGGCAAGACGAAGTACCCGCCGATCACCGGCATCCCGGAACTGCGCGAAGCGATCTGCCGGAAGCTCGAACGGGAGAACGGGCTGAGCTACGCACCGGACGAACTGCTCGTGTGCAGCGGCGGCAAGCAGGTCATCTACAACGCGCTCACCGCGACCCTCGATCCGGAGGACGAGGTCGTCATCCCCGCACCGTTCTGGGTGAGCTACCCGGACATGACGCTGCTCGCGGGCGGGACGCCGGTGGTGGTCGAGACCTCGGCCGCAGACGGGTTCCGGCTGACGGCGCAGCGGCTCGAAGCAGCGATCACCGGGAAGACGAAGTGGCTGATCCTCAACAATCCGTGCAACCCGTCGGGCGCGGTGTACTCCGCGCGGGACCTCGACGCACTCGCCGAGGTGCTGCGCCGGCATCCTCGAGTGTGGGTGCTTTCCGACGACATCTACGAACACATCCTGTACAGCGGCGGGGCCTTTTCGACGATGGCGCAGGTCGCGCCCGATCTGCGCGAGCGCATCCTCACGATGAACGGGTTCTCGAAAGCGTACTGCATGACCGGGTGGCGTCTCGGTTACGGCGCGGGGCCGAAGGAGCTCATCGCGGCGATGACGAAGATCCAGTCGCAGACCACGAGCGCAGCGTCGAGCATCAGCCAGTGGGCCGGGGTCGAGGCGCTGGAAGGCGACCAGAGATTCATCCGGGACAACGTTGCGGTGTTCGAGGAGCGGCGCGACCTCGCCGTCTCGATCCTCAACCAGACGAACGGACTCTCCTGCGACTCCCCGGGCGGTGCGTTCTACCTCTACGCGGACTGTGCCGGGACGCTCGGCAAGCGGACCCCCGGCGGTACCGTCATCGAGAACGACGCTGATTTTGCGAAGCATCTTCTCGAAAACGAAGAGGTCGCGGTCGTGCACGGGGAGGCGTTCGGCCTCTCGCCGTACTTCCGCATTTCCTACGCGCTCGCGACGGAGCGGCTCGAGGAGGCGTGCATGCGGATCCAGCGCGCGTGCGCCTCACTCTCCGGCTGATTCACCCACCCCGTATTCGGCGCGGTAGGCGCGCACCCGTTCCAGATCGGCCTCGAACGTCGCCTGTTCCTCCAGGCAGGTGACGAGATCGTCGAGACATACGATGCTCAGCATGCGGATCCCGAACTCCGCCTCCGCTTCCTGCACGGCGGAGCACCGGCCCCGGCCGCGCTCCTGGCGGTCCACGCAGACCACCGCCGCGACGCAGGTCGCGCCGGCATCCGTGAGAATGCGCACCGACTCGCGCAAGGCCGTGCCGGCGGAGATCACGTCGTCCACGATCAGAGCCCGCCCGTGCGGCTTGGCTCCCACGACGGCCCCGCCCTCCCCGTGGTCCTTCTCCTCCTTGCGGTTGAACGCATAGGGCAGGTCCCGGCCGTGGTGGTGCGCGAGCGCCACCGCAACCGCGGAGACGAGCGGGATGCCCTTGTACGCCGGACCGTAGAGCATGTCGAACGCGACTTCCGAGGCGACGACGGCCTCGGCGTAGAAGCGGCCGAGCCGCGCGAGTGCGCCCCCCGTCGCGAATCCCGCGCTGTTGAAGAAATACGGGCTGACGCGGCCGGACTTGAGGGCGAATTCACCGAAGTGCAGGACGCCCGAGCCCAGGGCGAACTCGATGAACTCCCGCTTGTAGGGCGCCACCGGGCGCGGCCTTTGCCCGCTCAGCCCAGCGAAACCGCGATCTGGCGCAAGGGGCCGACGATCAGGATCGACGCGAGCTGCAGCCCCACCATCACCGCGATCGGCGACAGATCGAGCCCGCCGATCGGCGGGATGAACCGTCGCGCCGGCGAGAGCAGGGGCTCGTTCAGGCTGTGGAGCACACCGAGCAACGGATTGTAAGCGCCGGGATTGAGCCAGCTCATGACCACCTGGATCAGGATCGAGACCAGGAAGACGTGGATCCCGAGCTGGAGAAGCTCGGCGACCGAGAGCACGAGGAGGGCGCTCACCGGGGCGCGCTGGCCGAGGATTCCGGTGACGATCCACATCTCGCCGAGCTGGAGGCCGAGGAGGAGAACGACGGACGCAGTGTCGATGCCCCCGACCGCCGGGAACGCCCGACGCAACGGCGCAAGCGCCGGCTGGGTCGCCCTGACGATGAACTGCGAGAGCGGGTTGTAGAAATCCGCTCTGGCCCACTGGAGCAGAAGGCGAAGCATGACGGCGAGGATGTAGAGCCCGAACAGCGTCTCGACGAGAAACGTCGCCGCGTTGCCGACGTGTCCGCCCATCCTAAGCCGTCCGCCCGGCGTCCGTTCCGGACGCGCGGTCGTCGGAGCGCCAGGAGGCACGCCTCCCCCCGGACGTGCGGACGGGAAGCGGCAGGGGAGCGCAAGCGTTCGGGACGGCCCGCTCCCGCGGGGACGTGCGCGAGGTCGTCGCGGCGGCAGGTGTTCCGCCGCCCGGCCCGTGGCCGTACGGACGCGCGGAGCGCCGTCCGCCGAAAGGCGCGCGAGCGAGCCTCGGCACCCGTATCCGCCCCCCGGTCGTCACCTCATTCCCCAATGGCGTCCCCGAGCTCCACCGACCTCTGTCGCGCGCCCAGGATGCCCTCCGCCACCACCTTCTCGATGCCGCCGTCGCGCATCGTGAGGAGCGCGCGTTCGGTGGTGCCGCCCGGCGAGGTCACCCGCTCGCGCAGCACCGCGGGAGGCACGTCGCTCTCGTGGGCGATGCGGGCGGCGCCGAGCGCGGTTTGCAGCGTGAGCCGCCGGGCCGTCTCGGGGTCGAGGCCCATGGCTTCGCCCGTCGCCTGCATGATCTCCATGAGCAGGAAGTAGTAAGCGGGGCCGCTGCCGGACAGGGCGGTGACCGCGTCGAGCTGTGCTTCGTCGTCCACCCAGAGGGTGATCCCCACTGCCTGCAGGATCGCGCCGGCGCGTGCGCGCTGGGCGGAGGTGGCCTTCTCGTTCGCGTAGAGGGCGGTCGCGCCGCAGCCGACGAGGGCCGGCGTGTTCGGCATGGTGCGCACGATGGCCATGTCCCCGCCCGCCCAGCGGTTCATGTCCGCCTCCCGCACGCCGGCGGCAATCGACACCAGGAGCGGCCCGTGGGCGCCGAACGCCGGCGCGAGGGCCTGCAAGACGCTGTGCACGATCTGCGGCTTGACCGCCAGCACCACCGTGGGGCAGCGGGAGACCACGGTGTCGTTGCCGCTCTCGGTGTGGACGCCGAACCGCCGTCGCAAGTCGTCGAGCTTCGGGGTGTCCGGGTCCGAGACCCGGATCGTGCCGGGGGGCGTGCCGTTGGCGACGAGCCCGCCGATGAGGCTGGCGGCCATGTTGCCCCCGCCGATGAATCCGATGTCGGAGTCGTTCATTCCGGCCACCATCCGCCTGCGGTTCCCACCCGGCATTATCGGACATCGATGCGGCGCCGCAACCCGCGCGGACGGGCGACCGTCCGGATCAACCTCCAAACTGCACACTCGACCGCGTGCGCGCCTCGGCCGGCGCCGTCGAGCCGCTCGTTGCGGCGGAACCGGAAACTCGACGCGGCCCGAAGATCGCGGTCCCGACCCGGACGATGGTGGCTCCCTCGGCCACCGCCGCTTCGAGATCGCCGGTCATGCCCATCGAGAGGGTGTCGAGCCCGAACCCCTTCGTGTTGAGGTCGTCGAGGATCTCGCGGAGCAGGCGGAAGGGCGCGCGCTGGGCCTCGAACTCCTCCGCCGGGCGGGGGATGGCCATGAGGCCGCGCAGCCGCAGTCCGGGCCGCTCGCGAACCGCCTGCGCGAGCGACTCGACTTCCCCGGGGGGCACCCCCGACTTGGTCCCCTCGCCGCTCACGTTGACCTCGATGCACACGTCGAGCGCCCCCCGGCCGGTGGGGCGCTGGGCACAGAGGCGAGCCGCGATCTTCTCCCGCTCGATGCCGTGGACCCAGTCGAAGCGGGCGGCAATCGGCCGGGTCTTGTTCGACTGGACGGCGCCGATGAAATGCCACGAGACGCCGCACCCGGCGAGCGCCTCGATCCTGGCCGTCGCATCCTGGAGGTGGTTCTCGCCGAAGGCGCGCTGGCCGGCGGCGAGCGCGGCCCGCACCGCCTCCGGGGGCTTGGTCTTGCTGACGGCGAGGAGCGTCACCGAGCCCGGCTCCCGTCGGTAGCGCCGTTCCAGCGTGCGGATGCGGGCCCGGACTGCGCGCAATGCAGCCCCGACGTCGTGCGTCGCGGTTCCCTCACCCTTCTTCACGGCAGGGCTCCTTGCTCGTTGCGTGCGCCAGGAACGCGGCGAGGGTCCGGCGTGATTCGCCGCGTGCGCGATTGACCTCGCGGAACGTGCCGGCTAGCTTAGGGCGAACGCGAGCCAGGACACCACCCCCGCATGACCCGTCCCGTCAACGGGCTTCGATTTCGCCGTATCTCCGGCTCCCTCGGCGCCGAGGTGTCCGGCGTCAACCTCTCCCGCGATCTCGACGACCGCACCATCGCCGGGATCCGGGCCGGCCTGCTGGAACACCTGGTGCTCGTGTTCCACGGCCAGCCGCTCGACCCGGGATCGCTTGCCGCGTTCGCGCGACGGTTCGGCACGCTGAACGTGCATCCCTACGTGAAGCCGCTCGATGGCCACCCCGAGGTCTTCCGGATCGTCAAGGAACCCGACGACGTCCACCACTTCGGCAACGGCTGGCACAGCGATCTGAGCTACGCCCGGCGCCCCGCCCTGGCGACGATGCTCTACGCGGAGGAGGTTCCGCCGTACGGGGGCGATACGCTGTTCGCGGACATGCGCGCCGCCTACCGCACGCTTTCCGACGGCATGAAGGCGATGCTCGACGGCCTGCTCGCGGTGTTCAGCAACGAACGCACCTATGGTCCGGATGCTGCGCGCTTCAGGGACGGCGTGAAGCGGATGCAGGTCGTGCAGCAGGACACGGTGGCCCGGGTCGAGCATCCCGTGGTGCGCACCCATCCGGAGACCGGGGTCAAGGCGCTGTTCCTGAACCCGCTCCACACCGTCGGCTTCAAGGACATGAGTGCCGGGGAATCGCAGCCGCTCGTCGACTACCTCTGCAACCACGCGACGCGGCCGGAGTTCCTGTGCCGCGTGCGGTGGTCCCCCGGATCCCTTGCGTTCTGGGACAACCGCGCAACGATGCACTACGCGGTGGACGATTTCGCCGGCCATCGCCGGGTGATGACCCGGGTGACGCTGGAAGGCGATCGCCCCGAATAGACGTCGAACACGCTCCGGAGGCGGTCCGCCGCAGAGAGTCCGGCAGCCGTGTCCCTGCCGCGTCCTCCGCTCCAGGTCCGAACGAACGGTGCGCTGCCCGGCGGATGCCTTCGCCGTCCGCTGCCGGCTCACCTCTGCCGCGTCCTCCACTCCGGGTCCACGAAGTACGGCAAGGGCGAGGGCGGCAGCGGCGGGCGGCCCGCGATCAGATCGGCAGCCTTCTCTCCGATCATGATGGTGGGGCAGTTGATGTTGCACGAAGGGAGCAGCGGCATGCTCGATCCGCTCCGCGTGGCAGCCGCATCGCACGTCGAGGTTCGCCCGGCGGCGCGCGCCGTACAGGTAGGCTCTCGCCGCGCTCCAGCGCAGCCCTCCTGCCGCGTTCATCGGGAACCAGCCGCAACCTTCCTGCCGGTAGCCGTTGACGTCCTCGCTGAACGTGTAGCCCGCCTGCCGGCTCGCCCCGATGAACGCGCGCGAGATCGGGTTGGGGCGCAGCGCGGTGGAGACGTGGACCGGCCCTCGATCGCCCTGGTAGGGGTTCGAATGGTCCGCCCTGGCCTCGATCTTCCGAAAACAGGGCAAGACGCCGGCGTAGCTCCACCCCGTCGCACCCGCCGCCTCCCATCCTTCGTAGTCGAGGGCATGGCCGCGCAGATACACCAGCCCGTTGATGCTTGACGATCCGCCCAGCACCCGTCCCCGCGGCTGCCTGACCCGCCGGCCGTTCAGGTGGGGTTCGGGCTCGCTCTCGTAGCTCCAGTTGAACCGGCGAGCGTTGAATGCATAGCGCGCGGCAGCGGGCAGGTGGAGGATCGGGCTCCGATCGGAGGGGCCGGCCTCCAGCAGCAGCACCGAGACGTCCCGATCCTCGGAGAGCCGTGCCGCAACCACTGCCCCGGCGCTGCCGGATCCGATCACCACATAGTCGACCTCCCGCATACGCGATCTCCGCCGACGCCTCCGTTTCCCGGAATGCGCCGTCGTCTGGCGACGGCGGGAAGGCAGGTCCGGCCACACCGCTCGCATCCCGGACGGGATGGTATCCTCGCCCGCAGGGCGGTAGCGTTGAAGCTCAAGTTTCGGGATTCGCCGACCAAAATGGAATCCCGAAACTTGAGATTGAAGGATTGATCGGCCGCCCCCGGCCTTGCAAATGGCTCGGATGGCTTCTGCCGGTGACGGGCTGCCGCGCCACCTGGCGGGACGCCGCGTCTCTACGGACCGGCGCCGTCAGATCCCCGATCGAGCGCCTGCTTGGCGGATCGCGTCTTCGCCTGCCGTCCGGCCGGGTCGAAGCGCCGGACGGGCGGCAATGCCTTGCCGCACCGGATCAGACACCTTCCTTCCCGGCGGCGGCCTGCTGCGCCACCGCGTGGGACACCGCCCCTTTGCGGACCAGCGCCGAGAGGTCCTGATCGAGCGTCTGCATGCCGAACTGCCGTCCGGTCTGGATCGCCGAGTACATCTGGGCAACCCTGTTTTCACGGATGAGATTCCTGATCGCCGGGGTCCCGATCATGATCTCGTGGGCGGCGACGCGCCCCCCGCCCCGCCTCTTGAGCAAGGTCTGGGAGATGACCGCCTTGAGCGATTCCGAGAGCATGGCCCGGACCATGTCCTTCTCCGGCGCCGGAAACACATCGACGATGCGGTCGATGGTCTTCGCGGCAGAGCTCGTGTGCAGGGTCCCGAATACGAGATGGCCTGTCTCGGCGGCGGACAGGGCGAGCCGGATCGTTTCGAGATCACGCATCTCGCCGACGAGGATGACGTCCGGGTCCTCGCGCAGGGCCGAGCGCAACGCATCGCTGAAGCCGAGGGTGTGACGATGGACCTCACGCTGGCTCACAAGACACTTCTTGCTCCGGTGGACGAACTCGATTGGATCCTCGATGGTGAGGATGTGCCCGTGCTCGGATGTGTTCTTGTGGTCGATCATCGCGGCCAGGGTGGTCGACTTTCCGGACCCCGTCGGTCCGGTGACCAGCACCACGCCCCGCGGTGTGTCGGAGATCTGCTTGAGAATCTCCGGCGCGCGCAGCTCGTCAAGCGAGAGGACCCGCGAAGGGATGGTCCGGAACACCGCGCCGGCGCCTCGGTGGTGATGGAACGCGTTGACGCGAAAGCGGGCGAGTCCGTGGATCTCGAACGAAAAATCCGTCTCGAGGCGGCCTTCGTATTCCTTGCGCTGCCGGTCGTTCATCACGCCGCGGACGAGATCGCGCACCGTCTCGTGATCGAGCGCGGGAACGTCGATGCGGCGCACGTCGCCGTCGACCCGGATCATCGGCGGGAGTCCCGCCGAGAGGTGGAGATCGGAGGCGCCGCTCCCGACCCCGAATGCCAGCAGCTCGGCGACGTCCATTTCGATTCCTCGTGGATTGCGTGGGAGAAGGTTCCGGCGAAGCGCTTGTCCGCAGCCGACGGGCAGATTGTGCGGAGACGGCCGTCGACCGCACCCGATGCTCGGAAACATAAGCGGCCACGGGAAGCCGGACATCAGCCGTGAGCCTGACGCATGTAGTCCCCGGGCGATTCGAACCTCGCAAGACGTCGAAGACACTTGACCCGATCGCTGCATGTATCCGGGAACTGTCATTCCCCCGTTCGAGCCGGCGACAGGCTCCGCGGGAATGACGGCCGGAGCCTGCGGGGCTTGTCTCCGACCCGTCCGCGGGAATGGCGGCCGGAGTCTGCGGGGCCGGCCTCCGGCCCGCCCGCGTGAATGACGGCCCGAAGAAAGCCATTCGCTCGTGTGGCTTGCCCCGAACCTCGAAGCGACCCTGCAAGGCGGTCGGCGCGGAGCGATGGATCATCGGTGTCCGGGCCGATTCGGCGTCCGGGGCACGCGGGCTACGATTGTCCCTTGTCGAGGCGGGCTCGGTCGAGCCGCAGCAGGAGTCGTTCTTGCTCGGGGTCGCGCGGCCGGCGGCCGGGGGCGCGGCCCGGTGGTTCCGTGGCCAGGATCTTCGCCCACCGCTCGCGCTTGCGCCGTCGCACGTCGCGCTGGAACTCATCGTAGCCGATCAACCCGGTCGCGCCTCCCGTTCGACTTTGCCCACGGCCTCGGCCTCCTCGGGAACCTTGCTCGTGCGTTCCCGGACGTAACGCCAATCGATCCGGTCCGGGTACAGGAGCGCGAGCCGCCGGGTCCAGCGGCCGTCCTCGTCGCTGTTCCAATGGACCCAGGCGCGAAGACGGTCGATGAGCAGGTCTTCGATGCCGATGATCACCACCCGCAGCCCGTCGACCTCCACCTCGGTGCGCGGCGCATCCTCTCCCGGAAGGCCGGCCGGGGCCGGCGCCTCGAAGAGCAGGTCGAGGGCGGCATGGAACCAGTACCGTCCCTCCTTCTCGAAACCGAGTGCGGCGAATGCGGCATCGACCTCCGGCGCCGCGGGGAGCGCCAAGTCCATGTCCTTGGTCGCATAGCCTCCGGCAGTGTAGAACTCCAGCGCTCCTCCGCCCACCAGAATGGGCTCGATGCCGTACGGTGCGAGCCGCCTTGCCAGGAGTCCGAGCGCGATCAGGCGGCGGCGGCGAGGGTCCGGCTCATCGTGCAGATGGTCGAGTCTCGATGGGCTTCCCATCGCCGGAGTATAGGCCAGTCGCATCATCGCGGTTGCCACCCCGATCATGCGAGCGTTACGGAGTTGCGGCCTGTAACCTGCTTCGCACAGGCGCCGCCCTCCAAGCGCCCATCATCTCCGGCCCTTCGGAACGACCTCGCAGCCGGGCGCCTCCGGCTCGTCGTCGATCATCCGGGCCGGAAAGCCCGGGGCGAGGATCGACAGGCCGGTGGCCTCCTCGAGGCGGCGGATGATGTTGGGCGACCATTCGCGGGGGCCGTAGCGCGCCTCGCCGTCCCTGAAGACGTCGACCAGCACCGGGTTGAGTTCGACCGGGACCCGGTACCGGTCCGCGATCGCCTGGAACAGCCCGACATCCTTGCTCACGAGATCCATCGTGAACGAGATGTCGCGCGAGCCGTTCAGGATCACCTGGCTCTCGGTCTCGTGGACGAACGAGTTGCCGGAGGAGATACGGACCGCCTCCCAGGTGGTGTTCAGGTCCATCCCCGCCGCCTTGGCGGTGGCCATCGCCTCGCAGCAGGACACCAGGTTGGCGGTGGCGAGGTAATTGGTGACGACCTTGAGGATCGAGGCGGACCCGAGGGGGCCGGTGTGCAGGATTCGGCGGCCCATGGTCGCGAGCAGCGGAAGGATGCGCTCGAACGTCGGACGCTCGCAGCCGGCGAAGATCGAGATGTTGCCGGTGTCCGCGCGGCGGCAGCCGCCGGAGACCGGACAGTCGACCGGCTCGCCGCCGAGCGCGCTCACCTTCTCTCCGACGTTTCCAAGCCCGATGAAACCGATCTTCATTGCGCTTTCCTCGAAATGCCCCGGCGTGCCGGCCTGTCCGGCCGGTTGTCCACCGGCACGCGGAGGGCGGAACGGAGGCCGGGATCCTGCCGCCCCGATCACCACCGGGGAAGATGCGAGATCCACTGGTGTACGCCGGCGCGTCGACCGGTCCGGCCGGTTGTCCACCGGCACGCGAGGGAGTGGAGAGAGAGCGGGGATTCTGATTCTCCGATCGCCACCGGGGAAGATGCGACCCCCGCCGATGTGTGCCTCACGGGACGAGACCCCGCATATCGCTATACTGCACCGCTCGCGCGAGCAGCGGGAGAGCCGGACGGTGGCCGGACGCGACTTCGATCTTCAAGACCTTCCAGAGCCTGATCCTCGCCCTGGAGGACTATCGGGCCGGCCAGGGCTGCGTCCTGCAGCAGCCCTTCGACATGGAGGTCGGGGCAGGCACGTTCCATCCCGCGACGTTCCTGCGCGCGGTCGGGCCGGAGCCGTGGAGCGCCGCCTACGTGCAGCCCTCCCGCCGCCCCACCGACGGGCGCTACGGCGAGAACCCGAACCGGCTCCAGCACTACTACCAGTACCAGGTGGTCATCAAGCCGTCGCCGCTCGACGTGCAGGAGACGTACCTCGGCTCGCTCGCGATGCTGGGGTTCGACCCCGTGGAGCACGATGTCCGCTTCGTCGAGGACAACTGGGAGTCCCCCACCCTCGGGGCCTGGGGCCTCGGCTGGGAGGTCTGGCTGAACGGGATGGAGATCACCCAGTTCACGTACTTCCAGCAGGTCGGCGGCCTCGAATGCCGGCCGGTCACCGCGGAGATGGCCTACGGACTCGAGCGTATCGCGATGTACCTGCAAGGCGCGGACAACCTGTTCGACCTGACCTGGACCGACGGCCCCCTCGGCCGGGTCACGTACCGCGACGTCTTCCACCAGAGCGAACGCGAGCTGTCCGCCTACAACTTCGAGCACGCGGACGTGGACGCGCTCTTCGCACAGTTCGAGGTCTGCGAGCGCGAGTGCGACAAGCTCGCCGGCGAGGGCTTGAGCTTCCCGGCCTACGAGCAGGTGCTCAGGGCGTCGCATACCTTCAACCTCCTCGACGCGCGCCACGCGATCTCGGTGACCGAGCGCCAGCGCTACATCCTGCGGGTACGGGCGTTGGCCCGCGCCGTCGCCGGGTGCTACTACGCTTCGCGCGAGGCGCTGGGCTTTCCGCTGGTCGTGAAAGGGACAGGGTGACGCCAGGGAGGGATGAAGGCTGCGGAATATGGAGGAAACCAGGAGAGAGGAGAACCGGAATGAGTAGAAGATGGAAGCGCGCGCGTCGCGGAGCGCCCGGCCGACATACCGGTCCCGCCGCCGGCGGGGCATCGTTCATCGCGGCCATCGTGGCATACCTGCCGCTCCCGGCGCCCGGGTCCGCGGGGGCGTAGCACGATCTCGTTCAACCCCCGTCATCGCCTGATCCGCTTTTGATCGACTGCAAATAGTCGACCAGCTCGTGGACCTCGGTAGAGGGGTTGGGCTCACTGGTTCTTTCTGCGTCGGTGATGGCGTGCCCGGCGTTGCGCTTGGCGTCCTCCAGTCGATATTCAAGTTTCCGGAACAATCCCGGAGTCGTCTTTTCGTATCCGGGCAGATGTGTGCGCAGATCGCGGATGCAGTTGCCGCAAGGGCTTCGACCTCCTTCGTTCGTATACGGGCTGCGTGAATAGACGAAATGCAGCAAGAGCCAGAACTCGAAACACGGCCATGATCGAGCCAGCTTCAAGTCGCTGTCTCTGGCATCTTTGGAGGCGTTGCCGAAGGCCGGATGCTCATCACGATCGAATGCGTAGTACACCTCGTCGTATCGCTCTCCTTGCCGCCTCTCCCGTTTCTGAAGTTCCTTTGCTTCCCGGACTACCGTGTGCGGGTCCGAACCGGTTCCGACGACCATGATGTTCGCGGTAGAGAGTCTGTAGTGGTCTGCAAGTTCGCTGAAGTACAACGGCTCCGTTCGCTTGCCTTCGCAGACGATGAGCACCCGATCGCACGGCTCGCGCTTCGCACCGGGTCTTCCCGGACTATTGCGTGGTTTGCGGCGAGGCATGTTCAACGGCCCGTGTCGATCCCCGCACGTCGAAAACGTGGAAAGTGGGGAACGGCGCCATATCGCCCGGTAAGGTACGAACGCTCCAGGTTCTCGATCCCCTTGCGGGGGCGGAAGTCGGTCAGCGGGAACAGTTCGGTCTCCTGCCGGGCGTTGCGTTCGCAAAACCAGATCTGGTCGCGCCGAAAGACGTCCTGGCTGAGGATGGACGTGTCGTGGGTGGAAAAGATGAGCTGCGCGCCCTTTGCGTTGACACCCGGGTCGTGGAACCGTTCCACCAGGAACCTGACCAGTGACGGATGCAAGTTGTCGTGCAATTGGTCGAAGACGATGACGTGGCCGTTTTCGAGTGTATCGAGCCATGGACCGGCGAGGGCGAAGATCTTCTGGGTGCCGTCGGATTCCTCGTCCAGATCCAGCTCCACGGGTCGGCCGTCCTTCGTGTCGTGCCGCATCCGCAGATCCACCACCTTGGCCTCGGCCAGTTTCTTCCCGATGTCTTCTTTCACCACAGGAGGCACGTCATCCGGGAGCGTTTCCGTGGAAAACTCCTGCTCGACGACCCGGAGGCCGGAAATGGCCAAATCCGCCGTGCGCAGGAATTCGAGGAGATCGCCTTTGCGGCCGTCTCTGCAATACTCCAGCGAAAAAGCGTTGGCCCATCCCCCGACCCCGGCGACATGAAGCTTGCCGGTGAACCAGTCGAACACGGGCCGCAACTGGCTGCTGTTGAGTGAGACGGCCGTGGACAGGAACAAGGCATCGGGTCGCGTCGCACGACGCCAGACTTCCTTGTCCCCCGAGAGCCTGTCGCCGAATTTGAAGCTGTCGCCGCCGTTCCCGGCGCGCTCTCGTTCAAACCAGAGCTGGACCCTGCCCCGTGGCCAGGCGTAGAGCCATTCCCTCGTCACCGCGCCACGGGTTGCAGAGAAGCCGTACTGGTAGCGAACGCCCTCCGCGAAGCACATCGCCTCGAACGTCGTCGGGCGGGCTTCGCAGTCCGGGTCGAAACGGAACGGTGTCACCGGAAGCTCGCCGAGGTCCTGGTTGGAGCGGGCCACCATGTGCCGCATGGTCCCGAGCGCCCGGAGGAGGTTGGTCTTGCCGGAGGCGTTGGCCCCATAGACGGCGGCGGACCGCAGCAGCGGGATTGAACGGACATCCTCGTTCAGTGGCGGCGTCACGACATGGGTTTCGCGAAGCTCCTTCCCGGGGCCGGCGACGAGGCTGAGACGTACCTCGTCCTTGATCGACCTGAAGTTTGCCACGGAGAACTCGATGAGCATCGTCTTCCTCTTTGTCAGCGGTATTCGGCACGATTTGCCGAGATTATCACGCAAATCCCATCGTAGATGCGAAGACGTCGAAGAACCGGCGAAAATGCCGGAGCCGGCTACGTTCCCGCCGCTGCCGCTCGACGGTGAATCGCTATACTCCCGCGCTCGCTCACGATGGAGAACGGGACGGTGGCCGGACGCGATTTCGATCTTCAGACCTTCCAGGGACTGATCCTCGCCCTGGAGGACTACTGGGCCGGCCGCGGCTGCGTCCTGCAACAGCCCTTCGACATGGAGGTCGGGGCGGGCACGTTCCATCCCGCGACGTTCCTGCGCGCGATCGGGCCGGAGCCGTGGAGCGCTGCCTACGTACAGCCCTCGCGGCGCCCCACCGACGGGCGCTACGGCGAGAACCCGAACCGGCTCCAGCACTACTACCAGTACCAGGTGGTCATCAAGCCGTCCCCGCTCGACGTGCAGGAGACGTACCTCGGCTCGCTCGCGATGCTGGGGTTCGACCCGGTGGAGCACGACGTCCGCTTCGTCGAGGACAACTGGGAGTCCCCCACCCTCGGGGCCTGGGGCCTCGGCTGGGAGGTCTGGCTGAACGGGATGGAGATCACCCAGTTCACGTACTTCCAGCAGGTCGGCGGCCTCGAATGCCGGCCGGTCACCGCGGAGATGGCCTACGGGCTCGAACGCATCGCGATGTACCTGCAAGGCGTGGACAACCTGTTCGACCTGACCTGGACCGACGGCCCGCTCGGCCGGGTGACGTACCGCGACGTCTTCCACCAGAGCGAACGCGAGCTGTCCGCCTACAACTTCGAGCACGCGGACGTGGACGCGCTCTTCGCGCAGTTCGAGGTCTGCGAGCGCGAGTGCGACAAGCTCGCCGGCGAGGGCTTGAGCTTCCCGGCCTACGAGCAGGTGCTCAGGGCGTCGCATACCTTCAACCTCCTCGACGCGCGCCACGCCATCTCGGTGACCGAGCGCCAGCGCTACATCCTGCGGGTACGGGCGTTGGCCCGCGCCGTCGCCGGGTGCTACTACGCCTCGCGCGAGGCGCTGGGCTTTCCGCTGGTCGTGAAAGGGGCGGGGTGACGCCAAGGATGGATGAAGGCTGCCAAGCAACGGACACCCATTCCACAAATCGGAGCTACGCCGCCCTGTCTTCGAGCACCAGGCCGCGTCCCACGGATCGCAGGGCTTTCTCGACCTGGTGGATATGGGAGCGGTGGTCGGGGTTCAGAAGCTTGCGTATGGCGCCTTCGCTCACGCCCAGGCGAGCGGCGAGAGCGACCTTGGTGATGCCTTGGGCGCGTACCGCCGAATACAGGGCCAGCTTGGCCGCGACGATCGATGGAACGGCGACGAGCTCCTGACCGTCGGCGACGGAGCTTGGAGCCGGGACGTCCTCGCCACAATGGACGCAGGCGCTCAGGGCAGCCGTCAGGGCGTCTTCGGCCATGGCCAGCGCTTCGGCACGATCGTCGCCGCAGGTGAGGGCTTCGGGCACGTCCGGAAAGGAGACGGAGAATCCGTCGCCGCCTTCCTCGGGGGTCAGCACGCAGGGGTAGGCGTATCGCATCGGAAATCCTCCTTCGGGATGTCCAGTTGCTTCAGCATGCCTCGAAAGGCGCCGGGCTTCAGCTCGCCGCGCGTTTGACCGTCGTGCGGCGCTCGCCGACGTAGAGCACTCCATGGCTACCCTTCCCGTGACGTGGATCGAAACGAAAGGTCCTTCCCGGCCCTCCTGGCGTGGCGTCGGGCACGCCTGATGAAGTCGGTTCCGTTCATGGACTCGGCATCGTACCTTTCAGTACGAAAGACAAGACACCTGCCGGCGCCACAATCGCCAAGCCTCCGCTCGCGCGAAGGTGGCGTGACCAAGCTGGCGGGCGCTGTCCCACACCGCCCACGCCAATCTGTACCATCACGCCTCGACTCGGCACAGCCGGAGCCAAGGGACGACAGATGATGGGGGATGAACATCGAGGGATCTGGGCCTCTCCCGGAAACGGAAACGAGATCGAACCATGACCGATGCCAACGACCTGCTGGTGGAGATCGGCACGGAAGAGCTACCGCCGAAGGCCCTGCGCGGGCTCTCCGAAGCGTTCGCGGCCGGGATCGCGGCGGAGCTCGACGCGGCAGGGTTCGCCCGCGGCGCCCCGGTCCCGTATGCCACCCCGCGGCGGCTCGCGGTCCTCGTTCCCGGCGTGCCCGGCACCCAGCCCGACCGCGAGGTCGAACGGCGCGGACCGCCGCTCGCGCAGGCCTTCGACGAGCACGGCGAGCCGACGCGGGCCGCCCTCGGCTTCGCGAGATCGGCCGGGGTCGAGGTGGATCGGCTCGTGCGGCTCGAAACGGGGGCTGGCGCCTGGCTCGCCCACCGCTTCACCGAGACCGGCGCGACGCTGGCCTCGCTGCTGCCCGGGATGCTGGAACGCGCGCTCGAACGCCTGCCGGCGCCGCGGCGCATGAGGTGGGCGGATCGCGACACCGAGTTCGTGCGCCCCGTGCACTGGGTGGTGCTGATGCACGGCGGGGAGGTCGTCGAGGCGGAGATCCTGGGGGTCCGCTCCGGGCGCACCACCCGCGGGCACCGCTTCCACCACGACTTCCGCCGGACGGGGGGCATCGCGCTCGAACACGCGGGAAGGTACGAGGCGGCGCTCCGCGAGGAAGGCCGCGTCGTGGCCGGGTTCGAGGCGCGCATGGAGCGCATCCGCGAGCAGGTCGAACGTGAAGCGCGGGCGCTCGGCGCACAAGCGCTCATCGATCCCGAATTGCTTGCAGAGAACACCGCGCTCGTCGAATGGCCGGTGGCGGTCGCCGGCCACTTCGACGCGGCCTTCCTCGCGCTGCCCGACGCGGTGCTCGTCGCGACGATGCAGGGGCACCAGCGCTACTTCCCCGTCGCCAACCGTCATCCCCGCGAAGTGCCTGCCCCCGGCCGTCCGCCTGCGGGGGCAGGCCCCGCGAATGCGGATGGCGGGGACGAAGAGGGGGGGGACGGTGCGCCGGAGGGGGGCGACGGCGCGCTCATGCCGCACTTCATCGCGGTGAGCAACATCGAGAGCCGCGACGTGGAGGCGGTGCGCACGGGCAACGAGCGGGTCATCCGGCCCCGGCTGAGCGACGCCGCGTACTTCTTCGACGCCGATCGCCGGCGCAGCCTCGAATCACGCCTCGAAGGGCTGAAGGACGTCGTCTTCCAGCGCGAGCTCGGCACGCTGCACGCCAAGGCACAGCGGGTGTCGGCGCTGGCCGGGCGCGTGGCGGAGGCGATGGGCAGGCCCGGCAACGTGGAGGAAGCGACAGGCAGGCCCGGGAACATGGCGGAGGCGATGGACCGATCCGGTGGCGCGACAGCCGAGGCCCCGGCGCTCGCTACCCCAACCCCTACCGCCCCGCCGGCCCCTGCCAGCCCCCTCCCTGCCACTGCCGGAACCATCGGAGAGGAACGCCGGCTCCAGAATGGCCGGTCCACCGGTGATCCGGACGCGGCGGCCCATGCCCGGCGGGCCGGCCTGCTCTCGAAGTGCGACCTCCTCACCGAGATGGTCGGAGAGTTCCCGGAGCTGCAAGGCCGGATGGGCTGCGAGTACGCGCGCCGCGACGGCGAGCCGGAGGCGGTGGCCGCCGCGATCGGCGAGGTCTACCTGCCGCGCTTCGCGGACGACGCCATCCCCGATACCCCGGCCGGACGCGCGGTGGCGATCGCCGACAAGCTCGACACCCTCGCCGGCATCTTCGGCCTCGGGCAGGCGCCGAGCGGGGACAAGGACCCCTACGCCCTGCGCCGCGCCGCCCTCGGGGTGCTGCGCATCATCATCGAGGCCGGGCTCGACCTCGACCTCGACGAGATGATCGAAGCCGCGTTCGAGGGCTACGCCGGAGAGGCGGCGGAAGCGTCGGGCGGCCAGGCGGAGACCGGGGCGGGGGCCGCGGAGCCTGCTGTCGGGCGGATCTCGAAGAGACATGGCAGCGCGGCGCGGAAGGATCGTTCCGGCGGCGCGACGCTCCCGGCCGTCATGCATTCGCCCGACGCCGCGGCGGATCTGCGCCGGTTCATGATGGAGCGGCTGCGCGTTTACTTCGCGGACCGCTCGATCCCGGCCGACGTCTTCAATGCGGTGCTCGCGAAGCAGCCGGCGCGTCCGCTCGACTTCGCGCACCGGGTGCGGGCCGTCGAGGCGTTCCGTGCGCTCCCCGAAGCGGCGAGCCTTGCCGCGGCCAACAAGCGTATCCGCAACATCCTGCGCCAAGCGAAGCAGGCGGGGATCGACATTCCCCCGATCGGGCCCCCGCTCTTGCGGGAAGGGGCAGGCTCCGCCGGCATCTTCGGCAGCGCTGCCGACGGCATCGCCGGTGCGGGCCGCCCCCCGGCCCGGCCCGCCGCCGGGGCCGCCGGCATCTTCGGCATCGCTGCCGGCACCGCCGTCGGCGGCGCAGACGCCTCGCTCTTTCGCGAAGACGCGGAGCGGAGCCTCGCGGCGAGGCTGGCCGAAATCGAGCCGCGCGCCCGCGGGATGCTCGACGCGGGCGAATACACCGCGGCGCTCGCCTGCCTCGCGGGTCTCCGCGACGGCGTCGACGCCTTCTTCGACACCGTGAAGGTGATGGACGACGACGAGACCCTGCGCGGCAACCGGCTCGCGCTGCTGGCCCGGATCGGCGCCCTGTTCATGGAGACGGCGGACATCTCGCTGCTGCAACCGGCGAGCGAATGAGCGCTCCCACACCCTTTGGAAATGCGTCCGGGCCGTATCCGAACAATGCGGGACGGGCGACGACCGCCGGCGCCCCATGCCAGACGCCTATGGCGGCCCGGGCCTATGGCGGCCCGGTATGCGGCAACTGCCAAGCGGCCACGTCCTCCACCAGCACCACGTCCGTGATCAGCACCGTTTCATCGCCGTTGACGACGGAGTCCGCCCGGACCGCCTGCGCCTCGTCGTCCCACAACAGGTACCGGAGCAGGACGTTCGTATCGATGCAGATCAAGGCTCGACCGGATCGAGGGCGCTTTGGAGGGACTCGTCATCGCTGATGGCCGGGTCGCCGCGCACGTCCCGGAGGCAACCCCCGGCCGCTCCCGGAACCTTGCGCACGATCGTGATGCGGCCATCGGCGACGAAGCTCCGATACTCGTCCCCCGGCCCGATCCCCACTTCGCTGCATTGATCGACAGGGAGGGTGATCTGTCGTTTGGCGCTGACCTTCGGCATGGAACCGCCCGTCCGCATATCCGAAGACGCCGGGCACCTTACTGCGTTCTTTACTTTCATTCAATCGGTAAAGACAGCAAGGGCGTGATCGAAAAAATCGACCTGCAACGTGAACCCGGCCATGCAAAACCTCACTCGGCGTGCGCGACGTGCGGCTTGTCGTGGAAGCCGATCGGCTCGCCGCGGGCGTCGACGGCGACCTGGGAGATGTAGCAGGCGTCGGCCCCGCGCCGCGGCATTCCATAGACGATCGCGGTCTCGAGCTCCCGCGCCAGAGCGCCGAACGTGTGGAAGGACGGGCCGTCCAGCGGTTCGACCACAACGGCAAGCCGATCGAAGCTGGCCCGCGAGTAGTCGATACTCGACAGCTCCGGCAGCACCACCGGATCATGGTGCCGCTGCTCCAGCCGCGCCCGGATCTTCGCCGCCACGCGATCCAGGCGCCGGTCCCGCTCGGCCGCGGTGGTCACCGGCGGTACGTCGATCTGGCCGGCAAGAATACTCGGCGCAGCCACAATGGGTTCCTCTGTCGTCAAGGGCTACCCATCCTGCCATGATTCGCCCGTGCCGCGACGGTGGAGGACCCGGCGCACCACCCCGGCAACCGTGGGCTTGACGGGCCGATTCGATCCGTATATCGGTTGTAGCTGTGCCCGTCTGCCGGTGTTTCTCGCGAAGCACCAGCACAGCTCTCCGGCCAGAAGGTAAGGACTTTGATCGAAATTTAGATTTCCAACTTCATCGTGGACGCAGCTCATAGTTCCAGTCACCGCGAAGCTCGTTTCGATGAAGCGACAGGGCATCCATCTCAGCATCCGTCTTCGTCACCAGAAGACATGGCCTCGTGGAGGCTGGCGAGCAAACCGGCGAAGGGAGGAGAGCCCGGCGCCCGCAACCTGCCGCCGATCTTCGAAGATCCGGGCCCGGCTTTCAACCGGCGTCCGCAAGAGAGGAACGCGACTCATGACGGATGGGAATCAACCCGAGGTGCACCGCGGTCTGAAGGAATCGCACGACCCGCCCCGGAGCGGTGGCTGAAATGGCTGAAGAACCACGCCCGTCGGGTCCGCGTCGCTCGACTTGACGCATACTCGCC
Source organism: Gammaproteobacteria bacterium (assembly GCA_965202875.1). Lineage (GTDB taxonomy): Bacteria > Pseudomonadota > Gammaproteobacteria > HK1 > HK1 > HK1. The sequence goes on along the minus strand of OZ241870.1, from coordinate 999,510 downwards.
GCATTTGCGCAGCAATCGGGCCCTATCCATGTGGGCCGCCGAACCCCCTCCCGCGTCGCGCCGCGGTGCGCAGACGCAGGGCGTTGAGCCGGATGAAGCCCTCGGCGTCGCGCTGATCGTAGGCGCCCCGGTCGTCCTCGAACGTGGCGATGGCGGGGTCGAACAGATCGTCGGAATCGGAGCGCCGCCCGACCACCAGCACGTTGCCCTTGTAGAGCTTGAGCCGGACCGTCCCGTTGACGTGGCGCTGGGATTCGTCGATCAGCGCTTGCAGCATCAGCCGCTCCGGGCTCCACCAGTAGCCGTTGTAGATGGTGTGCGCGTAGCGGGGCATCAGCTCGTCCTTCAGGTGGGCGGCCTCGCGGTCGAGGGTGATCGATTCGATGGCGCGGTGGGCGCGCAGCATGATGGTGCCGCCGGGGGTCTCGTAGCAGCCGCGGGACTTCATCCCCACGTAGCGGTTCTCGACGATGTCGATGCGGCCGACGCCGTGCTCGCCGCCGATGGCGTTCAGGCGCTCGATCGCGGCGGCGGGACTCACCGCCTCCCCGTCGATGGCGACCACGTCGCCGCGCCGGTAGGCGAGCTCGACGTAGCGCGGGGTGTCGGGGGCGGCCTCCGGGGAGCGGGTCCACCGCCACATCGCCTCGTCCGGCTCGGTCGCGGGGACTTCCAGCTCGTTGCCCTCGAACGAGATATGCAGCAGGTTGGCGTCCATCGAATAGGGCGATGCGTTGCTGCTCTTGCGCTCGATGGGGATGCCGTGCTCCGCGGCGTAGGCCAGAAGCTGCTCGCGGGAGTGGAGGTCCCATTCGCGCCACGGCGCGATGATGCGGATGTCCGGGTTGAGCGCGTAGGCGCCAAGCTCGAAGCGCACCTGGTCGTTGCCCTTGCCGGTGGCCCCGTGGGCGATGGCGTCCGCGCCGGTGCGCCCGGCGATCTCCACCAGATGTTTGGCGATGAGGGGGCGGGCGATGGAGGTTCCGAGCAGGTACTCGCCTTCGTAGAGGGCGTTGGCGCGGAACATCGGGAACACGAAGTCGCGGGCGAACTCCTCGCGCACGTCCTCGACATGGATCTCCGTGGCGCCGAGCGCCTCGGCCTTGCGCCGCGCGGGCTCCAGCTCTTCGCCCTGCCCGAGGTCGGCGGTGAAGGTGACGACCTCGCATCCGTAGCGCTCTTGCAGCCACTTCAGGATGATGGAGGTGTCGAGGCCGCCGGAGTAGGCGAGCACGACTTTCTTGACGTCGCTCATGGGGTTCGCGGTCCTTGTGGGGTTCTTGCCGGTGCGGGCGCCGGTGCCGTGACCGGCGTGTGCCGGCGCCGATGATACGGGCAGTCTCCGGCAATGCGATACCGCGCGCGACGGGAGGGGTCGACGTGCAGGGACAGGGCGCGGATGAGGGAGCCTCGCAGGCGCGGCCGCATCGACGCCCGATCTGTGGCATGCGATCCGCGATACCTTCCGATCGTCGCTTCACACCGCTTCCGGCCCCTGTGTGCCTGCCCGGTGCGGGCGTATCCATCTCCGGGAAGGGCGAGGCAGTGCAGTGCGATCTCCTGGCCGGCCTCGACGAGCGCATCGACGGCTTGGCCGATGCGATCCGCGAGCGCTTCGGCGCCGATGCGCGGCATCGCGCCCGTGGCTTGGTCAGTGCTCCTTCACATAAGGCGTGCCGAGGGCACTCGGCGCTTCCGCCCGGCCGATGAAGCCGGCCAGCAGCACCACCGTCATCGCGTAGGGGAGGATCAGCATGAGATCGGCCGGCGCCTGCCCGATCACCGGCAGCTCCACCCCTTGCAGGCGCGAGGACGCGGCTTCCAGGAACCCGAACAGCAGGCAGGCGAGCAACGCCGGCCACGGCCGCCACTTGCCGAAGATCATGGCCGCGAGCGCGATGTAGCCCTTGCCGGCGCTCATCTCCCGTATGAACCCGGCGCCGTGGGCGGTGGAGAGGTAGGCACCGGCGATTCCGCACAGAACTCCGGCGATGATCACCGCGCGGTAGCGCAGCCAGGGGACCGGGACGCCGGCGCTGTCCACCGCTTCCGGCGATTCTCCGACCGCGCGCAGGCGCAGTCCGAAGCGGGTCCTGGCGAGCACCAGCGCGGCCAGCGGCACCGCGATGAACGCCAGGTAGACCATCAGCTTGTGGCCGCTCAGCAGCTCGCCGTAGACCACGCCGAGCAGGGGCACGTCCTGCAGGGTTTCGGCGAAGGGAAGCCGGATCGGCTGAAAGCGCTCGCCGGTACCGAGGGTCGGGGTCTGGCCGCCGCGCTGGAACAGCGCGATGCCCAGAGTGACGGTCAGGCCCGAGGCCAGGATGTTCACCGCAAGCCCGCTGACGATCTGGTTGCCTCGGTGGGTGATGCAGGCGAAGCCGTGCACCAGCGCCATGCAGACCGACACGCCGACGGCGGCGAGCAACCCCAGATGGACCGATCCGCTGGTGCTCGCGACCGCCGCCGCCGCGAAGGCGCTGCCGAGCAACTTGCCCTCCAGCGAGATGTCGATGACGCCGGAGCGCTCCGAGAAGAGGCCCGCCAAGGCACAGAAGATGAGCGGCGTCGCGAGCCGCAGGGTGGCGTCGAGGGTCAGCAGCGCCTGGAACGCGAACTCGTTCATGCCGGCGTCTTCCCCGGCGTCTTCCGTTGCATCCGCGACCGAGCAGGTTTCGACGCCGGCGAGGCAGGGCGTTGGAACGCGATGCCTCTCACGCCGGGGCCTCCCGCCGCCGGTGCCAGAAACGACTTGTCGCCGGCAGGACGAGCGCTCACGCCCGGAACAAAGCCGTTCACGCCACCGCCTCCCTCGCGCGACGGCGCTGCGACAGGTACGCGATCAGGCGCGCAAGCGGCGGGTTCAGCATCCAGGCCAGCGCCCCGGAGAACAGGATGATGAGCCCCTGGATGACCAGCAGCAGGTCACGGGTGATGGTCCGGAACTCCAGATCGAGCTCGCTGCCGCCTTGGTAGAGGGCGCCGAACAACAGGCTCGCGAGCACGATCCCCACCGGATGGTTGCGGCCCATCAGGGAGACCGCGATGCCGGTGAAGCCGTATCCGGCCGTGAAGTCGAGCAGCAGGCGATGCTGCACCCCCAGCACTTCGTTCACGGCCATGAGGCCGGCGAGACCGCCCGAGATCGCCATGGCGACGATGATGGTGCGCGGGATGCGGATCCCGGCGTAGGCGGCGGCCCTCGGGCTGTGGCCGAGGATGCGGACCGCGTAGCCGAAGCGTGTGCGCCAGATCAGCAGCCAGACGAAGACACAGGCCGCAAGCGCCAGCACGAAGGAGAGGTTGAGAGGCGAGCGCGCGATCTCGATGCCCACCGTTCCGAGGATCTCGTGTACCGCCGGGACGTGCGCACTCTCCGCCAGGGTGCGGGTGGTCGGGGAGCTCTGGCCCGGTTTGATGAGAGGCCCGGCCAGCAGGGAGACCATCACCCCGGCGGCGATGAAGTTGAACATGATCGTCGTGATGACCACGTGGCTGCCGCGATGCGCCTGGAGCCAGGCCGGCGCGAACGCCCAGGCGGCCCCGAACGCGGCGGCGGCGAGGACCGCGAGGGGAACGAGCAACAGGCCCGGCAGGACCGCGTCCAGGGCCAGGCAGACGAGCGTCGCCCCCAGCCCGCCGATGTACGCCTGCCCCTCCCCGCCGATGTTGAACAGCCCGGCGTGGAACGCGACCGAGACGGCCAATCCGGTGAAGATGAAGTTGGTGGTGTAGTAGAGGGTGTAGCCGAGGCTGCCCTCGTAGAAGAAGGCGCCCCGGATCATGACGCCGATGGCGCGGAACGGATCCTCGCCCACCGCGAGCACCACCAGGCCCGACACGCACAGTGCGATGGCCAGGTTGACGAGCGGCAGCAGGCCGACGTCCGCCCACCGGGGAAGCGGCGGGGCGTTCACCCGGCCATCGCCCGGTCCACCGCTTCGCCCGCCCGTTCCGTCCGGCCGACGCCGGCCATCATCAGGCCGATACGGTTGGCGTCGGCCTCGCCGCGGAAGACTTCACCCACGATCCTTCCTCCGTTCATCACCAGGATGCGGTCGGAGAGGGCCATGATCTCCTCCAGCTCCACCGACACCAGCAGGATGGCGCAGCCGGTGTCGCGGATTTCGAGCAGCCGGGAATGGATGAACTCGATCGCCCCGATGTCCACTCCACGGGTCGGCTGGCCGGCCAACAAGACCCTGGGGGCCGCGGACAGCTCCCGCGCCACCACCATCTTCTGCTGGTTGCCGCCGGAGAAGCCGCTGCAACGGAGGTCCGGATCGGACGGACGCACGTCGTAGCGCTCCATGAGATCGGCGCAGCGCCGCCGGACGGCGGCGAGGGCGAGAAGAATGCCTGCGCCGGCTTCCGGCCTGTCCTGGTAGCCAAGGATGAACGACTCGGAGGCCGTGAACTGGAGCACCAGGCCGCGCCTCTGGCGGTCCTCCGGGAGATGGGCCAGGCCCATTGCACGCAAAACGGAGGGATCGGCCGGGCTCGCCGCGGCCATCGTCCGCCCCGCGAAGGTGATGCGGCCCGACTGCGGCGGCACGATCCCGGAGAGGAGATCCAGCAGCTCGGACTGTCCGTTGCCGGTCACCCCGGCGATCCCGAGGATCTCCCCACCGCGAAGGTCGAAGCTCACGTCGCTCAGGCGGGGGACGCCGCGCTCGTCGACGTGGCTGAGCGCCTCGACGCTGAGGATCGGGGATACCGGCCGGTGCAGCCCGCCCCGCGCGCCGGTCGAACCGCGCGTGGCGTGTTCTCCCGGCAAGCCATGCTTCTCCGGCGTGCCGTGCCCGCCACCGTCGTCGCCGGCGGCGAACGCCACGTCCCGGCCGACCATCAACCGGGCGAGTTCCTCCTGGCTGGTCGCACGCGTCTCGAGGCGGGCGACCAGCCGCCCCCGCCGCATGACGTTCACGGCGTCGGTGGCCGCCATGACTTCCCGCAGCTTGTGGGTGATGAGAAGGATGGTGACGCCGTCGCGCTTCAGGGTTCCCAGGATGCTGAACAGGCGTTCGGCTTCCTGCGGGGTCAGCACACCGGTCGGTTCGTCCAGGATCAGGATGCGCGCGCCACGCAACAGGGCCTTGAGGATCTCGACCCGCTGCTGCAACCCGACCGGCAGCCCGCCGACCGGCGCATCCGGGTCGACCGCCAGGCCATAGGCGGCGCCGAGCTCCGCCATCCGTGCGCGGGTCGCCTGCTCGCCGCCCGCCAGCAGGAGACCGCCTTCGCTCCCCAGCATCACGTTTTCGAGCACGGTCATGGCCGGCACCAGCATGAAGTGCTGATGCACCATGCCGACGCCGTGGGCGATGGCGTCCGCGGCCCCGCCCAGGCGGACCGGCTCTCCGTCGATCAGGATCTCGCCGCTGTCTGCGGCGTAGAAGCCGTAGAGGATGGAGACGAGCGTCGACTTGCCGGCGCCGTTCTCACCGATGATCCCGGTGATGGAGCCGCGCTCGACCCGGAGATCGATGTCCCGGTTGGCGTGGACGGCGCCAAAGTACTTGTTGATGCGGCGAAGCTCCACCGCCGCCGGAGGGGAAGGCGCCGGCGGACCCCCGCCCGCCGGAGTCGATGCCGGCGTGTCGCCCTTCCCCGCAGAAGACACCGCCGGCCAGGCGCCGGCCGGGGCAGAGGCTCCGTTGCGGTTGTCCACTACCGCCGCCACCGCCGGGGACTCGGCATCCGCATCTTTCCGCCTGCCGCAGAAGACGCCGCCACCCGGCCACCTGCCGGGAAAGACGTTCCACCGCCTTCGCCCATCGTCGCCACCTTCTTGTCCGGGAGCGCCCGCAACGTGATCTCTCCGGGCGATCTCTTCGGGCCCGCGGCCGGACGGCCCTGACGGAGGGGCGGCCATGCCGCCGGCAGGGGGCCTTGTCAGCGGACCTGCCGGCTCCCCGAGGCGTCGCGAACCGCTGCCGCTGGAACGGACGTGCATTCGCCACCTGCCGCCCGCGGAGGCAATCCGGCGTGGCGGGCCGGCTTCCCTAGAACGGACACGAGGAGTCGTCTTCGTAGTTGTGGACCCTGAGCCTGCCGGAGACGATCGCCTCGCGGGCCGCGGCGACCGCGGCCTCGACCTCGCCGGCCACCAGATCCTTGTTGTGCTCGTCCACGGCCCAGTCCACGCCGCCTTCGGCGAGCCCCAGCCGCTCGACGCCCGCCTCGAACCGGCCCGCGTGGGTGTCCGTGAAGAACCGCCAGGCGGCGAGGTCCACCCGTTTCAACATGGAGGTCAGCACGTGGCCCGGCGCAAGGGCGTTCTGGTTCGAGTCCACGCCGATGGCCAGCTTGCCCGCGTCCGCCGCCGTGTGGATCACCCCGATGCCCGTGGCCCCGGCGGCGTGGTAGATGACGTCCGCCCCGCGGTCGATCTGGCTCTGCGCCAGCTCGCCGCCCTTCACCGGGTCGTTCCAGGCGGTGGGGGTGGTGCCGGTCATGTTCTGCAGCACCCTGATGTCCGGGTCGACCGACTTGACGCCCTGCACGTATCCGCATCCGAACTTGCGGATCAGGGGGACGTCCATCCCGCCGATGAAGCCCACGGTGCCGCTCCGCGACTTCATCGCCGCCGCGACGCCGACCAGGTAGCTGCCCTCGTCCTCCTTGAACGAGTACTGGCGCAGGTTGGGCCGGTCCAGCCAGAATACGTCGATGATCCCGAACTGCACGTCCGGGTTGGCCTCCGCCACCGCGCTGATCGCGTCGGCCTGGGCGAACCCGACCCCAAGCAGGGCCGTCGCGCCGCGCTGGATCAGGCGTTCCATCCCGCGCCGGCGCTGGGCTTCGTTGTCCACCTGGAACTCCATCACTTCGATGCCGGTCCCCTCGGTGAACCGCCGGACGCCGTTGTAGACGCCTTCATTGAACGACTTGTCGAACTTGCTGCCACGGTCGTAGACCACGGCCGGCTTGAAATCCGCGGCCTGCGCGGTGGCCGCGGCCAGTGCAACCAGGGCAGCGGCCGGGAATCGGAACGCATTTTTCATTGGGAAACTCCCGAATGGTGGAATGTCAGGTGAGTCGGGACAAGGCCCGTCCGCGGTCCCGCGGCCACGGAGGACGATAAGGACGACGAAGCCTATCCCCTCGCCCGATCTCCCGCAAACGATCCTCCGGGAAGCCGCTGCCGGGTCTCCCGATGGAGTCAGGACGTTGGCGCCGGAGGCATCGCGCGGGGGGATTCGCTCCGTGAGCCCCATGGCGCCCGCGAAGCGCGCCGCGGAGCGCAAATGGGGCGATGGCGCCGGAAGCGGCGAACTTGTCGATCCGGCCGAGCGCTGCGACGGCGGTTTGCGTGACGTGTCGTCCTTCCCGACGGGTTTCTGCGATGAGGAAGTTGACGCAGTTGCCGAGGCTCAGTGCGCCGGATTGGCGGCCCGTGCGCGGGCGGTACGCGGTGACGGGAGCTTGGCGCCGTCGGGATTCGAGTGCGGCTCCGATTCCGGCCGGCTCCGCCGTCGTTTGAGTGCGGCTCCGATTCCGACTAGCATCGCCGCCTCGCCCGGAGGCCAACACCGGATCCCTCCGGGGATCCACCAGGAGGAACACCATGAGGATACGAAACGTCATCACCGGTGCCGTCGCCGCCACCGTGCTTGCCGGCGGGAGCGCCAACGTACGTGCGGAGGCGGATCAGGTCCGCTTCGCCCAGCAGTTCGGCCTGCTCTACCTGCCGATGCACGTGGTCGTCGACCAGAAGCTGGTCGAGGCGTGCGCGAAGGATGCGGGGCTCGGCGACGTCAAGGTCTCGATGCACCGCTTCAGCGGCGGCGCCGCGGTCAACCAGGCGCTGCTCTCGGGCAACGTGGACTTCGCGGCCGGCGGCATCGGCCCGCTGCTCACCATCTGGGACAAGACGAAGGGCAAGCTCAACGTACGGGCGATGACCAACCTCGCCGCGATGCCGTTGAAGCTCAACACCAACGACCCGAACGTGAAGACGCTCGAGGACTACCTGACCGCCGAGGACCACAAGATCGCGACGCCCTCGGTGAAGGTGTCCATCCAGGCCCGGGTGCTGCAGATGGCGTCGGCGAAGAAGTGGGGGCAGGACAGCTTCGACAAGCTCGACGACATGACCGTGTCGATGAAGCACCCCTCGGCGGTCGCGGCCCTGCTCGCGGGCGGCCAGGCGGTGAAGAGCCACTTCGCAACCCTCCCGACCTCGTGGCAGGAGCTCCAGAGCGGCAAGGCCCACAACGTCATCACGTCCTACGACGTGCTCGGCGGGCGCCACTCCACCGTCGCGATGTACAACACCGAGAAGTGGAAGACCGCGAACCCCGGCCTCTACGAATGCGTGTGGAAATCGTTCCGCACCGCGATCGACTGGATCAACGAGGACAAGAAGCGCGGGGCCGAGCTCTACCACCGGTTCACCAGGTCCAAGCTCGACAAGGACGACGTGATCGAGATGCTCACCACTCCCGGCGAGATGGACTACTCGGTGCAGCCCGAGCGCACCATGCAGTTCGCCGAGTTCCTCCACAGCGTGGGAGCGGTGAAGAACAAGGCGGAGAGCTGGAAGGACTACTACTGGGAGAACAACTACGACCAGGACGGTAGCTGAATCCATGACGGATGCAGCTACCGGCAGCGTTGCGGCGGGACCGGGTTCCGCCGCGACGCCCGCTCCCATTCTCGACGTCGACGGGGTCACCCTCCAGTACAAGACCAAGGAGCACCTGATCACGGCGACGTACCGGGTCGGATTCCAGGTCTACCCCTCCGATCGCTTCGTCCTGCTCGGTCCGTCCGGCTGCGGCAAGTCCACCCTGCTCAAGGGGGTCGCCGGCTACCTCGATCCGGTGGAAGGCGAGATGCGGCTCAAGGGCCGCGCGATCTCGGAGCCGGGCCCCGATCGGGTCATGGTCTTCCAGGAGTTCGACCAGCTCCTGCCCTGGAAGACGGTCAGGCAGAACATCACCTTCGCGCTGATGAACGGCGGGCGGTGCTCGACCCGCGAGCAGGCCGACGACATCGCGCGGCAGTACATCCGCAAGGTGAAGCTCGACCGCTTCGAGGACACCTATCCCCACATGCTCTCCGGCGGCATGAAGCAGCGCGTGGCCATCGCCCGCGGGATGGCCATGGAGCCGGACGTCCTGCTGATGGACGAGCCCTTCGCGGCGCTCGACGCCCTCACCCGGCGCCAGATGCAGGAAGAGCTGCTCCAGTTGTGGGAGGACACCCACTTCACGGTGCTCTTCGTCACCCACTCCATCGAGGAGGCGTGCATCGTCGGCAGCCGCATCCTGGTGCTCTCCCCGCACCCCGGCCAGGTGAAGGCGGAGCTGAACGCCCACCACCTCGGCCACGGGAACGTCGGCGGCGAGGCGTTCTCGGCGCTGCAGAAGCGCATCCACGACATGCTGTTCGCGGACCGCATCCTGGAGGAGGAGGCCGCGCCCCATGCCTGAGCGTGCGCCTCTCCTTCCCGGCCGGGACGCTGCCGAAGCGGGAGCGTTCCCGCATGGCTGAGCGCACCTCCCGCCTTCCCGGCCGGGGCGCCGCCGCCCAGACGGGAGCGGTCCCGCATGGCTGAACACGCCCCTGCGGTCCACCTGCGCGACGAGTACGAGGCGGCGGGGCTCGGGGACGCCGATACCGGCGACGTCGCCCGCCGGCTCTCGCCCTGGGAGCGCATCTCGAACCTCAACTCGGTGCGCAAGCTCACCATCCTGGTGACCCTGGTGGTCGCCTGGGAGCTGTACACGCGCTTCGGAGGCATCTCCGAGTACCTGCTCCCGAAGTTCTCCGACACCGGCGCCGCCCTGTTCACCGCGCTGTGGAGCGAGCACCTGCTCCACATGATCTGGAACTCGGTGAAGATCCTGCTCGCCGGCTACGTCATCGGCATCGGCATCGCGACGGTGCTCACGACCCTGGCGGTGGCCACCCGCTTCGGCAGCGACCTGCTGAGCACCCTGACCGCGATGCTGAACCCCCTGCCGGCCATCGCCCTCCTCCCGATGGCGATGCTGTGGTTCGGGCTCGGGGCCGACGCCATCGTGTTCACCCTGCTCCATTCGGTGGTGTGGCCGGTCGCGCTCAACATGCACACGGGATTCATGGGGGTGAGCGAGACCCAGCGCATGGTCGGCCGCAACTACGGGCTGCGCGGCATCCGGTACGTCGCGAAGCTGCTGATCCCCGCCGCGTTCCCGTCCATCCTCACCGGCATGAAGATCGGATGGGCGTATGCGTGGCGCACCCTGATCGCGGCGGAGCTCGTCTTCGGCGGGGCGGTGGTCGATACCGAGGGCACCGGCGAGGGCGGCCTCGGCTGGTTCATCTTCGCCAACCAGATGGACCTCCAGATCCCCTTCGTGTTCGCGGGCCTGTTCACCGTGATCCTGGTCGGGATCGTGGTCGAGAACGTGGTGTTCCGGAACCTGGAGCTGCGCACCGTCGGTCGCTGGGGGATGCAGACGGTATGAACGGCAGGGCGGTATGAACGGCGAGGAGAACGGCGGGAGGAAGGGCCGGCCGGGCGACGCGAAGGGCCCGGACATCCACGTCCGGGAGGAGTTCGTGGTCGAGGATCTCGGCAAGGCGGAGATTGGGGACGTCGCGCGCGAGCTCTCCTGGATCGAGCGGGTGTGGAACGTCAACGGGGTGCGCAAGGCCGCGATCCTCGCCGGCCTGGTGGTCGCTTGGCAGGTGTACACCGTGGCCCTGGACGTCGAGCCGCTCATGTTCCCGCGCTTCACCAACTCCGCCACGGCGCTGTGGGCCTCGCTCGTGGACAGCGACCTCATCCGCAAGATCTGGTTCTCGGTGAGCATCCTGCTCATCGGCTACACGGTCGGCCTCGCCCTCTCCGCGGCCCTGGTGCTGTGGGCGAGCGCACAGCGCATCGGCGCGGACTTCCTCTCCACCTGCACCGCGATGTTCAACCCCCTGCCGGCCATCGCGCTGCTGCCGCTCGCGATGCTGTGGTTCGGGCTCGGCACCGCGAGCATCGTCTTCGTCACCATCCACTCCGTGCTCTGGGCGGTGGCGCTGAGCACCCACACCGGCTTCCAGTCGGTGAGCGAGACGTTGCGGATGATCGGGCAGAACTACGGGCTGCGGAACGTCCGCTACGTGATCAAGATCCTGATCCCCGCCGCCCTGCCCTCCATCCTGTCGGGGATGAAGATCGGATGGGCGTTCTCCTGGCGCACCCTGATCGGCGCCGAGCTCGTCTTCGGCGCCTCCTCCGGCAGCGGCGGCCTCGGCTGGTTCATCTACGAGAACAGCCAGAACCTGGAGACCGCGCACGTCTTCGCGGGCCTGTTCACCGTGATCCTCATCGGGATCACGGTCGAGAACGTCATCTTCAGGAACGTCGAGCTGCGCACGGTGTACCGTTGGGGCATGCAGCGCTGACGGTCCGGAGGCGATGAGGGATCCTCGTTGCGCGGACGGTGGGATCGAGCCGCGGGCGGACCCGCGATGGTGCACCCCCTGCATGCGGCGGGAGACGGTGGAATGGACGGACGAGGCGCAGCGCTCGCGGAAGTCGGTCTGACGATCCCGGCGACCCCGGAGGACCTCGCCAGGCTGGCGCCCGGCAACGTCGTCTACCTGGACGGATGCGTGTACACCGCCAGGGAAGGGGTCTACCGGAAGGTGCTGGAAGAGGGGACCCCGCTCCCGGACGGCCTGGAGACGGTGAGCAACGCCAACTTCCACTGCTCGCCGGCCGCGGCCCGTGCGCCGGGCGGGACGTTCAACATCGGGGGGGTGACCGCCACCGCGAGCTTCCGCTTCTCGAAGTGGATGCCGCGCTGGTTCGAGGCGTCCGGCGCGAAGGTGGTCATCGGCAAGGGGGGAATGAGCGGCGCGGACTACCGCGAGCACTTCGTCCCCGCCGGCGCGGTCTACCTCACCACCGTCGGCTACGGTACCGGGGCACTGCTCGGGCGGGGCATCCGGCGGGTGCGCGACGTGCACTGGCTCGACGAGCTCGGCATCGCGCAGGCGATGTGGGTGTTCGAGGTCGAGCGCTTCGGCCCCTTCCTGGTGGACAGCGACCTTGCCGGCAACAGCCTGTTCGAGGAGCAGGGCCGGCTCGTCAACGAGAACCTCGACCGCGTCTACGCGGGGCTCCGGCCCCCGGCGCTGCGCCGCTACGGCGAGACCGACGACCGGGGGGAGGAGCTCATCTGAACTTCGAGCCCGGGATCGCCGGGCTCCCGCCGCACTTGGCCTCGCTTCGGGGGTTCCGCTCCGGCGAAGCGGGGGGAGATCCACACGAGCCGGACCATGCGGCCCTCATCGCCTGTTCGGCGCCGGGCATCTGCGCGCCGTCGTGAACGGCGTGGCGCTACGCCCGCCCCAGCTCGACCAGGCGAAGGTCCCGAACACCGACTTCCGGGTAGAGAGCGTCACCATCGACGTCCGGCAACGCATGAAGCTGCGGAAGCTCTTCCAGAAAGCCGGAATCGATTGCAAGCCGAACGAGGAAGCCGCGGCGGCCGGCCGGTTGCTGGCGCGGCTTCACGAGCTGGCGCGGGACGCGGGCGGCGACCCGCCGTTGCCGGAATGCCCTGGCGCCCGCCATCTCTCGGACCTTCAGGCGCTCGCCGGCAACGAACAGCTCGCGGGCATCCTCAATCGCTACGACGCGCTGGCCACGAACTTCGAGGAATGGAGCAAGGCGCGCGCCCTGACGGAAGAGCGCCTGCCCGCGTACCGGCGCCTGCTGGCCCTGGCCCGGCACGGCGAAGGGCTGATGGCGGATGTCCCAGGGGGGCCGGGCGAGGTGAGGGAGGATCCGGGCGTTGCGGGTACGGAGCCGGATGCCGTGAGCGAGGGTCCGGACGCTGCGGGCGGAAGGCCGGATGCGGTGACGGAGCTACAGCCGCAGATCGAGGCGATCGCGGCGAACCGGGGCCTGCTCGCCGCGACGGATCCGGTGCCCGATCTGGCCAGGAAGCTGACGAACGCGCTACGGGCCGCCCTGGCGGATGCGGAAGCCCGTCATGCCCGGACCCATGACGAGGAATGGCAGCGCCTGTCGAGCGCCGAGAGCTGGCGGAAGATCGAACCGAAGGCCCGCGAAGGGATACTCGGCCGATTGCGCATCGCGAAGGCGACGAAGGGAGCCATCGGCACGGAGCAGGAGGTACTGGAGTCCCGGGATCGCATCTCCCTGGATGGATGGAGGACCCGCACCGCGGCCCTCGCCCGGCTCTTCGCGGAGGCCCGGGCGGCAGCCGACCGGCTCGTCGAGCCGGCGGTGCGCCACGTGAAGCTCGCAAGCTCTACGCTGCGCTCGCCGGAAGACGTGAGGGAGTGGGTGGAAGCGACCGAAAGGGAACTCCTCGACCGGATCCGGCATGGCCCCGTCGTGGTGGGTTGAGGAGGCCGGAGAGGGTGTTTGTGCAACCCGATTTATCAGCACGTCAGAGGAGTCACCATCATTCAGGTCAATTCGAAAAAAAAGGGGCAATCCGGAAAACGAACATGGATCGGTACCGTTTTTCATCGGAAATGACCGCGGATGCCCTTCTCCGCGGGATCTCCCCGGTACATGGATCGGTACCGTTTTTCATCGGAAATGACCGCTAAATCTCATTAACTCACTGAAATCGATACATTTTTAGTGATCTTGCCCTGATCCTGGGGACTTATCTATTCGCCGCGCAATGATCCGAGGGCGGAGCTGGAACCAGGCACTGGTTGCGAACCTGGGAGCGCGGGCGTCCCGCCCGCCTTGCCATGTGACGGACCTCCGGTCCGCGCCTGCGGGTGGCCCGTTTCCGCAGGAATGACGAGTCTCTGATTTGCAACAATCGGGTAAGCGCTTCGGCACTCCGAACCGGGTTGTGAGAGGTTCCGGGGAGGGCAGCACTCGTTCCATCAGGATCAGTCGAGCCGGACGATGCGGCCTTCGACGCGCGGCGCGATCTCGCCCGCGGCGGTGATCGCGTTCATGACCTGGGTGGCGACCAGAGCGCCGGCGTTGGCGTCGATGATCCGCGGGGCGTCGGCGAGCATGGCGTAGCCGTCGCCGCCGCTGGCGAGGAAGTCGTTGGTCGCGAGGCGATAGGTGCGCACGGGGTCGAGCGGCGCATCGCCCACGGTGACCCCGGCGATGCGGTGGCCGGCCGGCTTCGAGGCGTCGAAGCGGTACGCCATGCCGGAGACGTGCGGGAATCTGCCGGCGCCTTCGCCGACCCTGCCCACCCCGTGTTCGAGCGCCTCGAGGAGCACGGCGCCGCTCACCTCCAGCACCACCGTCTTGTCGCCGAAGGGCATCTCCGTGCGGACGTCGCGCCGGGTGAGGACGGCGCCGGCCGGATGGACGGTGCCGCCGCGGATCCCGCCACCGTTGTACAAGGCGGCGTCGGCGCCGGTCGCGGCGCGCATGGCGTCGGTGATCAGGTTGGCGATGGCGGCCTCCCCGCCACGCAACGTGCCGCGCCGGCTGTCGAGCGCCACCGTGGTGGCGCCGATCTCGATGTCGAGCTCCTGCGAGAGGCGGGCAAGATACTCGTCCACCACGGCCTGGATCCCGGGGTCGGGCGCCACCGACGCGGTGTTGACGACGCGAAACGAAGGCTCCCAGACGAAGCGCGGGCCGCGCCGGCCTTCGACGGTGTCCATCGCGATCTCGACGACGGTGACGAACTCCGCCTGCGCCCCGCTCTCGACGAAGGTGGTCTTGCGCCCGACCTCGATCTTCATGTCGTGGTCGTCGCCGGAGAGCAGCAGGTCGACCGCGCCCTGGCGCATCAGCGCCTCGTCCTCGGTGCGGTCGGCGTGGGCGAGGGCGATGACCAGATCCGCCCCCGCCTCGCGCAGCGTCCGCGCCTGCTCCGCCGCCACCTCCACCACGGGCCGGAAGGCCACCGGAGCGGGCGAGGACTTGGTCGCGGTGGTCACGGTGGTCAGGCCGAACACCCCGACCTTGTAGCGGCCGGCCTCCAGCAGCAGGCGCCCGGCCACGCCGTCGATCAGGGTGCCGTCGGGCTCGACCGCATTGCTCGACAGCACCGGGAACGCCGCCTCGGCGATGCGCTCGACGATGACCGCGGGCGTGAAGTCGAACTCGTGGTTGCCGAGCGCCATCGCGTCTAGGCCGATTCGGTTGAAGAGGTCGATCATGTGCGCGCCCTTGTCGAACGAGGACAGGAGCGAAGGGGAGATCGCGTCGCCGCCGTGGGTCACCAGCACCCGATCGGCGCGGCCCGCGCGGACCTCCCCGACCACCGCGGCGAGGCGGGCGACGCCCCCGCGATCGCCGGAGCCGTCGAGACGGTCGAGGTCGTTGACGTGGACGACGGTGAGGATCACCGGATCGGCGCGGGCCGGGGTCGGGGAGGCGAGCACGAATAGGGCGACGAGCGCGGCGGTGCCAAGCGCACGGACCGCGGCAGTGCAGGGGACGGAGATCGCAGGGGTGCACAGGGCGGGGACAGTAGCGGTGTGGGCGGGGGGCCGGCTGAACGGTCGGCTCATCCGTCGTTCCTCCCTCGGAGTTGATGGCGGTGTCCGGACCCCCTCCGGTGGTTCCGGGGCATGGCGGTCGTCATGGGACGGCTCCGATTCAGGATACACTCTGGGCGGTTGAACGGACTCCCGCATCGTTTCAGACGAGCGTGCGCAGGAACTCCATCGCCGCCACCTCGCATCGGCGAGTGCAGGAGGGCTTCGCAAGCGATGGCTGGGAATTTGGATCCCGATTGGCTGGCGGAATTCGAGGCCGCGGCGCGGCGGCCACTCGCCCTGCGCTGGCGGTACGCGTTCATCCATACCTGCAAGCCCGTCCTCGATGACGCCGGGTATCGGTCGTTCGACACGATGGAAGAGTACCGGCGCTGGTGCGAGGACCATCTCCCGGAGTGGCTCGGATATGGCCGCGTTCACGTACCTCCAGGCTGAGGAGATCAGGGACGCATTGCGGCGCCACGGCGTGCGGTACCTGTTCATCGGCAATTCGGGCGCCATTCTGCACGGCTTCCCCGATACGACCCAGGAAACCGCTCTGTTCGTGCAGAAACACCGGGAGAACGGCGCCGCACTGGTCGCGGCGCTGCGCGAGCTGGGGTTCGGGATCACCGCGGCGCAGTGCGCCGAGATCGTGGCCGGCAAGGATTTCGTGCAGCTCAAGGACGGCCCGTTCGACCTCGAGCTGGTGTTCGCACCCGACGGAATCGAACGGTTCGAGGATGCCTACGGTCGCCGCGTCGAGATAGAAGGCTTCTCCGTCTGCTCGATGGACGACATCATCGCAAGCAAGGTGGCGTCCAACCGCGCCAAGGATCGTGAGTCGCTTCCCAGGCTGCGGGCGTTCCGGGACTATTTGCGCCAGCGGGGCCGACGGCCCGAAAGAGCAACCGGACGCTGATCCCGACGGCCGACCAACCATCGGCTCCACCTCCTCCCTCAGCGGGACAGCCCCTCGGCCCGGAGACAGACCCGCAGTCGGCGCAGGTCGTCGGACGCCGTCGCCGCCGGCGTGAACACGAGGAAGTCGGGGCGATCCGGGCCGGAGACCTCCAGCACGACGAGGGATCGGTGCACGAGGTGCACGACGGGCGGATCGACCGCGGTGACGGCGCCGTCCACGCCGAGCATCGTCCACGCCTCGCCGTTGAACCGAAGCATACGGTACCGGCCGGCGGCCCGCCGCGGGCGCATCCGCACGGCAAGCACGGCGACGGCACCGGCCGCCTCCACCCCGCCGGCGACGCCCGCGCAGAGCACCGCGCCGCAGATCGCGCCAAGCGAGAGCGCTTCGACGGCCCGGTCATGGACGATTGGAATCGTGACGCCCCGGCGGAATGCGTCCATCGCGCGTCCTCCTGCACCGTCTGAACGGGAACCGGCGCGAAAGGGAGGCGACGCTACCACCCCCGACGGGGACCGGAAGCAGACTCGGGGCGTTGCGCGTGTACGCCCCGGGCGTCATACTTTTTTGCGATGCACAAGACCGGGAACCGGCCATGGCCCGGAGCCGACCGCTTTCGCCGCACCTCCAGATCTACCGCCTGCCGCTCCTGGCGCTGCTGTCCATTTCGCACCGGGCCACCGGCGTGCTGCTCGCCGCGGGGAGCCTCGTGTTCGTCTACTGGCTGGCCGCGGCCGCACACGGGCCGGAGGCGTTCGCCCAGGCCCAGGGAATGCTCGGCTCGATTCCGGGGCGGGTCCTGCTCTTCGTGCTGACCTTCTCGCTCTTCTACCATCTCGCGAACGGGATCCGGCACCTTTTCTGGGACGCCGGGCTCGGGTTCGAGCTGCGCACCGCACACGCGAGTGGAATCGTGGTCATCGTCGCCGCCGTCGTCCTCACCCTGCTCGCGTGGGGGCTTGGCTACGCGATGCGCTGAGTGGTGCACGATGCGCCGAGCGAGCGTTCCGTCGACCTGAAGCCGCGCGGCCACCCGCGGACCCGGAAAGGAAACACCGTCCCGATGGATCTTCGAACCCCGATCGCCCGCGCCCGCGGCCTCGGCTCCGCCAGGGACGGAACACGCCACTGGTGGATGCAGAGGATCACCGCGATCGCGCTGATCCCGCTCACGGTGTGGCTGGTAGCGTCCCTCGTGGCGGTCGGTGCCGCGGACCACGCACAGACGGTGCACTGGATCCGGTCGCCGGCGGTGAGCGTCGCCCTCCTCCTCGCCATCGCCGCCCTCTTCCACCACGCCCAGCTCGGTGTGCAGGTGATTATCGAGGACTACGTCCACGTGGAGTGGATGAAGCTCGCCGCGCTGATCGCCCTCAAGCTGCTCGCGGTCGCGATTGCCGCGCTCGCCGCGTTCAGCGTGCTCAGGATCGCCCTCGGAGGCTGAAAACCCGTGCCACCGCCCTACCCCATCGTCGATCACGAGTACGACGTCGTCGTGGTCGGCGCGGGCGGCGCGGGGCTGCGCGCCACCTTCGGCCTCGCGGCGCGGGGGCTCTCCACCGTCTGCGTGACCAAGCTCTTCCCCACCCGCAGCCACACCGTCGCGGCTCAGGGCGGCATCAGCGCGGCCCTCGGCAACATGGGCGAGGACGACTGGCGCTGGCACATGTACGACACCGTGAAGGGCTCCGACTGGCTCGGCGACCAGGACGCCATCGAGTACATGTGCCGCGAGGCGATCCCCGCGGTGATCGAGCTGGAGCACTTCGGGGTCCCGTTCTCGCGCACCGGGGACGGGCGGATCTACCAGCGTCCCTTCGGGGGCATGACCACCCACTTCGGCGAAGGCACCGCACAGAGGACGTGCGCCGCGGCCGATCGCACCGGCCACGCGATCCTCCATACCCTCTACCAGCAGAGCCTGCGCCACGACGCGGAGTTCTTCATCGAATACTTCGTCCTCGACCTGCTCATGGACGACGACGGCGCGTGCCGCGGCGTCCTCGCCTGGAACCTCGACGACGGCACCCTGCACCGGATCCGCGCCCACGCGACGGTGCTCGCAACCGGCGGCTACGGCCGGGCGTACTTCTCCTGCACCTCCGCGCACACGTGCACCGGCGACGGCAGCGCGATGGCGCTCCGGGCCGGCCTGCCCCTCCAGGACATGGAGTTCGTGCAGTTCCACCCCACCGGGATCTACGGCTCCGGCTGCCTCATCACCGAGGGGTCGAGGGGCGAAGGCGGCTACCTGACGAACTCCGAGGGCGAGCGCTTCATGGAACGCTACGCGCCCAATGCCAAGGATCTGGCCTCGCGCGACGTGGTGAGCCGCGCGATGACCATCGAGATCCGCGAGGGGCGCGGGGTCGGCGAGCACAGGGACCATATCTTCCTGCACCTGGAACACCTGGGCCCCGAAGTGCTCCGCGAGCGGCTGCCGGGGATCTCCGAGACCGCGAGGATCTTCGCCGGCGTCGACACCTCGCGCGAGCCGATCCCGGTCATCCCCACCGTGCACTACAACATGGGCGGGGTCCCGACCAACTTCCACGGCGAGGTCGTAACCCTCGCGGGCGGCGACCCGGACTCGGTGGTCCCCGGCCTGATGGCGATCGGGGAGTGCGCCTGCGTCTCGGTGCACGGTGCGAACCGCCTCGGCTCGAACTCCCTGCTCGACCTCGTGGTATTCGGCCGCGCCGCCGCGCAACGCTGCGCCGAGCGCATCGAGGCGGGCAGCCTCCACCCGCCGCTGCCCGCCGGAGCGGAGGACCGCATCCTGGACCGCTTCGACCGGTTGCGCCACGCCCAGGGCAGCGAGCCCACGGCCGCGCTGCGGCTGCGGATGCAGCGGGTGATGCAGAACAACGCCGCGGTGTTCCGCACCGGCGAAACCCTGGCCGAGGGGTGCCGGCTTATCGGCGAAGTGCAGGCGGCGTTCGCCGGGGTGCGCGTCGAGGATCGGAGTCTGGTGTGGAACTCCGACCTCGCCGAGACGCTGGAGCTCGAGAACCTGCTCGACCAGGCGGTGGTGACGATGTACTCGGCCGCGAACCGCACCGAGAGCCGCGGCGCGCACGCGCGCGAGGACCACCCGGAACGCGACGACGAGCGGTGGCTGAAACACACCCTCGCCTGGCTCGACGGCACGGGCGGCGCCCCGCGGATCGACTACCGCCCGGTCCACCTGCATACCCTGACCAACGACGTGCGGTCCATTCCTCCGAAGGCCCGCGTCTATTAGCCCCTGACCGGTGGCCCCTTGCCCAGAGCCGGACACAGTGACGAAGCATCGTTCGCCGACAGCGCCGACCGGCTCCTGCTGCCGGTCGCGGCCACGCCGGGCCGGGGGCTGCGATCATCCGCCGGGGGGCCGCGATCACCCACCGGAGGGCCGCCATCACCCACCGGAGGGCCGCCATCATCCGCCGGAGGGCCGCCATCATCCGCCGGAGGGCCGCGATCACCCACCGGAGGGCCGCCATCATCCGCCGGAGGGCCGCCACCACCCACCGGAGGGCCGCCATCACCCGCGGCCGGGACGAACCCGTCCATTTCGAGGTTGCGGTTGCGCCGGGCCAGGGAACCACGCACACCGGCGACCCCCGCGTCCACCCACGTCTACTGAGCAAGAGGTCCCGGCATGGCGCAGCCCACCCCCGCCGCACACTCGACCGTCCGCGAAGGCCGGACCCACCCCTCCCCTTCCGGCGCGAAGCGCCCGAAGACGCTCACCGTCTACCGCTACGACCCGGATTCGGACGAGGAGCCGCAGCGCGACCGCTACACCGTCGACCTCGCGGACTGCGGGCCGATGGTCCTCGACGCCCTCATCAAGATCAAAAGCGAGGTCGACTCGACCCTGACCTTCCGGCGCTCCTGCCGGGAGGGGATCTGCGGCTCGTGCGCCATGAACATCGGCGGCCGGAACGGCCTCGCGTGCATCAGCCCGATCGAGGACTACGCCGGGGACGTCGCCGTCTACCCGCTCCCGCACATGCCGGTGGTCAAGGACCTGGTGCCGGACATGACGCATTTCTACGCGCAGTACGCCTCCATCAAGCCGTGGATGCGCTCCGGGCCTCCGCCCCCGGACCGCGAGCGGTCCCAGTCCAGGAAGGAGCGCGAGAAGCTCGACGGGCTCTACGAGTGCATCCTCTGCGCCTGCTGCTCCACGAGCTGCCCGAGCTACTGGTGGAACGGCGATCGGTATCTCGGTCCCGCCATCCTGCTCCAGGCGTACCGGTGGCTCGCCGACAGCCGCGACGAGGCGGCCGGAGAGCGCCTCGACGATCTGGAAGACCCCTTCCGGCTCTACCGCTGCCACACCATCATGAACTGCACGACGGCGTGCCCGAAGGGGCTGAACCCGGCGAAGGCGATCGCCGAAATCAAGAAGCTGATGATCACCCGCGGCATCTGAGCGGCTCAACGGATCATCGCCAGCTATGGCTCCGGTTCAGTGAAGCACCCCCGGAGCGCCCGGTGACCGGGCCGATGAGGCCCGATCGGGGGATGAGGCTCGCTCGGGCACGCTGGCGCTGCCGACGCGGGATGAAGGAGCTCGACGTCCTGCTCGAACGCTTCGCCGGCCACGCCCTGGAACGCCTCGGCGACCACGAACTCGACGCCCTGGAACGCCTGCTCGGGCAGCCGGATCAGGATGTCCACGCCTGGCTGGCTTCGGATGGGGAGTCTCCTCCGGTACCGCCGGAGATGCGGAGGATCGTAGAGCTCGTTCGCTCCCGGGCGCTGCTGGCGGGGCGATGAAGCGGGGGCCGTGGTGAACGGATACCCTGGGCTGAATTGCCGAAAACGGATCGGGTGGAGTGGAGGCGATCGCGATGGGCGATGGGGCGGTTCAATGAGCAGGGGCGATTTGTATCGGCGGGAGCCGGGTGCGGATGTTCCGGTCCCCCTGGAAGAGCGGTCCCGGCCGGGGCGGCGAGTGCCTGGCGGGTCGTGGCGCACCCTCCGAAGACTCAAAGCAGCTTCACGAGTGCGACAACCAACCCGATGATGCCGTCGGCGGGTTCGACGTCGAGGCAGGGCGCTTCGTTGACGCGATGATCCGGGCGTGCGCACCGTCGAGATGCCCGATCGTCGCGCCTGCATGGAAAAGCGCCTGACGGAGGGAGGCCCTTGAGCATCACCCTGATCCACACCGCCGACTGGCAGCTCGGGAAGCAGTTTGCCAACGTTCCCGGCGATGCCGGGGGCGCATTGCGCGACCAGCGCATCGAGACGGTCAGGGCCGTTGCGAGGGCGGCGCGGGAGCGCCGCGCCGATGCGGTCGTCGTCTCCGGGGACGTCTTCGAAACCAACGCCGTCGCCGACCGGACGCTTCGCCAGGCGCTCGATGCGCTGGAGTCCTTCGAAGGGGATTGGGTGTTCATCCCCGGCAACCACGACCCCGCGCTGGCGGATTCGGTCTGGAGCCGCGCCGACCACGTCTACGCCGGCCGGAACGGGAGGCCCGGCAACGTCCATTTCCTGGTGGAGCCCGAACGGCCGCTGCTGCTCAAGGGCGGCGCACTCGCCATCCTGCCGGCGGTGCTCGAACGGCGGCACGAGGCCGACGATCCGACCGCGTGGTTCGACCGCGCGCAGACCCCCGCGGGGGCGGTGCGGGTCGGCTTGGCGCACGGTTCGGTGAAGGAGCGCCTGCCCGACGCTTCGGAGGTGTCCAACCCGATAGCGGCCGGCCGCGCCGGGACGGCCGGGCTCGACTATCTGGCGCTCGGCGACTGGCATGGCACGCTCAGGATCGACGACCGCACGTGGTATGCCGGCACACCGGAGGCGGACCGCTTCGGATCGAGCGATCCGGGCAACGTCCTGTGCGTGGGCATCGAGCGGCCCGGTGCGCTTCCATCGATCGAATCCATCCCCGTCGGCCGCTACGTCTGGCGGCAAATCGGGTGGGACATCCACGGCGCTCCGGACATCGACGCCCTGGAACGGCGTCTGGAATCGCTCTGCCCGGACCCCGCACGACACCTCGTGTGGCTGAAGCTGGCCGGGGTCGTCGACTTCGCGCTCCACGAGAAGCTGCGCGACCGGCTTGCGGCGTGGGACGCCCGTTTGCGTCACCTGCGCTACGAGGACGAGGCGCTCGTGGCCCGGCCGAGCGATGACGATCTCGACGGGATCGACCGGGCAGGATTCGTGCGGGCCGCGGTCGAGGAGCTGCGCGCGCGGGCGGACGATCCGCACGACCCGGAGCGTGAGGTCGCCAGGGCGGCGCTGCTGCGGCTCTACCACGAGCACGTCCGCATGGAGAGGGCGTCATGCTGATCCGGCACATCGCCGTGCGGAACTTCCGCAAACACCTTGCCGGGGTGGTGGTCGACGATCTGGAGCCGGGGCTGACCGTCATCGCCGGCGACAACGAAGAAGGCAAATCGACGCTCCTGAAGGCGCTGCAAGCCGCGCTCTTCGACCGCCACACCCTCTCCGGCAGGGCCGCGGACGACATGCTGCCCTTCGGCTCTAAGGTGCGGCCGGAGATCGACGTCGACTTCGAGATCGACGGGACGCGCTACCGCCTGATGAAGGGCTTCCACCAGTCCCCGTCCGCACGGCTGGAAAGCGAGGGCAGGCACTGGCAGGACGACGGCGCCGAAGAACGGCTCCGCGAGCTGTTGGGGTTCAGTCCCCCCGGCAGGGGCGCCGCGAAGGAAGAGCACCGCGGCCTGTCGGGTCTGCTGTGGGTGGAGCAGGGCCGGGCGTTCGCGCCCCTCGGGCTGAACCGGGATACCCGCGACGCCCTCCGCGAGGCGATCGCCGGGGAGGTCGGGCAGGTCACCGGCGGGGAGCGGGGGCGCAATCTCCTGGCCGCCGTGGAGAGGGCCTGTGACGAGTACTACACGCCGACCGGACGCGAGAAGAGCGTGTTGAAAGAGGCCCGAGCCGCGGCCGAAGCCGCTGGCGGCGAATGCGAGCGCCTCGAGCGGGAGCTTTCGCAGTACGACGCGCGGGTGGACCGGCTCGAAAGGCTCCGGAGGACGCTCGCGCACTACGAAGGCACGGGACAGCTCGCGAACGCGCAGGACGATTTGGAGAAAGCGCGGAAGGCGGCGAAGGAGCTCGAAGAGCTGGAGGGCAGGGTCGCCACGGCGAAGGCGGAGCTGAAGACGGCGGAGAGCGGACTCGAACTGGCCCGCTCCGAGTGGACGCACCGCCGGGACGACGCGAAGAGGCTGGAGGCCGTCGAGGCGGAGGCCGGGAAGGCGGAGTGTGAATTCGCGGATCTGGATGAGGCGCTTCGCGCCGCCGACACAGCGTACGAGCAGGCCGACGGGAACCTGAAGTCGGCGCGGAGCGTCTTTGCAGGCGCACGATCGAAACGTCTGGCCGCTGGGCGCGAGCGGGAGAGGGCCGAGATCGCGGTTGCGCTGAAGGATCTTGAGGACAAGCTTGAACGGGCCCGGGAGATCGACGCCGAAATCGCCCGGAACAGGGAGGCTGTCGCGCGCATCCGGATCGGCGAAGAGGATCTGAAAGCGCTCAGGAAGAACGAAAGAGCGCTGGACCGGCAGAGAGCGGCGCTCGAAGCCGTCGCCACCACCCTCGACTTCTCCCCCGACGGGAACCGGTCCGTTCGTGTCGGCGGGGAGGAGATTGCGGTCGGCAGGCCGTATGGGGTGACCGAAAGGACCTCGTTCGAGCTCGAAGGCTTCGGCCGACTGGACGTGACCCCCGGCGGCGAGGATGTCCGAACCCGCCGGGCCAAGGTGGAAAAGCTGCAAGACAACCTGGATGCCGATCTGGCCCGGTGGCAGTACCGTTCCGTTGGAGAAGCCGAAGCCGCCTTCCGCCAGAAGAGCGACACACTCAAGGAGATGGAGAACGCCGGGACCCTGTTGAGCGGAATCGCTCCCGCCGGACTGGAGGCGCTGCGCAACGCCGTCGCCGGCCGGCGTGAAGAGCTGGCCGCCCGCACCTCCAATCCCGCCATCCCTCCCGCTTCGATCAAGGAAGCAAGGAGAGCCGAAGCCGAGGCGACGTCGGAGGAGGCCGAGGCGGAAGCGGAGCAATCCGCGGCCGAAGGGGAATGGCGTGCGAGACAGAAGGCGTCTTCGGCGATCCGGGAGAAGTGGACGGAGTCGAAGAGCGCTCTCCGGCTCCACGACCAGGAGAGGGAAAGGCTGACGGCAAAGCTTGGCCATGATCGGCGGATTCGATCCGATGCCGATCTGGAACACGCCGCGGACGCCGCTTTGCGGGAACGGGACAGGCAGGCCGGGACCCTGCAATCACTCGAGGAGCGGCGCGAAGGAATGTCTCCCGACCTGGTGCGCGGCGAGCTCGACCGCGCACGCGAAGCCTGCGCGAACCTGAAGGATCAGATCGACAGGGACAAGGGGCAGGCGCGCGATCTGGAAATCGAGCTGCGGACGGTGGGGCAGCAGGGACTCGGCGAGCAGGTCGAACAAAAGCGCAGGGAGCTGGAAGCGGCCAAGCAGGAGCTGGAGCGCCTGGAGTTCGACGCCACAGCCTGGAAGCTGCTGAGGGACACGCTCCGGGAGGCCGAGCGCAAGGCCCGGGAGACCTTTCTCGCGCCCGTGCGGGAACGCTTGCAGCCTTATCTCAAGCTGCTCTTTCCCTCCACCCACCTGCTGCTCGACGAAGACGGGCTGGAGATCAAGTCGTTGCGTAGGGGGGAGGCCGAAGAGCCGTTCACGAGCCTGAGCATCGGTGCGCGGGAACAGATCGCGGTGCTCGCGCGGCTCGCGCTGGCGGATCTGCTGCGCGAAAAGGGAAAGCCGGTGGCCCTGATCCTGGACGACGCGCTGGTCAACTGCGACGACGACCGTTTCAGGCGGATGGGGACGGCTTTGCGCCGCGCCGCGGAACACGTGCAAATCCTGGTTCTGACTTGCCACGAAGCACGATATCGGATGCTCGGCGCGAAAACGGTTCGTCTGATCGACTGCGGCGAGGCTCGGCACTGAGGGGTGCGGGCGGGTCGCTTCGGACGCAGTCGAGCACCTCGCGCCGCGTCCGCTGCATGGTCCCGGATACCGATGCCCGGATGCGGTGCGCGCCATCGCCCCTCGGCGCTGTCGGTGAAGGGGTTTCAGGACTGCTTCATGAGCTGGATGGAAGATGTCGTGAAGCTGGGTGGCGGTGAGATGATTGCGGTGGACGGGAAGACGCAGAGGCGTTCCCACGACCGCAAGCGGGATATGAAGGCGTTGCATATGGTGAGTGCCTGGGCGTGTGGCAATGCAGTGGTGCTTGGGCAGGTGAAGACGGAGGAGAAGTCGAACGAGATCACGGCGGTGCCGGAGCTGCTGGATAAGCTGGAATTGTCGGGGTGTATCGTGACGTTGGATGCGATGGGATGCCAACGAGCGATAGCGAAGCAGATCAAGGAAGGGGGAGGGGATTATGTTGGCGGTGAAGGGGAACCAGAAGCAATTGAGCAGGGAGGTTCGGAGGTATTTTGATGCGGCACGGGAGAGGGATTTCGAGTGTGAGGGGATTGAGAACGACGAGACGGCGGAGGATGGTCACGGACGGGTAGAGTCCAGGAGCTGTTATCCCGTTTTATTCATGGTTGGTCAGCGGATGCCGAACGGAGTGTGCCCAACTCGTTGACTTTATGACAACTCCGGCCTTTCGTCTCACAAGTTGAGACTATCGCAGTAGGGAAAATTCGGTCTTGTAATGCCGGGTCGGAAAATCATTTTTAGGTCAGCCAGTTGTGGCGCTATCCTTCGGTGCTCCGTGTAGGGTATGAATAATCCGGGGTTATTTGTCCACCGACCCGGGTGCGTTGTCTTGTGTGAAGAAGTGGAATGGGTTGAGAGCGGTCGGGATGGTGGAGTCGGAGCGCTGGAGTGATGGGCGTGTGGGTATTGAGCAACGGTACTACGTTACGTCGCTGGAAGATGTGGAGACATTTGGGCGAGCGGTGCGTTCACACTGGGGAATCGAGAATGAGCTGCACTGGAGATTGGATGTGACGTTTCGGGAAGACGAGGGTCGGATTCGTCGGGGTAATGCACCGCACAATATGGGAGTGATTCGGCATGTGGCGGTCAATCTTCTGAAGCGTGAGTCGACGAAGATCAGCGTCAGGAAGAAGCGTATCCAGGCGGCATTGAACGATGGCTTCCGAGATAAGGTATTGATGGGACAGTGATTTTATATGCGGCTGCCCTGGCCGACCACCGCACCCCGCGCGAAGCGCAGGAAGGCGCGGGCCACACGGGCAGAGCTCGTCCTCTCGGGCAGCATCATCGTTCTCTCTCCTTTCCCGGCAGGGCCGGCGGATGGGCGTTCAGGGGGTCTTCTTCGGGGTTCAGGCCGCGCGGGAAGCCGGGGGCAACGCAACGCAAGGCGGGGGAGGAAAAAAACGCCCGGGTGTTGTGTTTGTACAACAGGGGAGGAGGGCGCCGGGAAGGGGCGCCGTCACTAGCAGTCGACACTCTCACCCGCACGCCAACAGGAAAAAAAGTCGTCTCTGCCGCCGGTGGTCGTCACCGCATTGCGCATGTCCCAACGCCCGTCTCTCTTGTCATCGACGTAGGAACCTTCATCGACGCGCCCATTGGCCCATCGCTCGACCCAACGCCCGTTCTTCTTGTCATTGACGATGGGACCTTCAGCGACGTTCCCATTGGTGAAGCGATAGACCCAAACGCCCGTTCCCTTGCTATCGACGTAGGGACCTTCCTTGACGTTCCCATCCGCCAGGCGAATGACCCAACGCCCGTTCATCTTGCCATCGACGACGGGACCTTCCATGACACCCCCATCGCGGTGATGTGTCACAACGGACCCGCGGGCGAGCTGTGCGCCGCGGCACTCCCCTGTCCCACGGATGGAAGATACAGGGTTCTCCCAGTTCCACATGTAGACATGGCATCCGGGTTGGTCGTCAAGCTCGTGCCAGCACATGCGCTCGTGGTTTCCCGCCAAATCGGCACACTTCGGCGACAGCGCCGCCGCCGCCCGCGCCTCGGCCGCCGCCGCCCGCGCCTCGGCCGCCGCCCTTGTGACGGACTCGGGCGCCTCCCAACCGCCCCCCGCCGATGGCGTTGCCGGTTGCGCCGCCGCCCAACGTCCCGGCTGTAGACGGCGCATTTGATTCGCGGTGAGCTCGCCGGTCGGCTCCTGCCCAATGGACCGTTGCCACGCCTGGACCGCCGCCCGCGTGCGCGGCCCGAACGACCCATCCGCCGGCCCGGGATTGAAACCCTCCGTCTTCAACGCCGTTTGCAGCGCCCGCCGATCCTCGCGAGTCGCGCGCGGTACGTTGCCCGACCCTCCCCCCTTCCGCCGCGCCGCCGCGCTTTCCTTCGCGGTCCGGCAGTACCCCCGGTTCGTTTTCCAGTCCCAATCCTCCGGCAGCCGCGGCATGGCGCAGGCAAACCACCGGAATTCGGAATTCTCGCCCAGCGCATCCGACTGAACGGCCGTGCTCCTTCCTCCGGCAGAGATCCGGCCAAAGCCGCCCCCGTCGTTTGCGCAATCGTGCAACGCCGCCATCGGCCCGGCCCCTATCAGGGATGTGCCGGAAGTGTTCGCGTTCACGATGCAGTAGTGGTAGTGAACGTCCCGGTCGCATTCGTTGCGCAGCTCGATGTACCAATCAATGACGTGCACGCTGACGCAGTGCGTATCCGACTCGCCCCATGCCGGAGTCGCGAAGACGGAGAGCGCAAGCAGAGCCAGGCTGGATTTCAGAGCTTTCATGTCATCCCTCCCGTGGATAACCCCGCCGCCGAGTCGGCAGGACGCCCGACACTACCCCACCGCCCTCGACGGATACAACGCCGACGACATCACCCGGGCCCCGCCGCCGAAGGGTATGCGCAGCAAGCCAGCGCCGCCGCCCGGCGCGCTACCGGACAGATACCGCGCCCGCGAAGCCGCCTGTAGGCCGCCCTACGGGACGAGCCCGCCCGCACGGCCCCACCACGGCCCGGACTCCGCCCACGGGAAGGGTATGCACGGCAGGCTTCGACGGCGGTAGCGCCGCAGTAGCGGCCGGCGCCAAGCATGGAATCAGCCCCGCCACGTCGCCGGCGCGACGGGTATCCCCGGCAGGCAGGGTTCGACTCGGGAAGGCTGGCCGCCGCGGCTTCGCACCACCGCGAACCGGCCCGCTACCGCTCCCGGCCACGTCGCCGGCGCGAAGGGGATGCCCGATCGCGGATTGCACGCCACGCCGGCAGCCCCGCCGCTCCGGCATGGTAGAGTGCGACGACCCCGGAGAGCACGGCAATGCCCGCCACCCCCTTCAACCCGCTCGCCACCGCACGCACGCTCGAAGCGGCCGGCATCGAGCGCCGCTTCGCCGAAGCCATCGCCGAAGGAATGCGCGATGCCGCCGCGAGTGCCGAACGTGGCGACCTCGCCACGAAGGCCGACCTCGCCGGCTTCGCCACGAAAGCCGACCTCGCCGCCCTTCGTTCCGAAATGCGCTGGATGTTCAGCTTTCAAGCCGCGCTCATCCTCGCGATGGCCGCCAAGCTGTTCGGCATCGTTTGACGCCGCTCGACACGGACCGCGCCCGTCTCGCGACGATGCGAACGGGTAAGGCGGGCGGTATCGCTACGGTAGCGACCGGCGCCAGGCACAGCAGGACGCCCGGACCACGGCGCCGGCACGGCAGGCAAGGCCCCCGCGAGTGCGCTATCGCCCGCTCTCGACCTCGAGGGACATACCGCCTCGATCAGCCGGCCACGTCGCCGGCGCAGAAGGGTATGCGCGGCAGGCAGGGTTCGACTCGGGAGAGGCTGGCCGCCGCGAAGCGGACGGGCAAGGCCGGCGCGGGGATCTGCCCGGGAGCGGCCGGCGCCGGGCACGGAGGCCGCCCGGCCCCGTCGCCCGCGGGACGGGGATCCCCGGCGGCCCTCCGGGTTGTCATAATCGCGGATTGCGCGAACCCGCCCGCGCCCGGGACGGCCCGCTCCCGCTCCGCGCGGGACGACGTCGCGCACTCTGCGACGATGACGAATCGGCACGGGCGCCCGCCGGCGCAGGCGCCTGCCGGCGCATCCCTGCGCACGGCTCGTTCCTCGCACGTGCACCGGGACACTTCGGAAGGCGGATGCAGAACTGGATGGACCGTGCCGCAAGACGGCACGGAAGCCGACGCGCCGGCACCGTGCGAGTCGGCACCGGCCACGTCGCAGAGGATGCGCCCGTGGGCCGTCGCGGGCGCGCTTCCAGACTGACCCGCGATGGTGGTAGCGGGTTGGGACGGGAATCGGCCCGTGGTGCGCTTGACGGCGCGCTACGGGCTACAGACAACGCGACCGGCACCGTGCGGCACGGTACGGCAACGTCATAGAGGATGCGCTTGGCACAATTGGCATTAGCACCCTCTAATATCCACCCTATCCCCTCGACGATAATCTACCTCGACGCATGTTGGATCGTCAGTATCTCCATAACTAGCTCCAGTTCCAACCATCCGGCTGGTTCCGTGCCTCTTGCCATCAAGGAAGGGGATGGTCTCGTCGGAGACCATCCAAGTGCTGTGGTCTAAGTCAGTGCGAGCCACTCTACGCCAAACCCCGGTCACCTTGCCGTCCGTACATCTGTCGATTGCCCATTCATTACTGACGGTTACGGCTGAAGTGCGACCATAGGACAACACATCAGGATGGAGTTTCTCGGTTCCGATTCCGTCACCCCAAAAATAACAACCCGGCTTGTTGCTCACTTCGGCCCAACACTTGAAGCCGCTTTCGTAGCCGCTATTGACTTCTTCCGTGCACTTTGGCTCAGGTGCCGATGCAGCCGCCGCCTCTTCCTCCCCCGCCCCCGCGGGCTTCCCGGCCCCGCACCCCCCCTCCACCACGGGGTCGCGGAAGCCGCCGGCCCGGTGCAGGACGCTTCTCGTGTAGGACCCCTTCGCCGCATACTCGGAGGGCAGCCTCCCGCCCCGGTCGGGGATGCAGGGGTCGGCCCCCGCCGCAAGCAGCGCATCGAGATACGAGGCGTACCCCGACTGCGCCACGTGGATCAGGGGCGTATCCCCCCGGCGGTCCGCCTGGTCGGGGTCCGCCCCCGCCTTGAGCAGCGCGCCGGCGAGCTCGGGCTCCTCCCACTCCAGCGCCAGCACGTGGAGCAGGGGCGTATCCCCCCGGCGGTCCGGCTGGTCGGGGTTCGCCCCCGCCTTGAGCAGCGCGCGGACGAGCGGCACGACGTGGCCCGAGTCATCATCCGCCTGCTCCAGGATCGCCACCGACAGCGCCGGCACGCCCTTGCCGTCGCGCGTGTCGGCGGACGCCCCGGCCTTCAGCAGCAGCCGGAGCTGCGACGGATGCGAGAACACCACGCCCTGCTCCTTGAGCAGCAGGATCATCGGCGTATCCCCGTCCCGGTTCCTGGCGTTCGGGTTCGCGCCCGCGTCGAGCAGGGTCTTGAGGATGTCGGAGTCCCGGTCTCCACTGAAGGGACTGGAGAGCCGGGAGTCGGCGCCCGCGTAGACGGCGTGCAAGGGCGTGTTGCCCCGGTGGTCCTTCGCGGCGAGCGCCCCCGGCGCGCACTCGATCAGCATCCGCACCGACTCCGGGTTCGGGCCGCCGAACTGCGCGGACTGCGCCGCCGCCACGTGCAACGGCGTCGCCCCGGACCGGTTCTTCGTGCCGCAGCGTCCCCCGTGCGCGAGGACCGCGCGCAGATAGGCCAGCGGTCCCGCCGCCGCGTAGTGCACGGCCGTGTCGCCGTTCCCGTCCGGGGCGTTGGGATTGGTCCCCTGGCGCAGCAGCGCCCGGATCTTGTTCTCACGCTCGCTGGACCAGCCGGGGAGGCTCAACAGGCGCAAGAGCTCGGCGCTGCCGCCCTGCGCCGTCGCCTGCGCACGGCGCGGCGGCGCGTGCAGCATCCCGACCTGCGCCCCCGTCAACGACCCCGTCGCCGCATGGCCCCGGGACGCCTGCCACGCCTGGATCGCGCGCCGCGTGCGCGCCCCGAACACCCCGTCGGCCGGCCCCGGGTCGAACCCCTGCGCCGCCAGCGCGGACTGGACCCGGCGGCGCTCCTCGCGGGTCATCGCCCCCGCGCCCCGCGTCCCCCCCTGCGCGCGCGCCACGACGCGCACGGAGCCCTCCACCAGGCGCCCCCCGGCCATCTCGAACGTCCTGCGGCTCCCGTCGGGCCGGTGCGCCTCCCAGCGGCCCACCCGCACGCCCCCGGCCACGGCGCCCGCCTCGACCGTCCCGTCGGCATGGCGCAGCACCCACCGGCCCTGCTTCTCGCCGTCGACGTAGGGACCCTCCTGCACCGCGCCGTCGGGGAGGCGGATCACCCACCGGCCCTGCTTCTTGCCGGCGACGTAGGCGCCCTCGCGCACCTCGCCGCCGGGGAGGCGGACCACCCACCGGCCCCGCCTCTTGCCGCCCTCCCAGCACTGCGCTGCCTTCGAGTACCCGCCGTTCTCCTCTTGCACGCACTCGGCGCCGGCCCCTTGGGCGGCGCCGCCCTCCGGCCAGGCGGCGAGCAGGACGCCCGACAGGGCGAGGCTGGCGATTGCGGTGCGCTGGTGTCTCATGGGGCTCTCCCGTGGTCTGCGCCCGCGGGCGGCGTTCCGTGCGGACGGGTCAAGGATGGCCCAGGCCGGGACACATTTCAAACGCTCCCGTCCTCGGGGGTGCCGCTCCGCGGGCCGCCGCGCAAGCCCGCCCGCGCCGGGCGTCGGCGATGCCGCTCGATGCGGGCCGGCGCCCTCGAGCCCGCCCGGCGCTTGGCGAGGATGCCGGCCCGCCCGCCCGCCGCGCCACGTCGCGCCCGGGCACTTCACGCCGGGGACACTGGTATGCTGGTGGCGAGCCTGAGCCTGAAGCGCTCGAACCCGCCCGGCATGAGCTCGTGATCCGCGGCGGGGGGTGTTCTTGGGTCTTCGCCATGCGGAGGAGAGCAGTGACGTCCATTCCGGGCGGTTTCGTGGCGGCCGTGGCCGCCCTCGCTCTGGGCGCCGGCTGTGCCGGCCCGGAGCCCCGGCCGGGCGCTGGTGTGGAGCGTATCGGCTATGCCTCCTCGAACGTGGACTTCTTCCGCGATGTGTTCGCCGGTCGGTTGAATGACGATCCGGTTGCCTTGCATGGACGCCTCTACCTCCCCGAGGGAGACGGCCGTTTCCCTGTGGTCATGTATCAGCACGGCAGCGGACACCCCGAAAACGAGAATTACCGCACGTATCGCAACCAGCTTCGGGAAGGGCTCGCCGCCCAGGGGATCGGCTTCTTCATCGCCGACAGCTATGCCGGGAGGGGGATCCACGAAACCTCGCGCGAGCAGGGGCGGCTTTCGCGGGCGAGCCGGGTGATCGATGCCTTCCGCGCCTTGGAGGCGTTGTCGCAGCATCCACGGGTCGAGCCGGACCGGATTGGGATTACCGGAACCAGCTTCGGCGGGATCGTGAGCTTCCTGACGAGCCACGAACCCTGGGCGGGAGCCGTTTTGCCCGGCGGACCGCGCTTCGCGGCGCATCTTCCGCTCTATCCGTCATGCAATACGCATCCCGACCCCTATCAGCCGACCGGCGCGCCGCTCCTGTTCCTGTTGGGAGCCTCGGACGACTACACGGCTCCGGGCCCCTGCCTTGCGCGCATCGAGGAGATGAAGACGGCGGGCGTGAACGTGGATGTGGTTGCCTATCCCGGCGCGCGCCACGGGTTCATCAGCTCCAAGCAGGTCTATTGGAACGAGGATGCCTGGCAGTTCAACGAGTGCCCCCCCGGCCGGCTCGGACCCGATGGGGAATCCCGAAGCGCGGCGTTCTCTTCCGAAGGGATCACGTGGGGGGAGTTGATCCGCCTTGCCGTTCAGGCGTGCGCCAAGCGCGGCGTACACATCGGGCGTGACGATCAGGCAGCGCAGGATGCCTTGGAGCGTTCCATCTCGTTCTTCGGCTCCCATCTGAAGAGCTGACCCTGGCGAACGCGCCGGAGCCTGGGACCGGCGCGCAGCCGCCGAGCCCCGGGTTGCGCGCCGTGCTGGCTTCTGGCGGCCTCCGGCTCGGGGCGGGTCTTGCGGGTGCCGGCGCATCGGGCCGCACATAGCCCCCGCCGCCGCCCGCGATGGCCGGCGCCGCGCCGCTCGTCGCCATCGTTTTGCGCAGGCTCCGCGGGCCGCCGCGCGGCGGTTGGTGCTGTGCCCTTCCTGTGCGGCGAAGCATCGTGCCGCTGCGAGCCGGACAAAGGACCAAGCCCGGACAGGCCGCGCTCTGGCGAAGCGCATCCGCGCAGGCGGCGCGGTCCTCGATGGCCCGATGGCCCGCCCCTTCGTGCGCCTGGCTCAGAACCGGTTGACGGAGCAAGAGGCCGTGGACCGCCAACCTCTGCTGCTGCCATCACAAAGAAAAAGAGAAGGTGTTGTGTTTTCACATCGGCATTCCTGCACCCTGAGTCCGGCTTCCTCCCTGGTGGAATCGAGGTCTGTATCCTCGCAGCACTCTCTCGTCGTGGAGGGACCACCGGTATACTCGAGACCCGTCCGGGGGCAGTTTGTAACTCGCTGGTCATGTGTACCTGTATTCCTGCTATAACAGACAGGATGATAGTACCGGTATTGGAAACCACAGCTACAGGAGAAGATATCGTTGCAACACACCACGTAGCCGATTTGAACCTCGAACCGCACAGTGGCGGAGCCTCCTGGGCTTGTTGCCGTCACATCGACCTCGACGTAGTGGCCAAGCGTCATGGCTGATTGACTGACCTCCAGTTTGTCCCCTCTGATTTGGGGGCTCCATCCCGTGCCGGATGCGCCTGTTGTGCGTGAGGAGAACGTGAGCTCGGACGTGCCGTCGTACTCGAAATATTCGCCCAAGGGCTTGCTGGTGTACTTCGTCTCCCCGCGGCCCAAGTAAAAGGTCCGGGTCCGAACATGCTTCACACGTGGCTGTGGGTCCCAGCCGTAGGAGATCACGAAACTCAGACGCACAGGTTCCAAATCCGAGCCCTGAATCGTCGTAGACAGCGTTACCTGGATGGTCTCGGAGATGAACGAGGCGGTCGCGTCATTGGGGGGGAAGACCTCAGTGGGGAGAGTGACTTCCAGCCTCCTCCCGTCGCCGGAACCACGGATATCGATAGATCGAAGCAATATCGGCCGTCCCCCCGGCCCCAAACCCTCCAGCACGAGGCTCGGCTCACCCAAGGCGTAGCTGATTTGGCTGGCTTGCGTGTTCTCCGGAATATGGAAGTAATCGACGAGCGGTCTCGATCTCCAAACCTGCAATCCGCCGGCCGCATCTTCGGTGTCGTCAGTGCCTACCACTATTGCGGGCGGCGAGACGAGACCGTGATGAGGAGAACCGTGAAGAGAAGTGGTGCCACCCGTGTAGCGGTAGTCCTCTTTGACCACTATCCCTAGTCTAGCGATAACCTCGACCCTTTCACTCCTGCATATATTGACTATTGGCAGGCACACATCTATATGGCCCTTAAGAGGTTGTCTATCCCTCCTCACCGCCCCACGGTCGATCCTCATCGTCAGACCATTAAACCCATACGTCGCCTTGACAAATGGGACACTAAGTGAAAATGCTAGCTGTGCATTCCTCGGAGCATCTTCTGGGAGTGTGTCTCTGGAGAACGAGAAAAACTCGTTCACGTCGATTGTGACACCCTGTCCGCCCACGGTCAGCTCGAATTTCAGATCCCTATTGAGGAGGTTGATAATGGTCTGTATTGGTCCCAAGTTCTTGGATATGAACTTAAATGTCTTTTTGGCCGGAGCCGGTACTTTGTTCGATATCCGAGCGAACAACCGCTCCCTCGTTTCCTTCAGTGTATATAGAATTTTCGTCGGGCTCTCGGTCTCCGCGGTAATGATGACGTTCCCGGCGCTGTCCAGTATCGCGAGCTCGAGGCCTGCTTCCGCCTCGAGCGTGAACTCGTACGTGCCACTTTCGGAGATTTCCAGCCGGTAGTACTTCGCGTCGTCCGCGGATTCGAGGGTTCCGTCGACGGTTTCCCCGGCGCTGATGATCGGAGCCGCCTCCAACTGGGCCGCAGTCGGGGCCGACGGCGTAATGGTCATTTCCGGGGTTGGGGTCTCCGGGGTTGGGGTCTCCGGGGTCGGAGTCGTCTTCGCAGGAGTGGAGGACCCGCCCCCACCGCAGGCCGCCAACACGCCCAGCGCAAGGCCGACCACCGCGCCCCGCGCGAAGCGCTGGAAGGCGCGGGCCACATGGGCAGAGCTCGTCCTCTCGGGCAGCATCATCGTTCTCTCTCCCTTCCCGGCAGGGCCGGCGGATAGGCGTCAGGGGGTCTTCTTCGGGCTCAGGCCGCGCGGGCCACGGTGACGGTCAAGGTCCGGTCGGCCGCGAGCGCGGGGTTCTCGAGTAGCCGGAACGTCGCCCGCCCGGACGTGGCGCCCCGGGGAATGGTCACGAGGGCCGGGGCGTCGACGTAGTCCACGCCGGCCACCGCCGGGCGGTCCCCGCTGCCCGGGGCCAGGCGCACGGTCAGGCGCACGTCCTCGGCCGCCGGGGCGGACAGGACCACCTCCACCGCGACGGTCCCGCCGCTCGGGGCGGAGGATTGCAGGAAGCGCACCGTCACGCCGTCCACCGTCGTGCGCTGCGGGGCGACGCGCTCGATGGTGCGGATGCGCCCCACGTTCTCCACCGGGCGCCACAGGTCGCCCGCCGTGGCGCCGCCGCCCGCGCCGGCACCGGCGAGGGTGAAGGCGCCGAGGCCCTCCCACCTCGCCCGCTTGCGCGGGCCGCCGAACGGGACGTTCAGCGCAAGCCGGAACGCGCCGCCGTCCGCGCCGGAGCCGAGGCCCGTCCCCGCGTCGAAGCGCAGGTACGGATGCGGCGTCCAGCCCAGGCCGAGGCGCCCGTCGAGGGCGGACCGCCCGGCGTCGTCGCGCTCCCACCGGCCCATCGCGGTGTCGAGCGCCAGGGTGGTGGTCAGGTCGAGCCGGAGGCTGAGCTCGGTCCCGCCCGCCGCGCGCTCCTCGTAGCCCGCACGTCCCGCGCGCCACTCCGTCGTCGGGAGGTAGTGCTGCAGCGAGGCATGGCCCCAGCGCCCGGCGTAGTCCGTGCCGAGCACGAGGCGCTGGTGCCCCCGCTCGATGTTCTCCTGCACCATCGCCGCCGCCCCCACCACGTCCGCGCCCGCGAAGTGCGGGAGCGCGAACCGGAACGCCGTGCCCAGGCGCACGTCGTGGCGCCGGAACCCGTGCTCGTCGGTCCAGCGGGTCACGCCCTGCTGGAGGAAGAACGCGCTGCCGTGCAGCGCCTCCGCCGCCCCGGTGCCGGCCGGCACGCCGCCCCCGCGGAACTGCGGCGGCGTGCCGCCGAGCGGGATGACCGCGTCGAGCTCCCCGGCCAGCCCCTGGCCGAGGGGGGACCAGGTCATGCGGTGCACGAGGCTGAAGTGCGCCCCGAACAGCCTCTGCCCCTGCTCGGTCAGCAGGCGGGCGGCCTCCCCGACCAGGAGGCCGCCGAGCCGATCCCCGACGCAGCGCGCGCCGCCGTCGAAATTCACCGTGTCTCCCTGGAGCGCGCCCAGGCAGGAAGCGCCCGTGTGGTCGAAGGCCCATTCGGCGAAGGCCTCGGCGCCGGGCGCGGGCGCGGACACGGCGATGTCGACGGGAGCGGTGGCGAGGACGGCGGCGAGTGCGAGGGTCATTCGGGAGTGGCGCATGGGAGCTCTCCTGTTGTCTCCTGTTAGGCCGTGTTGGCGAATTACCGAAGCATGGTCCCGGCCGACGTGGTCCGCCGCCGGGCATGAGCCGTTTCCGCCGGAATTGGGCCGAAACCGATATGGGTATGTCCCTCCGGACGAGATGCTCCATGCCGGCGGGTTTTGAAGGCAGCGAGCGCCGTACACGTCCGGTCGGCGTCGGTGCTGCTGGTACGGGTTTTCTTCGGGATGCGCGGAATGGGAATCCGCGCAGCAAGATTCAGTTAGCTGCCACTGCGGGGGGG
This sequence comes from Gammaproteobacteria bacterium, assembly GCA_965202875.1. Lineage (GTDB taxonomy): Bacteria > Pseudomonadota > Gammaproteobacteria > HK1 > HK1 > HK1. The sequence continues at coordinate 962,230 of OZ241870.1, read as the reverse complement.
GGGGGGGGGGGGGGGGGGGGAATTTCAGACATAACTGTAGCGCCCATCCAAATCTTGGTCACAGCCAGATGCGTGGCTACCCTGCTACAGATTTCCGTTTACGTCAAGCACGCCGTTGCCGGGAGTCGCCTGGATCGTTCGCGCCCGCTGGACCTCCGCCCCCGGCAAGTGCCGGAACGCTTTCACCCGTACCGCTACTGCTCCAGCGCCACCTCGCCCGCCTCGATGGCGCGCTTGCGCTTCGTGACGTACTCGCGCAACGCCTCGTCCGGGCTGAGCACCTTCATGCCGATGTCGCGCAGCACGCGCAACGACGCCTGGTGGATCGTCTCGATCTGGTCCTCGCTCAGAACCTGGACGGGAGGATGCGGGTTGCGCACGGTGCGCCAGGGCAGGCGCCGGATTCGGTCGAGGCGTTGCGGCGTTCGCGCCGGATCCGTACCCGGACATGACCCGATGCGCCCCGGCGGTTTCGCGCCGGCGGCCGGGCAAGGGCGACGGGGGCGCGCCCTGGCGGAGCGGTCCGCTACGAGGCCCGCCGGCGTGTCCGTGCCGCTCCGGGTGTGGCGAAACGCTCAGGCCAGCACGCCGGCGACGGCGTTGAAGATGCCGAACAGCTTTCCGGCGATTGCCAGTACGGTGATTCCGTAGATCCGCATCTCGATCCGCACGGCGGCGAGGTCGGCTTTCAATACGGCGAGGTCGGCCTTGGTGACGAGGTCGCTCCGGTCGGCGGTGGCGGCTTCGCGCATCCCTTCGGCGATGGCTTCGGCCTGGTCTTCGTTGAAGCCGGCCTCGCGAAGGCGCTTCGCGGCGCTGAGGGTGTCGAAGTCCGTCGATGTCATGGCGCGATGCCGGGTGGCGGACCCGGACTCGACGGGCAGCGCCCTCGCGTCCGCGTGGTGCACGGCGATGGGCCGGGTCGATTCCGGCAAGGTGCGGACGACCCGTTCGAGGCGGAGCCATGCCTTGTGGATCGTCTCCGCGTCCAGATGCTCACGGTAGAAGTCGCACAGCACCACGAGCGCCGCCATGAGGCTCTGCGCCGGCCGGGGGGCGATTCGCGCCAGAGCGCGACGAGCGCGGATTCCAGGGCGGAGCGCTCCGCCGGCCACCGGGCCTCTGCGAAGAAGAGCGGGCCATGGGGCAGGCCGACCGCCTCGAAGAGTCGCTCGCGCAGCTCGTCGAGCAACGCCGTCCGCCCGGCAACGTCCAGGTTGACCAGCCGGTAGACCCGCGCGAGGGCCACCCCCGTGGGGTCGAGGTCGCCCCCGCAGGCCGGCAGGTCCAGCCGTGCCGCCTCGACCAGCGACGTTCCGCTGCCGGCGAAGGGGTCGAGTACGACTCCGTGGTGCGGGGCGCAGGCGGCCAGCAGCTTTTCGACGAGCTGCGGCGAGAACTGTCCGGTCCAGGGCAAGGGGTTGGTCCGCACCCGCTCGGCGACGTCGAGGGCGCCCTGGGGAAGGGAGGCCCGGTCCAGGGGCGTGGCGGCGAAGGTGTCGTGCAGGATCATGGTCGGAACGAATGGGACGCGGAACGGGTACGGGACGGAGAGGCCCTGCCAGCGAGACGGTGTCTCAGTCTGATGTTCGGATCCTCATACAGCGATGGGGGTGAGGCTGAACACGCGTGAATGGTTCGCAGCGGCTTTGACGTCACCTCGACGAAGAGCCTCCCGCACATCGTCAAGCCGGTACGCATCTTCAAGGGAGAGATACGGGGACCATCCATCGGGATCCTCCAATGGCTCTACGTCAACTTCTGCAACGTAGCTTCCTTCGCGGACGATCTTCGTCCGCTTCCCCTCGTTCATATGCGTCTCCGCTTGAATCCGGGCTCCCATCGTTCCGGATCGGGAAAATACGCCGTGATCAGCACCGCCTGCTCGATCCAAGAACTGTCCGAAGATCCGCGGGCCATGCGCTCCGGTGATAACGCCGGCATCCGAGGCAGGGTTCGGAAAGGGGACATTGCGCAACAGCACCCCGGTACGCCGATGCGCGAGGAACAGGAAGGAGCCGTGCCCCACCGTCCGCCGGCGGGCCAGTACATCTTGAACGAATCTTCTTTCGGAGCCATGCGGTCCCAGGTCGGCAATCGTCATCTCCCAATGGAATCGATCGACGGAATTTCCGCAATGCGGAGGGCGTGATACCTTCGCGACACGGTGGCTCGATGGATGGACGGTAGAGATGGGTGAACCATTGGTGGTGTCCGGGGGCGGGCAGATTACGCTGCCGGCGGCGTTGCGCAAGCGGTTGGGACCCAAGGGCGGCGACGTCGTCATCCTCGAAGACCGGGGCAGCGAGATCGTGCTCAAGCCGGGGGTCGTCCTGGAAGTTCAACTCTACGACGACGAGCAAATCGCCGAGCGGGACGCCGAAGATGCGTGGGCGGCCGACGAGCGGGATCGGTTGGTCCGGAAGCTCGGCCCGCTGGATCGATGAGGCTTTTCCTGGACGCCAACGTACTGTTCACCGCGGCGCACAATCCGGACGGAAAGGCCGCGCTCGTCATCGAGCTTGGCGCGCAGGGGCGCTGGCAGGTGTTCAGCAGCCCCTGCGCTTTCGAGGAAGCGCGTCGCAATCTGCAGAGGAAGTTTCCGGACTCGGCCCGAATGCTGGCGGCCCTGGGACGGGAGCTGCGTCTTGTCGAGCATCGTCCGGGCCTGGAATCCCCGGAAGGGCTGGCAGAGAAGGACCGGCCGATCTTCCAGGCGGCGCTAAACTTGACGATGGGGCGGTGTGCGACGCTGAGATGCACTGGTTCGAGGCACACGGAATCGGACGCAGAGATTTCAAAACCAGGAAGGTTCTCCGATGAGCGAATACGTGATCTGCATCAGCAATGAGAGCAACCGCCAAAAAAGCGTTCGGTTGTCGGACCTGCGAGGCTCTGGAAGTCGCGTTGTATCATATACCGGGCGGTCTGCCCGAGCAGGAGCTCACCCACAGATTCTGCTGACGGGGCATTCGGATCAGCGTGGCGGCGACTGACGGGCTTTTTCGTCAGGCCAGCCAGCTTCGGCTATTCCCCCGCATCATGGCCTGAGTCGATTGTTTGTCGCGTTGGGGCTGAGTTATCCCGACGGCGAGATCGGCAAAGTGTTTCTGCCTTCGGAGATTCCGCCTATACCTCCCGATACCGGTGCCAACTACAGGCAGAAGTTTATTTCCAAGGACGATGTGTAGGTCAGCCCCGGAGTGGCCTCGTTTCAGTGGACAGTTGAAGGCTCGGGCTTTTCGCAGCTTCGCGGACCGAACAGACCGCAGGCCGGGCGGGGGAATGACGCCGGGGTGAGGCGGAGCCTGCGCAAGGACATGGCCGGGATCTCGCACCGGGAGGCAAAGCCGACAGGTACAGGCAGATGAAATCGTGGGAGACGACACCCGAAGAGCCAACGAGAACGGCAACGTGGACCATCGGGAACGATACGAGAGGGCGTCATGCCCGGGAAGTGGACCGCTACAGCGTCCTGCCCAAAGGGACACGGCAAGACGACTGGACGCGCGCGGTCGCGCCACTTGCGACCCCGGAGCGGTTCGCGGACGACCCGGGGCGCCAGACGCGCAACGACCCGCTGGCCCGAATCCGGTACGTGCTCGCGTCGCGCTGCGCGGGGATGACGCTCCAAGCCACGGCAGAGCAGGCGGTACGGGGTATCATCGAACCCGATGCGCCGGAGGAATGCGTCGAAGCCGCACGCCAGTTCACGACGCATGCAGACGGCAACGACCTTCTGCAGGGGTCCATCGACGGCGCCTACACATTGCGTGTTCTGGCAAGCTACCTGCACCGCACGGGGGAAGCACGAAGAGCGACGCGCAAGAACTGGGTACTGAACCTGTCGCAAGGGGCCGGCCTTGGAACCACGAGAACGCCTGGTGCTCCCCGAGCCGGGACGAGGCCTGTTCGAGAGAACGATCGGGATCCTGAACCGGCACTTCCCGCACGGCCGGAGGTCGGCAGGATTCATCCTGGGGGGAGGAACGCTGCTGGGTGGACGGTGGGGCCCTATCCGCCGGAGCCATGATGTCGACGTGAAGGTCTCCCCGCACCCGGACCACCGCGTTCTCAGCAGACTGTACGCGAACCCCGGGGACGAGAGGTCCCTCGACGCGGCGATGCGTGCGGCCGGCGCGAAGAGCAAGATCCGGGAGCACGAATTCACCCTGATCTACGTCTTCGACGAAGGCCAGGTCGAGCTGGCCCAACTGGACCCGCACCTGAAGGAGCCTCCAATCCTGAGCGAAGTCCAGGGGCATCTGGTCTGGACCGAGCGCACCGAACAGATCCTGGCCGGAAAAATCACCGACCGGGTATGCGGGGAACCACCGGTGCGGGACCTCTTCGACTGTGCCGCAGCAGAGCGGTACGACCCGAGAGCACTACAGAAAGCGGTGGAGCGGACCCCGAGCGGAGTGCGGTTGAACGCAGCGCTGAAACAGGCGTTCGGACGCAGGGAAGCGTACCGGAGGCTCGCGGAGAGCGAAATCGCCGAAGCGCATGAAGATCTGGCCCAGGCGAAAGCCGACCCCGTCCGTTGCGCCGTGAACGCCGTCACGAGCGTGGCGGTACGGGAGGTGGAAGCGGGACGAGAAGGCGGCAGATGGCGCGCAAGGTGCGCAAGTGAAGCCTGGGGAGAAGAGGTGTTGCCGGCAACGAGCGACGCGAGGGCCGTCGCCGGATGGCTCGTGGAGCGCGGTGTGGTGGCGGCGGACGAAGCCGACCACGAGGCCGCCCGCCTGGAAGAGGCGGGAGAAGGAAGTTACTGGCCGGTCGGGGCTGCGCTGGACGTCTCGGGCAGGATACACCTCATGGTGACCGCTCAAGGGCGGGTGCACGTCCGGGACATGAGTGAAACCGGGGGGTGGACAGGTACGTTCGACGAAACGGCGAAGTGGATGCTCGCCGAAAGGGTGCTCGGTGAGGAGGAGCTGCCGCAATTCATGAAGTCGCTCGAGAGGGAGCAGGAACGGGCCATCGACCGGGAGCGCGGGAAGACACGGTAGACCAACGGCATGGGTCACGTCGGGAGACAGGACCTGCTGCGCCGAACGCGAACGGGCCGCGGCCGGGCGGGGGAATGGCGCCGGGAGCGAGGCGGGGAATGCAGGCGCTCGGATCGTGGGGTATCCCGGCGGGCGGGCCGGCCTGAGCGCCGGGGTCTCTCCCGGTGAGGCGGAAGGCGCCGGGCAGGTCCCGGCGCGCAATTCGCGCCCGGCCGTTCAGGCGGGCTCGATCGGCAGGAATGCGCCCGTCTCGGGATGGGTCGTCCACAGGCGTCCGTCGTCGAGGTCGAACCACCACCCGTGCACGGCCAGCGCGCCCGCTTCGATCCGCTCCCGGATCCAGGGATAGCCGCGCAGGTTGTCGATGAAATTCAGCATCGAGCGGCGCTCGACCACGGCGGCGCGGGCGGGCAGCGCATCGGCCGTCAGGTTCGCCTGCCCGCCCGCGGCCAGCTCGGCCAGGACCTGGCCGGGGACGGTGCGCGCGATGGCCACCCAGGAAGCGATGAACCCGGATTCCGGAGCGGCCCCGCGAGCCGCGTCGATCATGACCCTGACGCCGCCGCAATGGGCGTGCCGGAACACCACGACATACGAGAAGCGGTCCGGTCGAGCGGCAGGGTCTGCCGTTGCGGGATTATCGCCGAGATCGTGCGGGCGGTCTCGTCACGGGGAGATTGCCGTTCGAATCAGCCCATCATCTCCCGCACGTCGGCCAGTCGGCCGTGTACGGCGGCGGCGGCGGCCATGGCCGGGCTCAGGAGGTGGGTGCGGGCGCCGCGCCCCTGGCGGCCCTCGAAGTTGCGGTTCGAGGTGGAGGCGCAACGCTTGCCCGCGCCGACCCGGTCCGGGTTCATGCCGAGGCACATCGAGCAGCCCGACTCCCGCCACTGGAACCCCGCCTCGACGAAGATCCGGTCGAGCCCTTCCGCCTCGGCCTGGCGCTTGATGAGGGTGGAGCCGGGGGAGACCATCGCCTCGACGCGGGCCGCGACCTTGCGGCCCTTCACCACCGCGGCGGCGGCGCGCAGATCCTCGATGCGGCCGTTGGTGCAGGAGCCGATGAAGACGTTGTCGACCTCGACGTCGATCATCCGGGTGCCGGGGACGAGTCCCATGTATTCCAGCGCCCGCGCCGCCGCGGCCCGCTTCGCCTCGTCGGGGGCGTCCGCCGGGTCCGGCACCGTGCCGGTGATGGGCACCACGTCTTCGGGGCTCGTGCCCCAGGTGACCTGCGGCGCGACGTCCGCCGCCTCCACCCGTACCTCCCGGTCGTAGACCGCGCCCTCGTCGGAAGCGAGGGTGCGCCAGTACGCCACCGCCGCGTCCCATTCCGCGCCCGCGGGGGCCATCGGGCGGCCTTCGAGGTATGCGAAGGTCTTCTCGTCCGGGGCCACGAGCCCGGCCCGCGCCCCCGCCTCGATGGTCATGTTGCTGACGGTCATGCGTCCTTCCATCGAAAGGTCGCGGATCGCACGGCCGGAGTACTCGACGATGTGCCCGGTGCCGCCGGCGGTGCCGATCTGCCCGATGATCGCGAGGATCAGGTCCTTGCCGGTGCAGCCGGCCGGCAACGGGTCGTCCACCGTCACCCTCATGCTCTTCGGGCGCGGGGTGCGCAGGGTCTGGGTGGCGAGCACGTGCTCGCTCTCCGAGGTGCCGATGCCGAAGGCCAGCGCGCCGAACGCGCCGTGGGTGGCGGTGTGGCTGTCGCAGCACACCACCGTGGTCCCGGGCAGGGTGAAGCCCTGCTCCGGCCCGATGACGTGGACGATGCCCTGGCGCGGGTCCAGCATGTCGAAGATCTCGACCCCGAACTCCCGGCAGTTCGCGCCCAGGGTCTCGACCTGGAGGCGCGACTCGGGGTCCTCGATGCCGAGGCGGCGGTCGGTGGTGGGGACGTTGTGATCGGCCACCGCCAGCGTCGCGTCCCGGCGCCGCACCCGGCGCCCGGCCAGGCGCAGCCCCTCGAACGCCTGCGGTGACAGCACCTCGTGCAGGAGGTGGCGGTCGATGTAGAGGAGGTGGATGCCGTCGTCCTGGGCATCGACGAGATGGTTGTTCCAGATCTTCTCGAAAAGCGTTCGCGGTCGGGTCATGCCGGTGTCCCCGATGGGTTGCCGCGGGACGCGGCGGCGAGACGAAGGACTTTCGCCGTCATCCCCCCGCTTCCGCGGGGGCAGGCTCCGCGAAAGCGGGAATCCGCTTCAGCCAAAAATCTCTGGATTCCCGCTTTTGCGGGAATGACGGGTCCTGGTTTGCAAAAATCGGGTTGCCTCATGCCGGCGGGCCGTCCGGTCCTGGCCAATCGGCGGATGCAGCCGCCGTCCGCCGATCGGGGGCGGCGAGGGGGTCACGCCCGGCTGTACAGCCACGGCTGCTGCTCGCGCTGCCTCGCCTCGAAGGCGTCGATCCGGTCCACCTTCTGCATCGTGAGCCCGATGTCGTCGAGGCCGTTGAGCAGGCAGTCGCGCCGGAACTCGTCGATCGTGAAGCCGATCACCGCTCCGTTCGGCCGCGTGATCCGCCGCGCTTCGAGATCGACGGTGAGTACGGGGTTCTCGCGGTCGGAGGCGTCCGCCATCAGGGCCTCGAGCTCGTCCCTGGAGACGGCGACCGGGAGGATGCCGTTCTTGAAGCAGTTGTTGTAGAAGATGTCGGCGAAGCTCGTGGAGACGATGCAGCGGATCCCGAAGTCGAGCAGCGCCCAGGGCGCGTGCTCGCGCGAGGACCCGCAGCCGAAGTTGTCCCCGGTCACGAGGATCTCGGCCTCCCGCCAGGGCGGGCGGTTCAGGATGAATTCGGGCTTCTCCGAGCCGTCGGGGTGGAAGCGCAGCTCGTCGAAGAGGACCTTGCCGAGCCCGGTTCGCTCGATGGTGCGCAAATGCAGCTTGGGGATGATCTGGTCGGTGTCGACGTTGATGGCGTCCATCGGCGCCGCGACGCCGGTCAGCCTGGTGAATTTTTCCATGATGGCTTCCTGATGGCTCCCTGGGCTCCTTGAACGGGAATTTCTCTGACAGATGAGTCAGGTTTGCGAGAGGCGCCCCTGGGAACGCGTGCGCCCCGTCCACCTTCGTCATTCCCGCGCAAGCGGGAAGCAGGTGTTCGGGAGCGCGGGCGTCTTGCCCGCATTGGCAATTGGACCTGTGGTCCACTGCGGGCGGGACGCCCGCGCTCCCAGGAGATCCGGCTCATGGCCCCGATTGTCCCGCCGGTCCGGCGAGGTCTCCGCGCATCGGCTTCGCCCGCACGTTTCTTCTCATCCCTGGTCGTGAAATCACTCCATCAGCGCCCGCACGTCGGTCAGCCGGCCGGTGACCGCGGCGGCGGCGGCCATCGCGGGGCTCACCAGATGGGTGCGCCCGTCGCGGCCCTGGCGGCCGACGAAGTTGCGGTTGGTGGTGGAGGCGCAGCGCTCGCCGGGGTCGAGCCGGTCCGTGTTCATCGCGAGGCACATCGAGCAGCCGGGCTCGCGCCACTCGAAGCCGGCCGCGACCAGCGCGTCCGCGATGCCTTCCTCCTCGGCCTGGCGCTTCACCAGGCCGGAGCCGGGGACGACCATCGCCCGGACCCCGCCCGCGACCCTGCGGCCCTTGGCGACCGCCGCGACCTCGCGCAGATCCTCGATCCGGCCGTTGGTGCACGAGCCCACGAACACCCGGTCGATGGCCACGTCGGCCATGCGTGTCCCCGGCGCGAGCCCCATGTAGTTCAGCGCGCGCCGCATGCTCGCACGCTTCTCCCCGGTAGGGGCGTCCCTCGGGTCGGGGACCGTCCCGGTGATCGGCACCACGTCCTCGGGGCTGGTGCCCCAAGTGGTGAGGGGGACGATCTCCGAGACGTCCAGTACGGCTTCCTTCGCATAGCGGGCGCCCGGGTCCGAGGGCAGGGTCTTCCAGTGCGCCACCGCCCGGCGCCAGAGGTCGTCCTTCGGGGCCATCGGGCGGCCTTCCAGGTACGCGAACGTGGTCTCGTCCGGGGCGATGAGCCCCGCCCGGGCGCCGGCCTCGATGGTCATGTTGCTCACCGTCATCCGCCCCTCCATCGACAGCGCCTCGATCGCGGGGCCGGCGTACTCGACGACGTGGCCGGTGCCGCCGGCGGTCCCCAGCTTGCCGATGATCGCGAGGATCAGGTCTTTGGCGGTGCAACCGAAGGGCAGGGCGCCGTTGACGGTGACGCGCATCGCCCTGGCCGGGACCTGGATCAGCGTCTGGGTCGCGAGCACGTGCTCGACCTCCGAGGTGCCGATGCCGAAGGCCAGGGCGCCGAACGCGCCGTGGGTGGCGGTGTGGCTGTCGCCGCAGACGATGGTGGTCCCCGGCAGGGTGAAGCCCTGTTCGGGTCCGATGATGTGGACGATCCCGTTGCGCGGGTCGTCGAAGTGGAAGAGCTCGACGCCGAACTCCTCGCAGTTGCGGATCAGGGTGTCGATCTGGAGCTGCGAATCCTCGCCGATGCCCTCGCTGCGGTCGGTGGCGATGTTGTGGTCGATGACCGCGAGGGTCGCGTCCGGGCGGCGCACCCCGCGCCCGGCCTGGCGCAGTCCCTCGTAGGGCTGGGGCGTGGTCACCTCATGGGTGAGGTGGCGGTCGATGTAGAGCAGGCAGGTGCCGTCTTCCTCGGCCGCGACGACGTGGCCGTCCCAGATCTTCTCGAACAGGGTCCGTGGCTTCGCCATCGGCAGGCTCCCGGCACGGCCGCGGTGCGCCGCGCCTTCCGTGGCCATACAGGGGGCAGGGTACTCCTTCAGAGCGCCTCGGCCGCCATCTCCCCGGTGCGGATGCGGACCACGTTTTCAAGCGGTGCGACGAAGATCTTGCCATCGCCGATCTTGCCGGTCCGGGCCGCGGTGGCGATGGTCTCGATCACCTCGTCGAGCCGCCTCTCATCGACCGCCACCTCGAGCTTGATCTTCGGCAGGAAGTCCACCACGTACTCGGCGCCCCGGTACAGCTCGGTATGTCCTTTCTGCCGGCCGAATCCCTTGACCTCGGTGACGGTCATGCCTTGAATGCCGATCTCCGACAACGCGGTCCGCACGTCATCGAGCTTGAACGGTTTGATGATCGCGGTAACGAGGTGCATGGACGCCTCTCCCTGGATGGTCGCTGGCCGCCTGGAGCCCGTATTGCCATGTCCGTGAGGCAGAACGTCAAGGGGTTGCGTTCGGCTCCGGCCCGGAAGGTACCACGGATTCGCCGGCCCGGCGCGCTGAAACGGAGCCTGCGGCTTCTGCGGCGTACCAACGTCGATCGTCCTGTGGTGCTGATCGTCCCATGTCCATGAGCACACTTCCGGATGCGATCCGCGAGGGGCTGCGCGCCCTCGCCGTCGGCATCAATCCGTCATTGCCTTCGGCGCGCGCGGGCTTCTACTTCGCCAACCCCCGCAACCGGTTCTGGCCCGCCCTCAATGCGTCGCGGCTGGTCGATGCTCCCTTGGAGCCCGGACCCGGCGCCGTCGAGGTGCTCGTCGAACGCTATGGGATCGGCTTCACCGACGTCGTGAAGCGCCCCACCGCCGGCAGCACGGAGCTTCGCGCACGCGAGTTCCGCGAGGGCGCGGCCCGCCTGGAGGCCCTCGTCCTCCGCTACGAGCCGGCCGTCGTATGGTTCCAGGGCGCGCAGGCGTGGCGCGCGTTCGCCCGCCACGCGGGATGGGACACCGCCGGAAAGGTCGAATGGGGACCGCGACAGGAGACCATCGGCCGCGCCCGCGTCTTCGTCACACCCAACCCGAGCCCCGCGAACGCCTCCTATGCGTTGCCGGCGCTCGTGCAGTGGTTCGACGCCCTGGCCGCGTTTCTACCTCCTCGATGCCCTTCGGGCCACGAGAGCCGTTGATCTCCAACCCTGGGGGGCGAACCGGCTCACCCCCGCCGCGGGCGCGTGTTCGACCCCGGCGGTGCGCCGCTCGGAAAGGGAGAGCCGAATCCGGCCTCCGGCATGTCGACGCCGCGCCGCGACAGGAGTTGCAGGGAACATCGGCTTGTCGCGCGCCCGCGAGACGGCGACCGACTCGTTGACGGTATACACCCGTCATCCCGAACTGCCGGATCACGGCGGCGCCGTCGTAGACGATGGACGCGCCGGTGCGCGGAACCACGGCGTCGTCACCGGTGCGCGGGCGGCTGCGATGGTGGAGGAAGGTTTCGCCGTCGCCATTCAGTTTGCTCCTCATGGGACAGACTTACGTGCTCCTGACAGCCGCCTTGCCGTAATGCCGGGATCTTGCTGGCGTCGAGAGACGACGACGGGAGCACTGGAGCAGTCTTCGTGGCTACGCTCGCTTTCGATACGTACAAAGCCGTCAAAGCTCTGCGCGAAGCAGGATTCGACGACTTGCAGGTCGAAGCCGTCACCGAACAGATCAGTACCGCAGTCGGCGAGAATCTGGTGACGAAGGATGACTTGGACAACGCCTTCGAGAAGCTCGAGTTGCGCATCACCGCCAAGGTGTACGGGGTCGTCGTCGTGGGTGTCGCCTTGATCAAGGCGCTCGACTTTCTGTTCGACCGATCTTCTACCGCCTCGACGACACGCCGGACCTGAAGGTGACGGTGTGATCGATCGGGCCACGCACGAGACGATGCTCCGCCTCGCCGGGGAAGGGCTGATTTCCCTGGCGGTAGGGGGGTCGGAGAAATCGCGAGGTCCATCCCCCGCCGGGCGAGGAGGGGCGCAGCCCGAAGTATCTACTCCCAGTCGACGGTGACCGGTGCCCCTGTGCTCCGTTCCGCGGTCTGCGCCCGGCGCAGGTACTGCACGATGGTACTGGTGAGCCCTTCCGGGCCGCCCGATGGTCCGGGCCGCCGGGCCGCTTCCTGCCAGATGCTGCGGTCGATTTCCGGCATCCAGGTATCAGCCTCGACCTCGGTGTCCACCACCGTCAGGTCGATGCCGTCCGCCAGCTCCATCGTTCGCCTGTAGGTGACCGCACCTCCGGCGATCCAGATCCGTCCGCCCGGGGCGATCCCGGCAGCTTCCAGCGCGTCTCGCACCGCGCTGTCCACCGTGCGGTCTCCAACCTGCACCGGCTCGCCTTCCCGGGCCAGGACGATCACCGTGCGGCCGTCCAGCGGACGCTCGAACCCCGCGCAGGTGCGTTGTCCGACGATGACGGGGCATCCCATCGTCAGCCGCCGGAACCGCCTCCAGTCCGCGGGCAGATCCCAAGGCACACGGCCTTCGTAGCCGATGGCGCGGTTGCGCGCCATCGCGGCGATGACGGTCACGGGCTTGTCGAACATCGTTCCCTCCGGCCCACCGGAAGTCGATGGCCTTTTGCCTGCGGTCTCGGCCGGCAGCCGCTCCCGGGGTGCGCGGTGCTTCACCGGCTTCCCGGCGGATTGGCGTCAGCCTCTGTGCTCCCTTCTAGCCCCCAGGAATACATCTCGTCCACCAGGCAGGCAGTTTGGCCTGTGCCCACGGAGCGCACCGTCTCGATGGCCGCGGCAAGCTCCATCCTACCCCCCACTCCACCTCCCGTTCACCCTGGGGACATTTCAGCTTTGCATCGACGAAAACAGGGCGGTCAGGATTGACCGGCGGTCCCAATTCAGACTAAGTTGCCCGGACCAAGCCCGGAGAGCACCGCCATGCGCACCGTCAACATGCACGAAGCCAAGACGCATCTGTCGCGTCTCGTCAAGGCCGCCGTCGCCGGAGAGCCGTTCATCATCGCACGCGCGGGCAAGCCGGTGGTCAAGGTCGTCGCGCTGGAAGCCCCGGAGGCCGGAGCAACGCGCCGCATCGGGTTTCTGGCCGGCAGGATCTCGGTGCCGGAAGACTTCGACGGCATGAGGTCCGGCGAGCTTGAGTCCTTGTTCGAAGGCGTCGAATGAGCCTCCTCCTCGACACCCACGTCCTGCTCTGGGCGGCGGGTGTACCGGAGCGGTTGCCGGCCGCCGCGCGCGCGGTGATCGAAGATCCGGGGACTGAACTGATCTTCAGTGCCGCGTCCATCTGGGAGGTCGTCGTCAAGAACGGGCTCGGACGTGCGGATTTCAGCGTCGATCCGCACCTGCTGCGCCGGGGATTGCTGGAAAACGGCTATACGGAGCTGGCCGTGGCCGGTGTCCATGTATTGGCCGTAGACCTGCTGCCCTCGATCCACAAGGATCCCTTCGACCGTATCCTGGTTGCGCAGGCCCGGATCGAAGGGATCACGCTGTTGACGGCGGACGAAATCGTGGGCCGTTATCCGGGGCCGATCCGTGTTCTGACCAGAGGAGGCCAAGGCATGGGAAGCCGTCTGGGCCGGTGATCCGCATCGCCCGTGGCCGCCACTGCCGGTGCCCGTGAAACTTGGGCAGCCGTACCGGCCAGGCTGTGGCCCGGCTCGCCGCGAAACGCATCCGGTCACTGCCTGATCGTCCTGCCCGGCAGGCCGCGTTCCCTTACGCGGGCCGCGCGGAGAGGGTGGGCATGCGCCGGCGCAGCAGCGTGTTGCGCGCGACCCATTCCTGCTCCGGGGGTCTGCGATTCGAGCGAGTCGAATTTGCGGACGCCGGTGAGGGTCGCCACCGGCACGCCGCGGCATTCGGGCCGGTCGGCTCCGGGAATCGAGCCGTGCTTCCGGACCGCTTCCGGATCGCTTCCGTGGCCGGAGTCGAAATGCGCGTCGTTCTGCGGCGGATGAACCTCGAATCGGATTATGCTTCCCCGGCATCTTCCCCGATCTCTTCCACGGCCGGAGGACGGTACGACGTGAGCAAAGTACGAAAGGAACCCGCCGGCGGGCGCAAGCGCCGGCCCGAGCGTGGCCCCGTGTTCAGGGGATGGCTATCGACGGATCAGGACGAGATCAAGCGGCGGGAATGGCGCGGGCGCACCGAGGTCGACGAAGTGCGCGCCATCGACGGGCAGCGCGGCCCGTTCTGCGACTACCGGGTGAGGTCGTCGAGCGGCAGCGGCTACGTGGTGGAGCTTCGATCCTTGCGGGAGCGCATCAACTCGTGCGAGTGCCGTGACTTCCACACCAACCGCCTCGGCACCTGCAAGCACGTCGAGGGCGTGGTGCAGCGGATCGGCGCTCGCGGGCGGGGCGGTGGAACGAGCGGGCGCATCGAGGTCTTTCTCGACGAGATCGCGCAGGAGCTGCGGGTGGAGGCCCCCGCCACGGTGACGGGCGAACACCCCGGCCTCGTGGCCGAGGTCCGGCGGCTGTGCGGGAGCCTCCGCCGCGGATCGGCCAGGGCGCTCCGGGGGTTGCGGGACGCGGCGCGCTCCGACGGGGACCGCCTCCGGGTCTCCCACCGTCTGGCACACTGGCTGGAGACCCGGCAGGCGGCGGCGCGAAGAAAGCGGGACCGCACGCGCTTCGAGGCGGATCTCGCGTCCGGCCGCCGCTCCCTGGACGGGCTGCTCGAGCGTCCGCTCCTGCCATACCAGATCGAAGGGGTGCTGCACCTCGCGTTCGGCGAACGGGCGCTGCTCGCCGACGACATGGGGCTCGGCAAGACCGCACAGGCCATCGCCGCCTGTGCCCTGCTGCGCGAGCTGCGCGGCATCGAGCGGGTGCTGGTGGTGTCGCCGGCCTCGCTGAAGGCGGAGTGGGAGGAGCAGATCGCCAAGTTCCTGCCCGCGGGCGAGCCCCCGTCGGACTCCGCCCCCGAGGGCTCCGGCTTCACCGTCAACGTGGTGTTCGGCAGCCCCGCCGTCCGCCGCGCCGCGTACGGGCGCCGGGCCTTCTTCACCCTCTGCAACTACGAGCAGATCCTGTCGGACGGCGAGGTCCCGATCGCCACGTTGCAGCCCGACGTGGTCATCCTCGACGAAGCCCAGCGCATCAAGAACTGGCAGACCAGGACCGCGGTCGCGGTGAAGAAGCTCCGCAGCCGGTACGCGTTCGTCCTGACCGGGACGCCGCTCGAGAACCGGATCGACGAGGTCTACTCCATCGTGCAGTTCCTGGACCCGGAGCTGCTCGGCCCCCTGTTCCGTTTCAACCGGGACTTCTACGACCTGGACGAGAAGGGGCGCCCCGTCGGCTACCGCAATCTGGAGACGCTCGCGGACCGCGTCTCCTCGGTCATGCTGCGGCGGCGCAAGGAAGACGTGGAGAGCCAGCTTCCGGGCCGTGCGGACAAGACCTTCTTCGTCCCCATGACCGACGAGCAGATGAGCTTCTACGAGGACTACGAACGCCTGGCCGGCCGGCTCGCCGCCCTTGCCCGGAAGCGGCCGTTGCGCAAGGAGGAGTTCGAGAAGCTCCAGCGCTACCTCGCCTGCATGAGGATGGTGTGCGACACCCCCGGCATCCTCGACGGGAAGCCTTACGAATGCCCCAAGATGGACGAGATCGAACGCCTGCTGCCGGATCTGCTGGACGATCCCGGATGCAAGATCATCGTCTTCTCCGAGTGGGTGCGGATGCTCGCGCTGGTGCGCGAGTACGCGGCCAGGGCCGGGCTGGAGTTCGCCTGGCATACGGGCAGCGTGCCGCAGCAGCGCCGCCGCGCGGAGATCCGCAGGTTCCGTGAGGATCCGGACTGCCGCCTGTTCCTCTCCTCCGAGTCCGGCGGCGTGGGGCTCAACCTGCAGGCGGCGAACGTCGTCGTCAACGTGGACCAGCCCTGGAACCCGGCGCGTCTGGAGCAGCGCATCGCCCGGGCTTGGCGCAAGCACCAGACCCGCCCGGTGACGGTCATCCACCTGGTGAGCGAGAAGACCATCGAGCACCGCATGCTCGGTCTTCTGGACGCCAAGCGGACGCTGGCGGAGGGTGTCCTCGACCGGCGCGGTGATCTCGGCAGCATCCCACTGCCCACCGGCCGGGCCGCGTTCCTGGAGCGGTTGAACGAGGTGCTGCAAGCCGAGCCTCAAGCCACGACGGCCAAGGCCACGGAGCCGCCACCGCCCCCGGCGCTCGACCGGCTCCGTGACGGCCTGCTCGCCGAGCACGGACCGGCGCTGCACCGGATCTTCGCGCGCGAGGGCGAGGACGCCGCCCTGGTGGTGGTCTCCCTGCCACCGGAGCGCGTCGCCGAGGAGCAACGCCGCTTCGACGAAACGCCGGGCCTGGACTCGGACCTGAAGGTGACGGTGATCGACCAGGCCACCCACGAGACGATCCTCCGTCTCGCCGGCCAAGGGTTGATCTTCCTGTCGGCCGGCGGGGACGGTGGGGCCGGCGGTCCGGGCGGAGGGCTGTGCGAGGTCTATCCCGGGCCGGACGCGCGCGAGGCCGAGTCCGAGGGCCGGGCTCTGCGTGCGAGGACGCTGGCGGACCAGGCGAAGCACAAGCTCAAGGCGGCGACGCTGCTCGAAGGCGGCGGCTTCCCGGAGGAAGCCCGTGCGCCCGCGGTGGAAGCCGCCCGCCTCGCCGCCGGCGCAGCGGCGGCCCTGCGCGGGGAGCCGGAGCCCGCCGACGCGGATTCCGCCGTAGCGTTCCTGCTGCGGGAGGGGCTTGAAGGGGGCCGCGACGACCTGCCGCGCGGCGCGGTGCGCGTCCTGTCCGGTGACGGGGGGGAGGGCGGTGCGGTCGCTCCGGTGGGAAGTCTTCTGGATTGGGTGTCGAGCGCGATCGGGGATGTCACGGGCGGCGGTGCGCATCCTGCCCGGTGACGGGAGGGAGTGTATGCCCACCGGGGCTTCCCACCCGCCGTCGGCTTCGGCCGATCCCGGTACGGGTGCATGGGCCGGTTGTCCCGGAGGTTGCCAACGAGCATCAACGGGCAGGCGCGTCCCTCGCACGGCTGCCGTTTCCGGCGGCGGACATTGGCGCGGGCGGCGCGGGTGGGCAGCGCGGCGGGCGCGGACCGTATACGATCCGGCGGGCCGGACCACTCCCCCTCGCTCGACGGCTCGTTTCCTCCGGCAGGGTTCACTTTCCCCGCAAGTCGCGGACGAACGCCCGCAGCCTGGCGACCTCCGCTTCCGCGGCCTCGCGGGCGGCGGCTTCCCGCGCGAGACGGGTCTCCGATTCCCGCCGCGCCGATTCGGATTCCCGCCGGGCGGCCTCCGACTCCCGTCTGGCGGCCATCTCCTCCTTGAGGGTGCGGAGATCCTCCCCGGTCGCCGGGTCGCGGAAACGCAGCCGGTCCCCCTCCACACGCAGATCGAGCCCCAGGGATCCGCTGTGCAGAACCTGCGTATCGTCCCTCCACCGCGCCGGCAGGGGCCGGTACTTCCTTCCCCACAGGCGCAGCCCCTGAAGCCGCGGCGTGAAATGCTTGCCCGTCGGGTCGTAGCGCCAGTACTCCCGCACCCCCAGCCGTTCGTACAACGCCCGTTTCGGACCCCGGTCCTGCTTCCACGTCCTCGGCGACGCCACCTCCAGCACGAAGTCCGGCGCCTTCGGCTCCTCCCAGAGCTTGTAGGTCATCCGCTTGTGCTTCGGCGCTCCGAAGACCACGAACACGTCCGGCGCCACCCGTGCTCCCACGTTGCCTTCCTCGTAGTAGATCAGCAGGTCCCCCGAGACGTATACGTCCGGGCGGTGCTCGAAGTACATGTCGAGCGTCGCGATCGCGTCGAGGATCGCGTGGAGCTGCCAGTCGTTCTCAGCCATGCGCTGGCCGTCGGAGCTGGGGTATTCGACAGCGGGGGCGGGACGGGCCGGCAGGGGTTCGCTCATGGGTGGTCCCTCCGGGATTGGAAGGGAAGGTCATTGCGCACACGGGACGGTAGCATGAGGGCATTCGCGCCCTCAAACAGACGAGGGCGTTCGCGCCCTCGAACAGAGCTGGGCCGATGGTGGTTCGGTGGCGTCGCATGCGTCGCGTCGCGCTCCCGGAGACGGATTCCGGGAGTCGGTTCTGCCTGGCCGGCCGGGATTGCCGGTGTTCGGGATTGTCGGTGTTTCGGATTCGTGGGGAATGCGGCCCGAGTCCCGGCGAACGTCAGCCGCCGGCTCGCGGGAGGGTGTTCGGAAGTCGCCAGGCAACGCGGCGCCGCTCCACGTCTCCGCTCGCGGTTGGAGTACGATCGGCAGTATCGGGCAGGTGCTTTCCGCCTGGAGCCATGCCCCCTTGGCAGAGCCCGCTAAAGATACAGAGCCCATCCTTATATGGAGGGCAGGGTGCCTGCCATGAGCCGTCTCGCCCGGACGACGTTGTCCAGCCGCCGAAGCGCCATACTCCCGCCATGCGCAAATTCAACACCGAAGGCCCCGTCATTCCAGTGGACCACTACTGCATCCCGCCGCTGGAACGGGTGAATCTCGGCCGGATCCTGGAGCTGATCCGGGACAAGCGGTACTTCGTGCTGCACGCCCCCCGGCAGACGGGCAAGACCTCTGCTCTCCTCGCCCTGCAAGACCTGCTCAACAGCGGCTCCGCGGGCGACTTTCGTTGCGTGTACGTGAACGTCGAGGCCGCGCAGGCAATGCGCGAGGACGTGGAGGGGGCCATGCGCGTGGTCCTGGGGGAGTTGGCCTCGCGGGCGCGCTCATTGGGCGACACGTTCCTGTACGAGTCCTGGATCGACGTCCTGGCCGCCTTCGGCAGCGGCGCCTTCGGCGAGGCGCTGACCCGCTGGTGCGAGGCCGACACGAACCCCCTGGTGCTGCTGATCGACGAGATCGACTCCCTGATCGGCGACACCCTGATCTCCGTGCTGCGGCAGTTGCGCGCCCGCTACGACCGGCGCCCCGGGAGCTTCCCGCAGAGTGTGGCGCTGTGCGGGGTGCGTGACGTGCGCGACTACCGCATCCATTCGAGTTCGGAGAACGCAGCGGTCGCCGGGGGCAGCGCATTCAACGTCCGGGCCGAATCGTTGCGCCTCGGGGACTTCACGGAGGCAGAGGTACGCGCGCTGCTCGCCCAGCACACCGCAGAGACCGGGCAGGCGTTCACCCTGGAGGCGCTGGAGACGGTGTGGACCCAGACTCGGGGCCAGCCCTGGCTGGTGAACGCGCTGTGCCGTCGGGTCTGCTTCGACACCGAAGCCGGTGGTCGGGACCGTTCCCGAGCAATCACCCGCGCCGCCCTCCTCGACGCGCGGGAGCATCTCATCGTGAGCCGGCAGGTCCACCTGGATCAGCTCGCCGACAAGCTCCGGGAAGACCGGGTGCGGCGGGTCGTCGAGCCACTGCTGAGCGGGAGCGAGGAGGCGAGGTACCACTCCCACGACCTGGAATACGTCCGCGACCTGGGCCTCGTTGCCCACGACGACCCGTTGCGTATCGCCAATCCCATCTACGCCGAAGTGGTGCCGCGCGAGCTCACCTACGCGGCGCAGGCGAGTCTGTTGCAGGACGTGGACTGGTACGTCGATGCCGAGGGGAACCTCGACGTCGACAAGCTGCTCGGGGCCTTCCAGGCGTTCTTCCGCGAGCACTCGGAGCACTGGCTGGGGCGCTTCGACTACGTGGAAGCCGGCCCGCAGCTCGTGTTGCAGGCGTTCCTGCATCGGGTGGTGAACAGCGGCGGGCGCATCGAACGGGAATACGGCCTCGGGCGGGGACGCACGGACCTGCTGATCGTCTGGCCGCGGGGCGGGGGTGGCGGCGAAGGCCCGCCCGGATCCGCGTCCGAGGGCAGGTACGTGATCGAGTGCAAGGTACTGCGGAAGAGCCTCGAGGCCACCCTCCGCGAGGGGCTGGAGCAGACCGCGGGGTACATGGGCCGGTGCGCGGCGCAGGCGGGCCATCTGGTCATCTTCGACCGGAGCGAAGGGAAGGCGTGGGAGGAGAAGATCTTCCGGCGCGAAGAATCGTCTTCGGACGGGCGGACGATCACCGTATGGGGGATGTGAAGGCGGGAGCCGGCGGAGCAGGTCTTCGACCATGCCGGGATGGGCGGGCAGGAGCTTGCGGGCGGGGTCGTATGGTATGGCCGCACCGTAGCGTCACACTGCCTCCGGCGTATCGGCCCGCGGGTTCCAGCGTCGCAGGCGGCGGACGCATGGCGCCGGTGTGTCGGGCGGCGGGTTCCCGCACGTCGAGGATGTGATGTGAGGGTGTGATGAAGGAGCCGACGTACGCGCCGTGCTCGCGCTCATGGCCGGCCGCGTCCCCAACGGGGTCGTCAACCGCGAGGTCCTCGACCGCCCCGGCTGGCAAGCGCGCCTGACCGGCTACGCGCGGAGGTTCGGGGACGGCTGAACGGAACGTCGCCTTGCCTGAACCGATCGACGATCCGGGAGATCGCCTCTGCGACGTCAGCCGCCTCCTTGCTCAGTCCGCTCTGCCCGAGATCCCGTATCAAGTGATCGAGAATCGCCATGGGATCTTTCGCTTCCGCATGGCGCTTGAAGAACAATATCCAGTGATCGGCCGGAATGCCGGCAATGCGTTGCGCCCGCAAGGACGACGTGTACTCGTCCATGAGACCCGCGAGCCGTGCGACGCGGCCGAAGTTGTTCCCTCCATCCTTGAGCGGCCGGTCGGCGATTCTGGTCTTCGGCGCCGGGTAGGGGCCTACTTCCTCATCCGGCGGACTCACTTGCTTCCGGTCCGGGGAGTCGCTCGTCTCCCTGACGTTCGTCCACCACCAATAGCGGAATTCAGCCACATGGCGGGCCTGCTCGTTCCCAGATCATCGCCTTCGGGAAACGTGTGTCGTTGCGGTTGTATGGCGTCCATCGACGTGGCATCACACTCGCAACGGTAGCTGATCCCCTGCGAATCGGCCGGTGAATCGCTGTTTCGCCAGCGACGAGAAGTAGGGGTGAGGCTCGGCGGCAAAGGCATTCCGACCCATGTCGACGGCAGCGACCGACGCGGTGCACAAACCACCGAACGGCTCCCAGATCGTGTCGCCTTCGTTCGAGGCCGCCTTGACGATACGGCGCATGAACTCCAGCGGCTTTTGATTCAGATGAGCGGTTGCATTCCTGCCGGGGTTGTGCATCCGCGGAGCGACTCGGCGGCCGTTGCCCCGGTAGCGTTCCGCGCCGTTGAGCGGCGGGTGTGACCAGACGTTCGTCAGTCCGTGTTCGTGGTGCCAGGGATGCCGGAGGCGTGCCCATTCGGTGGGAGTCACGGGTCGTCGGCCGTTCATCGAGTAATAGGGACGCCCCGCGGGGTCACCGTGCTCGTTTGCGTAGGCGACGAGCCTGCCCATCATCTCGGCGGGCGGGAAGTACCAGAGCCAGTCCTGGGTGAGGTACTTGCGGGTGGCGGCATTCTTCACTCCGCACGCTTCATTGGCGCGATACAGCGGCATCCGGGTCCGCTGCCACTCCGAACGCAGCCACCGGCAGGCGGGCATCGCGCCATCCGGAGTCGTGAATGCAAGCCGCCGCCGGTAGAAGGCGCAGACCTCGGTCACCGTCGGCAACCGGCGGATCGTGTCCCCGTTCACGTTGCCGGCGATGTGGCCGATCCCCTTGTCCCACAGAATCGTCTGGACGTACTCCCAGCCTTGCCGTGCCAGAAGGGGATGTACGGTCGCCCACCCGATCTCGGTGTTCCAGAACCACAACGTAGTGGCCGGATGCGCGTACTTCGACCATGCGGCGACATGTTCGGCGTACCACTCCTGCAACCCGTCCGGGGTCCGAGGATCGCCCGGGAATCCGCCGACACCGTATGCGCCGTCGGACACGATCAGATCGGGGGGAGCCCAGTCGTCGTAGACCTCCTGGGCCGGTCCCGGATACAACGTGCTGCATCCTCTCGACACGACTGAGGTGTTCTCCGCCAGTCAACGGTGGACCGTATCGCGCGACGTGGAACATTCTCGCATGCCCCGGCGGTGCGGTGTGTCTCCACGGACCCTGTTCCAGTAAGCGGCTCCAGGATGGCGCCGCTCTCGTGCGAGACCGCCTTCACTGGTCGCCGAGGCGGATTCACCCCGGACCCGAGGGCCTGTCGCCCGCTCGCTCGCCGGATTCATACGGGCCGTGAGGGGAGGGTGGGCATGCGCTTTCGCAGCAGGGCGTTGCGTGCGGCCCATTCCTGCTCCGGGGTCTGCGATTCGAGCGAGTCGAACTTGCGGGCGCCGGCGAGGGTCGCCACCGGCACCCCGTCGCGGAACGCGATCCGGGTGGATGCGGTGGCGGGGATGCGCTCGCCGAGGGTGACGATGCCGGTGAGGTTCAGCGGGTCCGCCGCGCCCAGGGCCACGACGGCGCCGTCCGCCGGGGCGCGGCGCACCCTTCTCAGGGTCTCCACCGCCTCGGGCAGGGCGTACTGCTCGCCGGTGAAGCCCGCGACGAACCGCCCCCCGCGGATCTCGCCGCGGGCTTCGAGGCGGCGGAGCATGCGCAGCAGGTCCCGCCACGGGACGGTGGGCGACTCACGCGCGAGGAGCGTCTTGAACACGATGCCGTAGCGGCGCAGCAGGGTGCGGGCGATCGTCTCCGCACCGTCTTCGCCGATGCCGTCCGTCTCCGTGCCGGCCGCGCCGGCTGCGCCGGCGCAGCCGGCGGCACCGGCGGTGCGGCGCGGTACGCAGGCCCACCGGCCGGCCTCGGCGACGGCGCGGAGGCGGCGGGCGGAGGCGCCGGTGAACGCGCGCAGCCCCGCGAACCCGTCCGCGCTCACGAGCCCGTGGGTGATCAGCTCGCCGAGCGCGGCGGCGGCGTCCGGCGCCCGCGCGCCGGTCGCGACGAGGAGGTCGTCGAAGAACGACGCGCCGCGGGTCCGCAGGCACGAGAGGACGTTGCGCGCGCCGGGGGAGAGCGATACGGGCGGGACGCCCGTACTCCCGAGGGCACGGGTATCCCGCGGGCCGGGGGAGGGCGAGGATGCGGGTCGGACATCCGTGTCCCCGGGGACGGAGGCATCGTGCGTTCCACGGAGAGATGGCGTGGGCGGAACGCCCGCATTCGCGGGAACGGAGGCGTCGCGGGTCCCGTGGAAAGATGGTGCGAACGGGACGCCTGTACTCCTGATGGCATGGGCATCCCGCGGGCCGGGGGAGGGCGGGGATGCGGGCCGGACGTCCGTGTCCCCGGGGACGGAGGCATCGTGCGTTCCACGGAGAGATGGCGTGGGCGGAACGCCCGCATTCGCGGGAACGGAGGCGTCGCGGGTCCCGTGGAAAGATGGTGCGAACGGGACGCCTGCACTCCCGATGGCATGGGCATCGCGTGGGCCGGGGGAGGGCGGGGATGCGGACCGGAGGGACGCACCGTTTCCGGGAACCGGGGCATGACGTGCGCCCGTGGATGCCGTCGCCGATGGTCCGGTCCCGTTTCCAGAGTTGGATCGTCCGGGCCGTGCGGGCGTCATCGCGCCGGGTCCGGGGGACGACTCCGCTGCTTCCCCGGTCTCATCCGCAGCCGGCGCCAGCCACAGCGGCGCGTGGCGGCGGGAAAGCAGGGCGATCGGGGTCGAGCGGATCGGTCCGAACGACCGGCCCGGGGTCTCGCGGTTCGGCGGGGCCGGGCGTGCCCACGAGGCGCGGCCGGCGAGGCAGAGCCGGTCGAGCATCTCCGGGGCGAAGTCCGCGATCCGGGCGGGCAGAATCTCCGCCTCCCAGGCCGCGGCGGGGGCCGCGAACCCCTCCAGCTCCGCGGCGACGGCGGCCAGCGCCTCGTATCCCTGCCGCCGGTCGTCGGGCCGCACCCCCTGCCAGTCGAACAGGAAGCGCATGAACTCCGCCCGCGTCGCCGGCTCGATCTCGCGCCGCAGCCGGCGGAGGGTGTAGCGGTGGATGCGCGCGAGCAGGCGCCGGTCGCACCATTCGGTGGAGGCGGCGCCGTCCGTGAACCGCCCGCGCAGCACGCAGCCTTCCGCTTCCAGGGCGACGAGCGCGACCTCGACGTCCACCGGGGCGAGCCCGAGATCGCAGGCGAGGCGGGCCGCGGTGACCGGGCCGAGGCATCCGAGCCGCGCGCGCAGCAGCTCGCCCAGCGCCGCGTCGCGCGCGGGCGTCGCCCGAAGCTCCTCGGGGAGCGCCAGCGGCGGATCGGCGCGACCGGCGCCCAATGCCGCCTCGAGCAGGGCGAGGCGCTCCGCCGCGCACCAGAGCACGGGGCCGCCGCGCGGCGGGCGAAAGCGGGTGGCGCGACCGGAAGCGACGAGGGCGTCGAAGTGGGCGCTCCATCCGGGGCGTTCGCCGTTCGCGATCCGGCGCGCGGCGTCTACCAGGTTCGCCGGTCGTTCGGGTACCGTATCGGTGGCGTTCGCCAAGTCCGCCGGGCGGCGGTCGGCCGCCGTTTCGGCGATGCCTGTCGGGTCCGCCGAGCGCTTGACCGTTGCTTCGGTGATACTCACTGAACCCGCCGAGCGCTTGGCCATTGCCTCGGACATGCTTGCCGGAACCGTCGAACGGCCGGCGCCCGCTCCGGCGGCGATTGCCGGGTTCATCGAACGGCCGGCCACTCCGTCGGTGATGCCCGCCGGATCCGCCGGACCGCCGGCCGCCCTCTCGGCGGTGCCCGCCGGACCTGCCGGACGCCCGGCCATCCTCCTGGCGGCACCCGCCGGAATCGCCGATCGTCCGGCTCCCCTCCCGGCCGTGCCCGCCAAGTGCGCCAAGCGTCCGGCCACCCCCTCCGCGGCGGTGGCGAAGCCGAGCACCACGAGCGCGTCATGCAGCTCGTCGGGGGTCGCCGCCTCCGGCCAGGCCTCCTCGCATACGCGCTCGATCGCCTCGGGGTCGAGGCGGCCGACGTCGGCGGCGGATTCCGGGTCCAGCGCGCGGCGCATCGACACCGCCCGGGTGCGGCGCTCCTCCAGGGGCGCGTCGTCGAGGAAGGCGTAGGGACGGGCGTCGAGGACCTCCGCCGCGAGCGGGGAGGGCTCGGTGAGGTCGCGGGCCACGACCCGGATCTCCCCGCCCGCGAGCCTCGCCAACAGGGCTTCGAGCCCCTCGACGTCCATCGCTTCGGTCAGCGCGTCGGCGATGGTCTGCTCCACCAGCGGATGGTCGGGGATCTCGCGCGGGCCGGAGAGGTTCTCGGCGCAGGCGATCTGGTCGGGGAACACCGCGGCGACGAGATCCTCGGCCTGCATGCGCTGGATTTGCGGCGGAACCTTGCTCCCGCCCCGGAAGCGCGGGATCGCCAGCGAGACGTTGGCGTTCCAGCGCCAGCGCACGTCGAACATCGGCGCGTCGAGCAGCGCCTGGGTCAGGACGTCGCGCACCGTCTCCGGCGAGAGGTAGCGGGCGACCTCGTCGAGCGCGAAGCTGTGGCTCTCGCCGAGCGAGAGCACGATCGCGTCCTCGGTGGCCGCCGCCTGGAGCTCGAAGTTGAACTTCCGGCAGAACCGCTTGCGCAACGCGAGGCCCCAGGCCCGGTTGAGCCGGCTGCCGAAGCGCGAGTGGATGACGAGCTGCATCCCGCCGCTCTCGTCGAAGAAGCGTTCCAGCACCACCGTGTCGCGGTCCGGCAGCGCGCCCAGCGCGACGTGTCCGGCGCAGAGGTAGTCCACGATCTGCGCGCCTGCCTCGGCCCCGATCCCGGTGCGCGTGGCCAGCTCGCGCGCGAGGCGGGCACGGGTTTGCGGCGTGGCGGCTCCGGCCCCGGCCGTCCCGGTGGCATCGGCCCCCGCATCGGCTGTTCCGGGCTCGGCTCCGGTCGCCCCGGTGGTATCGGCCCCGGCATTGGTTGCCCCGGTTCCGGTTCCGGCCGTCCCACCTCCTACTCCGATTCCGGTCCCGACCACCCCGACCCCGACCCTGGCGCCGGAAGCCCCGGCCTTGGCCCCGGCCGTCCCGTTCCCGATTCCGACCGCCTCGGCTTCGATTCCATCCGCCCCGCCCCCGACCGCATCGAGGCGGCGCCCCAGCCATCCGAGCAGATCGCATACGCTCTCGGACAGCTCCGCGGTGCGTCCCGGCGCCTCGCCGAACCAGAAGGGGATGTTCGGCGGCAGGCCCTGCGCGTCCTCCACCCGGACCGCGCCCCGCTCGATGCGCAGGATGCGCCACGAGGTGTTGCCGAGCTGGAAGACGTCGCCGGGCAGGCTCTCGATCGCGAAGTCCTCGTTGAGTGATCCGAGGCGGGTGCCGTGCGGTTCGAGCACCACGTCGTAGTCGGCGTTGTCGGGGATCGCGCCGCCCGAGGTCATCGCGGTGAGGCGGGCGCCGCGCCGGGCGCGCAGTGCGCCGTGGATGACGTCGCGGTGCAGGTACGCGGCACGCCGCCCGCGCCGGGTCGCGAACCCGCCGGCGAGCATCGCCAGCAGCGCGCGCCACCGTTCGCCGGTGAGGTCCCGGTAGGGCCAGGCGCTACGCACCGTGGCGAGCAGCGCCTCCTCACTCCAGTCCTCGGCCGCGACCATCGCCACCGCCTGCTGCGCGAGCACGTCCAGCGGATGGGAGGGCACGTGCAGCCGGTCCAGCTCCCCGCGCCGTATCGCATCCAGGACCGCGGCGCATTCGACGAGCTCGTCCCGGGTCAGCGGGAACAGCCGGGCCTTCGGGGTGCCGCTGACCGCGTGGCC
This sequence comes from Gammaproteobacteria bacterium, assembly GCA_965202875.1. Taxonomy (GTDB): domain Bacteria; phylum Pseudomonadota; class Gammaproteobacteria; order HK1; family HK1; genus HK1. The sequence continues at coordinate 935,927 of OZ241870.1, read as the reverse complement.
GGAGCGCCCGGCCCGCTGCAGGAAGGTGGCGATCGAGCGCGTCGAGCCGAGCTGGCAGACGAGGTCCACGTCGCCGATGTCGATGCCGAGCTCCAGCGAGGCGGTGGCCACCAGCACCTTCAGATCCCCGGCCTTGAGCCGTTGCTCGGCCGCGAGCCGGCGCTCGCGCGAGAGGCTGCCGTGGTGCGAGGTGACGTGCTCCTCTCCCAGCGACTCGGTGAGCGCCCGCGCCACCCGCTCCGCCATGCGGCGCGTGTTGACGAACACCAGCGTGGTGCGATGCGCCTCGATGAGCGCGCACAGACGCCGGTAGACCTCGCCCCAGACCTCGCCGGACATCACCGCTTCGAGCGGCGATTCGGGCAGCTCCAGCGCGAGGTCGCGTTCGCGGCGGTGGCCGGTGTCGACGATGGTGCACTCGCGCGGCCGGCCCGCCTCGTCGCAGCCGGTGAGGAAGTGGGCCACGGTCTCGATCGGGCGCTGGGTCGCGGACAGGCCGATGCGGGTAAAGGGCCGTCCGGCCAGCGCGTCCAGGCGTTCCAGCGAGAGCGCGAGATGCGCGCCGCGCTTGTTGCCGGCGACGGCGTGGATCTCGTCCACGATGACGGTTCCGGCGCTGGCGAGCATGGCCCGCCCGCCCTCGCTGGTGAGGAGGATGTAGAGCGATTCCGGCGTGGTCACCAGGATGTGCGGCGGCTGCCGGCGCATGGCCTCGCGCGCCGCGCCCGGGGTGTCGCCGGTGCGCACCATGGCGCAGATGCCGGAGCCGGGCTCCCCGGCCTCGGCCAAGGCGCGGTCGATGCCCGCGAGCGGTACTTCCAGGTTCTTGTGCACGTCGTTGCCGAGCGCCTTGAGCGGCGAGACGTAGACCACCCGGGTCGCGTCGGGCAGCGGCGCCCGGCGGCTGTCCCGGACCAAGGCGTCGATGGCGGAGAGGAACCCGGCCAAGGTCTTGCCCGAGCCGGTGGGGGCGGCGATGAGGGTATGGCGTCCCGCCGCCACCGCGTCCCAGGCTTGCGTCTGGCAGGGGGTGGGGGCGCCGAGAGCCGCCTCGAACCAGGAGGCGACGGCGGGATGGAAGCGGTCGGGGGTCATGGGATTACGGAAGGCTATCCCGGCTGAATTTCATTATTACACTCGATTTTCGGGATTCGCTGACCGAAATGGATTCCCGCTTTCGCGGGAATGACGTCATTGAAATGCCGTCATTTCAGCGAGACACGTTACTTTTACGCTGGCCGTAGCCGTCTGGCCGTCATTCCCGCGAAAGCGGGAATCCATCGCCTGACTCAAGCTATTTTGAATCCCGAAACTGAGTATTACAGCCTGAATACAGTACGAAGCTGCTCGCGTTCGACGTGATCAATCAGATCGATGTTGAAGAGATGCTCCACGAGCGGGGACTCGTTGACGTGCAGGAGGGCGGCGAGCCGCCTTGTTTCTTCATCGTCGATCCGGGCGTCATGTTCGAGGTTCCGCACGACGAGATCGCGGGGCATCAGCAGGTAGGCGGCAAACGCATTGGCCCTCTTTTCGATGCCCGGCGCAGCCCAGGAGCCGCTGACGTGGGCGATCCGCCGCGCGCGGGTCCTGTCGAAAAGGATGTGGCACAGCTCATGACCGATGGTGAACCGTTTCCCCTCTTCGTTCGAGTTGTAGACGTGCGCCAAGTTGATCACGATCCTCGGAGAGAATCCTTCTCCTGCCAGCGCGACGCCTCGAATCGAATGCGTCTCCAGCTCGACTTCCTCGATCACGACGTCGAGACGGGAGCAGATGCGGCGCACGTCGACAAAGCTGCCGTCACCGGGTTCGCCGAGATCTTCGAGAAGATCCGCCGCGAAACGATCACCGTCCAGATACGGTACGCCGAGAGTCAGGCCGCGCCGGTCCTCCACCAACCCGGACAGCTCCGCTCCATCCCGGCCTGGGCTCCCTCTGGCCAGCGTGTCGCGGAGCGCGCGGACGTCGGCTCGGCCCAGATCCGGGGACACACCACCATACATGGCGACGGCCGGCGAGAACGCCTCGACATAGGGACGATCGGCGCTCCAAAGATGCTCGAACAGATCCAGACGGTCGATCTCCTCGAATGCGGCCCTTGCCGAATCCAGCACTTCCCCGGGAACGTGCGCGCGCTCGAATGCGGTGACGTCGAGCCCTCCGAGCGCTTCGATCGTCCTTCTGAAAGCCGCGTGGTCCTCCCGGTAGGCATCCGGTATCTCCGGGGGCTCGGCCGCCGCCCACTGCAAGGCTTCCCACAATGGTTGCGCGACGTCCGCGACCGCGAGCCGCACGTGGCCGGCCCGGCTCTCGAAGGTGAGGCCCTCGGGCGCGAACGGCGGCGGATCGGCCGTCCAGGACAGCTCGACGTCGTCACCCCACCGGCGGATGAACAGATCCGGGAACAGCCCGCCGAGGGCCGCCGAGCGGAGGCCGTGTCGGTGGTACCACTCATGCGTGCGCCGATAGACCTCCCGGCCAAGCGGGTCATCGGCAGTAATCCAGTTGTCGAGCGCACGGCGACAGGCGACGGCGGCGGGGACCCTGGTTCGTTCCGACCAGGCAAAGCGCTCCTCATGAAGCAGGGCCACCCAGTGGGTTGCGCACCAGCCAAGCACCGGCGAGAGATACCAGCCAACACATGACTGCCGCTCGCCTTGCCGGGCGCTCTCCGTGAGGTTTTCACCGGCCACGACGAGCTCGATCCGGCCCATCGACCAGCCATACCCGGCCGGTCTTCGCTCCAATGGATCGGGATCGTCGGCCCAGCCGAGGGCGACCTCGAAGACTTCCGGACGGCCGAAGCGGGCCAATTCACTCGTCATCGCTGTTCAGCGCCCATTTGATATCGTGCCTGACGACGGTTCGTTGATGTCTCATCTGGCGCTTCATCCGGGACCGTGTGATCTGTCCCGATGCCACGAGGCGATTCTGGATGTGCACCGGTACCTCATTCCAGGCGACCGGAAAACCGTGCCACGTCCCGTCGTTGCTCGAAACCGCCACGAAGGCGATGCCTCTTTCCGTCGCATAGCGGCGTCCGTCCTCGCCCTCGATGCTGTTCTCGAACAGCTCATGGGCCTTCGTTCGTGGCCATGGGTGATTGCGCGGATCTCCGGAGAACCCCCGGCCGTCGGCCCGATGGGTCCAGTCGGGACACAGCGTGCCGTACCCTCCGCCGGGTCTCCAGCGTTTGTGCTTGATGGAACCTCTGTAACGTACGCCGTTCATCCTGTGATCCCGGATCGCCATTCCCCTGAACCGCTCCCCTGAACCGCCCCGGGAATCCCGGTTCCCGGGGCGGTTCACCCCTGCTTCAACTCCCGGCCCTGCGTCTCTCGGACGACAGGCTCAGTGGCAGTTGAAGTCCCTCATTCCGGTACCAGGAATTCGATGATCGCCTGACGACCCAACCATGCCGGAGAAACCCGGTGTTTATCGGACAAGCCGACAACTCCCAGTATCCATTATGCCGACCGCGCCCGTGCCGCCTTCGCCTCACGCCGGCGGCGGTGCAGGATCCATTCGGTGTACCCGTTCGGCTGATCGGCGCCTTTGAACACGAGCTCCAGCGCGGCCTGGAACTCGATGCTCGCGTCCGGGTCCGGCGCCATCGGGCGACAGGCCGGATCGCCCGCGTTCTGCCGGTCCACCACCGCCGCCATCCGCTCGAAGGCGGCGCGTACCTGCGCTTCGTCGGTCACGCCGTGGCGGAGCCAGTTCGCGATGTGCTGGCTCGAGATGCGCAAGGTCGCGCGATCCTCCATCAGGGCGACGTCGCCGACGTCGGGCACCTTCGAGCACCCCACGCCCTGGCCGACCCAGCGCACGACGTAGCCGAGGATCCCCTGGGCGTTGTTCTCCAATTCGCTCCGGACCTCTTCCGGCGAGAGGTTCCGGCCCGCGAGGAGCGGGATCGACAGGATGTCGCCGAGATCCGCCCGCCGTCCGCACCGGGCGATCTCCATCCGGCGTTCCGCCACGTTCTCGCGGTGGTAGTGCACCGCGTGCAGGGTGGCGGCGGTCGGGGAGGGCACCCACGCGGTGTTCGCGCCGGCGCGGGGATGGCCGATCTTCTGCGTCATCATGTCGGCCATGGCATCGGGAGCGGCCCACATGCCCTTGCCGATCTGGGCTCGGCCCGCGAGCCCGGCCGCGAGCCCCGCGTCGACGTTCCAGTCCTCGTAGGCCTCGATCCAGCGCGCCGCCTTCATCTCCGTCTTTGGGATGACCGGGCCAGCCTCCATCGAGGTGTGGATCTCGTCGCCGGTGCGGTCGAGGAAGCCGGTGTTGATGAAGATGACGCGGGACTTCGCGGCGCGGATGCACTCGGCGAGGTTCACGGTGGTGCGCCGCTCCTCGTCCATGATGCCGATCTTGACGGTGTCGCGGGCGAGCCCGAGGGCGTCCTCCACCCGCTCGAACAGCTCGACGGTGGCGGCGGCCTCCTCCGGGCCGTGGAGCTTCGGCTTGACGACGTAGACGCTGCCCTTGCGGCTGTTCGCAAAGGCTCCGCGGCCGTCGAGGTCGTGCTTCGCGGCGAGCACCGTGACCATCGCGTCGAGGAAGCCTTCGGGGATCTCGTTGCCGTTCCCGTCGAGGACCGCGTCGGTGTACATGTGGATGCCGACGTTGCGCACCAGCATGAGGCTGCGCCCGGGCAGCGTGAGCGTGCCGCCGCCGGGGGCGCGGTAGGCGCGGTCGGGGGCGAGTCGCCGGATGACTTCCCGGCCGCCCTTGGTGAACACGGCTTCCAGCGTGCCCTTCATCAGCCCCGCCCAGTTGCGGTACACCCGTGTCTTGTCCTCGGCATCGACGGCGGAGACCGCGTCCTCGCAGTCCTCGATGGTGGTCACCGCCGCTTCGAGCACGACGTCCCGGACGCCGGCCCGGCTGAGCTTCCCGATCTCGTGCTCGCGGTCGATGTGCAGCTCGACGTGCAGCCGGTGGTTTCTCAGCAGCACGCATCCGAGCTTCCCGTCGTGCTCCCGGTATCCGGCGAGCTGCGCCGGGTCCGCGAGCTCCGCCCGGGAGCCGCCGGCGAGGACGGCCGCGAGGCGGACATCGTCGTTTGCATCGTCACCACCGTCGCCGCCGTCCTCTCCGGCATTGCCGCCGTCCCGGTCCCGGAAGCCGGCGTGCCCGCTGCCGCGCGGTGCGGGTGTCTCGCCCGCATTGTCCCGTTGCAAACCTTCGGTCGGCGTGCGGGTGGAACGCCCGTATCCCGGAGGGATACGCCGTTCCTGGGGGGGGGCGCCATGCCTGCTGAGGACGTAAGCGGTGATGTCGGCGTGGGAGCCGTCCGCGAGTGGGAACGTCTCGTCGAGGAAGTCGTGCGTCCACGCGATGACGCGCATCGCACGGACCGGGTCGATTCCGTCGGCCGTGGCGGCCGGCGCGACCGGAACGTCCTGCTCCGCTTGCGCGGGCTCGAGTCCGCCGGCTGCGACGGCCTGTCCGGCCGGAGCGCCCTGTCTCGCGCCGGCTGGATCCGAGCCATCGAGGCCGTCGCCGTCACGGGGGATGACGTCGGTGCCGTACAGGGCGTCGTAGAGGCTGCTCCAGCGGGCGTTGGCGGCGTTGAGGGCGTAGCGGGCGTTGTCGACCGGAACGACGAGCTGCGGGCCGGCGATCAGCGCGATTTCGTCGTCCACGTCGGCAGTCTCGATCCGGAATTCGCCGCCGGTGGGGAGCAGGTACCCGATGGACTCCAGGAAGGCACGGTACTCGTCCGGATCGAGGGGCTGCGCCGCACGCTCCGCATGCCAGGAGTCGATCTGCGACTGGAGCCGGTCCCGGCGTTCGAGCAGCACGCGGTTCTTCGGCCCCAGATCCCGGACGATGTCCGCGAGCGCGCGCCAGAACGCCTCGGGCTCCATCCCGGTTCCGGGGGCGATCTCGTCCCTGACCAGATCGTGCAAGCTCTTGGCGACCCCGAGGCCGCCGATCTCCACTCGTCCGTTCATCGTCGTCTCCTCCCTCACTGATCCGCGTTCCCTGCCGTCCGGCGACGCGCGTCGGGCGCGCGAGGACACGGGCCTTCGGCCTCGCGAACCTCGCCGGCATCGACTTGGGTCTGTACGTGGTGGACGTACTGTACCGGGAGTTCCCCGCCGCGAAGTACCGCGCTTGTCCGTTGGCCCGGAAGAAGGTGGACGCGGGCCGCCTCGCCCGCACATCCGAACGGGTATTTTACGAGCATGCAAACGCCGGCCGGGAGCCTGCCGTCGTGTCCGCAGGGTGACGATTCGGCAGGCGGGTGTGCATCGATCACCGGGAGGGATGGGCCGGGGAGTGCGCGTGTCCCCCCTGCGGGACGCCACGCACTCGGCGGGGCCCTCGACCGAGCGCTCCGTTTCGACCGAGGCACCGGCCGAATCGATGATTTCGATCATGCGTCGTGCGGGCTGAAGCCGGTGTGGATGGAGCGTTTCGCGGATCTGCCGATGTGCAACCCTCGACTTGTCCGCGCCCATGTCCAAGCCTCTTCCAGGAACTTGAAGAGGAGTGCCGTACCCGGCGGCGACGCCGGGAGCGCTCCTGCCGGCGGTACAGGCGGCAAGCGTAGCCGCAGGCGCGGATTCGTTCAGCGGCTCCGGCTACTCGGCCGGAGATCTGCTCTCGCCCTGCCAGGAGTCGGACAACGACGCCCGCTGGGGCGAGGCGGCAGAGACCGAGTGCGAGCAGTACATCCTGGGATTCGTGGCGCCATGAAGGAGGTCGGAGCCACCGGGGCGGAGTCCGGGATCTGCCCGCCGGAAGTGAACACCGCGGACGAGGTGCAATGGGCGTTCATGCGTTGGGCGCACGCGGAGTACTCCGCACGCACCAGGATACCCGCGGCGGACGCGCTGCTGGAGACGCTCAAGAGCGCGTTCGGCTGCCGGTAAGCGCTTCGGCTCCACGGGGGTTCCGCGGCCGTCGGGGTCGCCGTGTTTCCACGACACCCTGTCGTATGCGAAGCTTACCGCGCCCCGCCGGGGTTCGGTGACGGCCAGGCGCCGGACTGGAGTGCGGGGCGGGCGCTGGCCGTGACCGCCGCGTCCCGCGCTTGCCGCCGTTTCGCAACCCGGTGGAAACAGCCGCGTGAAACCCCGCAACCTCCTCGTCATCATGTCCGACGAACACAGCGTGAAGGCGCTCGGCTGCTACGGCAGCTCCATCGCCCACACCCCCCACATCGACGCCCTCGCGGCGCGCGGCACGCGCTTTGCGAGTGCGTACTGCTGCAACCCGGTGTGCATCCCCGCACGTGCGACGTTCGCGACGGGAATGTACACCCACCGGATCGGCTACTGGGACAACGCGGACCCCTACGAAGGGTCCGTGCCCTCCTGGCATCGCCGGCTTCGCGAGCGCGGGCATCGGGTGGAGGCGGTCGGCAAGCTGCACTTCCGCTCAAGCGATGACGACAACGGGTTCTGCGCCGAGCACATCCCGATGCACGTCGTCGAGGGCAAGGGCGATCTCCTCGGCCTTCTCCGCGAGACCCTGCCCGAGCGCAAGGGGGCGTGGAAGATGGCGGGCATGGCCGGACCCGGCGAATCGATGTACACCCGCTACGACCGCGACATCGCCGCGCGGGCCCAGATTTGGCTGCACGAGGAGGCGAAGCAGTACGACGACCGGCCCTGGGTGCTGTTCGTCTCGTTCGTGGCCCCGCATTTTCCGCTGACCGCCCCGGCCGAGCACTTCTACCGCTACTACGAAGACGACGCCCTGCCCTGGCCGAAGCTCCATGCCCCCGGCGAGCGGCCCGCGCATCCCTACGTGGCCGACTACGCGGGCTCGTTCTGCTACGACAGGTACTTCGAGAACGAAGACCTGGTGCGGCGCGGCGTGGCGGGATACTACGGGCTGTGCACGTTCCTCGACGAGCAGGTCGGCAAGGTGCTGGCCGCGCTCGACGACACCGGTCTCGCCGATTCGACGACGGTGCTCTACACGAGCGACCACGGCGACAACCTGGGCAGCCGGGGGCTGTGGGGCAAGTCCACGATGTACGAGGAGGCCGCCGCGGTGCCGCTCGTCGTGGCGGGGGAGGGGATCCCCGTGGGGCGCACAGTCGGCACGCACGTGAGCCACGTCGACGTGTACCCCTTCGTCCTGGAATGCGCCGGCGCGCTCGACGACCGCTCGTTCACGCACCATCATCCCGGCGTGTCGCTTGCCGCGTTCGCGCACGGCGTGGCCCCGGATCGCACCATCCTGAGCGAGTACCACGGCATGGGCTCGACCACCGCCGCCTACATGGTGCGGCTGGAGCATTACAAGTTCGTCCACTACGTGGGCTACCCCGACCAGCTCTTCGATCTCGCATCCGATCCGGAGGAGCTGTACGACGCGGCCCGGGAGCCGGCGAACGCAGGCGTCGTGGCGGAAGCCTTGGGAAGGCTGCGGGCCATGCTCGATCCGGTGGCGGTCGACGCCCGCGCGAAGGCGCGCCAGGCGGAGCTGCTCGCCGCGAACGGCGGGCGTGAAGCGGTCATCGCCCGCGGCGACCTGGGTTTCTCGGTCCCGCCCGGGGTCGCGCCGATGTTCGATTGAGGGGGCGGCGCTCTCTTTAGCTTGTCGGCTTTCGTTTGGAAGCGCTCCCCGAACACAAGGAGGCGGTGCATTGAAACTCGAAGCACAGCACACGATCGCCGCGCCGCGCGACGCGGTCTACGCGGCGCTGAACGATCCCGGCGTCCTGGAGCGGTGCATCCCGGGCTGCAAGGAACTCGCCAGGCACTCCGATACCGAATTCGAGGCGGTCATCGGCCTGAAGATCGGACCGGTGAAGGCCACCTTCAACAGCACGATCACCCTCACCAACCTCAATCCGCCCGAGAGCTACACGCTGTCCGGCCAGGGCAAGGGCGGCGCGGCCGGGTTCGCCAGGGGCGGTGCGGACGTGCGTCTCATCGAGGATGGCGACGCGACCGTGCTCGAATACACGTTCGAGGCGGGCGTGGGCGGCAAGCTCGCGCAGATCGGGAGCCGCCTCGTCGAGTCGAGCACCCGTAAACTGGCGGCGGATTTCTTCAGGAAGTTCACCGAGATCGTCGAGGCGCGCGACGGCTGAGCCGGTTCGGCGGTCCGGCCCGTCACCCGGAACCGCGGACTTCCTTCCGTACAGGACGGCCGGTTCGGCCCGCCGCCGGATTTTCCGCCGCGACGACTCGACAGGAGGACGACTCGGGGAGAGCGAGGGGATCGCCACCCGCGCAGGGGGCACGGAGCAAAATCGGCCCTCTTCTCAGTGAATGGGCCCGGCGGGCGGCGCCTGTCGCGCTTCGGCGCCGCTCCCGCATATCGGGTTGGACCCCACCCCGCCACACCGGAGATTCGAAATGGATGCCAAGACGACGATGCCCCTCGACGATCCCGCCCTTTTCCGCCGGCAGTGCTACATGAACGGCCGCTGGATCGACGCGAAGGACGGCGGCGCCCTTGAGGTCGACAACCCTGCGACCGGTGAGATCATCGGCACCGTCCCCGCCCTCGGCGCCGAGGAGACCCGGGAAGCGATCGAGGCGGCCGACGCCGCGTGGCCGGCGTGGCGCTCGCGCCCGGCCAGGGAGCGCGCCAACCTGATGCGCAAGTGGTTCGAGCTCATGATGGGTCACCAGGAAGACCTCGCGGTGCTGATGACCACCGAGCAGGGCAAGCCGCTGGCCGAGTCGCGCGGCGAGATCGCCTACGCGGCCTCGTTCGTCGAATGGTTCGCGGAGGAGGGAAAGCGCGTCTACGGCGACGTCATCGACCACCCGCTGCCCGGCCGGCGCATCGTGGTGCTGAAGCAGCCGATCGGCGTGGTCGCGTCGATCACCCCGTGGAACTTCCCCGCCGCGATGATCACCCGCAAGTGCGCCCCGGCCCTCGCCGCGGGCTGTCCCGTGGTCATCCGCCCGGCGTCGCAGACCCCGTTCTCGGCCCTGGCCCTCGCGGAGCTCGCCGAACGCGCGGGAATTCCGCCTGGGGTGATCAACGTCGTCACCGGCCCCTCCGGCCCGATGGGCGCCGAGCTCACCTCGAACCCGAGGGTGCGCAAGCTCTCGTTCACCGGCTCCACGGAAGTCGGCAAGCTCCTGATGTCGCAATGCGCCTCCACGGTGAAGAAGGTCAGCCTGGAGCTCGGCGGCAACGCCCCCTTCATCGTCTTCGACGACGCGGACCTCGACGCGGCGGTGGCCGGTGCGATGGCCTCGAAGTACCGTAACGCGGGACAGACCTGCGTATGCGCCAACCGGGTGCTGGTCCAGGACGGGATCCACGATGCGTTCGCTGCAAAGATGGCCGAGGCGGTCAACGGGCTCGAGGTCGGCAACGGACTGGAGGCCGGCACACAGCAGGGACCGCTCATCGACATGCGGGCGGTGGAGAAGGTCGAGGAGCACATCGCGGACGCGACCGCGAAGGGCGCGAAGGTCGCCGCCGGCGGCGCGCGCCACGCCTTGGGTGGCAGCTTCTTCCAGCCGACGTTGCTTACCGGGGTCACCCCGGACATGATCGTCGCCCGCGAGGAGACCTTCGGCCCGGTCGCGCCGCTGTTCCGCTTCTCCACCGAAGACGAGGCGATCCGCATGGCCAACGACACCGAGTTCGGTCTCGCCGCATATTTCTACAGCCGCGACGTCGGCCGCGTGTGGCGGGTGTCCGAGGATCTGGAATACGGGATCGTGGGGGTCAACGAGGGGATCATCTCGAACGAGGTGGCACCCTTCGGCGGGGTGAAGGAGTCCGGGATCGGCCGCGAAGGGTCGAAGTACGGGATGGACGACTTCATCGAGATCAAATACCTCTGCATGGGCGGGATCGACGGCCGGGCGCAACGCTAGACGGTGGGCCAGGAGCCTGCGCCGCAGAAAACGATGCGACAACAGGCTGACAGGAATCGAAGGAGAGAGCCGGATGGCGACGACGTTCCGCCCCTGTGAGCCGGACCGGATGCTGCTGCTGGCGCCGGACGTGCGCGAGTGGCTGCCCGAGGGGCACTTTGCGCATCACGTCAGCGACCTGGTCGACGGACTGGACTTGACGGCGTTCTACGCGCCGTATGAAGGCGATGGCCGGCGCAACGCACCGTATGAGCCTCGGATGATGGTCAAGGTGCTGCTGTACGGGTATGCGACGGGGGTGTTCTCGTCGCGGGCGATGGCGAGGAGGCTGGAGGAGGACGTGGCGTTTCGGGTGTTGGGGGCGGGGCACTTTCCGAGCCACCGCACGTTGTGCGAGTTTCGCCGCCGGCACTTGGAGGACTTCAAGGGGCTGTTCGTGGGGGTGGTGCGAGTGGCGCGCGAGATGGGATTGGCGCGTTTCGGGAAGGTGTCGATAGACGGGACGAAGGTGCGTGCGAATGCGAGCAAGCGCAAGGCGATGAACTATGGTCGGATGAGCGAGAAGGAGCGGGAGGCGGAGGAGCCTGCCTGCCATTGCGCACTTGCAGCGTCCCGGCGTTCGTGCTCATCCCGGCATCGAGTCCGGCCCGTCCATCCGCCCACGTTCTTGAACTCCCTTTCTACGGCGCAGACTCCTGGACGGTGGGCTGGACAGTGGCGTGCCGGGCCTTGACGGCGCGTTCGATCGCCGAAGCAATCAGGCGGTCCAGTCCGAGCCGGTCGCGCAGCATCCGCAGAAGCCGCGTCTCTTCCGGCGGGACGCGGAGGTCGGCCGCGGCGATTTCACAAGCCAGGGCATAGGCGGTTTCCACGAGGTTCGGCGGCAGCGAATCGGCCACCACGTCCAGGAACCGGTCCAGGCCGCCTTCCTGACCCAATCGAGCGGCACACTCCTCGGCGCTGTGGATCAGATCCCTTTCTTCGAAATCGGCGAACGCCGGCAGGTTCCGGACTTGGGCGACGATGCGTTTCAGCTCGCGATCGGTCATGTCCCGATCCGCTGCCGCCATCACCACCATGACGTGGATCAACGCCTTTTCCGGACTCATCTTGTCGTTGCTCATCGATCGCTCCTGAGAAAGCCGCGGGGACCATAGGGGAGCGTCTTGCCGTCTGCAAGGGCGCCGTGATCGCGGTGTCTGTCGGCAACGAACAGAACTGCCCGACGGGGCTGTCCGGCCGGGACGTTGCTCCAGTCCGCACCTTGCGCTTACCCTGTTTCCGAACCCATGTCCGGCGCCGTCATGACATCGACGATCTTCACCACCCCTCGTCTCGCCCGCGACCTGGAAGCCGCCGGCGCAGAACGTCGCCGAACACCTCAAGCGCCATCCCGGGTTGGGCTGGGTGAGCGCGTTGCGCGCGCCGCAGGTGCGCTCGCTGGTCGAGAGCGAGGCGTTGCGGCTATCGCTGTTCGACGAGCAGAACTTGGCCGAGTTCGTCAGCCCGCGCTATCCCGGCGAGCGTCTGGTGGGGTGCTACAACCCGTTGCCGGCCGAGGAACGCGCCCGCAAGCGCGAGGCGCTGCTCGCGGCCACCGAGGCAGGACTCGAACGCATCGCGCGCGAGGCCGCCCGGCGCACCCGCACGCCGCTCGATGCGGCACACATCGGGCACAAGGTGGGCCGGGTCATCGCCCGGCACAAGCCTGCCCCCGAGCCCCATCGGGGGATGGCCAAGCACTTCCGGTGGGCAGTGCGCGAGGGGCGCTTGGTCTACGAACGAGACCACGAGCGAATCGAAGCCGAAGCGCGGCTCGATGGCCTGTACGTGCTTCGCACCAGCGAGCCCGCGCAGCGGCTCCCGCCCGAAGACACGGTGCGCACCTGCAAGGGGCTGGCCGACGTGGAGCGCTGGTTCCGCACTCTCAAGGGGCGCGACGTCCGGGTGCGTCCCATCCGCCACCGCGAGGAACGCCGGGTACGCGCGCCCCTGTTCCTTTGCCTGTTGGCCGGCTATCTGGAGTGGCATCTCCGCCGTGCTTGGGCGCCGCTGCTGTTCGACGACGAGACCCTGGCCGAAGCTCGGCGCACCCGCGACCCCGTCGCCCCGGCCCAACCCGCCGACCGCGCCCGGCACAAGAAGGCCTGCCGGCGCACCGACGACGGAACGCCCCTTCATAGCCTCGATACCCTGCTCGCAGAGCTCGCGACCCGCTGCCGCAACCTCTGTCGGGTCCCGGCCGACCCCGCCGCCCCGCTCCTGTCCCTGCTCACCGAGCCGACCCCGACTCAACGCCGCGCCGCGCACCTCATCGAAACGTTCCCAGTACCGGGAACTCCCAAAATCTGAACATCCCTCTTTCAATCAATCAGTTGAACCTTGTCATACCCGGGGAACTTCGGGCTGAGGAGCGCCGCGATGACGCGAGGGAGCAAAGGATGAGCCGCGCGGACGCCGGGCGGTCCCTTCGCCCCGCTGAGTTCGTTCCGCTCGTCGCCCTCCTGATGTCGCTCGTCGCGCTCGCCACCGACGCGATGCTGCCGGCCCTGCCGGCCATCGGACGCGACCTCGGGGCGCCGCGCCCGAACGACGTCCAGTTCGTCGTGACGGCCCTGTTCCTGGGGCTCGGGTTCGGACAGATCCTCTATGGTCCCCTCTCCGACCGCATCGGACGCAAGCCCGCCATCTACGCCGGCCTCGCCGTGTTCATGGTCGGGTGCCTCGTCTCCATCTCCGCGACCACGTTCGAGGCGATGCTCGCGGGCCGCATCCTCCAGGGGTTCGGGGTGGCGGGACCGCGCATCGTGGTCATGGCGCTCATCCGCGACCTGTACGAGGGCCCCCGGATGGCCCGCCTCATGTCGTTCGCGATGGCCGTGTTCATCCTTGTGCCCGCCGTCGCCCCGGCCTTCGGGCAGGGGATCCTCCTGATGTCGGGCTGGCGCGCGATCTTCGCCACCTTCTTCGTCACCGGCGCCGTCGCCTTCGCGTGGTTCGCGCTCCGCCAGCCGGAGACCCTGCCCGCCGCCCGCCGGCGGCCCTTCTCGCCGCGGGCCATCGGCCGGGCGGTGCGGGAGATCCTGGGGATCCGGGCCGCGCTCGGATACACCCTCGCGACGGGGTTCGCGTTCTCGCCCTTCGTCGCCTACCTGAGCTCCGCCCAGCAGATCTTTCAGGAGGGTTACGGGGTAGGTGCGCTCTTCCCGCTGTACTTCGGGGTGCTCGCGCTCGCGATCGGGGCCGCCTCGCTCGTGAACGGCCGCCTGGTGATGAAATACGGGATGCGCCGGCTCTCGAACGCGGCGGCGTGGGGCATCACCCTCGCGTCGTTCCTCGCGTGGGCAGGTGCCTTCGCCTTCGACGGCCTGCCTCCGCTGTGGCTCTTCCTGACCTACCTGATGGTCGTCTTCGTCTGCGTCGGCCTCATCTTCGGAAACCTCAACGCGCTCGCGATGGAGCCCCTCGGCCACGTCGCCGGGGTGGGCGCGGCGGTGGTCGCATCGCTCTCCACCTTCATCTCCGTACCCCTCGGAGCGCTCATCGGCCAGAGCTTCGACGGCACCATGTATGCCCAGACGGGTGCCTTCGCGATCTTCGGCGCAGGAATGCTCGCCGCCATGCGATGGGCCGAGGCCGATGGTCGCGCGCACGGCGGCTGAAACAGGATACGATGGACTTCCGACGCGGAGGACACCGGCATGGCAAACGACATCCCAGGCATCCTGCACCATGTTTCCATCGGAACCGGCGATCTTGAACGAGCGTGCAGGTTCTACGACGCGGTGATGGAGTGCATCGGCGCGCGCCGCGTCATGGAGGTTCCCTCTGCGGAAGCGCCCTTCGCGGTGGCGTATGGAAGGCAGTTTCCCGAATTCTGGATCGGGAAGCCGCTCAACGGGGCAGGGGCGGGCGCGGGCAACGGCTCCCACGTCTGCTTCATCGCGCTGTCGCGCGAAACGGTGGACGCTTTCCACGCGGCCGGCCTTGCATCCGGCGGGACGGACGACGGTGCCCCCGGCCCCCGGCCCGACTACGGCCCCGGATACTACGGGGGCTTTCTGCGCGATCCGGACGGCCACAAGGTCGAAGCCGCGATCATCCCCGCGGCCCCCTGACCCGGGGACCCGCGCACCGGATCTTCCGGAGCGCGAGATGCGCGCGACGATCGGCGAGAAGCCGTATCGAGGGGCAGAGCACCCGCCGCCGGCGCCGCATGATCGGAGCGGGGCGGTCGCCGGGCCGGACGGCTCCGGCCCGGAATCGAGGGGGCTGCTCTGCCGGCGGTGCGGAGGCGGGCGGCGCTTCGAGCGCAGCCTCGGAGCGCACGCGAGGGGTCGGCGCACCGTGCCGGAGAGCAGGGATCCGCCAAGGATCCCGCAAGCCGGTCTCAGCCGCCGAACAACCTCTTGATCCAGCCGAGGAAACCACCACCCTGACTGGCGGCGGCGGGTGCCGACACCGGCCGGTGGGCCGCGGGCGCCGGCGGACGGGCGGGCGGCGGCTCGCGGGGAGGAGCAGCGGGTTCCGCGGGCACGGAAGCGGGACTTGAGCCGACGCTTGACCGGGCCGTCTGCTGCATCTGCTCGTAGTGGCGGCGCAGGACGGAATCCGTCGGCACCAGGCGGACCGCCTGGAGCATCTGTTCGCGGTGGCGGCGCAGAACCGAATCCTCCGGCACCGAACGGGCCGTCCGCCGCATCTGTTCGCGGTGACGGCCCGGGACGGAACCCACCGGCATCGATCGGGCTGCCTGTTGCATCTGCTCGTAGTGACGGCGCAGGATGGAATCCTCCGGCACCAAGCGGGTTGTCCGCCGCATCTGCTCGTAATGTCTGCGCAGGACGGAATCTGTCGGTACCGTGCCCATGGTCGGCTCCTTGGTGGACGCGTGCCGGCTATTGTATTGAAAAAAGTCGTCACTGTTCCGATGACGCGGCTGCGCCCGGACGCTTCCGGACAAAACCGGGACGGCCGCGAAATCCGTCTCCCGATCACGCTACCATAAAGGCTCGATACTGCACCGGGCCCGCCGCACGCCTTCCACGCCATGCGAGAACCGAGCTTCACCATCGGAATCGAAGAAGAGTACCTGCTCGTGGACGCGCGCACGCGCGATCTGGTCCACGAGGCGCCGCCGGAGGTGCTTGCGGAGTGCGAGGCGCTGCTCGAAGGCCAAGTGACGCCGGAATTCCTGCAATGCCAGATCGAGGTCGGCACCCGGGTGTGCGGGAACGTCGCCGAGGCGCACTCCGACCTGAAGCGGCTGCGAGGCGTCGTAGCGGCGGTGGCCCGCTCCCACGGTCTGCGGCTCATCGCCGCCTCGACCCATCCCTTCGCGATCTGGGAAGAGCAGAAGCGTACCGAGAAGGAGCGCTACCAGACGATCGAGCGCGATCTCCAGGAAGTCGTGCGCCGCCTCGTGATCTGCGGCATGCACGTCCACGTCGGCATCGACGACGACGACCTGCGCATCGACCTCATGAACCAGGCGAGCTACGTGCTCCCGCACTTCCTGGCGCTCGCGACCTCGTCCCCGTTCTGGCAGGGGCACGAGACGGGGCTCAAGTCCTACCGGATCTCGGTGTGGGACGAGATGCCGCGTACCGGGCTGCCGGAGCACTTCGAGAGCTACGGCGAGTTCCGGCGTTTCCTCGACGTGCTCACGCGCACGGGGATCATCGATGACGGGACGAAGCTGTGGTGGGACATCCGCCCGAGCGTTCGATTCCCGACCCTGGAGATGCGGATCAGCGACATCTGCACGCGCCTCGAGGACACCGTATGCGTCTCGGCTCTGTACGTGTGCTGGCTGCGCATGCTCTACCGGCTCCGCGCGAGGAACCAGCGGTGGCGGCGCTACCCGCGCATGTTCATCGCCGAGAACCGCTGGCGCGCCCAGCGCTACGGTATCGACCAGGGGCTCGTGGACTTCGGCCGCGGTGCCGTCGTCGGCTACCCCGAGCTTCTCGAAGAGATGATCGAGCTCTGCGGGGAAGACGCCGAGGCCCTCGACTGCACCGCGGAGATCGAGCACGCGCGCCGGATCCTCGAGCGGGGCACGAGCGCGCATCGGCAGGTGCGGACGTATCACGACGCGCTCGCCGGCGGCGCGTCCCGGCGCGAAGCGCTCGAAGCGGTCGTCGACATGCTCATCGAGGAGACGATGCACGGCGTCGAGTGAGCATGTGTGTCCGAGCCGACCGGCTGCGGACCCGTCGGATCATGAGGCGGGCGGGGGACGCCCGTGTCCCGATGGGACACGCCGTTCCCAGGAGGCCGTGCTCTCGGCGGGCACAGAGCCCTTTCGGTATCCGGCGCCCGCATCCACGGCCGTGGGTCGGCGCGGGAGGATCTTGAACATCGGATCGACCGGATCTCTCGCAAGGTGCGGGATATCTGGCCGCTCTTCCGGCTCCGGCTTCACCGGGTAATTCCTTTACCGCTCGAATCGCGGCAAAAAACGGCGATGACGTTCGATCCCCCTCCCGGCTCCGGCCTCGGCTCCGCCGGGCCAGGGGATGGGTGAGCGCCGGCAGGCGGAGCTGCACCGATGACCGATACGCACTTCGATTTTCTCGCCATCGGCGGCGGCAGCGGCGGGATCGCGTCGGCGATCCGGGCCGCGAGCCACGGGGCGCGCGCCGCGGTGGTCGAGCACCGGCGGCTGGGCGGCACCTGCGTCAACGTCGGCTGCGTCCCGAAGAAGCTGATGTGGTACGCCGCGTCCCTCGGCCACGCTCTGGACGACTATGCGGGCTACGGCTTCCGTATCTCCCGCGAGGAATTCAGTTGGCCGTCGCTCAGACGCGCCCGTGACGCCTACGTGAAACGCCTGAACGGGATCTACGCGCGCAACCTGGAGACCGCGGGGGTCTCGCGCTACGAGGGCACGGCCCGTTTCGTCGCGCCGCGCACCGTCGAGGCCGGCGGCGTGCGCCTCACCGCCGACCACGTGGTGATCGCGACCGGCGGCGTACCCTCGGTCCCGCCCACGCCGGGGGCGGAGCTCGGGATCACCTCCGACGGCTTTTTCGAGCTCGACGAGTGCCCGCGCCGGACGGTGGTCACCGGCAGCGGGTACATCGCGGTCGAGCTCGCCGGGATGCTCCGCGCGCTCGGCAGCGAGGTCGTCATGGTACTGCGCCGGGACCGGGTGCTTCGCGCCTTCGACGAGATGCTGGGCACGGAGCTCATGGCCGCCCTGGCCGCCGATGGAATCGAAATCAGGACCGGGGCCACGCTGGCGCGGATCGAACGCGACGAGCGGCCCGGCGGCGCGCTCACCGTCCGGATCTCCGACGGCTCGTCGCTCGACGGGGTGGACTCGGTGCTGTGGGCCATCGGGCGCAAGCCCAACACCACTACCCTCGATCTTCCCGCCGCCGGGGTGGAGACCGCGCCGGACGGTGCGGTCGTCGTGGACGAATTCCAGCGCACCGCCGCCGAAGGCGTCTACGCGATCGGTGACGTCACCGGCCGGGCGCCGCTGACCCCGGTCGCCATCGCCGCGGGCCGGCGGCTCGCGGACCGCCTGTTCGGCGGACAGGCGGATCGGAGGCTCAGCTACGACTGCATCCCGACCGTGGTCTTCACCCATCCGCCGATCGGCACCGTCGGCCTGACCGAGGCGCAGGCGCGGGCTGGGCACGGCGACGCGGTGCGGGTGTACACGGCCCGGTTCAACTCGATGTACCACGCATTCTCCGATCACCCGCGCAAGACCGCGATGAAGCTCGTCACCGTGGGCGAGGACGAGCGTGTCGCCGGCTGCCACGTGATCGGGGAGGGCGCCGACGAGATGATGCAGGGCTTCGCGGTGGCGGTGCGGATGGGCGCACGCAAGCGCGACCTCGACGACACGGTGGCGATCCATCCGACGAGCGCGGAAGAGCTGGTGACCATGCGATGATCCGGAGTCCGCCGGGATCGCTGCTGCGGATTCGGAGGCGAACGAGCATCGAGCCCGGAACGCGGTGTGGCGGCTCTACGCCCCCCGGACCGTCTGGGCCGGACGCGGAGCCCGGCTCCACACCTGCCGGAGGAGACGCGGGGTTGATCCGAAGTCGAAGGTGTACGTCCGAGGGTCGGACGGCCGCTTGCGAGGCGGGTCCCCTGCGTGCACTCGTTCCCGCCTTGGTGCTGCTGGCCACTGCGCTCGCCGGACCGCCGGACGCCTCCGCCGATCAGCGGGACCCGCGCCTCCCGGGGCTGTTCGCCGCGCTGGCCGAAGCGCCGGATCCGGAGCAGGCCCTCCCGATCGAGGGTGCCATCTGGGGGATCTGGCTCGACGGGGGCGACCGGGCGCTGAACGAGCTCATGGCGCGAGGCGTCGAAGCCATGGGCGCGAACCGGCTCCGCGACGCGGCCGAGCGCTTCACCGATCTGATCCTCGCCGCGCCGGAGTTCGCGGAAGCCTGGAACAAGCGCGCGACCGTCTACTACCTGATGGATCGGTACGAGGACTCGGTACGCGACATCGAGCGCACCCTGGCGCTGGAGCCGCGCCATTTCGGGGCGATCTCGGGGATGGGGCTGATCTTTCTCGAACGCGGGGACGAGGAGGGCGCGCTCGGAGCATTCGAGAAGGTGCTGGAAATCCATCCCCGCGCGCGCGGCGCCCGGTTCCACGTCGAGCGGCTACGCGAACGGCTGGAGGGCCGGCGGATCTGAGGCGCCGCGCGCGGAACGGTTGAGTGGATCGATACGCTCGACTGTGCCGAACCCTCGGAATTCCCGCCCGCGGTGGGGCTGCTGCGCCATCCCCGGAGGAACCACGTCCGTTCCGGTGCCGGTCCCTTGAATCGGCTCGCACCTGTGGACCAGGGATGACCGCGCTCGACAGCGTGCCCTCGACCGCACGAAGCGCTCTGCGCCTACGGACGAGTGCCTCCGGAGGCCGTCCGAATCGGGCTGGACGCACGGTATTCGGCCGGCCTCGGGGTTATACTGCCGAGCATCACCCGGACAGACGGATCCGGAGCGGGACGTGTGGCTGGAGAAACGAGCATGAACCCCGAAGCATGGACGATTCTCGCCGTGGGCGTGGCCCTGGGGAGCCTTACATGGCGGATGTTGCGGTCGTTGCGCCACGACATGGAGCGGCAGTTCGGCGACGTCGGAAAGAAGTTCGATGACGTCGGGAGGAAGTTCGACGACGTCGGGAAGAATTTCGAGGAAGTCAACCGGAAGTTCGACGGGGTCAACCGGAAGTTCGACGGGGTCAACCGGAAGTTCGATGAAGTCGCGGAGAATTTCCGTGACATGAGGAGCAGGCTGGATCGCTTGGCCGACGACCACCACGGCCTTGCCCGGGAATTGTCCGAGTTGCGGGGCGAGCTTCGCGGGCGTTTGGAAGAACGAACCCGGCCCCCACCCGGCTGATCCCGGCCCCGGAAGGAAAGGCCACGATCCATGCGCCCGCCGGGATATGATCGGGAGCGTGCGCCGGGACGAATGCCCGGGTCCGGGATCGGGCCGGTCCCGGCAATACCCTCGCACCTCACGGGAGTCGAATCGAAATGAACGAGCCAGTCATTGCGCAGCGTGGCCCCTACGGGGCCGAGTTGGAAGCCGGTGAGTATTTCTGGTGCCGATGCGGGAGATCGTCCCGGCAGCCCTTCTGCGACGGCTCGCACAAGGACACCGGGTTCACGCCCATGAAGCTCTCCCTCGCCGAGTCGAAGAAGGTCTGGCTCTGCGGCTGCAAGCGCACCGGCGGTGCGCCCTTCTGCGACGGGACCCACAATTCGCTTCCCGCGTAAGCACCCGTCGCGGCGGGGTTGTGGCGCTACTCGGCTCGGGACGCGGTCGTCCGGGCCGCGGTTTGCGCGGCATACGCCGGAGCCAGGCTACTCCGTGAATTCGATGGTGTAGAGCCCTCCGCCCTGGCTCGCGTACCAGGCGGCCAGATCCTCCTGGTCCTGCCTGGACAGGGCCGCCGCGAAAGCGGCCATGACCGGGTCCTGCCGCGTCCCGGTCTTGTAGTCCTCGAGCGACTGCACGATGTACTTCGCATGCTGCCCGCCGATCTTCGGGAACTGGGGGGTCGGGCCGTTGCCGTCCAGTCCGTGGCACTGCTGGCACTGGGCGGCCTTCTCCTTGCCGGCCGCCGGGTCGCCGGCGGCGGTTGCCGCCTGCCAGAACGCGACGCCGGCCGCGGCGGCAAGAACGAGGAGTATGCGGGTCATCGGGATCTCCGGAAAAAAAGTGGAACGGGCGGGTTTCGGTATCGACGTGCGGTCATTCGCGGGCCGCCGAGGCGAAGTACGCTGCGATGTCCTGCATGTCCTGCTCGCTGAGCGACGCGGCTTGGGCCTGCATCGTCTTGTGGTCGCGTTTCCCGGACTTGTACGCCTTGAGCGCGACGACGATGTACTCGGGATGCTGCCCGCCCACCCGCGGCACCGGGTAGTTGGGATAGGCGTTGTGGTAGCCGGGGATCCCGTGGCAGCCCATGCAGGTGATGGCCTTCACCCTCCCTTTCGCGGCGTCCCCCGCCGCGTGCACGGGGGTCGCGAGGGTGAGTGCGATTCCCGTCATCGCAGCGCCGATCAATGTCTTGCGTTTCATCCTTTCCCTGTCCTGAAGGCGTCGAGGTGAGTGTTCGTGCCAGCGCTGCGTCTCCCGGCCGGTGGATGTCGGCGCGGCGCAAAACGCGGCGCAGTATAGCGGCTTGGAGTCGGCTCACCAACAACGAGCCGTGCCGCGCGGCGGGCGTACCGGTACCATGCGCCCGCGCATCGGACATGGACATGGAGAGGGGAATGGTCGGGACGAAGGACACTCGTGCGGCGACGCAGGCGGTGCAGAGCGAGGCACCCGTCAACTTCATCCGCCAGGCGATCGACGACGACGTCGCGGCGGGAAGAGTGCGGGGAAGCGTCGTGACGCGGTTTCCGCCCGAGCCGAACGGCTACCTGCACGTCGGGCACGCCAAGTCGATCTGTCTGAACTTCGGCATCGCGCGCGACTACCCCGGAGCCGCGTGCTACCTGCGCTTCGACGATACGAACCCGACGAAGGAGCGGGTCGACTTCATGGAGGAGATCCAGGGCGACGTCCGCTGGCTCGGCTTCGACTGGGGCGAACGCCTGCGTCATGCCTCCGACTACTTCGGCTCGCTGTTCGGCTACGCGCTGCGGCTGATCGAATCGGGGCACGCCTACGTGTGCAGCCTCGGCCCCAGGCAGATCCGCGCTCACCGGGGCACCCTCACCGAGCCGGGCCGCGACAGCCCCTACCGTTCCCGCCCGGCCGCCGAGAGCGTCGATCTCTTCATGCGCATGCGCGACGGCGAGTTCGAGGAGGGCGCCCACGTGCTGCGGGCGAAGATCGACATGGCGTCCCCGAACGTGAACCTCCGGGATCCGGTGATCTACCGCATCGTGCACACCCCGCACCCGCTGACCGGCGACGCCTGGCGCGTCTACCCGATGTACGATTTCGCGCAGGCGCTGTCGGATGCGATCGAAGGCGTCACCCATTCGCTGTGCACCCTGGAGTTCGAGGATCACCGTCCGCTCTACGAGTGGTTCCTCGAAGTGCTCGAGGTCCCGTCGCCGCCGCGCCAGATCGAGTTCGGCCGGCTGAACCTGACCCACACCGTGTTGAGCAAACGCTATCTCACACGGCTGGTGGAGGGCGGACACGTGAGCGGGTGGGACGATCCGCGGATGCCCACCATCGCAGGGATGCGGCGGCGCGGGTTCACGCCGGGGGCGTTGCGTGACTTCTGCGAGCGGATCGGAGTGACCAAGAACGACGGGGCGGTGGAGCTCGAGCAGCTTGAGACCTGCGTGCGGGCCGACCTCGATCCCGTGACCCCGCGGGCGATGGCGGTGCTGCGCCCGCTGAAGCTCGTCATCGAGAATTATCCGGAAGATGCGGCCGAAACCTTCGAGGCTCCGAACCATCCATCGGACCCCTCGCTGGGCGCCCGCGAGGTGCCCTTCTCGCGCGAGCTGTTCATCGAGCGCGACGACTTCATGGAGAATCCGCCGCGCAAGTTCTTCCGCTTCGCGCCCGGCCGCGAGGTGCGCCTGCGCTACGCCTGCCTCGTCACCTGCACCGGCGTCGACAAGGACCCCCGGACCGGGGAGGTCGTCGGAATACGTGGCCGCTACGACCCCGGATCACGCGGCGGCAGGGCGCCGGACGGCCGCAAGGTCCGGGGCACCGTTCACTGGGTGTGCGCGCGCCGGGGGGTGCCGGCGACGGTGCGGCTCTATGATCGGCTGTTCCGGGATCCGGCGCCGGACCACGACGTGGAGCGCCTTGCGCAACAGTTCGACCCGGATTCGCTGGAAGTGCCGGAGTCCGCCGTGATCGAGCCCTCCCTTGCCCTCGCGAGCCCCGGCGCGCGCTTCCAGTTCGAGCGCCTCGGCTACTTCGTGACCGATTCAAAGGACCACGCGCCCGAAACGCCGGTGTTCAACCGCACCGTCACGCTACGCGACACTTGGGGGAAGGTGCGGAAAAGGATGTGAGAACGACATGGAGCGGCGGGGTGACGCCGCCGGCGCGGAATCGTCCGGGGCCGTGCGGCGCCAACGCATCAACGACGGCTTCAACTCGTTGCGGATGTGCGGCAGGTTTCGACATCTTCCGGGGGTTGTCCGGCTGAGACTCGCGCCGAGCCGATCTCGTCGAGCTTGCGCTTGAGCGCGAGGCGGTCGAGCGATGCGAGCGGCAGGCTGGTGAAGATCTCGATCCGCGTCGCGATCTCCCGGTACGTGTTCGCGAACGCAGCCCGGATCTCCGCTTCCTTTCCCTTGACCGCGGCGGGATCGGGGAAGCCCCAATGGGCGCCGATCGGTTGCCCCGGCCATACCGGACAGACTTCTCCGGCCGCCCGGCCACAGACGGTGAACACGAAGTCCATCACCGGCGCTCCCGGCGCCGTGAACTCGTTCCAGTCCTTCGAGCGGAGATGATCGGTGCGGTGGTTGCGGCGCTCCAGAAGCTCCAGCGCGTAGGGGTTGACGGCTCCGGCCGGGTGGCTCCCCGCGCTGAAGGCCCGGAACCGGACCCCGGCGATACGTTCGAGCAGGCACTCGGCCATGATGCTGCGGGCCGAATTTCCGGTGCAGAGAAACAGCACGTCGTACCGCTCCGGCTGTGCCGGGTCGTGGTCGGGCATCCGGATACGCCTCGCGATGGCTGGCCTGAGCAGCCTGCCGTCCGCTGATGACGGGAATGTGACGGCCGCACAGCGGGCTGCGATCGCCGGAACACTCGAAAGACCACGGGGCGAGTGTTGCGCCCGCAATGCCTGCACGGCCGAAACGACGGTACGAACGGAGCGAACGGAGCGAACGGAGCGGCTCCAGGCCCGCGTGTGTCCGAATGGCGGGGCCGTTCGCCCACCGCCGATCTCGAATGTCGAACGTCTTGCGGGTGTGCGGCGGGCGGCCGATGGGGTAAGGTTTCCCCATGCCTTCGGGCAGGACAGCTACGGCATTTCCACTTTGAACGGGAGGCTCCGACATGAAGAAGCTCGGATACGTCACGGCGACGGCATTGGCGGCGGCGCTCGGCAGCGCAAGCGTTCCGGCCGCGGACCAGTTCGTTTCCATCGGCACCGGCGGCGTCACCGGCGTCTACTATCCCACCGGCGGCGCAATCTGCCGGCTGGTGAACAAGATGCGCAAGGAGACCGGGATTCGTTGCTCGGCGGAATCCACCGGGGGCTCGATCTACAACATCAACACCATCCGGGCCGGCGAGCTGGAGTTCGGCGTCGCCCAGTCCGACTGGCAGTACCACGCATACCACGGCACCTCGAAGTTCGAGGAGCAGGGCAGGTTCGAGGATCTGCGGGCGGTGTTCTCCGTCCATCCGGAGCCCGTCACCATCATCGCCCGCGACGATTCCGGGGTCATGAACATCACCGACCTCAAGGGCAAGCGGGTCAACATCGGCAACGTCGGCTCGGGGACGCGCGGCACCTGGGAGGTCATCGAGGAGGCGATGGGGTGGCAGCGCAGCGATCTGAAGCTCGCCTCGGAGCTGAAGTCGGCGGAGACCGGGCAAGCCGTCTGCGACAACAAGATCGACGCCTACTTCTGGCTCGTCGGCCATCCCTCCGCGCTCACGCAGGAGTCCCTGGCGACCTGCCCGACGCATCTCGTGAACGCCACCGGCCCGGTCATCGACAAGCTCGTGGCCGACAACGCCTACTACCGCACCGCGACGATTCCGGCCGGGATGTACAACAACGCGGAGGACGTCACGACCTTCGGCGTGGGCGCGACCTTCGTCAGCAGCGCCAAGGTGCCGGAGAACGTCGTGTACACCGTGGTCAAGGCGGTGTTCGACAACTTCGACCAGTTCAGGAAGCTGCACCCGGCGTTCGCGAACCTGAGCGAGCAGGAGATGATCACGGACTCGCTCTCCGCGCCGCTGCACGCGGGAGCGGAGAAGTACTACAAGGAGCGGGGCTGGATGTAGGTGTGCAGGTGACGGCCGGTCGGGGCGGCGGTCACCCGCCGCTTCGGTCGGGCGTGTGTGGTTCAGTCGTCTGGTGCCTGCCCGTCCCGTCGAGGCGGCGGGCGGGCAGGCGCATCGAGCCGGCAGGGCTCCGGGAGCCGCCGTAGCGTACGGCGCGTCAGGCGGACGCCTGCTCCGTAGGGGTCGCGCCGGCCGGCCCCACCGCCGTGTCGGCTTCTGCCGCCGGACGCATCGAGGGAGCGCGGGGTTCCGCCGGCCGTGCACCGCCGTCGCCCGATCCCGCGCGCATCCGGTTTCCGGAGCAAGGGGGTAGGGCGGTCGTGGCGCAATCGAAGATGGACGCGGCCGGCGATCTGGTTGCGCGGATCGATACCGGGAGCCGCGACCCGGACGGCTGGCAGGGGCGTTTCATCATCGGCCTGGCGTTCGTCTGGGCGCTGTTCCAGCTCTACATCTCGTCGAACGTCCCCTTCTGGCTGACCGACGTCACCGGGCTCAACGTCATCGTCAACACGGATCAGGCCCGCTTCATCCACCTTGCGTTCGCGATGTTTCTGGCCGCGCTCGCGTTTCCGCTGTTCAAGGCGAGCCCCCGCCGACGCATCCCCTGGTACGACTGGGCTCTGGCGGCGCTCGGGGCCGCCTCCTGCCTGTACCTCCTGGTGTTCAAGGACGACATCGCGGTCCGGGCGGGGGTCCCCGGGCCGAGCGATCTGGTTGCCGCGAGCGTGGGGATGATCGTGCTGGGAATCGCGGTGTACCGCGCGCTCGGGCTCCCCCTGGTGGTCGTCGCCGGCGTGTTCGTGCTCTATGTCTTCTTCGGGCACTCGGAGCTGCTGCCGGATGCGATCCGCTGGAAGGGGGCGTCGTTCGGCAAGGCGATGTGGCATTACTGGATCCAGACCGAGGGGGTCTTCGGGGTCGCCCTGGGGGTGTCGGCCTCGATGATCTTCCTGTTCGTCCTGTTCGGGGCGATCCTCGAGAAGGCGGGGGCGGGCAACTACTTCATCAAGCTCTCGTTCTCGCTGCTCGGACACTTCCGGGGCGGGCCGGCCAAGGCCGCGGTCGTCGCCTCGGCGATGAGCGGGATCTACTCCGGCTCTTCGATCGCGAACACCGTGACCACCGGGACGTTCACCATTCCGTTGATGAAGCGCACCGGACTCTCGCCGGAGAAGGCGGGAGCGGTGGAGGTCGCCTCATCGACCAACGGGCAGCTCACGCCGCCGGTGATGGGCGCCGCGGCGTTCCTGATCTCCGAGTTCACCGGGGTGAGCTACCCCGAGATCATCAAGCATGCACTGGTCCCGGCCGTCGCGTCCTACATCGCGCTGGTGTACATCGTGCACATCGAGGCGATGAAGCTGGGTCTCAGGGGGCTGCCGAGGCCCCCGTCGGCGCTGTCGTTCGCGCACAAGGCGATCGGGTTCCTCGGCGGATTCATCGGCATCGCGCTGCTCGGCATCGCGGTGTACTACGGGCTCGGGTGGATCAAGGTGGCGATCCCGGAGCTCGCGTTCGCGGCCGTGGCGATCCTCTGCGCGGGGATCTACCTCGTGCTGCTGTGGCTCGCATCGAAGCTGCCGGACCTTGCAATCGACGCGCCGGACGCGCCCATCACCGAGCTTCCCCGGCCCGGCCCCACCGCGCTCTCCGGGCTGTTCTTCCTGCTGCCGATCGTCATCCTGATCTGGTGCATCATGCTGGAACGGCTGTCGCCGGCGCTCTCGGCGTTCTGGGCGTCGCTGGCGATGATCGTCGTCTCGCTGACCCAGCATCCGCTCAAGGCATGGATGCGAGGCCGCGCCGCCGGTGGCGGCGCCGACCTTGCCGG
Source organism: Gammaproteobacteria bacterium (assembly GCA_965202875.1). Classification (GTDB taxonomy): domain Bacteria; phylum Pseudomonadota; class Gammaproteobacteria; order HK1; family HK1; genus HK1. The sequence continues at coordinate 908,816 of OZ241870.1, read as the reverse complement.
CGCGTTCCGGCGCGGCGCGCGCGAGTGGTTCGACGGCATGGTCTCGGGGTCGCGCAACATGATCGCCATCGGGGTGGCCACCGGGGCGGCGGGGGTCATCGTGGGCACCATCTCGTTGACCGGCGCCCATCAGGTGGTCGGCGAGTTCGTCGAATTCCTCTCCGGCGGAAACCTGATGCTGATGCTGGTGCTCGTGGCGATCATGAGCCTGATCCTGGGGATGGGCCTGCCCACCACCGCGAACTACATCGTCGTCTCCTCGTTGATGGCGCCGGTGATCGTGGCCCTCGGTGCGAAGAGCGGCCTGATCGTGCCGCTCGTCGCCGTCCATCTCTTCGTGTTCTACTTCGGGATCCTCGCCGACGACACGCCGCCGGTGGGGCTGGCCGCGTTCGCCGCGGCGGCCATCTCCGGCGGCGATCCCATCAGGACCGGGGTGCAGGGCTTCATGTACGACATCCGCACCGCGATCCTGCCCTTCCTGTTCCTGTTCAACACCGAGCTGCTGCTGATCGACGTCACGGTCTGGAAGGGCGTCTTCGTGTTCTTCATCGCGGTGGTGGCGATGATGCTCTTCGCGGCGGCGACCCAGGGCTACTTCTTCGCCCGCAGCCGGATCTGGGAGTCGCTGCTCCTGCTGCTCGTGGTGTTCACCCTGTTCCGGCCCGGCTACTGGCTGGACCGGGTCTCCCCCCCCTTCGATCTGCGGCCGGGCGTCGAAGTGCTGGAGCTCGCCTCGGCCGGCGCTCCGGATGCGGAGCTGCGCGCCACCGTTGCCGGGCCGGACTTCAACGATCCCGACATCGGGACGTCCACCGACGTCACCGTACCCCTCGGCCCCGCGGGCGCCGGAGCGGAACGTCTCGAGAATGTCGGGTTGCTGCTGACGATCGGGGACGGGAAGGCCGTGCTCGAAGAGCCGCTGTTCGGATCGCCCTTCGAGAGCCTGGGCCGGACCTTCGACTTCTACGCCGACACCCCCGTCGAGATCGTATCGATCGCCCTGCCGCGCGACCGGATGCCGAAGGAGGTCTTCTACCTGCCGGCGGTCCTCGCCGTCGTTCTCGTGATCCTCGTCCAGCGGCGGAGGGCCGCTCCATCGTTACGAGGATCCCCGAATCCGCAACAAGGGTGACAAGGGTTCCCGAACCCGGATCATCGGTTGCGGCGCCCGAGGGGGGCGGATCATGCCCGGAGCCGGGCGCCGCTCTCCGGCGCGAACAGAAGCACGTGACCGCGGTCGGTCGGGCGCCAAGTGGATGCGCTGGCGCGAGGGCGAAACCACTTCGAGAGCGCGTACTCCGGCTGGTGCCGCAGCTAGTGCCGCAGCCGGTGCCACGCCAACCGGACCATCTGCGCGCGCAGCCACGGCGGCAGCGGCGTCCCGTAGCCCGTGCGCGCCGCGTCCAGCCGCTCCGCGAACTCCTTCGCGCGCGGGTCGAGGTCGAACACCCCGTGCAGCATCAGCAGCCCCTGGGCGGAATTGGCCAGCATGGTGCGCTGCTTGACCAGGCGGCGGCGTTCGCGCAGCAGGCGCCGGCGGTCCTTCTCCGCAACGCTCGGGACCCGCACCGGGCTCAGCCCCCACGGCTCGCCGCGGTCGCAGGCCAAGCGCCCGGACCATCCCCGCCGCGTCCAGCCGGTCGGTCCCCTGGCCCGCCGGGCCTTGCGGCTCTCCGGCAGGCTCGCGGGGTCGAGCACGAGGGGTTCGATTCCGAGCTGGGCGAGCCGCCGGGCGAGCCAGAAGCCCTCGTAGCCGGCTTCGCAGGCACAGAGCCCCCGCGGACGGGCGCCGCGTTCGCGCGCCAGGACCTCACGCGCCCGCTCCACCAGCCGGGCCGGCGCGCTGGTGTCCGCGGCCGGGATGCTGTGATGGCGGTCGGTTGAAGGAGCCGGGCGTCTCCGCGCGATCGAGCCGTTCGGCGTCCGCGACGCAATCGACGATCCGGTCGCTTGCCTCGGCGAGACGGGGAATCGTTGCTGCGAAGGAGCAGCCCGCCCAGCCTCTGCGCCGTCTCCGCGCGAATCGGCGCACCGCCGGCGCCCGTCGTGGCTTCTGCCGCTCCATGCGGAGCCGCGGCGTATGGTCCGGGCCCGTCCCCTGGGTTGCAGACGCGCGCATACGTCCGCAGGGACGTGAACGCGCCCGTTCTGGCGTTTTGGGAATCGAACCACTACAGTCTGCGCGCCGCGCAGATCCATCCCGGAGCACGTCATGGCAGGCCCGATCAACCGTTTCAGCGCCCGTATCACCCAGCCGAAATCCCAGGGCGCGTCCCAGGCCCAGCTCTTCGCCACCGGGTTCACGGAGGCGGACCTCGACAAGGCGCAGATCGGGATCGCCAGCGTCTGGTACGAGGGCAACAACTGCAACATGCACCTGCTCGACCTGGCCGCGAAGGTGAAGGAGGGGGTCGAGGCGGCCGGGGTGAAGGGGATGCGCTTCAACACCGTGGGGGTGTCGGACGGCATGTCGATGGGTACCGAGGGCATGTCGTTCTCGCTCCAGTCGCGCGACCTCATCGCGGACTCCATCGAGACGGTGACCCGTGGGCAGTGGTACGACGGCCTCGTCACCATCCCCGGATGCGACAAGAACATGCCCGGGTGCCTGATGGCGATGGGCCGGATCGACCGGCCGTCGATCATGGTCTACGGCGGCACCATCCGCGGCGGGCGCATGTCGAACGGGCAGGTGGTGGACATCGTCAACGCCTTCCAGAGCTACGGCCAGTTCCTCGCGGGCACGATCGACGAAGGCGAGCGGGCCGAGATCGTGCGCAACGCCTGCCCGGGGGCGGGGGCCTGCGGCGGCATGTACACCGCGAACACCATGGCCACCGCCATCGAGGCGATGGGCATGTCCCTTCCCTACAGCTCCTCCACCCCCGCCACGGACCCCGCCAAGCTCGACGAATGCCGCCGGGCCGGCGCCGTGGTGCGGGCGCTGATGGAGAAGGACTTGAAGCCGCGCGACGTCATGACCCGCGCCGCGTTCGAGAACGCGATGGTGATGGTCATGGCGCTGGGCGGCTCCACCAACGCGGTGCTGCACCTCATCGCGATGGCGCGGGCGGTGGACGTGGAGCTCACCATCGACGACTTCCAGTCGGTGAGCGACCGGATCCCCTACGTCGCGGACCTGAAGCCCAGCGGCCAATACGTCATGGAGGATCTGCACCGGGCCGGCGGGGTGCCGGCGGTCATGAAGTATCTCCTCGCCGAGGGCCTGATCGACGGAAGCTGCCTGACCTGCACCGGCCGGACCATCGCGGAGAACCTGGAGGACGCGGCCCCGCTCGCCGAGGGCCAGCGCATCGTGGCCCCGCTCGCCGCCCCCATCAAGGAGAGCGGGCACATCCGCATCCTGCGGGGCAACCTCGCCCCCGGCGGGGCGGTGGCGAAGATCACCGGCAAGGAGGGGCTGCGCTTCGAGGGGCCGGCCAGGGTCTTCGACGCGGAGGAGGACATGCTGCGCGCCTTGGAGGAAGGGAAGATCGCCAAGGGCGACGTGATCGTCATCCGCTACGAGGGGCCGAAGGGCGGGCCGGGGATGCCGGAGATGCTGACCCCGACCTCCGCGGTCATGGGGGCCGGGCTGGGCTCCGACGTCGCCCTGATCACCGACGGGCGCTTCTCCGGCGGGTCGCACGGCTTCATCATCGGGCACGTGGTGCCCGAGGCGCAGGAGGGCGGTCCCATCGGGCTGATCGAGTCCGGCGACGTCATCACCATCGACGCGGAGGAGAACTCCATCCGGGTCGACGTCTCCGACGAGGAGATGGCGAGGCGCCTCGCGGCCTGGACCATGCCCCCGTACAAGGAGACCCGCGGCACCCTGTACAAGTACATCAAGAACGTATCCGACGCCTCACGCGGATGCGTGACCGACGAATAGGCGTGCGGGGCCGGGGGAGCGCACGGTCAGGATCCGGCTCCTCGCACCGGCGGCCTCGCGGCTGCACCGGCCTGCATGGAACAAGACGGTTCCTCGCCGGGACGGGCCGGGGGCTCACGTTCGTTGCAGGCCTGCTCGTCGCCTGCTCCATTCGCGCCGAGGCGCCGCCGATCGAGTACCGGATCGCCGTCGAGCATCCCCACGACGAGGCGGCGTTCACCCAGGGGCTCGTCTTCCACCGCGGCGCCCTGTACGAGAGCACGGGCCTGCGCGGGCGGTCGTCGCTGCGCAAGGTCGAGCCGACCACCGGGCGGGTGGTGCGCAAGCGGCGGCTGTCCGATCGGCTCTTCGCCGAGGGCCTTGCGCTCGTCGGCGACGAGCTCTACCAGCTCACGTGGACCGCGGGCCGGGCGTTCGTGCTGCGGGTGGAGGATTTCTCGCTCGTGCGCGAGTACCGCTACGCGGGGGAGGGCTGGGGCCTCGCCTGGGACGGCTGGAGGCTGGTGATGAGCGACGGCAGCGCGACCCTGCGGTTCCGCGACCCCGTGACGTTCCGCGTCGAACGCGAAGTCGAGGTGCGCGACGGCGCCCGCGCGATCGCCGCGCTCAACGAGCTCGAATTCGTCGAGGGCGCGGTGTACGCCAACGTCTGGCGCTCCGACCGGGTGGCGCGCATCGACCCGGCCGGCGGCGCCGTCACCGGATGGCTGGACCTCGCCCCCATCGCCGAGCGCGAACGCATGGCCGGCGATCCCGGCGTCGCCAACGGCCTCGCCTGGGACGGCCGCCTGCTCTACGTGACAGGCAAGTTCTGGCGCTCGGTCTACGGGCTGGAGCTGCGCCGCTGAGCGGACCTTCCCGCCCTGTCGCGCCGGGAGTGGGGCGGATCTCACGACGAAGGGATCCCGGATCCCTCGGGAGGCGCCGATGCAGATCGAGCTCTGGGAAGCGATCCTCGCCGGGGTGCTGGTGCTCATCGTCCTGTTCTTCTTCGGGCCGGGCGCGAAGCGGGCGATGGAGAAGGCGCCGCAAGCGGGCGCGGACGACTGGAAGGCGGCAATCGTGCCGATCCTGCTCGTGGCCGGATTCGTCGTGCTGATGATCCTGATGATCCGCTGAACGGGCCGCGTCGATGATGGCGACCGCGACGCCGCTTCCAGGTTCACAACCGGCGCCTGGTTCCGGCTCCGCCGGGTTGGATGGGTACGGGTGGGCGAATCCCGGCGACCAATCCTTGACAATTTTTGCCACGACATCTTAGCCTCGCGGCATGGGCACGATGAACATCTCCCTGCCGCAGGCACTGAGGTCTTTCGTGGACGAGCAGGTCGCGTCACGCGGCTACGGCACCGCGAGCGAGTATATCCGCGAGCTGCTCCGCAAGGATCGGGATCGCCGGCGCCTGCACGACCTGCTCCTCGAAGGCGCGGCCTCGGCTTCGACGGCGCCGGCGGACGAGGCATACTTCGACGGGTTGCGCGCGCACTTGCGGACCTCCGGACGGGGGTGAGCATCAAGGAGGTCGTCCCGCGCTCTGGCGCGGCGGGATGTCGAAGAGGCCATCGACCATTACCTGGAAAAGGCCGGCGGCAAGGCGGCTCTCGGTTTCATCGATGAGATCGAACGTGCCTTCCGGCACATCGCATGCCGTCCGGCAGCGGGTTCACCGCGTTACGCCCACGAGCTCGATCTGCCGGGACTCAGGGCTTGGCCGGTGAAGCGCTATCCGTACCTCGTCTTCTACGTGGAGCGTGAACACTCCGTCGACGTATGGCGGGTGCTCCACGGAAAGCGCGACGTCCCGGCCTGGATGGACGAATCCGAGGCCGGCTGAGAGCCGGAGTCGCCATGCGGGGGAGGGCGGACGCCTCCGCGCAGCCGTGCCCGCCCAGCAGTGTCCGCCAATGCCCCGAATGCGCCGGACCCCGGATCATGCGTAGTGCCGCTCCAGGATCGCGGCGGTGAAGCTCGCCCGCAGGTAGAAGCCCCGCGGCAGGGTCGGCTCCCGTGCGCCGCTCGCCCCGATCGCGAGGCGCCGCGCCGCGGCGTTGGCGGCCTTCGGGCGGATTTGCAGGCACTCGCCTTCCCGGGCCGAGATCTCCTCCACCCTCCCGAGCACCACCCGGTCCATCAGGGTCTCCCAGTCGCTCGCGAGGGCCAGCTCCTCGCCGGGGGACGGGCTCCACAGCAGCGGGGCGCCGATGCGGCGCTCGGGCAGCGGGATCGCGCGGTCCCCTTCGAAGGGCATCCACAGCACGCGCGCGAGCTTGCGGCGTACGTTCGAGTCCCGCCAGTCCGGGGCGGCGTCACCCGCGAGCGGGACGGTGCATACGTAGGTCGATTCGAGCGGCCGGCGGCCGGCCCCGATCGGGATCGTCTTCAGCTCGACGGAGATCCGCCGGAAGTCCGGCTCCGACAGCGAGCCGGCGTTTGCGCCGAGCGCGTGCTCGACGACGGTGCCGGTCCAGCCTTTGCCGCGGTGGGCGGTCGCCGGCACGGCCAGCCCGTGCTCGATCGCGACGGCGCCGAGGGTGCGCCCGGCCAGGGCGTCGGCGCGGGCGAGGAGCTCGGCTTCGCTGTGGGGCGGAGGGACGCGGCGCGGCTCAGGCATCGGCTTCGAGACGTGCGGTTGCGAGCCGGCGGCGGTTTGCGAATGCGAGCAACGCCTCCGCCCCGCCGTCGTCGGCGAGTGCGTCGAACCGCGTGTCGCGGGCGAGCAGGTCGGCACCGTTGCGGAGCGAAGGAACGCGGCACGGCTCAGGCATCGGCTTCGAGACGTGCGGTTGCGAGCCGGCAGCGGTTTGCGAATGCGAGCAACGCCTCCGCCCCGCCGTCGTCGGTGAGTGCGATGAATTCCGGAGCGCGGGAGCCGCCTCCCGCACGGTCTTCCACGTTTGGCACGTCACACCAGTGGATCTCCGTCCCGCGCCCGGCGAGGTCCGCGCACACCGAAACCAGATCGGCGATCGCCTGCTCCGGCGTGCCCGCGGTCGCGGGCTCCGGTGTGTCCGCGACCGCGTGTTCCGGCGTGTCCACCATCACGTGTCCCGCCGTATCCGCCGTCGTGAGCGACAGCCGCACCCCGATCGCGGCGGCGCGCGGTCGGGACTCGGGCCGGCGGGGGAGGGCGGCGCCCGCGCCCAGCGCGAAGACGGTCGCACGCCCCGGTCCGCGTGTGGTGTCGCCGCCGGCGAGCTCGACCCCGCTTGCCTCGCAGACCGCGGCGGCGGCGGTCGAGAAACCCTCGAGCCAGTCGGGATCGGCCGCTTCGAGGGTGAGCGCCAAGGTCGCCCAGCGCGGCGTCGCCGGCCGCGCGGCGAGCCGCAGCAGGGCGGCGCCGAAGACGCGGCGGGCGACGCCGGCCGCGTCCCTGTGCGCGGAAAACGCCGCCGTCGCCCCGGCATGGACGAGGGGCAGGCCGCCGGTGTCGAGCAACGCCGCGTCGTCACCGATACCGAGCACGGTATCGGGACGCCGCGGGGTGCGGTCACGGAAGCAGCGCGCGATGAGCTCGAATTCGTCCACGGATCGGGGATCGGCAGGGGCCGGGAGCGCGTTTCGACGGCATGCGAATACACAGGGTATCGCTCGGTCCCGTCGCCGCGTCTTCGGCGGGACGAAGAGCGCCGGCCTCGGCTTTGCGGATCACGAAGCACCCGACCCGGCATAGCCGGAGCCAAGCACCGGTTGCGAACCTGGGAGCGCGGGCGTCCCGCCCGCTGGCAAAGGGCTGCTTCCTGGGAACGCGGGCGTCCCGCCCGCAAGCGCGGACCGGAGGTCCGCCGCCGGAGGCCTGCCACATGGCAAAGCGGGCGGGGCACCCGCGTTCCCGGGAGGCGCAAACCTCGTCATAGCAAGGGACGGAATACACTCGAAAAGCCCACGCCTCCGGCATGTTGCGGGCGGGACGCCCGCGCTCCCAGGGATCCGAACATCACGGAACCAATCGCCGGTCGGCGGACAAATCCTCGCCGTTTTGTCGGAGACTTCATGGGTAAGAGACTGTCTATCCATCGCCGCGCCTTCGCGGGATGAAGAGCGCCGTGAGCAGCCGCAATGATGTTCGATTCGCCAGCGCCGTTGCGCCCGATGGTCGTGCACTCAGGCAGGGCTCGCATGGTACGGCGCCTCCTCTTCGCACACCCGTACGCTCTCCCGCTGCCGCCGGCGCACGATCTGCGCCACGGCCTTTGCCCGCTCCTCGTGGGTCTGGCCGAACCGCACCCCGTCCACCGCTTCGCACATGTCCTCCGGCGTGAACCCCGCGAGGACTGCCGAAGCGTGGAGTTCACGTGGCGCCTCTCCGGGACGCAGGGCGAGGAAATCCGCCCGCAGCTCCCTCGTGCCCTTGCGCCCGTGCAGCCGCCACAGCTCCCGTACCCCCATCTCGGCGTAGCGCTCCACCTTGCCCGCGTCGGCGTTCGTGATCTCGACCTCGAGCACCAGGTCGGGCGCGGTGCGTTCGACATGGGCGTCGGCCGCTGCTTCCCCTTCGGCGAGAGCAGCGAGATAGCTCCTGGCACACTCGCCGAGGTAGAACGCACAGTTCGGCTCCATCCCGGTGCCGGGAGGGTCGCCCGGCCTGCGAAGGCGGGTGTGGCGGAGCCCCTTCGATGCGCCGGTGACGGTGCTCCCCGCGGCACTCACGATGTCGTCGAGGATCCCGGCAAGGTCCTCATGAAGACGCGAGGGCGCCATCAGGGTGATGAGCCCGCGTATCGGGTCGAGACAGACCATGGGGAAGCAGCGGTTCCAGTCGACGGCGGCGAGCTCGGCGATGGTTCCGGCATCGGCGTACAGGAAGTGGATGGTGGAGCCGAGTGGCCCGGTGTGCATGGTGGCGAAGTCGTTCATGGCGGGCCTCCGGAGTAGAACGGGAAGCCGAGAGAGCCGTTCGCCCCCGACCGCTCGTCCGAATGCAATCTGCGCCATCGTCATTCCGGTGTCCACTCGACGGAGACGATGCACCGGGAAGATTTCGCGCTACGGAATCGACAGGCGCGCGCTTCCCCGCCCCGGCGCTGGGAATCCGCCCCGTCAATCGGTTCAGGCAATCGTCGAGTCGCCGCGCGAGCGCTGTCGGAAGCATGGGAGTACGCCGGCGGAAACCGCAACCGGACGGCGGGAAGCTCCCAACCTCCGGAGAATCAGGTAAGGGTCGCCCTCAACAGCCCCGCGTCCCGCGGTCGACTCCGAGCTGCCTGATCAGATCCTCCCGCCAGAGCCCGTCTTTGCGGAAGTCCGTCGTTTCGGAGTCGATCGTCACGACCGGCACCGAGTCGGCGAGCGTGGCGATTCTTCGTTCCAGCTCCAGTTGAAGACCGGCCAGAAATTCCACCGTGACGCTCTGCTCGAATGATCTGCCGCGGACCCGAATCCGCCTGAGCGCTTCCTCGGCGCTGCAAGTCACGAGCACCAGTGCACGGGGCAATCCGATCTCGTTCCTTATCTCTTGGTAGATCGATGCGAAGATTTCCTTCCTTGCGCCTTCCAGTCCCAATTCCGCGTAGGCCATGTCGAGCTCGAACGAATGATCCAGGAGGATCATGCCATCGGTTCTTGCCGCGGCCAGCTTTGCGAAGTGGTAGTGCTGGAGGAGAAAGGCAATCTCGGTCTCGAATGCGCATGTTGACGGGTCGGTATAGAACGCTTCCCAGAATGGGTTGATTTTGTGATTTTCGAATACCCCTTCGAGTAATGGATTTTCTAGCATTTTGGCAAGTGTCGTCTTGCCGGAAGCTATGCAACCCGCTATCTCCAATCTACTCATTGATCTGTCGATCTTGAACGGAATCCAGTTGCGGATTCTCAATGCCGTCTGATTCATCGTGATGTTGTTTCGATTCATTCGATGAATTGGATATTTTTGAAAGGTTAGTCTTTATCTCGTTCAGATCTGCCTCAAATTTCTTCAGCTTATCGTCTTGTTTCTGAATTTTCAAAGATAGTGCTTGATTTTGAGAATCCTGTACTCTGCTTACTGCATCAGATATCATACTGTAGCCAGTCCATGTTGCTCCAATTATTGTAAGTGCGATAGTGACTACTCCGAATCCAAGCGCAGTCAAACCTATTCTTTGGAATTTTTTATTGCTTCGCTCAACTTCTTTACGGGAATTATCTACCATCGTTTTCGCGTCTTCCGCGCTTTTCTTTGCAACTTCTACATTTTTCTCCGCCTTATTAAGTGATCCCTTGAAGGCGCTCTGTACACCTCTTTTGTCAATAATCCCTGATTTTCTCAAATAACCACGAGCATCTTTGATATATTTTCCATGCGGAAAGGATTTCAGATCAGAAGGTCTTTCTCCTCCTGGTGATTTCCAGAACTCATGTTCACTCAGTTTCGTAAATTCAACCCAAATAATCCCCTCTCCACCATCAAGTTCATAGTAGTTGTTTGTAAGATTATGCAACGGAATCAGCAAATTCCCAAAAAATCCCGGATCGACTAATGGGCCGGTACCAAGCAATATCCCCTTATGGACATGCCGAATGTGCAAGTTGAAGCGCGCGGCAATGTATTCAGGCAGCAGGAGTCTTTCCTTCATCCACAAATAGGTTATAGAATTTCCAGGTAGCTCTACTGGGCTGCCACAGCATATTTTCCTGCAACGCGGTTCCAGTTCCAGGGTTCTGTCTTTTGTCGCCCAATAGTGTAATTCCCCGAGAAATCTCATTTCGTATGAAGCCGTTTTGAGACGTTCCATGTCGAAATCGTCTTGTTCTATCAGGCAACCCTCGTCAACATATTTCTTTATATCCGCAGAATTGAGCAACGCAGGTTGTATTTTATCGATTCCATCGGCAAAAGGATCGAATTTGTAGCATGGGTGTTCACGCCATTGCTCGTGCGTCATCGCCATCGTATCGCTCCCGTACCGCCGATTATGCGGCAGCCCTTGCTGATTCCCGCCCGGCGCCCTCGATGTGCCAGCCGCATACCGGGCGGTCGATGACCCGACCGGGACCCGATCCGACATGATCGATCTTCAGCCCCAGCCGTGATTCGAACTCGGATACCCTGCGCGCCACCCGTGGGGTGAGATCCGGCTTTTCATGAATGGCGTAGTCGAAGTAATCGACGTGGTTGAGAACCACGAGATTGGGGCGATTCGCCCGGATTGCCCGCAAGACGACCTCCTCGTGGAACCGGGCTACCAAGCGCGGCCGCCCGGTGACCGTCGTCAGCTCGGTCAGGTCGATCCCGGCGCCGCATTCGCGCTCGATCGTCTCCCACGTCGTCTCCAAGGGCAGGGGGCCGGAGTTGCCGCCGACCCTGATGGGAAAGGCCCGGAGGGTCAATGCCACGCAGTCCACGTCCCGCGGGCTGAGGCCCGCCTCGGACAGCGCACCAGCCGCCGTCGTGTCGCGGCTGGTGGCGTAGGGATAGTGTCCTCCGTGCAGGAGGGAAAGCCCCAAGCCCTGGGTGCCCTCGACGATCACGCGCTCTCCCCGGTCGAGCGCGCCGGCGAGGATCCGGTCCAGGTCGGGGCGGACGAACCTGCGGAGGGGGAACTTCGGGCTGTCGGCGAACGTCACCGATCTCCGTCGCATCGCGCGTTGGGCCACCGCAGCGCCGACCCCCTGGCCCGTCGATCCGATCCCTTCGATCAAGCCGGCTCGGCGCTCCTCCTCTCTCATCGAGTCGTCGATCACCACGGCCGACGGATGGATCAGCAAGCGGTCCTTCGCCAATCCCGTTTCTTCCACTTCGCGCAACAGGACGTCGACGTCGAGGTATGCGCCAGCGGGAACCACACCGATCACGCCGTCGATCAGGATGGGGGTGGGCAGGGTGCGCAGAACGGTGCGTTGCCCGTTCTCGACGACGGTATGCCCCGAGTTCGGCCCGCCGACGCGGATGGCGTACCGCGCCTGCTGCCTCCGGGCCAGCCAGTGCGTGACCTTGCCCTTGCCTTCGGAGCCGTATTGGCCACCGACCACGACGCTTACCGGCATGACGATTGCCCCCCGATCGCCTCTTGCAACCTGGATTCCAGCTCGGGGACGGTGCCGGCGTTCGTCACCGTCGAATCGGCCAGATCCTCCAGCGCCCGTACGTTCCGCTCCACCGCATGCGCCTCGGCGCGGCGGAAGGCATCTTCGGAGCCGTCCGCTCTGGCCGTGAATCGTCGGGCGCGAAGATCCGCGCTCGCGTCGATGTGGACGTGAAGGGCCGCGGTCCCCCATCGTTCACGCAGAAACGCCCGATCCTCCGGGTGCCTCAATCCATCGACGACGATCCTCGTGGCGCGTTCCACGCACACCGCCAGCTTGTTCTGCAATTGCCGCTGGCCGAAGCGGCTGTTGAAGGCTTCCTCGCCGGACGCCTGCAGCGTTTCCCTGGTGACCGGAGCGCCGCGCGCCCGAAGCTCCCGTTCGATGATCTCGCTGAACCTGCAATAGCGAAACCCCATGCGCTCCAGAAGCCTCGCCGCGGTGGTCTTGCCCGCCGCGATCGGCCCGCTGAGGCCGACCGCGATGGCGGATCGGAGATCGGGGGGGCGCCGGTCCACCGTCGGCACGATCAGGTAGTCTTCTTCCGCGCTCCCCAGGGCCTCCCAGTAGCCCGCGAGCATGAATTGGCCGACCAGGGCGGAGGTCGCCGCGTCCAGCTCGTCATGGGAGACGTCGACTTCACCGCTGGTCAGACCCGTATACCCGAAGCGGCGCAGACCTTCCGCCAAGTGTTTCAGGCTCGTCTTCTTCCTCGGGATCCCCAGGATGTCCTGGGCAGCCCCCGGATAGCTCTCGATGACGGGCACACCGCGTTTTCTCAGGCGGGTCGCCAGCTCGACGCCTCGCCGGGTCAGGCGTTGCATGCTCGGCAGCAGCGCGGGGTACACGCGGATCCCTCGTTTGCGAAGCTGGCGTTCCGCTTCCCGGACGATCCCGTACTCCTTTCGTCCGGGGTCGTCGTCGAACTCCGAGATCCGCCCCGCGGGAAGTGACAGGGGGGAGTCGATCGACACGAGGAACGGCCTCGCGGCCAGGGTCCTCTCCATCAGATCGGCATCCGGTCCGATGAGCTCCGTCATCAGCCTCCGTCCGGCCACTGCCGCCCATCCCGACTTGCGTTCTTCGCTGCCGGTCAGATCGATCCCGACGACGGTGAGGTCATCAAGCCGTGCGGCGTCCTTGCGCAGGTCCGCGAAGGTCAGTCTCGGCCCGACGTCGCCTCCGTAAGGGCCGATCGCTACGGCATTCGCGCCGTTGACGCGCCGTGCGTCCGAGAAACAGAGGCTCGATCGCCGGAAGATGCCGCCGTTCCCGACGGGCGCTCCCCCGGCCCGGGAGACAACCCGGCGGACCACCTCCTCGAACAGGAACTTCATGCCTTCGATGTCCGCGTGGTTGTAGCGGATCAGATCGCGCAAGGCGCCCAGATCGCCTGCCTTGTAGTCGAACCACAGGGCAACGGCTTCGGCCCCGGTGATCCCTTCGAGTGACGTTTCTCGGGAGAGGCCGAGCGCCACTTCGATCTTCTTCTGCCCCCCGGTCAGGCCGGCCCGTTTCGCCAGATAGCGCAGATCGACGTGAAGCAGGCCGGACCAGCTCTTCTTGAACCGCCTGGCCAGAAACGGAAGGTCGAACAGCGAGCCGTTGAACGTCACGACCATGGGATGCTCGCACAGGTCGCTTTCGAGCTCCTCGATCTGGCCGGGGTCGATCAGCACCTTGTATCTGTCGTCCACGGACCAGCCCACCAGGGTGACCTGATCGTAGTATGTGCTCAAGCCCGTGCTTTCGATGTCGAGAAACACGCAACGCTCCGGGAAGCTGGCGGCAATGCGGTAGTGCTCGCGCTTCGGCAACCGGTTCGCGAAAAACGCGACGCTGCGGTTGGCGAGGGCTTCCTCGGATGCTTCCACGGCCGACTGCAACGCGCCGCCGCGTTTGCGGTACATGTCGAGCTGGATGGGGATATGTCGGGGGAGGTCCTTCCAATCCGAGACGCCTTCCGCCCAGAGCCTCGCTTCCTCCGCTACGCTGATTCCCGGAAGATGCTGGAAGGAGCGGCGGAGCAGGTGTGCATCGGGCATGGACGGGCCTCGCCGGTCGGCTATCCCCCCCGTGGCCGTGGGGCGATGGCCAGCGGCATCCCGGCGGGATGCGATTTCTCCGGCGTCAGGCAACCGGGACGCCCTCGACCCAGGCCCGGGATACCGGGTCCGTTGACGACATGGACCGACCGGTGGTGTTCGGCACCGATCGCGCTTGATCGTGTCGTCGATTTCCGGTCACAGGAATTGGCCGTCTTTTTCGACGTCAGTTCCAGGGCACGGCGATGGGTCATGGTACTTCGTAAACGACCCGGATACGACTACCGCGCGGAGGGCGGCCGCTCAGGGCATCCTCGAACCGGATTTCCGTTTTCGTCGGCATGACGGACGCGGGGAGGGCCGAGACAGTGTCGACCGGGTGAGGGTGATCGACGGGCCTGCCGGCGGTGACGGCCAATGCACGCACCTGCGGTCGCCCGCGCATCAGCCGCCGAGCACGTACCGCGCCGCGTGGAGCGCCGCGCAGGCGAGCGCGCCGGCGAGCAGGTCGTCGAGCATGATCCCGAGACCTCCGCCGATCTTGCGGTCGCAGAGCGAGACGGGCCACGGCTTGGCGACGTCGAGGACGCGGAACGCCACGAAGCCTGCGGCGATCCAGGGCCAGTCGAAGGGCAGGGCGGTCATCGTGACGAGGAAGCCCGCGATTTCGTCGAGCACGATGCCGGGGTGGTCGTGCACGCCGAGCTCGCGCGCGGTGCGCCCGCATACCCGGACCCCGGAGGCGGCGATGAGCGCGACCGCGAGCAGGTAGAGCCCGACCGGTTGGGTCGCGAGGGCCGCGTAGATCGGGATCGCGACGACGGTGCCCGCGGTGCCCGGCGCGCGCGGCGCGAGCCCCGCCCCTGCGCCGAACGCGATCCAGTGCAGCGCGGAGCGGGGCCGCGGCAGGGGGTTCGAGCCACTATTCACGATTCGCCCCGGAAGTGCCGGTGGCCGGCCGTCGTAGCGCTCGCCGCGACGGCGGAGAGAGCCATGTGGATCGGGACCGCGCGGATACCGTCCGCCCGGTCCGGCGTATGCGCCGCGCGCTCCGTTCCGGCGCCGAACGTGATCCGGTACAGCGCCGACCGGGGACGTGGCAGGTGGTTCGGATCGCCGCTCATCGTCTGGCCCGAGGCTTTGGCCGACAACCGGGACCGCCACTCATGATCCCGTCCGGAAGTGCCGGTAGCCCGCAGGCGCAGCGCCGGCCGCGTCCTGCCGACCGGTGACACGCAATCCCGGCCGCCTTTCGACGGCGCCGATCCCGGTGATCGCGTCGCAGGTCCCGAGGGTTTCGAGACGGTTCACCCGGTCCGGCGGGACGGTGAACAGCAGCTCGTAGTCGTCACCGGCCGAGAGGGCGAGCTCCCGCGCCGCCGCGCCGCCGGCCACTTCGAGCAGCGCGGGCGAGAGCGGTACGAGGCCCGCGTCGATGCGCGCGCCCGCCCTGCTCGCTTCGAGCACGTGGCCGAGGTCCTGGCACAGCCCGTCGGAGATGTCGATGGCGGCGCTGGCGATGCCGCGCAGCGCGCGTCCGAGCGCGAGCCTCGGCGCCGGCCGGCGCAGCCGGGCCAGGAGCGTCTCGGCGCTCGCGGCCGGCCGGGCCGGACGCCGCCCGAGCGCGACGTCGAGTCCGCCGCCGGCGTCGCCGAGGGTGCCGGAGACGAAGATCCGGTCGCCGGGGCGGGCGTCGGCGCGGGTCAGCGCCTCACCGGGCGGACAGCGTCCGTGCACCTCGACGCTCACCGAGAGCGGACCGGCTACGGTGTCGATGGCGGCGACGGCGATCCCGTGCGCGCGGGCGAGCGATTCGAACCCCGCCCGGAACGCGGCGAGCCACGTCACGCCGAGACACGCCGGGAGCGAGACGATCGCGACCGCCTCGGTCGCGTCTGCCCCCATCGCGGCGAGATCGCTCAGGTTGACCGCGAGCGTCTTGTATCCGACGTCGTCCGCGGGGGTGTCGTCCGGGAAGTGGATGCCGCCGACGAGGGTGTCGACGGCAACCGCGACGTGCGCGGCTCCCGGGCACGGCGACGGCGGAGAAGGGCTCATCGCCAAGCGCCTGGCCGCAGGATCCGCCTCATCGTCCGGAGCCGCACGCGCCGGGCCGGATGGCAGCGTCGCGACCGGCGCGGGCGCCGATGGATGACCGCAACGCGCACGGCTCCCGGTCGCGGCGACGGTGGAGAAGGGCTCATCGTCCGGCGCCCGGCCGCAGGATCCGCCTCATCGCCCGGAGCCGCGCGCGCCGGGGTCGGATGGCGGCGTCGCGACCGGCGCGGGTGCCGATGAACGACCGCAATGCGCACGGCTCCCGGTCGCGGCGACGGTGGAGAAGGGCTCATCGTCCGGCGCCCGGCCGCAGGATCCGCCTCATCGTCCGGAGCCGCGCGCGCGGCTCCCGGTCGTGGCGCCCCGATCGGGAGATCATTTCGTATCCGAGGCCGCACGCCCCCTCGAATCGAACCGGCGCCGGAACGACGGGCGTGCCGCATGAACACATGGCCCCGCATGAGCGTATGGCCGGTTCGAGGGCCGTTTCGGGCCGTACCCGCCACGCCCCGGCTCAATCCGACCGCAGGTTGCGGGCCGCTTTGTCGAGCACGCCGTTGACGTACTTGTGGCTCTGTTCGGCCCCGAACGCATGGGCAAGCTCCACCGCCTCGTTGATCACCACCCGCCACGGGACGTCGCCCGCCGATCGCAGCTCGTGGACGCCCATGCGCAGGATCGCCCGCTCCACCGGGTCGAGCTGGGCGACGGGGCGGTCGGCGAGGGGGGCGAGTATCGCGTCGAGAGCCTCGAAGTCGTCGATCACTCCGGTGATCAGCTCGCCGAAGAACTCCGGATCGAATCCTCCGGGCGGCGGATCCTCCCTGAACTGGGCGCGGAGATCGTCCACCGAGTGGCCGGTCATCTGCCACTGGTACAACGCCTGCAGCGCCGCCCGGCGGGTGCGGGTTCGACGGTTCAGGGGCGGCATGTGCGGGCGGGCCGGATCAGGCGCCGAGGCGGCGCCGCAGGGAGACCATCTCCAGGGCCGCGAGGGCCGCTTCGCGGCCCTTGTTGCGACGCTCGGGCCCGCGGCCCTCCCGCTCGAGCTCCTGCATGAGGGCCAGCGCGCCGAGCGATGACGGCGCGGGCCAGCCGCCCGCCCGCTCATTGGCCTGCTCATGGTCGCCGCAGGTGAGGACACCGAAGACGACCGGGACGTCGATCTCCAGCGAAACGGCCCGGATGCCGCGTGCGGCCTCCGCGCAGACGTAATCGAAGTGGGGCGTTTCGCCCCTGACGACCGCTCCGAGGGCGATGACCGCGTCGGCCGTGGCGTTTCCCGGGATCGTGACGTTTCGCACGGTCCGTGGCTTCTCGGTCGGCCCGCCGTCCTCATCCTCGTCTGCGCGTGCATCGTCGGGCCCCGTCCTCCCTCGCCGCCCTTGCGCCGCCGGCGATGCGCCGTCCCTCCCGCGGCCGGCCGAGGCCGCCGGCACCGGCGGGCAAACCGCCGCCGCCCCGTCCTTGCCACCGGGTTCATCACCAAGTATCCCGGCTTCCTGAACGATGCGCCGCCTCTCCCGCGGCCGGCCGAGGCCGCCGGTATCGGTGAGCGAGCCGTAGCGGATGGCGAGCCAGCGCGCCGCCAGCGGCAGCTCGAACGCGCCGGGGACGCGGGCGACGGGAATGCGCTCCCGGTCCAGTCCGTGGCGGGCGAGGGTGTCGAGCGCCCCTTCGAGCAGCCGGGACACGATGTCGTCGTTGAACCGCGCCGCGACGATCCCGATCCGCGCGCCGGCGACGTCGAGCTCGGCAGAGGGCATGTCGTAACGCGCCATGGGGCCGTCTCCGTCCGAACGCGGGCGTCAGCCCGCCTTTTTCACCAGTGCAAGGCTTGCGCGCTTCGAGCCGCGTGCGCTCCGTCCGGGAAGCGCCGCCGCCGTTTTCGCGCTCCTGTCCCTCGCCCCGGCGAGCCCCGCCGGTCGGTCCAGGTACCCGGCGGCTTCGAGGCCGAAGACGGAGATGCGCGACTCCGGCCGGCTCCCGGCCGCACGCCCCGGCCCGCGCACACCCCGTCCGGGGAAGCGCCGCCGCCGTTTTCGCGCCCCTGTCCCTCGCCCCGGCGAGCCCCGCCGGTCGGTCCAGCTACCCGGCGGCTTCGGGGCCGAAGACGGAGATGCGCGACTCCGGCCGGCTCCCGGCCGCGCCCCGGTCCGCGCACGTCCCACCGCCGAACGCCGCCTCCTCCACACCGCCGCTTCCCGGCCCGGTGGACCACGCCGGTCAACTCACGTACTCGATGACCTCCAGGCCGAAGCCGGAGATGCCGTGCAGGCGCTTCGGCGCGCTCAGCACCCGCATCTTGCGCACCCCGAGGTCCGCGAGGATCTGCGCCCCGAGCCCGAAGGTGCGCAGGTCGGTGCTGCCCGCGTCGTGCAGTGGGGGCGTCTCGCCTTCGTCCTCCCGGCGGTAGTGGTCGATGCGCGCGGCGAGCCGTTCCGGGGATTCGGGGGCGCGCAGCACCACGACGACGCCGCTGCCCTCCTCGGCGACCCGGCGCAACGCGTCGTGGATCGGCCACCCCGCGTCGCGACGCCGGCTGGCGGTGAGGTCGCAGAGCGAATCGCGCACGTGCACCCGGATGAGGGCGGGCGCCTCGGAGTCGATCTCCCCGGCCACGAGCGCGAAGTGGATCTCGCCGTCGGTCCTGGCGCGGAAGGCGACGAGACGGAACTCCCCGTACTCGGTGGGCAGCCGGCATTCTCCGGCCCGCTCCACCGTCTTCTCGTTGAGCATCCGGTACTCGATGAGGTCGGCGATGGTCCCCAGCTTGAGTCCATGCGTCTGGGCGAAGCGTTCGAGGTCCGGGCGCCGGGCCATCGTCCCGTCCTCGTTGAGGATCTCGACCAGCACCGCGGCCGGCTCCAGCCCCGCGAGGCGGGCGAGGTCGCAGGTGGCCTCGGTGTGGCCGGCACGGGTGAGCACCCCGCCGGGCTCCGCCATCAGCGGAAAGACATGGCCCGGCTGGACGAGATCCGAGGGCTTCGCGCCCGAGCGGACCGCGGCGAGGATCGTGGTGGCGCGATCCGCGGCGGAGATGCCCGTGGTGATCCCCCGGGCGGCGTCGATGGAGGCCGTGAACTGGGTGCGCTGCGCCTCCCGGTTGTCGCCGACCATCGGCTTCAGGCCGATCGCGTCGCAGCGCTCGCGGGTCATCGGCAGGCAGATCAGGCCGCGGCCGTAGCGGGCCATGAAGTTGATCGCCTCCGGCGTCGCGTGCGCCGCCGGCATGACGAGATCGCCTTCGTTCTCGCGGTCCTCGTCGTCCACGAGTACGACCATGTTCCCGCGCTTGAACTCGGCGATGAGTTCGCTCGTGGAATCGAATGGCATGAGCGGGAAGGTCCTTCTCGCGCGACATCCGCCGCGCGCGGTATGGAGAGCCGGGCGGAGTGCGCATTCTGCCCGCGCCGGCCATGCCCGCGCAACGAGACCAGAGGAGGGCGCAGAAGACTCGCAGTCGGCCGGCGCACACAGGGCAGCGCCCGGCGCCGGTCGTCCCGGTCCGCTGTGTTCGGAACCGGGTTCCGAATGTTCGGCCGAAACACGGTCGGCCATGCCGGGACGAAGGCGTGGTCGCTCAGTGACGAGGCTCCAGTGCGGGGCGGTTGCCGCCCGTCCCCGGTGGGACGCCGCCGAGGCGCCGCCCCATCTGTACAGGCGCCCCCGGCGCCACCCAGGGCGCCCATGCGGCGGCACGGTTCGCGAGCATCAGGATCACCGTCGATCCCATGTTGAACCGGCCCATCTCGCGACCCTGTTCCAGCAGGATTTCAGCGTCGTCGTACCGTTCGACGAGGGCTTCGCGCCTTCTCGGCGGCATCACCACTCCTCGCCACGCCTGCTCGATGCAGCCCACGAAGACCGCGCCCACCAGGGTCATCGCCAGAGGGCCGAGGGCGGTCTCGAAGAACGAGACGATCCGCTCGTTGCGCGCGAAGATGCGGTCGATCGCATCGACTGTCGTCGGATTGACGCTGAACAACTCCCCCGGAACGTACACCATCGAACGCAGCCGGCCGGTGAGCGGCATGTGTACCCGATGGTAGTCCCGAGGTGCGAGATAGATCGTCACGAACTGTCCGTCGCTGAACTCGGCGGCAGCGTCTTCGTCGCCCCCGAAGAGCGCTTCGAGCCGATAGGTCCGCCCCTTGGCCTGGAACACGCGCCGGCCGCACATCGCTCCCGCCGCGACCACGGTTCCATCCGCCGGAGAAACGACGGCACGGGGCCCGCCTTCCAGTGGCCTCGCCTCGGGTACGAGAGTGCGGGTGAAGAACGTGTTGAAATCGGGATACGAGCCCGGGACCGGATCCGCGACGACGCTCATGTCCACGGCGTACCTGCGGACGAACCAGCGGATCTGCCAGTTCTTCCAGGGCGCAAACCGGATCCGGGTCGCCTGCAGCATCATCCATGACAGCAGATGTTTCGGATAGAGCCGCTGGCGGATGCCGGAGAGGCGGTTCGCCCACAGCGAAGTCGGCGTGTGAGCCCATGTCGGTGTGGCGGAGCGACGATCCATGAACGGCGGACGCAGGGGAGGGCGGGTCATTGTATGCAACGCCCGTGCGGCGGCGCCCGAACCTCGGCAAAGCGGGGCACTGGGAGGCTGGCGCCCCGGACAGGATTCGAACCTGTGACCTTCCGCTTAGGAGGCGGACGCTCTATCCAACTGAGCTACCGGGGCGGGGATTCGAGTCCCCCGAATTGGTGGAGCCGATGGGGGTCGAACCCACGACCTCAGCATTGCGAACGCTGCGCTCTCCCAACTGAGCTACGGCCCCGGATGAGGATGCGAGTGTACCTGCGCGGCGTTTGGCGCGCCAGTGTGATCCGACGACCGTGTCATCGGTCGCCGGTCGTATCGTGGCTCCCCTTCTCCGGTGAAACGGCTTCCCGGTTCCCGCCGAAGCGGCCTCGACAGCCTGATCCAGCCTTCGCGACGAACAAGGAATGGCCTTGGGAACAGGATTTTGGCCGTTGACACACGGGGTGCGGCAAGTACGATGTCCGCTCCCACACGGTGATCGAAATGCGCGATCCCTTTCCCCTGCTGGTCAACACGTCGTTCCCGCCGGTGCACCGGAGCCGTCTCACGACACTCCAGGTCAACGTCGGCTACCGTTGCAACCAGTCCTGTGTGCACTGCCACGTGAACGCGGGCCCGAAGCGTACGGAAGAGATGAACAGCCGGACGGCGGGTGAGGTCGTCGATTTCATGAAGATCTCCGGCG
This sequence comes from Gammaproteobacteria bacterium, assembly GCA_965202875.1. Classification (GTDB taxonomy): domain Bacteria; phylum Pseudomonadota; class Gammaproteobacteria; order HK1; family HK1; genus HK1. The sequence continues at coordinate 887,574 of OZ241870.1, read as the reverse complement.
TGTCGGTACTCGACATCACCGGCGGGGCTCCGGAGCTGAATCCGAGTTTCCGTTTCCTGGTCGATGAGGCGGTCGATCACGATGTGCGGGTGATCGATCGATGCAATCTGACGATTCTCATCGAGCCCGGCCAGGAAGATCTCGCCGGATTTCTCGCGGCTCGCCGAGTCGACGTCGTCGCCTCCTTGCCGTGCTACCTGGACGAGAACGTGGATCGCCAGCGTGGCCGGGGAGTCTTCGACGCGAGCATCGAGGGGATACGTCGACTCAACACCCTGGGTTACGGCGGCGAAGAGTCCGGTCTCTCGCTCGATCTCGTCTTCAACCCGCAAGGCCCCGTGCTGCCGCCGGCGCAGCGCGAGCTTGAGCGGCTCTACAAGGCGGAGCTCGACCGCCGGTTCGGAGTCCGGTTCAATCGGCTGCTGACCTTGGCGAACATGCCGATCGGTCGTTTCGGCAGTACCCTCATCTCGAAGGGGCGGTTCGCCGGATATCTCGACCTGCTGCGGGCCGCCCACGTCGACGCGAACGTCGAGCACGTGATGTGCCGGCACACCGTGAACGTCGACTGGGAAGGTTACGTCTACGATTGTGACTTCAACCAGATGCTCGGTTTGCCGATACGGCTCGACGGATCGGCTCGGACCCACGTCACGGATCTCCACCGGACCGACTTCGAGGGAAGGCCGATCACGGTCCGCGACCACTGCTTCGGTTGCACCGCGGGACAGGGGAGTGGCTGCGGTGGCGCGCTGAACTGAATCCGGACACGACGCAAGCCGCTGCACCGCCGTGCCCGCAATCTCGATCATCGTCCCTGTCCTTGACGAGGCGGCGGTGATCGCGGGCTCGCTTGAGCCGTTGCAGCTTCTGCGCGGCAGCGAGATCGAGGTGATCGTGGCCGACGGCGGCAGCCGGGACGGGACCCGGTGCATCGCGCACCCCCTTTGTGATCGCCTTGTCGAGGCGCCGCGCGGCCGGTCGCGGCAGATGAATGCGGGCGCCGGAGCCGCGGGCGGGCGGGTGCTCCTGTTCCTGCACGCCGATACGCGCCTTCCTCCGGGTTGGCACCGGAGGGTGTGCGAGGTCCTCGGAGACGGCGGCGGTGGCCGTGAATGGGGCCGGTTCGACGTACGGCTCGACGGCGCGCACCCGATGCTGCGCCTCGTCGAGGGGGCGATGAACCTGCGCTCGCGGCTGAGCGGCATCGCCACCGGCGATCAGGCGCTTTTCGTCACCCGCGCCGCGTTCCGGGCGGTCGGAGGCTTTCCCGACGTTGCCCTGATGGAAGACATCGCGCTGAGCGGCGTGTTGCGCACCCGATCACGTCCGGTCTGCCTGCGGGCGGCGGTGACCACGTCGAGCCGGCGATGGGAACGCAACGGGATCGCCCGTACCATCCTGCTGATGTGGCGGCTCCGACTCGAGTACGCGATGGGCGCCGACCCCGAGAAGCTGGCGCGCCTGTACCGTGGCTCGGATGAGCGATGAACCGGATCTGCCGGGTGGCGGTCATGGCGCGCGCGCCGGTGCCCGGCCGCACCAAGCGCCGGCTGATCCCCGCCATCGGTGCGGAGCGGGCCGCGGCCCTGCACCGGGTCATGATCCGCCGCGCGGTGACGACGGCGCTTGCCAGCGGCGTAGGTCCAGTGGAGCTGTGGTGTACTCCGAGCCCTGACCATGAAGCATTCCGCGCGCTCAAGGACGAGGTCCGGATTGAGTTGCGCACCCAGATCGGGCCGGATCTCGGGGCGAGGATGCACGCGGCCATCGCGGCGCGGCCCCGCGCGACCGTGGTGATCGGAACCGACTGTCCGCTTCTCGAGCCGGACGATCTGGTGCACGCCACCGGCGCCTTGGGGGCCGCCGCCCGATCACCGCGGATCCGCGCCGATCACCGCGAACGCGCCGCCGGTGCGGACGTGGTGGTGGTGCCGGCGTTCGACGGCGGCTACGTGTTGATCGCCGTCGATCGCCCGAGGCCGGAGCTGTTCACCGGGATCGCGTGGGGCACGAAACGAGTGCTTGCCCAGACCCGGGAGCGTGCGCGCGCCGCTCGATTGCGCCTCCTGGAGCTGAAAGCCCGCCCTGACGTCGACCGCACGCGGGACCTCGAAGCGCTCGCCGGCGTACTGAGCTGGTAAGTAGACCTCCATCCCCGAGGGCTGCGGATCTTCCCCACACTTGACCCCATGTTGCAGAGGGCGGCGGAATCGGCCCTCGGGGAATCAATGCCGGTGCCCGCGCGGTGGGGCCGTATCGCGCCCCAGGTGCTCCGGGCCACGATCACGGTGACGGATGCCCGAATCGGTCCCTGTAGTCCCTTACCCAAAGTCCTCGACAAAACGACAAAGAAATCGTCCGCCGACCGGCGCTTGGTTCCGGCTGTGCCGGGTTGGAAAACGACGCGGACAGACGCGGATACAGCATCATTTCACGTTGCGGTCTTCAGGTGCGCGCTTGGGTCTCCGGACCACGGCATCAAGGGGAATCGGGACTGTCGGGCGACGCCGACGGGCGCGATCGAGGGGCATGGCGACAGGCCCGGGAGCAGGGCTCCGACCAGCCTGGAACGGCTCCGGCCTGAACGGGGCGAGGTGTTGTCATCAAGGGCCGGAAAGCGTAAGTTTGCGACCAACGCAAGGATGCGGAGTTGGGCGGATGGGAATGATTCTCAATAAAAAAACAATGGCCTGTGCTGATCGACGCCAAACGCTTCCGGCCGCGACACTTGTCGGTGATTGCGGTCCCCGTGCATGAACCTCACCGGGAGATGCCATGCGAACCCTGTATTGGATGCTCAGTGCTCTCTTCGTCGTTTCTCTGGCGCCCCCCGCGCTCGCGGCCAAGTACCAGGAGGGGGAGGTCTCCGGAGGAGGGGCGATCCAGGGCAAGGTCGTCTACCACGGGCCGGTCAAGACCCGGACCGTGCTTCCCACCAAGGACAAGAACGTATGCGGCGGCATCCGCAAGGAGCCGCTGGTCGTGGTCGGCGAGGGCGGCGCGGTCAGGGACAGCGTCGTCTTCCTCAAGGACGTGGCCGCCGGCAAGCCCTGGCCGGAGACGACCCAGGCCCGGCCGGTGCTGGACCAGGAGAAATGCAGGTTCGAACCCCACGTGCAGGTGGCCCGCCGGGGAAAGATCGACATCGTGAACTCCGATCCGGTCCTGCACAACACGCACGGCTACTACGGCAAGCGCACGGCGTTCAACGTCGCCCTCCCCATCCAGGGCGGAAAGGTCACCAAGCTCCTCAGGTCTCCCGGCGAAGTCCGGATCGATTGCGACGCCCACGGCTGGATGCTCGCCTGGATCTACGTGGTCGACAATCCGTACTTCGCGCAGACCGGGGAGGACGGCGCGTTCTCGATCACCGACGTGCCGCCGGGTGAGTACACGTTGGCCGTCTGGCAGGAGACGATGGGACTGGTCGAGATGCCGGTCACCGTCGCGGCCGACCGGACCACGGAGGTACCCGTGGAGTTGAAGGGGAAGTAAAGCGGTAAAGCAGCGCCCCTTGGAATCAATCGAGTATCACCAACACGACGAAGGGGGAGATGAGATGCAGAAGAAACGGCAGCACGACAAGGGAGGCTCGCGGATCGAGATCTCACGCCGGACCTTCCTTCACAACACCCTGCTGACCGGCGGCGCCGTCGCCGGGGCGGGGCTCTTCCAGACCTTGACCACCATGAACGTCGCCCACGCGGCGGCGGGGTCGTTCAGCTTCGCCTGGGTCTCCGACACCCACCTCTACCCGAAGACGCTGAACACGCGCTTCATCGAGAAGGCGGGCCGGGCCTTCAAGGAGATCCAGGAGCAGGGGTCGTCGTTCGACTTCATGATCTTCGGCGGTGACCTGGCGCAGAAGGGCGACCCCGTGGAGCTGCAGCTCGGCGTGGACATGCTGGCGGAGATCACCTCGGTCAAGAAGCACTTCATTCCGGGCGAGCACGACTGGTACCTGGACATGGGGGAAGCCTGGAACCGGCACTTCGGCGAATCGCCGTGGATGTTCGACCACAAGGGGGTGCGCATCATCGGCCTGAACACGGTCGGCCATGCGCCCGACTACTGGACCGCCAAGGGCATGACCCCGAAGGAGCGCATGGGCCACATGGAGGCCCTCGACGGCTCCCAGGCCGGTCCCTGGTCGGGGCTCGGCAAGGCGCAGATGGAGTGGCTGTCCTCCGCGCTCTCCGACTGGCCCAAGAACGAGCCGGTCATCATCATGAGCCACACGCCGCTCTACGAGGTCTATCCGGGCTGGAACTTCTGGGTGCGCGACTGGCGCCAGGTCCATGAAGTCCTCGCGCCCTACGGCAACGTGACCAACATCCACGGCCACGTGCACCAGCCCCTCTACCACGAGACCGACAACGCCCGCTTCATCGGCCAGCTAGCGACCTCGTGGCCGTGGCCGTATCCGCCCACCGGGGTGCCGGCCCTCACCAGGCCGATGATTCGCGTGGATCCGGGCGACATCTTCGACGGCGTCGGCTGGGGCAGGTTCGATGAGGCGGACGGCAGGGTCGACTACGAGTACAAGATGTGGCGCAAGGAAGTGTTCGCCACCGCCGAGCACGATTCCGGCACCGGCGACAACAGAAACCAGATCCTGACGCCGCGCATCGCCGACCGTGACTGGACTGGATCCTGAGCGAGGAGGAACGAACCGTGAAAGGAATGAGCAAGCGTTGTCTGCTGGCCGCCGGCTGCGCGGTATGCATCGGTCTCGGCGCGTTCGGCGTCGTCCAGGAATCCGCGGCGCACAAGGATCCCCATGACGCCGCCACCCTGAAGGCGTTCCAGGACCTCTTCATGGAGCAGGTCGTCCTGGGCGACAGGCTGTTCCACGGCGACGCGGAAGCGCAGGAGATGATGGGCGTGAACCTGTCGAAGACCGGCATGGCCTGCGCCATGTGCCATCCCATCGCCTCGGACATCCATCCCCATGAGTTCCCGAAGTTCCAGGAGCAGATGAGCGAGTTCGCGACCTTGCGCGACATGGTCAACTGGTGCATCGAGAAGCCCAACGAGGGAGAGGTCATCGATGTGGACAGCGAGGCCATGAAGGCACTGGAAGCCTACATGTACTGGTCCAACAAGGGCTCGGTCCTGGACCCCGGCCGCCACTGAAGCGGCGTCGCGGATCCGCACACTGGCGCCGGAGCCGTCGTGGCCGGCGCCGCGACCGGGAGAGATCGACGACGACCGCCCGTCCGGGCGGTCGTCGCGTTTGAACAGGAAGGCGACCGGCGTTGAACAGGGCGATCTCGTTGACGGTGGTGGTGCTCGTGCTCGGGCTGATCGTGGCGATGGGCTGGGTGGTGCGGTGGCGGACGAACCTGCCGCCCAACCCCGATTCGGTGTTCAACCTGTCGGCCGCCACCGGGAACATCGAGCCCGTCGGCGAGCCGGCGCCGCCGAATCCGACCCTCCTTGCGCACGGCGAATGGGTCTACCGGGGTTTGTGCATCGGCTGCCACGGGATCGAAGGCGACGGAAACGGCGCCGTGTGGGAGCTTGCCGACCAGTATGCGCCGGAGCACAAGCTGCCGCGCAAGCCGCGGGACTTCACCGAGGCGGTGTTCAAGATCCGCTCCACGCCGAGCGGCTCCTTCCCCACCGATACGGACTTGTTCAAGTCCATCTCCCGTGGCCTGGTGGCCGACCACGACATGCCGTCGTTCAAGTTCCTGCCCGAGCGCGACCGCTGGGCGGTGGTGGCCTACATCAAGACGTTGTCATCGCGCTGGGAGGAGGAGGCGGAATACCAGGAGGACCCGGTCGAGATCGCCGAGCCGCCCCTTCCCGACGGGGCGATGCTCGCGGCAGGCAAGGAAGTGTACGCGCGCATGCAGTGCGAGGAATGCCACGGTCCCCTCGGCAAGGGCGACGGGCCTTCGGCGCCCGATCTCGAAGACGACGCCGGCCTCCCGATCGAGCCACGGGACTTCAGCGACGCGGCGCAGTTCGTGGGCGACAGCAGCCCCAAGGGCGTGTACCAGACCTTCACCACCGGGCTGGACGGGACGCCGATGCCCTCGTTCGCGGACTTTCTCGACGAGCAGCAGCGCTGGCAGCTCGTCTGGTACGTCATGTCTCTGAGACCGGATTGGGATCTGTACGCGACCCGCGTCGCGATGTTGCAGGAGCGGGGCGAAGACATCGCCCTGGCCGCGTTGCCCGTCGCCGCCGCCCAGGCCGCGGTACCGCCGGCGGCGGCGCCGGCTCCAGCGCAGCAGGAAGGTGCGTCATCGGCCGCCGCCGCGGAGGAAGCGGGGGAAGCCACCGAAGCCGCCGCCTCGCAGGCCGCCGCCGCTTCCCAATCCGCCGGCGCCGGAGGAGCCCCCGCTGCGGACGCGGGCTCCGCCGAAGGGCAGGAAGAGGCCGCAACGCCGGTGTTCATGGGCAGCTACGAGGAAGTCGAAGTCAGCGGCGGCGGGATCGTCCGGGGCAAGGTCGTGTTCAACGGCGCGGTGAAGAAGAAGACCGTGCTGCCGACGAAGGACAAGCAGGTATGCGGCAGCATCCGCAAGGAGCCCCTGATCCTCGTGGGGGACGGAGGCGCGGTCAGGGACAGCGTCGTGTACCTGAAGGGCATCGAGTCGGGCAAGGCATGGCCCGAGATGATGACGAAGACGCCCGTCCTCGACCAGAAGAGCTGCCGGTTCCAGCCTCACGTCCAGGTGGTCCGCCAGGGCAGCCTCGACATCGTCAACTCCGATCCGGTGCTGCACAACACGCACGGGTACTACGGGAGGCGGACCGCGTTCAACGTGGCGCTGCCGGAGCAGGACCAGAAGGTCACCAAGGTCCTGAAGCGGCCCGGCACGGTGAAGGTGGACTGCGACGCCCACGGCTGGATGCTGGGCTGGGTGCAGGTGGTGGACAATCCGTACTTCTTCCAGACCGGGGAAGACGGCGCCTTCTCCATCACCGACGTCCCGCCGGGTGAGTACACCCTCGTCGTCTGGCAGGAGTGGCTGGGCGACACCGAGATCCCGATCACCGTCAAGGCCGGGGAGACGACGGCCCTCGACGTCGAATTGACGAAGTAGCGGCAGGAGTATTCGCGATGCAGACGGCAGGCGCGCACCCCACCGGAATCTCCGTGGAATCCGCCACGTCCGGCCCGTCGCCCTGGCATCGGGTTCGGGAAGTGATCGTGACCGTGGCCGCGATCATGGGGGGGCTCGGGGTGTTGATCGCGGGCATGACGTATGCCGTCCGACCGGTAAGCGATCACATCCGGGTGCTGCGTGAGGATGTGCAGATCCTCCAGGGAACGGCAGCAGACGTTCGCGAACGTCTGGCGACCCTGGAGGTGAGGCAGACGAATCTGGAGGAGGGGCAGGCGAATCTGGAAACGAGGATGGTGAAGCTGGAGGCTGGGCAGGCGGCTCTGGAAACGAGGATGGCGAAGCTGGAGGATGGGCAGGCGAAGCTGGAGGAAGGACAGGCGAAGCTGGAAGCGAGGATGATGAAGCTGGAGGAAGGCCAGATCCGCATCCTGGCCCTGCTGGAGCGCGACGGGGCTCCGGGAACGAGTCGGTGAACGATGCGGCTGCGACCACCATCATCGTCTGTACCGGGCTCGTGCTTGCCGTCGCGTCCGCGCTGGCCGTCGTGTCCTTCGTGCCCGAGCGGCCGATGGCGGAGCCTCCCATGAAGATCGCGCAGCCCGTGGATTTCGAGGTGCTGGACCGGGGCGCCAGCATCGCGGATCTGGAGCGGGGGCGCAGCTACTACGCCCAGCTCTGCCTCCCCTGTCACGGCGCGGCCGGCCGCGGGTACGGGGAATGGGCCTACCGCATGATCCCCCGCCCCGCGGACCTCACCGGCGAGCGGACGATGGAACGCAGCGACGAACAGCTCCATGCCGCGATCGGCGAAGGCATCCCCGGCACCGCGATGCGAGGCTGGGACGATCGCCTGTCCGACACCCAGCGCCGCCAGGTGCTGGGCTACGTGCGCCACCTCGGGCGCGTCGAACGCGCGCGGATCGCCCCGTGAACGCCGTGGCGGACGTCGGCAGCCGGCCCGCCGCCGGTCCTTCCCCCGCCGCCACCCGCGCGCGGGGCGAGGTCCGGGCGGAGGGCCACGTCGTCCTCCGCTTCCTGGTGCTCTCCGTCGTGCACCTGTTCATCGGCACGGTCCAGGGGGTGATCCAGACCTTCCCGGGCGTGGCCCAGTGGCTGCGGGAAGCGGGACCGGCGGGGCATCTGATCGATCCGCTCGCGCACGCGCACATCAACCTGGTGGGTGGCGTGACCATGGGCATGATGGGGCTCATCTACCACGTGCTGCCGGGGCTGACGGGACGGGACGTGTACAGCCCCGCGCTCGCCGGCGCCTCGTTCTGGCTGTCCACGGTGGGGGTGCTCGGCTTCTTCTTCTCGCTCGTGGGATTGGGGATCGTGGAAGGGAACATGATCCACGGCGGCATGACCAACGCCGAGGCGCTGGACGCGGTGGGGCCGATCCACCACGTCCTGATCATCACCACCGCCTTCCTCATGGGCTTCGGCTACTGGGCGTTCATCTCCAACGTCCTGCTGACGGTCGCGAACAAACGCGGAGGATGACGGCATGCACCGACTGATCAACATCCTGTACAGCGGCTTCATGGTCGGCATCGGCATCGGAACCGTGTTCCAGCTCGCGTTTCTTCCCCTCATGGGCATGCGCAGCCACGACGACTGGACGGGGCTGCTGGTCTGGGGGTTCGCCATCAGCCTCGGGACCGGGGTGCTGTCGGCGCTGAGCTTCTGGTTCATGAATTCCGTCATGGTGCGCCAGGGCAAGTAGCAGGGTCCGGCGCGCGGCCCGAACGGAGGCAAGGAGCATGGTTGAGAGATTCCTGACCGACAGGGACTACGCCGAGGGCACGGCGGCCAAGCATTTCTTCTTCTCGTCCATCGTGATGCTGAACATCGGGGTGTTCATGGCTCTGGGCACGTCGATGCGCCTGGCCTGGCCGGACGTCTTCCCCAACGACGTCCCGTGGCTGCACTTCGGCCGCATCCGTCCGGTGCACGTGCACTTCGTGATCTTCGGCTGGATCTCCATGGCCTTCGCCGGGGCCATGTGCTACATGACCCCGGCCCTGTGCAAGACCCGGCTGTGGAGCGAGAAGCTCGGGGTGTGGAACTGCTGGGCCTGGAACCTGGGCATGGTCTTCGTGTTCTTCACCCTCATCAACGGCATGACCACCGGGCGCGAGTACCAGGACCTGATCTGGCCGGTGGACGCCTACATCCTGCTGTTCGTGTTCGGGCCGCTGGCCGTCAACATCTGGATGACCATGCTGAGGCGCCGGGCCGACGGCCTGTACGTCACCCTGTGGTTCTTCGGCGCGTCGCTCCTGTTCATCATCCTGAGCTACTTCATCGGGGCGGTGCCGGACTTCTTCCCGGTCACCGGCCTGAGCGAGGCCTACATGACTTGGTGGCACGCCCACAACATCCTGGGCCTGTGGATCACCCCGGTCTCCGCCGCCATCGCCTACTACATCATCCCCAAGGTCTCCGGGAACACGCTGTACAGCCACAAGATCGGCCATCTGCACTTCTGGTCGATCGCCGCCTTCTACTCGACCCCCGGCGCGCACCACCTGATGGGCGCCCCGATCCCCGAGTGGCTCAAGTCCTTCGCCTCGGTCTCGGGCGTGCTGATCATGATCCCGGCGCTGGCCTTCGTCGTGAACATGCTGATGACCATGAAGGACAAGTGGTGGATGTTCACCCGCAGCATTCCGTTGCAATGGGCGCTGACCGGGGTGCTGTTCGCGATCCCGCTCAACATCCAGGGGGCGTTCCAGCAGACCCGCGCGCTGAACTGGTACATCCACGGCACCCACTGGATCGTGGCCCATGCGCATCTGGCCCTGCTCGGCTTCTCGACCTTCATCGAGATCGGGGCCATCTACTACGGCCTGCCCAAGCTGCTCAAGCGCGAGCTCTACAGCAGGAAGCTGGCGCAGCTCCACTTCTGGATGATGGCCATCGGCTTCCTGGGATTCTGGGCCGTGCTCACCGCGGCGGGGCTGGTGCAGGGGGCGGCCAAGGTGTACGAGATCCCCTACATCCAGTCCGTGGTCGCCACCCATCCCTACATGGTGGGACGGGTGCTCTTCGGCTCCCTGATCATCTTTGCCCAGCCGATCTTCCTCTACAACATGTGGATGACGGCGCGCTACGGAAAGAAGATCGTGCCGGAGACACCCGCCGCCCCCACGCCGGCCCCGGCCGCCGCCTGATTCGGAGGTACGCATGCCCCCCAAATACGTCGTCGGCTGTTGCCTCCTGGTGGTGGTCATCTTCGCGTCCATCGCCATTACGGTGGTCGGAGGCTCCACCTACATGAGCCAGATCCCGCCCACCGAGTTTGCGAAGGAGAAGGAGAAGATCTGGGGGCATTCCGCCTGGTCCGTGCACGACCCCTGGATGACCGGCGACCACGCCCCGACCCTGGCCGGCAAGGGCAAGGTCATCTTCATCCGCGAAGGGTGCTGGTGGTGCCACACCCTGCTGCCGGAGCAGACCCAGGACTGGGCCTACTTCGGGGAGCCGCCGCTCGCGGGCGACGTCCAGGGCGAATCCCCCAGCCTGTTCGGCTCCGACCGCAAGGCGCCCGACCTGCTGCACATCGCCAGCCGCAACCGGGTGAAGGCGTGGCATTACGTGCACCACCGCGACCCGCGGGCGGTCACCCCGGGCTCCATCATGCCCGCGTTCAAGCACCTGACCGACGAAGAGCTCGACGCGATCGTCGCGTTCCTGGAGAGCCTGCGCTGAAGCCGCCGACTTCTTCACCGCCGGAGACCGTGATGGCCGACATCGAACACGAATACGACGAGCTGGAGGACAAGGGGGAGGTCTTCGGGCGCTTCTCCGACGAAGACTACGACGGCATCAAGGAGGGCAACGGCAAGATCCCCTGGTGGCTGATCCTGATCGTCGCGGTCACCATCTTCGAAGCCTTCCTGTTCACGATGCCGTGGCCGGGGTTCGGCCAGCGCTACGATTCGGTGACCACCACCTTCGTGAGCGCGACCGGCGCGCAGCCGTGGTGGGACTGGGGCTACTACATGATCATGCTCCAGATCGTCGTCATCCTGTGCGGCATCGCGGGCGTGGTCTGGACCATCAACGTGCGCAAGGCAAAGGAACGCAAGGAGAGGGAGCACGGGGACGAGGAGGGGGCGCGGCGCTGACGCGCCGCGTGCGGAGCTGAAGTACCGCGTGCGGGACTGACGAGACCGGCCACCGGGACCGAAGCGGCGCGGTGGAGCTGACGGACACCATCTCGGCGCTGATCTTCACGCTGATCCTGATCGCGGTCGTGGTCTACGTGGTCATGTCGCGGTTCGTCACCGGGCCTTTGGCAGGGCTGAAGCAGGGCGAGCGGATCATCCTCGGCATCAGTGTCGTGGGGATCCTGCTGGTGGTGGTGTACGCGGCGGTGGAGCTGCTCTTCCACGTCGTGTTCTGATGCCGCCGTCGTGCTCCGACATCGATGGGCGCGGGTGCATGAGCGCAAAGCTGAAGCTGGGCGAGAAGCTGATGTTCGGGTTCGCCGTACTGGTCGCGCTGGCGGCGGTCGGCAAGGGGGTGCGCCAGCTCGGCGACACGGAGCCGGCCAAGCCACGCAACTACTACGAATGGGATGAAGCGGGCCTCGAGGGCCATACCCTGTACCGGAGCATGGGCTGCAATAGCTGCCATCGCGCGCTGGGGGTGGGGGAGATCGGGGTCGCGCCGGTGCTCGACGGCGAGGGGACGCGCCGGACGCGGGAGTGGCTCGCGGACTACTTTCGGGACCCCGCCGTCCAGGTGCCGGGCACCGCCCACGACGGCAGCCTCGGCCCGGACTTCCGCACCCTGGAAGACCGCGAACGCGACCTGCTGGTCGCCTTTCTCGCGGGATTGAAAGCGAACCCCGGCTCGCCAAACCATCCCCGGCCGCCGCCGGAGGCGCTGGCGCAAGACGATCACTGACGGTTCGGGGTTCGGTCCGTCTGGTTTGGCGACGGGGAAGCTCGGGAGGCGGCGGCGCAGGACGGCCGTTGACGATTCGGGAGGACAATCCATGGGCGAGGTACTCATTCCCTACATCTGGGCCGCGACCGGACTCGTGATGCTGGTCGCCATCGTCCTGGCCATTTTCTGGGCCTACCAGCACAACCAGTTCGACGAGGACATCAAGACGCAGATCTTCACCGAGGGAGACGACGACCGGTACGACACCTGATCCGGCGCGTCCTGAGTGCGGCTCATCGTCCACCATCCGGCCAACCTACCGCGAGCGGAACTCCGCGAGCCGGGTGTTCTCCACGAGCTGTTCCATGTTTTGCAGGGTGAAGACCTTGCCCCGGGTCGCAAGAAGCAGCTTCTTCATGTCCTCCCGGCGCACGCCGAAGCCGCGTCCGGCGATACAGGCAATGACTTCGAACCTGGACTGGCCCGATGGTCGCCCGGCCATGCCGAGTGCACCGAGATGCTGAACACGTGTGATCTTGTCGCGTGCCGTACCGTCATCTTCCGTGAGCTTGGCTTCGATGATGATCTGCGGATTGAATTCATTGGGAATCACGAAGTCGGGAGCTTGATCGAAGCCGGGCAGGCGTTCCGCCCGCCCGGTCTTGCGAAAGCTGATCCCGGCGCGGCAAAGAACGTCCTCGATGGCATTTTCGACGATGTTGCCGACGAGTTCGCTGATCGAATCCCGATGACCCGCAAACGGGCGGCCGAGAAAGCGCTCGTAAAGCAGGATGGAATAAGGGGCGCCCAAATCCGCCAATGATTGAAGGCTGGCGAGGCCGGATCGGGTGTCGGCCTTGTCGAATCTGTGGAGACGATCCGGAGAGCTTTCCGGAGCACCGGATTGGAGGAGATGACAGGCAGTGGCCACCAGTGCATCGATTCGCCGCTCCGTGACACCCCCGTTCTTCGGTAGTGCGGCCTCCGGTTTCATGCGGATGCTCCGATCGATCGTACGCGCCGCGCCTTGGGGAATCACGACGCCGGTATGCCGACTGGCGTACCAGGCCCACTCCGGCGGCGTGAATCCCAACATGCAGCGAAGGACGATCAGGGCAATCGGCGTTTCGGAAACGGCCGGCGTGACCCTGGCCGGGGTGACGTTCCGAAAACTTCCGGTGGCGCGCTTCAGGGCTTCATAGCCTGCTTCGAATGCCGGGAATTCGACGAATCCGGCACCCTTCGGCATGACGAGAAATTCGGATTCGAGACACTCGAACACGGCGTCGACAAAGGCATCCAGGTTGGACCGGACCTCATCGAAGCCGACTTCAAAAGGAAACGTCACCGCGCTCCTCCCCTTCGGATTCGTTCGCGACGTGGAACAGCCCCGGAAACGTCACGTTCGGTTCGGCGGCCATCGCACACCGCGCGAGCTGCTCGGGATCTCCGCAGGTGGAAGCTGCCTCCGCGAAGGCCGCGATTTTCCCGGAAACGGGTAAAGCGCGGTTCCAGTGGCGGCGGAGCTTCCAGACCGCCATCCGGGTCAGGTGACCGAAGACGATGCACCTTGTGTCGCCATGCGTGGGCGTTCTTCCGGCTGCCGCCAGATGCGCACGATCCTCGCCTGCGATCTCGACAAGCCGTTCCGGTGTATCGAACAGCCAGCGCCTCGGAGTCGTGCCCGACGATCGGCATACGAAGACGGTGTCGATGATCGACGACGCCGTGCCGTGGATATGGATCGAGCCACCCATTTCGGCGGGACAGGGAAGGGACGCCGAACAGACCAGCCCGGAATCCAGGAGCGCCACACCGATCGCGCAATAGGCTTCCAGCTTGTTGTGATGGTATGTGAACACCAGGGGCGCCCCCGGCTTCAGGGCCTTCGCCATGCGCGACCAGACCGATGAAAGCCCTTCGGTGAAGTGCTCCAGGCCACGAGCCTGGGTGACGTTGCCGGTCAGCTCGTCTCGCGAGCGCGTGGATGCGCGGTCGAATCCTTCCGTGTCGTTGCCGACCAGACGACGTAGCCAGACATAGCAGAAGTCCATCAGCTCGCCGTATTGCACATTGCCGAAATAGGGCGGGTCCGTGAACACGGCATCCAGGCTTCGCGGGGAGAGCCTGCTCCCGGTCGCGCTCGCGCAGCGTATAGAGACTGCGCGGCGGGTGCCGTTCAGCTTCTCGCCGATCCATTCGCCCCCGACCGGGACCCGGACGTTGCGCGAGCCACGGCGCCGGACTTCGAACGGCGCCTCGCAATAGCGCTTCGCCTTGACGTACTTGTCGATGATGTTGGACCAGCCGCCCGATCCGACGTTGGCTCCGGCACCGTTGACGATACCGAGGAGGTTGGACTCGCACTGGACCAGCCCGACCGGAAAGCCGTGCACGGAGAAGATGTCCAGTGACTTGAGCGCCGTCGTATCGTAGCGGCACAACATGTTCTGGTAGCGCAGCAGGTCGGACAGGTTGGTCGCGAGTGCCCGGCGTATGCGTCCGTCTTCGACTTCGGCAATCAACCGGCAGCTCGACTCCAGGCCGAGAAGCTGGCGCGGATTGAACATGTCCCGGTAGCGGGCATACCCCCACCGATGCAGCCGTCCCGTCTCATCCCCCGGCGGAATGACTTCCTCCGGTAGATGGCGGGGGCTGATCCGTTGCCATCGCTCGGCCGCGGCGGCCACCCGTGCGAGGTCTTCCGCGTCGGGTTTCTTGAAGAAACGGCCTTTGTGTTCAGCCCTCCGTCCCGGATTGTGGTATTCGATGGCGAACAGGCGGTGCCCCAAAGGCTGTCGGACTTCTCCGGGATAGACGTTCGAGTACCCGCAATGGGGGCAGTTGCAACGACCCCGGCGCGCGGGTCCGGCCTGGCGAAGCGCGGCCCCGCATCCGGTGCAGTCTCCGGGGCTCTTGCGATCCTCGACCTCGTTGAGGTCTCCGCAACCGGGACAGACGAGGACGTTCTTCGGGTGCCGCCGGTTCTCGGCGAGGAGGTAGCCCGGGAAGAGATCGAAGGGCTTCCCGCAGGCGCCGCAGTCGAACACCTTCACCCACAGGAAGGATTTGACCGGCACGTCACCATCGCCGTAGAGCGGGCAGGACGTGCGGTAGTACCGGCCGACGTCATCGTGCAAACGGGCGACGAGGGCACGGGCGGCCCGCTCGTAGGCCGCCGTGTCGAGGGATTCGATTTCTTCACGGACGATCCAGGCCGACATCGGATTGACGTCGAAGCCCTGTACGTCGCATCCAACGCGATTCGCCTCGATCAGCGGCGTCCCGCCGCCCATGAACGGATCGGCGATCCGGATCCCCGAGAGATCGTTCGATCGGAAAAATGCGTCTTCCAGGCGGCCTTCTCCGAATTCGGAGAGGATCAAGCCGCGAAACAGGGTCCCGGGACGGCGGGCGAACCACTTGTGGACGCCGATGATCGGGCGGTAGATCTGCTGGATCTGCTTCTCCCGGAGCGCCATCTCCGCGATCAGGGAGATGTCGAAATCCCGCTCGATGCTCACCGTTTCTCCTCCCCGCCAGACATGGCGCGGCATCCTCCACGGTGCAGGTGCAGCATCCGCCAGCGTGTCGACGACTACGTCAAAGTGCGCATATCTGGTGAATGGTGGCGTGAACGAAGCCGGGGCCGGTCCGGCTCCCATCCGGGCAACGAATGCGTCGGCGCCGCCGCAACCGGCAGGAAGAACGGCTCCGTCAGTCCCCGCAGGAGTGCGATCTCCCGTGGGACATCCCGCGGTCGCCGTGCCGCTTCGCACCGCCTGCCGCCGGGCCCACGCGAGCGAGAAACTCGCCTCCCGTCCCGCAACGCACCAGCCACTCGCCCACCTCGGCCAGACCTTCCGGGTCCGCGATGCCGGCCAGCACCCCGAACAGGCGCTCGGCGGTCTCCTCTCCGAACCGGGACGCCGCCAAGCGGCGCAACAGCGCCCGTTCGTGCTCAAGGCCCCGTTCGATGCCTTCCCTCACGCCCTGCTCGCGGCCTTCACGAAACCACTGCTTCGGCCAATCGGCCACCCGTTCTTCCAGCGTCATCCCCATGTCCTCCGGGACATCCCCCGGCGGCGGCTCCGCACCGACACGCTCCAGTCACTCGACCACCTCCCGGATCCCCTGCTCGCGGCCCTCCCGAAGCCACTGCTTCGGCCAATCGGCCACCCGCTCTTCCAGCGTCATCCTCACACCCTCCAATGTCCGCACCGGCGCCGGCTCCGCATCGCTTGACTCGAAATGCCTCGCCAGCCTCCACACCCAATCGGTGAACGCCCGCTTCAACTCCCCGTCATCCGAGTCCCGCAGCCACTCCACCGGCAGACCCACCACCCGCACCAGGTCCCCCGGCCCGCGGCTCTGCTCCAACCCCAACACCGCCGCCATCAGGTTCCCCTCCGGCAAATCCTCCGCACCCTCGTGCCGCTCGTCAACCACGAGGTAGCGCTGCGAGGGCTGGTACGGCGCCAACTCCGGCCCCACCGGCGCAATCAGCTCCCCCACCTTCACCGCCGCCCGCCACCGCGCCTCCCCGGTGTAGAGCACCACCGGCAGCACCGCCGGCAGCCGCCCACCCGCATCCAGCGCATCGTTGCGCACCAGCTCCTGGTACAGAAGGCTCGTGCAGGTGAGGATGCGCAACGCCATCCGCGGCTCCTCGGTGGACTGGAACTCCAGCAGCACCAGGAGGTACAGCCATTCGCCGCGCCGGCGCAGCCGCCACACGCAGTCGCCGTGGCGTTGGAGCTGTTCGTCGCCGACGTACTCGGCGAGGAGCTTGGCGAGGGAGGAGAAGTCGAGTTCGGCGAGGACCTCTCCGGGGAGGAAGGCGCGCAGGAGGTCCTCGACTGCGGGGGGAGGAGAAGAGGCGTTTGTAGTTCGGGTCCTGCATGGGGGCCAGCGTAGCCTGCGTCGAATCCGGCCGAATGCGCTCTCGGTGCCGATCGTCGTAGGCCATCCGCCCGATGTGCGGCGCGGGGGAAGTCCGGCGTGGCCGCCTTCCTCGCACCGTTCATGACGAGCGCAACGCGCCTCGGGGTAGAAGCGTGCGGCGCGGGGGCGGCGCCCGCGTGGCTTCGCCTCCTCGCCCGGTTCGGCTCGGTTGGGTCCGGAGCATTGTACGTCCGCTTGCCGGAGGGACCGTACCGGCCCCGGCACGTTCCGCAGCGTCCTCCGAGAACGGAGGCCGGACTCCCGCACGACCGGCAATCAGTTCCCGACACTCCTGCGACAGGGAAAGAGAAGTTGACATCGGGAGGAGATTGATGCACCTTGCCGTCGCGGTGTTTCGCCGGGACACACCTGAGATACAAGAAAATGTCTTGTAATTCAGTAAGTTACCCCCCCCCGAATTTGGCGGCCATCGCTGATTGACCCCCGGCGGCGTGAAGCCACCGCTCCCCGTAATCCCCGCCCCCTGACCGGCCGCGGCCGTTTCCGTCCGGCGTGGCCGGTGTGGCGTCTGCCGCCGCGCCCATGCCCTGCTTCGGCCAATCCGGCTTTCTCGCACGCAGGCGCGGCCGGTGGGGGCTCCGCGCTTGTTCGCCGCCTCGCCGGCCACGCCGGACGGCTTCCCGGAGCGGCGAATCCGTCAATGGCGCCGGACGTTCCGACCCGCGTCCCGTTTTCGCGACCGGCCCGGGAGAGGAGCCCGCGCCCATCGTCCGAAATCGTCAATCCATGAAGCCGGCACGGCGCTGGTTACGCAAACCGGCCAAGGAGACCCGAGATGAAAGTGATGAACGAAATCGTCCGCAAAGCCGCGACCGCCATCAAGGCCCTTCCCCTGCTCGCCGTGGCCGGTGCGCTTGTCGTTGCGAGCGCGCCCGCTGCCGCCGAGCGCGGGGAGATGTCCGAGACGGGTTATGGACCGTCGAAATCCATTGCGTGCACGGCGGCGCAGACCTCAATCCTGGAGCAATCGCTGGAAACGGGCAAAGAGGTGGCGTACATGGACAACAGCGTATGCGAGAAGGAAGCGGTATTTTTCGACATACGCGAACAATCGGCAAATGAGCATTTGATGCTTGCATCGGAACATTGCGCCGATCTTGATGTCAGTCTCTGCGAATCAGGGCGTACATCTTGCAGGATAGGATGTACCGGTCTGAGTACAGGACCCGATCCGGATTGTGTATCAGAATGCAATCATGCTTTCGGACTGTGCATGTTTCGCGCCGGATGCGGCAAAAACTGGTGATCGACGGAAACGCCAGGGATTGAGATGCTGGATACTTCTCCGAGCTATGCCAAAAGCGTGTCCGAGGTGTGCAACAAGTGAGCATGGTTGGGGTAACCCGATTATTGCAGTGCGCCGTGCAAGGCGCCATACCCTAGCGGGTGCGAATCCCGCCCGGTAACTGTCGCTCCAGCCGGTAGCAGTCGGAGCGGTCGATGGAGGCAACGACATGGACTGAAGCACTCCGATGAGAAGGGTCGCGAAGGCGACTCAGCGACCCTGCGGGCCGCAACGCGAGTGAACGCCGAGCAGGCCTCGA
Source organism: Gammaproteobacteria bacterium (assembly GCA_965202875.1). Classification (GTDB taxonomy): domain Bacteria; phylum Pseudomonadota; class Gammaproteobacteria; order HK1; family HK1; genus HK1. Next base: position 869,078 of record OZ241870.1, on the reverse strand, counting down.
AACGGGTAATGCGGAAGCCGACCCGCCTGTAACACGGGGAAGGCTGGCATCGGTCGGGAAGCGAGCGATACGAGCACCGGCCGGTTCCGCCGGGGTAATGGCGGCGGCACGCAGGGAAGAGGGGGATGGACGCAACACGGGAAGCCCCGACGGTGGCGCGGCACACGCCAACCGGACCCCCGCGAGGGACAGGCCGGGCCGTATGGGGTGGCGGAGAGGCCCGTAGTACCGGGGAAGCCGGGTAATGCTGGTGGAGGGAAGGGGCCTTGGTTCGAGAGGGGCACAAGAAGGAGGAAGGGAGATGGGGACTGGTGCGAGCCTAACAGCCCCGGAACGGGTTCGGAGACTCCAGGCGGTGCTCCATGCGAAAGCGAAGGAAGCTGCGGGCTATCGGTTCCATACGCTGAAGGTGTGGCGCGACGATGTGCTGGCAGTTGCCTGGGGCGAGGTCCGCCGCAATGGCGGGGCGCCCGGGGTGGACGGCGAGACGGTGGCGGACATTGAGGCGCGGGGCGTGGAGCGGTGGCTTGGGGGACTGGCGCGGGAGCTGAAGGAAGGGACCTACCGGCCGCAAGCGGTTCGGCGGGTGTGGATTGCGAAGAAACAACGCGGGAAGTATCGGGCACTGGGCATTCCTTGTCTGCGGGATCGGGTGGCGCAGACGGCGGCGTTGCTGGTGCTGACGCCGATATTCGAGGCGGACCTGACCCCGGAGCAATCCGCCTATCGGTCGGGAAGAAGCGCACACGATGCGGTCCAACAGGCGCATCGGCTGGCGAACACGGGTCACTGCGAGGTCGTGGACGCGGATTTGTCGGACTACTTCGGCCAGATACCGCACGCTGAACTGCTCAAGTGCGTCGCCCGTCGGGTGAGTGACGGGCGGATGTTGGGTTGGGTGAAGGCGTGGTTGGAGAGGGCGGTCGAGGAGGACGACGGGCGAGGCGGCACCCGCCGCACGAACCGGGCGCGTCGGGAGAGGAAGGGGACCCCACAAGGGGCGCCGATCTCTCCGCTACTGAGCAACCTGTACATGCGCCGCTTCCTCCTGGGCTGGAAGGGGTTGGGGTATGCCCGACGCTTCAAGGCGGGCGTCGTCAACTACGCCGATGACATTGTCATCCTGGGCAAGGAATCGGCGGCGACGATGCGCGAGGCGGTCGAGGACGTGATGAAGCGTCTGAAGCTGCCGCTCAACGCCGAGAAGACCCGATGCGTGCGTGTTCCGGAGGAATCGTTCGACTTCCTTGGCTACCGGGTGGGACGCAACTATCGTCGGGATACGGGCCGAGCCTACATCGGCACACGCCCCACACCGGCGAGCGTGCAGAGCCTGTGCCGCAGGGTAAGCGAGCGGACGGCGCGACGATACGGGCTGCTGGACCCGGAGGTGGTGGTGGGACGGCTGAACCGGCTCATGACCGGATGGGCGAACGACTTCCACCTGGGACAGGTCAGCCCGGCTTACGCCGCGATTGACCGGCACGCGACCCGGCGGCTGCGTCAGTGGCTGTGTCGCAAGCACAAGGGACGAGCCGGGGGGTATGTGCGCTTCCCGGACAGGCGGCTGTGGAATGAAATGGGCCTGACGCGCCTTGCAGTGCGAACGACGAGCTTTCCGTGGGCGAAGGCATGATCTCGTCCGAGAGCCGGATGCGAGAGAACCGCACGTCCGGTTCGATGAGCGGCGACTGGAAACGGAGCGATGGCGTGGAGCGAGGCACCGGTACTGCGAAAGCCGCCGGGAAACGGCTACCCCCACCGACCTAACGCCACCGCGCCAGTCGTCGACTCTACTCAATCGAAGGATTCGCTATCTCCCCGATCAGACCAGGAGTGGGCTCCGAGAAAATCCGTCATTCCCGCTTTCGCGGGAATGACGGTCTGAAGACGGCCGTTAGCGCGTGTGGCTTATCCTCCCGATTGTTGCATAAACTCCCGAAATATGTACGTCAAGTGGCGGCGTTCAATATTGTGAGAGCATGTCGGAGCTCTCTTTCTCGACGATCGTTGCTGTTCATGGAGAGGATCCATTTACCGGCTGGGCGAATCATGCGCCCAGCGCACTGGATGAGGGTACGACGAAGGGTCCCAATCTCCCGGAAGCACCACAGCGCGGCGCGCTTGGCGGTCGTGCCACGGGCGCGAGGGTCGAGTTGGATCTGCAGCTCGCGAGTGAGGTTGTGAGCGAGAATGCCGGCGAATGTACAGTTGGTTGCCGACCCGGGTCTTGACCGGTACGTAGTCCATCTGGCAATGCGTCTTGAGCTCGGCGAAGATGCCCTCCTGTGAGCCACGGCCTTCGTGGAAGGTAACGACCTTGCGCGGGTTCATTCGTTTGTTGGTGACGATGACCTTGAATTCGTAGCCGTATTCGGTCGGTCGAAACAGGTCGAGTTGAATCGGCAGCTTGTCTTGGCATCTGACCTGCTTTCCGATGAAGATGAAGCGGTAGCGGGTATTCCACGACTTCGGCTTCCAGCGGGTCTCGAAGTAGTCGAGTCCAGGTGCCATGCGGCGCCATCGTCTTCTGCCTTCGACCAATCCCTTGAGGGCGGCAAAGCGCTCGAAAGGCACCGAGAGGGTGAATTCGACCCCCGAGCCATGCAGTCGTTCAGTGATGGCTTCGTTGAAGAAGGCGCTGTCGATGCGGGTCTCGACCTGTGCGTGGGGGAGGCACGAGCGTACGTGGCCGATACATTGGCCGATGAAGGTGTCGGCCCCGTTGGAGTCGTGGACGTTCCCAGGGCGATGGTGCACGTCGAGGACCTGGTCGGTCTGGGCGATGGTGCAAAAGAGGGGGTAGTAGCTACGCGCGCCCTTCTTCTTCTTGTTGAAGCCCACTGCGGTTCCTTCGGCATGACGCCCGGTGCTCAACACCGACCCGTCGAAATCCACCGTCACCCTCGACAGCCCCTCGACCGCCAAGCGCTCCATGACCAGATGTCTCGATTCACTTCGCACTTTGGCGACACTTGGTCCATCCGCACTGGCGAGCGAGCGGCTGACCGTGGACACGTCCGGCAACCGCTTCAGACCGAGAGCGCGTTTGACCATCTCGTCATCACGGTAGGAGTCCACGTCGCGCAGCCGCCGGTGTCCGATGATCAGGTGCACGACCAGAAGCATCATGATCATGTGATGGCCGTAAATCGGATTGGCCTTCAGATGGCGGAAGCATCTCCACAGCCGTTCTTTGATGCCGATGAGGGAGAAGAGGTGTGGAAGACGATGAGTCCCGAATACGATGTCCATAGGTTGGTACTTAAGGAAATCACAAAACCGGCTCCAATCCGAATTGGAGTCGTCCTTTCTTGCGGTCTCGTTTCGGATGGGACCGAGTCGCATTGCTCGCCAGATAATCCACCAAGCCTCGTAACACGGGAAGAAAGCCACGTCTCCTTCCACAAGCAAGCGCACGGAACACCTCCCCCAATCCATGACGCGCACACATCGCCACCTTCCGTGTCGAGACCTCGACCCCTCGCAATACCTGCGTCATCTGAGCCAAGTAACGCTTCAGAACCGAGGCCGCAATCGCCGTCCATATCAGACCCTCGGCTATCCCCGCTTTGCTCGTGTCGAACGCATGAAGATTCGCATACGACTTCCACTCCTTGAACAACAGCTCGACCTGCCACCGCAACCGATAGAGCTGCCCCACCTGCTCCGCACTGAATCGGCTCCGCGCCAGATTCGTCACCAACAACGTATGACACCCCTCGTCAGGATTCCACCGCGCCAACAGCCTCAACTCCAACTCCTTCTCTCCCTTCCCCCAAACCACATCGAGGTCGACCGTCTCGCCCTTCGACAGAACCCCCTGCTTCAACAATTGCCCGGACCACCCCTCCAACGCCTCCCCTTCCCACGTATACGCACCCTGCACCTTCGGATTGACCGATGCGCTCGCACGCATCACGAAATACCCACCCGCCCTGTCCACCGCACCCATATACTCCAGGTCAACGTACCCACGGTCCGCCAACCGCAGGTCATCGCGCAGCGCCTCGGGCGAGGGCAGATGGGGCCGCTCCGGCGCCGTGTCCGCCGTCAGCGTCACCTGCTCCACCGATTCATTCAACAGACTCATCGTCACGTGCAGCTCCACCGCAGCAGGGTTCTGCTTCTTGAATCGTCCCGGGTACTGTTCACGAAGCGCATCCTTGACCGCGAACGAACAGCCGTCCTGGATCACAATCCGACCGAACTCACCGAGCGGACCCCGCGCTGTCGGCTGCAGCACGCTCACCACCCATTGCTGAAGGACCACGTCCAACACGGCCCGCATGAAGTCCTTGAAGGAACGCTTCGCCAACTGGTTGTGGAACGGCTTGTATGCGACTGTCGTGCCGAACAACGCATTGAATTGCCGTTGCATATCGGCCAATGTCTCGACCGTCCCCGTGGCATGGCCTGCCAGCAGGCCCAGGACCAGTCGATATGGAGTAATCAGGCGTTCCCGGTGGCAGAAACCGACCCTCCGTCCGAGGTCATTGAGTGCCGTGGGCGACAGCACGCGCTTGATCTGGTGGGCGAATTGAGCAACAGTGCGGCGTCCCATCCGAGTCTTCTCCTGTCATGTGGGTCCAGCAATTCCATGATCGGAGATTTCGGATGGGACTTCAACGGTTCATAAAATCCCATGAAAATCAATTAGTTATAAGATCCTACCTATGAGGCGGCCTGGGGGTCTCGTGGGGCGTCGAGCGGATTCCGGGGCGGGCGGTGGTGCGCCCGGTGCGGGTCCGTCCCGAGGTGCGGCCTGCAGGCGGCTTCGCGGGGCGGCTCGGCAGGGGCGGACGCGGCCGGCGGCCGGACCGGGAGACGTCTCCGGCTTTGTGGGGCGCCGTTCGCGGTCCGGTGGTGCCCCGGCCCCGTCCCGTCCCGCAGGAACGCGTCCAGGCGGCGAGGGAGCCGCTGCCCTTGCGCGCCTCGCCTTCACGCCGTCGACGTGGGCAGAGCCGGTCGCGCGGGCGTCCGTCCCTCCCCCCCGAGTCGAGCCCCGGCCGGCCGCGGGCTGTGCACGCCGTAGGGTGCCGAGCGCATCCCGGTCGGGGCCATCGCCCCGGTGCCGGCCTGCGCCGCGCAGGGTGGTGTCCAGGCGGCTTCCCGGGCCGGCTCGACAGGGGCGCGGTCGTACCTGTTGACCAGCGCATCGCGGGGTTGCGGAGGCCGGACCGGAAACCCGAAACCGATACGGGTTTCGTGGGCGGCTTGGGGTCCCGTGGGGGGGCGGAGCGTCCACCGCGAACCCCGCTCCCCTTCGCCGGCGATGCCCGAGCGGCGGCGAGGCGATGCCGGAAACGCCTTCCGTGCAGAACCCCGCTGCGATCCTCGAAGAAAGCCATCACAGTATGACCGTGGCACGGGCACCACGGGGCATTGGGGGACGGGACGATGACAACGACGAACCCCACGGGCGCACAACGCATCGAGATCGCACGACGGACCGCGGAGGCGGCGCGCTCGCAGTCAAGCACGACGCCTCCGCGGGAGAGGACCGATGGCCGGCGTTCGGCGATGGACTGAGGAAGAGGACCAAGCGATTCGAGCGGCGGCGGATCGCAACCGCGAAGCCGATTCCGGCTTCGGGGGACAGGGCCAGCATGGGCGCCTGCGCGCGGTGGCGGTCGCCTTCGGGCTTCGGGCGGAGCTACGGCGCGGTGCGCAACCGCGCGATCCGGATCGGTGCGCACTCCCGGCCAACCGCGGGAGCGTAAACACGCGCCGTCCGGTGTCTCGCGTCATGCGCGATGGCGACGGCGATTTTCGCCATTTTCGCGCGCATAGGTGGCGCTGAACGGGGCACGTCGCAATCGCTTGATTCGCAAGCCATCGGCTCGCGTCAGGGCCTTGAGCGGCGCGCGCGCGTCGTGGGCAACGGGGCCGGGATTTCCGACAATTGGGATTGTCGGAAGGTCAAATAGGGTGAGCCTGGAAAAAGGGGGGCGCGGTGGCGGAAACGGTAAAGGGAATCATAGAGTGGATATGGAAGCACGTCGGGACGAATACGGCGCTCGGAATGGTTGCGGGCCTCGTCAGCAGAATCTGTGGGTGAGTTCCGGCTCGGGCAGGTCGCCAAGTGTATGATACAACGCGATTTCCAGCGCCTCGCAGGTCCGATGACCGAACGCTTTTCTGGTGGTCACCCTCGCCTTGCCGTTGAACCCCTCCACAATGCCGTTGGACAGCGCCCCCGGGCGCGGAACCAGTTCAAGATCAACCCCCGGTGCGAGCGCATCATGCGCGCGACCCTCTTCATCGGGTCGAGCCGCGAACGTATCGTGCGGGTGCACCACCGGTCCCCGCTTCCGCGGGGATGACGGGCGGAAGCGTCCCGCCCAGTACGGCGAGACATACTCCCACAGCGCCTGGAAGTCCTCCTTGAGCAGCCAGGCGCGCACCGTGCGCAGATTGCGCCGCACCCGCTCGGACTGCGCATCGGTCAGGTTCTCGGGACGCTTGAGCAGCAGCCAGCGGCTGCGCTTGAGCACCGGCGCCCTGCCCTCGGCGGTGAGTTTCCTCGTCTGCGCCGCGCGCACCTCGTCGATGGCCTTGGAGAAGTGGCTCATGATGTGGAAGCGGTCGAGCACGCACCGCCTGGCCGGCGCGCTCGGCCACCCCCTTCAGGTACGGCCTCCACAGGTCCGAGCACAAAGCGCAACGCCGCACTGCGGGCGGCGCCGAGCTCGTCGAAGAAGCCGTGCAGGGTCTCGGCCTTGCGCTCACGCCCAATCCACAGCCGCCGCTTGCAGTGGCGGTCGATTTGGTAGACCAGCGTCAGGGACCGGTGCCCGCGCCGGCGGGCGAGCTCGTCGATACCAATCGCCTCGATGCCCCCAAGGTCACGATGCGCAAGGCCCCCCGCTTACCCCCGCGGGGGCAGGCTCCACTCGACCGCCATGCGCACCGACCGGTAGACGGTGTCCCACGAGCTGTGGAACCCCGTGGCCACCTCCTGCCACGACAGCCGCTTCGCCCACCCGGCGAGGAACTAGGCGTAGGCATCGCTCACCCGGTGCTTGCCCGTCGCCCACGCAACGGACTCGACCTTCACCCCGCAGCGCGGGCACGCCACCCGGCGCATCGCGTAGAGAAACACCACCGGAATGTGCCACAGCGGCACGAACGCGAAGCACCGGGGCGGCAACGTGTCGTCGCCCGGTGCCACACTGCCGCACTGCGAGCACTTCGCGCGGGCATTGGCGCGGGGACGGACCTCCCCCTCGATGGCCAGCCGCGGATGCTCGACCAGGCGCACCGTCTCGTAGACGAACGACGAATGCTTCTGCACCCGATCGAGGAGAGTCTTGAGCTGCATCCCGTTCCCCTCCGCGTCGCTTGGGACCTCGCAGCTCCAATGGTCGCGGAGTGCGGAACGGGATGCCTGTTCGATTCGAGACAAAGACTACTGTAGGTCCTGTGGGATTGTGGGCGAGAGGCGCGACAGTGGTGGGAGGCGGTGGGCAACGCGCTCGCGACCGCGCCGGTCGATGCGGCAGCGCCCGGGCGCGTTGTCCACGGGCTCTCCCCACGGCCCGAAGGGGGAGCGCCGGTCCCCGAAGGGGGCTCGTCCACCATTCCACAGGACTGCCCCTCCGATGCACCCACCGGTGACAGAACCGCCCCGGGCTTCCCGGAGGGTGATTTGCTTGAGTCAGGCGGCCATCGCCGACTCATGCAGTTGATGGGAGTAGTGTGCCTCGAATGCAGCCGGATGCACATGGCCGAGGGGTCCGAACAGGCGCCGGTGGTTGATGTACTCGGAGCCGTTGTCGGCGTGAATGCCCTGAACCACGAAGGGGAACGCCTCGATGAGCCCTTCGAGCACCGGCAGCAGGAAGCGCTCGGAGAGGGCCTGCACGGTCCCCACGAACTGGAACTGGGTCACGTCATCGACCATGTTGATGTGGTAGACGCCCCCCGATGGAGACATTCGGGGGCAGGCCTTGGCCCCGTCGTGGTCGCCCTGATGCACGGTATCGACACGCACATAGCCGGGCTGGCCGCCCGGTTGGGGCTTGCGCCGCTGCCCGATGGCGTTGTGTGTCGCCTGGGTCTTGCCCACCACCGTGCGCCGGCGCCGATAGGTCACCGAGCGGCGCAGAGCCTGCCCCCACGGAAGCGGGGGTTGTACAAGTGACCGTTCGACAGCCCCGCCAACCGCTCGAACCGCCCATCGCCGAACCTCTCGTACTGGCGCCGCATCAGCGCCCGCGTCGCCGGCCCCGACATCTGGCCCATCGCCGCGTCCACCACCGCCAGCCGCCGAACGTCGGCCCGCGTGTAGCGCCGCTCGAAGGGATGCGCCGGCGCACCACCGCGCCGGTCCTCGATGCGCCCGGTCTCCCGATGCTGGCCGATCAGCCGGGTCGGTTGCGCCCTCGACCGCCCCGTCACCTTCGCCAGGTAGCGCCGGACCAGCCCCTTGTCCGGCTTGCCGAGCCGCCCGTAGTCCAACCGCACCAGCGCCCGGCACACGAACTCGTAGACCGACCCCCGGTCGGCCCCCGTGAAGCCCACCGCCTCGCTGCCCTCGACGAAGGCGCGCACCTGGTCCAGCGTCCGGACCCTTTCGGTCTGTAGCGTCACGATCATCCTCCGATGATCCCGGACCCCGCGCTACAGGCTCGCTTCTCGTTGGATTCACCCCCTCCCTTCAGGCTCATGTCTCGTTGGACAAGACTCCGATTGGCTCATTGGTGCCTCGGGGATTAGACTCCCGGCCGCGGCGGCGTCCCGTTACGGGAATGGCACGCAATTCAAGTAATCACTGCCGGAGGGGAGGACCACCGATGAACGCAAACGCGAACGGACTGGCGCGGGCCCTGGCCCTCGCCACGGCGAGCGCCCTGCCCGTCCTTGACGCGCCGGACTCGGGGATTGGCGCGAACCGTGCCTGGACCGGATGCGTACCGTAGGCAGACCGTCTACCCCGTCCGTCCCGTCGCCGGAGGCCGGAGGTGGGGTAGGACGGTCATATAGGGGTGCTAACTCTTTGTTTTATGGCCTCGGTGTGAGATGCCCGCGCTCCCAGGTTCATGACCGGCGCTTGGTTGGCTATGCCGGGTTGGGAAATCGGCGCCGGACAGGCGCCGGAGTCAGGCGGACGGGGACGAAACGGCCCTGAAACGGTCCCGAGGCCCGTTCCGGTCGGCCGGCTCTCCAGTCGAGAGGTACGGCGCCTCCTCCTCCCGTACCCGCACACCCGCCTGCCGCCGCCGATGCACGATCCGGGTCACCGCCTCGATCTGCGCGGTGGGGGTCGGGCCGAGCCTGACCTCGTCCACCGCCTCGCATACGTCGTCCGGCGTGAGCCCTTCGAGCACCACCGAGGCGTCCAGCCGCCGCGGCGCGCTCCCGGGGCGGAGCGCGAGGAATTCGACGCGCAGCTCCCGTGTGCCCTTGCGACCGTGCAGCCGCCACATTTCATGCACCCTCATCTCCCCGTAGCGCTCGGCCTTGCCCGCATCGGCGTGCGTGATCTCGACCTCCACCACCAAGTCGGGCGCGATGTGCTCGAAGTAGGCGTCGGCCTCCGCCTCCCCTTCGGCGAGGGCCGCGAGATACCCCCTGGCGCGCTCGCCGACGTAGAACTCGCAGTCGGGCTCCATCCCCGTGCCGGGCGGCTCGCCCCGACCGCGCAGGCGGGCGCTGCGCAGCCCCCTTGCCGCGCCGGTGAGAACGCTGCCCGCGGCCCCCACGACGTGGTCGAGGATTCCGGACAAGTCGTCATGGAGGCGTGAGGGCGCCATCAGGGTGATGATCCCGCGCACCGGGTCGAGGCAGACCCGAGGGAAGTGGCGGCTCCAGTCGATGGCGGCGAGCTCGACGATGGTGCCGGCGTCGGCGCGCAGGACGTGGATGGTGGAGCCGAGCGACCCGGTGTGCATGGTGGTGGCGGGGATGGTGGTGGCGGGGATGGTCATGGCGGGATGCGCCTCCGGTGAGGTGTCATGGCCGGGCAGCATACGCTACGGCCGGAACCCGGAACGCGCTGGTGGCGAGGGGGCGGGATCGCCGGCGAAGATCGACCGGCCGGCGGCGTGGGCGGCCTCGGGTGGAAGCGATTGGGGCGGACCGCTGGCCAGGATCGGCGGGACCATTGCAACCCTCTGATGTAAAAGGCCCCTGTTGTGAGGTCGTGCCGCGCGGCGTGCAGCGCCACGAACGCCGCATTGCAATCCTCTGATGCAAAAGCTCCCTGTTGCGAGCAGCGTCTCCGGCAGATGGCCGTCGTCGCGGAACCGGTTCGTTGCGACCCTCTGACGCAAAGGTCTCTGTCGGGGGGCCACAGGTGACGGCAATTGCGGGTCCGAGCCCGGATGCGGCCGGCATCCGGCGCGGCCGGGACGTGTGCTCGGGCGCTCACAGGCGCGCGCCGTCGCGGTCGAAGACCAGCAGCCTTTCCGTGTCGAGCCGGCAGCGCACGATCTGGCCCGGTGCGACGTCGTCGCGCACCGGCTGGATCGAACGCAGCACGTGGCCGCCGTCCAGGATCACGTCGTAGAGGTTCTCCCGTCCATGGGTCTCGACGAAGCCGATCTTGCCCGAGAGCGGGCCCGAGTCGGCGGGCCGCACGTGCTCGGGACGAACGCCGAGCCGGATCTCGCGCCCGTCCTCCAGATCCTCGTAGCCGCCCGGCAGATCGACGCCCTCCGCGGAGCCGTCCAGGCGGAAGCGGCCGTCCCGGACCCGGCCCGGCAGGAAGGCGATCGGAGGGTTGCCCAGGAAGCCGGCGACGAAGGTGTTGGCGGGGTTGCGGTACATCTCCGCGGGGGAGGCGATCTGGTGGATGTGGCCGCGGTCCATGATGGCGATCCGGTCGCACATGCTCATCGCCTCGACCTGGTCGTGGGTGACGAGGATGGCGGTGATGCCGGTCTCCTGCTGGAGCCTGCGGATCTCTGAGCGCATGTCGAGGCGCAGCCGCGCATCGAGGTTGGCCAGCGGCTCGTCGAGCAGCAGCACGCCGGGGCGGCGGATCAGGGCCCGCGCCAGCGCCACGCGCTGCTGCTGGCCGCCGGAGAGGTGCGCGGGCAGGCGCTCGAGCAGGTGCCCGATCTCCAGCAGGGCCGTGATTTCGTCCACCCGCCTGCGAATGGCCGCGCCCGCTTCCCTCTTGACCTGGAGCGGAAAGGCGACGTTGTCGAACACGGTCATGTGCGGATACAGGGCGTAGGACTGGAACACCACGCCGACGTTGCGACGTTGCGGCGGCCATCCGGTCACGTCTTCGTCGCCGAAGAGGATCCGCCCCTCGTCGACGACGTGCAGCCCGCATACCGCGAACAGCGTCGTCGACTTGCCGCAGCCCGAGGGGCCGAGCAGGGCGAGCATCTCGCCGTCCTCGACTTCGAGGTTCATCCCGTCGATGACGGTGTCCTTGCCGAAACGCTTGGTGAAGCTCTCGATCAGGATGCGCATCAGCCCTTGGCGCCCCCGCCATAGATGTTCATCAGCCGGTCCTGGAAGAACAGGTAGAGGATGAGGACCGGAACCACGTAGAACAGCCCGATGCTCTTGAACAGGGCGAAGTTCAGATCGTAGTCGTCCGCGATGAGCCCGGCCAGGTAGACCGACAGCACCTGCACCCGGTTGTCCGGCGCGAGCACCTGCGGGAGGATGAATTCGCTCCAGCCGGCCAGGAAGGAGAACACCCCCAGCGCCAGGATGCCGGGCGCGACCTGCGGGAGCACCAGGCGCCGCCATACCGTGAAGCGGCCGGCGCCGTCCTGCACGCCGGCCATCTCGATCTCCCACGGCACGGTGTCGTAGAACCCCTTCATGATCCAGATGCCGAGCGGCAGCTCGAGCGACGCCTTGACCAGGATCACCCCGGTCAGCGTGTTGTAGAGGCCGATCATCTGGAGCACGAGGAAGATGGCGATGATCAGGGTCACGGTGGGGAAGGCGTGCAGCACCAGGACGCCGGCCAGGAAATACGCCCGGAACGGCAGGTTGATCCGCGACAGCGCATAGCCCGCGGTCGACGACACCGCCAGCACGATGGCCGCGGTCGAAGTGGCGAAGATGAAGGTGTTCAGGGTGACGGCCCAGACGTTGGCCTTGCCGGGCAGGTCCTCCCACAGGAAGCGCCAGTTCTCCAGCGTGAACCCGTCCGGCAGAAGCTGCCCGGGCGGCGCCTCGCCCACCGTCTCGATGACGAGGAAGAGGTACATGAGGACCAGAGGCGCGGACGCCGCCGCCAGCAGCGCAACGATGATTCCGCTCCCCCGTGTGCGCGGCATCGCCGTGGTCCGCTACGTCTCGATGCGCGGGCGCGCGACGAGGGCGTCGAAGTTGAAGATCCTCAGGTAGAGGAACGAGAGCACCACCCCGACGATCACCAGCACCAGCGCGAGCGTCGCGCCGTATCCGTATTGCAGGTTTCCGGCGTAGTTGTTGAGCGCCGTGTGGTAGGCGGCGAGCGACCAGACCTCGGTCGCCGAGCCCGGCCCGCCGTCGGTGGCGAGCAGGATGTATTCGAACGAGGTCAGCAGCGACAGCGTCTGGTAGCTCGTCACGAACAGGATCGGCCAGCGGAGCTGCGGCAGGATGATGCGCCTCACCTGCTGCCAGCGCGAGGCGCCGTCGACCTCGCTGGCCCAGAACAGGGGTTCGGGGATCGCGCGGATGGCGCTCGCGAAGATGATCATGCCCATGGAAGCGCCGACGAATCCGTTGATGAGGACGACGAAGACCCAGGCGTTGAACGGGGTGTCGAGCATCCAGTTGCGCGAGGCGACGCCGAACCAGCCGAGCACCGTACTGAGAAACCCGGTGTCCCAGGCGAGCCACTTCCAGAGCAGTACGTACAGCACCGGCGGGGTGATGCGGGGAAGAAACCAGATCCCCCGGAAGACCGCCGCTTCGGTGGCGGGCAGGTAGAACGTCGTGATCGCGAGGACCAGCGCAAACCCGGTGTTGAAGAGGATCAGGGTGGCGAAGACGTAGATCAGCGTATTGGCGAGCATCCGCGCGGTATCCGCGGTGCCGAACATGCGCCGCAGGTTGTCCGTGGTCCAGACCCAGCCGGTGTAGCTCTCGCGCACCAGGCGTTCGCGATCGTCGTCGCCCAGGGTCACGCCGCTTGCCGCCAGCGCCGCCAGCAGGTCCTCGCGCCGCTCGAACGTGCGGTTGAGAACGCTCGTCTCGAAGTGCCGGGCGGTCCGTTTGAGCGCCCGCACCGAGCGGGGGCGCTCGTTCAACGACTTCAGCGCCCGCTCGAAGTCGCGGCGGCTTTCGAAGGTCTCGCCGGCGTGGCGCCGCTCGAGCTCGTCGAGGGTCCCGGCGGCGACGCCGGCGTCGCGCGCCCTGGCCAGCGTTGCGGGAGCGACGAGGTAGGTGGTCGCGCCCAGCGATACGGCCACGGAGCGGTCCATGCCGCGTTCGGCGAGACGGTTGAGCGTGGACGGCGTGACCAGGTATCCGCCTTCGCCGACCCCGGTCGCGGTGCTCATGCTGGTGAACGCGAACACCGCGGTGAGCAGCACCGGAGAGACGAAGAACACCACGACGAAGAGCGTCGCCGGCGTGAGGAACAGTACGCCGAGCCACTTGCCGGAGGTCATGGCGCGCGGCTTCCGGTCGAGGAAGGCGGGCGGGACGCGGCCGGCGCACCGGCGGACGGGGAGCGGGTTTGCACCATGCACACACCGGCCGCGCCGGGGCCGGAGCCGGCGCGGCCGGAGCCTCCACTTCGCCGGTCAGCGCATGACGATGCGGTCGCCAAGCGCGTTGCGCAGCTCGGCGGCGGCGTCCGCCGCGGCCTGCGCGGGGCTCTTCTGCCCGGTCCAGGCGGATTCCAGCTCCTTCCACATCGCCGTCCAGTAGACGCCGAAATCGATGTTGTTCGGCATGGCGTTGGCATGTGGCAGCAGCCTTTCGGTCGCTTCGCTGGCCCAGCGGTCGTTGCTGTAGAGCTCGATCGAGGTCTGCGACTTCGCGATGCCCAGGTGTGCCGACTTGATCGCGTGCAGGGTGTTGATTCGCGGCTCGGACGCGATCTTCACGAGCTCGGCGGCGACGAATGCTTCGTCGTCGTCGCCCCGGTTGGTCACCAGGTAGACGAGCGGATGGGTGATCGTGTTCGGCCGGCCGCCGGCGTCGCCGGCCGGGATCAGGGTGAACTGGATCTTGCCGAAGAAGTCGCTCAGGCCCTCCTTCCCGGTATAGCGCGCGTAGTGCCAGGTGCCGCCGTGCCACAGGCCCGCCTTGCCCGAGGCGACCTCCGCGTACCACTGGTCCCACGGCGTGCCGATGTGGTTCTTGCGGGTGACGCCCGCGGCCACCGCGTCGGCGAAGAACTTGTAGAAGCGCGTCATCGCGTCCTGGTCGTAGACCAGCTTGCCCGAGGCGGCGTCCTGCATCTCGCCCCCGAACGACTGGTAGAACTGCCAGTAGTCGGGTCCGTTGGAGACGCGCGGATAGAAGCCGTACCCCGGCGCCACCACGCCCCGGTCCTGCATCTTCTTCGCGTCCTCGATCACGTCGTACAGCGTGTACTCTCCGCCGGCGACCCGCGCCGGCAACGCGGCGACGTCCGCATCGGAGTAGCCGATCGCCTTCAGGTGCGGGATCCAGAAGAAGAAGGGACGCGATTCCGCATCCTGCGGCAGACCGTAGACGGCGCCCTCGTAGGAGGAGATTTCGATCAGGTTGGGGAAGATGTCGTTGACCGGCCAGGCGTCCATGTCGATCAGGTCTTCGATCTTGCGGATGATGCCGGCGTTCGCCCAGGGGGCGATGTCCTCGTGCCCGGTGACGACGATGTGGGGCGCGTTGCCGGACTCGGCGGCCAGGGTCACCGCTTGCTTGAAGTCGTCCCAGCCGTCGTAGAGCTTCTTGTCGACCGTGACGTCGATCGACTCGCCCCGGATCCCGGCTTCGCGCGCGAGGATGTCGGCGGCCATCTCGATGGCGTCGACCCGGTAGACGTCGGAGGCGTTGGAGCCGCCCGCCCAGACCGTGATCGTCATGTCGGCGGCGGGCGCGGCCCCCGTTGCAAGCGAGGCGGCCAGCGTAGCGGCGGCGAGCGCACTGGCGGATTTGCGTGGATTACCCATTGTCCGGACCTCCCGTTGGTTGGCATGTCGTGATGGTGACGTTCCCTGTGGACAGATTCGTTCGACCCTCCAGGCGATTGGCGAGAGCCGAGTGTACACCGCATCGCCGGCGCCGCTTGCGCCGCCCGTCCCCATCACGCCGTGCCGGAGCGCCCCCGGGTGCCGGAACCGTGCGCTCCCGGGCACCGGTGGCCACGATCACGCAACGCGCGTACACCATCCGCGCACTCCCGTCCTGCAAGACGCCGAGTTCGAAGGACGCCGTCCCGTCCGTGCGTCGCGCGACGGCGCCCACTTCCCACACCGAGGGGCGCGGCGAATAGCGCGCACCGCACCCGCAGAACGCGCGGGCGCCGGCCGCCGCGCCGGCCACGTAGCCCTCGCCGAGCAAACGCGCGGCGTTCGGCCGCTCGGCGGTCACCGTCTCGACGTTGCGGTAGCTCTGCCCGCCGGGGCGGCCTGCTCGTCGAGTACGAGCACGTCGATGCCATGCTCGCGGACCGCGACCGCCGCCGACACGCCGGCCGGCTCCGCGCCGACGATCGCGAGCTCCGCGGTCTCGCTCATCGCGCCGCCATCCGCGCGCCGTGCTGGCGGCGCACCCTCATGCCGGCCCGTGCCTCGACCATGCAGGCCTGGCGGTTCGGCTCGCCGTCGATCTCGACGAGGCATTCGTGGCACTCGCCGATGAGGCACCACGGGCCGCGCGGTGTGCCGGAGACGGGGGTGGTGCGGAAGGCGAGGACGCCGTTCGCGAGCAGCGCAGCGGCGACGGAATCGCCCGTCCGTGCCTCGAAGGTCGTTCCCTCGAAGTCGAACGTGAACGTACCGGCGGCAGGATCAGGCAGCCTGCGGAACATCGAAGCGATCCGTCGAGAAGCAGGCCATCTCCTCGGGGATACTGCCCTCGATCACCCAGCGGCTCGCTTCGAACGCGTGGTTCGCCGCGAGGGTGACGCCGCTGTGGCAGGTGAAGACGAAGGCGCCGGGATGCGTCTTCGACTGGTCGTAGATCGGGAGTCCGTCCGGGGTCATCACCCGGAGCGCCCCCCACGTGCGCACCACGCGCATCGCCGCGATACACGGGAAGACGCGCACCGCCCGGTGCGCGATGTCGCGGCTCGTGCGGGCCAGCACCGAGGTGTCGAAGCCGCGCGCTGCCTGCGACGCGCCGAGCAGCAACGAGCCCTCGTCGGTCTGGCGCACGCCCGGGGTCGGGTGGGCGACCAACGGCGCGGCCCGCTCGGTGACGAGGACCTGTCCGTGCTCGGGATGGACCGGCACGTCGAGCCCGACCATCGCACCGAGCGCCTTCGAGCCGTGGCCGGCCGCGACGACCACCTTCTCCCCGGTGATCGTCCCGCGCGCGGTGCGGACGGTGAAGCCGCCTCCCGGCAGGGCCTGGATGCCATCGGCGCGCGCTCCGCCCAGGTAGTCCGCGCCACGGGCGGCCAGCGATTCATGCAGGCCGCGCATGAGCTTCAGCGGGTTGGCGTGGCCGTCGTATGGCGTCCAGGCGCCGCCGGCGACCTCCGGCCCACACGCTGGCAGCAGCTCGCGGATGCGGCGGTGGTCCAGGATCTCGTACTCGTAACCGGCGTTGCCGGCCGCCTGCCGGAGACCCGCGAGCCTCGAATCGAGATCGGAAAGCTCGTCCTCGGACAGCGCGGGCGCCACCCCGCCGGGACGCTCGTAGCGGGGCGCGAGCCCGCAATCCTCGACGAGGGCGTCGGAGAGCGCGAGCCAGCGTTCGGACGATGCGCGCGACCACTGCGCGTATTCGGGGCATCCGACCCCCTTGCCCTGCACCCAGACCAGTCCGAAGTTGCCACGGCTCGCGCGGTATGCCGCGTCCTCCTCGTCGAGGACCGCGACCCGCTGCCCGGCGCGCGCCAGCCCGCAGGCGATCGCGCCGCCGACCAGCCCGGCGCCGATCACCACCACGTCGTAGCCGTCACCGCGCATCGAGGCTCCGTCGCGAGGCTGCCGAAGACATTGCGAGGATACCCTCGTTCGGGGGTGGTGCATAGGATCGCCGCATCGTGATTCCGGTATTGCAGGCCCGCACCGTTTCGCGGTATCGACACGGACACCGCGTTTTCCACCAGCGGCAAGAGTGGAACCGATTGTTGCAGAAATCGGAAGATCCGTTATTCCCCCGATCAAGCCGGGAGCAAGTTCCGAGAAAATCCATCATTCCCCCGCTTCCGCGGGGGCAGGCTCCGCGAAGCTTGTGCCCGCGAAAGCGGGTAGCGGGAATCCAGAGACTTTTGATTCAAGTGGATTCCCGCTTCCTCCCCGCTTCCGCGGGGATGACAGGGAATGACGGTCTGAAGACGGCCGTTGGCGCGTGTGGCTTGTCCTCACCGGCGGTGAACTTGAGCCACACCCTGTTTCGGCCGGAAAACCCCGTGTTTTGCGCAGTGAACGCGCGTATGGGCCAGCATTTTCTGCAACTGTTGCGCCAGGCGAGGCCTGGTGAAGGGGCAGGGCAACCGCATATAAAATCACTGTCCCATCAATACCTTATCTCGGAAGCCATCGTTCAATGCCGCCCGGATACGCTTCTTCCTGACGCTGATCTTCGTCGGCTCACGCTTCAGAAGATTGACCGCCACATGCCGAATCACTCCCATATTGTGCGGTGCATTACCCCGACGAATCCGACCCTCGTCTTCCCGAAACGTCACATCCAATCTCCAGTGCAGCTCATTCTCGATTCCCCGGTGTGAACGCACCGCTCGCCCAAACCCGATTGTTGCAGTGCGCCGTGCAAGGCGCCATACCCTAGCGGGTGCGAATCCCGCCCGGTAACTGTCGCTCCAGCCGGTAGCAGTCGGAGCGGTCGATGGAGGCAACGACATGGACTGAAGCACTCCTATGAGACGGGTCGCGAAGGCGACTCAGCGACCCTGCGGGCCGCAACGCGGGTGAACGCCGAGCAGGCTTTGAGACGGGTAATGCGGAAGCCGACCCGCCTGTAACACGGGGAAGGCTGGCATCGGTCGGGAAGCGAGCGATACGAGCACCGGCCGGTTCCGCCGGGGTAATGGCGGCGGCACGCAGGGAAGAGGGGGATGGACGCAACACGGGAAGCCCCGACGGTGGCGCGGCACACGCCAACCGGACCCCCGCGAGGGACAGGCCGGGCCGTATGGGGTGGCGGAGAGGCCCGTAGTACTGATGAAGCCGGGTAATGCTGGTGGAGGGAAGGGGCCTTGGTTCGAGAGGGGCACAAGAAGGAGGAAGGGAGATGGGGACTGGTGCGAGCCTAACAGCCCCGGAACGGGTTCGGAGACTCCAGGCGGTGCTACATGCGAAAGCGAAGGAAGCTGCGGGCTATCGGTTCTATACGCTGAAGGTGTGGCGCGACGATGTGCTGGCAGTTGCCTGGGGCGAGGTCCGCCGCAATGGCGGGGCGCCCGGGGTGGACGGCGAGACGGTGGCGGACATTGAGGCGCGGGGCGTGGAGCGGTGGCTTGGGGGACTGGCGCGGGAGCTGAAGGAAGGGACCTACCGGCCGCAAGCGGTTCGGCGGGTGTGGATTGCGAAGAAACAACGCGGGAAGTATCGGGCACTGGGCATTCTGCCTGCGGGATCGGGTGGCGCAGACGGCGGCGTTGCTGGTGCTGACGCCGATGGTCGAGGCGGACCTGACCCCGGAGCAATCCGCCTATCGGTCGGGAAGAAGCGCCCACGATGCGGTCCAACGGGCGCATCGGCTGGCGAGCACGGGCCACTGCGAGGTCGTGGACGCGGATTGGTCGGACGACTTCGGCCAGATACCGCACGCTGAGCTGCTCAAGTGCGTCGCCCGTCGGGTGAGTGACGGGCGGATGTTGGGTTGGGTGAAGGCGTGGTGGGAGAGGGCGGTCGAGGAGGACGACGGGCGAGGCGGCACCCGCCGCACGAACCGGGCGCGTCGGGAGAGGAAGGGGACCCCACAAGGGGCGCCGATCTCTCCGCTACTGAGCAACCTGTACATGCGCCGCTTCCTCCTGGGCTGGAAGGGGTTGGGGTATGCCCGACGCTTCAAGGCGGGCGTCGTCAACTACGCCGATGACATTGTCATCCTGGGCAAGGAATCGGCGGCGACGATGCGCGAGGCGGTCGAGGACGTGATGAAGCGTCTGAAGCTGCCGCTCAACGCCGAGAAGACCCGATGCGTGCGTGTTCCGGAGGAATCGTTCGACTTCCTTGGCTACCGGGTGGGACGCAACTATCGTCGGGATACGGGCCGAGCCTACATCGGCACACGCCCCACACCGGCGAGCGTGCAGAGCCTGTGCCGCAGGGTAAGCGAGCTGACGGCGCGACGATACGGGCTGCTGGACCCGGAGGTGGTGGTGGGACGGCTGAACCGGCTCATGACCGGATGGGCGAACTACTTCCACCTGGGACAGGTCAGCCCGGCTTACGCCGCGATTGACCGGCACGCGACCCGGCGGCTGCGTCAGTGGCTGTGTCGCAAGCACAAGGGACGAGCGGGGAGATACGTGCACTTCCCGGACAAGCGCCTGTGGAATGAAAGGGGCCTGACGCGCCTTGCAGTGCGAACGACGAGCTTTCCGTGGGCGAAGGCATGATCTCGTCCGAGAGCCGGATGCGGGAAATCCGCACGTCCGGTTCGATGAGCGGCGACTGGAAACGGAGCAATGGCGTGGAGCGAGGCACCGGTACTGCGAAAGCCGCCGGGAAACGGCTACCCCCACCGACCTATCTGCTGAGGGAGCTCACCGTGGAGCGCCCCAACCGGGTGTGGGCGGCCGACATTTGCTATCTCCCGATGGCCCGAGGGTTCCTCTACTTGGTCGCGGTGATGGACTGGTACAGCCGCAAGGTGCTCGCCTGGCGGCTGTCCAACACCCTCGACAGCGACTTCTGCGTCGAGGCGCTGGAGGACGCCCTCGCACACCATGAACGCCCGGAGATCTTCAACACCGACCAAGGCGCGCAGTTCACCAGCACGGCGTTCACCGACGTGCTCAAGGGCGCAGGAGTGGCCCCCGGCTTACTGCCTGCCGGGGCAGGCTCCGCATGGACGGCAAGGGGCGATGGGTGGACAACGTGTTCGTGGAACGGCTGTGGCGTAGCGTGAAGTACGAAGAGGTGTATCTGCACGCTTACGAGAGCGTGGCGGCGGCTCGCGCGGGACTGGGCCGCTCCTTCCGGTTCTACAATGCCGAGCGTCGTCATCAGGGCCTGGGGCGGCGGACACCCGATGCGGTGTATGCTGACAGTGACTCATGGCCCAAGGCAGCGTGAAGCAGGGGAACCACAGGGGGGCGGTGGACACTTATCGGCCTGTCCAATAATCGGGGTCCACTTCTCTTGCGCCCGGGTTGCAGAACGCGGAAGCACTCTTCGAAGACCGGCCGGATCTCCTGAAGGAAACGGCGGTAACCCGCCAGCTTGCCGAGGTTCGCGCGAGCGGTGCCGTAGTGGACCTTGTTCCAGTACGGAGGGCTGGAGACGACAAGGGAGACGGAGCCGTCCTCGATGAACGAAAGATCCCGGCTGTCGCCGTGGACGACCTTCATCAGATCGGCCGCCGTGAGGCGGCCGTTCATGAGGTGGCTGCAATCGCGCCGGATGATGTTGACGTATTTCCTGCTTTGATCGACACAGAGCACCTTGCGGCCGAGTGGCACCGCGGCCCCGGCCGTCGTACCGGTGCCGGCGAACGGGTCGAGGACGGTTTCGCCGTGCCAACTGAAGAGCTTGATGAGACGGTGCGGAATCTCGACCGGGAAGACGGCGGGATGCTCGTCGTGGGCCGTGTTCGCGATGTGCCACACCGTCTTGGTGTATTCGCGCCATTCTTCCTTGGTCAACTTGCTCTTCTGCTTGACGGCTTCGGTGATTCGGGGCATCGGGATCTTTCCGTCAGTGAAATGAGTTGGTGAAGCGGCGGCGCGTTCTATCGTCTTCGTCGACGGCGACCACTCCGCGTGTGAATGCGCGCAGGTACTCGATGAAGGACGGCGCTACATCAAGCGCCTCGAGGAGCAATGCGTCGATCTCGTCTCGCAGGCTTCCGCTGGCGTGCGGTCGGTATGCGATCGTCTGGCGCCCACCGTTGACGCTGACGATCCGATCCGTCTGGACATCGTCCCACAAGCGATCTCCAAGATGGGCAAGGGATTCTCTCTGGCTCTCATTGAAGAGCCTGTCGCTGAACGGCAACCGCAACACGAAGGTTCGCGTGACGTGGAACCCGTCCTCTGTCACATGCCACAACCAATAGGCAACGCGGCTGCCAAGGACGGCGAACGCTCTCGCCGCATCACTTGCCGTTGCAAAGCTCAGGGCAAGAACCTTGCTCGCGCTCCAGGGCGCGTGGAGTGGAGGGAGGCTGCGATGTGGGCGGAAGGTGTTGAGAAAGTTGTAAGCAGTGCCGGAGACGAATACGTAATTGTCTTGATGTTTGAAGGCGACTTCCTCGGGCCGGCACGAGCTCACGGACGCACACATCTCACGCAGACAGGTGGTCCGGCGGGCGATTTGCCCAAAAACTCGGGAAGGTTCATCTCCTGAGAGCTTGGGAATGGCGGCTGCGATCGAGCTCCCGATCAACGGCGTGAAGTCGATCGTGTCGAAGAGTCGTGCCCGCTGCCGGCTGGTCCACTTGCGTAACGGACCTGTCTCGATCTTCGTGGCTGCTCCTGCCTCTCCGGTATTCTTGTAACGGAAGGCGATCGTGTTGCGGGTCTTCACCTCCTCGCCAAACAGGGCATGCGGCTCGCGATCGAAGAATGCGAAACGCCAGCGTCCGCCGCTGCCCATGATGGCGCGGCGAATCGCGATCATCTGCGCCCTGCTGCTGCACGCAAGCGAAAGCGGGACGACCATCCCGGACGAGCTGCGGTCCGGCCGGGCCAGCTTCCACATCATTTCCATGAATGCCGGGAAGTAATTGGATCCGGCCAAATTGCCAGCGGACAGGGAGGCAAAACGTCGCCCAAGGGTCGCCGCGTCGTTGCGGTGGCCGATGGTCGCGTAGGGCGGATTGCCGATGATGGCGCCCGCGCCCTGCGAAAGCGTCGGGAACACGCTCCCGAGAACGATCCCTCGGGGAAAGAGCGCGTTCTCTGCCTCCGTGTCGAGACGATTCCTCGACGGCGCTACGTATGTATCGTCAAGGGCTGTCCGCAGGGAAGCAAGAGCGCCGGAGTGGTCGTCATCCGGCGTTGCAAGCTCGAACGTGAGCGCGTCCGCGACACACAGGTTGCAACGGATGCGATGCCACAGCGACCAGGGCGCAACGCCCTGCCTTCCGTGGTCCGAATCAAGGCATTCGTGCAGCAGAACGAAGCAGGCCGCCTCGACGGCCAGGGGATTGACGTCGATGCCGTACAGGCTGCGTTCCACGAAGTCGAAACGATCCTGGTCCGGATTGTGGGCCACGGCCAGGTCGAGGGCGGCCTTCAAGAACACACCGGAGCCGCAAGCGGGATCGAGGATGGAGGGAGGCTCGATCCCCTGGCCGAGCGCCCCGACGGCCTCCCTTGTGATGTACTCGGCAACGTCCGAGGGGGTGTAGAAGACCCCTCCGGTCCTCTTTGCGTGCCGGGCCTTCCGTGTGCCCGGAGCCTTCATCACGCTCGCCCTGCTGCCGGGGCCGTGCGCGTCAAGCACGTATGGCAGGAGATCCCGGAGCGTGTCGTCGTAGTCGATCGCTTCGAGCGCCTTGGTCGCCTCGCGGTCGGCGAGCTCGACGATGGTGTCGGAAAGTCGGCGGGGGGGACGCAGGCGCCCGAGAAACCACGCCTCGGCATCGCGCAACGATGCATTCGCGGAAAGCGCTCCAATGCTGCGGCCGACAATGCGCATACTTACGAGATTCCACGCCGCCTGAAGGGCTGGTGTCTTGGATGTGGCGAGAGGTTCTTCGCGCCATCGGCTGGCCAGCAGGCCCGCCCATGCGGTGCTGACGGATTCGTGGTTGCCGAAGGAGCGCCGCACGGCCTCCACGGCCGCTCGCACGTGGACGACATACGCCTCGGTGGCGGCAACCAGGGAGGAGCCGGGCGCCGGAACGGATCGGCGAGGCTTGGGGACCCGCCTCGCAAGCACGGCGGTCATGGCGCTTCGCCTCCTCGCTTGCGGGGGAACAGCGGGCTGCGGGCGTCGAGATAGTCGGAGACGGCATCACGAACCACCCAGGCGAGGGAGACTCGCTTATCCTTGGCGATGACCTTGAGGTCGGCGTAGTCGCCTGCATCGAGTGACACGGACACCCTCACGGGTCCATCGGCATTCGCCTGCGCTCCGGTCTCGGGTTTCGCCATCGTCCCTTCTCCGTACTTGCACCACTTCTCATCACTATGGTGCGGACGATGGATGGAGTCAAGCGGGCAATCCGTATCGTCGAGATCGGCCGAGGCCGGAGGCTCGTGATCACCGGTGGATTGTCAAGGCCAGAGAACATCCGACGGCTCCGCCGTCCCTCGCGCCGGAGCCGTTGATTCGGATACCTTCGTCCCCCGTTGTGCAGTGCCCGCAGCTCGTCACGCGGCCTTGGGCGGCGCACCGAGCCGCGTGACGAGCCGGCGGACCCTCCCCACGACGTCGGCATGACGGACCACACCGCCATCCCGGACCTCCAACACCCCTGGCGGCGAGCACTTCAAGTTCGTCAAGGAGCCGGCGGGCGGTCTCGATGTCCCCGGTCTTCAAGTAGCCACGCAGGGCGTCACGAAGATCCGAGGCTGCGCCTTCCCCGCCCTCGTTCTGTCGATGCGCCCTTTCGTATAGCGCCTTGGAGAGCGGAAGATGGCTATCGACGACCTCGCTACGCTTGAGTGCATCGAGGGCCTCGTCGCCTCCATGGCGGAGCAGAGAATCGGCAACTTCGGCGAAACCCGCGGGGGCGAGCCCAAGGAAGTTCACAGTCGGGCCGACAAGGAACTTCGGGAAGGATTCGCCACCCTCAAGACCCAAGACGATGAGCGCCGACGCGTGATTGAGCTTTTCCGAGGCGAGTACCTGCGCACGTGCGATACCGAGGTACAGATCGACCCGCGGAGGAATCGTGGCCGGGTAGTTCTTCGGCTGGTTCCGGAAATGGGCTCGCGCCTGATCCAGGTGGCGGTCCGCTTCCTCGTAGCTCTCGCGGGCAAGGGCGAGGATGCCCAGGCAGTAGTGGCCGTGCGCGCCGTAACGAACGCCGAGTTCAACCGCGTCGCGGTAGTGTTTCTCTCCCTTTTCAAGCCGCTCCACCACGTCGGCGAGAGAGCTCCGGTCGTCGGGAAGCCGGATATCGGCGAGAAGCGTGAAGTGACCTTCGAGCAATCCGATGTCGGCGTGCACCATTGCCTGGATATTCGGATCCGGGTCGTGGTCGAGAAGGCCGAGTAACAGCTCGTGTGCGGCCAGATGTTCGCCGAGCAGGCGCAGGCAGTGCGCCATGCGTCTACGTGTTTCCAGGAAGGGCCGTTCATCCGGTGGGAAGTCGATCTTGTGCGATTCTTCTTCGACTCGCATCAGGAGGTCGAAGATCGCACGTGCTTCGGCGATGTCTCCCGCCCGCAGCCGCTCGGTGCCAATGTCGAGCAACAAGCAGTACAGCCGCCGTGAGTTCGCAACAGCCGGCTCCTTGACGAAGGTCTGTAGCTCCGCGGTGCGGCCCTTGTATCTCAGGGCGTGGACGATGGACTCAACTGCGGCACTCGACGCAGGATCACGTCCATCGCCGAGTAGTGAGACTGCCTCATTTCCATCGTACGCTTCCGCAATGCGATCCCATGACTCCGAACGACGCCATCCCTGCACGGCGCCAACCCAATACCAGCGCATTTGCATTGCGTTTTCCGGTTTCCTGATGGGTTGCCGCCCAAACATCGCATCACGGAATCCGGCGAGATAATATGAATGGTCCCGCCGTCCGTTGAGTTGGAGCAACTCGTCGACTGCGCTGTCGATCTCGTCATCGTTCAAGGCGCCGACGATCCCTTGCCGGGCATCGACGACGGCGTCGATCAAGACGCGGTCGAGCGTGGTAAACGGCGCATGGCGGGTCATTTCGTGCCCGGATGGCTCACGGTTTCCTTCACCACTCGCCTCTGAATCCAGGAGAATTCTCATTTGGTTCTCATTTCCACAATGGCCCCGTCGAACTGTGAGAGATCCTGAAGGGCACGATCCATCTCGGCCGCCTCCTCGCTTGTCCGCGTGCCGATCGGACGATCCAGCGAAATCCACGCGGTACCGCTGGTGTCCTTGTGGTCTCCCATACCGGCCCACATCGAGGGAACTCGAGAGGAAGCCAGACATGGGCAGCGCATCTTACACCGTCGTTTGTCCTGCATCGATGAGTGCCCGCATTCGTCCTGCTTCAATCGGCGGCGCTGACGATCCGGCCGGATCGTCAGCGCCGCTCACCGGCGCCCGTCGAGGAACCTCGCCAGCGCCTCCCTGGTATGCGAGCCCCGCGCCTCGGCGATCTCCTCTCGTGCTTCCGCAGCGATCACCCGTCCACCGCGCGCGCCGCATCCGTATTCACCTTCGCCACGAGCTTGATGCGCTACGCCTCTTCCCGCTGCTCGCGTCCGGTGCCGTAACACGAGTAGCACCAGCCCTGCCGGGAGCTCCAGACGAAGTGCTTGGGGCCGCACTCGTCGAAGCTCCTCCCGCGGCCCGGGCACGCCCGCGCCTTCGGAAAACAGCCTTGGCTCAGGAGACCGGGGTGCGGGACACATCCGGCGGGGGTGCGGCGGGGGCGGCGTTGACCAGAGGGATGCCAAGCGACAGACTGAAACACCGTCTTGCGGAGTACCAGATTGAAATATTCTCCGGCGTCTCTCGATCCAATCATTCACCGGCTATCCGTGTCACCTGCATACGGAGGCCATCGCTGCTTGTCCAATTGGGGCGAAGGGCGTGGTCACGGCTGATCACTTCCAGTGCCTCTCCTTGTGCACGAGGCGCTTTGACCATTGCGCCTTGTGTTCGCTCCGGCGAGATCAGGAAGGCTTGCTTGACTGTTCGAGGCCAGGAGATTTTACGGAACGTAGAAGCGTATTCGGTAGTCATAGGTTGGTACTTAAGGAAATCACAAAACCGGCTCCAATCCGAATTGGAGTCGTCCTTTCTTGCGGTCTCGTTTCGGATGGGACCGAGTCGCATTGCTCGCCAGATAATCCACCAAGCCTCGTAACACGGGAAGAAAGCCTCGTCTCCTTCCACAAGCAAGCGCACGGAACACCTCCCCCAATCCATGACGCGCACACATCGCCACCTTCCGTGTCGAGACCTCGACCCCTCGCAATACCTGCGTCATCTGAGCCAAGTAACGCTTCAGAACCGAGGCCGCAATCGCCGTCCATATCAGACCCTCGGCTATCCCCGCTTTGCTCGTGTCGAACGCATGAAGATTCGCATACGACTTCCACTCCTTGAACAACAGCTCGACCTGCCACCGCAACCGATAGAGCTGCCCCACCTGCTCCGCACTGAATCGGCTCCGCGCCAGATTCGTCACCAACAACGTATGACACCCCTCGTCAGGATTCCACCGCGCCAACAGCCTCAACTCCAACTCCTTCTCTCCCTTCCCCCAAACCACATCGAGGTCGACCGTCTCGCCCTTCGACAGAACCCCCTGCTTCAACAATTGCCCGGACCGCCCCTCCAACGCCTCCCCTTCCCACGTATACGCACCCTGCACCTTCGGATTGACCGATGCGCTCGCACGCATCACGAAATACCCACCCGCCCTGTCCACCGCACCCATATACTCCAGGTCAACGTACCCACGGTCCGCCAACCGCAGGTCATCGCGCAGCGCCTCGGGCGAGGGCAGATGGGGCCGCTCCGGCGCCGTGTCCGCCGTCAGCGTCACCTGCTCCACCGATTCATTCAACAGACTCATCGTCACGTGCAGCTCCACCGCAGCAGGGTTCTGCTTCTTGAATCGTCCCGGGTACTGTTCACGAAGCGCATCCTTGACCGCGAACGAACAGCCGTCCTGGATCACAATCCGACCGAACTCACCGAGCGGACCCCGCGCTGTCGGCTGCAGCACGCTCACCACCCATTGCTGAAGGACCACGTCCAACACGGCCCGCATGAAGTCCTTGAAGGAACGCTTCGCCAACTGGTTGTGGAACGGCTTGTATGCGACTGTCGTGCCGAACAACGCATTGAATTGCCGTTGAATATCGGCCAATGTCTCGACCGTCCCCGTGGCATGGCCTGCCAGCAGGCCCAGGACCAGTCGATATGGAGTAATCAGGCGTTCCCGGTGGCAGAAACCGACCCTCCGTCCGAGGTCATTGAGTGCCGTGGGCGACAGCACGCGCTTGATCTGGTGGGCGAATTGAGCAACAGTGCGGCGTCCCATCCGAGTCTTCTCCTGTCATGTGGGTCCAGCAATTCCATGATCGGAGATTTCGGATGGGACTTCAACGGTTCATAAAATCCCATGAAAATCAATTAGTTATAAGATCCTACCTATGATTCGGTAGTAGTGGAGAATAGACCAACAACGGATTCGGCCCTGATGCGGCAGGCATAGGCGGCGAGACACCGGGGGATGAGATCATTCGGCCACATCGACTTGTGGTACTTTTGGTCGTACCAGCCGATTGGTTCACGAGAGAGGACAACACCGTAGCCGCCGGAGATGATGAGAACGTCTGCTTCCGAATCGAGCAGCACGGCGAATGCGGAGCCAGCCGCTTTGTAAAGGGAACCAATGTATCGCTCGACAGCCGGCAGTAGCGCGGATTCGTCAACCTTTGCCGCCGGCACGTTCCCGACGCGTTTGGTGCGCAGTTCGTTGGCCAAGTTGTCCGGCAGGTTATCCAGAATCGAGGTGCCGTCATCCCTCAACTGTCTGCGGTCCTTGGTCTTTTTTCCAGAGCAGGGAAGGACGAAGAGCATTTTGGAGAACTCCAGATACGGCAATTCGTGAAACTTCTCTACAGGCGGGCGCGGCGGTGGGTGTGCGATGATCGCCCTTGTTTCGGATGCATGGCGCTCCGCTGGTTGGTGGTTGCTTGAGTGGACGTTTCGTGGAGTGTTGATGATTTGTCCTTCCGGGCCGGTAGACCGGCAGATGAGGCCCGACAGGGCCAACTTCCGGCAGATCTGATTGACCTGCTGATGCGGTTGGATTCCCGTGCGTTCCCTGATCTCGGCGTCCGTGAGTCCCGGTTTTGTTTGAATTAGCGCCAGGATTCGTTCTCGATTCGTCATGATTGACCATCCCTCGCGTAAAATCCGTCCTTTGCCTGCTTCGCCGTTTCCGGAAATTCAATAGGGAAAAATATAGATGCTGAGTAGAGATAACCATCCGGCTCTGACGTATCTTCGTCGATCACTCGTAGAAGGTCGAGTGCTTGTGCTTCGGCATCCGGCAGGGTGCGGTAGACCTTGCCCACGATCAGGCTGGCGGGGTTGCTCTCGTTGTTGATGCAGATGACGTATTCGCTCATCGGAGAACTTTCCTGATTCTGGAATCACCGCCGCCCGTCGAGGAACCTCGCCAGCGCCTCCCCGGTATGCGAGCCCCGTGCCCCGGCGATCTCCTCCGGTGGCCCCGCCGCGACCACCCGCCCACCCCCCGCGCCGCCCTCCGGGCCGAGGTCGATGACGGTGTCCGCCTCGGCGATGACGTCGAGGTTGTGCTCGACCACCACCACGGTGTTGCCGGCGTCCACCAGCCGGTGCAGCACGCGGATGAGCTTTTCCACGTCCGCCATGTGCAGCCCGATGGTGGGCTCGTCGAGCACGTAGAGGGTTCCGCCATGCCGCACCGGGCCGGCGCGGCGCGGTGATCTACGGCCGGGAGGCAGACTGTCGCCCGGCGACGCACCCTCTCCCCGCGCCGCATCCGTATCCACCTTCGCCAGCTCCGCCACCAGCTTGATGCGCTGCGCCTCCCCGCCCGACAGCGTCGGGCTGCTCTGGCCGAGGGTGAGGTAGCCCAGCCCCACGTCGTGCAGCAGCGCCAGCGCGCGGTGGATGCGCGGATGTGCCTCGAAGCGCGGCAGGGCCTGCTCGACGCTCGCGCCCAGCACCTCGGCGATGTTCATGTCCAGGTACCGGACGTCCAGCGTCTCGGCTGTGAAGCGCTGGCCGCCGCAGGCGTCGCAGGGCACCCGCACGTCGGGCAGGAAGCTCATCTCCATCCGCTGCATCCCCTGGCCGTCACAGGCCGCGCACCGCCCGCCGGCCACGTTGAACGAGAAGCGGCTCGGGCCGTAGCCCCGGATGCGCGCCTCGGTCGCCCCGGCGAACAGGCGGCGGACGTGGTCCCAGACGCCGACGTAGGTGGCCGGGCAGGAGCGCGGGGTTTTCCCGATGGGGGTCTGGTCGACCTCCAGCACCCTCCCGACCGCCTCGAAGCCCCGGATCTCGCGGCATCCGGTCCAGCGCCGTCGCCCGCCGCGCCCGCGCGAGCGCAGCGCCGCCGCGAGGTTGGCGAGGAGCACCCCGCGCACCAGGCTGCTCTTGCCGCTGCCGCTCACGCCGGTCACGCAGACCAGCCGTTCGAGGGGGAGGTCGACGTCGAGGTCACGGAGGTTGTTCAGGCCGGCGCCTCGGATCGAGAGGCGGCGTTCCGGCTCCGGCGCGCGGGCTCCCTGCATGGAACGGCCCTGTCCCTTCGATGCCGGCGATCCTGCGTTGCGGGACCGTGAAGCCGCCGCGCCGGCGGTCGTCTCCCGCATGGAACGACCCCGCTCCTCCGATGCCGGCGATTCCGTGCCGGCGGAATCGCGAAGCGACCGCGCCGACGGTCGCCCCTTGCCGGTCAGCGACGCTCCCTCCGATGTCGACGACAGCGACGCTCCGGACGCTCCCGCTCCATACGGCGCCGGCGATTCTGCCACGCGGGAGCGCAATGCAGCCGTGCCGACGGTCGCCCCGGATGCCGGCGATTCCGCGCCACGGGATCGCGAAGCATCCGCGCCCGCCCCGGCGTTCCCCCCTCGCATTCGTTCCGGAGACCGGACCCCCGGCAGGGGATGGGCGAGGGGGGAGGCGAGGTAGCGCCCGGTCAGGGAGTCGGGGCAGGCGAGAATCCGCTTGAGCGACCCCTGTGCGACGACTTGGCCACCGTTCACACCCGCCCCGGGGCCGAGGTCGATGATGTGCTCGGCGCTGCGGATCGTCTCCTCGTCGTGCTCGACCACCACCACCGTGTTGCCCTTCTTGCGCAACGCCCGCAGGGTGTCGAGCAGCATCGCGTTGTCGCGGGCGTGCAGCCCGATGGTCGGCTCGTCGAGGATGTAGCACACGCCGCGCAGGTTCGAGCCGAGCTGCGCGGCGAGCCGGATGCGCTGCGCCTCGCCGCCCGAGAGGGTGGGGGCGGCGCGGTCGAGGCGCAGGTATCCGAGGCCGACCTCGCAGAGGAAGTCGAGCCGGGACGTGAGCTCGGCGAGCACGTCGCGGGCGATCGCCGCCTCGCGCCCGTGGGGGCGGATCCGCGCCAGGACGCCGCGCGCGGTCGCGACGTCGAGGGCGCCGAAGTCCGCGATGCCGCGCGAGCGGTAGCGCACCGCGAGGGCCTCCGGGCGCAGCCGCCGGCCGGCGCAGGCGCGGCACTCGCGCGCCGGCTCGTCGTCGCCTGCCTCCGCCCAGTGCGCCTCCTCCCCCGTCTCGTCCTCGCCGAAGCCGCGCAGCTCGCGCCCGGTGCCGTAGCACGAGGGGCACCATCCATGCCGGGAGTTCCAGGAGAAGAGCCTCGGGTCGAGCTCGTCGAAGCTCCGCCCGCAGCCCGGACACGCCCGCGCGGTGGAATAGAGGGTCTCGCTGCTCTCTCCGCCCTCGCCGTCACCCCCGCCGTCGATCCCCCCGTTGCCCTTCTTGCCACCGTTCTCACCGTGACTCCCGCCGCGGTCCTTGTCGCCGGTCCCGCCGCGGCCCTTGCCGCCGCTTTCGCCCTGGCCCTTGCCGCCGACTCCGCCCCGGCCCTTGCCGCCGGCTCCGCTCTGGTCCTTGCCGTCGGCCCCGCCCTGGTCCTTGCCGCCGCTCCCGCCGTTCCCCTTGCCCCCGCACTCGGCCACCCGCACCCGGCCCGCGCCGTGTACGAGCGCGTCTTCGAGCAGGGCGCGCAACGCCCCCTCGTGCTTCGCGCGGACCGTGATCCGCCCGAGCGGCAGGTCGACGTCGTGCTCCCGGTAGCGGTCGAGCCGCGGCCACGCATCGGTGGGCAGCGGTGCGCCATCGACACGCAAGGTGGCGTGTCCGCGCTTCGCGGCCCAGCGGGCCAGCTCCGTGTAGTAGCCCTTGCGCGCCACCACCAGTGGGGCGAAGACCTCGATCTCGCGCCCCCGGTGCCGCTTCAGCACGCGGGCGGCGATGGCGTCCAGGGTCTGCGGCTCGATGGGGATCCCGCATCCGGGGCAGTGCTGGGTGCCGAGCTTGACGAACAGCAGGCGCAGGAAGTGGTGGATCTCGGTCATCGTCCCCACGGTGCTCTTGTGCCCGCCACGCGAGGTCTGCTGCTCGATCGCCACCGAGGGCGGGATCCCGAAGATCGCGTCCACGTCGGGACGCGCCGCCGGCTGCACGAACTGGCGGGCGTAGGCGTTGAGCGATTCCAGGTAGCGGCGCTGGCCTTCCGCGAAGAGGATGTCGAACGCGACGGTGCTCTTGCCGCTCCCGCTCACCCCGGTCACCACCGTGAAGCGCTCGCGCGGGATCTCGACGTCGGTCCCGCGCAGGTTGTGCTCACGCGCGTTGCGGATGCTGATCCACGCGCCGCGGACTCGGGGCTTGCGGGGGGTCGGGGATGCCGCGGCTGTGGCGGTGGCCGGGGTTCCGGCGGCTGAAGCCGAGGCTGCCGGCGCTGCCGAGGTCGTTGGGGCCGTGGCGGTTGGCGCCGAGGCCGCCGGGGGCGCCGGGATCGCTGGTGCTGCCGGAACTGTCGGGGCCACGGGATGAGTGAGGGTCCGAGTCCGATCCGGTGAGGCTGTCGGAGACGGCGAGGCCCTGACGGTTGCCGGGGTCCCGGCGGCTGAAGCCGGTGCTGCCGAGGTCGTTGGGACCGCGGCGGCTGGCGCCGGGGTCGTCGGTACTGCCGGGACCGCCACGGTCCCGGTGGCTGTCGGGGCCGTCGCATCCGGCGCGGCTCCCGGCTCCTGCCCGGCGAGATGCGCGCGCAACGCCGCCCCGGTATGGCTGCGCCGCCGGCGCGCGATCACCTCCGGCCGACCCTTCGCCACGACCCGCCCGCCGCCGCTCCCGCCTTCGGGGCCGAGGTCGATGATCCAGTCCGCCGCCGCGATGACGTCGAGGTGGTGCTCGATGACCAGCACCGAATGGCCTGCCGCGAGCAGCGCGTCGAACGCCGCCAGCATCCGCGAGACGTCCTCCAGGTGCAGCCCGGTGGTCGGCTCGTCGAACACGAACAGGCAGTGGCCGCCGCCGCGCGCCGCGAGGCGCTTGGCGAGCTTCAGCCGCTGTGCCTCGCCGCCCGAGAGCGTCGGCACCGGCTGGCCGAGCCGCAGGTAGCCGAGCCCCACCGCCGCCAGCGGCGCCAGGGAGCGCACCACCTCCGGGGACCCCGCGAAGAACGCCAACGCATCCTCGACCGTCATCTCCAGCACGTCCGCGATCGACCGGTGCCCGCCGCCGGCTTCGCCATCGCCGTTCTCACCTCCGGCTTCGTGGATGCCTGCGCCGCTCCCGCCTCCGGCCCCGGCTTTGTGGACGCCCGCGCCGCTCCCGCCTCCGGCCCTCCCACCGAGCTTGCGAACGGCCGCTCCGCCTCCGGCTTCGTGGATGCCCGCGCCGCTTCCGCCTTCGGCCCCACCGTCGAGCTTGCGAACCACCGGGCCGCCCCCGGCCTTGTGGATGCCCGCGCCGTTCCCGCGCGGCGGGCGGATCTTCACGTCGAGCACTTCGTTTCGATAGCGTCGCCCGTCGCAGTCGGGGCAACGCAGGTACACGTCGCTCAGGAACTGCATCTCCACGTGCTCGAAGCCGTTTCCGCCGCAGCCCGGGCAGCGCCCGTTGCCGGAGTTGAAGCTGAACGTTCCCGCTGTATACCCGCGCTCGATCGCCACCGGCTCGGCCGCGAACAGCTTGCGGACCGCGTCGAGCGCCCCGACATAGCTCGCGGGGTTCGAGCGGGTGGTCTTGCCGATGGGCGACTGGTCCACGAGCACGACGTCGTCGAGCGCGTCGAGCCCGTGGATCGCCCGGTGCCCGCCGGGGGACTCGGTGGAGCGCCCGAGCTGCTTGCACGCGGCGCGGTAGAGCACGTCGACCACCAGCGTGGACTTCCCCGAGCCGCTGACCCCGCTCACGCATACGAAGCGGCGCAGCGGGACGTCGACGTCGATGCCCGCGAGGTTGTGGGCGCACGCGCCCCGGATCTCGATGCGGTCGAGGTCCGCTTGCATGGAAGCAGGGGTCGCCGGCCTCGAAGTAGCCCCCACCCGCGGCGCGATCCGCCGCTCTCCCCGCAGCCACGCCGCGGTGAGCGAGCGCCGCGAGCGCAGCAGCGCGCGCGGGGTGCCCTGGAACACCACCTCCCCGCCCCGCTCGCCGGGACCCGGACCCAGGTCGATGATCCGGTCCGCCGCGCGCATGATCTGCGTATCGTGCTCCACCACCAGCAGGGTGTTGCCCGCCGCCCGCAGCTTGTGCAGCACCGAGACGATGCGGGCCACGTCGCGCGCGTGCAGCCCGATGCTCGGCTCGTCGAGCACGAACAGGGTGTTCACCAGCGAGGTGCCCAGTGCGGTGGTCAGGTTGATGCGCTGGACCTCGCCGCCGGAGAGGGTGCGCGACTGGCGGTCCAGGGTGAGGTAGCCCAGGCCGACCTCGACAAGGTAGCCGAGGCGGGCGCGGATCTCGGCGAGCAGCAGCGCGGTGGCCTCGTCGAGGGGGGCGCGCAGGCGCAGCCGGTCGAAGAACGCCCGGCAGCGGTCGAGCGGCAGGCGCATCACGTCGTGGATGCACAGCCCCGGCTGGCCGGCGAAGGCGCGTTCGTCGAGCGTCGCCCCGGGCGGGCGGTGCGCGGGCGTGCGCCCGAGCGCGCGCCTGGCCTCGGTGCGGCTGCCCACCCGCCACAGCAGCGCCTCGGGCTTGAGCCGCGCGCCGCAGCAGGCCGGGCACTCCCGGTAGGTCCGGTAGCGCGAGAGCAGCACCCGCACGTGCATGCGGTAGCTCTTCGTCTCCAGCCAGTCGAAGAAGCGGCGCACCCCGTACCATCGGCCCTCGTCGAAGTCCGCCTCGCCTTCCAGCACCCATTCACGGGTCTCGGCGTCGAGCGCGCGCCACGGGCGGTCCACGTCCACCCCGCGCCGGCGCGCGTAGCGCAGCAGGTCGCGCTGGCACTGGCGGTAGCTCTGCGACTGCCACGGGCGCACCGCCCCTTCGCGTAGCGTCTTCGTCTCGTCGGGGACCACCAGCCCGTAGTCGATACCCATCGTGCGCCCGAAGCCGCGGCAGGTCTCGCAGGCCCCGAGCGGGGAGTTGAACGAGAACGTGCTCGGCACCGGCTCCCGGTACTCGACGTCGCAGCCCGCGCAGTGCAGCGCGGTGGAGAAGCGCCGCGGCGAGCGGGCGCGGCGTTGTGCGTCGAGCCGGTAGACGGTGAGCCGGCCCCGTCCCGCCTTCAGCGCGCCCTCGATGGCCTCGGCGGCGCGGGCGTGGCCGGGGCGGGGCGCGCGCTCTACCGGGCGGGCGGCATCGCCGGGGCGGCCACCGTTCCCTGAGAGAGCGCCATCGGTGAAGCGGGCATGTGCGCCGGAGCGGGCGCCTCCGCCATCGCCGAGCCGGAAGCGGTCCTGGATGACCTCGATACGGTCCGGGCGCTCGCGGTGCACCCGGGTGTAGCCCTGGCTCGCCAGCAGCTCGACCAGCCCGGCCGGGGAGGCCCCCTCCGGGACCTTCACCTCGAAGGTCACCATCACCCGGTCGAGACCGGCGGCGCGCAGCGCGTCCAGGATGGACCCCGGCGTGTCGCGGCGCACCGCCTCCCCGCAGCCCCGGCAGTGCAGGACCGCGGCGCGGGCGAACAGCAGCTTCAGATGGTCGTTGAGCTCGGTCATGGTGCCGACGGTGGAGCGCGAGGTCCGCACCGGGTTGGTCTGGTCGATGGCGATGGCCGGGGGGATACCGTCGATGGCGTCCACGCGGGGCTTGTCCATGCGGTCGAGGAACTGGCGGGCGTAGGAGGAGAAGGTCTCGACGTAGCGGCGCTGGCCTTCGCTGTAGACGGTGTCGAAGGCGAGCGACGACTTGCCGGAGCCGCTGACCCCGGTGACGACATGGAGCTCGCCGAGGGGGAGGTCGAGGTCGACGCCCTTGAGGCTGTTCTGTCGGGCGCCGCGGATGCGGATGGCGGGACGGGAGGGCATGGGCGGGGGGTCATGCAGATACGGGCCGGGGGAGGGGTCAAGGGCAGGTGCGGCCTGTCTGTGACGGAATGTAGTTGGCCTGTTTCGTTCCACTCTCTACCTACGTGCAAAGCTAGGTTTCTTTGAATACCCAGACAACAAATCTGACACCGACAATTTGTGTATCTTGATAAATTCTTGAATCTGTCTTGCCGACAAATCTATAAAGTTAACAGACTCGAAAGATTTAAAAAATTCCCGCACTGATTTCACAAATTGCCGAAGTTCTTCTTCACGCATGATTTCGACGTCATCGTGAGTAAATGCCGCAGCACTTTGCACTCGATGCGACGGATGAATAATGAGTCGCTTCACTTTGCATCCGTGGTAATATCTGTCAAACCAAGCATTTGATCGATTCATTTGTTCGGTTTCCCGTTTATTGATTTCGGCTCGCTTTATATCAACTTCGTTTTTACATTCCCATAACAAATAATGTGTATCGTCGAGAGCCCAAAGATTATCTGGTCCTTCCTTCCACTCCTTATCCGGTCGCTCTCCAACAAAACCAAGTGCTACACTCAGCTTGTTAAGTGCATTCTCGAATTTATCCGCTTTCACACCGAACACTAAATCATTTAAAATATCCGATATATTTGCATTGAGTTCAGTATAATCTTCGCAGTCTCTTATCCAATTTATTATTCGATCAATACGGCCTCGACTGATAATTTCGAGTTTTGCGATAGTAACACCTGAAGGAGGTTTCAGAAGCATTCGGTTCTTCTTGTGTGCTGCTATCTGTAGGCATTCAGATTCTTCTCGATTGGTACGCCAATTATAACGAGCCATCTCCTGTAGATACCACCCCCTGTCATCATCCGACTCAATCGAAGTTTCGTTTAGGAGTTCTTGAAGTATATCGGCAGCAATCTTATAGTCGCCAGATATATATGTTTCTTCTGCTCTGAGTTCGGCAGCATAGATTTGTAGAATAGCATCATTTGCATCTCTCGGTACTATCCGATTCATTTGTTCGACGTAAAATGCTTTCCAGTCTGCATCACGACGTAAGCACTGATTGACAAGATTGCGCAATGCTACAAGTGGCTTCTGGTCACTTTCCTCAATTTTTTGTTCGGCCATTTTTGCAATATCGAATCCTAGATCAATTTGCGCGATCATTTGATCTGACAAATATTTCCTGATAGTTCTATCGCGTAGCATCCGCACGAGATCATCGCCGATTGCTATTACTACGCAGTAGTCCTTTTCACCACGCACACTACGGCCCATTCCTTGTTCAATGCTACGAACAATTCGCATAAGGGTAGCTTCACTATCCGGCCTGCAGAGCTCCTGATAGAGATCAAGCAGATTTTCTGTATAGGGACGACTGTCAAAAATCAAAATACGGCAGCTATTATCCGGAAGATCAATTCCATCGTAACGATTTACCAATACAATAGTATTTTCTACATATCCTTGTTTTAATTTTTCGATCACTTCGCTAACATTGTCTTTTCCGGTAATCGTAGCTCCATATTTTTCCCAATCTTTCGTTCGCGCAAAGCTTGGCGTCAATGTGACTATGCCGAAGCGTTTTTTTGGATTGGCTTTGGCCAGCCATTCTACAATCTTCTCTCGCCTCAAATCCTCGTGGATGAGTGATGGCAACAAGATCATCCTTTCACCTGACCAAGTCTCATTTTCATAGCTCAGAGGCTTCGTGATCGTCTCAGGTGCAAGTTGCAAGCCCTTGACTAGAAAAGCATCGTCAGTGACGGTTGCCGACATGAAAACACGATGTTTCGCCTTCCAGTATGATCCGAATGATTTTAGCGGAGCAATATGCGGTTCAATTTCAACGGCTGCGCCGGAGATCATACATTGACAATGGCTCAGCATATCTTTAATTAGAGGCCAAGTGAATTTGATAGAAGCTCGATCTGTGTTTTTCGAGAGGATACCGGCGATCTCCGCTTCCCGTGACATCCATGCCCAATAGGGTACCGGCAGCAAGGCATCTCTTTTGTCGTTGCAGATATCAGCCCAGGTTCCAGCACCCTGTGCTTCGAGTTCATTGGCAAAAAGAGTCCGTATTACTTGGTAAGCGGGTTCATCGGTTGGTATCCGAATTCGGCATGCCTCTCGAATGATATCAACACACGCATGCGCGTCATCCATGAGAATAGTATCTACAGATATGGATTTGTTGTTT
Organism: Gammaproteobacteria bacterium; assembly: GCA_965202875.1. Lineage (GTDB taxonomy): Bacteria > Pseudomonadota > Gammaproteobacteria > HK1 > HK1 > HK1. The sequence continues at coordinate 831,486 of OZ241870.1, read as the reverse complement.
ATTCCGAATTTAGTCATTCCGTTAAAGAGTTTCTTGGCAGAGGTAATCAACATTTTTGTTCCATCAAGGAATTCGCTTGGCAATTCGGGGTCAGTTGTACAGGTAGCGATACCGAACTGCTCTGCTTGTTCGCAAGCCTGAGTGATCAAAAAATTGTCTGGACAGAGAAAAACTACAGGACCTTTGTTTGCGTTAATCCGAGATTGCAAAATAAGCAGACCGATCAGGGTTTTTCCCTGGCCTGTGTGAAGTTTGACTATCGCATCGCGTGTATTTTCGTTGCTTTTGTACCATTCATTGAGAACGGCGAGTTGAGCGGGACGAAGCGGACCTTTATCGGAAGCCCGATCAAGAGTATCGTATAATTCAACAGGATCAACCGGTTTCTCCGTATTCTTTCCTGTAAGGCGTTTCCTGAAATCAACCATGGTGCTCCAACTCCCCATTGTCCTTATGCGAGATGCTACCGATTCTTCGGTGATCCGTGTGATGGACATGTATAAATGAGTCGTCCATTTTGCTTTGCCCAACCTTCAGAGAATCCGACATGAGAGATTGCATTTCTGCTCCGATCGAGTTGCCGCTTCGCTTCCTTGATCATAATCTTCGGATCGATCTCATAAATGGATTTGCATCTTGTTTGTTCGTCTTTATAAAATATCGCCAAGTATATTTTCTTGTTTCTGGTGATTCGGTTCAGGGAATCAGCCCGCTTGTCATCAGGTTCTTTGAACATACGGTCAAATTGTCCCGTTCCGCCCTCCTTGCACGACAGATATTCGTATTTCTCATCTGGATTTCCCGGAGCATGGGCATCTGCGTGACGTTTCGAATGAATCAATTCGTGTCCGAGGATATCAGCAATAATCATTTCTTTTACCAATCCAGGCTGGAGCAAATTGGTGATGCCGATCGATCTTGCCAATCCGGCGGCTTCCAGAATCAATGTTATTATCTTGCGATAGATGCGCTGCGTCATCAGAAGAGCGTCCCCATCATGCCATTCTCGATTTTCTGAAGTCTCCTGTTTCCCTCCTCGGCAAAGCATTCGTCCTGTTCTATCCCGATGAAATGGCGTCGGAGGCGTTTGCAGACGGCCGGGCAAGTGCCTACGCCTGAAAATGGATCCAATACCAGATCGTTTTCCCTGGAACTCGCTTTAATCAAACGTTCCATGAGCTGTTCGGGTTTCTGGATCGTATTGAGTGCGTCACGGCTGACGAGCTCTTTTGATTTATAGGTAAGCTGCTTGATGTCTCCCCATACGTCTCCAGGGTTCTTTCCATTTCCATTGAATTTTGTCTTCCCGTATTTTCCGTTCCTGACCGAAGGAACACGCTCACAGCGCAAACGATGATCCAGCTCGACAAGCTGTGGAACGCGGATCGCGTCAAGATCGAAAATGTTCGGTCTGTCACCTTTGATGAAATAGCAAATGATGTCGTAATTGTTCGTGTATTTGAGACGTCCTTGGGCAAGTCGGCTCGGTTGGTACCAGATGATTTTCGATCTCAGATTCAGAAAGGGGCGATAATCGATGAAATCGATACAGTTCGGCTTCCCGAAAAGATACAATCCACCACCTTCTTTCAATTTTTCAGAGAAAATCCTGATAAGCTCCAGATTGTATTCCTGGATATTGTCGATCCTGTCCCACTTGTTGGTAGTAATCCCGTACGGACCGTCGCAGATGACCAAATCGATACTCCCGTCGTCGATATGAGGGAACATATCAAAGGCGTCTGCCTGATAGATGCGGTCCAGTTCGAGCATTCTTTGTCTTTCCTCCGGTGCATCTGGTGCTGAAGTGAATCACTGAAGGGGAGATTTCACCAGATGAGGCAGCTCTGTTCCGTCAGACGGTCTGGCAGCTTGATTGAATCACGTCTGGGACGCTGATCATGCAGTCAGGAGCCTTTCGCTGCAACCCCTTGATCGGTGCACTTGACGTTTCACCCGCCCTCTCGGCCAGCAGCAGTTCGGTGGCTTCGTCGAGGGGACGTACAGGCGCAGCCGGTCGAAAAACGCCCGGCAACAGCGAGCATGTTCGCCGGGGCGGCTACCGTCCCCTGAGAGAGCGCCATCGCCGAAGCGGGCATGTGCGCCGGCGCGGGCGCTCCCCCCCAGGGCAACCGCATATAAAATCACTGTCCCATCAATACCTTATCTCGGAAGCCATCGTTCAATGCCGCCCGGATACGCTTCTTCCTGACGCTGATCTTCGTCGACTCACGCTTCAGAAGATTGACCGCCACATGCCGAATCACTCCCATATTGTGCGGTGCATTACCCCGACGAATCCGACTCTCGTCTTCCCGAAACGTCACGTCCAATCTCCAGTGCAGCTCATTCTCGATTCCCCAGTGTGAACGCACCGCTCGCCCAAATGTCTCCACATCTTCCAGCGACGTAATGTAGTACCGTTGCTCAATACTCACACGCCCATCATTCCAGCGCTCCGACTCCACCATCCCGACCGCTCTCAACCCATCCCACTTCTTCACACATGACAACGCACTCAGGTCGGTGGACAAATAATAGCTCCTGGACTCTACCCGTCCGTGACCATCCTCCGCCGTCTCGTCGTTCTCAATCCCCTCACACTCGAAATCCTTCTCCCGTGCCGCATCAAAATACCTCCGAACCTCCCTGCTCAATTGCCTCTGGTTCCCCTTCACCGCCAACACGTAATCCCCTCCCCCTTCCTTGATCTGCTTCGCTATCGCTCGTTGGCATCCCATCGCATCCAGCGTCACGATACACCCCGACAATTCCAGCTTATCCAGCAACTCCGGCACCGCCGTGATCTCGTTCGACTTCTCCTCCGTCTTCACCTGCCCAAGCACCACTGCATTGCCACATGCCCAAGCACTCACCATATGCAACGCCTTCATACCCCGCTTGCGGTCGTGGGAACGCCTCTGCGTCTTCCCGTCCACTGCAATAATCTCACCATCACTCAACTTCACAACATCTTCCATCCAGCTCATGAAGCAGTCCTGAAAACCCCTCATCGACAGCGCCGAGATGATTCGTGCAATCGTGTCGTCTACCGGGACCCCATTGGCCAGCGGAACATAGCGGCGAAGCCACTCCAGCTTCGTGCGCCCAAATTCTTCGATGTCACTCCATCCCTCCGCGCCACTGACCACCGCACACACGCACAGGACGATGACATCAATCAACTCATGCTTCTTGTTTCTATCGACTCGCGGATCCTCCAGCTTTGAGAAATGCTCGATCAAACTTGCAGGGGCTGTCGTGTTCATTTCTTGCCATCTCCATCTCTTTGATGAAGACGCCATTAGATCACAAAACTTGTTGATGTCAATACATTTTTAGTGATCTTGCCCTGCGCTCCCCCCATCGCCGAGCCGGAAGCGGTCCTGGATGACCTCGATACGGTCGGGGTGCTCGCGGTGCACCCGGGTGTAGCCCTGGCTCGCCAGCAGCTCGACCAGCCCGGCCGGGGAGGACCCCTCCGGAACCTTCACCTCGAAGGTCACCATCACCCGGTCGAGACCGGCGGCGCGCAGCGCGTCCAGGATGGACCCCGGCGTGTCGCGGCGCACCGCCTCCCCGCAGCCCCGGCAGTGCAGGACCGCGGCGCGGGCGAACAGCAGCTTCAGATGGTCGTTGAGCTCGGTCATGGTGCCGACGGTGGAGCGCGAGGTCCGCACCGGGTTGGTCTGGTCGATGGCGATGGCCGGGGGGATGCCGTCGATGGCGTCCACGCGGGGCTTGTCCATGCGGTCGAGGAACTGGCGGGCGTAGGAGGAGAAGGTCTCGACGTAGCGGCGCTGGCCTTCGCTGTAGACGGTGTCGAAGGCGAGCGACGACTTGCCGGAGCCGCTGACCCCGGTGACCAGGGCAAGATCACTAAAAATGTATTGACATCAACAAGTTTTGTGATCTAATGGCGTCTTCATCAAAGAGATGGAGATGGCAAGAAATGAACACGACAGCCCCTGCAAGTTTGATCGAGCATTTCTCAAAGCTGGAGGATCCGCGAGTCGATAGAAACAAGAAGCATGAGTTGATTGATGTCATCGTCCGGGTGTAACTCTGAAACTGATCCATCACGCCGCCCGTTTACAAGGAAACGGTATGACGTTGTCGGGAATCGTCACTTCCCGATGGTAGGTCCCTGACAGCATCTCCCAGGCCGAATCGAACCGCCCACTTTGTATCAGGGCGCGAAGCGTCAGGATGGCCTGCCCCCCGGCATGACGCCAGCGCATCCCCGAACGCTTCAGCCGTTGGGTGACCAACGTCTTGCACGCCGCCTCCACCACCCCCGAGCCAATGGGCAGATGCCGTGCCTTCGCCTCGGCATAGCCCATGCGGTGACGGTGGTTGCGGAAGTATCCCAACACCTCGGCGATACGCTTGCTCTTCGGCTGCTTCCTGCGTTGATGGTTCAGCGAACGAATCACCTTCTCCACGCCGCCGCACTCATGGCGCAACAGATGGCGCAGCTTCTCGTAGTGCGCCCGCCCCTTCGCATCGTCCTGTCCATAGCAGGCATCGAGTCCCGACTTCAGTTGCTCGGCCGCATGGTAGAAGTCCACCACCGCCGTGCCCTGCGGCGCCAACGTATCAAGATAGCGCCAGTTGTCATGCGCCCCGTCGGCTATCTTGACCACCTGCAGGTCCGGACGCTTTGCAAGCACCGCCTCAAGCTCCGCGCACAACGTCTTCTTCAACGCCTCCTTGCACGGCTGCGGCATCCGACCCACATACACCGTCTCCAGCCGCTCCCCCTCGGCATCGTAGGTCGTGAGCGTCCCACACCCCGCCTCCTGATAGCCTGAGCTCCCATCCGCCCGCTTCGCATCCTTCATCGCCACCATCACCCCATCGAGCGACACCGCCACCGTCACCGCCTCCTCCGCCACCGCGCACCCCTTGCGCAACGCCGCCTCGAACGCCTCGCGCTGCCCCTCCCACCGCGCGGGCAACCGGTCCAGCGAGCTCTTCGAAGGCCTCATCCGTCCCCACTCCCGAAACACCGCCTCCCCTTCCTGCGGCGTCACGTGCGCCACCACCACGCTCGCCTGACGCGCCGCCAGCCCCGTCCAGTGCCCCGCCACTATCCCCGCACGCCACTCCATCGGCGCCACCGCGCGCTCCCCGCCACATCGGTACAGCGTGCGATGCACCCCCACCGCTCCCGCCGCACTCGTGTACGTCGCGTGACTGCGCAGCACCCGGTGGTACCGCCGCCCCTCCATCTCGACGAATGGCAGGTCCACGTCCAGACGCTCCAGCGTCTCCCCCACCACCTCGCGCTCGGCTTCGGCAAACAGCCCACGGAGCTCCCGCTCCACTCCTTCGAAGTCCTCCCCCGTCACCGGGCGCGCTCGCAAGGCGTTGACCTGCTCGACCAATCGCGCGAGGGCTTGCTCTCCTCGCTCGCTGTGGCTGGCGCAATGGGCGGGTGCGTGAAATACTGACATTGGGGCAGCCCTCCGGGGCGATGTTGGGGTTCGCACCAAACATTGTTCCAGAGGTTCACTGCCCCGTCTTCCCTCCCGTTGAGCCCGCTCCTGACAAATTGTCACCAGAGCCCTTTAGCTCCTCTCCCTTCAAAATATACAACTTCAATGATTTCGATCAGTTACAAAGACTTCTTAATGTCAATTTGAGATCTACAGTGCGCCGTGCAAAGGCGCCATTCCTCAGCGGGTGCGAATCCCGCCCGGCAACTGTCGCTCCAGCCGGTAGCAATCGGAGCGGTTGATGGAGGCAACGACATCGACTGAAGCACTTCGGTGCAAGGGGCCGCCGAGGGCGGCTCTGCGACTGTGCGGGCCGCAACGTGAGTGAACGCCGAGCAGGCCTCGAAACTCATGATGCGGAAGCCGACCCGTCTGTAGATCGGGGAAGGCTGGCATCGGTCGGGAAGCGAGCGACGCGCGCACCGGTCGATTCCGCCGGGGTAGTGGCGGCGGCACGCACAGAAGGGGGGGATGGACGCAACACGGGAAGCCCCGACGGTGGCGCGGCACACGCCAACCGGACCCCCGCGAGGGGCAGGCCGGGCCGGTCGGGGTGGCGGAGAGGCCCGTAGTACCGGGGAAGCCGGGTAATGCCGGTGGAGGGAAGGGGCCTTGGTTCGAGAGGGGCGCAAGAAGGAGGAAGGGAGATGGGGACTGGTGCGAGCCTAACCGCCCCGGAACGGGTTCGGAGACTCCAGGCGGCGCTACATGCGAAAGCGAAGGAAGCTCCCGGCTATCGGTTCGCGCGAGGCGTGCAGCGGTGGCTTGGGGGACTGGCGCCTCTGCCGCAGGGTTGTGCGACCCGGCGGCTGCGTCAGTGGCTGTGTCGCAAGCACAAGGGACGAGCGGGGAGATACGTGCACTTCCCGGACAAGCGCCTGTGGAATGAAAGGGGCCTGACTCGCCTTGCGGTGCGAACGACGAGCTTTCCGTGGGCGAAGGCATGATCTCGTCCGAGAGCCGGATGCGGGAAATCCGCACGTCCGGTTCGATGAGCGGCGACTGGAAACGGAGCAATGGCGTGGAGCGAGGCACCGGTACTGCGAAAGCCGCCGGGAAACGGCTACCACCACTGACCTGACGCCACCGCGCCAGTCGTCGACTCTACGTGCGCCGTGCAAAGGCGCCATTCCTCAGCGGGTGCGAATCCCGCCCGGCAACTGTCGCTCCAGCCGGTAGCAATCGGAGCGGTTGATGGAGGCAACGACATCGACTGAAGCACTTCGGTGCAAGGGGCCGCCGAGGGCGGCTCTGCGACTGTGCGGGCCGCAACGTGAGTGAACGCCGAGCAGGCCTCGAAACTCATGATGCGGAAGCCGACCCGTCTGTAGATCGGGGAAGGCTGGCATCGGTCGGGAAGCGAGCGACGCGCGCACCGGTCGATTCCGCCGGGGTAGTGGCGGCGGCACGCACAGAAGGGGGGGATGGACGCAACACGGGAAGCCCCGACGGTGGCGCGGCACACGCCAACCGGACCCCCGCGAGGGGCAGGCCGGGCCGGTCGGGGTGGCGGAGAGGCCCGTAGTACCGGGGAAGCCGGGTAATGCCGGTGGAGGGAAGGGGCCTTGGTTCGAGAGGGGCGCAAGAAGGAGGAAGGGAGATGGGGACTGGTGCGAGCCTAACCGCCCCGGAACGGGTTCGGAGACTCCAGGCGGCGCTACATGCGAAAGCGAAGGAAGCTCCCGGCTATCGGTTCGCGCGAGGCGTGCAGCGGTGGCTTGGGGGACTGGCGCCTCTGCCGCAGGGTTGTGCGACCCGGCGGCTGCGTCAGTGGCTGTGTCGCAAGCACAAGGGACGAGCGGGGAGATACGTGCACTTCCCGGACAAGCGCCTGTGGAATGAAAGGGGCCTGACTCGCCTTGCGGTGCGAACGACGAGCTTTCCGTGGGCGAAGGCATGATCTCGTCCGAGAGCCGGATGCGGGAAATCCGCACGTCCGGTTCGATGAGCGGCGACTGGAAACGGAGCAATGGCGTGGAGCGAGGCACCGGTACTGCGAAAGCCGCCGGGAAACGGCTACCCCCACTGACCTGACGCCACCGCGCCAGTCGTCGACTCTACCCCTCATCGTCCTGTGCGTGTGTGCGGTGGTCAGTGGCGCGGAGGGATGGAGTGACATCGAAGAATTTGGGCGCACGAAGCTGGAGTGGCTTCGCCGCTATGTTCCGCTGGCCAATGGGGTCCCGGTAGACGACACGATTGCACGAATCATCTCGGCGCTGTCGATGAGGGGTTTTCAGGACTGCTTCATGAGCTGGATGGAAGATGTTGTGAAGTTGAGTGATGGTGAGATTATTGCAGTGGACGGGAAGACGCAGAGGCGTTCCCACGACCGCAAGCGGGGTATGAAGGCGTTGCATATGGTGAGTGCTTGGGCATGTGGCAATGCAGTGGTGCTTGGGCAGGTGAAGACGGAGGAGAAGTCGAACGAGATCACGGCGGTGCCGGAGTTGCTGGATAAGCTGGAATTGTCGGGGTGTATCGTGACGCTGGATGCGATGGGATGCCAACGAGCGATAGCGAAGCAGATCAAGGAAGGGGGAGGGGATTACGTGTTGGCGGTGAAGGGGAACCAGAGGCAATTGAGCAGGGAGGTTCGGAGGTATTTTGATGCGGCACGGGAGAAGGATTTCGAGTGTGAGGGGATTGAGAACGACGAGACGGCGGAGGATGGTCACGGACGGGTAGAGTCCAGGAGCTATTATTTGTCCACCGACCTGAGTGCGTTGTCATGTGTGAAGAAGTGGGATGGGTTGAGAGCGGTCGGGATGGTGGAGTCGGAGCGCTGGAATGATGGGCGTGTGAGTATTGAGCAACGGTACTACATTACGTCGCTGGAAGATGTGGAGACATTTGGGCGAGCGGTGCGTTCACACTGGGGAATCGAGAATGAGCTGCACTGGAGATTGGACGTGACGTTTCGGGAAGACGAGAGTCGGATTCGTCGGGGTAATGCACCGCACAATATGGGAGTGATTCGGCATGTGGCGGTCAATCTTCTGAAGCGTGAGTCGACGAAGATCAGCGTCAGGAAGAAGCGTATCCGGGCGGCATTGAACGATGGCTTCCGAGATAAGGTATTGATGGGACAGTGATTTTATATGCGGTTGCCCTGCCCCGGTGACGACGTGGAGCTCGCCGAGGGGGAGGTCGAGGTCGATGCCCTTGAGGTTGTTCTGTCGGGCGCCGCGGATGCGGATGGCAGGGCGGGAGGGCATGGGCGGGGGGTCCGGTGGCGAGGGTGGCAGGGGCGGAGGGTGGTCCGAGGCGGGTCGTGGTGTCGGCGCGGGGCGGGATTGTCCGTGGCGGAGAGGGATTGTCCGGGAGGGTGTAACTCTGAAACTGATCCATCACGCCGCCCGTTTGCAAGGAAACGGTATGACGTTGTCGGGAATCGTCACTTCCCGACGGTAGGTCCCTGACAGCATCTCCCAGGCCGAATCGAACCGTCTACTTTGTATCAAGGCGCGAAGCGTCAGGATGGCCTGCCCCCCGGCATGACGCCAGCGCATTCCCGAACGCTTCAGCCGTTGGGTGACCAACGTCTTGCACGCCGCCTCCACCACCCCCGAGCCAATGGGCAGATGCCGTGCCTTCGCCTCGGCATAGCCCATGCGGTGACGGTGGTTGCGGAAGTATCCCAACACCTCGGCGATACGCTTGTTCTCCGGCTGCTTCCTGCGTTGATGGTTCAGCGAACGAATCACCTTCTCCACGCCGCCGCAGTCATGGCGCAACAGATGGCGCAGCTTCTCGTAGTGCGCCCGCCCCTTCGCATCGTCCTGTCCATAGCAGGCATCATAGGTTGGTACTTAAGGAAATCACAAAACCGGCTCCAATCCGAATTGGAGTCGTCCTTTCTTGCGGTCTCGTTTCGGATGGGACCGAGTCGCATTGCTCGCCAGATAATCCACCAAGCCTCGTAACACGGGAAGAAAGCCACGTCTCCTTCCACAAGCAAGCGCACGGAACACCTCCCCCAATCCATGACGCGCACACATCGCCACCTTCCGTGTCGAGACCTCGACCCCTCGCAATACCTGCGTCATCTGAGCCAAGTAACGCTTCAGAACCGAGGCCGCAATCGCCGTCCATATCAGACCCTCGGCTATCCCCGCTTTGCTCGTGTCGAACGCATGAAGATTCGCATACGACTTCCACTCCTTGAACAACAGCTCGACCTGCCACCGCAACCGATAGAGCTGCCCCACCTGCTCCGCACTGAATCGGCTCCGCGCCAGATTCGTCACCAACAACGTATGACACCCCTCGTCAGGATTCCACCGCGCCAACAGCCTCAACTCCAACTCCTTCTCTCCCTTCCCCCAAACCACATCGAGGTCGACCGTCTCGCCCTTCGACAGAACCCCCTGCTTCAACAATTGCCCGGACCGCCCCTCCAACGCCTCCCCTTCCCACGTATACGCACCCTGCACCTTCGGATTGACCGATGCGCTCGCACGCATCACGAAATACCCACCCGCCCTGTCCACCGCACCCATATACTCCAGGTCAACGTACCCACGGTCCGCCAACCGCAGGTCATCGCGCAGCGCCTCGGGCGAGGGCAGATGGGGCCGCTCCGGCGCCGTGTCCGCCGTCAGCGTCACCTGCTCCACCGATTCATTCAACAGACTCATCGTCACGTGCAGCTCCACCGCAGCAGGGTTCTGCTTCTTGAATCGTCCCGGGTACTGTTCACGAAGCGCATCCTTGACCGCGAACGAACAGCCGTCCTGGATCACAATCCGACCGAACTCACCGAGCGGACCCCGCGCTGTCGGCTGCAGCACGCTCACCACCCATTGCTGAAGGACCACGTCCAACACGGCCCGCATGAAGTCCTTGAAGGAACGCTTCGCCAACTGGTTGTGGAACGGCTTGTATGCGACTGTCGTGCCGAACAACGCATTGAATTGCCGTTGAATATCGGCCAATGTCTCGACCGTCCCCGTGGCATGGCCTGCCAGCAGGCCCAGGACCAGTCGATATGGAGTAATCAGGCGTTCCCGGTGGCAGAAACCGACCCTCCGTCCGAGGTCATTGAGTGCCGTGGGCGACAGCACGCGCTTGATCTGGTGGGCGAATTGAGCAACAGTGCGGCGTCCCATCCGAGTCTTCTCCTGTCATGTGGGTCCAGCAATTCCATGATCGGAGATTTCGGATGGGACTTCAACGGTTCATAAAATCCCATGAAAATCAATTAGTTATAAGATCCTACCTATGAGCAGGCATCGAGTCCCGACTTCAGTTGCTCGGCCGCATGGTAGAAGTCCACCACCGCCGTGCCCTGCGGCGCCAACGTATCAAGATAGCGCCAGTTGTCGTGCGCCCCGTCGGCTATCTTGACCACCTGCAGGTCCGGACGCTTTGCAAGCACCGCCTCAAGCTCCGCGCACAGCGTCTTCTTCAACGCCTCCTTGCACGGCTGCGGCATCCGACCCACATACACCGTCTCCAGCCGCTCCCCCTCGGCATCACAGGTCGTGAGCGTCCCACACCCCGCCTCCTGATAGCCTGAGCTCCCATCCACCCGCTTCGCATCCTTCATCGCCACCATCACCCCATCGAGCGACACCGCCACCGTCACCGCCTCCTCCGCCACCGCGCACCCCTTGCGTAACGCCGCCTCGAACGCCTCACGCTGCCCCTCCCACCGCGCGCCCAACTCCTTCGCCAACCGGTCCAGCGAGCTCTTCGAAGGCCTCATCCGCCCCCACTCCCGAAACACCGCCTCCCCTTCCTGCGGCGTCACGTGCGCCACCACCACGCTCGCCTGTCGCGCCGCCAGCCCCGTCCAGTGCCCCGCCACTATCCCCGCACGCCACTCCATCGGCGCCACCGCGCGCTCACCGCCACATCGGTACAGCGTGCGATGCACCCCCACCGCTCCCCCCGCACTCGTGTACGTCGCGTGACTGCGCAGCACCCGGTGGTACCGCCGCCCCTCCATCTCGACGAATGGCAGGTCCACGTCCAGACGCTCCAGCGTCTCCCCCACCACCTCGCGCTCGGCTTCGGCAAACAGCCCACGGAGCTCCCGCTCCACTGCCTCGAAGTCCTCCCCCGTCACCGGGCGCGCTCGCAAGGCGTTGACCTGCTCGACCAACCGCGCGAGGGCTTGCTCTCCTCGCTCGCTGTGGCTGGCGCAATGGGCGGGTGCGTGAAATACTGACATTGGGGCAGCCCTCCGGGGCGATGGTTTGGGTTCGCACCAAACATTGTTCCAGAGGTTCACTGCCCCGTCTTCCCTCCCCGTCGAGCCCGCTCCTGACAAATTGTCACCAGAGCCCTTTAGCTCCTCTCCCTTCAAAATATACAACTTCAATGATTTCGATCAGTTACAAAGACTTCTTAATGTCAATTTGAGATCTACGGTGCGCCGTGCAAAGGCGCCATTCCTCAGCGGGTGCGAATCCCGCCCGGCAACTGTCGCTCCAGCCGGTAGCAATCGGAGCGGTTGATGGAGGCAACGACATCGACTGAAGCACTTCGGTGCAAGGGGCCGCCGAGGGCGGCTCTGCGACTGTGCGGGCCGCAACGTGAGTGAACGCCGAGCAGGCCTCGAAACTCATGATGCGGAAGCCGACCCGTCTGTAGATCGGGGAAGGCTGGCATCGGTCGGGAAGCGAGCGACGCGCGCACCGGTCGATTCCGCCGGGGTAGTGGCGGCGGCACGCACAGAAGGGGGGGATGGACGCAACACGGGAAGCCCCGACGGTGGCGCGGCACACGCCAACCGGACCCCCGCGAGGGGCAGGCCGGGCCGGTCGGGGTGGCGGAGAGGCCCGTAGTACCGGGGAAGCCGGGTAATGCCGGTGGAGGGAAGGGGCCTTGGTTCGAGAGGGGCGCAAGAAGGAGGAAGGGAGATGGGGACTGGTGCGAGCCTAACCGCCCCGGAACGGGTTCGGAGACTCCAGGCGGCGCTACATGCGAAAGCGAAGGAAGCTCCCGGCTATCGGTTCGCGCGAGGCGTGCAGCGGTGGCTTGGGGGACTGGCGCCTCTGCCGCAGGGTTGTGCGACCCGGCGGCTGCGTCAGTGGCTGTGTCGCAAGCACAAGGGACGAGCGGGGAGATACGTGCACTTCCCGGACAAGCGCCTGTGGAATGAAAGGGGCCTGACTCGCCTTGCGGTGCGAACGACGAGCTTTCCGTGGGCGAAGGCATGATCTCGTCCGAGAGCCGGATGCGGGAAATCCGCACGTCCGGTTCGATGAGCGGCGACTGGAAACGGAGCAATGGCGTGGAGCGAGGCACCGGTACTGCGAAAGCCGCCGGGAAACGGCTACCACCACTGACCTGACGCCACCGCGCCAGTCGTCGACTCTACCCCTTCCGAACGAATGCACCCGGAAAACACTCCACAATCCTTCCCGCACGCGACAGCCCGGAATCCACTACGTCATACCGCCTTCCCGGCTCGCCGCCCCGTGGCGTGATTGCGGACGCGCTACGCACCGGCCCGATTCGTTTCCCCGACAATGCGCCCGAACATCCCGGCTAGCGAGACTGCCGAACGATGCGCAATGCGCCGGAAACGCACCACGTGGCGACTGTGGGCGCGCGGGCGTGATTCCGGTACTCTCCATCCGCCAAGCGCGCCCGTGGCGATTGTAGGCGGATTGCGGACGCGCTACAGACCGGAACGATTCGGAGTCCCGGACGATGCGCCCGGAACGATTCGGCTCGCGAGCCTGCCGACCGGCGGAAACGCGCCAGATTCGCATTCTGGGTGCGCGGGCCGGAATCTGGTACGTTCATGCACCTAACGCGCGAACGACGCCCGTAATCGCCCAGAATCGCCCGTAGCGCGCCAACCGCATCAATCCGCCGCGAGTCCGAACGGATGCCCTGCTCCCGGCTTGATCGGGGTAATAACGGATCTTCCGATTTCTGCAACAATCGGGGTCATTCTTCGCGTCACGGGAATCGATCAAGGTTTGGGTATCCCCAAGTCCTTGAATATCCGCTTTGCGAGATTGTCGTCGATCTCCCTGTGCCTGGGGATGGTAGTGACCTTCTTCTGGCTGCGGTTGACATAGACGCTGTGATTACCCCCCTCACGCAACAATTCACAGCCTGCCTTTTCAACGAGACGTATCAGTTTCCGCCGTTTCATACGGCAATTCTACCCAGAGGTTCTTTCACTATATCCCGATGATTCGAGATGGTTTCTTCTTCCGCCAGTTCCCGATTTGCCTGTAGCACGAGTTCCAGGGCCTCAATCAGATGTTTCCTGGTCTCTTCCAGGGTCTCACCCTGGGTGTTGACGCCAGGGAATTCTTCGATGTATCCGATATACCCGTGCGGAGACTTCTCGAACACCGCTGTCAATGGTTCGTCCATCATGTCTCTCCTCTTTCCCACTTCTTGTATCTGATCAAACAGAGAGTGCCCGGTGCGCGTCGTCATATGGAGCCGGACGGATCACCGGCGACCGGCAACCGATCATGGGGAAGAACGTCTCGGCAGCCGGCATCGGGGACGGCGCGATTTCGCCGAGACGCGCCATCGCGTCTTCGAGTCCGGGGCGTTCCGTGTCGGGGACCAGGCCGCGGGTCGCCAAGAGGACCTGCCCCGCGATGCGTCGCGCCGCCGTCAGGCAGGCGTCGTCGTCGGGGAGCTCTTCCGTCGTGCGGAAGTGCAGGATGTCTTCGTAGATGTCCGCCCCGTAGCGGTTGCGGAACACCCGCTCCTGCCGCCCCTCGATCTCCAGTCCCACCCCTTGCACCGCGACCTCCGTCACCAGCTCCCCGTTGTAGAAACGGGTGCCCCGCACCGAAGACTCGCGCCCGAGCACGAGAATAAGCCGGGACCCGCGCCTTGTGGCCCGCGCCATCTCCCGAAGGGCCAGCGCCATGTCCAGGGGATACTGGACGACCGTGAGGAAACGGTTCCCCCGGTTCCGGCGGTTCGAGCCGATCTCGGAGCGGGCCACGGCGAGCACGTCCCATTCCAGCGCCTCCACCGACCGCCGGTACTTCTGGTGGTAGTTGTGGACGTTGATGCAGGGCGGGGAGGTCAGCACCAGGTCGGCGGACCCGGACTCGACGGGCAGCGCCCTCGCGTCCGCGTGGTGCACGGCGATGGGCCGGGTCGATTCCGGCAGGGCGCGGACAATCCGCTCGAGGCGGAGCCACGTCTTGTGGACCGTCTCCGCGTCCAGGTGCTCGCGGTAGAAGTCGCACAGCACCACGAGCGCCGCCATGAGGCTCTGCGCCGGGCCGGGGGACGATTCGCGCCACAGCGCGACGAGGACGGATTCCAGGGCGGAGCGCTCCGCCGGCCACCGGGCCTCTGCGAAGAAGAGCAGGCCATGGGGCAGGCCGATCGCCTCGAAGAGTCGCTCGCGTAGCTCGTCGAGCAACGCCGTCCGCCCGGCGGCGTCCAGGTTGACCAGCCGGTAGACCCGTGCGAGGGCCACCGCCGCGGGGTCGAGGTCGCCCCCGCAGGCCGGCAGATCCAGCCGCGCCGCCTCGACCAGCGACGTCCCGCTGCCGGCGAAGGGGTCGAGCACGATCCCGTGGCGCGGGGCGCAGGCGGCCAGCAGCTTTTCGACGAGCTGCGGCGAGAACTGCCCGGTCCAGGGCAAGGGGTTGGTCCGCTCCCGCTCGGCGACGTCGAGGGCGCCCTGGGGAAGGGAGGTCCGGTCCAGGGGCGTGGCGGCGAAGGTGTCGTGCAGGATCATGGCCGGAACGAATGGGACGCGGAACGGGTACGGGGCGGAGAGGCCCTGCCAGCGAGACGGTGTCTCAGCCTGATGTTCGGATCCTCATACAGCGATGGGGGTGAGGCTGAACACGCGTGAATGGTTCGCAGCGGCTTTGACGTCACCTCGACGAAGAGCCTCCCGCACATCGTCGAGCCGGTACGCATCTTCAAGGGAGAGATACGGGGACCATCCATCGGGATCCTCCAATAGCGCTACGTCAACTTCTGCAACGTAGCTTCCTTCGCGGACGATCTTCGTCCGTTTTCTCTCGTTCATATGCGCCTCCGCTTGAATCCGGGTTCCCACCGTTCCGGATCGGGAAAATACGCCGCGATCAGCACCGCCGGACTTGTATGGCCAGCGGGAATTCCCCACACGGTGTGGACCGGGCATCCGGCCTCCGTTCGTTGGAGCAGCAGAACGCACGGCCCTTTGGGGTAGTCCGGGTAGTCCTCGACGACTTCCGCAGATTTCACACCTTCGACAAGGCCCCTTGCAAGTAATCCATCAGCGGCAAGTTCGTCGTATCCGTGCTCCGAAATTCGAACGCGGCCCTGGGAAACCAACGCCCGGATCCTGTCGAATGTGTTTCTCATGATTCTCGCAACGCGACGGATCCATCACTGCCGTCTTCCGCGGACCGAAGACTCGCGCCCGAGCACGAGAATGAGCCGGGACCCGCGCCTTGTGGCTCGCGCCATCTCCCGAAGGGCCAGCGCCATGTCCAGGGAATACTGGACGACCGTGAGGAAACGGTTTCCCCGGTTCCGGCGGTTCGAGCC
This sequence comes from Gammaproteobacteria bacterium, assembly GCA_965202875.1. Classification (GTDB taxonomy): domain Bacteria; phylum Pseudomonadota; class Gammaproteobacteria; order HK1; family HK1; genus HK1. Next base: position 815,491 of record OZ241870.1, on the reverse strand, counting down.
GATCTCGGAGCGGGCCACGGCGAGCACGTCCCATTCCAGCGCCTCCACCGACCGCCGGTACTTCTGGTGGTAGTTGTGGACGTTGATGCAGGGCGGAGAGGTCAGCACCAGGTCGGCGGACCCGGACTCGATGGGTAGCGCCCTCGCGTCCGCATGGTGCACGGCGATGGGCCGGGTCGATTCCGGCAGGGCGCGGACGATCCGCTCAAGACGGAGCCACGTCTTGTGGACCGTCTCCGCGTCCAGGTGCTCGCGGTAGAAGTCGCACAGCACCACGAGCGCCGCCATGAGGCTCTGCGCCGGGCCGGGGGACGATTCGCGCCACAGTGCAACGAGGGCGGATTCCAGGGCGGAGCGCTCCGCCGGCCACCGGGCCTCTGCGAAGAAGAGCAGGCCATGGGGCAGGCCGATCGCCTCGAAGAGTCGCTCGCGTAGCTCGTCGAGCAACGCCGTCCGCCCGGCGGCGTCCAGGTTGACCAACTGGTAGACCCGTGCGAGGGCCACCGCCGCGGGGTCGAGGTCGCCCCCGCAGGCCGGCAGATCCAGCCGCGCCGCCTCGACCAGCGACGTCCCGCTGCCGGCGAAGGGGTCGAGCACGATCCCGTGGCGCGGGGCGCAGGCGGCCAGCAGCTTTTCGACGAGCTGCGGCGAGAACTGCCCGGTCCAGGGCAAGGGGTTGGTCCGCTCCCGCTCGGCGACGTCGAGGGCGCCCTGGGGAAGGGAGGTCCGGTCCAGGGGCGTGGCGGCGAAGGTGTCGTGCAGGATCATGGCCGGAACGAATGGGACGCGGAACGGGTACGGGGCGGAGCGGTCCTGCCGCAAAACGGTGTTTCAGTCTGGCGCTTGGCATCCCTCTGGTCAACGCGCCCCGGACGTGCCCCGCGCCTCGGCTCCTGAGCCAGGAACATTGCGTTCTGCTCGACCCATGAACTGTCCGAAGATCCGCGGGCCATGCGCTCCGGTGGTGACGCCGGCATCCGGGGCAGTGTTCGGAGAGGGGGCATCGTGCAGCCCCCCGGTACGCTGACGCACGAGGAACAGGGAGGAGCCGTGTCCTACGGTCCGCCGGCGGGCCAGTGCATCTTGAACGAATCTTCCTTCGGAGCAGGCGGTTCCAGATCGGCAATCGCCATCTCCTGATGGAATAGGGGGAATTGGGGACGCGAACCGCGACCCTGCACCGGGAAGGCGTCAGGAAGCTTCGAGAGCACTGGATCTACAAGGCTTGAAACAGATCGGCCGGTTCCCGCCGGTAGACGGCCAGACCGGGAATCGCATGGCACGCCATGTCGAAGTACTCGGGATCGCTCTCGATGCCGACACTCCGGTAGCCCACCGCTTCGGCCGCCGCCAGCGTCGAGCCCGCTCCGCAGAACGGGTCGAAGACGATGCCTTCGCCGAACGGCAGGACGCCCCTGACCAACTGCCGCAGAAAGCCTTGCGGCTTCAGGCTCGGGTGCGGTGCCAAGCTCCTTTCCTCCTTCCGGGTCGGCGATGAGCGGATCACGTCCCCGAAGGGGCGGTCGGGAGACGGCCGCCTGAATCCGCCGGTGCGCCACCTGCGCAGATTGTCCTGCACCCTGCCTTCGAGCGGCTTGCGGAACACCAGCCACGGCTCCCACATCGAGCGCGGCATCACGCTCACTTCCGGGAACTCGTCGTGCGCGCCCTTGGGGCGGTCGCCGCCGCGCATCGTCATGACGAGCCGCACGATCTCGCCCCTTCGCTCCAGCCCGACCCCGGCGAGCGCTCCGGCGACGATGTACGAGAGCAACGGATTCGCGGCCACCACGACGTTCGTCCCCGGCACCAGCACGGGCGCCAGAAGCCTTGCCCAACGCGAGAAGAACCCGCTCAAGGTCCGCACGTCGCCGGGAGAGAGCACGGTAAAGCGAGGCAGGGGGGAGCGCCGGGCGCCATCGAACGACGGCGGCTGGCGCCATACCCCGCCCTTGCCGTTGCGAAGCTTCTCCTGCTCCCTCGACGAGTATTCGACAAGACCGTAGGGCGGGTCCGTGACCACCGCGTGGATCGAGCTCCGTTCCTGCCGCCCCAGCCACTCCATGCAGTCGGCATGAACCACGGTCGCACGGCCGAAGATTCTGGTGCGGAAGCGACGCATGACCGGAGCGTCGCCATCGGACGTGCTTTCTCCGTCTGGCGCCGTTCCCCCTGGCAACCGTCTCCCCTCCGGCAGCCGGTAGTGTCCGCGACGCGGGCGAACGAAGAGACGCGGTGTATCGAGGCGCAGACAGGAACGAATGCTCGATTCCGGGACGTGGCCGATCCGATCCCGGACACCGGCCACGATCTCCCCGACCGACGCTCCCGAGGGATGCGCTTGCAGGGTCGCCAGGATCGCGTCACGCACTTCGCCCGGCGGCCTCCGATGTCGATTTTCAGGCATGGCGGAAGTTGAGACGTCCGGACGTCATGTGTCAAACCCTGTGTCCTGTGACGTGCAGATGGCCGTTCCTGCCACCGCTCGCACTTTTACCGCGAGACCTTGACGGCGAGACCTTGCGGAGCGATCCGACGGCAGCTCGCGTGAGACCGCCTACAGAAAACCGCCTCGGAAGGTGTCGGCAAAACGCCGGCGACGTGGCCGGCCCCCCGGACGTCCGAGCGCCGTCTACAGGAAATCGCCACGGGCGGTGTCGGTAAAGGGCAGTGTCGGCAAAACCCGGCGGCAGTGTCGCGCCGGCCCTCCGACAGGAAAACCCGCCCACCATCTCACCGGGACCCTCCGGGCGATGTCCGCGCCGCGCGGGCCTTCGGCGGGACGGATGTCGCGACTCCGCCTCCGGATGGTCGGAATCGTGCAGGACAAGCGCCATGAACGACACTACCATTTCCCCCCTCCTCCACTTCGATCCGATCCCCCCTCGCGGTGACCCGCCGGGAAACCGGCCTGGGAGAACGCAAGGGCAAGGGAGATGCCACGAAACCGCGGCGAACGGCAGAAACATTCTTGCTCGGAATGGAGATCGGAGGCGGCACGGCATCGGAACTCCGATGGGCGCGCGAAGGGCGTCGACATAGCGTCCTTCCCGGTCTCCGAGGCTCAGGCTCGCGCCCTGATCGAAGCGGCCGATACGTACCCGCATCCGAAGCGTCGGCAGACTCATACGGAGATCGGAGGATGCACGGCATCGGGGCTCCGAAGGACGCGCAAACGGAGGGCTTCCCGGCCTCGGAGCCCGAGCTCGCCGCCGCGGCTGCCGCCCTGGCCGCCCCGGATGCGCCTCCGGCCCGGCTCGAATGCGCCCTCGTCCGCGAGGCGCCCGCTCCCTCCCCCGCTCTTCTTGCCGACCTGCGCCGCGCCATCGCGCACGGCGGCGACCCCCTCGGCGATGCCTTCTGCCGGCTGCGCCCACCGCAGATCCGGCGCGGGCATGGGGCGGTCTACACGCCCCGTCCCATCGTGGAGGCCATGATCCGCTGGGCCGCGGGCGCGGGCGCCCCGGCGCGCATCGTCGACCCCGGCGCGGGGTCGGGGCGCTTCCTTCTGGCCGCCGGCAAGGCGTTCCCCGATGCCGAGCTGGTCGCTGTCGAGATCGACCCGCTGGCGGCGCTCCTGCTGCGCGCCAACGCCGTCGTGCACGGCATGGCGGATCGGCTGACGTTGCGGGTCGCCGACTACCGCGCCACGGCGCTCCCTGAAATCGACGGCCGGACCCTCTTTCTGGGCAACCCGCCCTATGTCCGCCACCACGACGTCGCGCCGGAATGGAAGCAGTGGCTGTCGGAGACCGCGGCCCGCTACGGCTTCAGGGCGAGCCGGCTCGCGGGATTGCACGTCCATTTCTTCCTCAAGACCTACCAGCTCTGCCGCGACGGCGACTACGGCGCGTTCATCACCTCCTCGGAATGGCTGGACGTCAACTACGGCGCCGCCCTGCGCACGCTGCTCGTCCACGGTCTCGGCGGCGAGGCGCTGCACGTCGTCGCACCCGCCGCCATGCCCTTCGCCGATGCGGCGACGACGGGTGCGATCACCTGTTTCCGTGCCGGGAGGCGGGACCGGGGCATTCGCTTCAGGGAGGTGTCCGCACCCGGCGAGCTGGGCGCGCTCGAAGGCGGCAGGATCGTCTCGCGGGCGCGTCTCGACCAGGCACGGCGCTGGTCGCCATTCCTGCGGCCGGTGAAGCGCCCGCCGCCCGGCTCGATGGAGCTGGGTGAGATCTGCCGCGTCCATCGCGGCCAAGTGACCGGCTGCAACGCGGTATGGATCGCCGGCGGCTGGACCGGCACGCTGCCGGATGCGGTGCTGGTCCCCGCCGTCACCCGCGCGCGGGAGCTGCTGGACGCCGGCGCGGCCCTCTCCCGTGCCGGCGGATTGCGCCGCGTGATCGAGCTGCCGATCGATCTCGACGAGTTCGACGAGGCGAACCGGCACAAGATTCACCGCTTCCTGCACTGGGCGAAAGATATGGGCGCGGACAAGTCCTACGTCGCCCGCCACCGGCGTGCCTGGTGGGCCGTGGGCCTCCGTCTCCCGGCCCCGATCCTGTGCACCTACATGGCCCGCCGGCCGCCGGCGTTCGTCCGCAACCGGTGCGGCGCCCGGCACCTCAACATCGCCCACGGCCTCTACCCGCGCGAGATCCTGCCTGCCGTGGTGCTCGACAATCTGGCCGCGTGGTTGCGGAACAACGTGGGCGTGTCCGCCGGCCGGACCTATGCCGGCGGCCTGACGAAGTTCGAGCCCAAGGAACTGGAACGTCTCCCTATCCCGAAGCTGGAGCGGTTGCATGGCCAAACCCAGGACATGGTCGCCGGCTGAGCTGGCGGAAGACGCCGGAACGGCCAAGGGCCGGTTCAGGCGGACGCGGCTGAATGAACCGCTGGAACGGTACACCCGGTTCTTCGATGCCTTCACACCGATCTTTACCGATCTCATCGACCGTTTGCCGTCCCTGGCCGACGAGGAGAACATCCGCGACGTCATGGCCGGTCTGGTCGAGGACGATGATGTCCGAACCGGCTTCAGATACCTGTCGGCGCCGCCCATATCGGAAGACGACCTGAAGATCCTGGCCGAGACGACGCTGGCGGCCAACGTACTGCGCCGGGACGCCGAACAGGCGAGACGCATTCGCGACGTCGTCCTGCACATCGTCGATCCGCACCGCTTCCCCTGGATCGGGGAAGAACGCGAACCGACCGGCGAAGAACGCCGTATCGCCGTCGTCGCATCGGCCGCACTCGTCGCCGCCCGCAAGGTGGAAACCTCCCGGCGGTCGGGTTCGAGGAAGCAGGAAGAAGACGTCAAGAACCGGCTGCGGGAGATCGGTCTGGTCGAGGTTTCGCGCCGCGATGTCCGGATGCTCGACGACGCGCCGGCCCCCGGCGAATTCTGTGGCGAATGCAAATTGGGCGATACCCGTGCCGACATCGTGATCCGACTGCACGACCGCCGGATCATGGCCGTGGAGTGCAAGACGTCGAACAGCGCGGTGAATTCCTTCAAGAGAATCAACCGTGAGGCGGTTGGCAAGGCGCGGGCATGGCTCACGCAGTTCGGAGACCGGCAAATTGTCCCCTGCGCCGTAATCGACGGTGTTTTCAATTCCGCCAACCTGGAAGCGGCCCAAGGCGAAGGCCTTGCGATCGTCTGGAGCCATCGTCTCTCGGACCTCGCCGAATTCATCGAGGAGACCCGGAGTTCGTCATGATGCGCCGTGTGGCCGTCGGGTATTTCTCCAGTCGTCGTATGGGGTCGAACGGCTCATCGGCGGCCAGCGGCCGACCGCCGGACCATTCAAAGCATCGATATTCCCGGATCGTAACTACTCACCCCCTGTTTAGAGAGGCTCATAGGTTGGTACTTAAGGAAATCACAAAACCGGCTCCAATCCGAATTGGAGTCGTCCTTTCTTGCGGTCTCGTTTCGGATGGGACCGAGTCGCATTGCTCGCCAGATAATCCACCAAGCCTCGTAACACGGGAAGAAAGCCACGTCTCCTTCCACAAGCAAGCGCACGGAACACCTCCCCCAATCCATGACGCGCACACATCGCCACCTTCCGTGTCGAGACCTCGACCCCTCGCAATACCTGCGTCATCTGAGCCAAGTAACGCTTCAGAACCGAGGCCGCAATCGCCGTCCATATCAGACCCTCGGCTATCCCCGCTTTGCTCGTGTCGAACGCATGAAGATTCGCATACGACTTCCACTCCTTGAACAACAGCTCGACCTGCCACCGCAACCGATAGAGCTGCCCCACCTGCTCCGCACTGAATCGGCTCCGCGCCAGATTCGTCACCAACAACGTATGACACCCCTCGTCAGGATTCCACCGCGCCAACAGCCTCAACTCCAACTCCTTCTCTCCCTTCCCCCAAACCACATCGAGGTCGACCGTCTCGCCCTTCGACAGAACCCCCTGCTTCAACAATTGCCCGGACCACCCCTCCAACGCCTCCCCTTCCCACGTATACGCACCCTGCACCTTCGGATTGACCGATGCGCTCGCACGCATCACGAAATACCCACCCGCCCTGTCCACCGCACCCATATACTCCAGGTCAACGTACCCACGGTCCGCCAACCGCAGGTCATCGCGCAGCGCCTCGGGCGAGGGCAGATGGGGCCGCTCCGGCGCCGTGTCCGCCGTCAGCGTCACCTGCTCCACCGATTCATTCAACAGACTCATCGTCACGTGCAGCTCCACCGCAGCAGGGTTCTGCTTCTTGAATCGTCCCGGGTACTGTTCACGAAGCGCATCCTTGACCGCGAACGAACAGCCGTCCTGGATCACAATCCGACCGAACTCACCGAGCGGACCCCGCGCTGTCGGCTGCAGCACGCTCACCACCCATTGCTGAAGGACCACGTCCAACACGGCCCGCATGAAGTCCTTGAAGGAACGCTTCGCCAACTGGTTGTGGAACGGCTTGTATGCGACTGTCGTGCCGAACAACGCATTGAATTGCCGTTGCATATCGGCCAATGTCTCGACCGTCCCCGTGGCATGGCCTGCCAGCAGGCCCAGGACCAGTCGATATGGAGTAATCAGGCGTTCCCGGTGGCAGAAACCGACCCTCCGTCCGAGGTCATTGAGTGCCGTGGGCGACAGCACGCGCTTGATCTGGTGGGCGAATTGAGCAACAGTGCGGCGTCCCATCCGAGTCTTCTCCTGTCATGTGGGTCCAGCAATTCCATGATCGGAGATTTCGGATGGGACTTCAACGGTTCATAAAATCCCATGAAAATCAATTAGTTATAAGATCCTACCTATGAGAGAGGCTATAGAGAACAAGATAGACTGCAGGGGCTCGACGCAGCCAAGGGACGTTCCCGGTTGTGTACCGTTTTGTTCTTGACATCATAGCGTCGTGATCGGGGCTGTGTCAGCCCCAGGGGCAAGATCACTAAAAATGTATTGACATCAACAAGTTTTGTGATCTAATGGCGTCTTCATCAAGGAGATGGAGATGGCAAGAAATGAACACGACAGCCCCTGCAAGTTTGATCGAGCATTTCTCAAAGCTGGAGGATCCGCGAGTCGATAGAAACAAGAAGCATGAGTTGATTGATGTCATCGTCCTGTGCGTGTGTGCGGTGGTCAGTGGCGCGGAGGGATGGAGTGACATCGAAGAATTTGGGCGCACGAAGCTGGAGTGGCTTCGCCGCTATGTTCCGCTGGCCAATGGGGTCCCGGTGGACGACAATTGCACGAATCATCTCGGCGCTGTCGGTGAGGGGGCTTCAGGACTGCTTCATGAGCTGGATGGAAGATGTCGTGAAGTTGAGTGATGGTGAGATGATTGCAGTGGACGGGAAGACGCAGAGGCGTTCCCACGACCGTAAACGGGGTATGAAGGCGATGCATATGGTGAGTGCCTGGGCGTGTAGCAATGCAGTGGTGCTTGGGCAGGTGAAGACGGAGGAGCCCGGATTATTCATACCCTACACGGAGCACCGGAGAATAGCGCGGCAACTGGCTGATCTAAAACTGATTTTCCGACCCGGCATTACAAGATCGAATTTTCCCTACTGCGATAACCTCAACTTGTGAGACGAAAGGCCGGAGTTGTCATAAAATCAACGAGTTGGGTACACTCCGTTCGGCATCCGCTAACCAACCATGAATAAGACGGGATGAATGAGGTGAATTTTTTATTCCTATCTTAAATCGTTCTTTGTACGGTATAGTCAGATTATGAATCAATTGGTCTGAATGTATAACGATTTTTTTTTGGATTCTTTCGAGGGAGGTGTAATTCCTCGATCTGCGTACGACCTCGCTGCGTTTCCAGGACATTATCTATTCGGTACCTTCATATTGTGCTCGGGAAAATTCATGCGACGCGATCCGGTGAGTAGATCTTGCATAAGAGCCATTTTTATAGAGGCTAGTTTGTCAAGCTCCTGTCGAGCTTTGGTAATTTGATCAGCACATGCCAGTACTGCACCAACGATCACTCGTTGTTCATCAAGACTACCGGGGATCATAGGTAGGATCTTATAACTAATTGATTTTCATGGGATTTTATGAACCGTTGAAGTCCCATCCGAAATCTCCGATCATGGAATTGCTGGACCCACATGACAGGAGAAGACTCGGATGGGACGCCGCACTGTTGCTCAATTCGCCCACCAGATCAAGCGCGTGCTGTCGCCCACGGCACTCAATGACCTCGGACGGAGGGTCGGTTTCTGCCACCGGGAACGCCTGATTACTCCATATCGACTGGTCCTGGGCCTGCTGGCAGGCCATGCCACGGGGACGGTCGAGACATTGGCCGATATGCAACGGCAATTCAATGCGTTGTTCGGCACGACAGTCGCATACAAGCCGTTCCACAACCAGTTGGCGAAGCGTTCCTTCAAGGACTTCATGCGGGCCGTGTTGGACGTGGTCCTTCAGCAATGGGTGGTGAGCGTGCTGCAGCCGACAGCGCGGGGTCCGCTCGGTGAGTTCGGTCGGATTGTGATCCAGGACGGCTGTTCGTTCGCGGTCAAGGATGCGCTTCGTGAACAGTACCCGGGACGATTCAAGAAGCAGAACCCTGCTGCGGTGGAGCTGCACGTGACGATGAGTCTGTTGAATGAATCGGTGGAGCAGGTGACGCTGACGGCGGACACGGCGCCGGAGCGGCCCCATCTGCCCTCGCCCGAGGCGCTGCGCGATGACCTGCGGTTGGCGGACCGTGGGTACGTTGACCTGGAGTATATGGGTGCGGTGGACAGGGCGGGTGGGTATTTCGTGATGCGTGCGAGCGCATCGGTCAATCCGAAGGTGCAGGGTGCGTATACGTGGGAAGGGGAGGCGTTGGAGGGGTGGTCCGGGCAATTGTTGAAGCAGGGGGTTCTGTCGAAGGGCGAGACGGTCGACCTCGATGTGGTTTGGGGGAAGGGAGAGAAGGAGTTGGAGTTGAGGCTGTTGGCGCGGTGGAATCCTGACGAGGGGTGTCATACGTTGTTGGTGACGAATCTGGCGCGGAGCCGATTCAGTGCGGAGCAGGTGGGGCAGCTCTATCGGTTGCGGTGGCAGGTCGAGCTGTTGTTCAAGGAGTGGAAGTCGTATGCGAATCTTCATGCGTTCGACACGAGCAAAGCGGGGATAGCCGAGGGTCTGATATGGACGGCGATTGCGGCCTCGGTTCTGAAGCGTTACTTGGCTCAGATGACGCAGGTATTGCGAGGGGTCGAGGTCTCGACACGGAAGGTGGCGATGTGTGCGCGTCATGGATTGGGGGAGGTGTTCCGTGCGCTTGCTTGTGGAAGGAGACGTGGCTTTCTTCCCGTGTTACGAGGCTTGGTGGATTATCTGGCGAGCAATGCGACTCGGTCCCATCCGAAACGAGACCGCAAGAAAGGACGACTCCAATTCGGATTGGAGCCGGTTTTGTGATTTCCTTAAGTACCAACCTATGACCGGGGATTGCGACCGTCAGAGCTCCAAGATTCATTGGGTTGATGTTGGCTTGCTGTACGCCAATCGTAGCGAGTTGCTTGACACGCACTTGGCTGACAGCATCGTTCAACCAGAGGTTGAGGTATTCGGGTAAGAGTGTCGTGGGATCCGGTACGAGGCGAATCAGATAGGACGCGAAGGAAACAGGGGTTTCTCTGTGCCGATAGGTTGCAGTTCGCCCTACGTAGTCTATGCTGTTGGTTCGATTGAAGAGAACGTCACCGTCGTCAAGCAACGATTTCAAGACTGTGGATTCGTTTGAATACTTGAGATCGGAGTAGTTTATCTCGCCATCTACGAGGTTGTTCATCCGAAGCACCGGTACACCAGCCCGATCTTCCGCCAGACCAGTGGATATTCCGTATTGTTTGAGAATCAAAATTTCATCGAGTGATCTTGTGATCCATTCTTCCGGGATTCGGCCCAGCAGCGAATCCTTGAATTTGTGGGTTTTCTCGGAACGTAGATTGCCGTGTTCGTCGATACCACTGGTGAGAAGATCCTGCATTATGCCGATCTTGATGCGCTTTTGTTTGTCGATCAAATCTTTCGTCTGTGTAATAGCACGATCTATCGTCGAAAGGATTTCTGCAATTTTCTCTTGATGGGGCAAGGGAGGCAGTGAAACAGGAATCTTCTCCAAGATTCGTTTAGAAAGACCAGCCCGTCCTTCACCTGCCGAGCGAGAACGCAATTCCTCGTAGCGAAACTCCAGGTTGTAAAACAGATATTCCGCGACAACGCGCGAAGGAAAACACTTGATCAACGCTACGGATTGATTGGCGCATAGCCGACACAGCACGAAAGCCACTGTCCCCCGCGTCTTGCCTTGTCCGGCAGGACTTACCGCCACCGCAGGAGGATAGACCAATGTTGCATTCGAAAATCTTAATCCCAGGTCCGTGATCCTGGCCGGCACGTTCGTAATTCGTTTGAGATGTACATCCCCGGAGACCATCCACGGAACATCGCCATGCCAATATTTTCCTACGGACGTCCGTGGCGTGCCGCCAACGACCACACTTCCGACATTTCCGAGAACGTCTTCCTGCCACGGATGATCGAATGGGACGTTCAAGTCAGACATAGCCTAGTCGTTCCAGGTAGTTATTGAATATCTTTAGAGTCGTATCCCGCTCCACCTCAAGCTCCCGGCTGCTCATCGCGTACTTCTCCCACAGCTTTTCGATCCCGAGCACCAGGCCGCGCTTCTCGGCGCCAAGGTATCGCTCCAGTTCTCCGTGCACCACGTCGCAGAGCTTTGCCAATATCAGATCGCGGGCCTCGTCCTCCGAAATCGGCCCGCCGATCTCGGCGACGAGCGCGTCCACCCTCCCGATCCGCGCCGCCAGTACCTCCCGATCCTGGTCGAGGGCCGCCATCTTCTTCCTGTCCGTCCCGTTGCCCGGATCAAGCCCCGCAAGTCGCACGTCCACCTGTTCGACGAGCGCTTGCACCTCGGCCTTGTACTCCTCCCCGCCCGTCCGTTTGAGCCGCAGCTTGAGCTTCAGCTCCGCACTCCTGTCCTTGAGCGCCGCCTTCGCTGCCCGGATGCGCTTCTCGATGGCCTTGATGATTCTGTCCTGATCCTGGAGGCGCTTCAACTCCTTCCTGGCCGAAGGGCCGGCGCTGTCCTTCAGGTCGTCGATCAGCGCCTTCAATGCCTTCTTGACGACTGCGACGGTGACCTTCTCGCCCTCGTCCGGCTCCCAGGCGGCGACTTCCCGGGCGGTCTCCATCGCCTCGGTCAATTCCCCCTGGGCCTCGCCGATGCCGGCCTCCAGATGCTCGATCTCGTCCGCTTCGGCCCGGAAGAAGGCTCGGATCAGGTACTCGTCCGGGATCAGGCTCTGGTGCCAGCCGATCGAGGTGATCGTCTTCAGGTCGAAGCGGATCTCCTGCCACCAGTTGACGAAGACTGCCGGCGCTTCTGAACTCGTCCAGCACCTTCAGGGGAACCAGCCGGGCCTTCAGGGTGTCGAGGAGCGCGCGGCGTACCTCGGGCATCTTCCGCGCGCCGTTCGCCGCCCCGTCCTGCTGCGCGTATCGAAGCCGGGCGAAGTCGTCGCGGGCGGTCTGCCACCACGCTTCGAGCGCGTCGAAGTGGGCGGCGAGGGTGCGGCGGAGGGCCGGGTCGGCTTCGAGGGTGGTTCGGATCGCCGCCTTCGCGCCGGCGGCCTCCTCTCGGAATGCGAGGTAGCCGGGGCGTTCGGGCCGGAACAGCGAAGCGGGGTCGATGCCGAAGCGGTCGAAGTCGGCGGCCCGCGCCTCGACCTCCGACTCCGGGACGCCGCCGATCAGGTGGGCGGTCACGTCCTCCGGCTCCGGGTCCGGCGTGTTGTCCACGTAGCGGCGGATGTTCAGGTTGCAGTCGTGGACCTCGACGATCTCCGCCTTGTCCACCAGCCGGCTGTACTTCGGGATCTCGCGCTTGTGGGTGAAGACGAAGTCGATCTTCTCGACGTCCTCCGGGCGCAGCCGGTTCTGGCTCTTGCCCTCCGCGTACTCGCGGTCCGCGTTGATGAACAGCACCTTGCCGCGCAGCGCGTCGGGCTTGCGCTGGCTGCACACCAGCACGCACGCGGGGATGCCGGTGCCGTAGAAGAGGCCGGGCGGCAGGCTGACGATCGCCTCGATCACGTCGTCCTCGATCAGCAGCTCGCGGATGAGCTTCTCCTTGCCTCCGCGGAACAGCACCCCGTGGGGCATGACGGTGGCCATGCAGCCCTCCGCCTTGAGGCTCGCCAGCATGTGCTGGACGAACATGAGGTCGGCCTTCTTCCCGGTCTCCGGGCACCACTCGCGGAAGCGGCTCGTGAAGCGCATGTGGGCGCGGCTGTAGTTCTGCGAGAAAGGGGGATTGGCGAGCACGCGGTCGAACTTGCGGATCCGCCCGTTCTCCAGGATCTGCGGGTCCTCCAGCGTATCCCCGTTCCGGATGGTGAAGCGGGTGATGTTGTGGAGGATCATGTTTGTTGCAGATCGACCACGTGGTGCCGTTCGAGTCCTGCCCGTAGAGCGCCAGGTCGTCGGCGTTCCCGCCCTGCTCCTCCACGTACCGGTGCGCCTGGATCAGGAAGCCGCCGGAGCCGGCGGCGGGGTCGTAGATCGTGTTGCCGGCCTCGGGCCTGGTGAGCTGCACCAGCAGGCGCACCACTTCCGCCGGGGTGTAGAACTCGCCGCCCTTCTTGCCCGCGCTGTCCGCGAAGTACTTGATGAGGTACTCGTAGGCCGCGCCCAGCAGGTCCGGGAACTCGAAGTGGTCGTTGACGAGGACGAAGCGCGGCTGGCTGAAGTGGTCGAGCAGGTCCTTCCACCGCTGGTCCGGGATCCGGGTCTGCCCCCGCACGGCGTTGAAGTCGATGTTGTTCTTGAGCACGCCTTCCAGCTTGTCGTTCTCGTCCTCCACCGCGGCGACGGCCTTGTTGAGCATGCTGCCGATGTCGTGCTTCAGATCCTTCAGCGCCGGGACCCGCTCGCCGTTCCCGTCCGTCCACTCCTCGTGCCAGCGGGCGCGCACCGGCACGTAGAAGGTCTCGCCGTAGGAGGTCTTGTCCTCCAGCACGTCGGCCAGCAGCGCGGGTTGGCTCTTCAGGTGCGCGTAGTCGTGGTCGCGGAGCTGCGCGCGCTTGCGGTCGAACTCGTCGGAGAGGCGCTTCAGGAACAGCATCCCGAAGATGAACTCCTTGAACTCGGAGGCGTCCATCTTGCCGCGCAGGATGTCCGCGGCCCTGAAGAGGAAGGATTCGAGCTGGGCGAGGGTGATCTTCTCGTGGGTCATCGGCCGGATTGCCTCGATTCTCATGCCCTCATCCGGGCGATGGGCGATGCCTTTCGGGCAAGGGCCGGCGGATGGCCGTGCGCGTCATTGTACGCAGTGGAATGGCGGGCCGGACCCGCTCGCCGTCCGGCCGGTCTCTTGCCCGAACCTCGCACGGTCTCTCTGCGCCTTCGCGTCGCGCCCCGGCATCACCGGTGAGGCGGCCGCCTGGACCATGCCTCTCCCCGCAACTCCGCCTGCATGGGCGCTGGAAACGAGATCGTTGGCCGGCCCTCCGTTCCGAACGGTCCGTCTCCGCTTTCGTGCCCGACGCGCAGGCACTTCCCGGGTAACGGTCGCACCCATTTTCGTTCCTCCCCCCGACATCTCCTTACTGCCCTCCGATGACGGTACGGCCTCCACCGACACTCAGGCGCCTCTCGTGGGGAACGGGGCCATTGGACCTGTCGGATCGTAAACCCCACGCCATCTCCCGTGTACCGGAGCCGAGTCCGTTCGGTTCGATCGGGTCGCGGTACCGGGGCCGCAGTACCGCGAGTACCGCGGCCGTTGCCCGTCCATGCGCTACGAGATGACGGCGAGTGGATCCATCGTATCGCGGTCGCGGCTCACCATCCTCCTGCCTGACTGCCTGACCGGAAGCTCTGCGGACTCTCAGGCCGCCGCCGGCTCCCCCGCGCTCGCTGCCGATGGCGCCTCCGACCGCGCCGGGAAGGCGGCGGCCTGGGTGATCACGTAGATGCAGGCGTTGGGGTCGGTCTCCCAGCCACTGGTCTTCACCACCCAGCCGGGCTGCCGCGCACACGCCCGGCGGCTCCTTGATTGCCGGGACGGGGTTGGGCGAGACTTCGACGGCATGGGCGCACGGGCGCAACGCCCGCTTGCGTCCGCGACGGGGGGATCTCGATATGACGGCTGACGTGGCAACCCGTGTCGATCCCGGTACCGGCGAGCAAAGGAGCCGCCGCGCCGGTGAAGCGGCCCCTGCCGCCTCTCGGGCCGCCGCCCCGCAGGAGACCACCGCCTCCCGGACGGCCGCTTCCCAATCCGCCGCCTCCTCGCAGGCCGCGCTGGACGCCCTGCTGTGCGAGCTCCTGCCGCGCCAGGGGTGCTGGAGCGACGAGGGCTACCTGTGGCTCACCGACCACGGCAACCGACCGGTCGAGTTCACCGACGGCCGCATCGAGGAGTTGCCCTTGCCTACGTCCACCCACCAGACCATCCTCGCGTTTCTCCATTTCCTGTTCCGCGCCTGGGTCCGGCCGCGGGGCGGCGTCGTGGTGGAATCCGCATTGCGGCTGCGCATCCGCGAGGGCAAGTTCCGCGAGCCGGACCTGTTGATGCTCTGCGACCGCTCCGACCCCCGCTACCAGGACTGCTACTGGCTGGGTGCGGACCTGGTGGTCGAGGTCGTCAGCCCGGACCACCCCGGCCGGGATCTGGTGGAGAAACGGACGGACTACGCCGAGGCGAGGATCCCGGAGTACTGGATCGCGGACCCGCGCGACGAGACGCTGACGGTGCTCGTGCTGCGCGGGGAGGCATACGTCGAACACGGGCGGTACGGGCGGGGGGAGATGGCCGCTTCGGCGCTGCTGGAAGGATTCGCGGCGGAGGTGTCGGCGGTGTTCGACGCCCCGGAGACGGGCGGGTGAGGGCGTGGCGCCAGTCGCCGCCTTCCGTGGCCACCTTCTCCGACGAGTAGCGCTTGACGGTGTACGAACCACCCGTGTCCGGGTCGGCCTCGCCGCGATACTGCACGAGCACGATCCTCCCCTGCCGCGTTCCGGCCGGCTTCGCGCGGAAGACCACGTAGTCGCCGTCGTGGATCCTCGACTCCATCGAACGGCCTGCGGCCCGGCAGACGAACATCCTCTCGTCGAGCCGTCCCACGCCGTCCGCCTCCACCCAGCCCTCGGGCTTCACGGGATCACCGCCTCCGGCGCACCGCCCACCACCGGGCGAACGTGCATGTCCGGCGGCGTCTCCCTCGGGTTGATGCGGACCTCCGGCAGGCTCTCCACCTGCACCACGTCCGCCAGGGTGTCCACGACGCCCACCGCCCAGGACCGCAGGTTGGGCACCTGCACGCGGTACTTGCCCTTCTTCGCATCCGGCTCGATCCAGACCGGCTTGTGACCCCAGCTTCCGGTCTTGGGGCGCTTGCGCTTCTGCACCGGGAATCCGACGAAGGGGATCCCGAACGCGTCGGCCGTCTCCTCGTAGCCCTCCGGTCGTTCGTCCAGCGGCTGGTTCAATACGTCGTAGTTCGTGCGCCGCAGCCCCGCCCGATGATCTGCTCGGTGAGCAACGGCGAGCCGAAGGCCCGGAGCCCGAGGATGTGGGTGCGGCCATCATCTCGAAGCCGAGCTTCGACTTCCTCCATGATTACCGGTATGGTCTTGTCGCTCACCCCGCTGTCCAGACCCTCCTGAATCGCAGCCTTGAGGGTCTGGAATTTGACGTACTGCTCCTGATCGCGACGGATCGGTTCACGGATGCATTCGCCGTCGTCGGAGAAATTGCCAGCCGTGGCCTGTGCCTTGATCCACCGATCCTGTTGGTCGGTCGGGGTGATGGTCTTTCGTATGTTTCCCATGTCATCTCCGGAGGTTGTGTCGGCGTTGCGCACCATCGCCGCACGGTCGTTGCTACGCTTCAAAGCCGTTTGCCTCCATGAAAGCCTCTACCGTATTGAATGCGTTCAGGAAAAGTGGGCTTCCAGAGAACGACAACGGGCTCACCGGGCCTATGGTCATGAACGAATACTGCCGGCTCATGGTATCGAATGCCGAGTGCGGATCACGGAACAACTGATACAGATCGAGCGCCGTGCCGGATGACCCCACGAGTTGCCGGAGCGACTGGAACTCCTGTCCGAGGCCGAGGCCGAAGCCGAAGAAGAAGATGCGAAGCTGCTGAAGGATCTCGGAATGCAGGCTCGACAGGGTCTGGCTGATGAAGAGCCAACCCAAACCGTATTTCCGGGTCGTTCGCGCGGCGTCGATCAGAACCGAGCGTACACTACGGCCCGTATCATCCTCCCGCGGGAGCTCGCGAGGCGCGAGACGATGAGCTTCGTCGATCACGACCAAGGCGTTGAGGCTCTGATCTTCCTTGTAGAATTCCTCCGCAGTCCAGGACAATCCGTCGAGCAATCGTTTGATGACCAGAGACTGGATCTTGTCATTCCAGAAGAGTCCATGAGTCTGGTCTTTCGACAGATCGATCACGAGGATCGGACGGTTCGGCTTGTCCATTCCGAGAAGCCAGCCAAGCGCGCGATCGATACTCTTGGCGCCTTCGCGATCTTCCCGGAACAGCTCGGCCACCGGAGCCCAGTATTGCTCGTAGAATTCATCCGGATCGGCATCGTGTACGGCGTCGTTGAATCGTGCCCGGGATGCCTCGGTCCGATAGAAAACCCTCTGGACTTTTTCGTCCTGAAGAAGACTCCAAGCCTTATCGAATGACTTGCGATCGTGAAGGCTCTTGAGTTTCACCTTGGCCTTTCTCAGACGATCCGACAGGATTCCACATGCCAGCTCCCGATTCTCTCCTCTCGGAATCGTAAGGCGCTCGAAGAATTGGGATTCAAAGAGGATCTGTTCGAACAGCTCCCAGCGATCGAGTACCAAGTTCCGTACAGTAAGTACGATGGGTTGTTTACCCAATTTGCGGGCGATGATCCCAAGAGGCAATGCGAACTCTTCGCTCGATACCCCCCTCCGCATGTCACGCGAGAACTCCCCCTGCGGATCGATGACGAGAAGCGCCATCCTGGGGTAGCGGGAATAGGCGAGCAGGATCAGGGCAAGATCACTAAAAATGTATTGACATCAACAAGTTTTGTGATCTAATGGCGTCTTCATCAAAGAGATGGAGATGGCAAGAAATGAACACGACAGCCCCTGCAAGTTTGATCGAGCATTTCTCAAAGCTGGAGGATCCGCGAGTCGATAGAAACAAGAAGCATGAGTTGATTGATGTCATCGTCCTGTGCGTGTGTGCGGTGGTCAGTGGCGCGGAGGGATGGAGTGACATCGAAGAATTTGGGCGCACGAAGCTGGAGTGGCTTCGCCGCTATGTTCCGCTGGCCAATGGGGTCCCGGTAGACGACACGATTGCACGAATCATCTCGGCGCTGTCGATGAGGGGTTTTCAGGACTGCTTCATGAGCTGGATGGAAGATGTTGTGAAGTTGAGTGATGGTGAGATTATTGCAGTGGACGGGAAGACGCAGAGGCGTTCCCACGACCGCAAGCGGGGTATGAAGGCGTTGCATATGGTGAGTGCTTGGGCATGTGGCAATGCAGTGGTGCTTGGGCAGGTGAAGACGGAGGAGAAGTCGAACGAGATCACGGCGGTGCCGGAGTTGCTGGATAAGCTGGAATTGTCGGGGTGTATCGTGACGCTGGATGCGATGGGATGCCAACGAGCGATAGCGAAGCAGATCAAGGAAGGGGGAGGGGATTACGTGTTGGCGGTGAAGGGGAACCAGAGGCAATTGAGCAGGGAGGTTCGGAGGTATTTTGATGCGGCACGGGAGAAGGATTTCGAGTGTGAGGGGATTGAGAACGACGAGACGGCGGAGGATGGTCACGGACGGGTAGAGTCCAGGAGCTATTATTTGTCCACCGACCTGAGTGCGTTGTCATGTGTGAAGAAGTGGGATGGGTTGAGAGCGGTCGGGATGGTGGAGTCGGAGCGCTGGAATGATGGGCGTGTGAGTATTGAGCAACGGTACTACATTACGTCGCTGGAAGATGTGGAGACATTTGGGCGAGCGGTGCGTTCACACTGGGGAATCGAGAATGAGCTGCACTGGAGATTGGACGTGACGTTTCGGGAAGACGAGAGTCGGATTCGTCGGGGTAATGCACCGCACAATATGGGAGTGATTCGGCATGTGGCGGTCAATCTTCTGAAGCGTGAGTCGACGAAGATCAGCGTCAGGAAGAAGCGTATCCGGGCGGCATTGAACGATGGCTTCCGAGATAAGGTATTGATGGGACAGTGATTTTATATGCGGTTGCCCTGCGAGCAGGATCATCTTCGCGAGAACCGATTTGCCCGATCCCGTCTTGCCGAAGATGCCAAGGTGGTACGCTTCACCGGCGCCGTCCGGCCCCTTGTCGAAGTGCTTGAACCAGAGCGGAAGCTTCGGGTTGGAGCCGTACACGTGGCCCAGATAAAAGATCTGCTCCCGGTAGGGGCGGAGCAACTCGTCGAGTACCGGATCGGTCACGAGGTGGATGGGCGTTCCCGTGGACGGGACGGTACCGAGGATGCTCGGCTCGTACCCGGCCGGGCCGCCTTCCCGGAAGACGGCGCTGATGGTCATCTGGCCAAGGTGGGTGTCCTGCCGTTCGCTGACCGCATCCACCCTCCCGCGCTGGCGGATGAGGCTGCGCATGGTGGGGTCCTCGTGCCAGATGTTCCGAAGCTGGATCTCCGTGATCTGGCCGAGCGCGTAATGGGCGCTCGCATCTTGCAGGTAACGGAAGAGGGCGAGCTCGCCGACCAGCTTGCGGGTCACCGCGGTGCCGAGGATGTCGAGTGCGAGCTGGGCGGTGGAGGACGGAGAGCCCACGACGCCCAGCCGCTCGGTCTGGTCGACGATCTTCTTCAGTGTCGTCGCATCGTCCGCCACCGCTATCTCCCGGCCTCGCTACGGTAGCCGTGCATCGCGAAGAATACCTCGCCGATGTCGCCCTCGTACCGCTCCGAGATCTGCTGTGTCGTCACTTGCCGGAAGGCGGGGATCGCGCGAGCCAGCGCCTTCACGGTGCGGTCGGCGAGGTAGATCGGGTAAGGCTCCAGCATGGAAGGGGTCGCCGTCTGGTGCTTGATGCCCTGAACCACCGTCGCCAGACGATGGGTGTTCGACGCCACGCTGGCGGACACTTCGACCCGCAGTGCAGGCAGCCAGTCCTGGGGCTTGTAGTAGAACACCCGTAGAGGGCGGAGGGCCGAGACGACCTCATCCGAAAGCTCGGCCGCTTGCCGCCTCACCGTAGCAGGGAGCCGTTGCGTGTTCAGGTGCCAGGTGACGTTCCCTTCGCCGTCCCGCGGGTGTTCCAGCGGACGGGGCTTCGTCAGCTCGCCGGGGTTCAGAAGCATCGTCAGCATCCCGCGGTCGTCGTAGCTTTCGGGCCAGCCCAGCTCCCTGCCGATCTCCCGCCGGGTCGAGTACTTCGGAAGCGCCACGAAGTGCTTGTCCGAACGCTCGGATCGCAGGATGGTGAGGCAGGCTTCGAGATAGGTCGGGCAGTTGTCGAGAAACTCCCGTGCGCAACGTAGCTGTTCGGTGTCGGGAGCCTTGTTGAGCGCCTGGTTGAAGTAGATGATCGGCAGCGTCAACGTGCCGTCCAGCATCAACAGGTCATGCGGGGCATCGGTGATGAGGCGCAGCTCCTCCCCCAACATCACCGCCCGGAGAACGGTAGCGGTGTCCGGGAGGTGTGGTTCGGCGACGACGAAGCTCTTGTGACGGGGCAGGTCCCAGTGCCGCTTCTCGGATGGTGGTGTGAGCCCTTCGACCGCCACCGCGGCGGCAGCGGCGAGATCCGTCGTCAGAAGCCGCTCGATCGCGTACGAACCGTCCGCCGCGCACGTCGTCGGCAGAGGCGGATGGCCCAGGGAGGATTCGGCCATCACGAGGCCGGAGTCCGCGAGCTTCGCGCGAAGTGTTTCGCGCTCCTCCCGGACCTGCTGGAACGAGGTCAGCAACTCCCGTGCGACGGCAGAGGTCTGGCCGAGGACGTCATCGACGAGCGCCGCAGGGAGATCGGCGAATGGAGCCGAATCGGCGGACAGGGGAGCCTGGGTCACGGCGATCTCCAGAGCCGGTAGCTCTCGGGCTCGAAAGCCCGGTAGCGCTGGTCGCGAGCCGCGCGAGGCAGGAGCCACCGATCCCGGAACCATTCGAAGAGCTCGCCCGCGGTCCGGCCGTGGGGTTGCAGTCTCTGGTGGTTGCCGCAGAGGAATTCCTGCGTGTCGGCGGCCAGCGGCGCCACGAAAATCTCGCGCTCGATCCCGTGATACGACAGCTCGCTCGACAATCCCAGAAGCGGCAACGTCTTTCGCACCAACTCCCGCCGGTTGCGGAAACCCTCACCCCACGACGGGTGCTTGGCGGTCGCGTCGCAGTGCTCAAGGGCAAACTTGCGCAGGTCGCCATAGAAGCCGTTGCTGAAATGGAAATCCCCGGAACCGCGCGTGAAGCCCACGCTCCGGAACACGGGACGTTCCCCGTATCGAAGCCGGTTGTACAACGATGAGCGACCGAGGGCGGAGGTCGTGGTCAACAGAGCCAGGCGACCGTCCAGGGGCCTGCGGCTGATGGTCGCCTGCCGGCCGCCATACTTGCGGCGAAATGCCTCCTGGATCTCCCGACTGGTCGCCAACAGGGCAACGAGCTTTCCGCAGAGGAGATGGGAATAGGGCGGCACGGCGCCCAATACGAACAGGTCCATGACGCATTGAAGCCGTTTCCTCCTGGCCTCGTAGTCCCATCCGACCCACCGATCACGTGGCTTGAGCCCGAAGACCGGATCGCCGAGTCCGAAAATACCGATCAACTTGCCGTTCGACTCATCGTGGATCACGAACCTCAGACGCCGGCCATACCCCGCGGACACCGGGATGCTCCAGTGCAGGCGCGTGTACCGGAACAGAAGCTCATCCTCGGACCCTCGCTGTACCAGGGTGAGCCGTGGCCGGATCCTTTCCGGAACCACGTCCCTCCCGGCCGCGACATACGACAGCAGCCGGCTTTCGTGCCGTTCGAGGCCCGATCGGCTTCGCTCCACGTTGTGCTTGACCGCTTCCTGATGAAGCGCCCTGAGCTTGCTCTTGTCCCTGCCGTCGGGAGGGGCGATCAGTCCCGCTCGAACCCGGAATCCCTGTTTCTGCAACGAGCGGATGATCCGGGAGCGCAGCCGCCCTGTTTCATGAACGTACTGGATCGTCGCCGGATTCATCAGGTCTCCCGAGCGGTGGTACACATGACTCGATCGTCGTACGCCGCGCACTTCCTCCGGACCGGCGCGGGCGGCAAGTCACTGATGCGGGTGTCGATCCGCTCTTGGAGTTCCTCGGCGTCCAGACCTCGGCAGCCTTGTCAGTAAACGTGAAGGCAATAATATTCGCCGGGACAAGGGGGTTTGCATTCGTCGGGTCCAGCAAGTACACGACACGGCGGGCGACGACTTCCATCTTGCCGGAGCCCGCGCACGCGATGAATTGGAGGTTGTTTCCGCCGTGCCGGATGGCACTTCGTTGAAATGGGGTGAGTTGCATTTGCTTTCGCCCCCTCCGGCTCACTCCGGGCGGGGGGCGCGTTTTGCGACGGTTGGTAGCTCAGGCAAACAAGTTCGCTCTCTCGCCGCGACGCTTGGCCGGAACGGGGTGGCCACATCTCATCTCTTGCAAGTGCAACCGTGATTGCCCCGGGGAACCCGTCGATATCCCTCATGTCGGCGAGCTTCTTCGTGAGCTTGTACGTGACTGCCTGCCCTTCTGCCATTCGGACCAATGCGCCGGCCCGGTGCTCGGCAACGATGCCCTTGCGCCACATGTTGAAGACTACGCACTCGGGGCAGATCCCGAGGCATAGCAAGTAGTCATACTTTCGATCCAATCGCACGTGATTGAACTGAAACGTCCCGTTGGCGCCGAGGGAGGCTGTCTTTACCTCCAGCCGCATGGTGTCTACCCGCAGATCGGTCCTCGATGTCCGATTTCCCTTCTCCACGGGAATACCATGCTTCTCCAGGTAACGTCGGACGAATTCCTCTCCGATTTCGCCTCGATTGGTGTTCCCGAGCATCCGGTACCCAATCAACGGCGAATCGAGCCAGATGTTCTCCGGAGAATGCTCCCGGATGATCTCCACCAGAAGATCGATGGAGTTCTTTCGGGACGTTCCCAGATGCCTCTGGACGCCCCGCGCTTCCAGAACACCAGGAAGTACGAATGATTTTTCCGGGCATGAACTTGCCGGACGGTGCGGCTCACACCGGGGCGGTTGTTCCGGACGACGACGAAGAGATCTTCGGCGACAAAGCCAAGCTCCTGGTACGCCTGGATGATCTCCATGTGGGTGAACCGCTGCCGATTGGCGCACACTTCGTCCTGGCATTTGACGATGCAGACCCCGCGGTCACGAAGGACCCTGCGGGCTTCCTTGCCTGCATCCTCGTACAGCGCGAGCACGGCTTCATGGTACTTCTTCGTGGTCTTGTTGCCGGTTCCGTTGTTGCGGTAGTGCTTCTCGAAGGCAGCGTGTACCGTATGCGCGGTACCTCCAGGAGTGTGCATGTAGGGCGGGTCGAGCACCACGCAATCAATCTCGCCGTCGCCATAGGGCAGGTTTCGACAGTCGGTGCCGGTCTGGAGGTCCGTCCCGAGCAAGACGTACCAATCGTCGGGAACGTTACGCCAGAACACGCCTTCGCCGTAAGTGACATCGGCGACGATGCTGGATCGAGGGACGTACAGTGACAGAATCTGCGGAAAGATGTTCTCGTTTCCGCCTGCATGGGCGCTGAAAACGAGATCGTTGGTCGGCTCTCCGTTCCGAACGGTCCGTTTCCGCTTTCGTGCCCGACGCGCGGGCACCTCCCGGGTAAGGGTCGCACGCATTTTCGTTCCTCCCCCGGGCATCGCCTTGCCGCCCTCCGATGACGGTACGGCCTCCACCGACACCCGGGCGCCTCTCGTGGGGAATAGGACCACCGGCCATATCGGATCGTCAACCCCGCACCGTCTCCCGTGTACCGGAGTCGAGTCCGTTCGGCGTGATCAGGCCGCAGTACCGCGGCCGTTGCCCGTCCATGCGCTACGAGATGGTGGCGGGTTGCTCCACCGTATCGCGGTCGCGGCTCGCCATCCTCCTGCCTGGCCGGAGGCTCTGCCGGCGCTCAAGCCGCCGCCGGCTCCCCCGCATCCTCGCTGCCGATGGCGCCCTCCGACCGCGCCGCCTCGATCTCCTCGGCAGAAAAGCCCAGCACCTCGCGCATGATCTCGAACGTGTGCTCGCCCAGCAGGGGCGAACGGGCCACCTCCGAGGGCGAGGCCGAGAGCTTGATCGGGTTGCCCACCGTGAGGTAGGGACCCCGGGTCGGGTGGTCCACCTCCACCACCGTGCCGGTCGCGCGTAGCGACGGCTCCTCGGCCAGCTCCTTCATCGACAGGATCGGTCCGCAGGGCACGTTCAGGGGGTTGAGGATCTCCATGACCTCGAGCTTGTCCTTGGTCATGGTCCACTTCTCGATCTCGGCGAATACCCGGTCGAGCTTGGGAAGACGCGCCTCCGGGGTGCTCCACTCCGGGTCGTCGAGCCAGTCCTCGCGCCCGATGGCTTTCGCCAGCGCCGGAAACGCGGCGGCCTAGGTGATCACGTAGATGTAGGCGTTGGGGTCGCTCTCCCATCCCTTGGTCTTCACCACCCAGCCGGGCTGCCCGCCGCCGGAGGCGTTGCCCGAGCGCGGGGCGGCGTCGCCGAAGGTTCCGTTCGGGTACTGCGGATACTCGCGCAGCGGCCCGTGGGCGAGGCGCTGCTGGTCGCGCAGCTTCACCCGGCACAGGTTCAGCACCCCGTCCTGCATCGCGCACTCCACGCGCTGTCCGCGCCCCGTCTTCTCGCGGTGGTAGAGCGCGGTGACGATCCCCAAGGCCAGATGCAGGCCGGTGCCGGAGTCGCCGATCTGCGCGCCGGTGACCAGCGGGGGCCGTCGTCGAAGCCGGTGGTGCTGGCCGAGCCGCCGGTGCACTGGGCCACGTTCTCGTAGACCTTGCACTCCTGGTAGGGACCCGGGCCGAAGCCCTTGACCGAGGCGTAGACGATCCTCGGGTTGATCTCCTGGATGCGCTGCCAGGTGAAGCCCATGCGGTCGAGCGCGCCCGGGGCGAAGTTCTCGACCAGCACGTCGCATTCCTCGACGAGGCGGGTGAAGATGGCCCGGCCGCGCCCGGTCTTGGTGTTCAGGGTGATGCTGCGCTTGTTGTGGTTCAGCATGGTGAAGTAGAGGCTGTCCACGCCGGGGAGGTCGCGAAGCTGCCCGCGGGTGGTGGTCTCCATGCCGAAGGGGGTGCCCGCGATGACGATCACGTCCGCCTTCCCGAAGGCGTCGCCGCGGGTGCGGTTGAAGTAGTGCGGGTCGCCCGGCGGCAGCAGCCCGCGGCTCGTGCCGTTCAGGTACGCTCAAACGTTCGAGGGGGCGTTGCCTGGAGGGGTATGCGTGATCTGCGGATCTATTCGATGCGGGATCGGCCTTGCTCCCCGTTCCGCCGTTCCGTATCGGTTCTGAAGCTGTAGGCGGTGCACGTGCTGTTGGTGTGGCCGATGGCGTTGACGAGCTTTTCGTCCGTCGTAAACAGGGGGGCGTCGTAATGCTCCGCGATCGCGACGTACCAGGCGTCGTAAGGGACGATGTTCTGTCGCATTTCAAGGCACCGATCCCTGAGCTCTGCGGACAGGCCGATGGGTCTGACTTGCACGCTCCAGATCTGCTCGCTCAGTGACCGGATCGTCTGCGCGTCGACGGCGGCGAAGTCCCCCGGGCCTTCCGGGTGCATTTTCCTGCTGTCCGCGATCTGCCGTAACTCGAGGGTGCGCAGCACCGCGAGGATCTCGCCGTGGGCCATCGCTGATATGAGTATCGTGTGATCTTCCGTTTTGACCCACTTGATGACGTCCCTTGCCCAGTCTCCCCGTTGGCCGGTGTTACAGGCGTAATCAAGCGGGACATTGCAGTCGAAGACGACCTCGCCCTTGGTCGAGGCCGCCCACCAATGACGGGGACTCACCTCCCGATACCGCGAGCCCGACGGATGAAGTCGATGCTGTAGTCCCCGAATCCCGCCTTTTCCGCGAGCTCTTTCGCTCGCCGGCTGTCGGCCTCGGCGGCTTTTGCCCGCCGTGCCCGTGCCTCTTCCTCGGGGCCAAGACTTTGCGGCGCCCTCCGGGTCTCTCCATCAAGCCTGTCCATCGTGGCCCTCCCGTTGCTGCCGTGGTCATGAGGCCTGCATGTTAGCGGGGTTTCCCTGCCTTTGCTCTCGTTCCTGCCGGTCGAGCTTGGGCGGGGCGTTTCCGGATCACCCCTACCTCGAAGCGTCGATCCGGCCCCCGCACCCGATGACCCGATCGCCTTCACCAGCGCCGGGAAAGCGACAGCCAAGGCGCTATACCCCACCCCGCAGCACCGTCACCATCTCCGCGATGACCTCCACATGCCCGCTCTCCTCCGGGGAGAAGACCATCGGCTCGTACTCCGGGTTCGTCGGGGACAGCACGGTTCGCGCGTGGCGCCAGTCGCCGCCTTCCGCGGCCACCTTCCCCGACGAGTAGCGCTTGACGGTGTACGAACCACCCGTGTCCGGGTCGGCCGCGCCGCGATACAGCACGAGCACGATCTTCCCCTGCCGCGTTCCGGCCGGCTTCGCGCGGAAGACCACGTAGTCGCCGTCGTGGATCCTGGGCTCCATCGAACGGCCCACGGCCCGGCAGACGAACATCCTCTCGTCGAGCCTTCCTGCACCGTCCGCCTCCACCCAACCCTCGGGCTCCACCGGCTCGGCGTTCCCGAAGTACCCGGCGGCGGCCTTGAGCGAGTAGAGCGGCAGAAGGGTCTTGAACGCTTCCCGCTTGACGCGCTCGGCTTCGAGCGAGACGAGGGTGAACCCGAGGTTTCGGCCGCGCCGGCACCGCGGAGCGCGGTCTCGAGCACGTCGATGGCCTGCCGGCGCCAGTGGTAGATGCCGACGTCCCGCAGGTTCGCCTTCGCGCCGTCGACGGTGAGCGGCCGGACCCGGCCGTCGAGGTGGCGGCGGGTGAGTTCGAGCAGCTCGTCGAAGCCGGGGCCGATACCGAGATCCGCGACGGAGCCCGGGTGGGTCGCCTGGAAGAGCTCCTCCGCCATCAGGAACGCGGTGCGCAGCACGGGCCATTCTGCGCACCACATCGAGCGTCGTCACCGCTTCCGGTGTTTCCTACACGGCCCTGAACGGGCAATGCTTGCGATCGCCCTCTTGCAGGTGCGCAGGTGTCCTTCCCTGGAAGTCCGCGACCTTGACCAGGATGCGCTTGTAGCCGCGTCGCGGAAACGGCTCGGAGGCCAGCTTCAACTCGAACTCCTCGCCGGCGATGTCGAGACCGAGCGCGGAGGACGGTGATCGGCCGGTCCGGTATTCGGGTCCATTTCTCTTGCCGATGGCTCCGGCGGCTACCGGCTGCTACACGAGCTCCTCCAGAAGCTGTCCATGTTCCCGCAGCCAAGCCCGCGCGCCTTCCATCCCCGGCGCGTGGGTGCGTACGATGCCCCAGAATCGATCCGTATGGTTCGACTCGATCAGGTGCGCGAGCTCGTGCACGACGACGTAGTCGATGACGAACGTCGGCGCCTTGATGAGCCGCCAGTTGAAGCTGACGTTGCCCCGCACGGTGCACGAACCCCAGCGATAGCGGCTGTCGACGATGCGCGCCCGGCCGCAGCGCACCCCGAGGCTGTGGGCGTGGCGCTCCACCCGGGGCAGGATGCGTTCCCTGGCCCTGGCGACGTACCAGTCCCGCATCGCGGACCGCCCGTGGTCCGGGAGCGCGGCGGGAATGAAGAAGCGCTGGTCGAAGCGGACCTCGCCGCCGGCGTCTCCCTTCACCCGCTCGATCCGGTAGCTCCGGCCCAGGTAGAGCGCCGATTCGCCGTTGACCAGCTCCTTGCCGGGCGGGTGCGGCGGCGTCCGGTACTTCCGGCCGTGCCGGGTCTTTTCGTGGATCCACTGCCGCTTCGCTGCCACGGCCCGTCCGATCGCTTCGTCCGGCATGGCGGCCGGTGCGTGCACGACCACGCTCCGGTCGCGTTCGACGGTGATCGTGAGCTTCTTCCGCCTGCCCGAGCGCTTGACCGCGTAGCGTAGCTCCATCGCCCCCGCTCCGGGTCATTCCGCGTAGAGGATGAGGTCGTTGTTGCGTTCCGCGAGCTCCATGACGCGGCTCACGAGCTGCGCCCGGTGCTCCCTGATGCCGGGGAGCGAGACGAACTCCGGGGCCAGCAGCGTCTTCTGGACCTCCGCCTTCAGCCGGTTCCGGGCCGGGATAGGATGCTGTCCCGGAAGCCGGTGAGGCGCAGCTCGCGATCGACAGCGAGAAACACCTTCTGCGTGAGGTCCACGAGCCGGCTGATGCGCTCTTCCTCGCGCACTCCATAGAACGCCGGGGTCTCCGCCAACCTCGATTCGCCTCCGCCGTCCTTGGTGGCGGCGCCGTCTTTGGCGGCGGCGCCGTCCCTGGCGGCGACCGGAGCCGTGCCGAACAGCTCCCGCCGGAACATCCGGAAGAAGGGCATCTGCTTCTTGCGATGCAGCCCGTAGGTCGGCTCCTCGCGGGCGTTGACGATCCGCGCCCGCAGCTTCTCCAGCTCCTCGTGGATCTTCTGCCAGTTGTCGCGGAATTGCTCGAAGATGGCGGCCAGCGCCTCCGCGAACGACGCCTTGAGATCCGGGTCGTCGTCGAGCTCCACGTCGAGGTGGTGACGGATCGCGTGTTCGATCTCCGCCGCCTTCGTCTTCGCGCGGGTCCGTTTCGCCACCTCCCTGACGAAGTGCTCGTCGAGGATCGAAATGGGCGGCACCCTGGCATCGATCCCCCGGGATTCCAGGTGCTCGTCGGTGATGGCCCGCAGCTTCGGCGGAATCCCCTTCATGCTGAGCCGCCCGTCCCGGTAGTGCTTGCCCGCCAGTACGCCGATCCCGGCCAGGGCCTGGTAGTCCCGTACGTAGTCGAGCGCCTGCTTCGCCGGGAACACCAGGTTGAGGCATCGGGTCAGGGTCCTGAACGCCGAGATGAATTCGAAGCGGAGGTCCTCGTCGTAGAAGGCGTCGAAGAACGCGTCGTGGTCGTTCAAATCGTGGAGGCCGTGGCGGCGCAGGAGAGCCATGATGGCGTCGAAGCCGGCTTCGAGCTCCCGCACTTCGTCTTCGGGGAAGCTGAGCGTATCGAGGACGTCCTTCCGCTCCCGCTCGTCGTAGCCGTCGATCGCCTGCTTGAGGTGGTAGCCGATGCCGACGTAGTCGACCACGAAGCCCTTGTCCTTGGACGCCCCGGCGACGCGGTTCACCCGCGCGATGGCTTGCAGCAGGTTGTGGGCGACGACCACCCGGTCGAGATACAGCACCTGCTCGACCGGCGCGTCGAAGCCCGTGAGCAGCATGTTGTTGACGATGAGGACGCCGGTGTCGCCGCGCACACCGGCGTCCTTGCCCCCGAAGGGCAGCTTGAAGCTCTTGATGTCCGCCTCGTGCCGGGACGGGTCCGAATGAGCCTTCAGATGCAGCGGATCGTTGTGGCTGCCGGAGATGACCACGGCCGTTCGCATGGCCTTGAGTGATTCCGGATCCAGCCTTCCGGGGTTGCCCTGTCGTTCCAGCTTCGCAGCCGCGTCCGCGAGCGCCGCGTCGAGATGCCTCTGGTAACGAAGGGCCGCCTCGCGCGACGTGGCCACCACCTGCGCCTTGTAGCCGTTCGGGTACACGTGGGTCAGGTAGTGCCCGACCATGTCCCGCGCCTTCGCCTGGATGGTCGGCTCCGCCTCCAGGTAGGCGTCCCGCGAGCCGTAGCCGAGGATCCGCAGGCGCTCTTGCAGGCCGTATTCGCCGAACACGTCCTCGAACGCCGCGTCCATCCCGGCACGGTCGGGGACCTCGGCCTTGTGGGTACGTCCTTCGTAGACGATGCCGAGCGTCACGCCGTCCTTCGCGGCCTGGCGCATGCCGTAGCGGTCGATGTAGTCGCCGAACACCCGCTCGGTCTTGTCGATCGGCGTGCCGGTGTAGCCGATCCGGGTCGCGTTGGGGATGGCCCGGTCGAGGTTCGCGCCGAGCATCCGGTACTGGGAGCGGTGCGCCTCGTCGGTCATGACCAGGATCCAGGGGCTCGGGTTCAGCTCGGGGAAGGTCTCTTCGAGATCCGCCTCCCGGAACTTGTGGATCATGGCCATGACCAGATCGGAGGTGTCGGCGCGCAGGAGCGCCTTGAGCGTCGCGATGCTGTCCGCGACCTTCACGGTGAAGCCGACATTCGCGCTCGTCTCGCAGAGCTGCCGTTCGAGCTGGGTGCGGTCGGTGACGAAGACCACCTTCCACTTCGAGAGCGCCGCGTGGCGGTACATCTCCCGCACCATGAACATCATCGTGAGCGACTTGCCCGACCCCTGCGTATGCCAGACGATGCCGCTCCGCGCGCGTGGGCTCCGGCCTTCCAGCAAGCGGTTGACGGCCCGCTTCACCGCCCGGAACTGCTGGTAGCGCCCGACGATCTTGATGGTCTCGCCCTTGTCGTTGGTCGAGAACAGGGTGAAGGTACGGATGAGGTCGAGGAGATTGCCGGGGTCGAGCATCCCGGCGGCGAGCCGCTGCTGATCGTTCGGGCCGCCGGCGCCGTGCTCCAGGTCGTCCACGGTGCGCGGCCAGGGATCGGTCCAGCGGTAGAAGTGCTTCCCGGTGTGGGTGGTGATGGTGCCGAACCGCGCCTCCTGCCGGCAGGTCACCACCACGAACTGGTTGTAATGGAAGAGGCGCGGGCTGCCCTCGCCCGTCGCGCCGCGCTGATCGCTGTAGCGCAGAAGCTGGTCGATGGCCTCCGGGATCGCGTCCTTCACCCTGGGCGACTTGCACTCGATCACCACCACCGGCAGGCCGTTCAGGAACAGCACGAGGTCCGGAACGATGTGGTGCTCGGTCCCGGGGATGCGGACCTTGCACTGGCACACGGCGATGAAGCGGTTGTTCTCCCGCTGCTCGAAGTCCACGAAGCGGACGGTGGGGCTCTTCTCCCCGGTGCGGCGGTTCTCCCCGGCGCTGGTCCCTTCCAGCAGCAGATCGAGGACGTGCCGGTTGCACTCCAGGAGCCCCGGCCCCGGAAAGCCGGCGGTGAGCCGTCTCGCGGCCTCTTCGATCTGGTCATCGTCCAGCCACGGGTTGATGACCCCGATCCGTTCGCGCAGCACGGGCGGCATCAGCACCTCGGCGAAGCTCTCGCGGAAGGTGTCCGCCGGACGTTGCGTGCTGTCGAGGTCGAGGATCTCCCAGCCAAGCCCCGCGAGCTGGTCCAGCAAGGGCTTCTCGACATGGCGGCGCTCGTCGATACGGGGCGGCGGCGCGATGGTCATCGTCTTCTCCGGTCGCCGGACGATCCGGTCGTGCTGCGACGAATCCTGCGTGCGGTTCTTCTCACCGCCGGTCTACGCGGCCCGCTCCACCTCGAAGGCGGCGACGTTGCGGTCCTCTCGGCTGAACTCCACCCCGATCAGGTGGATCGGCCGGCCGAGATGACGGTACTTGTCCGCGTAGCCCTTCTCCTTGATCTGGGCCATCGCCTTCCCCTCCGGCGCCTTCTCCACCGTCTTGCACTCGAACAGATAGACGTGGCCGTCATGCAGCACCGCCATGTCGAGGCGCCCGTGGCTGGTGCTTTCCTCCACCCGTACGTCCAGCCCGGCCGCGGCGAAGCACGAGTAGAACACGCTCGCGTAGTAGCCCTCGTAGCGTGCGATGTCGTTCTTCGTATGCCATTCACAGGGAATGCCGACGAAGAAGCTGCGGAACAGTGCTTCCAGCCCGTCGAAATCGTTGCTTCCAAGCAGCCGGCGCAGCCGAAGGAGCGCCGCGGTCTGTCGGGAATCTTCGGGCGCCATGGCGCGGAGCAGGCTTTCGTTCAGGCTTCGCCGCACTTCATGGTTCGGATACCCCAGCCGGTAGGCCGGCTCCCCGCCGAGGTCGTCTTCGCCGGTGATCGTCAGGTAGCCGGTCTGGAACAGCAGCGCCTCCGTCGCCATCTTGTCCACGTCGAAGGCGGAGAGCAGCGTATCGGTGCCGATCATGCCCTCCAGGTCCGGGGATGCGACCCAGCGCCGCAGCAAGGTGTCGATCAGGAACCTCGGCGTGCCGGTCTCGAACCAGTGCGCCTTGAACTTGCGGGTGCCGAACAGCAACAGGATGTCGAAGGGGTTGTAGACCTTCTCCTCCCCGAGCCAGCAATAGCCGTTGTACCAGCGCCGTATCTCGTCCCGGTCCAGGCCGGGCAGCTCCGGCGCGAACACCGCGTCCAGATCCGCATCGGTGTAGCCGCAGATCGAGGAGTAGCGCGGGTCCAGGGTGATGTCACGGAGGGTGTAACTCTGAAACTGATCCATCACGCCGCCCGTTTACAAGGAAACGGTATGACGTTGTCGGGAATCGTCACTTCCCGATGGTAGGTCCCTGACAGCATCTCCCAGGCCGAATCGAACCGCCCACTTTGTATCAGGGCGCGAAGCGTCAGGATGGCCTGCCCCCCGGCATGACGCCAGCGCATCCCCGAACGCTTCAGCCGTTGGGTGACCAACGTCTTGCACGCCGCCTCCACCACCCCCGAGCCAATGGGCAGATGCCGTGCCTTCGCCTCGGCATAGCCCATGCGGTGACGGTGGTTGCGGAAGTATCCCAACACCTCGGCGATACGCTTGCTCTTCGGCTGCTTCCTGCGTTGATGGTTCAGCGAACGAATCACCTTCTCCACGCCGCCGCACTCATGGCGCAACAGATGGCGCAGCTTCTCGTAGTGCGCCCGCCCCTTCGCATCGTCCTGTCCATAGCAGGCATCGAGTCCCGACTTCAGTTGCTCGGCCGCATGGTAGAAGTCCACCACCGCCGTGCCCTGCGGCGCCAACGTATCAAGATAGCGCCAGTTGTCATGCGCCCCGTCGGCTATCTTGACCACCTGCAGGTCCGGACGCTTTGCAAGCACCGCCTCAAGCTCCGCGCACAACGTCTTCTTCAACGCCTCCTTGCACGGCTGCGGCATCCGACCCACATACACCGTCTCCAGCCGCTCCCCCTCGGCATCGTAGGTCGTGAGCGTCCCACACCCCGCCTCCTGATAGCCTGAGCTCCCATCCGCCCGCTTCGCATCCTTCATCGGCACCATCACCCCATCGAGCGACACCGCCACCGTCACCGCCTCCTCCGCCACCGCGCACCCCTTG
Organism: Gammaproteobacteria bacterium; assembly: GCA_965202875.1. Taxonomy (GTDB): domain Bacteria; phylum Pseudomonadota; class Gammaproteobacteria; order HK1; family HK1; genus HK1. The sequence continues at coordinate 782,762 of OZ241870.1, read as the reverse complement.
CGCAACGCCGCCTCGAACGCCTCGCGCTGCCCCTCCCACCGCGCGCCCAACTCCTTCGGCAACCGGTCCAGCGAGCTCTTCGAAGGCCTCATCCGCCCCCACTCCCGAAACACCGCCTCCCCTTCCTGCGGCGTCACGTGCGCCACCACCACGCTCGCCTGACGCGCCGCCAGCCCCGTCCAGTGCCCCGCCACTATCCCCGCACGCCACTCCATCGGCGCCACCGCGCGCTCCCCGCCACATCGGTACAGCGTGCGATGCACCCCCACCGCTCCCCCCGCACTCGTGTACGTCGCGTGACTGCGCAGCACCCGGTGGTACCGCCGCCCCTCCATCTCGACGAATGGCAGGTCCACGTCCAGACGCTCCAGCGTCTCCCCCACCACCTCGCGCTCGGCTTCGGCAAACCGCCCACGGAGCTCCCGCTCCACTGCCTCGAAGTCCTCCCCCGTCACCGGGCGCGCTCGCAAGGCGTTGACCTGCTCGACCAATCGCGCGAGGGCTTGCTCTCCTCGCTCGCTGTGGCTGGCGCAATGGGCGGGTGCGTGAAATACTGACATTGGGGCAGCCCTCCGGGGCGATGTTGGGGTTCGCACCAAACATTGTTCCAGAGGTTCACTGCCCCGTCTTCCCTCCCCGTTGAGCCCGCTCCTGACAAATTGTCACCAGAGCCCTTTAGCTCCTCTCCCTTCAAAATATACAACTTCAATGATTTCGATCAGTTACAAAGACTTCTTAATGTCAATTTGAGATCTACGGTGCGCCGTGCAAAGGCGCCATTCCTCAGCGGGTGCGAATCCCGCCCGGCAACTGTCGCTCCAGCCGGTAGCAATCGGAGCGGTTGATGGAGGCAACGACATCGACTGAAGCACTTCGGTGCAAGGGGCCGCCGAGGGCGGCTCTGCGACTGTGCGGGCCGCAACGTGAGTGAACGCCGAGCAGGCCTCGAAACTCATGATGCGGAAGCCGACCCGTCTGTAGATCGGGGAAGGCTGGCATCGGTCGGGAAGCGAGCGACGCGCGCACCGGTCGATTCCGCCGGGGTAGTGGCGGCGGCACGCACAGAAGGGGGGGATGGACGCAACACGGGAAGCCCCGACGGTGGCGCGGCACACGCCAACCGGACCCCCGCGAGGGGCAGGCCGGGCCGGTCGGGGTGGCGGAGAGGCCCGTAGTACCGGGGAAGCCGGGTAATGCCGGTGGAGGGAAGGGGCCTTGGTTCGAGAGGGGCGCAAGAAGGAGGAAGGGAGATGGGGACTGGTGCGAGCCTAACCGCCCCGGAACGGGTTCGGAGACTCCAGGCGGCGCTACATGCGAAAGCGAAGGAAGCTCCCGGCTATCGGTTCGCGCGAGGCGTGCAGCGGTGGCTTGGGGGACTGGCGCCTCTGCCGCAGGGTTGTGCGACCCGGCGGCTGCGTCAGTGGCTGTGTCGCAAGCACAAGGGACGAGCGGGGAGATACGTGCACTTCCCGGACAAGCGCCTGTGGAATGAAAGGGGCCTGACTCGCCTTGCGGTGCGAACGACGAGCTTTCCGTGGGCGAAGGCATGATCTCGTCCGAGAGCCGGATGCGGGAAATCCGCACGTCCGGTTCGATGAGCGGCGACTGGAAACGGAGCAATGGCGTGGAGCGAGGCACCGGTACTGCGAAAGCCGCCGGGAAACGGCTACCACCACTGACCTGACGCCACCGCGCCAGTCGTCGACTCTACCCCGTCACGGAGGTTGTTCAGACCGGAGAAGATGCCCACCTTCGAGAACCTGCTCACCCCCGTCAGCAGCGTGAACTTCACGTGCGCGTCGCTCTGCTTGATAGCCGAGTACAGCCCGCGCAGGAAGTTGCGGTTGGCGCGGGCGACCTCCGGCGACGCCAGCGCATCGAGGATCGGCTTGTCGTACTCGTCCACCAGGATCGCCACCCGCTACCCCGCGCGCTCGTGCAACGCCCGGATGAGCCGGCGGAAGCGGATGGGCGCGCTCGCGTCGCCAGGACTGATACCCGCCTGTGTCTCGATGTCTTCGAATTGCGCCGCGACTTCTTCCCGCAGGTAGTCGGGCTTCTCGAAGTCGCCGGCGCCGAAGTCCAGCCGCAGCACCGGGCGGCGCACGCTCCAGTCCCACCGGTCGTGGACGGCAAGCCCCCGGAACAGCTCCTCGCTGCCCTCGAACAGCTCCTTGAGCGTATCCAGCAGCAGGCTCTTGCCGAAACGCCTGGGACGGGAGAGGAAGTAGTGCGTACCCTCGTCCGCCAGCCGCTGGACGTAGGCGGTCTTGTCCACGTAGTAGCAGCCGTCCTCCCGGATCGTGCGGAAGGTCTGGATGCCGATGGGCAGCTTCCGCCGCGCTGTGCGCGGGTCCGAACCCGTCTCCATCCGTGTCATCGATTGCGTCCCCGCGCCCTCGCCGATGCCGATGTCCCGATTATGCGCCCGCCGCCGCCGGAAGCCCAAAGAGCGGGGAGTGGCGCTCATCGAGCCGAAGCGGTTGCTCCGTCATGACGGCCATTGCGGCGGCGTCCGCGAGGTCCGGTCGGGATGATGTCGATCACCCGGATCACCCGCGCCATTCTTCGCGCCGCCGGTCTACGCGGCCCTCTCCACCTCGAAGGCGGCGACGTTGCGGTCCTCGCGGCTGAACTCCACCCCGATCAGGTGGATCGGCCGGCCGAGATGGCGGTACTTGTCCGCGTAGCCCTTCTCCTTGATCTGGGCCGTCGCCTTCCCCTCCGGCGCCTTCTCCACCGTCTTGTACTCGAACACATACACATGGCCGTCATGCAGCACCGCCATGTCGAGGCGTCCACGGCTGGTGCTGTCCTCCACCCGCACGTCCAGCCCCGCTGCGGCGAAGCACGAGTAGAACACGCTCGCGTAGTAGCCCTCGTAGCGCGCGATGTCGTTCTTCGTATTCCATTCGTAAGGAATGCCGGCGAAGAAGCTGCGGAACAATGCTTCCAGCCCGTCGAAATCGTTGCTTCCAAGCAGCCGGCGCAGCCGAAGGAGCGCCGCGGTCTGTCGGGAATCTTCGGGCGCCATGGCGCGGAGCAGGCTTTCGTTCAGGCTTCGCCGCACTTCATGGTTCGGATACCCCAGCCGGTAGACCGGCTCCCCGCCGAGGTCGTCTTCGCCGGTGATCGTCAGGTAGCCGGTCTGGAACAGCAGCGCCTCCGTCGCGATGCGGTCCACGTCGAAGGCGGACAGCAGGGCCTCGCCGGCCACCCGATCTTCGAGTGTCGCGGCATCGACCTTGCGCTTGAGCAAGGCATCGATCAGGAACGTCGGCGTCCCGGTCTCGAACCAGTGCGCCTTGAACTTGCGGGTGCCGAACAGCAGCAGGATGTCGAAGGGGTTGTAGACCTTCTCCTCCCCGAGCCAGCAATAGCCGTTGTACCAGCGGCGGATCTCGTCCCGGTCCAGGCCGGGAGCCGGTCCGGGGTCGGCGCCCCCTGGTACAGGGTGATCCGCGTCCACAGGTCCGACTTCGGATCGAACTTCGAGGCGCCGAAACAGGCGAGCTTGCCGCGCAGAAGGTCGATGGGCCGGCAGCCGATGCCGATCAGGTTGTCGCGGATCTCGGCATAGGGGTGGCGCGCGCCGATCTGCACCCGCCGCGCGACGTGGCGCAGCGCCGCATGACGCGCCAGGAACGAGGCCATGGCCTCGTCCCCGGCCGCGGTGCCCAGCGCCGCGGCGAGCCGGCCGACGTCCCGCACGACCGCGATCGGCATCTCCCGATCGGCGCCGGGCTCCGAGTGGCGCTCGCCTCGCCGCGGCTCGATCTTTTCTTCGGAGTAGTACCAGAAGTAGTGGCTCGCCTTCGGGCGGGAGAAGTCGTACGCCAGCGCCCAGCCGTAGTGGCGTTCGATCAGGTCGCGCATTTCGGCGGCGGTCATGGCCGGATCGAACCTCTCCTCGCCATCGACCTCCAGCCCTTCTGCGAGCTCGTCCACGATCGATCCGTAAGGCTCCAGCAGCAGCGAGACCAGGAGCTCCTGGCCTTCCAGCGAGCATCCCCCGGCCGCCCGGCGGTACAGCCAATCCCAGGGGGCCTCGCGGGCCAGGAGAGCGGCCGTGTCCCCGGTCCAGCCGTCGATGGCCCGGAAATCGTCGTGCAACCTCGCGATACGGCCGGTCTGGATCTCGTCCTCCACCTGCCACTCGGCGGCGTGGCGCCGCGCGCGATGCAGCAGGGCGCGGAAGCGCGCAACCTCGGCCGCCGCGACGCTGCGCAGGGCGCGGATCCTGGCGAGCGCCGTCTCGCGCGCATGGAACCAGCGGTGGATCAGCACCGGATGGCTCACCAGGAACGGGTCCATGCCGAGGCCCGTGGCGTTGCCGATGCCGAGATGGCGCTTCAGCCGCGGGTCGAGCCGCGTGTACCCTTCGGGGTTCCGCCGCCGCGCCAGATGCTCCACCAGATCGAAGGCGAAGCAACGGATCAGGTATACGCACAGCAGCTCGGCGCGGAACGGGCCGGCGAGCTCCGGCCGCCCGGCGTAGCGGGTGCGGTCGCTCATGCCGAACTTGCCGTTGCCGTAGACCGCGGTGGTACGCATGAGGTATCCGGTCGCGCGCAGGAACACGGGGGTTGGCTGGCGGCCTTGCGACAGGTTGTCGACCACGTGGTCGAAGAGCCTCACGCTCTTGTTCGCGCGGCTCAGCACGAGCTCCGAGGCCAGGTATCGGCCGGCCTCCTGCCGCGGCGCCTCCGCCGCCAGGCGCAGGACGTCGGCCTCGGCCGGCACGCCGTCGAACAGGGAGAACGTCGCGTCCCACGCTTCGGCGATCACCCGGTCCGTGCGCCGCTCCGGCTCCAGGTGGTGGGAACAGCCGATCAGGCTGTATTGCCGGCACGGCGTCGTCACCGTGTAGACGGCGGTGCCGTACCCGTCGTCGTCCAGGTCGAACCGCGTCGCCTCGATCCGCCAGCGCTCCCGATGCATGTGGCGGATCAGGCCGCGCATGAAGCTGAGCCGCGTCGGAAAGGCGGCTCCCATGCGCGCAAGCCGCATGACCGCATCCGGCGGTCTCGGGGCGGCTCCACGCCCGGGCGCGCTCACGTTCATCCCGATCGGATCGATGAGTCCCGGCCGCCGCTCACTCCGGCGACGCGGCCCGGTCCTCGCCGCCGGCGCCGAGCCACTCGGCGATGACCTCGCCGGTATGCTCGCCGAGCATCGGGGCGGGCCGGCGTACCGCGCCCCGGTCTCCGAGAGCTTCACCGGAACCCCGAGCGTCTTCATGCGTCCCGCCGCCGGGTGCTTGACCTCCTGCACCATGCCGCGGGCGAGGCAGCGCGGATCCGAGAGCACTTCGACGTGGTTCATCACCGGTCCCGCCGGCCCCCCCGCCGCTTCGAGCTTCCCGCACCAGTACGCGGTAAAGAACACCGTGCCCGGAATGGTGTCCCGGGAATTCGGGAAAACCTGCATCATGCCGACCTTGGCGCATGCAGGGGGCTGGTGACCGAAGCCGATCCGGTTCACCGTGTCCACCATGCGGACCGCACCGACGCACTTCACCCGCCCCATACTTCCCCGAGGAAGCGCAGCCAGTTCCCGCCGAGGATCTTGCGGATACGGCTTTCGCTCCAGCCGCGCCGCGCCATCGCGGCGGTCAGGTTGGGGAGCTCCCCGATGGTGGCCAGACCTTCGGGGAGACGCGGGACCCGTGGCGTTCCCGGCACGAGCAACCGCCCGTGGCCTTTATCCCTGCGCAGCCACTCGAAGAAGGACGCCTCCTGATCCTGCGTGAAGTCGGTGCCGATGCCGACCGCGTCCTCGCCGGCGACGCCGATCACGTACTCGAAGACCTCGACGCACCGATCCACCGTGGTCTCGTCGCCCCAGGGGAGGAAAAGCGGGTAGGTGGCGACGCCGATGAAGCCGCCCCGCTCCACCACCGCCCGCATCTCGGCGTCCGACTTGTTGCGCGGGTGCTCCATGATCCCGGCCGGGCAGCAATGGGTGCAGGAGACCGGCTTCGCCGAGTGCTCCACCGCGTCCGCGCTCGTCCTCGGGCCGACGTGCGAGAGATCGACGAGCACCCCGCACCGGTTCCTCTCGTCGATCACGTCGCGTCCGAAGTCCGAAAGCCCGCCGTCACGCGACTCCCAGCATCCGCTGCCCACGAGGTTCTGCGTATTGTAGGTGAGTTGCATCACCCGCACGCCGAGATCCCGGAACACCTCGACGAACTCGGCCCGGTCCTTGAGCGCGGAGGTGTTCTGCCAGCCCAGGATGATGCCGGTGCGCCCCTCGCGCTTCGCCCGCCGGATGTCATCGGCACGGTGCACCTGGACGATCAGGTCGCCGTGCTCGCGAAACCACCGCTTCCACTGTGCGACGTTCTCCATCGTCGCGCGGAAACCCTCCCAGACCGAGCAGGTGCAGTTCGCGGCGGTCACCCCGCCCGCGCGCATCTCCTCGAACACGGACCGACTCCACTTCGAGATGATCAGTCCATCGATGAGGACGGCATCCTCGTGCAACGCAGCCGGGTCGAGGTCCATCGGCCGTCTCCGAATGATCGTTTCGCTGACGAGGGGCCACGCTGTTGGCGAAACCGCCGGGTCTCCACGGCGGACCGTCGCGCCAAACGGTGTCCGGAGCGTCGGCGGCGGCCCCTGCACGGGCTTCAAGCTCCCGGCGTCCGGCGAAAGCTCGCGAAACTCCCCGTCGAGGGTCAAGCCTTTTCGTTCGCCGTACCGGAGGCGACGGCATTCCATTGCCGGTTCACTCAATGCAGGATTTCGACCGGAAGCGGTTTGCGAAGCGTAGTGGGCTTGAGTTTGCGCATCTCCGGCACAAGGGCGGCCAGCGATACGCGGCAGTTGGCCGGACTCGGGTGCGTGCTGAGAAATTCCAGAGGCCGCACCCGTTTCGAGGCATGCCCGGAGTACACTCGCGCGACGGCCCGCAGGGTCGCCGAGTCGCCCTTCGCGACCCGTCTCATCGGAGTGCTTCAGTCCCTGTCGTCACCTCCATCGGCCGCTTCGACTGCGACCGGCCGGAACGACGGTTGCCGGGCGGGATTCGCACCCGCTAGGGTATGGCGCCTTGCACGGCGCACTGCAACCGGCGGGTAAAGGTACGACGTGAGCACATTGCCCAGCGTCAATACGACGGCCGCTCCCTTGGTCGCGGAGCTGTTGCAGCACGCGGATGCGCTCCGCGTGGGCGTCACCCGCATGGAGGACGGGACCCGTGTCGTCGACGCGGGCATCGAACACCGGGGCGGCATCGAAGCGGGGCTGCTCATCGCCCGTATCTGCATGGCCGGCCTCGGAGACGTCGCGCTACGCTGCAGTCCCGTGTTCCCGAACTGGCCGTGGCAGGTGGAGGTACGCACGAGCCAGCCGGTGCTCGCCTGCCTCGGCAGCCAGTACGCGGGCTGGAGTCTCGGCTTCGACGCACCCGAGAAGTTCAACGCCCTGGGCTCGGGGCCGGCGCGGGCGCTGGCCGTCCGGGAGCCTCTGTTCGATGATCTCGGGTACCGGGACCACGCCGGCCGCACCTGCCTAGTGCTGGAGACCGACCGCTACCCGCCTCCGGCGCTCGCGGAGAAGGTTTCCAGGGATTGCGGCGTCGCACCGGACGAGGTCACGCTGGTGCTGACCCCCACCGGCAGCCTCGCCGGAGTGGTGCAGATCGCCTCCCGGGTGGTCGAGGTGGCGCTGCACAAGACGCACGAGCTCGGCTTCCCCCTCGGCTCGATCATCGACGGCGCCGGCAGCGCCCCCCTGCCGCCACCCATCGACGATCCGCTGATCGCCATGGGACGAACCAACGACACCATCCTGTTCGGCGGCCAGGTCCGGCTTTTCGTCTCATGCGGCGACGAGCAGGCCGAAGATCTCGCGCACCGGCTTCCCAGCAGCAACTCCAGGGACTACGGCAAGCCCTTCGCCGCGGTGTTCCGGGACTACGGCTACGACTTCTTCCGGATCGATCCCATGCTTTTCAGCCCGGCCCGGGTGGCGGTGACGGCGCTCGGCAGCGGCCGGACCTTTCACGGTGGACGCCTGGACGGGGAGGCACTGGAGCGATCCTTTGGCGATGACGCCTGACGCCTCGACCGGATCGCGGCGCGCGTAGAGGCCCCGGGCGCGGCACTGGAGCGATCCTTTGGCGATGACGCCTGACGCCTGCCAGTCGCAGACGGCGTGACGGCACCCGGTAGCGGAGCGGCCGAAACTTTCACGAAGGGCGCGCGCGTGGCGCACGGTGACGGCGGCGCCTGACGCCCGTGACGGGCGCGGACGGCGCCCGGCGGTGGACGGCGAGATCCTGGAGCAACTTTGGCGGCAACACTTGGCACCCGCCCGGAGTACGAGGCGCCCAACCCGGTCGCCGCTGCGGTCTGGCAAGCCTGCATCGAGGAGCTCGAAGCCCCGAAGCCCGGAAACGTGAGCTTCGCCTCGGCCGGACACGGGATGACGGCGGACGATTTCGTGGCGAGTGCGCGCTGTGCCGCGGACGTGCTCGGCGCCCCAGGCCTGTCGCTGGGCGAGCGGGTGCTCGCGGGTGTCAGGGCAACGCGCGCGGCGGCGGACTGCAACACCAACCTCGGCATCGTGCTGCTCTGTGCTCCCCTTGCCCAGGCCGCGCTGGAGGACAAGCCGCGACCTCCCCCGCTTCGCACCGACGCGAACGACCGATCGGGCCGTGACGCCGGAATCGTCGCCCTGGGAACGCGGGCGTATCGCCCGCAACGGACCGAAGGCCCGGTCCCGGGCTTCACGGAAAAGCACCCCAAGGCGCGCGATGCAGGCGCGGGGAAGCGAGATGGAGACCCGGAGAATGACGCCGGGTTCCGCACCCCGGCGCCGGCATCTTCCCTGCACGCACCGGCCGAACGCCTGCGGGACCGCCTTGCCCGCGTGCTCGCGGCGTCCGACGTCGAAGACACCGAGCGGGTTTTCGCGGCGATTCGCCTGGCCGATCCGGCGGGTTTGAACGACAGCGCCCGGCATGACGTGCGGTGGCCGGCTGCGGCGCCGCTGCTCGTGGTGATGCAGGAGGCGGAAGATCGCGACCGCGTCGCCCGCCAGTACGCCCGCTGCTTCGAGGACGTCTTCGACCTCGGCCTCCCCGCGCTGGCGGAGAGCCGATCGACGTGGCCGCGCGAGCTGGCCGTGGTGGCGCTTTACCTCAGCTTCCTCACGCGGTTCAAGGATTCCCACATACAGCGTAAACTCGGCCCTGCCGCCGCGGAGGGGGTTCGGCTTGAAGCTCTGGAGGTCTCCGGGCGCCTCGATCCGTCGAAGCCGCCTGCGGAGAGTTTGAAGGATCTGGCGGACTTCGACCGCAGCTTGAAGAGCCGGTGCATCAATCCCGGCACAAGCGCCGACCTGACGGTGGCGACACTGCTGGCAGACCACCTCCTCAAGGGGGGGACCGCGTCGCGCCCCGGAGTTTCCGGAGCGCGGCTGAACCGACGACAGACAGGAGCGAGAAGCAAATGGCTATCACCAACGTTCGAGTGGGAGAATCCCTGGTCGGGGACGGCAACGAAATCGCGCACATCGACCTGATCCTGGGCCCACGGGGCTCGGCGGCCGAGACCGCCTTCTGCAACGGGCTGGTCAACAACAAGGACGGCTTCACCAGCCTGCTGGCGGTGGTTTCGCCCAACGTGCCCGCGAAGCCCAACACCATGATGTTCAACAAGGTCACCATCAAGGGGGCCAAGCAGGCGGTGCAGATGTTCGGCCCGGCCCAACGCGCCGTCGCACGCGCCGTCATGGAGGCGGTGTCCGAGGGCACGATCCCCGCGGCGGAGGCCGACGATCTCTACGTCTGCGTCGGCGTCTTCATCCACTGGGAGGCCGAGGACGACGCCAAGATCGAACAATACAACTACCAGGCCACCAAGGAGGCCATCGAGCGCGCCGTCGCCGGCAAGCCGACGGTCGACGAGGCCCTGGCCCAGAAGAACGCCGAGCACCCCTTCGCCGCCAACGTGTCCTGACGGCGCCAACGGCTTCCCCGGAACCCCGGGGAAGCCGTTTCAACGATTCGGACCCGGACCGGCCGGCCCGGTAGCGGCCCGGGTCGATCTCCGCGCAGTCCCTGCCGGCGGCTTGTCGGGAGAGATGACCGCCCGAGCCGTGCGGGAAAGGTAAAGTCCTGTTGCCGGGGAACCCCTGCCCTTCGCGTCGCCCTGCGGTCCGGGACCGCGTGCGAGACGATGCACCGTGTCGAACCCGCTCAGGGGCGCGTTGTATATCGACAGGATTGTTGCAACGACGGGTCGAAGTCCGGGCATCGTCCCCGTGGAGCCGGATCGGGTCCAATGACCAAGCCGAAACAACGGGTTGCCGCACTCCAGGGCGGTCGGTTTCTGGCACCGGCGGCGCCGGCGCTTCCAGGGGAGCGAAACCGGCCGTCGCCGCGCAACGGCCGGCGACCGAACCGGATCGCGGAACCGATGAACGCCGCGGACCGTCGATTCATGGTCCGGGCGCTGGAGCTCGCACGCCGCGGCCTCTACTCCACCGACCCCAACCCGCGGGTCGGCTGCGTGATCGTCCGCGACGGCTGCATCGTCGGGGAAGGCTGGCACCGTTACGCCGGGGAACCGCACGCCGAGGCCCACGCCCTCGCGTCGGCCGGGGGCGATTCGAAGGGGGCCACCGCCTACGTGACGCTGGAGCCGTGCCGCCACAGCGGGCGTACCGGGCCGTGCACGCGGGCGCTGATCGAGGCCGGGGTCGCGAGGGTGGTGGCGGCGACGTCCGACCCGAATCCGAGGGTCGCGGGCCGGGGCTTCGCCGATCTCGCCGCGGCCGGCGTCGAGGTGGAGACCGGGCTGCTGGAGGCAGAAGCCCGGGCGCTCAACCGGGGGTTCGTCTCCCGCCACGAGCGGGGCCGCCCCTGGGTACGCTGCAAGCTCGCCGCAACCCTGGACGGGCGCACCGCCACCGCAGCGGGAGAGAGCCGGTGGATCACCGGCGAGGCGGCGCGTGCCGACGTGCACCGTCTCCGCGCACGGGCGGGCGCAGTCCTCACCGGCATCGGGACCCTGCTCGCCGACGATCCGCGGCTCGACGCTCGGGTGGAGGACGCCGGCTGCCTCGCGCAGCCGATGCGGGTGATCGCCGATTCCCGCCTGCGCACGCCGCCGGAGGCGCGCGCGCTCGCGGCGCCAGGACGTCTTCTCATCGCGACCGCCGCCGGCGCCCTCGCCCGGGCCCGGTTGCTCGCGCGAGCCGGTGCGGAGATCGTCGCCCTGCCGGATGACGGCCGGGCGCGGGTCTCGCTCCACGCCCTCATGGCCGCCCTCGCCGAACGCGGCGCCAACGAGGTCCATACCGAATGCGGCCCGACGCTCGCCGGCGCGCTGCTCGAATCGGCTCTCGTGGACGAAATCGTCATGTATTTCGCGCCGGTGCTGCTCGGCGACGCGGCGCGGGGGATGTTCACGCTGCCGGGGATCGTGGCGATGCGCGATCGGATCGGGCTTGATGTCACCGGCGTCACGTGCCTCGGCGCCGACCTGCGCGTCGATGCGGTTCCGAAAGCCGGGTCCGGTGCGGAACCCGGCGCGGGCGAAACGGACTGAAGAGCCGGAGCGCCCCGATCACGGAGAGAGGACGCGGGCCGGCGTCGCAGGGCTCGCCGGCGCCTGCCCGAGGATCGACCCACCACGGCACGGCGCGGGCGGAACGAAGCAGGAGGTAGAACACGATGTTCACGGGGATCGTCCGGGCAACGGGGCGGATCGACGAGCGGATCGAGCATCCGGCGGGAGACGTCTCGTTCGTCGTCGCGACCGGCGCCATCGACCCGGCCGGCCTCTCGGTCGGAGATTCCGTCTGCGTGAACGGGGCCTGCCTCACCGCCGTGGCGGTGACACCGCCCGGCTTCCGGGCCGACGTCTCGGCGGAGTCGCTGGCGCGGACCACGCTGCGCGGCTTCGGGGTCGGGCGCAGGGTCAACCTCGAAACGGCGCTGACACCGGATACGCCGCTCGGGGGGCACCTGGTCTCCGGCCACGTCGACGGCATCGCGGAAGTGCTCACGCGGCGCGACGACGCCCGCTCCGTACGGTTCGGGATCCGAACGCCCGAGGCGCTTGCCTGCTACATCGCCGAGAAAGGCTCGGTGTGCATCGACGGAGTGAGTCTCACCGTCAACGGGACCTCCGGCACGGTCTTCGACGTGAACATCGTGCCCCACACCCTCGAAGTGACGACCCTGGGGGAGCTCGATTCGGGGAGCATGGTCAATCTCGAAGTCGACCCGATCGCGCGGTACGTGGAACGCCTCCTTGCGTACCGGGAAGGATAGGAACGCCCCGCCGCTCTGCGCCGGCGGCGATCTACGGGACCGCACCGCCGCCGGGGACCGGGACCTCGCGACGCGGCAGCCCGAGGTCGCGCTCGAAGACCGCCGCGACGGCCTCGGGATCGTCAACGACCACCGCGGCGCAGGCGAGCGGGAGCGCGCTCACGTCCGCTCGTCCCTGGGTCCGATTTCGGGAGACCGCCCGCTGCGCCATGCCGCCACCGGCCCGACGCCCGCTTCCCGAATCGTTCGATTCCGATCCGGAAACGTTGCATCCTTGTCACGCATCGATCCCGCCCTTCTGCGTTCGATCCCGACGTCCGCGTTCCGGCATCGGTCCGACGGATGTGCATCATGGTCGAAAACCTTATGCGCATGTGCAACCTCCGGATCCAGGACCATCGTCGTCCGTTGCGAAAGAGCGGGCGCGACGGGCGCCGTTGCCGCCGAAGTGGCGGCGATGCGCGCGCACGAGGGCGTCGACCGCGGACGACTTCCCGATGGTGAACTTCGACGCCAAGTGACGGGGAAAGGCGTCCAGGGACGCAGACGATCATGATCGATGGCGCATCCTCGCCGCAGGCTCCCTCGACCGTGACTTCGCCGCCGCCCCGGCCGCGGAACAATCCGCTGAGCGGAGCGATGTACTTTCTGCGCGGCTTCGCCATCGTGGCCCGTCCGGGGATCCGGATGTACGTCGTCGTGCCCCTGCTGATCAACGCCGTCCTGTTCGCCGTGCTCATTTACCTCGGCGCATCGTGGCTGGACGGCGTCGTCGAACACATGCTCCCGGACTGGCTCGATTTTCTGAGCTGGATCCTGGTACCGATCTTCGTGCTCGCCGCGCTCGTCACCGGCTTCTTTGCGTTCAACCTCGTCGCGAACCTCGTCGCGGCGCCGTTCAACGGCCTGCTTGCGGAGGCGGTCGAGCGCCATCTGACCGATCGCCCGCCTCCGCCCGGCAGCGTGTGGCGGAGCATCGTCGCGGAGCTCGGCGCGACCCTCGCCGCCGAGGCGCACAAGCTCGCCTACGTGGCGGTCCGCACGCTGCCGTTGCTGGTGCTGTTCCTCATCCCCGGCGTCAACGTCGTGGCATCGATCGCGTGGATGCTGATCGGCGCCTGGATGCTCGCCCTCGCCTACGTGGACTATCCCATGGCAAACCACGGGATCGAGTTCCCGGAGATGCGCCGGCGCCTGGGCGGCCGGCGCCTGCTCGGCCTCGGGTTCGGCGGGGCGGTGATGGCCGCCCTGGCCGTCCCGGTTCTCAACTTTCTCGTCATCCCCTGCGCCGTCGCCGGGGCCACCGCGATGTGGGTCGAACAGCTCGGAGGCGCCGGGAGCACTGCTTCGCCCGTTGCCGCGGCGGGCGATCAAGGCACCGTCGGCAAACGATGAAAGCGGTGTCCTGTGAATTGCGCGGCGCCGATTTTTTCTGGTATACACCCGCCCCTGTCCGGGCCTGACGCCGCCGCAACGCGGCACGATTCGGTCGAATGATCGGTGCTCCCGCTGCCGGCCGGATCCCTCCCGGGTGCGTGATCGCCAGGAGCGACAGATGCCAGCCGAACCGAATGCATCGAGCGTGCTCGACTTCAAGCCCTACAAGCCGAAACGGGGCGAGGAGTACATGAACGAGAAGCAGATTGCCCATTTCCGGGCGATCCTGCTCGACTGGAAGCACAAGCTCATGAAGGAAGTCGACCGCACGCTGCATCACATGCAGGACGAGGCGGCGAATTTTCCGGACCCCAACGATCGTGCCACGCAGGAGTCGGAGTTCACGCTCGAGCTGAGGACACGCGATCGCGAGCGCAAGCTCATCAGGAAGATCGACGAAGCCATCGCCTCGCTGGAAGGCGGCGACTACGGCTACTGCGAAGCGTGCGGGATCGAGATCGGCATCCGGCGCCTCGAAGCGCGCCCGACCGCGACCCTGTGCTACGACTGCAAGGTCCTCGACGAGATCCGCGAAAAGCAGATGGGCTGAGCCCGGAGCCGGGACCCTCTTCAAAGTCCCGTGCCGCCATCGCCAGGTTCGACGGCGGCGTCCGGCTCAACCGGCGCCGCGGCTCCGCTCGTGCTTCCAGCAGACCTCGCCCGAACCGGCGCGGGCGAGGACACGCGCGGCGACGAACAGGTAGTCCGACAGGCGGTTGACGTACCGGCGGCTCGCCTCGTTCACCGGCTCGTCCGCTGCGAGGGCGACGAGCCCGCGCTCGGCACGGCGGCACACCGCGCGAGCGACGTGCGTCGCACAGGCGCCAGTGCCTCCGCCCGGCAGGATGAACTCCTTGAGCGGGGGCAGATCGGCGTTGAGGGCGTCGAGGGCGGTTTCAAGTGTCTCGACCCTCGTGTCGTCGACGATGCCCGCAGCGCCCGCGGCGGGCATCGCCAGTTCGGCGCCGATGTCGAACAGCGCGTGCTGCGCGCCGGTGAGGGTGTCGCGGATGGCGTCCGGAAGCGGATTGGCGAGCACCACCCCGAGGTGGGCGTTCAGCTCGTCCAGATCCCCCATCGACGCGACCCGCGGTGCGTTCTTGGCGAGCCGGCCGCCGTCGGCGAGGCCGGTCGTGCCGTCATCTCCGGTGCGCGTGTAGATGCGTGACAGTCTGTTTCCCACGGAACCGCTCCCCTCGTCTGCCGCCGAAAATCGCCTGAAAGGCGACGCGGCCCCCTGCCCTCACGCGTCGAGGTCCGGGATCAGCCGGCTCTCGATCAACGCGATGAAGTCCTTGAGCTGCAGCTTGCGCTTCTTCAGCCGGCGAAGCTGGATCTGATCGACGTAGGGGCCTTGCGCCATGCGCTCGATCACGTCGTCGAGATCACGATGCTCGATCTTGAGCGCTTCGAGCTTCTCGACGAGCCTGTGCTCTTCGTCGTCGGTCATACCACCCCCTTGCCCGATCCGCGATACTCGGCAAACCATACTCCAAATCCCGTGCACGCGCCGGAGCCGGTCCGGCAGAATCGACCGGTGCGGAGGCCGCCCCGAACCCGCGGTCGTGCCGGAATGCCGGGCTCTTCCAGCCTGCGGTCAAGCCCTCGGAGTCGCCCATGGACGACCTGCTGCGCAACAAGCGCGACGGCGATTCGATCGCCGTCGTTCCGATTGGACCCGATCGGTTGGAGGCATGGCGCGCGAGCGCTCCGCCGGAAGCCTCGCTGTGGACAGGCCACACCGGCTTTTCCGCCCGCCCGGGCACGATCTGCCTCGTGCCCAGTCACGGCGGCAGGCTCGCGTGCGTACTGGCCGGGGTCGAGCGCCACGACGATCCATGGGCGCTCGCGCACGTCCCCGAGGCGGTGCCGGCCGGCGCCTATCATTTCGATCTCGACTGGTCTTCGCGGCAGCTCGAACGAGCCGCGCTCGGCTGGGCCCTCGCCGCCTACCGCTTCGATCGGTACAAGAAGGCGCCGCCGCCGTCCGCCACGCTCTTTCCGGGGGCCGCCGCAACGGCCGACGCGGCGCGGGTGCGGGCCCGTGCGGTGGCCCGCGTCCGCGACCTCATCAACACCCCCGCCGGCGACATGATGCCGGGGGAGCTCGCGAGCGCGGTGTCCGATCTGGCGACCAGGCACGGCGCCGCACTCAGAATAGTGACCGGAGAGGCCCTGCTCGACGAAGGCTATCCCGCGATCCACGCGGTGGGTCGGGCGAGTGCCCATCCGCCGCGGCTCATCGACCTGGCCTGGGGCGACCCCGGCGCCCCTCGCCTCACCCTGGTGGGCAAGGGGGTGTGTTTCGACTCCGGAGGGCTCGACATCAAGTCTGCGGGAGGGATGCGGCTGATGAAGAAGGATATGGGCGGAGCGGCCCACGCCATCGGGCTCGCGGACCTCGTCATGAGCACCGCGCTGCCGGTGCGGCTGCGCCTTCTGGTGCCGGCGGTGGAGAATGCGATCGCCGGGAACGCCTACCGGCCCGGCGACGTGCTCCCGACCCGCAAGGGCCTGACCATCGAGGTCGAAAACACAGACGCGGAAGGCCGGATCGTGCTGAGCGACGCGCTGGCTGAAGGCGCCGGCGACGCACCCGACCTGATGATCGACTTCGCGACCCTGACCGGCGCGGCCCGCATCGCCCTCGGGACCGATCTGCCCGCGATGTTCGCCAACGACGACGAGGTCGCCGCCGGCATCTCGGACGCCGGGCGCGAGATCCACGACGAGGTCTGGCGGATGCCGCTGCACGCGCCGTACCGCGAGCTGATCGAGAGCAGGATCGCGGACCTCATGAACGGGACGAGCCGGCCGTACGGCGGGGCGATCACCGCCGCGTTGTTCCTCCAGGCGTTCGTGCCGGACGACGTCTCCTGGGCACACTTCGACATCATGGCGTGGACGATGCGCGCGAAGCCGGCGCGGCCCGAGGGGGGCGAGGCGATGGCGCTGCGCGCGGTGTTCGAATACCTCGAAAGGCGCTACCGCCCCTGAGCCGGACGGCAGGGGGCGACGAAGCAGCAGTCGAACCGGGCGGGACGGCCCCCGCTCAGAGATCGATCTCCATCCACACCGGCTGATGATCCGAGCCGGCCGCGTCCGCATCGACGTGGACGGCACGGATCCGCTCTCTCAATCCCGCGCTGACGAAGCAGTAGTCGAGCCGGGCGGGACGGCCCCGCACCTCCGCCGTCGCGCCGGCGTCAGCGGCGTTGCCGGCCTCGACCCAGGCATCCACGAAGCCCTCCGGGTTCGTGATCCGGCCGCCGTAGGGGGACGTCGGTCCCACGATCCGCTCGTACTCCGTCGAGCCCGGCTCCATGTTGAAGTCGCCGAGGAGGATCGCGTCCCTCGGCACCGGCGGCGGCATCCCGTCGCGCGTCCACTCCTCGTGCAGGCCGCTGCCCCCCGACACCGGCGGACCCTCGCGCATCGCCTCCGCGTGCACCTTCAGCAGGGTCTCGATCTGCGGCAGGCGCGTCTCGGCGGAGAGGTGCGTGAGGTGGACCGAGTACAGGCGCACGTGCCCGTCGCGCACCGCGATCACACCTTCGAGGGCCGAGCGTTGCAGGCTCATCGGCCCCAAGCTCCCGTACTTGGGAAGGAGGTGGTGGCGCACCGTGAGCAGCGGGGCGAGGGAAAGCAGCATGTTCCCGAACTGCCGCCGCCGGCCGGCACACGCCCCGCCCGGCTCCCCTCCGGCGAGATGCAGGTCCACCCCCGGTCCGTACGCCTGGTAGTGCCGGGGGAAGCGGCCCGCGAGCAGCCGCGGCTGATCGACGTCGCCGGAGCGGGACCAGAAACGCTCGACTTCCTGGAGCGCGATCACGTCGGCTCCCGACACCATGTCCGCGATACGGTCGAGATCGAAACGGCCGTCACGACCCCGGCCGTACTGGATGTTGCAGGTGACGATCTTCATTCCTGAAGTGGTTCCAGCCGGCTCACTCGTCGCGCAAGGCTCGCTCTCCGCAGGCGCCGTCCAGCCTCCCGGTGTGCGCACCGATGCCGGAAGCGGCGTGGACGTCGCACCCGCCGGCCCGCGCGGCTGCGCCGCGAGCCACTCGAAATCCAGTGCGGGGGTCGAGCCGGACAAGCGGCGAGACCGTGCAGTGGGCGAGCGCACGGACCGGCGCGACCCCGGCCCCGCCGATCATCCATCCCCCAGCAGCGGGCGTACCGTGTCCGCGAACCCGCCCTCGTCGTTCGACCGGACCACCTCGAAGCGCGCGCGCATCGATTCCGGCGCGTTCGAGACCACGCACGCGCGGTCCGCCCATTCGAGCAGGTCGAGATCGTTGTAGTCGTTGCCGACGGCGACGGTATGGGTGCGGCCGATCCCGTGCCGCGCCCGGATCCACTCCGAGGCGCCGGATTTCGACACCCCTGCGGGGAGCAGCTCGATCCAGGTCGAGACATGGTCGAGTGGAGACGTGGTACGCACCACGTGCACGTCCCCGAACTCCCGGGCCAGGAGATCGAGGTGCGAGGCGGCCCCCGGCGGCTCCACGACGAGAAGCTGGCTCACCTCGACTTCCCCGGGCAGACCGTCGCCCAGCGACCGCGCGAAGCGGGCGTAGCGCTCGATGCGACGCTCGAAGTCGAGGTTGCCGCGCAACGAGCGGAAGAAATGGAAGCAGTGCGTATCGGGCGCCGCGTGGTGCACCATGAAATCGAGCGAGAGGGCGCGCAGCCGCACGAGGAGGTTGGAGACGACGCCGGGAGCCATCGTCCGCGAGCGAAAAACAATCCGCCCGTCCGCCCACGACATGACACCGGCGCCGCTGGAGAACACGAGATAGTCGATGGGGAAGTCCGCGGGCATCACGAAGCGCGCGGAATGGAGCGAACGGCCCGTGGCCACCACGCGCACCGCCCCGCCGCGACCGAGGTTCTCCAGCGCACGGCGGTGTGCCCGACCGAGCCTCGAGGCCGAATCGAGCAGCGTACCGTCGAGGTCGGTGACGACGAGACGGGCCGGCAACGGCATTCCTCTCCTCGCGCCCTGCCCTCGTTGCGCCACCGGCCCTCAATCCCGCGGCGAACGGCCGCCACCGGCCATCGGCGAGAACACCGGCGCCGCGACCCCGTCGATCTCCACGTTCACGCACGCCGGCCGGCCGCTCGCAAGGGCGCGGGCAAGGGCCGCGTCGAGCCCGACCGCGTTCGTCACGTGCTCGCCGTGGCATCCAAAGGCGGACGCGGCGAGGTCGTAGCGGGCGCTCGGCGAGAGCCCACAGCCGATCAGGCGGTCGGGGCCGTAGTTCCGGAGCTGGATCTGGTGCTCGGCGTTCCAGCGGAAGTCGTTGCCGATCACGCTCACGAACGCCGCTCCTTCGCGGGCCGCGGTGTCGAACTCGGTGAAATGGAAGCCGGCCGTCCCGTCCCCCAATAGTGTGACGACAGTGGCCTCCGGGCGGGCGAGCTTTGCCGCGAGCGCATGGGGCAGTCCGCAGCCGATGGCGCCGGACAGGCCGTTGACGATGCGCGTCGGGGCGGTGCAGAACGCCTGCGTCCATTGCCCGAACTCGCCGCCGTCGCAGATGAGGATCGGATCGGCGGCGGCGTCCAGGACCCGCTGCACGGCCTCGCACACGGCCTTGGGGTGGGGACGGGCGCCGATCTCGACGGCGATGGTGCGGTCCGCGACCGCCCCCTCCACCTCCTCGCGCCAGACGCGACCCGGCGCCGGCGTCCCGGACGCCGCGGCGGCGACCGCTTCCGCCGCGAGATCGGGGTCCGCGCACGCCGAGAACACGATCCGCCCGCCGGCGAGCCGGTGCGCGCGCTCGATCGCGTGCTCGTCCGGATCAATCACCACGAGCTCGGCCGCCGCGTCCGTCACCGGCGGGCGCACGAAGCCCACCGAGTAATCGACCGTCTTGCCGAGAAAAACGACGAGGTCCGCCCTCGCAAGCGCGCCGGCGAACGCCCCGAGCGCCGGATCGCGCAGCCCCCGCGGGCTCTCCACCGGAACCACCGGGGCGCCGAGCGATTCTTCGAGCACCGCGAGCCGGGCGCCGTTCCGGCTCCGGTTCATGCACGGGCCGGTCAGGACGATCGGCCGCTCCGCACGCGTGATCCGCCCCGCGACCTCACCGGCGGCCGGCGCCGGGAGCACGCGAGGGCGGCGCGCAAGCTCGCCCGTGCCCACCCGTCCCGCGCCGCCGGTCGCGGCGTTGAGCACGTCGAAGGGCAAAGCGACGTGCACGGGACCGGGACGTCCACTCCGCGCACGGGAGACGGCGGCGCCGACCTCGTGCCCGACACGCTCGGCGCGGGCGGGACGCAGCGCCGCCTTGACCACGGATCGGGTGACGTCCGTCTGCGCCATCTCCTGGAACACGGCGTCTCCGTCGGCCCCGATCGGGGAGTCGCCGCTCAGGATCAGCACTGGGCTTTCCGAGTGCCGCGCGCAGAAGAGCGAGGCGATGGTGTTGCCGAGCCCCGGCCCGGCCGTCACCAGCGCCACGCCGGGCTCGCCGGTGATCTGCGCCCAGGCGTCGGCCATGTACACCGCCGCGGCCTCGTGGCGGACGTGCACGATGGGGATGCCGGAATCGATGAGTGCGTCGTACACCGGCATGATCTGGTTGCCGGACAGGCTGAAGATGCGTCGCACCCCGACCTGCACGAGGGTGTCGACAAGCAGTTCGGCACCTTTCATGGCTTACGGGACTTCTTGTGGATGGGGGCGGCGCACGATACCGCAACCCGCGATGAAGATGCGCCGCGCGCCGGCCTTGTGGGGCATTCAGCGAAGCGCCTGCAGCACGTCACCGAGCACCTCCAGGCTCTCGGCCGTGTTCGGATGCGGCCATACCGTGACGTGCTCGACCCCGAGCGCATCGAACTCCAGAAGCTGCTCCGCGATCCGTGCCGGCGGACCGGACAGCGGCTTGAAGTCCTCCGACACCGGCTGCCCGCCCGGCGGACAGACCCGCACCGTGACGTTCAGCTCCAGGGTCGCAGGATCCCGCCCGTGCTTCTCGCATCCGGCGAGCATCGCGTCGCGGATCTCGACGTAGGCCCGGGCATGGCTGTCGCCGGAGGCGAGCCAGCAGTTCCACTGGTCCGCGTGCTGCGCCACCAGGCGCTTCATCCGGGGACCGCGCCCGAGCACGCCGATCATGATCGGCGGCCCCGCCGCCCGCGGACCCCTGGGGAGGTTCTCTGCTTCGTGCGCAGAGTAGAACTCGCCCTCGAACGTCACCTTCTCCCCGCGCAGCAGCGGGCGGATGATCTGCAACGCCTCCTCGAAGCGGCCGACCCGCCGTTCCCACGGATAGCCGAACGCCACGTGCTCGGACTCGAAGTCCCCGGCCCCGAGCCCCAGGATGAGCCGCCCCCCGCTCAGCTCGTCGATGGTGTCGGCCATGCGCGCCAGCAACGCGGGGTTGCGGTACCCCGTGTTCACCACCAGGGTGCCGATCTCCACCCGGCGGGTCTCGCGGGCCAGCGCCGCGGCGGTGGTCATGCACTCCCATGCCCCGTAGGTGCGGCCGACCAGTTCCGGCGGCGCGCTCGCCCCGAACGCCTCCAGCTCCCCCGCCGCGGAGTAGCAGAAATGGTCGACCAGCCACACCGAGTCGAACCCGACGTCCTCGGCCCGGCGGGCGAGCCGCATGACGTCCGCGCCGCTCGCGGTGTCCCCGCCCATCGCGTCGGTCTCGTGCGGCAGGCAGAATCCGATCTTCATCTCATCGATCTCCTTCGGTAGTATCCGGCGAACCGTGGACGGAATCCGCGGGACGAACGGCCGGACGACTGCGCATCACGCGAAACGTGGTGGTCCGGGCTTGGCGGATGGCGTGCCGGGCGCCGCGACCCCCGCCGGCGCTCCGACACCCGAGATCTCGACACGGGGGGATGCCGATTCCGATGGTCCGGGCGCCTGGCCGCGGCGTATCTTCGAACGTCCATACCTGACGGGAGCTGCCGCGCTCAGCACAGGGCGCGGTCCATCAGCAACTGCGCGTTCACCTGCTTCGCGATCGACGCGAGGATCAAGAGGCGGTCCTCGTTCGGATCGATGACGATGACCTCGTCGCACATCGCCTCGAAAGGCATGCGCGCCTCGTTTGGAACGCTGGTGGCGATGCCGAGCAGACGCTTGCCGCGGGCGCGTGCGTAGCCGCACTCGAACCCGGTCCACGCTTCATGCTCGATGCCGTCGAGAAGCACCACGACCGCATCCGCATCGTCCACCACCTTCTCGTACGCCGCCTGCAGCTCGCGGGGCGTGAGCGCGGAGGGATCGAGGTCGAGATCCTCCTGGGGAATCAGCATCTCGATGTAGGGATTGTCGTCGGTGACGGCCTGGCGCAGATCCTGGTTCCACCAGCGCACGGCCGGAGAGAGGCTGTAGGAGGCCAGATAGACCTTCACCGGGTGCTGGATGCCGCGCACCGAGACCGAGGTCTCCACCTCCGGCTCGGGGCTGGTCTCCCGTTGCGCGGCGACGGCGAGCGCCTCCTGCAGGCTGAAGCGCTCGTTGATCAGCGCCTCGCCGATGATGACCCCGTGGATGTCCGGCAGGTAGCGCAGCCGGGCCATGTCGTCGAGGCTGTGCACGGTGCCGCTCGAATACACTGGGATGACCACGTCCTGCTTCATCTCCATGGTCAGCGCCAGCGAGGTCGAGGCGTCACCTTCGAACCGGTTGATGTCGAAGTGGATGATGCCGGCGACCCCCGCCATCTGGAGGTCGTAGACGATGTCGCGGGGTCGGTAGGCGGTCTGCGTCCGCCAGCCGTCGATCATCACGTAGCCGTCCTTGGTCGCGATGTTGGCGAGGATCGCGGCCGGGTATCGGGCGCAGGCCTCGGCCAGCAACTGCTGGTTGGTGATGGCGAGCGTGCCGAGGACCACGTGGGCCGCGCCCGCCTCGAACCATGATTCGATGTGGTGCAGCGTCCTCATGCCGCCGGCCACCTGCACCGGAATGCTCGTCGAGGCGATGATCTCGCGGATGAGGGCGTCGTTCACGGCGTCTTCGCCGAGGGCGGCGTCCACGTCGAGGATGTGCAGCCGCTCCGCGCCCTGGGCCTCGAACCTGCGGACCGCATCGAGCGGCGTGACCGGATGCACGACGTTCTCGGCCGCAGGCGCATGGCGGGTGACCACCCGGCCCCCGGAGATCTGGATTTCGGGGAAGATCAGCATGGCGGCGATACCCGTCCCTATCCCCCGTACATGACGCCGGGCAGCCACAGGACGATCTGCGGGAACAGCATGATCAGGACCAGGCCGATGAGCTGGATGACCATGAACTGCATCATGCCGAGGTAGATGTCCTTCAAGTCCCAATCGGGCACCACGCCCTTGAGGAAGTAGGCGGACAGGGCGACCGGGGGCGAGAGCCAGGCGGTCTGGAGGTTCACCGCCACCAGGATGCCGAACCAGGTCAGGTTGATGCCCATCTTGTCCAGCAGCGGGATCAGGATGGGCACGATGATCAGGACGATCGGGACCCACTCCAGCGGCCAGCCGAGGATGAAGATCAGGGCCATGACGATGATCAGGACCTCGATCTGGGACAGATCGAACGCCAGCAGGGCGTTGGTCAGCATGGTGGGCGTGCCCAGCCGCGAGAACACCGCCCCGAAGAAGTTGGACGCCGCGACCAGGAACAGGATCAGCACCGAGATCTCCAGGGTCTTGACCAGGGCGTCCTGGAACTTCGCGGGCGTCATCTTCCGGTAGCCGAGGGTCATCAGCAGCGCGCCGAACGCGCCGCAGGCCGCGCCCTCGGTCGGCGTCGCCCAGCCGAGCAGGATCGAGCCCAGAGCGAACGCCACCAGCAGGGCGGGGGGCACCAAGCCCAGGTAGAACTCGGTCCAGACCTCGCTGACGTAGAACCCGCCCGGGCGGTTCGCCTCGAGCCAGCGGTGGGCCGCGACCATGGCGCGGGCGAGCGCCGCGTACGCCGCGAGATAGGCCGCCAGCCCCAGCATCCGGGACAACAGCCCCTCTCCGGGAATCGCCGGCGCGACGAACGTGTGCACGGCGACGGTCACGCCGATGAAGAGCGCCACCGGAACGACGATGGCGGCGACGAATTCCAGCCACATCGACCCGGAGGTCTCCGGGCGCTCGTCCTCCGGCAGCGGCGGGCCGAGCGCGGGGTTCAGCCAGCACCGGATCAGGGAATAGGCGGTGTACAGGCAGGCCAGCAGGATGCCGGGGACGATGGCGGCGGCGAAGAGATCGGTGACCGGCACCTCCAGCACCGGCCCCATGACCACCAGCATGATGGACGGCGGGATGAGGATCCCCAGGGTGCCGCCGGCGGTGATGGTGCCGGCGGCCAGCTTCACGTCGTAGCCGGAGCGGTTCATGGTCTTGGCCGCCATGATGCCCAGGATGGTCACCGAGGCGCCGACGATGCCGGTGGCGGCGGCGAAGATGGTGGAGACGAACAGCACCGCGATGTAGAGCGCGCCGCGGGTGCTCGAAAGCACCAACTGCACGGCGCGGAACAGCCGCTCCATCAGCCCCGCCTGCTCCATCAGGATCCCCATGAAGATGAACAGGGGGACCGCCGCCAGCGTCTGCTCCAGCATGACGTTGTTGAATTGCAGGGTCATCAGGTAGACGACGAGCTTCGGCCCGAACCCCCAGGCCCCGAACGCCAGCCCGAGGAAGATGAGGGTGAAGGAGATCGGGAACCCGACGAAGATCGCCAGCAGCATGACCGCGATCATGATGAAGCCGATGGTCTCGGGGCTCATGTCACGGCCACCGGTTCTTCCGCATCGCGTAGATGCACTTCGGCGATACCGAACGTCTTCCGGGCAATCGGGAAGCGCGCGACCGCGATCATGACCGGACCGATGGCCTCGGGGCCCATGTCACGGCCACCGGTTCTTCTGCATCGCGTAGATGCATTTCAGCAGCTCCGAGATGCCTTGAATGATGAGGAAGAGCGCGCCGAGGGGCATGGCGGTGCGCACCGGCGCGACCGGCGCCATCCAGGCGGTGTCCATGCTCAGCTCCCAGCGAAGCCATGCCTTTTCGGCGTAGCCGTAGGAGATCAGCAGGAAGAAGACCATGGCCGGGAAGAACAGGGCCAGGTACAGGGCGGCGTCGACCGCCGCCTGCCGGCGCGGCGCCCAGTTCCGGTAGATGAAGTCGGCGCGGATGTGCACGCCCCGCATCAGGGCGTAGCCGGCGCCGACCAGGAACAGCCCGCCGCTCAGCATCCGGCTCACGTCGTAGGCCCACATCGTGGGGGCGACGAAGAGCTTGCGCGCGACCACCTCCCACACCATGGCCATCATGAGCGGGACGAGCATCCAGCAGAAGATGCGGCCGCACCACAGGCTGAACGTGTCGATCCAGGTGATGGCGGAGCGCATCCAGCCCGCCATGTCGGGCGGCAGATCGCCCGGGGCGCCGCTTCGCCGTTCGGCGATCAGCTCGTCGGTGACGTCCAGGTCCTGGGGGGCTTCAGACACGGCTGCGTTCATCTCCCAGCGGCCGGAGCCGGGACGATCCGTACCGCCGCTGTTCGCGCCATCCCAGTTCCGAAGTCGCCCTTGGGTTCCGGCCATGCCGGGTCGGGGGGAAGGTCATGATGGTCCGGGCCGGACGCCGCGTGGCGAAGGCCATGCTCCGCCACGCGGCGTCCCGCGCCGTTTGCCGGTATCCGGTGACCCGGCTCTACTGCAACGACTTGGCGAACGCCTGGCCCAGATTGGCGTTCGAGGTCTGCGCGCCGGCCCAGAACGGCACGGCGATTTCCGCGAAGGTCCTCTGCGAATCCCAGACCTCCTTGAAGAAGGCATTCTCCGCCGCGTTCTTCTCCAGCGACGCCTTGGCCGCATTCATGTAGGCGCTGAAGTAGTCGGTGGGCGTGTCGTGGAGCTGCACCCCGTGGTTCTCGGTCAGATCCTTGAGCGCCTTGCCGTTCTCGTAGATGCGGTAGGCCAGGGCCTTGGTCAGGGAGGCGTTCGCCGCCACCTCGATCGCCTTCTTCTGGTGGTCGGTCAGGCTCTCGTAAACGTCGCCGTTGATGTAGATGTCCGCGTTGACGACGACCTGGTGCAGGCCCTGGAGGTAGTAGTGCTTCAGCACCTTCTGGAACCCGAACACGCTGTCCGGCTTCGGGCAGCACCACTCGGCGGCGTCGATGGTGCCCTTTTCAAGCGCCGGCAGGATGTCCCCGCCGCCCATGGCCACCGAGGCAACCCCGATGTCCTTGTAGGTCTGGCCGGGGATGCCGGGGGGGGTGCGGAAGCGGTACTTGCGGAAGTCGTCCATCGAGTTGATCGGCTCCTTGAACCAGCCCAGCGCCTCCGGGCCTACCGGCTGCAGCATGAAGCCCTTGACGTTGACGCCCATCTCCTTCCAGAGCTGGTCGTAGAGCTCCTTGCCGCCGCCGTACAGGAACCACGACATGAACGCGATGTTGTCGATCCCGACCCCGGCGCCGGCGACGGGCGATCCGAACAGCATGGCCGCGGGATGCTTGCCCGACCAGTAGTGGGTCCAGGCGAAGCCGCCCTCGACCAAGCCGGCGTCGACCGCGTCCAGGGTCTCCTTCATGCCGACCACGGCGCCGGCCGGCAGGACTTCGATCTTGACCTCGCCGTTGGTCAGGTCGCTCACGTCCTTGGCGAACTCGTTGAGCATGTGCACTTCGTCGGCCTTGGCCGGAATCACCGACTGCACCCGGATCTTCACTTCGGCGAGCGCGGTGGAGGTGGCGAGCACCGCCGCCGCAAGACCTGCCGACAGCATCATGGTTGCTTTGGACATTGATGTTTCTCCCGTTGACGGATTGAGACAGGACCACGGAGAACGTTCTTGAAGAGTCGGATTGACGATCGGGGACTCTCTCCGGGCCGGAACCATGCGCCGAGGTGCCGGCTCCCGATCGGGCCCGCCCGTGTCAGGCCCTCCCTCCGCGGGAAACCGTGCCGCCGACGCATCCGGTGTGCGCGAATCCTCTCGGCACCGGTGCGTTGTACTCCCGATACCGGCAGGCGTCAAATTGCGATCGCCGGATCACTCTTCGGGACGTTCGCGGACGCTGCCCGTCCCGATGGACCCTCACCCGCCGGCCGCCGGCCCGCTGGTCGGAGCCCGCGCCGGCACACCGGGGACGAGCCCGGAACCGGCTTCATCGGTCCTGGAGGCGCCGGCCGCGGCTTCTCCGGCCCAACGTTGCGCACAGCGCGAAATCAGCGTGCCGCCGGTCGCCCACACCCCGGTCGCCCACACCGTTGTCTGCATCCGGGGGCGGCCTCCTCTGCTTCGCGCCGGTCCGGCGCAGGGCTTACACTCGACGGCCGGGCCGGTGGCCGAGGAGCCTTCAGGCGTCTTTGATGGCCGTATCGATGGAGTCGCGCGAGCGTGGCCTCGCTCCAGCCTTCGCCTGAGCCCTTTTCCGGCGGCGAATCGCGGGCCGGCGGGACGGGCGCCGGCCGTGCCGGGGCGCGGAGGGAGCGCGTCCCGGACGGATGCACTCGCGTCTTCGCCGCGGACGGACCGCTGTCCGGGCTGCTCCCCGGCTACGCGCCGAGAGCGGAGCAGCGCGCCATGGCCGCCGAGGTCGAGCGCGCCGTATCGTGCCGGAACGCCCTCATCTGCGAAGCCGGGACGGGGACCGGCAAGACCCTGGCGTATCTCGTTCCGGCGATCGCGGGCGGCGGCAGGATCGTGATCTCCACCGGCACCCGCCACCTCCAGGAGCGGCTGTTTCGACACGATCTGCCGCTCGTGTGCCGCGCGCTCGGGCGCACTCCGCGGATCGCGCTGCTCAAGGGCCGCTCGAACTACCTCTGCCGCTGGCGCTACGAGCAGGCGCTGACCTCGGGACGGCTCACGTCTTCGGACTTGGCCGCGCGGTTGGCGGGCCTCTCGGGATGGGCGGCCCGGACCGTGAGCGGGGACCTCGCCGAGGTGAGCGATCTCGCCGAGGCCGATCCGCTCCGTCGCAACGTCACCTCGACGGCGGACAACTGCTTGGGGTCGAGATGCCCGATGCTCGACGGATGCCACGTCGCCGAAGCGCGCCGTCGCGCGGCCGAGGCGGAGGTCGTGGTGGTCAACCATCATCTCCTGCTCGCCGACATGGTGCTCAAGGAGCACGGGTTCGCCGATCTGCTTCCGCTCGCCGACACGCTGATCATCGACGAGGCCCACCAGCTCCCCGATCTCGCGACCCGCTTCTTCGGCGTGGAGGTCACGAGCGGACAGCTCTTCGAGCTCGCGCGCGACACCGTTGCGGCGATGCAGGCGGAAGCGCCCGATACACCGGACGTCGATCCCCTGGCGGCCGATCTGGAGATCGCGGTCCGGGAGGGGGCCGAGGCCGTCGGCCGGACGCCGCGGCGTATCGAATGGAGCGCGATGCCGCCGGACGCGCGGGTCCGGATCGAGGCGATCGAGATCCGGCTCGACACCCTGGCCGGAGCGCTCGACACGGTGTCGGTGCGGGGGCCGTCGATCGAGGCGGCGGCGCTGCGGGCGCGCATGCTCGCCCAGCGGCTGAACCGGATCGGAGGCGAGCCCGCCGAGCCCGGCTGCGCCCGATGGGCGGAAGCGCGCGCACGGGGGTTCGCGGCGCATCTGGCGCCGCTCGACACCGCGCCGGCCCTCGCCGAGCGGGTTGCGGAAGTGGAGCGGGCCTGGATCCTGACCTCCGCGACCCTCTCGGTGGCGGGGAGCCTTGCGCACTTCGCGGCCCGGGTGGGCATGGCCGATGCCGCGCTTCACATCTTCGACGGCTCGTTCGACTACCGGAGGCAGACCCGCTGCTACCTCCCCCCCGACATGCCGGAACCGTCCCGGCCGGGCTACGACGAAGCCGTCGCGAACGTGGCCGTGTCCGTGCTCGCGGCAAGCCGCGGGCGCGCGTTCCTGCTGTTCACGAGCCACCGCGCCCTGCTCGCGGTGCGCAAGGCCCTCGACGGCCGGGTGCCCTGGCCGTTGCTCACGCAGGGAGAACGCCCGCGCGGCGAGCTGCTCGATCGCTTCGTCGAAACGGCGGATTCGGTGTTGCTCGGGACCCAGAGTTTCTGGGAGGGCGTGGACATCCGGGGCGACGCCCTCTCGCTGGTGCTCATCGACAAGCTCCCCTTCGCGCCCCCGGACGATCCCTTGCTCAGGGCGCGCGCGGCGGCGGCCCGGAGCGAGGGCGAGGACCCCTTCGTGACCCTCCAGCTACCGGCCGCGGTGATCGGCCTCAAGCAGGGGGTCGGGCGGCTCATCCGGGACGCGGGTGACCGCGGGGTGGTGGTGGTGTGCGACCCGCGGCTGTCGAGCCGCTGGTACGGCCGCGTATTCCTCGCGAGCCTGCCCCCGATGCCGATCACCAGGAGCCTCGGCGACGTGAGGGCGTTTTTCGCGGAAGGGATCGGGGGCGCGGAGGGGCGGGACGGCGGGGCGGAGGCGCAGCCTCCCGGCGCAGAAGTGCGGCTTCCCGGCAAGGGCGCGCGCGCTCCCGGAGCGGAGGGACGGGCGACCGGTACGGGAACGCGGGTTCCCGGTGCAAAGGTGCGGGACTTCAGTACGGGGACGTGGATCCCCGGCGAGGAAGTGCGGACCTCCGGCGCGGGGGCGCAGGCTTCCGCCGGGACAGGGGGTTCCGGCCAGGAGGCGCGGATCCCCGATGAGCCCGATGGGAAGGTGCGCGCTCCGGGCGAGAAGACGCGGCCCCCCGGCGCGGAGACCGAAGGCGCGTGAACGTCCTCGCGATCGAGACCGCCACCGATGCGTGCTCCTGTGCCCTCGAATGCTCGGGAACGATCGTCTCGCGCCACGGGGTCGAGCCGCGGCGGCATACCGAGCGGCTGCTTCCGATGATCGACTCGGTGCTTGCGGAAGCCGGCATCGGGCTCCGCGCCCTCGACGCGATCGCGTTCGGCCGCGGCCCAGGCTCGTTCACGGGACTCAGGATCGCGTGCGCGGTCGCGCAGGGGCTCGGGTTCGGGTCGGACCGGCCACTGGTCGCGGTTTCGACGCTCCGGACCCTGGCGGCCGGCATGCACCGGACGCGGTGCGCGCCCCGGGTGCTCGCCGCGCTCGACGCCCGGATGGGCGAAGTGTACTGGGGAGGCTTCGAGTGGAACGGCGTGACCATGGCGCCGGTCTTCGACGAAACCGTCGGTTCGCCGGACGCGGTCCGCGTCCCGGACGGAGGCGGATGGAGCGGGGCCGGTTCCGGGTGGTCGGCGCATCGCGCGGCGCTCGTCGCGCGTCTCGGGGATCGTCTCGGAACGGTGGACGCGGTCCGGCTGCCGGAGGCCGTCGACATGCTGGGGAGCGCACGGGCGGCGTTCGAGGCCGGCCTCGCCGTCCCCCCGTGGGACGCGGCGCCCGTGTACCTGCGCAGCGATGTCGCGCGAGCCGCGCCCAGGCGTCTCGCCCGAAGCTCCAGCGCCCGATGACGCAACGGTCCGCCTGCATCCCTGATCCCCGCTCCCGATCCTGGCCCATGTTCGCCCCCTTCGAGCTCTGCGTCGGCCTGCGCTACACGCGCGCGAAGCGGCGCAACCACTTCATCTCGTTCATCAGCCTGACCTCGATGCTCGGGATCGCGCTCGGGGTGACCGCCCTGATCACGGTGATTTCGGTCATGAACGGGTTCGAGCGCGAACTGCGCGAGCGCATCCTCGGCATGGCGTCGCACGCGACGATCTCGGGGTTCGACGGCGCGCTCGAAGACTGGGAATCGCTCGTCGCCACCGCCGAGGCCCACCCGGAGGTGGTCGGGGCCGCCCCCTACGTGGAAGGACAGGCGATGCTGACCCACGCCGGGCAGGTCCGGGGCGTGCTGATCCGCGGTGTGCTGCCCGAGCGCGAGCCGCGGGTGTCGGACATCGGACGGTATCTGGTCGAGGGCGAGTTCGGGAGTCTGGCGCCGGGCCGGTTCAACGTGCTGCTCGGGCGCGATCTGGCGCGCGCGCTCGATACCGCGATCGGCTCGCGCATCACCCTGGTCGCGCCGCAGGCGCAGATCACCCCGGCCGGAGTGCTGCCGCGCATGCGGCGCTTCACCGTCAGCGGGATCTTCGAGGCCAATCACGCGCAATACGACACCTCCCTCGCGGTGATCCACGTCGGGGACGCCCGGCGCGTGTTCCGGCTCGGCGCCGGGGTCAGCGGGCTGCGCGTAAAGCTCGCCGACATGTTCGACGCCCCGGCGGTGAGCCGGGAGCTCGCCCGTTCGTTCGGAGGAGCGTACTGGCTCCAGGACTGGACCCGCCATCACGCGAATTTTTTCCGCGCCCTCAAGATCGAGAAAACGGCCATGTTCGTGATCCTGACCCTCATCGTCGCGGTCGCCGCGTTCAACCTCGTCTCGACACTGGTGATGGTCGTGACCGACAAGGAAGCGGACATCGCGATCTTGCGCACCCTGGGGGCGAGCCAGTCGAGCATCCTGTCGATCTTCGTCGTCCAGGGGACCGTCATCGGGGCGGTCGGCACCCTCGCGGGGGTGGCCGGCGGGGTCGCCCTCGCCTCCAACGTCGAGACCCTCGTGCCCGCCATCGAGAAATTCTTCGGTATCCAGTTCCTCTCGCCGCAGGTCTACTACATCAGCGCGGTACCCTCGGACATGCGCTGGAGCGACGTGGCGGCGGTGAGCAGCGTCGCCTTCGTGCTGTCGGTCCTCGCGACGCTCTACCCGGCGTGGAAGGCGTCGCGGACCCGGCCGGTGGAGGCGCTGCGCCATGAATGAGGCGGTGTTCGCGACATTCCGGCCGGACGGGAAGGCGTCCCGGATCCGGCCGGTGGAGGCACTACGCCATGAGCCGATGCGCTCGACGACCCTGCCCGGCGCGAACGGCGTCGCGGACGCAACCACCCGTGACGGCGCTCCGCCCGACGGGCCGGTGCTCGTCGCCCGGGGGCTCGAACGCTCGTTCCGGCAAGGCGGACTGGATGTCGATGTCCTGAAGGGCGCGGATCTCGTGGTGGAGGCGGGCGAAGGGATCGCTCTGGTCGGCGCGTCCGGCTCCGGCAAGAGCACCCTGCTGCACTGTCTGGGCGGACTCGACACTCCGGACCGTGGAGAGGTGACGATCGCCGGCCGGCCGGTCGCGACGATCGGCGAACGCGAGCGCGGCCGGGTACGCAACGAGGTCCTCGGCTTCGTCTACCAGTTCCACCACCTCCTCGCGGAGTTCACGGCACGCGAGAACGTGGCGATGCCTCTGCTGATCCGCGGCACGGGGGCCGGCGCGGCCGAACGGCACGCCCAGGCCATGCTCGAGAAAGTCGGCCTCGGATCCCGAGCGTCGCACAAGCCGGCGGAGCTTTCGGGCGGCGAACGCCAGCGCACCGCCATCGCCCGCGCACTCGTCACGCAGCCGCGCTGCGTGCTGGCCGACGAGCCCACCGGAAACCTCGACCGGCAGACCGCGGACGCGGTCTTCGATCTGATGCGCTCGCTCAACCGGGAGTTCGGAACGAGCATCGTCGTGGCCACGCACGACCTCTCGCTCTGCCGGCGGATGGATCGGACGCTGCGCATCGTGGAAGGGCGGCTCGTACCGGCCTGAGACCATCGTCACCGGCCGGCGGTGGCTGCGCATCCACCGGCGGGTGGTCATCCCCTTCGCGAAGCCCGGCATCAGCTCGGGCTGCACGATGGTGTTCATGCTCACCGCCAGCGCGCTGGCCGTGCCGCAGATCCTGGGCGGCTCGAGCAGCCTGCGGTCCACCCGGATCATCTACCAGTGTTCAGCACCGGCAACAACTCCAGCCTTCCCCGGCCTACAGACGGGTCGGCTTCCGCATCATCGGTTTCGAGGCCTGCTCGGCGTTCACTCACGTTGCGGCCCGCACAGTCGCTCAAGCCGCCCTCGGCGGCCCCTTGCACCGAAGTGCTTCAGTCGACGTCGTTGCCTCCATCAACCGCTCCGATTGCTACCGGCTGGAGCGACAGTTGCCGGGCGGGATTCGCACCCGCTGAGGAATGGCGCCTTGGCACGGCGCACCGCAGGCGGCGGAATTGGAGGAGGAGAGGACGATGCTGGAAGAACAGGTGCAGGAGTGGACGAGGCGGTGGTTCGAGGAAAGCCGCGAAGAAGGTCGTGAGCAGGGCCGGACTGAAGAACGGGCGCTGCTGCGCCGGCTGACGGCACGGAAGTTCGACGCCGTCACGGCCGAACGGCTTTCGGGGGTGTTGAACGGGCTCGCGGATCCGGA
Organism: Gammaproteobacteria bacterium; assembly: GCA_965202875.1. Lineage (GTDB taxonomy): Bacteria > Pseudomonadota > Gammaproteobacteria > HK1 > HK1 > HK1. The sequence goes on along the minus strand of OZ241870.1, from coordinate 749,867 downwards.
GCGGCTGGCCGAGATCGGGGAGTGGATCATCGAGTGCGAAACGGGTGCCGAGCTGCTCGGCCGCACCGGCGGACGCCGGCGGCTCCTTCAGGAACCATCGCCGCACCCGCTCCCAGTGGCGCCGCAACCGGTATCCCGCCGCGGCGATCGCCGCGAGGACCGACGTGACCGGCAGCCCCGCCGATCCGGGGTCCACGTAGGCGTGCGCGGCAGGAGCCGTTGTGCATCCGGCCGCCACCACGAGCCATCGGATCTCCTTGACGTTCATCTCCCCCGGACGTTCATCGCCCCAGCCACCAGGCGCGGTCGCTCCATGGCCGGACGAACTCTTCGTACCGCGCGTCCGGCAGGTAATGATGCCAGGCGAACCTTGCATCGTGCGTTTTCAGCCAAGGCCGGTACTTGCTCCGTACTCGCCGTGCGTCTTCTCCCCCCGAGAGGCAGCGCAGTACGGCGTGGACCAGATCGAGGTGCGTGAGCCAGCCCGGCGCCTGCGCTTCGTCGATCTCCTCCCGGCACGCTTCGGGCGGGAAGATCCCCCCTGCCACGGAGAAGCGATCCCGGAGCACGAAGATCCGCTCCATGTCCCCCACGCGCCCCATGCCCGCGATGACGCCGTGATCTCCGAAGACGAGGACGATCGCCTGTGGATCGTTCCGTTCGACGTGGTCCAGCAGCGCTTCGAGCCACCGGCCTGCCGTCTCGCTCCGTTCCAGGTGCCACGTCCTGAACGAGTCCCTTTCGGCCATGGAGTGCCGATAGTCCGGCCAGTGTGCATGGCCCGGCAAGCCGAAATGGGTCCACGTGAACTGCCTGGCTCCCGGCCTGACGGCCCGGACCACCTCCATCAGCCTTTCGTGCCTCGCATCTTCGGTCTCCGGTCCGAGCAGCTCCTTCACCTCGTCCGTTGCGCAATATCCCCAGAACGCGCGTATGGCCCGCTGTGGGGCGGAGGCGGGGCATCTGGATGCCGTCCTCCGCAAGCCCGACCCGCACCCCTCACCGGCCTCCTGCCGCGAGCGACGGGCCGCCCGCGGTGGCGCCACCGGACCTCCCGAGCCGCCTCCCCCGCTCCCCACATCGTACGCGACGGGATGCACCGTTCCCGCCGCAGCTCCCCCCGGCTACTTGGGAAACGGCGGCTCACCGGGCGCTTTCGGGAGCGTCCCGCGGAACGTCCAGCCGGAATTCATGGAATAGTTGAGCACCGCGGCCGGCACGATGCCGCATGCCTGCAGCAGCACCGGAGGGGCTTGCGGAAACAGGTACGACAGGGCGACGAACGTGGCGTAGTTCAAGGCGAGCGTCGCCAGCGAGACGGCGTTGTACTTCAGGGCCCGGATACGCTTGCGGCCGATCATGACCCGATCGGCGAAGGTCCAGTAGTTGTGCATCAGGAAGTTCGAGACGATCGAGAGCTCGATCGCGATCGGCGACGCCAGGAACTTGTGCAGCCCGAGATCGAGGAGGAGCTGGAACGATCCGAGGTTGACCAGCGCTCCGGCCAGACCCGTCAGGCCGTACTTGACGATGGCCCAATGGCTCGCCAGGCCCAACCACCCGATGCGCCAGAAGAACTCCAGAACACTCCCGGCGCCGAGCTTGGTCTGTCCGTGCTCTCGCTCGCGAAAGTGGATCGGCTCCTCGACGACCCTTGCACCGGCGTGGATCAGGCGGTGCAGGAGCTCCACCTGGAACGTATGGCCCCGCGCCCGGATGTCCTCCACCTTCGCGGCCCGGAGCGCGTCCGCCCGCAGCGCCTTGAAGCCCGCGGTGCAGTCGCGCACCCCCCGGACTCCGGCGGCCCACCGGGCGAAACGGTTGCCCCAGCGCGACAGCAGCCGCCGTCCGAGGCCCCAGCGCGGGTCGAGCGTGCCGCCGGCGACGTAACGGCTGCCGATCGCCACGTCCGCTCCGCCCGCGGGACCGCCGCCGGCCAGACGGGCCAGCAGCCTTGCAGCATCCGCGGGGTCATGGGAGAAGTCGGCGTCCATCTGCACGACCACCCCCGCGCCGAGGGTCTCCATCGCGTGGACCATCCCCCGCACGTAGGCCCGTCCGAGTCCGCGCCGCGGGCCTTCGAGGAGATGGATGCGATCGTCCGATGCGGCGAGCTCCCGGACCACCCGGGCGGTGCCGTCCGGACTCTCGTCGTCGACGATCAGGAACGCGGTGTCCGGGTCCCGGTACAGTCCGGTCAGCCGATGCAGCATCGGCTCGATGTCGGCCGCTTCGTTGTACGTAGGGATGACGAAGCAGACGCAGGGTCCTGTCGGGTGGTGGCACATGGATGCAGGCCGCGTCACCCCGGCGCGGCGAACCGGATCCTGAAGTTGGCCGGCGGAGAAGGGGCGCCGGGGTCGATCCGGCGCATGAGCCGGGTGTCGATCTCCCCGGTGATGGTCGGGGTAAATGCCCGCCACCGGCGGACCGGGGGCTCGTCCTCCTCGCGGCGCAGGATGCGGATGCCGTCGAACGCCTTCTCCAGCGTGTAGCCGGGAACGGCAACGTCCGGGTCCCCGGAGACGAGGTGGCTCGCCGAGGCCCGGATCGTGTCCAGGTCCTGATGGAGGTGGTTGCCGTACCCGGTCGCCACGTCGTAGAACGGGATCTTCCGGTGCAGGTAGTAGTAGCCGGGAAGGCTGTGGTAATGGCGGTCGAGGTGCCATACCGCCTCGACGCCCGGCGCTTCGGCGAGATGGCGGTAGGCGCGGAACACCGGGTCCTGGCCGCGGAGGAACCGGATCACGAAGCCCCGCGGGGTGTAGGCGCCCTCGTACACCTCGTGCTGCCGGGGCAAGGCGTTCAGGATCCCGGCCAGCGACACCCCCGCGAACACGACGCCGGCCACGGCGTACACCCGGACCGGGCGGACCAGGCCCGCGGCAGTTGCGGCTGGCCCGGCCGGCGTTGCCAGCCGGGCCACGACGCCGGCGCCGACGAGCAGCCAGAGCGGGATGACCGAGAAGATGAAACGGTACTCCTTGTGCGCCTGCACAGAATGCAGGACCAGGACCAGGGCGATGAGAGAGAGCAGGAGCCCGTAGCGGCGCAGATCGCGCAACGCCGCCGCGACGCACAGCACGCCGAGGCCCGCACCGGCGAGCGCCAGCCACCACAGGTACTGCCAGGCCGGGCTGTCGCTGGAGCCGCTGACCTCGCTCAGCGCGAAGTTGAAGCGAATGTTGGTGAGATACGAGTGGAACAGCCCACCGTCCCACGTGACCGCGTCGAACACTCCGGCCGCGAGGAAGAACGTGCCCGAGGCGAGAACGAGCTGCGCCCTGGCCCCGGCCACACCCTTCCCCGGCGTCGCGCCCTGCCCGGCGCGCAGGAAGTACAGGCCGAGGAGCACGAGGGCGAGCGGCGCGTACTGCATCCGTATCGCCGCCGCCAGGACCGCCAGCAACGCGGCCAGCCAGGCCGCCGTTCCCGGCCGGTCCCGAGACGGGCGCACGCACAGCGCGAGCAACACCGTCAACACAGCGGCGGCCGTGAACCCGGTCAGCGGCTTGTGGGCGAAGCCGACCAGCTCGTACCAGAAGGCCCCGGCCAGCAGGGCGGCCCGCGCCGCGGCCTCCTCGAAGTGCCGGCGCGCGAAGAAGTACATCCCGGCCGGAATGAGCAGCGAGATCGCGCAGAACGTGAGCTTGACCCCGCCGACGTACCAGGACGGCTGGCCGAGGCCGGCAGCATCGAACAGCTTCAGCACCCCGGCGATCAGGGCCGGCGTCATCCACGAGCGCGCGCCGTAGAAGAACTCCCAATAGACGATGCCGTTGCCGAAGGCCAGGCGATGCCCCTGTTCCAGGTACTGCATGAGCTCGTCGGGATGCAGGAGGAAATCGCCGGACAGGGCCACGGCCGCGCGCGCCGCGAACGCTAGCGCGAGCACCGGCCACAGGAGCGTCCAGACCGGTTCGGTGGGGGTCTGCGGGTGCAGCAGGAGGTCCGGGGCGGCTTCCAGCGCCGAGCGCAGCCGTGCCCGCTCCTTACGTCGCGCCCGGCGCCGCGGCGGCGTCTCCGGGCCTCGATCCGGCGGCAGCCCAGGCGAGGTCCGCCGGCGCCCGGCCCTTCCTTTCCGCCGCGGCCGAGAAGGACCGGACGTCGTGGCAGAACGCTTTCCCAACTCGGCGTAGCCGGAACCAAACGCCGGTTGCGAACCTGGGAGCGCGGGCGTCCCGCCCGCTTTGCCATCTGGCGGGCCTTCGGCCCGTTGCGGGCGGGACGCCCGCGCTCCCAGGACGCGCCCATCCCGGGAATCCGGCATCAAGGAGCCGGAAGCCGGGCGGCGGACGATTCTTCGTCGTTTTGTCGAAGACTTCACGGGTAAGGGACCAATGTGCGGGAGGCGCCCGCCGAGCTCGGAGACGACTTGCGTGTACGGCTTCCGCCGCCGCGGCCGAGGAGGGACGGGCGTCCCCGCTCAATGGCTCCTTCCACGACGCGCCGCCCTCTTCCGATGCCTGCCCGTGGGTCTGCACGATCCCGACCAACGCCCCGGCCAACGCCTTGGCCGGTCCCTCGCCGTACGCCCCCGAACCGCCTCCCCCACTGCAGGCTCCAGCCGCCGCGACACCGCCTCCATCGCGCTCGCCCGCGGCGCCCACGACACCTCCGGCAATCGGAAGGGCTTTGCGAAGTCCTTCTCGTTGCGTGTCGGAACGACCTGGGCTTCCATCTGCCGCGAGGATCCGGCGATGACCGCATCTTCGACGTCACCGATCCCGCTCGAAGCCGCGATCTCCAGCACCGCGCGGTTGACCGGCGGCGTGCCGCCCGCGCACCGGTCGCCCGTTCGGAACGCCGGCCAATCGATCCGTCGCGAGCCCGCCCCCCGACCTCCTCGGGGGGGACACCATACTGTCCCGGCTGACTCCGTTCAACGGAACGCTGGCCGGAACAGCAATTCCAGCCAACGCTCCGGACACGGTCATGTCACCGGGATTTCGCGGCCTTTTCTACCGTCCGGCGTCTGGTTGGGGCCGCGTGCGCGATGCACGATCCAGGTTCGCCGAATCGCCGACGGCCCGCTGGCGCGGGCGTGGCTCGATGGTCCGTCCCTTCCCCCGATTGTTGCAGAAATCGGAAGATCCGTGATTCCCCCGATCAAGCCGGGGGCAGGTTCCGAGAAAGTCCGTCATCCCCGCGAAAGCGGGGAGAAAGCGGGAATGACGGGCTGAGGACGACCGTTGGTGCGCATGGCTTGTCCTCACCGGCGGTGAACCTCAGGGATCCCCTCGTTCCCGATGCCGAACAACTTCCGCAACTTGTTGATTCATGGATATTTCGACCACAGTTCAGGCAGATGATGATCCCGTGGAAGTGTCACAGAGGGCCGAAATCACTCACTCCAAGCAGGGGGTCTTGACGAAAACCCTTTATTTCAAGCTCGAAAATGAGGGGATGCTTGAGGCGGTGAACTTGAGCCACACGCTGCTCCGGCCGGGAAACCCCGTATCTTGTGCAGCGGACACTCGACACCTGCCCGATCTTCGCCCCTGTCCACGTGAACCCCTCGTGGCCGCGACCGCCCGTGCGCAACGGAATGCTCGACTGCCCGAACAGGTCGCGCAGAGCTCCGCCGCACCGGTACACTTGACGGACGCATCGAGGAGTCCGTCATGTCGGACCTGCAACGAATCCACTTCGGCCCCGGCAATTCCCGCCAACGCTCCGGACACGGTCATGTAACAGGGATTTCGCGGTCTTTTCCATCGTCTGGGCGTCTGGTTGCAGCGATTCAATGGATGTTTTCGGGCTTGGCGGGCATTGCTGCTTCGGCCCGCGGATCGATTCCGGCGACGTCCGTTCCGGGAAACGCGGTGCCGGGGCGCTTGCCCCCGCGGCGGCGCGGGCGGCCGAAATCCGGATGATCACGACGATGCCGGGCGACTGATGCCTCCCCCGGCCACCGCTTCGCCGGGAACGGATCGAGCGGCCCCGGAGCCGGCCGCAACGGTTGACCGGAGGATGTCGCGCGCCAATCTCGCGATCCTCGGCATCGCCACCATGCTCAACCGATCGGCGGTCCCGATGATCGTCCTTGTCGGAGGGCTGTCGGGGCTCGTGCTCGCGCCGGACCCGGCCTTCGCGACCCTGCCGGTGGCGCTGAACGTGGTGGGCCTGGGGCTGTGCACGTACCCCGCCTCCAGCATCATGCGCCGTATCGGACGGCGCATCGGGTTCGTGGCGGCCAGCGCGGTCGCGGGGCTCGCGGCAATCGCCGCCGCGCTGTCGATCACGGCCGGAAGCTTCGCCGGCCTGTGCATCGCCAGCGCGGTGCTCGGCGCGAACCAGGCGTTCGTGCACCAGTACCGGTTCGCGGCGGCCGAGAACGTCCCCCCGTCCCGGGTGGGCCAGGCGATCTCCCTGCTGCTGTTCGTCAGCCTGGTCTCGGCGTTCGCGGGCCCGGAGCTCGGCCGGTACGGCCGCGACTGGATTGACGGCGCCCCGTTCGCCGGCGCATTCCTCGGGCTCGCCGCCGTCCACTTCCTCGCGGCGCTGCTGCTCGCGGGCTACCGGGACGTCAACGTGGCGAAGAAGGCAGGCGGCGGCACCGAGCGGCCGCTCGGGCGCATCCTGGCCCAGCGACCCTACGTGATTGCGGTGGCGGCGGCCGCGTTCGGGTACGCGGTGATGACGATGATGATGACGGCCGCCCCGATCAGCATGCACGCGAAGAGCGGGTTCGCCCTCGACGTGACCGCATGGACCATCGAGGCCCACGTCCTGGCGATGTTCCTGCCCTCCCTGATCACCGGCGCCCTGATCGCGCGTCTCGGCGTGTACGTGGTCATGGCCGCCGGGGTGGCGGTCCTCGCGGCGTCGGTCGCCGCCGGGTGGCTCGGCCAGAGCGCAGCGCACTACATCGCGGCACTGATCCTGCTGGGGGTGGGGTGGAACTTCCTCTTCACCGCGGGCAGCACGCTGATCACCACCACCTACAGCCACGCCGAACGCTTCAAGGCGCAGGGCCTCAACGACCTCATCGTGTTCGGGACCATGGCGCTTCTCACCCTCGCGGCCGGGGTGCTGCTGGAGCGGGTGGGCTGGCGGGGGCTGCTGCTGTGCACGCTGCCCTTCCTCGCCGCGATGCTGGCGCTTCTCTGCCTCGCGCCCCGGAACGCCGCGCCCGCGAGCGGATCCGGCTGACCATTGCGCGACGCCGGCGGCGTCACCAGCGCAGGTCCACGTTCTCGATGCGGGCGTAGCTCGGCAGCGCCTCGAAGCATTCCTCGCGGCCTGCGCCGCTGTGCTTCCCGCCGCGGCAGGGGGCGCCGATGTACCGGCCGGTCCGCCACGCTTTGGATGGGACCGGACCGCCCGCGGACGGCACGCCGAAAGTGCGAAACCCCGGCCCTCGCCGCTACCATGATTCCCCCCGCGCAACGGACAGCGCCGCCATCACCATGAAGCCGCTGCGGCTGCACGGTAACGCGGGCGCCTGCATCCGGGGGCACCGTCCGGAATGCCGGACCGGCACTGGTGCCGACGTCCGGCCGGAACGCCTTCCCCGATGCGGGACGCTCCGGGGCAACGCGCGCCGGCATTTCCGATCAGAGGTCGAGAAGCGTCAAGGCGATCGCAAGCGGCCCGAGCATTCGTGGTCGCGGCGTCGTCGCCCGGAACCGGTCCGTGTCCAGCTCCTTCAGCGGGCGCGGCATGTCGCCGTAACCGCTTCGCGCCGGCGGCTCAGCGCGGGCCTCGAGCGCGCCAGAGGTGGACGAGGCCGGCGTGACCGTTGGTGATCGGGTCGAGGGTCCCGGGATGGATGGCGGTTCGCGTCATCGGTCGCCTCCGTGCGTGTGCCGCCGTCGTCCCGCCGACCGATCTCGGGAGGCGAGGTGGTATCTCACTTGTCCGGCGCGTCGGGCCTGCAGGAATTGCCACCCGGGCGGCAGCTCGATGCCGGCAGGGTTGCGATCCGTTTCCAGATAGACGAGACAGCGGGGAGCGAGCACATCCAGCCGGCCAAGCCGCTCGAGCGCCACCTCCGGTGCAGGCCCGGAGTAGGGAGGATCCAGGAATACGACGTCGAACGATCTTCCGTCCGGCGGTTTCCAGGTGAGCGCGTCGGCGTGCACGACGTCGACGTTGTCCGCGCCCAGGACGCGGACCGTGTTTTCGAGCGCGGCAACGGCATTGCGCTCGCGCTCGACCATGACCACATCCCGCGCACCGCGGGATGCGGCCTCGAACCCGAGCGCACCGGTCCCGGCGAAAAGATCGAGGCAGCGTGCGCCGACGACATCGTCATGCAGCCAGTTGAACAGCGTCTCGCGCACCCGATCCGGAGTTGGGCGCAACGCCCCGGTCACCGAGACCGGCAGCAACCGCCGGCGCCAGCGGCCGGCGATGATGCGCACGGAGCCTCTCGAAGCCAAGCGCTTCATGCCGGCACCAGGTTGCGAGCGCGAGGGCGTGAGCTGCATCAACGGGAAGGTTCCGGCAGTGGTTGTCTGCCTCGGGATGGATCATTATTTCACCGTCCAGGGGTGTTCGGCAGAGGATCTCGGACGTTCAATGCGCTTTTTCCGGGACTCCAGACGGCAGGAGCTGCTTTCGCCGCTCTCCACCCCTCGTTCCGCCGCCAGCGCCCGGTCGGGCCGTAGCGCACCGGCCCTTGTCCGCTCGCGGGCTCCAGCCCTTCGTACCAACGCCTCTGCGGTTCTTCCCGCTGCCGTATCCGGCGGAGCTCGCTCGTTCTCGTTCCGCGTGGTGTCAGTCTCACCCGCTCTCCCTTGGTGTGACCGCATCCGCCCGTGCGACCGCGAGCGCGGTCATGTTCACGATGCCGCGCACCGTGATCGTCTGCGTGACCACGTGCGCGGAGCGCGCCGCGCCGATCACGATCGGTCCGATGGAGACCCCGCCGCCGAGCGCGCGCAGCAGGTTGTGGGCGATGTTCGCCGCCTCCACGTTCGGCATCACCAGCAGGTTCGCCTGCCCCTTGAGCCGGCTGCCGGGCAGGAGACGGGACCGGAGCGGCTCCGAGAGCGCCGCGTCCGCGTGCATCTCGCCGTCCACCTCCAGCTCGGGCGCGGCCTCGTGGAGCATCCTCGTGGCGCGGCGCATGCGCTCGGCGGTCGGCGAATCGTGCGTGCCGAAGTTCGAGCGCGACAGCAGCGCCACCTTCGGCTCGACCCCGAACCCCCGGATCTCGGCGCAGGCAAGCATCGTCATCTCCACGATCTCCTCGGCTCCGGGCTCGGGAGTGATGTGGGTGTCGCAGATGAAGAACGTGCCGCTCGGCAGGATATGGGCCGATATCGTGGACAGGTCCCGCACCCCCTCACGGGTCCCGATCAGGTCGCGCACGTAGCGCAGGTGGTCGCTGAACGCCCCGACGGTCCCGCACAGCATCGCATCGGCGTCGCCGAGCCGCAGCGCGAGCGCCGCCACCGCCGTTCCCCGTGAGCGCACGACGCTCTTCGCTTCGTCCGGCGAGACCCCCTTGCGGCCCATCACCCGGTGGTACTCCCTCCAGTAGGTGCGGAACCTCGCATCCCGCAGGATGTTGACGAGGTCGAAATCGCGCTCCGGCGCAAGGTTCAGGCCCAGGGACTCGATGCGCGACAGGATCACCTCCGGTCGCCCCACGAGGATCGGCCGGGCCAGCCCCTGGGCGGCCACCTGCTGCACCGCCTGGAGCACCCGCCGCTCCTCCCCTTCCCCATAGACGACTCGCCTCGGCGCGGCACGCGCGCGCTCGAACACCGGCTTCATCACCAGCCCGGAACGGAACACGAACCCGCTCAGGCGCTCCCGGTAGGCGTCGAAGTCCTCGATGGGGCGGGTGGCCACTCCCGAATCCATCGCCGCGCGCGCCACCGCGGGCGCGATCTCGGTGAGCAGCCGGGGATCGAAGGGCCGCGGGATCAGCTTCTCGGGGCCGAAGCGCACCCGCTCGCCGCCATACGCCGCGGCCACCAGATCGGAAGGCTCCCGGCGGGCGAGCCCGGCCAGCGCATCCACGCAGGCGAGCTTCATCGGCTCGTTGATGTCCGTCGCCCCGGCGTCCAGCGCCCCGCGGAAGATGAACGGGAAGCACAGGACGTTGTTGACCTGGTTCGGGTAGTCGGAGCGGCCGGTGGCGACGATGGCGTCGCGCCGCGCCTCGCGCGCGGCCTCGGGCAGGATCTCCGGCACCGGATTCGCGAGCGCGAGGATGAGAGGGCTCTCCGCCATCCGGCTGACGTGCTCCGGCTCCAGCACCCCGGGGGCGGACAGGCCGAGGAAGACGTCCGCCCCGCCGATGACCTCGGCGAGGGTGCGCGCATCGGTCTCCACCGCGTAGCGCGCCTTCCACCGATCCATCAGCTCCTCACGGCCGGCGTGGACCACCCCCGCCACATCGGTGACCACGACGTTCTCGCGCTTCAGGCCCATCCCCAGCAGCAGGTCGAGGCAGGCGAGCGCGGCCGCCCCCGCCCCCGAGGCGACCAGCCGCACCTCCCCGATGGACTTGCCGACCAGCTCCAGGGCGTTGCGCACCGCCGCCCCCACGATGATCGCGGTGCCGTGCTGGTCGTCGTGGAACACCGGGATGCTCATGCGCTCGCGAAGCTGCGATTCGATCTCGAAGCATTCGGGCGCCTTGACGTCCTCCAGGTTGATCCCTCCGAAGGTGGGTTCGAGGCTCGCGACCACGTCGCAGAAGCGCTCCGGGTCCTGCTCGTCGATCTCGACGTCGAACACGTCGATGCCGGAGAACTTCTTGAACAGCACCGCCTTGCCTTCCATGACGGGCTTGGCCGCGAGCGGCCCGATCGAGCCGAGGCCCAGCACCGCGGTGCCGTTCGTCACCACCGCGACGAGGTTCGAGCGGGCGGTGAGGTTCGCCGCCTCGGCGGGATCGGCGGCGATCGCGTCGCAGGCCGCGGCCACCCCCGGGGAGTAGGCGAGCGAAAGGTCGTGCTGGCTCGCCAGCGGCTTGGTCGCGCTGATCGCGAGCTTGCCCGGCACCGGGAAGCGGTGGTAGGCGAGGGCGTCGCTGGAGAGTCGATCGGGCATCGGCCTGTTACGGGCGGCGGTGGCGCGATGCGGCGATTGTAGACGTGTCGCGGACGCTCCACACGTCGCACGAGCCGGCGCGAGGCGCCGGCCAAGCCGGCATCCGTGGCTGCGGTCCGGAGGCTCGCCGCAGCGGCTCCGATCTGCAAATCCGGCGCGGACCGGCGCCTGCCGGAACCGGATGCTATGATTGTCTGCCGCTCGAAGCCGCCTGCCGGATGACCGGCCACAAATGACCGGAGACCGCAGCCAATCGGGAAGAGAACGGGTATTCCGATGGTGGACAAGAAGACTGTGTATGTCGAGACCTCGGTGGTGTCGTATTTGACCGCCAGACCGTCGAATGACTTGTTGGTGGCCGCGTGGCAAAAAATTACTGTCGATTGGTGGGATGTTCAAAGAAACAGATTCGATCCGTATACATCCGGGATTACGATCGACGAGGCTGGAAGAGGCAACTCCGATGCGGCGTCACGACGCCTTGAAACATTATCCGACATTTCCATACTTCCGGTCACGGAGGCGGTTGCGGAACTATCCAGGGCGTTTCTCGACAAGAAGGCTATTCCAGCCAGGGCCCTGAATGATTCCCTGCACATTGCAGTGTCCGCCGTGCATGGTATCGACTACCTGTTGACGTGGAATTTCCGGCACATCGACAACGCCGAGATCAAACCCGTCATTCGGCGTATCTGCATCATGTATGGGCACACCAGCCCTGAAATATGCACTCCTCAAGAGCTCATGGGAGGCTTCAAGGATGCCTGACGAACTCATCGAAGAGCTGTGGCGGATCAAGGACAACATCGCACGAGAGCATGGATACGACATCGATGCGCTCGTTGCCCATCTCCGGACCCGGGAAAGGGCGGAAAGCCGGCGGGTGGTGGATCTGCGCGCTGCAAGAGAGGCCGCAAAACACGGCGCCTCGGGGAAACGAACGGAACCGGCTTCGGGGAGCCGCGATACCGGGGAGCCGGTGGCCGCTGCTCCGGCACGGTAGGGATCACGGCCCCGGGAGCCCGCGGGTGGCTGAGCGCCGCTCAATCCCGTGTCACCGCCTGACGCCTGCCGCACGGGCAGGCGCGATGACGATGGCGTGTACCAGTGTCTTGTCTGTTTTGGCGCTTACGGCGCCGATGCGGGAGAGATCTGGAAAGGTGGCGCAGGAAGGACCACTTTTGTCGCTAATTGACCTGACCGCTCGTTAAATCATCCGGTACAGCAGGTTCGGATCCGCTTCCTCACCACGGTATATCGCGAGCACCTCGCCCGCTATCCCTCCAAGCTGCTTCATTCTCCCCTTGTCCCAAGTCCCTTGCGCTTCGCATAGTTCAAGCGTTCCCGTGATCCCCCGTGTGACCGGGGTCCCTTCTTCCAGTGCGATGCTCCCCATGTGCTTCACCCGCGCCAAGCCGCCCAGCAGGAGCAAGGCGTAGCGCATCTGCAGGTGTGGCTGCATTTTCCAACTATCCGGCATTCTCGGGTTGCTTGCCATTGCTCGCATTTTGCCGCAGGCCCTTTCCGCGAGCTGCTCGATCCATTCCGTACGGCGGTTCACGATTTCGCCGGCCGTTCGACGGCGGGCCAGCAGGTGGCTGAGACATGCAAGCGCGTCGCAATCGAATGGCCCGTCCTCGTCCGCGAGCGCGCCGCGGATCGCTCGCCGCATCCTTTCTTCATCCCTCACCGTCCGCCCCAGCCCTTGCAGGATTGCCCTGTGTGCTCCGTCTGCCGTGTACCGTACCGTCCCCCGAGCTCTCTGTTCGCCCTCCACCGCGTCCAGCAGCAGGTCGAGGATCTGGTTCGGACATCTCGCGAACGTCCAGCTCGCTACCGTGTGTAGTTGATTCAGGGCCTGCAGCCGGATGTTTCCGTCACTTCCCACCTTGTACCGATCCAACAGCGTGTCGCCCCCCGCCATGATGACCTCGTCCAAATCCCATTCCGTCCGCATCCGCCGCTCGGCCGTCCATCCCGTCACATCGTTCGGCGGCGGGAGCCCCCCATCCGTTCCTACGGTGTAGCGCTGGTCTACCGGAGGATCTCCACGCGGTTTGCTCAACCACTTGTACAGCATGTTCCGCTCCGCCGGTTTCACTGCGTTGAATCCGCTCTGCCTGCACCGCTGTGCAAGCATTTCCAGCATTCGGGCCTCGGATGTCGGTTTCCCATTTTCCCACCATGCTTCTTCCGCACCGTCGAAGCGCACCAGATGGGGGACGATCTGCATCCCATCCATCGGATCCGGGCGAAACACCACTTTCTTCGGCTCCTCGCTCCATGGCCCGTAAGTTGGGGAACCGATCTCGATCCTCGCATACCCGGTCGCCGGCTGCTGAACCGCGACGATCACTACGTCGTGATCGCGGGCGGTCGTTTCGATTTCGACACGTTCTCTCCCGCTCATCTGTCCCTTTTGCAATGGGATCACGAGCTCCGACTTCCCTTTCTCCAATTTGATCCCTTCGCTCATCTTCTTCGCCTCTGTCGGCGGCGTCCGGTACGGCTCTCCTGCCCGTACTACTTCATCTTCACGAATGAGCGGTAGTTTCTCTCTTGTTCTTTTCGGACCCTGGATGATTGTCAGCCAGAACCCATCCAGGTGGTCGAACCAGGGAGTCTCGCGCCGTTCGATTGCTTTTGCCGCGAGTAGCGCGCCTCGGCTTGCCGCGCAGGCCGGTGCAGTCAGTACCTTTCGTCCTGCTTTCGTCAGGCTCGCCGCGATGGCGTCCGTGACTCTTTCTCCGACGGGGCTCCATGCGATCACGGCTCCCCGGTCTTCCAGACCGGCCGCCGCATCCGGCACTGTCCCCGCCGGGGTCGCGTTCCCAGGCGCTACGATCCTGTTCCACCCGCCTGTCTCATTGCGGATCCAGGCGTCCTGCGTTATTCCACATGCCCAATACTCGATCGCCCGCGTTTGCCGTTCCACCTTCTCCGCATCGCGCCACGGTGTTATCTGGACCCGCATCATCTCACGCATATGGTTCCAACCAGCCGGCCAGGTGCGGGGATCCTGGGGACCTTTTCGTACTGGCAGGGTGCGCCCGGTTCTCCCGTCTTTCCTCAGTCGGAACTCGTGTGTCCGGAGGTCGCTTCCGTAGCTGACGACGATCCAGATGCTCTCTTCTTCCGCCAGTTCCGGCGTTTCGTCGAGCATCGCAAGCGCCACGGCTACCGAATCCCATACCAGGTGGACGTCAGTTCCTCCGAGCGCTCTCCTGCCAAGCGCCTCCAGAACTTTTGCCTGTAAGGTTTCGGTCGTCTCCAGGTCATCCGGAATGCAAAAACCCGCGTTCTTCGTGAGGGCTCCCTCCCGCCAGCCGATCACGCTTCGGGCACCGGCAAGCAGCACTTCCCCGGCTTTGATCTCCCACTCACAATCGTTCCCGACATCCCTTGCCAGCAGATTGTCCGACCCGTTCGTACCCTCCGCCTTGTTCGTCCCCTTGAGCTCCCGCCAAGCGTCCGCCGTTTCCCGCCTCCTGGCGGGATCGCCCTTCCCTCCGAACTCCAGCCCTCGGCCGTAGATCATGGAAACCGCGTCCAGCCCACCGATCAGCGCGGTTCCTCCTCCTTTCGCCCTGTCCGCGCGTACCACTACGCTCCGAGGCCCCTCGTCCCGTTCGTGGCGTCGTAGCTCTCCTTCTTTCGCCTCGCTTTCCGTCGCGACGTGGTCCCATACGCCGTTCAGGTCCATTCCGACGATTTCCCGGTTCATCGTCTTTCCGCCTCGGTCTGGAGGCGGCGTATTGCCTGTTGGATCGCCTCCATGACCGTTCCCAGACTGTTCTCCGGCCTCATCTGCACCGCGAAGACACGGCATTCGTGCCTCTTCCCGTCCGTCGTCCTCGCGGGCGGGTTCTCCTGCGGCGTCCTTTCCTGAGTGGTCAGTACCCCCACGTCGTACGGGATCGCCTCGCGGTCCTTCCTGTCCGCCAGCGCCTCCATCCGGTCGATGTGCCGTATCTCTCCTTCCATCGGCCCCAAGCTGTAGAGGACGAGTTTCGCCTTCTTGCCGGCTCCTTGCCGTGTCGTCCCCAGCGTGAACGCGCAGCAGGCGCCGGGCGGGACCTCGTTCCCGGGAATTCTTCCTCCCGCACGCACCTCCATCCACCATCCCGTATCGGGTTCGATGAGCACGCAGAACGGCTCTTGTTCCAGCGCCAGCCAGCGCCCCTTTTCCTGTCCGACGCGGAGGGCCACCGTCGGCTTCACCACGGGTATCCAGCCTTCGAGGTTCATCGTCGCGACGCTCGCAACGAGCAGCCCGAGCTCGTTCCATCCTTCCGCTTGCCAAGCCCAGAGCTCGTCTTCCAGATCCGTCTGGCGGACAAGTTCTTCCCTGGCTTTCCAGATCCGCCGGTAGCCGGGGTTCATCCTCAGAACCTGGTTGGGTTTCGCGCCCGGCTCCAGCTTCCCGACGCCCCTTTCCCGTAGCGCCGCCGCAACGTTCGCACATTCCCGACCCCACTGGACGAGCTGCATGTCTACGCTCGGTTCCTGCGGGATCCGCCGGATCTCGCGTGCGGTCATCTCCGCGAAATCGCGGACCACCCGGTTCTCACGGGTGTTGGGGTCCGTCATCCGCACTTCGGTCAGTACCCCCCGTCTGGCGCGTTCCTCCATCGTCCGGCCGGGTCTCCCGGCCAGCCACTTCATGCTTCTTCGACTCGTGTGCTCCACGCGCTCCGGGAGCACGATCCTTTCCTCGCGAGCGAGCACCGTCTTCGGGCGTTGAGCAATTCTCCCCAGAACCGGCGGCAGCTCCCGGGCGTGGCGTTTCAGCGCCTCCGTCCTTGGCTCGTACCCATCCGTCAGCTTGCACTCGAACAGTACCCTGGCCCGTTCCCACCATCTGTCCGTTCCCCAGACTCTCGTCTCTTCGATCTGGCGGATCCGCGCCGCCACGTCGTTGTGAGCTCCTCCTTCGCGGGCTTCAGGGTCGAGGTCGTCTTCGGTCCACTCAATCTCCCTGAAGGAACCGTTCACGATCACCCGCTGTGTGCTTGGCGTTCTCGGCTGTGGCAGCGGAACCCGCCATGCCCTTCGTTCTTCGTCCTCGCTCGTGGCGATCCACTCGGGTTGCAGTGCCCGGTATCCACTCAACATCGGCTCTGCGTCCTTGGGCGCGACCACGAACATCGCACTGCGATTCGTCCTTCTCGCCCCCTCGATCACCGTTTCCGGGCACGTGTCGGCTTCCCCTCCCGCCAGCGCCCGCGCGAGGTTCCGAAATCCAACCGCGATTTGGAGGTCTTGCCGCACCTACCCGATTTGGCGTCCGCTCCAGGCGAACGTTCCGACATTGTGCATGATGTCCGTGGCGCCGGTGACCGCCTTTGCCAGCTCCTCGTCTTCCAGGTCTTCGGCGCAGATTCTTCTCAGCCTGTCCAAAGCGCCTGCCGCTCCGTCGTTGGCCCCGTCAAGTCCGGTGAGCTTCGGCAACACCCGCATCTCCACTTGGTCCGCGAGGGCATTCCTCCATTCCCCCGATGGGTAGCGCTCGACGTATCGCGCCATCGCCTGCCCCATCCGATGCCCGAAGGGTCGGCCGACCCTTTCCATCACTTCCTCGTTGACCGTCGCGATCGTCCGGCGAGCCTCGTCCGGCATCTTCCGTCCTTCGCACCACTGCCGCCACTGCCTGGCCGTCAGGGCCTTTTGCAGCATCTCTTGCCCGCTCCCGTCTCGTCCCTTCGCCCTGGCCGTGAACGCGATCTCCTCCGGCCGGGGGAAGCGGATGACGTTCGAGCGGTCGATCACCTTGTCCGAGAGTGTCTGCGTGCTTTCGTCCTCGTTCATCGTGCCGACCCACACGATCCGCTCCGACGGATAGATCCTCTCCGGTTCCTCACCCTCCCCATGCGGTATGTCGAGTTCGATCATCGCTTCGGGGCTCGGTTCGCCTGCCCGGCGCAGCTCCAGTCGGCTGAGGAAATCCGAGAAGTAATACTCCGTGCGCGCGAGGTTCATCTCGTCGAGCAGCACCATCGCCATTCGGTCGTCCCCGGAAGGATTCCTCCGCTCCCGGTCGAAGTTCCACAGGAGCCGTGCGAGCTCGGTGGCCTGATACCGTCCGTGCAGGTAGTCGTACGAGCCCACCAGATCCATCGGGCTGTCCCACCGCGGTTGAACGGGCACGACCAGCAGGTACATTCCCATCGCTTCGGCGTAGGCCCGCGGAAGCTGTGTCTTGCCGGTGCCGCTGATCCCGGCGAGCACAGTCAGCGGTGAGACCTCCGCGACCTTCAGCGACGTGTGCAACCGCCACACCATCCGCTGGTGGAACTTGAGCCCCTGTCCGCGAATGAGGCTCAGCGCCTCCTTCAATGCTTCATCTTCCTCCTCACGCGGGCTGCCGGTTCTCTTTCCGGTTTCGGTTACGCATATGGGCGGGCTGGTGAGGTTGCCGAGGTGTCTCGGATCAGGCTCGTCGCCACCCTGCTCTCCTCCCGATTCCTTTGTCCTTTTTTCCAGCTCTTCCACCTTCCTTTGGAGTTTTTCCTTCCTCTTCTCCACTTCCTCCACTTTCCTTTCCAGCTTCTCCACCTCCCTTTGGAGTATTTCCTTCTTCATCCCCAGGGATCGGACTTCTTCTTCCGCTTTCTTCGTTCTCTTCTCCGCTTCCTCCACGGCCATGGATGCCCGCATCCTGCTTTCGCGCTCCCGTGCCTCGAGATCTTCGAGATCTTTCTTCTTCTTCGCGATTTCGGCTTCGGTGTTCGCCGTCTCGACGGCCCTCCGTTCCAGCTCTTCGAGTTGCCTGCCTTTCGCTTCGATCTGCTCCTGCAACGCCTTGTTCTCTCTTTCGAGCTCGTCCGTCTCGACCCGGATTCGCTCCCGCTTCTCTCGCGCCTGCTCCCCCTCGCGCGCGATCTCCCGGACCTTCGCTTCCTCCTCCGACGCGAATTTGTCGAGCGCCTCACGCGCTTCGTCCAGGCCCGCGGACTCCCTTCGAAGGTCCGCCATCTCCCTGCGAAGATCATCGCACCGGCGTGCGAGCTTTTCGCTCTCCTCCGCCTTGCCGCGAACCTCTTCGTATCTGGATTCGGCTTCCCTGGCGCGCACCTCCGCACGCTCGTACCGTTCCTTCATCGACGAGCCGTCCTTGCCCCGCTTGTGGAAGGTGAGCCACGCAATGGTCCAGCCGCCGGCCAGTGCCGCACCCACCGCGCTCGCGGCGGTCCAGGGGATCTCCTCGATCATGGGTTCGTCCTCCCGTCTTGCTCCCTCCTTTGCGCGTCTTCCAGGCGTTTCAGTATCAGGTCGAGGTCCGTCTTCGCCCGAGCCAGCCGGCTCATTACATCCCCGTACTCACGCTCCAGGCGTTCGATGTCGTCCTTCAGCGCTTGGCCGGTTCCTTTTACGCGGCTCAGACCAGCCTCGGTCTCTCGCTTCGCTGCTTCGAGCCGCCCAAGCTCTTCCTGGATAGCCTGCAACTCACCTTTCGTGCTGCCGAGGTCTGTTTTCGTCGTGCTCAGCTTCGCTTCGGCTCCTTGTAGCTCCTTCCGTGTCGCTTCCGTGCGGTCCCGTAGTCGGCTCAACTCCGCCTCCGCCACACGTTTGGCGGTCTCGATCTCCCGCTTGTTGGTTTCCAGTATCGACACCTGCTCGCGGGTCGCACTCAACTCCCCTTTCGCGTCCGCCAGATTCTTCTGCTCAGCGTCGAGATCGGCCTCGGCCCGTTGCCGCTGCATCCTGGCCATGTCCGCGCCTTTACGTGCGTTCTCCTCATCCTCACGCAACACCAAGAGGCTCTTCGTGAGTCTTTCCGCCTCTTCCACCCTCGTCCGCAGCTCCGTGATCCGGTTTTCCAGATCGTCTCGCGCCTCCCGCTTCTGTTCGATCTCCCGATCGAGCGTGCCCAGATCCGTCCTCGCTTGCTGGTTCCGTTCCGCGAGTCCTTCCTGTTCCGTTCTCAGGCGTTTGACCTCTATTTCGACCGCCTGCATTTCCTGCTCGGCGTTCTCTTTCCGTACTCGCGATTGTTCTTCGCGTGTCTCCAAGCTCTCTATGCTTGTTCTCAGCTTGCCTTCCATTTCCGTTAGATCGTCCACCGTGTCCGTGAGACGGATCATCTCTGCGCGGTGTGCCTCCGCCGTGCCCTTGAGACGGATTGTCTCTCCGCCAAGCGCCTCCGCCTCGGCGATCGTCTTGCGCGCCACTTCGGCTTCCTGCCGTAGCGGAGGCAGATCTTCTTCAAGACTTCTCTGCTCTGCCTCAAGCCCCTCTACCCGGGTCCGCAGCTCCTCGCGTTGGTTCTTCAACACCTCAATCGCCGACTCGATCGCCTTACGTTCCTCAGCAGCTTCAATGCTTCCAGCCGCGACGATGGTCGCGGTCACGCCCACGAGCAACAGCCCGACCGTGACCACCATTCCCGTCATCACCCGCGCCCGCCGTGCGTCCTGATCGACTCGCTCGAAAATGTCTGCTTCACTCATCGAGTGCCTCCCTGATCTTCAATACGCACCCCGTGGGGTCACTCATAGGTTGGTACTTAAGGAAATCACAAAACCGGCTCCAATCCGAATTGGAGTCGTCCTTTCTTGCGGTCTCGTTTCGGATGGGACCGAGTCGCATTGCTCGCCAGATAATCCACCAAGCCTCGTAACACGGGAAGAAAGCCTCGTCTCCTTCCACAAGCAAGCGCACGGAACACATCCCCCAATCCATGACGCGCACACATCGCCACCTTCCGTGTCGAGACCTCGACCCCTCGCAATACCTGCGTCATCTGAGCCAAGTAACGCTTCAGAACCGAGGCCGCAATCGCCGTCCATATCAGACCCTCGGCTATCCCCGCTTTGCTCGTGTCGAACGCATGAAGATTCGCATACGACTTCCACTCCTTGAACAACAGCTCGACCTGCCACCGCAACCGATAGAGCTGCCCCACCTGCTCCGCACTGAATCGGCTCCGCGCCAGATTCGTCACCAACAACGTATGACACCCCTCGTCAGGATTCCACCGCGCCAACAGCCTCAACTCCAACTCCTTCTCTCCCTTCCCCCAAACCACATCGAGGTCGACCGTCTCGCCCTTCGACAGAACCCCCTGCTTCAACAATTGCCCGGACCACTCCCCCAACGCCTCCCCTTCCCAGGTATACGCACCCTGCACCTTCGGGTTGACCGATGCGCTCGCACGCATCACGAAATACCCA
The DNA here is from genome assembly GCA_965202875.1 of Gammaproteobacteria bacterium. GTDB lineage: Bacteria > Pseudomonadota > Gammaproteobacteria > HK1 > HK1 > HK1. The sequence goes on along the minus strand of OZ241870.1, from coordinate 729,678 downwards.
CCCGCCCTGTCCACCGCACCCATATACTCCAGGTCAACGTACCCACGGTCCGCCAACCGCAGGTCATCGCGCAGCGCCTCGGGCGAGGGCAGATGGGGCCGCTCCGGCGCCGTGTCCGCCGTCAGCGTCACCTGCTCCACCGATTCATTCAACACACTCATCGTCACGTGCAGCTCCACCGCAGCAGGGTTCTGCTTCTTGAATCGTCCCGGGTACTGCTCACGAAGCGCATCCTTGACCGCGAACGAACAGCCGTCCTGGATCACAATCCGACCGAACTCACCGAGCGGACCCCGCGCTGTCGGCTGCAGCACGCTCACCACCCATTGCTGAAGGACCACGTCCAACACGGCCCGCATGAAGTCCTTGAAGGAACGCTTCGCCAACTGGTTGTGGAACGGCTTGTATGCGACTGTCGTGCCGAACAACGCATTGAATTGCCGTTGAATATCGGCCAATGTCTCGACCGTCCCCGTGGCATGGCCTGCCAGCAGGCCCAGGACCAGTCGATATGGAGTAATCAGGCGTTCCCGGTGGCAGAAACCGACCCTCCGTCCGAGGTCATTGAGTGCCGTGGGCGACAGCACGCGCTTGATCTGGTGGGCGAATTGAGCAACAGTGCGGCGTCCCATCCGAGTCTTCTCCTGTCATGTGGGTCCAGCAATTCCATGATCGGAGATTTCGGATGGGACTTCAACGGTTCATAAAATCCCATGAAAATCAATTAGTTATAAGATCCTACCTATGGGGGTCACTTTCGATCTCGTGGTCCCAGAAACGCAACGTCTTCCATCCTGCGGCTTGCAGGCAGGCGTCGCGCCAGAGGTCCCGATCCACCCGCTCGCCTTCTTCGTTCGTATGCCACCGCCATCCGTCGGCTTCGACGCAGAGCTGGCGTTCTCCCTTCCTCAGCGCAAAGTCGAGCCGGTAGCGTCCAACTCGCACCTGCCGCTCAGCTTCGAGTCCCACCTCTTCCATGGCTTCGCCGAGTCTGTCTTCCAACCCTGACTCCGACTCCGAGGCCGGTCCGGCTCCCCCCTTGAGCGCATCCAGGAACGCGCGGCATCGCCCGTCCACCGGCCTTTCGAGGAGGCGTGTGCTCCCCACGCAGACGAGGGCGTGTGTCGTCGCCCGTCTCGCCTCCCACATGCACCGGGCGAACTCGCGGTGGTTCGTGATCCTCTCCGGGAGGACAACATAACGGACACCGACGACATTCCGCGTCGATTCTTCTCCGACGGTCCCACGATAGCCTGCCCACGCCCTCTGGCGGCTGTCACGCGCTCCGTCGTGTTCCGCCCGGTTGATGAAACAGAGGAGAGGTCTGCGGGCGGTCGGGGCTGCTCTCACCGCCTTCCACCCTTCGTTCCGCCGCCAGCGTCCGGTCGGGCCGTAGCGCACCGGACCTTGTCCGCCCGCGGGCTCCAGCCCTTCGTACCAACGCCTCTGCGGTTCTTCCCGCTGCCGTATCCGGCGGAGCTCGCTCGTTCTCGTTCCGCGTGGTGTCAGTCTCACCTGCTCTCCCTTGGCGTGACCGCATCCGCCCGCGCGACCGCGAGCGCGGTCATGTTCACGATGCCGCGCACCGTGATCGTCTGCGTGACCACGTCGCAGAAGCGCTCCGGGTCCTGCTCGTCGATCTCGACGTCGAACACGTCGATGCCGGAGAACTTCTTGAACAGCACCGCCTTGCCTTCCATGGCGGGCTTCGCCGCGAGCGGCCCGATCGAGCCGAGGCCCAGCACCGCGGTGCCGTTGGTCACCACCGCGACGAGGTTCGAGCGGGCGGTGAGGTTCGCCGCCTCGGCGGGGTCGGCGGCGATCGCGTCGCAGGCCGCGGCCACGCCCGGAGAGTAGGCGAGCGAGAGGTCGTGCTGGCTCGCCAGCGGCTTGGTCGCGCTGATCGCGAGCTTGCCCGGCACCGGGAAGCGGTGGTAGGCAAGGGCGTCGCTGGAGAGTCGGTCGGGCATCGGCCTGTTGCGGGCGGCGGTGGCGCGATGCGGCGATTGTAGACGTGTCGCGGACGCTCCACACGTCGCACGAGCCGAGGCGCCGGCCAGGCCGGCATCGGCGATGGCCATCGCACCTCGCGAAGATCAACCCGAATATGCTGCAAGCTGTTCGTCGAACGTGAGGATTTCGACCATCCGGCTCTTTCCTTGAAGCGTGGCCGCGAGATCGATGATCGAGATGTCGGCGAAGGAGTAGTTCTCTCCCGACGCTTGCAAAAACCGGTCGGCCAACCGGATGAGGTCCTCCGACCGAAGCAGGACGTCCTTGCCGGTGGCGATGATCGTCCATGGGCCGAACCCGTCGATGGACTGTTTGACGTCGTCGCGGAATCGTTCATTCAGCAGGCGGCGACGACGCCCGTCCCGGACATGTGTGACGTGGTTGGCGACCTCGAACAACACGGGGACGGTGACGAGCAATTCACCACGGCCGGCGATGACGTCACGGGTTTCCCTCTGGACACGAGGGAACCGGGATCCTGTGCAGTAGCCCGGCACTCGATACAATTCGAGCAACCATGAAGTATCGAGAATCGCAATACCGCTCAAGACAGGGATTCCAGCCACTCGCGGGTCGTCCGGGCGCGTCTTTCGGCGAAATCCGGCGCGAGATGCCTGTCGAGTGCGCCGCTGGTGACGAAATCGCCCAGACCGCCGCGTAACGCCAAAGTGCCGGCGACGTCCAGATCCTCCAGCCTAGTCACGAGCGACGCGCCCCTGGACTCGTCGCGGTGGCACAGCAAGGCGTTGTTCATCTGCGATTCGTCCAGCGCGTCCATGAATGCCGGGTTGTGCGTCGTGACGAGCACGTTCAACCGGCGCCGCTTCGCGGCTTCATCGAGCTTCTGTACGAGCAGCCTCGCGCGGCTCGGATGCAGGCCGTTGTCGAACTCCTCGATGATGATGCGTGAACCCGTGGGGACCGTCTCCAGCGCGGTGACCACGGCGAGCATTCGCAGGGTGCCGTCGGACAACAGCCGCGCATCGACCAGAACCCCGCCGTTCGTCCCTTCACCGTTTTCGGGGACGAATCCCGCCATCACGTCACCGAGAGAAGTTTCGACGAAGTCGATTGCCGAGAACGGTTCCTCCGGAATCTGCCGGATGGTCTCCGTGATGCGTTGCAACTTTGCGTGTTGTTCCGGATCGTCTTCTTGTTGCAGCGCGAACAGGACCGCGGAAAGATTGGCGCCGTTGCGTAGTAATCGAGATTGGAGATCGACACGCTCGTAGGCCCGCATCAACTTCGGTTGCGGATCGAAAATATAGGAGCTGCGCAGATAATCCCGCACACCTCTGACCGTAGCCGGAGATTTCTGCCGTTTCGCGTTCCGTGCTTGGCTGCTTCCGATGATTTCCTCATAACGAGAAAGAACGGAGCGCGCCGCGGATACTTGGCAGGATGGATTTCTGCCGCGTGAGAAATTATCGTATCCGACGTCGAGTATTTCGCCACCGGAACCATTCGCATCGAAAAAGACACGACTCCCGATTTTCAGTTTCTCCGACGACAACCGGATTTCATGCTTTCCATGAAGGGCGATCTCGATCGAATAATCGATGGCTTGATTCTTTTCACCGTCGAAGGTGACGGGAGCCCGGTTGAATCGCAGGCGAAAACTTTGCGTGCCGAAACGCGGGCACGAACGCAAGCCGCCGCGTACTTCGAACGTACCGCCGCGGCCGACGTCGGTGATTTCGTTGAATGGAGTACCGCCCGCCAGGGCGGCGAGGAGCTCGACGCCCTCGATCAGATTGGTCTTGCCCGAGCCGTTCCTGCCGAGCAGGATGGTCAGCGGCTCGAACAGGTTGATCTCCGCGCGCGCGAAATTCTTGAAATCGATCAGGGAATGCATGACGGTTTCCGCGCATTGCCCGATGCCGTGGTTCGTTCGCCGCGAGTCTCACGCACCGTGCCGGAGTGGTGTCCCGCACTCTGCCACCGTATCCGATGCGGCTCGAAGGGATCGACCCGGCCGTATGCGCATTTCTCATCCACACCTGAATCCTTACGTCCGCACCAGCCCGGAACAGCCCTCCGATGTCTCGTTCTCCGGCCGTGAAGCGCACTCGCGGTCCTGCCATCGCGGTTCACGGGCAGCCCGTCCCGATCCTGCATCTCCCACGGCATCGACAACAAACCGTCTCCACTGCGGCAACGGCCATCCGAGCCTTCGGCGACGCCCCGATCCGGCCATGCCCACCTGCTCGCTACCCTTCCTTGAACATGGGGTTTGGCGCGCCCGGAGAGATTCGAACTCCCGCCCCCCTGGTTCGTAGCCAGGTACTCTATCCAACTGAGCTACGGGCGCGCGGGGGAACGTGATTATAGAGGCTTCCCGGTGCGGGGACGAGCCCGCCGCGTCCACCGGCCACGATCGATCGCTGGACGCCGGGAATGCGCGCCGGGCCGGCCGCGTCCTTCGCACCCACGCGCACCACCCCGTACACTGTGCAGCCCCGTCGACGTTCCGTCGGCGGCGTTCCCCGCGAGGAGCCGTCATGCCGTCCCTGAGCCTCGGGTACCGTGACGCATTCCCGGCCTGCAAAGGCCGTACCTATCTCAACTGCGCCGCGGTGGCGCCGGGCTCGACCCGCGTGCGCGCGGCGATCAACGCCTGGCTCGAAGACCACGTCGCCCAGGGCAACATGGCCTCCGGGCAGTGGTGGACGCGCGCCGCAGAGGCCCGGGCGCGGACCGCAGCGCTCATCGGCGCCTCGCCCGAGGAGGTCGCGTTCGTCAGAAGCACGTCCCACGGTCTGGCGGTGGTGGCGGAAGGGCTGGACTGGCGCCCCGGAGACGAAGTGGCGGTGGCCAGCGCCATCGAGTACCCGTCCAACGTCTACGCCTGGAAGCATCTCGCGGATCGCGGCGTCCGGCTGCGCGAGATCCGGGCGGTGGACGGGGTGGTGACGCCCGAGGCGGTCGAGGATGCCATCGGCCCGCGGACGCGGCTGGTGGCGGTGAGCTCGGTGCAGTTCGCGAGCGGCCACCGCACCGACGTGGACGCCATCGGGCGGCTCTGCCGGGATCGGGACGTGCTGTTCGTGGTCGACGCGATCCAGCAGGCCGGCGCGTTCCCCGTCGACGTCAAGGCGAGCGGCATCCACGCCATGGCCGCGTGCTCGCACAAGTGGATGCTGGGCCTGCTCGGGATAGGCTTCCTCTACGTGGACCGCGACCTGCTCGCGCACCTGCGTCCGGTCCTGGTCGGCTGGCACAGCGTGGAGGACCCCTTCGCCTTCGACGGCACCCGCTTCTCTCTACGAGACGGCGATCGACCGCCTGTGCACGCGGCGCATCGGCGGCGGGACCGTGCGCCCCAAGGCGATCGCCTCCACCGCGACCGTGCGTCTGGCGCAAAAGCAGATCCAGGCCCTCTTCAACCGGCGGGAGGTCGATGTGTTCCCGGCCCCGGGGCCGGACCGGCGCGACTCCTTCTTCGCCCGGCAGGTGTCGGAGAGCGCGGAGGACGAGCGCCTGTATCTCGGCGTGGCCGTGCAGGGCCGGGGGCCGAAGGCGGTCTTTCTGCGCAGCATGATCACGCTGATGGCGGTGGCCCAGGCGGCCTGGGAGGCGGCCGGCGGGGCCGGAGCCGCAGTCGGGGCCGGGGGGTTTGCGGCCGGGGCCGGAGCCAGGACCGGATCCGGGGTCAAGGCCGCAGCCAGATCCGGAGCCGGGTCCGAAGCCGGAGCCGCGACCAAGTCCGGCTCCAGAGCCAGGGCCGCGGCCGGGCTCGGCTCCGGATCCGCTTCCAACCCTGCCGATCCGTACATGACCGCCGTTGCCTGCTTCAACGCCCTGCGGGAGCTCGGCAGCGCGCGCCGGATCGTGGAGGACGAGATCGGGGCGCGGTTGCTGTCCTGCTCCGAGCGCCGGCGCCTGGACGAGGCCACCGGCCTGTTCGCCGACCGGCAGATCGCATTCGAGCCCGTCGAGCTGACCTCGCGCGTGGGCACCGCCGACGTCGCGGACGCCAAGCGCCGGCTCGCCCTCGACTTCACCGAGGACCAGCGCGTCGACGTGGCGCTGGCCACGAACATGATCCCGGTCGGCCTCGACGTCACGCGGCTCGGGCTGATGCTCGTCTCCGGCCAGCCGAAGACCACCTCCGAGTACATCCAGGCCACGAGCCGCGTCGGGCGCGATCCGGCACGGTCCGGTCTCGTGGCGGCGCTGCTCAACGTCCACAAGCCGCGCGACCGCTCCCACTACGAACGCTTCCCGGCCTTCCACGAATCGTTCTACCGCAACGTCGAGGCGACGAGCGCCACGCCGTTCTCGTCCCGCGCGCTGGACCGCGGACTGCCGGCGGTCACGGTGGCGCTGGCGCGTCTCGGGGTCACTGCGTTGACGCCCACGCCGGCCGCGCGGGATGTCGAGGCCCATCGGGCGGCGACGGACGCCATCGCCGGCGCGGTGGGCGACCGGGCGCAGCACCATGCCGACGGATTGCCGGCCGATGCGGGCCGGGCCGTGCAACGCCGCGTGCGGAGCCTCTTCGACGACTGGGCGGCGCTGGCCCGCGAAGCGGGGGGAGGTCGGCGTGACGTTCGGATATGCCCGCGGGCGGAACGAGCACGTCTCCACCCCGCTCCTGCGCGAGATGATCGACCCCGATCGGGACACGCTCACCGACCGGCAGCTACGCTTCCGCGCCCCGCGTTCGCTGCGGGACGTCGAGCCGGGCGTGCTGCTCGGCATCAAGACGCCCGAAGGCCGGGACCTCAACCGGTGAGCTGCTCAGACCTCCGATCCGTGAAATCTTGAGCAGGGTGACGAAGAACAGCTCACCAACCGGCTTTTGATTCCGCGACGCCGGAGCCTTGGGAGCGACGCGTCCTGGGATCGGCGTGTCCTCCGGGACGCGCCGTTCCCAGGACATGCTTCCTCGGGTGAAGCACCATCACGGCAGACGAAGCCTGTATGGCCACGGGCCGGGATACCCGCAATGCCCACGCCTCCGGCGTGTTGCGGGCGGGACACCCGCGTCCGTCGGGGCGCGCCGCTCCCAGGTTCACAGCGAGCGCTTGGTTCCAGCCATGCCGGGTTGGGAACCTCTTGAGTCCGCTTGAACCGCGAAGCATGGCGGCGTCGGGAAACAACATTGTCCGCCACCTCCGGGAACGGCTGCTTCGACGTGCTCAGCCGCTTGTGCCGTGCGCTCTGCGCGGGCCGGGCAGAGGGAGGGTGTCCGCGCGGCGAGCCGTTCGGTCGTAGCGGGGCGGGAGGTCGCACCACGGCCGTCCCGGCTTCGTTGCACCGTGAGGGGTCGTTCTGATCGGACCCCGGAGCTTCCGTCTGTTGCACGACCGGCATCACCCGAGCGCCGCCTCCACTTCCGCGCCGCTCATCTCCACCCTCTTTGCCGCCGCCAGGATGTCCGCCCACGCGCCTTCCGAGAGCGGCAGCCCGTGCTCGCGCCGCTCGGCCATCGTCCGCCGCTCCTGCTCGCCGGGTACGAGGACCTCGCCCCCGGGGCGCAACGGCCGCGCACGCTTCCAGTACTCGACGTAGGCATCCACCTCGCGCGCAAACCAGTCCCCTTCGTGAAAGGCGTCCACGTGCATGTAGATCGACAGCATCCCGTTGCAGAACCGGCGCCTTTCGCCCTCCCCGAGCGCCGCCGCGGTACCGGAGCCGGTCAGCGCGCCGCCGAACATCTCCATGAAGAAGTTGAGTCCGGACCCCTTGTGCAGCCCGAATGCGTTGAGGGCGCCGGGGCCCGCGTTCGGGTCGGGGGTACGTCCGGGCGGCGTTTCGCCGTAGAGCGGACGCGGGTCCGAGGTGTGGTTGCCGTCCGCATCCACGAGCGCGTCCTCGGACAGCGGCTTGCCACCGTGCAGGGCGACCATCGCCTTGCCTTCCGCGACCACCGAAGTGGCGAAGTCGTGGATGATCGGCGGGGCGCCGAGCCGCGGCACGCCGGCGCAGAACGGCGACGTGCCGCCGCGCCGCTCGATCGCCCCGTAGGGCGCGACGAGCAGGCTCCCGCGCACGTTCACCATGTGGATCGACGCGCAGTCCGATTCCGCCGCGCGCTCCGCCCAGTCCCCGATGCGGCCGAGGTGGCCGGCGTTCTTCAGCGCGGTGACCGCCACCCCGTGCTCGCGTGCCTTGGCGACCCCGAGGTCCACGGTCTGCTCCCCGATCGTCTGCCCGAAGCCGTAGTCCCCGTCGATGATCGCGAGCACCACGGTCTCGCGTTCGACCTGGATGGTGCGGCCCGGGAAGACGATGCCGTCCCTCATCCATTCCAGGTAACGGCTGGTGCGGAGCACCCCGTGGGAATCGTGCCCGCGCAGGTTCGCGCCGGCAAGGCGCCACGCGATGCGGCGGGCTTCCACCGCGTCGCAGCCGGCGTGCTCGAAGATCGCGCCGACGAGGCGCTCCATGGCCGGCGCGTCCACGCAGACCTGACCGTCCGCGCGACGGACCGCGACGCTGGTGCCGCCGTCGCTGCTGCCGTCCCCGCCGGCCCCGATTCCGCTGCCGCTACCGCTGCTCATGTCTGCGCGCCGGCCATGTTCCCGTGACCGCCCGCCGCGTCCCGGCAATCGCATCTGCATGCCGTTGCCCCATGGATCCGTCCCGGTGCTCCCGCTCCCACCCTCGCCGCCGCTGCAGCTTGACCGGCAATTCCCGCCAACGCTCCGGATACGGTCGTCACCGGGATTGTGCAGTTTTTTCGACCGTCTGGGCGTCTGGCTGCGGCGGTGCAACGGACGTTTTCGGTTGGCGGGAATGGCTGCCGCCTGACCGTCTCCGTGTGCCCGCCCCCGCCTCGGCGGGGCCTCCGCATCCTGGGCCGGCGCTTACGCTCGCGTCTCGGCGATCGCGCTCGCGCACGCCGCGCTGTAGAGTCGGAGGTCGCTGCCCAGGGTCACCAGGTCGAAACCCATGCCGAGCATCCGCTTCGCATACGAGGGGGCGATGCAATGGATGCCGCAGCGCACCCCCGCGCCCTTGCAGGCATCGAGGATGCGCCCGATCGCCTCGACCACCGCCGGCTCGTCCGGGTCGAGCTTCGGCGTGTGGCCCATCGACAGCGCAAGGTCGCCGGGGCCGATGTAGACGCCGGTGAGCCCCGGTGTGTTCGCGATCTCCTCGACGTTGCCGAGTGCTTCGGCCGTCTCCACCATCGCGAGGGTGATGACGGTCTCGTTCGCCTTCGAGACGTAGTCCGCGCCGTAGACGAGCATCGCGCGGGTCGGGCCGAAGCTGCGCGTCCCGGCCGGCGCGTAGCTCGCGTAGTGGACCAGGCGTTCCGCCTCGGCGCGGGTGTTGACCATCGGGCAGACGATGCCGAGCGCCCCCGCGTCGAGCAGCTTCATGACGATCCCCGGCTCCAGCCACGGCACCCGCGCCATCGGGGTGGCGTCGCTGGCCGCGAGGGCCTGGAGCATGGACAGCGCCGCCTGGTAGTCGTTCAGGCCGTGCTGGAGGTCGATGGTGACCGAGTCGAAGCCGGCTTTGCCGGTGACCTCGGCGGTGGCGGGGCCCGGGCTGGCGAGCCATGCGTTGACGCCGCCCCGGCCGGCGTTCCAGGTGTCGTGCAGTCTGGTCTTCAATGCGATGATCCCCGCGGTGGAGCCCCATCCGGTGAAAGCCGGCGCAACGTATAGGGAGCGGGGGAACAACGTCAAGCGCACGCCCGTAGCCGCGTCCCTGCTGCTCGCGGCGCTCGCAACGCCGTGCCGCCGGTCACCGCGTGCCGGGGAAATCGGCACTCGTTGCCGATGCGCTTCCCCCGGCACCCGTAGTCTTCAAGCATCGTGCGCAGATCGCCGCGCGGTGGGGCGTCCTCCCGGGCGTACCAGATGCGGACGTCCTCGACGATCGGCTTGTCGAAGACTTCACGGGCAGTCGGCCAAGGCACGGGCCGCCCCGGCAATGATTCCTTTCCTTCCGGAGACGACCGTCCGTCTTCAAGCGATCCCCGGAGTTTGAGAGAATACGGCCATCGGTCCGCGCATCCCCTCCGAATGACCTCGATCCTTTCCGCCGCGTACGAGCGCCTTGTGCTCGCGCATCCCGCCCGCGTGCTCGTGGTGATGCTCGCGGTGCTCGGGTTCTTCGCCTGGCAGGCACGCCATTTCGAGCTGGACGCCTCGGCCGACTCCCTGCTGCTCGAGGCCGACCGCGATCTGCAGATCTACCGGGCGCTGCAGGCGCGCTACGCATCGAAGGATTTGCTCATCGTCACCTTCGAGCCCGGCGCCGACGTCTTCGACGAGCCCTCCCTCGCCCGGCTTCGGGCGCTACGGGACCGGTTGCGCGATGTCCCGGGGGTGGAGTCGGTCACCAGCATCCTCGACGTTCCGCTGCTCGACAACGTCGAAGACGTCACCCTTGCCGGCATCGCCGACAACATCCGCACCCTTGATGCTCCCGGGACCGACCGCGACCGCGCCCGGCAGGAACTGCTCTCGAGCCCGGTGTTCGGCGACGTCATCGTGAGCGCCGATGCACGGACCGCCGCGCTCCTGCTCACAATGCGCGGAGACGAGGCGTACCGCGCGCTGCTCGCGGCGCGGAACCGGTTGCTGGGGAAGCGGAGTGCGGACGGCGGCCTCGATGCCGCCGACCGCGCCGAGTTCGACCGCATCGCGCCCTTCTACGAGGCGGCGAAGCGCCGCGTCGCCGCGGCTCGGCGGGCCGGGATCCGGGCAATCCGCGGTGTGCTCGCGGAGTTCGCCGGCACCGGTACGCTGCACCTCGGAGGCGTGCCGATGATCGCCGACGACATGATCACTTTCGTGCGCAACGACCTCGTCGTCTTCGGGATCGGGGTGGCGGTGTTCCTGGTGATCGTGCTCGGTGTGATCTTCCGCGAGGCGCGCTGGGTCCTGCTGCCGCTCGCGGGCTGCTTCTACGCCGGCCTGCTGATGATCGGGGTGCTCGGGCTGGTGGGGTGGAAGGTCACCGTGATCTCCTCGAACTTCCTGGCCCTGATGCTCATCATCACCCTCTCGATGAACATCCATCTCACGGTGCGCTACCGCCAGCTCCACCGCGACTTCCCGGAGCTTTCCCACCGCGCGCTCGTCGCCGCCACGCTGCGCCGGATGGTATGGCCCTGCCTCTACACCGCGCTCACCACCATCATCGGCTTCGGCTCGCTGGTGTTCAGCGGGATCAAGCCGGTCATCGACTTCGGCTGGATGATGAGCATCGGGCTTGGCGTCACCTTCGTCACCGCGTTCACCCTCTTTCCCGCCGTCGTGCTGCTGCTAGGCCGCACCCGCGCCCCCGAGCGCCCCGGGGTGGAGTACCGCTTCACCCGCGGGCTCGCGCTCGTCGCCGAGCGCCACGGCACGGCAGTGATGGTCGCCGCCGGTGCGCTGCTCGCGGTGTGCGGGTTCGGCGTGACCCGGCTCACCGTCGAGAACAGCTTCGTCGATTACTTCAAGGAAGAAACCGAGATCCACCGGGGGCTCGCGCTCATCGACCGCGAGCTCGGCGGCACCACGCCGCTGGAGGTCGTCCTCGACCTCGACGAAGACCGCATCTTCGACGACGAGCCTTCGCCGAAGCCCCCGGAGGACGGCACCGCGTACGACGCCGAGGCCGAGCGCGAAAAGGCCGCGTACTGGTTCACCGACTTCAAGATCGAGCGCATCAAGGAAGTCCACGACTGGCTCGCGAGCCATCCGGAGGTCGGAAAGGTGCTCTCACTCGCCTCGCTGGTCCGGGTCGGGGAGCAGCTCAACGACGGCAGACCGCTCGACAGCCTCCAGCTTGCCCTCGTCTACCGGCGCGCGCCGGACGATCTGAGGCGGAGCCTGATCAGGCCCTACGTCGACATCCTGCGCGACGAAGCGCGGATCGTGCTCCTCATCCGCGACACCCTGCCCGATCTGCGCCGCGGGGAGCTGCTCGATCGGATCCGTACGGGCCTGCGCGACGAGCTCGGGCTCGGAGAAGACGACGTGACCGTGAGCGGGCTGCTCGTGCTCTACAACAACATGCTCCGGAGCCTGTTCGCGTCGCAGATCTCGACGCTCGGGGCGGTCGTCGCCGGCGTGGGCGTCATGCTCTTGCTGCTCTTCCGCTCACCCACCCTCGCGGTACTCGGCGTCGTGCCGAACCTGCTCGCGGCCGGCGCCGTGCTCGGCATGATGGGCTTGGTGGGGATCCCCCTCGACCTGATGACCATCACCGTCGCCGCGATCACCATCGGCATCGCCGTCGACAACGCCATCCACTACATCTACCGCTTCCGCGAGGAGTTCGCCCGCTCCGGGAACTACACCGAGACCCTGCACGTCTGCCACGCGAACATCGGCAAGGCGGTGTTCTACACCTCCGCCACCATCGTCTTCGGCTTCTCCATCCTCGTGCTCTCGAACTTCCTGCCCACCATCTACTTCGGGCTGCTCACCGGGCTCGCAATGTCCATCGCCCTGCTCGCGGCGCTCACGCTCCTGCCGAAGCTCATCCTGCTCACCAGACCCTTCGGCGCGGAAGCATCCGCATCCGGCGCGGGCTGAATCGGTTCACGTACTCCCGGAAGTCGTCGGGCCGGAGGGGGGGTGGACGGACGGCGCGCGTGCCTTTTCCGCCGCACTGCCGGCCAACCCACCTTCGCCGTCGGGATTCCAGCTTCCACCCCTCACGCAACGGCTTCCTGCCACGTCATCCAAGGCCAGGTCGGCGTCAACGCGGAGCCCGGAACTGCGCCTGCGACGAAAAAGGAACAGTCTTGGCGGGGCGACGCTCCGCGAAGGAGGGACACCCTGCCCTGTGCTATCCTCAGCTTTCGACGATCGCAAGGCGTCGGGAGCACCGGATTGAGCGACGACATCCCCACCCTGCGCAGGATCCTCGCCGAGAACCGCGCCGTCGCGATGGTCGGCCTTTCCGCGAGCTGGTACCGGCCCAGCTACTTCGCCGCGAAGTACCTCATCGACCACGGCTATCGCGTCGTTCCGGTCAATCCCCGTTACGACGAGGTGCTCGGGCAGTCCTGCTACCCGACGCTGAAGGACGTCCCGGTCCCGGTCGACGTCGTCGACTGCTTCCGCCCGGCCGCGGACATCCCGCCGCTCGCCCGGGACGCGGTCGACATCGGCGCCAGAGTGCTGTGGATGCAGCTCGGCATCGTCAGCGAGGCGGCGGCGGCGATTGCTCGCGACGGCGGACTCGACGTGATCATGAACCGCTGCATGAAGATCGAGTATGCACGACTGTTCGGCGGCCTCGGGTGGGTCGGCGTGGATACCAAGGTGATCTCGGGCAAGCGCTCGATGTACGTCCCCCACTGAGCTCCGGTCCTCTCGGACGTGCGCCGCGCTTCTGGAGACCGCGAAGACCGCTGCGGAATGTATCGTCATGATCGGCTACCGGATCCACTCGACCGATGATCTTCGCCCTGCACCGGCGTCCGGACTTGCGCAGATTCCTTGAGCTGCGGAGGCGTCGACGCCGGTGATGCTCTTCATCCCCTGAGATCCGACCGACCCGCGAGCTCGACCGATGGCAGACCACGAATACGACATCGAGACCCTCTGCCTGCACGCCGGGCAGCTCCCCGACACCGCCACCGGATCGCGGGCGCCGCCCATCTACCAGACCACCTCGTACGTGTTCGACGACGCCGACCACGCCGCGAGCCTGTTCAACCTCCAGACCTTCGGGAACATCTACACACGGCTGATGAACCCGACCACCGCGATGTTCGAGGAGCGCATGGCGGCGCTCGAAGGCGGCCGGGCCGCGGTGGCCACCGCGTCGGGGATGTCGGCCCAGATGACCGCGTTCCTCACCCTGCTCGAAGCGGGAGACCACGTCGTCTCCTCGAGCAAGCTCTACGGCGGCAGCTACTCCCAGCTCGACGTGAACTTCCGCAAGCTCGGCATCGAGACCACGTTCGTGGACCCGGACGAGCCGGAGAGCTTCGCGGCGGCCATCCGCGACAACACGCGGGTGGTGTACGCGGAGACCATCGGGAACCCGCTCATCAACGTGCTCGACGTCGAGGCGGTGGCGGCGGTGGCGCGCGACGCGGGGCTACCGCTCATGATCGACAACACCTTCCCCACGCCCTACCTGTGCCGGCCCTTCGAATGGGGGGCGGACCTCGTCACCCATTCCGCGACGAAGTTCATCGGCGGGCACGGAACGTCGATCGGCGGCGTCGTCGTCGAATCGGGGAAGTTCCCGTGGGACAACGGCAAGTTCCCGGGCATGACGGAGCCCTCGCGCGGGTACCACGGGGTGCGCTTCTACGAAACCTTCGGGGACTTCGGGTTCACGATGCGCGCGCGTTGCGAGACGCTTCGCACCTTCGGCCCCTCGCTGAGCCCCTTCAACTCGTTCCTCTTCCTGCAGGGGCTGGAGACCCTCCACGTGCGCATGGACCGCCACTGCGCCAACGCCCTCGGAGTCGCCTGCTTCCTCGAATCCCACCCCCTGGTGGGCTGGGTGAACTATCCGGGCCTCGAATCGAGCCCTTACTACGCACTGGCCTGCAAGTACCTGCCGAAGGGGGCAAGCTCGATCCTCACCTTCGGCATCCGCGGGGGGCGGGACGCGGGCGAGGCGTTCATCGAAGCGTCGCACTTCATGAGCCACCTCGCCAACGTCGGGGACGCGAAGACCCTGGTCATCCATCCCGGCTCGACGACCCACCGCCAGCTCTCCGACGAAGAGCAGATCGCGGCCGGGGTGACCCCGGACATGGTCCGCCTCTCGGTCGGCATCGAGAGCCTCGACGACATCCTCTGGGATCTCGACCAAGCGATGGAGAAGGCGACGGGGAAGACCCGGGTGGCGGCTCGGTGACGGATTGAGCACGGCAGGAGGGGTGCTTGCGCACGTCCGGCGTGCGGGACCATACTGGTTCGCGGCGAATCCGGCAGGCGGAGCCGTTCTCCATCGGACGGGCGTCGTGGCTTCGTCGAAGTGCATGGACTGCCAAGCGGGATGGTCGGATGTTTTCAAGCTGCTATTACAAAATCTGCGCTGATGCGCGGTTGCCTTTTGATCCAGAGGCTCAATATCGGGAATACGTGAGATGACGAAGTTGACAATCTTCTGTCGACAGGCATCGGTCGATACTTATGTGACGCTCCGGCTCACGGCTCACGCATGGAGAAGATGTATCTGGTCATATCACGGAACTCGACGATGCCCACGTCTGCCTTGATCTCGGTGACGGGAAAGTCATTACTGTGTTTGAAGACATTCTTGCAGGGTGGGAAATACATCAAGGAATCCGCGCCGGTGCTGCGGTCGAGGAGTCCAGCGGGCACCAGCCAGAGGAAGATCGCACGTGTGTCGGGTGTAACTCTGAAACTGATCCATCACGCCGCCCGTTTACAAGGAAACGATACCACGTTGTCGGGAATCGTCACTTCCCGACGACAGGTCCCTGACAGCATCTCCCAGGCCGAATCGAACCGTCTAACTAGGCCGTGTTGACGAATTCACGGAATCCTGATAGAGGTTCTCCGTCGCTCGCATGTTTCGGAGACCCCTCATGGCACTACGCTTGCTGATCAGTGATGCGCTGTGGTCGAAAATCGAACCGGTGCTGCGGGAGCTCAAACACGCCGCCGGCAGCCCGCCGAAGCTCAGCGACCGGATGTTCATCGAAGCCGTCCTGTACCAGGCACGCACCGGGATTGCGTGGCGGGACCTGCCCGATGAGTTCGGCGACTGGAACGCCGTCTACCACCGCTTTCGCCGCTGGGAAAAGCGCGAGCTGTGGAAGCGGCTCTGGCAGCGGTTCCAGAGCATCGACGATGAGCGGCTCAAGGAGCTGTTCATCGACTCGACGATTGCGCGCGCGCATCGGCACGCGGCCGGGGCGTCAAAAAAAACGGGGGACAACAAGCCCAGGCTCTGGGCCGCCCTTCGCAACGGCCGGTGGTTTGTCCACCAAGCTGCACGCGGCCTGCACCGACGAACGCACCGGCGTATCGTTCGCGCTGAGTGGGGGAGAGCGTCACGACACGAGGGGATTCGAGGCGGTGTGGGAGGGGGTGCCGGGGCATAAGCGCTAACTTGTTTTCCATGTCATTGTTTCCTATCGTGAATCCTGGTGCACGATGGGGAGCGCGCGAGGATGGACGAGGACTGGGCGGTGCTGGTGTCGTTCCTGCCGCCGGAGTGGCGGGAGTTGGCGCGACACACTCGGGCATTGAAAGGTCTGCGCAAGGACAAGTCGGCCGAGGAGCTGCTGCGCGTGCTGTTGCTGCATCTTGGCTGCGGCCATTCGTTGCGCGAGACGGTGGTACGTGCGCGCAAGGCAAAGCTGGCGCAGTTGTCGGACGTGGCGTTGTTGAAGCGGCTACGCAAGTCCAGGGATTGGCTGCATGCGTTGTGCGTGGAGCTGTTCCGCGAGCAGGGCGTGTGGGTGTCGGGCGACGGCGGGTTCGAGGTCCGGGCATTCGATGCGACGACCGTGAAGGGGCCCGGCCGCACCGGGGCGCTGTGGCGCATTCACTACAGCGTGCGTCTGCCTTCGCCGACCTGCGACTTCTTCCAGCTCACGGCGAGCGCCGGCGAGTCGTTTGCGCAGTTTCCCATCGGTGCGGGCGACCACGTGGTGGCCGACCGCGGCTACTCGACCGCCGGCGGGATTGGCCACGTGGCGGCCTCTGGCGGTCACGTGCTCGTGCGTGTGAACACGGGCTCGTTGCGGCTTCGCACCTGTACCGGGGAGCGCTTCGATTGGCTCGCGGAGCTCGGCTCGCTCACCCGCACCGGCGCCGTGCAGTCGTGGCCGGCGGTCGCGGTGGGGGATGGCGTCACGGTGCCGGGGCGCGTGTGTGCGGCGAGGAAGAGCACCGAAGCCATCCGTATCGCGCAGGACAAGCTGCGCAAAGAGGCCGCCCGCAAAGGCAAGCAGGTTCCACCGCGCACCTTGGAGTTCGCGCGCTACGTCATCGTGTTCACCACCTTCCCCGAACCGGCCTTCGCAGCTTCGCAGGTGCTTCAGTGGTATCGCACCCGGTGGCAGGTCGAGCTGGTCTTCAAGCGGTTCAAGTCGCTGGCGCAGTTGGGACATCTGCCCAAGCACGACGACGAGAGCGCCAAGGCGTGGCTGTACGGCAAGCTCCTCGTGGCGTTGCTGGTGGAGAAGTTGATCCATCACGCCTTGGCCGAACCGCCTCGGCGGCGCTTGCCGCAACTCTCGGAGTATTTCAAATGAACGCCAAACAAGTTAGCGCTTATGGAGGGACTTGGGGTGATGGCTGCGGTGATGGACAAGGCGTATGACAGCCATGCCATTCGTCGATTCCTGGCGATGCAGGGGATTGAGGCGGTGATTCCTCCCAGAGCGAATCGTACCGAGACGATTCATTACGACCCCGGGAAGTACCAATTGCGAGAGAAGGTCGAGCGGTGGTTCAACAAGCTCAAGCAATTCCGTCGCATTGCCACGCGATATGACAAGCTCAGCCGGACGTTCCTGGCATTCGTCCATCTCGCCGCAACTTGGATTATGGTGCGATAATTCATCAACACGGCCTAGAGATGGACCCCATGAGTTGGACAGGGATCGCGGCGATGTTCTCCGCACGCCAAGCGCCCTTCTTCCACTTCGCCACCCCGATCGAGCTGCCGGCCCTCGGCGCACCCTTCGTCGACCACGTGCTCGGGACCTTCCGGAAGGTGTCGCGGCGGACGCAGGCACGGCGCGACATGCTCCGCGCCTTCGAGAAGCTGCACGCCAACCCGTATTTCTTCCGGGTGCTGGTCGAGACCCTGCTTCACGATCCGGCCCTCGGCGTCGAAGCCGCTCGGTCGGGTCCGGGAGCGTATCGCCGCCGACCTCGGCTATCCGGGCGTGTGGCTCGGGCTGGCCCCCGTTCAACGCGCGACCGCACGGGGGCTCGCCGGCGGCGCAGGCTCGAACGGCTCGGACTCGCGGACACCCACACCGGGGACTGGGCGCTCGTCGATCCGGAGCTCGCCGCCTGGGTCCGGGAGAACGACGGCGGGCCGCCCGGTCCGTAGCGCCGGACCACGGGCGCGAAGCGGTCTGCGTTGTGCGCGATGTTCGGCGGGCCGCCCGGCCCGTGGCACCGGACCGCGAGGCGTGCGGGCTCCCCGCTCCGGGGCGGGTCATGCGATCGGGTCGGGCGGCTTCGGCAGCCGGACGGCAAAGCGTCGGGCGTTCCGGCCCGGCCCGGGGCTAGCGGCGTCAGGGCGGCGCCAGATGCTTCAACCGTAGCGCCGGCAGGCGCTTCAACCGCTGGCTCACGGGGTCCACCTCGATGCCGGCCGACTCCAGGGCCGTGACCCCGAGCAGGGGCTCGACGCCGTCCTCGCCGATGATGATGCGGCCCGCCGTCAAGTCGCCCATGAACTCGATGTACGCGCGTGCGAAGTCCATCCTGACCTCGCGGCCGTCCGCGGTCTCGTAGACCCGCTGGCCCTCGGGCTCGATCCCGATCGCCTCGATGCAGGAGCGCGGCACCAGCGAGTCCGTCGCGCCGGTATCGACCAGGAACAGGCCGTCCCAGGTCCTCGACGGCTCGGCGGGGTTGCGGATGGTGACGGTGACGTGTGTAGCGCCCATGGCGTCGTCCTCGTGTGATGTTCAAGCCTCGGCGGGACTGCTCCTCCGCACCGTTCGGCGATGCGCCCGCCCGCGCTTCGGCGGGGCGGCGTCGGGGTTCGCGGCGGCCGGGCCGCTTTGCCGGTCGTCCTCCGCCCGCCGGAACGGCATCCCGTGCTTGCGACGAGCGGAGCCCACCCCTCGCCGGCCATCCGGCTCCACTCCCGGCCGATCTTCTCCCGGCCGATCTCCACTTCCGGGCCGGACCACCCGCCGAGACCCGCGCCGGCGCCACGGAGGCGGCGCTCCTCGAACCGGGACGGCAGGCAGTGTATCAACCTGCAGACGACGTGCACGGCGGGCGCCGCGAGGCTTCCGGTCCGCCGATGACGCCGGGAGGCAGGCGGGCGGCATGGGTTTTCGGCCCCGTGCGGGGTCGGCTCGGGTCGCTCTCGATGACGCCGGCCGGCGGGGTCGAAACGCCTTGAGCGCGGCGGCGATGAGGCCGTTGGCCGCGACGGCGGCGAGAACCACGGCGTATAGCCTGCCTGCTTGAAGTCATCTTGCGATCTCGACGAAAAATCGCGTTAGCGTCGAGAAATGATTCACACGTTCTCCGTCTTCAACTACCAATCGATCCGCGAAGAGGTGGTTCTCGACCTGCGCATTCCGGGAACCGCCCCCGACCTGCCACGCTTCCGGCAGAGTGCGGCCAAGCCGGATGTCCGGCTCCCGTCCGTCGTGGTGCTCATGGGACCCGACGGGTCGGGCAAGACGACGCTGCTCAGAGCGCTGATCGAAACTGCCGAGATCGCCTCTTTCGCATCGCCCGCGGAGAAGAACAACCCACTCGAAGTGCTCCTGCCTTTCGCCTCGACGAAGACCATGGAGGAGCCGACGCGGTTTTGCGTGGAGGTCGAAGCGGGCTGGCCGGCCCCGGGCGGGTCCCGATAGCTGTTCCGCTACGAGGTGGTCGTGGGACGCGACAGCGCCGGTTCCAAGAACCGCGTCTTCCATTACGAAGCGCTGTCCTCCTTCCCGAAGGGCCGCCCCCGCCGTCTTTTCGAGCGTAGCGGTCCGGGGGAACCCATCTACGTCTCCGGCGAGACCGGGCTCAAGCCACGGGACGAACGTCTCAAGGCGGTCCGGGCGGACACCTCGGTAGTGGCCACGCTCGCCCTGCTCAACGTCCCTCTGGCCATGCGCATCGCGGAATCGGCGAAACCTCTCTTGATTGCGAGCGACATTCTGCCTCACGGGAAATGGGAGCTTCCGGCCAAAGAAGTGACCCGGATGCTCAAGGGTAGCCCCGAGCTGAGAGACTGGATCGAGAAGTACATCCGGTCCAGCGACCTCGGGATTCGGGACATGAGCATCATCACCGGCGACACCGGAGAGTATTCGGTGTTCTTCAACCATCGCGGACTCGATGCGCCGGTCGGTCTGTATGCCGAATCCAGGGGAACGAAGCGGTTGTTCCATCTGCTGCCCCAGATCAGGATCGCGCTCGACGGGGGCGTTCCCGTTGTTCTCGACGAGGTCGAAGGCGATCTGCACGTGGACGTCGCCGGCGAAATACTCGGCTGGTTTCGCTCCCGGGAAGCCAACCCCCGTGACGCGCAACTCTTCGTCTCCACCCACAACGTCGGCCACCTCGACGGTCCGGAGAAGGAGGAGCTCTTCATCGTCGAAAAGGACGCCGGCGGCGCGACCCGGGTGCACGGCACCCAGGACGTACGCGGCCTTCGCCGCGACACCCGTCTCTATCCCAAGTACCGGGCGGGGGTGCTCGGCGGTCTCCCGAAGATCGGCTGAGAAGCGATGCGCCGCGCCGATCGGTCGAGCCAAGGCGAGTCATTTTCATCGGGGTCGAGGGAGAGAGCGACCGGGCCTTCGCGCGGTTCCTTCAACGCTGTTGCGAAAGGGAAGGCCGGCGCCTTCACCTGATCGTCAAGCCGGAAAACGGCGGTGATTCAGTCTGCGTCGTGGAAGAGGCCGGCCGCTACTTGGCGAAACATTCCGCGAAGAGGGACGTCGGCGAACGGCTGGTCCAGATCGATTTCGGCTCCGGCCCGGGTGCGGCAGAGGCTGGCGGCGCTTCCGGCGGGCGCCGCGGCCAGCAGGTTCTCGATGACGAAGCCTTCCCAGCTCGCACCCGCGACGGGATGTCCGGCGAGCGTGTCATGGCTGTCGATGCCGAGCAGGGCGTGGACGAGGCCGCTGTCCCGGACGTAGACCTTGGGTGACTTGACCAGGCGCTTGCGGACGTTGGCGTAGAAAGGGCGCAAGCGGCGCACCAGCAGGAGATCGACCAGCAGATCGACGTAGCCGGTCGCCGTCGGGCCGCTGAGCGCAAGGCTGGCGGCTAGCTTCTATGCGTTCAGCAGTGTGCCCTGGCCATGGGCGAGCATGGTCCACAAGCGCACCAGGGTCTCCGCCGGAATACGCCGTCCGGTGAACTCCGACACGTCGCGTTCCAGGTACGTTCGGGGTAACAACGGATCTTCCGATTTCTGCAACAATCGGGTAAGCGGAAAAGATCTCGGCCGCACGGCGCGGGCACCTTGGATGCGCCCGCCCGGCGCCGCACCGGGCGGGCGCACGGGACAGACGATCCGGGACACGGCGCGGGAGGATCGGCGACGGCGTTCAAGGGAGGTGGCAGGGTGAGCGGTGAGCGCAAGATCCTCGGGAGTGCGGCGCGGCGCCGGTTCCTCGCGCGGGCGGGGATCGCGGCCGGCGCAACCCTCGTGTCCGGACTCGCCGTGGTGCCTCTCGCCCGTGCCCGCCGGCCTCGCGAGGCCCACGAGCCGGTGAGCGGCGCCGTGCGCTACGGAATGCTCGTGGACGCCGCCAAGTGCGCCCGCGACTGCGATGCCTGCGTGCGCGCCTGCGCCGACGAGCACGGGCTCGATGCGGTGCACGGCCCCGCCACCGATCCGCGGTGGATCCACAAGGTGACCCTGCGCGAGCGCGCGACCGGCCGGATCAGCACCCTGCCGCTGATGTGCCAGCACTGCGCGGACCCGCCCTGCGTGGACGTTTGCCCCACCGGCGCGTCGTTCAGACGCGCGGACGGCGTCGTGCTGGTGGACAAGCACACCTGCATCGGCTGCCGCTACTGCGTGATGGCCTGCCCCTTCCAGGCGCGCGGGTTCGTGCACGAGGCGGTTGCGAACCCGAGGCCCTGGTCGCCGCGGGGCAAGGGCACGGTGGAATCGTGCAACCTCTGCGTGCATCGCATCGACGCGGGGGACGGGCGCGAGCCGGCCTGTGTCGAAGCGTGCGCGGCCGCTGGACGCAACGCCCTCGTCTTCGGCGATCTGAAGGATCCGGAGAGCCCGGTTTCAAAAGCGCTCGCGGCTGGCCCGAGCGCGGAGCTCCGGCCCGACCTCGGCCTCGATACGGGGGTCCGTTCCCGCAATGTCTGAGCGGTTTGCTCCGCGGTCTGCTCCACGTCTTCCTCCGGCGCGTGGTCTCGCGGAATTGCCGTGGTACGTCGAGCGGGTTGACGGTCGCCGTCCCCGGCCGGGGGTCGGCCCCGCGGGCTGGCATCCGTCCGATCCGTCCCTTGACCGCCGGGCACAGTGCTCCTCAACCGGATCTGCCGGCCTCGAGACAGCGTCCGTCCGCACCGGGGCAGGGTTGCGCGAAGCGCTCTCCACCCGAATGAGCTCATCCGCTACCGCCCACCGCCTCGACGAATGCGTCGATCACGTCGTCCGGGGCATGGACGACGTGCTCCGGCCCGGGGAAGCGGCCTTCCCGGACGTCCCGGACGAACTCCCTGAAGCCGGCCACGCGCTCGGCCTGCATCTGCTCCTTCAGCTTGTAGAGCCGGCGGTACTGCTTCGAGTGTCTCGGATACGGCGGCGGGTTGTTGCCGAGAACGTCCTCCGCGAACAGGAACTGGACGTCTCCGCCGCTTCCCGCGCCGATGGAGGAGGTCAGCAGGGTGGTGCGCTTGCCGATCTCGGCGAGGAGCTCGGCAGGAATGACCTCCACCTCCACCGCGTAGGCCCCCGCGTCCTCCAGCGCCTTGATCTCCCGGTAGACCCACAACGCCTCGTCGAGGGTCCTGCCGACCGCGCGCAGCCCTCCGGTCCACGTACTCTTTCTCGGCACCAGGCCCGCGTGGCCCTGGACGGGAACGCCCGCCTCGGCCGCCGCGGCCACGAAGCGGGGGCTCCACTGGCACATGACCGCGTCCGCCCCGATGGCCATCGCGTCGTAGCCCAGCCGGACCGCCTCGGCCTCGGTGGCGGCGGCGAGAAGCGGTACGGAGAAGGCCATGAACGTGTTGGGCGCGGCCCGCCGGATCGCCGCCGCGGGCTCCGGCTGCCCGGGGTCGAAACGCACCTTCATGGTGTCGATGCCGGCTTCTTCGGCCGCCGCCGCTTCCTCCGGGGAGAAGGGCAGGGTCTCCACGAGCACGCGCTTTCCTTTCCCGTCCCGCAGGTCCTTCACGGTGTAGTTGCGGGTCCCGTAGGCGCCGCCGAGGGACATGACCCTCCTCAGGCCTCGCTTGGCCGCATCTCTTGGCGGAATGCCCCCGTCGCCGGTCGCGTGGCTGGCCATCGTGTTTCTCCTTGTCAAGAATGGGCTGGATCGGGAATGGGTGCGGCGACGGTATCAGAGTTGCCGCATCGAAGTTGCCGCCTCGAGGGCAGTTCCAGAGCTATTTTCTTGTTCGCCGCGGGACTCGGATCAGGTCTTCCGGAGGGGTTGAAGTGATCGGGGCCAGGACCGCGGGAGGCCGTTTCCCGGAGAGGGGAGATCGGGACCCGGACGGCGAAGGCGGGCCGGCCGGCGATACGGCGAAGAAGAACGGCCTTGGGAGCAGTTCGGTCCGGCTGCTCGGGAATGCCTGGCGCGCACCAGACGCAAGCGTCCGCCGGGCCGGGCTCCCAATCTTCGATGCCTGGGTCGGCCAGGAGGAGACGGGCGCCATGCCCGAACGGGGGAGCCTGTCCCGGCGGAGCATTCGACGCCCGCGCCGGCGGTGGGCAAGATCGGCTCTGCGGCCCGGCCGCGGATCGCATCGACCGCATCCGCAGCATCATGCCGGCCCGGCGCCGCCGGAGGGATGACCTCCACCATGCACCACGCCGAATTTCGTGAGATCGAAGGCCGGACCGCCGGCTTCCTCGCGCTGCTCGCGCTTGTCGCCCTCGTCGCCCTCGCGGGTGTCGTCGCCGGACACCACATGGACGTCGAGGGGCACCACGTCACCGGCATGAACAACCGCATCGTCTGGGGGGTGCCCCACGTGTTCGCGATATTCCTGATCGTGGCCGCATCCGGTGCGCTCAACGTGGCATCGATCGCGTCGGTGTTCGGGCGGACCGCGTACGAGCCGCTCGCGCGGCTGTCGGGGGTGCTCGCGATCGCGTTGCTGGCCGGCGGGCTCGCGGTGCTCGTCCTCGATCTGGGGCGCCCGGATCGGCTCGTCGTGGCCATGACCCATTACAACTTCTCGTCGATCTTCGCCTGGAACGTCCTGCTGTACACCGGCTTCATGGCCGTCGTCATGGTCTACCTGTGGATGCGGATGGAGCGCCGGATGCACCGCTACGTGCGCCCCGCCGGCATCGTCGCGCTGGTGTGGCGCATCGTGCTCACCACCGGCACCGGCTGCATCTTCGGCTTTCTCGTCGCGCGACAGGCATACGACGCGGCGGTCATGGCGCCGCTGTTCGTGGCGACGTCGCTTTCCCTCGGACTCGCGGTCTTCATCCTGGTGCTGCTGGGTGCCGCATCGGCCACCGGGCGTCCCGTCGATGACGGTCTGCTCGGCCGGCTCGCGCGCCTGCAGGCCATTTTCATCCTGGTCGTGCTGTACTTCGTGCTCGTCCGGCACCTGGCGAACCTCTACGTGGCCGAGCACGCCGCGGTCGAGCGCTTCCTGCTCGTCGACGGAGGCGGGGGCACGTATCCGGCGGTCTTCTGGGCCGGACAGATCCTCGCCGGTTCGGTTGCACCGCTCGCCATCCTGTGGGGCGGCGGGCGGGTGTACTCGCGAGGATGGCTCGCAGTGGCGGCGGCGCTCGTGGCAGCGGGGGGATGGAGCCAGCTCTACGGCATCATCATCGGCGGCCAGGCGGCCCCGCTTCTCATCTTCCCCGGCAAGGACGTCATCGAAGGCGCGCTCGTCGACGGCCATCCCTCCCGCTACCTGCCGAGCGTGCCCGAGCTTTTTCTCGGCCTCGGCGGCGTGGCGGTCTCCTTGTTGATCCTCGTGCTCGCGATCAAGGCGCTGAGGATCCTGCCGGAACGGTTCGGCGGGGCGGACGAGGAAGAGGCCGATGGCGTCCGATCCGCCGTCGAGTCCGGAGATTCCTGATGACGGTGAGGGAGCGGACGACGATCTCCGCGGGTTGCCGCCTTGGCGAATCGGCTGCCGGGACCTCAAGGAGCGGGAAAATGAAGATCACTCGGATTTCGGTGTTCCAGGTCGACCTTCCCCTGCACGAAGGGAGCTACAAGTGGTCCGGCGGCAAGTCGGTGGAGGTCTTCGACAGCACGGTCGTGCGGATCGAGACCGACGCAGGTGTCATCGGCCACGGCGAAGTCTGTCCGCTCGGACCGGTCTATCTGCCTTCCTACGCACGCGGCGTGCGGGCCGGGCTGGAGGAGCTGGCGCCGCGGCTCATCGGGGAGGATCCCACCCAGATCGAGCGGTTCAACCGGAGCATGGATGCGGCGCTCAAGGGCCATCCCTACGTCAAGAGCGCAATCGACGTGGCCGCCTGGGACGTGCTCGGCCAAGTTGCGGGAATGCCGGTCTGCGAGCTGCTCGGCGGGCGTTACGGCGATGACTTCGTGCTCTACCGGGCCATCTCGCAGGATACGCCCGAAGCGATGGCCGCGAGCGTGTCGCGATACCGCGATGAAGGGTACCGCCGCTTCCAACTCAAGGTCGGAGGTGACCCTGACGTCGACGTCGAGCGGGTGCGCGCGGCGGCGGCGGCGCTCGAGACGGGCGACAAGCTGATCGCGGACGCCAACACCGGATGGCTGCGCCACGAGGCGATGCGCGTGGTGGCGGCGGTGCGCGACGTGGACGTGTACATCGAGCAACCGTGCGCGACCTACGAGGAATGCCTGTCGGTTCGCCGCCATACCGATCGTCCCTTCGTGCTGGACGAGTCGATCGACGGCATCGACACCCTGCTGCGCGGGCACGCGGACATGGCCATGGACGTGGTCAACATCAAGATTGGGAAGTTCGGCGGCCTGTCCCGGGCGCGGCAGGCGCGCGATCTGTGCCTTTCCCTCGGCATCGCCATGACCCTGGAGGACACCTGGGGCGGCGACGTCGTCACCGCGGCGATCGCCCACTTGGCGCACAGTACGCCATCCGAACACCTTTTTACCGCCACCGACTTCAACAGCTACGTGACGGTGAGCATCGCGGCCGGCGCTCCGCAACGGGTGGGCGGACGCATGGGGGCGCCGGCCGCCCCCGGCCTCGGGGTGGCGCCGCGCCCGGAGATCCTCGGGGAGCCGGTGCTGGTCTTCGACCGGTAGGCGAACACGCGGCTTTCCCGGCTCGTGCTGCCGGCCATTGGGACGGGACGGCAAAGATGCTCCGACTCAGATGTAGAGGGTGATGTTCGCGTCTCCCGCAAACTCCAGGAAGGTCGCGGCGCCCCCGGCCGAGACTTCGTCGATGAGATCTTCGCGGCGCACATCGAAGAGGTCGACGGTCATCTGGCAGGCGATCATCTCGACGTCGTTCTCGACGCAGACGTCACGCAACTCCTCCACGCTCGCAACCCCTTTGTCCTTGATCTTCTGCTTCATCATCATCGTCATCATGTTCTCCATCCCCGGCATCGCCTGGCCGAGGGTGGGAAACCACTTGTCCATTTTCATCGGCATCGGCATGCCCGGATTCCCGAGCGACGAGATTCTGAGATCGAGCTTCTTCTTCAGCAGGTTCAATCCATAGAAGGTAAAGAAGATCCTGGTGTCGAAGCCGACCGCGGCAGCGGTGGAGGCCAGGATGAACGGCGGATACGCCCAATCGAGCGTTCCTTTCGTGGCGATGATCGCCATGCGTTTCCGGTTGTCCGGCATGCTCATCCACTCCCGAGCTCCGAAGCCGCTAAGCCTTCTTCAGCCGGTAGTAGAACTTCCCGCCGTCCTCACGCGACTCCAGCAGTTCGTTTCCGGTCTGGCGCGAGAATGCTTCGAAGTCCTTCACCGACCCCGGGTCGGTCGCGACGATCCGCAAGACCTCGCCGCTCGCCATCTTCGTGAGCGCCTTCTTCGCTCTGAGGATCGGCAACGGGCAGTTGAGGCCGCAGGCATCGAGTTCCTGGTCGAATTCCATCATCGGTGGCTCCTCAAGCACACATTACATTCGCATTTACGAATATCATAGATTCGGAACATCGACAACACCCTTGACGACAGGGCCTCCTGGCCAGCCGATCCGCGGCCCCGATCGAGTGGCGAGAGACGATGCCGGCGCACCTGCTCAGCGCTTTCCGCGCACCCGCGGGCCGGTCGGTGCGAACTTCGACGCTACCGCCGGAATCCGTACTCCAGCGTGAAGAACTGCGGGTTGAGCCCGGCGAGCGGCTCGCGGAGCTTGTCGAGCTCGGATTCCGGACCGTGCACCTCGAGGCGGGTGATCCTGGCGATCTTGAACGCCTCCTCGAGCAGTGCGCCGACGTTCTCCAGATGGGCGAGCAACCCGGCCGCATTCACGTATCCCTCGCGGCAGTGGGCGGTGTGGTCGTCGAAGCAGAACCCGTAGTACAGGCAGTCGGGCTCCTCCTCGGTCATTGCCACGAACCGCTCGCACAGGGCCTTGAATTCGTCCAGACGGCCGACCTGGACCTCGAAGTACGGGACGATGGTGCAGCAGGTGTCGTTTGTCGCCATGGCGTCGCTCCCTGGACTGTTGACGGGGGTTGTCGATGGACCGTCGTTCATCGTGGAGGGACTGCGATTGTGGCACAGGGAGCGGCTCCGTGATCGGTGGGCCGCGAAGCCCATGGCGAGCATGAAGTTCGCCAGCGATTCGTTTCGCGAGCGGGGATGCGCGCCGGCACGGACGCTCTCCGCCCTCGTGTGGCCGGGCAGCGTACCGGGGCTGGTCACGTCCACGTGCTACGAGTGCCGCGCGGGCGTCCCGGGAGGGCTCCGAGGGCAAGGGACGATGGCCGCCTCAGCCGAGGTAGGCGCGCTTGACGTCTTCGTTCTCGAGCAGCTCCCGGCCGGCGCCTTCGAGCACGATCTCCCCGGTCTCCATGACGTAGCCCCGATCCGCGATCCGCAGGGCCATGAAGGCGTTCTGCTCGACCAGCAGCACCGGGACGCCTTCGTTGCGGATCGCCAGCACCGCCTCGAAGATGGTCTCGACCAGCATCGGCGCGAGGCCCATGCTGGGCTCGTCGAGCAACAGCACACGGGGCTTCGACATCAGGCCGCGGGCCATCGCCAGCATCTGCTGCTCGCCGCCGGAGAGGGTGCCGGCGACCTGGCGGATGCGCTCGCGCAGCACCGGGAACATGGCGAGCACGTGCTCTTCGCTGCGCCGGACCTCCTCCTTGTCGGTGCGCAGGAAGGCGCCCATCCTCAAGTTCTCCCCGACCGTCAGGCGGCCGAAGATCCGCCGGCCCTCGGGCACCTGCACGATCCCGCGGCCGACCACGTCGTGGGGCGAGACGTAGGTGAGGGCATCGCCTTCGAAGCGCACCTCGCCCTCGGCCGGGGCCAGGATGCTGCAAATCGCGTTCAGGGTGGTGGTCTTGCCGGCGCCGTTGGCGCCGATCAGGGTGACGATCTCGTCCTTGCCGACCTCCAGGGAGAGCCCTCTCAGGGCGTGGATGTTGCCGTAGAAGACGTGCAGGTTGTCGACTTCGAGGACCGCCACTTCAGCCTCCCGCCGCGGCGGCCCTGAGCTTGTCCGCGCCGGTGCCGAGGTACGCCTCGATGACGCGCGGATCGGCCTGGACCTCCGCGGGGCCTCCCTCCGCGATCTTCACCCCGTGGTCCAGCACGGTCACGGTGTCGGACATGCCCATGACCACCCGCATCTGGTGCTCGATCAGGAGGATCGTGACCCCCATCTCGTCGCGCACCCGGCGCACGAAGTCCATCATGTCGGTGCTCTCGCGCGGGTTCATGCCGGCCATCGGCTCGTCGAGCATCAGAAGCTGCGGCCGGGTCGCCAGCGCCCGGCCGATCTCGAGCCGGCGCTGCTCCCCGTAGGCTAGGTTGCGGGCGTAGACGTCGCCCCGTCCCGCCAGCCCCACGAACTTGAGCAGCTCGTAGGCGTCGTCCAGCGCGCGTTGCTCGTCCTCGCGGGTGGCGCGGGTGTTGAGCACCGCGCCCCACCAGGTGGACCGCAGATGCAGATGCATCCCGACCAGGATGTTCTCGATGGCGGTGATGTTGCCGAACAGCCGGATGTTCTGGTAGGTGCGGTTGATCCCCGCCTTGGCCACCGCGTCGGGGGTGATGCCGTCGATGCGCTCGCCACGGAAGCGGATCTCCCCCCCGTCCGGCGGGTAGAACTCCATGATGCAGTTGAACACCGTGGTCTTGCCCGCGCCGTTCGGCCCGATCACGCTGTGGATGGCGCCCTCGGCGACCGCGAGATCCAGACCGTCGACCGCGACCAGCCCCCCGAAACGCTTGGTGAGCCGGTCGCAGACGAGGAGCGGTTCCCCGGCCGCCGTCACCGGCTTCCGCCCCCGCCGCGAAGCTCCGCCTCGATGGCGGCCCGGCTCTCCTCTTCCAGCATCTTCTCGCGGCGCTTGGCGGCCGACGGCCAGAGCCCTTCGGCCTTCAGGCGCATCATGACCACGATCACCAGCCCGTAAAACAGGAAGCGGTACTCGCCGAACTCCCGCAGCAGCTCCGGCAGGCCGATGAGCGCGGCGGCGCCGACCACCACCCCCGGAAGGCTGCCCATGCCGCCGACGATGAGCAGGGCCAGCACGTTGATCGAGATCAGGAGCTGGAAGCTGTGCGGGAAGATGGAGGCGAGCATCACCGCGAAGATGGCCCCGGCCACTCCCGCGAAGCCGGCGCCGAGCCCGTAGGCCAGGAGCTTGACGTTGACCAGGTTGATGCCGAGCGCCTGGGCGACGTCCTCGTCGTCGCGGATGGCGGTCCAGGCGCGGCCGAGCCGCGAGTTCTCGAGCCGCCACGCGAAATAGGCGGCCACCGCGGAGGCCGCGAGGGTGATGTAGAAGAGGTCGATCGGATCGTTGAACTCGAAGCCGCCGATGCTCGGGCGCGGGATGTCGAGCACCCCCTGCGCGCCGCCGAGCACCGGGGCGGCGAAGTCGGAGAGCACCAGCACCCGCACGATCTCGCCCAGGCCCAGGGTGGCGACCGCGAGGTAGTCCCCGCGCACCTTGAGCACCGGGATCCCGAACAGCACCCCGATGACCACCGACAGCACCACCGCGATCGGCAGCGCCTGCCAGAAGCTCATGTTGGCGATCGCGACGTCCGCGTTCGACGTGAGCAGCGCGGTGGTGTACGCGCCGACCGCGAAGAATGCGACGAAGCCGAGATCGAGCAGGCCGGCGAGCCCCAGCTCCAGGTTGAGGCCCATCCCCATGAGCACGTAGAGCCCGACCAGCATCAGGACTTGGCCGATGAAGTTCCCGGCGAAGGCCGGAAAGCCGATGACGAGCACGAGGCCGATGAGGATCTTGAAGCCGAGCAGCATCTTCGCCTGGCCTGGGGTCGCGCGTTCCCTGAAGGCGTCGTAGTGCGGCCGGTACGCCTGCCACGCCGCGGCGGTGACCGCGGCGGCGACGAACACGATGAACGCGCCCTGGGGCTTGAGCCCGTCCCAGGTGAAGAACACCTCGCGGAACTTCATCAGGAACTCGTATTGCAGCATCAACTGGATGAGCTCCTGGAACAGCCCCGCGAAGAAGGCCCAGGTGAGCCCGATCACCAGCGGGCGGCGGAGCTTCGGCGGCATGAGGTAGAGCGCGGCGCCGAGCAGTCCGCAGAGCGCCCCGCCGACGACGAGGAGCGCGACCGCCGCCCCGATCGTCTGGTCGAAGGTCAGGACGTCGAGCAGATCCTTCTTCAGCGCGATGAACACCCGGCGCAGCTTGAACAGGTGGATCGACAGGGCCAGCAGGGCGATGAGCCCGCCGGCGACCGCGCCCGCCCCGAGCCCCTGCGCCACCCGCGCCCCGAGGCCGGTCCGGCTCGACGTGTGCGTCACCCACAGGCCCGCGAAGAACGCCGACAGAGCGATGGTGAGGTGGGCGAGGCTCAGGGTCCCGGCGATGATCTCGCGCTGGCCGAACATGGTGAGGATGCCGACGAACCCCAGGAACACCGCCACCCCGCCGAAGGTGGCGCCCGCCATGACGGTGCGCCAGGGCGCGGAGCGCTCGCGCTCGCGGTGCCGGTAGCTCGATGCGACGACGGTGAACGTCATGGCGGGTCTTCAACGACGAGCGGACGGCAGCCGGAATGGCCGCCGGCCGCCGCGGCACTGCCTGCCGGGATGCCGGGATGCCGGTACGCCTTCATTCGCATCGGGCTCTCGCGCCTGCAGGTGGTCATGGGGTCCCTGTCTCTCGGATGCCGGCCTCGCGCGCCGGCCGGGTCAGGCTCTCCGGGCCGCAAGCCGCTCGCCCAGAATGCCCTGCGGCCTGAAGATGAGGACCATGACCAGCATGGTGAACGCGATCAGGTCGCGTAGCTGGTAGGGCGCGGTGATGCCGATCCCGTCGAGGAACAGGGCCGGTCCCACCGACTCCACCACGCCGAGGAAGAAGCCTCCCACCATGGCCCCGGGGATGTTGCCGATCCCGCCCAGCACCGCTGCGCAGAACGCCTTGATGCCGGGGAAGAAGCCCATGAAGTAGTAGATCTGCTTGTAGACGAAGCAGTAGAGCACCCCGCCGATCCCGGCCATGCAGCCGCCGAGGATGAAGGTGAAGATGATGACCTTGTTCACGTCGATGCCCATCAGGGCCGCTGCGTCGCGGTCCTCCGAGACCGCCCGCATCGCCGTCCCCATCCTGGTCTTCTGCACGATGAGGTAGAGGAACAGCATGGCCCCCAGCGCGGTCAGGATCACGATCGGCTGCACCACCGGGATCTCGAAGCCGAAGACGTCCAGCCGGCCCTTCATCCACTCCGGGTCCGGATACGAGCGGATGGTCGAGCCGTACATGCCGCGAAAGGCGTGCTGGAGGAAGAACGAGGCCCCGATCGCGCAGATCAGCGGCGCCAGCGACTTGACGTGGCGGAACGGGCGGTAGCAGACCCGCTCGACGATCAGCGCGATTCCCGCGCACACCCCCATCGCCAGCGCCATGATGGCCAGCATCGCCAGCAGCGGAAACGCATCCAGGGTCCCGGCGCGGTCCAGCGAGGAGGCGAGGAAGTAGGCGCTGAAGGCGCCGGCCATGGTGATGTCGCCGTGCGCGAAGTTGATCAGCCGCAGGATGCCGTAGACCATCGTGTAGCCGAGCGCGATCAGCGCGTAGACGCCGCCGATGGTGAGGCCGAACATGAAGAAGTCCACCCACTGCGCGGTGGTGTAGGTGCCCTTGACGAAGGTGCCGATGGTGCCGCCGACGACCACCACCACCACGATCACGCGCAGGGCCCACAGGACCACGTCGACGAAGGTGATGCGCCGGAGGGCCTCGAGCCTGGTGGAGGCGGAGGCGGGTACGGCTGCGGCGGGTGCGGTCAAGGAAGGGGCTCTTTGTGCGGCGCCGGGTCCCGCGAAGCCGGAACCGGCACCGGGGCGCTCCCTCGGGAGCGCCCCGGCTCACGGCCGCGCAACGGCATTCGACCTGCTTCGGACGTCGCTCTTCAGGGGTGGATCTTGACCGGGTTCCTGCCGATCTCGAAGCTCTCGGGGTCGGCATCGACGAACTTGTAGGCCGCGAACTTGAAGCCCGCGCAGTCACCGTGCTCGTTGCAGGTGATCTCGCCGCCCATGCCGTCGAAGCCCTTGGTGGCGAACAGCGCGTCGCGCAGCGCCTGGCGCCCGATGTAGGTGTTGCCGGCGTCGTCCTTCACCGCCACCGCCTCGATGCCCATCAGGGCCACCGCCATGCCGTCGTAGGCGTTCTGGTGGAAGGCCTGGATCGGCGCCTCGCCGAACTTCTCCCTGTACTTCTCCACCAGCTCCGGATAGCGGTTGCCCATCGCGTCCGGCGAGGTGTCCGGGTTGGTGAACACGAAGTCCACCGCGCTGTCGCCCGCCGCCTCCAGGAACCCCGGCGCCATCAGTGCGCTGCCGCCGATCGGGGTGGTCTCCTCCAGGCCCTTGATCTCCCCGAACTGGCGCACGATCTGGGCCGCGGCGGCCACGAAGATCGGGAAGTAGACCACGCAGGGCTTGGTGGTGGCGATACGGGTGAGCACCGGGCGCATGTCCACGTCGGTGGGCGCCACCGCCTCGGCCGCCGTCACCTCCCCGCCCAGCTCCTTGAAGCGGTTCTCGGCCACCCGCACGAGCTGCTCGGCGTAGGGGCTGCCGTCGTGGATGGTGGCGAGGCTCTTGCAGCTCATCTGGTTCCAGAAGTACTCGGCGTCGGCGGCGCCGGCCGCGAGGTCGTTGTAGATGGTGCGCATGTAGCCGTGCAGGCCCTCCGGGCGGTCCGCCGCGGTCAGCGACGGCGCGGTGGTGGAGGTGGCGACGCTCGGGATCCCCGCCTTCCACAGGATCGGGCCGCCGGGGGTGCCCGCGCTGGAGCAGTCGGGGCCGACCACGACCACGATGTTCCGGTTCGAGGCGAGCTTGGTGGCCGCGGTCTGCCCGCCCTCGGCGTTGCACTGGCTGTCCTCGGCGTAGAACTTGATCGGATGCCCGGCGACCATGTTCCCGCGGTCGTCCATGGCGATCTCCGCGCCGCGCTTCTGGTCCAGCCCCAGGTTCACGTCCGGCCCGGACAGCGTCCAGTAGCCGCCGATGTGGATCGGCGCCCCCTTGGGGATCTTGACCACGCCGAGCGGATCGGTGACCGGCCCGACGGTCTCGGCGGACACGCCGGACATGGCGCCGGTGGCGACGCCGGCCGCCACGGCGAGGGCCTTCATGG
This sequence comes from Gammaproteobacteria bacterium, assembly GCA_965202875.1. Lineage (GTDB taxonomy): Bacteria > Pseudomonadota > Gammaproteobacteria > HK1 > HK1 > HK1. The sequence goes on along the minus strand of OZ241870.1, from coordinate 696,090 downwards.
TGAGCTTTGCCTTCATGGGTTCCTCCTCCTGACCGTCCTCACTGACCGATCGAGCGGTGCTCGATCTCGAATCGGCTCTTGCGAGCCATCTGGTTCCGCTTTACGTCCCGCGAACGGAGTTCGGGAAATCCCGAGCCGTGCCGAATTGTGTGGCCCGTCCCCCGTCTTGTCCAGTATGCCCGGCCTTCGAGGGCGCCGGGAGACCGGTGGCCGCGGGACCGGAAGCCGACCCGATCCCTCCTGGCCCGTCGAACCGACGCCGGCAATGGAGCCGGTTTTTTGCTTCTCAAATTTCGGGATTCGCTGACCGAAATGGATTCCCGCTACCCGCACCCGCTTTCGCGGGCACAATTCGCGGGAATCCATCGCCTGATTCAGGCATTTTGAATCCCGAAACTCGAGTTTGCTTGCGGCGCCCGGCTTCCAGGGGGGACCCAACATGGTCCCCCGCCTGTCTCCCCGGTCCGAAGCGAAGCCTCACCAGCGCCGTGCCCGGCCTCGTGTTGCCCGTCCGGGGCCGGCGCCGTCTCACCGGACCGCGCCGCGCCGGCGCAGGATCTCCGAGAGCACGATGATGCAGCTCATGAAGACGAGGAGCAGGGTGGCCACCGCGGCGAGGGTGGGGTTCACCCGCATGATGGCGTCGTCCCACATCTTCTTCGGCAGGGTCGTGAAGTCTCCCCCGGTCACGAACAGCGCGATCGTCAGCTCGTCGAAGGAGATGATGAAGGCGAACATGAACGCGGCGATGAGGCCGGGACGGATGATCGGCAGGGTCACGTGCAGGAAGGTCCGCAGCCGGCTGGCCCCCAGGGTCCAGGCCGCCTGGTCGAGGCGCTGGTCGTAGTTCTTGATGAGCGCCATCACCGTGATCACCACGTACGGGATCGCGAGCACGGTGTGGCCGAGGACGAGCCCGGTGATCGTGCCGACCAGAGCGAGCTTCGAGAACAGGTAGAAGAGCGACACCGCGATGATGATGTTCGGGATGATGATCGGCGAGACCAGGAAGGCGAAGACCGCGGTCTTGCCGAAGAAGCGCTGCCGCACCAGCACGAAGGCGGCGGGCACCCCGACCAGCATGCCGAGGGAGGCGGCGCAGACCGCCACCGCGAGGGAGCGTCCCGCCGCCGTCGGCCACTCGGCCGACCCGAAGACGAGCTCGTACCACTGGAGGGAGAAGCCCTTGGGCGGCCAGTTGAGGAAGCCTTCCTCGGTGAACGAGACCGGAACCACGAAGAACGAGGGCACGGCGAGGAACGCGACCACGAGCAGGCCGGCCGCCCACAGCACCCCTCTCGAAAGCCTGCGCCGGGGACGGTCCGCACGGCGCGGGAAGACATGCTCGAAGAGGCGCGCCGTGGCCTCGCACAGGTTGCCCATCGCGGCCGTGAACAGCCATCCGAGGCGTGCCCCGGCGCGGGCGATGGCGCCGCGGTCCCGCCCGCCGCCCGAGGCGGCCGCTGCCTCGCCCGAGAGCGTGGACAGGCCGAGGAGGCGGTCGTAGAGGAAGAAGATGGCGAGCACGGTGACCAGGAGCAGGAGCGAGATCGCGCCGGCGAAGGCCCAGTTCAGCACCTCGTGGATCTGGAAGATGATGAGCTGGACGATCATCGTGTCCTTGCGCCCGCCGAGCAGGGCCGGGGTGATGAAGAAGCCCAACGCGGTGATGAACACCAGCAGTCCGCCCGCCGCCACCCCCGGGACCGACAGCGGAAAGTAGACCCGCCAGAACGCCTGGCCCCCGCGGGCGCCGAGGGTCGAGGCCGCCCGGGTGAGGTTGGTGTCGATGTTGATCATCACCGACAGCATGGTGAGCACGCACAGCGGCATCAGCGCGTGCACCATGCCGATCATCACCCCGGTGAAGTTGTAGATCATGCGCACCGGGTACTCGACGAGGCCGAGCGCGACCAGCAGGTCGTTGACCGCTCCGCTCCGCCCGAGCAGCACGATCCAGGCGAAGGTGCGCACGAGGAAGCTCGTCCAGAACGGCATCAGCACCCAGATGATCAGTATGTTCCGGGTGTTGTCCCGCACCGTGGCGAGGAGGTAGGCGACCGGATACCCGGCGACGAGGGAGAGCAGGGTCGTCCAGCCGGCGACCTTGAGGGTGATGAGGAGCACCTTCACGTAGAGGTCGGACTGGAAGAGCCGGACGTAGTGCTCGAGGCTCGGGGCGCCGTCGGCGCCGACCGCGCTCAAGCCCAGCAGCAGGGTCGCCGGGTAGACGAAGAAGAAGATCAGGAACACCACCGCCGGGGCGATGGGCCAGAAGCGCCGCCACGCCGGCCTCCGCCGGCGAGCCGCGGCCCGGCCCTCGGGCCTTTCAGGCGCTGGCGCTGTGGTGGCCAGGAGCCTGACCCGGCGGAGCCGGAACCAGAGGATGGGTCGTCGAACCCGGCCGGCCGGCGCCAACCGGGAACGCGGGCGTCCCGCCCGCTGGCAAAGGGCCGCTTCCTGGGAGCGCAGACGTTCCGCCCGCTCGGGAACCAGAGGTCCGCAACCGGGTCATGCAGGCGAGACGCCCGTATCCCGGAGGGACACGCCGTTCCCGGGGCGCAGATTCCCGCCCCCGCTTCCGCGAGGCCGTGCTTGCGCGGAGCCAGCCCCCGCGGAAGCGGGGGAATGACCAAGGCAGGCGGGACGCCCGTGTCCCGAAGGGGCACGCCGTTCCCAGGAGGGCCGGTGTCCGTCCCCCCGGCCTGGCAACGCCGGATCCGGGAGTCTGTTCATGGGGTTCTTCAACGTCCCGTACGATTCCATCGATCAGGGAAAGAGTCCGTCAGTGCTCCTTGAGCACCACGGTGTGCTCGGCCATCCATCCGAAGCGGGCGGCTCCGCCCGTCGCGGGACGGTTCCGATCGCCGCCGGTGAGCCCGGTGGCGACCATCTCGGCGCCGTCCGGAAGCTCGAGGAAGTACCGGGTGACCTGGCCGCTCATGATCACCTCCTTGAGCACCCCCTCGACCGTGTTGTCCGGCTCCGGGCCGCTGCCGGTGACGAAGCCGACGTTCTCGGGCCGGATCATGAGCCGGACCCGCTCACCGGGCTCGACCGCCTCCCCGGCCCGCCCCCGGACCGTGCGGCCGTCCCCGATGGCCAGGACCGCCTCCCCGCCGCCGGTCCCGGCCACGGTGGCGGACAGCAGGTTGGATTCGCCGAGGAAGTCGGCCGCGAACACCGAGGCGGGCCTGAAGTAGAGATCGGCGGGCGTCCCGATCTGCTCGATGCGCGCGTCGTTCATCAGGCAGATACGGTCCGACATCACCATCGCCTCCTCCTGGTCGTGGGTCACGTACAGCACGGTGATGCCCAGGTTCTCGTGCAGATGCTTGACCTCGCGCTGCAGGGCGTCGCGCAGCTTCTTGTCGAGCGCGCCGAGGGGTTCGTCCATGAGGATGATGGAAGGCTCGTAGACGAAGCAGCGCGCGAGTGCGATGCGCTGCTGCTGCCCGCCCGAGAGCTCGCGCGGCATCCGCTCCTCCACCCCGGGAAGCCGCACCGTGTCGAGCACCCGCCGGACCGCCTCGCGGACCACCGCCTCTCCCTGCTTGCGCATGCGCAACGGGAACGCGATGTTCTCGTAGATGCTCATGTGGGGAAACAGGGCGTAGTTCTGGAAGACCATCCCGATGTCGCGCTCGAAAGGCGGCAGGCTGGTCGCGAGCTTGCCGTCGATCCAGATCTCGCCCCGATCGGGGTCGTTGAGACCCGCGACCGCCATCAGCAGCGTGGTCTTGCCGGAGCCGGAGGGGCCGAGCAGGGTGAGGAACTCGCCCTCGCGCATCTCGATGTCCGCCCCGTCGAGCGCCACCACCGGCCCGTAGGTCTTGCGCACCCCGCGCGTGACGAGCTTGTAGTCTCCGGGATCAATCACCGGGCCACCCCCGGGCAATCGCCGAGCCTGGGAACGCATCCGGCCCCCGGAACGCAGGCGTCTTGCCGGCACTTGCCCAGCCATCCGCCGAGCCCGCAGGTGGCCCTGACAACGCGGGCGTCCCGCCCGCATCGACTTTTGCCCTGCGATTCCCCGCGCGCGCGGGCAGAGCCAGACTCCGCCCGCGCGCACCGGACGGCGCGTCCCCGACCGACCTCAACTCAGCAGCCACTGGTTGAAACGTTCGCCGAGGGTCTCCTTGTTCTCCCCCCACCAGTCGGTGTCGGTCTCGATCATGGAGGCGAGGTACTTCGGGTTCGTGGGCAGCACCTTGGCCCGCTCCTCGGGGATGTACTGGTAGGCCCCCGCGTTCGTCGGACCGTAGGCGACGTGCGGCGTGAACCGCGCCTGCGCCTCGGCGCCGGCCGCATACTCGATGAACTCGCGGCACAGATCCACGTTCGGCCCTCCCTTGAGGATGCACCAGCCCTCGAACGTCCACATCGCCTGGTTCCAGTTGATGACGGCCGGCGCCCCGTCGTCGATCGCCACCTGCGCGCGCCCGTTCCAGGTGTAGAGCAGGTCGACCTCGCCGGTCTTGATGAGCTGCGAGGTCTGCGCGCCGCCCGTCCACCAGATGTCCACCTCGGGCTTGATCTCGTCGAGCTTCCTGAAGGCCCGGTCCGCGTCGATCGGATAGATTGCCGCGGGGTCGGGGGCGACACCGTCGGCGAGGAGTGCGAACTCCAGGGTGTCGAAGGGGTGCTTGTGCATCGAGCGTACCCCCGGGAAATCCTTCGTGTTCCAGAAGTCCTTCCAGTCCTGGGGAGGATTCTTGCCGAGCGGCGTATCGGCGCGGTGCACCATCACGGTGGCGTACACGTCGTCGCCGACGATGTGTTCGCCCCGCATGTTGTCCGGGATCTGGCTCACGTTCGGCCCCGGCCCACCCGGTGAAACCACCTTTTCGAGGTAGTCGATGTTGACGAGGGACTGGTGCGACGCCTTGCTGAGCAGGGCCATGTCCCAAGTGTAGTTCCCAGCCTCGATCATGGCCCGGATCATGCCGGTGGGCTCGTGTGGCCCCTGCACCCCGACGGCGGTGATGCCGGACGCCTTCGTGAACGGCTCGTAGAAGGCGGCGTTGAAGCCCGGGGTGAAGGGGCCGCCCGGATCGCGTATCACGATCTTGCGGTCGCTCGCGGAACGGACGATCGCGGGGAACCCGGCGACCGCGGCCCCGGCCGCGGCGCTCTTGATGAATTGCCGGCGGCTCGTTGTCGAAACCGGCTTGCCTCTCATCGAATGTGTCATCGTTTTTCCTCCTGTACAGCCGTGCGGGTGGTCGCCTGTCGGCACGCATTGCCTGAACCGGCCACCGCGTGCGCTCCGGGACGCGGCAGCCTCGCCCTATGATTTCCTCTAATTGCGGTGCATTGCAACTCACACGCGGACTCGGTTCGGACGTCCATTCCGGTGTCGGTGTGAGACAAGTGGGGCGGCGAGAGGCCCATCGGGTGCAGGGAACCCGCCGGGATGGAGGGCGTGAAGCTGGAGAGGACCCTGACCGGCGGCCCCACGACCGGAACCGGGAGTCGACGGCGTCTCGGGCGAGATCATCCCCGTGCGGGAGCCCCGCCGACCGGTGCATCATCGCCCACGTGCCAAGCGCCGGCGCCGAAGACGTGGAGCGGGCGACGAGGGCCGCGGCCGCTCCGCTTTCCCGGACCTTTCCTCATGCTATGCTGGATCTGCCTCGACCCGCCTCGTGCGACTCCCCCATGGCCTCAGCGGACGTCCGGCGCCGTCTCTCCGCCTTCGATGAATTCGCCCGCATGGGCGAAACCGGGACGTTCGCCGGAAACGATCGTCCGGAGAAGCAGCCTCGATACGCGGCAGCCGGGGTCCCCGAGGCATGGCCGGCGGACACCGCGGCCGGAACGGCCGCCGTGTACACCGGACCCGGCCCGGAGGAATACGCTGGGGAGCAAGGACTCCGCCGAGGGGAAGTGGCCGTCCCGGCCGGAGTGGCCGCTTTCCACCTTCCGGTCGAAAACGTCATCGGGAGCCGCTCGTGACCGCCCTCTCGGTCAACGTCAACAAGATCGCGTGGCTGCGCAACTCGCGCGAGGGCGTCCGGCCGAGCGTGGTCGAAGCGGCGCGGACCGCCGTCGCCGCCGGCGCGCACGGCATCACGGTGCATCCGCGCCCGGACCAGCGGCACATCCGGCCGGGAGATGTCCAGGCGCTGGCGCAACTCCTGGCCTCCGACCATCCGCACGTCGAATTCAACATCGAGGGCAACCCCGCCGCCGGGCCGCGCGACAACGGCTATCCGGGGTTCGACCACCTCATCGAGACCGCCCGCCCGCACCAGGCCACCCTGGTCCCGGACGCCGATGCCCAACTCACCTCCGACCACGGCTGGGACCTTTCCGACCCCACCGGAGCCCAGCGCGTGGCGGAGATCATCGCACGCTACCGGAGATGGGGCGTTCGCGTGAGCCTCTTCATGGACCCCGTGCAAGAGCAGATCGCCCGCGCGAAGGAATGCGGCGCGGACCGCATCGAGCTCTACACCGGCCCCTACGCGGACCTCGTCGAGCGCCACGGACTCGATCACCCGGACGTTCGCGCCTGCCGGCAATCCTATTCCGCCGCCGCGCGCTACGCCGTGAAGCTCGGCCTCGGCGTCAACGCCGGACACGATCTGAACCTCGACAACCTCGCGGCGTTCATCGCCATCGGCGACGTCGCCGAAGTCTCCATCGGCCACGCGCTGATCGCCGACGCGCTGGAGTCCGGGCTATCGACGGCGGTGCGGAAGTATCTCGACGTCATCGCCGGCGCTCGGGGGCGGGCGGCACGTTGAGCGGATTCGGATCGTGTGCCGGATCGTGCCGAACCGGTAACGAGGCCGGGGTCGTCACCTGATCTCCAGTTCGGGGAAGGTAGCGGCCTCGGTCAGCAGGAAGACCCCTTCACCGCCCCGCTCCAGCGCGAGCCAGGTGAAGGCGGTCTCGGGGCAGGCCCGCTCCAGCGCGGCTCGGGACGCGCCCACCTCGCACACCAGCACCCCGCCGGGGCGCAGGTGTTCGCCTGCCCCGTCGAGTATCCGGCGCACGCAGTCGAGGCCGTCGGCGCCCGCCTCCAATCCGATCCGGGGCTCGTGGCGGTATTCCGGGTCGAGCGAGGCCATGGTCGCGGCGTCGACGTAGGGCGGGTTGCCGACGATCAGATCGTAGCGCCCACGCACTTCGGAGTAGACGTCCGAGCGCAAGAGCCGTACCCGGTCCTCGACGCCGTGCGCGGCGCAGTTCTCGCGCGCCAGGGCGAGGGCGGCGTCGCTCACGTCGACCGCGTCGATGGTCGCGCCGGGGAACGCCATCGCGCAGGCGATGGCGATGGCCCCGCCGCCGGTGCCGATCTCCAGCACCCGCTCCACCGACTCCGGGTCGAGCCAGGGATCGAAGCCGCGCTCGATCCATTCCGCGATCGGGGAGCGCGGCACCAGCGCACGGGCGTCGCACACGAGCTCCAGGCCCGCGAACCATGCCCGGCCGGTCAGGTAGGGAGCGGGGATACGCTCGCGGATGCGGCGGACGATCAGCTCGACCGTCGCGCGGCGTTCCCGTCTGGTGAGGCGGGAGGCGAACAGGGGCTCCGGCGGCTCCGGGCGGAGGCCGGCCGCGTGCAGCACGAGGACCATCGCCTCGTCCACCGCATTGTCGGTGCCGTGGCCGAACACGACGTCGGCATCTTCCAGCCGGGCCGCTCCCCAGCGCGTGAGGTCGGTGACGGTGCGCAGCTCGTCGGTCGCCTCGAGGGCGAGGGTGTCGAGATCGTCAGGGGACGGAGACGAGGGCATGGTTGACATGGTCATCGGTCCAGCGATGCTCGTTCATCGTGGAGTGGCGCCGAATCGGAAGCGAGGACATGGCGCGGGTGGCAGTCGGTCGAAGGCGATTTCAAGGTGTCATGAGGTGGCGGAACCAGTCCACCGCAACGCCGTGGGAACGCCGGCGTCCGGGAGTGGGAGCCTCTCGGGTGACGCTTTGCGGGCCTTCGGACCGTTGCGGGCGGGACGCGCGCCGTCTCATGACTCCGTAATCCGCCCATCCGCACGCATCGCCCGAACTCCCTGATTCAACGGCGGTTCCCGCTGCTCCCTTCGCAGAATCAAGCAGTTGGCATCGAGCTACCGTTACACCCACACCGCAGTCGCGTACCGGAACGAGCACGCCGAGGCTACCACCGACGAGACCGAGGCGGATAGCTGCCGGTCGGAGTGCTGCATGTCGGACGGCTACCGCGAAGGGCCGGACGCGCCCTGCAAGCCCTGGAACCAAGAAGAGGGCTTCGACTACGAGAACAACCGCTACTTCGACGAGGAGGCGCCGCGATGAAGACCGCCGAGACGGTCAAGCGCCCGCGCTTGCGGGATCTGCCCAAGCAGGTCCCGGCGCCGGGATGGCGCGTGAACGTGGCGTTGCACGAGATCGAGCCGTTGCTCTCGCGATGGGATCGGGGCTACCCGAACGGGGTGGATCTCCACGCGCCGTTTCAGCGCCCGCACGTGTGGACCGACGCGCAGCCACGCCAAGCCTTCCAGACGGTCGGTCCGGAGCATCGCCGGCTCCGGCTCAGGCGGCCCGGCGAAGAGCGTTCCGAGTCCATATCCAGGCAGGACCTGCAGATCGAAACGGAGGTGGCCCGATGAGCCTGACCGCCGCATTCGTGAAGGGTGTCCGCCACGGCGGCGGGCGCAAGCGCGCCGACCGCCACCACGACCAGCACGGCCTCTACCTGCAAGTCATGCCCTCGGGGTCAAAGCAGTGGGTCCAGCGCCTCGTCATCGACGGGAAGCGTTGCGACTACGGCTTGGGCGGCTACCCGTACATGACGCTGGGCGAGGCGAGGCTGATGGCGTTCGAGAACGTGAAGACGGCGCGCGAGTACCGCAAGGCGCGGCTTCGCGGTGAGCAGCCGCCGGTGCCGCCCTTCGAGGCGGGGCGCCGCGCTACCGTCGCGAGGCGCAACGGCCAGCCCGCGCCGCCGCGCCCGCCGCCGGCCTGACCTTCGCGGAGGCGTTCGAGAAGGTCCTCGAAGAGCGCGCCCCGACATGGAAGGACAGCGTGCGCGAGAGCTCGCTCCGCTCCTGGCGGGCGAACCTGCGCGACTACCTGCACTGCGTTGCGCGCCTCCCGGTCGCGACCCTGACGAGTGCGGACCTCCAGAGCTGCTTGGCCCCGGTGTGGGGACCCAAGCCGAAGACGGCCGCGAAGGTGCTGCGCCGCGCGGGGACGGTTCTCGAATGGGCGGTGGCGGCGAACCTGCGCACCGACAACCCGGCCCGCGCCGTCGCCCGGGCCCGGCCGAGGGCGAACGCGGGCGCCGCCCACCACTACACCGCCCTGCCGCACGCCGAGGTCGCGGGCGCGCTGGCGCGGGTCGAGGCGAGCGACGCCCATCCGGCGGTGAAGGGCATGTTCCGCCTCCAGGTTCTCACCGCGCTGCGCGGCGGCGAGGCACGGCTGGCCGATTGGAGCGAGGTCGCCCTTGAGGCGGCCACGTGGACCATTCCCGCCGCGTGGATGAAGTACACCGAACGCGGCGACCACCGGGTGCCGCTCTCGCCGCAGGCGGTCGAGGTCCTGCGCGCCGCCGGGCCGAGAGAGGAGGGGCTGGTGTTCCGCGCCCGGGGCGACAAGGCGCCGTCGGACAGCGCGGTGCGCAAGCTCCTGCATCGGCTCGGCATCGGGGCGACTCCCCACGGGATTGCGCGCAGCAGCTTCAGGGTCTGGGCGGCCGAGCACGGCTGGGACAGGGAGCTCGCCGAGCAGGCCCTTGCCCATACCGTGGGCGGGGTCGAAGGTTCGTACTTTCGCACGGACCTCTTCGAGCGCAGGAAGGCCCTGATGACCGCGTGGGCCGACTACGTGGCGGGAGGCGCCCGGTGAGCGCGGAGGGGTCGAGGCAAGCCACGGGCGCCCCGTAGCTTGCCTGCAACGACCGGGCCGCCCCGCCTCCGCGCGGATGGATTCGACAAACGGGAGGGTTGAACGATGGCCAACAACCCTCGGAGGACGCAGAAGCGGTGCGGCGCCGGGAGGGATCGGCATCACCACGCACGGCGCCTCGAATCGGGTCGGACGATCGGCGGTCGGACGATCGACGAGTGGATAGAGCGAACCTGTCGGATCATAGAAGACACTTCTTTGACAACCGACCACCGCTCTCCTAACGTGAATTCCCCCGGAGATCGAAGGAGGTGATGGAAGGCACGGCATTTCAACCCAAACGGACAGTCCCGCACCCTGCGGGAGGAGGACGACACCAATGAGACACGACTCTGTTCGGCCCGAGTACGATGAACGTACCCGGGCGGTGATCGATGCGATGGTGGAGGTGGAGGAACGCGCTCTTGCGGCCCGCAAGGCGGAGCTTGAGGGCTGTGAGTGCAGAGAGGGCATGTTTCCCTCCGGCGGGCGCTCCTCCAGCCGGCGCTCGTTCCTCACCGCCACCGCGGCGATGGCGGGGGGCGCGACGCTGGGGCTCGCCGCTCGCGGCGCCGCCGCCGCACCGGCCGGGGCCATCGAGTTCCCGGTGCCGGAGGATCCGACGAAGATCCAGGGCCGGCTCACCAACGACGACGGCGGATACGGTACCCGCTCGCAGTTCGAGAGCGAGGTGCGATGGCGCTTCCCGACCGCCACCAAGGAATCGTCCTGGACCATGACCCCGCTCGAAGCCGGACACGGGATCATCACGCCGTCCGGGCTCCACTTCGAACGCCACCACGGCGGCATTCCCACCATCGATCCGGGGCGCCACTCGCTCATCGTCCACGGGATGGTGGACAAACCCATGAAGTATTCGATGGCGGATCTGGTGCGCTTCCCGTCGGTGTCGCGTTTCCACTTCATCGAATGTTCGGGCAACGGGCTCACGGAGTGGCGCGAGCCGGTGCTGAAGACCGTGCAGGGCACCCACGGGCTCACCAGCACCTCGGAATGGACCGGGGTTCCGCTGTCCACCCTCCTGGCCGAGGTGGGAGTCAGGGAGGGTGCGGCCTGGATACTCGCCGAGGGAGCGGACGCCGCGGTGATGACCCGCAGCATCCCGCTCGACAAATGCTGGGCCGACGCGATGCTGGCATACGCCCAGAACGGCGAGGCGTTGCGCCCGGAACAGGGCCACCCGCTTCGCCTGCTGCTTCCGGGGTTCGAAGGGAACACCCACATCAAATGGCTGCGGCGCCTGGAGGTGAGCGACGCGCCCTTCATGAGCCGGGAGGAGACCTCGAAGTACACCGACCTCCTCAGGGGCGGCAAGGCCCGGCAGTTCTCGTTCACCATGGAGGCCAAGTCCGTCATCACCTTCCCCTCGGGCGAGATGAAGCTCCCCGGCCCCGGGTTCTACGAGATCACCGGGCTCGCCTGGTCCGGCCGCGGGCGGGTCAAGCGCCTCGAGGTCTCGGTGGACGGTGGCAGGAGCTGGCGGCTCGCCTCCCTGGAGGAGCCGGTCATGCCGGTGTGCCATACCCGCTTCCGCATTCCCTGGCGGTGGGACGGCAGTCCGGCGATCCTGCAGAGCCGTTGCCAGGACGAAACGGGTTACGTGCAGCCGACCATCCGGGAGCTCGTCGAGGTCCGGGGCCTCGATGGCGGCAAGTACGGATCGGTGTACCACCTGAACGGCATTCAGAGCTGGGCCGTGGCCAGCGACGGGAGTGTGACCAATGTCCATCACTATGCATGACGCACTGGCGAGGGGTCTGGCGGGAGCGTGCGTGCTCGCGGCAGGGCTGGGTTTCGCGGGCAACGCGACGGCGCAGGAGGGCTACGGAGGACCCTACGGGTTCGGCGCCCCGGCGAGCGCCGAGGACATCGCGGCGGTCGACATCGACGCCATGCCGGACGGCCGGGGGCTGCCCCCGGGCGAGGGCGGTTACGAGGAAGGCAAGCAGGTCTACATGACCCAGTGCGCCGCCTGCCATGGCCAGGATCTCGGCGGGGTCGCCGCCACCGGGGGCGCCGCCCTCGTCGGCGGGCGTGGAACCCTTGCGAGCGGCAAGCCCAAGAAGACGGTGGAGAGCTACTGGCCCTACGCCTCCACGTTGTTCGACTTCACCAAGCGGGCCATGCCGTTCCATACGCCGGGCTCGTTGACCGACGACCATATCTACGCGGTGTCCGCCTACATCCTGGCCGAGGGCGACATCATCGGGAAGGACGAGGTCATGAACGCCGAAACCCTGCCGGCGGTGGTGATGCCGAACCACGACGGCTTCATTCCCGATCCTCGCCCGGACGTGTTCAACTTCGACTGATCGGAACCATCGCTTCTCTTCATCTTCACGCAGGCGGCCCTTTCTCGGGGCCGCCTGCTCCGTTTCCTTCCTGCTTCCCTGCCAAGGCCGTACGCCGGAGGCGAGCGCAGGCGCAGGCGAGCCATGCCCCGAGCACGGCGGCGAGGGGCGCGCTCACCGCCACCGCGACGCTGACCGACAACACCCGCCCGCCCGGTTCGCGTATGTATTCGTGGTACATCTCCGCGTAGAACCAGTCGGTCCCGTAGGCGATGGGCGTGCGCCGCACCTGCCACTCGAACCAGGCCCCGGCGTGCATGGAGGCGAGCCACAGGAGCGGTGGCGCGCAGAGATGGACCATCGTGCGCATCCCGGCCCCGGCACGGGTGGGACCCCGAGCGAGCGACCGCAGGTAGAAGGCGGCGAGTCCCGCGGCGAGCCAGCCGGCCGCCAGCGCCGGCGCCGCGTAATGGGGGAGCGCGCGCGCAAGCCGCGCTCCTGAATCACCCGAGACGGCCGCGCCCACCCGCGCGGCGAGCGCGGCGACGGCGGCCACGAGCGCCGCGGCGACCAGAGCGCGCAGCAGCCGCCCGGTTCCGGGCGGTCCTGCGCAGGCCCGCCACAGGCGGCGCATGCATTCGACGGGACGAAGGTCGTCCTGGCGACCGTGAAGAATATGCCGGCCCACCGCGCTTCAACCGTAATCCACGTCCCCGATGTATCATTCCGCGGACGTTCGTCCAAGGAGATCGAAGAATGTTCGAGCTGCTGCGATCGAGCACCCTGCGCCAGCTTCTCGCACGACAGGCGCCGGCGCTCGCCCTCTCGCTCGTCGTCGCCGAGCTGTTCTACAAGTTCGGCAGCTTCACGCTGGAATGCCTCGGCTTTCTCGCCACGTGGTTCGTACTGGATGCGTTGTTCGCGCAGATCGGCCACGTCCTCTCCAAGCCGGCCGAGGACAATGCGTGATCTCGATCCGGGCCTGATCTCGATCCGAACCATCCGGACCGGCTGGCCCCCGGCTTGAATCCGGCCCGTATCCGATCCGGGGCCGTCCCCGCGGCCGGTCCCGGATCGGTCCGGCCCCGGCCGCATCCTCGCCTACCCCCTACCCCCTTCCACCAGGGAGCACACGATGCCCGCACCCTCCCCAGCCCTGTCCGCCGCACCGTCCCCGGCGCCGTCCACCATCGATCGGCTGCTCGACACCATGCGCTTTCGCTGCATCGGCCCGCCGCGCGGGGGGCGGGTGGTGGCGGTGGCCGGCGATCCGGTCGAGCCCGCGGTGTTCTATTTCGGTGCGGTGGCCGGCGGGATCTGGAAGACCGAAGACGCGGGCGCCACCTGGACGAACGTGAGCGACGGGTACCTGAAGACGTCGTCGGTGGGCGCGCTCGCGGTGTCGGACTCCGACCCGAACGTGATCTACGCGGGCATGGGCGAGAGCACCATCCGCGCCGATGTCTCCCACGGCGACGGGGTCTGGAAATCCACCGACCGCGGCCGGAGCTGGGTCCACGTGGGACTTGCCGACACCCGGCACGTCAGCGAGATCCGCATCCATCCGCGCGACCCGGACCGCGTCTGGGTAGCTGCGCTCGGGCACGCCTTCGGCCCGCATCCGGAACGCGGCGTGTACCGCTCCACCGATGGAGGGGCAAGCTGGGAGCGGGTGCTGTACCGGGACGAGCGCTCCGAGCCGACCTCGCCCTCTCGGGACGAGCGCTCCGAGCCGACCTCGCCCTCTCGGGACGAGCGCTCCGAGCCGACCTCGCCCTCCTGGCATGACCGTGCGGGAGCGGCGGATCTCGCACTGGACACCCGCAGTCCGAGCATCCTCTACGCCAGCCTGTGGACGGTGCACCGCAACTTCTGGGAGCTCGCGAGCGGCGGCCCGGGGAGCGGCCTGTGGCGCTCCACCGACTCGGGGACGACCTGGACGGAGATCACCCCCAACCTCGGCCTGCCCGCCTCGGCCGTCCTCGGCAAGATCGGCGTCGCCGCGTCGCCCGCCCGCGACGGCCGGGTGTGGGCGCTGGTGGAGTCGGACAAGGCGCCCGGCCTCTACCGCTCCGAGGACTTCGGCGAGACCTGGACGCTGGCCAGCGACCGCCAGGATCTGCGCTACCGCCCCTGGTACTACATGCACGTCTTCGCGGACCCGCAGGACGAGGACACCGTCTACGCGAACAACCTGCAGATGTGGAAGTCCACCGACGCGGGGGCGCACTTCACGCCGGTGCCCACCCCCCACGGCGACAACCACGACCTGTGGATCGACCCGCGCGACAACCGGCGCATGATCCAGGGCAACGACGGCGGAGCCAACGTCTCGTTCAACGCCGGCGCCTCGTGGAGCTCCGTCTACAACCAGCTCACCGCCCAGCTCTACACGGTGGACACCGACGGCCGCGCGCCCCACTACCTCGTCTACGGCACCCAGCAGGACAACTCCAGCATCGGCGTGCCTTCGGGCACCAACGACGGCGCCATCACCTGGGCGGACTGCCGCGTCGCCGGCACCGGGGAGAGCGGCTACGTGGCGGTGGATCCGCGGGACCCGGACGTTCTCTACGTCGGCGCGGTCGGCAGCTCGCCGGGCGGCGGCGGGGCGTTGCAGCGCTACGACCACCGCACCGGCCAGATCCGGCTGGTCAACGTGTGGCCGGAGCATCACGGCGGCATCGGGCCGGGGGAGCTCAGGTACCGCTTCGGATGGACCTTCCCGATCCGGTTCTCGCCGCACGATCCGATGGTGCTCTACACCGGCGGCAACCGGGTGTTCCGCAGCACCGACGAGGGGCAGGGCTGGGAGCCGATCAGCCCCGACCTCACCCGCGCGGCGGCCGACAAGCTCGGCCCTTCGGGCGGACCGATCACCCTGGACACCAGCGGCGCGGAGCACTACTGCACCCTGTACACGCTCGCCGAATGCCCCCACGAGCCGGGCGTGCTGTGGGCGGGGTCCGACGACGGCCTGGTGCACCTGAGCCGCGACGGGGGGCGGAGCTGGCGCGACGTGACGCCGCCGGACCTGCCCGAATGGGCGTTCATCCGCACCGTCGAGCCCTCGCCGCACGCGCCCGGCGCCCTCTACCTCGCCGCCACCCGCTACAAGCTCGACGACCCCGCTCCCTACCTGTACAGGACCGCCGACTACGGCAAGCGCTGGCAGGCGATCACCGGCTCGGGCGACCTCGCGATCCCGCCCGACGACTACACCCGCGTGATCCGGGCCGATCCGGGCTGCCCCGGCGTGCTCTACGCCGGCACCGAGACCGGGCTCTACGTCTCGCTCGACGACGGCGCAACGTGGCGGCGCTGGCGCTCGAACTTCCCGGTCACCCCGGTCTACGACCTCAAGATCGAGGGCACGGATCTGGTCATCGCGACCCACGGGCGCTCGTTCTGGATCCTCGACGACCTGACCCCGCTGCATCGGGAAACGGCGGAGAGGGCAGGCGGAGGCGGGCTCGGCGCCGCTCCCGGATCCGGCGCGGTTTCCGTCTCCGATGCCGGCTTTGGCTCCGGCTCCGGCACCGACTCCGACGCCGGCCCCGACCGCGGCCCCGACATCGGTACCGGCTCCAGCTCCGGCACCAGCCCTGACCCCGAGTCCGGCCCCGGCCGCGATCCTGGCCCAGGTTCCGGCTCCGATCCCACCTCGGTCTCCCACTCCGCTGCCGGCTGCGGCCCCGTTCCGGACCCCGGCGCCGCCCACGGTTCCGATGCCGCGCGGATCAGGCTGTACGCCCCCCGGCGCACCTGGCGCCTGCTGCCGGACGTGATGGACTTCATCACCGGCACCGACGGCAAGGACTACAGCATCGGCCTCGGCAAGGCGGCCACCTACGTCGCGAGCCGCAGCGAGACGGGCCACGTGGAGCGCCGCTTCCTCGACGCGGGAGAGGCGGCGCCGATCGGCGCCATCGTCTACTACTCCCTCCCCGAGGGCTTGGTGGCCGAGGCGCAGGCCGGAGCCGGACGTGACGACTCGGCCTCCGCGGCCTCCGAATCCGTGGTCTCCGCCGGCGTGGCTGCCGAGGAGCGGACCGCCGGCAAGTCCACCGAGTCTGGCTCCGCGGAGCCCATCGCATCCGCCACGGCTCCTGCGACATCCGACTCCGCGGTCTCCATCGGCGGAGCGGCCGAGGCGCATGCCGCCGGCAAGTCCGCCGAGCCTGGCCTTGCGGACCCCACCGCACCCACCGCACCCGCCGCGACTCCCACGGCTCCCGCGGCCCCTGAATCCACGGCCTCCTCCGCCGGCGGAGCGGCGACCTCCTTCTCCCTCGCCTTCCTTGATGCCGGGGGCGGGCTGATCCGCGAGTTCCACCCGAAGCCGGCCGGCCACGACGAGCTGGACGACGAGGACAAGGCCCTCGATCCGGGGCCGTGGATGCCGATGCGTGCCGGCGTCAACCGCTTCGTCTGGGATCTGCGCCATCCCGGCGCGACGCGCCTGCGCGGCAACAAGACCGGGGAGGAGGCGGAGCGCGGGCCCCTCGTGCTGCCGGGGATCCATCAGGTCCGTCTCACCGTCGGTGAGCGCACACTCACAGAATCCTTTGAGGTGGTCAACGACCCCCGCTCGCCGGCAAGCCTCGAAGATCTCCACGAGCAGCTCGACTGCCTTCTTGCGATACGCGACAAGATCTCGGCCGCCTACGAGGGCGTGCGGCGCATCCGGGAGACCACCGGCGAGATCGGGCGATGGTGCGCGCGCCTTGCCCGGCGCGGCAGGCACGATGCGGCGCTCGAAGCCGGCAAGGCACTGCGCGAGGCGCTGGCGGCGGTGGAATCCGCCCTGATCCTTCCGGGCAAGCAGACCGACACCTTCGGCCTGAACCGCCGGGTGCGCCTGAACGCGGCCCTCGCCTCCGTCATCAGCATCGTGGACAGCGCCGACGCCCGTCCCACGGCCCAGGCCCGCGCGCTGGCCGAGGAGTACATGGCCGCGATCGATACCGAGCTCGACCGCCTCGCGGCGCTCCTCGGTGACGACCTCACGGGGTTCAACCGTCTGGTCACGGAGGCGAATCTGCCTCCGGTCGATCCCTCATAGCGTCCGGTCCACCCGCCACGCCCACTCCGTCTTTCCGTGCCTCGCGGAAAACCATCTCGGGTGAAATGCCCTCGTTGCGCTCTACTCGACGAGAACCGTCGGTCCGGACTCATGCCGCGCGGCAGGGTCCGTCGAAACGTCTCCGGCATCGGGAACGGAGACGGCCGATGGAGTGGACGGCTTCCCGGCCTTCCCGGCCTTCCCGGCGGCGCGAGCTTCCGCCACCACGCACAGGATCTCGAACATCATCGTCGCCCCCACCAGCGCGGTGTTGCCGCTGGGGTCGAAGGGCGGGGCGACCTCCACCACGTCGCCGCCGACGAGGTCCAGGCCGGACAGAGCGCGGATCATGAGCTGCGCCTCGATGGTCGAGAAGCCGCCGACCTCCGGGGTGCCGGTGCCGGGTGCGTAGACGGGGTCGAGCCCGTCCACGTCGAAGCTCACGTAGGTCGGGCCGTCGCCGGCGACCGCGCGCGCCTCCTCGATCACCGAACGCCACCCGCGCTCGAACAGCTCCTCCATGTAGACCACGCGCATCCCGCTGTCGTGGCTGAACTTCCACACGTCGACGTCGCTCACCCCGCCGCGGATCCCGATCTGGATGGTGCGGTGCGGATCGAGCAGCCCTTCCTCCACCGCACGGCGGAACGGGGCGCCGTGGTGGAACTTCGAGCCGAGGTAGTCGTCGTGGGTGTCGCAGTGGGCGTCGAAGTGCACCATGCCCACCGGCCGGTGCTTCGCGATGGCCCGGAAGATGGGCAGGGTGATCGAGTGGTCCCCGCCGGCCGCGACGGGGACGACCCCCGCCTCGTGCAGCCGGGCGAACGCCTGCTCGATCTCGTCGAGGCTCGACTCCAGGTGGAACGGGCTCCGGATCGGCGTGTCCCCCACGTCGCACACCCGGCACAGGTCGTGCGGTGCGACCTTCGTCGCCTGGTTGACGCGGCGCATGAGGGAGGACTGGTTGCGGATCTCGCGCGGCCCGTGGCGCGCGCCGGTGCGGTTCGTCACCCCGCCGTCGAACGGCACCCCGATGAGGCCGACGTCCACGCCGTCGAGGTCCTCCGCGAAGGGGGTACGCATGAACGTGGGGATCCCCGTGTAGCGGGGCCACATCATCGGCTCGGAGAAATCGCCGGGGCGGTTGTCGTGGCTCATGGCTGCTTCCTTCCCGTGATGTGGATGTGTGCGAGCACGGACTATGCCGCCATCCGGGCGCCCTGTCTTCTCCGTTGTCTGCGTTGACGCAGCCGGTCCCATCCATCGCGCGCCCGTCTCACATCCGTCTTCGACAGGCCGCAGCCACGTCGAAGCAGAACGTCGTCGCCGTGATCCAGAGCCGCTTTCATGTCTCCGGCCCGCAAGCGATCATCGACGTAATCCACGTCCAGGTCACCGGTGAATCCATACGGGACGAAGAGGTTCTCCGCCTCGCGCGGCTCCAACTCCAGAACGCCGCCGCCGTAGCTCCGTCCACAGACCTCGGCCCATGCGAACGTCAGGGAGTTGACCATCGTGGCGCACAAACGGTCGCGGTCCACGTCGCCACGTACGCGCACACGGTGGATCGTGTCCTTGGACGTCGCGCCCGCGTCGTTCGCGACCAGAAGCGGCGCCTTGTGGATCTGGCGAAACAGGAACGCATCGGGGACCGCAACCGAGGGCACGTCGAACCACCGGTTCCGAATGCGGCATTTATAACCGCGGTTGACGCCTTCGGCTTCCCCTTGCCGGATGTACTCCTCAAGCGCCGGCGGGAACGAGCCGCGGTCGAATCCGGTCAGGTCGAGCAGCCTGGATCGATACGTCTTCGCGTAGGACCGCATGTCGTCGCAGGTGAAGCGGATCGACTTCAGCGCGGAGGTTCTGCCGATCACTTCCGGCGTGTGGGCGCCGGTACCGAAGCGCCGCGCCTGTTCATCGTCGACGACGAAGAAACTGTTGCGGCCCGTGACTATGCCGACGTCGACGTCGGCCAGTCGGCCCAATCGATCCAGTCGCCCGTGTTCCGCGCAGTCCCTCAATACACGAAACTCATCGTCCTCCAGAAAGAGCGAGGTCCATTTCATGTCGTCATGGGCGTGCCGTTCCGGCAGGTGCGAAACGACTTCCGACATGGCCGAGTGGGCCAGGAGAGCTTCTCCATTGGCGACCTGCCAAGTATGCAGCCGCCCGCAGCCTCCGGAGTACCGGCGCCTGCCTTCGGCAAGCAGAAGTACGACCTCCTGCTGGATCCCCGGGAAAACCAGCTCGTCGAAAGCGACGATATAGACGTCCTCGAACATCATGGGAAGCCGGTATCTGAGCTCGGCAGCGTATTTGACCTGGAGCAGCTCCGCCGGAACGACCATCGCCAGACGGCCGCCGTCGCGCAGGAGTTCAGCGGACAACTGAACGAACGTGATCCAGGCATTGGCAAGCCCGGTGGGTCTGTAACCGAAGGTGTTGACCAGATGAAACGCGCGGTCACGTTCCTGCCGATCGAAATACTGGAACCTTATGAAGGGTGGATTGCCTGCGGCAACGTCGTACTTGCGTCCTTTGAGAAGTGCAGCCGCAGCATCGAAAAAACTGCCGCACTTCCATTCCACCGGAACGCTCGCGCCGTTCAGGGCCTCCTTCGCCTTTTCGATCTCCCGAGGCACGATTTCGACAGCCGTTATCAGTCCCTTCTTGCCGAGAAGAGGTGCGGCCGCGGAGACGAAGCTACCATCGCCGCAACTGGGCTCGATCATGCGGTCGGAACGGCTTCGTATGGCCCATCGGCAGATATAGTCGGCCAAGGTGCGAGGCGTATAGTAGCCGCCTCGTATCTTCTGCGAAGTAGGCGCCTCCTTGTTCGTCTTGAACGCCTGCATGTAAACGCATGCCTCCTCGGCAGGGTCAGCTTGCATAAGGCTACGCCCCGTCCAACGCGGTCCGAGCTCCGTGGGCCGACTTCCCGTGATTCCGATGCCCAGGTGGATCCGGCGGATGCACCGCATTCCCCGTCAACCCTTCTCCCGCGCTTCGAGCGCCCGGTACACCAGATGGACGCACTCCAGTACGCACGTTGCGGCGAGGAAACCGCTCATGCCGGAGGTGTCGTGCAACGGGCTCAGGGTGTTGACGTCGGTGGCCACGACGTCGAGCCCCGCGAGCCCCTGCAGCAGCGAGAGGCCCTCGCGCGCCGACACCCCGCCCCAGGTCGGGGTGAAGACGCCGGGGGCGCACGAGGGGTCGAAGAAGTCCATGTCCCAGCACAGGTACACCGGGCGGCCGGCGAGGCGTTCATGGACGTGCGCCAACAGCCGATCGACGCCCATGCGCTCGATCTCGGCGCCGGTGACGAGCCCGAAGCCCTTGTCGCGGGTGTGCTCGAACACCGTGCCGTCGGTCACGGTGCCGCGCGGACCGACGTGCAGCGAGCGGGCGGCGTCGACGATCCCTTCCTCGGCGGCCCGGGTGAAGGTGGTGGAGGGGTTGTAGTCCTTGTAGTTCGATCCGGGCACGGCGGGGCCGTCGGCGTAGGTGTCGGTATGCGCGTCGAAGTGCAGCACCACCAGATCCGGATGCCGGCGGTGCGCGGCGCGAAGCTGCGGCAGGGTCACCGCGCCGTCGCCGCCGAAGGTGACCGGAACGGCGCCGGCGTCGAGCACGGTCCCGAGCGCCGCCTCGATACGGCGATAGCTCTCGACGACGTCGCCGAGCACCACGTTCACGTCGCCGCAGTCGACCACCCCGAGCTCTTCGAGCAGGTTCACCTGCCACAACGGCGGCTGGTAGGGCCGCACCAGCGACGACTGGCGCCGGATCTCGGCCGGACCAAGGCGGGCGCCGAGGCGGATCGGATGGAGCCCGCAGTCGAACGGAATCCCGAGGACCGCGGCCTTCGCGTAGGAGAGGTCGCGGGAAGCGGGCACGCCCATGAACGTGCCGACATCCTTGAACAGCGGAGCGCCGAAGCGCGGATCGTCGTTGTACGGTATGCCCATGTCCGTGGCTCCCCGGGTCGGATGCAGGCGGTGGCGCCAAGCCTCGCACCATGGCGGATCGGGTATGATGCCGCAAGGCAGAGGGCCTGGGTCGCGCACCTCTGGAGAGTAACCCTAGCGCAGTCGTGGCCGGCTGTGAATCCGGCGACCCGAAAGCCGCACGGCGCGGGGCCGACCGTACCTGCTCCGTACCGGCGCCAACGGCGGCGACGATGTGCCCTCTCGCTGCCTCCCGTGTCCCGCGCCGCCTCGCGGGATCGCGGCATCTTCCACGGCGCGGAGTGCCTGTCGGCGAAGCACGGGGTGAGGATCGTCGAATGAGCGGCATTGGCGGCCTCCTTCCCCAGACCGGCAAGCCAAGGGGCCGGACGAAGGCTGCCGAATGACGGACGTACCGGCCTCGCACCCCCGCTACACGTCGTTGCGCACCCGCGATGCCATCGTCGCCGGCGTGGAAAAGGGCGTGACCTCAATCCACGGCCTCATCGCGCACGGTCGCGGCGAGGCGTTCGACTACCTGATCGGCGAGCGCACCCGCGACTTTGCGCTCGAGGCGATCGATGCGGCGGCGGCGGTCCTGGCCTCGGCACGGCATCCCGTCATCTCGGTCAACGGCAACGTGGCGGCGCTCGTTCCCGGCGAGCTCGTTGCCCTTGCGAGCACCCTCGATGCGCCGCTCGAAGTCAACGTCTTCCATGCGTCGAGGGAGCGCGAGCACGCGATCCGCAGGCACTTGCAGGCGCACGGCGCACGCGAGGTGCTGATGCCCACCGGGCGCACGATGCTGGAGCATCTCGACTCGAACCGGCGTTTCGTCCACCCGGATGGGATCCATGCGGCGGACACGGTCTTCGTGCCGCTGGAGGACGGAGATCGGTGTCAGGCTCTGGTGAGATCCGGCAAACGGGTGATCACCATCGACTTGAACCCGATGTCACGTACGTCCGCACTCGCAACGGTCACGATCATCGACAACGTGGTGCGGGCGATGCCGTTGCTGACGCAGCGGGTCGTCATACATCACGCCGAGCCTGGCGCGGCACACGACGTGATCCAGCGCTACGACAACGCCCGGGGGCTGCGAGCCGCGGAGGCCGCGGTTCGCACAAGCCCGGAGGGCGTCTCATGACCAAGCCGCAACCACAGCAGGACATGCGTATCGAGCAGGGTCACGGGTCGATCGCCTAGGCCTAGGAGCCTGCGCCGTAGAAAACAATGCGACAATAGGCAGACTGAGCCGAAGGAGAGAGCCGGATGGCGACGACATTCCGCCCCTACGAGCCGGACCAGATGCTGCTGCTGGCGCCGGACGTGCGCGAGTGGCTGCCCGAAGGGCACTTTGCGCATCACGTCAGCGACCTGGTCGACGGACTGGACTTGACGGCGTTCTACGCACCGTATGAAGGCGATGGCCGACGCAACGCGCCGTATGAGCCTCGGATGATGGTCAAGGTGCTGCTCTATGGGTATGCGACGGGGGTGTTCTCGTCGCGGGCGATGGCGAGGAAGCTGGAGGAGGACGTGGCGTTTCGGGTGTTGGGGGCGGGGAACTTTCCGAGCCACCGCACGTTGTGCGAGTTTCGCCGCCGGCACTTGGAGGACTTCAAGGGGCTGTTCGTGGGGGTGGTGCGAGTGGCGCGCGAGATGGGATTGGCGCGTTTCGGGAAGGTGTCGATAGACGGGACGAAGGTGCGGGCGAATGCGAGCAAGCGCAAGGCGATGAGCTATGGTCGGATGGGCGAGAAGGAGCGGGCATTGGAGGCGGAGGTCGAAGCGTTGCTGAGCCGGGCTCGCGAGACCGATGCGGAGGAGGATGCGCGCTTTGGGGAGTCGCTACGAGGCGACGAGCTGCCCGAGGAGCTGCGCCGTCGCGAGGACCGGTTGGCGGCGATTCGAGCGGCGAAGGGGCGTTTGGAGGCGGCGCAGCGCGAGGCCGACGATGCGCGCGGGCGCCGGCCCGGATGGGAGCGCAATCCCAAGGGCGGCCAGCCGTACAAGCGCGCCTATGGGGAGCCTGATGAGAAGGCGCAGAGCCACTTCACCGACCCCGACAGTGCCATCATGAAGACCAGCGCGGAGGGGTTTCAGCAGTGCTACAACGCGCAGGTGGCGGTGGACGGTGAGCAGCAGTTGATTGTGGCGACGGAGCTGACCTCGAACGCGAACGACCAAGGGGCGATGATGGGGCTGCTCGATGAGGTCAAGGAGACCTTCGAGGCGCAGCCCGAGACGGTGCTTGCCGATGCCGGGTACTGCAACGAGCGGGACTTGTCGGAGCTGGAGGCGCGGGGCATCGACGGGTACGTGGCGCCGGGGCGCGAGGGCAAGCGGGTGGCGGACCAGGACGCGAAGAGGCACCCGGCGACGCACCGGATGGTCGAGAAGCTGGCCACGCCCACGGGCCGGGAGCGGTATGCGCAACGCAAGTGGCTGTCCGAAGCGCCCAATGGTTGGATCAAAGAGGTCCTGGGATTCCGGCGGTTCAGTGTACGAGGCTTGGACAAGGCGCGGGGGGAATGGGACTTGGTGTGCCTGGCGCTGAACCTCAAGCGGTTGCAGCCACTTCTGGCAGTGTGAGGGCGCCTGCTCGCCGGTGAGACATGGCCAGAATCGTCCCATCGGGGGTCTTGCCGGACTTTCCGGACCCTCTCGCGTGCCCTGCCTGCCATTGCGCACTTGCGGCGTCCCGGCCCTCGTGTTCATCCCCGCATCGAGTCCGGCCCGTTCAACCGCTCACGTTCTTGAGCTACCTTTCTACGGCGCAGACTCCTAGTCGGGGTCGACCTCGGCCTCCCACTCGATGTCCAGCGGCTCGACGACGTCGCCGTGGATGCGGATGATGTCGCGGTCGGCCCCGAAGATCGCCTCGGGCGGCTCGCGGCAGGGCACGAGGCGCCCGCGCTTGATGATCACGATCTCCTCGCCGGTCTCCGCCCGAAAGGCGCTGGGGATGTCGCAGTCGAGCATGATCGTGATCCGCTGCTTTCCGGTGTCCTTGACGACGACGCCCCGTTTGGCCCCGTGCAGGTCATATTCCTTGCGCATCGTCCCTTCTCTCGTTTCGGGTGGCGCGACGGGCCGAGATGAGTCGGATTCGCGTCTTGCCGCGGTATGTGTAGATGACCGCCGCGCCAACGGTGAGGAAACGTTGCTCGCCTTCCGCATCCAGGTCTTCCGTGGTCAACGCCAGCGGAGCGGTAAGAACGGTCTCGGCATCAGCGAAAGCAACCCCATGGTTGGCCAGATTCGCGTCGGCTTTCCGAGTGTCCCATGTGACGACCATATCCGGATGTGTGCATCAATATATAATATCAAGCAGCCGCGAACCTCTCGCGACCGCGGCGCTGGTCGGCTTCGGCTCCGCCAAGGGCTCGAACGAGGAGGCGTACCTCGTCGAATCTCCGAACGACCGGGCGTGGGCGCGGCTCGGGCGGCAACACATTACTTGAGGGCCATCTCCGACTTGAGGGCCATCTCCGTTCAGGCGGTTGGTTCAAGTGCCGGCTGTCCGAGGCGTGAGGCCGGCGGTCTCACACTGGGCGCGGAGCTCAGTCGTATCGTTTGTGATCCCGGCGCCGCGTTCCCGCGCGCTGCACCACGACCCCCCGCACCGGCGCAAGCCCGCCGGTGAGGGTGAGTGCCGGGTAGTGGTCGTTGAGGGCGACGAGCCGGTCGCCCCCCTTCGTTCGGCGAAGCTGGCGGAAGATGTATTCGCCCTCGATCTCGGTGAGGACGAACGCCCCGTCCGTGGCGAGGCCGGTCGGGTCGATGATGATGCACCCGGGCGCGAACTCCGGAGCCATGCTGTCGTCGATGACCCGCAACGCGAAGGGCTCGGCCTCGATGCAGGTCGTGGGCGGGGCGGCGGCGTCCGCCGGAGGCGAATCGGAGGAGTCGGTCATCGGCGCCCGTCCGTCGAACCGGACCGATGCTCTTGTGAGGCACGAACAGCCCGCATCCGAGCAGGCGCTCCGGCCCGATCCCGCGGCATTGGAGCGCGAGCGATTCGCGGGCGTCGAGGGCCGCGACCAGCAGGCCACGGGCAGTGAGCAGGCCACGGCCAGACTCGATTCGATGCGAGCGCCCGCAGAGAAGCTTGCGCACGGTGATGGAACGTGCTTCGAGCTCCGATGCGACGCGCTCGACGAAACGTTCTTCGTCGCCACCATCCTCGTCGACGACGTATCGGGCGAATACCGCGGGAGCAGGCTTCAGCGGCCGCACCCGCGGCGTTCCGGTGACGAGCGCGTAGCCGCCGACGTCGAGCCGGCGCCCGCGCAGCGAGGCCGCGTCGCCGGCGCGGTGGGCCGGGACGCGGAGTACAAGAGGGGTACGGCGCGAGAGGGCGAGCATGTCGCCGGGCGCATTGCCGGACCGCTCCCAACCGTTGCCCGACGCCGCGCCGTGGACCGAATGGATCCCCGCGGCCGGCTCCTCCTCAAGCCACGGCAGGACGTCCACCACGGCGGACCGCAGCGCGCTTGCGTGGTCGACGGGCAGCCATCGGCCGGAGAGCCGGAACGCGACGTCGGCGGCACCGGCCTCGCCCCCGGTGAGATCGTGTGCCCGCATCGGAGCATGGCTCTGCCCATCGCATTCCGACTACCGTTCCGATGCTGCGGTGAAGGTGCTCTCGAGGACATCCTCCCAGTTCTCCAGGGTATCCGGAAACGGCGGCTTCACGTCTATTCGCAGGAGCCGTTCCTGCCGCGCACGGTCCCCGACCGCGTCGACGAGTTCGGCGAACGATTGCAGATCGTGCCGCTCGATCAGGAGGTCGCTGACGTAGAGCATGATACGCTTGAAGTCGTACCGGACGGTTCGGATTCTTCGCGTCGAGCGGCGGGACCCGAGGGCCTCGCTATCGGGAGCGGCCCGCCCCCGGCCGGCGGCATCCGCTGACGGTACGTCTGCGCGTACTCCCGGGTGTCGGCGTAGTGGGGGGGTAGCGGGCGCCCGTTGGGGATCGTGAGCCACAGTCGAAGCATATGGCGACGATGGGCCGGGTCCGGCGGATCCTCGAACCCGGTGCGGCCGTGCATGATGGTGTGGTTGCTCGCGAGCAGCACGTCTCCGGGCTCCAGGTGGAACTCCAGGGCCATGCCCGGCTCCTGCGTCACCCGGTGGAACAGCTCCAGCGCCTCGCGTTGCGCGGTGGTGAGGCGCGGCACGTCGTCGAAGCGCTGCGCGGAGTAGATGTACTCGGGCTTGAGCAGGACGCTCAGGAAACCATCGTGCCAAGTGTAGATCGGCAGCACCTGGCAGCGGGCGCCGTCCGGGCGCTGGCCGCGCGCGTCCATCCAGAAATCCTCCTGGAGCACGACCGCGAGGTCGGGGCGGCGGCGGACGATCTCGTTGAAGACCTCCGCCGCGCTCACCACGAGGCTCCTGCCCCCTCCGGCGCCCCGGCGCACGCATCCGAGCGCGAAGACGTCGCCCCCGTCGGTATGCAGGCGGATCGCGTGATTCGTCTGGTAGTACCGGATCGAGTCGTCGGAGCCGAACTTGCGGCCGACGTCGCGCACGTCGTGCAGCAGGTTACCGGCCAGGTCCTGGCCCACCGGCAGGCCGAAGTGGGCGCCGAGACCCCAGAGCGCGATGCGGTTGCCGGTCTCGCTCCACCGTGCGGCGGGGAGCCCCCGCAGGAGCACGAACCCCCGGCCGCCCTCCAGCGCCCCGAGCATCGTCTCGAAGCATCCGCTCATGCTCGGGAGCGGGAAGTCGTCGCGGGTGACCGCGAAGAGATCGACGTTGCGCGCCGCGACCGCGGAGACCGCGGACTCGATCTCCGCGATCATCGGCGAGTCGAGGGTGAGGACCCAGTCGGAACGTCCGGCCATCCGGTCGCCGCGCCACGCCGAGGGGTCTTCGAGGGGGGTGGTCAGGAATTCGCGCACGGGGTCATCCGGCAACAGTCGGGCAGCTCGCCGACGAGAACACCGGCGAAGCGGGTCGTGGCACCTGCGGGCGTCCGGGGCCGCCGATTCCGTCGATCCATCTCGTCCCGCGCACGTCCGAGGATACCGTACATCGTACCGGGATCGTGCCGCCTGTGCAGCCACGGGAAGATACAGGGCACATCGGCCCTCGATCTCGCGGCATGGCCGCAGGGCGGAGCAACTCGCCGATCCGACCGCCATGCCCATGCCGGTGTCCGGTATCGAGCCGCCGCTTCCTCGACGGACGCGATCGATTGAACGTGTCGGACATCGCCGGAAGAACGAATCAGCCCCGCGAGGAAGAAAAGATGGTACTGCAGCAATTCCCGCCAACGCTCCATACACGGTCATGAAACCGGGACTTCACGGCCTTTTCCACCGTCTGAGCGCACGATTGCCGCGATTCAACGGATGTTTTCGGGCTTGGCGGGAATTGCCGATGGTACTGGCCGACGATGTTCCGGGGTGATACCCTTCGGTTACACGGCGCTCTGGGCGCCTGCTCCCCCCACCTCTCCAGGGACGGAGATCCGAAACGGAGGTGCACCGAATGAACGTCAAGACGAACCTGGTGAAGACCCTGTGCATTGCCGCGAGCGTGCTGCTCCTCGCGGCGACGGACGCCCACGCCAAGCGCTTCAAGGTCGCGGTCGGCGACGCCGGAGGCAGCGCGCAGCACGAGCTGGGCAAGAAGTTCGCCGAGGAGCTCAAGCGGCTCAGCGGCGGCAAGCACCGGGCGAAGCTGTTCCTCAACGGCCAGCTCGGCTCCGAGCAGGACACGGTCAACGACGCTGCGCTGGGCACGCTGGACATGTCCCTGCTCGCCATCAACAACATCACCCCGTTCTCTCCCACCGTCGGCATCTTCACCCTGCCGTACGTGATCCTGAGCCTCGACGACGCGGTCAAGCTGACCCAGGGGCCGGTCGGCCAGGAGCTGGTCGAGAACACCATCCGCGACGCCAAGGTGCGGATCATCGGCTGGACCTACACCGGCTTCCGGGTGCTGACCAATTCGAAGAAGCCGGTGCGCACGGTGGCGGATCTGGAAGGGCTGGTGATCCGGGTGCCGAAGAACGAGATCATGCTCGACACCTACAAGTCCTGGGGGATCAACGCGACGCCGATGGCGTGGTCGGAGACCTTCACGGCGCTGCAGCAGCAGGTGGTCGACGGCCAGGACAACCCGTACCTGACCGTGCATTCGATGAAGTTCTACGAGGTGCAGAAGTACATCACCAACATCCGCTACATCTTCTCCATCGAGCCGCTGATCGTCAGCGAGTCGATATTCCAGGATCTCGACGAGGAGACGCAGCAGATGCTGATCGAGGCCGGCAAGGCGGCGACCATGCACAGCGCCGAGCACCTGCGCAAGAGCGAGGCGGCGATCAAGGAGGACCTGATCGCGAGAGGCATGGAGATCGCGGACCCCGCCGACGGCGAGAAGGAGTTCATCGAGCGCGCCACCAAGGCGGTGTGGCCGAAGTTCTACGACAGCATCGGCGGCAAGGAGAAGCTCGATCGGGTCCTGGAGATGCTGGGCCGCAGTTGAAGACGGCCCGCGGTTCCGGCCCGTAGCCGGTGCGTTGCGACCATTGCGCCCTTGCCCGTCGCCGGGCGGGCAGGGGCAGGCGAAAGGGGAGGAACGCCCGATGAAGCGAACGATCGCGGCGGTTCTGGCCACCACGCTGGCCGTAGCGCCCATCTTCGGCGCCGCTGCCGCGGAGAAGCCCGAGGCCGTCACCGTCGCCTACTTCCCGGAATGGCCGACGGCCAACCAGGTGGCCCAGGCCGAGCGGTGGTACGACGAGGAGATGGGCGTCGAGGTCAGGTGGCGGCCGTTCGATTCCGGCGTCCAGATGGCCGACGCCATGGTCGCCGGCGAGGTGGACGTCTCCTACTCCATGGGCATCATCCCGTTCATGGGGGCGGTGTCCGGGGGCGCTCCCCTGACGGCGGTCGGCATCGCCGTCTCCTACGCCGAGAACGACAACTGCGTGGTGCACTACAAGGCAGCCATCGACAAGGCCAACGCCCACGAGCTGGAAGGAAAGAGGATCGCCGTTCCCTTCGGCACCGTGACCCATTACAAGCTGTTGCGCACACTGGATTTCCTCGCCGTCGACACCGGCAAGCTGAACCTCGTCGACATGGTGTCCGCCAGGGGCGCCGAGGCGCTGGCCCGTGGCGAGGTGACCATGGCCTGCGGGTGGGGCGGTGCGCTCCGGCGCATGCTGGGCAGGAACCGGGTCCTGATGAGCGCCCGGGAGCAGACGAAGATCGGCATCCGGACGTTCGACGTGGTCACGGTGACCAACGATTTCGCCGAGACGCATCCGGACTTGGTGACCGCGTTCCTGAGGGTGTCGGATCGCGCGGCGGACTACCTGGACGATCACCCGGACGAGGCGAGGCCGGTCATTGCCGAGGCCGCCGGCCTGAGCCTCAAGGAATCCAACATCCTTCTCTCCAGGTTCCAGTTCTACACCCGCGACGCCCAGTTGACCGGAACCTGGATGCGGGGCGGGGTGCAGGCGTTCACCAAGGAGGTGGCGGATTTCTACGTCGAGCAGGGGGCCATGCCCAAGGCGCTCGACGACTACGGACCGATGTTCGACGCCAGCTTCTACGAACGGGCCCGGTGAACGGTCGTTGCCCCGAAGCCCGCGCCGGGCGGGCCGCCGGGGCGGCAAGGAGGCGGTGATGGGAAACAGCATGTTCATCAGGATCTTCGACAACATCGAAAGCTACGTCTGCCGGTCGCTGCTGACGTTCTTCGTCGTGCTGCTGTTCCTGCAGATCCTGATGCGGGAATTCTTCGACCTCTCCCTGTCGTGGAGCGAGGAGCTGGCGACGTACCTGTTCGTCTGGTTCGTCTTCTTCGGCGCCAGCTACGCCGCCAAGATGGGCGCCCACAACCGCGTCACCTTCCAGTTCAAGATCCTGCCGAAGAGGGCGGTTCCGTGGGTCGAGGGTTTCGCGGACCTCTTCTGGCTCGGGTTCAACGTCTACTTCGTCTACCTGAGCTACGATTTCGTATTCAACAAGATGAATCCGTTCTGGAAATCCCAGACCCTCGGGGTTCCCATGAAGTACTTCTACATGATGCTGCCCGTCGCCTTCGCCCTGATGACCATCCGCATCATCCAGGTGAACTACGTCAAGCTCGTCAAGGGCGTCGACGTCGTGGACCCGGAAAAGGCCGAGGTCGACAAGATGCTCGAGGAAGGTCTCGACGACGGGACGGGAGGCAGCCGTGAGGCTGCCCGATAAATCGGGCCAGTAAACCGGGACCGATCATTCAGGGGGAGTCTACTTCTCATGGAATACGAAACCATCATCGTCCTGCTCCTGTTCGGATCCTTTCTGGTCCTGCTGGCGCTGGGCGCGCCCATCACGGTCGCGCTGGGCGTCTCGGCCCTCGCGACCTTCCTCTTCCTGGACGAGAACCCCATCAAGTTCGTACAGATCGCCTTCACGTCCGTCGGCGCGTTTCCGCTGATGGCCCTCCCGGCCTTCATCCTGGCCGGCGCCCTGATGGAAGCGGCAGGCATTTCGAAACGCCTGGTCGCCCTGGCCGAGTCGTTCGCCGGCCCGGTGACCGGCGGCATTTCCGCCGCCACGGTCATCGCCTGCCTGTTCTTCGGCGCCATTTCCGGCTCCGGCCCCGCGACCACCGCCGCGGTCGGCATGCTGATGATCCCCGCGATGGCCGCCCGCGGCTACGACAAGGGGTATGCATCGGCGATCACCGCATCCTCGGGCGGTCTCGGCGTCGTCATCCCGCCGTCCATTCCCATGGTCATCTTCGGCATCTCGGCCCTGGGCATGAACCCGTCCCCGGAAGCGGTCGACAAGTTCGGCGAATTCCAGTCGGTGTCCATCCCCAAGCTGTTCATCGCCGGCGTCTTCCCGGGCCTGCTGCTGGCGCTGAGCCTGCTGATCATGAACTACATCCTGTGCCGGAGGTACGGCTACAAGGGGACGGCGGAGGGCTGGTCGCTGGGCAACATCGGCCGCGCGTTCACCGCCGGCTTCTGGTCGATCCTGGCGCCGCTGGTCATCCTCGGCGGCATCTACACCGGCTTCTTCACGCCGACGGAATCGGCCATCGTGGCCATCTTCTACACGCTGGTCATCGGCTTCTTCGTGCACCGGGAGCTGAAGATGGAGAACCTCTTCCACTCCCTGCAAACCACCACCTGGCTGACCGGCCGGGTGCTGCTGATCCTGTTCACGGCGACGGTCTTCGGGCGTTTGCTGGTGGAGAACGAGATCCCCGCCATCATCGCCGAGGCGATGTTGAACGTGACGGACAACATCTTCCTGATCTGGGCCATGCTCATCTTCTTCCTGCTGTTCGTCGGCATGTTCATGGAGACGCTGGCCACCATCCTGATCCTGACCCCGGTGCTGCTGCCGATCGCCTACAACCTGGGAATCGACCCGCTGCACTTCGGCATCGTCATGGTCTGTTGCTGCGAGATCGGCTTCCAGACCCCACCGCTCGGGGAGAACCTGTTCATCGCGTCAGGCATATCCAACTCGTCCATCGAGGAGATATCGGTGCGCGCCATCCCCTTCGCGCTGGTCGCGGTGATCGCGGTGTTCATCATCGCCTACGTGCCGGAGATCTCCCTCTGGCTGCCCAGGGCCCTTGGATACTGACGACCGGCGGCGCCCGGCAACCGTGCCGGCGCTGCCGGCCACCGTGGAGGAACCCGACCCATGCCCGCGGAAGTGCGCAAGCTCCTGTATTGCAGCGACCTGTCGGAGAACTCCAACGTGGCGCTCCGCTATGCCGCCTGGCTGGCGAAGCTGACCGGCGCCGACATGCACGTGCTGCACGTGGTGGAAGAGCTTTCCAACGACGCCAAGGTGACCCTCCAGGGCTTCCTGATGGATGCCGGCAAGCGCCACGAGGCCCTCCAGGAGCGGGTTCGGAACGTCCGCTCGGAGGTCATGAAGCAGCAGGACACGTTCTGGTCGCAGCAAAGCCCCGAGGATCGAAAGGTCCGCGACCGGATCAAGTCCATCGAGGTCGTCGAATCCTATCCGGCCGAGGAGATCCTCAAGACCTCGGTCAAGCTGGGGTGCGATCTCATCGTGATGGGGGCGCACGAGAAGGGGCTCAGCCATACCTTCCTGGGAGGGGTGGCGAAGAGCGTACTGAGGCGCTCGCGCGTGCCGACCCTGATCGTTCCCCTGCCCTGAACCGCCCGGGAGCGGCGCGTCCTGACGGATGTGGGCGTCTCGTCCGCCTTGGTCATCCCGCGCAAGCATGTCCTCGCGGAAGCGGGGGCAGGAATCTGCGTCCCGGGAGCACGGGCGTCCTGTCCGCACTACTTGAAGCCGATGCGGCGCGCACCTGTTAGTTGCACAAAATACGGGATTTCCTGGCCGAAGCAGCGTGTGGCTCAAACTCACTGCCAGTGAGGATAAGCCACACGCGCTAATGGTCGTCTTGGCCCGCCATTCCCGCGAAAGCGGGAATGGCGGGCTTTTGCGAAGCCTGCCTCCAGCTCGACCGAGAGGAATAACGGGCCTTTGTTTATGCAACAATCGGGCGTACATTGCCGGGAACACGGCAAATGCCGTGACTCCTGGGAACGCTGGTCGTCCCCGCCCGCCTCGTCGCGGGGCTTCGGTGGCGTGCGAGCCGCCGGAGTGGGCAACGTGCGGGCCTTCGGCCCGTTGCGGGCGGGGACGCCCGTTTCCCGGAGCCCCGAAGCTTAACGCACCGCCCGCTGACGCCGCACCGCGCGCTGCTCCCAGCCCGAATCGAAGAGCTCGGCGAGCTGCTCCATCACCGCGCCGCCAAGCTGCTCGGCGTCCACGAGGGTGACCGCGCGCTGGTAGTAGCGGGTCACGTCGTGGCCGATGCCGATGGCGAGCAACTCGACCGGGCTCTGGCGCTCGATGTACTCGATGACTTGGCGCAGGTGCCGCTCGAGGTAGTTGCTCGGGTTGACCGACAGGGTCGAGTCGTCCACCGGCGCGCCGTCGCTGATCACCATCAGGATCCGGCGATGCTCGGGTCGCGCGATCAGGCGCTGGTGCGCCCACAGCAGCGATTCGCCGTCGATGTTCTCCTTCAGCAGCCCCTCGCGCAGCATGATGCCGAGGCTGCGCCGGGCCCGCCGCCACGGCTGGTCCGCGGACTTGTAGATGATGTGGCGCAGATCGTTCAGCCGCCCTGCGTTCGGGCGCTTGCCCTGCGCGAGCCAGCGCTCGCGGGACTGGCCGCCCTTCCACGCGCGGGTGGTGAACCCCAGGATCTCGACCTTGACCGCGCACCGTTCGAGGGTGCGGGCGAGGATGTCGGCGCTCATGGCCGCGACCACGATGGGCCGGCCGCGCATCGAGCCGGAGTTGTCGATCAGCAAGCTGACCACCGTGTCGCGGAACCCCGTCTCCTTCTCCAGCTTGTAGGACAGCGCGTGGGTCGGGTTCGCGACCACGCGCGCGAGGCGGGCGGTGTCGAGGTAGCCTTCCTCCAGATCGAACTCCCAGGACCGGACCTGCCGGGCGAGCAGCCGGCGCTGGAGCCGGTTCGCGAGCTTGCCGATGACGCTCTGCAGATGCGAGAGCTGCTGATCGAGGCTCGCGCGCAGCCGGTTCAGCTCCTCCGGCTCGCAGAGGTCCGCCGCGTCGACGATCTCGTCGAAGTCGGTGCAGTAGGCGTGGTACTGGTCGCGGTCGGTGACGTTGCTTCCGGGGTGGGGGCGCCATCTTGCCTCGCCCGGGATCTCGGCGTCTTCGTCGTCGAACTCCAGGCTGCCGGGGTCGAGGACGTCCATGTCGCCGGCGTCGGCCTCCTCCTCGCCGGCGGCGTCGCGCATGTCGGCACCTTCCATGCTCTCGGAAGCCGCGTCGTCCGAGTCTCCGGCCTCACCCTCGTTCAGCGCGCTCGGGTCGCCCTCGCTCTCGGATTCGTCGTCGTCCGATTCGTCGTGCTCCGGGTCGGCCTGCTCGTCGGGGAATCCGAGGGAGCGGAGCAGCTCCCGCATCGCCCCGGCGTAGGCCCGCTGGTCGGGGACGCAACGCGAAAGCTCGGAGAGATCCGCCCCGACCATCCGTTCGAGCTTTGGACGCCAATGCTCCAGCACCTTGACCGCCGAGGGCGGTGGAAGCTGTCCCAGCATCGCCTCGCGTGCGAGGAGTCCGAGCACCTCGGCGAGCGGCGCCTGCTCGGCGTTGTCGAGTCGATGGAAGCCCAGCGACTCGACTCGCGCGTCGAGAGCGGCGTCGAGGTTGATGGCGACCCCGGCCATCGCCCGCGCGCCGAGCACCTCGCACCGCGCCTGTTCCAGGGTGTTGAACACCTGACGGGCCTGGGCGCTGCGCGGGGACTGCCGGGCGTGGAGCGCGGCGTCGTGGTGGCGGAGCTTCAGTGCCGCCGAATCGG
The DNA here is from genome assembly GCA_965202875.1 of Gammaproteobacteria bacterium. Taxonomy (GTDB): domain Bacteria; phylum Pseudomonadota; class Gammaproteobacteria; order HK1; family HK1; genus HK1. The sequence goes on along the minus strand of OZ241870.1, from coordinate 661,510 downwards.
CTTGGCCGCGGGCGCAAACCGCCTGCTGGTAGGGCAGCGATGCGTCCGGGCGAGTGATCCGCACCGTCTGCCCCGTCGCGCCGGGGGTCTCGCCCGTGAACTCGACATCGAGCGTCCCGGTATGCCCGATCGCCCGCGCCGCCGCCGCGGTAACGCGGCGGAACTCGCCGAGGGTGTCGTTCGGCCGGCCCGTGCCGTGCCTGGTGGGGAGCGCCGTCATCAAACGCCGTCTGCCGCGCGGCTCAGGTCAGGGTGGCCTTGACGCCGGTCTCCGGCAGTTCGGTGCCGAAGCAGCGCTGGTAGTACTCGGCGACGATCGAGCGCTCGACTTCGTCGCACCTGTTGAGGAACGTGAGCCGGAACGCGAATCCCATGTCCCCGAAGATCCCGGTGTTCTGCGCCCAGTTGATCACGGTGCGCGGGCTCATCACCGTGGAGACGTCGCCGGCGATGAAGCCCGAGCGGGTGAGGTCGGCGAGGTTCACCATGGCGGCGATGGTCTTGCGCCCCGCCTCGGTGTCGTATTCCGGGGCCTTCGCCAGCACGATCCGGCACTCGGCGTCGTGGCTCAGGTAGTTCAGGGTTGCGACCAGGCTCCAGCGGTCCATTTGCCCCTGGTTGATCTGCTGGGTGCCGTGGTAGAGCCCGGTGGTGTCGCCCAGGCCGACGGTGTTCGAGGTCGCGAAGAGGCGGAACGCCGGATGGGGATGCAGGACCCGCGACTGGTCGAGGAGCGTGAGCCGGCCTTCCGCCTCCAGCACCCGCTGGATGACGAACATCACGTCGGGACGGCCGGCGTCGTATTCGTCGAACACGAGCGCGCATGCGTGCTGGTACGCCCACGGCAGTATCCCCTGGCGGAACTCCGTGACCTGCTGCCCGTCGCGGAGCACAATGGCGTCCTTGCCCACCAGATCGATGCGGCTGATGTGGCTGTCGAGGTTGACCCGCACGCACGGCCAGTTGAGCCGCGCCGCGACCTGCTCGATGTGGGTGGACTTGCCGGTGCCGTGGTAGCCCTGGATCAGCACCCGGCGGTTGTAGGCGAAGCCCGCGAGGATTGCGAGCGTGGTGTTCCGGTCGAAGCGGTAGGCTTCGTCGACGGCCGGCACGTGTTCGGTGTGGTCGCTGAACGCCGGCACGTCGAGGTCGACGTCGATCCCGAAGGTCTGGCGGACGGAGACCCTGATGTCGGGATCGTGCAGGGGGGTGGGGAGGGGGAGCGGTTCGGAGGACGTCGTCTGGATCATGGGTCGGGTTCGCTCGTTCGGCCGGGCGCGGGGAGCGCCGGAGCTGCCGGAGGGTTCAAGGCGTTTGGGCGCCGCCGCACGATGGCGCCGACGCACCCGCGCCGTCACCGCCCCTGCTCGTCGTCGATGTTCGCGGCGCATGGACACAAAGCCCGGACGCTACATGGATGGAGAGAACGTATCAATAGGCGACTCTGCCCGGCCGAGTCCCTTCCGCCGTCGTCTTCGCGGACCGATCGGCACCCGGCTCGGCTCCCGGCCGGAGCTTGCGCACCGGCCACCGCGGGCGGTGGCGCAGTCGGGGCCGAAGGGTTCCGGAACATCGCTCAAAGCGGCTGCCTGAGCCTCGTATCCACGGTCGTTCAAGTGCCCGGGGGATCCCGGAGCACGCCGAATGTGCGAAGCTGAACGCCATGCCTGGAGCTTCCCGGATGTCCGCGTCTGCCGCCCATGTCCTCGCCGGGCCCGAAGACGGCTGGCGGGCACGACTCGATCTCGAATTCGAAGCCCGGGGCGGGCGCACGGTCCTGGCACGCCGGGCCCACGAAGGGCCTCTGATGGTGCAGTCACCCTTCTACCCGGAGGGGCCGGTGTGCCACGTGTACCTGCTGCACCCACCGGGCGGGGTGGCCGGCGGCGACCGCCTCCAGGTGACGTGCCGCCTCCACGAAGGGGCACAGGCCCTGCTGACCACTCCGGCGGCCGCCAAAGTCTACCGCAGCGCGGGCGGCCGGTCCCGGATCGAGCAGGAGTTGTACCTCGCGCCGGATGCGACGCTGGAATGGCTCCCGCAGCGCACCCTGGCCTTCTCGGGGGCCCGCGCCCATGCGAGCACCCGGATCCATCTGCGAGGCTCCGCTCGCTTCCTCGGGTGGGAGGTGCTATGCTTGGGACGGCCCGCCGCGGGAGAACGCTTCGAGCGAGGCGTGATGCGGCAGGACTTCGAGTTGTGGAAGGACGGCGAGCCGCTGATGGTGGAGCGCAACGCGCTCGACGCGGCGTCGCCCCTGATGCACGCCGCGTGGGGCTTGTCCGGCCGCCGGGCGCTGGCGGGCCTGCTGCTTTATCCTGCGGAGGAGCACCTGTTGCCCGCGGCTCGAGCGGTGCTGGAGCGCTTCGGGCCGGGCGAAGCAGCGGCGACCGGGGTGGACGGCGTGCTGGCCTGCCGGATGCTCTCGGACGACATGGGGGAGGTTTGGGATCTGCTCGTCAGGCTCTGGCGCACCCTCCGGCCGCGCTTCCTGGCCCGCGCGGCGGTTGCGCCGAGGATCTGGGCGGTGTAGCGGCAGTGCCGTGGCGATCGAATCCCGGGCAATGTCGAAGACATTCGGTTCGAAGACGCGCGAAAGGGCGTTGAGAACCGTCAGTCAGGCATTCGGGCGGCGTGAACCGGGTCCGGAGGATCATCGAGGATTCGCCATGGACATGACACCGCGCGAAAAGGACAAGCTGCTGGTCTTCACCGCCGCGCTTCTCGCGGAGCGGCGCAAGGCTCGCGGGCTCAAGTTGAACTACCCCGAGGCGGTCGCCTACATCAGCGCCGCAATCATGGAAGGCGCACGGGACGGTCGCGGCGTGGCCGAACTCATGAGCTACGGGGCCACCCTGCTCGCACGCGGAGACGTGATGGAGGGAGTGGCGGAGATGATCCCCGAGGTGCAGGTCGAGGCCACCTTTCCCGACGGGACGAAGCTCGTGACCGTCCACAATCCCATCGTCTGAATCCTGATCTCCCATGTGGCACTCGACGACTTGAAGTCAAGTGTATCGGGCATCACCGCCGGTTGTATTCCAAATCCGCATTGACGTGGCACTCGACGACTTGCTGAAGTCATGGGTGTATCTTTCGAGACCGGCAACAGCTTGCGCGTCAGGGCGGAGCGCCTCCGCGACGGCCGTCCGCGCTTGAATCCCGGACTCCGAACCTCCGGCCCTGCTCCTGAATTTGGCCGAGCCACAACGAATCCACCGCACAACGCAGGAGGACGGCATTGATATTCTTCGACCCGCCGAACATTGCAGACTCGCCACAACGAACCCACCGCACAGTGAAGGAGGACGACATGCCACCGGCCGATCGCCTGGTCCCGGGTGAAGTGCTCGTCGAAGCCGGCGAGATCGAGCTCAATGCGGGCCGCGAGCGTGTAACGCTGAAGGTTGCGAACACCGGCGACCGCCCGGTGCAGGTGGGTTCCCACTACCACTTCAGCGAAACCAATGAAGCGCTACGCTTCGACCGCACCGCGGCGCGCGGCTTCCGGCTCGACGTGCCGGCGGGCACCGCGGTGCGCTTCGAGCCCGGACAGGAACGCGAGGTCATGCTCGTGGCCTACGCCGGTTCGCGTGCGGTGTTCGGGTTCAACGGCGCGGTGATGGGCGCCCTGGACCGTCGTCCGGCTCCGCAGGACTGAGGCCATGTCAAGGATCGACCGCAGCGCGTACGCGCAGATGTTCGGGCCCACCACCGGCGATCGGGTGCGCCTCGCCGACACCGCGCTGGTCATCGAGGTGGAGGAGGACCGCACCTTCTACGGCGAGGAAGTGAAGTTCGGGGGCGGCAAGGTCATCCGGGACGGCATGGGGCAGAGCCAGCGGGCCTCCGGCGAGGCGGTGGACACCGTCATCACCAACGCCCTCATCCTGGACCACTGGGGCATCGTCAAGGCGGACGTGGGCATCGAGGACGGCCGTATTGCAGCCATCGGCAAGGCGGGCAATCCCGACGTCCAGCCGGGCGTGGACGTCGTCATCGGGCCGGGGACCGAGGCGATCGCCGGCGAAGGGCAGATCCTCACCGCGGGCGCGCTCGATGCGCACATCCACTTCATCTGCCCGCAGCAGGTGGAGGAGGCCCTGATGTCGGGCGTCACCACGATGCTCGGCGGCGGCACCGGGCCGGCGGCGGGCACCGCGGCGACCACCTGCACCCCGGGACCCTGGAACATCGCGCGCATGTTGCAGGCCTGCGACGCTTGGCCGATGAACTTCGGCCTTCTGGGCAAGGGCAACGCCAGCCTCCCCGATGCGCTGCACGAGCAGGTGCGCGCCGGCGCGATGGGCCTGAAGCTGCACGAGGACTGGGGGACCACCCCGGCCGCCATCGACTGCTGCCTGAAGGTGGCCGATGCCGAGGACCTCCAGGTCTGCATCCATACGGATACGCTGAACGAATCGGGCTTCGTCGAGCGGACCCTCGCGGCCATCGGCGGGCGGGTGATCCACACCTACCACACCGAGGGCGCCGGGGGCGGCCATGCGCCGGACATCATCCGTGCCTGCGGCGAAGCCAACGTCCTTCCTTCGAGCACCAACCCGACCCGCCCGTACACCGTGAACACGGTGGACGAGCACCTCGACATGCTCATGGTGTGCCACCACCTGGACAAGAACATTCCCGAGGACGTGGCGTTCGCGGAATCGCGCATCCGCCGCGAGACCATCGCGGCCGAGGACGTCCTGCACGACCTCGGGGCGTTCTCGATGATCGCCTCGGACTCCCAGGCCATGGGGCGGGTGGGCGAGGTCGTGAGCCGCACTTGGCAGACCGCCCACAAGATGAAGGTGCAGCGCGGGCCGCTGCCCGAGGATTCCGCCCGCAACGACAACTTCCGCGCCCGGCGTTACGTCGCGAAGTACACCATCAACCCGGCCCTGGCCCACGGCATCGCCCGCGAGGTCGGCTCCGTCGAGCCCGGCAAGCTCGCGGACCTGTGCCTGTGGAAGCCGGCGTTCTTCGGGGTGAAGCCTTCGATGGTGATCAAGGGCGGGCTCATCGCCGCGGCGCCCATGGGCGATCCCAACGCCTCGATCCCGACGCCCCAGCCGGTGCACTACCGCCCCATGTTCGCGGCCTTCGGCGGCGCCACCGGCGCCACCTCCGTCACGTTCGTCTCCGCCGCGGCCGCCGCGGACGACGTCGGGGGCCGGCTCGCGCTGACGAAGCGTTGCGTGCCCGTCTCCGGCGCCCGCGAGGTCACCAAGGCGCTGATGCGGCTGAACGACGCCCTGCCCCGGATCGAAGTCGATCCCCAGACCTACGAGGTGCGCGCCGACGGAGAGCGCCTGCACTGCGAGCCGGCCGTGGAGCTTCCTCTGGCCCAGCGCTACTTCCTGTTCTGAGCGCAGAGCGGGAACGTCTTGCCCTCCCGCCGTCAATGCACTCGAAATCCGGCGGGGGGTCGAAGCCGGATGGCTGTTCGGCCGTCGAGCCGGCGGCGCGCAAGCGCGGGCGCATGAGCCGGCGGACGGAGCTGCCCGTATTCGACCGGAGGGCCGTGGGGTCCGCCGTGCCGGATCGGACGGTCACCCTGTCGTTCGAACAGCGCGGCAAGGGCCGCTTGCGGGCACGGTGCGACGACGGGCGGGAGGTCGCGCTGCTCCTGGAGCGCGGGCGGATCCTGCGGGGCGGGACCCTGCTCACGGGGCCGTCCGGGCAGGTGCTGCGGGTGGAGGCGGCGCCGGAGCGGCTTTCGGAGGCGAGGTGCGACGATCCGCGCCGGCTGGCCCGCGCGGCCTGGCATCTCGGCAACCGCCACGTCGCCCTGCAGACAGGCGACGGCTGGCTGCGCTACCTCTCCGACCACGTGCTCGACGACATGGTGCGCGGGCTGGGCCTCGACGTGCGCTTGATCGAGGCGGGATTCGAACCCGAATCCGGAGCCTACGCCGCCGGTGCGGATCATCCTCACCACGCGCATTCCCATGGGTACGTGGGCGGGTGTCCCGGGTGAGGCCCGGTGAGCCCCGACGAATCGTGCAGGAGCGGCGGTGCCGCGACGCTCGTGCGGGTGCTGCAACTCGCGAGCGCCGCCTCGCCGGTCGGCGGCCATGCGTACTCCGAGGGCATGGAGTACGCGATCTTCGCCGGGAACCTGCGGGACGAAGACTCGGCGCACGCATGGATCGCGGGGCTGCTCTCGCACGCGGTGTGCGGGCTCGACATACCCCTGCTCGCCGCGATGCACGCGGCCTGGTCGGCCGGACATCCCGAGGAAGCGCTCCGGCGTAGCGCCTGGCTGCTGGCCTGCCGGGAATCGGCGGAGCTCCGGCTCGCGGACCGGCGGCAGGGGCAGGCGCTGGTGCGCGTTCTCGCCGGGCTGGGGGACGAGCGGGCCACCACGTACCGCAACGAGCGGCGGGTCGGCTACGCCTGCGCCTTCGCCCTCGCATGTGCGGACTTCGGTGTGTCCGCACGCGCCGCGGCCGTTTCCTTCGCCTACGCGCGGCTGGAGCACATGGCCGTCACGGCGGTCAAGCTGGTTCCACTCGGCCAGTCCGCGGGACAGCGGATCATCTTCGACCTCGCGGGGACACTCCCCGCCGCCTGCGAGGCGGCTCTCCCGATCGCCGAGGCCGACATGGCGGCCGGCGCACCGGGACAGGCCATGGCGAGCGCCCTGCACGAGACGCAGGCCACGCGTCTGTACCGTTCGTGATCCGGCGCGGGGGACTGAATGGGCGGCCGGGATCATTACGGAAGGAATGACGAACATCCGTTCCGGTACCACAAGGTCGGCCGGGTGGACCGGGAATCGTGCGCCCGCGTCCTCGCCGACGGCGCCAGACGCCGGAGCTTGGCGTGCGGATGGGCGGACCGTTGAATCGCCGGGGGCTGGCGACGCTTTCCGAGCCGGTGCACGCGTCGGGTTCCACGGCGCATCGGGGCGGCATGTCGTCGGTGGTGCAGCCGGTGGGCGCTCATTGGAGTCCGGCACGATGAGCGCTTCCGCATCACGTCTCCCCACCGTCCTGTGCCTGGCGGGGCTCGATCCGACCGGCGGGGCCGGACTCCAGGCCGACATCGAGTCAATCGTCGCGATGGGCGGGCACCCCTTGCCCGTCGCGACCGCGCTGACCGCGCAGGACACGCATGATCTCAAGGCGGTGATGCCCGTCGACCCTCGCCACGTCACCGCCCAGGCACGGACGGTGCTCGCCGATGTCCCGATCGGCGCCGTCAAGATCGGGCTGCTCGGCAGCGTCGGGATCGTGGACGCGCTCCTCGACGTCCTGGCCGGTTGCGAAGGCGTCCCGGTCGTGCTCGATCCAATCGGCCAAGCCGGCGGCGGTGCTTCCCTCGCCGATGACGCGCTGATGAGCGCGATCGTCTCGCGGCTCGTTCCCCGGACCACGGTGCTCACCCCCAACGCACACGAAGCACGCCGGCTCGCACCCGGCGCCGGCACCCTCGCCGCCTCGGCCGAGCGGCTCATGGCCCAGGGCTGCCGATACGTGCTGGTCACCGGTGCGGACGAGCCGACGCCGCACGTCGTCAACCGCTTCTACGGAGATCGGCGACTGATCGAAACCTTCGGGTGGCCCCGCGTCGAGGGCGTATTCCACGGAAGCGGTTGCACGCTGGCGTCCGCCGTGGCCGCGGGACTGGCACGCGGTGCTTCTCCTCTCGCGGCGGTGATCGAAGCGCAGCAATTCACCCACGACGCGGTCTCCAACGGGTACCGGATCGGCGCCGGCCAGTACGTACCGGACCGGCTGTATCGGTCGCGCGAACGTGGCGCGACGAACCGATGACGCCGCTCCCCCGCCGCGGCCTCTACGCGATCACCGCCGCCGCGGACACCGACCCTGCCCGCCTCACCGCCAGGGTCCGCGCCGCGATCGACGGCGGAGCGGCCATGATCCAGTACCGTGCGAAAGACCGGACGAATCGCGATCGATACGCCGCCGCGGCGTTGCTCCTCGACGTTTGCCGGGCTCGGCGGGTCCCGCTGATCGTGAACGACGATCCCGCCCTCGCGGCCGGGGTCGAGGCCGACGGCGTGCATGTCGGGCGTGATGACGGCACCGCCCGGACGGCGCGGCGCATCGTCGGGGATCGGTGCATCGTGGGCGTGTCCTGCTACGATCGCCTCGACTCGGCGCTGTCCGCGGCGGACGGCGGCGGGACCTACGTGGCGTTCGGGAGCTTTTTCGCGTCACCGACCAAGCCGCACGCGGTCCCGGCCCCGGTCCGGCTGCTTGCGGACGCGCGCGAGAAGATCGACCTGCCGATCGTCGCCATCGGGGGCGTCACCGCGGGGAACGGTGCGGCGCTGGTCGAGGCGGGGGCGGACTTTCTCGCGGCCATCGACGGCGTCTTCGGCGGCGAGGACGTGGAGCGTGCGGCGCGCGGCTATGCGGCGCTGTTCTCGTGACCGGCGCCCGCCGATGCCGCCTGCTCCGCTTCAATCCACCGCGCAAGCCCGACGGCCGACATGACGAACTCATCGGGAGCATTCGAGCACGTGCAACGCCGCATCCCCGGGGGGCCAGCTCCCCGGTCCGCGCATTCCGGGCGGTCGGCGGCGCCCTCGTGCCGATGCCGCCCGCCCCGCTTCAATCCACCGCGCAAGCCCGACGGCCGACATGACGAACTCATCGGGAACATTCGAGCACGTGCAACGCCACATCCCCGGTGGGGCCAGCTCCCCGGTCCGCGCATTCCGGGCGGTCGGCGGCGCCCTCGTGCCGATGCCGCCTGCCCTGCTTCAATCCATTCCACAATCCCGGAGGCCGACATGACGAACTCGTCGCGAGAATTCGAGCGCGCGCAACGCCGCATCCCCGGCGGCGTCAACTCCCCGGTCCGCGCATTCCGGGCGGTCGGCGGGGATCCGGTGTTCTTCGAGCGCGCGGAAGGGGCGTTGCTGTTCGACATCGATGCGAAGCGTTACGTCGACTACGTCGGCACCTGGGGGCCGGCGGTGGTCGGCCACGCCCATCCCCGGGTGGTCGAAGCGGTGCGCGAAGCGGCCGGGCGCGGCCTGAGCTTCGGCGCCCCGACGGTGCTCGAATCGGAGATGGCCGAGCGCGTCTGTGCCCTCGTGCCCTCGATGGACAAGGTGCGCATGGTCAGCTCCGGCACCGAGGCCACGCTGAGCGCCATCCGGCTCGCCCGCGGCTTCACCGGCCGCGACGCCATCGTGAAGTTCGAAGGCTGCTACCACGGCCACGCCGACTCCCTGCTGGTGAAGGCGGGTTCCGGCGCCCTCACCTTCGGGGTGCCGACCTCGCCCGGCGTCCCCGCGGGGCTCGCGGAGCACACCCTGACCCTCGATTTCAACGACGCCGCCGGCGTGCGGGAGGCGTTCGCGAAGCTCGGGGATCGGATTGCCGCGGTGATCGTCGAGCCGGTCGCCGGCAACATGAACTGCGTGCCCCCCGTGCCGGGCTTCCTGGAATCGTTGCGCGAGTGCTGCGACGCCCACGGCGCGGTGCTCGTCTTCGACGAGGTGATGACCGGGTTCCGGGTCGCGTCGGGCGGCGCCCAGGCCCTCTACGGCGTGCGTCCCGACCTGACCACGCTCGGCAAGGTGATCGGCGGCGGGATGCCGGTGGGCGCGTTCGGCGGGCGGGCCGACGTCATGGACCACATCGCCCCGGACGGCCCCGTGTACCAGGCCGGCACCCTCTCGGGGAACCCGATCGCGATGACCGCGGGTCTGGCCACGCTGGAGATCCTCGGCGAGGACGGGTTCCACGACCGCCTCGCGGCGACCACGGCCCGCCTCGTCGCCGGCCTGCGCGAACGCGCGGCGGCGGCCGGGGTCGGGCTTGCGACGAACCACGTCTGCGGCATGTTCGGCCTGTTCTTCACCGAAGCGGCCGAGGTGCGCGGGTTCGCCGACGTCATGGCCTGCGACACGGACCGCTTCGCCCGGTTCTTCCACGCCATGCTCGACGAAGGGGTCTATCTCGCGCCCTCCGCGTTCGAGGCGGGCTTCGTGTCCAGCGCGCATTCGGACGAGCACCTGGAGGCGACCTTCCGCGCCGCGGAGCGCGCGTTCGAGACGGTCGCGGCGCATCCATGAAACGACGTCGACGAATCCGCACCAACCGTGAAGCATCGTCGTGGCGCCGCCGAAGTCGTTCATCGGATCTTCCATGCCCAAGCTTCGGGATCCGCTGACCGAAATGGATCCCCGCTACCCGCTTTCACGGGCACAAGCTTCGCGGGAATGACGGCCAGCGTAAAAGTAACGTGTCTCGCTGAAATGACGTCATTCCCGCGAAAGCGGGAATCCATCGCCTGATTCAAGGTATCTTGAATCCCGAAACTCGAGTTCCATGCCAGTGACGTTCCCTCCCCCGATCCGGGCCGGTACGACTTCCGACACCTTCCAACACAAGGGTTTGCAACCGATGCGGTACGAGACGGACGACCTTCGGATCACGTCGATCGACGACGTGGTCACCCCGGCGACACTGCTCGAGGAGCTTCCCCTCCCGGAACGCGCCTCCGAGCTCATCTACACCACCCGGCAGGCGGTTCGCCGGATCCTGCACGGCGATGACGACCGGCTCCTCGTCATCGTCGGGCCGTGCTCGATCCACGACCCGGAGGCGGCCCGCGAGTATGCGTCCCGTCTGCTCGGGCCTCGCCGCTCGCTCTCCGATCGGCTGCTCATCGTCATGCGCGTCTACTTCGAGAAGCCGCGCACCACGGTCGGATGGAAAGGACTGATCAACGACCCCGACCTCGACGGTCGCTTCAACATCGACAAGGGCCTGCACACCGCGCGCCGCCTGCTGCTCGACCTGAACGACGCCGGTGTACCGGCCGGCGTCGAATTCCTCGACCTCATCACCCCCCAGTACGTCGCGGACCTGATCAGTTGGGGGGCGATCGGCGCGCGCACCACCGAAAGCCAGGTGCACCGCGAGATGGCCTCGGGGCTGTCCTGTCCGGTGGGGTTCAAGAACGGCACCGGCGGAAGCATCCAGCTCGCGGTCGATGCGGTCGGCGCCGCGAAGCACCCCCACGTATTCCTCTCGCTCACGAAGGACGCCCGCTCCGGGATCTTCAAGACCGCCGGCAACGAGGACGGGCACATCATCCTGCGCGGCGGCAAGACACCGAACTACGAGTCCGGACACGTCCGCGCCGCCGCCGCGATGCTGGAAGGGGCCGGCCATGCGCCCCGCCTGATGATCGACTTCAGCCACGCGAACAGCGCCAAGCGCCCCGAGCGCCAGCGCGACGTCTGTCGTGACGTCGCCGGCCAGATCGCATCCGGCGAGGACGCGGTGATGGGGGTGATGATCGAGAGCCACTTGGTGGCCGGGCGCCAGGACGTGGTCGAAGGGCGACCGCTCACCTACGGCCAGAGCATCACCGACGCCTGCATCGGCTGGGATGAGACGGTGGAGATGCTCGGAGAGCTCGCCGACGCGGTGGAAAGGCGCCGTGCGCGGGCGTCTTCCCTTTGACGTCGCCCACTCTCCGGGTCGGGATCGTCGGCCCTTTGCGGCGTCCGGCGTACCCACGGTCCGCCGGCCGCGCGCGGGCGGAGAAGAGTCTCGAGCACCATGGCGATCCGAGTCCCGATCCGGGACGCCCGATCGGCGTCCTCGTTCCGCCCCGCCCCCGCCGGATCAGGACGCCCGACCGGCCCGGCGGGGCGGGAGTGCGCGGCGACTTCAGCGGGAGGCACGCTCGGCCCAGGCGCGAATATGGCGTTTGAGCTCGGGCAAGCCGCAGTCGCGCCAGCCCCTGCGCCGTCCGTCCTGGAACACGTCGTAGCGTTCGGCCACCATCGATCGGGGATCCCCGAGAATCACGAGGACCGTGAATTCCGGGTGCCTGGTCATCCGCTCGAACATGATCCTCTGCCCCGCCGGTACTTCGCCGCGCCGCTTCCATTCGATGAACAGGAAGCGGCCGTTGATTTCCACCAGTCCGTCAACGTCGGTCATCGCGATCCTGCCCGGAAAGCAGTCGTCCAGAACGGTCAGGTCCGGCTGGCCGAGCTTGCGGTAGCAGCCGTCCTTGTCCGGGTGGCAGTCCCATCGCATCCGGCCTCTGGACATCCGTCACGCTCCGGGTGTTGAAACCAATCCGGGCGATTCTGCCACTTTGCTCTGCCACTCGCGCCGGCAGGCGTCGTCATGGCGGCGCGGCAGAGCCGGACTGCTACACTGCCGCCCGGGCACGGCGGAGGCGACGGCCATGGCTGGAAACCGGCTGGGCGATCTGGCGAGCATCGTCGAAGACCTCGACGCGATGGGCCGCCTGGTCAGGGTGCGCTCGGAGGTCGATCCGCACCTGGAGCTCGCGGCGGTCGCGGCCCGCTTCGAGGGTGATCCCCGCGCGGTGCTCTTCGAGAACGTCAAGGGCCACGACGCGCCGGTGCTGACCGGCCTCTACTGGTCGCGGGCGCTGCTCGCGGCGCTGATGCGGCGCGACGAGCATACCCTCGCGCAATACGTCTCCGGGTGCATCAGGGAATGGCAGCGCCGACCAGTCACCCCGGTCATGATCGAGCACGGACCGATCTACGAAGGACAGTCCGTGGAGGCGGATCTGTGGCGTATCCCGATCCCGGTGCATGCGCTCCAGGACGGCGGGCCGTACTTCGATGCCGGAGTGGTGATCGCCACCGATCCGGAAACCGGGGTACGCAACGCCTCGATCCAGCGCTTCCTGGTGGTCGATGAACGCACCCTGCACGTCAACATCGACGCGGGCCGGCATCTGGAGCTGTACCTCGAGAAGGCCCGCGCGCGGGGGGAGACGCTGGCGTTCTCACTGAACTGCGGGGTGGGTCCCGGACTGCACTTCGCGGCGGCGACGCCGGCCGAGGCCGCCCCCGCCGACACCGACGAGCTGGGCATCGCCAGCGTCTTCCACGAGGCCCCCCTGGAGCTCGTCGAGGGCAAGACCCTGCCGGTGCACGTCGTCGCCACCGCGATGTACGCGCTCGAATGCGAGATCGTCCCCGGCGAGCTCGGCGAGGAGGGGCCGTTCGCGGAGGTCACCGGCTACTACGCGCGCCGCGCGCCGCGCCCCGTGGTCCACGTTCGGGCGATGCACATACGGCCGAACCCGATCTTCCAGACCATCCTCTCCGGCGTGGAGGTCTGGAACTCCGTCGGGCTGCTCGGCGAGGCGAACGTGCTGGACCTGCTGCAACGCCAGGTGCCGGGGGTGCGCGACGTGTGCTTCAGCCACGGCGGATGCGGTTTCTACCACGCGGTGGTCTCGATCCGGCAGACGCGCAAGGGCTGGTCCAAGCAGGCGATCCTGGCCGCCTTCGCCGCGTTCCCGCCGCTCAAGATGGTGACCGTGGTCGACGACGACGTCGACATCCGCGACGCGAAGGACGTGGAATGGGCGATGGCCACCCGCTTCGATCCGACCCACGGCATCATCCGCATCGACAACGTGTTCGGCCACGGCCTGAACCCCGGCTTCCCCGACTACCTCGGCGCCAAGGTCGGCTTCGACGCCTGCCGCCCCTTCCCCCATACCCCCGAGTACGATCGCGCGGCCTACGCCACCGTCGATCTCGGCCGGCACGAGATCGACGTTCCGGCGGTCCGCTCCGGTGGCTCCATGGGCGGGTCTCCAGCCGTCTGAGTCCCGCCGTTCCGTCCGATCCATCGGCTTCCCCCGGTCAACCCCTGGCCCGATAGAGCCGAAACCGGGAGAAGTGGTCAAACGCCGGAGCCTCCAGCCCGGATTTCTCACCAGGGCACGAAGCGAGGGCGCGGAAATGGCGGCAGCGGCAAGGCGAACGCGAGTCAGAGCTTGCCCCCCTGCAAACGGGGGGCGCGCAGGCGTACTTGACGGTACGTCGAGCATCCCACGCTTACACCCGCAGGGGCAGGCTCTGGCCGCGTTCAACGCAGCCGCTGCCGTCGGATCCGCGTCCGCAGCCGGGGGCTGGTGGGAGATCCTGGCTAACCCGATACGATACCGATACGAAGGTGGCGCCACGCTTCGGAGTCGATCCACGCGACCTCGCGGTCGCCGAACCTGCCCGGCTCGGTGAGTGGAAGCTGCCAGCCCGCCTCGGGCGTACCGTTGAACTTGATGAAGCAGGCGCACGGAGTGGGACCGTAGATCTCGATCCGCCGATCGACCCAATCGCCGGCGGAGCCCGGGGACGTGATCGCCACCGGTTCGCCCTGAAGCCGTACGGTACGGCCGGGAAACTCCTCGGTATCGACGTCCACCGGCTCGCCTGCCCCGTAGACGCGCTGGAGCTCGATGGCCGCGGCCTCGGCGTCCGGGGCCGCGAGCACGACCGAATCGAGGCCCGCAAGCCCGCTGCCCCTCGCCGAATCGGAGAGTCGTATCCGGTTCTCACGCGGGGTACGGTCGGTGATCATGAAGGGGTGGAGCGAGCCCATGTCCTCCGCGCCCACGAACGCGATCTCTGCCTCGATCGTCTCACCGTCGGGGCGGCGGCGGTGCGAGACCCGCGGACCGTCTACCGGCACCTGGAGTTTCCTCAACCGGTCGCTGATCCGGTAGACGTCGTCGACCGAGACCGACCAGGCGCACAGACCGCCGTTGGTCGCGATATGGCGCTGCCACACCGGGGCCTGTTGTCCGGGCAGGCGTACCGAAATGAGCTCAAGGTAGGTCCCGTCCTCGAATCCGAGGGTGGACATGTGGGTTGCGCCGTTGGTGTGGATACCGCCGTAGTCGGTCACGAGGCCCACCGATGCGAATGCGCCGGCCAGCGCTTCAAGATGGGCCCATGCGAGTACCACGCGGTCAATCCGGAATGCCACTTCCCTCTCGAATGCAAGTACTCGGCGGGGCTCCCCCGCGGGCTTCACGATCCGATCGGGCGGACCGGCGCACCGGACCGATCATAACCGAAGCATTCGCCGCATTCGCTCCGGCGCGGGAAAATTCCAGGGCAGGCCCCCTGAAAGGACGTTGACCGATGAAGAGCGGCGCTTCTCCGACCGCATCCACGCCCACGCGCCCTTCTTGTGCCGGATAAGCCACGTGGGCGGGCGGGGCGAGCCCTGCGCAGGGGCGTGGCTCGCACCGATCGGACCTTCGCCGTTGCGCGAGACCCTGCACCAGGTCTTCGCGAGGGAGATGGACGAGCACGACGTCGCGCGGGTCGTGGCCGAGCCGATCAGGCGGCGCAGCTCGAAGGCCGCGCCCACAGCCGGCCGCGGACGGGGAGGGCTTTCCGCTCTTCACGGATCAGGGATGCGGTCGCAAGCCGCAACGTCTACCGCGGTGCTCGACGCCTTCCGACTCTGCCGGATGCTGTAGTCTCTTGCCCGTGAAGTCTTCGACGAAACGGCGAAGATTTTTCCGCCGACCGGCGCCTGGTTCCGGCGATGCCGGATCAGGTGACGGGCGCGGATGTCCCGGAAGCGGGGCCTCTTGGTATAGTCGCGCGCACTCCCCCGCCACCGTGGAGCTGCTTCGCCAGCAGGCGGCGGATGGCTCGGTTTCTCCGGCTTCGCCGGACGTGCCGATGGATTTGTCGAACCGCAGTTTCGGCCGCTTGACCGGCGTGCGGGGCGGCGATGCGCGCCGGGCCGATGGTGCTTGCGTCGGGCCGATGGTGCTTGCGTCGGGCCGATGGTGCTTGCGTCGGGCGAGGGCTCAGAGCTTGAACGGATCACACATCGCTTCGATACATTCCCCGATCCGATGCCAAGTCCTCTTGTCACGTTGACGACGGGCCCGGGTCTCGCGTACCCGGGCCGGTCCGCGGGCACCGCCATGAACCTGTCGACGAACCACGGAGTGCCCCACCGGTGAAGGAGCACATCCGAGCGCTCCTCGGGCACGCGCTGGCGGCGCTTCGCGACGCGGGGGAGCTTGCGCTCGATCCCCTGCCCGAAGTCCCGGTCGAGCGCAGCCGCGGAGGCGGCCACGGTGATTTCGCCAGTCCCGTGGCCCTCACCCTCGCGCGCGTGGCGAAACGCAAGCCGCGGGAGATCGCCGAATGCATCGTGGCGCGGCTGCCGGAATCGCCTTCGATCGCGTCGGTCGCCATCGCCGGGCCCGGCTTCATCAACTTCAGCGTGGCGGAGGAGGCGCTCGCGTCGGTGGTACGCCGCATCCTCGACACCGGCGCCGAATTCGCGCGTCCGGCGTTCGGCGAAGGGCGCCGCATCCAGGTGGAATTCGTCTCCTCGAACCCCACCGGCCCGCTTCACGTCGGGCACGGACGAGGAGCGGCGTACGGGGCAAGTGTCGCGAACGTCCTCGAGGCGGCCGGATTCGACGTGCAGCGCGAGTACTACGTCAACGACGCGGGCCGCCAGATGCACATCCTCGCGCTGAGCGTCTGGCTGCGCTACCTGGAGCGCCGCGGGCAGGAGGTGGCGTTTCCGTCGAACGGCTATCGCGGCGCCTACGTGCACGAGATCGCGGCGGCTCTGGAGCGCGAGGCCGGCGGTGGCTACAGTGTCGACGTCGAGACCTTGATGCGCGACATCCCTCCGGACGAACCGGACGGCGGTGACCGGGAGGCCCACGTCGACGCGCTGATCGCGCGCGCGCGCTCCCTGCTCGGCGCGCGGCGCTACGAGCGGATCTTCTCGCTTGCGCGGGACATGGAGGTCGAGGACATCCGCTCCGATCTCGAAGAGTTCGGCGTCGTTTACGACAGATGGTTCTCCGAGCGCGCACTGGTGGATGCGGGCGACGTCGGGCGGGTCGTGGAGCGCCTTCGAGAGCGCGGCCACGTCTACGAGCGCGAGGGGGCGCTGTGGTTCCGATCGACCGCGTTCGGCGACGAGAAGGACCGCGTTGTGGTGCGCGAGAACGGCGAATCGACCTACTTCGCGTCGGACATCGCCTACGCCGCGAACAAGTTCGAGAGGGGGTTCGAGCGCGCGATCTACGTATGGGGCGCCGACCACCACGGGTACATCGCACGGGTGCAGGCCGCGGTCGAGGCGCTCGGCTACGACCGGCAAGCGGTGGAAATCCTCGTCGTCCAGTTCGCGATCCTGTACCGGGGGGGAGAGCGGGCCCAGATGTCCACGCGCAGCGGCGAATTCGTCACGCTACGCGCGCTGCGCAAGGAGGTCGGCGCCGACGCCGCCCGTTTCTTCTACGTGATGCGGCGCTGCGAACAGCATCTCGACTTCGACCTGGAGCTTGCGAAGTCCCAGAGCAGCGACAACCCGGTGTACTACGTGCAGTACGCGCACGCGCGGATATCGAGCGTGCTGCGCCAGTGCGAAGAACGGGGCCTGACGCCGGGGGTGGGCCCGGAAGCGGCGCTCGACGCCCTGGTCGAAGCCGAGGCCCTCGCCCTCATGCGCACCTTGGCGAAATACCCGGAGGTGCTGGAGAGCGCGGCCCGGGCCCTTGAGCCGCACCAGATCGCGACGTACCTGCGTGCGCTGGCGACGCAGCTCCACGGGTTCTACAACGCCCACACCTTCCTGGTCGCCGGCGACGCGGTGCGCGGCGCGCGGCTGTCCCTGGCGGCCGCGACCCGGATCGTGCTCGCCGACGGGCTCGCGCTCCTCGGGGTGTCGGCGCCGGAGTCGATGTAGGGCGGGGCGGGGACGGCGATGGCGAAGAAGCGAAGGCAGTCCCAGGCGGCGGCCCGCCGCGGCGCCGGCCCGTCGAAGAGCCGTGGAGTGGCGTGGTTTCTCGCCGGCGCGCTCGCCGGCAGCCTGGTGACGTGGGGGCTGGTGGGGCGAGACCCGGCGGCGGAACAGATGCGGGCCGTGGTGGGACGAACGGTGGGCCACCCCATCGGAGCCGAATCGGCCAAGCCTCCGCCGAAGCCCAGGTTCGAGTTCTACACCCTGCTGGAGGTCGTGGTGCCGGAGGAAGATCTGGCCGCGCCACCGCCGCCGCCCGCCAAGGCGACCCCGGAGACGAAGGACGCATCGACGGACGAGGTCGCTCCGGCAACGAACGAGGCTTCGACGAAGGAAGCCGCTCCGGCAAAACAGGAAGCCCCGGCTGGCGGCTCGGACACGACGCAGGGGCCGTACATCGTGCAGATCGCGTCGTTCAAGAGCCCGAAGGACGCGGACGGCCTCAAGGCAAGGCTCATTCTGAACGGGTTCAATCCGGTCGTGCAGAGCGTGGTGATCAGTGGTGAGGAGAAGAGGTACCGGGTACGCCTCGGCCCCTACCCCGACCGCGGTTCCCTGGAAACGGCGCGGATGCGGTTACGGGCGAGCGGGTACGACAATCCGCTGGTGGTCCAGGTGAAGAGGGGTTGATGGAGCGGGTGATGGGAATCGAACCCACGTCATCAGCTTGGGAAGCTGAGATTCTACCATTGAACTACACCCGCCGGACCTGCTCCGCTTTCGGGCCGGATTCTATTCCGTTCTCCGGCCCGGTCAACACCAGCGTTTCCCGCTCCTTGCAGACCCCGCGCAGTTGCCGCCAGTCCGCTTCGCCGAGGGAGGGTGCACCCGCCGCAGCGCCGCTTGCGAAACGCCGCCGGCGGCTTTCGTCGCCCGGATGGGTCAAGCAGGTGAAGGTGCCAGGGGATTCCGCCGCCATCGCCCTCCAGTCGCTCGAAGAAGTCCGCGAGCCTCTGGCTCCGGATCCCGGCGCGTTCGAGGAGGACGGGTGCGCTTCCCAGGCGGAGGGCGGTGACGATGCCCCAGCCGAAGGCGAGGAGCGCGTACCGGACGCTCGATCCGTCCTGGGCGAGGCGAATGCGCGCCATCGAGTGAGGGTGAGCCGGGAGCGCCTCGCCCGGTACGACGCCACGGGGAAGAGGAACAGGATGGCGATGGCCTGATCCGCATCCAGGATGGCCGGAGTCGGGGACATGTCGACAAAGGCCCATTCGATACCCGCTCGGGCGACATTGACGACCTGCCGTTGGAGACGATGCCTGTGCTCCCGAATCACGGCGATACGACGGTGCCGAAAGGATGCCCCGGCAATGCAGGCGAGGTGTCTGCGATTCCGGATGGCGGCGGGGTCACGACACCGAAGGCCCCGGCCAATGCAGGCGGGACACCCGCGCTTCCAGGCCACGGCGGTGCGGCTGCGGCGGGAGATCGCCTCGCCGAGGGCTCCCCGAGACGGCGTACGGTGCGCAGCTTCGTCGTCCGGGCGGGCCGGATGACCGAGGCGCAACGCCGCGCATTCACGCGGCTCGGCGGCCGGTACCTGATCGACCCCGCGGGCGGCCCGCTGGATCCGGATCGTCTGTTCGTCCGCCGCGCCCCGTGCACGGTCGAGATCGGATTCGGGACCGGCGAGGCCCTCGCTGCCCTCGCTGTCCGCGAACCGGAGCGGAATTTCCTGGGGATCGAGGTCTATCCGCCCGGCGTCGGGCGCCTGCTGGCGCGCTGCCACGAAGCCGGAATCGAGAACGTCCGGATCGTGATGGCCGATGCGCTCGACATGCTCGAACTCCGGCTTGCACCGTCGAGCGTGGACGAAGTGCTCGTCTGGTTCCCGGACCCGTGGCCCAAGAAGCGCCACCACAAGCGCCGGCTCGTTCAGCCGGGGTTCTTGACGCTCGTCCACCGGGTGCTCCGGCCCGGCGGGCGGCTGCATCTCGCGACGGACTGGGAGCCTTACGCGGAGCACATGCTTGCTGTGCTCGACCCACACCCCGGGTTCTCGAACTGCGCGGCCCCGGATCGCTTCATGCCCCGCCCGGCGCGACGCATCGAAACACGGTTCGAGAGCCGGGGCCGGCGCCACGGGCACCGCGTGTTCGATTTGGCTTGGTGTGCCCTCGCGGATGACAGATGACAGATGACGGCGAGGCGGGCGGCGGCTGTGTGGCCGGAAACCTGCCCCTGTTCGTCTACGGATCGATGCGCGATGAGGACGTGCGCGCGCTCGTCCTCGGCCGCGCTACGCCCGCGGTCCACGTCGAGGCCGCCTCGATGCCCGGCGTCACCGCGGTTCGGGTACCGGGAGAATCGTACCCGTATCTCATATCGAGCGAAGGCGCCCGGCTCCCCGGCGAATTGATCCACGGACTCGACGAGGGCTGCCTCGATCGCATCCTGTTCTTCGAAGGCGACGAGTACGGATTCGTTGAAAGCGTGGTCGAGCGGGCCAGCGGCGAGTGGGTCTCCGCGATGCACTTCGGAGGGGTCGCCGTTCCGGAAGCGCCGGCCGTCCCGTGGTCGCTCGAGGAGTGGCAAACGCAGGAGAAGCCGCGGTTCCTCTCGATGGCTCGCGAATACATGATGCTGTGGGGCCGCGCGACGCAAGCGCAGGCCGAAGCGCTGTGGCAACGCCTGCTCCGCGACCACGCCGTGAACGACGGCGAGCCCTGAGTGAAGGGCGAAGAACGGGTGACATGCCCCACCGATTGTCGCAGTGTTACCCTCCTCCCCATCTCCGGAGCATCGGAGGCGAACCTCCATGAAGACGATCCTGCTTCCTTTCTACGACGACGACGCGGCCGAGGCCGCGCTCGGCGTCGGCGGGCAGCTCGCCGCCCGGTTCGACAGTTACGTCGAAGGGCTGTTCGTGATGCGCCCGCCACAGATCATCGACGGGGAGGGCATCGTCCTCGCCGATTCGTACCTCACTCAGCTCAAGGAGGAGGGCCGGCGGCTTGGCGACCGCGCCAGAGCACGCTTCGATGCCTGCGTCGCCGGGCGCGGGATGGTGGCGGGGTCGCTGACCGAGCCTGCCGAGGGAGCGGTGATCGGCTGGCGGGAGATGGAAGGGCTCGAAGGCCAGGTGATCGGAGATTATGGCCGGGTGTTCGACCTCATCGTGATCGGACGCGAGTTCGGGCATCCCTGGGTGGACTGGCACGTCATGGCGGAAGCGGCGCTGTTCGAGAGCGGACGCCCGATCATCCTCACACCGGCGGAGCCGGGGAAGACTCTCGGGGTGAACGTGGTCATCGCCTGGAACAACAGCACGGAGACGGCGCGCGCGGTCGCGTTCTCGATGCCCCTGCTCGCGGGCGCGCGCACCGTCACCGTCGTCGCGGTCGAGGGTTGGGGCGTACCCGGCCCCAGCGCGGAGCAGCTCCGCGAACACCTCGTGCGCAAC
Organism: Gammaproteobacteria bacterium; assembly: GCA_965202875.1. Lineage (GTDB taxonomy): Bacteria > Pseudomonadota > Gammaproteobacteria > HK1 > HK1 > HK1. The sequence goes on along the minus strand of OZ241870.1, from coordinate 640,528 downwards.
CGCATCCCCGCCGGCGCGCGCACCGTCGAGCCCGGCGGCCGTTCCCCCGGAGAGGCGGTGCTCGACGAATGCGCGGCGCTCGGCGCGGACCTGCTGGTCAAGGGCGCATACACCCAGAGCCGGCTGCGGCAGCTCGTATTCGGGGGCGCGACGCGCCACATCATGAGGAGCGCGTCGCTCCCGGTCATCCTTGCGCACTGAGTGCAGGGCGCGCATTCGCCTGTGTGATCTGGCTGCCTTGTTTTTCGAAAATCGGCTGTCGCAGCCATGACGTCAGGATGGCCATACATTGCCATACGGGCTTGGCCGCAGCTACCTGCGTCAAGTGGGCATACGAATCGTCACCCTCCCTATGTGCTTGCGCCATGGCTGCCACCCCATTGATCAAGCCGGCATACGCATCGGTAGTCTCTCGGATCCGGGCTGCAGGTTCGATGGCGCGGATCAGGGGCTCGTGCCTTGCGGAAGGATCATTGGATGATCGGTGGTTTTTGTCGTGAATTGTCATGACAATCGGCGATATAATCGTTGATTGTCATGAACACGACAGCCCCGATGATCCCCCGCTACCTGGATGCACGGAGCATCCTGGAGCGGCGGTCCTGTTTCCTGTTCGGTCCGCGCCAGACCGGCAAGTCCACGTTGATTCGCCGGCAACTCGACGCCTGTCCTATCTACAACCTGCTCGACCAGACCCTCTTCGTCCGCCTGTCCCGCAATCCCGCGCTCATTCGAGAGGCCCTGACCAGCGATACGACGATCGTGGTCATCGACGAAATCCAGAAGATGCCCGCGCTCCTCAACGAAGTGCAGCTCATGATCGAAGAATACGGGGTCCGGTTCCTTCTCACGGGATCGAGCGCCCGCGGTCTGCGCCGGAAGGGAGTCAATCTGCTCGGTGGCCGGGCTCGCTCACGCACCCTGCATCCCTTCGTCCGCGTCGAACTCGGTGAGCGCTTCGACTTGGCTCGGGCGCTGGAACACGGGCTCCTGCCCCCGATCTTCTTTTCCGATTCACCCGCGGAAGACCTGGCTGCCTACGCAGGCGACTATCTCAAGGAAGAGGTCGCGGCCGAGGCGATCGTCCGGAACATCGGCGCATTCAGCCGGTTTCTGGAAACGGCTGCCCACGCACATGGCGAAATGATCAATTTCTCGATCATGGCCAACGATGCCCAGGTGCCGGCATCGACCGTGCGCGAGTACTACCGGATCCTGAAGGACACGTTCATCGCCCACGAAGTGCCGGCGCTGACGGAGAGCCGGAAGCGCAAGGCAATCTCTACGTCGAAATACTATCTGTTCGACGTGGGACTCGCCCGTCACTTGCAGGGGCGGCGGGGGCTGGCGCCGGGGACCCCCGAGTACGGCAGTGCCTTCGAGAGTTACGTTTTTCAGGAAATCAAGGCGTTCTGTGATTACCACCGGTTGGACACTCCACGGTACTGGCGCTCGAAATCGATGTTCGAAGTGGACTTCGTTTTCGAGGATCTGGCCGTCGAGGTGAAGGCGAAGAAGAACGTGGGTGCGCGGGATCTGAGGGGATTGCGGGCGTTGCGCGAGGAGGGTTTGTTCGATCATTACCTGCTGGTGTCGATGGAGCCGGAGCCGCGGGTGGTGGACGGTATCCGGATCCTTCCCTGGTCCGGCTTCCTGGACCGGCTCTGGGGTGGGGAATGGCTTCGAGCCCGCGCCGGTGGGGCTGATGCCGGAGCACGCCCCCTTCGACAGCGGGCCTGAGGATCGGGGCGCCGGTCAGCGCGTGCGCTTGGCCAGGAGGGTGTAGATCACCAGGAACAGCCCGATCATCAGCAGCGAGAACAGGGTCGAGACGGTGCCCAGCGCGAACAGGGTGGGCCGGATCCGTTGCGTCATCGAGGCGTTGATGTCCAGCGGCAGGGTGTTGTACTCGCCTGCGAGCAGGGTGGTGCGGGCGAACTCGTCGTAGGACAGGGTGAACCCGAACAGGCCGGCCGCGACGATCCCCGGCGTGATGAGGGGCAGGGTGACTTCCCTGAACACCGTCCACTCGCTCGCCCCCATGTCGCGGGCGGCCTCCTCCAGGCTGCCGTCGAAGCGGTTGAACACTGCCATCATGACCAGGAAGCCAAAGGGCAGCGTCCACACCACGTGCACCCCGAGCCCGGTGGACCACCACGCGGGGGGGATGCCGAGCTGCTTCAGGAGGGTGGCGAGGCCCAGGCTCAGCAGGATCCCCGGCACCATGATCCCGGTCATGATGGTGTAGAACAGCAGCCCCGAGCCGAAGAAGCGCTTGCGGAACGCCATCGCGAACAGGGTCGAGAACAGCGCGGTGATCACCATCACCACGAGGGCGAGGATGATGGAGCGCAGCATCGCGCCCTGCATGTCCCCGACGCTCGACGGCTCCAGCAGCTTGTTCCACCAGTGCAGGCTGAACCCGCGCATGGGAAAGCTGGTCCCCCCGCGACGTCCCTGGAAGGAGAGGATGAACATCGCGAACATCGGCCCGTAGATGAAGAGCAGGAACAGCACGTAGTAGCTGCCGAACAGCCCCTTGACCGCGGCCCGCTTCTTCTTCTCGGCCGTCCAGCGGCGGGCCATCAGAGCCGGCTCCGGAGGTCCACGATGCGCAGGATGATCACCACCCCGGTCGTCGCGGGCATCGGCATGAGGGCGTTGACCGCGGCGAAGGGATGCACCGCCGCCCGTTTCTTCTTCTCGGCCGTCCGGCGGCGGGCCATCAGAGCTGGCTCCGGATGTCCACGATGCGCAGGATGATCACCACCCCGATCATCATCGCGAGCATCAGCATGAGGGCGTTGACCGCGGCGAAAGGATAGTTCGCCACCGCGTAGTAGTTGAGGATGACCGTCCCCACCGTGGTGGTCTTGCCGCCGTATACCACCACCGCGGTCGCGAACTCGCCCATGATCATCACGAAGATGAAGATCATGCCGATGGCCACCCCCGGCAGCGACAGGGGCGCGACGATCTCGCGGAAGATCTGGAACGAGGTCGCCCCCATGTCGCGGGCGGCCTCCAGGACGTCCTTGTCGATCTTCGCGAGCGAGAAGAAGATCGGCCCGACGCACAGCACCACGTAGAGCTGCACCAGGGCCATGGTGTAGCTGAACTCCGAGTACAGCAGCACCGAGGACGGCTTGTCGATGACCCCGATCGACATGAGGAAGTCGTTCAGCAGGCCGCGGCGGCCGAGCATCGGCAGCCACGCCACGGCGCGGATGAGGTAGCTGGTCCAGAAGGGCACCATGCAGAGCAGGAAGAGCGCCATCTGCCACTTGAACGAACGGACGTGCATGGCGAGGAAGTAGGCGATCGGGTAGCCCAGCAGCAGGCAGAAGAACATCACCGTGACGGTGAACCGGAACGTCGACCACAGCGTCCGGATGAAGACGCCGGGCTCGAGGAACTTTCTCGATTCGGGGTCGAAGAACCCTTCGGAGGTGAAGTACTCGTAGTAGTACCGGAGGGTCGGATCCGGCGTCATCCCATGGCCGGTGGAGGTCCAGAAGCTGAACACGATGATGCTCGCCAGCGGCACCACCAGGAACAGGAGGAGCCACGCCACGCCGGGGGCGATGAGCCACCCGACCGGGAACCCGCCTTCGCGGCGCACCTTCTGCGCCGCTTCGGCGACCTCCTCGGGCGGGGCGGGCTGGACGCCGATGAGGCCCCGATGCAGGGTCTCGATGGATCTCTCCACGGTGTCGAAGCTACGGGCTGCGGGGCGGGTGGGCCGTCACGCCATGCGGTTTCGCTCGCGCGCTCCCCGGACTTCCGGGGATCGGAAGCTCACGGAACGTCGAATCGTACCCGATCGGGTAAGGGCGTGACCGGCGACGAGAGCGCATGCCGGCAATTCCCGCCAAGCCCGGGAACATCCATTGAATCGCCGCAACCGGACGCTCGGACGGTAGAACCCAAGTTTCGGGATTCAAAATGGCTGAATCGGGCGATGGATCCCGCTTTCGCGGGAATGACGTCATTTCAGCGAGACGCGTTGCTTTTTAGCCGGCCGTCATTCCCGCGAAGCTTGTGCCCGCGAAAGCGGGTAGCGGGAATCTATTTCGGTCAGCGAATCCCGAAACTTGAGGGTAGAAAAGGCCGCGAAATCCCGGTGACATGACCGTGTCCGGAGCGTTGGCGGGAATTGCCGAGCGCACGCGGCGGGGCGCAGGCCTCGCTTCGTGCCCCGGTGGGAGACGCGGGCCGGGCACGGACGCCTGTTTCCATGCGGCCTGCCGGATCCGGTGACGTTCGAGTCTTTGCCGTCATTCCCGCGGAAGCGGGAATCCACCTACAATGGCAAGCAGACCCAGTGGCACTCCGTATCGTATGTCGGTGTGAATCCTCGTCGATGGAGGCCGAATCCCGACCCGGCATCGAGTAGCTCGCGCCGGCAGCCCTGAATTCCCGGAGAGCTTCGCCGCCGATGGACGACACCGGGCGCCTTCCGTTGCGCTGCCTCTCCCTGGACCTCGAAGTCGGTCGCCGGGACGGACGCATCCACGCCTTCGCTGCGGTGCATGCGGAGAGCGGCGAGGTCTTCACCTTTCGCGGCGACGCGCTCGGCCCGGCGTTGGCGAAGCTGGACGCCTTCGCAGAGGGCGCGGACTGCCTGCTGGGCCACAACCTGATCGCCTTCGACCTTCCCCACCTGGCCGCGGCAAAGCCCGATCTCCGGCTCTTGCGGCTTCCGGCGGTGGATACGCTGCGGCTCAACCCCCTCGCCTTCCCCCGCAACCCCTACCACCACCTCGTCAAGCATTACCAGGACGGACAGCTCAAGCGCGGGCGGGTGAACGATCCGGAGCTGGACGCCCGGCTCGCGCTGGAGGTCTTCCGCGATCAGCAAAGGGCGTTGAAGGCGTTGCGCGACGAGGCGCCCGACCTGCTGGCGGCCTGGCACCGGCTGACCGCGACGGCGCCGGAAGGCGCGGGCTTCGATGCCTTCTTCACCGCCGTGCGGGATGCGCCGCGTCCTTCCGGCGCCGAGGCGCGCGCGGCGATCCGCGGCCGGCTTGCAGATACGGCCTGTTCGAGCCGGTGCCGTGAAGTCCTGTCCGACCCGGCGCGGCACGGCTGGGCGCTGGCCTACGCCCTGGCCTGGCTGTCGGTGGCCGGGGGCAACTCGGTGATGCCGCCCTGGGTGCGCCACCGGTTTCCCGAAGCCGGCGTGCTGGTGCGCCGCTTGCGGGATACCGCCTGCAACGATCCCGCGTGCGCCTGGTGCCGGGAGCGGCACGACGCGCGCAAGGAGCTCGCGCGCTGGTTCGGCTTCGCCGACTTCCGCCCGGAGCCGAAGGACGACGAAGGCCGGCCCATGCAGCGCGCCATCGTCGAGGCGGCGATGGCCGGGGAGAGCGTGCTCGGCATCCTGCCCACGGGGACCGGCAAGTCGCTGTGCTACCAGATTCCGGCCCTCTCCCGCTACGACAAGACCGGCGCCCTGACCGTGGTGATCTCGCCCCTGGTGGCGCTCATGGCGGATCAGGTGGCGGGCCTCGAAAGGCAGGGCATCGGCTCCTGCGTGACCGTCAACGGATTGCTGTCCATGCCCGAGCGCAAGGAGGCGCTGGACCGGGTGCGCCTGGGCGACGCGGGCATCCTCATCGTCGCGCCCGAGCAGCTTCGCAGCCGGGCCGTGCGCCGGGTCCTGGAGCAGCGGGAGATCGGCGCCTGGGTGCTGGACGAGGCGCACTGCCTCTCACGCTGGGGCCACGACTTCCGGCCCGACTACCGCTACGTGGCGCGCTTCATCCACGAAAAGGCGGCGGATGCGCCGGTGCTGTGCCTGACCGCGACGGCCAAGCCCGACGTGCGAGAGGACGTCCGCGCCCATTTCTGCGACCGGCTCGGCATCGATCTCCGGGTCTTCGACGGCGGCGCCCGCCGCACCAACCTGGAATTCGTCGTGGTGCGGACGACCCCGGGCGAGAAGTTCGCGCACCTCCACCGGATCCTGGCCGCCGACCTGCCGCCGGAGACCCTGGGCGGCGCCATCGTCTACTGCGCGACCCGCCGGCAAAGCGAGGACGTCGCCCAATTCCTGCGCGACAAGGACCTCGTCGCGGACCACTTCCATGCCGGCCTCTCGCCGGAGATCAGGAAGAGCGTCCAGCAGCGCTTCATCGAAGGCGGATCGCGGGTGATCGTCGCCACCAACGCCTTCGGCATGGGCATCGACAAGCCGGACGTGCGGCTGGTGGTCCACGCCGACGTCCCCGGCTCCCTGGAGAACTACTTGCAGGAAGCGGGCCGCGCCGGACGCGATCGGGACGCGGCCCGTTGCGTGCTGCTCTACACGCCGGAGGACGTGGAGCGGCAGTTCGGCCTCTCCGCGCGCTCCCGGCTCACCCGGCGCGAGATCCACGGCATCCTGAAGGCGCTGCGCCGCCTCCACCGCAAGAAGCGCGCGGGGGGCGAGGCCGCCGGGACGTCGGGTTCGAGGTCGGGCGGCCGCCGCAGGACGCGCACGGACGGCGAGGTCGTGGCCACCGCCGGAGAGATCCTCGGCGAAGACGAGGACGCCGCGTTCGAACGCGACTCCGCCACCGACGACACCCGGGTGCGTACCGCCGTCTCCTGGCTGGAGGAAGCGCAGCTTCTGATCCGCGAGGAGAACCGGGTGCAGGTGTTCCCGTCTTCCCTGCGGGTGGGGTCGGTGGCGGAGGCGCGCGCCCGGCTCGCGCGGAAGGCTGTTCCTCGGGAAGACTACCGCCGCCGACTGCTGGCCATCGCCGAGACCCTGATCGACGCGGACCCGGACGAGGGCATCTCCACCGACGAGCTGATGGGGGTCTCCGGGCTGGGCGCGGAGGGCGTGCGCCGCGCCATGTACGACCTGGAGCGCTTGGGCGTCGCCAGCAACGACACCGTGCTCACCGCGTTCGTGCACGCGGGCGTGGTGCGTGCCTCGCGCAAGCGCTTCGAGCAGTCGGCGGCCCTGGAACGCGCCCTGATCGCCGACTTGCGGGAAACGGCTCCGGACATGGACGAGGGCGGCGCCTCGACCCTCCATCTGCGCATCGCCACCCAACGCCTCAAGGATGCCCTCGAAGAGGCCGGCCACGACCCCGCCCACGTCCTGCCGGAGCGCCTGTGGCGCACGCTTCGCGGCATCGCCGGGGACGGCCGCGGGGAGGGGAGCGGCAAGGGCAGCCTGGGGCTGCGCCGGCTGGACCCCGAGACCGTGCGGGTGACCCTCCAGCGCAATTGGAAGGCGCTCGCGGAGACCGCGGAGCGCCGCCGCAACGCCGCGCAGCGCCTGCTCGATCATCTGCTCGGCTGCCTGCCGCCCGGCAGCCGGGGCACGGATCTGCTGGCCGAGACCACGCTCGGCAAGCTGCTGGACGCGCTCCGCTCCGACCTGGAGCTGAAGGCCAGGGTCAAGGACCCCGAGAAGCTCCTGGACCGCGCCCTGCTGTGGCTGCACGAACAGGAGGTCCTCCGCCTCAACAAGGGGCTGGCGGTGTTCCGCCCCGCCATGTCCATCCACCTGGGCGAGGACCGGCGCGGCTTCGTCAACGCCGACTTCGAGCCGCTCAAGCTCCATTACGAAGACCAGGTGCTGCAGGTCCACGTGATGGCGGAGTTCGCCGAGCGGGGCCTCGAGGCCATGGCGGACGCGCTGCGCCTGGCGATGGATTACTTCACTTCGAGCCAGGAGGACTTCCTGCGCCGCTGGCTGCCGGAGCGGGGCAGGGAGCTGTCGCGGCAGACCACCCCGGCGTCCTGGCGGCGCATCGTCGAGAGCCTGAAGAATCCCGTACAGCAGCGCATCGTGGCCGACGACCGGGAGCGGACCAACGTGCTGGTGCTGGCCGGTCCCGGCTCCGGCAAGACCCGGGTGCTGGTGCATCGCATCGCCTGGCTGCTGCGGGTGAGGCGCGAGAACCCCCGCGGCGTCATCGCCCTGGCCTACAACCGGCACGCCGCGCTCGAGATCCGCCGCCGCCTCCGGGAGCTGGTCGGCGACGACGCCCGCGGCGTCACCGTGCTCACCTGCCACGGCCTCGCCATGCGCCTGGTCGGGGCCAGCTTCAGCGGCCGGGCCGGGAGGCTGGATGCGGACACCTTCGACTTCGGCGAGGCGCTGCGCCGGGCGACGGCGCTGCTGCGTGGCGAGGGGCTGCCGCCGGACGAGACGGACGGGCACCGGGCGCGCCTGCTCGCCGGTTTCCGCTGGATCCTGGTGGACGAATACCAGGACGTCGATCGGGAGCAGTACACGCTGATCTCCGCTCTGGCGGGCCGGACCCTGGCCGACGAGGACGAGCGGCTCAGCCTCTTCGCGGTAGGCGACGACGACCAGAACGTCTACGCCTTCGCCGGCGCCTCGGTGGAGTTCATCCGGCGTTTCGAGGCGGACTACCGGGCGAGACCCGCGTTCCTGACCGACAACTACCGCTCCACCGCCCACATCGTCGCCGCGGCCAATGCGGCCATCGAGCCGGCCGGCGAGCGCATGAAGGCCGGCCATCCCATCCACGTCGACCGGGCGCGCACCCGGGCCCCGCCCGGCGGGGACTGGGAGACACTGGATCCGGTGGCGCGCGGCCGGGTGCAGATCCTGCCCTCGCCACCCGGCCCGATCGCGCAGGCGCAAGCCGCGATGACGGAGCTGCAGCGCCTTGCCGCCCTCGCCCCGGACTGGGACTGGTCCGCGTGCGCGGTCATCGCCCGCGAGTGGAGGTACCTGGAGCCGGTGCGGGCCTGGTGCGAGGTGCACGGCGTGCCGGTGCAGATGGGCAACGAGGAGATTCCGGGCTTCTGGCATTTGCGGGAGACCCGGGCCCTGCTCGATTGGCTGCACGGGCGCGAGGCCCGGGTCGTGCGTGCCGCGGAGCTCCGGGCATGGCTGGCCGGGCCGGGCCTCGCCCCTTGCGGCTTCCCCGTCGGACCTCGGGCGTCGCCTCCCAACCCCTGGATCGAGCTGCTGGGCGAAGCCGTGGAAGCACACGCCCTGGAGAGCGGCGGCGCGGACACGCCGGTGGGCCATTTCATCGAATGGCTGGCGGAGTGGGGGCGGGACGTGCGCCGCCGGCAGCGCGGGTTGCTGCTGCTGTCGGCGCACCGCGCAAAGGGGCTGGAGTTCGACCACGTGGTGGTGCTGGACGGCGGCTGGAACGGCGCCGGCAGGGGCGAAGACGCGGACGCGCCGCGCCGGCTCTACTACGTGGCCATGACCCGCGCCCGGCGGACCCTGGCCCTCATGCGTTTCGAGCCGGGGCCGGATCCGCCGCATCGCCAGGCGCCGCGCCCGTCGTTTCGGCCAGAGCCCTGTCCGCCGCCGGTCGGAGCGGAGGAGACACGGCGCGTTCAGGCGGGGCAGCTCCCGTCGCACGGCGTCGCGGCGCCGGATCCCCTTCATCCGGGGTCACGCCCGCCGTCCGGCGCCGCGGCGCCGGATCGCGTCGAGGAGCCTCCACCCCCGGCGTACTTTCGGAGATCGCATCCGTTGCAGGATGTCTTGCCGGACGGCCCCGCGGTGCTGCATCGCGCGCCGGTGGAGCCACCGCCGGACACCCCGGCGCTCGAATCCCGCTATCGGCGGCTCGGTCTGCGCGACGTCGATCTCGGCTTCGCGGGGCGGCGGGATCCCCGCCATCCTGTGCACCGCGCCATCGCCGCCCTGTCGCCCGGCGATCCTCTGCAAGTGCGCGTGGCCGCAACACGCCACCCCCACCGAACCGGATCGCAGGACCGGCCGCCGCCCGACGATCCGCCCGAAGCACCCGCCGCCCCCGGACGTTGGGAGCTGCTGGACCGGGCCGGCAACGTGGTGGGGCGGCTCGCCGGCGGCTTCGATCCCCCGTCCGGGATGCAGTGCCGATCCGCGGCGGTGCTGGCGGTGGTGGCATGGAGCCGCGATGCCTCGGAGCCGCGGTACCACGACGGCATCAGGTGCGAGTCCTGGGAGGTGGTCGTCCCGGAGCTGGTGTTCGGGCCGCAGTGCTGAGCCCGGCGAGCCCGGGCACCGCGCATCCGGAGCGGCCTGCACGGCGCAAGCCCTCCTGGATTGACTGATCGCCTCCTCCGACGTGCTCCTTGCGCCGCGCGGGCGCATCCGGCGGGTGCTCGTGGTCCCGCCCGCCGGGCTTCGTCGGGAACTGGGAGGGGGAGCTTCGCGCCCTGTTCCGCCCTACGCCGGACGCCGTCGTTGCGAACCTCGTCCGGTGGGCGGTCCGCAAAGATGGCGACCGGCTGCGAGACCCCTCCTGCGGAGACGGGCGTTTCATCGCCGCCCACCGGAACAGCGTCGGCTTCGAGCAGGACGCCGGGGTCGTGGCAATGGGCCAGGCTCTCTGGGCCCGCGTCCAACAGCGCGAGTTCAGGGAGGGCGCCGTCGCGCCTTGTTTCCTCCGTCCCGAATCACGTACATTCGTCGTCGTTGCAAGCATCCGGCGACCAAGTTCGTCGCGGCGGCGGATGGTGTCCCCACCGGATGCCTGACCAGAGAGCTGCCGGCCCCCGATGCGCGTAACCCACCTCAATCTCCGGAATTTCCGGTGCTTCCAAGACCGGACGTTCACCTTCGACGATCGATTTACGCTACTCATCGGGGCGAGCGAACTTCATTGCCGATACGAAGTCACCGTCGCCAGTTACCAACACAATGATTTCAACCTGTTTCTTCAGAGTCAGCGACGCGATTGAGGTGGTGCGACGCCAATGGCCGCGGCGGTGGGGCTGATGCCGGAGCACGCCCCCTTCGACAGCGGGCCTGAGGATCGGGGCGCCGGTCAGCGCGTGCGCTTGGCCAGGAGAGTGTAGATCACCAGGGACAGCCCGATCAGCAGCAGCGAGAACAGGGTCGAGACGGTACCCAGCGCGAACAGGGTGGGCCGGATTCGCTGCGTCATCGAAGCGTTGATGTCGAGCGGCAGGGTGTTGTACTCGCCCGCGAGCAGGGTGGTGCGGGCGGACTCGTCGTAGGACAGGGTGAACCCGAACAGGCCAGCCGCGACGGTCCCCGGCGTGATGAGGGGCAAGGTGACTTCCTTGAACACCGTCCGTTTGCTCGCCCCCATGTCCCGGGCCGCCTCTCCAGACCGCCGTGTCCCTGGAAGGACAGGATGAACATCGCGAACATCGGGCCGTAGATGAAGAGCAGGAACAGCACGTAGTAGCTGCCGAACAGCTCCTTGACCGCGGCCCGCTTCTTCTTCTCGGCCGTCCGGCGGCGGGCCATCAGAGCTGGCTCCGGATGTCCGCGATGCGCAGGATGATGCTCGCCAGCGGCACCACCAGGAACAGCATGAGCCACGCCACGCCGGGGGCGATGAGCCACCCGACCGGGAACCCGCCTCCGCGGCACACCTTCTGTGCCGCCGCTTCGGCGACCTCCTCGGGCGGGGCGGGCTGGACGCCGATGAGGCCCCGATGCAGGGTCTCGATGGGTCTCTCCACGGTGTCGAAGCTACGGGCTACGGGGCGGGTGGGCCGTCACACCATTCGGTTTCGCTTGCGCGCTCCCCGGACTTCCGGGGATCGAAGCTCACGGAATGCCGAACCGTACCTTACACACGAGAAATGGAGGCAAGCGCCGTGAGATCGTGGGCTGAGATGAGGGTGGGACACCTGGTGGGGATCTTGACCGGCGCCGCTGTCGCGGACTAAAGTTGTTGAAATCTTCAACAACGAAGACGAGTATCATGGCCACCGTCAACTTCAGTGTGCCGGAGGACGTCAAGACGGCCTTCAACGAGACGTTCAAAGGCCGGAACAAGAGCGCCGTCATCGCTGAGTTGATGCGCGAAGCCGTGGAGCGGGTCCGGCGCAGGCAGAAGGGCCGGGAGGCGATCGAGCGCATTCTGCACCGACGCCGCCGGGCATCGGCCGCCTCCGATGAAGAGCTCCGGTCGATACGGGAGGAAGGGCGTCCATGATCGCCGTCGTGGACGCCAGCGTGGCGCTGAAATGGTTCTTCAACGAGCGTACCGACGAGCCGCACGCCGATCAGGCCGCCGCCGTTCTCCGGGATGTCGGTGCCGGACGGTCGAGGATGATCCAGCCGCCGCATTTCCTCGCTGAAGTCGCAGCCGTGCTCGCACGAAAAGCGCCGGAAACCGCCCGGGAGAATCTGTTCGATCTGCAACTGCTCGAATGGGAGAGCGTCGAGTCGCCTGCCATCTACGCGACGGCCGTCGATCTCTCGATCGACCTGCAGCACCACCTGTTCGACACCCTGTACCACGCGACCGCCATGCACACCGAGGGCGCTACCCTCGTCACCGCCGACGACGCCTATTACGACAAGGCTCGACATCGACGCCGGATCGTCCGCTTGATGGACCTGTGAGAGGAGCCGCCATACCCCGGCGGTATTGCCCGGCGCTGCTCTCCCCGGGATCGACCCATGGGTCACGACGCCGATCCGGCTGCCGGGCCGGCACATGGCCAAGGGCGTTCGCCGGTGCTCTGGGCTTGCACCCGACGACGGTTCGGCGATGCGATCCGCTTCATGCGCCCAAGGCACCTGCCCATGCTCCGTCTCTCGATGTGTTCGTCGAAAGAATGGGCGAAATCGAAGGACGTTTCGCAAAATGCACACCTTATTCAAATTCTGCGTTTGATAATGTATACATTTTCCGACGTGAATGGACTGGATCCATTCACCGGACCTCGGGAGTGGTTCCGTGAAGTAGGGTGAAATCCAGCAAATGCTGGCGGCGACCAACCGCTGGTGGCGCAATCCGCGCGGCTGGCCGATGGACGATCCGGACCTGCGGGAAGCCGGTGAAGCGCCGTTCCGCTACTCCGCCGGCGTGCTCGACGATCTGGCGCCGGGCGGCCTGTACGTGCTGCGCGGTCCCCGGAGGGTCGGCAAGTCGGTGGAGATCAAGCGCACCATCGAAGCCTTGATCGGCGGCGGGGTCGAGCCGAGACAGGTCCTTCATGCCTCGGTGGACGGCTGGCGCGCAGGCGATCTGGGGGGCTCGTCAACGCCGCCCGGCAGCTCACGCCGAGCGGCGGGCGGCGGTTCTGGTTCATCGACGAGATCACCGGCATCACGGATGGCTGGCCGGAACGGATCAAGTGGTTGCGCGACAACGACGCGCGGTTCCGTACCGACACCGTGGTGCTCACCGGCTCGTCGGCGGCGGATCTCACGGGATCGGTGAAAGCGCTTGCCGGGCGGTGCGGCCCGGCGGACGATCCCGACCGGGTGCTGCTGCCGATGGGGTTTCGGTCCTTCGCACGGCTGACGGCGGAAGAGCCGGCGCCGTCGGAGGTCGGCCCGTTTCGAGTCGCCGACCTGAGGCCACGCCGGCTGTCGGAGGCGGCCCATGCGCTGGCGCCCTGGTTGGACCTGCTGGCCGACGCATGGGACACCTACCTGCGGGTGGGCGGCTTTCCCGCCGCGGTCTCCGGCCACATGACTTCCCGCGGGTGGCGAGCGCCGGCGCGGTCGCCCGGCGATTCCGTTGCGCGAAATCACGAGCGCCGCGGGCAGGCGGGGAGCAGGTCCGCTCCATACGAGGTCGCCCCGTCGTTCGTGCGCGGCCTGATCGACGTCATCCATGGAGACGCATTCCGGCGCGCGGACTGGTCACGGGTGCAGACCACCGCCTTCATGCACCGGATGGCCAAGGGGCTCTGCTCCCCCGTCAGCTACGTGGCGCTCGCGGACGGTCTCGACGTTTCCCAGCCGACCGCGCGGCGGCGGGTCGACGAGCTGCGTGAAGCGTTCGTCCTCTGGCCCTGCCATCGTGAAGACGGGCTGCGGCCCAAGTTGAACGCCCAGGCCAAGATCTATTTCACCGACCCCGTCTACGCGCGCCTCGCTCCCGGCATGCCCGATGCGGGCGGCGACCGTCGGCACGGAGTCGCGGACGCCCTCGATGCGAACGCGCCAGGTACGGGCGCACTCGGTGCGGGCACGCCCTCTACGGAGGCACTCTCGGAGCAGCAGCTCGGCATGGCGCTGCTGCGGAGCTTCGAGCGCGATGATCCCGGCAGCACCATGGAGTTCGACCGCGTCCTGCACCACCGGACCCGGACCCGCAAGGAGATCGACTTCGTCGGTCCCGGATTCGGGGGCGTCGCCATCGAGTCGAAGTACGTCGACGGCCGCTGGCGGCGCGACGCGCAGACCCTGGCCGCGTCCGGCTGGCGCGGCATCGTCGCGACCCGCTCGGAGCTGAACCTGGAGGACGCCGACGTCATGGCGATACCGGCGTCCATGCTGGCCTGGATGATCGATGGGTGATGATCGACCTGCGTCCTTGGGACGCTTCTTCGCGTGATGCTTCCGGCCGCTTCGCAACGGCTCGTGAACCATCGAATCCAATAGATTCGCAATGGGCCGGATGGAAATGCGCCGAAGCCGTCACGGAAAACCGCCGAAAGCCGAAAGCGCTCCGATCGCTCAGCCACGGGAGAATCGACGTGGCCGGCGGGTGGTGGGGCGTTGGGTACGGGGAGTGCCGCGTCCTTCCCCATCCCCGCGATCAGTGCGGCCCGGCCCGGCTTCTGGCGCAACCCGGCCATAGTACGATGCAGGGTACGCCGACACCGACGCTCCGAGGCCCCGCGCCGTGAACCCGCGTGACTTGATGGAAGCCGCCCGCGCCCTTGTGGAATCCGACCGGGCACCGCCCACGCAGGCGAGGCTGCGCCGCGCCGTCAGCACCGCGTACTACGCCATGTTCCACACCTTGGCGGCGTCGGCGGCCGACCTGTTCATCGGCACTGCACGCAGCCCGGCGTGGCATCGGACGTACCGGGCGCTGGAGCACGGCAGGGCCAGGAGCGCGTGCCTGCGAGGGCAGACGATCCGGGAGTTCCCGGCCGAAATCCGCGACTTCGCCGAGGCGTTCGTCATATTGCAGGAGGCGCGACAGCAGGCGGATTACGCGCTGGACGCGGCTGCTTACCGGAAGTCCGACGTTCTGCACTCCATCGCTTCCGCGGAACTCGCCATCAGCCGGTTCGAGCAGGCGGACGTCAACGCCAGGCGCGGTTTCGCCGCGCATGTGCTATTCAGGCAACGAGCACCGTAGGAGGTCCGGCATGAACAATCAGCAGGTACGCGAGATCGCGGAGGCGGCCTTCAAGGCCCGCTTCGGCGACATCGACATCGTCAACGTCAACGTCAAGCCCGGCTTCGACCATTATGACGATCCCTTGGTGGACGTGAGGATCATCTACGACGCTGCCTTCGAGGATTTGAGTGCCGAGGGCACGATGAGCGTGCGCTCGGAGATTTTCTCCAAGGTGTGGTGGGACGCGGAGGACTCCCCTGGCTGGCCCTACGTCCACTTCATCGCCAAGTCCGACATCGAAGAGGAGGACTGAGGATTCTTTCCGATGATGCGGACGGCGGGGACTGGACCGATCTGACGGCTCTGGCGGAGCGTGCGGCCGAGGTGGCATGAGAAGAGCTGGAAGCGGCCGACGTTTCCGGCCCGAGCCCCGACACGCCCCGCCGGCGGTTTCGGCATAGAGCCGCGTTGAACGCGCGCAACTCCCGTGCGCACTTCCCGACGCGGCATCGCGATATTGGCATCGCTTCACGCCTCCGGCGTTCAGCGGAAAGCGCGCGTCCCGCGGGCACGGGCATCGTGCCCGACCCGCGCGGCCGCAATTCCCCGCTTCGTGCGGAGTGCGCCGGTTTCGAACGCGGAGGCGGAGTCGTCCGGATGCCCGAGAAGGTACCTGGACGGAAGAGCGCACACGGGCACGGCTCCCGCCTTGGCTTCCGGAGGGAATGCGAACAAGCCTCCCCAGCGGGGGGCTTCCCGGCAGGCAAGCCCCATACCGGGCGGAGACCTCCCTGCGCACTCCCGCGCGATACCCTCCTCTCCCCTCGGCACCACACACGACAATGAGTACGAGCAATGGAATCCACCACGGAGCAAGCATGTCTGGCCGCCTTCAATGCGGCGTTGGCTCAGCACAACCTGAGCGGAAAGAAGGTCGGCCCAACGACCGGGGAACGCCAGCGGAATCAGTTCCGCAAATTCGTGCGGTGGGCGGAGAAGCACGGAAAGTGTCCGCTGCCCGCGAGCCGCGAGACTGTGGAGGAGTGGGTCGGGCTCGGAAACGAAGAGGGAGCCTGGCCCCCAGTCGGGCGCAAATGGGTCACGCACGACTTGAACGCGATTGCGCGGGTACACCGGCACCAGGGGTACCCGGACCCTACGGAAGAGGCACGCCGCGTTCTCCAGAGCGTCAACCCACAGCGCTACGGCGGAGCAGGAGGAAATGCCCAGCGCAATAAGGCCGGCAGGCCAGCGAACCATGAAATGAGCGAGGCGGACGAGGAGATCGAAGCAGAGACCGATCGGCAGGATTGGCAAGAGGCTCCGGAACCCTACGATGTCCATTCGGCGCTTCGGGATCTTTTCGTCAGCCGGAATCAGCTCACGCGCATCCTCGACTCCATCGCCCTGCGCAAGAACCTGATCCTCCAGGGTCCGCCCGGCGTCGGAAAAACCTTCATCGCCAGGCGGATCGCGTGGTGCCTGAGCGGGCGCAAGGACTCTTCCTCGATCGAAATGGTGCAGTTCCACCAGTCATACGCCTACGAGGACTTCGTGCAGGGCTGGAGACCGACCGAAACGGGAGGCTTCACGTTGAGGAACGGCGTGTTCTTCGAGTTCTGCGAGCGTGCCGGCAAGAGCCCGAATACGCCCTTCGTCTTCATCATCGACGAGATCAACCGGGGGAACCTGTCCAGGATATTCGGGGAACTCCTCATGCTGATCGAGGCGGACAAACGGGGATCGGAGTACGAGATTCCCCTGACCTACAGCGTCACCGGAGAGCGTTTCTCCGTACCGGAGAACGTGCACGTCCTGGGCCTGATGAACACCGCGGACCGATCCCTCGCGATGGTCGACTACGCGCTGCGCCGCCGCTTCGCATTCGAGACCCTGCAACCCGCCTACCGTACCGAGGCATTCAGGAAGTACCTGATCGAAGCAGGCGTCGATGAATCCCTCGTCAAGCGAATCGACGACAGCATCTCCGCGATCAACGAGCGTATCCGGGAAGACGAGGATCTCGGGCCGGGCTTCCGGATCGGGCACAGCTATTTCGTTCCGAGCGGCGAAGAAGAGTCGCCGGACGATCGCTGGTTCCGCACGATCGTCGATACGCAGATCGAACCCTTGCTGCGCGAGTACTGGTTCGACCGCCCGGAGACCGTCGCCGAGCTGTTGGAGACGCTGCGGCGGTGATCGCCCCCATCACCAATTGTCTCTGTCATCCGCTGCTCGCTTCTCCGATCATCGAGCCCGGCCGGAGGCGGCGGTGACCCGCTCCATCCCCATCGCCAACCTCTACTACCTGCTGTGCTATGCGTGGAGGCACGTCAGGGAGGCGGACGTCGTCCGGCGGGAAGAGCTGTGGCGGGGCTGGACGGAACCCACCACCTTCTCGGCAAGGTCCTCGCCGAAGGGACGTTCCGCCTGATCCGCCAGGGCATCGATCGTGGCTATCGGGAGCTGCGGGAAGATCTCGCCGGCATCCGTGGCAAACTGTCGGTCGGCGAGACGGCGAAACGGGCGTTACGCGCTCGTGGCCGGGCGGCCTGCGAGTTCGAGGAGCTTTCCCACGACGTGCTTCACAACCGCATCCTGCGTTCCACCCTCGCCGCCCTGTTGAAGCTCCCGGACCTCGACGCCGACCAAGTGCGCCCGGAGATCCGGACGGCGTACAGGAAGCTCGAAGGCATCCGCCCCGTGCGGCTGGAACGCCGGCTGTTCCAGCGGGTTCAGCTCGACCGCAACCGCCACCTCTACCGCTTCCTGATGTCGATCTGCGAGCTCATCCACGATTGCCTGATCGTCGAGGAACGATCGGGGTCGGCAAGGTTCCGGGATTTGCGGAAGGACGAATACCGGATGTCGGCGCTGTTCGAGGATTTCGCCGTCGAGTTCTACCGCCGCGAACAGAATGAGTATCGCGTGAACCCCCGCGGGCGCGGAATCCGGTGGGATGACGCAGGTACGCGGGAAGACCAGCGCCCGATGATCCCGCGGATGGCGGCGGACCTCATCCTGGAATCGGAGCATCGGCGGATCGTGCTGGACGCCAAGTATTACCGGCAGGCCCTGAGCGACCACCGTGGCGTCAGGAAGCTCCGCTCGGAGCACCTGTACCAGTTGCTGGCCTACCTGCGCAACCGCGAAGCGACCTCGGAGCCCGGCCCCCGGTATGAGGGTATCCTTCTCTACCCGGTGGTGGACGAGCCGCTGAAGGTGGATGTCCGCCTGGAGGGATTCTCCATCCGGGCGCGGGGGATCGATCTCGGCCGGGACTGGCGCAGAATTCACACCGACATGCTGGCCCTGGTCGGCGATTGATCCGCGCGTTGCCGGCCCATCGGTTACTTGTCCGTGAAATCTTTGCGGCAAGGCGACGATGATCCGTTCGCCAGCCGGCGCTTGGCTCCGGCTCCATCGGGTTGGACGTCATGGGACCGCAAGATTGTCGCCAGCCGGCGTCTGGCTCCGGCCATGCCGGGATGCGGAGGTGCGATGCGCGTATCCCGGACGTGTGGTTTCTCTGCTGCGCTCGCCGCCCGACGAGACGAACGAACACCGGGGGCGCTTGCCGGCGCGCTTCCGCCGGATGCTCGTGGATAGGCGCGGAACGGGTGGGCCAGAGGAATGTATCCGGAGCGGCCTGCACGGCGCGATGTGCTACGTTGCCGGCGAAGTGCCGCGGGGACGGGATCGGGCGGATTGTTTTCGCCGGTCCTTCCCGATTGCGCAGCTCGCGCGAACGCAGGACGTCGGGGGCTGTCGTGCGATTCTGCCGTCCATTGCCGGCATTCGCGAAGTCGTTCACGAGTTCGAGAGGTGCCGGCTGGTGCTTCCGCTCTCGTTTCGCAATTCCCCTCCACATGGCACCGATGCAGGACGCAGGCATCACCGACGGGGATCGACCCGCAGCCCTGTGTGCCGCACCAGCACGTCGAAATCGCTGTCGCTGTGAAGCACTGCCGCGCCGGCGCGGATGGCAACCGAGCCGAAGAGGCAGTCGATCAGCTAGCGAACGGTCTCTCCCTCGCGGCGGCAGGCACGATACAGGGCGGCCGCCTCTCCGCCGCGGCGCCGAAGACACCGCACGGTCTCGCGGCGGCAGGCACGATACAGGGCGGCCGCCTCGTCGTAGTCGGCAGGATGGGTCGGGAGAAGGGTCGTGCGCGCGAGCAATCCGCGAAGGCTTCTCAGGTGGCGTTCGTTCCGGGCGCCGGCGAGCACCTCCATTCGGATGGGATCGCAGACGGCGATTTCGCTCTCCATCAGCTCCTCGACACGGTTGCAGACCGTGGACCCAGTGTCGCGAAGGAATTCGATCCACGCCGAGGTGTCGACCAGGATCACCTCGCGCGCCCGGAACGCATCTCCTCGAGGTCGCCGTCCCAGCCCGATCCCCGAAGTCCTCGGGCCTCGTCGAGCCCGAGAGGCTCGGCCGCCACCATGCGCAATGCGAAATTGACAGCTTCGCGTTTCGTCGAGAGCCGGTAGCGACGCATGACTTCGGTGCAAGCCTCGTCGTCGATGTCGATGTTGGTGCGTGCCATGTGTATCGTATACACCAGAAGGGGGACGAAAACCAAGCTCGCGGGTCGCAGGGGGGCGCGTTGTGCGTGAACGACTTGATCGAAGCCGCGCGTCGCGAGCCAATCCGGCGACCGTACACGGCATCGATCCGAGGCCGTCCCTCGCGCCATGCCGACCGGGGGCGGCCGAGGGCGCGGTCGCTGCGCCCCCGGTCCCAGGTTCCCGACCGCCCGCCGAACCCCGTCAGGCGCTCAGGAACTCCGTCCAGCGCTTCACGAGGTAGTCGTTCTCGTCCATCAGCGAGTTCCATACCGCGATGTTGCTGAAGCGGTTCCAGTACGATCCGCCGTCGCGGACCTCGCCCTTCTCCACGATGATGGTGCCGAAGGGATCCGGCAGCTCCCTGGCGGCCGGCTTGCCCTCGTACCAGAAGTCCCATTCCTCGGGCTCCAGGTGCTTCTTCACGTTCTCGGGCACGGACATGTAATACCCCTGCCGGGCGACGAACGCGCCGCCCCAGCCGTCGAGCCACCAGTTGATGTACTCGTAGGCCTGGTCGAGGGCCTTGCCGGTCACTTTCGAGGAGATCGCGCAGCCACCGTGCCAGCCCCGCATCCCCTCCTTCGGGAAGGCGTAGACGCAAGGCACGCCCTCGGCCTTGATCGCGGTGACCGCCGGCGACCACATGCTCTCCAGCACCACCTCCCCGCTCACCATCAGGTTCACGGACTGGCCGAAGGTCTCCCAGAACGCCCGGAAGTGGCCTTCCTCCTTCTTCGCGATGAGGAAGTCGATGAGGAAGTCGATCTCCTCGCGGCTCATGTTGCCCTTGTCCTTGAACTTGTAGGCCCCGAGCCCTTCGATGGCCAGGGCCGCGTCCATGACCCCGATCTGGGGGACGTTGAGCAGGGCGACCGCGCCCTTGAAGTCCTCGCTGAACAGCTCCGCCCAGCTCTCGATGGGCCGGCCGGTGTCGTCGGGGTTGTATCCCAGCGAATCGGCGTTGTGCCAGCCCGGCACCATGGTGACGTAGCGCGACGGTCCCTCGACGTAATTGCCGTCCGCATCGACCCAGAGATGGCGGAAGGGGGCGTCCCCTTGCCCGGGGTTGGACTCCGGGGTGAGCCGCCCGGTCTTGGAGAGGTCGGTGACCTTGTCCCAGTCCCGGATGCGCTGGGTGTCGATGGGCTGCCATACCCCGGCCGGCCACATCACGTCCATGTCGTTGTAGTAGCCTTCCGCGACCTCGTACTGGTCGTTCTGGTTCAGCATCTTGCCGAACATCGCGCCGTAGCCCAGCGCTTGGCCCCTGACCGTGAATCCCAGATCCATGGACGCCTGGCCCTGGATCTCGTTGATGACGCTCACCCCCAGGCCGATGGACCGGATGGGGTCGTCCGCCCGCACGATCGCGGGGAACGCGGTGATGGCGGCGCCCGCCGCCGCGGCCCTGGCGGAGGTGCCCAGGAACTCGCGCCGGTGGATCCGTTTCGATTGCGTTGCGCGGGGTTTATCCTCATGCTTGGTTTTCATGGCCTCGCTCCTCTCGTTTGGGAGCCGCCGGAAGGCGGCTGACGCTCGGCTGGGTGCACTGCTCGCGCCGCCGGCGTTGCGCCGGCCATCCCGGTCGGGCGGTCCGGGAACCTTAGCGCAGCGTCAAGGGATATGGAATTGGCGTCCGAGGGCCGGAACCACCGGCCGGCCTGCCGCCGCCCCGAAGCCGGATGCGACCGGTAGCCGGCAACCGGCAGCCGCTGACGCGGTTGCCTGGTGGTTGCCTGGCGATTCCGTTGCGCGGAATCGCGGGGGGCTTCGGCCGGCGCCGTAGACGTGCGGGAAACGGTCTGGTCCCATACAAGCCATGAGCGTGCTGATCAAGAACGGAAGAATCGTCACCGCGGTCGACGACTACCACGCGGACGTCTTCATCGACGACGAGACCGTCACCCTCATCGGCCGCGATCTGGTGATCGACGCCGACACCGTGATCGACGCCTCGGACCGGCTGGTCGTTCCCGGCGGGATCGACCCCCATACCCACATCGAGATGCCCTTCGGCGGAACCGTGACCTCGGACACCTTCGAGACCGGCACCCGCGCCGCCGCATACGGCGGGACGACCTGCATCGTGGACTTCGCGATCCAGTCGCGGGGCACGTCCACCCTCGAAGCCCTCGACGCCTGGCATGCGAAGGCGGCCGGCCGGACCGCGATCGACTACGCCTTCCACATGATCATCACCGATCTCCCCGCGCACCGGGTGCCGGAGATGCGCCGCCTCGCCGACGAGGGGGTGACGAGCTACAAGCTGTTCATGGCCTACCCGGGGGTGATGCTGTCCGACGACGCAACCATCTTCAGGGCGCTGCGCAAGGCGGGGGAGGACGGCACCCTGGTGTGCATGCACGCGGAGAACGGGGTCGTCATCGACGAGCTGGTGCGCATCGCCCTGGAGCGGGGGGAGATCGCGCCGAAGCAGCATGCCCTGACCCGGCCCACCCGCCTGGAGGCCGAAGGCGCGCACCGCGCGCTGGCCATCGCGGAGGTGGCCCGGGCCCCGGTCTACATCGTGCACCTGAGCTGCTACGACGCGCTGCACGAGCTGCGCTTGGCCCAGGCGCGGGGGGTCATGGCGCACGCGGAGACTTGCCCACAGTACCTCCTGCTCGACGTGGATGCGTACGACGCGCCGGGCTTCGACGGCGCGAAGTACGTGGTCACCCCGCCGCTGCGCGAGTCGTGGAACCAGGACGAGCTGTGGCGCGGCCTGCGGTTCGGCGCGCTCGACGTCATCTCCACCGACCACTGCCCGTTCTGCATGAAGGAGCAGAAGGCGCTGGGCCGGGACGACTTCAGCAGGATCCCGAACGGAGGGCCCGGCATCGAGAACCGCATGAGCCTCATCTACCACCACGGCGTGGGCGCGGGCCGGATCAACCTCAACCGCTTCGTGGAGCTGACCTCCACCGCGGCGGCCAAGATCTTCGGCCTGTTCCCGAAGAAGGGCACCATCGCGGTGGGGAGCGACGCCGACGTGGTCATCTTCGACCCCGAGCGGGAGGAGACCATCAGCGTCCACAACCCGAGGACCCACCACATGAACGTCGACTACTCCGCCTACGAGGGCTTCAAGGTCAAGGGGTACCCCGAGACGGTGCTGTCCCGGGGGAAGGTGGTCATCGACCGCGGCCAATACGTGGGCCGCGCGGGAGACGGGGCCTTCGTCAGGCGTGGCCCCTACGGCGGAGCCCACGCATGAACGGGAACGGCGGGAACGGAAGCAACGGCGGTAGCCTCGGCAACGGCGGCAACGGCAGTACCGCCGGGACCGGCGGCGGTGCGGGCGGGACCGCGACGGAAGGAGCCCCGCTCTACACCGTCAAGTGGCCCAAGGCCGCCGCGCACACCACGAAGAGCGTCTCCGGGGTCCTGGTCGAGAGCAACGTCCGCGGCCAGCTTGCGCTGCACTTCTACAACGAGGTCCGCGAGCTGGAGCCCCAGGTCGAGTACATGGAAGACGGTGCGCGCGCCGGCCGCCCCCGCTCCGTCGCCTACGTGCGCGAGATCACCGATTCGATCCTGCTGTCCGGCGCCACCGTCCGCCAGCTTCGCGACGTGCTCGGCGAGTTCCTGTCCGCATCCCAGGATACCCGCTGAGCGCCCGGTCTCCTGGAGACCGGCGGTCGCCGGAGACCGGACCGACGCCGACGTTTCGGCCGCGAAGGCGCGCACCGGATCCGCGGCAGCGCCTGCGCCGCCGGCGCTCAAGCCGCCCGAGCCTCCGAGCGGATGACTTTCAACAGCCAGAAGATCAAGCAGAAGATCGCGGTCAGCACCACCAGTGCGATCACAGCGCCGAACCGCTTCCCGAACTCGGCGTCCACCAGGTAGCCTCCCTCCAGCAGGTATACGCACAGGATCTGCAGGGACTGCAAGGTGGCGCCGCCGCTCAGCAGGATGGCGATGAAGGTCGAGCCGCGCAGCGAGCTCAGCACCATCACGTCGACGCTGTGCTGACGGGCGACGTGCAGCCGGTAGGCGTGCCAGTGGAACACGCAAAACCCGACGATGCCGACGATCAGCGCGACCCAGAAGATGACGTTGCTGAAGCTGATTCCGTTGAGGACGAGTACGAAGAACTGCTCGAAGGGCGCGTAGTAGTGCAGGAAGATCAGCACGATGACGAACAGGAAGAAGCCGACGACGGTCCAGAACCACTGCCAGCCGTTCATGGCGACCTCCGATTCATTGTGCCGCCCGCCCGCGATGCGGGAGCGGCTTCGGCTTAGGCGTCTTCGCCGGGAGGACGCGGTTCGCGGTGTTCGGTCAGAAGGCGTTCCGCCTGGACCGCGTCAGCGGCGAAGATCATCCGTACGGTGGCGGGATCGTCACGGGCGAGGGCACGGCGCATCTCCCGTACGGCGGCTCGGGCCTCCCGGTAGCCCGCGAAGACACCGGCCTGCTCCAGCGCCTGCGGAAGCTGCACCCGGTAGATGAAATAGGGCACGCAGCGGTCCTCCTCGCGCAAAAGCACCCGCAAGGCGCCCGGCCGGGAACCCCGGCAGGCGACGGGATGTCCGCCGCCTGCCGGCCGGTGGCGTCAGCCACCCTTGACGGTGGTGAGCCCCAGGATTTCCCAGTCCTGCATGCCCCCTCGGTACCACTTGATCTTGTGGGCGGGGTAGCCGAACTTCAGGAGGTTCCTGATGTTGTTCGGCGACTGCCCGCACCACATCCCGTTGCAGAACATGACCGCCGTCTTGCAGTTCTCGAAGTCCATCAGCTCTTCGTTCGACTTGACCTCGAACACGCCTTCCATGATCTCCGCGATCGAGATCGGATCGGCGCCCTTGGCCGGATTGAGCTTCGTCCAGGGAACGTTCATCGCGCCCGGAATCGTGCCTCTGCCTACCCAGTCCGGCGTGCGCGAATCGATCAGCACGATGGAGTCGTCACCTTCACTCATGCGTTTCGTGTACTCGATGACCTCCGCCTCGCCGATGGTCTCGACGCCCGGACCCATGCTCGACGGCTGGATGCAGAACGGCGGGCACTTCCGGGAGGTCTTCGCGAACGCCGGGTTCACGGTGTTCTGCTCGTCCTGGTTGCGCATGATGGTGATCTTCTGACCACCGTGCATGACTTCCACGGACTCGACATCCGGCGTGATCTTCACCGCGAGACGACCGTCCGCGGCCGCCGGGGCCGCGAGCCCCATCGCGATTGCTGCTGCAAACAATGTCTTCATCGTGTGCATCATCGTCTTCTCCTCTTCGTCAAATACACCACTCCCTCATGATCCGTGCCGGATCACCCAGGGCCTTCCTGATGCGGGACGTCGACCAGAGGCGTCCCGTTCACTCGCAGTCCGGCTCTTCCTCCTCATCTTCCTCTTCCTCTTCCTCTTCCTCTTCCTCTTCCTCTTCCTCTTCCTCTTCCTCCTGCTGCTGTCCGGATCTCTGCTGATAGGATACGCCGGATACGTCTCCACCGACGCCCGGCGCCGGACAGCGGACTTCGGCGCCCGCCGGAAAGGCCAACGTTACGAATACCAAGGCGGTGAGCAACTGCTGGATGGGATTCATCGTGGACCTCCTCGCTCGGCGGGAACACCGGCGGCACAGGACCTGTCCAGTGTACGCCAGATCCGATGTACGCTGAATCAGGAGAACTGTCCAATGCCAAGTGGGCACGGAGCGTCGCCGAGTCCTCCACACTTGGAGGATGATCGTGACACTTCAGACTGGGCGCTTGCGCACGATGGAGCAGATTCGGGCCTTCGTGGCAGGCTGCGAATCCGTGGACTCCAAGCCCAAGGATCGCGCGTGCGCGTATGCGTTCGCGCGGCGAACGCTGGTGAGGTTCGACTCCGCCTGGCTGGGCCGCGCCGACCGGGGCTGGGTGCGGGCGTACCTCGGCAAGGTGTGCGGGTTCTCGCCGGCGCAGAGCCCCCGGTTGGTCCGGCAACAGGCCGAGACCGGCACGGTGGAGGACCGGCGGGCGCGCAACCGCGGGGGCGTTCCGGAGGGTCTGCACGCGGGCTGACGTCCGGCTTCTGGCCGAGGGGGACGAGGCATTCGGCGCGCTGTCGGGGCTGGCGACGTGCGAGCCCCCCCGCTTTCGCGGGGGCGGGCTCTGCGCCGCGCGTTCGAGGTCCACGGGGACCGGCGCTTCGAGCGGGTGTCGGGGCTGTCGCGCTCGCATCTGTACCACCTGCGCGCGTCGCGCACCTACCGGATGAAGCGCACGAGGCGGGAGAAGACGCGCGCCAGCCCGGTGGCCATCGCCGTGCGCAAGGCGTCGGAGCCGAATGGTCGCCCGGGCTTCGTGCGGGTGGACACGGTGCATCTGGGCGACCGGGACGGGCGCAAGGGCGTATACGTCGTCAACATGCAGGTGGACGCCAAGGGCAAGATGCGGCGAACCTGCCGCCGCCAGGACGTGCTCACGCCGCTGGCGAAGCTCAAGTCGCTGCCGGGCACCGCCCGCTTCCTGCGCCAAGGCGTGCGCTTCGACGACCTCGACCGCGCCCGCGACGAGACGTTCCGCAAGGTCCACGGCGCCGTGCCGGTCGCGGCATGACCCGCCCCGCGCTTTCCATCGCCGGCCCACCGGCGTTGGGGCGCAGAGGCCTCCGGGGACAGCCCGTGGAACACACTGCTTCGCAGCGACCGACGATGGCCGCTCCCTCCGACTCCGACGCTTCGCGGGACCGTCTTGCGGCGACCCTTCCTACCCCTTGTGTTGACACCGAACGAACGAGGACCCGGTGCTCTTCACCGCCTCCTGCGGCAAGCATCGTTTGCTCACTTTCTCATTGGACGTTGCTCCGCGGGGCGGGACCGGGCCGGTACGTCCCCCGCCGGCGCGGGGGTCGCTCCCGGCCCTGGGGACCGCCTTCACGTTCGTCGCGCTCCCCGGCGCCGCCGTCCTTCTCCCGCCCCGCGGCGGAGGCACACGCCCGCCCAGCCCCGGCATCCCGTCCGTGAGGACGCCCGTACGGCCCGCTACGCGCCGTTCGTCCCCGCGCGTGCCACACCCCCTGCGCCGGACCGCCCC
Source organism: Gammaproteobacteria bacterium (assembly GCA_965202875.1). Lineage (GTDB taxonomy): Bacteria > Pseudomonadota > Gammaproteobacteria > HK1 > HK1 > HK1. Next base: position 613,940 of record OZ241870.1, on the reverse strand, counting down.
TGGACGCCGCAGGGAGGCCGTTCTGCCCTCGCACGCTGCGGCCCGTGCTCTGGCGGGGGACGGCGCGGGGCCGCGCGCGGTGAAGCGGGCTGCCCGACCTCGCGGCGCGAGACGCGCCGGGAACATCGACCCAGGGGGCTCCGCCCCATAAGCGCTAACTTGTTTTTCATATCGCATTGTGTACTCTATTGTCTGGATATGCGACGCGGCGGAGGCTGGCAAGATTGGACGAGGACTGGGAAGTGCTGATGTCGTTTCTGCCCGCAGACTGGCGGGAGTTGGCACAGGATACCGGAGCACTGAAGGGGCTGCGCAAGGACAAGTCGGTCGAGAGCCTGCTGCGCACGCTCCTGCTCCATCTGGGATGCGGGCACTCGTTGCGCGAGACGGTCGTGCGCGCCAGGAAGGCGGGTCTGGCGGACCTGTCGGACGTGGGGTTGCTGAAGCGGCTGAGGAAGTCGAAGCATTGGCTGCATGCCTTGTGCAGGAGGCTGTTTTGCGAGTTCGGCGTTGCGGTCGCTGCCGATGACGGCTTCCAGGTCCGGGCGTTCGATGCGACGACGGTGAAGGAGCCCGGCAAGACCGGAGGGCTGTGGCGGGTCCACTACAGTGTGCGTCTCCCGTCCGTGGCGTGCGATTTCTTCAAGCTCACACCCACCGAAGGACCGGGCACCGGTGAGTCGTTCTCGCACTTCCCCATCGCACCGCACGACTACATCGTGGCTGACCGCGGGTACTCGACGGGCAGCGGCATCGGTCACGTGGTATCCGCAGGGGGTCAAGTGACCGTGCGGGTCAACACCGCATCGCTGGTGCTTCGCACGCCGCAGGGCCAACCCTTCGATTTGCTCGCAGCGGTCACGTCGCTCGAACGTGCCGGAACCGTCGCATCGTGGCTGGCCACGGTGGTCGTCGAGAACGGCGGAATAGTCCCTGGCCGGGTGTGTGCCCTTCGAAAGACCGAGCAGGCCATTGAGCTGGCCCATGAGCGATTGCGCCGGGTGGCTTCCCGAAAGGGCAGGCAGCTCAAGCCGGACACGCTTGAGTTCGCGCGCTACGTCATCGTGTTCACCACGTTTCCCGGCTCGGTGTTCACGGCCTCGGAGGTGCTGGAATGGTATCGTATCCGCTGGCAGGTCGAATTGGTGTTCAAGCGGTTCAAGTCGCTGGCGCAGTTGGGGCATCTGCCGAAGTACGACGACGAGAGCGCCAAGGCGTGGCTCTATGGCAAGCTGCTCGTGGCGTTGCTGGTGGAGAAGTTGATTCGCCACGCTGTCGCGATTTCCCCCTGGGGATACGACCTGGAAGCGGTACCGCCCGCACAGTGCATGGCGTGACTTCAAGTTCGTGCTCAACCAAGTCACGCGGAGCATCGAGCCGGCAATGCCGTTGGCTCGGATGCTTGGCGAGTGGAACGAGATCTCCAGATCACTGGCTGAGCCACCCCGGCGCCGTCTCTCTCAATTGTCGGAGTATTTCGAATACTGACGCAAAAAATAAGTTAGCGCTTATGGGGCTCCGCCCCCTGGCCCCCCCGGAGGTAAGGAGGTCGGGCAGGTCCCGCCAAGGAGTGCCGGTACGCGCCTGGTACAGGACGGATTCGATGAACATCCGGTCGCTGAGCTTCGGCGGGCTGCCGGCGGCGTGCTTGAGCTCCCGCAGCACGGGTTCGATTTTCGACCACGGCGCATCACTGGTGCAGCAAGCGTAACGCCAATTGTTCTCCGAAAGATGTCATCGACAGGGAACACTTGCCAGGATTCCACGTATTCGTCAACACGGCCTAAGCTCTCTGCCGCCATTCGCGAAGCCTGATCTTCGACCGCTCGGGGAGCGCTTCATCCGGGAAGACCGCGTCGTGGATCCTCTCAAGCTCCTCCGCGCTCTCGATCCCGCTCAGCCTTGCGACCGTTTCGACGCCCTGCCAGTCGATGTTTCTCCCCGCGCGCATCTTCATCGCGATGATGTGCTCCGGGCTCGCGCCGGTCACCACCAGGTGCGGCGACTGGTACAGCATCCCGGTCCTCGTATCCACCGTTCGCGGCAGCATCGATGTTCCCTGCTCGTTCATCCGGGTCGTGGGCCAGTCCCGTTGCCGCGCGATCTTCAGGATCGCGTCCTGCACCGCGCCGTGATCCTCCCGGACGTGGACGTCGAGGTCTCCGGTCACCCGGTTCCGGTCGAAGCTCAGGCTCACGCACGCGCCTCCGAAGAGGTAGATGTGGGTTCTTCTGTTCTGCCTGCGCAGCTCCTCGTCCAGCGCTTCCAGCGCCTCGATGAGCCCGTCGCGATTGAGAGCCGGGCTCATGAGCGCGCCATCCAGTCGAAGCGCTCGCCCCCCCGCCCGTCGAGCTCCAGCGGGTCCGGGATCGCGCCGTGGCGGATGAACGCACCGGGGCCGTACATCGCCGCGTCGGCGCGGATCGCGGGGCTTCCGGTCACGAACCACGGGGGGGCGAGGAACCACTCCGGGGCCTCGTTCCACCGCGGGTTCTCCCATCCGTTGAGCCATGCCACGTGCTCGACCATGCCGCCGATGAGCGCGTCCCATCGCGTGCCGCTCGGCGCCGGGCGCGTATGGAGCATCCGGTACCGCTGCTCGTGGGCCATCGCGTGCAGCTTGCGGGGCAGGTCGCGGATCACCATGCGCTGGCGCTCGGTGTCGTCTTGCGCCTCCGAGATGCACCGCACGTAGTCGTCCAGGCTCAGCCCGCGCAGGCAGAGCGGGTGCCGGGCGGTTCGCCGGCCTGGTGGCGCCTCGTCGGCCGTCGTCCCGTCCATCGCTGTCCCCTCTTCTCCTGCTTCGCACGAGCCGGCGTCCTACCGGGCGTCATTCTCCCCCCGGAAAGCCTCCTCCCCTCGAAGAACGCCGCCGACCGTCCCGGCCCGGTGGGCGGTCTCCCGCCGGGTCGGTATCCGTGGGAGTGTAATGGAGTTTCCCGACCCCGGTCCGAGGCGATCGCGAAGTGGGGACGCTGATCGAGCTGCTGCGTTTCCGGGTCGGCAGCTCTGCATCACGGCCGGTGCAGCTCCGGGAGCGTCCGGCTGAAGGTGCGCCGGCCGCGCTTGAAGCCGTGGAGCGGCACGGCGACTTTTGCCACCGCCTCGGCGGGGGAGCGGGCGTCCCACACCACCAGGTCCGCCGGCCTGCCCGGGGCGATGCCGTAGTCGTCGCGTCGCAGCAGCCTGGCCGAGCGGTTGGTGAGCATCTCGAAACATTCCGCCAGCTCGTCCTCGTTCCCGCGCTGTACGACGTGGGCGTAGAGGTTCGCGATCCGGATGAGGGAGCAGTCGCCGAAGGGCGTGAAGGGGTTCAGCACGTTGTTGGTGGAGAGCGAGCAGTTCGCGCCGCACGCGATCAGCGCGTTCGCGTCGGCGACGCCCCGCACCACCGCATGGTCCTGGTGGCGGCCGGTGACGAAGAGGTCCGTGGCGGGCAGCACCGTCACCGCGACCCCGGCCGAGGCGAGCCTCTCGCCCAGGACGCGCAGCCGCTCGGGGGGCAGCAGGGAGTACTTGGTGCCGTGCCCGACCGCCACCCGCCCCCCGTACCCGTAACGCTCGGTCAGCTCGCAGACCAGATCGACGTCCATCTCGTCAGCGGTCGGGCCGACGTCGAGGTGGATGTCCACGTCGCGGTCGTACTCGCGCGCAAGCGCGAAGATGCGCCGGATCTGCCCGGCGTGGTCCGGGTCGTAGCCGGGCGCCCCGCCGACCACCGCGGCGCCGCGCTCCAGCGCCGCCACCACGTTCCGGTCTGCCTCCGGCACCTGGGTCCAACCTTCCTGGGCGAAGACGCAGAGCTCCAGGTCGACGGCCCATCGGTAGTCGATCGCGAGCTGCTGCAGGGCTTCGAAGCCGCGCAGCCCGACGTTGGGATCGACCTCCACGTGGGTGCGCATGTGCATGGCGCCGTTGAGGATGCACTGCTCCAGGGTCTCGGCGGCCCGTGCGTAGATGTCCTCCACCGTGAACCCGGGCTTGACCGCGGCCACGCGCTGCATGTGGTCGCGGGCGCGGCCGGCGGCCGGAGCGCACCGGTCGGCGATGCGCGACTTGTCGAGGTGGATGTGGGTCTCGACGAGGCCGGCCGAGACGAGACGGCCCTCGAGGTCGAGGGTGTCGGCGTCGGCCCTGATCTCCGGCTCCACGACGGTGATCCGGCCGCCGGCGACCCCGACGTCCATCGGCGGCGCGTCCGCTCCGACGCCGGCGATCCGCGCCCTTCGCAGTACGGTGTCCAGGGTCATGACGGGAATCCTTGGGGCGTCGCCATCTTCCCGGATGCTGCTGCCGGCGGTGCGCCCGCACTGCCTTCGATGAGCGTTTCGCCCGGACGCACGATGGAGAACTCCACCGGCGCCATGTCGAGGCGCAAGCCTTCCGCGTCTCTTGCGACCCGCACGTAGCAGCTTGCTTCGAGGTCTCCGGTCTCGGGGAAGTCTTCGCGGAAATGTGCGCCGCGCGAATCCTCGCGGGCAAGCGCCGCGCGGGCGATCACCCGGCTCACGTCGATGAGGCTCTCAAGGTTGAGCCAGTCATGCCACATCAGGTTGAACGTGCGATTTCCGTCCGCGAGCCCCGTCGCCAGGAGCTCTTGCGCGTGGGACTCGATCCGCTCCAGGCCCCGCGCGATCCCCTGGCGGGTCCGGAGCACCCCGACGTCCTTCCACATGGTGCGCCAGAGCTGCTCGCGCACAGCCCCGAGATCGTCCGCGGGCCGGGAGAAGGGGCGTTCGGCGCGCGCCAGACCGGCGTCGATGGCGGCCTCGTCCGGGTCCGCCCATGACGTGATCGAGGCCACCGCCCGCGCCATCTCTTCGCCGGCGATGCCTCCGTACACCGTAGAGTTCGCGACCCCGTTGCCGCCGAGCCGGTTCGCGCCGTGCACCCCGCCGCAGTCCTCTCCTGCCGCGTACAGGCGCGGCAGCGCGGTCGTGCAGTCGGCCTCGAACTCGACGCCACCCATCATGTAATGCGCGGTGGGGACGACCTCGACCCGCCCGCCCGCGAGGTCGAAGCCGCAGTCCGCGCAGCGCTTGACCATCCCGGGGAACCGCCTTGCGACGTTCTCGGATCCCAGGTGGCCCATCTCGATGTACACGCCGCCCATCGGCGTGGTGCGTCCGGTGCGCATCTCCGCGTAGATCGCGCGGCTCACCACGTCCCGGGTCGCGCGCTCCGCGGCCGGATCGTAGCGGGTCATGAACCGCTCGCCGCCGCCGTTCAGCAGGTAGCCACCGGCTCCGCGCAATCCTTCCTCCAGCACAGTGCCGGTCATGCGGGTCCCGGGCCCCGCCAGCAACCCGGTAGGGTGGAACTGCACCATCTCCATGTCGCGCAGGGCCAGGCCCGCGCGCAACGCCATCGCCATCCCGTCGCAGGACTTGTCGCCGGAGGGGGTGTGGTAGAGGTACATCGTGGGGCCGCCGCCGGTCGCGAGCAGCACCGCCTTCGCCGCGACGAATCGGTACCCGCCGGTGCGCACGTCGATCAGCAGCGCCCCCGCGATGCCCGAGCCGTCGCGGGCCGGGATCAGCTCGATCGCGCGGTGCTCCTCCAGCGCGCGCACGTCGAGCGCGAGCACCTGTTCCATCACCCGGTTGACGATCTCGATGCCGGTGAGGTCGCCCTTGTGGACGGTGCGGTCGAAGCTCTGTCCCGCGAACGCCTTCTGGTGGATGGTCCCGTCCGGGTTCCTGTCGAAGAAGCAGCCGATCTCGTTTTCGAGCTCGCGGATGCGCTCGACCGCGCCCTCGACGAGCCTCCATGCCAGATCCTGCCGCGGCAGCCACTTGCCGCCGGCGATGGTGTCCATGAAGTGGCGCTCGACGGAGTCCTCCGGCGAGAGCGCGACGTTGTAGCCCCCCTGCACCATGCGCGTGCAGCCGCATTTGCCGAGCAGCCCCTTGACCGCCACCGTGACCTCGGCGTCCGGGTGGGTCTGCTTCGCGTGCAGCGCGGCGAGCAACCCCGCTCCGCCGGAGCCGAGGATCAGGATGTCGGTGCGGTGACGCTCGACGTTCACGCTATCCCGCCGCGAGCCATGCAGGTCACGGCTTCGGCATGATCGAGACTTGGTAGTTCGAAAGAACGAATTGGACGACGCCCTGGGTCACCCGAACGAAACGTTCGAGGCGCCGCAGCTTTGTTTCAAGTCCGTCGATCTGCTTCTGGATCCGTTGTTCGACCTTGTCGATCTGCTGTTGAATCTGATTGAGGTCGTGCATGATCCAAGACGATTCCGGTGGATCGGAGGGAGGGACCGATACCGGTGGCCTGGGTGTTTTCTCCTTGTCAGGCTTCACATCGCCGCCCCGGTCAGTTGCCATTTCCGTGGATCTCCAATCATTCCCAGAGTTCGGCAGATGCGTAGCCAAAATAGTTCGAAACCGGTATGACGACGCCGGAACCTACATCAACGTCGTCCCCGTATCCGATAGCTTCGGACAGCTTGCGTGTCGTCCCGTTGAATGACACGAAATAGGCAGCGGGAGCTTCGACGTCACAGACGGGAATGCCAAGGGCTTCAAGCTTGGGAAGAAACCTTTCTCTCTGCTCGAAAGGTATGATGACGTAGAGCATGGCAATCGCTTTCCGTATTGCTTCGGTCTGAAACATGGAACGGAAACGCCCCGGAGTACCACCGGGTTCCCGCCATGATCCGGCTGTCGGTGAAATCCCCGGCACCGACAATCAACAGCGCGTCTTCCGTGCCATGCGGACATCACCAACCTGACCGTCTGGCCTCTCGATGGCCACGGATTCCAACTCGATCGCCAACCTCGCCGTGGGTCGAAATCACTTCACACGACAACCCTGTTGCCCGTCAACGCATCATGTCCATGGCGGTCTGCACAGTCAATCGGCGGACGAACGAGTTCGACAGCCCCGACTATGCCGTATCAGATTCAGAAGGCGGCAAGAAACGGCGGGGCCGTGGCCCTTCATGTCGTGCAGGCGCCAAATCAATGCGCAACATCATCCGTCGTGCGTTTGGCGCCGGACGAAAAGTGATGGGTAAGCGCCACGTCACGCCACCGCGAAAAACGCGAGACCAATCGCCGCCGCGATCCCAACCCCCCATCCGATCCACGCGATGCGCAGGCCGCGCCACGCGCCGAGCTCCAGCACGATGAGCCGTGCCCCGAGCGAGAGATGCAGCGCGAGGAGCACGACGAGACCCCACTCCGCGGCCTTGACGAAGGGAAGCTCGGCGAACGCCAGGAAGCGATCGAGCGGCTCCGCGCCTTCGAGCGCGAGCCCCAGGGCGAGGAAGTGCAGCGGCAAGAACAGCGCAAGCGCAAGCCCCGAAAGCCGATGCGCGAGAAACGCCCGGTAGCCGGCGCTCCTCCTCGAAGCCGGGGCGGGCCTCATCCTGGCGCCACCACCGCCGCCACCGCTCGAAGCCCGAGCGCGAGCAGGACGATCGCAAGCACGAGGCTCGCGGCATCGAGGCTGCGCCCTCGCCATCGCGTCCATTCGCGCGCGACGTTGCGCACCCCGATCGGCGCATGGACCGCCACCGCGATCACGAACAGCGCGTAGAACCCGCCCCAGACGGCGCTGCCCCGCGTGCGGTCGAGGATCTCGGCCGCGCTCAGGCCGCCGTGCACCGCGTAGAGGATCAGCGCCAGATGGACGATCACGAGCGGCGCGAGCAGCTTCGCGCTCAGGCGCTGCAACGCGAACAGGGTGGCCTCGCTCAAGTTTGCCCTCTCCACCACAGGTCCAGGCTCCGGCGCTTGAGTCCCATGAGCGTAGCGGTCGGGCCGGTTCCGGCCGGACGACACTCGATCGGGTGCTGCAACGCGAACGGAGTGGCTTCGTTCACGCCCGTCCTCCCCGCCGCCACCGGCCGATGCTCCGGCGGAAGCTCCGGCGCTTGAGCCCCGCGATCGCGGCGGTGGGACTGATCCCGACCGGACAATGCTCGGTGCAGTTGCCGTGCGTATGGCAGAGCGCGCAGCCGCCTCCGGCCGCCGCCGCGTCCAGGACCTCCCCGGTCTTGACGTGCCGTTCGTCGTTGACCAGGGTCCAGGCGCGGTTGAGAGCGGCGGGACCGAGATAGTCCGGGCGCCACCCGACGACGTCGCAGGCGCTGTAGCACACCGCGCAGTTGATGCACTCGATGCCCGCGTCCACTGTGCGCCGCGCATCCGTGGCGGGGTCGGCGGCGGGCATCGGCTCGCGCCGCGTTCCCGCGCCCTCGAAGCGTCCGCCCGCGCGCCGCCACTTGTCGAAGAACGGCGCGAGGTCGCAGACCAGATCCTTGATGCGCGGCAGGTTCCGCAAGGGCTCGATGACCAGCCGGCCGCCGTCGGCGACGTCCTTCACGTGGCTGCGGCACGTCCACCGCGCCCGGCCGTTCACGGTCATCGCGCACGAGCCGCATACCCCCACCCGGCACGCGAAGCGGTACGCCAGCGCGGGCTCGAGATGGCGCTGGATCCAGGTGACGACGTCGAGCACCGTCTGGTTCTCCGCGGACGGCGCCTCGTAGGCGACGAACCCGCCGGTGTCGGCACCGCGCCAGATCCGCACGTCGAGCTTCGGGGGAGAGGCCACTCGGGGAGGGATCGTTCGGGGAGAGGCTGTCCAGGCAGCGCCTTGTGCCGGGGCCGACGGACGGGAAGCCTGCTACAGCAGCTTCACCAAGGCCGCGACCACGCCGATCGCCACCACCATCATGGAGCCGAGGCGTAGCGTCAGCCGCAGCTCCAGCTCCTTCATGTCGCGGCAAAGGCGAGTCCCCAGCTCTTTCAAGTCCTGCTTCGTCGCCAGCCTTTCGTCGATTAACGTCGCCTGCGATCGTGCCAGCACCTCGGCCTGCTCTTCCGTCATGCCGGCCCGGGTCAAGTCCTTCACGAAGACGTGGGTGTCGAACGCGAGCGTGCCCATGGGTATTCGCCCTGCCTTGGATGGGCGAAATGTACATCGGCGGGCGCTTCCGGGAAAATCGCACGCTCCTTCACCGTTTCGTACCCCGATGGCCGACATCGTCATCACCGAGTTCATGGACGCGGGCGCCGTCGACTCGTTGCGCGCCGGCTTCGAGGTCCACTACGACCCCGACCTCCACGAGGACCCCGCCGGCATCGCGGGCCGGCTCGGATCGGCGCGGGCACTGATCGTCCGCAACCGCACGCGGGTCGATGCCGGGCTGCTCGCGGCGGGGCCGCGGCTCGTCGCGGTCGGCCGGCTCGGGGTCGGACTCGACAACATCGACCTCGCGGCCTGCGCCGAGCGCGGCGTGTCGGTCCATCCCGCAACCGGCGCGAACGTGGTCGCGGTCGCGGAGTACGTGATCGCGGCTACGCTGATGATGCTGCGCGGGGCGTACCATGCCACCGGGCGGGTGCTCGCGGGTGAATGGCCGAGAGCCGCCCTGATCGGTCGCGAGGCGAACGGCAAGACGCTCGGCATCGTCGGATTCGGCGCGATCGGGCGGGCGGTGGCACAACGCGCCACCGCGCTCGGGATGGTGAGCGCCGCGTTCGATCCGATGCTTCCTCCGGAAGACGCCGCGTGGCGCGCGCCGGGGGTCCGCCGCTTCGAGGATCTCGGCACGATGCTCGGGGCAAGCGACGTGGTGACCCTGCACGTCCCGCTTACCGGCGAGACCCGACATCTCGTCGGCACGCGGGAGATTGCCGCGATGAAGCGCGGTACCTGCATCGTCAACACCGCGCGCGGCGGGGTGCTCGACGAGGCGGCGATGGCGGAAGCGCTCGTCTCGGGGCGACTCGGTGCAGCCACCCTCGACGTCTTCGAGCACGAGCCGCTGCCGGCGCATTCACCGCTCGCCGGGGTCCCGAACCTCTATCTCACGCCGCACGTCGCGGGGCTCACCGAAGAAGCCAACGTCCGGGTCGGCGCGCTCGTCGCCTCGCACATCCGGAACATGCTCGAAACTGGCGTCACCGCCACGGCCTTTTCCTCATCGCCACCGCCCTTCAGCAATTCCCGCTAACACTCCGGATAGTTGTTACCGGGATTTCGCAGCCCTTTCCACCGTATGGACGTCGGGTTGTGGCGATTCAAGATGTTCCCGGACTTGGCGGGAATGGCTGACCACCCTTCGTCCATGAGGCCCAGGACAGTATATTCATGATATACAATCGCGCACGATCAGGCGGGCGTCATCGCGGGCCCGGCAGATCAACGGAATCCGAGAGCAGGAGCGCACGATGGCCAAGGTCACCATTCTCTACTGGCAGGAGATCCCCTCCGTGGTCGAGGCCAGGGATCGGAACGGCCGGCACAAGATCGAGCTGAGCCAGCGGTTCCAGGAGCTGATCGACCTCGTCGCCATGAAGAAGAAGCTGGCGGGCACCGATGAATACCTGGTGCAGTGGCGCAAGGGCCGGCCGGAGGAGCACGAAGGGGAGGCCGAGGCCGTGGCCAAGACCGTCGCCGAGGGGCTCGAATCACGCTACGAGGCGATCAGGGCCGAGGAAATCGCGAAGTGCGGCGCCTGATGAGCCCCGATATTCCGGTTGTGTACATGGAATATATTTGTGATATTCAGACGTCATGGCCCAAGTGACCGAATCCCCGCTCCTGCCGGTGCTCACCGGAACGGGGCGGTTCCACGCCGGGCCGGTGGACGTGCGAACCGACCGCATCCTGCGCATCCAGGGCTACCGGGACATGGAGCGGGTGCGCAGGCCGATCCGCCGGGCGGCGGACAAGGCGGCGGAGATCGCCCGCGAGATCGTCGAGGGCGAGGTGGGGTATCGGCGGGTCGCGATCGCGGCGTGCAACGGATCGAGCCTGGCGCTCGAAGGCGGCGAGCGTTTCGAATGCGGCGCGTTCGAGCGCTTTCTCGCGGGCTGCGAATCCGTCCTCGTGTTCGCGATGACCGCGGGGACGGCCATCGACCGGCGGATCGACGAGCTGATGGCGGCCGACGAGCCGGTGGTGGCGCTGCTGCTCGATACCGCCGGCTGGCTCGCGGTGGAATCGATCACGCGCCAGTTCTCCGAACGGCTCAAGGCGGAGTGCGAGCCGGCGGGGCTGCGGTTCACCCGGAGGATGGGGCCGGGCTACACGTACCGGGTGGGCCGGGAGATGGCGCCGTGGGGGTTGGAGGAGCAGGCGGGCCTGTTCAGGGTGCTGGGCGAGGACGCCTCCCCGGTCACCGTGCTCGAAAGCGGTGCGATGCTCCCGAAGATGTCGCGCTCGGGGCTGTACGGACTGCGGGCCGCCGGGGGGTGAGGGGTGAGCCGGAAACCACATGGTTCGGGAACGATGCTCCTGGGAGCGGCGCGTCTTGAAACGGCGCGTCTCGAGATGGCGCGTCTCGAGACGGCGCGTCTTGGGACGCGGGTGTCCCGCCCACCTTGGTCGTTCCCGCGATCTCCGCGCCGTCATTCCCGCGCAAGCGGGAATCCATACATCCCGGGAGCGCGGGCGTCCCGCCCGCAACACGCCGAAGGCGTGGGTCGTCCGGGCATCACGTTCCCAGGAGACGCCGGCAGCCCCGGGAATACGGCGGAGCCACCACCCATCGTCACCCGGTTCCGGCCGTGCCGGATCGGGGCAAGGGAATGCGCATGACGCACCGGACCCGCGGCCTGCCGGACGACCGCATCATCATCATCGGCGAGAACTTCAACGCCACGCGCAAGATCAAGGCGACCAGCCCGCGCGTGCAGGAGGTGGACGGCAGGACGGGGATCGCCTACACCGACCTCGACGGCGCCCGCAAGCTCCTCGACTGCACCGGCGTCGTCCCCGAGGACCCGGCGCAGCGCAACAGCTTCATGGTGCCGCACATCGCGCAGGCGCTGCGCAGCCGGGACCTCGACTACATCACCTACGCGATCAAGGCCCAGGAGCGGGCCGGCGCGCACATCATCGATCTGTGCGTGGACGAGATGTCGGTCTACCCGGAGGAGCGCTACGAGTGGATCCGGTTCCTGGTGAAGACCGCGCAGTCGATCACCGACTCCATCATCGCCATCGACTCCTCGGACTCGAAGACCATCTACGAAGGGCTCGAAGCCCATGACGGCTCCAGGAGCCGGCCCGCCATCAACTCGTTCAACCTGGAGAACGGCCGCCAGGAGCTCGTGGGGATCGCCAAGGAGCGGGACGCGATCCTGTTCGCGAACGCGAGCGGCAACCGCGGGATGCCGCAGAACGCCGCGGAACGGGTGGAGAACCTCGTCCGGTGCATGGAGATGATGGACGACGGCGGCATCCCGCCGGAGGACCGCTTCCTCGATGCGCTGGTCTTTCCCGTGGGCGCCGGCCCGGAGTTCGGCGGGCATTACCTGGACGCGGTGCGCGCGCTCCGCAAGAAGTACCCCGACGTGCACCTCTTCGGCGGGCACAGCAACGTCTCGTTCGGGCTGCCCAACCGCAAGCTCCTGAACCAGACCTTCGTCACCCTCTCGATCCAGGCCGGCTGCGACGCCGCCATGCTGGACCCGCTGATGAACCCGCCGGCGGAGCTCGACGGATTCCGCTTCGCCGCCGACGCCCTGACCGGCGCCGACGAGTTTTCCGTCAAGTACCTGAAGTACCAGCGCAGCCTGCGCAAGCGCAAGCAGAAGAAGTGAAGGGCGGCGCGGCCCGCGCAGGCGGAGGACGTGAAGCAGCAGACGTGAAGCAGAAGGCCGGAAGCGTAAGCCGTGCCCCGAAAGACGGCCGCGCCCCGAAAACGATGGAGGACACGCACCGATGAAGGAACTGAAGCCCCGCGAACGATTCACCCGCGCGCTCCGCCACGAGCCGGTGGACCGCGTGCCGCTGCTCTACCGGATGAAGCACGAGGCGAAGGAGAAGCTGGCGCGCGTGTACGGCATCGCCGACGCCGCCACCGGCCGCAAGCACAACCCCGCGCTGGAGCTCAGGCTCGGCAACGACGCCATCATCTACCAGATCGGGATCAACGCCGACTTCTCGCACCGCCCCATCGCCATCGGCGAGACCTGGTTCAACCACTTCGGGGTCGGCTACGGAAAGAGCGGCCTCAAGGGCCGCACCCCCGAGGAGCAGGAGGAGTTCGCCAAGACCCAGGAGTTCTGGGGCCCGGCCAAGGTGGTGCCGGAGAACTTCCCCAAGCACCATCCCATCACCTCCCCGGAGGAGCTGAAGAGCTACGAGTGGCCGGACCCCGCGGACGAGGAGATCCTCGGCCCCATCCGGGACATCTGCGATCGGTACCAGGACGACTACTTCATCATCGTCGATCTGTCCTCGACCCTGATCGAGGCCGCCTACGCGCACCTGGTCGGCACCCAGAACTTCTTCCTCTACATGTTCGACCAGCCCGAGATGATCGAGGAGGTGCTCGACGGCCTCACCCAGTACTACACCGAGCTCGGCCTGAACGCGATCCGGATGGGGGCGGACATGATCCGGGTCGGCGACGACGTCGGCGCGCAGCAGTCGATGATGGTCTCGCCGAAGCAGTGGCGCGAGCTGGCCAGGCCGCGCTTCGAGTCGATGTTCAATGCGTTCCGGAAGGAGAACCCGGACATCTTCATCAAGCTCCACTCCTGCGGGGACTACTCGCCGATCCTCGGCGACGAGGTCGAGCTCGGCGTGGACCTCTCCGGGCTGATGCAGCCCACCGGGGGCCTGAAGGACCAGGCGGAGATCAAGCGCAAGCACGGCGCGGACATCGCGCTGTGCGGCGGCTTCGACGTGCAGCGCCTGCTGCCGCGCGGGCAGGTCGAGGCGGTCCGCCAGGGGGTGTGCGACGTGATGAAGAACCTCGCGACGGGCGGCGGGTACATCTTCTCGCCCTCGCACTACATCCTTGCCGACGTGCCGGTCCAGAACATCTTCACGATGCTGGAGGCGCAACGGGACTTCGGCGTGTACGGGAAGTATCCGTTGAATTGAAGTCGGCGGCGTCACGGGCGGGCGATCGGCTCTCCGGAAGTTTCCAACGAGGAAGGTGACTCATGACCGAGCCGGTGCTTCAGATCCCCGAGGGCTGGGAGGCGCGCGCGCCCGCGGGCTGGGAGTGGCAGACCCTGTGGGAGGCGGTCGAGGAGGGGGACCACCACTACGCGCACGAGCGCGTGGAGCAGGCCATCGAGGCGGACATCGATCCGCGGACCATCCTCGACGACGGGCTGTTCCCCGGCTTCAACCTCCAGGGGGATCGCTTCAGCGAGCAGATCATCTTCATCCCGGAGATGCTCATCACCGCCCGCGCCATGAAGACGGGGCTCGCCCTCATCCGCCCATTGCTGGCGGCGCAGGCCGAGAAGCCGGTCGGCACCTTCGTGATGGGGACGGTGCTCGGCGACATGCACGACATCGGCCAGTCCATCGTGACCATCATGCTGGAGAACGCCGGCTTCAACGTCATCAACTTGGGCACCGACGTGCACCCGGACCGGTTCATCGAGACCGCGCGGGCGGAGCAGGCGGATCTGGTGGGCTTCTCGGCGCTGCTGTCCACCACCGTGTATTACCAGAAGGTGACGATCGAGGAGTTCGTGAAGGCGGGGCACCGTGGCAAGGTGAAGATCCTGGTCGGCGGTGCGCCGACCACGCAGGAGTGGGCGGACGAATGCGGCGCCGACGGTTGGGGCCGCGACGCGGTGCAGGCGGTGAAGCTCGCGCTGGCTCTGGTGAAGGAGCCGCGGGAAGCTTGGGCCTGAGAGCAGGCGCCGGCTCGGACCGGCGCGGCAGACGTGGCCACGGGCCCTCTGGGAAGGCGGTTCCCGCCCGCGGGGAGTCCGGTTCCATCAACGATCGAATCGCCGGTCCCACGCTCGATGCGCTTCGCGGGGTGAAGGACGGCTGATCCCAATCTCCGGCGAGAGGAGGTCGCCGGCATGGAAATCGATGGATTCACCTGGCTTCCCGACATCGTCGACAAGCTCGCGAGGAAGCATCACCTGGAGCAGGACGAGGCGGAAGAAGTATTCTTCAATCGGCCGCGTTACTGGTTCGTCGAGCGGGGACGTCGCACGGGGGAGGATGTCTACGCGGCGACGGGGCAGACCGATTCGGGGCGCTACGTCATCGTGTTCTTCATCTGGAAGGAGGATCGCACCGCCTTGATCCCGAGTGCCCGGGATATGGACGGAAAGGAGCGGAGACGTCATGAACGAAAGTAATCGAGAAGGGCGGTCGAGCATCTCCGGAGCCGGCACCGTCGAGGAGATCGGAGAGTTCTGGGATTCGCACAGCCTCGCGGATTATGCGGAAGAGACGGCTGAAGTCTCCTTCGAGGTCCGCGCACGGCGGCGGTGTCGGATCACCCTCGATCCCGAGCTCTATACCCGGCTCGAAACAGAGGCTCTGACTCGCGGAGTTTCCCCTGAGACCCTCGTCAATCGCTGGGTCATCGAGAAGTTGCGAGCAATCTGAAGACCGAAAGGCAGGTGACGGCCAGGCGAACCTCCTCGTCTCGGAGCGGATCCTGAGAGGCGACTTCAATGCGTGAAATCGCGCTGTTCGTCGAAGACTTCGCCCATCAGCGGGTGATCGGGGCGCTGGTGCAGCGCTGAGCGGGATCGAGTTCGCCGAAGACGTCATGCAAGCGATGGACGTCGAGCGCGCCATGCGGGCCGACCACTCCCTCGAACGTTTCGTCGGAGATCTGCGATCCGCGTTCCGGCAGTGGCGGTCGTGACGGGTTTCCGGGCTGCCGGCCCTGGCGGAATTGCGAAGTCCGGAAAAAAAGCTCGATGCCGCCGGCCATTCACTCGTTCTACCCCCCGATCTTCGTGACGACAGGCAAGGACGGCCTTGATTGAGCCCGGCTTGTCGTCTCCATATTCTTCGCGTAACGCAATCGGGACAGGCCGGCCACGATGCCCGAAGGCCGAGGCAACGCCCGTGAAGCCGGGTCACAGCCCGCTCCGGGTCCGAACCTGAAGCGACCCTTCACCGCGGACGGCCGGCTGTTCCGGCTGGCCGCGGAGGCCGAGCGCATCCGGCTCGCCCCTCTCTTCGACCCCTGTGTCGCGGTCCACGCCTCCCGCATCGAGCCGCTGCCGCACCAGATCACCGCGGTCTACGGCGAGATGCTGCCGCGCCAGCCGCTACGCTTCCTGCTCGCCGACGACCCCGGCGCGGGCAAGACCATCATGGCCGGCCTGCTCATCCGGGAGCTGATGCTCCGGGGCGATCTGGAGCGTTGCCTCGTCGTCGCCCCTGGCGGCCTGGTGGAGCAATGGCAGGACGAGCTTGAATCGAAGTTCGATCTCGCCTTCGACCTCCTGACCCGAGAGCGGATCGAGGCGGCGGGCGCCGGCGGCAATCCCTTCACCGAATCCAGCCACCTGATCGCCCGGCTCGACGTGCTGAGCCGGAGCGAAGACCTCCGGCGCCGCCTCGAAGCGGCGAAGGAATGGGATCTGGTGGTCTGCGACGAGGCGCACCGGATGGCGGCGAGCTACTTCGGCACGGAGGTCCGGTACACGAAGCGCTATCGGCTGGGCCGGCTCCTCGGCGCCCGCTGCCGCCACTTCCTGCTCATGACCGCGACCCCGCACAACGGCAAGGAGGAAGACTTCCAGCTTTTCATGGCCCTGCTCGACCCGGACCGCTTCGAGGGCCGGTTCCGCGGCGGCGCGTCCCGGAGCCGCGGCGCGTCTCGGGACGGCGGCGCACCCCGAGTCGGCCGCGCGCACCGGGGCGACGGCATATCGCGGAGCGGCGGTGCGCACCGGGGCGACGGCGTGTCGTGGAGCGGCAGTGTGCGCCGGGATGACGGCGCGTCCCGAAATGACGTGGGAGACCTGCTGCGGCGGCTCACCAAGGAGGAGCTGCTCCGCTTCGACGGCCGCCCGCTGTTCCCGGAACGACGAGCCCATACCGTGCACTACGCGCTGAGCGGCGGTGAAGCCGCCCTCTACGCCGCGGTCACCGACTACGTGCGCAAGGAGATGGACCGGGCGGAGCGCTTCGCGGCGCGCGACGAGAAGCGGCGGCGCAACGTCGGCTTCGCCCTGCAGATCCTCCAGCGCCGGCTCGCCTCCTCGCCGGCCGCGATCCACGAGAGCCTGCGCCGCCGCCGCGAGAAGCTGGAGGCCCGGCTCGCCCACCTCCTCGCGGGCGCCGGGCAGGACCCGGCCCACACCGGCCGGGACCCACACGACCTTCCGCGCGCCACGGCGCTCGCAGGCTCCTCCGCCCTCGCACCCCCCGCCGCCGACTTCGATCCCGACGATCTCGAAGAGGCGGCCCAGGAAGACGTCGATGCGATCGAAGCCCGCGTGCTGGACCACGCCACGACGGCGGAGACCATCGCCGAATTCGAGGCCGAGATCGATTCGCTGAGGCGCCTGGAAGAACATGCGCGGGCGCTGAGGCGCGAGGGCACGGACACCAAATGGCTCCAGCTCGCGAGCCTCCTCGACCATCCGCTCATGACCGGCGCCGACGGGCGGCGGCGAAAGCTCATCGTCTTCACCGAGCCGCGCGACACCCTCGAATACCTCGCGGGCAGGATCCGGACCCGTCTCGGCCGGGACGAGGCGGTGGCGGTGATCCACGGCGGGGTCGGGCGCGCGGACCGGCGCAAGGTCGTGGAGGCGTTCATGCACGACCCGCAAGTCGTGGTGATGGTCGCGAACGATGCGGCGGGCGAGGGCGTCAACCTCCAGCGCGCCCACCTGATGGTGAACTACGATCTGCCCTGGAACCCGAACCGCCTGGAGCAGCGCTTCGGGCGCATCCACCGCATCGGCCAGACCGAGGTCTGCCATCTGTGGAACCTCGTCGCGAAGGACACGCGCGAGGGGGAGGTCTACGGCCGGCTGCTCGAAAAGCTGGAAGCCGCCCGCTCTGCCCTGGGCGGGCGGGTCTACGACGTGCTCGGCCGCCTCTTCGAGGGTGCCGGGATGCGCGACCTGCTGATGGACGCCATCCGCTACGGCGAGCGGTCCGAGGTCAAGGCCCGGCTCTTCGAGCGCGTGGACGGTGCGGCGGACCGGGAACGCCTGCTGGCGCTGCTGGAAGACCGGGCGCTGGCGCGCGACCGTCTCGGCGCCGCCGAGGTCGGCCGCATCCGCGAGGAGATGGAGCGCGCGGAAGCCCGCCGCCTGCAACCGCACTACATCGAGAGCTTCTTCCTCCAGGCGTTCCGCCATCTGGGCGGCAGCGTCCACCGGCGCGAGGCCGGGCGCTACGAGATCACCCGGGTCCCCGGCCCGATCCGGAGACGCGAGCCGCGAGCCGGCTGCGTCGGGCCGGTGCTGGAACGCTACGAGCGCGTCTGCTTCGAGAAGTCGAAGATCGCCGGTGGCGGCGCCACTGGCCCCGGCATGGGTTCCGATCCTGGCCTTGGCTCTGGCATGGCCTCCAACCCTGGCTCCCGTCCCGACATGGGCGTCAGCCCGGACTCCAGATCGAATCCCAACCTCGGCCCCAGCGCCGACCCCGATCCTGGCTCCGGCGCCAGCCCTGGCCCGCCGGCGGCGGTCTGCCTCTCGCCTGGCCATCCCCTGCTCGACGCGACCGTCGACCTTGTCCTCGAACGCTACCGCGGCGTGCTTTCGGAAGGCGCGGTGCTGGTGGACGAGAGCGACGAGGGCGGCGAGAGCGAGGCGATCCGAGCGCTGTTCCATTTCGAGATCGCGGTACGGGACGGACATGAGCGCCGGCCCGGCCATCCGCGGATCGTCTCCCGGGAGCTCCGATTCGTGGAGGTCGATGCCGACGCCGATGTCGATACCACCGCCGGTCCCGGAACCAATGTCGATCCCGATGTCGATACCAATACCGATGCGGACGCCGATGTCGATACCGACACCGGCCCCGGAGCCAATGCCGCCCTGGACGTCGATGCCAAAGCCGATGCGGACGCAGACGTCGATACCGAAGCCGACGTCAACGCCGACGCCGGACACGCCGACGCCGGATCGGGTACCCGGAGCGTCCGGGACGCCGGCCCCGCCCCCTATCTCGACTACCGCCCGATCAAGGACGACGAGCGCGCGGCGATCGCCGCGCGGCTCGAAGCGGCCCGGCCGGGCCAGCCAGATCAGTCGGGTCAGCCAGATCAGTCGGGTCAACCGGTCCGGTCGGATCGGCCGGATCAGCCAGGTCGGCCGGGCCGGAATCTCGAAGACGTGGCCATCACCTACGCCCGCACGCATCTGGCGTCGGACCAGATCGGGGAGGTCCGCGCGCGCCGCCTCCCGGAGATCGACCGGGTGGAGGCGGAGGTGACCGCGCGGCTCAAGCGCGAGATCGTGTTCTGGGACAACCGCGCGCTCCGGCTGCGCGACGACGAGCGGGCGGGGAAGGCCGCGGGGCCGGTGAGCGCCGCCCGTGCCGTTGCCCGCGCGGACGAATTGGCGGATCGTCTCGCGCGCCGGCGCGCGGAGCTGGCCCGGGAACGCGACCTCGCGCCGCTGGCGCCGGTCGTCCGAGGCCGTGCGCTCGTGGTTCCAATCGGCCTCCTGCGGCGGGCCGTCGCCCCCAAGAAGGCACGGCTCGGGGTTCGTGAGACGACGCCCGCGGGACGGGCCGAAGTCGAGCGGCTGGCCATGGAGGCGGTAATGGCGGCGGAGCGCGCTCTCGGCCACGAGCCCCGCGACGTGAGCGCCGCCAAGGTGGGCTACGACGTCGAGAGCCGCGAGGCGAAGACCGGCCGCCTGCGCTTCATCGAGGTCAAGGGCCGCGCCGGCGACGCGGACACGGTGACCGTCACCCACCAGGAGATCCGCACCGCGCTGAACAAGCCCGACGCCTTCATCCTCGCGATCGTCCGCGTCCGGGACGGCTACGTGAGCGGGCCGCACTACCTGCGCCGCCCGTTCCGGGCGGAGCCGGACTTCGACGCGGTGAGCGTGACGTACAATCTGCGCGAACTGCTCGCGCGAGCGGAGGCGCCGCGATGAACCCCGCCTCATGAACGCGGAGGGCCACATGACCGTTCCAGCAACCGCCCCATACCCGCGCATCCCCTACGGCGAGATGTCGTTCCGGCGCATCCGGGTGAACGGCTGGCTGTACGTGGACAAGACCCGATACCTGCGCCCGCTCGAAGACGAGCGCTACGCCTTCTTCATCCGTCCCCGGCGCTTCGGCAAGTCCTGCTGGCTGGCGCTCTTGGAGTGCTACTACGGGCGGCACTGGGCGCACGAGTTCGATGATTTGTTCGGCGGCACCGACATCGGGCGCTCCCCCACCGCCGAGCGCGGGCGTTACGTCGTGGTGCGCTTCGATTTCTCCACCTTCAACGACAAGCTGGAGACCCTGGAGGAGCGCTTCGAGGGGTACTGCTTCATCGAGCTGCGCCACGCGCTGGAGAGGCATCCGGACCTGTTTCCCGAGGAGGCGCTTCAACGCATCCTCGCCCCACCCGCCATCGACGGCAAGCTCACCGCGCTGTTCAAGTACGCCGGCGAGCACGGCATTCCGCTCTACGTCCTCATCGACGAGTACGACAACTTCGCCAACACGGTGCTGGTGCACCGGGGACGGGAGGCCTACGAGTCCTTCACCCACGGCGGCGGCTTCTACCGCAACTTCTTCGCCACCCTGAAGGCCGGGACCGGCGCAGAGGGCGGCGGCCTCGAACGGCTGTTCATCACCGGGGTCTCGCCCATCACCATGGACGACGTCACCAGCGGCTTCAACATCGGGCGCAACGTCACCCTGGAGCCGGAGTTCAACGACCTGCTCGGCTTCACCGAGCCGGAGGTGCGGGGCCTGCTGGAGCTCTACCGGGACCGCGGCGCATTCAACCAGGACGTGGACGCGGCCCTTGCCGTGATGCGCGAGTGGTACAACGGCTACCGCTTCGCCAAGACCGCCACCGGTGACCTCTACAACACCGACATGGTGCTCCACTACCTGAAGAGCTCCCTCCCGAACAAGCCGATGCCGGACGACCTCATCGACCCCAACATTCGCATCGACTACACGAAGCTGCGCCACCTGCTGCTGGTGAATCAACGGGTCAGCGCGGGCGCGAGGCAGCTCAACGGCAACTTCGACCTGCTGCGCCACCTCATCGGAGAAGGGGAGGCGGAGGCCGACATCAATCTGAGTTTTCCGCTGGATGAGCTCGACGAGCCGGAGAACTTCCTGTCCCTGCTGTACTACTTCGGGCTGCTGAGCATCCGCGGGGTGTCGGGGGGCGCGGTGCGGCTGGGCATTCCGAACCAGACGGTGCGGCGTCTGATGTACGGGTACCTGCGCAGGGCGTACCGGGACGTGGGGGTGTTCTCGGTGAGCCACCACCACTTCTCGGGGCTGGTCAGGAGAATGGCCTACAAGGGCGAATGGCGCCCGGCGGTCGAGTACATCGTGACGGCCATCGCGGAGCAGACGGGGATCCGGGACTACCTCGACGGTGAGAAGGTGGTACAGGCGTTCCTGGCCGCGCACTTCAGCGTGGTGGGTCAGTTCGTCATCCACACCGAGCGGGAGTTGAACAAGGGCTACGCGGACCTGTACCTGGAGCCCTTCGTGGCGCAGTACCCGGACATCGGGTACGGGTACGTCGTCGAGGTGAAGTACCTGAAGCGGAGCGAGCGGGTGGACGGGTCGGTGGTGGGGGAGAAGCTGAGCGAGGCGCGGGAGCAGCTTGCGGGCTACCTGGCGGACGAGGGGCTGCGGCGGTGTGCCCCGTCCGTGCGGCACGTGGGCTTGGCGTTGGTGTTCCACGGGTGGGAACTCGCGGCCTGCGAGGCGGTGGAGGCGGTGGCGTCCGACACGGGGCACTCCGAGGGGGCGTAGTGAGCTCGCCGCAAACCGAAAGCCACGGCCTCACCGTGACGCGGATCGAAGCCCTTGGATTCCGCACCCTCCGCTACGTATCGCAGCGGCTCGGCCCCTTCCACGTACTGGTCGGGCCGAACACCAGCGGGAAGTCGGCGTTCCTCGACGTGCTGGCCTTTCTCGCCGACCTGCACCGCATGGACCTCGAACACGCGATCATGGGCTACGAGCCTTTCGGCATCCCTGTCCGCGCGACCGACCCCCGGCACCTGACGTGGATGCGGCGCGGCAAGACGTTCGAGCTGGCCGTGGAGGCAGCCGTTCCCGATGCCCTTCGCGAGCGCTTGCGGAGCGGATCGGCCGACACATGCCGCTACGAGATCGCGGTGGACGTGTCGGAACCTTACCGAATCCTGCGGGAGACCCTTTGGCTGAAGCCGGAGGAGGAAGCCGCCGGCATCGAACGCGAACGGCCGCGGTTCCCGAGCCCGCCCGAGCCGCCCGATGGCATTGCCGCCGCTCCGCAGAAACGCGCCCCCGCGCACTGGAGAAGGGTGGTTGTCCGGGAGAGCGATCCCGAGCACGTCACCTTCCGCTCCGAGGTCTCCGGACGGTCGTTTCGATTTCGTATTCCAACCGGCAAGTCCGCGCTGGCGAGTCTGCCGGCAGACGATTTCCCGGTTGCCGCGCGGTTCCGGCACATGCTGGCGGAGGGTGTGCAACGCATCGCCCTCTCCAGTGCAGCCATGCGGCGTCTCAGCCCGCCCGCCCGATCCGACGCCTGGCTCTCCGACGGGTCCAACCTGCCCCACATCGTGAACAACGCGCAGAGCGAACGTCCCGATCGCTACGCGGACTGGATAATGCACGTCCGCGAGGCACTTCCCGACGTCGAGCGCATTACGGCAAGAACGCAGCCGTCGGACGGGCATCGTTACCTGAACGTCCACTACCGGAACGGCCTGGAAGCGCCTTCCTGGCTCGTCTCGGAAGGCACCCTTCGGCTCCTGGCCCTGACGCTGCTCGCCTATCTCCCCGACCCCACCGGCCCCTACCTGATCGAGGAGCCCGAGAACGGCATCCATCCCCGCGGTGTGGAGACGGTATTTCAGTCGCTTTCATCCATATACGACGCGCAGATTCTGTTGGCTACCCACTCTCCCGATGTTGCTCGCCTCACTCACGTCGAGCAAATGCTTTGTTTCGCTCGTGACGAAAAGAAAGGCTCGGACGTCATCGATGGCCCCGCACATCCGCGTTTGCGAGGCTGGCAAGGAATCATGGATCTGGGCACGTTGCTCGCAAGCGGGGTCCTGGGATGACGGATCTCGTATGCCTGGTTGCCGACAACAGCATGCAAGCGGCGGTATCCGAGCTCCTGGACCGGCCACACGCGCTGGGCATCCGATCGATTACGAAGGAAATTCCTGTGCATCAGGAGAGGGATTCGGGTTGCTGCTACGACCCCATGAAGGTACTGCGTGCTTATCGCGGTAGTGCGAAACATGCGTTGATCATCCTCGACCACGACTGGGATGGGGTTCCTGAAACAACCGGAGCCGAACTCGAATCGTTTATTGAAGAAAGACTCGAACGGGATGGGATCGAGGGCTGGGCGGTGCCCGTGGTGATCGATCCCGAGCTGGAGGCGTGGGTATTCAGTGATTCACCCCATGTCGATAAAGTACTCGGTTGGACGAATCGGAATCCGACCTTGCGCGAGGCCCTTGAGCAGCAGAAGTTATGGGGACCGAAGGACTCCAAGCCGGCCGATCCGAAAGCAGCGCTCGAATGGGTGCTCAAAACGGCGGGGAGACGCCCGATTTCGTCTGCCTATTTTCGTAACCTCGCAAGGCGAGTCAGCACGAAGCGCTGCCAGGATCGTGCGTTTCTACGGTTCAGGAAATTGCTTCAGGACTGGTTTCCTCCGGATTCGTCATTCAACGGCAATCCCGGATTCGATCATCCATCCGGAGATGGGACGAACATCGTGGGACACAAGGTGAAGACCGGCAAGAAGCTCATCGAAGTCGCCCTGCCGCTGGACGCGATCAACGCGGCCAGCGTGCGCGAGAAGTCGATCCGGCACGGGCATCCGAGCACCCTGCACCTGTGGTGGGCGCGGCGGCCTTTGGCGGCGGCGCGGGCGGTGATCTTCTCGCAGATGGTGGACGACCCCTCGGCGCATCCGGACCGGTTCCCCACGGAGCAGGCCCAGACGCAGGAGCGCGAGCGGCTGTTCGGGATCATCGAACAGCTCGTGCAATGGGAGAACACCAACGACGAAGAGGTGTTGGCGCAGGCGCGGGAGGAGATCCGGGAGAGCTGGCTCCGCACCTGCATCGACAACACGGACCATCCACGGGCGGCGGCGCTGTTCGACCCGGACCGCTTCCCCGCCTTCCACGACCCCTTCGCGGGCGGCGGCGCGCTGCCCCTGGAGGCGCAACGGCTCGGGCTGGAGGCCCATGCCTCGGACCTCAACCCGGTGGCGGTGCTCATCAACAAGGCGATGATCGAGATCCCGCCCCGCTTCGCCGGCAGGCCGCCGGTGAACCCGGACGCCCAGGCCGAGTTCGCGCGAGGCGCCCGGTGGAACGGCAAGGGCGCGCAGGGGTTGGCGGAGGACGTGCGCTACTACGGCCGATGGATGCGCGACGAAGCCGAGAAGCGGATCGGCCATCTGTACCCGAAGGTCGAAGTGACCGAGGCGATGGCGGCGGAGCGTCCCGACCTCAAGGGGTACGTGGGGCGGAAGCTCACGGTGATCGCGTGGCTGTGGGCGCGCACGGTGAAGAGCCCGAACCCGGCGTTCGCGCAGGTGGACGTGCCGTTGGCCTCGACCTTCATGCTGTCCACGAAGAAGGGGAAGGAGGCATGGGTCGAGCCGGTGGTCGAGGACGGCGGCTACCGCTTCACGGTGAAGGCCGGTGCCCCGGAGGCCGGGGTTCCCGAGGCCGGGGTTCCTGGAACCGGCGTCCCTGAAACCGAAGCCGATATCCCCAAAGACGGCGCCTCTGGGAACGCGGGCGTCTCGCCCGCACAAGGGACGAAGCTGGGCC
The DNA here is from genome assembly GCA_965202875.1 of Gammaproteobacteria bacterium. Taxonomy (GTDB): domain Bacteria; phylum Pseudomonadota; class Gammaproteobacteria; order HK1; family HK1; genus HK1. Next base: position 589,221 of record OZ241870.1, on the reverse strand, counting down.
GTGGCGCGAATTTCCGCTGCCTGATGTCGGATGCGCCGATTCCCGGCGACTACATCAAGGCCGAAGGCAGGGCGGGCCGCATGGGCGCGCGGCTGATGGCGATCGTCGCCGAGGGAGGTCGGAGCCGGGTGTATCTGGCGCCGACCCCGGAACAGGAGGCGGCGGCACGGAAGGCGGCGCCGGAATGGAAGCCGGATGTCGAGTTCTTCCAGCAGGCGCTCGGCTTCCGCATCGGCAACTACGGCATGACGAAGTGGAGCGACCTGTTCACCCCCCGCCAGCTTGTCGCACTGACCACCTTCTCCGACTTGGTGCAGGAAGCCATTGTGCGCATCAAGCACGACACCCTGGGAGCGCGGGCGTCCCGCCCGCTCAAAGAAAATGCGGGCGGAACGCCCGCGCACCTGGACGACGATACGCCGCTGGTCGAAAGCGGATCTGGCGCGCGAGCCTACGCCGAAGCGGGTGCTCTGGGAACACGGGCCGCCAGCCCTCTGGAACACAATGCGAACGGGACGCCCGTGTCCCGGAGGGACACGCCGTTCCCAGGGGGCGAACCCGCCCTGCGTAATGGCGGTGCCGGTATGACCGCATACGCCCAAGCGGTCGCGGTGTATCTGGCGTTTGCTGTGGATCGATTGGCAATGACTGGAAACACTCTTGTTCGATGGAACGGAATCGGGCAAAAGGCGCAACATTGCTTCGGGCGTCAGGCACTTCCAATGGTTTGGGACTACGCCGAAACAAATTTTTTGGCGACCGCTACCGGAAGTATTGACGCTGCGATTAGTTGTGCAGCCGATCCTCTTGCTGCCCCTCTGTCAATACAAGCGACCGGAGCAAGTGATCAAGCAGATGTTACGGTCTGGAAAGATTCGCCGACTCGAGTGATCTCCACCGATCCGCCCTACTACGATAACGTCGGCTACGCCGACCTGTCCGATTTCTTCTACGTCTGGCTGCGCCGGGCGCTACGACCGATCTTCCCCGGCCTTTTCACCACCCTTGCTGTACCCAAAACCGAGGAGCTGGTCGCCACGCCTTACCGTCACGGCGACAGGGGGGAAGCCGGGCGATTCTTTCTCGACGGCATGAAGAACGCGATAGCCCGCCTCGCCGAGCAGGCGCATCCCGCCTTTCCGGTCACCATTTACTATGCCTTCAAGCAGTCCGAGACGAAGGGCGACGGCGGCACTGCATCTACCGGCTGGGAAACGTTCCTTGCCGCCGTAATCGAGGCCGGCTTCTCGATCACCGGTACTTGGCCCATGCGCACCGAACTCGCCAACCGCATGAGGGGAATGCGGTCCAACGCCCTTGCCTCCTCCATCGTCCTCGTCTGCCGGCGTCGCCCTCCCGATACCCCGCCGACCTCCCGCCGCGACTTCCTCGCCACACTCCGCTCTGAGCTTCCCCCGGCCCTCGACGACCTCCAGAACAGCAACATCGCCCCCGTGGATTTCGCCCAGGCCGCCATCGGCCCCGGCATGGCCATCTTCACCCGCTCCGCCCGCGTGCTGGAGGCCGATGGCTCACCGATGTCCGTGCGGTCCGCGCTCGTCGAGATCAACCGCACCCTGGACGAGACCCTGGCCCGGCAGGAAGGCGACCTGGACCCGGACACCCGCTTCTGCGTCGCTTGGTACGAGCAATACGGTACCGGCGAGCGCCCCTACGGCGAAGCCGAAGTGCTGTTCAGCGCCAAGAACACGTCGTTCGAGGGCTTGCAGCGCGCCGGGGTGGTCGTGGGCGGCAAGGGCAAGGTCCGGCTCCGGCGCCGCGATGAGCTGGACCCGGACTGGAACCCGGCGACGGACCGACGCATCACCGATTGGGAGGGCGCGCAGCACCTGACCCGCTCCCTGACCGCGGAGCGGGGCGGCGGCGTAGCTGAAGCGGCCCGCCTCGTGCTCGGCATGGCCACCGAGCGGGCGGACAAGGCCCGCGCCCTCGCGTATCGGCTATACTCGCTGGCCGAGCGCAAGCGGTGGACGGACGAAGCACATGCCTACAACATCCTCGTCACGTCCTGGCCCCAGATCCGGACGGAGGCCGCCCGCCTCGCCGCCGGCGTGCCGGAACAGACGGGCTTCGGGTTTTCCGGGGAAGAAGCATCATGAATCTGGAATGCAACCGCGTGTCTCATCACGGAGAGTTCTGTGCTTGACATCTGGACCATGGACAAACACACTTCGGCACCTGTAAGTTACTTTGGAACAGACACAATGGACAAGATTCCGACTGAACTCGATCCCTCCGCATCAATTCTCTTTCTTGGAGCCGGATTTTCGAAGGGTGCACTAAACATCCAAGGGACTGAATTGCCGCTTGGAATTGATCTCCGAAACAAATTTGCAAAGATGTTAGGTGTTGATCCGAATAGTTATGACCTTCGTACACTTGCAGAAGAAATCAACTCACGCCAAGATCTGAATCTATACCAAATTCTCTATCAGCTATACACAGTAAAAAAATTACTACGCGACCAATTCGATATTTTGGCATTGCCGTGGCGACGTATATACACAACGAATTACGATGATTCCGTAGAATTTTCCATCTTAAAAAGGAATAAACAATTGATTACTTTTGACTACCATGAAGACAAACCGAAAAAATTACCGATTGGCTCCGTAATCCATCTACACGGAAGCATACGTACTATCAAACAGGAAAATGTTCTGAAGCAACTTGTATTAAACGAACAATCGTATATTCGGCAGCATTTCGAGCAATCTCCCTGGTATAGTGAATTCACCCGTGATTTGAGATTCTGCGACGCCTGCTATTTTGTAGGATACGGTTTAAGTGATTATCATATTTCTGCCCTTCTCTTAAAAACCCCTCATCTCCACAATAGGACCTTCTTTATAACGGAGAAGCATCCCGATGAAATTTTTCTCAATCGCATTGCACCTTATGGAATCAATCTTCCTGTTGAAGTAAACGGTTTTGCCCATCTCTGCCGCACCCTACCAAAACCGGAATCCATTGATGATCCCCGTATGTTGGCGGCTTTTCGATATATTGATCCTATCAAGGATAAGCGTACACTGGCACCGCCCACGGCAGTTGAGATTTTGAATCTGATGACATACGGGACATTCAACTATCAACGTTTCTTATCTACATTGCCGCGAGCGGAGTATGTTGCTCCACGCCAAGAATTGGTCGATAAATCGATCAAGGGACTAGAAGATGCTCGTTGTCTGTTGATTCACTCGTATCTTGGAAACGGAAAGACAATTTTTTTGCACATTCTGGCACATACCCTTTCCGAACAGGGTTACAGATGTTTCATTTCTCGAACTGACCCCACTATTTTTAATAGAGATCTTGAAATACTCGGAAGATTTAAAAAACTTGTTATATTCTTCGATTCCTATAATGCTGCGATAGAGATCATTGAGCATCTATCTCAGAATCTACCAAATGCCAAGTTCATCGTTTCCATCCGGACGGGAATTCAAGATGTACGGCTACACGAAATCCGAGCGCGTCTACCGGAACCATTACATCGCATAGGCTTGAATGGCATCCAACCTCAAGATACTGATGATTTCAAATTTCTGTTGGACAGATCAGGAGTCCGTGTCCAGGACATGGAAGAGCAGATCGATCAGTGCAGGAATTTCCGAGAAATAGTCGTTTCGTTGTATGACAATATGCATATCAAGGAAGGAATAAAAACGGCAGTTGAGCCTATATTTCTAGAGCAAAATTCGCGGAACATTTTTATTTCAAGCCACCTTCTCAGTTGGGTAGGCCAAGATATCGACGCTGCCTTCCTGCGCAATGTCACTGGAAGCGATGCGTATGCGGAGCTTACCAAATTTGAAGATGTTTCTCGAGATTTTTTCAGATTTGATGATGATGAAATATATGTTCGATCCGCCACATTCTCAGAATATTTGATCCAGAACCACATGAATTCAGACGATATTGTTGATTGCGTGTACAATAATGATAGTAGTGGCAGTAAGGCGAAAGAAAGTGCGATACTATAGATCGATTTTGAGCAGCTTAATGAGATACTCGATCCTCGCCCGTGCTCTGAAAAATAAACTGGATCGATCGGAGGTTCTAGCTGACCTTTTTGAACGGCTCCGTCACGATATTGACGTGAACCGCGAGCCACTATTCTGGCTACAGTATTCAATCCTTATGACAGATTCCGAAAACTATCAGGCGGCAGAAGGATTCATCCGGACAGCCTATGAACGGGCGGCTGCAATCCCAGGATTTCGCACGTTTCAGATTGACACATATGCGCTTAAGTTATTTTTGCTCATTGAGCGAGAGAGAGAAGATGAGACTCGAGTTGAACGGTTTGAACAGATTATAGAAAAATTGGAGGTTGTCCGGTCAATGATATGGGAGGAAAGCCTCCGTTTCCACGCAATCCAGGTTCTCGATGAGATTGAACCGTTCGTTGTTTCTCGTCTTTGTGCACTTTCAGATGAGGAGAAGAGAACACTAAATCAGCATCTCCAATTACTGGAGAAGAATCTTGCTGATCTTCCTGAAATCGTACAAGGCGAAACTGGATCAGAGATGATTAGAAGAAACATCTTGCACGCAATGGCTTTGATTACAACGAACGACAGATTGAGGATGGAGGACTGAAAATGGACATCGACAGAAACATCCTACAGATAGCTCCAAAGGAAATCAATCAACGGTGGAACGGAGAGGAGGAGCCCTCGGATACGACTGCCGTGACGAAGAACACGCGAGGACAAGACAGCGATCGGCTTCTGGAAGGTATCGCGAGGGAGAACCGGGGGACGCCTGGTCCATGGGGGCGATGGGGGCTTGAAGGACGGCAAAGCCTGGAGGATCGGGATACATGGGAAGCATGAAGACCTATTTCGACGAGAACCGAATCGCGCACGAAGCAGATCGAAGATTCCACGCGGCCGATCTGGAGAAATACGGAGGGAAGGTTCAGGTCGTGCCGGCAGTCCTCGAACAGATGACGCCATTGGTCGCGGCAGGCGCCTGGGGGCGAAACGAACAATATCTCCGGGCACGAGCCGAGGAAGCGAAGCGGGAACGGAATACGGGGCTGTTCATGAATCTGCAAAAGCAGAGGTGGTGGAACGAGCAGTGGCGTCAGGCCGACGGCTTGTACCATGTGGACAGGCTGGACGAAGCAGAACGGCTTCTGGCGAATCGCCTGCTGTCGGAGGAGGGGTTCCCGCAGGAATGCTTTCCGGATGCCGAAGGGCCGCTCATCGAGAACAACGATGCGAGGATCGTGGCGGAGGTGGTTGCGAAAGGAGGGACGATGCTGATCACTTCTGACACCACAATGGTCGATGAACCGAAAATGGAACGGTGGTATAGAATCCACAAGGATCGATTCGGTCTGACGACACCAAAAGTCGTATACAACGTGGATGAACTGTATATTCGCTGGGCGGAGCACCCGGGAGCGGACCATGTGTTCATGAGAACCGTGTTGGGAGCATTCTGGCCGGAGAGACGGGACGCGGGAAGGAACGCGGTCAGAGAGAGTGTCGAGGAAGGGGTCGATGCCCTTGTCCGTGGCCACATGCCGCGATTCGGAAGAGTGCTGAAAGCGACCTTGAGCCAAAGCCGTGACATCCAGCGGCTCATCGACGAGACGCGCCTGGCGCTTCCCGAGAGAATGCGAAAGGGTGAAGACGGACTGAGAACGATGCTGAAGGGGACCGAACCGGTCATCAACGAAAACCGAAGGCAAAAAATGAAGCCAGGAAAGAAGACTCCATCGGGGTACGCTTGGTGACGTCTCGGGTGAAATACGTCGAATTTTCAATGGACAACTCCCATCCTCGAATACTTTCTCTTTTCTCCTTCATGGAGTTCGTTCCCCATCGCGCCGGCCCCGCGGCAAGTCACGTGTAGCGGCGACCGGCAGCAACCCGCTGTGACCGGCCATGACCGGCACTGAACATTCCCGTCAGGGACACACCGCAAGGAGACCCCGAATGATCGGAGAAGCGGCGGTTCGGCCGGACCGGGCACATGAGCACGGTGACCATATTCGGCGCCGCGGCGCTCAAGAACGTGAGCCAGGGCGAAGCGGACCGTGCCCTCGAACTCCTGCTCGGATACGGGGTGAACCACATCGACACCGCGCCCCGCTACGGTGACGCGGAGCTTCGGATCGGGCCGTGGATGCGCACGCACCGCCACGACTTCTTCCTCGCGACGAAGACCGGGCAGCGCACCCGCGCGAGGGAATTCGGGTGACGTTCTGCGGTTGGTGGCGAGGTCACGGCACCCGCCGGCGCCGCCCTCCCGATACCCCGGCGACCTCACGCCGCGACTTCCTCGCCGCCCTGCGCTCGGAGCTTCCTCCGGCCCTCGCCGATCTCTGGAACAGCAACATCGCCCCCGTGGATTTCGCCTAGGAGTCTGCATAGGTTGGTACTTAAGGAAATCACAAAACCGGCTCCAATCCGAATTGGAGTCGTCCTTTCTTGCGGTCTCGTTTCGGATGGGACCGAGTCGCATTGCTCGCCAGATAATCCACCAAGCCTCGTAACACGGGAAGAAAGCCACGTCTCCTTCCACAAGCAAGCGCACGGAACACCTCCCCCAATCCATGACGCGCACACATCGCCACCTTCCGTGTCGAGACCTCGACCCCTCGCAATACCTGCGTCATCTGAGCCAAGTAACGCTTCAGAACCGACGCCGCAATCGCCGTCCATATCAGCCCCTCGGCTATCCCCGCTTTGCTCGTGTCGAACGCATGAAGATTCGCATACGACTTCCACTCCTTGAACAACAGCTCGACCTGCCACCGCAACCGATAGAGCTGCCCCACCTGCTCCGCACTGAATCGGCTCCGCGCCAGATTCGTCACCAACAACGTATGACACCCCTCGTCAGGATTCCACCGCGCCAACAGCCTCAACTCCAACTCCTTCTCTCCCTTCCCCCAAACCACATCGAGGTCGACCGTCTCGCCCTTCGACAGAACCCCCTGCTTCAACAATTGCCCGGACCACCCCTCCAACGCCTCCCCTTCCCACGTATACGCACCCTGCACCTTCGGATTGACCGATGCGCTCGCACGCATCACGAAATACCCACCCGCCCTGTCCACCGCACCCATATACTCCAGGTCAACGTACCCACGGTCCGCCAACCGCAGGTCATCGCGCAGCGCCTCGGGCGAGGGCAGATGGGGCCGCTCCGGCGCCGTGTCCGCCGTCAGCGTCACCTGCTCCACCGATTCATTCAACAGACTCATCGTCACGTGCAGCTCCACCGCAGCAGGGTTCTGCTTCTTGAATCGTCCCGGGTACTGTTCACGAAGCGCATCCTTGACCGCGAACGAACAGCCGTCCTGGATCACAATCCGACCGAACTCACCGAGCGGACCCCGCGCTGTCGGCTGCAGCACGCTCACCACCCATTGCTGAAGGACCACGTCCAACACGGCCCGCATGAAGTCCTTGAAGGAACGCTTCGCCAACTGGTTGTGGAACGGCTTGTATGCGACTGTCGTGCCGAACAACGCATTGAATTGCCGTTGCATATCGGCCAATGTCTCGACCGTCCCCGTGGCATGGCCTGCCAGCAGGCCCAGGACCAGTCGATATGGAGTAATCAGGCGTTCCCGGTGGCAGAAACCGACCCTCCGTCCGAGGTCATTGAGTGCCGTGGGCGACAGCACGCGCTTGATCTGGTGGGCGAATTGAGCAACAGTGCGGCGTCCCATCCGAGTCTTCTCCTGTCATGTGGGTCCAGCAATTCCATGATCGGAGATTTCGGATGGGACTTCAACGGTTCATAAAATCCCATGAAAATCAATTAGTTATAAGATCCTACCTATGAGGAGTCTGCGCCGTAGAAAGGTAGCTCAAGAACGTGAGCGGTTGAACGGGCCGGACTCGATGCGGGGATGAACACGAGGGCCGGGACGCCGCAAGTGCGCAATGGCAGGCAGGGCACGCGAGAGGGTCCGGAAAGTCCGGCAAGACCCCCGATGGGGACGATTCTGGCCATGTCTCACCGGCGAGCAGGCGCCCTCACACTGCCAGAAGTGGCTGCAACCGCTTGAGGTTCAGCGCCAGGCACACCAAGTCCCATTCCCCCCGCGCCTTGTCCAAGCCTCGTACACTGAACCGCCGGAATCCCAGGACCTCTTTGATCCAACCATTGGGCGCTTCGGACAGCCACTTGCGTTGCGCATACCGCTCCCGGCCCGTGGGCGTGGCCAGCTTCTCGACCATCCGGTGCGTCGCCGGGTGCCTCTTCGCGTCCTGGTCCGCCACCCGCTTGCCCTCGCGCCCCGGCGCCACGTACCCGTCGATGCCCCGCGCCTCCAGCTCCGACAAGTCCCGCTCGTTGCAGTACCCGGCATCGGCAAGCACCGTCTCGGGCTGCGCCTCGAAGGTCTCCTTGACCTCATCGAGCAGCCCCATCATCGCCCCTTGGTCGTTCGCGTTCGAGGTCAGCTCCGTCGCCACAATCAACTGCTGCTCACCGTCCACCGCCACCTGCGCGTTGTAGCACTGCTGAAACCCCTCCGCGCTGGTCTTCATGATGGCACTGTCGGGGTCGGTGAAGTGGCTCTGCGCCTTCTCATCAGGCTCCCCATAGGCGCGCTTGTACGGCTGGCCGCCCTTGGGATTGCGCTCCCATCCGGGCCGGCGCCCGCGCGCATCGTCGGCCTCGCGCTGCGCCGCCTCCAAACGCCCCTTCGCCGCTCGAATCGCCGCCAACCGGTCCTCGCGACGGCGCAGCTCCTCGGGCAGCTCGTCGCCTCGTAGCGACTCCCCAAAGCGCGCATCCTCCTCCGCATCGGTCTCGCGAGCCCGGCTCAGCAACGCTTCGACCTCCGCCTCCAATGCCCGCTCCTTCTCGCCCATCCGACCATAGCTCATCGCCTTGCGCTTGCTCGCATTCGCCCGCACCTTCGTCCCGTCTATCGACACCTTCCCGAAACGCGCCAATCCCATCTCGCGCGCCACTCGCACCACCCCCACGAACAGCCCCTTGAAGTCCTCCAAGTGCCGGCGGCGAAACTCGCACAACGTGCGGTGGCTCGGAAAGTTCCCCGCCCCCAACACCCGAAACGCCACGTCCTCCTCCAGCTTCCTCGCCATCGCCCGCGACGAGAACACCCCCGTCGCATACCCATAGAGCAGCACCTTGACCATCATCCGAGGCTCATACGGCGCGTTGCGTCGGCCATCGCCTTCATACGGTGCGTAGAACGCCGTCAAGTCCAGTCCGTCGACCAGGTCGCTGACGTGATGCGCAAAGTGCCCTTCGGGCAGCCACTCGCGCACGTCCGGCGCCAGCAGCAGCATCTGGTCCGGCTCGTAGGGGCGGAATGTCGTCGCCATCCGGCTCTCTCCTTCGGCTCAGTCTGCCTATTGTCGCATTGTTTTCTACGGCGCAGGCTCCTAGGCCGCCATCGGCCCCGGCATGGCCGGCCGTCTTCACCCGCTTCGCCTGGGTGCTGGAAGCCGACGGCTCCCCGATGCCGGTGCGGTCCACGCTCGTCGAGATCAACCGCACACTGACGAAACCCTGGCCCGGCAGGAAGGCGATCTGGACCCGGACACCCGCTTCTGCGTCGTCTGGTACGAGCAATACGGCGCCGGCGAGCGCCTCTACGGTGAAGCGGAAGTGCTGTTCAGCGCCAAGAACACGTCGTTCGAGGGCTTGCAGCGCGCCGGGGTGGTCGTGGGCGGGAAGGGCAAGGTCCGGCTCCAGCGCCGCGACGAGCTGGACCCAGAGTGGAACCCCGCGACGGACCGGCGCATCACCGATTGGGAGGTCCGCAGACCTGACCCGCTCCCTGACCGCCGAGCGGGGCGGCGGCGTGGCCGAGGCGGCCCGCCTCGTGCTCGGCATGGGCGCCGAACGGGCGGACAAGGCCCGCGCCTACCGGCTGTACTCACTGGCCGAGCGCAAGCGGTGGACAGACGAAGCGTACGCCTACAATATCCTCGTCACGTCCTGGCCGCAGATCCGGATGGAGGCCACCCGCCTCGCCTCCGGCGTGCCGGAGCAGGTCAGCCTCGGACTCCTCGGCGGTGCAGCTACCTGATGGCAACCGCGTGTCCCATCGCGATGGGTTCTGCCTTCCAGCCGCTGTCGGCAAGGCGTACACTGCCACACGGTTCCACCGGGGCTGTGCCCAGCGTGTCCCGTGCCTGTAACCGAGTCCCGACAGGGAGGATTTGCCCATGAACGACATTCCAGGCGGCGGCAATGGCGGCGTAGGGCCGGTAGCCAACGCAGGTGGCGCTACGGAACTCAGCCGCGTGCAGATCAAGGTAAACGGAGTCACCATTGAAGTGACCAGTAAGGTCGGGATCCGCGAAGTTCTGACCAAAGCAAGGGATGCTGGCGCCATTGAAGGGTTAGTCGAAGAGTACGTCATCGAAAGAGTCGAAGAAGAAGGCGAGATCGCACCGGAGGAGATCATTACAGTGAAAGAGCTCGAGGAGTTTCTTGCCGTTCCGACCGGGGAGACGCCCGTAGCGTAGTTGCCGCAACTACGTGACGGGAGAACAGACATGAATGTCGATCACCAGATTGCCGATGAGCTGAAGGCATTGGGTTATCAGCCCCAAGTGGTGGAGGGCGACACGGCCGGCGGCAGACAAAGGGTGGTGATATTCCCCTATCGCATACATGTAGGCCGATTCAAGGGCCAAACGCGGACCGTCGGTATATCGACGCAATGCGAAGCCGTCGGATATCCTGACATACCTCCCCACTGGATATTCATCAGCCCTCCGATTACCGATACGCAGGACGGCGCCAACCACGGCGTAAACAGCTTTGCCGGAAAAGAGTGGGTTGCGTTGAGCCGTCCGCCCGGCGCGTTCTGGGACAGGGTTCGGCACAAGGGAATGAGGGCATACTTGGAGCACCTTGCGAAAGTATGGACTCGGATATGAGGAAAACGGAATGGCACGAGGTTGTGCTGACGTCCGAGGCCAACGAAACCGCGTGCGACCACCTCCTGCAGCACTACCGGCGTGGCAAACGCCAGGAAGATCTATGCTTCGGCCTGTGGACACCGAGTACCGGCATGGAGCGTGAGACAGCCATCGTGACGGTCATTTTGCCGCCGGCCAAGGGCGAACGGAATCTCCACGGCAACGCGAGCTTCGAGCCGAGCTATCTCGCAAGGGCCACCCGTGCGGCCATCAAATGCGGCCAGGGGTTGGTCTTCATGCACAGCCATCCGAGCGCCGGGTGGCAGGATATGAGCATTCCGGATGTTCGGGCGGAACGGGATCGCATTGCGGATACCGCAAGAGCGACCGGCAAGCCACTGATCGGGATGACCGTAGGAACCGATGGACATTGGAGCGCCAGGGTCTGGAAAGGGAAATCATCGGGCAAGGTGAGGTTCTGGTGCAGAAAGGTCAGAGCCCTGGATAAGGGCCGCTTGGTGATCTGGGAACGGCCTGTATCCGCAGGCGCCGACAGACGAAAACAGCGAAGAATCATCGAGAGCTGGGGAGAGGAAAGACAGCGCCGTCTGGAGACGTTGCGGGTGGGCATCGTCGGGCTCGGCAGCGTAGGCAGCGTGGTAGCGGAGGGCCTTGCGCGAACGGGAATCCGCGAGCTGGTGCTGATTGACCATGACAGGGTGGAGCGGCACAATCTGGATCGGCTGTTGAACGCCAGCGAGAAGGACGTCGGACGACCGAAGACCGATGTCGCCGAGAGATCTGTACGGAGAGCCAGCACCGCCGGAAAAATCCGGATTATCAACCATCGGCGAAAGATCCAGGACAAGGTTGCCTATGCCTCCGCGCGCGATTGCGATCTTTTGGTGAGTTGTGTCGATAGACCTCTGGCACGGGATCTCCTGAACAGGATGGCTTACAGGGACGCCATTCCTGTCATAGACGGCGGTGTAGAAGTAAGGAAGGATCCGCGTACCGGCAACATGAACGCAGCACGGTGGAAGGCTCATGTCGTGAATCCCTATACGGAGTGCCTGAGATGCAAGGGTCAATACACGTCGAGCGACGTGATGTTGGAACTGGACGGGTCCTGGCGGAACCCGGGCTACATCAGAGGAGCGGAGCGGGAGGAGAGAGGGGGGGAGAACGTCTTCTGCCTGAGCTTGTCCGTGGCAAGCGAGCTCTTGAACATGACGTTGCGCCTGCCGATCGCAGAAGCGTGGTGGCCGGACCAGAAAGGAATCGAACGTAACCTCGTGACCGGCAGAACCAAGACACGGGGCGGCGCCTGCCACGAGAACTGCACGATAAGTCAGGAGAAGTGGTTGGGCGACAGGGGAGGCGAAATTGGCTACCTCATTGAAGGTATGGTCTGCCGGAAGAGCACCTTTCTGGATCGAGTCAGGAATCTTTTCAAGAGGTCAATAGAAAGGCCATGACAGACGTAAGACGAAGTTGGGCCAATTTGATTGCGGGACTGCGTCACATCCGCCAAAATGGCGCGGTAGATGTCCGTTACTCCATGAAGATTCGAGGTCTATTCGCCGAGAAGATCCCGGAGCTGCTGCTGTACGACGATTTTCCGGATGCAGGGATCAACTTGGTTCACTATACGACGTGGAAGAACGCTCTGGATATGCTCAGTGAGGATCACGAAAATCCTGTACTCAGGATGTACAATTATGAACAATCCAATGATCCTAACGAGGGACAGATCAGGCCCCCGGAGTGGGAGAAAGTGGAACAAGAGGCGAATTGGCTCGATGAATTTTTGAAGGGCGATAGCCGTTGGGCAGAAGAATTAAAGTTCGGAGGAAGCACATACGGTTGTTCATTTTCCTCCGGTCCGGCGGACGTTGAAGACGACCTGACGTATTGGAGGCTTTACGGCAACAACGGCCAAGGCTGTTCCCTGAAAATATCACGAACCCACGGTGCGCGTGTGCACAAGGTGCGTTATCGAGACAAGAATTTCGACACGAGGTGCCCCGATGAAGAGAAGGAGGATGAACAGGTTGCCGAACGCTTGAAAGAGCTTTTCAGGGCTGGTAAGGAAATCGTGGATTGCGCGCCTGCTGACAGCCACAGAAATGCAGTAGGCAAGGCTGTAGCGGAAGGGTTGCGCCGTGTTGTCTATGCATATTATCACTTGATCAAAGACAAGGCCTATGTGGAGGAGAAAGAATGGCGCATGATCGAGGTCATGCCACAGCCCGGTGAGGTCCGGTACGACTCTGCATCGGAAGACTTGGTGAAGAGATACGTGGAGGGGCCTCCTTTCAATCGGTTACTCAGTACCGCTTCAGTCATTACGATTGGCCCAACCGTACTCAATCGCGGCGCAGCGCGGGCCTATTTCGAGCATTTGGCCTGGGGACATGAATTGGATTATGTGAGCGTGAAGAATTCCAACAAGATTTACCGACAGACATCGTCTCCGAAGTCGGTGTAGTCGGTCGGCTTCAGGGCGCGTCTGATCGCGGTGGCCGACCTCAAGGGTTGACGGCTGCCCGCGAAGGCAAGACGTCCTCATGTCCTGGATCGAGCACCACGAGCGTAGCGAACGGCTCGCCTCGCAGGCGCAGGTCGCCGCGCGAGAGGGTCGGAGGGACGAAGCGCAAGCACTCTACGCCCGTGCGGCCGATGCCGAAGAGAACGCTATCGCGGACCTGGACCCATCGAAGGCGCGCACCCTCGGGGTCTCCGCGGTGAGCGCCGTATCGCTCCATTACAAGGCGAATCAACTCGTGCGCGCCGAGTCGGTTGCGGTTCGCTGGCTGGGATTCGAGGCGCTTCCGGCCTTCGCCAGGGATCAGTTACGGCTCCTGCTGCAATCGATCTGAAGCGAGCGGGGCCGAGACGATGCGCGCGCCCGGTTCGCGCCGGGTCAGGTACTGCGAAATCGTTCCCGGCGGTGCGCCGCTCGACCTGATCGCCGACAAGGTGAAGACCGTCCGTCCGGGCTGCCGGCGATCAGGCCGCCGGGTCGATGATCGGAATTCCCATCGCGTGTGCCGCATCCGCCATCCGGCGGTCATACGTGGCGAGCTCGACCGTCTGCCCCCGCCGACGCAGGAATTCGATTGACGCCAAGTGCAGTGCATCGAGTGTGCGAACGGCAATGGGAAAGCCCGTCAGCGCGCGCGTGAGCACGATGGGGGACAATTCCAGCAATGCGATCCGTCCGATGATCGCCCGGGCGGCTGCCCCGTGGGATTCTGCGAGGTCGCGGGCATGGAGTCTGGTCCAGGTCTCGTATTCGACCAGACGGCTGGCCGTCAGCGCGCTCTCCCAGAGGGTGTCCGCCGGCCGGCGGTCTTCAACCAGCAGATACGCCAGCACGATGGACGTGTCGATGTAGATCACCGATCGCGTCTATCCTCGCCCAGATCCCGAAGAAGCTGGTCCAGCGACATGATCGGCGGCGGGGCCGGAGGAGGCCCCGAACCGGGCGCCGTCGGCGGCATCGGCCAGCCCTCTCGTGCTGCGGTGGTCAGCTTGGGGTCGTCCGGAACGGGGTCCCGCTCCACCCTCGGCGGGACGATTTCCGCAACAACCCGGTCGTGGTCCGTCACCAGCACCGTCTCGCCTGCGGCGGCCAGCCACACGTATTCGCTCGGATTGTCGTTGAGTGTCTTCAGGCCGACGGATCTCATGGCCGCAACGTAGCCCCCGGTAGCCGCTGCGTCAAGGACGACGCCCGCCCGGCCCGCCGCGGTGTCGGTGTGCGGTGCGGTGCAGCCCCGTGCGGCGGCGTGAACGGGACCCTCCCGCCACCCCGATGGAACCGGGCGGCAATCATCGGCTACCGTAGCGGCGAGCGGCAGCCACCGGCGGCGGCCGACAAGCGCCCCCGCCCCCATCGTGCCAGCCGGCCCCGGCCCCTGCCCCGCAGCCACGCCACGTGCAGCGACGGCCGGCGGCGGCCGTTCCGGCGAAGGAGACAGCGAATGATCGAGAAGCGGCGGTTCGGCCGGACCGGACACATGAGCACGGTGACCATATTCGGCGCCGCGGCGCTCAAGAACGTGAGCCAGGGCGAGGCGGACAGCGCCCTCGAACTCCTGCTCGAATACGGGGTGAACCACATCGACACCGCGCCCCGCTACGGTGACGCGGAGCTCCGCATCGGGCCGTGGATGCGCGCGCACCGCCAGGACTTCTTCCTTGCGACGAAGACCGGGCAGCGCACCCGCGCAGCGGCGCGTGACGAGATTCGGCGCTCCCTGGACCGGCTGCGGGTGGACTCGGTGGACCTGCTCCAGCTCCATTCGCTGGCCCATCCGGGGGATTGGGAGACGGCGATGGGACCGGGCGGCGCCCTGGAGGCGGCGGTCGAGGCTCGCGCCGAGGGCCTGACCCGGTTCATCGGAGTGACCGGACACGGATGGACCATCGCGTCGATGCACCGCCGGAGCCTCGAACGTTTCGACTTCGATAGCGTCCTGATGCCGTGGAACCTCGTCATGTCCGAGAGCGAGCGCTACCGCGCGGACTTCGATGTGGTATGCGCGCTCTGCGAGGAGCGGGATGTCGCGGTGCAGACGATCAAGTCGGTTGCCCGCGGCCCCTGGGCCACCACCGAGCCGAACCGCAACACCTGGTACCAGCCCTTCGAGGACCCGGCGGACGTCGAACAGGCTGTGCATTGGGTGCTGGCCCGCCCGCGGATCTTCCTCAACACGGTCGGTGATCTGGATCTGCTGCCGCTGGTGCTCGATGCGGCGAGCCGGTTCGAAGCCTCTCCCGGTGACGATGCGATGCGCGCGGTCGTGGAAGCGCGCCGCGCCACGTCGCTGTTCGGGATCGCGACCTGAGCGCCGGCTCGACGCCATATCGGAGCCCATCGGCGAGGAACGCTGGCATCGCGGGTGGCGGGGGAGGCGGAGGAATCGGGCGTTGTGGTAATTGTCACTATTTATCAGTCAGTTACCGTAGATATGGTCTGTTTCTGCCTCTTCGTTCGACATCCGGCTACCGGGTAGCGGTCAGCTTGCAGACGGGACTTTCATGATTGAAGCCGAACATGTAACCCATTTCGGGATACATGTTGACATACCCGATTGGTTCAAATACGATTGCCCGCCTGCTGAGAACAACTCAGTGACCCACCAACCCATCAATCGCAAGGAGGTGACAGATATGGTCCTGAATATTGATCATAACGGAGGATTTTCCCATGAGGGTTTTGGGGAGACGCAGAATCGAAGACGCGATGAGGACACATCCTGATCTGAGAAGCGCCCTGCAAGCGTGGACCGCGGAGGTCGAGAGAGCCGAATGGCAATCGCCAAATGAAATCCTGGGATGTTATCCGCGGGTTTCGCTCATAGGGAGACGGAGGGTTGTGTTCAGACTCAGAGGAAACCGTTATCGCCTCATCGCGATCGTCCAATACGTCTCGGCGTCCGCTCCCGAGGCGGAATCTGCATCTGGAATCGTCACCGTCAAATGGATCGGCACACACGCCGAGTATGATCGAATCGACGCCGGGACCATCTGATACCGGGACTGTCCGGAACGCAATGGAGTCGATCTCATGATGATCAGACCGATCCGGTCCGACGCCGATTACCGATCGGCCATGGGCAGAGTCGAATCGCTCATGGATCTCGACAATCCGACTCGGGACCAGAAGGACGAGATCGAGGTTCTCTCCCTGGTCATCGAAGCTTATGAGCGCCAGACTACCTCGATCGCAGCGCCCAGCCCGATAGAGGCAATCAAGTTCCGCATGGAACAGCTCGGGCTCACCGCCGCCGACGTGGCCCCCTGTTTCGGAGGGCGGACGCGCGTCTACGAAGTCCTGAAGGGTCGTCGCGACTTGAGCACGGGCATGATGCGCGCGCTCAACGAGCATCTCGGTATTCCGGCCGACGTCCTGCTCGGCCGTTCGAGCACGCACCTGCCCGAGCCGTCGAGCTACGATTGGACTCAATTTCCCATTCGAGAAATGATGAAGCTGGGTTGGATCTCCCACATTGATGACATAGCGGACAACGGTGAAGAGCTGATCGAAGAGTTCATTGCCGGCGCTCTCGGCAAATCTTCCGCGGTTACCGCGCCTTCGTTCCGCCTTGGATCGCGCCAGAACGCGAAGGCCGATCCATACGCCTTGATGGCGTGGTGCTGCCAGGCGATGAAATTGGCGGCAGAGGACGATCCCGTGCCGAAGGCGTTCGACCCGAACAGCGTCGATCCGGCAAGCTTTCTGGAGGAGATCGCGCGTCTGAGCCGGAAACGGGAAGGCCCGCGACTCGCCGTCACTCGGATGCGGGAGGAGGGTATCCGCTTCGTCGTACTGACCCACCTCAGGAGGAGCTATCTGGATGGCGCCGCGATGCGGGGACCGGACGGAACCTCTCTGGTCGCCCTGACGCTCCGGTACGATCGTCTCGATCATTTCTGGTTCTGTCTGATGCACGAGCTCGCGCACGTCCTGGTCCATCTCGACGACGAGGAATGCCAGGGGCGATGCGTGTTCATCGACGACATGTCGCTTCGGGGCAGCACCGGTGGTTCCGGCAAGGCTCCGCGCGAGCACGAAGCCGACGCCCTGGCCGAGCGGGCATTGATCGACCGCGATATCTGGGATCGATTCGGTTTCCCGGAGGCTGCCACGGAGCTGCGGATCGCCGAACTGGCGATGGAAGCGAACGTGCATCCGTCGGTAGTGGCCGGGCGGGTGCGGTTCGAGACCCGGAACTATCGCAGGTTCGGGGGACTGGTCGGGAACGGTGAGGTGCGGAAGCTCTTCCCACGAGAGGGAGTCTGCACAGGTGCAATGTGAGCTGCGGCGGCAATCCGTCAATCCGAACCACTCCCCAACCCGCGCCTCCGGCGCCGCTTCGGTCTCCACGGGCGGGCCGGTCTCCACCATCCATCCGCGCGCTATTCGGCGGCCTCCTGCCGCGCCGCGTGCCGCCCAGCCACACCGTGACCGCCCGCTCGGCGACGGGCGGCTCCGCTCGGGTCCCGCAATCCTGCAAGGCCGATCGGTCGAAGCCTGTAGAATACGACTGTGGAACAGGGATCGGACTGCGGGGGATGGAAGGCGGCCCGTGCTGCCAATACCGACCTCGGGAGGCGGATCATGAGCGACGAACCCGCTGAGCAACTGCGCGGCAGGCGGCAGACCGTATCGCTTGCGCGCCTCTACCTGGACCCGAACAACTACCGGATCGTGGACAGCCCGGGGTACCGCCCTGTCGCGCCTGCGGACGTCTTCATTCCGGACGTGCAGCGGCGCACGACCCGATTCGTTCTCGGGCGCTCCCAGGAGAACGTTCGGGACCTGATTGCCAGCATCAAGGAGAACGGCTGGCTGGACATCGACCCGATCCTCGTCGAACGGCGGGACGGCGGCCGATACCTGGTCATCGAGGGCAATCGGCGGGTGGCCACGCTCAAGCACTTGGAAAGCAGGTACAAGGAGGACTCCATCGATCTGGGCAAGCTGGACCCCGCGTTGTTCTCCAAGGTGCCGGTGGTCTTCCACGATCTCGCCGACGAACGGCAGCGCATGGTGATGATGGGGCTCCATCACATCACCGGCAAGAGACGCTGGCCGGCCGTCAACCGCGCCATGGCGATGAAGCGCCTGCATGAGCATTTCGATGGTGACGCGGATGCTGTATGCAATGCACTCGGCATCGTCAAGCGCGAATTCAATCTGTCCGTCAGGACGCTTGTTTTGGTGGAAGCATACAAGGAGAGTGACTACGGCGATCAGTTCCGGTCCGACCAGTACAACCTGTTCCGCGAAGTTCTCAACAGTCCCTCGATGCGCGATTGGCTTGGCTGGGACCACGCAACGTGCACGGTTGCCAGACAGGCCAATCTGGATCGGCTCTTTCACTGGATGTCGCCGGAGCTCGAAGATGAAACGGGAGAAGAAGATGGGGATGGTGGCGTACCAGCGGAGTCCAAACCCGTAATCACCTCGCAGGGCCACGTTCGCGAGCTTGCAAAGATCATTAACGATCCGGAGGCGGTCAAGCTGCTGGACGAGACGCGCAGCCTGCAAGAGGCAACGCTATCGAGCAGCCTTCTGGTCAAGAGCGAAATCGACCGTGCGTTCGGATCGTGCGACAACGGCATCCAGAGGCTGAGCAGCCGGGTCGGGGAGCTCGCGTCCGAGGACCTGGACCGCATCGATCAACTCATCGGCAAGCTGCAGGGGCTCGCTCTGGCGCACAAGCGGCGACCGTTCATGTCCGGCGGCCGGCTGCCTTGGCAACCGTTCAACGAATTGACGCAATCGCAGTTCTCCGACCTCCACGTCCAGCGTTACCGGGGTCTCGACGGCCTTGCCCTCGACGGCCTGAAGCGCATCAATCTCATCGCCGGTGTCAACAATGCCGGCAAGACCTCCCTGCTCGAAGCGATCTACCTTCTTACCCGCCAGAACGACGAGACAGGGTTGCTGGACGTCATTCGCTGGCGAGGACGACTCGAAGGCGAACCCGACCCGTTGTGGCTGGTCGAGCAGATGCCGCCCGCCATCCGCATCGAAGGACACTTCGACGAAGTGAACGACAAATCCACAAGCCTTGACGTGCAGCACGTGAATGACCCTGACGAGGACATCGAAGATCAGACGACCTTCCTCGCAAGATTCGCCATCGAGTCCAGCTACGCCGGCCATGTCCAGAGCACGGATGTGGCGCTGTTTTCGGACCGTCCCCGACGCACGAGCTTCCAAGGTCGGCATTGGCTGTGCCGGTCTGCGCTCACCAGTCCGTTCTGGGTCAATCGCGCGGATACGCTCTCCGAATCCAACAAGGCGGCGCTGGAGGCGGGAACGAAGGCGAAGGTGATCGACTTCATCAAGGCGCACCTCGACCCTCGAATGACGAACATCGAGCTGGCGGACAAGTTCAACCGGTTCCTGGTGAGCCACCAGGACTTCGACCATGCGCCGGACTTGTCGTCGTTCGGCGACGGTATGAGGCGGATATTCGAGGTTGGCTTGCTGTTCGCCGGCGTTCAGGGCGGCGTGCTGCTCATCGACGAGTTCGAGAACGCAATCCATACGGCGCTGCTCGTTCCATTCACCCGCATGGTTCAGGAGCTTGCTGCGGAACTCGACGTGCAAGTTTTCCTGACCACCCACAGCAAAGAAGCGCTCGATGCCTTCACAGGAAACGGATACCGCACCGACGACGTCGCCGGCTATGCGATCTTCCGCGGTGACGACGGTATCGGCGTTCGACGTTTCGACGGCTGCCAGCTACAACGTCTGCACAGGGCTCTCGATTTCGATCTCAGGGGAATTCGGTGAAGGCCGTCCTGGTCCTCTGCGAAGGCCGCCACGAGGTCGTGTTCGTCCAGCGAAGCCTGGGGGCTGTTGCCGGTTGCCGATGGGTGAATGAATCCATGAAGGACCTGCCCTCGCCATTCGGCGCTATTCCCGGTATATCGAAGGGGTTGATTCCGAGACGTTTCGAGAGGAGCTTCGAAGACCTCACACTTCGCGGAGCGGCATATCCACCGCTACCGCACTTCGAATCTGCCGTGGACAAACAAGCGGCAGGCATCGTCTTCATCCTGGTTCGCGCCAACGGCAAGAGCCAAGCCGATTCCATCGTCGATCTGCTTCAAGAGGTCGATGTATCGTTGCGCGTGCCCGCCGTGGACATCTCGGAGTATGCCGTGGCGTTCCTGTTCGACGCGGATTCGGCCGGACTGACGGCAACATTGGAAGCGTTTCGCAGGCAGTACGGGGGTCACTTCGGCGACTTGTCGGATGCCGGACACTCCAAGTGGGTGGCCACGGCCACCCGCGCGGTCGGCGTCGGCGTGTTCGTCTTCCACAGGACGGCGGAAGACGAGACGGGCACGCTCGAAGATCACTTGGCGCCGATGGTCGAGTCCGCCTGGCCCGACAGATACGCCGTCGCACGCGACTTCATCGACGACAACAGGGAACCCGGTGATGAGGCATCCCGCAACGATGCGAGGCGGCTGAAGGCCGTCATCACGTCAGCCGGGCAGTTCGATCATCCCGGCAAGCCCTTGTCGACCATGATCGCCCGAGACGGCCTTCCCGAGGACCAATTTGAAACGTCTCCGATGAGCAAAGCGCTGGTCGCCTTCCTTCAGGGAGTGCCGTGGCGCAATCATCAATCATCGACATTTGCCACCTGACGAGGAGCACCATGGCCCGAAGACCCGATGCGAGGCGAAGCGTTGTGCTTCCGGGAAGTCTGTCATCGGGGCGTGAGAAGTTCCCGCGCGTCGGGGCGGTCCGGCAGCCCGCCGGGGAACGTTTCGTCCGACGCACCCGCAAGGTGGTCAGTGGCCAATCCGCCTGGCGAAACGCCGAGCCCGCCCGTCCCATGATTCGGAGTCTGCGATGAACCCCAACCACCGGCGGGTCACCGAGGGGCTGCACGTGCTCACCGGGGTGCTCGCGCCCTACGTCGCGCGGGAGCTGCGCGCGAAGCTGGCGGACGAGTGGTGGCCCCGCGGGGTCTTCGACGTGCTCTACGAGAGCCAGCGGCGCGACCTGCCGGCGGGGGGCGAGGACGACGCGCTGATCGCCCGGCTCGACCCCGCCCGCTGCCTGCTGCTGATGGATTTGCACTGGAACGACCTCTTCCGGCGCAAGCTCAGCCGCGAGCACCGCACCTGGATCAAGGAGCTGATGGCGACGCGGAACAAGTGGGCGCACGCGGGGCTGGTGGACATGGCGGACGAGGATGCGTGGCGCGCCCTGGACACCATGACGCGGCTGGTCGAGCAGATGGACGCGGAGGCGACGGAGCGTCTGCGGGCGCTGGCGCGCACGGTGCGCTACGGCACGGAGGGTCCGTCGACGTCGGCGGGTCTGGCAGGCTCGGCAGGCTCCGCGGACTCGGCGGCGGCAGGCTCGGGGGATTCGGCGGGCTTGGTGGGTTCGACAAGTTCGGCGGGCTTGGCGGGCTCGGTGGGTCCGGATGGCCCCGCAGGCTCGACGGCGGCGGGTTCGGCGGATTCGGCAAGTTTGGCGGGCTTGGCGGACTCGACAGGACCGACAGACCCGGCAAGCTCCGTGGGCTCCGTGGACCCCACGGCCCCCGCGTTCCCCGCGGCCCCCGCGTTCCCCGCGGCCCCCGCGTTCCCCGCGGCCCCCGCGTTCCCCGCGGCCCCGGAAGGCTTGGCGGACCCGACAGACGCCGCGGGCGCGGTGGCCGCATCGTCGAGGCGTCCCGATGCCACATCGTCGAGTCGCCCCGACGACGTATCGTCGAGGAGACGCCCCGACACCGCATCGTCCCGGCATCCCGGCGTTGCGACGAGGCGGGGCAGGCCCCCGGCCGGCGTGCTCGCGGCCGTTCCCCGGCAGGGCCTGCGGCCGTGGCGCGAAGTGGCGATACCGCATCCCGACGTCGCCGCCGGGCGCTACCGGCAGGCGGAGTTCGCGGCGGACCTCTCGCAGGTCGCGCGCGGCCGGGCCGAGGCCGAGTACCAGGACCCGATCGAGTTCTTCGCCCGCACCTACCTCACCGAGGGGATGCGCGGGCTGATGGTCCAGGCGCTACGGCGGATCGGCGGTCGGGGAGGCGAGCCGGTCATCCAGCTCAAGACCGCGTTCGGCGGCGGCAAGACCCATTCGCTGCTCGCGCTCTACCACCTGCTGCGCGGGCGGGCGCCGCTCGCGAGCCTGCGGGGGGCGCCGGAGCTGCTGGCGGAGGCGGGCATCGGACTCGGGCCGCCGCCCGAGACGCTGCCGGCCGCGCGGGTCGCGGTGGTGGTGGGCACCGCCGTCAACCCCACCCGGGAGCGCCGCCCGCCGAACCTGCCCGGCATCACCATCCGCACCCTGTGGGGGGAGATCGCCGCCCAGCTCGCGGAGCAGGCCGGGGACCCGGCGCTCTACGACCGGGTGCGCACCGCCGACCGCCGGGGGGTGCCGCCCGGCTCCGATGCCTTGCGCGAGCTGTTCGACGCCTGCGGCCCCTGCCTCCTCCTCATCGACGAGCTGGTCGCCTACGCGCGCAAGATCCACGGCGTCCAGGGGCTGCCGTCCGGCAGCTTCGACGCGGTGCAGACCTTCATCCAGGAGCTGACCGAGGCGGTGCGCGCGAGCCGCGACAGCGTGCTGGTGGCGACCATCCCGGAATCCGACATCGAGATCGGCGGGGAGGCGGGCCGGGAGACCCTGGCCCGCATCGAGCACACCTTCGGGCGCATGGAGGCGATCTGGAAGCCGGTCGGCTCCGAGGAAGGGTTCGAGGTCGTGCGCCGGCGGCTGTTCCTGCCCATCGCGGACGCCGAGCCGGCCCGCGACGATACGTGCTGTGCGTTCGGCGCGCTGTACCGGGAGACCCTCGGCGACTTCCCGCCCGAGTGCCGGGAGGCGCGCTACGCGGAGCGGCTGAAGGCGTGCTATCCGATCCATCCCGAGGTGTTCGAGCGGCTGTACAACGACTGGGCGACGCTCGAACGCTTCCAGCGCACGCGCGGGGTGCTGCGCCTGATGGCGGCGGTGATCCACGATCTGTGGTCGCGCAACGATGCGAGCCTGCTGATCCTGCCGGGCTCGGTGGGCCTCGACGCCCCGGCGGTGCGCGACGAGCTCACCCGCTACCTGCCCGAGGGCTGGACCCCGGTGCTCGAAGGGGACGTGGACGGGCGCAACTCCGGGCCGTTTCGCATCGACGCGGAGAGCCCGCGCTTCGGCCAGACGGTGGCGGCCCGCCGGGTGGCCCGCGCGATCTTCCTCGGCAGCGCGCCGCACGTGGTGCAGCAGCAGGTGCGGGGGGTGGAGGACGTGCGCATTCGCCTGGGGGCGGTGCAGCCGGGGGAGCAGGTGGCGGTGTTCAACGACGCGCTGTCGCAGCTCTCCGACCGGCTGACCTACCTCTACCGCCAGGACCGCCGCTACTGGTACGACACCCGCCCGAACCTGCGCCGCACCGTGTCGGAGCGGGCGCAGCAGCTTGCCGAGGACGAGGTGGAGCAGGAGATCGAGCGACGGCTGCGGGAGGCGACCCGGCGCGGCGATCGGGGCGGGTTCCGGGGGGTGCATCCCTGCCCGGCGGCGTCGTCCGACGTGCCGGATGAGGCGATGGTGCGGCTCGTGCTTCTGGCCCCGGGCGCGGCGCACGCGGACGGGGACACCGGCAGCGCGGCGCTGACCGCGGCCCGCGACCTGCTTGCCGACCGCGGGAGCAGCCCGCGCCGGCGCCAGAACATGCTGGCGTTCCTCGCGCCGGATCGGGAGGCGATGGAGGGGCTGGCCCAGGAGGCGCGGCGCTTCCTCGCCTGGAAGTCGGTGGTGCGCGACCGCGAGGCGCTGAACCTGGACACGCACCAGCGCCGGGAGGCCGCCGGGGGCGAGAAGGCGAGCGACGGCACGGTGCGCCTGCGGCTGAACGAGGCATGGCGCTGGCTGCTGGTGCCGGTCCAGCACGTGTTGCCGGACGGGGTGGGCGGTCTGGTGTGGGAGCCGATGCCGTTGGCCGGGAGCGCAGACGCCCTCGCCGTGCGGGCCTGGGAGCGGATGCGGTCGAACGAGCACGTCATCCCGGAATGGTCGCCGGCCCTGCTCGCGATGGAGATGGAGCGGTGGTTCTGGCGGGGCCGGCCGCACGTCCCGGTGAAGCAGATCTGGGACGCGATGTGCGCCTACTGCTACCTGCCGAGATTGCGGGACGAGTCGGTGTTCACGGCCTCGATCCGGGCGGGTGTGGCGAGCGGCGACTCCTTCGGGTATGCGGCGAGCGTATCGGCGCAAGGCCGCTACGAGGGGTTGATCTTCGGCGTGCCGGTGGATGCCGCTGCCGGGGTCTACGTGGATGCGGAGAGCGTGCTGGTCCGGCCGGAGGCGGCGCTGGCGCAGCTCGAAGCGGAACGGGCGCGGTCGGCGGCGGCGGGCATGGAAGCCGGAGCGGGGGCCGCCACGCTGGCCGGGACGCCGGCGGGAGGAGCCGAAGGGGAGTCCGGCCAGCCGCCGCGGGCGGATGGGACCCGAAGCGGAATCGGGGCTGGCGCCGGATCGGGCGCCGGCACCGGACCCGGCGGCGCCAAGCTCGATACCGGGATCGCCGAGCCGCGTCCCCCGCGGCGCTTCTTCGGCACCGTCCGCCTCGATCCGGACCGCGCCGGCCGCGACATGGGCACGGTGGCGGAGGAGGTCCTGCAGCACCTGACCACCCTGCCGGGGGCGGAGGTGGAGGTGTCGGTGGAGATCTCGGCCAAGGTCCCGGCCGGGGTGGATCGGACCGTCCGGCGCATCGTGGAGGAGAACTGCCGGACGTTGCGGTTCCGCTCCCATGGGTTCGAGGAGGAGTAAACGTAGCCTCGCCCGCTTTCTCTTGGCGACACCCTCGTCTGCGAAGATGCCGGCGGGCGGAAGCCGACGGGGACTACTCGCCGATCCTCGGCGACGAGGTCGAGCTCGGCGTGGATCTCTCCGGGCTGATGCAGCCCACCGGGGGCCTGAAGGACCAGGCGGAGATCGCCTCGTCAGCAGAATCTGTGGGTGGGTTCCGGCTCGGGCAGGTCGCCAAGTGTATGATACAACGCGATTTCCAGCGCCTCGCAGGTCCGATGACCGAACGCTTTTCTGGTGGTCACCCTCGCCTTGCCGTTGAACCCCTCCACAATGCCGTTGGACAGCGCCCCCCGGACGCGGAACCAGTTCAAGATCAACCCCCGGTGCGAGCGCATCATGCGCGCGACCCTCTTCATCGGGTCGAGCCGCGAACGCATCGTGCGGGTGCACCACCGGTCCCCGCTTCCGCGGGGATGACGGGCGGAAGCGTCCCGCCCAGTACGGCGAGACATACTCCCACAGCGCCCGGAAGTCCTCCTTGAGCAGCCAGGCGCGTACCGTGCGCAGATTGCGCCGCACCCGCTCGGACTGCGCATCGGTCAGGTTCTCGGGACGCTTGAGCAGCAGCCAGCGGCTGCGCTTGAGCACCGGCGCCCTGCCCTCGGCGGCGAGCTTCCTCGTCTGCGCCGCGCGCACCTCGTCGATGGCCTTGGAGAAGTGGCTCATGATGTGGAAGCGGTCGAGCACGCACCGCTTGGCCGGCGCGCTCGGCCACCCCCTTCAGGTACGGCTTCCACAGGTCCGAGCACAAAGCGCAACGCCGCGCTGCGGGCGGCGCCGAGCTCGTCGAAGAAGCCGTGCAGGGTCTCGGCCTTGCGCTCACGCCCAATCCACAGCCGCCGCTTGCAGTGGCGGTCGAGCTGGTAGACCAGGGTCAGGGACCGGTGCCCGCGCCGGCGGGCGAGCTCGTCGATGCCAATCGCCTCGATGCCCTCAAGGTCACGATGCGCAAGGCCCCCCGCTTACCCCCGCGGGGGCAGGCTCCACTCGACCGCCATGCGCACCGACCGGTAGACGGTGTCCCACGAGCTGTGGAACCCCGTGGCCACCTCCTGCCACGACAGCCGCTTCGCCCACCCGGCGAGGAACCAGGCACAGGCGTCGCTCACCCGGTGCTTGCCCGTCGCCCACGCAACGGACTCGACCTTCACCCCGCAGCGCGCACACGCCACCCGGCGCATCGCGTAGAGAAACACCACCGGAATGTGCCACAGCGGCACGAACACGAAGCACCGGGGCGGCAACGTGTCGTCGCCCGGCGCCGCACGTCCGCACTGCGAGCACTTCGCGCGGGCATTGGCGCGGGGACGGACCTCCCCCTCGATGGCCAGCCGTGGATGCTCGACCAGGCGCACCGTCTCGTAGACGAACGACGAATGCTTCTGCACCCGGTTGAGGATAGTCTTGAGCTGCATCCCGTTCCCCTCCGCGTCGCTTGGGACTCTGCAGCTCCAATGGTCGCGGAGTGCGGAACGGGATGCCTGTTCGATTCGAGACAAAGACTACTGCCCCTCCGATGCCCCCACCGGTGACGGAACGGGTTGTCATTCTTTAGCTTCTACCCACAAATTCTGCGGAAGACCCTCAATTTTGAGCGATGGCGAGAGCGAGCCCGTTGAAGGCCGAGGCGCCGCTGATGGTGCCGAGGTCTCCCGGGGATGGCAACGTTCGGGGTTCCGCCCGCGGCCGAACGGATCGTTCGATGCTTTCCCGGCCGCTGCCGCTCGTCGCCTGAACAGTCGATCCGAAACCCCCACCTGCCCAAGCCCCCGGAGCCGACGCCATGACCACTTCCCACCGCTACGTACCCACCGATGCCACCGTCCTCGAAGACAGCGTCGTCGGGGCGGGCCTGCCGTGGAGCAGCCGGCTCGACCGGGGCGAACTCCTGGTGCTCGTCGACCTCGAAGGGCAGCAGGCCATCGACTTCCTCTGCTACGACGCCCACGACCCCCAGGAGCGCTACCACGCGCCCAACACCGTCAAGCTCCAGGGCAACGTCCACCTCGGACCGGGCTCGGTGCTGTGGTCGGTGCGCGCCCGCAAGATGATGACCCTCGTCGAGGACACCTGCGGCGGGCACGACACCCTCTTCGGCTGCTGCTCGTTCGAGCTCGACGACGTGCGCTACGGTCAACGCACCCCCCGCGCCTGCCAGCAGAACTTCGAATCCGGGCTGGCCCGCCACGGACTCGACGCGACCGCCGTGGTGCCCAACGTCAACTTCTTCATGCAGGTGCCGGTGCAGGCCGACGGGAGCGCCGCAATCGAGGACGGCTGGTCGAAGCCCGGCGACCACGTGACCTTGCGCGCGGAGAGGGATGTCCTCGTGGTGATCTCGAACTGCCCGGAGGCACTGAACCCCGCGACCGGAGCGGGACCCACGCCGGTCCGCGCGATCCGATACCGGCGCTGACCGCCGGCCGGAGCACACGGGGGGCACCGGCCAGGTTGCCGGGCTTCGCGTCGGCGACGGTGGCGCCGCACTCGAAACGCTACTCGCTCGTTGGCTGCTCACCCGGCACGGGGACGAACGCATCCAGCGCTACGCCGCCGCCCGCTCCGGCCGGAACCGCTTCATCGTCGAACACCGGATCGACGGCCAGACGACCGGCCCCGGTCTCGGCGTCCCCTTCCAGGTGCGCCATGCAGATGCACCAATCCTTCTCGATCTCCAGCTTCATCACGTGTCCCCCTCGCGTGCGAAAGAGGCCCGAGCCTGCCCGGCTGTCGTGCCGAAGTCACGAAAGCTACCGGCGGCCTGCAACCCATGCGGATGCGTCGGTGTGTTTCGCCACGCTTCCCGCCCGCCTCCCCTGCCTCCGCTTCGTCTACCCTGCCCTCCTGCATGCCGCCAGGAACTGCCTGGTCCGCTCCCCGGTGACGAACACGCCTTCCCCGCGCAGCCCACGTTTCCTTCCCGTGGGTGCAATCTCCACGTGTACTTCCCCGCCTTCGGCGAAGGCCTGCGCGAAGCGCCCCGCGTCCAGGATCCCCTTGTATCCCTTTGGCGTGCTCCAGGTGACCGCCTCGCGCCGCATCGTCACGCGCTGTTCCATGACGAGCTCCTTGCCGGGGGTCCGGTACGTGAGGGTGATCTCCTCTTCGTAGAACCGCCCCCCGCGCAGGCTCCACCCTGCCGCGTGCATCCAGTGCGCAGGGTTCAGCACGCTGTACGGGTCGGGGTCTTCCGCGAAGGCGTCGACGTGCAGGCTCGCGAACAACGGCTGCGCGGGCGGTCCGTCGGGTTCTCCCGTGCAGCACTCGGCCAGGATCACCGGGGCGGGGACGCCGCCGCGTCCGCCCGCACGTGCGGTGAACGCGACCGGATGCTCGGTGTTCGGACCCGCCATCGTGCTTCTCGTGGCCACGAGGTTGAGCCAGCGGCAGCCGCTCGGGCGTCCCGTCGCGTGCTCGGTCCACGCCGTGTCGGGATCGCCTGCCAGCACCAGTGCCCTGCGCTTCGCCTTGCGCCCTTCGCACACCGCCACGTAGTCCGCCAGCAGGGCGCGCTCCGTGTCGAAGACGTCCTTCTGCACTGCGGGCACGGTCTGCCCCGCCGCGAGAGCCGTCGCCATCGCGTGCTGCCCCTCGGTGCGCTTCGCCGCGCCTCCCTTCCCCCCCTCGCACCAAGCGGCCAGACGGTTCCAGCCGGGCCCGTCTCCCGGCCATTCGCACGAGACCGCACCGCGCCATGCGCCGCGCTGCGGATCGCGCATCTCCCAGCGTGCGCAGTGCGCCGCGCCGACATGGGCGATCGTCCAGTCCTGCGGGACCGCGCCCCCTGGAGGTGCGCCCTGCGTCGCCAGTGCCGCGCACAGCGTCGTTGCGGCTGCTGCGTACTTGTGTACGGCGGTCTTGCGCCGTGACCGGATGCGTGGCGCGCTGCGCATGGTCGTCCCCTGGGTGCCGGCGGGGTGGTTCTCACCCCAGGCCGCGCGCCAGCTCCCGGTGCACCCTCGCGTATCCCCGTGGCTGGTGGCGGATGCGCGGGGCAAGGGCCGCATGGGCACAGGGCAGGGCGTGAAACGGAATCGCCGCATGCGCATGATGCTCGGCGTGGTAGGGCATGTTCCAGGCGAGGAAGCAGACGGCGGCGGTGGTGTGGACCGTGCGGGAGTTCTCCAGCATGTCCGGGACCATCGGGCAGCCGGTGTGCTCGGCGAGCAGGTAGAGCCTCAGCATCGGCTGGCCGAGCACGGCGGGAACGGCCCAGAGCCAGAGCATCGCCGCGTTGCCGGCAACCACCGAGAGCACGGTCAGGGCGGTGTAGCTCGCGAGGTACAGCCGCGCCTCCCGGACGATCGCCCCACGGTGCGGGCGCGCGACGTACGGCTCGGGCACCCGTCCGGCCGCGTGCCCGAGCAGCGTCCGGACCTGGGACCCCCAATACGGCAACCCGCTGATCCGCCATAGATACTCACCCCACGTGCGCGGCGGCGGAACGGCCAGCTCGGGGTCGCGCTCCGGGTCCTGCGTCCAGCGGTGGTGCTCCAGGTGGAACGCGCGGAACCAGCGCGGCGGGAGCAGGAGGATCCATCCGCATACCATCGACACCGCGCGGTTGAGCCGGCGGCTGCGGAAGGCGGTGTAGTGCACCGTCTCGTGCAACGGGGCGAAGAGGAAGACGAGGCAGACGCCGTAGAGCCACGCGGCCGGAAGCATCCACGCGGTCCCGGACGCGCCCGCGTAGATCGCCCCCGTGGCGGCGATGGCCAGGACGTGAAGGGCGAGATGCGTGAGGCCCTTGCGGTCCGAGCGCTCGGTGAGGGCGGCCAGCGCGTCGTTCGAGAGATGGGTGGGCGTACTCTTCGGCGCCGACGCCCGATCCACCCGGCCGGCGCCCTCATGGTGCGGGTGCGCGCTCATCGGGGTCCACCGTCACCCGGCTCCCTGTCACCCGGCTCCTCCGTGTGAAGCGATCGGGCGTGTTTCCGATACGGATCGGACCGGATCGGACCATCACGGATTCCATCGGCCCGACCCGCGCTGCCGGCAGCAGCTCGCCGACTCCCCGGCTCCCCGGCCCGACATGGCCGGAACCGGACGCTGGCGGGAGAAAATCCTTCGTCATCTTGTCGAAAGACTTCACGGACAAGGGGCTACCCGCTTCGCGGCACGTACCCTTCGGGCGCCGCCGAGCCCTCGCCGAAGAAGTACTTCTCCAGCTCGCCTTCGAGGAAGCGGCGGGCCTCCGGGTCGGTGACCTTCAGGCGGTTCTCGTTGATGAGCATCGTCTGGTGGGCCAGCCACTGCCGCCACGCCGCCTTCGAGACGTTCTCGTGGACGCGCCTGCCGAGGTCGCCGGGCAGGGGCGGGAAATCGAGGCCCTCGGCCTCCTCCCGAAGCTTCACGCACTGTACGGTTCGCGCCATCGGACTGCCTCGCCGCATGGGTTCCCTGACGATCGATCCCGCACGAAACCTTGCAGAAAACCAGGATACACCCGGTTCCGGCTCCGCCGAACCCGGATCGCCAAGGTGCGATTGTCTCGAATTATCGGGAGGGAATCGATCCGTCGCGCGCGAGCTGCTCGATCAGGCGCTTCACCGGAGCGGCGAGTCCGACGCTCGCGGCAACGTCCGGAGAATACCAGCGAAGCTCCCCCGAATCGGCCACGGCGTCGCCTTCAGGGTACCGGCGAGAGTCGCCCGCATCGGTCGTAGCAGCCCCGTCATCGACCTCCACGAGGATCGGATACACGTCAAGCTTGAAATGGGTGAATCCGTGGGCGATCGGCGCGAGCGCGGTGGTGGCGACGGGGCGAACGCCGAAGCGCGACCGGCACATGGCCTCGACGTCGTCCGCGGGGTCGCATTCCGGGAAGCACCACAGCCCGCCCCAGATGCCGGCCGGGGGGCGGCGTTCGAGGAGCAGCGCGCCGTCCGCATCGCGCAGCACCAGGAACACGGTCTCGCGGCGGGGCACCGCACGGCGGGGACGGGGCGCGGGGTATTCGGCTTGCGCGCCTTCACGCCGCGCCGTGCAGTCGGTCTCGATCGGACAGATGGCGCACAGCGGGCGCGACCGCACGCAGAGTGTCGCGCCGAGGTCCATGATCGCCTGGGTATAGGCGGCGATGCTTTCATGCGGAGTGTGCCGCTCGGCGAGCGCCCACAGGGCGCGCTCGACCCTGCCCTCCCCCGGCCAGCCGGCGACGCCGTGGTAGCGGCAGAGCACGCGCTTGACGTTGCCGTCGAGGATGGGATGCCGGTCGCCGTGGCTGAGGGCGAGGATCGCGCCGGCGGTGGAGCGCCCGATCCCCGGCAGGGCGACGAGGGCATCGAGATCGCGCGGCATCGTCCCGCCGTGGCGGTCCCGCACCAGGGCCGCGGCGCGATGGAGGTTGCGCGCCCGCGAGTAGTACCCCAGCCCGGTCCACAGCCCGAGCACGTCGTCGAGCGGCGCATCGGTGAGCGACGCAAGGCCGGGGAAGCGCGCCATGAAGCGCCCGTAGTACCCGATGACCACGCTCACCCGGGTCTGCTGCAACATGATCTCCGACACCCACACCCGGTAGGGCGTCGGGTCGCGCTGCCACGGCAGGTTCCTGCGGCCGTAGCGCGCGTGCCATCGGGTCAGCCGCCCGGCGATCGGGGTGAAGGTGTCGCTCACGTCAGGTTCACGTCCCTGGAACCGCGGGCGTTGCGTGCCCGGTTTCTCGATGATCGAAGTCCGCCGTCGAGTCCGAGCTCGGCCTCCGGATCCCGGACGGATTCTCCATCGTCGTCCATGAGGAGGCCGCCGCTACAGGGGCCCTCGTCCTGCCGCCGTCCTCGCACCTCGAAGAGCCCGACCTCGCTTGTCGCCGACGGCTTCAGCACCGCACCGCCCCCGTTGGACTGGCAGTCCCGCTCTCGCCGTTCCGCCCGCGGGCGTCGGTTTCGGCGCGACCTTCAGTCCGAAGCGAGCTTCACCTTCGCCCGCACGATCGCGGCCCGGACCTGGGCGGGGGCGGTGCCGCCCACATGGTTGCGCGCGGCCACCGAGCCGTCCTGGGTCAGCACTTCGAACACATCGTCCTCGACGACCGGCGAGAACGCGCGCAGCTCGTCGAGCGTCATCTCCGACAGGTCCCGACCCGTCTCCACCGCGCGGCGCACCGCACGCCCCACCGCCTCGTGGGCGTCGCGGAACGGCACCGCCCTGCGCACCAGGTAGTCGGCCAGATCGGTCGCGGTCATGTACCCGAGCCGCGCCGCCTCGCGCATCCGCTCGCGCCGGCATTCGAGGGTGCCCAGCATCCCGGCGAAGACCCGGAGGCAGTCCAGGACGGTGTCGACGGCATCGAACAGCGGCGCCTTGTCCTCCTGGTTGTCACGGTTGTAGGCCAGCGGCTGGCCCTTCATCAACACCAGCAGCGCGTTGAGGTGGCCGATGACCCGCGCGCTTTTGCCTCGCACCAGCTCCGGCACGTCCGGATTCTTCTTCTGCGGCATGATCGAGGAGCCGGTGCACCAGGCGTCGCCGAGCTCGACGAATCCGAACGGCGCCGAGACCCACAGCACCAGCTCTTCCGACATGCGCGAGAGGTGCACCATGGTGAGCGCGCAGCCGGAGGCGAGCTCGATCGCGAAATCGCGGTCGCTCACCGCGTCGATGGAGTTCTCGCACAGCCCGTCGAACCCGAGCAGCCCCGCGGTCATGGCGCGGTCGATGGGGTACGGCGTCCCGGCAAGTGCGGCGGCCCCCAGCGGCAGGCGGTTGACCCGGCGGCGGCACTCGGCGAAGCGCTCGGCGTCGCGCTCCAGCATCTCGAACCACGCCAGCATGTGGTGGCCGAAGGTCACCGGCTGCGCGGGCTGGAGGTGGGTGAAGCCCGGCAGCACGGTATCCGCCTCACGCTCGGCAATCGCGAGGATCACGCCTTGCAGCGCGCGAACCGCCCCGGCGACGTCATCCAGCGCCTCGCGCACGAACAGCCGCACCCCGGTGGCGGCCTGGTCGTTGCGCGACCGTCCGGTGTGCAGGCGCTTGCCGGCGTCGCCGATCCGGTCGGTGAGCGCCGATTCCACGTTCATGTGCACATCTTCGAGCGACGTGCGCCACTCGAAGGCGCCCGCCTCGACCTCGGCGAGGATGCCCTCGAGCCCGGAGACGATGGCGTCGCGGTCCGCCTCGCTCAGCACCCCGACCGCCGCGAGCATGGTCGCGTGGGCGATCGAGCCCCGGATGTCGTGCTTCGCGATCCGGTGGTCGACGCTTACCGATTCGGTGAACCGTTCGACCAGCGCGTCCGTGGGCTCGGTGAACCGGCCTGCCCATGGTTTGGCAGGCGGCGTCTCATCGTTCATCGGGGTTCTCCGGCGTACGCACCGGGTCGGCGCACATCGACACAGACTCGAACGAGCAAGGACTCCGGCGATGGTACCGTAGCCGCTTTCGCAAAATCTCAACGGCATTGCCGGCGAGCGCGATCCGAACGGCAACGAGCGGGTTGCAGCTCCGGTTCGCCATCGATTGCAGGGAGCCGGAGATTCGGTACCGGGTATCGGCGTACCTTCGGGTGCGGAAGCATCCCGACACTTTACTGCCTGACCTTGCGTGCGCAGGTCCCGCTCGGCGCGGTTGCCGATAAAGGCGGCGTGCGGGAGCCGGGCGATGCGCGCCATCGCCGTCGGAAGCCTTTGGCACTACCCGCCTGCCGCGACAGGGAGTAGTCTCGACCATCCGCACCGATGGAGCCGAAGGAGGAGAGGAGGATGATTCCTGCTGCGTTCGACTACCACCGTCCGGCCGATCTCTCCGGGGCGGTGCGGCTGCTCGCCGAGCACGGGGACGAGGCCCTGGTGGTCGCCGGGGGCCACAGCCTGATCCCGATGATGAAGCTGCGCATGGCGCAGCCCGGACACCTGATCGACCTCCGCGCGATCGAATCCCTGCGCGGGGTGCGCGTCGAGGGCGGCACGGTCACCCTCGGCGCGATGACCACCCAGGCCGAAATCATCGCCTCCGGGCCGCTGGCCGATGCCTGCCCGATCCTGCGCGAGGCCGCGTTGCAGATCGCCGATCCGCAGGTCCGCAACCTCGGCACCGTCGGGGGCAACGCCGCCAACGGCGATCCGGGCAACGACCTGCCGGCCGTCCTGATGGCGCTCGACGCGCGCTACGTGCTGGAAGGCGCCGGCGGGCGGCGCGAGGTCGCGGCGCGCGAGTACTACGAGGGCGCGTTCGCCACCGCCCGCGAAGATGGGGAGATCCTCACCGCGATCCGTTTCGAGTCCCCGCCGGCCGGCCACGGCTGCGCCTACGAGAAGCAGAAACGCAAGGTCGGGGACTACGCCACCGCCGCCGCGGCGGTGATCCTGGCCCGCTCGGGCGGGACCTGCACCCATGCTTCGATCGCGCTCACCAACCTCGCGGATCGGCCCCTGCTCGCAGCCGAGGCCGGCGCGGCGCTCACCGGCACCGCGGCCGGCGAAGCGGACGTCGCCGCCGCCTGCGCCGCGGCGCAGGCCATCGCCGAGCCGGTGTCGGACGGGCGCGGGAGCGCCGCGTTCCGCACGCGGTTGACCGGGGTGATCGTGCGCCGCGCCATCGAGCGCGCGCTGGCCACCGCCGCCTGAACCGGACCTTGAAGGAGACATGGACATGAACGTCAAGCTGACGGTCAACGGCGGCGAGGTCGAGGTGCCTGCCGAGCCCCGGACCCTGCTCATCCACCTCCTGCGCGAGCACCTCGACCTGACCGGCCCGCACATCGGCTGCGACACCGGGCACTGCGGCGCCTGCACGGTGGACCTCGACGGGCGCTCGGTGAAGTCCTGCATGGTCTTCGCCGCGCAGGTCGACGGCGCGGAGGTCACGACCATCGAGGGCGTCGCCGGCGCCGACGGCGCCCTGCACCCGTTGCAGGAAGCGTTCCGCGAACACCACGGGCTGCAATGCGGCTACTGCACGCCGGGGATGATCGTCCGCGCGTGGCGTCTGCTCCAGGAGAACCCGGACCCGGACGAGGAAGCGATCCGCTTCGGGATCGCGGGGAACCTGTGTCGCTGCACCGGGTACCAGAACATCGTGAAGGCGATTCGCGCCGCCGCGGACGAGATGAACGCGGCGAGGGAGACGGAACAATGAGCGAACAGGCTGCCGCCACCACCGAAGAGCGCATCGAGAAGCTCCAGGGCCTCG
This sequence comes from Gammaproteobacteria bacterium, assembly GCA_965202875.1. Lineage (GTDB taxonomy): Bacteria > Pseudomonadota > Gammaproteobacteria > HK1 > HK1 > HK1. Next base: position 553,824 of record OZ241870.1, on the reverse strand, counting down.
GCTGCGCCCGCAAGCGCGTCGAGGACGCCCGCTTCACCCAGGGCAAGGGCAACTACGTGGACGACGTCAAGCTGCCGGGGATGGTGTTCGGCGACTTCGTCCGCTCCCCTTACGGGCACGCCCGGATCACCGGCATCGACAAGGACGCGGCGCTGGCGGCGCCCGGGGTGCTCGCGGTGCTGACCGCCGAGGACCTGAAGCCCCTGAACCTGCACTACATGCCGACGCTGGCCGGCGACGTGCAGGCGGTGCTGGCCGACGGGAAGGTGCTGTTCCAGGGCCAGGAAGTGGCCTTCGTGGTGGCCGAGGACCGCTACGCCGCCGCCGACGGAGTGGAGCTGGTGGAGGTCGAGTACGAGGCGCTGCCGGCCCTCACCGACGCCAACCGGGCGATGGACGAGGGGGCGCCGGTGCTGCGCGAGGACGTCGCGGACAAGACCGAGGGCGCCCACGGCCCGCGCCGCCATCCCAACCACATCTTCACCTGGGAGGCCGGCGACCGGGCCGCGACCGAGCAGGCCCTTGCGGACGCGGAGGTGGTGGCCGAGGAGCGGATCGTCTACCAGCGGGTGCATCCCTGCCCGCTGGAGACCTGCGGCTGCGTGGCCTCGATGGACAAGGTCAACGGCAAGCTCACGCTGTGGGGCACCTTCCAGGCGCCGCACGCGGTGCGCACCGTGGCTTCGCTCATCACCCACATCCCGGAGCACAACATCCGCATCGTCTCCCCGGACATCGGCGGAGGCTTCGGCAACAAGGTCGGCGTCTACCCCGGCTACCTCTGCGCGGCCGTGGCCTCCATCGTGCTGGGCCGGCCGGTGAAGTGGATCGAGGACCGCATGGAGAACCTCTCCGCCACCGCGTTCGCCCGCGACTACCACATGACCGGGAAGATCGCGGCGACCCGCGACGGCCGGATCACCGGCCTGTGGTGCCACGTGCTGGCCGACCACGGCGCGTTCGACGCCTGCGCCGATCCGACGAAATTCCCGGCCGGATTCTTCAACATCTGCACCGGCTCCTACGACGTCCCCACCGCCTGGGTGGAGGTGGACGGCGTCTACACCAACAAGGCCCCGGGCGGCGTCGCCTACCGCTGCTCCTTCCGGGTCACGGAGGCGTCGTACTTCATCGAGCGCATGGTGGACGTGCTCGCGCGCAAGCTCGACGTGGACCCGGCCGAGCTGCGAAGGCGGAACTTCATCGCCAAGGAGCAGTTTCCCTACACCTCGGCGCTCGGCTGGGAGTACGACTCGGGCGACTACCACGCGGCGCTGGACAAGGCGCTGGCGGCGGTGGACTACCCGGGGCTGCGGGCCGAGCAGAAGGCCGCCCGCGAGGCGTTCGCGCGCGGCGAGACCCGCACCCTGATGGGGATCGGGGTGGCGTTCTTCACCGAGATCGTCGGCGCGGGGCCGGTGAAGAACTGCGACATCCTCGGCCTCGGCATGTTCGACTCCTGCGAGATCCGCATCCATCCCACCGGCTCGGCCATCGCGCGCTTCGGCACCATCAGCCAGGGCCAGGGCCACGCCACCACCTTCGCGCAGATCCTCGCCTCCGAGATCGGCATCCCCGCCGACCGGATCACCGTCGAGGAAGGCGACACCGACACCGCCCCCTACGGCCTCGGCACCTACGGTTCCCGCTCGACCCCGGTGGCCGGCGCCGCCACCGCGATGGCCGGGCGCAAGATCCGGGCCAAGGCGCAGATGATCGCCGCCTACCTGCTCGAGGTGCACGAGGACGACCTCGAATGGGACGCGGACCGCTTCCAGGTCAAGGGCAACCCCGAGCGCGTGAAGACCATGGCCGAGATCGCCTTCGCCGCCTACAACCAGGCGATTCCGGGCCTCGAGCCGGGCCTCGAAGCGGTGAGCTACTACGATCCGCCCAACATGACCTACCCTTTCGGGGCCTACGTCTGCGTGGTGGACGTGGACGTGGACACCGGGGTGACGGAGGTGCGGCGCTTCTACGCCCTCGACGACTGCGGCACCCGCATCAACCCGATGATCATCGAAGGGCAGGTGCACGGCGGCCTGACCGAGGCGCTGGCCATCGCGATGGGCCAGGAGATCGCCTACGACGAGACGGGCAACGTCTCCGGGGCGAGCCTGCTGGACTTCTACCTGCCCACCGCGGTCGAGACCCCGGCCTGGGAGACCGACTTCACCACGACCCCTTCGCCGCACCACCCGATCGGCGCGAAGGGGGTGGGCGAGAGCCCGAACGTGGGCGGCGTGTCGGCCTTCTCCAACGCGGTGAACGACGCCTTCGCGCATCTGGGCCTCACCCACGCGCAGATGCCGCACGACCACTGGCGGGTGTGGGAGACGGCCGAGCGGCTGGGGTTGCATGGGTGAGCGGGTTCGCAACGGGCCGGCGTTCTCCCGCCACAACTTCTTCCTCAAGTTTCGGGATTCAAAATCCCGTCTTATTCATGGTTGGTCAGCGGATGCCGAACGGAGTGTGCCCAGGGCAACCGCATATAAAATCACTGTCCCATCAATACCTTATCTCGAAAGCCATCGTTCAATGCCGCCCGGATACGCTTCTTCCTGACGCTGATCTTCGCCGACTCACGCTTCAGAAGATTGACCGCCACATGCCGAATCACTCCCATATTGTGCGGTGCATTACCCCGACGAATCCGACCCTCGTCTTCCCGAAACGTCACATCCAATCTCCAGTGCAGCTCATTCTCGATTCCCCGGTGTGAACGCACCGCTCGCCCAAATGTCTCCACATCTTCCAGCGACGTAATGTAGTACCGTTGCTCAATACTCACACGCCCATCACTCCAGCGCTCCGACTCCACCATCCCGACCGCTCTCAACCCATTCCACTTCTTCACACAAGACAACGCACCCAGGTCGGTGGACAAATAATAGCTCCTGGACTCTACCCGTCCGTGACCATCCTCCGCCGTCTCGTCGTTCTCAATCCCTTCACACTCGAAATCCCTCTCCCGTGCCGCATCAAAATACCTCCGAACCTCCCTGTTCAATTGCTTCTGGTTCCCCTTCACCGCCAACATAATCCCCTCCCCCTTCCTTGATCTGCTTCGCTATCGCTCGTTGGCATCCCATCGCATCCAGCGTCACGATACACCCCGACAATTCCAGCTTATCCAGCAACTCCGGCACCGCCGTGATCTCGTTCGACTTCTCCTCCGTCTTCACCTGCCCAAGCACCACTGCATTGCCACATGCCCAGGCACTCACCATATGCATCGCCTTCATACCCCGCTTGCGGTCGTGGGAACGCCTCTGCGTCTTCCCGTCAACCGCAATAATCTCACCGCCACTCAGCTTCACAACATCTTCCATCCAGCTCATGAAGCAGTCCTGAAAACCTCTCACCGACAGCGCCGAGATGATTCGTGCAATTGTCGTCCACCGGGACCCCATTGGCCAGCGGAACATAGCGGCGAAGCCACTCCAGCTTCGTGCGCCCAAATTCTTCGATGTCACTCCATCCCTCCGCGCCACTGACCACCGCACACACGCACAGGACGATGACATCAATCAACTCATGCTTCTTGTTTCTATCGACTCGCGGATCCTCCAGCTTTGAGAAATGCTCGATCATACTTGCAGGAGCTGTCGTGTTCATTTCTTGTCATCTCCATCTCCTTGATGAAGACGCCATTAGATCACAAAACTTGTTGATGTCAATACATTTTTAGTGATCTTGCCCTGCCAGCAGCATCATGATCAGGTGATGGCCGTAAATGGGATTGGCCTTCAGGTGGCGGAAGCATCTCCACAGCCGTTCTTTGATGCCGAGGAGGGAGAAGAGGTGCTGGAAGACGATGAGACCCGAATACGACGTCAGGCTCTGTGATTCGAATCGGAGGTCGAGGCCCAGCTTGGCTTTACCTCGAACGTCGGCTCGGCTATGCTTCATCTGCGTGGTCTCCGTTTCGCTGGGTACGTTGTTTTGGGAGACAACTATTGTACCAGCTTCGGGGACCACGTTTCATTCTGTTACATTCGTTTTACGATTGCCTCCGTCCGGTTTTGTACAAGATTCAAGAATCCCGTGTGTGGTTTATCCTCACTGGCAGCGAACATGAGCTACACGCTACTTCGGTCCGAAAACCCTGTATTTTGTGCAGCAAATACATGTATGGGGCGAAAATTTATGCAACTTGCAGGTACAGCCAGCAGATACTCTGAGCCCTCGCCTGCTCCCTTCCATTTTCGTCCCGATAGATATGCCAGCGGGTTCCAAAAGCATTTGGCATCTTTGATGCGGAATCCGGGAGATTTCTCTCTCCGCCTCTCGTGCCGACACCCTCATCGAGATCACTCGATTCCTCGCCTGATCGTTCATCTCCATACTCCTCGATTCCCCGGCTGGCCCAAGTCCCGGCGGCGGTGTCGGGCGTGTCATTGTTCCGAGCCCGTCTACCCTGTGTCGAACCCGCGACGCAAAAGCGCAGCTCATCCTTCACCCATTGGTTGAAGCTCTTGCCGATTGATTTTTCCCCACAACGTCAACCGAAGCTCATCCCCGAACAGCTCATACTCCGGCCGTCGGCCCGAATACGCCTCCCCGTCCTCAAGGATCTTCCGCACGCCTTCTCCCCTCGATTCCAGGAACACCTGTCCGGTGCGCTTGCTCCGAATCCTCGACAGAAAGCTTACCAGAAGCTGGTTGCGGGTGAAGGTGCGGTAGGGCATGTCGTCGAGGGTCAGGGTGTTGGGGAGCTTGCCGGGGCTGTAGAGCTCCAGGCGATCGGCGAACAGGAACAGGCGGATCTTCGCGCCGGAGATGGCGTAGTCGCGGTGGGCGACGGCGTTGACGATGGCTTCGTTGACCACGTCGAGGTCGTAGGGGGCGCCGTCTTTGTCGAGCGGCCGTTGGCTCGGCGGCGCCTGCATGAAGCAGGCGACGAAGGCGATGCCGGCGTCGATCTGGTCGGAGACGGGGCCGGCGAGCCGTTCCGCGTGGATGAGGTCGTCGGAGGACAGCCGGGTTCCCCGGTAGCAGGCGGCTTCGATGGAGCCGGAGGGGAGGAACCCGGACGGCTCCGTTCCGAAGACCAGCAGGCCGGCGACGGTCGGCCGGTCCACTCCGTCTTCGTCCCGGTACGTCACGCGGGTGTTCCGGAGCAGATCGAGCCAGGGGATGGTCGGCGATCTGCCGAAGAACGCTTCGAGGCGGTGGCGGTTGAGATCATCCACGGTCGCGGCGAGGACGGGCTGTTCGTCGAATACGTACTCGCGGCCCCGCTGCTGGAAGAGCCGGACGAGCTCCGGGGGCGTGAGGTCCCGCTTGGTGGACCCGAGCCGCGCGTAGTAGCGCCCTCCGGACGTGCGGTGCACGTACAGTCCGCGCGGAACCTCCACCAGAAGGACACGCTCGTCGTCTCCACCATCACCCGGAAGCAGTGCCTTGCGGAGGATTGGCCGGATCGGCGGATCACAGTTGTGGGTCGCGACGTTGAGCACCCATTGTTCGGCCGCGTCGATCCGCGCCGGCGGGACCCCGCGCACCGTGCCCGAATCGTCGACACCAAGGAACACGACGCCGCCTTCGGCGTTCGCGAACGCGACCAGCTCCCCGGCAAGCTCCTCGGTGTTGGGGGAGACGATGCCTCGATTCCCGAAGCGCACCTCCTTGAACTCGGCGCGGCCGTCTTCTCCGGCCCGGAGTTGGTCCAGGATCTGATCTTTGCTCTCGAACATCGTTCTGTTCGCTGACGAAGGATGGTCAGCCTTCCGGGCCGGTGCGAGCCGCCGGCTCGGTGTCCGCGCCTCGGTTCGCCGCCATAGGTTCCATCATCCCGGCGATTTGCGCATCGGCGAACTGATTCGCCATCGGACCAGCGCCGACGCCAGCGCCACGGCCGCTCGCCGCCGCGAGAACGTCGTGGATGTCGCTCGGCTTCCTCGACACCGCCCACGTCCAGCGGCCGAAGCCGCCGTGGGCGTTGACGGCGGCGACCCATTCGGCGAGGAAGCGCCGCTTGGTGCGGTCCTGCTCGCGCTCCCTGCCCTTGACCTCCAGGACGAGCATGTCGCCGGAGGCGAGGCGGACGAGGAAGTCCGGGCGGTACTTGTGGACGACGCCGGCGTGGACGTAGAAGACCTCGAAGCCGAGATGGTCGTTCTTCACCCAGGCATCGACCCGGGGGCTGTGGTCGAGGGCGAAGGCTTCGGACGCCTCCCAGGTGCTGTCGTGGACGCAGAAGTTGACGTGGCTGCGCGCGGTGCGGTCGCACGGGCGGCCGGTGTACCAGGTCACCATGTCGCCGGTGGAGCGGATGGGGCGGTCTCGGTCGAAGACGGGCGTGAGCCCTTCGGCGTTCTCGAAGCGGATCGCCTGCCAGAGGTGCTGCACGATCCGGGTCATGTTGAGCGCCAGCATGAGGCGCCGCTTCAGGTCGTCATCGGCGAACAGGCGGGGCTCGATGGCGATCCGGCCGGAGCGGAGGAACCGTTCGACCAGCCGGACGAGCTGGGCGAGCAGGACCTCGCGGCTTCCGCTCCAATCCGCCTGCATGGTGTCGTACACGTCCCGCGCGGTCTCGAAGACGATGCGCTGGATGCGGAGCTCCCGCGCCAGGCGTTCCAGGTCGATGGCCGCCAGCAGGGTCATGTCCGGCTTGCCTTCGACGACCGGCGCCAGCTCCGCGAGCCTCGCGGTCTGGCTGGCGTCGAGGGTCAGCGGCTCCACCTTCTCCCAATCGAGGGTCAGGCGCGGGCGGAACACGCGGTCGATGCGCACGACGTTCGGCCAGCGGATCTCGAACGCGGCCTTGTCCTTGTCGGGCTCGATGGCGGTCTTCGGCTCGGGCGGCGGTGGCGGGCCGTCCCCTCCCCCTTCGTGCGGGAGAAAGGTGAAGGGCACGCCGAAGACGTTGACGTATTCCGGCTCGAACAGGCCGGTGTCCGGGGCCACTTCGTAGGCGGTGCGCCGCAGGCCGCGGCCGACCACCTGTTCGCACAGCAACTGGCTGGTGAAGGCGCGCAGGCCCATGATGTGCGTCACGGTCTTGGCGTCCCATCCTTCGGAGAGCATCCCGACCGAGATCACGTTCCGGATCCGCCCGCCGGGCTGGCCGGGGCGGCCCACGGTGTCCACCTGCCGGCGCAGGAGCTCGGCGCGCTGCTTCGCGTTGAGCGCGTTGCGCTTGCGGGGACGGACGCCGGTTCCTGCACCGGTTCCAACCTCGCCGGGGGTTCCAGCCTTGCCGCCGGTCCCGATTTCGACTTCGGTTCCGACCCCGGCTCCGGCTCCACTGCTGATTCCACCGTTGATCCCGGCGGCCCCGCCTCCGTCCCCGTCCCCGATCGGCTCCGCGGCGTCCTGGGCCTCGGCCTCGCCCAACACCTTGGAGTCGATGTGCAGGGTCCGTTCCGGGTCGCACAGCTCGTCGATGCGCACCCGCCCGGTGTCGAAGGCGTGCTTGACGCGGGCCGCGGTCTCGGTGCGGTTGGCGACGGTGATCATCGTCGGCGGCGCCTCGAACCCCGCGGCGGCCCATCGCCTGGCGGTCTCGCGCCAGTCGTATCCGAGCAGGTAGTAGCCGTTGAGCACCAGATCGGGAAGCGGCTCCCCGGCCCCGGCCCGGCGGTTCAGGTCGTCCTTGACCTCCGGGTCGTTGTAGATGTGGTAGAGGCGGGATTTCCAGGTGCCGGCGTCGGGCAGGGCGTCGTCCCGGACGACCACCCGCGGCGTCTTGACGAGGCCGGCCTCGATGGCGTCGTTCAACCCGAAGTCGCTCACGATCCAGCCGAACAGCGCCTCCTCCGAACTTCTTCGGCCGGACGGGGCGAAGGGTGTCGCGGAGAAGTCGTAGCAGCGGAGGATTCCGCGCGCCCGGTCGATCCGGTCGAGGCCACCGACCCACTTGGTCGCCTCCTCGATCATGGCCTTGTCGATGCCTGTGATGCCGGGGCCGCCCCCGACCCCGGGGCCGCCCGCGATGCCGGAACCGCCCGCGACGCCGGAGCCACCCCCCGACCCCGGAGCCACCCCCGACCCCGGGGCCGCCCGCGATGCCGGGGCCGCCCGCGATGCCGGGGCCGCCCGTGACGCCGGAGCCGCCCGTGACGCCGGAGCCTCCCCGACCCCGGAGCCGGACTGCTCCTGGATGCGCCAGGCGTGATGCGCCTCGTCGTTGACGACCAGGAGGTCGCGGGCCTTCGCCATGTCGCCGAGCACGTCGCGCACCCAGGCTTCATCGCTCCGCGCCCCGCGCTTGTCCACGCTCCGCCGGCGGGCGATGCGTTCCTCCCCCTCCCAGTCGAGCGCGTGCCGGTTGCGCACGATCACCCTGCCCTGCCGGAGCCGGTCCAGCATCGCGGAGGGCACGACACGGAACGCCTCGTAGTAGCTCTCCGGGTGCGAGGGTTCGAGCACCGCCAGGCGGCTTCTGACGGTGAGGCCGGGCGCGACGACCAGCACGTTCCGTGAGAAGCGGCGGTCCCGCGGATGGGCGACCTTGTTCAGGATGTGCCAGGCGAGGACCATCGCCATGACCACGGTCTTGCCGGACCCCGTCGCCATCTTGGCGCACACCCGCTCGAAGCCGCCCCCGTCGGAGGGAACCTCGACGCCGACCCTCTCCGGGGCGGGCGCCTCGGTCAGCCAGATCAGGGTTTCGACCGCTTCGAGCTGGCAGAAGAAGAAGCGCCGGGTCTCGAACTCCTCCGGGTCGTTCCAGTACCGGAGCAGGCGCCGGGTGACGGCGGTGGCGCCGGGCCAGCCGGCTTCGCGCCACGCCTTGACCCGCGGGCGGATGGCGTTGACCAGGGGGATTTCGACGAAGGCGCCGGGGTCGTCGAAGGCGCGGGAGTCCTCGGAGGCGACGACGTATCCGGCGGGACGGCGGCCCGGCGCGAGGTCGAACCGGCGCGTCGTGCGGTCGTAGCGCCAGTGGTGCGCCGGCTCCTCGTAGGGCGAGTTGACGATGAGCCGGTCGATGGTGGCGCGGGCCATCACTCGGGCTTCGAGGGGACCAGTGGTTCGAGTTGCGCGATCAGCGGGGGGGAACGAGTGGTCAGGAACGCTCTTCGCCTGCTGATGAGCGATCATCCGTTTCTCCGTTGCCCAGCTTGGTTCGCTGCAAGATCGCACGATCGATCAGCCCTTCCACCATCGGTGCGGCGTGGACGATCTCGATACGCCGCATGAACCCCCTTGGACCCAGTGAGACGAAGAGGCGTCCGAATACCTCGTCGGCGAAGCTACTCGAGATTACCCCGACACCGTTGAAATCGATGGAGACGGTCGCTTGGTCGAGGAGCAGGTTCTCGATCATCTGCCTGATTCGGCGACCGCCGTGTCGCGAGCCGATGTCGCCACGGGCCTCATTCTTCACACTGAATACGATTCCGCCTGTATCATCTTTGAAGCGACGTTCCACTACATCATACGCAGGGTGATGCACCTCGCCGCGGAATTTCAGGGCATCTTGCAAAAGATCGGGGTTGCCTAGTCCGATGCCACATCGAATCGCAGTGCCGGTATACGGCCTTTCGCGACGTTTGGATTGCGCGGCCTCCAAGTTGCGATCATAGTACAAATGACCATATCCTGAATTAATCTCGAATTGACCTTCGGCAGACAGTGCAGCCACGCGATAGCTGCCGAACAAACCATTACCGGCGTTCATAGGTAGGATCTTATAACTAATTGATTTTCATGGGATTTTATGAACCGTTGAAGTCCCATCCGAAATCTCCGATCATGGAATTGCTGGACCCACATGACAGGAGAAGACTCGGATGGGACGCCGCACTGTTGCTCAATTCGCCCACCAGATCAAGCGCGTGCTGTCGCCCACGGCACTCAATGACCTCGGACGGAGGGTCGGTTTCTGCCACCGGGAACGCCTGATTACTCCATATCGACTGGTCCTGGGCCTGCTGGCAGGCCATGCCACGGGGACGGTCGAGACATTGGCCGATATGCAACGGCAATTCAATGCGTTGTTCGGCACGACAGTCGCATACAAGCCGTTCCACAACCAGTTGGCGAAGCGTTCCTTCAAGGACTTCATGCGGGCCGTGTTGGACGTGGTCCTTCAGCAATGGGTGGTGAGCGTGCTGCAGCCGACAGCGCGGGGTCCGCTCGGTGAGTTCGGTCGGATTGTGATCCAGGACGGCTGTTCGTTCGCGGTCAAGGATGCGCTTCGTGAACAGTACCCGGGACGATTCAAGAAGCAGAACCCTGCTGCGGTGGAGCTGCACGTGACGATGAGTCTGTTGAATGAATCGGTGGAGCAGGTGACGCTGACGGCGGACACGGCGCCGGAGCGGCCCCATCTGCCCTCGCCCGAGGCGCTGCGCGATGACCTGCGGTTGGCGGACCGTGGGTACGTTGACCTGGAGTATATGGGTGCGGTGGACAGGGCGGGTGGGTATTTCGTGATGCGTGCGAGCGCATCGGTCAATCCGAAGGTGCAGGGTGCGTATACGTGGGAAGGGGAGGCGTTGGAGGGGTGGTCCGGGCAATTGTTGAAGCAGGGGGTTCTGTCGAAGGGCGAGACGGTCGACCTCGATGTGGTTTGGGGGAAGGGAGAGAAGGAGTTGGAGTTGAGGCTGTTGGCGCGGTGGAATCCTGACGAGGGGTGTCATACGTTGTTGGTGACGAATCTGGCGCGGAGCCGATTCAGTGCGGAGCAGGTGGGGCAGCTCTATCGGTTGCGGTGGCAGGTCGAGCTGTTGTTCAAGGAGTGGAAGTCGTATGCGAATCTTCATGCGTTCGACACGAGCAAAGCGGGGATAGCCGAGGGTCTGATATGGACGGCGATTGCGGCCTCGGTTCTGAAGCGTTACTTGGCTCAGATGACGCAGGTATTGCGAGGGGTCGAGGTCTCGACACGGAAGGTGGCGATGTGTGCGCGTCATGGATTGGGGGAGGTGTTCCGTGCGCTTGCTTGTGGAAGGAGACGTGGCTTTCTTCCCGTGTTACGAGGCTTGGTGGATTATCTGGCGAGCAATGCGACTCGGTCCCATCCGAAACGAGACCGCAAGAAAGGACGACTCCAATTCGGATTGGAGCCGGTTTTGTGATTTCCTTAAGTACCAACCTATGACCGGCGTTTCTCAACTGATCTCGTGTAGCTCCTTCCGCGATCGCCTGCATTAGCGCATCATCATGACGCACTATATTCATACTTTTCGGAATCCCGATTCCAGCGTCCGCAACGATGAATTCTACGCGGTTACTTTCTCGGAAGGTCGTCGCTTGGACGAATCCACCAACCGGAGATTCCGCATGACTGACAACATTGTCCATGATCTCACCCAGCGACCACTCAACGGCGGCTACCGATGCGCGATCGACTCTTAATTCGCGTAGCACTATGGATAGTACCCGTTCGAATATATCGCTCCAGCTATCTCCTTCTCCATAGCGATGAGCAGGAAGATGTTGCCCTTCATAGTTGGTCTGGCCATGGTTGTTCGGATCCAGATGATACGACCAGTTGGTATTCGTGAACAACCTTTGCAACGTCTCGTCATCAGGCTCGATCAACGAGAAATCGACGCCATCGACTTCCCGCATCCTGGTCACGATCGGAAGCAGTGGAAGCATCGCGGCTTCGGTCACGACTTCGCAGTTCGAAAAATCCAAGATCAGATCTGAATACCCACGATCATGTACGGCTTGATACAGCATCGCGCATGCGATGCGCAGCTCATGCGCTCGTCGGAATAGCGGAATCGAGATTTGGTTGCCGTCGCGGGCGATCCGATCATCTGCCATGATGGACTTACCCCGATTTCGTGGATAGTTGATGACTTTCGCCGGTGTGGTGTCGGGCGAGAGCCGGTAAGGGCAGATTGTACTCGATTCTGGGGGAGGAGGGCCTGCCCCGAGGGTGGTTCGGGACCTCGGCCTGCACGCTCATGGCGATGTGGCGTCTGATGCGCATGGACTCTTCGCTGCCACCGGCGTGGTCGAGGCATCGGCAGGCGACCACATGAGCCGGGGCAGTCATGAACCGAGCCACAACGAAAACGTTGGTGTCGGTGAACATACCAGTCAGCGGCCGTCGCCGGACAAGTCCTCGGCCCACCCGGTCAGACGGCCCATGTCGTCATGGATCTGCTCGCGGCTCACCGTAAAGTCCTGCGGCCAAGAGCCCGGATCGTGTGGGGGCAAAATCTCCCGGATGGAGGATCTCCGCCGCCGCGTGGGCGCTCCGGCCGACTCCGGCGGCGTCTCCCGGCGCACGACCTCCCTCGCCTCCTCTTCTTCGACCTCCATCTCTCGAATGAGCCATTCCGCCGCTTGCCGGACGAGAGTATAACTGTGGCCGATGCCCATGGGCCACAAGAGCCGGAGCCATCGTGCCGATCCGGGATTACGACCTGTTGCGCGACGCCCTCGAAGACGCCGCCGACCGCGAGGCACTACGCCAAAGCCGGGCCAGCGGCGAGGAGTTCGTGCCGGACGCCCTTGTGGACCGTCTCACCGACGGCGGCAACCCGGTCCGGGTTTGGCGCGAGTACCGCGGGCTGACCGCCACAGCGCTGACTCGCCGCGCGAAGGTGTCCAGCGCCCGATTGTCCGCGATAGAAAACGGCGCCGCCATTGGCTCCGTGCCTGCACAGACATTGCGCGACATCGCCGATGCACTCGGCGTCACGGTGGACGATTTATTGCCGACCGCCTGCCAGGGGTCCGCGCCGTAGAAAGCAAGGCGCCGGAATCGTCGGTCGTCGAAGGCGCGGGAGTCCTTGGAGGCGACGACGTATCCGGCGGGGCGGCGATCCTGCATGGTGGTCCGTCGCGAGGTCGAACAAGCGCGTCGAGCAGTCGTAGCGCCAGTACTGCGCCGGTTCCTCGTAGGGTGAGTTGACGATGAGCCGGTCCATGGTGGACCGCACCGTCACTCGGGCTCCAGGGGCATGAGTGGTTCGAGTTGCGCGATCAGTGGAGGCAGATCGTCCTGCACGATCTGCCATACGATGTCGAGTTGGATCGCGAAATAGGCGCCACGAGCCGGTTGCGCATTCCGATGATTTCCGCCCAGAGGATGTCCGGATGCTTGGCCTTGGTCTACTCGCTGACCCGTGACGCCGCCTTCCCGATGATTTCGACGGCCTTCAGAATGGCCAACTGATGCAGGTGGTCGTCTTCGAACTCGGGGAACGTCAGCGGCGCGGCGTCCGCCGGACCGCGCGGCTCAACTCCAACGGCGCTCCAACTTCCGTCCCATTCCGCGCAATCCCGGAGGTAAAGGTTGATCAGACTCTGGTAAGGGATCCCCTGCTCATGCGCCACCGCCTTGAACCAGGAAAGCGTGTCCGAATCCAGGTGGATCGTGATCTGCTGCTTCGCGCGTCTGGCGTAGGCGTTCGGCTTCGAGGCCGAGAAATCGTAGTGGTCACGCATGGCGAAAGTCCTCGTATTGCTTGCGCTCGCGGCGATTCGCCCGGCGGGCCGAAATGATGCGAATCACGTCCAGCCCCCTGCCGAGATGGTACACGACGAGGATGCGCCGGCGTGCGCCCATACCGAGCAGAAGGAAGCGTTCTTCGCCGATCGAACGATCCGGATCGGCGATCAATCGGGCGAAATCATCCAGGAACACCGTCCTGGCTTCCTCGAAAGCCACACCGTATTTGCGTCGATTCTCCGCATCCTTGCGTAAGCATCGGGCGTCGGCGCGCTCACCCTGTTCGTCCGGCCCGCTACGACGACGCTCCGAATCTGCACTACCAGGGGCCGAACTACGGAGAACCCGTCCACCTCACGAAGCTTCGATTCCGGGACTCGCCTCGCCGCCAAGGCATCGAAAGGCGTTCCCTTCCTCCCCACGACCCGCACTCATGGACCGGCGCCGTCAGGGTTCCGGCGGGACAGGCGCTCGACTCCTTCCAGGAGCACCTGAAAGCTGCGGGAACAGTTCCCTCGCGAAAGGTGGTCCGCCATGCGCCTTGCCCCCAGGCGTTTTTGAAACTCGAGGATCTGTTTCGCAATCGCCTCGGAAGGCCGGACGACGGTGTCTGGATTTCGGTATCGCGCCCGTCTCAACTCGCGGAGCAGGGGTCTTCGAGCTCCCGGGAACGCCTGCACGAGGGCTTCCGGGTCACCGACGTACCAGGCTTCGAGCTCCCGGCAGACCACCCGGACGAGCGCGTCGGAACGTCCCCCGTTCCGGCAAAGCTCGATCAACCTCGCCTTGACTTGGCGACAATCCGCACTGTCCTGATCCCGGGCCACCACGAAACGCACGCCCGGCTCACGCCAGGCCCGCAGCTTCCGGGGGATGCTCTTTTCCAGATCCTGCTTCCCGTCGTGAGGGACGCACTGAAACCGAAGCGCGGGAAAGAGCCTCGGCAGGAGTCCGTCGAGCAGGTCCGCCATCGAGGGTTCTTCCACCAGAAAGACGAGCTTCGTCACTGCGGGTCCGCGCCTTCGAACAGCCGTTGTTTCCAGAGCGCGCCGGGGAGGTCTCCTTCCTCGACCAGATCGCGCAGGAGCCGGCTGTCGCTTCCACGCCGGACCACGGAGAATCCATCCACCTTTTGCAGCCAATAGATCTCCTCGAGTTCCGCACCGCTCAGGAAATCGGGTGAGTGCGTCGAAACGAACGCCTGTCCGCCACGGCGCGCGTAGTCCCTGAACTCTTCGATCAGCTCACCGAGCAGCGACGGATATAGTTGGTTCTCCGGTTCCTCCACGGCGAGGAGGGAGTACGGATTCGGATCGTGGAGCAGTACGAGATAGGCGAACATCTTGATCGTGCCGTCCGAGACGTAGCGGGCGATGAAGGGGTCCCTGAAGCTTCCATCCTGGAATCGCAGCACCAAGCGGCCATCCTCGGTAGGCTTGGCCTCTACGGTCTTCACGCCGGGGACCCGCGCGCGCATGGCTTCAAGCACACGCTCGAACTGCTTGCTGTGATTCTCGTACAGGTATTGGGCAACCTGCGCAACGTTGTCTCCCCGGGTCGAAAGATGTTCAGCGTAGCCTGCTTCGGCGCTCGGTCGCGCATCGGCGATGTGAAAGTTCGAGATGTACCAATTCTCGATCAGGCTTCGGAAGTCCGAGACGACGCGAAACCCTCGGAATTGGCCGAGACCCTTGATCGCCAGGACGCCGGGATCGTCGAGTTCGAACTCTTCCCGCTGTTCGACCGCGCCGGCCTCGCCGTAGACGGATTCATTCGTGATTGCCGTACCACGGCCGCGGGAGAAATCGACGAAGTGCCACGGACGGCCGGAACCTTGTCCCCTGCGGTAGCGCAACACTTCACGATCCACGACCGCCCGCCCGCCGTGCGCCCGAATTTCAAGAATGTACGTAGCCAAACGGCCCCCGCTCTCTCGAAACTTGATCGTAATCCCAATCGGTCCCTGCGCTCCCCGGCTGACCAATTCCCGGAATCCGCCACGCCGGGCGACCGCCGAGGCGACATTGCCGGCGAGCGCGTCCTTCAGGAACGAGAACACGTCGAACAGGGTCGATTTGCCCGTTCCGTTGGCGCCGATCACCACGGTCATGGGCGGCAGCTTGGTCAGCCTGACGTCGCGGAACACACGGTAGTTCCTGATCTCTATCTGCTCGATCCGCATCGAAGCCTGCCCTCATGTAATCCATTGAACGAAACGGCGACCGGGAAGAACCCAACTCGGCACAGCCGGAACCAGGTGCTGGTTGTGAACCTGGGAGCGCGGCGTCTCGCCCGCATCGCTCGGCGGCGGTCTTGCCGTCCCATTTGCGGGCGAGACGCCCGCGCTCCCAGGACGCCCGCATCCGTGGGAGGCGCCGTTCCCAAGACCTTCGCCGCTCTGATTCGACCGAACCGAGTTCACCCGCGCACTCGGGCTCCGGGGGGACGAGCGCTTCGAGCGGGGCACGGACCGTCGGCAGCCTGCCGGGCAACCGGGCATGGTCACGCCGCATGGTCCGTCTCCGCCGACTCGAAGACGGCGGCCCGGCGGATGTCGTTCCGGCTCTGCTCGGGAGCATTCCGCGTGGGGGAAGCACTACGCCGAGCCGGCCACGCGGGCGTTCAGCTCATCCGTGATCCATTGGTTGAGGCTCTTGCCGTGGGCTGCCGCGGCGGCGGCGATGTCCGCGTGCAGCTCCGGCGGGAGACGCACGTTGAACCTTCCCGAGAATTGCCTCCGGGGCTCGACACCGTCTTCTTCGCACATCTCCAGAAACACCTTGAGCGACGCCGCGCCCTCCCGTCTGAGGCCCGCGATGTCCTGCGCATAGAAGTCCGCGCCTCCGTTCAGGCCGACGAGCTCGCCCCGAAACATGTCGATGTCGGGATCGAATTGAATGACGGCCCGGTAGCCCTCGATCTCCATCGTGTTTCTCATGGTTTCACTCCGTTTCGCCTCAGCGATTCGCGGATGCTCGCAACGGCCCCCTTGTCCGTATCGGGCTGCGGATGCGGGCGGTGGAACACCCGCCGGTCGCCGAACAGCCGCACGCCGACGCGCGAGCCCCGTCGCTCGGTGATCTCCGCCCGGATCATGGGGCTGCTCCCGGTGGAAACCAGGCGCGGAGGGTCTGCCGGAGTTCGTTGAAGGCGGGGTCCCGGCAACCGGCGAAGTCCGCATTTTCCGCGAGCTCGGAGAATCGGCGGGCAGACAGTCTGATGCGCCTGGTCTGCATCACTGCTCTCATTGCCCGCTTCGGATCGGGCGGTTTCGAGTGGCCCCGTGGCCAGAGTTCCTGGTCTTTCAGCCACTGCTGAAGGGCGGGGTACCGACCGCCCCATCCCAGAATCCGGGAAACCGCCGGAGACGCACTCCACACCCACGCCTCGAGCTCGGGGTCGATGACGATGGCTTTCGCACGGTCGCCCCATCCATTTCTCGCCAAGCGATCTTCCACGGATTGCTGGACGTCCCGTCTCGGTCGGCGGTCTCCACACCCGTGACGGTCGAACACGATCAGAGCATGGTCATGTCTTTCGAGATACGGTCTCAGGAATTCGACCGATCCGGTGCGGCATCCGCCGTCTCGCCCGGGGTGACGCTCGACGACGAACGTCACGTCTCCGATCCCGAGATCGCGAGGGCGAGACAGCAGACCTTCGAGCGTGTTGGCCGTGTCCAGATCCGCGGCGAGCACGAACAGATCCATGTCGTTCATCCAATGACGCCGGTAGCGAACAGAAGGTTCATGTCCGCCGATTCGTGCCAGCCTCTCAGGAGGGGATGTTCGTCTCCCCGGACGACGTCCGTGGCGCCTTCGGAGGTCTTCCCGAAGCACAGGGTCTCTTCGGGTCGCGCCAGCCGCAGAAATGCGGGCGAGTGGGTGGTGACGAGAACCTGACCGTCGTATACCGAGGAAAGTGAATCGTAGATGGCGTCGAGCGCCAGCGGATGAACACCGTTCTCCGGCTCTTCTATCAGGAAGACCCCCTTGTTCGGAAAGGTTCTTTCCCTGGCGGAAGGATCGCCTGCGGGCAGGTAGGCGAGCAGCGTCAGCGCCAGGAGGTTGAGCGTTCCATCCGACGTCGTCCAGGAAGGGACCTTCACGCCGTCCGTATATTGGAGCATCAGGTACGCGTGACGATCGTCTTCCCGCTCCACGACCCGGACGGCTTCGAGATCGGGAAGGACGGTTTGTACGTGAAACAACCATTCCCGATAATCGGATTCGTGCCTTTCCTGAAGATATTTTACCGCCCACGGCAAGCTGGAACCGTCCGTGGAAAAATCGAACTTCTTTTTCAGCGGGCTGGACCGGCGCATGTGAAGGCTGTCGAGAACGATGCTGCCGGTAAAGGCTTCCAGCAAGGAGGCCGTGTGGGAAGCCATCGGAAATTCACTCTCGGACGTCTGCACCGCCGAAAGTGCCGGTTTCGTTCTCCCATGCGCTGCATTCGTCCTCCAGGTCCTTCCATTCTCTCGAGACGTCTCGCTGCTGTATGAGCACATACCCTTGTCGGTCCGTCTCAGTATCGTCCTGGAGCCTTTCCGGGCGCCGCCGTGGAAGATGGTAGCGGGTGGCGTCCGGGGATCGGGGAATCGTTGGGTACGCCGTCTTCTGCTTGCTGCCGGGTTGCGGGCCAGGAGCCCTCTTTCGGATTCGATATGAATCCCGTATTCGTCTTCCTTGATCATCACCTCGTAACGGAACACCTGGAAATCGTCCGGTTCCGGAAGGCGCTTCTTCACGTGTTCCAGTATCGCGAACTCTACCGCCAACTGGAACCAGGGGTTCGTCTTCGGCCGCCCCCATACCAGGTCCTGGAAGTTGCGGGTGCGGTTCTCCACCGCCGCGTCGAGGCCGTCGGAAACGAGATCGCCGAGGAAAGCCACGGCGTCGAACAGCGTGCTCTTGCCGCTGGCGTTGGGGCCGACCAGGACGTGGAAGCGGTCGAGCCGGACGTCCACATGGCGGAGGCAGCGGTAGTTGAGGGCCTGGATGCGGCGGATCATGGTCGAAGTCTACAGGAGGGATTCCCGGCGAAGGGCGGAGGCGGAGACGCCGCGCGGGTGCGAACGTGGTTCCCGATGGATTCCAAGGGGGTGCGCTCCTCCGAGCCGCCCTCGGCCCGCTCGATCAGGGTCTGCACGACACGGGCGAACGGATCGCGGCACCGGAGCCCCTGCGACACCGGGCAGTCGCCGACAGGTCCTGCACAGGACGATTTCATGCTGCCGGCTCGGCTTGCGCGCGCGGCCCGGTCCACGGAGTCGATCAACATGCCGGTCAGCGGCCGTCGCCGGACAAATCCTCGGGTCCCCCGGTGAGACGACCCATGTCGTCATAGATCTGCTCGCGGCTCACTGTAAAGTCCTGCGGCCAGGAGCCCGGATCGTGTGGGGGCAGAATCTCCACGATGGAGAACCCCTGCTGTCGCGCGGGCGCTTCGGCCGACTCCGGCCGCGCCTCTTGGCGCGCGGCCTCCCGGCTCGCGACCTCCCTCGTCTTATCTTCGACGTTCATCTTCCGAATGATCCGTTGCGCCGCCTGCCGGACGAGAGTGTAACCGTGGTCATAGGTAGGATCTTATAACTAATTGATTTTCATGGGATTTTATGAACCGTTGAAGTCCCATCCGAAATCTCCGATCATGGAATTGCTGGACCCACATGACAGGAGAAGACTCGGATGGGACGCCGCACTGTTGCTCAATTCGCCCACCAGATCAAGCGCGTGCTGTCGCCCACGGCACTCAATGACCTCGGACGGAGGGTCGGTTTCTGCCACCGGGAACGCCTGATTACTCCATATCGACTGGTCCTGGGCCTGCTGGCAGGCCATGCCACGGGGACGGTCGAGACATTGGCCGATATTCAACGGCAATTCAATGCGTTGTTCGGCACGACAGTCGCATACAAGCCGTTCCACAACCAGTTGGCGAAGCGTTCCTTCAAGGACTTCATGCGGGCCGTGTTGGACGTGGTCCTTCAGCAATGGGTGGTGAGCGTGCTGCAGCCGACAGCGCGGGGTCCGCTCGGTGAGTTCGGTCGGATTGTGATCCAGGACGGCTGTTCGTTCGCGGTCAAGGATGCGCTTCGTGAGCATTACCCGGGACGATTCAAGAAGCAGAACCCTGCTGCGGTGGAGCTGCACGTGACGATGAGTCTGTTGAATGAATCGGTGGAGCAGGTGACGCTGACGGCGGACACGGCGCCGGAGCGGCCCCATCTGCCCTCGCCCGAGGCGCTGCGCGATGACCTGCGGTTGGCGGACCGTGGGTACGTTGACCTGGAGTATATGGGTGCGGTGGACAGGGCGGGTGGGTATTTCGTGATGCGTGCGAGCGCATCGGTCAATCCGAAGGTGCAGGGTGCGTATACGTGGGAAGGGGAGGCGTTGGAGGGGTGGTCCGGGCAATTGTTGAAGCAGGGGGTTCTGTCGAAGGGCGAGACGGTCGACCTCGATGTGGTTTGGGGGAAGGGAGAGAAGGAGTTGGAGTTGAGGCTGTTGGCGCGGTGGAATCCTGACGAGGGGTGTCATACGTTGCTGGTGACGAATCTGGCGCGGAGCCGATTCAGTGCGGAGCAGGTGGGGCAGCTCTATCGGTTGCGGTGGCAGGTCGAGCTGTTGTTCAAGGAGTGGAAGTCGTATGCGAATCTTCATGCGTTCGACACGAGCAAAGCGGGGATAGCCGAGGGTCTGATATGGACGGCGATTGCGGCCTCGGTTCTGAAGCGTTACTTGGCTCAGATGACGCAGGTATTGCGAGGGGTCGAGGTCTCGACACGGAAGGTGGCGATGTGTGCGCGTCATGGATTGGGGGATGTGTTCCGTGTGCTTGCTTGTGGAAGGAGACGTGGCTTTCTTCCCGTGTTACGAGGCTTGGTGGATTATCTGGCGAGCAATGCGACTCGGTCCCATCCGAAACGAGACCGCAAGAAAGGACGACTCCAATTCGGATTGGAGCCGGTTTTGTGATTTCCTTAAGTACCAACCTATGACGACACCTACAAGATGGCGATCCGCTGGGCCTCGGATCGCATCGGCGAGCAGGGGGTAATCGCGCTCGTCACCAACGGCTCCTGGATCGACGGCAACGTGGACTCCGGCATCCGCGCCTGCTTGGTCGAGGAGTTCAGCGCCATCTGGGTGCTGAATTTGCGGGGGAACCAACGCACCCAGGAAGAACGCTCCCGACGCGAAGGCGGAAAGGTGTTCGGCCAAGGCTCGCGGGCGCCGGTGGCGATCACGATCCTGGTCCGGAACCCCGCCGCTTCCCACGACGGCTGCCGCATCCTGTACCGCGACGTCGGCGACTACCTCACGCGCGACGAGAAGCTGGCGATCCTGCGGGAAGCCGGATCCGTCGCCGGCATCGAGGACTGGCGCGAGATCACGCCGAACCGGCAACACGACTGGATCGGCCAGCGCAGCGAGGAATTCCAGCGGCTTTATCCGTTGGGGTCGAAGGAGGTGAAGGCCGGCCAGGGGGGCGACGCCACGTTCATGTTGTTCAGCAACGGGTACAAAACCGGGAAAGACGCATATCTCTACAACTTTTCCCATGATGCATGTGCCGAGAACGCCCGATTGATGATAGAGGGATATACCGGCGCTCTCTACGTAAGAGAGGATCGCGCGCAGTACGGGATGGACGAAATCACTCGAAGGAATTCCGCCAATATCCTGTGGGATCAGGCGTTGAAGGATAATCTGAAACGAAAGAAGAAGATAATCTTTTCCGAGCGCAAGATCAGGAAAATACAGTACCGCCCCTATGTCAAAAAATACTGTTATGCCGAACATCTTCTCGTACAAAGAAAAGCTCAGATGGATGCTATTTTCCCGATCGGCGTGACGGAGAACCGGGCGATCTGCGTGCCGGGCATCGGATCGACCAAGCCGTTCTCCGTCCTTGCGGTGGATTCGATGCCCGACCTCCACTTCATCGCATTCGGCCAGTGTTTCCCAAGATACCGGTACGAGCAGCCGGACGACGTACAGAGCCAGCTTCCGGGCATGGGCGGTGGCCCGAGCACGTCGGGACCGGAACGCATCGACAACGTGACCGACACCGCCCTCGCCGGATTCCGCACGCACTACCGGGACAATGCGATCACCAAGGACGCGATCTTCGAGTACGTCTACGGGATCCTCCATGCTTCCGGCTACCGGGAACGCTTCGCCAACGACCTGGCGAAGGCGCTGCCCCGCATTCCCTTCGCCCCCGATTTCCATCCCTTCGCGGAGGCCGGACGCGCCCTCATGGAGCTGCACCTCGGCTACGAAGATTGCGAGGAATACCCGCTCGACCTGATCTTCGCACGAGAGGGAGAACCACGACCGGAGCACTTCCGCATCGGCAGACGGGCGATGCGCTTCGTCGACGACGAACGATCCGTGCTGATCATCAACGACCACATCCGCTTGGCCGGCATTCCGCCCGAAGCCCACCGCTACGAAGTCAACGGCAGGACGCCGCTCGAATGGTTCATCGACCGCTACCGGATCGTGCAGGACAAGCAGAGCGGCATCGTCAACGACCCCAACGCTTGGTTCGACGACCCCCGAGACCTGATCGCCGCATTCTGCAGGATCGTGCACCTGAGCGTGGAAACCGCCCGCATCGTCCAGGGGTTGCCGACGCTCACGGCGGACGTGGATTGATGCCCGGCATATTGTCGCCAGGAAGAAGAGTCACGCAGCACGTACAGGGACATCTATCTATTTTGACCAAAATTTCGGGATTCAAGATGACGGAAAGTCGCGCCATCCCAGACATCATCTGAATTTGAGATCGGGTAGCCGGCCGCGGACGAATCCCGCAGATCGTGCCCCATTCGAGCATCCGGCTCCCCGGGCGATGGACTCGCTACGCAATGGTACATACTATGCACTACACGCGCTTGGGGAGGGAAAAGATCTTCCGCAGCCTGTCGAATCGCTCCCACGTCATCCGCCCGCGCCCCGAACGCTGGTCCAGCCACTTACGCCATCGCCTCTCGACTTAGTACCGGAAGCGCTGCAACACCTTGGCGTTGCCGGTGATTCCGTAATAGGAATGGTGACTTTGGAGCTTGCGGCTTGGATTCCGGCGATTCAGTGTGCGGGGCTTGAACAAGGCACGAGGGGAATGGAAATTGATGCGTCCGGCGTTGAACATCAAACGTCTGTAACCGCCGCTGGCGGTGTGAGGTCACTGCTCGCCAGTGATGCATGGCCGGAATCACTCACCTTGGGCGTCTTGCCGGATTTCTTTGGACCCGGATTATTCATACCCTACACGGAGCACCGGAGGATAGTGCCGCAACTGGCTGATCTTAAACTGATTTTTCCGACCCGGCATTACAAGATCGAATTTTCCTGCTGCGATAACCTCAACTTGTGAGACGAAAGGCCGGGGTTGTCATAAAATCAACGAGTTGGGCACACTCCGTTCGGCATCCGCTGACCAACCATGAATAAGACGGGTTGGACCCTCTCGCGTGCCCTGCGCGTTATAGCTCCCTCCGGAGGTCCCGGTGCTCCGGCTTATCCCCGCATCGATTTCGACCCGTCCATACGTTCGCGTGTCTTGAATAATCTTCCTAACCCATCTTTACCACCCTAACCCGGCGTAGCCGGAACCAAAGAGATGTCGTATTCTGACTGTTCTTCAGACACACTGACATGGGGCTGTCACGATGAATCCGTTCGTTGAACGTCACCAGGACAAGATCGCTGGCGTCATCTCCTGCTTCGATCGTGTTGTGATCACGGGAACGTTGCCTGATATCGGCCACGCCCAGGCCATGGCGGGGTATCTCACCTATCACGATTTCAGACTATTCGACTTTCCTCGATGGGCACAGCCGTTACGAGAGGATATACGCAACCATGCCCAACGCTTGGCTGCCAAATCAGATCTCAAGATCGAATTCATTCGCAATCACAAAGCTTTTCGTAAGGAGCAGAGAATCAAGGATGTTCTCAAAGAACGCGGAGAGCCCCCCGGCTTGGTCCATATCTTCTCGGCGATGGAGACCTGTGCGTCATATCGCCCCTGGCATGACAAGAAGACACATCACACATCTCTGAAGTCATCCACAAGCAAGTGCCTGCATTACTACTTTTACTTCATCGATGAGAGCTTTGGCCTATGCTACGTCCGGGTGCCTACGTGGGCGCCGTTTCGTCTGCAAGTGTACTTCAACGGACACAACTGGCTTGCGCGTCGCCTCGACAAGGCTGGCATCGCCTATGAGATGGCCGACAACGCCTTCCTCTCCATCTCTGATTTCAAACAAGCACAACGGCTTGCCGAGCGCTTGGACGCCAAACAGATTCATCGACACCTGAACCGGTGGGCGAAGCGATTCTGCCCACCCCTGAAACGGTTCCGCTCCGGCTACCATTGGAGCCTCATGCAGGTGGAGTATGCCACCGACGTGTTGTTTCATCGGCAAGCCGATTTCCAACCCTTGTACGACAACATCGTCCGTACCGCCGTGCACAGTGTTCAGGCCGACCAGGTGGCGACGTTCCTGGGCCGCAAGCTCACGGGCGCTTGGCAGGGCGAAGGTCGGCAACGATTTCAGCACCCGCATTCAGGGAACACGCATCCGCCACCGGATGGGGGCGGCCGGCATCAAGCTCTACGACAAATTCGCCATCATGGCGCGCGTGGAGTGCACGACCAACGACATCTCCTTTTTCAAAACTCATCGTGTGGTGCAACAGCGCGATGGGAACGAAGTGTGGAAGCTCGCACCGTTACGCAAGAGCATCTACAGCTTGCGTGATTTGTGCAAGCTGATGCAGGCCGCCAACGACCGGTATCTGGCCTTCATCGCGGCGATTGACAACCCGGATGCCGGGTGGAAGGCCATCGACAAGGTAGCTCAACCGGTCAAGGCCGATGGCCGCTCTTATCGGGGGTTCAATCTGCTCCTCAGTGACGACCATCAACTCTTCCTCACGCTTGCGCGGGGGGAGTGGTGTATCAGCGGTTTTCGAGCCGTGGATCTCAGAACCCACATTCCCTGGCTCACACCGACTCGTTGCTCTTCCCTTCTCAAGCGTCTTCGCACACATGGCCTCATCAAGAAAGTGGGGCATCGCTACAAGTACTATCTTACCAAGCTGGGAAGGCGTGTTCTGGTCACTGCTCTCAACATCCGCGAATCTGTAGTTCTTCCCACACTTTGTGACAATAGCGCATAAATTCTTCGTCGTTTTGTCGAAGATCTCATCGGTAAGAGACTAAACCTGTGTTTATATCTGATACTACTGCTACAAGGTCAGCCAGAGAGCGTTCTTCTGGTTTTTCACTTTGTTTTAAAGCTTGCAGATCTAAGGATACAGAAAATGGTGTTTCGATATTGCTAGCATCTTCTTCGAGAGATTTAATCTGATTTATGATTTCGTTTTTTTTGCTGAGTCAACACTATCGAGGTCACGATGGTTGACATGAATCGTACGTGTATTGGCGACATCAAAAGGTATCCGTTCTCCTTCTTGCATCAAATGAATAAATGGCTTACGAAGTGCAAGCCGAATTGCCAATTCATAGAAAACGTTGGGATTATACCCGATTGTTGCATAAATCGAAGGATTCGCTATCTCCCCGATCAGACCAGGAGTGGGCTCCGAGAAAATCCGTCATTCCCGCGAAAGCGGGAATCCAGAGACTTGCGTGATTGAAATGGATTCCCGCTTTCGCGGGAATGACGGTCTGAAAACGGCCGTTAGCGCGTGTGGCTTATCCTCACTGGCAGTGAATTTGAGCCACACCTTGTTTCGGCCGGAAAACCCCGTATTTTGCGCAGTGAACGTGCGTATGGGCCGACACCTTGTGCAACTGACGGGTATATTCTGTAAGATCTGCAATGACTAAAGAGTCAGTGATAATATGTTGGATTACCTGACTGGTGATAATTCCAGGCTTTTCAATCTGATCCGCACAAACAGCTTCATATCCGAGCGAGGCAACGGCGGGTATGATGACATGCTTAAGCACCTGACCGGATCGTTTCCTCGTATCCGAGTCGGGGTCGCCTATCGGAGCGATTACGAAACAATTTTTACTGTCGGCCATCTTTTACCTCCTAGTCTCTTACTTGATGAAATCTTCGTCAAAACGACGAAAATTTTCCGTCAACCGGCATTTGGTTCCGGCTATGACGGGTTGGGTTTACGCTTGAACCGGCATCTCCGATATGGCAGCCACCAGGATGTCAGCCCGCCCACGTCCGAGTCCTCCTCCGCGACCAGCCATTTGACCGCGACGCTGGCATCCACGACCAAGCTCATTTAGATGACCCGGTGTCCGGTCTTACGGTCTTCCCGGATCAGCACCTCCGATGGGGTTTGCGCGCGTCCTACGGTCTCATGCCGCAACCGCGCCGCCAGAGACGGGAAAGACGCGTGCTTCGCCGACACCTCCCCCTTGACCGCGCCTTCGAGAATGTGCCGCGCCTTACCTTCCAGGGAGCGGTCGTTCCTGGTAGCGCGTAGCTTGAGACGCCGGAACGCACTGTCATCCAGCCGCCGCACGTTGATCGTCGCCATCGCACCCTCCGCAACCACTTGCTGTCAGTCCGGCATCATGCCATACCGAAGCAGGCAGATGCCGGTTCCACGATGCGCTCAAACGCCACGCCGATTTGGGTGCTCCGGTTTTACCCGCGTCCCCGCGCCGCACGCCCCGCGACCGTTCCCATCCAGTCGGCATCGCCCCAGGTGATCGAGAGAATGCGTTTCGAGGATCCTCGCGAAATCTCCCGGGGTGTGTTCCACGAACTCCTCGTCGGGAGCCTCCGCACGGCGGCGGATTTCTTCCGCCATCGCCTCCAGCATGGCTTTGCGCTCGGCCTCTTCGTCCCGGAGCCTTTGAATACCCGCGGCGACTACGGCGCTCACCGACGCGAATTCCCCCCGCTCCACCATCACCTTGGCGAAAGCGTGGTGTTCGTCGATGAAGGAGACGGCGGATTTGACAGTCATGTCGCTACGGTATCACGCAGTCATACCACCATCAACGCCGGGCGCGAACTCGCGGCAGGGCTTGATACTGAGGGAGTTGTCGTAGGCCGTCGTCCGGCGGCGGGTCACGAAGGGCTCGCGGTCTCCCGCCGCATCTGGTCCAGGGCCGCGCGAGCCAAGAACTTGTTTCTCGTTTCTCCTTGCCGCTCCGCGTACGAATCGATGGCGCGCAGTATGCGGCGTGGAAACATGACGTCGACATGTTCGGCTTCGTCGTCGAGCCTGGACAGGTCGACATCCACGATGCCCCAGATCCAGCCTGCCAGATCAGGATCGCTCCGATGCCGTGACAGACTGCCCGGTGCGGGAATGGTCTCTCCGGCATCCAGCGCCACCTCTATCCACAGCTCGATCGCCTCGGCCGCGTTCGCGTATGCCGCTTCCAGCGTATCGCCGGCGGAAAAGCACCCTGGCAGATCCGGCACGACGACCCCGAAGGCTGTCGTCTCGTCCCCCGGCTCGATTGCAATCGGGAACTTCATGCTCCTTCTCCTCACGCCAATCCGGCCTGCCTGCGCAGCTTACGCACCAAGCCTCTGCCCAAATCCTTGCGCGGGTGCGGCACGCTGACATGTCCGGGCTTCCCCGGATGGATGAAGATATGGTGCGAGCCGCGCACCCTGTCGAGGATCCATCCAGCCCGTTCCAGCTCCCTGAACAAGTCCGCGCTCTTCACCCTACGTATTATACGGGCTGCCGGAGGAGACGGTGGGATTCACCGGCCGCGGACTCGCAGGAATCTCCACCAGCGTCACGAGACACCTCCACCCTCGCTATCGCCCGAGACCCCGATGCCTTGGCTCCGGAGAACCGGAGGAGGGCGAGCCCGCGGCCGGCGCGCGCGATGCCTTCGGAACGGACCTCAAGCCCGGAACCACGCCGGGAACGCCAGCGTCCGCACCCGTCGGGCGACACTGCGAAGGGAGACGGGACACCATGTCATGCGCCGAATCACCCGTTCAATCTACACCAAAACACCCTCTGTGAATTCGCCAAATCACCCTCTGTCCATTGCTCCGTCGCCCCGGACGGTGCTGCTTCATGGTGCCACGCGCGGCGAAACCGAGGCAGGCGTGATCCCTATCCATGCCCTGGGGCCGTGAAACGGCACCTGTTCTCCCGAAGGCCGCACCATGGCCTCCTGGCCTCCGGATCCTCTTCTTCCTTGTAAATCATCCGTCACGTGGATAAATTGCAAGGATGATCCCGCGACTCATCACCCGAGACATCGAAAACGCCCTGAACCGCCAAGCCGCGGTGGCCCTGCTCGGGCCGCGGCAGGTCGGCAAGACGACGCTGGCGCTGGAGATCGGCCGGGCGCGTAACGTCCTCTACCTCGATCTCGAAGATCGCGACGACCGCAACCGGCTCGCCGAGCCCGCGCTCTTTCTCGACAACGCCGAGGACCGGCTCGTCATCCTCGACGAAATCCACCGGATGCCGGAGCTCTTCCCGACCTTGCGCGGTGTCATCGACAGGGGCCGGCGCAAGGGCAAGGGCAGAGGCCGCTTCCTCATCCTGGGGTCGGCGTCGATCGACCTGTTGCGCCAGTCGGGCGAAACGCTGGCCGGGCGTATCACGTACATCGATCTGGCGCCCTTCTCCGTGCTCGAAGTGGAAGACGCCCGTGCGGCACGCGAGCGCCTGTGGCTGCGCGGCGGCTTTCCGGACAGCTACCTTGCGCAGAGCGACCGGGACAGTCTGGCGTTGCGCAGGGACTTCATCCGCACCTGTCTGGAGCGTGATGTCGCGACGTTCGGGCCGCGCGTCCCGGCCACGACCCTGGAGCGGCTGTGGACGATGCTCGCGCACCGCCAGGGGACGACGCTGAACGCCTCGGTGCTCGCGAGGGCGCTGGAGGTGAGCGCGCAGTCGGTGACCCGCTACATCGACCTCCTGTCGGATCTGCTGCTGCTGCGCCGGCTGTCGCCCCTGCACGCCAACGTCGGCAAGCGTCTCGTGAAGGCGCCGAAGGTCTACGTGCGGGACAGCGGCCTGGTGCACGCCCTGCTGGGCATCGAATCGCTTGCGCAGCTCGCGGGGCATCCGGTGGTCGGGGAAAGCTGGGAAGGCTGCGTCATCGAGACGCTCCTCTCCGTCCTGCCGCCGCTGGCAAGGCCGTATTTCTACCGCACGAGCGCCGGCGCCGAGATCGATCTCGTGGTCGAACACAACGACGGTACGCGCTGGGCGATCGAGATCAAGCGGTCACTGTCCGCCAGGGTCGGGCGCGGGTTCCACCTTGCCTGTGCGGACATCGAGCCGGCGCGCGCCTTCGTCGTGCACGCGGGCGACGATCGTTACCCGGTTTCGGAGAGCGTGGAGGGGATCGGCGTCCGCGCGCTGGCCGAGGAGTTGCGTGCCCGTTCCTGAGAAGCGTCTGGCGAAAGCGTGGTGTTCGTCGATGAAAGAGACGGCGGATTTGACGGTCATGCCGCCACGGTATCGCGCAGTCATACTATCTCAAGTTTCGGGATTCGCTGACCGAAATGGATTCCCGCTTTCGCGGGAATGACGGCCAGCGTAAAAGTAACGTGTCTCGCTGAAATGACGTCATTCCCGCGAAAGCGGGAATCCATCGTCTGATTCAAGGTATTTTGAATCCCGAAACTTGAGATACCATCATCAACACCGGGCGCGGACCCGCAGGAATCTCCACCAACGTCACGGTGCGCCGCCACCTTCGCCATCGCCCGAGACCCCGATGCCTCGGCTCCGGAGAACCGGAGCAGGGCGGGCCGCCGACCAGCACCGCGTCGTTGCCTTCGGAACGAACATCAGCCCCGGAACCACGCCGGGAACGCCGGCGTCCGCACCCGTCGGGCGACGCTGCGAACGGAGGCGGGCACCATGTCATGCGCCGAATCACCCCGCATTTTATCGCCGAATCACCCGTTGAATCTACTCCAAAACACCCTCTGTATATTCGCTGAATCACCCTCTATCCGTTGCCATGCCGCTCCGGACCATGCTACTTTGGGACATGGGCCGCAAACGCTCCGACTACCGCCCGCGCATCGCCGACGCCGAGCTCGCCGAGCTGCTGGCGGCGTCCGGGGCCGTCCTCGTGGAAGGCGCGCGGGCGGTCGGCAAGACCGTGACGGCGATGCAGGCCAGCGCGAGCCACGTGCTCCTCGACGTCGACCTCGATGCGCAGCGGATGACGAGCATCGATCCGGCAGCCGTCCTGGCCGGGGACACGCCCCGGCTGCTCGACGAGTGGCAGTTGGCGCCGGACGTCTGGAACCACGTCCGCCGTGCCGTGGACGAGCGCTCGGGACGTGGGCAGTTCATCCTGACCGGCTCGGCGGCGCCGGCCGACGACGTCACGCGCCACACCGGCGCCGGCCGCTTCACCCGGCTGCGGATGCGGCCCATGTCGCTCTTCGAGAGCGGGCACTCCACCGGCGACGTCTCCCTGCGCGGCCTGCTCGACGGCGAGCCCCAGCGGGGCCACGCCGCACCCGTCCCCATCGCCCGGCTCGCCGAACGCATCGCCATCGGTGGCTGGCCGGCCCACCTCGGCGCCGCCGCGGCGCCGGCCATGCGCGTCAACCGGGGCTATCTGGACGACGTCCGACGCAGCGACGTTCCGCGCCTCGACGGCAGGTCGCGCGACCCCGTGCGGGTCGGCCGGCTCTTGCAGTCCCTGGCGCGCAACGTCGCCACGCCGGTGTCGTTGGCAAAGCTGGCCGCCGATGCGGGCGGCGACGGCACGGCGATGAAGGCGGACACGGTGGCCGGGTATCTGGACGCCCTCGAACGGCTGATGGTGGTGGAGCCCCAACCGGCCTGGTCCCCGCACCTGCGTTCGCGCACCACGCTACGCTCCACGCCCGTGCGCCATTTCGTCGACCCCTCGCTGGCGGTCGCCGCCCTGCGGGCGTCGCCGGCGAAGCTCGTGGCCGACCTCGATCTCTTCGGCTTGCTGTTCGAGTCCATGGTCATCCGCGACTTGCGCATCTACGCGCAAGCCGCCGACGCGGAAGTGTTCCACTACCGGGAGAAGGACGGCCTGGAGGTGGACGCCGTCGTCGAAGCCACCGACGGGCGCTGGGCCGCCTTCGAGATCAAGCTGGGCGAGCGCTGGGTGGACGACGGCGCAAGGAACCTGCGCCGGCTGGCCGGGCGAATGGCGAACAGCGACCACGGCCCACCGGCCGCTCTTGCCGTCATCGTGCCCGGTGGATATGGCGCCACGCGCGGTGGAGCCGAGGCAGGCGTGATCCCCATCCATGCCCTGGGGCCGTGAAACGGCGCCTGTTCTCCCGAAGGCCGGCCCATGGCCTCCTGGCCTCCGGATATTCATCTTCCTTGTAAATCATCCGTCACGCAGACAAATTGCAAGGATGATCCCGCGGCTTGTCACCCGAGACATCGAAAGAGCCCTGAACCGCCAAGCCGCCCTTGCCCTGATCGGGCCGCGACAGGTCGGCAAGACGACGCGGGCGCTGGAGATCGGCCGGTCTCGTAACGCCCTCGACAATCGTTACCCGGTCTCGGAGCTCGGAGCGCCGAGGGATAGCCCGAGACCATCACCCGGCAGGGCACCCCCTTGAGCGGCTCCAGCCACTCGATAGGGTCCGCCTCCTCGTAGTCGTAGCGGTACCGGCGCCGGGACGTGCGGGTCCGCCTCAGGTACGGCGGGTCGCTGTAGATGAGCTCCGTGCCCTCGAACGCATAGTGCGCCACGAACCGGGGCGCGCACCCGTGGACGAGCTCCACGGGATACTCGCACTCGAACCGCGCCAGCGCCCGCGCATCGCGGTCGATGCCGACGTTGCGCAACGCCGGGGGCTTGCGCCTCATGAGGGCGCCCCCGCCGAAGCGATGAAGATGGAGCTGAGCGTCGAGGCGCCCCGCGCGGGTGTCGTCGAAGCGGTCACGGCCTCGGAAGGCGAGCAGGTGGCCGAAGGCGCGGTGCTCGTCACCTTCTCGGATGCCGGGGCGGATGCGGGAACGGGCGATCCGCCGGAGTGATCCGCCGGTGTCGCCCGATCCCGGATCGAAAGGTACGATACACCTTGTCATACACCTTTCATCGAGGCGGCGATGCGTACGAACATCGTTCTGGACGACGATCTGGTGCAACAGGGGTTCGCACTCACCGGCATGCGCACCAAACGGGCGCTGGTGTATCTCGCGCTGAGCGAGCTGGTGCGGCGGCGGCGAAAGAAAGACCTCCTGGACCTCGCCGGCAAGGTGAAGCTGCGCCCGGACTTCGACCACAAGGCGATGCGGCGGATCCGTGGCGACCCTGATTGATACGTCCGTCTGGATAGACGTGTTCCGGGATACGAGCGGCGGCACGGCGAGCCGGGTGCGGTCGCTGGTGGCCGACGATGACGTGGTGCTGACGCGCTTCAACCAGTTGAAGCTGTTGCAAGGCGCCGCCGACGAACGGGAGTGGGCCATGCTGGCCGATTTCCTGGACGGTCAGGACTACGTTGAAGCCAGCGGTGACACTTGGCGGGACGCGGCGCGCATCTATTTCGACCTGCGCCGGCGGGGACGGACGATTCGCAGCCCGATTGACTGCTGCATCGCGCAGCTCGCCATCGAGAACGACCTCCGGTTGCTCCACGAGGATCGTGACTTCGAGACCATCGCGGAAAATCCGGCCTCTCGCTGCTTGGCGCATCGGCGCCAAGGAAGGCTGAGTGCGTCCCCGCCCGCGCCGTCGAGACCCCGGAGCCTGAACATTGAGCGGCAGCTTCCAGAGAACCCTGGACCACATCCGGTCCATCGCCGGCTCCGAGGCCGAGAAGGGGCGCCTCTTCGAGCGGCTGATGAAGACGTACTTCCTCGAGGACCCGCTCTACCGGGAGCGTTTCTCCAACGTCCGGCTCTGGTCCGAGTGGGCCGCCGCGCGGCCGGACTTCGACGGCGCCGATACCGGCATCGACCTCGTGGCCGAGGAGCGCCGGGGCGGCTGTTGCGCCATCCAGTGCAAATGCCATGCACCCGGCACGCAGATCGCGAAGCCCCATCTCGACTCCTTCATCGCCGCGTCGGCCCGCGACCCCTTCACCGCCCGCATCGTCGTGGACACCGGCGACGGCCGGGGGCCGAACGCCCGCAAGACCATCGAGCGCCTGAAGCCCGCCTGCACCGTGCTCCGCTTCGGCGACCTCGCGAGCCGCCCTTTCGACTGGCCGACCTCGCGCGCGCCGCGCCGGAAGACCTCGCCTTCCGCCACGAGCCCTTCCGTCTGCGGCCCCACCAGCAGGCCGCGTTCGACGACGTGCTCGCCGGCTTCGAGGACCACGATCGCGGCAAGCTCGTCATGGCCTGCGGCGCCGGCAAGACCTTTACCGCCTTGCGCATCGCGGAAGCCGTGGCGGGCGCCGGCGGCCGGGTCCTGTACCCGGTGCCGTCGATCTCCCTGTTCTCCCAATCGATGCGGGAGTGGGCGACGCAGCGCGCGACCCCCCACCGCTACGTCGGCGTCTGCTCCGACACCCGGGCCGGCCGCAACGACGAGGACGCCTCCCTCCAGGAGCTCGAAATTCCGGTGACCACGGACCCGCCGGCGATCTCCGCCGCGCTCCGGGAGGGCGCCGAGGACGCGATGACGGTGGTCTTCTGCACCTACCACTCGCTCGGCATCGTGGAGCGGGCGCAGGACGAGGGAGCGCCGCCCTTCGACCTCGTCCTCTGCGACGAAGCGCACCGCACCACCGGCGTCGAAGCAGCCCGCCCCCGCGAAAGCGAGGGACCCGGCGACCGGACCTCCCCCTTCGTGCTCGTCCACGACGGGGAGCGGGTCCGGGCCGCGAAGCGCCTCTACATGACGGCGACCCCGCGCCTCTACACCGAGAGCGCCAAGGCGAAGGCGGCGAGCCACGACGCGGACGTGTTCTCGATGGACGACCCGGAGACCTACGGGCCGGAATTTCACCGCCTGCCCTTCTCCAGAGCGGTCGATCAGGGGCTGCTGTCCGACTACAAGGTCGTCGTGCTCGCCATGTCCGAACAGCACGTCGACGCCGCGTTGCAGGCGCATCTGGCCGGGGGCGAGAGCGAGATCAACCTGAGCGACGCGGCGAAGATCACCGGCTGCTGGCGGACGTTGCAGAATCCAGAGCACAAGGCCCCCGGCGGGGAGCCCGTGCGCCGCCTCTCCCGCGCCATCGCGTTCACCAACACCATCGCCGCGTCGAAGCGCCTGGAAGCGCACTGGGACGACGTCATCGCCCACGCCATCGACCTGCTGCCGGAGGCCGAACGCCGGAGCGCGCTCCGTTGCGCCACGCGGCACGTCGACGACCAGCATCACGCCCTCGACCGCAAGGCCCGGATCGAGTGGCTGAAGGGCGGGCGCGGCGCCGGGGGCGCGTGCCGCATCCTTTCGAACGCGCGCTGCCTGTCCGAGGGCATCGACGTGCCGGCGCTGGACGCGGTGCTGTTCATGAGCCCCCGGAGCTCGCAGGTGGACATCGTCCAGGCCGTGGGCCGCGCCATGCGCAAGGCGCCCGGCAAGGAGTACGGCTACATCATCCTGCCCATCGCGGTGCCGGCGGGCGTCAACCCCGCCGCGGCGCTGGACGACAACGAACGCTTCGGCGTGGTCTGGAACGTCCTGCGCGCGCTGCGTTCGCACGACGACCGGCTCGACGCCGAGATCAACAGGATCGACCTCAACCACACGCCCACCGGCCGCATCATCTTCAGTGGCGGCGACGGAAGCGGCGGTGACGGAGACGGGATTCCGGCGGGCGCCGAGCTGCCCCCCGGTCAAGCCGGGGACGGGCTGTTCGCGCCGATGGACCTGCCGCCCGGCGCCATCTACGCCCGGATCGTCGACAAGTGCGGAGACCGGAAGTACTGGGAGACCTGGGCCAGGGACGTCGCGGACATCTTCACGCGCCTGGTCCACCGAATCGGGAACCTGCTGGCCGCCCCCGGCAACGAAGCCTTGCGCGAATGGTTGCGCGTCTTGTGTGATGCAGTATTTGGGTATGCGCAATGCCGGAATGAAGTTCGATGGAAACGGACAAGCGCCCATAGCGCCGCACTTCGATTCGGCCCGGTGTACGATACGATACTGCTTTATTCGACGATGATCAGCAGGTTGGCGCCGGCGGGCGGCAAGCTCGCCAGACGCGCCTGAAGCTGGTCCGCGGCATGATCCCACTCGGAGCCGATTGCACCCTTGAGCTCGACGCGCAACACGTCGACGTCGACGCGGACGGACTGAAGCCGTCCGAGAACGTCCTTGACCGCGGCCGAGAATGGAATCGCTTCGAAACGGTTCCGATACCGGTGATCGGCCGCCAGCGCAGAGAGAACCGCCGCCACGAAGTCGACCGGGCTGTCGCCTCGCTCGACGTCGACGTAGATGACGTTCCAGTTCCCGCGAGATGCGCGGCGGCTCTCCAGCATCAGGCTGGTCTTGCCCGCCCCCTGGGAGCGAGCATCAGGATGTGCCCGCCCTGCCCCAGCATCTCCCGGAGACGGGTCAGCTCGTAGTCCCGCCCGTAGAGATCGTCGCCGACGACGGCCTGTCCGATGACGTTGCGCATTCGGGTTCCCTCCGCGGCACTTCGGCACAACGACACGGTAAAACGGCAAAAGATATTGCGGCGGAACTCCTCGACCGCCGCCCGCCCATCGGACGGACCGGGTCAGGGTCGTCCGGTCGGATCGTGCTGCGTCCGGCACCGGCTCACGCCGCTTGAGCCGTCGCTTCCTCGGCCGCCGATCGCCGGTCCCGCGCAAGCAGCCACGCCGCGATCCCGAGATTCAGGACGTTGAACCCGAGCGCGGCGAGGATCGAAGCGGTGTAGTCGCCGGTGAGATCGTAGAGGGCGCCGGCGAGCCAGCCGCCGAGGGCCATGCCGGTGATTGTGAACAGCATCGTCAAGCCGATCCGCCAGCCCGCCTCCCCGGCGGGGAAGAGCGCGCGGATGATCATCGTGTAGGACGGGACGATGCCTCCTTGCGAGAGGCCGAAGGCGATGGCGAGGACGTAGAGGGCGGCGAGCCCGCCGGCGAACAGGTACGCGAAGATCACCAGCCCCTGCAGCGCCGACCCCAGAAGCAGGGTCTTCAGCCCGCCGACGCGGTCGGAGATCCAGCCCGACACCATCCGGCTCACCACCCCGAAGCCGAGCATCAGCGCGAGCATGCGCGCGCCGTGGACCGCGTCGAAGCCGAGATCGAGCACGAGCGGAACGACGTGCACCTGGGGCATCGCCATCGCCACGCAGCAACCCGTCCCCGCGATGCACAGCAACCCCTGCAGCGAACGGCCGGAGAACCCGAGCGGGCGCCGGCGGCTCCCGCTGCGCATCGAGGGACCGTCCGAGCGATCGATGAGGGCGGGCCGGTAGAGCACGATGCTGAGCGGCAGCATCGTACACAGGGTCAGCCCCCCCAGCGCGTGAAACGTCGCCCGCCAGCCGACGGTGTCGATGGCGTGTTGCAACACCGGCGGCCACACGGCGCCCGAGACGTAGGTGCCGCTGATCACGATCCCGAGTGCGAGGCCGCGGCGCGCGGTGAACCAGTGGGAAATGTCGGCGGCCACCGGCGCGAAGGTCGCAGACATGCCGAACAACCCGCACAGGAGCCCGAGAGATACGCTGAACTGCCACAGATCGGCGGCGCGGGCCGCGAAGAGCAGGCCCGCGGGCAGGCAGAGGCTTGCGAGCAGCGCGGGAACGATGATGCCGAAGCGATCGGAGAGCCGCCCCATCATGATGCCTCCCAGGCCGAAGCCGATCATGAACAGGGTGTACGGCATGGAGCCCGCCCCGCGGCCGGTGCCGAACTCCGCGGCGGCGGGTTCGAGGACGAGGATCGCGGCGTACATCGCGGAGCCCGCGGTGGTCATGAGCAGGAGGGACGCGACGAGCCGGGCGACGGGGTAGACGTTCGAGGATCGGGGGGCGGACATCTCGGCCGGCGGGTGCGAGCGGTGCGGCAGTGTAGCGGCTTCAAGGCCGGTCGGCACAGCGGGCGTCTTGTCGGCAGAGACGCTTTCAGGAATGCTTCGAGCGTGCCGGATCACCGCGGTTTCGGCGCGGGCCCGTCCGGCGGGAGGAAGCCCCACCCGCCGCCTCTCCATCTGCCCGGGAACCTTCCCCTGTCCGGGATGGTCGACGGGCCGCAAGCAAGCGTTGCCCGTGCCCCGCGTCCCGGCGCCGCCCGCCGGGTTGCCGGCGCCATGCTGCAAGGCCAGGCTCTGCACGAACCGAGTGTTCCCATGTCTCCCTGCGTCGATCCCATCGACTTCGAACTCTTCAAGAACGCCTTGTTCGCCGCCGCCGCCGAGATGGCGGTGACCGTGTGCCGCACCACCTATTCCGGGGTGCTGCGGGACAACATGGATTTCTCCACCTCGATCACCGACGCCCGAGGCAACGTCGTCGCCCAGGGCCTCACCCTGCCGATGCACCTCGGCTCGGTACGGACCGCGCTGGCCGCGGTGCTCGCGCGCTACGGCAACGACGTGCGCGAGGGCGACGTCTACGCCCTGAACGACCCCTTCGAGGGCGGGATGCACCTGCCCGACATCTTCATGTTCAAGCCGGTGTTCGTGAACGGCGCGCACGTAGCGTTCGCGTGCTGCACCGCGCACCAGGCGGACGGCGGCGGCCGGGTGCCCGGCTCGAACGCGGCGGATTCGACCGGGATCTACCAGGAGGGGCTGCGGATCCCGCCGATGAAGCTGCTCGACGGCGGGGAGTGCAACGAGACCCTGTGGCGGCTGATCGAGCGCAACGTGCGCATCCCCGTGCAGGTGTTCGGCGATCTGCGCGCCCAGCTCGCGGCCGGGGCGTCAAAAAAACGGTGGACAGCAGGCTCTGACTCTGGGCCGCCCTTCGCAACGGCCGGTGGATTGTCCACCAAGCTGCACGCGGCCTGCACCGACGAACGCACCGGCGTATCGTTCGCGCTGAGTGGGGGAGAGCGTCATGACACGAGGGGATTCAAGGCGGTGTGGGAGGGGGTGCCGGGGGGACTTGGGGTGATGGCTTGGATTATGGTGCGATAATTCATCAACACGGCCTAGTAGTCTGGCCTGCACACGCCGGGAATGAAAGTGGCGACGGTGGCGTTGCGCGGCCTGCCAGTCGACGGCGACGTCCGGGAACGTCGCGGCGCCCTCCACCCGCCGGACCGGGTGATCGGTTTCACCGGAATGCGCAAATTGCGGGAGAAGCTGCTGAAGACGCGGACCTGGCGTCTGCTCGCGCGGTTGGGGCCGGGCGCCTTCGAGACCATCAGCGGGGAGGTCGTCAAGGCGATCCTGCTCACCCTGACCCGCACCGATCCCGCCGGCCATCAGGGTGGACTGTTCGATGATGCGTCGCCAGCCGGAACGATGCACGGCCTGGACGTCTCCGAATTCCGTACCGCCGGCGAGAAGGCCGCCCGGTTGCGGGAAGCGGAAATCGCCGGGGTCGAGCAAGCCCGGCAGTTGGGGAATCCGGACGCGCGGGTGGCCCTGGACGACCTCTCGACCAAGGCAAGACTGGACGGCTCTTGCGCGAGCATCGAGGGCCTGACAACGGGTGATCTGGAAAGATTCGTCGGCAAGTTCCGGGAAGGCGGGTTTTCGGGCGGTTGGGACCCGTACATTCAGAACGTCGATTCCACCGCACACTTCGGAGCCCGGACGGATCGGATTCTGTGGGAAAACGGAGATGGCGTGCTGTCCCGCTTCCCGACCGCTCACAATTTTCCCGGCGAAATCATGAACGGCAAAAGAGTTCTCGGAAGGACCGGGTTGCGCATCACCCAGATGAGAAAGCTCCCCGTCACGATCTACACCGGCGAGATATTCGGCAAGAACGGGGCAACGGTGGTACCGGACGAGATGGAACATCTCCCTGCCATCTGGTGCTTCTGCTCATCCCCCGAATACCACGACGTGGTACGGCGCATCGACCAAACGCTCAAGGTCACCAACGCCACGCTGGCGAAGGTTCCCTTCGATCTCGACCACTGGACCGAAGCAGCCCGGAGAGAATATCCTCACGGCCTCCCCCGCCCCTACTCCGACGATCCCACCCAGTGGATCTTCCACGGCCACCCCTGCGGATCGGTGGTCTGGGACGAGACCGGGAAGCGGACCGCCCACGGCCCGCTCCGCACCGATCCCGCCGTGCTTCAGGTCGCCGTCGCCCGCCTGTCGGGCTACCGCTGGCCCGCCGAACAGGGCGCGGGCATGGAGCTGGCCGACGAGCAGCGCGAGTGGGTCCGGCGTTGCGGGACCTTGCATGCCTTCGCGGATAGCGACGGCATCGTCTGCATCCCCCCGGTGCGGGGCGAGCCTTCCGCCGAGGAGCGGGTCTTGCAGCTTCTGGCTGCCGCGTTCGGCGACGCCTGGAGCGACCGCGTGCTCACCCGCCTGCTCACCGAGGCCGGCAGCTCGACCCTCGACGACTGGCTCCGCAACCGCTTCTTCGAGCAGCATTGCGCGCTATTCCACCACCGCCCCTTCGTCTGGCACGTCTGGGACGGACGCAAGCGCGACGGCTTCTGCGCTGGTCGGCTACCACAAACTGACCGAGGGCGGCGGCAAGGGCCGCCGATGCCTGGAAGCCCTCACCTGGAGCTATCTCGGCGACTGGATCACCCGCCAGCAGGACGGGGTGAAGCGCGGCGAAGCCGGCGCGGAAGAGCGTCTGGCGGCGGCGTTCGAGCTGCGCAAGCGCCTCGCCGCCATCCTCGAAGGCGAGCCGCCCCACGACCTCTTCATCCGCTGGAAGCCCATCGAAGCGCAGCCCGTCGGCTGGGAGCCGGACGCCGACGACGGCGTGCGCCTCAACCTCCGCCCCTTCCTGGCCGCCGACCTCCCCGGCGGCAGGAAGGGCGCCGGTATACTGCGCTCCAAACCGAACGTCCACTGGCGCAAGGATCGCGGCAGGGGGCCCATCCGCGAGCAGGAGCGGTTCCCGTGGTTCTGGCGCGACGGGGGGTTCACGGGAGAGCGGGTGAACGATGTACACTTGCCCACGGTGGAGAAATTGAAGTGCCGCCCGGAGGGGATGCTTCTGGAGTCCAAGGCTCCCCACAGCCCTCGGGTGAATGTGTCTCCGAACTTTCAGGGTTGAAAAATGCAATCTACCTCCATTCACAATCCGGATCGCTACATGGCCGACTTGCGGCAAATCCTGTCGCAAGGCCGCAAGCGGATCGGAATATTGGTTGGCGCCGGCGCTCCGACAGCCATCCGGGTCAGGGCAAGATCACTAAAAATGTATTGACATCAACAAGTTTTGTGATCTAATGGCGTCTTCATCAAGGAGATGGAGATGGCAAGAAATGAACACGACAGCCCCTGCAAGTTTGATCGAGCATTTCTCAAAGCTGGAGGATCCGCGAGTCGATAGAAACAAGAAGCATGAGTTGATTGATGTCATCGTCCTGTGCGTGTGTGCGGTGGTCAGTGGCGCGGAGGGATGGAGTGACATCGAAGAATTTGGGCGCACGAAGCTGGAGTGGCTTCGCCGCTATGTTCCGCTGGCCAATGGGGTCCCGGTGGACGACAACTGCACGAATCATCTCGGCGCTGTCGGTGAGGGGGTTTCAGGACTGCTTCATGAGCTGGATGGAAGATGTCGTGAAGCTGAGTGGCGGTGAGATGATTGCGGTGGACGGGAAGACGCAGAGGCGTTCCCACGACCGCAAGCGGGGTATGAAGGCGCTGCATATGGTGAGTGCCTGGGCGTGTAGCAATGCAGTGGTGCTTGGGCAGGTGAAGACGGAGGAGAAGTCGAACGAGATCACGGCGGTGCCGGAGTTGCTGGATAAGCTGGAATTGTCGGGGTGTATCGTGACGCTGG
The DNA here is from genome assembly GCA_965202875.1 of Gammaproteobacteria bacterium. Classification (GTDB taxonomy): domain Bacteria; phylum Pseudomonadota; class Gammaproteobacteria; order HK1; family HK1; genus HK1. The sequence goes on along the minus strand of OZ241870.1, from coordinate 513,628 downwards.
ATGCGATGGGATGCCAACGAGCGATAGCGAAGCAGGTCAAGGAAGGGGGAGGGGATTATGTTGGCGGTGAAGGGGAACCAGAGGCAATTGAGCAGGGAGGTTCGGAGGTATTTTGATGCGGCACGGGAGAGGGATTTCGAGTGTGAGGGGATTGAGAACGACGAGACGGCGGAGGATGGTCACGGACGGGTAGAGTCCAGGAGCTGTTATCCCGGATTATTCACCATGCGTCTTTCCGATGCCTCTATTTTCGATAGTTTCACTCCCGCGTAGCCTTGTACCGCCCCAATCACTCCCAATCCGCCTCAATCGACCAGCAAGATGGGCCAATTTCCCACTTGTCCACTGCTCCTTTTCAATGACTGGACACCATTCGCTTCTTCATGACAACAGACGGACGTAGCGACCCCCGCCGCTTTGCAGCAACACCCCCCACTCGCCAACCCGACTCATACTATACAGGCACCCAATGCAGACGAGTCAATACCCTCCACAATCGACGCCATGCCAACACCGCACTCTCACAAAGAATGAACACCACACGCCTCCCCTCACACTGCACCCGACTCGCCACCCGCAACACCTCATCCCGATAACGACGCAAGCTCCACCCCCGATGCGTCGCCCTCTCCATCACACTACGCCCCAGATGCATCAGCTCATACACCAGAAGATTCAACACAAACAACGCCTCGTTGTGCGGCCGTACCCCCACCTCTTCATCCCTCTCCCGAACCTCAAGCTTCCGCCCGCGATAGTGCCTCTTCGCACGACTCACCGACGACAGCGCAGGGCGCAGTACATCCATCAGCTCCCCCATGTGCCCTTCCGCCTTCCCCCGCTTGCGGTACATCGACAGCAACCGATGTCCATCCCAACGCCTCTCGTCCAGGTTCGTCAGCAACCAGAAATGGTCCAGAAACCGCTCCCCCTCCCGCTCCAACACCACCAACACCACTCGACGCCCCTTCTCCCAACTCTCCGCCCGGTATCGATGCTCGTAACACCATCTCCGCGGCTCCCGCGGCGGGCGACCCGGCGGACGAATCAGATACGGCCCCGCCATCCGGTCCAACACCGCATTGCCCTTCAACCGCGCCACATACCTCACCCCTCCCTCCTCCAGCCCCCTCAACAACCCCGCCTCCGGAAACCCCGCATCCATCCGCACCACCACCGACTCGCACAGCCGACCCCGACACCGCTCCACCACCCCAACGATGAACTCCAACGCACCATGCCCCAAATACGACGCCCCACAGCGAAGCTCCCCGTCCAGCAGATCCCCCGTCTCCCCACTGCTCGCCACCAACGCCTGGTACATCCGCCGACGGTAATCCCCGTTCCATTCACTCCCAGGCTGGCCACCGTGCACCTCCACCGGCAACCCGTCCACGTCAATGTACAGCGTCTTCTTCCGCCTCCCTCCATTGCTCATCCGCAGCCGGCGACACGCCAGCACCGTCACCGCCTCATGCAGCACCGCCAAGTTCCCCTCCCCACTCAACACCCCCAACAGCCGCGACAGCGTCGGCTGCGACGCCAGCACCTCATCCTCTTCCAGCGGCCTCGGGCCCTCATGGCAATCATTGCCCACCCGAAGGCTCGGGTCATGACGAAGACGGTCCGCGTCACCCCGGTCCCGCCATCCTTGCCCCATCAACAGCCACTGCGTGCGCAGCAGCTCCTCCAACGGATAGCGAATCAAATCTCGATTGCGCGGGTCATGAAGACGCTCGGCCAACCACCCGATGATGCCGCTACGTTCCATTATCTCGCGTTGAACCAACGCACCCGTCTCTGCGCTGAGATGTTCGGGGCGAGTTTCAATGGACACCGCCGGATTGAACGACGGCGAAAACAGCGCTATGGTTCCTTTCATGGCGTGCTCCGCGGATCTGTGGTGCGATTTGGACTAACACCATGATCTTACTACAGATCTCGGGCACGCCACACCCCTTCTTTCGATCCTTTGTGAATAATGCGGGCTGATTGGTAATGTCGCGATTCGGTTCGATGTATACCGGCACCCGGATCGCACCTTGCGGTTCAGCAACAACTCGATGGACGTGCTGACACTACCCGTGCCGGGGCAGGAGGGACCGGAGGAATACGACCAGAAGACGCTGCATTTCGAGCAGATCGGCGTCCGGGAATTCAGACTGACGATTGGCCGCCCGGCCGCCGTGAGGAGGTGGAAGCAACGTTCGGCTTCCATCGCAGGTACTGCAACGAGCGGGACCTGTCGGAGCTGGAGGCGCGGGGCATCGACGGGTACGTGGCGCCGAGGCGCGAGGGCAAGCGGGTGGCGGACAAGGACGCGAAGAGGCACCCGGCGACGCATCGGATGGTCGAGAAGCTGGCCACGCCCACGGGCCGGGAGCGGTATGCGCAGCGCAAGTGGCTGTCCGAGGCGCCCAATGGCTGGATCAAGGCCTGCCCCCGAATGGCTCTATCGGGGGGAGGTGCTCGGATTCCGGCGCTTCAGCGTGCGGGGTCTGGCCAAGGCGCGGGGGGAATGGGACTTGGTGTGCCTGACGCTGAACCTCAAGCGGTGGCAACCGCTTCTGGCGGTGTGAGGGCAAGGCTCGCCGGTGGGACAGGGCCGGAATCATCCCTGTCGGGGGTCTTGCCGGACTTTCCGGACCCACTCGCGTCCCCTGCGCACCATTGCGAACCGCGGCGTCCCGGCGCTCGTGTCCGTCCACACATCGAGTCCGGCCCGTCCATCCGCTCGCGTGTCTTGAGCTGCCTTTCTACGGCGCAGACTCCTAGCGCCTTCTCACATCCGCCAAGGCGCGGGCATCACCCGGCAGCCTCCGATCACCCGCCTCCGTCCACCCCCGCCGCGTCCCGCCGCGGCGCGTACGTCGTCTCCACGTACTCGTCCACGATGCGGCGGAACTCTTCCGCGATGCCGTCGCCGCGCAGGGTCACCGTCTTCCGGCCGTCCACGAACACCGGGGCGGCCGGGGCCTCGCCGGTGCCGGGGAGGCTGATGCCGACGTTCGCGTGCCGGCTCTCGCCGGGACCGTTGACCACGCACCCCATCACCGCCACCGACATGTCCTCCACCCCGGCGAAACGCTCGCGCCATTGCGGCATGCGCTCGCGCAGGTGGCTCTGGATGCCGTTGGCGAGCTCGCGGAAGAACGTGCTCGTGGTGCGCCCGCACCCGGGGCAGGCGGTGACCAGCGGCGTGAACGAACGCAGCCCCATCGTCTGAAGGATCTCCTGGGCCACGACCACCTCCCGCGTGCGGTCGCCGCCGGGCTCCGGGGTCAGCGAGACCCGGATGGTGTCGCCGATTCCCTGCTGGAGCAGCACCCCCATGCCCGCGGTGGACGCGACGATGCCCTTCGAGCCCATCCCCGCCTCGGTTAGCCCCAGGTGCAGGGCGTGATCGCTGCGCGAGGCGAGGTCGGAGTACACCGCGATCAGGTCCTGCACCGCGCTGACCTTGCACGACAACACGATGCGTTCGCGGGGAAGCCCCATCCGCTCGGCCGCAAGCGCGCTGTCCAGCGCCGAGCGGATCAGCGCCTCGCGCATCACCGCGTTGGCGTCGAGCGGGGCCGCGCTCGCCGCGTTCTCGTCCATCAGACGCGCGAGCAGCGCTTGGTCGAGGCTGCCCCAGTTCACGCCGATGCGCACCGGCCGATCATGCTCCATCGCCTTCTCGATCATCGTCGCGAAGCGGGTGTCGCGCTTCGCGCCGAAGCCGACGTTGCCGGGGTTGATGCGGTACTTGGCCAGCGCTTCGGCGCACTCGCGCACCTCGGTGAGCAACCGGTGGCCGTTGTAGTGGAAGTCACCGATAAGCGGCACCCGGCAGCCGAAGGCGTCCAAGCGCTCCCGGATCGCGGGCACCGCCCGCGCCGCCTCCGGGGTGTTGACGGTGATCCGCACCAGCTCGGAGCCCGCCCGGGCCAGCGCCTCGACCTGAGCGACGGTGGCCGCGACGTCCGCGGTGTCGGTGTCGGTCATGGACTGCACGACGATGGGAGCGCCGCCGCCGACCCGGATGGGACCGATCCGGACACCGGCGCTTGCACGACGAGGGGCGGGCTTCAGCATGGGCATGGTCCGGGTGGTCGCTCGGCGAGGCATGAAGTGTAGCCCGCTCCACCCACCGGTTCACGGCAGCGGAGGAAACGGCGGCAATTCCCGCCAACGCTCCGGATACGGTCAGGTCACCGGGGTTTCGCGGCCTTTTCCACCGTCCGAGTGTTTGGTTCGGGCGAGGCACGGGGCCGTGCCATGCGGATGCGGTGGTTGTGCAGCAGCATACGGTCAGGATGGCCGGACTTCCGGGCTTCATGATCGGGAAGCTTCGGGCAACAGCGAATGACGATGCGGAAAAGACAGGATCGAGTCGTATACCGACATGCGCGCATCTCCGAAGAGTACAATACTTTGGCTCCGCATGGCGCACCGGCCACCGAACGATGAGCGCACCGATACCGGGCCGAATGCCGGGCCCAACACCGGGCCCAACACCGGGCCATGATCCGCAAGCCGTGAGCCGCGCCCTTCACGCCGGCCCTCCGGGCGCGGGGAGTCACGTTCCGGCCGGCGCTGCCGGGCCCGGGCCGGCGTTGACGTCCGGGAGCGGCCACGGTCCGCCGCGCGGATTCCCGATCGCCGAGTTCGAGACGCGAACGGCCCGGGCGCAGGCCCTGATGGCCCCGGCGCGTCTCGACGCCCTGCTGCTCACCACCGAGCCGGAGGTCCGCTATTTCACGGGCTTCCTGACACAGTTCTGGCAGAGCCCGACCCGGCCCTGGTTCGTGGTGGTCCCCGCGGCCGGCAAGCCGGTCGCCGTGGTGCCGGCGATCGGGGCGCACGCCATGGCCTCGACGTGGCTCGACGACGTGCGCGCCTGGCCCTCGCCACGGCCCGCCGACGAGGGCGTGTCGATGCTTGCCGAGACGCTGCGCGAGGTCGTCGGGCCGCGGTCCCGGATCGGCGTGCCCCAGGGACCCGAAACCCATCTGCGCATGCCGCTCTCGGATTACCGGCGCCTGCTCGACCTCCTTCCCGGATCGGAGGCGGTCGACGCCACCGGCGTCGTCAGGGCGCTGCGCATGGTCAAGTCGCCGGCCGAGATCGAGAAGATCGCGCACGTATGCGCCCTCGTCTCGGCGGCCTTCGAGGCCCTGCCCGGTACGCTGCGCGAGGGGATGAGCGAGTTCGAAATCTTCCGGGCCTTCAAGGTCGCCTGCCTCGAGCGTGGCGTCGACGACGTCGCCTATCTCGTCGGCGGGGCCGGACCGGGCGGCTACGAGAGCATCATCTCGCCGCCGTCGGCACGGCGCGTCGGTCCGGGCGACGTGCTGATCATGGATACGGGCGCGACGTTCGACGGCTACTACTGCGACTTCGACCGGAACTATGCCGTCGGCCACGCCGGCGATGCAGTACGAAGGGCCTACGAGGTGGTCTACGAAGCGACCGAGGCCGGCTTCGCCGCCGCCCGTCCGGGGGCGCGCTGTGCCGATGTCTTCTTCGCCATGCAGCGGGTGCTGGACGATGGCGGGGCGCTCGGCAACGAGGTGGGCCGGATGGGCCACGGTCTCGGCATGCAACTGACCGAATGGCCGTCCAACATGCCCGGGGACCACACCGAGCTGCGCCCGGGCATGGTGCTGACCCTCGAGCCGGGAATGACCTTCGCGCCGGGCAGGATGATGGTGCACGAGGAGAACGTCGTCATCGGTGAGGACGGGCCGGTCTGGCTCACGCGCCGCGCGTCGCCGTCGTTGCCGATCGTCGGACGCTGACGGGGGGAGAGCCGGCCCGGCGCGACGGGCCGCGGCCGGCGCGAACGGGACTCGGCGCAGGTACACCATCTACACGGCCAGCGCCTTGCGCTCCAGCGCCCCGCACCCGAACACCCTCTTGTAGTGCTCGATGCGCTCCGGCGGGCCGGACGCCTTTTCCAGGTTGTCGGAGAGCTTGACCGTCGGGCGGTGGTTCGCGCGGGTCACCTTGCACACGAGGGAGATGGGATCGAGGCCCGGGTTCTTCACCGGCGCGCAATCGCGCAGGTCGTTGGTCAGCAGGGTGCCCCAGCCGAAGCCGAGGCGGACGCGGCCGTCGAAGTGGTGGTAGGCCCTCTCGATACCGTCGATGTCCAGGCCGTCGGAGAAGATCAGCAGCTTCTCCCGCGGGTCCTCGCCCATCGCCCGCCACCAGGCGACGATCTCCTCGCCGCCTTCGATCGGGTCCTTGGAATCGATGCGGAACCCGCTCCACCGCGCCACCCAGGACGGGGCGTGGCGCAGGAAGGCGCTCGTCCCGTAGGTGTCCGGCAGCACGACGAGGAGGTTCCCGTCGTACGTGCGCTGCCAGCTTTCGAGCACGCTGTAGGGCGAGTGCAGCAGCTCCCGGTCGTCGCCGGCCATGGTGGCCCGCACCATCGGCAGCTCGTGGGCGTTGGTCCCGATCGCCTCGATGTCGAGCTCCATTGCATGGAGCACGTTGCTGGTGCCGATGAACTTCTCCCCCAGCCCCTCCTTCATCGCCTCCACGCACCAGCGGTGCCACAGGAAGCCGTGCCTCCTGCGGGTGCCGAAATCCGCGATGCGAAGCGCCGGCAGCGCGTTCAGCCGCACCACCTTCTCCCACAGCCTGGCCTTTGCGCGGGCGTACAGGACGTCGAGCTCGAAGCGCCCGATGCCCCGGATGGCGGCGCGCGAGCGGAGCTCGCTGACGATGGACAACACCGGGATCTCCCACAGCGTGACCTCGGCCCAGGGGCCGCTGAAGTCGATGCGGAGCTGCCCGTCCTCCACCCGGAGGTCGTATTCGGGGAGCCGGTACGCCCCGAGCCAGGCCAGGAACTCCGGGGAGAACAGGCGCTCCTTGCCGTAGAAGGTGTTGCCGGCGAGCCAGATGCGCTCCTTCTTGGCAAGCCGCACGGTGCGCGCGTGGTCGAGCTGCGCCCGGAGCTCCGCCTCGTCGATGGTCTCCGCAAGACGCACCGCCCGCGAGCGGTTGATCACCGAGAACGTCACCGGCACGTGCGCGAACTCCTTCCAGATCGTTTGCAGCATGAGGAGCTTGTAGACGTCCGTGTCCAGCAGGCTGCGGATGATCGGGTCGAGCTTGAACGCGTGGTTGTAGACCCGCGTGGCGATGTCGGTGGTGGTCATCGGTTGCCGGGCTCGTCGGGGGGGATTGGCGCCGGTGAACGAGCGCCCTCTTTCATTCGCCGGGACTCTGCCCGCTCTTGCCGCCACGGGAAAGGGGGTGGCCGGCGGCCGGAAGCCGCGGCGGAATGTAGCACGAGCCCCCGTCGTCGCCGGCTGCCGGCGCCCCCGGCGCTCTGCGCCTACACACCGCGGCCTCTGCGTCCGATGGCGAATCCCCCGCGGGCTGCCATGCTCTGCCCATGGACGCCCTCGACAAGCTCGCCTTCTCCTTCCCCTCCATGGTCCGCGCACTCCTGCGCCTGCTCCCCGAAGCACTCACCGCCGAGCTCGACCCCCGCACCCTGCAACGCCTCCCCGCCGCCCATGTCGGCCCAGGGCTGCGCCGGCGTCGTGCCGACATGCCCTGGCGCATCGCCTGCCGGCCCACCGCCGGACGTCCGCCCCGGCCCCCCGTGCTTCTCGCCATCGAATTCCAGGCCACCGTGGACCGCTACATGGCCCTGCGCGTGGAGGCATACACCACCCTTCTGCGACAGGACCTGCTCCGCGAAGGCCACTTGGCAGGGCCGAACCGGGAGCTGCCCCGGGTCCTGCCGGTGGTGGTGCACACCGGGCGCGAGCGCTGGCGCGCACCGCTCGGCGTGCGGGCGCTGACCGCGCCGGGACCGGAGGCCCTCGCGCCCCTGCAACCGGACGCTGCCTACGTGCTGCTTGACGGTCCGGCCCTGGCGGATGACGATGTTCGCCGCAACTTGGCCGCGGCGCTGATTGCGGTGCAGAGCTGTGCCGATGCGGCGCGGATGCCGGAGCGGGTGGCGGGGCTGCTGGGGTTGCTGCGCCGCTCGGGGGACGAGGCGTTGGGGGAGGCGTTGCGCGAGGGGCTGGGGAGGATGTTGGAGGAGCGTTTCGGCGGCGAGTGGCCGCGTCGATGGATGGAGGAGCCGGCGATGTTGGAGCATCGGATGGACGAGTGGGAGCAGGAGTGGTTCCGGCAAGGGCGTGAGGCGGGACTCGCCGAGGAGCGGGCCTTGTTGCGGCGGCAGGCGGCCCGGCGGTTCGGCGCGGGCACGGCCGAGGCCCTGACCGGGCTGCTCGAAGGGGTGGACGATGCGGACCGTCTCGCCGAGATCGGGGAGATGATCGTCGATTGCGGGACCGGCGACGAGTTGCTCGATCGTGTCCGCGGCACGGCTCCGCCGTAGTCGTCGGCTGCGAAGCCGTCACCGTCCAGCAGCTCTGGCTTCAGCGCCCGGCGCGCTCCCCGAAGCTCCGGAAACAACAGCGGAAAGTGGCGCGGCGCCCGCCGGCCGTTGCAGGCCCAGGACGGGTGCCGCCCTGCACCGCCACCCACGACCTGGGCGCGGTGCGCTCGTCATGACCAGCCCAGGACAGCCCGTAGCGCGCTCCCCGCATCCGTGGGCGCGGGGACCCCGGCCGGGCGGGCTGTGCCGGCAACTCGGAAACCGACGTGGTTGTTCCGGTTCCCGGTGGGGTTCCTGTTGCGGTTCGCGGAACGCCGGCTCCTCGGTTCGTTGTTCCACGAGCCGCCCCACAACACCCGGCGTTCAGGGGCCGGCCAAGCCTTCGGGCCAACCCGCCGGCACCGCCGACGGGTGGCCCGAAAGACGGCGGGCGTCGTCGTCGCCCCAGGTCTTGCAAACGGCAGTGGGCCAAGCCCGGCTCCCGCGCGGGGGCCTTTTTTGATCGCGAAAGGGGGGAGACAGGACGATGACCGAAGCGGCCCGCTCGAATTCCGGGTCGCCGGCGTCCGGCCCCGCGCGGGGCCGGCCTCATGGAAGCTTCGCCGCTCCGGCTGAGGGCACGGTGGACCCGGCGCCGCGGCCCGGATGCGCCACACACCAAGTCCCATTCCCTCCGCGCCTTGGCCAGACCCCGCATGCTGAACCGCCGGGATGGATTCGTGCGCGAGGCTCTGGCTGAACTCGAACAGCGGGATACCCTGGCCGCGTGACGGTCTCCGATCGCATCGGAGAGCGGGAAAACCTCGACCGGGGTGTGTTTTCGAGCAAGCACCGGGATCGTGCCCGGCGCACAAGAATTCCGCATCACGTCTTTCTGGAGCGGGCGGGCATCATCGAGATTTCGGTTGACCGGCTCGACCTTGCGCCACCGGCTGAAGCCGCCGCAACCGCGGTCAGGATCGCAAACGAGCGAGGCCCCACGGCCTCGTTCCATGGCTGGGCCGTGGTCATGGCGCACAAGGCCGGCGCCAGCGGACGACACGTGAGAGCGAGCGCAAAGCCCGACAACCCCTATCACGCGGATATCGTCCTGCCGGATCTCGTAGCGGAGGACCGGGAGGAACAGAAACGCCATGCGCAGGAGTTCGCCGACGGTTCGAGTTGGCGCGAGCGCCCCTCTGCTTCCGGCGCCGGCCGACCATGACCCGCGGGCTGCCGAAGGAAATGGCCCGTGTACCCGGCAATCGGATCGCGACGCATCCCGGCGCCTTGCTGCTTGAACAGATCAGGGAGATGGGGCTGACCGTCAATGGCGTCGCCCGGGACATCGGCCTGCCGGCGACCCGGCTGCATGAGACTGTCCATGGACGCCGCGGTGTGGGTGCGGAGACCGCGACCGCGCTGGAGGCGTATTTCGGGCAGGCCCCGGAATTCTGGATGAATGCGCAGAAATCGCATGATCCGTCGAAGGAGCGGGTCGAGAACGGCGAGGACATACGGGCCAGGGTTCACCGCAGCTCCGAAGATCGGGCCACGGTGTAGCGTGCATCCACTAAAAGATTCGGGAGCGTTGGGCGCGCAGCGCCCATATCCGGGCCGCATGCCCGGCCGGATGCGTCCGCATCACGACAGGCTGCCCCAGGGCCGGACACGACCCGCCCGGAACGACCCATCCCTCGGCAGTCAGCGACATCGCCAAACGACCGTGAAACGGTCGCCGTTCGCCCCGGAAGGGCACGCCCCCATACCATTGAGCCGGGCGAACGAATGTCCTCTCCTCGTGACGGCTTGCAGGGCTCCCTGTTCGACGCGCCGGAGGAGAACCCGCCCATCCGGCAGGCCATCGACTTCTACCGCCACCGGCACAACTGGACCAACCGTCTGGTCGCCGGCGACAGCCTGCTGGTGATGAACAGCCTCCTGGAGAAGGAGGGGCTGGGCGGGCAGGTGCAGATGGTCTACGTCGACCCGCCCTGTGGCATCCGCTACGGCTCCAACTTCCAGCCCTTCGTCCATCGGCAGGACGTGACCGACGGCCGGGACGAGGATCTGACCGGGGAGCCGGAGACGATCCGCGCCTTCCGGGACACCTGGGAGCTCGACATCCACTCCTGCCTGACCTGCGTGCGCGACCGCCTGCTGCTGTGCGCGAGTCGCTGGACGGAAATGACCGAACACTTTAGATGATGTTTAGATGATGTGATTTTTTGATTGTATTGTGTTGCGCTACGCGATATGATTCCTCCTGAGAGACATCGGAGGATAGCCACGTGTCGCAACCATCAGGGAAGCCGGCGCATCCCGGCGCCTTCATCCGGGAGGGTGTGATTCCCTCGGGCATGTCCGTCACGGAAGCCGCGAAGAGGTTGGGGGTAGGCCGGCCGGCCCTGTCGAACCTGCTGAATGGCAAGTCATCGCTGTCCCCCGACATGGCCGCGAAGCTGGAAAAGGCGTTCGGGGCCGACGGCCGGAAGCTTCTCGACCATCAAGCGGCGTTCGATCGCAATCATCGAAGCGGAGACGCGAGGGCCATCGCGGTTCGCGCCTATGTTCCGGGCTTCCTGACCATCGAGGCCCGGCAGATCCATGGTTGGGCGGAGGGCAATCTCGACGCCCGCCGTCTGCTGCCGGTGCTTCTGCGCAAGCTGGTTCATTCGACCGGTGGCGACCTTCGTCAGGTTGACTTTCCAGGTTACGACAACGCGGAGCGTCGCGGATGGGATGGCTGGATCGAGGTGGGTGCGGCGACGCCGTGGGTCCCCGAGGGAAAGTCCGGCTGGGAGTTCAGCACGAACCAGGCTCCGCCCGGCAAGGCCGAACACGACTACAGAGCCCGCCTCAAATCCATCTCCCCGACCGAGAGGGCGGAGTGCACCTTTGTCTTCGTCACGCCCCGCAATTGGCCCGGCAAGAGCGAATGGGCCAAGGACAAGCGGGCGACCGGCGACTGGAAGGACGTGAGAGCATTCGACGCCAGCGATCTGGAACAGTGGCTGGAACAGTCCATCCCCGCGCAGATCTGGCTTGCCGAGCAAATCGGCATGCCGATCGAAGGTTTCGAAACGCTCGACCGATGCTGGCGGCGCTGGGCCGAAGCGAGCGATCCGCAGATGACGCCCGCGATGTTCCAGTCCTCGATAACCGCGCACCGCGACACGTTCAGCAAGTGGCTTGAGAGACCAAGCGAGCGTCCGTTCGTGGTTGCGGCCGATTCCAGGGATGAAGCGCTCGCATTTCTCGCGTGCCTGTTCCGGGACGATGGTATCGCCGCGCGATGGCGGGAGCTCGCGGCAGTGTTCGAGTCGCCGGAGGCGTTGCGCAAGCTGGCGGCATCGGCGGCGCCGTTCCTCCCGATCGTCCATACCGACACGGCTGAACGCGAGCTGGCCGCCGTCTACCGCCAGCGGCATTGCGTCACCGTTCGCCCCCGCAATGCTGTCGATTCCGATCCCGACGTCGCGCTCGACCTGCTCGACCACGGCGCTTTCGAAAAAGCCCTTGCCGGTGTGGACATCAAGGGCAACGAAATCGATCGGCTGGCGAGGGAATCGGGTCGCTCGCCGACGATCCTGCGGCGGCGACTTTCGAATGTCCCCGCGATCCGGATACCCGAATGGGCCAGGGACGGGGGGATCGCGCGAGGGCTGATCCCCATGGCCCTGATCGGCGCATGGCATGACAAGTCCCGTGCCGACCGGGAGGTCCTCTCCTTCTGGGAGAGCGAAGGCTATGAACGGATCGAGGAAGACATTGCGCGACTGCTGCGACTGGACGACGCCCCGGTCTGGTCGATCGGGCAGTATCGCGGCGTCGCTTCGAAGATCGACGCCCTGTTCGCCATCGGCGGGTACATGACCGAAAAGGACCTTGAGGATTTCTTCCTGCTCGCCGAGTACGTGCTTTCCGAGACCGATCCGGCGCTCGAACTGCCGGAAGACAAAAGATGGGCTGCCGGGTTGTACGACAAGGTGCGCGATCATTCTGCCGCGCTGCGCGAAGGCATCTGCGAAACCCTCGTCATACTCTCCGTCCACGGCAACCACCTGTTCCGGGCTCGGCTCGGCATTGACGTGGAGGGTTGCGTCTCCTCGCTTGTCCGGGGGCTGCTTACGCCGTTGACCCTCGACAAGCTGCTCTCGCATGACGGAGATCTTCCGCGCTATGCCGAAGCCGCTCCGGACGAGTTTCTGCGATTGATGGAAGAGGATCTGCAGCAGCCTCAGCCAGTCGTGTTGGGTTTGTTGAAATCAGTCGAAAGCGGTGCGTTCGGCAGATGCCTGCGAACCGGCCTTCTGTGGGCGCTGGAATGCCTGGCCTGGAAGCATCTTGTTCGCGTGAGCGCGATACTCGCGCGGTTGTCGAGGACCGCCATCGACGACAATTGGATCAACAAGCCGATCAACAGCTTGGCTGCGATCTACCGGTCCTGGCCGCCGCAGACGTCCGCCCCGATCAGGGAGCGGATGCAGTCCTTGGAGAAGTTGACGAAGCAGTTTCCCGACATCGGCTGGCAGCTTTGCATCGCGCAGTTGGATTCCAATCCTCGAATGGGGCTCGACAGCTACCGTCCGCGCTGGCGTAGCGATGGATCGGGTGTCGGCCGGCCAGTAACACCCGAAGAACCCGAAGAACACCATGAGTTCACGCGCAAGGCCCTCGACCTCGCGCTCGCGTGGCCGAAATACAGTGAAAAGACGCTCGGAGATCTCGTTGAGCGAATTCATGAAATTCCCGATGAGGATCAAGTCAAGGTTTGGAATCTGATCGACGGATGGGCGGAGTCGCAAGGCGACGAGAAGGCCAGAGCCAGCCTCCGGGAGCGGATTCGGCAGTTCGCGTTCACGCGCTGGGGTCGGAGACGCGATTTGAATGACGGTACGAGAGATCGGGCACGCGTGGTATACGAGAAATTGCAACCGGTAGATCCCGTTGTTCGTCATACTTGGCTCTTTGTCAGTGATTGGGTCGAGCTATCCGACGACGATCTTCAAGATGAGGACGTCGATCAAGGGAAAGACGTAGGGAGAATCCGTGATCTTCGTGTCACGGCAATGAAGGAGATATGGGAAGAACGCGGTTTTGAAGGTTTGAAGGCACTTCTTTCCGGTGGTGGTATACCGGGGGTAACAGGAAGTTTCCTGGCATTGCATATCGTAGATGCGAGTGCACGGATCGATTTCTTGCAGGAATGCCTCTCCGTCGTTGGCGACATGGAGAAAGAGATGGATGGCTGTATCAAGGGTTTTCTGCGGTCCGTTGACGACGAAGTGCGCAAGGAAGTCCTCTTGGCCGCAGTCGAAGATACGGACACCGACCGGATCGTGCGGTTGTTACGGTGCGCCCCGTTCGGACAAGACACATGGAATCTTCTCGACCAACACGGCGGAGAAGTCCGCGATCGGTACTGGCGGGAGGTCGTGCCCGAATGGAACCGACAGGGCGAAGCGGAGCTGAACGAGCTTGTAGATCGCCTCCTTGATGCGAAGCGCCCTCGCGCCGCCTTCGGCGCTGTACGTCGGGATTGGCCGAAGATCGAGACAGGGCGGCTGAAACGTTTCCTTCGGGCTATTGCCACCGAGGATACGGAACCAGTCGTGCACTTGGAGGCTCACTACATATCCAAGGCGCTGGATTCGCTTGACGGCCGCACGGGCGTCACCCGGGACGAGATGGCGCAATTCGAGTTCATGTTTCTGGGAGCTCTCAATCGCGGCGAACATGGCATTCCCAATCTGGAACGCCATATCGCCGAAAACCCGATGTCATTCGTTCAGGTGTTGGCTTTCGGGTTCAAGCGCGACGATGGCAAGGAGGATCCCCCCGAGTGGCAGATTGAAGATCCGGAACGAGGCGCCGGGTGGGCCTCCGCCGCCTACCGTCTTTTGAGTCGCATCAGGCATATCCCGGGAACAAATGCGGACGGTGAGATCCATACCGAGACGCTGTGTACCTGGGTGGACGAAGTACGGCGGCTTTGCGCCGACTACGGCCGCGGCGAGATCGGGGACCAGTACATCGGCCAGCTCCTTTCCGGAGCTCCGGCGGAGAAAGATGGCGTCTGGCCGCACCCTTCGATTTGCGAGGCGATGGAAAGGATCGCTTCCCCGCAGATTGGCCAAGGCTTCAACATCGGCGTGCTCAACGAGCGCGGTGTGACGACGCGAGCGATTGGGGAGGGAGGTGCGCAGGAACGCGAGCTTGCCGCGAAGTACCGGCGCTGGGCCGAGCAGCGCGCCTTCGACTATCCCTATGTCAGCAGCGTCCTCGAAAGTATCGCAGCCAACTACAACCGTCAGGCGTCGAGGGAGGACGACGAAGCGAAAGTGAAAAAGCGGCTACGGTATTGAGAAGCCTGCCGACATCCTCGCCACGAACCGCGAGCCCGGAGCTCGTTCGCACCACCTTCCGGTTGGGCATCGTGCGAGCACGCTCATCGGATCGCTCGTGAATCCCACGAAACTGCGGGTGAGAGAGAACCGCTTCGCCCTCTCGTCCAGGGAATGTTCGAGAACGGCGGCGGTTCCGATTTCGCCGGCCGCCCGTCCGGCGGGCGGAGCTTCCGGCCGAGGCGGCAGCGCTCCGCGAGAGGCTTCCCCGTTTCGATCACGCCCTGGTGGACGAATACAAGCGCGCCGGGAGGCCGAGCGCCGCCTCGACGTCTTTCAAGCGGGCGACCAGGATCAGCGGGTCGATGGGGGACTCGGCGAAGCCGCAGGTGAGATAGAACCGCTTCGCACCGTCGTTCAGTGCGTGGACGAGCACGGCGGCGACCCCGATTTCTCCTGCCGCCGCGCGGATCCGGAAAAGCGCGTCTCGGACGAGCGCCCGGCCCAGCCCCGAACCCTGTTCACCGGTTGCCACGGCCAGACGGGCAAGAACGACGACGGGGATCGGATCGGGCATGCTGCGGCGGATCCGACCCGGCGCCTGATGGCGATCGACGGAGCCCGCCGCGAGGGCGTAATACCCCACTACCTGCTCGCCGCGGCAGACGACGAAGGTCCGGGAAGCGCCGGATTGCTGGTTCGTCCCGGCGCGTCGCTCGAGCCAGACGTCCAGGCTCGGCACGCCGCATTGAAAGGCATCGACCCGGTGCCCCTCGTGAAGGGGTTCCGGAGCACGGAGAGGAGGGCGGTCACCCTTCTCGTCTCCGGTCACCCTTCCCATGGCGCCGGGGTCGAAAGGAGTCTGGCGAGCTCCCTGTTCGGGCTCGGCGGTGCATCGAGAAGTGCGACGAAGGCTGCATGGCGTTCGGAGCCGAGCCGGAACAGGACGCGATCGAGCAAGGCGTCTTCCGCCGCCTGCCGCGTCGCGTCCAGCATGAACTCGGAGCGGTTCTTGCCGAGCGCCGCCGCCGCCCGGTCGATCAAGTCCCGGTCGCGGGCGCTGACCCGCAGATTGACGAGTGATTTGCGGGAGCCTTCGGCCGCCGTCTGCCGTTGCGCCATGGTGCCTTCCTCAAGGATGTGGGTTCAGGCCGAAATGTAAAGACATTAGATAGATTATTCAAGACGAACGGACTTCGTTGCGACCGCTCCGCCATCGCCCTCCACCCTGGACCGACTGCGCTCCCCGGCAAGTCTCTGGCGTTGACCGAGGACGCCCGCGATTCCGCGCACGCGGAGTCGCCAAGCAACCGCATCAGCGGTTGCCGACTGTAACAGCGGTCGCCGCTCGCAATCAGAAACGACTCGTTTCTCCGCAGCCCCCGACATTGGCCGGGGCACCCGCGATTCCGCGCACGCGGAACCGCCAAGCAACCGCGCCAGCGGTCGCCGCCCGCCGCACGGTCGCCCCCACGATTGCCGTTCGCCCTGGAAAGGCGCACGCCCCCATACCATCGCGCCGGGCGAACGAATATCCTCTCCCCGTGACGGACGTTCCGTGCAGATGCGGCATGTCCGCCGTTCCCCGAAGACGCTGACGGAGTTGGGACCGGGTACCGGGTCATGGCGAAAGCACCGAAGAGGCGCAAGCGCAACGTCGAGAGCTATGCGCATACCGACAAGGAGCGCACGAACAACCCGCCCGTCGGCCTCGTCACCCCGGAGACCGACCGGGACGCGGGCCGCAGGACCTACGCCCACGACCCCCACATCGACCCGCAGCTCTCCTGGGCCGGCAAGGCCGAGCACACCTCGTTCGAGACCCCGACCGTCTCCCTGCACGTCCACGAGCGCATCGACCCGCGCACCGTCGTGGAGGCGGTGAGGAAGCGCAACGGCGCGCAATTCCAGGGCCAGAGCTTGCAGGGCTCCCTGTTCGACGCGCCGGAGGAGAACCCGCCCATCCGGCAGGCCATCGACTTCTACCGCCACCGGCACAACTGGACCAACCGTCTGGTCGCCGGCGACAGCCTGCTGGTGATGAACAGCCTCCTGGAGAAGGAGGGGCTGGGCGGGCAGGTGCAGATGGTCTACGTCGACCCGCCCTACGGCATCCGCTACGGCTCCAACTTCCAGCCCTTCGTCCACCGGCAGGACGTGACCGACGGCCGGGACGAGGACCTGACCGGGGAGCCGGAGACGATCCGCGCCTTCCGGGACACCTGGGAGTTCGGTATCCACTCCTACCTGACCTACCTCCGCGATCGCCTGCTGCTGGCGCGGGAGCTGCTGCACGAGAGCGGAAGCTGCTTCATCCAGATCGGCAAGGAGAACGTCCATCGCGCGGGAGTGGTGATGGACGAGATCTTCGGCGCGGGGAACCGGGTGGCGACCATCTCCTACGCGACCACCGGCGGCAGCTCGGCCAGTACCTTGCCGGAGGTCGCCGACTACCTGCTCTGGTACGCCAGGGACCGGCAGCGCGTGAAGTACCGGCAGCTATACGAATCGCTGACGCGGGCGGAGGTAATCGAGTTCTTCAGTTGGCACGTCATGGTCGAGCTGCCAGACGGCCAATGTCGAAAGCCAACCCCCGAGGAGTGCTTCGATCCGAACAGGTATTTGCCGAAGAACGCACGTCTTTACCAGCGCATGCCGCTGTCCTCGCCGGGCGTTTCAACGACCGGCCGCTCCGAGCCTTACGAGTGGAGCGGTCGTGTCTTTCCTTGTCCCGCCGGTCAGCACTGGCGTGTTTCCAAAGAGGGTCTGGACAGGCTTTCCGAATTGAACCGACTGGAGGCGTTGGAGGGGCAGACTTCGCTGAGGTGGAAACAGTACGAGGACGAAGTACCGGGTCGGCGGATTACCAACGTCTGGCCCGCGCCGATGTCGCCGAAAGACAAGCGCTACGTCGTCCAGACGGATGCGAAGGCCATCCAGCGTTGCATCCTGATGACCACGGATCCGGGCGATCTCGTGTTCGATCCCACCTGCGGCTCCGGCACGACCGCCCACGTCGCCGAGCAATGGGGCCGAAGGTGGGTCGTCTGCGACACCTCGCGGGTGGCGGTGGCGATCGCGCGGCAGCGGCTGATGACGGCGAGCTTCGACTACTACGAGCTGGCCCATCCCGATGAAGGCGTCGGGTCCGGGTTCCGATACCGTGGCGTCGCAAACGTATCCGCCGGAACCCTCGCCTATGACGAGCCGCCCAACCAAGCCACGCTGTACGACCAGCCGCACGTCGACCGCGCCAAGGCTCGCGTCACCGGGCCGTTCACCGTGGAGGCGGTCCCCGCCCCGGTGGTGAAGCCCCTCGACGAGTTCGACGGCGACCTCGAATCCGATCCCGCCGGTGCGTCGCCGCCGCCCGCCGACGAATCCGTCGCCCGCTCCGGCGAAACCCTGCGGCAGGGCGACTGGCGCGACGAATTGTTGAAGACCGGCATTCGCGGCAAGGCCGGCCAGCACATCTCCTTCGCCCGGCTGGAGCCGTTGCCGGGCGCCTCCTGGCTGCACGTCGAGGGCGAGACCCACCCGGACGCCTCCGGCGCGGACGAAATCCGGGATGGAGGAACCGCCTGGAACGCCGAGCGCGTCGTCGTTTCCTTCGGCCCCGACCACACGCCCTTGGAGCAACGCCAGGTCGCGCTGGCCATCGAGGAGGCGCAAACGCTTGTCCCCCGCCCGAAGGTCATCGTCTTCGCCGCCTTCCAGTTCGACCCCGAGGCCGCCAAGGACATCGACGAGACCAGATGGCCCGGCGTCACGCTCCTCAAAGCCCAGATGAACGCCGACCTGCTCACCGAGGACCTCAAGAGGAAGCGCGCCAGCAACGAGAGCTTCTGGCTGATCGGCCAGCCGGACGTCGAAATCGAGGAGGTCCCCGACGGTGAGCACGCAGGGAAGCACCGCGTCTCGGTGCAGGGCTTCGACTACTACAACACCAGGACCGGCGGCGTGGAATCCGGCGGCAGGGAGCACATCGCGCTGTGGATGCTGGACCCGGACTACGACGGCCGCAGCCTGTTCCCGCGCCAGGTCTTCTTCCCGATGGCCGGCCCCCGGGACGGCTGGTCCCGCCTCGCCCGCAACCTCAAGGCCGAGATCGACCAGGATCTGATCGAAGCGTACCGCGGCACGGTCTCCCTCCCCTTCGAGCCCGGCGAACACCGCCGCGCCGCCGTCAAGATCGTGGACGACCGGGGGATCGAGAGCTTGAAGATCGTGGAGGTGAAGTGATGGCGCGGCTCCCAAAAACTAAAGCAATCGAACGTTTGCAGAAGGCGTTGAATGAATTATCTGAATTGAAGAAATCGGACAGTGATTCACAAGCCATTTGGAAATGGCACAGAGATACAAAGGCAGCTATTCGCAATACATTTGGAGAAACAAGTTCTAGGTTTTTGGAATTTCCGACTCTGACGCCTGTCTTTGGTCAAAAGTCAACGAATGAAATAGTCCCTCTCGAATCTGATGTGAGTTTTGCGGGTACGATGCTTGAGGAAATGATTGAGGAGATTAGAGAATATTGGGAAAATGATGATCAGAGAAAGGCGTCTTCTTTCAATATGGATAAAAAATCAATGGATACAAATGAAATCTTCATCATTCACGGAAGAGACAATGAAACCAAGGAAGCAATCGCCAGATTCCTTGAACGTTTGGATCTCAAACCGATCATACTACATGAGCAATCGAATCAAGGCCGGACAATAATCGAAAAATTCGAGCAACATGCTCAAGTCGGATTCGCCGTAGCTCTCCTGACACCGGACGACGTAGGCGCACTTCAGGAAGATGCGCGGAATCTGAAACCTCGTGCCAGACAGAATGTTATTTTCGAGTTCGGGTATTTTATCGGACGCCTTGGCCGAAATAGAGTCTGCGCCCTGACAAAGGGAGATGTAGAAATTCAGTCGGATTATGACGGTGTTGTCTACATTCCACTGGATGACGTCGGAGGCTGGAAGATGAAACTTGTCAAGGAGTTGAAAGGCGCTGGAATAGACGTCGATGCGAACCGCGCCTTGTAGGTACGAATCTAGATTTATCCGATCCCAGACATCGAGGAAAGAGCAATGAATCCGAAGATTCCAGTTCCCAGAGGCCAACTTGCATCGTTCTGCCAAGCCAACGGCATCGCACGACTCGATCTCTTCGGATCCGCGCTCCGAGCCGACTTCGGACCCGAAAGCGACATCGATCTCTTGGTGCAGTTCAAGCCGGATCGAACCCCTGGCCTTTTCGATTTTGTCCGCATTGAACAGGAGTTTGCCGATCTCTTCGGCAGGAAAGTGGATCTGATCAGTCGCACCGGCATCGAACGAAGCCGGAATTACATCCGGCGTGCGGAGATTCTCGGATCAGCGGAGACGATCTATGCGGCGTGACGACGCTTGGTTGCTCGATATGCTGTTGGCGGCCCGTCGCGCGGTGGAGTTCGCCGCGCCGCTGACGTTCTCCGAGTTCGAAAACGACGACCTGCATCAATTGGCTATTCTGAAGTCCGTCGAAATCATCGGGGAGGCGGCGTCGCGGATCAGCGAGGAGACGAAGGCCAAGAACCCGGGTATCCCCTGGACCCAGATCGTCAGAGTGCGTAACCGGATCGTGCACGCCTACTTCGCGATCCAGCTCGACATCGTATGGCAGATCGTGCAGGACGATCTGCCCCCGCTGATAGCCCAGCTCGAACCACTGGTCCCCCCGGAGCCCGAGTGACGGTGCGGTCGACTCAATGAGTCATTCCCGTTTCAGACCTCCAAATCACAGGGAACTTCGGTCTAACTGGTCGGGCTATTCTTACCGTTGCCATGTGACCGCATGCTCCATGCGGTATTCTGCCTAGAAATCAGGCCCTCTACTCGTTCAACGAAAAGACTATTAGTTACCTCTTTTTTCTCGTATTCGTCCAAGCCTGCCAGATATAGATATTTCTCTTTCTTCAAAGACTCTGCGGTGTTACGATATTCGTGCCAGTTTTCTTGAAACCGAAACACCTTCTGGAGGCTGACAAACACCGTTACGACGGAAGTCATCCCAAGCGCCAAAAGCCGTATCCACTCAAAATTTGGAAAATAGATTCCCAGTGCGATTGTTAGCGTGGTCAAGGATGAAAAACAAACAATCAGTGTCTGGACCAGATAGTAGCGTTTCTTGTTGAGACTTGCCTTGCTACTGTACCATTGGCACTGGTCATTGTAGCGCTCGTCAATGTAGCGCTCGAATTCCTTCTGATCCATGATCAAAGCGAATACTTTCTGATCGCAGAAATGATGGAATCCGTCTGCCATCCCACCATTACATCAACATTGTCAGAAACAATCTTGGGAACACGCTGCTGACCCCATGGTCGAATGCCTATCATCGGTTTATTTATCTGAGATGAAAACTCGATTTCAAAGTCTATCCATCCGCTATGAGCGGCGTACATGCCAGCCAGAATCAGTACAATATTTGCTGGCCTCATCTGTCGCTTTAGGGCCTCTTTCAGCATTCTGTTGGAATTACCATCAATCGGATCGTGCTCGGGAACGGAGTAATTCCGCCAGTTAAAGTATGGTGCATCATTCAAAAACTTCACCATGCGAAAATAATCCTCATGGTAATTCCACGCATGACTGATGAACACGTCATAGGTCTTTAGCTGTGGCATCGTTCCTACCTCCTACATTTGGAAAGAAGGACGCTCGATCACTGAATGGAAGCCAAGGGAGGACACCCTCACTGACCACCAGCGCTGCCTCGCGCGCCTCCGTCAGGGGCAACAATCTCCAAAGGGTGGAACTCGACGATCCGTCCCTTCGTCCTCTGGGGGGCAACAGTACGCAGATCCGGGCCGGCGGTCAATCGCCAGAGCTGATCGCGCAACTCGACCCACTTCGTGCCTCCGGAGCCCGAGTGATGGCGCTCCACCATCGACCGGCTCATCGTCAACTCGCCCGCCGAGCAGCCGGCGCACCACTGGCGTTACGACCGCACGACCCACCGGCTCGACCTCGCGCCAAGCCGCCGCCCCGCTGGTTACGTCGTCGCCTCCGAGGACTCCCGCGCCTTCGACGACCCCGGCATCCGCGCTTCGTGGTCCACTCGAAGGTGGGCATCAACCACGGTTCATAGGTTGGTACTTAAGGAAATCACAAAACCGGCTCCAATCCGAATTGGAGTCGTCCTTTCTTGCGGTCTCGTTTCGGATGGGACCGAGTCGCATTGCTCGCCAGATAATCCACCACATAGGTTGGTACTTAAGGAAATCACAAAACCGGCTCCAATCCGAATTGGAGTCGTCCTTTCTTGCGGTCTCGTTTCGGATGGGACCGAGTCGCATTGCTCGCCAGATAATCCACCAAGCCTCGTAACACGGGAAGAAAGCCACGTCTCCTTCCACAAGCAAGCGCACGGAACACCTCCCCCAATCCATGACGCGCACACATCGCCACCTTCCGTGTCGAGACCTCGACCCCTCGCAATACCTGCGTCATCTGAGCCAAGTAACGCTTCAGAACCGAGGCCGCAATCGCCGTCCATATCAGACCCTCGGCTATCCCCGCTTTGCTCGTGTCGAACGCATGAAGATTCGCATACGACTTCCACTCCTTGAACAACAGCTCGACCTGCCACCGCAACCGATAGAGCTGCCCCACCTGCTCCGCACTGAATCGGCTCCGCGCCAGATTCGTCACCAACAACGTATGACACCCCTCGTCAGGATTCCACCGCGCCAACAGCCTCAACTCCAACTCCTTCTCTCCCTTCCCCCAAACCACATCGAGGTCGACCGTCTCGCCCTTCGACAGAACCCCCTGCTTCAACAATTGCCCGGACCACCCCTCCAACGCCTCCCCTTCCCACGTATACGCACCCTGCACCTTCGGATTGACCGATGCGCTCGCACGCATCACGAAATACCCACCCGCCCTGTCCACCGCACCCATATACTCCAGGTCAACGTACCCACGGTCCGCCAACCGCAGGTCATCGCGCAGCGCCTCGGGCGAGGGCAGATGGGGCCGCTCCGGCGCCGTGTCCGCCGTCAGCGTCACCTGCTCCACCGATTCATTCAACAGACTCATCGTCACGTGCAGCTCCACCGCAGCAGGGTTCTGCTTCTTGAATCGTCCCGGGTACTGTTCACGAAGCGCATCCTTGACCGCGAACGAACAGCCGTCCTGGATCACAATCCGACCGAACTCACCGAGCGGACCCCGCGCTGTCGGCTGCAGCACGCTCACCACCCATTGCTGAAGGACCACGTCCAACACGGCCCGCATGAAGTCCTTGAAGGAACGCTTCGCCAACTGGTTGTGGAACGGCTTGTATGCGACTGTCGTGCCGAACAACGCATTGAATTGCCGTTGCATATCGGCCAATGTCTCGACCGTCCCCGTGGCATGGCCTGCCAGCAGGCCCAGGACCAGTCGATATGGAGTAATCAGGCGTTCCCGGTGGCAGAAACCGACCCTCCGTCCGAGGTCATTGAGTGCCGTGGGCGACAGCACGCGCTTGATCTGGTGGGCGAATTGAGCAACAGTGCGGCGTCCCATCCGAGTCTTCTCCTGTCATGTGGGTCCAGCAATTCCATGATCGGAGATTTCGGATGGGACTTCAACGGTTCATAAAATCCCATGAAAATCAATTAGTTATAAGATCCTACCTATGAATCCACCAAGCCTCGTAACACGGGAAGAAAGCCACGTCTCCTTCCACAAGCAAGCGCACGGAACACATCCCCCAATCCATGACGCGCACACATCGCCACCTTCCGTGTCGAGACCTCGACCCCTCGCAATACCTGCGTCATCTGAGCCAAGTAACGCTTCAGAACCGAGGCCGCAATCGCCGTCCATATCAGACCCTCGGCTATCCCCGCTTTGCTCGTGTCGAACGCATGAAGATTCGCATACGACTTCCACTCCTTGAACAACAGCTCGACCTGCCACCCAGGGCAAGATCACTAAAAATGTATTGACATCAACAAGTTTTGTGATCTAATGGCGTCTTCATCAAAGAGATGGAGATGGCAAGAAATGAACACGACAGCCCCTGCAAGTTTGATCGAGCATTTCTCAAAGCTGGAGGATCCGCGAGTCGATAGAAACAAGAAGCATGAGTTGATTGATGTCATCGTCCTGTGCGTGTGTGCGGTGGTCAGTGGCGCGGAGGGATGGAGTGACATCGAAGAATTTGGGCGCACGAAGCTGGAGTGGCTTCGCCGCTATGTTCCGCTGGCCAATGGGGTCCCGGTAGACGACACGATTGCACGAATCATCTCGGCGCTGTCGATGAGGGGTTTTCAGGACTGCTTCATGAGCTGGATGGAAGATGTTGTGAAGTTGAGTGATGGTGAGATTATTGCAGTGGACGGGAAGACGCAGAGGCGTTCCCACGACCGCAAGCGGGGTATGAAGGCGTTGCATATGGTGAGTGCTTGGGCATGTGGCAATGCAGTGGTGCTTGGGCAGGTGAAGACGGAGGAGAAGTCGAACGAGATCACGGCGGTGCCGGAGTTGCTGGATAAGCTGGAATTGTCGGGGTGTATCGTGACGCTGGATGCGATGGGATGCCAACGAGCGATAGCGAAGCAGATCAAGGAAGGGGGAGGGGATTACGTGTTGGCGGTGAAGGGGAACCAGAGGCAATTGAGCAGGGAGGTTCGGAGGTATTTTGATGCGGCACGGGAGAAGGATTTCGAGTGTGAGGGGATTGAGAACGACGAGACGGCGGAGGATGGTCACGGACGGGTAGAGTCCAGGAGCTATTATTTGTCCACCGACCTGAGTGCGTTGTCATGTGTGAAGAAGTGGGATGGGTTGAGAGCGGTCGGGATGGTGGAGTCGGAGCGCTGGAATGATGGGCGTGTGAGTATTGAGCAACGGTACTACATTACGTCGCTGGAAGATGTGGAGACATTTGGGCGAGCGGTGCGTTCACACTGGGGAATCGAGAATGAGCTGCACTGGAGATTGGACGTGACGTTTCGGGAAGACGAGAGTCGGATTCGTCGGGGTAATGCACCGCACAATATGGGAGTGATTCGGCATGTGGCGGTCAATCTTCTGAAGCGTGAGTCGACGAAGATCAGCGTCAGGAAGAAGCGTATCCGGGCGGCATTGAACGATGGCTTCCGAGATAAGGTATTGATGGGACAGTGATTTTATATGCGGTTGCCCTGACCTGCCACCGCAACCGATAGAGCTGCCCCACCTGCTCCGCACTGAATCGGCTCCGCGCCAGATTCGTCACCAACAACGTATGACACCCCTCGTCAGGATTCCACCGCGCCAACAGCCTCAACTCCAACTCCTTCTCTCCCTTCCCCCAAACCACATCGAGGTCGACCGTCTCGCCCTTCGACAGAACCCCCTGCTTCAACAATTGCCCGGACCACCCCTCCAACGCCTCCCCTTCCCACGTATACGCACCCTGCACCTTCGGATTGACCGATGCGCTCGCACGCATCACGAAATACCCACCCGCCCTGTCCACCGCACCCATATACTCCAGGTCAACGTACCCACGGTCCGCCAACCGCAGGTCATCGCGCAGCGCCTCGGGCGAGGGCAGATGGGGCCGCTCCGGCGCCGTGTCCGCCGTCAGCGTCACCTGCTCCACCGATTCATTCAACAGACTCATCGTCACGTGCAGCTCCACCGCAGCAGGGTTCTGCTTCTTGAATCGTCCCGGGTACTGTTCACGAAGCGCATCCTTGACCGCGAACGAACAGCCGTCCTGGATCACAATCCGACCGAACTCACCGAGCGGACCCCGCGCTGTCGGCTGCAGCACGCTCACCACCCATTGCTGAAGGACCACGTCCAACACGGCCCGCATGAAGTCCTTGAAGGAACGCTTCGCCAACTGGTTGTGGAACGGCTTGTATGCGACTGTCGTGCCGAACAACGCATTGAATTGCCGTTGCATATCGGCCAATGTCTCGACCGTCCCCGTGGCATGGCCTGCCAGCAGGCCCAGGACCAGTCGATATGGAGTAATCAGGCGTTCCCGGTGGCAGAAACCGACCCTCCGTCCGAGGTCATTGAGTGCCGTGGGCGACAGCACGCGCTTGATCTGGTGGGCGAATTGAGCAACAGTGCGGCGTCCCATCCGAGTCTTCTCCTGTCATGTGGGTCCAGCAATTCCATGATCGGAGATTTCGGATGGGACTTCAACGGTTCATAAAATCCCATGAAAATCAATTAGTTATAAGATCCTACCTATGAGGTGTCGTAGAGGCTGTTCTTCAGGGTCGCGGGTCGCGGTCGAGCGGGCGGCGTAGGTGTCGCTGACCCGCTTCTCCAGCTCCGGGTAATCGACGTTCGGGTTGTCGTCCGCCGAGCTCCTCTGCGCCGCGGACCACGGGGGATTGCCGACGACGACCTGGATCGGCAGGCCCTGCTGGCGCTCGGCGCGCTCGCTGTTGTCGGGCAGCCAGTCTCTGGGAAAGCCGGTCCGGTCGGTGTGCAGGTTGAAGGTGTCGGTCAGGACGATGCCCTCGAAGGGCTGGTAGTCCTCTGGGAGCGCGGGCGTCCCGCCCGCTTAGCCGTCTGGCGGGCCTCCGGCGGCGGACCTTCGGTCCGCGCTTGCGGGCGGGACGCCCGTGTCCCGCAGGGACACGCCGTTCCCCGGCCGGCGCTTTCGGGTTCACGGCTCGATGGAACGCTTGTACCCTCGAACCGATTCGAGCCGCAATCGAGGACGTCCCCCGATGACCAGCGACATCATCCCCACCGACACCCCCCAGCGCGCCATCTTCGACGAATCCCCTCGCTACCACCGGTTTCTGGAATACCTCGCCGACGGCGAGCCCGATCGCGGGCGCGTCGCGGGTGCCGTCGGATCGGCACTCGAGGCCACTCGGAGCAGCGTCGACCGGCCGGCGCAGGTCGTCGTGGCGTTCGGGCACCGTCTGTGGTCGGTGCTCGCACCGGGCGCGGTCCCTGCCGATCTCCGTGATTTCGAGACCATCCTCGGCGCCGGCGACCACGTCGCGCCGTCTACCCAATGCGATCTCTGGGTCTGGCTTCAGGGCGGCGGGGAGGACGAGAACGTCGCGCGCGCCCTTGCACTGCACGCCGCGCTACGTGGCGACTTCGCGCTGCAGCTTGAGCAACCGGCGTTCACCTACTTCGAATCCCGCGACCTGATCGGCTTCGAGGACGGCACCGCCAACCCCAAGGACGACGCCGGACGCATGGAGGCCGCGGTCGTCCCCGAAGGGCCGGGCGCCGGCGGCTGCATCGTGCTCACCCAGCGCTGGGTGCACGATCTTGGCAAGTTCGCGGCGCTCGACGTTGCCGAGCAGGAAGCGGTGATCGGCCGGACCAAGGCCGAGAGCATCGAGCTCGAAGACGACGCCCTCGCCCCCGACTCCCACGTCGCGCGCACCGACGCCGAGAAAGGCGGGGTCGCGCTGAAGATCTACCGGCGTAGCGCTCCCTACGCGACGATCGCCCGGCACGGGCTCTACTTCCTCGCCTTCGCCCGCGCGCTCGAACGCCACCAGATCCAGCTCGACCGGATGTACGGTGTCTCCGGCGACGGGCTCCACGACCGCCTCATCGAATTCTCCCGCGCCGACACCGGAAGCTACCTCTTCGCGCCGGGCGAGCGCGCC
This sequence comes from Gammaproteobacteria bacterium, assembly GCA_965202875.1. Lineage (GTDB taxonomy): Bacteria > Pseudomonadota > Gammaproteobacteria > HK1 > HK1 > HK1. The sequence goes on along the minus strand of OZ241870.1, from coordinate 486,327 downwards.
CTTGCCGAGGCCGTCGGGTTCGAGGCGGCCGGGGCATGAGGCGGTGACAGTGCTTCCCGGGATCAGCGTGGTCACGCTCGGGGTCGCCGACGTCGAGCGCTCGGAACGCTTCTACATGGACGGCTTCGGGCTGGAGCACGCGCGCCCGCCGAAGGGAGTCGTCTACTTCAGGCTCGCCGGGGCCCTGCTCGCACTCTTTCCGCGGGACGCGCTCGCCCGCTATGCCGGGGTCGAGCCGACCCCGCCCGGCGGCTTCGCCGGCGCGACCCTTTCGTGCAACGTCGGGTCGCGGGCCGCCGTCGATGAGCTCACCGCCCGAGCCGAGGCGGCGGGTGCGTCGGTCGTCAAGGCGCCGGAGATCGTGCGCTGGGGCGGCTATTGCGCCTGGCTCGCCGACCCGGACGGGTATCTCTGGGAGATCGTGTGGAATCCGAAGTGGGAGGGATGAGCATGAGGAGACGAACGGAGCAGGGATGCGGATGCCCGGGCGGCGCAACTGCGCATCGGGCGCGCAATCCCGGATGCACGCGGGCGCGTGAGGTGAAAGCGCCGCCGTCGCGGTAGGCCCGGTGCATCGTCACGCGCCCTTCAAGCCCGTGCGAAAGGTCTACGCCTCGGACGACAGCCTCATCGTCGGGCACGTGCGCCAAGTGCTTGAGAACCACGCCATCGGCTGTATCGTCCGCAACGACTTCCTCCTCGGCGGGGCGGGCGAGATCCCCATCAACGAAACCTGGCCGGAAGTGTGGGTCATCCACGACGGAGACTTCGAACAGGCCCGCGCACTCGTCGATGCGGTGGTGGCGGAGGCGGGCCTCACCGATCCGCCGTGGCGATGCACGACATGCGGCGAGCGGGTGGAAGGCCAGTTCACCGATTGCTGGCGCTGCGGCGCCACGGGTCCGCAGCCCGGGGGCTGAGCACCGACAGGCCGGCCCCGGAACGCGAGGGCTGAGCACCCGCGCCACGCCAGATCCGGAATCCGATGATCGAACACTGCCGTCGCACCCGATCCGGAACCCCCGACCGGGCGCCGGCGCTGCGCCGGTTCCGGAATCCGAGAGTCCACCCGTCCCGGCGGCGCACCGGGTCGTGCAACCGGTGGCAGGACGCGCCGCAATGGCATAATGCGGCACCGTATCCGCCCACCTTCCGGAAGGAATCCATCATGGGATACACCCTTGAACAGCTTGCCGGAGACTGCCGCAACGCGTTGCGCGAGAAGGAGACGATGGCCGCGCGCGAGGCGATCCGGACATTTTGCAGCCGGGCCTGCCTGGACGAAGCGTTCGTCGCCGCCCATTTCGGGCCGGACAACACCTCGGCCCGCAGGATCCTCTACGAAGACCCGGAGTTCGGGTTCTGCATCCTGTCCCACGTGCACGAGGGTGCCGACGAGAGCCGCCCGCACGATCACGGGCCGAGCTGGGCGATCTACTCGCAGGCCGAAGGCAGCACGCTGATGACGGACTGGCGCGCGGTCAAGGCGGCCAGCGGCGACACGCCGGGCGTCGTCGAGCCGGTGCGCACCTACACCCTCGACCGGGGCGACGCCCACCTGTACCACGAGGGCGACGTCCACTCCCCGCGGCGTGAGGGCCTGACGAAGCTCCTCCGCGTCGAGGGCAGGAAGATGGACGACTTGCCGCGCGGCTACTTCGATCCGGCTTGAACTCCCGCGACGAGGCCTGTGGCTTCGGTCCGGCCACACCTGCGACGGCGAATTGCCCGCTGCCTCGACCCGCCCCGCCCGGTGAAGACGTCGCCGGCCCGGCCCAGGCCGGCTGCAAGGGCGGGCGGAGCGCGGCGCCGGCCCGACCTGGAACCGCCACGACGAGACGTCGCCGCCTTGATCCGGTTCGACCCAATCCCGCTTCGCAATCCGAGACCCGCCATGACCCGACCCGCAGGGAACGCACGAAGCGCCGCCGCGCCGCGCTTCGACTGGAGCGACCCGCTGCTCCTGGAGGCCGCGCTCACCGAAGAAGAGCGCATGATCCGCGATACGGCGCGCGACTACGCGCAGAGCGCACTGATGCCCCGCATCCTGAAAGCCAACCGCACCGAGCGCTTCGACACCGCCATCATGCGCGAGATGGGCGAACGCGGACTCCTCGGGTCCACCATCGACGGGTACGGCTGCGCGGGCGCCGGCTACGTGAGCTACGGCCTGATCGCCAGGGAAATCGAGCGGGTCGATTCCGGCTACCGCTCAGCGATGAGCGTGCAGTCGAGCCTCGTCATGCACCCCATCCACGCCTATGGCGACGACGCGCAGCGCGAGAAATACCTCCCGCGGCTCGCGGGCGGCGGGATCATCGGCTGCTTCGGGCTCACCGAGCCCGACGCCGGCTCCGATCCTGGCTCGATGAAGACGCGGGCGCGCAAGACCGATGGCGGCTACGTGCTCTCGGGGACGAAGACCTGGATCACCAACGCCCCGGTCGCCGATGTCTTCGTGGTGTGGGCGAAGAACGACGAAAGGATCATCCGCGGCTACCTCCTCGAACGGGGCATGAAGGGGCTGTCCGCTCCGAAGATCGAGGGCAGGTTCTCACTGCGGGCGTCGGCCACCGGCCAGATCGCGATGAACGAGGTCTTCGTCCCCGCCGGAAACGAGCTGCCCGGCGCCTCCGGGCTCAAGGGGCCTTTCGGGTGTCTCACCCGCGCCCGCTACGGGATCGCGTGGGGGGCGCTCGGCGCCGCGGAGTTCTGCTGGCACGCGGCCCGCGACTACGTGCTGGAACGCCGGCAGTTCGGGCGCCCCCTCGCCGCCAACCAGCTCATCCAGAAGAAGCTTGCCGACATGCAGACCGAGATCGCCGTCGGCCTCGCCGCCTGCCATCGGCTCGGGCGCCTGTTCGACGAAGGCGCCGCCGCCCACGAGGCGGTGTCGATGCTCAAGCGCAACTCCGCCGGCAAGGCGCTCGACGTCGCGCGCGCGGCTCGCGACATGCACGGCGGGAACGGCATCGCCGACGAGTACCACGTCATCCGCCACCTGATGAATCTGGAGACGGTCAACACCTATGAGGGTACGCATGACGTCCACGCCCTGATCCTCGGCCGGGCGCAGACCGGGATCCCCGCGTTCGCGAACTGACGTCCCGGCCGGCCGCCGGCGGCTGGCCGCTCCGCGCCCGGGCGGAGCTTGCGCCCGCCGCCGGCCGGCGTTTCGTACCGGATGGCGGGCGCCGTGCTTTTCCGAACCTGCCGGGCCGGGGCCGTGCCGATGTCTTCGATGCCGGGGACCCGATACGTCCAGGCATTGAAAGAGGCATGGGTCTGGTGGTATCCCGCGCTGGCTCGGCAGAATGCGGCCTGCAGCCAGGGGAGGGATGAACATGATTCGATACGCGGTCCGGACGGTGGTATTGACGATGGCGATTGCCTGTGCGCCACCGGTCGAGGCGGATTACGAGGCAGGACAGCGGGCCTGGAACGCCGGACGTCCGAACGAGGCGCTTGAACAGTGGCAGGCGGCGGCACAGAGCGGAGACCCGCGGGCGATGCTGGCGCTGGGGCGGCTGTTCGCACGGAGCCTGGGCGCGTTTCGAGACTACGTGGAAGCCTGCAAGTGGCTCAACCTCGCAGCGAGCCATGGGGAGGCGGAGGCGGTGAAGGAGCGCGATGCGCTGACGTCGAGGATGACGCCGGAGCAGGTGGCGATGGCGCAGGAACGAGCGTCGGCATGGCGGCCCGGCCGGTCTTCGGTGGGAGATGCACCGAAAGTCCCCCGCGCAGCGGTCCCGATCCGGGCTCCGGCTACGGACCCGCTTCCCTCGCCGGAGATTCGAGAAGCGCAGACGTTGCTGGCGGAGCTGGGCTATGAGCCGGGCTCGGCCGACGGCGTCTGGGGCGAGCGCACGGGGCGAGCCTACCGGGCGTTTCTGCGCGACGCTGGTCTGCCGGCAACGGAGGAGTTGACCCTGCCTGCGCTGCGCGCGATGCGCGTCATCGCCGCACGGCGGAGCCACTCCGCGGGACCGGGTCGCGGCACGGCGGCCGCTGCGCCCGAGGCCCCGCGGAAGCCGTCCGGGGCGGAACGTGGACGGTCGGAACACAGGTGGCCGGTGGGCAGGCGATTCAGGGACTGCGACGCGTGTCCGGAACTGGTGGTGGTTCCATCGGGGACGTTCGAGATGGGTTCGCCTTCGCATGAGACGGGCCGGGAAGAAGATGAAGGTCCGGTGCACCGGGTGAAGATTGGAAAGCGATTTGCCGTGGGGATGTACGAGGTGACGTTCGACGAGTGGGACGCCTGTGCAGGTGGAGGAGGGTGCGGGGGGTATCGGTCGGATGATGAAGGCTTGGGCCGCGGCCGCCTTCCCGTCATCAACGTGGATTGGGACGATGCGCAATCCTATGTGGCATGGCTGAGCCGTCAGACGGGCAAGGAGTATCGGCTGCCGAGCGAGTCGGAGTGGGAGTACGTGGCGCGGGCGGGTACCACGACACCGTTTCACACGGGCGTGACGATCTCGACGGATCAGGCGAACTACGACGGGGGCTACGTCTACGGTTCCGGCCGGAGCGGTCGGTTCCGGCAGCGTACGACCCCCGCCGGGTCGTTTCCGGCGAATGGATTCGGGCTGCACGACGTGCATGGCAACGTCTGGGAATGGGTGGAGGATTGCTGGAACGAGAGCTACGAGGGGGTGCCGGACGACGGTAGTGCATGGCTGACGGGGAAATGTTCACACAGGGTGTTGCGTGGCGGTTCGTGGGGCGACCCACCGTGGATCGTGCGCTCCGCTTTTCGTTACAGGGAGACCACCGCGCTCCGGATCAACCTCGTCGGCTTCCGGGTTGCCAGATCGCTGGATTGATTCCCGGATTCCACCTCGATCTGCTTCAGGAGACAGATCCGGATCAGATGCTCCCGCCGGAGGGGCGGAGGCGCGCGAACACGAGCGGCGCCACGATCACGATGAGTCCGATGCGAATGACGTGGTGGGTTGCGACGAACGCGGTTTCGATGCCGAGCGACAGTGCGACAAGGCTCATCTCGGCCAGCCCGCCCGGTGCGTAGGCGAGCATGATGGGCTGCCAGCCGATCCCGGTGAGGGACGCGAGTCCGAGTCCGAACGAGACGGTGGCGGCGAGCATCAGCACCGTGGAGATCAGCGCGCCGGCCGTCAGGTCGAGAACCCGGCGTACCGGCACGCCGCTGAAGCGGGTGCCGATGCTGGAATCCATGACGATTTGCGCCGCCGCAACCAGCTCCCACGGCGGCACCGAGGCACTCGGCCCGGTGACGTGAACGACGGCGCTCGCGAGCATGGGGCCCGAGAGCAGGTACGCGGGCAGCCGGACGAGACGTCCCACGGCGACACCGGCGATTGCGCAGGCCGCGAGCACCGCGAGGTCGGACAGCCCGGTCGCGGCCACCGACGGCCCCATGCCGGACGGGGCGGGAGCCACTCCGATCATGAAGCGGAACCACAACGGGAGCGCGAGGACCACCAGCGCCCGCCAGGGATGAATGAGCGCGATGGTGCGGTCGTCCCCGCCCATCGCGGCGCCGGTGACGACCATCTCGCTCAAGCCACCCGGGGTGGCCGAGAAGTACGCGGTGGGCGCATCAAGGCCCATGACCCGGTGGAAGTAGAGAAAGAGGATGCCGATCAGGAGGCCGAGATAGATCGCCAGGCAGCCGATGGTGAGCGGCCATCCGCAGGCCTTGTCGAGGATCTCCAGGGTGAAGCTCGCACCGAGCAGCACACCGAGGATCGTGATCATGACCGAGCGCATCGGGGTGAGGACGTAGAGCGTTCGCGCCGCCGAGCGAGGCCGCGGTGGTTGCGACCATCGCTCCGAGCATCCACGCCAGAGGCAGGTGCAGCCAGTCAAGAAGGGCGCCGCCGGCCACGCCGACGGCAAGGGTGCGGCCCAGCCTTCCCGCGAGCAGCGCCGGCGACGGCCTCATTGGCGTGCGTAGGTCGACATGGCCGCCATCGTCGTCGCGCGATTCACCGTTTTCTCCGTGCAGGCGGCCGGCCTGGCGCAGGGGACGCATCGACAAAAGACGTCACCACGGGACAAAAGACGTCACCACGGACCAATACGCCACCCGGAGGCAGAGCCGGTGATCGAGAAGACCATGCCGCTCGACGACGTCCGGGTGCTCGACGCCGCCACCTTCGCCGCCGCGCCCTTCGCCGCGACGTGTCTCGCGGAGATTGGCGCCGAGGTCATCAGGATCGAGCGTCCGGACATCGGCGAGATCGCCCTCCAGGGGACTCTCCGACACCCCGGGCGGGATCGCCGTCCCGGGCCGACCCTGGCCGCGCACAACGAGACGGTCTGCGCCGGAGAGCCGGGCCTCACGCGCGAGGAGGTCGTCCATCGTAGCGGCCCGCAACGCGGTGTGGCCGGCGAGCGGCGCGAGGTTGAGCGCCGGCGGCGCGGCATCGGGCCGTTCGGAGTTCGTCTTGACCGGACGTCGGATTCCGGTCGGACCGCGTGCCGCCGATGGTCTCACAATCCCGCGCCGGGGCCGAACGGCGGCGCGGCCTCGTGCTGCTAGACTGCGTGCCGGCGCGATTGGGCCGCGTGTCGGCCGCACCTTGCAGAGGACCCCGCCACCACGGAAGCAACGAGGGTCGCCATGTCCGTCTTCAGATCGCTGCTGTTCGCGCCGGGCAACCACGCACGCCGCGTCGGGAAGGCGCTCACGCTCGACGCCGACGTCGTGGTTCTCGACCTTGAGGACGCGGTTGCCGTCGCCGAGAAGCTCGCCACGCGCGAGAAGGTGGTGGCCGCGTTCCAGGCGCCGCGCCGCGTCCTCGGCTACATCCGGATCAACGCGTTCGACACGCCCTTCTGCTTCGATGATCTGCAAGCCGTCGTCAGGCCCGGGGTGGACGGCATCGTGCTGCCGAAGGTCGAATCGGCCGCCCAGCTCGTGGCCGTGGACTGGATGATCGCCTCGCTGGAGCGCGCGCGGGGTCTCGCGGCGGGGGGCATCGACCTCATGCCGATCATCGAGACCGGCCGCGGCGTGGCCGTGCTGCGCGACCTCGCGGGCGCCTGCGCGCGGGTGCGGCGGCTCTCGTTCGGCGCCGGAGACTACACCCTCGACATGGGGATGCGGTGGACGTTCGAGGAGCGCGAGCTCGATCACGCCCGTGCCGCGATCGTACTCGAATCGCGCGCGGCCGGGCTCGATCCGCCCATTGATACGGTGTTCATCCATCTCGGCGAGGTGGACGCGCTCCGGCGTTCGGCCGAGCTTGCCCGCGATTGCGGATTTCAGGGCAAGCTCTGCATCCACCCGGAGCAGGTGGGGCCGGTCAACGAGGTGTTCACTCCGAGCGGCGACGAGATCGCAATGTCCGAACGTTACCTCGTGGCCTTCGAGCAGGCCGAGGCGGAGGGGTCCGCGTCCATCCAGGTCGATGGATACTTCATCGACCATCCGATCGTGGAGAAGGCCCGGCGCACGCTCCGCATCGCGGAATCGATCCGCAAGCGCGGCGTCTGATTCCTGCTTGGAGTCCTCCGCCCACGAGCGCGGCGTTCGGTCCCGGTCCCGGATCGAACCGGAAGTGCGGCGCCTGATCCCGGCTCCGAATCCGACCGGAAGCAATCCCCAGGCGGCGTATTGCTCGGGTGGCCGGTGTTCGGTGGGCAGATCGACAACCGGACGTTCGAGGGCGCCCGCGATCTTCGCCGCCGGACCTTGTCCCGCGTACCGTGAGCGGGAGTTCGTGCGCCGGATCGGACCTCGAGCGCGGAACGGGGAAGGGGAGGGGAGACTACGAGCGAGCGCGCCGCCAGACCGTGCCCTCCGCCCCGTCCTCGAGGACGATGCCCGCGGCGGTGAGTACATCGCGCCAGCGATCCGCCTCGGCCCAGTCCTTGCGTGCCCGCGCCGCGGACCGCTCCGCGATCATCGCCTCGATCTCGGCATCGTCCGGGCCGTCGCCTGCGGACTCGCCGTGCAGGTATGCCTCCGGGTCGGCGCCCAGGAGACCGAGCGCCGCGCCCAGTGCGCGCAACGTCCCCGCGAGGACGCTCGCTCTGCCCCGGTCCTCCGCCCCCGGCTCGCGCGCGCGGTTGACCTCGCGGGCGAGATCGAAGAGCACCGAGATCGCTTCCGGGGTGTTGAAGTCGTCGTCCATCGCCGCCCGAAAGCGGGTGAGCCATCCCGCGTCGGGTGCATCCGCCGGGGACCCGCCGATTCCGCGCAACGCCGTGTACAGGCGCCGGAGGGCGGCATCGGCCTGCCGGAGATGGTCCTCCGCGTAGTTGAGCGGACTGCGGTAGTGGCTCGAAAGCATGAAGAAACGCACCGCCTCGGCCGGGTAGCGCTCCAGCACGTCGCGGAGCGTTGAGAAGTTGCCGAGCGACTTCGACATCTTCTCGTCGTCGATGCGCACGAAGCCGTTGTGCATCCACACGTTCACGAATTTGCCGCCGCTCGCGGCCTCGCTTTGTGCGATCTCGTTCTCGTGGTGCGGGAATTGCAGATCCATGCCCCCGCCGTGGATGTCGAAGTGACGCCCAAGGCACTCGGTCGACATCGCCGAGCACTCGATGTGCCAGCCGGGCCGGCCCGGACCCCACGGAGACTCCCAGCTCGGCTCCCCGGGCTTCGACGATTTCCACAGCACGAAGTCGAGAGGGTCGTCCTTCGCTTCGTCGATCTCGACCCGGGCGCCGCTGCGCAGATCCTCGCTCCGCCGGTCCGACAAGGCGCCGTAGGCAGGGAACGTGCTCACGTCGTAGTAGACGTCCCCATTCGTCCCACGGTACGCGGAGCCGCCCTCGATCAGCCGCTCCACCATCGAGACGATCGGCCCGATGTACTGCGTCGCGCGCGGCTCCGCCTCCGGGTCGAGCAGGCCGAGTGCACGGCAATCCTCGTGCATGTACTCCGTGAAGCGCCGCGTCAGCATCCTGAAATCCTCACCGTTCTCGTTCGCGCGGGCGATGATCTTGTCGTCGACGTCGGTCACGTTGCGCACGTACGTCACCCGGTAGCCCAGGCTGCGCAAGTAACGGACGACCATGTCGAACGCCACGAGCACCCGCGCATGGCCGAGATGGCAGTAGTCGTAGACGGTCATCCCGCACACGTACATCCGCACGTGATCCGGCTCGATCGGGCGGAACGTCTCTTTCGTTCGCGTCAGCGTGTTGTAGATCCGCAGCATGGCCGCCGCTCCGGCGCCAAATGGCCGAAGCGCGCATCTTAACCGGCACCCGGGTCCGCGTGGCAATGGGCGCGGGCGCCGTGACCCGGGACAACTCTCCGGATTCTCCCACGTTCGGGCACTGGTCGTCGGTGGAAACGCAGAGCCGGTCCGGCAGGCACAATCCACTGCGAACGGTTGCGAATCGCAAATTGCATCTTGACAGCAAACGATGTTCGGCATCATGGTGTCTTTCGCGCACGACGGTCACACTCGAACCCGAAGCCGAACGCCTGCTCCGGGAGGCAATGCGCCAGCGTGGGCAGAGCTTCCAGGAAGTATTGAACCAGGCGGTCGTACAAGGGTCGGCGGATCTGCGTTGCGACGCCGTTGAGGCGCCGTTCGCTCCGCTTGCGTCTCCGGTGGGCCTGCGGGGCGGCTACGACCCGGTGCTTCTCGATTCGCTCGATGGAGACATGGAGTTGGGCGCCATACCCGTCACGTGCTGCTGGCCGCTGCCGGATCGGCCGGCGGCAATCCGGTCACCGATGCCCGGATCGCCGCGCTCGCGATCATGCACCGGGGCGGAGTCCATACCGCGGACCATAGATGTCCGGCGCTCCCCCCGGCTTGAGCTGCCGATTTCCGCTGGAACGATGATCCAGGCCGCGATGCCGCATCCTGTTCCGGCGTGACATGCCGATGTTCCTGTTCGCGAGCGACGTGCATCTCGCCGCCGGCCGTCCCGGCGCGGTCGCGGCCTTCCTGGAGTTCCTCTCCGGTCCGGTGCGGCGGGCGGATCGGCTCTACCTCCTCGGGGACGTGTTCGACCTGTGGCTCGGCGACGACGACGCGCGCGAGCCACACCCGCAGGTCGAGGCCGCGCTCGCCGAGACCGTCGCGGCCGGCATCCCCATCGATCTGATCCGAGGCAATCACGACTTCCTGCTGGGTGACGCCTTCGCCGAAAGGACCGGCTGCCGGCTTGCCGACGAGCCGCTCGTCATCGAGGCCATGGGCGAACGGACGGTGCTCCTGCATGGAGATACGCTCTGTACCCGCGACACCGAGTACCAGGCGTTCCGGCGCTACACGCGCGACCCCGCGAGCCAGCGGGCCTTCCTCGCACGCCCGATGGAGGAGCGGGCGCGCGAAGCGGCCGGAATACGCACCACTTCGCGTTCCCGCACCCGGCTCAAGCCCGAGGACATCATGGACGTCACCCATGAAGAGGTGGTGCGGGTGCTCTCGGAACACGACGCGACGCGGATGATCCACGGACACACGCATCGCCCCGCCGTCCATGCGCTCGATCTCGACACAGGCCCGTCCACCCGCATCGTGCTCGGCGACTGGTACGACCGGGGCACGGTGCTGGTATGGGACGAGGCGGGCTGCCGGCTCACGCCACCGGAAGCCTTGCCGGCCTGAGCGGGAACGGTGTGGACGCCGGAGCGCGGTCCACCAAGCCGTTGCCTGGGGAGGGACGGTGACGAATCCGTGACGATCGTTCAGCGGCGCTTCTCTCCGATGAGCGCTTCCAGCTCCGCGATCCGCGCCTCGGCGGCTTTGGCCCGGCTCTCGGCGGACTGGCGGGCGGCGGCCTCCCGATCGGCCCGGGCGTCGGCGGCCTGGCGGGCAGCGCATACCTCCTCGTAGCTGAGCAGCACCCGTCCCGCCGAGGGGTCGCGGAATCGCATCTCACCATCCCTTGCCCGCAGTTCGAGACCCAGCGTCTCGCTGTACAGCGCCAGCGTCCCGTCCACCGACCGCACCGCCTCGCGCGCCTCGTACCCTCCCCCCACCAGCCGATACCCCTGCAGCTCCGGCCTCAGAAGTCCTCCCAACGGGTCGTACAGCCAGTACTCCCTCACCCCCAACCGCGCATACAGACGGCGCTTCGGGCCCACGTCCTCACGCCATGTCCCCGGCGACGCCACCTCCAGCACGAAGTCCGGCCCCTTCCCCTCCTCCCACATCTTGTAGGTCATCCGCATCCGCTTCTCCACCCCGAACGTCACGAAGACGTCCGGCGCCACCGAGGCCCGCGGGTTCCCTTCCTCGTAGTAGATGAGCAGGTCTCCGGACACGTACACGTCCTCGCGTCCGGCGAAGTGGACCCGTAGCGCGCCGACGCCGTAGAGCATGGCGGTGTGCTGGACGTCGTTCTCGGCCATGGGCTTGCCGTCCGAGCTCGGGTAATGGATCTCAGCCGCGGCCGGGGAGTGGACGGGTTGGCGCATCGGCGTTCTCCTCGAGGTGGTGAGGCGGCGTCCCGCGGACGCCTCGAACATCGCGAGCAGGAGGACGGCCGCGTTCCCGGTGGTGGAGAGGCGTCCCCCGGACATCTCGAACGGACGGTACCACGATCATGATGGTGCCCCAAGGCGGATTGGGAGGCATACCCTGGAGGAAAGCCGGGGAGCGCGGAATGGGCGCAGAGCCCGCCTCTTGCAGGATTCGGGCGCGACGTGGTAGCGCCGGTCGTCTCGCCGCCGGTGCGTGGACCGATCGGAAACGGCACCGGACGGGGCGTATCCGCCGGCCTCCTGCATTGCCGGGCTATCGGCGGTGCGGCGGGAGGCGTTCGAAGTGCACGGTGCGCAGGCGCCAGCGGCCGGCGCCGGCGTCAACGTCGATCACGATGAGCGAAGGCCCGCCGAAGGTCCGGTTCCGGCCCGCCGCACCGGGGTTGACGATCCACGGACGGGCGCTGCGATCGATGCACCGCCGATGGGTATGCCCGTAGACCACCACGCGGGCGTCCGGATAGCGCTTGCGCAGCCATCCGTGCCGGCGCGCATCCTGCACGATCTGGTGCCCGTGGGTCACCACCAGCCGGCCGCCCGGAAGCGAGAGCCCGGCTTCCCACGGAAGCTGCTCAAGCCTCGCGTGCTCGTCCGGGTCCCACTTCGAGGCCACGTCGTTGTTGCCGCGCACCGCGGTCACCCGGCGGTCCGATTGCGCGAGAGCATCCAGCACGGTACTGCTGCCGATGTCGCCGGCGTGGACGGCGAGGCGGCATCGCTCGACGACCTTCACGATCCGGGGATCGAGATGCCCGTGGGTGTCGGAGACGAGCGCAATCCGGAACCGCCCGTCCTGCCCTGCCGCGTCTTCGGCGTGGACGGCCGGGGCTGGAGATTGCGTCGCGTGCAATGGTCGAATCAGCCGACGTCACGGGCCGTCAGCCCGCTGCGGGCGGGACGCCCGTGTCCGTACAGGCCACGCCGCTTCCGGAGCAGGGCAACCGCATATAAACCTCCTGATTTATCAGCACGTTAGAGGAGTCACCATCATTCAGGTCAATTCGAAAAAGGGCGCAATCCGGAAAACGAACATGGATCGGTGCCGTTTTCATCGGAAATGACCGCCAAATCGAATTAACTCACTGAAATCGATATATTTTTAGTGATCTTGCCCTGGCTCCCGGAGTGCATGGATTCCCGCTTGCGCGGGAATGACGGCGCCGAGAGCGCGGAAATGGCCACGGTGGGCGGGACACCTGCGTCCGTACAGGCCACGCCGCTCCCGGGAGCACCCCGGCCGCGGCGCCCGGGAGGCTCGGCTGGATCTCGCCGGCACCGGCTCGGCTCATGCGCTGGCCGGGCCGGGGCGTCCGAACTGCTCGCGCAACTCGCGGCGCAGGATCTTGCCGACGTTGGTCTTCGGAAGCTCCTGCGCGAACTCGACGTGCCGGGGACGCTTGTAGCCGGCGAGGTGCTCCTCGCAGTAGGCTCGCAACGATTCCTCCGTCAGCCCCGGCGAACGCTTCACGACGACGATCTTGACCACCTCCCCGCTGCGTTCGTCGGCGACGCCGATCGCGCCGACCTCCAGGACCTCGGGATGCTGCGAGACGACCTCTTCGACCTCGTTCGGATACACGTTGAACCCCGACACCAGGATCATGTCCTTCTTCCGGTCGACGATGCGGAAGAAGCCGCCCGCATCCATCTCCGCGACGTCGCCGGTGCGCAGCCACCCCGCATCGTCGAGCACCTCGGCGGTCTCCTCGGGCCGGTTCCAGTACCCCTTCATGACCTGCGGGCCGCGAACGCAGAGCTCTCCCGGCGTATCGGTGGGCAGCGCGTTCCCCGCTTCGTCGATCACCCGGCATTCGGTGCCCGGCATCGGCACCCCGACCATTCCCGTGTAGTCGGCGAGGTGCATCGGATTCATGCAGGCCGCGGGCGAGGTCTCCGTCAGTCCGTAGCCTTCGAGGAGCGCGACCCCGGTCATCCGCTTCCACCGCTCGGCCACCGCGCTCTGCACCGCCATGCCGCCGCCGACCGAGATGCGCAACGACGAGAAGTCGAGCTCGGCGAAGCCGCCGGTGTTCATGAGCCCGTTGAACAGGGTGTTCACCCCGGTGATCGCGGTGAACCGCACCCCCTTGAGGGTCTTGACGAATCCCGGCATGTCCCGCGGGTTGGCGATCAGCAGGCCCATGGCGCCGAACCGCATGTAGGTCAGGCAGTTCACGGTCAGCGCGAAGATGTGGTAGAGCGGCAGCGCGGTGACGATCACCTCCTCCCCCTCACGGGCGAAGGGCCGCAGGAAGCCGTCCGTCTGGAGGATGTTGGCGACCATGTTCCGGTGGGTCAGCATCGCCCCCTTCGAGAGCCCGGTGGTGCCTCCCGTGTACTGGAGAAAGGCGAGATCGTCGCCGCTCGGCTCCACCTTGCCGGCCGCCGCGCCACGGTCCGCTACGGCGGCGCGTCCCTTGGCGAGCGCGTCCCCCCAGCGGACCGCGCCGTCGATCCGGAACCGGGGCACGAGCTTCTTCACGTGCCGCACCACGAAGTTGGCGAGCGCCGACTTGGGAAAGCCGAGCATGTCTCCGAGCCCGGTCACCACCACGTGCTCCACCTCGGTGTCGCCGATGCACTCCTCCAACACGTGCCCGAAGTTCTCCAGCACCACGATCGCCCGGGCGCCGGAGTCGGCGAGCTGGTGGCGCAGCTCGCGCGCGGTGTACAGGGGATTGGTGTTGACGACGACCAGGCCGGCGCGCAGCGCGCCGACGAGCGCGACCGGGTACTGGAGGACGTTCGGCATCATCAGGGCGATGCGGTCGCCCGCGGCGAGCCCCGCGGTGGCGTTGAGGAACCCCGCGAAGTCCTTCGCGAGCCGATCCAGCTCGGCGAAGGTGATGCGCGCGCCCATGCTCTCGAAGGCCGGGCGGTCGCCAAAGCGCGCGATCGCCTCGTCGACGAGGGCGGCGAGGGACGGGTAGGCGTCGGGGTCGACGTCGTGCGGCGCCCCCTCGGTATAGCTGTCGAGCCAGATTCTTTCCATCGGCCTCTCCTCCGCGTGTCCGGTGCCGCACCATGCGGCCGCCTCCCGCAGACCCCGTCCGCTACGATGGCGTGCGTCGAAGCTCCGATCCGCTCCTACGCGCCGTGCGCATGAGGAGGACGCCGGGGTTCCATCTTCATCCTGTCACGCCAGCCGGGAGGCTCCCTTCCTCTCCGAACGAACCGTGTCCGTCACGATGACGCCGGACCCTCGTTTCGTCTTACCGCCCCGCTCCCGTCACGGTGGCGCGGGACGCCCTCCACCACCCCCGGCCGCGCTCAATTGCGCAACGGCCGTCCGGTCTCGAGCATGTGCTCGATACGGGCCTGGGTCTCGGGGGTTCGCACCAGGGACAGCAGGGCCTCGCGCTCCAGCGTGAGCACCGCGTCTTCCCCGACCTCGTCGATCGGATCGGCGTTCCCTCCGCTCAGCACCCGGGCGAGGGCGGTGGCGACCACCACGTCGTGCGGCGTCGCCTTGCCGGTCCTCGCGAACTCCCCGATCGCGAGCGCCAGCGCCGCCTGCCCGGAGCGGCCGGGCAGCCTGAACACCGGCGGCTCGGGGGGGGCGTAGCCCGAGTGCAGGGCGTGGACCTTGTCGACGGCCTCGGCGAGGACCCGATCCCGGTTCATGACGATGGTGTCCTCGCGCCGGAGGATCCCCATGTCCCGCGCCTCGTGGGCGGATTGCGAGACCTTGGCGAGGCTCACCGTCTCGAACGCGCGGCTCACCGGCGGCATCGGCCCTCTCGGCCCCTGGCGGGCGTACCGCGCGAGCAGCTCCTTGCAGCCGCCCCAGGCGGGGATCAGGCCGACGCCGGCCTCCACAAGCCCGGCGTAGGTCTCCGCGTGGGCGACGATGGCGTCGCAGTGCAGCAGGACCTCGCAGCCTCCGCCCAGCGCCATGCCGGCCGGTGCGCCGACCACCGGAAAGGGGGCATACTTCATGGCCTTGAAGGTCCGCTGGCCGAGCGCGGACGCCCCCGCGAGCCGATCCCACGCCCCCGCGCCGATCGCGAACAGGGCTTCGCCGAGATTGGCCCCGGCGGAGAAGTGCTCCCCGTCGTTGTGGATGACGAGCCCCGCGAAACGGTCCGGCACGAGCTCGATTGCCTGCCCGATGAGCGTCAGGCTCCCCTGGTCCAGGGTGTTCATCCGGGTGTGGAATTCGAGGCAGGCGACGTCCCGGCCGGCGTCCCACAGGCTCGCGGAGTCGTTTCCGATCACCCGCGCACGACCGCGCTTCACGTCGGCGAGACGCTGCGTTCCGCTCGGCCGCACGAGGGGCGCATAGCCGCCGCCGGCGCCGAGCCGCTCGACGCGCCCGCCGGTCTCGCGGTAGAAGCCGCCCTCGCGCGCCGCCTCCAGCATCGGGGGCACCGGCCGGCCCTCGGCGCGGAGCCGATCCGCGAGCCAGCCGGCACCGAGCCGGTCCGCCATCTCGAAGGGGCCTGCCTGCCAGTTGTAGCCGAGCCGCATCGCGGCGTCGACGTCGGCGGCGTCGTCCGAGATCCCGGGCACCAGTGCGGCCGTGTACGCGAGCACGGAGGAGAGCACCCGCCACGCATAGCGCCCCTCTTCGCTGTCGTGCTCGACCAGGGCGCGCAAGCCCCCGGTCTTCGCGGCATCGACGCAGGCGAGGCGGACGCGCTCCGAGCGGTGGTACTCGCCGGTGGCCAGATCGACCGACTCCTTGATCCGCTCCCCGCCCTCGCGCCGCAGCCGGTAGAACCCGCCCTTGCCCTTGCGGCCGGTGTAGCCGCCGGCGACCATGCGCCGCAGCACCTCGGGCACCTCCATGTAGCGGCGCAGATCGTCGTCCGGCGGCAGCAGGGCGTCCATGCTCCCGGCGACGTGGGGCATCAGGTCGAGGCCGATGAGGTCGAGGAGCCCGAACACCCCGGTCTTCGGGATCCCCGCGGCCGGCCCCAGCGCCGCGTCCGCCTGCTCGACCCCGAGCCCCGCCGCGATCGCCTCGATGAGCGCGCACTGCAGCCAGAACACCCCGATGCGGTTGGCGATGAACCCCGGCGTGTCCTTGCACTCCACCACCCCCTTGCCGAGGCGCCGGTCGGCGAACCCGCGAAGCCGCTCCACGAGATCCGGCCGGGTCTCGGGGCCGCGCACGATCTCCAGCAGCCGCATGTAGCGGGGCGGATTGAAGAAGTGGGTGATGGCGAAGTCCCGCCGCAACCCTTCCGAAGCGCCTTCCACGAGCCGGGCGAGCGGGATCGTGGAGGTGTTCGAGGAGACGATGGCGCCGGGGCGGCGGACCGCGTCGAGCCGCGCGTAGAGGTCGCGCTTCACGTCCAGGCGCTCCACCACCGCCTCGACGATCCAGTCCGCTTCCGCCACCCGCGGCAGGTCGTCGTCGAGGTTGCCGGCGTCGATGCGGTGGGCCGCGCGCCGGTGCATGAAGGCGGGAGGGCGCGACTTCGCGAGCCGATCGACCGCGGCGCGGGCGACGGCGGACCGATCCGATCCGTCCTTCGCGGCGACGTCCAGCAGGAGCACGCCCGCCCCCGCGTTGGCGAGCTGGGCCGCGATGCCGCCGCCCATCACGCCGGAGCCGATCACCGCGACCCGTTCGATCGCGTGGCTCATTCCATCGCCTCCAGCACCGTCGCGATCCCCTGCCCGCCGCCGATGCACTGGGTCGCCAGGGCATAGCGCCCGCCCTCGCGCTTGAGCAGCGCCGCCGCCTTGCCGGTGATCCGCGCACCGGTCGCCCCGAGCGGATGCCCGAGCGCGATCGCGCCTCCGTCAAGGTTCACCTTCTCGTGGTCGAGGCCGAGGTCTCTCATGCAGGCGATCGCCTGCGACGCGAACGCCTCGTTGAGCTCCACTACGTCCATGTCGGCCGCGTCGACCCCGGCCCGCTCCAGCGCCTTGCGCGACGCGCCGACCGGCCCGATCCCCATGATCTCGGGCGCACAGCCCGACACCGCGACGCTCCTCACGCGGGCGAGCGGCGAAAGCCCGTGCTCCGCCGCGTACGTCTCGCTGCATACGACCACCGCCGCCGCCCCGTCGGTGAGGGGGGACGAGGTGCCCGCGGTGACCGTCCCGTCCTCAAGGAACGCCGGCTTCAGGTCGGCCAGCCCTTCCAGGCTCGTGTCCTCACGGATGCAGCCGTCGCGGTCGATGCGCCTGCCGCCGGTCTCGACCGGCACGATCTCGGCGTCGAGGCGGCCCCCGGCGCGCGCCGCGGCGGCACGGCGCTGGCTTTCGAGCGCGAACGCCTCCTGCTCCTCGCGGCTGATCCGGTAGCGCTCCGCCACGTTCTCCGCGGTCTGGCCCATGCTCATGTACGCGGCCGGAAAGGATTCGTGCAGGGAAGGATTCGGTAGCGGGTTGTATCCGCCCATCGGCACCCGCGTCATGGACTCGACCCCGGCGCACACGAAGGCGTCCCCCGCGTTCATCCGCACCGCCCCCGAGGCCATGTGCACCGACTGCATCGAGGAGCCGCAGAAGCGGTTGACCGTGGCGCCGGCCACCGAGATCGGCAGCGAGCCGGTCAGCAGCCCCACGAGGCGCGCGACGTTGAGCCCCTGCTCGCCCTCGGGGAACGCGCAGCCCACGATGAGGTCCTCGACGTCGTCGGGGTCGAGCCCGGCGCGCTCGACCACGCCGCGCACCACTTGCGCGGCAAGGTCGTCGGGGCGGAGCTTCACGAGTGCGCCCTTGTGCGCGAAGGTGAACGGAGAGCGGCCGTAGGCCGCGATGACCGGATCGTTCATGGTTCGACTCCTCGGTTGCCGCCCTCCGCGGGGTGGCGTTGCAATCGCGACGGCGCCTCGATGCTCCGACCGCCCCCAATCGCCGTCGGGAGCACCGCGCCGCGCCAAGATACGCTAAAGATACGGCCCGGTGTAGGCGTTCCGGGGAAAGCGCTCCAGGGGAACGCCGGGGCCATGCAGCCCCGGAGAAGCGTCCGCTACCCGTGCCATCGGAGGCGTGAGCCTTGGCCGTGCCGCCCGGTGAAGGGCGGTTCGTCCGCCCGCCGTGAAAAGCGGGCCGTCGAGATCGCCAGCTTCCACCTACCGCACCGGTTCGGCCAGTCCGAACGCCGTCGCCACCCTGCGCAGCCGCTCGCACTGCCAGTCGTGGAGCCGGGTGTTGCGGCCGTCCGAGCGTTCGTGCATGAGGTTGCCGGGATCGGTCTCGTGCCGTCCGAGATCCGCGAGGACGTGGAACAGCTCGTGCGCGAGCACGACCCCGACTTCCTTCGCCGCCCGGGTGATCCAGACGGTGTCGCGCATCGCGGGGATGCGCCGCGTGTTCCCCTGCCCGAACGCCTCGGCCTCGAAGGCCGGCTCGCGCAGCGTCTCCTCGACGAAGAACACCGCGGGACGGGCCGGTTCGAGCCGCTTCACGAGTTGCCGGCTCCACGTGTCGTCGAGATACCGGAGCCGGCGGGGCGCCTCGACCATGCGCACCCGAGCCCGAGTGATCGAGACCTCGCATTGGCCCAGGATCTCCGCGGCGCGGCCGACCGCGCGATGGATCTCCGGGATCCGCCAGTTCGTTGCACTCAGAACGGCGACGTCGAGGGCGATGGTGTGGGTATGGGAGGGCGCCGTTCCACCGGGGTAGAGATGTTCGGGCGTCCAGGCGCCGAGCGGAATCTCGGCCACGTCGCCGGGTTGCGCGTCGCAGGCGCCGCGGTCGGCTCCGGTGGGGTCGCGCAACGTCCCCGCACCCACGTAGGCGAGCAGGGCGCTCACCGGCTTCTCGGCGCGGGCCAGGATGGCCGATTTGAGATCGAGCGCGGTCCATCCGGGATGCGCGGCGAGCAGGCAGGCCGCGAGGGCGGAGACCCGCGCCGCCGCGTAGCTCGACCCGGAGACCTTTCGCGGTCGGCCGTCGAAGCCGGTGACCAGGACCTGCTCCGCCGGAACCGCGAGATCGACGCTCTCGCGCCCCCGGTTGGAGCCGCGCGCGGGCAGCCCGGAGTCGTCCGTCGAGGTGACCGTGAGCAGGTTGTCGAGGGGGAGGGACGCGGGATAGACCGGCGCCTCGTCGATGTCGGCGTCGTCGTTGCCGGCGGAGACGACGAACAGCATTTCCGGGTGCGCCCGCGCCGCGGTCTCGAAATCGGCCCAGTCGGAGAAGCGGCGGCTGCCCATCGAGATGTTCATGATACGCACCCCGGCCGCCGCCGCATGGCTCACCAGATCCGGCATCCGCGACATCGCATGGCGCGGATAGCGGTAGGGAACGAGCGTCGCGACCGGCGCCTCCTCCAGAAGCAGCGACGCGGTGCGGGTCCCGTGGCGCCGGGGATGGAACGCGCTGCGCGCGGGGTTGGCGTCGAAGGGGCGCGCGTCGAGATCCCAGAAGTCGAAGCCGGCCAGCGCGCCGTCCGAGTCGCGGGCGAGCCGGGCCGCGATCCCCGGCAGCAGGTAGTTCACCCCGGAATCGACGAGCGCGACCCGGACGCCGGGAGCGGCGGCCTCGGCGCCCGCCGCCGGCACCGGCGGATTCAGCGGCTCGACCCGCGCCGCCCGCTCCAGGCTGCTCTCGAGATATTCGATCGAGCGCGCCATCCCGTTCTCGTAGTACGTGAGCCGCCGGCCCGCCATCACGTTGCAGGCGGCGCCCGCCACCGCCAGGAGCACCGGGCGGCGCCCGGTGCGAGCCGGCTCGGCGTAGCTCGCCACGACCCGGCGCAGGATGCCGTTCGGCTCGATGCGGTCGAGCCGGATGCGTGCTCCGTCGGGGAGCATCAGCGAGTGGCGGGTGCCCATCGCACGGTCGCGGATGCGCAACGGCTCCCGTGAAAGCTCCACCGCCCCGCCGAGCGAGAGCGTGAGCGTGGCCGGCGCCGGATCATCGGCGCTGCACACCGCTCGGATCACGGCGCGGACCCGATCCCGGATCGTCGTCGGGGCGGACTTCGAAGCGGCGCCGACCGCCGCCGGGCGGGGGTTCTCCACAGCAGCGACCGCGAGATCGGGGACGAGCACCGCCGCGATGATCAGAGCATGAGCCACCGCCGGCAAGGCAAGCGCCTGCATGGGTGGTCCGCGTCGTATCGGTATTGGTTGCATGGCTTGGAGGAAGGAAATGCGCCGCTTGGATCCGACTGTAGCGGAGGGAGAGGTCAAAATCATATATTACCAGGAAGATCAATGTGTTATGGGAATAACCAGGATCCTCGTGATCTGGACCTGCGAGATCACCATCATCGGCTCCAACGGCTGGACGATGGACGATCAGACGAAGTTGATGCGCATGGCGGCCGGCCGCGAGATCGAGCCGGTGATCGACAGTACCCTGCCCATGAGCAGAATCGGCGAAGGCGCTTCAGAAACTGATCGACCGCAATTTCTTCGGCAAGATCGTCCTGACGCCATGCACAATCCCCTGACTCGACCGCGTGCCTCGGCGTCCGGCCATGCGCCCGCCGCCTACAACATCGCGGACTCCAGGCCCATGCGGCGGATGGGGCGCACCGCTACGGTGCGGCCATGCCGTACGACCCCGCCTGCAAGCTCCTGTCCGCCCATCCCCGCATGGCCGAGGACCTCCTCCGCGGGTTCGTCGCCAGGCGATGGAGCCATGCCCTCGACTTCCGCACCCTGGAGCTGCGCCCCGCCGCCTCCGTCAGCGACGATCTCCGCCGGCGCGAGGGCGACCTGCTGTGGCGGGTGCGCCTCGGCGGGACGTGGCTGTCGGTCAACCGTTCGATGCCGCAGCGCGTGTCCTCAAAACGGCTGCGTATTGAGGTAGTGCCGGCCCCTGGTGATCGACCGCAGCCTCTCGAACAGAAGGTTGAAGTCGTGCTCGTTGTGGGCGAAGGCGACCTCCGCCGCGTTGACGATGATGAGCGGCGCGCCCTTGTAGTCGTGGAAGAAGCGCGTGTAGGCATCGGCCACCCGGTGCAGGTACTCGGGGTCCATCCACTCCTCGCAGGGCACGCCCCGTGCCGCGATCCGTTCCAGCAGCACGTCCACGGGCGCCTGCAGGTAGATCACCAGGTTCGGGGTCACCGGCTTGCCGGTGACCTGCTCGTAGACTTGGCGGTACAGGGCGAGCTCGTCGGGGTCCAGGGTCAGCTCCGCGAACAACCGGTCCTTCTCGAGCATGAAGTCTCCAACCCGTACCGGCGCGAACATGTCGCCCTGGCGGACGTCCCTGAGCTGGCGCACGCGCTGGAGGAGGAAAAAGAGCTGGGTCGCGAGCGCGGTCACGCGGGGGGTTTCGTAGAAACGAGGGAGGAACGTTCTCGTCCGGCGCTTCGAGGAGCACCTCGCCCCCGAAGCTCTCGGCAAGGCGTCTGGCGAGCGTGGTCTTGCCGACTCCGATCGGCCCTTCGACCACGACGTAGCTGAAGTCCGTCCCGGCCATCGTCTCTCTCGCGGAGGCAACAGAGCCATTGTGCACCGTGCCGTCGTGCGCCGGGGCCGCCCGCCGCGCACCGGATCGCGCACCGGTGGGGCGATGCCCCGACCGCCCCGGCCGCGGTGGCTCGCTCACATCGCGGGCTGTTCGGCCGGGGCAGGGCGCGGAGATCTGCGCCTCCGGCGGCGGCGCTTCGGCCTGGGCCGATCCCCGGGCATCGAGTCCCGCGCGTCGTCCTCACCGGCTTCCTGGAACCGGGTCCACCACTTCGCGTGCTCCGCGACGTCCTCGCCCGACTCCGCCCGGAGCAGGAGGAAGTCGTAGGCGGCCCGGAACCGGGGGTGGGTGAGCAGCCGGTGGGCGCCGCCGCGGCCACGGCGGCTCACCAGCCGTGGTTGCAACCCCCAGATCTCGCGCACCATGATCGAGAAACGGCGCGGGAGCGACACGTGGTGGATCTGGCGTTCGATGACGTCGGCGCCCGCGGTCTCGTACGCCTGCATCTCGGGCATTCCGCGCGCGGCGCAGGCTTCCGAATCCTGCCGGACGGGCTCCCACAGGAGGGCCGCGAACAGAAAGCCCGGCGTCACCGGCTTGCCGGCGCGCAGCCGCGTATCGGTGTTCTCCAGAGCCTTGCCCACCATGGCGCCGGCAAATCCATCCGGCTCCGCCTCGATGCACGCCTCGGTTTCGGGGAAGAGGGGGCCGAACAGCCCGTAGCGCCGCAGCAGCTCGTAGGTCGCGCGTCCGGCGCCGGCCATGAAAAGCTTGACCACCTCCTCGTAGAGCCGGGCCGGCGGCATGTCCTCGATCCGCGGCGCCAGATCGTAGATTGCGCGGCTCGTGTCGCCTTCGATGCGGAACCCGAGCTTGGCGGCGAAGCGCACCGCGCGCAGCATCCGGACCGGGTCCTCGCGATAGCGCTCGCCCGCGGGGCCGATGAGCCGCAGGGCGCGGTCGCGCACGTCGGCGTAGCCTCCGGTGAAGTCGATGAGGGTGCGGTCACGGTGATCGTAGTAGAGGCAGTTCGCCGTGAAGTCGCGGCGCCAGGCGTCCTCTTCGAGGGTGCCGTAGACGTTGTCGCGCACGATGCGCCCGTCCACGCGCACGTGATCCGGATCGTCGCCGGATTCGTCGGGGCGCGCCCGGAACGTCGCGACCTCGATGACCTCGCGGCCCATGCGCACGTGCGCGAGCCGGAACCTGCGGCCGATGAGACGGGAGTATCTGAACAGCCTGCGAACGGTGTCCGGCGTCGCAGCGGTCGCGACATCGAAGTCTTTCGGCTTCAGGCCCAGCAACAGATCGCGGACGCCTCCGCCGACGAGGTAGGCGCTGTAGCCGGCGCCGGTCAGCGTTTGCAGGACTTTGAAGGCGCCCCCACTGATGTCGGCTTCGGAGATGCCGTGCTCCGAAGGGGGGATGACGGTAGGCTGAGTGATGGTGCTTTCGACCCCGGGGCAGGTTTGGGACGGCGCCCGACGTTCCGGATGGTGCTGGTGACGGGCGGTTGAGCAGTGCGGAACGGGGCGTATAATACCAGCCCCTTCGGGAAGTCCATACCTGCGGGACGCTGCTCCCTTCGTCTAGTGGCCCAGGATACCGCCCTCTCACGGCGGGGACAGGGGTTCGAGTCCCCTAGGGAGCGCCATTTGCCCTTGACCGCCCGCCCCGTCACGACGACCGTCGTCCTGGTGAGCCCCTACGAGTTGGGGCGCCAGCCCTTCGGCCTTGCCGAGCCTGCGCGTTGGCTCGACGATGCCGGGTTCCGGGTCCGCTGCTGCGATCTCGCGATCGAGCACCTGCCGGCCGACGCGCTCGCCGCCGCCGGATTGATCGCGATCTACCTCCCCATGCATACCGCGACCCGGATTGCGCTCGAGGTGCTCCCGAAAATCCGCGCCCTGGCGCCACGCGCGACGCTGTGCGCCTACGGTCTTTACGCGCCGGCCAACGCGCGGCGGCTGCACCGGCTCGGGGTGGACACCGTCATCGGAGGCGAATTCGAGCCGCATCTGCTCGCGCTCGCCGAGCGCGTCCGGGCGGACGAGCCGCAGCCCGCCCTCGGCCTCGTCAACGACACCTCGAAGATCGCGTTCCGTACCCCGCTCCGTACCCTCCTTCCTCCTCTGGAGCGCTACGCCGCGCTGCGGATGCCCGACGGCACGTCCCGCGCACTCGGGTTCGCCGAGGCGTCGCGCGGGTGCAGACACCTCTGCCGGCATTGCCCGGTGGTCCCCGTGTACGAAGGCCGGTTCCGCGTCGTGCCCGTCGGCGTGGTGATCGACGACGTCGCGCAGCAGGTGGCGATGGGGGCGCAGCACGTCTCGTTCGGAGACCCGGATTTCCTCAACGGCCCGACCCACGCGCTTCGCGTGGCGCGCGCCCTGCACGACGCCTTCCCCCGGCTCACCTACGACGCGACGGTCAAGATCGAGCACGTCGTCCGCTACCCGGAGCACGTCCGGACCCTGGCCGAGACCGGCTGCCTGTTCCTCATCTCCGCCGTCGAATCGATCGACGACGGGATCCTCGCGCTGCTGGCAAAGGGCCACACCGCGCGGGACTTCGAGTGCGCGGTGGCAGTCGCCCGCGCCGCCGGCCTGCACCTCACGCCGACGTTCGTTCCCTTCACCCCCTGGACCACCATCGAGGGATACCGGACGCTGCTCGCGCGGCTGATCGTGCTGCGCCTCGTCGAGAGCGTGCCCGCGGTCCAGCTCTCGATCCGGCTGCTCGTGCCGGCCGGCTCCCATCTGTTCGAGATTGACGGATTCGAACGCCTGGTCGGGGCCTTCGACGACGACGGGCTCGGCTACCCCTGGCGGCACCCGGACCCCGCCGTCGATGGGCTGCAAGCGCGGGTCCAGGCTCTCGCGGAGGCCGCCGCCGCGAGCGAGGAGCCCCGACGGGCGACGTTCGAGCGGATCTGGGCATGCGTCCACGAAGCGCTCGGCGAGCGACCGCCGGCGCTTCCGGACGATCTCGGCGCGCCGGTTCCGATGCACTCCGAGCCCTGGTACTGCTGCGCCGAGCCGACCGCGAGCCAGCTTGCCGCGGTATGATGGCGACGGCCGGGCCGTCCGCAGAGGCGGGGAGCGGTGCGGGGGACGCGGGAGTGCACGCATCCCTGCGCATCGACAAGTGGCTCTGGGCGGCGCGCTTCTTCAAGACCCGCTCGCTTGCCGCGCGGGCGGTCACAGGAGGCTTGGTCCGGGTCGCGGATCAGCGGGTCAAGGCGTCCCGGCGGCTTCGTCGCGGAGAGATCGTCCGCGTCCGGCGCGGGGTGCAGGAGTGGGACGTGGTGGTGAAGGACCTGTGCGACAGACGCCAGGCGGCCCCGCTGGCGCAGACCCTGTACGAAGAGACGGCGGAAAGCCTTGAGCGGCGCACCGGCGGACAGGCGAGGCGCGAGCAGGCGGAGATGCGCCGCGCCCGGGCGCGGGGGCGGCCGACCAAGCGGGAGCGGCGCGTTCTCATGCGGTGGCGGGAAGGCCGGGAGGACGCACCGGACCGCTGACCGGCTGTGGACGATGCCACCGACCCGCGCCTTGCGCGCCCCGTGGGCGCGGGAGATGGGGAGGGGAGCCGGGAGGCGCACCGAACGCTGAAGCGCTTGAGGCGATTGGCGCCGGCACCCGCGCGCCGAGCGGGCGCGGGATGCGTCCGAAGGGAATGTCGTTCCCCTCCGGGACCGGACCGATGCCCGCGGGCGCCGGCACGGGCCGACAGGGACCCGGCACCGGCGCAGGACATCCGAGGGAGAACCGGTTTGGGCGCGCTCATTCGTCCCTTCGTGCACATCTGCCTGCTGAGGATGGGGCCGCAGGACCTGCCCTCGTCCCCGGCGTTGCTCGCGCTCGTGCTGTTCTCCCATGCCCTGGTGGGCGCGTTCGTGTCCGCCGTCAACCTTCGCTTCGGCCAGGCGATCGCCGCCGGCGTGACCGACACCGCGCTGCTGTGCGGGCTCACGATTGCTCTGCTGATGCTGCGGGAGCTGCGCGAGCGCACCGTCCAGACCCTGACCGCGCTGGCCGGTGCCGGCACCGTCCTGGGGTTCCTGGCATACCCGGTGAGCCTCTGGCTCCGCGACGCGCACGCGGCGGATCAGCCGTCGCCGGCGCTGACCGCACTCCTGCTCGCGATGCTTGGCTGGAGCCTGGTCGTCTCGGGCCACATCCTGCGCCATGCGCTGTCGGCCCCGTACTATCTCGGTCTGCTCGTCTCGGTCGCGTTCTACTGGATCTCGATCAGGGTCCTGCACCACCTGTTCCCGATCGGCGGGTAGCGTAGTCCATGCACCTCCATTTCCTCGGCATCTGCGGCACGTTCGTGGGCGGGCTCGCCCTGATCGCCCGCGAGACGGGCCACCGGGTCACGGGATCCGACGAGAACGTGTACCCGCCGATGAGCGAAGTACTCGACCGGGCCGGCGTTGCGGTGGTGCAGGGGTACGATGCCGCCCAGCTCTCTCCGGCGCCGGACCTCGTGGTGATCGGCAACGCGATGACCCGCGGCAACCCTTGCGTAGAGCACGTCCTCGACGCGAGGCTCCGATTCACCTCCGGACCCGCGTGGCTCTCCGAGCACGTGCTCACGGGCCGGCACGTCATCGCGGTGGCCGGCACCCACGGCAAGACGAGCACCACCGCGATGCTCGCGGTGATCCTCGACACCGCCGGCCTCGACCCCGGGTTCCTCGTCGCCGGAGCGCCGCTCGACTTCGACACCGGCGCGAGCGCCGGGCGCGGCGGCCCGCGGCGGTGGTTCGTCGTCGAGGCCGACGAGTACGACACCGCGTTTTTCGACAAGCGCTCGAAGTTCGTGCACTACCGCCCGTACATCCTGGTCCTGAACAACCTCGAGTTCGACCACGCCGACATCTTCGACGATCTCCGCGACGTGCAGCGCCAGTTCCATCACGTCGTGCGGATCGTGCCGAGCGGCGGGCGCATCGTGGCCGGGGCCGGGGACCCCCGGATCGACGAGGTCCTCGCGATGGGGTGCTGGACCCCGGTGGAGCGGGCCGGCGAGGGTGGAGACTGGTCCGCCGACTCGGTGGCGCCCGACGGGAGCGGGTTCCGCGTGCGCCACCAGGGCCGGATCGTCGCCGAGGTCGAATGGGGGCAGCGCGGCGCGCACAACGTCGCGAACGCCCTCGCCGCGATCGCGGCGGCCCGGCACGCGGGAGTGGAGCCGCAGGTCGCGGCACGCGCCCTCGGCGGCTTCAGGGGCGTCAGGCGGCGGCTCGAGCTCCGCGCGACGGTAGCGGGCGTCGCAATCTACGACGACTTCGCCCATCATCCGACCGCGATCGCGGCGACCGTCGCGGCGTTGCGTCACAGCAGTGACGGCGGCCGGCTGATCGCGGTGCTGGAGCCGGCGTCGAACACGATGCGGCTCGGCGTGCACCGCGAGACCCTCGGGCCGGCGCTGGCCGGCGCGGACGCCGCCTGGGTGCTCGCCCCGGCGCGGTCACAGTGGGACGTCCACGCCCTGGAACGAGAGGGAACGGGCATCCGGGTGCGTGACGACGTCGATGCCATCGTGCGCGAGAGCTGCGGTGAGACGAACGCCGGAGACGCGATCCTGGTGATGAGCAACGGGGGATTCGGCGGGATCCACGGACGACTCGCCGCCGAGTTGAGGGCCCGTGCGTGAACACCGAACCTCTGGGAGTTCGCCCTGCTCCGGCGGTGAAGCTGCCGGGACCGGGAGGACCGGTCATGATGGTCGCGACGGTCATGGATTGCATCGCCGGCGCCGTGTCCGGGATCCGGGCGGCTCGATCGGCAGGGATCTGATGTTCCGGAAGCTCCTCATCGCCAACCGCGGGGAGATCGCCTGCCGGGTGATACGCACCGCGCACCGGCTCGGCATCCGCACCGTCGCGGTCTGCTCCGACGCGGACCGCGACGCGCTGCATGTCGCGATGGCCCGGGAGGCGTGGCGGCTCGGCCCCGCGGACGCGGCGCGGTGTTACCTGAACATCGAGCGGGTGATCGCGGCGGCGAAGGCGGCGGGCGCGGACGCGGTGCATCCCGGCTACGGATTCCTCTCCGAGAACCCCGCGTTCGCCGAAGCCTGCGAGGACGCCGGCCTCGTGTTCGTCGGCCCGCCGGCCGGCGCGATCCGGGCCATGGGGCTGAAGGACGCGGCGAAGCGGGCGATGGAGGCCGCGGGCGTGCCCGTGGTGCCCGGCTACCACGGGGCGGACCAGGACCCCGCGGCGCTGCTCGCGCAGGCCCGCGGGATCGGCTTCCCGGTGCTGGTGAAGGCGGTGGCGGGGGGTGGGGGCAAGGGCCTGCGCCGCGCCGATACCGAGGCCGGGTTCGCGGAAGCGCTCGAAGGCGCACGGCGCGAAGCGCGGTCCAGCTTCGGCGACGACCGGGTGCTGGTCGAGCGCTGCATCGAGCGACCGCGCCACGTCGAGGTGCAGGTGTTCGCCGACACGCACGGCAACGCGGTGCATCTCTTCGAGCGGGACTGCTCGTTGCAGCGCCGCCACCAGAAGGTGGTCGAGGAGGCCCCGGCGCCGGGCATGACGGAGGCGATGCGCGCGGCGATGGGGGCGGCGGCGGTGGCCGCGGCCAAGGCCATCGGCTATCGCGGGGCGGGCACCGTGGAGTTCATCGCCGACGCCTCGGAGGGGTTGCGCGAGGACCGCTTCTGGTTCATGGAGATGAACACGCGCTTGCAGGTCGAGCATCCGGTCACCGAGAGGGTCACCGGCACGGACCTCGTGGAGTGGCAGCTCCGGGTCGCGGCCGGGGAGCCGCTGCCGGCCGGGCAGGCGGGGCTGTCGATCACCGGGCACGCGGTCGAGGCGCGGGTCTACGCGGAAGACCCCGAGCGCGGATTCCTCCCCGCCACCGGCACCATCATGCATCTTGCGCTCCCGCCGGAATCCGGGGATCTGCGCATCGACCACGGCCTGTGCGAGGGAGATGCGGTCACCGCGCACTACGATCCGATGCTCGCCAAGATCATCGCCCACGGCCCCGACCGCACCGCGGCGCTCGCCCGCCTCGCCAGCGCGCTCCGGGCCTTCGAGATCGTCGGGGTCACGACCAACCTGCCCTTCCTGTCGCGGCTCGTGGCGCATCCGGGGTTTCGGTCCGGCGACGTGGACACCGGGCTCATCGAGCGGGCCCTCGGCACCCTGACCGCGCGCGGCCCGGTCCCCGAGCCGGTGCTCGCCGCCGCCGCGATGTACGCGGCGGGCATCCTGGATGCGTCCGCCGGCGGGATACGTGCGGCGGGCGGCTTCATCGGATCCGCCGGCGCGGTGCACACGAGAGACGCCTTCGACTGGCCTGCCGCCGACCCGTGGACGGTGCTCAAGGGCTGGCGGCCGTGGGGCGAAGCGAGGCAGCACGTGCGCTTCGGCATCGACGGCGAGGTCGTCGAGGGAACGGTGACGTTCCTGGAAGGCGATGGCATCCACGCCGATCTCGCGGGCGCCCCGCTTGCGGGCGTTTCGCTCGCCGCGAGGGTGGTCCGCCGCGACGGCGCGCGCATGGTGCTGGACCTTTCGGAGCGTATCGCGACGATCCGGATCGTTGGTGCCGGTGGCGGGAGCGGTGCCGCCACCGGCGGGCTGTACGTGCTCCACGACGGACGGGCCTGGTCCGTCACCCTGCCAGGCCGCGCGGTCGAGGACGGCGACGCCGACGCCACGCTTTCCCGCGTCACCGCACCGTTGCCGGGCAAGGTGGTCAAGACCGCAGTGCAAAGCGGCGACAGGGTCGAGCGCGGCGCGACGCTGGTGGTGCTCGAAGCGATGAAGATGGAGCTGGGCGTCGAGGCGCCCCGCGCGGGAGTCGTCGCCGAGGTCGCGGTCCCGGAAGGCGGGCAGGTGGCCGAAGGGGCGCTGCTCGTCACCTTCGCGGATGCGGAGACAGGCGATCCGCCGGTATCCTCCGATCCCTGATCGAAGTGCGCCGGCGGGACCGGACGCTTCGCAGCCCGATCGACTGTCGCATCGCGCAGCTCGCCATCGAAAACGACCTCCGGTTGCTCCACGAGGCCCGGGATTTCGAGGTCATCGCGGAAATCCGGACTCTGAAGCAGAAAGCTTGGTATAGATAAAGCAAAATGCTACATCTTCACGGTCAAGCATATCCTTGCCATGTACCGGGTAGTCATCCGCAAGCAAGCCATCAAAGCCCTGAGGGGCATGGGAAGCCCGGAGGCCCGCCGCGTGCGCGCCGGGCTGGACAAGCTGGCCCAGGATCCGGACCGGCGGGACATCGACGCAATGCCGTTGCGTGGGCGGCCCGGCTTTCGGCTGCGGATCGGCGGCTGGCGCGTCATCTTCGATCGGCATGAAGAGGCGCGGGAGATCGACGTCCTGCGCATCGGCCCGCGTGGCGACGTCTACTGAAAAACGAGGTGAGGGCCATGGACAAACCACAAGTCATACTCGACGACAGTGGCCGCCCGGCATTCGCCGTGATTCCGTGGCGGGAGTACGAGCGTCTGGCGGCGGGGGACGAGGCCGGCCTGAGCGACGAAGCACTGTATGACCGCGCCGGGTCCGAGGGCGAAGAAACCTTTCCCATCGATGTCGCAGACCGTCTGCTGGCGGGGGAGAACGCCGTCAGGGTCTACCGCGACCATCGCGGCATGACCCAGAAGCAACTGGCCGGGGCCGCCGGCATCAATCCGATCTACCTGTCGCAGATCGAGAGGGGCCGGCGCACCGGCTCGACCAGAACCCTGGCCGCCATCGCCGGAGTCCTGGGCGTCGATCTGGACGATCTGATCTGATTGACCCGGGAAGTCGCCCCGATGAGGGAAGGCACCTGCGCGCTTCGCCAAGGAGGCGAAGCTGCATCCCGATCCGTGAGCGGCAGCTTCCAGAGAACCCTGGACCACATCCGGTCCATCGCCGACTCCGAGGCCGAGAAGGGGCGCCTCTTCGAGCGGCTGATGAAGACGTACTTCCTCGAGGACCCGCTCTACCGGGAGCGTTTCTCCAACGTCCGGCTCTGGTCCGAGTGGGCCGCCGCGCGGCCGGACTTCGACGGCGCCGATACCGGCATCGACCTCGTGGCCGAGGAGCGCCGGGGCGGCTGTTGCGCCATCCAGTGCAAATGCCATGCACCCGGCACGCAGATCGCGAAGCCCCATCTCGACTCCTTCATCGCCGCGTCGGCCCGCGACCCCTTCACCGCCCGCATCGTCGTGGACACCGGCGACGGCCGGGGGCCGAACGCCCGCAAGACCATCGAGCGCCTGAAGCCCGCCTGCACCGTGCTCCGCTTCGGCGACCTCGCGAGCCGCCCTTTCGACTGGCCCGACCTCGCGCGCGCCGCGCCGGAAGACCTCGCCTTCCGCCACGAGCCCTTCCGTCTGCGGCCCCACCAGCAGGCCGCGTTCGACGACGTGCTCGCCGGCTTCGAGGACCACGATCGCGGCAAGCTCGTCATGGCCTGCGGCGCCGGCAAGACCTTCACCGCGCTGCGCATCGCGGAAGCCGTGGCGGGGGCCGGCGGCCGGGTCCTGTACCCGGTGCCGTCGATCTCCCTGTTCTCCCAATCGATGCGGGAGTGGGCGACGCAGCGCGCGACCCCCCACCGCTACGTCGGCGTCTGCTCCGACACCCGGGCCGGCCGCAACGACGAGGACGCCTCCCTCCAGGAGCTCGAAATTCCGGTGACCACGGACCCGCCGGCGATCTCCGCCGCGCTCCGGGAGGGCGCCGAGGACGCGATGACGGTGGTCTTCTGCACCTACCACTCGCTCGGCATCGTGGAGCGGGCGCAGGACGAGGGAGCGCCGCCCTTCGACCTCGTCCTCTGCGACGAAGCGCACCGCACCACCGGCGTCGAAGCAGCCCGCCCCCGCGAAAGCGAGGGACCCGGCGACCGGACCTCCCCCTTCGTGCTCGTCCACGACGGGGAGCGGGTCCGGGCCGCGAAGCGCCTCTACATGACGGCGACCCCGCGCCTCTACACCGAGAGCGCCAAGGCGAAGGCGGCGAGCCACGACGCGGACGTGTTCTCGATGGACGACCCGGAGACCTACGGGCCGGAATTTCACCGCCTGCCCTTCTCCAGAGCGGTCGATCAGGGGCTGCTGTCCGACTACAAGGTCGTCGTGCTCGCCATGTCCGAACAGCACGTCGACGCCGCGTTGCAGGCGCATCTGGCCGGGGGCGAGAGCGAGATCAACCTGAGCGACGCGGCGAAGATCACCGGCTGCTGGCGGACGTTGCAGAATCCAGAGCACAAGGCCCCCGGCGGGGAGCCCGTGCGCCGCCTCTCCCGCGCCATCGCGTTCACCAACACCATCGCCGCGTCGAAGCGCCTGGAAGCGCACTGGGACGACGTCATCGCCCACGCCATCGACCTGCTGCCGGAGGCCGAACGCCGGAGCGCGCTCCGTTGCGCCACGCGGCACGTCGACGACCAGCATCACGCCCTCGACCGCAAGGCCCGGATCGAGTGGCTGAAGGGCGGGCGCGGCGCCGGGGCCGACGCCGGGGGCGCGTGCCGCATCCTCTCGAACGCGCGCTGCCTGTCCGAGGGCATCGACGTGCCGGCGCTGGACGCGGTGCTGTTCATGAGCCCCCGGAGCTCGCAGGTGGACATCGTCCAGGCCGTGGGCCGCGCCATGCGCAAGGCGCCCGGCAAGGAGTACGGCTACATCATCCTGCCCATCGCGGTGCCGGCGGGCGTCAACCCCGCCGCGGCGCTGGACGACAACGAACGCTTCGGCGTGGTCTGGAACGTCCTGCGCGCGCTGCGTTCGCACGACGACCGGCTCGACGCCGAGATCAACAGGATCGACCTCAACCACACGCCCACCGGCCGCATCATCTTCAGTGGCGGCGACGGAAGCGGCGGTGACGGAGACGGGATTCCGGCGGGCGCCGAGCTGCCCCCCGGTCAAGCCGGGGACGGGCTGTTCGCGCCGATGGACCTGCCGCCCGGCGCCATCTACGCCCGGATCGTCGACAAGTGCGGAGACCGGAAGTACTGGGAGACCTGGGCCAGGGACGTCGCGGACATCTTCACGCGCCTGGTCCACCGGATCGAGAACCTGCTGGCCGCCCCCGGCAACGAAGCCTTGCGCGAGTGGTTCGGCGCGTTCCACGAGGAGCTGAAGGTCTCGATCAACGAGTCGATCGGCCGCGGCAACGCCATCGAGATCATGGCGCAGCACATCCTGACCCGCCCGGTCTTCGAGGCGCTGTTCGAGCACTACGACTTCGCGGCCACCAACCCGGTGACCCGGGCCCTGGACGCCCTGCGGCAGGACTTCGGCGAGTTCGGCCTCGAGAACGAGGTGCGGGACCTGGAGCGTTTCTACGAGAGCGTCCGGATGCGCGCCCGCGGCCTCGACAACAGCGCGGCGCGGCAGCGGGTGCTGATGGAGCTCTACGAGAAGTTCTTCGCGACCGCGCTCAAGAAGGACACCGAACGCCTCGGCATCGTCTACACCCCGGTCGAGATCGTGGACTTCATCCTGGAGAGCGCCGACCACGTGCTGCGCGAGGAGTTCGGGCGCGGCTTGAGCGACGAGGGCGTCCACGTGCTCGATCCCTTCACCGGCACCGGCATCTTCCTCGTGCGCCTGCTCCAGTCGGCCCTGATCGCCGACCGGGACCTCGAGAGGAAGTACCGCCGGGAGCTGCACGCCAACGAGATCGTGCTGCTGGCCTACTACATCGCCGCCGTCCACGTCGAGGAAGCGTTCCACGGTCGGCGCCATGACGGGACCTGGGAGCGCGGGCGTCCCGCCCGCATGGACAATCAGTCGGGCCTTCGGCCCGTTGCGGGCGGGACGCCCGCGTCCGTCAGGACGCGCCGCTCCCAGGTTCATGACCGGCGCTTGGTTCCGGCTATGCCGGGTTGGGAGATTACCCGGTGTAGCCGGGAAAAGCCCCATAGCAGGCGCCCGTTGCTTGAAGGAAATGAATCCGGGCGGAACGAGGCTTCTCGGCTATCTCTCGCTCTGCGCGTCCTTACGCCGGACGGGAGCAATCTCCAGGCCGAGGTCCACGATGGTGTACCGCTCGATGCCCGAGAGGGTGGAGAGCCATCCACGGGTCTCCGGCCGCGGATGGAAACGGAAGCGAAAGCCCTGCACGTCACCGCCCTCCCCTTCCGGAAACACGAAGCCCGACGCCTCGCGCCGCGGCCCGTCGATCGCTTCGTGCAGAAGCTGCAGCAGCCGGCCCTTGGCGAAGAGGCCGCCCGCCGCCGGTCGAGCCTGCGCGAAGGGCTGGTGCTCCTCCGCATTGGGGTCGACCCCGAATCCGTCCCGCTTGGCGGCGGCGGGCTGGACTTCCAGCGTCCGCATGTCGAGGCGGTCCCCGTGCTCCAGGTAGCTCAGGCGCGCGTCCGAGAGGCGAAACCTCTGCACGGGGTCGGGCGCATCCAGGCCCTGATTCCCGTGTTCGCTTCGACTCTCGGCTCCGCTCCGGCTCTTGGACCCGTTTCGACTCTCGTATCCACTTCGGCTCCCGGAGAGGTCGAGCAGCAGGACACCTCCGTCACCGACGACCTCCAGCCGACCACCCTCGACCACGGCCGCGGTGTCGGCGCCGACGCCGAGTCCGCGCTCGATCCCGAGCTGGCGCATGGCCACCAGGATCTCGGCAAAGCGCCCGGCGGTGAAGGCGTGCTGGTCGACGAGCCATCCTTCCCCCATCAGCCCGAGCCCCCGATGCAGCCGCGCGGGAGCGATACGGCCTGTCGCGAGCGCTTCCATCGCGTCGACCCCGGTGAACAGCCCGTTGACTCCCGGGACGCCCCCGACGACGGTGCCGCCCGCCGCGTACATCTCGGCGACGGCGGCGGCCATCGGGGTCGGTGAGCCGTCGGCCCGGAAGAGCACCTCGGCGAGGCGTTGCGGCGCCCCGCCGACGAAGAAGACCCCCGCCGCTTCGCGCACCTTCCCGACCAGCGCCGGATCGCCGGTCGCGCGCCGGTGCCCGACCCCGAACTCGGCGGGATCGACCGCGACGGGAAGAAGCTCGGCGAACGCACCGTGGCGTTCCAGCGCACGCTGCGCGAAGCCGCCGTAGAGCTTCGGCCGGTCGCCGGCGGCGGCGATGATCACCAGCTCCGGG
Organism: Gammaproteobacteria bacterium; assembly: GCA_965202875.1. Taxonomy (GTDB): domain Bacteria; phylum Pseudomonadota; class Gammaproteobacteria; order HK1; family HK1; genus HK1. Next base: position 451,453 of record OZ241870.1, on the reverse strand, counting down.
GCCTGCCCGACGATGCGATTCCAGACGTCGCGCTGATTGAAGCGCAGCACCCCGCCGACCAGAATCACCGTTCCAGCACCCGGCTTCGGCTCCGGGATGCCCGGCCGCGACCATCCGAGCCACAGGAGCGCGAGCATCAGGAGAAGCGCTCTCCCCGCCGCCCCGGACTTGGGCTTCGCGCGCGGGACCACGATGCGAACGCGCGTGACGAAGGCGCGCGGGTCCCCGAACGAGCGGGTCCGGGCGCCGAAGCCGGAGCACGGCCGGTTCCGCGAAAGGGCGGTGCCGGACATGGACGTTCAGCCTCCTCAAGCGGCGATGCGCGCATCCAGACGCGGCGGCACCGTAGTCCCTTACCAATGAGGTCCTCGACGAAACGGCAAGGATTTTTTCCGCCAACCGGCGCTTGGTTTCGGCTATGCCGGGTTGGGCAGGAGGGATGTCAAAGCGTGCAAACATCGCGCGATGCGCCGCCGGCGCGGACTTCCCGCCGGGGCGCACGCCGCGAAGTTGCGAATGCCCTGCAAGTATCCCACAGCTTCCCGGAGACGCCGGACACGGGCATTGTCCATCATCGGGCCGTACAAGACGGAACTCATCCGTCATTCCCGCGAAAGCGGGAACCGACGCGGCCCGTGGCCTCACTGCGAGGCGGTGGAGCTCGCCACCCTCCACCGGGGGCACTGGTACAACCACCGGCGCCTGTTCGAACCCCTCAGCCATGTGCCTCCGGCGGCATTCGAGGCACACTACTCCCACCCACTGCGAGAGTCGGCGATGGTCGCCAGACCCAAGCCAATCACCCTCCGGGATTCCCGGGGCGGTTCACCCGCCGATTGCGGCTGCGTTGACCCGCATCTCGTCCGTCCCTCCCGATCAGCGATTCAGCAGCGTGGGGCCGGCACGCCGCTCGGTTTCCATCAGGTCGGTGGCCTCGAATGCATTGAGCACGAAGAGCGCGATGACCACGAAGACCACCAGCAGCACCAGAGGCAGACCGACACGCAGGAAACGATCCATGGCGACCGTGGCTCCGCTCCGGTGCGTACCCGTATCCCGTCTTCGATCCCTGAACCCCGGACGGCCTCACCGCGGTGGGGAGTCGTTGTCCGGGGTGTCTTCCGCTCGCTCGCGCCCGGCGGCTCGCCCGTTCCAAGCGAGGGCGATCATCACCAGGAAAGGGATCAGCACCGCTGCGAGAAACACGAAGTACAGGGTCCAGGGTACCGCCAGGGACATCTTGACGTAGACGTAGGGGTTGTCCTGGCACCACCCGGCGGCGCCCGGCAGGAGGGAAAGCAGCGCCAGCCACCGCGCACGGTTCCCCCCACCCTCGACGACATCGCCACGTGTCGGCCGGTGGCGGCCCGCGCGCAACCGGCCACGGCCCAGATCAGGCATGGCCGTCCCGTCGCCGTCCGTCTACGGCGCTGGCCCGGACGCCCGCGATTCCGCGCAACGGAATCGCCAAGCGATTGCGGCAACGGTCGCCGCCCACACCGGACATGGTTACGCCGCGTCCTTCAGCAGCCGCTGCATCTCACCCTCCAGCAGGGCGATCTCGGTCTGTCCCGGAAACACCTTGGTGACCCTCCCCCCACCGTCCACCATGAACGTCCACGGCTCTCCGGTCACGCCCCACTCGACCCAGATCGCGTTGTCCTTGTATCCGTCCACGTGGATGAACGCGAACCGGTCACCGTGCTTCTCCTGCATGATCTGGACGCGCACGATCTGGTCCACACACATGGTGCAGTGCTGGGGCGTGCCGAACACCACGAGGAAGGGCTTGCCCCGGTCGAGCAGGTCGGCGATCTCCCAGCGGTACAGGTCCACCCTGGTGTCCATGGTCGACACCCGATGCCAGCTCGCCGGGTCGGCCACGGTACGGTTGCCGCTCCTGGGCGCAAGGTCGCCGACCCCCACCTTGGCGCGCAGCACGCTCTGCCCGGCCCCCTCGCCGCACCCGGCCAAGGCGGCGCCCGCGACACCCAGGGCCATGGCCAGCAGCGTTGCGCGCCCTGCCCTCATGATTGACATCGGCGGCAAGGCGCCTAGACTCCCGCGCACGTGTTCGCGGATGAATCCCTGCATGTCCGGCATCGGCGGACCTCCTGGAGAGGAAGGAACATGGAAACAGTCAGCTTCGGCATCAAGATCGCCCTGATCGTCTTCGGCCTCGGGGGCGTCGTCGCTCTGGCGATCGTGCCTTGGGCGTGCATCGGGACCGGACTGTACGACAAGGACAAGAAATATCAATGAATCGATTCCCGTCCCGCAAGCCGACCCTGGCCCGCATCAGCGCGGATCGATGATGCGGCCGTCGGCATCGAGCTCCCGCAACGCCGCCAGATAGGTTACCAGAGCGTCCAGCTCCCCCGCCTCCAGGGCGTCATAGGCGGGCATGCGCAACCGGTAGGGCCTGTCGCCGACGCCCGGCCGGGGCGATCGCAGATACTCCTTCAACCAGAGACCGTCCCGCCGGCTGCCCACGCCGTCCAGCGCCGGCCCGTAGCCCGTCCCGTTGCCGAACAGCTCGTGGCAGGAGAGGCAGCCCTCGCGCCTGAAGATCCTCTCCCCGGCCATCGCCGGCGCCGATTCCCGGTAGGTGAATCGCACCGGGGGCGGCTTCGAGTAGATCATCGCTCCGACGAGCGCCGCGCAGACGGCGATCACGGCGGCGGCGATCAGAACGACCTTTTCCGCGACCCGGAGCTTCACGGCGATTCACCCTCGCGGCCATCGACGACGTCATCTCCCGCGGCCGGTGGCAGGACCGGGCCGATCTCCGTCGTGCCGCCCCCCGGGACGAGTCGCTGCTCGACGGGATCGCACGCATCTGCCGCCACCGCGCCGCCGACCCCCGCGCGCAACGCCGTCACTTCTGGCTGCACCATGTCGAAGCCCACCGCCCCGCTCCCTGATTGGGAGTGCGTGCCGTCCAGTGCGGCATGCTTGCAGCGGATCGCAGCGGACGTCATCGTCGGCGCGCACCATTCCAACACGTTCCCGTTCGACGACCGGACGCCGGCTCCGGCCTCGTCGTCAGGCCGATACCCGCCGCAGTCGCCCCCGACATACGCGCATCCCACTCCTCGGAGGCATGCGGCCACCCCGGCTTCCTCCTCCGCTTCCTTCGACGCCCACCGGGCGGATGTCCTACAAGGGTCGGCACCGAGAGCGCATTCGGCCGAATTCGACGCCGGGTACGCTGGTCCCCATGCAGGACCCGAACTACAAACGCCTCTTCTCCTTCCCCCGCATGGTCGAGGATCTCCTGCGCGGATTCCTCCCCGGAGACGTCCTCGCCGAACTCGACTTCTCCTCCCTCGACAAGCTCCCCGCCGAGTACGTCAGCGACGAACTGCTCCAACGCCACGGGGACTGCGTGTGGCGGCTGCGCCGGCGCGGCGAATGGCTGTACCTCCTGGTGCTGCTGGAGTTCCAGTCCACCGACGAGCCGCGCATGGCGCTACGCATCCTGACCTACACAAGCCTGCTGTACCAGGAGCTGGTGCGCAGCGGTGCGCTGGATGCGGGTGGGCGGCTGCCGGCGGTGCTGCCGGTGGTGCTCTACACCGGGGAGGCGCGGTGGCGGGCGGCGGTGAAGGTGGGGGAGCTGATTGCGCCGGTGGGGCCGGAGTTGGCGCCGTACCAGCCCTCGCAGCGGTACCTCGTGGTTGACGAGCGGCACGCGGGTGCGGAGGATTTGCCGGGGAGGAACCTGATGGGGGCGGTGTTGGGGTTGGAGCAGAGCCGCGGGCCGGGGGACCTGGTGCGGGTGGTGGGTCTGCTGGTGGAGTGGCTGCGGGACCCGCAGGACGGGGAGTTGAAGCGGGCGTTCGCGGACTGGGTACGGCAGATGGCCGAAGGGTTCGTGCCCGGCGATGCGGCGCTGCCGGCGGTGCGGACACTGGAGGGTGTGAGGATGACATTGGTCGAGCGGGTGGCAGAGTGGCCGAAGCAGTGGCTTCAGGAAGGCCGCGAGCAGGGGATCCGGGAAGGCATCGAGCAGGGCATCGAGCAGGGCATCGAGCAGGGCCTTGCGCACGAGCGGGCGCTGTTGCGCCGCTTGGCGGCGTCCCGGTTCGGGGCGGAGACCGCCGAGCGCCTGTCGGGGGTGCTGGCCGGCATCGCGGACCCGGAGGGTCTGGCCGAGGTGGGGGAATGGCTGGTGCGTTGCGGGACGGGAGGCGAATTCCTCGCCCGCGTGGACCCGGCGGCGGGCGGTGAGGCCCGCCGCGGGGACTCCCGAGAGGATTGACGGGGCGGATCGCGACCAGAACCGGAGCCCGACCGCCGGCGGGCGCCGATGGAGCTCCTGCCGCCGCGCCGACCCCGCAAGCGCAGCGTATCCGCAAAAGGTGGCGGCGCCCGCCGGCCCTTGCAGGCCCAGGGCGGGCGCCGCCCTGCACCGCCACCCCCGACCGGGGCGCGGTGCGCTCGTCATGACCGGCCCTGGACGACCCGCGTAGCGCGCTCCCCGCATCCGTGGGCGCGGGGATTCCGGCGGGCGGACCGTGCTGGCAACGCGGAAACCGACGTTGTTGTTCCGGTTCCCGGTGGTGTTCCTGTTGCGGTTCGCGGAACGCAGGTTCTCCGGTTCGTTGTTCCACGAGCCGCCCCGCAACACCCGGCGTTCAGGGGCCGGCCAGGCCCCCGGGCCAACCGACCGGCAACGCCGAGGGATGGCCCGGAAGACGGTGGGCGGCGGCGCCGCCCCAAGTCCCGTCAACGGCAACGGGCGGCGAGCCGAAGGGTCCGCCGCGAAACAGCGCGCGCCGCAGCCGCCGGGTGTTCGCGTGCTTCGCGTGCGCCACCCAGCTCGCGATGCGCGGCTGCGCCTCCTCCAGGGTCAGGGAGCCGGCCCGCAGCCGGTCGCCCATGCTGCGCAGCCGGTTGCGGAAGCGGCGCATTGTCTTCCGGCAGCCGCCGCCGGCCGTTCGGCAGCAGGGCATAGCCGAGGAAGGCGGTCGGCTCCGCCGTCGCCGCCACATACGTCTTGCGCGGGTGCAGCGAGAGCCGGCGGCGGGCGAGGTACGCGCCGATACGCCCGCGCCACTCGGCCAACACCGCGGGGGCGTCGTGGAACAGGGCGAAGTCGTCCACGTAGCGCAGATACCCCGGCGCGCGCAGCACCTCCTTCACGTAGTGGTCCAGGCCGTCGAGATGGACGTTGGCGAAGAGCTGGCTGGTCAGGTTGCCGATGGGCAGCCCGCGGCGGCGCTCGAAGGGGGTGAAGAGGTCGTCGCCGGGGTAGTACAGATGCACCGGCTCCTGGGGGCTGGAGCCGTCGATGACCGCGTCGATGAGCCACAGGGTGCGTTCGCACCGGATGCGGCGGCGCAGGTCCGTCTTCAAGACCGCGTGGTCGATGGCCGGGAAGTAGCGGTAGAGGTCGCAGCGCAGGACGTGGCCGAAGCGGTTGCGGAAGCGCTCGTGGCGGGCCACCGCCCCGTGCGTGCCCTTGCCGCGGCGGTTGGCGTAGCTGTCGAAGACGAAGCCGCGCTCGAACACCGGCTCGATGACCGCGCACAGCGCATGATGAACCACCCGGTCCCGGAAGGGGGCGGCGGAGACCATCCGCGGCTTGGGGTCGCGGACGGCGATTTCCACGTAGCGCCCCGGCCGCCATGCGCCGGCAAGCAGCTCGCGTTCGAGGCGCAGGACCTCGCGTTCCAGGCGGGCGAGGAAGGTGGCCACGCCGGGCTTGCGCCGCTTCCCTCGCGCTGCGCGCTGCGCCGCCGCCTCCAGGGCCGCGAACGAGGCGATGCGCGGAAAGAGCCCGTCAGCCGGACGCGGCACGATGGGTCCTCCTCCACCCGCCCACCAGCCGGCCCACCTCGTCTCCGACGGAGAGATGTCGCCATGCCACTGACCACCTTCGACACTCACGCAGCCGTGACCGCGTTGGGATGTTCGGCTTCCAGGCCGCGCTCATCCTCGCGATGGCCGCCAAGCTGTTCGGTACCGTTTGACGTCGATTGCTCGGCGTACTGTCTCCGACCGCAACGACCTTCCAGGACGCCGAAGCTGGAAGGCCACGACCACACCGCGCCGCCGATGAACCTGGCTCGGCTTGCCGGCTTGTCAACCCGTCACGGAGTATCGGACGCCCGCCGGCCACGCCGCCGATGGGTATGCGCAGCAGGTCAGGATTCGACTCGGGAAGACCGGCAGGCGCAGCACGGAACGGGTATGCGCGCCCAGGCGGGCGCCGCCGCTCGGCTCGCTCATAGGTTGGTACTTAAGGAAATCACAAAACCGGCTCCAATCCGAATTGGAGTCGTCCTTTCTTGCGGTCTCGTTTCGGATGGGACCGAGTCGCATTGCTCGCCAGATAATCCACCAAGCCTCGTAACACGGGAAGAAAGCCACGTCTCCTTCCACAAGCAAGCGCACGGAACACATCCCCCAATCCATGACGCGCACACATCGCCACCTTCCGTGTCGAGACCTCGACCCCTCGCAATACCTGCGTCATCTGAGCCAAGTAACGCTTCAGAACCGAGGCCGCAATCGCCGTCCATATCAGACCCTCGGCTATCCCCGCTTTGCTCGTGTCGAACGCATGAAGATTCGCATACGACTTCCACTCCTTGAACAACAGCTCGACCTGCCACCGCAACCGATAGAGCTGCCCCACCTGCTCCGCACTGAATCGGCTCCGCGCCAGATTCGTCACCAACAACGTATGACACCCCTCGTCAGGATTCCACCGCGCCAACAGCCTCAACTCCAACTCCTTCTCTCCCTTCCCCCAAACCACATCGAGGTCGACCGTCTCGCCCTTCGACAGAACCCCCTGCTTCAACAATTGCCCGGACCACCCCTCCAACGCCTCCCCTTCCCACGTATACGCACCCTGCACCTTCGGATTGACCGATGCGCTCGCACGCATCACGAAATACCCACCCGCCCTGTCCACCGCACCCATATACTCCAGGTCAACGTACCCACGGTCCGCCAACCGCAGGTCATCGCGCAGCGCCTCGGGCGAGGGCAGATGGGGCCGCTCCGGCGCCGTGTCCGCCGTCAGCGTCACCTGCTCCACCGATTCATTCAACAGACTCATCGTCACGTGCAGCTCCACCGCAGCAGGGTTCTGCTTCTTGAATCGTCCCGGGTACTGTTCACGAAGCGCATCCTTGACCGCGAACGAACAGCCGTCCTGGATCACAATCCGACCGAACTCACCGAGCGGACCCCGCGCTGTCGGCTGCAGCACGCTCACCACCCATTGCTGAAGGACCACGTCCAACACGGCCCGCATGAAGTCCTTGAAGGAACGCTTCGCCAACTGGTTGTGGAACGGCTTGTATGCGACTGTCGTGCCGAACAACGCATTGAATTGCCGTTGCATATCGGCCAATGTCTCGACCGTCCCCGTGGCATGGCCTGCCAGCAGGCCCAGGACCAGTCGATATGGAGTAATCAGGCGTTCCCGGTGGCAGAAACCGACCCTCCGTCCGAGGTCATTGAGTGCCGTGGGCGACAGCACGCGCTTGATCTGGTGGGCGAATTGAGCAACAGTGCGGCGTCCCATCCGAGTCTTCTCCTGTCATGTGGGTCCAGCAATTCCATGATCGGAGATTTCGGATGGGACTTCAACGGTTCATAAAATCCCATGAAAATCAATTAGTTATAAGATCCTACCTATGCGGCTCGCTACCGGGCAGATACCGAGCCCGCGAAGCCGCCTGTACGCCGCCCTACGGGACGAGCCCGCTTCGCACGGGCCACACCCACAGCACGGCCCCCGAACGGCGCCCCACGGGACACCAGGACGCCGCACGAACCGGAAACGGTTTCCGGGATCGACCAGCCTCCGCAATCTCGACGATACCGCGGCCCGGCCACGGACCGGGCGCCGCCCACGGGAAGGATATGCACGGCGGCCCCGCCGCTCCGGCATGGTAAAGTGCGACGATCCCGGAGAACACGCCAATGACCGCCACCACCTTCAACCCGCTCGCCACCGCCCGCTCGCTCGAAGCGGCCGGCATCGAGCGCCGCCAAGCCGAAGCCATCGCCGAAGGGATGCGCGATGCCGCCGATGCCGCCGCGAGTGCCGAACGTGGCGACCTCGCCACGAAGGCGGACCTCGCCGGCTTCGCCACGAAAGCCGACCTCGCCGCCCTTCGTTCCGAGATGCGCTGGATGTTCGGCTTTCAAGCCGCGCTCATCCTCGCGATGGCCGCCAAGCTGTTCGGCATCGTTTGACGCCGCCCCACGGGACACCAGGACGCCACACGAACCGGAAACAGTTTCCGGTTTCGACCGCCCGGGCTCCGCAATCTCGACGTTACCGAGCGCGCCCTCGACACCACCGGCCCACGTCGCCGGCGCAACGGGTAGCCGCCCGCGAGTGCGCCATCGCCCCGCTTTCGACCTCGAGAGACATACCGCCGAGATCAGCCGACCACGTCGCCGGCGCAGAAGGAAGGGTATCCGCGGCCGGCCGGGTCCGACTCGGGAGAGGCTGGCCGCCGCGAAGCGGACGGACAAGGCCGGGACGGTAGCGCCGCGGTAGCGGCCGGCGCCAGGCATGGAGTCCGCCCGGCCACGTCGCCCGCGTGAAGGGTATGCCCGGCGGCCCTCCGGGGTGCCATAACGCGGATTGCCCGCCACGCCGGCAGCCCCACCGCTCCGGCATGGTAGAATGCGAGGGCTCCCGGAAAACACGCCCATGACCGCCACCACCTTCAACCCGCTCGCCACCGCCCGCTCGCTCGAAGCGGCCGGCATCGAGCGCCGGCAGGCGGAAGCCATCGCCGAAGGAATGCGCGATGCCGCCGATGCAGCAGCCGGCGCCGACCGTGGCGACTTCGCCACGAGAGCCGACCTCGCCAAGCTCGAAACCCGGCTCATGAGCACCCTCGCCACAAAGGCCGAGCTCGCCACACTGCGGTCCGAATTGCGATGGATGCTCAGCTTCCTGGCCGCGCTCATCCTCGCGATGGCCGCCAAGCTGTTCGGCATCGTTTGACGCAGCCAGCCCCGGGGACACCAGGGCGCCACGCGAACCGGAAACGGCTTCCGCTTCCGTCCACCGCCCGGACTGCGCAATCTCGACGATTACGCCGTTGAGCTCGCCGGCCATCCCGCCGCCATACGCCGGCCATCGGCCACGTCCGCCCCTGCCGAACCCGCCACGGCCGCCGCCTGTACGCCCTCCTGCGGACCGTCCGCCCCGACCACTACCACCCACCCGCACGGCCCGGACTCCGAACGGCGCCCCACGGGACACCAGGACGCCGCACGGGAAGGGTATGCGCGGCAGGGTTCGACTCGGGCAGGCTGGCAGGCTTCGACGGCGGTAGCGCCGCATTAGCGTGCGCATTCCGGTGAAAGTGATCACCCGTTCCGGGATGAAGCCGATCACCGATTCCGGTCAAGCCGATCACCAGTCGGAGCGAAGCGACGCGGGCGCCGCCCCCGCGCCGCACGCTGCTCCCCGAGGCGCGTTGCGCTCGTCATGAACGGTGCGAGGAAGGCGGCCACCCCGGCTTCCTCCGCTTCCTTCGACGCACATCGGGCGGATGGCCTACAAAGCTCGGGACCTGGGGCGCATTCGGCCGGATTCAACGCCGGGTACGCTGGTCCCCATGCAGGACCCGAACTACAAACGCCTCTTCTCCTTCCCCCGCATGGTCGAGGATCTCCTGCGCGGATTCCTCCCCGGAGACGTCCTCGCCGAACTCGACTTCTCCTCCCTCGACAAGCTCCCCGCCGAGTACGTCAGCGACGAACTGCTCCAACGCCACGGGGACTGCGTGTGGCGGCTGCGCCGGCGCGGCGAATGGCTGTACCTCCTGGTGCTGCTGGAGTTCCAGTCCACCGACGAGCCGCGCATGGCGCTACGCATCCTGACCTACACAAGCCTGCTGTACCAGGAGCTGGTGCGCAGCGGTGCGCTGGATGCGGGTGGGCGGCTGCCGGCGGTGCTGCCGGTGGTGCTCTACACCGGGGAGGCGCGGTGGCGGGCGGCGGTGAAGGTGGGGGAGCTGATTGCGCCGGTGGGGCCGGAGTTGGCGCCGTACCAGCCCTCGCAGCGGTACCTCGTGGTTGACGAGCGGCACGCGGGTGCGGAGGATTTGCCGGGGAGGAACCTGATGGGGGCGGTGTTGGGGTTGGAGCAGAGCCGCGGGCCGGGGGACCTGGTGCGGGTGGTGGGTCTGCTGGTGGAGTGGCTGCGGGACCCGCAGGACGGGGAGTTGAAGCGGGCGTTCGCGGACTGGGTACGGCAGATGGCCGAAGGGTTCGTGCCCGGCGATGCGGCGCTGCCGGCGGTGCGGACACTGGAGGGTGTGAGGATGACATTGGTCGAGCGGGTGGCAGAGTGGCCGAAGCAGTGGCTTCAGGAAGGCCGCGAGCAGGGGATCCGGGAAGGCATCGAGCAGGGCATCGAGCAGGGCATCGAGCAGGGCCTTGCGCACGAGCGGGCGCTGTTGCGCCGCTTGGCGGCGTCCCGGTTCGGGGCGGAGACCGCCGAGCGCCTGTCGGGGGTGCTGGCCGGCATCGCGGACCCGGAGGGTCTGGCCGAGGTGGGGGAATGGCTGGTGCGTTGCGGGACGGGAGGCGAATTCCTCGCCCGCGTGGACCCGGCGGCGGGCGGTGAGGCCCGCCGCGGGGACTCCCGAGAGGATTGACGGGGCGGATCGCGACCAGAACCGGAGCCCGACCGCCGGCGGGCGCCGATGGAGCTCCTGCCGCCGCGCCGACCCCGCAAGCGCAGCGTATCCGCAAAAGGTGGCGGCGCCCGCCGGCCCTTGCAGGCCCAGGGCGGGCGCCGCCCTGCACCGCCACCCCCGACCGGGGCGCGGTGCGCTCGTCATGACCGGCCCTGGACGACCCGCGTAGCGCGCTCCCCGCATCCGTGGGCGCGGGGATTCCGGCGGGCGGACCGTGCTGGCAACGCGGAAACCGACGTTGTTGTTCCGGTTCCCGGTGGTGTTCCTGTTGCGGTTCGCGGAACGCAGGTTCTCCGGTTCGTTGTTCCACGAGCCGCCCCGCAACACCCGGCGTTCAGGGGCCGGCCAGGCCCCCGGGCCAACCGACCGGCAACGCCGAGGGATGGCCCGGAAGACGGTGGGCGGCAGGGCAACCGCATATAAAATCACTGTCCCATCAATACCTTATCTCGGAAGCCATCGTTCAATGCCGCCCGGATACGCTTCTTCCTGACGCTGATCTTCGTCGACTCACGCTTCAGAAGATTGACCGCCACATGCCGAATCACTCCCATATTGTGCGGTGCATTACCCCGACGAATCCGACCCTCGTCTTCCCGAAACGTCACATCCAATCTCCAGTGCAGCTCATTCTCGATTCCCCGGTGTGAACGCACCGCTCGCCCAAATGTCTCCACATCTTCCAGCGACGTAATGTAGTACCGTTGCTCAATACTCACACGCCCATCATTCCAGCGCTCCGACTCCACCATCCCGACCGCTCTCAACCCATTCCACTTCTTCACACAAGACAACGCACCCAGGTCGGTGGACAAATAATAGCTCCTGGACTCTACCCGTCCGTGACCATCCTCCGCCGTCTCGTCGTTCTCAATCCCCTCACACTCGAAATCCCTCTCCCGTGCCGCATCAAAATACCTCCGAACCTCCCTGTTCAATTGCCTCTGGTTCCCCTTCACCGCCAACACGTAATCCCCTCCCCCTTCCTTGACCTGCTTCGCTATCGCTCGTTGGCATCCCATCGCATCCAGCGTCACGATACACCCCGACAATTCCAGCTTATCCAGCAACTCCGGCACCGCCGTGATCTCGTTCGACTTCTCCTCCGTCTTCACCTGCCCAAGCACCACTGCATTGCTACACGCCCAAGCACTCACCATATGCATCGCCTTCATACCCCGCTTGCGGTCGTGGGAACGCCTCTGCGTCTTCCCGTCCACCGCAATCATCTCACCGCCACTTAGCTTCACGACATCTTCCATCCAGCTCATGAAGCAGTCCTGAAAGCCCCTCATCGACAGCGCCGAGATGATTCGTGCAATTGTCGTCCACCGGGACCCCATTGGCCAGCGGAACATAGCGGCGAAGCCACTCCAGCTTCGTGCGCCCAAATTCTTCGATGTCACTCCATCCCTCCGCGCCACTGACCACCGCACACACGCACAGGACGATGACATCAATCAACTCATGCTTCTTGTTTCTATCGACTCGCGGATCCTCCAGCTTTGAGAAATGCTCGATCAAACTTGCAGGGGCTGTCGTGTTCATTTCTTGTCATCTCCATCTCCTTGATGAAGACGCCATTAGATCACAAAACTTGTTGATGTCAATACATTTTTAGTGATCTTGCCCTGGGGCATAGCCGAGGAAGGCGGTCGGCTCCGCCGTCGCCGCCACATACGTCTTGCGCGGGTGCAGCGAGAGCCGGCGGCGGGCGAGGTACGCGCCGATACGCCCGCGCCACTCGGCCAACACCGCGGGGGCGTCGTGGAACAGGGCGAAGTCGTCCACGTAGCGCAGATACCCCGGCGCGCGCAGCACCTCCTTCACGTAGTGGTCCAGGCCGTCGAGATGGACGTTGGCGAAGAGCTGGCTGGTCAGGTTGCCGATGGGCAGCCCGCGGCGGCGCTCGAAGGGGGTGAAGAGGTCGTCGCCGGGGTAGTACAGATGCACCGGCTCCTGGGGGCTGGAGCCGTCGATGACCGCGTCGATGAGCCACAGGGTGCGTTCGCACCGGATGCGGCGGCGCAGGTCCGTCTTCAAGACCGCGTGGTCGATGGCCGGGAAGTAGCGGTAGAGGTCGCAGCGCAGGACGTGGCCGAAGCGGTTGCGGAAGCGCTCGTGGCGGGCCACCGCCCCGTGCGTGCCCTTGCCGCGGCGGTTGGCGTAGCTGTCGAAGACGAAGCCGCGCTCGAACACCGGCTCGATGACCGCGCACAGCGCATGATGAACCACCCGGTCCCGGAAGGGGGCGGCGGAGACCATCCGCGGCTTGGGGTCGCGGACGGCGATTTCCACGTAGCGCCCCGGCCGCCATGCGCCGGCAAGCAGCTCGCGTTCGAGGCGCAGGACCTCGCGTTCCAGGCGGGCGAGGAAGGTGGCCACGCCGGGCTTGCGCCGCTTCCCTCGCGCTGCGCGCTGCGCCGCCGCCTCCAGGGCCGCGAACGAGGCGATGCGCGGAAAGAGCCCGTCAGCCGGACGCGGCACGATGGGTCCTCCTCCACCCGCCCACCAGCCGGCCCACCTCGTCGAGGCGGCGCGCGGCGTGCTCGTAGCGCCGCCGGTCGAGGTAGCGCAGGTCCTTGGCAAGCCGCAGCAGCAGGCGCAGCTTGTCGAGGTCCAGGTTCACCCGGTCCAGCAGCCGCGCCCGGCGGCGGGTGAACGTGGCCTCGGTCAGGCTCTCCAGGCTCGCCACCGCGGTCGACTGGATGCGGTCCCCGAGCAGGAACTTCTGCCGGCGGGGGAAGCGCTCCAGGGTGGGAATCAGCCACAGGGTCAGCCCGTACATCGCCTCCAGCGCCGGGCCGCCGCGGCGGGGGCCGTCTTCAGGGCCTTCAGGGCCGGGGGTCATCGTAGCGGCCGTCCGGAGCGGGCCGCGCCCGCGTCGCAGGGAATTTCATGGCGGAGGGGCCCTTCATGAATGGCTGGGCGCCGCCCGGACCGATGGGGCGCCCCGGGCATCCGCGACCCGGCCCGGCGCCGGTGATACCGGCGCCGGGCGCAAAAAAATCGACCGGGGGGCTGGCGCCCCCCGGCCCCCCCAAGAGGCAAAGACGCCAGGATTCAAGGCTCAGTCCAGCGTCCTGGCAACGCGGAATCCGACGTGGAAGTTCCGGTACCCGGTGGAGTTCCAGTTGCGGTTCGCGGAACGCAGGAGATCCGGAATTTCTTCGTTGAACCACGAGCCGCCCCGCAACACGCTCCTACTACAGTCCCCGGCCTCCCATACACTTCCGTCCGTCGGCGCACCTTCATAATTCCCACTATAACAATCCGCCAACCACTCCCATACGTTCCCGTGCATGTCGTACAGACCAAATCCATTCGGCGGATACGAACCCACCACCACCGTCTTTCCGTTGTTCTGACCGTAATTCGCTCGAGCCGGCGTTATCCTGTTGCCCCAGAAATAACGCCCCGTCGTCCCCGCACGCGCCGCATACTCCCATTCCGACTCACTCAACAACCGGTACGTCTGCCCCGTCTTCCTCGACAGCCACCCCACATACCCCTCCGTATCCTCCCAACTCACATTGATGACTGGTCGGCGACTCCGACCCCAGCCCTCGGCATCCGGCCGATACCCTCCACATCCGCCCCCGGAGACACACGCATCCCACTCGGAGAACGTCACCTCATACACCCCCACCGCAAACGCCCGCGCAATCGTCACCCGATGCACCGGCCCTTCGCCATCGTACCGCTCACCCTCCGTCTCCGGCGAACCCATCATGAAGCTCCCCGATGGCACCACCACCATCTCCGGGCACTCCCCGCAGTCCCGGAACGTGTCCCCGGGAGTCTGCGCCTCTACGGCCGCCGGGAGGGCCACGGCAGGGCAAGATCACTAAAAATGTATTGACATCAACAAGTTTTGTGATCTAATGGCGTCTTCATCAAGGAGATGGAGATGACAAGAAATGAACACGACAGCCCCTGCAAGTTTGATCGAGCATTTCTCAAAGCTGGAGGATCCGCGAGTCGATAGAAACAAGAAGCATGAGTTGATTGATGTCATCGTCCTGTGCGTGTGTGCGGTGGTCAGTGGCGCGGAGGGATGGAGTGACATCGAAGAATTTGGGCGCACGAAGCTGGAGTGGCTTCGCCGCTATGTTCCGCTGGCCAATGGGGTCCCGGTAGACGACAATTGCACGAATCATCTCGGCGCTGTCGATGAGGGGTTTTCAGGACTGCTTCATGAGCTGGATGGAAGATGTCGTGAAGTTGAGTGATGGTGAGATGATTGCAGTGGACGGGAAGACGCAGAGGCGTTCCCACGACCGCAAGCGGGGTATGAAGGCGATGCATATGGTGAGTGCCTGGGCGTGTAGCAATGCAGTGGTGCTTGGGCAGGTGAAGACGGAGGAGAAGTCGAACGAGATCACGGCGGTGCCGGAGTTGCTGGATAAGCTGGAATTGTCGGGGTGTATCGTGACGCTGGATGCGATGGGATGCCAACGAGCGATAGCGAAGCAGGTCAAGGAAGGGGGAGGGGATTACGTGTTGGCGGTGAAGGGGAACCAGAGGCAATTGAACAGGGAGGTTCGGAGGTATTTTGATGCGGCACGGGAGAGGGATTTCGAGTGTGAGGGGATTGAGAACGACGAGACGGCGGAGGATGGTCACGGACGGGTAGAGTCCAGGAGCTATTATTTGTCCACCGACCTGGGTGCGTTGTCTTGTGTGAAGAAGTGGAATGGGTTGAGAGCGGTCGGGATGGTGGAGTCGGAGCGCTGGAATGATGGGCGTGTGAGTATTGAGCAACGGTACTACATTACGTCGCTGGAAGATGTGGAGACATTTGGGCGAGCGGTGCGTTCACACCGGGGAATCGAGAATGAGCTGCACTGGAGATTGGATGTGACGTTTCGGGAAGACGAGAGTCGGATTCGTCGGGGTAATGCACCGCACAATATGGGAGTGATTCGGCATGTGGCGGTCAATCTTCTGAAGCGTGAGCCGACGAAGATCAGCGTCAGGAAGAAGCGTATCCGGGCGGCATTGAACGATGGCTTCCGAGATAAGGTATTGATGGGACAGTGATTTTATATGCGGTTGCCCTGAGGGCCACGGTGGCAGCGGCGAGAACCACCGCCATGCCCGCAAACCGCCAGAAAACGCCGGAAAGCACCGGAAACACCGCCCATCTTTTCTGCATACCCATGGTCTTTCTCTCTCTGTTCGGAACCCCATCCCGTTTGATGCGGCATGTTCTTTCCACTACCCCTTCTTCCTTCTGCCCACAATCACCTTCGCCAAACGCGCCACCTCCTCTATCGTGGTTTTGGGAGTACGCCCGAAGTCCAGATCGTCGGGTGACACCGCACGCATGAGCCGTTCCAATTCACCGATGTCCTTCGGTCGAGGAAGATCCGCCCTTTTCCCGGAGTGTTGGGACTGGGACGGACCTGCTCCTCCATCGGGGGATGACGGGGCGCCCCCTTCATCGCCGGGCCGGTGAGGAGTGTCTGCACTCTCCTTGGCCGGCAGGGAGAATAGAACGGCATCCCCGCGAGCATCGTAGAACGCCGCAAGCCGCAAGTTGTACCTGGTCAAGACGACCAGATATCGGATTACGAACATCAGGACCAGAATGGGGCCTATGATTAGCACGTTCGGGTAAACCAGTTCCGTGAAGAGAACAGTTTCTGTCGAAACAGGACTGGAATCCTGACGCCTTGGGGTGATGGATTCGAATTCGAGGAACACCCCCTCGCTGGATGATTCCGATCGTAAAATCGTCCCCTTCTCTCCAACGGCGATTGCGACCATGCCTTTCCTGTCGAGCGTCACCGCATGAAGCTCGTTCGCGGTTCCAGTGTCCCGGGAATGCCATCCTTTGCCGCGATCGGTGGAAACCAGGATGGCCCCGTCGCGCCCTACCGCCACCGCACGACCGCCGTCTTCGTCGAGCGCCACCGCATTCAGGCGGTCGCCGATGTCACTGGCGCCTTCGCGCCAAGATTCATTTTCTCCATCGTAGTAATAAGCCCATACGATGCCTCGATTCCGTCTTCCTCCTACGGCGATCACGGTTCTGTCGTCACCGCTGAACGCTACCGCCTCGAAATCCATTCTTCTCGATTTACCGGTGGTGTCGCCCGTATCAATCTTCTCGAAATCCAGGCTCCTTTTACCATTGACGTTTCGTGAAAAAACAAAGATGGTTTTGTCGTCCCCCACGAGGACGCCCTTGCCACCGCTTCCGAAGGCGACCGCGTTGAAATCGACTTTCGGATTGCCGTTATCAACGCTATTGGAACTCCAGCTCCCACGATCACCATGGAGGCTTCCGTCATTGCCATGAGAGACCATGATGGTCCTGTCGTCTCCCACGGCGACTGCCACCCTGCCGTCCCGGCTCAGGGCGAGCCCGTTGAGATCCTTCGCTTCCGGTGTGACGTCATTCAGCTCATTCCAGCTTTCTCCGCCGTCGGATGAAGCCAGGATACGGCCGTCATCGCCCGCCGCGATACCGGTTGCGCCATTCTCGTCCAGTACGATCTTGTTCAAATCCTTGCGCGTGCCGCTTTCCTTCACGTCCCAACTCCAGCCGAAATCCTCGGAAACCAGAACGGTACCGTTGTCGCCCGAAGCGATAGCAGTCTTTCCATCGAGGCTGAACGCGATAGAATAAAGATCGTGCCGAGTTCCGCTTTCAGCTTGGTCCCAACTCCTGCCGCTGTCTCCGGAGACGAAGACCGCGCCGTCCTCCCCTACGGCAACGACGACCTCGGTTTTGTGACTGCTGCGCGCAACATCGTTGAGAGCAGACTGAAAATCCCCGGTTTGCGTGGCTCTTTTCCAAAGATTGATCTATATCTTTGATTGCTCTTTCTTGGTATCCAAAAGTGAGAAGAACAGAACCAACGAATATGTACAAATACGTCGCGAAAGTTAATACAAGACACGATAATGCGTATCCTCGCAGTTTCCTGGCACGTGACACATATCCCCGGTACAGCACCTGGACGTTTGTCGACATGCCGGAGACCGGATCATCATGAACACTGCACAACCGGGGATCCCTTTCCAGCAGGCAATCCGCAATCCGGCGAATGATCGTTCCCAAGCGAGACGGAACCGAGCGGATGGCTGGCGTTCCGTTGCCACGAGGCGATTCAGGCGTATCGGATCCACTCATTTCGACTTGCTCCATTCAACCGACTTTGCCGCATCGACGGTCATTCCCGGTACCACGCGCCAATCCGGCAAACGCCGTCACCACGAAGTCGTCCCCGCCCGCGCCGCATACCCCTCCGCATCCTCCCAACACACATGAGAAATTCATCCACTTCTTCGGACATCATCCCGCACACCTCGAAACGGCCAAGCGGCAGTTGCCGTTGTAGCTTCGACAGCCCGTCATTGCTTGGCTCTCGGCTGCGGCCGTCGAATTACCCTGCCAGTTGCAGAAAAAATCGACCCATACATGCGTTCACTGCACAAAATACGGGATTTTCGGACCGAAGTAGCGTGTAGCTCATGTTCACTGCCAGTGAGGATAAGCCACACGCAGTGTTCTTGAATCTTGTGCAAAGTCGTACGGAGTTATTCGCGAAACGGAAGGAACAGAAAGAAACGTGGTCTCCGAAGCTGGTACAATAGTCGTTGTCACAACAACGTACCAAACAAAACGGAGACCACGCAGATGAAGCATAGCCGAGCCGATGTTCGAGGTAAAGCCAAGCTGGGCCTCGACCTCCGATTCGAATCACAGAGCCTGACATCGTACATAGGTAGGATCTTATAACTAATTGATTTTCATGGGATTTGATGAACCGTTGAAGTCCCATCCGAAATCTCCGATCATGGAATTGCTGGACCCACATGACAGGAGAAGACTCGGATGGGACGCCGCACTGTTGCTCAATTCGCCCACCAGATCAAGCGCGTGCTGTCGCCCACGGCACTCAATGACCTCGGACGGAGGGTCGGTTTCTGCCACCGGGAACGCCTGATTACTCCATATCGACTGGTCCTGGGCCTGCTGGCAGGCCATGCCACGGGGACGGTCGAGACATTGGCCGATATGCAACGGCAATTCAATGCGTTGTTCGGCACGACAGTCGCATACAAGCCGTTCCACAACCAGTTGGCGAAGCGTTCCTTCAAGGACTTCATGCGGGCCGTGTTGGACGTGGTCCTTCGGCAATGGGTGGTGAGCGTGCTGCAGCCGACGGCGCGGGGTCCGCTCGGTGAGTTCGGTCGGATTGTGATCCAGGACGGCTGTTCGTTCGCGGTCAAGGATGCGCTTCGTGAACAGTACCCGGGACGATTCAAGAAGCAGAACCCTGCTGCGGTGGAGCTGCACGTGACGATGAGTCTGTTGAATGAATCGGTGGAGCAGGTGACGCTGACGGCGGACACGGCGCCGGAGCGGCCCCATCTGCCCTCGCCCGAGGCGCTGCGCGATGACCTGCGGTTGGCGGACCGTGGGTACGTTGACCTGGAGTATATGGGTGCGGTGGACAGGGCGGGTGGGTATTTCGTGATGCGTGCGAGCGCATCGGTCAATCCGAAGGTGCAGGGTGCGTATACGTGGGAAGGGGAGGCGTTGGGGGAGTGGTCCGGGCAATTGTTGAAGCAGGGGGTTGTGTCGAAGGGCGAGACGGTCGATCTCGATGTGGTTTGGGGGAAGGGAGCGAAGGCGTTGGAGTTGAGGCTGTTGGCGCGATGGAATCCTGACGAGGGGTGTCATACGTTGCTGGTGACGAATCTGGCGCGGAGCCGGTTCCGTGCGGAGCAGGTGGGGCAGCTCTATCGGTTGCGGTGGCAGGTCGAGCTGTTGTTCAAGGAGTGGAAGTCGTATGCGAATCTTCATGCGTTCGACACGAGCAAAGCGGGGATAGCCGAGGGTCTGATATGGACGGCGATTGCGGCCTCGGTTCTGAAGCGTTACTTGGCTCAGATGACGCAGGCATTGCGAGGGGTCGAGGTCTCGACACGGAAGGTGGCGATGTGTGCGCGTCATGGATTGGGGGATGTGTTCCGTGCGCTTGCTTGTGGAAGGAGACGAGGCTTTCTTCCCGTGTTACGAGGCTTGGTGGATTATCTGGCGAGCAATGCGACTCGGTCCCATCCGAAACGAGACCGCAAGAAAGGACGACTCCAATTCGGATTGGAGCCGGTTTTGTGATTTCCTTAAGTACCAACCTATGAGGCCGCCTACGAAACCCGCATCGGTTTCGGGTATCCCGGTCCGGCCTCCGCAAGCCTGCGATGCGCCGGCCGCCGGCGACGTCCGCCCCTGCCGAGCCCCGCCCGCGGAGCCGCCTGCACGCCGCCCTACGGGACGGACGCACGCCGGCCGCACCCATCAGCCCGGACCCCGATCGACGCCCTACGGGACGCCCGGCGTCCCACGAAAACGGAAACGGATTCCGGTCCGCATCGTGGCCGCCGCCGCGGGGCCGGCATCGTTTAGGGCCACAACCTCCCTTGCATGCCACGGGGCGCCGGCGCTTGCGCCGGCGCCCCGCCTGTCTCCCGTCAGAACCAGTTCTTGAACTGGAGCTCTTCCGGTGCCGTTCCGAAGCTACCCGTGGCGACCTGCAGGTCCGCCTCCCCCAGCCTGCTGTCCGGGGGCAGCACGATGTGGGCGGTGCCCGCCCCTTCCTCGTGCACCACGATGGACATGGGCTCCGGGATCCGGACCCCGAGCTCCTCCTCCACCGCAGCCTTCGGCTCGGCCAGCAGCCGCTGCCGGAACGCGTGGTCCTCCCCGGCCCTGCCCAGCACCTTCTGCCGCATCTCTTCGACTGTGTTCATGTCTTGTCTCCTGCTCCCTGGACGCCCTTCGGCCGGCCGGCCCGGGCTTGGCCGGAGTGTACTTCCTATGTCTCCGGGTCGTCCCCTTCTCCCGAGCCCTAATTTCCCCCCTCGCCTTCCGTCCCGGGGTCTTCGTCATCCCCGTCCCCCGCCTTCGGCGGCGGCTTGCGGCACTCCTCCGGCTGCGCTTGGATCCAGCGCCCGGCGGCCTCCCGCAGGACCTCCCAGCCGTCGCGCACCAGCTCCTCGCCCTTACGGGGCCTGTCCATCCCCTCCGCCACGAACTCGAGGTCCCAGACCACGCGCCGCCGCACCGGCCGGGTCTCCTTGTGCACCGCCTCCATCCCGGGGACCTCCGCGAGTCTCGCGCTCCGTCGCGAGCCGGGTCGCCGCCTCAGCCGCAGTGCGGGCGCCCGCCGCCGTGGTCAACAGCTTCCCGGGATTCCGGGAGAGCGCACCCGTATGCACTGCCCAAGAAACGCCCATAGCCCGTCACTCCCCTGCCTGGCGCGATCTCCGGAAGCCGCCTGCACGCCGCCCTACGGGACACCAGGGCGCCCACGAAGCCGGAAACGCCTCCGGCCCTGCCGCCGGCCACGTCCGTCCTGCCGAGTCGCCCCGCGAAGCCGCCTGTACGTCGCCCTACGGGACGGACGCGCTCCGGGCGCACCTCCGCACACCCCGGCCTCCGAACGGCGCCCGAACCGGAGTCCGAGCTTGACGCCGCCCCGTGCCCGCAAGCATTGCTCCAAGGGTCGGGCCTCGGATCAGGCCAGAGCCGCCATGAGTACGATGCCTGCCGCCGCCGCGGCAATCCCCCAGAGCCACCAGCGATTGCTCCCGCTCTTCGTCGTCTCCGGCCGCGCGGGTGTAGCTCTCGCCCTGGTAGTAGTCCCGGATGTCGATGTCGACGTTCTCGGCCTTGCACTCGACGACGAGCACTGGTGTCCGGTTCGCGGCTTTGGCTTTGGGCGATTCCCAGATCACGACGTCGGCGCGCGGGCTCCGGTGGCCGTGGGTGGTGCGCCGCTCCTGGGCCATCTGGTCGAGCGTGTAGCCGTAGTGGTCGCAGAGGTGGCGGATGAAGCGCTGTCGGACGATTTCTTCCCCCGATTGTTGCAGTGCGCCGTGCAAGGCGCCATCCCCTGGCGGGTGCGAATCCCGCCCGGCAACCGTCGCTCCGGCCGGTCGCAGTCGGAGCGGTCGATGGAGGCAACGACAGGGACTGAAGCACTCCGATGAGGCGGGTCGCGAAGGCGACTCGGCGACCCTGCGGGCCGCAACGCGGGTGAACGCCGAGCAGGCTTTGAGACGGGTAATGCGGAAGCCGACCCGCCTGTAACACGGGGAAGGCTGGTATCGGGCGGGAAGCGAGCGACGCGAGCACCGGCCGGTTCCGCCGGGGGAATGGCGACGGCACGCAGAAGAGGGGGATGGACGCAGCACGGGAAGCCCCGACGGTGGCGTGGCACGCGCCCACCGGCAGCCTGCGAAGGACAGGCCGGGCCGTATGGGGTGGCGGAGAGGTCCGTAGTACTGATGAAGCCGGGGAATGCCGGTGGAGGGAAGGGGCTTGGGTTCGAGAGGGGCGCAAGAAGGAGGAAGGGAGATGGGGACTGGTGCGAGCCTGGCCGCCCCGGAGCGGGTTCGGAGACTCCAGGCGGTGCTCCATGCGAAAGCGAAGGAAGCTCCGGGCCATCGGTTCCATACGCTGAAGGTGTGGCGCGACGATGTGCTGGCAGTTGCCTGGGGCGAGGTCCGCCGCAATGGCGGGGCGCCCGGGGTGGACGGCGAGACGGTGGCGGACATTGAGGCGCGGGGCGTGGAGCGGTGGCTTGGGGGACTGGCGCGGGAGCTGAAGGAAGGGACCTACCGGCCGCAAGCGGTTCGGCGGGTGTGGATTGCGAAGAAACAACGCGGGAAGTATCGGGCACTGGGCATTCCTTGTCTGCGGGATCGGGTGGCGCAGACGGCGGCGTTGCTGGTGCTGACGCCGATGGTCGAGGCGGACCTGACCCCGGAGCAATCCGCCTATCGGTCGGGAAGAAGCGCCCACGATGCGGTCCAACGGGCGCATCGGCTGGCGAGCACGGGCCACTGCGAGGTCGTGGACGCGGATTGGTCGGACGACTTCGGCCAGAGACCGCACGCCGAGCTGCTCAAGTGCGTCGCCCGTCGGGTGAGTGACGGGCGGATGTTGGGTTGGGTGAAGGCGTGGTTGGAGATGGCGGTCGAGGAGGACGACGGGCGAGGCGGCACCCGCCGCAAACCGGGCGCGTCGGGAGAGGAAGGGGACCCCACAAGGGGCGCCGATCTCTCCGCTGCTGAGCAACCTGTACATGCGCCGCTTCCTCCTGGGCTGGAAGGGGTTGGGGTATGCCCGACGCTTCAAGGCGGGCGCCGTCAACTACGCCGATGACATCGTCATCCTGGGCAAGGAGTCGGCGGCGACGATGCGCGAGGCGGTCGAGGACGTGATGAAGCGTCTGAAGCTGCCGCTCAACGCCGAGAAGACCCGATGCGTACATGTTCCGGAGGAATCGTTCGACTTCCTTGGCTACCGAGTGGGACGCAACCATCGTCGGGATACGGGCCGAGCCTGCATCGGCACACGCCCCACACCGGCGAGCGTGCAGAGCCTGTGCCGCAGGGTAAGCGAGCGGACGGCGCGACGATACGGGCTGCTGGACCCGGAGGTGGTGGTGGGACGGCTGAACCGGCTCATGACCGGATGGGCGAACGACTTCCACCTGGGACAGGTAAGCCCGGCTTACGCCGCGATTGACCGGCACGCGACCCGGCGGCTGTGCCGGTGGCTGTGTCGCAAGCACAAGGTACGAGCCGGGGGGTATGTGCGCTTTCCGGACAGGCGGCTGTGGAATGAAATGGGCCTGACGCGCCTGGCAGTGCGAACGACGAGCTTTCCGTGGGCGAAGGCATGCTCTCGTCCGAGAGCCGGATGCGGGAGACCCGCATCCGATCGGCTTCGTCGACGACAATCCCTGGAAAAAGGGCCGCGACGTTCGTGGCATTCGAATCTTCGGCCACTGCGGGCAGATTCCCGAGATCGCCGAACGCACCGGCGCCGACCTCGTCTCCATCGCGGTCCCGTCCGCGAGCACTGCGCAGATGTGAAGACTCGTGGAGCTCTGCGAGCGATCGAACGTGCCGATGCAAACCGTCCCGCGCCTGCGAAATCCCTCCTTCGCCCGCACTACCCTCGAAGAGCTGCGGGACGTCACCATCGAAGAGCTGCTGAACCGGGAGCCGGTGCGCCTCGACTGGCCGGGGATGCGGGACCTGCTGGTCGAACGCACGGTCCTCGTGACCGGAGGCGGCGGGTCGATCGGGAGCGAGCTGTGCCGGCAGATCGCAAGCCTCGACCCTTTCAGCCTCGTCGTCATGGACATCAGTGAATTCAACCTCTACAGACTGGAAACGGCAGGACGTCGGGTGTTGGCACGGGGTCATTCGGACTGACCACCGATGCGAGAGGCGTTGCGGGTGAACGCCCTTCCCGACCAAGCGCAAGAGCCGGTCATGGCGGCCCGACTCGAGCCGGCGGTTCTCCGGGAAACCTGGAGCGGTTCACGGGCGGTTCGGATACACTCGCCGCTCCCCGATGGGCCGGCACGCACTCGCGGTGGGACTGGTGCACACCCTCGACGTACGCATCCGCGGCCACGCCGGCTACTACTGCGCGGGGATGAACGAGCGCGCGAACGTCGTGATGGACGGCAACGTCGGGGTCGGGGTGGCCGAGAACATGATGTCGGGAACGGTGCGGGTGCGTTCCGGCGTTACGGTTCTGCCCGGCGGCTCTACCACTTCAAGGTGGACAACGCGGGGCGTTGTTGAGGCATGCGCATGACGACCCACCTGGGTCGGCGCGTCCTGGCGGAAGCGGGGGCATGGATTCCCGCCCCCGCTTCCGCCAGGACATGCTTGCGCGGGAATGACCAGGGTGGGCGGGACGACCGCGTCCTGCAAGGACGCGCCGTTCCCAGGGGATCGGCGTCAAAATCGAAGCCCGGTCGATGAACATTCCTTCGCCGTTTTGTCGAAGGCTTCACGGACAGGAAATCAGGAAGGGATCGAGCCGGTGAAGGCGATCATCGAAGTTGCAGAACCGGAACAGGCGGCAGGGCATCGCCGAGCGGGCCGCCGGTGATGGACGAGCGCCGCATCCGGGGCTCGGCGACGTTCCCACCGCACGTCGTCGCGGAGATCCAGCGCGCCGCCGCGGAGGGGATCTACTCCATCCGCGGGGCCGGCGCGAAGCGGCCGGTGCCGGGCTTCGACGATCTCGTCTTCCTCGGCGCGTCGGTCTCGCGCTACCCGCTCGAAGGCTACCGCGAGCAGTGCGCGACGAACGTCACCATCGGCGCCCGCCACGCCTCGAAGCCTATCGAGCTGGCCATTCCGATCACCATCGCGGGCATGAGCTTCGGGGCGCTCGGGGCGAACGCGAAGCGCGCGCTCGGGCTCGCCGCCACCGCGATGGGAACCAGCACCACCACCGGCGACGGCGGCATGACCGACGAGGAGCGCGAGGCGTCGCGCACCCTCGTCTACCAGTACCTGCCCTCACGCTACGGCATGAAGCCGGACCAGCTTCGCCGCGCCGACGCCATCGAGGTGGTGGTGGGGCAGGGGGCGAAGCCCGGCGGCGGCGGGATGCTGCTCGGGCAGAAGATCACCGAGCGCGTGGCCGAGATGCGCACCCTCCCCGCCGGCATCGACCAGCGCAGCGCCTCGCGCCATCCCGACTGGACCGGTCCCGACGACCTGGAGATCAAGATCCGCGAGCTGCGCGAGATCACCGGCTGGGAGAAGCCGGTGTACGTCAAGGTGGGCGCGACCCGCACCCGCTACGACGTGATGCTCGCGGTGAAGGCGGGGGCCGACGCGGTGGTCGTGGACGGGATGCAGGGCGGCACCGCGGCGACCCAGGACGTGTTCATCGAGGACGTGGGGATCCCGACCCTGCCCGCGGTGCGGCTCGCGGTCGAGGCGTTGCGGGAGCTGGACATGCACCGCAAGGTGCAGCTCATCGTCTCCGGCGGGATCCGCACCGGGGCGGACGTGGCGAAAGCCCTGGCCCTCGGCGCGGACGCGGTCTCCATCGGCATGGCCGCGCTCATCGCGCTGAACTGCAACGCCCCGCTCCATGAAGCGGACTACGCGGCGCTCGGTGTCCGCCCCGGCGCGTGCGACCGCTGCCAGACCGGGATGTGCCCGGTGGGCATCGCCACCCAGAGGCCGGAGCTCGAAGCGCGGCTCGACCCCGACGAGGGCGCGCGGCGGGTGTGCAACTACCTGTCCACCCTGACCATGGAATGCCAGACGCTGGCCCGCGCCTGCGGCAAGTCCCACGTCCACAACCTCGAGCCCGAGGACATGGTGGCGTTGACGGTGGAGGCGGCGGCGATGGCGCAGGTGCCGCTCGCGGGCACCGACTGGATCCCCGGGCGGGGCTGAGCGGCTCGAATTCGGATGATGTCGGCGATGACGCGGTTTTCCGTCACTTCGAATCTCGAAACTTGAGTTGGACGGACGCCGCCGGAGCGGCGATCAAGGACCTGTCATTCCCGCGGAAGCGGGAATGACAGGGCTTTGATTCATGCAACAATCGGTGAAACCCGACAAGACCGAAACCCGAGGAGGAGTCCGATGGCCGGCCAGCTTGAAGCATTCGCGAAGAAGCACGGCGTGAAGTACTTCCTGTTCAACTTCACTGATCTGCGGGGCGCCCAGCGCTCGAAGCTCGTGCCCGCACAGGCGGCGGAGGCGATGGAGGAGGACGGCGCGGGGTTCGCGGGGTTCGCGACCTGGCTCGACATGACGCCGGCCCATCCCGACATGTTCTCGGTGCCCGATCCGTCGAGCCTCGTCCGGCTGCCGTGGAAGCCGGAGGTGGCGTGGGTCGCGGGGGATCTGGTGATGGACGGCGCACCGGTGGACCAGGCGCCACGCCGGGTGCTGGCGCGGATGATCGACGCGGCGGCGGAGAATGGGCTCGTCGTGCGCACCGGGGTGGAGGCGGAGTACCACCTCATCTCCCCGGCGGGAGACGCGATCTCGGATCCGCGCGACGTCGACGCCAAGCCCTGCTACGACCAGTCGGCCCTGATGCGCCGCTACGACGTCATCTCCGAGATCTGCGACGCGATGCTCGCCCTCGGCTGGGGCACCTACCAGAACGACCACGAGGACGCCAACGGCCAGTTCGAGATGAACTGGGAGTACGACGACTGCATGGTCACCGCCGACCGCCATGCGTTCTTCAAGTTCATGGTGAAGTCGATCGCGGAGAAGCACGGGCTGCGCGCGACCTTCATGCCCAAGCCCTTCGTGCACCTCACCGGCAACGGCTGCCACGCCCACGTCTCGGCCTGGGACGAGGCGAAGCGCCGGAACCTGTTCCTCGACGAAAGCGACGAGCTCGGACTGTCACAGCTCGCCCGCCGGTTCCTCGGCGGGGTCCTGCACCACGCCGAGGCGCTGTGCGCGCTGACCAACCCCTGCGTGAACAGCTACAAGCGCATCAACGCGCCGGTCACCGCCTCGGGCGCGACGTGGGCGCCGAACACCGTCACCTGGTCGGGCAACAACCGCACCCACATGGTGCGCATTCCGGACCCGGGCCGCTTCGAGCTGCGGCTCGCCGACGGCGCGGTGAACCCGTACCTGCTGCACGCGGGGATCATCGCGGCCGGGCTCGACGGCATCGACAACGAGCGCAGCCCCGGCAAGCCGAGCCACGTGGACATGTATGCCGAGGGGCACAAGGTGCGCGCCCGCCGGCTCCCGCTCTACCTCCTCGATGCCGTCCGCGCGTTCGACCGCGACAAGCCGCTCAAGGCCATGCTCGGCGACTCGTTCTCCGCCTCCTACGTCAAGCTCAAGATGCAGGAGTGGGACGAGTACTCGAAGCACCTGACGGAGTGGGAGCGCGAGACGACGCTCGATTGCTGACGGACGAACGGGTTGGCTGGGAGGCCGCACCGGAACACCCGGACGCCGAGCACGACTGCAAGACGACGGGAAGGCCGGGGAGCACCGGTTGTCTGCGTTCGGGGAGTCAGTCGCTCAATCGGTGCCGGGAGGCCGTTGCGCCGCATACTCGCGCGCCTCGAACTCCGCGCCGGTGTCGAGGGATTCGACCTGCTCGATGCGTTGCTCGAGCAGGCGCTTCACGAAGTCCAGCGCGAGGATCGCGAAGCTCCTGGCGCGTTCAGGATCGCCGAAGCGATAACAGCCGTCGATGCTGCCGTGAAGCCGGTGGTTGCGGGCAAGTTCGGAGGTGACTTCGAGGTTCGAGCCGGGGACGTGCATCCCCGGTGTGCGTAGCGCCGGCCGGATTGCCACCACCGCGTTGTGGCGCACGATCACTTCGTACACGGCGCCGCAGCCGTCTGCCGCCCTTCCCTGCCTCGATCGCCCCTCTGCTAGCTGCACAAGGGCCATACCTGGTACCAGGAGTCGCAACGGAACCGGCTTGCGCATCGATCGAGTTGGGATTTGTAGCTGCGGGCGGTCTCAGCCACTTTCTTCGCGGTGCGCTGGACCCCCGGTTTCTTCTTCCAGGTGCCGCGCCGATAGCCTCCCCGTCCCTCATGATAGGCGAGGTAGAGCCGGTACGCGTCGTTCCGGGGGATCTTCAGCTCACGCCAAGTCTTGTCGTTGTACCAGCCGATGAAGTCGAGAGCGTCCTCCATGTCCGAACGGCTCCGGAAGAGGCTGCCTCGCTCCGCTTGGTATTCCCCCCATACGGGGTCCTGCGCCTGCGCGTATCCCTTTGCAGACGACGGGCGTCCCAGCGGGATGAACAGGAACCATTTGCGTGGCGGCTTCGCGTGGCTCCGGTAGCTCGATTCATGGCGCACGAACGCCATGAGGACATGGATCGGCGTGCCCCACTGCTGCTCGGACGTACGTGCGTAGTCGTACCAGTCGGGGTATTGCTCGAAGACTTCACAGACGTCGCCTTGGCGTTTCGGCGGCGTGGTGGCGCAGCCGGTCGCCAGCGCAACGAACACCGTGGCGAGCACGATCCCGGCACGACGGCAGGAAAGCACGCCGTAGCCTGGCGATGCCCCGCGCCGTGCCGCGCACTCCTCGATCTCCCGTGCCGGATCCTTGTCGATTCCGGTGATGCGGTTCATCGCTTCCACGGCATGATCTCCAGTCGGGTGTTGCGGCCTCTTCAGGCCGGATTCTCGCGACGCACACACCAAGTCAAGGCGACTGCGCCGACGTCGTGATGCATGGGATCGATGCCCGGCAACCGGGCTGCACACTCGCCGAGCATCTTACATCTTATGGACAAAACCGCACCATCGGCGGCGGGATGTTCCCGGCCTGAGCAGCTACTTCCCGCGGCAGGTCCCGTCCCGCCGGCTTCCCGGCTCACGGTCAACGGCGCTGCGGCGCGGGCGTGGCCAGAGCCACGATCGCCGCGAGCAGCGAGAGTGCCGCGAACGTCAGGAGACCGCTTGCGTAATCTCCGGTCAAATCGTGGAGCCCGCCGGCAAGGAGCGGTCCGGCCGCCTGTCCCCCTACCTGCGCGGGGAGGGTCAAGCCGCGGATCGCGCCGAAGTGGGCGCGGCCGAAGTAGCTCGCCCACGCGACTGGGGTCATCGTGAGTATGCCGCCCACGCCTGCGCCGAACAGCACTGCGGCGGCGTAGCCGAGGGACGGCCCGCTGACCGCCCCCATGGCCATCGCGCCGAGGGTCATGAACGCCGCGCTCGCCGCGAGCATCACGCGCACAGGAGCGCGGTCGCCGGCATAGCCGAACAGGATGCTCGACAGCACGATGGTGAGGGAAAAGGTGCTCACGATCGTCGCCGTGATCGTCGGCGAGATGCCGCGCTCGACGAGATGCGGCGCCCAGTGCAGACTCACGCCTGCCTGGGCCAGAAAGACGAGGGTGGTGTAGGCCATCGTCAGCCAGAGGGTCGGAGTGCGTAGCGCCTGCGCCCGGGAGAAGGCGACCTCGCCGGAGCCGTCGGCGCTGTCCACGTGGGCCGTCACACGCGGGCGCGAACCGTCCTCGTCGCCGTCGGGCCGCAACCCGACGTCCTCCGGCTTACGCACGAGCAGGAGCCACTGCGGGACCACACCGAGCACGATGACGATCACCGCGAGCGCCAGCCAACCGGTGCGCCAGCCTCCTGCGACGATTGCGACCGCGGCGGCGAGCGGGAGGATCGTCAGCCCGATGCCGATGGATGTCGTGAGCAACGACATCGCCAGGGCGCGGCGGCGCACAAACCACTTCGCGGCCACGGACGAGGTCCCGAGATCGAAAGGCGTCGAGAACACCATGCGCGAGACGCCGAAAGCGATGTAGAACCAGAGCAGACCCCGGGTGCCGGCAAGTGCGACGCAGCACGCACTCATCGCCAGCGCACTCATGACGAGCAGCGCCCGCGAGCCGTGACGGTCGAAGAGCGGCCCGATGAACGGCGCAGTGAAGGCGCCGAGCAGCGCACCGGCCGAGACCGCGCCGGAGATCCCCGTACGAGACCAGCCGAACTCGCTCGTCATCGGCACGATGAAGATGGACAGCGTCGTCACCGCGGCGGCTTGGCGCACGGCGTTCGAGCACATCGCGCAGCCCACGGCGATCCAGCCGTAGAAGAAGGGAAGGCGATGGGCGAGAGCGTGGATCATCGGCTGGTAAGGAGAAGGCGCAAGCGGCACGCGGGCTGCGGGTCAGCCCGGTGAGCGAGCCAGACCGGTCGCCCGGCTTGCGACGGGCCGGTTAGGCCGGAGCGAGTCGATGTGGAGCCGCGCACGATACGCCGCAACTTCCATGTCCGGCTCATCTGGTGGGCCGTGCAGGAATCGAACCTGCGACCCCCCGATTGAAAGCTTGCCGGCACCCTGTTTCGCGGAGTGCGGGTCAAGGCAGCCTGGCGGCGAGGAACAAGACGGCCGCGAAGGTCGCGAGGCTGGTTGCGCTCTGAATGCCGGCCACCCATCGGAGGATCGCAAGCCCGGCGCGCACGCTGGCGAGGCCGGCTTTCGTGGCGAGGCCGCCTTGCCCGTTGCGTATCGCGGTGGCGCTGGCTTCGGCTTGGCGCGTGTCGAGGCCGGTGCTTCGAGGTCGCGGACCGCGGCGTGAGTGTCGAAGGTGGCGGCGCTCAGGGCTGGCCTGCCGCGGCGGTGCTCAACGCGCCTTCGACGCGCGCTTGCCGCTCACCGAGCCGGTGCACTTCCCTGCGGAACGCTTCGCGGTCGGCTTCAGCTTGCGCTCGGAACGCTTCCCGGTCCCGGTCGGCCTTGTCCCGGAATGCTTCCCGATCCCGGTCGGCCTGTGCCCGGAACGCATCCATCGACGCCTGCCAGGCGCGGCGGTCGGCGGCGGCTTCGGCACGGTCGGCGGCGGCTTGAGCCTGTAGAGCCGCAACCTGGGAGTGGATGCCGTTGACGCTCAAGACGATGACCCCGACCCCCGCAGCCGCGGTGGCGGCGATGGACACGATGAGCGTTGCGATCTGGGTCCAGGTCATGGCGTTCCCCGCGGAACGGCGCCGAGCCGGAGCGGCTACGCGGGTGGCGGTGCGGACTCGCGGCGGGTGAACCCCTCGAACAACCCTTCAAGCCGTGCCATGCGCTCGCGCAAGTCGGCGACGGCACGGCGGAGCTCGCGCAAGTTCGGGACGATCAACCCGGCGAGCATGGCTCCGGTGCCGATGATGGCGACGATGAGCGCGATCGTGTCGGACGACATGGCGCGTTCTCCCTGGGCGGTGGCTTCCGGGCCGGAAAGGTGTCGCGCGATTGTCGCGCTTGAGCCTTGCGGCGCCTGCCCTGCGATGAGGCAGGCCCGGAGCCGCGGGCGAGTCTGCTTCGGCGCTCCACAAGCATCAACGGCGGTCAACCGGAATCAACGCGAATCGTGATGCTACGGTGACATCGTGGTGACACGTCGTTTCCGGCTTCCGGCTGAAATGCCCGTAACTCGCTGAATTCATTGGTGGGCCGTGCAGGAATCGAACCTGCGACCACCTGATTAAAAGTCAGATGCTCTACCGACTGAGCTAACGGCCCGAGCGGAGCTCCCTCTCGATAGCGGGGGATCATAACCGGTACGGGACGAAGATGGTCACCGGCGGGTCCGTGATCCCGAGCACGCAGGCGCCCTCGCACGGGGCCGGGCACACGCGCCCGGTGAACTCGGGGAAGTTGTTGGTCTTGTGCAGGCGGTCCAGCGCCTCGCGCCAGCGGCCCCGGTAGACGAGGTCGTTCCACTCCGGGATCAGGTTGTCGATGGGGCAGCCGTCGCCGGACTGGCAGAAGGGGACGCCGCAGTCCATGCAGCGGGCGCCCTGGGTCGCGAGGCGCCCCTCGTCGTGCGGGGTGTAGATCTCGTCGAAGTCGAGCAGCCTCGCCGCCGCGTCCCGATAGGACGCCGCTTCGCGCGCGAACTCCTTGAAGCCGGTGGTCTTGCCCATGTCTGCGCTTCAGGCGGCCCGGCGGGCCGCCGTGTCCGGGGAGCGAACGAGGATGCTCAGGAGACGGCCGCGAGGGCCGCACGCTCCGCCCATCCGCGGCTCAGGCTCCGGCGTCTGGCATCGTCGGCGAGCACCCGCGCGCACGATTCCCAGTCCACCCGGCCGACCTCGTGGTACCGGAGCGCGAAGGGATGTTCGTCCGGCACCGCGTCGATGGTCTGCTTCGCTTGCTCGATCTCGCCCAGCGCCACCTGGACCCAGACGTCTTCGAGGGTGTCCGGGAGCTGGCCGAAGAGCCGGGAGATGCTCTCCAGGCGCTCCGAGAGGAGCCGGCGTACCCGGTCCTCGACCGAGTTCGCGTAGCGCATGTTGCAGACGTCCACTTCGGGACGGATCTGCCCGATGCGCTGGATGCGGCCCTTGCGCTGTTCGAGGCGGGAGGGGTTCCAGGGCAGATCCAGGTTGACGAGGGCGCCGAGCCGTTGCAGGTTCAGCCCCTCCGATGCCGCGTCCGTGCCGAGCAGCAGCCGCACTTCGCCCCGGCGCACGCCGTCCTTCAGCGCGTCGCGGGGCCGGGGCTCGAAGGCGCTGCGGCGCATCACCCCCGAACGGCCCGCGCCCGCGTAGACGCCGATGGCCTCTTCCGGAAGCTCGCGCGTGAGCCGGCCGGCCAGCCACCACACCGAGTCGTAGTACTGGCTGAAGACGATGCAGCCGCGCGCAAGCCAACCTTCCTCCACGAGCAGGCGGACCACGGCGGCGTACTTCGGGTCCTGATCCCGGTCCGCCTCCATGGCCCGGGCAAGCCCGGCCAGCACCCGGCGTTCCTCGCCCGTCAGGGTGCGAAGCCCGCCGTCCGCTTCCTCCCGGTCGTCGTCCCCGTCGTTCCCATCGTCCCCGTCGTCCTCGTCGTAGCCTCCGCCGGAGTCCTCCCAGCCGTCGAGGATGCGGGCGACCGTCAGACGCCCCGCCTCCATCGTGCTGCCCATGCGGCGGAGCAGCATGGTGCGGAAGAACCCCGTGTTCGCACGTTGGGCGAGCAACCGGCAGAACTCCTCCGCCTGGGCGTAGGCGTCTTCGAGGAGGGGCGGCAGCACGATCGCGTCCTCGTCCGATTCGCCGTGGAGCCGAACCGCCACCGGGGTCAGCAGCGGCTCGCCCGTCTCGGGGTCGATGGTGTTCTCGAGATGCTCGCGGGTGCGAAGGACGATGGTGCGGATGTAGGGGTTGTGGCACTCGACGAAGCGGTCGAACCCGCCCTCGATCCGCTGCCGGTCCGGCGGGCGCAACCTGTCGATCAGGTTCCCCGGCGCATACGCGGCCTCGTCCGGCAGGGAGAGCGAGCGGCGCAGGATCTCGAAGTCCCTCCCTTCGGAGCGGGGAGGGAAGGGGTTGCGCAGCCAGTCCCAGCGCTCGTGGAAATCGGTGGGCGGGGGCGCGTTGCCGAGCAGCAGATCGAGGGATGCCCCGGCGTTCCGCCAGCGGCTGCCGGGGGCGCCGAGCACCGCGGGTGAGCCTTGGGCGAGGGCGTCGAGGAGATCGTATGCCTCCACGGGATGGAGCTGGACCGGGGTGGCGGTCGCGAGCAGCAGGCTCTTGGTGCGGGGCGAGATCTCCCAGAGGAACTTCAGGAGGTTGTTGGGCCGCGCAGGCGCGAACGCCCGGCGGCCGGACGACAGGTTCCGGCGCCGCGCCCGGTGCGCCTCGTCGAGGATGACGCACTCGAAGCGCATCTCCGCCAACCATTTGGCGGCCTCGGCGTTGCCGGTGACGAGGCCGGTGGACACGATCCCGACCCGGCGCGGACAGCGCCGGATCGATTCGGCGCCCGCGCCCGGATGCTCGATCCCGTGCTCGTCCACCCAGCCGTGGCCGTTCCAGAGCGCCGACGGCAGCCCGAGCAGGGTGTCCATCTCGTCCTGCCACTGCCGGAGAAGAGGCTTCGGAGCCAGGATGAGCACCGGCCCGTCGCCGGCCAGGGCCATGAGCTGCGCCGCCATCGCCAATTGCAGCGTCTTCCCGAGCCCCACCTGATCGGCCAGCACGAAGCGCGCGCCGTGCGGCCCGCGATGCGCATCGAAGGCGAGCTTCACGAAGTGCTTCTGGTGCTCCCACAAGCCTGTTTCCTTGCGGTAGACCGGCGCTTCGACGACGACGGACGCGGGGTCCGGGTCCGACTCTTCCCGCCAGCGGGTGAGGTCCCCGATTGGCTCACGTCGGGACAGGCGGTCGAGATCCTGGACGACGAAATCCCCGAGCCGGACCGCGAAGGGCGAGGACCAGAGGGCGTCGAACTCCTCCTGCACCCATGCGACGGCTTCCGGCGAATCGTCCTCCCAGACGAGCTCGTAGTTGAGGCGGAACGCCGCCCGGGTCTCGTTCGCACTGCCGAGGAAGGAGGTCCGCCTGCCGTCCGCCAAGGTGATGACGCCCGCCTTGCCGTGGATCAGTCCGAAGGCGTCATCGGGCAACACGCGGATCTCGATCTTCCCGGAACGCAGGAAGTCGTGGAGCCGCTTGAAGCGCGGCCGGGCGCCGTCGCCGAGCTCCTCGGGGCGCGAGTCGCACCACTCGCGGCGCATGGCGGTCTGGGCGGCCTTTGCGACTTCGACGTCGGCGCGCGAGAGCTGCGAGTTGCAGACGACCCGGATCTTGCCTTCGACGCTTTCCAGCGCCTCGCCCGCCACTTCGAGGATCGACGAGGAGAAGTAGCCGGCGATGCGGTCGTAGCTCCGGGCGCCGGCGAGCCGCGGGGCCAGGAAGCCGGTATCGAGCGGTCGGCGGCGGGAGGAATGGCGTTTCAGCATGGGGTCCAGGCGCGGCGGTGGGCAGGAGGCCGGAGCCGGCTCAGGCGCGGGCCGGGTCCGCGAAGAGCGGCTGCGTCCGATGCGGCGGTGGCATCTATATCGTATGCCCTGTCTTCGCGAGCACGTTGTACGCCAGCTTCTCCTCCTCCGGACTCTTCGGCGCCCTTGCCCATTCCGCGATGGTCTCCAGGGCTGCCGCCCATTTCCACGCCTCGTGCCCTCCGTAACCACCTGCGCAGTGCAGCGCGACTTCCAGGGCCGCCATCCTGTTCTCGACCTCCTTCGGCCCGTAGTTCACGTCCAGGAACCGTTCCGGGGCCACCGCCGGTCCCTTTTGAAACCAAGCCCTGAATTCGTCTTGCTGTTCCTTGTTCAAGAATGCGAAGCAGTGCAGGAAGCTGCTCTGCTCGCCTTCGGAGGCGCCTCCTTCGGCGTGATCGCACACGTCGCGCCATAGCGGCAGGAGGATTCGACCCCACGCATCCCTGGCCCTGCATTCTTCGTTCGTCCACAGTTCATGGGCCAGCGCGGCCACCACCGCCGCCCGGCGTCCAGCGGGGAGCTCCGCCACCTTCCAGCTTTCGTATTCCCCGCCGTGCCCTCCTTCGCTCGGGTACAGGATGTCCTGCAACATCGACCACGCGTAGCGCTCTGCGCACGTATCCGTCTCCCCGGGTGCTTCTTCGTGCATCAGCTCCCGTTCCATCGCGTTCTTCAGCATCTTCGCAAGCCTCGGGCTCCAACCGGCGTACTCCATCGCTCCCCATACCACCGTACGCAGATCCTCGCCCACCTCTTCTTCAACCGATTTTACGATGTGAGTCTCGACCCACTCCTCTCCTCCCGGGGCCAGGGACAAGGCATGGAGTTTGTTCGTGCATAGCGTCGCGACGTGGTTTCTCATCTCAGGGCTCGCATTCCACAGTCTCCCCAGTGCTGCGAACGCGGCGTCCCGGTCTTCCGATCCGTCCGTCCCTCCTGATGCTGCGCCGATGATGCCTTCGATGGCTGTCCCAGCCGTCGTGTTGATGCAGTGGTTGGTCCAGTCCTCATCTTGGGGTCGTTCGTGCGTCTTCAGCATCCCGAGAGCCCACTCTTCGAGCGTCTCGACCGCCTCCCGGACGTCCACCTCCTCGCTGTTCCCTTCGCGGAGATGCGTGGCCAAGCCCCGTGGAATTCCGTCCAGAGCATCCGTCCGCCTTCCCTTCCAGACCTCCCGCCACCACTTCTCCCCGGCCCACTGGAGCAGCTCCATCGGCCTCATCCGCTTCGGCAGCTCGCGGCATAACGCACACCATGCTGCATGGTGCCATTTCTCTAGATCGATCAATCGCTTCGCGAGCGCGACACCCCACTTCCGGTCCAGACGTGTGGCGTCTTCCGCGCCTTTCTGCCGGCCCCGTTCGTTCGGCCCGTGCAGCCATTCTTCGGGAGACCGTGCCGGCGCCGGGTTCTCCCACTCCTCGATGACCCAGTCCAGCGCAGCCTGTCCCCGCGTCTTCCAGTCGTCCACCAACTGTCGTCCGGCCCAACCGGGGGGGGCTACCGCCCCGATCCATTGACCGCCGCTCGACCAGTGCCGGAAATCCGGGTGTGCCGGCATTTTCCATGCCCTGTGCCTGCTCTGCAGAACCCTTTGCCTTTCCTTCATTTCCCGCGTGAGCGGGCCCCACTTCTCTATCCATCCCAGCAGAACGTACTGCCTCCTCTCGTTCACTTCGCGGCTCCTTTCCCGGATGCGGAGCCGGCAGATCCGCCTTCCCACCGTTTGTCGCGTTGCTCCCCGCGCCCGCTTCCAGTGTTCCTCGAGCAGCCGGTACGCCTCGTGCACACAGCAGGGATTGCCCAACAGCCCGCTCTCACCCAACCACCGTACCTTCCGATCGGCGCTCCAGTGCCTGCTTTCCGTGACCCCGTGGATCGCCAGACGGTTCAGCAGCACGTTCTTCGAAGCGGCCGCTTGCCGGATCCGCGCTTCCCACTTCTCCCGGCCCGTCCTTCCCGTCCTGCCCCCGCATTCCAGGGCATCGCGTGCCGCGTCGATCAGCGTATCCACGCCCCCTACGGAACGCAGCTTGTCTTGCACGTGCTTCTCGATGGCCGACCGTTTCCCGCTCCAGCGATTCCACGGATCTTCTTCGCCGCATGCCGTTTCGAGGATGCGTTGCTGCCTTTCCAGCGCATGGGCGCACACGTCCCATACGGCTTCGTGGATCTGCTCCATCCAGGGCCTGACCGCCTCCGCATAGAATTTGTTCGCCTCCCACCCCTCGACGTTCAACCGGGGTTCCGGCGTGCCGGTTTCCTTGTCCGATCCATCCGCCGCGCTGTCGGGCTTCGAGCCGGCTGCCGCGTACACATTGGCGATCGCGGCCCATCCCTGGATGCTCGCTTCGTATCGTCCCGCCTCGCTGCACCGTCGCGCGACCCGCCGCAGCGACAGATAATCCCTCATGCTGCGGGCGGCGCTTTCGCACTGCCCGATGAGAAACAGCGCGCCTTGCTTCCTCTCCACGTCTCCCACGGTCGTGTCGCTGTCCCCGAGGCACCAGGCCAGTCGGCTTCGCAGTGCCGGACCGATCCGCCCCCCCGCAGTCGCCGCCATCCACAGGATGGTCCGCAGCCGCCCCCCGTCCATTCCATCGCACAGCCAGCCGCTTAGCTGACCGCTGCTCGGGTCCTCTGTTTCTCCGCGCAGTACCCGTGCGGCACCGGCTTGCATGAACTCATGCACCGCCCATGCCTCCGGCGCCGCTTCGCGCAGGAAGTGCTCCAACCGTGGACCGCCTTCTTCCAGCAGCCGCCTGATCTCGTCCCAGTCGGTGTCCGGTTGCGGCCCCTGCTTCGCTATCGCTTCGAGTCTCTTTCTCTCCGCTTCCGCGTCCTGGGCGATGGCGTGTGCCACCCGGTCCAGGATCTCCGGCACCTCCTCGTGCCGGTCGTAGAGCACCGGCTCGATGCCCGCCGCCTCGAGTTGTTGCAGGCCGTCTTCCCACCCGGGTTTCCCGCTCTCGCGTTTCACCAGGCTGAACGTCTTGCGCCTGCCTCGTCCGTCTTCCCCTTCCCGTGCCCTTTCCCTTGCCGCCACGCTCTCCTGGATCTTCCTGATCATGACGTCACGGTGGCTGTATCCGATGCAGAGCATCGACCGGTCACCGACGAGCTCGCCGACGAACCGGCGTTCCCGTTCCTGGTCGTAATGGCGTTCCAGATCCATTTTCGTGAGCAGCATCCCGCCGGGTTTGCTGATCGTCCCGTGCAGGTGCACCAGCCCCGAGGCCCTGTGCCCGGCGCCCGGCCCGCGCTCGTCCTCCGGCCATACCCGCAAGGGTTCACCGCTTGCCGTACCCGCGGCTTCGATCAGCTCATCCCAGTTCGTCGTAATGATCGTCCTCGACCCCGCGGCCGAGTGCTGCGCCACCACCCGACGATGCAGCCCGTTCGGCTCGGTTTGCCTGCGGATCCGTTCCGCGGCCTGCTCGTAGACGGCCTCGCCTCGCTCCTTGTGCACCCGGTCGAAGCAAGCCCCTGGATCTTCCGCGGCCTGCCCCGGCGGCGCTCCGGCCAGCTCGATTGCCAACTCGTGGTACAGCGGCACTTCGCTCGGCGAGGGCTTCGAGATCCCGGCTCCTGCCAGGATCGCGAGCGGCGCCTTCCTCGCGTGTGCCGCGATGTCCTGAACCTGCTGTTCCAGCTTCAGACCTTGCTCTTTCCCGAGTGCGGCGTTCAACCAGGCGTTCGCGCTGTCCTCCTGCTTCGGGTCCGACTGGCTCCGGCGCTTCGCCGCCGCCAACCGCTCCAGGCTTACGCGGCCTTCGGTGTGCAGTGCCGCAAGCGCGTCCGGCCCCATCGTTTCGAATGCCCACCGGATCTCGTCCTCCCCCTGTACGTCCTCGGCGTCGCCGTTCAGTACCTGGCAGAGCGTCTCGTCCGATGCCCGTTTCTCCGCTTCCATCCCACAGCAATGCTGTTTCAGCACCCTGCCTACGATGCGCGTCCGGGGCCGCCCGCGCTCGCTGGTGCCGCCGGGCCGCTCTTCGAACTCGGCTTGCGGTTTCAGTGCTTCCACCCGTCGCGGCATTCCGGTCACTCTCCCCGTGCCCGCTTCACTCACCGATCCCTTGACCCCGATGGTATGCGGGCGCGTGGCGCCCGCACGCTTCTTGCAGGGCCGCCGGGTCGTTGCGGCTCAGCGCCTCGATGAGTCGCTGCTTCGCGTACTCGGCGTCCTGTCCTTCCCAAGGCGCCCACCCGCTTTCCCTCACCCTCAGCAAGCGTTTTTCTCCGTCCACCCGCGTGTACCGCAGCCTTTGGCCGATGTCCCGCCGGCCGTTCCCTCCTTGCGATCCGAAGGCATAGATCAATGCTTGCGGGTTCAGGTGGCTCATCACCCCGAGGTCGTAGAGATCACGGGCGTGTACCTGCCCATCTTTCATCCGTTGCATCTTCCCCCAGAGGATCTGTGCGTCCGTCTGTGGCTCGAACGGTGTGCCTCGCACGTGGTCTTCCGCCTTTACGCCGATCTTCTCGAATTCCTTTTCGACGATCGTCACTTCGATCCCTTCCACCCCCGCCGGGAGTTCGACGCCGATGGTCAACATCCCGATGACGGTTCCCGGGAGCAGGACCACCGGCCTTCCGTTCTTCCACTGATCGCCCCCCAATGCGTCCTCCACCCACCGCGGCTCCCGAGCGATCCTCGATGCATAGAGTCGGTTCGCCTTGCTCCGGTGCGTATCCGTGTCGTCCCACCAGAGGTCCAGATCCGTAGACAGCCTGTGATGGTGTCTTGCAGCGAGGATGCTTCCACCGCCGATTCGCAGGCGTAGCCCCTCCCCGAACACCTGCGTCAGTCTTCTGCCAAGCCATCGGGCGGCGGGTTCGATTTCGGGCTGGAGCTGCAGATCCGGCATCGTCCTCTCCCGCTTCGCCGACCCTCGCGAGTCTTTGCCGTGGTTCTACGGCAGATCTCTCGAAGAACGGTCGTTCGCATGTCGCCGCCAAGGTCGATCGGTCCGTAGAGGTGGATCACGGGCAGCCCGGCTCTCTTTGGGGGGAGGGGGCACCATGCGGGCGCCAGTGTATCCGCGCAGTGGTCACACGTGGTCGTTCTCCACGGCGCCGGCGCCGGCGACGAGGCGGGCGGCGTCGGCGTCTTCGCGGCAGTGGCCGGCGGCGATGGCGGCGGGAGAACGGAGGACGATGATCAGCCCCTCGCCCACCACTTCGAGGATGGAGAGGGACAAGCACCCGTCGATGCAGCCGCAGCTCCGGACACTGATGAACCGTTTGGCCAGGAAGCCCGCGCAGAACTGCTGGCAGAGCGATGAACATCGCCTGAGCATCGCGAGCCGGATATGTGCAATTCAAAAGTCGAGGAAGGCATGATGAAGAACGATCGGTGCGAGGGGCGGGAGGCGGGGGTGACTGCTGCTTCGCGCCCAATCCACCGAAAGGATCGTCGATGTGCCCAATTGTTCGGATTGGCGTTCCTTGCCAAGATACCGGTTGATTCCGTTGACAGCGTCGCCGACGTCGCCCGCTGTCAGGTAACCCGCCATGAAGCCGACGGAGTGGTTGGCTGCGTATCTGGGGTATCGCCGATCTCGTCTGGATCCCCTCGAAAAGCGGTCGATACCCTTGACCACGTACAGCCTGCACAGGGCAGGGTCGTCACCTGCGATCCGCTTGCACTTGATGATGGCATGTGGATCGTGTTCGCCATACACCTCGCGGATTTGGGTAAAGCGAATCGGGATGTCGACGACGCCATCCCGCTCAAGGACTTCGGATTGGGAATGCCACTCGGTCCCGGGGCCTATCCATATCTGTTTGCCATCCGGTACTACGCCACGGTTCAGTGCCTCCTCCATTCCACGGCGAAGGCACTCCGTGATCTCGATCTCGCGTGCGCCGGGGTTGACGCGCGGATCCGCCGACGCGATCTCCCATCCACCATCGAGAACGCGCAGGATCTTGATGCAGCGGTCGCGCCCTATGTCGATCGGGCGATGCCGAGTGCCTGATATGCGGAAGGGAAGATTCATACGGGAGCGCTCTGGAAGCTCTCTTCCAGAACCGCGCGTGCATCCGACAACGCATTGACGGCCAGCCAGTGCCGGCGAGCGGACGGCTTGACAATCACTACCTCATGGCGATCGGTCAGGCGCAGCTCCCCGAAGCGCGCCAAATCATCGTCAACCGAAATCTCCAAACGCTCCGCCGTATCGGCAAGAACGTCATATAGACGTCCGGCCGACGGTACGGCATCGACCACGGACGGCGGAGGATTCTGCTCGATGACGAACCGGATCAGCCGGAGTGGATCGGAAGCCGTCGTCCGGTACACGTCGGCCCGAAGCCGGCGTTTGTTTGCGGCGGCAAACCAGAAATCGAACGTTGCAACGAAAGCCCTGGCATAGTCCTCCAGTTGGGCATCGTCGGCAGGCGCAACGGATGCCTGCCGCCCTTCTTGCCACTGCCAACCGGCCCGAAACAAGCCATCCCGCGCGACGATCCGCTCCGCCCTGTCGAGGCCGTACAGGTCGAATACCGCCTCGTCCAGAACATCCCAGTCCATCTCATTCGGTGAACGACCCCGTACCCTCCTTACGAGACGTGAAACCCGCCGGCCGTGTTCGGACGCTGCTGCCTCTTCAAGATCCGGCGCGGGCATCATTTCCACGTCGCCCTTGAGAATGCGTTGTTTCCAAAGCCCGAAGGTCGATCCGGCCATGATGAAATACCAGGAAGCCAGAGCCGAGCTCAGGATGCCCGCGAGGAGGTAGGGAATCTCGCCATGCACCGGAGTGAAGGATGCTCCAAAGTACGCATTCGTGAAAACCACGTCTTTTTCGGCAACGGCG
Organism: Gammaproteobacteria bacterium; assembly: GCA_965202875.1. GTDB lineage: Bacteria > Pseudomonadota > Gammaproteobacteria > HK1 > HK1 > HK1. The sequence goes on along the minus strand of OZ241870.1, from coordinate 409,847 downwards.
GCGACAGGACGTGGGGACGCCTGCATGAACTCCTGGACAATCAGAAGCGGCGCTCGATAGATGCTCGGCTCACGCGGCCGTTCCGCTCCCCGTTCGTCGAGCGCGGGCAGCTCCCTTTGCACCGAGAAACGGGCAAGGTTGCTGCGAAGCATCGGCATACCCCGCAGAAAACCAGCGTCTTTGGATCGATCACCCAACGTCATCCCCGGATTCAATCCCGTATCGAGTGCAGCCAGCCTTGCCTTCAGTGGCCGCTGGTTCTCGAACAGCTCTTCAAGAAGAAGATGATCATGCAGACGACCGAAGAACACTCCCTTGAACAGGTCGGGATTGCGCTTCCAGCTTGCCAAGTGGAGCGTCTGTACGTCGCTGCCTCCTATCTCGAACGTATGGCTTCCAGGACCGGCCGGGGACCACGGCGCCTGCACGAGCTGCATGATCCCGGGCTTCTGTTTCCTGTATCGTCCAATCAGGGCCATGGCCGGCATGTTGGCCCTTGGAAACAGCCAGGACGCCTGATTGGCGAGATTGACCAGCGTCAGAGGCGACAAGGACTCGACGAGATGCTGTGCGGCGGCTCTGCCGGTGCCGCTACGGCTGAAGAACGGGGTGGCGCTCAAGACCATGCCGAATCTCGTTCTCTCATGAGCGAAGTCCTTTGCGCGCTCAACGAAGTCCAGGCTGACGCCGCGAGGCGATCTCACCCTGCCCGGCGTTATCGCCCGGCGACGGCCCGTACCATGCCGTCCCCGGTAGGTCCAGGGCGGGTTGCCCACGATGACGTCGAACCGTTTTCGTCCCGTTTTCGCCATCAACGCGGCCTTGCCTTCCGGCGTAGTCTCGATCTCGTAGGCATCGCCAACCAGAAGCGTCTTGCCGACCAGCGGCCTGAACTTGATGCCGTGCGCCAGTCCGGGGTCGGGATCGAGCTCCAGGGCGGCCAGGTACAGGCTGAAAGCGGCGATACGGATGGCGGCAGGGCTGACGTCCACGCCATGGATCTGCCTGTAGAGTGCTTCGCGTACCATGGCGCGGGTCGGCTTGCCATCCCCGGCCTTCAGGGCGATCAGCCTCCGCAACGCCTCGACAAGGAAGACGCCGGAACCGCAGGTGATGTCGAGAATGGTCTCGTCCCCGGTCAAATCCTGCATCACTTCGTCCAGGATGAGGGAGACGGCGGCAAGCGGGGTGTAATGGACGTCGGATTGCCCAGCGCCGGCACCCTTGGCATCGGCGGAGTGGACGAACTGCTCGTAGATGGCGCTGATGAGTTCGACGGGGATCAGATCGAAACGATAGGGAAACAGCGACCTCTGGCCGGTCTCCAGGTCGTCTCCATCCAGAAAATCGGCCACCCTCTCCAAATGTTTCGCGGCAGGCACATTGCCCTTGGCAGGAAACATGTCGCCGTTGAATCTCCCTTCGTGTACCGGCGCTACATCGACTTCGGCACGGCACATTGCCCTTGGCAGGAAACATGTCGCCGTTGAATCTCTCCGCCAGCCAGTTGAACAGATGCGTAGCCGCCCGGCGATTCCGCAAGACGTCCTGCAGGACATCGTGACCGCATACCTTGCGGAGACGCTGGTCGGTGATGATCTCCCGGTCCACCAGGTACTTCGCGAACACCGACCGGTCAATCAAACCTTGAGCGGCGTCCACCGGAAGACCAGTGTCGAGCAGGATTCGTTCGAGCGAGGCCATGTCGTTCAGCAGGCGCCGGTCCACGGCCGCCTTGCGATTGACGCGAGGCTCGCGATGCCAGAAGCGACCGGTCTCCATGGACAGGCGGCCGGCGCGGGTGTCGAGCTCCGTCAAGCCCAGGCGGCCACCGCGAGAAACCTCCGGCGCCATGGAAGTGTCGTGGCTGAAGGTGTCGAGCCGATTCCTCCCGGCAACACTCGCCTGTCGTGGCAGCGCGAATCCGTTGTACAGATCGGTGCTGTTCGGACCAATAATCCAGAGCAACGGGGTGTTGCCTTCGTTCCATATCTCCTGTTGCCAGACTCCGATCTCCTCGTTGGATGGACTCTCGGCGTACTTGAAGCAGACGTTCAGATTCGTCTGGCCACGCCATTGCACGTCGGGGTGGAAGGCTCGCCGGCGGTTCCGTTCCTTGTCGTTGGCGAGAGTCACCGTGGATGCCGCCGGCCGGCCATCGCGAAGGTAGCCCGTGGCTTCGAGGACGTGGCGTAGCGGGGGGGCAAGTTCAGACATGATCGTTCTCCACGGCGGTCGCAGCTCCGGGCGCCGGTGAACCGCTCGGCCAGGAAACCTGCGCGGAGCGGCTGGCAGGGGGGCCGTCGTCTGAGAATGGAACGTCAGCGGGACCGGCGCTCATCAGCCATGAATCGGAGCGGCATCGTCTTCGATCCACAGCGCATCCTTGAAGTAGTCCAGCAACACGTGTCCTCCTTCGTAGTACCGCTTGACCTCCTCCAGGGTCGCGCTGCTGCCCCGACCGTGGGCTACACTGTTCCGGTTGTCCACGATGCTGCTGTACATGGACTCGGCCTGTCTGTTTTCGTCGCGCCGGCGATCGAATTTGTCCTTGTGGGCTCGTCCGAATTGCGCAAGCGTACCCGCGACGTCCGACGGCTTCAGACCACGAGGAGCTCTTCGGATATGACTCTCGACGTATTCGTTGATCGACCTGTCGCTTACGGAGGAGCATCGTTCCCTGATCAACTCTCTGAACTTCCTCTCGAATTCCGCGCAGATAAGTATCAGAAGGGAGTGCGTCAACAAGCTCTCGATTTCCTTGTCGGTCGCATCCGCAGCCGAGAGGTACTTCATACACCTTTCCAGTGCGGCGTCGACCCGTTCGATACGCATGTCGGAAGCCGCCGGCCCTATGCATCGAAAAGCTGCTCGGCAGCTTGACGGAGCCGACCTTGCACGACATCTATATTCGTGGTGGAACTGCGAGTATTTCTCTCGAATCTTTCATCTCTAACAAGCGACTCGTAACGATTCTTGACATCTTTCGGTATACTGTCCAGGTTATTGGAAAAAGCAGTCATTACAGCGTCGAATACCGCCGCGTTCAATCCGGCACGAACATGGAACGGCCTTTCACCGAGTTCGCTGACCACGGCTTCACATGTCCTCTCGAAGAGGTTGCGGCTGCTCTGCAGCGCATTCTTCTTCGGCTCTCTGTTTTTCTGCATGAATTTGGAAAGAAAGTCTTTCATTGGATTCTTGTAGGAGGCCGGCTCCCTCATTGCCAGAAATCTCAAAATGAGCTCCACATCCCTCTTACGTGCATCGGGTTCCTTCTTGCCCAGAATCATACGCCAGTTTTCCAATTCGTTGAGTTCATCGAGAAAGCCGGAAAATGTTCCATGGTAGACGCAGTTCCGAATCTCCTGATTGGCCAGAAAGGTCCCACCGGTGTTCAGCCGCTCGAAGATGTGGTACATGCTGGTATCGTCCTCGGGATCGAGCTGTTGCACGATGAAGGTCCGGAGGACGGAATTTTTCAGTTTTCTCTGATCTTCCTCCAGGAGATCGTCGAAGGCCCTGTCACGAAATGGACTCTGCTGGTTGAGCCCTTTCAGTTGGAACACTGCGCGCCTGCCTTTCTTCTCCGGACCGAAATACCCCTCGAAGTAGAAGAATATGCTTTTCAGCCGTTGCTGTCCGTCGATGACGAAGTACTTGTGACTCCGGCGTTCGCTGTAGAAGAACACGGCGGGCACCGGCAGCCCGACCAGGAACGACTCGATGAGCTTGCTGGCTTGGGGCTGCTTCCAGACGAAACGCCGCTGGAAGTCGGGGATCCGTATCTCGTCCGATTTCCATTTCTGATGCAGTCCTTCCAGCGTGTAGTCCGCCGGATAGGTGTATATCTGATAGTCGGGAGGAGCGCTCTCGTAGTCCTCCTCCTCGGAAGCCACCGGTTCCAGATCCAGGCCGGTGTCATGGTCGTTGGCAGTCATCGGCTTTTCCTTCCCGATTATCATGGTGCGTCTTGAATATGGAATCCACCAGGCGTCCGCAACCGGACGTCAACCTCGCCAATACCTTCAGTTGATCCTGACACGACACGCTCGGCGACATCTTCGGATAGTTGACCCTGTGGGAAACCTCTCCCCACAATTCTTCCGTCAGGGATCGAACCTGAAGCTCACAGGTGATCCTCTTTTTCTGGTTGGCCACTATATCGTAGTGTACCGTCGTATACATGGAATCTCTTTGCATCGGTTCGACACCAACCTGGCGAAACAGATCTTCATACTCCATGTCCCAGCAATACGCCTTGGGATTGTCCAATAATTCGCACTTCTGTTCTTCCAGAATACCTGACACGAGAGGATGTATGTCCGGGAACTGATCCATGTGCAAATGAATGATTCGGATGCCCGCAAAATCCGTAACCTTGTCCTCAAGATCCTGGTCTCCTGAATCCGTGAGAATTCTTTCCAACTTCGTTCGCAAACTCCCTTCATCCTTGATTCGATATTTAACGAAGTGAATAAATTTCCCGAGCTCCGGATTATTCTCGAAGTAGTCCATAAGCGATTTCGCAAACGACTCGAATAGATGCCGGTTGTCCATGAAGTACTTGGTTGCTTCGTCGACGCTGCGACGATCGGTGCTGGACAACATCAGCTTTTCTCCGCAGTCGCATGTATGATGCGTTCGGCGATGCCAAAGAACGACTTCCTTGCAGATTCTTTCAGTTTGGTGTTAGAAGTCTTGCAGTCCCAAATGGGTACGCCCTGGCGTTGGGCTATTTGGACGACCGATGCGAGATCCCGAACTTGACCGACCAAGGGATTTGCCGGGTGCGCCGGCGCAAGTTGCTTATCTATATTGCGCAACACGGAAGAAATATCCTTGTAAACACGGTTCCTGATTTCCTTGTGATATGATTTGGCCTCCCGTGTCATGCCTTGACCATAAACCCTGAACCGCTGAGGTATGTAACCGAGGAACTCCGGTCTCCCCTTCAGTAACATCGCGCCGTCGGGTGCGATGGCGTCTATGGTCTCCGCGTGGGTAATCCACTTCTCGATCGTTCGGCCAAGCGTGAATAGCGCCCTAGTGGAGAACAGATCACAGGCCACCGGCACTATGAAAAAATCGGAGTCCAGCAGGAGCACCCGGTTGAGTGGACCTATGTTGGGACCTGTATCGTAAAATACGAAATCAAAACCGCGTTGGCTGCTCAAACGGGAAATCAGATAGCTGATTGACGAAGTGGCCCGCAATGCGCCCATGCGCCTCTTGAATCCATCGGCCCAGGCATCTCCCAGAAATTCCTCGAACTCGGAAAGCTTGATGTCACCCGGCAGTAGAGCAACGTCTCCGATCTCCGTCAGGTCCACCAGACGGACAGAGCCTGTGCTGTCGATTACAGGTTTGACCGCACTCCAGATGGTTCTGCCGTTCTTGTCGTCGGAGTGATCCAGGAGGTCGTCGACTACGTCGTCCGCGAGAAGATACGAGGTAAGGTTGCACTGGGGATCGCTATCGACTAGAAGAACTGATTTCTCCAAGGATGAAAGAGCGAACGCGATGTTAACCGCAAGTGTGGTTTTTCCGACACCGCCCTTGTGGTTGTAGATCGTGATACGGACGGGATTATTCATTCGGTCTGACCTGCTTCTGGCCGTCGTCACCTTCTGCTCGATTCATGTTGGTTTTCCTGCGAGATCGCCTTGGTGTTCGTGGCTTGACCTCTTTTGCGGCGTTACGATCAGGCAAGGCTTCAACGTACTCCTCCCCATGTGCGGACAATTGCTTCATGCCTTTTGCCACTATTGCAAGGTATCCAGTTTTAACAGCGTCATTGACGGTGTAGGAAACATTGGACAATTTGATCTGGGCAGCCTCCGTGTTCAGTTTGTTTATATCGGTATTCTTGAAGTGGGGAGTATTTCTGAAGCGAGTCAAGTAGTATGCAAGGCAAGCAACCCGTTCGACGTTCGTGTTCGGACGCTTCTGGAACAAGAATTCCTTGGGTGTCGGCTCCACCGTACTCGAGAATTGCGGTTCCCGAGAAGCATTCTCAGGAACTCGACTATCCACGTTCCCGGTGACTTTGGGGTACGAATCCTCGAAGCCGAAAAAGGTCCCGATAGTCCGATACACCCTCAGCCGGCTGTATGGATCGAGCGGAAGGAGATCCTGGGTTACCTTGTGGACGACGGCGTAGATGCTCTGGTCGTCGATCTGATTTTGCTCTGTCATGGCCGTCCCTCCGAGCAACGGGAGTCATTGGACCTCACTCGGGATTGTAAGCAAGTCCCGCTGGCTGCGCAATCGACTTCGAGTCCGACGGTCGGGGGTGGGCAGCCGTGATGTAGCGACCCCGCTGGAGGCCGTCAGGCTACGGTGCGAATGGGACGGCAACGCCGTCATACATGGTCGTTCTCCACGGCGCCGGCGACGAGGCGGGCGGCGTTGGCGTCCGCGTGCCAGTGATCGACATCGATGGCGGCGAGGTAGCGGAGGACGGCGGCCAGCGCCTCGCGTTGCGGCCAGTAGTCGGGGAGCTCGGTGCGGAGCCACGTGAGGCTGTCGGCGACCTCGCCGCTCTCCGCCGCGCGCCAGACCGCGTAGAGGGCGTGGCGGACGAGGCTGCGCCCGAACGCGGTGTCGCCCAGATCGCCGCGCTTGAACTCGGAGGCGGTCTTCAGGCGGGTCCGGTTCGCCTTGCCGGTGTGGAGCAGGGAGCGGTAGTCGCGGACGCCGAAGCCGCGGGCGAACTCCTGGTAGACGCCGGAGCGGAAGTCGCCGTGGCATTCGACGTCGAGCCCCTTGACGTAGAGCTTTTCCTCGGGGGCGAGCCCGCGCCACAGGTGATCCGGCAGGCCCGCGGGGACGAGGAAGTTGCTCGCCGTGCGCACGGCGTCTCCGATGATCTTCTCGATGGGGTTGGGCTCGTCGCGGCGCCGTTCCCGCGACAGCTCATAAGATACGTCGATGTCCTCGATCGAGCCGTACTGCGTCAGCACCCGGAGCGCCGCCGCATAGGCGGCAAGCTGGTAGTCCGCATCGGAGAAGTTCGGGTCCTCGCGGTCGTCGAGTGCCAGCATGGAGGCAAGCTGGCGCTCCACCTCGGCCTCCACGTCCGGGACCACTTCATCCAGGAACGCCGTCTCCCCGGTGGTCTGCTTGCGCAGGACCATCAGCACGGTGCCCTGTACGTAGTTGCCTTCCTTGAGCGCGGACTCGGTTTCCGTTGCGATGGTCCACGCGGCGGTCACGCGCAGGCCGGCGGCCCAGAGGATGAGGGTGAGATCGGCCCAGACCGATGCATCCTGGTGGGTGAACATGACGACCTGGAGGCCGTTGTCCGGCATGTGTGCCGTGAGGTTCCGGTAGCAGTCCACCATGCTGCGCCGGAAGTTTGCGTCCGTACCCCGAATAGCGAAGACACGCTTACTGTCGGTGTACCAGCTTGGGAAGATCTCCGGTAGCCATTTCTCGTACCATGCGAGGAAGAATTCGGAGAGTTCATGATAATTGACAGCATCCGCGTAAGGAGGATCCGTTAGCCATATGTCCCTCTCTATCGTAGTCGCACGCGCGTCTATCGCTATCGCCGTTCCATGCCCCGCGATCTTGTAGACGGCGAGATCCAACAGGAACGCATTATCAAGTGCCGACAAGCCTCGACAGGCAAAGCTCAACATGGTGTTGAGCGCTTGGTTGCTGAATACCTGTTCGCTCTTTTCATTTGCGCTATGTGGATGCCATCGAGATAGGCGCGAGTTGTAGTCCGCGCAACGGGAAAGCCCCAGGATTGATGCCAGTACGTCGATTTTGTTCGATGGTCTGGAACTCGCTTCCGATGACATCGCCCCGAGGGTCAGCAACTGCCTCGGCGTGAACAGATGATGCCAGTGCGTCCAGCCGCGCGTCCGAATCGGTTCGTCCGTCTTGGCGCCGGGTGTGATCGTCCGGCTCGGAATGCAGCCCATCGCCTGCCATTCCGGGAAGCGTTCTCGAAGCAGCGCGAGTGCCCGCGCCTCCCGCTCCAGGTCGGCGTCATCGACGGGCCGGTACAGTGCTCCCGGAAGCGATCTCGCAAGCGCCTCGACACGATCGTTTCTGCGAGCCGCCGCCTCCCTCGATTTCCGGAGTCGTTCCGCCGCCGCCGTCAACTCGCGCTTGGGGCGACCCGTGCTCTTCCCGGCCTCGAATTCGCGGCTCGCCTCCTCGACCGCACGGTCTTCGGCCAGCCAGTCGCGCTTGCGCAGCTCCGCGACTTCGCGTTGCTCGTCGGCTTCGAGCCGTTCGACCAGAGCCGTGATCGCACATTCCAGATCAACCCAATCCGGCACGGGAGCTTGCGGAGCATCCGGAATCGGTGTGCCCCTCCGGGGCACGGGTGTCCCGCCCACCTTGGTCGTTCCCGCGACCTCGGCGCCGTCATTCCCGCGCAAGCGGGAATCCAGGTGTCCTGGGAGCGCGGGCGTCTCGCCCGCATGAACATTCCTCCGGGCAACCTCCGGCATGGCAGACGCTTTCTCTACGAGAGCCTTCCGTCGTGGCCCTCCTGGAAGCACGCGCGGCCCGCCCACCTTGGTCATTCCCGCGACCTCGGCGCCGTCATTCCCGCGAACGCGGGAATCCAGGTGTCCCGGGGTCGGCGTGCCCCCCCGGGGCACGGGCGTCCCGCCCGCATCGTCTTCGAGCCGACAGGCCGCCCGCGCCCGCTGCTCCGCCCACAGCAGCGCGGCGAGGGAGGGCAGGCGCCAGCGTACGCAGTACAGCCGCTCCTGGAACACGTCATCCGGCCGGGGTACGAGGTCGTCGTTCTCCCATTGCCGCAGCCCGTGGCCCCGTCCGCCGTCCCCGCGCCGGTCGCCGCGGATGGCGGTCATCGGGGTGGAGGCACGGCAATCGGGATTGGGACATTCCAGCCGCGACCGCTTCACCGTGCCGGCGTCGCGGGCGGCGGCGAGCGCTTCCCGGCCCACACCCGAACGGACGTCGATGGCGAAGCGCCTTTCCGCCGGTTCGGGCGTCAGCCGCGCGACGGCTCGCGTCTTCTCGCCGATGACCCAGCTCGGCGCGAGCGGCACGCGCCAGCCGCATTCGGGGCAGGCCGTCTCCGTGCAGTAGAGGAAGGCGTCGGCCCGCCAGCCGGCGGCGTCGTGCTCGATGCGCCATTCCGTCACTTGGCGGTCCACCGCCTCGAATACCTCGGTTTGCGCCGCTCGTATCCCTTCGGCGACCTCCTCGCCGCCGCCGACGATGTTCAGCGCGCCCCAGGTGAGCAGGGCGGCCACCGGGTTCAGGTCGGAGCCACAGGCTTCGCAGCCGAGCCGGGCCGCCTCGAACGGCACGCTGCCGCCCCCGCAAAAGGCGTCGCCCACGCGCGGTACGCGCCCGAAGCGGCGCTCGCCCAGCGCCCGCACCAGCTCGGGCAGGCTGGCCGCCTTCGTGCCCAGATGCTGGTTGACGACCTTCCAGGCGTCCGGGGACGGGCCGTCCAGGTGCTCCGGCCGGTCGCACCACCTGAGCTTTTCGTCATAGCCCATGCGCTCGAAGACGATGCGTTGCAGCCGCTCCCGGTCCGCGGCCTTCGTACCCGTCTTGAGCCTGGGTCGATCGGGGTCGGCGCCGGAAGCGAACCACTCGACCCGCTCCTCCGGCGACAGCCGCCGGTACACCTCCTTGAGCGGGACGTTGCGGCTCTTGCGCCGCCACAGCCCCTCCTCGTCCATCGTAAGGAGGGCGAGGAACACGTCACGGTCCTTCCGTGGATCGTTCGAGGCGGGCATCAGCAGCCCGAGGATGATCGCCCGCACCATCACGAGCGGCTTGCGGCCCCACCACTTGCCGAGACCGGTCAGGGTCTGGCTGTAGTTCGCCTTGCGCTCCTTGTAGCTCTCCTTCGACAGCCGCGAGACGGGAAATTGCGTCTCGATGAAGGTCGGGGCGTCGGCCAAGGCCCGACCCGGCGCGCTTCCCATTGGCATGGCCGTATCGGCGTTTGCGGTCATGTCACCCGCCGCGCGCCTTGTTTCAGCACTTTTTCGGCTATATGAGCACCGGTCTTGTTGGGTCCGGCGAAAATCAGGTAATAGAGCGGCCTTCCGGCTTGGCTTTGGATCTCTCGGGCAGAACTGACGCAGCCGAACGCCTCCTTCAGTCGTTTGCGATACCACTTTACCAACGTGTCGCCGGCATCGGTGTCCTTGATGACATGCTCGCCAAGGAGATCGCCATGTGTCCGGTAGAGTAAGTCGAACCACTCGCCGGTTCCGAAGTACCGATCGAGCTTGCTTCGTTCCCTCTTGGTGAAATCTCCGTGGCGCTTGAGCAGTCGTTGGATGGCCATCCCGACGGGAAAGTTGATGAACACTTCTATCGCCTTGGTTTCTCCAAGCGCGGAGATGGTGTTCCAGGGAACCTGCATACCGAATGGGTCCAGGAATACGACGCCTCGCCAATGCCTCCATTGACCATGATTGCGCCGAAGCAACCCACGCAGGTAGTCGTTGCAATCCCCGGTTCGGATGTGGATGCGTTTGCCCGGAGACTCATGCTCACGTTTGAGCGCTTGCAATTCCCGGATGAGAGCATCATCTTTTTCGACAAAAACATAGTTCGTAAATGAATGCCTGATCTCCAACGCGACCCGCGGCGAACCGGCGATGTACCGTTCTTCATCCGCGTCATCCGTTGCATGTCCGGCCATATCCAGCAACGATTGTTGTGTCTGGCCGCTTTCCTGCTTGCGGACCTTGAGCGATCCAGGCCCGGCGAACGCATCGACGTAGAAATAGCCCTTGAATCGTTGCTTGCGCATGATGGTCGTGTACGCTTGGAGGTACTTCCCAAGACACGCCAGCTTCTCCTTGGCCCAGGGGCCGACATCCATCGTTTCCCCGCCATCTTCAGGCGGCGCCCCCGCTGCCCGAAGGCGACCTTCCGGCCACGAGCGTCCGGCACGTCCCTCGTCTCCACCCGTCAGTTGCACAAGGTGTCGGCCCATACGCACGTTCACTGCGCAAAATACGGGGTTTTCCGGCCGAAACAAGGTGTGGCTCAAATTCACTGCCAGTGAGGATAAGCCACACGCGCTAACGGCCGTCTTCAGACCGTCATTCCCGCGAAAGCGGGAATCCATTTCAATCACGCAAGTCTCTGGATTCCCGCTTTCGCGGGAATGACGGATTTTCTCGGAGCCCACTCCTGGTCTGATCGGGGAGATAGCGAATCCTTCGATTTATGCAACAATCGGGTCCACTTTGGCGGGGATGATCCGGGTACTCCAGCCACTGCCGGCCATCGAGCTCGTTCCCGCCGGACTTCGGCGACCTTCCGCCCCATTGCTTGAAGAAGAACGCCACGCGCCCGGCTTGGCAGCGATCGCGGATTTCCCGCAGCCACTCCACGTCCACCGGCCGGGCGCCCGGGCCGCTCTCGCCGCCGGCGATCACCCAATGGATGCCGGTCAGATCAACCTCTCCGACCGGGCCGAGCAACGGCTCGAAGGACACGAATCGCACCGCCGCCCTGGTCTGCTTGAGATGGCGGAGACGGTCCAGGGTGGAAGCGTTCTCGATGGAGACGCCGAGCCAGATATGCGCCGGCGGGGGCTTCTCGGCATAGCGCCGGTTCACGAAGCTCCGCATCAGCGAGCTGCGCTTGGTGAGCACTTGGTAGACGTGCCGGTCCACCTGTTCCATGGTGTCGAACACGCGGCTCAGGAACTCGGCCGGGATGTTCTTGTGGAACAGGTCGCTCATGGAGTTCACGAAGATGAGCCGCGGCCGCCGCCAGCGCGCCGGCTGATCGAGGCGTTCCGGGCGGAGGCGGAGGTCGAAGCCCGACTCGAAGGGGTGGCCCGGTACGTCCCTGAAGCGCTCCGAAAAGCGTTCCGCGTAACAGTGGTCGCAACCGGCGCTCAGCTTGGTGCATCCGGTGACCGGATTCCAGGAAGCGTTGGTCCACTCGATGGCGCTGTTGTCGGACATGATCCGAGGGTGCTCAAGCGGAGAACCCGCATCGGGCCTCGGCCGTATGGGACTCCGTGAAGAACCATTTGACCGCGATGCTCGCGTCGACGATCAGCTTCAACGATCCCGGTCCTCGCGCAGGAGGGTGACGCTATCGGTTCGAGGGCGGTCCTCGGTTTGGGCGCTGAGACGCGCGGTGCGGTCGCGGAAGCCCGCCATCCGCGTTCGCCGTGCAACGTGCGCTGTCAGGACGTGACGGATCTCGCCCTCGAGGGACCGGTGGTTGGCCTTCGCTTGCGCTTTGAGGGAGGCAACCACGTCGTCGTCGATGTTGCGTACGGTTACGTTGGCCATGGCCCGAGACCTTGCGAGTTGAGATCATTATGCTTGCATATTGCTGGCAATGCCTCAAGCTGCCTGGAAGGAACGTGTCTGGAAGGAACGCATGTCCGCGCTGTCTGGCATCGGACGCCGCAACGCCGCTCCGGCCCCGGCGGGGGCGCCCATCGCAGCGGCCTTGTGCCGCGCGACGCCGCATTCTTCGCCTTTCCCACCCTCCGCATCAGGGCCGTCGGGATCGTTCACGAATGGCAGCAACGCATGAAGGATCTCGATCGACTTGCCTCCGGATACGTGATCCGTGGCGAAGCGCTGGAATCGGCCGATGGGGTCTTGTGCGCGAAGGTCGCCTTGCAGCCCCAGCATCGCCCTGCTCCTAGTCATCGCCGCGCGAATGCGCGCACGGGCGAAGTTCAGGTCGCCATCCATGACGTAGCCCATCATGCAGCCGACCGGCAGACCTTCGGCGTACTTCTCCGTGACGTAGCGCATCATGCCGTCACCGCCGACGTAGGAGCCCGCCTGCGAACGCCTCGCGCCGTCCGCGCCCGTCACGTTGAGCCGTTTGCACTCGTAGGCGAGATAAGTGGCTCGGTCGTGACCGACAATCACGGCGATATCGACACGCGATGTTCCAGTGAGCGGGCCGCGGGAAGAACGTGTGAAGGGGTGGAGCTGGTACTCGCAATAGAATCCGCTTCTTGCCTCGGCGTCCTTGGAGAGGCCGTCGACCAACGCCACCGTGATCGTGTCTTCGCACGAAGAACGCGAAAGATGGGCAATCGACTGCCACCAGACCCGTGCGACGCAGCGCAGGAACTTCCGATCGGTGACGCGGAACCTCACCACCCAGCTCCGCCTTTCCCCGGACACCATCGCTAACCGATTCCCCGTCGGAATTCCTCGACGTCGACCACCACCTGCTCCGCGTCATCCTGCGCCGCGCTGCGCATCCAGAAGCGCAGGCTGTTCGGCTTGACCATGTACATGTCATCGCCCGCGTACATCCGCAGGTTGGAAACCTGGTGGATGTTTCCGGGAAGCTCGGTGTTGGACTCCCGCGCCACGTCCGCCAGCAGCTTGCCGACTTCGTTCGGTTCTTCCTTGTATTCGGCCCAATCCTGCGTTGAGCAAAGGCGGAGTCGCAGAACGGCCAGGTCGTGGTTGCTGGCGACGAGGGCCACGCTGACCCGGCTATCCGCCTCCGTCCAATCGTCCAGGGAGGAGGTAAGAACCTGCGCGTACCCTCGCCGCTGCTCGTCGGTGGGTGGTTTCCAGATCTTCGGAAACGCCGATGGTCCGGGTTGAAGGGCAGGAACGATATACTTCCACGTCTCCTCGATGACGAGCATCTCCCGTTCCGTCAGAGCGAAGTAATCACAGGCAAGCCGATCCACCTCGTCCAGCATCCGGTCCAACAGATTCGGTGGCTGCATCGGGTCATCCAACTTCCCGGATGCACCGTCGATCAAGGCAATCAACCCCTTGGCGGCGTTGTGCGACCTCCGTGCCTCGGGTGTGTCTTCCGGTGCGGGGAACGGCAGGTCGAGCAATTGATTCTCACGAACTTCCGGTCGTTCCGTGCCGATTGACGACGTGCTGTGAAATGCGTACCAGAACAACAATTTGCTGTTCAGGAGGGCAGCGAGCAGCTTGGCGCTCTCCCGGTCGGCGCCGGGGATGGCGATTGCTTGTATGGCGTGTTGAAAGGTGAAGGGTGCCTCCGTATAAGCTGCCCTTAGTCTTCTCTTTCCGGCACGTTGGCAAATCAAAACTCGCGGCCCGTCGAATCCCTTCTCAAAGCCGCGGCGACGGACCGCTTCGTCATGGCGAGGAACTAGCGCCGCCGGATCGGGAGCGAAAATACGGAACAATTTCGCCGGCAGAAACGGCATCGTCGCCACGGCTTCGCTTCCGGTCCGTCCGTAGCTCGCATCCTCCAGGTGGTCTTCCGGTACGGGCTGAAACCCTTGGCCGATCATCCACGTTGGTTCGGAGTCTCTGTCCTGCCCCCCGTTTGACCGCCCATGTTGCGCGACCTTGGCGCGCAGCCGAGGATAGGTGGAAAGGTATCGGAACAGCTTGCTCTCCGGGCCGGTCATCCACATCCGCTTCTTGAACTCGAGCGGATCCTTCTCGATCATCACCGTGTTCAACCGCTTCTTGTCGACTTCGTTGATGCTCACGAGGCGTGTGGCGCCGGAGCTCGGGCTTGCCTTGGGCGCCCAATAGTCGAATTCGTGGGGCGCAGCGTCCGGATTGAGACCGGCGATGAAGAGGGCCGCGGGTTGCACGGCGGCACTGAAAAGCTGGAAACGAAGATCCGCGTAGTTGACGATGCGGCGTACCCGAGCGCTCCGAAAAAGCAGGCTTCTTGCATCCAGGGCCTTCTTCGAGTGGGTGTGGAGGAAGCTCATCGCGGGAAGCAGGAACGCGATCCCGCCGTCCTTCTTCAGGTGCCGGAGCGCCTTCCAGAGAAATCCCCATGCGGCTTGCTTGTTCGGCGCCGGGAGACCGTGCCGTTCGCACCAGCCGGCCGAGGCCGCGTCGCTGCTTCGCCACGGCGGATTGCCGATCACCACGTCGTATTCGGGGCGTGCTTCCATGCGGAAGAAATCCGCTTGGTGCAGGGTCGCGCCCCACAGCCGGGGCAGCAGATTGCCACGCCTCATCAGTTTACGGATGTCGGGAGGGCGGGCCTCCTCCAACAGGGCGACATAGAGGGAGAACGCCGCCACGCGCACCGCGCTGGCGTCGATGTCCCGGCCGCATAGCCGGTCGAGGAAGCCGCGCAGGCTGTCCCAACGGATGCTCTGCTTCGCCTTGCCAACTCTCCATTGCTCGCAGAGACGCTTGAACAGGCATACCAGGAAAATGCCCGAGCCGCAGGCCGGATCGAGGAATGTACCCTTCGTCCTGATACGCGGGCCGAGAACCTCGGGGTCGTCCCAGATCTGGGAGACGATGCTGCTCGCCAGATGCATCGGGGTGTGGAACTGGCCCTTGCGTGCCTGATCCTGCTCGCTCAGGAACCGGTCGTACACGGCGCTGATCAGCTCCACCGGGATGAATGCGAAGTCGTAGCCCCAGAGGCGGAGCTGGCTTCCTGCCGGACCCATCTCCTCCTTGCCGGAGTGGAAGCGGGCGAGCACCTTCAAGTGGCGCCGTTCGAGCCGGGGGCCGACGGCGTCGAAGGAGCACGGCTTCACGAACAGGTCGCCGTTGAAATCGCGGTTGAGAGCGCGGAACAGGTCGTAGAAGGCATTGACCCTGTTTTCGTGCAGGATTTCGGCGAACGTGGAAGAGGCGCCGCCGGTGGCGGCCTCGATGTATCCCGCATCGATGACCTTCCGATCTTCCAGATACGCGATGAACATCGTCTGCATCAACAGGGCCTGGGATGCCTCCGGGACCAAGCTGCATTGCTGAAGCAGGTGGTGCGATTGCTTGAGATTGCCCAGGAGCACGCCATCCACGCGCTGGTTCGCGTCGAACTTTTCTCCGTGCTCCTTCCAGTACCGGCCGGACTCCATGCCGTAGATCAGATTCCGTACTGCAAGCGCATCTCTGACTTGGTGGAGCACGTCGATCAGGCAGGCCTCGTCGAAAGTCTCCGTGCTCTTGTCGGCCGGGGTGGCGGCGAGCGAGTAGATTCGGATCGTTTCGCCGCACACCACGGCGAGAACGCTTGCAATTCCTTGATTCCAAAGATCCGAATGAATGCGTGCGACGCCTGCCGGGTCTGCCTTCCCGGCTGCGAAGAACACCGCAGTCGGGAGGTGCTGGACACAGAACACCGCAGCCGCGCCCAGGTCGCGCAAGGCGGTTCGTATCGGCCTCGCGTGTGGGACGTCGTCAACCTCCGCAGCGTCCTGGTAGAGATCGGGGGCACGGCGGGCGCCCAGACCCAGGCATTCCTTCCAGTCCGGCGTGAGCTGATTTTGCAGATCCAACATCCCAGGCAACTCAAGCGCCGCCGCGGCCCGCGGCGGCGGCCGTGTGCCGCATAGCGCCGATTTCTTCGTCGGGTTCAGCGGACCGGCGACGTGCGCCGGCGGCCCTGCGCGGCGGCGCAGGGTCCTCCTGGCTCCGACTTCCGTCCCGGCGCGGCGGACGGTTGCTCGCGGCCGCCCTTGGATGGGGTGCGGCGGCATCCTCCCGGTTCCGGTCC
This sequence comes from Gammaproteobacteria bacterium, assembly GCA_965202875.1. Classification (GTDB taxonomy): domain Bacteria; phylum Pseudomonadota; class Gammaproteobacteria; order HK1; family HK1; genus HK1. Next base: position 393,410 of record OZ241870.1, on the reverse strand, counting down.
CGCTTCCGGCGCAGGGGCTCCGAATGCTCCTCCGACGCCACCAGCCGGAAGATCTCGCTCTGCCGCTCCTGGCGGTCGCCGGTCACCGGGTTCTCGGTCAGCGCGAAACGCACCGCCTTGCGCCAGCCCTTGTTCCGACCGTGCAGGGCGTGTCCGGTGGCGGCGTTGGTCATGGTGAACAGCCACCACCGCTCCTCCGGGGCGAGCCCCAGCCAGTTCCTGATCGCGGCGGGGATGAGCGCCGGGTCGGCGTCTTCCACCGCCCAGGCGAGGAGGGTCAGCTCCTTGCCCAGCAGGCGGGTGACGGGGGTGTCGCCCCGCTTCCAGCGCCCCGGCGGCAGGCCCTGCTTCCTGAGCCGGCGGTTGAATTCGACGCGCGCCTCGTCGGCGATCGCGGTCCACTTGGCGCGGGGGAGGGCCACGCGAAGCTTGACGTCCTGTGTGCCCATCCCGAGGGAGGGCGGCGCATGGCCGGTCTTCGGGTCGAAGCTCACGTGCTCGGCGACGAGCACGTCCCCGCGGTTGCCTCCGGGGACGGTGACCACGAAGTGGTGCTCCGATTCCTCGGGCCGGAAGCCGAACCCTTGCGGCTTGGCGGCCATGCCTCTCTCACCCGCCTCCCGCCGCGGATGCTGGATCGATGATTCCCTGGTCCGTGGAATCTTCGGCAAGGTGACGATGCATGGTTCGCCGACCGGCCGTCGATTCCGGTTTCCGTTCGTATTGCCATTTGGCGGGCCATCGGCGGCGGACCTTCGGTCCGCGCTTGCGGGCGGGACGCCCGCGCTCCCAGGGGGGACACGAACGCCCCGAAGGGAGCGTCGATCCCGGGCAGGCCGGGGAGGCACGAAGGCCGGAGCAGCGGGCCGAGGCGTTCATTGCTCCACGTCGTCGCGTTTGTACTCCGCCCTGGTTTCCGCGACGTGGTCGAGGAGGCGTTGGCCCGTCCCGTAGCGGATGCGCCTCGCCTCGATGGAGACCTCGCCGTCGGCGACGATCTCGCGCAAGGCTTCGACCGCCCGCTCGATGCCGGCGGCGTCCAGGGCGAGATCTTCGGAGAAGTTCAGCTCGCTCCACGTTCCGCCGCCCTCCGCCTGGACGCTGATGCGCAGGCCGCCGGCAACTCCGTCGTGCTTCTTCAGGCGGGCGATGAAGCCGTAGGCGGTGCGGGTGGTCTCGAACCGGAAGCCGGTGGGCGGCGTCCACGTCGCGGGCCGGGTCCTGTCGATTGGCCGCTCGACGGGCTTGTCGGCGATCTCGCGCCGGTGCACCTCGGACACGATGCCGTCCTTCCCGGCGACCGCGAGGATCAGGCGGGCGCCGGCCGGGACCGCGAAAGGCTCGGTGTAGGCGCCGCCCGCCACCGCGGGATCGGAGCCGTCGGTGGTGTAGCGGATGGGCACGGTCGGCGGCGCGGCACGGATCTCGATCATGCGCTCGCCGCCCCCGGCTTCCGGCATACCGGGGCGGGCCTCGGCCTCCGGCATATCAGAGCGAGCGGCCTCCGGCATATCAGGACCGCCCTCGGCTTGCGGCGGGGGGCCGTCCCCGGCTCCGGACGTACCGGGGCGGGCGTCCACGTACTCGCGCGACTTCAGAGTGATGCGGTTCGACCACTCCACGGGCTCGCCGGTGTCGTGCCCGCCGGTGGAGTCCACGGCGAGGAACGAGACCTTGAGGTCGGCCGTCTCGAAGTCGCCCCCGCCGATCTTCATCGAAGCCGGCGTGGCCTTGCCGCCGAACTCCGCGTACAGGGTGTCCCCGTGGACCGGCGACAGGCGCAGCCTGGCCACCCCCGTGTCCTCGTCCCGGTGCAGCTCCCGGATGCGGACGGTGGTCGCGGGCTTCGGGAAGGGTCCCTTGTTGACGTAGCTCCCTTCCTCGCGCCAGACGTCCTTGTGGAAGCAGTCCGCCTTCATCCGGTCGAGGGCGTCGGGACGGTGCCACTGCCACCCCGGAGCGGTCGCGGCCCGGCGCCGGATCTCCGTCCACAGCATCGAGCGTTGGGTGAACAGCCTCGCCTCCACCTTCTTGCGGAAGGTCTCGCTCGCGACGTCCGTGGTGTACTTCTGCCGGTCCGCGAGCGCCGCCACCACCTGCTCCTCGCCGTCGTAGCGGTTCTCCTTGAACTCCATGAGGAAATCCACCTTCGCGAGCCGATCCCGGGTGGGGTAGTACAAGGTGGTGAAGGTCTCGCGGACGGCGCTGTGGAACTGGGCGAGGAAGCGGGGCAGGAGCTGGTCGCGCGCCTGCTGCATCTGCGGGTCGCCGTCGGACACGCCTTCCTCGTGCATCTCGCCGATGATCTGGCGGATCGCCTTGAGCTCACGCGCGCGCTCCAGGAGCGAATCGAAGGCGCGCTGCCCGGTCAGGAAGCAGATGCGGTTCCGGTAGGTGAGCTGTTCGTACAGCGTGACGAGGTCCGGATGCAGGCCGGCCGGGTGCGGCTCGGCCACCACCAGGGTCACCCGATCGGGGTGGACGTCGATCCCGTCCACCGCCGGGAGCGGTTGCAGGCGCTGGTAGCACGCGCCCTCGGCCGGCTCGAAGATCTCCGTCAGCCGCTCCTTGAGCTCCTTCGTGGCCTGGTCGCGGACGTAGGCGCCCGCGGTGGTGGTCACGCGGGCGATGAGGTTCTGCACGTTGCGCAGGTGCAGGCGCCCGTCGTTCGTGGCGTGCAGGTACCAGGCCGCGGTCACGAGGCGCGCGACGACCTCGTTCTGCAACCTGGAGACGTCGCGCCCCGGCGCGCACAGGTGGGCCACGATCTCGGGGACGGCGAGCCCCTTGACGGCGTTCGGGACGTTGGCGAGGGAGGCGACGAGGAGCAGCCGCATCACGTCCTGCGCGTCCTCGCTCCCGCCCTGGCTGCCGCCTCCGCCGAGGTTCGCGTCGATGGTCTCGGCGACCGCGTTGCCGCCCGAGGCGACGTCGTGGGCGATGGCGTTCTCCAGGGTCGGGTTGATCTGGTTGATCTCGGTCAGGGTCTCGCGGCTTCCGGGATCGAGGTCGTGGGCGGCGATGAGGTACGGGTCGTGGCCGGTGGCCCAGATCCGGGAGACGACGATCCGCATCAGCCGGATCAGCCCGCGGGTCTGCTGGAAGCCCTGGTTCTCGCGAAAGCGGCCGTAGAGGTCGCGGAGGGCGGGATGGAAGGGATAGGACCCCGCCACCTGGCGGGCGAACTGCTCGGGCGAGGCGTTCGTCACGTCCATCTGCTTCGCCTCGCGCACCGCGCCCGCGTACCCCTGCGCGACCTCGCCGATCTCCGCCTCCTCCGGCAGGGTCTCGAAGATGCGCTTGCGCAGGATCCGGTAGAACTCGTCCGTGTTCATGCGGACGGGCTCCAGGTTCATCGCGGCGCGGCCGGTCTCGGCTTCGAGGTCGTCGAGCGCGGATCCGATCCGCGCCGCCCCCGCGCCGTAGGACGCCTTGAGGTCGGAGATCACCAGGCAGACGTTGCGCAGCTCGTCCCGCCCGACCGCGACCAGGAGGTTCGACAGCGCGGTGGTGGTGACCGCGGAGAGGTCCGAGTTGCCGATGCTCTTCGAGGCCGCGTTGACGAAGTAGGGCGGCAGCTCGTCCAGCATGATGACCAGCGGCTCGCCCCGGAGGAGGTTTACCCACGCGGTCTGGCCCGGCGCGGCCAGCGGCGCGTAGTAGTCGTTGAACTGCTCCTTCCGGCCGAGCTGCCCGGCGACGGCGCCCCAGATGCCGAGCGGCGCGTCGCTCTCGCGCCCGGAGAAGGCCACCACCCGGACCGGGCCGAGATCGGGGTCCGGCGCGTAGAACCCGCCCATGACCCCGGCGCGGTGCTCGGGGTGCTTCGCCAGAAGGCCGAGCGCGAGGAGGTTGTGGGTCTTGCCGCCGCCCATGGCCTGGGTGAGCTTGAACACGCCCTGCGCGGACTTCCCTTCCAGCCGCCGGAACCCCTCGGCGAGCAGGGTCTTCATGCCCTCCGTGACGTGGTTCTCGGCGAAGAATCCGGCCGGGTCGATGCGCCCGTCGACCAGATCGGTGAGGTCGAGCACGGTGTCGCGGCGCGCGGGGTCGAACACGCTGGCCCGCGGGGTACATGCCTGCTTGACGGTCTTCACGGGGGCATGGCCTTTGGTGCCTTTGGTGTTCGTTCAAGCGGCCCGGGGAGCCGGCTTGGGGGCTCCGGGGCGGTCCGGTTTTGCGGGTGGCGGGAGTCTGCCATGAACGAGGGTCAAGCACACGAGAGGGTGTGCGGACGCCGCCCGGTCAGGTCCGTCGGCCGAGGGGAGGATGCGCGGACGGTACGACGCCCGGATTCGAAGCCGGTGGCGAATGGCACGCCACCAGGAGCAAGGCCCGTCGTCGAGCGCACTCCTCCCGGCGAACCGGGTCACGTCACCCGCCGAGCACCGACGCCCGCCCCCGCCCGCTCAGGGCAGCCGGGTCGAGCCCGTGTCGGGTAGCGGTCGATCTCGCGGGCCGCCTCGCGGCCTTCGTGGATGGCGTGGACCACCAGGGACTGGCCGCGGCGGCACCTGAGAGAATGTAAGGAGACAGTACTTCCTTGCCATGGCAGATCCAATGCCCCGGCGAACGAACCGCGCCAGATTGCATCTCTGCCCCTGGAAGAATGGCGATCCTGCTGCAAGGCTCCCGGATGAACGAGGGAAGGCAGAGCCGCTACGGTCGGTCCGTGCCGGTTGTCGAGGACCCGCCGTCCGCCGCCGAAACGGCGAGGGTTCATCCGGTACGTCATCGCGGTGGGCAAGGTGTGGAGGGACGTAGCGGACCCCCCGGCTTCCTGTTCGTCCACTCCATTGCTTGGTCCGGCATCGGCAGGTGTGCTCCGGCCACCGTGCAACATGATGGTGGCCTTCGCAGCCGGCGCAGTCCGCGGCCGGGGGCGTTGCACCGGGTGCGGGAGCGGGGCGCGCATCGGGTTCGAGCCGCCCTATGCGTGACTGCTACCCTTGTCGTGAAGAGGGCGCCCCGAAGCGGATCGCGGCGTCGCCTTGGCATACACTCCCCACCATGAACCCGACGAAGCAACGCCTGTTCACGCCCGGCTCGGGGGCCACCCCGCCGGCGCTCACCGGCCGCGAGCCGGAGCAGGCGGTGTTGGGCCGGTGCCTGGCGGACTTGGCCGGCGGCGCGTCTCCGCCGCACGACGTCGTCCTGACGGGACCGCGCGGCAACGGCAAGACCGTGCTGCTCAACTGGTTCAAGGACGCTTGCGAAGACCGCAAGCTGGACGTGGTGGTCCTGACGCCGGACGAGATCCCCAACCGCGCAGCCCTGGTCGCCGCGCTGTCGCCGCGGACCTGGATGTCGAAGCTGCTGCCCCGAAAGGTGGGCGTCGCGGCCGTGGGCTCGGTGGAATGGGCGGGGTCCGTCGCCGAGGCGCCGGACAACCTGGCGCGGCAGTTGAGCGCACGATGCCGCAAGAAGGCCATGGTGGTCCTGCTGGACGAGGCGCATACGCTGGCCCCCGAAGTCGGCAGGACACTGCTCAACACCGGCCAGAGGGTGCGCGGCGAAGCGCCCTTCCTGCTGGTGCTGGCCGGCACGCCGGGGCTGCCGGCGCATCTCGGCACGATGAATGCGTCCTTCTGGGATCGCGTGGGGACGGGACTGCTGGGCATCGGCCTCCTGAGCGAAGCCGCCGCCCGGGAAGCACTGGTCGAGCCGCTGGCGGCGCACGGGGTGGACGTCGACGCCGACGCCCTCGACACGGTGGCCGAAGACAGCCAGCGCTACCCGTACTTCATCCAGCTCTGGGGCGATGCGCTGTGGGAACGGCATCTGGCCACCGGCGCTGCACGCCTGACCGCCGCGCACGTGGCCGAGGCTCGGCCCGAGGTCGCGATCCAGGTGACGAACTACTACCAGCGCCGGTATCGGGAGCTGGAGGCCGGCGGGCTGCTGCCCGCGGCCGTGGCGCTGGCGCCCGTCTTCCAGGCCGGTGCGGACGCCACGGCATCCGACCACGACGTCGACGCCGCCCTCGCCGCCACCGGGGCGGATGCCGCCACCCGGCTGGCCGCCCGCGAGGCGCTGCACCGGCTCGGCTACGTCTGGTGCCCGCCGGGCCAGCTCCCCCCCGTCACCTGGAGCGCCGGCATCCCCTCCCTGATGACCCACGTGCTCGACCACGCGAAGCCACCGGCGCCCGGGCGCATCCCTGATGCTCCGGGGAGTACCGGCGAGTACCGGGTAGTACCGGCGAGGTGATCCATGACCACCGATCGCAAACCGGACCTGCGCGCATGGTCGGCCCTCGTGGAGAAGGAGACGCGGGGCCGTTCTCCCCACGATCTGGCGTGGCGGACCCCGGAGGGCATCGAGGTGAAGCCCCTCTACACCGCCGCGGACCTCGAAGGGCTGGAACACCTCGAATCGCTGCCGGGCTTCCCTCCCTTCGTCCGCGGCCCGCGGGCGTCGATGTACACCGGCCGGCCCTGGACCCTGCGCCAGTACGCGGGCTACTCCACCGCCGAGGAGTCCAACGCCTTCTACCGCAGGAACCTCGCCGCGGGCCAGGCCGGGCTGTCCATCGCCTTCGACCTCGCCACCCATCGCGGCTACGACTCCGACCACCCGAGGGTCGTCGGCGACGTCGGCAAGGCGGGCGTGGCCATCGACTCGGTCGAGGACATGAAGATCCTGTTCGACGGCATCCCGCTGGACCGGATGTCGGTGTCGATGACCATGAACGGGGCGGTGCTGCCGGTGATGGCCATGTACGTCGTCGCGGCCGAGGAGCAGGGGGTCGCTCCGGGCGCGCTTGCCGGCACCGTGCAGAACGACGTCCTCAAGGAGTTCATGGTCCGCAACACCTACATCTACCCGCCCGAACCGTCGATGCGCATCGTCGCCGACGTCATCGCGTACACCGCGCGGGAGATGCCGCGCTTCAACCCGATCTCGATCTCCGGCTACCACATGCAGGAGGCGGGGGCGACGGCGGTGCAGGAGCTGGCGTTCACGCTGGCCGACGGCATCGAGTACGTGCGGGCGGCGGTTCGGGGCGGGCTGGAGGTGGACGCCTTCGCGCCGCGGCTGTCGTTCTTCTTCGGCATCGGGATGAACTTCTTCATGGAGGTGGCGAAGCTGCGGGCGGCGCGGCTGCTGTGGGCGGAGCGGGTGGGGGCGCTGTTCAAGCCCTCCGACCCCCGCTCGCTGATGCTGCGCACCCATTGCCAGACCTCGGGGGTGAGCCTGACGAGCCAGGACCCGTACAACAACGTGGTGCGGACCGCGGTGGAGGCGCTGGCCGCGACCCTGGGGGGCACGCAGTCGCTGCACACCAATGCGTTCGACGAGGCGCTGGCGCTGCCCACCGAGGCGTCGGCGCGGATTGCGCGCAACACCCAGCACATCCTGCGCGAGGAGACGGGGATTGCGCGGGTGGTGGACCCGCTGGCGGGCTCGTACTACGTGGAGTCCCTGACCGCGAGTTTGGCCGCGGCGGCGCGCTCGCTCATCGAGGAGGTCGAGGAGCTCGGGGGGATGACGAAGGCGGTGGCGGCGGGGATGCCGAAGCTGCGCATCGAGGAGGCGGCGGCGCGGCGCCAGGCGCGGGTGGACCGGGGCGAGGAGGTCATCGTCGGGGTGAACCGCTATGCGCCGGAGAGCGATGGCGCGTCCGAGGTGGAGATCCTCGACATCGACAACACTGCGGTGCGCGAGGCGCAGGTGGCGCGGCTTGCGCGGGTACGGGCGGAGCGTGCGCGTGCGCGGTGGCGGAGCGCGCTGGCCGCGCTCGAAGCGTGCGCCGGAAGCGGCGGTGCCGCTCCCGGCGGGGGCAATTTGCTCGAACATGCGGTGGAGGCCGCGCGGGCGCGGGCGACGGTGGGGGAGATCTCCGACGCGCTGGAGCGGGTGTGGAGCCGCCACCGGGCGGTGACCCCGTCGATCACCGGGGTCTACGGCGCGGCGTACGAGGGCGACGAAGGGTTCGCGCGCATCCGCGCCGACGTGGAGGCGTTCGCGCGTGAGGAGGGACGCCGCCCGCGGATGCTGGTGGTCAAGCTCGGGCAGGACGGGCACGACCGGGGGGCGCGGATCATCGCCACCGCGTTCGCGGATCTGGGCTTCGACGTGGATGTGGGACCGCTGTTCCAGACCCCGGAGGAGGCGGCCCGCCAGGCGGTCGAGAACGACGTGCACGTGGTGGGGGTGTCGTCGCAGGCGGCGGGGCACAAGACCCTGGTTCCCGCCCTGGTCGAGGCGCTGCGCGCGCAGGATGCGGCGGACATCGCCGTGGTCTGCGGTGGGGTCATCCCCTCGCAGGACCACGCGATGCTGCGCCGCGCGGGGGTGGCGGCCATCTACGGCCCGGGCGCACACATCCCGGCCGCGGCGGCGGAGGTGCTGGAGGTGGTGCGGCGGGGGTGGGTTGTTGGCTGAGCGGTTGCGGGTAGAGGATTCTTCCGTGCAGGAAGAGGGCCGCATGGAAAAGGGAACGCAGGGCGGGATGGGCGACGATCTTCGCCCGGAGTATGCTCTGTCCCGATTACTGCGTGGCGGGGTGCGGGGCAAATACGCGGAGCGGTTCCGCGCTTCGGCTATCAGCCGGTTACGCAGCAACATCGATCCTGATGATATGGCGCGGTCCCGTTGCCTGTTTCATGTTGTAGAGGATGATCATGGATAAATCGAACGTCGCGATACTCCTGGACTATGAGAACGTCGGAGGAAGATCGGAAATACGGTTCCTGCTGGATCTGATATCCGGGATCGGAGCCATCGTCGAAAAACGGGCTTATGGTGACTGGTCGGTGCAGAAGCGCAAGGAACAGGATCAATTGCTCCAGCTCGGATTTTCCCTGATCCATCAAATACACACCACGTCCGGCAAGAATTCCAGTGACATAACCCGTCAGTTGCAGTGCGCCGTGCAAGGCGCCATACCCTAGCGGGTGCGAATCCCGCCCGGTAACTGTCGCTCCAGCCGGTAGCAGTCGGAGCGGTCGATGGAGGCAACGACATGGACTGAAGCACTCCGATGAGAAGGGTCGCGAAGGCGACTCAGCGACCCTGCGGGCCGCAACGCGAGTGAACGCCGAGCAGGCCTCGAAACGGGTAATGCGGAAGCCGACCCGCCTGTAACACGGGGAAGGCTGGCATCGGTCGGGAAGCGAGCGACACGAGCACTGGCCGGTTCCGCCGGGGTAATGGCGGCGGCACGCAGGGAAGAGGGGGATGGACGCAACACGGGAAGCCCCGACGGTGGCGCGGCACACGCCAACCGGACCCCCGCGAGGGACAGGCCGGGCCGTATGGGGTGGCGGAGAGGCCCGTAGTACCGGGGAAGCCGGGTAATGCTGGTGGAGGGAAGGGGCCTTGGTTCGAGAGGGGCACAAGAAGGAGGAAGGGAGATGGGGACTGGTGCGAGCCTAACAGCCCCGGAACGGGTTCGGAGACTCCAGGCGGTGCTCCATGCGAAAGCGAAGGAAGCTGCGGGCTATCGGTTCCATACGCTGAAGGTGTGGCGCGACGATGTGCTGGCAGTTGCCTGGGGCGAGGTCCGCCGCAATGGCGGGGCGCCCGGGGTGGACGGCGAGACGGTGGCGGACATTGAGGCGCGGGGCGTGGAGCGGTGGCTTGGGGGACTGGCGCGGGAGCTGAAGGAAGGGACCTACCGGCCGCAAGCGGTTCGGCGGGTGTGGATTGCGAAGAAACAACGCGGGAAGTATCGGGCACTGGGCATTCCTTGTCTGCGGGATCGGGTGGCGCAGACGGCGGCGTTGCTGGTGCTGACGCCGATATTCGAGGCGGACCTGACCCCGGAGCAATACGCCTATCGGTCGGGAAGAAGCGCCCACGATGCGGTCCAACGGGCGCATCGGCTGGCGAGCACGGGCCACTGCGAGGTCGTGGACGCGGATTGGTCGGACGACTTCGGCCAGATACCGCACGCTGAGCTGCTCAAGTGCGTCGCCCGTCGGGTGAGTGACGGGCGGATGTTGGGTTGGGTGAAGGCGTGGTGGGAGAGGGCGGTCGAGGAGGACGACGGGCGAGGCGGCACCCGCCGCACGAACCGGGCGCGTCGGGAGAGGAAGGGGACCCCACAAGGGGCGCCGATCTCTCCGCTACTGAGCAACCTGTACATGCGCCGCTTCCTCCTGGGCTGGAAGGGGTTGGGGTATGCCCGACGCTTCAAGGCGGGCGTCGTCAACTACGCCGATGACATTGTCATCCTGGGCAAGGAATCGGCGGCGACGATGCGCGAGGCGGTCGAGGACGTGATGAAGCGTCTGAAGCTGCCGCTCAACGCCGAGAAGACCCGATGCGTGCGTGTTCCGGAGGAATCGTTCGACTTCCTTGGCTACCGAGTGGGACGCAACTATCGTCGGGATACGGGCCGAGCCTACATCGGCACACGCCCCACACCGGCGAGCGTGCAGAGCCTGTGCCGCAGGGTAAGCGAGCTGACGGCGCGACGATACGGGCTGCTGGACCCGGAGGTGGTGGTGGGACGGCTGAACCGGCTCATGACCGGATGGGCGAACTACTTCCACCTGGGACAGGTCAGCCCGGCTTACGCCGCGATTGACCGGCACGCGACCCGGCGGCTGCGTCAGTGGCTGTGTCGCAAGCACAAGGTACGAGCCGGGGGGTATGTGCGCTTCCCGGACAGGCGGCTGTGGAATGAAATGGGCCTGACGCGCCTGGCAGTGCGAACGACGAGCTTTCCGTGGGCGAAGGCATGATCTCGTCCGAGAGCCGGATGCGGGAGAACCGCACGTCCGGTTCGATGAGCGGCGACTGGAAACGGAGCTATGGCGTGGAGCGAGGCACCGGTACTGCGAAAGCCGCCGGGAAACGGCTACCCCCACCGACCTAACGCCACCGCGCCAGTCGTCGACTCTACTCAATCGAAGGATTCGCTATCTCCCCGATCAGACCAGGAGTGGGCTCCGAGAAAATCCGTCATTCCCGCGAAAGCGGGAATGACGGTCTGAAGACGGCCGTTAGCGCGTGTGGCTTATCCTCACTGGCAGTGAATTTGAGCCACACCTTGTTTCGGCCGGAAAACCCCGTATTTTGCGCAGTGAACGTGCGTATGGGCCGACACCTTGTGCAACTGACGGGTGAACAGGCGCCAGAGCAAATCCGGTCTGAATGACTTTGCGTTGTGGTACAGCGTCGTGGTGTTTGACGTTGGTGTGGGGATGAAGGGCCGAGTTCCGGGGAAATCAGAAGTGATGCCGAACACCTCGTGGACGCTCCTGAAGATACCTTCGAACTGCTTCGTGGTGTTTTTTTTGCGCGAGGAAGTAGAGGAACGACATCGGATCGATGTTCTCGTCCCCGTACTTCAGAAGTGGAACCTTGTCTTTGTTCTTCTTCCAATCCACGTCCTTTGCCTTGCCGGCCAAGTAGCTCTCGTCGTTCCTGGCGATCGTGGTGGCCAGTTCCTCGAACCACGCCACCCAAGTGTAGTCGGCCATTGTCGGTCCCCGCGGAGGAACGGCCCCTTCGAGGAGGCCGGTACAACAGATATTGGAACAAAGAAGAATAGCAGCCGTGAACGAGCCTTCCAAGTCGAGACGGACATACGAAACACGCCTGTAGACGGCGCGATGTCGCCACCGTCCGCGAATTCCTCCTGGACCATATGATCGGCGAGACGGAACAGGGTTGCGAAACAAGACCACTCCGCTACCGCAGGCGAGACGCGACCCGCGAGAAGTCCTCGCCCGCCTTCTTGTCCTGAACGCCGAACGCGCGGAGACGGAGCGAGCAGCCGGCGGCGTGTAGCTCGCCGAGCCCCGGAGTACACCGGTGCCCCTGTCGAGGCATGCGCTGGTGGTGCTGCGCGGGATAGTCGGCGGCGGTCCATCCTGGCGAGCGCTTCCGCTGCATCCGGGGCGGGGTGGTCGGAGACGGGGCGTTTGAAGGTCACCGGTGGCTCCGGCGGGCGTGTCATCGCGCGACAGGCCCTGTTCTGTCGCGAAGCCGTCGCGCTTGCGCTGCACGCGGACCCCGCGCGCAAGCGGCCTGCACGCCGCCTCGGCGGCGCGTCCCGACCCGGCTTCCGCGAACCTCGCCGGCGGCGTCCCCGCGGCCTTCCACCACCGGGCGATCTTGACGCTTGCGGCACGGTTCGGGCGCTGTGTGGCCAGCCGAACTCCGGTTGTCCGTTGTCGATACGTTCCATTACACTGTCTGCACAATCCCCTGAAGGAAGCAACCTTCGAATGAGCGTTACGATCCAGGTTCGCGTCGATGAAACGGTGAAGAACGAGGCCGCCCTGGTCCTCGCCGACGCCGGTCTCAACCTTTCAACCGCGGTACGGATGTTCCTCGTTCGTGTGGCCAGGGAACGCGCCCTGCCTTTCGATCCCTTCGACAACGCCGGTCCATTCCCGCCGCCCCCCCATGCGCCCAACGAAGAGACCATCGCGGCCATTCGAGCGGCTGAACGGGGAGAACTCGTCCGCATCGGCCACCCGTCGGACCTCATCGCCGATCTGGATGCCGACTGAATGCGGGAAGTTTTCCGCACGGCGGCATTCAAGCGCGATTACCGCCGGGTGCTGCGAGGCAGCCACGGCATGCACATCAGGGGCACTCTGTCCCGCGTAGTGGAGCTGCTCGCCGGTGATCGGCCCCTTCCGGCCAGCTACGCCGATCATCCGCTCAGAGGCTCGTGGCAAGGTTGTCGGGAGTGCCACTTGCGCCCGAATCTGTTGCTGATCTACGGCAAAGCGGACGCCTCCACGCTGCAACTCGTTCGTTTGGGTTCGCACGCGCAGTTGTTCGGCTCCTGACGGCTCTCGGGAGCTTCCACCATCGGGGCCACCCTGCAATGCCGGGGAATGCCGCCCTCGTCGCCCTGCGCGTTCGGGCAGCTTCCCGTTCGTCCACTCCATCGCCGGATCCGGCGTCGGCAGGTGTACCCCGGCGGCCGTGCAGCATGACGGCGGCCTTCGCAGCCGGCGCAGTCCGTGGTTCCGAGGACACCTCTTCGGGACAGGCCGGCGCCGTCCACGCACATCGTCCCCTTCGCTTCGTATCCCGTCCGGGCCGGGGAGCCGGCCTGTCCGTGATCTGCGCATGGCCCCGGTGTGGGTGGCCTGTTGCGCCGCGACGGCGCGGGCTACCATCGAGCCCACGTCCGCGGAGTCGAGAAGGGGATAGCCGAATGTCAAGCCGATACGCCGAAGTGCACGCGCGCTCGCTCTCGGACCCGGAATCGTTCTGGGCCGAGGCGGCCGAGGCCGTCCACTGGACGAAGCGCTGGGAGCGCGTGCTGGACGACTCCAACCCCCCGAGCTACCGGTGGTTCACCGGCGGGGAGCTCAACACCTGCTACAACGCGCTCGACCTCCACGTCGAGAACGGCCGGGGCGATCGGGCGGCCCTCATCTACGACAGCCCGGTCACCGACACCAAACGCCGCTACACCTACGCCGGGCTGCGCGACGAGGTCGCGCGCTTCGCCGGCGTGCTGGCCGGGCTCGGGGTGGGCAGGGGCGACCGGGTGATCGTCTACATGCCCATGGTCCCTGAGGCGATCATCGCGATGCTGGCGTGCGCGCGGCTCGGGGCGGTGCACTCGGTGGTGTTCGGCGGCTTCGCCTCGAACGAGCTGGCGGTGCGCATCGACGATGCGACGCCGGTGGCCATCGTCTCGGCGTCGTGCGGGGTCGAGCCGGGCCGGGTGGTGGAGTACAAGCCGCTGCTCGACGGTGCGATCGCGCTGGCCGCCCACAAGCCCCGCGCCTGCGTCATCCTCCAGCGGGAAGGGCGGCTGCCGGCGCGGTCGCCTGGCGGTTCCGTGGCGCGGGACCACGGGCGGGAGGAAGGCAGGCTGGCTCCATGCGAGCTCGTCGAAGGGCGCGACGTGGACTGGGCCGAGGCCATGCGCGGCGCCGAGCCGCACGCTTGCGTGCCGGTGGCCGCCACCGATCCCCTCTACATCCTCTACACCTCCGGCACCACTGGCCAGCCCAAGGGCGTGGTCCGCGACAACGGCGGGCACGCCGTGGCGCTCAAGTGGTCGATGAAGCACATCTACGGCGTCGAGCCGGGGGAGGTGTACTGGGCGGCGTCCGACGTGGGCTGGGTGGTCGGGCACTCGTACATCTGCTATGCGCCGCTGCTCAACGGCAACACCACCATCGTCTACGAAGGCAAACCGGTCGGCACCCCGGACGCGGGCGCGTTCTGGCGGGTGCTCTCGGAGTACGGCGTGTCGGTGCTGTTCACCGCCCCCACCGCGTTCCGCGCGATCAAGCAGCAGGACCCGGAGGGGGCGCTGATCGGGCGCTACGACCTCGGGCGCTTCCGCACGCTGTTCCTCGCCGGGGAGCGGCTCGACCCCGACACCCTCCGGTGGGCGCAATCGAAGCTCGGCGTCCCGGTCATCGACCACTGGTGGCAGACGGAGACCGGCTGGTCGATCTGCGCGAACTGCATCGGCATCGAGGCGTTGCCGGTCAAGGAAGGCTCGCCCGCGATGCCCGCGCCGGGGATGGACGTGCGGGCCGTGGACGAGCGCTGCGCACCGGTGCCGGCCGGCGAGATCGGCGCCCTGGTGGTGAAGCTGCCGCTGCCCCCGGGCACCCTGCCCACCCTGTGGAATGCGGAGCAGCGCTTCCGCGAGGCGTATATGGCGGAGTTTCCCGGCTACTACAAGACCGGCGACGCCGGCTTCATCGACGAGGACGGCTACGTCTTCGTGATGACCCGCACCGACGACGTCATCAACGTGGCCGGGCACCGGCTCTCGACCGGCGCGATGGAGGAGGTGCTCGCCTCCCATCCCGACGTGGCGGAATGCGCGGTGATCGGGGTCGCGGACGCCCTGAAGGGGCAGCTCCCGCTCGGCTTCCTGGTCCTGAACGCGGGCTGCGGGCGTGCGCCGGAAGAGATCTGCCGCGAGGTCGTGCAGCTCGTGCGCGAGAAGATCGGTCCGGTCGCGGCGTTCAAGACCGCGACGGTGGTGCAGCGGCTGCCCAAGACCCGCTCGGGCAAGATCCTGCGCGGGACGATGCAGAAGATCGCGGACGGGGAGGAGTGGAAGACGCCGGCGACCATCGACGACCCCGAGATCCTCGACGAGATCACCGGAGCGCTGCGGGGGGTCGGGTATGCGGGCAAGGGACAGGGATCCCGGGAGCGCTGGCGTTCCTGATGTCCGGCCACCCATGACAATCGTCGGGAGGGGCCGGACAATTGCAGAGCCGATATTTGACGATCCCGACGGCGCGAGGACGGCCCAGGATGAACACGTTGTCCAGGCAGCGCCCGCAACCGTCCATTGAGCACCGGGGGCCACCGAGGCCCGGATCGACGTCCGGCACAACGCCCACGACCGCGCGCGCCGACGAGGACGCCGTTCTCGAAATCATCCGGGACCATCTGACCGTTTGAAATCATCTACATACCGGTTGAGTACAGCGACGCCCGGTCCCCGCGAAAGCGGGGATGCCCAGCAGCTCGCACTGCCGAATCAGACTCGACTCCCCGTCACGCTCCACCATCGTCACATGCTGCGAACGGCTCAGCACTCCAACCTGCGCCGAAAAAAAGTCCCACTCCATCGCCAACTCGTCAATCTTCGCGTACAACTCCTTGACCAACGCTTCTGCCTCCGAGCCGGACTTCCGACACCCCGCAAACACCTCTCCCAGGCCCTCTACCGCCTGTCTCTTCCACGTGCTCACCTGGTTCGTGATGTACTCATGCTTCGCCGCCAGCGCCTGAACCGTCTTGTCCCCGCGTAACGCCTCCAGCGTCGCACGCCTCTTGAAATCCGCCGTGAATCGGCGCCTCTTCACTGTCATTCTGTCTCTTTTTTATGGGACCACCTCTAATGGGACCACCTCATTCAAACTTGGCGGGAGCGCCCGAGACCCGTATATCCAGTTGGAAGCGGGGCCATGTCCCGATATACCATCGCGAACCACCGTTCGCGTAGCCGCATCGGCATCCGCTCCCTGGCCACCGCCTCGCAACCCGCCACCGCCATGCAATCGGTCGATACCCTGGTCGAAGCCCGCTGGGTGCTCCCGGTCGAGCCGGAAGGCGTCGTGCTGGAGCATCACACCGTGGTCATCGACGACGGCCGCATCGGCGCGATCCTGCCGCAGGCCCAGGCGCGCTCGGGCTACACCGCAAGCCGGACCGTCGCACTCCCCGGACACGTGATCCTGCCCGGACTCGTCAACGCCCATACCCACGCGGGGATGACTCTGCTGCGCGGCTTCGCCGACGATCTGCCGCTCATGCGCTGGCTGGAAGAGCGCGTCTGGCCGGCCGAGCGGCGCTGGGTCGGCGAAGAGTTCGTGCGGGACGGGACGGCGCTCGCCGTGGCCGAGATGCTGCGCGGGGGCACGACCTGCTTCAACGACATGTACTTCCATCCGGACGAAGCGGGACGCACGGCGGTGGCGGCCGGCATGCGTTGCGTGCTCGGCATGATCGTGCTCGACTTCCCCTCGGTGTGGGCGAAGGACGCGGGCGAGTACCTGTCGCGCGCGACGGAGATCCACGACGAGTTCCGATCCCATCCCCTCGTCGATACCGCGTTCGCGCCGCACGCGCCATACACGGTCTCGGACGAACCGCTCGAACGGATCCGGATCCTCGCCGACGAGCTGGACGTGCCCGTCCACATCCACCTGCACGAGACGGCCGGGGAGGTGGAGCGCGCGCTCGCGCAGGACGGAGCGCGTCCGCTTGCGCGCCTGGACCGGCTGGGGCTCGTGTCGCCGCGGCTCATTGCGGTGCACATGACCGCGCTGGAGGACGGCGAGATCGAGCGGCTCGCGGAGTGCGGCGCGCATGTGGTGCACTGCCCCGAGTCCAACCTGAAGCTCGCGAGCGGCTTCTGTCCGGTCGCGAAGCTGCTCGCAGCGGGGGTCAACGTCGCGTTGGGCACCGACGGCGCCGCGAGCAACAACGATCTGGACATGATCCAGGAGATGCGCACCGCGAGCCTCGTGGCCAAGGCGCTCGCCGGCGACGCGACCGCGGTGCCCGCCCACCGGGCGATCGCGATGGCGACGATCGGGGGCGCGCGGGCGCTCGGCAAGGAGGAGGCCATCGGCAGCCTCCGGCCCGGAAAGGCGGCGGACCTGATCGCCGTCGATCTCTCGGCGATCGAGTCGCAGCCGGTGTACGACGCGGCCTCGCAGGTGGCGTTCTCGGCCTCGCGGCGGCAGGTCAGCCACGTCTGGATCGCCGGCCGCCCGGTGCTCGCGGAGGGAGATCTCCTCACCGTCGATGCAGGCCAAGTGCTCGCGCGGGCGGAGCATTGGCGGCAGCGGATCGGCGGGGAGCCGCGGTGAGTCCCGAACCCCGTCCATCGGATCGGGCCTGCTGCCGCGGCAGGGCTCGACCGGCCAGCCTGTATCTCTCACCAGAGCACGAAACGAGGCCTGCGCCCGGCCTTGACCGGGCGGCGCGCAGACGGCGGTAGCGGCATCCACTTTCACGGCGGAGACACCGGGTAACGGCGGACTGGCTCGCAGGCGATTCAGGAAAGCAATTTGCCCTGGTGATCAGCTCCATGTCCTCCCGACGTTCGAGGAAAGGACCCACGTCCGCGGCGGCACGTTCCCAATCCAGGGCGTCCAGGCGGTTCCCGACCGTGTGGCGCCAGGAATCCGGTGCCACCTCCTCGCCATCCCAACCACTCTGGCGCAGGGCGGCATTCAGCAGTAACAGATTGGGCGCCGGCCAGTCGGGGGCGCTCAAGTACCAGATCAGGTCGTAGAGATCGCGCCCCTTGGTGTAAGGCCGCCGGAGAACAGCGTGCAGCTTGCCCGCCAGGAGCGACGACCGGTCGTGATGGTAAAGCCTGAGCGTGGTGTGGCGGCGCACCAGGCTCAAGTCCAGCTTCGCGCCCGCCGGAGGGTTCGTATCGACCTCGATCTTGACCGCAAGCACTTCCGAAGCGTGGGGAGACAGACCAAGCTCGTGCAACAGGCCGGGAAAACGCACCAGGGCGCTGTGCACCGCACGATGCTCCCGGAGGCGCAGTTCGACCCGGTACCGCTCGGCCGAAAGCTCCGCGCGAACGGCTTGCAGGTAGCGCCGCAGGGCGTATCGGGACGGATCTCCTTCCAGGGTGAAATCGAGATCTTCCGAGTAGCGCGGCAGGGCGAAGAGAAAACGCAGGCAGGTGCCGCCCTGGAACGCCAGCGAGCTCATCGCACCGGCGCGTTGCAGCGCGCCGAGGATGCGCGCCTGCAAGTACTCACGGGCCACGTTCCGCCCCCGCAGGGGTTCGCGCCCCCGGACCAGCGCCTGAAGATGCTCCTTCACAGCGTCTCGTACTCCGGCAGGCCATCGGCCAGATCGCGCACGTGGCGGGCCGTCCGCGCAAGCTTCAGCGTCGCGCACCTTGCCGCAAACGCGCCCAGGGTATCCATGCACAGAGCGTCGAGGTCGAGGCGCATCTCCCGCAAGTACGCCTTGTCGTCGCCGCCGGGTTGCAGATGGACGGCATCCAGCAACGCCTTTTCCGGAGCCGCCACGAATGCCTGCTGGCCTTCGCCCAGGTCCACCTGCCGGTAGCCGAACAGAAGCCCTGCCTTCAGGTGCCGGAACGAATAGCGTCCCAGAGCAACGTGCGGACGTGCGGACGCCGGGCGGTGACGCTGGTCACCTCGGCGACGTACTCGGGAATCGCGTGGGCGAAGGCCAGGGCCGAGAGGCCGCTGACGTACGAGTCCGGCGCGAGCCGGTTCGCCACCAGGAAGGGATGGGGGATGCGTTTTCGCCAGGGCGGCGCCAGAGCATACAGGCTGCGCCGCAACTGCTGCACCCGGCCGGTGCGCACCTCGACAGTGCGCCGAGCCCCCCCATAAGCGTCAACTTGTTTTCCATGTCATTGTTTCCTATCGTGAATTCTGGTGCACGATGGGGAGCGCGCGAGGATGGACGAGGACTGGACGGTGTTGATGTCGTTTCTGCCCGAGCGCTGGCGGGAGTTGGCGAGCGAGACGGGGGCGCTGAAAGGCTTGCGCAAGGACAATCCGATTGTTGCAGTGCGCCGTGCAAGGCGCCATCCCTTGGCGGGTGCGAATCCCGCCCGGCAACCGTCGCTCCGGCCGGTCGCAGTCGGAGCGGTCGATGGAGGCAACGACAGGGACTGAAGCACTCCGATGAGACGGGTCGCGAAGGCGACTCGGCGACCCTGCGGGCCGTCACGCGGGTGAACGCCGAGCAGGCTTTGGGACGGGTAATGCGGAAGCCGACCCGCCTGTAACACGGGGAAGGCTGGTATCGGGCGGGAAGCGAGCGACGCGAGCACCGACCGGTTCCGCCGGGGGAATGGCGACGGCACGCAGAAGAGGGGGATGGACGCAACACGGGAAGCCCCGACGGTGGCGTGGCACGCGCCCACCGGCAGCCTGCGAAGGACAGGCCGGGCCGTATGGGGTGGCGGAGAGGTCCGGAGTACTGATGAAGCCGGGGAATGCTGGTGGAGGGAAGGGGCCTGGGTTCGG
Source organism: Gammaproteobacteria bacterium (assembly GCA_965202875.1). GTDB lineage: Bacteria > Pseudomonadota > Gammaproteobacteria > HK1 > HK1 > HK1. Next base: position 373,959 of record OZ241870.1, on the reverse strand, counting down.
GAGGGGTGCAAGAAGGAGGAAGGGAGATGGGGACTGGTGCGAGCCTGGCCGCCCCGGAACGGGTTCGGAGACTCCAGGCGGTGCTCCATGCGAAAGCGAAGGAAGCTCCGGGCCATCGGTTCCATACGCTGAAGGTGTGGCGCGACGATGTGCTGGCGGTCGCCTGGGGCGAGGTCCGCCGCAATGGCGGGGCGCCCGGGGTGGACGGCGAGACGGTGGCGGACATCGAGGCGCGGGGCGTGGAGCGGTGGCTTGGGGGACTGGCGCGGGAGTGGGAGGAAGGGACCTGCCGGTCGCAAGCGGTTCGGCGGGTGTGGATTGCGAAGAGGCAACGCGGGAAGTATCGGGCCTTGGGCATTCTGCCTGCGGGACCGGGTGGCGCAGACGGCGGCGTTGCCGGTGCTGACGCCGATGGTCGAGGCGGACCTGACCCCGGAGCAGTACGCCTATCGGTCGGGAAGAAGCGCCCACGATGCGGTCCAACGGGCGCATCGGCTGGCGAGCACGGGTCACTGCGAGGTCGTGGACGCGGATTGGTCGGACGACTTCGGCCAGAGACCGCACGCTGAGCTGCTCAAGTGCGTCGCCCGTCGGGTGGGTGACGGGCGGATGGTGGGTTGGGTGAAGGCGTGGTGGGAGAGGGCGAAGGCATGCTCTCGTCCGAGAGCCGGATGCGGGAGACCCGCATCCGGTTCGATGAGCGGCGACTGGAAACGGAGCGATGGCGTGGAGCGAGGCACCGGTACTGCGAAAATCGCCGGGAAACGGCTACCCCCACCGACCTGACGCCACCGCGCCAGCCGTCGACTCTACTAAATCGAAGGATTCGCTATCACCCCGATCAGACCAGGAGCGGGCTTCGAGAAAATCCGCCATTCCCGCGAAAGCGGGAATGGCGGTCTGAAGACGGCCGTTGGCGCGTGTGGCTTATCCTCACTGGCAGTGAATTTGAGCCACACCTGTTTCGGCCAGAAAACCCCGTATTTTGCGCAGTGAATGCGTATGGGCCGGCACCTTATGCAACTGACAGGACAAGTCGGTCGAGTCTTTGCTGCGGGTGTTGCTGCGTCACGTCGGATGCGGACATTCGCTGCGCGAGAGCATCGTGCGGGCGAAGATGGCGGGCTTGGCCGACGTGTCGGCCATGGCGCTGATGAAGCGGCTGAAGAAATCGAAGGAGTGGCTGCATGCGCTGTGCGTGGAGCTGTTTCGCGAACAGGGCATCGCGGTGGCGCGCGACGGCGGCTTCCAGGTCCGGGCGTTCGACGCGACGACGGTCAAGGAGCCCGGCAAGACGGGCTCGTTGTGGCGGTTGCACTACAGCGTCCGCCTTCCTTCCCTGACCTGCGATTTCTTCCAGCTCACGGCCACGAAAGGGCATGGCGCCGGCGAGTCCCTGTTGCACTTCCCCATCCGCGCAGGCGACCACGTGCTCGCCGACCGCGGGGACTCGACCGCCAAGGGCATCCATTACGTGGCAGCGGCGGGCGGTCATGTCATCGTGCGCGTGAACACCGGCTCGCTGGGGCTTCGCACGACCGACGGCGCCCCGTTCGACCTGCTCGCGGCGGTCACGTCGCTCGAATGCGCTGGCGCGGTGGGGTCCTGGCCGGTGGGGGCGGTCGAGGAGGCGGTGGCGGTGCCGGGGCGCGTGTGCGCGATCCGAAAGACGCAACAGGCCAGCCGGATCGCACAGCGCAAGCTGCACAAGGAGGCCGCGCGCAAAGGCAAGCAGGTTCAACCGCGCACCTTGGAGTTCGCGCGTTACGTCATCGTGTTCACCACCTTCCCCGAACCGGCTTTTGCGGCTTCGGAGGTGCTTCAGTGGTACCGCACCCCGTGGCAGATCGAGCTGGTCTTCAAGCGGTTCAAGTCACTGGCGCAGTTGGGACACCTGCCCAAATACGACGACGAGAGCGCCAAGGCGTGGCTGTACGGCAAGCTCCTCGTGGCGCTGCTGGTGGAGAAACTGACCCGCCATGCCGTGGCCGTTTCCCCCTGGGGATACCACTTGGAGACGGCGAAGGCCGCCCAGCCCGTGGCGTGACTTCAAGTTCGTTCTCAACCAGGTCGCGCGGGCCATCGAACCGCGCCTGCCTCTGGCACAGGTGATCCACCAATGGAACCCGATCTCCAGAGCATTGGCCGAGCCTCCGCAGCGCCGCCCCTCCCAATTAGCCGCCTTCCTCACAAGCGTCACGCCTTCCTCACAAGCGTCAAATGAAACAAGTTGACGCTTATGGGGGGGCAAACGGATTCACGGATGATCTCATGGACCGGCGCTTCGGTTCGGCTCCGCGCCACGTCTCGACGAAGCTCCGCTGCTCATGGTCGTTCATCTTCATCATGCCCCCGCGTCTTGATGGTCCGAACGTCACCCGGTTCCGACCCGCCCTCCTTTCAGGGTAGTGGCTCACATCCGGACGCTCCCGCCGACATGTCAGCGTATCACGGGCTTCGAAGCGCTCCCTGATTTTCGCTTCTGTTGGCAACAAATGGACTTGTCCGGTTCTGTAGCACACTGCGCTCGCCAAACGTATCGATACGTTGCGCCGCCGCCTTGCGTTGCACCGCCTCGACATCCTCGGAAAGCACCCGCATGTTATCGCGGTTTCACTATGGTTCACATGGGCGAAAACGGGCAACTCGCCCCGGGACGCGGACTCCCGCGTCTCGACCCGTGAAGCCCGTTCCAGCCGCGCCGTCGCGGCGGTGGTGGCGGCCAAGGCGTCGAGCATCCGGTTTCTCATGGTGTTCCCCTCTCTGTTTCGGTGGGTCGATCCGTGGGCCGGTCCGCGGAACCGTCTTGCTCGGACCTGGTATTTCCGCACATCAGCTTCAATCGACGGGCTTCGGTCGGTCAACGCAGGACAGGAGGCCCCTGCGGCGCGTCCGGCGACCTCGTCCGTATCGTCTGAACCGATCACGATGCCTGTGCGGAGGCGGAGGTATTTTGCACGGCCGTTCAGGCGGACTCGACCGGGAGGAACGCACCCGTCTCGGGATGGGTCGCCCACAGGCGCCCGTCGTCGAGGTCGAACCACCACCCGTGCACGGCCAGCGCGCCCGCTTCGATCCGCTCCCGGATCCAGGGATAGCCGCGCAGGTTGTCGATGGAATTCAGTATCGAGCGGCGCTCGACCACGGCGGCGCAGGCGTGCAGCGAATCGGCCGTCAGGTCCGTCCGCCCGTCCGCGGCCAGATCGGCCAGGACCTGATCGGGAACGGTGCTCGCGACGGCCAGCCAGGAACCCATGAATCCGGACTCCGGAGCGGCCCCGCGAGCCGCATCGATCATGGCCCTGACGCCGCCGCAATGGGCGTGCCCGAACACCACGACATGCGACACACCGAGGGTCCCGACTCCGTATTCCAGCGCCGCGCGCACGCTGTCGCCGCGCCCGCCGCGGGAGTCGCAAGGGGGCACGAGGTTGGCGACGTTGCGAACGGTGAAGACTTCGCCCGGCCCGGCGCCGCAGATCAGCGCAGGATCGACCCGGGAATCGCTGCACCCGATCATCAGGACACTCGGACGCTGCCCCTCGGCCAGCCGGGGCATGAGGGTTCTGCCGCTACGGTATTCGTTCTTCCGAAACGCCAGCGCCCCCTCGATCAGCGCTGCGGGGACGTTCATGACGGGACGTGCCTCCGGTGAGGTGCCATGGCCGGGCAGCATACCCCGCGCCGGTATCCGAAGCCGCGACTCGAAGGGGCGACGTGGTGGATGGGCCGGCGTCCAAGCCTGCCGGACAGGCTCCCGGTGATCGGCCCATCCCCGCGCCACGAGGACCTGTGGCTCGTGTCCGGGCACGGCCACACCGGCATGATCACCGGGCCGACGCCGAACATCGACGTGACACCGTTCCGGGCGGGCCGCTTCCGAGGGGCCGGGCGCTCGAGGGGACCGGCGTCCGAAACCGTTCGGAAGAGCGCGAAGTACGAGGTGCGGCCTTGTATACGTTCGACATTTCGAAGGCCGGCCGACCATGCGCGCGGAGGATGCCGCCGCTACGCGGGCGGCGCCCCCCGGCCGAGCTTGCGCAGGGCGAGACCGGCGGCGAGGTACATGACGATGTATACGATCCTTCGATGCCGAGGCTGGTGCGCAAGTCTCGAATGTGGTGCCGAAGCCAGGGTCGAACGGGATTGAAGGTTCGGAGCATGGCGCGTATCCGGTCGGCCGGCGGTCGAGGCCGTGTCCGCCGGATCGGCCAGTTGCGGGAACCGCTACTCCCCGCGCAGGAACTCGGCCGCCTTCTCCCCGATCATGATGGCCGGGGCGTTGGTGTTTCCGCTGGTGATGACCGGCATGACGGAGGCGTCCGCGACGCGCAGCCCTTCGATGCCGTGGACCTTGAGGCGCGCGTCCACCACCGCCATCGGGTCGACGCCCATCTTGCAGGTCCCCACGGGGTGGAAGGTGGTCATGGCGGCGGAGCGGAGCCAGGTCGCGAGGTCCTCGTCGCTCCGAACGGCCTCGCCGGGGGCGAGCTCCCGCCCGCGATACGCGGCGAGGGCCGGCTGGCCGATGATGTCGCGCACGATGCGCACCCCGGCGATCATGGTCTTGCGGTCGGCGTCGCGCTCCAGGTAGTTGGGCTGGATCCTCGGCGGCTCGGCGGGGTCCGCCGAGCGCAGGGTGATCGTCCCCCGGCTCTCCGCAACCAGCGGCCCGACCCGTATGGCCAGGCCGTGGTTGGCCTCGACCGCGGCGGCCCGCCGGAAGGGGTTCGGGAAGTGCAGGTTGGCGGTCTTCTCCAGGGCCGGCATGAAGTGGAGCTGGAGGTCCGGCGCGATCAGCTCCGGCCGGGTCTTCAGGAAGGCGCCCGCCTCGTAGGGGAACGTCGTCATGACGCCTTCGCCGAAGACCATGCCCCGCGCCACGGACAGAGCCAGCCGGTCGGCTCGGAGGTGGCGGTAGAGGGTGACGGGCTTCCGGCATTCGAAGGAGAGCACGCAGTCGACGTGGTCTTGCAGGTTCCGCCCGACGCCGGGGAGGTCGTGCGCCACCTCGATGCCGTGGCGCGCAAGCTCGGCGGGCGGGCCGATCCCCGACAGCATGAGGATCTGGGGGGAATTCACCGTGCCGCCGCACAGGACGACCTCCCGCGCGGCGCGCACCCGTTGGGTCCGGCCCTCCCGGGCGATCTCGACCCCCGTTGCGCGGCCGTTCTCCACGAGCACCCGCAGGGCGAGCGCGTCGGTGGCGACGCCCAGGTTGCGGCGGCGCAGGACCGGGCGCAGGAAGGCGTAGGAGGCGGACCAGCGCTTGCCCCGCCGGATGGTGAAGTCGTAGCGCCCGCAGCCTTCCTGTTCGGCGCCGTTGAAGTCGTCGTTGACCGGATGGCCCGCCTGGCGGCCGGCTTCGATGAAGAGGTCGTAGAGCGGGTTCGTGCCGCGCGCGCGGCATACGGTCAGCTCGCCCGTCCCGTTGTGGTAGTCGCCGCCGCGCTGGACGTGCGCTTCGGAGCGGAGGAAGGCCGGCAGGACCTCGTCGTAGGACCAGCCGGGGAGGCCCATCTGCGCCCAGCGGTCGTAGTCGTGGCGGTTGCCGCGCACGTAGACCATGCCGTTGATGGTGGAGCTGCCGCCCAGCACCTTGCCGCGGGGCCAGTAGAGCGTGCGGCCGTCCAGGGCCGGGACCGGCTCGGTGTGGTAGCGCCAGTTGTAGATGCCGGAATGGAACAGCCGGCCCATCAGCATCGGCAGGCGGAACAGGGGGTTGCGGTCCCGCCCGCCGGCTTCGATCAGCAGCACGGAGCAGTCGGGATCGGCCGAGAGCCGGTTGGCGATGACGCAGCCCGCCGAGCCGGCCCCGACGATGACGTAGTCCCAGGTTTTTTCGGTCGTCATGCTGAAGAGGCTCCGCCCCGGACCGGCGAGGCGTGTGCAGGACCACGATGGGTCTCCTGGGAACGGCGTGTCCCGGAGGGGCACGGCGGTCCCGCCTGCGAACGATCGTGGGCTTCCGGCCCGTTGCATGCGGGACGCCCGCGCTCCCAGGGACGCATCGCGCGAATCCGGGCTCGAAGGTGAAGGGGATGGCGCATTGAGGATTCTGCCGTCATCGGCCGCCGGACGCCCCGCCGAGCGCGTAGACCGTGACGCGCCCGCTCTGGCCGCGCACGTCGACCTCGCCCTTCGCTTCGAGGTCGAAGCCTTCCACCCGCGCCGCCGTCGCCCCGGAGACCAGAATGCGCGTGCCAAGCTCCTTGTTCAAGGCTTCCAGCCGGGCCGCCAGGTTGACCGCGTCGCCGTGCACGGTGTAGCTCAACCGGCCCTTCGCGCCGACCGCGCCCGCGACGAGCGGGCCGGTGTTGATCCCGATGCGGCTGCCGATCCGGCGCCCGGCGAACTCCCGGCTCCGCACCGCGGACTGCATCTCCAGCGCCGCGCGCAGGGCGCTGGCGGCGTGGTCGGGGTCCGGCACCGGCACGTTGAAGGTGGCGAGGATCGCGTCGCCCTGGAACTGGGTGACCACCCCGCGGTGGCGTTCGAGGATCTCGACCATCGCCTCGAAGTATTCGTTGAGCAATTCGACGATGCCGTCCGGGCCGAGGGTCTCGGTCAGCGTGGTGAAGCCTTCGAGATCGGAGAAGAGCACGGTGGCCTCGGACTGCACGGGCGCGAGCTCGCCACCCTCGGTGAGCAGCGCCTTCGCCACGTCGGTGGGAACGAAGCGGCCCAGGGTCTCGCGGATCAGCGCGCGCTCCTTCAGCCCCGCCGCCATCCGGTTGAACGAGCGGTTCGCGTCGTCGAACTCGGCGACCCGGCTCGGCGGCAGCGCCGGGACACGGTCGAAATGCTCTTCCTCGATGGAGCGCGCCGCCGCCGCCAGCGCCTTGACCGGCCGGCTCGCGCGCACGCCGAGCCACGTCGCGAGGGCGACGGAGAGGACGAACACGGCGAGCCCCGCGAACGCCGAAGCGATCACCAGTTCGAGCTCGTTGCCGTCGGGCGTCCCGCTGTCCTCATAGCTCCCGCTCAGGGCGTCCCGGACGATCCCGGCGAGCCATTCCAGGACGTCGGTCGTTCCGACGTTCACGTGTGCCCCGATCGTCCAGGGGGCCGGACCGTAGCGGTGGAGGTCCCGGTACAGGAACACGTAGTAGTTGCCGCCCACCGTCACGCCCGACGCGCTCGTCTCGGTCATGCCGCCGAAGAGGAACAGATCCTCGTCGTCCGGCGTCCGGATGCGTTCGAGCACGGGGTCTCCGAGCGCATCGAGAGCGACGAGCGGCTGCTCCCGATCGGATGACGTGCCGGGCGTCCAGTCGATCAACCGCCGGTGCGCGAGGACGCGATCGTGGTCGTAGAGGATGAACGGGGTGATCCCGGCGCCGGTGTCGATGGAGTCGAGGTACCTCGACAGATCGGAGACGGTCACCACCTGCGTGAACATGCCGGCGTACCTGCCGTCGATCCACAGCGGCGTGTCGTGGAGCACGATCGTCGTGTCGAGCAGGGGGGTCCGGAACGGCGCCTGCCACGACGGGCCCGGCTGGGACGCCCCGCCTTCCAGCCATTCGACGACCGTGGGACGGTTCGACCAGTCCTCCACGATCGGCCGCGGGGAAGCGCGCTCCCATCTCCGGGCCCTGGCCCGGGTATCGACGAAGGCCATGCTCGCGATCTGCGGCGTCGCGCTCAGCGCGCCGAGGATGAACGCATCCAGCGCCCGCGGATCGTCGAGCTTCAGCTTGCCGATCCGGAACTGGTCCTCCACCCACCGCGCCTGCCGCACCACCGGCCGAAGCTGCGATTCGATCCTGCGTTCGAGTGCGCTCACGAGCGTTTCGGAACGCGACGCCATGAGCCGGCGGGTGTTCTCCGTCGCGCTCGACAGCCCGAGGGACAGGGAGACGCCGACCGCGAGCGCGATCAGCGCCCCCGAGCCGACCACCGCGATGGCGGTGATCGGGAGCCGGTAGCGGAACGCACGCTCGATCACCGATGGCTCTCCGTCATCCGGCATCACCTATGGCCGACCTCGACGCCGCCGTCGGGGCGGAGCACGCGGACCCGCTGAGCGGACCGACGTCGCAGCGATCGTCGGATGTGGCTCGCGCCCGCCTCGACGGCCGTCTCAATGGGTGGAGTACGCCCCCTCCTCCTCCTCCCGCACCCGCACGCTCGCCCGCCGCCGACGGCGCACGATCCGGGCCACCGCCTCCATCTGCCGATCGAGGGTCTGGCTGGACCCCACCTCTTCCACCGCCTCGCATACGTCGTCCGGCGTCAGCCCTTCCAGCACTTCCGAGGCATCGAGCCGGCGCGGCGCGCTCCCGGCGCGCAGGGCGAGAAGCTCCGCCCGCAGCTCCCGCGTGCCCTTGCGCCCGTGCAGCAGCCAAATCTCCCGCACCCCCATTTCACCGTAGCGCTCGATCTTGCCCTTGTCGGCGTGCGTGATTTCGACCTCCACCACCAGATCGGGGGCGATGCGCTCGACGTAGGCGTCGAGGGCGACCTCCCCTTCGACCCGGGCCGCATAAAACCCTCTGGCGCGCTCGCCGACGTAGAACGCGCAATCGGGCTCCATCCCGGTGCCGGGCGGCTCGCCCCGACCCCGAAGCCGGGTGCTGCGGATCCCCTTGGTGGCGCCGGTGATGACGCTCCCCGCGGCACTCACGACATGGCCCAGGATCTCGGACAGGTCGTCATGGAGGCGCGAAGGCGTCATCAGGGTGATGACTCCGCGCACCGGATCGAGGCAGACCCGGAGGAATTGGCGGTTCCAGTCGATGGCCGCGAGCTCGGCGATGGTGCCGGCGTCGGCCCGGAGGACATGGATGGTGGAGCCGAGCGGCCCGGTGTGCATGGTGGCGGGGGAGTGCATGGCGGATGTCCAAGTGTGATGCCGAGGCTCGCCATTGTATTGAACGATTGTCTCGGCGGGCGAGTGTACTGGCAGGCGACGGGGCGACGTGCTCGGGAAAGGGGCTCTACGCCGAGGTCGCGCGCCAGTCGGACCTCCTCGACCGCTTGCAACGGCGCCATCGCGTGGTGCCGGCCGGCCCGATCGCGCACTCGACGATCCTGAACAGCCTCCAGATGGGTTTCCGTACCCTGGCCATCGAGAAGCGGTCGAGCGAGGTGTGGACGGTGCTCTCCGCGGTGAAGACCGGGCCCGGCAAATTCGGAGACGTAGCGACCGCGGCCTTTTGATCTCGGCGTGTGCCTGCCCTGATGAGCCTTGGGCGCTGGAACGACCCGGACGGTGGCCACGACCTTTCCTGAATCCGTCACCCGCCGTATCCTGAGCGTCGAGCCGCATCCGTCCCCCACGACTCCACAACGCAGGAAACCAGGCCCATGATCCGAATCGCCGTCCAGGTGTACCCCCAGCACTGCGAGTTCGCCGACGTCCGCCGCGCGTTCCTGACCGCGGAGGCGCTCGGCGCGGACCGCGTCTATACCTGGGATCATTTCTTCCCGCTGTTCGGGGACTCCGGCGGCGCGCACTTCGAGTGCTTCACGATGCTCGCGGCGCTCGCGGAGGCGACGTCGACGATCCGCTTCGGGCCGCTCGTCGCCTGCAACTCGTACCGCAACCCGGAGCTGCTCGCGGACATGGCCCGCACCATCGACCATATCTCCGGTGGCCGTTTCATCCTCGGCATCGGCTCGGGATGGTTCAAGCGCGACTACGACGAGTACGGCTACGAGTTCGGCACCGCGCCGAGCCGGCTGAAGGATCTCAGGGCCGCGATCCCGCGCATGAAGGCCCGGCTCGGCAAGCTCAATCCCCCGCCGAAGGGGCCGCTGCCCCTGATGATCGGAGGCGGGGGGGAGAAGGTCACCCTGCGCCTGACCGCCGAGCACGCCGACGTCTGGCATGGATTCGCGGGCGACGGCACCGGGAGACGCTCGGCGGCCGAGCAGGTGCGCCACAAGAACGGGGTGCTCGACGCCTGGTGCGCGAAGATCGGACGCGATCCGAAGGCCATCGACCGTTCCATCGGCGTGGATGCGGGTGCACTTGACCAAGCCGATGCGATCGCCGCCGCCGGCGCCGACGAGATCACGGTCGGGGTCGCCGGACCCGAGTTCGATTTCGGCGCGGTGAAGCGATGGCTGGCGTGGCGCGATGCCCGGCGGTGAGGGACTGCATGGGTCGCGTAACGCCGGGGTCGGGACCGCACCCTGCGCATCGAGCCGTGTGCATCGCAGCCTGATCCCCGTATCGAACGCGCACGCCCCCCGGCCGCCACCGTGTCCCCTGCCCCATTTCCCCATCTCTTCAGCCCGATCCGGGTCGGCTCGAAGACGCTCAAGCACCGCCTGAACTTCGGCGCCCATACCGCCAACATGAGCGCGGAGGGCCTGCCCGCCGAGCGCCACCTCGGCTACTACCTGGAGCGCGCCGTCGGCGGGGCCGCGATGATCGTGGTCGAGCCGGTGCCGGTGCACCGCACCGCGGTCCTCACCCGCGGCAACTTCCGCCACGGCGACGACGCCGTGATCCCGCACTTCCGGCGGATCACCGACGCCTGCCACGAGCACGGCGCGGTGATGATCCAGCAGCTCTACCACGTCGGCGCCCACGGCGACTTCGACCTCTCCTGCCAGCCGAACTGGTCGCCCTCGGGCCTGCCCTCGATGCACGACCAGGACGGCAGCCACGCGATGACCGGCCCGGAGATCGAGGAGCTGATCGAGGGCTTCGCGCAGGCCGCGCGCCGGGCCAGGGAGGCGGGCTTCGACGGCTGTGAGATCATGGCCGCCTACAACGCCCTCTTCGAGCAGTTCTGGTCGCCCTTCACCAACCGCCGGGACGACGCATGGGGCGGCTCGTTCGAGAGCCGCATGCGCTTCTCGTCGCGGACCCTTGCGAGGATCCGCGCGCTGTGCGGCCCCGACTTCGTGATCGGGGTCTGCGTGAGCGTCGATCCGACCCGGCCCGACGTGCTCTCGGTCGAGGACCAGCAGGAGATCGCGGCGTGGCACGATGAACGCGGCCTCTATGACTACGTGACGGTGGGCACCGGGAGCTACTTCGAGTTCACCCGCCTGATGCCCACCTTCGTCTACGAGGACAAGCTCGGGCCACCTTACGCGGAACGGATCAGGCAGGCGGTCCGGCACGCGAAGGTGCAGTCGGAGAGCCATATCCGCACCCCGGAGAACGCGGACGCGGTGATCGGGGCCGGGCAGGCGGACATGGTGAGCATCGTGCGCGGCCAGATCGCGGACCCGCACATGGCGAACAAGGCGCGCGCAGGAAGGGCCGAGGACGTGCGCCCCTGCCTTTCCTGCAACCAGATGTGCTGGGGGCGGCGCTCGCGCGACTACTGGATTAGCTGCCTCGTCAACCCTTCGGCGGGCCGCGAGTTCGAGTGGGGCGGGGACCGCTTCACCCGGACGGATGCCTCGCGCAGGGTGCTGGTGGTGGGCGGCGGCCCGGCCGGGCTCGAAGCGGCCCGGGTGGCGGCGGAGCGCGGCCATCGCGTCACCCTCGCCGAGGCGTCGGGCAAGCTGGGAGGGCAGTTCCGGCTCGCCGGGATGCAGCCGCGCCGCGCCCAGATCCTCGATCTCATCGACTGGTACGAGCGCCAGCTCACGAAATTGCAGGTGGTGGTGCGGCTCGACACCCCGATGGAGCCCGAGGAGGTGGAGGGTTTCGACGCGGACGTGGTGGTGCTCGCCACCGGCTCGCAGCCCGCCGGCAACGGCTGGCAGCGCGGGCTGCCCACCGTGGATCGGCTCCCCGGCGTGGACCGGCCCAACGTCTTTTCGGTCGAGGACGTCATGAGCCGCGCCGCGCGGCCCGGCCACCGCGTCGTCGTGCTCGACGACACCGGCACGTGGCGCGGGGGCGGCACCGCATGGCATTTGGCGGAGCGGGGGCACGCGGTCACCCTCGTCACCCCGGACCCCTTCGTCGGGCGCGAGATCGTGCGCACTTCGGCGGACTGGCCGCTACGCGAACGGCTCCGGCACCTCGGCGTCGAGTTCGTGGTGGAGTCCGCGGTCAAGGAGTGGCACGGCGACGGCGCGACGGTGATCGACCTGCTCGACGATTCCGAGCGGCGCATCGATGCGGATGCTCTCGTACTTGCGACGGTGAACGCCCCCGAGCGCACCCTCCCGGACGCCTTGGCCGGGTCGTCCGATCGCGAGGTGCACGCCGTCGGCGACTGCGTCGCCGCCCGCCAGGCCCCGGCCGCGATCTACGAGGGCCGCAAGCTCGCGCTGATGCTGTAGGTGGAGCGGGTCGGCAGTTGATCGGAATAGATGGCGCGACACCCGTAGCGCGCGGTGACGTCCGGGTAGATTCCGACCGGCCCGGATATCGTCGATACGTCTTGCTGGCAAGAATACTGAGGAACAACACATCATGACTGTTTCCACTACGAAGATGTCCTCGAAAGGGCAGGTGGTCATTCCAGAGAGCATCCGCGAGAGTCTCGGCCTTCAAACCGGAGCCCGGTTCGTCGTCGTCGCCGACCAGGATGCAATCCTCCTCAAGCTCGTCACGCAGCCGTCGATGGAAGAGTTCGACGAATTGCTCGCGGAAGCTCGGCGGCGAGCCCGCCGCGCCGGTCTCAAGCAGTCCGAAATCGGCGATGCCGTCGCCGCGGCCAGACGCGAGCGGTGAGAATCGTCGTCGATACCAACGTCCTGATGTCCGGGATTTTCTTTGGCGGCGTGCCCGGGCGGATCCTCTCTGCGTGGCGCGAGGGGAGATTCGAGTTGGCCGTGTCACCGGACATTGCCGATGAATATGCGCGGGTGGGTGAACGGCTGGCCCAACGCTTCGCCGGGGCTGACGTCCAGATCATTCTGGATCACATCGTCCGTAGCGCGGAAGTCGCTCCAACGTACGGCGCTGCCGGAGCCTGTCTGCGGCGATCCGGATGACGACAAGTTCCTTGCCTGTGCGCTGGCCGCCCGGGCCGACCTGATCGTCAGTGGCGGCAAGAAACTTCTCGCGGTATCGGGCTACGAGGATGTCGCGGTCATTACGCCCCGGGAGTTCTCGGACCGATGGCTTTGATTCGATGGGTTGGGGAAACCGAAGACATGAAACAGCTACCGTCTTGCATCGCGAGGATGTTGGTCGCCGCCTCCGTTGCAGTAGCGCTGATTCTTGGCCCGCACTCCGCCCATACCCAGGTGGCCGATACGACTACGACGTCGGAGGGTCCACCTCTCCGCACCGCGGTCCTCACCCGCGGCAACTTCCGCCACGGCGACGACGCCGTGATCCCGCACTTCCGGCGGATCACCGACGCCTGCCACGAGCACGGCGCGGTGATGATCCAGCAGCTCTACCACGTCGGCGCCCACGGCGACTTCGACCTCTCCTGCCAGCCGAACTGGTCGCCCTCGGGCCTGCCCTCGATGCACGACCAGGACGGCAGCCACGCGATGACCGGCCCGGAGATCGAGGAGCTGATCGAGGGCTTCGCGCAGGCCGCGCGCCGGGCGAAGGAGGCGGGCTTCGACGGCTGCGAGATCATGGCCGCCTACAACGCCCTCTTCGAGCAGTTCTGGTCGCCCTTCACCAACCGCCGGGACGACGCCTGGGGCGGGTCGTTCGAGAACCGCATGCGCTTCTCGTCGCGGACCCTTGCGAGGGTCCGCGCGCTGTGTGGCCCCGACTTCGTGATCGGGGTGTGCGTGAGCGTCGATCCGACCCGGCCCGACGTGCTCTCGGTCGAGGACCAGCAGGAGATCGCGGCGTGGCACGATGAGCGCGGCCTTTACGACTACGTGACGGTGGGCACCGGCAGCTACTTCGAGTTCACCCGCCTGATGCCCACCTTCGTCTACGAGGACAAGCTCGGGCCACCTTACGCGGAACGGATCAGGCAGGCGGTCCGGCACGCGAAGGTGCAGTCGGAGAGCCATATCCGCACCCCGGAGAACGCGGACGCGGTGATCGGAGCCGGGCAGGCGGACATGGTGAGCATCGTGCGCGGCCAGATCGCGGACCCGCACATGGCGAACAAGGCGCGCGCAGGAAGGGCCGAGGACGTGCGCCCCTGCCTCTCCTGCAACCAGATGTGCTGGGGGCGGCGCTCGCGCGACTACTGGATCAGCTGCCTCGTCAACCCTTCGGCGGGCCGCGAGTTCGAGTGGAGCGGGGACCGCTTCACCCGCACGGATGCCCCGCGCAGGGTGCTGGTGGTGGGCGGCGGTCCGGCCGGGCTCGAAGCGGCCCGGGTGGCGGCGGAGCGCGGCCATCGCGTCACCCTCGCCGAGGCGTCGGGCAAGCTGGGAGGGCAGTTCCGGCTCGCCGGGATGCAGCCGCGCCGCGCCCAGATCCTCGATCTCATCGACTGGTACGAGCGTCAGCTCACGAAATTGCAGGTGGTGGTACGGCTCGACACCCCGATGGAGCCCGAGGAGGTGGAGGATTTCGACGCGGACGTGGTGGTGCTCGCGACGGGCTCGCAGCCCGCCGGCAACGGCTGGCAGCGCGGGCTGCCCACCGTGGATCGGCTCCCCGGCGTGGACCGGCCCAACGTCTTTTCGGTCGAGGACGTCATGAGCCGCGCCGCGCGGCCCGGCCACCGCGTCGTCGTGCTCGACGACACCGGCACGTGGCGCGGGGGCGGCACCGCATGGCATCTCGCCGAGCGGGGCCACACGGTCACGCTCGTCACCCCGGACCCCTTCGTCGGGCGCGAGATCGTGCGCACCTCGGCCGACTGGCCGTTGTGCGAGCGGTTGCGGCGCCTCGGCGTCGAGTTCGTGGTGGAGTCCGCGGTCAAGGAGTGGCACGGCGACGGCGCGACGGTGATCGACCTGCTCGGCGGGTCCGAGCGGCACATCGACGCGGATGCGCTGGTGCTCGCCACGGTGAACGCCCCCGAGCGCACCCTCCCGGACGCCTTGGCCGGGTCGTCCGATCGTGAGGTGCACGCCGTCGGCGACTGCGTCGCGGCCCGCCACAGGCCCCGGCCGCGATCTATGAGGGTCGCAGGCTCGCGCTGGAGTTGTAGGTGGAGCGGGACGACATTGCTCGGACGTACCGGCCCAAGGCATGGCCGCGTGACGAATGAAATCCTGCCCCGTGTCCGATCACGTCATGTATATTCCCGGGACTGCCGGACAATGGTGCCCGCGCCGCGGCCAATGACGGGTACGACGAAGGAAACACTACCATGATCCAGGGAAGCTGCCTGTGCGGCACGGTGCGCTGGTCGTTCGACGGGGCGTTCGAACGGATGCTCCACTGCCACTGCCGGATGTGCCGCAAGGCACACGGCGCGCCGTTCGCGACCTACGCGGACGGGGATCGGGCGCACTTCCGGTTCGACGCCGGCGAAGAGGCCGTCACCATCCATGAATCCTCGCCGGGCTTCCGTCGCGCATTCTGCTCGCGTTGCGGGTCCGTGGCGCCGTTCACGTTCGGCCGCAGGATGGTGGCCGTCCCCGCCGGCCCTCTCGACGACGATCCGGGCCTCCGGCCGTCCTCCCACATCTACGCGAAGTGGAAGGCGTCGTGGCACGAGATCACCGATTCGCTGCCCCGGCACGACGTCTCTCCGGTCGGCGACACGCCGCGCGTCGATCAGGCGGAGCCGCCCCCGTCCACGGACGGCGTGCTGCGCGGAAGCTGCCTGTGCGGGAACGTCGCCTACGAGGTCACCGGCGAGATCGTCCGGGTCTACAACTGCCATTGCTCACGCTGCCGCAAGGCGCGCGCGGCGGCGCATACCACCAACGGCTTCACCGCGATGGACGGCGTACGCTACACCCGTGGCGAAGACACGCTCAGGACCTGGCGGCTCACGGAAGCGCGCTACTTCAGCCAGGTGTTCTGCCCGGCGTGCGGCTCCGGGATGCCGCGGCTCGACCCCGAACGCGGCATCGCGGTGATCCCCTTCGGCTCCCTCGACGACGACCCGGGGCGGGGCGCCGACAGCCACATCTTCGTGGCCTCGAAGGCCCCGTGGCACGAGATCACGGACGACCTGCCGCGCTTCGACGAAGCGCCCGGATAGCCGGGGGACGCCGCTTCGCCTGCCTCCTCCACCCGGTTTCCGGCGCACCATCGGGGGCGGTTCCGAAGCCAGGGCATGACGGCGGCCCAGTACTGAAGCTCCGGCCGCCCCCGGTTCCTGATCGGCTTGCCCGCGAGGTAACGCTCGATGCTCTCGAACACCAGGTCCAGCGTTCGGGGGCAGTAGTCGGAGTCGTTTGAGGAGCAGTGGGGGGGTAGAAGGAAACGGGGTCGTGAACGTCGCCGGCGAGCTGCACCACACCGCTTCAGGCGCATCAGGTGGAACGCACTGAAGGAGGCCCGCCCGGGCAGATGGAGACGTCAACCGCTTCCAGCTCGGCCGCGCAGGAGTGTAGCGTCGTACGCGGGCGGCGCTCCCGGCGGGCGGGTCTTGAAGCGACGGTGAACCCACAGATACTGCTCGACGTTGCGTTCGATCTCGGCTTCGAGCACCGCGTTCAGCCGCTCCGCGTCGGCCAGATCGTCACCGCTCGGAAAGTCTTTCAGCGCGGGGCCGAGCACCACGTCCCAGCCTGATTCGTCCGCGCGGCGGCGCGATGCGTAGGGGACGACACGCGCGCCGCTCCTGCCCGCGAGCCAGGCGGTCGCGGTCGTCGTGGCCGCGCGCTCGGCGAAGAATCGCGCGAAGACGCTGCGGCGCCCCCCGTGGTCCTGATCCGGCGCATACCACAGGATGCGGTTCCGGCCGAGATACCGGACCATCGCTCTCGCGTCCTTGTGCGGGACCAGATCCGAAAGGTAGCGGGTCCGCCCGGCGCGAAGCGTCGCATCCCACCAGGGATCGTTGTGCGGCCGGTACGTCGCGCCCACCGCGAAGCGCGATGCCGTGATGCGCCCCCCGATCTCGAACGTCGTGAAGTGTCCGCCGAACAGGAGGACGCCTTTCCCTCCGGACAGCGCCGCCTCCAGATGTTCGGAACCGAGGATTCGGGCCCGCGCCGCGATCTGCTCGTCGCTGCCCCACCAGGCGATGGCGATCTCGACGAGCCCGAGCCCCAGGGAGCGGAAGTGGCGGCGAACGATCCGCGAACGATCCGCCTCGTCGAGGCGGGGAAAGCAGAGGGCCAGATTCGTCTCCGCGATTCCCCGCCGGCGCCGCATGAGACGGTACAGCACCCGACCCGCCGCACCGCCGAGTGCGCGCTGGACGATCCACGGCGCTCGGGCCACGCCGCGCATCCCATGGAGGAGGCATCTCGACAAGACGTGATCGACCACTGTGCTTCCTCACCGCAACGATTGGCACGTTTTCAAGACAGGCGGTTCGCAGTCTTCGAGCATCCCTTTCCTGGCGCCGGATCGGTCCCGTACGCCGCAGAGCCCGG
This sequence comes from Gammaproteobacteria bacterium, assembly GCA_965202875.1. Classification (GTDB taxonomy): domain Bacteria; phylum Pseudomonadota; class Gammaproteobacteria; order HK1; family HK1; genus HK1. The sequence goes on along the minus strand of OZ241870.1, from coordinate 356,658 downwards.
GTCGGGTCGTCGAGGTGGCCCGATCAGGGACGGCGAGAAGCCGCTGTTCAGGGAGAGGAGGCCGGATCATCGCTTCACTTCCCGATGCAGAAGCTCGAGAAGATGCGCGCGAGCAGATCCTCGGTCGCAAACGCTCCGGTGATCTCGCCGAGCGCGTCCTGCGCCTCGCGAAGCTCCTCGGCGACGAGTTCGCCGGCATGGTCGACGATCAGCCGGCTCTGCGCCCGGTCGAGGGCCGCAAGCGCCTGCCCAAGCGCGCTCAAGTGGCGCCGGCGGGCCATGAAGGCGTCTTCACGGACCGCGGGGCCGTGCGTCGCACGCTCGACGATCGCATCTTCGAGTTCGGCGAGCCCGGCTCCGGTGAGGGCGGAGACACGCGCCGCCGGCACCACCTGCCCGTTGAGCGCCACGCCGGGGGCCGCGCCGCTCAGATCGATCTTGTTCCGCACCACGATGCACGCGGGCGCAACGGAGGCACGTTCCATGAGCGCCGGATCGGCGCCTCGGGCGGCGTCGCGGTCGTCGACGACCACCAGCACCATGTCCGCGTCGTCGATCGCGCGGGCCGCCCGCTCGACGCCGATCCGCTCCACCCGATCCGACGCTTCCCGAAGCCCCGCGGTATCGTGGACGTCGAAGGGGACGCCGGCGATGACGACCCGCTCGCGCACCAGGTCCCGCGTCGTGCCGGGGACCTCCGTGACGATCGCGGCGTCGGTACGGGCAAGCCGGTTGAGCAGGCTCGACTTCCCGACGTTCGGCGCTCCCGCGATCACCAGCTTGACGCCGTTACGGAGCACCGCGCCGCGATTGGAGTCGGCGAGCGTCGCCGCGACCGCGTCACGCAACGTCGCGAGTCGCGTCGCCGCCTCGGGCGCCCCCAGAAGATCGAGCTCTTCGTCGGGGAAATCGATCGCCGCCTCGACGAAGGTGCGCAGCGCGACGAGTGCGTCCCGATGGCTTTCCACGGTGCGCGAGAATTCGCCCGAGAGCGATCGGCGCGCGCACCGCGCCGCCGCCTCCGAGGCGCTGTCGACGAGATCGGCGATCGCCTCGGCCTGTGCCAGATCGATTCGATCGTTGAGGAAGGCGCGCAGCGTGAACTCGCCGGCCCTCGCCGCGCGCGCCCCGAGCGCGCATACCCGATCGAGCACCATGCGCGACACGACGGCCCCTCCGTGGCCGTGCAGCTCCAGGACGTCTTCGCCGGTGAACGAGCACGGAGCCTTGAACAGGAGTGCGAGCCCGTCGTCGATCACCGTCCCGGAACCGTCCCTGAACCGCGCGCGAACCGCAACTCGCGGCGCCGGAACCCGGCCGAGCACCGCCTGCGCAATCCCGGCTACGAGCGGCCCCGAGACCCGCACGACCGCGACGCCGCCCCGTCCGGGCGGGGTGGCCACCGCCGCGATGGTGTCGCCGCCGCCCGGAAGAGTCACCGGCCGATCGCGCTCGGCGGGCGCCTGCGCAGCGTCAGGTGTCGCCGACGATCTTCTTCGTGATGACCCATTGCTGAACGATCGACAACACGTTGTTGACGAACCAGTAAAGCACGAGCCCGGACGGAAAGAAGAGGAAGAAGAAGGTGAAGACGAACGGCAACGCCATCATGATCTTCGCCTGCATCGGATCCGGCGGCGTCGGGTTGAGCTTTTGCTGGATCAGCATCGTGGCGCCCATCAGGATCGGCAGCACGAAGTAGGGATCGTGGACGCTGAGGTCGTCGAGCCAGCCTATGAACGACGCCTGGCGCAGCTCGACGCTCTCGAGCAGCACCCAGTACAGCGCGATGAACACCGGAATCTGGACGACGATCGGCAGGCATCCGCCCAGCGGATTGATCTTCTCTTCGCGGTACAGCTCCATCATCGCCTGGTTCATGCGCTGCTTGTCGGCCGCGTAGCGCTCGCGTAGCGCCGTGATGCGGGGCTGGAGCTTGCGCATCCTCGCCATCGACTTGTAGCTCGTGGCGGAGAGTTGAAAGAACGCCAGCTTGATCAGGATCGTCAGGATGACGATGGCCCATCCCCAGTTGCCGATGTACGAGTGGATCCAGCTCAGCAGCCAGAACAGCGGTTCGGCGATCAGCCACAGCCAGCCGTAGTCGACGGTCCGCTCCAGATGCGGCGCAAGGGCCTCCATCCGCTCCTGGATCTTCGGGCCGACGTAGAGTGAGAGGGACAGCGCGCCGGTATCGCCGGGCAGGATCGTGAGCGCCGGGGTGACGACACCGATCGCGGAACGGCCGTTCGCGAAGCTCTTCGAATAGTAGTGGTTGGTCTGTTCCGCGCCGGGGATCCAGGCCGCGGCGAAATAATGCTGGATCATCGCCACCCAGCCACCGGGGACATCGCGCTCGACGTCCTGGCTCGCCATGTCCGAGAAATCGACCTTCTCGTAGGGCTTCTCGGGGCCCGACAGGATCCCGCCGGTGTAGGTGTAGGTGCGGAACAGCCCGCCTTCGCTCTCCGGCTCGCCGCGCTGAAGCTGACCGTACATCGCGCCGGTCCACGCCTCGCTGCCGCGGTTGGCGACCTCGACCTGCACGTCCACGACGTACCGATCCCGGGTGAATCGATAGGTACGGGTCACCTCGACGCCGTCCTCCGAGCGCCAGCGCAAGGGGACGGCGACGATGTCCGCGTCGTCATCCAGGGTGTAGGAGTCGGCGTCGAACTGGAACTGTGCGTGGTGGCTCGGCGCCGAACGCGGCCCGGTGAGCCCGGACTGGGCGATGAAGAAACGCTTCGGATCGGTGCCGTCGAGCAGCCGGAACGGCTCGTCCGGCTTGTCGGTGGAGACAGGATAAGACCGGAGGTCGGCGCGGGTGATGGTCCCGCCCAGGGTATCGATCTCGATGTCGAGCACGTCGGTGGCCACCCTGATCCTCCGGCCGCGGCCGGCATCGGTGGCTGTGCCAGGGGGCGAAGGCATCGCCTCCGCCGTAGCCTGGACCGGTTGCGGTACCGTGGGGACGTCGACGCTCGGCGATGCGGCGTCCTTCGGAGCCGCGCCGGGAGACGGCGGCCCGCTCGCCGGGGGAGGCGGCTTCGGCCCGTAGTCGCGCTGCCAAGCGTCCCACAGGAAAAACGACACGACGCACAGCGCAATGATCAGAATCGTGCGAAGCTGCTCGATCGCCATCCCGCGCCTCTCCCGTCAGCGCGCCGCCACGGTGCGCCGCGTCGTCCGGGCGGCGCGTTCCCACTGTCGGGCCAGCAGCTCCCCGAGACGACTCGATTCCATCTTCTCCAACCCCGGCTTGGCGATCACCACGACATCAAGCCCGCCAAGGCGTCCGACGTGGCGGCGGAAACTCTCCCGGATCAGGCGCTTCAACCGATGGCGGACGACGGCCCGGGGCGCGACCCGACGCGCGACGGCGAGCCCCAGCCTGGGATGGCGCGCGCCGTTGGGACGCACGATGATCGTCACGACCCGCGCGCTCAACCGGATACCGCCGGAAAAGGCTTTCGAGAAATCCCCTCGCCGCCGCAGCCGGCGCTCCGACCCGAACCGCCGATCGGAGAGGCCGTGCTCAGACGCAGAGCCGGGTGCGTCCCTTGGCACGGCGCGCGCTGAGGATCCGCCGCCCCGCCTTGGTGGACATCCGCGCCCGAAAGCCGTGGCGACGCTTGCGTTTGATGTTGCTCGGCTGATAAGTGCGTTTCATCGTACCGTTCCCACCCGGATGGGGATCTGCCGACGACAGGGCTCGGCGCGCAGCAGGGGGATGGGAAATCTACAGGTGGATTCGGGGAAGTGTCAATTCAACGGCGAACGCCTGCCAGGAGCAAAGAGTCTGTCCGGTGTAGCAGCACGTCAATCGTCCGGTTTTGGAGTCCCTTGTGGAGGTGGCCCAAGATGGACGGAAGTGCTCCAGGAGATCCGGAAGGTACGATTCGCCGATACGACGACGCCGGACCCGCCCCCTTGTCCCCGGCGATGCACGACAGCGCCGGATTGGATGACCGACGGCGATTCGACGACACCCCTCCGGTCACGATTTCGACAGCTCGGTGCTCAGCTCGGGCATCGCCTGGAACAGGTCGGCGACCAGCCCGTAGTCCGCGACCTGGAAGATCGGCGCCTCCTCGTCCTTGTTGATCGCGACGATGATCTTGCTCTCCTTCATCCCGGCCAAGTGCTGGATCGCGCCCGAGATCCCCACCGCGATGTAGAGATCGGGGGCGACCACCTTCCCGGTCTGCCCGACCTGGTAGTCGTTGGGGACGAATCCGGCGTCGACGGCGGCCCGCGAAGCGCCGACCGCGGCGCCGAGCTTGTCGGCGACCTCTTCGAGGAGTGCGAAGTTGTCGCCGCTCTGCATGCCGCGCCCGCCGGAGATCACGATGCGGGCCGAGGTGAGCTCCGGGCGTTCGGACTGCGTGAGGTCCTGGCCGACGAACGCCGACAGGCCGCTGTCCCCGGTGGAATCGACGCTCTCCACGGTGGCGCCGCCGCCTTCCTCCGCCACCGGATCGAACGAGGTCGCCCGTACCGAGACCAGCTTGAGCGCGTCGTTCGACTGCACGGTGGCGATCGCGTTGCCGGCGTAGATGGGCCGCACGAACGTATCCGCCGATTCGATCCCGCTGATGTCCGACACCGGCGAGACGTCCAGCAGCGCGGCGGCCCGCGGCAGGACGTTCTTGCCGGCTTTCGTCGCCGCGATGAGCACGTGGGAGTACTCGCCGGCGATGCTCGCGATCAGGGCCGCGAGGTTCTCGGCGAGCTGGTGGGCGTAGGCGGCGGCGTCCGCGACGCGCACCTTCCCGACCCCGGCGGCCTTGGCCGCGGCCTCGGCGGCCCCGGCGCAGCCGGCGCCCGCGACCAGCACGTGGACGTCGTCGTCGAGCTGCCGCGCGGCGGCGATGGTGTTGAGGGTGGCCGCGCCGAGCGCGGCGTTGTCGTGTTCGGCGATGACGAGGACGCTCATTCAGATCACCTTCGCTTCGTTCTTCAGCTTGTCGATCAGCTCGGCCACGTTCCCGACCCGCACCCCCGCGTCCCGCTTCGGGGGCTCGGTGACCGCGAGCGTCTTCACCCGGGGCGTGACGTCGACGCCGAACTCCTCCGGGGTCAGGGTGTCGATCGGCTTCTTCTTCGCCTTCATGATGTTGGGGAGGGAGGCGAAGCGCGGCTCGTTGAGCCGGAGATCGGTGGTCACCACCGCGGGCATCCGGAGCCGGATCGTCTCGAGCCCGCCGTCGATCTCGCGGGTCAGGTTCATCTCCGCGCCGTCGATTTCGATCCGGTAGGCGAACGTGCCCTGGGGCCAGCCGAGGAGGGCGGCGAGCATCTGGCCGGTCTGGGTGTTGTCGCCGTCGATCGACTGCTTGCCGGTGACGACCAGCCCGGGCTGCTCGCGCTCGACGATCGCCTTCATCAGCTTCGCGACCGCGAGCGGCTCGATCTCCGCGTCGGTCCGGATCAGGATGCCGCGGTCCGCGCCCATCGCGAGAGCGGTCCGGATCGTCTCCTGGCACTGCTGCACACCGATCGAAAGAGCGATGATCTCGTCGGCGTTCCCCGCTTCCCTCAGCCGGAGGGCCTCCTCGACCGCGATCTCGTCGAAGGGGTTCATCGACATCTTCACGTTCGCGAGATCGACCCCGCTCCGGTCCGCCTTCACCCGGACCTTGACGTTGTAATCGATCACCCGCTTGACCGCGACCAGGATCTTCATCGCCTCCGCCTCGGCGGCTACCGCCGCGCCCCAAAAAAGGCGCACAAGCTTAATTCTCGACCTGCCGGCGCGCAACGTCGATCACCCATCCCGCGTTGCCGGCCGTGCCGGTGATCCGGGGATGCCGTGCGCCTTCCTCGACCGCGATGACGTTCGCACGCCCCGCCCGAAATGAGCCGGGAGACCGGATGCCGGCCGTCCGCCATGCGCATGGCCAAAGTCCGGCGCGCCGCCGATCCCCTCTTCCTCGCACCAGTCATCGGGATACGTGTCCTCCGAATTGGTGAACGCAGAACGCGAGCACTCGGCAAGTCCGGCGACAAGAGGTGCGGGCGCTCGGGGACCTCCTCATTCCGGAAGTGGTGGTGGCGCCGCACCGCACCGCGCCAGGCCGACGCCCCGGACCGGATCCGCGGAGCGGCGATGCACCACGTCACCGGCGTTGTCCAGGAACTCCGCGAAGCGGCGCCGACGCCCCGGACCGGATCCGCGGAGCGGCGATGCACCCCTTCCCGAACATCGTCGTGCCATGCGATCTTCACAAAGCTGCGGCCCGCGGCCGGAGCCGGCGGCGGATCGACGAACGAAGGTGAAGCTCCATGCCGGAGACCGTGCATGAATGGACGACGAGTGCGGAGCGGCGCATCCGCCCCGACATGCTGCCCTTTCCAGAAACGGTCTACGCGGGTCGCCTGAGCACGGTGCAGGCGGACTTGCGCCGGCGCGGCCTCGGCGGCGCCCTGCTGTTCAACCCCGAGAACATGTACTGGCTGACCGGCTACCAGACCATCGGCTACTTCACCTTCCAGACCATGTTCGTGCCCCTCGACGGCAAGCCGGTGATCGTCGCCCGGGTGGTCAACCGGGATCTGGCTCTGGCGCACGCCACCATCGCCGCGTTCGAGCCCGTCGTCGACACCGCCGATTCCATCGAGGTGCTGATCTCCTTTCTGGAGCAAACCCTGCCGCCGGGAGCAAGGCTCGGGGTGGAGACGGGGTCCTGGTATCTCACCGTGCGGGACTACGGAAGGCTCGCACGCGATCTGCTCCGCCCGCTGGTCGAGTGGAACGGGGCCTTGGAGCCCCATCGGCTGGTCAAGAGCGCCGGCGAGATCGACCGGATCCGCCGGGCCTGCCGCGCCGCCGAAGCCGGGCTCGACGCCGCCATCCAGGCCATCGCGCCGGGCAGGACGGAGAACGACGTCGCCGCGGCGATGCTCGGGGCCGGCACCGCCGCGGGCAGCGAGTACCTCGGCCATCCGCCCCTCGTGGTCACGGGGGAGACCACGTCGCTGTGTTTCGCCATGTGGCGGCGACGCGAGATCAGGCGCGGTGACGTCGTGCTGCTGGAAGCCGCCGGCTGCATCGACCGCTACCACGGCATCCTGTCCCGCCCCGTCGTGGTGGGCGAGCCGAACGACCGGCACCGGGCTGCGGCGGAGGCCCTGATAGGCGCCCTCGAAGCCGCGGTGGACGCCGTCAGGCCGGGCCTGACCGCGGGTGAGGTCGATCGGGTCTGCCGCGGAAATGTGGAAGCGCGGGGGTACGGTGCCTGCTTCAGGCACCGTACCGCCTACGGGATCGGCATCGGCTTTCCGCCCAACTGGTCGGAGGGGCACATCTATGCCGTCCGTCCAGGCGACCCGCTGGTGCTGGAGCCCGGAATGACCTTCCACGTCATTCCGACGTTGTTCTTCGAAGACTTCGGGATGTGCTTCTCGGACAGCGTGCGGGTGACCGACACCGGCTCGGAGGTGCTGACCGATTATCCGCGCAAGCTGTTCGTCGTGGAGGCCTGACGATCCGGTCAGGGGTCGTCCCCCTATCCGCGCCACCTCCCCGATGTCGTCCACGCCGCGCCGCTCCAGCAGCCCGTCGAGCCAGTCCGGATCCATCTCCGGCACCGAGGACGGCAGGAGGTCGGTGTACTCGTGGTGGGGCGGGCGGAACGCTTCTTCAGGTCCGCCCCGCGCAGCCCCCGGTAGCGCGCGTCTCAAGCCGGCCGATGAGCGATGATCGTCTCCTCCGCGAGCGCCGTCCGCCGCCCGGAGGCGCCCCCGTTCAGAGCCGTGCGGCAACGGGCGCAACGGTCTCGCCAGGCACATGGAACTTGCCTCGCGGGTTATATTCCAACCGCGTATCGGGTCCGGGCGCTCCACGGTGTGGCCGCGCTGCCGTCGGCCCGTGAACGTCAACTCGAATCGAAACCAGAGGGGACTGTATCACAATGAAACGACGTCAATTTCTCGCCGTGTCCTCGCTCGCGCCGGCGATGCCCGGAGCGGTCTTCGCCGGCGAAGGGCAGGTCGAGTACGACCGGGCGGCCTTCGACGCGCTCCTGGCGAGCGGGAAGCCGGTGCTGCTCGACTTCTACACCACGTGGTGAGGGACCTGTCGCGCACAAGGGCGCACCGTGCGTGCGCTCATCGACAATAACTCCTCGTACCGCGCGGTGACCGTGATGAAGGTCGACTGGGATCGGTTCAGCGGCGACCCCATCGTGGACGAGCTCGGCGTCAGGGGCCGGGCCACCCTCGTGATGTTCAGCCGGGGTGAGGAAGTGGGCAGGGTGATCGGGCAGACCAGCGCCGGCGCCATCGAGCCCCTGTTCAGGGCCGCCGTCTCGTAGGCGGCGCGCCGTCTTGCAGGCGGCGGCACGGACCGGCCCGAAGGCGACCGCCTTCGGGCCGCCCGCAGCCCCGTCCATCCTGCCGACATTGCCGGACCCCGTCCGTCTTCCGGAGACGCCTGATCGATGACCTACCTGTGGGCCTACCTCGCCGGGCTGCTCACCCTCGTCAATCCATGCGTGCTCCCGCTGCTGCCCATCGTCATCGCGGCGGCGTTCCAGAACAGCCGGCTGGGGCCGATCGTACTCGCGGCGGGGCTGACCACCTCGTTCGCGGCGCTCGGGGTCTCGGTGGCCGCGTTCGGCCATCTCTTGGGCATCGACGCCGATGTGGTCAACCGCACCGCGGCGGTCGCGATGATGGCGTTCGGTGTCGTGCTGCTCGTTCCAAGAGCCCAGACCATGCTGGCAACGCTGGCCGCGCCGCTCGCGAGCCGCGCCAACTCGCGGCTCGACGATGCGGACAGGGCCGGGGTCGCCGGTCAGTTCGGGGTGGGCGTCCTGCTTGGGGCGGTCTGGTCGCCGTGCATCGGTCCGACCCTCGGCGGCGCCATCGGTCTCGCCGCGAGCGGGGAGGGTCTCGGTCAGGCGACGATCACGATGTTCACGTTCGGGGCCGGGGTGTCCACGGTGCTGATGGCGCTGGCCTACGGATCGAGGCAGGCGGTGGGCGCCCGCCGGGAGAGGATCGCGGCGTGGATGCCCTGGGCGAAGCCGCTCATGGGCGCGACCCTGCTCGTGGTGGGAGTCGCGGTCCTGTTCCACATCGACCGGATGATCGAAGGCTGGCTGCTCGATCGGATGCCGGTCTGGCTCCAGGACCTGTCGGTGTCGGTCTGATCGCGCGTGAGGCGGGGACTGCCGGTGCAGTCGCGTCCCGCGGCCGACGGCAGGGGCTCGCCGCGGCCTGCCGATCCGAATTACAGGTCGCCGTGCAGAAGCTCGTAGACCGCGCTGTAATCGAGCTCGCCCGCCCCGTTCCGCACAGTATGCGAAAGAACGCCGCCGCTTCGGCGCCGAGCGGGGTGCTCGTGCCGGTGTCCGCCGCCGCGCTCTGCGCAAGACCAAGGTCCCTCGCCATGAGCGCGGCCTTGAAGCCGGGCGCATGGCTCCGATCCGAGGCCGCCGCTTCGATGATCCCCGGCATCGGATGCATGTGGTCCATCATCCAGGTCTGGCCCGACCACGCCCCCCTACTTCCGCGCCGCCTCCCGATGTTGTCCACGCCGCGCTGCTCCAGCAGTCCGTCGAGCCAGTCCGGATCCATCTCCGGCACCGAGGACAGCAGGAGGTCGGTGTACTCGTGGTGGGGCGGGCGGAACATCTCGTCCTTCGGGCCGGCCTCGACCACCTTGCCCTCCTTCATCACCACCACCTCGTCGGCGATCGCGCGCACCGTCGCCAGATCGTGGGTGATGAACATGTAGGCGAGGTTCAGATCTTCCTGGAGGCGGTCGAGGAGCTTCAGGATCCCCTCGGCCACGAGCTGGTCGAGGGCGCTGGTGACCTCGTCGCAGATGATGAACTCGGGCTCGGCGGCGAGCGCGCGGGCGATGCCCACCCGCTGCTTCTGCCCGCCGGAGAGCTCCGACGGCACGCGGTGGAAGTACTGCGAGGGCTCGAGCTCGATCTGGTCGAGCAGCTCGTCCACCCGCTTCTTCAGGTCCGCCCCGCGCAGCCCCCGGTAGAAGGCCACCGGGCGCCCGATGATCTCGCCGATGCGCTTCTTGGGGTTCAGCGCGGTGTCGGCCATCTGGTAGATCATCTGCGCCTGGCGGAGCTGGTCCTTCGAGCGCTCCTTGAAGCTCGCCGGCAGGACCTGCCCGTTGTGCCGTATGTCCCCCCCGGTGGGCGGCAGCAGGCCGGTGATGCAGCGCGCCGCGGTGGACTTGCCCGAGCCCGACTCGCCCACCACCGCCACCGTGCGCCCGCGGTGGATGTCGAAGGAGACGTCGTCGAGGACCTTGACCGGGCCGTAGGAGGCGCTGACCCCGTTCACCGAGATCACCGGCGTCTCGCCGGCGCCCGCTTGCGGCTTCTGCTCGCGCTGGAAGCTGCGCACCGCCCACAGGGACTTGGTGTAGTCCTCCTTCGGCGAGGCGAGCATGGAGCGGGTGTCGGCCTCCTCCACCTCGTCGCCCTTGAGCAGCACCTTGATGCGGTCGGCCATCTGCGCCACCACCGCGAGATCGTGCGTGATGTAGAGCGCGGCGGTGTCGAACTGGTCGACGATGTCGCGGATCGCGGCGAGCACCTCGATCTGGGTGGTGACGTCGAGCGCGGTGGTCGGCTCGTCGAAGATGATGAGGTCGGGCCGGCAGCTCATCGCCATCGCGGTCATCGCGCGCTGGAGCTGCCCCCCGGAGACCTGGTGCGGGTAGCGGAAGCCGATCTCCTCGGGGTTGGGCAGGCGCAGGCGCCGGTACAGCTCCATCGCGTCCTCTTCGCTCTCGCGCCGGGTCCTGATCCTGTGCTGCACCGGCGCCGCGGTGTGCTGGTCGATCAGCTTGTGGGCGGGGTTGAACGACGCCGCCGCCGACTGCGCCACGTAGGCGATGCGCGCGCCGCGCAGCATCCGCAGGTCCTCCTCGGGGGAGGAGGTCAGCTCCATGCCGTCGAACTCGATGCTGCCGGCGGAGATGCGGCAGCCGTCGCGGGTGAAGCCCATGGCCGCGAGCCCGATCGTGGACTTGCCCGCCCCGGACTCGCCGATCAGCCCCATCACCTCCCCGCGGCGGAGATCGAGATCGACGCCGTGCACGATCTCGAACCACTTCTCGTCGGCCCGGCCCTCGATGCGAAGGCCCCGGATCTTGAGCAGCAAGCCTTTCTGGTCCTGGTCACTCATGAGTTTCACTCCTTCAGGGTTTCACTCCTTCGGGCCGGAGGAGAGGTGGGGCATCCGGTCCACCACGAAGTCGACGGCCACCGGATGCGAAGCTCCGAATTTCGAGCAGCCACCGTCCGGTCACCCATGAGCTTCACTCCTTCAGGCCGGAGGAGAGGTGGAGCATCCAGTCCACCACGAAGTTGACGGCCACCGTCAGCAGCGCGATCGCTGCGGCCGGGATCAGCGGGATCACCTCGCCGAAGGAGATGAGGGTGGCGTTCTCGCGCACCATCGAGCCCCAGTCCGCGGTCGGCGGCTGGATGCCGAGGCCGAGGAAGGACAGGGCCGAGATGGCCAGGAACACGAAGCAGAAGCGCAGCCCGAACTCCGCCACCAGCGGCGCCGTCGCGTTCGGCAGGATCTCGCTCACGATCAGGTACCAGGTCTTCTCCCCGCGTAGCCGCGCCGCCTCGATGTAGTCCATCACCACGATGTTGCCGGCCACCGCCCGCGCGAGCCGGAACACCAGCGGCGAGTAGAGCAGGGCGATCACCAGGATGAGGTTGACGATGTTGGCGCCCACGATGGTCAGCAGCAGCAGGGCGAACACGAGCTGCGGGATCGCCATCAGCGTATCGACGACGCGCCCGCAGACCTGGTCGACCCAGCCGCCGAGGGTGGCGGCCATGAGACCGGTCAGGGAGCCGACCAGGAACGCGAGGGCGGTGGTGAGCAGTGCGATGCCCACCGTGTTGCGCGCGCCGTAGATGAGGCGGCTGAACATGTCCCGCCCGAGCTGGTCGCCGCCGAGCAGCATGTTCTCGTCGGGCGGCGCGTAGGAGCTGCCGATCACCTCCGCCTCGCCGTGCGGCGCGATCACCGGGGCGAACACCGCCGCCACCACGTAGACCAGGATCACGAACAGCCCGAAGGACGCGGTGAGCGGGGCGGAGCGCATGGCCTTGGCCCCTTCGCGCGGGAGGGTCTGCACCAGGAACTCGCGGAAGCTGTAGGCGAGGCCCGCGCAGGCGAAGAACAGCCCGATGGCGATGGCGATGGTGCGCAGCCACGACTCGCCCCCGAGCAGGCCCATCAGGAACGAGATGAGGGTGAGGCTGAACAGCACCAGGAAGGCTTCGCGCCGGTGGTAGTAGGCGGCCAGGCAGGAGGCCCCCATCATCAGCGCGTAGAAGACGATGGCGAATGTGCTCATGACGCGGCCCTCACTTCGGATGCCGCAGGCGCGGGTTGGAGAGGATCGCCCCCACGTCCGCCAGCAGGTTCAGCAGGATGTAGGTCGCGGCGAAGACCAGGCAGCAGGCCTGCACCACCGGGAAGTCCCGCTTGGTGACGCTGTCGACCAGCAACTGGCCGACCCCCGGATACACGAAGACGATCTCGACCAGCACCACGCCGGTGATGAGGTAGGCGAGGTTCAGCGCCACCACGTTGATGATCGGGGCCAGCGCGTTCGGCAGCGCGTGCACCGCGATGACCTTCCAGCGCGGCTCCCCCTTGAGGCGGGCCATCTCGATGTAGGGCGAGGCCAGCAGGGCGATGATCGCGGCCCGGGTCATGCGCATCATGTGCGCGATCACCACCAGGGTCAGGGTGATGGCGGGCAGCAGGGTGACGAAGACCCGTTCGGAGAACGGCATGTCCGCGGTGACGCTCGAGATCGAGGGGAACCACGGATTCTGGACCGAGAAGAACAGGATGAGGATGTAGCCGAGGAAGAACTCCGGCGACGAGATGGAGGTCAGGGTGGTCACGTTCGCGATCCGGTCGAAGACCGATTCGCGGTACAGCGCCGCGAGCACGCCCAGCACGATCGAGATCGGGATGGAGAACGCCGCCGCCACCGCGGCGAGGAAGAGGGTGTTCCGGAACCGCGGCCCGAGCTGCTCCGCCACCGAACGCTTGTTGGCGAGGGAGACCCCGAAATCCCCCTGGAGCGCGCCGCCCAGCCATTCGGCGTAGCGCACCGGAGCCGCCCGGTCCAGCCCGAGCTCCTCGCGCATCGCCTTGACCGTCTCCGGGGTCGCGGCCTGGCCGAGGATCGCCTCGGCGAGGTCTCCCGGCAGCAGCTCCACCGCCCCGAAGATGATGATCGAGACGACAATCAGGGTGACGAAGCCAAGCCCCAACCGCTTGGCCACCAGTGACAGGACGCCTTTCATATCCGTCTCCCCCTTCCGGGAGGACCGGGATGCGTTCCGGGCCCGCCGGTTGTCGTGGCGCTCGCTGGAATCCGTTTATTTCATGACGTTGCGCAAGCGTGAAGTGGGCGCAGGATGTGCGGTGGCGGTCTGAAGCGCGGGCAAGGACGCTGCCGCGCGCCATGCCCTGGCCGTCCCGGGCGCCTGCGCCGTGGACGTGCGCGGGCCATATTGGCACGGCATGCCGATTCAGACAACGGGGGCGGCCCACGAATGTCCGATCCACCCGCGGTTCTACCGTCGCCCGGCTCGCGGAAGGGTCCGGCGAGACCGACCGCGACCCGGACGTGGTCCGTCATGGCCCCGCGCCCCCTCGGCGCCAGACCGGAGGGAGGGGGATGACGTAGCGGTCGCGGATGTCCCTCGATCCGGAGGCGGTCCAGTCCTCGGGCGAGGACCGGTCCGCGTGGCGCGGATAGACGAACTCGCTTTCCATCAGCTCCATGGTCTGCCGGGCGCCCAGGAAGTGGCCGGGACCGTTCACGACCTCCGCGATGACGTCGACCGACAGGGTGTCGTCCGAGACCTCGATCCCCCGCGCGATGCGCCGGATGCTGGAGAGCATGTCGTCGTCGATGACCATCGCCTCGAACGAGCACCCCAGAAGGCTCGCCAGCATCCCCGCGGATTCGTAGACGAAACCACCGCCGGACAGGGCCGCGAGCCCCATGGTGAGCCCCTTCTCGAACCCGGCCTGGTTGTCGGGCAGCTTGGAGTCCGACATGCCCGCCCCCATGCCGCCCGGCAGTCCGTAGAAGGCCGACATCTGCCCGGACGCCGCGCCCAGCAGGGCCTGCTCTCCCCCGCCGCCGCTGAACGCTCCGGTGCGCAGATCCGAGACGCTCGCGGCGCATTTCACGTCCGCCTGAACGCATGGAGGTGCCCGTGCACCGCATCCCCGGTCGGCGCGACGGGACGTCGCGCCGACCGGATCGTTTCCGGCGTCAGTGCTTGCTCCGGATCACGCGAACGACCAGCGCTCCATCCAGCGCTCGCCGTCCTGATCCCAGTTCGAGCCGATCTGCCCCGGCAGGCTCAGCTTGTCGGACGTGGCGAAGACGTAGGAGGCGAACATCGGGACGATGGTGCCGCCCTCGTCGCGCACGATCTGCTGCATCTCCGCATACATCTCCCGCCGCTTGGCGTCGTCGAGCTCCGCCCGGGCGACCGTGAGCAGCTCGTTGAAGCGCTCGTGGTTCCAGAAGGTGTCGTTCCAGGGCACCCCGGCCGCGTACGCGGTCGAGAACATCTGGTCCTCGATGACCCGGCCGCCCCAGTAGCAGGCGCAGAACGGCTTCTTGAGCCACACGTTCGACCAGTAGCCGTCGTTCGGCTCGCGCACGATGTTCAGGTTGATGCCGGCCGCCTTCGCGCTCTCCGAGTACAGCGCCCCCGCGTCCACGGCCCCCGCGAAGGCCGCGTCCGCCACGCTCAGGTCCACCGTGAGCGAATCCATGCCCGCCTGCTTCAGGTGGTACTTCGCCTTGTCGGGGTCGTAGGTGCGCTGTTCCAGGTCCTTGGCGAAGAAGCGCTGGCCGGGGCCGATGGGATGGTCGTTGCCCACTGCGCCGAAGCCCTGCAAGACCTTCTCCACCATTTCCTCGCGGTCGATGGCGTGCTTCAGCGCCAGACGCACGTTGTTGTCGCTGAACGGCGCGACGTTGGTATGCATCGGGAAGGTGTAGTGCTGGGTCCCGGCGATGGAGTGCACCTCGAGCCCCGGGCGGCGCTTCAGCAGGTGCGCCGTCTTCAGGTCGACCCGGTCGATGGCGTCGACCTCGCCGGTGATGATGGCGTTGGTGCGGGCGGCGGGGTCGATGATGGTGATCATCTGGATCGCGTCGAAATGCCCACGTCCCGAATCCCAGTGGTCCGCGTACCTCTCGAGGTCTACGCGCACCCCCGGCTCGAAGCTCTTGATCCGGTACGCGCCCGCGCCGATGCCGGCCTGCCAGTCGGGCTTGCCGCCCTCGCTCGGCATGATCGGCAGATGGTAGTCGGTGAGGATGAACGGGAAGTCGGCGTTGCCGGCCTCCAGGGTGAAGACCACGGTGTGCTTGCCGTCGGCCCTGACATCGGTGATCGGCGCGACGATCGGCTTGGCGGCGGACTTCGAATCCTCGCCGCGGTGGTGGTTGATGGACGCGACGACGTCCTCGGCGGTGACCTCCCGTCCGTTGTGGTAGGTCACGCCCTTGCGCAGCTTGAAGGTCCAGGTGGCGACGTCGGCGGAGGCCTCCCAGCTCTCGGCGAGCTGGCCGGCCAGCGAGCTGTCTCCGGCCACCTCGGTGAGATAACCGTTGTACCCGTGGGTCAAGGCGATCGTGAAGCCGTTCTCGTGGGTCCCAGGATCGAGGCTGTCCGCGGTCTGACCGTGCCCCTTGCCCATGCGCATGACGCCGCCCTTCTTGGCGGCGCGTGCAAAGTGGATGGGCAGGGTGAGGGCGGCGGCGCCGGCGGCGCCGGTTTGCAGGAATCTGCGGCGGGTTGTCCTGTTCATGGTGGTTCCTCCGTGCATGGTGCAGCAGTTGCGATGTGAAGCGCGGGGGATGGATGCTGCCGCACGCCATGCCCCGATGGTCCCGGGCACTCTCCGCCGTGGGTATGGGCGCATGTTGGCACGGTGTCCCGGATCAGGCAACGGTTGCGGTGGGGCGGCGGCGGGGTTTCCGCCGTCAGAGCGATGGCCTGGTCCCGGTACCCCGATGGTCGCCCGCGAGGCGTTGCGCAAGGGTCAAAAATCGACCAATCGAAAGGGAATGATGCACTTGCCTGCGGATGCCGGGGGATGCGCCGGCGCCCCGATGTGGCGATATGCTTGGAGTATTCCGTAATATATTGATTTACAGGAATTTTATAATGCAGTGAGAAATTGTCCAATCTGTAAAAAATCCTGATCGGATGCGGGATTGCGTCACAATTCACACAGTTGTCCACAGAATGACTCACACTTTCTGTGGAAAGTCCGGAGGTTGCCCGTGGCGCCAGTCGGTTACCGTGATCGCGTCAGATCGGGCGTGAAGAACCTCGCGCAAGTACCCGGGAGCGACGCCGGGCGCGTCCACGGCTCGGTCGGAGGCGCCGGATGGAGCGGGTTTCGCGCGGCCGGTAAGGCCCGGCCCTTCGATACCCGGCGTCGGCAAGCCCCTCTCGGGCGGCTCGCCGAGGGTCTCCTTGACCTCCTCGAGCCACCCCATCCGCACCCCTTGGTCGCCTGCATCGGCCGTCAGTTCCGTGGCGACCATCAACGGATGGTCACCGTCCACCGCCCCCCTGCGCGTCAGGGAGGCATCGCGATGACCGACGGCATCATTCTCGCCACCGAACGAAGCTCCGGAGCGACCCTCTGGACCCAGGATGCCGACTTCGACGGCTTGGCAGGCGTGCGCTGTTTCGCGAATGCGCCGAACTGAATCCGGCAGCCACATCGCGGCAGTGTCCGTTTGCGGAAATCTCCCATACAGTAACCTGCCTCCTGAGAGAACACCCCATGAGCACCACGACCTTCGATGACTTCAGCGCCGTCCGCGCCCTCGAATCGGCCGGCGCCGAACGCGACCAGGCCGAAGCCGTCGCCTCGGCACTCGCCGCACGGGCGGTGACGCGCGCCGACTTCGAGCCGCTCACCACCAAAGCCGACCTCGCCTCCATGCGCGCCGAGCTCACGACGATTCGATGGGAGATCGGGTTGTTCGCTGCCTTCGTTTTCGCGATCGGCCTTCGCGTATTCAGCTTGATCTGACCTTCACCCGGCAGGGGCTGCCGCTCTCGGCCGGAAGCACCCGGCAGTTCACCATCCGCCCGCACCGGGGGCGGGTTCTGCGGTGAGGTTCCTGTCGGCGCCGGTGTCGTTCAAGGTGGTGCGCAGCCACTACATGCGGATGGCCGCGGCGGCGCACGGCCCCAGACTCCCAAGCCGCATGGCCACTGCGTCCGGATGAAGGCCGCTGATTGCACCGGAACAATCAAGCACTGATTGGAACAAAGAGCGATGGCCAGCGTGCCTGACGTCGCCGCCTCATCAGAACCGACGCCGCAATCGCCGTCCGTATCGGGCCCCCGGCAATCCCGGCATTGCTCGTGTCGAACGCATGAAGATTCGCGCAGGTGCCTGGTTCCGGCTCTGCCGGGTTGGAAAAAACGAAACCGGCTGTTCATCTCCACCGAGGTCGGCGCTCGACGGACGAGGGATGGGGGTCGTCCTGGCGCGTGCCATGCCACCGCCGGGGCTTCCCGTGCTGCGCCCATCCCCCTCTTCTGCGTGCCGCCGCCATTCCCCCGGCGGAACCGGCCGGTGCTCGCGTCGCTCGCTTCCCGCCCGATACCAGCCTTCCCCGTGTTACAGGCGGGTCGGCTTCCGCATTACCCGTCTCAAAGCCTGCTCGGCGTTCACCCGCGTGACGGCCCGCAGGGTCGCCGAGTCGCCTTCGCGACCCGTCTCATCGGAGTGCTTCAGTCCATGTCGTTACCTCCATCGACCGCTCCGACTGCGACCGGCCGGAGCGACGGTTGCCGGGCGGGATTCGCACCCGCCAGGGGATGGCGCCTTGCACGGCGCACTGCAACTGACAGGTGATCGTGCGTACTTGGCCATCGGCATCATGCACCTTGTATCCATGCCTGGTTTTCATGCCTGACCAAACGGAACGTCGGCTAGAGCACCCTCTCGCTCTCCGGGTCGATGAGGATCGCCCGTTGCATGTCGAACAGCACCTCGATGGTCTCGCCCGGGCGCTCCACGTCGTGGGCCTGCAGCTCGGCCAGGACCTCGGTGCCGGCCAGCGCGAAGGCGCCGTAGAGCCGGGTGCCGGTGGGCTGCACCAGGTCGATGGTGACCCGGTGGGGGACAAGGTGTTCGCGGCGGCCTCCGGCGTGGATCGAGCCGGTGATGTGCTCCGGACGCAGGCCGAGAATGACGGCGTGTCCCGCGCGTGGCTCCAATGCGGCGGCGCGCGCTTCGGGCAGGGCGAAGACGGCGCCCCCGCCGGCGCCCCCGCCGCAGCGCACGGCCAGCCCGGATCCGTCCCGGTCCAGCCACGCGGGGATGAAGTTGATGGGCGGCGAGCCCAGGAAGCGGGCGACGAACCTGCTCACCGGGCGCTCGAACAGATCCAGCGGTCCGCCCTCCTGCTCGATCGCGCCCTCGCGCAGCAGCACGATGCGATCGGCGAGGGTCATGGCCTCGATCTGGTCGTGGGTGACGTAGACCATGGTCTTGCCCAGCTCCTGGTGCAGGCGCTTGATCTCGGTGCGCATCTCGTCGCGGAGCTGGGCGTCGAGGTTGGAGAGCGGCTCGTCGAACAGGAACAGGCGCGCATCGCGCACGATGGCGCGGCCGATCGCCACGCGCTGGCGCTGCCCGCCGGAGAGCTGGCGCGGCAGGCGATCGAGCAGGGCCTCGATCCCCAGCATGTCGGCGGCGCGGCGCACCCGGATCTCGATCTCCGCCTTGGGCACGCGCCGCGCCTTGAGCCCGAACGCGATGTTCTCGCGCACGTTCATGTAGGGGTAGAGGGCGTAGTTCTGGAACACCATGGCGAGGTTGCGGTCGCGCGGGCGCACGTCGTTCACCACTTCGTCGCCGATGGTGATGGCGCCCGCGTCCACCTCCTCCAGCCCCGCGATGCAGCGCAGCAGGGTCGATTTGCCGCAGCCCGAAGGGCCGACGAGGACCGCGAACTCCCCCTCGGCGATGTCGAGGTCGACGCCGCGCACCGCGTGGACCGCGCCGTAACGCTTCTCGACGCCCTGCAAGCGGAGTCTTGCCATGATCCAGGCTCCGGGATTCCGGCTCCGGCCGCTCGTCAGCCCTTGACCGCGCCCAGCGAGATGCCGCGCACCAGGTAGCGCTGCAGGAAGGCCACCACCACGAAGACCGGCACCGCCCCCAGCACCGACATGGCCGCGATCTTGGCCCAGAAGTTCGACTGCGCCCCGAAGTAGTGGGTGACCTGCACAGGATAGGTGGTGACCTCGTTGCGTGTCATCACCAGCGCGAAGATGAAGTCGTTCCAGGCGAAGACGAAGGTGAAGACGGCGGTGGCGAAGAGCCCGTTGCGCACCATGGGGAAGACCACCCGCAACAGGGTTTCCCAGCGCGTGCAGCCGTCCACCAGGGCGCTCTCCTCCAGCTCCAGCGGCACGTCCTCGATGTAGCCGCGCATCATCCAGATCACGTAGGGCAGGTTGAAGGCGGTATAGAGCAGGATCAGGCCGTGGTAGGTGTCGACCCAGCCGAGGAAGACGTAGAGCAGGAAGAGCGGAAAGACGATGGCGATGGGCGGGATCATGCGCTGGGAGATGATCCACACGGCCAGGTTCTCCCCGCCGGTGCGGAAGCGCGCCAGGCTGTAGGCGGCGATGGTGCCGAAGAACATGGCCAGCAGGGTGCTGCTCCCGGCGATGAAGAGCGAGTTGAAGACGGTCTTCGCGTCTCCGTCCTTGAAGAGCACGCGGAAGTTCTCGAACTGGATGGCCGCCGGATACCAGGCCGGGGGCGAGGAGAAGATCTCCTCCGGCGTCTTGAAGGCGATCATGAAGAGCCAGTAGATCGGAAAGAGGAAGACCAGCAGCAGCGCGCACGCCGCGCCCAGGCGGAGCCCCAGGCGCAACGCCCGGCCCCGGCGCCGTCTCAACGGCCGATCTCCGCGCACCGCTCCGCCTCGCGGAGCGCGATGATCCGTTCCGGTGGCGCCTGCCGCCGGCTCAACGACCGATCTCCATGCGCCGCAGCAGCCCGATCACCACCAGCGTCAGGGCGACGATCACCACGAAGGCGATGGCCCCGGTATAGCTGGTCTCGAACTGCCGGAAACCCTGGATGTAGGTGTAGATGGACAGGGTCTCGGTCATGGTGCCCGGCCCGCCCTGGGTGAGCGCCCATACCACGTCGAAGATGCGGATGAGGTCCAGCCCCCGGATGAGGAGCGCGATGGCCATGACCGGCCAGATCGCGGGCAGGACGATGCGCCGGAACACCGTCAGCGGCGAGGCGCCGTCGATCTCCGCCGCCTCGGTGAGGCTCCTGTCTACGTTGGAGAGCGCGGCCAGCAGCAGCAGGAACATGAACGGCGTCCACTGCCAGATCTCGGCGATGAAGATGGCCGGGTAGACGTAGGCCGGCTTGATGACCCAGAGGATCGGCACCGGCTCGCCCGCGATCCAGCCCAGGACCTGGTTGATCGGCCCGTAGCGGTGGTCGAAGAGCAGGCGCCAGGTCGCGCCCGCCACCACCGGCGCGATCAGGGTCGGCAGCACCAGCAGGGCCACGAAGATCGGCCGGCCCGGCAGCTTCTCCACGAACAGGAAGGCCATCAGGAGGCCCAGCCCCAGCTCGACGGGAAGCGCGACCCCGGTGATGAGCAATGTGTGGCCGATCGACTCCCACAGCCGCGCGTCTTCGAAGAGGTGGCGGTAATGCAGCAGACCGTGGAAGGAGGTGTCCTCCTCCAGCATGGTGATGTTCTGCACGCTCGCCACAAGCGTGTAGATCAGCGGGAAGACCCCGATGAACAGCAGGATGAAGATGGCGGGGAGGAGGATGAGGTACTTGAACTGGCGGTCGGCGAAAGCGCCGGCCGCCAGGCTCCCGCCGCGCCATGCTCCCCTCGCGGGCGCCGTCACGGCTCGGTGTCCTCACCGTCATCCACGGTCCGGGCGGGCGCGGGGACGAGCGGCACGATCAGCCCCCGGCTTGCGAATCGTGCCACGGCCCGGGCGGACGCGGCGACGAGGCCCGGGCCGCCCGGAAGGTTCGGGACAGGCACGGCAACGGTCCGGGCTCGCTCGGGGACGAGGCGCAGCCCGCGGCGCAAGCGGCCGAGGCCGCTCGCGCCGCGGATCCGGCGTCGGTCACTTCGGATAGGCGTTGGGCTTGCCGGCCCAGTCCCGGTAGGCCGCGCGCTGCTTGTCCACGCCGATGCGGTCGGTGAGCGCATCCCACTGCGCCGCCACGTCGTCGAGGATGGCCTTGGCGTCCTCGCCCGCCCACAGACGGGTCATGGACTGGCGCAACGCCTCCTCGTACTTGTCGATCTGGAGGATCGAGAGATCCAGCAGGCCGGTGTCGGCCCCGGCCCGAAGGGTGGCCAGGTACTTGTCGGCGTCCGCCCAGCGCGAGAGGTACTCCGCGTTGGTGAAGTGGCTCTCGCGGAAGGGATCACGCAGGGCGTAGGGAAGCTGCACGCGCTGCAGGCTGGTCTCCTCGCTGTTCAGCCACTGGATGAAGAGGTAGGCCGCCTCCTTGTTCTTGCTGCTCGAGGAGACGGAGAGCGAGAAGCCCGCCGCGAGCTGCGGCGTCCCGCCCGGCGGCAGGGCATAGCCCACCTTGTCGGCGATGGTGGACTTGGGCACCCAGGACAGCGCCTCTTCCTCCGTGCCGTAGCCGGCTGCCCAGCGCCCGAAGGGCGGCCAGGAGATGGTCATGGCGATGTCGCCGGCGAGGAAGGAGCTCAGCGCCTCGACGAAGCCCCAGGTCTCCACCCCCGGCGGCATGAAGGCGTTGTCCGAACGCATGCCCTCGAACGCCTTGACGCCGATCTCGTTGTTGATCTGCGCCCGCATGGTCTCCGGGTCGAAGAAGCGCCCGCCTTCCACGCGGTAGCGTTCCTCGAACATCCAGATCCCGTAGGCGGGCTGGCGGAACTGCCCGGCGCCGTAGATCTTCGGCGCGTACTTGTCGGTGATGAAGCGGCCGGCGTCGGCGTACTGCTCCCAGGTCCGCGGCGGCCCCAGGTCGTAGCCGTGCTTCGCCTTGAATTCGGCCTGGTTCTCCGGATCCTCGAACAGGTCCTTGCGGTAGTAGAGGACGAAGAGGTCGCCGTCGTCCGGGAAGCCGTAGATCTTTCCGTCCACCTTCATCTGGTTGTCGCGGTAGGTGGGGGCGATGTTCTCCAGCTCCGCGCGGTAGCCGTACTTGTCGACGTAGGGGTCCAGCTCCTCCAGCGCGCCGGCCTTGACCAGATCCGGCATCCAGCTCGGGATCACGTTCAGGGCGTCGTAGGCGCCGGTGCCGGCGCGGTGCTCCTGCAGGATCTTGGTGAACATCTCGGCCGTCGGCACCTCGATGACCTTGACCTCGATGCCGGTCAGCTCCTCCCATTTCGGACCCGAGAAGTTCAGGGGATCGAGGGACTGCAAGCCCGCCTCCCAGACGATGCTGATCTCCTCGCCGGCGTACTGCTTGGCCGCCTCCACCGCCCGTTCCGCGGCAGACTGCGCCGAAGCGGCGCCGCTCGCCCCGAGGCCGATGGCCGCTGCCGCGATCGTCGCCCACGTTCTCGCCTTCTTCATGACGTCCTCCTGTTCGACCTTTGAGCATTCCCGCGGGAATTCTCCCCGCGCCCTCCCATTCTGACGACATTTGGAGGGAGCCGGATAGTGACGCATCGCGACATGAAAATCATCCGGGAGGCATGGCGTGGGAAACGGGCACGGAATGGCCTGGCCAAGCCGAATCGGAGAGCGCCCGCTCCGTCCTCCCCCGCGCAGTCCCGCGCTTGGCCGCCGTCCGATCCGGCTCCGGCTGTGCGATCAGAGCTCCGCGTGTCCGGCACCGCGCGCGAGCAACGCTTCCACCGCCTCGCCGGCGCTCGACGCGCCGCTCACCACGGCGCACACCTGTTCGCAGATCGGCATCTCGACCCCGAAGCGCCGCGCGATCTCCATCACCTGTGCGCTCGTCTCGACACCCTCGACGACCTGGCCGAGCGAAGCGGCCGCATCGTCCGGGGACGCGCCCCGGGCGAGAGCGAGCCCGAACCTCCGGTTACGCGACTGATCGTCGGTGCACGTCAGCACAAGATCACCCAGGCCCGCGAGCCCCATGAACGTGGCGGCGCGCCCCCCGACCGCCTCGCCGAGCCGCGCCATCTCGCTCAAGCCCCGCGCGACGAGCGCCGCGCGGGTGTTCGCCCCGAAGCCGAGCCCATCCGCGATGCCCGCGGCGATCGCGAGGACGTTCTTGACCGCACCCGCGATCTGCACGCCGGCGACGTCGTCGCTTGTGTAGACGCGGAAACGGGGATTCGCAAGGCGCTCCATCCATTGCCTGGCAAACTCGCCGCCGGTCGAGGCGAGGGTCACCGCGGCCGGAAGCCGCCTCGCCACCTCCCCGGCGAATGTCGGCCCCGAGAGCACTCCCAGAGGCGTACCCGGGGGCAGACGCTCCGCCGCCACCTCGTGCAGGAGACGACCGCTCGACGGGTCGAACCCCTTGGTCGCCCACAGCACCCCTGCACGGCCCGCGGGGACCGCGGCGAGCGCGGCGACCACCTCCACGAAGGCATGGCTGGGCACGGCGACGAGGTGTGCACCGGCCGCGCCGGCCGCCTCGGAGAGCGCCGGCTCGACGGTCAGGCGGCCGGGGAAGTCTTGCCCCGGAAGATACTTTCCGTTGGCGCGGCGGCGGCCGATCTCCGCAAGCGCCGCCGCGTCCCGGCCCCACAGGACCGTCGTCCTCCCGTTGCGTGCCAGCGTGATCGCGAGGGCGGTACCCCACGAGCCTGCCCCGAGCACCGCGACGTCGAAGCGGCGGGTCATCGCGCGCGGGTGAGGTTGGCGTTCAGCCGGTGCGCCGGCATGGCGGGGGATGCGTTCACCGCCCTCCTCGAGGCGAGGGTGGCGCGGCCTCGCTTCACTTCTTCGTCAGGGGAAGGCTTGCGCCCTCCCAGGCGAGGATGCCGCCGTTCAGGCTGTACACCTTCTCGAAGCCGTTCGCGGCGAGCGTACCGCCCGCCTTGAGGCTGACCTGTCCGGTGCGGCACGCCATGATGATCGGCCGCCCGCGATATTTGCCCAGCTTGCCGAGGCGCTCCGCGAGCTGCGAGTCGGGGACGTTCAGGGCGTTGACGATATGGCCCTGGCGGAACTCCCCGTCGGATCTCACGTCGAGAATGACCGCGTCCTCGTGGTTGATGAGGCGCGTGGCATCCGAGGGGCTCAGCTTGCGAACGCCACGGGACGCGCCCTGCACGAACGTCCACGCGATTGCTCCCAGAATCGCGAGGAACGCCATGCACAGCCCCGGATGGTTCGAGAAGAATTCTTGCAGTCTGTCCACTTGCATCGCCCGCGGGCGGGGCGCTCGGGGGGTGGTTCGCGCCGGTGCGTGCCGGCCTTGCGACAGGCGGCGAGAGTAGCGCGATGCCTGTTTCCCCGCAACGCCGGACCCGCTCCGGACGAAGGAGAAATGAAGACCGGCGAGCTGCGGATCCCGCCCCGCGAGAGCTTGCTGAACGGGGCGCCCGCAAAGAAAAGGGCAAATCCGCCTCCGGGGATTGCGCGGGAGATTTCGGGAGCGGGAGATTTCGGGAGCGGCAGATTATGATGCCGGGAGCCGGACCGGCCTCCGGGCAGGACCCCGGCCCGAGAGACGAGCGACGAGAACAATGGGCAGCGAGAAAGGTGTCGGAGCGAGCCTGCCGCGCCGGGAAGACCACCGGCTGCTGCACGGGCGCGGCGAATTCGTCGCGGACATCGCAATGCCCGGCGCGATGGACGTGGCCTTCGTGCGCAGCCCTCTCGCCCACGCCCGGCTTCGCGGGGTGACCAGGCCCGAAGGCGCCGGGGGGTACGTGTTCACCGCCGCCGACCTTGCCGGCGTGAAGCCGATCGTCGCGCGCTCCGGCCTGCCCGGCTTCAAGGTCTCCGAACAACCGGTGCTTGCCGCCGATCGGGTCCGCTACGCCGGCGAGCTGCTCGCCGCCTGCGTGGGAAAGACGCGGGCCGCGGCGGAGGACCTCGCGGACCGCGTCGGGCTCGACATCGAAGAGCTGCCCCCCGTCGCCGACATGCTTCGCGCGCGCGAGCCGGACGCGCCGCTGCTGCATCCGCACTGGGGCGACAACGTGTTCCTCGAATCGTTCGCCGGCAGCGATCCGAATGCGCTCGCGTGCAAGGCCGCGGTGAGCGTCACCCGCACGTTCCGCACAGCGCGCCAGTGCATGGCCCCGATCGAGGGCCGCGGGGCGCTTGCGTACTGGGACCGCCGGCTGGAGATGCTCGTGCTCCACACCGCGTGCCAGATCCCGCACATCGTGCGCACCGGCCTCGCGGAATGCCTTGGGCTCGAACAGGGGCAGGTGCGCATCGTCGCGCCGGACGTGGGCGGCGGATTCGGCTACAAGGGGCTCCTGCTGCCCGAGGAGGTCGTCCTCGGCTGGATCGCGATGCACCGCGGGCATCCGGTGCGATGGATCGAGGACCGCCGCGAACAGCTCACCGCCAACGCGAACTGCCGCGAGCACCACTACGTCATCACCGGCCATGCCGCCGCCGACGGCACCCTGCTGGCCATCGACTGCGAGGCCCACGTCGATGCCGGCGCGTACTCTGCCTATCCCTTCTCGGCGTGCCTCGAAGCGGCGCAGGTCGCGAGCATCCTGCCCGGCCCCTACGTCTTCGAAGGCTACCGCTGCCGGACCTGGTCGGTGGCCACCAGCAAGCCGCCGATCCTCCCCTACCGCGGGGTCGCGCGCACCGGCGTGTGCTTCGCACTCGAAGTGCTCCTCGACGCCGTCGCCCGCGCGCTGGGCATGGACCCGGTCGCGCTCCGCCTGAAGAACCTCGTCAGGCCGGAGCAGATGCCCTTCGACAACGTCACCGGGAAGCACTTCGACAGCGGCGACTACCCGCAGTGCCTGCGCCGCGCCGCCGCCGCCATCGACCTCCCGGCGGTGCGTGAGCGGCAGCGGCGCGGCGAGCCCGACGGGCGGCGGATCGGTGTGGGCTTCTCGATCTTCTGCGAGCAGGCGGCGCACGGGACCTCGGTCTACGCGGCGTGGGGGGTGCCGATGATCCCCGGCCACGAGCAGGCGGGGGCGCGGATGACCCCGAGCGGGGGGCTGGAGCTGCGGGTCGGTGTGCATTCGCACGGCCAGGGGCTCGAAACCACCCTGGCGCAGGTCGCACACGAGGTGCTCGGCATCGATCCTGCCAAGGTCAAGGTGATCCACGGGGACACCGCGCTGACGCCCTACTCGACCGGCACCTGGGGCTCGCGCGCGATGGTGATGGCCGGCGGGGCGGTGGCCGCCGCCTGCGACGCGCTCGGGGAGCGGATCGCGGCGCTCGGGGCACACCTGCTGCAAGCAGGGCGGGACGAAGTCACCCTGCGCGACGGCGGGGTGTACGGACCGGCCGGCCACGTCCCGTTCGAGGACGTGGCACGGCTCTGGTACCTGCAGCCGGAACACCTGCCGGAAGACGCGGACCCGCGCGGGCTCGAGGCCACGGAGGGTTACAAGGCCGCCGTGGACTCCGGTACGTTCTCGTACGCCGCGCACGCCTGCGTGGTGGCGGTCGACGTCGAGAGCGGCGAGACGGAGCTGCTCGACTACACGGTGGTCGAGGACGGCGGGGTGCTCGTCAACCCGATGATCGTCGACGGCCAAGTCTGCGGCGGGACCGCGCAGGGGATCGGCACCGCGCTCTACGAGGAGATGCCCTTCGACGACGACGCCCAGCCCCTCGCCTCGACCCTCGCCGAGTACCATCTCCCCGGCGCTCCCGAGATCCCTGCGGTGCACATCGAGCACATGGAGACCCCCTCCCCCTATACCCGCTTCGGCCAGAAAGGCATCGGCGAGGGCGGCGCCATCGGCCCCCCGGCCGCGATCGCAAACGCGATCAACGACGCCTTGGCGGAGATCGGCGCGGAGGTGGATTCCACGCCGATCACCATGTTGAAGGTGCTTGCGAAGATCATGGCGGCGCGCGAGGAGGCCGGGGCTCAAGCATCCCCTCATTTTCGAGCTTGAAATAAAGGGTTTTCGTCAGGACATCCCGCTTGGACTGAGCGATTTCGGCCCTCTGTGATACCTCCACGGGATCATTAATCTGCCTGAACTGTGGTCGAATATCCATGAATCAACAAGTTACGGAAGTTGTTCGGCATCGGAAATGAGTGGGTCCCTGAGGGCCGGGGGCGTTCCGGCATAAAGGTTGCTGCTTCTCAAAGAACCTGGAACGTCTCTATACGGAAGTTGCCGAGGGTCGATGCACACTGGGACGGGAGAGATGAGATACGAAGGGAGCGGAGGCGCTTCGGGGTGAAGGCCGCTGCCTTCGATTACGTCCGGGCCCGCGACGCGGCACACGCGGTCGAGGTGCTCGCGGCGGCGGAGGGCTTCGCGAAGCCCGTCGCGGGAGGGCAGTCGCTCGGCCCGATGCTGAACCTGCGGCTCGCCGCGCCCGACCTTCTCGTCGATGTCCGCGCCTGCCCGGATCTGCGAGGCTGTCGCGACGAGGGCGACGCGATCCTGTACGGCGCCGCCGTCACCCACGCCGAGATCGAGGACGGCACGGTGCCGGACCCCTGCCACGGATGGTTGGCGGCGGCGGCGCGGCGTATCGCCTACCGCGCGGTGCGAAACCGCGGCACGCTCGGGGGCAGCGTCGCGCACGCCGATCCGGCCGCGGACTGGCTGTCCATCCTGATCCTGCTCGGCGCGGAAGCCGTGGTCCTCGGCCGCGACGGATCACGCGCGGTGGCACTCGCGGAGCTCGTGACCGGCCCCTTCTCGACGGCGCTGGCGGCAGACGAAATCCTCACCGGGATCCGTGTCTCGAAGCGTTCCGATCGGGTGCGCTACGGCTACTGCAAGATGGCGATGAAGGTCGGTGAGTTCGCGAAGGCGTTCGGCGTGGCTCTCGACGATCCCGAGCGTGGTGAATCGCGTGCGGTGCTCGGCGCGATCGAGCGTCCCCCGGTGGTGGCCGGGGACGTATCGAGCGTAGCCGAGGTGCCGGGCGCCGAAGCGTTCGCCGCCCGGCACGTCCCCGGCGCCGGTGCGCCCGCCTTGCGGCTGCACGCCGTCGCCCTGAGCCGCGCGGTCCGCGGCCTCGACGACCCGTGATCTCCTGTAGTCCGGGGGCCGGCCACGCGCCCATCACGTCGGGGGCCGTCGCTGCCAAGACATACTTGGACGCCTGCCCGACACATGCGCCGCATTGACCGGAACCACGGAGCCGAACCGGATTGCCTGGATCGCCGGGGCACTCTTCGCCTGACCCGAGCCTCCGTCGCGAACAGGACGCCCCGGGGTCGGATGCGCCACACGGCGCTTCACCGGCACAGGCGATCGTGGAGTATAGTGCGAGCGGAACAGGTCGTTTCCTCTTCGCGGAGCAACGGGCGCGATTGAACACCGGCCACCTTGGAGGATCATCACGAATGACGTGCTCCCGGCGCTCGAATCCGGATGCCCTCGTCCTCCGTGGGAAGAGCAGGAGACGGGACACAGGGCAAGGAACGGATAGCCGCCCCGTTCCGGCACACGGCCATGATCCCGTATCCGGGCGGATCCTCGCGCGCGTCATCCGTCTCTATCAGATCGTGCTGTCGCCGCTCATGCCGCCGAGCTGCCGCCATCTGCCGACGTGTTCGGACTACGCCATCGAGGCGTTGTGCGGGCATGGGGCGTTGCGAGGCAGTTGGCTCGCGATCCGCCGTATCTTGCGTTGCCATCCCTTCGGAACGAACGGGCTCGACCCGGTCCCGCCGCGCCGGACGCCGTAATGACGGCTGCCGGCTGCATCCGGGCCGGGGTTGCGTGTCGTGCCCGGAGCGGGCGGGCAGAGGCCGGCCACGTCCGGCACAGGCAGGGAAACGGGGCCGGCGACGACGGCGCCGGGAGAACATTGATGAGTGTCGATCCAAAACTCCTCGAGATTCTCGTCTGTCCGATCACGAAGGTGTCGGTGAAGATGCTGGGCAAGGAGAAGATCGCCGTTCTCAACCGGGCGATCGCCGAAGGCGGTGTGAAGTACATGGATGGTACGGTGATCGTGGATCCTCTCGACGAAGCGCTGGTGACCGACGACGGCCGGACCGTCTATTCCATCGACGACGGCGTCCCGGTGATGCTCGAAGATCTCGCGATCTCTACCGAGCAGCTTGCCGACTGGTAACCTCCCGGCGCTCGCATCTTGCAACCCGTCGAAGCTGTTTGCCTGAGATTTGCCTGGCAAGGGGCTCGTTCTCGCTCCGGGCATCACGACGGACGCCTCGCCTCCCAGGGCAACCGCATATAAACCTCCTGATTTATCAGCACGTTAGAGGAGTCACCATCATTCAGGTCAATTCGAAAAAGGGCGCAATCCGGAAAACGAACGTGGATCGGTACCGTTTTTCATCGGAAATGACCGCTAAATCGCATTAGCTCACTGAAATCGATACATTTTTAGTGATCTTGCCCTGCCTCGCCTCCTGCACCGGACGATGGACGTTTCCGGCCCCGGCTCTTCGGCTCACCTGGACTCTTTTTCAACATCCGTCAGGGAAAGTACAGCGTGGAGCCCAAGCGGGGCACGATGCGCCCGGAAGACGTGTAAAAGGGCGTCAGCCACGAAGAAAGCGTCCTTCTACAACGGGCGGGACTTCGAACGAAAGCACCGCCGCAAGGACCGGTGCGTGCCGAAAGCGTTGCGAGCCCTGTCGCATCGAGCGCTTCGACGGATCGTACTGTTGTTTTCCGCGCAGATTGTTGTTTAGAATCGGGCCCGCTGCGCATTGTGCTCGACATGGCGCCGGAGACGATGACTGATCGAAGGTGCGCATTCTCCATACCACCGCCGAGTTCGGTGCCCGCGTGGCGGCACTTCACAGATGCGAGCTCGACGTCCATCCAGTCACCGACAAGGAGCTGATTCATCCCATGGCAAATCCAAGTCTTGCAAGCGTACTGAAAGAAGAAGTCGGCCGGATCGTTCAGCAGGAAGTCCGCCGGCAGATGGCAGGGGCGGCCAAGGCATCGGCCCAGAGCCAACGCGAAATCACCACGCTGACACGCCAGATCGAGAGGCTTCAGCGTGAACTCTCATCCCTCCGCAGCAATGAAGTGCCCAAGCAGTCGGGAAGCAAGAAAGCAGGAACGAAGAAGGCGGCGAGCAAGAAGAAGACGGCGCCCACGACTGCGGCGAGCGAGAAGGGGAACGGGAAAGCCAACGGCGCCGCGGCCGCCGACAAGAAAGCGAGCCGGAGGCGTTTCTCGGGGGAGAGCTTGAAGAAGCATCGCGAAAGCCTGGGGCTGTCCGCCGACAACTACGGCAAGCTCATCGGCGTTTCCGGGTTGTCAATCTACAACTGGGAGTCGGGCAAGGCGAATCCCCGGGAGAGCAGCATCGAAGCGTTGATGCAGATCAAGGGACTTGGCAAGCGTGCCGCGACCAAGCGGCTGGAGGAGATCAACAGCCAGGTCGAGGAGGCGTCCGGCCAGAAAGCCGCATCCTCCAATCAAGAGGCGCCCATGCAGGAAGCTGCCGAGAGCTGAGCGGCCGGAATCGTGCGCTCGCGTCCATGGGATGCGGCGCACGATTCCAGGGCTCACGCCGGTCCGCCGCTTCCGGCGGGTGGGGCCGCCGGGGGCATCACGCCCAAGGCAACTTTGCGCCCCAGTGGTCCCAGCTCGTCGTCTCCGACGTGGGGAATCTCCTCGTCGGTCCGAACCTTCCTCTTGGATACCCCAGTGGAATACAACAATGAAACACTGCTTCCACGGGGATTTCGAACATCGCGTACACGCGCTCCATCACGTCGGGGGGCAGCGTCGTCAGCACCGATCCGATTCCGAGCGCACGCGCCGCGAGCAGGAGGTTCTGTACGGATGGAAACACCGAATGGGCCGCCTCCTTCCATCCAACCGACAGCGCGAGAATGACCACCGGGGCATCCACGATTTCGTCGGCGAGCCGTGACGGCATCTCATAGACCGATCCTTTCGGAATGTCCTCCTTGTCCGTCCATCCGTACTCGTCGCGGCGTTTCGCCCACCAGGCTTCGTGGTAGAGCTTCCCGAACCCTCCGATCCGACTCCTTGTTGCGGACGACCAGGAATCGCGCGGGCTGGGTATTGCCGCCGCTCGGTGCTTTGGAGGCTGCGTCGAGGAGAATCTTCAGATGCGCGTCGGAGATCGGCAGGTCCCGGTCGAGGCGGCGGATGGCGCGTTGGGTGAACATCGCCTCGCCGATCGACATGTCGAGCTCGGGCGGGGTCTCGATACAGGTCATTTCCATGAGGCAGCTCCTCCGTTGGTTGGGATCGGAGGACGGATGCTGCCCGCTCACGCAAGGGAACGGAACCGACGGCGGCGCGGATTGCGAGTGGAAGCATCCGCCGGCCGCCGGCCGGGGCATGGTGCCCGGTGATGCGCGGTGCCGGCCGCGCCGGCGTCAGGCCGCTTCGCCACCGGTGGCGAAGCGCAGCAGCTTTTTCGACCGCGGGGGAAAGGAGTGAGCTGTCTTGAGCCGACCGGTGGGCCTGTCTCGGCATTGCTCCGTCGATGGGCGTAGTTTATATGGCGGCCCAAGAGAAAATCGTCTGGTCCTCGCCGAACATCTCCCTGATCCGGCATGGCCGGAACCAAACGTCGGTTGGCGGAAAAAAATCTTCGTCGTTTTGTCGAAGACTTCACAGGCAAGAGCCTGACGAGGCTTCGCTTGACAAGCGGTGCCACGGGTCTTGGGTGTCTCCTGGAAACGGCGCGTCCCCCCAGGGAACGGCGTCCTGGGAGCGCGGGCGTCCCGCCCGCAAGCGGCGGACCGGAGGTCCGCCGCCGAAGGTCCGCCACATGGCAAAGCGGGCGGGACGCCCGCGCTCCGCAGCAGGGGCACGGCCATGCGGCACCGCTCCTCCCAGGCCAGGGATTCCAGGCTTGGCCTCGGCGTTGTGTGCGAGCACGGCATGGCATAGGGTAGACGCCGCACGCCGCTATCTACCAGAGGAAGGGCGATGAGCCTCAACATCAAGAACGAGGAGAACTGCCGGCTCGCCGGCGAGACGCAAGCCAGACCGGGGCCGACGAGGAGAATATTCGGAAGCGGCTGTTCTCTGACCGGTTTGAACGTCGGCGAAGCGCTCTGCCGGATTCGAGCCGAGGCGAAGACCCGAAAGATCGTGTCGTGGGAGCCATGAGCCCGTACGGGCGGGTGGTGGCGCCTTGCGCCGTTGGCGGGCACTCCGGATCAGCTCGGCCCCGGGCGTTTTCCCGGATGTCCCGGCACGTGGCGATGTGTGCACTTGCTCCGATCTCGTGACTCGGCATTTTGCCTCGCGATTGAGATCTGGCGCCACACCTTGCGCACTCCGCAGAGACGAATCAATATCCTCCCACACCCGGCGAATCTCGTTGCGCAGCCACGTATCGCGGCACACCCACCGCCGCGGCTCGTCCAGCCTCGCCTTGTGCTCGTGGCATGGCGACGGGGAGACCGCTGTCACCCCGACAGCTCGACCTCTATTCGCCGGGTGAGGGTGTCGAAGTCTTCGGGGTATTTTGCCGAATCGCGCCAATCCGGCGGGATGCCTCCTCTCCCAATCGCTTGCGTCCGCCGCCCGGCCCG
Source organism: Gammaproteobacteria bacterium (assembly GCA_965202875.1). Taxonomy (GTDB): domain Bacteria; phylum Pseudomonadota; class Gammaproteobacteria; order HK1; family HK1; genus HK1. The sequence goes on along the minus strand of OZ241870.1, from coordinate 323,952 downwards.
TCCTCGATGCCTCTCCGTCGGGCGAGCACGTCGAAGTACCGTTCCTTGACCGACACCTCGGCGCGGACCACGGACCAGCGCCGGTGGCGTGGCAGTTGCAGGCCCGCAAGCATCCATGTTTCCAGCTCTTCCCAAGCGTTTTCAGCGAGAAATGCCCGCTCCTCTCCGAATTTCGCTTCGATTCGATCGAGTCGTCGGCGCCGGTGCATTTCGCCGTCGCGATCGACACACAGGATGAAAAGATCCGTCATCCCATCGTATCGCTCGACGATCTCGACCAAGCGTTCCGATTTCAGCGCCTCGCCGATACCGCCGAGCAGAGGATCCCGGCAAACCGCGACGCGCGCCGACGGCCTGCCCAAGTCCTGGAACAGCCGGCGGAAGAGAGGCTTGAGGATGTACCGATCCTTGCGGAAATCTTCAGGGATGACGAGAACGTTCATGCGCCGTCCCCTGCCTCGCCATCGGTATCGAACAGGATGGCGTCCTCCATCCAGCCCGACGTGTGAAGCCGCCCCAATCCCTGTGACCCTCGCAATCTCCCGGCGTTGGGCAAGTCCGCGACCGGTCTCACGACGGCATCCTCGGTGCCCGGACGGCGGCAGATGACGGAGGTGCTTTCGAATGTCCTGTCGCCGACCATCGACAGCAGGTCGGGGGAATGGGTGGTCGTGACCACCTGGGTTCCGCCTTTCGCGGTTTGACCTTCGATCAGGTCGAGCAGCAGACGGACGCGTGAAGGGTGGATGCCGTTGTCGATCTCCTCGAAGACATGGACGCGCGCCGGGTTGGCGCCGAGCAGCGCCGCCAGCATGGCGAGAAAACGCAACGTGCCGTCCGACGCCGACCAAGCGGATACGCTCCTGCCGTTCGCCTCCCGGAAGGCAAGCTGGACCCGGCCGGTGATGGTGTCCGTGGGGAACTCGAGGTCCTGCACGTCCATCGGCGTCAGCTCGCGGGTCCACTCGATCAGTGCCGCGCGGCGGTTCGGAGCCTCGCAGATTACCTTCAGCACCGTCGGCAGGTTCTCGCCTCCATCACCCAATACGACTTGGCCGGGAAATGCGGGCTGCCGCATCCGATCCGGCGACAGGTCGAGAAAACGCATGTTGGCGAGGATTCCCCTGACTTGTTCGACCAAATCCTTATGGGTCCGCACGACGTTCCTGTGTTCCCGGATCTGTGCCAGAGCGGGCCGATCCGGTCTGACCGCAATCCGATGGCCGTATTTTCTCTGTGTCTCGGTCTTTCCCATCCGCAGGAGAAGATGCGTATCGTCGTCCTGGTCCCCGACTGGATCGGGCGAGGGCGGACGGCTCGTGTAGATGGCCGTTTGCCCGACAGAGAGCGCTTCCCTCATCACCCTGAACGTTCCGGGCCGTTGTTCGTCGTCGCCAATCCTGATCCCATAGACTGCCTTCCGTCGTTTCTTTCCCGAACTCCCGGGCAATTTCAGCGTGACGAACAGGTCGAAGCAGGAGGCTCCGAAACGGACGATCTCGCCGGCGGCGCCCCGGATCGGCTCCCATTGCACCTCGCCACCGGCGCCGTACTTCCCGCCGATGATGTCCGCGAGGCCATACCCCCGGCCGATGCCATGCAGAAACCGGAACGCGTCCCGGACGTTGCTCTTGCCGCTCGCGTTGGCGCCGGCGATCACCATGAACGACCCCATGCGCAGGGTCTCATCGGCGAAATTCTTGAAATTGATCAAACGGAGCCTGGTAATCATTCGATCTTTCCCGCGCTGCCTTCACCTGTGGTGGTCGAATTCCCCCACCTCGTCTTTCTCCACCTCTTCCCCGGTCTTTTCCATTGTCTTCGTATCCTCCCAACGCTTCATCGTCCCCACATTACGAAGTCGGCGAGGTCGCCGATGAAATGACCAGGGTCTGGAAGGCAATGGCCCACATGCCGGATCGCGCGGAGCGCATCGACATCTCGCCGGAGTGCGAGGTGAGAATGCTCACCACCGACGGTTCCGACCTTCACCGGATCGACAAGTCGGCGAGTGCAAGTCGAGTCTTGCCGGGGAGGACCGATGGCAATCCCCCATCTGCATCTGCCCTCCTACACCTTTTCCAACCATTCCCGGTCCACCTTCCTCCTCTCCATCTTCGTCACCCCCAGACCATGTTCATCCAGCAGTTCGCACAGCCGTTCCCCGTCTACCAACTCCACCTGCTTGGCTCCGGGCGCCTTGGCCTGGGTTTTCGCGCTGGGGCTGAAGTGCCCGGTCGTGATGACGATCCCGTGGTCCACGTCGCTCGTCATCGACCCCTGCATCTCGCGAACGACAGCGGGGCCGACCGTACCGCTCCAGCGTTTAGCCTGGAATGCAACTTGAAAGCTCACGAGTCCGACCTTGAGCCGCCCTGTCCCGTCGACCCCTCCGTCGCCCGGGCCACCCTTCACGACCAGATCCTCAATGCCGGTCGCGTGCAACAGCAGCAGGCAGAGCCGCTCGAAGGCGGCCGGATCGAGTTGTCGCAGTACTTCCATCAGATCGGCTTTCCAGGAATCCTCTGCGCCATCGCCGTCCGTCTCGGGGCTTGCCGACGCTGACTGTTCCGCCTTCGTCCGCGCCGTCCCCGCGCCCTCCTGGCCTCTCTTCTGCCTGGCCTCCTCCTGGTACTGCCGGACCGCCTCCTTCACCTGCGTCTCCGCCCGGCTTTCGGTCCAATCCACGTCCCGTCCCTTCGCCGTCAGCGTCCATACGCCTTGTCGCGTCTTCGGCCCTGCGGCCGGCTCGATTGCGCCGATCTTCCGGAGCAATGTGCGCGTCCAGGCCGCGTTGTAGCCCACCTCCGTCAGTGGCCCCTCGCCGTGCGGCACGGCAGCCACCTCTTCGCTGAGGTTCATCTCCGCAACGATGTCCTCCTCGATTTCCTGATTGGAGGCCACTCCTCCGCGCTTTCGCAGCGATGCGAGCGTAGCCCTCACCATCTCGTCGTATTTCGGGACCATGTGACGACCGTTAGGCATGTATACCCGATTGTTGCAGTGCGCCGTGCAAGGCGCCATACCCTAGCGGGTGCGAATCCCGCCCGGTAACTGTCGCTCCAGCCGGTAGCAGTCGGAGCGGTCGATGGAGGCAACGACATGGACTGAAGCACTCCGATGAGAAGGGTCGCGAAGGCGACTCAGCGACCCTGCGGGCCGCAACGCGAGTGAACGCCGAGCAGGCCTCGAAACGGGTAATGCGGAAGCCGACCCGCCTGTAACACGGGGAAGGCTGGCATCGGTCGGGAAGCGAGCGATACGAGCACCGGCCGGTTCCGCCGGGGTAATGGCGGCGGCACGCAGGGAAGAGGGGGATGGACGCAACACGGGAAGCCCCGACGGTGGCGCGGCACACGCCAACCGGACCCCCGCGAGGGGCAGGCCGGGCCGTATGGGGTGGCGGAGAGGCCCGTAGTACCGGGGAAGCCGGGTAATGCTGGTGGAGGGAAGGGGCCTTGGTTCGAGAGGGGCACAAGAAGGAGGAAGGGAGATGGGGACTGGTGCGAGCCTAACCGCCCCGGAACGGGTTCGGAGACTCCAGGCGGTGCTACATGCGAAAGCGAAGGAAGCTGCGGGCTATCGGTTCCATACGCTGAAGGTGTGGCGCGACGATGTGCTGGCAGTTGCCTGGGGCGAGGTCCGCCGCAATGGCGGGGCGCCCGGGGTGGACGGCGAGACGGTGGCGGACATTGAGGCGCGGGGCGTGGAGCGGTGGCTTGGGGGACTGGCGCGGGAGCTGAAGGAAGGGACCTACCGGCCGCAAGCGGTTCGGCGGGTGTGGATTGCGAAGAAACAACGCGGGAAGTATCGGGCACTGGGCATTCCTTGTCTGCGGGATCGGGTGGCGCAGACGGCGGCGTTGCTGGTGCTGACGCCGATATTCGAGGCGGACCTGACCCCGGAGCAATCCGCCTATCGGTCGGGAAGAAGCGCACACGATGCGGTCCAACAGGCGCATCGGCTGGCGAACACGGGTCACTGCGAGGTCGTGGACGCGGATTTGTCGGACTACTTCGGCCAGAGACCGCACGCTGAACTGCTCAAGTGCGTCGCCCGTCGGGTGAGTGACGGGCGGATGTTGGGTTGGGTGAAGGCGTGGTGGGAGAGGGCGGTCGAGGAGGACGACGGGCGAGGCGGCACCCGCCGCACGAACCGGGCGCGTCGGGAGAGGAAGGGGACCCCACAAGGGGCGCCGATCTCTCCGCTACTGAGCAACCTGTACATGCGCCGCTTCCTCCTGGGCTGGAAGGGGTTGGGGTATGCCCGACGCTTCAAGGCGGGCGTCGTCCACTACGCCGATGACATTGTCATCCTGGGCAAGGAATCGGCGGCGACGATGCGCGAGGCGGTCGAGGACGTGATGAAGCGTCTGAAGCTGCCGCTCAACGCCGAGAAGACCCGATGCGTGCGTGTTCCGGAGGAATCGTTCGACTTCCTTGGCTACCGGGTGGGACGCAACTATCGTCGGGATACGGGCCGAGCCTACATCGGCACACGCCCCACACCGGCGAGCGTGCAGAGCCTGTGCCGCAGGGTAAGCGAGCTGACGGCGCGACGATACGGGCTGCTGGACCCGGAGGTGGTGGTGGGACGGCTGAACCGGCTCATGACCGGATGGGCGAACTACTTCCACCTGGGACAGGTCAGCCCGGCTTACGCCGCGATTGACCGGCACGCGACCCGGCGGCTGCGTCAGTGGCTGTGTCGCAAGCACAAGGTACGAGCCGGGGGGTATGTGCGCTTCCCGGACAGGCGGCTGTGGAATGAAATGGGCCTGACGCGCCTGGCAGTGCGAACGACGAGCTTTCCGTGGGCGAAGGCATGATCTCGTCCGAGAGCCGGATGCGGGAGAACCGCACGTCCGGTTCGATGAGCGGCGACTGGAAACGGAGCTATGGCGTGGAGCGAGGCACCGGTACTGCGAAAGCCGTCGGGAAACGGCTACCCCCACCGACCTAACGCCACCGCGCCAGTCGTCGACTCTACTAAATCGAAGGATTCGCTATCTCCCCGATCAGACCAGGAGTGGGCTCCGAGAAAATCCGTCATTCCCGCGAAAGCGGGAATGACGGTCTGAAGACGGCCGTTAGCGCGTGTGGCTTATCCTCACTGGCAGTGAATTTGAGCCACACCTTGTTTCGGCCGGAAAACCCCGTATTTTGCGCAGTGAACGTGCGTATGGGCCGACACCTTGTGCAACTGACGGGTATATCTCCTTTTCTGGTTGAGTCGTTCACCATCTTATCGTATCTCGGGACCATGTGACGATTCTCCGGTTGCGCCAGCGTCATTCGGTAGAACGTCTGTCGTGTCTCTTTCCCCGCCTTCCCGGAAACCTGGAACGACGTTCCTCAGCTTCCCGTCCAGGCAGCTCATCGTTTCTGCCTGGATGGATTATTCCGGCACCCCCATAAGCCCTCCGCCACGCTCCCGGCGGTCGCCGCGATCGCTCCCGGCATCGTCTTCCCTCCCTCTTCTTGACGACGGGGTGAAGGTTCCCTTCCCATGCACTTGCGTCCGCAGCACGTTCACGCCCTCACCCGCCCGTCTCCGGGGCGTCGAACACCGCCGACACTTCCGCCGCGAAGCCTTCGAGCAGCACCGAGACGGCCGTCTCCCCCCGCCCGTAGCGACCGTGCTCGACGTATGTCTCCCCGCGCAGCACCAGCACCGTCAACGTCTCGTCACGCGGGTCCGCGATCCAGTACTCCGGAATGCCCGCTTCGGCGTAATCGGCCCGTTTCTCCACCAAGTCCCGTTCGGGGTGGTCCGGGCTGACGACCTCCACCACCAAGTCCGCGCCCCGCCAGTAGCGGTCCTGGTAACGCGGGTCGGAGCGGTCACGCAGCAACAGGATGTCCGGCTCGCGAAACTTGCCTTCGCGCACGCGCATCCGCAACGCGGAGAACGCCGCGATGCCGCCGCGCGGCCGGATCCAGGCGCGGAACAGGACATAGAGAAACGAGAGGACGGCCTGGTGGGTGGACGTTGGCAAGGGCAGCTCTTCGATAAAGCCGTCGGTGAACTCGACCGGTCGGTTGCCGTGGTCGGTCAGCCACAGGTAGCCCTCGTCGCTCCAGCACCCCTGGCGAGGCAGGAGCTCGCACAGCAGGGCGTCCAGCGCGGCCTGCGAGGCGGCGGCCTCCCGCGGAGCCGCGGCGGTTTCCTCCGCGCAACGGCTTCTCCGCTCGCCGGGACCGGCGCGGGACGCAACTTCGACCGTCATTTCGAGCTCCCCCACGCCGCGGGCGAAGGCGGGCATCCTACCCGCGCGCCCATGCCGCCGAAGTCTTGCCGATACCCCCGGCAATCAACGAACCGCCAAGCGGCTGATCTTCCGGAGCAATATAGGGCAGGCGAGGTGGCCCGGGACGTCAGAACCGACGAGAACGTTGAATTCGCGCTCAACAGCGCCGGCGGCAGCCCCCACATGGCGATCATGGGCGGCGTGGGGCCGGGAAAGACCAGAACCGCCGTTCATGTGTTGAAGGCCATGCGTCGCTTCGGCAGCGTCCCGTTGCTCGCATTCGACTTCAAGGGCGATCTGGCGGAAGGATTGAGTACGGCCTACGCCGCGGACGTTCTCCGCCCGCCCGAGGGGTCGATTCCGCTGGATGTGCTGCACGTGGGCTCCCGACGACACCGCCATCAAGACCGCGGCAGCCCGTATCCGGGACTCCATCGCATCCATCAAGCCACGCCGGCCCAGCGGAGTCCAGTCGGAGGCCCTCCGGGAGGCAATCACGGCAGCTCTGCGGGCTCGCGCCACGGACGGGGCCATCACACTGGCGGACGTCGCGCACGCTCTTGCGGCCGAATATGAAGAACGGGGACGCGGGCCGGACGAATTGACCTCCACGTTGAACGAATTGACACAGTTCGCCTTGTTCTTGCCGGATCGCCCACCCGCCGACTTCTTTTCAAAAAGCTGGATCATCCTTTTGCCGCAGGACAGCTCGGAGGAAATGCGGCGGCTGATCATCAACCTGACGCTGAACGCCCTGGACCGATGGCTGAATGCGCTGCCGGACGCTCCGACGGATGGCTCGGGAGTCCGCGCCCTGCGCCATGTCACGTTGCTCGACGAGGCACACGTCATACTCAGGATCAGGCTGCCGGCCCTGGCCAATCTCGTCCGCATGAGTCGTTCGAAGGGCGGTGTCGTACTGCTCGCTTCCCAGTCGCCCGATGACTTCGAGGGCGCAGAGGACGGCTATCTCGACAACATGGGCATGACGCTCGCGTTCAATACGCAAGCCAGACCGGGTCCGACGAGGAGAATATTCGGAAGCGGCTGTTCTCTGACCGGTTTGAACGTCGGCGAAGCGCTCTGCCGCATTCGAGCCGAGGCGAAGACCCGAAAGGTCGTGTCGTGGGAGCCATGAACCCGTACGGACGGGTGGCCGCGCAGTGTCTACCCAGGACGATGCAAAGGTTCCAGCAGGGCAATGGCCGCCGCACGCTCCGCGGTCAGCGCATGCCACAGGTCCCAATCCTGTTGCAGGCCCAGCCAGAAATCCGCACCCATGCCGGTGACCTGCGCCAGCCGGAGCGCCGTATCCGGCGTCACGCTTCGCTTGCCACGGACGATTTCATTGAGCCGTGGATACGAAACCCCAAGCCGCCGGACGAATGCCGATTGCGACATCCCCAGAGGCTTCAGAAATTCCTCCAGCAGCATTTCGTCCGGATGAGTCGGAGGCCGACACGCCGGAAGCCGTCGGGCGGCAGAACCCGATGCGAGACCACCGGTACCGAACAGGATGGCGCCCTCCATCCAGCCCGACGTGTGAAGCCGCCCCAATCCTTGTGGCCCTCGCAATCTACCGGCGTTGGGCAGGTCCGCGACCAGTCCCACGACGGCATCCTCGGTGTCCGGACGGACGCAGATCACGGAGGTGCTCCGGAACGTCCTGTCGCCGACTATCGACAGCAAGTCGGGGGAATGGGACGAGCCCGGGTGTCGGATCAGGTATCGATGCCATGCCCGACACTCAGCTCATGGTCGTATCGGGCGGCCTCGGCCGGGGGTTCAGCGCGACGGATGGCGTCGAGCTTGGCATCCGACAACTCTTCGACGGCAAGCGCCCGCCGGCCATGGTGCCTCAGGCGTTCATACTCGTCCGCCGACGTGATCACCAGCCGGTCCCGTCCGTTGTGGGTGAGCGAAAGCGGCGACTTCAGCGCTTCGTCCTGATAATGGCCGAAATTCCGCTGAAACTCCCGTGAAGTCACTTTCTGCATGGGATCCGAGCCGAATGACCGGAATCCACGATGCACCTTGTCGAACATTTCGCAAGTCATCACATGTCCGGCCCAACCGGGCGCGGTGCGCGATGCGCCTTTGGTTGGACATGGGTATCGATTGATTCCTGCGCTTCCGTCTCATCTTCCGATCCTCTGTGCCGGCTTCCATGAGCATGACAGAAGACACTTGCACAATCGCGATTCCTGTCCAAACGATGGGGTCCACCTCAGACAGACTGGACTTGACGGCGTTTTACGCGTCGTACGAAGGCGACGGCCAGAGGTGGACGTATGGCTGGGGGACTAGGATTCGAACCTAGACTGGCGGAGTCAGAGTCCGCTGTCCTGCCATTAGACGATCCCCCAACGTTGAATCCTGCGCGTATTACCGCTTGGAGTACTGGGGCCGCTTGCGCGCCTTGTGCAGACCGACCTTCTTGCGTTCGACCTCGCGCGCGTCCCGGGTGACGAAGCCGGCGCGGCGAAGGGGAGAACGCAGACTCTCGTCGTAGCGGATCAGGGCTCGGGCGATGCCGTGCCGGATGGCGCCCGCCTGCCCGCTACCGCCACCTCCGCGAACCGTGATCTTGATGTCGAAGCGATCCGCCATCCCGACCGTCTCAAGCGGTTGGCGCACGACCATCCGCGCCGTCTCGCGACCGAAGTACGTGTCGAGGGGACGGCGGTTGACGGTGATGCGACCGCTGCCCGGCGCGAGGAACACGCGCGCCGCCGCCGTCTTGCGCCTGCCCGTGCCGTAGTTCACGAGGTCTGCCACGTCGCTGTCTCCGCCGGTTGCGAAGGATCACGGGAGTGTGAGGGGGCGGGGCTGCTGCGCTTCGTGCCGGTGCTCGGGCCCGGCATAGACGCGGAGCTTGCGATACATCGCCCGCCCAAGGGGGCCCTTCGGCAGCATGCCCTTGACCGCGAGCTCGATGACCCGGGTCGGTTTTTCGGCGATCATCTTCTCGAAAGGCGTGGCGCGAAGGCCACCCGGATAGCCGGTATGCCGGTAGTACACCTTCTGGCGACGCTTGTTGCCGGTGAGTCCGACCTTCTCCGCGTTGACCACGATGACGTAGTCGCCGGTGTCGACGTGGGGGGTGTACTCGGCCTTGTGCTTGCCGCGGAGCCTGCGCGCGATCTCGCTCGCCAAGCGTCCCAGAGTCTGTCCCGCCGCGTCTACGACGAACCATTTCCGCTCGACTTCATGCGGCTTGGCGCTGAAGGTGTACATTCGACTGCAAACGCTTCGGTGACCGTGGAAGGGTGCGGATCCTATCCGGCGCTTTTCGCGGTGTCAATTTTCGGCCACCTGCCTGTTGGCCCCCGCCAGTCGAACCCTGCGCCCGTCGGCTCCGCGGCCTGCCGGATCTCACGCCAGAGGCGGAGCGCCAGCGGGAAGTCCCGGTCCCGCAGGGCGACCATCGCCCTCACGGCCAGGGAATCCGGCGCCCTGTGCAGCGTGCAGGCGCGGTGGTCCCCAGCGCGGGCTTCGTCTGTGCATCCGCGGTCGAGCGCCGTGAGGGCCTGGCGCCGGTTGAGGTGGACCTCGATAATTGACAGGTCGATGCCGTCCTCCGCCCCTGTGGTTCCCCTGCTTCACGCTGCCTTGGGCCAAATCGCCGTCAGCATACACCGCATCGGGTGTCCGGCGCCCAAGGCCACGACGGGTCCGGAGGGCGTGCCGGTGGTCATCGCCGACCCGTCGACCGCCAAGGCCCCGTTGCCGTTCTCCGTGCCCGTAGAACAGGCCAAGTCAACCACCGACCGACCGACACTCATCGCCGTCACGCCGCGTCCGGCGGCTCGTCCGCGGTCCTGAACCGTTCCAGCAACTCCGCCTCGCGGTGCTGCGCCTCCTCGATGCTCTTCGCCTTGACGTGGCCGAAGCCGCGGATCCGCTCCGGCAGCGACGCGATCTCGATCGCGAGCGCGTGGTTGGAGTGGTCGAGGCCGTCGAGGAGCGCCGCCACCGTGCGCTCGTACCTGCCGATCAAGGCCCGTTCCCGGCGGCGCTCCCGCGTGTACCCGAAGGGATCGAAGGCCGTGCCGCGCAGCCCCTTGCACCTCGCGAGCATCGCGAACACCCGCATCATCCACGGGCCGTAGCGCGACTTGCGGGGGGCGCCGGTGGTCGGGTCGCGGCGGGCGAACAGCGGCGGGGCGAGGTGGAACTCCAGCGACCAGTCCCCCTCGAACGCCGCCTCCAGCTTTCGCCGGAACTCCGGCGCGCAGTGCAGGCGCGCGACCTCGTACTCGTCCTTGTAGGCGAGGAGCTTGAAGTGGCCGCGGGCCACCGCTTCCGCGAGCCCCCGCATCCCCTTCGCGCGGGAGCGCTCGGCCTCCCGCGCCCGCTCGACGAAGGCGCGGTAGCGATCGGCATACGCCGCGTCCTGGTACTCCGCGAGGAACGCCGCCCGCCGCTCGATCAGCGACTCCAGGGTCTCGCGCCCGCGCGGCGGCGCCAACGCGATGCCCGGAACGGCCTCTGGCGAATGGGCCGGTGACGATCCTCCTTCGATGGGAGGCGCCACTTCGATGCCCACGGCGGCCCCCGGCGCGGCGCGGCGCTCCACCGCGTCGCGATCCGCCGCCGTGCGCCGGCCCCAGTCGAACGCGCCCAGGTTCATCTCCACCGCCACGCCGTTGATCTCGACGGCCCGCTCGATGGCGGCTCTCGACAGGGGGATGCGGCCCTTCTGCCACGCATAGCCGAGCATGAAGAGGTTGGTCGCGATGGCGTCACCGGTGAGCGCCGTCGCGATCCGGGTCGCATCGACCCGGTCCACCTGCCGGGCGCCGGCGGCGCGCTCGATGCCGCGCATCAGCGATTCGGTCGGGAAGAGGAGGTCGGCGTCGCGGGTGAAGTCGCCGGTCATCGTCTCCTGCGTGTTCACCACCACCGCGGTCTTCCCGGCCCGCATCGTGGCGCGGGTGTCCGCGCCCGCGGTGACCACCATGTCGCAGCCGAGCACCAGATCCGCCGCGCCGTTGGCGATGCGCGTGGTGGTGACGTCGTCCGGGCGGGCCGCGATCCGGACGTGGCTCACCACCGCCCCGCCCTTTTGCGCAAGCCCGGTCTGGTCGAGCACCGAGCATCCCTTGGACTCCAGATGCGCGGCCATCCCCAGCAGCGCGCCGATGGTGATGACCCCGGTACCCCCGACCCCGGTGACGATGATCTCGCAGGGCCGGTCGAGGCCCGGAACCGGCGGCTCGGGCAACGCGGGCAGCGGGGCGCCGTCGCGCGAAACGCCCGCCCCCTTGCGCAGCCGGCCGCCGCGCACGGTGACGAAGCTCGGGCAGAACCCCTCGACGCAGGAGAAGTCCTTGTTGCACGACGACTGGTCGATGGCGCGCTTGCGCCCGAACTCGGTCTCCACCGGGACCACCGCCACGCAGTTCGACTTCACCCCGCAGTCCCCGCATCCCTCGCACACCGCGGGGTTGATGAACGCGCGCATGGGCGGGTCGGGGAACTTCCCGCGCTTGCGCCGGCGGCGCTTCTCCGCCGCGCAGGTCTGGTCGTAGACCAGGACGGTGACCCCGGCGATCGTGCGCAACGTCCGCTGCACCGCGTCGAGCTCGCGCCGGTGGTGGACGGTGGCGCCGGGGGCGAGGCCCGACCGCGCCCCGTACTTCTCCGGCTCGTCGGTCACCACCACGATGCGCCGCGCGCCCTCCGCCTGCATCTGCCGGGTGATGACCGGCACCGTCAGCGCGCCGTCCACCGCCTGGCCGCCGGTCATCGCCACCGCGTCGTTGTAGAGGATCTTGAAGGTGACGTTGACGTCCGCCGCGATCGCGGCCCGGATCGACAGCAGCCCCGAGTGGAAGTAGGTCCCGTCGCCGATGTTCTGGAAGACGTGGTTGCGCTTGCTGAACTTCGATTCGCCGATCCAGCTCGCGCCCTCGCCGCCCATGTGGGTGTAGCGGGCGGTGGACCGGTCCATGAACTGCGCGAGGTAGTGGCAGCCGATCCCGGCCAGCGCCCGGCTGCCCTCCGGGACCCGGGTGGAGGTGTTGTGCGGGCATCCGGGACAGAAGTACGGGGTGCGCTCCATCGGGGCGGGGTCCCGGTCGCCGCCCCCCAGGATCGCTTCGAGTTCCGCGACCCGCGCGGCGAGCGGCGACCGCTGGGGCGGTCGCTTGGCGATTCCGCCGTGCGGAATCGCGGGTGCATTGTCCTGCGTCACGGGTGACGGCTGATGCGGTCGCTTGGCGATTCCGCCGTGTGGAATCGCGGGCGCGCTGTCCTGCGTCACGGGCGACTGCTGATGCGGTCGCTTGGCGATTCCGCTATGCGGAATCGCGGGCGCCGCAAACGGGCTGGGAACAGGTGGTTCTGCGAGGGTCGACGCGCGGGCAGCATCATCGTCGCCTTCGCCTTCGCCAGCGCCGGCGTCTTCACCGGCGCCCTCGCGTGCGAGGAGCCGGCGGCCGATCTCGACCGCGATATGGTTGGTGTCGAGCCGGCCCGCGGACGGAAACAAGGGCCGGCCGTCCTCGTCGCGCTTGCCGGCGATGCGCGGCGCATTCGGCGCCGCGTACAGCACGTCCTTGAGCTGGGTCTCGATGAGCGCCCGCTTCTCTTCGACGACGACGATGGTGTCGAGCCCCTCGGCGAAGCACCGCGCCCCTTCCGGCTCCAGGGGAAAGGGCATCGCCACCTTGTAGAGGCGGACCCCGAGCCGCTGCGCCGCCGCTTCGTCGATACCCAGATCCTCGAACGCCTGCCGCACGTCGAGGTATGACTTGCCGGTGGTCGCGACCCCCAGCCACGCCCGATCCGAATCCCATACCTTGCGGTCCAGGCGGTTGGCGCGCGAGAACGCCTTCACCGCTTCGATCTTTTGCTCGTACAGCCGTACCTCCTGCTCCTGGGGCGTATCCGGCCAGCGGATCCCCAATCCTTCGGCGGGAATGGCCGGATCCTCGGGGAGGACGATCCCGATCCGCTCCGGATCGATCTCCACCGAGGCGGCGGCCTCGACGGTGTCGTGCACGCACTTGAGCGCGGTCCAGCAGCCGGCGTAACGCGACAGGGCGAAGGCGTAGAGCCCGTAATCCAGGATCTCCTGGACCCCGGCGGGGTTGAACACCGGGATCGACGCATCGACCATCGCGTACTCGCTGTGGTTCGCGGTGGTCGAGGATTCGCAGGCATGGTCGTCGCCCAACAGCGCCACGACCCCGCCGAGCTTCGAGGTCCCGGCCAGGTTCGCGTGCCGCAGCACGTCGCCGGAGCGGTCCACCCCCGGCCCCTTGCCGTACCAGAGGCAGAACACCCCGTCGTATGCGCCCTCGCCGTCGAGCCCGGCCTGCTGCGTGCCCCAGCAGGCGGTGGCCGCGACGTCCTCGTTGACGCCGGGCTGGAACACCACGTGGTGCCGGTCGAGATGGGCCTTCGCGCGCTCCATCTGCTGGTCGAGCCCGCCCAGCGGCGAGCCGCGGTAGCCGCTGACGTAGCCGGCGGTGTCGTGCCCCGCCGCGAGGTCGCGCCGGCGCTGGGTGAGCATGAGCCGCACCAAGGCCTGGATGCCGGTGAGGAAGACCCGGCCGCGCGGGCGGACGTACTTGTCGTCGAGGTCGACGTCTGCCAGCTCGATGACCGGTTGCTCCATGAGATCTCCTCGAACGTCGCTCCTGCATGGCTCCGATGAGCCCTCATGAGGCGAACGCCGTCGGGGGAGTCCCGGAGGTGGTCAGTCGGTGCCGGCGTCCGGACGGGAGAGCCGTCCGGTGAGGCCGAGACCTTCGAGCAGGCCGGACAGCCGGGTGGTTTCTTTCTCGACAGCGGTGAATCGAGCACTGATACGTGCGTTGCTCGTGAGGATGACACCGATAAGCACGGTGCCGACCCCGAGAATCGCGACAAGCTCTTGGGAGAGACCTTCCATGCGGTGAGCGTACCCCTGCCGTGAAGTCCCGCGCAACCGCCGACAAGAGCACACGCGGCGCCTCGGGCTGGCAGGGTATCGGTGAGACAAACTTCCATTGTGCAGGACGGCATGAAAGGGGACCGCCTCCCGAAACCGGGTACGGACGGCGGTGTCCGTGCCGCCTGCCGGACCCGGTGATGCCGTGAGATCCGTTCGCCGGGAGATTAAAGTCTCCGGTCTCCGGGATGAAGAGGTGAGGGACGGCGCCTCGTTCGCTCGACTTTCCGTTCCGGGTCCCGCATCGAAAGAGGATCGCCCGTCATGTTGCAGGCACAAAGCGCCCTGGGCCTCGTCGTGTTGCTGTTCCTGGCCTGGGTCCTGGGCGAGGAGCGCCGGCTCTCGGCCTGATCGGTGGCCTGTCCACCCTCGCCCCCGAGCGCCGGCCGAGGTCGTGGCGCTCGGCCCGAAGAGCATCGTCGCCGGGTTCCTGGTCACCTGCCTCACGGGTGCGGTCGCCGGCATTCCGACGCCGGCCTCCTGCCCCCAGCGTCCTGACCTCGGCGTCCTGAGCGGTGCAGGCGAGCGGTTGATCGATGGTCCGGTCTCGCCCGCGACTCTCTTCCGAACCGATGGTTCGATGCCGGAAGGAAGGCAATCCATCCAGGCAAGCTGCCGATACGGGACACCCGGTGGGGATCTTGACCGGCCCCGCTGTCGCGGACCAGGATTGTTGAAATCTTCAACAATCGAGGACAAGGGTCATGGCCACCGTCTCAGTGTGCCGGAGGACGTCAAGACGGCCTTCAACGAGACGTTCAAAGGCCGGAACAAGAGCGCCGTCATCGCTGAGTTGATGCGCGAAGCCGTGGAGCGGGTCCGGCGCAGGCAGAAGGGCCGGGAGGCGATCGAGCGCATTCTGCACCGACGCCGCCGGGCACCGGCCGTCTCCGATGGAGAGCTCCGGTCGATACGGGAGGAAGGATGTCCATGATCGCCGTCGTGGCCCCCAGCGTGGCGCTGAAATGGTTCTTCAACGAGCGTACCGACGAGCCGCACGCCGAGGAAGAATGAGTGAAATCGAAGGTTGCTTTGGAAAACGTATCCTTTATTCAAATTCTGCGTTCGATAATGTATACATTTTCCGACGCGAATGAACCGGTTCCATTCACCGGACATCGGAGTGGTTCCGTGAAGCAGGGTGAAATCCAGCAGATGCTGGCGGCGACCAACCGCTGGTGGCGCAATCCGCGCGGCTGGCCGATGGACGATCCGGACCTGCGGGAAGCCGGTGAAGCGCCGTTCCGTTACTCCGCCGGCGTGTTCGACGATCTGGCGCCGGGCGGTCTCTACGTGCAGCGCGGCCCCCGGAGGGTCGCATGACGAAAACCCTTTATTTCAAGCTCGAAAATGAGGGGATGCTTGAGGCTCACATGGCATTGGACGGTTCTCGGACTACAGGGATCCGCCCGCGAGCGGTATCATTGGCACCGAGACCGGATTTGCACCGAGACCAGGGGGCATTCCCATGCACCGACCCATCCCTTCGTTCACCTCCCTGGTGCGTGCGTGCGCCGTTGCCGCCGCGTTCGCATGTGCCGCCGTACCGGCCCGGGCCGCCACGCCCGGCCACACCTTCGTCATGGCCAAGGACGTCGCCGACATCATCACGATGGATCCGGCCGAGGTCTTCGAGCTCACCACCGGCGAGATCATCGCCAACCTCTACGACCGGATCATGATGTTCGAGCCGGAAAACCTGCGGCGGCTCGTGGGCGGGGTCGCCGAGAGCCATACGGTGAGCGGGGACGGCAAGACCATCACCTTCAAGGTGCGCGAGGGCCTCACGTTCCACTCCGGCAACCCGGTGCGCCCGGAGGACGTCGAGTTCTCCCTGGAGCGCGTCGTGAAGCTCAACAAGACGCCGGCCTTCATCGTCACCCAGTTCGGCTGGAACGCGGACAACGTCGATGATCTGATCGAAGTCGTGGACGACCGCCACGTCCGTATCACCATCGTCGAGGAGTTCTCACCCGGCCTGGTGCTGAACGCGCTCTCCGCGGGCATCGCCTCGGTGGTGGACAAGGAGCTCGTGCTCTCCCACGAGAAGGACGGCGACCTCGGCTACGAATGGCTGAAGTCGAACAGTGCGGGCTCCGGACCTTTCAGCCTGAAGCGCTGGAAGGCCAACGAATCCGTCGTCCTCGAAGCCAACCCCGGCTACCGCCACGGCGCACCGGGGATGAAGCGCGTCATCCTGCGGCACGTGCCCGAGCCCTCCGCGCAGCGGCTGCTCCTCGAGAAGGGCGACGTCGACATGGCCCGCAATCTCACCCCGGACCAGATCAAGGGCATCGGGGGCAACGCGGACCTCGCCGTCGACGGCTACCCGAAGGGCACCGTCGTCTACCTGGCGGCGAACGCCTCGCATCCGATCCTCGGCAAGACCGGGGTGGTGCAGGCGTTGCGCCACGCGGTGGACTACCACGGCATGGCGGACTCCTTCCTCGCCGGCCAGTTCGTGGTGCACCAGGCGTTCTGGCCGGGTGGGCTGTGGGCGGCGTACACCGAGACGCCGTACCGGCTCGACGTCGGGAAGGCGAAGTCCCTGCTCGCGGAGGCGGGCCACGGCGACGGGTTCGAGGTGCGCATCGACACCCTCACCAGTTCGCCGTTTCCGGAGATCGCGCAGTCGATCCAGGCGACCCTTGCGCAGGCCGGCATCGAGTCCCGGATCGTGACCCAGGAGGGCAAGACCCTCTGGCCGAAGTACCGCGCGCGCAAGCACGAGCTGATCCTCGCCCGCTGGTCCCCGGATTACGTCGATCCCCATTCCAACGCCGATTCTTTCGCGCACAATCCGGACAACCGCCCGGAGGCGAAGCTCACCGGGGTGCTCGCGTGGCGCAACGCATGGGCGCGGGACGACGTCAACGCGATGGCGGTCGCGGCGCGCAACGAACTGGATCTCGCCAGGCGCGAACGGCTCTACCTGGACCTCCAGAAGCGCCTCCAGACCGAGGGACCCTACGTGATCCTCTTCCAGCAGAACGAACAGGTCGCGCGGCGCGTGAACGTCAAGGGCTTCGTGTCCGGTTCGAACTTCGATCTGGTCTACTACCGCAACGTGACGAAATAGCCCGCGGGCGGGAGGGCTCCGCCGGATGGCCGATGCGCGGGGCCGCCGGGATGGCGGGGGCCACCGGGCGCCTGCGCCGAACCGTCAGGAGGGTGAAGAGCGCCGGACATCGGCACCGGGAGGTCGTCCGGTGTTGCCGCCGGTGGTGCGCAACGTCGCGGGGGTGCTCCTCACCCTCGCCCTGACCTTCCTCGGGCTGACCGCCGTCACCTTCGTGATCGGGCGGGTGATGCCCGCCGATCCGGTGCTCGCGATCGTCGGGGATCGCGCGCCGCAGGACGTCTACGACGCGGTCCACCGGCAGCTCGGGCTCGACCGGCCGATCCCCGTGCAGTACCTCCGCTACCTCGCGCAGCTCTTCCAGGGCGATCTCGGGGTCTCGATCATGACCGCGCAGCCGGTGCTGGACGACCTCCTGCGCTTCTTCCCCGCGACGCTCGAGCTCGCGACCATCGCCACCTTCCTCGGGGTCTTCGCCGGTGTGCCGCTCGGGGTGCTCGCCGCGGTGAAGCAGGGGCGGTGGCCCGACCACGTGGTGCGGGTGTTCGGGCTCTGCGGCTACTCGGTGCCGGTCTTCTGGCTCGGCATGGTGGCGCTGCTCGTCTTCTACGCGCGTCTCGGCTGGGTGGCGGGGCCGGGGCGCCTCGATGTCTTCCACGAAGACGTCGTCGACCCGGTCACCGGGGTCATCCTGATCGACTCCGCCCTCGCGGGCGAATGGGAGATCTTCCGCAACGCGGTCGCGCACCTGATCCTGCCCGCGACCATCCTCGGCACCTACACCCTGGCCTACGTCGCGCGCATGACCCGCAGCTTCATGCTCGATCAGCTCGGGCAGGAGTACGTACTGGCCGCGCGGGTGAAGGGGGTGTCCGAGACCGCGGTGATCTGGCGCCACGCCTTCCGCAACGTGCTGGTGCAGCTCATCACGATCATCGGCCTCACCTACGCCTCGCTGCTGGAAGGATCGGTGCTCACCGAGACCGTCTTCGCCTGGCCGGGGATCGGGCAGTACATCACCCGCTCGCTCTTCAACAACGACATGAACGCGGTGCTCGGAGGCACCATCGTGGTCGGCGTCTGCTTCGTCGGCATCAACATGCTCTCCGATCTGCTCTACCGGATCGTCGACCCGAGGGTGCGGTGAGGACGGCAGGCACGATGCACGCGATCGGGGGAGCGGGCGCGGGGCGTCCCCGGTTCTTCGCCGGCGGCACGAGTCCGGCGCCCACGGGCGCCGTCGGGGCCGTCGTCCACGGGCGCCCGGACGTGTCCTGCACCCTCGCCGATCCGGGAGCGCGGTGAAGACGCTCCGCCGCTGGCTGCTCGCCGACGTCCCGCGCTCGCGCCTGCACGCGCGCTGCCAGCGGATCTACCTCGGCTGGCTCGCGTTCCGCCGCAACCCCATCGCGATGGCCGGGCTCGGGATCGTGGCGGGGCTGGTGGCGTGCGCGGTGCTCGCGCCCTGGCTCACCGGCTCGAACGGGCTCGATCCGGATCTCGGCAACCGCCTGCGTCCGCCGGATGCCGGGCACTGGTTCGGCACCGACGAGCTGGGCCGCGACATCTACGACCGGATCGTGTGGGGCGCCCGGATCACGCTCTACATCGTGGGGCTGGTGTCGGTGATCGTGGTGCCGATCGGCCTGGTCATCGGCGTCGTCGCCGGTTACGTCGGCGGGTGGGTGGACAACGTGCTGATGCGGTTCACCGATGTCTTCCTCGCGTTCCCGCGGCTCATCCTCGCGCTCGCCTTCGTCGCAGCGCTCGGGCCGGGGCTGGAGAACGCGGTGCTGGCGATCGCGCTCACCACCTGGTCCCCCTACGCCCGCATCGCGCGGGCCGAGGCGCTCACCATCCGCAACAGCGACTTCATCCTCGCCGCGCGCTCGCAGGGGATCCCGACCCTCGGGATCCTGCTCCGCCACGTCACCCCGCTCTGCGTCTCCTCGGTGGTCGTGCGCCTCACCCTGGACATGGCCGGCATCATCCTGACCGCGGCGGGCCTCGGCTTCCTGGGCCTCGGCGCGCAGCCGCCGACCCCGGAATGGGGCGCGATGATCTCGCTCGGACGCCAGTACCTGATCGACCAGTGGTGGGTGCCGACGATCCCGGGCATCGCCATCTTCGTCGTGAGCCTGGGCTTCAACCTGCTCGGGGACGGGTTGCGCGACGTGCTCGACCCGAAGAGCGGCGGGTAGCGGGCGTCGCGGGCACGGGCCCCGTGGCACGACTCCGGCAATCCGGTCGCGCGATTGCGCGCGCCATGATCAGCACCCCGGCGAGCGCGTCGAACCCGGACCCGTGGCCGAACCTCTCCAGCAGGTCCAGGGCGCGCTCCGGGCACGTGTTGCCGGCGATCGCTCCGATCGCCTCGTGCACCGGCTCGACCGCCTCGCCGGCGCACGCCGCCTCGAGGTGGGCGGCGCTCAAACGGCCGGTGCGGCACGGCGCGTGCCGGGTGACCGTGTGCGCGACCGACGCCGCGACGCCGCGCTCCCCGAATGCGTGCAGCGCGACGAGCACTCCGGAGACGCAGTCGTCGCCGGAAGGCGTGAGACCGCGCCCGCACCCGAGGAGATCGACGATCGGCCGAGAGGAGGATGCGTCCCGCCCGCGCAACGCATCGCCGATCCATTGTTCGAGAGCCGGAACAATCCGCGCGAAGCGCGCATCGAGCGAACCGGGTCCGGCGGATACCCCGAGCGGGCGCCAGGATGTCCGGCTCCGGGAACCACGGGCCGGGAACGTCTCGGTCACCCGGCTGCCCGGCTCCGCCGCGCGCCGGCTCCGGGACGTCCCGAGCACCGCGGCGAGCACCTCGCCGCATGGCGGCGGGCGGGCCGCGAGCGCGGCCTGCATGGAAGCGAGGCCGGCTCGGATTGCGGCCGCGTTCACGGCCCGCGGGCGTGGCGGCGCCCAATCCACGCGGGGAGAGAGCGCGAACGTCCCGAGCCCGTCGATCGCGAGCAGGGTCTCGTCCGCCCGCCAGTGCGCCCGGCCCGGCTCCGCCGCCGCCGGAAGCGTGAAGCCGTGCACGATCACGTTGAGGGGGCCGCACGGCGTCGCGGGCGGCGCGATGCAGGCAATCCCCGCCGAGCTTTCGAGGTACAACGTGGACGTGAACGCGGCCAGCACCGAACCGTGCCCGGCCCTGAGCACGCGACGCGCATGCCTGCCCATGCGTACCGCCATCCGCGCGGCGCCGTCCGCCTCGCCCCCCGATCCATCCCTTCGCTGCATTGGCCGGACGCCTCGAATCGGTGGGGGCCGGAACCGGGAGCCTGCCTGCCGTGCTTCGCCACCGCCGGGTCCGGGATTCCCCGGATCAAGGAACCCATCGCCTCGCTCGGACTCGCCCGGATCGCCGGTTGCGCGGCCGCGGTCCCCGGCCGGCGTCCTGTCACGCATTCGCCGGCCGCGAGCCGTGGCAGGGCTTATGGCGTGGACCAAGCCATGCCGATGAATTATCGCACCATCATCCAAGCCGCGCGGGGATCTCGTTGCAGCGGCGAGGAGAGGTGGGCATGCTCGGGACGATGTCATTTCGAGCTTCCAATCCGTCTATGGTTCCGGGTACGACGACACCCTCATCGGTGACGCGGGCGACAACCGGATACGTGGTAGGGTGCGGACAGCATGGACGGCGGGGCCGGACAGAGAGACATCGTGATCGTTCGTCGCTCGAACGAAGCCGTCTACGTGAACCTGGACACGAACGTGGTGTATGGGGGTGAAGCCCAAAGTGATCGGATCGTGCGATTCGAAGAGGTCCGCGGGGGGCGTCACGACGACACGCTGATCGGCGATGACCAGGACAATTGCATCTTCGGCTGGGAGGGCACGGACTCTCTCGACGGCGGCGCCTCAAAAAAAGCACTCCATAGGCTCGGATACGTCCACGCGTCCCGGGTGAGGCCGTTGCCCGGCGACACCTTTCCTCCGGCGTTGCCCGGCGCTCTCCGGTGAAGCGCATCCAGCGCCGCGCGGCGCCGGCGCCCGGTCCGGGGTTCCTCCCCGACCACCACCCCGTCCTGCGCCGCGTGTTCGCGGCGCGATCCGTCGGCTCCGAACGCGATCTCGATCACTCGCTCAAGCATCTGCTCCCGCACCACGGCTTCCTCGACCTCGACCACGCGGTGGCGCTGCTCGACGCCGCGATCGAGTCGGGGGCGCGCATCGTGGTGGTCGGGGATTACGACGCGGACGGCGCCACCGGGTGCGCGCTCGCGGTGCGGGGGCTGCGCCTGCTCGGGGCCTCCGAGGTGGCCTTCGAGGTGCCCAACCGCTTGCGCCACGGCTACGGGCTCTCGCCGGAGATCGTCGAGATCGTGCACGCGCGGCACGCTCCCCGCCTCATCGTCACCGTCGACAACGGCATCTCCAGCGTCGAGGGCGTCGCCCGCGCCAAGCAGCTCGGCATCGACGTGCTGATCACCGACCACCATCTCCCCGGCCGGCGCCTGCCCGCGGCCGACGCCATCGTCAACCCGAACCGTCCCGGGGACGGCTTCCCGAGCAAATGTCTCGCCGGCGTCGGGGTGATGTTCTACGTGCTCGTCGCGCTCCGTGCCCGCCGGCGGCGCATCCAGGGGTGCGAAGGGGGAGGGAAGGGCGGGGAGCCGAACCTCGCGGCGCTCCTCGATCTGGTCGCACTCGGCACGGTGGCCGATGTCGTCCCCCTCGACCACAACAACCGCGTCCTCGTCGAGCAGGGCCTGAGACGGGTCCGGGCCGGGCGGGCGTCGCCCGGAGTCACGGCGTTGCTGCGGGTGGCGGGGCGCGACGTCGGGCGGGCCATGGCGTCGGATTTCGGCTACGCCGCCGGCCCAAGGCTCAACGCGGCGGGCCGGCTCGCCGACATGCGTCTCGGCATCGAGTGCCTGTTGAGCGAGAGTGAGGCAGAAGCGGAGCGCATCGCGCACAAGCTCGACGCGCTCAACGCGGAACGGCGCGAGATCGAATCCGGCATGCAGGCGCAGGCGGCGGCGCTGCTCGAGGGCCTCGACGCCGCCACGCCCGGCGCCGCGGTCTCGCTGTTCCGCGAAGACTGGCATCATGGCGTCGTTGGCATCCTCGCGGCGCGCGTAAAGGACCGTCTCCACCGCCCGGTGGCCGCGTTCGCGCCGGACGCGGACGGCGAGTCCCTGAAGGGCTCGGTGCGCTCGATCCCCGGGGTGCACGTGCGCGACCTGCTCGACACCGTGGCGGCGCGCAACCCCGGGGTCGTCGATCGCTTCGGCGGCCACGCGATGGCCGCGGGGCTCACCATCCGGCGCGGAATGTTCGAGCGGTTCCGCGCCGCGTTCGCGGCCGAGGCGGATCGCGTGATACCGGCGGAGATGCGCGAAGCGGTGGTACTGAGCGACGGCGAGATCCCCGCCCCCGACTTCAACCTCGACCTCGCCTTCGCACTCCGCGACGCCGCCCCATGGGGGCAGGGGTTCCCCGAACCGGTCTTCGACGGGATCTTCGCCGTGGCCGAGGAGCGATCCGTGGGTGACGGGCGCCACGTGAAGCTCAAGCTGCTCCCTCGCGGGGCCGGGCGCCCGATCGACGCGATCGCATTCAACCGCGAGGCTCCGGTCGCTGCGAACGCGCAAGGCGAGGTGCGGGCGGCGTACCGTCTCGTGGTCAACGCGTTCCGGGGCCAGGAGCAGCCCGAGCTGATCGTCGAGGAGATCGGCGCCGCGCCGTAGAGCGGGGCGCGGGGTTGTCTTCACGGACACCGGGAACGCGGACGGCAGCGGCGTGGCCTTCGTCCCCAAGGCGGCCTCGACCGCCTGATTCGGCCTTCGCGGCGAACAGAACGGCCCTGGGAGCCGTCGTCGCCGGGTTGCGCGGGCTGCGGGGAATCAGTATAGAACGCCCACAGGGCCGGGCAGGCCACCGGACGGCCTCACATTCGAAACAGGAGGAGACAGGTTGTGGACGATCGCGTTCGCATGGCGCTCGACGAGGTGCACCGGACCGCTTTCGATGCGCTCCGCGCCAAGGGGTGCTCGGAGAAGCACGCGCGCGCCATCGCCGATACCGTCACTGCGGCGGAGCGCGACGAGTGCAGGTCGCACGGCCTGTTCCGCATCCCGTTCTACGTAAAGGCGCTGCAGGAGGCGGAGGTCTCGCCCGACGCCGAACCCACGTTCCGCGATCTCGCCCCCGCGGTGATCCAGGCCGACGCGCACTTCGGCTTCGCTCCGCTCACCTTGCAGCTCGGCGCGGACCCCCTGGAGCAGCGCGCCCGCGAGCTCGGCATCGCGGCCCTCGCCATCGTGAACGCCTACAACGTGGCGGCGCTCTGGCCCGAGGTCGAGCGGCTCGCCGAGCGCGGCCTCGTCGCCTTCGCCTTCACCGCCGCGCTCCGGTACGTCGCCCCGGCCGGCGGCACCCGGCCGGTCTACGGCACGAACCCGATGGCCTTCGCCTGGCCGCGGGCGGGGCGGCCGCCGCTGGTCTTCGATCAGGCGTCGAGCGCCAGCGCGCGCGGCGAGATCCAGATCCACCTGCGCGACGGGAAGCCGCTTCCCGAGGGCTGGGCAATCGGGCCGGACGGCGAGCCGACCACCGATCCCGCGACCGCGCTGGCCGGTGCGCAGCTCCCCTTCGGCGGCTACAAGGGTGCAGCCGTCGCCCTCATGATCGAGCTGCTGGCGGGTGCGCTGGTCGGCGACGTCTTCAGCTTCGAAGCCCACGCGAAGGACACCGGCGGGGTCGGTGCGCCCTGCGGCGGGGAGTTCATGATCGCGATCGATCCCGCCCGCTGCACCGGCGACGGCGACCGCGGCGCGCAGCTTGCCCACGCGGAGACCCTCTTCGCGAAGATCCTCGAACAGGACGGAACGCGGCTGCCTTCCGACCGCCGCTACCGGGCGCGCGAGCGCACCCCGGCCGAGGGCGTTACCCTCCCGAGATCGCTCCACGACACGTTGCGGGAGTACATCGACGGGTGAGCCTGCCGGGGGCCGGCGGTGAACGTCCACGTCCCACCCGCGCCCATGCTCGCCGTGCTCTGCGCGGGCTTCATGGCGAGCCAGTTCTTCCGGGTGTCGAACGCGGTCATCGCGCCCGAGCTCATGCGCACGCTCTCCATCTCCGCGCAGACGATGGGGGTGATCACCGGCGCGTTCTTCTTCGCCTTCGGCATCATGCAGATTCCGACGGGGATGCTGCTCGACCGCTTTGGCCCGCGACGCACGATGTCCGGGCTGTTCGCGCTCGCCGCGGCCGGCTCGGTGGTGTTCGCGACGGCCGAGGGGGCGGGCGGGCTGGCCGTCGCCCGCGCCCTCATCGGCGCCGGCTGCGCGGCCGGGCTGATGGGCACGCTCGTGACCATCGCGCGGTGGTACCCGCAGGAGCGGTTCACGAAACTGAGCACTCTGGTCTACACCATCGGCGGCGTCGGGATGCTCTTTGCGACCGCGCCCCTCGCGGCGGCGGCCGGCGCCGTCGGCTGGCGAGGAGCATTCTGGGCGATGGCCGCGATCACCCTCGGGCTTGCGGGGCTGCTGTTCGCCACGGTGCGCGACGCGCCGCCGGGACGGACGATCGAGAGCGCGGGCGAATCCTTCGGCGAGATGCTCGGCGGCGTCCGGGCGGTGTCCGCCAACCGGCAGATCTGGCATGTCTGCGCGATCCAGTTCGTCAATTACGGCAGCGTCATCGCCATCGTCGGGCTGTGGGCCGGCCCATACCTGAACGATGTCCACGATCTCCAGGGGATGCACCGCGGCAACGTGCTGTTCGTCATCCACCTCGCGGTGTTCATCGGGGTGATGAGCTACGGGGCCGTCGAGCGCCGGCTCGGTTCACGCAAGCGCGCCATCGCCGGTGGAAGCGTCGCGTCGACCGTGATCCTGCTCCTCCTGGCCTTCCGGCCCGGTATCGGGCCGTGGCCGGCGACGGGACTGCTGATCGCATTTGCGATGACGAGCGCCCACATCATGCTCAACCACGCGCACGCCCGTGCCGTGCTCCCCGATCATCTCGTGGGGCGCGGACTCACGCTGCAGAACCTCGCGGTGTTCTTCGGGGTCGCGGTGATGCAGAGCGTGACCGGCGTCATCGTCGGCGATTTCACGCCGGCCGGCGAGTCCGCGCCCGAGATCGCCTACCGGGGGGTCTTCGGCTTTCTTGCCTTGATGACCGTGATCTCGCTCCTGCTCTATCTCCCGGCGCGCGACGTCAAGATCACGTAGCGCGGGCGGCGGTCCGGCGCCTCGTGCAGCATCGTCATACGGAATCGCCATACGGCACGATCGAGGGCGCTTCATCATGAGATTGCGAAGAGCGATCTGGAAGGACGTCATCGCGAGCCTTGCGGCCGCGGGACAGGGGCTCCTCGGCCGGCGGGGCAAGGCGCGCGCGGGGGAGGACATCCGGGAGCTTTGCCACTTCCTGCTCCGCACCAAGGGAGAGGCGTCGGTCGTCACCCTGGCTCGCCAGACCCTCGACGCGTTCGCCCGGCTCGACGTCGGAGGGCGGGACGATTTCTTCGAGTTCCTGCGCAGCGACCTCGGCGCCGGGCCGACGGCCCTCGACGCGGCCCTGGAACGCTACCGCGCGTCACCGGGCCCGGAAACGGCGGCCGCCGTCGCGGCGGCGGCAGAGCCGCGGCGACGGGAGCTCCTGCACCTGATGAACACCGCTCCGGACGGGACGAGCGACATCCTCGCGATGCGCGCGGCCCTGCTCGATACGTTGCCCCGGCACCCGGAATTCAAGATGGTGGACGACGACTTCGTACACCTGCTCCGTTCCTGGTTCAACCGCGGGTTCCTCGAACTGCACCGCATCGACTGGGGAACGCCGGCCCTCGTCCTTGAGAAGATCACCGAGTACGAGGCGGTGCACCAGATCCTCGACTGGGACGATCTACGCCGCCGCCTCCAAGCGGATCGGCGCTGCTTCGGGTTCTTTCATCCTTCGCTTCCCGACGAGCCGCTCATCTTCGTCGAAGTCGCGCTGTGCAAGGGCTTGGCCGGTTCGATCACGGATCTGATCTTCGGGAAGGTGGAGCCGGACGTCGACGCCGACACCGCCATCTTCTATTCCATCAGCAACTGCCAGCGGGGGCTCACCGGCATCTCCTTCGGCAACTTCCTCATCAAGCAGGTGGTGCGGGAGCTCGCGGCGGAGATCCCGAAGCTGCGCAGGTTCGCCACACTTTCGCCGATCCCCGGCTTCCGCAAGTGGCTGATCCGGGCGGCGCGGGAAGGACGGCTCCCCGCCGGGCCGAGTGGCGCGGAGATCGGGTTCGACGGCATCGAGATGCCCGACTGGCCGGCTGACCACGCGCCGGGGAAGCATCTGAAAGCCGGGCTGTCGCGGCTCTGCGCCCACTATCTGCTGCGCGAGAAACGGGGGATCCACCCGCTCGATCCAGTTGCCCGGTTCCACCTGCGCAACGGCGCCCGGCTCGAACGGATCAACTGGATGGGCGACCCTTCGCCGACCGGTCTCGTCCAGTCCGCCGGCATGATGGTGAACTACGTGTACGACGAGGCGGTCGTCATCGCCAACCACGAGGCATTCGTCAACGACGGCCGGATCGTCCACTCGCGGGCCATTGCGTCCCTCGCGGGACCGACCGCGGAGACGGTTCGTGTCTCCGAGCCACCCCCGGAACCCCGGACCAAGGGCTGATCTCCTGCCGCCGGCCGCGGGCGAGGCCGGATCGTCCCTCGCGGGACCGACCGCGGAGACGGTTTGTCTCCGAGCCACCCCCCGGAACCCTGGACCAAGGGCTGATTTCCCGCCGCCGGCCGCGGGCGAGGTCCCGGCTCGCAACGAACGCCTCGTCACGGAGCGCCTGCCCGCGCCGGCTCGCCGAGGATCTGATCCACGGTATGGCGCGGGTGCAGCGAGCCGCAGGGATCCTGGAAGACCATCTGCACCCGGCGGCGGAAGCCCCGCGAACGCACGGCCCCGAGCCTCTCTCCGGCGAGCCGTACAAGACCGCCGGCACGTGCGACGTGAGGAAGCAGCCCGCCGAGCGCCCGCAGCACCGTGGTCTTGCCCGAGCCCGACTCTCCCACCAGGCCGAAGCTCGTCCCCGCATCGACGGTGAAGCTCACCCCACCCACGGCGCGCAACGCACGCGCGCCGTGCCCGAAGACCACGTCGAGCCCCGCCACCTCGATCATCGGTATCGGGACGTCGTTCATCGTCTCCGGATCGGATTCGAGCACCGGCGGAACGGCGCATACGCCGCGCCCGAGGACGTCGGGAGGCTTCAACGTCTCGAGCACCGGCACCGGGCCTCTCCCATCGCTCCGTCGCCCGCCGCTCATCGTGCCCAGGCCGGGTCGCGTTCGAGCACCGGCAGTTCGGCGCCGGCGCCCTCGCCCGCGGCAGGATGCCTCCCCAAACACCGTATTCTTGACTTTGGCGCGAGCGGCTCCCTAGATTGCACCCTCCGGCGGGTGGGCGGAAGCCGGCCGCTCTTTCCGCGCAAGACTTGAGGGTGCGAGAAAACGATGGACTTCCGGATCGAAACGGCACCGCCGGAGCAGCGGCGACCGAAGCCGGCCGACGAAAGCGTGCTCGGCTTCGGGAAGATCTACAGCGACCACATGTTCACCATGCGCTGGACGCAGGAGGGCGGCTGGGGCGACCCCACCGTCAAGCCCTTCGCGGATCTGGCGCTCTCGCCCGCCTCCCTCGTCCTGCACTACGGCCAGACGATCTTCGAAGGTCTCAAGGCGTATCGGAACCGGAAGGGGACGGTGAACCTGTTCCGCGCCGCCGACAACGCGGCGCGCTTCAACCGCTCCGCCGCGCGCCTCGACCTGCCCGAGGTCGATCCCGCGGTCTTCACCGGCGCGATCGAGACCCTGCTGGAGCTCGACCACGACTGGATCCCCCGCTCGCACGGCACGTCGCTCTACGTGCGCCCGACCATGATCGCGACCGAGCCCTACATCGGGCTCAAATCCACGCGAGAGGCGCTTTTCTTCATCATCACCGGACCGGTCGGCGCCTATTACCCCGAAGGCTTCAACCCGGTGAAGATCACGGTCACCGGCGAGTATTCGCGGGCCGGACCGGGCGGACTCGGCTCGGTCAAGACGGCCGCGAACTACGCGGCGAGCCTCAAGGCGGAGAAGGAGGCGCTCGGGCGCGGCTTCACCCAGGTGTTGTGGCTCGACGCGGCGGAGCGCCGCTACGTAGAGGAAGTCGGCTCGATGAACATCCTGTTCAAGATCGGGGGCACGGTGGTCACGCCGCCGGCCGGCGACACCATCCTCGCCGGCATCACCAAGGAGTCGGTGCTGGCGCTGCTCAGGCAGTGGGGCGTGACGGTGGAGGAACGGCGCATCACCATCGACGAGGTGCTCGCCGCCCACGAGGACGGCAGCCTCGAAGAGGTGTTCGGAGCGGGAACGGCGGCGGTCATCTCGCCGGTCGGCTCGCTCGACTACAAGGGCCGGATCCACCACGTCGCGAACGCCGGCACCGGGCCGCTGGCGGAGCAGCTGTTCGACGAACTGACGGGCATCCAGTACGGCGATCGGCCCGACCCCTTCGGCTGGATCCGCGAGGTCGCGCCGGCCGGCATGAGCGCCGCTTCCGCATCGTGATCATCGCGCCATGGTCGCGTTGCTCTCCGACGGCCGATGCCGCCTCATGACTCGGACGTACATCAGCCGGCCACTCCTTGACCCTCGTTGCCGCCGGAACACCGTGGTCATCTTTCTGCTCACCACGAGCCTCCAGGGTGTCTCGTTGATGAAGCCGCACCGCGACCTCGGCATCACCCGGCAATCCGCTTGGTCTCTGGCGCACCGGCCGCGCGAAGCCTGGACCGAAGTCGAGGCCGCGACGTTCGGCAGCCAGGTCGAGGCTGACGAGACGTCCTTCGGAGGCAAGTGTCGCAAGATGTCGAACGCGAAGCGCAAGGCGCTCGCCGATACCGGCCGCGCGAAGCCTGGACCGAAGTCGAGGCCGCGACGTTCGGCAGCCAGGTCGAGGCTGACGAGACGTCCTTCGGAGGCAAGTGTCGCAAGATGTCGAACGCGAAGCGCAAGGCGCTCGCCGATACCGGCCGGGGCGCGGTCGACAGGACCGCCGTCGCCGACCTGTGCCGCAGTGGCTCGCTGAACGTCCCCGGTGCGGAGCCCTCGACTTGGGATTCGTCCCTCTCAGCGTCTCGGGGGCCGGGCTACCCGCCTGGACAAGAAGCCGCCGATTTCACGGAAGCGAGGCTCCCCAGGTGACCACCCCCTGGCCGCGCATCCCCTACGGCGAGATGTCGTTCCCGCGCATCCGCAGAAACGGCTGGCTGTACGTGGACAAGACCCGGTACCTGCGTCCTCTGGAAGACGAGCGCTACGTCTTCTTCATCCGCCCCCGGCGCTTCGGCAAGTCCTGCTGGCTGTCGCTGCTGGAGTGCTACTACGGGCGGCACTGGGCGCACGAGTTCGAGGGCCTGTTCGGGGGCACCGACGTCGGGCGCGCACCCACCGCCGAGCGCGGGCGCTACGTCGTGGTGCGCTTCGACTTCTCCGCCTTCAACGACAAGCTGGAGACCCTGGAGGAGCGTTTCGAGGGCCATTGCTTCATCGATCTCCGCTACGCGCTGGAGCGGCATCCGGACCTGTTTCCCGAGGCGGCGATTCAACGCATCCTCGCGCCGCCCGCCACCGACATCCGGCTCCACGAGCTGTTCAAGTACGCCGGCGAGCACGGCATCCCGCTCTACCTGCTCATCGACGAGTACGACAACTTCGCCAACACGGTGCTGGTCCACCGGGGGCGGGAGGCCTGTGAGCCCTTCACCCACGGCGGCGGCTTCTACCGCAACTTCTTCGCCGCCCTGAAGGCCGGGACCGGCGAGGCGGGCGGGCTCGAACGGCTGTTCATCACCGGGGTCTCGCCCATCACCATGGACGACGTGACCAGCGGCTTCAACATCGGGCGCAACGTCACCCTGAAGCCGGAACTCAACGGGATGCTCGGCTTCACCGAGTCGGAGGTGCGCGGCCTGCTGGAGCTCTACCGGGAGCGCGGCGCGTTCAGCCAGGACGTGGACGCGGCCCTGGACGTGATGCGCGAGTGGTACAACGGCTACCGCTTCGCCAAGACCGCCACCGGCGACCTCTACAACACCGACATGGTGCTCCACTACCTGAAGGATTCCATCCCGAACAAGCCGATGCCGGACGACCTCATCGACCCCAACATTCGCATCGACTACACGAAGCTGCGCCACCTGCTGCTGGTGAATCAACGGGTCAGCGCGGGCGCGAGGCAGCTCAACGGCAACTTCGACCTGCTGCGCCACGTCATCGGCGAGGGGGAGACGGAGGCCGACCTGAATCTCGGCTTCCCCCTGGATCGGCTCGACGATCCGGAGAACTTCCTGTCCCTGCTGTACTACTTCGGGCTGCTGAGCATCCGCGGGGTGTCGGGGGGGACGACCCGGCTGGGCATTCCGAACCAGACGGTGCGGCGGCTGATGTACGGGTACCTGCGCGATGCGTACCGGGACGTGGGGGTGTTCTCGGTGAGCCACCACCACTTCTCGGGGCTGGTCAGGAGAATGGCCTACAAGGGCGAATGGCGCCCGGCAGTCGAGCACATCGCGACGGCCATTGCCGGGCAGACGGGGATTCGGGACTACCTCGACGGGGAGAAGGTGGTGCAGGCGTTCCTGGCCGCACACTTCAGCGTGGTGGGTCAGTTCGTCATCCACACCGAGCGTGAGCTGAACAAGGGCTACGCGGACCTGTACCTGGAGCCCTTCGTGGCGCAGTACCCGGACATCGGGTACGGGTACGTCGTCGAGGTGAAGTACCTGAAGCGGAGCGAGCGGGTGGATCAGGCGGTGGTGGGGGAGAAGCTGAGCGAGGCGCGGGGGCAGCTCGTGGGCTATCTGGCGGACGAGGGGCTGCGGCGTTTCGCGCCCTCGGTGCGGCACGTGGGGCTGGCGGTGGTGTTCCACGGATGGGAGCTGCCGGCCGCTCCGCGAAGACGACCCGATCGCACCGGTCCAACGTCTACGGCGCCTCCAAGGCGATGGGCAAAGCGCTCGCGCGGCTCGCCTGCGAGGATGCCGTCATCCTCCGCGTCGCCTCGCTGTTCGGGACGGCCGGAGCCAGCGGCAAGGGCGGCAACTTCGTCGAGACCATGATCCGCCTCGGACGGGAGAAGGGAGCGCTCCGGGTCGTCGATGACCAGACCATGTCCCCCACCGCCACCGCCGACGTCGCGCGCGTCCTGCTGCGGATGCTGGCGGAGGGCTGCGCGCCGGGGCTCTATCACGTGGTCAACGGCGGCTCGGCGACCTGGTTCGAAATCGTTCGCCTCGCCGGGGTCGAGGCCGCCGTCACCCCGTGTTCGAGCGAAGAGTACCCCACCCGGGCGGCGCGTCCGCGCTACAGCGCGCTGGACAATGCCAAGGTCTCTCCCGCGTTCGGAACCATGCCGCCGTGGCAGGATGCGCTGGAGCGCTACCTCCGCGCAAAGGAGCATCGGGCCTGCGTCTGACGAAAACCGCTCGCTGTCTGGTGTTTCAATTGGGGGCACGCTTCCTGCTTGCGGATTTGTTTTCATAACAGCCTTCGTTGCGTTATTCATCCTTCATATGTGGAAGGGACTGTTGCGCCAGGCGAAGCCTGGTGAAGGGGGAAGGCATGTAGAAGGAGAGACATGGCGGAAACCTTCGATGCGACCCGGCAGGTGAGAGTCCTGACCGGCCAAGGCTGGCCCCCGGCCGGAACCGAGTGTTGCGTGGTGCGGGGGTGACCCCGGCTGCGAAGCGTACACAAGGAGCGCGCAGGCCGCGTGATGGAGCCCCGGAAGTAAATTCTTGCGGGGTCGACGCCGTCGGTTGAGCGGAAGACACCAGCGCCGGTCCCGAAGGGGTCAGGGGCCGGCGCACCGCCGGGGTCTGGGAGCGGGGCATGTGTGCAAGGGTCGCCCAAACCTGGGAGGTCTCGTCTTCTCCATCGCCGGAGACGCGGCGCGGGCGCCGCGCAAAATGGTCCGGGTCCTCGGGGAGTGCGCTCGTCTCTGGGGGAGCGAAGGGGGGGCGCAAGCGGTGGTCCTGCCGAGCGAAGGAGACGAAGCGGGGCGGGAGGGGAAGCGAGAAGCCTGCCCCCGCGGAAGCGGGGGTCGGAGTCGGCCGGCAGTACCGAGGAAGCCGGGGAACCTGACCTGAAGGGACCCGGTGGAGGGAAGGGGCCGACCGGGGGTGGAGCGTGCGGAGGGACAGAGGGCGGGGACGTTGGGCCGGGAGGTCATCTCAACGCGACAAGGCAAGGGAGGGGAGCTGGCCCGGAGGGAGCCGGGGCCTGCCCCCGAGAGCTTGAATCGGGGGATGGTGCTGACGACGCCGGCACACCCCATCGATGCGGAGTGGATGGGCGAGGCGTACCGGCGGGTGCGCAAGGATGCGGCGGCGGGTGTGGACGGGGTGAGGGCGGCGCACTACGAGGCGGACCTGGAGGCGAACCTGTCGGAGGTGCGGGCGAGGCGGATGGAGAGGTACGGACTGCGCCTGCACCCGGACAAGACCCGGCGGGTGGACGCTCGCCGCCCGGACAAGCGCCCGCGTGGAGGCACACGGCGCGGGCGCAGCTTCACGACGTTGGGGTTCACCCACTATTGGGGACGCTCCGGGAAGGGGCGATGGGTGGTGAAGCGCAAGACCGCCAAGGCCTGCCCCCGGCTTGCTGCCTGCCGGGGCAGGCTCCGAGTGCTTGAATCGGGGGACCGCCTGAGCCGGTCGCTGAAGACGGCGGGCCAGTGGTGCCGGGCGCATCGTCATTGGAGTGTGCGAGACCAGCACGCGGCGTTGAGCCGCAAGCTGCGAGGCCACTGTGCCTGCTACGGAATCACCGGGAACGCCACAGCGTTGCAACGCTTCCGATACGAAGCCGAGAGGCGATGGCGCAAGTGGCCGGACCGGCGCTTGGCGCGGGCGGATGACGTGGGAGCGATTCGGCAGGCTGCGCAAGACCTATCCCCTCCCCCAAGTGTGCGTAGTGCACAGTATGTACCGTTGCGTAGCGAGTCCATGGCCCGAGGAGCCGGATGCTCGAATGGGGCACGTCCGGATCCATGGGAGCCGCGGGCGGGTACCCGCCCGCGGCTACCCGGCACAGGTCGACAAGAAATCTGCAAATCGGCAGGGACAAACGCCATACGCTGCTCGGTGGCGTTCCGCCGGCAATGCCGCCGCCGAAGGCATCTTCAAGCCGGAGCGCCGCCGAGATGCGGCGGCACGAGGGCGAGCGCGTCGTCGAAGGCGATGGGCGCGGGCTCGGTGAGGATCTCGATGCGCGGGTCGGCGCGGGCCTCGTCGAGCAACGCCGCCGACGCCCACAGCTCGTGGAGCGTCGAGGTGTTGCGGACCCACGCGAGCCGCAACGAGTCCGGCTCCTCCTCGGCGCGGAAGTTGAGCAGGATCTGCATTGCCTGCAGCTCGTTCTCCACGAGCATCGGGATCTTGCAGATCGAGAGGCGTCTGGCGGTGAACGCGTTCATGTACGTCGAGTTGAGATCGACACGAGGGAGCAGGGAGCGCGGCATGACGTCGGCGTTGCCGAGCCCGATGGCGTTGCCGTGGGTGTTTTCGGTGAGTCCGCGCACGTAGATGGCGCCGATCCGCGGCGTCGTGAGGCCCGCCTTCTTTCCGATGACGTTGGTGTCCATGCCCGACCCGCTCACGTTCTTGCCGATCTCGTCGACGATGAGTCCGTCGAGATCCTCGAAGGGGAGGCGCGGGAGGAGCGCATACGCCCGTTCGAGCAACGCGCCTTCCGCCTCGACGAGGGCGTCGTAGCTCCCGATCGGCACGCCCTTGACGGCGGCGGTCTCCTTGAACGCGTTCTCCACCAGCGCGATGGCGCCGACGAGCCGGGGTCGGCTCGATTCGACGACGATGCGCGCCGCTTCGAGCACGAGACGGTCCATGCCCTTGCGCAACGACTGCTGATGGATCTTCGATGCACCGGCCTGCTTCCCGAGGCCGATCACGAGCATCTTGCAGATGCCGCTTTCCACCCGGCAGGTGAAACCCGTATGCGGCTTGACCCGGTTGACGGCGAGCACCCCGTCGGCGTCGTGGCAGAGCTTGTCCTGGAACACCGGGAAGCCGGAGGTGGTGGTCCCGATCCGCACCACTTCCATGTTCGATTCGATGCGGCATCCGACGCTCGCCTCGGTGATGCCGTTGGTGTCGTCAAGCACGCGGACCTGCCCTTGCGCCGTCGCCCCCCCGTGGCTGCCCATGCCGGGGACGACGAAGGGATCGGCGCCGGCCTCGCGCAATGCGCTCACGCACTCGCGCACCACGAGCGCCAGATTCGCGATCCCCCGGCTCGAACCGGTCACCGCGATGCGCTGGCCGGCTTCGACATCGGCGAGGAAGGGCGCGATCTCGCGGCGCACCGCCGCGGGGATGTCCGGCTCGATGGGGCGGGGGAAGCGTTGCCGGAGTCTGAAGACGGCGGGGATATCGTCCCGGCCGACCTCGGCATGGGACTCGTCGAGAAGGAGGCGGGTGGCGTTTCGCATGGTGTTGCCCGGGACCTCCGCGCTTTCTGGACGGCTATTCCTCTCGGGCGCCCATGGCCGACGGCCATTCGCCGGAAGAACGGAACAAGGCCATGTCGCCGCGGAGCCTGCCCAGGGGATCGTGACGGCGCCTCCTCCCGATCATGTCCCGAATCGAATCCCGAGCTCGCCCGCTACGGGCCGCCGAGCCGGTAGATGAGGGCCAGACGCACGATGCCGAGCTTGTTTTCGACCTGGTACGCGGCGGGTCTCCGAGGGGTCTCCGGCCCGCAGCAACGGTTGTCGGCGGAACGGTTCACGGAATGGGACTCCCTTCCGAAATCCAGATACGAGCCGTCGAGCCGTAGCGTCCAGGAATCGGACAAGAGGGTCTCCAGGCCGATCCCGATCACCCAGCCGACGTCCGTCGAGCCCTTGCGGAAGGAATCGTCGGGGTTCCGTCTCCACGGCGTCGGCCGGCCGGTGTCGGGGTCGAGGGAGCGATCGAGATCGGTCACCGATTGATCGCTCCGGGCCGCGGCCAGCCCGGCGGTGGCGAACACCGTCGTGCGCCCGAAGGTCCGTTCGACTCCGGCGCGTGCCGTCGTGAGCCATCGAAACTTCGACACCGCCGTCTCGTCCCCGCCGACAGGCCTCACGCCGTCTGCCGCCAGCCTTGGAGGGTCGAGCCGATTCGTCCTCGCCGACAGGCCACCGACCATGGCGTCGATCTCGACCCTGAGAGGCGTTCCGGCCACCTTGAACCTCTTCCCGATCAGGGCGCCGCCCACGAACCCGGTATCGCCATAATCGACGGTCCAGCCGGGATTCCCCCAATTCGCGAAGCCGTCGACGTCGACGATTCGATTGTCCGCCCGGCCCAGGCCGGCGAAGGCGCCCGCGTAGATCCCGGCTCCATCGACGGTCGTGCCGCCTTCGGCGCACGAGGGGCCGGGGGTTGCGAGCATCGTCAAGGCCGGAAGGACGACAGCGGCAAGACGCCGCGTGTTGAAGCCGCGGCCGAAAGCGGCCCTCGGGTGCTCCTGCGTCATGGCCGTCGCTCCGTATGGGTGGCCCGGCGGGGGCCGTCCTGCTGGAATCATGCCCGAACGCTTGGCCGGCATCACGGCGCACGCGACGCCGGCGTCCCGGATCCCGCGCCGGGCGTACATGAGGAGGCTTTGGATCCACGAAGTGGACGACATCTGTTGAAGCCCTCCCGGAGGCCCCGGAACCGGTCGTCCCGCATTGTCCGTCGATGATGCGGAAAGGCGCTGTGCGGCTCGCCTTCAACCGTCTACGATCAGCCCATCATACCCTGAAGCTCCGGAAACCGCCGTCCCATGACGTCGGAGCCTGTTGCCTTGCGGCGCCGGTCGAGATCTCCGCAACGGGCCGGCCGTGACGGGCTCGATTCGCGGAGGCTGCGGACAAGTGCCGATGAGCGATCCTGCGCCTCTCCTCGTCGCCGAGGATCTTCGCGTCACCTTCGACACCCCGCGCGGTCCGGTCGAGGCGGTGCGAGGGGTGAGCTTCGCGCTCAGGCGCGAGAAGCTCGGCATCGTCGGCGAATCGGGCTCGGGCAAGTCCCAGACCGGGCGTGCCCTGCTCAGGCTGCTTGCGCGCAACGGGCGCGTGGATGCAAAGAGGCTCACCTTCGACGGCGTCGATCTGTTGCGCGCGGATGAGCGCACGATGCGCGCCATCCGCGGCGGGCGGATCTCGATGATCATGCAGGACCCGAAGTTCTCGCTGAATCCGGTGATCACCGTCGGCGAGCAGATCGTCGAGGCATTCCGGGTGCACACGAAGGCGTCGAGGCGCGAGGCGCGGGCCCGGGCGCTCGGGATGCTCGAAGCGGTGCGGATCCGCAACCCGGAGCACGTCTTCGACGCCTGGCCGCACGAGGTCTCCGGCGGCATGGGCCAGCGGATCATGATCGCGATGATGATGATCCCGGAGCCCGACCTGATCATCGCCGACGAGCCGACCTCGGCGCTCGACGTGACGGTGCAGCTCCAGGTGCTCGCGATCCTTGACGATCTGGTGACCCGGCGCGGGGCCGGCCTCATCTTCATCAGCCACGATCTCGACCTGGTGGCCTCCTTCTGCGACCGCGTGCTGGTGATGTACGCCGGACGGGTGATGGAGACGCTGAGGGCGAGCGCGCTGCACGCCGCCGAACACCCCTATACCCGAGGGCTGCTGAACTGTCGGCCGCGGATCGAGGGCGCCGGCGCCGAACTGCCGGTGCTCGAACGCGACCCGGCCTGGGCACGATGAGCGGCGGGCGACGGAGCGATGGGAGAGGCCCGGTGCCGGTGCTCGAGACGTTGAAGCCTCCCGACGTCCTCGGGCGCGGCGTATGCGCCGTTCCGCCGGTGCTCGAATCCGATCCGGAGACGATGAACGACGTCCCGATACCGATGATCGAGGTGGCGGGGCTCGACGTGGTCTTCGGGCACGGCGCGCGTGCGTTGCGCGCCGTGGGTGGGGTGAGCTTCACCGTCGATGCGGGGACGAGCTTCGGCTTGGTGGGAGAGTCGGGCTCGGGCAAGACCACGGTGCTGCGGGCGCTCGGCGGGCTGCTTCCTCACGTCGCACGTGCCGGCGGTCTTGTACGGCTCGCCGGAGAGAGGCTCGGGGCCGTGCGTTCGCGGGGCTTCCGCCGCCGGGTGCAGATGGTCTTCCAGGATCCCTGCGGCTCGCTGCACCCGCGCCATACCGTGGATCAGATCCTCGGCGAGCCGGCGCGAGCGCATCGCCTCGACGCGGTGGACGAACGGATCGTCCGCGCGCTCACCGAGGTCGGCCTCGACGCTTCGTTCCGCTTCCGCTACCCACACCAGATCTCGGGAGGGCAGCGGCAGCGGATCGCCATCGCCCGCGCCCTGATCATCGAGCCGGAGGTCGTCCTGCTCGACGAGCCCACGTCCGCCCTCGACGTCTCCATCCAGGCCGAGGTGCTGAACGTGCTCCAGCGGCTACGCCGCGAGCGCGGCCTGACCTACGTCCTCGTGAGCCACGATCTCGCGGTGGTGAGCCACATGTGCGACGCGCTCGCGGTGATGCAGTGCGGTGCGGTGGTCGAGACCCTGGAGGTCGCCCGGCTACGCACCGGGACCCCTGCCCACCCCTACACCCGCCAGCTTCTGCGCGCGAGCCGCGGCTACGACCGCGCGGTGGTGGACTCGCTGGAGGAGATCGGGGGGCTCGGGGCTTGAGGATGCCGGACCCCGGACATGGCCGTCACGGCCTTGCGAAAAAGCCGGAAAAAATACGCGCCTGCGCACCATCGCGGACAGGAGTCCGGCCGGACTCCTGGTCTCGGTCCTGCCTGCCGGGCGCGCGCCGCACCCGCGCGGGCAGGAACTCCGCGACGAGGCGTTCGCTGCGAGCCGGGACCTCGGAGTCTGCGTCGTAGAAAAACGATGCGGCAATAGGCTGACAGGAGCCGAACCGGCTGCCGCAGGGGGGTAGGTGGTGGCTTCGAACTCCCCGCCTTGCGCGGTGACGAGGCGGCGGGCGACGTCTTCGAGCTTGAAATAAAGGGTTTTCGTCAAGACACCCTGCTTGGACTGAGCGATTTCGGCCCTCTGTGACACTTCCACAGGATCGTCATCTGCCTGAACTGTGATCGAAATATCTATGAATCAACAAGTTACGGAAGTTGTTCGGCATCGGAAACGAGGTGATCCCTGAGGCCTGGGCGGCCAGGCGGTGCGCCCCGACCGTGCCCCGGCCAACCGGCCCAGAAGGGCGGCCAGCGCCTCCTCCGAGCGTTCGCCCTTCCCGGCCACGGGGCTCCTGAGCGCTTCGCCGGCTTCGGCCGCCCGGTCGAGCTCGCCGGCGATCTCCGCGAGTTTCCCGAAGACGGCCTCGACCAAGGGACGCCGCATCCTTCACCGGGTTCGAGGGTTCTCGTCGCACGGGCGGGAACGAGCCGGCGAGGGCGCCGACCTCATGGGCAGCCGGCCGCCGCCGGGCAACCGGACGACGACGCTGACCGGTCCGAAGCAGTCATCGTGGAACAGTGGCAAGAAGCAGCAGGATCAGCCACCGGGGGTACGAACGATGCGGGCGCGGAAATCGCGCTCACTGTCGCAGGCGAACGCCGCCGCGACGATGGCGGTCTCCGGTGATTCGGCCAGGCCGGGCACGTCGGCCGGGAAATCCTCCGAAAATCCGATGCCCCGCGACGACAGCAGCGCGCGCACCATCCCGGCACGGCCTTCCGCCCGGCTCCGGACGCGCAGGGAACGCAGCATCGGATCGTCGTCCGGCCCCGTCCCTTCCCGCGCCCCCAACGCCGCACCCACCCGTTCCAGCACCGCGCACGTCCCCGCCGAACGCACCCGCTCGTTGAACGACACGTGCACCTCCTCCGCACCCCACCCCGGAAATGCACGACTCTCCGCCGACTCCCGGTACACACCCCCTTCCAGTACGTGGATCGTCAGCCCCGCACGACCGCGAGGAGGCCGCGCCGTCGCGGGCGAGGTGGCCGTTCGGTGAAGCAGGAGCGGCGCCCGGCTTCGCCCGGGCGTAACGCGGGATGCGCGGGAACGCCCTCGGGAGGCGCGCTCAGAGTACCGGGCCTTCGCCCGCGATGGTGGCTCGGTGCATCAGGCGCGGCTCGGTGGCAGGAATCACGGTCGCGCGGTGGAGGGCGCACCGGTTGTCCCACATCACCAGATCGTGTTGGCGCCAGCGATGCCGGTACACGTACTCCGGCCGGGTGCACCATTCGATCAGTTCGGTGACGAGCGCCCGACCTTCCTCGACCGGCATCCCCTCGATACGCTCGATGTGTCCGCTGACAAAGAGGCTCTTGCGGCTGGTCGGGACATGTGTGCGGACCAGGGGGTGGCGCACCGGCGGGACCGAATCGGCCTCGTTCTGCGGGATGAGCCCTTTCCCGAACAAGCTGAGCGAATAGGAGTAGTCGTGCACGGCGACGAGACCTTCGAGCGCTTCTTTCTTCTCGTCGGGTAGCGTCTCGTAACCGACCCGCATCGATGCGAACGCGGTGTCGCCGTGCTCCTTCCGGGGCACCTTGCGTCCGGAGAGGACCGAACCCATGGCGGGGATCGGCCGGAACGAGCTGTCGGTGTGCCAGCGGGCGTTGACGTCGAGAAACAGGCGCTTCTTCGTGCCGATGGGGAGGACGTTCCCTTCGTCGTCGACGTTGGAGAGCT
This sequence comes from Gammaproteobacteria bacterium, assembly GCA_965202875.1. GTDB lineage: Bacteria > Pseudomonadota > Gammaproteobacteria > HK1 > HK1 > HK1. Next base: position 283,984 of record OZ241870.1, on the reverse strand, counting down.
TGTAGATGTGAGGGTTGTCGGCCGCGACGGTGAACGTCGTCTTCTCAAGCGGGCCGAAGCGCCTGGCGAACTCGACCTGCCGATCGTCGTCGATGCGCTGATCGCGCAGCACGAGCACCGAGTGCCGGTGCCACGCCTTCCGGATGACCTCGAAGGTCGCCTCGTCGAGCGGGCGGCGGAGATCGACGCCGGTGATCTCCGCGCCGACGTGGGGATGGAGTTTCGAGACGGTGACGTCCGCGCAGGCGGTGTGTGCCGGTGCGGCCATGGCTGGTCCTCCGGGAGACGCACGGGACGCGATGTACGGCCATTCTAGAGACGGCGCCGGTGGCGGACAATCCGGCATACGAAGCATGGGTGCAGGTCCCGCCCGAGCGGGCCAGGATCACCGCCGCGGCGGCGGTGGCGTAGTCCCCGACCTTGCGTTTCTGCTTCTCGTAGGCGCAGCCGTGGCCGGCCGGCGGGGACTCGAAACGGATCGCGGTGAGGATCTCCCCGTCATCGCGGGCGGTGGCGAACGCGCCCTCGTAGTACTCGCGCGCCGCGCCCTCGCGCCGCCCGCCGGCGCCTTCCAGCACGTAGCGCGCGTCGAGCGCCATCAGGACGGCCGGCAGGTCGTTGCCCGGATCGCCGTTGGCGGCGTTGCCCCCGACGGTGCCGAGGTTGCGGACCTGCGGATCGGCGATCTGCAACGCGGCCTCGCGCAGGATCGGGCAGGCATCGGCCAGCGGCCCGGAGGCGATGATTTCGGCCTGGGTGGTCATCGCGCCGAGGGTGACCGTGCCGCCCTCGACGCGCACCCCGCGCAGGGATTCGATCGCGCGGAGGTCGATCAGGTGTCCGGGCTGCGCCATGCGCAGCTTCATCATCGGGATCAGGCTGTGGCCCCCGGCGACCACCAGGGCCTCGTCCCCGTGCTCGGCAAGCAGCCGCACCGCTCCGGAGAGATCGGCCGGACGGTGGTAGTCGAACGCAGCAGGAATCATCCTCCTCTCCTCCTTCGGTTCATTCGGCGCCGGTCGTGGCGGTGCCGAGGGTGGAGACTACTCCCAAGACACGGCAGGCGGGTAGTGCCGGGGGTTCCGCTCGGGGCGATTTCGCGAACGACACACATGAGTGCCGCGAATCGCGTGGAGGTCGCCCTGTGCCGAATTAGGGTTTTCCCCCTCTCTGTTTCGTGATCCAATCATCGTCCGCACGGTCACGATCCGACCGGAGGGAAGATTCATGCATTCCGAAACCAGAACCATGGGTGAGTTGCGCGAGCACCTGATCGAGAAGGCGACCATGGACGAAGCATTCCGCGCGCGGTTGCTCTCCGACCCGAAGGCCGCAATCGAGGAAGAGCTGGGCCTGACGATTCCTGCCGGCTTCACCCTCCGGGTGCACGAAGATGTCCCGAACACCAGTCATCTGGTGCTTCCACCGCTCGCGGCACTCGATGAGTCCGCCCTGGAACAGGCGGCAGGCGGGATCGACTGGAGCGGCGTCGGTGAAAACTTCGAGGCCGGCGCCCGTGCGCTGATGCCTTGAGGATGAAGCCGGGCCGTCGCGCGAAACCGTGATGGAGCAGGAGGCGGGCGTGGGACGCCGGGCGCTCCCGGCGGTGAGGGGCGGGGGGCGAGCCCCTTGCGCGCGTGGACGAAGCGGTACCAGTCGACGTCGTCGACGTGGCCCCTGGAGCAGGCGCGGACGAAGCGCGTCGCCACGACCGGCTTCTTGTCGTAGCGGCCGTTGGTGAGGGCGGTGCGCGGCACCAGGCGCCGCGAGCGCGCGCCGGGCCTCGTGCCGGACCTGGAACCGGACCCCGTGTCGGAATCGGACCTCTTGCCGGCGCCGGACTCCTGCACCACGAACCACTCGGGGAAGCGCCACGCGCCGATGCCCCGTTGCCGGTCCTGCCGGCCCTCCGGCTCCGGCCAGCCCGCTCCGCGCATCAGCATCCGGATCGTCCCGGACCCCTCCGCGGAGCAACTGCGAGGCTGGCACGAATCGGCGGGCATGAACCTTCTGTTCGCCGCCGACGTCATTGGATGAGCGGTGAACGACATGGATCTGTTCGTGCTCGTGTTTACTCCCTTCCGCGATTTCTGCATGATGCGGCTCCGGTGACGGTGGTTCGGGGGAGTCGCCGCCAGTACACCCGGAGCCGTCGCGCCTTCCGCAGCCGGCAGGAGCCCTCCGGTATGCACACGGCGCGATGCCTGCGTCTCCGGAGCCGGAGCCACGGCACCCCGCCGTAGACACGAACAGACACTGGGAGGAGTTCCGACATGATGAAACACGCCAGACAATGGGCCGTCGGCGGCGCTCTCGGCGCCGCGCTCGCAGCCGCGCCGCTCGCCGGCATGGCGGCGCAGCAGTGGAGCATGGCGACGGCCTGGGGCGGCGGTCCGTTCCTGAAGCAGGACGCCGAGGGCTACGCCAAGGTGGTCGATACCCTGACCGGCGGCGACATCAAGATCCAGGTGTTTCCGGGCGGAACGCTCGGCAAGGCGCTCAAGGTCTCCGATACGGTGAAGTCGAACGTCGCCCAGACAGGCCACACCTGGATGGCTTACGACTGGGGCATCGACAAGACGACGGTGATCTTCGCCGGGATGGCTGGCGGCCTTCAGCCGGAGGAAGCGCTCATCTGGCTCTTCCAGGCGGGCGGAGCCGAGTTGCAGTTCGAGTATCGCGCGGAGCAGTTCGGCGTCGCCTCGATCCCCTGCGGCATCTTCCCGACCGAGGTCTTCCTCCACTCGAAGAAGAAGATCGAGACCCTGGAGGACTTCCAGGGCCTGAAGATGCGCACCTCCGGCGCGTGGGCGGAGATCGCGGGCAACCTCGGGGCCTCCACCGTCATCCTGCCGGGCGCGGAGGTGTATCCGGCCCTGGAGCGCGGGGTCATCGACGCCACCGAGTGGAGCTCGGCGTCGGTCAACCTGCCGGCCGGTTTCCACAAGATCGCGAAGTACGTCATCACCCCGGGCATCCACCAGCCGTCGGCGGTCCAGGAGTGCGTATTCAACATGGATGCGTGGAACGGCCTGACGGATCGCGAGCGCGAAATCCTCAAGCTCGCCGGGAAGATCATGGCGCTCGATTCCTACACCCGCTACCCCTACAACGACATCGCCGCGGTGGAGGAGATGCGCAACAACGGCAACGAGTTCCTGCAGCTCTCTCCCGAGTTCATCCAGGCCGGGAACGAGGCGGCCACCAAGTGGGCGGACGAGCAGACGGCCCAGAACGAGTGGTTCAAGAGAGCCTACGATCATCGCCGCGCGTTCCAGGGCGCCATCAGGGCGCATTGGAAGAGCCAGTTCCTCTTTCCACTCGGGGTGGATTGAACCGGCAGCAGGGCGAAGGGCATGACGTAGCCGCAACGCACCGGGGGCGCCGATCCGAACCGGCGCCCCCGGTGCTCGTTTCAACCCCCGTTTTCCGGGCGTTCAACGAAGCGACAGGATCCGGCGACGATGGAGACCCTGGGAAAGTTCTTCACGTTCATCGGCAAGCTGATCGCGCTCAACCTGGAGGGCTACTTCGGAGGCTCCGGGCAATTCTTCCGGCGGGTCGCGGAAGCGCCGGGATCGAGCTTCTTCGAAGCGCTCTTCTGCCTCTTTCTCCTCGGAGCCCTTGCCACCGTGGCCACCGGGGCCGGATGGTCGCTGGTGCGATTGAGCCCGGCGCCGTTCATCAGGACGGTGGAGTGGTTCACGCGCCTGTTCGGCTATGTCGGCGCGTTCATCGTCTCGGCCCTCATCGTCGCCATGGTCTATGAAGTAGTGTCGCGCTACTTCTTCTCCGCCCCGACGAAGTGGGCGTTCGAGATGGCCTACATGCTGATGGGCACGAGTTTCATGTTCGGTCTCGCGTACTGCATGCAGATGGGCCGGCACATCCGGGTCGACTTCGTCTACGACCACGTCGGCCCGAAATTCCGGCAGGTGATCGATCTGGTCGGCTACGCATTCCTCGTACCGATGCTGCTGTGGCTGACCTGGGGGCTGTGGGAGTACTTCACCGAGGCGTACCGCGTGGACGAGACCTCGGGCGAGTCGGCCTGGAACCCGATCATCTGGCCCTTCAAGTTCAGCCTCGTCATCGGCATCGTGCTGCTGTTCATGCAGACCGTGGCGCAGATCGTGCGCTCGATCATGATCCTGGCGAACCGGCAGCCACCCGCGCCGCCTCCGGTGGAGGGTCTGTCGTGAGCCCGGAGTTCGCCCTGTGGATGTTCCCGGCGCTCATGCTGATGATCTTCATGGGCTTTCCGGTGGCGTTCTCGCTGCTCTCGGTGGCGTTCGTGTTCGGTGCGCTGCGGTTCAACTTTGCGCCCCAGACGGTCAACGTCTTTGCCCAGAAGATCGACGAGGTGGCGGCGGCCTACGTGCTCGGGGCGGTGCCGCTGTTCATCTTCATGGGCTCGCTGATGGAGCGCTCGGGGATCGCGGAGCGGCTGTTCGAGGCGATCCACCTGTGGACGCGCCGCCTGCCCGGCGGGCTCGCGGTGGGCACCGTCATCCTGTGCGTGATCTTCGCCGCCGCCAGCGGCGTGGTGGGCGCCACGGAGTCCGTGGTCGGCCTGCTCGCGATCCCGGTGATGCTGCGCTACGCCTACGACAAGGGGCTCATCTCCGGCACCATCTGCGCCGGCGGCTCGCTCGGCACCATCATCCCGCCGTCGGTGGTGGTGGTCATCCTCGGCCCGGTCGCCGACGTGGACGTCGGCGCGCTGTTCATGGGCATGCTGTTTCCGGGCCTCATGCTCGCGCTGCTGTACATCCTCTACATCCTGGTGCGCTGCATCATCCGCCCCCAGGACGGGCAGCGGCTGCCCCCCGACGAGAACGATCCGCCGCTGGCCCGCAAGCTGACGATCACCGCGGTTGCGCTGGTGCCGCCGGTGATCCTCATCTTCGCGGTGCTCGGCACCATCCTGCTCGGCTGGGCGACGCCGACCGAGGCCGCCGCGATGGGCGCGCTCGGCTCGATCGTCATGGTCGTCTTCTACCGCAACTTCAGCCTGGGGGTGCTGAAGGAAGCGCTGGTGAAGACCCTGCTCGTCACCGCGATGATCCTCATGATCCTGCTCGCGGGGAACATCTTCGCCACGGTGTTCACCATCGCGGGCGGATTGGTGACGACCCAGAACCTGGTCGAATCGGCCGGGCTGTCGGGGTGGGCGACGATGGCCCTGCTGCTCATCCTCGCGTTTCTCGCCGGGTTCGTACTCGACCTCATCTCGATCATCCTGATCATCATCCCGATCGCGATGCCGATCATCGAGACGTTCACCTTCCACGACCTCGAACCGACCGAGGTGAAGAGCTGGTTCTGCATCCTCTTCCTCATCGTCATCCAGACCAGCTACCTCACACCGCCCATGGCGCCCGCCATCTTCTACCTGCGCGGCATCTCGCCGCCGGAGATCCGGCTCCGCCACATGTATGCCGGCGTGATGCCGTTCATCGGGCTGGAGATCATCGCGCTCGCGGTGGTCATGATGTGGCCCGACATCGCGCTCTGGCTGCCCGAGCAGATGCTGAAGTTCCGCGAGTAGTGTCCGTGAAGACCTGCCCGGAATGACGAAGAATCGCCACGCGACTCTCCGGCTTCCCGGATCCGCGAGGATCCGGAGAGCATGACCCCGGCCGACGCCGGGCCGGGATTTCCTCGTGCCTGGCCGGTGGCCGCATCCAGGAGGGCGACCCCGCTCATCGTCCCTCGCCCCGATACCCCGCGACCCGTTCGACCAGCCAACGCCACGCTTCCCGCTCGCGGGGGCCGGCGGTCTTCTCGACCGCGATGCGCAGGTAGTCCAGCTCGCGGTCGATCTTCTCCGCCGGCAGCAGGTGCAGGCGGCTGACCAGTATCGCAGCCTCCACCACCGCCGCTTGCGCGCGATTGAAGCCCTGAAACGCGGCATGGGTCGCGCGTGCCAGCTCGCGGCAGTAGATGCGGGGACGCCGATCGTCGTCCTCCCATCTGGCCACTTCCACCTCCACGTGGGCCAGCGCCTGCGCGAGCCGGACGCCGCGGACCGTCTCCGCCGGGACGGTGGGCCAGCTCCTGCGCCCGGTATGGCAGCCGGCAAAGACGCGCACGTCGTCGGTGTAGTTGATCACCGCCTGGCCGTTGCGTCGGAGATTGTCGAGTGTCCGCGAGGGACGAAACGGCGCGATCAGGTGGAGGCCGTCTTCCGTGCGCACCCCCATGGGAGCGATGTACGGCACGCCACCGGCTCCCATCGTGGTCATGACCGCCTCGTGGATCACGTTCCGGCAGCGCCGCCGCTTTTCCTGGCGGCGGCGCCTCCTCTCGTGGCGCTGCCGCGGTTGGCGTCGCCATCTCCGGTGGCGCCGCTACGGTGGCTGCCGTTGTTCGAGCCACGGACCGCCACCCCCCATTCCAGTTCGTGGTCCTGCAGGTAGCGCTTGCCGAGCTGCCAGGCGATCTGCGCCCGCCCGAGCTCGACGCCCAGATAGAATGCGTGGCTCGCGTCCTCCTCCACCCCGAGCCCCGGATACAGCTCGAAGGGATCGGTGGCGAGCTGCCGCCCGTCGCGGTTGTAGACGTGGATCCCTTCGCAGGTAAGCTGGATGCGGAAGCTGGGGTCCTTCACCGCCGCCGCGGTCCGCGCCACCTCCTCCGACGTATGGGGAAAGGGCTTGCGGTCCTTCAGCGCCATCAGGCCGGGATGGTAGCGTTGCGGCAGGTTGCCGTCGCGCTTCGCCGCGAACATGATGCGCCGCGCGAGGTCCGCCTCCCGCACCGCGGTCCGGGCGTGGGGGCTGACCTCGGTGGTCAGGACCGCTCTGACGTCGAGCTCCGACACCACCCCCATCAGCACCGCGGTCATCCCGGTGGTGTCGGCGTCGGTGAGCTCGGTGAGGTTGCCGATGCCCATCATGATCTCGGCCTCGGGGTATCGCCGACGCACCCTGTGGTACCTCAGCAGCGACTCGGTGAAGCCGAAGTGGATCGGCTCCAGGACGGGATCGAGGAGGAAGCGTCGGCCCTGCACGGCCAGTGTCTCGGCGGCCCGGTACAGGGAGTCCAGGTCCGAGGGCTGCTCCGGGATCAGCACCGGCGTGCTCGCCGCCTCGCCGGCCACGTGCAGGGTGCTCTCCTTGAGGCTGAGCAGGTAGTCGGCGTCCGCGGCGGCGGCGCGTACAAGATCCGGCGGCTCCAGTGAATCGACGCTGACCGCGTGGCCCTCGTGCTTCAGCGCTGCGACGGCGTCCTCCAGATGGGGAAAGGCGGCGCCAGGCAGGCAGCCCAGATCGATGACGTCCGCACCGTCGGTGCGGTAAGCGGCGGCACGCTCGACGATCCGCTCGACATCCATGCGCGGCGCGTCCACGATCTCGGCGAAGATGGTGACCCGGCGCCCGCTCAGGTCGGGCCGCCGGCCCGCCGTGCCGAAGAACTCGGGAAGATCCTTCAGGTCCTTGGGGCCACGCTCCACCGGCACCCCGTAGACTTGCGAAAGCGCTTCGACGTCGCCGCCGCACAGCCCCGGCACGACGATCCGGTGAACGTCCTCCGGCGCCCGCAGGCGGCGCCGGATCATGTCCGCCGTCATCAGGCCCGCCACCTGCAGGCCCAGCTCGTGTACGCGCCAGGAGAAGCGCCTCTTCTTCAGGCCCTCGATCTCCCGGCACAGGCTGTCATGGGCGAGGCGGCCGGTGAGGAAGAGGATGCGCTCGTCCATTCAGTCGTACTTGACGTAGCGGAACCTCTGATCCTTGGGCGTCCCCTCCAGCGCGCCGCCGGCTTCGCCCGGCTGCCAGTGGACGAACTCCTCGATCTTCCGCGCCAGCTCGAAGTCCTTGTCGGTCACGCCCTTGGCCGCGTGGTTCATGAGCTTGACGATGACGAAGGCATAGGAGGCGGTGATGTCGGGATGGTGCCAGGCGGCCTCCGCGAGATGGCCGACGGCGTTGATCACCATCAGGGTTCCCTTCCAGCCGCCGGTCCGGTACCGGCGCCTGATCCAGCCGTTCTCGTAGTACCAGTGCGGCAGCTCGGCTTCGAGCTTCGCCCGGATTTCTTCTTCGCCGTAGGTCTGATCTTCTCGCCGGTCGCCGGTCATGGCGGTGTTCCTCATGCGGTGGGTCGGGGACGGGTCAGTGTAAACCAACCGGACGCGGCCCCCGGCCCGGGATTCGTCCGTCCCGGGCCGGCGGCCGCGGCGCGAGACAGGGCGGAGAGAGCAGGTCGGCGCATGGGCGGTCCCCTCGATACGGTGGAGCGGCGTTCCCCGAACGCGGCCCTCGGGGTGTCGTGGCGGTGTCCCTTGAACGCGGGTCGCGAACGACGGTACCACGGTCATGGCGGCGCCCCCAACCGGAATGCGGAGGCGCAGGATGAGGGACAACCGGGAGATGACGGAATGGGCGGATCGCCAGGGCAAGATCACTAAAAATGTCTCGATTTCAGTGAGTTAATGCGATTCAAACAGTCATTTCCGATGGAAAACGGTGCTGATCCATGTTCGTTTTCCAGATTGCGCCCTTTTTCGAATTGACCTGAATGATGGTGACTTCTCTAACGTGTTGATAAATCATGAGGTTTATATGCGGTTGCCCTGGGCGGATCGCCTGATCGCCCGTAGGACTTCGCCGCGACGTACCGCCGCCCGGGGCGAAAGGGGATGCCATGAAACCCGGATATGCGGCATGCCGCAGACCGGGCGGACTGCATGCCCTGGAGCCGGAAGCGGACAGAAGAAACAACGGTCCTGACAGCGATTTCCGCTAACACCCGAAGCTGCGTGTGAAGGGGATTTGCGGGGCGTCGAAAAATAGTTTCCCGCAGACTTTCAGAGGACTGGAGGGCATCATGGGAGTGATTCCACATCAGGGGCTCCCAGGATGGGACGCGAGGTGAAGTTTCGCAAGGCGTTGTCGATGCCGGGGCTGCTGGCGGAGATGCGACGCTGCTTCGAGGGGGTCGAGGACGAGGTGGCGGGCCGGGGGCTGAATCTGGCGGATTGTTTGATGTCGGGGTTGGCGGTATTCGCGCTGAAGTACCCGTCGCTGCTGCAATTCGAGCGGGACGCTCGGGGTCTGGGGGAGTCGGCGCACGAGCCGCGGCGGGAGAACCTGCGCAGTCTGTTCGGGGTCGAGCGGGCGCCGTCGGACGTGCGGCTGCGCGAGCGTCTGGATGAGGTGGACCCGAGGGAGCTGCGTGCGCCGTTCAAGCGGCTGTTTGCGCGGGCGCAGCGCGGCGGAGCGCTGGCGGGGTTCGAGTGGCTGGAGGGTCGGTACTTGCTGTCGGTGGACGGCACGGGGCACTTCTCGTCGTCGAAGGTGCATTGCGCGAACTGCTGCGAGAGGCGTCACAGGGACGGGACGACGACGTACTCCCATCAATCGCTGTGCGCGGTGCTGGTCCATCCGCAGCGCCGGGAGGTGGTGCCGGTGGTGGCGCCGGAGGCGATTGTGAAGTCGGATGGGCGGAAGAAGAACGACTGCGAGAGGAACGCGGCGAAGCGTCTGTTGACGGAGCTGCGGCGTGAGCACCCGCACTTGGCGCTGGTGGTGGTAGAGGACGGATTGGCGTCGAACGGGCCGCATATCCGGCTGTTGAAGGAGTGGAGATGCGGTTCGTGCTGGGGGCGAAGCCGGGCGACCACAAGGCGCTGTTCGAGTGGGTGGAGCAGTTGGAGGCGCATCCGCCGGCGGACCCGGCGAAGCGGGTGGTGCGTTGGGAGACGGTGGACGGCGACGGCACGACGCACTGCTTTCGGTGGCTCAACGGTGTGCCGCTCAACGACACGCACTTTGATTTGGAGGTGAACTTCCTTGACTCCCGGGAGAGGAGGCGCAATGGCGAGGAGAGGCGCTTCTCGTGGGTCACGGACCTGCGGGTCGAGCCGTGCAATGCGATGAAGCTGATGCGCGCGGGGCGGGCGCGCTGGCGCATCGAGAACGAGACGTTCCACACCCCAACCCGGCTATACCGGGTTGGGAGGGGGGTGAGGCCACCACCGGAGGCAGAACATGAACGAGCTTGCGATGATCGTCGGCGCGGGCCCGGGGCTGAGCGCCTCGCTCGCGCGGCTGTGTGCGGGCGAGGGGATGCGCGTCGTGCTCGCGGCGCGCGACACCGGGAAGCTTTCGGCGCTGGCGGCGGAAACCGGCGCGGACACCTGCGGCTGCGACGCGAGCCGGCGCGAAGACGTCGACGTCCTGTTCGACGCGGTGATCGAGGCCCATGGCGTGCCGGACCTCGTCGTGTTCAACGCGAGCGCGCGGGTGCGCGGCGCGGTCGCGGACCTCGATCCGGAGGCGGTCGAGCGGGCGCTCGCCATCGCGGCCTACGGGGGGTTCCTGGTCGGCCGCCGGGCCGCGATGGCCATGAGCGGACGGGGGTCGGGGTCGATCCTGTTCACCGGCGCCTCGGCCAGTGTCAAGGGCTACCCGGAGTCGTCCTGCTTCGCCATGGGGAAGTTCGCGTTGCGCGGGCTCGCGCAGAGCATGGCGCGTGAGCTGGCCCCGAAGGGGATCCACGTCGCGCACTTCGTCATCGACGGCGGCATCGAGAATCGGGAGACGCGCATCCCCGATCGCGACGAATGGCTGGACCCGGACGCGATCGCGAGGACCTACCTGCACGTCCACCGCCAGCACCGCAGCGCGTGGACCTGGGAGGTGGAGCTGAGACCCTGGGTCGAGCATTTCTGAGGCAGGAAAGGCAGAATCCCCGACGTTCGCCACCTGTTCCCCGGTTCCGGCGTCGCCGGGCCGGGTGCGGCGATCCCGGAGGCCGGATGTCGATTCAGAGAATGCTTCTCGCGAGCGGTTTCGTGTCGTGCGCCGCGTTGACGGCGGCGGCGCTGTGGCTCCAGCACGTCGAAGGGCTGGAGCCCTGCCCCTTGTGCATCTTCCAGAGGGGCTTCGTCATCGTGCTCGGGGTGGTGATGCTCGCCGGCGCGCTCCACGACCCGGCGACGGCGGGACGCCGCGCGTACGGCGCGGCGACCGCGCTCGCCGCGGGCGCGGGGACGGCGGTGGCGGGGCGCCACGTATGGCTCCAGCACCTGCCGCCGGGCGCGGCACCGGAGTGCGGCCCGGGCCTCGAGTACATGCTGGAGGCGTTTCCCTTCGTCGAGGCGCTGGGGATGATCCTGAGCGGCTCCGGCGAGTGCGCGGAGGTGCAGTGGACGTTTCTCTTCCTCTCGATCCCCGAATGGACGTTGCTCCTGTTCGTCGCGTTCACCCTCTTCGGGCTCTGGCTGGGCGTGACCCGGGCGCCGGCACGCACGCGCCCGAATGAGGCGGCCCCATGAGCAAGGGCACCCACGAGTACCGTCCCGATCCCCGCAACCGGGAGATCCTGATCTACGTCAACGGCGAGCACGTGCCACGGGAGGAGGCCAGGGTTTCGGTCTTCGACAGCGGGTTCGTGCTCGGCGACGGGATCTGGGAAGGGCTGCGGGTGTACCACGGGCGCATCGCGTTCCTCGACGCCCACCTCGACCGCCTCTACGAGGGGGCCAAGGCCCTCGATCTCGATGTCGGCCTCGACCGTCCGGCGCTCACCGGAGCACTCTACGAGACATTGCGGATCAACGGGATGTCCGAGGACGTGCACATCCGCCTCATGGTCTCGCGCGGGGTGAAGGCGACGCCGTACCAGGATCCGAGGGTCACCGTCGGACCGGCCACCATCGTCATCATCCCGGAATACAAGGTGCCGGACCCTGCCGTGGCGGCGCGGGGGATCCGCCTGTTCACCGTACACGTGCGGCGGGGGCCGGCCGACGTGCAGGACCCGAAGCTCAACAGCCACTCGAAGCTCAATTGCATCCTGGCCTGCATCCAGGCCACGAAGGCGGGGGCGGACGAGGCGCTGATGCTCGACCCCCAGGGGTTCGTCGCGACCTGCAACTCCACCCACTTCTTCATCGTGAGAAGGGGCGAGGTCTGGACTTCGTCCGGCGACTACTGCCTCGGGGGCATCACCCGGGGGAACGTCGTCCGGCTCTGCCGGGAGAACGGGATCACCGTGCGCGAGCGCAACTTCAGCCTCACCGACGTCTACGGGGCGGACGAGTCCTTCGTCACCGGCACCTTCGCCGGCGTCGCCCCGGTCGCCTCGGTCGACGGCCGCACCATCGGCTCGGGCGCGCGCGGGCCGCTGACGGAGCGCCTGCAGTCCCTGTATCTCGACTTCGTGGAACGAGGGTGCGCGGAGTGAGCGCCGGAGCCTCCGCGGTGCGGATCGCCATGTGGTCCGGGCCGAGAAACATCTCGACCGCGATGATGCGGGCCTGGGAGAACCGCGGAGACACCGCGGTATGGGACGAGCCCTTCTACGCGCACTATCTCGACGCGACCGGCATCGACCACCCCTTGGGTGCGGAGGTCGTCGCGGCCGGGGAAAGCGATTGGCGGCGGGTCGTCGAACGCCTCCTGGGCACCGTCCCGGAGGGCCGCCCGGTCTTCTTCCAGAAGCACATGACGCACCACCTGCTGCCCGCGATCGACCGGGGGTGGATGGACGCGGTCGTCAACTGCTTCCTGATCCGCGCCCCCCGCGAGGTCCTGGCGTCCTATGCGCGCATGCGCTCGACGGTGGCCGTGGTGGACGTCGGCGTGTTGCAGCAGGCGGAGATCTTCGATTTCGTCGAGGCCCGAAACGGACGGGCGCCGATCGTGCTCGACGCCCGGGACGTGCTGGCGGACCCGCGCGGCATGCTGGGCGCGTTGTGCGCCGAGGTGGGGGTGGAGTTCACGGACCGGATGCTGGCATGGCCCTCGGGGCCACGCGAGAGCGACGGGGTATGGGCGAAGCACTGGTACCACTCGGTGCACCGCACGAGCGGGTTCCAGCCCTACGTCTCCAGGGCGCATCCGCTTCCGGAGCATCTGGAGGAATTCGCGCGCGAGTGCGAGCCCCACTACGCCCGGCTGTGGAGGCAACGCCTGCGGGCGTAGGAGGCCCGCCCGCGGAGGCCGATCGGCCAGCGCCCATTCCCGCGCCGGTTCAGCCAGGAGGCGACGCGAGTTCGTGCCGGCGGCGGCGCCCGCGTCAGGCATCGACCTTCAAGCAACGACCGGCCGGGTCAAGGTCAAGCGCCGGTGCGCCCGACGAGTTCAGAAGATCTCCGAGAACAGCGCCTTCATGTCCTCCCACGAGCGCTTGTCGGCCGCCTCGTGGTACCGGAGCGGCAAGCCGTATTTCTCGCCGTTGGCGGTGGCCTCGGGGTTGGTGAAGCCGTGGAGCGCGCCCTCGTAGGCGACGAAGCGGCAGTCGGCGCCGGCCTCCGCCATCTCCTGCCGGAAGGCCGCGACCTCCTCGTCGGGGACGAGGGAGTCGGCGGCACCGTGGCACACCAGCACCGTCGCCTTCACCTCGCCTTTCGCCGGCTTGTGGAACGAGCCGAGCGAGCCGTGGAAGCTCACCACGCCCCCCAGATCCATACCGATGCGCGCGCCGTGCAGCACCATCGCCCCGCCGAAGCAGTAGCCGATCGCGGCCATCCGCCCCGCGTCGGCCGCCGGGTGCCCGGCGAGCGCGTCGTACGCGGCCCTGAACCGGGCGGTGCCGGCGTCCATGTCCGAAAGCACCGCGTTCATCAGCGCCCCCGCGCGGCCCGGATCGCCGGCGGTCTGCCCGTCGCCGTACATGTCCGCCGCGAGCACCGTATAGCCGAGCTCCGCCAGGATATGCGCGCGGCCGCGGATGTAGTCGTTGAGCCCCCACCACTCGTGCACGACGAGCACACCGGGGCGCGGTCCGTCCACGGCGCCGTCGTATGCGACGTAGCCCTTGCACGTGGTGCCGCCCACGGTGTACGCCAATGCTTCGGTCTCGATGTCCGCCATCGCCTGTCCTCCTCTGTCCGACGGTTTGCCGGCCCGTCGTGAAATCCTCGGACGGGAGCCACGACCTCCGGGTCACACTGCAAGAAGCTCCCGGCCGACCTTGCCGAGGATCTTCGGGCCGCGCCCGGTCACCTCGATGGTCTCGCTCACCGCGACGGTGAACCGCCCGTAGTCGCGCAACGTGATCGGCACGTGGAACACCATCCCCGGCTCCAGTACGACGTCCACGCCTCGATAGAGGCTCAGGATGTTCCCCTCCCCCCAGTCCGGCGCGAAGGAGACGCCCATGCTGTAGCCCGAGCGCTTGCGATACGCTTCGGTGAGCCCGGCCGCGTCGATCACCGCCTGCACCGCGTCGTGGACCTCGGCGCAGGTGTGGCCGGGGCGCAAGGTCTCCACCCCCGCCTCCAACGCCTCCCGGCACACCGCGTACCACTCATGGGCTTCCCGGGGCGTGCGGCCGACCGTCACGGTGCGAAACGACGCGGCATGGTAGCGGTTGCGGCACGCCGCGGTCTCCAGCACCACGACGTCGCCCTTGCGGATCCGCCGCCGCCGCCAAGTCGCGTGCGGGAGTCCCGAACGCGGCCCGGAGGCGACGAAGGGCTCCATCCCGACGTACTCCGATCCCGCCTTGATCGCGGCGTGCATGATCTCGGCCGCGACGTCGTTCTCCGACCCCCCCGCGCGTACCGCCGCGAGGCCCGCCCTCATGCCGGCGTCGTTCGCGCGCGCCGCGGCCCGGACCTCGGCGAGCTCGCGCGCGCTCTTCACCCGGCGCAACGATTCGACGATCCCGCTGCCGTCTTCGAGCGGCCCGAGCCGGTCCCGGAGGCGGTCGAACAGGTTCACGGTGAGAAACCAGGCGTTGCGGTCGATCGCGATGCGTCTGCCCTTGAAACCGCGGGCCTCGACGATTTCGGCCACCGCGTCGGCGGGGTTCGCGTCGTCCGCGTAGCCGACGATGCGGGAGAGGTACGTGTTCGCGCGTGCGTTGTGCGTCTCCAGGGCGCGGAGCATCAGAAAGGACGCGCCCCTCGCGGGCACCGCGAGGCACTGGAACGTGTAATAGCCGGGGGTCTGCTGGCCGCTCAGCCAGAAGACGTTCTCCGCCCCGCTCGTCAGGTAGAGATCGATTCCGGCCGCGGCCAGGGCGCGTTTGAGCCGCCGCGTCCTCGCATCGAACTCCTCTTTGGGGAACGCGGCGTCGCCGCCTTGCACCACGCCTTCCCCGGCTTGTTTCTTCGCCATTCCGCCGCATCCTCTCACGTTCCCTGGGGCATTGTGGCGCGTCATCCTGGGCGGCGCCACTTTTTTGCGCATCGTTTCCGTCGTTCCCGGGACCGCCGGCAGGGGAGGCGATGCGCGCGCGGGGTTCGGTGGGCCGTCAGTACGGTCTTGTTCGGCACGACTACGGAGACGACGCGCGCGGGGTTCGATGCGCTCCGCGCGATCGTTCAAGAGACGCCCGCCCACCACCACGCCGATGGAACGCGGCTTCCTCCGGCAACGGTGGGGCGGACAAGCCGGAAAACGCCGCCCGGCGCTGTCCGAGGCAGGATCGAACCGGCAGGGCCGGCCCGGATTTCTCACCAGCCCCCGGCTGCGGACGCGGATCCGACGGCAGCGGCTGCGTTGAGCGCGGCCAGAGCCTGTCCCCGCGGGTGTAAGCGTGGGGTGCTCGACGTACCGTCAAGTACGCCTGCGCGCCCTGACTTGCGTTCGCCTTGCCGCTGCCGCCATTTCCGCGCCCTCGCTTCGTACCCTGGCGAGAAATCCGGGCTGATGCCGCTCCACCGCACGGAGCGCCGCCGTCACGCCGAGCCCGGCGAGGCCGAAGACCACGGCGATGATCCAGCCTTGGTGCCAGCTTCCGAGGGAGGCGACGAGCACCGCGAAGACGGGTGGGCCGACGACGACACCGGCGTGGGAACCCTGCACGATGAATCCGTTGACGGTGGCGACATGGTCACGGCTCGGGGCGTGGACGGAGGCGGCGCCGAGGATGGCGGCGGGCAGCAGGCCGCCCACCGCGCTGAAGATCACCGCGAGAGCGACCTTGATCCCGGGCGGGGCGAACGCCGAGAAGAACCCGGCCGCACACGGAGCCATGACGAGGTAGGCGGCGGCGAGCAGCTTCCAGCGGGCGGCCTTGCGGTGGAGCAGCCACGCGCCGGCGAGGTTGCCGCTGATGTTGACGGCGACCACGAGCGCGCCGGCGAGCGCCGCCGCCTCGCGCGTGCTGCCGTGCGACTCGACGAGGAACGTCGGCAGCCAGGTCACCACCGCGAAGAACTGGACCGTGTAGCAGGCGAACGCGGCGGCGAGCAGCCAGGGGCCGGGGCGGCGCAACGCCTCGGCGCCGATGCGGTGCGGCGCGTTCGGGCGTACGGAGATGCCTCGGGTCGTCAGGGCGACAATCAGAAGCACGGCCACGGCAACGCCGGCGTGCAGAAGCCACAGCCCCCGCCAGCCGAGCCCGGGCAGCACGATGGGCGCGCTCAGCATCGCGGCCGCCATCCCGGCCGGCATGTAGATGCTCCATCCACCGAGCGCGAGCCCGTAGTCGCGCGGCGCCGCGACGACGACGATGACCCTCGGAGCGGAGACGGCGACGGTGAGGAGGCCAAGGCCCTCGATCACCCGGGTCAAGAGCAGGACGGTTCCCGATTCGGCGGTGGCGCCCCAGATCGAGCCGGCGGCCAGGGAGAGGAGGCCTGCGGCAAGGACGCGGCGGGCGCCGATCCGGTCGGCGACGAGTCCGCTCGCGACGCCGAGGGTCGCCCCGATGAGGTTGAAGATCGAAGCGGTCCATCCGGCCGAAACGAGACCAAGCTCGAGGTCCTCGCGCAACTCGGGGAGCGCGGGCGGGACTTTGCCGACATGGAGGGAGGCCGCGAACCCGCTCGCGATCATCACTCCCACGACGATCCACCGGGTGGCTGCCGCGCGCTCCGGTGGCGGGGGGCCTGGCGCTCGGGCGGGGCGTTCCAACGGAGCGGCCACCCGGCGGGAACGCGGCGTTCGGCTCATTCGTCACATCCACGTGGGGATACGGCCCATGGGCGGAACGGCCTTCCGGCGGGGAAGCGGCGCCCGACTCGTGTCCGGGCCTGCATTGGACGCGGTCCGCGAATGAAGCGGTGCCGGCGGGGCGTCCGGCCGCCGGCTCCTGCCCGGGGACGTGGCAGGAGCCGTCAGCCGAGCCGGTCGAGGTCCGGACAGCGGCGGTGCCACTCGGTCGACTGCTGGTATGCGTAGCCGACGCGAAGCACGACGGCCTCGTCGAAGGGCTTGCCGTAGATCATCAGCCCGACCGGCAGCCCGCCCGAGGTGAACCCGCAGGGCACGCTCAGCCCGCACAGCCCCAGGATGTTGCCGATCGAGGTGTTGCGCAACGTCTGCAGGTTGCACTCGGCGTAGGTCCCGGTGCTCGCCAGCGCGCCGGCGACCGGCACCGGAGGGATCATCACCGTCGGGCAGAGGAGGGCGTCGACGTCGGCGAGGGCGTCGACCGTATGCGTGCGTAGCGTTTCCCACGCACGCACCGTCGAACAGTACTCATGCGCGGGGACGTCGCGGCCCTTCTCGACGCGAAAGGCGACGATGGGGTCCAGTTCGTCGAAGCTCGATTCGAGGAGGCGGCCGTTGACGGCATACGCCTCGGCGGCGATGACGAGGCCCCGGGGATTGAGTTGACGGGCCGACTCCGCCTGCTCGAATTCGAGGTCGATCACCCGCGCGCCGAGGGACTCGAGATGGGTGATCGCCTCGCGCGTACGGGCCTCGACCTCGGGGTCGCAGTCGTCCCAGAACACCGCGCCCGGCACGCCGAGGGTCAGGCCGGAGACGCCGCGCCCGATCCCGTTCGTCACGTCGTGCGGGGCCTGGCCGCGGGTCGTGGCGTCGGCGGGGTCCGGACCCTGCATCGCCTCGTAGACGAGCGCGGCGTCGGCCGCGTCGCGGGTCAGCGGGCCCACGCTGTCGAGGCTCCAGCTCAGCGGGTAGATGCCGGCGCGGCTGACCCGTCCCACCGTCGTCTTCAGGCCGGTGATCCCGCACATGCTTGCGGGGATGCGGACCGACCCGCCGGTATCGGTACCGAGCCCCACCGGCGCCATTGCCGCCGCCACCGCGACGCCGGTGCCCGAGCTCGACCCACCCGGGAGATGGGGGTCGGGGTGCCAGGGATTGTGCGGGGTTCCCTGATCGGTATTGATGCCCGCGCCGCCGTAGGCGAACTGTACGGAGATCGTCTTGCCGAGCAGCACCATCCCGGCTTGCGCCAGCTTCCGGACGACCGTGCAGTCGCGATCCGGGACGTTGTCTTCGAGGAGGCGGGTCCCGGCGGTCGTGGGCAGTCCCGCCACGTCGTAGAGGTCCTTGGCCGCGTAGGGAATGCCGTGCAGGGGCCCGAGGTCGACGCCCGCGGCGAGCAGCGCGTCGGCGGCCCGCGCCTGCGCGAGCGCCCGGTCGCGGCACACGACGCTGAACGCGCCGAGGCGCGGCTCCAGGGCGTCGATCCGATCGAGGAAGTGCTTCGCGACGGCCGTCGCCGAGAGATCGCCGGCGCGCAGCGCCCGGCCCAGCTCGACGGCGGTCCGGTGGTGGAGGGGTGCCTGCATGGTGTCCTCCGGGGACGGTGGCGGAAGCAGCGCGCCGGATTTCCTGTCCCTCCGGATCCGGATTGCGTTCGACGGCCTTCCGATACAGTACAAGATGACACAAGACGCCGGGATTCGGACCGGCGCCGGGCATACAGCGACCCCTCACATGCCCCAGACCTCCACCGGCACCCCGTCCTTCGACCGCCGCTGCCGGCGAAACACCTTCTCCTCCCAACCCCGCCCCCCGCGCTGGTCGATCACCACCAGATGCCCCGCCTCCGCCCCACAGCGGGACATGTATCCCGCCGTCTGCTCCACCCCCTCAGACACCTTGCCCTCCCACCCGTCCTTGTCCCGCACCACCTTGCACTCCACCACGTACTCCCGTACCCGCTCCCCCTGCGGCCACATCAGCAGCAGGTCCACCCGGCCCCGGCCCAACCCGTACTCCCGCTCGATGCGACCGCCTCCGTTCACCACCCGGTGCAGGTACGCCTGCAACAGGATCTGCGGCCACGGCTCCTCGTACAGGAAGCGGTTCTTCCAGGGCTCGGAGTGCCGGCGGAAGAAGTCCTGGAACGACGCCAGGAGCTTGTCCACGTCCAGGCCGCCGGCCTCGTCCACGTACCATTTCGTGTCCAGGTCCAGCTCCTCCTGCACGATCCAGCCCAGCTCGCGCGGCACCACCTCCGCGTAGATGGGGTTGGCGATGCGCACCGGCGCATCGCGGGCAATCAGCCCGAGGTCGCGCACGTACTCGACGTCCTGGCCGGTCGCGCGCCGTTCGTCCACGCCGCTGAGCATCGGCTCGACGACCCGGCGCACCCGGTCTTCCCGCAGCTTGTCCGCCAACTGGTCCAGATGCGTCACCCGGCGCACGATGAGCCCCTCGCGCGCCTCGGCGACGGCATCGGCGGTGATGGCGCGGGAGCGGTCCCGCCCGGCCTTGCTCTTGAAGCAGGTCTCGTACGCCAGCGCGTTCACCAGCCACGGCTGGCCCAGGGTCTGCGTCCAGATCGCTTCCCGGGCGTCGTCGGTGAACGCCTGCCCCGTCTCCCCGGTGTGCTGGCCGAGCAGCGCCAGCGTCTCCTCCTGCGTGAAGTCACCGAGCCGGAGCGACTCGGCCACGATGTTGAAGGGGCTGCTGGTCGAGCGGATGCGGTAGTCGCGCACGTCGCGCAGCCCGCACAGCACCACGCACTGCGGAAAGCCCTCCGGGCGCATGGGGTAGCCCGCACGTAGCTGCTGGAGCGTCGAGAGCAGGGGGTCGCCCTGGAGGGTGTCGATCTCGTCGATGAGCAGCACCAGCGGCTTCGGCGACGCCTCCGACCAGCGGCTCAGCGCCTCGCGCAACGCCCCGTCCGAACCGGATTTCGCGAGGATGCCGGGCCAGGCGTCGTCCAGGAAATGGTCGCCCAGCGTCGAGCGCGCCCGTGAACCCAGTCCGTCGAGAACCGTCCGCATGGCCCGTTCCACGTCGTCGTGGGCCGTGCGCGCTTCTTCAACGGTGGTGTACACGCAGGCGTAGCCCCGCGTGTTGAGCAGGTCGCGCAGCGCCAGGAGGGCGGAGGTCTTGCCCGTCTGTCGCGGCGCATGCAGCACGAAATACTTCTTCGTCTGCACCAGCGCCAGCACTTCGTCGAAGTCGAAACGCGCAAGGGGCGGAATGCAGTAGTGGTCCGCGGGGTGGACGGGACCGGTGGTGTTGAAGTGGCGCATGGCGGGGTTCCTCGCTTCCATCGGCGACACCTGCCGGCTCGGTCGAGGGCGTTGCAGGCCGCCGCCAGTATGACCGCTTTCCATGGGATGATCCGCTCGTCCCCTCCCACACCATGGGCGTGCGGAGACGTTCAACACCGGCCAGGGCACGCGGTTCACCGATGCTCAAAGGCGCCGGCGTCGCCATCCGCAGACGGCAGGGGGCGCCGTGCACCCTTCTCCCGCGTTCTCCTGTTTTCGTCATCGGAGCGCCGGCGGGTCGTGGCATCCTTGGGACCGGGTCCGGACCGAGGCGCCCGGTCCCCGCTCACCCGTCGAGTACCATCCCGTCGTACGCCACCTCCCAGCCCCGCTCCGCGACCGCGCGCCTCTCCTCGCTGTCGTCGAGCAGCACCGGGTTGGTGGTGTTGACGTGGATGAAGACCTTGCGCCCGACCCCGAGCGGCGCGAACGCCGCCATCGTGCCGCCGTCCCCGGCGATGCTCATGTGCCCCATCCGCCGCCCCGTCTTCACCCCGACCCCGGCGCGGATCATCTCGTCGTCGGTCCACAGGGTGCCGTCGAAGAGCACGAGTTCGGCGCCCGCGAGGCGGGCCGCGAGGGTATCGGTCATCCGCGCGCACGCGGGGATGTAGAACAACCGGGCGCCGCCGCCCGCGTCCCCGATCTCCAGGGCGATGGTGTCTTCCTCGACGGAGCCGAAGTCCGGCCCCTTGCGCTCGTCCTCCAGCCACAGCGCGACCTTGCCGGGCACCGCGAAGGGGGTCACCACCACGCCGGTCGGCGATCCGTCGGGCTTCAGGATCGACAGCGGCTCTCCGAGGCGCATGGGCTCGCGGGTGACGAAGGCCGGGTTCAACACGTTGAACACCGGGTTCGCTTCGAGCACCGAGAGGACCCGCTCGGTGGCGCAGAGCCGCAGGGGCTGCGATTCGCGCAGGTTGAGCAGCCCGGCGATGTGGTCGACGTCGGCGTTGGTCAGCACCACCGCCTTGATCGGGCTGTGCCGCAGCCCCTCCCGCGGGTGCAGGAAGGGGTTGTCGCCGATCTGCTGGCGCAGATCCGGCGATGCGTTGCAGAGCACCCAGTCGATGCCGTCGGCGCTGAGCGCGATGGAGGACTGGGTCCTCGGCCGCGCGGCCGGATCGCCCTCCCGCGCCCGGCGGCTGTTCGGGTGGTTGCAGTTCCATTGGGGATAGCCGCCGCCCGCGCCGGCCCCGAGCACGCGAATCTTCATGGGCAGGGAGTGTACCGCCCGGGAGACGGGTTGCTTGAAAAATCGGGCAGGAATCCAACCTGATAAGCAAGCGGCGAAGGAAGGGCCGCCGTTCCCGACCTGACAAAAGGAGTGTTCGACATGTTGCTGACCAGATACGAGCCCTGGAGCGCGTTGCGCCACCTCCAGAACGAGATGGACCGCGTATTCGACAACGCGGTGGCCGGAGCCGAGGACGGCTCGAACGTGGTGACCAGCCGCTGGACGCCGGCGGTGGACGTCCAGGAAGACAACGAGCGGTTCGTGATCACCGCCGACGTCCCGGGCGTCGAGCCCAACGACATCGAGGTGACCATGGAGAACGGCGTGCTCACCATCAAGGGCGAGCGCAAACTCGAGACCCGCGACGAGGGCGGCGACAACGGCTATCGCCGGGTGGAGCGGGTGTACGGCAGCTTCTACCGCCGGTTCACCCTGCCCGACACCGCCGACGCCGAGGCCATCTCCGCCAACGGCAGGCACGGGGTGCTGGAGGTGGTGATCCCGAAGCGCGCCGCGGTGCAGCCGAAGCGGATCGCGGTCTCCCACTGAACGGAGAGCTTGAACCGGTGGGGCGACGCCCGTCGCCCCACCACGGGACGTCCGGAACGGATCACGGATTCCGGCGGTGCCCAATCCAGTACCCAGGACGAGAATCCATCGGCGAAGATCATCGCGATGCCGATGAAATTCGGCGGCCGTGGCGGTAATCGTTTCGGGCGCCGGTGCATGGAAACGCATCGAGGACAGGGGCACCGCATCCTCACTCTACGACGGCAGCAAGAACACGATCCATACGTACTTCGGCGGCGATGCAGAATTCGTCGATCGCGAGATCTGTGGCAACCACAAGCTCTGGATTTCCCCCAATTCGCACCATCGCCAATTGCACGTTCCGCACTGGTTCCGGTCGAGCGTGCGTGCTTCCGCGCGCCCGGCGCTATACTGGCCCTGCCCGCGCCGGTGACGGCGCCATCGGCGCCTCCCGACCGAACCGGCAGCGAAGACGAGAACCCCATGCCCGCGACCCGTCGTCTTCTCGTCCTGGTGGACGGCTCCTCCTACCTCTACCGCGCGTTCCACGCGCTGCCCGCGCTCACCAACTCCAAGGGAAAACCCACCGGAGCGGCCTACGGCATGACCAACATGCTGAAGCGGCTCGAAGCGGAGGTCGCACCCGATCTCGCGGCGGTGGTCTTCGACGCCAAGGGCAAGACCTTCCGCGACGATCTGTATCCCGAATACAAGGCGAACCGCCCCCCCATGCCCGGGGAGCTGCGCGCCCAGATCGAGCCGATCCACGCGCTGGTGCGCGCACTCGGCTTCCCGGTGCTGGAGGTGGCGGGGGTGGAGGCCGACGACGTCATCGGCACCCTCGCCGAGCGGGGCAAGGAGGCGGGGCTCGACGTGCTGGTCTCCACCGGGGACAAGGACATGGCCCAGCTCGTGGACGATCGGGTCACCATGGTCAACACCATGGACGGGGCGGTCCTCGACGCGACCGGGGTGAAGGCCAAGTTCGGCGTGCCGCCGGAGTCCATCGTCGATTACCTGGCGCTGGTCGGCGATGCGGTGGACAACGTCCCCGGAGTCCCGAAGGTGGGGCCGAAGACCGCGGCGAAGTGGCTGGCGCAGTACGGCACGCTCGACGCCCTCGTCGCCCATGCCGGCGAGATCAAGGGCAAGGTGGGGGAGAACCTGCGGGCGAGCGTCGACCGCATCCCGCTCTCGAAGGAGCTGGTGACGATCCGCCGCGACGTGGCCCTCGATGCCGGTCCCCTCGATCTGGCGCTCCGCGAGCCGGACGTGGAGGCGCTGAAGGCGCTCTACGGGGAGCTGGAGTTCAAGACCTGGCTCGGGGAGCTGCTCGGCGCGGACGGCGAGCCGGCGGCCGAGACCCTGAAGGCCGAGTACGAGACGGTGCTCGACGAAGCCGCCCTCGACGCCTGGATCGAACGCCTGCGCACCGCCCCGGAGATCGCCTTCGACACCGAGACCACGAGCCTCGACTACATGCGGGCGGAACTGGTGGGGGTGTCGTTCTCCATCGAGCCCGGACACGCCGCCTACGTCCCCTTCGGGCACGACTACCCGGGCGCGCCGGACCAGATCCCGCGCGAGGCGGTGCTCGCGAAGCTGCGCCCGATCCTGGAGTCCGAACGGCCGGCGAAGATCGGCCAGAACCTCAAGTACGACATGAGCGTGCTCGCGCGCGCCGGGATCGCGCTCGCCGGGGCCGCGTTCGACACCATGCTCGAATCCTACGTGCTCGACAGCACCGCCACCCGCCACGACATGGACTCGCTGGCGCTGAAGTACCTCGGGCACCGCACCATCCACTACGAGGACGTCGCCGGCAAGGGCGCGAAGCAGCTCACGTTCAACCGGATCCCGATCGAGGACGCGGGGCCGTATGCGGCCGAGGACGCCGACGTCACCCTGCGCCTGCACCGGACGTTGCGCCCGCGGCTCGAAGCCCATGATTCCCTCGTGGCGCTGTGCGACAGGGTGGAGATGCCGCTGGTGCCGGTGCTCTCGCGGATCGAGCGCAACGGGGTGCGGGTGGACGTGGGGCTCCTCGGCGCCCAGAGCGCCGAGCTCGCCGGGCGGATGCGCGAGATCGAGGCGGCGGCCCACGCCTGCGCCGGCGGGCCGTTCAACCTCGGGTCCGCGAAGCAGATCCAGGCCATCCTCTACGACCAGCTCGGGTTGCCGGTGCGCGCCAAGACCCCCAAGGGCCAGCCCTCCACGGCGGAATCGGTGCTGCAGGAACTCGCCTTCGAGCACGAGCTGCCGAAGCTCATCCTGGAGCACCGGGCAATGAGCAAGCTGAAATCGACCTACACCGACGCCCTGCCGGCCTGCGTGAACCCCGCCACCGGGCGGGTCCATACCAGCTACCACCAGGCGGTGGCGGCTACCGGGCGCCTCTCCTCCGCGGACCCGAACCTGCAGAACATCCCGGTGCGCACCGGCGAGGGCCGGCGCATCCGTCAGGCCTTCGTCGCCGACCCCGGATACCGGCTCGTCGCGGCGGACTACTCCCAGATCGAGCTGCGGATCATGGCGCACCTCTCCGGCGACCGGGGGTTGCTGGACGCCTTCGCCTCCGGGGCGGACATCCACCGGGCGACGGCGGCGGAGGTGTTCGCGGGCGGTGATGCCGGGGCGGTGGGCGACGAGCAGCGGCGCAGCGCCAAGGCGATCAACTTCGGGCTGATCTACGGAATGTCCGCGTTCGGGCTCGCCCGCCAGCTCGGCATCGAGCGCGGCGAGGCGCAACGCTACGTCGAGCTCTACTTCTCCCGCTATCCGGGGGTCAAGGCGTTCATGGACGAGACCCGCGAGCGGGCGCGCGAGCGGGGCTTCGTGGAGACGGTGTTCGGCCGGCGCCTGTACCTGCCCGAGATCCGCTCCGGCAACGTCCACCGCCGCCAGTACGCGGAGCGCACCGCGATCAACGCCCCGATGCAGGGGACCGCGGCGGACGTCATCAAGCGCGCGATGCTGGTCCTCGATGCGTGGATCGCCGAATCGAAGGCGCCGGTGCGCATGATCATGCAGGTGCACGACGAGCTGGTGTTCGAGGTGGCGCGCGAGGCGGTCGAGGACGTGACGCCGCAGGTCCGGGAGCGCATGTGCGGCGCGGCGGACCTCGCGGTGCCGCTGGTGGTGGACGTGGGGGTCGGCGACAACTGGGACGAGGCGCACTGACGGGGCGCCGTGGAACGCGGGTCGAGGGGCGGGCGGCATCGGGGCCGGGCGACGGCTCTCGAGAACGATGAGGCCCTGGGCCGGTCTTCTCATTCGCCGGTTGATCCGGATGCCCGTTTGTCGAGGTGCTCCGCTCGTTCACGACGTGTGCTGAGCTCGCCACGAAGCCCGCTCCATGCCTCCCGGACGCCGGTCCCGTTTGCCGGCGTATCTTCACGAGGCGCTTTCCATCGGGAGACGTCTCGGCCACGGGGTATGCAATGATGGACGGGAGGGATGCGGCCGGTGCCGGCAGGCGCCCCGGACGCACCGGGGATCGCAACGATGGATAGTCTCGGCCTCTCGACGTCGGCCGACATCGACTGGCAGGCCCTGTGGCTCGCGTTCGGGCTGCTCGTCCTCGCCGTGGCTCTGCTCGTCCTCGAGATCTTCGTGGTGTCGTTCGGTGTGCTCCTCGCCGCCTCGCTCGTATCGGCCGGCGCCGCGATCTACTACGCCTTCGTCGCGCACGATGCGGTGGGCTGGGCGATGACGGCGGCGACGCCGATCCTCGCCGGGGTGCTCGGGCGCTGGGGGCTCGCGCGGATCCGCGCCTCGCGCCGTCTTGTGGCGCAGAGCGAAATCACCGCGGAGGCAGGCTATCATCACCACGCCGAAGGGATCGGCGTGCATCCGGGCGCCGTCGGAGTCATGGTGACCCCGGCGCTGCCCTCGGGCCGGGCCCGCTTCGAGGGCGGAGAGTGCGACGTCCAGGCGCGAAGCGGCACGCTCGGGCGCGGCGCCGGAGTGGTGGTGCTTCACATCGACGGTCCCATCGTGTTCGTCGCGCCGGCGGCGGACGACGAACCGCACGACAACCCCGAGTGACAACACGAGGAGTCCAACGACATGCCCTTCGAACTTATCGGTCTGTTCATCGTCGGCGTCATCGCCATCCTGATCTTCGGGTTCATCTGGAGCGCGTTCTGGCTGTGGTGGCAGTCCATCCTCTCCAACGCCGCGGTCAGCCTGCTCCAGATCATCTTCATGCGCTTCCGCAAGGTGAACCCGTCCGTCATCGTGACGGTGCGGGTCACCGCGAAGAAGGCGGGCATCGACATCTCCGCCGACCAGCTCGAGGCCCACTACCTCGCCGGCGGCAACGTGGCGCGCGTGGTGCAGGCGCTCATCTCCGCGAGCAAGGCCAACATCACCCTCGACTACGACCGCGCCTGCGCCATCGATCTGGCCGGACGCGACGTGCAGGAGGCGGTGGGCACCTCGGTCAACCCGAAGGTCATCGACGTGCCCTCGGGGCAGATGGCGAGGAGCACCATCGACGGCATCGCCGGCGACGGCATCCAGCTCAAGGTGAAGGCGCGGGTCACGGTGCGCACCAACCTCGACCGCCTCGTCGGCGGGGCGACCGAGGAGACCATCGTCGCCCGCGTCGGCGAGGGCATCGTCACCACCATCGGCTCGTCCACGAACCATATGGAGGTGCTCGAGAACCCCGACCGCATATCGAGGGTGGTGCTCGATCGCGGCCTCGACTCCGGTACCGCATTCGAGATCCTCTCCATCGACATCGCCGACGTCGACGTGGGCGACAACATCGGAGCACGCCTGAAGATCGACCAGGCGGAGGCCGAGAAGCAGGTCGCCCAGGCCCAGGCCGAGCGCCAGCGGGCGCTGGCGGTGGCGCGGGAGCAGGAGATGGTGGCGCTGGTGCAGGAGAACCGCGCCAAGGTGGTCCTCGCCGAGGCCGAGGTGCCCAAGGCGATGGCGGATGCGTTCCGGGCCGGCAACCTCGGGGTGATGGACTACTACAACATGCAGAACGTCATCTCCGACACGCGGATGCGCCAGAGCATCGCGGGTGAGGGCGGTGACGCCGCGCCGGCGCAGGAGGGCTGAAGCGTGGCCGGGTTCGCAGAGATGCTCCAGCGGATCGCCCGCAACCTGGAAGAGGCGGGCCCGCAGCAGCCCGGCGACGATCTGCGGGCAAGGCTGGGCTACGGCTCCGGGGACGATGCGGAGGACGTGGACGACGGCACGGGCGACGTGGATGCAACGGATGATCCGGAGCCGACGTCGATATGGGGGCCGCAACCGGCCCGGATGCCGGACGTGGTGCGCGCGCCGGCGGACGCCGGGCCTCCGGCTCTCCTGCGGCCGCCGGAAGCGCCACGAGCGCCGTCCCGGACGATGTTGCGGGCGCATGAGGTGCCACCGCCACCCTCCCCGTCCGTACCGCCCGGCCCCCACGCATCTTCCGAATCCCTGCTGTCGGAGCGCGTGCGCGCCCGCCTGCGCACACCGGACGCCCTGCGCGAGGCGTTCGTGACGAAAGAGCTTCTGGACCGGCCGCTGGGGCTGCGGCGTACACGTTGAGGGAACCCCGGGACCTTCTCGACGTCAGCATCGATATTGCCGTGTACGGACGCGCAAGGGACCCAACCCGGGCAGGCGTCGAGGTCGGTGGCACGTTCACCGATCTCGTCGCGTTCGAAGACGGCCGCGTGCGCATCACCAAGGTGCCGAGCACGCCGGCGGCGCCGCACCGCGGGGCGGTCGCCGCGCTCGACGAGTCCGGCTTGGCGATGGACCACGCCGGCGATCTCGTGCACGGCTCCACCGTCGCGACCAACGCGGTGCTGGAGCGCAAAGGCGCCCGGGTCGCATTCTTCACGACCGAGGGCTTCCGCGACCTGCTCTTCCTTCAGCGCCAGAGCCGGCGCTCCATCTACGACGTCCACTACCGGAAGCCGGCGCCGGTGGTCGCGCGCCGCGACACGTTCGGGCTCCCGGAGCGCATGGGACCACACGGAGAAGTCGTCACCCCCCTCGACGAGGCGGCGGCGCGGGACCGCATCCGCCGCGCGCTCGAAGGCGACGGCTGCGAATCGGTCGCGATCTGCCTGCTCAACAGCTACGCGAACCCGGCCCACGAACGGCGGGTCGCGGCCCTCGTCGCCGAGCGCTTTCCCGGTGCCGGCGTCACCTGCTCGTGCGACGTGACGCGCGAGTTCCGCGAATACGAGCGGGCATCGACCACCGCCCTCGCGGCCTATGTACAGCCGGTCATCGACCGCTACCTGAAGGACTTCGAGCGCGCGCTCGACGCGCGCTCCTTCACCGGCCGGTTCAGCCTGATGCAGTCGAACGGCGGACGCCTGCCCGCGAGCGGCATGGCAGGCAACGCGATCACCGCCCTGTTCTCGGGACCGGCGGCGGGCGTGACGGGCGCGATCCGGCAAGCGGAGCACTCGGGCCACCGCGACCTCATCACCTTCGACATGGGGGGCACGAGCACCGACGTGTGCCTCGTACGCGACGGGGTCCCGGTCCTCACGAGCGACGCGGAAATCGACGGGCTCCCCATCCGTACCCCGGTGCTCGACATCGTGACGGTAGGCGCGGGGGGCGGCTCCATCGTGTGGCGCGACGACGGCGGCATGCTGCGGATCGGGCCGGGATCGGCCGGCGCCGAGCCCGGCCCCGCCTGCTATCGACGCGGCGGCACGGACCCGACGATCACCGACGCGCACATGGTCCGCGGCACCCTGCTCGCCGACGATTTCCTGGGCGGGCGCATGGAGGTCGATCCCGGGCTCGCCCGCGAAGCATTCGCTCCGCTCTCGAGGCAGCTCGGCCGAAGCGTGGAGCAGGTCGCCGACGACGCGGTGCGCGTGGCCGAGCACAACATCGTGCGGGCGATCCAGCTCGTCTCCACCGAGCGGGGCCGCGACCCGCGCGATTACGTGCTCGTCCCGTTCGGGGGCGCGGGGCCGCTGCACGCGGCGCGGGTCGCGGAGGAGCTCGGCGTCGCGACGATCGTCATTCCCCCCGCGGCCGGGGTGCTCTCCGCCTTCGGCCTCGTGGCCTCCGACTTCGTCCGCTACGAGAGCCGCACGGTGCGCTTTCCCATCGACGAGGCGGGCGCCGCGGAGCGCGTGCGCGCGCAGTTCGCGGAGATGCGCGCCGAGGCGGTGGCCGCGTTCGCGGCCCTCGGCATCACGGGCGGGCTCCGGTTCACGCATGCGCTGGAGATGCGCTACGTCGGCCAGGCCTTCGAGGTCCCGGTCGCTCTCGGCGAAGATGAGGTCGCGAGACTCGATGCGACGTTCCTGCGTACGAAGTTCAACGAAGCGCACCACCGGATCTTCGAGTTCGACGATTCACGGACGAACCGGCCCGAGGTCGTCTCGTTCCGGCTCGGCATCGCGTCTCCACCCCCTTCGATCCCGGCCCTTGGCGCCACCAGGCGTGAGCCGGTCTCGACCGGGATCACGGTGTTCGACGCCGGCAGGCGACGCGCGGCGCGACGGGTCAACCGGCCCGCCCTGCTCGACGCGGGAGGGTACGAGGGGCCGCTGCTCATCGGGGACGAGACCTCCACCGCGTATGTCCCGCCGGGATGGCGCGCGCGGGTCGATGCGCACCACAACGTCATCCTGACCCGGCGGGCGTGAGCGGACCCTTCGTCGAACGGTGGAGCACCAATGCAGGCCCGCCGCACCCTGCCGGCCGCGGCGCTCAACTCTCCTCCGCCGCTCCTGCCGGGCGTTCCGAGGGCCGTCGCCGATGACCGGCGGCGTCCCGCCCCGTGCCCTCCGGGGCCGTGCTTCTCCCGAAATCGTCGTCGAACCTCACGATGTCGTCTTCATCGACGCGGGCGCCGACCTGCACTTCGATCACTTCGAGCGGAGTCTCGCCAGGGTTGCCGAGACGATGCCGGCTCCCGCGCGGTATATACGTCGACTGGTTCTCGGCCAGCGTCAGGGTGGCCTCGCCGCAGGTCACCTGCGCGGTCCCCCGAACCACCACCCAGTGTTCCGATCGGTGGCGGTGTGCTTGCAGGGAGAGTCGGGCGCCCGGCTTGACGACGAGCCGTTTCACCCGATATCCGTCCCCGGCATCGACCGTCTCGAACGAACCCCAAGGCCGGTAGATGCACCGGTGGGCATGGTGCTCCGAGCGGGAGAGCGTCTTGACGCGCCCAACGACGTCCTTCACCCGCTGGGCTTCATCCCATCCGGCGACGAGTACCGCGTCCGCGGTCTCGACGACGATCATGCGATCGACACCTACCGTCGCCACCAGCCTGCCGGTGGCGCGGACCAGCGAATTGGTGGTGTCCACCGCGACGACGTCGCCGGCCATGGCGTTGTTGCCATCGTCCACGACGCTCACGGCGTGGAGCGCAGGCCACGAACCCATGTCGCTCCAGCGGGTGTCCAGCGGCACGACGGCGGCGGCGCCGGTTTTTTCCATGACCGCGTAGTCGATCGAGACGGCGGGAGCACGGGTGAACTCCGGGCCCGGCCGAAAGAAGTCCAGATCCGTCGAGCCCGTCTCGACCGCTGCCCGGCAGCACTCCAGGACCGCCGGCGCATAGCGCGAGAGCGCCGCCGCGTAAGCACTCGCCCTGAACAGAAAGATGCCGCTGTTCCAGAGAAATTCGCCCGACTCGACATACCTTTCGACCGTCGTCCGGTCCGGCTTCTCGACGAATTCGGCAACGTGGCGCACTTCTCCGGCCAGCGTCCCTCCGGCGCGGACGTACCCGTAGCCGGTCTCCGGCGACGAGGGCCGAACGCCGAAGATCACCAGGCGCCCGACCTCCGCTGCGCCGAGTCCGGCGGTGACCGCGTTCCGAAACCGGGCGGCGTTCTCGACGTAGCCGTCGCACGGCACGACGAGCAGCACCGGGTCGGCTCCTTTCCCGAGTGCGTGGCAGGCGGCGAGGGCGGCCGCGGGCGCGGTGTTGCGAGACTCGCTTTCCAGCAGGATGGCGCTCCACGATTGCCCGATCTCGCGGCATTGCTCGGCCGCCAGGAAACGATGCACCTCGTTGCAGACGATGCAGGAGGCCCGCGCGCCTTCCAGCGGCGCCAGGCGCAGCAGCGTCTCCTGCATCATCGAGTGCTTGCCGGTCAGGGCGAGGAACTGCTTCGGACGGAGCGCACGGGACAACGGCCACAGGCGTGTGCCCGAACCGCCTGCCAGCACGACCGGAAGGATCGGTGTCATTGGGGGCCTTGATGGAGCGACACGCAGGTCGAAGTGGTCTCCGGACACCCGCGCCCCGGAGGATGGAGCGGGTATTCTCGCGAAACCCCGGCGAGATCTCCAGAGACGCCAGTGCCTTGACGCCGGAGAAAAGCCGCACCCCGGAAGATGGAGCGGGTATTCTCGCGAAACCCCGGACGGGATCGTCCAGAGACGCCGGCGCTTTGACGCCGGAGAAAAGCCGCACGCAACCGCGGCGCCGGAGGCGCCCGTTCCGGACCTTGAACGAAGGGTACACCGGCCATGATCCACTTCCTCAAACCGACCCGGCCCGTCGTCTCCGACGAGACGTGGCAGGCGGTGCACTTGTCGCTGCCGATCGTGGCGGTTCTTGACGAGTCCGACACCAGGAAGCTGCGCGCGCTCGCCGATTCGTTCCTGCACGCGAAGTCGCTCGAAGGCGCCGGCGGCTTCGAGCTCGACGAGGACGCGCGCGTCGTGGTGGCCGCGCAGGCGTGCGTTCCCATCCTCGGGCTCGGCATCGAGGCATACTCCGGTTGGCATTCCGTCGTCGTCTACCCGGGGGGGTTCGTGTCGCGCGGCAGGTGGACGGACGAAACGGGAGTCGAACACGAGTGGGAAGAGCCGCGCAGCGGTGAATCCTGGTTCCGCGGGCCGGTGGTCCTCTCGTGGGAAGATGTGGAAGCTTCGGGCAGGCTGGAGGGCTACAACGTCGTCATCCACGAGATGGCGCACAAGCTCGACATGCTGAACGGAGACGCCAACGGGTTCCCGCCCCTGCACCCGGGCATGGACGGGGCGGTCTGGTACCAGGTGTTCAGCGACGCCTACGAAGACCTCGTCGCCCGCGTCGATGCCGGCGAGGAGACCGACATCGACCCTTACGCCACGGAGGGGCCGGACGAATTCTTCGCGTTGACCAGCGAATACTTCTTCGAGCTGCCCGACGTGCTCGACGGATGCTACCCGGAGGTCTACGCCGAACTGCGGGCCTTCTACCGGCAGGATCCGCGCGCGCGCTTTGCCGCGGCGCGACAGGCCGTGGTTTCGTCTGGAAGACGCCGACCTCGCCCCGGCCACGCGAGAGAGCTACCGGAACGGCTGGCGCAAAATGGGAAGCCTTCGCCCGCACCATCGGCGCCGCCACGCTTCCCGCCGACCCGGAAGCCCTCGCCGCCTTCGTCGAGCACCTCGCCGGCGCCGACGCCAAGCCCGCGACCCTCCGCGCCGCCCTCGCCGCCGTCAGCGCCGCCCACAGGCTCGCCGGCGCCCCGACGAACCCCACGGCAGCCGCCGACGTGCGCGCCGCCGTCAAGCGCGCCGTGCGCGACCACCGGGACGCCGGCGGGACCGTCCGGCAGTCCACCGGGATCACCGCCGCCGCCGTCGCGCGCATCGAAGCCACCGCGTACCAGCCCCGCCCCCGTGGCCGCGGTATGGAATCGCCGGCCGTCGCGAAGGCGCGCGCCGACCTCGAGATCGCCCTCATCCGCACGATGCGCGATTGCTTGGCGCGAGTCTCCGAAGCGGCTTCGTTCACCTGGCGGCAGATCGAACGCCGCCCGGACGGATCGGCCACGATCACGTTCCGGCGCGCGAAGACGGATGCCGACACCACCGCGTACCTTCCCCCGGCCACCGTCGCCGCACTCGACGCGATCCGCCACAGCGCCGCAGACACCGCGACGTTGTTCGAATCGAGCGCAAGCCGCATCAAGGCCCGGATCAAGGCCGCCGCGAAGGCCGCCGGACTGGAAGGGGTTTCAAGCCACGGATGCCGGATCGGGATGGCGCAGGACCTCGCCCGCGCGAAGGGTATCGAGATGTCCGCCATCATGCAGGCCGGAAGCTGGCGATCGGAGACGACCGTAGCCAGGTACACCACCCGCGAGACCGCCGCACGTGGCGCCGTGGCCCGGTTCTACGAGCAGGAAGCGCAGTGACCGACCCCGCCCACGTCGCCGCCTGTATGCTTTCCTACGGCCCGGACCCGGGCGGCTCGAATTCTAGTTTAATCGTAGATAAATATTTATCCCTAGATGGACCTACACCCCGCTTTCCGAGTACTCCCGGCAATCCATCCGGAGGGCAGTCATACCCGCGTAGTCTTTTCACCTCTTCACACCAGCGTTTGTGACCCTGATTGTAAGGAATACCAGCACTGTATCCGTATCCCTTGGCGCCTTGATCGTCATGATTCTTACTCTGCTCTCCGAATACTCTCTGGCGCTCGCAGAATCCCGTCACGCCCATCTCTTCCGCCACCGCACACCAGAATTCAACCTGACCGTAAGGAACAACAGCACCGTAAATGAGCCGACCCGGGTCACGCTCCTCCGCCAGGGCTTCACTACGTTCTTCCAACGACTCGGGCATCACCTCCACCGCACTATCCCTCCCCTGTCCCAAAGCTACAGAAGTCCCACCAGAATCGCGCCGGCCACCGCCGCCGCCAAAAACCGTTTCGTCATGGTCATCGTCATGCCCTCCGATCACCGGAGACTCAGCCTCTTGCAACACCCTCCCGCCTGTCAACCCTCACGGAGTATCGGGCGCCCGCCGTCCACACCACCGTAGGGTATGCGCAGCAGGCCAGGGTTCGACTCGGGAAGGCCGGACCCGCCCACGGCGCCGCCTGTACACCGCCCTACGCCCCGAAACCGCCCCGCACGGCCACGGCACGGATCGGACTCCGAACGGCGCCCCACGGTACGCCAAAACGCCGCGCGAACCGGAAACGGTTTCCGGTATCGACCAGCCTCCGCAATCTCGCCGATACCGGCCCGGCCACGGCGCCGGCGGGAAGGGTATCCCCGGCAGGCAGGATTCGACTCGGGAAGGCCCGGGGACGCCGCTCCGGCATGGTAGAGTGCGAGGGTTCCCGGAGAACACGCCATGACCGCAAGCTCCTTCAACGCACTCGCCGCCGCCCGCAACCTCAAGGCCGCCGGCACCGAAGCCGAGCACGCCGAAGCCATCGCCGAAGGAATGCGTGAAGCCGCCGATGCCGCAGCAAGCGCCGACCTCGCCGACTCCGCCACGAAGGCCGACCTTGCCGACCTCGAAACCCGGCTCATGAACACCCTCGCCACGAAGACCGAACTCTATCGCGAGATCGGCGCCTTGCGCTCCGAGATGCGATGGATGTTCGCCTTTCAAGGCGCGCTCATCCTGGCCATCGCCGCAAAGCTGTTCGGCATCGTTTGACGCCGCCCCACGGGACGAGCCCGCTTCGCACGGCACCGTCACGGCACGGCCCCGAACGGCGCCCCACGGGACACCAGGACGCCGCACAAGAAGGATATGCGCGCGGCAGGCAGGGTTCGACTCGGGAAGGCACGGGAACGCCGCTCCGGCATGGTAGAGTGCGAGGGTTCCCGGAGAATCCGCCATGACCGCCACCACATTCAACCCGCTCGCCGTCGCCCGCAACCTCAAGACCGCCGGCATCGAAGCCGATCACGCCGAGGCCATCGCCGAGGGGATGCGCGAAGCCGCCGATGCCGCAGCATGCGCTGAGCGCGCCGACCTCGCCACGAAGGCCGACCTCGCCGAACTCCGGGCCGTCCTCTACAGGGAGATCGGCACCTTGCGATCCGAACTGCGATGGATCCTCGGGTTCCTTGCCGCGCTCATCCTGGCCATCGCCGCAAAGCTGTTCGGCATCGAACTGTGGATCGTCCCGGCGCCGTCCGTCGCCGTAGCGAAGGCCCACGAGCCTCCATCCGCCGCCTTCCGGCGCCGTGTTGCCTCGCTCCACCGCAGGCCGGACCACGAAGGCCGTCCGGCATCGTCGCCCTCCGTGCAGCAATTCCCGCTAAGCCCGGAAACATCCATTGAATCGCCGCAATCGAGCGCTCAGACGGTAGAAAAGGCCGTGAAATCCTGGCTTCATGACCGTGTCCGGAGCGTTAGCGGGAATTGCTGCCCTCCGTGAAGCTCGGGATGCTCCGTCGAGGGCGTGCAGATGGTCGTTGGCCGGGCCGAACAGTGTTACGCCGAGGTTCAGCGTGTCGCTCCCGGTATCGAAGCACGGGGCGGCCGGCTCGAGCACGCAAGGGCCGGGGGTACGCGGACAGCGGGCGAGTTTCTCCGCGCCGGGCGGTGTCCTGCCCTCGAAGAGGAAGGGTATGGGCACGAGCGCAGGAGAACGCATGGATCGCAGGTGGGGAGGCGGGTCACGCAGACCGCCTTGCGCAGCGCGTGGCCGAATGCGCCGCGCCATGCGGAGCCGAGGTGGCCGGTGCGGGGAGAGGCGACCGGCGAGGCGCCTTGCGGCGCGTGCTCGCCGAAGCGCATGCGGTAGCGTGGGCAGCGGTACGCAGGGGGGGTCGGGCGGGTTGTCGGGAGACATGGGCGCTGTTGCGTGTACATGGCAGACCGGCATCCTGTCCGCGGCGCGGGTCCGTTCGGGGGACGGCAAGATTGCGATCGTGACGCTCTCGGCGACTCCAGGGCCGGAGGAGGGTTTGCCGGGACGCCTCAATTCGGACAAACCGGTGGCGCAGACTTGCTTTGCCACCCCTTGGACACCTGTCCGGGAGGAGCGGGGGTGGCAGGGACCTGATGCGGCCATGGGCCCGGGTGCTCCTGCCGTACTTTGCCAAGCGCCGGTGTTCAGGCGTCTACGTAGAGTGAGGCACGATCGAGCGCCATCTCCGCCATTTCCGTGATCCGGCGTCGCAGGCTGAGCTGGCCGGCGCTCCGGATGTGGTAGAGGTCCGCTTCGCGGCTCGCCTCGTACAGGTAGTCGTCGCTCGTGCGGATCTCGTCCACCAAGTTCAGGGCGAGGGCCTCGCGCCCGTGCCAAGCCTCCCCGGTGGACACACGCTCGACATCGAGGGCCGGCCGGTACTCCGCCACGTACTCCTTGAAAAGCCTGTGGATCACGTCGATCTGGTCCTGGAGCTTCGCACGGCCCGCGTCCGTGCTTTTGCCCAGCATGTTGACGGTGAGCTTGAACTCCCCGGACTGGAACTGCTCCACGTCCACACCGTGCCCTTCAAGCAGGCGGTTGAGGTTCGGGATCAATGCGAAGACGCCGATGGAGCCGACGAGCGCGAACGGGGCGGCAAGGATCCGATTCGCGACGCAGGCCATCATGTATCCGCCGCTCGCCGCGATGCGATCCACCGCCACCGTGAGCGGAATCCCGCGCTCGCGGATGCGGGCGAGCTGCGATCCACCGAGTCCGTGGCCGTTGGGGGCGCCGCCCGCGTTCTCGAGCCGCACGAGGACTTCGTCCCTTTCGGTGGCGACGGCGAGGATCGTGGTCACCTCGTCGCGTAGCGCCGCCACGCCGCTCGCCCGCAGGTCTCCCTTGAAGTCGAGGACAAAGACGCGGCGCCGCACGTCTTCGCCGCTCGCGATGCGTTGTCGCTGCTCCTTGTCCCGGGCCTTTCGTTCCGCCTTCTCGGCCTTGCGTCGGGCGCGAAACGTCTTTCGCGAGAGCGCGGTGCGCTCGAAGACGGCCACCATCTCGCGGTAATGGCGGTTGAGATGGATGACCTTGAGAGCCGGACCGGACTCGCCGCCGCGGGACCGCCGGGCCGCGCCTGCCACGAGCCCCGCCACGAGGCCGGCCGCGACGACCACGGTGGCCGCTTTCGCGAGAAAGAGTCCGTATTCGGCCAACCATTCCATGATTCCGGATCCTGATTCATACGCCAAATGGCAGGGCATCATGATCCGAAGCGAAAAAGCGTGCAAGACCACGATGCAGCCGTTGCCCGACCCGGAACACCGTGCCAACATGCGCCGCATACCCGGTGCCCTGCTCCCTGGATCGACCACGCACCTGCCGCCGGCTCGACTGCCGGCTTGCCGGTGTTGAGACCACTGCACGGCATGGCATGGCCGAGAGGCGGCGGTTGCCCTCCACAGTTGTCCGGAATGCAGATCGAACTGAACGGCGAGCCGCACGCCATCGCGGGTGGCACCACGGTCGCCTCGCTGATCGAGGAGCTCGCGCTCACCGGCAAGCGCCTCGCGGTCGAGGTGAACGAGGAGGTGGTACCTCGCGGCCGTCATGCCGAGCACGTGCTCGAGAGCGGCGACCGGGTCGAGATCGTCCACGCCATCGGCGGTGGATAGCACCCGGCGGAATACAAGGACACCACCCATGAATGCACCATCCAGCGCCACCGGCCGCCGGGGTGACGCCCGCGCCGCATCGCCCTTGGCCGTGGCCGGCGTCGAGTACCGCTCCCGCCTTCTCGTCGGCACCGGCAAGTACCGGGATTTCGAGGAGACGCGCGCCGCGATCGAGGCGAGCGGCGCGGAGATCGTCACCGTCGCCATCCGCCGCACCAACATCGGTCAGGACCCCGACGAACCGAACCTGCTCGACCATCTGCCGCCGGAACGGTTCACGATCCTCCCCAACACCGCGGGCTGCTACGACGCGAAGAGCGCGGTGCGCACCTGCCGGCTCGCCCGCGAACTGCTCGACGGGCACCGACTCGTGAAGCTCGAAGTGCTCGGCGACGAGAAGACCCTCTACCCTGACGTCACCCAGACCCTCGAAGCGGCCGAAACCCTCGTCGCGGACGGCTTCGACATCATGGTCTACACGAGCGACGATCCGGTGATCGCGAAACGGCTCGAAGCGATCGGCTGCTGCTCGGTGATGCCGCTCGCCGCCCCCATCGGGTCCGGGCTCGGGGTCCGCAACCCCTACAACATCCTCACCATCATCGAGAATGCGTCGGTGCCGATCCTCGTCGACGCCGGCGTCGGCACCGCATCGGATGCGGCCGTCGCGATGGAGCTCGGCTGCGACGGGGTACTGATGAACACCGCGATCGCCGCGGCGGAGGACCCGATCCTGATGGCGTCGGCGATGCGCAAGGCGGTCGAGGCGGGCCGCGAGGCGTTCCTGGCCGGGCGGATGCCCCGCAGGCGTTACGCGAGCGCATCCTCGCCGATCGACGGAACCTTCGTCTGAGCCAGAGAGCCGCCCTGACGGGCCGCCCGCAGGGGCTCGGCGGCTTCGCGCTCCGGGCGGAGGGATCGTCGGAGCTCCGCCCGCGACCGCCCATGAGCCCGGAGCCGTAGCCCTGGTTCGCAATAGATTGCAGGTAGCTCGATATTCTGCAATACGCTTCGGCGTACCTTCGGATGCGGAAGCACCCCGACACCTTTGAAGATCCGGACAACGACGTTATCGTGGACGCTGCGTCCGTGTGGGAAATCACCACCAAGCACCGCATCGGCAAGCTCTCGGAGGCGGCGGCCGTGGCGCAGGACGTGGCAGGTGCCATCGCGGGCCAAGGCTTCAAGGAGCTGCCGATCACGGTCGAAGATGCAGAACGCGCCGGAGGGCTTCCCTGTCCGTATGGTGACCCTTTCGACCGTATGCTCATCGCCCAAGCCGCGGCGCGTGGGCTGGTGTCCATCGACCGGGTGTTCGACAAATACGGTGTGCGGCGCGTTTGGTGACTCATCGGTGGAAGGCAGGATCGCTTCAATGGCCGGGATCGGAGCTGTATCGTGGCGCGTCATGCCATGAGCGGTGCCGCGACGACCCGTATCTGGGATCTGCCGATACGCCTGTGGCACTGGACGTTCGCCGCCTGTGTGGCGTTTTCACTCTATACGGGGCTCGCGGGCGACATCTCGCTGATGGACTGGCATCAGCGGTCGGGGTTCGCGATTCTGGCGCTTCTGCTCTTCCGGCTCGGATGGGGATTCTGGGGAGGGCGGTACGTGCGGTTCGCACACTACTTCACGACGCCGCACCGTGTCTTCGTCTTTTTCGTCGAGGGCCTGCGGCGGCTCCGGCGGCGCGGTGAGCCCGCCAAGGAGGGCGGCAGGGACGCTCCGCACACGGCGCCCGGCATCGCGCTGGTCGTGTTGCTTTTCCTCGCCGTGGGTATCCAGGCGGTGACGGGGCTCTTCACGACCGACGACGTCTTCAACGAGGGTCCGCTCGTGCGCTACGTCGAGGACGGCGTGTCGAAGGGGATGACGTGGGCGCACCACCGGGTGTTCCGGGGGATCCTCGCGCTCATCGCGACGCATCTCGCCGCCCATGCGGTCTACGCCGCGATGCGCGACCCGACGCCGCTTTCCATGATCACCGGACGCAAGGCATTCGATGGACCCGCCACGGAGCAACACCTCGCGCGCGGCCTCGCCACCATCACCGCCGCGGCCGGCCTCGTCTACGCAACCCTGCGGCTCCTGTAGGACGGTTCCCGCTCGCCGGCGGGAATGTCTTCATGCTTCCGGAACACGCGGCGGGACGTAGCGGACGCTTCAGCGTCCCGACATGCAATCCGGCACATTCATGTCGGTGAGCCCCCTCGTACTGCCCCCATCATCGACAGGCATTGGTGCAGAAGTCCAAAACGGATGGCCGGTTCACCCATCCCCCGTCCATACGAGCGGGAACTCCGGCCCCTCGAGAAGCTCTCCGTCCCGCAGCCGCGCAGTCGGGGTACAGAAAGTCGAGCACCGCATGGTCGCGTCGAAGCCGCCTTGCACCAAGGTGGTGAAGGTTTCGGTTTTCGGTCAGCGCGGCTTCACCGGGTATCACGTTCCCCTCAGGCGCCCGGAGGGCGCAGCAGGCCGCGCCCGATGATGTGGCGCTGGATCTCGGAGGTGCCGTCCCAGATGCGCTCGACGCGGGCGTCTCGCCAGAAGCGCGCCAGCGGCAGGTCGCTCATCAGCCCCATGCCGCCGTGGATCCGGATCGCTCGTCGGTCACCCGCGCCAGCATCTCCGAGGCGTACACCTTCGCCGACGCGATCTCCCGGTCCGCCGGGAGGCCCCGGTCGAGGCGCCACGCGGCGGCCAGGGTCAGCCAGTCCGCCGCGTCGATCTCCGTGATCATGTCCGCGAGCTTGAACGAGACCCCCTGGAAGCGGCCGATCGGCTGCCCGAACTGCCGACGCTCGGCCGCGTGGGCCAGCGCCAGATCGAACACCCGCCGCGCCCGCCCGACGCAGCTCGCGGCCACCGTGACCCGCGTCGCATAGAGCCACTCGTTCGCCAGCTCGAACCCGCGGTGCGCCTCGCCGAGGACCTGTCCGTCCGGCAGCCGGCAGTCGTCGAAGGTGAGGATGCAGTTGTGGTAGCCGCGATGCGAGACCGAGTCGTAGCCCGGACGGATCTCGAAGCCGGGGGTGCCGCGATCGACGAGGAAGCAGGTGATGCGCTTCTTCGGCCCGCGCGCGGTCTCCTCCTCGCCGGTGGCGACGAACACGATGACGAAATCGGCCAGGTCCGCGTGCGAGATGAAGTGCTTGGTGCCGTTCACCACCCAGTCGCCGCCGTCGCGACGCGCGGAGCACTGCATTCCGCGCACGTCGGAGCCTGCGCCGGGTTCGGTCATGGCGAGGGCGTCGAAGCGCTCGCCGCGCGCGGCCGGCAACAGGTAACGCTCGCGCTGCTCCCCCTCGCAGCCCATCAGGATGCCGGAGGGCCGGCCCCAGAACACGGTGAGGGCCATGGACGCGCGGCCGAGCTCGCGCTCCAGCAGGGTGAAGGTCAGGTGGTCGAGGCCGCCGCCGCCGACCTCCACCGGCAGGTTCGGGGCGTAGAAGCCCAGATCGACGACCTTGCGCTTGATCGCCTCGCCGAGTCCGGGCGGCACCTGCCCGGTGCGCTCGACCTCCTCCTCGTGCGGATAGAGCTCCTTCTCGACGAAACCCCGCACGGTGTCGACCACCATCTGCTGCTCGCTCGTCAATCCGAAGTCCATCGCTCCATTCCCTCACGATTCGGCCCGTGAACGTCCGGGGACCGTGCGTTCCCGTCTTTCAGGGGAAAGGCGCCGGCTCGACCGCCCTTCGGCCGGTACCGCACCATCCTTCGACCGGCGCAATTTCGTTCCCCCGCCGTCCGGATTGGAGCGGTGCCCGGGAACGGAGCGTCCCGCGGTCGCGGGCGTCGTCCCCCCGCTTGTATGGAGCAAGACGGTTCTTCGCCCGTCTACGGCACCGGCGGGGAGCGACCACGCCTGCGGTCGTCGCTCGAATTCATCGTCTCCCGGGTTCGGGGCGGCCTTGCGGGCGATCCGGCACACGGGCGCGCACGAGCGCGTCAGCGCTCGCGCATCGTGCGCCTCGTCTCGCGCAGCAGGGCGCCGGCGCCCCAGCCGGACTCGCCGGAGCGCTCCAGGGCCTCCATGATCCCGGCGAGGTTGTCGTCCCGGATCCGCTCCAGCTCGCGGACCGAGCGCCCCGCGGCCTGGATGTCGGACTGCCCGGCGATCCTGTCGATGAGGGCGTCGTCGAGGTCGGGGACATCGGTGAGCTTCGTCCACGGCCACGCGAGACACGGCCCGAACTGCGCCAAAAAGTGGCGCATGCCCGCCTCTCCCCCGGCGACCCGGTACACTTGGAAGATGCCCATCTGCGCCCAGCGCAGCCCGAAAGAGTAGCGGATGACGTCGTCGATCTCCTTCACCGTCGCGACGCCGTCGTGCACCAGCCACAGCGCCTCACGCCACAGCGCCTCCTGGAGCCGGTCTCCGACGAATGCATCAATCTCCTTCGCCACCACCACCGGCTTCATGCCAAGCGAGCCGTACACTTCGCGGGCGCGCTCTACCGCAGCGGCGCAGGTGAGCTGTCCGCCTACGATCTCGACAAGCGGAAGCAGATACACGGGGTTGAAGGGGTGCCCGACCAGCAACCGACCGGGGTGCGCTAGATCGCACTGCATGTCGCTCGGCAGCAGCCCGGAGGTCGAGGATGCGATGACCACATCCGGTGCCGCTGCCACGTCCAACTCGGCGAGGACCGCGTGCTTCAGATCGAGCCGCTCCGGCACGCTCTCCTGGATGAACTCCGCGCCTTCCACTGCATCTCCGACACTGCGCGCGACCCGCAGATCGCCCCGCGCCGGGCGATCGTCCCCGAACAAGCGCTCGAAGGCGCGCTCGGCATTGTCGAGGACCTCGTGCGCCTTGCGCTCCGTATCCGGGTCCGGGTCGTAGACGGCGGCGTCGACGCCGTTCAGGACGAACCGGGCCGCCCACCCGCTTCCGATGACCCCGCCGCCGATGCACGCGGCGCGCTCGATGCAAGCCATGTGATGCACCTCCTCCGTCTGCTCTGTCCGTCAGTGCCGGGTGTAAATCTCAGATTGACATTAAGAAGTTTGCGTAACTGATCGGAATAATTGAAGTTGCATATTTTGAAGAGAGAGGGGCGAAGGGACATCGGTGACAATTTATGCGTATGCCGATAAAGCCGATCACCAGTCGGAGCGAAACGACACGGGGCGATGATTATGCCGGGCAGTGATCGGCATGGGTCAACCCGGAGCGATGTTTTCGCATGGAGCCTCCTTTGGGTTCGAGCTTGCAGGTGTTGGGGACGAAGCGGTCGGGGATGGCGTCGGCGAGGGTGGGGTCGCCGAGCAGCTCATGCCATTGGCCTGGGCCGTGTTGATGAATTATCGCACCATAATCCAAGCCATCACCCCATGTCCCCCCGGCACCCCCTCCCACACCGCCTCGAATCCCCTCGTGTCGTGACGCTCTCCCCCACTCAGCGCGAACGATACGCCGGTGCGTTCGTCGGTGCAGGCCGCGTGCAGCTTGGTGGACAGTCCACCGGCCGTTGCGAAGGGCGGCCCAGAGCCTGGGCTTGTTGTCCACCGTTTTTTTCGACGCCCCGGCCGCGTGCTGATGTGCGCGCACAATCGTCGAGTCGATGAACAGCTCCTTGAGCCGCTCATCGTCGATGCTCTGGAACCGCTGCCAGAGCCGCTTCCACAGCTCGCGCTTTTCCCAGCGGCGAAAGCGGTGGTAGACGGCGTTCCAGTCGCCGAACTCATCGGGCAGGTCCCGCCACGCAATCCCGGTGCGTGCCCGGTACAGGACGGCTTCGATGAACATCCGGTCGCTGAGCTTCGGCGGGCTGCCGGCGGCGTGCTTGAGCTCCCGCAGCACCGGTTCGATTTTCGACCACAGCGCATCACTGATCAGCAAGCGTAGTGCCATGAGGGTTCTCCGAAACATGCGAGCGACGGAGAACCTCTATCAGGATTCCGTGAATTCGTCAACACGGACGACATCTTCACCTTGCCCGATGAGGCGGCGAGGGAGACCATGGGCGTGCTCGCCGCCGGGACCGGCGGGATCCACCCTTGGTCCCGGGGAATCGGGGTGCGCGGCCACCGCCGGCCTCATCGCCGCGGCGCTGGAGCCGGCGCTACGCGAGGCACTCGGGCTCGACCGCGGCTCGCGGGTGGTCATCGGAGCGAAGGCGCGACCGACCCCGCCGCCTTCGAGCGCGCCGTCGGACGATCGGCGGACGATGTCGCCCGAACATCCTGATGGCCGTCTGCTGAGGACCGCATGGATCGCCGTTCTTTTGGCATGTTGCTCTTACGTACTCAAGTATCGGGATTCGCTGACCGAAATGGATTCCCGCTTTCGCGGGAATGACGGCCAGCTAAAAAGCAACGCGTCTCGCTGAAATGACGTCATTCCCGCGAAAGCGGGAATCCATCGCCTGATTCAGGCATTTTGAATCCCGAAACTTGAGTTACGTATGGCGATCGCCGACGCCTGCCTGAACGCCGCGCCTTGAATCGTAGCGCCGAAGTCCGGTTGAATTGCACCGTGGAAGCATCCGCATCAACCTACCGATCCCTCCGGCTCCGGAGGTCGCCGAGCCGCCGGCCGGAGCCGCGATGAGCAGCGTCGTCGCGGCCGGCCACGCACTCACCGCGGCAGCGGCGGAGGACGTGCTTCGCGCGGGCGGGAACGCCTACGACGCGGTCATCGCGGCGCTCGCGACGAGCTTCGTGACCGAGCCGGTGCTCTCCTCGCCCGGAGGGGGTGGTTTTCTGCTCGCCGCGCCGGAGGGGGAACGGCCGCGGATCTACGACTTCTTCGTGCAGACCCCACGCGCGCACCGGCCCGCCGGCGATGTTGAGTTCTACCCGGTGGTAGCGGACTTCGGCATCGCCCGGCAGGAGTTCCACGTCGGCCGGGGCACG
Source organism: Gammaproteobacteria bacterium (assembly GCA_965202875.1). GTDB lineage: Bacteria > Pseudomonadota > Gammaproteobacteria > HK1 > HK1 > HK1. The sequence goes on along the minus strand of OZ241870.1, from coordinate 239,885 downwards.
ACCGCGACGCCCGGAATGATGCGAGGGATCGCCGATATCCACGCCGACCTCGCGACGGTGCCGTTGCGTGAGCTGGTGGCGCCGGCCTGCAGGCTCGCGGTCGAGGGGGTCACGGTGAGCGAGTACCAGGCGTACCTGTTCGGCGTCGCGGAGGCGATCGTCGGCGCGAGCGAGGCGTGCCGCTCGATCTTCGCAAGCGCCGCGGCGCCGGGGGAACCGGTGCAGACCGGCGAGCGTTTGGCCAACCCCATGCTCGCCGACGCCCTCGAAGCGATAGCGATCGAGGGGGCTGATCTGTTCTACCGGGGCGAGATCGCCGCGTCGCTCGTCGCAGACATGGCATCGGGCGGACATCTCGAAGCGGCGGACCTCTCCGGCTACCGGATCGAAAGGCGCGCGCCCCTCTCGCTCGATTACCGCGGGGTACGCATCCTGACCAATCCGCCGCCCTCGTCCGGGGGGACGCTGGCCGGCTTCGGCCTCGCCCTGCTCGCCACGCTCGACGCCGGGCCGTTCGCGGCCGAGGCGTTCGAGCCGTTTGGAGCCGGTACATTCGGATCCGCGGCACACGTCGGGCGGCTCGCCGCGGTGATGGAGGCGACCTCGGCGGCGCGCGTCGAGCACTCCATCGAGGCCCTCGCGGCGCTCGATCCGACATTGGTCGAACGGTGGCGGACCCAGGTCGCAGGACGCGCCCGCGCGTTCCGGGGCACGACCCAGGTGAGCGTCATCGACGCGGCCGGCAACATCGCGAGCGCGACGGTCTCGAACGGCGCCGGCTCGGGCTACGTCGTGCCCGGGACCGGTATCGTCATGAACAACATGTTGGGCGAGGCGGATCTCAACCCGGGCGGATTCCACCGGTGGCGCCCCGACGAACGCATGACCTCGATGATGGCCCCCACCGTGCTGGTGTGGTGCGACGGGCGCAAGGCGGCCACCGGCTCGGGCGGATCGAGCCGGATCCGCACCGCGCTGTTGCAGGTGCTCGTCAACCTGGTGGACTTCGGGATGGACGTCGATGCGGCGGTCACCGCCCCGCGAGTCCACGTGGAGGAGTCGTTCCTGAGCGTCGAGGGCGGGTTCGACCCCGAACGCATCGCCCCGGTGCTCGAAGCGTGGCCGGAGCATCAGTTGTGGACCGCGCCGAACATGTTCTTCGGCGGTGCCCACAGCGTCGCGTCCGGGCCGCGCGGTGTCGAGGGCGCCGGCGATCCGAGGCGGGGCGGGGCGTGCGTGGTCATCGCGTGAACGGGAACCCGGGCCCGAGTGGCGTGCCCGGGAGCCGACAGCGCGTGGACGCTGACGAAGCGGTCCCGGGCACCCGGGTCGGGCTCCGGGAACCGTCGTGACGCGCAACCCCGATGCGGGCTGCGCCGCGCTGCAAGCGTCCTGCCGAAGCGCTTCCCCGCGTCGGGCCGGCGGTTTGAATGTGGTACATCGGACGGCGCTCCCGGCCAAACCGGCCGATCAATCCCGTTCGACCGAGGGCTACAATCCGCGCGCGTCCTTTTCCCTTTCCGCGCTGGAGAAGCCATTGGATGCCGACGCCCTGCGAGACGAGCTGAGAGGCGCGAACGCGAACCGCGCCGTCCTCTACTACTTGGTCTTCGACGAGTTGCGGCAGGTCGTTGGCGAGGAAGAGGCGCTCGCGGTCATGAAGCGCGCCATCTACCGCCGGGGCGTGGAGATGGCGGAGCCCATCAGGCAGTTCGCGCCGGACGGGATTCGGGCGCTGGGCGAATACCACGTGACGCACTCGGCTGGCGGCGGTGCGGTGTTCAACCCGGAGATCCTGCGCCGGGACGACGAGGCGTTCGAGGTGCTGAACACCACCTGCCCCCTGAAGCAGGCATGGCAGGATTATGGGCTCGGAGACGAGGAGGTGGCGAAGATGTGTGACATCGGCTCTGCCATCGACTACGGCAAGTTCGAGGGCGCGGGATTCCGCTTCGAATGCGACACCTGGACCGCCGGCAAGCGCGGCTGCTGTACTCTGAAGGTCTACGCGCCGAAGTAATCCCGGAATACTCCCCGAGTAGTCGTGGTATCTCCCATTATCCTGTCGCCGCTCTCCAGGACGACATCCGGGAGCCGGAGCGGCTTCGACAGAACGCCGGTGCATCGGGCATCGCCGCCGGCCCTGTTTCTCGCCTGGGGGCGTGTCCGGTCTTCTCCTCGGAACTTCCTGTATGCACCATGGAGGGGTCGGACATCTGGAAGCGGCGGCGAGGCGATGCCGGCAACGTCTTCCGCACGTGACGGATAGGGCATCTTGGGAGGGCGGGAACCCCGTGCCTGTTCCCGCAAAGCCGCGGAATACGATGCTCGGGACTGGCGGGGCCCACCCACCAGGAGAGGCTTCAATGAGGCCGTGGCATAAAGCCGCGGAATACTGACGGCCGCCGGCGGCGGGGCGGTAGCGTACGACATAGGTAGGATCTTATAAGTAATTGATTATTTGGGAATTGATTCGGGTCGTGGAAGTCCCATCCGAAATCTCCGATCATGGAATCACCACATCCACATGACAGGAGAGGACTCGGATGGGACGCCGCACTGTTGCTCAATTCGCCCACCAGATCAAGCGCGTGCTGTCGCCCACGATGCTCAATGACCTCGGACGGAGGGTCGGTTTCTGCCACCGGGAACGCCTGATGACTCCGTATCGACTGGTCCTGGGCCTGCTGGCGGGCCACGCGACGGGGACGGTCGAGACGTTGGCCGATATGCAACGGCAATTCAATGCGTTGTTCGGCACGACGGTCGCATGCAAGCCGTTCCACGACCCGTTGGCGAAGCGTTCCTTCAAGGACTTTGCGAGCGGTGCTGGACGTGGTCCTTCAGCAATGGGTGGTGGGCGTGCTGCAGCCGACGGCGCGGGGCCCGCTCGGTGGGTTCGGTCGGAGTGTGATCCAGGACGGATGCTCGTTCGCGGTCAAGGACGCGCTTCGTGAGCATTACCCGGGACGATTCAAGAAGCAGAACCCTGCTGCGGTGGAGCTGCATGACGATGAGTCTGCTGAATGAATCGGTGGGGCAGGTGACGTTGACGGCGGACACGGCGCCGGAGCGGCCCCATCTGCCCTCGCCCGAGGCGCTGCGCGATGACCTGCGGTTGGCGGACCGAGGGTACTTCGACCGGGAGTATCTCGGTGCGGTGGACAGGGCGGGTGGGTATTTCGCGATGCGTGCGAGCGCATCGGTCAATCCGAAGGTGCAGGGTGCGTATCCGTGGGAAGGGGAGGCGTTGGAGGGGTGGTCCGGGCAATTGTTGAAGCAGGGTATTCCGTCGAAGGGCGAGACGGTCGATCTCGATGTGGTTTGGGGGGAGGGAGCGAAGGCGTTGGAGTTGAGGCTGTTGGCGCGATGGAATCCTGATGAGGCGTGTCATACGTTGCTGGTGACGAATCTGGCGCGGAGCCGATTCAGTGCGGAGCAGGTGGGGCAGCTCTATCGGTTGCGGTGGCAGGTCGAGCCGTTGTTCAAGGGTAACTACTCACCCCCTGCGCATTCCGGTGAAAGTGATCAGCGATTCCGGCGCAAGGTGATCACCGGTCGGAGCGAAGCGACGCGGGGGTTGGATGATGAGTCGCGGTGACCGGTTTGGGTCGATGGTCGATGTCTTTTGCGCATGGATTCTTCCTTCAGGTTGAGTGGGTAGGCGCTGTGCACGAGGCGGTCGAGGATGGCGTCGGCCAGGGTCGGGTCGGCGATGGCGTCGTGCCACTTCTCGACGGGGAGCTGGCTGGTGAGCACGGTCGAGCGGATGCCATAGCGGTCCTCGATGATTTCGAGCAGGTCGCGGCGGTGAGCTTGGCGAGGCCGAAGTCGTCGATGACGAGGACCTCGGTCTTGGCGAGCGAGGCGAGCCGCCTGGGATAGCTGCCGTCGGCGCGGGCGATGGCCAGCTCGCCGAGCAGGCGCGGCAGGCGGCGGTATGAGGCGCTGTGGGCGTGTCGGCAGGCGCTGTGGGCGAGTGCACAGGCCATCCACGACTTGCCGATGCCGGTCGGTCCGGTGATGAGGACGTTGAGGTGTTCACGCACCCGGCGCCCGTCGGCCAGTGACAGGACGAGGGCCTTGTCGAGTCCACGGGGCTGGCGGAAGTCGATGTCCTCGAAGCAGGCGGCGTGGCGGAGCTTGGCGCGGCGCAGCCGGTGGGTGAGCTGTCGGGAGTGTCGCTCGGTGAGCTCGCGGTCGACGAGCAGTCCGAGGCGCTCCCCCGATGGGACTCGGGGGCAGGCCTCGAACGTCAGGTTCCGGACCTCGTGTGAGGCGAGCTGTTCGGTGAGCGCCTTGGCCATGCCGGCGCATCGGAGCGGGTGGAGCTTGTCCACGGTGGGATGGGTCAACCTGTCGGTGTCCTCTCAGGAGTAGTAGCCGGCGCCGCGGATGTTGGGGTGCACGAGCGGTGCGGCGGGTTCGACCGGCTCGGGTGGGGTCACGTCGAGGCGATGGGCGAGGCCTGCCCCCGAGCGCCTGAATCGGGGGATGGACTCGACGCTGAGGTCGCTGTGGCTGGCGATGGCCAGTGCGCGGCGCGCGGCCGCTTCGAGGCGGGCCTCGCCGTAGCTGTTGGCTAGGCGCAGAATCCCCAGGCAGGAGCGGAAGGCCTGTTGGGGGTGGCGCCGGGAGCCGAGCACGGTGGTGATGAGGGCGGTGGTGTGCGGGCCGGTCTTCTCGGCCCAGCGGATGAAGCGCTCAGGTGTCCACTGGCCCATCCGGCGGTGCCTCTCGGGCATGGGCTCGTCGGCGGTGGTGTGGCGGCCTTTGAGCGAAGAGCGCACGTGGCTGGCCACGCGCTGGCCGCAGTACAGGCACTCCACGGTGTGGGCGGTGAGGCGCACGTCGAGCGGGCGCCGGGCCAGGGCGTGGGGGACGGAGTAGTCGTGCCCGGCGACCTCGACGTGGGAGTCGATGTTGACCCGGACCTTCTTCCACTCGGCGAACACGTAGCGCTCGGTGGGCAGCGGGCGAAGCGCGGGACGGTCGAGTTGGTCGAACAGCGAGCGCCGCGACCCCGGGAGCTTGCGCAACGCGCGCGCGTTGAGCCGCTGAAGGAGCTCGGCGATGGCCGCGTTGAGCTCGGCCAGCGAGAAGCACGTGCGATGACGAAGCGCGGCCAGTATCCAGCGCTCGACCCCCTGCACGCCCACCCCCGATTCCCCCATTCGGGGGCAGGCTTCGACCTTGGCCTTGTCGCGCGGGCGTCGCACCCGCGCCGGCAGCACCGCAACCCCGTAGTGGCGGGCCAGGTCGTGGCAGGTCGGATTGGTGTCGGCCCCCGCGTACGCGGGGGGATGCGCCCGGCTCACCGCCGCGCGCAGATTGTCGGGAACGACCCGCTCGGGACAGCCCCCGAAGAGCTCGAACGCGCGCATGCGACCCGACCCAGTCCGCCAGGCCCTGCGTCCACGTCGCCTCGGCACAGGTGTAGCTCGACGCCCCCAGCACCGCGACGAAGACCTGTGCCTGACGTAGCTCCCCGGTGCGCCGGTCCACCACCCCCACCGTGTGCCCGGCGGAGTCCACGAACAGCTTCTCACCCGCGCGGTGCTCCTGGCGCATCACCACGTCGAGCTTCGACACCCACGCCCGGTACCGCTCGCAGAACCAACTATATTGCAGCCCCTCGGGATGGACCGCCTTGTACTCCTCCCACAGCAGCGCCAGCGTCACCCCCTTGGCGCGCAGCTCGCGGTGCACCTCACTCCACCGCGGCACCGGACGCGGCTTCCCCCTCGGCGCCGGCGCCGGAAACAGCCGACGCTCCAGCCCCGCATCATCCAGCGAGTCCGGCAGCGGCCAGCCCAGACCCTGCGCCTCGGCGCGGCGGATGCACCTCCCCATCCCCGCTTTCGCGGGGACCGCCGGCGACACCTTCAGGCTGCGGGCCACCGCCCGGAGGCTCATCCCCGCGGCGTAGTGCAGCCGCAGGACCTCTCGAACCTTACGCATGGACAACCTCCTGTTCGCCACCGTCGGACCCTCCTCCAAAGCCTCGGAGGGTCATACGGCAACCGGTTGTCCCGCGTCGCTCAACTCCAGGGGTCAGACCCCTTGCACCTGTCCGGTGCATCCCGCAAAAGGGATCATCTTCCCACCGGAATACGCATCCCATTCGGCCAGGGCCTGATGGAGCTGCATCACGAAGTGGAGGAGGGTGGCCTCGGAGAGGGTCTGTGCGATGAGGGCGTGGACCGAGTGGGTGACGCGCTTGAGCGAGAGCCTCTGGGCGACGAGCAGGTGCACGACGCAGGCCTTGAGGCCGTGGCCGTACTGGAGCGGGCCGGGCATCTCGGCGGGGAAGGGCGCCCGGGTCTCGGTGTGGCAGCGGGGACAGTGCTTGACCTGTGCATTGGCGTGATACACCCCCTTCTCGAAGACGACGTCGATGAGGGTGCGCCGTTCGTGCCCGAGGCAGTCGGTGCCGGCGAGGTCTTCGCCACAGCGTGCGCAGCGCTCGACGGTGAGCACCTTGAGGCGCTCGCGGGTGCGGGTGTTGGCGCAGTGCTCGGCGTTGTGCACCGGCCCCATGCACCCGGTCGGGGGCGAAGTGGAACCACACGCACTCGGTGCGCACCCCGCCCTGGTTCATCACCTGCCACTGTGCGCTGCGCCACCCCGTCAGCCGCTCCTCGTACAGCGCCGAGGGAGAGCCCGAGACCATCACCCGGCAGGGCACCCCCTTGAGCGGCTCCAGCCACTCGATAGGGTCCGCCTCCTCGTAGTCGTAGCGGTACCGGCGCCGGGACGTGCGGGTCCGCCTCAGGTACGGCGGGTCGCTGTAGATGAGCTCCGTGCCCTCGAACGCATAGTGCGCCACGAACCGGGGCGCGCACCCGTGGACGAGCTCCACGGGATACTCGCACTCGAACCGCGCCAGCGCCCGCGCATCGCGGTCGATGCCGACGTTGCGCAACGCCGGGGGCTTGCGCCTCATGAGGGCGCCCCCGCCGAAGCGATGAAGATGCAGGTGGCGTGCGGCGGCATCATCGCGATGAGGGGCTGACACAGCCCCGATGTCGCCTTCGACCCGAGACAGCCCACCCGCGCCAGCCCCACCGCCTGGACAGGAGCCGCACCCTGGCGGCACGACGCCATGATGTCAAGAACAAAACGGTGCACTGCCGGAAACGTCCCTTGGCTGCGTCGAACCCCTGCCGTCTATCTGTTCTCCATAACCTCTCTAAACAGGGGGTGAGTAGTTACCAAAATACAGGGTTTTCGGACCAAAGCGGTATGTAGCTCATGTTCACTGCCAGTGAGGATAAGCCGCACGCAGTATTCTTGAATCTTGTGCAAAGTCGTACGGAGTCATTCGCGAAACGGAAGGAACAGAAAGAAACGTGGTCTCCGAAGCTGGTACAATAGTCGTTGGCACAGCAACGTACCAAACAAAACGGAGACCACGCAGATGAAGCATAGCCGAGCCGACGTTCGAGGTAAAGCCAAGCTGGGCCTCGACCTCCGATTCGAATCGCAGAGCCTGACATCGTATTCGGGACTCATCGTCTTCCAGCACCTCTTCTCTCTCGTCGGCATCAAAGAACGGCTGTGGAGATGCTTCCGCCATCTCAAGGCCAATCCGATTTACGGCCATCACATGATCATGATGCTTCTGGCCGTGCACCTGATCATCGGACACCGGCGGCTGCGCGACGTGGACTCCTCATAGGTTGGTACTTGAGGAAATCACAAAACCGGCTCCAATCCGAATTGGAGTCGTCCTCTCTTGCGGTCTCGTTTCGGATGGGACCGAATCGCATTGCTCGCCAGATAATCCACCAGGTTTCGTAACACGGGAAGAAAGCCTCGTCTCCTTCCACGAGCAAGCGCACGGAACACATCCCCCAATCCATGACGCGCACACATCGCCACCTTCCGCGTCGAGACCTCAACCCCTCGCAATGCCTGCGTCATCCGGGCCAGACAACGCTTCAGAACCGAGGCCGCAATCGCCGTCCATACCAGCCCCTCGGCAATCCCCGCTTTGCTCGTGTCGAACGCAAAGATTCGCATACGACTTCCACTCCTTGAACCTTGAACAACAGCTCAACCTGCCACCGCAACCGATAGAGCTGCCCCACCTGCTTCGCACTGAATCGGGCGCGCGGCAGATTCGTCACCAACAACCGTATGACACCCCTCGTCACGATTCCATCGCGCCAACAGCCTCAACTCCAACGCCTTCTCTCCCTCCCCCCAAACCACATCGAGATCGACCGTCTCGCCCTTCGACGGAACCCCCTGCTTCAACAATTGCCCGGACCACCCCTCCAACGCCTCCCCTTCCCAAGTATATGCACCTTCATAGGTTGGTACTTAAGGAAATCACAAAACCGGCTCCAATCCGAATTGGAGTCGTCCTTTCTTGCGGTCTCGTTTCGGATGGGACCGAGTCGCATTGCTCGCCAGATAATCCACCAAGCCTCGTAACACGGGAAGAAAGCCACGTCTCCTTCCACAAGCAAGCGCACGGAACACCTCCCCCAATCCATGACGCGCACACATCGCCACCTTCCGTGTCGAGACCTCGACCCCTCGCAATACCTGCGTCATCTGAGCCAAGTAACGCTTCAGAACCGAGGCCGCAATCGCCGTCCATATCAGACCCTCGGCTATCCCCGCATTGCTCGTGTCGAACGCATGAAGATTCGCATACGACTTCCACTCCTTGAACAACAGCTCGACCTGCCACCGCAACCGATAGAGCTGCCCCACCTGCTCCGCACGGAACCGGCTCCGCGCCAGATTCGTCACCAACAACGTATGACACCCCTCGTCAGGATTCCACCGCGCCAACAGCCTCAACTCCAACTCCTTCTCTCCCTTCCCCCAAACCACATCGAGGTCGACCGTCTCGCCCTTCGACAGAACCCCCTGCTTCAACAATTGCCCGGACCACTCCCCCAACGCCTCCCCTTCCCAGGTATACGCACCCTGCACCTTCGGATTGACCGATGCGCTCGCACGCATCACGAAATACCCACCCGCCCTGTCCACCGCACCCATATACTCCAGGTCAACGTACCCACGGTCCGCCAACAGCAGGTCATCGCGCAGCGCCTCGGGCGAGGGCAGATGGGGCCGCTCCGGCGCCGTGTCCGCCGTCAGCGTCACCTGCTCCACCGATTCATTCAACAGACTCATCGTCACGTGCAGCTCCACCGCAGCAGGGTTCTGCTTCTTGAATCGTCCCGGGTAATGCTCACGAAGCGCATCCTTGACCGCGAACGAACAGCCGTCCTGGATCACAATCCGACCGAACCCGCCGAGCGGACCCCGCGCTGTCGGCTGCAGCACGCTCACCACCCATTGCTGAAGGACCACGTCCAGCACGGCCCGCATGAAGTCCTTGAAGGAACGCTTCGCCAACTGGTTGTGGAACGGCTTGTATGCGACTGTCGTGCCGAACAACGCATTGAATTGCCGTTGAATATCGGCCAATGTCTCGACCGTCCCCGTGGCATGGCCTGCCAGCAGGCCCAGGACCAGTCGATATGGAGTAATCAGGCGTTCCCGGTGGCAGAAACCGACCCTCCGTCCGAGGTCATTGAGTGCCGTGGGCGACAGCACGCGCTTGATCTGGTGGGCGAATTGAGCAACAGTGCGGCGTCCCATCCGAGTCTTCTCCTGTCATGTGGGTCCAGCAATTCCATGATCGGAGATTTCGGATGGGACTTCAACGGTTCATAAAATCCCATGAAAATCAATTAGTTATAAGATCCTACCTATGATGCACCCTGCACCTTCGGATTGACCGATGCGCTCGCACGCATCACGAAGTACCCACCCGCCCTGTCCACCGCACCGAGATACTCCCGGTCGAAGTACCCTCGGTCCGCCAACCGCAGGTCATCGCGCAGCGCCTCGGGCAAGGGCAGATGGGGCCGCTCCGGCGCCGTGTCCGCCGTCAACGTCACCTGCCCCACCGATTCATTCAGCAGACTCATCCCGATTGTTGCAGTGCGCCGTGCAAGGCGCCATACCCTAACCCGGCGTAGCCGGAACCAAAGAGATGTCGTATTCTGACTGTTCTTCAGACACACTGACATGGGGCTGTCACGATGAATCCGTTCGTTGAACGTCACCAGGACAAGATCGCTGGCGTCATCTCCTGCTTCGATCGTGTCGTGATCACGGGAACGTTGCCTGATATCGGCCACGCCCAGGCCATGTCGGGGTATCTCACCTATCACGATTTCAGACTATTCGACTTTCCTCGATGGGCACAGCCGTTACGAGAGGATATACGCAACCATGCCCAACGCTTGGCTGCCAAATCAGATCTCAAGATCGAATTCATTCGCAACCACAAAGCTTTTCGTAAGGAGCAGAGAATCAAGGATGTTCTCAAAGAACGCGGAGAGCACCCCGGCTTGGTCCATATCTTCTCGGCGATGGAGACCTGTGCGTCATATCGCCCCTGGCATGACAAGAAGACACATCACACATCTCTGAAGTCATCCATAAGCAAGTGCCTGCATTACTACTTTTACTTCATCGATGAGAGCTTTGGCCTATGCTACGTCCGGGTGCCTACGTGGGCGCCGTTTCGTCTGCAAGTGTACTTCAACGGACACAACTGGCTTGCGCGTCGCCTCGACAAGGCTGGCATCGCCTATGAGATGGCCGACAACGCCTTCCTCTCCATCTCCGATTTCAAACAAGCACAACGGCTTGCCGAGCGCTTGGACGCCAAACAGATTCATCGACACCTGAACCGGTGGGCGAAGCGATTCTGTCCACCGCTGAAACGGTTCCGCTCCGGCTACCATTGGAGCTTCATGCAGGTGGAGTATGCCACCGACGTGTTGTTTCATCGGCAAGCCGATTTCCAACCCTTGTACGACAACATCGTCCGTACCGCCGTGCACAGTGTTCAGGCCGACCAGGTGGCGACGTTCCTGGGCCGCAAGCTCACGGGCGCTTGGCAGGGCGAGGTCGGCAACGATTTCAGCACCCGCATTCAGGGAACACGCATCCGCCACCGGATGGGGGCGGCCAGCATCAAGCTCTACGACAAATTCGCCATCATGGCGCGCGTGGAGTGCACGACTAACGACATCTCCTTTTTCAAAACTCATCGTGTGGTGCAACAGCGCGATGGGAACGAAGTGTGGAAGCTCGCACCGTTACGCAAGAGCATCTACAGCTTGCGTGATTTGTGCAAGGTGATGCAGGCCGCCAACGACCGGTATCTGGCCTTCATCGCGGCGATTGACAACCCGGATGCCGGGTGGAAGGCCATCGACAAGGTAGCTCAACCGGTCAAGGCCGATGGCCGCTCTTATCGGGGGTTCAATCTGCTCCTCAGTGACGACCATCAACTCTTCCTCACGCTTGCGCGGGGGGAGTGGTGTATCAGCGGTTTTCGAGCCGTGGATCTCAGAACCCACATTCCCTGGCTCACACCGACTCGTTGCTCTTCCCTTCTCAAGCGTCTTCGCACACATGGCCTCATCAAGAAAGTGGGGCATCGCTACAAGTACTATCTTACCAAGCTGGGAAGGCGTGTTCTGGTCACTGCTCTCAACATCCGCGAATCTGTAGTTCTTCCCACACTTTGTGACAATAGCGCATAAATTCTTCGTCGTTTTGTCGAAGATCTCATCGGTAAGAGACTAGCGGGTGCGAATCCCGCCCGGTAACTGTCGCTCCAGCCGGTAGCAGTCGGAGCGGTCGATGGAGGCAACGACATGGACTGAAGCACTCCGATGAGAAGGGTCGCGAAGGCGACTCAGCGACCCTGCGGGCCGCAACGCGAGTGAACGCCGAGCAGGCCTCGAAACGGGTAATGCGGAAGCCGACCCGCCTGTAACACGGGGAAGGCTGGCATCGGTCGGGAAGCGAGCGACACGAGCACTGGCCGGTTCCGCCGGGGTAATGGCGGCGGCACGCAGGGAAGAGGGGGATGGACGCAACACGGGAAGCCCCGACGGTGGCGCGGCACACGCCAACCGGACCCCCGCGAGGGACAGGCCGGGCCGTATGGGGTGGCGGAGAGGCCCGTAGTACCGGGGAAGCCGGGTAATGCTGGTGGAGGGAAGGGGCCTTGGTTCGAGAGGGGCACAAGAAGGAGGAAGGGAGATGGGGACTGGTGCGAGCCTAACCGCCCCGGAACGGGTTCGGAGACTCCAGGCGGTGCTCCATGCGAAAGCGAAGGAAGCTGCGGGCTATCGGTTCCATACGCTGAAGGTGTGGCGCGACGATGTGCTGGCAGTTGCCTGGGGCGAGGTCCGCCGCAATGGCGGGGCGCCCGGGGTGGACGGCGAGACGGTGGCGGACATTGAGGCGCGGGGCGTGGAGCGGTGGCTTGGGGGACTGGCGCGGGAGCTGAAGGAAGGGACCTACCGGCCGCAAGCGGTTCGGCGGGTGTGGATTGCGAAGAAACAACGCGGGAAGTATCGGGCACTGGGCATTCCTTGTCTGCGGGATCGGGTGGCGCAGACGGCGGCGTTGCTGGTGCTGACGCCGATATTCGAGGCGGACCTGACCCCGGAGCAATACGCCTATCGGTCGGGAAGAAGCGCACACGATGCGGTCCAACAGGCGCATCGGCTGGCGAACACGGGTCACTGCGAGGTCGTGGACGCGGATTGGTCGGACTACTTCGGCCAGAGACCGCACGCTGAACTGCTCAAGTGCGTCGCCCGTCGGGTGAGTGACGGGCGGATGTTGGGTTGGGTGAAGGCGTGGTGGGAGAGGGCGGTCGAGGAGGACGACGGGCGAGGCGGCACCCGCCGCACGAACCGGGCGCGTCGGGAGAGGAAGGGGACCCCACAAGGGGCGCCGATCTCTCCGCTACTGAGCAACCTGTACATGCGCCGCTTCCTCCTGGGCTGGAAGGGGTTGGGGTATGCCCGACGCTTCAAGGCGGGCGTCGTCCACTACGCCGATGACATTGTCATCCTGGGCAAGGAATCGGCGGCGACGATGCGCGAGGCGGTCGAGGACGTGATGAAGCGTCTGAAGCTGCCGCTCAACGCCGAGAAGACCCGATGCGTGCGTGTTCCGGAGGAATCGTTCGACTTCCTTGGCTACCGGGTGGGACGCAACTATCGTCGGGATACGGGCCGAGCCTACATCGGCACACGCCCCACACCGGCGAGCGTGCAGAGCCTGTGCCGCAGGGTAAGCGAGCGGACGGCGCGACGATACGGGCTGCTGGACCCGGAGGTGGTGGTGGGACGGCTGAACCGGCTCATGACCGGATGGGCGAACGACTTCCACCTGGGACAGGTCAGCCCGGCTTACGCCGCGATTGACCGGCACGCGACCCGGCGGCTGCGTCAGTGGCTGTGTCGCAAGCACAAGGTACGAGCCGGGGGGTATGTGCGCTTCCCGGACAGGCGGCTGTGGAATGAAATGGGCCTGACGCGCCTGGCAGTGCGAACGACGAGCTTTCCGTGGGCGAAGGCATGATCTCGTCCGAGAGCCGGATGCGGGAGAACCGCACGTCCGGTTCGATGAGCGGCGACTGGAAACGGAGCTATGGCGTGGAGCGAGGCACCGGTACTGCGAAAGCCGCCGGGAAACGGCTACCCCCACCGACCTAACGCCACCGCGCCAGTCGTCGACTCTACTAAATCGAAGGATTCGCTATCTCCCCGATCAGACCAGGAGTGGGCTCCGAGAAAATCCGTCATTCCCGCGAAAGCGGGAATCCAGAGACTTGCGTGATTGAAATGGATTCCCGCTTTCGCGGGAATGACGGTCTGAAGACGGCCGTTAGCGCGTGTGGCTTATCCTCACTGGCAGTGAATTTGAGCCACACCTTGTTTCGGCCGGAAAACCCCGTATTTTGCGCAGTGAACGTGCGTATGGGCCGACACCTTGTGCAACTGACGGGTCATCGTCATGCAGCTCCACCGCAGCAGGGTTCTGCTTCTTGAATCGTCCCGGGTACTGTTCACGAAGCACATCCTTGACCGCGAACGAACAGCCGTCCTGGATCACAATCCGACCGAACTCACCGAGCGGACCCCGCGCTGTCGGTTGCAACACGCCCACCACCCATTGCTGAAGCACCCGGTCCAGCACGGCTCGCAAAGTCCTTGAAGGAACGCTTCGCCATTGTACGCAGCGGAATGGCGGGCCGGACCCGCTCGCCGTCCGGCCGGTCTCTTGCCCGAACCTCGCACGGCCGCTCTGCGCCTTCGCGTCGCGCCCCGGCATCACCGGTGAGACGGCCGCCCGGATCATGCCCCTCCCCGCAACTCCGCCTGCATGGGCGCTGGAAACGAGATCGTCGGCCGGCTCTCCGTTCCGAACGGTCCGCCTCCGCTTTCGTGCCCGACGCGCAGGCACTTCCCGGGTAACGGTCGCACACATTTTCGCTCCTCCCCCCGACATCTCCTTACTGCCCTCCGATGACGGTACGGCCTCCACCGACACTCAGGCGCCTCTCGTGGGGAACGGGGCCATTGGACCTGTCGGATCGTAAACCCCACGCCGTCTCCCGTGTACCGGAGCCGAGTCCGTTCGGCTCGGTCGGGTCGCGGTACCGGGGCCGCAGTACCGCGGCCGTTGCCCGTCCATGCGCCACGAGATGATGGTGAGTGGATCCACCGTATCGCGGTCGCGGCTCACCATCCTCCTGCCTGACTGCCTGACCGGAAGCTCTGCGGACTCTCGGGCCGCCCGCCTGCTCCCCCCGCGTCCTCGCTGCCGATGGCGCCCTCCGCACGCGCCGGGAAGACGGCGGCTTGGGTGATGACGTAGATGCAAGCGTTGGGGTCGCTCTCCCACCCCTTGGTCTTCACCACCCAGCCGGGCTGCCGCGCACACACCCGGCGGCTCCTTGATCGCGGGAGCGGGGTTGGGGGAGACTTCGACGGCATGGGCGCACGGGCGCAACGCCCGCTTGCGTCCGCGACGGGGGGATCTCGATATGACGGCTGACGTGGCAACCCGTGTCGGTCCCGGCACCGGCGAGCAAAGGAGCCGCCGCGCCGGTGAAGCGGCCCCTGCCGCCTCTCGGGCCGCCGCCCCGCAGGAGACCACCGTCTCCCGGGCCGCCGCCTCCTCGCAGGCCGCGCTGGACGCCCTGCTGTGCGAGCTCCTGCCGCGCCAGGGGTGCTGGAGCGACGAGGGCTACCTGTGGCTCACCGACCACGGCAACCGACCGGTCGAGTTCACCGACGGCCGCATCGAGGAGTTGCCCTTGCCTACGTCCACCCACCAGACCATCCTCGCGTTTCTCCATTTCCTGTTCCGCGCCTGGGTCCGGCCGCGGGGCGGCGTCGTGGTGGAATCCGCATTGCGGCTGCGCATCCGCGAGGGCAAGTTCCGCGAGCCGGATCTGTTGATGCTCTGCGACCGCTCCGACCCCCGCTACCAGGACCGCTACTGGTTGGGTGCGGATCTGGTGGTCGAGGTCGTCAGCCCGGACCACCCCGGCCGGGATCTGGTGGAGAAACGGACGGACTACGCCGAGGCGAGGATCCCGGAGTACTGGATCGCGGACCCGCGCGACGAGACGCTGACGGTGCTCGTGCTGCGCGGGGAGGCATACGTCGAACACGGGCGGTACGGGCGGGGGGAGACGGCCGCTTCGGCGCTGCTGGAAGGATGCGCGGCGGAGGTGTCGGCGGTGTTCGACGCCCCGGAGACGGGCGGGTGAGGGCGTGTCGCCAGTCGTCGCCTTCCGCGGCCACCTTGACCCAGATCCGCAAGCTTGACCGGAAGACGGCTCGGGGTATCGTCGATTACATGGACGAGCGCGTTGTCCCGCTGGACAACCCGCGGAGCGCGGGCGAGCGTTGACCGGCCCGTCAGGCGGGCTGTGGCGCTATCGGGTAGTCTCTTTATCCGTGAAGTCTTCGACAAAACGCCGAAGACTTTTTTCCGCCAACCGGCGTTTGGTTCCGGCTATGTCGGGTTGGTCCATTAAACGTCAGTCGCGGTTCTTTGGAGCGCGGGGGTTCCGAGAACTATGGAGTGCATGCGGTACTTGGCGGACTGCCGGAGCTCGATTGCAACCTCTCGGGCGTCCATCTCGGAGTCGCGGAACTCCGAGAAGAGCCGTTTTGGAATGTGTGGGTTGTTCAGGGTAGCCCCCCGCGCATTCAAGTACTTCGCCCGCAGCCGTAGTATTTCCAGCATTCTGCCCGGACTGTATCCGGCCGTGACATCCATCTCGGATTCGTACTTGGCTTTCGGCCATTGTCGCTTATGCAGTGCCTCCGCATCGCACCGGCTGTACACAGGCTTCTCTCCGCAGATGATGTGGAGGTCCTCCAACGTGAGGCGTTCCGCGGCCCGTTCTCCAATCAGGAAATCCGGGGCGATGTATCGTTCGATCCGGGCGATCCAGCCTTCCATATCGTCCGGGCCCAGGATCAGCAGGCTCTCCATGGTCGTGCCCGACGAATCATAGAACCCGAATACCCACAAGCGCGATCGCCACTTCCGAATGTACGCGGGGCCAACGTCGCGGGCCGTCGAGACGGTTCTGTTCGTTGTGGATTTCAATTCCACGGGTACGGCATAGCGCCGACTTCCATCCGAGAAATCGAAGTAGGCATCTACCCCGGAGCGGGTCTCGCCAGCTCTCAGCCCGATGAGGCCGCGCACCTCCACCTCGCGCCTGCCATCTTGAACGGCCATTTCGAGTTCCCGTCGGCAGATTGCCCCGTCAGTTGCACAAGGTGTCGGCCCATACGCACGTTCACTGCGCAAAATACGGGGTTTTCCGGCCGAAACAAGGTGTGGCTCAAACCTGCCAGTTGCAGAAAAAATCGACCCATACATGCGTTCACTGCACAAAATACGGGATTTTCGGACCGAAGTAGCGTGTAGCTCATGTTCACTGCCAGTGAGGATAAGCCACACGCAGTGTTCTTGAATCTTGTGCAAAGTCGTAAGGAGTCATTCGCGAAACGGAAGGAACAGAAAGAAACGTGGTCTCCGAAGCTGGTACAATAGTCGTTGTCACAACAACGTACCAAACAAAACGGAGACCACGCAGATGAAGCATAGCCGAGCCGATGTTCGAGGTAAAGCCAAGCTGGGCATCGACATCCGATTCGAATCACAGAGCCTGACATCGTACTCGGGACTCATCGTCTTCCAGCACCTCTTCTCCCTCATCGGCATCAAAGAACGGCTGTGGAGATGCTTCCGCCATCTGAAGGCCAATCCGATTTACGGCCATCACATGATCATGATGCTTCTGGTCGTGCATCTGATCATCGGACACCGGCGGCTGCGCGACGTGGACTCCTACCGTGATGACGAGATGGTCAAACGCGCTCTCGGTCTGAAGCGGTTGCCGGACGTGTCCACGGTCAGCCGCTCGCTCGCCAGTGCGGATGGACCAAGTGTCGCCAAAGTGCGAAGTGAATCGAGACATCTGGTCATGGAGCGCTTGGCGGTCGAGGGGCTGTCGAGGGTGACGGTGGATTTCGACGGGTCGGTGTTGAGCACCGGGCGTCATGCCGAAGGAACCGCAGTGGGCTTCAACAAGAAGAAGAAGGGCGCGCGTAGCTACTACCCCCTCTTTTGCACCATCGCCCAGACCGACCAGGTCCTCGACGTGCACCATCGCCCTGGGAACGTCCACGACTCCAACGGGGCCGACACCTTCATCGGCCAATGTATCGGCCACGTACGCTCGTGCCTCCCCCACGCACAGGTCGAGACCCGCATCGACAGCGCCTTCTTCAACGAAGCCATCACTGAACGACTGCATGGCTCGGGGGTCGAATTCACCCTCTCGGTGCCTTTCGAGCGCTTTGCCGCCCTCAAGGGATTGGTCGAGGGCAGAAGACGATGGCGCCGCATGGCGCCTGGACTCGACTACTTCGAGACCCGCTGGAAGCCGAAGTCGTGGAATACCCGCTACCGCTTCATCTTCATCGGAAAGCAGGTCAGATGCCAAGACAAGCTGCCGATTCAACTCGACCTGTTTCGACCGACCGAATACGGCTACGAATTCAAGGTCATCGTCACCAACAAACGAATGAACCCGCGCAAGGTCGTTGCCTTCCACGAAGGCCGTGGCTCACAGGAGGGCATCTTCGCCGAGCTCAAGACGCATTGCCAGATGGACTACGTACCGGTCAAGACCCGGGTCGGCAACCAACTGTACATTCGCCGGCATTCTCGCTCACAACCTCACTCGCGAGCTGCAGATCCAACTCGACCCTCGCGCCCGTGGCACGACCGCCAAGCGCGCCGCGCTGTGGTGCTTCCGGGAGATTGGGACCCTTCGTCGTACCCTCATCCAGTGCGCTGGGCGCATGATTCGCCCAGCCGGTAAATGGATCCTCTCCATGAACAGCAACGGT
Organism: Gammaproteobacteria bacterium; assembly: GCA_965202875.1. Lineage (GTDB taxonomy): Bacteria > Pseudomonadota > Gammaproteobacteria > HK1 > HK1 > HK1. The sequence continues at coordinate 221,586 of OZ241870.1, read as the reverse complement.
CGTCGCGAAAGAGAGCTCCGACATGCTCTCACAATACTGAACGCCGCCACTTGACGTACATATTTCGGGAGTTTATGCAACAATCGGGAGGATAAGCCACACGCGCTAACGGCCGTCTTCAGACCGTCATTCCCGCTTTCGCGGGAATGACGGATTTTCTCGGAGCCCACTCCTGGTCTGATCGGGGAGATAGCGAATCCTTCGATTGAGTAGAGTCGACGACTGGCGCGGTGGCGTTAGGTCGGTGGGGGTAGCCGTTTCCCGGCGGCTTTCGCAGTACCGGTGCCTCGCTCCACGCCATAGCTCCGTTTCCAGTCGCCGCTCATCGAACCGGACGTGCGGTTCTCTCGCATCCGGCTCTCGGACGAGATCATGCCTTCGCCCACGGAAAGCTCGTCGTTCGCACTGCAAGGCGCGTCAGGCCCATTTCATTCCACAGCCGCCTGTCCGGGAAGCGCACATACCCCCCGGCTCGTCCCTTGTGCTTGCGACACAGCCACTGACGCAGCCGTCGGGTCGCGTGCCGGTCAATCGCGGCGTAAGCCGGGCTGACCTGTCCCAGGTGGAAGTCGTTCGCCCATCCGGTCATGAGCCGGTTCAGCCGTCCCACCACCACCTCCGGGGCCAGCAGCCCGTATCGTCGCGCCGTCCGCTCGCTTACCCTGCGGCACAGGCTCTGCACGCTCGCCGGTGTGGGGCGTGTGCCGATGTAGGCTCGGCCCGTATCCCGACGATAGTTGCGTCCCACCCGGTAGCCAAGGAAGTCGAACGATTCCTCCGGAACATGTACGCATCGGGTCTTCTCGGCGTTGAGCGGCAGCTTCAGACGCTTCATCACGTCCTCGACCGCCTCGCGCATCGTCGCCGCCGATTCCTTGCCCAGGATGACGATGTCATCGGCGTAGTGGACGACGCCCGCCTTGAAGCGTCGGGCATACCCCAACCCCTTCCAGCCCAGGAGGAAGCGGCGCATGTACAGGTTGCTCAGTAGCGGAGAGATCGGCGCCCCTTGTGGGGTCCCCTTCCTCTCCCGACGCGCCCGGTTCGTGCGGCGGGTGCCGCCTCGCCCGTCGTCCTCCTCGACCGCCATCTCCAACCACGCCTTCACCCAACCCAACATCCGCCCGTCACTCACCCGACGGGCGACGCACTTGAGCAGTTCAGCGTGCGGTATCTGGCCGAAGTAGTCCGACAAATCCGCGTCCACGACCTCGCAGTGACCCGTGTTCGCCAGCCGATGCGCCTGTTGGACCGCATCGTGTGCGCTTCTTCCCGACCGATAGGCGTACTGCTCCGGGGTCAGGTCCGCCTCGAATATCGGCGTCAGCACCAGCAACGCCGCCGTCTGCGCCACCCGATCCCGCAGACAAGGAATGCCCAGTGCCCGATACTTCCCGCGTTGTTTCTTCGCAATCCACACCCGCCGAACCGCTTGCGGCCGGTAGGTCCCTTCCTTCAGCTCCCGCGCCAGTCCCCCAAGCCACCGCTCCACGCCCCGCGCCTCAATGTCCGCCACCGTCTCGCCGTCCACCCCGGGCGCCCCGCCATTGCGGCGGACCTCGCCCCAGGCAACTGCCAGCACATCGTCGCGCCACACCTTCAGCGTATGGAACCGATAGCCCGCAGCTTCCTTCGCTTTCGCATGGAGCACCGCCTGGAGTCTCCGAACCCGTTCCGGGGCGGTTAGGCTCGCACCAGTCCCCATCTCCCTTCCTCCTTCTTGTGCCCCTCTCGAACCAAGGCCCCTTCCCTCCACCAGCATTACCCGGCTTCCCCGGTACTACGGGCCTCTCCGCCACCCCATACGGCCCGGCCTGTCCCTCGCGGGGGTCCGGTTGGCGTGTGCCGCGCCACCGTCGGGGCTTCCCGTGTTGCGTCCATCCCCCTCTTCCCTGCGTGCCGCCGCCATTACCCCGGCGGAACCGGCCGGTGCTCGTATCGCTCGCTTCCCGACCGATGCCAGCCTTCCCCGTGTTACAGGCGGGTCGGCTTCCGCATTACCCGTCTCAAAGCCTGCTCGGCGTTCACCCGCGTTGCGGCCCGCAGGGTCGCTGAGTCGCCTTCGCGACCCGTCTCATCGGAGTGCTTCAGTCCATGTCGTTGCCTCCATCGACCGCTCCGACTGCTACCGGCTGGAGCGACAGTTACCGGGCGGGATTCGCACCCGCTAGGGTATGGCGCCTTGCACGGCGCACTGCAACAATCGGGTTGCCTTGGTGCTTCTTCAAGCAAGGGGTGCGACGCCCAGCGCTTGCGCCACCGATTTCGCAAGGGCGTAGCCTACCGGCGGACACACGGAGTTGCCGATCTGCCCGATGACCTGGTATGCAGCGCCCTCGAAGCGCCAGTCTTCCGGAAAGCCCTGAAGTACGGCGCAGTCCTGCACGGACAAACGGAAGTGTCCGTTCTCGGGGGGGAATCTCGCTGCGGCGTCACGATTTCTCTGTACTCCGTTCGGCCAGATGTGTAGCCGCTCCCATACCTCCTGGCTAGCCTTGCTGTTCAGGATGCTGGTGGACTTTCGTGGCCCCGTGAAGCCGGAACGAAGCGTTGGCGCGAAGCTGTCGAAACCGATGTCCGGCAGCCCCAGCGCCGCGCGGGCGCCGAGAGTTCCATTGCCGGGCGCAAACAAGTCATCGCACCTGCCGTGTGTCGGCGAGGGGATGCGAAAGGCACGGGCGGCTTTCCTGGACCGGAAGCCAACGAAGAAGACCCGCTTGCGCACTTGGGGAACGCCGAAGTCCGATGCCAGAAGCCGGAACTTGGCGATGTGGTATCGGGGCGCCAGCGGTTGGAGGATCGTGCTGCCGACGTAGTCGTCGAACTTCGCGTCGAGCAAGCCGGTGACGTTCTCGGCCACGAAAACGGACGGCTTGAGCTTCAGGACCGTGGCCGTGAACGCAGGCCACATGTCGCGACCGTCTTTGCCGCCTTTTCGTTTTCCAGCGACGGAGAAAGGTTGGCAGGGAGGGCCTCCGTGGACGATTTCCACGCTACCTTTGAACGAGGTCCAGTCGACTTGGCAGACGTCGCCTGCCAGTCCGCTGAATACCCGCCAACCGGGACGGCTTCGCCGCAACGTCGCTCCGCAGATGTCCAGGACGTCGAAGCTGGCGACATGCTCGAATCCCGCGCGTTCGAAGGCCAAATCGAGCCCTCCACCGCCGGAGAACAGCGACAACGCACGCAAACCATGCGGCTCCTGTTGCGGCATCAGGCGTGCGGGGTCGAGGTTCGGAACATTGACGTCCTTCGTGCCCGCCACGAGCTTCCCACAGCTTGCCGCCTGCTTGCGTTGCCGTGACCACGCCGAGACGAGACGGTACCACTCGCGTTTCTGGTCGGACAGTTCGTAGGGCATTGCTGATCGGTGGTGGTGTTCAGGGCGCGGGCCTTCAGGTGATCGGTACAGCCTACCCCAATACATCGCACGGAGACATCTGGAGGATAGAGGGGAGGTCGTGCAGCAAGCGTCCGGCGAGGAGCAAGTATTTCCGGATCTACCGCCGCACCATCCCGGAAGCCGGGGGCGATATGCTGGAAAGTCTACAGGCGCTCCTCATCTCGAAGCCGGGTTTCGACTTCCTCCATGATAGCCGGTATGGTCCTGTCGCTCACACCGCTGTCAATGCCTTCCTGAATCGCAGCCTTGACCCGATTGTTGCAGTGCGCCGTGCAAGGCGCCATACCCTAACCCGGCGTAGCCGGAACCAAAGAGATGTCGTATTCTGACTGTTCTTCAGACACACTGACATGGGGCTGTCACGATGAATCCGTTCGTTGAACGTCACCAGGACAAGATCGCTGGCGTCATCTCCTGCTTCGATCGTGTCGTGATCACGGGAACGTTGCCTGATATCGGCCACGCCCAGGCCATGGCGGGGTATCTCACCTATCACGATTTCAGACTATTCGACTTTCCTCGATGGGCACAGCCGTTACGAGAGGATATACGCAACCATGCCCAACGCTTGGCTGCCAAATCAGATCTCAAGATCGAATTCATTCGCAACCACAAAGCTTTTCGTAAGGAGCAGAGAATCAAGGATGTTCTCAAAGAACGCGGAGAGCACCCCGGCTTGGTCCATATCTTCTCGGCGATGGAGACCTGTGCGTCATATCGCCCCTGGCATGACAAGAAGACACATCACACATCTCTGAAGTCATCCATAAGCAAGTGCCTACATTACTACTTTTACTTCATCGATGAGAGCTTTGGCCTATGCTACGTCCGGGTGCCTACGTGGGCGCCGTTTCGTCTGCAAGTGTACTTCAACGGACACAACTGGCTTGCGCGTCGCCTCGACAAGGCTGGCATCGCCTATGAGATGGCCGACAACGCCTTCCTCTCCATCTCCGATTTCAAACAAGCACAACGGCTTGCCGAGCGCTTGGACGCCAAACAGATTCATCGACACCTGAACCGGTGGGCGAAGCGATTCTGTCCACCGCTGAAACGGTTCCGCTCCGGCTACCATTGGAGCTTCATGCAGGTGGAGTATGCCACCGACGTGTTGTTTCATCGGCAAGCCGATTTCCAACCCTTGTACGACAACATCGTCCGTACCGCCGTGCACAGTGTTCAGGCCGACCAGGTGGCGACGTTCCTGGGCCGCAAGCTCACGGGCGCTTGGCAGGGCGAGGTCGGCAACGATTTCAGCACCCGCATTCAGGGAACACGCATCCGCCACCGGATGGGGGCGGCCAGCATCAAGCTCTACGACAAATTCGCCATCATGGCGCGCGTGGAGTGCACGACTAACGACATCTCCTTTTTCAAAACTCATCGTGTGGTGCAACAGCGCGATGGGAACGAAGTGTGGAAGCTCGCACCGTTACGCAAGAGCATCTACAGCTTGCGTGATTTGTGCAAGGTGATGCAGGCCGCCAACGACCGGTATCTGGCCTTCATCGCGGCGATTGACAACCCGGATGCCGGGTGGAAGGCCATCGACAAGGTAGCTCAACCGGTCAAGGCCGATGGCCGCTCTTATCGGGGGTTCAATCTGCTCCTCAGTGACGACCATCAACTCTTCCTCACGCTTGCGCGGGGGGAGTGGTGTATCAGCGGTTTTCGAGCCGTGGATCTCAGAACCCACATTCCCTGGCTCACACCGACTCGTTGCTCTTCCCTTCTCAAGCGTCTTCGCACACATGGCCTCATCAAGAAAGTGGGGCATCGCTACAAGTACTATCTTACCAAGCTGGGAAGGCGTGTTCTGGTCACTGCTCTCAACATCCGCGAATCTGTAGTTCTTCCCACACTTTGTGACAATAGCGCATAAATTCTTCGTCGTTTTGTCGAAGATCTCATCGGTAAGAGACTAGCGGGTGCGAATCCCGCCCGGTAACTGTCGCTCCAGCCGGTAGCAGTCGGAGCGGTCGATGGAGGCAACGACATGGACTGAAGCACTCCGATGAGACGGGTCGCGAAGGCGACTCAGCGACCCTGCGGGCCGCAACGCGAGTGAACGCCGAGCAGGCTTTGAGACGGGTAATGCGGAAGCCGACCCGCCTGTAACACGGGGAAGGCTGGCATCGGTCGGGAAGCGAGCGATACGAGCACCGGCCGGTTCCGCCGGGGTAATGGCGGCGGCACGCAGGGAAGAGGGGGATGGACGCAACACGGGAAGCCCCGACGGTGGCGCGGCACACGCCAACCGGACCCCCGCGAGGGACAGGCCGGGCCGTATGGGGTGGCGGAGAGGCCCGTAGTACTGATGAAGCCGGGTAATGCTGGTGGAGGGAAGGGGCCTTGGTTCGAGAGGGGCACAAGAAGGAGGAAGGGAGATGGGGACTGGTGCGAGCCTAACAGCCCCGGAACGGGTTCGGAGACTCCAGGCGGTGCTCCATGCGAAAGCGAAGGAAGCTGCGGGCTATCGGTTCCATACGCTGAAGGTGTGGCGCGACGATGTGCTGGCAGTTGCCTGGGGCGAGGTCCGCCGCAATGGCGGGGCGCCCGGGGTGGACGGCGAGACGGTGGCGGACATTGAGGCGCGGGGCGTGGAGCGGTGGCTTGGGGGACTGGCGCGGGAGCTGAAGGAAGGGACCTACCGGCCGCAAGCGGTTCGGCGGGTGTGGATTGCGAAGAAACAACGCGGGAAGTATCGGGCACTGGGCATTCCTTGTCTGCGGGATCGGGTGGCGCAGACGGCGGCGTTGCTGGTGCTGACGCCGATATTCGAGGCGGACCTGACCCCGGAGCAATACGCCTATCGGTCGGGAAGAAGCGCCCACGATGCGGTCCAACGGGCGCATCGGCTGGCGAGCACGGGCCACTGCGAGGTCGTGGACGCGGATTGGTCGGACGACTTCGGCCAGATACCGCACGCTGAGCTGCTCAAGTGCGTCGCCCGTCGGGTGAGTGACGGGCGGATGTTGGGTTGGGTGAAGGCGTGGTGGGAGAGGGCGGTCGAGGAGGACGACGGGCGAGGCGGCACCCGCCGCACGAACCGGGCGCGTCGGGAGAGGAAGGGGACCCCACAAGGGGCGCCGATCTCTCCGCTACTGAGCAACCTGTACATGCGCCGCTTCCTCCTGGGCTGGAAGGGGTTGGGGTATGCCCGACGCTTCAAGGCGGGCGTCGTCCACTACGCCGATGACATTGTCATCCTGGGCAAGGAATCGGCGGCGACGATGCGCGAGGCGGTCGAGGACGTGATGAAGCGTCTGAAGCTGCCGCTCAACGCCGAGAAGACCCGATGCGTGCGTGTTCCGGAGGAATCGTTCGACTTCCTTGGCTACCGGGTGGGACGCAACTATCGTCGGGATACGGGCCGAGCCTACATCGGCACACGCCCCACACCGGCGAGCGTGCAGAGCCTGTGCCGCAGGGTAAGCGAGCTGACGGCGCGACGATACGGGCTGCTGGACCCGGAGGTGGTGGTGGGACGGCTGAACCGGCTCATGACCGGATGGGCGAACGACTTCCACCTGGGACAGGTCAGCCCGGCTTACGCCGCGATTGACCGGCACGCGACCCGGCGGCTGCGTCAGTGGCTGTGTCGCAAGCACAAGGTACGAGCCGGGGGGTATGTGCGCTTCCCGGACAGGCGGCTGTGGAATGAAATGGGCCTGACGCGCCTGGCAGTGCGAACGACGAGCTTTCCGTGGGCGAAGGCATGATCTCGTCCGAGAGCCGGATGCGGGAGAACCGCACGTCCGGTTCGATGAGCGGCGACTGGAAACGGAGCGATGGCGTGGAGCGAGGCACCGGTACTGCGAAAGCCGCCGGGAAACGGCTACCCCCACCGACCTAACGCCACCGCGCCAGTCGTCGACTCTACTCAATCGAAGGATTCGCTATCTCCCCGATCAGACCAGGAGTGGGCTCCGAGAAAATCCGTCATTCCCGCGAAAGCGGGAATCCAGAGACTTGCGTGATTGAAATGGATTCCCGCTTTCGCGGGAATGACGGTCTGAAGACGGCCGTTAGCGCGTGTGGCTTATCCTCACTGGCAGTGAATTTGAGCCACACCTTGTTTCGGCCGGAAAACCCCGTATTTTGCGCAGTGAACGTGCGTATGGGCCGACACCTTGTGCAACTGACGGGTTGAGCTCCTGGAATCTGGAATTTTCCGCATGACGGTGCGGGTGCGCCGGGCCGCCATCCGGGGTCGGGCGCTGCTCGACGGGATCGGGTGGGTCCGCCGCTGTCGCGCCGGTGGCCCCCGAACCCGACGGCATCGTCTCCGGATGCACCATGTCGCGGCTCGTTACCCCCGCCTAGGAGCCTGCGCCGTAGAAAGGTAGTTCAAGCTACGAGAACGGATGGACGGTCCGGAATTCGATGCGGGGATGGACACGAGGGCCGGGACGCCGCAAGTGCGCAATGGCAGGCAGGGCACGCGAGAGGGTCCACAAAGGCCGGCGAGCCCCCCGATAGGGATGATTTTGGCCCTGTCCCACAGGCGAGCAGGCGCCCTCACACCGCCAGAAGCGGTTGCAACCGCTTGAGGTTCAATGCCAGGCACACCAAGTCCCATTCCCCCCGCGCCTTGGCCAAGCCTCGTACGCTGAACCGCCGGAATCCCAGGACCTCCTTGATCCAGCCATTGGGCGCCTCGGACAGCCACTTGCGTTGCGCATACCGCTCCCGGCCCGTGGGCGTGGCCAGCTTCTCGACCATCCGGTGCGTCGCCGGGTGCCTCTTCGCGTCCTTGTCCGCCACCCGCTTGCCCTCGCGCCCCGGTGCCACGTACCCGTCGATACCCCGCGCCTCCAGCTCCGACAAGTCCCGCTCGTTGCAGTACCCGGCATCGGCAAGCACCGTCTCGGGCTGCGCGTCGAAGGTCTCCTTGACCTCATCGAGCAGCCCCACCAGCGCCCCTTGGTCGTTCGCGTTCGAGGTCAGCTCCGTCGCCACTATCAACTGCTGCTCGCCGTCCACCGCCACCTGCGCGTTGTAGCATTGCTGGAACCCCTCCGCGCTGGTCTTCATGATGGCGCTGTCAGGGTCGGTGAAGTTGCTCTGCGCCTTCTCATCAGGCTCCCCGTAGGCGCGCTTGTACGGCTGCCCACCCTTGGGATTGCGCTCCCATCCGGGCCGGCGCCCGCGCGCATCGTCCGCCTCGCGCTGCGCCGCCTCCAAACGCGCCTTCGCCGCTCGAATCGCCGCCAACCGGTCCTCTCGACGGCGCAACTCCTCGGGCAGTTCATCGCCTCGCAACGACTCCCCAAAGCGCTCATCCTCCTCCGCATCGGTGTCGCGAGCCCGGCTCAGCAACGCTTCGACCTCCGCCTCCAATGCCCGCTCCTTCTCGCGCATCCGACCATAGCTCATCGCCTTGCGCTTGCTCGCATTCGCACGCACCTTCGTCCCGTCTATCGACACCTTCCCGAAACGCGCCAATCCCATCTCGCGCGCCACCCGCACCACCCCCACGAACAGCCCCTTGAAGTCCTCCAAGTGCCGGCGGCGAAACTCGCACAACGTGCGGTGGCTCGGAAAGTGCCCCGCCCCCAACACCCGAAACGCCACATCCTCCTCCAGCTTCCTCGCCATCGCCCGCGACGAGAACACCCCCGTCGCGTACCCATAGAGCAGCACCTTGACCATCATCCGAGGCTCATACGGCGCGTTGCGCCGGCCATCGCCTTCATACGGCGCGTAAAACGCCGTCAAGTCCAGTCCGTCGACCAGGTCGCTGACGTGATGCGCAAAGTGCCCTTCGGGCAGCCACTCGCGCACATCCGGCGCCAGCAGCAGCATCTGGTCCGGCTCGTAAGGGCGGAATGTCGTCGCCATCCGGCTCTCTCCTTCGGCTCAGTCTGCCTATTGTCGCATTGTTTTCTACGGCGCAGGCTCCTAGTCGTCAGGGAGCGCACTTCCGCACCCTTGGCGATCGAATTTCATGCAAGACCTCGCAGATGTTCGTGGGTGGGTTCCTGGTTCCGGCCATGCCGGTTCGGGACCCTCAAGCCGCCGCCGGCTCCCCCGCGTCCTCGCTGCCGATGGCGCCCTCCGACCGCGCCGCCTCGGTCTCCTCGGCAGAAAAGCCCGGCACCTCGCGCATGATCTCGAACGTGTGCTCGCCCAGCAGGGGCGAGCGGGCCACCTCCGACGGCGACGCCGAGAGCTTGATGGGGTTGCCCACCGTGAGGTAGGGACCCCGGGTCGGGTGGTCCACCTCCACCACCGTGCCGGTCGCGCGTAGCGACGGCTCCTCGGCCAGCTCCTTCATCGACAGGATCGGCCCGCAGGGCACGTTCAAGGGGTTGAGGATCTCCATGACCTCGAGCTTGTCCTTGGTCATGGTCCATCTCTCGATCTCGGCGAATACCCGGTCGAGCTTGGGAAGACGCGCCTCCGGGGTGCTCCACTCCGGGTCGTCGAGCCAGTCCTCGCGCCCGATGGCTTTCGCCAGCGCCGGAAACGCGGCGGCCTAGGTGATCACGTAGATGTAGGCGTTGGGGTCGCTCTCCCATCCCTTGGTCTTCACCACCCAGCCGGGCTGCCCGCCGCCGGAGGCGTTGCCCGAGCGCGGGGCGGCGTCGCCGAAGGTCCCGTTCGGGTACTGCGGGTACTCGCGCAGCGGCCCGTGGGCGAGGCGCTGCTGGTCGCGCAGCTTCACCCGGCACAGGTTCAGCACCCCGTCCTGCATCGCGCACTCCACGCGCTGCCCGCGCCCCGTCTTCTCGCGGTGGTAGAGCGCGGTGACGATCCCGAGCGCCAGATGCAGGCCGGTGCCGGAGTCGCCGATCTGCGCGCCGGTGACCAGCGGGGGGCCGTCGTCGAAGCCGGTGGTGCTGGCCGAGCCGCCGGTGCACTGGGCCACGTTCTCGTAGACCTTGCACTCCTGGTAGGGACCCGGGCCGAAGCCCTTGACCGAGGCGTAGACGAGCCGGGGGTTGATCTCCTGGATGCGCTCCCAGGTGAAGCCCATGCGGTCGAGCGCGCCCGGGGCGAAGTTCTCGACCAGCACGTCGCATTCCTCGACGAGGCGGGTGAAGATGGCCCGGCCGCGCCCGGTCTTGGTATTGAGGGTGATGCTGCGCTTGTTGTGGTTCAGCATGGTGAAGTAGAGGCTGTCCACGCCGGGGAGGTCGCGAAGCTGCCCGCGGGTGGTGGTCTCCATGCCGAAGGCGGTCATGCCGAAGGGGGTGCCCACGATGACGATCACGTCCGCCTTCCGGAAGGCGTCGCCGCGGGGGCGGTTGAAGTAGTGCGGGTCGCCCGGCGGCGGCAGCCCGTGGCTCGCCCCGTTCATGTACGCTCAAAACGTGGGGCGCGGCTTGGGAGTATGTGCTGCTGCGGCCTGCGCGGCTCGCGGAGTCATTCGACGCGGGATCGGCCTTGCTCCCTGTTCCGCCGTTCCGTATCGGTTCTGAAGCTGTAGGCGGTGCACGTGCTGTTGGTATGGCCGATGGCGTTGACGAGCTTTTCGTCCGTCGTGAACAAAGGGGCGTCGTAATGCTCCGCGATCGCGACGTACCAGGCGTCGTAAGGGACGATGTTCCGTCGCAGTTCGAGGCACCGATCCCTGAGCTCTGCGGACAGGGTGACGGCGGTTGTCTCGATGTTCCAGATCTCCTCACACAGTGACCGGAGCGTTTGTGCATCAACGGCGGCGAAGTCTCCCGGGCCTTTCGGGAACACCTTCCTGCTGTCGGCGATTTGCTGGAGTTCGAGTTTACGCAGCACCGCCAGGATTTCGCCGTGGGCCATCGCCGACACGAGTACCTCGTGCGCTTCCCGGCCGGTCCATGCGATGACTTCCCTTGCCCAATCTCCTCGCCGGCTGTTGTTGCAGACGGCGTCCGACAGGACGTTGCAGTCGAAGACGATTTCCCCTTGTGGCGAGGCTGTCCACCACTGGCAGGGGTTCACGGATCGACGCCCCGAGCCTCACGCATGAGGTCGGTGCCGTAGTCGCCGAATCCCGCCTTTTCCGCGAGGGCCTTCATCCGCTGCTTTCTGGCTTCGGCCTCCTTTGCCCGTTGCGCTCTTGCTTCTTCCTCGGGGCCAAGACTTTTCGGCGCCTTCCGTGCCTCTCCATCAAGCCTGTCCATCGTGGCCCTCCCGTTGCTGCCGTGGTCACGGAGCTGCATGTTAGCGGGGTTTCCCTGCCTTTGCTCTCGTTCCTGCCGGTCGAGCTTGGGCGGGGCGTTTCCGGATCACCCCTACCTCGAAGCGTCGATCCGGTCCCCGCACCCGATGATCCGATGGCCTTCACCAGCGCCGGGAAGGCGACGGCCAGGGCGCTATACCCCACCCCGCAGCACCGTCACCATCTCCGCGATGACCTCCACATGCCCGCTCTCCTCCGGGGAGAAGACGATCGGCTCGTACTCCGGGTTCGTCGGGGACAGCACGATTCGCGCGTGGCGCCAGTCGCCACCTTCCGCGGCCACCTTCTCCGACGAGTAGCGCTTGACGGTGTACGAACCACCCGTGTCCGGGTCGGCCTCGCCGCGATACTGCACGAGCACGATCTTCCCCTGCCGCGTTCCAGCCGGCTTCGCGCGGAAGACCACGTAGTCGCCGTCGTGGATCCTGGGCTCCATCGAACGGCCTGCGGCCCGGCAGACGAACATCCTCTCGTCGAGCCGTCCCACGCCGTCCGCCTCCACCCAACCCTCGGGCTCCACCGGCTCGGCGTTCCCGAAGTACCCGGCGGCGGCCTTGAGCGAGTAGAGCGGCAGAAGGGCCTTGAACGCTTCCCGCTTGACGCGCTCGGCTTCGAGCGAGACGAGGGTGAACCCGAGGTTGAGGCCAGCTTCAACTCGAACCCCTCGCCGGCGACGTCGAGACCAGAGGCAATTGACAAAGGTCGATACTACTCGGCACAGGCTTCAACTCGAACTCCTCGCCGGCGACGGCGAGACCGGGCGCGGAGGACGGTGATCGGCCGGTCCGGTATTCGGGTCCATTGCTCTTGCCGACGGCTCCGGCTGCTACCGGCGGCTACACGAGCTCCTCCAGAAGCTGCCCGTGCTCCCGCAGCCAGACCCGCGCCCCTTCGATCCCCGGCGCGTGGGTGCGTACGATGCCCCAGAACCGATCCGTATGGTTCGACTCGATCAGGTGCACGAGCTCGTGCACGACGACGTAGTCGATGACGAACGTCGGCGCCTTGATGAGCCGCCAGTTGAAGCTGACGTTGCCCCGCACGGTGCACGAGCCCCAGCGGTAGCGGCTGTCGACGATGCGCGCCCGGCCGTAGCGCACCCCGAGGCTGCGGGCGTGACGCTCCACCCGGGGCAGGATGCGTTCTCTGGCCCTGGCGACGTACCAGTCCCGCATCGCGGACCGCCCACGGTCCGGGAGCGCGGCGGGAATGAAGAAGCGCTGGTCGAAGCGGACCTCGCCGCCGGCGTCTCCCTTCACCCGCTCGATCCGGTAGCTCCGGCCCAGGTAGAGCGCCGATTCGCCGTTGACCAGCTCCTTGCCGGGCGGGTGCGGCGGCGTCCGGTACTTCCGGCCGTGCCGGGTCTTTTCGTGGATCCACTGCCGCTTCGCTGCCACGGCCCGTCCGATCGCTTCGTCCGGCATGGCGGCCGGTGCGTGCACGACCACGCTCCGGTCGCGTTCGACGGTGATCGTGAGCTTCTTCCGCCTGCCCGAGCGCTTGACCGCGTAGCGTAGCTCCATCGCCCCCGCTCCGGGTCATTCCGCGTAGAGGATGAGGTCGTTGTTGCGTTCCGCGAGCTCCATGACGCGGCTCACGAGCTGCGCCCGGTGCTCCCTGATGCCGGGGAGCGAGACGAACTCCGGGGCCAGCAGCGTCTTCTGGACCTCCGCCTTCAGCCGGTTCCGGGCCGGGATGCTCTCCCAGAAGCCGGTGAGGCACAGCTCGCGATCGACGGCGAGAAACACCTTCTGCGTGAGGTCCACGAGCCGGCTGATGCGCTCTTCCTCGCGCACTCCATAGAACGCCGGGGTCTCCGCCAACCTCGATTCGCCTCCGCCGTCCTTGGCGACGACCGGAGCCGTGCCGAACAGCTCCCGCCGGAACATCCGGAAGAAGGGCATCTGCTTCTTGCGATGCAGCCCGTAGGTCGGCTCTTCGCGGGCGTTGACGATCTGCGCCCGCAGCTTCTCCAGCTCCTCGTGGATCTTCTGCCAGTTGTCGCGGAATTGCTCGAAGATGGCGGCCAGCGCCTCCGCGAACGACGCCTTGAGATCCGGGTCGTCGTCGAGCTCCACGTCGAGGTGGTGACGGATCGCGTGCTCGATCTCCGCCGCCTTCGTCTTCGCGCGGGTCCGCCTCGCCACCTCCCTGACGAAGTGTTCGTCGAGGATCGAAATGGGCGGCACCCTGGCATCGATCCCCCGGGATTCCAGGTGCTCGTCGGTGATGGCCCGCAGCTTCGGCGGAATCCCCTTCATGCTGAGCCGCCCGTCCCGGTAGTGCTTGCCCGCCAGTACGCCGATCCCGGCCAGGGCCTGGTAGTCCCGTACGTAGTCGAGCGCCTGCTTCGCCGGGAACACCAGGTTGATGCATCGGGTCAGGGTCCTGAACGCCGAGATGAATTCGAAGCGCAGGTCCTCGTCGTAGAAGGCGTCGAAGAACGCGTCGTGGTCGTTCAGATCGTGGAGGCCGTGGCGGCGCAGGAGAGCCATGATGGCGTCGAAGCCGGCTTCGAGCTCCCGCACTTCGTCTTCGGGGAAGCTGAGCGTATCGAGGACGTCCTTCCGCTCCCGCTCGTCGTAGCCGTCGATCGCCTGCTTGAGGTGGTGGCCGATGCCGACGTAGTCGACCACGAAGCCCTTGTCCTTGGACGCCCCGGCGACGCGGTTCACCCGCGCGATGGCTTGCAGCAGGTTGTGGGCGACGACCACCCGGTCGAGATACAGCACCTGCTCGACCGGCGCGTCGAAGCCCGTGAGCAGCATGTTGTTGACGATGAGGACGCCGGTGTCGCCGCGCACACCGGCGTCCTCGCCCCCGAAGGGCAGCTTGAAGCTCTTGATGTCCGCCTCGTGCCGGGACGGGTCCGAATGGGCCTTCAGATGCGGCGGATCGTTGTGGCTGCCGGAGATGACCACGGCCGTTCGCATGGTCTTGAGCGATTCCGGATCCAGCCTTCCGGGGTTGCCCTGCCGTTCCAGCTTCGCAGCCGCGTCCGCGAGCGCCGCGTCGAGATGCTTCTGGTAACGAACGGCCGCCTCGCGCGATGTGGCCACCACCTGCGCCTTGTAGCCGTTCGGGTACACGTGGGTCAGGTAGTGCCCGACCATGTCCCGCGCCTTCGCCTCAATGGTCGGCTCCGCCTCCAGATAGGCGTCCCGCGAGCCGTAGCCGAGGATCCGCAGGCGCTCTTGCAGGCCGTATTCGCCGAACACGTCCTCGAACGCCGCGTCCATCCCGGCACGGTCGGGGACCTCGGCCTTGTGGGTACGTCCTTCGTAGACGATGCCGAGCGTCACGCCGTCCTTCGCGGCCTGGCGCATGCCGTAGCGGTCGATGTAGTCGCCGAACACCCGCTCGGTCTTGTCGATCGGCGTGCCGGTGTAGCCGATCCGGGTCGCGTTGGGGATGGCCCGGTCGAGGTTCGCGCCGAGCATCCGGTACTGGGAGCGATGCGCCTCGTCGGTCATGACCAGGATCCAGGGGCTCGGGTTCAGCTCGGGGAAGGTCTCTTCGAGATCCGCCTCCCGGAACTTGTGGATCATGGCCATGACCAGATCGGAGGTGTCGGCGCGCAGGAGCGCCTTGAGCGTCGCGATGCTGTCCGCGACCTTCACGGTGAAGCCGACATTCGCGCTCGTCTCGCAGAGCTGCCGTTCGAGCTGGGTGCGGTCGGTGACGAAGACCACCTTCCACTTCGAGAGCGCCGCGTGGCGGTACATCTCCCGCACCATGAACATCATCGTGAGCGACTTGCCCGATCCTTGCGTATGCCAGACGATGCCGCTCCGCGCGCGCGGACTCCGGCCTTCCAGCAAGCGGTTGACGGCCCGCTTCACCGCCCGGAACTGCTGGTAGCGCCCGACGATCTTGATAGTCTCGCCCTTGTCGTTGGTCGAGAACAGGGTGAAGGTGCGGATGAGGTCGAGGAGATTGCCGGGGTCGAGCATCCCGGCGGTGAGCCGCTGCTGATCGTTCGGACCGCCGGCGCCGTGCTCCAGGTCGTCCACGGTGCGCGGCCAGGGATCGGTCCAGCGGTAGAAATGCTTCTCGCCATGGGTGGTGATGGTGCCGAACCGCGCCTCCTGCCGGCAGGTCACCACCACGAACTGGTTGTAGTGGAAGAGGCGCGGGCTGCCTTCGCCCGTCGCGCCGCGCTGATCGCTGTAGCGCAGAAGCTGGTCGATGGCCTCCGGGATCGCATCCTTCACCCTGGGCGACTTGCACTCGATCACCACCACCGGCAGGCCGTTCAGGAACAGCACGAGGTCCGGAACGATGTGGTGCTCCGTCCCGGGGATGCGGACCTTGTACTGGCACACGGCGATGAAGCGGTTGTTCTCCCGCTGCTCGAAGTCCACGTAGCGGACGGTGGGGCTCTTCTCCCCGGTGCGGCGGTTCTCCCCGGCGCTGGTCCCTTCCAGCAGCAGATCGAGGATGTGCCGGTTGCACTCCAGGAGCCCCGGCCCCGGAAAGCCGGCGGTGAGCCGTCTCGCGGCCTCTTCGATCTGGTCATCGTCCAGCCACGGGTTGATGACCCCGATCCGTTCGCGCAGCACGGGCGGCATCAGCACCTCGGCGAAGCTCTCGCGGAAGGTGTCCGCCGGGCGTTGCGTGTTGTCGAGGTCGAGGATCTCCCAGCCAAGCCCCGCGAGCTGGTCCAGCAAGGGCTTCTCGACATGGCGGCGCTCGTCGATACGGGGCGGCGGCGCGATGGTCATCGTCTTCTCCGGTCGCCGGACGATCCGGTCGTGCTGCGACGAATCCTGCGTGCGGTTCTTCTCACCGCCGGTCTACGCGGCCCGCTCCACCTCGAAGGCGGCGACGTTGCGGTCCTCGCGGCTGAACTCCACCCCGATCAGGTGGATCGGCCGGCCGAGATGACGGTACTTGTCCGCGTAGCCCTTCTCCTTGATCTGGGCCATCGCCTTCCCCTCCGGCGCCTTCTCCACCGTCTTGCACTCGAACAGATAGACGTGGCCGTCATGCAGCACCGCCATGTCGAGGCGCCCGTGGCTGGTGCTTTCCTCCACCCGCACGTCCAGCCCGGCCGCGGCGAAGCACGAGTAGAACACGCTCGCGTAGTAGCCCTCGTAGCGTGCGATGTCGTTCTTCGTATGCCATTCGTAGGGAATGCCGGCGAAGAAGCTGCGGAACAGTGCTTCCAGCCCGTCGAAATCGTTGCTTCCAAGCAGCCGGCGCAGCCGAAGGAGCGACGCGGTCTGGCGGGAATCCTCGGGCGCCATGGCGCGCAGCAGGCTTTCGTTCAGGCTTCGCCGCACTTCATGGTTCGGATACCCCAGCCGGTAGGCCGGCTCCCCGCCGAGGTCGTCTTCGCCGGTGATCGTCAGGTAGCCGGTCTGGAACAGCAGCGCCTCCGTCGCCATCTTGTCCACGTCGAAGGCGGAGAGCAGCGTATCGGTGCCGATCATGCCCTCCAGGTCCGGGGATGCGACCCAGCGCCGCAGCAAGGTGTCGATCAGGAACCTCGGCGTGCCGGTCTCGAACCAGTGCGCCTTGAACTTGCGGGTGCCGAACAGCAACAGGATGTCGAAGGGGTTGTAGACCTTCTCCTCCCCGAGCCAGCAATAGCCGTTGTACCAGCGCCGTATCTCGTCCCGGTCCAGGCCGGGCAGCTCCGGCGCGAACACCGCGTCCAGATCCGCATCGGTGTAGCCGCAGATCGAGGAGTAGCGCGGGTCCAGGGTGATGTCACGGAGGTTGTTCAGACCGGAGAAGATGCCCACCTTCGAGAACCTGCTCACCCCCGTCAGCAGCGTGAACTTCACGTGCGCGTCGCTCTGCTTGATCGCCGAGTACAGCCCGCGCAGGAAGTTGCGGTTGGCGCGGGCGACCTCCGGCGACGCCAGCGCATCGAGGATCGGCTTGTCGTACTCGTCCACCAGGATCGCCACCCGCTGCCCCGCGCGCTCGTGCAACGCCCGGATGAGCCGGCGGAAGCGGATGGGTGCGCTCGCGTCGCCGGAGGCGATGCCCGCTTGCGCCTCGATGTCTTCGAATTGCGCCGCGACCTCTTCCCGCAGGTAGTCGGGCTTCTCGAAATCGCCGGCGCCGAAGTCCAGCCGCAGCACCGGGCGGCGCACGCTCCAGTCCCACCGATCGTGGATGGCAAGCCCCCGGAACAGCTCCTCGCTGCCCTCGAACAGCTCCTTGAGCGTATCCAGCAGCAGGCTCTTGCCGAAGCGCCGGGGACGGGAGAGGAAGTGGTGTTTGCCCTCCTCCGCCAGCAGATGGACGTAGGCGGTCTTGTCCACGTAGTAACAGCCATCCTCGCGGATTTCGCGGAAGGTCTGGATGCCGATGGGCAGCTTCCGCCGCGCCGTGCGCGGGTCCGAACCCGTCTCCGTCCGTGTCATCGATTGCTTCCCCGCGATCCCACCGATGCCGATGGCCCGATTATGCGCCCGCCGCCGCCGGAAGCCCAAGGAGCGGGCCGCCGAACCCATCCTTCGCGACCGGCCTGACCGGCGACAGGAAGCGTCGGCGGGCGGGCGTATTGCACCGCATGGAGCCCGCCCGGCGCCGGCCGTTGCGCGTCCGGAGCCTGTCGGCGCGAATCCCGTTGACGCGGGCGTTGCCCCGGGAAGACGACCCGGACGGTCGAAATTCTCCCGGGGATGCCCGGCTCCGGTGCGACGGGTCGAGTGCGATCTTCAAAGTTGAATTCAGACAACTTGAATTCATTGAATGTGTATCATAACTATCATGAGCAAGCGGAGCCGAGTCACGGAATCCCCGCCGGCCGCCGTCGAGGATGCGCTGGCGCAGCTCGGCCGCAACCTCCGCACCGCCCGCTTGCGCCGGAGGCTGCGGATCCAGGATGTGGCCGACCGGCTCAGCGCTTCCCGCTTCACGGTCGCCGACCTCGAGAGGGGCAAGCCCGGCGTCTCCGTCGCCGCGTACTTCGGCGCGCTGTGGGCGCTCGGCCTCCTGGAGCAGGCGGAGGACCTCGCGGATCCGGACCGTGACGAAGAAGGCAAGGTGCTGGAAAGCGCCAGGAGCCCGCGCCGAGCCTCGCCCCGCCGGCGTCTCGACAATGACTTCTGAACGGGAATGCTACGTCTTCGTCGTCCTGCCGGGAGGAACGGAGTTCGTGACCGCCGGCCGCTTCCGCGTCTCCCGGACGCGCGACGGCTCCTCGCGCGGCGAGTTCGTCTACGGCCGCGGCTACCTCGATCGTCCCGACGCGGTGGAGCTCGACCCCGTCGAGCTGCGGCTCGCGGACCGCGGGTACGAAACGGGCCGCATGAGCGGATTCTTCGGGGCCATCCGCGACTCCATGCCGGACTATTGGGGACGCCTGCTCATCGAGCGGCACTCCGGACGTGCTCGCCTGAACGAATTCGACTACCTGATGGAAGGGCCGGACGACCGGGCGGGCGCACTCGGCTTCGGTTCGGGCATCGAGCCGCCCATACCCCGGCGGCGCTTCAATGCAACCATCGACCTCGCGCGGCTCCAGACTGCCGCCGATGCGGTGCTCGCGGGTGAGTCCGACTCCGGCGACCCTGCCGCGCTCCGGGCGCAGGAGCTTCTCGAAGGTACGTCGATGGGCGGCGCCCGCCCCAAGGCCGTGGTTCAGGACAATCACGTGCTGTGGCTCGCCAAGTTCGGACAGCGCGACGATCGCTGGAATCATCCCCGGGTGGAGCATGCGCTACTGGAACTTGCGCGGGAATGCGGCCTGAACGCCGCCGAAAGCCGCGTCGAGCGCATCGGCGACCGGGACGTACTGCTCGTCCGCCGCTTCGACCGCGAATGGACCGGCGAGGGCTACTATCGCCACCGCATGGTCAGCGCTCTCACCCTCCTGCAAGCCGACGACGGGCCGACGGACCGTGGGCGCTGGTCGTACCTCACGCTTGCCGACGAGCTACGGCGCGCAAGCGCCGCTCCCCGGGAGGACCTGCGGGAACTGTTCGGGCGGATGTGCTTCAACGCGGCGGTCTCGAACCTCGACGATCATCCGCGCAACCATGCGCTGCTGGCCAAGGGTCGCGACTGGCGGCTCAGCCCGGCCTACGACCTGACGCCGATGCCGGCAATCGCGGTCGAACGGCGCGACCTGGCCATGATCTGCGGTCCCGCGGGCCGATGGGCCAACAAGGCGAACCTGCTTGGCGCCGCCGGCCGTTTTCTGCTGGAACGCGATGAAGCCGAGGCCATCTTCGACCGCATCGCCGGGACGGTCCGCGCGTCATGGCATTCGACGATGCGCCGGGCCGGCGTCAGCGAGAAGGACTGCGGGCTTGTCCGGGGTGCGTTTCTTTACGACGGGTTGTTCTATGGGGCAGATGGAGCCAATCACTGATCGCGCACTCCCACCATCATCGCTCCGAAAACTGTTGCCATTCTTTACGAGGATACCCAATCCGGCGGAACCGGAACCAAAGGGTGGGTAGTGGCGAAAATGAGGGATCCGTGCCTTTCCTGGGAGCGCGGGCGTCCCGCCCGCTTTGCCAGACGGCAGACCTCCGGTCCGCGCCTGCGGGCGGGACGCCCGCGCTCCCAGGATGTCCCATTCTCAAGATGTACATGCTCACAAAGGGGATCCGGTGTCGGTCGATCCGGTTCCCGCACCCGATGACCCGATCGCCTTCACCAGCGCCGGGAAGGCGACGGCCAAGGCGCTATAGCCCACCCCGCAGCACCGTCACCATCTCCGCGATGACCTCCACATGCCCGCTCTCCTCCGGGGAGAAGACGATCGGCTCGTACTCCGGGTTCGTCGGGGACAGCACGATTCGCGCGTGGCGCCAGTCGCCACCTTCCGCGGCCACCTTCTCCGACGAGTAGCGCTTGACGGTGTACGAACCACCCGTGTCCGGGTCGGCCTCGCCGCGATACTGCACGAGCACGATCTTCCCCTGCCGCGTTCCGGCCGGCTTCGCGCGGAAGACCACGTAGTCGCCGTCGTGGATCCTCGGCTCCATCGAACGGCCCAAGGCCCGGCAGACGAACATCCTCTCGTCGAGCCGTCCCATGCCGTCCGCCTCCACCCAACCCTCTGGCTCCACCGGCTCGGCGTTCCCGAAGTACCCGGCGGCGGCCTTGAGCGAGTAGAGCGGCAGAAGGGTCTTGAACGCTTCCCGCTTGACGCGCTCGGCTTCGAGCGAGACGAGGGTGAATTGACGCTCCGGCGGTGCAACGGCAAGGCGCCCGGCGAGCTCGGCGAGAGATTTCACCCCTGCCGCAAGGCTGCTTTCGAGCTTCTTCTGCTGGATGAACAGGTATCGCCATCGGCCGTACCTCGTGCCGCTCATCTTCTCGCACCACAAGCGCGCCGCCTCGCTCTTGAGCCGGGTGTTGGGCCGGATTTCACCCTTGGTCTCGGCCAGCCAGTACGTCTCGCGTCCCTCCCCGTCGCGGGCGACGACGATGAAGTCGGGGTAGTACTGGCGGGGGCGCTTGCTCTCGTAGTAGGTCACGGAGAAGCCGAGGCGTTCGTTCTTGAAGTACCGCACGACGTCCTTCGCACGGTCGAGAAAGTCGGCAAACTGCTTCTCCAGGTCGGTGTGGCAGGGAACCTTGTTCGTATGGCAGCGCCGGCCCCGGGCCACCAGCCCGGTCCACTGGAAGCGGCGCAGGCGCGCGGAATCGAGCCACTCGGGGGAGCCGAGGATCGGAACGGTCGTCACCCCGGCGGGGCCGGCGCTGCGGAGCGCGGTCTCGAGCACGTCGATGGTCTGCCGACGCCAGTGGTAGATGCCGACGTCCCGCGGGTCCGCCTTCGCGCCGTCCACGGTGAGGGGCCGGACCCGGCCGTCGAGGTAGCGGCGGGTGAGTTCGAGCAGCTCGTCGAAGCCGGGGCCGATGCCGAGGTCCGCGGCGGAGCCCGGATTGGTCGCCTGGAAGAGCTCCTCCGCCATCAGGAACGCGGTGCGCAGCACGGGCCATTCCTTGCGCACTTCATCGAGCGTCATCACCGCCTCCGGCGCACCGCCCACCACCGGGCGGACATGCACGTCCGGCGGCGTCTCCCTCGGGTTGATGCGGATCTCCGGCAGGCTCTCCACCTGCACCACGTCCGCCAGGGTGTCCACGACGCCCACCGCCCAGGACCGCACGTTGGGCACCTGCACGCGGTACTTGCCCTTCTTCGCATCCGGCTCGATCCAGACCGGCTTGTGCCCCCAGCTTCCGGTCTTGGGGCGCTTGCGCTTCTGCACCGGGAATCCGACGAAGGGGATGCCGAACGCATCGGCCGTCTCCTCGTAGCCTTCCGGCCGCTCGTCCAGCGGCTGGTTCAATACGTCGTAGTTCGTGCGCCGCAGCCCCCGCCCGATGATCTGCTCGGTGAGCAACGGCGAGCCGAAGGCCCGGAGCCCGAGGATGTGGGTCACGCTCTTCACGTCCCACCCCTCGGAGAGCATGTTCACGCTCACGATGCAGCGCACACGCTCCCCCGGCCTGTCCGTCGATCCGACGGTGTTCACCATCTCCCGGAGCACCGCGGCGCTGCCCTTGTCCGCGTCGAACACCTTGGAATCGATCGGAATGGTCACCCATCGGGTGCGGTCGTCGTCGTGCGGATTGCGGAGCAGATCGTACTCGCGGGTCAGGTGCTCGAAGAGCCAGGCCGCCCGCTGGGCGCTGTCGGCGACACAGAGCAGCACCGGGCTCGGCCCGCGCATGGTCTCGAAGGTGCTCTCCCATTCTTCGTAGTCCTTCCTCCACGACGAGTAGATGCTTGCGATCGCCCCCTTGCAGGAGCGCAGGTATTCTTCCCGGGTCCTCGCGCCCTTCACCTGATCCCAGAGGTCGATGTAGACGCGCCCCTTTTCGTCCGGATCGGGCAGGCGGACGACCTTGACGAGGCCCGACTCGAAGGCGTCGTAGACCGAGAAGTCGGAGACGAGCCACTCGAAGAGTGAGCCCTCGGGCTTCGGCGACCCCGAGCCGTACCAGGGAGTCGCCGACATATCGACGACGAGAGGGACGCGGGCCGCCTTCGAGACCCGTTCGAGGATCTTGCTCCACTTGATGTAGGCGGGCTCCTCGCCTCTGCGCGTGCGCTTCTCGCCGTAGACGTGGTGCGCCTCGTCGTTGACCACCACGACCTCCCGCCAGCCGCGGAGCATCCGCCGGATCGGAGCGTTCGGGTCCTGGCGCGACCGGCGCCGCATGGCGCGAAGCACCGCCTGCGGGATGAAGCGCCCTTCCTCGATCGGTACGTCCCCCTCCCCGATCCAGTCCTCCCGCTTCGCTTCGAGCGGGATCCCCTGCCAGTTGCGCACCAGTACGTTCGGGCGGAACTCCTCCCGGTACTCCGGCGGCACCATGTCGAACGCCTCGTACAGATTGTGCTCGCCGGCCGGGTCCAGGCCGTCGCCGCGCGGAACGCCGCTCACCCGGTCGCGCACGGTCAGGTTCGGAACGAGGACGAGGAAGTTCGCCGCCAGCGAAGAGCCGCTCACCTTGCGTCGGTGAAGCGCGGCCCAGGTCACGATCAGCGCCATGACCACGGTCTTGCCGGTGCCCGTGGCGAGCTTCAGGGCATAGCGGAGCAGGTCGCCGGTGTCCGGCATCCGGCGCCGGTTCTGGACTTCGTACAGGTAGATGAGCGTCTCCACCGCTTCCTGCTGGCAGAAGAAGAAGCGCCGTCCGACCGCGCTTCGTTCCTCGTCGCGCTCGAACCACCATTCGATGAGCCGCCGGGTCACCATCGCGGTGTCGGGATAGCCCGCCTCGCGCCACTCCCCGATCTCCTCGCGCAGGTCGTTGACGAACTCGTTGGGCTCCGTGCCGGATGCGGACAGATCCTCGAACAGGCTCGCCTCCCGGCCGACGACGCCGGCAATGCCGCCCTTCGCATCCCGGGCGGTGGCGAGGAAGCGGATGGACGGGCGCCGCCCCTCGACGCGCCTGGACTTGCCGCCGGACAGGATCCGGTAGTGTGCGTCCGGCTCCCGGTACGCATCGCAGATGACGACGCGATCGACGACGTAGGCCACCGTCGCGCCCCTCCTACCCGAGATCCTTCACAACGGTCGATTCGTTGCCGTAGACGTCCACGACCTTGACCGCGATGCGCTTGTAGGCGCGTAGCGGGAACGGCTCGGAGGTCAGCTTCAACTCGAACTCCTCGCCGGCGACGTCGAGACCGAGCTTCGAGAGAGCCGGCTTCTTCTTGAAGTCGAAGAACATCTGGCAATCGACGAAGCAGTCCCCGTCGTAGTCCTCGTCGAGATACCAGGCCGATACATAGCCGGAATCGGCATGCCGGTACTCGGTGGAGCGGGTCTTGCGGTCGAAGAGGGCAACGCCCTGGAGCGCCACCACCGCCACGGGGCCGGCCTTGCCCTTCTTCCTGATCTCCACTTCGACGTCGGGCAACGCCAGCGGGGAGAACAGCGTCTCCGGCCGGGTCACCTTCAGTCCCTCGGCGAGCGTGTCCGGGCGGATCATGATGAGCTCCACCTTGACCTTCCCGCGCCTTTCGAGCTGCGACTTGACCTCGCCCACGTTCGCCTCGAACGCCCAGCCGAGAACGTGGGTCTCCAGGACGCCGGAAGCCATCGCATCCTGTACCGCATCGTGGATCTGCTTGGCGGTGACGCGCCCGGAGAGCGGACCGACCGAGATGGCAATCTTTTCGGCCTCGCCCTCGACCACGGCATGGACGAGTCCGTTGGCTCCCTGGATGGCCGCATCCTTCCGGTAGAGCCGGCAGATGGTCTCGATGTAGTTCTCGAGCTTCATCTCCCCGGCGCCGGCGCCGTACTCCCCCGGCAGCTCACGCACGACGTGACCCTTCCAGTCCTCGACGGAGTATCGGCCGAGGGTCATGACCTCGAAGGGGCCGCAGACGCGGATTGCACCCGGATCGACTTCCGGTTGATCGACCAACTCGATCTTTTCGGGTTCGAGATCGTAGGCAAGGCTTTTGAGCGTGATGCGATCGACCGTCTTGTAACGGAATCCACTGGAGATCAAGCCGTTGCGGGTCTGAAAGTGCTCGAAGACCGCGCCGAGGAGACGCTGGCGCGCGACGTTGACGGCGACGCGGGATGCGTCGCACGTGATCCAGCGCCGGCCCAGCCGCTCGGCGCAGAATGCGGTGGTGCCCGATCCGCAGGTGGGATCGAACACGACATCTCCCGGAGCGGTGGTCATGGCGATACAGCGGCTGATGACCGACTCCGCGGTTTGGACGACGTAATCGCGGATTCGTCCTATCTGCATGCTCTCCCATCGATCGTTGATGGGAACGTAATCGAAATCGTCAGAGTATCGTTTATATGTAATCACGGATCCTTCGACCAGGATACGGCCTTTCATCGCAAGTCGCCTGAGACCGTCAGGCGGCGTCTTCCAGTGATTTCCGGATCTGGGGGTATATGTTTTTCCTTGAAATTCGAATTCCTGCCTCGTGCTGGAATCGCCATCCGACAAAAGTGAAGTAGTTCGGAAACGCCGTCCGACGGGTACTTCTGCTTCTCCTCGGATTTCCGCTGCCGTCAAACGCCGAGAGGCACCATCCGAAAATTCGACATGGTCATAGCGATCCAACGACAAAGAGCCGGCTTTCCTGGGCAAGTACAGTTGATGATAAACGGCAGCATCCTTGTCTTTTGCATACCATACGATATAGTCCACGGTGTTGCCCAAGTGCGCAGCGGCTTGGCTGCCCGTCTTCTGAAAGTTGATCAACGCCATGTAGTTACCTCTTCCGAAAACCTCTTCCATGAGTGCACGAACCAGATGCACGTTGTCATCATTGATCTGAACGAAGATCGAACCCGTTTC
This sequence comes from Gammaproteobacteria bacterium, assembly GCA_965202875.1. Taxonomy (GTDB): domain Bacteria; phylum Pseudomonadota; class Gammaproteobacteria; order HK1; family HK1; genus HK1. Next base: position 196,243 of record OZ241870.1, on the reverse strand, counting down.
GGACAGGAGTTCCCGGCACAGATACAGTCGTTCCTCCAAGTATGAAAGATAGGAATGAATTCCCAATGTCCATGTATCGCGAAACGCCTTGATGGTCAGCACGTCGTCCGCCTGATCCTTGGCGTCGTTCCTGGTCGAATCCACCCGCTGCTGGAAGTTCGAGTCGTACTTGATGCCATAGGGCGGATCGACGTAGATCATCTGCACCTTGCCCCGCAATCCCTCATAGTGCAGAAGCGATTCCATCACGTGCAACGAATCGCCGCAGATGAGCTTGTTCTTCCAGCCCTCGTCGTGAGTGTAGAATTCAACACGCCGCTTCTTCTCACCCTCCCGCAATTCCTTCTCCATGTCGGCAAACAGGTGTCCCTGCCGATCGGCGCCTTCCTTCTCCGCGGCAGCCTGCCGCGCGCGTTCGATGATGTGGGCGATGCGGGATTCGGAGACGACCTCGTTGCGTTGAAGCGGCAGTACGGGCACCTCCCGCCGATTCCGCTTGCCGGCCCAAAAGAGAACCGGATCGGCGGCGGGATCCATGTCCACCACCACCGGTCGGTCATCTTCATCCGGGAGCTTCCCCACTTCGATGGCTTGGCTCCACCCGTTGTCCATGGGCAGGGAAACGATCTGCTCGTCATCCGGCAGCAGTGACGTATGTCCGGTCTCCGGCGTGCGCGGCTCCTTCAATTCGGCATAGGTGTATCGAGTAACTTCCTTCTCGGCTTTCTTCTTGCGGGTAATCTTCTTCATTGGCTGATCGGATCGCTGGTTCTGTACGTTTGCTTGAACGTCCGGCTGGCTTCGGCGAGTCTCTGATTCAGGGGGATCGGTCTTTTCTGTGCTTGAAGTAGAGGCAGTGTCGAGCAACCTTTGAACGAGCACCTTCCTTCTTCCGGTACTGTCGATGCCGATGAGCTCGCATATTTCCTTGATCTGGCTTTCATATAAATGTTCAAGAAGATAGTCCGGGGATGCATGATGATTCTTCGACAAGCGATCACGCATGTCATCCCTGCTACGTCGGTCCACATCGACCACTTCCAGATCGTTCACGACGGCCTTCAGTACATCGCGAGGCATGATTTGCAAAATTGCAGATTTGAGATTCATTGAATAGGCCTCGTCATTCGTTCTCGATCACCATGAAATGTCTCGACACATCCATGCTCTTGTGCAGAACGCGCACAATCATTACGCTTCCGTCTTCCGGTATGTAGAACGCGACATGAGATCGATATTCGTAACGTCTCAACTTCGGCGCGAAGTGATCGGCTTGGCGGCCAAGCATTGGTTGCTGCGCAAGGATCTCGAAACGTTCATGCAGGCGGCTCAAGTAATTCCGGGCCTGTGCTGTTCCAAAATTCTCGACCGAGTATTCATGAATGGCGTCGAGATCGGCTGCTGCTTTCTTCGACAGCCTATAAGCGGCCATCATCTCGAAGCCGAGCTTCGACTTCCTCCATGATCACCGGTATCGTTTTGTCACTCACCCCGCTGTCCAGACCCTCCTGAATTGCGGCCTTGAGAGTCTGGAATTTGGTGTATTGCTCCTGATCGCGACGGATCAGTTCACGGATGTATTCGCCGTCGTCGGCGAAATTGCCAGCCGTGGCCTGTGCCTTGACCCACCGATCCTGTTGGTCGGTCAGTGTGATGGTCTTACGTACGTTTCCCATGTCACCTCCAGCGGTGTGTCTGCATTTCGTACAATCGATACCAATTCGTTTCCCGCGCGCCGCCACACCCGGCTCCGACTTCATTTGGTGGCCCGGCCAGCGGAACACATGCCTCGATAGTCGCACGCCGCGCACTTCCTCGGGACTGGTGCAGGTGGCAAGTTACTGGTACGCAAAGCGTCCGCCGCTCCGCGCACTTTGGTCTGGACCTCCGAGATGAATTCGTCATCGACGGATCGCGGTTTTCGCTTCCGTTCGTCCAACTCATAGATCTCCACGTAGTCGGCCGACCGGCCTGTGAGATCCTGGTAGCCGAGCGCATACACGTGCAATTGTGTTTCGGTGACCTCTTCCGCTTGGGCGCGGTCGCTCGATTTGAGATCGACGATCGTGACCTCGTCGTTGTCGATCCGTCGTACGAGATCGATCCGACCGACGACACTCACGCCGCCGCCCAAGTTGATCTCGATGGACTTCTCCGAGAATTCGATCTTGTCGAAGAGAGCCGCGTTGTCCGTCAAATAATCGCGAAGCACGCGCTTGGCGGCTGTCTCAAGTTTCTCCCGAAGCGCGGGATACGCATACGGCGTATGCAGGTGGGTATCGACAAGGCGGGGGACTTCCGTGTCGTCAGCGATGTCGCCATGGATGGCGCGAGCGTGGACCTCTGCCAGCGCGTCGTGCAGGGACTTTCCATATCCCAACGCTTCGTGGATCGGTGCGTTGAAACCGTACAGCACACGAAGCTTGAATTGGTACGGGCATTCAAAGAAGTACTTGAGATTGGAAAAAGAAAACACTACGTTGGTGATACTGGTTCGTGGCGCGGGAGGCAGACGCTTGCGCCTGGAATAGTCGGGAGGACGGCGTTTCACGTGCTTCGATACGAGAATGTCTTCCCAGAATTCGGATGGATTCACATACCGGTTGTTCTTCCCTGCAACAGGCGCCCATGTCAGATGGAGAAACTTCTGACTTCTTGTCATTGCTACGTAGAACAACCGGCGTTCATCTTCTACGGTTCCCTCGAAACGAGACTGGCTCTTGACTCCGTTTCGAGGAATCAAATGCCAGACGTTTTTCCCTCCCATCCTTGGAGCCGGAAATCGGTTACGGAGAAGTGCGGGCAGGAACACCACGGGCCATTGCATACCCTTGGCTTGGTGCACCGTCATGATTTTGATTGCGTCCGGATTCGCATACTGGTTGTCCTGCCAGCCCTCCGGATAGGCATCTTCCGCTCGATGCTCAAGAAAATTTGCGAATCTCTCATATTTCTCTACGGGATTCGAGTGATAGTGGATGGTTTCGAAATCCGTAATGATTTGACTGAACTTCCCGAGATTGTAGAGGGTAATCTCGCCCCGGTTGTCCGGAATCCGCTCTTCACGAACGCCAGCCTTTTCAAGGAAATTGATAAACGCTCGCTGGATGGAGTGCTGTCCCCAGCGTCTTTGGTCCAGATCGATCAGCGCAGCCTTGGCTGCTACGACATCCTGGACCGCAGCGGACAGTTCACCAGGACCGATACCGAGACCTGCCTCTGTCCAGGCATTCACCACGTCCTCTTCTTCGACGTCATCACGGCCACCGATGAAGTAGAAGAGCTGCCGGGCTGCTTCCGCCTCCGACGTCCCGAAGAGATTGTTCATCCCGGTCACGACAAACGGCACCCCGGCAGCGTGGAGCGCCGCGGTGATCGGTTCAGCGTTGGTCCGGACGCTACGGAGAAGAACTGCCATGTCGGACCAGGAAAGGCCACGTTCTCCTTCTCCTTCCAGGAACGCAACTCCCCGTAAAGCCTGAGCGGTTTCCGTGATATGGCGTGCCTCTTCTTCGGGTGTTCCGAACGAAAGCGCAACGATGTCTCCGGATTCATACGTCTGAACACCCGTCGGTTTCATCGCTTTGGAGAGACGCACTTCATTCTTTTCGATGAACGGGCGCGCTGTCTTGACGATTCCGTCGCTCGATCGGAAATTCTCTTCAAGTGGAATCTGGTCTACCGAAGGGTAGCGATCGGCAAACGTCAGGATGTTCTCGACATCGCTCCCGCGCCACTGGTAGATGGTCTGGTCATCGTCTCCGACGACACAGATGCGCGCGCCGAGCTCATGGAACAACCAGACGATCGCCTCCTGTACCGGATTCACGTCCTGGTATTCGTCAACGATGACGTACCTGATACGTCCGGCCAATCGCTCACGAAGATCCGCTTCGTTGGTCAGGACTTCGACCGCCGCTTCGAGAATCGACGAGTAATCCAGGTAGCTTCGCTCATCCAGGAGGTCACGGTACGTATCCAAACCATCGAAGACGGAACAACCGGCGAGCTCGGCATCATCGAGTTCCGCTTCCCGGAGGATCGCAAGCGCCGAGATGAAATATCTGGTATCGACATATCGACGGAGGGCTCGTCCGTTGAGGCCCGTACAAGCGGTCAAACCACTCTGCTTGCTGTAACGATCGACGAAGAGACCCTGCTGGATCTCGTTCAGTACCTCATATTTCAGATACTTCGGTATTTCACTCTTGATCAGATCCAGAGCAAACGCATGGATGGTGCCGACGAACATCTCCGCGAGACCGTTGATTTCCCCGAGCGCTTCCCTGGTGCGGGTGACGATCCGCTCCTTGAGTTCCGCGGCGGCCTTGTCGGTGAACGTGAAGGCGATGATGTTCGCCGGGACAAGGGGGTTTGCCTTCGCCGGGTTCAGCAAGTGAACGACACGGCGTGCCACGACTTCCGTCTTGCCGGAGCCCGCGCACGCAATGAGTTGGAGGTTGTCTTCACCGTGCCGGATGGCGTTTTTCTGGGACGGGGTGAGTTGCATTTGCTTCCGCCTCCGTCGGCTCACTCCAGGAGGAGGGCGTGTGGGCTTGCGGCGGTGTCTGCGTGCTGCCATGGTCGTCACCCGTCGGATCTGTCCGACACGAATACGCGCCCGCGGCTTCGTATGGACGCAGGGCAGTTCATCGTATTCATCGGCTTCGGCGTCGAATCGCACGCAACGGCACAAATCCCGTCCCGTTCGATTGCGGTCGTACCGGCTGGTGCGTGGTGGCGGTTCGAGGTAGCCATGGTATCGGCCCCCGAGGCATGGTCATGCCAGCATAGGCCGCGACGCCTGCCGACGCCAACCCCGTAACGACTCCCGGCATCCTGCGGCGCACCCGTCGCCGATTCAACTTTCCCCCCGCGCGAGGACGGGGTCTCCTGACCCTCAAGCCGCCGCCGGCTCCCCCGCGTCCTCGCTGCCGATGGCGCCCTCCGACCGCGCCGCCTCGATCTCCTCGGCAGAAAAGCCCAGCACCTCGCGCATGATCTCGAACGTGTGCTCGCCCAGCAGGGGCGAGCGGGCCACCTCCGAGGGCGAGGCCGAGAGCTTGATGGGGTTGCCCACCGTGAGGTAGGGACCCCGGGTCGGGTGGTCCACCTCCACCACCGTGCCGGTCGCGCGTAGCGACGGCTCCTCGGCCAGCTCCTTCATCGACAGGATCGGTCCGCAGGGCACGTTCAAGGGGTTGAGGATCTCCATGACCTCGAGCTTGTCCCTGGTCATGGTCCACCGCTCGATCTCGGCGAATACCCGGTCGAGCTTGGGAAGACGCGCCTCCGGGGTGTTCCATTCGGGGTCGTCGAGCCAGTCCTCGCGCCCGATCGCCTTCGCCAGCGCCGGAAACGCGGCGGCCTGGGTGATGACGTAGATGTAGGCGTTGGGGTCGCTCTCCCATCCCCTGGTCTTCACCACCCAGCCGGGCTGCCCGCCGCCGGAGGCGTTGCCGGAGCGCGGGGCGGCGTCGCCGAAGGTTCCGTTCGGGTACTGCGGATACTCGCGCAACGGCCCGTGGGCGAGGCGCTGCTGGTCGCGCAGCTTCACCCGGCACAGGTTCAGCACCCCGTCCTGCATCGCGCACTCCACGCGCTGCCCCCGCCCCGTCTTCTCGCGGTGGTAGAGCGCGGTGACGATCCCGAGCGCCAGATGCAGGCCGGTGCCGGAGTCGCCGATCTGCGCGCCGGTGACCAGCGGGGGGCCGTCGTCGAAGCCGGTGGTGCTGGCCGAGCCGCCGGTGCACTGGGCCACGTTCTCGTAGACCTTGCACTCCTGGTAGGGACCCGGGCCGAAGCCCTTGACCGAGGCGTAGACGAGCCGCGGGTTGATCTCCTGGATGCGCTGCCAGGTGAAGCCCATGCGGTCGAGCGCGCCCGGGGCGAAGTTCTCGACCAGGACGTCGCACTCCTCGACGAGGCGGGTGAAGATGGCCTTGCCGCGCCCGGTCTTGGTGTTCAGCGTGATGCTGCGCTTGTTGTGGTTCAGCATGGTGAAGTAGAGGCTGTCCACGCCGGGGAGGTCGCGAAGCTGCCCGCGGGTGGCGTCGCCGGTGCCCGGACGTTCGACTTTCAGCACGTCCGCGCCGAACCAGGCGAGGAGCTGGGTGCAGGTGGGTCCCGACTGCACGTGCGTCATGTCGAGGATGCGCACGCCTTCGAGTGCCTTGCTCATGAACTGGCCCCCTTGTTCGTTTGCCCTTGTCTCGTTTGCGACGTTCCGGCCGGCGCGAGCCGCGCCGGTCCTCGTCTTCCGTGTTTCGAGGTTCGTTTCCGCTCCGGTACGTCCGGCCGCTTGTCGAATCCGACGGCCGGCATGGATTCCCGCTTGCGCGGGAATGACGGTCGCATTTCGAGTCTCGAAGCCGGGCTACTTGTACATGGTCTGGTTCCGGGTGCCCGGTGCGTACTCGCGCGGGTCGACCCAGACGTTGACGACCGCGCACTTGCCGGAGCCGCGCACCGCCTCGCGGGCGCGTTGCAGGGCGGGCGCGATCTCCGAAGCCTCGCGCACCTCCTCGCCGTAGCCGCCGAGCATCTCCCCGAACTTCGAGAACGGCACGTCGCCCAGCAGGTTGCCGACGTCGCCGCGCTCCTCGCCGTACTTCGAGATCTGGCCGAAGCGGATCTGGTTCATCGCGGAGTTGTTGCCGATCACCGCGACGTAGGGGGCGCCGAAGCGGTTGGCGGTCTCCATGTCGAAGGCGGTCATGCCGAAGGAGCCGTCGCCGTAGTAGCAGAGCACTTCCTTGTCCGGGTGCACGAGCTTCGAGGCCATCGCGAAGCCGGTGCCGACCCCGAGCGAGCCGAGGGCGCCCGGGTCCATCCAGTGCCCGGGGGAGCGGGGCTGTACCGCCTGCGCGCTGATGGTCACCACGTCGCCGCCGTCGCCGATGTAGACGGTGTCCCCGGTGAGGAACTCGTTGAGCTCCCAGGCGACGCGGTAGGGGTGGATCGGGCTCGCGTCCGACCGGAACAGCGGCATCAGCTTCGCGGTCTTCGACTCCTCCAGCGCGCGCAGCTCGTCGAGCCAGGGCTGGCGGGCCTTGGCGCGGTTGTCCGCGCGCCCGGTGGCCGCGTCGTGCACGGCCCTGAAGACCGCGCCGGGATGCCCGGCGATGCCGAGCGACACGTCGCGGTTCCTGGCCACGGTGCGGTAGTCGAGGTCGATGTGGACGATGGCCGCCTCGCGGCTCAGCCGCTTGCCGTAGCCCATGCGGAAGTCGAAGGGGGTGCCCGCGATGACGATCACGTCCGCCTTCCGGAAGGCGTCGCCGCGGGTGCGGTTGAAGTAGTGCGGGTCGCCCGGCGGCAGCAGGCCGCGGCTCGCCCCGTTCATGTACGCGGGGACGTTGAGCGCGCGCACCATGTCGATGGCTTCGCGGTGCCCGCGCGCGGCCCAGACCTGGGAGCCGAGCAGGATGGCGGGGCGTTCGGAGTTCACCAGCAGATCGGCGAGCCGCTCGACGTCGTCCGGGTCCCCGGCCGAGCGGGTGGAGGCGCGGTAGGCGCCGGCGGCCGGAACCACCGCGTCGCCGAAGGGGATCTCGCGGTCGAGCACGTCGCGCGGGATCTCCAGGTAGGACGGCCCCGGGGCGCCGGTGAAGCATTCGCGGGCGGCCATCGCGACCATGTCCGCGACCCGCTCGGTGGAGGCGACGGTGGAGGAGAACTTGGTGATCGGGCGCATCATGTCCACGTGGGGCAGGTCCTGGAGCCCGCCCATGCGGTGCTGGGTCTGCGCGGCCTGGCCGCCGATGTGCAGCACCGGGCTCTCGGAGCGGAACGCGGTGGCGATGCCGGTGACCGCGTTGGTGCAGCCGGGGCCGGCGGTGGTCACCACGCACCCGAGCCGCCCGGTCTGGCGCGCGTAGCCGTCCGCCGCATGCGCCGCGACCTGCTCGTGGCGCACGTCCACCACCTGGATGCCCTCGTCGATGCAGCCGTCGTAGATGTCGATGATGTGCCCGCCGCAGAGCGTGAAGATGGTGTCCACGCCTTCGTTCCTGAGCGCCCTGGCGACGAGGTGGCCGCCGGAGACGACGTCGGCGTCCCGGCTCTTCTGCGCGAGGGTGTCCTCGGCGGTGCGTGACGAGACCTGCTGTGCGGTGGTGGACATGGCGGTGGTTTCCTCTTATCGGGTGAGTCGGTGATTGGTCATCGATGATCGGTAGTCAGTGACCGGTGATTCGGTCTTCGGTCCCCGGTGCACCGTCCGGCAGGCCCGCCGCCGGTCTGCCCGTCGGCTCAGTCGAGCCAGTCGACGTATTCCTCGATGTGCCGGCCCAGGTCGAGGGTGTGCCGGCGCACGAGCTCTTCGGCAAGCCCGGTGTCCCGCGCCTCCAGCGCCTCGATGATGTGCATGTGGTCGATGATCGAGCGGGCCGCGCGATCCTTCTCGGCGATGGTGCGCATCCGGATCGAGCGCATGTGGAGAAAGAGGTTCTCGGTGATGCCGGAGAGGAGGTCGCAGCGGCTCAGGCGGAACAGAGCCTGGTGGAACGCGATGTTGGTGTCGGAGTACTCGTCGATGTGGGCCTGCACCGCGCCGTCCTCGCCGAAGGTCGAGAACATCTCGCGCAAGGTGGCGATCTCCGCATCGGTGGCGTTCTCGGTGATGAGCCGCGCCGCCATGCTCTCCAGCGCCGCCCATACCGTGACCATCTCCAGCACCTCCTTCTTCGTCTTGCGGGCGACGAACGCCCCGCGCCGCGGGATGGTGCGCACGAAGCCTTCGTTCTCGAGCCGGCACAGGGCCTCGCGGACGGGGGTACGGCTCACCCCCAGATCCTCGGAGAGCTGGCGCTCGTCGAGGCGGTGCTCCTCGGCGTCCGCGTAGACGTTCATCGAGGTGATGGCGGTCCTGAGCGCCTCGTAGATGCGGTCCTTGAGCGCGGCGGGGTTGTCGACCGGCTTCAGGGAGAGGTGTGCGACGGCCATCGGGAAATCGTCATCGGTTGTCTTCCGGTATCTGGTATACGGAATACAGAATACCGGGCATCCATCCCACCTGCCAGAACGCTCCGTCGCGCACCGCGGACGTCAGGACTTGCCGCGAGGACGCCCGAGCTTCCGGAACAACGGATAACAGGCCAGCAGCACCGCGATGGCGATGCAGGTGGCCGACAGCGGCCGTTCGATGAAGATCAGCGGATCGCCTTGCGAAGCCAGCAGCGACTGCCGCAACGAACGCTCCGCCAGCGGCCCGAGCACGATGGCGAGCACCGCGGGGGCCACCGGATAGTTCAGCTTGCGGAGCAGGTAGCCGGCGATCCCGAACAGGAACATCAGCCACACGTCGTGCATCGTCTGCGTCGGCGCGTACCCGCCGACCACGCAGAGCACGAAGATCACCGGGGCCAGGATCGTGAACGGCATCGTCAGCACTTTGACGAACACCGGGATGAACGCCAGGTTGATCAGCAGGGTCACGAGATTGGCGATGTAGAGGGAGCCGATCAGCCCCCACACGAAATCCGGATGCTCGGAGAACAGCAGCGGGCCGGGGCGCAGCCCCCAGATGATCATGCCGCCGAGCAGGATCGCGGTGGTCGGCGAGCCCGGAATGCCGAGGGTGATCATCGGCAGCATCGACCCGGTCGAGGCCGCGTTGTTGCCGGCTTCGGGGGCGGCGACGCCGGCGATGTTGCCCTTGCCGAAGGAGTCCGGATCGCGGGAGAACGTCTTCGCCAGGCCGTAGGACATCAGCGAAGCGGGCGTCGCGCCGGCCGCCGGCAGCGTCCCGACGAAGTACCCGATGGCCGAGCCGAGCGAGGTCGTGCCGATGTACTGCTTCACGTCCCGCAGGTTCCGGAGCAGCCTGGAGAACGACATCCTGACCTTGTGCACCGTGACCTTGCCCTTGGTCTCCTCCAGCGTCCACAGCATCTCCCCGATGCCGTAGATGCCGATCGCGAGCACGAGGAAGTTGATGCCGTGGAGAAAGCCCGAGATGTCGCCGAAGATCAGGCGCGGCTTGCCGGAAATGATGTCGAGGCCCACCGTCGCCAGGACGAGGCCGATCAGGATGGAGAAGATCGTCTTCGGAATGTCGTCGCCCCCGAGACCGATGAAGGTCGCGAACGCGAGCACCATGAGCGCGAACTCCTCGGGCGGCCCGAACTTGAGCGCGAACTCGGCCAGGGGCGGCGCGAACAGCGTGAACAGGACGACGGAGATCGTGCCGCCGATGAACGAGGCCACCGCCGCCGCGGTCAGCGCCCGGTCCGCCTTGCCCGCCTGCGCCAGCGGCCGGCCGTCGAACACGGTGGCCACCGCGGTCGAGGCGCCGGGGATGCCGAGGGTGATCGAGCTGATGGCGCCGCCGTACATCGCGCCGTAATAGATCGCGGCGAGGAAGATGATCGCCGCGGTCGGCGGCACGAGAAAGGTGATCGGCAGCAGGATCGCCACGCCGTTGACCGAGCCGAGGCCCGGCATCGCCCCGATCAGCAGGCCGATGGAGCAGCCGAGGAAGATCATCATCAGGTTGACCGGCTGCATCGCCTCGAGCAGCCCGGCCCCCAGCAATACGAGTACCGTATCCATCGGCGCGCTTCCCGGTCAGGAGTACATCAGGTCGTAGATCGGATAGAACAGCGGCTCCGTGATCTCCTTGGGCAGCGGGATCTTCAACGCCCACTCGAACAGGCAGAAGATGAACACGGGGATCGACACGGTCAGGATGCCGGTGAGCGGCCACGAGTGCCGGCCGACGAACTTCAGGTAGAACAGCAGAAAGAGGATCAGCGCGGCGTACAGTCCGACGACGTGGGTGGCGAGCAGCAGGAACAGGATGGCGGCGACGGAGACGCCGACGACGATCGCGTTGTCCTTCGTCATGTACGGCGAGTCCGAGCGCGACTCCGGCGTCGCGCGCAGGAACCAGCGGATCAGCGTCACCACCGAGGCCAGCAACATGCCGAAGGACAGCCAGAAAGGCCATGCCCCGGAGCCCGGACCGCGACCCTCGATCCAGCCGATGTTGAGCTCGGCGCTCTTGAGCATCAGGCCGATGGAGCACAGGATGGTCACCACGGCCATCGCGAGCTCGGCGGTACGGACGGTCATTGCGACGCCTGCTCCGGAAAGATCGGCTCTTGACAGGCCGGCCCCTGCTTCCCGGATCCACCGGGCCGGAAGAGCCTGAGCCGGAAGGGCCCGTTCATGAATTCCCCGGCGTCTTGTACGAGGCCCGATCGCCGGGGCGCCGTGATGCGCGATGCGGTCCGGGGCGGCAGGGCGGGACGGCCCGGTTCGTCCGTCCCGCCCCGCCGCGAGATCGACCCCGAGGTCGGATTACTCGCCGGTGATGGCGGCGGCTCCGACCTTTTCGATCAACTCCTTGTGCCGCACGATCTGCTCCGCGTGGAAGGCGCCGAGATCGTCGCCCGCGACCCACTCGGTGCAATCGAGACCGTCCTCGACGCAGAACTTCTGCCATTCGTCGGACTTGTAGAGGGTGTCGAACAGGTCGATGTACCACTGCTGCGCCTCGGCCGACATGCCCGGGGGGCCGTTGATCGAGCGCTGCATGTAGTACTCGATGTCCACGCCGAGCTCCTTTGCGGTCGGGATGTCCGGATAGGCGGCCATGCGCTCGCCGGTGAACTGCACGAGCGGCTTGGTGTTGCCGGCGCGGTAGAACTCGTTCTGCTCCGCCGGATTGTTGACGGTGGAGTCGATGTGCTTGCCGACGAGGTTCTTCGCCACCGTGCCGCCGCCCGGGAACGGGATGTAGGTCACTTTGTAGTCGAACGCGGCCTCCATCATCGCCGTCAGGATGGAGTCCTCCTGGCCGCTGCCGGTGCCGCCGACCTTCCAGCTCTTGCCGGCCGTCTTGACTGCGGCGACGTAGCTGTCGAGATCGGTGATGTCACCGCGGTCGGTATGCACCCACAGCAGGAACGTGTCGAGCGCCATGCGGCCGATCGGGGTGAACTTGCTCACGTCGACGCCGAGGTCCGGCTGGATGATCGGGGTCGTGTAGAAGCTGTTCAGGGTGACCAGGACGGTGTGTTCGTCGCCGGCCTTGTCCTGCAGGTAGCGCAACGCTTCGGCGCCGGAGCCGCCGGGCTTGTTGATCGGGATGAACGGCCGCGGCGACAGGTCCTTCTTCTCGATCAGGCCCTGCAGCAGCCGCGCGATCTGGTCGGCGCCGCCGCCGGTGCCGGCCATGATGATGAACTCGACCGGCTTCTTCGGCTCCCAAGCCGCAGCGGTGCTCGACACGGCCAGCGAGCCGGCGACGGCGAGTGCGCCGGCAAGGCCGGCCGCGATCGTCTTCTTGATGCAGGTCATCGTTACTTCCTCCTTCTCCTGGTGCAATGCGAATGAGCCGTTGTTCCGGCTCCCGGGTGGAAGCGCGTCCTGGCCGGCATCCTCTGGCCAGTGCACGCAAGATACAAAATACCGTATATCATGCCAGGTTGCTCTACCACACCATTTCTTCGTCTACAAGTCAGCACTCCAGCCATGTCAGGCACTCCGGCCATCGGAATCGGCCATACCGCGTCGTGACCGGCATCGCGGGTCTGGGACGCCGGAGGGAGAACCACCACCCGCTCCTCGTCCGTCCCTGAAACGGCAACGTCCGTCCACGTGGCCCGGGGCCGGGGCGCATTCCAGCGCCTGAGGATGCGGCTCCGTATCGCCGCCCGGTGGCGCAGAACGCCCCGCCAGCCTGTACACTGCGCTCCGGCGTGGTTCCGGAGAGTCGAGAACCGATGCAATCACGGCGCGGCGGCAAAGCGGTCTGCGGGGCGAGCGTGGGCATCCTGTTGCTCGAATCCCGCTTTCCGCGCATTCCGGGAGACGGAGGCAACGCCGGGACGTGGCCGTTTCCGATGCTCTACCGCGTCGTCGCCGACGCAACCCCGGACAGGGTCGTGCGCGGCGGCACCGAGGACCTCGTCGAGGCGTTCGCCGCGGCAGCCCGCGAGCTGGTGGCGCTCGGCGCCGACGGCATCACCACCAACTGCGGATTTCTCGTGCTGCACCAGGACCGGCTGGCGCGAGGATGCGGGGTTCCGGTCGCGGCCTCGTCCCTGCTCCAGGTTCCGTGGGTCCAGTCCCTGCTGCCGCCCGGACGGCGTGTCGGCGTGCTCACCGTGGATGCTTCGAGCCTCACCCCGCAGCACCTCGAATGCGCGGGCGCTCCCGATGACACGCCGTTCGAAGGCACGGAATCGGGACGGGAGCTCACTCGCGTGCTGCTTGAAGACGAACTTGAGCTCGACGTGGACCGCGCCCGCGAAGACGTTCTCGCCGCCGCCCGCCGGCTCGTCGAGCGCAACCGCGACGTTGGCGCGATCGTCCTCGAATGCACCAACATGCCGCCGTACGCGGCTGACGTGTCGCGCGCCACCGGGCTCCCGGTCTATGACTTCTACAGCTTCGTGTGCTGGTTCCAGGCCGGGCTCCACCCGCGATCGTTCGGCGGATGAGCGCGGGGCGGGCGCGAAGCCGGACGCTACATCACCGCCTCGATCCCGTGCGCCCCGAATCCCTGTTTGTCGAAGTTTTCCCGGAACATGGCGCGCAATCTGAGGGCGGCCGCGTCGTAGGCGCTCCTGTCGCTCCACACCGATCGCGGGTCGAGGATCGCGGGATCGACGCCGGGGCAGGATACCGGCGTGCGCAGCCCGAAGATCGGGTGCAAGGTGGTCTCGACTCCGGCGAAGCCTCCGCCGAGCGCCGCGTCGAGCAGGGTCCGGGTGTCCCCGATCGAGATCCGATCCGCCTTGCCGGCGGGGCCGCCGCTCCATCCGGTGTTGATCAGGACACAGCGCGCCTCGTGCCCCTGCATCTTCCCGGCGAGCAGCTTCGCATAGACGTTCGGGCGGCGTGGCATGAACGGAGCGCCGAAGCATGCGCTGAAGGTTGCGCGGGGGGTGGTGAGCCCCACCTCGGTGCCCGCGAGCTTTGCGGTGAAACCCTGGGCAAAGTGGTACATCACTTCCCTGCCCTCCAGGAGGGAGAGCGGGGGGAGCACGCCGAAGGCGTCGGCGGTGAGCAGCACGATGGTTTCGGGATGATCGCCACGCGCGCCGTCCGCGACGTACGGATTGCAGGAAAGCGGGTATGAGAAGCGGGTGTTCTCGGTGATCGAGGCGTCGCTCAGGTCCAGCTCCTGCGGATCCGTGTCCTCGATCCGCCGTCCGGGCAGAGGGGGCACGTTTTCGATGATCGTCCCCGGCATCGACAGTGCCGCCGCGATCACCGGTTCGGCCTCCTTGTCCAGGTCGATGAGCTTCGCGTAGCAGCCGTCCTCGAGGTTCGAGATACCGGCGTCCGTCCACCCCGTCTCGTCGTCGCCGATCAGGCGCCGGTCCGGATCGGCCGACAGCGTCGTCTTGCCGGTGCCCGAAAGGCCGAAGAGGATCGCGGCGTCACCCCGCTCGCCGACGTTCGCGGAGCAGTGCATGGAGAGGTAGCCCTGGTCCGGAAGGAGGAAGTTCATCACCGTGAAGATCGTCTTCTTCACCAGCCCGCAGTAGTCGGCCCGCCCGGCGACGAGGCAGATCCGGTTGCGGAAATCGATGATCGCGGCGCGGTCGGAACGGGTGCCGTCACGCTCGGGGTCGCACCGGAAGGACTGCACGTTGAGCATCGTCCAACGTTTGTCTTCCGCGTTTTCGATCCCCGCGACGCGTTTCGGGAACATGTTGTGGGCGAACATCGCGTGCACCGCGTATTCGCCGACGAAACGGTAGGGGACGGAGTACGCCGGGTCGGTACCGGCGAACACGTCCTGCACGTAGAGGGGCGCACCACGCGCGTTCACGTGCCGGACGACGCGACGCAACAGCCCCTCGTACCGATCCGGGTCGCAGGGCTTGAGGTTGTCCTTCCACCACACCTCACCCTCGATCTCCGGCCAGGCCACCGCAAACGTGTCGTCGACGGGGCGCCCGGTGCAGGCGGGATCGGTGTAGAACACGAGCGGGCCGGCGGCGCCGAGCCTGGTCGGGAAGCACTTCCGGTCGGTATCCGGGCCGCCGGGACGGACCCGGCCGCGATCATTGGCAACGGCATCCTCGAAGAGCCGACTCTTGGGCAGGTTGTGTCTGAACTCGACTCCCTTCAGCCCGATCCCGTGCTCCAGGGCAACTTTCACATCCATGGATTTTTCCCGAGGAACCCGGTAGCGCATCGTCCCCGTCCAAAGACCCGCGAGGCCCGCCGACGCTGGAAGAAGGCGGGAAAGAAAGGATACGGCGAGGGAATGGCATCGGGCAACCTCGTCGCCGGTGCGGACAAGGCCATGCGTTCGCCGCGGGGTCCGCAAAGATGCACAGTCGCCGGTGGCAGAGGCTCCCTTCCCCGGTGAAACGGCTTCCCGGGCCCCGCCGAGGCGACCTCGACCGCCTGCTTCAGCCTTCGCGTCGAACAGCATGGCCGGCCGGTGCGGAGGATCCCGCCACGTCTGCCGGAAAGGCGTCCGGTGCCCGTGCCTGGCCGGTGCTCCGCGCACCGGCCAGGACCGCTTCAGGCGTGAGGTGTCACCGTTCCGCGCGCCGCGGGAGCGGCAGAGCGACGTTGCCCGGCAAGGGGTGACAGGCGACGCGCGGAATGCTCCGATCCGTTTCTGGACATTCTCCACGCGCCGGCGAAGAGGCGTCGGAGGAAACAGCCATGACCGCAGAAGTGATCTACGAGGAAACCGCCGGTATCGCGATCGTCGCGATCAACCGCCCGGAGGAGAAGAATACGCTGACGGAAGGCGTCGTGCGCGGCATCGCGGAGGGGGTCGACGCGGCGAGCCGCTCAAAAGACGTGGCCGCCGTGGTGCTCCGCGGGGTGGGCGACACGTTCACCGCCGGTTATGACCTGACCGACGGCGGTGAGTGGGACGTGCCCTACGGCGCGCCGGAGGTCGAGATGCGCGCGGGTGCGTGGGATCCGGTCAGGGACCTCGCGTTCATGGGCCACAACGTCAAGCGCTTCACGCGGATCCGGGAGTGCCCGAAGCCGGTGCTGGCCGAGATCAGGGGCTGGGCCATCGGCGGCGCCACCGACCTCGCGCTCTGCTGCGACCAGTTGTACATGGCGAGCGACGCGCACGTCGGCTACGCCCCGAGCCGCATCTACGGCACCCCGACGACGATGCTGTGGGTCTACCGGCTCGGCCTGGAGCACGCCAAGCAGTTCCTGCTGACCGGCCGCGCGATCGATGCGCAGACCGCGTACCGTATCGGGCTGGTGGCCCACGTCTCCCCTCCCGACGAGCTGGCGGGGCTCGTCGAGGCCGACGCGCGTCGTTTCCGGCACATCCCCGCCAACCAGCTTGCGCTCAACAAGCTGCTGATCAACCAGGCCTTCGAGAACATGGGGCTGCGCACGACGCAGCTCATCGGCACCTTGTTCGACGGCATCGCGCGCCATACCGAAGAGGCGTACCGGTGGGCCGGGTCGTTCTCGGAGAAGGGCTTTCGCGAGGCCGTCCGGGAGCGCGACGCGCCGTGGCAGGATTACGGCGAACGGCCGAAGGATTGACGGCCGTCCGGACACGGTCCGGCCACGAGGGACGGGCAGGCCCGGTCGAGCCGCAGAGTGCGCCGGTGCGGGTCGCTCCACGTCTCGGCTCGGCGATAAGATTCGGGGTCGGGACACCGGAGGAACGGCGTTGAGCACATTCAGCATCGTCGCGCTGGTGGTGCTGGCCCTGGTTGCCGCGGTGCTGGTGGTCGTGGCCGCCGTTCGCCTGGGACGCGAGGGGCGGCCGGCACCGGACGCGGCGGCGGGTCGTCGCGCCCCGCGGTGGTACGAGATCCTGCTCGCCGTCGTCCTCCTGTCGGCGCTCGTGATCCTCGCAGCCTCCTTCGCGGTCCGGCTCACCGCCGGCGACGCCGCGCCCGGGGGCTGGCGTGCCGAGACGCGTTCGGATCTGTTCCTGGGCGTCATGCTCGCGGTCGCCGCCCTCTCGTTGCTGTTCCTCCTGGCGTTTCTCGTGGCGCGCCTTCCCGCCCGAAGCGCGGCGGCGCCCGAAAGCGGGAGCGGCCTCCACCGGCCCGAGACGCTGCGCGATCCCGCCGGCTCCCGGCTCCTCGGCCTGCTCCTCCTCGTGATCGGGATCCTGCTGATCGGATGGATCGATCCGGCTCCCGCGGCGCGGGCCGATCTCGTGGCGCAGGTGCTCTATCCCGCCGCCATCGCGGTGGCGTTCGTACTGCTGTTCGACAAGGCCACGCGAAGCTGGACACCGAAGACTCCGGTGGAAGGGCTCCGCGAGTGGCTGCTGTGCGACCTCATCCTGATCGCCCTTGTCCTCGGCTTCCTCAACCTCAGCCGGCTCGAGGACGGTAGCGCCTATGGCGGGTTCTTCTGGGACGTGGTGCACATCGCCGCGTTCTTCCTCGTCTTCTGGTGTCTCGACCGCACCTCGATGCGAGGCCGGTTTCTCGTCGGCTTCGGGTACCTCACCCTCCTGCCGCTGCTGCTGGCGCTGTGGCGATGGGTCCAGGAGATCGAGGCGCCGGCCGATCTCGCCTTGTGGAGCACCATCTGGCCGGCCTTCTTTCTCGCGCTGGCGTTCTTCGTCCTCGAAGTCATCACCCTCCTCGTGCTGAGGGATCCCCGAGGTCATGTGGTTCCTGCCGTCAAGGACGCGGTGTTCGTGGTCCTCTATGCGGTATTCCTGATCGCGGCGGCCCCGGGGGGCCCTTAGTCCCTCGCCCGTGGAGTCTTCGACAAAACGGCGAAGATTTTTTTCCGCCAACCTGACGGTTGGTTCCGGGCATGCCGGGTCGGGGGATCACGCCAGGCCCGAAATGGCGGTACCTCCGGGACTCGACGCTCGGACCGCCGGAAGACGTGCGCGGAAGACGATTGTGGCGGAGTCGTGGAACCGTGCATCGGGACATGGCGGAAAATGCTCCCCGCGTCGTGTGAACTGGTCGCCGATCCTGAACTTGTGGCATGGTGCGGCCCGAATCGGGCAGGCGGACGGGACCCGCCGCCGGCGTGGAGCCGCGGCTCGTCCGCCGTCCGCGTTGGATCGCGCAAGGAGGACCGCATGGCCGCGAAGCAGAAAAAAGTGATCATCACGTGTGCGACCACCGGGTCGATCCACACTCCCACGATGTCTCCGCACCTGCCGCTGACTCCCTCGGAGATCGCGGAACAGTCCATCGAGGCGGCCGAGGCAGGCGCCGCCGTCATCCATCTCCACGCGCGCAATCCCGAGGACGGCAGCCCCACGCCGAGCCCGGACGTGTTCATGGAGTTCCTGCCCCGCATCAAGCAGAGCTGCGACGCGGTGGTGAACGTCACCACCGGCGGCGGGCACGGGATGACGCTCGAGGAGCGGCTCGCCGGCGCGCTGCGGGCGAAGCCCGAGATGTGTTCGCTCAACATGGGCTCGATGAACTTCGGGCTGTACCCGATGCTCGACCGCTACCCGAAGTTCAAGTACGAGTGGGAGCGCAAACACCTGGAGAACAGCCGGGACTTCATCTTCAGGAACACGTTCAAGGACGTCGAGTACGTGCTGCGCGAGCTCGGCGAAGCGCACGGCGCCCGTTTCGAGTTCGAGTGCTACGACGTCGGCCACCTCTACAACCTCGCCCATTTCCTCGACCGCGGGCTCGTCCGGCCCCCGCTGTTCGTGCAGACGATCTTCGGGATCCTCGGCGGCATCGGCGCCGATCAGGAAAACCTCGTGCACATGAAGCGGATCGCGGACAAGCTCTTCGGCGACGACTATTACTGGAGCGTGCTCGCGGGCGGCCGCCACCAGCTCGGGTTCGTGACCATGAGCGCGATCATGGGCGGCAACGTCCGCGTCGGGCTCGAAGACAGCCTGTACGCGGGCAAGGGCCGGCTCGCCACGTCGAACGCGGAGCAGGTCCGGATCGTGCGCTCGATCCTGGAGAACCTCTCCCTGGAGATCGCGAGCCCTGCCGAGGCGCGCGAGATGCTCGCGCTCAAGGGAGGAGACGCCGTCGGGTTCTGAACCCGGCGCCGCCGGAATCCACGACGGCTCCGGTGGTCCGGACGTTCGGTCCCGGCGGCGCCGGATGTTTTCGGAGCCGGCGGAACGGGGCCGCGCCTTCTCCGGACTCCGGATGTGAGGCGCCCGCTCGAACGCATCGTCCGGAGGGCCGCGACGGACGCACCCGTGCATCCGGCGTGATACCGGGTCGAGGTTCGGACCCCTATAATGGCACCGATCGGATCGTTCGCCGCGATACGATCTCGACAAATCAGCCGATTTCTTTCGGTCCACCCCAAGGAGAACCCCATGAACATGGTGAAGACCCATTCCAGCCTGACCCTCGCCGCGGCCGCGGCGGCGATGTTCGCTCTGGCCCCCGTATCGGCCGGCGCGGCCGAGGCAACCGTGAAATGCGTGGGCGGCAATGCCTGCCAAGGCCACAGCGCTTGCAAGACGGCCACCAGTGAATGCAAGGGCCTGAATGCCTGCAAGGGACAGGGGTTCGTCATGACGACCACCGAGGCCGCGTGCACGGAGGCCGGCGGCACGGTCGAGGACAGCTAGGGCGCGGCTCGCATCCAATCCGTGCGCAGGGATCGGATCGGGTGCGCGTCCCCGATCCGATCCGCGCCGTTTTCGGACAGCCCGCGGGCCGGCGTTGCGCCGCCGGTGGCCGAGGCAGGCATCCGTTCCCAGCCGGCGGGATCCTCCGGACCGGACGGGGAGCCCTTGTCCGCCCCGCGCCGCCATTGCGGAGTTCGCGGTACGGCGCCGCCCTGACTCCGGGTTCGGACCCGCAGCTCCTTTCGCCGAGAGGCCCGTCTCCGGACATGAGCACACCGCACCGGTCGCGCCAGAACGGACGTATCGGCAGACCCTTCCTCGGGTTCGGATTGGGGCTCCGGCCCGAGCACTACACGGCGGTGCTCGAAAGCCGGCCGGCCGTCGACTGGTTCGAGATCATCAGCGAGAACTACATGGTCGCCGGGGGGAGGCCGCTCCACTTCCTCGATCGGATCCGCGCGCGCTACCCGATGGCCATGCACGGCGTATCGCTCTCCATCGGGGGCGCCGACCCCCTCGATTCCGACTACCTCGCTGCTTTGAAGCGGCTCGCCGGCCGGGTGGAGCCGGCATGGATCTCGGATCACCTGTGCTGGACGGGTGTCGCCGGCCGCAACCTGCACGACCTGCTGCCGCTGCCGTACACCGAGGAGGCGATCGCGCACGTCGCCGGGCGGGTCCGCCGGGTGCAGGACGTTCTCGGTCGGCAGATCCTCCTGGAGAACGTGTCCAGCTACGTGACGTACACCGATTCGCAGATCGCCGAGTGGGAGTTCCTGTCGGCGATCGCCGAGCGGGCCGACTGCTACATCCTGCTCGACGTCAACAACGTCTACGTGAGCGCCCACAACCACGGGTTCGACGCACTCGCGTACCTCGACGGCGTGCCGCCCGGGCGCGTGCGACAGATCCATCTCGCCGGCCACAGCCACAACGGCCCGCTGATCGTCGACACCCACGATCATCCGGTGCCGGACCCGGTCTGGAGGCTGTACGCCGAGGCGATCGCGCGCCTCGGCCCGGTCTCCACGATGATCGAGCGTGACGACCACATCCCGCCGCTCGACACCCTGCTCGCCGAGCTTGCGCGGGCGCGTGCCGTGGCGGAGTCCGCGGGCTGCCGCCCGCCGCCGGACAGGCGGGCAGTCGGCTGCCTGGCCGAGGGCTCGCCCGTCTCGCCGCGGCCGGAGCATCGTCATGACCGTCCCGGATCCGGCCATGGCCACCCTGCCTGATCTTCGACGCCACCGGCGGGCACGCGTGTTCGGGGAGGCGGACGCACCGCCGGCGACCGGCACCGCTCCGGGCTCGGCCGTCGCCGCCCGGCCGAACGTCCGTCCCGGCATCGCTACGGGGGATGCACGGTTGGCCACTGCCCCGGGGGCGTGGCCATGACCCCCCTGCTCGATCTCCAGCGCCGCTTTCAGTCCTACGTGCTGGGGGAAACGGACACGCCGCCCGCGACCGTCGCCGGCGCCGGTGCGGCATCGGCCGAGGATCGCCTCCACGTCTACGCGGAGGCGATCCGGCTGCGCTTCCTGGAAGTGCTCGGCGAGGACTACCCGGGACTGCGCGTGCTGGTGGGGGAGGACGAGTTCCGGGCATTGGGATGCGCGTACGCGGCGGCGCACCCGTCCCATGAACGCTCGATCCGGTGGTTCGGCCGCCATCTGGCGCCGTTCCTGGGCTCGACCGCGCCATGGCGGGATCATCCGGCGCTGTGCGAGATGGCCCGGTTCGAATGGACCAAGGGCGAACTCGTGGACGCGGCCGACGGCCCGGTGGTGGGAGTCGACGACGTCGCCGCCGTCCCCCCCGACCGATGGGCCGGCATCCGGCCCCGGCTCAAGCCCGCGGTGCGGCAGCTTGCGCTCGAATGGAACGTCCCGGTCGTTTGGAGCGCCATCGACCGCGGCGAAACCCCGCAGCCGCCCGTCCGCGCGGAGCGGGCGGTGTACTGGCTGCTCTGGCGCGAGGACGTTCGTGTGCGCTGGCGCTCGGTGGAACCCGACGAGGAGTGGGCGCTCCGGGCCTGCGCCGGCGGCGAGGACTTCGGCGCGATCTGCACCGGCCTGAGCGAGCGGATCGGAGAGGACGGGGCCGCGTTCCGCGCGGCCGTCTGTCTGAAGCAGTGGGCCGTGGACGGCCTGCTCGAAGCGGTTTGATTCGACCGGGCGGCCACGCGGGCCGGCAACGAGCCCGGGGCGGAGGTCCCTTCGCGGTCATGGCACGCGGGCCGATGCGCGGGCTCCGGTCCGTTCCCGTCCACCGGCGGCTGCTTCCGAACCTGGCGCAGCTCGCGGCGAAGCACGGCTCGAACGCCGCGCGGACCGGCCCGGCCGATGAATGCGGCCCCACGGACCGGCGGTGAGTCGAAACGCGAGCGGGAATGTCTATATCCCGCGGGAACACACGATCCCGGACAGGACCGCCGGCGCGCGGTGCGGGTGCGCGGCGTGCGGTTCCACAGGCAGCGACACGAACACAGGAGACGAAGGACGATGACGACGACGTCGAGTATCGCGAAAGCGTTGTTGACGGGCGCCGCGGTCGCGGCGATGGGCGGTCAGGTGGCGGCGAAGCCCAACGCGCAGTTGAAGATCGCCGATGACGCCCCGGAGGCGGTGAAGACCGCGTTCGAGAAATGGATGCAGGGGGAATCGTTGAGCGGGCGCAAGGACAAGTGCTACGGCATCGCGCTCGCGGGCGAGAACGACTGCGCCGCGGGGGCGGGCACGAGTTGCGCGGGGACCTCCACCGTGGACTTCCAGGGCAACGCATGGACCCTGGCGCCGAAGGGGAGCTGCCGGTTCATCGTCACCCCTGAAGGTCCGGGTTCGACGGCCGCCCTCGACCGCAACCTGCCCTGAGCCTTCCCGAGCCCCGGCCGCCGGCCGAGCGGAATGAGCGCGCGCGATTTGACCGGCGCCGGGGTCGGTCTCAAGCAGCCCCACGTCGAGCGCGCGCTCGCACGGCGCGAGTCCGCCCTCTGGTTCGAAGTCCATACCGAGAGCTACATGGTCGGGGGCGGCCCGCGGCTTGCGCAGTTGCGCCGGGTCCGGGAGTCGTTTCCGCTGAGCTTCCACGGAGTCGGCGCCTCGCTGGGCGGGCCGGCGCCGCCCGAGCGCCGGCACCTGCGGGCGGTCAGGCGTCTGGTGGACGAGTTCGAACCCGCCCTGGTTTCGGAGCACGCGGTCTGGTCGAGGGCAGGCGGCGTCTGGTTTGCCGATCTCCTCCCCCTGCCCCGGACCGGCGAGGCGCTCCGGCGGCTCGTGGCCGGCGTCGGCCGGTACCAGGACGCGATCGGGCGCCCCGTCCTGATCGAGAACCCGACCAACTACCTGCCGTTCGTCAGCGAGATGGACGAGCCGGACTTCCTGAACGAAGTTTCCGAGCGTAGCGGGTGCGGCCTGCTGCTCGACGTGAACAACGTGTACCTGAGCGCCCGCAACTGCGGCCTCGACGCCGAGCGCTACGTCGAGGCCCTGGCCGGTGAGCGTATAGGAGAGATCCACGTCGCCGGGTTCGAAGCCGACGAGGCCCTCGGCGACGCGCTGCTGATCGACACCCACGCCGCTCCGGTGAGCGAGGCGGTCTGGGATCTTCTGGACTTCACCCTCGCGCGCCTCGGCCCGAGGCCGGTGCTGCTGGAGCGCGACGGCAAGCTGCCGTCGTTCGAGAGCCTGATGGAGGAGCGCCGCCGGGCCGAGGCGGCGCTGTCGCGACGGCTCCCGGGTCCGGGACCCGAGCGGATCGAGGCTTCGGACCCGGGGCGGGCCCTTGCTTGACGAATACACCACCGCGTTTGCCCGCTACCTGCGCACCGGGACGGTGGGCGGGCTGCCGGATTTCTGCGCCGAGGGCGCCGATCCCACCCGCCTCCGGATCTATCGCAACGGATTTATCAAGGCGTGCGTCGAGGCGCTGCGCGCAAGCTATCCCTCGGTCGATCGGCTCGTCGGCAAGGAGGGCTTCCAGGCGCTCGCCCGCCCCTATGTCGAGGCGTATCCACCCCGCGTCGCAAGCCTCGTAGAGTACGGCGAAGACTTTCCGCGATTCATCGAGGACATCCGCGAGACGCATCGCCTCGACTCTCTCGGCTCGTTCGCGACGCTGGACCGCGCGTGGTCCGAAGTCTGTTTCGCCGAAGATGCCCCTGCCGCCACGGAGGCGATCGGGCCGGCCGGCGCCTCCGGCGACGCCGAGGCGCTCATGGTGCTGCGCGGACGGCTCGCGCCGTGGGTGCGCCTGGTGTCGCTGGACCATTGCGCGCTCCACGCATGGAGCCGGCTTCGCCAAGACGGACCCGGGCAGCGGATCGAAGTCCGGCGCGCGCCTCAACAGGTCCTGATCTGGCGCCGCGACGCGGAGATCCTCTACCGCGCCCCGGACCCCCCCGAATACACGTTCATCGCCCGCATCGCGGCGGGGCGGCCGTGCGGAGAGGCGGCCGGCGCGGCCGTCGAAGCCGGCGCGGAATTCGATCTGGTGGCGACTTTCGCGTCACTGTTGCACCATCGCATCCTGTCGTTCGGGCACCGTACCGAGCAGCGTCCGGGAGGACCGGAGCCATGATTTCGGGGATCTACCAGGGATTCTTCGTTCGCATCGGCGGATGGCTGGAGCCGCTTGCCCTGCTGGGCCTCCGGCTGGCCGGCGCCAAGGTGTTCTGGGACTCCGGCATGACGAAATGGAGCGGTTTCCTGCAGTTCAACAAGGACCAGCACGACCTGTTCCTGTACGAATTCTTCTGTCCCGACCCGCCGCGGCCCGGGGCGCTCCAACTCTGCGATCCTGCCACCCTTGAATACACCGAGGGCTCGGCCGTGGTCTCGGTGGTCAAGGCGCTGGCGGTCATGGCCGGGGTCATGGAAGTCGCGCTGCCGGCGCTGCTGGTGCTCGGGCTGCTGAGCCGGCTCTCCGCGCTCGGGCTGCTCGGGATGACCCTGTTCATCCAGTTCGCGGTGTTCCCCACCTGGAGCCACTGGTGGAACCCCGCCATGTGGTGGGCGGTCGTGCTGTTCGCCCTGGTCGCGTGCGGCCCCGGCGCCTGGTCCCTCGACCGCATGTTCAGCCTCGACGGCAGGCGTCAGGCATGACGCGGGCGATGGCTGCCCGAAGCGGCCCGACGCGTGGATCCGGAACGGGATCGAAGCGCCGACGCCGTGTCATGACCATGGGAAATGGCCTCGCGGAATGCCGAATGCGCGCGAGCGGCGCCGTCACCCGTGATTCGGAGCGGGTCGTCATCGGCGGTCGGGCGATCCCGGGGCAGTCGCCACCGAGTGCACAGGGCCGCGCTCACCGAAGCGCCTCCGGCGAACGCGGCCCCGGTCCGGGCGGCGGGCCGCCCCGGCAGGGCAGGCCGCCGGCGTGCCAGTACCGGCGTCCGGCTTCGCGTTCAAGCCGGACGATGCGCGGTCCCCGGCCCGGGACGAATTCGAGGGTCACGGCGCCGCAACGCGAGGTCGAGTAGGTCACGATCCCGGCGTCCGCGTACCGCGCCACGACGCGGGGGTGCGGCAGGCGGTGGCGGCCGCGCTCCCCGGCGCTGAACAATGCGACAGAAGGGGACACCGCGTCGATGAACCGCGGGGTCGAGGACGTGGTGCTGCCGTGGTGCGGGACGACGAGCACGTCGACGGCCAGCGCCTTCCGGCGGCGGGCCACCAGCGCCCGCTCGCCCGCGCGCTCGACGTCCCCGGTCAGGAGGATGCTCCCGCCCGTGCCCTCGATCCGCAGCACGCACGAGTGCGCGTTGGCAAATCCCAGACGTCCCTCGAAGGGGTACAGGACCTCGAAAGCGACGCCGTCCCATGTCCACCGGTGGCCCGCCATGCACTCGGCGTCCGGCCGGTGCGGGCCGACCGCGCCGTTGGCGACCATCGAGCGTACGGCGATCGACTCGGCGAGGCGCCGGTATCCGCCGGTGTGGTCCGAATCCCCGTGGCTCAGCACCACCCGGTCCACCGTGTCGTGGCCGCGCCGGGCAAGATACGGCAACACCGCAAGGGCCGCGGCGTCGAGTCGGGTGCCCATCCGCGGTCCGGTGTCGTAGACGAGCACCCGCCGGGCCGTCTCCACCACCACCGAGAGCCCGTTCCCCACGTCGAGCACCGTGACCCGGTAAGCCCCCGGCTCGATCGGCGCCGGGCGCACCATGATCAGCGGCAGCATCCAGACCAGCCCGAGCCGGCGGATCAGCAGCCCCCGCGGCGCGAGCACGATCAGCACCCCCACCGCGGCGGCTGCGAGCTGCCAGGCGCCGATCTCCCCCGGTGCACGCAGCATCACGGTGTGCGCACCGATCCATTCGAGGGCCGGCCACATCAGGTCGAGCACCGTGGCGGCAGCGGAGAGCAGCAGGGCGGCGACGGCCGGAAAGGCGGCCCCGGCGAGCAGTCCGAGGAGGATCACGGGGACGACGAGGGTGCCGACCAGCGGAATCGCCAGCGCGTTGACGAATGGGGACACCAGCGACTGCTCGGCGAAGACGCTGAGGGTCACCGGCGCGAGCCCCACCGTGACCGCGATCTGCACCGTGCCGAGGGCGCGCAGCCGGCCGGCGAGGGTGCGGGCGCCCACCGCTGCCGCCGCCGGCCGGGTGGAGAGCGCCAGGACGATGGCCGCGACCGCGACGAAGGAGAGCCAGAACCCCGGCGCGCGGACGCTGTGCGGGTCGGCGGCCAGGACGGCGACCAGCGCGAGCGCCAAGCCGTGCGAAGGCAGGATGCGCCGCCTCGAAAGCTGCGAGGCGAAGACCACCGCGAGCATCAGCATCGCGCGCTGCGTGGGGAGGGCGAGACCGGCGAGGAGCGAGTAGCCGAACGCCGCGAGCATCGCCGCGACCCCTGCGATTTGCGGAGCAGGGACCAGCAGCGCGGCCCGCGGCACGAGCACCCATGTGCGCAACGCGACCCAGTACGCGGCCGCCGCCGCCATCCCCACGTGCAGGCCCGAGATCGCCATGAGGTGGGCGGTGCCGGTGACGCGCAACATCCGCCAGCGGCTCTCCGTAATGCCGCTGCGATCGCCGATGGCGAGCGCGCGGATCAAGTCTTCGCTCCCATACCCTTCGAGCGTTGCGCGGATCGAGCGGGAGAGCTCGGCCCGCACCGTGTCGAGTCGGGCGAACGACAATGCCGGCGCCGTTCCGAGCCGTCTCCCGGACTTGACGTAGCCGGTGGCGAGGATGCGGTCCGCGAACAGCCGGCCTTCGTAGTCGGAGCCGCCGGGGTTGAGCATTCCGCGCGGGCGCCGCAGCCGTACCGTCAGCCGCCAGACCGACCCCGGCACCGGCGCCGCGCGCACCCGGTACCACGAGAGCCTCACCCTTCCACCCGGGATCACCGAAAGGCCGTTGTCCTCGGCTTCGAGGGCACCGTCCTCGACGGCCTCGACGTCGAAATCGAACCGCGCCCTGAGCGGATCGGCCACGGGAAGCCCCCGCACGACGCCGGTGATCACGAGGTCCCGCCCCTCCACCGCGGCCGGGAGCGACGCTCCCATCTGTACGTGGGCGAGGAACGCCGCCCAGGTATATCCCGCCACGGCTGCGAGCATCGGAGCGGCCCGGGGCCGAACGATCGCAAACCACACCGCCAGAGGCAGCACTGCGCACCACATCGGATCCGGCAGCGCCGGCTCGCTCTGCGCGAGAGCCGCTCCGGCGACGAACGAGCAGGCGAGCGCAAGCACGGGCGGGGTTGCGACGGCCGTCTTCATGATCTCGGCTCCCCATTGCCGTCGTGTGCGGCGGCCCGGCGACAGGCGGGGCGCCCGTGTCCCGGAGGGACACGCCGTTCCCAGAGCGGCGTTTCCAGCATTGCGACTTGCCGCGGGCCGGCCCGCAGCCTGTCGCCCGGTGCGGCGCTCCGGCCCTCTTCGATGCGGCGCCCGTCTTCGCGACCCCGGTTCGCCATTGCGTCGTCCGTCGTTCGGAAGCAGTCCGGCGGCGGGCAAACGCCGGGGAGACTCGTGGATAATCCCGCGCACCCGGTTGCGCCACGGGCGAAGGGCGCATGTGCATGGCGGCGACGGTCGCGTCGTGCGTGCGCATTCGGCGACGGTCTTCCGGGTGCCGGCGATGTCCGAAGGAAGGATGATGAGAAGGCTGCTGCGCAGGGTGCTTCCGGAAGTGCGCGAGATCCGCGGACGCGGATCCTTGCGCCGCGTCTTCGGCCGGATGCTGTTCGACGCCGACCTCTGGCACCTGAACCGCGGATCGGTTGCCTGGGCGGTGTCCGTCGGGCTCTTCGTGGCCTGGATGCCGGTGCCCTTTCAGATGATCCTCGCCGCGGGCGCCGCGACCGCGGTGCGCTGCAACCTCCCGGTCTCGGTCGTGATGGTGTGGATCAGCAACCCCGTGACCGTGGCGCCGATGTTCTTCGCGGCGCACAAGTTCGGGGCATGGATGCTCGGCGTCCCACCGGAGGGTCTGGAGTTCGAGCTGTCGTTGCGGTGGCTGTTCGACGGGCTCGGCAAGGTATGGGAGCCCTTCCTGCTCGGGTGTTTCGTGATGGGGCTCGCCTCGGCAATCCTCGGGCAGGCGGCGGTCCGGCTCATCTGGCGCGCGCACGTGATGGCGTCGTGGCGCGAACGGCGCGCCCGGCGACGGCAGCGGCGACAGGACGCCCACGGCCCCTCCGGCGGGCGCCCGTCGGCTCCGGTCGCCGCCAAGGTGCACGGAGAGCGGGAACCGGAACGGTGATGCCGCTCAGGCCACGCTCAACGACAACGGGACGATGGCGGGCACCCATCCGAAGTTGGCGGCAACCTCCACCCGATCGTCTCCGGCCTTCGCTTGTACCGCGGCTCGGCCGCTGAAGGTCCGTCCGGCCGGTACGCTCCCAACGCTACCGCGGCTATCGTCGCCGCAGCCGCCCGTGGCGGGCGGCTGCGGCGGCCACGAGCGGCCGGGCGTGAAGAACGGCCCGCGGGGGCGACTTACCCGTAACGCCGGCGCTTGAAGCTCACCGTGCGCTTGTAGTCCTCCATGCTCCCCACCCGGCGCACGTCCGCCCACGTCCCCTTGTAGTAGGGAACGACGTTCTCGTCCGTCCACTCGGTGGTGACGTCCCCCATGACCCCGTTGTCGTAGGCGAACATCATGAAGGTCTGGTCCGGCTTGATGTCCGGCTCCAGGTAGGCCATGGCGAAGGTCGAGCCGTAGTCGTTCAGGACTTCCACGATGTCGCCCGACTCGATGCCGAGGGCTTTCGCATCCTCCGGGTTCATCTCCAGAGGCGCCATCGGGTAGCGGCCGCGGCGGAAGTCGATGTACCGGTCGTGGTAGGCGGTCTGCCAGATGTGGTTGGTCCGCCCGTTGTTGATCCAGAACCGGTACTTCTCCTTCTGCTTCGCCACCGGCTCCGGCAGCCCCGGCCAGGGCGCGGGCTTGAAGTGCGCCTTCCCGTCGCCGGTCGAGAACTTGTAGTCGGCGTAGATCATCGGGGTGCCGACGAGCTTGCCGTCCCTGTACTCCTTCACCGGAAGCTGCACGCCGTTGTTGCCCATCGCGCGGAGCCGGTCGTAGGTAACGAGATGGCCGGTGCCTCCTCCCTGGCTGTCGATCCCCTCCGGCTGGCGGAAGCCGTCGTTGAAGGCGTCCTCCTCGGTGCTCCAGTCGAAGCCCGAGAAGCGCTGCGCCATCCCGGCGTCGCCGTCCTTCTCGTAGAGCGCCTTGATGGTGTTGGCGATGTCCGCCGCGATGAGGCAGTCGGCCCTGGCGGTGCCGGGCGGGTCCATGAACTTCTCCGACAACCTCATGCGCCGCTCGCCGTTCATGGACGTGAGGTCCATCTCGCCGGGGTGCGCGGCCGGGAACGCGAGGTGCCCCGCCTGCATGAACTTCACGGGGTAGAGATCGATCACGGTGACGAACAATCCGCCGTTCCTCACCGCCTCGTAGGCGGCGTCGACGGTCTGTGCGACCGTCGCCCCCCTGGCGTCCGCGAGCGCCTCCTTCACCATCCGCGAGCGCTTCAGCACCACTTCCCGGTACTGCTCGGCGTTGAGGGTGGTCTGGAAGTTGTTGCACGCCCAGGAGGTGAGCATCATCCCGTTGCCGTTGATGATCTCCTGATCGATGTAGGGCGCCGGGCGCGGTCCGGGATAGGGCGGGCGGGCGTACCCTTCCTGATGTCCTCCCATGCGCACGACGCCGGTGCCCGGCCTCCTTCGCGGTGCGCGTCCCACTTGTAGACGTGGTAGCCGCATCCGACGATGCAGAAGTGGCAGGTCATGAGGGTCTTCCGGGCGCCGGCGGGAGGCAGCGGGATCCTGTCCTTGTTGGTGCTCATCGACTTTCCTCCTTCACAGGACGTTGGAGACGCGGCCGTAGATCAGGCCTTCGACCGCCACCGCGGAGACGCTGTCGTCCGATGCGTCGTGCCGGAGCACGATCCGCGGCAGGTTCTCCGTGGCCTGCCCGCAGATCATCTGGCCGCCGAGGTCGGCGTCGAAGGTGCTGTAGTGGCACGGGCAGCGGAACGTGCTCGATTCGCGGTCGTACACCACCGGGCAGCCCATGTGGGTGCACAGGCTGCTGTAGGCCACGATGTCGCCGTCGGGGCCGGCCCCGCCCGGTACGGCTCGCCCGATCTTCACCATCGTGCACGGCGACGCGGCATCGGGATACGCGAAGCTGACCGGCTGGCCGGTCTTGAGCGTCCCCGCATGGCCGATCACCGTGCTCTCGTAGGGCAGGACCGCACCGGCCGCCCTGGCCTCGGGGCTCGCCGCGACGGCGGCGACCGAGGCGGCGGCACCGGCGGCGACCCCGCCCCCGCTCGCCTTGAGAAATCCACGTCTGCTGAGCTTGTTCATCTTCTTCCTCGTCTCCTTGTGTGAATCGCAGGTTGCGTGAATCGCACGCCTGACCTGCTCCGAACCAGTAAGCACACGGCAAGAACCCATGTCAAATCCAGGCCTGCCGCGTCTACCCGCCGCGGCGCGGCCGGATCACGAGCGCGGCCACGGTCGCCAGCACCAGGACGTCCACGGCGACGAACGCCGCGGCGTAGCTCCCGCTCATCGCCAGGATCGCCCCGAAGCTCGACGGGCCGAGCACGATCCCGGTGAACGTGAACATGAGCACGCCGCCGGTCGCCGCACCGACCTTCTCGATGGGGACGACGCGGGCGACCTCCGCGAGATAGACGCCGTTCCAGCCGACCGCGGTGAGGCCGAGGGCGACGCAGGCGAGGGCGAGCCCCGCGAGCGGCCACGCCCCCGAGAACGCGGTCGCCGCCAGGGTGCTCGCAACGGTGCCGGCCCCGAGCAGCGCGAGCAGCGGACGCGCGGGGATCCAGCGGTCACTCACCCAGCCCCATGCGACCCGCCCGGCGATGCCGGCCCCCTGCATGACCGAAAACAGCAGGCCCGCGGTGACCAGATCCAGCCCCGCACGCTCCACCAGGCAGGTGACGAGGAACGCGAACAGCGACAACTGCATCGCTCCGAAGCTGAACGCCACCAGCGCGAGCGGGCGGAGCGCGGGGGTCGTGAGGACGAGGCGGATGGAACGGCCGGGGGCGCCGACGCCCACCCGGTGCGCGGGGTCCCGATCGGCGTCGAGGCGCGCGCGCAGCGGCTGGATGAGCGGCGCCGCCGAGAGCGCCATGAGGCTTGCGAGCGCGAGCGTCGCCGCCCACCCGAAGCGCTCCGCGACCGGCGGAAGCAGCGCGCCCGCGACGAGTCCGCCGAGGGGCACCGCGGACTGCTTGATCGAGAACACGAGACCGCGCCGGGCCGGGGGCGTGACCCGCGCGAGCACGTGGCTGGCGGCCGGGGTCGCGAGTCCGTAGCCCATCCCCGCGATGACCGCGCCCAGCGCGACGATCGGCACGGCGCCGGTGACCGCGAGGCCGACCCCGAGCGCGGAGAGCAACACGCTCGCCTGATTGATTCGGACCCCGCCGTGGCGGAGCACGAGAGAGCCGCTCAGCAACGTGAGGCATACCGCCCCGGCGAAGGCGATCGACTGGTAGAGGCCGACCGTCGCGGTGGCGACACCGAGTGCCGCGGCGATCTCCGGGGTGAGCACCGGCACGGCGACGAGGGCCATCGCGGTCATCGTCTGCACCAGCATCATGGCCGAGAGCGGGGGCAGGACGGAGGACACGGTCAGCGTCCCTTGGGAACGGCGTGTCCCGGAGGGACAGCGTGTCCTGTACGGACACGGGCGTCCCACCCGCAGTGGGCCGCAGGCACGATTGTCGTCCACAACCGGCAAGACGCCCGTGCTCCCGGAGGCGCCTCGCGCGAGACCTGGTTCATCCGTCAACCTTCACTCCGCTCGATGAGTCCGGACCGGCGCAAACCGGTGCACCGAGCTCGCGGACCGGAGCCGGGATGCTCAGGTCCCGACGACGAGGGGGGCGACGAATCGGCGCAGGGCCGCGATCACGCTCGGGGCGACGGATCGGCCGGTGCGCGGGTTTTCGGGGCTCGGGACGTTCTCGATCCGCAGGCGGAACCGTACCGTCTCCGCTTCGAGACGGATCTCGTGGACGTTGCGGCCGACGGAGGGATCGGCCCAGATCTCCAGCCGGGTCCGATCCGGGCCGATTCCCGCGAGCCCGAGCGCCGCCGCGACGTTCACGTTGGCGGGGAACCCCCTCGCTCCATCGCGTGCCGTGCCTTCGAACACCTTCAACGGCGCGTCGAGACCTTCCAGGTCGATGCCGCCGGTGGCGAGGTGCGGGGCGCCGGCGAGCGAGGCCGGCGGCTTGCGGGTGATCATCGTGACCGACTCGATGCCGCTCTCGGCCGCGCCGCGCACCGCGTCGAGCCCCATCACCGCACCGCTCGGCACCACGATCCGCGCCCCCGTTGCGCGCGCGGCCTCCACGAGGTCGGCGTGGTCGAGCAGCGCCCCGGCGCTTGCGCAGAGGAGGACCTTCCCGGCCCGGACCACCGGTTCGGCGATTTCGCGAAACACCGCGGCGGGCGCGCATTCGACCACGATGTCCGCCCGCCCGGCGAGGGCGCCGGCGTCGACGACGTCGACCGGTGTCCGGAAACCCGCCATCCGCGCCCGCGCCCGCGCGTGGTCTCGGGCCGACACCGCGCCCAGGCTCAGGCCGTCGATCCCGCCGTCGTCGAGGCATCGTGCGACCTCGAAGCCGATGGTGCCGAGACCGCCGATGGCGACGGCGCAGGAACGATGTCTGGAGTCCATGTCCGGGATCCCCGCTCACGAGATGCCCGGCCTCAACATCCCCCGATGCACGATGAAGTCGGCGACCAGATCCAGGCCCTGCCCCGTCGTGAGATCGGTGAACACGAAGGGACGCTCGCCGCGCTGCGCCCTGGCGTCCCGATCCATCACCTCCAGCGAGGCGCCGACGTAGGGTGCGAGGTCGGTCTTGTTGATGATCAGCAGGTCGGATCGCGAGATCCCGGGGCCGCCCTTGCGGGGGATCTTGTCGCCCGCGCAAACATCGATGACGTACAGCGTCAAGTCGCTCAACTCGGGACTGAAGGTGGCGCTCAGGTTGTCGCCGCCGCTTTCGATGAAGATCACGTCCAGGCCGGGGAAGCCGGCGATCAGCTCGTCCACCGCGGCCAGGTTCATCGAGGCGTCCTCGCGGATGGCGGTATGGGGGCAGCCGCCCGTCTCGACGCCGCGGATCCGTTCCGAGGCAAGCGCCTGGTGCCGGGTGAGGAACTCCGCGTCTTCCCGGGTGTAGATGTCGTTGGTCACCACCGCGAGGTCGTAACGCTCGCGCATCCTGCGGCAGAGGTTGAGCAGCAGGGTGCTCTTCCCGGAGCCCACCGGGCCGCCGATTCCCACCCGCAGGACTTCATCTGCCGATACGGGTTCGATCATCGGAGACACCGCATCTCGACACCCTCGAAATCGAGTTGCGTCCAGGTCCAGTCGGCGGTCAGCATCGGGAATCCGGTCACACGTGCAGCCGCGAGGCAGGCGCGGCCGCCGAGTCTCAATTTCATACTACCACGTCACCGCGCGGTTGTATCGACGGGCCGGCCACACGAACCGCTACGTTGTGGTCATGCCGTACGACCCCGCCTGCAAGCTCCTGTCCGCCCATCCCCGCATGGCCGAGGACCTCCTCCGCGGGTTCGTCGCCAGGCGATGGAGCCATGCCCTCGACCTCCGCACCCTGGAGCTGCGCCCCGCCGCCTCCGTCGGCGACGATCTCCGCCGGCGCGAGGGCGGCCTGCTGTGGCGGGTGCGCCTCGGCGGGACGTGGCTCTACGTGCGGTTGGAGTTCCAGTCCACCGTGGACCCGACTGGCGGTGCGGCTGCTGAGCCGCACGGGGCTGCTGTACCAGGACCTGCTCCGCGAGGGGGAGGTCGCTCCGGGCGGGCCGCTCCCGCCGGTGCTCCCGGTGGTGCTGTACAACGGTCGGCGGTCGCGGTGGACGGCGGCGGTGGGGGGATGATGGCGCCGGTGGGAGAGGGGCTTGCGCGGTACCGGCCGTCGCTGCGTTACGAGCTGCTTGACGTGGGGGAATACGGGGCGGACGATTTGCCGGCGCGCAATCTGGTGTCGGTGTGGGTTGGACTGGAGAGCTGCCGCACGCCGGGGGAGCTGGGGCGTTGGCTGGATGCGTTGCTCGACCGGGTGCGGGGTCCGGGCGAGCGGGAGCCGAGGCGAGCGTTCGGGGCGTGGATTCGCCGGGTGCTGCTGGTGCACCGGTTTCCGGGGACGGTGCTGGAACGAGGGGCGGAGCTGGAGGAGGTTCGGACGATGCTCGAGGAACAGGTACGGGAGTGGACGCAGTAGTGGTTCGAGGAAGGCCGCGGAGAGGGCCATGCGCGCGGCATCGAGCAGGGCCGGGCCGAAGAGCGGGCGTTGCTGTGTCGCCAGGCGGCGCGGAAGTTCGACGCCGCCACGGTCGAGCGGCTGTCGGGGGTGCTGAACGGTCTCGCGGACCCGGAGCGGCTGGGCGAGGTGGGGGAGTGGATCATCGAGTGCGAGACGGGCGCCGAGCTGCTCGACCGGGCCGGAAACGGTACGGCCTGAGCTTGTGAACACCGGCTCAGGGCGGTAGATACCCGTCCCCCGGGAACGGCGTGTCCCTCCTGGGAGCGGCGCGTCCCGACGGACGCGGGCGTCCCGCCCGCAAGGATAAGCCGAGCGCCCGGATCGGCCGAGTGGAGCGGACCGATGCCGGCAGCGTGCCGGAGACGGTGTTTGATACGATCCCTTTCAACCCCCCCCGAACATCGAAACCGGCATTGGGAACCGCTCCGTCACCGACCTGCCACGGAGATTGCCCATGCCCATGATCCTGACCCTCCGGCGGCTGTTCGAATCCACCGTGGCCACCGCGGCCCGCGCCGAGGAGCCCACGGAACGCGAGCACGGCTACCATCTGGCGACGGCAGCGCTGCTGGTCGAGATCATGCGCGCCGACTACGCGGTCCGGGCCGGTGAGCGCGAGGCGGTCCTCCGGGCACTGGCCGCGGTGTTCGACGACCTCTCGGTGGACGAGACGCGGAAGCTGCTTGCGCGCGCCGAGGAGCACGCCGAGGACGCCACCTCCCTGTACGAGTTCACGCGGGTCGTCAACCGGGAATTCGATCACGATCAGAAGGCGCACGTCGTGGAGCTGCTGTGGCGGGTGGCCTATGCCGACGGCGACCTCGACAAGTACGAGGAGCATCTGGTGCGCCGGATCGCGGATCTCATGCACATCCCGCACTCGGTGTTCATCCGGATGAAGCATCGGGCCCGGGTCGCCGCTCCTCGGGCGGCGGCGTCGCCGCTGCCAGGGAGCGGTCTCGAGCGGAACCGGTGATGACGAACGGACGTGGATGGTGTAGCCGGACGGCCGACGTGCATGATGGGCTCCAGCCCGGATCGTCGTCGCGGCAAGGCTCTCTTGCCGCGGGATCCGCGAACCGGCGCGGGCGGCGGTTTGAAACATGGTGCATGGGATACGCAACCGGGAATCGGGAGGGACGGCGATGCTCGACGTCGAACGCTTCATCGAAGATTGCCGCAAG
Organism: Gammaproteobacteria bacterium; assembly: GCA_965202875.1. GTDB lineage: Bacteria > Pseudomonadota > Gammaproteobacteria > HK1 > HK1 > HK1. Next base: position 160,751 of record OZ241870.1, on the reverse strand, counting down.
GCGAACACGGAAACGGATCCTCACAAGGCGGTGCTGGAGCTCGTGGAACGCGCGTGCTCGGATCCGCCCGCGGTGCTGGCGGGGCTCGGCGAGCCGGCCCGCGCCGGGGTGACCAGGCTCTACCACTCCGAGAAGCTCACGATCCTCAACCTCGTGTGGGGTCCGTACATGACCCTGATGCCGCACGACCATCGCATGTGGGCGGTCATCGGGATCTACTCCGGACGCGAGGACAACATCTTCTGGCGCCGCCAGCCCGGCCGCGACGACGGCTTCCTCAAGGCGCAGGGCGCCCGCGCCCTCTGCGCGAAGGACACGGTGCCGCTCGGCCGGGACGTCATCCACTCGGTGACGAACCCGCTGCCGCGCCTGACCGGCGCCCTCCACGTCTACGGCGGGGACTTCTTCGGCGCTCCGCGCAGCGAGTGGGACCCCGAGACCCTCACCGAGGGCCGCTACGACGTCGAGAAGAACATGCGCCTGCTGGAAGAGTCGAACACGCGCCGCGCGACCGAGGAAGGCTGAGGATCCGCACGCGCCGGGGCCGGGGTGCTACCCCAAAGGTTCATCCCCGTTCGCGCGGGGAACACTCCCCCGGCTCGGCCGGCCGGGAGGCTGAACACCGGCGAGCCCGCCCGGCACTCGATGGAGCTCCGCCGCCGCCTCCCGAACCCGACGTCGCCGGCTCTGGCCGATGGACATCTCCGGGGAACGCGGCGATCCTTAGGACGAGGCAGGGACAGAAGGAACGAAGGACATGGCGGACTTCAGGGTGACGACGGAGACGTTGAGCGACGTGCATCCGCATCCGAACGCGGATCGCCTGGACGTAGGGCAGATCGGGGGCTACCACGTGGTCCTGCAGAAAGGTGCGTTCAAGGCCGGGCAGCGCGTGGTCTACATCCCCGAGGCGAGTATCCTGCCCGAAGCGCTGATTGCGCATCTGGGGCTGACGGGACGCCTGGCCGGCGCGCAGCAGAACCGGGTGAAGGCCATCCGGCTGCGGAACGTGCTGTCGGAAGGGCTGGTGCTGCCGCTCGATGCGGAGGGGCGGATCGAGAACGTCGAGACCGGGGAGACGGCGGACCCGGACCATCCGGATCTGGCGGGATTCCTGGGGATCGCCCAATGGGAGCCGCCGATCCCGACGGAGCTCGCGGGGGAAGTGGTGGCGGCGCCGTTCCCGCTTCCGTCCTACGACGTGGAGGCGTGGAAGCGCAACCCCGAGGCCCTGCCGGCGGGCATGCCGTGCGTCGCGACGGAGAAGATCCACGGGACGATGGTCTCGATCACGTGGTTCCCGGGAGTGGAGGAGGAGGAGACGTACCCGTGGCCGGCCACGATGCCGTGGGTGGCGAGCAAGGGCGGTTCGCAGAAGAACCTGGCCTTCGCCCCGGGCGCCGGGACGACGTACCAGCGGGTTGCGGAGGCGCACGCGGACGGGTTGCGCCGGGGCGCGCTGGAAGCATTGGAAGCGGCGGGAACGGGGCGCCCTTGGGGCTTGAGCTGGATCGGGGAGATCGCAGGGCGGGGGATCCAGGACCTGCACTACGATCGGGCGAATCCGGCGCTGGTGGTCTTCGATCTGGCCTTCAAGGAGAGCGGGAAGGCGCGCTGGCGGTACGCGGACTATGAGACGTTCTGCGCCGCCGCGGGCGCCGGAGGCGTGGACCGGGCGCCGGAAGTGGCACGCCTGCCGGCGCCGGGGGCGGGTATGGAGGATCTCGAGGCGATGGAGCGGCTGGCCTCGGGCCCGACGCTCTGGGGCCGGGAGAAGCACGTGCGCGAAGGGGTGGTGCTGCGAAGCCTGGTCGAGAGCGAGAGCCCGGTGGACGGCGGTCGGTGCGTGCGGAAGGTCGTCTCGGGAGCCTATCTCACCCGCCGCAAGGGCACGGAGCACCGGTAGGAGGGCGAACAAGGGCCGGGCAGCCGGCGCGGCCTGCCCGCGACGCTGGTTGAGGCGCCCCCGGTTCCGTGTAGCGAAATCGCCAAGCGACCGCTGGTGCGGTCGCCGCCTGCCATGTCGGCGCGAGGGTATGATCCGGCGGGCCGTGGGGCTTGGCGGCGGCATAGGTGGGTACTTGAGCGGAATCTCCTGGTTGACCCTGGTCATTCCAGCCCCGGAACACTCGTTGTTACGCATCCGGACGGGACCCGGACTGCCCGCGTCGTCGGTCCGGCTCCTTCCGGCGAGGGGTGCTTGGCCGCACTTCGTCGGGCGGAGGAAACGATGCCGGGGCTGGACGAAAACCATCCAGCCGGCCAAGTGGTGATTACGACGACCCGCGGGGAAGGACGGCTCTTCGCCGAACGGCGAATCCCTGCTTCCCCGGAGCCCGCCCCCGGGTCGAGCCGGGGGCAGGCCCCGGCTCGCCCGGCGAAGCGCGTCGTGTCACCCGGGCGGGTCGTTCGGGCCGGTGGCGGTCAGTTGCCGGTGGCGCAGTCCCTCGACGAGGCCGCCGAGGGTTCCTTGCTGCTCGGTCAGCCTGATGATCTGCTTCTCGAAATCGGCCAGGCGCCGTTCGGACGCCTCCCGGTCGGCGGTCGCGCGCCGTTCGGACGCCTCCCGGTCGGCGGCCATGCGCCGTTCGAATGCTTCCAGGCGCCGTTCGGACGCTTCCCGGATGGCGGTCGCGCGCCGTTCGGACTCTTCCCGGATGGCGGTCGCGCGCCGTTCGGACTCTTCCCGGATGGCGGCCGTGCGCCGTTCGGACGTTTCCCGGATGGCGGCCGTGCGCCGTTCGGACGCTTCCCGGATGGCGGCCGTGCGCCTTTCGAATGCTTCCCGATCGGTGCGCGCCTCGGCTCGAACGGCTTGAATCTCCTCGCGCAGCCCGCCGGTGGTGGTGAGGATGAGGGCGCCGAGGGCGACGCCGACGCCGATGACGGCGACCAGCACGCCGATGAGGGCAATCGTTTCCTGGCTGAGCCTGGGCATGGGAACGGCCTCGGCGGCGTGATGGTCCGGGTGCGCTCGTCGCCTCGACGGCGGCAGGGCCGCGCCCCGAGCCGGGGAGCGTGCCTCTCCAAGCGCCTTCCCCGGTGCACGGCCTCACCGTAAACCCTCCTCGATCCCGGTTCAAGACCGACCGGCGCCGCGCCAGGGCAATCGCTTTTGGATTTCGCGGTTTTCTCGATCCATCGAATGATTCACACTCCGGTCGATTTCAAGGACCGGAGAGTTCAGATGCGGGAGATCTACGTTGTTTTTCAGGATATTGAGGACCCCAGGCGCAGTAACGCGACGCGCCATGACTGCGTATTCCGGTCCAGAGTGATCAGTGATTCCGGTGGAAGGTGATCACCGAGTCTGCGGGCGATCGCCCGCAGCCTGGAGGAGGGTGTTCCGCGGCAGCGGTCCGGAACTGATCCTGGTCAAGACGTCGCGGTGCGAGAGCGAAAGAAGATAGCATGGTCGGAGGGGCTTGCAACGGCCCATTCCAGTAGTTGAAATACTGCAAGCTTGGTGAACATGACAGTCGGTCGGATGGCTTGTGACTTGCGAAGGAGTACGGTCGTTCTCTCCGGTGCTCGCGGGGCCGAATCGAAGCGGCAAGCCCGCCGGACGGCCCGTGATCCGACGGAGCCGCCGGTGCAGGGGCTGATCCCGGTGGGCGCCCGGGGAAGCCGGGGCGCCCGGAGAGGCCGGGCCGGCCGTGCCGCCCCCCGGAGGAAGCTGCGCATTCCGGCCCGGAATACGCAAGGAAGCCCGTCGTGCTCCCCGCTGTCCTCCCGGTCGAGCCGACCGCGGGCTCCGGGCTCGGACGCAGGCTCCGGCTCGAACGCGGGAACGACGACTCGATCCCCCCCCCCCGCGTAATCCGATGGAGCGCTTCGCCGCCGGCGCAGGGCCCGTTCCGTCCCGGCGGGGGAGGAAGGGGGGCGGGCCGCGCCGCCGCCTCCCGGCCGCCGCCTTCGCCCTCGCCGCCTTCGCGTCCGCCGCCGCCGCCACCTCCGCCGCCGCGCAGATCATCACCCCACGGGCGGAGATCGCCGCCACCGGCCCGGCCGTCCTGACCGAAGCCGCCCTGAACACGGCCACGATCGACGTAAGGCTCGTCGACACCCCCTCCGGGTACGGGTCCGGGGTCACCGCTTCCGGCTTCGAGCTGGTCACGACCATTCCGAACGTCTCCATCTCCGGGGTGTCGAGCGTCTCCGCCGGCGATACGACGGCGACGCTCACGCTGTCGTTCACCGGCGACATGACCGTGTCCGCGCCCCTGGCGGTCAAGGTCAAGAGGGCCGCCCAACAGGACCTGCTCGCCGTGGACCTCACCACCGGGAACGTGCGGGTGTTCACCGAGGTCGCCGGGCTGACCGCGCACCGCAGCGGCTACGGCGAGGTCACCCTGCGCTGGACCGCCCTCGGCGATTCGGCCGTCTCGGGCTACGACCTCCGCTTCGGGGCCGGCACGTCGCCGGCCTGGAACGCCTGGGCGGCCGTTTCCGGGGCCACCGCGGGCACCACCAGCCACGTGGTGCGGGGGCTGCGGGACTCCTCGCCCTATTCCTTCCAGCTACGGGCCACCTATCCGCGGGTCGCCGGCGGGGACGGCCGCCAGGGACCGGCCACGGCCGCGGCGTCCGTGGAGGTGCTGCCGGCCCCGGCCGCGCCGGCCTTGCAGGTCACGCCCGGCAGGAACCGGCTCACCGCGAGCTGGGCGCCGGTGCTCCATGCCACGTCCTACATCGTGGAATGGAAGGGTCCGACGGAGCAGTACAGCCACGATCGGAGGGGCATCGTGACCGGAACCACGTACGTCCTCCAGTCGCTGGCTACGGATACGCAGTACACGATGCGCGTGAAGGCCCGGCGCACCGCCGCCGCCGACGGCCCGCACTCGTCCGAGGTCTCGGCGCGGACCGAGGAGGCCCCCGTCGGCGTCTGCTCCCGCACCGCGGCGGTCCGCGACGCCATCCTGGCCCGGATCGCCGGGGTCACGGACTGCGCCCAGGTGTACAGGACCGATCTGAACCGGATCACGGGCATCCTGCGGATCCGCAACGCGAGCGGGCTGCGCGCGGGCGACTTCGCCGGTCTCGGCGGCGTGACCCTGCTGCGGCTGGACGACAACCCGAACCTGACGAGCTTGCCGACCGGGGTCTTCGCCGGCCTCTCCGGGCTGGCCACCCTGCGCCTCGACGGGGCCGGCCTCACGACGCTGCCGACGGGCGCGTTCGACGGCCTGTCCGGCCTCCGGGAGCTGCGCGCCCACGGCAACGGCGGCAGTCCGTTCACCCTGGACGTCGAGGCGGAGCGGGTCGGCGGCTACGAGGTGCGGGCGCGGATCGACGAAGCCGCGCCCGGACCGGTGCAGGTGACCTGGACCGCCTCCGGCGGCTCGACCGCCACGGGCACCGCCACCATTCCCGCCGGCGCCCGGACCAGCCCGCCGTTCGGAGAGGCGGCGGCCGATCAGGTCACCATGACCTTGAGCGATCCGGTCCGGGTCGGCGTCAGCGAGGGCACCGACGACGAAATCGGCGCACAGACCGGGTTCCGGCTCGCCGTGCCGGACGCGGGGGCCGCGGCGACGATCCCCGGCTCGCCCTGCGAGACCGAGCGCGTGGTGGGGCGCGGCGCCGCCCGCCCGCTCATCGCCGACTGCAAGCTGCTGCTGAAGATCAAGGACGAGCTGCGCGGCACGGCCTCCCTGGACTGGGGCGGCTCGACCGCCATCGGGAGCTGGCGGGGGGTGACGGTGAGCGGCGGGCGGGTGACCGGCCTCTCGATCACCGGCGCCGTCAGCGGGCTCGGGACCGACACCCGCCTGAAGGGCCGCATTCCCGCCCGGCTGGCCGGCCTCGACGCCCTCACCACGCTCTTCCTGCGCGGTCACCGGTTCTCGGGCGGCGTCCCGGCCGAGCTGGGCCGCCTGACGGGCCTGACGAGCCTCACCCTGCGCGACAACGGCCTCGCCGGCGCGGTCCCGGCCGAGCTCGCCGGCCTGACCCGGCTCACCACGCTGAACCTGTCGGACAACGATCTGACCGGCGGGGTCCCCTCCGCCCTGTCGGGCCTGACGAGCCTCCAGGGGCTGGACCTGTCGGGGAACGACCTGACCGGCGGGATTCCCTCCGCCCTGTCGGGCCTGACGAACCTCGCCGTGCTGGACCTGTCGGGGAACGACCTGTCCGGCGGCATTCCGGCATCCCTTTCCGGCCTGACGCGCCTCACGTCGCTCCTGTTGAACGGCAACAAGCTGACCGGCACCATCCCGGAGGCGCTGGGCGGCCTCGACATCCGCGCGTTGTACCTGCGCGGCAACTCGCTGACGGGCTGCATCCCGCGCGCGCTGCGCGGCCACGCCTCGACCATCAACAACCAGCGCCTGTTCGTCGGCGGACAGTCCGTCGCGCTGATCGCCTGCATCGCGGCGCCCCGAAGCCTGACCGCGCTCGCCGGCGACGGGAGGGTGACCCTGCGGTGGAACGCGCCGGAGGACCGCCCCTCCGGCCGCGACATCCGTTACCGCTACCGGCGGAGCACCGACGCGGGGGCGAACTGGACGGATTGGAACCTGCTGGCCACGACCGCCGCCGCCAGCAAGATCACCCGGACGGTGACCGGCCTGACGAACAACCTCACCTACACCTTCGAGGTGCGCGCGGAGTACCTCAGCGCCAGCCGGCCGTCGAACCGGGCCACGGCGACGCCGACGATCCCGGCGCCCCTGTCCCTGTCGGCGGCGGCAGGGGACCGGAGCATCGCGCTCGCCTGGACCGACCCGGGCGACGCCACCCTGACCGGCTACGAGGTGAGCACCGACGCGGGGGCGAACTGGACGGCGGTCGCCGGCAGCGGCGCGGCCACGGCGGCGCACACCCTGACCGGCCTGGTGAACGGCCGCGCCTACCTGGTGCGGTTGCGGGCGGTGCGGGGCGGCGTGCGGGGCGCGGCGGCGTCGGCCAACGCGACGCCGCGCCTGCCCGCGCCGTCGAACCTGGCCGCCACCCCCGACGACGCGGCGCGCAGCATCGCGCTCTCCTGGACCGCACCGGCCGGCACCATCGTCGCCTGGGAGTACCGCATGAAGCGGGGTGCCGCCTCCTGGAGCCCCGACTGGACGCGCATCGCGGGCAGCGGCCCGGCGACCGTATCGCACACCCTCACCACGGGGCTCGCCGCCGGCGGCGTCTATACGGTGGAGCTGCGGGCGGTGCAGGGCGCGCAGGGCGCGGTGAAGGGCCGGACGTCTTCGGTCCCGGTGGCGCTGGCCCCGGGGGCGCCCGCCGGACTGGTGGCGCTCGGCGGCAACACCCAACTGATTCTGAACTGGACGCGCACCACCGACGACAGCGTCGTCGGCTACGAGGCGAGCGCGGACGGCGGCGCGACCTGGGCGCCGATCACCGGCGCCGACGCAACCACCAGGTCCCATACCCTGTCCGGCCTGGTCAACGGCAGGGCCTATACGGTGGGGGTGCGGGCGTGGGGCAGGACGGGGACCGGGGTGGCGGCGACGGCGACGGGGACGCCGACGCAGTGCCGCAACGGCACGGCGGTGCCGAACCCGGCGACCAACACCGGCCTGGTCGCGGACTGCGCCACGCTGCTCGGGCTCATGGACGCGCTGCGCGGGAGGACGCGGATCTCCGCCGGGTTCGACAACTGGTCCGGGGGCCTGGATATCTCGCGCTGGTACGGCGTCAGTGCGACTCCTCGGGATCCGCGGCGGGTGTGGCGCCTGAACCTGGACGGCACGACCCCGCGGATCAACGTGACGAAGCTGGACGGGGTGCTGCCCGCGGGGCTGGGCCGGCTCTCGGGGCTCCAAATCCTCCATCTGGGCGCCAACCGGCTCACCGGGCAGATCCCCGCCGAGCTCGGCAACCTCGGCAACCTGCGGACCCTGAACCTGCACGGCAACCGGCTGACGGGGAGCATCCCCGCCGAACTGAACCAGCTCCCCGCGACGGTCTCGATCAACCTCACGGGCAACCGGCTGACCGGCTGCATCCCGGACCTGCCCTCCGGGTCCACCGTCAATCCGCAGACCGACTCCCGGGGGCGCAGCTACAACCTGCAGCAGTGCTCGGCCCTGCCGGACCTCCGCTCCCTGGAGATCTCCGCCGGCACGCTGCATCCGGCGTTCGCCGTCGGCACCACCGCCTACACGGCCAGCGTCGGCAACAGCGTGTCCAGCCTGACGGTGACGCCGACCGCGCTGAGCGCCCGCACCACCCTGCGGATCGCGGCAGGCGCCAGCGCCTTCACCACGGTGGCCGGCGGCGCGGGCCACGCGGTCGGCCTGTCGGTGGGCGCCAATCCGATCCGCCTGCAGGTGTCGGCGAGCGGCGGCCGATCCCGCACCTACAACATCAGGGTGACGCGGGCGGCGGCGGCGACGGCCGCTCCCGGCGCGCCCGCCGGCCTCTCGGCGGCGGCCGGCAACGCGCAGGCCACGCTGACCTGGTCCGCGCCGCGCATCGCCTCCCCGCCCGGCCCGGACGCCAGCATCACCCGCTACGAGGTCAGCACCGACGGCGGCTCGACCTGGACGGGGATCCCCGGCAGCGGCGCGGCCACCGCCTCGCACACCGTCACCGGGCTTGCCAACGGCGAGCGCTACGACTTCCGTCTGCGGGCGGTCAACGAGATCGGCGTCGGCGCGGCGGCCAGCGCGGGCGCCCGGCCCGTCGACGGGTCGGGCGCACCTTCGGCCACGGGGTTCGTCAGCGCCGTCGCCGGATACGAACGGGCCACCCTCACCTGGTCGCAGGTGCGCGGCAACGCCATCGGCTACGAGGTGAGCACGGACGGCGGCTCGACCTGGGCGCGGGTCCCCGGCAGCGCGGCCACCACCTCGCACACCGTCACCGGGCTCACCAACGGGGTGCAATACAACTTCCGGATCCGTACCCTGGGTCCGGGCGGGACGAGTCGGGGCATCTGGGCCCGGGCCACGCCCGTCTCCGCGTGCAGCACCGGCGGGGCGGTCCGCAACCCGTCGGCCAACGCCTCCCTCGTCGCCGACTGCGAGCTGCTGCTGCTGGCCAAGGACGAGCTGCGCGGCACGGCCTCCCTGAACTGGAGCGTCTCGACCGCCGTCGGGGATTGGGAGGGGGTGACGGTGAGCAGCGGGCGGGTGACCGGCCTCTCGTTCACCGGCGAATTCGCGGCCGGGAGGGACACCCGCCTGAAGGGCCGCATTCCCGCCCGGCTGGCCGGCCTCGACGGCCTCACCACGCTCTTCCTGCGCGGCCACCGGTTCTCGGGCGGCGTCCCGGCCGAGCTGGGCCGCCTGACGGGCCTGACGAGCCTCACCCTGCACAGCAACGGCCTCGCCGGCGCGGTCCCGGCCGAGCTCGCCGGCCTGACCCGGCTCACCACGCTGAACCTGTCGGAGAACGATCTGACGGGCGAGGTCCCCTCCGGCCTGACGGGCCTGACGAGCCTCGTGACGCTGGACCTGTCGCACAACGACCTGACCGGCGGGATCCCCTCCGGCCTGACGGGCCTGACGAGCCTCGCCGTGCTGGACCTGTCGCACAACGACCTGACCGGCGGGATCCCCTCCGGCCTGAAGAGCCTGACGAGCCTCCGCACCCTGAACCTGTCGGACAACGATCTGACCGGCGCCCTCCCGGTGGGGCTGATCGGCCTCGCCGCGTCCGGCAGGAGTCTGGATCTGCGCCGCAACCAGCTCACCGGCTGCATCCCGTACACGCTCCGCGGCCGCGCCTCGACCATCAATCCCCAGCGCGTGCTCATCGGCGGATCGTTGCGGTCCGTCCGGCTGTCGATCTGCATCGCGGCGCCCCGAAGCCTGGCCGCCACCGCCGGCGACGGGAGCGTGGCCCTGCGGTGGAACGCGCCGGAGGACCACCGCTCCGGCGTCAGCATCCGCTACCGCTACCGGCAGAGCACGGACGGGGGGACGTCCTGGACGGACTGGGCCCTGGCCGCCACGACCACCGCCGCCACCAACGTCACCCGGACGGTGACCGGCCTGGCGAACGGCCTCACCTACACCTTCGAGGTGCGCGCGGAGCGCATCACCGCGAGCGAGCCGTCGAACCGGGCCGCGGCGACGCCGACGTTCCCGGCGCCCCGGTCCCTGTCGGCGACGGCAGGGGACCGGAGCATCGCGCTCGCCTGGACCAACCCGAGCGACGCCGCCGTGACCGGCTACGAGGTGAGCACCGACGCGGGGACGTCGTGGACGGCGGTCGCGGGCAGCGGCGCGGCCACCACGGCGCACACGGTGGTCGGCCTGGTGAACGGCCGCACCTATGCGGTGCGGTTGCGGGCGGTGCGGGGCGGCGTGCGGGGCGCGGCGGCGGCGGCCAACGCGACGCCGCGCCTGCCCGCGCCGTCGGGCCTGGCCGCCGCCCCCGACAACGCGGCGCGCACCGTCGCCCTGACCTGGAACGCGGCGACCGGCGGCGTGCTGGCCTACGAGTACCGCATGAAGCGGGGCGCCGCCTCCTGGAGCCCCGACTGGACGCGGGTCCCGGGCAGCGGCGCCGGGACCATCGCCCACACCATCCGGGCCGGCCTGACCCTGGGCGGCGCCTATACGGTGGAGCTGCGGGCGGTGCAGGGCGCGCAGGGCGCGGTGAAGGGCCGGGCGGCATCGGCCACGGCGTCGCTGACCCCGGGGGCGCCCGCCGGGCTGACGGTGCTCGGCGGCGACACCCGGCTGACGCTGAGCTGGGCGCGCACCGACGACAGCGTCACCGGCTACGAGGCGAGCACGAACGGCGGCGCGACCTGGACGCCGATCGCCGGCGCCAACGCCGCCACCACGTCCCATACCCTGACCGGCCTGGTCAACGGCAGGACCTATACCGCGGCATTGCGGGCGCGGAGCCTGACGGGGACCGGCGTCGCGGCCACGGTGGAGGGGACGCCGACGCAGTGCCGCAACGGCACGGCGGTGCCGAGCCCGGCGACCAACACCGGCTTGGTCGCGGACTGCACCACGCTGCTCGGGCTCATGGACGCGCTGCGCGGGAGCACGCAGATCTCCGCCGGGTTCGACAACTGGTCCGGGGGCCTGGATATCTCGCGCTGGTACGGCGTCAGTGCGACTCCTCGGGATCCGCGGCGGGTGCGGTCCTTGAACCTGGACGGCACGACCCCGCGGATCGGGGTGACGAAGCTGGACGGGGTGCTGCCCGCGGCGCTGGCCCGGCTCACGGGGCTCCAAACCCTCCACCTGGGCGCCAACCGGCTCACCGGGCCGATCCCCGCCGAGCTCGGCGACCTCCGCAACCTGCGGACCCTGAACCTGCACGGCAACCTGCTGACGGGGAGCATCCCCGCCGAGCTGACCCAGCTCCCCGCCACGACCTCGATCGACCTCTCGGGCAACCGGCTGACCGGCTGCATCCCGACGGCCCTGCCCGCCGGGTCCACCGTCAATCCGCAGACCGACTCCCGGGGGCGCAACGTCACCCTGCCGCAGTGCTCGGTGGCCGCCGACCTGAGCGCCCTCGCCATCGCCGCCGGCGCCACCGCGGTCACGCTGAACAGGACCTTCGCCAGCGCGATCACGGGCTACACCGCCGCCGTCGGCGCGGACGTCGCCTCGCTGACGGTGACCCCCACCGCGGCCCGGGCCGGCGCGACGATCCGGGTCAACGGCAGCGCGGTGACGAGCGGCACGGCCAGCGGCGCCGTCTCCCTCGGCTACGGCGCCAACACCGTGTCCGTGGCGGTGACGGCCTCCGACACGGTGACGACGAAGACCTACACCGTCGCCGTGACCCGGGCCAGGTCCGCGGATGCGGACCTGAGCGCCCTCGAGCTCTCCGAAGGCACGCTCGTCCCGGCCTTCAAGGCCGCCGACACCAACTACACCGTGAACGTGGGACGCGGCGTCACCAGCCTCACGCTGTCGCCCGCCACCTCCCACCCTCTGGCCACCGCCGCCGTCACCGCCGTCACCCCGGTCACCGGCAACCGGGTGAGCCTCGGCCTCGGCCGGACGGTCGTCACCGTCACCGTCACCGCCCACGACGGCACGACGACCAAGGCGTATACGGTGACGGTGACGCGGCAGCGTTCCGGCGACTCGAGCCTGAGCGCCCTGTCCCTCAGCGCCGGCGGGAGCGGCGTGGCGCTGAACGAGACCTTCGCCCCCGGCACCACCTCCTATACCGCGGACGTCGCCAACACCGTGACGCGGGCGACCCTGGCCGCGACGGCCGCCCACGGCGGCGCCTCCCTGGAGTTCTCGCCCGATGACGCCGACTCCGGCGCCGACGGCCACCAGTTCGACCTCGGCGTCGGCCCCACCGCCGCCACCGTGACGGTCACCGCGGAGGACGGGACGACCCGGGACTACGTCGTCACGGTGACGCGGCCCAACACCGCGCCCGCCGCCGAGGCCGGCGAGGACGACACCGTGAACCAGGGGGCGCTGGTCACCCTCGACGGCAGCGGCAGCGCCGACCCCGAGGGCCTCGCCCTCACCTGGCTCTGGAGCCAGACCGGAGGGCGGTCGGTGGCGCTGAGCGACGCCGCGGCGGCGCAGCCGACCTTCACCGCGCCCACCGGGCTGACCCGGGACGAAGCCCTGGCGTTCTCCCTCGTCGTGACCGATTTCCACGGCGCTTCCTCCACGGACACGGTGACCATCACCGTGAGCGCGGATTCGGTGCCGGAGTTCGGCGGCGCCGCGTTCGCCCCGCCGATCCAGCCGACCGGGGAGGCGGTGGACCTGCTGCTTCCGGCGGCCTCCGGCGGCAACGCCCCGCTCACCTATACCCTGGGGGCCGCGCCGGCGCTTCCCGTCGGGCTGGTGTTCGACGGGGCGACGCGCCGGATCACCGGCGCGCCCACCGTCGCGAAGGCGCCGGCGACCTACACCCTGACCGCCACCGACGCCGACGCCGACACCGATACGCTGCGTTTCACCCTCGGCGTCTCCGCGCACAAGGCCACCGTCTCGCTGCCGTCGGCGCCGCTCGCCGAGGGCGGCGGGGTCACCGCCACCCTGGGCGCGTCCCCGCCGGCGGCGGGCACGCGCTTCGTCGTCCACTGGGCGGTGGAGGCGGTCGGCGAGGGCGGCGCGGCGGCCGATTTCCGCGACGGCGCGGTGGCGGCGTCGGCCCTTCCCTCCGGGAGCGCGGCGGCGCCCGGTGGCGCCGGGACCGGGGTGCGGATCGCCACCCACGACGACAACGCCGCCGAGCGGGCGGAGCGCTTCCGCGTGCGCATCACCGACGCCTGCATCGTGACCGGCGTGACGGTGACCGCCTGCGGCCCGGGGGACGCGCGCATCGCGCTGGGCGCGCCGGCCGGCTTCACCATCCGCGCCAGCGACCGCTCGCCGGGCCTGACCGCCTGGCCGGCGGGCGTGACGGTGGCCGAGGCCGGCGGGCAGGGCGCCTTCACCGTGGAGCTGCACACCCGGCCCGCGAGCGCCGTCACCGTGACCGTCGCGAGCACCGCGCTGGCGGCGGTGGTGGACACCGACGGCGGCGCGACGGGACGCCAGGACACCCTCACTTTCGCCGCGTCCGATTGGGAGACGCCGCAGACGGTGACGGTGGCCGGGGTGAACGACGACGCGGACAACGCCGCCAACCGGCGCACGGCCGCCGTCACCGTCCGCACGGGCAGCGCGGACCCCCTCTACGCCGGCCTCCGGGGAACGGTGTCGGTCACGGTCGCCGACGACGACACCGGCATGTCCACCGGCCTGACCGTGACGCCGGGCGTGACCCGCCTCGCCGCGGCTTGGACCGCGCCCCCGGGCGGGGCGGACGGCTACAAGGTGCAGTGGAAGTCGGGGGCGCAGGAGTACGCCGTCGCCCGGCAGGCCGTCGTCGCCCCCGCCGCCCCCGGCGACGCACCCGCCACGAGCCACACCATCACGGGCCTCACCGCCGGCGTGCGCTACACGGTGCGGGTGATCGCCACCGTCGCCGGGCAGGACGACGGCGCGCCGTCGCTGGCCGCGGCGGGCACGCCGGGCGGGGTGCCGGCCGGGCAGGCGACCACCGTCACCGTCACCCCCGGGGCGGGCGCCCTCGACGTGGCCTGGATCCCGGTGGCGGCCGCGGACGGCTACAAGGTGCAGTGGAAGTCGGGGACGGAGAGCTACGGCGCCGCCGCCCGGCAGGCCACCGTCACCGCCGGGCACGCGCACACCATCCCCCATTTGGTGGTCGGCCGCCGGTACGCGGTGCGGGTGATCGCCGTCGGCGCCGGCGGCGTCGACGGGCCGCCCTCCGCGGAGGCGGCCGGGACGCCGAAGCTGCCGCCCGCGGCCACCCCGGCCGGCGTCGCGGCGGCCGCGGCGGTGGACTCGCTGGCGGTGTCCTGGGACCGGGCGGCGAATGCGAGCGGCTACAAGGTGCAGTGGAAGTCGGGGACGCAGGGGTACGCCGCCGCCCGGCAGGCCCTCGTCGCCCCCGCCGTCGCCGGCGGCGCGCCCGCCACGAGCCACACCATCGCGGACCTCGACGCCGGAACGCGGTACGCGGTGCGGGTGATCGCCACCCGGACCGGGGGCGTGGACAGCCCGCCCTCCGCCGAAGCCTTCGGCGTGCCCAAGCTGGCGCCGGTGACGGTCTCGCTGTCGGTGACCGGCCTGCTCCGCGGATCCGGGAACACGTTCCGGGAGGGCGACCGCGATACGGTCTGGCCCGGCCTGCAGTTGAGCGGCCTCGATGGCGACAGGGTGCAGGTCCACGTCACGGCCGCGGATCCCCTGTCGTCGTCCCCCATCCACCGGGCGCAGGGGGCGGTGGCGTGCCGCGTGGACTTCCGCCCCGCCCGTACGCTCTTCGATCGCAACGAGGGGGTTCCGCATTGCCGCGGCCTGAGCCTGCCCGGAACGACGCGCATCGAGTCGAGCGTGAAAACCATCCAGGGGACCGTCGTCAACGTCGACGTGGCGGCGACGTATACGCTGAGCCTCGACTCGGCGACCATCGCCACCGCCGGCGGCGGCACGCGGGACGTGGTCCTCGGCACGTCGTCGGTGACCGCGTACGTCCTCGGCGGGAACACCGCGCCGTCCTTCGCCGCGGCGCCGGCCGGCCGGACCTTCCTGAGAGGCGCCGCCATCGCCGGGTTCCAGGTCCCCGCGGCGAGCGGCGGCAACGGCCCCCTCGCCTATACCGCGTCCGGGCTGCCCCCGGGCCTCGTCTTCGACGCCGACGGCGGCGGCGACTGCCCCGGCGCCGAGCCGCGGCGGATCTGCGGCACGCCGTCGACGCTCGGCAGCAGCACGGTCACCATCACCGCGAGGGACGCGGACTCCGACGCCTCCGCCGGCGACCGCGCCACCACGTCGTTCCCCGTCACCGTGGCGGCCACCCCGGTCGTCGCCGCGCCCGACCCCTCGCCGCTGACCGAGGCCGGCCTGGACGGGGCCACCCTCGCCGTGACCCTGGCGGGCACGACCTTCGCGGGCGCGGGCGCCGGCCGCTTCGAGCTCGTGACCGGCACGCCGGCGATCTCCGGGCTGTCGATCTCCAGCGTCGCGGGCGCCGCCGCCGGCGCCGACACGGCCACGCTGACCCTCGCCTTCGACGGCGACTTCGACACCCCCCGGACCCTGGCGGTGAAGGTGAAGGCCGCGGGCCACTCCGGCGGCGGCGACGTCGCGTCGAACGCGCTGGCGGTGGCCCCGGCCCCCGGGGTCACCGTGGGCGCGGCCACCCTCGCGCTCGCCGAGAGGGCCGGGCATCCGGACCACGCGAAGACCTACACGATGGTCCTGGACAGCGCGCCGCCCGGCGCGACGACGGTGACGGTGGGCGGCGGCGGCGCGAGCGTGGCGGTGGACACGGACGGGGATGCGCCGGGCGACCAGGACACGCTGGTCTTCACGGGCTCGGACTGGAAGACGGCGCGAACGGTGACGGTGCGCGCGGCGCAGGACGACGACAGCGCGGACGAGAGCGTGACCCTGGGCCACGCGGTCACCGCCGGCGCCGCGCCCTACGCCCCCGCGCTCGCCATCGACGGGGTGGCGGTGACGGTGACGGACGACGATACGCCGGCCCTGTCGCTGAGCACGGCGTCGCTGTCGCTGACGGAGGAGCACGCGGTGGCCGGGACCGGCCGGTACGGGGTGGCGCTGGCGACGCTGCCGGGGGCGGCGGTGACGGTGACGGTGTCGAGCGGCGACGCGGCGGTGGCGGTCGATACGGACGGCAACTCCAACGGCGACCAGAGCACGCTGGTCTTCGACGGCACGAGCTGGAGCACGGCGCAGACGGTGACGGTGCGCGCGGAGTCGGACGTCGACACGGAGGGCGAGACGGTGACGGTCACCCACACCGCGGCCGGAGGCGGCTACGGCGACGCGAGCGGCACGGTGACGGTGAACGTGACCGACAACGACGGCCCGGGGGTGTCGGTGCGCGCGCCGGGGCTGACCGGGGACGGGGTGGCGGAGGGGGCGTCGGAGACCTACGGGGTGGCGCTCGCCAACCGGCCGGGCGGCGCGGTGACGGTGACCGTCACCGGCGGCGGCGCGGTCGTGGCGGTCGATACGGACTCGAACTCGCCCGGCGACCAGAACACGCTGGTCTTCACCGGTACGAGCTGGAGCACGGCGCAGACGGTGACGGTGCGCGCGGCGACGGACGACGACGGGGCGGACGCGGCCGTCACCCTCACCCACGACCCGTCGGGGACGGACTACGAGGCGGCGCCCTCCGCGCCGGTGTCGTTCACGGTCCGCGACGGCGACGAGCGGGGGGTGACCTTGGGCGCGTCGGCGCTGTCGGTGAACGAGGAGGCGAGCGCCGCGTACACGGTGGTGCTGGACACCGCGCCGGTGGGGACGGTGACGGTGACGGTGGGAGGCGCGGGCGGCGGGGTCTCGGTGGACGCGGACGGGGACGAGGCCGGGGACCAGAACGAGCTGTCCTTCACGTCCGCGGACTGGGATACGGCGCAGACGGTGACGGTGCGCGCGGCGGCGGACGACGACGACGCGGACGAGCGGGCGGTGCTGACCCATGCGGTGGCGGGCGGGGACTACGGCCCGGCCGGCGTCGCCGCCGGCGCGGTGACGGTGACCGTGGACGACGACGACGCGCCGGGCCTCACGGTGTCGCCGGGGCGGTTGGCGGTGGACGAGAACGGATCGGGGGGGTATTCGCTCCGGCTCGCCACCGAGCCGGGCTCCGACGTGGCGGTGCGGGTCCGGAGCGACCATCCGGACGTGAAGGTGGACGCCGACGACCGGGCCTCCGGGGATCAGGACCGGGTGACCTTCACCCGGGAGAGCTGGAACGTGGCGCGCCGGGTGGCGGTGCGCGCGGCGGACGACGACGGCGCCGGGGACGAGACGGCGATCCTCACCCACACCGTCACCAGCACCGACCGCGACTATGCGTCGCTGGCCGCCGCCGCCCGCCCGAGCGTATCGGTGTCGGTCGCGGACGACGATCCTCCCGCCCTGGTGTTCAGCCGCCGCTCCCTGTCACTGACCGAGGAGGCCCCGGGCGCCGCCGCCTGGACGGTGGCGCTCGCCACGGAGCCGGTCGGCCCCGTGTCGGTCAGGATCTCGAGCGGCGACGGCGCGAAGGTAGCGGCGGACACGGACCGGTTCACCCCCGGCGTCCAGGGCCGGCTGGCCTTCACCCCGGACGACTGGAGCACGGGGCAGACGGTGACGGTGCGCGCCCTCGCGGACGACGACGTGGCGGACGAGACGGTGACGGTCACGCACGCGGCGAGCGGCGGCGGCTACGGCGGCGTGACCGGCGCGGTGACCGTGAACGTGGCCGACGACGACACCCCGGCGGTGGCGGTGAGCGCGCCGGGGCTGACCGGCGGCGGGCTGGCCGAGACCGCGTCCGGAACCTACGAGGTGGCGCTCGCCTGGCGGCCCGGAGGCGCGGTGACCGTCTCGGTGTCCAGCGACGACGCGAGCGTGACGGTCGATACGGACCCGGTCTCGGACGGCCGCCAGGACACCCTGGTCTTCACCCCGGACGACTGGAGCACGGCGCGGACGGTGACGGTGACCGCGGCGGCGGACGCCGACGGGGCGGACGAGCGGGTGACGCTCACCCACGACCCGGCCGGCGCCGACTACGCGGCGGCCGCCGACGCGGTCCTGACCTTCACCGTCGACGACCGCGACCTCCGCGGCGTGACCCTCAACCCGTCCCATCTCGGGAACGTACCCGAGGCCGGCGCGCCCGGCGTCTACACCGTGGCGCTGGACACCGAGCCGGTGGGGACGGTGGTGGTGACGATCGGGCCGAAACCCACCAACTCGATCCAATTCGTGAATACGGTGAAGGTGGACACGGATCCGGCCACCGCCGGCGACCAGAACACCCTGACGTTCAAGGCGTCCGACTACGGGGCGAAGAGGGTGCGGGTGCGCTTCGACGAGAACGAGGACAGCGCCGACGCCGGGGGGGAGCTGATCCACACGGTGACGGGCGGCGACTACGGCGCGGCGGGCGTCACCGCCGGCGAGGTGACGGTCGTCGAGCGGGACAAGGACAGCAAGAACGTCGCCGTGTCGCCGTCGTCGCTGACGGTGCGGGAGGGCGGCGGGGCGGGGCGCTACACGCTGAGGCTGACCGCGAAGCCGCTCGGCGCCCTCGTCCTGTCCGTCCGGAGCAGCGACCCGGAGGTGACGGTGGACACCGACGCCGCGGCCCCGGGCGACCAGAGCGAGGTGACGTTCACCCCCGCCGACTGGAGCCTGCCGCAGGCGGTGGCGGTCCGCGCCGGGAGCGACGACGACGACGCGGACGATACGGCGTCGCTCTCGCACAGCACCATTCTCCTCCGCAGCCTCGATGCCGGCGACTACAACATCGTATCGCAGCGCGGCCTGTTTCCGTCCGTGGCGGTGACGGTGACGGACGACGATACGCCGGCCCTGTCGCTGAGCACGGCGTCGCTGTCGCTGACGGAGGAGCACACGGTGGCCGGGACCGGCCGGTACGGGGTGGCGCTGGCGACGAAGCCGGGCGCGGCGGTGACGGTGACGGTGACGAGCGGCGACGTGGCGGTGGCGGTCGACACGGACCGGGACTTGAACGGCGACCAGCGCACGCTGGTCTTCAACGCCTCGAACTGGAGCACGGTGCGGACGGTGACGGTGCGCGCGGAGGCGGACGCCGACACGGAGGGCGAGACGGTGACGGTCACGCACACCGCGGCCGGCGGCGGCTACGGCGACGCGAGCGGTACGGTGACGGTGCGCGTGACCGACGACGACGCGCCCGGGGTGTCGGTGCGCGCGCCGGGGCTGACCGGGGACGGGGTGGCGGAGGGGGCGTCCGAGACCTACGAGGCGGCGCTCACCAGCCGTCCGAGCGGCGCGGTGACCTTGACCGTCACCGGCGGCGGCACGGCCCTGGCGGTCGATACGGACTCGAACTCGCCCGGCGACCAGAACACGCTGGTCTTCACCGGTACGAGCTGGAGCACGGCGCAGACGGTGACGGTGCGCGCGGCGACGGACGCCGACGGGGCGGACGAGGCCGTCACCCTCACCCACGACCCGTCGGGGGCGGACTACGGGGCGGCGCCCTCCGCGCTGGTGTCGTTCACGGTGCGGGACGGCAACGAGCGGGGGGTGACGCTGGGCGCGTCGGTGCTGTCGGTGAACGAGAACGCGAGCGCGACGTACACGGTGGTGCTGGACACCGCGCCGGTGGGGACGGTGACGGTGACGGTGGGGGGCGCGGGCGGCGGGGTCGCGGTGGACGCGGACGGGAACGAGGCCGGGGACCAGGGCGCGCTGTCCTTCACGTCCGCGAACTGGGATACCGCGCAGACGGTGACGGTGCGCGCGGCGGAGGACGACGACGACGCGGACGGGAGGGCGGTGCTGACCCATGCGGTGACGGGCGGAGACTACGGCCCGGCCGGCATCGCCGCCGGCGAGGTGGCGGTGACCGTGGTGGACGACGACGGTCCGGCGGTGTCGATCTCGTCGCCGACGGTGGCGGAGGGGGCGGCGTCCGACCCCTGGGCGGTAATGTCGTTCGCGGTGACCCTGGACGCGGCGAGCGCCCGGGTGGTGACGGTGGACTACGCGGAGGGGACGGGCGGCACGGCGAGCGAGGGGACGTTCCGGGCGGGGGTGGACTACCGCTGGCCCGGAGACGGCACGCTGGCCTTCGCCCCGGGGGAGACCGCGAAGAGCATCCCTCCTCGTCGCGTGGCGGTGTTCGGCGACGATAAGGACGAGCCGGACGAGACGGTGGTGGTGGCGCTGAGCGGCCCGGTGAACGCGACCCTGGGCACGGCGACGGGGACGGGGACGATCACCGACGACGACGACCCCCCGGCGGTGTCGATCTCGTCGCCGACGGTGGCGGAGGGGGCGGCGGGCGCCGCCGCGACGCTGTCGTTCGCGGTGGGGCTGGACGCGGCGAGCGGGAAGCAGGTGACGGTCGACTACGCGGAGGGGATCGGCGGCACGGCGGCCGCCGGGACGGACTACACCGCGCTCGCCGCCGGCACGCTCACCCTCGCGGCGGGGGAGACCACAAAGACCCTCGACGTGGCGGTGGCCGGCGATGCGGACGACGAGGGGAACGAGACGGTGGTGGTGGCGCTGAGCGCCCCGGTGAACGCGACCCTGGGCACGGCGGAGGGGACGGGGACGATCGTGGACGACGACGGCGGGCCGGCGCTCTCGATCTCGTCGCCGAGGGTGGCGGAGGGCGACTCCGGCGATGCGACGCTGCGCTTCACGGTGCGGCTGAGCCCGGCGAGCGAGCGGCAGGTGACGGTGGCCTGGGCGGATGCGGGGACGGGGACCGCGGCGTCGGGGGCCGACTACGCGGCCCTCGCGGGCGGGACCCTGACCTTCGCGGCGGGGGAGACCGTGAAGACCGTCGACGCGACCGTGCGCGGCGACGGGACGGACGAGCCGGACGAGACGGTGGTGGTGGCGCTGAGCGGCCCGTCCGACGCGACCCTGGGCACGGGGTCGGGCACGGGGACGATCGCGGACGACGACCCCGCGCCGGCGGTGTCGATCTCGTCGCCGAGGGTGGCGGAGGGCGACCGCGGGGAGGCGACCCTCGCCTTCGCGGTGACCCTGGACGCGGCGAGCGGGAAGCAGGTGACGGTGGCGTGGGCGGATGCGGGGACGGGGACCGCGGCGTCGGGGACCGACTACACGGCCCTCGCGGGCGGGACCCTGACCTTCGCCCCGGGGGAGACCGTGAAGACCGTCGACGCGGCGGTGCGGGGCGACCCGGTGGACGAGGCGGACGAGACCGTGGCGGTGGCCCTGAGCGCCCCCGTGAACGCGCGGCTGGGCACGGCGTCGGGCGCCGGCACGATCCTCGACGACGATGCGTCGACGATCTCGATCTCGTCGACGGAGGTGGCGGAGGGCGACTCCGGCGACGCGACGCTGCGCTTCGCGGTGACCCTGAGCACGCCGAGCGCGGGGCCGGTGGAGGTGGCCTGGGCGGATGCGGGCACGGGCGCCGCGACGTCGGGGACGGACTACGCGGCGCTGGCCGGCGGCACGCTGACCTTCGCCGCGGGGGAGACCGTGAAGACCCTCGACGTGACGGTGAAGGGCGACACCGACGACGAGCCCAACGAGACGGTGGTGCTCACCCTGAGCGGCGCCGTCGGCGCGGTGCTGGGCGCGTCGTCGGGGACCGGGACGATCCGGGACGACGACGGGCCGGCGATCGCGATCTCGTCGCCGGTCGTCGAGGAGGGCGACGCCGGCGGCGTGATCCTGCGCTTCACGGTGACCCTGAGCGAGGCGAGCGTCCAGCAGGTGACGGTGCGCTATCGGGACGCGGGAACCGGCACCGCGGCGCCGGGGACGGACTACGCCGCGCTCGCGGCCGGGACGCTGGCCATCGCCGCCGGCGCCACCAGCGGGACGATCCCGGTGACGGTGCTCGGCGACGCGCTGGACGAGCCGGACGAGACGGTGGTGGTGGCGCTGAGCGCCCCGGTGAACGCGACCCTGGGCGCGACCCGGGCGACGGGGACCATCACGGACGACGACGACCCGCCGGCGATCTCGATCTCCTCGCCGTCCGTGGTCGAGGGGAACGGCGGCGATACGACCCTCACCTTCGCGGTGACCCTGGACGCGGCGAGCGGGCGGCGGGTGACGGTGGACCATGCGGACGCGGGGACCGGCACCGCGACGTCGGGGACGGACTACACGGCGCACGCCGCCGGCGCCCTGACCTTCGCGGAGGGGGTGACCGCGAAGTACCTCGACGTGGCGGTGCGGGGCGACACCGACGACGAGCGGAACGAGACGGTGGCGATCGCCCTGAGCGCGCCCGTGAACGCGACCCTCGCCGCCGCCGGCGGCGTCGGCGTCATCTGGGACGACGACGGCCTGCCGTCGCTGTCGATGGACTCGCCGAGCGTGGCCGAAGGGGCGCCCGGAACGACGGCGGCGCTGCGCTTCACCGTGCGGCTGGTCCCGGCGAGCACGAGCACCGTGACGGTGCGCTGGGGGGACACGTTCGGCGGCACGGCGACCCGGAATACGGACTACACCGCGCCCGGCGGCATGCTGACCTTCGCGCCGGGGGAGACGGCCAGGACGTATGACGTGACGGTGAGGGGCGACGCGGCGGACGAGCCGGACGAAACCGTCCAGATGGATCTGAGCTCGGCGGTGAACGCGGACTTCGGGGGCGGGGCCCGGACCACCTTCGGAACCATCCGCGACGACGACCCGGCGCCGGATGCGGCGCTGTCGCTGAACCCGTCGTCGGTGTCGGAGAACGGCGGCGTGGCGACGGTGAGCGCGACCCTGTCGCACCCGTCGAGTGCGGCGACGACGGTGACGGTGACGGCGGGGTCGGGGGCGCCGGGCCTCTACACGGTGGGCGCGGACGCGACCATCGTGATCGCGGCGGGGGCGACGACGAACGCGACGGACACGGCGACGGTCATCGCGGTGGACAACCGGACGGACGAGCCGAACCGGACAGCGACGGTGAGCGCGACCCTGGCGAACGGCCAGGGCGCGGGGACGGTGAGCGGCGCGACGCTGACCCTGACCGACGACGAGACCCCGCCGCAACCCACCATTGGCGCGCAAGGCGCGATTTCGGAGAACGGCGGGCAGACGACGGTGACCGTGAGCTTGACGCATCCGTCGAGCGCGGCGACGACGGTGACGGTGAGCCTGGTGGACCCGGGGCTTCTGGCCGCGCCCGCGGACGCGGCCATCGTGATTGCGGCGGGGGCGACGACGAGCGCGGACACCATCGTGTTCACCGCGGTGGACAACGACGTGGACGCGGCCAGTGAAGTCACGACGAGGATCGTCTTGAGTGCGGTGAACGCCCAGGGCGTGGCGACGTCGAATCCGGCCATCTGGATCGTCCTCGACGACGACGACACGGCGGGGATCGCGGTGGACCCGGCGACGTCGTCGTCGAGCCGGCTGCGGACGACGGAGTCGGGCGGGACGGCGACGTTCACGGTGAAGCTGGACAGCGAGCCGACGGGGAACGTGGCGCTCGACGTGGCGAGCGCGGACACGACCGAAGGCACGGCGGCGCCGTCGACCCTGACCTTCACGCCTTCGGACTGGAGCGATGCGCAGACGGTGACGCTCACCGGGGTCGCCGACAGCCTGGCCGGCGACGACGCGAGCTACACCGTCACCCTGACCGTGGACCAGGCGGACACCGCGGACGCGAAGTACGACGCGCTCTCCGCGGTCACGGTGTATGCGGTCAACGTGGACCACCTGCACGGCCTGGACGTGGGCGGGGTGACGGGGCAGGCGACGGAGGCGGGCGGGACCGCGACGTTCACGGTGGCGCTGCTGACGCAGCCGTCGGCGGCGGTGACGGTGGCGGTCACGAGCCGGGACCCGGGCGAGGGGTCGGTATCGCCGTCCGCGCTCACCTTCGCGCCTTCGGCCTGGAGCACGGCGCTGACGGTGACGGTGACCGGGGTGCAGGACCCGGTCGACGACGGCGCGGCGGCCTGGAGCGTGCGGCTCGACCCGGCGAGCGGGGATGCGAGCTACGGCGGCCTCGCCGACGAGGACGTGGCGGTGACCACCACCGACGACGACGACCCGCCGACGGTGACGATGGCGCTGGACCCGGCGTCGGTTTCGGAATCCGGCGGCGTGGCGACGGTGACGGCGCGGCTCTCGCACCCCTCCGGCGCGGCGACGACGGTGACCGTGGCGGCGTCGGCGGGGGCGGACACGGAGGCGGACGACTTCACGCTGTCGAGCCCGGCGGCCCTGACCGTCGCGGCGGGGGCGACGACGAGCTCGGGCACGGTGACGGTGACCGCGAACGCCGACACGGTGGACGAGCCGGACGGGTCGGTGGCGGTGACCGCGACGATCGCCAACGCCCGGGCCACCGCCGACGGTACGACGATGGCGGTGACGGACGCGACCCTGGCGATCGCGGACGACGACGACCCGCCGGCGCTCTCCATCTCCTCGCCGCGCGTCTCGGAGGGGGCCGCGGGGGCCGTGCTCTCCTTCGCGGTGGGCCTGGACGCGGCGAGCGGGAAGCAGGTGACGGTGCGCTACGCGGACGCCGGCGACGGCACCGCGACGTCGAACGAGGACTACACGGCGCTGGCCGCCGGGACCCTGACCTTCGCGGCGGGGGAGACCACGAAGACCGTCGAGGTCACGGTGAGGGGCGACACCGCGGACGAGCCGGACGAGACGGTGCGGGTGACCCTGAGCGACCCCGTCGACGCCACCGTCGCGGAAGGCGCGCAGACCGCGGCCGGAACGATCGAGGACGACGACGACGCGCCGTCGGCGACCCTGGCGCTGTCCTCGGCGTCGATCGGCGAGGACGGCGGGGTGGCGACGGTGACCGCGACCTTGTCGCACCCGTCGAGCGCGGAGTCGACGATCGCGGTGTCGGCGGCGCCGGTGCCGTCCACGGGCGCGGAGGCCGGCGACTTCACCCTGTCGAGCCCGGCGGCCCTGACCGTCGCGGCGGGGGAGACGGCCAGCGCCGGGACGGTGACGATCACGGCCGTGGACGACCCCGCGGACGCGCCGGACAAGAGCGTCACCGTCTCGGGCAGGCTGTCCAACGGCCAGGGCGCGGGCACGGTGGCCGCCGCGACCCTGGTCCTCGCCGACGACGACCCGCTGCCGGTGGCCTCGCTGGTGCTGACGCCGGCCTCGATCTCGGAAGACGGCGGGGTGGCGACGGTGACCGCCTCGCTCTCCCGCCCGTCGAGCGCCGCGGTGACGATCACGGTGTCCGCGTCTCCCGGGGCGGGCACGGACTTCACCCTGAGCGCGGCGGCGACCCTGACCGTCGCGGCGGGGGAGACGGCGAGCGCGGGGACGGTGACGATCACGGCCCGCGACGCCGCCGGGCACGGGCCGGACCGGCAGGTGGCCGTTGCCGGCGCGGCGACGGGCGGCCGCGGCGTGGCGGACCCCTCCGATGCGGCGCTGGCGATCGTGGACGACGACGCGCCGGCGGTCACGCTCTCGCTGTCGTCGTCCACGATCGCGGAGAACGGCGGGGTGGCGACGGTGACCGCGACCCTGGACCAGGCGTCGAGCGTGGCCACGACGGTCACCGTCGCGGCGGCGGCCGGGGCCGGGGCGGTGTCCGGCGACTTCTCGCAGGACGGCGCGACCCTCACCATCGCGGCGACCGCCACGACGACCACGGACGTGGTGACGATCACCGCGTTGAACGACGCGACCGATTCGCCGGACAAGCGGGTGGACGTCTCGGCAACGGCCGCCAACCGCCTGGGGGCGGCGAGCCCGGGCGGCCTGACCCTCACCATCGAGGACGACGACGACGCCCCGGCGGTGGTGCTGTCGCTCGCGCCGTCGTCGGTCGAAGAGGCCGCGGGCGGAGCGGTGACGGTGACGGCGCAGCTCTCGCATCCGTCGTCGGCGGCCTCGACCGTCACGGTGACGGCGGGGGACTCGGGCCTCTACACGGTGGGCGCCGACGCGACCATCGTGATCCCCGCCGGGGCCACGGCGAGCGTCTCGGACACGGCGGTGATCGTGGTTGCGAACGCCGACGACGCCGTCCACCAGGGCAGCGCCGGCCGCACGGTGACGGTGACCGCGACCCTGGCCAACGGCCAGGGCGCGGGCGCGGTGACCGGGGCGGCGCTGACCCTGACCGACGACGAGGCGATTCCGTTCCCGACGGTAACGTATTCGCCGTCCGGCGCGATTGCGGAGAACGGAGGGAAGCTGACGGTGAGCGTGACCTTGTCGCATCCCTCGGGCGCGGCGACGACGGTGACGGCGAGGGTGGAGACGGGGCGCCTGTCGGTCCCTGCGGACGCGAAGATCGTGATCGCGGCGGGCGCGACGACGAGCGCGGACACCATCACGATCACCGCGGTGGACAACGACGTGGACGCGGCCGACCCCACCTACGAAGCGTCGAGCGATATGAACATCGCGAACCCGCTGGGTCTGAGGAGCGATGCGCTACAGGACAGTGGGGCTGTCTCGTTCTGGCAGGGCAGGGCCGTCGAGATCACCGACGACGACACGGCGGGGGTCTCGGTGTCGCCGGCGACATCGACGACGAGCCGGCTACGGACCACGGAGTCGGGCGGGACGGCGACGTTCACGGTGGCGTTGGACAGCGAGCCCACGGGGGACGTGGAGATCGACGTGGCGAGCTCGGACACGGGCGAGGGCACGGCGGCGCCGGCGGTGCTGACCTTCACGTCGAGCGACTGGAGCACGGCGCAGACGGTGACCCTGACGGGGGTGGACGACTCGCCGCCGGCGGCCGACGGCAGCCAGGGCTACACCGTCACCCTGACGGTGGATACGGCGAACACCGCGGATGCCAGCTACGACGCGCTCTCGGCGGTCACGGTGTACGCGGTCAATTCGGACAACGAGTTCGGGCTGGACGTGGGTCCGGTGACGGGCCAGGCGACGGAGGCGGGGGGCGCGGCGACCTTCACGGTGGCGCTGCTGACCCGGCCCTCGGCGGCGGTGACGGTGTCGGTGACGAGCCGGGATACGGGCGAGGGGCGGGTGTCGGCGGGCGGCGGGGCGCCGGCCGCCTCGACGACCCTGACCTTCGCCGCGGCGGCCTGGAATACGGCGCAGACGGTGACGGTGACCGGGGTGCAGGACCCGGTCGACGACGGGACGGTGGCCTGGAACGTGCGCCTCGACCCGTCGAGCGGGGACTCGAGCTACGACGGCCTCCTGGACGAGGACGTGGCGGTGAGCACCACCGACGACGACGGCCCGCCGACGGTGACCCTGGCGCTGAACCCGTCGAGCATCGCGGAGAGCGGGACGGGCAACGCGGCGACGGTGACGGCGCGGCTCTCGCACCCCTCGGATGCGGCGACCACGGTGACGGTCGCGCCGGTCTCCGGGGCCTACACGGTGGGCGCGGACGCGACGATCGTGATCGCGGCGGGCGCGACGACGAACGCTTCCGATACCGCGACGGTGGCGGCGGTGGACAACACCACCGACGAGCCGGACCGCACGCCGACGGTGACGGCGACGGTCACGAACGACCGGGCCGCGGCGGACTCGACGACCATGACGGTGACGGGGGCGACCCTGACCATCACCGACGACGACCCTGCGCCGACGGCGGCGCTGGCGCTGGCCCCGTCGTCGGTGTCGGAGAACGGCGGGATCGCGACGGTGACGGCGACCTTGTCGCACCCGTCGAGCGAGCCCTCGACGGTGACCGTGTCGGCGGCTTCCGGCCTCTACACGGTGGGCACGGACGCGACGATCACGATCGCGGCGGGTTCGACGACGGCCGCCTCCGATACCGTGTTGGTGACGGCGGTGGACGACGACGTTCACCAGGGGAGCGCGGGGCGGAGCGCGACGGTGTCGGCGGCGCTGACCAACGGGCAGGGCGCGGGCGCGGTGACCGGGGCGGCGCTGACCCTGACGGATGACGAGGCCTTGCCGACGGCGGCGCTGGTCCTCACGCCGACCTCGATCTCGGAGTCGGGCGGCGTAGCGACGGTGACGGCGGAACTCTCCGGTCCGTCGAGCGCGGCGGTGACGGTGACGGTGGCCGCGGCGGCGGGGGCCGGGGCGGTCGTGGATGACTTCACCCTGAGCACGGCGACGACCCTGACCTTCGCGGCCGGGGCGACGACGAGCGCGGGCTTGGTGACGGTGACGGCGAACGGCAACGCGGTGGATTCGCCGAACAAGTCGGTGACCGTCTCGGGAACCGCGTCGGGGGGCAACGGGGTCGCGGCCCCGCCGAACGTGACCCTGACCCTGGAGGACGACGACGACTTGCCGACGGTGGCGCTGGCGCTGTCCGACACGTCGATTTCGGAGACGGGCGGCGTAGCGACGGTGACGGCGGAGCTCTCCGGTCCGTCGAGCGCGGCGGTGACGGTGACGGTGGCCGCGGCGGCGGGGGCCGGGGCGGTCGCGGCGGACTTCGCCCTGTCGAGCGCGACGACCCTGACCTTCGCGGCCAACGCGACCACCAGCACGGGCCTGGTGACGGTGACCGCGAACGGCAACGACGTGGATTCGCCGAACAAGTCGGTGACCGTCTCGGGCACGTCGGCGGGGGGCAACAGCGTGGCGAACCCACCGGCCGTGACCTTGACCCTGGAGGACGACGACGCCTTGCCGACGGTGGCGCTGGCGCTCTCCGACACGTCGATTTCGGAGACGGGCGGTGTTTCGACGGTGACCGCGACCTTGTCCGGCCCGTCGAGCGAGGCGGTGACGGTGACGGTGGCCGCGGCGGCGGTGGCCTCGACGGGCGCGGTGTCGGACGACTTCGCCCTGTCGGGCGCGACGACCCTGACCATCGCGGTCGGGGCGACGACGAGCGCCGGGACGGTGACGGTGACGGCGAACGGCAACGCGGTGGATTCGCCCAACAAGTCCGTGACCGTCTCGGGCACGGCGGCGGGCGGCAACAGTGTCGCGGACCCGCCGGCCGTGACCCTGACCCTGGAAGACGACGACGCCTTGCCGACGGCGGCGCTGGTCCTCACACCTTCGTCGATTACGGAGGAAGGCGGTATCTCGACGGTGACCGCGACCCTCTCTGGCCCGTCGAGCGAGGCGGTGACGGTGACGGTGACGGTGGCCGCGGCGGCGGGGGCCGGGGCGGTCGTGGACGACTTCGCCCTGAGCACGGCGACGACGCTGACGATCGCGGCGGGCGCGACGGTGAGCGCGGGCACGGTGACGGTGACCGCGAACGGCAACGTCGTGGACTCGCCGAACAAGTCGGTGACCGTCTCGGGCGCGTCGGCGGGGGGCAACGGCGTCGCGGCCCCGCCGAACGTGACCCTGACCCTGACCGACGACGAGACCCTGCCGACGGTGGCGCTGGTCCTCACGCCCTCGTCGATTACGGAGACGGGCGGGGTCTCGACGGTGACGGCGACGCTCTCCGGCCCGTCGAGCGAGGCGGTGACGGTGACGGTGGCCGCGGCGGCGGTTTCGCCGGCGGTGGCCGGCGACTTCACCCTGAGCACGGCGACGACCCTGACCCTCGCGGCGGGGGCGACGACGAGCGCGGGCCTGGTGACGGTGGCCGCGAACGGCAACGACGTGGATGCGCCGAACAAGTCGGTGACCGTCTCGGGCACGGCGACGGGGGGCAACAGCGTCGCGGACCCGTCCGCCGCGACCCTGACCTTGACGGACGACGACACGGCGGGGGTCGCGGTGTCGCCGGCGACCTCGACGACGAGCCGGCTGCGGACCACGGAGTCGGGGGGGACGGCGACGTTCACGGTGAAGCTGGACAGCGAGCCGACGGGCGACGTGGCGCTCGACGTGGCGAGCTCGGACACGGACGAGGGCACGGTGATGCCGGCGGTGCTGACCTTCACGTCGAGCGACTGGAGCACGGCGCAGACGGTGACCCTGACGGGGGTGGACGATTCGCCGCCGGCGGCCGACGGCAGCCAGAGCTACACCGTCACCTTGACCATCGACCAGACGAGCACGGCGGACGCGAACTACGACGCGCTCTCGGCGCTGACCGTGTACGCGGTCAATTCGGACAACGAGTACGGGCTGGACGTGGGCTCGGTGACGGGGCAGGCGACGGAGGCGGGGGGGACTGCGACCTTCACGGTGGCGTTGCGGACGCAGCCGGCGGAGGCGGTGACGGTGGCGGTGTCGAGCCGGGATACGGGCGAGGGGCTGGTGTCGGCGGGCGGCGGGGCGCCGGCCGCCTCGACGACCCTGACCTTCGCCGCGGCGGCGTGGAGCACGGCGCAGACGGTGACGGTGACGGGGGTGCAGGACCCGGTCGACGACGGGACGGTGACTTGGGCGGTGCGCCTCGACCCGTCGAGCGGCGACGGCAACTACGACGGTCTCCTGGACGAGGACGTGTCGGTGAGCACCACCGACGACGACGGCCCGCCGACGGTGACCCTGACGCTGAACCCGTCGAGCATCGCGGAGAGCGGGTCGGGCAACGTGGCGACGGTGACCGCGCGGCTGTCGCACCCCTCCGGCGCGGCGACCACGGTGACGGTCGCGCCGGTCTCCGGAGCTTGGACGGCAGGCGCCGGCGCGGACGCGGCCGTCGTCATCGCGGCCGGCGACACGACGAGCACGGACACGGCGACGGTGGCGGCGGTGGACAACACCACGGACGAGCCAGACCGCACCGGCACGGTGACCGCGACGGTCGCCAACGACCGGACGACGGCGGACGGGACGACCATGACGGTGACGGGCGCCACGCTGACCATCACGGACGACGACCCTGCGCCGACCGCGACCTTGGCGCTGGACCCGTCGTCGGTCTCGGAGAACGGCGGCATCTCGACGGTGACGGCGACCTTGTCGCACCCGTCGAGCGAGCCTTCGACGGTGACCGTGTCGGCGGTCTCGGGCCTCTACACGGTGGGCACGGACGCGACCATCACGATCGCGGCGGGGGCCACCACGGCCGCCTCCGACACGGTGTTGGTGACGGCGGTGGACGACAGCATCCACCAAGGGAGCGCGGGCCGTAGCGCGACGGTGACGGCGGCGCTGGCGAACGGCCAGGGCGCGGGCGCGGTGACGGGGGCCGCCCTGGCCCTGACGGACGACGAGACGCTGCCGACGGCGGCGTTCGTGTTGTCGTCTTCGTCGGTCTCGGAGACGGGCGGCATCTCGACGGTGACCGCGACGCTCTCCGGTCCGTCGAGCGCGGCGGTGACGGTGACGGTGGCTGCGGCGGCGGGGGCCGGCGCGGTCGTGGACGACTTCACCCTGAGCACGGCGACGACCCTGACCATCGCGGCGGGACGGACGACGAGCGCCGGTTTGGTGACGGTGACGGCGAACGGCAACACGGTGGATTCGCCGAACAAGTCTGTGACGGTCTCGGGGACCGCGGCGGGCGGTAACAACGTGGCGAACCCGCCGAACGTGACCCTGACCCTGACGGATGACGAGACGTTGCCGACGGTGGCGCTCGTGTTGTCGTCTTCGTCGGTCACGGAGACGGGCGGGGTCTCGACGGTGACCGCGACCTTGTCCGGCCCATCGAGCGAGGCGGTGACGGTGACGGTGGCGGCAGCGGCGGGCGCCGGGGCGGTCGCGGCGGACTTCACCTTGAGCACGGCGGCGACGCTGACCTTCGCAGCCAACACGACCACCAGCACGGGCCTGGTGACGGTGACGGCGAACGGCAACGCGGTGGATTCGCCCAACAAGTCGGTGACCGTCTCGGGTACCGCGACGGGCGGCAACAGCGTGGCGAACCCACCGGCCGTGACCCTGACCCTGGAGGACGACGACACGTTGCCGACGGTGACGCTGACGCTCTCTTCCACTTCGATTTCGGAGACGAACGGGGTTTCGACGGTGACGGCGACGCTCTCCGGCCCATCGAGCGCTGCGGTGACGGTGACGGTGGCCGCGGCCGCCGGGACCGGCGCGGTCGCGGCGGACTTCACCTTGAGCACGGCGGCGACGCTGACCTTCGCGGCCAATGCGACCACCAGCACGGGCCTGGTGACGGTGGCCGCGAACGGCAACGCAGTGGATTCGCCGAACAAGTCGGTGACGGTCTCGGGCGCCGCGACGGGGGGCAACGGCGTCTCGAACCCGCCGAACGTGACCCTGACCCTGACCGACGACGAGACGCTTCCGACGGTGGCGCTGGTCCTCACGTCAACCTCGATTTCGGAGACGAACGGTATCTCGACGGTGACCGCGACCCTCTCCGGCCCGTCGAGCGAGGCGGTGACGGTGACGGTGGCCGCGGCGGCGGGGGCCGGGGCGGTCGTGGACGACTTCACCCTGAGCACGGCGACGAAGTTGACGATCGCGGCGGGCTCGACGGTGAGCGCGGGCACGGTGACGGTGACCGCGAACGGCAACACGGTGGACTCGCCGAACAAGTCGGTGACCGTTTCCGGCACGTCGGCAGGCGGCAACAGCGTCGCGGACCCGCCGGCCGTGACCCTGACCCTGACCGACGACGAGACGCTTCCGACGGTGGCGCTGGTCCTCACGCCGACCTCGATTTCGGAGACGGGCGGTATCTCGACGGTGACGGCCACCTTGTCCGGCCCGTCGAGCGAGGCGGTGACGGTGACGGTGACGGCGGCGGCGGTTTCGCCGGCGGTGGCGGGGGACTTCACCCTGAGCACGGCGGCGGCCCTGACCGTCGCGGCGGGTACGACGACGAGCGCGGGCTTGGTGACGGTGACCGCGAACGGCAACGACGTGGACGCGGCGAACAAGTCCGTGACGGTGTCCGGCACGGCGGCGGGCGGCAACAGTGTGGCGAACCCGTCCGCCGCGACCCTGACCCTGACCGACGACGACACGGCGGGGGTCTCGGTGTTGCCGGCGACCTCGACGACGAGCCGGCTGCGGACCACGGAGTCGGGCGGGACGGCGACGTTCACGGTGAAGCTGGACAGCGAGCCGACGGGGGACGTGGCGCTCGACGTGGCGAGCACGGACACGGCCGAGGGCACGGTGCTGCCGGCGACCCTGACCTTCACGTCGAGCGACTGGAGCACGGCGCAGACGGTGACCCTGACCGGGGTGGACGACTCGCCGCCCGCGGCCGACGGCAGCCAGGGCTACACCGTCACCCTGACGGTGGATACGGCGAACACCGCGGATTCCAACTACGACGCGCTCACCGCGCTCACGGTGTACGCGGTCAACGCGGACAACGAGTACGGGCTGGACGTGGGCTCGGTGACGGGGCAGGCGACGGAGTCGGGAGGGACGGCGACGTTCACGGTGGCGCTGCGGACGCAGCCGGCGGAGGCGGTGACGGTGACGGTGTCGAGCCGGGATACGGGCGAGGGGCTGGTGTCGGCGGGCGGCGGGGCGCCGGCCGCCTCGACGACCCTGACCTTCGCCGCGGCGGCCTGGAACACCGCGCAGACGGTGACGGTGACCGGTGTTCAGGACCCGGTCGACGACGGGACGGTGACCTGGAACGTGCGCCTCGACCCGTCGAGCGGTGACGGCAACTACGACGGTCTCACGGATGTGGACGTGTCGGTGAGCACCACCGACGACGACGGGCCGCCGACGGTGACCTTGGCGCTGAACCCGTCGAGCATCGCGGAGAGCGGGGCGGGCAACGTGGCGACGGTGACCGCGCGGCTGTCGCACCCCTCGGGCGCGGCGACCACGGTGACGGTCGCGTCGGGGACGGCCTGGGCGGCGGGGACGGATGCGGTGATCGTGATCGCAGCGGGGGCGACGGCGAACGCTTCGGACACGGCGACGGTGGTGGCGGCGGACAACGCAGCGGACGAGCCGGACCGGACGGGCACGGTGACCGCGACCATCACGAACGACCGGGCCGCGGCCGACGGGACGACCATGACGGTGACGGGCGCGACCCTGACCATCATGGACGACGACCCTGCGCCGACGGCGGCGCTGTCGCTGAACCCGTCGTCGGTCTCGGAGAACGGCGGCATCTCGACGGTGACGGCGACCTTGTCGCACCCGTCGTCCGAGCCTTCGACGGTGACCGTGTCGGCGGTGGCGGGCCTCTACACGGTGGGCACGGACGCGACCATCACCATCGCGGCGGGGGCCACCACGGCCGCCTCCGACACGGTGCTGGTGACGGCGGTGGACGACGCGGTCCACCAGGGCGCGTCCGGGCGGAGCGTGACGGTGTCGGCGGCGCTGGCCAACGGCCAGGGGGCAGGCGCAGTGACGGGGGCCGCCCTGGCCCTGACGGACGACGAGACCCTGCCGACGGCGGCGTTCGTGTTGTCGTCTTCGTCGGTCTCGGAGACGGGCGGCATCTCGACGGTGACCGCGACGCTCTCCGGTCCGTCGAGCGCGGCGGTGACGGTGACGGTGGCTGCGGCGGCGGGGGCCGGCGCGGTCGTGGACGACTTCACCCTGAGCACGGCGACGACCCTGACCATCGCGGCGGGACGGACGACGAGCGCCGGTTTGGTGACGGTGACGGCGAACGGCAACACGGTGGATTCGCCGAACAAGTCTGTGACGGTCTCGGGGACCGCGGCGGGCGGTAACAACGTGGCGAACCCGCCGAACGTGACCCTGACCCTGACGGATGACGAGACGTTGCCGACGGTGGCGCTCGTGTTGTCGTCTTCGTCGGTCACGGAGACGGGCGGCGTCTCGACGGTGACCGCGACCTTGTCCGGCCCATCGAGCGCTGCGGTGACGGTGACGGTGGCCGCGGCGGCGGGGACCGGCGCGGTCGCGGCGGACTTCGACCTGTCGAGCGCGACGACGCTGACGATCGCGGCGGGGGAGACGACGAGCGCGGGCGAAGTGACGGTGACGGCGAACGGCAACACGGTGGATTCGCCCAACAAGTCCGTAACGGTCTCGGGGACCGCGGCGGGCGGCAACAACGTCGCGGACCCGCCGAACGTGACCCTGACCCTGGAGGACGACGAGACGCTGCCGACGGTGGCGCTGGCGCTCTCCGACACGTCGATTTCGGAGACGGGCGGGGTTTCGACGGTGACCGCGACCTTGTCGGGTCCGTCGAGCGCGGCGGTGACGGTGACGGTGGCCGCGGCGGCGGGAGCCGGCGCGGTGGCGGCGGACTTCGACCTGTCGAGCGCGACGACCCTGACCTTCGCGGCCAGCGCGACCACCAGCACGGGCCTGGTGACGGTGACGGCGAACGGCAACGCGGTGGATTCGCCCAACAAGTCGGTGACGGTGTCCGGCACGGCGGCGGGCGGCAACAACGTCGCGGACCCGCCGGCCGTGACCCTGACCCTGGAGGACGACGATGCCTTGCCGACGGTGGCGCTGGCGCTCACGCCGACCTCGATTTCGGAGACGAACGGTGTTTCGACGGTGACCGCGACCTTGTCGGGTCCGTCGAGCGCTGCGGTGACGGTGACGGTGGCCGCGACAGCAGGGAGCGGGGCGGTGGCGGCAGACTTCACCCTGTCGAGCGCGAATACCCTGACCATCGCGGCCGGGGCGACGACGAGCGCGGGCACGGTGACGGTGACCGCGAACGGCAACGCGGTGGATTCGCCGAACAAGTCGGTGACCGTCTCGGGCACGTCGGCAGGCGGCAACAACGTCGCGGACCCGCCGAACGTGACCCTGACCCTGACCGACGACGACACGTTGCCGACGGTGGCGCTGGTGCTCACGCCCTCGTCGATTCCGGAGACGAACGGGGTCTCGACGATAGCGGCGACGCTCTCCGGCCCATCGAGCGAGGCGGTGACGGTGACCGTGTCGGCGGCGGCGGGGGCCGGGGCGGTCGCGGGCGACTTCACCTTGAGCGCGGCGACGACCCTGACCGTCGCGGCGGGCTCGACGGTGAGCACGGGCGCGGTGACGGTGACCGCGAATGGCAACGACGTGGATGCGCCCGACAAGTCGGTGACCGTCTCCGGCACGGCGACGGGGGGCAACGGGGTCGCGAACCCGCCGAACGCGACCCTGACCCTGGCCGACGACGATGCCTTGCCGACGGTGGCGCTGGTGCTCACGCCCTCGACCGTCGGGGAGAACGGCGGGGTTTCGACGGTGACGGCGACGCTCTCGGGCAAGTCGAGCGCGGCGGTGACGGTGACCGTGGCGGCGGCCCCGGTGGCCTCGACGGGCGCGGTCGCGGGGGACTTCGCCCTGTCGAGCACGACGAAGCTGACCATCGCGGCCGGGGCCACCGCGAGCACCGGCGCGGTGACGGTGACGGCGAACGACAACGCCGCCGACGAGCCGGACGCCCAGGTGCGCGTGTCGGGGACGGCGGCGGGGGGCAACGGGGTGACGGCGCCGGCGGACGCGACGCTGACCATCCGCGACGACGAAGGCCCGCCGACGGTGACCCTGGTGTTGACGCCCTCCACCATCGACGAGAGCGGGACGGGCAGCACGGCGGCGGTGACCGCGACCTTGAACCGGGCGTCGAGCGCGGCGACGACGGTGACGGTGTCGGCGGCGCCGGTGACCTCGACCGGCGCGGCGGCGGGGGACTACACGCTGTCGAGCGCGAACACCCTGACCATCGCGGCGGGCGCGACGACCAGCAGCGGCACGGTGACCGTCGCGGCGGTGGACGACGACACGGACGCGCCGAACAAGCAGGTGAGCGTTTCGGGAACGGCGGCCAACGCCCAGAGCGTGCAGGACCCGATCGCCCGGACGCTGACCATCACCGACGACGACACGGCGCCGGACGCGACCTTGGCGCTGTCGGCCTCGTCGGTCTCGGAGAACGGCGGCATGACGACGGTGACGGCAACCTTGAGCCGCCGTTCGGCGCAGGCGACGACGGTGACGGTGCAGGCGGTGTCGGGGGCGTTCACGGTGGGCTCGGGGGCGGCGTCGCGGATCGTGGTCGCGGCCGGGGCGACGACGAGTCCGGACGGGGTGGCGCTCACGGCGGTGGACAACGACGTGGACGCGGCGGATCGGCAGGTGACGGTGACGGCGACCTTGGCCAACGGCCACGGCGCGGGCACGGTGACCGGGGGCGGGGTCGCGCTGACCCTGGCCGACGACGACACGGCGGGGGTCGCGGTGTCGCCGGCGACCTCGACGACGAGCCGGCTGCGGACCACGGAGTCGGGGGGGACGGCGACGTTCACGGTGCGGCTGGCGAGCGAGCCGACGGGGGACGTGGAGCTCGACGTGGCGAGCTCGGACACGGACGAGGGCACGGCGGCGCCGGCGGTGCTGACCTTCACGTCGGGCAACTGGAGCACGGCGCAGACGGTGACCCTGACGGGGGTGGACGACTCGCCGCCCGCGGCCGACGGCAGCCGGAGCTACACCGTCACCTTGACCATCGACCAGCCGAACACCGCGGACGCGAAGTACGACGCGCTCTCGGCGGTCACCGTGTACGCGGTCAACGCGGACAACGAGTACGGCCTGGACGTGGGCTCGGTGACGGGTCAGGCGACGGAGGCGGGGGGGACGGCGACCTTCACGGTGGCGTTGCGGACGCAGCCGGCGGAGGCGGTGACGGTGTCGGTGTCGAGCCGGGATACGGGCGAGGGGCGGGTGTCGGCGGGGGGCGGGGCGCCGGCAGCCTCGACGACCCTGACCTTCGCGCCTTCGGCCTGGAACGCGGCGCAGACGGTGACGGTGACCGGGGTGCAGGACCCGGTCGACGACGGCACGGTGGCCTGGAACGTGCGCCTCGACCCGTCGAGCGGCGACGGCAACTACGACGGCCTCGCGAACGTGGACGTGTCGGTGAGCACCACCGACGACGACGGCCCGCCGACGGTGACCCTGGCGCTGAACCCCGCGAGCATCGCGGAGAGCGGGTCGGGCAACGTGGCGACGGTGACGGCGCGGCTCTCGCACGCCTCGGGCGCGGCGACCACGGTGACGGTGACCGCGGTCTCCGGGTTCTACGCGGCGGGGACGGACGCGGCGATCGTGATCGCGGCGGGGGCGACGCAGGCGGCCTCGGACACCGCGACCGTCGTGGCGGTGGACAACGCCACGGACGCGCCGGACCGCACCGGCACGGTGACCGCGACGATCACCAACGCCCGGGCGGCGGCGGACGGGACGACGATGGCGGTGACGGGGGCGGCGCTGACGGTGCGCGACGACGAGGCGGCGCCGGGGGTGACGCTGTCGCTGAACCCGGCGTCGGTCTCGGAGAACGCCGGCGTCTCGACGGTGACGGCGACCTTGTCGCGTCCGTCGAGCCAGCCCTCGACGGTGACGGTGACGGCGGTCTCCGGTTCCTACACGGTGGGCACGGACGCGACCATCACGATCGCCGCGGGCGCCACCACGGCCGCGTCGGACACGGTGCTGGTGACGGCGGTGGACGACGGCATCCACCAGGGGAGCGCCGGGCGCAGCGCGACGGTAACCGCGACCCTGGCGAACGGCCAGGGCGCGGGGTCGGTGACCGGGGCGGCGCTGACCCTGACCGACGACGAGACGTTGCCGGTGGCGAGCCTGGTGCTCACGCCGGCCTCGATCTCGGAGGAAGGCGGGGTGTCGGCGGTGACGGCGACGTTGTCGGGTGCGTCGAGCGAGTCGGTGACGGTGACGGTGGCCGCGGCGGCGGGGACGGGCGCGGTGGCGGCGGACTTCACCCTGAGCACGGCGACGACCTTGACCGTCGCGGCGGGCTCGACGACGAGCACGGGCGCGGTGACGGTCCGGGCGAACGGCAACGCGGTGGCTTCGGGGAACAAGCAGGTGACGGTGTCGGGGACGTCGGCGGGCGGCAACGGCGTCGCGAACCCGGTGAACGCGACCTTGACCCTCGCCGATGACGACACGCCGCAGACGAGGCTGGTGCTGTCTTCCAACTCGATCTCGGAGAACGGCGGGGTGGCGACGGTGACGGCGACCCTGGACCGGCAGTCGGCGGCGGCGGTGACGGTGACGGTGGCCGCGGCGGCGGGGGCGAACACCGCGGCGGGCGACTTCACGTTGAGCACGGCGACGACCCTGATCTTCGCGGCGAACGCGACGACGAGCACGGGTCTGGTGACGGTGACGGCGGTGAACGACACGACGGACGCGCCGGACAGGTCGGTGACGGTCTCGGGCACGGCCGCCGACAGCCTCAACCTGACGAACGACCCGCCCGACGTGACGCTGGCCATCCCCGACGACGAGGGGGCGCCGGGGGTGGTGCTGTCGCTGAACCCGGCGTCGGTGTCGGAGGACGGCGGGACCTCGGCGGTGAGCGCGACCTTGTCGCACCCGTCGAGCCAGCCCTCGACGGTGACGGTGACGGCGGTGTCGGGGGCCTACACGGTGGGCGCCGGCGCGGCGGGGACCATCGTCATCGCGGCGGGCTCGACGACGGCGGCCTCGGACACGGCGACGGTGACGGCCGTGAACGACGGCGTCCACCAGGGGAGCGCGGGGCGCAGCGTGACGGTGACCG
Source organism: Gammaproteobacteria bacterium (assembly GCA_965202875.1). Classification (GTDB taxonomy): domain Bacteria; phylum Pseudomonadota; class Gammaproteobacteria; order HK1; family HK1; genus HK1. The sequence goes on along the minus strand of OZ241870.1, from coordinate 121,496 downwards.
CGACCTTGGCCAACGGCCAGGGCGCGGGGTCGGTGACGGGGGCGTCGCTGACCCTGACCGACGACGAGACCCTGCCGACGGCGAGCCTGGCTCTGGGACCGGCCTCGATCTCGGAGAACGGCGGGGTCTCGACGGTGACGGTGACCTTGTCGGGTCCGTCGAGCCAGCCGGTGACGGTGACGGTGGCGACGGCGGCGGTGGCCTCGTCAGGCGCGGTGGCGGGGGACTTCACGCAGACGGGGACGACGCTGACGATTGCAGCGGGTTCGACGACGAGTGCCGGGACGGTGACGGTGCGGGGCAACGACAACCACGTGGACGCGGCGAACAAGTCCGTGACGGTGTCGGGGACGGCGGCGGGGGGCCACGGCGTCGCGAACCCGTCGGCCGCGACCCTGGCCCTGACCGACGACGAGGTGACGGCGACGGCGACCCTGGTGCTGACGCCGCGGGTGATTCTCGAGAACGGCGCGGTGTCGACGGTGACGGCGCGTCTGTCGCATCCGACGACGGAGGCGGTGACCTTGACGGTGTCGGCGGCGGCGGGGGCGAACACGGTCGGGGGCGACTTCAGCTTGAGCGCGACCACCACGCTGACCCTCGCGGCGGGGGCGACGGCGAGCAGCGGGACGGTGACGGTGACGGCGGTGGACAACGCGGCGCCCTCGGGGAGGAAGCGGGTGAGGGTGTCGGCGACGGCGGCGGGCGGGCGCGGGGTGGCGGCGCCGTCCCCGGCGACTCTGGTCATCCGCGACGACGAGTTCGGGCTGGACGAGAGCGCGGTGAGCGGGCCGGTGACGGAGGGCGGGGGGACGGCGACGTTCACGGTGGCGTTGCGGACGCAGCCCTCGGCGGCGGTGACGGTGTCGATGACGCGCTGGGATGCGGACGGTCTGGTGGAGGATGCGAGCGAGGGGCGGGTGGAGCCGTCGTCGCTGGTGTTCACGGTGCAGAGCTGGGAGACGGCGCAGACGGTGACGGTGACCGGGGTGGACGACGCCGTCGACGACGGGGACGTGGCCTGGAGGGTGCGCCTCGACCCGTCGAGCGCCGACGCCGACTACGACGGCCTCGACCCCGTGGACGTGGCCGTGGCCACCACCGACGACGACGAGGCGCCGGGGGTGGTGCTGGCGCTGGCGCCCTCGTCGATTGCGGAGGCCGGCGGGGTGAGCACGGTGACGGCGACGCTCTCGCATCCCTCGGCGGCGGAGACGACGGTGACGGTGTCGCCGTCGCCGTCGGGCGACTACACGCTGAGCGCGGCGACGATGCTGACCATCGCGGCCGGCTCGATTGCGAGCACCGGGACGGTGACGGTGACCGCGGTGGACAACGACGTGGACGCGGCGGACAAGACGGTGAGGGTCTCGGGGACGGCGGCCAACGACGGGCCTGCGGGCGACGGCATGGGCGTGGGGGCGGTGGCGAGCGCGGAGCTGACGCTGACCGACGACGACGAGAAGGGGTTGGCGTTCTCGTCCGCGTCGGTCCCGGCGGCGGCCCTCGAGGTCCTCGAGGTGACGGCGGGCGAAGACCAGACGTATACGGTGAAGCTGACCTCGCGGCCGGCGGGCCCGGTGAGGGTGGCGGTCGGGAGCGACAACGGCGACGTGGGCGCGACGCCGGCGTTGCTGGTCTTCGAGCCGGGGGCCTGGGGCACGGCGCAGACGGTGGTGGTGCGCGCGGTGGGGGACGAGGACGAGGCGGCGGACGCGGCGCGGCTGACGCACGCGGCGCGCGGCGGGGGCTACGAGGGGGTGTCGGGGGAGGTCGCGGTGGCGGTGTGGGAGCGGGGCGACCGGCGGGTCGTGGCGCCGGCGCCGGGGGGGACGGCGCTCTACCGCGTGGGCGGGCGTCGGGTCACCTACGTCGTCGCCGCCGACGCGCCGCCGTGGAGCGGGGAGGTCGGGTTGTGGATGCCGGAGTCGCTGTCGGGGCCCGTCGAGGTGGTGCTGGGGGCGGCGGGGGAGGGGGTGTCGCTGGAGCGCGGGGTCTTCGGGCTGGGGTCCACGGAGGGGGCCCGGCGTGTGGTGGAGGTGTCGGTCAGGCCGGTGCCGTCGGGCGGGGTCGAAAGGCTGTGCCTGCCGGTGACGGAGGGGCTGCGTGCGGAGGCGCGAGGCAGCCGGCTGGTGCTGCTGCACTGGGACGGGAGCGCGTGGGAAGAGGTCGAGGGCTCGGGGGAGAACGAGGCGAAGACGCACGTATGCGCGCCGGGGGTGGAGGACTTCTCGGTGTTTGCGGCGGGGTTCGACAACCCGAGGCCGTCGTTCGAGGGGGTCGAGGCGGTGTCGACGGATCCGTATGTGGCAGGGTCGCCGATCGACCCGCCGCTGACGCTGCCGGAGGCGAAGGGCGGGGACGCGCCGGTGGGCTACGCGCTGGTGGGTCGGGAGGGTGCGGAGCGTCCGGCGTGGCTGCGCTTCGACGCGACCGGTCGGGACGAAGAAGGCGAGGAAGGTGCGGGATGCGCGGGCGAGGCGCCGCGCACGCTGTGCGGGACGCCGCCGCCGGAGCTGGGGGACACACGGCTGGCGCTGCGGCTGGTGGCGCGGGACGTGCACGGGGACGAGGCGTACCTGGACGTGACGGTGGCCATCGAGAAGGACCTGATGCCGAGCTTTGCGGGGGCGGAGCAGGACGTGCTGCACCGCTGGACGGTGGGGGTGGCGCTCGACCCGCCGCTGACGCTGCCGGAGGCGGAGGGCGGCAACCTGCCGGTGGCGCATGCGCTGTCGCCCGAGCCGCCGCCGGGGGTGGTCTTCGACGAGGACGGGACGCAAGGGTGCGGCAAGGCGCGCACCCTGTGCGGGACGCCGACGGAGGCGGCGGAGGCGGCGGTGTGGAGGTGGACGGCGACCGACCGCGACGGGGACGTGGCGGAGCTGCGCTTGCGCATCGAGGTGATCGAGGGCCGGGAGCGGGCGCGGGCGCGGCTTGCGGCGATCAACCGGTCGATCCTGCCGGAGGTGGCGCGGGCGTCGTGGGACAGCGCGATGGCGGCGGTGTCGCGGCGGCTGGGGTCTGTGGGGGACGGAGGCGGCTCGGGGGGGTCCGGCGAGGGGCTGTCGGCGGCGCTGGCGGGGTTCATGCAGTCGAACGGACAGGCGCTGGAAGAGGGCGGGGTGTCGTGGAAGGAGCTGTGGAGCGGGCAGTCGTTCGCGGTGGCTCTGGGCGGCGGGGGGGAGGAAGGCGAAGGGGTGGGGCGGGGCTTCGGGCGGGCCGTGACCGTTTGGGGGGCGGGGGAGCGGCGGAGCCTGTCGCGGGAGGTGCCTTCCCTGAGGTGGTCGGGGGAGCTGTTCGCGGCCCATCTGGGGGCGGACGTGGGGTTTGGGTCCGGGCTCGTCGGCGGGGCCGGGGTATCGTGGTTCGAGAGCGGGATGGACTACACCGACCGCAGCGGGGAGGAGGGTCCGGTCGAGGGGGTGCACCGGAGTCGGATGGCGAGCGTGCAGCCGTATCTGGGGTGGTCGTCGGGGACCGGTGCGCGGCTGTGGGGGGCGTTGGGCTACGGTGCGGGGGAGGTCGAGATCGTCGACGCGGCGCTGGTGGAGCGCTTCGGGCGGCAGAAGAGCGACAGCGAGCTGCGGGCGGTGGCGGCGGGGGGCGTGGTGCGGGTGGTGTCGGGCGGTGCGGTGCGGGTGGACCTGAAGGGGGAGGGTCAGGCGACGCGCTACGAGGTGAAGGAGAACGGGGACCTGATCGAGGGGCTGTCGGTGCACACGCATCGGCTGCGTGTGGCGATGGAGGGTGTGAAGGAGTACGCGCTGGACGACGGAGCGCGGCTGGCGCCGTCGGGGGAGGTGGGGATCCGTTGGGACGGAGGGGACGGGGCGACGGGGGCGGGTGTGGAGGTGGGCGGCGGGCTGTCGTGGAGCGGTCCGGGGCTCGGCGCGGGCGGGGGTTTGGCGATGGAGTTGGGCGGTCGGTGGCTGGTGGCGCACGGGGAGGGGGTGGAGGAGTGGGGGGTGTCGGGCGGGGTGAGGCTCGAGCCTCGGGGGAGGGGTCGAGGTCTGTCGCTGCGGGTGGAGCCGTCGTGGGGGGAGGCGGGGAGCGGCACGGGGCGTCTGTGGGAGGAGGGCGTGGCCGGACGGGGGTCGTCGGGCGGTGGGCGTGCGTCGGGGGTGGGTGTGGAGGCGGAGTTGGGCTACGGGCTCCCGGCGTTCGGGGTCGGGGTGGGGACGCCCTACACGCGGTTCGGGCGGGCGCCGGAGGGGGAGCGCCGGTACGGGCTCGGGTGGCGTCTGGCCCTGCCGGGCGAGGCGTTGGGGCTGGACGTGGAGGGCTGGCGGCGCGAGCGCGACACGGACCGGCCCGAGCACGGGGTGGGCCTCGAGCTGCGTCTGTCCTGGTAGGTGCGGGAATGGCAGGTGCGGGTGCGCCGGAGGGCTCCCGGGTCCCCGCTACCGGCCCCCGCATCCGCGAGCCCCTGCTTTCGCGGGTAGAAGCGGGGGAAGGACGGCTCTTCGCCGAACGGCGAATCCCTGCTTCCCCGGAGCTTGTCCCCGGGTCGAGCCGGGGGCAGGTTCCGGCTCGCCCGGCGAAGCGCGTCGTGTCATCCGGGCGGGTCGTTCGGGCCGGTGGCGGTCAGTTGCCGGTGGCGCAGGCCCTCGACGAGGCCGCCGAGGGTTCCTTGCTGCTCGGTCAGCCTGATGATCTGCTTCTCGAAATCGGCCATGCGCCGTTCGGACGCCTCCCGGTCGGCGGCCATGCGCCTTTCGAATGCTTCCATGCGCCGTTCGGACGCTTCCCGATCGGTGCGCGCCTCGGCTCGAACGGCTTGAATCTCCTCGCGCAGCCCGCCGGTGGTGGTGAGGATGAGGGCGCCGAGGGCGACGCCGACGCCGATGACGGCAATCGTTTCCTGGCTGAGCCTGGGCATGGGAACGGCCTCGCGGGGTGATGGTCCGGTGCGTTCGCCGCCTTCCCCGGCGCCCGGCCTCACCGTAAACCCTCTTCGGTCACGGTTCAAGACTGAGAACTGTCCAATGCCATGTGAGCATGAACGGAAGGGCTGAATCCAACGCCAGGCGCCGAGTGCTACCCCTGCGAGTGCTACCCCTGGATGTTGTGCAGAACGGCGTTTTCGCGTAGAAATTCCCCCCCTGCTGCAAAAGGGTTGCGCTTCCCGATAGCGGTTTCGATTTGATCGAGTCGAATCATTTGCCGTTGAACCCCGGTGAACGGAATCCCGAGGTGACGCCCTCGGGAGCCCGGGGTGTGCAGTGGGTTCGCGCGTCCAATGCCGTGAGAGCCGCCGCAAAGAGGGGCCGGCGCACGGCCGGAACGACCGCCGCGGCCGTGCGGGCGGCGGCGGTGCGGATGGCGGCGATGCGGATGGCGGCGATGCGGGCGGCGGCCGGGCTGGCCGCCGTCGCGGCGCTGGCGGCGCTCGCCGCGGCGCCAGCGCGGGGGCAGGTCGTCGAAGCGCCGGTGGTCGTCTCCAGCCCGGCGTCGGGAGACACCTACCGCCCCGGCGAAACGATCGTCGTGCAGGTGCGGCCGGGATCGAACCCGGTCACGAGCTTCCTGAGCGCGGTAACCCCGCGGATCACGCTCCAGGTCGGCACTTCGAACAAGACGCTGAACGGGACGCTCAAGAACATCCCGAGCTTCCTCAGCCAGGAGTTCTACGACTACGACACCCGCAGCAACATAAGGGTCACGCGCGGCGGCGTCTCGGGCGTCAACGTGCTGGAGTTCCGCTACACGGTCGGGAGCGGGGACCGGGACACCGACGGCGTGAGCATCGCGGCCGATTCGCTGGCCGGCGGCAGCATCGGGGCCCAGACCCGAGGCTTCCAGGGCGGCTTCTCGTACAACCCCAACCTCAACAAGGCCCACGCGGCGATGCCCGCCCAGTCCGGCCACAAGGTGGGCCCGGAGCCGCCGAGCTTCGCCGGGGTGTCGAGCCCGAGCCTGCTCCTCTACACCTGCGGGCCCTTCGATAGCTGCGGATCGGCGAGCCACCGGCTGCCGACGATCGCCAACGCGGCCGCGGCGCACAACGTCACCTATTCGGTGACGCCGGCGCTGCCCTCCGGGCTTTCGGTGAACTCGTCCACGGCGGTGCTCTCCGGCTCGCACAGCGGGTCGTCGGCGCGCCGGAACTACACGCTGCGGGCGACGGACGGGTACAACCAGACGGCCGACCTGACCTTCAGCCTGGAGGTGCGGGACGGCGCCGGCGTCGAATCGATCACCGTCACGTCGAACCCGGGGAGCGACCGGACCTACGGCAAGAACGGGGATTTCGGGACCAACGACACCATCACCGTGCGGGTCGACTTCAACCGCAACCTCGGCACCATCATCCGACGCTACGTCTGCCTGAACATCCGCATCGGCAGCAACACGCGCCGCGCGTGCAACCCGACCGGGGCCGCCCGCCAGGACAAGCTCCATTTCAGCTATGCGGTGGTGGAGGGCGACTGGGACGGCGACGGCATCAGCTTCCCGGCCAACCCGATGGGCGCCGGCAAGGGCGGCGACCTGCGCTTCCACACCATCGGCTTCGGCAGCGGCGACAACCGGGTGGACCGGAGCTTCGGGGCGGTGCCGGACGACCCGAACCACAAGGTGCGCGGGCGCCAGACCACGCCCGGCTTCGGCTCGACCGCCAGCCCGGCCTGGAGCTGGGTGAAGGACAACGCGGTCTCCCAGGTGTTGCCGGCGGCGACCGGCGGCGACGGCGGCCTGACCTACAGCGTCAAGGAGGGCCTGCCGGACGGGCTGGTCTTCACCGCGGCGACACGCACGCTCTCCGGCACGCCGACGGCGGTGCAGGGCAGGACGAACTACACGCTGGTGGCGACCGACGGGGACGGCGACAAGGCGGAGCTGCGCTTCTCCATCGAGATCCGGGAGATCGTCCTGTCCATCTCCTCGCCGAGCGTGGCGGAAGGGGCGGCGGGCGGGACGGCGGCGCTGCCCTTCGCGGTGACCCTGAACCAGGCGCCGGGCCGGCAGGTGACGGTGGACTGGGCGGCGGACGCGGACCCCGGCACGGCCGCCTCCGGGGCGGACTACACGGCGTTCTCCGGGGGCACGCTGACCTTCTCCGCCGCGGACACGAGCAAGACCGTCGAAGTCACGGTGACCGGCGACGCGCGGGACGAGCCCGACGAGACGATCCGCATCGCCCTCTCCAACCCCTCCGGGGCGGTGGTCGGGAGCGCGGCGACCGGGGTGGGCACGATCACCGACGACGACCCGACGCCGACCCTGACGCTCGCGCTGTCGGACCCGGACGCGGGGCGCCCGGACACGATCCGGGAGAGCGGGGCGGGCAACGCGACCACGGTGACGGCGAGCCTGGGCGGCGGGACCTCCGGGGAGGCGGTCACGGTGACGGTGTCGGCGGCCTCGACCTACGCGGCGCTGGCCGCGGACGGCGGCTTCACCCTGAGCGCGGCGCGGACGCTGACCATCGCGGCGGGGGCGACGGCGAGCGCGGGCGCGGTGACCATCGCCGCGACCGACGACACCATCGACTCCCGGGACAAGACGGCGACGGTGAGCGGGGCGGTGGCCGGCGGGCACGGGCTGGTGGCGGCGCCCGCGGACCTGACGCTGACCATCGCCGACGAGGACTCGCGGCCGAGCTCGGCGCTCGCCCTCGCCCCGGCCTCGGTCTCGGAGTCGGCCGGCGTCGCGACGGTGACCGCGACCCTGAGCCACCCCTCGGCCGCCGCGGTGACGATCACGGTGTCGGCGACGGCTTCCACGGGCGCGGTGGACGGCGACTTCAGCCTGAGCGCGGACAGCACGCTGACCGTCGCCGCCGGGCAGACGACGAGCGCGGGCGTGGTGACGGTGAGCGCGGTGGGCAACGATACGGATTCGCCGGACAAGCAGGTGACGGTGAAGGGTTCGGCCTCGGGCACGCCCGGGGCGGCGGACCCGCCGGACGCGACCCTGACGCTTCGCGACGACGACGGCGCGCCCACGGTCTCGCTGGTGCTGTCGTCGTCGTCGGTCTCGGAGTCGGGCGGCGTGGCGACGGTGAGCGCGGCGCTCAACGGCGGCACGTCGAGCGAGGCGGTGACGGTCACGGTGGCGGCGGCGGCCGAGGCGGCGTCGGGCGCGGTGGCCGGCGATTTCGGCCTGAGCGGCGACACGACGCTGACCATCGCCGCGAACGCCACGGCGAGCACCGGGACGGTGACGATCACGGCCAGCGACAACGCCGTGGATGCGCCGGACAAGCGGGTGACGGTCTCCGGCACGGCGACGGGCGGCAACGGGGTCGCGAACCCGGCGAGCGCGACCCTGACCCTGGCGGACGACGAGGCCCTGCCGACGGCCACCCTGGCGCTCGCGCCCGCGTCGGTCGCGGAGGCGGGCGGGGTGTCCACGGTCACCGCGACGCTCTCGGGCGCGTCGAGCGCGGCGACGACGCTCACGGTGTCGGCGGCGGCGGGGGCGCACGCGGTCGCCGGCGACTTCACCCTGAGCGCGGCGACGACCCTGACCATCGCCGCCGGGGAGACGGCGAGCGCCGGGACGGTGACGGTCACCGCCGTCGCCGACACGACGGACTCCCCCGACAAGCTGGTGGCGGTCGGCGCCGCGGCGGCCGGGGGCAACGGGGTCGCGGATCCGGCCGCGGCGACCCTGACCGTCACCGACGACGACGCCCTGCCGACCCTGACCCTGGCGCTCTCGCCCTCGACCATCGACGAGAGCGGGGCGGGCAGCACGGCGACGGTGAGCGCGGCGCTCTCGCACCCGTCGAGCGAAGCGACGACCGTCACGGTGTCGGCGGTCGCGGTGTCCCCGGCGGACGCGGGCGACTTCAGCGTGAGCACCGCCAACACCCTGACCATCGCCGCCGGCGCCACCACCAGCACCGGCGCGGTGACCGTCGCCGCGGTGGACGACCGCGCCGACGCGCCGGACAAGCGGGTGACGGTCAAGGGCGCGGCCACGGGCGGGCGCGGGGCGGCGAACCCGGCCGACGCGACCCTGACCATCGCCGACGACGACGACGCGCCGGGGGTGACGCTGTCGCTGGCGCCGGCGTCGATCGCGGAGAACGGCGGGACGGCCGAGGTGAGCGCGGTGCTGGACCGGACCTCGAGCGCGGCCACGACGATCTCGGTGGCGGCGGCCACGGGGTCCTACGGCATCGTCACGCGCCGCTTTCAGTTGGGCCTCTTTCAAGTCGAGGCCCCGGACCGGTGGATCGTCATCGCGGCCGGGGCGACGACGAGCACGGACACCGCGGGGATCGTCGCGGTGGACGACACGGTCCACCAGGGCAGCGCCGGCCGCAGCGTGACCGTGACCGGCACGATGATCAACGACCAGGGCACGTCCGCGGTGACCGGGGCGACGCTGACGCTCACCGACGACGAGACGCTGCCGACCCTGACCCTGGCGCTGTCGTCGTCTTCGATCCCGGAGGGCGGCGGCGTGACCACGGTGACCGCGGCGCTGTCGGGCGTGTCCAGCGAGGCGGTGACGGTCACGGTGTCGGCCGCGCCGGGGGCGGGCGCGGCGGGCGGCGACTTCACGCTGAGCGCGGCGGCGACGCTGACCATCGCGGCGGGGGCGACGACGAGCTCGGGGACCGTCACGGTGACCGCGAACCCGAACACCACGGATTCGCCGGACAAGACGGTGACGGTCTCCGGCGCGGCCGACGGCGGCAACGGCGTGGCGGACCCGGCCGCCGCGACCCTGACGCTCACCGACGACGACGCGCTGCCGACGCTGACGCTAAAGCTGTCGCCGGCGTCGATCCCGGAGGACGGCGGGGTTGCGGCGGTCACCGCGGCGCTCTCCCACCCCTCCAGCGCCGCGGTGACGCTGACGGCGGCGGCTGCGGCGGTCTCCCCGGCCGTCGCGGGCGATTTCCGCCTGAGCGCGGCGACGGCGCTCACCATCGCGGCCGGGGCCACCGTCAGCACCGGCCAGGTGACGGTGACGGCGGTGGACAACGACGTGGACGCGCCGGACAAGCGGGTGAGGGTCCGGGCGACGGCCGCCGGCGGGCGCGGGGTCGCGAACCCGGCCGCCGTGACGCTCGCCATCGCCGACGACGACGCGACGCCGACGGTGACGCTCGCGCTGTCGTCGTCTTCGATCTCGGAGGCGCGCGGGGTTTCGACGGTGACGGCGGCGCTGTCGGGCGAGTCCAGCGAAGCGGTGACGCTCACGGTGTCGGCGGCCCCGGCGGCGAACGCGGTCCTGACCGATTTCAGCCTGAGCGCCGCCCGGACCCTGACCATCGCGGCGGGCGCGACGGCCAGCACCGGCCGGGTGACCGTCACGGGGGTCAACGACGACAAGGAGCAGACCGCCGCCAAGCGGGTGACGATCTCGGGCGCGGCGGCGGGGGGCAACGGCGTTTCGGCGCCGGCGGACGTGACCCTGGAGATCGCCGACAACGACTCGCCGCCGGGCGTGAAGTTCTGGAGACGCCCCCCTCTCGGTGACGGCGCCGGATGGGACGTCACCACGCAGCCCCTGCTCGGGAAGACGGGGCCGCAACCGATCGGCATCGCCTTGGGAACAAAGACCGGCAACCGGCAATATGCCGAGGCCTGGGCCTGCGTCACCAGGACCGTCCGCGGGTCCAGACAGCGCCAGGCAGAAGCTGTTGACCCGACGCCACGGCTGGGCCCGCCGGACTCGAGCGTCTGCACGAGGCTCGCCCGCAAGGGGACGATGCCGACCTCGATTTCGCTGACCCAGGCGATGATCGACAACGACGGCGTGGTGATCGTCATCTACGGCGCGCTCTCCTCCAACCCCGTTCGAGGCTACGACTACTACGCCGAGTGGGTCGACATCACGCCGCTGCCGAAGGCGACGCTGGTGCTGACGCCGGCGTCGATCTGGGAGAGCAGCGGCGCGGCGACGGTGACCGCGACCCTGGACAAGGCGGCGGTGTCGGCGTCGACCCTCACGGTGTCGGCGGCGCCGTCGCCGCCCGCGGTGGCGGGCGACTTCGCGCTCTCCGCCGCCGCGACCCTGACCTTCGCGGCGGGCGACACGGCGAGCGCCGGCACGGTGACGATCGCGGGGATGAACAACCCGGTCGATGCGCCGGACAAGCGGGTGACGGTGCGGGCGGCGGCGAGCGAAGACCTGCGGGCGCCCCCCGCCGCGACCCTGGTCTTGCGCGACGACGACGACCCGCCGACCGCGACGCTGGCCGCCTCGCCGGCCTCGATCCCGGAGGCGGGCGGCGTGGCGACGGTGAGCGCGACGCTCTCGCACCCGTCGAGCGCGCCGACGACGGTCCTGGTGTCGGCGGCGGCCGGGGCGCATGCGGCGGCGGCGGACTTCAGGCAGAGCGGAGCGGTGCTGGTGGTCGCGGCCGGCGAGAGGGCGAGCACCGGCACGGTGACGGTCGCGGCCGTGGACGACGGCGTCGATTCGCCGTCGAAGCGGGTGGCGCTCTCCGGCTCGGCGTCGAACCGCCAGGGCGCGGGGGCGGTGACCGAGGGGACGCTCACCATCGAGGACGACGAGGCGACGCCGACGCTCTCGCTGGCGCTCACGCCGGCCTCGATCCCGGAGGCGGGCGGCGCGGCGACGGTGAGCGCGACGCTCTCCGGCCGGTCCAGCGAGGCGGTGACGGTCACGGTGTCGGCCGACCCGGTGTCGTCCTCGGGCGCGGTGGCGGACGACTTCACGCTGAGCGCGGCGGCGACCCTGACCATCGCGGCCGGCGAGACCACCAGCGCGGGCACGGTGACCGTCACCGCCGTGGATAACAGCGTGGACTCGGCGGACAAGCGGGTGAGGGTCTCGGGCGCGGCGGCGGGCGGCCTGGGCGTGACGGATCCGCCCGCCCTGGCGCTGGCCATCCGCGACGACGAAGGCGCGGCGGCGGCGTCGCTGATCCTGTCCTCGTCGTCGATCTCGGAGAACGGCGGCGCGGCGACGCTGAGCGCGGCGCTGAACCGGGCGGTGGGCGCGGACGTGAGGCTCGTCTTCACGGCCACGCCGGGCTCCAACGTTGCGGGCTACTCGGGGAGCGCCAACAGCCTGACCATCGCCGCGGGCCGGACCGCGAGCACGGACGCGATCGTGATCACCGCCCGCGACGACGCGGTGGACCAGCCCGACAAGCGGGTGACGATCGGCGCCCGGGTGGCGAGCGGCCCGGCGGCCTCCCCGCCGAACGTGGTCCTGACCCTGGTGGACGACGATCCGAGGCCGGCGGTATCGCTGCTGCTGTCGTCGCCGTCGGTCTCGGAGTCGGGCGGGGTCGCGACGGTGACGGCGCGGCTTTCCGGCCCGTCGAGCGAGGCGGTGACGGTCACGGTGTCGGCGGCGCCGGGGGCCGGGGCCTTCGCGCGGGACTTCCGCCTGGGCGCGGCGCGCACCCTGACCATCGCGGCGGGGGCGACGACCAGCGCCGACACGGTCACGATCACCGCCCTCGACAACCCGGTGGTGGCGCCGGACAAGCGGGTGACGATTTCGGGCTCGGTGTCGGGCGGCCACGGCGCCACCGCTCCGCGCCCGCTCACGCTGACCCTGGCGGACGACGACGCGCGCCCGGCGCTGTCGCTGGTCCTGTCCTCGTCGTCGATCTCGGAGAACGGGGGGGTGGCGACGGTGGGCGCGGCGCTGTCCTTCCCCGCCCGCGAGGCGGTGACGGTCACGGTGTCGGCGGCGGCGGCGCCTCCGGCGACGGCGGGGGATTTCACGCAGACCGGGACGGCGCTGACCATCGCGGCGGGTTCGACGGCGAGCGCGGGGACGGTGACGATCGCGGCCGTCGACGACGCCGACGACGGGCCGGACAAGCGGGTGAGGGTCTCGGGCGCGGCCACGGGCGGCGGGGTGGCGAGCCCGCCGGACGCGACGCTGGCCATCCGCGACGACGACGACGCGGCGCCCGCGCTGTCGCTGGTGCTGTCGCCGGCCTCGATCCCGGAGTCGGGCGGGGTAGCGACGGTGAGCGCGGCGCTCTCCGCCGTCTTGAGCCCGCCGGCGGCGGTGACGGTGACGGTATCGGCGGCGCCCGGCGCCGGGGCGGTCGCGCGGGACTTCAGCCTGAGCGAGGCGAAGACGCTGACCATCGCGCAGAACGCCACGGCGAGCACGGGGACGGTGACGGTCACGGCGGTGGCCGACGACACGGATTCGCCGGACAAGGCGGTGAGGGTCTCGGGCGCGGCCACGGGCGGCGGGGTGGCGGACCCGCCGGACGCGACGCTGGGCGTCCGCGACGACGACGCGGCGCCGGGGGTGACCCTGGCGGCGTCTCCCGCGTCGATCCCGGAGAACGGCGCAACGGCCTCGGTGACGGCGACGCTCTCGCACCCGTCCAGCGCGGTGACGAGCGTCACCGTGGCGTCGTTGTCGGGCGCCTACACGGTGGACCCCGCGACCGCGCTCATCGTCATCCAGGCGGGGCGGACGGAGAACCCCGCCGACACGGCGACGATCAGCGCGGTGGACGACGCCCTCGACGAGCCGGACCGGCGGGTGACGGTGACGGGCACGATGGCCAACGCCCAGGGCGCGGGCGGCGTGGCCGGGGCGGCGCTGACGATCACGGACGACGAGGCGGCGCCGACGCTGACCCTGGCGGCGACCCCCGCCTCGATTTCCGAGAACGGCGGCGTCGCGACGCTGAGCGCGACGTTGAGCGGGGCGTCGGGCGAGGCGGTGACGGTGACGGTGACGCCGGTCGCGGGGGCCTACACGGTGGGTTCGGACGCGACCATCGTCATTCCGGCGGGGGCGACGGCGAACGCCTCCGACACGGCCACGGTCGCGGCGGTGGACGACGCCGTCTACGGAGGCGCGGCCGGGCGGCGGGTGACGGTGACCGGCGCGGCGGCGAGCGCCATCGGCGCCAACCCGGTGGCCGGGGCGGCGCTGACCCTGGCCGAGGACGAGGCGGCGCCGACGCTGACCCTGGCCGTGGCGCCGGGGTCGATCTCGGAGAACGGCGGCGAGGCGACGGTGACGGCGACCTTGAGCGGGCCGTCGGGCGAGGCGGTGACGGTGACGGTGACGCCGGTCGCGGGGGCCTACACGGTGGGTTCGGACGCGACCATCGTGATCGCGGCGGGGGCGACGGCGAACGCCTCCGACACGGCGACGGTCGCGGCGGTGGACGACGACCTCCACCAGGGCAGCGCGGGCCGCAGCGTGACGGTGACCGGCGCGGCGGCGAGCGGTGTCGGCGCGGTGAGCGTGACCGGAGCGGCGCTGACCCTGGCGGACGACGGCGAGACCCTGCCGACGGCGTCGCTGGCGCTCGCGCCGGCGACGATCTCGGAGGACGGCGGGGTGGCGACGGTGAGCGCGGCGCTGTCGGCTCCTTCGAGCCGGCCGGTGACGGTCACGGTGACGGCGGCGCCCGGCCGCCGGGCGGTCGCGGCGGATTTCCGCCTGAGCGCGGCGGCGACGCTGACCATCGCCGCGGGTTCGACGGCCAGCGCGGGGACGGTGACGCTGTCGGCGACGGCGACGGGCGACGACACTGTCCACGAGCTCGACCGGGAGGTGACGGTCTCGGGCGCCGCGGCGGGCGGCAACGGCGTGGCGGACCCGGCGGACGCGACGCTCGCCATCGCCGACGACGAGGCGCTGCCGACGGTGACCCTGGCGCTCACGCCGTCGACGATTTCGGAAACCGGCGGGGTGTCGACGGTGAGCGCGGCGCTCTCGCATCCGTCGAGCGAAGCGGTGACGGTGACGGTCCAGGCGGCGCCGGGGGACCATGCGCGGGCGGCGGACTTCGCGCTGAGCGCGGCGCGGACGCTGACCATCGCGGCGGGGTCGATGGCGAGCGCCGGCCGGGTGACGGTGACGGCGGCGGCCAACAGCGCGAACGCGCCGGACAAGACGGTGACGGTGACGGGCGCGGCGACGGGCGGCAACGGCGCGGCGGACCCGGCGGACGCGACGCTGACCATCACCGACGACGACGGGACGGCGCGGCTGACCCTCAGCCCGGCCGATCCCGCATGGGAGGGGCATACCGGCGCGGCGCGAACGTCCGGCGGCTTCCGGTACGCGAACGCGGGACAGTTGAATTTCCTCGTCCGGGTCGCCCCCCAGAGCGAGCGGCCGATCACGGTGGAGCTGGCGGACGCGACCTCCACCTTCCCGGTCACCTCCTCGTCCGGCCGGGCGACCGCGGGGGCGGACTACACGGCCTTCGCCGGCCGGACGCTGACCATCCCGCCGCGCGCCGCCCAGCTCCGCTTCCACGCGACGGTCCTCGACGACGCGGTGGACGAAGGAAAGGCCTTCGAGGCGGTGATCGCCGAGCTCCGCAACCCGGTCAACGCCGAGATCCCGAGCGCCTCCGCCGGCAGGGCGGCGATCTACATCCGCGAGGACGACGCGGCGGGGCTGACGGTGACGGAGACCGCCGGTTCGACCCGGACCACGGAGGCCGGGGGGACGGACACGTTCACGGTGGCGCTGTCGAGCCTGCCGACGGCGGCGGTGACGGTGACGCTGTCGGTCCCGGCGGGCGCGCAGGACGAGGGCGAGCTGTCGGTCGGCGGCGGGGCCTACGGGAGCACGGCGACCCTGACCTTCGCGCCGGCGGCCTGGAGCGCGGCGCAGACGGTGACGGTGCGCGGCAGGAACGACACCGCCGCCGACGGCGACCAGAGCTGGGCGGTCACCCTGGACCCGGCGAGCGGCGACGCCGTCTACGGCGGGCTGACCAGCGCCACGCTGTCCGTCACCAACGCCGACGACGACCCGGCGGCGGGGCTGGTGGTGGTCGAGACCGGCGGTTCGACGGTGACCGCGGAGGCCGCGACCTCGAACCTGAAGTCGGACGACTTCACGGTGGCGCTGGCGCGCAGGCCGGCGGCGGACGTGACGGTGGTGCTGTCGATTCCGGCCGGCGCGCAGGACGAGGGCGAGCTGGCCGACCCGGAAAAACCCGGCATCGGCTTCGGGACCAGCACGCGGACCCTGACCTTCAAGGCCGACGACAACACGTGGAGCACGGCGCAGCCGGTGACGGTGTACGGCTTGGACGACAGCGTGCTCGACGGCCACCAGACCTACGCGATCACGCTGAACCCGGACAGCACGGACGCCGCCTATGGGGCGCTGGGGAACGCCTCGGTGTCGGTGACCAACCTCGACGACGACGCGAGGGCGTCGGTGACGCTGACGCTCACGCCTTCGACCCTCGCCGAGGGCGCCGTCGCGACGGTGACGGCGTCGCTGTCGGAGGCGACCGGCCAGCGCGTGACGGTGACGGTGTCGGCGGCGGGGGCGAGCGCCTCGTCCGGCGACTTCACGCTGAGTGCGGCCAACACGCTCACCATCGACCATCGGTCGACGGAGAGCACGGGCACGGTCACGATCGCGGCCGCCAACGATGCCGCCGACGAGCACGACGAGACCGTGACCGTCTCCGCGACCGCGTCGACCGCGGCGAGCCCCGACCCCTCCAAGGTGACCGCCGTGTCGTCGCCGCTGCCGGTGGCGTTGACGATCACGGACACCGATGCGGCGCCGGCGGTGACCCTGGCGCTCGCGCCTTCGACCATCGCCGAGGGCGGCTACGGGGCCACGACCGCCTCGGCGGTGTCGGCGACCCTCTCGCACCCCTCCGCCGAGCCGACGACGGTGACGGTGCATCCGCCGGCGGGCGGGGCGGCGCGAATCGCTTCGGACGCGGCCATCGTCATCCCCGCGGGGCGGACGGCCAACGCCTCCGACACCGTGACCGTCGCGGCGGTGGACAACCGGCGCGACGAGGCCGACCGCTCGGCGACGGTGACGGCGACGGCGGCCAACGGCCTCGGCATCGGCGCGGTGACCGGGGCGACGCTGGCGATCACGGACGACGACAACCCGCCGCTGCTCCACGTCGACTCGCCGAGGGTGACGGAGGGGGCGTCGGGGGCGACGGCGACCATGACCTTCACGGTGCGGCTGAGCGTCGCCAGCGGCAGGCAGGTAACGGTCGCCTGGGCCGACGCGGGGACGGGCGCGGCGACGGCGGGCGCGGACTACGCGAGCGTCGCCGGCGGCACGCTGACCTTCGCGGCCGGCGAGACCGTCAAGACCGTCGCCGTGACGGTGAACGGGGACGACGGCGACGAGCCGGACGAGACGGTGGTCATCGCCTTGAGCGCCCCGGTCAACGCGACGCTGAGCACGGCGCGGGGCATCGGGACGATCCTCGACGACGACGCGACGCCGACGCTCTCCATCGCCGCGGCGCAGGTGACGGAGGGGGACGGCGGCCCGGCGACGCTCTCCTTCCCGATCAGGCTGAGCGCGGCGAGCGGCACCACGGTGACGGTGGACTACGCGGACGCGGGGACGGGCACCGCGGACTCGGGGACGGACTACACGGCCATCGCCGCCGGCACGCTGACCTTCCTGGCGGGGGAGACGAGCGGGACCATCGACGTGGCGGTGACCGGCGACGGCGCGGACGAGCCGGACGAGACGGTGGTCGTGAGGTTGCGCGATCCGGCGCACGCGGCGCTCTCGGCGACGGCGACGACGGCCACGGGGACCATCGCCGACGACGACGACCCGCCGGTGGTCTCGATCTCCTCGCCGCGCGTGGCGGAGGGGGACGGCGGCTCCGCGACGCTGCGCTTCACGGTGGCCTTGAGCGCGGCCAGCGGCCGGCAGGTGGCGGTGAGCTACGCCGAGGGAGCGGGCGGCACGGCGACGGCGGGGACGGACTACACGGCGCTGGCGGCCGGCGCGCTGACCTTCGCGGCCGGCGAGACGAGCCGGAGCGTCGACGTGGCGGTGGCCGGCGACGGCGCGGACGAGCCGGACGAGACGGTGGTCGTGGCGTTGAGCGGCCCGACCAACGCGACGCTCTCGGCGACGGCGGCGACGGGCACGGGCACGATCGCGGACGACGACCCGCCGCCCTCGGTGTCCATCGATTCGCCCCGCGTGGGCGAGGGCGGAACGCTCACCTTCACGGTGGCCCTGAGCGCGGCCAGCGGCCGGCAGGTGACGGTGGGCTACGCCGAAGGCACGGGCGGCACCGCGACGGCGGGCGCGGACTACACGGCGCTGGTCCCGGGGACCCTCACCTTCGCGGCGGGGGCGACGAGCCGGACCATCGGCGTGGCCGCGTGGACCGACACGCGGAGCGAGGCGGACGAGACGGTGGTCGTGAAGTTGAGCGGCCCGGTCAACGCCACCCTGGGCGCGGCGACGGGGACGGGGACGATCTCGGACGACTCCGCGCCGTCCTTCGCGGCTTCGTCGCTCTCGCGGCATTTCGGGCGCAACCGGGCGATCCCGACCTTCACGCTGCCGGCGGCGACGGGCGGCAACGGCGCGCTGACCTACGCCATGGCGTCGCTGCCCACGGGCCTGGTCTACACGGCGCCGGGGGCGACGGACACGCATGGCGGCAGGATCACGGGCACGCCGAGCGCGAATCGCGGCGCGACGGTCTACCGGCTGACGGCGACCGACGCCGACGGCGACGCGGCGACGCTGAACGTCTCCATCACGGTGAGCGACGCGCCCGGGATTCAGAGCATGAGGATCCATGGCCACCAGGGGCAGTCGCTCAGCAACGTCACGACCGGGCAGTGGATCGTGTTCACGCTCGTCTTCGACCAGATCGTCCGCGCCACGGAAACCGGCATCCACATGAAGCTCCTGATCGGAGACCAGGAACGCGAGGCGACGCCGCAATTCGGCAAGTCGGGGGACACCACCGAGGTGGTCATGGAATACCAGGTGCGGGCCGACGACTGGGACGGCGACGGCATCTCGCTTCCGCGCCATCCCTTCCGCTTCTCCCCCCTCCAATTTCTTGGCCCGAATCAGCCGGACGGCTCCATCCGGCTCCGCAGCAACCTCAACGTGCATGCGATCTACGACATCGACGCGCGCACCCGGCTCTCGTTCACGAACCGGGGCGACCTGCGGGTCAACGACCGCTCGCCGTCCTTCGGGTCGGCCACGGTCGCGGACAAGTCCTTCGTGGACGGCGCCCCGGTGTGGGCCGACGACCCCGCCCTGCCCGCCGCGACGTTCCCGACGCCGGGGGTGGGGGAGACGGCGACGGACGTCAACTCGCCGCTGAGATACACCGTCGCGCCGACGCTGCCCGAGGGGCTGGCGCTCGACTCGGCCACGCGCGCCATCACCGGGACGCCGACGGAGGTTTCGGCCACGAAGTCCTACACGCTGACCGCCACCGACGTCGACGGCGACCGGACGACCCTGGGCTTCCGCCTGGGGGTGGAGGCGGATACGCAGCCGGCCTTCGCCGCCGACGCCGCGGCGGCCTGGACGTGGACGGAGGACCGGGCGGTCTCGCAGGTCCTGCCGGCGGCCTCGGGCGGCAACCAGACGCGGGCCTACACGCTGACCGGGCCGGGCGCGTCCTCGACCTTGAGCCTGCCCGAGGGGCTGGCGTGGGACGCGGCCACGCGCACCATTTCCGGCACGCCGACGGCGCCCGCGGCCACGGCCGGCTATGCGCTGACGGTGAGCGACCGCGACGGCGACGCCGAGACGCTGGCGGTCGCCGTCACGGTCGAGCCGCGCGCGCCGGACGCGGCGACGGGCGTGAGCGCGGCGCCGGCGGTGGGGGCGCTGAAGGTGGGCTGGACGGCGGCGGCGAAGGCGGACGGCTACCGCATCCAGTGGAAGTCCGGGACCGAGGGCTACGCCCCCGCGACCCGGCAGGCGACGGTGCGCGGCAACGCCTCGACGACCTACACGATCACCGGGCTGCGGGCGGGCAGGGAATACACGCTGCGCGTGATCTCCACGCGGACGGGCGCGCCGGACGGCGCCGCGTCGGTGGAAGCGACGGGCACGCCGACCAACCTGACGATGGCGCTGTCGAGCCCGTCGATCTCGGAGACCGGCGGGGTCGCCACGGTGACGGCGCATCTGGCCGCCGCGCTGGGAACGCCGACCACGGTCACGGTGTCGGCGGCGCCGGGGACCAACGCGGCGGCGGACGACTTCACGCTGTCCAGCCCGGCGACCCTGACCATCGCGGCGGGCGTGACCGCGAGCAGCGGTACGGTGACCATCGCCGCGGTGGACGACGAGGTCGACTCGATCGTCGACGGCGCCGTCGCCGGGAAGAGGGTGAGGGTGTCGGGCGTGTCCAGCGGGGCGGCGAACCCGCCGGACCTGACCCTGACCATCACCGAGGACGACGACGCGGCCCTGGTGCTCGACCCGGCGCTGCCGGGTGCCGCCGCCGTCCCGTGGCTCAGCGTGGACGAGGGCGCCACGGCGACCTTCACGGTGAAGCTCGCCAGCCGGCCGACGGGCGCGGTGACGGTGACGGTGGCGAGCGCCGACGACGGCGAAGGGAAGCTGTCCTCGGGGGCCGGCGCGCCGGCGGCCTCGACGGCGCTGACCTTCACCACGAGCAACTGGAACAGCGCGCAGACGGTGACGCTCTCCGGCGTGGCGGACGCCGTCGACGACGGCGACGTCGAGTACCGGCTGACCCTGGACCCGGGCGGCGCCGGCACGGACGCCTACGCCAGGCTGGCGACGGTGGAGGCGAAGGCGCGGACCGTGGACCTCGACCGGGCGGGGCTCTCGATCTCGAAGACGGCGCTGACGATCGGGGAGAGCTGGCGCGCCAGCGATGCGCGGACGCACTTCACCGTGGCGCTGGCGAGCAAGCCGACGGCGAACGTGACGGTGACGGTGACGAGCGGCAGCCTGAGCGACGCGCGGGTCTGCCTGTCCGGCGGGGACTGCGCGCCGTCGAAGACGCTGACCTTCACCCCGGGCGACTGGAGCACGGCGCAGACGGTGGCCGCGCAGGGGGTTCTCGACGAGCTGGACGAGGCCGACGAGCGGGTCACGTTCACGCTGGACCCGGCGAGCGCGGGCGACCGCGGCCATGACGGCCTGGCGAGCGCGAGCCTGCCGGTGACGATCGCCGACGACGACGACCCGCCGGTGCTGTCGGTCTCCTCGCCGCGCGTGGCGGAGGGCGACCGCGGTGAGGCGACGCTCTCCTGGGCGGTGACCCTGAGCCCGATAGGGTACTGCTTCGAGTTTCTCCCGAACGGCACCTGCAACAGCTACGGGCCGCGGGTCGGCGTGAGCGGGCGGGACGTGACGCTGGACTACGCCGACGCCGGCACCGGCACGGCGACGGCGGGGGCGGACTACGCGGCCATCGCCGCCGGCACCCTCACCATCGCGGCGGGGACGACGGCCGGCGGCGTCATCGAGGCGAAGGCGAAGGGAGACAGGAGCGACGAGGCGGACGAGACGGTGGTCCTGTCGTTGCGCGACCCGGGCAACGCGGTGCTGGCCGTCGTGGGGGGGCAGACCGCGGACACGGCCACGGGCACCATCGCGGACGACGACCCCGCGCCGTCGGTCTCCCTCGCGCTCACCCCCTCGACCATCGACGAGTACGACGGGGCGAACCCCGGCACGGCGACGGTGACGGCGACCCTGGACCGGCCCTCCGGCGAAGCGACGACGGTGACGGTGTCCGCGGCGCCGGGGGCCGGCGCGGTCGCCACGGACTACGTGCTGAGCACGGCGAACACCCTGACCATCGCGGCGGGCGCGACCACCGGCGCGGGGACGGTGACCATCGCGTCGGTGAACGACGGCGACACCGGCGACAAGAGCGTGACGGTGTCGGGGACGGCCGTCAACGGCCAGGGGGTCACGGCCCCGAGCGACCTGACGCTGACCATCCGCGACGACGACGCCGCGCCGCTCGTGTCGCTGGCGCTGTCGCCGTCGTCGATCGCGGAGTCGGGCGGGGTGGCGACGGTGACGGCGTCCTCGAGCGGCGCGGCGGGCGCGGCGGTGACGGTGACGGTGTCCGCCGCGGCGGGGGCCAACGCGAAGGCCGGGGACTTCACGCTGTCCGCTTCGGCGACCCTGACCATCGCGACGGGGGACACCACGAGCACCGGCGTGGTGACGCTCACCGCGAACGACGACTCCCTGGATTCGCCGGACAAGTCCGTGACCGTCTCGGGCGTCGCCTCGGGCGGCAACGCGGCGGATCCGCTGGGCGTGACCCTGGCGATCACCGACGACGACGCGGCGCCGACGGCGGCGCTGTCGCTGAGCCCGGCATCGATTTCGGAGTCGGGCGGGGTGGCGACGGTGAGCGCGACGCTCTCGCACCCCTCGAGCGCGGCGACGACGATCACGGTCACGGGGGTCGCGGGCGCCTTCACGGCGGGACCGGACGCGACCATCGTCATCGCCGCGGGCGAGACCGCGAACGCCTCGGACACGGCGACGGTGACGGCGGTGGACGACGACGTCCACGAAGGGGGCGGCGTCCGTTCGACGACGGTGGCGGCCACGCTGTCGAACGACCAGGGCGCGGGCGCGGTCACCGGGGCGGCGTTGACCCTGGGCGACGACGACTCGCTGCCGGTGGCGAACTTGGCGCTGTCGCCGGCCTCGGTCTCGGAGTCGGGCGGGGTGGCGACGGTGAGCGCGGCGCTCTCGCACCCGTCGAGCGAGGCGGTGACGCTCACGGTGTCGGCCGCGGCGGTGGCGGCGTCCGGCGCGCAGGCGGGCGACTTCACGCTGTCCGGGACGAAGCTCACCATCGCGGCGGGGGCGACGGCGAGCGCGGGCGTCGTGACGGTGACCGCGAACGACAACGCGAGGGACGAGCCGGACGGCAAGGTGTCGGTCGCGGTGGCGGTGTCGGGAAGGGCCGCGGGCGGTCACGGGGTGGCGGACCCGGCCGCCGCGACCCTGGCCATCGTCGATGACGACGGCGCGCCGCAGGTGGTCCTGGTGGCGTCGCGCACGACGATCCCGGAGGGCGGCGGGGCGGCCGTGGTGACGGCGACCCTGAGTCCCGCGGCGAGCGCGGCGGTGACGGTGGCGGTGACGGCGGCGGCGCTGCCGCCGGCGGTGACGGCGGACGATCTCACCCTGGGCGCGGCCACCACGCTGACCATCGCGGCGGGGGCGACGGCGAGCGCCGGGACGGTGAGCGTCGCGGCCACCGACGACGCCCTGGACGAGGCGGACGAGGAAGTGAGGGTGTCGGGAAGCGCGTCGGGCGGCGGCGCGCTGGACCCGCCCGCCCTGACCCTGAGGATCGCCGACAACGACCCCGCGCCGACCGTCTCCATCGGTGCGGCCAGCGTGGCGGAGGGGGCCGCGGGGACGACGGCGACGCTCTCGTTGCCGGTGACCCTGGACGCGGTGAGCGGCCGGCCGGTGACGGTCGAGTACGCGGAGGATTCGGGCGGCAGCGCCACGCGGGGCGCCGACTACACGGCGCTCGTCTCGGGGACGCTGACCATCGCGCCGGGCGCGGCGGGCGGGGCCGTCGCGGTGACGGTGACGGGCGACGACGCCGACGAGCCGGACGAGACGGTGGCGGTGACCTTGCGCGCGCCGGTGAACGCGACCCTGTCGAGCACCGCGGCGACGGGCACGGGGACGATCACGGACGACGACGCGACGGCGACGGTGACGCTGGCGCTGTCGCCGGCGTCGGTTTCGGAGAACGGCGGGGTGTCGACGGTGACGGCGGCGCTCTCGCATCCCTCCAGCGAGGCGGTGACGGTCACGGTGTCGGCGGCGGCGGTGTCTCCGGCGCTCGCGAACGACTTCGCGCTGGCCGGGACGACGCTGACCATCGCGGCCGGGGCGACGACGAGCGCCGGCTCGGTGACGGTGACGGCGGCGGACAACGACGCGATCGCGCCCGACAAGCGCGTGCGGGTTTCGGGAACGAGCGCCGGCGGGCGCGGGGCGGCGGACCCGGCGCGCGTGACGCTGACGATCGAGGACGACGACCGGACGCCCGTGGTGACGCTGCTCCTGTCGCGGGACACGGTTCCGGAGAGAAGCGACGTATGGTCGTGGGTGACGGCGAAGCTGTCGCGCCCGGCGAGCGAGGCGACGACGGTGACGGTGACGGCGACCCCGGTGTCCCCGGCGGTGGCGGCGGACTTCTACCAGACGGCGAGCACGTTGACCATCGCGGCGGGGGCGACGACCAGCACGGGGGAGGTGGTCGTCATCCCGCACCACAACCTCGTGCACGCGCCGGACAAGCAGGTGGTGGTCTCCGGGCGGGTGTCGGGCGGCGCCGGGGCGGCGAACCCGCGCGACGTGACGCTGACCATCGAGAACGACGACCCGCTGCCGGTGGTGACGCTGCTGCTTTCGGAGCCGGATGCGTCGAAGCCGGACGCGATCTCGGAGGCGGGCGGGGTGTCGACGGTGACGGCGCGGCTGTCGGGCGCGTCGAGCGAAGCGGTGACGGTGACGGTGACGGCGGCGGCGGCGGGAGGCGACACGGTCGCCGCGGACTTCACGCTGAGCACGGCGAAGACGCTGACCGTCGCGGCGGGCTCCACGACCAGCGCCGGGACGGTGACGGTCAGCGCGGTGAACGACGCCGGCGACGCGGCGGCGACCCATGAGCCGGACAGGAGCGTGACGGTTTCGGGCGATGCGGCGGGCGGCAACGGGGTGGTGGATCCGGCCTCCGCGACCTTGACGATCACCGACGACGAGGGCGCGCCCACGGTGGCGCTGGCGCTCGCGCCCTCGTCGATCTCGGAGAACGGCGGGACGTCGACGGTGACGGCGACGCTTTCTGGCCTCTCGCGCGCGGCGACGACGATCACGGTGACGGGGGCGCCGGGGCTCTACGGGGCGGGTTCGGACGCGACCATCGTCATCGCGGCCGGGGCGACGGCGAACGCTTCGGACACGGCGACGATCGAGGCGGTGGACGACGACGTCCATCAGGGGAGCGCCGGGCGGTCCGCGACGGTGACGGCGACGGCCGGAAACGACCTCGGCGCGGGCGCCGTGACCGGGGCGGCGCTGACCTTGACCGACGACGAGACGCTGCCCACGCTCACGCTGGTCCTCACGCCGCCCACGATCGACGAGAGCGGGGTGGCGACGGTGACGGCGCGGCTGTCGGGCAAGTCGAGCGCGGCGGTGACGCTCACGGTGTCGGCGGCGGCGGTGTCTCCCGCGGTCGCGGGCGACTTCGCGCTGAGCACGGCGAAGACGCTGACCATCGCGGCCGGGGCGACGGCGAGCGCGGGCGCGGTGACGGTGACTGCGAACGACGACGACGTGGACGCGCCGGACAAGGAGGTGACGGTTTCGGGCGCGGCGACGGGCGGCAACGGGGCGGCGGACCCGTCCGCCGCGACGCTGGCGATCGCCGACGACGAAGCCACGCCGACGCTGGTCCTGGCGCTCGCGCCCTCGTCGATCTCGGAGAGCGCCGGCGTGGCGACGGTGAGCGCCCGCCTGAGCGGCAAGTCGAGCGAGGCGGTGACGGTAACGGTGGCGGCGGCGCCGGCGGCGGGGACGCAAACCGTCGCCGGCGACTTCACCCTGAGCGCGGCGACGACCCTGACCGTCGCGGCGGGGCAGACGACCAGCACCGGCGCGGTGACCGTCACCGCCGTCGGCAACACGGCCGACACGGTGAACCGCTCGGTCACCGTCTCGGGCACGGCCGCCGGCGGCCACGGCGCGGCCGGCCCGGCCGCCGTGACGCTCGTCATCGTGGACGACGACGGCAACTCGATCACGGTGCTGTCGTTATCGTCCTCGTCGATCGCGGAGACGGGCGGCGTGGCGACGGTGACGGCCCTGCTGAGTCCCGCCTTGCCCACGCCCGTGGTGGTGACGGTGGAGGCGGTGGCGGGGACGAACGCGGGCGCGGACGACTTCACCCTGAGCGCGGAGACGACCCTGACCGTCGCCGCCAACGCCACCGCCAGCACCGGCACGGTGACCGTCGCCGCGGCGGGCGACGCCCTGGACGAGCCGGACCAGGAGGTGACGCTGCGGGCAGCCAGCGTGCGCATCTCCAGCATCTTCGTCCCCGAAGACGATCTGCCGGACGCGGTGACCCTGACCATCGTGGACGACGACGACCCGCCGGCGGTCTCGATCTCCTCGCCGAGCGTGGCCGAGGGGGACGCGGGCGAGAGCGCGACGCTCTCCTTCGCGGTGGCCCTGGACGCGGCCAGCGGCAGGCAGGTGACGGTGGCCTATGCGGAAGCGGCGGGCGGCACGGCGACGGCGGGCGGCGACTACACGGCGCTCGCCGCCGGCGCGCTGACCTTCGCGGCCGGCGAGACGAGCAAGAGCGTCGCCGTGACGGTGACCGGCGACGGCGTGCACGAGCCCGACGAGACGGTGAAGGTGGCGCTCGGCACCCCCGTGAACGCGACCCTGGGCACGGCCACCGGGACGGGGACGATCGCCGCCGACGAGACCTTGCCGACGCTCTCGCTGGTGCTGTCCGATTCGTCGATCTCGGAGGACGGCGGGGTCTCGACGGTGACCGCGACGCTCTCCGGCGTGTCGAGCGAGGCGGTGACGCTCACGGTGTCGGCCGCCGCGGTGGCGTCGTCGGGCGCGGTGGCCGGCGACTTCACCCTGTCGAGCGCGAAGACGCTGACCGTCGCGGCGGGCGCCACCACCAGCAGCGGCACGGTGACGCTGACGGCGAACGACAACGACACCCATGCGCCGGACAAGAGGGTGACGGTTTCGGCGGCGGCCGACGGCGGCAACGGCGTCGCCGCGCCGCCCGCCGCGCCGCTGGCCGTCGCCGAGGACGACGCCGCGCCGACGCTTTCCCTGGTGCTGTCGCCGGCCTCGATCGAGGAGTCGTCCGACGTCCGGCCGGACGAGCGGCGGACGACGGTGACGGCCCGCCTGAGCCACCCGTCTTCCACGGCGACGACGGTGACGGTCGGCGCCGCGGCGGGGACCAACGCGGCCGCCGACGACTTCACCCTGAGCGCGGCGACGACGCTGGTCGTCGCCGCCGGGGCGACGACCAGCACCGGCACGGTGACCGTCACCGCCGTGGACGACGAGATCGATTCGCGGGCCGATCGGAGGGTGGACGGCAAGAAGGTGGCGGTGACGGGCGCCTTCGGCGGGACCTCGCCCGCCCGCGCGGAGCTCACCATCGTCGAGGACGACACCGCCGCCCTGGTGCTGAGGCAGGCGGGCCGGGCGCCGCCGAGCGACCCGGACCAGCCGTGGTTCGTGGTCGACGAGGGAGCGAGCGTGTCCTTCAGCGTCGCGCTGGACAGCGAGCCGACGGCGGCCGTGACGGTGACGGTGGCCAGCAGCGACGACGGCGAGGGCAAGGTCTCGTCGGGCGCCGGCGCGCCTTCCGCCTCCACGGCCCTGACCTTCACGACGGGGAACTGGAACACGGCCCAGACGGTGACGCTCGCCGGCGTGACGGACCACACGGTGGACGGCATCGCCGATTGGCGGCTGACGCTGGACCCGGCCGGCGCCGCCACCGATGCCTACCACACGCTGGCGACCACCTCGGTGCCGGTGAAGACCGCCGACACCGACAGCGCCGGCCTCACGCTGTCGACGCGCGCGGTGACGGTCACGGAGGGCGGGGCGAACGCGACCTTCAGCGTGGCGCTGGCCAGCGCGCCGGCGGCGGCCGTGACGGTGACGGCGAGCGCCGCCGCCGACCTCCGGCTGGCGGGGGCCTCCGGCACCTTTGCGGCCTCGCAGACCCTGACCTTCGCCACCGGCGGCTGGGGGACGGCGCAGACCCTGACCGTGAAGGCGGTGGACGACGACCTGGACGAGGCCGACCGCGAATCGGTGGCGATCGTGCTGAACCCGGCCAGCGGCGACGGCGGTTACGACGACCTCGCCGACGCGACGGTGACGGCGACCGTGAACGACGACGACCCGGCGCCGAGCGCGGCGCTGGCGCTGTCGTCTTCGACCATCGACGAGGGCGGCGCGACGACGGTGACCGCGACGCTCTCCGGCAAGTCGGACGAAGCGGTGACGCTGACGGTCCGGGCGTCACCGGCCGCGGACGCGGCGGCTGGCGACTTCACGCTGAGCGCGGCCGGAACGCTGACCGTCGCGGCGGGGGCCACGGCCAGCACCGGCACGGTGACCATCGCGGCGACGGACGACGACGTGCACGCGCCGGGCCGGGACCGCAGGGTGACGGTCCGGGCGACGGTCTCGGGCGGGCGCGGAGCGGTGGCGGCGCCACCGGGCCTGTCGCTGACCCTCGCCGACGACGAGTCGCTGCCCGTGGCCACGCTGCTCCTGTCGGCGAACCCGATCTCCGAGAACGGCGGCATCGCGACGGTGGGGGCGCGGCTCTCCGGCGCCTCCAGCCAGGCGGTGACGCTGACGGTCTCGGCGGCGCCGGGGGCGAACACGGTGGCGGGCGACTTCACGCTGGGCACGGCCACCACCCTGACCGTCGCCGCCGGGGCGACGATCGCCACCGGCACGGTGACCCTCTCGGCGGTGGACGACGCGCTCGGGGGAGCGGGGAAGCAGGTGACGGTCACGGCCACGGCCGCCGGCGGCAACGGCGTGGCCGATCCGGCCCGCGTGATCCTCGCCGTCACGGACGACGACGGCGCGCCGGGGGTGGTGCTGGCGCTCGCGCCTTCGACCATCGACGAGGGCGGCGTGGCGACGGTGACGGCGACGTTGAGCCGGGCGTCGCGCGCGGCGGTGACGGTGACGGTCTCCGCGGCGCCGGGGGCGAACACGGCCGCCGGCGACTTCACGCTCAGTGCAGACCGGACGCTGACCATCGCGGCGGGGGACACGACCGGCGCCGGGACGGTGACGGTGACGGCGGCAGACGACGACGTGGACGCCCCGGACAAGCGGGTGACGGTCTCCGGCACGGCGACGAGCGACCGGGCGGTCACCCAACCGGTGAACGTGACCCTGACCCTGAGCGATGACGAGACGTTGCCGACGGTGGCGCTGGTGCTCACGCCCTCGTCGGTCTCGGAGACGGGCGGGGTCTCGACGGTGACCGCGACGCTCTCCGGCCCGTCGAGCGAGGCGGTGACGGTGACGGTGGCCGCGGCGGCGGTTTCGCCGGCGGTGTCGGGCGACTTCACCCTGAGCACGGCGACGACGCTGACGATCGCGGCGGGCTCGACGACGAGCGCGGGGACGGTGACGGTGGCCGCGAACGGCAACGACGTGGACGCGGCGGACAAGTCCGTGACGGTGTCGGGCACGTCGGCGGGGGGCAACAGCGTCGCGGACCCGTCGAACGTGACCCTGACCCTGAGCGACGACGACACGGCGGGGGTCGCGGTGTCGCCGGCGACCTCGACGACGAGCCGGCTGCGGACCACGGAGTCGGGGGGGACGGCGACGTTCACGGTGGCGTTGGAGAGCGAGCCCACGGGGGACGTGGAGCTCGACGTGGCGAGCACGGACACGGGCGAGGGCACGGTGTCGCCGACGGTGCTGACCTTCACGTCGAGCGACTGGAGCACGGCGCAGACGGTGACGGTGACGGGGGTGGACGATACCCCGGCCGACGGCAGCCAGAACTACACGGTCACCGTGACGGTGGACACGGCGAACACCGCGGATTCCAACTACGACGCGCTCTCGGCACTCACGGTGTACGCGGTCAACGCGGACAACGAGTACGGGCTGGACGTGGGCTCGGTGACGGGCCAGGCGACGGAGGCGGGGGGGACTGCGACCTTCCCGGTGGCGCTGATCACCCGGCCTTCGGAGGCGGTGACGGTGACGGTGACGAGCCAGGATACGGGCGAGGGGCGGGTGTCGGCGGGCGGCGGGGCGCCGGCGGCCTCGACGACCCTGACCTTCGCGCCTTCGGCCTGGAGCACGGCGCAGACGGTGACGGTGACGGGGGTGCAGGACCCGGTCGACGACGGGACGGTGGCCTGGACGGTGCGGCTCGACCCGTCGAGTGGTGACGGCAACTACGACGGTCTCTCGGACGTGGACGTGTCGGTGAGCACCACCGACGACGACGGCCCGCCGACGGTGACCTTGGCGCTGAACCCCGCGAGCATCGCGGAGAGCGGGACGGGCAACGTGGCGACGGTGACGGCGCGGCTGTCGCACGCTTCCGGCGCGGCGACCACGGTGACGGTGGCGGCGGGGACGGCCTGGACGGTGGGTTCGGACGCGACCATCGTGATTGCGGCAGGGGAGACGACGGCCGCCTCCGATACCGCGACGGTGGTGGCGGCGAACAACACGAGGGACGAGCCGGACCGCACCGGCACGGTGACGGCGACGGTCGCCAACGCCCGGGCGGCGGCGGACTCGACGACCATGACGGTGACGGGCGCGACGCTGACGGTGCGCGACGACGACGCGGCGCCGACGGCGACCTTGGCGCTGGACCCGTCGTCGGTGTCGGAGAACGGCGGGATTGCGACGGTGACGGCGACCTTGTCGCATCCGTCGAGCGAGCCTTCGACGGTGACCGTGTCGGCGGTCTCCGGGGCCTGGACGGTGGGAACGGACGCGACGATCACGATCGCGGCGGGGGAGACGACGGCCGCCTCCGACACGGTGTTGGTGACGGCCGTAGACGACAGCATCCACCAGGGCTCGGCCGGGCGGACGGCGACGGTGACGGCGACCTTGGCGAACGGGCAGGGCGCGGGCGCGGTGACGGGGGCGGCACTGACCCTGACGGACGACGAGACGCTTCCGACGGTGGCGCTGGCGCTCTCCGACACGTCGATTACGGAGACGGGCGGGGTTGCGACGGTGAGCGCGACGTTGTCGGGGGTGTCGAGCGAGGCGGTGACGGTGACGGTGGCCGCGGCGGCGGGGGCCGGGGCGGTCGCGGCGGACTTCGCCCTGAGCACGGCGACGACGCTGACCATCGCGGCGGGTTCGACGACGAGCGCGGGGACGGTGACGGTGACCGCGAACGGCAACACGGTGGACTCGCCCAACAAGTCGGTGACGGTCTCGGGCACCGCGGCAGGCGGCAACGGCGTCGCGAACCCGCCGGACGTGACCTTGACCCTGGAGGACGACGACGCCTTGCCGACGGTGGCGCTCGTGTTGTCGTCCTCGTCGATTTCGGAGACGGGCGGGGTCTCGACGGTGACGGCGACGCTCTCCGGCCCGTCGAGCGAGGCGGTGACGGTGACGGTGGCGGCGGCGGGGACCGGGGCGGTCGCGGCGGACTTCTCCCTGAGCACGGCGACGACGCTGACCTTCGCGGCCAACGCGACCACCAGCACGGGCTTGGTGACGGTGACGGCGAACGGCAACACGGTGGATTCGCCGAACAAGTCGGTGACCGTCTCGGGCGCGGCGTCGGGGGGCAACGGCGTGGCGAACCCGCCGGACGTGACCCTGACCCTGGAAGACGACGATGCCTTGCCGACGGCGGCGCTGGCGCTCACACCTTCGTCGATTACGGAGGAAGGCGGTATCTCGACGGTGACCGCGACCCTCTCCGGCCCGTCGAGCGAGGCGGTGACGGTGACCGTGGCCGCGTCGGCGGGGGCCGGGGCGGTCGCGGCGGACTTCTCCCTGAGCACGGCGACGACCCTGACCATTGCGGCGGGCGCGACGGTGAGCGCGGGGACGGTGACGGTGACCGCGAACGGCAACGCGGTGGATGCGCCGAACAAGTCGGTGACCGTCTCGGGAACCGCGTCGGGGGGCAACAGCGTCGCGGACCCGCCGGACGTGACCCTGACGCTGGAGGACGACGACGCCTTGCCGACGGTGGCGCTGGTCCTCACGCCGACCTCGATTACGGAGACGGGCGGGGTCTCGACGGTGAAGGCGACGCTCTCCGGCCCGTCGAGCGAGGCGGTGACGGTGACGGTGGCGGCGGCGGCGGGGACCGGGGCGGTCGCGGCGGACTTCGACCTGTCGAGCACGACGACGCTGACCCTCGCGGCGGGGGCGACGACGAGCGCGGGGACGGTGACGGTGACCGCGAACGGCAACACGGTGGATGCGCCGAACAAGTCGGTGACGGTCTCGGGCACGGCGGCGGGCGGCAACAGCGTCGCGGACCCGCCGGACGTGACCTTGACCCTGAGCGATGACGAGACGTTGCCGACGGTGGCGCTGGTGCTCTCCGACACGTCGATTACGGAGACGGGCGGGGTCTCGACGGTGACGGCGACCTTGTCGGGGGTGTCGAGCGAGACGGTGACGGTGACGGTGGCGGCGGCGGCGGTTTCGCCGGCGGTGTCGGGCGACTTCACCCTGAGCACGGCGACGACGCTGACGATCGCGGCGGGGGCGACGACGAGCGCGGGGACGGTGACGGTGGCCGCGAACGGCAACGACGTGGACGCGGCGGACAAGTCCGTGACGGTGTCGGGCACGTCGGCGGGGGGCAACAGCGTCGCGGACCCGTCGAACGTGACCCTGACCCTGAGCGACGACGACACGGCGGGGGTCGCGGTGTCGCCGGCGACCTCGACGACGAGCCGGCTGCGGACCACGGAGTCGGGGGGGACGGCGACGTTCACGGTGGCGTTGGAGAGCGAGCCCACGGGGGACGTGGAGCTCGACGTGGCGAGCACGGACACGGGCGAGGGCACGGTGTCGCCGACGGTGCTGACCTTCACGTCGAGCGACTGGAGCACGGCGCAGACGGTGACGGTGACGGGGGTGGACGATACCCCGGCCGACGGCAGCCAGAACTACACGGTCACCGTGACGGTGGACACGGCGAACACCGCGGATTCCAACTACGACGCGCTCTCGGCACTCACGGTGTACGCGGTGAACGCGGACAACGAGTACGGGCTGGACGTGGGCTCGGTGACGGGCCAGGCGACGGAGTCGGGGGGGACGGCGGCGTTCACGGTGGCGTTGCGGACGCAGCCTTCGGAGGCGGTGACGGTGACGGTGACGAGCCGGGATACGGGCGAGGGGCTGGTGTCGGCGGGCGGCGGGGCGCCGGCGGCCTCGACGACCCTGACCTTCGCCGCGGCGGCCTGGAGCACGGCGCAGACGGTGACGGTGACCGGCGCGGACGACGACATCGACGACGGGACGGTGACTTGGCAGGTGCGCCTCGACCCGTCGAGCGGCGATACCGACTACAACGGCCTCGACAACGTGGACGTGGACGTGACCACCACCGACGACGACGGCCCGCCGGGGGTGACCTTGGCGTTGAACCCGTCGATCGTCTCGGAGAGCGGCGGCGTGGCGACGGTGACGGCGAAGCTGTCGCGCCCGTCGGATTCGGCGACGACGGTGACGGTGTCGGCGGTCTCGGGAGCGTACACGGTGGGAACGGACGCGACCATCGTGATTGCGGCCGGGGCGACGACGGCCGCCTCGGATACGGCGACGGTGGCGGCGGTGGGCAACACGACCGACGAGCCGGACCGCACGCCGACGGTGACGGCGACGGTCGCCAACGCCCGGGCGGCGGCCGATTCGACGACGATATCGGTGACGGGCGCGGTGCTGACCTTGACCGACGACGACGCGGCGCCGGGGGTGGCCCTGGCGCTGAACCCGTCGTCGGTCTCGGAGAACGGCGGGATTGCGACGGTGACGGCGACGCTCTCGCACCCGTCGTCCGAGCCTTCGACGGTGACGGTGACGCCGGTCTCGGGGGCCTACACGGTGGGCACGGACGCCACGATCACGATCGCGGCGGGGTCGACGACGGCCGCCTCCGACACGGTGCTGGTGACGGCCGTGGACGACGCGATCCACCAGGGTTCCACGGGGCGCAGCGTGACGGTGACGGCGGCGCTGACCAACGGCCAGGGCGCGGGCGCGGTGACGGGCGCGGCGCTGACCCTGAGCGACGACGAGACGCTTCCGACGGTTGCGCTGGCGCTCTCCGTCTCGTCGATTTCGGAGACGGGCGGCATCTCGACGGTGACCGCGACGCTCTCCGGTCCGTCGAGCGAGGCGGTGACGGTGACGGTGGCCGCGGCGGCGGGGGCCGGTGCGGTGGCGGCGGACTTCGACCTGTCGAGCGCGACGACGCTGACCTTCGCGGCCAACGCGACCACCAGCACGGGCCTGGTGACGGTGACGGCGAACGGCAACGCGGTGGATTCGCCGAACAAGTCCGTGACCGTCTCGGGGACCGCGGCGGGCGGTAACAACGTGGCGAACCCGCCGAACGTGACGCTGACCTTGGAAGACGACGAGGCGTTGCCGACGGTGGCGCTGGCGCTCTCCGCCTCGTCGATTTCGGAGACGGGCGGGGTTTCGACGGTGACGGCGACGCTCTCCGGCCCGTCGAGCGAAGCGGTGACGGTGACGGTGGCCGCGGCGGCGGGGGCCGGGGCGGTCGCGGCGGACTTCACCTTGAGCACGGCGACGACGCTGACCTTCGCGGCCAACGCGACCACCAGCACGGGCTTGGTGACGGTGACGGCGAACGGCAACGCGGTGGATTCGCCCAACAAGTCGGTGACCGTCTCGGGCACGGCGGCGGGGGGCAACAGCGTCGCGAACCCGTCGAACGTGACCTTGACCTTGACGGACGACGACGACTTGCCGACGGTGGCGCTGGCGCTCTCCGACACGTCGATTACGGAGACGGGCGGGGTCTCGACGGTGACGGCGACGCTTTCGGGTCCGTCGAGCGCGGCGGTGACGGTGACGGTGGCCGCGGCGGCGGGGGCCGGGGCGGTCGCGGCGGACTTCACCTTGAGCACGGCGGCGACCCTGACCTTCGCGGCCAACGCGACCACCAGCACGGGCCTGGTGACGGTGACGGCGAACGGCAACACGGTGGATTCGCCGAACAAGTCGGTGACCGTCTCCGGCACGGCGGCGGGCGGCAACGGGGTTGTAAACCCGCCGAACGTGACCCTGACCTTGACGGACGACGACGCCTTGCCGGCGGTCGCGCTGGCGCTCTCCGATTCGTCGATTTCGGAGACGGGCGGGGTTTCGACGGTGACGGCGACGCTCTCGGGCAAGTCGAGCGCGGCGGTGACGGTGACGGTGGCCGCGGCGGCGGGGACCGGCGCGGTCGCGGGCGACTTCACGCAGTCCGGGACGACGCTGACCATCGCGGCGGGGGCGACCACGAGCGCGGGCTTGGTGACGGTGACGGCGAACGGCAACGCGGTGGACTCGCCGAACAAATCCGTGACGGTCTCGGGCGCTGCGGCGGGCGGCAACGGCGTCACGAATCCGCCGAACGTGACCTTGACCTTGACGGACGACGACGCCTTGCCGACGGTGGCGCTGGCGCTCTCCGACACGTCGATTTCGGAGACGGGCGGCATCTCCACGGTGACGGCGACGCTCTCCGGCCCGTCGAGCGCCGCGGTGACGGTGACGGTGGCCGCGGCGGCGGGGGCCGGCGCGGTCGCGGCGGACTTCACCCTGTCGAGCGCGGCGACCCTGACCATCGCGGCGGGGGCGACGGAGAGCGCGGGCCTGGTGACGGTGACGGCGAACGGGAACGACGTGGATTCGCCGAACAAGTCGGTGACGGTCTCGGGCGCCGCGGCGGGCGGCAACAACGTGGCGAATCCGCCGAACGCGACCCTGACCCTGACGGATGACGACGCCTTGCCGACGCTGGCGCTGGTGCTCGCGCCCGCGACCGTCGGCGAGAACGGCGGGGTCTCCACGGTGACGGCGACGCTCTCGGGCAAGTCGAGTGCGGCGGTGACGCTCACCGTGTCGGCCGCCGCGGTGGCGTCGACGGGCGCGGTGGCGGGGGACTTCGCGCTGTCGAGCACGACGACACTGACCATCGCGGCCGGGGCCACCGTCAGCACCGGCACGGTGACGGTGACGGCGCAGGACAACCCCGCCGACGAGCCGGACGTCGAGGTGAGCGTGACGGCGACGGCGGCGGGCGGCAACGGGGCGGTGGCGCCGTCGGCCGTGACGCTGACCATCCGCGACGACGAGGGTCCGCCGACGGTGACCCTGGTGCTGACGCCTTCGACCATCGACGAGAGCGGGACGGGCAGCACCGCGGCGGTGACCGCGACCTTGAACCGGGCGTCGAGCGCGGCGACGACGATCACGGTGTCGGTCGCGCCGGTGGCCTCGACCGGCGCGGAGGCGGGCGACTATGCGCTGTCGAGCGCGGCGACGCTGACCATCGCGGCGGGCGCGACGACCAGCAGCGGCACGGTGACGATCGCGGCGGTGGACAACGACACCGACGCGCCGAACCGGCAGGCGACGGTTTCGGGAACGGCGGTCAACGACCAGAGCGTGCAGCAGCCGATCGCCCGGACGCTGACCATCACCGACGACGACACGGCGCCGGACGCGACCTTGGCGCTGTCGGCCTCGTCGGTCTCGGAGAACGGCGGCGTGACGACGGTGACGGCGACCTTGAGCCGGCGTTCGGCGCAGGCGACGACGGTGACGGTGCAGGCGGTGACGGGGGCGTTCACGGTGGGCTCGGGGGCGGCGTCGCGGATCGTGGTCGCGGCCGGGGCGACGTCGAGTCCGGACGGGGTGGCGCTCACGGCGGTGGACAACGACGTGGACGCGGCGGACCGTCAGGTGACGGTGACGGCGGTGCTGACCAACGGCCACGGCGCGGGCACGGTGAGCGGCGGCGGGGTTGCGCTGACCTTGACCGACGACGATACGGCGGGGATCGCGGTGTCTCCGGCGACCTCGACGACGAGCCGGCTGGAGACGACGGAGTCGGCCGGGACGGCCACGTTCACCGTGCGGCTGGCGACGGAGCCGACGGGGGACGTGGAGATCGGTGTTGCGAGTTCGGACACCAGCGAAGGCACGGTCGGGCCGTCGACGCTCGCCTTCACGACCACCAACTGGAGCACGGCGCAGACGGTGACCCTGACCGGGGTGGACGATGCCGCCGCCGACGGCAACCGGGACTACACGGTCACGCTGACCATCGACCAGACGAACACGGCGGATTCCAACTACGACGCGCTCTCGGCGGTCACCGTGTATGCAAGGAACCGCGACAACGAGTTCGGGCTGAGCGTAAGCGCGGTGACGGGCCAGGCGACGGAGGCGGGCGGGCAATCGACGTTCACGGTGGCGCTGCGGACGCAGCCGACGGCGGCGGTGACGGTGTCGGTCGCGAGCCAGGATGCGGGGGAGGGGACGGTATCGCCGCCGTCGCTGACCTTCACGACGGGGGCCTGGAACACGGCGCAGACGGTGACGGTGACCGGGGTCCAGGACACCATCGACGACGGGACGGTGACGTGGCAGGTGCGCCTCGACCCGTCGAGCGGGGACGGCGACTACGACACGTCGTCGGTCGAGGAGGACGTCTCCGTGACGACGACCGACGACGACGGCCCGCCGGGGGTGACCTTGGCGCTGAACCCCGCGAGCATCGCGGAGAGCGGGACGGGCAACGCGGCGACGGTGACGGCGCGGCTCTCGCACCCCTCCGGCGCGGCGACGACGGTGACGGTGAGCGCGGTCTCCGGGTTCTACGCGGCGGGTTCGGACGCGGCGATCGTGATCCCGGCGGGGAGCACGCAGGCGGCCTCGGACACGGCGACCGTCGTGGCGGTGGACAACGACACGGACGCGCCGGACCGGACGGAGACGGTGACCGCGACGATCACCAACGCCCGGGCGGCGGCCGATTCGACGACGATGGCGGTGACGGGGGCCGCGCTGACGGTGCGCGACGACGAGGCGGCGCCGGGGGCGACGCTGGCGCTGAACCCGTCCTCGGTGTCGGAGAACGCCGGCGTCTCGACGGTGACGGCGACCTTGTCGCGCCCGTCGAGCCAGCCCTCGACGGTGACGGTGACGGCGGTCTCCGGCTCCTACACGGTGGGCACGGACGCGACCATCACGATCGCTGCGGGTTCGACGACGGCGGCCTCGGACACGGTGCTGGTGACGGCGGTGGACGACGGCATCCACCAGGGGAGCGCGGGGCGCAGCGCGACGGTGACCGCGGCGTTGGCGAACGGCCAGGGTGCGGGGTCGGTGACCGGGGCGGCGCTGACCCTGACCGACGACGAGACCCGGCCGACGGTGGCGCTGGTGCTCACGCCGGCCTCGATCTCGGAGGAAGGCGGGGTGTCGGCGGTGACGGCGACCTTGTCGGGAGCGTCGAGCGCGGCGGTGACGGTGACGGTGGCCGCGGCGGCGGGGACGGGCGCGGTGGCGGCGGACTTCACCCTGAGCACGGCGACGACCTTGACCGTCGCGGCGGGCTCGACGACGAGCACGGGCGCGGTGACGGTCCGGGCGAACGGCAACGCGGTGGCTTCGGGGAACAAGCAGGTGACGGTGTCGGGGACGTCGGCGGGCGGCCACGGGGTGACGACCCCGGCGAACGCGACCCTGACCCTCGCCGACGACGACACGCCGCAGACGAGGCTGGCGCTGTCTTCCGACTCGATTGCGGAGAACGGCGGGGTGGCGACGGTGACGGCGACCCTGGACCGGCAGTCGTCGGTGGCGGTGACGGTGACGGTGGCGGCGGCGGCGGGGGCGAACACGGCGGCGGGCGACTTCACGTTGAGCACGGCGACGACCCTGATCTTCGCGGCGAACGCGACGACGAGCACGGGGCTGGTGACGGTGACGGCGGTGAACGACACGACGGACGCGCCGGACAGGTCGGTGACGGTCTCGGGCACGGCCGCCGACAGCCTCAACCTGACGAACGACCCGCCCGACGTGACGCTGGCCATCCCCGACGACGAGGGTGCGCCGGGGGTGGTGCTGTCGCTGAACCCGGCGTCGGTGTCGGAGAACGGCGGGGCTTCGGCGGTGAGCGCGACCTTGTCGCACCCGTCGAGCCAGCCCTCGACGGTGACGGTGACGGCGGTCTCCGGGGCCTACACGGTGGGCTCGGACGCGACCATCACCATCGCGGCGGGCTCGACGACGGCGGCCTCGGACACGGCGACGGTGACGGCCGTGAACGACGGCGTCCACCAGGGGAGCGCGGGGCGCAGCGTGACGGTGACGGCGACCCTCACCAACGGCCAGGGGGCGGGCGCGGTGACGGGGGCGTCGCTGACCCTGACCGACGACGAGACGCTGCCGACGGCGAGCCTGCATCTCACGCCGACCTCGATCTCGGAGAACGGCGGGGTCTCGACGGTGAGGGCGCGTCTGTCGGGTCCGTCGAGCCAGCCGACGACGCTGACGGTGTCGTCGTCGGCGGTGGCCTCGACCGGCGCGGTCGCGGCGGACTTCACGCAGACGGGGACGACGCTGACGATTGCGGCGGGGTCGACGACGAGCGCCGGGACGGTGACGGTGCGGGGCAACGACAACCACGTGGACGCGGCGGACAAGTCCGTGACGGTGACGGCGACGGCGGCGGGGGGCCACGGCGTCGCGAACCCGTCGGCCGCGACCCTGGCCCTGACCGACGACGAGGCGACGGCGACGGCGACCCTGGTGCTGACGCCGCGGGTGATTCTCGAGAACGGCGCGGTGTCGACGGTGACGGCGCGTCTGTCGCATCCGACGACCGAGGCGGTGACCTTGACGGTGTCGGCGGCGGCGGGGGCGAACACGGTCGGGGGCGACTTCAGCTTGAGCGCGACCACCACGCTGACCCTCGCGGCGGGGGCGACGGCGAGCAGCGGGACGGTGACGGTGACGGCGGTGGACAACGCGGCGCCCTCGGGGAGGAAGCGGGTGAGGGTGTCGGCGACGGCGGCGGGGGGTCGCGGGGTGGCGGCGCCGTCGGATGCGACCCTGGTCATCCGCGACGACGAGTTCGGGCTGGACGAGAGCGCGGTGAGCGGGCCGGTGACGGAGGGCGGGGGGACGGCGACGTTCACGGTGGCGTTGCAGACCCGGCCCTCGGCGGCGGTGACGGTGTCGATGACGCGCTGGGATGCGGACGGTCTGGTGGAGGATGCAAGCGAGGGGCGGGTGGAGCCGTCGTCGCTGGTGTTCACGGTGCAGAGCTGGGAGACGGCGCAGACGGTGACGGTGACCGGGGTGGACGACGCCGTCGACGACGGGGACGTGGCCTGGAGGGTGCGCCTCGACCCGTCGAGCGGCGACGCCGACTACGACGGCCTCGACCCCGTGGACGTGGACGTGACCACCACCGACGACGACGAAGCGCCGAGGGTGACGCTGATGCTGTCGGAGCTGGATTCGGCGCCGCAAGACGACGAGATTTCGGAGATTTCGGAGAACGGCGGGGTTTCGACGGTGACGGCGAGGCTGTCGCACCCGTCGGTCAAGCCGACGACGGTGACGGTGTCGGCCGTGGCGGTGGCCCCGGCGGTGGCGGGCGACTTCACGCTGAGCGCGGCGACGATGCTGACCATCGCGGCCGGCTCGATTGCGAGCACCGGGACGGTGACGGTGACCGCGGTGGACGACGACGTGGACGCGGCGGACAAGAAGGTGAGGGTCTCGGGGGCGGCGACCAACGACGGGCCGGAGGGCGGCGACGGCGTGGGCGTGGTGGCCACGGCGACGCCCGCGACGCTGACCATCAGGGACGACGACGAGAAGGGGTTGGCGATCGTCGACGAGGAGGGCAAGGCGTTCGAGCCCTCGTCGCCGCTCGCGGTGAAGGCGGGCGACGGCACCGGGGTGACCTACACGGTCAGGCTCACCAGCGAGCCCGTCGGCACGGTGACGGTGCGGGTGGCGAGCGACGCGGTGAAGCCCGACCCCGGCAGTCTCACCTTCACGGCGGCGGCGGAGTTGAGCTGGGAGACGGCGCAGACGGTGACCGTGACCGCGGACGACGACGATGACGAATATGCCGATGTGGTGTCCTCCCTGACGCACACGGCGTCGGGCGGCGGGTACGACGGGGTGGCGACGACGGTGACGGTGGCGGTGGAGGGCGATACCAAGGTGAAGGTCGCGCCGGGGATGACGACGACCGTCCGCGTCGAAGGCCGCTGGGTGACGATGGAGGGGGAGGCCGGCGTTCCGGAGGGGATCGAGGTCGATCTGAAGGGTGTGGGAGCGGGTTCGGCGCTGACGGTGACGGCTTCGCTGCCGCCGGATGTCGATGCGCTGGAGGCGGCGGCGAAAGACGGCGGCTTCGGCGGTCTGGCGGCGACGGAGGCGCGGCGGTGGGTGGACGTCGGCGTGGCGCCGGAGGATGCGGTTCCGTCGTCGGGGCTGAGGATATGCCTGCCTGTGAGCGAGGGCCTGCAGGTTGCGGCGGCCGGTGTGGATGGGTCGGCCAATCGTGACCTGCTGCTGCTGCACTATGACGGCAGCGTTTGGGTGGAAGTTGACGGGTCGGAGGCGAGAGACGGGACGATGGTATGCGCGTCCGGGGTGACGGAGTTCTCGCCGTTCGCGGTGGGGTACGAGGACACGGAGCCGATGTTCGACCCGGTCGGTTTCACCATGACGGAGATGGTGTTCACGGTGGACGAGGCCATAGAGCCGGTGGTGGAGCTGCCGGAGGCGACCGGCGGCGACGGGACCGTAAGGTACACGCTTTCGCCGGAGGACGAGCCGCCGGGTCTGTCGGTGGATCGGGTCGAGCGTGTGCTGTCGGGGACGCCGACGGAGGAGTTCGCGGAGAAGAAGTACACCTGGACGGCGACCGATGCCGACGGGGACAAGGACGAGTTGGAGTTCACCATCGAGGTACGGTCGAACAAGAAGGAGGCCCGTGCGCGGTTGAAGGCGATCAACGAGTCGATCCTGCCGGAGGT
Organism: Gammaproteobacteria bacterium; assembly: GCA_965202875.1. Lineage (GTDB taxonomy): Bacteria > Pseudomonadota > Gammaproteobacteria > HK1 > HK1 > HK1. Next base: position 80,148 of record OZ241870.1, on the reverse strand, counting down.
GGCGCGGGCGTCGTGGGACAGCGCGATGGCGGCGTTGTCGCGGCGGCTGGGGTCTGTGGGGGACGGAGGCGGCTCGGGGGGGTCCGGCGGGGGGCTGTCGGCGGCGCTGGCGGGGTTCATGCAGTCGAACGGGCAGGCGCTGGAAGAGGGTGGGGTGTCGTGGAAGGAGCTGTGGAGCGGGCAGTCGTTCGTGGTGGCTCTGGGCGGCGGGGGGGAGGAAGGCGAAGGGGTGGGGCGGGGCTTCGGGCGGGCCGTGACCGTTTGGGGGGCGGGGGAGCGGCGGAGCCTGTCGCGGGACGTGCCTTCCCTGAGGTGGTCGGGGGAGCTGTTCGCGGCCCATCTGGGGGCGGACGTGGGGTTTGGGTCCGGGCTCGTCGGCGGGGCCGGGGTGTCGTGGTTCGAGAGCGGGATGGACTACACCGACCGCAGCGGGGAGGAGGGTCCGGTCGAGGGGGTGCACCGGAGTCGGATGGCGAGCGTGCAGCCGTATCTGGGGTGGTCGTCGGGGACCGGTGCGCGGCTGTGGGGGGCGTTGGGCTACGGTGCGGGGGAGGTCGAGATCGTCGACGCGGCGCTGGTGGAGCGCTTCGGGCGGCAGAAGAGCGACAGCGAGCTGCGGGCGGTGGCGGCGGGGGGCGTGGTGCGGGTGGTGTCGGGCGGTGCGGTGCGGGTGGACCTGAAGGGGGAGGGTCAGGCGACGCGCTACGAGTTGGAGGAGAACGGGGACCTGATCGAGGGGCTGTCGGTGCACACGCATCGGCTGCGTGTGGCGATGGAGGGTGCGAAGGAGTACGCGCTGGACGACGGAGCGCGGCTGGCGCCGTCGGGGGAGGTGGGGGTCCGTTGGGACGGAGGGGACGGGGCGACGGGGGCGGGTGTGGAGGTGGGCGGCGGGCTGTCGTGGAGCGGTCCGGGGCTCGGCGCGGGCGGGGGTTTGGTGATGGAGTTGGGCGGTCGGTGGCTGGTGGCGCACGGGGAGGGGGTGGAGGAGTGGGGGGTGTCGGGCGGGGTGAGGCTCGAGCCTCGGGGGAGGGGTCGAGGTCTGTCGCTGCGGGTGGAGCCGTCGTGGGGGGAGGCGGGGAGCGGCACGGGGCGTCTGTGGGAGGAGGGCGTGGCCGGACGGGGGTCGTCGGGCGTCGAGGGGGAGTCGGGGGTGGGTGTGGAGGCGGAGTTGGGCTACGGGCTCCCGGCGTTCGGGGTCGGGGTGGGGACGCCCTACACGCGGTTCGGGCGGGCGCCGGAGGGGGAGCGCCGGTACGGGCTCGGGTGGCGTCTGGCCCTGCCGGGCGAGGCGTTGGGGCTGGACGTGGAGGGCTGGCGGCGCGAGCACGACACGGACCGGCCCGAGCACGGGGTGGGCCTCGAGCTGCGTCTGTCCTGGTAGGTGCGGGAATGGCAGGCGCGGGTGCGCCGGAGGGTTCCCGGGTCCCCGCTACCGGCCCCCGCATCCGCGAGCCCCTGCTTTCGCGGGTACACGCTTCGCGGAGTCTGGCCCCCGCGGAAGCGGGGGAAGGACGGCTCTTCGCCGAACGGCGAATCCCTGCTTCCCCGGAGCTTGTCCCCGGGTCGAGCCGGGGGCAGGTTCCGGCTCGCCCGGCGAAGCGCGTCGTGTCATCCGGGCGGGTCGTTCGAGATCGCGAGGATGAGCGCGGCTTGGAAGCCGACTTCTAAACGGTAATCATCCGCCACGGGAGAACCCCATGCCACTGTCCACCTTCGACACTCACGCCGCCGTGACCGCGTTGCGCGATGCCGGCATCGACGAAGCGCACGCCGCCGCCATCGTGAACACCGTCCGCGATGCGAGCGTTGACCATGCCGACCTCGCCACGAAAGGCGACCTCGCCGAGCTCGAAACCCGGCTCCGGGCCGCGAGCCGCGCCGACCTCGAAACCTTGCGCTCCGAAATGCGCTGGATGCTCGCCTTTCAGGCCGCCCTCATCCTCGCCATCGCCGCCAAGCTGTTCGGCATCGTTTGACCGCCGCCCCGAAGACGCCAAGCGCGAAGCCGCGTCGCTCGTGCACGTGTCCTACACCGGCACCGCGCCGAGCGCCGGCGCACGTTGAGCCCGAGCCGGGGCGCCCTGCCCGCAAGCGCCTGTATCACGTCGATACCGCGCCCCCGCGTCAACAAGCTCGGGGGGTTCGCCTCCCAGACGCCCAGTCTCGCCGATAGCATCCGGCGTTACACTCGCCTCCGGCTCCCGGCCCGAAGAAGCCCCCGCCCTCCGGAGAACGCGCCATGACTTGGGCCCAGATCGCAACGCTCATCGTGTCCATCGCCGCCACCGTGGCCGCGGGAACCGGCGTCGTCGTCCTGAGCGTCAACGGCATTCACTCCCAGGTTGCGGCTCTCCAGACTCAAGCCGCCGCCGACCGTGCCGAAGCCGCCGCCGACCGCCGCGCTTGGCAGGAGAAAGCGGATGCCGACCGCCGCGCCTGGCAGGCGTCGATGGATGCGTTCCGGGAAAAGGCGGATGCCGACCGCGAAGCGTTCCGGGCCGAAATGCAGCGCCTCGCGCAACGGCAGGCGCACGTTGAAGGCGCGTTGAGCACCGCCGCGGCAGGGCCGGCCCTGACCGTCCCCCCCTTCGACCCGCTCGCCCACGGCTGAGCGTCCGGGGATGGTGCCGGCGAGCCGGCCCGGCCCGGCGCCGCCCGATGACCCGGTTCGACGATGGCCGCCGCCACGGCACCCTGAGGACTCGTTCAGCGCCTTCCACGTCGAGCCTTCAGCGCCGCCCCGGAGGCTTGAACCCGCCGACCGCTCAACGTCCGGTCCGCATCGGCGACGGACGCATCGAGGCTCAGGCTTCGAGGCTCGGCCCACCGCCGGGCGGCGCGGGCGACGGCCACGATCCGCCTTGTATGCTAGCGCCGATGGATTCACGCGCCCCCGGGCCGCGGGATTCAGGCATTCGGCCCCCCGGGGACCGGGGAAAATCGTGAGATTCCGGGGAAACCCCCCAGGATTCGGGCGGGCGCGAAGCGTGACGCTCCCGGCCCCAAGCGTGACCCTTTTGGAGGGAGAACCTCCATGGCCAAGCGCTGGACGCCGCGCGAAGACGCCCTGCTGCGGCTCACCGCCTCGATGCAGGCGAGGACCGGGTACGTGTCGGGCGGCCGGCCGCGCCGCGACTGGCCGGACACGTGGCGGTACACGACGCTCGCCCACCGGCTCGGGCCCAGGGCAACCGCATATAAACCTCCTGATTTATCAGCATGTTGGAGGAGTGACCCCTGCGGGGAAGCGCGTGCGCACCGCGCCCCGCCCGCCCGGCTCGCGACCGGACAGATACCGAACCCCCGCCACGGCGCCGCCTGTACGGAAGCCGCCATCACCCACCCGTGCGGCCCGCCCGGGTACACTCCCCTCCGGCTTGCGCCCCGGAAACCGCCGCCCACGGAGAACGCGCCATGACTTGGGCTCAGATCGCAACGCTCATCGTATCCATTGCCGCCACCGTCGCCGCGGGAACCGGCGTCATCGTCTTGAGCGTCAACGGCATTCACTCCCAGGTTGCGGCTCTACAGGTTCAAGCCGCCGCCGACCGCCGCGCCTGGCAGGCGTCGATGGATGCGTTCCAGGCCGAAATGCGGCGCCTCGCGGAACGGCAAGCGCACGTCGAAGGCGCGTTGAGCACCGCCGCCGCAGGCCAGCCTTGAGCACCACCTCGCGGGCCATCGCCAACGTCACGAGCGGGTATCCGCCAAGCCCGAGCTCGCGCCGCTTGCCGCGGAATGAGTCCGCTTCGCTGCGCCAGTAACTCACTGTAGAAACGGGTGATTTTCTTGATGTCCTGTGGTTCGGCCACCTCTGCGGTCACCCATGAGCGCCGGACTACACTGCACTTCCCCGGACTCTACCGCACAAGTTACACTCGCCTCCGGCTTCCGGGCCGGCCTCATCGAAGCGCTGGATTGGCCGGGGTTGCGCGCCAAGCGCGCGGCTTTCTCCCCGCCCCGGCCTCCGGGTCAGGGCGGGGCCTCATGGAAGCGCAGGCGCCGCCAGGCTCAAGCGCGCCGTGCACGCCAGGCTTCACCGCTTGGCTATCTGCCGGCGCGACTCCGGCCCGGAAGCCGCCGCCCAGGGAGAACGCCATGAACGCCGCCGCCTTCGACACCTACACCGCCGCGAAACGTCTTCGCGATGCCGGCTTCGACGAGCGTCAGGCGGAAGCGGCCGTGTCGATGGTGCGCGATGCGGCCGGGACGGACCGCGAGCAACTGGCGACGAAGGCCGACCTCGACGCCCTCGAATCGCGCGTTGATGCCAAGCTCGCCGCCCTTGAAACCCGGCTCCGGGCCGACCTCGCCACGAAAGCCGACCTCGAAACCTTGCGCTCCGAGCTGCGCTGGATGCTCGCCTTTCAGGCCGCGCTCATCCTCGCCATCGCCGCCAAGCTGTTCGGCATCGTTTGAAGCCGCCCGCGTAGCCGTTCCACGAGGAACGCCATGACTGCCACCACCTTCAACCCGCTCGCCACGGCCCGCGAGCTCGAAGCAGCCGGCATCGAGCGCCGCCAAGCGGAAGCCATCGCCGAAGGAATGCGCGAAGCCGCCGATGCCGCCGCCGGCGCCGATCGTGGCGACCGTGCCGACTTCGCCACGAAGGCCGACCTCGCTCACTTCGCCACGAAAGCCGACCTCTACCGCGCCTTGTGGATTCAGGCCGCCGCGCTCATCGGTACGCAACTCGCCATCGCCGGCTTCGTCGTGCACTTGCTCAGCCAGCCATGATCCGCCCCGGCCTCGACTGACCGCCGGGCAGCATCCACGTCACCGCCCGCGAGGGCGCTATCACGCCGCTAGCGTGTCGAGCACGGCGAGGGTGACCCGGCACGTCCGCCCGCCGTATCGCGCATCCGCGCCCGCTTGCGGGCCGCCTCCATCTCGGGGCGCGTCTCGAGCCAGCACGCCATGACCACCGGCGTCACCCCGATGGTCGCTGCGACTTCCGCGAGAGGGCACCCGAGCCGGAACAGGCGGTAGACGATGTCCGGATGGAGCTTCGGGTCGTACCGGACAGATCGGCGTTCACCCTTGCCGCGTTGCTTCCCAATCACGCGCAATTGATCCGGGGTCATCGGCGCAATCCTTTCTGCGAGGCTCTACGGGCCGCTCACCGGAAGCGTACAGGCTCGCCCGCGCCGGCAGAGTGCCATCAGGGCAGGCCACAAGCAGGCTCGCCCGCTACGGGCCGCTCACGGGACTTCGGGGATGCAGCTTCAGAATAATCAGCTTGGTATTGTAGGACGACTGCCAAGTCTCCTTTTCGAGCGTGTAGCCGCAGTCCTTCGCCAGCGTGTTCGCGACCGTGGGCGCTGTGCGGGGATGCGCTGACGCTGATGGACGTCGATGCGGTTGCGCGCGCGGTCGGAGTGACGCCCAGGGCAGTGCGGAACTGGCGCCGCTCGGAACGTCGCTATCCCCGGCACAGCCAAGCGCGGGCACTACTGGCGTACGTGGATGCGTGGCTCGACGATGAAGCTGGCCCGCGCTGGCGCACCCCCGGCGCATTCCACTGGACGAGGTACCGCCAGCCGTGGGCGGAGATCACCGGCTGGCTCCGCGGGCGCGGGTACTCGATGTTAGTCAACGTGAGCAAGATGTGGCTTGCGACGCTGGCTCCGCGGGCGCGGGTACTCGATGGTGGAGTTGGGCGAGCGGTTGGGGTCGAGCCGTCCGCACGCGCTGATGCGGCGTACCGAGTGCAGCTTCCCGTTCGGCGAGGCTCTGCTTCGCGTCTACTGCCGCGCGCTGGCCGGGGGCTGTCCGCCCGGCGGGGTTGGCGCGAGTGCGGTCCGCCGCCGGAGGGTGTGATGGCGCCGTGCGTGTGGGACAGGTGGGGGCCGCCGGGATGCAGCGAACCGAACGCCGTTGACCTCGAACGGATGGCGGATTCCGCCAATCGAGTAGCGGATTTCGCCACTCCCGGGGCCTCGGCCTCGTAGACGGTCACCCGTGACCGCCGAATCCTGTAGCCGGCCACGTCCCGCCGCACGTGTCCGGGCCGGGCGGCTACACCGCCTTGAACCCGTCCGCCGCGAGCTCATCGGGCACCGGCCCGGCATCGTCGCGGCTCCCAAGAAGCGGAATCTGGCCGTTACCGTCCCGGCCCTCGCCCTCGTCGAGCACCGCCGCCACCGTGCGCGTGAGTCCCGCCGCCCGTAGCGCGTCCACGTCGCCGGCGTTCAGCCTCAGCACGTAGGTTCGTCCGTCATCGCCGGCCCGCCCGCGGTACACCAGCGCTCGATGCTCCCGGCAGTGATACCGCATCCGCCGGCGTGCGCCGCCCGTCCCGTGCGATGCGAGCTTCATCGGTCGCGGCCTCCGAACACCGGATCGCGATCCTGCCGCCGCCCCGGATGCCGGCCTCGAAGCCGCGCAAGGTCGCGGGCCGCATCCTCCCGCGTGTACAGCGCCAGCAATTGCCGGATGAACGTCCGCCCCGCTTGCGTGAGTCGCCAGCCACCAGGCGACCAGGCGAGCCAGCCGGCGGCTTGCAGGTCCTCGGTCGAGTGCCAGCGCACGATGCGGCCGGTATCGAGTGCGTAGAGGCTCATTCCCGGTCCCTCCGTCAATCCGTGCAGAAGCAGGGCAAGGGCTCAGGCTCGCCGGCCGTTGGCCGCCCTATCTCGCCGATTGCACCCGGCGCCAGAGCGGATTGCCGTAGCGCCTCGAAGCTCTCGCCGATCTGGAACGTCCGCCCCTTGCGCCGGCGTTCCGCTTCGATCCACCAGTCCGCCCGGGCCGGTTCCTCGCGGATGGCGGCGAGCAGGTTCGCGCGGGGTTTCAGGTAGCAGCAATCGCAGTTGCCGCGCTCCGACTGGATGCCCAGGTCGAACGGTTGGCGCTTCCAGAAATCGGCCACGTCGCCGGCAGTCACGCGGGCCTCGACCATCGGATAGGCAACGGCGCATTCCTGATACAGCGCCGGCCGCCAGCGTTGGGGTTCATCGAACCGGAAGCCAATCAGCTTCCGGGTCTGGCGCTTCGTCAGCCCGTGGCGTTGCCACAGGTGCCGGTCGATGGTGGAGACCTTCAACTGCGCCGTGCAGATCCGCGCCGTCATGCTCGGCAGCCAGGCGCCGGAGTCGAGCAGGGCCGTGAAGGGCTCGCCCGCGAGGCTCGCCGTTTATCGAGACGCGATGCGCGCCGAGTACTTCGGAGTCCGGTCCGGGCGGTAGTCGAAGTCCAGCCACGTGACAGGCACGTTCCACCGCTCGCCCATCGCCTGCACGAAATCCAGTGTCTCGGGCCGCTCCCTTCCGGTGTTGGCGAAGACGGCCTCGCACCGCGGCGGGAGTACCCCATCGTGCGCATCGAGTACCTGCTTGAGCATGTACGCGCTCGACCGGCCACCGGAGACGTTGACGACATGGAACCAGGGAGAACGGTCCGGGATGCGGTACGGGTTCGCCGCTCCGGGCGGTGTCTCGCCGTTTGCGCCCTCGCGGTCCCTCACCGCCGGCCGCCGGCGTGCCGGACGCGGGGCCAGGGCGCTATCGGCGGGATTGCGCCGCTTGGGAAGCGGCTCGGAACGGAACGTCATCGTCGAAGTCCGTCGCCGGCGCGCTCGATGCCGGAGACGATGCCGGGCCAGCGGGCGCCCTCGCCCTGCGAGCGTGAACCGTCCCCGTCACCCTTGCGCCGGCCACCACGCGGGCGGACACCGGCGCATCGGCGACGAGCGGCTTCTTCGCCACCCACTCCTTGAGCGACGCAACGACTTGCTCCGCGGCCTCGCGCTGCGCACCCGCTTCGAGCAGCTTCTCCATCGCTCCCTGCGCCGCCGCCTCGGCCTCTTGCCGGTTCGCCGCATCGCGCACCTGCCGAGTACCACTTCGACAAGGCCAACGCCCGGGCCGGCTGGCGGTCATGCAACGCCCGGTCGAACGGCGCCCGCTTCACCGTCGCCGCGGGCGCCGCGTCCGGCTCCCCGGACTGCGCGCCGCGCGCCGCCAACTCCCGATAGCCGAGCTCACCGCCGAAAGTGCGGCCTATCAGGTAGCAGGCGTGCTTGAACGCACTCGTGGCCGCCCCGAGCCCCGCCATCTGGAGCGCATCGGAACCCCGCGTGCCCGGCCCCTTCGCGCGCGTGTCGAGCATCCTCGCCTGACTGGCTACCCCCATCCCGTCACGCACGATCTCGCCGTGCGTCGTGCGGGCCGCCACGCGCACGACGGCCGGCGCGCTCACGTAGCGCGCCAGCCGCTCGTCGCCGCCCGGCGCCGGAGGCAACCCTTCGTCCTGCACAATCTCGTTGCGGAGAACCTCGTTGCGCCAGCCGTGCGGACCAAACAAGCGGTTCATGAGATGAACCAGGTTCGCGCGCGAGATCCCGGCGTACTGGTTGTGAGAGTGCTTCGGCTCGCTTGGCGCGTCGTCTCGCTCGATCGCGCGCCGTCCGGGGCCGTCGTGAACCGTGCCGCCGCCGCCAGCCGTTCGAGCGCCGCGCCGGCTCCGTCACACCCGGGCGCGCTCATGACGCGCTCCCAGCATCGAGCGCCGCCCGTGCAATCTCCCGCCGTGCACCCCACTGGCGCCGCGCGTCCTCGGGCCAATCGGGAGAGTCCACCGGGAACGGTTCGCGTGCGATGGCGAGCGCCCGCGCTGCATCCCCGGCCGCCATCGCCGCATCGAAGGCCGCGCGTCGAGTCTCGGGAGTGTCCGGCGCCGCCTCGCCGTCGACGACGTCGTCCGGCTGGCCGTGCCGCTCGCACAGTCCCGGACTGAAGCCATAGGTCGGGCGCCGGTCCGGTTCGCACTTCGGGCAGTAGAAGGCCATCAGCCCGCCTCCCGGTCCGCCAGGCGGAACCCGCTTGCGCTCGCGTTCGTCGGCTGGATGGCCTCCGACTCGCCGCCGTGCAGGATGCAGCGCACCGCCCGCGCGCCATCGGCCACCGCGCCGGGCCGGCAGACAGGGCAGGCGGGTTCGTCCGCTTCCTCCCAGGTGAGATCGTCGCCGGCCTCGAAGTCGGCGAGCTCGCCCGCGACGTCGTCGGCCACGTCCGGGACGTCGCGGATGCGCGTCCGGTGAAGCTCGTCGATGGCCATGCGCACCACCATCGAATCGCTCGCGGGCGGAAGCTCGGGATTGGCGCGCTGGAAGTACTCCGCGAGCGCATCGAGACGATCACGGTCGAAGGCCGTCAACGTGACGGTCAGAACATCCTCGCGGGCGCCCTCGCCCGCGAGTCTCGCCCGCACGTCGCCGGCGCCGGGCCGGCCAGAGAGGAGGGGGCAGGCTTCGTCGCAGTCTCCTTTGGATTCACCCGGCGCGGCGCGCGTCGAGGCTCACCACGTCCGCCGGCGTCGGGTTCAGGTAGCGCGCCCAGGCGGTCATGAGTTCGCGCCGCTTCTCGAACAGGTCACTGCGCGCGCAGGCGGCTTCGGCCTTGTCCTTGAGCGTGTGCGCGAGCGCCGCCTCGCAGACTTCGCGCGGGAAGTTGGTGCGTTCCTGTGCCCATACGCGGAAGCTCGCCCGGAAGCCGTGTGGTACGGCATCAATGCCGACACGGCGCAGCATGTGGGCCATCGCGCTATCTGCCATCGCTCCACGACGGCCACGGAACACGAGATCGCCGCGATTGCTCCGGAGCGCTTGCGCCTCGTCGAGGATGGCGAGGGCGCGCGGAGACAGCGGTACGCGATGCTCGCGCTTGGCCTTCATGCGCTCGCCCGGCACGGTCCATGTCGCTGCGTCCATGTCGATCTCCGGCCACGTCGCCAACCGGACCTCGCCGGCCCGCGCCGCGGTCAAGACGGCAAACTCGAAGGCGAGCTTCGTACTGGTGTCGGCACTGGAAGCCCGGACCACCGCGATGGCACTCGCGACTTCGGAGTACGGAAGCGCCCGGTGAGCTTTCGCGCCGTTGCCGTTGTGCTTCGGCAGCACCGCCTTGACCGCATCGGCGGGGTTGTCGGGGCGGAACCCTTGCGCCACCGCCCAGGTGAGCACAGCGCCGATCCGTTGCCGGACCCGCTTCGCCGTCGTCGGCTTGTCATGCCAGATCGGCGAGAGCACCGCGATCACGTCTTCGGTCGAGATTTCATCCACGCCGCGCGGGCCGAGCCTCGGGAACACGAATTGCTCGAGCGTCGTGAGCCACTGGCCGGCGTGCTTGGCGTTGCGCCAGCCGTCGCGCCGAAGCGCGAAGACCTTGCGGGCGGCTTCGGCGAAGGTCGGCACCCTGCGCGCGCGCCGCTTCTCCGCGAGAGGGTCACCGCCGGCATGGACCTTGCGCCGGTTGGCAAGGGCCGCCCCGCGGGCCATCGCCAGGGTCACGAGCGGATACCCGCCAAGCCCGAGCTCGCGGCGCTTGCCGTGCACCGCCAGCCGTTGCTTCCAGCGCTTTGCGCCGGTCGGCTCGACGAGCAGGTACAGGCCGTGCCCGTCGAAGTAGCGCCCGGGCGCCGAGACTGTCTGTACACCTTTCGCCGTCAGGGCATGGTGCAGGCGCCTGCCGCCGCGCTTCGGTTCATGCGTCATGTCAGCCATCGTTCCGATCCTCCGAGTCCGCGTGTTGTCTTCGTCCACCTTCAAGGTCACCCTTCGGAATCGGACTCTACCGGACAGTACAACACCGTACCGGAATCGCGTATCGCGCGGATATGCCTTGTTTTGCAGAGTGAAACGGGCGGAAGTGCTTGATTCGGATGGTGGGCCCGGCAGGACTCGAACCTGCGACCAACGGATTATGAGTCCGCCGCTCTGACCGGCTGAGCTACAGGCCCGTGCGAACCGATGGCGCGGTGTTGTGCGACACTTGCAGCCATCGCTCGCGCGCAAGTCTAGCACCATGTGGAAAAACACCGAGAGCCGCTACGGGTCCGTGGCGAAGCTGCTGCACTGGTCCGTTGCAGTCCTGATCCTCGGACTCGTCTGGCTCGGGTGGTACATGGTCGATCTGACCTACTACGACGTTTGGTACAACGACTCGCTCGTCTGGCACAAGGCGCTGGGGATCGTCGCATTCGTCCTGGGGGTCGTGAAGATCGCCTGGACGGTGCATTCGCGGCCCCCGGCCTATACCGAATCGCTGGAACGGTGGGAACGGACCGCGGCCACCGCCGTCCATCATCTTTTCTACGTGATGATGGTGCTGGTCCCGCTTACCGGCTACCTCGTCTCGACCTCCGAAGGCGAGGGGATCGATCTGTGGGGGTGGTTCACGGTGCCCGCCGTCGTCGTCGCAGGGGAGGGATTCCGGGATCTCGCGATCGGGGTGCACTACTGGTGCGCCTACGGGACGCTGGCGATCGCGGCGGTGCACGCCGCCGCCGCGATCAAGCACCAGTTCCTGGACCGGGACGGCACGTTGCGGCGGATGCTGTGGTGAACAGTGGTGGGGCCGCGCCGGTGGCGGCGTCCGCCGCCGATCAAGCACCAGCACCCGGACCGGGACGGCACGTTGCGGCGGATGTCGTGGTGAACGGCGGGGCCGCGCAACCTGTTGTCTCCGCGAGCCTGTCCGCTCCCGCCTTCAACCGGGGGAATGGCGCCCGGGGCCACGGGCAGGGCGCCGGAGGGCCGGCTCCGGCGCGGCTTCCCCGGCGTTGCCTGACAATGGCGGCGGGACCGCGTAGGCCTCGCCCCGGTGGTGGCGTCCGTCGCCGCCGATCACGATCGACACGATGGAGCAGCAGGAGAAGCGATGATCATTGACACTTTCAGGAATCTGCTGCCCCGTTCGGCCGCCGCCGGAGCCTGTCTGCTGGTGGCGCTGCCGTCCGCCGAAGCCGCGGAGACCCTGAACGCGCTGGTGTGGTGCGACCACACCGATCCGGCGCTGATCGAGCCCTTCGAGCGGGCACACGACGTGAAGGTGAATCTCAAGGACTATGAGGGGACCGGGACCGCGCTCTCGATCATCGAGCAGTCGCAGCCCGGTGACTGGGACGTGTTCGTGGTGGACGGCGTAGACGTGCCCCGCGTGGTGGATGCGGGGATCCTGGCTCCGCTCCCGGCCGGCGAGCTTCCCACCGCCGACCTCTTCCCCGAGCTGGTGATGGTGGAGAACCACACCAGGGACGGCAAGACCTACGCCATTTCGGAGAAGTTCGGATACGACACGATCTCCTACGACAAGACCCGGGTCAATCCGGCCGACATGAACGACACGTCGATCATCTGGAGCGACAAGTACGCGGGCCGCATCGCCGTCTACGACTACTACCTTTCCGTCATGGGCATGGTGGCCATCGGGCCCGGCAAGCGGACCGCGGACCTGACGGAAGCCGACCTGCCCGCCATCCGCGAGAAGCTGTTTGCGGTGAAGGCGTCGGCTAGGCAGATCGGCGAGGTGGTGTCGAGCCAGACGGCCATCGCCACCGGAGAAGTGGACGTGCTGGTGGGAGGCGGCGAATGGGTGACGGCCGGCCTGAGCGCGGAGATCCCGGATCTCGACTGGGTGCTGCCCGAGCAGGGCGGGGTGCGCTGGTCCCAGTCCATCGGCGTATTCGCCTCGTCCACCAGGCCGGATCTGGCGTTCGAGTTCGTCAAGTACATCCTGAGCCCCGAGGGCCAGGCGAGGCTCGCCACGTCCTCGTGCTACCGGGCGATGCCGGCCAACCGCAAGGCAGCGGCCCATCTGAGCGATCGGCAGAGGCGGGCGTTGCGATGGGACGACCAGCCAGGCTATCTCGCCCGATCCCAGCTCTACCCGGCGCCGGGCGCCGAGCTCGACGCCAGGATGCAGGACGTCTGGACCGAGTTCCTGCAGCACTGACGGCGTGAGCGCGGGGGCTCCCCTGGCGCCCACTGTCGCCGCTGCGGTACGCGAGCGTGCGGTGCACGAGCGCCGGGCGGCGTGGAAGCTCGTGCTCCCGGCGATGCTGTGGACGCTCGCATTCTTCGTGGTGCCGTTCGCCTCCATGGTGATGATGAGTCTGTGGAAGCGGGCCGGCACCGGGCTCGTGCGCACCTGGGACCTGCAAAACTACGCCTCGTTCTTCGCCAGGCCGCACTTCGTCGAAGGGCTGGTCAATTCCCTGGAGATCACCGTCGCGGTGACGGTGATCTCCGCCGTGCTCGCGTACCCTCTGGCGTGGTTCATCGCGGAGCGCATTCCCGAACGCTGGCAGCGCGCCGCCCTGCTGCTCGCCATCCTGCCCTTCTGGACCTCCTACGTGGTGCGTTCCCATGCCTGGACGCTGGTGCTCGCGGGCAACGGAATCGTCAACCAGGCGCTGGTGGGATCGCGCCTTGTCGACCGGCCGCTGGAGCTCGCCTCGACCCGGACCGCCACGGTGATCGGCTTCGTGCATTTCTTCGTCATGCTGCTGACCCTGACCATCTACGCGAACCTCAAGCAGCTCTCCCCCAACTACGCCCGGGCCGCCGTGGATCTCGGAGCGAACCGGGTGCGGACCTTCATCCACGTGATCGGACCGCTCATCGTGCCGGGGGTCATGGTCGGCGCGTTCATCACCTTCGTGCACTGCATCGGTGACTACGTGACGCCGCAGATCCTGGGCGGCAACAAGGAGCTCGTGCTGCCGCAGATCATCATGCAGCAAATCGCTCGCCGCGCGGATTTCCCGACCGCGTCGGCCCTGGCCGTCATTCTGATGCTCGTGGTCACCGCCGTATACGCCGCGTGTGCGCGCTGGCTGCGCCTGGAGCGCGCATGAGGGCGAGGCCGGCCTGTGCGTCGTGGCTGGGCGGGCTCTACGCAGCCTTGCTCTACGGCTTCATCTTCCTCCCGGTGGTGGTGCTGGTGCTGTTCTCCTTCCAGGGCGGACGCTTCCCCGTCCCGCCGTTCAACGGCCCTTCCCTGAAGTGGTACGAAGCCGTGCTCACCGACGGACGGCTGGTGCAGGCGCTGGTGAACTCGCTGGCGGTGGCCTCGCTGTCCTCGGCGGTCGCCTGCGTGCTCGGGTTCCTCGCCGCCTGCGGGCTCGCCCGCTACCACCTGCCGGGCGCCGCTCTGCAGCGTGCGCTGATCATGGCGCCGCTGGCGGTAAGCTATCTCATCATCGGGATGGGCCTGCTGATCACGTTCAACATGATGGGCGTCTCCCGCTCGCTGCTGACGGTCGGGATGGGAGCAGGCGGGGTACGCTTTGTCGCCCATCTGCCGCAAACCCGGACCGTGTGCCCGGGCGATCGGCTCCAGGTGCGGCTGAACGCCGCCATGGCGGTCGTGCTCGCAAGCCGGCCACGGTAGCGGGGTCACCCCGCCGCCGTGGAAGCCAAGGTCAGCCTGAAGACAACTTCAATGAAATCGACACGTAGTCGGATGTCCGGGCAAGGGAGGAGGGCTGATCGAATGCAACGGGCGGCTGCCGAGGACTGGTATCGAACCGAACGGGTCGGAGATGGCGTGACCCGTATCTGCGAGCCTTTCATCCGGGAGTTCTACCGCTGCAACATGTGGCACGTCCGCGGGCGCGACCGGGATCTGCTGATCGACAGCGGCATGGGCGTCGTCAGCTTGCGCGCCCACGTGCCTCTGGTGACCGGGAAGCGGTGCCTTGCCATCGCCAGTCATACCCACTTCGATCGGCAGATCATCCGCCGGTGGCTGGACGACAAGGAGCGGGAGTAGCGGCGGCATGTCCGCCGAGGCTGCACGGGACGCCTGCCGAACGTCCCATGCGGAGCGGCAGCAGCCTACTTCCGAATGCCCTCGATGCCGAGTTCGAACTCCATCGTCTCGCTGGCCGGCCCGAGGTTGTAGCCGATCCCGAAGTCCTCGCGGGTGAGGGTGAGGGTGCCGATGAAACCGGCCCGGTACCCGCCCCAGGGGTCCTTGCCTTCCCCGAGCTTTTCAAGCTCGATGGCGATCGGCTTCGTCACCCCGTGCAGGGTGAGCATCCCTTCGAGGGTCCCGCGGTCCGCGTCGCCGGTGTACTTCGTGCTTTCGAAGCCCGCGTCGGGATGTTTCTCCACGTCGAGAAAATCCGAGCCGCGCAGGTGCTTGTCGCGCTCGGCGTGATTGGTGTCGACGCTCGCGGGGTCGATCGACACCGAGATCGCATTCGCCGAGGGGTCGGCCGGATCGTGGCTGAACTCACCCGAAATCCGGTTGAAGCGGCCGTAGAGCCAGCTATAGCCGAGATGCTGGATCCTGAACTCGATGAACGAGTGGGCGGAGTCGATCTCGTAGTTGGCGGCGGGGGCGGCCGTCCCCATGCTTCCCAGGGAGAGTCCCAGGAGGAAGCCGAATCCGAGGCGGTGTGTCCTGTTCATGTCCATTGTGCTGATTCCTCCCTGCGTCAAGTGTTGTCGCCGGCACCGCCCAAGCCACGGGTCGGAACGTCCTCCGGCGGAACCTCAGTCGAGGAAGCTCCGGAGCTGCTCGGAGCGGCTCGGGTGGCGAAGCTTGCGAAGCGCCTTGGCTTCGATCTGGCGGATGCGCTCGCGCGTCACGTCGAACTGCTTGCCGACCTCCTCGAGCGTGTGATCGGTGTTCATCTCGATGCCGAAGCGCATGCGCAGCACCTTGGCCTCGCGCGACGTGAGTTCGGCGAGGATGTTCTGCGTCGACTCGCGCAGCCCTTCCGAGGTGGCCGCATCGGCCGGAGAGACGATGCTCAGATCCTCGATGAAGTCGCCGAGATGCGAGTCCTCGTCGTCCCCGACCGGGGTCTCCATCGAGATCGGCTCCTTCGCGATCTTGAGCACCTTGCGCACCTTCTCCTCCGGCATCTCCATCCTCTCGGCCAGCTCGTCCGGGGTCGGCTCGCGACCCTTTTCCTGGAGGATCTGGCGAGAGATGCGGTTCAGCTTGTTGATGGTCTCGATCATGTGCACCGGAATGCGGATGGTGCGGGCCTGGTCGGCGATGGATCGCGTGATCGCCTGCCGGATCCACCACGTCGCGTAGGTCGAGAACTTGTATCCGCGACGGTACTCGAACTTGTCCACCGCCTTCATCAGGCCGATGTTGCCCTCCTGGATGAGGTCGAGGAACTGCAACCCACGGTTGGTGTACTTCTTCGCGATCGAGATGACGAGGCGCAGGTTCGCCTCCACCATCTCCTTCTTCGCGCGCCGCGCCTTCGCTTCGCCGATCGACATGCGGCGGTTGATCTCCTTGATCTCCGTGATGGACACCATGCCTTCGCGCTCGATCGCTCCAAGCCGTTGCTGGTATCGCTTGATGTCTTTCGAGAAGGACTTGAGCGCATCGCCCCACGGATAGTTCCTGCGCACGTGGACGTACAGCCACAGCAGCTTGGACTCGTTTCCCGGGAAGGTTTCGATGAAGCGCTTGCGTGGCATCTTCGCCTCGCGTACGCACATGTGCATGATCGCGCGCTCGTTGGCCCGCACGCGTTCGATCACCTCGCGCAGGGTCGACGTGAGCCGGTCGACGAGCTTCGGCGTGAGCTTGATCTCCATGAACTGGTTGACGAGGCTCTGGCGGAGCTGGACGGCCCGCTGCGCGTCCCAGCCATGCCTGTCCGTGGCGACGGCGAGGCGCCGGCGGATGCGCTTCATCTTGCCGATACGCCTCGCGGCCTCCTGGGGGTCCGGTCCATCCGGCCCGGAATCGGCCTCGTCATCGTCGTCGCTCGACGCCGCGCGCTGCTTGGGAGTCGGGATCTCCTCTTCCGCCGCGGTCGGATCGATGTAGCCGGTGAGAAGATCGGTGAGCTTCGCATCGCCTGCCTCGACCCGCGCATACGCTTCGATCAGCGCGTGAATGGTCGGGGGGTAGGCGGCCAGCGCGGCCAGCGCCTGGTTCAGGCCGTTCTCGATGCGCTTTGCGATCCGGATTTCGCCTTCCCGCGTGAGGAGGTCGACGGTGCCCATCTCGCGCATGTACATGCGTACCGGGTCGGTGGTCCGTCCGAACTCGCTGTCGATGGTGGCGAGGGCGGCGGCCGCTTCCTCGGTCTCGTCGTCGTCCGCGTTGACGGCCGATCCCATGAGCAGGAGCGCGTCGGCATCGGGCGGCACTTCGTGCACGGCGATGCCCATGTCGTTGATCATTGAAATGATGTCTTCGATCTGCTCGGGATCGACGATGCCTTCGGGCAGGTGGTCGTTGACCTCCGCGTACGTGAGGTAACCCTGATCCTTTCCTTTTGCGATCAGTAACTTGAGACGTGACTGCTGCTGGTCGAGATCCATGTTTCCACCCGTCGTGTCGCTGTGGCCTGACCGACATGAACCATCCATGATAGCAGATGAGGCGGAGATCAACCCAATGGGATTTCGCCTCTTGAGAATCATTCCACGCCGGCAGTCTCCCCCCTGCCCGCATGCCGGAGCACCCTCGATTCTCCCCGTGCGCGCTGCGCGTTTCCGGCCAATTCGTTCAACTCGCGCCGTTCCTTCTCGTTCAGCTCGGAAGGATGCCGGCCCTTCAGCTCCTCGAGCCGGTGCTGCGCCCGACGCCGTCCGGCACGACCCGACATCCACCGCAGACAGTCCACGAACTCCACGCGGAGTCCGACCGGATCGGAGAGCTCGGGTTCGCCGCGGGCAAGTACGTCGATCCACCGCGCCCATTCGTGCCCGCGATAATGCTCAAGCAGCACACCCGTCGTCAGGTCGGGACGGGCGTGCAACGTTTCAACCAGATCGGCGAGCAGCTCCGCGCCGGCGACGCCCGCGGTACGCACCGCCTCGAGGTCATGGACCTCCGCGGCGAGGGAGGGTTCGTGGAGCAGAATCCGCACCGCGCGCCTTACCGGCGATCCCGAGCCCTGGAGGCGCTCGGTGTGCGCCCGCATCCTGTGGCCAAGTCGACCGAGTCCGCCGGGTGAACCGTCTCTCGACAGCTCACCGAACCACGATTCGATCTGGCGCCGATACGGACCGGCAGGAACCCGTGCGGCATACAGTTCGCCGGTCTGCATCAAGAACTGACGCCGGTACGGACCGGCCGGGATCCGCTCGACGTGGGGGCGGAGATGATCGACGAAGCGGGCGCCGCCCTCCGCCGTGCCCAGATCGACACCGGCGGTGAGGTGCTGGAACAGAAACCGGCTCAATGGCAACGCATCGTCAAGACGGCTCTCGAACGCATGTCTGCCCTCCGCCCTGACGAGGCTGTCGGGGTCCTCGCCCTCCGGGAGGAACAGGAACGACGCCTGGCGTCCCCCCTTCATCGCGGGGAGCGCATTTTCCAGCGCACGCCACGCCGCGCGCCGGCCCGCCTCGTCGCCGTCGAAGCAGAACACGACGTCGTTCACGACGCGAAACAGACGCTGGGAGTGGGTTTCGGTCGCGGCGGTGCCGAGGGTCGCCACCGCGTAGTCGATCCCCGATTGTGCGAGCGCCACCACGTCCATGTATCCCTCGACGACCAGCAGCCGCTCCAGGCGCCTTCCCACACGCCGCGCGCGCCACAGCCCGTAGAGCTCGTGCCCCTTCCGGAACACCGGGGTCTCCGGGGAATTGAGGTATTTCGGCTCGCCGTTCCGGATGATGCGGGCGCCGAAGCCGGCGACGCGCCCCTTCGAATCGTGGATGGGGAAGGTGATCCGCTCCCGGAACCGGTCGTAGAGCCGGCCGCCGTCGCGCTCGACGAGCAACCCCGCCCGTACGAGCGCCGCGCGTGCGGACTCGCCGGCGCCGAGCTCGCCGAGCATCCCGTCCCACCCGGGCGGTGCGAAGCCGAGCTGGAACTCGGCCGCGATCTCCCCCGACAGGCCGCGCCCCTTGAGATAGTCCACCGCCTGCGCCGCTTCCGGGTGGTGGCGAAGCTGGCGCCGGAACCAGGCGTTCGCCCGTGCGAGCACGTCGAAGATCGGTTCGGGATCATCGTGCGGCCGGTGTTCGCCGCCGACCTCGCGGGGCACTTCGCGGCCAGTCCGGCGCGCGAGCTCCTCCACCGCCTCCACGAACTCCATGTTGGCGTATTCCATCAGGAACCCGACCGCGGTCCCGTGCACGCCGCAGCCGAAGCAGTGGAAGAACTGCTTGTCCGGTACGACGGTGAACGAGGGCGTCTTCTCATCGTGGAAGGGGCAGCACGCCTTGAACTCCTTTCCGGCGCGCTTCAGCGGGACGTAGTGCTCGATGACTTCGACGATGTCGACGCTTGCGACGAGGTCGTCGATGAAGGACCGGGGGATCCGTCCTGCCATTCTCGGCGTCTCCGCTTCGCGACCCGGCGAGTCCACGGGCCGGTGGGCCGGTATCGCGGTGTTTCGGAGATCCGCAGGACCGGGGATCCCGGAGAGGGTTCAGCCGGACAACCTGGCCCTGACCGCTGCGCTCACCGCCCTCATGTCCGCGCGGCCCTGCACCTTCGGCTTGAGCAGGCCCATCACGCGGCCCATGTCCTTCATCGTCGCGGCGCCGGCCTCGTCGATGGCGGTCCCGATCATCGCATCGACCTCCGCCGGGTCGAGCGCCCGTGGCATGTATTGCTCGATGACCGCGATCTCGCCCCGCTCTGCCGTTGCGAGGTCGTCGCGGCCCGCGTTCCCGTACTGGCTCGCCGATTCGCGGCGCTGCTTGAGCATCTTCTCCAGCACCGCGACGACGGCGGCATCGTCGAGCGAGACGCGCTGGTCCACCTCCCGCTGCTTGATCGCCGCGGTCACCATGCGCAGGGTCCCGAGCCGCACCCTGTCCCTGGCGCGCATCGCCTCCTTCACATCCTCGAGGATGCGCGATTTCAGGGAGGCGGCCACGGTGCGAAAGTGGTGGGGGAGGGGGTCAGTAGAGCCTGGTGCGGCGGATTTGCTCGCGCTGGATCTTCTTCTGGTGGCGCTTCACCGCGGCGGCGGCTTTGCGCTTGCGGATCGACGTGGGCTTTTCGTAGTACTCGCGCCGTCGCACTTCGGTCAGCACACCGGCTTTTTCACAGGCGCGCTTGAACCGGCGGAGCGCGACGTCGAAAGGTTCGTTTTCCTTCACACGGATATGCGGCATCGAAACGGGTTCCTCATGGTCGTGGAGACAATCGCAGGTTGCACCACACCCATACATTGCACGGGACGGCCAATATACGCCCTTCACGCGCCCCGGCAAAGGTGATCGAACGCCTGCCCGTCCGCCGAGGGGTTCCCGCCGCGCCCGGCGGCCGCCGCGGGAGCCGCCGGGCTTCGACGACCGGATCGCGGCTGTGAGATCGACTCGCCAACATCCTCGAGCCCCTGCCTCAAGTCCGTCTGATCGAGTCGAGGCGTTCGCGGCATCCACCCCGGAAGCGTGGGGCGCAACGCCCGGAACGGCGCCTCGTCGCAGAACCATACCCCGTCGCCGTACTCGTGGGCGTCGGCCTCCGCGGCGCGAATCGCGGCGCGGGTGAGTTCGGCGTAGCTCCATACCTCGCCCAGCATCTGCACGATCTCCGGGCGCTGGCCCTGACCGGTGACCTCGGCCATGCGGCAGCAGAGTTCGTAGGCGAACTCCAGCTTCACCATCGCCCGGATGCTGGTCTGCTGCATGACGTTGCCGACCCAGCCCCGGGCCATGACCGAGTTGTAGGTGGCCGGGTCGCCGTCGAGGAAGACGCGGTTCCGTGGCACCTCCACGTCGTCGAACACGACGAACGCATCCTGCTCGTCGAACAGGGAGGAGAAAGGCTTGTCGAAGGGGTCGGCGTCGAGGCCGTAGTGGTCGCGGCAGATGATCTTGAGCCCCGGAGTGGCGAGCGGAATCGAGAACGCGAGCGCCACGTCGGGGGCGTCCTTCGGGATCGGCTGGCCGGGGTAGACCGCAAGCTCGTCGGCGAAGGGGCCCAGCGTGGCGAGGATGCGGGCGCCGCGCACGACGATCCCATCGCCGGTTCTCCCACCTTCCTGAGCGCGACCTCCCGGTTGACACCTTCGTAGGGGGCGGCCCTCCCGTCCACCACGGGGTGGATGATGGTGCGGGTGAGCGCCAAATCCTTCTCGGCGGCACGGCGCTGGAAGGCGATGAGGTTCTCGGCGCCCCGCGCGTTGCCGTTGGCGGACCAGACGCCGGGCTGTCCGGCGAATCCCGCGAAGGTGAGGCTCACGTAGTCGGGGGTGCGCCCGAGCATCCCGGCGCTGTAGCGGGCCAGTCTTTCGAGGCCGCGGTGACGGCGGGCGAGGTCGTCCGGGCTCCGGGGAATGAGATGGCTGATGCCGATGGGCCGTCCGGTGCTTGACCCGGCGCCCGGTCCGGTGTCCGGTCCGGCGACGATACAGTCCTCGGCATGGCGGTGCTGCCAGTCGAAGAATCCGGCCATCCCGCGTATGGAGCCGGCGAAGGCCGGGTGCCCGGTGACGTCGTGCACCCGTTCCGCGCCGAGCCAGACTTCCCGGCCGTCGGCGCGCAGGCCGCTCACGTATTCGTCGCCGGTTCTCGCCGCCATGCGCTTGATTCTTGATCCGCCTCGCACTTCGTCCTTGCAGCGTGAGGCCGCTCAGTCGAAGTACCCGGCCCGGACCGCGGTACCGATCAGGTTGACGATGAAGCGGCCGGCGGTGATCGAGGTGATCTCGTTCAAGTCCCGCCGCGGGGTGATCTCCACGACGTCCATGCCGAGCACCCGGCCCTTGCGCACCAGCCCGTGGATCAGGGTCCGCATCTGATGATAGAGCAACCCGCCCGGGGCCGGCCCGTTGACCGCGGGCATCTCCGTCGGGTCGACGCCGTCGGCGTCGATGGACAGGTAGTAGGAGCCGCCGTCCGGGATCCGGTCGAGCACCCGGCGCATGCCGTGCTCGTGCACGTCGTATGAGGTGATGATGCGGCATCCGTAGGCGGTCGCGGCCCGGAACTCCTCCTCCCGCGCGCTGCCCCGCCCGCGGATGCCGATCTGGTAGACGTCGCCGATCCAGTCCATCTCGGACGCCCGCCGGATCGTGCTCGAATAGCCCTCCCGGGCGCCGTTGACCTCGTCGCGCCAGTCGAGATGCGCGTCGACGTGCACCAGCGTCACCGGACCGCGGGATTCGAGCCCGCGGAAGATCGGGATGGGAACCCCGTGATCCCCGCCGATGGAGACGAGCAGCGGCACCCGCGCCCAGATCTTCTTCGCCGCGGCCTCCGCCTTCCGGTAGTGGGCGCGCAGGTCCGCGGGGTCGCCCGGCACGTCGCCGCAGTCGACCACCCGGATCGGCTTGCCGTCGAACAACGTCCCCCCGATGTCGAAGTCCCAGCGATCGGGGTCCGTCCCGATCCGCCGGGAGGCGACCCGGACCGCGGTCGGGGCGTTGGTCTGATCGTTGGTCACCTCGTCCATGGAGTACGGGTCGCCGTAGGGAAGCCCCAGGATGGCGACGTCCGCCTCCAGGGTGTCGAGATCGGTGTGGAGCGGGAAGTCCAGGAAGGTCCGGAGGGTGCGCCGCGGCGCGACGGTGAGCGTTTCCGGCATGGCGTGTCTCTCCTTGTCATACGTTGATGGCCCCGAAGGCCGCGCTCACTCCGTATTCATCGAGCACGGCGGCGGCGATGCCGCCGGTGGTGGCGCTGATTGGCTCAGGCATGGTGCGGTGGCTCGGCGGGCGGATCCGGCGTAGCCATCGCCTGACCCATCGAGTCCTGAGATCCGGGCAGGAACCCGCACGCGGCCGCGTTGAAGGCGGCGGGCTGCTCCACGTGGCTCGCATGTCCGGCGTGTTCGATCCCGCGATAGCGGGCGTTGGTCATCGCGGCGGCGAGTGCGGCTACCCGCGGGCGGTGTGACCTTGTCCTCGTTGCCGCAAGGCACCCGCGCCGGTGCGGTGACGGTGCGCGCGTCGGCAGGCAGGTCCGCTTGAGCCGGCATCGCCACGGCCTGCCGGTAGCCGGACGGATCAATCTCCGCCATCGCTTCGCACACGCGGACGATCCAGGCCGGCGTTGCCGCCGCCGTGAGGAGCCGTGGCGCGCGCTGCGTGGCCAAGCCGGCCGGCCCCAGGGCCGCGAGATCGTCGAGCCGGGCCTGGACGCGCACCGGCAGCGGTTCGCCCGGGTCCGTCCCCCCCACCGATGCTGCGCCGAGCAAAGTCTGATCAATGGGGGAAGGCATGTAAAGGGGTAGACATGACGAAACCTTCCGCCCGACGGGACTCTGGGGCAGGCTGTGCGACCCGGCAGGTGGGAACTGTCCCGCCTCATCAGCGATTCTTGCGAGCGCCTCGGCGTCCACGGCCAAGGCGAGGCACCGGGTGGCGAACTGCCCCCCAGCCGCAACATCCGTCGAAATGCCCTCGGGCCGGAGCCCGGCCGGGCGCTCCTTCTTCACTCCTCGTCGTTGCCGCCGCACTGTGCTTCGAACCTCACGCCGTCGCCGGTCTGCCACGGCATCATCGGTACGGTGGAGATGGAGTTCTTGGGCGATCCTTCGATCACCTTCGTCGAGTAGACGAGATACACCAGGGTGTTCCGCTTCCGGTCGCAGAACCGGACGACCCGCAACGTCTTGAATATCGCGGACCTCCGTTCGCTGAAGACCTTCTCTCCTTCGACCAGCGGCTCGGTGATCCTGATCGGACCTATCTGCCGGCAGGCGATCGATGCGTCTGAGGTGTCGACGCTCGTCCCGATGAACTTGCCGACGCCTCCGGTCACCGCCCGGCTCAAGTGGCAGGTCACGCCCTCGATCTTCGGATCGTCGAACGCCTCGATTTCGATCTTGTCGTTCGCCCCGACCATCCTGAACGTGGTGTCGACGCTGCCGACCCTCTCTGCGCCCACGGCCGCGCACGCGGCCATCAGCGACACCGCCGCCGCCGTCCGGCATCTCTCCGTCGCGTTCATCTGACGGCGCTCCTTGTGCATGAGGTCACGGGAAACCCGCGCCATCACCGACTCCACGGCGAACACGGCCAGAGCCACGCTCGCATTCGGATGCAACGACACCATTGAACCGCCAGCCCCGCACTCGGCGCAACCGTCCCGGTGCAACAGGCGCCGTCCCCTCCGAACGATCACTCCCGGCTCGCCGGAGAGGTTCGTGGCCGCGGTTTCCGCGCACTCGGGATTCCGCGCACCCAAGACCGGCGTCTTCCTCTTCGACGATGGGGCGGAGGACGGCATCGGCCGGTCCAATCTATCGGGGCCGCTTCTAGCTCGCGCTGATCCTCAGCGCCGCCGCCGCGGCGAAGGGTGAGAGGCTGAGCGACAGCGCGGCCAGCGCCCCGAGTACGTAGAGCTGGCCGAGGGCCGGGAGTCCGCCCGCGGCGGCGGCCACCGCGCCCGCCGCGAAGACGAGCACCGGAACATAGAGGGGCAGGACGAGCAGGGACAGCAGCATCCCGCCGCGGCGCAGCCCCACCGTCAGCGCGACGCCGATCGCCCCCACCGCGCTCAGCGCGGGGGTTCCGAGGGCGAGGGTCGCCAGCAGCACCGCCAGGCTTCGGCCCGGCAGGCCGAGCAGCAGCGCGATCAACGGCGCTGCCGCCAGCAGCGGCAGGCCCGTGACCAGCCAGTGCGCGACGATCTTCGCCAGTACGATGAGCGGCAGTGGATGCGGACTGATCAGCATGAGCTCCAGCGAGCCGTCCTCGAAATCCGTCCTGAACATCCGTTCCAGGGAGAGGAGGGCGGCGAGGAGCGCTCCGATCCAGAGCATCCCCGGCGCGACGAGCTCCAGCAATTCGCGGCGCGGGCTCGCTCCGAGCGGCACGAGGGAGACCACGATGAGGAAGAACAGCAGGGGATTCAGCGCTTCCGCGCGATGGCGCACCGCCAGGATCAGATCGCGGCGCACGACAGCGGCGAACGCGCTCATGTCTTCGTGGCGATCCGGACGAGTCGGGGGGTCACGCCGGCCAGCGCCGCCGGATGATGGCTGGCGATCACCGCCCCGCCGCCGGCCTCGGCGTGCTCGCGCAGCATCGCATCGATGATTGCGACGCCGCGGGCATCGAGCGCGGTGAAGGGTTCGTCGAGCACCCAGAGCGCAGCGGCGCCGGTGAGCAGGCGGGCCAGGGCCACGCGCTGGCACTGGCCGGCCGAGAGGGTGCGGGCTGGGACGTCCCGAAACCCGCCGATCCCGAGGCGGATGAGGGCGGCGTCCGCGGTCGTTCCGGTCGGCCGGGCGCCGAGCGCGATGGCCACGTCGAGGTTCTCGCGCGGCGTGAGGTCGAGCTTCACGCCGCCGGCATGGCCGATGTACTGGACCTCGGCTCGTACCTCCGACGCCCCCGGCGACACCTCCCGACCGCGCCAGCGGACATGTCCGCCGTCCGGGGGCTGAAGACCGCAGAGAATGCGCAGGAGGGTCGTCTTGCCGCTACCGTTCGGGCCGTGGACCTGGACGACCTCCCCGGCCGAGACGTGGACCGAAAGGCCCTTGAACAGCAGCCGGTCCCCGCGAAGGCACGACAGGCCGACGGTCTCCAGAAGCGGATCGCTGGCGCTGTCGTGCTCCGTGGATGGCACCGCAAGATCCTGGAGTGCGGCTCGAACCGGCCGGCGCGGATTATACGCGCCGAACTCCCGGGCGCGTCCCGGCCTCGGGCAAGGGCATGGGATGGACGCGGGCGTCCCGCCCGCAACACGCCGGAGGCGTGGGTTTTTCGGGCACCCTGTCCCGTGGCCATGACCAAGGCTCGCGCCTGTCGTGGCGGGCTTCGCCAACCCATCTTTACCACTATGAGCTGCGATCGAGCGGGACTTCGTCCCGATTTTGCCGATTTTCGCGTGTAACTGATTGATGCGTCGTCGGAGAGGCGAATGTAGTGCCGTAAAATAAATTTCATGTCTTGCCCATACCCCGCACCCCGCTACCGTGGAGGCATGTTCATCCGGCGCACCCGCAGCAACGGCGAGCACTTCACCTTCCGCCTCGTGCGCTCCGAGCGCTCCGGCTCGAAGGTGCGACAACGCACCCTGCTCAACCTGGGACGACACTTCGACGTCGCCCCCCGCGATTGGTCGTCGCTGTGCCAACGCATCGGCGAGCTCCTCGCCGGTCAACTGCCCTTGCCCCCCGATCGTCCCCCGGCGCTCGAATCACACGCCCAACGCATCACCGCCGCGCTGCTCGCCGGCGGGCGTCTCGGCGCCGCCCCCTCGCCGACGAGCCAAGGGCACGACTTCCACCGCATCGACGTCGCTACCCTGGCGCTCATCCGCCCCCGCCTCGGTCGGTGTGGAGCACGTCGGGCTGTGGGCCATGGACCCGCTCTCACTGCCCGCCGTGCTCGAACAGTTGGGTATCGGTGCCTCGGTACGCGCCGCCGCCCTCGGCTCGGTCATCGCGCGCATGGCCCGGCCCCGCTCCGAGCGCGCCACCCGGCGCGGGCTGCGCGAACGCAGCGCCCTGGGTGCGTGGACTTCGCAACGAGGGGCCGATGCGCCTGTACCGCGCCTCCGATGCCCTGATGGCCCACCGCGAGGCCATCGAGCCCCACCTCTTCGACCGCGCGATGGGACTGTTCGACCTGCACCCGACCGTCACCCTCTACGACCTGACCAATACCTGCTTCGAGGGCGAGGCGGGTCTGCAACCGAAAGCTCGGCGCGGACACTCCAAGGACAAGCGCACCGCCCGCCCGCTGCTCACCCTGGGACTGGTGCTCGACGCCAGCGGCTTCGTACGCCGCTCGCAGGTCTTCGCCGGCAACGTGCGCGAGCACCGCGATGCTCGACGCCCTCAACGCCTCGCGCGGCGCTCTGGTGGTGATGGACCGCGGCATCGCCACCGAAGAGCGCGTGCGCTGGCTGCGCGAGCAGGGCTATCGCTCCCTGGTGGTCAGCCGCGAACGCACCCGCCACTTCGACGCCGAGGCGGCGCTGTCCCTCGAGACCGCCTCCCATCACCGCGTGCATCTGCACAAGGTCTTGAGCGACGACGGCCAGGAGGTGCGGCTGTACTGCTTCTCCGAACAACGCGCCGCCAAGGAACACGCCATCGTCGAGCGCTTCGCCTCTCGCTTCGAGGCTGCGCTGACCCGGCTCTGCGACGGGTTGTCCAGACCCCGCACCCCCAAACGCATCGACCAGGTCTGGCAGCGCATCGGGCGGCTCAAAGAGAACAGCCGCGGCGTCGCCCAACACTACGACGTCACCCTCGACACCGACGAGACCGGACAACGCGCCACCGCCGTGCGCTTCACCCGCCAGCCACTGACCGGCTCCCTGCCGACCCACCCCGGCGTGTACTGCCTGCGCAGCAATCACACCGAGTGGGACGAAGCCACCCTGTGGCGCACCTGCTTCACCCTCACCGAAATCGAAGCGGTATTCCGCTCGTTGAAGTCCGAGCTCGGCTTGCGCCCCATCTACCACCACAAGCCCCTCCGCGCCGAAGGCCATCTGTTCCTCACCGTCATCGCCTACCAGCTCGTCCAGGTGATTCGCCGGCGCCTGCGCCAAGCCGGCCAGTGCGCCAGTTGGACCACGCTGCGGCGAATCCTCGAAGGCCAGCAGCGCATCACCGCCACCTTCCGGCGCGCCGACGGCGCCACCTTGCACGTGCGCAAAGCCGCCCGCGCCGAACCCCTACAACAGGCCATCTACGACGCCTTGGGCATCGACCCCGCTCCGGGAGGGACCCACAAGACGATCGTCTGAACGACCCCTGAGCACACGGTTGTAGTGCCACCCGACGATTGGAAACATCGTAACTATCTGATGTAACGTGACATTGTGTAGTAGGGCGGTAAAGATGGGCCAAGGGAAGCGCCAAAGGACGCGCTGCTCCCAGGACCATGGCCGGCGATTGGCTTCGGCCATGCCGGGTCGGGACAATGTCAGGCCGCGACAAGTGACGGTGGGAGGGGTCGAACCGGACATGCCAATTCACGATCAGGCACCACGCGCCTCGGGGACGCCGACGAAGTACTGGCACGCCCTCGACGACGGGCGGGTACAGTGCGACGTCTGTCCTCGGGCCTGCAAGCTTCGGGAAGGTCAGCGCGGGCTGTGCTTCGTGCGGGGCCGGGAAGGCGGCGGGATCGTATCGACCACCTACGGACGATCGAGCGGGTTCTGCGTCGATCCGATCGAGAAAAAACCGTTCAACCACTTCCTCCCCGGCACGCCGGTCCTCTCGTTCGGTACCGCGGGGTGCAACCTCGCGTGCAAGTTCTGCCAGAACTGGGACATGAGCAAATCCCGGGAAATGGACACCCTCGCCGACGCCGCGAGCCCGGAGGATCTCGCCGGCGCATCGGTGCGCCTGGGGTGCCGCAGCATCGCGTTCACCTACAACGACCCGATCATCTTTCTCGAATACGCCATCGACGTCGCCCGCGCGTGCCGGGACCGGGGCGTACGCCCGGTCGCGGTGACCGCAGGGTACGTCTGTCCCGAGCCGCGGCGGGAGTTCTTCTCGTACATGGACGCGGCGAACGTCGATCTGAAGGCGTTCACCGAGCGCTTCTACCGGAAAGTAACGGGCGGGCGCCTCGGCGCGGTGCTGGAGACGCTCGAATACCTCCGCCACGAAACCGGGGTCTGGCTCGAGATCACCACGCTCCTGATCCCGGGAGAGAACGACGGTGACGCGGAACTCGATGCGATGACCGCGTGGATCGCCGAGCGTCTTGGTGTCGACGTCCCGCTGCATTTCACCGCGTTCCACCCGGACTGGAAGATGCTCGATCGGCCTCGCACCCCGGCCACGACCCTGACCCGGGCCCGCGCTCGCGCACTGGACAACGGCTTGCGCCATGTCTACACCGGCAACGTGCACGACGCCCGCGGGGGGACCACGACCTGTCACGGCTGCGGCCGGGCGCTGATCGTGCGGGACTGGTACGTCCTCACGCGTTATGCGCTCGGCGACGACGGACGTTGCCCGGATTGCGGGGTCGTCTGCGCCGGGGTGTTCGAAGGGCCGGCGGGGCGTTGGGGTGCACGACGATTACCGGTGCGAATCTCCCGAACTTCCGCTTGAAACATCCGTGCCGGTGTTCGTATCATCTGCACTTCCGGTGCGGGGTGGAGCAGTCAGGCAGCTCGTCGGGCTCATAACCCGAAGGTCGCAGGTTCGAATCCTGCCCCCGCTACCAATGGTCGAAGGTCCTGCTCCGGGACCGAACGGAAAAACCCCTTTCGAGGGGTTTTTTTGTGGCAGTACGCCGGAGGGGGCGGAGCAGGAAGCAGGAAGCGGGCAGCGTGCGCATGATGATGTCTTCGAAACGGGCGCTACGCTGAAGGTGGACACAGGTGGCCGTGGCGCCGGGCATGGATTGGCGTCACCACGGCAAATGACGCGATGCGCGAACAAGAGTCACGGCTGTTCGAGCTGATCGAGCCCACGGTAGCCTCGCTCGGGTTCGAGTTGATCGGTGTGCAGTGGCGCGGCGGGAGTTCTCGGGGTCTGATGCGGATCTACATCGACCGTGGCGAAGGGGTGACGGTGGGCGACTGTGCGGAGGTGAGCCACCGGGTGAACGGAGTGCTCGACGTGGAGGATCCCGTCTCCGGCCAGTACGACCTCGAGGTGTCGTCGCCCGGCCTTGATCGTCCGTTGTTCTTCGAGCGCGATTTCGTCCGCTTCGCCGGCGCCGGGCTGAAGGTGACCTTGCGCAGACCCGTTGCGGGACGGCGCCGGTTTACCGGTACTCTCCGCGGATACGAAGAGAAGGTCGTCCTCGTGGATGAGCAAGGCGCCGAGCATCGCTTCGCAATTGCGGAGATCGACAGCGCGAGACTGGTGCCGCAATCGTGAAGCCAGCTTGGCGCCGCCGGTGCAGTCAGCCGCGCGGGAGCGTGACATGAGCAAAGAGATACTGAACGTCGTCGAGGTCGTCTCCGTCGAAAAGGGCGTTTCGAAGGAAGTGATCTTCGAGGCGATCGAGGCGGCGCTCGCGAGCGCAACCCGAAAGCGCTACCGTGAGCAGGTTGACGTGCGGGTGACCATCGATCGCGAGACCGGCGACTATGAGACGTTTCGGCGATGGGAGATCGTCGATGACGCCGCCGTCGTGTTCACACAGGAAGAGGCCGACGCCGCGCTTGAGAAGCTGCGCGCCGAGGAGGAGGCGCAAGAAAACGGTGAGCACGCGCCCGGCAAAGCCGAAGCCTCCGGCGAGCGCGGGATCGCCGGAGAAGGCGACGCCCCTGACGACACCGACGCTTCCGGTGAAGCCGAATCCATCGACGACGCCGATGATTCCGGAAAGGCCGGCGAACCGACCGGCCCCCGCGTCTTCGAGCCCCACAGGCAGATCCTGTACAGCGAGGCGTCCACACGCTCGCCGGGGCTCGGGATCGGGGACTTCGCCGAAGAGCCGATCGAATCGGTGGCATTCGGCCGGATCGCCGCCCAGACCGCCAAGCAGGTGATCGTGCAGAAGGTCCGCGAGGCCGAGCGTGCGCAGGTCATCGAAGCGTATCGGCATCGGTTCGGCGAAATGGTGACCGGCGTCGTCAAACGTCTGGAGCGGGGCAGCATCATCCTCGACCTGGGTGGAAACGCCGAGGCGATCGTGAACCGGGAAGAGGTCATTCCGCGTGAGATCGTGCGCCCGGGAGACCGGATCCGCGGCTATCTGCGGGACGTGCGCGCGGAGACGCGCGGGCCTCAGTTGTTCGTGAGCCGGACCGCGCCCGATCTCATGGTGCGGCTGTTCACCCTCGAAGTACCGGAGATTGCCGAGGGTCTCATCGAGATCATGGGATGCGCGCGGGATCCGGGGTCCCGCGCGAAGATCGGCGTCCGCAGCAAGGTCTCGCGCATCGACCCGGTCGGGGCGTGCGTCGGCATGCGAGGCTCCCGAGTGCAGGCGGTGTCGAACGAGCTCGCGGGAGAGCGGGTGGACATCATCCCCTGGGACGAGAACCCCGCACAGTACGTCATCAACGCGATGTCGCCGGCCGAAGTGGTCTCGATCGTAGTGGATGAGGAATCACGGTCGATGGATGTCGCGGTCCACGAGGAGCAGCTCTCGCAGGCTATCGGCCGAGGCGGACAGAACGTGCGGCTCGCGAGCCAGCTCACCCGGTGGCAGATCAACGTGATGACCGAACAGCAGGCCGACGAGAAGAACGAGAAGGAGACGGGCAAATACCTCAGCCTGTTCATGAACCAGCTCGACGTGGATGAAGAAATTGCGCTGATTCTGCTGGAAGAAGGGTTCACCAGCATCGAAGAAGTCGCTTACGTGCCCGAGGAGGAAATGCTCGCGATCGACGAGATCGACGAGGAGATCTGCCACGAGCTGCAGTCCCGTGCGCGCGACGTACTGCTCATCCGAGAGATCGCGAGCGAGGAGGGCGTCTCCATCGGGTCCCCGGCCGAAGATCTCCTGCTGCTCGAAGGGATGGACACCGAGCTTGCCTACGGGCTGGCGGCCAAGGGCGTGACGACGAGGGAGGACCTCGCGGAGCTGTCGGTGGACGATTTCACGGAGCTTGCGGAGGTCGAGCCGGAACGCGCAGCGGAGCTGATCATGACCGCGCGGGCGATCTGGTTCGAGCAGGAAGAGACAGAGGCCGGGAGCTCCCCGCGCTGACGAGCCCCCAGGAGTCTTCAGATGGCCGAAACAACGGTGAGAGAATTGGCTGACGTGGTCGGGATTTCCGTCGACAGGTTGCTGACGCAGCTTGGCGAGTCGGGGCTTCCGCACACCGAAGCCGATCAGCGGATCAATGATCGGGAGAAGGCCCAGCTATTCACGCACCTGCGCCGGCTGCACGGCAGGGGTGGGGATGGGTCGGCGACGCCCCGCGGGATTACCTTGAAGCGCAAGTCGGTGAGTGAACTGAAGATCGCTTCGCTGCAAGGCCGCAGAAAGACGGTGACGGTCGAAACGCGCAGGCGGCGTGCATTCGCACCCGGCGCCGGACCGCGAGACGGCGCCGGCAGTGCCGCGACCGGGCAGGGGGATGACGCCAAGGCGCGCATGGATGCCGCGAAGCGCGCGTTGCAGGAGGAAGCGAAGCGCCACCAGCAGGAGCTCAACGAAACCCTGATGGCGGAAGCGGAGGCACGGGAAAAGGAAGAAGTGCTGCGCAAGCAGCGCGAGCTTTCGGATCGGAAGCGCCCGCCGGCCGAAGCGTTTCCGCCCGAGCCGACGCCCGAGGCCGCCGCCGGTCTGGATGCCGCACCCGACGTCGCGGCCCCCTTTGCGCCTGTTCCCGCCCGGGCGCCGGCACCGGGTGCCGCACCGGCGCCGGGCGCCGCCGTCTCCCCG
This sequence comes from Gammaproteobacteria bacterium, assembly GCA_965202875.1. Classification (GTDB taxonomy): domain Bacteria; phylum Pseudomonadota; class Gammaproteobacteria; order HK1; family HK1; genus HK1. The sequence goes on along the minus strand of OZ241870.1, from coordinate 48,186 downwards.
GCCACCGAGGCTCCGGGAGTTGCGGTCCCGGGCACCACCGCTGCGGTCGCTGCTCAGCCGTCGTCGCGCCGCCCCGATGCAAAACGCGGTGGGCGGCAGGAGCGTGGCGGCCGGCGCGGGGAACGTGACCGGAGAAGTCGTGAGGAGCTGCACGTCGCGAGCGACAAGACCGGCCGCCGGCGCAAGAAGCACAAGCCGCGTCCGGTGGTTCGTACCCAGCCCGCGCGCCACGGTTTCGAGATGCCGACCGCGCCGATCGTTCGAGAGGTTGCGATCCCCGAGACGATCACTGTGGGGGAACTCGCGCAGAAGATGTCGATCAAGGCCACGGAGCTCATCAAGGCACTGATGGATCTCGGGATGATGGTGACCATCAACCAGGCGGTCGACCAGGACGCCGCGGTGATCGTGGTCGAGGAGCTGGGTCATGTCGCGAAGCCGGTCAAGGAGAGCACGATCGAGGAAGAAGTCCTGCAGGCGAGCGGCGAGGACGAGCGTCCGGTGGAGCCGCGCCCGCCGGTGGTGACCGTCATGGGCCACGTCGATCACGGCAAGACCTCGCTTCTCGACCGCATCCGGACCACGAAGGTCGCGGCCGGGGAGGCGGGCGGCATTACCCAGCACATCGGCGCGTACCACGTGGAGACTTCGCGGGGAGCCGTGACGTTTCTCGACACGCCTGGCCATGCGGCGTTTACCGCGATGCGGGCGCGCGGTGCCCGGGCGACGGACGTCGTCGTGCTGGTGGTCGCGGCGGACGACGGCGTCATGCCCCAGACGGTGGAGGCGATCACCCATGCAAAGGCGGCGAACGTGCCCATCGTCGTTGCCGTCAACAAGATCGACAGGGAGGACGCGGCTCCTGCGCGGATTCGCCAGGAACTCGCCAATCACGCGATTGTCCCCGAAGACTGGGGAGGTGAGAACATGTTCGTCGACCTCTCGGCGCTGACCGGCCAGGGCGTCGACGATCTTCTCGAAGCCATCAGCCTTCAGGCGGAGGTCCTCGAGCTTGTTGCGCCCGTGGACGGCCCCGCGCGCGGAGTCGTCGTCGAGTCCCGGATCGAGCGCGGGCGGGGCCCGATCGCCACCGTGCTCGTTCAGGCCGGACGGCTCGCGAAGGGAGACATGCTTCTTGCCGGTCAGGAGTTCGGGCGCGTGCGCGGGCTGTTCGATCAATCCGGTGAGGAGACGCTCGTGGCGGGTCCTTCGACTCCGGTGGAGGTGCTGGGGCTGTCCGGTCCCCCGGAGGCCGGCGACGAGGCGGTCGTCGTCGCCGACGAGCGCAAGGCGCGCGAGATCGCGAGCTTCAGACAGGGGAAGCATCGGGAGGTCCGGCTTGCCCGGCAGCGAGCCACGAAGCTCGAGAACGTCTTCGAGCAGATGCAGGAGAGCGAGACCCATACCCTCAACGTCATCGTCAAGGCCGACGTGCAGGGTTCGGTCGAGGCGCTACGCGATGCACTGACGCAGCTTTCGACCGAGGAAGTGAAGGTCAACGTCATTGCGGCGGCGACCGGAGGCGTCAGCGAAACCGACGCGAACCTCGCGGTCGCCTCGAATGCGATCATCGTCGGATTCAACGTACGCGCGGATGCCGCCGCTCGCCGGATCATCGAGTCGGACTTGGTGGATCTGCGGTATTTCAGCGTGATCTACGAGGTCATCGATACGGTGAAGCAGGCGATGAACGGCCTGCTCGCGCCGGAGTTCAGGGAGGATGTCATCGGGATCGCCGAGGTGCGGGAAGTGTTCCGATCGAAGCGCTTCGGCAACATCGCGGGTTGTCGGGTTTCCGAGGGCGCGGTGCGCAGAAGCAGCCCGATCCGCGTGTTGCGCGACAGCGTGGTCATCTACGAAGGCGAGCTCGAATCGTTGCGCCGGTTCCAGGACGACGTCAACGAGGTCCGTGCGGGAACGGAGTGCGGCATCGGGGTCCGCAATTACAACGACGTCAAGGCGGGAGACCAGATCGAAGTCTACGAGCGCATTCAGCTCGAACGGGCGGTGTGAGCCGCCGATGGGACGTACCGAGTACAGCCGTTCGCTCCGGGTCGCGGATCGGATCCAGCGCGAGCTTGCGCACCTCGTCGCCTACGAGGTGGCGGATCCGAGAGTAGGCACGGTGACGATATCGGGCGTCGATCTCTCTCCGGACATGAGGCACGCGAAGGTGCTGGTGACACCGGGCCGTGAGACCAACGGCGATACATCGGCGCTCGCGCTGAATCGCGCGGCTGGATTTCTGCGCTCGCGCCTCGGCCGCCGGGTCAGGATGCGGCGTTTGCCTCGTCTGACGTTCGAACATGATCGGACCCTCGAGCGGGCGTTGCGCATCGATGCGTTGATCGACGGGACGGCCGCGACGGCCTCTCGTCCGGCCCACGGCGATCCGTGCTGAGGGATCGAGAGGGTGCGAAGACACTACGGGCGGGCGGTCAGCGGTATCCTCGCGCTCGACAAGCCTGTCGGGAAGGGCTCGAACGAGGTGCTCCAGCAGGTCAAGCGGCTCTATCGAGCGCGCAAGGCGGGCCACACCGGCAGCCTCGATCGACTCGCGAGCGGCCTGCTGCCGATCTGCTTTGGCGAGGCGACCAAGCTCTCCGGCTACCTGCTGAACGCCGACAAGCACTACGTCGCCACCTTCCGGCTCGGGGTGACGACTTCGACCGGCGACGCGGAAGGAGTGATCGTCTCGCGCCGCCCGGTGCCGGTGTTTCCGGCGTCGGTGCTGGAGAGCGCCGCCGCGCGGTTCCGCGGCGAGATCGACCAGATCCCTCCCATGCACTCCGCGCTGAAGCATCAGGGCAAGCGTCTGTACCAGCTCGCGCACGAGGGCATCGTGGTCGAGCGGGCGCCTCGCCGGGTCACCATCCGCCGGTTCAACGTGCTGCGTGCGGAGGGTGAACGGATCGACGTCGAAGTACTGTGTTCGAAGGGAACATACGTCCGCACCCTCGCCGAGGACGTCGGGGAGGTGCTCGGTTGCGGCGCGAGCGTCGAGTCGTTGCGGCGGATCGGTGCGGGCCCCTTCACCGCCGAAGACATGACCGATCTGGCGGCCCTGGAGTCTCTGGCCCGGGGAGGCGGCATCGGAGCGCTCGACGCGCTGCTGCGGCCGATGGAAGCGGCGGTATCCCAGTGGCCGAGCGTCTTGCTGCCCGAGGGCGTCGCGTTCTACCTCCGCAAGGGGCAGCCGGTCCTGGTGCCGCATTCCCCTACCGATGGGTGGGTGCGGATCCACGCGGAACGCGCAGGATTCATCGGTGTCGGTGAGGTACTGGACGACGGGCGTATCGCGCCTCGCCGTCTCCTTGTCTCCGGTTGACAAAAAATCAGCTACCTATCAACAAGTTGGCGCAGATTCCGAGATTTTTCCGAATCTTGTGAGGCGGAAGGGTCATGGTTAGAATGCGCTACCGTGCAAGAGAGGACGGGATCGATGTCGTTGTCTGCGGCCCAGAAGTCGGAGATCGTCGAACAGCACAAGCGTGGCGCTCAGGATACGGGGTCCCCCGAGGTCCAGATCGCATTGCTCTCGAGTCGGATCAAGCACTTGACCGAGCACTTCCGAAAGCACTCGCACGACTTCCATTCCCGTCAGGGCCTGCTGAAGCTCGTCAGTCAGCGGCGCAAGCTGCTCAACTACCTCCGGCGCAAGGACGTCGAGCGGTATCGGGCGCTCATCGCAACGCTGGGGCTGCGCCGTTGATCCGGCCGGCGGCGGCACCATCGATCAATGACCATATCGCCGGGGGCTTCGCCTCCATTCCCGCCACATCCCTGACGCCGGTTCGCTCACGTAGCGCGTGACGATCCGCCGCGCTTTGCAAGGTCGATCTCAATGACACTCATCAGGAAGACGGTTCCTTTCGGTCCCCGTGATCTCGTACTCGAAACGGGCGAGATCGCCCGGCAGGCGTCCGGCGCGGTGCTCGCGAGCCTTGGCGACACCGTGGTGCTGGCGACCGTCGTCGGCTCGCGATCCCCGCTGCCGGGGCGGGACTTCTTTCCGCTGACGGTGGACTACGTCGAGAAGACGTATGCGGCGGGCAAGATCCCCGGCGGCTTCTTCAAGCGCGAAGGGCGGCCGACGGAGAAGGAGACGCTCACCTCGCGCCTCATCGATCGTCCGTTGCGTCCCCTGTTCCCCAAGGGCTTCCGCAACGAGGTGCAGGTGATCGCCACCGTGCTCTCCCTCGACCCCGGGATCGACCCGGACATCCCGGCACTGGTCGGCGCGTCGGCCGCGATCGCGGTGGCGGGCTTGCCGTTCAACGGTCCGGTGGGGGCGGCGCGCGTCGGCTACGTCAAGGGGCGTTTCGTCCTCAATCCGACCTTCGAGCAGGTCGCGGCGTCGGATCTGGATCTCGTCGTCGCGGGGACGAAGAGCGCGGTGCTGATGGTCGAGTCCGAGGCGAAGGTGCTCTCCGAGTCGGTGATGCTCGATGCGGTGATGTTCGGCCACGAGCGGATGCAGCCGGTGATCGAAGCGATCGAGGCCTTCGCCGCGGAGGCGGGCAAGCCGCGATGGGAGTGGACGCCGCCGCCCCCCAACGAGGCCCTCGCCGAGGCGACCCGCGTACACGCGGAGTCCGGGATCCGGGAGGCGTACGGCGTTGTCGACAAGCTCGAGCGCCGCGGCCGGGTAAGCCGGACCCGCGGCGCGGTGCTCGAGGCGCTCGCCGGGGAAGGGGAGGGCCGCTGGCCGGAAGCCGACGTCAGCGCGGCGTTCGGAACGCTGGAACAATCGATCGTGCGCAATTCGATCCTCGGCGGCGATCAACGCATCGACGGCCGCGGTCCGGCGGCGGTGCGCGACATCGCCAGCCGCGTGAAGCTCCTGCCGCGCACCCACGGTTCCGCCCTGTTCACGCGCGGCGAGACACAGGCCATCGTCACCACCACCTTGGGCACGACGCGCGATGCCCAGATCGTCGACGCCATCGAGGGCGAGCGTCGCGAGCCCTTCATGCTGCACTACAACTTCCCTCCCTTCTGCGTCGGGGAGACCGGGCGGATGCTCGGGCCGCGGCGACGGGAGATCGGCCACGGGAGGCTCGCGAAGCGGGCGATCCAGGCGGTCATGCCGAACATGGACGACTTCCCCTATGTCGTCCGGGTGGTGTCCGAGGTCACCGAATCGAACGGATCGAGCTCGATGGCCACGGTGTGTGGAACGAGCCTCTCGCTGATGGATGCGGGGGTGCCGGTCGCGGCGCCGGTGGCCGGGATCGCGATGGGACTCATCAAGGAGGGCGATGCGTTCGTCGTGCTCTCCGACATCATGGGTGACGAAGATCATCTCGGGGACATGGACTTCAAGGTTGCGGGCACCCGGGAGGGCGTCACCGCGCTGCAGATGGACATCAAGATCGACGGGATCACCCGCGAGATCATGGAGACCGCCCTGGTGCAGGCGCGCGAAGGCCGGCTCCACATCCTCGACCGGATGAACGTGACGCTGGCGGCCCCGCGCGCGGACATGTCGGTGTTCGCGCCGCGCATCCTCTCGTTCAAGATCCACCCGGAGAAGATCCGCGACGTCATCGGCAAGGGCGGCAGCGTCATCCGATCGTTGACCGAGGAGACGGGGGCGACGATCGACGTGAGCGACGACGGCACCGTGAAGATCGCATCGGTCGACGCCGCGGCGGGTCTCGAAGCACGGCGGCGCATCGAGCAGATCACTGCGGACGTGGAGGTCGGCACCATTTACGACGGCCGCGTCGCGAAGCTCATGGACTTCGGCGCCTTCGTCAACATCCTTCCCGGGCGCGACGGGCTCGTCCACATCTCGCAGATCTCCGAGGAGCGGGTCGAGAAGGTCAGCGACAAGCTCCGGGAGGGCGATCGTGTGAAGGTCAAGGTGCTGGAGGTCGACAAGCAGGGCCGCATCCGCCTCAGCATGAAGGCGGTTCCCCGACAGTCGCGCACGACATGAGCGTCGCGGCGGCTTGCTCGTCGCGATGACGCACAATCGACGGCGGCCCGCACCGGTCCCCTCGCATCGCCAGGCCGCAAACCCCGTCAGGCCCGGAAGGGAGCAGCGGTAGCGGCGGACGCGGGTGCCGGGGTGTGGCTGGTGCGGGTCGCCTCCATTGCGCCCGTCTGCGACGAGCCGTTGCGCCATGTGGCTTCTCCCGGAAACGGCGTTCTCCGGCCGCACCGTCCCTTCCCCGGGATCCGGCCGATCTCACGCGCCGCTACCCCATCTTTACCACCATGAGCCTTGATTGGGTGTGGAATCGTCGCGATTTCGCCGATTTTCGGTTGTAGGTGATTGATGTGTCGTCGGAGAGGCGAATGTAGTGCCGTAAAATAAATTTCATGTCTTGCCCATACCCCGCACCCCGCTACCGTGGAGGCATGTTCATCCGGCGCACCCGCAGCAACGGCGAGCACTTCACCTTCCGCCTCGTGCGCTCCGAGCGCTCCGGCTCGAAGGTGCGACAACGCACCCTGCTCAACCTGGGACGACACTTCGACGTCGCACCCCGCGATTGGTCGTCGCTGTGCCAACGCATCGGCGAGCTCCTCGCCGGTCAACTGCCCTTGCCCCCCGATCGTCCCCCGGCGCTGGAAGCGCACGCCCAACGCATCACCGCCGCGCTGCTCGCCGGCGGGCGTCTCGGCGCCAGAGGTGGACCCCATGAGTTGGACAGGGTGGGTGGACAACGTGTTCGTGGAACGGCTGTGGCGTAGCGTGAAGTACGAGGAGGTGTATCTGCACGCTTACGAGAGCGTGGCGGCGGCTCGCGCGGGACTGGGCCGCTATACTTCCGGTTCTACAATGCCGAGCGTCGCCATCAGGGCCTGGGGCGGCGGACACCCGATGCGGTGTATGCTGACAGTGACTCATGGCCCAAGGCAGCGTGAAGCAGGGGAACCACAGGGGGGCGGTGGACACTTATCGGCCTGTCCAATAATCGGGGTCCACTTCTTCGGCCGATCGGCAGGCACCGGTGCCAGGCCGCGTAATAGGCACGACTGGCCGCGTTCCTCCGATCAACCACGGATTCGCCGCGTCCAAGGGCCTTCGCTGCGTCAAGCAGTGCGTTCGGAGTGACCGGCGTCGATTCGTGTTCCGATGAACATCGGGACAAACTTCGTTCCCGGATCGGCCATCAGATCCGGACGGCTCGTGACCCGATCCGCGAGCCGTTCATTGAGATCGGCCGCGCGAGTGGGAGGCAACGGAATGCGTAGCTTGCAGAGGAACGAATCGGGCTCGCCGCCGCCCACCGGAACGACCGTATCGACCGGAAAGACATTTTCAGCGCGCTGAACATCGTACGCGATGTCCATGACTTCCCGGACCGATTCCTCTCGGAGCACGTCTCGTTCGACCGCGCCGGCCAACGCCTTCGCCGACGGTTCGTGCGGCGACGGATTCCCCGGAAACAGCGTATTCCACCGATCGCAGTGGTCGCGGGCCTCTCGAGAGTGGGCGGATCGGAGCGCGGCCAGGATCAGGCGGCGCAACGCATCCCCGTCGTCCGGAGCGCGCTGGAACGCCTCGCGGGCCGCCTCGAACGCCTCGATCATCTCCCCAAGGTCCATCAGGGAGACCGAATAGTTGCGGCTGGCTTGCGCGGAGTGTCCGGACTGCTGCAACGCAATGCGGTGGTGCCGCCGGACGTCATCGACGCGGCCTTGCAGCGCGGCGACCGCGCCGAGCACCGTGTGAGCGCCCTCCGGATCCGCGGTCATCAGCTTTTGCGCATCCCTGTCGATCCTTCGGAGCGCGAGATCGTCCACCTCGTCCGCATACCTGATCGAATTGATCTGCTCGACAAGCTCGGATGCCTTGGTGGCGCGAGCAGGAACGTGGTACGTCATGGCGGCGTCCCCGGATGCGGGCCACGGGTCCGACCCGTGCGGCAACCCTACCACGTACCCCGGGGGTTGTTCATCGATTCATCGCTCGCTTGTTCGGCGGCCGCGGTGCGGTTTCCGATCCCGGCGCGATGCGCGTACATTTCGACGGCGATTCTTAAAGACTTCCCGTACCGGTTTCTTTCGGAGCGCTCCTCCCGGTCGGCGATCGCCTACAACCATCGGGACGTTCCGCCACTGCGGGGAGTGCATCGCACTGCCGAAGCTGTCCCGCATGGCGCCACCGGCAACGTTCCCGAGCCGATCCGAGGAGGTCCGTCATGCACCCTTTTGTCTTCGTCACCGCCGTCCTGCTTGCGTTCTTCCCTTCGTTCGTCCCGGCCGGCGAGGCGCCGCCGCTGCTGCTGGCCGAGGTCTATCGCGAGGACGTCGACCTCGATCGGTACTGGGTCAGCGAAAAACTCGACGGCGTCCGCGCCTACTGGGACGGGGAGCGGCTCGTCTCGCGCAGCGGCAACCGCTTCAACGCCCCGCCCTGGTTCATCGGGGGCTTCCCGCAGGTGCCGCTCGACGGCGAGCTGTGGATGGGGCGCGGCACCTTCGAGCGCCTGTCCGGGGTGGTCCGGCGGCGGATTCCGGACGACGCCGAATGGCGCAGGATCCGGTTCATGGTGTTCGACCTGCCGTCGAGCCCGGCGACCTTCGACCGGCGGTTGCAGCGCCTGCGTGAGATGTTCGAGACGATCGAGTCTCCCCGCATCGCCCTGGTCGAGCAGTTCCGGGTCGCCGATCGCGGCGAGCTGATGGCCGTACTGAACCGGGTGGTCGAGGGCGGCGGCGAGGGGTTGATGCTGCACAGGGACAGCTCGCTCTACGCGGCCGGCCGTACCGGCGACCTGCTCAAGCTCAAGGTCCACGAAGACGCCGAGGCCGTGGTGGTGGGCCATCTGCCCGGGAAGGGCCGCCTCGCCGGGATGCTCGGCGCGTTGCTGGTGGAGATGCCGGACGGGCGCCGCTTCAGGCTCGGCACCGGATTCACGGACGAAGAGCGCCGCGCCCCCCCGCCTTTGGGAGCGACCGTGACCTACAAGCACCACGGCAAGACCCGGAACGGCGTGCCCCGTTTTGCCAGCTTCCTGAGAGTCCGCAAGGAGATGTGAGGCCACGCGGCTGTCCGCGTCGCGGCTTCCACGGCAACTCCCACCGGAGCCGAAAACGTCCGTCGAACCACCACGGCCAGGCGCGCGGACGACGGGGAAGCTCGTGAAATACCGATGACACGACCACGTCCGGGACGTCGCCGGGAACGACCGCGGCTGCCACCGGCGCCGGGCGGGCGGCTCCCGATGCTGATATTCTTTTTCCGTCCGAATCCCCCGACGGGTCCGATCGCCTGCCGTACCGGCGCCCGTGCCCGGAGACGGTTCGAGGCAACCGGAGAGAGGAATCACGCCCCCTTCGGGTACCGGGCGGCGTGACGGGATCCATCCATAACGATACGGGAGATGTTCAATGCGCAAGAAACCGATGTTCGACGTCCTGGCCGGCGCCGCGATGGCCGGCCTTCTCGCGGCCCCCGCCTCCTCGTTCGCCGAGCAGTGCGCCAACGACGTGTGGAACGAGGTGATGAAGCGGGGGAAGATCGTCGTGGGGGTGAAGGCCGACTACAAACCGTGGGGCTACCGCGACACCAGCGGCGCCATCGTCGGCATGGAGGTCGACATGGCCAGGGACGTGGCCGATACGATGGGCGTGGACCTCGAACTGGTCGCCGTCCAGTCATCGAACCGGATGCAGTTCCTCGAGCAGGGCAAGGTCGACATGTTCATCGCGACCATGTCCGACCGCCCGGACCGGCGCAAGATCGTCGGCATCACCCAGCCCAACTACTACACCTCCGGCACCAACGTCATGTCGCCGAAGGCGCTCGGCCTGAAGGAGTGGGAGGATCTGCGCGACAAGCCGGTCTGCGGCAAGCAGGGGGCCTTCTACAACAAGATCGTCAGCGAGCGCTATGGCGCGAAGGTCGTCGCGTTCACCGGCAACGCGGAGGCCAAGCAGGCGTTGCGCGACAAGAAGTGCATCGCGTGGGTGTACGACGATTCGTCCATCATGTCCGATCTTTCATCGGGTGACTGGCCCGATTTCGAGATGCCGTTGCAGTCCGAGGACGACAACCCCTGGGGGCTGGCGGTCCCGGCTGCCGAACGTAGCTGCGTCTTCGGCAACTTCATGTCGGGCATGACCTACAACTGGCACCAGAGCGGGCGCCTGATCGAGCTCGAGAAGAAGTGGGGCATCCAGCCCACCATGTATCTGAAGGACCAGCACGAGCGCCACAAGGACTGGCTCGCCGGCATGTAGGTCCACGTACCACCCGCCCGTACCTCCGGCGGGGCGCGGCTGCGCGCCCTGCCGGCGCGGGCGCCCCGCCGGCGGCGTGCACTGCCGGCGCGGGCGCACCCGCGCGATCCGGGAGCCGCGATGGTCGAGCCGATCCAGTCGTTCTTCCGCGAGCTCGCGGAGACGCATCCAAAGTGGAACTTCATCTACCTCTACGACCCCGTCCAGGCCGACCGGGTCGTCGAGGGTTTCTGGATGACCTTGCAGCTCTCGCTGAGCTGCGTCGTCCTGAGCGTCGCCATCGGCGTGGCCGGGGCCTGGTTGCAGGGCTCGCACTCCAAGGTGGTGCGCGCCGTGGTGCAGGGCTACATCCAGTTCTTCCGCAACACGCCGCCGCTCATCCAGTTGCTGTTCTTCTATTTCGCGCTCGGCCAGTTCACGCCCACCTACTCGCCCGACGGCTGGCTGGAAGTTCCCGTCATTTCCAACGTGGGGTGGGCGATCATCTCGCTCTCGTTCTTCGCCGGCGCCTTCAACGTCGAGATCTTCCGGGCCGGCATCGAGGCCGTCCCCGACTCCACCAAGGAAGCGGCCGAGGCGCTCGGCATGTCGCGGCTGCAAATTTACGTCTACGTGGTGCTTCCCCTCGCGTTCCGGGTCAGCCTGCCCGCCCTCAACAACAATCTGGTCAACCTGGTGAAGACCACCACCCAGGCGATCGTCATCGCGGTGCCCGAGCTGCTCTACCAGCTCGTGAGCATCTACAACGACTACTCGACCTCCCAGAACGCCTGCATGGTGCTGATGTTCCTCGTCTACATCGTGCTCGTCGGCATCCTGGTCATCGGCATGAGCCGGTGGGAACGCGCACTGCGCATGCCGGGGTACGGGAGCTGAGCGATGGGCGCCCGCATCCCCGGGCTCGGCGCCGCCGCCCGCACCGACCTGCCCGTGCTGCTGCCGCGCGCGCCGCGCGGACCGGACCACGGCGGCGACCTGCGCTTCAGCCGCTGGATCGGCTCCGCTTCGCCGTGGAAGCTCGTGCTGGCGCTCGCGCTCGTGGCGGCCTGGCCGTTCGCCGCTGCCGCCCAGGGCGGCTATACGCTCGACGAAGCGTTCGATGCGCTGTGGCGCTGGATGCCCTTCCTGGTCACCCAGGGCTTCACCCTGAACATCCTGATCAGCTTCCTGACCATGGCCGTGGGGACGCTGGCCGGGGTCGTGCTCGGGTTGTGGCAGATCTCGCCGTCGCGGCCCGTGCGCCGCTTCGCCTGGTTCACCACCCAGATCTTCCGCAACTCGCCGTGGCTGGTGCTGCTGTTCATCGTGATGCTCACCTTCCCGTTCCGGATCGAGGTGGGCTCGCTCGTCATCCCGGTGCCGGACTGGATCAAGGCGGTGTTCGGCCTCTCCCTGCCGATCATGGCGAACGTCTCGGAAATCGTGCGCGGCGCCGTGCAATCGGTGCCCACCGGCCAGTGGGAGGCGGCGGAATCGCTCGCGTTCTCGCGCCGCCGGACGCTGTGGCGGATCGTGCTGCCGCAGTGCTTCAAGCGCATGATCCCGCCGTGGATGAACTGGTACGCCATCCTCACCATGGCCACGCCGCTCGTGTCGCTGCTCGGCGTCGAGGAGATCGTGACGCTCTCACGCCAGGCGATGGAGGCGGAGAACAACCATCCGGAGCTGCTGATCCCCTTCTACGGGTTCGCGCTCGCCATCTTCTTCGCGTACTGCTATCCGATCGCCCGCTGGACGATCTCCCTCGAACGGCGGTTCGCGGTGCAGCTATGAATCCGGGAGCCGGCATGAACGGACGGAACTGGGACCCGAGCCAGCCGATGGTGTCGCTCAGGGACGTGCACAAGTCCTTCGGCGACCTGGAAGTGCTCAAGGGCGTGAGCTTCGACGTCATGAAGGGCGAGGTGGTCTGCATCATCGGCCCGTCGGGGTCGGGCAAATCGACGCTGATCCGCTGCATCAACGCGCTCAACACCATCGACCGCGGCTCGATCAGGGTCGAGGGCCGGGAGGTCCACGATCCCGATCTCGACAAGCTCGCGTTGCGCAGGAAGGTCGGCATGGTGTTCCAGCAGTACAACCTGTTCCCGCACAAGACCGCGCTCGGGAACGTGATGATGGCGCCGGTGCTCGTGCTCGGGGAGCCGAAGGCGCAGGCCGAGGAGCGGGCCCGCGCGCTGATGAGGAAGGTGCGGCTCGAAGGCAAGGAGGACAGCTACCCGGGCGAGCTCTCCGGCGGGCAGCAGCAGCGCGTCGCCATCGCCCGCTCGCTCGCGATGCGCCCGGGCATCATGCTCTTCGACGAAGTCACCGCGGCGCTCGACCCGGAGACCGTCAAGGAGGTGCTCGTGACCATCCGGGAGCTGGCCGAGGAGGGCATGACCTGCATGCTCGTCACCCACGAGATGGGCTTCGCGCGCGAGGTGGCCAACCACATCTACTTCACCGACCGCGGCGTCATCGTCGAGCACGGACCCCCGGCGACCTTCTTCACCGAGGCTTCGGATCCGCGTACCCGGGAGTTCCTGAGCCAGATCCTCTGACCGCGGCGCCCGGGCGCCGTGTAGCGTTGGATTCACGCCCTCCCTTCAGGCTCATGTCTCGTCGGGCAAGACACCTCCCGGCGCAACCCGGACGATCGCGTGTATAGTCGCGATGAGCCGGATGTCGAGGGTCCCCCGGGCGTGCGGTATTCGATCTTCAGCCTCGCGCGGAACGCGCTGAGCCACCACGAGCGGTGGCCGCGGGCGTGGCGCAGCCCCGACCCCCGGCGCGAGTACGATGTCGTGATCATCGGCGGCGGCGGGCACGGTCTCGCCGCCGCGTACTATCTGGCCAGGCTGCACGGCGCCCCCCATGTCGCGGTGGTGGAGAAAGGCTGGCTCGGCGGCGGGAACACCGGCCGCAACACCACCATCGTGCGCTCGAACTACCTGCTGGAGCCGAACGCGCACTTCTACGAGCATTCGCTGAAACTGTGGGAAGGGCTCGCGCACGACATCAACTACAACGTGATGTTCAGCCAGCGCGCGGTGGTGAACCTGACCCATACCGACGCCCAGGTGGACGCCGCCCGCCGGCGCGGCAACGCGATGCGGCTGAACGGCATCGACGCCGAATGGCTGTCGGCCGGTGAGGTGCAGGAGATGGTGCCGCTGCTCGACTGCTCGCCGCGCGCGCGCTTCCCGGTGAACGGCGCGCTGGTGCAGCGCCGCGGGGGGACCGTCCGCCACGACGCGGTGGCCTGGGGGTTCGCGCGGGCCGCGGACGCCCGCGGGGTGGACGTCATCCAGAACTGCGAGGTGACCGGCATCCGCTGCAACGGCGGCCGGGTCGCCGGCGTGGAGACGACCCGCGGGTACATCGGCGCGAAGAAGATCGGCATCGCGGTGGCGGGCAACAGCTCGCGCGTGGCGGCGATGGCCGGGGTCCGCCTGCCCATCGAATCCCACGTCCTCCAGGCGATGGTGACCGAACCCCTCAAGCCGGCGCTCGACACGGTGGTGACCTCGGGCGCGGCCCACGTCTACATCAGCCAGACCGACAAGGGCGAGCTCCTGATGGGGGGCGACCTGGACTTCTACAACTCCTACGCGCAGCGCGGGAACCTGCCGGCGCTGGAACACGTCATGCAGGGCGCGATCTCGCTGTTTCCCTTCCTGAGCCGGGTGCGGCTCATGCGGACCTGGGGCGGGGTGATGGACATGACCATGGACGGCAGCCCGATCATCGGCAAGCTGCCCGTCGAGGGCCTGTACATCGACGGCGGCTGGTGCTACGGGGGGTTCAAGGCGACGCCGGGCGCGGGCTGGTGCCTCGCCTGGACCATCGCGAACGACGAGCCGCACCCGCTCAACGCGGCGTTCACCCTCGACCGCTTCCACCGCGGCGAGGTCCTGGACGAGAAGGGCGCGGGGGCGAGCCCCCAGGCGCACTGAAACGGGTTTTCGCGCAGGGCCATCGACATCCGGATCATCGCACGGTCCCCTCGTGTTCATCACCACCCGCCCCTGGTTGCGGCCATGCCGGGTTGGAGAGCGATCGACATGCTGCTGATCACCTGCCCCTGGTGCGGGCCGAGAGCCCAGATCGAGTTCACCTATGGAGGGGATGCAAGCGTCGTGCGGCCCGCGGACCCCGGTGCGGTGAGCGCCGAAGCGTGGCTCGACCATGTGTACCTGCGCGACAACCCCCGCGGGCCGCATGACGAGTGGTGGCAGCACACTTCCGGATGCCGCGCCTGGGTCAAGGTCAGGCGTGACACGTGGACCCACCGGGTGCTCGGAAGCGGGCCGCCCGGCGCGGATCTCGACGGAGATGGAAGCGGGGCGTGCGGCGCCGGTACCGGCGGGGACGGGAGCGGAACCACCGGAGCCGGGATCCGCGAGGACGGAAGGCAATCGTCCGGCTCTGCTCCCGGTCGGAACGAGGGCGGCCTGCCCGGTTCCGGTGAAGGGGCGCTGTCCGGGGCCGGCTTCGGCGAAGGCGGGCGCAAGCCCCCCGGCTCGGCTCCGGGCGGGAACGGGTCTTCGGGCGGGGGCGGGTCCCCGTGAGCCGGCAGGCCCACCGGATCGAAAGGGGAGGGTGCATCGACCGCACCACGCCCCTGTCGTTCACCTTCGACGGCAAGCGCTACGAAGGGTACCGGGGCGATACCCTCGCCTCCGCGCTGCTCGCCAACGGGGTCCGGCTCGCCGGGCGCAGCTTCAAGTACCACCGTCCGCGCGGCGTCTTCGGCGCCGGGGCGGAGGAGCCCAACGCCCTCGTGCGCGTGGGCGAGGGCGCCCGGGCCGAGCCGAACCTCAAGGCGACCCAGGTCGAGCTCCACGAGGGGCTCGTCGCGCAGAGCCAGAACCGCTGGCCCTCGCTCGGCTTCGACCTCGGGGCGCTGGGTGATCTTTCATCGCGGCTGCTCCCGGCCGGCTTCTACTACAAGACCTTCATGTGGCCCGGCGCGTGGTGGCGGCTCTACGAGCACTTCATCCGCAAGGCGGCGGGCCTGGGCCGGGCGCCGATCGATCCCGACCCCGACCGTTACGACCGCCGCTATGCCTTCTGCGACGTGCTCGTCGTCGGCGCCGGCCCGGCCGGCCTGATGGCGGCGCAGGCGGCGGCCGGCTCCGGGGCGCGGGTCATCCTCGTCGAGGACGGGCCCGTCCTCGGGGGAAGCCTCCTCGCCTGCGCGGCGCCGGTGGGGGGCGGCCCGGCGCACGAATTCGCGGCCCGCGCCGGAGAGGAGCTCGCGTCGAGCCCGAACGTCCGGGTGCTGGCGCGCACCTGCGCGTTCGGGTACTACGACGACAACATGATCGTCGCGGTGGAGCGCTGCGCCGACCACCTCCCGGCGCCGCCTCCGTACCGCGCGCGGCAGCGGGTGTGGTGGATCCGCGCGAAGGAGGTGGTGCTCGCGACCGGCGCCATCGAGCGGCCCCTGGTGTTCGAGGCGAACGACCGACCCGGCGTGATGCTGGCGAGCGCCGTGCAGACCTATGCGTTGCGCTACGGGGTCCGGGCCGGCCGCCGCGCGGTGGTGTTCACCAACAACGATTCGGCGTACCGGGCCGTCGAGCCGCTGCGTGACGCCGGAACGCGGATCGCCGCGGTGGTGGACGCGCGCGAGGGCGGCCCGGGGGAGGCCGCGGCCGCTCTCGTCGAACGCGAGGGGATCGAACTCGTCACGGGGAGCGTGGTGACCCGGGTGCTCGGAGCCACGGTGGAGGCGGCCGAAGTGCGCACACTCTCGCCGGACGGCGCATCGGTCGGGGACCGCCCCCGGCGGCTCGAATGCGATCTCGTCTGCGTCTCCGGCGGCTGGAATCCCACCGTCCATCTCTTCTCCCAGTCCCAGGGCCGGTTGCGCTTCGACGAGGCGCGGGCGGCGTTCGTCCCTGCGGAGAAGGCGCCATGCGGGCATGGAGTGCCATGCAGGCACGGCGGGCAACGCGAGCGCTCGGCCGGCGCCGCCCGGGGGCTCGAACGCCTGTCCGAATGCCTCGCCGACGGTCTCGCGGCCGGGGCCGACGCCGCGCGCGCGGCGGGGCACGGTCCCGGCGCGGCGCCCCCGTGCCCGCCCATCGAGGAATGGGGCGCCGCCGCTCCGCTTCGCCCGCTCTGGGCGGTGCCGCTTCCGGCCGGGCGGCGCGGCAAGCGCTTCGTCGACCTCCAGAACGACGTGACGGTGGCCGACGTCGAGCTCGCCGCGCGGGAAGGCTATACCTCGGTGGAGCACCTCAAGCGCTATACCACACTGGGCATGGGTACCGACCAGGGCCGCACGAGCAACGTCAACGGCCTCGCGCTGCTCGCCGCGACCCTCGGCGCCGGGATCCCCGAGGTCGGAACCACCACGTTCCGCCCGCCGTACTCGCCGGTCGCGCTGGGCACGATCGCGGGCCGCGAGATCGGCGTCCACCAGACGCCGGTGCGGCGCACCCCGATGCACGACCACCACGCCGCGCGGGGCGCGCGTTTCGTGACGGTGGGGCCGTGGATGCGCGCGCAGTACTACCCCCGCCCCGGCGAGTCGATGATGGACGCGGTCAGCCGCGAGGCGCTGCAGGTCCGCCGCGCGGTCGGAATCGTGGACGTCTCGACGCTGGGCAAGATCGAGGTGCGCGGGCGCGACGCGGGGGAGTTCCTCCACCGCGTGTACATCAACCGCATCCGCAACCTCCGGGTGGGCCGCTGCCGCTACGCCTTCATGCTGCGCGAGGACGGATTCGTCCTCGACGACGGCACCGTCACCCGGATACGCGGGGACGAGTACTACCTCACCACCGGCACCGGCCACGCCGGGGCGGTGATGTCGCACCTGGAGCGTTACGCGCAGACGGTGTGGCCGGATCTCGACGTGCACCTCACGTCGGTCACCGACCAGTGGGCCGGGGTGGCGGTGGCCGGCCCGCGCTCGCGTGACCTGCTCGCGGCGGCCTGCGACGGCGCGGACGTCTCCAACGAGGCCCTGCCGTTCATGGGCTGCGTGGAGAGGACGCTGGCCGGCGTGCCGGTGCGCCTCATCCGGATGACCTTCTCCGGGGAGCGGGCCTTCGAGGTGCACTGTCCGGCCGACTACGGCGTCCACGTATGGGAGGCGCTGCTCGCGGCCGGGGAGCCTTTCGGGGTGGTGGCCTACGGCACCGAGGCACTCGGGGTGCTGCGCATCGAGAAAGGGCACGTGGTCCCCAACGAGCTGGACGGGCGGACCCTCCCCGCCGACTTCGGCTTCGACCGCATGGAGAAGGACGAGGACTTCATCGGCCGCCGTTCGCTCGAACGCTTCCGCGCCGGACGGCCGCGCAAGACCTTCGTGGGGCTGGTCTCGGAGAACGGTGAGGCCGTCCCGCGTGGCGGCCATCTGGTATGGAACCCCACCGCGCCGAAGCCCGTGCCCATGCTCGGCCACGTGACCTCGAGCTGCTACAGCCCCACGCTGGAGCGCTGCATCGGGCTCGCTCTGATCGAGGACGCGACGTCCTGGAAGGGCAGGGTGCTCTACGCCGCGTCGCCGCTGACCGCGAGCTCCGTTCCCGTCCGAGTGACCGATCACGTATTCGTCGATCCCGCGAACGAGCGGCCGAAGGGGTGACGGAACCGCCTTCCCGCTCCAGGCTCATGTCTCGTTGGACAAGACTGGAGCTTGTCCGCTTTTCGCCTCGGGGCGTATGCTGTACGCACACGGTGTTCGCGGCCTGCGGGCCGGCGCGAACGTCAACCGGTTCCGGCAGGAGCAGCCACCCGTGGTAGTCGAAGGGCAACAGGACTCGACGTCGCTCGTCGCTCGCATCATCGCCGAGTTGCAGGGCAACCCGGAAGCGCAGCGCCCGTTGCTGCGTGCGTTGCTGACCAACGAGTTCCTCGGCATGCCGGCCCGCCTGGACCGCATCGAAAAGGACATTGCCGAGCTCAAGGCCGATGTCGTACAGATCAAGGCCGATGTCACGCAACTCAAGGCCGACGTGTCGGGGCTCAAGGCCGACGTGTCGGGGCTCAAGACCGACGTTGCGCATCTCAAAGGCAGCGATCTGGAGCACCGCCTGCACCGAAGGATCCGGGCGCTGGCCAGCCGGGCGCTCGATCTCAGGCGACCCCGGGTCGTGCAGAGTCCCGTACAGGAGACGGAAGCGGGCTTCGCGGACCGAGTCGAAGATGCGCTGGACGGCGGGCGGATCACGGGCCTCCAGGAGGTCAGGATCGAAGCCACGGACTTCGTCATGCACGCGCAGAGGCGTAGCAGTCGGGCGCCGGTGTGGGTGGCGGTGGAGGCGTCGAACCGGGTTCATGCCGGGGACATCGAGCGGGCGCAGGCCACGGCCGACGCGCTACGGGCCGTGTTCGAGGTGGATGCGGTGGCGGTCGTTGCGGGCTACGGCATCGACCCGCTCGACGCGGAGCGCGCCAAGGCCGCCCGTGTCAGGTACCTGGAGGTGCCGCCGGCGCCCCCGAGCTGACCTCGCCCATGTGGTGAAGTGGTGGTGTACCGGGAGCTGTGCAGGATCGTGGACGAGTGGCTGGAGGTCATCCCGAGGACAGGGTACTCCCCGAACCGGACGCATTCGCCGGCCTGGAAGCACGGGGAGCGGAGCGATGAAACAGCAGGTTGTGGAAAACGAACCGTTGAGGCGGAGCGCGCTCGAAGGTTGTTACCGGGCCGGACGTTTTGGCGCGCGGTCCGGGGACGGGTCGGGAATCGTGCTCGCGCAATGCCGGCCGCGGGCGCTCGTGCAGATCAACGGCGCCCCCGATGCCCCAGTGCTCGCCGAATCACTCGGCGGAACCGGGGCCGGCGCGGCTCCCAACCGGTGGTTCCGGACCGATGAAGTGGCGTACATGTGGAACGGTCCGGGCCGGTGGCTCGCCGAGAGCGACGAGCGCCCGCCGCGCGAGCTCGTCGAGCGGATCGAAGCGGCGCTCGGCCCCCACGGGGCCAGCGCCACCGATCTCAGCCATGCCCGCACCGTGCTGCGGGTCTCGGGGGCGGCGGCGGAGGATCTGCTGGCGAAGCTCTGCCCCATCGACGTCGAGGCGATGCGCGCCGGCGACGTCGCCATGACCCTGGCCGGTCCGTTCCAAGTCCAGGTCGTGAGATTCGGGGACGAGGAATTCCGGCTCTACGTCTTCCGAAGCTTCGGTCTCGCGATGTGGGAGCTGCTCCTCGACGAGGCGGCGGAGTTCGGCGGCGAGGTCGTTCCCGGCGGGTAGTGCGGATTCCGGAGCGGCGGCGCCCGTCCCGGACATGAAAGGCGGCACCGGGCCGAAGCTGCCGTGCGATTCGGCCAGCCGATCCGGTACGGGGCCGGGGCCGCGTATAATGGTGCCGGATTCCGGCCACACCCCATCCGCAACGGAGCGCAAGGTCCCCGTGAGCTACCAGGTGCTCGCCCGCAAGTGGCGCCCTCGCGACTTCGAGCGGCTCGTGGGGCAGGCGCATGTCGTGCGCGCGCTCGTCAACGCCCTGGACGCGGATCGGCTCCATCACGCCTTTCTCTTCACCGGCACCCGCGGGGTCGGCAAGACGACGCTCGCGCGGATCCTCGCCAAGTGCCTCAACTGCGAATCCGGCGTCTCCTCGAAGCCCTGCGGTGAGTGCGGCGCCTGCGTCGAAATCGACGCGGGCCGGTTCGTCGATCTGATCGAGGTGGATGCGGCGTCACGCTCGAAGGTCGACGAGACGCGCGAGCTGATGGACAACGTGCAGTTCACGCCGGCCCGCGGCCGTTACAAGGTGTACCTCATCGACGAGGTGCACATGTTCTCGGAGAAGAGCTTCAACGCGTTGCTGAAGACGCTGGAGGAGCCGCCGCCCTACGTGAAGTTCCTGCTCGCGACGACGGATCCGCAGAAACTCCCGATCACGGTGCTGTCGCGCTGCCTGAAGTTCAACCTCAAGCGGCTCCCGGCCGTCGACATCGGCGCCCATCTCGAGAGGATCCTCGTCGAGGAGGCGATCGACTTCGAGTCGCCCGCGTTGGCGCTGGTGGCGCGGGCGGCCGAAGGGAGCCTGCGCGACGCGCTGAGTCTTCTCGATCAGGCGATCGCCTACGGCGCGGGGACGGTGGCGGAGGAGGAGGCGCGGGCGATGCTCGGTGCCGTCGATCGGAGCCGGGTCGTGGAGCTTCTCGACGCGGTCGCGGCGCACGACGCGCCCGGCGCCCTGGAGGTCGTCGACACGATCGCGAGCGACGCTGCGGACTATGGGGACGTGCTCGGCGAGCTGGTGCACACCCTGCATCGGATCGCGGTGCGGCAGGCGGTGCCCGGTGCGCCCGATCCCGATCCGGATCTCGCCGGCGCCTGTGCGCGGCTCGCCGAAGGGCTTTCTCCGGAGGACGTGCAGCTCTACTACGAGATCGGGCTCAGAGGACGCCGGGATCTCGCGCTTGCTCCGGATCAGAAGGTCGGTCTGGAGATGACGGTGTTGCGAATGCTGGCCTTCACCTCCGAGGCGAGCGTTGCCGTGCCTCCATCCGCCCCGTCCGCCGTGGCGCCGGCGCATCCCTCCGTCGCACCCGGGCGGATTGCGAGGACGGCGGCGCCGGTGGCCAAGACCGCGGACCTTGCCGCGGCGTCCGGGCGAACCACGGGGGCGGGGGACCCCGGTCCATGTCCGGATCCGGCGTCGATGACCCCGGGAGACTGGCGCGAGTTGGTGGCCGGGCTCGGTTTGCCGGGACTCGCGGGCGAGCTCGCGTCGAACACGAGCTTGGTCGGAGCGACCGAAAGGCGTCTGACGCTCTCGCTCGACCCCGCACGCGCCCAGCTCGACGTGCCCAGCACGCGCAAGGCGCTTCGGGAGGCGGTCGCGGCGCGCTTTGGTCGCCCGATCGATCTCGACGTCGCCCTCGGCACGGCCACGCACGAGACGCCGGCGGCAGAGCGCGAGCGTGACGAGGCGCGCCGGAAGCAGGCGGCGGTGCGCGCGTTCGAAACCGATCCCACCGCCCGCACCCTGTGCGAGACCTTCGACACACGTATCGATCCCGCACTCGTCTGGCCCGTCACCTGATCCGGTCCAGCCCTGCCCCCGTCGATTCCGGAGTGATTTGCGATGAAAAGTGGACTTGGCCAGTTGATGAAGCAGGCGCAGAAGATCCAGGAAGATCTGCAGGAGGCGCAAAACGAGCTCGCGTCGATGGAGGTGGTGGGCGAGGCGGGCGCCGGCATGGTCAGGATCACGATGACGGGCCGGCACGACGTGCGCTCGGTGCGGATCGACCCGGCGCTGATGAGCGAAGACAAGGACATGCTCGAAGATCTGATCGCGGCCGCGATGAACGACGCGGTCCACAAGGTGGAATCCCGGACCCGCGACAAGCTGTCGGGATTCACGTCCGCTCTCGACCTTCCGTCCGGGCTGAAGCTGCCCTTTTGAATCGTCCGGGTCGAACGTTCGACGCCTACCGGCCGGATGTCCCACCGGCGCGCGACGTGGAACGTGAAACGGCATCCTGCTGAATCCGGCCGATGCCGTTGAGTCCTCTCATCAGCCGTCTCATCGAGGCGTTGCGATGTCTGCCCGGAGTCGGGCCCAAATCCGCCCAGCGGATGGCGTTTCATCTCCTCGAACGTAATCGGGAAGCGGCGCGGGAGCTCGCGCGGGTGATCGAGGAGGCGGTGACCTCGGTAGGACGGTGCGAATCGTGCCGGACCCTCAGCGAGGACGCGCTCTGTCCGATCTGCGCATCCTCCGGACGCGACCGCCGGATCCTGTGTGTAGTGGAGACGCCCGCGGACATGGCCGCGGTCGATGCGGCTACCTCGTACCGGGGGATGTTCTTCGTGCTGATGGGGCATTTGTCGCCGCTCGACGGCATCGGGCCGGCCGAGCTCGGACTCGATCAGCTCGAGCTGCGACTCGACGGCGGCGAGATCATCGAGGTCATCCTCGCCACCGCCTCGACGGTCGAGGGCGAGGCGACGGCGCACTATCTCGCGGAAATGGTCCGGGAGCGCGGCATCCGGGCGACGCGCATCGCACAAGGGGTTCCGATGGGGGGAGAACTGGAGTTCATCGACGGCGGCACCCTGGCCCGGGCGATCGCGACGCGCCGCGATGCGATTTAGAATCGCCCCGAGCCTGCCGGCGGGAATGGCGATGTCCCCGGATCCCACGAACCTCGTCTGGATCGATCTCGAGATGACCGGCCTCGATCCCGACACGGAACGGATCATCGAGATCGCCACCATCGTGACCGACGTATCGCTCGAAGTGCTCGCGGAAGGTCCGGACCTCGCGATCCATCAGCCGCCCGACGTCCTCGCGGCGATGGACGAGTGGAACACCGGGCAGCACGGCGGCTCGGGGCTGACCGAGCGCGTGCTTGCCAGCACCTGCACGGTGCAGGAGGCGCAGGCGCAGACCTTGGAGTTTCTCGCGCGATACGTACCGCCGGGGACGTCGCCGATGTGCGGGAACAGCGTCTGCCTCGATCGCCGTTTCCTGCACCGTTACATGCCGGGGCTCGAACGCTTCTTCCACTATCGCAACCTCGACGTGAGTACGCTGAAGGAGCTGTGCCTGCGCTGGGCGCCGGAGAAGGCGGACAGGCTCGTCAAGCGCGCCGAGCATCGCGCGCTGCAGGACGTCCGCGGCTCGATCGCCGAGCTGCGCTTCTATCGCGACGAGCTGTTGAGACTCGGCTGAGAACGGCGCCGGTGTCCCGTGCCCTCCGCCAAACCGCCCGGAACCGCTTCGGCAATGCTCCCGGTCGCGCTGTACCGGGCTCGTGACGTACGGGAGCTCGATCGCTTGGCGATCGAGGTGGGCGGCATCCCCGGCATCGAGTTGATGGAGCGCGCGGGGCGCGCATCCTATCGGGTGCTGCGCGAGCGATGGCCGGCCACGCGCCGCGTCACGGTGGTCGCGGGGCCGGGCAACAACGGCGGAGACGGGTTCGTGGTCGCGCGGCTCGCGGCGAGCGACGGACTCTCGGTCTCGGTCAGCCTGCTCGGCGATACGGCGCGGCTCGCGGATGACGCCCGCACCGCGTACCATCGCCTGCTCGAAGCGGTCCCGGGACCGACTTCGATCAAAGCGATTGCCGGCGGTTCCGGCATGGACGTCGGCGCCGGTGTCATCGTCGATGCCCTGTTCGGGACCGGCCTCACCCGTGAGGTCTCCGGGCGGGCCGCCGAGGCGATACGGTCGATGAACGCATCGCCGGCCCCGGTCCTGGCGCTCGACGTTCCGTCGGGGATCCACGCCGATACCGGCCGCGCGCTCGGCTGCGCGGTGCGCGCCGCCGCGACCCCGACCTTCATCGGCCTGAAGCAGGGCCTGTTCACCCGGGAAGGCCGGGAGTGCGCGGGCGAGATCGTGTACCGCGATCTCGGCGTACCCGGGCACGTGCTTGCGCGGGTCGAGGCCTCCGCCCGGCGGGTCGCGTTCGAAGACCGGATCGGGACGATCGGCCCGCGTCCCCGTGATGCCCACAAGGGACGCTTCGGTCACGTGCTGATCGTCGGCGGCGACCATGGATTCGCCGGCGCGGCGCGTCTTGCCGGCGAGGCCGCCGGCCGCGCCGGCGCAGGGCTGGTGAGCGTCGCCACGCGGCCGGGGCACATCGCGGCGCTCGTGGCCCCGAGGCCCGAGATGATGGTGCACGGGATCGAGTCGCCCGAGGCCCTCGACCCGCTGCTCGAGCGCGCTTCCGTCGTGGCGGTCGGGCCGGGGCTCGGGCATGGGGAGTGGGGGAGGGCGCTGCTCCGGCGGACGTTTGCGGCCCGTCGCCCTTTGGTGATCGACGCCGATGCGATCACTCTGCTGGCGCAGGGCGCGGTCGCATGGCCGGGCACGTCGGAGCGCGCCGTCGTCCATACGCCTCACCCCGGAGAGGCGGGCCGGGTGCTTGGCGAGCCCGCCGGCGTGCTGGAGTCGGACCGGTTCTCCACGGCGCGGGCCCTCGCCGAAGCGCACGCCGGTACGTGGCTGCTCAAGGGGGCCGGCTCGATCGTCGTCGAGCCGGGGGCGATCCCCCACGTGTGTGAAGGCGGCAATCCGGGCATGGCGAGCGGTGGAATGGGAGACGTCCTCACCGGCGTCGTCGCGGCGTTGCTCTCTCAGGGTGGCAGCGCGTTCGATGCCGCGGTGACGGGCGCCTGCGTGCACGCGGCGGCAGGCGACGCGGCAGCCCGGGACGGGGAGCGCGGCATGCTCGCGAGCGACGTGATCGCCGCGCTGCGCCCGCTTGTCGCCCGCCTCTGATGCACGGCAAGAGTTCCAGGGTGGTCCGCGGCGACGGTGGTCCCTGACGCGCGACGACGCGCACGCATTGTCTTCAAAAAACCGGGGATGTGGTGTAGCCTTCGTAGAACTTGTCGGGCCTCGGGCGATGATCGTCCTGCCCGTATCAGCCGCCAATATCTGCTCATCGGCCGATAGAGGAAAATGAAATGAAGAAGGTGTTGTCCCTCGGTGTTCTCCTGTCCGCCCTCACGTGTACCGCCATCGCGGCGCCGTTGTTTTCCGTCAGGAATCACCGTTGATCCGATGGTGCCGACGGAAAAAACCGAAACGTTCACCTTCAGCAACGTGGAGAACGTTTTCGAACAGATCGACGAAGATGAATTGAGAGCCGCCTTTCCGCTGTACGATGAGATGAGTTCCCGGGTCCTTGCCGACATCGACTTCCGGGGGGTGGACATGGACGTGAGTTTTATACCGGGGCGTGTCAACGAGCTGGTGTTCACCGCCCCTTCTCTCGACGTCAGAGAAGTATTCACCGGCGCGAGCCGCGACGCCCTCGTGGACCAGTTGGAGGATTTCCTGAAAAGCGAGGGCGGCGACATCCTCAACAGGATTCAGGCGGCGTCAATCGCGCAGTCGCCGGTGGATCCGATCGCCGGCAATCCGGGCAGCATGGCGAGCATCATGATCTCCGGGCAATTCGAAGCCGGCTTCTCGGATCAGATCACCCAAATCACCGACAATCGTGCGACAACGCCCGGAGAGGATTCTGCGGCCGGAACGGAGCCCCCCTCCCCCGGCGCCGGGACGGTGGCCGATGATCCGGACAATCTCATCACCATCGGTCCCCGTTTCGGTCGTTTCACCGCCCGCGGAAGGGCTACAAACGTGCTGACCCTCCCGCTCGGCTACAGCTTCCGACTCAAGGAAGGCGGCAAGGGGCTGCGGACGGTCGACATCTCCCTGCCGATCACCTACGCCGAGATTGAAGGCGGAAAGAGCGGTTCCCTTTTCATCAGCGCCGGTCTGATCTGGGGGATGAACGAACGATGGTCGTTGTCTCCGGCGGTGAGCGCAGGGGTGGCGGGCTCCGTCGATCTGGGCGCCGCGGGCGGTGTCGGATCGGCCTCCCTGACCAGCGCCTACACCATTCCCATCGACAGGTATTCGCTCAGTATCGGCAACATGATCGGCTATTACGAAACCCTCGACATCGAGGTGGGCAGTTACAACTTCGATCCCGGGGTATCCAATACGGTGCTGCGAAACGGCCTGATGTTCTCGGTGCCGGGCACGATGGAAGGACGCAAGGTGGTGACGGAATATTGGTGGACCGATACCCGTTTCTACGGTAGCAACCTCTACAGCGAATACTACGACGAGTTCGGGATCGCGTTCGGCTTGACCAAGGCCGAGGGGATCTCCATCGAGAACCACCTGCGCGCCGGTGTGTCCTACATGACCGGCGATGGCGTGAAGGGCTGGCGCATCAACCTGGGCTACAACTTCTGAGCCACCACTTGCAGAGCGTTCGAGGCCGGGGAAGCGGCCGCCATACGGACCAGGCCCCGTCCAAATCCCGGGTGCCGCGCGGAGGTGCCTTCCTGCACCACGGATCTCGGTGGCGCCGATGAACGACACTCGGCCGACGGCATCTGAGGACGGATTTCCGCTCGCGGACACGGCCGCGACGGAGCGCGCGGGGCGGGCGGTCGGACGCGCGCTCGAAGCGGCTCCGGAGCTTCGGCGCGTGGGGTGTGCCTGCGGGTGGGGTGACGTCGCCGTCGTCATCGGGCTCGCCGGCGGCCTCGGCGCCGGCAAGACCACCTTGGCACGCGCGGCGTTGCGTGCGCTGGGGGTGGACGGGGCGGTGCGCAGCCCGACCTACACCATCGCAGAGCCCTACGAGACACGCATCGGCCGGGTCTGGCACCTCGATCTGTACCGGATCGCGGATCCCGAGGAGCTCGAATACGTCGCGATCCGCGACCTCGTCTCGGAGTCCGCCGCGTGTCTCGTCGAATGGCCGGAGCGCGGATGCTCCGCGTTGCCGACGCTCGACTGCCGCCTCACCATCGCGCCGTTCGGCCACGGCCGCCGGCTTCGGATCGGATGGAGCACCGCCCGGGGCCGGGCGATCGGTCCCCGAATTCCCGTACTGGCGGGCCGTGAACCGCCCGGGGACGCGGGATCCGGATGAAGTCAGGTTCAGATCTTGATAAAGCAGATAAAGGCCTTGCAATAACCAGAAGAAAGTTATAGATATTTCCCAGGCCCCTACTCAGGCAACGACCATGCGGCTCCTCATGATCGGTCTGGGATGTCTGCTGGCACTGTCGGTGCGTGCCGGCGTCAACGTCGAGAACATCCGGACATGGCCGGCGCCGGACCACACCCGGGTCGTCCTCGATCTGGACCATCCGGTGGAATATGCGTTGTTCGTACTGGACGACCCCGACCGCGTGGTCGTCGATCTCCGCGGCGCCAAGCTTCTGAAGCGGGTTCCCCGTGCCAATCGCGACGATCGTCTCCTCTCGGGGATACGGGCAGCCCCTCGCAAGGGCAGCGACCTGCGCGTGGTGTTCGATCTGAAGCAGCCGGTGCGTCCGAAGAGCTTCCTGCTCAAGCCCAACCGGAAATACGGCCACCGCCTCGTCATCGATCTGCACGGGAAGGCCGCCGGATCGGGTGCGTCGGCCGGGCGCAAGCCGGTCAAGCGCAGCGACCCCGGATCGCGGCGTGACGTGATCGTCGCCGTCGACGCCGGCCACGGCGGCGAAGATCCCGGCGCGGTGCGTTCGAAGATTCGCGAGAAGGACATCGTGCTCGCAATCTCCCGCGAGCTCGCCCACCAGATCAACCGGACTCGAGGAATGCGGGCGGTCCTCATCCGCGACGGCGACTACTACATAGGGCTCCGGCGACGGACGCAGATCGCCCGCGAGCACAACGCGGATCTGTTCGTATCCATCCACGCGGATTCGTTTCGCAGCTCCCGCGTGTCGGGGAGCTCCGTGTACATCCTTTCTCGCCGGGGAGCGAGCAGCGAGGCGGCGCGATGGCTTGCCGAGCAGGAGAATGCGTCCGATTTCGCCGGCGGCGTCTCGCTCGACGACAAGGACGGCCTGCTCGCCTCCGTACTGCTGGATCTGTCGCAGACCGCGACGCTCGCCGCGAGCGCCGACGTCGGGGGACGGGTGCTCAGATCACTCGGCAAAGTAGGGCGCCGGCACAAGCGCCGGGTGGAACGTGCGGGCTTCCTGGTCCTGAAGTCGCCCGACATCCCGTCGATCCTCGTCGAGACCGGTTTTCTCACGAACCCGTCCGATGCGAAGCGACTGTCCAACCCCCGGCATCAGCGCTCCGTCGCAAAGGCCATCCTGCAAGGGATCCGCGACTACTTCGACGGCAATCCTCCCCCCGGCACCCTGCTGGCTGCGCAACGCCGCACCGTTGCGCAGCGCCACACCATTGTGCGCGGAGAGACGCTGTCCGACATTGCGGTCATGTACCGGGTGACGGTCAAACGATTGCGGGCCGAGAACAAGATCGCCGGCAACGTCATTCGGGCCGGTGACGTGCTCCGTATCCCGGGGCGCTCGGGTAACTGAGCGGTTTCCCCTTGCTGGCGGTGAATTCGGGCCACACGTTGCTTCATCCGGAAAACCCCGTGTTTTTCGCGCGGTTGCTGCTTGCGACACGGTTGGCTGACCGAGGCCGGGTTCGAGGAGCGAGGGGCGGGTGTACCGGTGCGGTGGGACCCTGGAGGAGAAGGTGAGTGTGCGTGTCTGGGGATCGCGCCGCGATGGGGGGCGTCGGTGAGCGGAGTGGAGTCGTTGTGGGGGAGCGTGCCGGCAGGCGGCGATGGGTGTGGAGATGGGCTGCCGTTGGGTGGAGCCCTTCGAGATGGGGGGTGACGGCGGGTGTGGAGAAGGGGGAGGGGGACTCGAACTCGCTCGGCGTCAAGTTCCAGAGACGGATAAGCTGGTAACGTCGATACAGGCGTCCACGTCGAGGGCGCACCCGCAAAGGGCGCGTCCATACCGAAGGGCGATGCAAATGCGGGTCCTTGGAATCGAGACTTCCTGCGACGAGACCGGCGTGGCGGTCTACGACGCCGCGCGCGGCCTGCTCGCCCATGCCGTGCACACCCAGAGCGCCATCCATGCAGAGTTCGGCGGCGTGGTGCCGGAGCTCGCCTCGCGCGACCACGTCCGGCGGCTGCCGCGTCTGGTGCGGCGGGTGCTGGCGGAATCGGGCTCGGAGCCCGGCGACGTCGGCGGCGTCGCCTATACCGCGGGTCCGGGGCTGGTCGGGGCACTGCTGGTCGGCACCGCGTTCGGCCGGAGCCTCGCTCGGGCGTGGGGAGTGCCGGCGCTCGGAATCCATCATCTGGAAGGCCATCTCCTCGCCCCGATGCTGGAGCCGGACCCGCCCGCGTTTCCATTCCTCGCGCTGCTCGTGTCGGGCGGGCATACGCAGCTCGTCGAGGTCGAGGCGGTGGGCATGTACCGGATCCTGGGAGAATCGGTCGACGATGCGGCGGGCGAAGCCTTCGACAAGGTCGCGACCCTGCTCGGTCTCCCCTACCCCGGCGGACCGGCCCTTGCGGAGCTGGCCCGCGGCGGCGACCCCGGCCGCTTCCGGTTCCCGCGGCCGATGACGGATCGCCCCGGGCTCGACTTCAGCTTCAGCGGCCTCAAGACCTTCACGCTCGACACCCTGACCCGCGAGCCCCGGGATGAGCGCCTGTTCGCGGACGTGGCGCGCGCGTTCGAGGACGCGGTCGTCGATACGCTGGTCGTCAAGTGCCGCCGTGCTCTCCGGGCGACCGGACTGCCGTCGCTGGTCGTCTCCGGCGGCGTCGGCGCGAATCGCCGCCTGCGCGCGGCCCTCGCCGGGATGGCGCATGAGGAGGGCGCGGCGGTGAGCTACCCCCGTCCCGAGCTCTGCACCGACAACGGCGCGATGATCGCGTACGCGGGATGCTGCCGCCTCGTCCACGGCGCGCGCGAGCCGGAACGGTTCGGCGCGCGCGCGCGCTGGGCGCTGGAGGAGCTGGCACCGCCGGGCTCGCTTCGGCCCGTTTCCTCCTCGTCTTGATTGGCGGTTTCCGTTCGGAGACGCCGGTGTGGGCGGGACGGAGAGCTTTGGCTCCCAGACTTCGGCCCGCCTCTCTCCGGGGATGTCCCGGCCTTCGGAGGATGGCTGCGGCTCATCCAGCATGCGGCTCCCCCGACCTCAAGCATCCCCTCATATTCGAGCTTGAAATAAAGGGTTTTCGTCAGGACATCCTGCTTGGGCTGAGGGATTTCGGCCCCCTGTGACACTTCCACGGGATCATTATCTGCCTGAACTGTGGTCGAATATCCATGAATCAACAAGTTACGGAAGTTGTTCGGCATCGGAAATGAGAGGATCCCTGAGTCCCCCGACCCCTTGTTCGAGCGGGTCCGGAGCGCTGAACGCCTGCCTGTGCAGGTGCACCGGCGCCGCGATGCAGGCGGCTATCCGGCGGCGCGCCGGCCGATCCGGCTCTCCGTGCCCGCGATGAGCCGGCGGACGTTTCCGCGGTGGCGCCACAGCAGGAGTACCGCGACGGCCGTGAGGATCGCCATGTTCACCGGCTCCGGCGCGAGCCGGAACGCGGCGACCGGCGCCCCTGCCGCCGCAACCATCGATGCGAGCGAGGAGTAGCGGGTCGCCGCCGCGACCACGAGCCAGAGCGCGCACATCGCGAGCCCCACCGGCCAGGCCAGCGCGGTGACCGCACCGAGCGCGGTCGCCACGCCCTTTCCGCCCTGGAAGCGGAAGTACAGCGGATAGAGATGGCCGAGGAAGGCGGCGAACGCCGAGAGCGCCTGGGTGGCCGGTGAGAGCGCGAGGGCCTTCGCGAGCAGCACCGGCGCGACGCCCTTCAGCACGTCGCCGGCAAGGGTCAGGGCGGCCGGTCCCTTGCCGCCGATGCGCAGGACGTTGGTCGCACCGGGGTTGCCGGAGCCCTCCATGCGAGGATCCGGCAGGCCCATCGCGCGGCATACGAGGATCGCCGACGCGGCCGAGCCGGCGAGATAGGCGGCGAAGACGACGGCAACGTCGATCATCGGGGTATTGGAGTAGCGCACCGGCGCTCCGGTCAAGGGGGCCGCGGACATGCGCGCGCGGTGCGGAGCAGGTAGAGTTCCGCGGCGCGTCGGCGGACGGCGCGGGACGATCGGGGAGATCGGGCTCTGGACGTCATCTTCATCGAAGCGCTGCAGGTGGAGACCGTCATCGGTGTCTACGACTGGGAGCGCCGGATCAGGCAGCCGGTGGTCATCGATCTGGAGATGGGCGCGGACGTTGCGCGGGCCGCGGCAAGCGACGACGTTGCCGACGCCCTGGACTACAAGGCGGTGTCGAAGCGGGTGCAGCGGTTCGTGGGCGAGTCGAGCTTCTTTCTCGTCGAGACCCTCACCGAGCGCATCGCGGCGCTGGTGCTGGACGAGTTTTCCGTTCCTTGGGTGCGGGTGCGGCTGAACAAGATCGGCGCCCTGCGCGGCGCGAAGGGTGTCGGCATCGCGATCGAGCGAAGGCGCGGGGCGCCGCCGCCGCGGGCGTGACGTGCAGGTGACGGGGAGGACGTCGTGAACTTCTGCTCCCAGTGCGCGGCGCCGGTGGTGCGGCGCATCCCTCCCGGCGACGACCGCCCGCGCCACGTCTGCGACGCCTGCGGTACCATTCATTACCAGAACCCGAAGATCGTGGCGGGGTGCCTGCCGGAGCACGAGGGGAGGGTTCTGCTCTGCCGCCGGGCGATCGATCCGAGGCGGGGGCTGTGGACGCTTCCGGCCGGGTTCATGGAGAATGGGGAGACGATTGAAGAAGCCGCGGTGCGGGAGACCCGCGAAGAGGCGAACGCCCGGGTGGAGGTCGACGCCTTGTTCACCTGTCTCGACATCCCCCGGATCAATCAGGTCTACGTCATGTTCCGCGGCCGCCTCGCCGGCGGGTCGTTCTCGCCGGGTGCGGAGAGCCTGGACGCGCGCCTGTTCGAGGAAGCCGAGGTGCCGTGGGGCGAGATTGCGTTTCCCGCCATCTCGCGCACCCTGGATCTCTGGTTCCGGGACCGCCGCAACGGCGCGTTCGGGATCCATACCGGCGTGATCCATCGCCGCGCGGCGCCATGATCGGCGGCCGGGTATGGAATGGCCGCAGATCCTCGTTCTCGCCTCTGTCCAGGGCTTGACGGAGTTCCTCCCCGTCTCCAGCTCCGCGCACCTCATCCTGGTGCCGGTGCTGACCGGCTGGCCGGACCAGGGGCTCGCCTTCGACGTCGCGGTTCACGTGGGTTCGCTCGCGGCGGTGCTGCTCTACTTCCGGCGCGACTTCGCGGCGATGCTTCGCGAGGGGCTCCGCCTCCCGCACGGGGCCGGGGAGCACGGCCGGGTCGCGTGGCTGGT
This sequence comes from Gammaproteobacteria bacterium, assembly GCA_965202875.1. Lineage (GTDB taxonomy): Bacteria > Pseudomonadota > Gammaproteobacteria > HK1 > HK1 > HK1. The sequence goes on along the minus strand of OZ241870.1, from coordinate 16,359 downwards.
GGTGGTCGCGAGCATTCCCGTGGGGGTGGCGGGACTCGCCGTGGGCTCCAGCCTCTCCGAAGCATTGCGCGATCCGCCGGTGATCGCCGCCGCCACCATCGGATTCGGGCTCCTGCTGCTGGTGGCGGAGAGGGTGGGGGCGAAGAGCCGCCGACTCGACTCCATCGGCCTTCGCGACGCGATCGTGATCGGCTGCGCGCAGACCCTCGCACTCATTCCCGGCACGTCCCGAGCCGGGGTGACGATGACCGCGGGCCTGCTGGTCGGCCTTGCGCCGGCAGCCTCGGCCCGGTTCTCGTTCCTGCTGTCGGCGCCGGTGATCCTGATGGCCGGAGGCTACGAGACGCTGAAGCTCGCCGCCGGCACGGCCGATGCGCGGTGGTCCGTGCTCGCCGCGGGTGCGCTCGTCACCGCGGTCTGCGCCTACGCCTGCATCCACGTGTTCCTTCGTCTCCTGGACCGGATTGGCTTCATGCCCTTCGTCGCCTACCGGGTGGTGCTGGGCGGGGTACTGCTCTGGCTCTACATCTGATGAGGGGCGCGGGTTCGAATCCCGTCTCCGCGTCCGGCGCGGAGATCCCGCGTGCCGGCAGGTTCAGCCTCCCGGACTGCAGAGACGCCGTAGACGATGCGTCTGCGGACAAATGCCACGGCGTCGCCCGGAGCGGTCAACGGTCCGGCGGGTTCTGCGCGCGCGGCTCATCCTCAGCGCGGCATTCCGGTGCCGGAGGATGCGATCACGCCGCCGCCGAGGCACACGTCGCGATCATAGAGCACGGCATACTGGCCGGGGGTCGCCGCCCACTGCGGGCGCTCGAAGTGCAGCACCAGCACGTCTTCGTGCTTGCCGGAGCGGAGCGTACACGCCTGATCCGCTTGCCGGTACCGGATCTTCGCGCGACAACGCAACGGCAGCGGCGGCGCCTCGCCGGCGATCCAGTGCATGCGGCATATCTGTACTTCCCGGGACAGCAGCGCAGGATGATCACGTCCCTGGACGACGATGAGGGCGTTGCGCCCGCGGTCTTTTCCCGCGACGTACCACGCGGCCTGGGCGCCGCCGCGCCGTCCCCCGACGCCCAGTCCTTTGCGCTGGCCGATGGTGTAGAAGGCGATCCCTCTGTGTTCGCCGACGCGGACTCCGGCCTCGGTCTCGATCGGCCCCGGCGCCTCGTCGATGTAGCGGGCGAGGAAGGGCGCGAACCGGCGCTCGCCGACGAAGCAGAGGCCGGTGCTGTCGCGCTTGTCGTGCGGGGCCAGCCCCGCGCGCCGGGCCATTGCCCGTACCGTGCGCTTGTGGAGCGTTCCGAGGGGGAAGACGGCCTGCTGGAGCGCCGGCTGGTCGAGCGCGTGGAGGAAGTAACTCTGGTCCTTGGCAGGGTCGGCGCCCTTGAGCAGCCGCACGCCCCTGACGGTATGTTCGATCCTGGCGTAGTGGCCGGTCGCCACGCGCTCGGCGCCGAGCCGGCGCGCGTGCTCGATGAAGATGCTGAATTTCACCTCCCGGTTGCACAGCACGTCCGGGTTGGGGGTCGCCCCTTTCTCGAGAGCACGGATGAAGGGCATGAAGACCCGGTCCCAGTATGTATCGGAGCAGTTCACGGCGTGCAGGGGAACGCCGAGCCGATCGCATACGCGTTGCGCGTCGACGAGGTCCCCGGCTGCGGCGCAATACCCGGCTTGATCGTCCTCCTCCCAGTTCTTCATGAACATCGCCTGCACCGGAACACCCGCCTCGACCAGACACATCAGGGCGACGGCGGAGTCGACCCCGCCGGAGACGGCGACCATCGCCGGGGCAGGGGCGTTCGCAGGCGGAAGCGGCTCGGAGCCGTGCCCGCGGACGCGGTCGAATGAAAAGCGCGGATCGATTGCGAGTCAGTCCCGTACCCGACCGCCGTCCTCGGGCACCGGGATCTTGATCAACTCGATCTCCGGAGCATCCCATGTCCCGGTGATCTTGTACTCATAGGCAAAGTTCTCGTCGAACACGTCGCGGCGGAGAATCTTCTGTACAAGCCACAGGGGGAGGAACGGCAGGGTGGATGAAATCTTCGGAATGACGGTGACGATCTTGTCGTAGTCCTCGTCCACGAGTCCGGTACGGCCGACGACCTCGAACCGGGCGGTGTCGCTTTCCAACAGGAAATTGTCGGTGTAGGCATGGCCCTGCTCGATCGCGAAGGTCCCTTCGATCCGGTCGTACTCGAAGCCGCCTCTGAAGAGATCCCCGAAGTCGAGGATGATGCGTCGCGGAAGCGACGTCACGGTCAACAGCCCGAACAGGCGTCCGGTCACGCCGGGTTCCAGCCGGTTCAGACGCCCGCCGGCCGAATGGAACTGCAGAATGCCGGCCACTCGATCGAGTGCGAAATCCGCCGGCGTGCCTTCCCATGAGCCACGCATGGAGACCTCCGTCGCCCCTCCGGCTATGACGCTGCCGTCGGTTCCCAGCGAGCCGAGCATCCGTCCGAGATCGTCGCCGCGGACCTGCATGCCGAATTCGGTGCGGTGCCGGGCGTCGACGAATGACCAGTCTCCGGCGCCGTCGCCCTCGAAGGAGTCGGCTCGAATGGCGAGCCGTTCGATCCGCATGCCGTGTTCGGAAGGCTCGGTCCTGAGCACGACGTGTCCAAGGTCGATCCCGTCGAAGACGAGGTCCCGGGCCGAGAAGGAAATGGCCGGGAAGGTGCGGGGGTCGGGGGTGCGTGGATCGGGCGCGCGACGTTCGCCGCGCGGCTCGCTGGACTCGGGTTCCAGCACGAGGCGCCGGAAGTCCGCGACGACCGGCGCGGCGGCAAGATCGTGAGGGACGTCTATCTTGCCTTCAAGCCGGGGTTCGCCCCCTTTGTCGTGGGAATCGGCGATGCCGATCCGCCAGCCGCCGTCCGCGGTGCGTGCCATCCTTATCCGCGTGCCGGGGAATCGTGTACTCAATGCGACAAACGATCCGGTGTCGATCGATACTTCATGCAGGTGATCGAGCGCCGGTGTGCCGGCGTCCGATACGCCAAAGGCCACGACGTCTTCGAAGAGCGCGCTCCAGGCACCGGCGTCGAGTGCCGGCAGCACGCCGTGTACGATTACGCCGGGTGCGTCGGGAAGCGTCGTTTCGCCCGCACCGAACCGGACCGCACCGCGCTCGAGGCGGAGCCGTTCGGCGTCGGGTGCGACCCGGAACACCGCGCTCGCGAGATCGCCGTAGCGAACCCCGATGACTTGCTCCGATCCGGTCTCGACCCTGCTCTCGATACCGAGCACGCGTTCGGTCCCGCCCGTTTTGCCGAAGGGGGGTGGGAGATCGAGCGAGACTTCCGTGAGATCGGCGGCGAAGCGCCACTTGCGGCCATCCGCCGCGCCGTCCCCGGCGTGCGGGAAGTCGACGGTTGCGCTCCACGGGAAGTCGCCGCGCACTCGCGCGAGGAGGGTGGAGCCGTCGGGGGACGCTTGGCCAGCCCCGGTGCCGTGGAGATACGCAGCCAACTGGCGCCGCGTGCCGCGGCCGTCCACCGTCAGCCGCGTTGCGTTCGCCCGCTCCGGGGAGGCGCCGAGGACGGCGCGGATCGGTTCTCCGAGCCAAGTCGCGGTGACGCCCTCGGACTCGATGCCGCCGTCGCGGAACGCGACGACGCCACTCACCGCCTCGAACCCCCGGTCGACACCGGAAACGCCGACCCGGTTTCCGTCGAGAGCGAGGGTCCCTTCGATGGTGGTGCGTCGGGGATCGCGGAGTGGAAGCATGACCCTGAAATCGACCGTGCTCCCGCCTTGCAGCGTGAGGCTGTCGAGCACGCCGGCGTGTTTCTTCCGCAACGGACTTTCGGCGAGGAAGCGCATCGCATCGGAGCTCGGGCCCTCGACGCTTCCGGAGATCTCCGCCACCGGTCCCGCGGCGCGCACGTCTTCGACGACGACGCGACCCTCCCGAATCTTCGACTGGAAGATGCGCCCCGATTCGACGTGCGCGTCGAGTCGTGAGCCGTCGAATCGGACCGTGCCCGACACGTCGGAGAGCTCGGGCCAGTCAGGAGCGTAGCGGCACACCGGCAACGCGAGCGCCACCGTCGCTTCGAACCGCACACCACCGGCGCCGCCGGCATCACCGCCCGCTCCGGGCGATGGCGACGGGCGGCGCCCGTGAAAGCGCAGGCTTGCTCCGCGGATGTCGCCGTCCAGCGACGCCTCGATCCAGCGCGCCACCGGCACGGGCAGTGTGCTTTCCGCCAGCAGGTCGCGCGCCGCCGTGATCTTCGACGCCCCCAGGTCGAGGGCAACGTCGAGCTCCGGTCCGCTTCCGTCGCGAGGCGAGAACACCCAGCCATGCGCGGCCACCGTCCCGAGCGGAGTCGTGAAGCTCGCCTCCTCGAAGCGGAGACGGGTGCCTGCCGGTTCGGGGACGACGGTGAATGCACCCCTGAGATTCTTCCCCCGCAACGGGTGCGCCAACCACCGCGGCGCATTCACACGGAGGCTGCCGGCGACGACGTCCATCGTGAATCTCCGAGGGCTCGCCTCGAATTGCCCGCTTGCCGCGTCGATGGAGACCAGCCAGGCTTCGGAGCCGAAGCGAACGTGCGCGAATCGGCCTTGGGCGCTCGCGCGCTCGAAATCGACACGCTCCGCGATCGGTACGGACACGTGAAGTTGCCTGAGTTCGCCACGCGGTGCCGCGGCTTCGAGCAGGGCATTCAGCATCGAGCCCGTCGGCGGATCGGCACCGGATGGAACGAGTGCGGCGAGATCCTCGATCCGGGCGAAGTCCACGTGTACGACGAAGGCGCCGTCCTGACCGTCGCGCGGTGCCGTCCAGTGGACTCTGGCACCGGAGCGAGGCCACGATCCGTTGCGGGTCGTGACCGCGAGGTCGCGCATCGCGAACGTCCAGCCATGAGACGTACGTTCGGCGTTGAATGAGGCGCTCACCTCGTCGAGCCCACGCCGTTGCGCCCCGTCCGTGATTCCCGGCGACTCGATACGGAACTTTCCTTCGGCCTCGGCGAGACGGGCATTCTTCCACGTGCTCCACACCGTGCCCGAGAGGCGGCCGGAGAACCGCTCCGCACCGAGCCTCCGTGCATCGAGGCCGAAAGGGTCGAGATCGACATGGGTGGCGGTGACGGAGGTCGAGCCCGACCAGGACGGGGTGAGCGGGTTGCCCATGAGGTCCATCGTGAATTCGACCCGTCCATCTCCCGGCAATTCGAACGAACCGGAGACCACCCGGTGCCGGTCGGTCTCCTGCTCGAGCCGCAGCGCCACCCGGGTCAGCGGGAGCGGGGACGAGCGCCGCTTCTCGTCGATCCAGAGAATGCGCGCCGAGTGCAGCGAGAGATTCTTCCGACTCAGCAACCATTGTGCGAACCAGACGTCGGGACGCGGTTCGCCGGCCGACCGTGGCTCAATCCCCTGGATGGAGAACGCGCCGTCGGATTGCCGCACGACGACGAACGAGGCGCCGCTGACGGTAATCCCGCGCGCTTGCAGCGTTCCGGATCGAATCGACTCCAGCAGATCGACCGAGAACGTCAGGTCGGTGAATCGTATCGGCGGATGGGCCCGTGTTTCCCGTCCTTGCGCCGTCTCGTCGCCGACAAGCCGGACGTCACCGATCCGGAACACCGGAGTCCAGCCTCTCCAGGAGGCGTCGATCGTCCCGATCTCGACCCTCCGTTCGAGGAGCCGGTGCATCCACTGCTCGATCTCCGGCCGGTAGCGACCGATCTCGGGAAGGAGGAGGCGCAGTCCTCCGAGACCGGCCGCGCCCAGGAGCAGGAGGCCGGCGAGGGTGTACGCGCACGATCGCAGCAGGGTTCGGCCGGATTTGCCCAGCGAGCGGCGGGGCCGCTCATGGCCGGCGTTCGGGTCACCACCGGTCACATCAGTACAACGTCATATTGCTCGCGCGAGTACAGGCTCTCGACTTGGAGGGTGATCGGCTTTCCGATGAACGCCTCGAGTTCCGCGAAGGCCGTCGATTCCTCGTCGACGAACCGGCCGGCGACCTCGGGAGACGCGATCACGAGCAGACGCTCGGTATCGAACTGGCGCGCTTCGCGCAGGATCTCGCGGAAGATCTCGTAGCACACGGTGTCGGCCGATTTGATCGATCCCCGCCCGTTGCAGGTCGGACAGGGATCGCACAGCACGTGTTCGAGGCTCTCCCGTGTGCGTTTGCGGGTCATCTCCACGAGGCCGAGCGGCGACACGTTGCTGATGTGCGTCCTCGTATGATCGCGGGCCAGCGCCTTCTCAAGTGCGCGCAGCACCTGGCGCTTGTGCACCTCGCTGCTCATGTCGATGAAGTCGATGATGATGATCCCCCCGAGATTGCGTAGCCGGAGCTGCCTCGCGATAGTCTGGGCCGCTTCGAGGTTCGTCTTGAAGACGGTTTCGTCGAAGTTGCGGTGTCCGACGAACCCGCCGGTGTTGACGTCGACGGTGGTCATCGCCTCGGTCTGATCGATCACGATGTGTCCGCCCGACTTGAGCTGTACCCTGCGGTGCAATGCTTTCTGAATCTCGTCCCCCACTGCGTAGAGGTCGAAGATGGGTCCTTCATCCGCGTAGAACTCGATGTGCGGGCTCATCTCCGGCAGGAACCGGCTGGTGAAGCCGAGCACCCGCGCAAGCGTCTCACGCGAATCGATCCGTACCCGCTCGATGGTCGTGGACGACAGCTCGCGCAACGTGCGGATCACCAGGGGCAGATCCTCGTGCACGATGCCTGGCCCGTTGACCGATGCGGCGTGCGCGTGGATCGACTCCCACAGCTTGCGGAGGAACGTCATGTCGTTTTCGATGATCTCCCCGGAGCATCCTTCCGCCGCGGTCCGGACGATGTATCCGTCTTCCGGCGTCCAATCATCACCGATGACTTCGCCGGCTGCGCCGTTCCCACCCGAGCCACGCCATACACCGTGCCGCACGAGCTCCCGCAGCCGCTGACGCTCCTCCGCGTCCTCGATCCGTTGCGAGACCCCGATCATCGATGCACCGGGCATGTAGACGAGGTAGCACGAAGGAATCGACACATGGGTGGTGAGTCGTGCTCCCTTGGTCCCGAGCGGATCCTTGATCACTTGCACGAGCACGTCCTGTCCGTCGCGTACCAGGTCGGTGATCGACGCCTCGTTGCGGATGATCGGCGTCGCTTCCGCCTCCGCCGGGGCTGTGACGTCCTTGTCCGACGCGGGAGCGTCACGGACCTGCTTCGCGTCCGTGTCGGCGATGTCGGAGACGTGGAGGAACGCCGCGCGGTCGAGGCCGACGTCCACGAACGCGGCCTGCATGCCGGGCAGGACTCGACACACCCGGCCCTTGTAGATGTTGCCCACGAGCCCGCGCCGGTTCGCGCGCTCGATGAATACTTCCTGGAGCACGCCGCTCTCGATCAGCGCGACCCTGATCTCGCGCGGGGTGACGTTGACCAGCAGTTCGGCGCTCATGGTGGTCTTGCCGGAATGGCGAACGGCTGCGTCGAAGAGTCCAACGCCGAAGGGGTGGCGTTCGAGCCGTCCTGCCGAAGCCTGCCATCTGGTTCGTGGACGACGTGCAGTCTAATGGAGCTTGCCCGGTCCTGCCAACCGGGCGGGGCATGCACCGATCCCGCGCTGACGCCGGGGGATCGTGGTGAGCCGGATTGTGGCAAAGCAGGCCCTCTTGCCCCGGAGCGTCGTCGGGCGCGTGATCCCGTTGGTCGTATCCGCTACAAACGGCGGCAGGCCAGACGTCGATCCACAATCCCCATCGGCCACGGCGATGACGCCCACCGGTTCGCGGCCGGTGCGAGGCTTGCACGGCGGCGTGACCATCGAGTCCGACCGCGGCCTCGCCGCACACTCCGAGTCAATGGCTCGGAGATGACGGCAGGGTGCGCGAGACGCGATGCAGGGGCTCAGGGTCTGGCCGGATACCTTTTTCCGGGCGGCTCGCTACGCTTTGGCGTCCCCCGAGCGCACGCGCGGCGTCGGGTCGTGTGCCGGGCGAGCGCGTCCGCGATTCCGCGCAACGGAATCGCCAAGCGACCGCGCCGGTGGTCGCCGCTCATATCGCTCCCACGCCGTGGCGGAAGGGATGGGCAGGATACACGCCGAGGATGGAGTACGTCTCCGAGAAGAACTCGAGTTCTTCCAGGGCGAGCTTCACGAGCCGGTGCTCGACGTGCCCCTCGAATTCGGCGTAGAACTGCGCGACGGTGAAGCTCGCGTCCACGATGTAGCTCTCGAGCTTGGTGATGTTCACCCCGTTGGTCGCGAATCCCCCGAGCGCCTTGTAGAGCGCGGCGGGAACGCTTCGGACCCGGAACACGATGGAGGTCACGCACGGCCAGACCGGATCGGGGTGGATCGGCTCACGCGCCATCACCACGAATCTCGTGGTGTTCGCATCGTGATCCTCGATCCCCGCGAGCAAGGTGTCGAGCCCGTAGATGTCGCCCGCGAGGCTGGACGCGATGGCCGCGACCTTCGTATCCTCGCGCTCGACGAGGTGCCGGGCGGCGCCGGCGGTATCCGCGGTGGCCACCGGTTGCGCACCGAGGCCGCGGACGAAGCGCCGGCACTGTCTGAGGGCCTGGGCATGGCTCTCGACGCGCTCGATGCCTTCGAGCGCCACGCCCGGCAACGCGAGGAGATGGTGGCGGACCGGCTGGAAGTGTTCGGCGACGATGTGCAGGCTCGATTCCGGCAGCAGGTGGTGGATGTCCGCGATCCGCCCGCCGAGCGAGTTCTCGATCGGGATCATCGCGAGCTCGACCTCACCGCTCTCCGTCGCCGCGAACGTATCCTCGAAGCTCGCGTACGGCACCGGCTCCATCTCCGGGCGAGCCTCCCGGCAGGCGAGGTGGCTGTACGCACCCGGCTCGCCCTGAAATCCGATCCGTCCATTGCCCGTCATCGCCGCCTTGCCCGTCATCGCGGTGGTCGTGCCGCCGGAAAGGCGCGAAGTCTATCGGATGCGGGCGCTCGCCGGACGGGGACGGTGAACGGCGGCCCGCTCCGACGCAGACGCTCGGTGAATGGTTCCCCGCCCGATCGCGGACTGGAGTACGTACGGATGCGGCGCGGGCGCGGTCCGGGAGTTGGCGATCCGGTTCCAGAAGCGGTCGCAAATTCGAGTAGCCCGATTTCAGGACTCGCACGCTTTGTCTGGTGGCGCCCGGAAGATACCGATACCCTTCCCCCGCGCCGCCGCCCGCCCGAGGCGCGCGCGGGCGGTGGTCCGTGGCGGGGAGACGATCCATGGGGCAACGACGAAGTCGATGTCCGGGATCACGTGGACCGTGCCCGACCGCCGGATGCGGGAAGATTCACCCGTGGTCATGCCTCCGGCCGGCCCCCCGGAGTGGCGCTGCGGTCCGCACCTGCCGATGCACCGCGGTGCGGTGATCCGCATATGAATCGTGAATCAACAGGGGAGAATCCGACCATGGCCGCCAGGCCCAGGATCCTGAGTCTGCACAACGGCGAGAAGGCGAGGCCGACCTTCTCGGCCGAGGAAATGAACACCAGGCTCTCGAAGCTTCGCGCCCACATGACGGGCAACGACGTCGACGCCGCGCTGTTCACCTCCATCCACAACGTCAACTACTACGCGGACTTCGTGTACTGCTCGTTCGGCAGAAACTACGGCCTGGTCGTCACCCAGGATGCACACACCACCATCAGCGCGAACATCGATTACGGACAACCTTGGCGACAGAGCTTCCACGACAACATCACCTACACGGACTGGCAGCGTGACAACTTCTTCGTCGCGGTGAAGGCGCTCGTCCCCGACAAGGGCCGGGTCGGGATCGAGTTCGATCACGTGACGCTCCTGAACCGGGCCAGGCTGGAAGCCGCGCTCCCCGGGGTGGAGTTCGTCGACGTCGCCGAACCCTGCATGCGCATGCGGATGATCAAGTCCGGGGAGGAGCAACGGATCATCCGGGACGGCGCGGCGATATCCGACATCGGCGGCGCGGCCTGCGTGGAGGCCGTCGGAGAAGGGATCCCGGAGTACGAGGTCGCGCTGCACTCCACCGAGGCGATGGTGCGCGAGATCGCCAAGCGGTACCCGCATACCGAGCTGATGGACACCTGGACCTGGTTCCAGTCCGGCATCAACACCGATGGCGCCCACAATCCGGTGACCACCCGGGTCATCCGCAAGGGCGACGTGCTGAGCCTCAACTGTTTCTCCATGATCTCGGGCTATTACCAGGCGCTGGAGCGCACCCTGTTCTTCGACCACGCCGGCGATCGGGCCCGGGAGCTGTGGGAGATCAACTGCAAGGTGCATCGCCGCGGCCTGGAGCTGATCAGGCCGGGCGCGGTGTGCGGGGAGATCGCGCGTGAGCTGAACGAGATCTACGCCGGGCACGGGCTGCTTGGGAACCGTACCTTCGGCTACGGCCACTCGTTCGGGACGCTGTGCCACTACTACGGCCGCGAGGCCGGGCTCGAGCTTCGCGAGGATATTGAAACGGTGCTCGAACCAGGCATGGTCGTCTCCATGGAACCGATGATCACGGTGCCGGAGGGCGAGGACGGCGCGGGCGGCTACCGCGAGCACGACATCCTGATCGTGACCGAGACCGGGGCCGAGGACGTCACCGGCTTTCCTTTCGGCCCGGAGCACAACGTGATCAGGAAGTAGGCGCCGGAGACGGCGATACGACCTGTGATTTCCGCGCCGCCTTCAGGGAAAGGGATCGGCGCGTCCACCGGGCGAGCGCCGCTGGCAGGACGCCGGCGCCCATTTCGCCGACTTCGACGCGCCCCGATACAGCCCCACGGCGGCGAGGGGCGGCACGATGAACGGGACGGTATCGGTACGGACCCGGACGGCGCCGAACTTCTGCTTCACCGCGCCGGGCACGTCGGAAACGCCCGTCGCCGTCACGCCTGAGCGCGAGGAGGACATGCGATGGCCGAACCCTACGATCCAAGGACATACCGCCTGCGCACGTTCTTCGACGCCGCCGCGGCGTTTCGCCGGCGCAAGGCGGATCCGAGGGAGTATCTGGAGGAGTGCATCGAGACGATCGAGGCACGCGAGCCGGTGGTGCGCGCGTTCGCGGCCACCAATCTCGAAGTGGCGCGGGCCGCCGCCGACGCCTCTTCGGCACGTTATCGGGCACGCGCTCCACTCTCGCCGATCGACGGCGTCCCCATCGGCATCAAGGATCTGTTCGAGACCCGGGACATGCCGGTGGAGATGGGCAGCCCGCTCTGGAAGGGCTTCCAGTCCTTCCGTGACGCCGCCTGTGCGCACGCGCTACGCGAGGCGGGCGCGGTCATCGTGGGCAAGACGGTGACCACCGAGTTCGGGATGTCCCATCCCGGCCCGACCACCAACCCCTTCGCCCCGGAGCGCACCCCGGGCGGTTCGTCGAGCGGCTCGGCCGCGGCGGTCGGGGCGCGCATGCTGCCGGCCGCGCTCGGCACCCAAGTGGTGGGATCGATCATCCGTCCCGCGGGTTTCTGCGGCAACTTCGCGTTCAAGCCGACCTTCGGCGCCCTCAACCGTGGAGGCGGCCACGGCGGACTCAGCCAGAGCCACCTCGGCGTGCACGCGGGGTCGATCGAGGACGGCTGGGCGGTGATGCACGCGATCCACCTGCGCTCGGGGGGAGACCCCGGCCAGCCGGGACTCATCGGCGAGGCCGCGCCCCCTCGCCCGGAGAAGCCGGCGACTCTGATCCACGTGGAGACAGAAGGCTGGAACCATGCCGGCTCCGCTACCCGTACCGCCCTGCGGTCGGTGCTCGATCTCCTCGCGACTTACGGCGTGCGCATCGTCACCCGAGCCGACGACGAGCGGGTCGAGGCGTTCGAGCGCGCGATTGCCGACGCGCAGCCCCTCACCCGGGACATCTGCGCCTACGAGCTCAGGTGGCCGCTCGGCGCCTACCGCCGCCTCGCCCCCGAGGTCCTGAGCCCGAGCATCACCGCCCGGCTGGAGCGCGGCGAGGCGATGTCCGCGGAGGACTACCGGAGCTGCCTCGACCGGCGCGCCGCCGCGCGCACCACGCTCAGCCCGTTGCGCGGAACCGGGGATGCGCTGGTCACGCTTTCGCAGCCCGGGCCCGCTCCGATCGGGCTCGAATCGACCGGCGACGCGGTGTTCAACGCTCCCGCGTCACTCACCGGCGCACCGGCGGTGAGTCTGCCGGTGATGGTCCTCGACGGCCTGCCGCTTGGCCTGCAACTCATCGGATTCCCCCACGACGACGCCCGTCTCGCCGGCCTCGCGCGCTGGATCGAGAGCGCGCTGGCCGACGACTGAGGGCGGAAGGCAGGGTTTCCGAAAGAGGTGTGAGGAGGCGGCGACAGCGGGGCGGTTCGTCTTCGAACGTGCAGGCGCCATCCACGAAGAGCATGGGCAGGTGAACAGTGAGGTTCGGGGCCGAGCCGAAGCGCCGGATGAGGGTGGCGGCTCCGGCACGGGTGCCGGAGTCCAAGCGCAATCCGGCGCGGGGTCGTCATCCGGCGGTGGTCCGCGCGTCCGCTACGGGAGGCTTCGGAGATAAGAAGCCGTCACCGGATCCACCAGCTCCCAGCGGCCGTCGTCGTCCTGCCGGATCAGGTCTTCCTGTTCCAGGACCTCCTTGGCCCGGTTTCCGGTGGACGTGGGCAGCCGGAGGGGAGAGAGGAATTCGAGCGAGGCCGGGTGTTCGACGCCGGCCGGGGCTTGCGCGATCGCCTTCAACAGGGCGCGCTGGCTCGGTGCGAGGCGGACGAGCCGACCGGCCGAGATACGCTTGTCCTCCTCCACGATCCGGGTCCACGCGGCGTCCACCGCCTCGACCGAAGGCGGCCGTCCGCCGCTCCACAGCCGGGCGCAGAGGGCATTGACGTAATAGGGGTGACGGCCCGTAGCGGCGAGGATCCGGTCGATGGCGGCGTCCTGGGTGGGACTCCGCCAACGCGCCTCGCCGGCTTGCCGCAGGAACGTCCGGTAGTCGGCCGCGGCGATGCGGTCGAGGGTCATCTTCCGGCACAGGCGGTAGAGCGGCCGTTCTTCGTCCTCGAACATCGACGCCAGCAGATGCCTCCGGCTGCCCGCGAAGAGATAAGTGACGTTCCGGGCTCTCTCGGCGGCATGGCGGACGGCGCCTTCCGGCCCGTGCCGCGCCGTCCCGGCCTTGAGGTGGGCGATCTGCTGGAACTCGTCGAATACGATGACCGCCCGGCGCCGGTACATGCCCGCCGCCCGGTCGAGGGCGAGCAGCATTTCGGCGATTCCCGGGAGGACCTGGGGCGGCGGCGGCAGCTTGACGGCAAGACCGAGCGCGCCGAAGGAGAATTCGGGCTTCAAGGCGGCGAACGCTTCCGCGAGCTTGCCGCTCGATCTCCGGTTCTTCGGAACGATCCGGGCGCTCAACCGTTCGACCGCCGTCCGGACCCGCGCCTCGAAGTCCTGTACGTCGTGGACGACGAGCAGGTCGATCGTTGCTGTGGCGACGTGACGCCGGCTCCGGGCGAGGTCCCGAAGCACCTGTTCGACGAGGCTGGTCTTGCCCATGCGGCGCCGGCCCCAGAGCCACGTATGCCCACCGGCCAGGATGGTCTGCGTCAGCTCCGCGCGTTCCTTCGCCCGGTTGCAGTGCGCGGAGCCGGTGGCGATGCCGAGCGGGAACAGGTCGAGTTCGGAGGACATGGCGCCGATTCTACTCCGATGCCCACGAAGAAGGGAGCACATATCCCGACTACATTATATTGCGTTTCCGTAGTTTGTGTTCCCGGTATGGCGGGAACACGGGTTACGAACCTCGGCGAACGAGAACCGCGAGGGCGCGAACGCCTCCGTGCGTCCACCACGTCACGGTGGGGGCCGAGCGACGTGGGCCGTCTCGGCCTCGCTTCGGCTGGTGCGCCTCGGCTTCGTTCCCCGGATTCTCCCCACCGGCCCCGGCCATCCCACCCGCACAATCTTCCGACAAGCCCGCCCCGGCGCTTTCCTCATGCACCCGGAGAGGACATCGCCCGCTTTCTTCCAGTTACGTTACCGGCGGCCGGAGGGAGGAATGGCCCAAGGGGAATGGCCCAAGGAATGGCCATGCACTCTGGTCGATGTGTGGTCCAGGGTCATGTCATCAGGAACTATTTCGGAAAGGCCACCGCCAGCGCGTCGCGGACCGCGTCGGGCTGCTCCGCCATCAGCATGTGGCCGCAGTCCGCGAGCTCGGTGACCCGCACCACCCGGAGGGCGGCGATCAGGTCGCGCGCCGCGCGGGGCGGGGCCATCACGTCTTCCCGGCCGAGGACCAGGTGGGCGGGGCAGGCGACCTTCGCCGCGGTCTCCAGCCCGTGGCGGTACTCGTTGCAGGCGTTCAGGTCGTTGTGCAGCACGCCGGGACCGCTGCGCTCCAGCAGCCGCACCGCGCCGCCGGTCATCCACATGCCGGGGGCGGGGTTGCCGCCGAGCTGCGCGCCCATGGGATGTCCCCACAGCGTGATCATGTCGAAGGCGGCGTGGTCGTTCGCTCCGGCGGCATCGAGCAGCGCGCCGGTGACCGCCATCGGCACCGCGCATCCGACCAGCGCCGCGGCCTCCACGCGATCCGGGTAGAGGCCGGCCACCTCCAGGGCCACCAGCGAGCCCATGCTGTGCCCGGCGACGGACAGGCGCTCGATGCCGAGCGCATCCGCCGCGCGCACCACCCAGTGCGCCATGCCGGGGATGGTGTCCGGCGGGGCGCCGGCCGATCGGCCGTGGCCCGGGAGATCGAGGGCGGCCACGTTGAAGCCGTGGTGCGCGAAGTAGCGGCTCTGGTGGATCCACACGCTGTGATCCAGGCCCCCGCCGTGCACGAACACCACCGCCGGCCGCCCCGGCGCGAGGGGGCGGGAGCCGGTGTAGGCGTAGGCGGGCAGGCCGTCCACCTCGAACTTCACGACGCCGTCCTCCCTGAATCCGCCTGCTTCCGCGCGCCCCCGGGGTGCCGCGGGTCCGGCGCGATGGGGCGCGGGCCGGCGTATGCGCAGGCCGGCAGTCCCTCCACCTGGAATTTCACGATGCCGCCCTCTGCGGGCCGGCTTCCTTCTGCGCAGCGCCGGTACGCTGCTTCGCGCCGGTGCGCCGTTTCGCGGCCCGCTGCGACAGGTGCAGCGCCCGCCCCAGATCGTCGAGCAGGTCGGCGGCGTCCTCCAGGCCGATCGAGAGCCGCACCGTGCCTTCCGAGATCCCGGCCCGCGCCAGCGCCTCCGCATCCATCCGGTGGTGGGTGGTGCTCGCGGGATGGATGACGAGGGACTTCGCGTCGCCGACGTTCGCCAGGTGGGAGAACACCCGCAACGACTCGATGAACGTCCGGCCCGCCTCGCGCCCGCCTTCGAGCTCGAAGCTGAACACCGCCCCGCAGCCGCGCGGCAGCAGCTTCTTCGCAAGCTCGTGGTCCGGGTGCGCGGGCAGCTCCGGGTACACCACGCTCGCCACCGCGTCGTGGCGGTCCAGGAACCCCACCACCTTGCGGGTGTTCGCCACGTGGCGCTCCATGCGCAGCGACAGCGTCTCCACCCCTTGCAGGATGTGGAACGCGGTGGTCGGGCTCATGCAGGCCCCGAAGTCCCGCGCCCCTTCCTTGCGCGCGCGCATGATGAACGCAGCCGGGCCGTACTCCTCGGTGAACACCAGGTCGTGGAAGCCGGCGTAGGGCGCGCTCAGGGTCGGGAAGCGGCCGGAGGCGTCCCAGTCGAAGGTGCCGCCGTCCACCAGCACCCCGCCGATCGCCACCCCGTGGCCGCCGAGGAACTTCGTGGCCGAGTGGAAGACCAGATCCGCACCGTGGTCGAAAGGACGCATCAGGTAGGGCGTGGTGAACGTCGAGTCCACGAGCAGGGGCAGGCCCGCGGCGTGGGCGACCTCGGCGACGGCGGGGACGTCGAGCACGTCGAGGCCGGGGTTGCCGAGGGTCTCGCTGAAGACGAGCCGGGTCTCGGGCCGGATCGCGGCGCGGAAGGCGCCGGGGTCCCTCGGGTTCACGAAGGTCGTCTCGATGCCGAAGCGGGGCAGGGTGTAGGAGAGCAGGTTGTGCGAGCCGCCGTAGAGCGCGGAGGAGGCCACGACGTGCTCGCCCGCCCCGACGATGGTGGCGATGGCCAGGTGCATCGCGGCCTGCCCGCTGGCGGTGGCGATCGCCCCGACCCCGCCTTCGAGGGCGGCGACCCGCTCCTCCAGCACCGCGGTGGTGGGGTTGGTGATACGCGAGTACACGTGGCCGGGCCGCTCGGCGTTGAACAGCGCCGCGGCGTGGTCGGAATCCCGGAAGACGAACGAGGTCGTCTGGTAGATCGGCGTCGCGCGGGCGCCGGTGGCCGGATCGGGTTTCTGGCCCGCGTGCAGGCTCAGGGTGTCGAAGTTGACGTATCGGGG